>NZ_AP043885.1:0-5263738 GCF_055391915.1 Conexibacter sp. JCM 18997 | reverse complement strand
GAACGCCGCTTCACCTATCTGGCCGGCATCGAGCGCAACAGCCACCGGTTCGCCACCCGGCCGGCGCTGCACGATCCCGCGACCGGGCAGCGCTGGACCTACGCGGAGCTGTGGACGGACGCCGGGCGCGTGGCCGCCGGCCTGACCGCCAACGGCGTCAGGCCCGGCGACGTGGTCGTCTTCCAGCTCTACAACGGGCCGGAGTTCGTGCTGCTGTGGATCGCCGCCCAGCGACTGGGCGCGATCGCCTCGCCGATCAACTTCCGCCTGTCCTCGGGGGAGACGGCCTACGTGCTCGACGACAGCGCCCCCGCGGCGTTCGTCTACGACGCATCGCTGGCCGCCACCGCGATGGATGCGCTGGCCCGGGCCGCGCACGAGCCGGGCTTCGTGGCCGTCGTCGGGGAGGGCTCCTTCGACGAGCTGCTGGAGACCACCGGAGCCGCGCCGTCACCGCCGGCCGGCACGACGATCTACGACGAGTCCACGCGCCTGTACACGTCGGGCACCACCGGGATGCCCAAGGGCGTCTCGCTCAACAGCCTCGTCGAGGTGCTCTCCGCCCACGACGTGATCATGCACTTCCCGCTCTCGCCCGAGGACCGCACGCTGAACATGACGCCGTGGTTCCACCGTGGCGGGCTGTACTCGGGCGGGCCCAACCCGGTGCTCTACGTGGGCGCCGAGGCGGTGTCGCTGGCCGCGTTCGACCCGGCCACCGTGCTGGACCTGGTGGCCGAGCACGGCCTCACGTTCCTGATCGGCGCGCCCACCAACCTCGCGCTGCTCAGCGCCGAGCAGGCCGCGCGCCCGCGGGATCTGTCGACGCTGAACGGGATCGTGACGATGGGCGCGCCGCTGACCCGTGAGGCGTGCCTGCGCTACCAGGAGCTCCTGACGCCGCGGATCTTCAACGGCTACGGCACGACCGAGGCGTTCTGGAACACGTTCCTGCGCCCGTTCGACCTGCCCGACCACGCCGGCTCCGCCGGCCGCGCCTGCACCGACGACGACGTCGCGGTCGTGCGGCTGTACGAGGACCGGCTCGCCGATCCGGCCGATCACGTGGCCAAGGACGGCAGCGAGATCGGCGAGGTCGCGGTGCGCTCGGTCAAGTCGGGCTACGCCTACGTCAACCAGCCCGAGGAGCAGGCCGCGCGCTTCCAGGACGGGTGGCTGTACATCGGCGACCTGGCCACCTGGGACGCCGACGAGTACGTGACGATCGTCGGGCGCAAGGACGACATGATCATCAGCGGCGGGGAGAACGTGCACCCGACGCAGGTCGAGGCGGTCCTGACCGAGCTGCCCGGGGTGATCGACGCCGCGGTGGTGGGCGTGCCCGACGAGCGCTGGGGCGAGCTCGTGGTGGCCTACGTCGTGTGCTCCGACGACGCGCTCGACGCCGCCGCGCTGGAGGCCCACTGCCACGGCCATCCGATGCTGGCCGCCTACAAGCGCCCGCGCGCCTACCGCTTCGTCGACGAGCTGCCGATGACCGCGACGGGCAAGAAGGTCCACTACCAGGTGCGGGCCCAGGCGGCCGAGGACGCCGCCGCCGGGCTGCTCGAGCGCCCGTGAGCGACCCGGTCATCACCGGCCTGGGCGCGGTCACGCCGCTGGGCCTCGACGTGGCCACGACGTGGCGCGGACTGGTCGCCGGCCAGTCGGGGATCGGGCCGATCACCGCGTTCGACGCGGGCGCGCTGCCCGTGCGGATCGCCGGCGAGGTGACCGGGTTCGACGCCGAAGCGGTGCTCGGACCCAAGCGCGCGCGGCGCACCGCGCGCTTCGCGCAGCTGGCCGTGGCCGCCGCGCGCGAGGCGGTCGCCGACGCGGGGCTGGAGCTGGATCCGGCGCGCACGGGCGTGCTGGTCAACTGCGCGGTGGCCGGGGTGCCCGAGACCCAGCGTGCGGTCGAGGCGCTGCGCGCGGGCGGCCCCCGTGACGTGCCGGCCACCTACGTGCCGACGACGATCCCGAACATGGCCGCCTGCGAGGTGGCCATCGACCTCGGCGTGCACGGACCGGTGAGCGCCAGCGCGCTGGCCTGCGCCAGCGGCAACGCGGCGCTGCTGGAGGCGCGGCGGCTGATCCTGGCCGGTGAGGCCGACGTGGTGATCGCCGGCGGCGCCGACGCGGGCATCTCCGAGGTGATGTTCGCGGGGCTGGCCAACATGGGCCCGATGTCGGAGCGCAACGACGACCCGGCGGGCGCGTCGCGACCGTTCGACGCCGACCGCGACGGGTTCGTGTTCGGCGAGGGCGCCGTGGTCTGCGTCGTGGAGTCGGCGGAGCACGCCCGCGCCCGGGGCGCCGCCGGGTACGGCGTGGTGGCCGGCGGCGCGCTGACCGCGGACGCCTTCCACATGAGCGCGCCCGAGCCGTCGGGCGAGCACGCGGCGGCGGCGATCGCGCTGGCGCTGGAGCGCACGGGCGTGGCGGCGGCCGAGGTCGACTACGTCTGCGCCCACGGCACCGGCACCCGCGCCAACGACGCGGTCGAGACGAAGGCGCTGCACCGCGCGCTGGGCGACGCGGCCCCGGGTGTGCCGATCAGCTCGCCCAAGTCGATGGTCGGGCACCTGATCGGGGCGGCCGGCGCGCTGTCGGCGATGGTGTCGCTGCTGGCCATGCGCGACGGGGTCGTGCCGCCGACGACGAACCTGCACACCCCCGATCCGGAGTGCGACCTGGACTACGTCCCGCTCGTCGCGCGCCCGGTCGCGGTGCGCACCGCGCTGGTCAACGCGTTCGGCTTCGGCGGCCAGAACTGCGTGCTGGTTCTGCGCGCGCCGGCCAATTGACCCATTTCTAACTGTCGGTCAGTTATGGTGCGCGCATGTCCCGTCGCCTCCTGCTCAGCGCGCTGCTGCTCGCGCTCGTCGTTCCGGCCACCGCGACCGCCGCGGCGCCGCCGTTCGTGCCCATCCACCTGCAGAAGATCCCGCTGCCCAAGGGCTTTGCCGCCTCGACGCCGATCTGGACGCTCGACGGCCACCACCTGCTGTTCTCCTCGGGCGGCGAGCTGTACCGGATCGGTGACGACGGCCAGGGCCTGACCTGCCTGACCTGCGATCTGCCCAACAACCCGAAGTTCGAGCCGGCGGTCCAGGAGGCGTTCAAGGACGTCTTCCCCGACGGCAAGCGGATCCTGTGGGGCGACTTCACGCACGCCTACGTGCTCGAGTGCGCGCCCAGCGTGCTCGACTGCCGCTCGCGCAAGCTCCTGCCGATCGACGTCGGCGATCAGACGCCGGCGGCGGGCGGCGCGGTCACCCTGGACAACGGCGTGTGGCACCTGGCTCCGGACGGCGAGCACCTGGGCTGGACGGCCAGTCGCCTGGACACGCGGCCGATGCTGGTCGGGCGCCTGGAGCGCGAGGCCGACCGCTACGTGACTAAGGACGTGCGCACGATCAACCCCCGGGGCCCGGCCTCGCTGACCGATCCCGATCCGCGCGGGTGGACGAACGCGGGCGCCCTGTACGAGCTGAAGGGCTTCGCCCGAGGCGGTCGCGCGGTGACCTACGTGAGCAGCCAGTTCGAGGGCAACCCCGACGTCTTCGAGGTTGACCTGCGCACGGGCGCGGTGACCCGCGTGACCGCGCATCCCGACTGGGACGAGGACGACGCGGTCTCCCCCGACGGCGCGTCGCTCGTGCTGTACAGCGACCGGGGCATGCACCGCGTCGACGCCGCCGGCCTGCTGCCGCGCCGCGCGTTCATCGACTACCCGCTGTCGGCCAACGCGGCGATCTACTACGTGGGAACGCCGATCGGCTTCCAGTGCGACCTGCAGCCCTGGCTGCTCCCGGCCGATGGCGACGACGACGGGAAGCTGGCCGGTCAGCCGCTGTACCCGTATCCGGGCGGCGACGTCCACGCGCAGAACAACGTGCCCGGCCGGGGCGCCTGGAACCTGGGCTCGACGAAGGTGGCGCTGACCGAGATGTCCTACAAGACGGGCCTGGGCATCAACCGGCTGGTGATCGCCAAGCTGGACCGCAAGCCGACCAAGCCGCTGAAGGTCGTCTCGTCGGCGGTCGGCTCGTGGGCGCCCACGCCCTCGGCCTACCGCGGCGTGACCGACTCCGGCGCGACGGTCACCGTGCGCGGCCTGGGCGGCGGGACCGCGACGATCTCCTACTCGGGCTCGATCGCCGCCGGCTCCTTCTCGGTGACCTACGACGGCTACTCCGACGATGGGAAGTCCTTCGTCACCGGCTACGAGCGCCTCGAGTCCAACGGGTTCTCGGTCGTGCCGGCCCACAGCACCGCCGACCTGGTCATCACCGGCGCCCACACCGGCCACATGAAGGGCGACTACTTCATCGGTCGCCAGGACGGCACGCCGACCGCGTCGGGCGGCGTGGACGCCGAGCTCGACGGCTACAAGCTGGCCGGGAACATCCCGGCGCTGGGGCCGTGTCCGACGAAGTTGCCGCGGCCGTCGCGGCTGGAGCTCTCGGCCCGCGTGGTCGGCCACGCGGTCGTCGCGCGCGTGACGGTCGACGCGGCGCCCGAGGTGCAGACGAGCGCCGGGCGCGGCGACACCCGGCCGGTCGCCGGCGCGGTCGTGTCGGTCGGCGGGCGCCGGGCGCGGACCGATCGTCTCGGCCGCGCGCGCATCCCGGTCGGGTCCGCGTCGCGGCCCTGGGTGCGGGCGTCGGCGGGTGACACGTTCCTGCCCGTCCGCGTGCGGGCGCGGTAGGCGTCGCGGCACCGGGCCGTTGTCAGTTCAGCGTCGCTATGCGACGCCAAACCGACAATGGTCGCGCGCGCAGGTGTCGCCCGAACGGTTAGCGCACCGGCCGCAGCGTGACGGTCCGGCGGAACACCCGCGTGACCGCGCCCGGCGTCAGCGCCTGCGCCGGGTTGCCCGGGCCGAGCGTGACGCTCACGCGCAGCCGCCCGCGTCCGTCGGCGCGCCGGACGCGGGAGCCCACGCGCACCCGCGAGCGCGCGGCGAAGACGGGCGGGGTGGTGACGACCGCACGGCCCGAGCCGCGCAACGTGAACCCCCGCGCCGTGGCCCGTGACAGCTCGCTCCACTCCAACGCCGGCCGCCGCAGCGCCACGCGCCACCCGTACGCGGCGTACGACGGCTCGATCGACCGGTACGTCACGCTGCGCGGGGCGGCCGGCGGATCGGCGAACGTGGACATCAGCTGCGGCAGCGTCTCGCGCAGGTCGCGCTGCCAGTACGGCCACGTGTGCGTGCCCGCGCCGTAGTCGTCCCAGGTGTGCGCGATGCCCAGCGCGTCGAGCCGCGCGTGGAAGCCCACGTTCATCTGGTGGACGACGTTCTCGACGATGTCGTTGACCGGCGCGCCGTCGCCGGTGCGCACCACCAGCCGCAGCCCGCGCAGGTTCTCCGCCAGGTCCCACGGATTGGAGCCGCGCCAGCGGATCTCCTGGGTCGCGTGCGGCCCCCAGGGCTCGTCGCCGGTGATCGCGATGTCGAGCGGGTTGTTCGTGTCGACCGCACCCGAGAAGGCCGCCGCCGCGACGAACGTGTCCGGGTGGCGGGCGGCGTAGCTCATCGCGCCGAAGCCGCCCATCGACAGCCCGGCCACCGCGCGTCCGCCCCGCCGGGCCACGGTCCGATAGCGCGCGTCGACGAACGGGATCAGCTGATCGACGTGGTAGGTCTCCCACTCGGGCGGGCCGCCGGCGCCGCCGTTGAACCAGTTCACGTAGCCGCCGCCCGGGCCGGAGGCCGGCATCACGACGATCAGCGGCAGCCCCGCGGTGATCGCCTCGGCATCGCCCTGCTCGGTCCAGGACCGCTGGTCGTCGATCGCTCCGTGCAGCAGGTAGAGCACGGGGTAGCGGCGTGTGGACCCGTCGTAGCCCGCGGGCAGCAGCACGCGCACCTTGGTCGGCCCGGAGACCGCGTCGGTGCGCAGCGTCAGCTCGCTCAGGCGCGCGTCGATGCGCTGGCTGGAGACGAGCGTCAGCTCGTCGGCGCGGGCCGCGGCGGGCGGGGCGAGCGCGGCGATGAACGCGGCGGCGATGACGGCGCGACCCAGGGGCACACCGCGATCTTACTGTTGGTCAGTTAGACCTGGACGAGCAGCCGGTCGGCCAGCGCGCGCAGGTCCGCTTCCAGGTGGCCGCAGAGCACGTCGCGCAGGAGCGCGCGCAAGTGTCCGAGCAGCTCCTCGATCAGCGCGTCGACCTCGCCCGAGCGGGGCGCGGTGCCGGCGATGATCGCCCGCTCCAGCGACACGCACTGCGCGACGCGCTCGGCCAGCCCGGCCCGGTCGTCGGGCACGGCGCACAGCGCGGCCACCCGCCCGGGCAGGCGACCCGAGGCGGGGCCTTCCGGCTCCAGCAGCGCGCGCAAGGCCAGCAGCACGTCCGACAGCGTCTCCGGCGGCGACTGGCGCTCGCAGGCCATCCCGTAGCGCCCCAGCGCCCAGGCCAGCTCGCCCGCTCGGGGCGTGCGCCGGGCGACCAGGCTGCAGAAGGCGCGCAGCTCGTCCTCTTCCTCGGACTCGATCAGCGTGAGCCCCTGCGCGATGCCGCCGGTGCCCAGCGTGGTCGCGCGCCAGGCACCGTCGTCGACCCGCGTCCAGGCCACGGGCCCGAGCGCGATGCCGCCCTCGTCGTACAGGCGCAGGGCCACGATCAGGCGGCGGAAGGCGCGGCCGGCCTGGGCGAACGGATCCGGCCCGCCGTCCTCGACCTCGGCCCGGAAGGCGGCGACGACGTCGGCCTCGTGCTGGACCTCGGTGGGCGCGCCCGGGAACGCGGCGGTGCGGGTCAGCGTCAGCCCCTCACCGAGCACGATCTCGTCGGAGGCGATGTCCAGGCCCATCACCGGGACGATCGCCGCGGCGTGCGTGCGCCCGGCGAAGATCGCCTCCTCCAGCTGGCGATAGGCGCGGTCGAAGCGGGTGGCGTCGAAGTCGAACGTCGTCTGCTCGGCGAACACGCGCTCCAGGAACAGCTCGAGCACCGCGCGCGAGCGGGCGCCCTGGTCGGGCGGGATGCGCTCGTTGGCCGCCTTCAGGTAGCGGTGCAGCCCGTCGTGCTGGGCCAGCGCGCGCAGCGCGGGCTGGTGGCCGTCCAGGCGCAGCAGCGACGACGCGCGCTCGCGCAGGAACTCGTCGATCAGCGGGCGGTAGCAGTACAGCGCCGTGCGCCGGGCGCCGCGCTCCTCAACCAGCTCGAACGGCACCTCGGCACCGTCGGCGGTATCGGCCGACAGCGTGAAGGCGACCTCTTCGACGTAACGACGCAGCGCGGCATGGAGCGTGTGAGAACGCACGCGCTCCCGTTCGCTACGTCCGGGCGAAACCCTTCACAGATCAGGCGGAGGCGAGCGCGCCCGCAGGCGTCGCGACGGGGCTGCAGTCGTCCTCGGGGCCGAGCCACTCCAGGCCGTAGCGACGCATGTCGTCGATGATCGGCAGCAGGTCGCGGCCCTTGGCCGTCAGCTGGTACTCGACGCGCGGCGGCACCTCGGGGAACGTCTGGCGCTGGACGATGCCCTCCTCCTCCAGCGCGCGCAGGCGCAGGGAGAGCGTGCGGGGCGAGATGCCCGCCAGCGAGCGCTCCAGCTCGCAGAAGCGGCAGTGGCCCTCGGCGAGGTCACGCACCAGCAGGATCGTCCACTTGCCGGAGATGACGGCCGCCGTTCGGCTGACGGGGCAGGTGTCCATCGCCCATTACTTTACCAACTGAAGCCCCGTGCCCAGGCGCCTCGGGTCAGGACCGCGGCGACCGACAGGTCTGGCTCCAGCACGACGAGGTCGGCGTCGAGCCCTTCGACGACGGAGCCCTTGCGGTCGTCGACGCCGAGCAGGCGGGCCGGCGTCGTCGCCGCCATCGCCGCGGCGTCCTGGATCGACACGCCGGTGAACGCGATCACGTTGCGCAGCGCGCGGTCCATCGTCAGCGTCGAGCCGGCGATCGTGTCGGTGCCCGGCAGCGTGGCGCGACCGGCGCGCACCTGGACCGGGCGGTCGCCCAGGCGGTAGTCGCCGTCGGGCAGGCCGGTGGCCTCGATCGCGTCGGTGACCAGCAGCGTCGCCCTGGGCCCCTTGACCCCGACGAGCAGGCGCACGGCGACCGGGTCGACGTGGACGCCGTCGCAGATCACCTCGCAGGCCAGCTCGTCGAGGTCCAGCGCGGCGCCGAGCATGCCCGGCTCGCGATGGTGCAGCGGTCGCATGGCGTTGAACGCGTGCGTGACCAGGCGCGCCCCCGCCTGCGCGGCCGCGCGGGCCTGCGCGTAGGTGGCGTCGGTGTGGCCCAGCGAGATGCGCACGTCGGCGGCGACCGCGCGCTCGATCACCGCCAGCGCCCCGTCCAGCTCCGGGGCCAGCGACATCGAGCGCACGCGGCCGCCGGCCAGCAGCCGGTCCAGCAGCTCCACGTCGGGGGCCAGGAACACCTCGCCCTCCATCGCGCCCGGCCAGGCCGCGCTCAGGAACGGGCCCTCCAGGTGCGCGCCGAGCACCTCGGCGGCGTCCCGGCGCGGGGCGCAGCGGGCCGCCTCGATCGCCCGCAGCGCGTCGAGCAGGTCGTCGACCGGCGCCGCGACCGTGGTGGCCAGCAGGGAGGTGGTGCCGTGCGCGGCGTGGAACGCCGCGACGCGCTGGATCTCCTCGGGGTCGGCGCTGTTGCACTGCGCGCCGCCGCCGCCGTGGACGTGCACGTCGACGAACCCCGGCAGCACCCACCGACCGCGCAGGTCCACGACCTCGCCGTGCGGTGGGCCGTGGCCGACCGCGGCGATCACGCCGTCCTGCACGACCACGTCGCCGTCGACGATCCCCGCCGGCGTCACCACCCGCCCACCGACCAGCGTCAGCACGCTCACGTCGCGGTGACCTTGCGCAGCCCGGCGGGCGCGTCGGGATCGCGGCCGTGGGCCAACGCCAGCTCGCGGGCCAGCTGCTGCGCGCGCACGACGGCGACGATCGGCAGCAGCCCCTCGGTCACGCCGGGCAGCGGCAGGTCGGCGTCGACCCCGTCCCCACCCACCCCGATCGTCCACACGCGCGCACCCCGCGCGCGCAGGTCGGCGATCAGGTCGACGGCGTCGGCATGCGCCGGGCCGGGCCCGTCGAGCACGAGCACCGGGAAGCCCTGGCCCACGATGGCGATCGGGCCGTGGCGCAGGTCGGCCGCCGACAGCCCGTCGGCGGAGATCGCCGAGGTCTCCTGGAGCTTGAGCGCGGCCTCCAGCGCGGCGCCGTAGAGCAGGCCGCGGGCCGTGACCACCAGCCGGTCCTCGCCGGCCAGGGCGGCCGCGACCGCGCGCGCCGGCCCCGGGTCGTCGAGCACCGCCCCAACGGCGCCGGGCAGCGCCGCCAGATCGGCGTCGGTGAACGGCACGTCGCCCAGCGCGCGGGCGATCAGCGCGAAGGCCAGCAGCTGGGCGGTGACCGTCTTGGTGGCCGGCACCGCCCGCTCCTCCCCCGCCTCCAGCGCGACCAGCAGGTCGGCGGCAGCGGCCAGCTCGCTGGAGGCGTCGTTGGTGATGGCCAGCCCCCGCGCGCCCTGCTCGCGCAGGCGCTCCAGCGTCGTGACGATCTCCGGGGTGCGCCCGGACTGGCTGACCGCGATGGCCAGCTGCCCGCCGTAGTCGACGCGCGCCCGGTAGAGCAGGTGCAGCGACGGCGCGACCAGCGAGACCGGCCGCCCCGTGGCCAGCTCGAGCAGGTAGCGGCCGTAGACCGACGCGTGGTCGGAGCTGCCCCGCGCGACGATCGCGGTGCCCGCCAAGGGGCGCGGTGCGATCGCTCGCACCGCGCCCGCGATGGCATCGGCCCGGCCCGCCAGCGCCTCCAGAACGGCTGGCTGCTGGGCCATCTCGGCCGCCATCTGCGCTCCGGCCACTAGGAGATCCCCGCCTCCGCGCATGCCTTCTGGTACGCGCCGGTGCAGATCTCGGCCGCGGTCGCGAACCCGTCCTCGATCACCGTGTCGACGTTGTCCTTGGTGATGGCGATCGTGTCCAGCAGCACCGACGGCACCTGGCCGCCGCCGTTGTCGGTCTCGCTCGTGGTCAGCCCCGACGGGAGCCCCTTGCCCTGGGCCAGCGGCACGGCCAGCTCGGCGGCGGTCGAGGCGATCTCGTTGATGGGCTGGTAGACGGTCATCAGCTGCTCCCCCGCGAGGATTCGCTGCAGCGCGGCGACCTCGGCATCCTGACCGGTCACGGGCCGGTCCGCCGGCGAGATGCCCGCGGACTTCATCGCGGCGATCGCGCCACCGGCCATGCCGTCGTTGGCCGAGTAGACGCCGGTGAACCCGTCCTTGCCGACCGAGGTGATCGCCTGCTCCATCTCGGTCTGCGCCTTGTCGGGGCTCCAGTCGGGCGTGTCGAACTCCTTGACGACCTTCACCCCGGCCTGGTCGAGCGCGTCGTGCGCGCCCTTCTTGTACGGCGCCGAGTTGGAGTCGGTGGGCGACCCGTTGATCATCACGACCTGCTTCGCCCCACCCTGGGCGTCGAGCGCCTGGGCCAGCGCCTCACCCTGCTGCACGCCGACCTTGTACGGGTCGATCGAGACGTAGGCGTCCAGCGGCGCGTCGGAGATCAGCCGCGCGTAGGAGACGACCGGCACGCCCTGCTGCTTGGCCGTGCGCGCGATGCCCGACGCCGCCGCGACGTCGACCGCGTCGATGACCAGGACCTTGGCCCCGTTGGTGATCGCCTGCTCGGCCTGCTGCTGCTGCTTGGCCGGATCCTGCTGGGCGTTGGAGTAGAGCACCTGGCAGTCGGCGCACAGCTCCTTGACCTTCTTCTCGAAGCTCGGCTTGTCCTGGTTCTCGTAGCGCGCCGTCTTGTTCTCCGGCAGCAGCAGCGCGATCTTCGCGCCCTTCCCGCTGCTGGCCGTCGACGACGTCGATCCGCCGGTCGAGCCGCCCGAGTCGTCGTCGCTGCCGCACGCCGCGGCCCCCAGCGCCAGCACCCCGACGAGCGCAGCCGCCGTCCATGTCTTGAGCATCCCCTGTCCCCCAGGTCGCACGTTTGCGTGGAGCGACGCACCGTAGCGCTCTGGTCTATACCAGTCAAGAACTGGTATACACCACGGCCATGTCCGGCGACCTCGCACCGCTGTCCGGATCCCAGCCCAAGGGCGCGGAGCTGCGCGACCGCCTGATGCGGCTGATCGCCGGCCTGGGCCCGGGCGCGCTGCTGCCCTCCGAGCGCGTGCTGGCCGAGCGCTTCGGCGTCGCGCGCATGACCGTGCGGCGCGAGCTGGACCGCATGACCGCCGACGGCGTGACCTACCGCGTCGAGCGCCAGGGCACGTTCGTGGCCGAGCCACGCATCGTGCAGAGCGAGGCGTTCTCCTCGTTCAGCCAGGACATCGTCAAGCGCGGCATGACCCCGGGTGGCTACACGCTGCTGCAGGAGGTGATCGGCGCCGATGACCAGGTGGCCGCCGCGCTGGAGCTGGCGCCCGGCGCGCCCGTCGTGCGCATCCACCGCGTGCGCACCGCCGACGGCGAGCCGATCGCCGTCGAGTGGCTGCACCTGCCCGGCGAGGACTTCCCCGGCCTGGAGGACGCGGCGCTGGACGGCCGCTCGCTCTACGCGCTGCTGCGCGAGCGCTACGCGGTGGCCTTCGGCGAAGCGCGCCAGCGGGCCAGCGCGGTCGCGCTGAACGCGACCGAGGCCGCGCTGCTGCACGCGGCCGAGGGCCAGCCCGCGCTGCTGTTCCTGCGCACCACCCGCCGGGCGGGCGGCGGCGTCATCGAGAGTGCGCGGTCGCTCTATCGAGGTGATCGCTACGAGATCGCGATGCATCAGCGACCCGCAGCCCCATGATCAGCACGTCACCGGTGCCCGACACGCCCGGCAGCCGGCCCCACTGCTCGAACCCGTGCGCCGCGCAGATGGCGATCGGCGCGGGGTTCTCGGCCAGGATGTAGCTGAGGATCGCCTCGATGCGCAGGCGCGGCGCGCAGGTGATGCAGTGCGCCAGCAGCGCGGACCCGATCCCGGCGTCGCGCTGGAGGCGATCGACGTAGGCGCCGATCTGCACCGCGCCCTCGTACCCGATGCGGCCGTAGAAGTCGTCCACCGACAGCCAGCCGGCGACGACGCCGTCGACCTCCGCGACCCACAGCGGGCGGCGCCGCGGGTCGCGCTCGTGGAACCAGTTGCGCCGCTGGTCCAGCGCGACCGGCAGCGCGACGTTCTGGTTGTAGATCGCCACGACGCGCGCGATGTCACTCGGGCGCGCGTGGCGAATGTCCATCCGCGGACCTAGGCGACGTCGCGGAGCTTCTGCGCTTCGGCGAGCGACTGCAGCTTCTTCAGCGACTGGTTCTCGATCTGGCGGATGCGCTCGCGCGTCACGTTGAACGTGCGCCCGACCTCGTCCAGCGTGCGCGGGTGCTCCCCGCCCAGGCCGTAGCGCAGCTCGAGCACGCGACGCTCGCGGTAGGAGAGGTTCTCCAGCGCCTCGCGCAGCGCCTCCTTGGTGAGGATCTCGGCCGCACGCTCGTAGGGCGACTCGGCCCGCTCGTCGGCGATGAACTGGCCGAACTCGGACTCCTCCTCGTCACCGACCGGCTTCTCCAGCGAGACCGGAGCCTGCGCGGAGCGCTTGATCGAGTCGACCTCTTCGGGGTCGATGCCGGTGACCTCGGCGATCTCCTCCGCCGTGGGCTCGCGGCCCAGCTCGGTGACCAGCTTGCGCTCGGCGCGGCCGATCTTGTTGAGCTTCTCGACGACGTGGACCGGGATGCGGATCGTGCGCGCCTTGTCGGCCAGGGCGCGGGCGATCGCCTGGCGGATCCACCAGGTCGCGTAGGTGGAGAACTTGAAGCCCTTGCGGTAGTCGAACTTCTCGGCCGCGCGCACGAGGCCCAGGGTGCCTTCCTGGATCAGGTCGAGGAAGGGCAGGCCCTGGTTGCGGTAGTTCTTGGCGATCGAGACGACCAGGCGCAGGTTGGACTCGACCATCTTCTGCTTGGCGTCGAGGTCGCCGCGCTCGATGCGCTTGGCCAGATCGACCTCTTCCTGCGCGGTCAGCAGGCGGACCTTGCCGATGTCCTTGAGGAACAGCTGCAAGGAGTCCGTCGTCATGTCCGGGCGCAGGTCGATCGTCGCCTTCTTGCGACGGCCGCCCCGCTTGTCGGGCGCGCGCTCGACCTCGTTGGCGGCGGTCGCCGCCGGGTCGACCTCCTCCACGAGCTCGATCTCCTGCGCCTCGAAGAAGGAGTTGAGCTCCTCCACGTCGGCCTCGTCGACGTCCAACTCGGAGATCGCGCTGGCGATCTCCGCGTGCGTCAGGACGCCCACCTGCTGGCCCTTCGCCAGAAGGCCCTTGATCTCTTCGAGTTCCTGAAGCTCTGCGACTGACATCAAGTTCCGTTTCCGTCTCGCCTATGGAAGGTCAATCGCCTCGTACCCGTGCGGATTTCCGGTCTCGCAGACCGGGTGAGCTTGGTGCCTGGCGGGCGGGCGTGGATTCCATCCTAGTGCCCTCCGCGACGGCTCCCGCGGCGTTGCGCGAGAATGCTCAGGACATGGCTGCTGACGACGACTCCGACGACGTTCTCTCGCGCCTGCCGAAGACGCGCCCGGCCCGTCGCAGCACGCGACGCGCCAGCGCCGACGGCACCACGCCCGCGACCGCTCCCAAGCCTGCGGCCAAGCCGAAGACGGCCGCCAAGCCGAAGGCCGCGGCCGAGCCCAAGGCGACCGCCAAGCCGAAGGCGACCGCCAAGCCGAAGGCGGCCGCCAAGCCGAAGGCGACCGCCAAGCCCAAGCCGAAGGCGACCCCGCCGGCTCCGCCCGAGCCCGCGCCGCCGTCCGAGCGCCGCCCGATCGAGCCGCCCAGCGGCGCCGAGATCCTGCAGACCGCGGTCGCCGCGGCCAACGACATCGCGCACGTCGGGCTGGTGATCGGGCGCGAGGCGCTGAAGGCCGCGCGGTCCAAGCTGCCGGGCGGGAAGTAGCACGCCAGATCTCAGGGGGTTATGCTCCCTGGGCATTGCCGAACGCCGGTGTGCATCTGTCCACACCGGCGACGGGGAACCCACCGCGGACCGTGTCCGCATGGGGCGAGTCGGCTCAACCTTGAGCCGTAGCGGCGCTCTCAGCGTCGCGAGCCCGTCAGCTAACCCCGCAGGCCAGCCCGATCATGCTTCTGCGCCCCATTGCCATCGCTGCCGCGATCGTCGTCACCACGCTGACGGCCGGTTCCGCTGCCCTCGCCCAAGCGCCCGCGCCCACGGGCGGCGCGTCGTTCGGGGACACCGGCGGCCTGACCGTGACGCCCGGGGCGATGGTCGGCGACACCGTGAAGATCTCCGGCAAGCTCGCGTCGGCGGCCAGCGCCGGCGTGCGCGTCGAGCGCCAGGATCCCGACACCGACGCGTGGGAGGCGATCGGCCGCGGCCGGGCCGATCAGACCGGCGCGTTCACCGTCTCCTGGGCGGCCGACGCCGCCGGCCGCTACGCGCTGCGCGCCGTGCCCGACACGACGGGGGCCACCGCGGCGACGGCCGACGCGGTCGCGGGCACGGCCACCGTCTACAAGCCCACGCGCGCCACCTGGTACGGCATGTTCGGGCGCAAGACGGCGTGCGGCGTGCGGCTGTCGAAGACGACGATGGGCGTCGCCCACAAGACGCTGCCCTGCGGCACGATGGTCGCCGTGTACCTCGACGGCCGCTCGGTCGAGGTGCCGGTCATCGACCGCGGCCCGTACGCCAAGGGCGTCGCGCTGGACCTGACCTGGGCCGCCGCGCAGGCGATCGGCATGGAGGGCACCGACGCGGTCGGCTGGGCCCCCGTCGCCGACGCGCCCGCCGACGGTCGCTAGATCCTCAGGCGCCGGGCGACAGCTCCCACAGGCGCCCCAGCGGCGCCAGGTAGTAGAAGCGCCCGTCGAAGCCGGGCGTGACGATGTTCCCGGGCGCGGGCTGCGCCGACAGCGGCGCCGAGCGCGCGTGGAGCGCGCCGGTGGCCTCGTCCAGCCAGGTGACCACGTCGCCCTCGGCGCGCAGGTCGGGGATCACGATCTCGCGTCGCTTGGGCGGCCCGACGAGGGCGGTGAACGCGAACGACTGCAGGCGCCGCGTCCAGCGCACCGACAGCCCGCGGCGCGGGTCCAGGCGCAGCGCGCCCATCCGCCGCGTGGCCGTGTCGTGGGTGACGATCGTCGCGTTGCCCGCGTCCAGCGCGGCCTTGGAGACGATCCAGCTGCTGGGCGCGTGCGCATCGGCGAAGGGCTGGATGTGGAACACGCGCCTGCTGTCGCGCACGTTGACCGCCGTCACCGTCAGCGGCTGGGGCGAGGGCAGGAAGTTCGTCTGGATCACCACCCAGTCGCCCATCACGCCGGCGGCGGTGCCCGGCGTCTGCTCGCCCGTGCGGTAGGTCACCGGGCCCCAGGAGCGATCGAGCGTCAGGCGGCCGCGCGCGTAGGCGTAGCGGAACACCGTGTCGCGCCCGGCCACGTAGACGTACTCACGCCCGTCCAGCGCCGCGGCGCTGATGCGCCCGGTGCTCGGCTCGGGCGGCGTGACCTGCGAGACGATCGACAGGTCGCCGGGATCGACGATCGCGATCACCGACGGCAGCCCGTTGGCCGCCGAGCAGGCCAGGCCGCCCAGCGTGGACGGGTCCAGGCACGGGCCGCGCTCGATCTTCTTGACCGCCAGCCGCCCGTCGGACAGCACGACCATGCCGTTGTAGGCCGCGCCGGTCTGGGCCGGATCCTCGGGCAGCTCGCGGCGGGCCAGCGTGGCGCCGTCGGCCGGGTTCAGCTTGACCAGCACGTTGCCGTAGATCGCGTAGACGAAGCCGTTGCCGTGGACGAGCATCACGCCCGGGTAGCTCCACTGCCCGGCCGGCGAGGCGTCCAGGATGCGCGTGCGCCACACCTCGCGCAGGGTGCGCGTGTCGACGCGCGCGACGTACCCGCCCTGCGTCGCGGCGTCCGCGCCGTAGCCGTAGACGAACAGCTCGCCGCGGCGCCGGGTGGCGGCGATGTACGGCGTGGTGAAGTCGGCCGCGGCGGCGCGGCGGCGCACGACGACCGCGCGGCCGTGGCTGAGCTCGGCGGTGGTGCAGGTCGCCGGGAACACCTGGGTGCGGGCCGAGTCGAAGTGCTCGAACGGGGCGACGGTCCGATAGAGGCCCGAGCCCGACACGCCCGGGTGCAGCGCGGCGCTGCGCGCGCAGCGGTCCGCCGCGGAGGCCGGCCCGGCCGCCGCCAGCGCGATCGCCAGCACCCCGGCGCACGCGGCGCCGGCCCGCGCGCGCGGGCTCAAGCCTCGTCCGTCAGCGCCGGCTCGTCGATCGCCGCGCGCTTGTCGGCGGTGATGCTCTCCTTGAAGCCGCGGATGCTCTCCCCCAGCGCGCGGCCGGCCGAGGGCAGCTTCTTCGGGCCCAGGATCAGCAGGGCGACGAGCGCCACGAGGGCGATCTCCATCGGACCGATGTTCGGCATTCCCATCACTCCTTGGGTGGTTCTGCGGACTCGTCGGGGTCGACGGGCGCGATGCCCGTGTCGGCCAGGACGCGAATGTCGGACGGGGGCAGGTGCACGGTCACAGCATCGCCGGGCGTGCGGCTGAACGCCGTGCCGGTGTTCTGCACGAGGCACTGCACCACGGTGCCGTCGGGCAGGCCGACCACGACCTGGTGGGCGTGGCCCAGGAAGATCACGTTGCGCACCACGCCGGGCGCGCGGTTGAGCCCCGTCGCGCCCTCGGGTTCGAGCACGATCCGCTCGGGGCGGATCGTCACCTGCGCCGCGCCCCGCGTCGCCGCGGGGCCGCTGGCGGCCACGAAGCCGCGATCGGCGATGGTGATCGCGCAGCCGCCGTCGGTGGCCCCCGCGGCGACCGCGTCCAGGAGGTTCGAGGTGCCCAGGAAGTCGGCGACGAACGTCGTCTCGGGCTCCTCGTAGATGCGCTGGGGCGCGGCGACCTGCTCGACCCGGCCGTGGTTCATGACCGCGATCCGGTCGCTCATGGTCAGCGCTTCCTCCTGGTCGTGCGTCACGTAGATGAACGTGATGCCGACCTCCTGCTGGAGCGTCTTCAGCTCGACCTGCAGGACGCGCCGCAGCTTGGCGTCCAGCGCGCCGAGCGGCTCGTCGAGCAGCAGCACCGAGGGCTTGAGCACGAGCGCGCGGGCCAGCGCGACGCGCTGCTGCTGGCCGCCGGAGAGCTGCTGCGGACGGCGCTGGGCGAACGCGTCCATCTGCACGAGCGCCAGCGCCTCGTTCACGCGCGGCGGGATGTCGCGGCGCGCGACCCCCTGGCGCTTGAGGCCGAAGGCGACGTTGTCGGAGACCGACAGGAACGGGAACAGCGCGTAGCTCTGGAAGACCGTGTTGACCGGTCGCCGGTGCGGCGGCGTGCGCGTCACGTCGACCCCGTCGAGCAGCACGGTCCCGCGCGTGGGCTCCTCGAAGCCGGCGACCATCCGCAGCGTCGTCGTCTTGCCGCAGCCCGACGGGCCGAGCATCGAGAAGAACTCCCCCGGTGCGATCTGCAGGTCGATCCCGTCGACGGCCGTGAAGTCGTCGAACGTCTTGAACAGCCCCTCGAGGCGGACTTCCCCGCTCATGCGCGCACTCCAGCCTGTCGGCGGCTCAGCGCGCGGTACAGCAGCCCGCCGAGCGCCACGAACACCGCGGTGAAGATCACCAGCGAGGTCGCCGTGGCGTTCAGCGCCGGCGTGGCCGACCCGCGCGCGCTTGTGTAGATCAGCATCGGGACGGTCTGCGTGGACTCGTCGGACGCCATGTACTGCGTGATCACGAAGTTGTCGACCGACAGCGCGAACGCGATCACCGCGCCCGCGACGATCGCGGGCTGCAGCAGTCGCACGAGCACCAGCCACATCGTGGCCGAGGGCGACGCCCCGAGGTCCATCGCGGCCTCCTCCAGCTCCGGCGTGATCGACGCCAGCCGGGCGCGCGCGATCACGATCACGAAGGGCATCGTGAAGGTCACCTGGCCGATCACCTGCGCGACCGTGCCCAGGTGCACGAACGTCAGCAGCTGCGTGATGAGCAGGAACAGCGCGATGGCCAGCACGAGCTCGGGAATGACCAGCGGGATCGTGGCCAGCAGCGCGACCTGGGCCGAGCCGCGGCCGAACCAGCGCGACAGCGCGATGGCCAGGGCGATGCCGAGCGGGACGGCGATGACCACGTCGAGCACCGCCAGCGTGAGCGACTGCTCCAACGCCGAGCGGAACACGTCGCCGTGCAGCACCGACGACGACCCGTCGGTCCACCAGCGCAGCGAGAAGCCCTGCCACTGGCTGCGCGACTTGCCGTCGTTGAAGGAGAACAGCATCGCGATGGCCGCGGGCACCAGCGACCACAGCAGGTAGGCCGCGAAGAACAGCCCCAGGAGGGTGGGCCCGCGCCGGCGCCTCATGCCGCCGCCGCCCGGGCCGCGCGCGTCGAGCTGCGCAGGTAGAAGGTCAGCAGGCCGCCGAGCACCACGAGCAGCAGGACCGACAGCGCCGCGCCGACCGTGCGCTGCTGGCTGCTCTCCACGTAGGTGTTGATCAGGTTGCCCAGCATGCTGGTGGACGGCGCGCCCGACACCAGCGCGTTGGTGTAGTAGTCGCCGAACATCGGCAGGGCGATCAGCACCAGGCCGGCCAGGATGCCCTGGCGCGAGAGCGGCAGCGTGACCTTCAGGAACGTCGTCGTCGGCGACGCGCCGAGATCCCGCGCGGCCTCCAGGTAGCGCAGGTCCAGCCGCTCCAGCGAGGCGTACAGCGGGAGGATGAAGTAGGGCACCCAGCCGTAGGCCAGCGCGATCACCACCGTGCTCGCGCGTCCGTCCAGCCAGTCCTGCGGGCCGGAGATCAGGTGCAGCCACTCCAGCGAGCGGTTGACGTAGCCGTCGGGCGCCAGCAGGCCGACCCAGGCGAGCATCCGCAGCATGTAGCTGACCAGCAGCGGGAGCACGAGCAGGACCAGCCACAGCGGCTTGGCCCGGCCCGCGCGCACGGCCACGTAGTAGGCGACGGGGTAGCCGATCAGCACGCACAGGACGACGGCGATGGCGATGTACACGCACGTGCGCGCGAACACCGACCAGATCTCGCCGCCGGGCGCCAGACCGTCGAACGCGGTCTGGAACGCCGTGGTCTGCCAGTCCAGCGGCGACCACGCCGGGTGGGGCTCGAACAGGATGTCGTCGACCGACCCGAAGGCGACCGCGAGCAGCACGTAGACGCTGACGCCGACGAACAGCGTGACCCAGGCCAGGCCGGGAAGTCCCAGCCCGGCCAGCGTCGCCAGCGGATAGCGCGATCGCGGGCGCACCCCTACTTCGCGCCGGAGGAGAACGTGGCGAACGTCTTGTCGATCAGGCCGACCTGGGCCACGGTCGGGGTCGGGTTGGGCAGGCCGTTGGCCGCCTGGGTGTCGGTCACGTAGACCTCGTCCAGCAGCTCCGGCGCGCCGACCTTGTCCTTCTTCAGCGCGGCCAGCGTCATCGTCGACAGCGGCTGCTGGTAGCCCACGTAGGTGTAGTTGGACACCGCCTGCTCGTAGGTCAGCAGGTGGTTGAGCCACAGGTGGCCGAGCACCGGGTTCTCGGCCGTCTTGGGGATCACCCACTCGTCGCTGTTGGCCGAGCCGCTGCCGTCCTCGGGGAACCAGTACTGCACGACGTCGGCCGGCGTGCCCTTGGGCAGCAGGCTCGGCGCGACGAACGCGTCGCCCATCCAGGCCTGGCTGAGGATCTCGGTCCCGTCGGCCAGCGCCTGGAAGGCCGTGTAGTGCAGCTTGACACCGCGCTTGTTGAGCTCCAGCAGCTGGTCGCCCGCGTCGTTGATCTGCTGGTCGGTCAGGTTGGAGAAGTCGCGGATGCCCATCCGCAGCAGCGCCAGCGACAGCGGATCGAACGACGCCGCGTTCTGCACGCCCATCTTCCCGATCGCCCGGTCCTCGGTCCAGAAGGCGTCCCACGGGTTGCTCATCGTCGACGGGTCGAAGTCCGGCAGCTTGTCCGCGCGCCAGGCGATGCCCGTGGTCCACACGAAGTTCGGCACCGAGTACTGCGACCCCTGGTCGTAGTACGGGTCCGCGAACACGGGCAGGACGTTCTTCAGGTTGGGGATGTAGGAGTGGTTGATCGGCTGGACGATCTTGGCCGCCACCAGCTGCGGCAGGCGGTCGACGACGGGCACCCAGGCGTCGGGCTTGACGGCGCCCGAGCGGATCTTCTTGACCGCCTCGTCGTAGCTGGCGAAGTTCGTCACGTTGACCTTGACGCCGTGCTCCTGCTCGAAGGACTTGACGACCTCCGGGCTCAGGTAGCTGGCCCAGTCGAAGACCTCCAGCGGCCCCTTCTCCGGCGCCAGCCCGGAGGCGATCGCCGTGTTGTCGGAGTACAGCGGCAGCTTCACCGGGTTGGACTTGGTGGCGATCGGGATGCCCCCGACCCCCACGCGCCCAGTACCGCCGGCGGCCGCGGTCGCCGCGGTCGATCCAGCGCCGCCGCTGCTCCCGCCGCAGGCGGCCAGGATCAGCGAGGAGCCGGACAGCGCGGCGGCGGCACCGCCCGCTCGCAACAGGAATGCGCGACGGTTCAGGTCGCTCGTCGACAGCCGGTCCATCGGTCCGTCCCTTCGTTCGTGGTTCACGCTGACGACCCCAGGAGCGTGCGCAGTCCCCGGTCGATGAACGCCAGGTCCTCCGCTGCTCGTCCGCCGCCGGCGTAGTGGCCCCAGCTCGACGGAATCGGCTCGACCCGCCCCCGGCGCAGCAGGGCCGCCTCGGCCTCGCTGTCCTCGGGCGGGAAGTACAGGTCCGTGCGCCCGGGCAGGAGCAGGACCTCCGCTTCGATGGCGGCCATGGCCGCCGCAAAGTCACCGGCGTACCGGTCGTTGGCGCTGATGTCCGCGTGGCGCCAGGTGGCCAGCTGCGTGACCATGTTGTTGGCGTCGCGCTGGGCGTACATCGCGTCCCAGGCCTCGGTCAGATACGTCTCGAGCGTGTCGTAGCCGAGCTCGCGGAAGCGCTCCTCCCGGTACCACTGCTGCGACAGCGCCCAGCCGGCCCACACGCGGGAGATCGCCCGCAGGCCGACCCGCGGCGGCTCGGTGTAGGCGCCGCCGGCGAACGCGGCGTCGGCCGTCAGCGCCGCCTCCACGCCCCCGAGGAAGACCTCGGTGTGCGGCGCGGTGCGGGCGGCGCCGCAGATCACCGCGACGCGCTCGACGATGTCGGGCCGCGACGCGCCCCACTCGTAGGCCTGCTGACCGCCCATCGAGTAGCCGACGGCCAGCGCGATCCGCTCGACGCCCAGCTCCTCCAGCAGCAGCCGCTGCTGGAGGGCGACGTTGTCATGGATCGTCACCAACGGGAAGCCCGCGCCGCCCTGCGGCCCGCTCGTCGTGCTCGGCGACGACGAGATCGCGTTGCCGATCAGGTTCGGCACGACGATGAAGTACCGCCCCGGGTCCAGCGCGAGGTCGGGCCCGATCAGGTACTCGCAGTCGACGTCGCGCCGCGCGAAGCCCATCGGGTAGACGACGGCGTTGTCGCGCGCCGCGTTCAGCGTCCCGGCGGTCGTGTAGACCAGCCGCGCGTCCGACAGCGACGCGCCGCTCTGGAGCGGGAAGTCCCCCGCGTGATAGGTCGCGCGCTCCAGCATCAGAAGAACCGCAGGTACTCCTCGGTCTCCCACTCGGTGACGTGCTGGTGGAAGCGCTCCCACTCGTCGTGCTTGTAGGCGCTGAACTGCTCGTGCATCGAGTCGCCCAGGACCGCCTTGGCCAGCGGATCGGCGTCGAACGCCGTGACCGCCTCCAGCAGCGTCTTGGGCAGACGCTGGATCCCGTCGGCGCTCCACTCGGCGTCGCTGCGGTCGTACATCGCCTCGTTGCACGGCTCACCCGGGGAGAGCTGCTGCTGGATGCCCTCCAGCGACGCCGCGCAGGTCAGGGCCAGCGCCAGGTAGGCGTTCATGGTCATGTCGGCCGCGCGGTTCTCGATGGCCCAGCGCGCCTGCGGCAGCCGGAACATCGTCGAGCGGTTGTTCATGCCGTAGCTGATGTGGGTCGGCGCCCAGGTCACGGTGCCGCCCTCGAAGCCGGCGACCCGCGCGACCAGGCCCTTGTAGGAGTTGACCGTCGAGCAGGTGAGCGCGGTCAGCGCGCCGGCGTGGCGCATCAGGCCGCCCAGCGAGTCGATCGCCGCCTCGCCCCAGCCCTCGCCCTGGTGGTAGACGTTGCCGCCCCCGCCGTCACCCAGCGCGGCGAAGCTGTGGTTGATGTGCGCGCCGTTGCGCCAGTCGCCCTGCATGGGCTTGGGCATGAAGCTGACGAACAGCCCCTGCTGCTTGGCGATCTCCTTGATCATCACGCGCAGGAACGTGAAGCGGTCCGCCGTGGTCAGCGCGTCGGCGTGACCGAAGTCCAGCTCGAACTGCGAGTAGGCGCCCTCGGCCACCACGTTGGTCAGGCCCCACCCGAGCTCCTCGATGGCCGCGGCCAGCGCGTCCAGGAAGGGCATCGAGTCCAGCGAGAACTCGGCGTCGTAGCCGAAGGCCTGGCGGCGCGGGCGGAAGCCGGCGACGGGGTCGTTGTCGAACGCCTTCACGGGCTGGCCGTCGACGTAGCGCAGGGCGGTGAACTCCGGCTCGATGCCGGCCAGCAGCTGCAGGTTGGCCTGCGCGGCGCTGTCGGCCTGGCGCTTGAGCGCGCCGCGCGGGCAGCCGGCGTAGCGCTCGCCCTGGAAGTACAGGTCGGCGAACACCCACGCGAAGGTGCGGTCCCACGGGCAGATGACCAGGCTGTCGAGATCGGGGATCGCCACCTGGTCGGGGTCGGCGGGCCCGAGATCGGGCACCATCGAGATCGAGTGCACCGCGAACTGCGGGCCCTTGCCCGCGCACAGCGCCTCGAACTCGCCGATCGGGACCGGCTTGGTCTTGGGGATCCCGAGCAGGTCGACCCAGCAGGAGAGCACGTAGCGCACGCCGGCCTCCCGCAACCGGGCGCCGGCGGCCTCGACGGCCTCCGGCGCGGGCAGGACGTGGTCGAGGCTCGGGGCCGAGGAGGTGATCACGCGTTCGCTTCCTTCCATTGCAGGGGGGCCGATCCGGCCGCTTCGATCTCGCCGGCCACGCGGCGTCCCGAGGCGATCGCGCCGTCCATGAAGCCGACCCATTCGCCGGCGGTGTCCGAGCCGGCCCAGTGGACGCGGCCGACGGGCGCGCGCAGGGCGCTCCCGGTCGACGTCCAGGCGCCGGGCGGCGCGTAGGACGCGTAACAGCCGCGCGACCAGGGCTCGTCGCACCAGGCCCAGTCGACGTAGTCCAGCGCGTCCAACGCGCGGTCGCCGAGCGTCCGGGCGATGCCGGCCAGGATCAGGTCGCGCCGCTCGGCGACGGGCAGCGCGGTCAGCTCGATCGCCTGACGCCCGGTGACGAAGCCCACGAGCATGGCCGGCTGCACATCGGGCCAGCAGTTGTCGTACAGCCAGCTGACCGGCCCGATCGTGCTGAGCACGAGGCCGTTGAGGCCGTCGGCCCGCCAGAACGGCTCGTCGTAGAAGGCGACGGCCTTGAGCGCGGCGCCCATCGGCATGCGCTGGCAGAGCTGGTCGCGACGGGCGGGCAGCGCGGGCTCGAAGCGCAGGCGCGCGGCCAGCGGCGGCGGGAGCGCGACGACGACGCGGTCGGCGGCCAGGCGGCGCCCGTCCTGCAGCTGCACGTCGACGCCGTCTGCGTGCTCGACGACCGCCGCGACGGCGGCCTCCAGCACGACCCGGTCGCCCAGCTCGGCCGCCGCGCCCTGCGACAGCGGCTGGGTCCCGCCGAGCACGCGCAGCTCCTGCGCATGCCACACGGCCGCCTCGAAGCTGCCGCCCAGGCTGTGCAGCATGAACAGCATGTGCAGGAGCGAGGCCTCGTGCCAGTCGGCGGCCAGGCAGACCTCCATCGACAGGCGCAGGAACGCGCGCGCGCCCGCGTCGTCGACGCTGGAGCGCACCCACTCGCTGGCGGTCATCGCGTCCCAGTCGGCGGCGTCGGGCGCGGTCCAGGGCGCGTCGAGCGGGACGGTGGCCGCCATCGCGTCGAGCTGATCGACCGCGGCGCACAGCTCGGTCAGCGCCGCCGGCGGCAGGTCGGGCCACAGGCCCGCCTGGCGGCGGACGCCGTCGGGCAGCTCCAGCAGCCAGTCACCGTCGGCGTAGGCGGGCCACACCTCCAGGCCGTAGCGCTGGGCCCAGGCCAGCGTGTGGTGCTGCGTCGGGCCGACGTACTGGCCGCCGCCGTCGACGGCGATGCCCGCGTGCTGCTCGGTCAGCGTGCGCCCGCCGACGCGATCGCGCGCCTCCAGCACGGTCACCTCGTGACCGCGGTCGCGCAGCTCCAGGGCGGCGGACAGGCCGGAGAGCCCGGCGCCGACGACGATCACGCGCATCAGCTCGGCCGCTCCGTGAGCTCGATGCGGTAGCCGTCGGGATCGACGATGAAGGCGATCAGCGCCGATCCCTCGCGCACCCGGAACGGCGGCTTGACCGGCTCGATGCCCAGCGGGGCCAGCCGCTCGAGCTCGGCGTACACGTCGTCGACGTGGATGGCGATGTGGGCGTAGCCGCCGCCCAGGTCGTAGGACTCGACGCCGAAGTTGTGGGTCAGCTCGAGCTGGTCGTCCTGGCCGGGCAGCCCGAGGAAGATGTTCGTCGCCTCGTCGCGCACCGGGAAGCGGCCGCGCTCCTCGAAGCCGAGCTTGGCGTAGAAGGCCACCGATCGCTCCGGGTCGCCGATCCGATAGCAGGTGTGCAGCACGCGCTTGGTGCTCATCCGGTCACCGCCTCGACGACCAGGCGCTGGAAGTGGCGCAGCAGCCACTCCTCGTCGTGCAGCAGCTGGCCCTGGCCGAACGCGCCGGACTGCAGGCTCGTCTGCACGCCCTCGAAGACGCGCCAGTCCTCGCGCATGATCTGCCCGATGTCGGCGATCGCCTCCTCCAGCTCGTCGTCGCTGACCGAGGCCGGGAAGAAGTAGTCGTTGACCTGCAGCGTGCGGCCCGGGGCCAGCGGGACGTAGCGGTAGGTGTAGAAGTGCTCGTCGCCCCGCGCCGACAGCATGAAGTTCGGCCACAGGTAGTACAGGTGGAAGTCGGCGGCGTCGGCCGCGTCGGGGCGCTTGGGCGGCGAGACGTGGGCGAACGACTTGGCGAAGCCGCTGACCCGGTAGTTGTCGCGATCGACGTGGTAGTCGCTGCGGAAGCCCGGGTGGACGGTCGCGCAGTGGTAGCACTCGGTGTTGTTGTCGAGCGTCACCTTCCAGTTGGTGGCGATCTCCCACTGGCGCCGCGCGCGGAAGGGCAGCGCGGTCAGGTCGAAGCCGCGCTCGCGCACGAGATCGCCGACGCCACCCAGCGTGTCGGCCAGCGGCGCGGCCTCGGGGTCGAGGTTGACGAACAGCAGCGGGCCCCATGTGTCGACGCGGACCTCGCGCAGGCCGATCCGGTCGCGGGGGAAGTCGCGCTCGCGATCGGACCGGGGCGCGCCCTTGAGCCGGCCGTCCAGGCCGAACGTCCAGCCGTGGTAGCCGCACTGCAGCGTGCTGCGGCAGCCCTGGCCCTCGGCCACGGGGAAGCCGCGATGCGGGCAGATGTTGACGAAGGCGGCGATCGCGTCCGCGCGGCGCACGACCACGACCGGGACCGTGGCCACCACGTCGGTGAAGTACGAACCGACCTCGGGGAGCCGCGAGGCGGCGCCGACGTACTGCCACTCACGGGCGAAGATCGCCGCCTGCTCGTCGGCCAGCAGCGCGGGATCGGTGTACCAGCAGGCGGGCAGCGTCCGGCCCTCTTCCAGTCCCGCCAGGAGCCATTCGCGGTCCATCTCGGCGGAATCGCCCGAATTAGTGTCGAACTTCGTTTCAAACACCATCTTGCGGCGAGTGTATCGTCGCGAAACGGGTTGTCAACAGCGTATTTCGTTGCGGCGAGGTGGACCGCGTGGTGCCCGCAGGTGTCCCGCCGGTCCAGTCCGGACCGCGATCGGCGGGCGAGCGGGCGGCCGCGCGCCGCCGTGGTCAGACCGGCGTGACCGGGCGGTACAGCAGGTCCAGGTAGATCCACGGCTCGGCGTCGCGGACGCCGTGCAGCGAGCGGATCTGCTGGTTGAGGAACTGCAGGAGCGCCGGCGCGTCGACGCAGGCGACCTCGGCGAAGATCTCGTAGCGCCCGGCACACAGGGCGACGTAGATGACCGACGGGAGCGCCGCCAGCTGTCCGGCGATCACCTCGGCGTTGGCGCCGCTCTCGACGGTGATGCCGACGATCGCCAGCGTCTCCAGCCCGATGCCGCGCGGGATGGTCAGCGCCATGATGCGCAGGGCGCCCGACGCGGTCAGGCGCTTGACGCGCTGGCGCACCTGGGACTCGGACACCTCGAGCTCGCGGGCGATGCCCTGGAAGGCGGTCCGGCCATCGACGCTGAGCAGGCGGATGATGCTGCGGTCGATCTCGTCCACACCGCGAAAAGCCTCGTTGGCGTCGACCTTGCCGGTGGTGTGCGAGAAGCCGAAGGCGGGGTCGTGGTAGGACAGCCGCAGGTACGGGTGCACCTCGTAGTCGGCGATCCCGCCGATCACGCCCAGGCCGCCGTCGAGCGTGGCCAGCAGCTCGTCGGTGCTGTGGCAGGTCAGCTCGGCGACGATGTTGTAGCGGCCGGTGACGGCGCCCACGTAGAACGCGCCGGGCAGCGCGAACAGCTGGCGCACGATGTCGGAGACGGCATGCCCGCCGCGCACGCGGATCCCCACCAGCGCGATCATCCGGTAGCCGTACAGATGCGGGTCGGCGACGGTGGTGATGCGGATCACGCCGTCGTCGCGCAGGCGCCCGACCTCCTGGCGCACCGTCCGCTCGCTGATGCCCAGATCGGTGGCGATCTGGCTGAACGAGCGCCGCCCGTCCTCCTGCAGCGCGGCGATGATCGCCCGGTCCTGATCCGTCAGCGAAGGGGCGAGCACGAGCGCACCGTTGGGCATCGGGTCCAGCATCGCCCGAGCGTACTTGCGCGCGCGGCGCGGCTGCACGACACCAGCGCGCCGCGCTCTGCGCTTTGATCGCTTCTGTGGTAGTACTTCGACGAATCCATGACTGTCGAGACGCTATCGCAACGAATCACGACCGCCCAGGACGAGATCGCTCGACGCCGCGACGAACTGGTCGCGCTGGCCACGGAGCTCGTCGGCTTCGACACCACGACGCGGGTGGCCGTCGGCGACCCCGCCCGGGCCGACGCCGACCTGCAGCGCGCGCTGGCCCGGCGGCTGGCGGGCCGGGGCGCGGACGTGCGCCTGTGGGAGCCGCCGGACGACGCGCTCCCGCGCACCGCCCAGTTCCCGCGCCCCATGTCGTTTGCCGGGCGACCACAGCTGACCGCCCGGTTCGCCGGTGCCGCGCCCGGGCCGACGATGCTGCTGGGCGGCCACGTCGACGTGGTCCCGGCCACCGGGGACGAGGGCTGGAGCAGCGACCCGTTCCGGGGTGAGGTGCGCGACGGGCGCCTGTACGGTCGCGGCACGACCGACATGAAGGGCGGCGTGGCGGCCATGACCGTCGCGGCCGAGGTGCTGGCGGACCTGGCGCTGCTGCCCCGCGGTGACGTCCTGCTGGCCACGGTGACCGACGAGGAGTTCAACGGCGGCGGCATGGCCGCGCTGGTCGGCGCCGGCCTGCGGGCCGACGCGGCGATCGTCCCCGAGCCGTCCTCGTTCACCACCCGCGTGTGCTGCCGCGGGTGGCTGGGCCTGCGGGTCACGGTGCGCGGCCGCCAGGCGCACGCCGACGCGCCCCAGCCCCACTGGCGCGAGGGGGGCGCGGTCAACGCCGTGACCGAGGCCTATGCGGTCGTCCAGGCGCTGGCCGAGCTGCAGCGCGCGTGGAGCGTCGCGCCAGAGGCCCAGCACGCCTACGTGGCGCCCGGGACGATCATCCCCACGCTGATCTCGGGCGGCGAGTGGTGGGTCAGCTACCCGGCCGGCTGCGAGCTGACGTTCAACATCAACTACACGCCGGGCCAGGGCGTCGACGGCGGCTGGGGCGACACGGCGCGCGCGCAGGTCGAGGCCGCGATCGCCGCCTGCGCGGGCCAGGACGGCTGGCTGCGGGAGCACCCGCCCGAGCTGGACTGGGAGATCAACCTGCCCGCCGCCGAGCTGGACCCCGACGCGCTCGTCGTGCGCAGCCTGCTGGCGGCGACCGAGTCCGTGGGACGGGCGCCCCGGCGCAGCGGGATGCATTCGTGGGACGACACGGCGACGCTCAACCACGCCGGGATCCCGGCCTGCACGTTCGGGCCCGCCGAGCGCGATCCGGCCAGCGGCCGCACGCTCTCGCACTCGGTCGACGAGTTCGTGACCGTCGACGATCTCGTGACCACGGCCCAGGGCATCGCGGCCGCCGTGCTGCACCACGCCGATGCCTGACGCGCTGGCCGGCCTCACGCTCCCGCGCGATCTGTGGATCGACGGCGAGGCCCACCCGGCCGCCGACGGGCGCACGCTGGACGTCGTCTCGCCCCGCACCGACACGGTGATCGGCGTGGTCGCCCGCGGCGGGCGAGCCGATGTCGACGCGGCGGTGGCCGCGGGCCGACGCGCCTTCGCCGCCGGGGACTGGTCGCTGGCCACCCCGGCCGAGCGCCGCGCCGTGCTGCTGCGCCTGGCCCGGCTGGTCGAGGACCACGCCGACGAGCTCGCGCTCCTGGAGTCCGTCGACATGGGCAAGCTGCTGGCCGACGCGCGCGCCGGCGACGTGCCCGACGCCGCCGCCACGCTGCGCTTCTACGCCGAGGCGATCGACAAGCGCGGCGGCGAGGTGGCTCCCACCGGGCCGTCGGACCTGGTCACCGTGACGCGCGAGCCGCTGGGCGTCGTCGGCGCGGTCGTGCCCTGGAACTACCCGCTGCTGATCGCCATGTGGAAGGTCGCCCCGGCGCTGGCCGCGGGCAACTCGGTCGTGCTCAAGCCGGCCGAGCAGTCGCCCCTGACCGCGCTGCGCCTGGGTGAGCTGGGCACGCTGGCCGGCCTGCCCGACGGCGTGCTCAACGTGGTCAGCGGGCTGGGCCCCGAAGCGGGCGAGGCGCTCGGACGCCACCGCGACGTCGACGCGCTGACCTTCACCGGCTCGACGTCGGTGGGCGGGCGCTTCCTGACCTACGCGGGCGAGTCCAACCTCAAGCGGGTGTCGCTCGAGTGCGGTGGCAAGAGCCCCTGCCTGGTCTTCGCCGACGCCGACCTGGAGCGCGCGGCCGCGCTCATCGCCGGCGACATCTTCGCCAACCAGGGCCAGGTCTGCTCGGCCCACTCGCGGGTGCTGGTGGACCGCGCGGTGCACGCCGAGCTGGTCCAGCGCGTCGTCGCGCATGCCGAGGCGCTGGTGCTCGGCGACCCGCTGGACCCGGCCTCGACCATCGGGCCGCTGGTCGACCAGGCGCACGCCGATCGGGTGATGGCCTACGTCGAGGCGGCGCGCGACGACGCGCGACTGGCCACCGGCGGCGAGCGCCTGACGCTGCACGGCTCCGCCGCCTACGTGACCCCCACCGTCTTCGACGCCGTCTCCCCCCAGGCGCCGCTGAGCCGCGAGGAGGTGTTCGGGCCCGTGCTGGCCGTGACGCCGTTCGCCGGCGAGCGCGAGGCGCTCGCGCTGGCCAACGACAGCCGCTACGGCCTGGCCGCGTCGCTGTTCACCGCCGACATCGACCGGGCGCTGCGGCTGGGCCGCCGGCTGCGCGCGGGCACCGTCTCGATCAACACCGTCGACGCGCTCGATCCCGTCGCGCCCTTCGGTGGGGTCAAGGAGTCCGGCAGCGGCCGTGACCTGTCGTTGCACGCCCTGGATGAGTACAGCGCCCTGAAGACCACCTGGGTGCGAATCGCAAAGGAGTCCTGATGCTCGAACCCGTCGTCGTCTCCCTGGCCGACCGCGCGATCGTCGACCGCGCCGACAACGCGATCGCCATGACGCTCGCGCGCACGCTGACCAACGCGGAGCACGGCTCCGACATCATGGCCGGCGTCAGCTGGATGGCGCCCGGCGAGATCAGCCGCGGCTGGTCGACCCAGGAGGTCGCCTCCGACGCGGACCTGCACCACCTCGGCCCGGTGCACGAGTTCTTCTACCTGGTGCGCGGGCGCTGCCTGGTCCGCTGGGACAAGGGCGAGCTGCCCGTCAACGCCGACGACACGATCTTCTTCGCCCCCGGCTGGACCTACTCGATCGAGAACGTCGGCGACGAGGAGGCCTTCCTCATCTACGCCTGCACGCCCCCGCTGGGGTGACCGCCGCAGCCGTTGTCCGCTCGAGCCCGCATACCGGGTCGAAGCGGACAACGGCGGTCCGTCACCGCCTGGGCTAGCGGATCCCGCCGGCGCGGGCGCGGAAGAGCGCTTCCTCGGCGTGATCGACCAGCCCGTCGGCGTCGAGCGCGTCGGTCGGGAAGACGGCGATGCCGGTGGAGACGGTCAGCGGCGTGCCCCGGTGCTCAGCCGCGCGCTCGACCGCGACGCCGATGCGCAACGACAGCGCGCGGGCGCCGGCCGGGCCGGTGCCGGGCAGCGTGATCCAGATGCGGCCCGGGCCGTCGCGGCGGGCGCCGTCGCCCTGGCGCAGAAGGCCCTCGAGCGCCTGCTCGGCGGCCTGGGCCGCGGCGACCGCGTCGTCGCCGGCGGCGATCAGCCGCTCGATCCCGTCGAGCTCGACGATCAGCACGCCGAGCGTGCGGTGGTCGACCAGGTGGTCGGCCACGCGCTGGGCGATGTGCTCGACCGCGTGGCCGTCGAGGATCCGCGGGCGCAGGTCGCGCACGTGCAGCTCGGCACCGTCGCTTTCGCCGGTCGCGGCCTGCTCGACGGTGCGCGCGGCGTCGGTGGCGGCAAACGGGACCGGCGGCGGGGCGGGTCCGACGGGCGCTGGCGTAGGTGGCGCCGGGGCGGCCGGCGTGCGCAGCGACGCCGCCGTGACCACCGCGGTGACGGCGGCCAGGCGGTCGGCCAGGTCGGCGACGAGCGCGGGCGGCGGCCGGTGCAGCTCGTCCAGGATCGCCGCCCACAGGACGCCGCGCAGCGTCTCGACGGCCTCGGCCACATCGCCCGGGCCGGCGGCGCCCGCCAGCGCGCCGGCGTGGCCGGCCAGGCCGTGCAGGTCACCCTGCGAGAGCCGCTCGAGCTCCAGATCGCTGGCCAGCGCCCGGGCCATCGCCGCACAGAGCACCGGTGCCTCCCGGGCCAGCTCGGCCACCGGCAGGCTGGAGGCCGCGGTCAGCGGCGCCCGGGCGACCAGCGCGACCAGCCAGTCGCGGGCCAGCCCCTCGGGCTGAGCGGTGAGCGCGGCAACGGGCGCATCGGCGACGGGACGAGCAGGCACGGCCCGTGTTCCTACCAACAATCGCGGACGGCCGCGATCGAGATGGCGGGCGAGCCCCATCTAGTCTGCGGACCGTGCCCCAGCTCCTGTCGATCGCCCAGGCCCGCGCGCTGGTGCGCGACGTGGTCTCCCCCCTGCCCTCCGAGACGGTCGAGCTGACCGCGGCGCTCGGCCGCATCCTGGCCCAGGACGTCGTGGCCGCCCACGATGTCGCGCCCTTCGCCAGCTCGGCCATGGACGGCTTCGCGGTCAAGGCCGGTCCGGCGGGCCGAACCCTGCCGATCGTCGACGAGTCACGCGCCGGCCACCCGGCCACCCGCCCGCTGCGCGACGGCGAGGCGATGCGCATCTCCACGGGCGCGGTGCTGCCCGAGGGCGCCGACGGCGTGCTCCAGGTCGAGCTGGTCACCACCGACGGCGACCGCGTCACGCTGAACGACGCGGTCGAGGCCGGCCGCAACGTCCGCCAGGCCGGCGAGGACCTACGGGCCGGGCAGACGGTGCTGCGCGCCGGCATGCGCCTGGGCCCGCCCGAGCTGGGCATCGCGGTCGAGGCCGGTCGCGGCGATCTGGTCGTCGCCCGCTCCCCGCGCGTCGCCGTGGTCGCCACCGGTGACGAGCTGGTCGAGCCGGGCAGCGAGCTGGCGGTGGGCCAGATCCACAACTCCAACGCCACGACGCTGGCCACGCTGGCCATGCAGTCCGGCGCGCGCGTCTTCACCGTCACCGGCGCCGACGACACGCTCGAGGACACCGAGGAGGCGCTGGGCGTCGCGCTGGACGAAGCCGACGTCGTGCTGATCTCCGGCGGGGTCTCGGTCGGCCCCCACGACCACGTCAAGCCGGCGCTCGAGGCGCTCGGCGTGCGGCAGGTGTTCTGGCGCGTGGCGCTGCGTCCCGGGAAGCCGACCTGGTTCGGCGAGCGCGACGGGCGCCTGGTCTTCGGCCTGCCCGGCAACCCGGTCTCCTCGATGGTCACCTTCCAGCTGTTCGCGCGGCCCGCGCTGCACGCGCTGCAGGGCGCGCCGTTCGGGCTGCCCGCCCGCTACGCGGCGCTGACCGAGCCCGTCCAGCGCCAGCCCGACCGCGACGAGGCGATCCGCGTCTCGCTGGCCACCGACACCGACGGCCGCCTGCGGGCCACGCCGACCGGCCCCCAGGGCTCGCACATCCTCAGCTCGATGATCGGCGCCGACGGCCTGGCCATCGTGGAAGCCGGCCCGGGCGGCGTCGACGCGGGGACCGTGGTCCCGGTCGAGCCGATCTAGTCGAGATAGCTGACGATCCGGTTGGTCAGCGTGGTCAGGGCCGGCGCGACCGACTGCATGGCCAGCGGCCGCTGGGCCAGCAGCGCCAGCAGCCGCTCGCCCTCGGCCGGATCGGCCCGGCCCACCAGCCGCGCCGCCGTGACCGCGGCCCGGCGCGTGACCTGCGGGTCGATCGTCCAGATCGCCTCGAAGCGCCGCTGGCGATCGTCCGGGCCGCCGCGCTCGACGCCCCGCTCGGGCTCCCAGGCCAGCAGGCACGCGGCGTAGCCGGGAGCATCGACGATCACCACCCACTCGTTGCCGAGCGCGTCCTCACGGGCGATCGGGACCTGCAGGACGTCGTTCTCGCGCTGGACCGCGGGGAAGTCGGCGAACACGCAGACGGCGTCGGCCAGCCGGGCCATGGCCTCGTAGCGGGGTGCGACCTGGCGGTAGAAGCGCGCCTGCTGGAAGGCCCCGAAGGCGACCGGCGCGGCGGCGTGCGAGATCGCCTCGTCCTCGATCGCCCGCGACAGCTCGATCAGCGTACGCTTGTGCAGCAGCCGCGACTGCTGGCTGCCCGACAGCGTGGCGTAGATCGACGGGCGATCGGTGGCCAGGTCGATGCTGCGGGCCTGCTCGATCGCGGCCGACACCGACAGGCCGCGCTCGCGCAGCTCGACCACCCGCTTCAGCGTGGCCACCACGTCCTCGGGATAGCGGCGATACCCGCTGGACGTGCGCTCAGGCTCCGGGAAGCCGTAGCGCTGCTCCCACATGCGCAGCGTGCCCGCGGCGATTCCGGTCTGCTCGGCGACGTCTGAGATGGCGAGAGGGCTCATGGTGATGACACGGCTACGGACGACTTGCGCGCAAAGCTCATCTCGCGCGGCGGCTGGACCGTAACCAGTACGTGCTAGTCCTGCTCACCGGGGCCACGGGGTACGTGGGCGGTCGCCTGCTCCCCCGTCTGCTCGACGACGGTCACACCGTCCGCTGCCTGGCCCGCGATCCCGATCGCGCGCGCTCCACCCTGCCCAGCGCCGCCGAGGTGGTGCGCGGCGACGTGGTCAGCGGCGAGGGCGTCGCCCAGGCGATGGACGGCGTCGACGTGGCCTACTACCTGGTCCACTCGATGGGCGCGGGCAGCAGCGACTTCGCCCAGCGCGACCGGGAGGCGGCCCAGGACTTCGCCACCAAGGCCAAGGCGGCCGGCGTGACGCGCATCGTCTACCTCGGCGGCCTGGACGGCGGCGAGAGCGAGCACCTGCGCTCCCGCCAGGAGGTGGCCAAGGTCCTGGCCGAGCACGGCCCGCCGACGGTGCACGTGCGCGCCGCGATGGTGATCGGATCGGGCAGCGCGTCGTTCCAGATCCTCGAGCGGCTGGTGCGCCGGCTGCCGGTGATGATCACGCCGAGCTGGATCGACACGCGCAGCCAGCCGGTGGCCATCGCCGACGTGGTCGACACGCTGGCCCGGCTGGCCAGCTACGAGGACCCGCCCGCCGAGGTCCAGCTGGGCGGCGCCGAGGTGCTCACCTACCGGGACATGATGCGCCAGCTGGCCCGGGCGATCGACCGCCGGCCGCCGCTGGTCGTGGGCACGTCGATGCTGTCGCCGCGGCTGTCGTCCTACTGGGTCGCCGCGGTCAGCGGCCAGTCGTTGGGCCTCGTGCGCCCCCTGGTCGACGGCCTGTCGGCCGAGATGCTGGTCGACGAGGCGCCACCGGCCGGTCTCAACGACCACCCGCTGGACTTCGACGCCGCCGTCCGGGCCGCCGTCGCCTAGTGTCCTAGCCTTACGCCGCATGAGACAGCGCTTTGCCATCGCGGGCGGCGTGCTGTTGGCCGTGTTGATCGCCCTGTTCGCCAACGCCCGGCGACTCCTCAACACCGACGGAGCGGTCGCCCGCACGACGATCTCCTCCCCGGAGGAGCACACGACGACCGGGGACGACGGCGCGGTGCGCTCGGCGCAGTCGGCCGACATCGAGATCCCCGAGGACCAGATGGTCGAGCTGTGGTCGGCGCACAACCTGGAGCGCCTGGCCCGCACCTACTGGCGCTTCCTCACGCGCATCTCGCTGGGCGTGATCCGCGTCCACTACCGCGAGGACGGGCGCGACATCTGCCTGTTCGGGTGGCCGCTGCTGTCGCTGCTGACCTTCCACGCGCCCGAGTACGAGCTCGAGCCCGACCACGGCGTGGTGCGCTGGCGCATCGAGAAGGGCCTGCTCGTGTCACGCCGCGGGCGCGAGCGCGACGGCTACCTGGAGATCGAGGTCGACCGGTGCGGGCCCAACCGCCTGCACGTCGAGGTCGAGGTGGCCAACTTCTACCCGGCGATCGCCTCGCGCCTGGGCCGCTGGCTGTACGCGAACACGCAGTCGCGCATCCACGTGATCGTCACGCACGGCTTCCTGCGGTCCCTCGCGCGGCTCGATCTCGCCGAGTCGCGTGTCGGCCGCTACCCCGAGGAGATCGCGGCGTAGCGGTGGTCGTCGTCGACGACGCCGTGGTCGGTGTCGCCGTCGGGTCCGGCGTGGCCGCGCAGGCGGCCAGCGGAGCGCGGTAGTAGGCCGACATCACGTCGGCTCCGTCGGCGGCGTGGTCGTGCCCGGCCAGGTGCCCGTACTCGTGCACCATCACCGTGCAGAACTTCGGCCACGAGAACGCCAGCTTGCGGTTGAAGCCGATGCGGCACTCCGTGTTCTGCTCGGGCGCGCCGTAGTTGGAGACCGGGTTGGCCCACCACGACCGGGCGTTGATGTTGTCCGCGTCGTCGACCCACTCGATCTGGATCTGCCCGCCGCAGGGCGCCGCGCCCCACTGGGCGACGGCGATCTGCTGCGCGACCTGCATGGCCGGCGAGCCGACGGCGAAGCGGGTCGCGGCCGGGATGTCGTCGGCCGACTGGGCGGCCGCGGTGCCCGCGGCGCCGAGGGCCAGGACGAGGGCGACGGCGACGGCACGGGCGGCGAGCTTGAGCGGGGCGGGCATGCCCCTGCGGTCGGCGCGTCTTCCGGCGATGCGGCCGTCACGGTGGGTTGCGCGCCGTCCTGACGGCTATCTGACAGGTTTGACCAGTTGGTGCCTGGTTTGACCAGTTGGATCAGACGCCGGCGGGCACGTCGGCCAGCGCGGCGTCGCGCAGGCGGGCGAGCAGACGGCGTAGCGCGACGACCTCGTCGCGCCCGGCGCCGGCCTGCCCGAGGCGCGCGCCGAGCAGCTCCGCGCAGCGCTCGGCGAAGGTCAGGCGCTCGGCCAGCGAGGCGCCCGCGAAGCGCGCGTCGCGCAGCAGCGCCTGACCCGCCTGCAGGGCCGCGGCGCCGTCGCCCTCGGCCAGCGCGGCGGCCGTCTGCGCGCTCCAGCGGTCCAGGTGCGGGCGCGCCGCCGGCGTGGCGAACCAGCCGGGCGCCCCCGGCTCGTACAGCGCGCGTCCCACGGTGCGGGCCAGCCCGCCGCCGTCGCGCAGCACGGCGGCGGCGGTCGGGAGGGGCTCGGTGGGCAGCGGCGCGACGCGCAGCGTCGGCGTCGCCGCGCCCGCGGCGCGGGCCACCCGCTGCAGCTCGGAGATGGCGAAACGGCGGTGGCCGCCCTCGGTGCGCACCGAGGCGACGGTGCCCGCGTCGGCCCAGCGGCGCAGCGTGCTGTCGGACACGCGCAACACGCGGGCCGCCTCGCCCAGGGTCACCGTCGCGCCGCCGGCCGACGGCGCGGCCGGCGGCTCGAGCGCGGGCTCGTCCGGTGCGGCCGGGGCCAGGCGCACGACGTCCAGGCCCCGGTCGAGCAGCGCGTCGATCGCGTCGTCCAGGACCGGCGCCGCGTACAGGTAGCCCTGCTGCTGGACGCAGCCGAGCGCATGCGCGACGCGCGCCTGGGCCTGCGTCTCGATGCCCTCGGCCACCACGCCCAGCTCGAGCGCCGTGGCCATCGCGGTGATCGCGCGCAGGATGTGGCGGTCGGCCTCGGAGTCGCCGATCCCCGCGACGAAGGCCCGGTCGATCTTCAGCGACTGCACCGGGAGCCGGGTCAGCGCGGTCATCGACGAGGAGCCCGCGCCGAAGCCGCCCAGGGCGAGCCCGACGCCGAGCTCGCGCAGCCGCTCCAGCGAGGCGATCGGCGAGGCCGTCTCCGCCGCCAGCGCGGTCTCGGTCAGCTCGAGCACGAGCCGGCCGGGCGGCGCCCCCGTGCGACGCAGGCTGTCGCGCAGCGCGCCGGGCAGCGTGTGGCCGGCCAGCTCGCGCATCGACACGTTGACCGACACGCGCAGCTCGCCGTGGCGACGCTGGTGCGCCCAGCGGGCCAGGTGCCGGCAGGCCTCGTCGAGGATCCACCGGCCGATCGGGACGATCACGCCGGTCTCGTGCGCCGCCTCCAGGAACGCCGCGGGGGCGAGCAGTCCCTGCTCGGGGTGGCGCCAGCGCACGAGCGCCTCGACGCAGGTGACCTGGCCGGTGATGACGTCGACGATCGGCTGGAAGGCCAGCGCCAGCTCGTCGCGCTCCAACGCCCGCTCGAGCTCCTGCCCGATGCGCGCCCGCTCGGCCACCCGCCGCTCCAGCGCCTCGTCGAACTGGACGACCACGCCGTCGCCCCGCGAGCGCGCGCTGCCGGCGGCCAGCTCGGCGGCGCGCAGGACGCCGTCGGCGCCGTCGTCACCCAGCGAGACGGCCAGACCGGCGGCGACCGACAGGCGCAGCAGCTGCTCGTGCACGTGGATCGGGCGGCTCAGCGCGGCCAGCAGCGCTTCGGCGCGGGCGCGGGCCGCGACCTCGCCGTCGACCTTGGGCAGCAGCACCAGCAGCCCGTCACGCTGGGGCTGGGCGACGTGGGCGGCGCCGCCGGCCACCGCGCGCACCCGCCGCGCGGCCTCCTGCACCGCCAGCCCGCCGACCTCCCGCCCGTAGGCGGCCCGGATGGCCCGCACGCCGTCGAGCTCCAGGCGGATCAGGGCGACGACGCCCTCGCCGCGCTCGCGCGCCTGATCGAGCGCGGCGCTGAGCCCGTCGCGCAGCGCCGCGCGCTGACGGGCCGCCGCGGTCCGCGCGAACCGGGCCTCGATCTCGGTGGAGCTCACACCGCATCTGACTGCCCGAATGACCGCAATTCAGGCAGTCGTGTCCGGGCCGGAACACGCCCGCCGTCCCCTTCCGGACGGCGGCGTTCGCGGCTGCCGCTCAGCCGAAGCGAACGCCGGCCATCGCCCGCAGCTTGCTGCGGTCGTGGGTGGCGTGGATGCGCCGCACGGTGCCCGAGCGCGACCGCATGACGAGCGACTCGGTGGTGGCGTGCTCGGCCTCGAAGCGCACGCCCTGGAGCACGTCGCCGTCTGTCACGCCGGTGGCCGAGAAGAAGCAGTCCTCCGAGCGGATCAGGTCGTCGACCGTGAGCTGGCGCTCGAGGTCGTAGCCGCCGTCCAGCGCGGCCTGGCGCTCGTCGTCGTTGCGTGGCCACAGCCGGCCGATCAGCTGCCCACCGGTGCACTTGATCGCCGCCGCCGAGATGACCCCCTCGGGCGTGCCGCCGATGCCCCACAGCAGGTCGACGGGCGACCGCTCGCTGACGGCCAGCAGCGCCGCGGAGACGTCGCCGTCGGAGATCAGGCGCACGCGCGCGCCGGCGTCGCGGATCTCCTGGATGCCCGGCAGATGGCGCTCGCGATCGAGCACGACGACGATCACGTCGCCGACCGCCTTGCGCCGCTTGCGCGCCACGGCGCCGACGACCTCGGCGATCGGGCGGTCGAGGTCCAGCAGCCCGGCGATGTCGGAGCCGCCGGCCAGCTTCTCCATGTAGACGATCGGGCCCGGATCGAACATCGAGCCGCGGTCGGCCATGGCGATCACGCTGAGCGCGCTGGGCATGCCCTTGGCCGCCAGCGTCGTGCCCTCCAGCGGATCGACGGCGATGTCGACGGCCGGCGGGGACCCGTTGCCGATCTGCTCGCCGTTGAACAGCATTGGCGCTTCGTCCTTCTCGCCCTCGCCGATCACGACGATGCCGTCCATGTTCACCGTGGTGAGCATGTGGCGCATGGCGTCGACGGCGGCCTGGTCGGCGGCCTCCTTGTCGCCGCGGCCGACGAGGCGGGAAGCGGCCAGGGCGCCGGCCTCGGTCACGCGCACGAGCTCGAGCGCGAGGTTGCGGTCCGGATGCTGTGTGGATTCGCTCATGGAGCGCAGCAGCCTAACTGTGAGGCGTTGATGAGAGTGGCCTGGAGGGATCGGGGGTGCGCCCCGACCATCCAGAGCATGTCCACCACCTTCCTCCGCCGCAGCGCGCTGGCTGCTTGTTGCCTGGCCTTCGTGACCCCGGTCGCCGGTGTCGCGCTGGCCGACGATGGTCCCGCCACAACGCCGTCCACGACGACGACGGGCACGACCACGACGACCACGCCGACCACCACCACGACGACCCCGACCACGACGACCGAGACGACGACCACGCCGGCCACGACGCCCAAGCGCACCCCGGATCCCGCCCGCCAGGCGGCCCGCAAGGCCCGCCGCGAGCAGGTCCGCGAAGCGCTGAAGACGTACCGCCAGTCCGTGCGCACGGCCTTCAAGACCCGCATCGCCGCGCACAAGGCGGCCAAGGACCTGCCCGAGGATCAGCGCGCCGCCGCGCGTCAGGCCGCCAAGGACGCGTTCAAGGCGTCGATGAAGCAGGCCCGGACCGACCTGCGCACCGCGCTCAAGGCCGCGCGCGGCCAGACCGCCTAGCAACCGAGCCCGACACATGCGACCGCTGCCGTACCTGGTCGCGGCAGCGGCCGCCTGCGCCGTTGCCGCCGCCCCGGCCCCCGCTGCGACGGCGCGGCCCGACCTGCGGGTGACGATCGCGCCCCCCGCGGGCGACCAGGCGATCATCACGATCGCCAACACCGGCACCGCCTCCGCACCGGCCAGCTGGCTGCGCGTCGTGCGCTCGGCCGACGCGGTCGCGGGCAACGGCGACCGGGCCGTGCTCCGCGTCCGGGTGCCCGCCCTGGCCGCCCGGGCCAGCGTGCGCCAGAACGTCCTGGCCAACGGCGGCGGCCGCTGGCTGATCGCCTGCGCCGACGCCATCGGCCAGGTGGCCGAGATCGGCGAGGGCGACGACTGCGGGTGCACGCCGCTGCGCCCAGCGCTGGCCGCGGCATCGAGCGCGACCAGCGCGCTGCGCGACTGCCCCGGCGGACCGCGCCCCGGCGCCGGCGGGCTGACCTCCCTGTGGCAGGGCGCCGGTGGCGACGGCTGGACCGGCGGTGACGGCACGTGGAGCGTCGCGCTCCCCGACGGCCGCATCGCCTGGCTGTTCGGCGACACGTACATGGGCGGCGTCAGCGGCGACGGCTCGCGCGGGGCGATCCGCCTGGTGCGCAACTCGCTCGTCGTCCAGAGCGGCGGCTGCCTGACCACCATGGTCAGCGGGACCGGCGCCGACCAGCGCTCGTTCGTCGACTCCGGCGACCCCGACCGCTGGTGGTGGCCGGCCCAGCCGCTGGTCGAGGGCGGCGCGCTGCGCGTGCTGATGGGCGAGATCCGCCGCACCGGCGACGGCGACTGGGACTTCGCGGGCGCGGGCACGTCGCTGGCCACCGTCTCGCTGCCCGACCTCACGCTGCAGTCGGTCCAGCGCGTCGGCCCGCCGGACGCGCGCGTCCTGTACGGCGCCTCGGCCACCGTGGCCGGGGGCTGGACCTACGTCTACGGCGTCGAGGACCACGGGCTGGCCAAGTACCTGACCGTGGCGCGGGCACCCGCCGGCCGCCTCGACGGAGCCTGGGCCTACTGGGACGGCAGCGGCTGGAGCGCCGATCCCGACGCCGCCGTGCGGATCGCCTCCGACGTCTCCAACCAGGTCACCGTCGTGCCCGCCGCGGGCGGCGGGTTCACGCTGATCACGCAGCGCTCCGGCTTCTCCCGCGAGGTCGTCACCCGCCAGGCCCGGCAGCCGCAGGGCCCATGGTCACCGCCGCGCCGCCTGACGACGATCCCCGATCCCGGCGCGGGCGCGATCACCTACAACGCGCTCGTCCATCCCGCGCTGTCGGCACCCGGGCGCTGGACGCTGTCCTACAACGTCAACGGCGCCACGCCCGCGGACGTGCTGGCCGACGCCGGCCTGTACCGGCCGCACTTCCTCGACGTCACTCCTCCGGGCGGGGCCTGACCGACGCGGCGATCTCGATCAGGCGCGCCGCCGGCCACGGACCCTGCGCGGTCAGGCGCAGGTGCAGCCCGTGCGCGTGCCAGGTCAGCTCGACGGCCGGGCGGAGCGACGGCTGGGCCTCGATCAGCTCCGCCTCGCGCCAGCGGCCCACCGCCGCGTCGACCGGCACGTCGCGGCCCGGGTCGGGCGACGGCCACGGGCGCTCGGGCGGCGGATCGAGGCCCACGTAGAGCGCGAGGCGCCCCGGCGCGCCGGCCCGCGAGTCGTCGAGGTTCCACTCGATCTCCACGCCCTCCGGCGCGAGCGCGTGCACCTCGGTCCAGCGGGCCAAGGGAAGCGCGACCGAGGGCAGCGGGACCGGACGGCCGAGCTGCGCGTCGGCGGCGGCCAGGCCCTCCAGCGGATCGCCGCTCACGTCTGCGGCTCGCCCTCGAGGACCGCGCGCAGCTCGGTCGCCTTGGCCCGCAGCGCGTCGCGATCCAGCGCGCCGTCGCCCTCCAGCGCCTGCTCGCACTCGCGGGCCAGGACGCTGGCCCGCGGGAAGCCGAAGGTCCCCGCCGATCCGGCCAGCATGTGCGCCTGGCGGCGGCCCTCCTCGCGCGCCTCGGCCGATGCGCCGTCGGCCAGCGCGGCCTCGATCAGGTCGACGCGACCGAGCACGTCGCCGCGCCGGCGCTCCCACACCCGGCGCAGGATGTCCTGGGTGTCGTCGCTCACGCGTCCCACCCGAACGCCGCGCGGACCGCGTCCGCCAGCTCCGGGAGCTGGAAGGGCTTGGCGATGACCGCGTCCGCACCCGCGGCCAGGAGCGCCGCACGCTCGGTGGCATCGTCGCCCTTGGCGGTCAGGAAGGCGATCGGCCGACCCGCGGTGCGCGCGTCGGCGCGCAGCCGCCGCAGCGTCTCGACGCCGTCGATCCCGGGCATCTCGACGTCGAGCAGGATGCCGTCGGGCGGCTGCTCGACGGCCAGCGCGATGCCCGCCTCGCCGTCGGGCGCCGCGAGCGCCTCCCAGCCGGCCAGCTCCAGCGCGATCGCCGCGGCCTCACGGACCAGCTCGCTGTCGTCGATCACCAGCACGCGGGTCATGACGGATGGCCCTCCAGGTTGCCCAGCCGCGATCGGCATTCGGCGGCCAGCTCCTCGTTGGCCTCGCCCCCGGCGGCCTGCGCCGTGCGCAGCGTGGTCCACAGCGCGCGCCGTTCGGCGTCGATGTCGCCCAGCGAGGCGTAGGCCAGCGCGAGCTCCAGGCCCGCGACCGCCCGATCGGGCGCCAGGTACAGCGTGCGCCGCAGCCAGTGGACCGCGTCGGCGTCGTCGCCGCGGGCCCGCGCGGCCCGGCCGAGCAGCAGGGCGACGTCGGCGTCCAGATCGGGGTCGGGCGGCGTCTTGGCGGCGGTGGCCACGGCGGGCCGGGGCGGGCGGCGCCGCGCGCGGGGCCGGTCGTGGTCGGCGGCGGCCGCCGCCACGGTGGCGACGGCGGACATCGTCGCGCTGCCCCCGCTCAGGCGGTCGGCGGCGCCCAGCACCAGGCGACCGCCGGGCGCCAGCGCTTGTTCGAGAGATGCCACCGTCCGCGTCACGTCCGCCTCGTCGAAGTAGATCAGCACGTTGCGACAGGTGACCACGTCGAAGGGCCGCTCGCCCCGCGGCGGGATCGGATCGCGGATCAGGTTGTGACGGGCGAAGCGCACCAGCGCCTGCACCTCGGGCCGCACCCGCAGCGCATGCCCGTCGGCGGTGAACCAGCGCGTGCGCAGATGCACCGGCAGCGAGGCCGTCGCCCGCTCGCGGTAGCGGCCGATGCGCGCCCGCTCCAGCGCCGTCTCCGACAGGTCGGTGGCCAGGATGTCGACCGGCGGCGCGATGCCGCCGAAGGCCTCCAGCGCCAGGATGGCCAGCGAGTAGGCCTCGTCGCCGGTCGCGCAGGCGGTGCACCACAGGCGGACGCGATCCTCACCGCGCTCGCGCGCCGCGGCGTGCAGCGCGCGCCAGTCGAGCGCCTCGAGCTCGGTCGCGTTGCGCAGGAAGAACGTCTCCTTGACCGCCACCTCGTCGACCAGGTGCGCCAGCAGCGCGCGCCCGTCGGCCGGATCCTGCAGGCGCCGCAGCACCTCGCCGGGGGAGCCGACGTCCAAGCGCGCCACCGCCGCGGCCAGCGAGCTGCGCCGCGCGCCGTCGAGCACGATCCCGCTGTCGCGGCGCACGCGATCGGCGATCAGGTCCAGGGCGCTCACGTGTGCGCTCCCGCCCGGGAGCGCAGCGCGGCGACCGCGGGGCCGATGTCGGCCAGCGCGAGCACGAGCTGCGCGCCGGCCAGGGCGGCCGCCTTGGGCATGCCCGCGACGGCGGAGCTGGCCACGTCCTGGGCGATGACCAGACCGCCGCGGGCCACCAGCGCGGCCGCGCCCGCGGACCCGTCGTCGCCCATGCCGGTGAGCACCACGCCGGCGGCCGCCGCGCCCAGCACGTCGGCCATCGAGCACAGCAGCGCGTTGGCCGAGGGCCGGTGCGGGCCGCCACGGTCGCGCCGGTCCAGCCGCATCCGCAGGCCGGCCTCGATCGTCAGGTGCCGCTCGTCGGGCGCCATCCACACGCCGGGACCGGCGGTCACGCCGTCCTCGGCCAGGCGCACCGGGGCGGCGATCGCCTGGTCCAGCCAGCGCACCAGCCCTTCGGTGAAGCCGACGGTCATGTGCTGCACGACGAACACCGGCACGTCGGGCTGGGCGGGCAGCGCGCCGAGCACGCTGCGCAGCGCCGAGGGGCCGCCGGTCGAGGCGGCCACGCCGATCGCCCGCACCCCGCGGGCGCTGGCCAGCCGGACCGGCGCGGCCTCGCGCTCGCGCACCGGCCGCGCGGATCGCGTCGGAGCCGGCGGCGCGGTCACGTGCAGCCGGCTGAGGCGACGCATGCGCCGGCGCAGCGTGATGCCGGGCTCGCCGTTGATGTCGCCCAGCGTGACGTCGCCCTTGTGCAGCACGTCGACGGCGCCGGCGGCCAGCGCCTCGGTCGCGCGCTCGTCGGCGTAGGAGGACAGCACGACGACGGGCAGCGGCCGCTGGGCCATGATCCGGCGCGTCGCCTCGATGCCGTCGATGCCGGGCAGCTCCAGGTCCATCGTCACCAGGTCGGCCTTCAACCCCGACAGCGCCGCCAGCAGCTCCTCGGCGGTCCCGTAGGCGCCGACCACCTCGATGTCGCCCTCGGCCTTCAGCACCCGGGTCAGCGCGTGCACGTAGGTCCGCGAGTCGTCGCAGATCGCGACCCGGATCACGGGCGCACCACGAGGCGCTCGACGATGCTCAGCAGCGTGCGCTGGTCGAACTCGCCCTTGTCGACGTAGGCGTCGGCGCCCGCCTCGGCCCCGCGCCGCCGATCGTCCTCGCTGCCCCGCGAGGACACGACCACGACCGGCAGCGTGGCCCAGCGCGCGTCGTCGCGCAGCGCCAGCAGCAGGCCGAAGCCGTCGAGCACCGGCATCTCCACGTCGGTCAGCACCAGGCGCACGGCGGGCTCCTGCTCGAGCTGCTCGAGCGCCTCGCGCCCGTCGCGCGCGGTCAGGACGGTGTAGCCGGCGCCCGTGAGGATCGTGCGCTGCAGCTCGCGCACGGTGAACTGGTCGTCGACGACCAGCACCGTGGGCGACGTCTCGACGCCCACGGCCGGCTCGGGCGCCGCGTCGAGGACCGGGCCGCGCACGATGGTCGAGCGCCGCACGATGTGGCGGGCGTCGGCGATCAGCGCGATCGACCCGTCGTCGAGGAAGGTCGCGCCGACGTAGCCGGGCACGCGGGCCAGCAGCGGACCGAGCGGCTTGACGATGCCCTCGCGCTCGCCCATCAGCCGGTCGATGCGCACGGCGACGCGGCGGTTGAGCGCGTTGACGATCACCGCCGGGCCCGACGCGGCCCAGGGCGCGTGCATGCCCATCACGTCGGCCAGGTCGACCAGGGGCACCGCCTCGCCGCGCACGTCGACGGCCGCCCGCTCGCCCAGGTTGATGATCTGGTCCTGCTCGACCACCTCCTCGAGGATGGCCAGGCCGAGCCCGAACACCTGGCCGGCGCGCTCGACGAGCAGCAGCCCCAGCACCGCGAGCGTGGACGGCAGGCGCAGCGTGAACTCGGTGCCCTGCCCCGGCTCGCTGGTCACCATCAGCGCGCCACCCAGGCCCTCGGCGTCGCGGCGGACCGCGTCCAGGCCGACGCCCCGCCCGGCCAGGTCGCCGACCGCCTCGGCGGTCGACAGGCCCGGCGTGGCCAGCAGCTCGGCCAGCGCCAACGGCGAGTCGGCTCGGGCCAGGAGCTCGGGCGCGACGCCGCGGCCGTCGTCGGAGACGGTCAACGTGACGCCGCTGCCGCGCGCCTCGGCGCGCAGGACGATCCGGCCGGCGCGCGGCTTGCCCGCCGCCTCGCGCTCGGCCGGCGGCTCGATGCCGTGGGAGACCGCGTTGCGCAGCAGGTGGACGATCAGGTCGGGGAGGTTGTCGAGGATGGCGCGATCGAGCTGGGCGTCGACGCCGACCAGGTCGAGCGTCACCTCCTTGCCCTCGGCGGCGGCGATGTCGCGCACCGCGCGCGGGAAGCGACCGACGATCGAGGCCAGCGGCAGGGTGCGCAGATCGAGCACCGCGTGCTGCAGCCCGAGCATCAGCGTCTCGCCGTACTCCAGCTCGTCGCGCACGCGCTCGTCGGCGATGTCCCCGACCACGTGCTCGAAGCGGCGCAGGCCCATCAGCGCCTGGCCGGCGACGTCGAGCAGGTCGTCGACGCGGTCGGCGGCGACGCGCAGCGTGCGGACCGGCTGCGCGGGCGACGTCGGGGCGGGCGCCGGGGGCGGCGGCACGACCGGCGCGACGGCGACGTGTCTCGGTCCGCCGTTGTGCGGCTCGGGCTCGGGGTCCGGCTCGGGTTCCGGCTCCGGCTCGGGCTCGGGCTCGGGCGCCGCCTCGGCCTCGACCGCCACGGGCGCCTCGTCGCCGCGCAGCTGCGCGACGATCGCCGGCGCATCGATCGCCTGGCCCTCCATCGCCCCGCGGATCGCGTCGGTGACGGCCAGCAGCGGCGCCGCCTGGGCGGGATCCAGCTCCCCGCTCGTGCGGGCCTGGGACAGGACGTCCTCGACGGCGGCCGCGACGGTCCCGATGTCGCCCAGGCCCACCATCCCGGCGGTGCCCTTCAGCGAGTGGGCATGGCGGAACAGCTCGCGGATCGCCTCCGCGTCGCCCTCCCCCGCCTCGACGGCCAGCAGCGTCTGCACCATCTGGTCCAGCCGCTCGGTCGCCTCACCGCGGAAGATGTTCAGGAGGCGCTCGTCCATCGCTCCGCCTTACCCGTTTACCCGTCGGCCGCTTCGGCCAGCGTGCGCAGGATCGCGCCCGCGTCCAGCACACCCACGAGCTCGCCGTCCAGGAGCGCGCGCCCCCGCATCCCGGCGGTCGCATCCGGCTCCAGCTCGCGCGGCAGCGGCTCGACGCCGAGGATCTCGTCGACGGTCAGCCCGGCGACGAACCCGTCCACGTCGGCCACCACGAGGAAGCGTCCGCCATCGCTGTCCTGCTCGAGCACGTCGCTGAGCTCGACGACCGGAAGCACGGCGCCCCGCAGGCTGCACACGCCGACGACGCCCGCGGGCGCGCCGGGCACCTTGGTCACCGGCTGGCGATCCTCGACCTCGCGCACGTCGCGTACGTCGAGCACGTAGCGGCCGGCGCCGACCCGGACGTGGACGCCGTCAGCCACGACCGTCTACTCCGCGGCGCGACGGCCGTTGCCGGAGTGCTCGACCTCCAGGCCGACCCGGCGCAGCGTGCGCTCGAGGCGCTCGACGAGCTTCTCGACCTGCTCGGTCGTCTCCAGGCGCCGCTCCTGCTCGGCGGCCAGCTGCTGGGCCGCGCTGCGGATCTCGGCCATCGCCTGAGAGACCTGGTCGGCGGCGTTGCGCTGCTGCTCGGTCGCGCGCAGCGTCGCCTCGAGCTCCTCGCCGGTCGAGTGCATCAGCTCGACGACCTCGGCCGCCTGCTTGGAACCGCGCTCGGTGGCCAGGATCGTCGCGTTGGTGTCGTCCTGCAGGGTGCTGATGATGCCCTTGATCGAGTCGGTCGAGCGCACGCTGCGCTCGGCCAGCTTGCGCACCTCGCTGGCCACGACCGCGAAGCCCTTGCCCGCCTCGCCGGCCCGCGCCGCCTCGATCGCCGCGTTCAGCGCGAGCAGGTTCGTCCGCTCGGCGATCTCGGTGATCAGCTGGAGGATCTCGCCGATCTGCTGGCCGCCGTGCCCGAGGTCCAGGGTGCGCTGGGCGATCGTCTCGACCTGCGCGCGCATGTCCTCCATCGTGTCGCTGGTCTGCGCCGCGGCGCTGGCGGTCGTCTGTGCGCCCGCCGCGATCGAGCGCGCGGTCGCGGTCATCTCCTCGATCGTCGCCGCGGTCTGGGCGATCGCCGCGGACTGCTGGCTGGTGGCGGCGGCCGCCTCCTGCGCGGCGGCCCGCATCTCCAGCGACGCCTCGGTCAGCGTCTTGGCCGTCTCGCGGATGCGGTGGAACAGGCGGGCCAGCAGGCGCACGACGTAGACCACCAGGACGCCCCCGACGACGAGCGCGATCAGGCCCAGGACGATCGTCCAGATCAGCGCCTGGTTGGCGGTGTCCTTGGCCTCGGCCCGAGAGGCGGTGACGAGCGCGTTCTGGGTGTCGCCGAAGCGCTGCACCGTGTCGGCGAAGTCCTGGACCGCCTGCTCGTAGGAGTCGACCGCGGCCTTCTCGTCGGGCTCGCCCTTGCGGGCCAGCGCCTGGTCGGCGGCGATCTTCAGCTTGTCCGAGGCCTCGGAGACGGCGTTGATCTGGCGCACGGTCTGCGCGGTCGGCGCGCCGGCGGTGCGCGCCTGGGCCTCCAGATCCTCGTAGTCGGACTCCAGCGCGGCCAGCGGCGAGGACTCCGGGCGGCCGTCGCGCAGCGCCTCGTCGGTCTCGTTGACGCGGGCCAGCAGGTTCTCGCGGATCTTCGTCAGCGCCCGCGACGTCTGGGCCTGCTTGTCGGCCACCGACCACTGATCGACGGCCGCGTCGTAGCGGGTCAGGGCGACCACGACGGTCGCCACCCACAGCACGCCGATGATGGCTGCAGTGATCGCTACGCGGAGCGCGGGTCCTCGAAGGGCCTTCACCGGGCCGAAACCTACCCGCTAGCTTCCCGCTCCATGACGGACCTGTTGCAGCTGCGACAGCTGCTGCCAGAGCCCGGAAGCGTGACGGCCGCGCAGGCCGCCGCGCATCTGACCGCTCGCGAGGTGCTCCTGCTGAACATGGTGACCTCCGCCGACGGCCATACGACGGTCGATGGCCGCAGCCGGGGAATCCGCGGCGGGCCGGGCGATCGCGCCCTGTTCCATGCGCTGCGCGCGCACGCCGACGTGATCCTCGTGGGCACCGCCACGATGCGCGCCGAGCGCTACGGCGCCTGGATCCGCGACGCCGACGTCGCGGCCATGCGCGCGCAGGCGGGGCTCGAGCGGCCGCCGGTGGGAGCGACGATCACGCGGCGGGGCGACGTGCCCTGGGACATCCCGCTGTTCGCGTCGGATGCCACGGTCGTCGTCTACAGCGGCGTGGACGTGACGCCGCCGCCCGAGGTGACCGCCGACGTGCAGGTCGTCGTCGTCGCGGACGCCGATCCGGCGGTCGTGGTCGCCGACCTGCGCGCCCGCGGGCTGCGCTCGATCCTGTGCGAGGGCGGCGCCACGCTGAACGCCGCGCTGCTGCGCGCGGGCCTGGTCGACGAGCTCGAGCTGGTCATCGCCCCCCAGGTCGTCGGCGGCACCAGCGCGCTGACCGCCGTGCACGGTCCGCTCGGCGTGGACGACGTCGCGCTGGAGCCGATCGACCTCCTCGAATCCCACCACGCGTTGATGGTCCGTTACCGCGTTGCGCCGGGCGTGTGATAGAGACCATGGCAGTGGCCCAACGCGTGATCGGGGTGGACGTCGGCGGCACCAAGGTGTCGATCGCCGTGCTGACCGGCGGAACCCTTGCGGAGCCGCATATCGAGCCGACCGACCTGACGTCGTCGGACGCGCTCATCGACCAGCTGGTCGACGGCATCCAGCGCGCCGAGGGCGCTGGCGAGCTGGCCGCGGTGGGCATCGGCGTCCCGTCGGTGATCGACTGGGACACGGGCACCGTGCGCTCCTCGGTGAACATCCCGCTGCAGGACGTCTCCCTGCGCCAGCGGCTGCGCGAGCGCCTCAACGTGCCCGTGTTCGTCGACAATGACGCGTCGGTCGCGGCGCTGGCCGAGGCCCACGAGCCCGACGGCAGCGTCATCCAGAACCTCGTGATGTTCACGATCGGCACCGGCGTCGGCGGCGGCATCGTCATCGACGGCCGCGTCTACCGCGGCGTCACCGGCGCCGCCCCGGAGCTGGGCCACATGATCATCGCCGCGCAGGAGTCGGCCGAGGGCGACGGGCGCTTCGCCCACGACGAGCGCTTCCCCCAGCCGGGGTCGCTGGAGTCGCTGGCCTCCGGCCGGGCGCTGGACCGCCTGGCCCGCGGCCGCGGGTTCGAGAGCGGCGTCGTGGCCGTGGAGGCGGCCAAGGACGGCGACGAGCGCGCGATCGAGGCCGTGGCCATCCTCGGGCACCGCCTGGGTCTGGGCATCGCCAACGCGATCAACCTGTTCGACCCCGAGGTCGTGGCCATCGGCGGCGGCGTCTCCGTGGCCGGGGATCTGCTGCTGCAGCCCGCGCTGCAGACCGCCAAGCGCTTCACCCTGCCCGGAGTGGGCACCTGCACACACGTACGCATCGCGCGCTCGGGTCCGCGCGCCGGCGTGCACGGAGCCGCGCTGCTGGCTCAGCAGGAGCTCCTGCTGGGCGAGCGGCCACGAACGACGATCCAGGAGACCACAGGATGACCCGCCATGACCCTGACTGACGACAACCCGCTCGTCGAAGGCCTGGAGCGCCTGCCCGTCGGCCCGACGACGATGACGATCTTCGGGGCCACCGGCGACCTGGCCCGGCGCAAGCTGCTGCCCGCGCTCTACAACCTGGCCCACGAGGGTGCGCTGCCGGAGCGCTTCAACCTGATCGGCGTCTCGCGCGGCGACGAGTCGACCGAGGACTACCGGGCCTGGGCCCGCGAGGCGATCAACGAGTTCAGCCGCCGCGCCCCGGACGCCAAGGTCCTCGAGGCGCTGCTGGCCAACGTCCGCTACGTCTCGGGCACGTTCGACGACCCGGAGACCTACGCGAAGCTGAAGGTCGAGATCGAGGCCTTCGACGCCGAGAACGACGCGCCGCTGAACCGCCTGTTCTACCTGTCCACGGCGCCCGGGTTCTTCCCGGTGATCGTCGAGCAGCTCGGGCTGGGCGGGCTGTCCTCGCACCCCGAGGCCGACGTGCGCGTGGTCATCGAGAAGCCGTTCGGCACCACGGGCGAGGAGGCGCGCGAGCTCAACCGCCGCGTGCTGGCCGTGTTCGAGGAGAGCCAGATCTTCCGCATCGACCACTACCTGGGCAAGGAGACGGTCCAGAACGTCCTGGCCTTCCGCTTCGCCAACGGGCTGTTCGAGCCGCTGTGGAACCGCAACTACATCGACCACGTCGAGATCACCGCGGCCGAAGAGGTGGGCATCGGCACGCGCGCCGGCTACTACGACACGGCGGGCGCGCTGCGCGACCTGGTGCAGAACCACATGCTCCAGCTGCTCTGCCTGCTGGCCATGGAGCCGCCGGTCACCTTCACCGCCGACGAGGTGCGCGACGAGAAGGTCAAGGTGCTGCGGGCGATCCAGCCGCCGGCGCCCGAGGCCACGGTGCGCGCCCAGTACACCGCGGGCACCGAGGGCGGCGAGACGGTCAAGGGCTACCTCGAGGAGGACGGCGTGCCGCCCGACTCGCAGACCGAGACCTACGCGGCGCTGCGTCTGGAGGTCGACAACTGGCGCTGGAACGGCGTGCCGTTCTACCTGCGCACCGGCAAGCACCTGGCCCGCAAGGTCACCGAGATCGCCGTGATCCTCAAGCCGGTCCCCCACCTCGCGTTCCAGACGGAGGGCTCGCTCGGCGTGCAGCCCAACCAGCTCGTGCTGACCGTGCAGCCCAACGAAGGCGTGTCGCTGTCGCTGGGCGCCAAGATCCCCGGCACGCGCATGCGCATCCGCCCGGTGCAGATGGAGTTCCTGTACGGCACGGCGTTCATGTCGCAGTCGCCCGAGGCCTACGAGCGCCTGATCACCGACGCCATGCGCGGCGACGCGACGCTGTTCACCCGCAACGACGAGGTCGAGGCGCAATGGCGCATCATCGACCCGGTGCTGCAGGCCTGGGCCGAGCGCGAGCCCGAGCTCGACACCTACGAGGCGGGCACCCAGGGCCCGCCGGCGGCGACGCGGATCATGGTCGAGGGCGACACGTGGCGCGCGATCTAGCCGACCAGACCTGGTTCGCCCGCGACACCACGCCGGCGGCCATCGAGCAGGCGCTGCGCGAGCTGCTGGTCCAGCGCCGCCACGGCGACATGGGCGTGGCGGTGCCGGCCCGGGTGCTCAACCTGATCGCGATCGTGGACCGCGACTGGCGCGGCGAGGTCGAGAACCGCCTGGAGCGCGTCGGGCGCTACCACGCCTCGCGCACGGTGCTGATCGCCGTCGAGCCGGGCCGCCGGACGATCGACGCCCGCGCGACCGTGATCACCGACGACGAGGGCCTGGCCGGCGAGTTCTCGACCACCCACGAGCACGTCGTCGTCGACATCGGCACCAAGCACGTCCAGCACCTGGCCACGATCATCGACCCGCTGGTGGTCACGGACCTGCCCACGATGCTGTGGGCGCCGCACGGCCACGCCGACGCGGTCGACGAGCTGCTCGGGCTGGCCCAGGTGGTGCTGCTGGACTCGGTCGACGAGCCCGACATCGAGGACGCGATCGGCCGGGCCCGCGCGCTGTCGGACCGCGCCTACGTCGTGGATCTGGCCTGGCTGCGCTCGACCCCGTGGCGCGAGCGCATCGCCGCCGCGTTCGACCCGCCGCCCTACCGCCCGCAGCTGGCCACGATCTCCAGCGTCGAGATCCGCCACCACCCCGACTCGGCCATCGCCGGCGTGCTGCTGATGGGCTGGCTGTCGTCGCGGCTGGGTTGGAAGCCCGGGGCGCTGGCCCGCCGCACGGACGGGTGCATGGAGTGCCGCGCCCGGACCCGCAAGGGCGAGGTGCGCATGACGCTGAAGCCGGCGCCCGAGCAGTCGGTGCGCGGCCTGGAGGGCCTGACCATCGAGACCGGCAACGGCACCGTGCTGTCGCTGGACCGCGGCACCGGCGGGCTGCTGGCCCGCCGCGCGAGCCGTCGCGGGGGCGAGCGCGAGTGGACGATCATGGGCGCGTCGCGCGGCGAGCCGGGCATCCTGGGCGAGGGCATTCGCCAGGCGCTGCTACGCGATCCGACCTACGGTCCAGCCCTGGACGCCGCTGCGCAGATGGTGGCCTGACCGCATCCGTCCTACTCTTGCCAACGTGAGCACGAGCGAGAGGACCCTCCGGGCCCAGCGCCTGGGCGACCACGTGGCGCCGCTGGGCAGCCCCTTCCCGCCGATCGCGGAGTACGCGTTCCTGAGCGATTGCGAGACCACCGCGCTCGTCGCGCCCAGTGGGGCGATCGAGTGGATGTGCCTGCCCCGCATGGACAGCCCGTCGATCTTCGGCGCGATGCTGGACCGCGACGCGGGCTCGTTCCGCCTCGGTCCCGCCGATACGACGGTGCCGGCCGCGCGCCGGTACCTGCCGGGCACGATGGTCCTGGAGACGACGTGGGGCACGCCGCTGGGCTGGCTGGTCGTGCGCGACCTGCTGCTGATCGGCCCGTGGCACCACGACAGCGAGCGTTCGCGCACGCACCGCCGCTCGCCCACCGACGACGACGCCGATCACGTCCTGCTGCGCACGATGCGCTGCGTCAACGGCTCGGTCGAGGTGCACCTGGACTGCCAGCCGCTGTACGACTACGGCCGCGTCCACGCCGCCTGGGAGTACGACGGGCCCGGCTACGGCTCGGCCGTGGCCACGTTCCCCGGTCACGACCTGCGCCTGCGCATGAGCACCGACCTGCGCCTCGGCTTCGAGGGCTCGCGCGTGCGGGCGCGCACGACGCTGCGCGACGGCGACACCGCGTTCGTGGCCCTGGCCTTCAGCGAGCACGGCGGTCCCGAGACCTACGAGGAGAGCTACGAGCGCCTCGTCCACACGGCCGACTTCTGGCACGAGTGGCTGTCCCACGGCGAGTTTCCCGACCACCCGTGGCGCACGTACCTGCAGCGGTCCGCGCTGACGCTGAAGGGCCTGACCTACTCGCCCACCGGCGCGATGATCGCCGCGGCCACCACGTCCCTGCCCGAGACGCCGGGCGGCGAGCGCAACTGGGACTACCGCTACAGCTGGATCCGCGACTCGACGTTCATGTTGTGGGGGCTGTACACGCTCGGCTTCGACTGGGAGGCCAACGACTTCTTCTACTTCATCGCCGACGCCGCGGAACGTGATCCGGACATCCAGATCATGTACGGCATCGGCGGCGAGACCGAGCTGCAGGAGCACGTGCTGGAGCACCTGCATGGCTACGACGGGGCCAAGCCGGTGCGCATCGGCAACGGCGCCTACGACCAGGATCAGCACGACGTGTGGGGCGCGATGCTCGACTCGATCTTCCTGCACACCAAGTCGCGCGACCACCTGGCCGAGTCGCGCTGGCCGATCATCTGCCGCCTGGTCGAGAAGGCGATCGAGCGCCACGGCGAGGCCGACCGCGGCATCTGGGAGGTGCGCGGCGAGCCCAAGCACTTCGTCTCCAGCAAGGTCATGTGCTGGGTGGCGATGGACCGCGGCGCGCGCCTGGCCGCGCTGCGTGAGGACGAGGAGATGCACGCGCGCTGGCGTCAGGCGGCCGACGACCTGCACGCCGACATCTGCGCCAACGGCGTCGACGAGCGCGGCGTCTTCACCCAGCACTACGAGACCGACGCGCTGGACGCCTCGGCGCTGCTGATGCCGCTCCTGCGCTTCCTGCCGCCGGAGGACCCGCGCATCCAGGCCACCGTCCTGGCCATCGCCGAGGAGCTGACAGTCGACGGCCTGGTGCTCCGCTACAAGGTCGAGGAAACCGACGACGGGCTGTCGGGCGAGGAGGGCACGTTCACGATCTGCTCGTTCTGGCTGGTGTCGGCGCTGAGCGAGATCGGCGAGCACCAGCGGGCGCGTGAGCTGTGCGAGAAGCTGCTCGGCTACGCCTCGTCGCTGCACCTGTACGCCGAGGAGATCGACCCGCGCTCGGGCCGCCACCTGGGCAACTTCCCGCAGGCGTTCACCCACCTGGCGCTGATCAACGCGGTCATGCACGTGATCCGCGCCGAGGAGGAGATGCGCGAGGCGCAGCCGACGCTGTCGGCCGCCCGCGAGGACGAGTTCGAGTCGGAGGGGACGCTGTGAAGCTGACCAGGCTGGACGACAAGGAGGCCGTCGCCGCCTACGCCGCCCGCGCGGTGGCCGACGCGGTCAACGCGACCCGCGAGCCGTTCCACCTGGCGCTGGCCGGCGGCACGACTCCCGAGCGGGCCCACGAGCTGCTGGCGCCGCTGGTCGACGACTGGGCCCACGTCCACATCTGGATCAGCGACGAGCGCGCGGTCGGGCCCGAGGACGACGACGCCAACTGGAAGATGGTCCGCACGTCGCTGCTGGACCGCATCACGATCCCGGCCGAGAACCTCCACCGCGTGCTGGGCGAGGAAGGCGCGGACGTCGCCGCCGCCTACTACGACGCCGAGGTGCGCGGCGTCGTTCCGGCCGGCCCCGACGGCCTGCCCCGCTTCGACCTGATCATGGCCGGCATGGGCCCCGACGGCCACACGCTGTCGCTGTTCCCCGGCCACGACGAGCTCGACATCACCGACGTGCTCGTGGCCGGCCTGCACGACTCGCCCAAGCCGCCGCCGCACCGCATCACCTTCACGCTGCCGCTCGTCTACGCGTCGCCCCGCGTGATGCTGCTGGTCGCGGGCGCCGACAAGGCCGACGCGCTGTCGCGGGTGCTGGCGGGCCCGGACAAGGCGACGCCCGCCTCGATGCTCGACGGTGCCGGGACGCTGGAAGTCGTCGCGTCGGCCGACGCGCTGACCGACTGACGGCGGCAAGCCGGCGGCAAGCGCTGGCAAGGGGGCGACAAGCGTCCGGCGACATCGTTGCCGGCCATGAACACGAACCTCCTCCGGGCGGCGCTCGCCGTCGCCCTCACCACGATCTGCGCGGCGGCCGCCACCGCACCGGCCTCGGCGGCCGACATGCGCTACTCGGTCGACGTCACCGGCATCCAGGTGACCGACTGGAGCTACCAGTCCGAGGTCTACCCCGACGAGCTGACCGGCTGGTCGAAGAACTGGGGCACCCAGACGCTCGGGTTCAGCACGCCGACGAAGTACGTCTTCGAGGCGTTCACGCTCCCTGAGTCGATCCCGGGCGCGCCCAGCTGGATCCTCCAGGGGCCGCTGAACCAGCCCAAGGTCAAGGCCACCGTCAGCCGCAAGGCGACGGTCACCCACAAGGACGGGCTCCCCGTGTGCGAGGGCAGCAACCTCGACCCCGAGTGCCTGTTCGTGCCGCTCCCGGGCAGCACGAAGCAGACCGGCTGCGGCCGCAAGACGCCACGCATGGGCGTGACCTTCGACCTCCCCGACAAGCTGGCCGGCGCGATCGTCGTCGAGCCCGCCGTGATCGGCACGTTCGAGTACGCCAAGTGCGCGCCCGACCACGACGCGCTGGTCGAGACCGACCAGCTCGAGGCGACCTTCGCCGGCTCGCTGAAGAAGTGGCGGGCCCTGCGCGTCGGCCAGACGCTGAAGCTCCGCCACGAGGCGCAGAGCACGCCCGGCTGCCCGCTGCCCAGCCCCGCCCGCAACCAGCTCGACACGTGCGTCGTCACCGACATCACGGTCGAGATCACCCGCACCCGTTGAGGAACCATCCGATGCGACTCACCACCCTCGCGGCGGCCGCGCTCGGCTGCCTGGTGATCGCCGCGCCCGCCAGCGCGGACTCGATCGCCTACGTCAAGTCCGGCAACGTCTTCAAGGCGACGCCCGACGGCACACGCCAGGTCCAGCTGACCACCGGCGGCGGCGCGTTCAGCGTCTCCCAGGCCGACAACGGCGCGATGGTCGCGCTGACCGGTCGCGAGACGCTCGCGCGGCTCGCGCCGGACGGCAAGGTCCTGGGCGAGATCCCCACCTACGTCAGCGACGGCCAGAAGACCGGGACGGGCGTCGACACGTTCGGCGGCCCCTTCGATCCGCAGCTCTCACCCGATGGCAGCAAGGTCGCCTTCGAGTGGTACAACACGACCTACGGCGCCTCCACCGGCTGCACCGAGTCGTCGTTCCCGCCCTGTTACACCTACCGCTCGAGCAAGGGCGTCGGCATCACCTACGCCGACCGCTACACCGCTCCCCAGGAGTTCGGGCTGCTGACCGGCTGGAGCTACCCGCAGTGGCTGGACGGCGCCACGCTGATGCGCTCGTTCGCGGGCGTCGGCTTCAACGAGGACGCCGTCTTCAACACGCTGACGCCGGGCACCGACAACAACACCGGTGACCTGCGCCGCTGGTTCCACGACACCGAGGCGCGCGACATGGTCGACATGCAGCTCTCGCCCGACCGCTCCTCGGTGGTCGGCGTGGGCGGCGACAGCGACGAGCTGCTGCGCTTCTACCGGGTCCTGGAGGACCCGCTGGCCCGCGACGGCGGGTCGGTCGAGCGTTGCTGGCAGCTGACCGATCCGGCCGGGGGCGCGTTCAAGGACCCGACCTACAGCCCGGACGGCACCCGCGTGGCCTACGCCGACGCCGACGGGGTCCACGTGGTGGTCCTGGGCGATACGCGTTCCGGCTGCCCGCACGACCTCGCTCCGTCCCTGCTGATCGCGGGCGCCAGCTCCCCCGACTGGGGCCCGGCCGACGTCCCGGCGGCCAAGCAGAAGAAGGCCAAGGCCAAGCGGCCGCGCGCCGGGAAGCGGCACGGCTGACGCAGTCCGGCAAGCCCGCCCGGGCCGTTCTGTACCGTTGAAGCGGATGGCCGACCTCGCGGGAGCCCGGGTGGGAATGCTGGAAGCGCTGGAGGAGGCTCGGCGTCGGACGTACGCGCTGGTCGCCCACCTCGACGCCGACCAGCGCGAGCGCGTGATCGACCCGATCATGTCGCCGATCGCCTGGGACCTCGGCCACATCGGCGCCTACGAGGACCTGTGGATCGCCCATCGCGTCGGCGGGCTGCCGCTGCTGCGCGAGGACCTGGCCGCGCTGTACGACGCGTTCGAGACGCCGCGTGCCGTGCGCGGCGACCTGGAGTTCCTGCGCGGCGACGAGCTGGACGCCTACCTGGCCGAGGTGCGCGAGCGCACGATCGCGGTGACCGAGGAGCACGGCGCCGGGGACCTGCACGAGCTGGTCCTGCGCCACGAGCTCCAGCACACCGAGACGATGCTGCAGGCGATGGCGCTCGGCGGGCTGCTGCCCGTCGGCGTCGGCGTCCCGGACGCGGTCCCGGCGGGCGACGAATGGGTGTCGGTGGCCGGCGGTCCGACCGTGCTCGGCGCGGACGCCGACGGCTTCGCCTACGACAACGAGCGGCCCCGGCACACCGTCGAGATCGCGCCCTTCCGGATCGCCAGGCGCCCGGTGACCAACGCGACCTGGCTGACCTTCACCGAGGGCGGCGGCTACGAGCGTCGGCCGTGGTGGTCGCACGAGTCGTGGATGTGGAAGGAGGAGTACGACATCGGCGACTGTCCGAGCTCGGTCCGCACCGGGGATCCGGACGCACCCGTCGTCCACATCTCCTGGTTCGAGGCCGACGCCTTCGCTCGCTGGGCCGGTGCGCGCTTGCCGACCGAGGCCGAGTGGGAGAAGGCGGCGACCTGGAACCAGGTCCAGGGTGTCGGGCAGGTCTGGGAGTGGACCGCGTCGCCCTTCCTCGCCTACCCGGGCTTTGCGCCCTACCCGTACCGCGAGTACTCCGAGCCGTTCTTCGGCGACCGCTACCGCGTGCTGCGCGGCGGCTCGTGCGCCACCCATCCCCGCGTCGTCTCGGCGACGTTCCGCAACTGGGACCTGCCGCAACGGCGGCAGCTGTTCGCAGGCCTACGACTGGCGAAGGACGACGACGCATGAGCGCACTCGACATCCACACGTCGGAGCAGCGCTCGCTGGCCGACGACGTTCTCGACGGGCTCACGCGGCCGTTCAAGGAGCTGCCGCCCAAGCACTTCTACGACACGCGCGGCAGCGAGCTGTTCGAGGAGATCTGCGCCCAGCCCGAGTACTACCCGACGCGCACCGAGCTGGCCATCCTCGAGGCCCGCGCCGGCGAGCTGATGGACGGCGTCGACGAGCTGGTCGAGCTCGGCTCGGGCGCCACGACGAAGGCGCGGCTGCTGCTGGCCGGGTCCAACGCGCAGCGCTACATCCCGGTGGACGTGTCGGAGAGCGTCGTGCGCGCGGCCGGCGACGAGCTGGCCGACCTGGGCGTCGACGTGCACGGCGTGGTCGGGGATGTCGAGCGCCACCTGGATCGGCTACCGGCGCCCACGGGCCGCCGCGCCGTCGCCTTCCTGGGCGGTACGATCGGCAACTTCCCTCCGGGCTCGCGGCGGCGATTCCTGCGCACGGTCGGCCAGCTGCTCGCGCCCGGCGACCGCCTGCTGCTGGGCACCGATCTGGTCAAGGACCCGACGATCATCGAAGCGGCCTACAACGACGCGGCCGGTGTGACGGCCGAGTTCAACCGCAACGTGCTCGCCGTGGTCAACCGCGAGCTGGGCGCCGACTTCGACCTGGACGCCTTCGAGCACGTCGCCTTCTTCGACCGCTCGCGCCAGTGGATCGAGATGCGCCTGCGCGCGCTGACGCCCCAGCGCGTGAACATCACCGCGCTGGATCTGGGCGTCGACTTCGCCCACCGCGAGGAGCTGCGCACGGAGATCAGCGCGAAGTTCACGCCCAAGCGCATCGCCGCCGACCTGGCCGCCGCGGGCCTGCAGCTCGAGGCGCTGGTCACCGACCCGCGCGAGTGGTTCGCGGTGTCGGTCGCCACCAAGCCCGGCTAGCGCGAGCGCACCGGCGCGAGCCGTTGTCCGCTCGAGCCCGGATACCGGGTCGGATCGGACAACGGCGACACGACGCGCGGCGCTAAGGTGCCGCGCCAATGCAGATCGACGGCTGTGGAGCACTGGTGGTGGGCGGGGCCTCGGGCCTCGGAGCGGCGACCGCGCGGGCGCTGTCCGAACGCGGCGCGCGCGTCGTCATCGCCGACGTCAACGAGACCAGGGGCCGCGCGCTGGCCAACGAGCTGGCCGCCTCCTACGTGACGGCGGACGTCACCCAGGCCGACCAGCTCGAAGCGGCGGTCAGCGCCGCGGCGGGCGCGCCGGGCGGGCTGCGCATCTCGGTGCACTGCGCGGGGATCGGCTGGGCCGAGCGCACGATCACCCAGCGCGGACCGCATCCGATCGAGCCGTTCGCCAACGTGATCGCGGTCAACCTGATCGGCACCTTCAACGCGCTGCGCCTGGCGGCGGCGGCCATGAGCGCCAACGAGCCCGACGCCAACGGCGAGCGCGGCGTGTGCGTCAACACCGCGTCGATCGCCGCCTACGACGGGCAGATCGGCCAGGCCGCCTACGCCGCCTCCAAGGGCGGCGTCGTCGGGATGACCCTGCCGGTCGCGCGCGACCTGGCCCGCTTCGGCATCCGCGTCTGCACGATCGCCCCGGGTCTGTTCGACACGCCGCTGCTGGCCGGGCTGCCCGAGGACGCGCGCGAGGCGCTGGGCCGGTCGATCCCCTTCCCGCCGCGGCTGGGCGATCCGGCCGAGTTCGGCGCGCTGGCCAGCCACATCGTCGAGAACGCGATGCTCAACGGCGAGGTCATCCGGCTCGACGGCGCGCTGCGCATGGCGCCGCGGTAAACCCACGGGGGCCCGTCGCCTGGCGGCAGCGGTCACAATGCCCACCGTCAGCGGCCGCGGCCCGCCAGCGACACCCCTAGAGCTCCGAAAGCCACGTGGTCCGCGAGCTGCGGGCCGACCGGCAACGCGCGGATCGCCGGGATCCGCCGGCCGATGACGCCGAGGTCCAGCGCGGCGATGACCAGGCCGGCGACCGCGCCCGTCCACACCCGGCCGCGGGCGGGCAGGACACGGTCGAGCACCACCGTCCAGCCCAGCGAGATGGCCAGATGCACCGGCACCGCCGCGGCCAGCCGGGCGCCCTTGGACGCGTCCTCCCCGACGACGATCGCTCCGGCGGCCAGCGCCGCCTCGAGCGGATCGCGTCCAGTGGCCAGCGCGTAGGCGGTCGACGGCGCGCCTGAGAGCGTCGCGGCCAGCAGCCCGGCGCGCAGCACGCTCACGACAGCGCGGCGATCCCCGGACGGGCGGCGCGCGCGCGGACGGCGCGGATCGCCACCCCGAGACGGCGCACGCCCTCGTCGGCCTCCTCGGAGTCCAGGCGCGCATAGGAGATGCGCATCGCGCCGCTCCCGCCGGCCTCGGCCTCCATCGCGCTGCCGGGCAGGAAGGTCACGCCGCAGCGGATCGCCTCGCTGAGCAGCGCGCGCTCGTCGATCGGGCGGCGGAACGTCAGCCACAGGTGGTGGCCGCCGACCGGCGTGCGCACCCGCACCTCGTCGCCCAGCCGGGTGCGCACGCTCTCCAGCAGCGCATCGCGGCGGGCGCGGTAGATCGGGTTGCCGTCCTCGACCAGCCGCTCGTGCGCGCCGCTGGCCAGCCACCGGTGCGCGACGTGCTGCACGAGGCTCGACGTATGCGTGTCGGAGTGCAGCTTCAGCCAGCTCAGACGCTGACGGACCGGGCCGCTGGCCGCGATCCACCCCAGCCGCAGGCCGCCGCCGATCGTCTTGGAGAGCGAATCGACGTAGATCACGTGGTCGGGCTGCTGCTGGCGCAGGCGCGGGCGCTGCGGTCCGTCGAAGCGGACGGTCGCGTAGACGCCGTCCTCGAGCACGAAGAACGACCGTTCGCGGGCCAGCTCCATCAGGCGCGCCGCGCGAGCCGGCGACATGTCCTGGCCGGTCGGGTTCTGGCAGCCCGACTGGATCGCCACCAGCTTGACCTCGTGCCGCGCGAGGATCCGCTCGAGCGCGTCGATGTCCATCCCGTCCTCGTCGACGGGCACGCCGATCACCCGCGCGCCGGTGACCTGCAGCGAGCTGAGGATGCCGATGAACGTGGGCGACTCGCACACGACGACGTCGCCGGGCGCGACGACCGAGCGGCAGACCAGATCGATCGCCTGGCGGGCGCCGGAGGTGACGAGGATCTCGTCGGCGCTCTGGGCGAAGCCGAGCTCGCGGCCGCGCTCGGCGATGTCCTCGCGCAGCTCGGCCAGCCCGTCGGGATCGAGGTAGGCCAGCGCCTCCCCGCCCAGGTCGTCGAGCACGTCCTGCGCGATCGCCCCGAGCTCGGTGGCCGGGAAGACGGCGGGATCCGGCGCGCCGGTGGCCAGCGACACGATGCCCGGGTCGGCCGGGATCATGTACGTCGAGAGGAACATCTCGTTGGAGAACGAGGAGCGCAGCTCGGGCAGCACGGCGGTCTGCCAGTCGATCGGGTCGCGGTCGTCGGCGTCGGGCGCCGGGGGCGGGACCGAGCGCACGAACGTGCCGCGCCCGACCGCTGAGGTCACGTAGCCCAGCTCGGCCAGGCGGCGGTAGACGCGCACCGCGGTCAGGTGGTTGATCGACGCCTGCTCGGCGAGCGCCCGCGTGGTCGGCAGCTTCTCACCGGGCCCGAGGTCGCCCGCGTCGATCGCCTCGCGCAGGCGGTCGACCAGCTGGCTGGTGATCGACGCGCTCGAGTCGCGATCGATGTCATTCAAGTTCAAGTTGTAGGACATTGAATTACGTCTTTCGGGCTTGCATTCTGCTCTTGCGACCAACAGGAGTCAACCAATGTCCCACAAGTATCCCACCACCGACGTGACCATCCGCTACGCCTTCCCCGACGACGCACCGGCCGTCGCGGCGCTCGCCGCCGTCGACTCGCAGGTCGTCCCGGAGGGTGTGCTGCTGGTGGCCGAGGTCGGCGGCGAGCTGTGGGCGGCGGTTTCCCTGACGTCCAAGGGATCGATCGCCGACCCGTTCCGCCCGACCGCCGATGTGCGCGCGCTGCTCGTGGCCCGCGCCCGCCAGCTGCGCAAGGCCGACCGGGTCGAGTCGCTGTTCGAGCCCGCGGCCTGGTTGCGAGCGGCCCTGCCCGGTCGCTGAGGAATCCCGCGCATGCCGCCGGCGGCGGCACCGGGTGAGCGGACGTCCTGCCCCAACCTCCAGTCGGGCCGGGCCTTCCAAATCCGCTCGCCCGGTGCGGCCGCCGGCGGCTCCAGCGATCAGGCAGGCTGATCGCTGGACGCGCGAACTCGTCTTCGACTTCTCAATCGACCCGCGTCATCATCAACTCCCATGGAGCTCCGGCACCTGCGCACCCTCGAAGCGATCGCCCGCCACGGCAGCTTCACCCGCGCCGCCGAGGAGCTGCATCTGGCGCAGTCGGCGCTGTCCCAGCAGATCCGCCGCCTGGAAGGCGAGCTCGGCGTGGAGGTGCTGCGCCGGACCAGCCGCACCGTGACGGTCACCCCGGCCGGCGAGGTCGTGCTCGACTACGCGCGCCGGGCCCTGGCCGAGGTCGACGGCCTGCAGTCCGAGCTGCAGCAGCTGACCGGTGTGCTGTCGGGGCGCGTCTCGATCGGCGGCATGTGGCCGACCGGCAACTTCCGCCTCCCCTGGGTGATGGGGGAGTTCCACGAGCGCCATCCGGGCGTCGAGATCCACATGATCGAGGACACCGCCGACCGGATGCTCGACATGCTGCGCACCGACGAGCTCGATCTGGCCTTCGCCTCCGTGGACCCGGACCGGCTGGGCGACGAGTTCGCCGCGACGATCCTCTTCCAGGAGCAGCTCTTCGTGGCCGTCGCGCCCGACCACGCGTTCGCCGCACGCGACCACGTCACGTTCGACGAGCTCGCGGGGCAGACGCTGATCGCCTACCGCGACGGCTCCGAGCTGCGCCGTCGCCTGGAGTGGGCCATGGGCGAGAGCGGCCACACGCCGAAGAACGCCTTCTACTGCACCGAGATGGGCGCGGTCCGCGCGCTGGCCAGCCATGGCCTCGGCGTCGCCGTGCTCCCCCAGTCGATCGTCGCCGAGGAGGGCCCGCCGATCGTCGGCGTCCCGATCGGGCCCAAGCCGCTGACCTGGCCGGTGGCCATCGTGTGGCGCGCGGCCCGGCGCCAGCCGCCCGCGGCCAAGGCGTTCCTCGGACTCACGCTCGAGGCCGCGCGCGGCGACAGCGCCGACGTGTCGGCGACCCTGAAGGTGGCGTAGGCCGCTACCGCTTCGCCGACCGCGTCCGGACCGAGACCTTCGTGTCCTCGGCGTGGCGCGTCCCGGCGCGCAGCGTCTGACGCACCACCCGGGGCGTCTTGGCCCCGCGACGGGAGGTCACGTGGCGCACGCTGCCCAGCCGGCAGCCCGCCGCCTCCAGCAGGGTGCGGGCGCCGCCGGTGGTGCGCCCGTGCAGGTCGGGCACGACGCAGGCGCGCGCCGCCGGGGTGGCCACCGGCGGCGTGGTGGCCGGCGGCTGGGTGGTGACCGGCGGCGCCACGGGGGCGGTCGGCGCGGCGGGCGGCGCGGACGGGAGGAAGGGCCAGTTCAGCGCGACCGACACCGTGCCGCCGTCGTAGTCGGCGGTGACCAGGTCGGGCAGGCCGTCGGCCAGGAAGTCGCCCGCGGCCACGGACATGGGGCGCGGTCCGGTGGCGACCGGCGAGCCCGGGGCCGGCGTGAACGTCGCGTTGCCGCTGCCCAGCAGCACCGAGATGGAGTTGTCGTCCTGGTTGACCACCGCGAGGTCCGCAATCCCGTTGGCGTCGAAGTCCGCGGTGATCGTGGCGAAGGGGCTGTTGCCGACCACCGTCGGCGGGCCGGGCGCGGGCGTGAAGGCGCCGTTCCCGTCCCCGAGCATGACCGTGATCGTCCCGTCGCCGACGTCGGCGATCGCGATGTCCGCGTCGGCGTCGCGGTCGTAGTCGGCGACCGCCACGGCGGCGGGGAAGCTGCCGCCGTAGCTCAGCGGCGAGCCGGGCGTCGCGGTGAAGCCGCCGGCGTTGTCGCCGAGCAGCACCTTGACGCCGCCGGTCGGGAACCCGGCGACCACCGCGTCCGGCTTGCTGTCCGCGTCGAAGTCGGCCAACACGGCGGTGATCGGGGTGCCGCCGGTGGCGATCGGCGAGGCGCTGGACGGCGTGAACTGACCGTCTCCGTCACCGAGCAGAACCCGCATGTCGCCGTCGCCGTACTCGGGCACCAGCAGGTCCAGCGTCGGGCCCGTGTCGACCCGTCCGAGCGTGAGCTTGTAGGGCAGGTTGCCCACCGCGATCGGGGAACCGGCGGCCTGCGTGAACTGGCCCGTCCCGTCGCCGAGCAGCACGGTCAGCGTGTTGGCGTTCTGGTTGGCGGTCACCAGGTCCAGGTTCCCGTCGCCGTCGAGGTCGCCGGCCACGATCGCCCCGGGGCCGTCACCGACCGCGATCGGCCCAACCGGCGAGGCGCTGAAGCGGCCCAGGCCGTCGCCGAGCAGGATCCGCACGGCATCGCTGTCGTGATCGGCCACCGCCAGGTCAGCGCGCCCATCGGCGTTGACATCGCCCACGGCGACGTCCAGCGGCGCCAGCCCGGCGGCGATCGGCGAGCCGGGCGCCGGGACGAACGGCAGCGCCGCGGCCGGTGCGGCGCCGATCGCGAAGGTCAGCGACGTCAGTACAGCGGCAGCGATCCCTGCTCGGCCCAGTTCCATGGGCGGCAGCCTTCCAGATTCCTGACCATCGCGCTCCGGAGCTATCCGCGACGCGGCTTGGCGCGCATGAGGCCCACGAGCTTGGGCACGACGCACTGGACGGCCGGCGCGCTGGGTGCGGTCGGCGCCGCCGGCGCGGGGCTGAGCTGGAGGATGAACGGCGGATCGCCGGCGTTCTCCGCCAGTGGCCGTGACGGCGCGAACGAACGGCGGGCAGCGAAGACAGCCCGGCTCGGACCGCCGCGCCGAGCACGCGGCGAGTCGGTTCGCTTTTCGGACCCTGACGTGATCGACCTTATGCGCGCTATACGACGTTAAGGTCGAACACGTCGCCCCTTTTCGCCGCGCGGCCCGCGGCGCGCGGACGACCCACGCGCCATCGCTGCCCGTCGTTCGCCGGCGCCGACGCCACCGCCCACGACTGCGCCGCGGGGGCGCGAACGAAAGGCGGGCAGCGAAGGGCGTCGCCCCGGACCTAGGCCAGCCGCTTGCCCAGCAGCCGCGCGTGCGCGGCCACGTCCGCCGCGAACGACGGGAAGTCGCTGACCGACAGCGCCTGCGGGCCGTCGCAGAGGGCGACCTCGGGGTCCTCGTGGACCTCGACGATGATTCCGTCGGCGCCGACGGCCGCGGCCGCGCGAGCCAAGGGCTCGACGAGGCGGCGGTCGCCCGCGGCGTGCGAGGGATCGACGATCACCGGCAGGTGGGTGTGGAGCTTGAGCCAGGGAACGGCGCCGAGGTCCAGCGTGAAGCGGGTCGCGGTCTCGAAGGTGCGGATCCCGCGCTCGCACAGGACGACCTCGGCGGTGCCCTCCTTGAGGACATAGTCAGCGGCCATCAGCAGCTCCTCCAGCGAGGAGGACAGGCCGCGCTTGAGCAGCACCGGCTTGCCGAGCTTGCCGGCGACCTCCAGCAGCGCGTAGTTCTGCATGTTGCGGGCGCCGATCTGCACCACGTCGGCGTACTCGGCGATCGCGTCGGCGTGCTGGCTGTCGAGGAACTCGGTGACCACCGGCAGGCCGGTCTCCTCGCGCACCTGGGCGAGGATCTCCAGCGCCGGCACGCCCAACCCCTTGAAGGCGAACGGCGACGTGCGTGGCTTGAAGGCGCCGCCGCGCAGCAGCGACGCGCCCGCGGCCTTGACCGCCCGGGCCACCGTCAGCGTCCCCTCCAGCGACTCGACGGTGCACGGTCCGGCGATCAGCGCGAACGTCTCCCCGCCGCCGATCACCCGGCCGGCCACCGCGAACGAGGTGGGCGCGTGGTCGTGCAGCTCCGAGGAGGCCAGCTTGTAGGGACGGGAGATCGGCACGACGCGATCGACGCCGCGCATCCCCTCCAGGCCCAGCTCGCGGACGCCCTCGGGATCGCCGATCGCCCCGATCGCCGTGGTCAGCTCGCCCGGCATGGTCAGCACGTGGACGCCCGTCGTCTCCAACCGCGCGACGACGGCGGCGATGTCGGCCGGCGAGGCCTGCGGTGACATGACGACCATCACGACAGCGCAAGCATCGCACGCGCGATCAGGCGGCGACGACCTCGCGCAGCGTGCCGTCGTGCACGTCGTCGATGTCCGGGAAGCCTCGGGTGGATGAGCGCGAGCTCCTCGGTGCCGAGCAGCCGCGGCGAGATCAAGAGCGAGCGGAGCGCGTCGGTCACGATCCTGGTGGACCCTCTCCTGTCGATAAAGCCTACAGAATTAGTGTACTTTATGACCCGCATGCCCCGCACCGACGTCCACCAGCACCTCTGGAGCCCCGCGCTGATCGACGCGCTGGCCGCGCGCACGAGCGTGCCGCGCGTGCGCCCCGACGGTCACGGGTACGCGCTGGAGCTCGCCGGAGAGCCGCTGTCGATCGTGCCGGCCGACGATCCCGGCCGGCGCGCCGAGCTCGTCCACGCCGACGGCCTGGACCGCGCGATCGTCGCGCTGTCGACCGCGCTGGGCATCGAGACGCTCCCCGCCGACGAGGCCGCGCCGGTGCTCGCGGCCTGGGAGGCGACCGCCGACGACCTGCCCCGCGAGCTGGACACCTGGACCGCGGCCAGCCTGACCGGGAACCTGGCCGACGAGGCGGTCGCGCTGGAGCGCCGGCTGGACCGATCCGCCGGCCTGTGCCTGCCCGCCGTCGCGCTGGCCACCCCCGCCGCGGTCGAGCAGCTCGCGCCCCTGCTGGCCGCGCTCGAGCGCGCCGGCCGCCCGCTCTTCGTCCATCCCGGACCGGCCGCCGCCCACGCCGGCGCCCCGGCGTGGTGGCCCGCGCTGACCGACTACGTGGCCCAACAGCAGGCCGCCTGGCTGGCCTTCGCGGTGGCCGGCCGCCCCAACCACCCGCGCCTGCACGTGGTCTTCGCCGCGCTGGCCGGGCTGGCGCCGCTGCAGGCCGAGCGCCTGGAGGCCCGGGGCGGCCCCGCGGCCGCGGCGCTGGCCGACGACCGCGTCTTCTACGAGACCTCCTCCTACGGCGCCCGCGCGATCTCGGCGATGACGCTCGCCGTCGGCCTGCGCCGCCTCGTACACGGCTCCGACCGGCCGGTCGTCGAGCCGTCGCCGGCCGCCGGCCCCGAGCTGGGCGCCGTGGCCTGGCAGGCCCTGTCCCGTGACAACCCCGCGCGGCTGCTCGCGCCCGACCCCTCACCGGTGCCATGACCGATCCCCTCGCCCTCGCCCGTGACTACGCCCAGCGCCCCGAGCTGTGGCAGCACCTCGTGCAGCACGACCCCGACCGCCGCACGTTCGAGCTGCTGCGCGACGACGACGAGGTCACCGCCTGGGTCATCTGCTGGAGCGAGGACACCGACACCGGCTACCACGACCACGACGGCTCGGCCGGCGCGGTCGCCGTGGTCGGCGGCCAGGTGATCGAGGAGCGGCTGCGGATCGGCGACGGCCCGTCCCAGCGCGTGGCCGGAACCGGCGACGCGTTCGCGTTCCACGGCGCGGACATCCACCGCGTCCGCCACGCCGGCGGCGTGCCCGCGGTGACCATCCACGTCTACTCGCCGCCGCTGCGCCGCCAGGGCGCCTACGCGATCGGCGCCGACGGCACGCTCACGCGCCTGGTGCTCTCAGAGACCGAGGAGCTGCGTCCGCTGGAGTCATAACCTTCGGGGGCGTGGAAGGCATCGACCCCGAGCGCCTGGCCGACGCCCTGCGCGTCCTGGCCGAGGCCGAGCAGCTGCCGCCCGAGCACCCCGACGCGGTCGCCGTGCGCCGCGCCACGGGCCGCCTGTTCAAGACGGTCAAGGAGCAGCGCCGGGCCGAGCGCCGCGCCGCGGTCCAGGCCAACGACCAAGCGGTCACCGCCGCCACCGCCACCGGCGCGCCCGATCGCATCGACGACGAGACCCAGGGGATCCCGCTGCGGTCGTCGTCCACCGGCGCCAGCGCCGGCACCCTCGTGCGCGCCCGCGCCTGCTACATCTGCAAGCAGCGCTACCGCGAGGTCGACGCCTTCTACCACCAGCTCTGCCCAGCCTGCGCGGCGCGCAACCACGAGCGCCGCACCGCCCGGACCGACCTGACCGGCCGGCGCGCGCTGCTGACCGGCGGCCGCGCGAAGATCGGCATGTACATCGCGCTGCGCCTGCTGCGCGACGGCGCCCACACGACGATCACCACGCGCTTCCCCCACGACGCCGCGCGTCGGTTCGCCGCGATGGACGACAGCGCCGACTGGCTGCACCGCCTGCGCGTGATCGGCATCGACCTGCGCGACCCCGGCCAGGTCGTGGCGCTGGCCGACGACGTCGCCGCCCAGGGCCCGCTGGACATCCTCATCAACAACGCGGCCCAGACCGTCCGCCGCTCGCCCGGCGCCTACGCGCACCTGGAGGCGGCCGAACGCGCGCCCCTGCCGCCCGGCCCGCTGCCCGAGCTGCTCTCGCTGGGCCGCAGCTACGCCGCCCACACCACGGACGTCGAGGCGATGCTCGGCGGCGGGGACCACTGGTCGCCCACGCCGCAGGTGCTGACCGCGCTGGCCCTGACCGCCGGCTCGGCCTCCCCCACCCGTCTGGCCACCGGCACGGCGATCGACGCCGCCGGCCTGGCGCCCGATCTCCAGGAGCACAACAGCTGGAGCCAGGTGGTGGGCGACGTCGACGCGGTCGAGCTGCTCGAGGTCCAGCTGTGCAACCAGACCGCCCCGTTCATCCTGGTCAACCGGCTGCGGCCGGCGCTCGCGGCGTCCGCCGCCCGGCGCACCTACGTGGTCAACGTGTCCGCCATGGAGGGCCAGTTCTCCCGTGGCTACAAGGGCCCGGGCCACCCGCACACGAACATGGCCAAGGCCGCGCTGAACATGCTCACCCGCACCAGCGCGCGTGAGCTGCTCGAGCAGGACGGCATCCTGATGACCGCCGTCGACACCGGATGGATCACCGACGAGCGTCCGCACCCGACGAAGATGCGCCTGGCCGAGGCGGGCTTCCACGCGCCGCTGGACCTGGTCGACGGCGCCGCGCGCGTGTACGACCCGATCATCCGCGGAGAGGCGGGCGAGGACGTCCACGGCGTCTTCCTCAAGGACTTCGAGGCGGCGCCGTGGTGAGCCTCAGCTGGTCGCCGCGTCGCGCATGCGCCGGTGCATCAGCGCGGGCAGCCCGGCGCTGAGCACCACGGAGCCGGCGACGGCCAGCGCGGTCGAGCGCTTCGTCATCCGCCCGGAGCGCTTGAGCGCGCGCACGCTCAGCGCGACGTGCGGGAGGAACCCCAGCGCCGCCGTGGCCAGGCCCGGGTTGTAGCTGCGCTCGCCCACCGCCATGCCGCTGTGCATGGCCACGTTGCCCGCCTCGATGCCGAGCACGAGCGCCGCGACGGCCGGCGTGCGCCGCCACAGCGCCAGGGCGGCCAGCGCGCTGGCCCAGCCCAGCGTGACGTTGACGTGGAAGCCGAGGCGCTCGGTCAGCGGCCACGTCGGCTGCCCGCTGCCCAGGAAGCGCTCGTTGCAGAACTCCAGGAAGCCGCCGGGGCGCACCCACTCCTCGGTCTGATGGGCCACGAGCAGCGGGAAGGCGAGCGCCGCGACCCACAGGTCGTCCTGCTCGATCTCCTCACGTCGGGCGCAGACGAGGCCCCACGCCGGTCCCAAGGAGGCAGCCGCCAGGAGCGGCCAGCGTCCGTGGGTGTCAATCACAGACCGAGGCCCTGCACGCCCATCTCGTCGAAGCCGACGTGGTGGGCCAGCTCGTGGCGGACCGTGCGCACGACCTGCTCGTGGAGCAGGTCCGGGTCGTGGCCGAAGTCGCGCCGCAGCGTGTCGCGGTAGATGACGATCCGGTCGGGCACCTCGTCGCGATGCGCGCCGTCGCCGTGGTACAGCCCGTAGGCGCCCATCTTGCGGCCGTCGTCGGAGATCACCACGGCGACGTGCTCGAGCGCGTTGCGCAGCAGGTCGGGCAGCTCGTCCAGCGCGTCGCGCACGAGCTCCTCGAAGTCGTGGTCGTCCAGCGGGTCCAGGCGCATGAAGTCCGACTCGGTCGGCTCGGCGTACAGGCCGTCGCGGGCCAGCCGCTCCGAGCGCCGCACGACCTCCTCGAAGTCGGCCTCGGAGGCCGGCTCGCGCCAGTCGGCCAGGCGGCCCATCACGAGCGTGACGACCGCGCCGAGCACGACCACGCAGACGACGAAGATGGCCGCCGACTCGAGCAGCCGCACGGGAAGCGAGGCGCTCAGGCCCTGCAGGACGGCGATCGCCGCCAGGCCCGCGCTGAGCGCGACGACGGCGGCGAAGGCGATGCGCCGAAGGCCGGGCATGTCAGGCGCGCAGACCGTGTCGAAGGATGGACGCGAAAAGCACGGCCTGCATCCGATGGATGCTAGCTGGGTAGAGGGGGTCCATGGGCATCGGAACCTCCATCTTCCTGATCGCAGTCGGCGCGATCCTCAAGTTCGCCGTCACCGCGTCGGTTTCGGGCATCGATCTCGCGACCGTCGGCGTGATCCTCATGATCGTCGGCGCCGTCGGGCTGCTGATCTCGCTCTTCCTGTTCACGCGCGCCACCGACCGGCGCCGTGAGGCCACCGTCGTGCGCGAGCGCCCGGTGGACCCGTACACCTGAGCCGCGCGGGGTCGCCGGTAATCTCGGCGGCCGATGAGGCTGGATGTCCGCCCCGCGAAAGCCGAGGAGATCGCGACGATCGTCGACGTGCTGCGGGCCACCGGCCTGGGCGCCAACGTCGGCCGTCTGCTGCGCTACCCGCTGGACTCGCCCACCGGTGACGTCCTGGCGGCGGTGGCCGGCGACGAGATCGTCGGCGGCGCCGCGGTCGCCGGGTTCGGCGCCACAGGGTGGATCGGCGCGCTGGGCGTCGCCTCGCGGGCCCGCCGCCGGGGCGCGGGCACCGCGCTGACCGAGGCCTGCGTCGCGCGCCTGCACGACTTCGGCGCGCGCACCTCCCTGCTGTTCGCCACACCCGCCGGTCTGCCGGTCTACCAGAAGGTCGGCTTCGAGACCGACGGCCTCGTCCACGCCTGGCGCGACGTCGCGCCGCCGCGCGGCCGGTCCGGCGGCGACGGTGTCCGGGCGCTCCTGCCCGCCGACCTGGCCGTCGTCCACGCGCTCGACAGCGCGGCCACCGGCGAGGACCGCGGGCCGGTCTTCCGCGCGATGAACGGCACGCTGGCCGGCCTCGTCGTCGAGCGGGCCGGGCGGGTGGCCGGCAGCGCGCTGCGCTCCCCCTGGGGTCTGGGGCCCAGCGTCGTGGCCACCGATCGGGAGGCCGGCGTCGCGTTGCTGTCGGTGCTGCGCCGGGTGCCCGGCGCGCCGCTGACCGTCAGCCTCCCCGACGCCAACACCGACGCCGTGCGCGCGCTGCGCGCCTGGGGCTTCCAGGCGATCAACGGCGCCACGCGCATGCGCCTGGGACCGCAGCCGGCGTTCCAGCCGACCCAGGTGTTCGGGATGTTCAACCTCTTCTGGGGCTAGCCGAACCCCGTCGCCCCCGCTGTGTGCGCTTGCCCACAGCCCACCCAGAGATTGTCACAAGGGTGTTACAATCTCCCGCGACGGACCGACGACGTGTCCGCAGGAGCGCCACGGAGACGGAAGCCTGTCCCCCGTCCCGACGCGCTCCACCCGCAGCACCCACAACCGCATACGACCAGAAGGATCCGATCATGACCCGACGCCTGATGTCGGTCGTGGCGCGCACCCTGCGCACCAACACCCCGACCGCGCACGACGCCGTCCACTTCCACAACGACGCCGGCCAGCCCGCGCCCTGCTTCGATGCTCGATGCGCCAGGCCGCAACTGGCGACCTAGGAGTCTCAGTACCCTCCGGCGCATGGCAGACGCCGAGCCGGACCCCATCGAGATCGGGCCTCAGGAGGCCGCTGAGCGCCAGCGCGACGGCGTGCTGATCGTCGACGTGCGCGAGGAGTTCGAGTGGGATGCCGGGCACATCCCCGGTGCCCGGCTGATCCCGCTCGGCCAGCTGACCGAGCAGGCGGCCACGCTGCCCGCCGACCAGCCGATCGTCTTCTCCTGCCGCTCGGGCGGGCGCTCGCTGATGGCCGCACAGGCGTTCCGGGCCGCCGGCCGGTCGGCCAGCTCGCTCGCCGGTGGCCTGCAGGCCTGGCAGGACGCCGGGCTGCCCATGGATCCCGAGGACGGCGTCGTCGCCGACCACTAGGCGGGGCGCCGCGTTGGCGATCGCCCTGACCGCCGTCGCGACGATGCTGACGGCGTGCGGGGGCACCAGCGGCAAGACCACGACGACGACCCCGATCGACGTGCCGCCGCTGCGCGACGGGATGGCCCGCGGCGCAAACGTGACCGCCTACAGCCCCGACGCGCTGGCCAGCGGCGACACCAATGCCGCCCTGCAGAACCTGCGCGCCCAGGGCGCCGACTTCGTCGTCTTCCCCGTCCTGTGGTTCATGCCCACCAAGGACTCCACGACGATCGCCCCGGAGACCGAGCAGACGCCGAGCGACGACTCGATCATCGCGGCGGTGCGCCAGGCCAAGGCGCTGGGCATGCGCACCGGGATCGCGCCGCACATCAAGGTCGAGGACGGCACCTTCCGCGGCGAGATCGCGCCGTCCGATCGGGAGGCCTGGTACGCGTCGTACCGCACGATGGTCGAGCACTACGCCTCGCTGGCCCAGCGCGCCAACGCCGGCCTGCTCGTGGTCGGCTCCGAGCTGGTGTCGATGAGCAAGGACACCGACCAGTGGAAGTCGATCATCTCCGACGCGCGCGGGCGCTTCTTCGGCCGCCTCACCTACGCGGCCAACTGGGTCCAGGAGGCCGAGCAGGTCCAGTTCTGGAGCGATCTGGACGCGGTCGGGATCGACGCCTACATGCCGCTGACGCCCGACGACCCGAACCCGACGATCGACGAGATCGAGGCGGCCTGGGGTCAGTGGATCCCCCGCATGAAGGCGGTCGGCGACAAGGCGGGCAAGCCCGTCCTGCTCACCGAGATCGGCTTCACCAGCCGCGAGGGCACGGCGCAGGCGCCCGCCACCGAAGGCGACGGCGCCATCAGCCAGCAGGCGCAGGCCAACGCCTACGCCGGATCCTTCCGCGCGCTGGGGCACCAGGACTGGATCGGCGGCATGCTGATCTGGGACTGGTCGGCCGAGAGCCGTACCACCGCAGGGGACTACAGCCCACAGGGCAAGCAGGCCCAGACCGTCATGCGCCGCTGGTTCGGTGGTGGCGTCGCCCCCAGCGACACCACGGGTTGAGGGGCGAGCTGGTTCTTAGATCTTCGCGACGTTGATCGCCTTGGGACCCTTGTCCCCGGCTTCTTCGTCGTAGGACACCTTCGCGCCCTCCGCGAGGGTGCGATAGCCATCCGCCTGGATGGAGCTGTGGTGCACGAAGAGGTCGCGCGAGCCTTCGTCCGGGGTGATGAACCCGAACCCCTTCTCGTCGCTGAACCACTTCACGGTTCCTGTGGCCATAGCAGCCGTTTCCTCCGATGATTCCTCTCGCCGGGGTCCTCTCCCCGGGCCGACGGCGGGAACGTACCATGTGTCACACACGCACTCATAGGGTCCTACGCGAACAGTGATGTCTCAGTTTTCGGAGCAGCCCGTTCGTCGAGGCGTCGAAGGGTCACCGCGAAGCGCCAGGCGAGCCACCGGCGAGCCCCCAATGCGAGCAGCAGACGGTCGCCGCGGCCGGCGCTGAGCACGTCCGCGACGAGCGTCACGCGCGTGGCCTGAGCGCCCTGGGCGACCAGCTGCCAGCGCACCCGCGCGGAGGTCTGACCGCCCAACATGGCGATGCCCTCCAGCTCGGTCGGGGCGACCCGCTCGGTCACGCGCACGTGCACCGTCCGGCGCACGCCGGCGGGCCCGCGCAGGCGGATCGAGCCGCCGTCGGCGTCGATGCGCAGCACCTCGGTCCAGCGGTCGGCCAGCATCCAGTGCTCACGCAGGTCGGCCAGCAGCGCCCACACGGCGTCCACGGGTGCCCGGACCTGCGCCTCCGCCGCGATCGGCCGCATGCGGGCAGCCTACGTAGGATCACCGAGGCAAGGACGCTGCCGTGCACCGCAATCTCATCACCCGCCTCGGGGTCGCGACCGGGATCGTCGCCGCGATCATCGCCCTCGTCTTCGTGCTCGTGTTCGACACGGTTCGCACGGCGCACGACGCCGCGGGCAACGCCGAGCGGGCCGAGCAGCTGGCCGACGCGGCCGAGGACCTCGACCTCGTCGTCGGCCAGGTGGCGATCGGCGTGCAGGCGCTCGAGCGCGACGAGCCGCCCGCCGGGCTGCGCGTCGCCCGCGCGGACCTCCCGGTCCTCAGCGCCCGCGATCAGCGCCTGGCCGCCGGCGACGACGCGCGCGAGCAGCGCGCCCGCGACATCGACCAGCGCCTGCAGGCGTGGCTGGCCGGCGAGGTCGATCCCGAGCTCGACGAGCGCCGCGACGTGACCACGACCGCGACCCCGCGCCTGCTCGACCTGCACGCGCGCCTACGCTCGCTGCACGACGACGAGGCGGCCCGCGCCCGCGACGAGCGCGCCACGTCCTCCAGCGCCGAGCGGCGCGCCACCGTGCTGACGATCGCCGGCCTGGGCGGCTCCGCCGGGCTGATCTTCCTGCTCACCGCCTACCTGGCCCAGTACATCGTCGTTCCCCTGCGGCGCGTCGGCCGCGCCGCTCAGCGCATCGCCGCCGGCGACCTGACCGCGCGTGTGGCCGAGGAAGGCGATGCCGAGCCCGTCGAGCTGGCCCGGTCGTTCAACGAGATGGCGTCCTCGCTGCAGCAGCGCAGCACCGAGCTGGCCCGTCGCGTGCGCATCAACGACGCGGTGCTCGACGCCACCCCCGACGCGATCGGCCTGTACGGGCCGGCGGGCGAGGTCGTCCTGCAGAACGCGCCGATGGAGGCGCTGGGCCCCGGGCTGCTCGACGACCCCGGCGAGGATCCGGACCGCGAGCTGCGCGACGAGGTGCAGCGCGACGGCCGCCTGCTGGCCCGCTGGGGCGCCCCGGTGCGCGACCACGAGGGCCAGCTGCTGGGGCGCATCGTCGTGCTGCGCGACATCACCGCCGAGCGCGAGTCCGAGCGCCTCAAGGACGAGTTCTTCGCGCTCGTCTCCCACGAGCTGCGCACCCCGCTGACCTCGATCCTCGGCTTCCTGGAGCTCGTGCTCGACGAGGACGAGCCGCTGGACCCGGCGGTCCGCCGCCAGCTGGAGGTCGTGCACCGAAACGCGCGGCGCCTGCTGCGGCTGGTCGGCGACATGCTGTTCGTCGCCCAGGCCCAGGGTGGCCGGCTGACCATCAAGCGCGGGCCGGTGGATCTGGGCGAGGTGGCCGCCGAGGCGCTCGAGGCCGCCCGTCCGGCGGCCGAGGTCGCGCGCGTCGTGCTGACGCTGCGCACGGCGGCCGTCCGACCGGTGCTGGGCGACGACGACCGCCTCGGCCAGCTGCTCGACAACCTGGTCTCCAACGCGATCAAGTTCACCCCCGCGGGCGGCGACGTGATCGTCCGCGTGGAGCCGGACGCCGCCGGCGGCGGCGCCGCCGTCGAGGTCTCCGACACCGGACCGGGCGTCGCCCCCGACGAGCAGGAGCACCTGTTCGAGCGCTTCTACCGCGCGTCCGGCGCCACGTCGGCCTCGATCCCGGGCATGGGGCTCGGGCTGACGATCGTGCAGGCGATCGCCCGCGCCCACGGCGGCACCGTGCAGCTGGCCAGCGCGCCCGGCGAGGGCTTCGCCGTGCGGGTCGTGCTGCCCTACGCCGCGGGCGGCGGCGACGCGGGCGACCGGTAGCGGTAGCCGAAGCCGCGAACGGTCTCGATCGGCACCTCACCGGACGCGTCGACCGCCTCCAGCTTGCGCCGCAGGTAGCCGACGTAGAGCTTGACCTGGCCCGGCGAGGCGGCATCGGCGCCCCACACCTGGTCGAGGATCTGGTCGCGCCCGAGGATCTGGTCGCGATGGCGGACGAGCACCTGCAGCAGGCGCAGCTCCAGCGGCGTCAAGACGACGCCCTTGCCCAGCACCTCGACCGTCGCGTTGGCCGAGTCGATGTGCAGGTAGCCATCCTCGTAGACCTCCGGGGCGGCCGACGTGCTCGTGTGCACGCGGCGCAGCAGCGCCTGCACACGGGCCAGCAGCTCCTGGCGGCCGAACGGCTTGGTCACGTAGTCGTCGGCGCCGGCGCGCAGCCCGCGGACCTTCTCCAGCTCGCTGGCGTGGGCGGTCAGCATCAGCACCGGGACGTCGCTGAAGTCGCGGATCCGCTCGAGCGCCTGCCAGCCGTCGAGCTCGGGCATGGCCACGTCGAGGATGACCAGCGCGGGGTTGTGGGCGTGCACGCCGCGGAGCGCCTCGCGCCCGTTCGCGGCCTCGATCACGTCGAGGCCGTCGCGGCGCAACAACTCCCGGACGAGCTCCCGAATGTCGGGATCGTCGTCGGCGACCAGGACGCGAGCAACAGGCACGAGCACCGTTTCTTACCAGTCACGTCAGACTCGCGTGCGATGGAGGACCCGATTCGCATCACCCGCGACCTGTCGCTGCCGCTCTCGGAGGTGCTGATTCGCACGTCGCGATCCAGCGGTCCCGGCGGCCAGCACGCGAACGTGACCGCGTCTCGCGTGGAGGCGGTGTTCGACATCCACGCCTCGCAATCGCTGTCCGATCGCCAGCGCGAGCGCCTGCTGGCCCGCTTCGGCCCGCGCGTCGTCGCCGTCGCCCAGGACGCCCGCTCGCAGTCGCGCAACCGCGAGCTGGCGCTGGAGCGCCTGCGCGACCGGATCGCCGGCGCGCTGCACGTGCACCGCCCGCGCACGGCGACCAAGCCGTCGCGCGCGGCCCGGGCGCGGCGGGTGGAGGCCAAGAAGCAGCGGGGCTCCGTCAAGCGCGACCGACGCAGGCCGACCGGCGATGACTGAGCCGATCGAGCTGACGTTCCTGGAGGACGGCGGTCAGAGCGCCGACGACGTGGCCGACCGGATCCTGGCCTTCCTGGCCCCCGCCCGGCGCTCGCTGGAGCTGGCGCTGTACGACATCCGCCTGCCCGGTCCGGTCGGCGACCGCGTGCGCGACGCGCTGGTCGGCGTGCACGAGCGGGGCGTCGAGGTGCGCCTGGCCTACAACACCAACGCCGCCGCCTTCCCCGAGGACTCGGCGCCGCCGCGCACCGATCCAGGCCTGATCGAGTCGCTGCCGCTGCCCACACGGGCGATCCCCGGCGTCCCCGATCTGATGCATCACAAGTACGTCGTGCGCGACGGCGAGGCCGTGCTGACCGGCTCGACGAACTGGACGCTGGACTCCTGGGAGCGCCAGGAGAACGTGCTGGTCGTGGTCGAGGACGTCGGGGTGGCCACGACCTACCGGGCCGACTTCGACGACCTGTGGGCCATGCGCCGCGTGCTGGGCAGCGGCGCGGACCCGGTGCGCACCTTCGGCGTCGGCCACGCCAGCGTGCGCCCGTGGTTCTGCCCCGCGCACGGGCCCGAGCTGTCGCGGCGCATCGCCACGGCGATCGCGCGGGCCAAACGGCGGGTGCGGATCGCCTCGCCGCTGCTCACCGCCCACCACATCCTGCGCGCGCTGGACGCCGCCGAGGGCGACATCGCCGGCGTCGTCGACGCCACCCAGGTCCGCCAGGTCCTGCACCAGTGGCGGATGCCGAGCTCCAGCGCCACGTGGAAGGCCGACACGCTCGTGCGGCTGCTGGAGCGCCACGGCTTCGCGGGCAAGCGCTCCGTGCCCTGGGCGGTCGACCAGCCCCACGACTTCCTGCACGCCAAGGTCGCCGTGTGCGACGACACCGTCTTCGTCGGCTCGTTCAACCACTCGCACTCGGGCGAGCAGAACGCCGAGAACGTCCTGGAGATCGAGGACGCCGCGCTGGCCCAGCGCTTCGCCGAGTGGATCGACGCGCTGCGCGCCCGCTACGACGGCGCGACGCCCTGGGCCAGCGCCGCCTGACGCATCCGGAAGGCGACCTCGTCGGGCTCGTCGACCAGCTCGACGAGATCGAGGTCCTCGGCCGAGACGTAGCCGCCGCCCAGCAGCCGGTCCTGCACCCAGTCCCACAGCGGGCCCCAGTGCTCGCGCCCGACGAGCACGACCGGGAAGTGGCGGACCTTGTCGGTCTGGATCAGCACGAGCGCCTCGAACAGCTCGTCCAGCGTGCCGAAGCCCCCGGGCAGGACGACGAAGCCGGTCGCGTAGCGCACGAAGCAGACCTTGCGGGCGAAGAAGTAGCGGAAGGTCAGCGACAGGTCGACGTAGGGGTTCTCGTGTTGCTCGAAGGGCAGCTCGATGTTCAGGCCGATCGAGCGGGCGCCGACCTCGCGGGCGCCGCGGTTGGCCGCCTCCATCAGCCCCGGGCCGCCGCCGGTGATGACGGTGAACCCGGCCCGCCCGAGCGCGGCGCCGACCGCCGTGCCCAGCGCGTAGTCCGGGTCGTCGGGCGCGACCCGCGCCGAGCCGAACACCGTCACCCCGCACTCGGTGCCGGCCAGCGCGTCGAAGCCCATCTTCAGGTCGGCCTGCATCCGGGCCAGCCGCTCGGCGTCGGTGTGCAGCGACTCGACGACCGGGGACTCGGCGGCCAGCAGCTCCTCGTCGGGGGTCAGCGGGATGCGGATCCCGGTGTCGTGCTCGGTCATATCGTTTGCTTGCTAACTTTCATGGGCATGGCCTTCGGCGTCGCCAACGATCACCCCAACTACAAGTGGTGGGCGCTGTCGTGCACCAGCCTGGGGATGCTGCTGGCCACCGTCAACTCGGGCACGCTGATCATCGCGCTCCCGGACCTCGAGCGCGCGCTGCACACCTCGCTGCTGGAGCTCGTGTGGGTGATCCTCGTCTACCTGATCGCCTCGACCGTGCTCGTGCTCACCGCCGGGCGCCTGTCGGACCTGTTCGGGCGCAAGAACGCCTACGTCGGCGGCTTCCTGCTGTTCGCGGCCGCATCGCTGGGCGCGGGCTTCGCCGGCGGCGGGACCGAGCTGCTGATCTGGCGCGTCGTGCAGGGCATCGGCGCCGCGTTCCTGTTCGCCAACGCCAGCGCGATCGTCACCGACGCCTTCCCCCGCGAGCAGCTCGGCCTGGCCATGGGCACCAACGTGATGATCGCCGCCGTCGGCCTCGTCGTCGGACCCGTGCTGGGCGGCGCGCTCGTGCTGATCGGCTGGCAGTGGGTGTTCTGGTTCAACGTCCCGTTCGCGCTGCTGGGCAGCCTGTGGGCCTGGAGCGTGCTGCACGAGCTGCACCGGCCCGACGAGATCCGCGGCCTGGACGTCGGCGGGACCGTGCTGTTCGTCGTCGGCCTGACCGCGCTGGTCTACGCGATCTCCAAGGGCGGCCTGACCAGCTGGACCGAGCCGATCGTGCTCGTCTCCTTCGCCATCGCGATCGTGCTGCTGCCGCTGTTCGTCGTGGTCGAGCGCGGCCAGCGGGCGCCGATGCTGGACCTGACGATCTTCGACGACCGCCTGTTCGCGGCGGCCTCCGCGGCGGCGTTCCTCAACGGGCTGGGCCGCTTCGCCCTGACCTTCATCTTCGTCTTCTACTACCAGGGCGCCCAGGGCGACGACCCGATCGTCGCGGGCATCAAGCTCGCCCCGATGGCCCTGGGGATGCTCGTCGCCTCGCCGCCCGCGGGCTGGTGGGCCGACCGCCACGGCTCGCGCGTGCTGGCCACAGCCGGGATGGCCGTCACCGCCGTGGGGATCGCCGGCATGACGCTGCTGCAGGCCGACTCCCCGTACTGGATCTCGGCGATCATGCTGCTGCTCGTCGGGGTCGGGTTCGGCGTGTTCAACAGCCCCAACACCTCGGCCATGATGGGCGTCGTGGCGCCCAACCGGCGCGGCATCGCGGCGGGCGCGCGCACGATGGTGCAGAACACCGGCGCGGTCATCTCGATCGCGCTGGTCATGGCGATCATCACGTCGGGCATCCCCAAGGAGACGCTGTTCAAGATCTTCTCGGGCCTGGCCGACCAGCTGCCGGCCGCGGCGATCGACGCGTTCATCACCAACATGCACACGGCGCTGTGGGTGCTTACCGGCGTCACGGTGCTGGGCACGCTGATCTGCCTGCTGCGCCCGTCGACCAGCCGGGGCATCGAGCTGGCCGCCGGCCACGCCGGCTAGACCCGCCGCCCGGTGTCGATGGTGATCGCGCCGCCGACGGCGCGCGACACGCACGTGCACAGCTTGCGCCCCTCGGCCTGCTGGGCCTCGGACAGGAACACGTCGCGGTGGTCGAGCTCGCCCTCCGCCTCGAGCACGTCGACCACGCACAGCCCGCACTCGCCGCGCAGGCAGTCCCACATCACCTCGACGCCGGCGGCACGCATCGCGCTGAGCATCGTGCGGTTGGCCGGCACGGCGATCTCGCGGTCGTCGTGGCTGAGCCGCACCACGAACGGCTCGGCCGCGAAGCGCCCGCCCGAGGCGAACGTCTCGAAGCGCAGCAGGTCCGCCGGGCGGCCGGCCTCGCGCCAGGCCTGCTGCGCGGCCTCGCGCAAGGCCTGCGGCCCACACAGGTACAGCTCGCCCCCGGGGTCCAGACGCCGCAGCTCGGCGGCGAGGTCGACCCGCCGGCCCTCGTCGGAGACGAACAGCTCCAGCCGCTCGCCGTGCAGCTGCGCCAGCTCGGTGGCGAAGGCCAGCTGCTCGCGGGTGCGCGCCGCGTAGAGCAGCCGGTAGTCCGCGCCGCGTCGGTGCAGGGCCTGGGCCATGCCGACGAGCGGCGTGATGCCGATGCCGCCGGCGATCAGCAGGTACTCGGGGCGGCCCAGGTCCAGCTCGAAGTGGCTGCGCGGCGCCGACACCTCGATCCGCGCGCCGGGCGCCAGCGCGCGCACGGCGTCCGAGCCACCCCGGCCGGCCGCCAGGCGCTTGACCGCGATCCGGTAGGCGCCGCCGGCCGGCGCGGCGCCCACGAGCGAGTAGGAGCGCACGTCGGGCAGCTCGTCGATCATCACGGCGATGTCGATGTGGCTGCCGGTCGCGTAGGACTGCGCGCCCGCCGCGGGCTCGATCTCGATCAGGCGCACGTCGGTCGCGACGTCACGCACCGCGCGGACCCGAGCGGCGGCGAAGGTGCCGCCCGCGCTCATGCCACGCCCAGGCGCCGGCGATCGGCCTCCGTGGCCTGCACGTGGACCGTCTCCGGCTCGCCCGCCGCGGCCGCCCGACCGTCGGAGACGGCGCCGGCGTAGCGCGCGTCGTCGCCGCGCTCGGCGGCCACCAGCTCGTCGATCAGCCGCCGCGCCCACATCGCGCCGCTGTCGATGTTCAGGTTGTAGAACTGCTTCTCCGGGTTGGCGTCGATCGCCCGCTGCTGGGCGTTGAGCACGATCTCGTCCTCGCCGAAGACGCCCGCGACGCCGTCGCGCAGCAGCGTGGTGATGCGCTGGTCCTCGAGGCTGTAGTTGCGCGCGAACGCCCAGAAGTAGTGGCAGCTGCCCGCGTTCTCCGGGGTCATCGTGTTGAGCACGAACCCGTTGACGCCCTGGGAGCGGTCGCCCTCCGGCGCGCCGGTGCCGGTCGGGGCGACCCCGACGTCGATGGCGATCGTGCTGGGCGGCTCGTAGTGGACGATCTGCCAGCGGTCGACGTTGCCCTCCGGCGCGTGCCCCAGCTTCCACCCCAGCTGCATCGCCCAGAACGGCGGTGCCGGCACGTCGATCATCCAGCGCGTCACGGTCACCGAGCGCGGGCCGTGGGTGACCTCGAAGGGCACCTCGGCGACCGACCGGTGGCCGATGCTCGACCCGTGCACGAACGTCTCGTGGGTCAGGTCCATGAGGTTGTCGACCACGAGCTTGTAGCTGCAGTCGACGTGGATCAGCGCGCCGTCGCCCGCCCACTCGGGATCGTCGTTCCAGTGCAGGTCGGGCACGCGGTCGGGATCGGCGGCCGCGGGGTCCCCGGTCCACACCCACACGAAGCGGTGGCGCTCGACGATCGGATAGCTGCGCACGCGCGCGGCCGGGTTGATCGTCTCCTGGGAGGGCATGAACACGCAGCGGCCCTCGCCGTTGTACATCAGGCCGTGGTAGCCGCACACGACGTCGTCGTCCTCGAGGTGCCCCTCCGACAGGGGCAGCAGGCGATGCCAGCACGCGTTCTCCAGCGCCACCGGCGACCCGTCGGTGCGCCGGTAGAGCACGAGGTTGCGCCCCGCGATGCGCCGAGGCAGCAGCTCGTGCTTGAGCTCGACGTCGTACGCGGCGGCGTACCAGGCGTCCTGCGGCCACTCCGGCAGCGCGAACGTGCCGGGCGCCACGGACCCGTTGGTGGACCCCATGCCCTCTCCTCTCTCTCAGGCTTCCTGAGAACCTACCCCGCGCGGGCGGGCCCGACGCACCGCGTCAGGCGCGACGGGCGATCTGATCGGCGGCCGCGCGCTTCCAGCGCGACGGCACCCAGCGGCTGATCGCCGTGCGGTGGTCGGCCACCCAGCGATAGCCGCGGTCGACCGGGCCGGGCAGCGCCTCGGCCAGCCAGGCCACCGGCGCGCCCGCGGGCAGCGCGCGCGCGATCACCGCGGTGGCGGCGCCCCCGGAGTGCACGACCCCGGCGTCGTCGACCACGTGCGCCGAGCGCAGGCGCTCGGGCGCGGGGACGCCGCCGCGCTCCAGCAGCGCCTGCCCCTCGGGCGACTGGATCGCCACCGGCCGCAGGCGTCGGTGGCGGTCCCAGGCCAGCAGGCGGGCGACGCTGAACCGGCAGAAGCCGCAGTCGGCGTCGTAGAGGACGATCACCGCAGCGTCAGGTGGCCCGGGCGCATCGGCGCCCGGGTGGCGCGCAGGACTGCGGTGATCGGGACCCGGCGACGCACCGGGCCCCAACCTACCGAGATGTCGACGCGGGGTTAGAGCCCCGTGGGGTGGCGGACCGTGAAGCCCGAGCTGGAGCGCTTGGCGGTCTGCCAGCGCGACGGCTTGGCGCCCGAGGTGTCGAACCGCAGGCCGGCGACGATCATGTACATGTGGTCGCCGCGGGCGTACAGGGTGACCCACTGGCCGGGCCCGGCGTCGCCCCAGGTCTCGAAGTTGCCCGAGGGCAGCGGCGAGTCGAGCAGGTCGGCGCCGTGGAGCGCGTAGGAGACCGAGCCCGAGCAGTCGTAGCCGGTGTCCTTCCACTTCAGCGTGTGACCGCCGCCGTACTTGTACGGCTTGGAGGCGATCTCGTTGCCGGCGGCGATGATCGCCTGGACCGCGGGCGGGGCGCTGGCCGGCGCCGTGGCGGTGCCGTCGGCGTTGAGGATCGCGGTCTCGCCCGGGATGCCGACCGGCGTCTGGGTGGTCGCGCCGCCCATCGTGGTCGTGGTGGCGGGCGTCGTGGTCGTCGTCGTCGTGCCCGTGGTGGTGGGCGTCGTCGTCGACGTCGGCGTGGCCGCGCCCGTCGTCGGGTCGGTCGCCGCATCGGTCTGGCGCGCGGAGGCGCCGTCGACGGCGGCCTGCTGCAGCGTGGGCGCCTCGGTCGGCTCCAGCCGCCCGTTGGGCGTCAGGCCGGCGGTCTGCTCGAAGCTCAACACGGCCCGCTTGGTGGCCGGGCCGAACTGACCGTCGGGGGTGAGGCTCTCGCCGGTCTGGCGCAACAGCTTCTGCGCCACCTTGACGTCGCTACCCGACATGCCCTGCTTGAGCGTGCGCGCTCCGAACGTGTACGCCGATGCGGTTGCCGGTATAGCGGCCACGGCAGCCGTGGTTAGGAACACGGCTACCGCGGGAAGTCGTATGTCAGGCACTACTGGGATCCCCTATCTCTTTCCAGTGCCTGCGGGGTTAGCTGACGGGCTCGCGCAGAAAGAGCAGCGCTACTCCGGCTCTCGGCCGGTGATTCGCCCCGGGCCGCTATTGGCGGCCAAGTGGTTCCCCCGCTGCCCGTCGGCGGAAACGACGGGCATTCGGCTTTGGTCATTCGACGGCGGGAACTGTAGCGAACCCTCCCGCTGTCTGTTTCCCGTAATAGTTGAGCCGTTCAACTATTAGCTAGACTGCCTCCTGTGAGAATCGCGCGATTGTTCCGCCCCTATCGCGGCCGCCTGTCGGCCGTTCTCGGGCTGATCGTGCTGTCTGCAGGGATTTCGATGGTCTCGCCGTTCCTCCTGCGCGCGATCCTCGACACGGCGCTCCCCGACCGCGACACCACGCTGCTGGCCTGGTTGGTCGGCGGAATGATCGCCATCGCCGTGGTCACCGGCGCGCTCGGCGTCGCGCAGACGTGGTTGTCGACCCAGGTCGGCCAGGCCGTCATGCACGACCTGCGCACCCAGGTCTATCGCCATCTGCAGCGGCTGCCGCTCGCCTTCTTCACGCGCACCCGCACGGGCGAGGTGCAGTCGCGCATCGCCAACGACATCGGCGGCGTGCAGTCGGTCGTCACCTCGACGGCCACCTCGATCGTCTCCAACGTCACCACGGTGCTGGCCACGATCGTGGCGATGTTCCTGCTCGATCCCCTGCTGGCCGGCTTCTCGCTCGTCGTGCTGCCGCTGTTCGTGTGGCTGTCGCGGCGGGTCGGCGCCGAGCGGCGCAAGATCACCCGCCGCCGCCAGGAGTCGATGGCCGACATCTCGACGCTGATCGAGGAGTCGCTGTCGGTCTCGGGCATCCTGCTGGGCAAGACCATGGGCCGCACCGGGGCGCTGGCCGAGCGCTTCGACGGCGAGTCGCGCAACCTGGCCGACCTCGAGGTGCGTTCGCGCATGGCCGGTCGCTGGGTGATGGCGACAATCCAGATCTCGTTCACCGCGATGCCGGCCCTGATCTACCTGTTCGCCGGCCTGTCCCCCGACGCGGTGTCGATCGGCACCGTGGTGGCCTTCACCACGCTGCAGACCCGGCTGCTCTCCCCGATCGGGTCGCTGCTGTCGGTCGGCGTCGACGTGCAGAGCTCGCTGGCGCTGTTCGATCGCATCTTCGAGTACCTCGATCTGCCCGTGGACATCCAGCCGGGCGCGCGCGAGCTGCACGGCCGCGGCGGGCGCGTGAGCTTCGACGACGTGTGGTTCCGCTACGGCGAGGACGCGCCCTGGACCCTGGCCGGCGTGTCGATCGACGTCGACCCCGGGACGACGCTGGCCATCGTGGGCGAGACGGGCGCGGGCAAGACGACGATGGGCTACCTCGTCTCCCGCCTGTACGACGTCGAGCGCGGCTCGGTGGCGATCGACGGCGTCGACGTCCGCGACGCGACGCAGGAGTCGCTGGCCGCCACCGTCGGGCTGGTGTCCCAGGACACGTACCTCTTCCACGCCTCGATCGGCGACAACCTGCGCTTCGCCCGGCCCGAGGCGACCGACGAGGAGCTCGTCGCCGCGGCCAAGGCCGCCCGCATCCACGACCTGATCGCCGGCCTGCCCGACGGCTACGACACCGTGGTCGGCGAGCGCGGCTACCGCTTCAGCGGCGGCGAGAAGCAGCGCATCGCGATCGCCCGCACCGTCCTGCGCAACCCGCCGGTGCTCGTGCTCGACGAGGCCACCTCGGCGCTGGACACCGAGACCGAGCGCTTCGTCCAGGAGGCCCTCGACGATCTCTCCGCCGGCCGCACGACGATCGCCATCGCCCACCGCCTCTCCACCGTCCGCCACGCCGACCAGATCGTCGTGCTCGACGCGGGCGAGATCGTCGAACGCGGGACGCACGAGGAGCTGATGGCGCTGGACCGCCGCTACGCCGCGCTGGTGCACGGCGGGCACGGCGAGCTGCTGGCGTCCTAGCCGGGCGCGGGGCGGCTCCGACGGGCAGCGACGGCACGCGAGCGATCGCGCTCCCCGACGCGGTCAGGCCAGCAGCGCGTCGACCATCGCCAGCGCCACCTGCGCTCGCGACTTCAACGACGCGCGCAGCACGAACTCGTGCGGGGCGTGGGCGCCGCCGCCGCGCGGGCCGAGCCCGTCGACGGTGAGCGGGATCACCGGGGCGAAGTGCGACGCGTCGGACGCGCCGCCCCGGGAGGCGGCGATGATCGGCCGGCCCAGCCGCTCGCCCGCGGAGGCGAGCAGCCCGACGGTGGCGTCGCGCGCGTCCATCGCCGGCCAGATGCGCTCGAACTCGGCGTGCAGCTCGGCGCCGCCGACCTCGGTGGGCAGCGAGGCGAGCACCGCGTGGAAGGCCTCGGTGCGATCGGCGCGCAGGTCGCAGTAGAGCTCGCCGCCGCTGGGCACGACGTTGAACGCGTCGCCGGAGTGCAGCACCGTCGGCACCGCGGTCAGGCGATCGGCGCCGCCGGGATCGTGCGCGTCGGCCACGTGCTGCGCCGCGGCGGCCAGGGCCAGCAGCGCGTTGCGCCCGCGCTCCGGGGCCGAGCCGGAGTGCGCCGACGCACCCGTCGCGCGCACGAGCAGCGTCCCCGCGGCCTTGCGGCGCACGACGACGGCGTCCTGGCCCTCCGGCGTCAGCTGGCCCGCCTCGAAGCACAGGCAGGCGTCCCAGCCGGCGAAGCGGTCGATGTGCACGAACGGCGCGCTGCGCCACTCCTCGTCGCAGACCAGCAGCAGCGTGATCTCGGCGAACTCGGACCGCCGCCCCGCCAGCGCCCGCAGGACGCCGAGCGCCAGGACGTCGCCGCCCTTCATGTCGACGGTGCCCGAGCCGATCAGCCGGTCCTGCTCGCGCAGCAGCGGCCGATGCTCCTCGTGGGAGACCACCGTGTCGAGGTGCCCGAGCAGCAGGATGCGCCGCGTGCCGGTGCCCGGGAGCCGGACGATCAGGTCGTCGGCGTGGTCGGGCGACGAGCAGGTGACGCGCTCGGTGGCGGCGGCGGACGGCAGCAGCGCGCCCACGACGCTGATGCACTCCTCGGCGCCGTGCACGTCCCCCGACGGCGACGACACCGCGACGAGCGCCTCGAGCTCGCGCTCGGCCCGCGCAGCGATCTCCTCGGCCTGCTCGGCGATCCACGCGCTCACGGCGTTGCACGGTAGCCCCCGGGTGCGCATGGCAACAGAGACGCCGGGGTATTCGGAGCGCCGAACCACCCCTGCCGCGCCCTCTGGAGGAGAAGGATGCACAAGCTGATCGGGATCGCCGCCGTGGCCGTCGCCTGTTCGGCGGCCCTGCCTGCGGCCGCCGGCGCTCAGGCCCCGCTGCCCCCGCTGCCGCTGCCACTGCCACTGCCCGCCGATCCCGGGCTGCCCGCGCTGCCGGCGCTCCCCGCCCTGCCGGTCCCGGTCCCCGTGCCGCCCGACTCGACCGTGGACCCGCTCGGCCAGGTGTTCGACGCGGCCGGCCAACTGCTGGGCGTGATCGACACGGCCACCGGGCTGTTGATCCCGGCCGCCGCGACGCCGACGCCGACGACGCCCGCCGGCACGACCGGCACGGCGACGACCGGCACCGCCCGGCCGACGACGACCACGACCACCACGACGGCGAAGCCCACCACCACCTCGACCGCGACGAACGGCGCGGCCAGCAGGGCCGACACCGTCGCGCCCGGCCTGAGCCTGCGCGTGAGCTACTCGACCAGCTCGGTCAACGCGCGCAAGAAGGGCCTGCGCGTCGTCGCCCGCTGCACCGAGGCCTGCCGGCTGACGCTGCGCCTGACCAAGGGCGCGCAGTACGCATCGGTGACCAAGACGCTGCGGGCCAACAAGACGACCGCGCTGAACCTGAAGCTGAACTCCGGCGCCAAGAAGGTCCTGGCCCGGGCCCAGCGCGGGACGAAGCTGACGCTGCGCGGCCAGGCGACCGACACGGCCGGCAACCGCTCCAAGATCCTCAGCCGCACCGCGATCGTCCGCGGCGTCGGCCAGCGCTAGGTCAGCGACTCACAGGTTCCATTTCGCCACGGCGGCCTGACCGTGCTCGCTGCCGAGCACGCTCACGCCGGCCGGGGCGAACAGGAAGCGCCGCCCCTCGGCGGGATCCAGCGACAGCCAGCGCGCGGTGAGGATGCGCAGCGCGTGCCCGTGGCCGAACAGCAGGATCCGCTGCGGTGACTGCGCCTTGAGGTCGGCGATCAGGCTGTCCATCCGGGCGCCCACGTCGGCGGCGGACTCGCCGCCGGGGCAGCCGTCGCGCCACAGGTCCCAGTCGGGCCGGGTCTCGTGGATCTGCGCGGTGGTGATCCCCTCGTACTCGCCGTAGTCGAACTCGCGCAGGCGGTCGTCGGGCTGCGGATCGAACCCGGCCAGGTGCGCGGTGTCGAGCGCGCGGCTCAGCGGGCTGGAGCGCACGATGTCGAACGCGACGCCCTCGAGCTTGGGCTGCAGCGCCCGGGCCGCCGCCTCGCCGTCGGCGTTGAGCTTGATGTCGGTGCTGCCGGTGTGCTGGCGCGACACCGTCCACGCGGTGTCGCCGTGGCGGGCCAACCAGAGCTCGGGAAGCGCGTCGGTCATCGGGCAAGTGTCGCGCAACCTGCTTCAATCGCGCCGATGAGCGGAGACGACACGAACCGGGATGCCGAGCGCGCCTTCGGTGGCGACGCCCCCTCATCCGGGGCCGACGCCTTCGGTGGCGGCGGGTTCCAGCCGCCGTCGACCCCGCCCACGGCGCCGTCGACGCCGCCCCGCCCGCAGTCCGCGCCCGTGCCCGCGCCCACCCACGGCGGCTTCGTCCCGCCGGAGATGCCCGCCGCCGACCCGGTCGCGCCGCCCCCGCCTCCGCCCCCGCAGTCGCAGCCGTCGCCGGCCGGCCCGGCCCCCACATCGACCTGGCCGCCGGTCCGCGACCCCGCCACCACCGCGGGCCACGCCTCCACCTGGCCGCCGCCCGATCCCGGCTACAAGCTGCCGGCCGCCGCGGGCGCGACCGCATCGCTGGTGCTGGGGATCATCAGCTGGATCATCTGCCCGATCGTCCTGTCGATCCCGGCGATCATCCTGTCGCGCAAGGCGCGGGCCGAGATCGACGCCAGCCCGACCCCGCTGGGCGGGAAGGACAGCGCCTCGGCGGGCTTCTGGCTGGGCATCTCCTCGCTGATCGTGTGGGGCGGCTTCCTGATCATCGAGATCCTCATCGAGGTGTCACGGAACAGCTGACGGGCCGGCCCGGTATTCTCCCCCGCGCATGTTCGCCGCCAGCCAAGCCTTCCTGATGACCTTCGGCCTGGTCATCGTCTTCCTCGTCGGCCTGCCCGTCCTGGTCAATGTCCTCGTCGTGTTCATCGCCGCGCAGGTGGGCGGCGAGCGCCAGGACAACCTGCAGTACGAGCGCGAGCACCCGAACCCGTAAGTGCCGCGGATCGCGCTGGCGACCTGCGCGGACCTGCCCGACCTCGATCCGGACGATCGCCTGGTCGTCGCGCCGCTGGCCCAGCGGGGCATCGAAGCCGTCCCGGTGATCTGGGACGACCCGGCCGCTGACTGGGCCGCGTTCGACCTGACCGTCGTGCGCAACCCGTGGGACTACATCCTGCGTCGCGACGCGTTCGTCTCCTGGGCCGAGTCGGTGCCGCGGCTGGCCAACGCCGCCGACGTGATCGCCTGGAACACCGACAAGCGCTACCTGCAGGAGCTGGATGCCGCCGGTCTGCCGATCGTGCCGACGGTGTTCGTCGCGCCCGGCCAGAGTCGGGTCGTCGAAGCGGCCGACGCCGCCGAGCTCGTCGTCAAGCCGACGGTCTCGGCGGGCTCGCAGGACACCGTGCGCGTCACCCCGGCCGCCGTCGCCGAGCACATCGGCCGGCTGCACGCCAAGGACAAGACCGCGATGGTCCAGCCCTACCTGAGCGAGGTCGACACGGCCGGCGAGACCGCCCTGCTGTACTTCAACGGCGCCTTCTCCCACGCCATCCGCAAGGGTCCGATGCTCACCCCCGGCGAGGTCAAGGACCCCGAGCTGTTCTACGCCGAGGAGATCTCGGCCCGCGAGCCGTCCGCCGCCGAGCGGGCGCTGGGCGACCGGGTCATGGCCTACGTGCTCGATCGCTTCGGGACGCCGCTGTACGCGCGCGTCGACCTGCTCCCGTTCGGCGACGCCCCGGTGATCATCGAGCTCGAGCTGACCGAGCCGTCCCTGTTCGTCGGCTACGCCGACGGAGCGCCCGAGCGCTTCGCCGACGCGATCGCCGCCGTCCTGTAGCGTCGCCACCGATGGAGGCGGCGATCCCCCTCGGACCCGAGGACCGCACGATCCTGAAGGTCGAAGGACCGACGGTCGCCGGGCACACGTGCAAGGTCATCTCGGTCGGCACCGGTGCGCCTGACATCACGGCGCTGCGCGCGTCGATCGCCGCGCGCCTGCCCAACGTCCCGCAGCTGACCTGGCGCCTGAACGGCGACGACGCCGCGCCCGCGTGGGTGGTCGATCCCGACTTCGACATCGACCGCCACGTGACGGCGGCCGCGCTGGACGCGCCGGTCGACGACGCGGCGCTGACCGCCGAGGTCGCACGCCGCTTCGAGCAGCGCCTGGACCGCGACCGGCCGCTGTGGCACATGGAGCTCGTGCCCACCGCCGACGACGGCGCGGCGATCGTGTGGCGCATCCACCACGCCCTGGCCGACGGCACGACCGCGATGCGCTTCGCCCGCGACGTCCTGTGGGACGCCGTCGGCGCCGATCCGGCCAGCGCGCCGGCCGCGCACCCGTCCAACCCGGCCCAACAGGCCGACGACGAGCGCCGCCGCCAGCACCTGGCCGGCTTCCTGCGCCGCGAGTTCGCCCGCTCGCATCAACGCTCGCCGTTCGACGGGCGCATCGGCACACAACGGGCGATCTCGTTCGCGGCCATCCCGCTGGCGCCGTTGCACGACGCGGCCAAGGGCCACTGCGGCGCGACGCTCAACGACGCGGTGCTGTCGGTCGTCGCGGGCGCGCTGCGCCGCTGGGTGCTGGCCCACCACGGTCGCCTGGGCGAGGTGCGCGTGCGCGTGCCGGTCAGCCTGCACCGCGAGGGCGACGACGCGCTCAACCGCGACTCGTTCTTCAGCGTCGCGCTGCCGCTCAACGAGTCCGATCCGCTGACGCGGCTGATGCTCGTCCACGAGGCCACGCGCCAGCGCAAGGACGACCACGACGCCGAGACGATGGACGACCTGCTCAACGAGCTGGGGCGGATGTCCCCGCGCCTGCGCGAGCTGGCCCGTCAGATCCAGGGCAGCCCCCGCCGGTTCGCCGTCAACGTCTCCAACGTCCCGGGCCCACGCCAGGCGGTGTCGATCCTGGGCGCGCCCGTGCGCGCGCTGCACTCGATCGCCGAGATCGGCGAGCGTCACGCGCTGCGCGTCGCCGTCGTGTCGATGGCCGGCACGCTCGGCTTCGGCTTCTGCGCCGACCCGGCGATCGTCACCGACCTCGAGGTGATGGCCCGCGGCGTGGAGATCGAGGCCGACGCGCTCGTGGCCGCTACGGCGTGATGCCCTGCGCGAAGCGGAACACCTGGTGGGGGTCGTAGCGCGCCTTGACCGCCTGCAGCCGCGGCCAGTTCTGCCCGTAGTAGGCCTGCTGCCAGCCGCCCAGCTGCGGGTCGATGTAGTTCTGGTAGCACTGCCCCGAGGCGTACGGCGCCATCGCCCGGCGGGTCGTCTGCACCCATGAGGTCGAGCTGCCGGGGGCGTAGTACTGGATCGCGAACAGCTGGCGGCGATGGACGAAGGCGGTGGCGTCGGGCGCGACGCGGTTGATCGCCCCGCCGTAGGCGTCGAACAGCAGGGTGCCGCCGCCGCGCTGCACGGCGCCGATCGCCGCGGCCCGGCCGCGCGCGGACAGCGGCTTGGCGAAGTAGTCCGAGCCGGCATCGAACGGCTGGGGCGAGAAGCGATCGCACTCGTCGACGGTCTCGCCCGAGCAGCCGGCCCAGCGCTGCATCATGGCCAGGTAGCCCAGCGTGCCGATGCTCAGCGAGGCGCCGCTGACCTGCAGCAGCGGGCCGATCAGCTTGCGCAGCTGCGCCTGTGAGCCCAGCAGCTGCCCCTGACAGGAGGCCGAGCGGCCGGCGGCCAGCGTGAACAGGGCGGTCAGCGCGCCGGGCGCGTGCGGGGCCAGCTTCTGCCAGGCGGCCAACGCCTCGCTGGCCTGCGACCACGGGTAGGTGATGCGAAACCAGCTCGCGCTGGAGACGCGATGGGCGCGCAGCTGCAGGCGCGTGACGATCCCGAAGTTGCCGCCGCCCCCGCCCTTGCAGGCCCAGAACAAGCCCGGGTTGGAGGTGGCGTCGGCCGTGCGCACCTGACCGTCGGCGGTGACGATCTGCACCGCGCGGATGTTGTCGCAGGTCATCCCGAAGGCCCGGCCGGCCAGCCCCATGCCGCCGCCCAGCGCCAGTCCGCCGAGGCCGACGGTCGGGCACGTGCCGCCGGGAACGGTGGCGCCGCGCCGCGACAGGGCCGCGTACAGGTCGATCAGGTTCGTGCCCGCGCCGGCGGTCACCGTCGAGCCGCTCAGCGAGACCGAGTCGAAACGGCGCAGGTCGACGACCAGCCCGCCCTGGACGGTGCAGTAGCCCGCGTAGGAGTGGCCGCCCGAACGGGCGCGGATCGGCACGTCGTGGCGCGCGGCCCAGCGCACGCAGGCCTGCACGTCGGCGGCGTTGGCCGCCTGCACGACGGCCAGCGGCTTGGCGCCCGCGTAGCGCGAGTTGAACACGAACGCGGCCGAGTTGGACGGCAGCAGCATCGGCCCCTTCAGCTGCCGGCGCAGCGACTGCAGCGCCGGGCTCGGCCGCGCACCCGCCTGGCCGGCCAGCACGAACCCGGGGATCAGCAACGCGGCGCCGCCGGCCGCGGCGCGCCCGACGAGCGCGCGCCGGGTCAGCGAGCCGCTGCCGTCAGTCATCGCCGACGGCCGCGCCGATGATGATCAGCACCGCGAGCAGGGCGATGCCGACGATGCCGCAGACCAGACCGGCGGTGGCCATGCCGCGGCCGGTCTTCTCCGGGAAGGGGCCGGCCGTCTCGTTGCGGCCGAGCACCCCGAAGACGATGCCCAGGATCGCGGGCACGACGCCGACCAGGCACCAGGTGGTCAGCAGGCCGATGACCCCGAGCACGAGCGCGGCGATGGCGAACCCGGACTGGCCGCCGGTCGGCGCGGCCGAGGCGCCGGCGGGCGAGCCGAAGGCGGCGCTCGGCGGGCTGCCGGACGTTCCGAACGGGTCAGGCGGTTCCGACGACATCGGCGAGTTATCGCACACTTCGTAGACTGCGACCGTCGCCGATGCCGCACCTCGCGCACCGCAACCGGCTGAGCCGCTCGGCGAGCATCGGCCTCCTGGTGGTCGGCCTCCTGCCCTTCCTGATCGGCGCCAACCTGCAGGTCAGCGGCGGTCATCTGGACGCGGTCTCGCTGCCCTGTCCGTTCCGCGAGGCGACCGGCCTTCCGTGCCCGTTGTGCGGGTCGACGCGGGCGGTCGTGCTGGCCAGCCACCTGGACGCGGGCTTCGGCTCCTACAACGCCGTGATGGTCGCCGTCCTGCTCGGGCTGGCCGGGCTCGGCCTGGCCGGCCTGCTGGTCAGCCGGCGGCCGGGCGCGGGGCTCCGCCTGCCCGCGACCCGATGGCTGGTCGCGGGCGGCGTGACCACCGTTGCCGTGCTGTGGTCGTGGACGCTCGTCCACCACAGCACGATCGTCAGTTGACCTAGACGGCGGGTGCCTCGGGGGCGACGACCGGCGCGGGCTCGGTGCCCTCGACGGCGCGCAGCTCGAAGAACAGGATCGCCGAGGCCAGCGCGGTCAGCGGCGCCAGCAGGAAGCTGACGATCCACGAGACGAGGACCGCGACGATCGTTCCACCCCCGCTGACCAGGAGCGCGGCGAGCCCACCGATCACCAGCGTGACGATCCAGAAGACCACGATCACGCCCAGCGTCTGCCAGAAGTTCGGCTTGACCAGGTCCCAGCTGCGGCTCATCGCGTCGAACACCCCGCGCCGCTCCACGACGATCGCCGGGGCCAGCACGGCCCACAGCGTCAGCAGGATCACGCCCGGGATGATGCACAGCACGAGGCCGATGCCGATCGCGATGCCCGCGAGGATCGAGGCCAGGACCAACGTCAGCAGCACCGGGGTGACCTGCCGGAACAACCCACCCATCGACGCGTCCAGCTCGCCGTCACGCGTGTCGTTGACCACCTCGACGACGACGCCCGTGTAGAGCTGGCTGACGATGATGCTGATGACCGTCCCGATCAGCGACAGCCACACGCTGTCGCGCCCGGCCAGGCTGAACGCGGCGTTGATCAGGAACAGGATCGCCGCGATGCTGATCAGCACCACGAAGTACTTCTGGTACGTCTTGAAGACCTTGTCGACGACGGTGCCGACATCGATGTTGCGTTTCACGCCTGCCTCTCGTGGGCGGTTGGGTGTGCCCCTGCGCGCGCAACCCTAGACCCCGCCGTGGCCGATTGCAGTAGCGCTTCCTCCTCGTCGCTCTCGCCGTAGCGGCGCCGGTGCAGGAACCAGCCGACCAGGCCGGCGGGCAACGGCAGCCAGTAGGAGGCCAAGCGGTAGGCCAGCGCGGCCAGCACCGCCGCGCCGCCGTGGACGCCGGCCAGCGCCAGCGTGCCGGTCAACCCGGCCTCGACGAAGCCCAGCCCGCCGGGCGTCAGCGGGATCTGGGCCAGCACCTGGGCGGAGACGAAGGCCAGCAGCACGAGCGTCGGCCGGGGCGAGGCGCCGACGGCGGCCAGCGCGGCCAGCAGCGCCAGGTAGTCGAAGAACCAGCGGCCGATCGTGGCCAGCAGCGCCTCCCACCAGTTGCGGCCCAGCACCTCGAGGATCAGGTCGCGCTCGGCCAGCACGCGGTCGGGCAGGTCGGTCATCGGCGTGCGCTTGTGCCACAGGCGGTTGCGCACGCGCTGGACGAAGCCGGCCAGCTGGCACAGCGGGCCGTTCATGGTGATCAGCGCGGCGCCCACGGCGAACATGGCCGCGAACACGACGAGGCCGATCAGCGCCGCCCGCACCAGCTCGTTGTCGGTCGACACGACCCCGCGCAGCACGGCGGGGATCGCGAACACCGGCAGCGCCAGCAGGACCGCGAAGACCAGCAGCGACGAGGCGGTCAGCCCCGACGCGGCGGCGGCGCCAGGCACGCCGGACTGCACCAGCATGCGGTACTGCAGCGCGCCGGCCGCGGCGCCGCCGCCCGGCACGATCCGCCCGAACGCGTTGCCGGCCACCTGCGAGGTGGCGATCGCGAACATGTCGTGGGTGCGCACGGCCAGGCGCTGGAGGATCCACAGGCACACGAAGCTGGCCGACTCGGCGATCAGCATGGCCACGAACCACACCGGCTCCAGGTGGGTCAGGCGCGGCCACGCCGACAGCACCTGAAGCAGGCTGGGGAAGACGAGGTACAGCGAGATCGCCGTGACGACGAGCAGGAGGACTGTGCGCGGGAGCTTGCGACGCGTCACGAAACCCTCAGTATGACCGGACCGCGCCGCGCTTCCGCCCGTGCACGAGACCGGGCGCGGCCGCGCGCAGCCCCAGCCCGACCAGCAGCACCGCGACGGCGATCAGCACCCACAGGACGGTGTTCCACCCGTTGGTGGCGTCGTGCAGCGCGCCCATCGCCAGCGGGCTGGCCGCCGCGGCGACATAGCCGATGCCCTGCACCATGCCCGCCAGGGCGGTCGCCCGTGGCCCGTCGGGCGCGCGCAGCACGACGAGCGTCATCGACAGCGAGAAGCTGCCGCCCTGGGCGATGCCGAGCACGACCATCCACAGCGGCGTCAGCGCCGTCCGCGACAGCAGCAGGCCGGCGAAGCCGATCGCCCACAGCGCGCCCACCACCACGACCATCGGGCGCTGGTCCGGCACCCGCGCGGCCAGCAGCGGCGTGACCAGCGACAACGGGATGCCGACCACGAGGAAGATGGCCACCATCGCCCCGGCCCGCCCGTCGCTCAGGCCGCCATCGCGCAACAGCTCGGCCAGCCAGGCGACCGCGGCGTAGAAGAGCACGGACTGCGCGGCGAACAGCGCGGTCAGCGACCAGGCCACGCGGTCGCCGCGCATCTGGATCGGCTCGGGCGCCTCGACCGCGTCGGATGCCGCACGCCGGCGGCGCGCGGTCCGGGCGATCGGCAGCCAGGCGATCGCCGCGACCGCCGCGGGCAGCGCCCACACGGCCAGCGAGGCCTGCCAGGAACCCAGCGCGCGCTCCAGCGGCACCGCCAGCCCGGCGGCCAGCGCCGCACCGCCGACCATCACGCTCGCGTAGCCGCCCAGCAGCGCCCCGGGCCGCGCCCACTCGCGCTTGATCATCACCGGCATCAGGACGTTGGCCACCGCGATGCCCGCGCCCAGCACGAAGGTGCCCAGGAACAGCGGCGCCAGCTCGGGGACGATGCGCAGCCCGGCCCCGGCGACCAGCGCGACCATGCCGCCCAGCAGCGCCAGCTCGACGCCCACGCGCCGGGCCAGCCAGGGGACCGCGGCACCCGCGGCCGCGAAGCACAGCAGCGGCAGGGTGGTGAGCACGCCCGCGCCCACATGCGACAGGCCCAGGTCGGCGCGCAGGTCGTCGAGCACCGGCCCGACCGAGGTCAGCGCCACCCGCAGGTTGAACGCGATCGCCAGCAGGGCGAACGCGGGCCACCAGCGCCGGCCGGCGGTGGCGGTCGTGACCTACCGCCCGCTCGAGCGCTTGGTCAGCTCTTCGCCCAGCGCCTTCTCGACGGCCTTGGTCATCACCTGCTGGAAGGTGGCCAGCAGCGCCTCGCCGGCCAGCGGGCGCAGGCGTTCGACCGCGGCGGCGGCGCGGGCCCAGCCCTCGGGGTCGTGACCGGACTCGATCTGCCCGAGGATGTCCTCGCGGAACAGGCGGATGAAGGCGTCGGCCACCGACTGCGAGCTGCGCGTGACCTGCTCGAGCACGGCGAGCGCGTGGCCGATCGGCACGCCGAGCGAGACGACCTCCTCACCCGCGCGCAGCAGCGCGGGGCTGGGCACCTCGTAGCGGTCGTCGCCCACCGAGACGATCAGGCGCAGCTTCTCGGCCCGGCGCAGCAGCTTGGGATCGTCGATGCCGAAGCGGCGGGCCAGCTCGGCGGCGTCGACGTACTCGGGCTCCTCGTCGGCGAAGGGCGACAGCACGCTGCGCGTGAAGCCGAGCAGCTCGGTGCCCGCGCCCGTGGTCTGCGCCAGCAGCCGCTCGATCGCCTTGAGGTTGAAGCCCTCGGCCTGCATCTCGCGGATCAGCTCGAGGCGCGCGAGGTGCTCGGGCCCGTAGTAGCCCGTGCGGGCGCGCACGACGGGCGGGGGCAGCAGCCCGCGCGACTGGTGGGCGCGGATGTTGCGCACGGTCACGCCGCTGCGGCGCGCCAGCTCGTCGATCGTCAGCTCCTGCTCGGCCGGATCCGTCATGAGACGCACGTCACAGTATCGGGGGTTATATGTACCATCAATCGGTGTAACATAGATCCATGTCCCGCTCCCTGTTGGCGGCCGCCGCTCCCGCGGGCGGTGCCGCGCTCGACCAGGTCTTCATCGCGTCCGCCGTCGCGACCCTGCTGACGATCGCCATGCTCGCCCTCGCGGTGGGCCATCGCAGCGGCCGGATCGCCTGGATCGGGCGCCTGGGCGCCTACGGCGAGCGGCTCACCGGCCTGCCCGGGTGGGCGGTCGTGCCGTCGGCGATCACCGGCGTCTCGCTGATCGTCGCGCTGGTCGGCATGTACTGGGACATCTCGCTGCACATCGACAACGGCCGCGACCCCGGCCCGTTGGCCAACCCCGCGCACTACCTGATCCTTCTCGGCCTGTTCGGGGTGCTGTTCGCCTCGGTCGCGGCAATCGCGCTCCCGCTCGAGCGCACCGGCCCGACGGCGGTCAAGATCGCTCCCGGCTGGTACGCGCCCGTGGGCGGCGTGCTGCTGTTCTTCTGCGCGGCCTTCGCGCTCACCGGCTTCCCGCTCGACGACGTCTGGCATCGCCTGTTCGGCCAGGACGTGACGCTGTGGGGGCCGACCCACCTGATGCTGATCGGCGGCGCGTCGCTGGCCACGATCGCCGCGCTCGTGCTCAGCGCCGAGGGCGTCGCCGCCACCCGCCGCGACGGTCGCCGCCGCGAGGTGACGCCCGTCCAGCGCCGCATGCACTGGGTGCGCACCGGCCTGCTGGCCGGCGGCCTGCTCGTCGCGCTGTCCACCTTCCAGGCCGAGTTCGACTTCGGCGTGCCGCAGTTCGCGCTGGCCTTCCAGCCGCTGCTGCTGGCGCTCGCCTCGGGCATCGCGCTCGTCGTGGCCCGCATCCACCTGGGCCGCGGCGGCGCGCTGCTGGCCGTCCTCTCCTTCCTGGTCATGCGCGGCCTGCTGGCCCTGCTCGTCGGCCCCGTCCTCGGCCAGACGATGCCCCACTTCCCCCTGTACGTGGTCGAGGCGCTCGTCGTCGAGGCCGTCGCGCTGTGGCTGGGCCGCGAGCGCCCGCTGCTGCTCGGCGCCGTCGCCGGCCTGGGCATCGGCACGCTGGGCACGCTGTCGGAGTGGGGCTGGACCCACGTGTTCATGCCCGTCGCCTGGCCGGTCGAGCTGATGGGCCGCGGGTTCCTGCTGGCCGTCGTGACCGGCGTCGCCGCCGGCCTGGTCGGCGGCTGGATCGGCGCCGCGGTCACGCCGCAGGTGCCGCTGCCCGGCCGCGCGGGGCGCTCGGCCACGGTCGCGTTCGCCGTGCTGCTGGCGGCGATCGCCTGGACGTTGCCCGTCACCACCGGCAGCGACGTGCGCGCCTCGGTCACCCTGCGCGAGCTGACGCCCGCGCCCGACCGCACCGTGCAGGCCACGGTCCGGCTGCAACCGGGCGACGCCGCCGACGGCGCGCTGTGGTTCATGCAGACCTCCTGGCAGGGCGGCGGCTCGGTCATCGCCCCGTTGCGTGAGACCGCGCCCGGCGTGTGGCAGACGACGAAGCCGATGCCCGTCTCGGGCGAGTGGAAGAGCCTGCTGCGCCTGCACCGACCGGGCTCGATCGACGGCCTGCCCGTGTTCCTGCCCAACGACCCGGCGATCCCCGCCGCGGAGGTCCCGGCCCGGGCCAGCTTCGAGCGCACGTTCTCGCTGGACCGCCACATCCTCCAGCGCGAGGCCAAGACCGGCGTGGCCGGCTGGCTGTGGCTGGTCGCCTACCTGATCGTGCTGGCCATCGCGCTGTCGATGGCGGCCGCGCTCGGCTGGGGCCTGTCGCGCGTGCGCCGCAACCTCGATCCCGAGGACGGCACGCCGCCCCCGTCGATCTCCGGCGAGGAGCGCTTCACGCGCGAGCCGGCCGCCCCGCGCCCGACCGGCGCCCCGGTGGCGTCGTGATCCTCGCCCACATCGGCCACGTGCTGATCGACCTGCCGCTGTACGGCGGCCCGGTCGTCGGGCTGGTGGCGGCGCTGTTCGTCGTACGGCGCATGGGCGGCATCGAGCACCGCCAACGCGACCCGCATTAGGGTCGCCTAACCTACGGGCGGTGCACCCGCTCGGCGAGACCTTGGCCCGAATCGACGGGCGGGTGCACGGAGCCCAGCTCGGGGCGCCCGACGGGTGGCTCAGCCCCGCCGACCTGGTCGGGGACCCGGACGTGTTCGCCTCCGCCCTGGCCATCGCCACCGCCGCCTACGACACCGCGCGCCGCGACATCCTGGGCAACCGGCTGCTGGAGATCTGGGCCTGGCTGGTGGCCACGCCCGCCGCGATGACGCTGCTCCTGGAGCGGCGGCTGCCCGACATCGGCGCGGCCAACGTCACCGTCGACCCCGGCCTGTGGAGCGACCCCGCGCCGATCGCGCTGCGCACCGGGCGCTTCTGGTGCCTGCCCGGCGATTCGGCCGCCGAGCACGCCGACGCGGTCGTGGTGGCCGACGAGCGCGCGCTCGCGCTGCAGTACGCCGAGACGCTGCGCGAGCACCACCTGGGGCCGCTGGTCGAACACATCGCCGGCTGGTCGCGCCGCGGCCGGCGCGCCCTGTGGCGCGGCGCGACCGATCAGCTCGTCGGCGCCCTCACCGGCGCGGGCAGCGCGACCGACCGCGAGGACGACGCGCTGGCGCTGGCCCGCCTGACCGGCGCCCGCGTCGAGGTGCGGCGCTTCGAGCTCGACGGCCTGCCGGCGCACACGATGCACCTGCGCGAGGGCTGCTGCCTGTACTACCGGGTCGACGGGCGGCCACCCAACTGCTCCAACTGCCCGCTGATCGACGACGAGCGACGCGTCGAGCTGCTGGCCGCCGAGCTGCGCGCGTCCTAGTGTCCTGATTCAAAAATTCGCCCGCATCTGGCGGCGCCGGAATCGTGTCTGCCCCGGCATCCACCAGCTGCACACGAATTTCCGAATCAGGACACTAGCTGGCGATCCGCGCGCGCAGCGCCTGCGCCATCTGGGCCAGGTCGTCCTGGTCGGCCTCGCGGGCCTGGCGGAAGTCGATGTCGTAGATCTCGTCCAGCGGCACGAGGTGCACGTGCGCGTGCGGGACCTCGAGACCGACCACGGCGACGCCCACGCGAGCGGCGCCCGACTCGGCCTTGATGGCCGCGGCGACCGGCTTGGCGAACACGAACAGGTCGCCCAGCAGATCGTCGGGGAGGTCGAACAGCTCGTCGATCTCCTGCTTGGGGATCACCAGCGTGTGACCGGCGCGGATCGGGCGGATGTCGAGGAAGGCCAGGAAGCGGTCGTCCTCGCGGATCTTGTGGGCCGGGATCTCTCCGGCGACGATGCGGGTGAAGAGCGAGGCCATGCGGCCACGTTATCTATCGTCCGCTCGCCATGGATGACCGCCTCCTGCACGCGCTCCACGTGCGCGCCCTGCACCACGCCGAGCTGCACCCCGAGCACGAGCCGCACGTGCTCTTCCAGATCTCGACGATCGGCGCGCTGCTCGACGGCGCCTACGAGGGCGACGTGACGATCGGCGAGGTGCTCGAGCACGGCGACCTCGGCCTGGGCACGCTGAACGCGCTCGACGGCGAGCTCGTCGTGGTCGACGGCGTCGCCTACCGGGCCGACGTGGACGGCGGCCTGCACCCGGTCGCCCCCGACCGGCTCACCCCGTTCGCGGTGGTCACGCCGTTCGCGGCCGACGTGACGGTCGAGCTGACCGGGCCGCTGACGCTCCAGCAGCTGCTGGCCACGGTCGACGAGCACCTCCCCGGCGGGGCGACGCTGGCCCACGCGGTGCGGGTCGACGGCCACTTCACCTCGGTCCGCGCGCGCTCGGTGCCCGCCCAGCACAAGCCCTACCGGCCGCTGGGGGAGGTCGTGGCCGAGCAGCACGTCTTCGACCTGCCCGACGGCGACGCGACGATGGTCGGCTTCCGCTTCCCCGCCGATGCGGGCGCGCTCAACGTCACCGGCCACCACCTGCACGTGGCCGACGCCGCCCGCGCCCGCGGCGGCCACGTCTTCGACTGCGTGCTCGAGCACGGCACGCTGCAGATCGACCACTCCTCCGACGTGCACGCCGAGCTCCCGCCGGGCGTGGAGATCCCCACGACCGTCGACGAGGCGCAAGCGGCCGCGGTCGCCGCGGCCGAGACGGAGTAGCTACCCCGCGGCGGTCGGGAACGGCAGCCAGCTCTGCGCGGCCAGGCCGTCCAGCGCCGCCGACTGCACGCCCGCGTACGGATCGATCAGCAGCAGGCGGTCGCCGACCACGACCGCCCGCGAGAACGTGCTCGGCGCGGTGGCGCTGACCCGGCCCGCCTCGGCGATCTGGGTCTGGCCGATCTTCAGCCCGACTGAGCCGCTGAACGTGCGGTCCGACACCGGCAGCACGACGAGGCGCGTGGCCGGCCACCACAGGAACGCGTGGTGGTCGCTCTCGGCCATCGTCCAGGCATCGGCGCCCAGCGAGCGCGCGTCCAGCCGCTTGGGCGCGGCGGGATCGGAGACGTCGAACAGCGACACCTGGGCGCCGAGCAGACGTCCCTGCTCGGTGGCGTCCTGCCCCACGCCGAGCAGCAGGCCGTTGCCCACCGGGTGCAGGTAGGCCGAGTAGCCCAGCAGCTTCAGCTCCCCGGCCACCCGGGGCGCGGCCGGCTGCGACAGGTCCAGCGTGTAGAGCGGGTCGGTCTGGCGGAAGGTCACGACATAGCCGACGTCGCCGATGAAGCGCACCCCGCGGATGCGCTCGTCGGGGCCGATGCCGGTGACCGACCCCAGCGGCTGGAGCGCCGGGTTCAGCGTCGTGACGGTCGAGTCGCGCTCGCCGGTCGAGGCGACACGCAGCACCTGGCCCTGCTCCGACAGCGACCACTGGCTGAGCAACGACCCGGGGACCGAGCCGCTGGCCGCGTAGTCGGCGCCGTCGCCGCGCAACGCGAACCGGTGGATCGCCGTGGTCGCGGCCGTCGCGCCGGGGTCCCAGCGCTGCGTGGCGATGTACAGGTTGTCGGCCGAGGCGTACACCGTCTCGGCGTCGGCCATGACGGCGGCGGCCGAGATCGGCACGGGACCGGCGTCGATGTCGACGGTGAGCACGGTGGTCAGGCCCGTGCCCGAGAAGACCGGGGGCCGGCGCACGTTCCCGCAGCGCACGAGCTGACGCGGCTGCGCGCCGCTCAGCGTCGCGGTCGGGACCCAGCCGCCGACGCTGTCGATCGAGATCGGATCGATGACGTATCGGGGCGCCGAGTTGACGACGATGCGGGCCAGCCGGCCGTCGGCCCGCGACGTGACCGGGCTGCCGTCGAAGGTCAGCGTCCGCCCGACCACCATGCGCGCGGGATCGCGCACGTCGACGCTGGCCAGGACGGTCTGCGGCGGCTGGTAGGCGATGCGCTCGAGGCTGGGCCCGTCGATCGGCAGCGGACGCACCGGCTCGACGACCTGCTGGCCGATGACCAGCGCGCGGCCGTCGTGCAGCAGCAGCTCGTCGCCGCTGCCGGGGAGCGCGACCGCGCCGATGATCCGCGGCGTCGCGGCGCGCGCGTCGATCGAGTACAGCGTGGACCCCGAGACGACGAACAGCGTCTGGCCGTCGGTCTTGACGACGTCGGGCTCGTCGATGCCCGCCTCCTGGACGTTCGTCTGCGAGACGTCGTCGGTGGCGGCGGTCTTCTCCGACGAGCCGCCCGCGCCCGCGCTGGACTGCGGCGCGGCGGTCGGACCGATCGTCGGCGTGACCGTCGTGGTCGGCAGCGGCATCGCGGCCCGGGCGTGCGCCGAGGCGTACTGCACCAGCGCCGGGCACGAGGCGAAGGTCTTCAGCCGCGGTCCCTTGGCCGGCGCGGTCGCCGGGAGCAGCAGCACGCCAGCCATCAACGTCCCCGCAATGACCCTCCCCGTCATGGACTCCAACCTAGCGCGACCGTAGACTCGCGCGCACCATGGACATGCATCCCGGTGAGGAGATCATCTACAACGGCCACCCGTCGTGGCGCTCGACGTGGGCGCTGTACGGCCGGGGCCTGCTCATCGCGATCATCCTGACGCTGCTGGTCGGCGGCGGAACCGCGGTGTTCGGCGACCAGGCGGAGTGGACGCTGGCCATCCTCGTCGGCGTGGTCGTGCTGTGCATCACGATCCTCGTCGGCTTCGTCCACCGGATGTTCACGATCTACACGATCACCACGCAGCGGCTGCGCATCCAGAAGGGCATCATCGCCCGCAAGGTGCAGCAGACGCGCATCGAGCGCGTGCAGAACGTCAACACCGACCAGGGCGTCCTCGAGCGCATCCTGAAGGTGGGCGACGTCGACTTCGACACCGCCGGCACGACCGACTCGGACTTCCGCTTCAACGGCGTCGGCGACCCCGAGGCCGTGGTCACCGCCGTGGACCGGGCCCAGCGCGAGCACTCGATTCACACCACCGAGTCCGGCGGCGACCCGACGCTGACCGACGGCCTGTAGGCCGCTGGGCCGCTAGGCCGTCGCGGGGCGCACGACGCGGGCGAACCGCCCGCTGCGCTCGGCCGGCTCGGGCGCCGGCGCGCGGCCCCAGTCGACCTGCTCGGCGTAGTCGATCAAGCCGTCGAAGTAGGCGGCCAGCGGCGCGGGAACCAGGCCCGTGGGCTCCAGCGCGGCCCGCGTCCGCGTCGCGTCGAAGCGCACGCGCGCGGCGAAGTACGGGAAGAACACGTCGGCCCGCTGCAGCCAGCGCTTGCGCGACCCGCTGCTGCGGGCCAGGAGCACCGGATGCACGGCGCGCCGGTACAGCGCGGGCGACACCGTGCGCAGCGGCGGGCGCCCCATGCGCCGGGCGCTGAGCGCGATCAGCTCGGCCACGCTGCTGGCCCGCTCCGAGGCGGTCAGGTGGTAGGTCCGGCACTCGCCCGCGTCGCTCAACGCGAGCGTGGCGATCGCGTCGGCCACGTAGGAGACCGAGACCACGTCGACCGGCGCCGAGCGCACGGCCGGCACGAGCGGCAGCGCTCCCCGCGCGTAGGCGCGCAGCGGCGTGTAGATCACGTTGAACGACGAGGTCCAGCCGCTGTCCTGATCCCCGACCACGATCGACGGGCGCAGGATCTGCACCGGCAGGCGCTCGGCGTGCGCGCGCACCAGCGCCTCGGCCTCCCACTTCGTCTGCTCGTAGGTGTTGTTGAACGCCTGGCCGACGTCGTGGTCGTCCTCGGTGAAGCGGCCCCGGTGCGTGCCTGCGACGTAGGCGGTCGAGACCTGCGTGTAGCGGTGCAGCCCGTTGCCGTGCTGCGCGCAGCGCGCGGCCAGGTCCAGCACTCGGCGCGTGCCCTCCACGTTGATCGCGCGCGCCTCCTCCAACGGCAGCGTGAACGACACCGACGCGGCCGAGTGGATCACGTCGGTCACCCAGCGCGAGATCGCCTCGGTCTGGCGCTCGTCCAGGCCGAGCCACGGCTGCTGCAGGTCGGCGGCGACGGCCACCACCCGCTCGCAGGCGGCGTCGAGGTCGTCGACGAGCGGGGCCAGCGCCACGCGAATCCGTTCGGCGGCCTGGGCGTCGTCGTCGGCGCGGACGAGCGCCCACACGCGGCGCTCAAAGGGTGCGTTGACGAGCCGGGCCAGCAGCGCGGTTCCGACAAAGCCGGTCGCGCCGGTCAGCAGCACGTCACCGTGATGGGAGGTGCGCATGGCCTTCAAGGTGCCACATCGCCCCGCGCGTCTCCCCGACCCGCTGAACAGACTTCGAGCGACCGGCTCCGACCGCCGGTCGAACGGCTCAGGCGACCTTCTCGCCCGTGAACGGCTGCTGACCGAGCGGCCCGGCGGACACCGTTCCGGTCATCACGTCACCGTCGACCGACGCCGTGAAGTCGAACTCCATCGGCATCGGCTGGGTGGCCGAGATGTGCCAGACCAGGTCGTTGCCGTCGACCGTGCCGCCGTCGAAGTCGAAGACCCCGAACGCGGTGTTGGAGCGCCCCGACAGGGCGGTTCCGTCGGTGTGGAGCGTCAGCAGGACCTGCTGCTCGCCCATCGGCGTGTCGAGCTTGCACTGCCAATCGCCGTCGATGCCGGGCATGGTGTCGGAAGAGCTCCTCTGCGGGGGTGGCGTGAAGGCACTGGGTGTGCCCGGGAGCGTGCCCGAGCGCATCGCGCGGAACATTCGCAGAAGCGCCGCCGCGTCGGCGTACGCCGCCAGGAACAGCGCGAGCGCGAGCAGCAGCCCGGCCCAGGCGACGGCGGTGCGGCCGGCGTCGATGTCCAGGAAGCGGATGAACGTCAGCAGCAGCACGAGCGCCGACAGCGCGAGCGTCGGCAGCTGCAGCGGGAGCGCCGGCCCGAGCTGCAGGCCCGACGCGCGCAGGCCGAGCACGATGGCGATGAGGAAGGCGAGCATTCCCGCGCCCACGCCCACGCCGTGCCACATGGTCGCGGTGAACGCGCCGTCCAGCAGGCTCTGCCAGTCCAGGAACGACGCCACGATGTAGGCGAACAGCGTGGCCAGGACGGCGATGAAGGTGCGGGCCTGCGTCGGCATGGTCCGGCGATCCTCGCAGAAGTTGGCCTCGTGGCCGATCAAGCGTCTAGAGTCGCGACGCGGGGGCTTCCGTTGCCCCACAACACGGAGGGTCACGTTGCCGATCACCGCCCACGGGCACCACACCTCGTACCAGGCACGCACCTGGATGGCCGCCGGGATCGCCGGCATGGGCGGCCTGCTGTTCGGCTACGACACCGGGATGATCTCCGGGGCCCAGGTGTTCATCGAGCAGGACTTCGATGTGTCCGCCTCCGGGATCGGCGTCGTGGTCAGCGCGGTCACGCTCGGCGCGCTGGTCGGCGCCCTGCTGTCCAGCGGCTTGACCGAGCGCTTCTCCCGCCGGGCGCTGATCGTCCTCTCGGCGGTCGTCTTCATCATCGGCGCGGTCCTCGCGGCGGCGGCGCCGACGCTGTTCGTGCTCGTCGTCGCGCGCTTCGTCATCGGCCTGGGCATCGGCGTGGCCTCGACGGTCGTCCCGCTCTACATCGCCGAGATCGTGCCGGTCAAATCGCGCGGCTCGATGGTCGCGTTGTTCCAGCTGGCGATCACCGCCGGCATCCTGCTCGCCTACCTGGTCAACGCGGCCTTCGCCGACGACGGCGAATGGCGCGCGGTGTTCGCGCTGGCCTGCGTGCCCGCCACGCTGCTGCTGTTCGGGATGCTGCTGCTGCCCGAGAGCCCCCGGTGGCTGGTCGCCCGCGGGCGCGACGCCGAGGCCCATGCCGTGCTCGACGAGGTGCGCGATCCCGACGACCCGGCCACCGAGCACGAGTTCCAGGAGATCGTCGACACGGTGCAGGCCGAGCGCCAGCGCGTGAAGGAGCCGATCCTGCGCGCGCTCAGCAGCCCGCTCGCGCGGACGATCCTGTTCGTGGGCATCGGGCTGGGGATCTTCCAGCAGATCACCGGCATCAACACGATCATCTACTACGCCCCGACGATCCTGGCCCAGGCCGGCCTGGGCACCGAGACCTCGATCATCACCACCGCCGGGATCGGCGCGCTGAACTTCAGCGCCACCGTGATCGCGTTGATGGTCGTCGATCGCATCAACCGCCGCACGATGCTGCTGGGCGGCATGATCGGCATGACCGCGTCGATGGGCCTGCTGGCCACGATGTTCGCGATCGACGACTTCACCGGCATCCTGCGCTGGGTCGCCGTCGGGTCGCTGTTCTCGTTCATCGCCTTCTTCGCCGTCAGCTGGGGCTGGGGCTTCTGGGTGCTGGCCAGCGAGATCTACCCGCTGTTCATCCGCGGCCAGGCGATCTCGATCGGCAACTCGATCCAGTGGGGCGCGAACTTCCTGATCTCGCTGCTGTTCCCGATCCTGCTGTCCTCCTGGGGCGGCGCGCCGGTGTTCTACATGCTCGCCGGCTTCGGGGTGCTCGCCCTGGTCTTCACCCAGCGGTTCGTCCCCGAGACGCGCGGCAAGACGCTCGAGGAGATCGAGGCGCAGTGGCGCAAGCGCGCGGGCATGTCCGACGCGCCCGCGGCCGCGACCGTCGGCGACTGACGCAGGTCGATAGCTTGATGGGCGTGTCTCGTCTCGCCCTCATCCTCACCTTGGCCGGCGGCCTGCTCGTCACCGCCGTCCCCGCCCTGGCCGCCAGCCACACCGACAACTCGACCGCGACCGTCCACAAGGTCTCGGGCAGCGGCAACACCACGGTCTACACCGGCAAGATGACCTCGACCGCCCTGGGAACGGGCACGGTCCGCCAGACGGTCATCATCGGCAAGGGCCTGAGCGTCACCGGCAGCTACACCGCCACCTACAAGGGCGGCACGGTCCGCGGCACCGTCAAGGCGCAGGCCAAGCTCGGCGGCAGCGGCATCACCTTCACCGGCACCGCGAAGATCACCGGCGGCACCGGCAAGTACCAGGGCGCCTCCGGCTCGTCCAGCTACTCCGGCACGGCCAACCTGAGCGGCACCTCCGCCACGTTCACGCAGCGGGGCACGATCAACTACTGACCGGCTCGCTCAGCCCTGCGGGGTGAGCGAGTCCAGCCGCAGGTCGTAGGACTCCTCGTACTCGGCGGCCTTGCCGATCGGGGTGTCGCTGGCGTCCTTGACCGACACCGTGATGCGCACCGGCAGCCCGGTGTCGGCGTCCAGCCACCAGTCCATCGTGCCCGGGCCGTGGGTGTTCGTCGTGCCCTTCAGCGTGTAGCGGTCGCGCAGGTGGACCGTGTCCACCGACGTGCCACCGACGTCGACCTGCTCCCGGCCGACGGCGCGCACCGTGTCGCTGCGCGTCGTGTCGTCGGTCTTGCAGGTGAAGGTCTGCGCGTCGCCTCCGGTCTTCAGCGGGAAGCCGCCGCCGGCGCACTGGTAGGTGCGGTCGTCGGTGCGGCCGTAGAAGGAGTGGACGTCGCGGAAGCTGCGCGGCTTGAGCAGCCCGTCCTCCTTGCACAGCGACCATTCCTCGACGCGCTTGTCCAGCGCGGTCCAGGTCTGCTGGAACCCGCAGTCGGTCGCCCGGATGGCGATCGCCGTCTTGGCCGGGTAGTCGTGCTTGCTCGTGCCCAGCAGCGTCGTCTGCTCGCCGCCCGTCGTCGTGTACTCGTAGACGCCCGCGTCGGGGATCTTCACGCCGGCCGGCAGCGCGGTGGTCGCGGCCGCGGTGGTCTGGCCCCGGTACTCCTCGACGACCTTGTTGACGGCGACCGGCGCGGTGTCGTCGCGTACCAGCCAGGCGCGCGCGAACAGCAGCGCGGCGACCAGGAGAGCGCCGACCGAGGCGATGACGATCAGCGTCTTGCGTCGCATGCGTGCAGGGAAACCTACCGTGCCGCGCTGTCGCGATAGGCTCGCGGACGTGAGCGCCGACACCGTGCCCGAGCGCGAGGTTCTCGCCTGGAGCGAGATGCAGGAGGCCACGCGCACCCTGGCCCAGACGATCCACGACAGCGGGTTCCGCCCGGACTTCGTCCTGGCCATCGCCCGCGGCGGGCTGATCGCCGCCGGCGCGCTGGCCTACGCGCTGGGCGTGAAGAACACGGCCGCGATGAGCGTCGAGTTCTACACCGGCGTGGACCAGCGCCTGGACGTGCCGATGATCCTGCCGCCCGTGCCGCAGCTGATCGACCTGGAGCACAGCAACCTGCTGATCGCCGACGACGTGGCCGACACCGGCGCCACGCTGGAGCTCGTCCGCGACTTCGTCGCCCCGCGCGTCGCCGAGGTGCGCACCGCCTGTCTGTACGAGAAGCCGCGGTCGATCATCAAGTGCGACTACGTGTGGCGCCGCACCGATCGCTGGATCGTCTTCCCCTGGAGCGCCGAGCCGCCCATCGGCGGCGAGCAGCGCGAGGCGTAGACCGCCTCACTAGGCTGACCCCATCGCCGTCGAGCTCGATCCGGCCGCCGTACCCGCCGCCCTGCGGCCCCCACGTCGCGTCACGCGACGCCAGGTGCTGTCGATCGGCATCCCGCTGATCTGCATCGTCGCGCTGTCGATCACGATCTTCAGCCGGCGCGACACGTTCGTCCACGCGCTGGAGAGCACGCCGCTGTGGCTGCTCGGCGTCGCGGTGCTGCTGCAGCTCATCGCGCTGCTGTCGCGCAGCGAGGCCTGGCTGATGTGCGTCGGCGCCGCGGGCTCGACCGTCCCGCGTCGCGGCGTCTTTCACGCCTCGGGCGTCGGCGGACTGGTGGGGATCATCAACGGCCCGGCCGGCGTCGCCGCGCGCATCGCCACGCTGCGCCGCGCCTCACCGCCCGATGCCCCGCGCACGACCACGATCCTGGCCGCCGAGGTGCCGATCGTCGCGGTCGAGATCGTCCTCGCCGCGCTCACGTCGTTCACGCTGCTGGGCCCGCTCGGCCTGCCCTGGTGGGTGCCGGTGCTGACCGCGATTGCCGCCTCGGCCGCGGTCATCGCGCTGACCCGGTTTGCGATGCATCGCACCGAGGGCCTGTGGAGCGGCCTGGCCGTGCTGCGCACGTTGCACGGGCGCGGGCGGATCATCGGGCTGGTGCTCGTCGCCGTGTTCTGCCAGATCGCGCGCAACTACCTGGCGCTGCACGCGATCGGCGTCGACGCGTCGGTGTTCGACGCGATCGCCGTGCTGATCGCCATGATCACGCTCAGCCAGCTGCCGATCGGCCCGAGCGTCGGCGCCGCCGCGGTGATCCTGATCCTGGGCACCAACGGGGTCGCCCTGACCGCCGCCGCCGGCGTCCTGCTGTCGGCGACGGGCATGGCGGGCACCCTGTGCTTCGGCGCCTGGGCCCTGGGCGACCGGTTGCGCGTGCGTCCGTCGCGCGCGATCGCCCGGGCCTGACGCGGGCCTCAGGCTTCGGTGTCCGGGTCGCCGTCGGCGGCCGCGGCGATCTTCGGCACCAGCTCGTCGACGAGCAGCGGGATGCTCAGCACGCTGATGAACGAGGTGGCCTCGTACAGCGTGCCCTTCTCCGGCAGGAACACGTCGCGGCCCTCGGTGTGGACGGGCAGCGTCCCGTAGACGCCGCGCTCGAGCTTGGCCCGCGGCTTGTCCTTGGCGAACCACAGCACCATGTCCTGGTCGAGCAGGTCGGTGCGCTCCTCCGACAGCTGGCCGCCGAAGTCGTCCTTGGCCACGTCGCGCAGCTCGTCGGGGAACGTGAAGCCGAGGTCGCCCATCAGCCGGGTGCGCGCGTCCTGCGGCCCGTATACGTACAGGCCGTTGTAGGGCGTCGCCACGATCGCGGTCTGGTCAGCGAACTCGGGGTGCTCCCGGGCCACGGCCGCCAGCTGCGCCTCGGCCTTGGCCTGCAGCGCGGCCGCCTGCTTGGGCCGGCCGACCGCCCGGCCGACGGTCGAGATCTCGTCCTGCCAGGAGCTGCCCCAGTCGACCTGGTCGGGCGGCTGGGCCACCGTCGGCGCGATCTGCGCGAGCTTGTCGTAGTCGTCCTGCGACAACCCGGAGTAGACCGCGAGGATCAGGTCGGGCCGCAGCGAGGCGATCTTCTCGAACTGCAGTCCGTCGGTGTAGTCGAGCACCTCGGGCAGCTCACCGTCGCCCAGCGCCTCCTTGGCCCACGGGAAGATCGCCCCCGGATGCTTGCCGTACCACTCGGTCGTGGCGACGGGATCGAGGCCCAGGGCCAGGAGGGCGTCCTGCTCGCGCAGGCCGGCGACGACGATGCGCTTGGGTTCGGACTCGATCGTCGTCTCGCCGTAGCGGTGCGGGATCGTCACCGGTAGGGCGCCGGGCTCCGTCCCGGTGGTCGTGGCGGCCGTCTCCGTGGCCGCGGCACCGCCCGTCGCGCCCTCCGAGCCGCCGTCTTCGCTACCGCAGGCGGCGAGCGTGACGGAGACCAGGAGCGCGGCGAGCAGCGCCGGCAGGGGAAGGGTGCGCAGCATAATTAGGGCACCCTAACATCATCCTGCGACCAGGCCGGCGCGCCGCTATCGGGCCAGCCCGCGTGGGAAGCGCGCCCGCTCCACCTCGTCCGGCGTCGCCCACGGCAGCGCCGACTCACACCAGATCTCGAACTGCGGATCGAGCCAGCTGCGGTCCTCCAGCGTCCCTGCCTTGATCACCGCGATCTGCGGATCGGCGTCGGGCAGGCTGACGATCGGCGACCCACAGCCCCGGCAGAACTGCCGCTGCAGGGGCAGCTCGGACTCGGTGCCGATGGTGACGATCTCCGCCAGCGTGTCGCCGCTGATCTCCAGCGTGTCGCGCGGCACGACGACGACCACCGAGAACGCGGTCCCGGTCTGCTTCTGGCACTCCGTGCAGTGGCAGATCCCGATCGCGATGGGATCCGCGGCACACGCGTAGGTGATGCTGCCGCACAGGCAGCTTCCGTCGAGGTTGGCCATGGGCGCGACCGTACCGGGGACCATCGGCGCCGCGCGACGTTTTATGGTTTTCCCGTGGCCGAGAGCGTCGCCGAAGCCGTCGGGGCCGTGCTGCCCACCCTCGCCGGAGGGCGCTTCGCCGTCCTTCCGTTCGCGCTCGTCTTCTGGGATGGCAGCGTGCTGCCGGGCAGCCGCGCCACGGGCGATCTGGGCACGATCCACGTCGAGCGCCGCGCCGTCGGGCAGATCCTCCACGAGCCCAACCAGCTCGGGCTGTCGCGCGCGTTCATCACCGGGCAGCTGCGCTTCGACGGCGACACCCGCGACGTGCTCGCCCGTCGCGGGGACTTCCGCGGCGCGGCGCTGACGGCGCGCGAGCTGGCCACGCTCGCCGCGCTGGGCGTGCGGCTGGCCGGGCTGGACGCGATCCGGCCCTCGCTCGTGCCCGACAGCGAGCTGCGCCCGCGCGGGCGCCGCCACTCGCTGCTGCGCGACCGCCACGCGGTCCGCCACCACTACGACGTCTCCAACGCGTTCTACCGGCGGCTGCTGGGACCGACGATGGTCTACTCGTGCGCGTACTTCGCCGACCCCGGCGAGTCGCTCGATGCCGCCCAGGAGCGCAAGCTCGAGCGGATCTGCCGCAAGCTGCGCCTGCAGCCCGGCGACCGGTTCCTGGACATCGGCTGCGGCTGGGGCTCGCTGGCCATCCACGCCGCGCGCGAGCACGGCGCCCGCGCGGTGGGCATCACGCTGTCCGAGCCGCAGGCGGCGCTGGCCCGCGAGCGGGCCGCGGCGGCCGGCGTCGGCGACCGCGTCGAGATCCGCGTCGCCGACTACCGCGAGACGGTCGACGGCCCGTACGACAAGATCGCCTCGATCGGCATGGTCGAGCACGTCGGCGCGGCGCAGATCGACGCCTACGCGGCGACGATCGCCGGTCTGCTGCGCCCCGGCGGCCTGGCGCTCAACCACGGCATCACGCGGCTGTTCTCCGCGGGCCCGGCCGGCCCCAAGTCGCTGATCCAGCGCTACGTGTTCCCCGACGGCGAGGTGCTGCCGCTGGAGCAGATGCTCAGCGCGCTGCGCGGCGCCGGGCTGGAGGCCCACGACGTCGAGTCGATGCGCGAGCACTACGCGCTGACGCTGTGGGGGTGGCTGGACAACCTGGCCGCCGAGCGCGACGCGGCGATCGCCGAGATCGGCATCGAGCGCACCCGCGTGTGGGAGCTCTACATGACCGGCTCGGCGCTGGCCTTCGAGGCCGGCGACATCGGGATCCACCAGGCGCTGCTGGTCAAGCCGGGCGGCCCGAGCGGCCTGCCGCTGGTCCGCGACGATCTGGCCGGTTAGGTGAGCAGGGACCGCGCGGCCCGCGTCGAAGAACGCCGCGGGGGGATGTCGCAACAGAACGAGCCAAGGAGCATCGCCATGTTGTGGATTCCATTCGGACTGTGTCTTCTGGCCATTCTCATGGCCGTCGTCGGCGTGCTCATCGGGCCCGACGACAAGCGCGAGCCCTGACCGCGGTCAGCCGCAGACGCCCGCGCCCGCGAAGGACGGCGGCGCGGCCTGGGCCTGCGTCCCCCACTTCGACGTCGCCTTCCCGGTGAGGCCGAAGCGCAGCGTCCCGCCGCGCGCCACGTCGTCCCAGGTCAGCCACGTGCGCTTCAGCGGGCGGCCCTGGAACGCGACGCGCTGCACGTAGGGGCGCGCGACGTCCGCGCGCGGCGCCCGGATGTCCAGCGTGCCCCGGGCCAGGCGCACGGTGGCGCGCGGGAACAGCGGGCTGCTCAGCGTGAGCACGCCGTCGCCGGGCACCGACGGCCCGAGGCCGAGCGCGCCGAAGACCCACCAGGCCGACATCGCGCCGCCGTCGTCGTTGCCGGGGAAGCCGCCGGGCGTCGGGCGGTACAGCGAGAGCATCGCCCGGCGCATGATGCTCGCGCCGCTGGCCGGCCGGCCGAGCCAGTCGTACAGGTAGGGCGTCAGCAGCGTCGGCTCGTTGCCCAGGAAGGCGTGCGCGCTGTCGGCGCCCGCGTTGAGCTTGGCGAAGAAGCGATCGAGCCGCTTCAGGGCGGCGGCCCGGCCGCCGAGGCGCTGGACCAGACCGGCCACGTCGTGGGGCACGAACCACGTGTACTGCTCGGCCGAGCCCTCGACGAAGCCGGTGACGCTGTCGGCCGCCTGCGCGACGAACGCGCCGTCGGCCGCGTTGCGCGGCTGGATCATCGACCGGGCCGGGTCGAACACGTTGCGCCAGTTGCCCGAGCGCGCCGCGAACGTGCGGCAGGTCGCGCCGTCGCCGGTGGCCGCCGCCAGTCGCGCGATGGCGAAGTCGGCCAGCGCGTACTCCAGCGTCGTCGCCGCGGTCCCCCACACCTTCTCGGGCGCGAACGTCTGGCCGGCGCTGTCGGTGTTGCGCTCGAAGCCCACGTAGCCGAGGCGCAGGTAGTCCTCCAGCCCGGCGCGCTGGACGTAGAGCCCGTTGGGCACCTGCTTGGGCTCGGTCGCGCCGTTGACCATCGCGGCCAGCGCGGCCTTCGCGTCGAAGTCGCGCGCGCCGAAGGCGTGGGCGCCGGCGATCAGCAGATCCGCGGGATCGCCGACCATCACGTTCGTCTGCCCGTCGAGCACCGGCCACTTGGGCAGCGCGCCCGAGTCGTGCTGGTCGGCGACCAGGCTGGCGGCCAGATCCGACGCCGCCTGCGGATCGACGATGGCCATCAGCGGCATCTGGGCGCGGTAGGTGTCCCAGCCCGAGATGTTCGCGTACTTGTCGAAGCCGTCGGCGCGGTGGACCTGACCGTCCATGCCCAGGTACTGGCCGTCGGCGTCGCTGAACACGTTGGGCATCACCTGCGCGTGGTAGAGCGCGGTGTAGAAGGTGCGCCGGTCGGCCGCTCGGCCGCCCTGGACGCGAATCCCCGCCAGGCGCTCGTCCCACGTGCGCTTGGCGGCGGCGCGCATCGCGTCGAACGAGGCGGTCGCGTCGGCGGCGAGGTTGCGTCGCGCGCCGTCGACGCTGACGCTGGAGATCGCCACGCGCGCGGTCACCGTGCGCTGCGCGGCCGTGTCGAAGGTCGCGTAGGCGCCGGCCAGCGCGCCGCGGGTCACGTCACCGGGCAGCGAGGGCGGCAGGCCGGCGGTGCGCTTGTACTGCAGGTTCAGCGGGCCGGGCGCGTCGGGGACGCTGTCGGTCGCGTCGGTCGCGCCCGGTTGCAGCGTCGTGCGCTGCCACGTGCCGGAGCCCGCGAACGCCTGGTCGAAGCGCGCGACGAAGTAGATCCGGTAGCGGTCGGCGGCGTAGCAGAAGCCTCCGGACGAGACGCTGCCGCTGATCTCGCGTCGGGCGGCGTCCACGTGCACGTCGACGGCGGTGTTGCCCATCGCGCTGCCGCCCGCGTTGACGAGCACCGAGCCGCTGGCGCCGGCCGGGAAGGTCAGGCGCAGCGCCCCCGCGCGCTTGGCCGCGGTCAGCTCGGCGTCGATCTGACCGGCGCCGGGGTTCAGCGCCACGCGGTAGTCGCCGGGCCTGGCCACCTCGCCGGCGTGGCTGAAGGACGGGATGTAGCGGGGATCGACGTCGAACGTGTCGCCCGGTGACGGCGATGCGTCGATCGCGTGGGTCGTGGGCAGCAGCGGCACGTCCTGCAGGCCGGCGCACCCGGCGCCGGACAGGTGCGTCAGGCTGAACCCACGGAGCTTGCTGTCGGAGTAGGAGTAGCCGCCGGCCGGGTTCTCCGTGCTGGGGAACGTGTCGGGGCTGAGCTGGACCATCCCGAACGGGGCGACCGGCCCGGGGTACGTCGCGCCCGCCCCGCCGCCGGTGCCGAAGTCGGCCGCGCCCTCAGCGGTGCCGACGCGCGTGTCGACGTTGGCCGACAGCGACGCGGCGTTGGCCGGCGCGACCGCGGCGAGCAGCGCCAGCACCGGCGCGAGAACGACCCATCCCCGAGACATCTGGACACATCATGTCTCATCTGCGCGAGCGAGGCGCAGCACGTGCGCCGGACCCGTGGTCCGGCCGCGCAGCGCCTCGGGCGCCACGGCCTGTGTGGCCCCCACCACCACCAGGACCTCCTCGCCCTCGCGGACCGGCAGACGCGGATAGGTGTTCGGGCTGTGCTCGGTGGCGTAGACCGAGACGTGGTCGCCCAGCTGGACGACCACGTCGCGTTCGGCCTCGGGCCCCAGCGGCGCGTCGAGCGCGAACGTCGTGACGACGGTCGCCGCCTTGGGCAGCTCGGCCTCCTGCAGGGGGCGCAGGAGCAGCACGTCGTCGAAGGCGACCATCGTGGCGTTGGCCGCGTCGGCGTGACGCGCCCAGTCGGGCCCCTCGTAGAAGGCGCGCAGCCCGCGATCGCGCGCCTCCATGTCGGCGAAGCCGCGCAGCCACACGAACGCGTCCGGATCGTCGAGGTCCTCGTACCAGGCCAGCACGCGCAGGCCGACCGCCTCCTGCGGCGCGACCAGCTCGCGCGCGAACAGGTCGGTCAGCGTGTCGCGCGCCCCCGGATGCAGCCGGTAGCGCCGCAGCTCGACGATCACGTGCCCAGCAGCGCGCAGACCGCCTTGGCCTGGACCGCGCGCAGCTGCGTCAGCAGCCGGCCGGACGGGGGCGGGATGTTCAGCGTCGTGGTGACCGAGCGCGACCCGTCCGCGGTGGCGGCGGCCCACTGCGCGTAGCCCGGGAAGCTGCCGGTGTGGCCGTAGACCACGCCGCACGGGGTCGTGTAGCGGAACAGCGCCAGGCCGGCCGCGTTGGTGCCGGGCCCGGGCGGGCTCGACGAGCCGGGCACGAACTGCATCTGCTGCTCCTGCTCGGCCGCGCCGAAGAACTTCTGGCCCAGGTCGGCCCGGATGAAGGCGGCCAGGTCGGTCGGCGTCGAGACGATCGCGCCCGAGGCCCATGCGCCGCTCGGGGACAGGAACGTGGTCACGTCCTGCGGCGGGTCCTTGGGGCTGACGACGTAGCCGTGGATGAACGGCACCGGCAGCGAGATCCGCCGGGTCGGGAAGGAGGTCTCCGTGAGCCCGGTGGGGTCGAAGACGATGTCCTTCAGCAGCGTGCCGTACGGCGTGCCGGTGACCGCCTCGGCGATCAGGCCGACGACGATGTTGTCGGTGTTGGAGTACTCGTACTTCGACGCGGGCGTGAAGTTCAGCGGGTCGTTGCGGACCCAGCCGACGACCTCCAGGGGCGTGACGAACCCGCGTGGATCGTTCGTCGCCTGCTCGGCGAACCCGTCCGAGCGGGTGTAGTCGGGCAGCCCGCTGGTGTGGTTGAGCATCTGCCGGATCGTCACGGCGGCCCAGGCCGCCGGCAGGCTGGGCAGCCGCTGGCCGATCGTGTCGTCCAGGCCGAGCTTGCCCTCCTGCACGAGGTGCAGCGCGACGGCGCCGTTGAACGCCTTGGCGACGCTGGCGATGCGCATGTGCTGGGTGGCCGTCGGCGCGCCGCGCTTGGTCACGTCGGCGCGGCCGGCGCGCAGCACGGTGAGCTTCCCGTCGCGATACAGCGTCGCGACCGCACCGGGAGGCCCGCCCTTCGCGCGGACGAGCTGCTGCAGGCCCCGCTGGACCTCGGCGTCGGACGTGGCCGCCAGCGCTGCGCCGGGAGCGAGCAGGGGCAGAACGACTGCGGCGCACAACAGGCGCGGCGATGGAATGCGTCGGCGAGAGCGGAACATGCGACGTCCACCTTGGCGCATCGGAGACGGCGTTGACAAGGGGACACAAGTCCCCTGTACATCGGGGTTCCAGCGGCGAAACTGGCGCGATGCGATCACCGAGGTGATCGGCCCCGAACACGTCTATACGCTGCCCGCAGCACCGCCCACCACCCCGGACGACGAGTGATGCTCCCCATGATGAAGGCCTCCCGCCGCGCGCTCGCGGTCACTGGATTGCTGGCCGCCGGCGCGCTCGCCCCCGCCGCCGCGGCCGAGACCGGGCCGGTGCCCGGCCTGGATCCCGCCGCGCTGGCCGTGATGAACCAGCCTGCCTACGCCAACGGCCAGTGGTTCATCTCCGTCAAGGACCTGGCCACCGGCGAGTCGCTGATCTCGCTCAACGCCGATGCGCTGGTCGAGCCCGGCTCGGTGGTCAAGACGTACTCGATGGGCGCCGGCTGGCTGCAGTTCGGGCCCGACCACCAGGTGGTCACGCCGGTCAAGCGCAACGGCCGCGTCGTGCGGGGCACGCTCAAGGGCGACCTGATCCTGGTCGGCGCGGGCGACATGACGATGGGCGGGCGGACCAAGCCCGACGGCACCGTCGACTTCACCAACCTCGACCACAACGACGCCAACCCCCTGCCGGGCGCGACGCTGACGCCGGAGAACCCGCTGGCCGGGCTCGACGACCTGGCCCAGCAGGTGCGGGCCTCGGGCGTGCGCACCGTGGCGGGCAACGTCGTCGTGGACGACCGGCTGTGGGAGACCAAGGACCTGGTGCCCAACGGCCCCGTGTCGCCGATCATCATCAATCAGAACCTGATCGACTTCACCACCACGCCGGGGGCGGTCGGCCAGGCGCCGAGGATCGTCATGTCGCCCAAGGTGGCGCCCTGGCGGGTCGTCAACGAGGTCAAGACGGTCGCCGCGGGCGGGACGACGAAGATCGTCCCCTCCTCCCCCGGGTTCGGGAAGGTCGTGCTCAGCGGCACGATCGCCGCCGACGCCGGTCCGGTCGTCAACACCTACGACTTCCAGGACCCGGCCCGCTATGCCCGCACCGCGTTCATCGAGGCGCTGCGCCGGGCCGGCGTGCGCGTCAAGGCCAACCCGATCTCGCCCAACCCGGCCGGGCGGCTGCCCGCCAAGCGTGCGGTGACCGACCTGCCCGCCGTGGCCACGCTGAAGTCGCTGTCGCTGAAGGAGGAGGCGACCTACGTCCTGAAGGTGTCCTACAACCGCGGCGCCCAGACGATGATCTGCCTGCTGGCCGTGCAGGCGGGCAGCACCGACTGCGACGACGGCCTGGCCCGGGCCGCGCAGATCTGGCGGGGCGCCGGGCTGAACACCAACGTGCCGATGCTGGTCGACGGCTCCGGGCTGACCGGCAACCTGATCACCGCCAACAACCAGGTCCAGCTCCAGACGATCATGGGACGCCGCCCCGACGCCGCGGCGTGGCAGTCGACGCTGCCGATCATCGGGGTCGACGGCTCGCTGGCCGAGGTGCAGAAGGGCGGTCCGGCCACCGGGAAGATCTTCGCCAAGACGGGCACGCTCGCCGCGGGGAACTTCTTCAACGAGCAGATCCTGTTCCCGGCCAAGGCGCTGGGCGGCTTCATGGACGCCAAGAGCGGACGCCGGCTGGCCTTCGCGATCGTCGCGGGCAACAGCACCTTCTCCGACATCGACGGCGCGTTCGCCGCCAACGACGACGTGGGCAAGGTCGCGACGCTCATCCAGCAGAGCTACTGAACGCGACGCTCGCCGTGTCGCGCCCGTGACAGACCGCGGGCGTGACACGGGCGAGCATCGCGGCATGTCCATCACCCTGCGTCGCGCCACCACCGTCCTCGCCGTCGCCAGCGTCGCCGTCGGGCTCGCCACGCCCGGCGCCGCGCTGGCGGCCAAGAAGCCCACGCCCACGAAGAAGGGCGGCCCGTCCGTGACCCACACCGTCCACGCGCCCGGGTACAACGCCCGGGTCGAGGGCGGCGCGACCGGCCAGGGCCCCGGCACCGAGTCGTTCTGCGAGGGCGTCGCCGACGACGTCAACGCGGCCATCGACGAGGCCGAGAGCCAGGCCCTGCAGGGCAACGAGCAGGGGATGGTCAACGCCTCGGCCGCCGCCGACGCGCTGGTCGACTACGGCATGGATCGCGGCTGCTTCTTCACCGACGTGGCCTGACCCGCGGTCTCTATCGTGGGGCGATGGCCAGGACGCACCGAGCCCACGTCGAGGAGCTCCTGGCCGACGCCGCGGCCGAGCACGAGATGCTCCTGCGCCAGCTCCCGCCGGAGATCGCCGCCGCGCTCCCGGTCGACGCCCAGGGCCTGACCAACGCGATCGACCACCTGGCCGTGGCCGTCGGGCTGACCGAGGCCGAGCGCCGGGCCCTGATCCGCCCGCACGCGCAGAACCCGGCGGTGATGCACGCTCGCGTGTTCGGCGCCGCGCCCCTGAGCCGCGACACGGTGATCGGGTCGTTCGTCGAGGGCGCGCGCGTGCGCGCCGACGCGCTCGGCGCCCTGGCCGACGCGGCCGGCGGCCAGGAGCTCGGCGTCGCGGTCCGGGCCATCCTGGTCGAGCGCCCGCCGCCGGTGGCCACCGACGGCGAGGACGTCGAGCCGGAGCTGCGCGACACCTACGCGGCGCAGGAACGCGCCGCGATCGTGATCGCCGCCTGGCTCGACCGCGACGCCGCGTAGCCACCGCGCCCGCCCCGGCCGAGTGGCGACTTGATCCCGCCGAGAGGGACGAGATCGCCACTCGGCCCGCTGGGGGGCGTCGCCCGGGCTCCGCGGCCGGCCGGCCGCTTGTGTCGGCAGGCCGACACAGGCCGCGCGTGGCGCTCGACAGACGCGGTCGCGGCCCGCCCGTAGCGTCGCGGCCATGCTCTCGCACCGTCGTCGCCTCCTCATCTCACTCGCCACGGCCGCCGTCGCGGCCAGCGCCCTGACCGGCTCCGCCTCGGCCTACGTGACCGGCCACGATGCGCTGGCCGACAAGCCGTTCACCACCGGCCTGCGGCTGGCCGGCGGGCACGAGTTCTTCTGCACCGGCACGCTGCTGCAGCCCTCCTGGGTGCTGACCGCGGCGCACTGCCTGGACGGGGGCCGCACCGCCGCGAGCCTCGAGCTGGTGATCGGCGACCGCAACATCGACGATGCCACCGACCCCGCGCAGACGCGCTACGCCGACCGCATCGCCCTGCATCCCGGCTGGGGTGGGGACACCGGCGACGAGAACGACGTCGCGCTCGTCCACCTGACCTCGCCCTCGACGATCGCCCCGGTCCGCCTGGGCACCACGCCCACGCTGGTCGCCGGCATCCAGCGCTGCGTCGACCGGACCGCCAACGCGACGTTCGGCCCGGCCACGGCGCTGCCCCAGACCTGCGAGTCCGGACGCGGCAAGGCGCTGGGCTGGGGCCGGCTGTCGATGAGCGCGAGCGGCACGTCCCACGTGCTGCGCGAGGTCACGCCGCGGATCTTCGGCTGGTCCGACGACACCTTCTGGCGGGCCAAGGCGGGCGCCTGCCCCGGCGACAGCGGCGGCCCGCTGCTGGTGCTGACCGCCGACGGCTCGCCCCGTCAGATCGGCGTGGCCAGCTACAACGAGCACGGCGGCGGCGTGTTCGACTGGCTCAAGGGCGATCAGTGCTCGACCAAGGGCTTCGACTTCTTCTCCGACGTGGCCGGCGGCTCGCTGCGCACCTGGGTCGAGGCGACCACCGGCGTGCGTGACCACCGCAGCTGACCCCGACAACGACGAAGGGCCCTCGTACGAGGGCCCTTCGATCAGTAGCGGGGGCAGGATTCGAACCTGCGACCTTCGGGTTATGAGCCCGACGAGCTACCAGACTGCTCCACCCCGCGGCGAAGCAATCAGTTTAGCACCGAACCACCGGCGCTTCAGCGAACGGTGATGTCCATGACCATCTCCTCGTGCAGCGAGCAGATGATGTGGTACTTGCCGGCCACGGTCAGCTTCTTGGTGTAGACGTACTCCGACGCGGCGATCTCGGACTCGAACTTCTTGACCCCCTTGGGGCCCTTGTCCAGCGTCACGTCGTGGGTGTCGCCGGTGGTGATCGGCCACTCCCACTTGATCGTCGAGCCCTTGGGGACCGTCAGCTTCGCGGGCTCGTAGTAGTTGTCGAAGATCCCGACCTTCTCGGTGACGGGCTTGGGCGCCTTCTTCTTCTTGCCCGCCGCCCCCGCCCCGGCCGCAGCCGGGGCGAGAGCGATGGCGGACACAGCAAGGGCCGACAGGGCGATCTTGGCGTGCTTGGTCAACGTCATCGAGGCTTGGTACCCGTCCACGTGTTGTAGTTCTCCAGCGGCACGAGACCGGCGATGGGCGCGTGCGGCCCGACGATCCAGTACTGCTGGTGCGTCGGGTCAAGGGCCCAGTTGACCATCTCGGACTGCGTGGCGGCGTTGAACGTGTTCGCGCCCGTGAAGGGACACGGCACGAACGGGCCGCCGTCGGCCGGGGTGGTGGTCTGGACGCCGGTGTTGGGGCCCCAGCAGTTGTTGCTGCCGTTGCCGTCGTACACCAGGTCGCGACCGTTGGGATCGGCGCCACCGGCGCCGAGCACGTTGTTCTTGACCTGGTTGCCGATCAGGTCCTTGGCCGACGCGTCCTTGAGCAGGAACTGCTGGATCGCACCGATGCCGGCCAGGTAGTTGCCGAACACGCGGTTGTTCTCGACCACGTTGGTGCGACCGCCGAACAGCAGGATGCCGACGCCCGGCGGGTACGGCGTCGACTCACCCGTCGGGGGACGCACCTCGAACGGCGCGCCGTTGAAGTAGTTGAAGTTGTTCCAGAAGACGTCGTTGTCGGAGATGACGTTGGCCTCCTCCGGCGGGTACTTCTCCGACGTCAGCGCGTTGGGCACCAGGCCCAGCCCGTTGTTGTAGAAGCGCGACTTCGTGATCGTCACGTAGCGCATGTTCGAGCCCGACCAGCCGAGCACGTTCTCCGAGGAGGAGATGTTCGTGACGATCGTGCGGACCGGCTTGTCCTGCGGCGGCGTCTGCCCGATGTAGAAGCCGCCGTCGTTGTTCCAGTGCGCCTCGGAGTCGCGCATCGAGCCGCCGATGGCGTTGAAGGCGTAGATGCCGTAGACGCCCGTCGGACCCATCGCGCGCAGGTTGGCGAACGTGTAGCCCGTGGCGTTGGTCACGAAGAAGCCGTTGCCCCGGTAGCCCTCGGTGGTGAAGCCCTGCAACGTCACCTCGTTGGCGGCGTTGATGAGCACCGAGTTCTGGTTCTTGGGCGCCTTCAGGCTGCTCAGGTCGATGACGACCTTGGACGGATCGGCCGCGTTGCCGATCAGCTTCAGGTAGCGCTTGGAGGGGCCCGTGATCTTCACGGACTCCTTGTACGTGCCGTCGCCGACCTTGACGGTGTCGCCCGCCTTGGCCTTGTTGACGGCCGACTGGATCGTCTTGAACTTGCAGCCCGACGCACACACCTTCAGCGTCTTGAACGGGCCCTTGGGCTTCTTCTGGATCGCGCCGGGCTTGCCGGGCGCGGGGTAGTCAGCCGCCAACGCCGGAGCGGTCACGCAGAGCGTGGCCGCCAGGGCGGTGAGCAGGACGGCTGTGCGGGAGCGAGTGCGCACCATTCCTCCTAGGGTTGAACGAGGTACCAGCCGGTCATGCCCGCGTGCATGTGCGACAGCACGTGGCAGTGATAGAGCCAGCGCCCCGGGTTGTCCTCCGTCCAGCGCGCGGTCACCGAGGTCATCGGGCCGAGCAGCTGGTTATCCACATGCGTCCCATCCGCCGCAGTCCAGCGGTGACCATGGATGTGAAACGTGTGGAGCATGTCGTCGCCGCCGAAGACGTGGAACGCCACGTCGTCGCCGACCTTGGCCTGGATCGTCGGCGTGTTCCCTGCCGCGACCCGGCCGTTGATGCACTGGAAGTTCTTGCGCAGCTTGGTGATGGCCGGCAGGAACGAGTGGAAGTACAGAAACGCCTCGACGTTGGGGCGCTTGGCCCCCTTCTCACGGATGGCGATGCAGCCGAACAGCCCCCGGTGGGTGTTCAGCTCCTCGTTGGGACCGTGGTCGTGGTACGGCCACACGCCGACGCTGTCGGGGGTCGCCTCCCACGTGTAGGTGAACTCCTCGCCGGGGGCGATGAAGCCGCCGACGCGGGTGAAGTCGCCCTGGTAGGCGCCGTCGTAGTCGGGCGTGTAGCGAACGCCGTGCGGGTGCATGGTCACCGCCTGGCCGAAGTGCTCGTCGCCGTTGCGGAAGTGGACGCGCAGCACGTCGCCGACCTCGGCCTCCAGCAGCGGGCCGGGGATCGTGGCCTCGCCCAGCGGCGCGGCGAAGCCCTCGCTCCACAGGCGGTAGGCGAAGGCCTGGAAGGAGCGCGGCCGCGGGATCGGCTCGGCCATGAACTCGTCGTAGCCCGAGGGCGCGACGTCCCAGGGCGCGCTCTTGGCCTCGATCCAGTACTCGCGCACCTGGCCGCCGGGCCGCGGCTCGGGCGTGCCGAACTGCAGGCCGTCGATGGCGGGCACCTGGCCGCGGACGACCTTCGCCTTGGGCGGCACGCCGGCCGCGCGCGCCTTCAGGGCCTTGGGCTTGGAGAGGTTGCGGGCGATCTCGTCGACCTTGGCCACGTCGTCCGGCGACGTGATCTCAAAGGACTTTCCCCCGATGGTGCAGATGAGCGCGGCGCCCCCGACCCCAAGGAACGCCCGGCGATCGATTCCCCGTGGCATGCGAACGGCAACGTACAACAACCTCGTACTTGCGTACAACTTTTGCGCTACGGTCCGCAGCCAATGGAGGCGTCACCGGCTCGACAGGCGCGGGGTCACGAACGGGTCGAGCAGATCCTGCGCGCCACGCTGACCGTCATCGCGCGCGACGGCGTGGCCGGCGTCACCCACCGCACCGTGGCCGAGGCGGCGGCCGTACCGCTCGGGTCGCTGACCTACTACTTCGCCTCCAAGCAGGACCTGCTGCGCGAGGCGCTGCGCCTGCACGTGCGCGAGGACGCGGGTCGCCTGCGCGCGCTGACCGACGCGCTGATCGCCTCCGGTGCCGACGGACCCGCCGTGGTCGACGCGTTCACCACGCAGTTCGAGGGTGGCCACCCGGACGTCGCGCAGTTCGACCTGTACCTCGAGGCCGCGCGCGATCCCGAGCTGCGGGACGTCGCGGCGGAGTCGCTGCGCGCATACCGCGAGGTGGCCGAGCTGGCGCTGCAGGCCGCCGGCGTGCCGGATCCGGCGGCCACGGCGGGCATGGTGGTGGCCACGATCGACGGGATCGGGCTGCACCAGGCCGCCGCGGGCGATCAGGCGCCCGAGCTGCGCGCGGTCCTACCGCTGCTGCTGCGGGCGCTGACCGAGCGCTGACTACGGCGCGTTGGGCGCCGGGTCCTCGTTGCCGCGCTCCTTGGGCGGCTCGGGACCGTCGCCTTCGTAGTCGGTGTCGGTGTCGAGGTACTCGGTCGAGGTCAGCATGTCCGGGTCGTCGGGCGGGTTGGACGACTGCGCGTCGCCCAACGAGGCCTCGCCACCGTGGACGCGATCTGCTCCGCCGTGCTGGTCGGGGGTCATGGACTGCACGCTACCAGCGATGATCCGTCCGACATGGGTCGCGTCGCCGTCTCCCACCGCCTCCCCTTCCCCGCGCTCGACCGCCTGGCCGCGGCACACGACGTGGTCACCTGGGAGGAGGACCGTCCCGCTCCCGTCGAGGCGCTGCACGCGTTGTGCGCCGGCGCCGACGGGCTGCTGTGCACGCTCACCGACCGCGTCGATGATGCCCTGCTGTCGGCGGCGCCCACGCTGCGGGCGGTGGCCGTGTACGCGGTCGGCACCGACAACGTCGACCGCGCCGCCGCCCGCGCGCACGGCGTCGCCGTGGGCAACACGCCCGACGTGCTCACCGAGGCCACGGCCGACCTGGCCTTCGCGCTGCTGCTGGCCGCGGCGCGGCGGCTGCCCGAGGCCGAGCGCGACGTGCGCGCGGGCCGCTGGCAGACGTGGACGCCGGACGGCTGGCTGGGCCTGGAGCTCAACGGCGCGACGCTGGGGATCATCGGCGCCGGGCGCATCGGCCAGGCCGTCGCGCGGCGGGCCGCGGGCTTCGGGATGGAGGTCCTGACCGCGCGGCCGCTGCCCCTCGAGGAGGTGCTCGAGCGCGCCGACGTGGTCTCGCTGCACGTGCCGCTGACCGCCGCCACGCGCCATCTGATCGACGCCGACGCGCTGGCCCGGATGAAGCCGGGCGCCATTCTGGTCAACACGGCGCGCGGCCCGATCGTAGACCAGGACGCGCTGGCCGACGCGCTGCGCAGCGGCCAGCTCGGCGCCGCCGGCCTGGACGTCACCGATCCCGAGCCGCTGCCCGCCGATCACCCGCTGCTGGCCGCGCCCAACCTGATCGTCCTGCCCCACATCGGCTCGGCCACCGCGACGACGCGGGCGCGCATGGCCGACCTGGCCGTCGACAACCTGCTGGCCGCCCTCGACGGCCGCCCGATGCCCCATCCGGTGGCGCTGTGAGGGTCGCGGTCGTCGACGTGGGCACGAACTCGACGCGGCTGCTGGTCGCCGACGTCGACGGGCAGGCCGTGACCGAGGTCGATCGCCGCTCGATCGTCACGCGCCTGGGCGAGGGCGTCGACGCGACCGGCCGGCTGGCCGATGGCGCGATGGCGCGCGTCCGCGGCGTGCTGGAGGAGTACCGCTCGGCGATCGACGCCGCCGGCGCGCAGGCCGCCGTCGCGGTGCTGACCAGCGCCGTGCGCGACGCCGCCAACGGGCCGGCGTTCGTCGGCGAGGTGCGCGATCGCTTCGGCCTGGACGCGCGCGAGCTCAGCGGCGACCAAGAGGCCGCGCTGACCTACCTGGGGGCGACCGCGGGCAGCGACCCGCGACCCACGCTGGTCATCGACGTCGGCGGCGGCTCGACCGAGCTGGTGATCGGCGCGGGCGCCGCGATCCGCTTCCACGTCTCCACGCAGGCCGGCGTGGTCCGCCAGAGCGAGCGCCACATCGCCCACGACCCGCCCCGCGACCACGAGCTGCAGGCGCTGACCGACGACGTACGCCGCATCTACGCCGCCGCGGTGCCGCACGCGATGACCTACGTGCCCGAGGCGGCGATCGGCGTGGCGGGCACCGCGACGTCCCTGGCGGCGATCGAGCTCGAGCTCGAGCCCTACGAGCCGGCCCGGGTCGAGGGGTACGTGCTGGAGCGGGCGACGTGCGAGATGCTGCTCGCGCGCCTGTCGTCGATGTCGCTGCCCGAGCTGCAGCGCCTGCGCGGGCTGCACCCCGACCGCGCCTCGGTGATCGTCGCCGGCACGGTCCTGCTGATCGAGGCGCTGCGGCTCTTCGACCTGCAGCAGCTGACCGTCTCCGAGCACGACCTGCTCTACGGCGTCGCCCGCGAGGCGGCCAACTAGCTCGAAAGCCGCCCCGCGCGAACGGGACGGCTTTCGAAGGTGGCCCCGACAGGACGGGCAGGGGTACGTGCCATGCAGGGGCCGGTTTCGGGTGGCTCAGGCGGCGGGAGGCGCCGATTCGATGCGGCTTCGCCCGAGCCTATGTATCGAATGCCTAGAGGCACAGCCTTTCGGCACGGACCCCCGGACACCCGACGCACAGCAGTATCTTCGCGCCGCAACGACCCCGCCATCGTACGAACGTCCAGATTGGCCCACAGAAGTGGGGAGATGACGCACTGTCGCCGATAATGCGCGGTCAGGCCAGGTTGGCCTTGCGCGGGTAGATCACGTCCGGGTCGGTGAGCACGTTGACCAGCGCCGGCTTGCCCGCCGCGAAGGCGCGTTCCAGCGCCGGCCGCAGCTCGTCGGGCGCGCGCACCAGCTCGGGATGCCCGCCCAGGGCCTCCACGACCGTGTGGTAGGGCGTCTCCGGGCGCAGCTCGGCCACGACCGAGTACCCGTACAGGAACTCCATCGGGTGCTTCTCCAGCGCCCAGATGCCGTTGTTGCCCATCACCGACACGACGTTGACCCCGTGCCGGGCCAGCGTGTCGAACTCCATGCCGCTGAAGCCGAACGCGCCGTCGCCCTGGAGCAGCACGACCTGGCGGTCGGGGTGGGCGATCTTGGCGGCCAGCGCGTAGCCGGGCCCCGCGCCCAGGCAGCCGAACGGGCCCGGGTCCAGCCAGCAGCCCGGCTCGTAGGAGTCGATCACACGCCCGGCGTAGGAGACGAAGTCGCCCCCGTCGCCGATGATGATCGCGTTGCGGTCGAGCACCGAGGCGAGCTCGGCGTACAGGCGCATCGGGTGCAGCGGCGAGCGGTCGTCCTCGCGCTCGGCCTGCTCGGCCGCGCGACGCTCGGTCTCCAGCGCGCGCAGCTCGTCGACCCACGGCTGGGTGTCCAAGGCACCGCCGGCCGAGGCCAGCGCGTCGAGCGTGGCGGCGATGCCGCCGTACAGCTCCACGTCGGGCGAGCGCACCGGCGTGCGATCGGACTTGGCGCTGTCGATCACGACGATCTTCGTGTCGTCGCCGAACGCGCCGCCGAAGGCCAGGCGGAAGTCCATCGGCACGCCGACCACGAGCGCCACGTCGGCGCCCTTGAGCGCCGTCGAGCGGGCGCGCGAGAAGGCGAGCTCGTGGTCGGCCGCGACGCAGCCGCGCGCCTGGCCGTTGGCGAACGCGGGGATCCGGCGCTGCTGCACGAGGGCGTTGAGCGCCTCCTCGCCGTGGGCCCAGTACAGGCCCGTGCCGGCCATGATCACCGGGCGCTTGGCGCCGGCCAGCAGCTCGATGGCCTGCTCGACGCCGTCGGCGGCCGGCGTGTCGCGTGGGTCGGCGATCCGCGCGCTGGACGCAGGCTCCTCGTCGAGCTCCATGAAGACGTAGTCCAGCGGGAAGTCGACGAAGGTCGGGCCGGTGGGCGCCGTCATCGCGCCGACGATCGCCTCGTCGACCAGCGGCGGGATCTCGGCCGTCGAGCCGGGCGTGCGGGCGGACTTGGTCAGCGGAGCGACGAACGGGACGTGGTCGACCTCCTGCAACGAGCCCTGCCCCCAGCGCAGCGCCGGCGCGCGGCCGCCGAGCACGATCAGCGGGGAGCCGTTCTGCTGGGCCGACCCGAGCGCGCTCATGCCGTTGGTGACGCCGGGACCAGCGGTCAGCGCGGCGACGCCGGGCTGCCGGGTGACCTTGGCCCAGCCCTCGGCCGCGAACGCGGCGGTCTGCTCGTGGCGCACGTCGACGAGGTCGATCCCCTCCTCACGGCACCCGTCGTAGATCGAGAAGAGGTGTCCACCGGAGAGCGTGAAGAGCTTCGTCACGCCGTGGGCCTTGAGGCGCTTGGCGACCAGGCGCCCTCCGTGAAGCTTGGTCTGTTGCTCGGTTTCGGCAGCCATGCCGCGGCAGGTTACCTGAACGCTGGCGTTCGCACTAGGCCGTCGCCGCGCAGCGCCGCCGCCGCGTCGGCCAGCCGGGCCTCGCCCGCGAACAGCGTCCGCCCCGCCTGCACGACCGGCATCGACGTGGCGCCGTGCTCGACCAGGAAGCGGCCGGCCAACTCGATCTCGGTGTCGAGCTCGGGGGCGCCCGCGGCCCACAGCGCGGCGTCCAGGTCCATGCCCGCCGCGGCCACCGCCTCGGCAAAGACCGTCGGGTCCTCCAGGTCGAAGCCGCCGCAGAAGGCCAGGCGCGTCGCGGCGAGCACGAACTCGGCCCCGCGGCCCTGGCGCCCGGCGTGCGCGGCCACGCGCATGGCCAGCGGCAGCGCGGCCGGATGGCGCTCGGGCCAGACGATCGGCAGCCCCAGCTCACGGGCCCGGCGCGCCGTCGTGGCCTCGGCGCTCAGCGCCGCTCCGGGCAGCGTCGCCGGCTGCCAGGCCACGGGCACGGCCAGGCGCTCGACGCGCTCGGCGGCCAGGTACGTGGCCGGGTCGGCGAGATCGAAGTAGAACGTCGCGCGGCGCGCGCGCACGCCGGTGCGGGCGCGGGCGCGGCGGCGGTCGTCTAGGGAGATCAGCGTGCCCACGTTCTGGTAAACGAAGGTGGTACCCAGAACTTGCGCCAACCGGCAGCAGATGTTTGTCCGCGAACTTGACCTGCTCAGGTAGGCTTGCCGGGCGGTCCAGCAGTACACGCACCGGCCAGGCAGGAGGCCACCGACATACCCGCCGTCCCCTCCCCAAAGAGGCATCCATACGACCAGTGGTCGCCGGATGCCCGTGCGCTCGACCTCGTCGGCGACAAGTGGACGCTGCTGATCGTCCGCGACCTCGTCTCCGGGCCGCGGCGTTTCGTCGAGCTGCAGCGGGTGCTGCCCGGCATCTCGACCGAGCAGCTGCGCTCCCGCCTGAACCGGATGGTGGCCGACGGGTTGCTCACGCGTCAGCGCTACCGCGAGGTGCCGCCGCGCGTCGACTACGAGCTGACCGAGCGCGCCCGCGAGCTGGTGCCCGTGCTCGCCGAGCTGTCGCGTTGGGGCTACCGCTGGGCCTGGAGCCATCCGCGACCCAACGAGTCGATCGACGTCGGCGCCGTCTTCCGCTCGACGGCGGGGCTGCTGGCCGAGGCGCCGCTGGCGCTGGTCGAGCTGCGCGTCGGCGAGCGCAGCTACTGGCTGGGGATCGGAGACGGGCCGGCGACGCTGCACGAGCGCGCGCCGGAGGAGGTCGTCGACGCGACGATCTCCGGCACGGAGGCCGATTGGATCGCCGCCCTCGGCCCGGCCGGCGCCCTCGACGCGCTGGCGGTCGCCGGCGACATCGCGGTCGCCGAGCGCGTGCTCGCGGCGATCGCGCCCAGCGAGGACGCCACCGCCGCGGAAGTCCACGCGGCGTAGTGGCGGAGCGGATCCGCATCGGCGCCGCCGCGCAGGCGCTGGGCGTCTCCACCGACACGCTCCGCCGCTGGGAGCGCGACGGGAAGATCCACTTCGAACGCCAGGGCAGCCAGCGCTACCTGCCCGCCGACGAGCTGGCCCGGCTGCTGCGCGAGCGCGCGGCCGGCGGCGAGCGCACCAGCGCCCGCAACCGCCTGAGCGGCGTGGTCGTGGCCGTCGAGAAGGACGGCGTGATGGCCAAGGTCGAGCTGGCCTGCGGTCCCTACCGCGTCGTGTCGCTGATGTCGCGCGAGGCGGCCGACGAGCTGGACCTGCGGCCGGGCGTGACGGCGACCGCGGTGGTGAAGTCCACCTCGGTGATGGTCGAGCGTCTCGAGCGGGGCGCGTGAGCCGCGCCGACGTCGGCGGCGTTGCCCTGCACTGGCGCGAGTGGGGCCCGCGCAACGGCGCGGCGATCGTGGCGCTGCATCCCGGTCCGGGAACCGACGGCGCGATGTTCGGCGAGTGGCTGACCCCGCTGGGCGACACCCATCGGGTGATCGCGTTGGACCTGCCCGATCACGGCCTGTCGGGCGACAGCCTGCCGGGCCAGCGCTCGCTGTCGGGCTACGCGCGCGCCGTCAGCCGCTTCGCCGACGCGCAGGGCCTGGCGCCCTACACGCTGCTCGGCCACTCCTTCGGCTCGTTCGTCGCGCTCACCCACGCCGTCGAGCTCCCCGGGCACGCGGCGCGGGTGATCGCATCCTGCGGCGCGGCCGATCACCGCTTCTTCGACGGCTTCGAGGCCCGCGTCGAGTCGCTCGGCCGGGCCGACGTGGCCGCCGCCTTCGAGGACGAGGAGGCGGTCGAGACCGAGGCCGACCTGCGGGCCGCCTGGGCGGGCCAGATGCCGTTCTTCTGCGCCGATCCGGACGGGCCGGCCTGTCGGGCGCTGATCGCCCAGCTGGAGCACGTGCGCTTTCGCGTCGACGTGGCGATGGACGGCGACGCGTTCGACGACTACGACGTCAGCGGCTCGCTGGCCGGCGTGACGGTGCCGATCCTGGCCATCGCCGGCGCGCAGGACCGCGCGACGACGCCGGCCGACACCGGGGCGGTGGCGGTCCGGGCGGCCGACGGCCAGCTCGTCACGATCGAGGGCGCCGGACACTTCCCCTACGCCGAGCAGCCCGAGGCCTACGTGGCCGCGGTGCGCGCCTTCGTGGGTTAGCCGTCCTCCGCGACGCGGACGCCGAGCGCGGAGGCGAACGTGCCGGCCGCGTCGACGATGTCCGGCCAGGGCATCGTGATCCCGTCCAGGCGGCCGACGCCCTGTAGGCCCTCCAGGTCGCAGCCGGTCAGCTCGCAGCGCTCGAAGCGGGTGCCGCGCAGGTCGGTGCCGACCAGCGAGCAGCGCTCCAGGCGCACCTCGCGCAGGCGCGCCTCCATCAGGTCGGCCTCGCTCAGCACGCAGTCGCGAAAGGTCACGCGCTCCAGCTGCGTGCGGCGCAGCGCCACGAGGTCGGCGCGGCAGTCGGTCACCTCGACGTCGCGCCACAGCCCCTCGGCCCACTGCAGCCCGGTCATCCGACACCCGCGCAGCTGCACGCGGATCAGCGAGGCGGACACGGCGCGCAGGTTGGCCAGGTTCGTGCGTTCGACGAGCGCGTCCTGCAGCCCGCCGCCGTCCAGCTGCGCGCCGGACAGGTCGCCGCCGACGAAGTGGACGGTCGAGAAGTCGACGCCGTGCAGCTCGCTCCCGGCCAGGTCAGGCTCGTGCAGGCGCCGCTCGCGCACGTGCCCGCCCGCCTCCAGCTCGCCGGGCTCCAGCGGCACCTCGTCCAGCGCCGGCGGATCGGGAAGGCGAGGGGCGCGGAGCACGCGCCGCAGGTTAGGGGCACCGGCCGCCCGCGACGGTGCGCCACAGGATGTGGCGGTCCAGGGCCGGCGACCAGCGCTCGAGGTAGACCGCGTCGAGGCGGCGCTCGAGCGCGGCGTCGGTGGGCTGGTGCACCTGCGCGAAGCCGGTGATGCCCGAACGCAGCCGCGTGGCGGGCAGCCCGGGTCGGGCGGCCACGTCGAGGCGGCGCGGGCGCGGCCCGACGAGGCTCATCTCGCCGCGCGCCACGTTGACCAGCTCGGGCAGCTGGCGCAGGCCGTGGCGGGCCAGGAGCCGGTCGACGCCCTCGTGGCCGGTCGGACGCAGCGCGAGGCGGGCGAAGCTGCGCCCGTCGCAGGCCCAGTGCGTCACGCCCACCAGGGCGCGACCACCACCCCGGCCGGCGACGCGCACGAGCACGACGAGCGCGAGGAAGACGGGGGCGAGCGTGATCAGGCCGACGACCGCGGCGAGACGATCGAGCGCGTGCTTGCGGCGCAGGGCGGCGGCGCGGCGCCGAGGGTCAGGCGGCGCCGCGCCGGGCCACTGGCGCCGCACGGGCAGGCGGATCGGCACGACCTGTTCGGTCGCGTCACGCCCCTGCCCGGGCGTCCGATCGGAGGCAGCTCCCGCCACCACTGGCTGCTAGCGCGCCGACCGGGCCGCTGGATCATCGGTGCGCGCGGTTGGCGCACGCGCGCTCGCGGCGTCAGTGGTCGGCGAGCGCGGCGATCGCCTCGGCCACCGGCGCGTCGCCGCTGAGGAGGTCGAAGGTCAGCCCGGCGGTGTGCGGCTCGTCCAGGACGACGGCCAGCGTGGCGGCGACGTCGTCGCGGGGGATCGCCCCGCTGCTGGCGAACTGCGGCGCGATCGCGATGCGGCCGGTGCCGGGGTCGTCGGTCAGGTGCCCGGGGCGGACGATCGTGTAGGCCAGGCCGCTGGCCCGCAGCGCGTCGTCGGCGGCGCCCTTGGCCTCCAGGTAGGCCCGGAACACGCCCTCGGCCGCGTCGGCGTCGTCGGCGCCCATCGCGCTGACCATCACGTAGCGCGTGGTCTGCACCTGTCGGGCGGCGTCGATCAGCCGCACCGCGCCCTGGTGGTCCATCGACCGCTTGCGCTCGGCCCCGCTGCCCGGTCCGGCGCCCGCGGCGAACACGACGGCGTCGCTGCCGTCGATCGCGGCCGCGACGTCGGCCGCTGGGTCCTCGAGGTCGCAGACGATCGCCCGTGCCCCGCTGGCGGCCACGTCGGCGGCGTGGTCGGGGTTGCGGATCAGCGCGCGGACGGTGTCCCCGCGAGCGGTGAGCAGGCGGGCGAGGCGCAGCGCGATCTGCCCATGGCCTCCGGCGATGGCGACGTCCATGCGGAAAGGGTACCCCCCGGGGGTAGAATGTGGACATGCCCGGCTACACCGCCACCAAGGACGACCTGACCAAGCGCCTGCGCCGCATCGAGGGACAGGTGCGCGGCGTCGAGAAGATGGTCGACGAGGACCGCTACTGCATCGACGTGCTCACGCAGATCTCGGCGATCCAGGCCGCGCTGGACAAGGTCGCCCTCGGCCTGCTCGACGACCACGCCCGCCACTGCGTGGTCGGCGCCGAAGGCGAGGACACGCGCGACGAGCGGACCGCCGAGCTGATGGGCGCCGTCGGACGCCTGATGCGGCGCGGGTAGCCGGGGCTAGTAGCTGCGCAGGGTCTGCAGGGCGCCGTCGAGCTTCATCAGCTCGTCGAGCATGGCCAGCGAGACCTCCTGCAGCGTGTCGTTGGGCTGGAACACGCTGTCGTCGTCGACGAACTGCGCGACGAACGGGATGTTCACCGCGTTCGTGGCCACGGTCAACTGCAGGCAGCTCAGCGAGGGCTTGAACATCGCCACGGCCCGCAGGCCGGCCGACACGCCGCCGTAGGAGACGATGCCGACCGCCTTGTGCTTCCACTCGTTGTGCAGGTAGTCGAGCGCGTTCTTGACCACCGCGTTGTAGCCGTGGTTGTACTCGGGCATCACGAACACGAAGGCGTCGGCGGCGGCCACCCGCGCCGACCAGTCCTTCGTGTGCTGGTGCTCGTAGCGCTGCAGGCGCGGGTGCGCGGGCTCGTCCATGAACGGCAGGGCGATCTCGGCCATGTCGGCGACGTCGACCTCGAAGGCGCCGTGCGCCTCGACGCGGCCGCGGAACCACTCGGCGACGGGCAGGCCGATGCGGCCGGGCCGCGTGCTGGCGATGACGATCATCAGGCGGGGCATGGGCGAGGAGACTACGACGGTGCGGACCGCGGTCCGAGCGGCCCCACGTCGAGCTGCTCGCCGTCGTCGGCGAACACCTCGGCCATCGACTCGGCCAGCATGTCGGTGCGCTCGCGCAGCTCGCGCGACTGCCGGGCCAGCTCGCGCTGGGCCGCCTCCTCCTCGCTGGCGCTCATCTCGGCCAGCCGGGTGCGCATCAGCCCGAGGCTGGCCACGATCCGCTGCAGGCCGACCTCGAAGCGCTCGAGCTTCTCGGCCAGGCGCTCGGTCGCGTCGCGCTGGGCGGTGAGATCGGCGATCAGCGCGGCCACGTCGGCGTCGGCGGCGCGCGGCTTGAGCTCGATCAGGCGGCGGTCGATGCTGCGCGGGTCCTGCTCGGACGCGCGCAGGTCCTCGAGCGTGGTGGCGATCAGCTGGGCCCGGCGGGCGCTGACCTCCAACGCTTCGACCAGCGCGTCGACATCGGCCGAGACGTCGGTGAACGGATGGTCGGCGGCGGCGATCGCGGCGCGCATCGCCTGGGCGGTGCGCTGCGCATCGGCCACCGGGCGGGCGATGCGCGGATCCAGCGTGGTCGGGTCCAGCATGGGCGGCTCGTCGCGCCGCTGGGCCGCGTAGGCCTCGGCCCCGACGCGCTTGGCCTCGTCGCCGTCGAAGAACGTGATCGCGGCCAGCCCGAGGTAGGCGACCACGGCGATCGGGATGGCGATCGCGGTCAGCCCGAGGACGATGCCCGCCACGATCAGCGCGGCCAGGACGACCAGGTTCAGCGGCTTGGCCAGCGCGTTGACCGCGAGCTTGCGCTGGAGGCTGGCGCGGGTGACCGGCCGTTCGATCTGCCGGGCCATCAGAAGAAGCTGGAGATCGAGCGGTAGACCTGCTCGATGTCGTCGGTGTTGCCGACGAACGCCTTTCCGCCGGACGCGGTGGCGAAGCGCTCCAGCACCTTCTCGTTGGGCTCGGAGCCGTAGGCGATCGTGAAGACCCGGACGCCGTTGGACTCGGCCTTCCCCTCCTGGCGCAGGCGCTCGATGACCTGCTCGGCGTCGCGGCCCGAGGCCGTGTCGTCACCGTCGGTGAGCACGACGACCGCGTTGATGTGGTCCTCATCGGCGGTGCGCTTGATCGCCTCGACCGCCTCGAAGGTGGCGTCGTAGACCGCGGTGTCGTCCTCGGGGAAGATGTCGTTGACCGCGGCCTGCAGCTGTCCCTTGTTCTGGCTGAACGGCGCGGGCTGGACCAGGGGCACCACGCCGGAGGAGAACTTCGTCAGGCCGATCTCGTCCTGCGGCGCGACCTGCTTGAAGAAGGCCTGCAGCCCCTCCTTGGCCCGCTCGAGCTTGCGCTCGTCGTTCATCGAGCCGGAGTTGTCGAGCACGAGCATCACGTTGGCCGGCTTGCGGTCGCGGCGCCACGTCTGCAGGATCCGGTCGACCACCTTCGGCTCGGGCAGGCGCAGCTCGCGCTCGGGCTGGGCGGCGTCGGCGCCCCGCGAGGCGTTGACCAGGCCGCCGGCGGGCTTGTCGGGGTTGCCGGGGCGGAAGCCGTAGCGGCCCGCGGTCTCGCCGTCGATGTTGTCGGCCAGGTACTGCTGGAAGGCGTCGGCGCCGGCGCGCTTGGTCGGCGTGACCCAGGGCGCGTCGAGCACGATGTAGGGCGAGTCGCTGAAGAACGTGCCGTCCTTGGGGTACAGCGCGACCAGCTTGCCGCCGGTGCAGTTCTTGCGCCCGTTGAGCTCGATCAGCGTCGCTTCCTCCATCGCCGCCGCGCTGGCGTAGGCCATGCCGTGCTCGCACAGCTGATCGGCGATGAACAGCGTCGAGTCGCCGTAGTGGACGATCGAGGCCTCGAGGTTCTTGACCTTGGCCGACTGCTGCTCGACGTCCTCCTCGGTCAGCCCCTCCTTCTTGCCGGCGGCCGAGTAGTAGGAGGCGGCGACGGCCGAGGCGCCCGAGGTCGAGCTGTCGGGGTTGGTGTGGACGTACTTGAAGCGCCCGTACTCGGGCTTGCCCGCCGCGCCCCAGCCTTCCGTCGAGGTGGCCAGCCGGTTGATGTCCTCGAAGCCGACCTGCTTGTTGGGCCAGCCGAGCGCGCGGGCCATCGGCTCCCACATCGCGATCACCAGCGGCGTGCGCACGATCGACGCGTTGTCGTCGGCGACGTAGGGCTTGTCGGCCTGGAAGTTCAGCAGCTTGCCCCAGAAGGACGAGGCGGGCGACCACACGTCGGGCTGGAGCTTGCCCCGGACGATCGCGTTCTCGGCGTCGCCGGAGTTCATCGCCACCATCTCGACGAACACGGGCTTGCCGTCGGCCTGCGTGGCGGTGTCGTTGAAGGCCTGCACGACCGGCTTGAGCAGCTCCTCCTTCTCGGGGGAGACGACGAAGCTGATCCGCTCCGCGTTGGCCGGGGCCTTGGCGCTGGTCTCGGTCGAGCTGGTTCCGCCCGTGCTCGTGCCGCCGTTGTCGTCGCCGCCACCGCGTGTCAGGACCACCGCGGCACCGATCGCGATGACGGCCAGCACGATGACCACGATCGACTGGGGCTTCACAGGAGGCCCATCGTAGGTGAAGCGCTACCGGGGAACCGTCACGACGACCTGGCCGGTCAGCCGCGGGTCGTCGACGTCGACGATCTCGCGGCCCAGCGGCAGCAGCGAGACGGGGATCAGCTTGAAGTTCGCGATGCCCAGCGGGATGCCGATGATCGTGATGCACAGCGCCACGCCGGTGACCAGATGGCCGATCGCCAGCCACCAGCCGCAGAGCACGAACCAGATGACGTTCCCGATGCCCGAGGCGACGCCCGCGTCGTCGCGGCGGATGACCGTCTTGCCGAACGGCCACAGCGCGAACATGGCGATCCGCAGCGAGGCGACGCCGAACGGGATCGTGATGATCAGGATGAAGCAGATCAGCGCCGCCAGCGTGTACCCGATGGCCAGCCACAGGCCGCAGAGCACGAACCAGATGATGTTGAGGATCAGGCGCACAGGTTGAGCCTGCCAGATCCGGCACGATGGGGGGCGTGGACTCCAACGCGATCGGCCTCGTGCTGCATCCCACGCGCGACCCGGAGGGCGCGGCCCGGACGATCGTCGCCTGGGCGCGCGAGCGCGGCACCGACGTGCTGGTGCGCCACGAGGACGTCCACCGCTGTCCCGACGGCGTGCGCCCGGTCGCGGAGGCTGATCTGGCCGAGCGCTCGCGGGCGCTGCTCAGCATCGGCGGCGATGGGACGATGCTCGGCGCGCTGCGCCTGGTCGTCGGCCGCGACGTGCCGGTGCTCGGCGTCAACCTGGGCAAGCTCGGGTTCCTGATCGAGATCGAGCCCGACGAGCTGGAGTCCGCGCTGGACCGCCTGGAACGCGGCGAGTTCACCATCGAGCCCCACAGCGCGCTGATCGTCGAGGGGCCGGGCCTGCACACCGCCGGCTTCAACGAGACCGCGCTGAGCCGGATCCCGGGCGAGGGCATCGTGCACGCGCAGCTGCGCGTGGGCGGCCAGCGCATCGGCCGCATGCGCGGCGACGGCGTGGTGATCGCCACCCCGATGGGCTCGACCGCCTACTCCTACGCGTCGGGCGGCCCGGTGGTCTCTCCCGGCCTGGACGCCGTCGTGGTCACGCCCACCGCCTCGATGTTCGGCATCAGCCGCCCGCTCGTCGTGTCCTCGGCCGAGCCGCTGCACCTCGCGCTGCTGCCCGACAGCGGGACCGCGGCGCTGGAGGTCGACGGCGCCGTCGCGGGCCGCCTGGGCGCCGGTGACGTCGTGCAGGTCCGCCTGCGCCCGAGCGCCGGCCTGATCGTCCGCCTCGACCACGAGCGCCACCAGCAGCGCACCCGCGTGAAGCTCAGCCTGCTCGACCTGCCGTACCTGCCCGACGAGCTCCAGGAGCTGTCACGCGGCGAGTAGTACCCGGGGTGGGAGTCGAACCCACACGCCCTCACGGACAACCGATCTTAAGTCGGTCGCGTATAGCCAGTTTCGCCACCCGGGCAGGGCGCGACGAATCCTAATCCGGCTGCCGGCCCGGCCCTCCAGATTGGCGATCTGGTTCGCCCCACGCGAACCGAATCGCCACTCTGGCCGAACGGTTGTGCGCGGTCAGCGCAACTCCGACCGCAACTGGACCGTTTCAGCAGTGTTCCCGCATCGGAACGCCCCACCCCATGGAAGTCTCTGCCTTCAAGCCCACCGCCCTCTCGGGCCTCCGCGGACCGACGCCGCTGCTGCGCCTGCAGTCGGACGAGCGTCTGGTCGTGCTCACGCGGCGGGGCAACCAGGCCGCCTTCGAGACGCTCGTCGCGCGCTATCAGTCGCGGCTGCTGGCCTTCTGCCGGCACATGCTCAACTCGCGTGAGGACGCCGAGGACGTGCTGCAGGAGGTGTTCGCCGCCTCGTTCAACGCGATGTGCGCGGACGACCGCCCGATCAACGTGCGCCCGTGGCTGTACCGGATCGCCCGCAACCGCTCGCTGAACCACCTGCGCCGCCAGACGGCGATCGGCGTGGACTCGATGGACGTCCACCTGGCCGACCACGGCCTGACCACCGCCGACAAGGTCCACAAGCGCGAGGAGTTCCGCCTCCTGGTCGGCGACGTCCAGGAGCTGCCCGAGACGCAGCGCACCGCGCTGCTGCTGCGCGAGATCGACGCGCTCTCCTACGAGCAGATCGCCGACGTGATGGAGACCACGGTCCCGTCGGTCAAGTCGCTGCTCGTGCGCGCCCGCGTCGGTCTGGCCGAGATGTCCGAGGCGCGCAAGCTGACCTGCGACGAGGTGCGCCTCGAGCTCGGCGAGGTGGCCGAGGGCCTCACGCGCATGAGCCCGCCGGTCCGCCGCCACATCAAGACCTGTGACCGCTGCGCGACCTTCCGCCAGCAGCTGAAGGACACCAACAAGGCGCTGGCCGCGGTCATGCCGGTCGCGCCGCTGCTCTTCCTGAAGAAGTTCATCCTGGCCCACCTGGGCACGACCGCCTCCGCGGGCGGCGCCACCGCCGCCAGCGCCGCGGTGGCCACCTCGGGCAGCGCCGGCGCCGCCAGCGCGCTGACCGCGGGCATCGGGACGATCGCCTCCAAGACGGCCGCGACGCTCGCCGCCGCGGCGATCGTCACCGGCGCCGCCGTCGAGGTCGACCACGCGACCAACCGGATCCAGCAGTCGCGGGCCAAGCCCGAGCTGCAGGCCAAGGTCGCGCCGGCGCCCAAGCCCGTGCCGGTCGCCGCCCCGACGCCCGCTCCGGTGGCCGTCGCCGTCGCGCCGCCCAAGGCCGTCGCCGAGCCCAAGGCCCAGCCGGTGACCGACGAGAAGCTGGCCGGCCAGCAGGCCACCGCCGCCGCCAAGGCCAAGGCCGAGAAGGACGCTGCCGCGCAGCAGGCCGCCAAGGACGCCGCCGCCGAGAAGGCCAAGCAGGACGCCGCGGCCGCCGCGCCGCCGACGACCACGCCCACCGGCGTCGCCCAGGACGGCACCGGCGTGACCGTCCTGCCCGGCACCGTCACCACGCCCGGCACCCCCACCGCGGTGCCGCCCCCGGCCACCACGCCGACCACCCCGCCCCCCACCGATCCGGCCGCCACCACCCCGCCGCCCAACGACCCGGCGACGACGCCCCCGCCCGCCGATCCCGCGGCCACCCCGCCGCCGACCGACCCGGCCGCGCCGAACGTCGACCCGACCGCGGTCGTCCCGCCGGCCGTGGACCCGACCGTCGTCACCGACGCGCTTCCGGCGACGACGCCGTAGTGCGCTGAGTCGGCAACTGCGCCGACGCAGATGGGGAGCTTTGGCGTCTGTCTGGTGACATGATGCGCTCAACCATGCGGAGTGCACCCGTGCTGACGGCCGGCCTGCTCAGCGCCATCGCGCTCGCGGGTCTGGGGGGCCTACGAGCACCGACCGCTACCGCGTTTCAGGCCGCGGAACCGGCCAGCTGCAACCTCTCCACCTCTGACATCAAGGCACTGAACTTCGTCGTGCGTCAGCCCGTGCGGCTGACCGTCACCCGCGCGCTGCTCCCAGGCTGCGACGAGCTCGCCAGCGACGCACGCACAGCGACGATCGCCTGGGGCGACGGAGCGCGATCGAACGCCACCGTCACCGCCGGACCGACCGCAGCCAACGGGGACGCGACGATCGTCGTCACGGGCCGGCATGTGTATCGGCGCGCACCGCGAGCGAACGCTCAGCACATATGCGCCTATCCGATCGTCGTCCGGATCACCAACCAACGCACCGGCCGGGTCATCGAGGATGACCACTACCAAGCTGTTGCTCGCCGCAAGGGCGAGGTCGCGCCGCTTTGCCGGGGCTAGTGCGGTCGGCAGTTGCCGCACTACCGGGCGCCCTAGGCGATCCGCGACCCCGGGGTCGCGTCGCCGTCCGGGCGCAGGATCAGCACGGTCCCGTCGGCCTCGATGCCGCCCAGCACGAGCACCTCGGACATGACCGGGCCGACCTGTCGGGGCGGGAAGTTGACCACCGCGACGACGAGCGAGCCCTCGAGCTCCTCGCTGGTGTAGTTGGTGATCTGCGCCGACGAGCGCTTGATGCCGAGCTCCGGCCCGAAGTCGATGCGCAGCTTCCAGGCGGGCTTGCGCGCCTCGGGGAAGTCCTCGACCTCGACGACGCGCCCGACGCGCATGTCCACGGTCAAGAAGTCGTCGAAGGTGATCTCGTCGGCCATGGCGACCGAGCCTAACGAGTGCCCTACACGAGGCCGATGACCTTCAGCCGGCGGTTGAGCGCCTGCAGCGCGAACGCGCGCGTCTCGGCGATCGAGAAGCCGAACAGCTCCGCCTCGTCCTCGGGGATGCCCTCCATCCACTTCGGGCGCAGCACGCCCTCGGCGATCGGGCCGACCTCGCCCAGCGTGCGCACGATCGCGTCGCGGTAGCGGTCGCTCGCACCGGCCATGTCGCGCAGGAAGCGGGCGCCGAAGGCGACGTGGCGGTGCTCGTCGCGGGCCACCTTGGTGAAGCCGTCGACGAACCCGGGCAGCGTGCCCTCGCGCTCGTTGTAGTCGGTGATGAAGTGCTGGCCGGTCAGGGCCAGCATCCCCTCGATGATCATGTGGTAGATCGTCACCGCCTCGACCAGCGCCTCGGTGTCGTCGGGGGCGACGGCGAGCCGGTCGACCCGGGACTTCAGCGCCTCGTCGAACAGCTGGCCGAACTCGACGTTGAGGTGCGCGGTGGCCTCCTCCAGCCGGCCGGCCAGCGAGGTCGACTCGAGCACGCCGACCTCGCGGTAGAAGGCGTCGAAGAACGCGACGTGGCGGGCCTCGTCGGCGATCTGCGTGCACAGGAAGATGCGCTGCTCCTCGGTCGGCGCGGCGCGCATCATCGGCCCCAGCTCCTGGGCCACGCGCTGCTCGCCGACGAAGAACGACGACAGGCCGTACAGCCGCTGGAAGCGCTCCTCGTCGTCGAAGCGCTCGTGCCAGTCGATCCGGTCCTGGCTGAAGTCCAGGTCGCCGACCGCCCACTGCTGGCGTTCCCACAGCGAGTACAGCTGGCCGTAGCCCAGCAGGTTGGCCTGTCCGCGATCGGCGCCCTCCTGCAGCGCCGGGTCGCTGGTGGCCTGGAAGTCGCTGCGCTCGGTGCGCGGAGTGGACGACGCTTCGAGGGACATGTCGCGAACCGTACCGCGACACTGGCTGGCTAGCCAGCCACGACCTCCTCGAATGCCTGGTCCGCGGGCGCGGCCTCGAAGCGCGTGTGCTCGACGGGCCGGCGCGACTCGCGGTTGAGCAGCAGCCGCGTGACGTCGGCCCGCGCGTAGTGCCCGGCCGGATCGGCCGCGGCCTTGGCCAGCGCGATCATCCCCAGATCCAGGTCCGCGTAGAGGATCGTCTCCTCGTCCGGCCCCGCCGCGGCGATCGTCGATCCGTCCGGGCCGTAGATCGCCGTCGCGCCCCCGCCGGTGAGCAGCAGCTCGCGCTTGTCGTCGGTGTCGCACAGGCGGTCGATCAACTCCTGGGTGACCGGCATCGACGGCGCCAGCACGAAGCAACCGCCCTCCACGGCGTACACGCGGCTGACCGCGGTGTTGACCTCGGCGCCCAGCGCGGTGGCCATCGGATAGAGCGAGAAGCTCGGCCAGCCGCCCACGTGGATCTGCTCGTCCTGGGCGTACATGGCGTACTTGGTCAGCGGCTGCAGGTGCTCCCAGCAGCACAGCGCCCCGACCCGGCCGATGTCGAGCTGGTGCACGGCCAGATCGCTGCCGTCGCCCTCGCCGAACACCGTGCGCTCGACGTGCGTCGGCTTCAGCTTGCGCCGCGCGGCGACGATCACGCCGTCGCGGTCGATCAGCATCTGCCCCATGTACAGGCTGCCCCCGGCCCGCTCGCTGTAACCGAGCACGACGTGGACGCCGCCGCGGGCCGCCGCGGCCCGGATGCGCTCGGTCTGGGGCGAGTCGACGGCCAGCGAGTTCTCCACGTAGGCCTGCACGTACTGCATCGCCCAGGCCTGCGAGCCCAGCCACGAGTGGTACGGGTAGCCGGGGATCCAGGTCTCGGCGAAGGCGACGAGATCGGCGCCGTTGGCCGCCGCCTCGTCGATCAGCGCGATCGTCTTGTCGGTCGTCGCGTCGAGATCCAGCCAGACGGGTGCCGCCTGCACGGCGGCGGCCTTGAACGTGGTCATGAGTCTTCCTCGGAGAAGAACGGCAGGATGCCGGTCTGGGGGTGGCAGTTGCGGTACTCCAGGCGGGGGGCGCCGGCGGGCAGCGTGAACACCTCGTGCCACAGCGCCAGCTCGATCTGCCCGCCGCCCTGCTCGACCAGCGCGAAGAACTCGCTCAGGATGGCCAGGTGCGTCGGGTGGCTGTGCGTCCAGCGCTCGAGATCGGCCAGCGAGCGAAACCAGGCCAGCACGCAGCTGCGGTCCTGCCCGGGCTCGCGCGCGAACCGGGCGCTCAGGCAGCCGCTCTCCTGCGGCTCGGAGGCCAGGTACTCGGCGCCCCGGCGCAGCGTCGGCTCGACGTGGTTGACGTAGCGCTCGCGCTCGGCCGGCCCGCAGCCGGTCCAGTCCTGCGCCGTGCGGATGAAGCACACGTTGTGCGGGCCGTCGAGCGCGTCGGTCCGGGAGATCGGCATGCGATCGCGCATCCCGCCCGGGTACTCGTGCACGTCGGTCGGGGCGATCAGCGACAGCTGCGCCGATCCCTGGCTGGGCCCGAGCTCCCCGTTGGAATGCAGCGTCTCGATGCGCTCGGGCGGCACGGTGCAGACCTCGCGCCAGCGCCCCACCTCGGCCTCATCCCACCAGGCGCGCACCGCCGGCTGCGCCGCCCACGCGTCGTGCCCGTCCAGGTCATCCCAGTAGGCCAGCGCGATGTGGTTGACGAAGCCCTGCGGATCCAGCGACTCGACCACGTCGTGGCGCACGTCGTCCAGCAGCCCGCGCAGCGTGGCGAACGCCGCCACGCCCGCCGGGTCGTCCGGTTCGCACTGGACGGCGAGCTGGGCCAGCACGATCGGCGCGCTGGGCAGGGCGGTCCAGGCCGGCGCGACCGGCTGGTGGCCCGGCGGGCGGTGCGGGGCGGTCTCGCCATCGAGTTGGGCGTGGCGCATCGGGGCGACCGTACGCGCGCACCGGCCCCGTCGCTTGGCCGCCAGCGACCGATCCTTGCCCGTGCGCGCACCACCGCACCCGCGCCCCGCCCGGGAGGCGTAGATTGCGCCCATGCAGGTGCTGTCGACCGACGGCGTCGCCGAGCACGAGCGCTTCGAGCTGTGGCGCGACCTGATCTGCGGCGTGTTCGTCCAGCTCGATTGCGAGCGGGTCACCTCCGCCGTGCCCGCGCCCTTCGGTGGCCGCATCACCGCGCGCGAGCTGGGCCCGATCCGCGTGTCCGAGGTCGTCACCAGCGCCCAGCACGTCGTGCGCTCGCCCCGGCAGATCGCCCGCGCCCGCGAGGACGACGTGCTGGTCAGCCTCCAGGTGACCGAGGCCTGCACGATCCGCCAGGACGGCCGCAGCGCGACGATCGGCCCGGGCGACTTCGCGCTGTACGACAGCGCGCGCCCGTACACGCTGCACATGGACCGCCCGTTCCGCCAGCTCGTGTGGCAGCTGCCGCGCACGATGCTGCTCGACCGCGCGCCCGGGCTGCGCGACCACACGGCGGTCCGTGTCGCCGGGCGCAGCGGCGTGGGCGCGGTCGTCTCCAGCTTCTTGACGTCGGTGGCCGACCGCCTCGACGAGCTCTCACCCGCGGAGGCCACCCAGCTCGTCGGGCTGGTCGCGGACCTGCTCGCGTCGGGCCTGGGCTCGGTGGCCGGCGCCGACGTCGAGCCGTCCAGCGCCGCCCGGCTGCACCTGCAGCGGGCCAAGGCCCACATCGACCGGCGCCTGGCCGACCCCGACCTCGATCCGGCCGCGATCGCCGCGGCGATCGCGATCTCGCCGCGCTACCTGCACCGGTTGTTCGCCACCGAGGGCACGTCGGTCGGCCGCTACGTGCTGGCCCGCCGCCTGGAAGGCTGCGGCGGGCAGCTGCGCGATCCGGCGCTCGGCCACCTGACCGTGACCGAGGTCGCGTTCCGCGCCGGCTTCCGCGACGCGGGCCACTTCAGCCGCACGTTCCGCCGCCACTTCGGCCTGTCGCCCAGCGAGTACCGCCGGGCGAGCAGCGCTACGGGCCCGGCGCCTCGCCGGTCGTGATCGTGGCGGCGCCCGCGCGGCCGTCGACCGTCACCGGGTAGATCCCCGCCTTCAGCCCCTCCACGTCGAACGACGCCTTCCCACCCGGGGGGACGGTCACCTGCTGGCCCTGGAAGGCGATCGTGTGCTCCTCGCCGTCGCCCGACTGGCCGGTGACCCGGATCGTGAAGAACGCGGGCACCGCGACGTCGGGCGGCTGCACGTTGTTGTCGACGATCTTGAACGTCGCGGGTGCGACGTTGGCCGTCTCGTCGCCGGCGCCCCCGGGCTGCTGCTCGACGGTGCCCGCCGGCCCGGGCGTCGGCGTCGACGCGGTGGGCGTCGGCGCCGGCGTCACCACGCTCACCGTCGGTTCGGCGTTGGTCGACGGCACCGTCGAGCCGCCGTCGTCGGAGCCGCAGCCGGCCGCGACCAGCGCCGCCGCCGCGAGCGCCCCGGCCAGACCCGCGCGCCTACTGACCAACGGAGAACAGCGCCTCGAGATCGTGCTTGGAGAAGGCCTCGAAGGCGACCAGCGTCTGCGTGTTGGCCACGCCGTCGACCTGGCCGATGCCCTCCGCGACGACGTTGGCCAGCTGCTCGTGGCGGGCCAGGTGGACGATCGCCACGAAGTCCCACACGCCGGTCACCGAGTAGACCTGCCCGACGCCCTCCAGCTCGGCCAGCCGACCGCCGAGCGACGGCATCGCGCCGCGCTCGGCCTCGATCAGGACGATCGCGTGGGTCATGCCGTGTGCGTCTGCCCGGGCTCGAGCACGACGACCGTGGCCGAGGTGTCGCGTTCGACGTCGGCCTTGAAGGCCTGCGCGTCGGTCTCGATCGGCGGGAACGTGTTGTAGTGGCCGGGGATCACCGTCGGCGCGCCGATCAGCTTGACCGCCTCGACCGCGTCGTGGCGATCCATCGTGTAGTGGCCGCCGATCGGCAGGATCGCGATGTCGATCGGGGTGCGCTTCCCGGGCAGCGCGAGGTCGCTGAACAGCGCGGTGTCGCCCAGGTGGTAGATCGTCTGCCCGGCGAAGTTGACGACGACGCCGGCCGGCGTGTTGACCGTGCCCTTGGGGGTGGTCGAGGTGTGCCAGGCGGGGACCATCCGCACCCAGCCCCAGTCGAACTCGACGGTGCCGCCCAGGTTGGGGTCGCGCACGTCGTGGTCCTCGCCCAGGTCCTCGCCGAACTCGCCCGCCAGCTCGGTCAGCGCCACGACCGGCGCGCCCGTGCGCTTGGCGATCGGCACGACGTGCGCCGTGTGGTCCTGATGGCCGTGGGTGACGATGATGTGCGTCGGGTTGACGTCGTCGGCGCCGACGGGCGCGGCGGGGTTGTACGGCGCCAGGAACGGGTCGATCAGGATCGTGGTGTCGCCATCGCTCAGCTCGAACGTGGCGTGGCCGAGGTAACGGATCTCCATGGTCTTCAACCCTCTCGTTTGCTCTTCTGCAGTTCGTGGGCCAGCGCGAAGCCGACGGTCACCCCGACGAGCATGCCCAGGCGGGTCTCCTCGGCCAGCAGGGTGCGCAGGGCGGCGACGTCGGCGCCGGCGGCCCGCATCACCTCCTGCTCGTGGGCGTCGTTGAAGTAGCCGCCCTCGCTGAGCGCCGCGTTGAGCACGCGCTGCAGCCCGGGGGCGGCGTGCACGACGACCTCTTCGGCGTGCTTGAGGCGCTCGGGGTCCTGCAGGGCCGCCACGGCGGCGTCGACCTCCTCGGCGGTGTACGTCGGCTCGTCCACTAGGCGCGCGCGCCGACGCGGGCCAGGGGGAAGCCGGCGACCAGGCCGATCAGCCCGCCGGCCAGCGCCGCGTAGATGTTGGCCCAGTCGACGGCCAGCGACATGGCCAGCAGGACGGCCGCGATGACGCCGGTGCCGAGCAGGTCGCCCTCGTAGTCGCGGTTCGCCCGCCAGGCCAGCAGGTCGGGCACGGCCCAGGCCGCGAGCAGACCGAGGGCCATGCCGTTGGCGCCGGAGGCGATCGGGAAGGACTCGATGGCCGCCGCGACGAGCATGCCGCCCGCACCCGCGACCAGCGCGATCACCAGCACGACCACCGCGCCGTGGCGGCGTTCCAGCAGCGTGCCGAAGATGCCGATCGCCATCATCGTGGCGAACTGGTAGGCGCCGCCGGCGAACACCGCGTTGCCACCGCTGCCCACGTGCAGGAAGTTCGCGGTGATGAGCTTCCAGTAGTCGCCGTCGAGCTTGCCGAAGATGATCGCGTCGTTGAACGGGAAGCCGCCCGCGAAGAAGACCAGGTAGGTCAGGAACGACAGCGCGACCAGGGTGATCGTGGCCACCGGCCGCCCGGTGAGGGCCGCGGTCCCCGGCATGCTCGGTCGCTCGAAGCGCGCGCGCGAGCTGCTGCCCGTGCGCCGCCGGGCCCGCTTGGGCTTGGGCTCCGGCTCGGGGGCCGCGCTGCCGCCTCCGCGTTCGATCTTCGGCGCGCGCTTGCGCACCCGCTGACCGCAATACGGGCATTCGGTCACGTACGGGCTGACTTCTGACCCGCAGTTCTTGCAGACAACGAAAAGATCGGCCCCGCGTGCCATTCCCCCGGATGATACGGCGCAGGCCAGCAACCGTCGGGTTGCCGACGGATGATCGATGTGTAACCTGTTGGTTTCGACGCCATGACCGCCGACCGCATCGAACGAGCCACGCTGATCGAGGCGCCACCGGAACGGGTGTGGCGGGTGATCACCGAGCCCGAGCACCTCGGCACGTGGTTCGGTGACGCCGGCGCGGAGATCGACCTGCGCCCGGGCGGCGCGCTCGTGCTGCGCTGGGACCACGGCCACACCGTGCACGGGGTCGTCGAGGACGTCGACCCGCCCCACCGGTTCTCCTACCGCTGGCTGCTGGCCGACGGACCGGTCGCCCCCACCCCGGGCAACTCGACGCTCGTCGAGTTCACCCTCACGCCCGAGGCCACCGGCACCCGGTTGCGGGTCATCGAGAGCGGCTTCGCGGCGCTCGACCTGCCCGCCGGCCAGATCGCCTCGCGCCTGGCCAGCCACACCGAGGGCTGGCCCGTCGAGCTGGGCCACCTCGCCGAGCACGTGCGCGCGGTTCCGGCGTGAGCACCGCCGTCTTCGCCGCCCTGGGCGACCCGACCCGGCGCCGCGTGCTCGACCTGCTGGCCGACGCCGGCGAGGCGACGGCCACCACGGTCGCCGCGCAGCTGCCGGTCAGCCGCCCCGCCGTGATCAAGCACCTCGGCGTGCTCGATCGGGCCGGGCTGGTCACCTCCCAGCGCAGCGGGCGCGAGGTCCGCTTCAGCGTGCGGACCGAGGTCGTGGCCCAGACGGCGCGCGAGCTGGCCGCGCTGGCCGCGTCGTGGGACGCGCGCCTGGCCCGCATCAAGGCGCTGGCCGAGTCACCAGACGGGCCGTAGCGCCGTCCCGATCGGGCAGACTGATCCCGTGTCCGGAACCGAGATCTCTCGTCGCGCGCTGCTGGCCGGTGCCGCTGGGGGCGTCACGACCGTGTGGCTCGGCGCCTCCTTCCCCACCGGTGCGACCGCCGCCCGCCGCGCGGAGCCGTTCCGGCGCGCGCTGCGGGAGCTCGACGAGGTGATCGAGCGCGGGATGGAGCGCTACGTCGTGCCAGGCGCGGCCGTCGGGCTGGTGCTCGGCTCGCGCACGTACGTGCGCGGCTACGGCGTCACCAACGTCGACCATCCCACGAAGGTCGACGGCGACACCGTGTTCCGGATCGGCTCGACCACGAAGACCTTCACCGGCACGACGGTGATGCGGCTGGTCGAGCAGGGGTTGGTGAACCTCGACGCGCCGGTGCGCACCTACCTGCCGGACTTCGCCACGGCGGACCCGACCGTGGCCGAGCGCGTCACGGTCCGGCAGCTGCTCAACCACACGCCGGGCTGGCTGGGCGATCTGTTCGAGGACTTCGGCGCCGGTGACGACGCGCTGGCCCGCTACGTCGCGGCGGTGGCCAAGCTGCCGCAGCTGACGCCGCTGGGGTCGACGTTCGCGTACAACAACGCCGCCGTGGCCGTCGCCGGCCGGGTGATCGAGGCGGTCACCCAGACGACCTACGAGCGAGCCGTGCGGCGGCTGGTCATCGACCCGCTGGGGCTGCACCACAGCCGCTTCTTCACCGACGACATCGTCGGCTTCAACGTCGCCGCCAGCCATGCCGAGCGCGATGGCAAGCCGGTGGTCGATCCCGCCTACTGGTACCAGCCGCGGTCGATCCGCCCGACCGGCGGGCTGATCTCCAGCGCCGCCGACCAGACGCGGTGGGCGCGCTTCCACCTCGGCGACGGGCGCGCGCCCGACGGCCGACGGCTGCTGTCGGCGGCTGCGCTGCGCCAGATGCAGAGCCGGCCCGGCGCGGGCGGATCGCTGGTCGTCGAGCTGACCGGCATGGGCGTCACCTGGATGGAACGCCCGACCGCCGAGGGCGTCCCCGTCCTCCAGCACGGCGGCAGCTACCCCGGGCAGTACTCGGGGTTCCTGCTGGTGCCCCGGCGCCGGTTCGGCCTGACCTTGCTGACCAACGCGGACGGCGGCGCGGTGATGCGCGATGCGCTGTTCACCGACGACTGGGCGCTGCGCAGGTTCGCGGGCGTGCGCAACATCCCGGCGCAATCGCAGCGGCGCAGCGCGGCGGCCCTGGCCGCCTTCACGGGCACCTACGTCTCCACGCAGATCGACGAACGCGGCCAGGTCATCCCGCTGCAGATCGAGCTGCGCCAGCGCGACGGGCGCCTGCGCGCCACCGGCGCGACTCCGGCCCCGGGCTTCGCCTTCTACGGCGCGGACCGCGTGCTGAACATCGGCCCCGACGGAGCACCCGACGGCACCCGCTCGGACTTCGTGCGCGGACCCGACGGAGACGTCGCCTGGCTGCGCACGCACGGGCGCCTGTGGCGACGCAGCTAGCGGCTGCTAGTGCCCGGTGCTGGAGAAGTGCTGGTAGTCGACCGGGCCGGACCAGGTGCCGCCCCAGCCCCAGCCGACGCCGGTGAACGCGCGCACGAGCACGCCGCCGGGGTAGGCCATGCCCGGCCGGTGGCGCGACCGGTTCAGGTAGGTCCGCGAGGCCTTGTGCGCGGTCGTGCCGTCCGTCGACACGTACGGGTTCTCGATCGGGTTGACGTCGATCGCGCGGCCGTAGGCGTGGTCGGACCAGCGCGTCGAGCCGGTGGCGCGGCGGCAGTTGAAGGCCGAGGTGTTGTCGGCCTCGATCGAGGCGTAGTCGTCGCCGCGGTAGTCGTCGACCAGGCGCATGCGGCGGATCGGGAAGCGGGCCTGATAGAGCGTGCGGAAGGCGCCACGGATGGCAGGCACCGCGCTGGCGGCGATCATCAGCTCGCCGCTCTGCGGCTTGCCCTCGAAGTCGATGTAGGAGACGCGCACGTAGCGCAGGTCGTCCAGGCCGACCGGGCAGCCCTTGTGCCACGACGTGCCGGTCACGCGATTGCGCACGGCCAGGGTCAGCCGGTAGGCGTGGAACTGGTAGGGCGGGAGGTCGGCGACGGGCATCTCAGGCCGCCGTCGCCTCGACGATCTCGTGAACGACCTCGCGCAGGTCGTGGTTGGCCTCCCACACGAGCATCTGCCGCGAGGCGCCGTTGCCGCGGGCCAGGAGGTCCTCGATGCCGTCCAGCGCGTCGGCCGAGCCGAGGTCCTGGGCGTGCTCGCGCAGGCGGGCCAGCAGGCGCTTGGCCAGCGCCTTGGTGGCCACGCGCTCGTTGGAGGGCAGGTCCACGAGCTCGCCGTCCAGGCCGTGGCGCGAGGCCAGCCACTTGTTCTCGTCGAGCATCTCCCACGGGTAGTCCGTGAACTGCTTGTGCTCGTCGTAGTGCTCGGCCAGCTCCTTGACCATCGCCTGCACCAGCGCGGTGATCGCGGTCGTGTGCTCGATGCGCGTCTGGGAGTCCATCGCCCGGATCTCCACGGTCCCGAACTGCGGATGCGGGCGGACGTCGTACCACAGCCAGGTGTAGTCCTCGATCACCCGGGCGCGGATCATGAACTCGATGCGGCGCTCGTAGTCGGCCCAGTCCTGGAAGGTGGGCGGGATCCCGACGCGCGGGAAGGCCCGGAAGATCGGCGTGCGCGTCGACTGCAGGCCGGTCGAGTCGGCCCGCCAGAACGGCGAGTTGGCGCTCAGCGCGAGCAGCACGGGGACGTGCACGCGCATCCCGTTGGCCACGTGGATCGCCTTGTCGGGGTCGTCGAGCCCGACGTGGACGTGCATCCCGAAGATCAGCTCCTGGCGGGCCACGAAGCGCAGCGCCTGGATCAGCTCGCGGTAGCGGTTGCGCGAGACGATCCGCTGGTCCTCCCACAGCGCGAACGGGTGCGTGCCGGCCGAGCCGATGGCCAGGCCGCGCGTGGCCGCCTTGTCGCGCACCTGGCGGCGCAGCGCGCGCAGCTGCTCGCCGGCCTGGATCGCGTTCTCGCACGGGTCCGTGGAGACCTCGAGCACCGACTCCATCAGCTCGGGCTTGATCGCCCCCGCGGGCGCGTCCTCGAGCAGCGCCTCGATCGCGTTGACGAGGTCCATCGACTCGGCGTCGACGATCATGAGCTCCTCCTCCACGCCGATGGTGAAGTTGGGCCCCGTGAAATGGTGGTCCATGGCTCGGTGCGGGAGGCTAACGCGGGTAGTGTGAGACCGACGAAACGAATCGTTCAGAGGAGACCGTTGTGGCCGCAACCGAGATGACGAGCTCGCGCCTGGAGGAGCTGCTGGGCGACGAGGCCGACAGCCTGCTCAACCATGAGTGCAAGACCGTCGACAAGGCGAACCTGCACCTGCCCGGGCCGGACTTCATCGACCGCGTGATGCTGGACACGGATCGTTCCAGCAACGTCCTGCGCAACCTCGAGTGGATGCTGCACTCCGGGCGGCTGTCGGGCACCGGCTACTACTCGATCCTGCCCGTCGACCAGGGCATCGAGCACTCGGGTGCCGCGTCGTTCGCGCCCAACCCCATCTACTTCGACCCGGAGAACCTGGTCGAGCTCGCCGTCGAGGGCGGGTGCAACGCGTTCGCGTCGACGATCGGCGTGATGGGCGCGGTGAGCCGCAAGTGGGCCCACAAGTTCCCGTTCATCGTCAAGCTGAACCACAACCAGCTGCTCAACTACCCCAACCAGTTCGAGCAGACGATGTTCGCCACCGCCCAGCGCGCGCACGAGCTCGGCGCGGCGGCGGTCGGGGCGACGATCTACTTCGGCTCCGACGACAGCAACCGGCAGATCGTCGAGGTCTCGCGGGCCTTCGAGGAGGCCCATCGCCTGGGCATGTTCACCGTGCTGTGGTGCTACCTGCGCAATCCGGCCTTCGTCAAGGACGGCGTCGACTACCACCTGTCGGCGGACCTGACCGGCCAGGCCAACCACCTGGGCGCCACGATCGAGGCCGACATCGTCAAGCAGAAGCTGCCCGAGAACAACGGCGGCTACCTGGCCATGGGCAAGGGCTTCGGCAAGACCAGCCCGCTGGTCTACGACAAGCTGACGACCGACAACCCGATCGACCTGACGCGCTGGCAGGTCGTCAACTGCTACCTGGGCCGCGCCCCCCTGATCAACAGCGGCGGCGCCTCCTCGGGCGCGACGGACCTGGCCGAGGCGGTGCGCACGGCGGTCATCAACAAGCGCGCGGGCGGCTCCGGGCTGATCTCCGGCCGCAAGGCGTTCCAGCGTCCGATGGACGAGGGCATCGGCCTGCTGCACGCGATCCAGGACGTCTACCTCAACCAGGACGTCGACGTCGCCTAGGCGGTCCTCACTGGCGCGCGGCGGGGGTCCCCGCCGCGCGGCCATCGTCCTCGTCGTGCTCGTCGCCGCCGTCCTGGCCGGACGGTTGGCGGCCCAGAACCGCGAGCGCTCGCCCGACGGCGTGCGCGCGGAGCTGATCCGCGTCGTCGACGGCGACACGATCCACGTCGACCTCGACGGCGAGGACGAGAGCGTGCGCTACATCGGCGTCGACACGCCCGAGTCGGTCAAGCCCGGCACGCCGGTGCAGTGCTTCGCCAAGAAGGCCTCGGCGCGCAACGAGCAGCTGGTGCGCGGCACCGACCTCAAGCTGCGGTTCGACGTCGAGCGCCGCGACCGCTACGGGCGCCTGCTGGCCTACGTCTACCGCGCCGACGACGGCACCTTCGTCAACGCCGCGCTGGTCCGCGACGGCTACGCGCGCACGCTCACCGTGCCGCCCAACGTCCGCTACGCCGAGCGCTTCACCCAGCTCCAGACCGAGGCGCGCGAGCACGACCGCGGCCTGTGGAGCGCCTGCTGACGGCGGGGCGCCGCTTTGACCGCGGGATGGGTGGGGTAACCCGGGGGCATGGACCCTGCGCTCGCTGAGATCGTCATCACCATCAACGGCGAGCAGCGCCGTGCCACCGTCGACACCCGCACCACCGTGCTCGACCTGCTGCGCGAGCAGCTGGGGCTGACCGGCCCCAAGAAGGGCTGCGATCACGGCCAGTGCGGCGCCTGCACGGCGCTGCTGGACGGCCGGCGCGTCAACACGTGCCTGCTGCTCGCGGTGGCCGCGTCGGGCGCCGAGCTGGTGACGATCGAGGGCCTGGCCGCCGGCGACGACCTGCATCCGCTGCAGCAGGCGTTCATCGACCACGACGCGTTCCAGTGCGGCTACTGCACGCCCGGGCAGATCTGCTCGGCGGCGGGCATGCTCGGCGAGGTGGCCGACGGATGGCCCAGCCACGTGACCGGCGACGTCGGCGCGGACGCCATCGAGCTGTCCGACGACGAGATCCGCGAGCGCATGAGCGGCAACATCTGCCGCTGCGGTGCCTACGCGAACATCGTCCCGGCGATCGCCGAGGTCGGACGATGAAGCCCTTCGCCTACGAGCGGGCCGACGACGCCGCGGGCGCGGTGGCCGCCTACGCCGCGGACACGCGCTACCTGGCCGGCGGCACGAACCTCGTCGACCTGATGAAGCTCGAGGTCGAGACGCCCGCGCGGCTGATCGACGTCACGCATCTCGGGCTGGACGCGATCGAGGACACCGCCGACGGCGGTCTGCGCATCGGCGCCGGCGTCAGCAACAGCGCGCTGGCCGCGGACCGGCGCGTGCGCGAGCGCTACCCCGTGCTGTCCCAGGCGCTGCTGGCCGGCGCGTCGGGCCAGCTGCGCAACCGGGCCAGCACCGGTGGCAACCTGCTCCAGCGCACCCGCTGTCGCTACTTCCAGGACATCACCAAGCCCTGCAACAAGCGGGCGGCGGGCAGCGGCTGCGCGGCCCGCGAGGGCGAGCACCGCAACCTGGCCATCCTCGGCCACTCACCCGCCTGCGTGGCCACGCACCCCTCCGACATGGCCGTGGCGCTGGCCGCGCTGGACGCGACCGTCCACGTGCGCGGGCCGGGCGGCGCCCGCGCGATCGCGCTGGTGGAGCTGCACCGGCTGCCCGGGGCGGACCCGACGCGCGACACCGTGTTGGAGCCCGGCGAGCTGATCGAGGCGATCGAGCTGGCGCCGCTGCCCTTCGCCGTCCGCTCGCGCTATCGCAAGGTGCGCGACCGCACCTCGTTCGCCTTCGCGATCGTCTCGGTCGCCGCCGCGCTGGACGTGACCGACGGCACCGTCGGCGACGCCCGGATCGCGCTGGGCGGCGTCGCCCACCGGCCCTGGCGCGCCACCGCCGCCGAGGCGGCCCTGCGCGGCCAGCCGGCCACCGAGGCGGCGTTCATCGCCGCCGCCGACGCCGAGCTCGCGGCGGCCGAGCCGTTGCCCGACAACGCCTTCAAGGTCCCGCTGGCCCGCGACGTGCTGGTCCGCACGCTCATCGACCTGACCGAGGCGCGCTGATGGCCGCCACCGTGCAGAGCCCCGCCGTCGGCACCCCGCTGTCGCGTCTGGAGGGCCGCGAGAAGGTCACCGGCCAGGCGCAGTACGCCACCGAGCAGCCGGTCGAGGGCGTCACCCACGTGGCGATCGTGCAGTCGCCGGTGGCCCACGGCCGGGTCGTCTCGGTCGACGAACGCGCCGCGCTGGCCATGCCCGGCGTCCTGGCCGTGCTGTGGCACGCCAACGCCGCGCAGCTGGCCGAGGTCGACGACCACGAGCTGGCCATCCTGCAGGACGACCGCGTCGAGTACCTCGGGCAGCTGGTCGCCGCCGTGGTGGCCGAGTCCCCGGAGATCGCCCACGACGCGGCCGAGCGGCTCGACGTGCGCATCGACCAGGAGGCCCACGACGTGGAGCTGCGCGCCGACCATCCGGAGCTGTACGCCCCCGAGGCGGTCAACGCCGGGTTCGCGACCGACAGCGTGATCGGCGACGCCGACGGCGGGCTGGCCGACGCCGCGGTGACCGTCGACGCGACCTACTCGACACCGGCGCTGCACAACAACCCGATGGAGCCGCACGCGTCGCTGGCCATCTGGGACGCCGGCGGGCTGACGATCTACGACTCCAACCAGGGGGCCGCGACCGCGCGGGCCACCGTGGCGGAGGTGTTCGAGCTCGAGCTCGACCAGGTCCGCGTGATCTCCCATCACGTGGGCGGCGGCTTCGGCTCCAAGGGCACGCCGCGGCCGAACATCATCCTGGCCGCGTTGGCCGCCCGCACCGTGCAGCGGCCGGCCCAGGTGGTCGTCCACCGCCACCAGATGTTCCAGCTGACCGGCTACCGCACGCCGACGATCCAACGCCTGCGCCTCGGTGCCGACGCCGAAGGCCGCCTGACGGCGATCAGCCACGAGGCGTTCGTGCAGACGTCGCAGATGCGCGAGTACGTCGAGCAGGTGGTGACGCCGACGCGGATGATGTACGCGGCGCCCAACCGCCGCTCGACCCATCGCGTCGTCGCGTTGAACGTCCCCACCCCGTCCTGGATGCGCGCTCCGGGCGAGTGCCCGGGCATGTTCGGGCTGGAGTCGGCGATCGACGAACTGGCCATCGCCACCGGGCTGGACCCGATCGAGCTGCGCGTGCGCAACGAGCCCGAGCTCGATCCCGAGCTGGGCACCGCGTGGAGCTCGCGCAACCTGGTGGCCTGTCTGCGTGAGGGCGCCGAGCGCTTCGGCTGGGCCGATCGCGACCCGACGCCGCGGATGCGCCGCGAGGGCCGCTGGTGGGTCGGCACCGGCGTCGCCGCCTCGACCTACCCGGCCTACCGCAGCCCCGCGCAGGCCTCCGTCCACCGCGAGGCCGATGGCCGCTTCACCGTGCGGATCGCCGCCGCGGACATCGGCACCGGCGCCCGCACCGTGCTCACGCAGATCGCCGCCGACACGCTCGGCGTGGAGGTCGACCGGGTGGGCGTGCTGATCGGCGACAGCGCCTTCCCGCAGGCGCCCGTGGCCGGCGGGTCGATGGGCACCGCCTCCTGGGGAACGGCGGTCGTGCGCGCCTGCGAGCGGCTCCTGGAGACCGGCGGCGACGAGGCCGAGGCCGACACGACCGACGAGGTCGCAGCGCAGCAGGAGCGCGCGCGGCACGGCTTCGGCGCGCAGTTCGTCGAGGCCCGGGTCGACGTCGACAGCGGCGAGGTGCGCCTGGAGCGCGTGCTCGGGGTCTTCGCCGTGGGGCGCATCATGAACCCCAAGACCGCGCGCTCACAGCTCATCGGCGGCATGACGATGGGCATCGGCATGGCGCTGATGGAGGAGTCGATCATGGACCCGGTGTTCGGCGACTACGTCAACCACGATCTGGCCGACTACCACGTGCCGGTGTGCGCGGACATCCGCTCGATCGAGGCGTCGTGGATCGACGAGCACGACGCCGATCTGAACCCGATGGGCTCAAAGGGCATCGGCGAGATCGGCATCGTGGGAGCCGCTGCCGCCGTGGCCAACGCGGTCCATCACGCCACCGGCATCCGGGTCCGCGACCTGCCGATCAAGCTGGAGAACCTGATCGGCTGACTGGTCCTGGCATCCGGGTTGGCAGTACGCTCTAGGACACATGGCCCTGCGCATGCGTCAGAGCCTCGCGGACATCGAGCGAGCGTTCGTCGAGGAATCCCAGGAGGACCGCTCCGCGCGGGACGCCCTCCGCCAGCAGGCCATCGAACGCTCACGCCAGCGCAACATGGAGCGCCGTCATCGGCACGGCTCCATGCGCTTCGTGGTGCTGATCCTCGTGCTCATCGCGACCGCCGTCGCGGTGACGATCGCGATGTTCGAGATCCTCTACGCGGTGATGGGCTAGGCCCACCCGCGCGTCCGCCCGGCCTAGCTGCCGAGGCGGCGTAGCTCGTTGTCGACCTCGTCGCGCAGGCTGCGGGACGCGTCGTCGCCGTTGCCGTTGCCGTTGGCGCGCACCCGGTCGGCCACCCCGACGCCGACCCCGCCGCGCTCCTCCTGGATCTCCAGGTAGACCTCGCGCCGGAACACCGGGATGTCGCGCGGTGCCTGGATCCCGATGCGCACCTTCTCGCCCATGATCGACAGCACCGACACCTCGATGTCATCGCCGATCATGATGCTCTGGTTGGACTTACGTGTCAGGACCAACATGCTGCCCCTCCCTGTTTCTGGCACCCCTGCCAGGCGCACGATTGTGGTTGCCGTTCCCTGCGTGTCCAATGATGAAACGTACGGCTAAGCGAGTTCTTTCGCTAGGGTCCGGCCCACTCATGGCACGCCGCTCATTGCGTCCCCACCTCAACCAGATTCGCACTTGGGTGCGACAGGGTCGCACGGACGCCTGGATCGCACACCAGCTCGAGGTGACCGTGCAACAGATCGAAACCTTCAAGCGAGAGAACGAACTCGCCCCGGACGGAGCCGCCGACAACGGCGATGGCGCCCCCGGGGTCGACTTCGACGACGAGATCGATCTGCGCGCCGAGGACGACGCGCTGATCGCCGCCGAGCTCGAAGCTGAGCAGGCTCGCAAGGCCGAGGAAGCCGCTGCGGCGGCCCTCAAGGCAGCGGAAGAGGCCGCTGCCAAGGCCGCCGCCGGCGAGGATCCCGATGCCGACGACGACGAGGCCGAGAAACCGGCTGCCCGTCGCCGTGGTCGTCGTGGTCGCGGTCGGCGCGGCAAGGCTGCGCTCGAAGGCACGTTCGACCACGGCGAGGAGGGGTACGGACTGTGGCTCGACCCCGCTGTCGAGGACGATCCGATCTACGCCGAACACTGGGCTGGACACCGTCCGGTGGAGGTGACGATCGAAGCCGATCGCATCATCATCCGCCGCGCCGAGTCCGCTGACGGCGACGACGACACCTGATTTCGCCCGCATCCGCGCGTTCGACCTGGGGCTGCGGTCCCGGGTCGCGCAGCGTGCCCCGACCGCGTCGGGGTTCGCGCTGCGGTTCGTCGAACCAGCGTTCTGGGATCTGAACTTCCTGTACGTCGAACGGCCGGCCTCGTCGCCGGCCGATCTCGTCGCCGAGGCCGACGCCGCGCTGTCCGGATTAGGACACCGGATGCTGGTCATCGACGAGCCGCCGGCGCCCGAGCGGCTGGCCGCGGACCTGGCCCGCTCCGGCTGGACGGTGGAGCGTCACGTGGCCATGACCGCCGCCGCGCCCGCTCCGGCCACCCACGGGCTGCCCAGCGCGATCGAGGTGCCGCCGCCCCAGCTGGTCATCCCCCGCCGGATCGGCAGCCGCGAGCTGGGCTTCGACGAGCGGACCGTCGCGGCCATCGAGGTGGCCGACGCGGCGGTGTGTGCGGCCGCGGCGGAGCGCAGCTTCGTCTCGCGTTCGGCCGACGGTGCGATCGCCGCGTGGGCGCGGCTGTACAGCGACGGCGTGCTGGGCCAGATCGAGGACGTGCAGACCCTGCAGGCCCATCGGCGGGCCGGACACGGCGAGGCGGTCGTGCGGGCGGCGCTGGCCGCCTCACGCGCGGCCCGGCACGCGCTCACCTTCCTGTGGGCCGACGAAGACGACTTCCCCCGGCGGCTGTACGAGCGGCTCGGCTTCGTGACCGTCGGGCGCCGCTGGCGGATCCGGCGCGTCGCTCAGTCGTAGAGCCGACGGCCACCGGCGAAGTCGGTCGCGCCGCGCAGGTAGCGGTGGAAGGCGGCGTCGGCCACGGCGGCCTCCCAGGCGAACGGCGACTCCGGCGCGGTGCGCTGGGCCAGCGCCAGGCACCAGTCCGTGCCCTGGTCGTAGAAGCAGGCCAGCTCGTCGACGGTGAACGTGCTGCCCACCCGCCGGCGGATCTCGGCGACGATCGCCGTGACGACCCGTTCGAGCTCGAAGCGCTCGGTCTGCGGGGCCTCCTCGATCCGGCGCTCGCCGGCGCGCCAATCGAACACTGCTGTCTCGTACGGCATCCTGCGTCCGAGACTAGCCGGGCGCTAGCCCGAGGGCAGATCCTCGATCACGTAGGCCTTCTCGCCGGGCATCACGTACCCGAGCTTGCGCGCCTCGGCCTCCAGCGTGGCCGGGGTGGTCAGCGCCTTGCGGCGGGCGTCGAGGCGGTCGTGCTCGGCCTCCAGGCGCTGCACCTCGGCCTGCTTCTCCTTGGCCTCGCCGCGCGCGGTCCAGTACGACCGCGCCGGCCCGATGTACAGCGCGACGATCGCGATCAGCACGCACAGCAACGCCACCCTGCCCACCCGGTCCCAGCGAATCCGATGCATCGCTGGGACCCTTCGCTCGCCGTGAGGCGAGTCCTGCCTATGAACGGAAGACGGCGCGGCCGGGGTAGGTCGCGCGGTCGCCCAGCGCTTCCTCGATGCGCAGCAGCTGGTTGTACTTGGCCACGCGATCGGAGCGCGACGGGGCGCCGGTCTTGATCTGGCCGCAGCCGGTGGCCACGGCGAGGTCGGCGATCGTCACGTCCTCGGTCTCGCCCGAGCGGTGCGACATGACCGCGGTGTAGCCGGCCGCCTTGGCGGTGGCGATCGCGTCCATCGTCTCGGTCAGCGTGCCGATCTGGTTGACCTTGATGAGGATCGAGTTGCCCACGCCGAGGTCGATGCCCCGCTGCAGCCGCTGGCTGTTGGTGACGAACAGGTCGTCGCCGACGAGCTGGACCGTCGGCCCGATCTTCTCGGTCAGCGTCTTCCAGCCGTCCCAGTCCTCCTCGTCCATGCCGTCCTCGATCGACAGGATCGGGTAGCGGGCGCTGAGGTCGGCCCAGTAGGCGGCCAGCTCGTCGCTGGTCAGCTTGCGACCCTCGTGGTGCAGGTCGTACAGGCCGTCGTCGCCGTACAGCTCGCTGGTCGCCGGGTCCATCGCGATGGCCACGTCCTCGCCGGGGGTGTAGCCCGCCGCCTCGATGCCCTCGATGACGACCTGCAGCGCCGCCTCGTTGGACTCGAGGTTGGGCGCGAAGCCGCCCTCGTCGCCCACGGCGGTGGCCAGGCCGCGCTTGGACAGCACCTTCTTCAGCGCGTGGAAGACCTCGGTCCCGGAGCGCAGGCACTCGGCGAAGCTCGGCGCTCCGCACGGGACGATCATGAACTCCTGGAAGTCGACGGAGTTGTCCGCGTGGGCGCCGCCGTTGAGGACGTTCATCATCGGCACCGGCAGGATGTGCGCGTCGGCGCCGCCCAGGTAGCGCCACAGCGGCTGGCCGGCGTCGGCGGCCGCGGCCTGCGCGGAGGCCAGCGAGACGCCGAGCACCGCGTTCGCGCCCAGGCGCGACTTGTTCGGCGTGCCGTCCAGCTCGATCATGCGCCGGTCCAGGTCGCCCTGATTGGCGGCGTCGTGCCCCTTGACGGCAGCGGCGATCTCGCCGTTGACGTTGGCCACCGCCTGCGTGACGCCCTTGCCGACCCAGCGATCGCCGCCGTCGCGCAGCTCGGTGGCCTCGAACTCGCCGGTGGAGGCGCCCGAGGGCACGGCCGCGCGGCCGCTGGCGCCGGAGGCCAGCGTGACCTCGACCTCGACGGTCGGGTTGCCGCGCGAGTCGAGGATCTGGCGTGCGTGGACGGTCTCGATCTTGCTCATGGTCGGGTCGGTGTCTCCTAGGGGTTCTCGTTCATGCGCGACTGGGCGTAGTAGCTCAGGCGCTGGTCCTCGGTCAGCTCGGTCCAGCTCTCGCCGTTGCCCTCGGCCAGGGCGACGGCACCCTCGACCCGGCCGCGGAAGCGGTTGGCCGACGCGCGCAGCGCCAGCTCGGGATCGACCTTGCCGGCCCGCGCGACGTTGACCAGCGCGAACAGCGCGTCGCCGATGGTCTCGTCGCTGACGCCCTGCTCGGCCACCTGCTGCAGCGCGAAGGCGGCCGCCTCCAGCTTCTCGCCGGCGTCCAGCGGGTCGAAGCCCGACGAGGCGGCGCGGCGCTGCACCTTGCGCGCCAGCAGCGGCCCCGGGAGGTTCTCGGGCACCTCGGCGAAGACGCCGCGCTCGCGGCCCGCCTCGCCCTCCTTGATCTTGTCCCAGTTGCGCAGCACCTGGCCGGCGTTGTCGACCTCGACCTCGCCGAACACGTGCGGGTGGCGGCGGATCAGCTTCTGGCGGCAGTGCTCGGCCACCGCGCCCAGGTCGCCCGCGCCGCGCTCCTCGAGCAGCAGCGACAGGAAGTGGACCTGGAAGAGCACGTCGCCGAGCTCGTCCAGCAGCTTGGCGTCGTCGCCGCTCAGCGCGGCGTCGGCCAGCTCGTAGGCCTCCTCGACCGTGTGCGGCACGATCGAGCGCTCGTCCTGCTCACGGTCCCACGGACACTCGACCCGCAGCTTGCGGGTCAGGTCGTCCAGGGCGCCGAGCGCCTGCGTGATGTCGTCTCGCGCCACGGGGGCGGAGGATATGGATCTAGCTATCGGTGAGCTGGTAGGCCAGGCGGACGGCCGGGGCGTACATCGCCGCGGCCGCGCCGGGATTCTCGGGCGTCGCGTCGCTGGTGGCGGTGCCGGCGTCGTCGCTGCCCGGGGTGGGACGCGGCTTGGAGCCCAGCGGCCGCGCGGGCGGCGGCGGCTTGGCGTCGGCCACGTCCTCGAGGCTCTTGGCCGCGTAGACGATGTCGTAGGTGTCGCCGTGCAGCGTGATCGTGCCGGTCATCGTGTCGCCCTTGGGCGTGTCCAGCGTGATCGCGCCCAGCCGGGCCAGCGAACCCTGGCTGAGGATGTTGGCCTTCACGCCGCCGTCCGTGACGTCGAACGGATACAGGTTGGCCAGGAAGCTCGACGGGCGGCCCTGGTCGTCGTAGTAGCGCAGCGTGATGTTGCCGATCAGGTACGCGCCCGGCGGGACCGTGTAGTCGAGCGCGATCTGACCGCTGTCGATGCGCGACGCCTTGGCCACCTGGTCGATCGTCCAGTGCCCGACGAACTGGTGGGAGATCCGCGTGGGGATCTGCACCTCGGGCTTGGGCAGGTTGTCGGTCGGGCCGGTGGTGGCCTGGACCGCGCCGGCGCCGAGGGCCAGGACGGCAACGGCCGCCGCGGCGATGATCGTGTGGCGCCTCACGGCTTCGACGGTAGCGGCTGGCCGTCGAGCTTCAGCACGACCAGGCGCGCTCCCGGTCGGATCCCGGCGACGGTGGCGGTGGCCGAGCCGCCCGCGACGATGGCCAGGTACTGCGTGCCGTCGATGCGGTAGCTGATCGGCGCGGTGCCGAACGGCAGGCCGACGCGACCGCGCCAGCGGGTCTGGCCCGTGCGCGCGTCGAAGGCGTACAGGAACCCGTCGTCGCAGCCGCTGAACACCAGGCCGCTCGCGGTGGCCAGCGCGCCGCCCACCGCGGGCGCGGGGAGCTGCCGGCGCCAGCGCACGGCACCGGTCCGCGCGTCCAGGGCGACGAGCGCGCCCCGGGCCGACGTACCCCGCGACGGATAGGCCAGGCCGCCGCCCAGGCGGATCGAGCGCGGGCGCGGCGGCTGATCGCCGGTGCGGTAGGTCATGCACAAGCGCACGGTGGGCTGGTAGATCGTGTCGCGCTCGGGATCCAGCGCCGCCGGGCTGTAGGCCACGCCGCCGAGCGCGCCCGGGCAGATCGTCGGGCCGCGGCCGTCGGGGCGCGGGCGCGGTTGCGTCGTCTGGCCCAGCTGGACGGGATCGGCCAGCGTGCGGCCCGTGGCGGCGTCGCGGATCCAGTACGTGCCCGACTTGTTGGCGTGGCCGACACGGTCGCCGTAGAGCAGCGGCGGCTGCCCGCCGTCGTAATCCCAGGTGTCGCCGCACACCTCGTGCGCGCCCCAGCGCAGCGTGCCCTCGGCCAGATCGAGCGCGACCAGACCGCTCGTCCAGCCGGGACAGCCGCGGCGGTCGGGATCCAGCGCCGGGCTCGGGTTGCCCGTGCCGGCGTAGACGACGCCGCGGCGCGGATCGACGGTCGGCGGCATCCACACGCGCCCACCGCCCGCGCCCGCGGGCACGGTGGCAAAGCGCCACAGGCGGTGCCCGTCGCGGGCGTCGAAGGCGGCGACGAAGCCGGCGACGCCGCGCGCGTCGCTGCCGCTGCCCCCGAGCACCAGCTTCCCCGCGGCGTAGGTGGGCGGCGAGGTCTGCACGACGCCCGAGGCGGGATCGGCGACGCGCACCCGCCACAGCTCGTGCCCGTCGGCCGGGCGCAGCGCGATCAGCTGGTCGTCGTAGGTGAGCAGGTAGACGCGTCCGCCGCCCACGGCCACGCCGCGGTTGACCGGCTGCACCTCCCCCACCCCACCGCCGGCCAGCAGGTCCACCGCGGGCGCGTAGGTCCAGCGGCGCGCGCCGGTGACCGCGTCCAGCGCGATCACCTCGCCGCTGTTGGTGGTCACGTACAGCGTGCGGCCCGCGACGACCGGGAAGCTCTCCCACTGGTCGGTCGCGCGGCCCGGATCAAAGCGCCAGGCCACGCCGAGCCGATCGACGCTGTCGGGCGTGATGTCGTCCAGCGCGGTGTAGCGCGTCTGGCTGGCGTCGCCGCCGAAGTGCGTCCAGCCCACGTCGGGCGCCGGACCGTCGTCGCCACCGCAGCCGCCCAGGAGCGCCGCCGCCGCCAGCAGGAGTGCGGCGGCGCGCCTGATCGCTACCCCTCGGGCGCCGCGGTCGGCTTCTGGGGCGTGATCTTCTTGCCGTCCAGCGTGAGGACGACGATCGCCGAGCCCACGGGGCCGAACTCGTTGGACGAGGTCAGCGCCGAGCCGCCGATGGTGGCCGCGATGTACTGCTTGCCGTCGACCGCGTAGACGATCGGGGCCGACGAGCCGGCCAGCCCGAGGTTGGCCTTCCAGACCTCCTCGCCGCTGGTGGCGTCGAAGGCGTACATGACGCCCTTCTGGTCGATCGTGAAGACGAGATCGGAGGCCGTGGCCACGGCGCCGCCGGCCATCGGCGTGGGCATCTTCTTGCGCCACAGGAACTGGCCGGTGGTCAGGTCGACCGCGTCGAAGCGCCCGTACGGGTTGGCGTCGCTGGGCACGACGCGCTTGCCGCCGAAGGACTCCTCCTCGGTCTCCTCGTCGCTGACCTGCAGCAGGAAGCAGAACTCGATGCTGGTGATGAACTCCGCGTGGATCTTCGGGCTGTAGGCCTTCGGATCCAGCTGCGAGCCGCCGATCGGACCCGGGCACTGCAGCGAGCCCTTCTTCGTGGGCTTGGAGTGCGCCTGCTTGCTGAACGCCAGCGCGGGATGCACCTCCTCGCCGGTGGCCGCGTCGAGCATGTACAGGAAGCCGTTCTTGCCCGTCTGCGTGGCCACGCGGCGCTCCTGGCCGTCGATCTCGACGTCGGCCAGGATCACCGGCGACGCCGCGTCGTAGCCCCACAGGTCGTGCGGCGACTCCTGGTGGTACCAGACGAACTCGCCGGTGTCGGCCTTGAGCGCGACGACCGACGACGTGTACAGGTTGGGGCCCGGGCGCTTGGAGCCGTCGATGGTCGGGGCCGGGCTGGCGGTGCCGAAGACGACGTTGCCGTTCTTCGTGTCGATCGTCGGGGCCATGTACACCGTGCCCCCGGCGGTGCCCTTGGCCCGCCAGTCCTCGCCGATCTTGGGGATCGAGTACCAGCGCCACAGCTGCTTGCCGGTCTTGCCGTCGTAGGCGGCGACGAAGCCGCGCACGCCCTGGTCGGAGCCGGAGCTGCCGACGTACACCTTGCCGTCGTAGACCTGCGGCTGCATGTTCTCGTAGGCGCCGCTGGCCGGGTCGATCACCTGCGAGGTGAACAGCTCCTCGCCGGTCGACGCGCTGACGCCCTTGAGCTGGCCGTCGTAGGTCAGCAGGTACACCTTGCCGTCGGCCACCGACACCCCGCGGTTGTTGACGACGCCGTAGCCGCCGACGCCGCTGGACAGGGTGAAGTCGACCTGCGGCGTGTACTTCCACTTCGTCTCGCCGGTGGCCGCGTCGAACGCGTAGACCTCGTCGGTCGAGGTCGTCACGTAGAGGACGCCGTCGACCACGATCGGGAGCGCGGTCTGCAGGTACTGGTCGCCGCCGAAGTTGTCCGACCAGGCCTCGCCGAGCTGGTCGATGTTGTCCTTGGTGACCTCGGTCTGCGTGGCGTAGCGCTGGTTCTCGCGCGTGTTGCCGGTCAGCGGCCAGTCGTCGGGGCTGAACTGCTCGTCGGGAGCGGTGGCGTCGGCGGTGGTCGTGGCCGGTGACGCGGTCGACGTGGCCGGGGTGGTGGCGGTGGTCGGGCTGTCGTCGCTGCTGTCACCGCCGCAGGCGGCGAGGATGGTGGTCAGCGCCGCGACGGCGAGAAGGGCGGCAAGCTTGCGCATGAGGGGATTCGACTTTCGCAGGCCGCCGCGTGAGGAGGAGACAGGTGGTGCACCAGACGGCGGGTCGTTCGGCGCATCGAGGCTACCATCAGAGGGTGCTAGCCCAGCCACGGCTGTCTCGTTTCTGGGTCGCCGCGAAGCGGTGGCTGTGGGCCGATCCCGACGATGTCGTCCGCGTCGTCGCGCGGCCGTCCGGCGGCTCTCCGGCCCCCACCGATGCGGACCTCTCGGCCGCCCTCGAACGCTGGCGCCGGGCCTTCGCCGCCGCCCGCCGGCTCGTCGTGCTCCGCCGGGCGCTGCTCTGTGCGGCGGTGTGCGCCGCCGTCCTGCTGGCCGTGTCGCTGCTCGTCGCGCTGCCGCTGTGGCTGCTGATCGGCGCCCCGATCGCCGTCGCGCTGGCCGTCGCCGGCTGGGCCGCCACGCGCCCGCCGATCGCCACCGGGGATGCCGCCTGGCTGCTGGACCGGCGGCTGGGGCTGTCCGAGCAGGTGGGCACGGCCTGGGAGCTGCGGGCCGGCGACGTCTCGGCGGCGCTGGGCCCGCGGGTGATCGCCCGGGGCAGCGCGCTCGTCGACGACGCCGACGTCCGCTTCCGCGCTCGGCCGCGGCCGGCGGTGGCCGAATGGGCCACGCTGGGCGCCGCGGTGGCCGCGGTGGTCGTGCTGGCCCTGGTGGGCGGCGACAGCGGCTCTGACCGGGCACTGCAGGCCGACGCCGGGTCGGCGCCCGCCGCCCGCGCGCCGGCCTCGAGCGGCAGCGCTGGGTCGCCCTCCGCACCGACCCCGACGACCGCGCCCGCGGCCACCGCGACCACCCCGCCCGCGGCGACGACGACGACCGGCACGACGACCACGGGCGCGGCGCCGGCACCCGCGGGGGTCGACGCATCGGGCCGCGCCGGCGCCGCCGCGGGCACGATCTCCGTGCGCCCGCGCACCGGCGGCGCCGCGGGCCCGACCGGCGCGGGCGCGTCCAGCGCGCAGGGCGCGGCGGGCAGCGACGCCGAGGCAGGAACCGCCGGGCGCCGCGCGTCGACCCGCTCGACCGCGGGCGCACCCACCCCCGCGGCCGTGCCGGGCGCCGACCGGATCGGCGGCATCGGCGTCCAGAGCCGCTCGCCCGGGCGCAGCGGCGCCGGCACACCCGGCGCGACCGGTACCCAGTCCGCGCCCGCCGCCAGCAGCGGCCAGCAGGGCACGCGCGGCGCCGGCAGCCAGGCCGGCACCGTCGGCCGCTCGGGTGATGGGCGCCGCAGCACCACCGGCGCGACCGCGCTGCCGTTGCGCAACCGCGCGGCCAACGGCGGGACGGGCCGGGCCAGCGGCGCCGGCCGGGCCGGAACCGGCGGGCGCGGTCAGGGCAGCGGACGCGTGCAGTCGGGCGGCGGGACGGCGGCCCCGGGCGGTCCGATCGACCTGCCGTTCGTGCCCACGATCGCCAACGCCCCGTCGCCGGCCACCGGTCCGGTGGTGTCGACGTACTTCCAGCCCCGGTGAGCTTGCTCGCCCCCTGGTTCCTGGCCGGCTTCGTCGCGCTGGTGCCGTTGGTCGTGCTGCACCTGCGCCGCCACCGGCGCGAGGTGCCGGTCGCCAGCCTGCTGCTGTGGCGCGATCTGCCCGGGGCGGCCGCGCCCCGCCGGCGCAGCGCCCGCGTCGTGCTGCCGCTGGCGCTCGCCCTGCAGGTGCTGACGCTCGTGCTGGCCGTCCTCGCGCTGACCGCGCCGCAGACGGGTGGCGGCCCGGCGCCGGCGGGGGCGGCCCCGTTCGTGGTCGTCGTCGACACCTCGACCCGCATGGCGGCCGCCGACCAAGGGCGCGAGCGCCTGGCGGTGGCCCGGTCGGCGATCGAGAGCCGCCTGGATGCGTTGCCCGACGACACGCCCGTGAGCATCGTCGCGGCGGGCGCGACGCCGCGCCTGCTGGCCGCCGGTGTCGATCCGCCCGCCGCCGCCGACGCGCTCCAGGCGCTGACGGCCGACGCGCCCCGCACGGATCTGGCCGCCGGGCTGTCGCTGGCCGCGGGAGAGCTGCATCGTCCGGGCGGGACGATCGCCGCCTACTACGCCGGCGGCAACGGCCCGCCCGCCCGCATCCAGACCGACGGCGTGACGCTGGAGAAGCACCTGGTCGGCGGCCGCCTGGACAACCAGGCGCTGACCACCCCGGTGGCGCGCTGCCAGGCCGGCGACTGCTCGGTGCTCGTGGGCGTGCGCAACGAGGCCGACCGGGCCGCGCGCGTCCGGCTCCTGGTGCAGCGCGACGGGCGGCAGATCGGCGCGCGCACGCTCGACGTCGCGGCCGGCGCGACGAGCGATGCGGTGATCGCGGCCACGCCCGCGAGCGAGCTGACGCTGCGCCTGGCCCGCGACGACGCGCTGCGCAGCGACAACCAGGCCACCGTCGCCGTGCCCGACCCCGATGCGCCGCTGCGGGTGGCCCTGGTCTCGTCCGACCCCACGTCCCCGCTGGCCCGCGGCCTGGCCGCGCTGCCCGGCGTCACCGTCGACCGCGTCGCGCCGGCCGACCGGTCCGCCGCCGACGACGCGGGCCTGGTCGTCCTCGATCGCGTCGCGCCGTCGCAGGCCGATCCCGATCGGCCGACGCTGCTGGTCTCGCCGCCCGCGCTGCCCGGCGGACGGGTCGGCGCGCCGCTGTCCGACCCCACGTCGTCCGGCAGCATCCCCGCGGCGACGCTGCTGGACGGCGTCGACCTGAGCGGGCTGGTCGTGCAGCCCGGCGGCCTGCGGCGCGTCGTGCTGCCGGCCTCGCTGCCCGCGGTGGCCTGGGCCCCCGATGGCCCGCTGGTCGCGGCCGGCGACCGCACCGCCCTGCTGGGCGTCGACCCCACGCGCTCGAACCTGGCCCAGCTGCCCGCGTTCCCGATCCTGCTGGCCAACGTCGCCACCTGGGCGCGCGGGCAGACCCCGGCGCCGGCGCCGGCCCCGGCACCTCGGGAGCTGACCCTGCGGGCGGCCGACGGCGGCGCGCCGGCACCCGACGCGCCGACCGACCTGTGGCCCTGGCTGATCGCCGCGGCGCTGGCCGTGCTGCTGGTCGAGACCGCTCTGGCCGCGCGGATCCCCGCGGCGCTCGGGCTGCGCGCGGGCGCCGGCCTGCTGCTCGTCGCCGCCCTCCTGTGGCCGCACGTCGGCGGAGCCGAGCGCGAGCCGACCCTGCTGGTCATCGATCGCTCGGCCAGCATCGATGCCGCCCAGGCGGCGCGGCAACGCGCGTGGATCCGATCGGCCGTCGACCACGGCGTCTGCGGCGACCCGTGTCGCGTCGTCTCGTTCGCCGGTCAGGCCGGCTTCGGCCCGACCACGCCCCAACCCGAGGCCACCGACCTGGCCGCGGCCCTGACCCTGGCCACGGGCGCGCTGCCCGACGGGGGCCGGGCGATCGTCCTGTCCGACGGGTTCGCGACCGCTGGCGACGGCGGGGCCGCCGCGGCGGCGGCCACCCGGGCCGGGGTCCGGGTCGACGGGGTCGCGCTGACGGGCGGCGAACCCCGCGACGCCGCCGTCACCCGTCTGGTCGCCGGCTCGCCCCTGCACGCCGGCGACGCGCTCGTCCTGCAGGCCACGATCTCCAGCACGGTCGCCGCGCGGGCGACCCTCGAGCTGACCCGCGACGGCGCCACCGTCGGCCGCCAGGCGCTGGATCTGCGCGCCGGGCAGACGCCGCTGGTGCTCACGCCCGAGCCGCCGGCGGCGGGCTGGCACGCCTACGGGCTGCGCGTGCGGCTGGCCGGCGACACCGTCGCCGCCAACGACACGCTGGCGGCCACAACCCGCATCGGTCCCGCGCCGCGGGCGCTCGTCGCCGGGGACGCGGGCGCGGTCGCGCGGCTGTTGACCGCGGACGGCATGGACGTGGCCACCACCACCGCCGCGGCGCTGCCCACCGATCCCGCCGCCCTGGACGGCACCGACGTCGTCGTGCTGGGCGACGTGCCGGCCACCGCGCTGTCGGACGCGCAGGTCGCGGCGCTGCGCGCCGCGGTCCAGGAGGGCGCCGGCCTGCTGCTGCTGGGCGGCCCGCACAGCCTGTCGCTGGGCCGCTACGCCGGCACCGAGCTGGACCGCCTGCTCCCCGTCCAGAGCCTGCGCCCCGGCGGCGTGCGCAAGCGTCGCCTCGCGCTCGAGCTGGTGATCGACCGCTCCAGCTCGATGAACGACCTGGCCGGCGGCCTGGACCCGAAGATCGCCATGGCCCGCGCGGCCGCCCGCTCGGCGCTGACGCTGACCGCCCGCGACGAGGACGAGCTCGGGATCGTCGCCTTCGACGCCCAGCCGCACGACATCCTCCCGTTGCAGCGCGTCAGCGCGGCCAACGCGCCCGCGGTCGGCGCCCAGATCGACACGCTCGACGCGGGCGGCGGCACGAACGTGCTGCGCGGCCTGGAGCGCGGGGCGCAGCAGCTGGCCGCCAGCCGGGCACCGACCCGCCACCTGGTCCTGATCAGCGACGGCGTCTCCGAGCCCGGCGACCCCGCCGCGCTGCTGGCCCGCCTGCGCCGCGAGAACATCTCGCTGTCGACGATCGCGCTGGGTCCCGACGCCGACGTCGCGCTGCTGCGCCGGCTGGCCCGCGCGGGCCGTGGGACGTTCGTGGCCGTGCCCGACGCGCGCCGCCTCCCCCGCGTGCTGGCCCGCGAGACCCGCCGCGTCGCGCCCGCCGTGGCCCAGCGCGGGTCGCTGGCGGTCAGCGCCGGCCCGCCCAGCCCGATCACCTCCGGGCTGTCGGGCCAGGAGCTGCCGCCGCTGGCCGGCAACGTCCTCACCCGTCTGCGCGAGGGCGCCAGCGCCCCGCTGACCACGCGCGTCAACGCGACCGTGGCACCGGTTCTGGCCCAGTGGCAGGTCGGGCTGGGCCGCGTGGCGGTGTGGACGCCGGGGGCGGGCGCCTGGGCCGCCACCTGGCCGAGCGACCGCCCACAGCTGTTCACCGGCGCCGCGCGCTGGGCCGAGCGCGGCGTCCCGACACCGGCGCTGCAGCCCGCGTTGGATCCCGCCGACCCCGCCCGTGCCGTGGTCGATCCGCTGGCCACCGCGGGCACGCCGCTGCCGCTGGCCGACGTGCGGGGGACGCTGCGCACCCCGCGGGACGCGACCCGCGCGCTGGCCTTCGCCGAGGTCGCCCCCAGCCGCTACGCCGCCTCCCTGGGCGCGGACGTCGCGCCCGGTGTGTACGGGGCGGGCACGGCCGCCGACGGTCAGCAGGCCCAGGCGCTGCTGGCCGTCCCCTACCCGGCGGAGCGATCCCCGCGTCCGGCCGACGCCTCCGTGCTGGGCGCCACGGCGGCGGCCACCGGTGGCGGGCTGCTGGATCCGGCCGATCCCGGGGCGGCGCTGGCCGCCGACGACGGGTTCGCCCTGTGGCGCGTGCTGGTCGGCGCCGCGCTCCTGGCCTTCCTGGGCGGCGTCGCGCTGTCCACGCGGCGCTCGCGCTAGTGCCCTAGCGGGTGCGCTCGAGCAGGGCGCCGTGCTCGGCCAGCGCCAGCAGGTCGTCGAGGGGTTCGCCGCCCACGCGAGCGCGCACGTGCGCGACGCCGTGCGCCGCGCAGGTCGAGGCCACGCGGGCGGCCAGCGCCTCGACGCGCTCGCGGTGCGCGGCCAGCGCCCCCGCCGACAGCGCCACGGCCAGGCGCTCGCCCGTCTCCTGATCGACCAGCTCGACCGGGCCGCGCGTCTCGTCCAGCGCCGCCGGCTCGACCTGCACCAGCGCGCTGGCCGACCCCGACGCGGCCAACGCCAGCACCGCCTCGTCCAGCGCGTCGGCCTCGACCAGCGCATCGCTGACCAGCACGGCGATCTGCGCGGGGCCGGAGCGCGACCGCGCCGCCCGCACCGAGCGGGCCAGGTCGGTGTGCCCGGCCGGCGGCGCGCCCTCGACCTGCTCGAGCAGGGCGCCCAGCGCCCGCGGTCCCCACAGCTGACGCTCGGCCTGCGCCAGCCCGTCGGCCAGCACCGACAACCGCACGCGATCGCCCCGCAGGAGCGCCACCGCCCCCAGCAGCGCCGTCAGGCGGCTGGCGTGGCGGGCCACCGCGTCCATGGAGCCGCTGGCGTCGAGCAGGAGCGCCAGCCCCAACTGCCGCTCGGCCGGTGAGCTCTTGACCACCGGCTGGCGCAGCCGCGCGTACACGTTGGCGTCCAGCCGGCGCAGGTCGTCGCCGGGCGTGTAGGGGCGGTACTCGGAGAACTCCAGCCCACGCCCGCCCGCCGCACCGACCGGCCGCCCGACCAGGCCGGCCATCAGCGCGTCGAGCTGCACGTAGCGCAGGCGCTCCAGCTGGCGCAGCTCGCCGGCGTCGACGAGCGGCGCGGTCATCGCTCGGTGGGCACCCGCTCGAGCGTCTGGGCGACCAGGCCGTCGGCGCTGACGCCGGCGCGCTCGGCCTCGAAGCCGAGCACCAGGCGGTGGCGCAGCGCGGGCAGGGCCATCGCCCGCACGTCGGCGAAGGCCAGGCTCATGCGGCCGTCCATCAGCGCCAGCACGCGGCCGGCCAGGACCAGCGCCTGCGCCCCTCGCGGGCTCGGGCCCAGGCGCACGTGGCGGCGCACGTCGTCGACGGCGTCCGCCCCGTCGGGCTGCAGCGCCAGCACGAGCCGGCTGGCGTAGTCGACCACCGGCGCGGCCACCGGCACCGCGCGGACCAGCGCCGTCATGGCCAGCAGCGTGTCCGCGTCGGCCACCGTCGGCACGGGCGGATCGGCCGCCTGCGCCGCCGTGTGCACGACCATCGCGCTGAGCTCCTCGCGCCCGGGATAGGTGAACTCGAGCTTGACCAGGAACCGGTCCAGCTCGGCCTCGGGCAAGGGGTAGGTGCCCTGCAGCTCGACCGGGTTCTGGGTGGCCAGCACGAAGAACGGACGAGGCAGCGCGCGGGTCTGCGTGCCGATCGTGACCGTGTGCTCCTGCATGGCCTCCAGCAGCGCGCTCTGGGTGCGCGGGGCCGCGCGGTTGATCTCGTCGGCCAGGAGCAGCTGCGCGAAGACCGGCCCGGGCTGGAAGCGCAGCTCGGCGTGCGTGCCCCCCTCGTCCTGGGTCAGCACGGTCGTGCCGGTGATGTCGGCCGGCATCAGGTCCGGCGTGAACTGCACGCGCCGGTGCTCGAGGCCCAGCGCGGAGGCGAACGCCCGCGCCATCGTGGTCTTGCCCAGGCCCGGGACGCCCTCCAGCAGCGCGTGGCCGCCGGCCAGCAGCGCGACGAGCGCGCCGCGGACCGCGTCGCGCTGGCCCACGACCGCCTGACCGACCGCCGCCTCGATGGCGCCGGCCACCCGGCGGAACTCCTCGGGCTCGAGGAGCTCGCTCAGGACCCGGCCCCGCTGGCAGAGGTCGCGGCGCACCCGGGCAGCCCGGCGCGCGTGGCCAGCACGCCGACGCCGACCTCGTCGATCGAGCGGGCGGCGGAGCGCACGCCGCCGGCGTCGCCGCTGGTGGCGGCGCTGCCCATCGCGGCCAGCGCCTGGTTGGAGGCGTCGACGCCGTCGACGTAGGTCTGGAAGGCCGCGCGGTCGGCCGCGGCCGGGCGCAGCGCGCCCAGCGCGTCGCTCAGGTCGGTGCCGATCTGGCCGACCCGCTGGGCGTAGTCGGCCAGCGCGGACAGCGAACGCGCCGGTGGCACGGCGGCGATCGCCTCGGCCGCGGACGCACAGGCCGCGTCGGCCTGCTCGACCAGCTGCGCGTGGGTGAGCGTCGCCGCGGTCGTCGTCGGGGCGGGTGTGGCGGCGGTGGTCGTCGCCGGGACCGACGCGCCGGTCGTCGATCCGCCGCCGCCGTCACCGCCGCAGGCGGTCAGCAGCACGCAGGCCGCCAGGAGCGCGGCCCCGCCGGTGCCCCGCACGCCGAAGCGAGCGGGACGATGGCGGGACAGCGATGACGGCACGGTGATGGCGGCGATCAGCCGCCGCTGGCCGTGGTGTTCGGCTGGGCGACCGTCGACGTCGCCGTGGTGGGCGTCGTCTTCGGCGCGTTCTTGCACTGGTCGACGGTGTAGCCGGAGCGGCAGATCGTCTGGGCCTTGAACGACTTCTCCCAGTTCTTCTCGAACGTGGTCAGGGCCTTCTGCTGCTGCTCGGAGGTCAGGATCTGCTTGATCGTGTCCTTGGCCTGGTCGAGCGTCTGCTGGTCGGCCGCGGTGATCTTGTCGACCTCGTAGACGTACCAGCCGAACTGCGTCTTGACCGGGCCGCCGATCTCGCTCTTGCTGGCCGCGAAGATCGCGTCGTCCAGCGCCTTCTCCTGCTGGCCCTTGGCGATGCCCTGCAGCAGGCCGCCGTTGTTCTTGGAGGCGTCGTCGATCGAGTACTTCTTGGCGACGTCCTTCCAGGTGCCGCCGTCCTCGAGCGCCTGCTTGGCCTCGTTGGCCTCGGCCTCGGTCTTGGTCAGCACGATGCGCACGTCACGCATCTCCGGCGTCGCGAAGCGCGACTTGTTCTTGTCGTAGTAAGCCGAGATCTGCGCGTCGGTGACCGTGTCCTTGCCCTTGGTCACCGCGGTCTGCAGGTCGGTGCGCAGCGTCGTCAGCTTCTGCTGGAAGAGGACGTCGTCGTTCGTCATCCCCTGCTGCTTGAGGAACTTCTCGTAGTCGGCTTCCTTGGGGAACTGCTGCTTCTTGAGCTTGTCGAGATCCTTGGCCACCTGGGCGTCGGTCACGGTGATCTTGCGGTTGCGGGACTCCTGCTCGATCCACTGCGACGTGATCAGGAAGGTCGCGACCGTCGAGCGCAGCTGCTCGTAGGTCTGCGCGCACTGCTCCTTGTACTGCGCGTCGGTCGTGGTCGGCTGGCCCTTGGCCGGCGCGGGCGCGGCCTTCTTGCGGGCGGCGACGCAGGCCGTGTAGTTCGGGGCGTCCGGCACCTTGGCCAGCTCGCCGGTCTGACCGCTCTGGGCCGCCGTGGAGGCGGCGGCCACCGTCATCCAGTGGGTGAAGTCGTCCTTGGTGATCGGGACCTCACCGACGCGGGCGATCGCGTTGCCCGGCAGGGCGGTGCTCGTCGTGCTGGTGTCGTTGTCGTCGCCGCCACAAGCGGACAGGACGACCGCCACCGCGCCCAGGAGGAAGACGGGCAGCAGAATTCGGAGCGTTCGGCGCATAGGGCGCGAGAGGGTAGCGGAAGCAGGGCGCATGGAACCTAGGCTGGCGATGCCAGATGAAGCCCAGGTCAAGGCCCTCGAAGGAAGCTTACGCGGCCTCGCGCACGACCGCCAGCAGCACATCGGCGGCCCGCACGACGGCGGGGAAGCGCTGCTGTGGGTCGTCGGGCACGCGCATCGACAGCTGGGACTTGCCCGACTCGTACAGGGCGCCCGGGATCTGCTCGCGGATCGCCTTGGCCTTGACCGAGTCCAGCTCGATCGGGGTGACGGCCAGGCGGCCCTGGCGGAAGGTCACGGCGGTGGCGCCGGCCTGGCCCAGCTTGATGCGCGCCTGCTGCAGGTCGATCAGGTTGCTCAGCGGCTCGGGCACAGGGCCGAAGCGGTCCTCCAGCTCGTCGCGCAGCAGCGCCAGGTCGGCCACCTCGGTCGCGCCCGCGATCCGCCGGTGGACATCGATCTTGGCCTGCTCGTAGGGCACGTAGTCGGCCGGCACGTAGGCGTCGACGTTGACGTCCAGGCGCACCGGCTCGGGCACGTCCTCGCTCATCCCCTCGGCGGCGGCGACGGCCTCGTCGATCATGGCCAGGTAGAGCTCGAAGCCCAGCGCGGCGACGTGACCGGACTGCTCGTCGCCCAGCAGGTTGCCCGCGCCGCGGATCTCCAGATCGCGCATGGCCACGCGGAAGCCCGCGCCCAGCTCGGTGTAGTCGCTCAGCGCCGACAGCCGCTGGCTGGCCTCGTGGGTCAGCGCGTCGGCCGACGGGTACAGCAGGTAGGCGTAGGCGCGTTCGCGCGAGCGGCCCACGCGCCCGCGGATCTGGTAGAGCTGGGACAGGCCGAAGATGTCGGCCCGCTCGACGATCAGCGTGTTGGCCTGCGGGATGTCGATGCCCGACTCGATGATGCTGGTGGCCACCAGCACGTCGGCCTCGCCGCGCAGGAAGCTCATCATCCGGGCCTCGAGCTCGTCGGTCTCCAGCTGGCCGTGGGCCACCTCGAACTTCAGGCCCGGGCACAGCGCGCGCAGGCGCTCGGCGGTCTCGTCGATCGTCTCCACCCGGTTGTGCAGGAAGAACGCCTGGCCCTCGCGCCGGTGCTCGCGCTCCAGCGCCTGCTTGACCAGCTGCTCGTCGTACTCGCCCACGTAGGTCTTGACCGGGCGGCGCCCCTCGGGCGGCGTCTCGATCACCGAGATGTCGCGCACGCCGGCCAGCGACATCTGCAGCGTGCGTGGGATCGGCGTGGCCGACATCGAGATCACGTCCACGCGCAGCTTCAGCTGGCGCAGGAGCTCCTTCTGCTTGACCCCGAAGCGCTGCTCCTCGTCGACGATGATCAGGCCCAGGTTCTTCGGGCGCACGTCGCGCGAGAGCAGCCGGTGCGTGCCGATGAGGATGTCGAGCTTGCCCTCGTTGAAGCGCTTGACCGCGTCCTTCTGCTCGGCGGCGGGCCGGAAGCGCGAGACCTGCTCGATGGTCATCGGGTAGTCGGCCAGGCGCTCGGCGAACGTCCCGAAGTGCTGCTGGGCCAGGATCGTCGTGGGCACCAGCATCAGCACCTGCGTGCCGCCCTCGACCGCCTTGAACGCGGCCCGCAGCGCGACCTCGGTCTTGCCGTAGCCGACGTCGCCGCAGATCAGGCGGTCCATCGGGCGCGGCGTCTCCATGTCGGCCTTGACGACCTCGATCGCCTCGCGCTGGTCGGCGGTCTCGGTGTGCGGGAACTTCGCCTCGAACTCCATCAGCCAGTCGCCGTCGGGCGGGAAGGCGTGGCCGGTGCGGCGCTTGCGCTCGGCGTACAGGTTCAGCAGCTCGCCGGCCATCTCCTGGGCGGCGCGGCGGGCGCGGGCCTTGAGCGTGTCCCAGCGCGTCCCGCCGAGCTTGGACAGCGGCGGGTGGTCGCCGCCGGCGCCGACGTAGCGGGAGATCTTCGTCAGCTGGTCTGAGGGGACGAACACGCGGTCCGCCCCGGCGTACTCGAGCAGCAGGTAGTCGCGCGTGACGCCGGCCACCGTGCGCGTGTCGAAGCCGGCGAAGCGGGCGATCCCGTGGTCCTCGTGGACGACGATGTCGCCCGTGCGCAGGTCGGCGAAGCTGCGCAGCGCGCCGCGCCGCCCGCGGCCGCTGGTGCCCCCGTCGGACTCGGCCCGGCGGCGGCGCACCAGCTTGTGCTCGGGGATCACCGCGAGCTTCAGCGACGGGGCGATGAAGCCGTCGCGCAGCGTGGCCACGCTGAACTGCAGGGAGGGGGCGCCGGGTGGGTGGGACGGATTCCCCCCGTTCAGCCAGGAGGCGGTCATGCGCGCGAGGTTGTAGCCCGCGCGCTCGCCCTCGCCCCGGCGGGGCCAGGCCACGATCGTGCGGTAGCCGGAGCGCACGAGCTTCTCCAGCTCGCTCTCGGCCTCCTTCATCGAGCGCGCGGCGGTGTCGGCGGCCTGGCCGCGCAGCTGGATCGGCTGGTCGCCGGAGATGGCGCTCAGCTGGACGTCGGCGCGCTGCTCCAGCGCGGCCTTGATGTCGTCCGGGCGCACGTACAGGTGACGCGCGTCGTCGTCGTGGAAGGCGGCGCACACGTCCTGCCAGTGGTCGGCCAGCGCGGGCGCGATCTCCTCCTCGGCGGCGACCAGGATGCTCGCCGCGGCCGGCGCGAGGTCGAGGAAGGCGCGGAAGCGATCGACCGGCAGCAGTTCGGCAATGTCGGGGCGCTCGTCCTCCGCCGACAGCGCGGCGATCTCGGCCAGCTCGCGGTGCTCGGGCGCCAGCTCGGCGGCGGGCGCGACCTCGACCTCCTCGGCGTCCCCCAGCGAGCGCTGCGTGAAGGTCGAGAACCAGCGCAGCGACTCGATCTCGATGTCGAACAGGTCGACGCGCACCGCCCGGTCCTCGGTGGCGGGATACACGTCAAGGATGCCGCCGCGCACCGCGAACTGACCGCGGTCGGTGACCTGGTCGACGCGCTCGTAGCCGGCGGCGACCAGCTGGCCGGTGAACTCCTCGATGTCCAGCAGCTCGCCGACCTTCAGGTGCAGCGAGTGCGGGCGCAGCTCGGGGTCGGGGACCTTCTCGCTCAGCGCCACCGCGGACACGACGACGACCGGCGCGTCGCTGGTGCCGTCGTGCTCCAGCAGCGCGTCCAGCGCGGCGACCCGCAGGCCGACCAGATGCGGCGGCGGGGCCAGGTGCGACTCGTAGGCCACCCCGCGGCTGGGATAGAAGCGCACCGCCCGCGGGGCCAGCCAGGCCCGCAGGTCGGCGGCCAGGTCGCGGGCCTGGCGGTCGTCGCCGGCGACGACGATCGTCGGGGTGCGCGGATCGCGGTCGGCCAGCGCCGCCAGGGCGAACGGACGCAGCGACGAGGACGTGAACGCGCGGCCGCCGTCGCGGGCCAGCGTGGCCGCGTCGGCGTCGTCTTCGAAGTGGGCGAGGAGGGGGCGGAGAGCCATCAGGCGAGGGTCATCTGGACAGGACGAACGACCGCGCGGAGCGCGGCACGGGGTCTGCCTTCGAGTCTAGGAGACCGGATTTCGCGGTTGGCGCGCATAGTTCCGTCGTTCGCGCGGTAATGACGGCGCACGGAGCGCGCTGGAGTGGGAGCGCGCCACGATCGGCAAGGGACGGCGGAGGAATCATGAGGGTGAAGTCAGGGATGCTCGCGGCCGCGATCGCCACGCTGGCGCTCGGGTTGGCCGCAACGTCGGCGTCGGCGCAAGCGCTGCCCGGCATACCGGCCAATCCGGTCCTGGGGACCGGCGGGCAGTGCGCCAGTGGCCTGGTGGTCGTCTACATCGGGGCCAGCGGATCGGTCTGCGCGGTGCCCGACGCACCGCAGGTCGGCGCGGCGCCCGCCTGCCCGGACGGCAGCGTGGCGGCGGAGGTCAGCGCCCAGGCCGTGGTCTGCCTGCTGCCCGGGGGCGGCCAGGCGGGGTGCCCGTCCTCGACGGTCTCCGTTGCGCAACCGACGGGCGGGTCGCTGATCTGCGTCCTGCCGACCAACATCCAGGTGCCCGGCGCGGGCGGGTGCACCGACGGCCTCGTGCCGGTGCAGATCCTCGGCGGATCGCTGGGCTGCCTGAGCGCGTTGGCCTTCGGCACGGCCGGAGCCAACGGCGCCAACGGGGCCAACGCCGCCCCCACACCGGCGACCCCGGCCGCCCCGGTGACGACGACCACCAAGACGAACAGCAGCGCCTCGACGTCGAAGAAGAAGCTCTACAAGCCGACCCTGAAGCTGACCACCCGCCTGCGCGGGAGCCGCAACGGGCTGGTGCGCTCGTCGACGAAGAAGATCGTCGTGACCACGATCGGCCGCCGCAACGGCCGCGTCGTGCGCTTCACCAAGCAGTTCTCGCTGAAGCGTTCGGGCCCCGCGTCGGGCGCCCGGCCCTACAGCGCACGCGTGAAGATCACACTCAAGACCAAGGGCAAGGTGAGCATCCGCATCACCAGCCGAGGCGGGGGCTCGATCAAGACCGCGACGTTCAAGCGGACGGTCCGCGCGCGCTGACCGGCGCTCGGGAGCTGGGACGCGGCCCGCCGGCCGCGTCCCACCCGACGTGCTAGGACAGCGACCGAGGCACGCGGCGGATCATGGCCACCGAGCTCGGGTCCGGCGTCTGCTGGAAGGCGGCGTCGACGTACCAGATGGTCCCGGCCGCCTTGGCGATGTCGACCGTCGCGTCGGCCACCTGCCGGTCGGCGGTCACGCGACCGCTGGCCGCGCCGCCGCTGAGCAGCACGCGCGTCACGTGGCCCGTGCCCGCGGCCACGAACAGGCGGTTGCCGTCGCGCAGCAGGCCGTCGTTCAACGTCAGCGTGGCGCCGCCGAGCGTGATCGGCGTGCTCAGGCCGGTGGCCGGGTTGATCCGCACCAATCCGGCGGAGGCGATGTCGCCCACGATCAGCGTCGTGCCGTCGAGCACGATGCCGTCGGCGCCGGGCGCGCCGGCCGCGGTCGGGTAGCCGGACAGCTGGATCGCCCGGACCGGCGCGGAGCCGTCGAGCGTGACCCGGTAGAGGACCGGCGCGAGCGTGTCGGTGGCGTAGGCCACCCCGTTGTGCACCACGACGTCGTTGATCAGCTTGCCGCCCAACGCGAACGTGCGCCCGTCGCGCCCGGTGCGGCGGTCGTAGACGTAGAGGTTGCCGGTGTCGCCGCCGGCCACGACCAGCTTGCCGCCCGCGACGGCGATGCCCAGCGCGGCGCGGCCAGCGTGCGCCGGCACCAGGACGCGACCCTTGCCGGTGCGCGCGCTGCCGGCCCAGACGGCGCCGCTGCTCGACGAGCCCGAGTACAGCGTCGCGCCGGAGCCGGTCAACGACTCGGGGCCGAAGCCGGCGGGCAGCGCGATGGACGAGGGGCCGGAGGCCGCGTGGGCCGAGCCGGCGAGCGCCAGCGTCGCGACCATCGCGAACGCCAGCGAAGTGAGACGTTTGTGTACCTGCATGCTCGGAGGCTGCCCGGGCGGCGCGCTCGCTATGCGAGCGACGTCTCGCCCAGCACGATCCGCTCGGCCACGTCGGTGGCCTGCTCGATCAGCGCGTCGACCTCGTCGCGCGGCTGGCGCCAGCGGCCCAGCACGTAGGCGGCGACGATCTCGGGATCGGTCGAGTCCGGCCGCCCCACGCCGATGCGCACGCGCGCGAAGTCCGCGCTGCCCAGCTCGCGCTTGAGCGACTTCAGGCCGTTGTGGCCGGCCAGGCCGCCGCCCAGGCGGGCGCGGATGTCCCCGAAGGGCAGGTCGATCTCGTCGTGCACGACGAGCACGCGATCCAGCTCGACCTGCAGCGCGCCGCGCGCCGGGCCGGCGGAGCGGCCCGCGTCGTTCATGTAGGTCTGCGGCAGCAGCACCGCGACCCGCGGGCCGCCGGGGCCGGTCCGCCCGTCGGTGATCAGCCCGGCGTACTTCGCCTTGCCCTTGGGCAGCTGCCAGCGCGCGGCCAGCCGCGCGGCGACCTCGAAGCCGACGTTGTGCGGCGTGTAGGCGTACTCCGAGCCGGGGTTGCCCAGCCCGACGACGAGCCAGTCGACGGGCAGGGTCCTCCCTCCAGCTACTCGGCGGAGTCGTCCGAGGATGCGTCGCCCTCGGCGGGCGCGTCGCCCTCGGCGGCGGCCTCTTCGCCCTCGGCGGAGGCCTCGGCGCCGTCCTCACCGACGAGCGCGGTCTCCTGCTCGATCTCGTCCTCGGAGGGCTCGCCCAGCTTCGGCGGGGTCAGCGTGGCCAGGACGGTCTCCTCGAGATCGTCGACCAGCGTCACGCCGGCGGGCGGCTTGACCGCGCTCAGGTAGAGCGTGTCGCCGATCACCATCGCCGAGACGTCGGCGCTGAGCGACTCGGGGATCTCGGTCGGGAGCGCCTCGATCGTCACCTCGCGGGTGACCTGCTCGATGACACCGCCCTCGACCACGCCGGGGGCGTCGTCGACGCCCTCCAGCTCGACCACGACGGTCGCCTGGATGGCGACGTCGAGCCGCACGCGCAGGAGGTCGATGTGGGTGGTCTCGCCGCGGACCGGGTGCCGGTCGGCGGACTTGAGCACCGCCGAAGCGGTCTTGCCGTCGATGGCGACGTCGAGCACGGCACCGCGGGCGGCCAGCGCGTGGCGCAGCTCGCGGGCGTCGACGTCGAACGGAACGGGATCTTCGCCGCCGCCGTAGAGGACGCCGGGAATCCGGCCCTCGCGGCGCAGGCGGCGCGTCGCGCGGGAGCCTTCGGGCGTGCGCGCGCGAGCGTCGAGCTTGGTCGCAGAAGTCTTGGCCATGAGACGGACGATGGTAGCGGCCGATCGCCGGTGCCCACGGGGCGAACGTCAGCGCGAGAGCTGCGGGTGCGCCTTGTACATCTGCGCGAGCACGTCGTAGGCCGGCTTCTTCGTGCCGTCGTACTCGATGACCGCCTTCTGGTGCAGCGGCGACGTCGGGTACGGATTGGACCCGTCCCAGTCGGGCCGGATGCGGAACTCCTGCAGCGTCCAGTACAGCGCACCGGCCAGCCACGGCTTGGTGTCCATGATGGCCAGCGTGTCGCGCGCCCACTGCGCCTGGAAGGCGAACGTGCCCTTCTCGTCGGCCGGGCCCTCGCGGTTGGCCTCGGCCCCCCACTCGGTCGCGAAGATCGCCTTGTTGGGGTAGCAGCGATGCAGCTGGTCCAGGAAGTCCGACAGCCGGGTGCGGTCGGCGATCTCGCCCAGCCGGCCCGTGTACCAGCCGAAGTACAGGTTCACGCCGAGCACGTCGAGCGGGTAGTAGCCCTTCTGGCAGCCCGCGGACGGGTAGCCCGCGAAGGCCTGGCCGACCAGGCGCGTGTCGTCCAGCGAGCGCACCAGCCGGGCGGCGTGGCGGATGTAGTCGGTCTGGTACTTGCCCACGAGCGCGTTGAGCTCGTTGGCGATCGACCACACGATGATCGACGGGTGGTTGGAGTTGGCGATCACGTCGTCGCGCAGGTACTGGTCGCCCAGCTTGAGCACGCGCGAGTCGTCCAGGATCGTGGTGCGCACCTGGTAGAAGGGCACCTCGTTCCACACGAGCATGCCGCGGCGGTCGGCCTCCTCGTAGACGTGCGGGTGCAGTGGGTAGTGCGAGCGGATCATGTCGCCGCCCGCCTCCTGCACCCAGTTGAGCTGCTGGTCGCGGGTGGCGTTGGACTGCGCGCCGCCCTCGCCCGGCCAGTCCTCGTGCAGCGCGAAGCCGCGCGCGTTGACGCGCTTGCCGTTGAGCAGCAGCGAGCCGTCGGAGGCCACGCGCAGCGAGCGCACGCCGGAGTGGACCCTCCACTGGCGCACGAGGTCGCCGCTCACGCGGGCCGAGACCGTCGCGGTGTACAGGTAGGGCGAGCCGGGCTCCCACAGCCGCGGGTTGCGCACGGTGACGCGGCCGGCCAGCGTCTGCGACTGGCCGGGGCCCAGCGTGGCGCTGCCCAGCGTCACGCGCGCGTTGCCGTAGGTGCCGGTCACGCTCACGCGCTGGGTCGAGCCCGTGACGTTGACCGCCCGGGCCCGGAAGGTCACGCTGGCCGAGCCGGTGGGGCTGTGCAGGTCGGGCAGCACCTGGACCTGGTCGAGATCCACGCGGTCGACCTCCCGCAGGTACACCTCGCGCAGGATCCCGGCGTACGGCCACCAGCCCGCGCTGGGGTCGCCCGCCGCGTTCAGTCCGGCGTAGGGGAAGTCCAGCGCGCTGCGGTGGCGCGCGTCGACCTTGACCTCGAGCGTGTTGGCGCCGCGGCGCAGCAGCGAGTGCGGGATGCGGATCTCGAACGGCGTGAAGGCGCCCTGATGGGTGCCGATCCGGTGCCCGTTGAAGTCGATGTAGGCGCGGTAGTTGACCGACTCGAAGCGCAGCACCCAGTCGCGCCGCGTGCCGCCGGCCGGCAGGTCGAAGCTCTTGCGGTAGTAGCCCACGCTGGGCAGGAAGTCGGCCACCGTGTCGCCGGTCGCGTTCCAGGCGTTGGGCACCGAGACCGCGCTCCAGCCGGTCGACGGCTTGCGGAAGGCCCACTCGCCGCCGAGCAGGTACCGGCCGTCCGGACCGTCCTGGTAGAGCGTCTGACGGGTCGGCGTATCGGCCGCGTGAGCGGGGGCAGCGGCCGCGGCGAGGGCGACGAGGGCGAAAAACGGCAGGGCGAAGCGGCGCAGCATGAGTCGGGGTGGGAACACGACCGCCGGGAGGAAGTTGCTCAGCATGGGCTCTCCCGTCCGATCGGCTCGCTCAGGCCGGTCACGGTAACCGACGGCCCGGAGAACACGCTGCCGGTGCGCCGGATCTCGATGCACTGGACGGTGGTCAGCCGCGTCGGCGTCTTCCACACCACGCGCGTCGGGCCGGTGGCCGCGCCGAGCGCGTGCGAGGTGTCGCTGTCGAAGGCGACGATCTCGATCCGGCCCGGGTCCTTCAGCTGCTCCGCGTTGGCCCGCACCGCGCCGACGCACGCGGGCCGCTGCATGCACCCGTCGATCTGCTCGAGCATCGCCGCCTCGTCGCCCTTGGCCTGGGCGTCGAGCAGATCCGTGACCTTGTCGCGCTCGACGTTCTCGGCCGACAGCCACCGGGCCAGCACGAAGGCGATGGCCAGGAACACGAGGACCCCGGCGACGATGAGCAACAGACGACGCACCCGGCGCCGGAAGGTAGTCGCACCGGCGGCGGTTGCGGCCGGTTCCGGCGTCAGTCGTCGCCGTTGAGCTCGAGGAAGCGCCGCACGGAGGCCTCCTGGTGCTCGAGGCGCTCGGCGGTCTCGTGGGCGTGCGCGGCGGCCCGCTGGAGGAAGTCCTCCAGGCACTGCTCGGGGTCCTCGGGCAGCGGGTAGATCCAGGCCACGTCGGGCTGGGCCAGGGCGATGCCCATCGGCGGGCGGCCCTCGGCCAGCGTGCGCGCGCTGCATACCGGCGCGACCGTGATCTGGCGCTCGGGCGCGACGAGGGCGACCGGCATTAGGCGCTGGGCGGGCAGGCGCACGTCGATCTCGATGGAGCGGTCGATCGCCACCTCCGAGCCGACCGCCTGCTGGAGCGGCTCCCGCCACACGGCCAGGACCGTGTCGGCGGCGACGATCGCGTCGCGCAGCGCCTGGGCCTGGATCGCGTACAGCTCCTCGGCCTCGTCGCGGTCGTGCGCGTCGGCCAGATCCAGGTCACAGGGCACGCGCAGCAGCTGCGAGGGGCCGACCGCGGTCCCGGCGCCCAGGCCGCCGTGGGCGATGTAGGTCTGGATCGTGCCCAGGTCGCGCCGCCCGTGGAAGATCACCGTCAGCGCGTCGCACAGCGACAACGGCTCCACGCGCAGGGCGACCGCTGCCGCGTCCGCCTCGTCGAGCAGAGCGCGGCGCAACAGCTCTTCACTGTGCCCGTCGTCCCTCACGGTTGTCATCCTCCGCTTGCTGGGTACTCGATTCAATCGACCGACCGGACAGAAAACCGCAGGATGGAGTCGACACGATGAAGCTGCTCTACAAGCCGTTCGGGATCATCCTGGGGATCGTGGCGGGCCTGATCGGGCGCCAGATCTTCAATTTCGCCTGGGGCAAGATCGACGAGGCGGAGCCCCCGGAGGCCACCACCGAGGACGCGCCGCTGGCCAAGGTGCTGATCGCGGCCGGCCTTCAGGCGGCGATCTTCGCCGTCGTCCGCGCCGCGGTGAACCGCAGCGGGGCCAAGGGCTTCGCGCACCTCACTGGGGTCTGGCCCGGCGAGAAGCGCCCGGATCCCGAGTGATGGTCAGGCCACGCTCGGCCAGCGTGGCCAACTCATCCTCGAACGCGGCGAAGTCTCCGTCGAGCAGATGCGCGTGCTGCGGGTTGCGCCGCGCCCACAGACGCAGCGCGTCGGGGCCAACCTTGACCTCGGCCTCGGCGGTCAGCGTGAGCAGGATGGCCAGGCGCGGGTCGGCGTCGACCTGACCCGAGAGGATCGACAGCGGATCGGTGCCGAAGACCCGGCACAGCTCGTCCTCGGAGAGGCCGAGGCGTTCGAGCAGCAGGTACGCGCTCGAGGACACCCCTAGAACAGCTGGTTCTCGCCGCCGAAGACCTCGGAGACCGAGCCGTCGGTGAAGATGCGGCGGATCGAGTCGGTCAGCAGCTCGGCGCAGGAGAGCACGCGCACGTTGTCGGGCGCGCCCTCGCGCAGCGGAATCGTGTCGGTCACGACGATTTGCTCGAACGGCGCGGACGCGAGGTTCTCGAACGCCTTGCCGGAGAAGACCGCGTGGGTGGCCGCGGCGTACACGCGCTTGGCGCCGGCGTCCTTGACCGTCTGCCCGGCCGCGCACAGCGTGCCCGCCGTGTCGATCATGTCGTCGACGATGATCGCGTTCTTGCCCGCGACGTCACCGATGACGTAGCCGATCTCGGCCACCTGGTGGGCGGGGCGCTCCTTGGTCAGGATGGCCAGCTCGGCGCCCAGCTTCTCGGCGAACTTCTGGTTCAGCTTGGCCCGGCCCACGTCCGGCGCGACGACGACGAGATCGTCCAGGCCGAGGTCGTCGAAGTACTGCGTGAGCATGAACAGCGCGGTCATGTGGTCGACCGGCTTGTGGAAGAAGCCCTGGATCTGGCCGGCGTGCAGGTCCATCGTCAGCACGCGATCGGCGCCCGCGGACTCCAGCATGCGCGCGACCAGGCGGGCGGAGATCGGCTCGCGCGGCGCGGACTTCTTGTCCTGGCGGCTGTAGCCGAACCACGGCGTGACCGCGACCACGCGGTGGGCCGACGCGCCGACCGCCGCGTCGATCATGAGCATCAGCTCCATCAACGCGTCGTTGGCCGAGATGCCCGTCGCCGGGTTGCCCGCGGTCGGCTGGATCAGGAAGACGTCGGCGCCGCGGATCGACTCGTCGAAGCGGCAGTACACCTCACCGCTGGAGAAGGTCTTCAGCGTCACCGGTCCGAGCTCGACGCCGAGCTTGTCGGCGATCTTCGCGGCCAGGTCCGGGTTCGCCCGGCCGGAGAACAGCATCAGGCGCTTGTCGTACTCGATGGGGAGTGAGGTGGCCGACAAGAGCGCTTGAGCATCCATACCGCTCATCTGCTGCAAAGACTACTCAGCCGGGCGGCGGCGGTCTGCGTACTTCTCGATGTTCTTCTGACGCGAGCGCGCGACGCCGAGCGCGCCGGGCGGCACATCCTCGGTGATCACGCTGCCGGCGGCGGTGTAGGCGTCGTCGCCGACGGTCACCGGCGCCACGAACGTCGTGTCCACCGAGGTCTTCACGTTGGCGCCGATCGTCGTGCGGTGCTTGTTGACGCCGTCGTAGTTGGCGGTGATCGTCGCGGCGCCGAGGTTCGTGCCCGGCCCCACGTCGGCGTCGCCGATGTAGGACAGGTGCGGGACCTTCGAGCCGGCGCCGATGTCGGAGTTCTTGATCTCCACGAACGCGCCCGCCTTGGCCTTCTCGCGCAGGTGCGCCTTGGGCCGCAGGTAGGAGAACGGGCCGACGGTCGCGCCGGCCTCCAGGCGCGCGCCGTCGACGTAGGACTGGCGCACGGTCACGTCGTCGCCCACCGCCGCGTCGCGCAGCGTCGTGTGCGGGCCGATCGTCGCGCCCACGCCGATCGTCGTCGTGCCGTTCAGCGTGCAGCCCTGCTCGACCACCGTGTCCTGGCCGATCGTCACGTCGACGTCGACGACCGTCGTCTGGGGCGAGACGAACGCGACGCCGGCCCGCGCGTGGTCGTCGAGGATGCGCCGCTGGGCGATCGCCCGGACCTCCTGCAGGTCGACGCGGTCGTTGACGCCGAGCATCAGCGTCGGGTCGGCCAGGATGTGCGCCTGCACCGGCCCGAGCGCCGGGAGCACGTCGGGCAGGTAGTACTCGCCCTGGGCGTTGTCGTTGGACAGCTGCGCCAGCTCGCGCACGAGGGCGCCGCCGGCGAACGCGTACAGGCCGCTGTTGACCTCGCGCAGCGCGAGCTCGGCGTCGGTGGCGTCGCCCGGCTTCTTCGTCTCCACCACGCGGGTGACGCTGCCGTCGGGCGCGCGCACCACGCGGCCGTAGCCGGTGGGGTCCTCGAGGATCGCGGTGACCATCGTGGCCTGCGCGCGGCTGGCCGCGTGCGCGTCGGCCAGCGTGCGGATCGCCTCGGCGGTGATCAGCGGCACGTCGCCCGACAGGACGATCACCGTCTCGTCGGGGTCGATCAGCTCGGCGGCGCTGCGGACGGCGTCGCCGGTGCCCAGCGACTGCTCCTGGACGGCCAGCTTCACGCCCTCGGGCAGGACGCCCTCCAGGGCCCGATCGGGTCCGCCCACGACGACCACCGTGCCCGCGCCGGCCTCCAGCGCGGCGTGCACGGGCCACAGCGCCATCGCGCGACCGCAGATCGGGTGCAGGACCTTGGGCACGCGCGACCGCATCCGCGTGCCCTGTCCGCCGGCCATGATCACGACAGTGGGCGAGCTCACGGCTCCGATGCTACGGCCTCCGGTGGTAGCGTCGAGGCACGACCGCTGCGGGGTCGTCTAATGGCAAGACGTCGGTTTTTGGTGCCGATTATCGGGGTTCGAATCCCTGCCCCGCAATTCAGCCCAGCAGCCCGCGGAGCGCCTCCACCATCCGCTCGGGCGGCTCGCGCTTGGACAGGATCAGGTCGACGCCCTCGATGCCCGCGACGTGATCGGCCACCTCGGTGGTCGACAGCGACGAGACGACCGCCAGGACGGCGCTCGGCGCGGCGGCGCGCACGCGCACGACACCGCCCGGGTCGAAGATCGGCAGCCACAGGTCCAGCAGGATCGCGTCGGGCGTCAGCTCGGCGGCGAACTGCTCGGCCTCGTCCCAGCTCGCCGCGTTGCCGACGACGGTGAACCCGCCATCCTCGAAGACGGTCTGCACGAGCAGACGAAAGCCCGGCGCGTCATCGCACACGAGCAGGCGGGGAGCATCCGGCATCCGGCCCCGTGGAATAGCAGATCGCTGCTAGTCGAAGCGGAAGAAGGTGCCCGTGGGCGGCGTCGGCTCGACGCGCCCGACGGTGGCCCGCAGCGTCGAGGCGAAGATCTCACCCGAGCGGCCGATCAGGTCGATCAGCGTCTGCACCGGCGTCGGCTCGTGCGGGACGCCGTTGGCGTAGTCGGTCGCGTAGCCCAGCAGCGCGTAGGGCAGCTCCGCCTCGCCGCACAGGACGGTCTCCGGGCCGGCGGTCTGGGACACGACGGTCACGCCCGCGTGGCGCAGCTGGGCGATCTCGCTGCGCGTGTTGAAGCGCGGGCCGTCGACGTGGCCGTAGGTGCCGCCGTCGCGCACGCGATGACCGGCCTCGCGCGCCCCGGCCAGCAGCGCCTCGCGCAGCGCGGGCGCGAACGGCCGGTCGAAGATCCAGTGGCCGCGGCCGGCCTCGCCGGGCTCGGTGTACAGCGTGCAGATCGAGCCGTCGGGCAGGCGGTTGACGGGGAAGTGCAGGTCGTCGAACACGACCAGCGACCCCAGCTCCAGGTCGGGATCGAGCGCGCCGCACACCGTCGCGGCCAGCACGCAGTCCACGCCCGACTCCTTGAGCGCGACGATGTTGGCCTGGTGGGTGACCGCGGAGGACAGGCGCGCGTGACCCTCGCCGTGGCGCGAGACGTGCACGACCTCGGCGCCCGCCCACGTGCCCTCGGTGATGCGCGCGGTGCCGAAGCGCGTGGGCACGTCGCGGGGCGTCGCGTCGGCGAAGCCCGGCAGCGCGTAGGTCCCCGACCCGGTGATGATCCCGATGCGCATCGGGCTAGCGGTTCGTGCCGCTCCGGGGCACGCGGCCGCCGACGCTTCCGGGCTCGGTGGCCGGACCGCCCCGGGCGGCGATGCCCAGCACGCGCATCGCCTTCAGGCCCAGGGAGAGCTTCTCGCGGCCGTCGCTGGAGTTGACGTCGTGCCCGCTGAGGTCGCGGACGCGTTCCAGGCGGTAGCGGATCGTGTGCCGGTGGGTGAACAGGCGCTGCGCGGTGCCGGCCACGTTCCCGTCGGCCTCCAGGAACGCCTCGAGCGTCTTGACCAGGTCGGTCTCGTACTGCTCGTCGTAGGCCACCAGCGGCTCGACCGTCTCGGCGTAGAAGCGCTGCAGCTCGGCCGGGTCCTCGCTCATCGCCGACAGCAGCAGGCGGTAGGCGCCGGTCTCCTCGAAGGCCAGCGCCTCGCTGTCGGCGTTGCCCTCGGCGACGTTGGCGGCCAGCAGCGCCTCGTTGCGGGCGCGGGCCAGCTCGAGCGGCGCGGCGGCGTGGCGGCTGCGCCCGAGGGCGAAGGCGTAGCCGGTGAGGGCGGCGTGCAGCTCGCGCAGGAGCGCGTCGGCGGCGCGCTCGGCCTGCTCGTCCCCGGCGCCGGGCAGCAGGACCACCGCTTCGACGCCCAGGCCGCCGTCGTGCGGACGCAGGCCCGCGACGCTGGTGGGCAGGACGGCGCGGGCGCCGCGCTGGGCCACGGCCAGGAAGCGGCTGCGCCAGCCCTCCTCGGCGGGCGCCAGCGGGTGGGCGCGCACGACCACGACGCTGCCGCCGTGCTCGACGTCGACGCCCAGCTCGCGGCCGCGGGCGATCGCCGCTTCGGCATCCAGCAGCTCACCGCGCAGGAGTGCCCCGGCGAACTGGGCCGTGGCCTCCTCGGAGGCCCGCTCGGGGCCGCGGACGCGCTCGACCTCGGAGGCGATCAGCGTCAGCACCAGGCGGGTCATGCCGGGGCGGGAGGGGTCGTCATCCATGCGCGAGCGCATCAGCAGCTGGCCGACGACGTTGTCGGCCACGCGCAGCTCGTGGGTGACGACGCCGTCGCCGGCGGCCATCAGCGAGCGCTCGTCGGCCGGTGAACGCGCGGCCACCGCCAGCACGGCGCTGGAGCGGTCGATCAGGGCGAGGCTGGCATCCAGCGCGCGGGCCGCGGCGCGGACCACCTCGGGCAGGCCGGAGCCCGACTCGACGGCCTCGGTGATCGCATCTAGCGCAGCGAGGTCGAACCCCGCCGTTGCTGCTCGCGTGGCGGGCACGGTCAGACCGTACCTTCGATCCGGTCCCAGAACCAGGCGATGGCCAGTCCGCCGGCCACGCCCAGGCCCACGAACGCGGCCGCCACGTACAGGGTCAGGAACATCGCGCCGACCCGCGGCCAGAAGCCGTTGTAGGACATCCACGCCGGGCGCACGATCAGCCACAGGAAGGCCGCGATGGCGATCAGGCCGCAGCCTCCAGCGACGACGTATGTGACCTGCTCGTTGCTCATGCGGACACACGATTCTTGCCGATGAAGGCGACGAGGAGCGCGAAGATGCCGCACAGAGCGTAGATCGACGCGCCCAGGCCCCACCCGCCGACGACGTCCGACCACCAGTGGACGTGCAGGTAGACGCGCGACAGCCCGACCAGCGCGGCGATCGCGATCCCCACCACGACGACCGCCGCGCGGCCCGCCAGCCAGGGCACGAACCGGGCCAGCAGGACGGCCACCGCGACCCAGGCGACCGCGTAGGCGGCGTGGCCCGACGGGTAGGCCGATCCGGCGGTGTCGATCAGGGCATCGGTCGGACGCGGCCGATCGGTCGCGTTCTTCGTCACGTGCACGCCGACGTAGACGATCGCCGTCCCGACGAGCAGCGCCGCGATGCCCATCCAGGCCCGCCAGCGGGCCAGCACGACGCTCGTGACCAGGCACAGGCCGATGACCACCGGCAGCGAGCCGAGCACGGTGATCACCTTGGCCACGTCGACCAGCCAGCCCGCGTACAGGTCGTTGGCGATGTCCACGGCGCGGCGGTCGGTGATCGGCAGCGGGTCACCGGTCCCGACGCTGAAGGCGAAGGCCAGGAAGGCGAAGCCGCCGACCGCGGCGACCGCGAACAGCGTGGTCACCTCGAGGCCCAGGTCGCCGGGGGTGAAGCGCTGGGCGGTGAAGCGAGCGGGGCCCGACAGCGCCCGCGAGACCGGGACGACGACGCGGTAGACGATGGGCCGGGCGACGGCGGCCAGCGGGCGCAGCGCCGGGCGCTCGGCCTGCTCGTGCAGCCAGGCGTGCGCCTTGGCCCGGTTCTCGGCCTCCCGCAGCCAGCGGTAGGCCACGATCGCCCCGACGACGACCACGATGACCGTGCCCAGCGCCAGCGCGCCGCGGCTGGCGTAGTTGGTGAGCTGGTCGAAGCTCTGCCAGAAGATGTAGCCCAGCAGGCAGAACGTCGTGCCCCACAGGCCGGCGCCGACGATGTCGTAGGGCAGGAAGCGCCGCAGCGGCATGCCCGACGAGCCGGCGATGAACGGGGCGACGGCCCGGATCAGCCCGACGAACCGGCCGATCAGGATGGCCTTGCCGCCGTGGCGATCGAAGAAGCCCTCGACCTGGTGCAGGCGGTCCTCGGTGATCTTCACGCGCGGACCGTGCTTGACCATGAAGTCGCGACCCAGTCGGCGGCCGAGCAGGAAGCTGGTCAGGTCGCCGGCCACCGCGCAGACCCAGACCAGCGCGATCAGCACGAAGATGTTGATCTGGCCCTGCCCGGCGACCAGGCCGCCGACCAGGATCACCGTCTCCCCGGGGGCGAGCAGGCCGATGAACGCGCCGGTCTCGGCGAAGGCCATCACGCCCACGAGCAGGTAGGTCCAGGCGCCGAGCGCCTGGCCCAGGTCCTCGATCAGGTGCTCGATGTTGGGCAGGTGGATGACGCCCGTCGAGTAGACGGCGGCGGCGATCACCACGACGACGCCGAGCCCCAGCTCGACCTTGCCGAGCTTGCGCCGGCGCAACCACAGGAACGCGGCCAGCGCGACCGCGCCGATCAGCCACAGCGGCTTCACAGCGGCCCCCACCCGGGCTCGGGCGCGGCGGTCAGCGCGGCGGGCTCGCGGCCGTCGAGCTTGAAGCGCGCGGCGGCCTGCGCGCGGCGGGCGCCGTGCGCGCCCAGGAACAGCCCCAGCACGGTCGGCCCGGAGCCGCTGACCATCACGACGTCGGCGCCGGCCTGCTGGGCCTCGGCCAGCGACCGCTCGATGTCGGGCATCAGCGAGACGGCCGCGGGCTGCAGGTCGTTGACCAGCAGGTGCGGCGGCAGGTCGAGATGGCGCTCGAGCGCCTCGCTGACCTCGGCGTGGCGGTCGGCCAGGTCGTCGGCGCCGCGGGGCAGGCCCAGGCGGTCGGCCTCGGCGTACACCGCAGCGGTGGACAGCGGCTGGGCGCCGGGCAGCACCAGCACGCCGAACGGCAGGCCGTCGGGCAGGTGCTGGACGTGCTCGCCGGCGCCGGTGGCCAGCGCGCGTCCCGGGCGCACCTGGGCGGGGACGTCAGCGCCCAGCTCGGCGGCCAGGCGGAGCAGGAGCGCCTCGTCGAGGGCGCCCTCGGGCCCCGCGGCGGTGCGGGCGATCAGGCGCAGGGCCGCGGCGGCGTCGCCCGAGCCGCCCCCCATCCCGGCGGCCACCGGCACCTGCTTGGCGATCTCGACGCGCAGCGGCGGGCCGTCCCAGCCGGTCTGCGCGCGGTAGGCGGCCAGCGCGGCCGCGGCCAGGTTGGGGCCGTCCACCCCGGCGCAGATCACCTCGTCGGCGGGCGCCCCGGCGGGCGCGGCGTCCAGCGCGAGGTCGTCGGCCAGCGAGAGCGACTGCATCAGCGACACGAGCTCGTGGCGCCCGTCCGCCGCGCGCGTCGGCCCGAGGAACAGGCACAGGTTGATCTTGGCCGGCGCGCGCTCACGCATCGCGCTTCTCCCCCAGGCGCTCGAACAACGCGCGGAAGTCCGCGGGCGACAGCCGCTCGGCGCGGGTGTCGGCCGGGAAGCCCAGCGCTTCGAGCGCGGCGCGGGCGTCCTCGCCGATGCCCGGACGCGCGTCCGCGGCCAGCGACAGCGAGCGGGCCAGGGTCTTGCGCCGGTGGGCGAAGGCGTGCTGGACGAGCGTGCGCAGCTGCGCCGGTGCCGCCGGACCGGTGCGCCGGGCGACGACGAGCACGCTGTCGACGTTGGGCACGGGATGGAAGACGCTGCGCGAGACGCCCCGCAGGACGCGCACGTCGGTGGCCAGCTGGGCGATCACGCTGGGAATCCCGTAGGCGCCCGAGCCCGGCTGGGCGGCCAGGCGCTCGCCCACCTCCTTCTGCACCATCGCCACCCAGGTCGTCACCTCGGGCAGGTCCTCGATCGTGCGCAGCAGGACGGACGCGGCGATCCCGTAGGGCAGGTTGGCCACGACCTTCGTCGGCGCGGGCGCCAGCGCGGTGAGGTCCAGCGCCATCGCGTCGGCGAAGTGGATCGTCACGTTGTCGAAGCGGTCGACCGCGTCGCGCAGCGCGGCCTCGAGCTTGCGGTCGACCTCGACGACGTGCACGTGGGCGCACCGTTCGGCCAGGTGCTCCGACAGCACGCCGAGGCCGCCGCCGACCTCCAGGCAGACGTCGTCGGGGCCGAGCTCGGCCGCGCGCTCGATCACCCCGAGGATGTTCGAGTCGACCAGGAAGTTCTGGCCCAGCTCGCGGTTGGGCCGCACCTCGAACTGCTTCAGCCGCCGCAGGCTGGGCTGCGTCGGCAGCTCGGCGCCGTCGCTCACCAGCCGAAGACCGCCGCCGCCGTGCGCTCGAGGTTGCGGTCGAGCTCCTCCAGCGAGACGCCGCGGCGCTCGGCCACGAACCGGGCCGTGTGCACCACGTAGGCGGGCTGATTGGGGTGCTTGCGGACCTTCTGCGGGGTCAGGTACGGCGCGTCGGTCTCGACCAGCAGGCGGTCGGCGGGGACCTTGGCGATCGCGTCGGCCAGCTCCGTGTTCTTCGGGTAGGTCGCGTTGCCGGCGAACGAGACGTACCAGCCCTGGTCGAGCACCTCGTCGAGGTGGTCGGGCATCGAGAAGCAGTGGAGGATCACGGTGACGCCGGAGGCGTGCTTGCGCAGCATCTCCAGCGTCGGCTCCTCGGCGGCGCGCGTGTGGATGATCAGCGGCTTGGCGAACTCGGCGGCCAGCGCGATCTGGCCCTCGAAGGCGCGCTCCTGATCGGCCCGCGGCGCCCGGTCGCGGAAGAAGTCCAGGCCCGTCTCGCCGATCGCCACGCAGCCGTCGTGGGCGGCCAGCGCGCGCAGCTCGGCCAGGTCGCCCGCGTCGAACCCGTGGGCCACGTTGGGGTGACGACCGATCGCCGCGAACACCTGGGGGAACTCCTCCGTGGCGGCCAGCGCGGACCGGCACGAGGCCGAGTCCATGCCCACGGTGAGGATCCGGTCGACGCCCGCCGCCTCGGCGGCCGCGACGAGCTCGGTGTTGGGTGGCTCGCAGCTGTCGAGGTGGGTGTGGGAGTCGATCATCGCTTCGGAAACAGCGGCTCCAGCACCGTCACCTGGATCGGCGCGGGCGCGCACTTGGCCGCTTCGATGCCCGTCTCCGTGCGGCCCAGGGCCTCGAGCAGCTTCGTCGTCGCGGTGGGCAGGTACGGGTGCAGCAGGACGGTGACGATGCGCACCGCCTCGTGCAGCGTGGCCAGCACGCGATCGAGGTCGGCGGCACGCTCGGGGTCCTTGGCCAGCTGCCAGGGCGCCTGCTCCTCGACGTAGCGGTTCAGCCGCCGGATGCGCTTCCAGATCTCCTCCAGCGCGGGCGTGATGTCGCAGCGGTCCAGGAGCGTGCAGACGACGTCGGTCAGGCCGTCGAGCTCGGCGGCGATCTCCGGGTCGATCTCGGTCGGGTCCAGGTGGCCGTCGCGGTAGCGGTTGATCATGGCCACGCTGCGGCTGGCCAGGTTGCCGTAGTCGTTGGCCAGCTCGCTCTCGTAGCGGGTGGTGAACCCCTCGACGGAGACCGGGCCGTCCTGGCCGAACTGGACCTCGCGCACCAGGTAGAAGCGCAGCGCGTCGGCGCCGAAGTCCTCGATGATCTCGAACGGGTCGATGACCTTCCCGCGCGACTTGCTCATCTTCTCGCCGTCGGTCAGCAGGAAGCCGTGCACGAAGACGTGCTCGGGCACGTCCAGCCCGGCGGCCATCAGCAGCGCCGGCCAGTAGATCGTGTGGAACTTGAGGATGTCCTTGCCGATCAGGTGGACCGTGGCCGGCCAGAACTCCTTGGTCAGGTCCTGCTGCTTGCCGCGCGCGAAGCCCAGCGCCGTGTAGTAGTTCAGCAGCGCGTCGAACCACACGTAGAAGACCTGCGAGCGATCCCACGGGACCTCGACGCCCCAGCGCAGCTTCGGTCGCGTGAGGCTGACGTCCTGCAGCCCGCCGGCCAGGAACGAGCGCGCCTCGTTGAAGCGATGGCGCGGCATCACGAAGTCGCGGCCCGGCTCGTCGAACAGCGTCTCCAGCTGCTCCTGGAAGGCGCTGAGCTGGAAGAAGTAGTTGTCCTCCTTCTCGCGGATCAGCGGGATCTGATGGATCGGGCAGGTGTTGTCGGGCCCGATCTCGGCGTCCGTCTTGAAGTCCGCGCAGCGCGGGCAGTACCAGCCCTCGTAGGTGCCCTCGTAGACGTAGCCGTTCTCGCGCACCTTCACGAGCACCTCCTGGACCCGGCGGATGTGCTCCGGGTCGGTGGTGCGGATGAAGTAGTCGTTGGAGACGTCCAGCAGCGGCATCAGGTCGCGGAACCGCTGCGAGTTGCGGTCGGCCAGCTCCAGCGGCGGCACGCCCTGCTCCTCCGCCGCGATCGCCACCGGCTCACCGTGCTCGTCGGTGCCGGTCAGGAAGAAGACCTTCTCGCCCCGCTGCCGCTGGTGCCGAGCCAGGATGTCGGCCGCGATCGAGGTGTAGGCATGCCCCAGATGCGGCGCCGCGTTGACGTAGTAGATCGGCGTGGTGACGTAGTAGGACACGGCGACGCAGGCTACTCGGCAGCCGCCGATCGGCCGCGCCGCCCGCCCGTTCGCGTTGCTTGTCGGATCCATGGTCCCAGCGGCCACGGATCCGACAAGCAACGGTCGGAGGGGCGCGGACCGCCCTCGCGGCTTCGCTGCCCGCCGTTCAGCGCGCCCGCGACCCGAGACGGCGCGCGAGCGGGAGGCGCGACCGCCGCGCGCGCCAGGCGATCGCGCCGCCCGGGAGCGCGCAGGCCACGAGCGCCACGCCGATCCAGGCCAGCGCTGGCGCCCCGCCCGGGCTGGGCGCCCCGCGCGGCCGAAACCGCGGCGCCACCGCGGCGGGCGGCGGCGTCGGGCGCGGACGCACGCGCGGCCCCACCGAGGGCGGCCACACCCGGCGCTCGGACGCGCCGATCAGCGCGAGCGGATCGCGGTAGCCGAAGCGCTCGGCCGTCACGCGGGCGCCGAGCCGGATGCGCCCGCCCGCCGTCCCCACCGGCGCCCCGCGCCGGACAGCGTCGCCGCCCCGCACGTCCAGCCGGGCCAGCCCCAGCACCGTGGCCGTCAGCGGCCCGCAGCGCACGGACACGCCCAACCCGCGCCCGGGCACCGCGCCCGCGAACGCCACCGACCCACCACACGGCGCCACCACCCGCGCGCCCGGAGCGGCGGCCAGGTCCACCCCGCGCCGCTGCCCCGCGGCGAACGGCGACCCGTGCACCTCGAACCGCCCCACGACCCGGCCGTCCACCGGCCGCACCCACCGGTCCGCCCACGCCACGCCGCACCACCAGCCGATGGACACCGCGACGAGCAGGAGCACCAGACCACGCACGCCCGCGACCGTACGCCCGGATCCCTCCCGTTCGACCAAACGCCGCACATACGTCACGCTCTCGGTGGAGAGACCGAGCAGAGATGGCCCATTCGTCACAGATCGAGGACGCGGTCGACGCCCTCTACGACCTGCGTCCCGGCGAGTTCGTCGCCGCGCGCGACGCGCTCGCCCGCCAGGTGCGCCGCGACGGCGACCGCGAGCAGGCCGCGCGCGTCAAGGCGCTGCCGCGCCCGAGTGCCGCCGCCTGGGCGGTCAACCAGCTCGCCCGCCGCGAGCCCGAGTGGACGCAGGCGCTGACCATCGCCGGCCGGCGCATGCACGAGGCGCACATCGCCCTGCTGGAGGACGGCGACCGCGAGGGCTGGCGCAAGGCCAGCGCGGAGGCCCGCGAGGCGATCGACCGGCTCGTGCGCCTGGCCGAGAGCCTGCTGCGCGAGGAGCGCGGCTCGGTCAGCGCCCAACTGCGCGAGCAGGTGCGCGACACCCTGCAGGCCGCGGCCACCGACAGCGAGGCGCGCGAGCTCATCGCCTCCGGCCGCCTGAGCCGCGAGCTGCACCCGCCCGGCGGCCTGCCCGACGTCCCCACGGGCCGCTTCAGCCGCCCGCTGGATCCACCCCGCCCCAGCGGCACCGGCCCCCGCGGCACGATCCCGCGCAGCCGCACGCGCGGCGCCGACGCCCGCTTCGAGCGCCCCGCCGGCGCCGCCGCCGAGCGCGAGGCGCGCGCCGCCCGCCGGGCCGCCGAGCGCGACGCCCGCGCCCAACTGCGCCGGGCCGAACGCGACCGCGAGCGCGCGCAGACCACCGCCGAGCGGGCCGAGCAGGCGCTGCTGCGAGCGGAGAAGGCGCGCGAGGCCGCCGCCGAGGAGCTGGCCACCGCGCAGGCGGCCGACGACGCGCGCGCCGCCGAGCTCCAGGCCGCCCAGGAGGCGCACGCCGACGCCCAGGACCAGCTCGACGCGCGCGACGCCGCCATGGCCGAGGCACGCGAGGCGCTCGAGGCCAGCACGGACAGCGCCGATGATTCCTAAGCGGGCGTTTACCCCTCCCACGCTGGCGCTTTAGCGTCTGGGTCGATCCTCCCGACGTGAGCACCGAGAGCCGAGACCAACGTCGCGCACAGGCGCGCGCCCAGCGAGAGGCGGCCGAGCAGGCCGCCAGCCAGACCGACCAGCGCCGCAAGCGCCTGACGATCCTCGGAGGCGTCCTGGTCGCCGCGGTCGTCGTGGTGGTCGCCGTCGTCCTGATCGCCGGCAACCACGGCTCCGACAGCAAGACCGCCGCCAGCGGCGACTCCACCCCGGTCTCCAACACCGCGGCGATCCAGGAGCAGCTCGGCGGCGTGGCCCAGAGCGGCTTCACGCTGGGCCAGGCCGACGCGCCGATCACGATCGTCGAGTACGGCGACCTGCAGTGCCCGGTATGCGCGAACTTCTCCAACACCGTGCTGCCCGGCGTCGTGCAGGACTACATCCGCACCGGCAAGGCGCGGCTGCAGTTCCGCAACTTCGCCTTCATCGGCGACGACTCCAATCGCCTGGCCCTGGCCGCGCTGGCCGCGGGCGAGCAGAACAAGCAGTTCGACTTCGCCGAGCTCGTCTACGCCAACCAGGGCCAGGAGAACTCGGGCTACGCGACCGACGCGTACATCCGCAAGATCTTCGCCGCGATTCCCGGCCTCGACGTCGACCAGGCGGTCAAGGCGATGAACAGCCAGGCCGTCGCCGACAAGCTCGCCCAGGACCAGCAGCTGGCCCAGGCCGCCGGCATCAGCGCCACGCCGACGATCCTCGTGGGACGATCCGGTCAGACTCCCGTGCCCGTGAACTACCCCGACCTGCCCACCAAGCTGCAGTCGCTGACCGCGTGAGCCGACGCCTCGTCGTCTTCGCGGGCCTGGCGCTGCTGGGCCTGGGCATCGCCACGTACCTGACGATCGTGCACTACACGGGCGCCTCGCCGGTGTGCGCGGTCAACCACGGCTGCGAGACCGTCCAGAAGTCCAAGTACGCGGAGCTGGGCGGCATCCCGGTGGCGGTGTTCGGGCTCGTCGGCTACCTGGGGATCCTGGCCAGCTTCCTGCTGCGCGGCGAGAACGGCCGGCTGGCGCGCGTCGCGCTGACCGCGATCGGCTTCCTGTTCAGCGCGTACCTGACCTACCTCGAGCTGTTCGAGATCCACGCGATCTGCCAGTGGTGCGTGGCCAGCGCGGTCGTCATGACCGTGCTGCTGATCCTGGCCGTCTACGACTTCTTGTCGCCGGCCAGCGAGCGGTACAGCTCGTTGGCCGAGACGCCGGTCAACTCGGCCACCACGGCCGCTGCGGGCCGCACGCGCGCCCCCGCGTCGACCAACCGCTGAAGCGCGTCCAGCGCGGCGGCGCGGTCGGCTGAGCCCTCCGGCGCGCCGCCCACGACGAGCACGATCTCGCCGCGCGGGTCCTCGTCGGCGTAGCGCGCGGCCAGCTCGGCCGCGGTTCCGCGCACGACCTCCTCGTGCAGCTTGGTCAGCTCGCGGCAGACCGCCGCGGGGCGCTCGGGATCGGCGGCGGCCAGCGAGGCGAGCGTCGCGCCCAGGCGCCGCGGCGACTCGAACACGATCAGCGTCTCGGAGGCCGTCCACAGCCGCGCGCGCTCGGAGTCCTTGCGGGGAACGAAGCCGCCGAAGCGCCACCGATCGGCCGGCAGCGCGCTGGCCACCAGCGCGGCGAGCGCGGCGCTGGGTCCCGGCAGCACCTCGACCGCGAGCCCCGCGGCGACGCAGGCCTCGACGAGCACGTACCCCGGGTCGCTGACCAGCGGCATCCCCGCGTCGCTGACCAGCGCCACGACCGCGCCCTCCTGCATGCGCCCGACCAGCTCCGTGGCCCGCGAGCGCTCGTTGTGCTCGTGGTAGCTGACCAGCGAGGCCGACACGCCGTAGCGATCGAGCAGCACGCGCGTGCGGCGCGTGTCCTCGCAGGCCACGACATCGGCGTCGCGCAGCGCGGCCAGCACGCGCAGCGTGACGTCCTCCAGGTTCCCGATCGGGGTCGGGCAGACGACCAGGCGACCGGCCATCAGACGGCCGTGCGGGCGTCGAGCGCGTCGCGGGCCAGCAGCGCCGCGCCGAGCATCCCCGACTCCTCACCGAAGCGCGTGGGCACCACGCGCGCATGGTCGCGACCGGGCGGCAGCCCGCGGGCGACCATCTCCGCCCGCGCCGGCCCGAGCACGTAGTCGGCCGCGGCGACCACCCCGCCGCCGATGACGATCACGTCGGGGTTGAAGATGTTGACCAGCGAGGACAGCCCGACGCCGAGCCGCGTGCCGATCAGCGAGAGCACCTCCTGGGCGGCCTGGTCGCCGTCGTGGGCCAGCTCGGTGACCAGCGGGCCCGTGATGCCCTGTCCGTGGGCCATCGCCTTGGCCAGCGCCGAGCGCGGCCGCTCCCCGGCCAGCGCGGTCGCCTCACGCACCAGCGCCGAGCCCGAGGCCATCACCTCCAGGCAGCCGCGGTTGGGGCAGTTGCCCTGGCACGGCGGGCCGTCCTGCTCGACGACCACGTGCCCGAGCTCGCCGGCGGCGCCCTGCGAGCCGCGGTAGATCTGCCCCTCGATGAGGATCCCGCCGCCGATGCCGGTGCCCAGCGTCAGCATCAGCGCGTTGCGCGCGCCCGCCGCGGCGCCGGCCCGGTGCTCGACCAGCAGCGCGAGGTTCGCGTCGTTGTCCATCAGGACCGGGACGCCGAGTCGCTCGGAGAGGATCGCGGCGACCGGGACGCCGGCCAGCGGCAGGTGGGTCGAGTAGACCGAGACGCCGCGGGTGGCGTCGATCGTCGACGGGATGCCGATGCCCACCCCGTCGGCGTGGCCACCGACCGCCTCGATCGCCTCGCGGATCGCGCCCTCGATGATCGAGAGCACCTCGGCGGTGTCGCTGCCGCGTGACGAGCGCACCGAGCGATGGTGCACGCGCAGGTCGCCGTCGACCGCTCCGGCGAGCAGCTTCGTGCCTCCGAGGTCGACCCCGATCACGCACCGTTTAGGCACCTTCGCCACCATACAGCGCCATGCCGGATGCCCTGGGACCGGAGGGGGCGGACCCGCGCGCGCCGCAGCCTGCCGCTTCTCCGCGGGCGCCGCACGCCTACGAGCCGCCCCCCACCTACACGAAGTACCGCGCCCGTCCGCGGCTGAAGCCGCGCCGCCAGACCGACGAGCTGGCCGAGCTGCGCGCCCGCGGGAGCGGTGGCGACGACGGCGCGCCGCGGACCGGACGGCGGTGGAGCTGGGGCCGCGCGGTCAAGTGGCTGGTGATCGCCTTCTGCGGCTGGATCGCGCTCTCGGTGGTGCTCTTCCTGGTCAGCGCGCAGATCCAGGCCGGCCAGATGTCGGGCGCCACCAAGGACGCGCTCGACGACGCCGGGTTCCCGTTGACCAGCGCCAACAACATCCTCGTGCTCGGCTCCGACCAGCGCGTCGAGGGCACCAAGGAGCCGGGCGCATCGACCTCGGGCCCGAGCCGCAGCGACTCGATCATGCTGCTGCGCATCGGCGGCGGCCACAACAGCCGCCTGTCGATCGCCCGCGACACCGTCGTCGACATCCCCGGGCACGGCGCCAGCAAGATCAACGCCGCCTACGCCTACGGCGGCGCGCCGCTGGCCATCGAGACGGTCAAGCAGTACCTGGGCGTCGAGGTCAACCACGTGATCGAGGTCAACTTCGACCGCTTCCCGGGGCTGATCAACGCGCTGGGCGGCGTCACCTACGAGGGCCAGTGCGTGCTCAGCCGCATCAACGGCGGCACCCGCAACGGCGGCTACACGCTGCGGTTGAAGAAGGGCAAGACGCACATCAACGGCAACCAGGCGCTGGCCCTGGCCCGGACCCGCAAGAACATCTGCCGCCCGCAGGAGACCGACCTGGACCGGGCCAAGCGCCAGCAGTTCCTGCTCAGCGCGATGAAGGACAAGCTGACCAGCCCGTGGGGCCTGTTCGGCGTCCCCAACGGCTCGTTCTACCGGCTCCCGTTGATCGCCTGGCGCACGCCGCGCGCGTTCAGCTCGGACATGAACGGCGTCACGCTGGCCGGCGTGTTCGGCGCGATGGGCACCAGCGGCAGCCCGACCACGCAGGTGCTGGGCACGCTCAGCGGCATCGTGCCCGAGGCCGAGAAGGACGCCGCGGTGCGGAAGTTCCTCAGGACCTGAGCAGCGCGGCGCGGCGCTCCAGCTCGCCCCGCTGGACGGCGTTCTCGCAGACGCTCGCCGCCCGCTGCCAGGCCTCCACGGCGCCCGACCGGTCGCCGGCGCGCTCGAGCAGGTCGGCGTGGGCGGCATGCAGCGGCGCGTACTGGTCCAGCGCGCCCGCGGCGAGCACCGGCGCGAGCAGGTCGAGCCCGGCCTGCGGCCCGTCGGCCCGCCCCAGCGCCACCGCCCGGTTGACCTCGACGATCGGCGACGGCGCGACGCGCGCGAGCAGGCCGTAGAGCCCGGCGATCTGGTCGAAGTCGGTCTCGGCCACCGAGGGCGCGGTCGCGTGCACCGCGGCGATCGCCGCCTGCAGCTGGTAGGGCCCGACGTCGCCGCGGGCCAGCGCGTCCTCCAGCAGCCGTTGGCCCTCGCGGATGCGCCCGCGGTCCCACCGCTCGCGGTCCTGGTCCTCCAGGAGCACCAGCGCGCCGCGCGCGTCCACGCGCGCCGCGCGCCGCGAGTCGTGCAGCAGCATCAGCGCCAGCAGGCCGGCCACCTCCGCCTCGTCGGGCATCAGCCGCAGCAGCAGGCGGGCCAGGCGGATCGCCTCGTTGCACAGCTCCCCGCGCACCAGCCGCTCGCCCGCCGACGCGCTGAAGCCCTCGTTGAAGATCAGGTAGAGCACGGCCAGCACGCCGCCCAGGCGCTCGGGCAGGTCCTCGTCCCCGGGGACCCGATAGGGGATCCGGGCGACCGCGATCTTGCGCTTGGCCCGCACCAGGCGCTGGTACATGGCGGCGTCGGAGACGAGGAACGCCCGGGCGATCTCCTCGGTCGTCAGCCCGCCCAGCGAGCGCAGCGTCAGCGCGACGCGCGCCTCCATGGCCAGCGCCGGATGGCTGCAGGTGAAGATCAGGCGCAGCCGGTCGTCGGGGACCGATGACGGGTCCTCCGCCTCGTCGGCCTGCGCCTCGCGCTCGGCGATCGCGCCCAGGCGCTCGATGCGGTCGGCCAGCCCGCGGTCCCGCCGCAGCCGATCGATCGCCCGGCGCCGCGCGGTCGTCGTGATCCAGGCGCCCGGCCGGTCGGGGACGCCGTCGCGCGGCCAGGTGGCGACCGCGGTGGCGAAGGCGTCCTGCAGCGCGTCCTCGGCCAGCTGGAAGTCGCCGACCTGACGGATCAGGGTGGCGAGCACCGCGGCGCGCTCCTGGCGGAACGCCGCCTCCGCCGCCGCGGTGCTCGCAGCGGTCACGCCGCGGCGCCCGCTGCCGAGTTCTTGGGCGAGTCCGGGATGGCCATCACGGGGCGCACCTCGACGCTGCCGAAGGTGATGTTCGGCATCTTCGCGGCCCAGGCCAGCGCGGCGTCGAGGTCGGGCACGTCGATCACGTAGTAGCCGCCGAGCAGCTCCTTGGTGTCGGCGAACGGGCCGTCGCTGACCACGGTCTCGCCGCCGCGCACGCGGACGGTGGTGGCGGTGTCGATCGGCTCGAGCGCGTCCCCGGCGACCATCGCGCCGGACTCCAGCAGCTCCCGGGTGTAGGTCATCCAGCGACCGTGCTGGTCGACCTGCTCCTCCATCGTGGCCGGGCCGGCGTCCGACGGGCTGTAGATGAGCAGCATGTACTGGGGCATTGCGGGCTCCTTCGTGGACGGGCCGGCCGATTCCGGTCCCGCTCACTCGACGGGCGGGGACCCCCGTCATTCGACAGCGTGCGGCCGGTGCGCGCAAGCTGGCGCGTCGGCGCTCGACCTAGATGATCAGTCGTCTAGGCGGCCAGGACCCCGGCCAGCTCGCCCCGCGAGCGGATGCCCAGCTTGATGTAGACGCGGCCCAGGTGGTTCTCGACGGTCTTGGGCGTGATGTACAGCGCCTGGGCGATCTGCTGGTTGCTCATGCCCTCGGCCGCCATCGACGAGACGCGTCGCTCGCTGGCCGTCAGCGAGCTGGCCCCGCTGAACTGCAGCCGGCGCGGGCGCGCGCCCGCCGCGGCGAGCTCGGCGTTGGCCGCACCGGCCAGGGTCGTCGCCGCGCAGGCCTGCGCCAGCCCGACCGCCTCCTCGAGCTGGGCCTGCGCTTCGGGCCGCCGCCCCGCCCGGCGCAGCGCGGCGCCCAGCTCCATCTGGGCCCGGGCCCGCTCCAGGCGGGCCGGGGAGCGCTCCAGCAGCGCGACGGCGGCCGTCAGGTGGTCGATCGCGTCGGCCCGCTCGACCAGCGCCCGCCCGCGCAGGGCGCCGGCCCGCGCGGTCGCCGTGCCCCACCGCTGCGCCAGCTCGTCGGCCTCGGCGACCAGCGTGCGGGCCTCGTCCACCCGCCCGAGCCGCAGGCAGGCCTGCGCGGCCGGCACGCGCCAGGCCACCGCGCCGTTGCCCACCCCGCAGTGCACCTCCTGGCGCACGCGGTACTCCTCGAAGTCGGCCAGCGCGTCGGCGTCCCGGCCCTGCGCCGCCCGCAGCAGCGCCCGCGCGTGGAAGCCCATGTTCATGTGCACCAGCTCGGGCAGGTGCGGCCCGATCCAGCCGTCCTCCAGCGCCTGCTCGGCCTCGTCCAGCGCACCGCGCTCGATCAGCGCGTAGGCCAGGAACGTGTAGAGCGCCGGGCGCAGGAAGGGACGGATCACCGGCATGTCGATCCCGGCCCGCGCGTGTGCCTCGCAGGCACCGAGGTCGCCGGCGGTCCACGCGACCATCCCCAGGATCGTGCAGGCGGCGATGAAGCCGAAGGCCGAGCCGCGGTGCCGCGCGTCGATCAGCGCGGCCTCGCAGGCCGCCCGCGCGTCGTCGACGCCGTCGGCCTGGGCCAGCGCCCAGGCGGCCTGGAAGTAGGCGATCGAGTCCGAGCTCTCCGCGGCCAGCAGCCGCCCGCCGCGCAGCGCGTCGCGGGCCAGGGCCGCGGTCGGCGCCGCCCCGCCCTCCAGCCAGGCCAGGCTGGCCAGGTTGCAGGTCTGCAGCAACGCCGCGGGCGTGGTCGGCTCCAGGCCGGTGAAGCCGCGCAGCCGGCCGGGCACCGACGGCATCAGCGTGACGTTCAGGACGCCCATCGAGCCCAGCTCGGCCTCCATGCGCAGCGTCGCGTCGGCGTCCTGCCCGGCCGAGGCCTCGATCGTCGCCTCCAACTCGGTGGCGGCCTCGACGACCTGCAGGGCGGTCAGCGCGGCCCGGGCCAGCGTGATCGCCGCGGTCGCCCGCAGCTGTGGGTCCTGGGTCAGCGCCACGGCCGCGCGCAGGTGGCCGGCGGCGACGGCGGGGTCCTGCGCGTCCAGCCATTGGGCGGTGCCCAGCTGGGCCAGCACGCGGGCGCGGGCCTCGTCGTCCAGCGGCTCGCGCAGCGCGCGCTCGAGGTAGGCCGCCGCGCTGCCGGGCGCTCCGCGGCCCAGCATCGCCCGCGCGGCGTCGACCAGGACGTTCGCGGCCCAGGGCTGCGCGGGCGCCTCGGTGGCCACCAGGTGCAGGGCGACGCGGTCGCTCTCGGCCCCGGCCGCGCGCAGCAGGGCGGCCGCGGCGGCGTGCAGCCGGGGGCGCTCGGCCGGGCCGATCGTCGCGCTCACCGCTTCGCGCACGACCGGGTGCGCGAAGCCCAGCGGATGATGGGGCGCGAGCACGTGCGCCGCGGCCAGGGCGTCGGCCAGGCCGTGCGCGACCTCGACGTCGAGCCCGGCCAGGGCGGCCACGTCGCGCACGGACGCGCCGTCCCCGAGGATCGCCACCGCCTGCACGAGCGGCGTGGCCGCCGCGGGCATCTGGGCCAGGCGCTGTCGGACCGAGCGGGCCACGCTCTCGGGACCCAGCCGCCCGACCCGGGCGATCGCGTCCGCGTCGTCCGCGCCCACGCTGCCGGCGATGCAGGCGTCGACCAGCTCGTGCAGGAGGAACGGGTTTCCGCCCGTGGCCTGGCGGCAGGCCGCCGCGAAGGCGTCGCTGGGGTGTCCGGCCAGCAGATCGTCGACCACGGCGGCGCAGCCGGCCACGCTGAGCGCGCTCGGGCGCAGCCGGGTGGTGGCCAGCCGCTCCAGCGCGGCCAGCAGCTCGACCTCGGCGCCGGGCTCGGACGGGCGGGTGGTGACCAGCACGAGGATGCCCAGCCCGCGCAGGCGCGTGGCCAGGTAGTGCAGCCAGCGCAGCGAGGCGGCGTCGGCCCAGTGGGCGTCGTCGACGGCGAGCAGCAGCGGCCCCTCGGCCGCGATGTTCAGCGCCAGCCAGTGCAGCCCGTGGATGACGGCGAACTCGCCGTCTCCGGGGACGCCCAGCGTGGGCGACTCCACGTCGCTCAGCACCGCCGGTGCGGCGTGGGCGGCCGGACCGGCGAGCAGGCGGCGGCGCTCGTCGGGGGAGGCCGCCACGATGCGCCGCTCGAACAGCTGGCGCACGACGCCCAGCGCGAACGCCCGCTCGAGCTCGTTGGCCCGGGCGGTGAGCACGACCATGCCGGCGTCGGCCGCGCGCTCCCAGGCCGCCTCGAGCACGCGACCCTTCCCGATCCCGGCCGGCCCCTCGATCCACACGAGCTGGCCGTCGCCGGCCCGAGCCGCCGCGATCGCCCGGTCGAGCCGCTCCAGCTCGCCCTCGCGCTCGACCAGGATCTGAGACATCTGCGCAGTGTCTCGGCGGGCCTGGCAGGTGGCATCGGGGACACCACCCCGAACTTTGGTGTGGGCCCCCCGCACAGGTTGAGGGATCGAATGAGGGAGGGTCCCTCAGGCGCTCCACGCGGCGCGGCGTGAGGCTGGCGCCATGTTCCACCGACGTCACCTCAGCTACGCGAACGTCGCCGCGACGCTCGCCATCTTCCTGGCCCTCGGCGGCACCGCCGCGGCCGCCAGCCACTACGTCATCACAAAGCGTTCGCAGATCGCGCCGAAGGTGCTCAAGAGCCTGAAGGGGGCCAAGGGCGCCAAGGGCGCGACCGGCGCCACCGGACCGCAGGGCAAGGTCGGCGAGACCGGCGCCGCCGGCAACTCCGGGCCGGCCGGACCTGCGGGCCCCGCAGGCCCCGCGGGCCAGACCGGCGCCACCGGGGCGACCGGGGCGACCGGCGCCACCGGCCCGGGCCAGCTCATCGCGGGTCGGTACGCGGTCGCCAACTCCTACATCACGTCCGGGCCGAACTTCCTCAACGTCGCCGTGGCCAGCTTCAATCTCGACGGCACGGCCAACAACAGCCGCATCACCGTCGGCAACGACGGCGCCGTGATCGACGCCACCGCCGTGGTCGAGTACCGCGACAACACCGCCGGCCCGTTCGCCTGCATCCTGACGATCAACCGCAACGGCGGGGGGTTCGGGGCCTCCAACGGTCCGTTCAACTACCAGCCGGGCACCATGGACCCCGTCGTCACCACGCTCGACCTCGTGCGTCAGGTGCCCGCCGGCGATTACGACGTCCTGGTCTCCTGCAGCGCCGCCGCCGAGAACCGGGGCTCGCTCAACGTGCGCGTGTACGCCGCCTGAGCATGATCGCGACGACGGGGCGCATCGCGCTGCTCGGCCACGGCCAGCTGACCTCCCGCCGGGCCCGCGCGGGCTGGCGGCTGCTGGACGCTGCCGGGCAGCCGGCCGGTTCGGCGCTGTACGTCGCGCCCGGCCAGGTGCGCGTCGTGGACGCCGACGGGACCCACGTCGCGACGATCGAAGGGAAGCGAGGCGAGCGCACCCGCGCTCGCCTCCTCACCCCCGCGGGCCAGCTGCTGGGCCAGGCGCTGCACGAGCCCGGACTCGCCCTGTCGCTGATCGACCGCATCGGCTGGGAGCTGGCGCGGGTGATCGTCCCGCCCGAGGCCGACGCCACGGCACAGGCCCGTTCGTGGCCGCTCCTGGCCGCCGGCGGCCACGCGATCGGCACGCTCTCGTGCGCCGACCGCCGGCCCGCGGCGGCGCGCCTGGGCTTCCGCTCGGCGCGGGTCTACGCGGTCACGCTCGACGCGCCCGGGGCGATCGGCCAGCCGCTGCGCACGCTGGCCATCCTGCTGCCCGTGCTCGCGGCGTTCGTGGACTGAGCGAGGTCAGTCCTTCTTCGACGAGGAGCCGCTGCTCCCGCTCGAAGAGGAGCTGCTGCTCGACGAGTCCGACGACGAGCTCTTGGACTCGCTCTTCGTGCTCGAGGAATCCGACTTGGACGACGAGCCGTCCGACGAGGACGACGACGAGCTCTTCTCGCCCGCCTCCTTCGTCTCGCGCGCCCGCTTCTTGGTGCCGTAGTCGGTGTTGTAGAAACCCGACCCCTTGAAGTGCACGGCGGGGGCATGCAGGACCCGCTCGACCGGCACGCCGGTCTCCGGATCCTCGGTCAGCGGCTCGGCCGTGATCGACTCCAGGAGCTCGAAGGTGGTTCCGTCTGGGCGTCGGTACTCGTAGATGGGCATCGGGCGGGTGATTGTAGAGTCCGCGCCGCATGTCCCCGGACGCGGTCACCATGGAGAAGATCGTCGCGCTGACCAAGCGCCGCGGCTTCATCTTTCCCACCGGCGAGATCTACGGCGGCCTCGGGTCGACGTACGACTTCGCGCATTACGGCGTTCTGCTGAAGACGAACGTCAAGAACGCCTGGTGGCAGACCATGCTCCAGGAGCGCGACGACGTGGTCGCCCTGGACTCGGCGATCCTCCAGCATCCGAAGACCTGGGAGGCCTCCGGCCACCTGGCCGGCTTCACCGATCCGCTGGTCCAGTGCCTGGGCGAGTGCAAGCGCCGTTTCCGCCTGGACCACCTGCAGGAGGCGGCGGTCGAGAAGGGCGAGGATCCCGCGCACCTGCGCTGCCCGGTGTGCGGCGGCGAGCTGTCCGAGCCGCGCGACTTCAACCTGATGTTCCAGACGACGATGGGCGCCGTGCAGGAGTCCGGCAACGTCGTCTACCTGCGTCCGGAGACCGCGCAGGGCATCTTCGTGAACTTCAAGAACGTGCTGCAGACCGCGCGCAAGAAGCCGCCGTTCGGCATCGCGCAGGTGGGCAAGTCGTTCCGCAACGAGATCACGCCCGGCAACTTCGTCTTCCGCACCCGCGAGTTCGAGCAGATGGAGATGGAGTTCTTCGTCCCGCCGCCCGACGCACCCCGCTGGTACGACTACTGGAAGCAGGCCCGCTACGACTGGTACGTCGACCTCGGCCTGCGCCCCGACCACCTGCGCATGCGCGAGCACGAGACCGACGAGCTCAGCCACTACTCGTCGGGCACCGCCGACGTCGAGTACCTGTTCCCGATCGGCTGGTCGGAGCTGGAGGGCGTGGCCAACCGCGGCACGTTCGACCTGACCCAGCACGCGCAGTTCTCGGGCGAGAAGCTGGAGTACTTCGACCAGCAGTCCGGCGAGCGCTACGTGCCCGCCGTGATCGAGCCCGCCGCGGGCGCCGACCGGGCGACGCTGGCCTTCCTCGTGGACGCCTACGACGAGGAGGAAGTGGGCGGCGAGACGCGCACGGTGCTCAAGCTGCATCCCCGCCTGGCGCCCGTCAAGGCCGCCGTGCTGCCGCTCGTGCGCAAGGACGGCCAGCCCGAGGTCGGGCGCGAGATCGTCGCCACGCTGCGCAAGCACATGTACGTCGAGTACGACGAGGGCGGCTCGATCGGCAAGCGCTACCGCCGCCAGGACGAGATCGGGACCCCGTACGGCATCACCGTCGACCATCAGACGCTCGAGGACCGCACGGTCACCGTCCGCGACCGCGACACGCTGCAGCAGGAGCGCATCGCCATCGACGACCTGACCGCGCACCTGGTGGCAAAGCTCGCCGCACCGTGGCGCTCACCTAAGCTCGCGGGATGAGCACGTACGACGAGCTGGAGAAGCTGTCCTCGGACGAGCTGCACGACCGCGCGATCCATCGCGCGACGCGCCACCTGGACGTCAAGTTCCTGTGGAAGCTCATGGAGGCCCTGCCCGCCGCCCAGATGGCCGCCGGCCGCGAGGGTGAGGCCGACGCCGACATCCAGCACGCCTCCGCCGTCGTCGCCGACGCCTTCCGCGACGGCACGCCCGAGGTCCAGGACGCGCTGCGCCCGCTGTTCATCGAGTACCTGCTCAAGCATCCCGACGCCTGAGGGCGCCGGCGCCCACGACTCGGCCGCGGCAGCGCGAACGAACGGCGGGCAGCGAAGACAGCCAGCCCGGGGCCGCCGCGCCGAGCACGCCGAGGGTCGGTTCGCCTTTCGGACCCAGACGTGATCGAGCTTATGCGCGCTGTACGACGATAAGGTCGATCACGTCGCCCCTTTCGCCGCGCGGCCCGCGGCGCGCGGACGACCCACGCGCCTTCGCTCCCCGTCGTTCGCCGGCGCCGGCGCCACCGACAGCTCGTCGGCCGTGGCGGCGCGAACGAACGACGGGCAGCGAAGACAGCCGGGCCCGGACCGCCGCGCCGAGCACGCCGAGGGTCGGTTCGCTTTTCGGACCGGCACGTGACCGACTTTAACCCCGCTATACGAGCTTAAGGTCGGTCACGTCGCCCCTTTCGCCGCGCGGACGCCACCGACAGGCACGACTGGCCAGCCAGCCAGTCGAGGCGTACCCTGGTTGTCATGCGCATCTCGGTGCCGGCGTCCACCAAGCAGATCTCCTACACCGACCTCTACAAGCGGTGGGAGCGCGGCAACTGGCGCGCGTGGGAGATCGACTTCACGCAGGACAAGATCGACTGGCACGAGAAGATGACGCCCGAGCAGCGGCGCAGCGCGCTGTGGCTCTACACGCTCTTCTTCCACGGCGAGGATGCGGTGGCCGACGACCTGTCGCCCTACATCGACGCGGCGCCGCTGGAGGAGCAGAAGTACTTCCTGACCACGCAGCAGGTCGACGAGGCGCGGCACGCGATCTTCTTCCAGCGCTTCATGCAGGAGGTCGTCGGCGTCGGTGACGGGACCGCGGGCGGCGCGCTGGCCGCCACCGCCGACCAGCTCACCTGGGGCCACAAGATGGTCTTCGGGCGCCTGGACCGGATGGCCGAGGAGCTGCGCAAGGACCGGTCGCCGCGCAAGCTCGCGTCAGCGGTGACGCTCTACCACATCATCGTCGAGGCCTCGCTGGCCCAGCCCGGCCAGCACATGATCGAGAAGTACCTGACCGAGTACGACCTGCTGCCCGGCTTCCGCGAGGGCATGGCCAACGTCGCCCTGGACGAGCAGCGCCACATCGCCTTCGGCGTGCGCCTGCTGGCCGATCTGTGCGAGGCCGACGCCGACAACGCCGACGCGATCGTCGAGACGATCCGCGAGGTGCTCCCGTGGACGGTGCCGCTGGCCGCGCCGCCCAACGGCGACGAGACCTACATGACCGCGTTCGGGTTCACGCTGCTGGATCTCTACGAGGAGGGCGCCCGCAGCCAGGAGGCGCGCCTGCGGGCGATCGGGCTGCCGGTCGACGACCTGCCGCGCTTCCCGCTGCCGATGGACCTGGACCCGCGCACCCGGGCCGAGCGCGGCCTCAAGCTCCTGCACGCCGGCATCCTCGGGCCGAAGAACGGCCCGGTCCGCCACGACCCCGACGCGATCGCGATCATGTTCGACACGATCCGCCGCCAGGCCGATCCGAGCGTGGTCAAGGCCGGCACGGTCGTCCAGTGGGACTTCCCCGACGAGCAGTCCTGGCACCTGCGCTGCGACAACGGCCACACCTCGGTCACCCAGGGCGCGGCGACGGACGCCGACCTGACGCTGACCCAGAGCTTCGACGACTTCGCCGACGTGGTTGGCGGCCGCGCCGACCCGCGCGTGCTGCTGCTCAAGCGCCGCATGAAGCCATCGGGCAGCCCGCGCGTGCTGCTCAAGCTGCCCAAGCTGCTGGGCTGACCGTGGCGACGGTCGCCCGGTCGCCCGTCCCCACCGCGCTGCCCAACGCGGACGCGGCCCGCGCGCGCCATGGCCTCGCGGGCGAGCGGTGGCTGGAGGCGATGTGGCGCGGGGATCCGCTGGCCGACGCCGTCGTCGCCGACGGCGCGCCGCTCGTGCGCCAGGCGATCGCCCAGGGCATCGACGCGGTCGACGAGCCGTCGCCGGCGCTGGTCGCGCTCTTCGAGCAGCTCGACGCGCGACCGGCGTGGATGGACGCGGACGCCTGCGATCGCGCCGCCCGCCACCTGGTGCGCCAGTCGCGGGAGTACGGGCTGGTGCTGGGCGCGGCGTCGCTCGTGGCCGGCGCGACCAACGCGGTCGCCGGCCAGCCGCTGACCTTCACCGGCCGCTACGCGGGCGACGCGGCAGTGCGCTCGATCGAGGTCGGCACCTGGCTCGTCGCCGTGACGACGCCCGGCGGCCTGGGGCGCCACGCCGCCGGCTTCGAGCGCACGGTGCGGGTGCGGATGATCCACGCCCACGTGCGGGCGGGACTGCGGCGCCACCCGGAGTGGGACATGGCCGCGTGGGGTCTGCCCATCCCCCAGCCCTACATGGCCTTCACGCTGGCCGAGTTCTGCTCGGTCGCCCTGCGCGCGATGGCCCAGCTCGGCGCGCGCTTCGACGACGCGCAGACCGCGGACATCCTGCACCTGTGGCGCTGCGTCGGCCACCTCGTTGGCGTCGACGACGACCTGCTGCCGCAAACGCTGGCCGACTACGCCCGCGTCGAGGACCTGTACGCGCTGGTCAGCCCCGGCCCCGACGACGACGACCGCAGGTTCGTCGCGGCGCTCGGCGCGTTCCAGGCCCGCGAGCTGGCCCGCATCCTGCCGGCGCGCATCACCCCGGGCCTCATCCACGGTTTCCAACGCGCGTTCGTCGGCGATATCGCCGCCGACGCACTGGCCATCCCCGACACGCGGTGGAAGCACCTGCCGCGCGTCACCGCACCGCTGACCGCGGCCGCCAACGAGGCGCACGACCGCCTGGTCCCGCACGGTCGGGCGCGGCGCACCGCGCGCGCCCAACGCCGGCGGGTCGCGGAGCTTGACCGCCTCCGCGCCGCCTACGGCGTGGCGCACGAGCTGGTCGACGACGTCAAGGCCGCCGGCTGAGCCGAGGGCCCCGCGGTTCGCCGTTTCCTGGTCGGTCAGCTGACGATGTCGGCCACGACGCGCACGCGGATCTGGCCGCCGTCGATCTCGTCCGCGCGAATGCCGCGCAGGCGGATTCGCGGGTCGTCGAAGACGACGATGTCGTCGATCGGCAGGCCGTCGGGGACCGCGACCAGCGTGCCGTCCTTGATCACGACGCGCACGGTCACCGGCACCGTGAAGCCGAACGCCTTGGCCTTGCCCCGGATGACCAGCTCGTTGGGCTTGGAGGCCGCCGCGTCGTAGCTGAGGTCGGAGACCTGCGCGGGGGCCAGCGAGGCCAGCTGCTCGGGATCCACGGTCGCCTCGACCGCCGCTTCGCCGCCGCGGCGGCGCACCTCGACGTCGCGCGCCGTCACGCCCTGCTGGGTGACCTCGGGGATCTGCAGGTCGATCGGGTCCTGCCCGAGGAGCTCGTCGAGCTGTCCGTTGGACACGGCGTCGGTCACCTGCCGCTCGCGCAGGGCGTCGACCTGGCGATCGAGCGCGGTGCGCAGGTCCGCGGTCGAGAAGCGCACGTCGCGCACCGACGGCAAGGGCGGGGCGTCCTCACCGCGCGGCCACAACAGCAGCGCAGCGATGACCGCACCGACGACACACAGCCCAAGGACGCCAACGATCTTCAATCAGGCCACGAGCGCCCGCACGGCGGCAACGCCGGCGGCGATCGTCTCGCCGTGATCGCGGTCGGGCTCCAGCAGCATCCGCAGCGACAGGCCGTCGGCCAGCGACAGCAGCACGTCGACGACGGCGTCGGGCGACGCGGCCAGATGGAGGATCCCCTGCTCGTGCTTGGCGGCCAGCACGCCGCTGATGTGGGCGCGCATCCCGGCCTGCAGCTCGTGGTACTCGGCCGCGATCTCCGGGTTGCGCTGGGCCAGCGTGAACAGCTCGAAGCCGACGGCGACGAACTCCGGGTCGTCGGCGACCATGTGCTCCAGCGAGGAGACGAGCAGGGCGATGATGTCGTCGGCGGTGCTCGCGCTGGCCAGCTCGGACTCCAGCGCCGCCAGCTTCAGCTCGGCGTCGCGGCGGACCACCTCGGTCAGCAGCCGCTCCTTCGTGCCGAAGTAGTAGTGCAGCAGCCCGCGCGAGACGCCGGCCTCACGCGCGACGTGGTCGAACGTCGACCCCGCGACGCCGCGACGCGCGACCGAGCTGCGCATCGCATCGACGATGCGCTGCGCCTTGTCGTTGGACAGGGTGCGTGGCGTGGCGGCCTCCATCGCTGCCCACGATAGACATTGGGACCAGATCGGCACTGTCAGGCGAACCCGCGGCTGGGACCGTCCGCGGCCATGCACAAGCCCCTGACACTCCTGCTCGGCGGCTGCGCCCTGATCGCGCTGTCCGCCCCTGCTTCGGCACTGGCCACCGACTACTGCGTTCCGGCCGCCTCCGCCTGCCCCGGCGGCCTGGGCACCGCCCAGGCGACCCTCCAGGGCGCCTTCGACCTGGCCGACAACACCGACGCGCTCGACCGCGTCTACATCGGACCCGGCACCTACACCGCGCCCACCACGGCCGGTTTCGACTACAACCTGGTCACCGGGCCGATCGAGGTCATCGGCAACGGCAGCAGCGGCGCACAGAAGACGCTGCTGACCACGCCGGCCGCCTCGACGCGGGTCCTGCGGCTGCGCGGCGCCGCCGGCTCCTCCCTCAGCGGCGTCGAGCTGCGCGTGGCCGACAACGCCCAGTTGAACACCTTCCAGGTGACGGCCCGCAACGTCGACATCGGCAACGTCGCCGTGTCCAGCTCCGGGACGCAGAGCAACGCGTACTTCGGCGTGGAGATGGAGACCGGGACGGTCTTCCACGACGGCACGATCAGCCTCTCGCCCACCTACGGGCGCACCGCGCTGATGGAGGGCGCCGGCAACGCCATGCGCGACGCGACGCTCGTCGGCAACGGCGGGCTGACGCTCAACTCGGGCGCCGGCAACGCAACCGTGACCCGCGTGGCGATCCTGGCCGCCGCCTACCCGGCGATCAACAACGCGGGTTCGGTGCTCTCGCTCAGCGACAGCCTGCTCCTGCAGAGCTCGACGGGCTGCGCCATGTCGGTCCTGGACCAGGGCACGGACGGCATCATCAACGCCGACGGCGTCACCGCGATCGGCACGTCGGGCACCTCCTACGGGATCTGCGCGAGCTCGATCAACGCCGCCCCACGCCAGGCGGTGGCCAACGTGACCAACAGCATCCTGCGCGGCTTCGTCAACGACCGGGGTGCGTTCAGCTCGAGCACGGGCACCGGCACGATCAACGTCACCTACTCGGACTTCAACCCGGCCACCGACATCGTCGCGGGGACCGGCACCACCGTGCTCAGCCCGGCGGCGGGCACGCTGGGGGCGACGAACGTCAACGTCGATCCGCTGTTCACCGGCGGCGGCGACTACTCGCTGTCGGCGGCCTCTCCGGTGCGCGACATCGGCGACCCGACCGCCGCCGACGGTCTGGACCTGGTCAGCGCCCCGCGCCTGTGCGGCCGCATCGACATGGGCGCCTACGAGTTCCCGGGCGGGGCGAGCTGCACCCCCGTCTTCGTCCCCATCGCCGGTGGCGGCGGGGCCGGAGGCGGGGGCGGCGGCATCACCACCGGCGGGTCCGGCAACCCCGATCCGGGCCCGGTGTCCGACGGTCCGTCGCCCGCGCCCCCGCTGTCGCCTCCGGCCCGCCCGGACACGACCGCGCCGGTCCTCAGCGCGCTGGGGCTCAGCCACCGGGCGTTCCGCATCAACCGCGGCAGCCGGGTGCGCTTCCGCGTCTCGGAGGCGGCCGCGGTGACCGTGCTGTTGCAGCAGCGCACCGTCAAGGGCCGGAAGGTCACGTTCCGCTCCCGGGCGCGCCTGCGCACGAACGCCGGGGCGGGCGTCAACGGCGTCACCGTGCGCGGCCTGATCGGCCAGGTGCTGCTCAAGCCGGGCCGCTACCGCGCGCGGATCAGCGCCGTCGATGCGGCCGGCAACACGGCCAAGCCCCGGACCGTCTCGTTCCGGGTTCTGGCTGAGTAGTTGAGACACGTCGGTACCGGGGTACGATGCCCCGGTGCCGACGACCCTGGCGGACCGGCTCGCCCAGCGCGACGCCGAACGGTTCGTCGGACGCGCGGCCGAGCTGGCGCTCTTCGAGCAGCTGCTGGACGGTGACCAGTCGGTCAGCGTCGTCCTGGTCCACGGCCCTGGCGGCATCGGCAAGAGCTCGCTGCTGCGCGAGGTCGCCCGCCGGGCCGCCACGCGCGGCTGGACGCCCGCGTTGTTCGACGGCCGCGAGCTGGCCCTGGTCCCCGGCGAGCTGGAGGACGTCTTCACCGCCGCGCAGAACCAGGACCGCCCGCTGATCCTGTTGGACACCTACGAGCGCCTGTCGGCGCTCGACGGGCTGCTGCGCCGCCGGCTGCTGCCCGCGCTGCCCGCGCGCGCCCTGGTCGTGCTGGCCGGCCGCGAGCCGCCGGCGCCCGAGTGGTTCAGCGGCGGCTGGGAGCACGTCACGCGCGTGCTCGCGCTGCCCCCGCTGAGCGCCGCCGAGGGCCGCGCGCTCGTGCAGGCCCGCGGCGACATCACCGATCAGACCGCCAGCGCGCTGGTCGACTGGTCCTCCGGCCTGCCGCTGGCGCTGACGCTGGCCACCGAGCTGGCCCGCCACGAGGGCGCCTGGGACGGACGCGACTTCGCCCAGGACCCCGAGCTCGTCGACCTGCTCGTGCGGCGCCTGGTCGGCGCGCAGGGGCGCGACGAGCACGCCGACGTCAGCGCCGTCGCCGCGATCGCCAGCGTGACCACGACGGCGATGCTGGCCGACGTGCTGCCCGGCCGGGACGCGGCCGCCGACTACGCCTGGCTGCGCCGCCAGGCGATCAGCGAGCCGGTCGGCGACGGCCAGGCGATGCACGCCCTGGTCCGCCGTGCGCTGCGCGCCCAGCTGCGCCTCAGCCGCCCCGAGCGCGAACGCGAGCTGCGCGCCCGCATCGCCGAGCACCTGTTCACCCGCGCGGCGAGCGGCGAGCCGCGGCTGATCGTCGAGCTGACCGAGCTGATCGACGACCCGGTGGTGCGCTGGGGCTTCGGCGCCGACGGCGCGAGCGAGCTGCGCGCGGACGCCCTGCTGCCCGGCGAGCTCGACGCCCCGTCCGCCGACATCCTGGCCCGCGGCAGCGACGCCTGGTGGGGCCCGACGCGCAAGCTGGCCGCCGCGGCGCCCGAGCACTTCACGGTCGTCCGCGACGCCGCCGACACGCTGTGCGGGCTGGCCATCGCCGCCACCCCGGCCAACGCGACGCCCGCGGCGCTGGCCGACCCGTTCTTCGGTCGCTGGATCGAACACGCGCGCACGCACATCCCCGCCGGCGACGCGATCCTGTGGCGCGACTCGATGGACCTGACGACGTCGCGCAGCGGCGACCTGGGCTCGCGCGTCCTGGCCATCGTCAACACCGCCGCGGTGCTGCGCTCGGGCCTGACCAACCCCCGCTTCTTCTACCTCCCGATCAACCCCGTCAACGCCGCCTCCGTGGCCTTCGCGCAGGAGTCGGGCTCGCGCCACGTCCCCGAGCTCGACGTCGACGTCGGCGACCTGCGCCATCAGTGCCACGTGATCGACTACGGCCCGGATGGCCTGCTGGGCTCCCAGCGCGACCGGGTGTACGCCGAGCTGGGCGTCGTGCGCGCCCCGAAGCGGGCGCTCGTCACCCACGACGACGTGCGCCAGGCGCTGCGCGATCTGGACCGCCCCTCCGTGCTGGCGGTGGGACCGCTGGCCGCGGCGATCGGCGGCGACGATCCGGCGATCGCCGTGCGCGCGCTGCTGGAGCGCGGCCTGGAGCGCACCTTCGGCGACGGGACCGAGGAGCAGCTGATGCGCGACCTCGTGCGCCGCGCCTACTTCGATCCGACCGTCACCCACGAGCAGGCGGCCGACCAGCTGCACGTCAGCCGCACGACGTACTTCCGCCGGCTGCGCGATGCCAGCGCGCGCGTGGCCGACACCGTGCTGACGCTGCTCCCGTAGCGCCCCGGAAACGACGAAGGCGCCCCGCGGGGCGCCTTCGAAGCTCGGGTGCCTCCGTCAGGAGGCGGTCGCCGCCGGTGTCGGCGGCGGTGTGGCCGGAGCAGTCGTCGACGTGTAGTCGAACTCCTCCTCGGCGCCGAACAACAGGTCGAGGACCTTGTTGCGCAGCCCCTCGCTGACGGCCAGGGCAACGCCCGCCGTCACGACCACCAGAAGAAGCTTGCGGCCACGCCGCTTCTTCTTCTTCTTGGGGCCCTCCCGCAGTGCCTCGACCGCATCACGCAGCGCCTCAGACGCGTTGTGCAGTTCCTTCTGGAACTTCTTGTCGTCGAGGATCACCTTGGTCGGGGTCTTGCCGTTGCTCAGCCGGTCGAACGCGACCCGCGCGGAGTCGAACGCCGTCTTGAGGTTGTCGCGCAGATCCTCGTCCTGGACGAGGCGCTGTACGTACGGGCTGCTCTTGACGGCGAGCGCTGCGCTTCCCGCCTTCGCAGCCTTGGACTTCGCTGCCATTCTCACTTCCCTCGGGTCGCTTGTCGGGACCTGCGCTGAGCATATACCCGCCCGTTGGCGGTCGCACCCTGCGCAAGCGCGGCGTCCAGCACCTCCTGGACGTCGCGGACGAAGACGAAGTCGATGTCCTCGCGTAGGTGCTCGGGGACCTCGTCCGCATCAGCTTCGTTGTCGGCCGGCGCGATCACGCGCGTCAATCCGGCTCGTTGGGCCGCCAGGGCCTTCTCCTTCAGGCCGCCGATCGGCAGCACCTGCCCGGTGAGCGTGACCTCGCCGGTCATGGCCGTATCGTCGCGCACCGGGACCCCCGCCAGCAGCGACGTCAGCGCCGTCACCATGGTGACACCGGCGCTCGGGCCGTCCTTGGGGATCGCCCCGGCGGGGACGTGCACGTGCAGGTCGTGGTCGGCGAACCAGGTCGAGTCGATCTCCGCCGGCGGATGGGAGCGCACGTAGGAGAGCGCGGCCTGGGCGGACTCGCGCATCACGTCGCCCAGCTGGCCGGTGATCGTCAGCTTGCCCTTGCCGGGCATCGCGGTGGCCTCGACGAACAGCACGTCGCCGCCGGCGGGCGTCCAGGCCAGGCCGGTGGCCACGCCGGGCTCGCTCGTGCGGCGCTTGGCGTCGGCGTGGAAGCGCGGCTTGCCCAGCAGCTCGCGCACGGTCGGCCGGCTCACCGACAGGCGCTTGCGCGCGGTGCCCTCGGCGACCTGCCGGGCCACCTTGCGGCACACCGAGCCGATCTCGCGCTCCAGCCCGCGCACGCCCGCCTCGCGGGTGTAGTCGCGGATGATCGCCTTGAGCGCCGGGTCCCCGAAGGCGATCTGCGAGCGCTTCAGGCCGTTGCGCTCGATCTGGCGGGGCACCAGGTAGCGCTTGGCGATCTGGAGCTTCTCCTCCTCGGTGTAGCCCGCCAGCTGGATGATCTCCATGCGGTCGCGCAACGGGCCGGGGATCGTGTCCAGCGTGTTGGCCGTCGTCACGAACATCACGTGCGAGAGGTCGAAGGGGACGTCGAGGTAGTGATCGCGGAACGTCGCGTTCTGCTCGGGATCGAGCACCTCGAGCATCGCGCTGGCCGGGTCGCCGCGGTAGTCGCTGCCCATCTTGTCGATCTCGTCGATCATGAACAGCGGGTTGTTGGACTCGGCGTCGCGCAGCGCGCGCACGATCGCGCCGGGCATCGCGCCGACGTACGTGCGGCGGTGCCCGCGGATCTCGGCCTCGTCGCGCACGCCGCCCGCGCTGATGCGCTCGAACTTGCGTCCCAGCGCCCGGGCGATCGAGCGCCCCAGCGAGGTCTTGCCCACGCCGGGCGGCCCGACGAAGCACAGGATCGAGCCGCGCGCGTCGGGCTTCAGGCGGCGCACGGCCAGGAACTCGAGGATGCGGTCCTTGACCTGCACGATGTCGTAGTGGTCCTCGTCGAGCACCTCGCGGGCGTGGATCAGGTCGAGGTTGTCGATCGTCGCCGCCGACCAGGGCAGCATGGCCAGCCACTCCAGGTAGGTGCGGATGACGCCGTGCTCGGCGGCCATCGACGGGAGCTTCTCCAGGCGTCCGAGCTCGCGGTCGGCCACGCGGCGCGCGTCGGCGGGCAACCCGGCGGCGTCGAGCTGCTCGCGCAGGTCGCGCGCCTCGGCCTCGGCCTCGTCCTCCTCCCCCAGCTCCTCCTGGATCGCCTTGAGCTGCTGGCGCAGGACGTACTCGCGCTGGGTGGCGTCCATCTCGGACTGCACCTGCGACTGGATCTTCGTGCCGATCGAGATGACCTCGAGCTCGCGGGCCAGCAGCTGCGACAGCCGCCGCATGCGCGTGGCCACGTCGACCTCCTCGAGCAGCTCCTGCTTCTCGGAGGTCTTCAGCCGCAGCGCGCCGGAGATCAGGTTGGCCAGCGCCGCGGGCTCGTCGAGGTTGGCCACGGCGATCTGCAGCTCCTCGGGCAGGTACGGGACCTCCTCGACGATCTGCGTGAACGTCGACTGCACGTTGCGCATCAGCGCGGTCAGCTCGGCGCTCTCCTCGAGCACGTCGGGCAGCGGCGAGATGTCGGCGGTCAGGAAGGGCGTCTCGGCCGTCCAGCGGTCCAGGCGGACGCGCTGGGTGCCCTGCACGAGGATCCGCAGCGTCCCGTCGGGGACCTTCAGCATGCGGGCCACGACGCCGACGACGCCGACCTCGTACAGATCGTCGGGTCCGGGGTTGTCGAGCTCCGGGTTGCGGCTGGCCACCATCACCAGCATGCGGTCGCGGCCGAGCACGTCGTTGACCAGCTCCACGGAGCGGTCCTGGCCGATGGCCAGCGGCGTCAGCGTGTCGGGGAAGGGCACGGCGTCGCGCAGCGGCAGCACCGGCAGGTTGGCCGGCAGCTCGCGCTCGATGCCGATCTCGATCTCGCGCGCGGTGCTCTCGGTGACGATGTCGATCACTGGTCCGCGCCACCCCGGCTCGGCGCCTCGATCGGCACGGTGCGCGACTTGTGCTCGGGCTGCACGAGCGGCAGCTCGACGCGCAGCACGCCGTCGTCGTAGGTGGCCCGCGCCTCGTCGGCGGCCACGTCGGCGCCCAGCTGGATCGAGCGCCGGAACGGGCCGTGCTCGATCTCGATCTGCTGGTAGACGCGGCCCTCGGACTCGTCCAGCGCCCCGCGGCTGCCGGAGATGATCAGCTCGCGCCCACGGATCTCCAGATCGATCTGGGAGATCTCGATGCCGGCCAGCTCGGCGGTGACGATCGCCCGCGGCGGGTCGCCCACGTAGGACACGTCGACGCGCGGCGTGAAGCCGGCCCGCCGGTGCGGCGCCAGCGACCGATCGAACACGCCGCCGAAGAGCTCATCCATCTCGCGGCGCATGCGCTCGAAGTTGGCGAAGATGTCGCGCTCGGGCATGGCCCGCCGGATTATCCCTCGATCAGCTTCTTGAGACGCTGCAGGGAGGCGTTGGCCTCGCGCTCGGGCACGCCGCCGACCAGCGCGCGGGAGGCCACCGCGCCCAGCGGACCGAGCGGCGCCTTGAACTCGTTCTCGTAGTCGAAGCGCGTGCGCCCGCCCTCCAGCTCGGACAGCCGGTAGGCGGTGTGGGCCTTGGAGCGGGCCGGGCCGCGGCCCTCCCAGACCGCCACCTTGGGCGCCTTGGATTGGGCCAGGTCCCACTTCACGTGGAAGTTGACGCCGCGGATGCACAGCGTCTGCTCCATGTGGTCGCTGCCGTGCTTGCCCAGGTGGCGATGGATCGTCACCCAGTCGCCGAGTCGCTCGGCGTCCATGATCACGTCCCACACGTCGGTGGGCGGTGCGTCGATCTCGATGGAGCTGGTCACCTTGGTCATATGCGAGGCGCCATCATCGCGCAGCCAGGCGCTCGCCCGACTGCTCCCAGTCCCGCAGGGCCCGCTCGACGGCCGCGTCGAACCGATGCAGGCGCACGCCGAGCACGGTGTCGGCGTGGTCGTCGCGGGCCAGCAGGTCGCCTTCCAGCCCGGCCATCAGCGGCCCGATCAGCTCGTGGCTCTCGCCGGCCAGCGCGGCCGCGACGTGGGAGGTGAACCCGGTCGCGCTGAAGCCGAGGCGCAGCGGCGGGCGGCCGACGCCCATCAGCTCGGCGATGCGGGTGACGATGTCGCCGTAGGTCAGGACGTCGGGGCCGGCGATGTCCAGGCTGCGGCCCGCGGCCGTCTCGCTGGTCGCCGCGGCGGCGAGCATGGCCAGCACGTCGCGGCCGTCGATCGGCTGGGTGCGGAAGTCGCGCCAGGCGGGCAGCGGAACGATCGGCAGCCGCTCGACCAGGCGTACGAGGAAGCGGAACGAGCGGCTGGAGGCCGAGATCACGATCGAGGCGCGCAGCGAGATCGACTCCGGCGTGGTGTCGTGGAGGATCCGCTCGACCTCCAGCCGCGAGGCCAGGTGCGGCGAGGCGGCGCGCTGGGGCGGGACCAGACCGCCGAGGTAGATCACGCGGCGCACGCCGGCCGCGCGGGCGGCGTCGCGGAAGACGAGCGCGGCGGTGCGGTCGCGGGCGGCGAAGCCGTCGACGTTGGGCTCCATCGAGTGGATCAGGTAGTAGGCGACCTCGACGTCGCGCAGCGCGTCGGCCAGGCCCTCGCCGCTGACCGCGTCACCGCGCTGGACGGGGATGCCCGCCGCGGCGGCCGCCGCCGCGCGGGCCGGGTCGCGGGCCAGGCCGGACACGTCGTGTCCCGCCGCCTGCAGGCGCGGCGCGAGTTGGGCGCCGATGGCGCCGGTGATGCCGGTGACGAGGATCCGCATGGGGTGGTCCGTGGGACGACACGGAAGGCCCGCGCTACCCACCCCTGATCATGCCCATTCCGGGAAAAAACTCGGAGGATGCGGGCTCTTTCGTGAAGAAACAAGGGGTTTGCAGGGCTTTCACGAAACCTTTGCGTTTTGCGGGAAAGGCCCTGTCGCCCCGGCCACCGGTCTGGTTCGATCCCGACCTGCTGATGGCCCGCCCCAAGAAGATCTCCTGCGACGACTGCTACTTCCGGCGCAACCTGCTGTGCGCGCTGAGTCTCGAGGAACCCTGCACGACGTTCCGCCCCGACCATCCCGAGGGCCTGCGGCCACCGCCGCAGATGCGCTTCCTGTTCCGCCAGGAGCAGCGCACGAAGGCGACCTGGGCCTTCCCCACCGCTCAGGAGCAGGCCGCCCTGCACGCCGTGTCGTAGCGGGCTAGCCCTTGGGGGGCGGCGCGCACAGCTGGTAGACGGTCACCGGGCCGGAGCCCAGCACGGTCGAGGGGTAGAGGATCAGGCCGTTGGCCGCGCCCGTCCCACCCGACGCCCCCTGCGTGACGATCGCGTTGCTGGCGAACGTCCCGCTCGGACAGCCGCGGCCTCCCGGCAGGAACGTGCCACCGGCGTTCACCGCGCTCGTCGTGACCAGCTTCAGCACCGTCGCGCCCTTGGGGAGCTTGCGCCCCTTGGTCGCCCCGGTTCCCTCCGGGCCGGCCGCGAAGGTGACGGGCGAGCGTCCGCGGATCGTCGTGCTCGTCGTGGTCGCGGTCGGCAGGCACAGCACCGCCCACACCAGCGGTCCGGACTTGGTGGCGGTCAGCGTGACCGACGGCGCGTTCTGCCCGTACCAGGGCGTGAACACCGGCAGCGGCGTGGTCTCGCCGGAGGCCGAGCCCGGCCCGGTGACGTTCAGGTCGACCATCACCTGCCCGGCCGGACACTGCATCGTCAGGTCGATGGTCTGGCCGGCGACGAGCGCCAGGTCCCAGACCAGCGCCGTGGTGCCGGGCTCGACCTGCTTGGCGTAGTGGCTGCCGTAGACGTACTCCGCGGCGGTGCTCAGCGCCACCGGGACGAGCTGCCCCGCCGTGTATGCGGTCGGTGGTGGAGCGATGGCGGCGCCGGCGGGGGCGGCCGTGATCACGGCCACACCGATCGACATGAGCAGAACGCTGGACCGTTTCATGAGGGTGTTCTACACAGCCCGAGCCTCAGGGGGTGATTTGTTCACGGTCCAACAAGCCGGTCGCCGCCCACGGCGCCCTCGATCGGCAGACCTTCCCGCACCCAGTACTCGAAGCCGCCGATCATCTCCTTGACCTGGCGGCCCGCGTCGTGCAGGCGGGCGGCGGCCTTCGTGGCCCCGTTGCAGGCCGGCGACCAGCAGTAGGCGACCAGCGGACCGTCGGGCAGCGCGTCGTGGATGGAGACCGCGCCGGGCAGGTGGGCGCGGTCGTAGCTCTGGCGCGACCGGGCGTCGATCAGGGTGAAGCCGAGCTCGGCGTCGGCCTGCATGGCCGCCCACACGTCGGCGGGATCGGTCTCGAAGGCGAGCTTGGCGGCGAAGGGATTGCTCATGGGCGGCAGCGTCGCGCGAGCGCCGTGCGCGCACCAGTGGCCCAAAGGCCAATGTCCGCTAGATTTGAGCCATGCCGCATCGTGTCGCCGCGCTGGCCTTCGACGGCATGGCCCCCTTCGAGCTCGGCGTCGTGGTCGAGGTCTTCGGGCTGCCCCGGCCCGAGCTCGGCGATCGCGACTGGTACGCGCTGGACGTGTGCGCCGAGCGGGCCGGCCCGCTGGACGCGGTCGGCGGGTTCGGCCTGGTCGCCCGCCACGGCCTCGATCGGCTGGCCGCGGCCGACACGGTGATCGTCCCCGGCCAGCGCGTCGACGCACCCGTCTCCCCCGCCCTGTGCGAGGCCCTGTGCACCGCGCACGGGCGCGGGGCGCGGATCGTCTCGATCTGCTCGGGGGCCTTCGCGCTCGCCGCCGCCGGGCTGCTCGACGGTCGGCGGGCGGCCACGCACTGGCGCTACGCCGCGGAGCTGCAACGGCGCCACCCGGCGGTCGACGTCGACGCCGACGTGCTCTACGTCGACGACGGCGACGTGCTCACCTCGGCCGGCAGCGCCGCCGGGATCGATCTGTGTCTGCACCTGGTCCGCCGCGACCACGGCGCACAGGTGGCCAACCACGTGGCCCGGCGGCTGGTCGTCTCGCCGCACCGCGACGGCGGCCAGGCCCAGTTCATCGAGCAGCCGGTGGCCGTGGGCGGCGCCGACGATCCCGTGGCCCGCACGATGGCCTGGGCGCTGGAGCACATCGACGAGCCGCTGTCGCTCCCGGTGCTCGCGCACGAGGCGCACCTGTCGCCGCGCAGCTTCACCCGCCACTTCCGCCGCGCGACCGGCACCAGCCCGGCCCGCTGGCTGATCGACCAGCGCGTGCAGGCCAGCCTGGCGCTGCTGGAGGGCTCGGCGCTCCCCGTCGAGCAGGTCGGCGCCGCGGTCGGCATCCCCAACCCGGCCGCCTTCCGCCGGCACTTCGCCGAGGCCATGGGCGTGGCCCCCGCCTCCTACCGTCGGTCCTTCCGCACGCAGCAGACGACCCGCTAGGGTCAGTCGCGGTGTGCCGGGAAGCCTGGTCGGCGACACACGTCGTCGACCCCTTGGAGCCCTGTGGCCTTCGCCATCATCGTCTTTCTCGTCGCGCTGGCCGTCATCGCCTCCGAGCGCGTCGACCGCACGAAGGTCGCCTTCATCGGCGCCGCGCTCATGCTGCTGGCCGGCATCCTCAACCAGGAGGAAGCCGTCGAGGCGATCGACTTCAACACGATCGGCCTGCTCGTCGGCATGATGATCATGGTCCGCCTGACCGAGGCCACCGGGGTCTACACCTGGCTGGCCATCCGGGCCGGCCAGTGGTCGCGCGGACGGCCGTTCCACATCGTCCTGGCCCTGGGCCTGACCACCGCGGTGCTGTCGGCCTTCCTGGACAACGTCACGACGATCCTGCTGGTCGTCCCGATCACGTTCCTGCTGGCCGACGCGCTCGACATCGATCCGATCCCGCTCATCGGGCTGGAGATCTTCATGTCGAACATCGGCGGCACCGCCACGCTCATCGGCGACCCGCCGAACATCCTCATCGCCGGCCACACGGGGCTGTCGTTCGGCGCCTTCATCACGAACCTCGGGCCGATCGTGGTCGTCGTCGGCGCGGTGGTGCTGATCGGCCTGTACTACCGCTATCGATCGCGATTGCAGGTCCAGCCCGAGGCCCGCGACCGGCTGATGGACCTCGACGCGCGCCGCTCGATCGAGGATCCCGCCGAGGCCAAGCGCACGGTGCCGATCCTGGTCGCGACGATCCTGGCCTTCTTCTTCCACAAGGCGCTCGGGCTCGAGCCGGCCACCGTCGCGCTGACGGGCGCGAGCATCATGCTGCTGGTCACGCGCCAGTCGTTGCACGACACGATCGCCGGGATCGAGTGGGCCACGCTGTTCTTCCTGATCGGCCTGTTCGTGATGGTCGGCGGGCTCGAGCACACGGGGGCGCTGGACGAGGTCGCCGACGGGATCGCCTCGGTCACCGGCGGCAACCGCACGGCCGAGCTGCTGGGGATCCTGTGGGCGTCGGCGCTGGGCTCGGGCATCGTCGACAACATCCCGTTCACCGCAGCGATGCTGCCGGTGGTCGACGATCTCGGGGGCACCCAGAACGACGCCTACTGGTGGGCGTTGGCGCTCGGCGCCTGCTTCGGCGGCAACCTGACGATCGTGGCCGCCGCGGCCAACGTCGCCGCGTCGGGGATGTCGGCCCGCGCGGGCCGGCCGATCAGCTTCGTGTCGTTCCTCAAGGTCGGCGCGCCGGTGACGCTGGTGTCGCTGGTGCTCTCCACGGGATACGTTCTGGTCCGGTACGCATGAGTCCCCGGGTCATCAGCGAGTCGATCCTGCGCGACGTCGAGCCGCTGCGCGTCGACGACACCATCGAGACGGCGGTCGTCCGCCTGCTGGACGACGACATCCCCGCGCTGCCGGTCGTCGGGCGAGACGGCCGCTACGCCGGCATCTTCGGCGAGCGGGAGTTCCTCAGCGCGCTGTTCCCGGGGTACCTGCGCGAGCTCAAGGGCGCCGCGTTCCTGCGGCGTTCGATCGACGACGCGCTGGAGAAGCGCGAGGGCTGCCGGGTCGAGCTCGTCGGCGCCCACCTGTTCACCGAGCACGTCGAGGTCGGCGACGACTACTCCGACGCCGAGCTGGCCGAGATCTTCTTCCATCACCGCGTGCTCGTCGTGCCGGTGCTGACCGCCGGACGGGTGCACGGGATGATCACGCGGCACGACTTCTTCCGCGGCCTCGGGCAGCGGTTCGTGGACCGACCCGCTCCGTGAGCGGCCTGCCGCGGCTGCGGCGGCGCGTGCGCGAGCGGATCGACCCGCTCGTCGAGTACCTGCACGACGAGGCGGTCGGCGGCATCGTCCTGCTGGTCGCCGCGGTGGTGGCGATCGTGTGGGCCAACAGCCCGCTGAGCGACGCGTACTTCGACCTGTGGCACAGCGGCCTGCGCCTGGGCGTCGGGGACGCCGCGATCGACCTCGACCTGCAGCACTGGGTCAACGACGGGCTGATGGCGCTGTTCTTCTTCGTCGTCGGCCTGGAGATCAAGCGCGAGCTGGTGGTCGGCGAGCTGCGCGACCCGCGCGCCGCCCTGCTGCCCGCGCTGGCCGCCGCGGCCGGCGTCGCGCTCCCGGCGCTGATCTTCTTCGCGCTCACCGCCGGCAGCGACGCCGCCGCCGGCTGGGCGATTCCCGCGGCCACGGACATCGCCTTCGCGATCGGCATCCTCGCCCTGCTGGGCAGCCGGGCGCCGTCGGGCCTGCGGCTGTTCCTGCTGGCCATCGCGATCATCGACGACGTGATCGCCATCGCGATCATCGCGATCTTCTACTCGGAGTCGGTGTCGATCGCCTGGCTGGCCGCGTCGGCGGGGATCGTCGGGCTGATCGTGGCCCTGCGCCTGCTGGGCGTGTGGCGCATCTCCTGGTACGTCCTGCCCGCGCTGGCCCTGTGGGTGGCCGTGCACGAGTCGGGCATCCACGCGACGATCGCGGGCGTCGTGCTCGGCCTGCTCGTCCCCACCGGCGCGGTCCGCGGCCGCCAGGTCCTGGAGCTGCTCGAGCACCGCCTGCATCCGCTGAGCGCCTTCGTCGTCGTGCCGCTGTTCGCGCTGGCCAACGCGGGTGTCGACTTCGGCGGCGGGGTGCTGTCGGGCGCGCTGAGCAGCACGATCACCTGGGCGGTCGTGGCCGGCCTGCTGATCGGCAAGCCGGTGGGGATCGCCGGCGCCACCTGGGTGGCCCTGCGCCTGCGCGTCGGTGCGCTGCCCGAAGGCGTCGGGTTCCGCCACGTGGTGGGCGCCGGCGTGCTGGGCGGCATCGGCTTCACCGTGTCGATCTTCATCGCCGGGCTGGCCTTCGACGACGTCGGCCTGGTCAACGACGCGAAGGTCGGCATCTTCGTCGGCTCGATCGCCGCCGGCGTCCTGGGCGCCGTGCTCTTGCTCACACTCGGGCGTGGGCGAACCCGCGACGGGTAAGGTGCCCGCGCGTGCGCATCACGGTCCTTGGGAAGTCGCCGGCCTGGCAAGACGCCAACGGCGCATGTAGTGGGTATCTCGTCGAGGACGCGGGCACCTACATGCTGCTCGACTGCGGCAACGGCGTGTTCGGCAAGCTGCGCGCGCACGTGGACTTCGTCGACGTCGACGCGGTCGTGCTCAGCCACCTGCACGCCGATCACTTCCTCGACATCGTCCCCTACGCCTACGCGCTGCACTACCACCCGCGTCAGCAGCCGGTGCCGGTGCACGTGTGGGAGGGCACGGCCGAGCCGGCGCGGCCCAAGCTGTACGGCCCGCAGGGGACCAAGGACGTCTTCCGCCAGGTGTGCGGCGCGCTGAACGCCGAGTGCCTGGTCGAGGAGGCGTTTGACGTCTGCCAGTACGACCCGACAGATGTGCTGGAAATTGGACCGCTCAGGGTTCGTTTTCACCATGTGCCGCACTTCATCCCCACCTGGGCCGTGGAAGTGACCTCCGCCAACGGCGGCGGCCGCTTCACCTTCGGCGCCGACAACTCGCCCAGCGACGAGCTGGTGGAGTTCGCCCGCGGGACCGACCTGCTGATGGTCGAGGCGACGCTGTCCCGTCCCGAACGCACCGGATTGCGCGGGCACATGACGCCGCTGGAGGCCGGCGAGCACGGCCGCCGCGCCGGCGCCCGGCGGCTGGTCATCACGCACTTCGCCGACGACATGGACGAGGCCTGGGTGCGCGACCAGGCCGTCCAGGGCTTCGGCGGCGAGGTGAGCGTTGCCCGCGAGGGTGCAACGTTCACCGTTTGAGCGGTTTCACTGTTACTCTCACACCTATGGCTGATTTCCTCGATGAGAAGAAGCGCGAGATCGCAGAGCGCCTGAAGGAGCTGCGACCGATGGTCGAGGAGTACCAGCGCCTCGAGGCGGCCCAGCGCGCCCTGGAGGGCGTCGGCACCGAGGAGCTGGCCCCGCGCCGCGCCACCCCGGCCCGGCGCCGCAGCGCATCGTCCGGCTCCTCCGGCTCGTCCGGTGGCACCGGCCGCCGCGGCCGCCCGCGCGGCACCGGCACGCGCGCCAAGCAGGCCCTGGAGCTCGTCACCGCCAACCCGGGCATCACGATCCCCGACCTGGCCGAGCAGATGGGCATCAAGCAGAACTACCTGTACCGCGTGCTCCCCGGCCTGGAGCAGGACGGCCTGGTGCGCAAGGACGGGCGCGGCTGGCACGCGACCGTCGCGGCCTGACGTTTCGCGTTCGCGTTCGCGCACCGCAGGCGAACGACGGGCAGCGAAGGCGGGCACGAGCCATCGCGCCCCGCGCTGGACGTTGCTTGTCAGCTTTGTGCCCACTGCGGGCACCAACCTGACCAGCAACTCCCAGCGGCCTCGCGTCAAGCGTTCGCGCGCCCCCAGTCGCGTTGCTTGTCGGATCCATCGGCCTAGAGACGAGAGATCCGACAAGCAACTCGCCGAGGAGCGGCGACGCTCTGGCTCCGCCCAGGCCGGCACCGCCGCACGGCCCGTTCGCCTTCGCGGCACGAGCCATCGCGCCCCTCGCGTGCAGCGTTCGCGCGCCGCGATTCGCGTTGCGCCGGGGAGCGGCGACGCTCTGGCTCCGCCCGGGCCGGCGCTGCCGCGCGGCCCGTTCGTCTTCGCTGCCTGCCGTTCGCGTGAGCCCGCCACCACCGCGCTCGTAGCCGGTGGTTTGCTAGGCTAATTAGCGATGACAACCACTTCGCTCCACGACCTGGCCTCCCGGCTGCGCCTGACCATCGGGCGCACGAGCCGGCGGTTGCGGCAGGAGAGCGGGGGTGGGCTGTCGCCGTCGCAGAACTCGGCGCTGGTCAGCATCGACCGGCGCGGGCCGCTGACGCCGAGCGAGCTGGCCGACTGTGAGCGGGTGTCGCGGCCGACGGCGACGCGCATGCTCGCGCGGCTGGAGGAGGAGGGCCTGGTCACCCGCGCGGCCGACCCGCGCGACAAGCGCTCGGCGCTGATCAGCCTGAGCCCCACCGGTCGGGCGCTGCTCGGACAGGTGCGCGAGGCCAAGGACGCCTACCTGGAACAGCGGATGGCCGGCCTCAGCGCCGCCGAGCTGGCCACCCTCGCGCAGGCCGCGGAGATCCTCGATCGGCTGCTCGACGAATGAGCGTCGCGCTGCACCGCTCGGTCGCCTCGCTGTCGATCCCCAACTACCGCCGCTTCTTCGCCGGGCAGATCGTCTCGGTCTCGGGCAACTGGATGCAGAACGTCGCCGCGATGTGGCTCGTCCTGCACCTCACCGGCAGCGGCACGGCGGTCGGCCTGACCGCCGCCGCGCAGTTCCTGCCGATGCTCCTGTTCGGCGCCTGGGGCGGCCTGCTGGCCGACCGCATGCCCAAGCGCACGCTGCTGAGCATCACCCAGGTGCTGCTGGCCATCCCGCCGCTGGCCATCTTCGCGCTGGTCATCACCGACAGCGCCCAGGCCTGGATGGTCATCGGCCTGGTCTTCCTGGGCGGCATCGTCACCGCGATCGACAACCCCGCCCGCCAGTCCTTCGTGATCGAGATCGTGGGCGGCGACCAGATCGTCAACGCCGTCGGCCTCAACAGCGTGATCGTGCACAGCTCGCGCATCGCCGGCCCGGCCGCGGCCGCCGCCGTGATCGCACTGGGCGGCGTCGGGCCGTGCTTCCTGCTCAACGCGCTCTCGTTCGTGGCCATGATCATCGCCCTGCGGCGCATGGACCCCAAGCAGCTGCGCCCCGCCCCGCCGGCCCGCCGCGAGCCCGGCCAGCTGCGCGCCGCGCTGCGCTACGTCAACGCCACCCCGACGCTGCGCCTGCCGCTGCTGATGATGGCCGTGATCGGGACGTTCTCCTTCAACTTCCCGACGCTGCTGCCGCTGCTGGCCAAGTACACCTTCGACGGCACCGCCACGACGCTCGCGCTGCTGACCAGCGCCCTGGCCGTCGGCTCCGTCGGCGGCGCGCTGACGATCGGCACGCGCCAGCACGTCGACCGCCGCTTCCTCGTCGGCTCGGCCTTCGCCTTCGGGGCGCTGACGCTCGTCGCCGCCCTCGCCCCCACCTTCCCCCTGATGCTGATCGCGCTGGCCCTCACCGGCATGGCCAGCGTGAGCTTCGCCGCCGGCACCAACTCGGCGATCCAGTTGGCCGCCGATCCCGACATGCGCGGCCGGGTCATGGCGCTCTACTCGATCGTGTTCCTCGGCTCGACGCCGATCGGCGCGCCGATCATGGGGTGGCTGGCCGGCGCGGTGGACCCGCGCGCCGGGCTCGCGCTGGCCGCGGCGGCCGCCCTGCTGACGGCGCTGGTCGCGTGGGGCGCCACCTTGCGCGACGCCCCACGGACCGAAGCCAACGGGACTAGGACACCAGCCCGAGCTTGACGACCGCCTCGCGCTCCTCGCGCAGCTCGGCCATCGTCTTGTCGATGCGCTCCTGCGAGAAGGCCGGGATCTCCAGACCCTCGACGATCTCGTAGGACCCGCCCGACGTGCGCACCGGCAGCGAGGCGATGATGCCCGGCTCGATGCCGTAGGCACCGGTGGTCGGGACGGCCATCGAGATCACGCCGTCGGCCCCGAGCACCCAGTCGTGCACGTGGTCGATCGCCGCGTTGGCGGCGGACGCCGCCGAGGAGGCGCCGCGCGCCTCGAGCACCTCGGCGCCGCGCTTGCCCACGCGCGGGATGAACTCGTCGGCCACCCACGCCTCGTCGTCGACCTCGGCCCAGGCCTGCTTGCCGTTGACCGTCGCGTTGAACAGGTCCGGGTACATCGACGGCGAGTGGTTGCCCCACACGACGAGGTCGGAGACCGCCTCGACGCTCACGCCGAGCTTGTTGGCCAGCTGCGCGTAGGCGCGGTTCTGGTCCAGGCGCGTCATCGCGGTGAAGCGCTCGGCCGGGACGTCGGGCGCGTTGGCCTGGGCGATCAGCGCGTTGGTGTTGGCCGGGTTGCCGACCACGAGCACCTTGATGTCGTCGGCGGCATGCCCGTTGATGGCCTGGCCCTGCGGCTTGAAGATCGCGCCGTTGGCCTCGAGCAGGTCGGCCCGCTCCATGCCCTTGCTGCGCGGGCGCGCGCCGACCAGCAGCGCCACGTTGGCGCCGTCGAAGGCCTCGTTGGGATCGGAGGTGATGTCGATCTTCGACAGCGCCGGGAAGGCGCAGTCGACGAGCTCCAGCGCGGTGCCCTCGGCCGCCTTCAGCGCCGGCTCGATCTCCAGGAGGCGCAGCTCGACCTTCTCGTCGGGACCCAGCAGCTGACCGGAGGCAATGCGGAACAGCAGGGCGTAGCCGATCTGGCCGGCGGCGCCCGTGACAGTGACCTTGGTGGCCATCAGACGTTCATCTCCTTCTTCAGGTTCTCGTCAATCGCGGTGAGGAACTCCTGCGTGGTGAGGAAGGGCTCGTCGGGACCGATGAGCAGCGCGAGGTCCTTCGTCATCTGACCGTTCTCCACGGTCTGGATGCAGACCCGCTCCAGCGTCTCGGCGAACGCCGTCACGTCGGGCGTGTCGTCCATGCGCCCGCGGTAGGCCAGCCCGCGCGTCCACGCGAAGATGGAGGCGATCGGGTTCGTCGAGGTCGGCTTGCCCTGCTGGTGCTGGCGGTAGTGACGGGTGACCGTCCCGTGCGCCGCCTCGGCCTCGACCGTGTTGCCGTCGGGCGTCATCAGCACGCTGGTCATCAGCCCGAGCGAGCCGAAGCCCTGGGCGACCGTGTCGGACTGCACGTCGCCGTCGTAGTTCTTGCAGGCCCACACGTACCCGCCCTCCCACTTCAGCGCGGCGGCGACCATGTCGTCGATCAGCCGGTGCTCGTAGGTGATGCCGGCGGCGGCGAACTCCGAGGCGAACTCGGCCTCGAAGACCTCCGCGAACAGGTCCTTGAAGCGCCCGTCGTAGCGCTTCATGATCGTGTTCTTCGTGGACAGGTAGACCGGGACGCCGCGGTCGAGGCCGTAGCGCATCGAGGCCCGCGCGAAGTCGCGGATCGAGTCGTCGAGGTTGTACATGGCCATCGCCACGCCGCCGCCCGGGAAGTCGTAGACGTCCAGCTCGGTCGGCGCGCTGCCGTCCTCCGGGGCGAAGGTCAGCGTCAGCTTGCCCTTGCCCGGCACCACGAGGTCGGTCGCGCGGTACTGGTCGCCGAAGGCGTGGCGGCCGATGATGATCGGCTTCGTCCAGCCCGGCACCAGGCGCGGGATGTTGGAGATGACGATCGGCTCGCGGAAGATGACGCCGCCGAGGATGTTGCGGATCGTCCCGTTGGGCGACCGGTACATCTCCTTGAGGCCGAACTCCTCGACGCGCGCCTCGTCCGGCGTGATCGTCGCGCACTTGACGCCGACGCCGAACTCCTTGATCGCGTTTGCCGCGTCGACCGTGATCTGGTCGTCGGTCGCGTCGCGCGCCTCGATGCCCAGGTCGTAGTACTTCAGGTCCACGTCGAGGTAGGGCAGGATCAGCTGCTCCTTGATGAACTGCCAGATGATCCGCGTCATCTCGTCGCCGTCGAGCTCGACGACTGGGTCTTTCACCGTGATCTTCGCCATGAGGCAGGCGATGCTAAGACAACGCTGGCCCCAGCGCTGTCGCCAGCGGCCCGAGGTCCAGGCGTTCAGGGGGTCTGTGGCGCGGGTATCGGCCGCTCATGACCGGATGGCGAGGCCTGAGCGGCACGGTGGCCGCCATCGTGTGCGCGACCGCGATGGGCTGCGGGGGAGGCGGCGCTGACCCGCCGTCGACGACCGCCGCCACCGGCGCCGCGACCAGCCTGCGCCAGCTGACCGAGCGCTTCTCGCAGTACACCGGCCTGAACGCCGAGCTGCGCACCAGCTCCAACCGGTATCTCGACGACAGCATGCGCGTCGATCCCGCCGACGACGCGGCCCGCCGGCTCGGGGGCTTCCGGGTCGAGTGGGCCGAGGACGCGACCGAGGAGGCCGGGTCGCTGGACCGCACCGCCGGTCCGAACGGCTGGTACGTCTCCGAGGACGGCAACAGCCTGGCCAAGCCGTTCGGCCGCCACGCCGTCCTGCGCGGCTACGACTTCGACGAGCAGCCGGGGCTCCCCGCCGACCTGCTGGCCGCCGAGCGCGCCGTCCGCGCCGCGAACGCGGGCCGACCCGAGCTGCTGCCCGCGGCGGAGCGCGCGTGCAAGAACCAGCACCTGACGCCGTTGCGCGGCCCGACCGGCGCCTGCGCGGTCGACGGCGTCCCGACGACGTTCGTCGACGCCACCACCGCGCTGCGCACCGAGGCGCTCGGCGCCCGCGTGACCGGTGTCGAGATCCGCGACACGCTGGGCGAGACGTCCGCGCTGCCCCAGAAGGCCGACCCCGGTCAGACGTTCGTCGTCGTCGCCTACCGCGTGCACAACCGCACCAAGGAGGAGCTGTTCCCCGGGCACGAGCAGCTGCGGGTCGGCGACCGCACCTACGAGTCCGACCTGTCGGCCGGCTACGTGCTGGCCCGTCCGGCCTCGACGATCGAACCGGGCGCCACGGTCGAGACGGTCGCCGCCTTCCCGGTGGATCGGGCCGTGGCCGTTCGGGCCCGGGCCGGCGGCGCGCTCGTGCTGGCCACCGGGCTGCGCACGCACGGGGTGCTGCAGCCGGAGCTGGCCCAGGGCTGGATCCGCCTGGCCCGCGCGCCGTCGCAGCTGCCCAAGCTGTCGGGCGGCGCGCCACCCGCCCCGGCGCCCGCACCGCAGCCGACCGGCCCGCCGGACATCCCGGTCGAGGTGGGCAGCGGCCCGGAGATCGGCTCGGCCGCGCGCTCGGCCTACCACGCCAGCATGTTCTTCCCGGTCCCGGCGAACTTCCGTCCGGGCGGCGTCACCGTGGGCACGCGCGCCGGGCCGTGTCAGGTTCCCCGCCCGACCGACGAGGACCGCGAGCAGATCCGCCAGATGGCCGCCACGGGCACCCCCGACCGGGTCGTGGGCATCTTCGACCGGAGCCTGCTGCTGGCCGAGTGCGACAAGCTCGGCGACTTCGGGATCGTCTTCTGGACGCACGTGACGCCGAAGGGCAAGCGCATCATCAGCGGCGTGGAGATCATCCGGCGCGACGGCCGCTGGGTGGAGAACAAGGGTCGCTTCTACCCGGGTTGCACGATCCCGCTGGACGCCGCCGCGGCCTGGCAGCTGGACGTCTCCGCCTGTCCGAAGAACGCCCCAAGGCCCGAGGCCAAGGGCGATCTGGCCTGATCGGCAACCGCTTTCAGCTTTTCCCCACTTGTCTCGTTTGAGGCAGTAGTGTCGCGTTTGCCGGGTGCACGACGCATGTGCACGGACCGCTTTGCGAGGCCCCGGCGCGCCCGGCCGCCCCTGGCGGCTGTTCCCATCAGCGTCGCCGGGGTCTCGCAAAGTCGTTGATCGGCAGAACGCAAGCCGCCTTGCGCCACTCTGGAAGATTGAGTGTTCGGCCGACGTCTGGGTAGACGACGACTTACACCACCGCATCCGGGCGTGGGGAAGCGACCGGATGCGGGGCAGACAACGCGGGGACCAGGGCCCGGCGGAGGTCCCGCAACGCGTGCCCCAACTCCGATTCATCCGCCCTCGGGCCCTGACCATCGCCATCATCGGCGCGGTCGCCTTCGCCCTCACCGGCCTGCTCGCCCTGCCCGACCACCCGTCGGCGCCGGCCGCCCCATCCGAGCGCCTGGCCACCGGCTGGCAGCGTGGCGTCGCGCTGACCGACTGGAGCGAGGCGGGGCTGGGCACCCATGCGGCCGACCAGGCGATCGACGACGCGATGGCCATCGGCGCCGATCGCGTCGTGCTCAGCCCGACGCTCTACATGGCCGACGCCAACGCCGCCGGCGTCGAGCCCGACCCGACCCGCACCGCCGGCGATCCCGCCCTGCGCGACGCGATCGCCGCCGCCCGGGCCCGCGGCCTCTCGGTGACCCTGAAGCCGCACGTCGACGTGGCCGACGACCGCACGCCGCGCACGGAGATCGCCCCGGACGACCCCGCCGCCTGGTTCAGCTCCTACCGGCTGTGGCTGGTGCACTACGCGCGCCTGGCCCAGCAGACCGGCGCCGACACGCTGGTCCTCGGGGTCGAGCTGTCCGGGCTCCAGGACCAGGACACCCAGTGGCGGGATCTGGCCTCCCAGGTGCGCCGGGTGTTCACCGGCCAGCTGACCTACGCGGCCAACTGGGATGCGCTGGACCTGCGCTGGTGGGACGCCGTCGACCTGATCGGCGTGGACGCGTACATGCCGCTGACCGCGACCGACGAGCCGACCGACGAGCAGCTCGCCGCCGGCTGGGCCGGCGCCCGCGAGCAGCTGGCGGCGCTGCACGCCCAGTGGAACAAGCCGCTGCTGCTGACCGAGATCGGCTATCCCGACACCGTCGGCGCGGCCGCCGAGCCGTGGGCGCCCGACGGCGCACCCGATCCCGCGCAGCAGGCCCAGGCGGTCAAGGCCGCGTTCACCGCACTCAGCCGTGAGCCGTGGCTGGCCGGCGCGTACTGGTGGGACTGGCCGGTCGACGACGCGCAGTCCAGCGCCTACTCGCTGCGCGGCTCGCCCGCGGCTGACGTGCTCCGCGCCTGGCAGGCGCCCAGCGGCGGCCCGGTGCAGGCCGCCCTGCTGCCCGACAGCCCCGGTCCCCTGCTGGCGCTCGCGCTGGTCGGCGCGGCGCTGGCCGCGGGCGGCTACCTGCTGGGCTGGGTCGGCCGGCGCTCGCGCCGGGAGGAGGAGGCCGCGCTGGCCCGCGCCGCCCCGGCGGCCGCCCAGGACACGCGCGAGCTGGAACGCGTGCTGATGCGCACCCTGCGCGCGCACGACGCCGACACCGCCGATCATGCCGCGCGCGTGGGCGCCCTGGCCGCGGCGGTGGCCGGGCAGCTGGACCTGCCCGCCGACGAGACCGCCCGGTTGCGGCGCCTGGGCGAGCTGCACGACGTGGGCAAGCTGCGCATCCCCCTGGAGATCCTGCTCAAGCCCGGCCGCCTGAACCCGGACGAGCGCGCGCACGTGCGCCGCTGGGGCGAGTGGAGCGCCGAGCTGATCGCCCACGTGCCCGATCTGGCCGGCGATGCGCCGATGCTGGAGCGGGCCTGCCGGCTGGACGACTCGACCCCGCTCCCCGCCCAGGTGATCGCCGCCTGCGACGCGTTCGACTCGATGACCCACCGCCGGCCGTTCCGCCCGGCGATCCAGCGCCGGGCGGTGCTGGCCGCGCTGGCCGCGGACCGGCGGCTGGACAAGCGCATCGTGCAGGCGCTGGACGCGGTCGCCCCCGCGGCGGCGCCCGAGCCGACCGAGCGCCGGTTCGAGTGGGCCGGCGACCTCGTTGCGACAAGGACTGAATAGTGATTCACTTCTTGTCACGATGGCCTACCGGGCAACCGAGCGCACCGAGGCGCGCCGACTCGCGGCCCGCGAGCGGATCGTCGCCGCAGCGCATGCGCTGATCGCCGACGACGGCTACCGGGCGGCGTCGATCGCCACGGTGGCCGAGCGCGCGGGGCTGGCCACCGGCAGCGTCTACCGCCACTTCCCGTCCAAGGCGGACCTGTTCGCCGAGGTCTTCCGGCGCGCCTCCCAGCGCGAGGTCGACGCCGTCACCGCGGCGTTGGAGCAGGGCGGGGTGGCGGCCGGCGTCGAGACGTTCGCCCGCCGCGCGCTGCACGGGCGGCGGATCGCCTGGGCGCTGCTGGCCGAGCCGGTCGACCCGGCCGTCGAGGCCGAGCGCCTGGCCTTTCGGCGGGCCTTCCGCGACGCCTACGCCGCCGCGCTGCCCGATCACGTCACCGACCGCGAGCTGATCGCCGCCGCCCTGGTCGGCGCGATCGGCGAGGCCCTGGTCGGCCCGCTCTCCCCCACCGCCGACGGCGTGCGCGACGAGGACGCGCTCGTCGCCGCGCTGGTGGGCTTCGTCCTCCGTTCCGTCTCGCAAGAGGAGCCCGTCCCGTGCTGACCGAGTCGCCCGACCGCACCGCCGCCGCCAACCAGTCCGTCCCGCTGGAGGACTACGACACGTTCGCCGCCGACCGGCCGCTGGTCGAGGCGCTGACCCGCGAGGGCGCCGACTGGGCCGTCGAGCGCGCGCACGCGCTGGGCACGATCGGCGGCAGCGCCGACATCCTCGAGGCCGGCCGCCAGGCCAACGCCAACAAGCCGGTCTTCCGGCCCTTCGATCGCTTCGGCCACCGCATCGACGAGGTCGACTACCACCCGTCCTACCACCGCTTCATGAGGCTGGCCGTGGAGCACGAGCTGCACGCGCTGCCCTGGCGCGAGGGGCGGGCGGGCATGGGTGGCGCCCACGTGGCCCGCGCGGGCCTGTTCATGACCCTGTCGCGCGCCGAACCGGGCCACGGCTGCCCGATCTCGATGACCTACAGCGCCGTGCCCGCGCTGCGGGCCAGCCCCGAGGTGGCCGCCGCCTGGGAGCCGCGCATCACCTCGACGGTCTACGACGGCGCGCTGCGCCCCGACAAGCCGGGGGCGATCGTCGGCATGGCCATGACCGAGAAGCAGGGCGGCTCGGACGTGCGCGCGAACATCACCGCCGCCGAGCCCGACCCCGCCGGCGGTTGGCGACTGGAGGGCCACAAGTGGTTCTGCAGCGCGCCGATGAGCGACCTGTTCCTGATGCTCGCGCAGACCGCCGAGGGCGTGACCTGCTTCGCGGTGCCGCGGCTGCTGCCCGACGGCACCCGCAACCCGATCCGCATCCAGCGCCTGAAGGACAAGCTGGGCAACTGGTCCAACGCCAGCTCGGAGATCGAGCTGCACGGCGTGTGGGGCGAGCTGGTCGGCGAGCCCGGCCGCGGCGTGCCGACGATCATCGAGATGGTCGGCCACACGCGCCTGGACTGCGTGCTCGGCTCGACCGCCGGGATGCGCACCGCGGTCGAGCAGGCGATCCACCACGCTCGCCACCGCAGCGCGTTCGGCCACCTCCTGATCGACCAGCCGCTGATGCGCAACGTGCTCGCGGATCTGGCCGTCGAGTCCGAGGCGGCCACCGTCACCGCGATGCGCCTCGCGCGCGCGTACGACGAGGCGGCCGACGACGAGGGCGCCGTGCTGTTCAAGCGGCTGGCCACCGCGGTGGCCAAGTACTGGGTCTGCAAGCGCGGGCCCGGCCACGCCGCGGAGGCGATGGAGTGCCTGGGCGGCAACGGCTACACCGAGGAGTGGCCGCTGGCCCGCGTCTACCGCGAGCAGCCGCTGCTGTCGATCTGGGAGGGCTCGGGCAACGTGATCGCGCTCGACGTCCTGCGCGCGATGGCCCGCACCCCGGCCGCGCTCGGCGTGCTGCTCGACGAGATCGGCGAGGCGGGCGGCGCCGACCCGCGCCTGGACGCCCACGTGGCCGCGGTCGTGCGGTCGCTGCGGGACCCCGAAGGGCTGGAGTCCCGCGCCCGACGCGTCGTCGAGGACCTCGCGCTGGCCCTGCAGGGGTCGCTGCTCGTGCGCCACGCGCCCGCCGCCGTGGCCGACGCGTTCTGCGCCACGCGGCTGGCCGGCCTGGGCGGCCACGCCTACGGCACGCTGCCCGCCGGCGTGGACGTCGACGCGATCATCGAGCGACACGCCGCCATGTAGCTGGCACCATGGGGCGTATGCCCACCGGCAGTTCGATCCAGCTCGTCCGGATCTTCGGGATCCGCATCGGCGTCAGCGTCAGCTGGTTCGTCGTGCTGTTCGTGTTCATCTTCATCCTCTCGGACACGTTTCGCGACCAGCTCGGGGGGTCGCAGACCGAGGGCTACGTCGTCGCGGTCATCGCGGCGCTGCTGTTCTTCGTCTCGCTGATCATGCACGAACTCGGCCACGCGCTGGTGGCCCAGCGCGCGGGGATCGAGATCACCGGGATCGACCTGTGGTTCTTCGGCGGCATCGCCAAGATGAGCCGCGACACCAAGTCGCCGGGCGAGGAGTTCCGCGTCTCGGCGGCCGGACCCGCGGTCACGCTGGCCATCGTCGCGCTGTGCACGGCGATCGGCGTGCTCGTCGACGGCAACACGTTCTTCGACCTGGCCGTGTTCGACACGACGAACGGCAACGAGAGCGCGCCGCTGGCCCTGCTGGCCTGGCTGGCCACGATCAACGCCTTCCTGTTCGTGTTCAACCTGATCCCGGCCTTCCCGCTGGACGGCGGGCGCATCTTCCGCTCGGTCCTGTGGAAGCTCACCGGCCAGAAGGCCTCGGCCACGCGCTGGGCCGGGCGCACCGGCCAGCTGTTCGCCTACGCGATGGGCGGCTACGGCCTCTACCTGATCTTCACCGGACGGACCGCCAACGGCCTGTGGCTCGGCGTGCTGGCCGTCTTCCTGGGCCAGGCCGCGCGCGGCGCGGTCGTCCAGAGCGACGTCGACGAGCGCCTGGAGGGCGTGACGGTCGGCGACGTGATGGACCCGCATCCGTTCACCGTCGCGGCCAACCTCACGGTGATCGACGCCGCCGACCACGTCTTCGGGCCCAACGGCTGGCCCTGGGTGCCGGTGGTCGAGTCCGACGGCACGTTCGCCGGCGTCGTGCACCGCGAGGCGATCGACCGCGCGCTGGCCGACGGGCAGCCCGCGCTGAGCGTCCGCGACCTGGCCCGCGAGGACGGCTGGCGCTGGCGGATCGACATGGACGAGCCGCTCGAGGCGCTGATCGGCACCGAGGGGATGCGCCACCTGGGCGCGGTGTTCGCCGTCGACCATCAGGGCGTCCTGCGCGGCGTCGTGACGATCGACCAGGTGCGCCGAGCGCTCACCCCGGCGCGATAGCCCCCACTCGGGGGTGCCCGCGCACCCGTACGGGGGATTGAGGGCACCCGAATTTTCGCCGATCCTCTTTGGGTCGTGCCCAGCCAGGGACACGGTCTCCGCCGCCAGCGACTCTCGCTGCGCGAGACGTGGGACTCCACCATCGGAAAGAAGATCGCCGTCGCGGTGTCGGGGGCGGTCCTCGTCGGCTATCTCGTGTTGCACATGGTCGGCAACCTGAACTCGCTCTACGGCGCGGGCGACGGCGACCCCCGCGTCGACGACTACGCGCACTGGCTGCGCACGTTCGGCGAGCCGCTGCTGCCCTACGGCGCGCTCGTGTGGGCGATCCGCGCGCTGCTGCTGGGCGCGCTGGTGATCCACGTCACCGGCATCGTGCAGCTGCGCCGCCGGGCCGCCGCCGCGCGCGGCCCGTATCCCGCCAAGCGCGTCGCCCGCCCGCTGTCGGCCCGCGCGATGGCGGTCACCGGGACGCTCGTGCTGGCCTTCGTGATCTTCCACATCCTCCAGTTCACGACGCTGACCATCGACGTCACGCCGCTGCGCGAGGGCGCGGTCTACGCCAACCTCTACGGCGCCTTCCAGAAGTGGTACTTCGTGGCGATCTACGTCGCCGGCGTGGGCGCGATCGCCTTCCACCTGCGCCACGGCATCTGGTCGGCGGCCCAGACGCTGGGCTTCGACCGCCCGTTCCGCCATCGCCTGATCCGCTCGACCGCCACCTGGGGCTCGATCGTCCTGGCCGTGGGCTTCCTGTCGGTGCCGATCTGCTTCTGGACCGGCGTGCTGGGAGCGCCCGCATGATCTTCGACGCCCGCATCCCCGACGGCCCGCTGCCCGAGAAGTGGGACAACTGGCTGGACGCGCACCGCATGATCGGCCCGGGCAACCGTCCCGGCCGGCGGGTGATCGTGATCGGCACCGGCCTGGCCGGCGCCAGCGCCAGCGCGTCGCTGGCCGCGCTGGGCTACCGCGTCGACGCGTTCTGCTTCCAGGACAGCGCCCGGCGCGCGCACTCGATCGCCGCGCAGGGCGGCATCAACGCGGCCAAGGACTTCGCCAACGAGGGCGACTCGATCCGCCGCCTGTTCACCGACACGATCAAGGGCGGGGACTTCCGCGCGCGCGAGGCCAACGTGTGGCGCCTGGCGCAGCTGTCGGCCAACATCATCGACCAGGCCGTCGCCCAGGGCGTGCCCTTCAACCGCGAGTACGGCGGCGCGCTGGCCACCCGCTCGTTCGGCGGCGTGCTCGTGCAGCGCACCTTCTACGCCCGCGGGCAGACCGGGCAGCAGCTGCTGCTGGGCGCCTACAGCGCGCTGCAGGCGCAGGTCGCCCAGGGCCGCGCGCACGTCCACAACCGCCACGAGATGCTCGACGTCGTGCTGATCGACGGCGTCGCGCGCGGCATCATCGCCCGCAACCTGGTCACCGGGGCGATCGAGCGCCACGTGGCCGACGCGGTGGTGCTCGCCTCGGGCGGCTACTCCAACGTCTTCTACCTGTCGACCAACGCGATGGGCTCCAACGTGACCGCCACCTGGCGGGCCCACCGGCGCGGCGCGCTGTTCGCCAACCCGTGCTTCACGCAGATCCACCCGACCTGCATCCCGCAGACCGGCGAGTACCAGAGCAAGCTGACGCTGATGAGCGAGTCGCTGCGCAACGACGGGCGCGTGTGGGTTCCGCGCGATCCGCAGGAGCGCCGCCCGCCCAACGAGATCCCCGAGTCCGGGCGCTACTACTTCCTGGAGGAGCGCTACCCGGCGTTCGGCAACCTCGTGCCCCGCGACATCGCCTCGCGCGCCGCGCAGGCGGTGTGCGACGAGGGCCTGGGCGTCGGCCTGATCAAGCGCGGCGTGTACCTCGACTTCCGCGACGCGATCGTGGCCCAGGGCCGCGAGACGATCGCGGGCCGCTACGGGAACCTGTTCGACATGTACCGGCGGATCACCGACGTCGATCCGTACGAGCAGCCGATGCAGATCTACCCGGCCCCGCACTACACGATGGGCGGCCTGTGGGTCGACTACGAGCTGCAGACCACGGTCCCGGGCCTGTTCGCGATCGGCGAGGCGAACTTCTCCGACCACGGCGCCAACCGCCTGGGGGCCAGCGCGATGATGCAGTGCCTGGCCGACGGGTACTTCATCGTGCCGCGCACGGTCACCAACTACCTGTCGACGCTGCCCAACGGGATCACCACCGAGCATCCGGCGTTCGCGCAGACCGAGCGCGACGTGCGCGAGCGGATCGAGGGCCTGATGGGCATCGGCGGACGCACCGCGCCGCAGGTCTTCCACCGTCAGCTGGGCCAGATCATGCTCGACAAGTGCGGCATGTCGCGCGACGCCGCCGGGCTGACGCAGGCGCTGGGCGAGATCGCCGAGGTGCGCGACGCCTTCTGGAGCGACCTGTTCATCGACGGGCGCTCCGACGAGCTGAACCCGACGCTGGAGTACGCGGCCCGGCTGGCCGACTTCCTCGAGCTGGCCGAGCTGATGTGCCTGGACGCGCTGCGCCGCGAGGAGTCCTGCGGCGGGCACTTCCGCGACGAGCACCAGACGCCCGACGGCGAGGCGCTGCGTGACGACGCCCACTACGCGAAGGCCACCGCCTGGGAGCACACCGGCGGCGACACCCCGATCCCCCACGACGAGCAGCTGGCCTTCGAGGCCGTCGCGCTGGCCACGAGGAGCTACAAGTGAGGTTCACCCTGGAGGTGTGGACCCAGGCCTCCCGCGCGGAGCCGGGCCACTTCGAGAGCTACGAGGTCGACGAGATCGCGGCGGACGCCTCGTTCCTGGAGATGCTCGACCAGGTCAACGAGCGCCTGGCGCAGCGGGGCTGGCGGACGATCGCCTTCGACAGCGACTGCCGCGAGGGCATCTGCGGCGCCTGCTCGCTGACCATCGACGGGCAGCCGCACGGGCCCAACCAGGTCACCACCTGCCAGACGTACATGCGCGACTTCCAGGACGGCGCGACGATCCGCATCGAGCCGTTTCGCAACCAGGCCTTCCCGGTGCTGCGCGACCTGGTCACCGACCGCAGCGCGCTGGACCGGATCGTCGAGGGCGGCGGCTACATCTCCACCACGACCGGGCCGCAGCCCGATCCCAACTCGATGCCGATCTCGCCCGACGTGCAGCAGCGCGCGATGGACGCGGCCACCTGCATCGGCTGCGGCGCCTGTGTGGCCGCGTGTCCCAACGGCGCCGCGATGCTGTTCACGGGCGCGAAGGTCAGCCACCTGAACCTGCTCCCCCAGGGCCAGGCCGAGCGCCCCGCGCGGGCCCGCTCGATGGTGCTGGCCATGGACGCCGAGGGCTTCGGCGGCTGCACGAACTTCGGCGAGTGCGCGCGCGCATGCCCGCAGGAGATCACCCTCGACGTGATCGGGATGCTCAACCGGGAGTACCGCCGCGGCGCGCGCCGGCGCACCGACGCCGTGGGCCGCGTTCCGTAGCCACCGCATTAGGGTTACCGAATAAAGCGAGACGGCGAGAGCGCCCGATATGGTCCGCTCCTCAATGCCCGCACATGACGTCCTCATCATCGGCGCTGGTCTGGCCGGTCAACGGGCCGCCCTTGCCGCCGCCGAAGCCGGCGCGACGGTGGCCATCATGAGCAAGGTCCACCCTGTCCGCTCGCACTCCGTCGCCGCTGCCGGCGGGATCAACGCGGCCATCAGCGTCTCCGACGACTGGCGCTCGCACGCCTACGACACCGTCAAGGGCTCAGACTTCCTGGGCGACCAGGACGCGATCGAGGTCATGTGCTCGGAAGCGCCCCACGAGGTCATGCACCTCGAGCACATCGGGGTCACCTTCCACCGCAACGACGCCGGCGAGCTCGACCTGCGGGCCTTCGGCGGCGCGTCGACCAAGCGCACCGCCTACGTGGCCGACATCACCGGCCAGGCGATCCTGCACGTGCTCTACGAGCAGCTGCTCAAGCACGGCGACAAGATCGACCGCTACGAGGAGTGGTTCACCACCTCGCTCGTCGTCGAGGACGGCGTGTGCATCGGCGTCGTGGCCCGCGACATCCGCACCGGCGCGATGGAGACCTTCTCGGCCAAGAACGTGATCCTGGCCTCCGGCGGCGCGGGCCAGTGCTTCAAGCCCACCACCAACGGCCTCATCTGCACCGGTGACGGCATCGCCCAGGCCCTGCGGGCCGGCGCGCCGATCATGGACATGGAGATGATCCAGTACCACCCGACCTGCCTGGTGGAGAACGGGTTCCTGATCACCGAGGGCGCGCGCGGCGAGGGCGCCCATCTGCTCAACGCCAACGGCGAGCGCTTCATGGAGAAGTACGCGCCCAACAAGCTCGAGCTGGCCTCCCGCGACGTCGTCTCGCGCGCGGAGCAGACCGAGATCAACGAGGGCCGCGGCGTCGGCCCCGGCGGCGTGGGCATCTGGCTCGACGTCACGGTGGTCCCGAAGAAGCGCACGCTCGAGGCGCTGCGCGAGATCGTCAACATCGGCAAGGACTTCGCCGGCGTGGACATCACGAAGGACCCGATCATGATCCGCCCGGGTCAGCACTACATCATGGGCGGCGTCAAGACCGACATCAACGGCCAGACCCCGCTGGAGGGGCTGTACGCGGCCGGCGAGGTGGCCTGCGTCTCGGTCCATGGCGGCAACCGCCTCGGGGCCAACTCGCTGCTGGACACGTTGATCTTCGGCCGCCGGGCCGGCGAGCACGCCGCGCAGCGGGCCACCGGGATCCGCATGCCGACCGTGTCGCGCGCCCCGCTGACCGACGACACGAAGATGATCGAGTCGATCATCGCCCGTCCCAAGGAGGGCGCGCGGCGCATCTCCGAGATCAAGGACGAGCTCGGCACGACGATGAACCGCTACGTCGCGGTGTTCCGCGAGGAAGAGGGCCTGAAGAACGCGCACGAGGTCGTGCTGCGCCTGAAGGAAGAGGCCAAGACGGCCTACATCGACGACCGCGGCACCATCTTCAACCAGGACGTCCTCGGGGCGATCGAGCTGGGCTACATGCTCGACTGCGCCGAGGCGACCGTCATGTCGGCGATCGAGCGCAAGGAGTCACGCGGGGCGCAGTTCCGCACCGACTACCCCGAGCGCAACGACGACGAGTGGATCAAGCACATCGACATCTCCCGGAACGGCGACGACACCCCGACGATCTCCTACTCGGACGTGACGTTCACCCAGTGGCAGCCTGAGGAGCGCAAGTACTGATGGCCGAAGCGACCGAATTCACCCTGCGCCTGCGGCGCTACGACCCCGAGTCAGGCGAAGCGGCCTACTGGGACGAGCACACGATCGAGCTCGAGCCCCACCGGTCGGTGCTGGAGGCGATCCTGCAGGCCAAGAACCGCTTCGACGGCTCGATCGGCATCCGCTGCTCGTGCAAGGCGGCGATCTGCGGGTCCTGCGGCGTGCGCGTCAACGGGCAGCCCGGCCTGGCCTGCCACACCCACCTCGACAAGGCGAAGGCGTCCTCCAAGGACGGCGTCATCGAGATCGAGCCGATGGGCAACATGCCGGTGATCAAGGACCTGATCGTCGACATGGACGCGGTCCACTGGAAGAAGATCCAGCGCGTCACGCCGTGGCTGATCACCGACGACGAGAACATGCCCGAGCGCGAGCACATCGTGCCCCGCGAGTCGATGGTCGACGTGACCCAGTCGATGGCCTGCATCCAGTGCGGCGCCTGCGTCAGCGACTGCTTGGCCATGGAGGTCGATCCGCTGTTCGTGGGTCCGGCCGCTTCGGCCAAGTCGTACCGCTTCGTCGGCGACCCACGGGACACGCAGCAGTTCGAGCGGCTCAAGGACCTGGCCGAGGACCCGCACGGCATCTACACCTGCACGCACTGCTTCAAGTGCATCGACGCCTGCCCCAAGGGCGTGGCGCCGATGTCGCAGATCATGCGCCTGCGCCGCCGCGCGACCGGCGATTACCACATCAACGATCGCAACAACGGCGACCGCCACGAGCAGTCCTTCGTCACCCTGATCCACGACTACGGCCTCCTGCACGAGGCCGAGCTGCTCCCGCGCTCGTGGGGCGGCAACTCGTGGTTCGGCAAGTTCCACCCGGCCGCGGGCAAGGTCCTGCTGGAGTCGCTGCCGGTCGTCACCAAGGCCGTGCTGCGCGGCAAGATGTCGATCAAGCTCGCGCTGCTCGGCCACAAGCTGCCCGCCCAGGACCTCAAGGCCGTGCAGAAGATCTACGACAAGGTCGAGAACCGGCCCGAGCGGATCGAGCTGAACCTCTACATCGTCGGCGACGACAAGGACAACGAGGACAACCAGTCGGCGGTTGCCGAAGGGAGCGCAACGGCATGAAGGTCGCCTACTGGCCCGGCTGCGTGAGCCGCGGCTTCACCCCCGAGCTGCACGGATCGATGGCCAAGGTCGCGCCGCTGCTCGACCTCGAGCTGATCGAGCTGGACCGCGCCTGCTGCACGGGCGCGGGCGTCATCGCCGAGCACAACCAGGAGCTGGCCGACACGCTGAACGCGCGCACGTTCGCGCTGGCCCAGCAGACCGACGGCGAGCTGATGATGAACATCTGCTCGACCTGCCAGGGCGCCCAGTCGGAGTGCCAGGAGCGCCTCGACGCCAACGCCGAGTACCGCGGCATGGTCAACGAGACGCTGGCCGACGAGGGCCTCGCCTACGAGGCGGGCATCAGCAACAAGAACTTCCTGTGGCTGCTGGTCGAGGAGATCGGCCTGGAGACGCTGAAGTCCAAGGTCAAGGTGCCGCTGACCAACCTCAAGGTCGGCCCCTTCTACGGCTGCTACATCGTCCGTCCCGAGGACCGGCTGGGCATCAACGCCGAGCTCCCGCGCGACACGTACCTGTCGCAGGTCATCGAGGCCCTCGGCGGCACGGTGATCGAGTACGCCGGCATGCACAAGTGCTGCGGCTTCCCGATCATCACGATGAACCAGGAGGCCTCGCTCAAGCAGGCCGGGACGCACATGGGCGACGCCAAGGACGCGGAGGCCGACTGCGTCGTCACCCCGTGCCCGCTGTGCCACCTGAACCTGGACCTGCAGCAGCCGCTGGCCGAGAAGGCCGTCGGGCGCGTCATCGACATGCCCGTGCTGCACCTGCCCCAGCTGGTCGGCCTGGCCCTCGGCCTGTCGCCGAAGGAGCTGGGCATGGGTCGCCACGTCGTCAAGCCGACCTCGGTCATCGACTGGTCGACCTCGGTCGTCGCCGGCGTGGGTGCCGGCGAAAGCGGCTGGTGAAGCTCAGCGAAGAGCTCGCACGGATCCTGCCGGGACGACGCGCACCGCGTCGACCGGCGGATCAGGCGCCCCGCGAGATCGTGCCGTCCGGCGAGCCGACCGCCCAGGTCGAGCGCCTCGACGAGGCGCGCGAGCGCCTGCGTCGGCAGATCCCGCCGCGCGCCGACGACGAGTAGCCACGCGGCGCGCGCGGCTCAGGCCGGCCGGGTCAGCTCGCGGCGCGTGCGCACGCCGAGCTTGCGGTAGATGTTGCGCGCGTGGGTGCGGACGGTCTCGATGCCCACCTGCAGCGCGAGCGCGATCTCGGCGTTCGAGCGGCCCTCCTGCAGCAGCGCGAGGACGTCGGCCTCGCGGCTGGTCAGCGGCTCGGGGCCGCTGGGGCCCAAGCCCTGCTCGCCGGCCTTGGCCCGGGGCAGCACCTGCAGTCCGCGGGAGGCCAGGTGGATCGCGTTGAGCACGTCGCGGGCCTGGGTCTCCTTCGACAGGCACGCGGTGGCGCCGAAGGTCAGCATCTGGTTGGCCTCGGCCGGCGTCGGGCGGCTGGCCAGCACGACCAGGCGGGTGACCGGGTAGGCGACGTGCAGCGCGTGCACCTCGAACGGCGTGCGCAACGAGCCGTAGTTGAGCAGCGCGACGTCGGGCTGGCGCCGGCCGAGCACCGTGCGCAGGCGCTCGTCGTCGAGGTCCTCGGCCACCACCTCGAGGTTGGGGTCGTCGTCGATCAGCGCGGTCAGCCCGCGGGCGATCAGGTCCTCGAAGCGGGCGAGCGCGACGGTGGCAGCCATGGTCCGGGTGTCTTATCGGCAGGAGCGGACGAAAGGGTGAGGGTCAATTCACCCTTGTTCTCCCCCATCCTCCCCCCAAGATCCCCCTCGGCGGGTGACGCATGCCGGGCCAGAAACGGGAATAGTCGTCTTGCCAGCAGGCAACGTCTTTTCCGAAGGACGGCAGATCAGGGGTACGACAACGTGCACCGGAAGGGGCCCTCGATGGGGCCCCTTTCGTGTTTCTGGGGCCGCGCGGCAAGTGGGCGGCAAGCGCCGATCGGCACGCTGCGGCGATGCGTACGCTCGACAGCATCCTCCTGCGCGACGGGGTGGACTTCCGTGCCCATCCCCAGGCCGGGCCGGCGATCGACGATCGACCGGTGGCGATCGCCGTGCCGCGCAACGTCGACGAGGTCCGCGCCGTCGTGCAGCACGCCGGCGAGCAGGGCTGGCGCATCGCGATCCACACCACCGGGCGCGGCGTCCGCCAGACCGGACCGCTCCACGAGACGCTGCTGATCCGCACCGGCGAGCTCGGCGGCGCCCAGCTCGACGCGCCCGCGCAGATCACGCGCGTCGGCGGCGGCGCGCAGTGGGCCGACGTCTCCCAGGTGGTCGGACCCGCGGGTCTGGCCGCCGTGGCCATCACCACCCCGACCGTCGGCGTGGCCGGGACCGTGCTGGCCGGCGGCACCGGCTGGCTGGGCCGCCGCTTCGGCCTGGCCTCGGAGTGGCTGCGCGCGGTCGAGCTGGTCACCGGCGACGGGCAGCTGCTGCGCGCCGACGCCGATCACGAGCGCGACCTGTTCTGGGCGCTGCGCGGCGGCGGTGGCGGGCTCGGCGTGATCACCGCCATGGAGCTGGCGCTCGTCGCGCCCCAGCCCCTGCAGCTCGGCTACCTGGGCTGGCCCGGCCCACGGGCCGACGAGGTCCTGCACGCCTGGCGCGCCTGGACCCAGGACCTGCCCCGCGAGATCACCTCGATCGCGCGCATCGTCGGCGGCGACCACGAACCGCGGGTCTACGTCGAGGCGGCCGTGCTGACCGGGACCGCCGAGGCCGACGCGCTGCTGGCCCCGCTGCGCGCGCTGGCGCCCGAGGACGACACGTTCGCCCCCGCGGCCCCGCCGGCGCTCGACACGCTGCACTTCGACGTGCTCGGCCAGCGCCCCGTCTTCTACGACCACCTGATGCTCGACAGCCTGCCCGAGGAGGCGATGGACACCTTCCTGGAGGTCGCGGGCCCCAGCGGCGGCTGTCCGTTCCTCGACGTCGAGCTGCGCCACCTCGGCGGCGCGCTCAACGACCGCCAGCGCCACGGTGGGGCGCTCGGCGCGCTGGACTCCGAGTACGGCCTGGTCGTCGCCGCCGACCCGGCGGCGGCCGCCGCGGCCCGTGAGCTGTGCGACGCGGTCTCGCCCTGGGCCGCCGGGCACATCTTCGTCAGCTTCCTCGGCCAGTCGTCGGTGACCGACGATGTGTTCACCTCCGATGCGCTGCGCCGGCTGCACGCCGTGAAAGCCTTGTACGACCCCGCTGACCGCTTCATCTGGCCGCTGTAGGCTCGCGCCCGCATGTTCCAACCAACCGTGACCGGAGCGTCGCTGATCGAGCGACCGGAGCTGGCCGAACGGGTCCGGGCGGGCATCGATCGCGGCTCCATCGGCCTCGTCGCAGGGGCGGGCTACGGCAAGACCGTGCTGGTCGAGCAGGCGCTGGAGGGCCGCACCGCCGCCTGGCTGAGCTGCCGCTCGCGTGACCTGGAGGTCGATCGCCTGCTGGTCGACGCGCTGCAGGCGATCCGCCGCGCCGTGCCGGGCGCCGCGGACGTGCTGCTGGAGTCGGTCGGCGGCACCGGCGCGCCGCTGTCGCCGATCAACCTGACCCGCGCGATGCTCGACGAGCTGGAGGCCCTGCTCGTCGAGCCGCTGGTGTTCGTGCTCGACGACGCCGAGCAGCTGGCCGACGCGCGCCCCGTGCTGGACCTGCTCGAGCAGCTCGTCGAGACCGAGCACGGCCGCCTGCGCATCGTCATCTGCACCCGCCGCCCGCTGGACCTGCGCGTGGCCCGGGCCCAGGCCACCGGCCGCGTCTCGCTGATCAGCGAGAGCGAGATGGCCTTCAGCGCCGAGGAGACCGCCGCGCTGCTGGCCTCCCAGCTCGGGCGCACGCCGACCGACGACGAGGTCACCGACACCATGCAGGCGACGCTCGGCTGGCCGCTGGGCGTCGCGCTGGGCGCCACCGTCGGCAACCCCAACGGCGGCATCGCGCGCTTCCTGGCCGAGGAGGTGCTGGCCGGCCTGGATCCCGACCTGCGCGCGGCGATGCTCGCCTCCAGCGCGGTCGAGGAGATCACCCCGGCGATGGCCGAGGCGCTTGCGCTGCCCAACGACCTGGCCGCGCGCCTGGGCCGACTGGGGGTGCTGCTGCGCCCGGTCGCCGGGCGCCCCGACGCGCTGGCCTACCACCCGCTCCTGCGCGATCACCTGCGCAGCGTGTGGCAGGGCGAGGCCGACGCGGCCACGCGAGCCGACGTCCTGTCGCGCGCCGCCCGCCAGCTGCTGCGCGAGGGCCGCACGACGCAGGCGATCGACGCCTGGCTGGCCGCGGGCGAGCCCGGCCCGGCGCTGGACGCGATCTTCGCCCAGGCCACGGGCCTGGTGCGCAGCTCGCCCCGCGGCGTGCGCGCCTGGCTGTCGCTGCTGCCCGACGGCTTCGCCGACGACCCGCGGGCCGCCGCCGTGTCCGGGCGCCTGGCCCACACCGAGGGTCGCCACGAGGACGCCGTCTCGCTGCTGGGCGCCGCGGTCGCCGCGCTCCCGCCCGACGACGCCCCCGGGGTGGCCAGCGTCGCCGCCGAGAGCCTGTACTGGCTCGGGCGCACCGAGGAGGGCATCGAGCTGCTGGCCGCGCTGGAGCGCCCGACGGCCGAGACGCTGTCGTGGTGGGCCGCGCTGTTGGGCGGGATCGGGCGCCTGGACGAGGCGGCCGAGCGCCTGGCCCGCATCGAGCGGATGCCCGACGCCCCGCTGGCCGCCGGCATGCGCGCCCTGGGCGAGTTCTACATCGCCATGCCCGACGGGCGCCACGACGAGATCGTCCAGCTGCTGCGCCGTCGCCTGGAGTCCCTGGGCGACGACCACCGCGCCGCGCACCGCCCGGAGTACCTGGCCGGGTTCGTCGCCTTCGCCCTGGCCGACAGCGGCCACCCCGACGAGGCGGTCGCCTGGACCGACATCCTGCTCGAGGAGGCGGGCAAGTCCGGCCTGCCCTCGTTCATCACCGCCGAGACGCACGCGCTGCGCGCCTGGCTGCTGGCCATGGCCGGGCGTGAGGCCGAGGCCGAGCTGGCGCTGGGCGCGATCCGCGAGGTGCCGCCGACCGACGGCTGGGCGCCGGGGATCGCCGAGTCGGCGATGGCCGCCTGCCTGCTGGCCCGCGGCGAGCGCGCGGCCGCGCAGGCGCTGGCCGAGCAGGCCCGCACGCACGTGGCGATCGCGCCGATGCCCTTCCGCAACATCGTCGAGCTGCTGGTCATCCGGGTGCTGGCCGAGGCCACCTCGCCCGCCCGCGGCATCGAGCAGGCGACCGAGACGCTGACCTGGATGACCGAGGTCTACGCCCCCGACCACGGCCGCCACCACCGGGCCCGGGCCCTGGCCCTGCGGGCCTGGGCGCGGTCGCTGGCCGGCGACGTCGCGGGCGCGGGTGCGGACATGCGCGACGCGCTGGAGATCGCCGGGCCCGGCGCCGCCGCGGTGCTGCGCGTCGAGTGGCTGCGCATCGGCGACCTCGTCTACGAGCTGCTGGCCGCCGAGCTGCTCGACCCGGTGGCCACGATCGCCGCCGCCGAGCGCGCGTTCCCGGGCGGCCAGGAGCTGATCGACTTCGCCGAGCATCCGTCGGCCGCGGTCCGCGCGGTGGCCGCGCGCTCGCTGGGCTCGTCGGGCCACCCGCGCGCCGAGGCGCTGCTGGAGGCGCTGTCGGCCGATGACGACCCGCAGGTCGCCGCGGCGGCGCACGCCGCCCGCGCGGCCGGGCGCCGCTCGCCCCCGTCGCGCACGTTCACGCTGTTCGGCGCCTTCTCGCTGCGTCGCGGCGACTGGCCGGTCGACGAGCGCGCCTGGGGCCGCCCGACCACCGCGCGGCTGGTGCGCGTGCTGCTGGCCCAGCGCGGCGCGTTCCTGCCCGAGGAGGCGCTGACCGACGCGCTGTGGCCCGACAAGCCGCCCAAGTCGGCGCGTGCGTCCGTGCAGGTCGCGGTCTCGCGGGCCCGGGCGGTGCTCGACGGGCCCAACGCGACCAAGAGCGCGATCCAGTACTCCGAGCGGGCCTACCGGCTCGTGCTCGACGACCGCGACCGGGTCGACACCGAGTTGTTCAGCGTCGCCGCCGAGGCCGCGCTGGCCGACTCGACCCCCACCCACCCCGCGCGCCTACGACTCCTGGAGCACGCCGCCGCGCTGTGGACGGGCGAGCCGATGCCCGAGGAGCGCTACAGCGACTGGGCGGCCCAGTGGCGCGAGGACCTGAGCGCGACCTACGCGCGCGTGCTGTGGATGCTGGCCGACCTGCGCGGCCGGGCCGGCGATCACTCCGGCGCGGCCGCCGCCGCCGGGCGCCTGGTCGCCCTGGACCCCCTCGACGAGGGCGCCCAGCGGCTGCTGATCGCCGCGCTGGCCCGCTCCGGCAACCGGGCCCGCGCGCTGCGCCAGTACCTGGCCTGCCGCAAGCAGCTGGTCGACGCGCTCGGCCTGGAGCCGACCGAGGAGACGCGCGCGCTCCAGCGGCGGGTGCTCGCGGGCCAGCCGGTGTAGCGTCCAGGACGCTTTGCTGCTGCTGCAGGAGTCGTTCCCCGACCGTCCGGCCTTCGACATGGCGGTCTCCGCGGTGCTGCTGGAGAAGGTCGCCTCCGGTGAGCTGCCCGACGTGCTGCGCCTGCAGCGCCACGCGCCCGCGGTCGCCTTCGGGCGTCTGGATGCGCTCTCCCCCGGCTATCCCGCCGCGCTGGCCGCCGCCCGCGCGGGCGGGCTGGTGCCCTTCGAGCGCCTGGCCGGGGGGCGGGCCGCCGTCTACCACGAGGGCGTGATCACGATCGGCGAGGCGGTCGCCGATCCCGAGGCCAACGTGCACATCGCGCGCCGCTACGAGCACACCGCCGAGGTCGTCGCGAGCGCGTTGCGGGGGTTGGGCGTCGACGCCCGCATCGGCGCCGTCGACGGCGAGTACTGCCCGGGCGACTTCAGCGTCAACGCGGGCGGCGTGCGCAAGCTCAGCGGCACCGCACAGCGGGTGGTCCGCGGCGCGGCCTACGTCGGAACCGTGCTCGTCGTGCGCGACGCGGCGCCGATCGCCGCCGCCGTGGCCGAGCTGTACGCGGCGCTCGGGCTCGAGGTGGACCCCGCGGCGACCGGCGCCGTCGACGACGACGTGCCCGGCGTGACGTTGGAGACCGTCGAGCAGGCGCTGCTGGCCGCGTACGCCGCCGCGGCGGGCGGGCTGGACCGCACGCAGCTCGATCCGCGCACGCTGGCCGCGGCCGAGCAGGCCGAGGCGCGCTTCGCGCCACGCGAGCGTTCAAGCGCCGTCCCACCGCGCCGATGAAGGAGACAGCGCCACGGATGGCGTAGTCGGTCCCTCTCACCCACGAGCAAAGGATTGCCCGTTATGCGCAAGCTGTTTGCCGTTCCCGCTGCCGCCACGATCGCCGCGGTCGTGCTCGCCGTCACCGGGTGTGGCTCGAGCTCGTTCGACACCAAGGACCTGCAGTCCAAGCTGTCCGCCGACATCGCCAAGACCAACGGCCTGAAGGCCGCCGACGTCACGGTCACCTGCCCGGACGACTCGCCCGCCGACAAGGGCTCGGAGTTCACCTGCGACGCCACCGCCGGCGGCACGAAGCACACGATCGCCATCACCGTCACCAACGACGACGGCGACTTCACCTACGAAGAGGCCAAGAAGTAGTGCATGCGGGCCGCCGGGGCTTTGGCCACCGGCGGCCGTCCGCATAGGCTTGCGCCCCATGCGCACCACCCGACTGCTCGCCATCGCCTCCGGCGCCGTGGCGATCCTGGCCGTCAGCGGCTGTGAGGCCTCGTTCAGCGTCGGCGACAAGACCGTCGACAACGGACAGCTCGAGAAGCAGCTGGCCGAGAAGCTGGCCACCCAGGCCGGCGCCGATCCCAAGAAGGTCACCGTCGACTGCCCGGACGATCAGAAGGCCGAGAAGGGGCGCACGTTCGACTGCACCCTGACCGCGCCCAACGGCGACAAGGTCGTCGTGAAGGTCACGCTGACCGACGACGAGGGCGGCTACAACGCCACCGTGCCGCCGACCACCTCCGACCCATCCTGAGCCGAGCGGCCCTGATCGCCGCCGGCACGATCGCCGTGCTGGTCAGCGGCTGCGGCACCAAGACGGTCGACACGGGTCGCATCGAGCGGCAGCTGTCGGAGCAGGTGGCCGCGTCGTCCGGCGTCGATCCGGCCGACGTCAAGGTCAACTGCCCGCGCAGCCGTGAGGGCAAGCCGGGGCTGACGTTCGACTGCATCGTCAAGTACGACGGCACCCGGCGCGCGATCACCATCACCCTGGGCGACGGCGATCGCTACACCGCGACGCTCCAGACGAACACCACGCCGCCGCTCGCCGTGCCCGGCGAGGACGGGCTCGGCGGCTAGGCGGCCGGGGCGGCCGAGCCGACCAGGCCGCGCTCGACCACGAGCTCGGCGATCTGGACGGTGTTCAGCGCGGCGCCCTTGAGCAGGTTGTCGCCGACGACGAAGAAGCTGAGGCTGTGCGGGTCGCTGAGGTCGCGGCGCACGCGGCCGACGACCGTCTCGTCGCGCCCGGCCCACTCCAGCGGCGTCGGGGCCTCTTCGACGAGCAGGTTGGGGAACTCGCGCAGCGCGTCGAGGGCCTCGTCGAGGTCCGGCTCGCGCTCGAAGGTCGCGCGCACGGCGATCGAGTGGCCGACCATCACCGGCACGCGCACGCACGTGGGCGTGACGCGCAGGCCGGGCAGCGACAGGATCTTGCGCGACTCGTTCTGGAGCTTCATCTCCTCGTCGGTGTAGCCCTGGTCGTCCAGGGTCCCGAGGAGCGGCACGACGTTGAAGGCCAGCGTGTTGGCGTGCACGCTGTGCTGGACCTTGCGGGCGGCGCTGGCGCCATCGTTGACCAGCTGATCGACGTCCTCGGCCAGCGGCGCGACCTGGGCGGCGAGCTCGTCGATGCCCTTCTGGCCGGCGCCACCGGCGGCCTGGAACGACGTGGCGACCATGTCGGTCAGGCCGAAGCGGTCGTGCAGCGCCTTGACGGGCAGCATCGCGACCATCGTCGTGCAGTTCGGGTTGGCCACGATCCCCTTGCGGGCGTCGTCCAGCGCGACGGGGTTGACCTCGGAGACGATCAGCGGCACGTCGGGATCCATGCGCCACGCGCTGGAGTTGTCGACCACCACGGCGCCGCCGGCGGCGAACTTCTCCGCCCAGGCCTTCGAGGTCGAGCCGCCGGCGCTGAGCAGCGCAACGTCGAAGCCGACCACCGTGTCGTCGCGCAGCGGCTGGACCGTGAGCCCGTCGACCACCTTGCCGGCGCTGCGCTCGGAGGCGAACAGCACGACCTCGTCGGCGGGGAAGTCGCGCTTGCGCAGCTGCTCGCGCATGACGGTGCCCACGGCACCGGTGGCTCCGACGACGGCGATCCTCATGAGAACTCCCCAAACGGCTGCTCCGGGCGGATCGTGTCCGGACCACCCAGGTCGAAGGCGGCGTGCAGTGCGCGCACCGCGTCGGGCACGCGCTCGCCCGACACGACGCACGAGATGCGGATCGGCGAGGTGGAGATCATCTCGATGTTGATGCCCTCCTCGCCCAGGACGGTGAAGACCTTGGCGGCGACGCCCGGATGCGTCTTCATGCCGGCGCCGACGATCGAGACCTTGCCCATCGCCGAGTCGGCCAGGATGCCCATACCCAGCTCGGCGGCCAGCGGCTCCAGGGCCACGCGCGCGGCGGGCAGGTCGTCGCGCGGCACGGTGAAGGACAGGTCGGCGCGCGAGCCGCTGGAGACGGGCTCGTTCTGGACGATCATGTCCACGTTCACGTTGGCCTCGGCCAGCGTCATGGTGATGCGACCCGCGACACCGGGCGTGTCCGGGACGCCGGTCAGCGTCACGCGGGACTCCCCGGTGGAGTGGGTGACGGCGGTGATGAGCGGGTTCTCCACGGTGACGTCCTCTCCGACAACAACGGTACCGGCCGAGTCGTCGAAGCTCGATCGGCAATGAATGCGCACGCCGTGGTTGCGGGCGTACTCGACGGAACGCAGCTGCAGCACGCCGGCCCCGGAGGCCGACATCTCGAGCATCTCGTCGAACAGGACCATCGACAGCTTGCGCGCGTTGGGCACGATCCGCGGGTCGGCGCTGAACACGCCGGCCACGTCGGTGTAGATCTCGCACTCGTCGGCGTCGATCGCCGCGGCCAGCGCCACCGCGGTGGTGTCCGAGCCGCCGCGGCCGAGGGTCGTGACGTCGTGCGCGGTGCTGACGCCCTGGAAGCCGGCGACGAGCACGATCGAGTCCTCGTCCAGCGCCTGGCGGATGCGGTCGGCTCGAACCTCGAGGATCCGGGCCTTCGTGTGCGAGGTGTCGGTGACGATCCCGGCCTGCGAACCGGTCAGCGAGATCGCCCGGTGACCGAGGTCGTTGATCGCCATCGCGCACAACGCGCAAGACTGCCGCTCACCGGTGCTGAGCAGCATGTCCATCTCCCGCGGATCCGGAGTCGGCGAGATCTCCTGGGCCCAGGCGATCAGCTCGTCCGTCGTCTTCCCGCGCGCGGACAGGACCGCGACCACGCGCAGCCCTTCCTCGCGCTTGGCGACGATGCGCGCAGCGGCGCGCTTGATGCGCTCGGCGTCGGCGACGGACGTGCCGCCGAACTTCATGACCACGGTTCCCGGCATAGCGACCGTCCAAGGTACTAAGTGAGTCGCGCGTGGCGTCAGCGCATCGGCCTCGCGGTCGCCTGTGCCGTCGCGCTGGCCGCCGGCGCGGCGCTCGCGCTGGGCACCCGGGGCGGCGGCGACGGCACAGCCGCGATCGTGGTCACGACCGTGCCGGCGTCCACCCCGGCCTCCGTCCCGCTGCCCGATCCGCCGCAGGTCGTGGCCGAGCAGCTGTTCCTGGTCGGCTTCGCGGGCACCAGCGCTCGGGACCGGCGCGTCAAGGCGCTGGGCGAGCACGACTGGGCCGGCGTCGTGCTCGAGCCGCACAACGCGACGAGCCCCCGCCAGGTGCGCGCGCTCGTGCGCGCGCTGAAGCGCGACGGCGCGGCCGACGGCACCGATCCGCCGCTGATCGGGATCGTCCAGCCCGGCGGGTCGCGCTCCACGCTCCCCCAGCTGCCGCCGGTGCCGCAGTCCGACGTGTCGGTCGCGCGCGAGGCCGCCCGCACCTCCAGCGACGCGGCGGCGGCGCTGACCGGGCTGGGGATCGAGCTGACGCTGGCCCCGGTGGCCGACCTGGCCTACCCGAGCGGGCCGATGGCCGCCCGCGGGTACTCCGCCGATCCTCAGGTGGCCAGCGACCTGGTCGCCGCCTCGGTGCAGGCCTACCGCGAGGGGCGGCTGGCCAGCGCGCCCGGCGCGTTCCCCGGCCAGGGCGCCGCCTCCCAGGATCCGGCCGATGGCCCGGGAAGCGTCGGCTTCAACCTCGACGAGCTCCAGGCCGCCGACCTGCTGCCCTTCACCGCGGCGGTGCGGGCGGGCGCGCCGGCGATCCAGATGTCCAACGCGATCTACGTCGCCTGGGACGGGGTCACGCCCGCGACCATGGCGCCCGAGGCCTACGACCTGCTGCGCCGCGGCGCCGACTTCGGCGGCGTGGCGATCAGCGCCGATCTGCAGGCCACGACGGGGTCGACCACCGTCTCGGTGGCGCAGGCCGCGGTGCAGTCCCTGCGCGCGGGCGCCGATCTGCTGTGGGTGCCCGGCGATGCGGACGACCAGGAGGCGGCGGTCACCGCGGTGGCCACGGCCCTGAAGCGCGATGCCGGGCTGCGCCGGCGGGCGGCCGAAGCGCTCGCACGCGTCAGCTTGCTGCGCTCGCGCTACGCGTCGCCCTAGATTGGGCGCGTGCGCGCAGCCGCTCTCGCTCTTCTCCTGCTCTTCGCGCTTCCGGCGGTGGCCGGGGCGGACGGCCGCTGCGGCCCCAAGGAGTGCAAGGCCGACGTGGGCATCGCCGGCCACGCCGAGCCCCAGCCGATCCACCGCGGCGAGACCGCTCGCCTGAAGATCACCGTCAAGAACAACGGGCCTGACGGCGCGCTCGGCGTGTGGATGCAGACCGATGTGCCCCGCCAGCTGCAGATCGTCAAGGTCGACCGCTACGGCGGCGGCTGGTCCTGCGACACCCAGGGCACGTTCGTGAAGTGCGACCTGGGCGACTTCCGCCGCGAGCAGGAGGTGGTCGTCGTCATCACCGTGCGGGCCCGCAAGCTCGGCACGTACATCACGACCGCCTACTCGTACAGCAAGGACGGCGGCGACGGCAACGAGCGCAACGGCCAGGTCGACATGACCCTCGGCGTGCGACCGCGCGGTTAGCGCACACCCGCGTCGCGCATTCGTCGCAGACACGTGGTCCGCTGTGACATCTGATTCGTCACCGTGGGCCCATGGGCCCGCCCACCGACCCGCCCCCGCCCGCGGACTCGCCCCCGCCCGCGGTCCCGCCTCCGCCCGCGGACTCGCCCCCGCCCTCGGACTCGCCCCCTCCGGCCGAGTGGCATATTGCCGCCGCTGAGCGGAGTGAAAATGCCACTCGGCGGGTCGGGCGGGTTGCCGGTCGGCAGCACGGCGTGATCTCGGCCGCCCAGCTGCTCGAGGCGGGCGTATCGACCGCGACGATCGCGCGCTGGTGCCGAGACGGACGGATCATCCGCCGGTATCACGGGATCTATGCCGTCGGGCACGCGTTCCTCACCGCCGACGGGCATCGGATGGCGCAGGTGCTCGCCGCGGGGCCTGGTGCCTGTCTCACGGACCGGTCTGCCGGCGCGCTCCACGGCGTGCTCGTCGACCGGCGCGCGGTGGTGGATGTCGCCACGCCGCGTGGCGGCGCGCGCAATCGCGCCTCCTTCGTCGCCCACCGCAGGACCCTGCGCCCGGACGAGATCACGACGGTCCGTGGCATCCCCGTCACCACCCTGGAACGCACGTTGCTCGACGTTGCGGCGACCGGGCGCTCGGGCGATCTGGCCAGGGCGCTCGAGCGCGCCGAGGAGCTGCGGATCCTCGATCTGCGCCGGCTGCGCGCGCAGATCGCCCGGTCCAAAGGTCAGCGCGGCGTCGCGCGCCTGCGCGCGACCGTGGACGCCCTCGAGCCCAGGGACCCGCGCCTGATCCGCTCCAAGCTCGAGAAGGGCGTGCTGCGGCTGATCAAGGAGCGGCGGCTACCGGAGCCGAAGGTCAACCTGTGGCTGTTCGAATGGGAGGTCGACCTGCACTGGCCGGAGCTGCAGGTGGCGATCGAGCTCGACGGCTGGGAGGCGCACCGAACGCGGGCCGCGCGCGCTCGGGACTACGACCGGGATCTGGGGCTGGCCCGGCGCGGGTACGAGACGCACCGCATCTCCTGGGACCAGTACCGCTATCAGCGCGCCGAGGTGGCGGCTGCGCTGGAGACGATCCTCAGACCGCGCGGCGGCCGGCGAACGCCCGCCCGAGGGTGACCTCGTCGGCGTACTCCAGGTCGGAGCCCACGGGCAGGCCCGAGGCCAGCCGGGTGACGGTCACGTCGGGCGCACGGTCGCGCAGCCCGTCGGCGATGTGCAGCGCGGTGGCCTCGCCGGTGGTCGTCGGGTTGGTGGCCAGCACGACCTCGCGGACGCCGCCTTCGGCCACCCGCACGTAGAGCTGGGCGATCTTCAGGTCCTCGGGATCGACGCCGTCGATCGGCGACAGCGCACCGCCGAGCACGTGATAGCGACCGGGAAACTCGTGCGTGCGCTCGATCGGGATCACATCGCCGGGCTCCTCGACCACGCAGATCAGCGACGCGTCGCGGCGCTCATCCAGGCAGATGCGACAGCGCGGGCCGTCGGCCAGGTTGAAGCACACCTCGCACAGGCCGATGCGCTCCTTGACCTCGCGGATCGCGTCGGCCAGCGCGTTGGCCTCCTCCGCCTCGACGCGCAGGATGTGGAAGGCGAGCCGCTGAGCCGTGCGGTTGCCGATGCCGGGCAGCTTGGCCAGCTCGGTGACCAGCCGCTGGATCGGCGGGGCGTTCACCGTGGGAAGCCGCCTCGGCCACCGGGGAGGCCGCCGCCCGGGCCGCCCATGCCCGGCAGGCCCATCGAGCCGAGATCCAGGCCGCCGGTCAAGCCGCCCATCTTCGTGGCCGCCAGCTCCTGCGCGGCGCGCAGCGCCTCGTTGGTGGCCGCCAGGACGAGGTCCTGCAGCAGCTCGACGTCTTCGGGATCGACCGCGTCGGGGTCGATCACGACGTCCTTGATCTCCAGGTCTCCGGACACCTTGACCTTCACCATGCCGCCCCCGGCGGACGCCTCGACGGTCTCGTTCTTCAGCTGCTCCTGCGCGGCCATCATGTCGGCCTGCATCTTCTGCACCTGCTTGAGCATCTGCTGCATGTTCGGCTGGGGCATCGCTTACTTGGCCTCGTCGTCGTCGTGGATGAGCTCTTCGGCGTCGAACGCTTCCTTGAAGCGGGCGATCACCTCGTCCTCGGTCAGCGGAGGCGGCTCCTCCACTCGCGGCATCTCGTCGCGCAGTTCGTACTCAGGGCTGAGCGCGTGGCCGGTGACCGAGCGCAGCGCGTTGGCGACCAGCTCCCGGCTGGCGGTGTCCGCGCACTTCTTGTGCGCGAAGCCCTCGGACGCCGGGAAGGCGACCTGCAGCACGGCGCCGCTGAGCCCGACCGGCTGAGCCGAGCCCAGGCAGGCGGCGAGCATGCCGTTCTCGGCGCGCACCGCGTCCAGCACCGCCGGCCACACGTCGTTGACCGACTCGAAGGTCGCCGCGCTCCCGGAGGCCGGGGTCGACACGACCGGCTCGACCTCGGGCACGTCCAGCGCCGCCTCGTAGCGCGACTCGTCCTCCGGGTCGGGGGCCAGCGCGGCCAGGTCGTCCGGGACGACCTGGTGGCCGTTGCTCTGCGCCGCGACCGGCGGCGGCGGCGGTGCGGGGGCCGGCGGTGGTGCGGGGGCCGGCGGCGGCGGCGCGGGGGCCGGCGGCGAAGCCGGCGGGCCGGCGGCCAGCTGCGCCTCGAGGCGATCGATGCGGGCCAGCAGCGCCTTGGTCGAGGCGTCCACCTGCGGCGCGGCGGCCTTCACCAGCGCCAGCTCCAGCTGGGTACGCGCGTCGGCCCCGTTCTTCGTCGCCTCGCGAGCGGCGGCCAGCAGATCCAGCAGCCGCACGACCGAGGCCATCGAGATGTGGTGGGCCTGCGCGGCCAGGCGGTCGTCGTACTCGGCGGTCAGCGCCAGCTCCGGCGGCACCTCCCCCAGCGTGCGCACGACGAGCAGCGCCCGCGCGTGGCCTTCCAGGTCCTGGGCGAACGTGGCGGCGTCGCGTCCGGTCTGGGCCAGGCGGTCGGCGGCCAGCAGCGCGGTGCGCGCGTCGGAGGAGCCGACCGCGTCGAGCGCCTCGAACAGCAGGTCGACATCGGCCACGCCGAGCACGGCGAGCACGTCGTCCAGCGCGATCGCGTTGCCCGAGTAGGTGACGAGCTGCTCGAGCGTGCCCAGCGCGTCGCGGAACGAGCCGGTCGCGTGACGCCCGATCAGCGCGACCGCCTCGGGGCCGATCTCGATCGACTCCTGCTGGGCGACGCGGCGCACGACCGAGGCGAGCTGCTCGGCGGTCGGACGGCGGAAGTCGAAGCGGTGGCAGCGATCCACGACCGTGGGCAGCACCTTGTTGGCCTCGGTCGTGGCCAACACGAAGATCGTGTTCGGCGGCGGCTCCTCGAGCGTCTTGAGGAACGCATTCCAGGCCTGGGACGAGAGCATGTGCGCCTCGTCGAGGATGTAGACCTTGTGGCGGCCGCTCACCGGGGCGAAGGCGACGCGCTCACGCAGGTCACGGATGTCGTCGACCGAGTTGTTGGAGGCCGCGTCCATCTCGATGACGTCCATCGAGGTCGCGTTGGCGATCGACACGCAGGACTCGCACACGCCGCACGGCGAGACGGTCGGCCCGTTGACGCAGTTCAGGCACGAGGCGAGGATCTTCGCCATCGACGTCTTGCCCGTCCCGCGGGAGCCGACGAACAGGTTGGCGTGGTGGACCTTCCCCTGCTCGACGGCGTTGGACAGGGTGCGCACGACGTGCTCCTGCCCGACGACGTCGGCGAAGGTCCGCGGGCGATGGCGGCGGTACAGCGAAGGCGCAGACGACACGGCTTTGCAGTCTAGATGCGCGCACCGGCGGCGCAGTGAGGGCCATCGGCGTCTATCATTCCCCGGCCATGAAGGTCGCCCATGAGCACCATGGTGGAACCGGCACGCCGCTGCTCCTGCTGCACGGGTTCACCGACACGTGGCGCGCCTGGACGCCGCTGCTGGGCGCGCTGGAGGCCGCCCACGAGGTGCTCGCGCCGACGCTGCCCGGCCACCACGGCGGCGACGAGCTGCCGCCCGACCAGGAGCTGACCGTCGAGGCGACCGCCGACGCGATCGAGGAGCGCATGGACGCGGCCGGCTGGCCGACCGCCCACATCGCGGGCAACTCGTTCGGCGGTTGGCTGGCGCTGGAGCTCGCCTCCCGCGGGCGCGCGCGCAGCGTGATCGCCCTGTGCCCCGCCGGCGGCTGGGAGCACGGCAGCCGCGAGGGCATGCACATCTACCGCTACTTCATGCGCACCCACCAGTCGCTCAAGCGCGCGCCGACCGGACTGCTGCGCCAGGTGGCCGCGCGCCCGCGCCTGCGCGCCGTCGGCCTGCGCGAGATCGTGGCCCATCCGCAGCGCGTCCCGCCCCAGTCGGCGCTGGACATGATGGAGGGCGCGCGCGGCTGCGCGGTCGTCGTCGAGGGCATCGAGCTGGCCCGGCGCGAGGGCGCCTTCGGGGAGCTGACCGGGATCCAGTGCCCGGTGCGGATCGCCTACGGCGAGCGCGACTGGCTGATCCGCTGGCCGAACTTCTACGGGCGCCTGCGCCGCATGCTGCCCGACGCCGAGTACGTCGGCCTGCCCGACTGCGGACACCTGCCGATGTGGGACGACCCGGGGCTCGTCACCCGGACCATCCTCGAGGTCACGTCAGGGCACTAGCGAGCAGGGCACTGGTACCCGTGGTCGAACCCCCCACGGACATGACCGGAACCAGCCTCCAGCTCGGCCTGCTGTTCAAGCGCATCCTGATCGGGTTCTGGGCGCTCTTCTTCTCGTTCATCGCGCTGACGAACTTCGTCGACCTGCTCGACGTCCTCGGCGCCTTCAACTGGCGGTTCCTCAACTCGGAGAACTACGCCTACCTGCGCTCGGTGGTCGAGGTCTACGACGTCGGCCCGGCGCTGACCAAGCTGCTGCTGGCCGGCGCGTGGGTGATCGAGTCCGTCGCCGCCGTGCTCTTCTGGCGGGCGCTGCTGGCCTCCGGTCCCGGCCGCACGGCGCGCCCCGCGCTCGTCGCCCTGTGCTTCGGCGCGCTGGTGTGGACGGCGTTCATCGCCATGACGGAGTTCTTCACCGCGTACGGATCGGAGTCGGTCTTCCGCGAGCTGCTGACGATCACGATCGCCGCGGCCCTGGCCGTCGTGCTGATCCCCGACGACGCGGGCGCCGAGACGACCTAGTGCCCTGAGTCACTAATTCGCCCGCATCTGGCGGCGCCGGAATCGTGTCTGCCAGCGCTCGCCATCACCACCCGTACCACCAGTACGACAGGTGATGGCGATCACCGGCAGACCCGCCCCGGCATCCACCAGCTGCACACGAATTACCGACTCAGGACACTAGACCAGGCCGCCGACCTGGGCGAGATCCGCGCACACGACGCAGATCGGCCAGGGCGGGTTCCACGGCCACCCGGTGACGTCCTTGCCGCACAGCGCGGTGTCGGGCTCGTCGTTGGTGACGATGTGGCAGAGCTCCTCGCCGTAGTGCGTGGGACCGTCGAGACGGATGGAGTCGGGGACGAGGGGGCTCATGCAGCGGCGGGACCCTACCGGATCCTTGGGGGAAACAAAAAGCGGACCGTGCACCCTCCTCTGAGGTTCGGTCTCCGGGCGCTGACGTCGTTATCGGCTCCGGATCGGGAGCTCCCGCTGCGCCTGCCGGTGACCGCTTAAGGCTGCTTCCTTCCGGACCTGACCTGGTTCACGAGCCGACATCGCGCGGGACCCGGTCCATCGACACCGAAAACGGCGCGCTGACCCCGAAGGCCTCGCCCCTCGAGAGGGGATTCGGCCTCGCTAGAGCGGATTGCGAGCGACAGGGCACCGCTACCTCCCCGCCTAGCACGGTCCACGACGCATGGTACCGTCAGAGCCGCGGACCGGCTGGTCCAACCAGCGTCACTGATGGCCTCCCCGTCGAATCCACCCCGCCTGCGCTCCGAGGCCGTCCACGATCGGCTCCGCGTGATGATCCTGTCGGGTGAGCTCCAGGCCGGCGACCCGCTCCCGTCCGAGCGGGCGCTGAGCGAGAGCCACCGGGTCAACCGCCACGCCGTGCGCGAGGCGATCAAGCGCCTCCAGCAGGCCGGCCTCGTGCAGGTCTCCCAGGGCGGCGCGACCCGCGTGCGCGACTGGCGGGCCACCGGCGGGCTCGACCTGCTGGCCGACCTGACCCACACCGAGGACTTCGAGCCGCTGCTGCGCTCGGTCGGCGAGATGCGCGCCTGCATCGGCGCGGACGCGGCGCGCCTGTGCGCGCTGCGCGGCCCCGACGAGCTGCTGGCCGAGCTGCCCAAGCTCGCGGCCAAGCTCCCCGAGCCGGGCGACGTGCGCCGCTACGAGACGCGCTTCCGCGCCTACGAGGCCTTCTGGGCCCAGATCGTCGAGGGCTCGGGCAACCTGACCTACCGCCTGGCCTTCAACTCGCTGGTCGGCGCGCGCGACGACGGCGGCATCAGCCATCAGGTCTACGCGGCCGAGGTCGACGACGCCCGCGCGGCCGCGGTGCCGCTGGCCCGGGCGATCGCCACCCGCGACGGCGACACCGCCGCCGGGCTCGCGCGCGAGCTGCTCGGGCGCGCCCTGCAAGACTGACCGGGCGCCATGCCCAGCGAGATCCCGGCCAGCCTCCGACGCAGCCTGCTGGCCCCGTTGGCCGCGCGCGGGCGTGCGGACGAGATCGAGCGCCGGCTGATCGAGGCGATCGACCTGGGCGAGTTCGCCGACGGCGAGCAGCTGCCCGCCGAGTCCGAGCTGGCCACGCTGCTCGGCGTCGCCCCGATGACCCTGCGCGAGGCGCTGGCCGGCCTGCGGCGCATCGGCTTGGTCGAGACGCGCCGGGGCCGCGGCGGCGGCACGTTCGTGCGCGTGCCCGCGGGCCTGGACCGGGTGCTGCGCCGGCTGGCCGGCAGCAGCGTCGACCAGCTGCGCGATCTCGGGGTCATGCACGAGGCGGTGGCGGTGGCCGCGGCGCGCCGCGCGGCCGAGAGCGCGTCGGCGGCCGACGTGGCGCGCCTGCTGGGCCAGGTGCGCGCGCTGGCCCAGGCCGGCAGCGAGACCCAGCGGCGACTGGCCGACTCGCGCTTCCACATCGAGCTCGCCCTGGCCTCCGGCTCCCTGCGCCTGGCCAAGGCGGAGACCGAGCTGCAGACGGCGGCCCGCGCCCTGACCTGGCTGCTGCTGGGCGAAGGCGCCGCCCGCGCCGCGGCGGCCGAGCACGAGCACATCGCCACGGCGATCGGCGCCGGCGACGTCGACGGCGCCGAAGCGGCGATGCGCGCGCACCTGCGGCGCGAGACCGCCGCGCTGGTGGCCGAGCGCGTCGCGCTGCATCGGGTCGCCGCGGGGCGGACCGCGGCGATCACCCCCGGCGAGGTCCTGGCCCGCGTGGAGGCGGCGCTGCTGCCGGTCTTCGACATGCTCGAGGCCACGCGCGAGACGCTCGGTCTGGCCTGCGCCCCGCCCGACCCGGACCTCGCGGCCTGGCAGGCGCACATCGCCGGCGTGCTCGCCGACCCACCCGCGCCGCTGGACGGCGTGGGGATCGCCTGGCGCCACACCCACAGCGACTCGCCCTCGCGCTGGGCCTGGTGGCGCGGGACGGGCGACGCGATCGCCTTCCTGGCCGTCGAGCTGGATCCCGAGCACCCCGACTTCTACGACTACGAGGCGGCCGCGTGGTTCACCGGACCGCTGGCCTCCGGCGCGCCGACGATCACCGGTCCGTTCGTCGACCTCGGCGGGGCCGACGATCACATCTTCACCCTCGCCGTCCCGATCGTCGCCGAGGGCGGGGAGACGATCGGCGTGGTCGGCGCCGACATGCGCGTGTCCCAGCTGGAGGAGATCGCCACCCCGCTCCTGGCCACGCTCGATCGGCCGGCCGCGCTGGTCAACGCCGGCGACATCGTCGTCGCGGCCAACACCGCGCGCTGGCTGCCCGCGACGCGCGTCGCGCTGGCCGCCGGCGACGAGCGCGTGGGCGGCGGCCGCCTGGGCTGGAGCGTCGTCGTCGCCGCCACGCCGTAGGGCGCCCGCCCCAACGAAGCGTCGGCCCGGATTGGTCCGTCGGTCCAACGACAGACTGAACCAATTTGTTCATCGTCCGCAGCACACCGATTGCTGCGGAGGGATGCGATGCCGGAGAAGACGTGGGGGTCCGCCCCGTATTGGGGGCTCGGCTACGACTGGGACCCCGACTGGGTGCTGACCGAACGCCAGCTGGAGCTGCGCGAGCTGCTGATCGAGCTGTGCGAGCGCGAGATGCGCGCCAACGCCAAGCGCTTCGACGACGCGATCGAGTACCCGCGGCGCAACCTCGAGCTGCTGGGCGAGCACGGCTTCCTGGCGCTGTGCGTGCCCGACGAGCTGGGCGGGCTGGGCGAGGACCACGTCGGCTTCGCGATGGCCGCCGAGACGATCGCCCGGTACGGCTGCGCCTCGACGGCGATGTGCTGGGTGATGCACACCGCGGCGGTCCAGGCGATCATGCTGCGCCCGACCGACGCGCTGATCGACAAGTACATCCGCCCGCTCAACAGCGGCAAGATCGGCACGCTGTCCTACTCCGATCCCGAGACGGGGTCGCACTTCTGGTACCCGATCTCCTCGGGCGCCGAGCGCACCGAGACCGGCTTCCGCGTGCGCAAGAAGGCGTCGTGGACGACCTCGGCGGGCTTCGCCGACTTCTACGTCGTGCAGACCACCAGCCCCGAGTTCTCCGGCTACGACGACCTGTCGGTGTTCGTGATCGACGGCGACGACGCGGTGGCCCAGCCGGCGACCTGGGACGCGATGGGCCTGCGCGGCAACCAGTCGGGCCCGCTGGAGGTGCCCGAGGTCGAGATCCCGGCGGCCAACATCGTCGGCCCGGTGGGTGACGGCGCCGCCTCCAACGACGAGTCGGTCGATCCCTGGTTCCTGATCGGATCCTCCTCGGTGTGGAACGGCCTGGCCATGGGGGCGATCGACATCGCCAAGCGCCAGACCACGCGCAAGCGCCACGTCGACGTCGGCCTGCGCGTGGCGGACTACCCGACCATCCAGGACTACGTCGGCGAGGCGGTGATGGACACCAACGCGTGCCGCATCTTCAGCTTCTCCGTGGCGCAGGCGATGGACGCGGCCACCGACCACAACAGCCGGGTGCTGGCCCCCGGCGAGTTCGCCCGCGCGACGTACCTGCACTGGGCCTGGCAGATCAAGTTCGAGGCGGCCAAGAACACCGCGCACGTCGTCGACAAGATGCTCCACGCCTGCGGCGGCACGGGCTACAAGCGCGGCGACATGGAGCTGGAGCGCTACCTGCGCGACGCCAAGGCGGGCTGGGTGATGGGGCCGACGAACGAGGTGCTGCGCCAGTTCGTCGGCAAGGCGGTGCTGCTGGGGTTCGATGCGCTGGACTACTGGAACCAGACCTACAACCAGCGCGCGGTCGACAACGAGCTGCGCAAGCTCGACGCGGCCGGCAAGCGCGAGCTGGCCGAGCAGCTGCTGGCCGAGGCCGCGCAGGGCGAGGCCACGACGGCGGCATGACCGAGTGCTGGTGGGTGCGCGACGGTGGCTCGACCACCGTCGCGCTGGCCCCCGACGATCGCCTGCGCGTCACCGACCTGCTGCACAGCGGGCGCGAGGCGCACGTGACGCTGCACGGCGCCGCGCTGGGTCCCGTGCCCAGCGGCACCGAGCTGGTGGCCGAGCGCGCGACCACCGCGGTGGTCGCCGCCCCCGCCGATCCGGAGCGCGACCTGGGCGTGCTGCCGGGCGCGCTGCTGGTCGAGGTACTGCGCGCGACACCCCGACCGGGCGCGACGGAGGTCGAGCTGCCCGCGCCGCTGGCCGAGCCGCGCCTGGACTTCCGCGTCGACGCCGCCACCGCGCAGGCCTACGAGGTCCGCGCAGGCGAGTACATCCAGGTGATCGACGTGGCCGGCCGCCAGTGCTCGGACTTCCTGGCCTTCGACCTGGCCGCGCTGGAGCGCGGCGTCGAGCGCGGGCTGGACGCGACGACGACGCGCACGCTCAGCGGCGCGGCCTTCCCGACGCCGGGACTGAAGAACACGTTCTTCGACCCCGACATGCAGCCGCTGGTGTCGATCGTGCGCGACACCGTCGGGCGCCACGACGCGTTCGCGCTGGCCTGCACCGCGCGCTACTACGAGGACCTCGGCTACCCCGGCCACGTCAACTGCTCCGACAACTTCAACGACCGGCTGGCGCCCTTCGGCATCGCCGGCCGCCAGGGCTGGCCCGCCCTGAACTTCTTCTACAACACCGCGTTCGACGCCGACCACCTGCTCGTCGCCGACGAGCCCTGGTCGCGCCCCGGGGATCACGTGCTGCTGCGCGCGTCCACCGACCTGCTGTGCGCGTCGTCGGCCTGCCCGGACGACGTGGACCCCTCCAACGGCTGGGAGCTGACCGATGTCCATGTCCGCGTGTACGCCCCCGAGAACCGCTTCTCGATGGCCGTGACGCGCCGGCCCGCGCCGGGCGCCGAGCCGGTGACCACCCAGGAGTCGGCCTTCGGTGGCCGGGTCCGCGCGCTCACGGCCAGCGTCAGCGACGTCGGGGGCGTGTGGCTGGCCGATCACTTCGACGGCCTCGGCGCCGTCAGCGAGTACTGGGCCTGCCGCGAGCGGGTCGCGGTGATGGACCTGTCGCAGCTGCGCAAGTGGGAGGTGCTCGGGCCCGACGCCGAGACGCTGATGCAGCGCTGCGTCACCCGCGACGTGCGCCGGCTGGCCGTCGGCCAGGTCGTCTACACGGCGCTCTGCCAGGACAGCGGCGGCATGCTGGACGACGCCACCGTGTTCCGCATGACGCCGGACAACTTCCGGCTGGTCGGCGGGTGCCCGGGCGACGGCGACTGGCTGGAGGAGCTGGCCGAGCGCTTCGGGCTGCGCGCGTTCGTCAAGCCGGCCAGCGACGCCCTGCACAACCTCGCGATCCAGGGACCGCGCAGCCGCGAGCTGCTGGCCGATCTGGTGTGGACGCGGCCGGGGCAGCCCCAGCTGACCGACCTGCGCTGGTTCCGCTTCCTGGTCGGGCGGCTGCACGGCCGCACCGGCGTGCCGGTCGTCGTCTCGCGCACCGGCTACACCGGCGAGCTCGGCTACGAGCTGTTCTGCCATCCCGATCACGGCGAGGCGGTGTGGGACGCGGTGATGGCCGCCGGCGCGCCGCTCGGCGTCTCGCCGCTGGGCATGGAGGCGCTCGAGCTGCTCCGCGTCGAGGCCGGGCTCGTGCTGGCCGGCCACGAGTTCGACCAGGACGTCGATCCCTACGAGGCCGGGATCGGCTTCACCGTCGCGCTGGACGGCGAGGACTTCGTCGGCCGCGACGCGCTGCGCGAGCGCCAGGCCCATCCGCAGCGGGTGCTCACCGGGCTCCTGGTCGAGGGCGGCGAGTGCCCCGCGCACGGCGACGACGTGCTGATCGGCCGCCGCCGCGTCGGGGTGGTGACCAGCGCCGTGCGCAGCCCGACCTTCGGCCGCCCGATCGCGCTGGCCCGGCTGGCCGTCGGCGACAGCGCCCCGGGCACGGCGGTGGAGATCAGCTGCGACGGCGGGCGCTACCGGCGCCTGACCGCGACCACGACGACGATCCCGTTCTACGACCCGACCAAGGAGCGTCCGCGCGCATGAGGACGGCATCGGCGGGCATGGCCGCCCACACCCCCGTGCACCGCGCGACGGCGCCGCGCCGCCTGCGCACCGCGATGGGCCGGTTCGCCACCGGCGTGACGGTGATCACCACGCTGGAGGACGACGCCGTCCACGGCATGACCGCCAACGGCGTCCTGTCGGTCTCGCTGGATCCGCCGCTGGTGCTGGTCAGCCTCGGGCGCTGCCGCATGGCCGAGATGCTCCCGCGCACCGGCCGCTACGCGATCAGCGTGCTGGCCGAGGACCAGGCGCCGCTGGCCGCGCACTTCGCCGGCCAGGCGGCGCTGGAGCCGGCGCCCGGGTTCCACGAGCTGCACGGGCTCCCCGTCGTCGACGGCGCGCTGGCCCACCTCGTCTGCCGCGTCGTCGACCTGCACCCGGCGGGCGATCACTGCCTGTGGATCGGGCGGGTCGACCACATGCAGCACCGCGACGGCGACCCCCTGCTGTTCTACGCGGGCGGCTTCCACGGGCTGGGCACCGCGACGCCGTAGGTTCCAGCGGGAATGACGCTCAGCACCACCGAGGACAGCCGCCGCGCGGCGCCGCTGGTGGACGCGGCCGAGCACTCGCTGCGCGGGTGGCTCGCCCCGGGCCGCCGCCGCCCCGGCGACCGCCTTCCGCCCGAACACGAGCTGGCGGCGATGCTGGGCATCTCGCGCGGCACGCTGCGGGCCGCGCTCAAGCGCCTGGAGAGCAGCGGCGAGATCGTGCGCCGGCGGGGCAGCGGGACGTTCGTCGGCCACGTCGGCGCCGCGCCCGCGCTCAGCGCCGGGCTGGAGGTCCTGGAGAGCTACGCGTCGCTGGCCCGTCGGCAGGGCCTGCGCCTCAGCGTGGCCGATCTGCGCGTCGCGCCCGGACCGGTGGGCGCCGACGCGTCCGACGCGCTCGGCCTGGACGCCCGCGCCGAGGCGCTGGTGATCGAGCGCACGCTGCTGGCCGACGGCGAGCGCGCCGCCTGGATGCGCGACGTCGTCGCACCGTCGGTCGCCGTTCCCCGTCTGGCGCAGCTCGAGCGGCGCCTGCACGAGGGTCAGATGCTGCTCGACGTGCTCGCCGCCGAAGGCACGCCGGTGGCCTACGCGCGCACCGAGGTGCGCGCGCTGCTGATCTCGCCCGGCGAGCCGCTGGCCGCCGCGTTGGGGCTCGACGCGCCGGTGGCCGGCCTGGAGCTGACCGAGACGATGCACGGCCGCGACGGTGCCGCGCTGCAGCACTCCCACAACGTGTTCGGCCCGGGCCGCATGGCGGTCCACATCAACCGCGCCCTGCAGCACGACGAGCCGCTGCGCTCGATCCTGCCGCCGCTGGCCCGCCGGGGCTGAACGAGCGAACGGCCCCGCGGGGGTGATCCCGCGAGGCCGCCTTGCACGCTCACCCGACGCGGCCTGGGGACCGCGACGCTTTGGTCAGAGCTCCGGGTCGTCTGGCTCCAGCGCGACCGGCGCGGACACGTTGCCCGCGTGGATCTCCTTGTAGGAACGCGTCTCGTGCATCATCGATCGCACGATCACCGCGCAGAACAGGACCACCGCCAGCACCAGGAACAGCCAGGTGCCGAAGGAGTTGGGGCCGAAGGTGAAGTAGTCGGCCGCCCCCTCCCACTTGTCAATCGGGCTCGTGTTCATGTCGTACCTCCTCTCGTGCTCGTGGTGATCAGATGTCGGACTGGCGATGCATCACGACGGGCTGCGGTTCCAGCCCACCGCCCATCGACGCCGTGATGGGCGCGCCCATCGTCGAGGGGATGCCCTCCGGGTACGGCGTCGCCGGGATCTCCGTGGCGTCCAGGCCGGTGACCTCCGCCTCCGGCGGCACCCGCAGCACGCCGGCCAGCTTCAACGCCCCCGAGATCAGGTAGCCGGGGATGAAGCCGAGCGCGACGAACACGATCAGGCAGACCACCTGGCCGCCCAGCGACACGTCCGGGCCGACCACGTTGGGGTAGCCCGACGCGAACAGCCCCACGGCGATCAGCGACCAGGCGCCGCACACCATGTGGACCGGGATCGCCCCGACCGCGTCGTCGATCTTCAGCTTCTCCGTGAGCCGGCCCACGTAGGGCAGGCTGGCACCGCCGATGACCGCGACCACGAAGGCCACCGCCGGGTGGTAGACGTCGAGCCCGGCCGCAGCCGAGATGACGCCGGCCAGGCCGCCCGAGACGGTCCAGAACGGCTCGCCGCGGGAGGTCAGGTAGGCGCCCAGGACGCCGCCGGCCAGGCCCATCAGCGTGTTGAACACGAAGGCCGACATGTTCATCGGCGTTCCGTAGATGGTCAGGTAGCCGTCGCCCGTGTAGATCGCGCAACCCATCAGGAAGCCGAAGAAGCCGACGAAGATGAGCATCAGGCCCAGCATCGTCATCGGCAGGTTGTGCGGGATGATCGCCTGCGCCTTGCCCCGGACGAAACGCCCGATGCGCGGCCCGAGGTTGATCAGCACGCCGAGCGTGAAGGCGCCCGCGACGAGGTGCACGCAGCCGGCCGCGCCGACGTCGTGGAAGCCCAGCTCGGTGAGCATCCAGCCCGCCCCGTGCCAACCCCAGGCGGCGGCGATGATCCACACGACCGAACCGAGGATCGTGGCCAGGATCAGGAACGCGCTGATGCGCACGCGCTCGATCAGCGCGCCCGACATGATCGACGCCGTGGTCGCCGCGAACAGGGCGAACGCGCCCCAGAACACGCCGCTGGCCGGATCAAGCAGGTTCGGCCCCATGTTCGCGCTCCACGGCAACGCGGCCTCGGCCAGGGGATTCAGCCGGGGAACACCCGTCGGGAAGCTGTTGTAGAGAAACCAGCCGAAGAAGAAGAAGCTTGGAATCACGACCGCCAGGGTCAGCAGGTTCTTCATCGCGGCGGCCAGGACGTTCTTCACCCGCGACGCGCCTCCCTCATAGAAGAGGAAGCCGGCGTGGATGAGCATCATCAGGGCGATTGACACCCAGTAGAAGAACTCGGTGTTGACGGCGTTGACGGTGTCCAGCGCCGTCCGGACCTCTTCGTTCACGGGCGATCCTCCTCGAGGCAGAGCAATGGGCAGCGGGTCGAGAGGGCAGTATCCGAGCGGGTCACGGGGCGGGCCTACCGACCGCCGGTCCGAACCCGACTGGGCAAATTTGTCCACCCCTCGGACGGCCGGTCCAAGGTTGCGGGAGAAAACCCCTAGGAATGGACGTTTTGGTCGGCGGGCGTCACACTCCCCGGGCATGGCCGCCCTGCCGGAGACCGTGCGCACGACCTGCCCGCGCGACTGCTACGACGCCTGCGGCGTCCTGGTCATCCGTCGCGACGACGCGATCCACGCCGTCCGCGGCGATCCCGAGCACCCCGTCAGCCGCGGGCGGCTGTGCCGCAAGTGCACCACTGGCTACAACGGCGCGTTCCTGGATCCGGCGGCGCGGCTGACCCAGCCGCTCGTCCGGGCCGGCGCCAAGGGCGAGGGTCGCTGGCGCGAGGCCTCGTGGGAGGAGGCGGCCGGGATCGTGGCCGAGCGGCTGGGCGCGATCGTGGCCGAGACCGGACCCGAGACGATCCTCAACACGCACTACACCGGCACGTTCGCCCAGCTCGGCTACGGCTTCGGCCAGCGCTTCATCAACCGGCTCGGCGCGACCGAGGTCGATCCCGACTCCGTCTGCAACCTGGCCGGCCACATCGCGCTGGACTACGTGTACGGCGCGTCCGAGGTGGGCTTCGATCCGCGCACGCTGCGCGACGCCGCCTGCCTGCTGGTGTGGGGCGCCAACCCGTCGGCCTCGGCGCCGCACATGGACGAGCACTGGGTCTCCAGCGGACCGGGCGACGTGATCGTCGTGGACCCGATCGCCACGCCGACCGCGCGGCGCGCCGACCTGCACCTGCAGCCGTTCCCCGGCGCCGACGCGGCACTGGCCTTCGCGCTCGGCCACGTGATCGTCCGCGACGGCCTGGCCGACCGCGCGTTCCTGGCCGAGCACGCGATCGGGTTCGACGCGCTCGAGCCGACGCTGGAGCCATGCACGCCCGAATGGGGCGAGCGCACCACCGGCGTCCCGGCGGCGCTGATCGAGGAGGCCGCGCGCCGCTACGCGCCCGGCCCCTCGCTGCTGTGGATCGGGCAGGGCATGCAGCGCCAGCCGATGGGCGGCAACGCCACGCGCGCCGTGGGCCTGCTGCCGGCGCTGAGCGCCAACCTGGGCCGGGCGGGCGCGGGCTTCCTCTACCTCAACGGCTCGGCCCGGCGGGGCGTCGACGGCGATTGGGTCACCGCGGCCCACCTGGCTCGGCGCCCGCGCCCGGTGATCAGCCAGATGGATCTGGCCGAGCGGCTGGAGGACAACGAGACGGCGCGCGCGCTGATCGCCTGGAACATCAACATCGCCGCCTCCAACCCGCAGCAGGCGCGCCTGCACGCGGCGCTGCGCCGCGAGGACCTGTTCACGCTGGCCATCGACATCTTCCCCACCGACACGACCGACCTGGCCGATGTCGTGCTGCCCGCCGCGACGTTCCTGGAGTGCGACGACCTCGTCTTCCCCTACTTCGACCTGACCGTGTCGGCCCAGGTGCGCGCGGGCGACCCGCCGGGCCAGGCGCTGCCCAACAGCGAGATCTTCCGCCGCCTGGCCGCGGCGATGGGCTACACCGAGCCCGAGCTGTACGCGTCGGACGCCGAGGTGATCGCCGAGATCCTGCGCCAGACCGGCACCGGCGTGGACTTCGCCACGCTCGCCGCGGCGGGCACCGTCCCGTTCACCCCGGAGCCGATCGTGCAGTTCCCCGACCTCGCGTTCCCGACGCCGAGCGGGCAGATCGAGCTGGCCAGCGACCGGGCCGTGGCCGACGGCCTGCCCCGCCTGCCGTTCGCGCACGCCGACCCGCGCCCGGCCGACGGCATGCTCCGCCTGCTCAGCCCGGCGTCGCCCTGGCTGCTCAACGACATGTTCGCCGTCGATGCGGGCGTGAGCCGGCGCATGGGTCCGGCGCTGGTCGGCCTGCATCCCGACGACGCCGCCCGGCTGGGGATCGCCGACGGGCAGCGAGTGGCGCTGACCAACGCGGTCGGCCGCCTGGAGCTGCAGGCCGCCTTCTCCGACGCGGTGCCGCTCGGCGTCGCGCTCTCGACCAAGGGTCGCTGGCCCAAGCACGACGGCGCCAACGTCAACGTGCTCAACCCCGGTGACAAGTCCGACATGGGCGACGCCACCGCGGTGCACGGCGTCGAGGTCCACGTCTCGCCCCTCTAGTGCCCTAGGGATCCTCCTCCAGCAGGCCCAGGCGGCGGGCCAGGAACCCGGCCGGCATGGCCTGGAGCACGAGCGTGGCCAGCACCGCCAGCGCGACGACGCTGGCCAGGATGTCGACGTCCGGTACCCCCTGGGCCGCGAGCACGCCGACCAGCGCGGCGGGCACGACGCCGGTCTCGCGCGTCCAGCACAGGAAGGCGAGCTCGTTGCGCGTCCAGCGCGCCCGGCGATCCGGCAGCGCGCAGGCGAGCACGGCGATCGGCCGGGCGACCAGCAGCAGCACGGCGACGACCAGCACCGCAGCGCCGAGGTGGTCGACGAGCGAGTCGATCGGCAGGTTGGCGCCGAGCACCAGGAAGACCAGGAGCGTGACGATGTCGGCCACGTTGGAGGCGAACTGGCGCATCTCGGCCGAGTGGTCGCCGTGCATCCGCAGGCCCAGCAGGTTCATGTTCCCGACCACCAGCCCGGCCAGGAACGCGCCCAGGTAGCCCGAGCCGCCGTTGCTGTCCAGCGACACGTAGGACACCACGACGATGGCCAGCACCGCGGTCGCGGCCGACTCGCGCCAGATCCCCACGCGCTTGGTCGAGATCACCGCCGAGAGCACGACGCCGGCGATGATCCCGACGATGGCGCTCTCCCCCAGCGAGCGCGCGAACTCGCCCACCGTGCCGCCGATCGAGGCGTCGCCGCCGACCACGCCCGCGGCCAGCGTGACGGCGAGCACGGCGCCGGTCGGGTCGTTCAGCGCCGACTCGGCGATCACCGTCTGGGAGATCTTCGCGCGCACCCCGAGCGCCAGGAACAGCGGGATCAGCACCGCGGGGTCGGTGGGCGACAGGACCGCGCCCACGAGCAGCGACTCGTCCCATTTCAGGCCGAAGGCCAGGTGAGCCGCGGCGCCGGTGATGACCGCGGTGAGCAGCACGCCCGGGATGACCAGCAGCCCCAGCGTGGGCGCCACGCCGCGCAGCACCTTCAGCGACAGGTGCAGGCCGCCGTGGAAGAGGATCGCCGAGACGCCGATCGTGGCGATCAGCTGCGCGCCGGTCGACCGCAACGGCACGTCGAGCAGGTCGGTCACGTTGGGGCCCAGCAGCACGCCGAAGACGACGAGCAGCAGGACCTCCGGGACGCGCACGAAGCTGGCGATCGCGCGGGCCACGAGGCCGGCGGCGAGCAGCACGCCAAGGGTCGAGAGGGCGTCTTCAGTCACGGTCGGCGCGCCGACTGTACGGCGGCGGGCCGGTCGGCGCGCGCAACTCTGACAACGTGTCGAGCCGGTCGGGTGCCGTCTCCGACCATCGGTCCGCGTAAACCTCTACTTCCAGAAGTTATGATCGCGACCGTGCAGACGGCCACGCCGCAGCCGACCGGGGTCAGCGCGCTCCACACGAGCGTGCCGCACCCCACGACGCTCGCGCCCGACCGCGCCGGGCGCGCGCACCTGGTGGTCGCGGCGCCGGGCGGCCGCGCGGTCGCCCAACTGGTGGAGGCGCTGCGCGCGGACGCGACGGTCGCGGTCGAGGTCCTCGTCGGCGACGGCGGCAGCGATGCCGAGCTGGAGGCCGCGCTGCGCGACCGCCTGGATGGCGCCAGCGTGGGATTGCGCCTGTACGTGGCGGCCAGCGAGACGCTGGTGCGGCGCATCGTCGCGCTGGCGCTGGAGTCCGGCCTGGAACGCGACGAGATCCACACCGAGGTGACCGCGTCGCAGGCGCGCAGCGTGTGGTGCACGCACTGCAAGGCCGTCACGCCCGACGTGACCACCTCGCACGTCGCCTGCTCGGGCTGCGGTCGCACGCTCGAGGTCTACCACCACTTCTCGCGCCGTCGGGGCGCCTACATGGGCTTCCAGGCCGACGCCGAGGCGCCGGGCGACCTCCCCGAGCCGGAGCTCCGATGGGCCTGACGCTGGCCGTCCGCGTCGCCGCCGCGCGCGACCTCACGCCCGACGTGCGCGAGCTCGTGCTCGAGCCGGTGGACGGGACGCCGCTGCCCGTCTTCTCCCCCGGGAGCCACGTCGTCGTGCACGTGCCCGGGGAGCACACCCGCCGCAATCCCTACTCGCTGGCCTGTGCGCCGTGGTCGACCGACGCCTACCGGATCGCCGTGCGGCGCATCCGCTCCGGACGCGGCGGGTCGGTCGGCGTGCACGAGCGCATCGCCCCGGGCGACGTGCTCGACATCGAGCCGCCGCGCAACCTGTTCGCGCCACTCCTCCGGGCCCGCCGCCACGTGCTCGTGGCCGGTGGCATCGGCATCACGCCGTTCGTCTCCTATGCGCATCAGCTGCACGCCGACGGCGTCCCCTTCGAGCTGCACTTCGCCTTCCGCGAGGCCGGCGGCGGGCCGCTGCTGGACGAGCTGGAGGCGCTGTGCCCCGACGCGGTGCGCACCTACGCCGACCCGGCCGGCACGCACCTGCTGGCCGCGCTGGAGGAGACGCTGGCCGACCAGCCGCTGGGCACGCACCTGTCGATCTGCGGGCCGCCGCCGATGATGGACGCCGTGGTCGAGCTGGCCCAGGCGCTGGGCTGGCCGCCGTCGCGGGTGCACCTGGAGCGCTTCACGGTCGACAGCGGGCCGATGGAGCCGTTCGAGGCGCAGTTGGGACCCGGCGGGCCGACGCTGACCGTGGGCGACGACGTCACGCTGCTGGAGGCGCTGGAGGAGCACGGCCTCGAGCTCCCCTACCTGTGCCGCCAGGGCATCTGCGGCGAATGCCGTCTGGGCGTGGTGGCCGGCACGCCCGACCACCGCGACATCTACCTGACCCCCGACGAGCGCGCGTCGGGCGCGGTCGTGATGCCCTGCATCTCGCGCTGCGCCGACGACGGCCCGCTCGTGCTCGATCTCGCCTGAGAGGAACCGCGCGTGCCCGCCAACAGTCCGGAGGCGATCGCCCGCTTCCCGTTCCCCTTCGAGGGCGACAGCTACATGTACGCCACCAACGTCGAGCAGGCCGAGCGTCCGCACGCCAACGGGGTCGGCGTGTGGGGCGAGCACGTCTACGACGTCGACGAGCACTACCTGATCGAGGTGGCCGAGCGCGACCGGGTGCTGGCCGCCGACCCGGCCCGCTGCCAGGTGCTGCCGCACATGCGCCTGGCCGCCTGGGACGTCGTCGAGGACGCCACCGCGCGCCTGGCCCGCGACTTCCCCGAGCACTTCACGCTGGAGCGCCGCGGCGACCAGCGCCACTGGACGAACCGGCTGCTGGATCTCGAGCAGACCTACGCGGTCGGTGACGACGACGCGTTGCCCCGCGAGCCGTTCGAGTGGATCACCCGGCAGCTGCAGGAGGACATCGAGCTGCTCGACCACCGCGGCGACAACCTGTTCTTCGACGCGGGGATCCTGACCTTCGGCGCCGACTGGTCGCTGGACTTCGACCTGGGCATGAGCTTTCTGGAGATCCACGGGCCCGTGCCGCGCGTGCACGAGATGGGCGTGATCCCGCGCGCGTTCCAGTTCCTGCTCGGCCTCTCCCCTGGGGTCTCCTACCGGCGCACGAACTGGACGATGACCGTCGGGCGCCGGCTGGACACGTGCACCGAGGTGTACCCCGAGTGGGGACCCGACCGGGCCTCGCTGCGCTACGAGGATCTGGGCGAGCGCCTGCACCTGCGCGTCGAGATCCAGCACTTCGTCCGCCTGCCGCGGTCCAACGCGGTGATGTTCCCGATCCACACCTACCTGGCCTCGCTGGACGAGATCTGCACGGTGCCCGCTTGGGCGCTGCGCCTGGAGCGGGTCCTGGCCTCGCTCCCGCAGGACCTCGTCGACTACAAGGGCCTCTCGCGCTACCGCGACATGGCCGTCGACTGGCTGGCCGAGCGCAACGCGACCCTCACGGAGGCAGTTCGATGACCCACCCTTGGCGCATCTCGGCCCTGGCCGACCGGCACCTGGCGCTCGGCTCCGACCTGGAGGACTGGAACGGCATGGGCACCGCGTGGACGTACGCGGGCGACCTGGCCGACATGCACGAGGCGATCCGCACGCGGGCCGGGCTGATGGACGTGTCGGGGCTGAAGAAGGTCCACGTCGTCGGCCCGCACGCCGAGCAGGTCATCCAGGAGGCCGTCACCCGCGACGTGCGCAAGCTGTATCCGGGCAAGGCGGTGTACGCGACGATGCTCGACGAGCGCGGCTGCTTCGTCGACGACTGCATCGTCTACCGCACCGGCCCGACCGCGTGGTTCGTCGTACACGGCGCGGGCGACGGGCTGGCCCAGCTGACCCGCTCGGCCACCGGGCGCGACGTGGCGATCCACTTCGACGACGACCTGCACGACCTGTCGCTGCAGGGGCCGGTGGCGGTCGACTTCCTGGCCGAGCACATCCCCGGCGTGCCCGACCTCAACTACTTCCATCACCGCTACGCGACGCTCTTCGACTGCCCGATCATGCTGTCGCGCACCGGCTACACGGGCGAGCGCGGCTACGAGATCTTCTGCAAGCGCGAGGACGCGCCGAAGATCTGGGACACGGTCCTCGAGCTCGGCGCCCCGCTGGGCATCGTCCCGTGCGCGTTCACGACGCTGGACTGGCTGCGCGTGGAGAGCTACCTGCTGTTCTATCCCTACGACAACTCCGAGATGTACCCGTTCGCCGACGAGCGCCCCGGGGACACGCTGTGGGAGCTCGGCCTGGACTTCACGGTGTCGCCCGGCAAGACCGGCTTCCGCGGGGCCGAGGAGCACGCGCGCCGGCAGGGCCAGGAGCGCTTCAAGATCTTCGGTGTCCTGCTCGAGGGCCAGGCGGCCGCCGCGGAGGGCGACACGCTGTGGGCCGACGGCCGGCAGGTCGGCGTCATCACCTGCGCGATGGTCTCGCGTCTGGTCGGTACGTCGATGGCGATCGCCCGTCTGGACGTGCCGTTCGCGGTGGCCGACACGCCGCTGGAGGTCCGTGGCAGCGTCTCGGTGGCCGCCACGGCGCAGGCGCTGCCGTTCGACGACCCCTCCAAGAGCAAGCGCATCGCCAAGGGCTGAGACTGGCCCGTCAGCGGCCCGGGTACGCCCGGGCCATGCTGCGCAGAGCCGCCTTCGCCACCCTGGCTGTCGCGCTCGTCACCGCGCCGGGCGCGGTGGCCGCGCCTCAGTCGCTGCCCCGCCAATCGGTGGCCTACGGCACCGGCGGAGGCGCGGCCACGATGAACGCCTACGCCACGGCGTCGGCGATCCGGGTCCTGCGACAGGGCGGCAACGCGGCGGACGCGGCGGTGGCTGCGGCGGCCACGCTCGGCGTCACCGAGCCGACGGTCGCCGGCCCGGGCGGCGGCGGCTACTTCCTGTACTACCGCGCCCGCGACCATCGCGTGTTCGCCATCGACGGCCGCGAGAACGCCCCGTCCGGCGCGCGACCCGACATGTTCCTGACCGCTGGTGGCGGGTCGATGCCCTTCGAGGACGCCGTCGAGAGCGGGCTCAGCGTGGGCGTGCCCGGCAACGTCGCCACGTGGGGCGCGGCGCTGGACCGCTTCGGCACCCGGCCGCTGGCCGACGTGCTGCGTCCCGCCGTGCAGGTCGCCTCCGAGGGGTACGTGATCGACTCCGCGCTGAGCGAGAACCTCAGCCGCAACGCCGGCAAGCTCGGACGCTTCGCGGCCAGCGCGGCGCTGTTCCTGCCCGGCGGCTCCGTCCCGCCCGCGGGCACGCTGATCCGCAACCCGGATCTGGCCTCGACCTACGAGCAGATCGCCGACCACGGCTGGCGCTGGTTCTACACGGGCCCGATCGCGCAGGACATCGCCGCCACGGTCCAGGCGCCGCCGCCCGCCGCCGGCGCGACGCCGGCGGCCGGGGGCAGCATGACCGCGGCCGATCTGGCCGCCTACCGGGCGCTGTTGCGCGATCCGGTGACGTGGGACTACCGCGGATATCAGCTGTACGGGATGGGGCCGTCCTCCAGCGGCGGGCTGACCGTGGGCGAGACGATGAACATCCTGTCGCGCTTCGACCTGGCCCAGCTGCCGCGGGCCGACGCGCTGTATCGCTACCTGGAGGCGTCCAAGCTGGCCTACGCCGACCGCGGCGCGTCCGTCGGCGACACCGCCTTCGTCGACGTGCCCGTGCGCGGGCTGCTGTCGCCCGACTTCGCCGCCCAGCGCGCGGCGCTGATCGGCCCGACGGCGCTGACCACGCCGGTCGCGCCCGGCGACCCGTGGGCGTTCCAGGGCGGGTCGGCCGGCCTGCGCACGACCGTCGACGGCGGTCCCGAGCACGAGCAGCACACCAACCACCTCGTGGTGGCCGATCGCTGGGGCAACGTCGTGTCGTACACGAACACGATCGAGCAGATCGCGGGCTCGGGCATCACGGTCCCGGGCCGTGGGTTCCTGCTCAACAACGAGCTGACCGACTTCAACTTCCCGCCCGGCACCGCGAACTCGGTGCAGCCGGGCAAGCGGCCGCGTTCGTCGATGAGCCCGACGATCGTCCTGCGCGACGGCAAGGTGGTCGAGGCGATCGGGTCCCCCGGCGGCGCGACGATCATCACCACCGTCCTGCAGACCCTGATCAACCAGATCGACTTCGGCATGACGCTGCCCGAGGCGATCGAGGCGCCCCGGGCCAGCTCGCGCAACGGCGCGACGATCGAGGCCGAGCCGAGCTTCGTCAAGCGCTACGGCGACCCGTTGGGGGCGCTGGGCGAGACGTTCACCACCAGCGACTACATCGGGATCGCCGCCGGCCTGTCGTTCCTGCCCAACGGCCGCCTCCAGACCGCCACCGAGTCCTGGCGGGGCGGCGGAGGCAGCGCGATGGTCGTGCGCCCGGAGAACCCGGACCCGACCGCGGGCTAGGCGCGCTGCTTCGGCGCCAGCCGGATCGACACGCGCGCGCCGGCGCTCGCGCGGGTGCCCGCGCGACGCGACTGGCTGCTCACGCGCAGCTGCTTGCCGTGCTTGGGCTGGATGACGCGCCCGACCGTGCAGTGGGCCTTGGTCAGCGCCTTGCGGGCGCTCGACGCGGTGCGTCCGCGCAGGTTGGGCACGCGGCAGCCGATCGCCGCCGTGCTCGGCTTCGTGGTCGCGGACGGCGCGGTGCCGCTCGGGGTCGGCGCCTGCGCGGACGGGGTCGGATCGGTGCCGGTCGGCGTCGTGGTGGTGGTCGCACCGCCACCGCCCCCGCCTCCGCCGCCCCCGCCGCCCGGGATCGCCGGGGGCGCGACGCCGGCCCGCTCGAAGGCGCCGATGTCGGTGCGCGCGGTGCCGTCGCCGTCGCCGTCGGTGACGCGGGCCAGGCCGGCCAGGTCCAGGGCGCTCAGCGCGTAGCCGGGCGTGCCCGCGTCGATCATCGGCGAGCCGGCGGCCAGCGTGTAGTCACCGGCGGCCGCGTTGGTGAAGCCCGGCGTGACGTCGACGTTGTCGGTCGAGACGGTCGTTCCCGGGCCGGTGCCCGCCGGCAGGCCCGAGACGTTGCTGCGCTGCACGGTCAGGTTCGCCGCGTGGCCGCCGGTGCCGACGCGCGTGGCGGTCACGTCGGGATCGCGCATGATGCTGTCGGTCATGGTCAGCGTCGCGTCCGCCGAGGCGCTGGCGTTGACCGAGAGGCCCTTGGTCGCGCCCCCGGGGAACCCTGTGGGGATCACGATGTCGACGTGGTCGAGCGTCGCGCTGGTCGTGGCCGGCGATGCCCCCGAGGACACCAGGACGCCCTGGGCCTGGTTGACGCCGTCACCCTGGAGCTGGATCAGCGAGTTGCGCACGGTGGCCGTCGCGGACGCGTTGACGTACAGCCCCAGCGCGCTGATCCCCGCGTCGACGCGGGCCACGAGCCGCGAGCGGTCGATCGTCGCCGACGAGCCGTTCTGGAGGAACGCGGCGACGGAACCTTCCAGATGGGAGCCCGTGATGGTGGCGTTGGTGCCGGTCGTGGCCCAGAACGCGTTGTTGCCGGGCGTCACGATGTCCACGGCGTCCAGCGTGACCGTGTTTCCACCCGTGGTCAGGCCCAGCCCGCCCGGGTTGTCGCTCTCGATGCGGAGGTTGCGCAGCGTGCTGGTGGCGGAACCGGCGGTGATCGCGCCGCCGCCGCCGTCCGGGGCGCTGGCCGGGATGCGGACGCGCAGGTCGCTGACCGTGCGCGGGTGCGTGGTGCCGAGGTTGAGCACGTAGACGTTGGCGTTGCTCGTGCTCGTCAGGTTCGTCGCGGTCGCGCCCGCACCGGTGATCGTCACCGGGTCGAAGCCCGGGACGTCCAGCGTGAAGGTGCCCGCGGTCGTGTAGGTGCCGGCGGCGATCTGGATCGTGTCCGGCGTGCCGTCGTTGAACGCGCCGGCCGGCGCCGCGCCGCCCGACAGCGCGCCGCTCTGCAGGTTGGCGGCCGACACCGCGGTGCCGACGCACCCGACGGGCGCGTTGACGCACAGGTTGGTCGCCGACGCCGTCGACGTCGCGCAGGCCAAGCCGGCCGTGGCCAAGGCAAGAGACAGTCCGTATCGCATGTCCGGTCGACGGACCGGATTGCGGGGTTCTTCCACTTCCTTGTGTCAAATGCGCGACACAAGGACCGCGTCGGTTCAGCTGGCCGCGGGCCGGCCGTCCCTGTCGCAGGGCGGCGTCGCCGTCGAGCCCGGCAGCGTGGCGATCCGCCGCTCGACGTCGCGCATCGCGCTCGGCTCGATCTTCGCCGGCCCGGAGAACGGCCGGTCGAGGTCGTGGATGACCAGCAGCGTGAGGCCGAACACCACGGTGGTGCCGACGAGGATGCCGACCTGGATGCGCGTACGGACCGCCGGGTGCCCGAGCGCGCCGAGCCCGGCGATCATGATCGCGACCGAGACGATCAGCAGCGCCCACAGCTCGGTCGGGACGCTCGGCCGGCTCTCGTCCAGGCGCGAGATGCGCGCCTGGATGCGCGTCGAGTCGTCGGCCAGGACCGCACCTGCCGCCACCTGATCGGCCGTGCTGGTCCGGGCCCGGTCGAGCGCCTCGGTGATCCGGTTGGAGGCGGCGTCGGTGATCGGCGATCCGCGCCCGTCCGAGCTGGCCGCCTGCGCCGCCCAGTCCGGCCCGATGACCGAGCGGGCGTAGCAGCTGAGCGTGCCGATCACGTCGGTGCGCGCCGTGTCGCTGAGCACCACCGCGTCCTCGGCCATCGCCAGCACCGCGCCCGCCTCCGAGGCGGCCGCATCCTGCGCGTCCTGGTAGGAGGTGTACGACGACAGCAGCACGAACGCCAGCAGCAGCGCGGCCAGCGTCCGCACCGGAATCACCAGCTCCGCCGCCGGCAACCCCTCCACATCCGCATCGGGATGCCGGCGCCCCCGCCGGGCCAACAACCGCTGCTGCCCGAAGAACCCAACGACCGCCGCGGCGACCAAGATGGCGACGATCCAGAACATCAGGCCCCGACGCTATCCATCTCTCGCTACCATCTCCACCCGCCATCCGGGCGCGTAGCTCAGTGGGAGAGCGCTCGCTTCACACGCGAGAGGTCGCTGGTTCGAAACCAGCCGCGCCCATCAGACAAAAGCCCCGCAAAAGCGGGGTTTTTTGCTGGCCCGGATCCGCCTGTTGGACAAGCCAGCCAGGCGCTTAATGCACGCACAATGCACAGCCCGATCACGACTTGAACCCCAGCAGCCGCAGCAATGCAGCCGCCGGAATCCCGCTAGAGAGCCAAATCTCGCGTGTCTAAGCGCTCGCGCATTGGCTGTGCATTGTCCTTCCCCACGGGCGTTGCTGGGGTCGCTAGCCCTCTTGACGCGCGACTAGCTCACTGATGAGTTCGAGCACGGCGAGTAGCGCGTAGATCACCGTTGACAGGTTGTCCGAGACGCCCGCACCGGCCATCGTCTCGGCCGCGTTGCAGAAAGAGAAGAGGGCGGTTAGGCCAAGAACGAAGATTCGCCGCTGCTCGATAGGTGGTAGCTGTTCGACCCAGCTTTCAACCGTCTCGTCCTCCCCGAGTTCAACCGTCTCTGCGGCGGCGACCCACTCGGCAACCTCCTGGGCCTGTACCGCAGTTTGGGCGATCCGCACGTTGGCCAAGACCGAACTGGCAGCCGACTGCCTAATCGCGTCACGCAGGTCCGGCGTGATCGCGTTCTGGTAGGTCTTCAGTGCCTCTTGCACTCCTGCCGAGATTGCAGGCATCGACTGGGGCCAGGCCCCTTGCGTCGCATCGAGGTAGGCATTGATGAACCGTTGGGCACCGTCCATTGCTGGCCGCATCTGTTCGATGGCGTCGTACACGGGCCGTAGCTGCCGCTGAATGCGGGCTAGTTCCTCCGGGTCGAAGAAGCCTCCGGTAGCCATGCTGGGATTCGTACCACTTCCCAAATTCGGCCTTCGGTGTGGGACCACTACCCCGTACTCAAGGCAACCCCAGAGATGTAGTGGGGATTCTTTCTCCCGGCGGGCCGGCGACTGGCTCAGACCGCGCGACTGACCCGAGACGGCAGCGTCATCCCGCCGGGGAAGATCGCTCGAATCAGGCCGTCATGCTTCATGCGAAGTAGCTCGTTGTGCAGAGGGACGGCTTCGCACCCGAGCGCCTGCCGGATGCGGTCGCCGTTGGTCTCGGTGCCGTCGTCCGGGATTGCGCGCCAGATGCGCTCTCTGAGGTCCATGCGGGCATCGTGGAGTTCGAGGCAACCGAGTAGTGAGCCAGTTAGCGTCCGAGTTGCTTCGCTGGGGTTGCTAGGGGCGCAGAGCGATCCGGCGCGCAGTCATCGGGTACCACGCCTGTCCGCTCGGTGGCTCGACGGCATCGGCGTTGAGAGCGTCGGCCACGGCCTGCCAAGTGGCTACGCTCTCGCGCATGGACCGAATGCGGCCGATGACGGCCTGCTCAGCCTCCACCGGCACGTACTCGCCATCTTCGAGTCGGTAGCCGTAGCGACGATGCAGGCGCGGCCCGCCGATGTAGCCACCGCGCGCAGCCTTCCGACGACGACCACCGTGAAGACGCGCCTTGATCAGTCCTCGCTCAAGCTCAGCGGCAGCACCCACGACCTGACGCAGGAAGCGACGGTGTGGGTCGTTGGGGTCGTCGCGCGGCACTTCGCCTTCGACCACTTCGAAGACGCAGACGTGATCCCCAACGTTCCAGGCGTGGGCTAGGGCGACTTTCTGTACGTGAAGCTCGCGAGCCAAGCGATCGAGCCGATGGACGATCAGCCCTTCAGCCTCGCCGGACTCAAGCGCGACCAACGCAGCGCCCAGGCCCGGTCGGTCTTCCACGCCCAGGCCACCCGACAGGGCTTCATCGCGGAACACGGACACGACCTCATGGCCGTTCTCGTCGGCCCACGCACGACAGGCGTCGGCTTGAGCCGATAGCGAGTCTTGGCCCTTGCCGTTGGCGGTCGAAGTTCGGGTGTAGGAGGCAAGCTTCATATCCGCGATGTTGGCGGCGGATATACAGTGCCGCCAGGGCGGGTGAAATGAGGCGCCTGCTCTCAGTTAGCGACCCAGCGACCCAACGGGACGCTAGGGAGCTTCACTCCCCGCAGAAACGCGGATCCAGGTCCGAAGACTGATCGGGATTAGCTCATCCATCTGATCGCACACGTCTTCGAGAGCCACCGCGAGGCGAGAGCGGTTGAGGTCGATTGCCGCCATCCAATGCTCGGGTTCGTAGCGGACAAACGTCGACAGGGCGTGCAGGAGGAGCCACATCAGAGCCGGGTATGGCGGCGCTGGGGAGCCTCCCAACGCTGGAAACACCATTCGCACGGTGTCGGTCTTCCTCACTGGAACCGGGGCGACGCGTTCGAACAACTCCTGCGCGTCATCCTTGCTCATAGTCAAAAGGGACCAGGAGACGACCGGCGCGTTCTTCGTCCATTGGACGCCAGGGATCCTTAAGCCACGTCGCGGGGTTTCGTCGGCAAACCGAAGCTGAGCCTTCCCCTTGACATGCGGTTGACCAAGGATCTCCTCATCTGGGATCAAGGTCGAGGTCGGTACAGCGCCCGCAAGCGTCGGGTACGCCTTCAGCGCCTCCACCAGTTCTTCGTTAGCGAGATCTGCGCTTAGGCCCTCAAGCGCGAGGTCGACACGACCCGCCTTCAAGGCCATTTCGTGCACCTGCTGCACCGGAGGGACATGCACGCGCAGCGGGCGCGCGCCAACGACGCGAAGGTCGTCGGGTAGGTCGGGAATCCGGGCGTTGGCTAGCCAGATCGCACCGAACGACATCGCCTCTGTCATTGGCAGGGACTGAAGCTCGGAGCCGCCCTGCGCAGCCGTCAGGCTGTCCATTGAGTCCGACTTGGCCGAAGGCTTTGGTGTCGTCTTCGTTGCCATCAATTTGTCGCCGGTTTCGACGCTCGCGCCGTGGCCTCTGATTCGCCACCGGTCGGTTTCCTCTACGGCTGCGTTCAAGGCCCGCAGGCCCTGACTCAAGGCGTAGAACTGAAGCAGAGGCTTCGTGGCATAACCGGCGTCTGATGAGGCGTCGGCAAGCTCTTGAGCCTGCTGAAGCGAGGACGAGAAGACAGCCCGTCGAGCTTCGTCCTCAGCCGCCATACCGACCGGCGCGGCCCTCATCGCTCGGAGATCCCGCCATGCCTGAGTCCGTTCGTCTGGCACATGCGCATGGTCGCTCGACCATCGGCGGAACTACTCAGGCTCTGAGAACACGTCTTCCGGTCGCTTGTCGGAACGAGATGTAGGCAGCAGGCCACGACCGGCGTTGGGGATCTGCACTACCTCCGGAGAGGTCGGATCCGTGATCACGCGGTCAGTCGTGACGTGGGTTTCGGTGGTTTCCATGCCTCCAGTTTTTGATCCCCAGCGTGCCAGTTCTCGGGGCGCGCCAGGTGGGCGACAAGCGACCCCCAGCAACCCCCAGCACGCCGACCGACGAACTCCGACCCCGGAGCGCGTGCGGTGATTGGGTCGCTGGGGTTGCTGCGCCCGGTCAGTGCTGACGATTCGGCACTTCGCGAGACCGGACGATCTGGCGTCCGCTGCCCCAAATCAGCGGGGCAATGCGTGGACCTGCACGCTCTGGAAGGATGCTCAGCGATCTTCATGCGCTGGCCTTCACGGGACTACCGCGACTACCTACCGAGGCAGAAGTCTGTGACCGCTAACGAGCAGCCCGAACAGCCTTACGACGAGAAGCCCTCGCTCTGGGACTGGGCGCGTTGGGCCTTCGCGTTCGCAATCGCAGTCGGAGCGCTCCTGTTCTTCCTAGGGGTCGTTGGCAGTGCCGATGTCTGTCACGGAGTCGTGGCAGGGCCGGACCAGAACCCTCAGATCAAGACCGTCTGTGATCCGCCGCGCATGCTCGAACTCGTGCCGTTCTTCCTCCTCATCGGGCTACTGCTCTGGCCCGACCTAAGCGAGATTGGCATCGGGGGAATGATCACCCTGAAGCGTCGAGTTCGGGAGCAGGAGAAGCGTCTAGCCGAGACTGAAGATCGAGTCTCGACCCTGCATCAGACGCTGCTACAGACGCTCTCCGTGCAGCAGACTCAAAAGCAGGCAAACACGGTGAACGTCTCGTTTGCGCCCGACCAGGACGACGTTGCGCGCAACATTCGAGAGAGCCAAGTGCCACAGTCCCCCGAGCAGACCGCAGAGCCAAGTCCCGAGAGCGACGACCGCGACCGGCTGCTGGGCCAATTTCTTGATCTGTACGCGCGGCTTGAACCGTACGTCCAATTCGCGACTGGCCAGAACCGCCGTAGGTATCAAGGGCGGATCTGGTACGAGGACGAAATCGAGAGGTTGACGCCAAGGATGCGCGACGGTTTGGAACAGTGGTCCGAACAGTTCGCGGAGCCAATTCGCGCCCTCAAAGACACGCGCAATGTCGCCGTACACAGCCCTTCGCGAGTGAGCACTGAGACGCTCCAAAAAGCCATCGATAATGCCGGGGTACTCCAAGAACTCCTGTACCGCCTCATGGGCGAGTTCAACGCGATTGATCACTAGCCCGCCGACCAGAGGCCGAGCCTCCGGACAGCCAAGTCCATGATGCGACCGGCCCGCTCGTTGTCCATCGCAATCCCGAGCTTGCGGGCCTCCGCGTAGATCGGATCGAACTCTCAGGCTGCCAGCCAGCACGCAGAGCGGCACGCCGGGCCATGGAGCTACGCCCAGGTGATTGGACACTACACACGCCGCCAGTGCATCGAGGCTTCCGAGGACTGTCTCGCAGCGAGCGAGTTCGCGCCGAGTGGTGGCCGCGAGATCGCCGACCTGCGCCTGTACTGCGGCGCGGATCCGGCCCCGCTGAGCCTCGTCGATGACCACCGTTGCGTAGTAGTCCTCCACCGCCAGCTCCACTCGGTCCACTCGGAAGTAGCCCTCAACGCACTGCTTGCGCTGGCGCATCGGGCAAACGAAGTAGGCGTACGTGCCGCCGTTCCCCTTGTTCTCGGAGTAGGTCAGCCGCCAGGCGCAATCTGAGCCTCAAGAACCTGCCTGAAGCTGGCCGAGGGGCTGGACACTGACCCGGGCGAACTCGTGACAGGTCTGAAGTCAGACGGGTTCGAGGCGGCAGAGGAGCGGGACCACAGCGCGCAGTGAGTTGCCGGCTCGACGAGCAGACGCACGGCTGCTCGTCGTACCAACAGCGCGGGGCCGGGACCTAGACCCGGGCCAAACTCGTCAGAGCGTGAAGACTCTGACCCGACGATTGGTTCCGGGCGCACTGACGACGACCCGCCGTTGCGTTCCCGAAAGCTCGTAGTGCAGGCCACTTGCAAGTCTGGGCAGCGGTCGCGCCTCAGTCTTGCCGGTGCGGAATACCCGGACATGTAGTCCCCGGCCATCCGCCCATGCCGCATACCGCGCGGTCAGCATGGGCGAATCAAAGTTCGCCTTGCTCAGCGTCACCTCGTGGTGGCTGCCACAGCGCTGCAGCGTCAAGCTTGAAGTGGACTTCGGTGCCGTACCGGTCGGCGGGAACGCGGGCTTGTCCCACCGCCGTAGCGTCCAGCGTCCAACTGCTTGCGCCGCTTGGAGCTGGCGGTACCGGTCGCTGCCATCGGTACTCGCCGACCGCGTCCTGCGCACAACTGGCTGGCAAAGCGGCGCCGCGCCCGTCGGGGTGTCGGGGGTCGAGACGCGGTTGCGGCGCTCGGATGCCGAGAACGACACGCGTGAGCCGGTTGCGAGATCGACGAACTCCCGACCAGCACTCTTGCCGCCCTCCGCCTCCAGGATCGCCAAAGATGTGCCCAAGGCAGAGAACGAGAAGCCGTCGACCTGGCCGCTGGACAGCCTCGTGCGCTGATACTCCACGAGCGCCGGTCCCCCAGCCGGCGTTTCCCATCCGCCGCCCGTCGCCCGATAGATCAGCGGCGAAACGGCGCCCGAACCGTCAGAATCACACGAGAATAGGACGCGGGCGTCCGGAGCGGCCGCGCTCGGAAAGCAGCCGTCCGGAGGAGTGACTGTGCTGGTGTTGCTGTCCAGTGCAGTGCCGTCTGGGACAAGCAGCGCCACGTGGTGCGCCCGGTCCCAGACCACGAGCGTTCCCGAACCATCCGTGATCGCGGTAACGCCCGTCGGCAGTATCGCCGGCCCTGCCGCCGCGTCGGCCGAAGCCGCTACGACAAGCGTCCCGAGCAGCACGGATGTGATCAGTCGAAGCGATCGCAAAGCGCTAGCAATTCGCCGGCGGGCTGAACGAAGACGGGCGTTTGGGGCGGTTACTAAAGATGGTCCAGTCGGCGCGCGGACTAATCGAGTTCTGTGCAAGCAGGCCCGAGTCGAAGCCAGGTTCGCCGCGCATCTGGTAGTAGAAGAACTTCTGGATTCGCGAGGAGATTGTCCAGGACTCCTTGACGTAGCAGCTCGTAACACGGGCCGCTGCTGGGTCGGTGAAACCTCGATCTTCGCCGTCAGCTCAAGCAAGGAGTTGAACGGGACCGCACGTCCAGACTCAATGCCGTGCGCTTCGTTGGGAGTGATCCGAACGACACCGCGGGTCCAACCATGCTTCGGCAGGATCTCTCCTTCAGGCGCAAGGTCATTCGTCCAGAAGCGGACTTTGATCTCGAGCATCCGCTCGCCCCGACGCGCTGGGCGAGCAGCGGTCTTTCCATCCATCAAAGTTCTCCGATCATCGTTGATGAGACGTAGGTCTACAAGACTCGACCGTCTCGATGTGCGGCCGATCCGCTTGACTAGTTGCGGCCATCAAGCGCATGCTGGGAGGTGTCGGCATGCGCCGCACCGGCCCCAGAATGCGCCAAGCCCGCAACTCGAATCCAGTTCCACCCGAGCAGACGCCTCAAGTGAGAGAGGTCGTCGCGTTCGAGGCGCTACCAATTGAAGCGAGCGGGTCGCGACGGGCGATCGTCGAGTGGTCTGATGGATCAGTTGGCGAAGCAGCTCGCTGGTACCACGACGAGATCTTGATCAGCGAAGGGCGATCTCGTCGGGAAGACTGCCGCAGAGATCACGCGCCTCGTCTCGTCGCGACCGGGATTACCTATCGGGCGAGTGATAGGTCAGCTGTTTTGGCGCCAGGCGTAGAGGCCCCACCCCACACGCTCGACGGTGGCATCAGCGCCTTTGGCGAGCCCGGAGGCGGCAGCCTTGATCGAGCTGTAGGCCACCGGCCCGTCTAGCAGGCGTTCGACCTGCGCCTGGAGGTCGGGCGAGGTGACCGGATCCACTCAGGACGAAATGACCTGGGTGATCGCTCGCTCTATGGAGCCATGACGGGCACGACGGGCAGTGGCGGCCGCGGTCGCGTCGGGCTGATCCCATTGCGGCCAGTGCGCGGCGTCGCCGATCACCTGCTGGGTCGAGTCGCGAAACAGCCGGTGCAGGTGTTCGGCGACGCCCGCGTTGAAGTAGGGGTCGTGCTCGCCGAAGGCGATCGCCACGGGGACCTCGAGTTGGGCGACGTCGCCGCTTCGGATCTGCTCGTTGTGCTCGGCGATGGCGGGGAACAGCGTGGCCGTCCAGGCGCGGATGGCAGCGATGGCGTCGGGCTGCTCGCTGTCGCCGAAGAACTGGGGCAGGATCGCTTGCACGCCCAGTCCCTCCGGATCGGGCGGCCCCGGGCTCAGGCGGCTGTTGGTGAACAGCAGGATCGGCCCCAGCAGCGTGGGGTCGGCGATGATCAGGTCGGCCAGGCGCGTGAGGTGGGGGTCGGCGAGCAGGCGGATAAACTCGGGGAACTCGAGCGTCGGCGAGTCGCCGAAGAACGTGTTGATCAGCATCAGGCCGCCGACGCGCTGACGGTTGGCGATCACCGATGCCGCCACCGGCAACAGCAACGTCAAGGCCCTCGTCTACGTCGACGCCTACGCCCCCGACGAAGGCGAGTCGATCTCCCAGTTGACCGGTGCCGGCTCCTGCCTCGCGGTCCAGGACCCCACCACCGTCTTCAACTTCGCCCCGTTCCCCGGCGCGCCGGAGAAGGTCGTCGACGCCTACGTCAAGCAGAGCATCTTCCCGCGCTGCTTCGCCAACACCCTCCCGACCGCACGGGGCAACGTGCTCGCCGCGACGCAGCGACCGCTCGCGCTCAACGCTCTGACCGATGCGTCCACGACCCCCGCGTGGAAGACCATCCCGTCCTGGGCGGTCGTTGGGACCGTCGACCACATCATCCCGCCCGACAGTCAGCTGATGATGGCCAAGCGCGCGGGCGCGCACATCACATCCATCAAGGCGCCGCACCTCTCCATGGTCGCCAACGCCGCAGCGGTCGCCACGGTGATCACCAAGGCTGCGGCTGCCACCACCTAGCGAGACCGAGGGGAAAGCCCCGGAGACGGGGCTTTCCTCGTTTCCGCGTGGCGCTCTCGGCGCATTTCCATGACCTGTCAGACCACGTTGAACTCGGGCCGCTCGCCCGCCGCGGCGAACCGGTCGGCGGAGAGCGGGGTGACGTCGACGAAGGGCGTGCGGCCGAGGTAGAGGTCGCGGAGGATCTCGCCGACGGCCGGGCCCTGGAGGAAGCCGTGGCCGGAGAAGCCGGTGGCGTAGAGGAAGCGGGAGGCGGTCGGGGCCTCGCCGATCAGGGCGTTGTGGTCGGGGGACATCTCGTAGTAGCCCGACCAGCCGCCCTTGATGCCGGCCCGGGCGATGGCCGGGGCGCGGCGCTCGGCGACGTCGATCAGCGCGGGGATCCAGTCGTCGCTGGCCTGGGTGTCGAAGCCGAGGCTTTCGCCGGGGTCGGGCATGCCCATCAGCAGGCCCGGGCCTTCGCGGTGGAAGTAGAAGCCGGTCGCGAAGTCGATGGTCATCGGCACCTCGGGCGGGAGGTCGGGCATCGGCTCGGTGAACAGGATCTCCCTGCGCAAGGGCAGCACGGGCAGGTCGACGCCCGCCAGCTCGCCGCAGGCGCGTGACCAGGGACCGGCCGCGCAGATGACCGCGTCGGTCTCGATGCGCCCGTGCGAGGTGACGACCGCGCGGATCTCGCCGCCCTGGACCTCGATGTCGAGCAGCTCGCACCCGACCTGGATGTGGGCGCCGTACGCCCGCGCGCCGCTCGCGTAGCCCTGCACCACGCCGTCCGGTGTCGCGTGGCCGTCGCTGCGCGAGAACGCGGCCGCCAGCACGTCATCGACGCGCAGCAGCGGGCACAGCGCCTGGGCCTGCGCCGCGGTCAGCATCTCGCTGGGCACGCCGAGGTCGCGCTGCAGCGCGACGTTGCGCTCGAACTCGGCCACGTCCTCGTCGCGCGTGAGCAGGAACAGATAGCCGACCAGGCGCAGGTCGATCTCCGCGCCCGGCCGCGCGCCGAACTCGGAGAAGGCGCGCAGGCTGCGCTGGGCGATCTCGATGTTCAGCTCATCGGAGAACTGCGCGCGCACGCCGCCCGCCGAGCGACAGGTCGAACCGGAGCCGAGCTCGGCGCGCTCGATCAGGACCACGTCGCGCACGCCGGCCTCGGCCAGGTGGAAGGCGGCGCTCGTGCCCATCACGCCGCCGCCGACGATCACGACGGAGGCGCGCGCGGGAAGCGGCCGCCTCACGCGAAGTTCACGCCCTGCGCGAGGGGCAGCTGGTCGGAGTAGTTGATCGTGTTGGTCGCGCGGCGCATGTAGGCCCGCCACGCATCCGACCCGGACTCGCGCCCACCGCCCGTCGTCTTCTCACCGCCGAACGCGCCGCCGATCTCCGCACCGGACGTGCCGATGTTCACGTTGACGATCCCGCAGTCGGACCCGTCGGCGGCCAGGAAGCGCTCGGCCTCGCGCTGGTCGAGCGTGAAGATGCTCGACGACAGCCCCTGAGGCACGCCGTTGTGCAGCGCGATCGCCTCGTCCAGGTCGGAGTACTCCATCACGTAGAGCAGCGGCGCGAACGTCTCGCCGCGCACCACCTCCGTCTGCCCGGGCATGCGCACGATCGCCGGCTCGACGTAGTACGCGTCCGGGTGCTCGGGCGTGTCGCGGCGCCGGCCACCGACGACGATCGAGCCGCCGTCGCCCACCGCGCGGGCCAGCGACGCCTGCATCCGATCGAAGGCCGCGCCGTTGATCAGCGGACCGACGAGCGTGTCGTCAGCCAGCGGATCGCCGATCCGCAGGCCCGCGAAGATCGCCGCCAGGCGCTCGACCAACGCATCGGCGACGTCGGCGTGGACGATCAGCCGGCGCATCGTCGTGCAGCGCTGCCCGGCGGTGCCGGCGGCCGCGAACGTGATGCCCCGCGCGGCCAGCTCGAGGTCGGCCGACGGCGCGACGATGGCCGCGTTGTTGCCGCCCAGCTCAAGCAGCACGCGACCGAAGCGGGCGGCCACGCGGGGCGCCACCTCCGCCCCCATCCGCTCCGAGCCGGTGGCGCTGAGCAGCGCGACGTCCGGGCTGTCGACCAGCGGCGCAGCGTTGGCCGCGTCGGCGACGACGACCGTGTGCAGGCCCGCCGGCGCGTCGCACTCCGCGATCGCGCGGTCGAGGATCGCGCCGCAGGCCAGCGCGGTCAGCGGCGTCATGTCCGACGGCTTCCACACGATCGTGTCGCCGCAGACCAGCGCCAGCGCCGCGTTCCACGACCACACGGCCATCGGGAAGTTGAAGGCCGAGATGATCCCGACCACGCCGAGCGGGTGCCACGTCTCCATCAGCCGGTGGCCGGGGCGCTCGGACGGCATCGTCCGCCCGTCCAGCTGCCGCGACAGACCGACCGCGAAGTCGCAGATGTCGATCATCTCCTGGACCTCGCCCAGCGCCTCGGACGGGATCTTCCCGACCTCGACCGTGATCAGCTCGGCCAGCGGCACCTTGTGCTCGGTCAGCAACTCACCGAGACGCTTGACCAGCGCGCCACGCACGGGCGCCGGCACCGTGCGCCACGACCCGAAGGCCGCTTTCGCCTGGGCGATCGCCGCCTCGACGGCCGGCGTGTCGCAGGCCGGGACCGCGAACAGGTCGGCGCCGGTGATCGGCGTGCGCGCCTGCACGACCGGCCCGCCGCTCTGGCCGAGGGTCACACCGCAGGCGTCCAACGCCCGGCGCGCGCGGTCCCGCACCGCATCCGTTCCGATGGGGGTGATCGAAGTGCTGCTCGTCACGCTCATGGCCCCCGATCATCGGTGTCCCGATCGCCCAGCACAAGTGACCGGTGGTCGAAGCCGCCCCGACGGCGCCGGTGGCGTTCTGCGACCGTGCGGTGGATGCCTGGCCACCCCTGTCCGTGTTGCGGCTACCTCACGCTGCTCGAGCCCGGCGCGTATGAGATCTGCGACGTCTGCTTCTGGGAGGACGACAGCTTCCAGCGCGACAACCCGGACGACGCGGGCGGCGCCAACAAGGTGAGCCTGAGCGAGGCGCAGGCCAACTACCGGTCCTATGGCGTCAGCGAATGGCGCTTCAAGCGCAACGTCCGCCCGCCGCGACGCGACGAGCAGCCCTAGTGCCCTGACACTAGGCACCCTGGAAGTACACGGTCTTCCACTCGGTGAAGAACTCGCGCGCGGCCTTGCCCTGCTCGCCCGGGCCGTAGGCGCTGGCCTTGGTGCCGCCGAAGGGGACGTGGATGTCGTTGCCCGGGGTCTCCTGGTTGACCTTGATCATCCCGACGTGCAGGGCGTCGATGCAGTGCAGCGCGGTGGCGCTGGAGCGGGTGAACACGGCGGCGGTCAGGCCGAAGCGCGACTCGTTGGCCAGCGCGATCGCGTGCTCCGTCGAGTCGGCGCGCACGAGGGCGGCCACCGGGCCGAAGGTCTCCTCGCGCAACAGCGCATGCCCATCGGGGAGGTCGGCCACGATCGTGGGCGGAACGTAGGCACCCGCGGGGACGTCGGCCTGGTCGCGGCTGGTCAGGCGACGGCCGTCGCCCGTCGCGACGGCGACCGCCGCGGCGACCTCGTCGGCGCGCGGCACCGAGGCCAGCGGGCCGAGGTCGACGCCGTCGTCCAGCGGATCGCCGACGACCATCGCGTCGGCGGCGGCGACCACGAGCTCGGTGAACGCGTCGGCCACGCGCTCCTGGACGATCACCCGGCTGGTCGCCGTGCACTTCTGGCCGGCGCTCAGGAACGCGCCGCGGGCGACCGCCGCGGCGGCCCGCTCCAGGTCCGCGTCGGCCAGCACGATCGCCGCGTTGCTGCCGCCCATCTCGGCCTGCGCCCGCTGCCCGGCCTCGGCGGCCTGGGCGGCCAGGCGTCGGCCGACCCCGGTGGATCCCGTGAAGGTCACGGCGTCGACCGATGGGCTGCCGACCAGCACGTCGCCGGCCACGTCGCCCCGGGCCAGCAGCATCTGCAGCACCGACGCCGGCACGCCGCCCTCGACGAAGGCGCGCATCAGGTGCGCCGAGGTCATCGGCACGAGCTCGGCGGGCTTCCACACCACCACGTTCCCGTAGGCCAACGCCGGCGCGAGCTTCCACACGGGGATGGCCAGCGGGAAGTTCCACGGCGTCACCGCGGCCACGACGCCGACCGGCACGCGGCGCGCGTAGAGCAGCTCGTCGCGGCTGGACGGGAACGTCTCGCCGTCGGGCTCGTAGGCCGCCTGGTGAGCGAAGTAGCGCAGGATGTCGACCGCGCGCCCGACCTCGGCCAGCGCCTCGGGGCGCGTCTTGCCCTCCTCGCGGGCCAGATCGGTAGCGATCCCCGCGGCCCGCTCGCGCAGCACGTCGGCGGTCGCGCTCAGCACGCGCGCGCGCTCGACCGCCGGCCGCCGGCCCCACGGACCGGCCGCCGAGCGGGCCGACGCCACCGCGTGGCGAACCAGCGCCCGATCGGCCTGCGCGGTGCGGGCGACGACCTCCTCCGGGTGGGCCGGGTTGTGCTGCGGCACCTCGGTCGCGCCGAACCACCACTCCCCGTCCACCCACGACCCCAGCACCGGCGGCGACGACATCACTTCGTCGGCACCAGGCCGGCGGGGGCCAGCGCGGCCAGGCGCTCGTCCAACCGCGACGGCGGCCGGCCCGCGTCCTCGGCCGCCTCCTTGCGGGCCACCGCGTGCTTGACCAGGCGGCCGCCGATCGAGCGCAGGGGCTCGGGCGGCAGCCCGCCGGGCACCGGGCGCACCAGGCCGCAGCTGGCCCACTCGTCCTCCCGGCCCAGGGCCATCGAGGCCAGCACGCGCCCGGCCAGGACACACGGCCCCACGCCGTTGCCCGAGAACCCGGCGGCGCAGATCAGGTCCTCGCGCCCCAGCTCGGAGAAGAACGGCATCCCGTCGACGGGCCGGTCGATCGGGCCGGTCCAGGTCGACGCGATCGGCACCTGGGCCAGCTCGGGATACAGGCGGTGGATGCTCTGCGCGATCCACGTGGCCGCCGCTTCCGGCGACCGGCCCTGGAAGGACGCGTCGATCCGCGAGCCGAAGGCCAGGCGCGCGCCGCCCCGGCCCAGCGCCAGCCGGCCGTCCGGCGTGGTGCGGTAGTAGTGCACCATCAGGCGCGAGTCCGAGACGCACACGCCGTCGGCCAGCCCCAGGCCGCCGAGCAGCTGGGGCACCGGCTCGGTGATCGCGATGTCGCTGGAGATGATGGCCAGCGTGTTGCGCAGCTCGCGGACGCCGGCCGACCACGCGTTCATGGCCAGCACCACGCGCCCGGCCGAGACCGACCCGGCCCGCGTCCGCACGACCAGCGGCCGCGACCGGTCCAGCGAGGTCATCGGCGAGCGCTCGTACACGCGCACGCCCCGCTCGATCGCCACCCGGCGCAGGCCGCGGGCCAGCGCCGCGGGTTGGATCGACGCCGCCTCGGCCTCGAACAGGCCCGCGAGGTGCGCGCGGCTCCCGGTCCGGGCCTCCAGCTCGTCGGCACCGACGGCCACGAACGGGTGCTCCCCCACGCGGTCCAGCGCATCGACCGTCGACTTCCAGCGGTCGACCTGCGCGGCGTTGGTGGCCGTCCACATCCAGCCGTCCTGGCGGAAGCCGGCGTCGATGTCGTGCTCGGCGCAGAACGCGCCCAGCTCGGTGATCGCCGCGGTCGACGAGCGGGCCAGGCGCAGCGCCTCGACCGTGCCGCAGATCCGCTGCAGGCTGGTGAAGTGGTGCCAGAGGGTCAGCGCGCAGCCGCCGTTGCGCCCGCTGGCGCCGCTGCCGCAGGTCTCGGCCTCGACCAGGACGACGTCGAGGCTGGGCTCGTGCTCCTTGAGCCGCAGCGCCGTCCACAGACCCGTGTAGCCCCCGCCGACGATGCACACGTCCGCGGTCGTCGGACCCTGCAGCGACGGGGCCGGCGGCGCGCCGTCGGCCGCGTCCGCCAGCCACCAACTGCGTGGCGTCACGGATGCACGTCGATCATGGCGTCGCCGATCACCGATCGGGAGTGGCGCAGGTGGCGCTCGATCACGTCCGGCGCGTCCGGGCGCCGCTCGAGGATCGCCGCCGCGACGCGCTCATGATCGAGCACGTAGGCCTCGGGGTCGTACGGCGGGTGCGCCTGCAGCAGGTACATCCGCGTCTCCGCCGACAAGGTGCGGAACATCCGGTGCAGCCGCGGGCTGCCCGCGGCCGCGACGATCGCCTCATGGAAGGCCACGTCGGCCTCGACGACGGCGACCGTGGGCCGCGCGCCGCTGGGCGCCGTGCGCAACGCGTCCAGCGCCCGCTCGATGCCGCCGAGATCGACGGCGTCGCCGCGCTCCAGGATCAGCTGCACGGCCCGTCGCTCGATGCCCTCGCGCGCGATGTAGATGTCGGCCAGGTCGGTCTCGGTCAGCACCACGACCATCGATCCGCGGTGGGGCTCGTGGACGACGAGCCCCTCCTGCATGAGCTGGCGCAGGGCCTCGCGCACGGGCGCGCGCCCGACCCCGAGCTCCGTGGCCAGGTTGACCTCGCCCAGCGCGGCGCCGGGCGCGAGCTCGCCCCGCGTGATCGCGTCGCGCAGGCGCACGATCACCTCCTGGCCGGCGGTCGTGCGATCGACCGACGGCAGCAGCAGTTCCTTCATCCCCAGGACCCGTCCTCGCTCAGCGCAGCTCGGGCACGCCGTCGAGCGCCGCCGTGCCGTACTTCGGCTCCTTGTAGGAGTCGAAGACCTCGATGCATCGCTCCGAGCAGAACATCACCGCTCGCCCGAGTCGCACGACCGTCAGCCCGTCGACGTTCAGGAGCTTGCCGCAGGACCCGCACTTCGGCATCTCGTTGACTTCGCGGTACATCGTCAGGCCTCCTGTCCGGTGCGCAGCGTTGCGGTGGCCTGGCCGTCGACCCGTCCGTCGACGATGACCACGCCGTAGACGTCGTGCGCGGTCTGCGCGCTGATCAGCTCCTCGGCCACGTCGTTGAGGACCAGCTCCGGCTCGCGCTCCAGCGGATCGCCATAGCCGCCGCCCGACGGCGTGACGAACAGCATCTCGTCGCCCGAGTTCATCACGATGCCCGAGAACTTGCCGTAGGACTCCTTGCCGAAGCCCTCCCGCGCGCGGACCCACTCGGTCTCGCCCTTGCGCCGGAACGCGATGACGGTGTTGGAGCCGTCGTGCCCGCCCTCGAGGCCCCAGGCCGACACCGTGTGGCGGTTGGTGTGGGAGGCGATGTTCACGCCGTCGCTCTGGAAGCGGAAGATCCGCCGCGTGCCGAACCCGCCGCGGTGGCGGCCGTGCCCGACGTTGCCGGTCTCCAGCTCGTAGGCCATGTTCATGAACGGGTAGCGGGTCTCGGCGACCTCGACCGGCGTGTTGGCGCAGTTCCCGTTCTTGACGAACTGCGCGTCGTTGCCGTCGTTGTCGTTGCGCCCGCCCCAGCCGACGCCCTCCAGGTGCAGGTGCGCGTACGGCTCGCCCGTCTTGGGGTTCTCGCCGCCGAACCCGATGCAGCCGCAGGTGCCGCCGTCGGCCGCGCTGCTGTGCTCGCTGATCTGCGCGAACGCGCGCAACAGGATGTCCACGGTCGTCGGGTGCGTGTCCGAGTTGCCGCCCACGCTGGCCGCCGGGTAGCTGACGTTGACGAACGATCCCGGTTCGGTGACCACCGAGATCGGCCGGTAGGCGCCCTGGTTGTAGGGGATCTTCTTGGTGATCATGTGCAGCACGGCGTTGTAGGCCGACGAGGCCGTCGTGCCGAACGTCTGGTTGGCGCTGCCGAAGCACTGCGGGTCGGTGCCGACGAAGTCGACGATCAGCTCGTCGCCGCGCACCACCATGGTCGCCCGGATCGTCCAGTTGCGGTCGGCCACGACGCCGTCGTCCTCGATGATCCCCTCGGCGGAGTACTCACCGTCGGGCCACTTGGCGATCTCGGCGCGCATCAGCCGCTCGGAGACGTTCTTGATCTCGCGGCAGTACTGGGTGAAGCGCTCCGCGCCGTGGCGCTGGACGAGCTCGTCGATCCGGCGCTCGGCCAGGTACAGCGAGCCGATCATCGCCTTCATGTCGCCGTAGCTGGCCTTCGGGGTGCGGACGTTGGAGATCATGATCTTGAAGATCGCCGGCACCTCCTCGTCGCGCTCGTAGCACTTGACCGGCGGGAAGCGGATGCCCTCCTGGAAGGTGTTGCGGTGGTCGCCGAACGCGGCGGGCACCATCCCCCCGATGTCGGTCATGTGGGCGATGTTGATCGAGTAGGCCAGGATCTTGCCGTCGTGGAAGTACGGCTTGATCACGACGAACTCGGGCAGGTGGTTGTCGCCGCGGTACGGGTCGTTGGTGAAGATCACGTCGCCCGGGTTGATGTTCTCGATCCCGATCTCGTGGACCGCGGCGGGCACGACGTGCACGGTCGTGCCGATCTGCGCCGGGCAGAACGGCGCCTGGGCGATCATCTCGAGGTCGGCGTCGAACAGCACGCACGTGAAGTCCAGCGCCTCGTTGAACATGGGCGAGTAGCTGGTGCGCATCATCGCGATGCCCATCTCGCGACAGGTCGTGACGAGGTGGTTGCGGATGATCTCCAGCAGGAACGGATCGGTCTCCGTCTCCGTCGCCGGGGGCTCGGTGGTGATGGCGGTGGTGTCGGTCATGGGAAGGCTCCGATCTCAGACCGTGACGTGAAGGTTGCCGTAGGCGTCGGTGGTCGCCGTGCTGCCGGGCGGCAGGAGCGAGGTCGTGTCCAGCTGGCCGACGAGCGCCGGGCCGGTGATCGTCGCGTTGGCCGGCAGGTCGCCCCGCCAGTACAGCGGCGTGTCGATCGGCTCCTCCGAGCCGCTGAAGAACACCGGTCGCGATCCGACCGGCTCGGGCGTCGGGCCCTCGGCGATCTCGGGCAGCTCCAGGGAGTGCCGCGTGCCGATCGCGGTCAGGCCGAAGGTCAGGATCTCCAGCTCCTCCTCGGGCAGGGCGTACCCGTAGACGCGCGCGTGCTCGTCATGGAAGCCCTGCGCGGCGGCGTCGACGTCGGTCTGGGTCAGCGCCCCGCCCGGCAGGTCGACGCTCAGCTCCCAGTTCTGCCCGACGTAGCGCAGGTCGATCTTGCGCGACAGGATCGGCGCGCTGGCGAAGCCCTCCTCGCGGAACTCGTCGCTGGCCTGACGCTCCAGGCCGGCGAAGATCTCGTTGACGCGGGCCACGTCCAGATGGCGCATGCGCATCCAGTCCGTCTTGGAGTAGTCGAAGCGCGCGTCGGCCAGCAGCGCGCCGAACGCGGAGAACGCGCCGGGGTACAGCGGGATCAGCACCTTGCTGATGTGCATGGCCCGGGCCAGCTCGCAGGCGTGCAGCGGGCCCGCGCCGCCGTAGGCCAGCAGCGTCGCGCCGCGCGGGTCGTAGCCGCGGTCGGTCGAGACGAGCCGCAGCGCCTGGGCCATGTTGTGGTTGGCGATGTCGACCACGCCCTGGGCCACGCGCGTGCGGCTCAGGTGCAGCTCGTCGGCCAGCGAGTCGATCGCCTGGGCGGCCGCGTCGAAGTCGAGCTCGTACTGACCGGCCAGCCGGAACTCCGGGGCCAGGCGCCCGAGCACCGCGTTGGCGTCGGTCACCGTCGGCTCGGTCCCGCCCTGCCCGTAACAGACGGGCCCGGGAACCGCACCGGCGCTCTCGGGGCCGACGGTCATGATGCCCGCCGTGTCCAGCCGGGCCAGGCTGCCGCCGCCGGCGCCGATCGACCGCGCGTCGACCATCGTCAGCGCGATCGGAATGCCCCACTCGAGCTCTTCTTTGTTCGTATAGGTCGGCTGCCCTTCAGGGAGCAGACAGGCCTCGAAGCTCGTGCCGCCCATGTCGGCGGCGATCAGGTCGCCGGTGCCGAGCATCGCGCCGAGCTGCTGGCAGGCGACGATCCCGCCCGACGGGCCCGAGCGCACCAGCGACACCGGCAGCTCGCCGGCCCGCCGTGAGGTCATCACGCCGCCGTTGGAGCCGAGGATGAACAGCTGGCCGATGCCGCCGGCCGTGCAGTCGTCCTCCAGCCGGCGCATGTAGGCCGACAGGCGCGGCTTGAGGTAGGCGTCGATGGCGGTCGTGGAGGTGCGGTCGTACTCGCGCCAGCGGGGCAGCACGTCGGAGGACAGCGAGACCTGCGCGTCGGGCCACACCGAGTGGATCAGCTCACGCGTGCGCTGCTCCTGCTCGGGGTTCATGTAGGAGAACAGGTAGGAGACGGCGATCGCCTTGACCTGCCCCGCGTCGCGCAGCTCGGTGGCGCGGGCGATGACCTGCGCCTCGTCGAGCTCGATCAGCGTCGAGCCGTCGCGCTGCGTGCGCTGGCGGATGCCGAAGCAGCGCGAGCGCGGGATCAGCCCGCGCGACTTGACCCAGGACAGGTCGAAGTGGTCGGGCCGCGTGGTGCGCTGCATGTGCAGCATGTCGCGGAACCCGTCGGTGACGAACAGCGCCGACTCGGCGCCCTTGCGCTCGATCAGCGTGTTCGTCGCCACGGTCGTGCCGTGGACGAAGTACGTGATGTCCGTGGTCTCGAGCTCGGCCTTGTTGAAGACGTCGAAGATCGCCTCCGACGGGGCGCTCGGTGTCGAGAGGGTCTTGGACAGCCGCAGCGCACCGGTCGCCTCGTCGTAGGCGACGAGGTCGGTGAACGTCCCGCCCGTGTCGACTCCAGCACGAATTGCCATCTATCTGGTTTCCCTTCTCGCCAGCATTGCCGAGACCGCCGTTGTCGACAACATATTGACGGCATGGAGGTGCGTCAAGCTGCTACGGTCGGCGCGATGGCGAGCACCGCGAAACCCCCTGCAAACGCGCCGGACGTGGATGTGGCGATCGTGGGCGGCGGCATCCTCGGGTTGGCTTGCGCACGCGAGCTGACGCGCCGCGATCCCGGGTTGCGCGTCGTCGTGCTCGAGCGCGAACCGGACGTCGCCCAGCACCAGTCCGGGCACAACAGCGGCGTCATCCACGCGGGCGTGTACTACGCGCCCGGCTCGCTGAAGGCGCGCCTGTGCGTCGACGGCGCGCAGCGCATGTACCGCTACTGCGAGGAGCAGGACATCCCGTTCCGGCGGGCGGGCAAGCTGATCGTCGCCTCGTCCGCCGCCGAGCTTCCGCGCCTGGACCTGCTGGAGCAGCGGGCCATCGCCAACGGCGTCGGCGACCTGCGTCGGGTGGGGCCCGAGCAGATGCGCGAGATCGAGCCCAACGTCGTGGGCGTCGCCGCCCTGCACTCGCCCCAGACCGGGATCGTCGACTACCGGGCGGTGTGCGTCGCCCTCGCCCGCGAGCTGGCCCAGCAGGGCCAGCCGGTGCTGACCGGCTGCGAGGTCACCGGGGTCCAGGAGCGCCCGCGGGGCCTGCGCATCACGCACGGCCGGGGCGCCGTCGACGCCCGCCTGGCCCTGTTCTGCGCCGGCGGCTGGGCCGATCGCCTGGCCATCAAGGCCGGCGCGTCGCCCGACCCGCGCATCGTGCCGTTCCGCGGGGCCTACCTGCACACCCCGCCCGAGCGCCGCGAGCTGGTGCGCGGTCTGATCTACCCGGTGCCCGACCCGGCGCTGCCCTTCCTGGGCGTCCACCTCTCGCGCCACATCGACGGCAGCCTGTCGATCGGGCCGACCGCGCTGCTGGCCGGCTCGCTCACCGCCGGGCCGCTGCGGCGCATCCAGCCGCGCGACGCGGCGCGGACGCTGGCCTGGCCGGGCACCGCGCGCATGGCCTGGCGCTATCGCCGCGCGGCCGCGGTCGAGCTGCGCCACGCCGCCAGCCGCCGGGCCCTGCGCGACGCCGCCGCGCGCTACGTACCGGACCTCCGCCTGGACGACCTCACGAACCCGACCTCCGGCGTGCGCGCCCAGGCGCTCGGCCGCGACGGCGCGCTGGTCGACGACTTCGTGTTCTCCCAGACCGCGCGCGCGCTGCACGTGCGCAACGCGCCGTCGCCCGCGGCCACGTCCTCGCTGTCGATCGCCGCCTACGTCGTCGACGAGCTGTCGACGCGCTTCGACCTCACGCGCTGACGGCCGACCGGATCGTCGCGTCCGCCGTGGCCCGGATGTGGTCGACCATCGCGGCGGCCGCGGCCTCGCCGTCCCCGGAGACGAGCGCGGTCAGGATCGGCTCGTGCTGCGCGGCGATCGCCACGAGCGACTCCTCGCCGCCGAGCGTCTCGTAGCCGTGGGAGATCAGGAACTCGCGCAGCTCGGCCACCACCTGGACGACGCGCTCGTTGCCCGAGAACCCCAGGATCAGCGCGTGGAAGTCCCGATCGATCAAGGCGAACGTGGCCAGGTCGCCGTCCTGGGCGGCCTGCACCAGCTGCCCGAAGCAGGCGGTCAGCGCGTCCGCGTCGGCCGCGGTCATCTTGGCCGCCGCGGCGCGCACGGCGGGGCCCTCGAGCCACTCGCGGATCTCGAAGACCTCCTGCAGGTCCGCGGTCGTGCGGCCCAGGATGCGCACGCCCGAGTTGCGTTCGATGCGGACCAGCGAACGCTGCTGCAGCTGCAACAGCGCCTCGCGCACCGGCGTCCGCGACACCCCGAGCTGCTCGGCCAGCGTCTGCATCGGATAGACACTGCCGGCCTGCAGCGCGCCGTCGGCGATCGCCGCGATCAGCGTCTCGCGGACCTGGTCGGTGTACGTCTCGGCGCTCCCTCGACGACCCCGGCCCACGGACATGCCGACAGACTAGTCAGGGAAGGATGTCGCGCAGGAAGACGAGCGCGCGCCCGCGATGCTCGTCCAGCTCGGTGACCAGCCGATCGGCGTCCCGCGCGCGCAGCGCGTCGATGATCCGGTCGTGCGCGTCGAGCGTGGCGCCCCGCTCGTCGGGCGAGTTGTAGTAGAGCGCGCGGTAGCTCTCGGTCGAGTCCCACAGCAGCTGGATCAGCCGCATCAGGTGCGGGTGGGCGGGGTGCTCGAGGATCGCGAAGTGGAAGCGCCGGTTGGCCACCAGCTCCCCGGACACGTCGCCGGCGATCGCGGCGTCGGCGCATTCGCGGGCGGCCGCGGCCACCCGCTCGAGCGCCTCCTCGTCGATCGACGGCAACGCCGCTCGCGCGGCGCGCTCCTCGAGCACCTGGCGCAGCGCGTAGATCTCCTCCAGGTCGGAGATCGACAGCTCGGTGACGAAGTACCCGCGGCGCGGGCGGTAGGTCAGCTGCCCTTCCTGCTCCAGCACCCGCAACGCCTCGCGGATCGGGGCGACGCTCAGGCCCAGGCGCTCGGCCAGCTGCTCCTGGTTGACCCGCTCACCCGGGCGCAGGACCCCGTCGATGATGCTCTGGCGCAGCGACCGCAGCGCGAAGTCCTGCGCGGTGCCCGGGTCCGTCACGGTCATCGGAAGGCCTGGATGCCCGTCAGCGCCCCGCCGATGACCAGCGCGTGGACGTCGGCCGTGCCCTCGTAGGTGACGACCGACTCGAGGTTGTTCATGTGCCGGATCACCGGGTACTCGAGCGTGACGCCGTTGGCGCCGAGCACCTGGCGGGCGGTGCGGGCCACCTCGAGCGCGGCGTTGACGTTGCCCAGCTTGCCCATCGACACCTGCTCGGGCCGCAGGCGCCCCTCGTCCTTCAGGCGGCCCAGGTGCAGGGCGAGCAGCGTGGCCCGGTTGACCTCCAGCGCCATGAAGGCGAGCTTCTGCTGCTGGATCTGCGTCGCGGCGATCGGGCGGCCGAAGGCGATGCGCTCGAGGCTGTAGCTGAGCGCGGCCTCCAGGCAGGCACGCGCGGCGCCGGCCGCGCCCCACACGATCCCGTAGCGGGCCTCGTTGAGGCACGAGAGCGGGCCGCGCAGCGAGGTGGCCTCGGGCAGGCGGGCGCTGTCGGGCAGGCGCACGTCGTCGAGCAGCAGCTCGGAGGTCACCGACGCGCGCAGCGACAGCTTCTTGTGGATGTCCTGGGTGGTGAAGCCCGGCGTGTCCTTGGGCACCACGAAGCCGCGGACGCCCTCGTCGGTCGCCGCCCACACGACGGCGACGTCGGCCAGTGACCCGTTGGTGATCCACATCTTCTGGCCGTGCAGGATCCAGTCGTCGCCGTCGCGCCGGGCGCGGGTGCGCATGGCGCCCGGGTCCGAGCCGGCGTCGGGCTCGGTCAGGCCGAAGCAGCCGATCGCCTCGCCGGCGGCCATCCGCGGCAGCCACTCCTGCTTCTGCTCCTCGCTGCCCCAGCGCCAGATCGCGTACATGGCCAGCGAGCCCTGCACCGACACGAGCGACCGGATGCCGCTGTCGCCCGCCTCCAGCTCCAGGCAGGCCAGCCCGTAGGCGGTGGCGCTGGCGCCCGCGCAGCCGTAGCCCTCCAGGTGCATGCCCAGCACGCCGAGCTTGCCCAGGGCGGGCGCCAGCTCGGCGGGGATGCGCGCCTCCTCGAACCAGTCGCCCACGTGCGGCGTCACCTGGTCGCGCACGAACGCGCGGACCGAGTCGCGGATGTCGCGCTCCTCGTCGCTGAGGAGGTGGTCGATGTCCAGGAAGTCGTTCGGACGGATATCGGGCACGGCGGCGGCGGTGGACACTCGGGCTCCTTGACCCTCGATCTTCGAAGATCTAGGATTCTGCCACATGACGTCCGCGCTTGGCAACCTCACGATCGTCGACTTCTCCCGCGTGCTGGCCGGCCCGTTCGCGACGATGATGCTGGCCGACCTGGGCGCGACCGTCCTGAAGATCGAGCGTCCCGGCCTGGGCGACGAGACGCGCGCATGGGGTCCCCCGTTCGACGACCGCGGCGAGTCGACGTACTTCCACTCGGTCAACCGCAACAAGACCTGCCTGGCGCTGGATCTGTCCGATCCCGCCGACCTGGAGCGCGCGCGCGAGCTGGTCAGCACCGCCGACGTGGTCGTCGAGAACTTCCGCCCGGGCGTGATGGAGCGCCTGGGCCTCGGCTACCAGGACCTGCGGCCGAGCAACGAGCGCCTGCTGTACTGCTCGATCACCGGCTTCGGGGCGGGCGCCGGCGCCGGCCTGCCCGGGTACGACCTGTTGATCCAGGCGCTCGGCGGCCTGATGAGCATCACCGGCGAGCCCGACGGCGAGCCCCAGAAGGTCGGCGTCGCGCTGGTCGACGTGCTGACCGGCCTGTTCGCCAGCGTCGGCATCCTCGCCGCGCTGCGCCATCGCGACGCCACGGGCGAGGGTCAGCGCATCGAGGTCAACCTGCTGATGAGCCTGCTCGCCGCGCTGGTCAACCAGGGCGCCGCGTACACGGCGGGCGGCACCGTGCCCACGCGCCTGGGCAACACGCACCCGAGCATCGCGCCCTACGAGCTGCTGGCCTGCGCCGAGGGCACGCTGGTGCTGGCCGTCGGCAACGACCGGCAGTTCGGCGCGCTGTGCGCGGTCGTCGGGGCCCCCGACCTGGCCACCGACCCGCGCTACGCCACGAACACCGAGCGCGTGCGCCACCGCGACGCGCTGCGGACCGAGCTCGAGCGGCTGCTGGCCGCCCGTTCGGCGACGCAGTGGACGGCGCCGCTGCTGGACGCCGGCGTGCCCGCCGGCGAGGTCAACGACATCGCCGGCGCGTTCGACCTGGCCCACCGGCTCGGGCTGGCGCCGACCGTCGACCTGCCGCGCGCGGACGGGTCGACCGTCGCGCTCACGCGCAACCCGATCGGCCTGTCGCGCACGCCGGCGGCCTACACGCACGCGGCGCAGTCGCGGCCGGCCTCCGCGTAGCCGCACCCCGCCCCGGCCCGTTGTCCGCTTCGACCCGGTATGCGGGTCGGAGCGGACAACGGCTGGGGCGGGCGCGGCGGCTCAGGCGTTGCCGCGCGAGCCCAGCGTGTTGACCACGATCGCGGCCAGGATGACCAGGCCGGAGACGATCTGCTGCCAGAACGGCTCGAAGTTCAGGAGGTTGAGCGCGTTCTGCAGGAGCGCCAGCAGCAGGACGCCGAACACGGTGCGCCACATCGCGCCGCGGCCGCCCGTGATGCTCGTGCCGCCGATGACCACGGCGGCGATCGCGTTCAGGGTCAGCGTGCTCGACGCGCCGTAGGTGTTGCCCACGCCGGTGCGGCTGACCAGCAGGACGCCGGCCAGCGACGCGGTCAGCCCGCCGATCGAGAAGGCGATCGCCATGACCTTGGCGATCGACACGCCGGACAGGCGCGCGGCCTCCGGGTTGCTGCCCACCGCGAAGACCTGGCGGCCGAACACGGTCAGCGAGAGCACCGCCCACAGGGCGAGGAAGACGATCGCGGTGACGATCGCCGACACCGGCACGACGCCGAAGCGGTGGCTGCCCAGCCACACGAACGTCGAGTCGGCCGACAGGTCGATGCTCGCCCCTTGGACGACCAACAGCGCAACGCCACCGAACACCAACCCGGTGGCCAGCGTGGCCAGGAAGGAGTTCAAGCGCAACGCACCGACCAGCAGGCCGTTGAGCAGGCCGATCGGGACGCCCATGGCGATGCCCAGGAGGATGCCCGCGACGGGGTCGCCGACCTTGACCGCGAACCACGCGCTGAGCACACCACCGAGCGACAGGATCTGGCCGGTGGACAGATCGAACGCGCCGGCGATGATCACGAACGTCGTGCCCAGCGCCACGAGCATCAGCGGCGCGTTGGCGTCGAGGATGTTCATGAAGTTGCGCATCGAGAAGAAGTTGTCCGCCGTGAACGACATGGCGACGAACAGCCCGACGACGATCACGACGACGGAGTAGTCCCGCAGGCCCGTCAGCAGGCGGTCGCCGAACGCGACTTCGGTGGTGCGGCCGACTTCGGCCTCGGCGGTGGCGCTCATGTCACTTCCTTGATGAAGGTCGACGATTCGGAGACCCCAAACGCAGCGGCGAGGGCCGACGCATGCGACACGTTGGACTCGGTGAACTCCTCGACGATCCGGCCCTCGCGCATGACGCAGAGCCGGTGGGACATGTGCACCACCTCGTCGTACTCCGACGAGATCAGGATGACGGCCATCCCATCTGCCACGAGGTCGGCCACGATGTCGTAGATCGCGCGGCGCGCCCCGACGTCGACCCCGCGGGTCGGCTCGTCGAGGATCAGCAACCGCGGGTGGCTGAGCAGCGTCTTGGCGAACAGCACCTTCTGCTGGTTGCCGCCCGACAGGACGGCGACGTCGCCGTTGGGCGTGACCGGATCCACGCCCATCGCGTGCAGCTGGTCGACCGCCGCTTTGCGCTCCTCGTTGGAGCGCACGACGCCCATCGTGTCGAAGTCGTTCAGGCAGGTCATCGTCGCGTTGCGCCGCTGCGACATGTCCAGGAACAGGCCCTGGTCCTTGCGGCTCTCGGGCAGCAGCGCGATCCCGCGCTTGAGCGCGGCCCGCGGTGAGCTCAGGCGGATCGACTCGCCGTCGAGCAGCAGCTCGCCGGAGGCGTGGCGCCCGTCGGCGCCGAACAGCGACTGGGCCAGCTCGGACCGACCCGCGCCCACCAGGCCGAACAGGCCGACGATCTCGCCCGCGCGGACCTGCAGGTCGACGCCGATCTGCTGACCGCGGCGGCACAGGTCGCGCAGCTCGAGCACGACCGGCGCGTCGTCGGGCACCGGCGGCAGCTCGGGGAAGTTCTCCTCCTGGACGAAGCCGAGCATGCCCTCGACGAGCGTGTCGACCGTGGCGTCCTGCGCCGCGAGCGTCCGCACGTGGCGGCCGTTGCGCATGATCGTGACGTCGTCGCTGAGCGCCAGCACCTCGTCGAGGAAGTGCGAGATGTAGATGATGGCGACGCCGGTGTCGCGCAGGGACCGGACGACGGCATGCAGCCGCTCGCCGTCCTGGGCCGACAGCGCGGCCGTCGGCTCGTCCATGATGATCACGCGCGCGCCGCGGGCCAGCGCACGCACGATCTCCACCTCCTGCTGCTTGGCCAGCGGCAATGCCTCCACCCGCGTGCCGCCGTCGAGCTGGAAGCCCGTCCGCTCGATGATCTCGTCGAAGTCACGACGCATCCGCCGGCCCGAGACGAAGCCCAGGCGCGACGGGTGGCGGCCGAGGATGACGTTCTCCCGGACCGTCAGGTCCGTGGCCAGCGACAGCTCCTGCTGCATGATCGTGACCCCGGCCGCGAGGGCCGCTCCGGGCGAGTGGAACGCGACTTCCGTCCCACTCACCCGGAGGGTCCCCGAGTCCGGCCGCATGACACCGCTCAGGATCTTGCTGAGCGTCGATTTCCCGGCCCCGTTCTCGCCCACGAGACCGTGGACGGTTCCCGGTCTGATGGTGATCATCGCGTCGTCGATCGCCCGGTGGCGTCCGAACGACTTGACGATCTCCTCGGCCTGGAGGATCGGCTCGGTGTCCAATGCGGTCGTCATGGCTACTGGCTCAGCCGTCCCACTGCCCGGTCACCTCGGGGTGCTCCTTGAGGACCTCCGCGGTGAGCTTGTTGTCCACCGAGTCGAAGTCCTTGTCCTGCACCAGGAAGGACAGATCCTCCGACGCGGGAGCGCCGTCGAGCTTGAGCAGGAGCAGCCGGGTCGCGGCGGCTCCGATCGACTGACCGCGGTTGTAGCTGGTCTGGAACCACTTGCCGTCGCGCACCTGCTGCACGCCGTACTTCGTGGCGTAGGCGCTGACGATCTTGACGTCGTCCGGCCCGGTGCCGAACGTCATGCCCGCGCCGGTGATCGCCGCCTCGGCGCCGTGCGTGGCCTGGTCGGCCTGCGACGCCAGGACGTTGGTGTCCGGGTTGGCCTGCAGGCAGTCGGCGGTGACCTTCTGGCCGGTCGCCTTGTCGTAGTTGCCGTCGGCCTCGCAGACCACCTTGATGTTCGGATGGGCCGAGATGATCTTCTCGAAGATCGGCGGCTTCACCTTGTCGAAGGCCAGGGCGCGCGCGCCCCAGATGACGACCACGTTGCAGGGATCCGTGTCACCGCAGGCGTCGACGACACCGTCGGCCATCGCCGTCGCGTTGACGGTCAGATCCTCGATCACGTTGCCGGTCAGGCCCGGGATCTGGTTCTTCATGGCCAGGACGTCCGGTCCGGCCGGCTGCAGCACGCTGACCACGGGGACGTCGGCAGACACCAGCTGCTTCAGCGCCGGGGTGATGCTGGTCGAGTCGTTGGGCAGGATCACGAGCCCGTCGTAGTTCTTGCTGGTGGCCAGGTCGGTGGCCAGCTGGAACTGCGCCTGGGCGTCGAAGCTCGGCGGACCGATGAACGTCGCCGAAGCACCGAACTCCTCGGCCTGGCACTTGATGGCCTTGAACATCCACTGCGAGTAGACGTTGTCCTGGCCGAAGCCGATGTAGGCGATCTTCTTGCCCTTCAGGGCATCCGGGTCCGGCGGAGCAGGCAGCTGCTTGCTGCCCTCGTTCCAGTCGGCCTCCGTGATGGCCCCGTCCTCGGAACACTTGAAGCTCGACTCGTCCGACGCGGTGGTGGCGGATCCGGCCGCCGCCGTCGTATCGGCCGCAGCCGTGTCAGCGCCCGTCGATGCAGCGGTTGAGTCGGAGTCCGAGCTGGACCCACAGCCGACGCCGAACGCCAGCAACAGCAGCACGAACGGCACGGCGAACAGCATGCGTGGTTTGCGCAGCAACATCCCAGTCCTCGCGGTAGCGGTTCGAACGTGACCGCCGTTTCCGGCGGGTCACGATCCCCGGTGCGAGATAACCACGGCGGGCCGAGGCGCCGAGTTCGTTCCGACTATGAAGCGCCGCCGGACGTTGGTTCGTTGGTATGAGGACCGCGTGTTGGTCGAGCGTTCAGGATCGGGCGCTCCACCAGCAAGGAGCCGGGCCATGCGTGATGAGCGACGAACGTTCTGCCGACTGTGCAATGCCAGCTGCGGCGCGATCGTCACCGTCGAGAACGATCGCGTGGTCGCGGTGCGCGGTGATCGCGAGCACCCGATCTCCCAGGGCTACCTGTGTCCGAAGGGGCGGGCCATGGGCGGCCACCACCATCACCCGCGGCGGCTGGACCGACCGGCGATCCGCCGGGACGGCACGCTCGTCCCGGGCTCCTGGGAGAACGTGCTCGACGACCTGGCCGAGCGCATCCAGGGCTCGATCGCCGCGGCCGGCCCCGCCGCCCTGGGCATGTACAAGGGAACCGGGCACTACCTCGAGTCGGCCAGCGCCGGGCTGCCCCAGGCGATCCTCGGGCAGATCGGCTCCCCGAGCTGGTACACGTCGCTGACCGTCGACTGCCCGGCCGCCACGATGGTCGCCGAGATGGTGGCGGGCCACCCGTGGTTCCTCCCGGTGCCCGACCTCGATGCGCAGCTCGTCGTCTTCGTCGGCACCAACCCGATGGCCTCCCACGGGCACACGGCCAACCTCCCCCGCCCCAAGGCGTACCTGCGCGAGTGGGCCAGCAAGGGCAAGGTCTGGGTGATCGACCCGCGGCGCACCGAGAGCAGCGACGTCGCCGTGGGGCACATGGCCGTCCGCCCGGGGACCGACCACCTGCTGCTGGCCCATCTGGTCCGCGAGCTGCTGCGCGCCGGCGCCGATCGCGACTACCTCGCCCGCCACGCCATCGGCGTCGAGGAGCTGACCGCCGCCGTCGAGCCCTTCACGCTGGAGCGCGCGGTGCGCACGACCGGCGTGCCCGCCGAGCAGATCACCGCGCTGCTGAGCGACATCCGCGCGGCCGGGCGCGTGGCCATGCCGTTCGGGACCGGCATCAACATGCACCGCAGCGCCAACCTCGCCGTGTGGATGGCCTGGATGGTCTGCGCCGTCACGGGCTCGCTCGATCGCCCGGGCGGGATGTGGTTCAACCCCGGGTACTTCAGCTCCGGCAAGGGCAGCTGGCCGCTGCTCGATGGCACGCCCGGGCCGGGGCCCCAAAGCCGACCGGAGCTCCCGCAGCGCTTTGGCGAGCTGCCCTGCGCCGCCGCCGTCGACGAGATCGAGGCCGGCAACCTGCGCTCGCTGGTCGTGCTCGGCGGCAACCCGCTGATCGCCTGGCCGCAACCCGACCGCCAGTCGGCCGCGTTCCGGCGGCTGGACGCCTTCGCGGTCGTCGACGTCATCGCCCACGACCTGACCGACCTGGCCACCCACGTGCTGCCGGCCACGAGCACGCTCGAGCGCGCGGACGTGACCACCGGCCCGGAGGTCTACGGCGTCGAGGCGTTCGGCCAGTACACCGACGCCGTCGTCCCGCCCGCCGGCGACCGGCGTCCGACCTGGTGGATCCTGCACCAGCTCGCGCAGCGCCTCGGCGTCGATCTGCCGGGCGGCGCGGACGACCCGCGCGACGAGGAAGCGGCGCTGCAGGCCATGTACGGCGCCGACACCGTGCGCTGGGAGACGACCCGCCACGCGCCCAACGCCGTCGTCGACCACGAGCGTCCGTACGGCTGGCTCCACGATCACATGCCCGATGGACGTCTCCGCCTGACCCACCCGGTCCTCCTCGAGCAGCTGGCGGCCATGCCCGACCCGCGCCCGGAGCAGCTCGTGCTGATCCCCGGCCGCCAGCTGCGCAAGACGAACTCGGTCCTGTCCGACGGCGAGGGGCTCACCACCCCCGCCCGGCCGGAGACGTCGCTCCACCCGGACGACGCCGTCTCCCGCCAGATCGCCGACGGGGCGAGCATCGTCATCACGTCGGCATACGGCACGCTGCAGGCGACGGCCCGCCTGGACGATCGCGCGGTCCCCGGCACCGTCCGCACCCCACACGGCTACGAAGCGACCAACACCGGGCGACTGACCTCGTCTGACGACGTCGACCCGCACACCGGGATGCCGGAGATGTCCGGGCTCGAGGTCGAGGTCGCGCCGGCCTGAGCCGGCGCGCGCGGCTCAGGACTTCGGGCCGGAGTCCGTGAAGCTGGTCGGGTCCAGCGACGCGACCGCGCTGAGCAGGCGGTTCGGCGTCCGCCCGAGATCCTCGACGTCCTCCTTGCGCGAGACCGCCGCGCGCACGACGCGTCCGGCCAGGTAGCGCAGCGGCTCGGGCGGCAGGACGCCGTGATGGGGGCTGCGCAGCGCCTCGGGAATCTCGTCGACGCTGCGGCCCAGGACGCTCTGCGCGAGCGCGCGGCCGGCGACGAACGAGGGTCCCACGCCGTTGCCCGAGAACCCGGCGGCCACGAGCACCTGGGGCGCTCCGGGCACCGGCCCGACGAAGGGCAGGCTGTTGATCGAGTAGTCGACCGGCCCCCGCCAGGTCTTGCTCACGGCCACCCCGCGGAGCATCGGGTAGATCCGGCGGAACTGCGCCTCCACATCCCCCGCCCGGCCGTCCGAGCGGTCGAAGCTCCCCGGGATCCGATGGCCGAGCCCCACGTCGCCGCCGCCCTTGCCGAACACGAGCCGGCCGTCCTCGGTCGAGCGGTAGTAGTTGACCAGGCGCCGGCTGTCGGAGATCGAGAGCCCGAGCGCGATGCCGAGATCGGCCAGGCGGCCGGGCATCGGCTCGGTGGCGATCACGTCGCTGGCGATCGTGATGAGCGACGGCCGTGCGGCCTCCAGGCCGGCGGTCCAGGCGCCGAGCGCGACCACGACGCGGTCGGCGGACAGCGTGCCCTGCGCGGTGGTGACGACCGGCTGAGGGTCGGCCGTGATCTCCGTGACCGGGCAGCGCTCGAAGACCAGCACGCCGAGCTCGAGGGCGACCCGGCGCAGGCCGCGGGCCAGCCGTGCTGGGTGCACCGAGGCGGGGGCGGCCTCGAAGATCCCGGCCAGGTGCACCGGCGAGCCCGTGCGTTGGGCGGTCTCCTCGGGCGTCATCAGCTCATAGGGCGCCTGGCCGGTCTGGGCCAGCGAGTCGACGGTGTACTTCCAGGCGTCCACCTGCGCCGCGCTGGTGGCCGCCCACACCCAGCCCGCCTGGTGGAACTCGGCGTCGATCCCGTACTCGGCGCAGAACTCGCCGATCTCGGCGACCGCCGCCTCCACCGCCTGCGCGTAGACCAGCGCCTGCTCGGGACCGCACAGCTTGGTCAGGCTGGCGAACTTCGACCACGAGGTCATCACGAAGCCGCCGTTGCGCCCGCTGGCGCCGGCGCCGCACAGCGCGGCCTCCAGCACGGCGACATCGAGCGATGGGTCCTGCAGCTTGAGCTGGATCGCGGTCCACAGACCGGTGAACCCCCCGCCGACGACGCACACGTCAGCCCGCGCGGGGAGCGTGGCCTCCGCGGGCGGGTCCGACTCCGAGGCGAGCGCCTGGTCGAGCCACAGCGACTGGTCTGCGGGCGCGACCGTGGCTGGCGGCCGGAACGTGGCGAGGGGCTTCGTCATGGAAAGTGGTCCGGAAACGGGCGCACGAGGTCACCCGGGGATCGAACCGTCCGAATCCCCGGGTGGTGCTCGTGGCAATCGTCCTGGCTAGGCGAGCTCGTTCCGGCGCGCCGCGGTGGCGGCCTCGTCCAGCTCGAGCGTGTCCGTGAGGATGACGCCGTAGTCGTTCGCCGCCTTCTCGGGCGAGACGACCTCGTTGCGCACGTCCAGCGCCACGCGCTGCGGATCGCGCGTCAGCGCCGAGCCCCAGCCGCCGCCTCCGGAGCTCTCGAACACGAACGACTCGCCGGGCATGAACGGGATGTTCCCGAGCATCTGCGGGAGCCACGTGCCGTCCTCCGCCGGGCCGCCGATGACCGACAGGCTGCCGTCCACCGCGCGGCGCAGCTGCTTCTGCTCGCGGGCGCGGCCGCCGCCGTTGATGCCGGGCGACCCCTCGCGGGTGCGCGAGGACTCCATCGTGATCATCTGGCCGCGGCCGAGGAACTGGATCTCGGCCCGGACCCCGCAGCCACCGCGGTACTTCCCGGCCCCGCCGGAGTCGGTGATCATCTCGTAGGAGAGGTAGCGGATCGGGAACGACATCTCGGCCGTCTCCGCGGGCAGGTTCTGGCAGTTGCCCAGCGGGTCCATCGTGACGTGCATGCCGTCGTTGAAGGGCGTGCCGCCCCAGCCGCCGGCGGGCAGGTCGCTGAGGACGTGCACCTCACCGGTCTCGGGATCGGTCGCGCTGGCCACGAACCAGTTGCACTCCGCGCAGGTCGGGGCGATCGCCTCGTCCGGGATGGCCTTGGCCATGGCCAGCCAGATCGCGGCGCAGATCTTCGAGGAGGCCGCGGTCGTGCAGCCCAGCGTGGGCGACGGCCAGGCCGGGTTCAGCCAGGTGCCCTCCTTGATGATCAGGTCCAGCTGGCGGTACAGGCCGGCGTTCGGCGGCGCGTCCGGGCCGAGGAAGAACTTCAGCGAGTAGTACACGGCCGACGCGGTGTTCGCGTAGGGCGAGTTGATCGGCCCGAGCGTGACCGGATCGCTGTCGCTGAGGTCGATCTCGATGCGGTCGTCGGCGACGGTCAGCTTCACGCGGACCGTGACCGGGTCCTCGGAGAACCCGTCGCTGTCGATGTAGTCGCTGGCCTCGTAGACCCCGTCCGGGATCCGGCGGATCGCCGCGGCCGTCATCGCCTGCGTGTAGTCCAGCACCTCGGTCATGCCCTGGCGGACGACGTCGGCGCCGTACTTGTTGGCCAGGCGCAGCATCTCGTCCTCGGCGGCGCGCAGCGCGCCGATCTGGGCCTGGATGTCGCCCTCGATGTAGGACGGCGTGCGGGTGTTGTTCTTGATGACGGCGACGAGGTCGTCGTTGAGCACGCCCCCGTTCATCAGCATCAGCGGCGGCAGGCGCAGGCCCTCGCCGCCGATGTGGATGTCGAGGTTGCCGCCGAGGTCCGTCCAGTGCGCGCGGCTGACGGCGACCGCCAGCAGCTCGTCCTCGAAGAAGATCGGCATCGACAGCGTCACGTCCGGCACGTGCGTGCCGCCCGAGTACGGGTCGTTGAGCACGATCACGTCGCCCGGCCCCAGCGTGTCCAGCGGATAGCGGGCCAGAGAGGCCCGCGCGCTGAAGTGCATCGCGGCGATGTGCACGGGGCAGTTCGCCGTCTGGCCGATCAGCTCGACGTTGGGGTCGAAGATCGCGTTGGAGTAATCGACCATGTCGTAGATGATCGGGGAGAACGACGCCTTCTGGAGGACCTGGCTCATGCGCTCCGAGGCGTACTCGAAGCTGCGGCGCAGGACCTCGAACGTCACGGGGTCCAGGGTGCGCTGGCCGGCGGTCGGAATGGTGGCGCTCATGCGATTGCCTCGTCGGTCGTGATGAGAACGTTCTCGTATCGGTCGGCGCGGCCGATCGCTCCTGGCGGAAGCACGATCACGCCGTCTGTCTGCTCGATGACCGCCGGCCCGTGCACGACCTGATCGGTCTTCAGCTTGGCCGCGTCGTGGATCTCGATGTCGTGGTGCGATCCGTCGAAGTAGGCCTGACGGCGCTCCTTCAACGACCCGGCGCCGTTCGTCGAGACGGTGGTGGAGAGGAGCGCCTCGCGGAACGCGTCGCCGTCCGGCTTGGCGGTCGCGCCGACGCCGGTGACGCGCAGCGTCACGAAGGCGACCGCGAAGGCCTCCGACGAGACGCCGTACTCGCGCTGGTGGACGCCGTTGAACGCGGTGGCCACCTGCTCGACGGTCTCCGCCGTCAGCTCGCCGGCGGGAACGGGCGTCGGGATGTCGTACGTCTGGCCGACGTAGCGCATCAGCGCCGTGCGCTCGAGCGTGATCGCGTCCGCGTCGACGCCATCCTGCTCCAGCAGCCCGACGACCTGGCCCTCGAGCGTCGCGTAGGCCTCGTTGAGCGCGGCCACGTCGACCTCGGTGGAGTGCGCGAAGAACGTCACCTCGAGGTCGTGGCGGACGTCCATCGTGGTCGCGCCGAACGCGCAGGCCACGCCGGCGAAGCGCGGCACCAGCACCTTCTCGATGCCCACCGACTGCGCGATCGCGTAGGCGTGCAGGGCGCCCGCCCCGCCGAAGGCGACGAGCGTCGAGTCACGCGGGTCGCGGCCGCGGTCGGTCGAGACCATGCGGACGGCCGAGGCCATGTTCTCCGACAGGATCTTCGTGATCCCCTCCGCGCACTCGTGCAGCGACATCCCCAGCGGCTCGGCCACCGAGGTGATCGCGCTCACGGCCGCGTCGAGATCGAGGTCGAACTTGCCGCCCAGCGTCGGGTCGATGCGCCCGAGCACAAGGTTGGCGTCGGTCACCGTCGGCGTCGTCCCGCCCCGGCCGTAACAGGCCGGCCCGGGGTCGGCGCCCGCGCTCTGCGGGCCGACCCGCAGCGAACCGCCGTCGTCGATCCAGGCGATCGAGCCGCCGCCCGCGCCGATGCTGCGGATGTCGAGCATCGGCGTGATGATCGGGCGCTCCCACTCGATCTCGTACTCGTCGGTGACCAGGCCCTGGCCGTTCTCCATGAGGCTGGCCTCGAAGCTGGTCCCGCCGACGTCGGTGACGATCAGGCTGGGCGCGTCGAGCAGCTCGCTGAGGTAGCCACCGGCGGCCACACCGCCGGCGGGGCCGGAGGCGATCAGCTCCTCGGGGCGCTCCTTGGCGGTCTCGGCGCTCATCATGCCGCCGTTGCTCTTGACGATGTACAGCGGCGCCGTCGAGCCGTAGGCGTCGAGCTTCTCCAGCAGGCGGTCGATGTAGGCGCCGACCGAGGGGAGCAGCGCCGCCCGGATCACCGTCGTGGTGAAGCGGCCGAGCTCGCGCATCTTCGGGCGCGTCTCGGAGGAGAGCGCGATCTGCGCTTCGGGCATGACCTCGCGGATCAGCGCCGCGAGCTCCTGCTCATGCTGGCCGCTGCGGTAGGAGTTGATGAACGCCACCGCGATGCTCGGGATGCCCAGCGCGGCGATCTCCTCGATCACGGCGAGGGCCTCGTCGCGATCCAGCGGGGACACCGTGTTGCCCTGCGCGTCCATCCGCTCGCCCACCTCGAAGCGCCGGCTGCGGGCGATCAGCGGGGCGGTCTTGACCTGGTAGGGGTCGTACAGGTGGACACGGCGCTGCCGCCCGATCTCGATGACGTCGCGGAAGCCGCGCGTCGTGATCAGGGCGGGCTCGGGATAGCGGCGCTCGATGAGCGCGTTCGTCGCGATCGTCGTCCCGTGGACGACGGTGTCGATCTCGCCGGCGGTGATGCCCGCCGCTGCGAGTGCATCCATGACCCCGATGGACGGGTCGCTGGGCGTCGAGAGGACCTTGGCCTCTCGGACCTTCCGGCCTTCCGCGTCCCAGGCAAACAGGTCCGTGAAGGTTCCGCCTACGTCAATTCCTACCCTGAGCATCGTGTCGTCGCTCCCGATCGAATGGGGACTGGGCGGAACCTAGATCGGCTTCGCTTGCTTCGCCTCGGGCCGCCGTTATGAACGATCGAAGGCAGTCTGTGCGTTGGTATGAGGCACGGGTTTCCCGGGTGCGTCCTGCCCGCTCAGCGCAGGATCTCCAGGGCGCGCAACGCGGGCCACAGCTCGGCGATCGACTCGGTGTCGTTGAGCTTTCGCCCGGACAGCTCCTCGACGCGGCGCATCCGGTAGACGAGCGTCTGCTTGTGGACGAACAGCTCGGCCGCGGCCTGCTGCCAGGACCGATTGCAGCGCAGGAAGACCGACAGCGAATGCACCAGCTCGCTGCCCCGTTCGCGGTCGTACTCGATGAGCGGCCCGAGGACCCGGTCGATCAGGTCGCGGGCCTCGCCCACCGACCGCGGGCCGCCGACCAGGAGCCGCTCGCCGTAGCGGGCGCAACGGCGCCCCTCGGCCCGCGCGGTGTCCAGCGCCCAGCGGGCCTCGTGCACGGCGTTGGGCAGCGTCTCCAGCATGGTGAACCCGTCGCTGACGCCGACCGTGGTGCCGTCGACCTCGAGCACCTCGAGGATGTCGCGGACGGTGTCCTCGCCGGCCGGGGCCAGGCAGAACAGCAGGTCGCCGCTGGCCCGGAGCATGTTGGGCACGTTGCGCTCGGCCAGCGCGTGATGCACCCAGCCGTTGCGATCGCCCTCGCGATGGCTGATGACCATCACGTACGGGCCCGACCCCAGGCCGTGCGTCTCCAGTTGGGTGGCGGCCGACACGGCGGACAGACGACCTTCGAGCAGGTGCACGAGCGTCTCGCTCCCGAAGCGGCGCGTCTCCTCGCGTTGGGCGAACAGGCGCTCGACCTCGAGCGCGGCGACCGTCGCGACGTGCTGGAGGATCGCGTAGGGCGGGAACTCCGAGCCGCGGGGCACGGCCAGCAGCGACACGGGGCGCTGGGCCGGCACCGGGACGACGATGGTCGTCCGATCGCCGACGGGGATGCGCAGGATGCCGGGCATCCCGTTGCTGCGGGCCGCGGTCACGTCCAGGAAGGCCTGGACGACCTCGGGCGCGGGGACGTGGGCGTCCGGGAACACGGCCCGCCCGGCGCCGTTCGTGCACACCGAGAGCTCGCAGTCGATCTCGCGACCGAGCGCCTCCAGCAGCTCGGCCGGGGTCGAGCTGCGGATCGCCGCCGCGCGCAGGCTGTCGTAGATGCGGACCGTCTTGACCAGCCGCAGGTGCTCCGGCCCCCGGCTCGACGCGGCCACCGTGCGCGCCACCTGGACGAAGGGGATCTCCAGCGCGGTCCACAGCAGCGGCAGCGCCAGCCGGTCGGCCGCCGCGACCATCTCATCGGTGAGCGGGGGCACGAGCATGTCGGCGCCCAGCGCGATGCCGCTGACGCCGACGGCGGCCAGCGCCTCGACGAAGCGGACCTGCCCCTCGGGCGTCTTGGGGATCCCCAGCCCGACGGTCATCAGCAGGTCGCCGGCCTCCAGCCACTCCCACGGGTGCGGCATCTCCACGCTGTGGGCCCACAGGATCCGGTTCTCGGCTCCAGCGGCTCCGGCGAACAGGCGCGTGCGCAGGAAAGGGACCTCGGTGAGTTCCCGAACAGTGAGCGCCATCTGCGAAGCCTAACCAGGTCTGACATCGACACGGGGCGGTATCGCCTGGCCCTGAATGCGCGGAAGATCCCGTGTCAACGGGGCCTTTGGAGTGCCTGATCAGGCCTTGACTTGCGGGGTGCGCAGGTGGTCTGCTCGCCTCCATGGGTCTCTTCCGTCGGATCAAGCGCCCGGTGGACGGGCATGCCGAGATCGTCGAGACGTGGAAGCGCCGCGCGGATCGGTCGACCGGCAACTGCAAGATGAAGCTGCTGCTCGACGTTCCCGGGGTCGCGCCGCAGGTGGTCAAGCACCACGAGCCGATCATGACCGCGAACCGGTGGCCTGAACTGGGCATGCGCGTTGCCGTGACCGTCGACGCCGACCATCCCGATCGCGTGGACGTGCACTGGGACTCGGTCTTCGGCGAGGTGCGCGGGGGCATCCTCGGGCGCGGCCTGGAGGCGGTCGCCGTGGAGTTCGGGGTCGACGTCGACCTGTCGCGCGGGGTCCCCGATCCGGATGCCGGGTCGGGCCGGCCGGCCGCCGACTACCAGGCGCAGATCGACGCGCTCAACGCCCAGTTCGCCGCCGGGCAGATCACCTACGAGGAGATGTCCGAAGGCGTGCTGCGGGCGATCGGCGCCAAGCGCTGAACCGGCCGCGGGCATGCCCGGGCGGCGCCCCGGGTATGGACTCGGCGACGCGCAATGGGACTTCGATCGAAGCTCGCGGCAAAGGCCGCTGAGGCGACCACCAAGGCGGCGGACCTGGCCGGCGATCTGGCCGGCGCCGCGGCCACCGAGGCCAAGGAACGCGCGTCCGACGCGGCCGACGTCACCAGGACCGGCATGGGCAAGGCCGGCGAGTGGCTGCAGGGCCGGGACCCCTCGGCGTCCGCACGACTGAAGCTGATGACCGACGACAGCGCGCGGATCAGCGTCGAGGCGTTCATCGTGCTGCTCGTCGACGCGCTCAACGACGACGAGGTCCGGCTGATCTCCGGCGACGACGTGCACCGCGCGGGCAAGCGGCGCCAGCGCCAGGCCGGGCTGGTGGGGATCTTCGGCGGGCCGCTGGGCCTGTTCGTGGCCAGCCTCTACTCGGAGGCGATGCTCGTGTGCGACATCGTCGATCGCCACGGGCTCGCGCTGAGCGACGAGGAGATCGCCGCCCACCTGCTGCTGCTGTGGCAGCTGACGCCGGACCTGGAGTCCGCCCGGGCCTCGATCGAGGGGACCGGGCCATCCGTGGCCGACCAGCTGGTCGACGAGCGCGTCACGAAGAAGTCGCTGCGCGAGATGTCGCCGATGGACGCCGCCCAGGCGCTGTGGCGGCTGCGCAAGCTGCGCGATCCCGACGAGCTGCCCGGCACGATCAAGCTGCGCCACTTCGCGCTGCCCAACCGGCGCACGCGGAAGATCACCGAGCAGGTCGAGGCGCAGCTCGGCGTCGCGGCGCTGCCCTCCTGACCAGGGTTCAGACGGTGCGCAGGCCGGCGGCGCCCAGCTTGCGCAGGCGGCAGATCAGCGCGTAGCGGGCGGCCCGCAGCATGTGCTGGTGGGCGTGCGTGGCCCCCGGCGGGGGCGTGACCGGCGCGCCTCGGTCGCGCACCTGGACGGTCATCATCATCCCGCCGTCCTCGTGGGCCAGGATGTGGCAGTGGAAGACGAAGTGGCCGGTGAACTCGTCGAAGGGGATCCGGATGACCACCTCGCCGGCCTGGCCGTTGCGGCGGTGGGGGATGATCACCACGTCCTGCAGGCCGGAGGCGTGGTACGGCTTGCCGTTGACGCTGATGACCTGGAAGTCGTTGACGTGGATGTGGAACGGGTGGTCCTCCGTCGTCGCGTTGCGCAGGGTCCACTCCTCGACCGTGTTCACGTAGGGCGCGACGTTGGTCTTCGTCGGGTCGAAGGCCTGCCCGTTGATCCGGGCGAACTCGCTGCTCTTGAAGTCGAAGCTGAACGTGAACGTGCGGCGCCGGACGATCGGGCGGCCGACGATCGGCCCGGCCGGGCTGGCCTCGACGGCCGGGTTGCGTCCCGAGGGCAGCTGGCGCACGACGCGCTGACCGGGCGCCCGGGGCAGCACGTCGACGTCCATCAGCTTGACCTCGGGCAGCAGCTCGAAGCCCTCCTGGCGGTGGTACTTGCGCGTCTTGAACACGTACCGGCCAGGCCGGCCGCCGACCACCAGCACGTCGAAGCGCTTGCCCGGCGGCATCACCAGGTGGTCGACGGTGCGCACGCGCCACTTGGGCGAGCCGTCCTCGGCGATCACCGTGAACTTGTGGCCGACGAGCTGCACGTCGTAGAACAGGTCGGAGCCGATGTTGCCCAGGCGCCACAGCTGCGTCTCCCCCGACCGCAGCGCCATGCGCGGCTGCAGGCGGCCGTTGACCAGGCGCGTCGTCGGCTTCTGCACGTCGATCATCTCGCCGGTCAGCGCGGTCGACCAGGGCTCGGCCGACGAGGTCTGCAGGTCGCGGATCGCCAGCTGGTGCTGGCGGATGCCGTGCAGCGCCCTGGGCAGGTAGCGGTCCAGGCCCTCGACGACGATCAGCCCGGACAGGCCGCCCATCAGCTGCGGCTCGGTCAGCCCGTGCAGATGCGCGTGGTACCAGTACGTGCCGGGCGAGTGGTCCAGCGGCAGCGTCACGCGCGAGTGCACGGTGGTGCCCGGCCGGAAGCTGCGGAACACGTTGTCGCCGTCGCCCTTGGGCGAGACGTGCATGCCGTGGAAGTGGAAGTTCGTGTCCTGCGGCGTGGCGTTGCGGAACGTCACGTCGATCGTGTCGCCGGGACGCACGTGCAGGGTCGGCCCGATCAGCCGCCCGTTGAACGGCTGCGCGATCACCTTGGAGCCGGACACCGAGATCGTGCGCAGCTCGGCGTCCATCGTCACCTTCAGCACGCCGCGGTGGGGATACACCTGGACGGGCTCCTCCAGCGGCAACCCGGCGATCGGCTTCCAGGGTGCGGGCTGGTCGGCGGCGTGGGCCGCCCCGGCCCCGAGCAGCAGCGCGACCAGCGCGCAAGGGACAGAGATCCAGCGTGACCGGCCGCGTTCGTGGAGCATGCTGAACGCGGTATTCGGCAGCAACGGCCGCGTCCCTTAGTTCTGCCGGTCCGCCGTTCAGACGGCGATGCGGCCGATCGCGCGCAGCCGGTCCCCGCCCGGCCCGATCGCGCGCACGCGCACCGCCGGGTCGTGGGAGCGGGCCGGCACCGTCACGCGACCCCCGCGCACCGTGCGCCAGCGGCCGTCGGTGCGCAGCTGCACGCGCACGTCGCGGAGCCGGGGACCGGTGAGCCGATAGCGCAGCGTGTCGCCCGAACGCGTCAGCCACAGGCGGGCGCCCGACTGGGTCAGCTTCAGCACCCGGCCGCGCGTGGTCAGGCGGTGCGAGCAGATCCCGGCGGCGACGCGCACCGTGCGCGAGCCCAGCAGCGGCGCGGTGGGCAGCGCGCGCGAACCGCAGCGCACCGAGGCGCCCTTGAGCAGCAGCACGGCGTCGCCGGCGCCCAGCGCCGAGAGCTTCCCGCTGCGCGTCGCCTCGACCTGGCGCAGCGGCACCGCGGTTGGCTTCGCCGTCGGCTGGGCCGGGAGCGTGGCGGCCTGCAGCGCGGACCGCAGCCCGGAGGTGGGGCTCGCGCAGGGACCCGGCGGCGGCGAGGTGACCGCCGCCGCGACCGCCTGGGCCAGCGCCGGATCGTTGAGCTCGGTGGTCGCCGTCAGGAACGTCAGCGACACCGAGTGGACCGCGTCGTACAGCTGCGGCAGACCGCCGGGCGGCGCGACGGGCGTGAACGGCGCCGCCGTCAGGATCGGGATGACCGTGGCCTGGTTCAGCGCGCTGGCCTGGCCGACGATGCCGTCGTTGGCGCTGTAGTACGTGCCCACGCCCAGGTCCCAGCCGACGTGGTCGCCGCCCAGCGTGGTGACCGCGCACCCGATCGTGGTCGTCGGGTTCCACTGGCTCAGCCAGGCCGACGACAACTCCTCGATCGTGGCCTGCCCGGTGTCGGCGAAGATCTGCTCGACCGCCTGGTAGGAGGCGATGCAGACCGCGTACTCGAGGTCGCTGAGCCCGTTGCACGAGCCGCCGTCGGCGGCGATCGCCACGGCCAGGTCGGCCCCGAAGGAGCCCGTGTGCGGCGTGCCGATCGTGGTCAGGCTGCTGACCGTGACCGGCGATCCGGACGCGCGCAGCTGGGAGATCGCCGCGCGCGACCACAGGCCGCCGTCGCTGTGGCCGACCAGCGAGACGTTCGTGATCCCGTAGGACTGGTTGAGGAACTGCAGGAAGGCGACGAGCGCCGCCGCGTTGTCGGCCAGCTCGCCGTTGGAGTCGATCACGGTGGAGCCGCCCGACGGGATGTCCGGCGTGTTCTGCCCGCCCAGGCAGGAGGTCGGCGGCGGGGCGTCGGCGTTGGCCACCGGCGCCGTGTAGACCGAGAACCCGCCGGCGGTCAGCGCGGCCGCGGGCCCGGTGGCCACGCCCCAGGTCGACCCGCGACCGGTCGTCGCGCAGGCCGGCGTGGAGAAGGGCGAGCTGGTGTTGAAGCCGCTGACCAGCACGACGGCGGAGGTCGAGGTGGGCGTCGCCGTCGGGGTCGTCGGGGTGACCGGATCCAGCGGCGGGGCGACCGGCGTGATCGGCACGACCGGCGGCGTGACGGGCTCGATCGGCGTCGCCTGCGCGAGGGCGGACGGCGCGGCCACGAGCAGGGCGACGAGCGCGGCGGGAACGGCGGCCCAGGCGCGGCGTCGGCGAGAGGAGGCGAGCGGGGCGGCGACCATGACGGCGACCACTGTAGGGAGCGCTCAGCCGGTGACGGCCGCCAGCAGCGCGTCGTTGGCGTCGGGCAGGCCGATCGTCGCGCGCAGGCAGCCGTCCAGGCCGGCCCGACCGCGCACGTCGCGGATCAGCAGACCGGCGGACAGACACCGGGCCAGCACCGCGTCCGGATCGGGCGGCGCGAACAGCACGAAGTTGGCCTGCGACGGCCACACGCGCACGCCCTCGAGGGCCCCCAGCCCGGCCTGCAGGCGCTCGCGCTCGGCCACGATCGCGGCGATGCGCGCGGTCCGCGCGTCCAGCGGCTCGGCCAGCGCGGCGCGCGCGCCCGCCTGCGTGAGCGCGCTGACCCCGCCCGGCAGATGGCCGTCGAACAGCGTCTGCACGATCGCGGGCGCGGCCAGCGCGTAGCCGACCCGCGCCCCGGCCAGCGCCCAGGCCTTCGACAGCGTGCGCACGATCACCAGGTTGCCCGCGCCGAGCGAGGCCATCGACGGCGCGTCGGCGAACTCGACGTAGGCCTCGTCGACGATCACCAGCGCGTGGCTCGCCGCCCGGCAGATCGCCCGCACCGCCTCGGGATCCTCGGGCCGCCCGCTCGGGTTGCCCGGATGGCACAGGAACACCAGATCGGGCCGATGCTCGGCCACCGCGGCCAGCGCCCGTTCGGCGTCGACGCCGAAGGCCTGGTCGCGGGCGGCCAGCGCCACGGTCATCCCCCGCGCCGCGCACAGGCGCTCGACGCCCTGGTAGCCGGGCGCGAACGCCAGCGCCACCCGGCCCGGGCCGCCGTAGGCGTCGACCAGGCGCTCGAGCACGGCCATCGAGCCACCGGCGACGAAGATCTGCTCCGGCGGGCGGCCGGTGTAGCCGGCCAGCGCCGCGCGCAGCGGACGCGCCTGCTCGTCGCCGTACGCGTTGAGCGACACGTCGGCCAGCTCGGCGGCCAGCCGCTCCGACCAGCCCGGCGCGGGCGCGGGCGCGGTGTTGAGGTCCAGGCGGGTGAGATGCGGCGGCGTGTCGTCGCGCCCGCCCAGCACGCTCAGGCGCAGGCGCTCGGCCCGCGGCTCAGGCGACGACATCGATCCCGTGGGCGTCGTAGGCCGCGAGCTTGTGCTCCCGATAGCCGGGGATGCAGCCGCAGACGCGTTCCCAGTTGGGGTTGGCGTGCTTGTCGCGGCGCTCCACCGGGGGCGGCGCGGCCGGCTCCTGGTGGAAGACCTCGAGCCCGGCGACGAAGCGGGCAACGCAGCCGCCGCGGACGATCATGCGGTGGGCGAACTCGTCGTCCTCGTAGCCCCAGCGGCCGTCGAACGCCTCGTCGTAGCCGCCGACCGCCAGCGCGTCGGCGCGGCGGAAGACCGTGTTGCCCCCGTGCAGGTAGTCCCACGGGTGGTCGAGGTCGGGCAGGCCCGCGATCTCCGGGAAGCGCCGGTCGCGCGGCAGCTCGTAGTTGGAGGCGCTGGCCACTCGCGGCGCGGCCTCGAGCGCCCCGGCTCCCCCCAGGATCGCCTCCTCGGTCAGCCCGTGCCCGCTCACGAAGATGCGCTCGCCGGTGAGCATCACCGGCGCGTCGGGCAGCGCCTCGCGCAGCGCGGCCAGCGCGCCCGGCGCCGGGATCGAGTCGGAGTCCAGCGTCCAGATCCATCGGCCGCGGGCCACGGCCAGGCCGAGGTTGCGCGCCCGGCACAGCGCGTAGGGCTCGGGCAGCGGGCCGCGGCGCACGAGCAGCAGGTCGAGGCGGCGGCGGTGGGTGCGCCACACCGCCTCCAGCCGCGGGTCGGCGCTGTCGTTGTCGACGAGGATGATCTCGATGTCCGCGGTGCCGCCGACCTGCGCGGCGAGCCCGGCGAGGGTGCGACCGAGCGCCTCGACCTCGTCGTGGCAAGGGATCACCACGCTCACCAGCGGAGCGTGCTCGGGGGCCGACGGCACGTCCGTATGCTAGGGCCGTCCGCCCCGCCGCACCCCCATCGAAGCTCTTCGGAATCGGCCTGAGCCGCACCGGCACCCGGAGCCTGACGGTGGCGCTGGACCGGCTCGGCCTGCGCGCGCTGCACTATCCGTTCGACGCTCGCACCGAGAGCCAGCTGTTCGGCGGCGCGCCGAGCCTCAGCGTCCTGGATCACCACGATGCGCTGCTCGACCTACCCGCGGCGGGCTTCTTCGCCCAGCTCGACGCGCGCTATCCGGGCAGCCGCTTCGTGCTGACCACGCGCGAGCGCAACGCCTGGCTGGACGCGGTCGAGGCGCACTACGCGCGCCTGCTGGTGGCCTGGCCGACGACGACGCCCCGCTTTCAGGCCTTCGGGGAGCGCATCACCCGCCACTGCTACGGCGCCTTCCCGCCTGCCCGCGCCGACTTCGCCGCCGCCTACGACCGCCATGAGGAGGCCGTGGCCACGCACTTCGCGCAACGGCCCGACGATCTGCTGCGTCTCGACGTCACCGCCGACGCGCCGTGGGGCCGGCTGGCCGCGTTCCTGGGCGCCGCGCCCGCACCGGCCGCGCCCTTCCCGCACGTGACCGACGCCGACGAGGCACCCGAGGCGACCGCCCAGCACACCGTGCTGCGCACCCAGGTGACGGCGTGATCGAGATCCCCGGGGTCGAGGTGCTCGGCGCCGAGGCCCAGACCTGCCTGGCCGGTCCCAACCCGGAGCACAACACGATCGGCGCGGCGATCGTCATCGAGCTGGCCGAGCCGGTCGCGCCCGGCGACCTGCTCGCCGCGGTCAAGCGGCGTGTCGCCTCCACGCTGGACTTCGCCCCGCGCCTGCGCAAGATCGCGCTGCGGCTGCCCACGCACGCGCCCCTGCACGTCCTGGCCGACGCCCCCGAGCTGGACCTCGACGCGCACATCCAGCTCGTCGCCGCCGACGCCGAGGTCAGCCTGGCCCGTCTCAGCGAGCTGCTGCTGATGTTCAACGACCAGCCGATGGATCCCGGCCGGCCGCTGTGGCGCGTGATGGTCGTGCCCCGGATCGAGGGCGGCCGGGCCGGCGTCGCCTTCCGCGTGCACCACTTCATCCAGGACGGCGTGATGTGCGCGGTGACCGGCGCGGCGATGCTGCTCGACGACGCGCCCGATCGACCGCTGCGCACGCCGGAGCCCTACGCCCCGGCCCCGCTGCCGACGCCCGAGCAGCTCCAGGCGCTGGCCCACGACGTGCACCGCGAGCACCGTCACGAGGTCCGCACCCTGCTCGGCGGCGCCGTCGGCCACCCGGCGCACACGCTGAACACCGTGCGTCAGATCCACACCGCCTACCACGAGGAGCTGTCCGGAACGCCGAGCACGCTGCTGGCCCGGCGCAGCGACCGGCGCGCGCTCGAGCTGGTGCAGGTCACGCGGGCCGACGTCCGGGCCGCCCAGGACGTGCTCGGCCACCACGTCTCGTTCAACGACGTGGTCGTCACGGCGATGGTCGGCGGTCTGGCCGCGATGTTGGACCCCGTCGACAAGGCCGGCCAGACCGTCCGCGTCGAGGTGCCGGTGACGGTCGCCCTCCAGGATGGCGGGCCCAACGAGTTCGACAAGCACGCGGCGCTGATGGTGCTCGAGCTGCCGCTGGACGAGCCCGATCCGCTGGCCGTGCTGCGCATCGCGCACGAGCAGTCGGCGCGGCGCAAGACGACCGACGCGCGGGCGCTCGAGCGGCTGATGCACGCCTACATGTTGCTGCCGATGGGCGCGTTCGAGCGGCTGTCGGCCAAGGCCTGGGAGGGCGGCAACCTGCTGTTCTCCGACATCCCGGGCCCGACCGGCGACCTGTTCGTGACCGGCCACCGCGTGCAGTCGATCTACGGCGTGGGCAACCTGCGTGGCGCCAGCTCGCTGCGCGTCGTCGTGCTCAGCTTCGGCGACCACGTGACGTTCGGGATCCTCTACGACCAGGAGGCGGTGCCCGTGCACCACATCACGCGCGGGATCACCGACACGCTGGCCCGGCTTCAGCCCGACCGGGTGACCAGCCAGCCGTCGAGGTAGAGCAGGTCGATCGGCGCGCGCGCGAACGTGGCCAGCGCCTCGGTCGGCGTCTCGACGATCGGCTCGCGCACGTTCAGCGAGGTGTTGATGACGATCGGCGTGCCCGTGCGCGCGCCGAACGCGCCGGCGATCCGGCCCAGGCTGCTGTCGGCGGCGACCGTCTGGACGCGCGAGGTGCCGTCGACGTGGACCGCGGCGGGCGCCCCGCTGCGAGCCGGCTCGCGCGCGTCGACGATCCGCATCATGTACGGCGAGGGGCGGTCGAGCGCGAAGTAGCGCTCGGCGTCCTGGTCGCGCACCACCGGCGCGACCGGGCGAAACGGCTCGCGGAACTTGACGTCGCGGTTGAGCCGGTCGCGATGGCCGTCCGTGATCGGCGAGGACAGCAGCGAGCGATGCCCGAGCGCGCGCGGACCGTGCTCCGAGCGGCCCTCGAACCAGGCCACGAAGCCGCCGTCGGCCAGCACGTCGGCCGCGGCCTGCACGGCCTCGTCGCGCTCCACGGCGCGGTGCGGCAGGTCGCTCGCGCCCAGCGCGCGCTCGACCTCCGCGGCCGCGTACGGCACGCCCAGGAAGGCCAGCTCGCGCGCCGCCGCCGGGTCGAACTGCACCCCCAGCTCGTGATGGGTGGCGAACAGCGCGGCGCCGGCGGCGACGCCGCCGTCGTGGACGGCCGGCGGGACGTGGACGTCGGCGAACCCGCTCTCGCGGGTGATCGCCTCGGCCAGGTAGCCGTTGAGGGCGACGCCGCCGCTGATGGCCAGCGCCGGATGGCCCGTGAGCGCGCGCAGCGCACGGGCCAGGCTCAGGCCGGCGCGCGTGGTCACGGCCTGCACGGCGAAGGCGACGTCTCGCGCGTCGGGGTGCTCCCAGCCGATCCCCCGCGCGACGAACGGCGGACGCGGGAAGTCGGCCCAGAAGTCCTTGATGGTCACCGCGTCGGTCAGCACCGCCGGTACGTCGACGACGACGCGGTCGGTCATCGCCTCGACGAGCCGATCGCTGCCCAGCGCGGCCAGGCCCATCAGCTTGCCCGCGGACTGGCGGTCCCCGAAGACGGCGTGCGCGTAGGCCCACCACAACGAGCCGATGTCGGAGTTGTCGATGCGCTCGATCCAGTCCAGGCGCGAGCCCCGCCAGGACGACACGGTGGTCGCCGCGCCGGCGTCGACGGTGTAGGCGTCGCCGCCGCCGTCGATGGTCAGCACCGCCGTGTCCGGCGCGGCGCCGGTGTAGCGCGCGTAGGCGGCGTGGGCCACGTGGTGGGGCACGCTCAGGCAGGGCAGGATGCGGCCCAGGCAGCGCGCCGACTGCCACTGCCAGTCGGTCAGCCGCTCGTAGCGGCGCCCGCCCAGCAGCGTGTGGCCCGGATCCAGGCCCTGCCACACCGGCTCCGACGTGGCCAGCACGTCGATGTCGCCGGCGGTCAGGCCCAGGCTGCGCAGCGAGGCGTCGATCAGCGAGACGACCGCGCCGCCGTCGTGGCGCCGGCGCGTGAAGCGCTCCTTCTCGAAGGCGCCCAGCAGCACGCCGTCGGCCACGACGCACCAGTTGGCGTCGTGCCCGCCGCTGAGGCCGAGGACGATCAACCGAGCCGGTCGACCGCGTCGATCACGAGGTCCCAGAACCGATCGGCGTCGATCCCGATCGCCACCTTCGCGTTGGGCGCGTGGCCGGTGACGCCGAAGCGGTCGCAGGCGGTGGCGCCCCGCGTGTGGGTGCCGGTCAGCTCGATGGCCACGTGCGCGTCGACGAGCTCCAGCAGCGTCGGGTCGATCAGGTGGGCGATGGTCACCGGGTCGTGCAGCGGCGGCTCGGGGATGCCCCACACGTCCAGGTAGCGGTCGGCGAAGAAGGCCAGCAGCACCGACACGGTCGAGGCCAGCTCGGTGCCCAGCGCGTTGAGGCGGTCGAACACCTGCGGCGTGGCCAGCGCCTGGTGGGTCACGTCCAGCGGGCACAGCGTCACCGGCACGCCGCCCGCGATCACGATCGCCGCCGCCTCCGGGTCGGTGATGATGTTGAACTCGCCCAGCGGCGCGACGTTGCCCGCTCCCAGCGTGCCGCCCATCACGATGATCTCGCGCACGCGCGCGGCGACCAGATCAGGGTGGACCTTCCACAGCAGCGCGACGTTGGTCAGCGGCCCGACCGCGCAGATCGTCACCGGCTCGGAGGCCTCCTCGAGCACCCGGGCCATCAGCGCGACGGCGGGCAGCTCGTGCAGGGGCACGTCGCCGACGCCGAGCTCGACGCCGTCCAGCCCGGACGCGCCGTGCACGTGGTCGGCCACGGTCAGCTCGCCGATCAGCGGCCCGTCCGCGCCCGCCGCGATGGGCACGCCCGTGATGCCGGCCAGCGCGCAGGTGGCCCGCGCGTTGTGCGTCACGCGCTCCAGGGACGCGTTGCCCGCCACCGTGGTGATCGCCCGCAGGTCGATCGCCGGGTGGGCCGCCGCGAGCATGATCGCGACCATGTCGTCATGGCCGGGGTCGCAGTCGAGGATCACGGGAATCGGGGACACGTCACTGCAGTCTGACGACCCCGCGCTGCACTAGATTCGCGACCATGCGACGGATCGCACCGTGCTGAGCCGCGGCCAGACGCTGACCGCCACGGTGGCGGCGGCGGGAATCGTGCAGTTGCCGACCGCCGCGATCGTCGTCGCGGTGCCGACGATCCACCGTGAGTTCGGCACGTCGATCGCCGAGCTGCAGTGGACCGTGACCGCGTTCATGATCCCGATGACCGCGCTGCTGATCACCGCGGGTCGGGTGGCCGACATCTTCGGGCGCCGGCGGATCCTGCTGCTGGGCACCGCGCTGCTGGCGATCGGCTCGCTGCTGGCGGCGCTGAGCCCGGGCATCGTCACGCTGCTGGCGGGCATCGCCGTCGCCGGCATCGGCGGCGCGCTGCTGATGCCGTCGTCGATGTCGATCATCACCAACGTGTTCACCGACGCCCGCCGCGGCTTCGCGATCGGCATGTGGGGCGCGGCGACCGAGCTGATCTCGGGTGTCGGCGTGCTCGTCGGCGGCGTGCTCACCGGCGAGCTGGACTGGCGCTGGATCTTCTGGGTGTGCATCGCGGTGGCCATCGCGATCGCCGTGCTGACGCTGCGCGGCGTGCCCGAGTCCAGCGACCCGACGATCTCGCGCGAGGTCGACGTGCCGGGCGTCCTGCTCTCGGCCGGTGCGCTGACCACCGTGACGCTGGCGCTGATCCAGGGGTCCACCTGGGGCTGGGGCTCGCCGGCGATCGTCGCGCTGCTCGTCGCCGCCGCCGTCCTGTTCGCCGCGTTCGTGGTCAACGAGCTGCGCTCGGCGCACCCGATCATCGACTTCAGCTTCTTCCGCCAGCGCAACTTCCTGGGCTCGACGATCGTGATCTTCGTGCTGGACTTCAGCTTCGGCGCGCTGCTGTTCTTCCTGCCGCTGTACTTCTCGGAGATCCTGGGCGACGGGCCGGTGAAGGTCGGCGTGCTGCTGGTCCCGCTGACCGGGCTGATGGTCGTCGGGTCGCCGCTGGGCGGGCGCATCGCGGCGCGCACCGGGCCGCGCCCGCCGATCGTCTTCGGCCTGGCGCTGATGGCCATCTCGGTGGCCTGGATCTCCACGCTCGACGTCCACACCACGTACGCCGACCTGTGGATCCCCACCGCGCTGATGGGCCTGGGCGTCGGCGTCTCGCTGACGCCGATGAACCTCGCGGCGATGAACGCGATCTCGCGCAACCACGCGGGGGCCGCCTCGGGCATGCTCGTGACGCTCAGCGGCCTGGGCGCGACGCTCGGCGTCGCGGTCACCGGCGCGATCTTCAACCAGCTGCTGACCGACCGGACGGTGAGCGAGACCGCACAGGCCGGTGTGACCGTCACCGCCGACCAGGCCGTGCAGCTCGACGGCGTCCTGGCCGGCACGCCCGGCGCCACGCAGACGCTCGACCAGCTCGCCGGGGCGCAGGCCAGCGAGGTGACCGAGGCGGTCCGCGAGGCGTTCGTCTCCGCGCTGGGCACGGCGCTGAAGCTGTCGGCCGCGCTGATCGCCGTCGGGCTGGTCCTGGCCGTCGTCCTGCTGCGCCGGTCCGGACCGGTCGACGCCGAGCCGGTCGAGGACCCGGTGCTGGCCACCGGCATGCCCCGCCCGGCCCCGCGCGTGGTCGACGGCGCCGCGCTCTGACCACAGATAGTCGGAAGCCCTCGTAGCGGCTACGCTGGCCGGGAAAGGAGCAGCGAATGGCGATCGAGGTCATCGGGGTCGTAGGTGCGGGGTTCATGGGCACGGGCATCGCCGAATCGGCGGCCCGGGCCGGGGTCGGCGTGCACCTCTACGAACCGCAGCAGGACGCGCTGGACCGCTCGCGGGCGGGCCTGGAAGCGTCGGTCGGGCGCGCGGTCGCGCGCGGGAAGCTGAGCGACTCCGACGCGGCGGGGCTGCTCGAGCGGATCGTCCCGACGACGAACCTCGACGACCTGGCCCCCGCCGAGCTGGTGATCGAGGCGATCGTCGAGGACCCGCGCATCAAGGGCCAGGTGTTCGCCGACCTGGACGCGCGCGTGCCCGACGCAAAGCTGCTGGCCTCCAACACGTCGTCGATCCCGATCGCCCAGATCGCCTCCTGGACGCAGCGTCCCGAGCGCGTCTGCGGCCTGCACTTCTTCAGCCCGGTGCCGGTCATGAAGCTCGTCGAGATCGTCGTCGCGCTGGACACCAGCGAGGAGACGTTCGCCACGGCCGACGCCTTCGCGCGGCAGATCGACAAGCACCCGATCCGCACCAAGGACCGCTCGGGCTTCATCGTCAACATGCTGCTGGTCCCCTACCTGATGGCCGGCGTGCGGATGCTCGAGGAGGGCTTCGCCACGCGCGAGGACATCGACGAGGGCATGAAGCTCGGCGCCGGCCACCCGATGGGGCCGCTGACCCTGTGCGACTTCATCGGGCTCGACGTCCTGTACGCCGTGTGCGACTCGCTGTATGAGGAGTTCAAGCGCCCCGAGTACGCCCCGCCGCCGCTGATGAAGCGGATGATCCTGGCCGGGAAGCACGGTCGCAAGACCGGCGAGGGCTTCTACGACTACCGGAGCGCCTGATGCCCTACGAGATCCCCCAGGAGTTCCTGGACTTCCGCGACACGATCCGTCAGATCGCCATCGAGCGCATCGCCCCGCGCGCGCAGGAGATCGACCTCAAGGCCGAGTACCCGTGGGACATCCGCACGCTGCTGAGCGAGAACGACGTGCTCGCGCTGCCCTTCGGCGAGGAGCACGGCGGCACCGGGACGGGCACGCTGATGCTGCAGATGGCGGTCGAGGAGATCGCCAAGGCCTGCGCCTCGTGTGCGCTGATCCTGATGGTCCAGGAGCTGGGCACGCTGCCGATCCAGCTGTTCGGCTCCGACGAGCTCAAGCAGCGCTTCCTGCCCAAGTGCGCCACCGGTGAGTGGGCGGCCGCGTTCGCGCTGAGCGAGGCCGAGGCCGGCTCCAACCCGGCCGACATGCGCACCACCGCCGTCCAGGACGGCGACGAGTGGATCATCAACGGCGAGAAGACCTGGATCACCAACGCCAGCGTGGCCGACTTCTACGTGGTGTTCGCGGTCACCGATCGCCCCAACCGGCGCATGACCGCCTTCGTCGTCGAGGCCGACCGGCCCGGCTTCTCCATCGGCAAGCTCGAGCACAAGCTCGGCATCAAGGGCTCCCCCACCGGCTCGCCGGTCTTCCAGGACGTGCGCGTGCCGACCGAGAACGTGATCGGCGAGGTCGGCCGCGGCCTGCCCGTCGCGCTGGCCACGCTGCAGCGCACGCGCCTGGGCGCCGCCGCGCAAGCCGTCGGGATCGCCCAGGGCGCCACCGACTACGCCAACCGCTACGCGGCCGAGCGCCTCGTCAACGGCAAGCCACTCCACGCCCTGCAGGGCATCCAGTTCAAGCTGGCCGACATGGAGACCGGCACCGCCGCCGCGCGCGAGCTGCTCTACAAGGCCTGTGTCCTGTCCGACGACGGGGACGCGGCCGCCGCCAAGTACAGCTCGATGGCCAAGCTGTTTGCCTCCGACAACGCGATGAAGGTCACCGTCGACGCGGTGCAGGTGCTCGGCGGCTACGGCTACGTCAACGAGTTCCCGGTCGAGCGCATGATGCGCGACGCGAAGATCACCCAGATCTACGAGGGCACGAACGAGATCCAGCGGGTGATCATCGCCCGCCAGATGGCGAGCTGAAGTCGTCCTCGTCGGCGCGCACGCGTTCGAGGGTCTCGATCAGGGACTCCAGCGCGTCCGCCGGCAGCGGATCCACGCCGAAGCGCAGCGCGTTGAGCGCGTCGGTCGCCTCGGTGGCCACCTGGCGACCACGGTCGGTGATCGTGGCCAGCGTCGTGCGGCGGTCGGTCGGGTGTGCCGAGCGCTGGGCCAGCCCGGCCTTCTCCAGCCCGTCCATCAGGTTGGTCATCGACGTGCGGTGCACCTGCAGCCGCGCGCCCATCTTCCCCAGCGGCAGCGAGCCGTTGCGCGACAGGAACAGCAGCATCAGCGCCTCGTAGCGCGGGAACGTCAGCTCGTAGGGCTCGACCGTCGCGTTCAGGCGGGCCAGCAGGATCTGCTGCACGCGCATGATCGACGTCGCCGCCATCATCGGGGCGACCGCCTCCGCGCCCCAGCGCTCACGCCACTGGCGGCCGGCCTCGACGATCGGATCGAACTTCAGGGGCGGGTCGGACACCGGCACAGGGTACGGTCCGCGACGTGGACGAGGACGAGCTGACGATTCGCCGGCTGGTCGAGGGCTGGGCGGTGTGGCGCGACGCGATGGACTGGGAGCGCTTCCGCACGGTCTGGCACGCCGACGGGCGCATGATGGCCACCTGGTGGCAGGGCCCGTTCGAGGAGTTCATCCGGGTCTCGCGCGAGGGCTACGCGCGCGGGGTGCGGATCCTGCACTTCCTGGGCGGGAGCGCGGTGGAGGTCGCCGGCGACCGGGCGGTCGCCCAGACGAAGATGACGATCGCGCAGCGCGCGGTCGTCGAGGACGTGGAGTGCGACGTCGTCTGCACCGGGCGCTTCTACGACTTCTTCGAGCGCCGCGTCGGGCGCTGGGGGCTGGTCCTGCGCCAGCCGATCTACGAGCGCGACCGCCTGGATCCCGTGGACCCGGGGGCCGCGCCGGCGCTGGACGCCGATCGGCTGGCCGGCTATCCCGTGGGCTACCGCCACCTGGCCTACCTGCAGGAGGGCATCGGCTACGACGTCAAGCGCGACATGCCCGGCCTGGACGGTCCCGAGGTGCAGGCGCTGTACGCCGCGGGCCAGGCCTGGCTGGCCGGCGGACCACTGGATCGCTGAGCCTCGTAGCCTCATCGGCCTCATGCCGATGGATTGCACCTACCGCCTGCGCATCCCGCACCGCGCGGGCCAGCTCGCCCAGGTCACCGGACGGATCGCCGAGCATGGCGGGCTGATCGGCGACATCGTCACGATCTCGGTGGCCAAGCACGAGGCGCTGCGCGACGTGACCGTCGAGGTCCGCGACAAGGCGCACGCCGAGGAGCTGGCCGACGGCCTGGGCGCGCTGGAGGGCGTGACCGTCTCGTGGTTCCACGACCGCGCGTTCCTGGCCCACGACGGCGGCAAGCTCGACGTGGTCTCCCGGCGCGAGATCCGCTCCAACCAGGACGTGCGCGACGTCTACACGCCGGGCGTGGCCCGCGTGTCGCTGGCCATCGCCGAGTTCCCCGAGCTGGCCGCGCGCTTCACGATGATCGGCCGCAGCGTCGCGATCGTCACCAACGGCACGCGCGTGCTCGGCCTGGGCGACATCGGCCCGGTGGCCGCCATGCCGGTGATGGAGGGCAAGGCGCTGTTCTACGCGCAACTCGTCGGCATCAGCGCGGTGCCGATCCTGATCGACACCAAGGACGTCGACGAGTTCGTCGAGACCGTCGTGCGCATCGCGCCCGGCTTCGGCGCGATCCACCTGGAGGACATCTCCACCCCCGCGTGCTTCGAGATCGAGCGGCGCCTGATCGAGGCGCTGCCCCAGCCGGTCATGCACGACGACGTCCACGGCACCGCGGTCGTCACGTTCGCCGCGGCGATCGCCGCCTGCCGCCACGTCGACATGCGCCTGGACGAGGCGGTCGTCGGCCAGATCGGCCTGGGCGCCGCCGGCTTCGGCATCGCCTCGCTGATCCACGACGCCGGCGTGCATCGCGTGCTGGCCACCGATCCCAACCCGGCCGCGCAGGCCCAGGCGGCCGAGCACGGCATCGAGATCGTCGACCTCGAGACGGTGATGCGCGAGGCCGACGTCGTCGTCGCCACCAGCGGCCGGCCCGGTCTGATCAAGCCCGAGATGGTGCGTCCGGGCCAGGTCGTGCTCGCGCTGACCAACCCCGAGCCGGAGATCACGCCCAGCGCCGCGCTGGCCGCCGGTGCCGCGTTCGCCGCCGACGGCACCAGCGTCAACAACGTCCTCGGCTACCCGGGCATCTTCCACGGCGCCCTGCTGGCCGGCGCCAACCAGATCAACCTCGAGATGAAGCGCGCCGCCGCCTGGGCGCTGGCCGGCCTGACCGTCGAGTCCGAGCTCGTGCCCGACGTGCTCGACCACGCCGTCCACGACGCCGTCGCCCAGGCCGTCCGCACCGCCGCGATCGACAGCGGCGTCGCGGACCTGATCAAGGTCTCCGGCTGAGCGCGTCTCGCGCCGCAGCTGGCGCGTTGCCGCTCTCAAGGTGCGTCGGCGCTGGCCGATTACCTGGATAGGCCGCTCCGATTCGGGGCGGCTCTTCTCGTTGTCGGTGGCGTCGGCGCGGGCGAACGACGGGCAGCGATGGCGCGTGAGTCGTACGCGCGCCGCGGTCCGCGTGGCGAAAGGAGCGACGTGTCCGGAAAGCGAACCGACCCCGCCCGCGCGCTCGGCGCGGCGGTCCGGGCCCGGCTGTCTTCGCTGCCCGCCGTTCGTTCGCGCCGCCGCGGCCCAGTGGCGGGCGTGAAGTCGGCGCCGGCGAACGACGGGCAGCGATGGCGCGTGAGGCGTCCGCGCGCCGCGGGCCGCGCGGCGAACAGGGCGACGTGACCGACCTTATGCTCGTATAGCGGGGTTAAAGTCGGTCACGTGCCGGTCCGAAAAGCGAACCGACCCCGGCGCGCTCGGCGCGGCGGCTCCGGGCCGGCTGTCTTCGCTGCCCGCCGTTGTCGTTCCCGGCCGGAGCCCTACTGGACGGGCTTCTCCTGGTGCCCGCCGAACTGCTTGCGCAGGGCGGACAGGACCTTGTCGGCGAACAGGTCGTTGCCGCGCGAGGCGAAGCGCGAGTACAGGGCGGTGGTCAGCACCGGCGCGGAGACGCCCTCCTCGATGGCGGCGATCGACGTCCAGCGGCCCTCGCCGGAATCCGACACGTGGCCCGAGTACCCCTCGAGGTCGGGGTCCTCGACGAACGCGGTGGCGGCCAGATCCAGCAGCCACGAGCTGATCACGCTGCCCCGGCGCCAGACCTCGGCGACCTCGGGGACGTTCATCTCGTACTGGTAGTACTCGGGGTACTCCAGCGGGGACGTCTCGGCGTCCATGTCCTGCTGGTGCAGGCCGACGTTGGCGTTGCGGATGATGTTGAAGCCCTCCGCGTACGCGGCCATGATCCCGTACTCGATCCCGTTGTGGACCATCTTCACGAAGTGGCCCGCGCCGTTGGGGCCGCAGTGCAGGTAGCCCTTCTCGGCGGGGATCGGATCGCCCTCGCGGCCCGGGGTGCGCTCGGCCTCGTCCAGACCGGGAGCGATCGTGGCGAAGACCGGCTCCAGCCGCGCGAAGACCTCGTCCTCGCCGCCGATCATCAGGCAGAAGCCGCGCTGGAAGCCCCACACGCCGCCGCTGGTGCCCACATCCATGTGGTGGATGCCCTTCTCCTTCAGCGCCTTGGCGTGATGCAGATCGTCGTGGTAGTGCGTGTTGCCGCCGTCGATGATCGTGTCGCCCTCTTCGAGGACCTCGGCCAGGGCGGCGATCGTCTTGTCGGTGATCTCGCCCGCGGGGACCATCACCCACACCGCGCGCGGCTTGTCGAGCTTGGCGACAAACTCCTCGAGGTCGGTCGCGCCGCCGGCGCCCTCGGCCTCCAGCGCGTGGACCGCGTCGGGGTTGACGTCGTAGCCGACGCACGAGTGGCCGTCGGCCATCAGGCGCCGCACGATTCCCGCGCCCATCCGTCCGAGCCCCACCATCCCGAGCTGCATCGGCCTGTCGGTCGCCATCGGTCCTCGCTCCTGTCGTCGTGTACCCCGGACATCATGGCGCAGGTAGGCTCGCGACATGGTCGAGCACACAGACTTCGTCTCCGTTTCTACACAAGACATGGCGCGCGCGAAGGCGTTCTACGGCGAGACGCTCGGATTGCCCATGAGCCACGCCTTCGAGGAGAAGTTCGCCGAGTTCGAGACGGGCAACCTGACGCTGCTGCTGACCGACCCCGCGGCGATCGGACGGGAGTTCGCCCCCAGCCCGGCCACGATCGCCCTACGGGTGCCCGACGTGCACGCCGAGCGCGAGCGCCTGGAGGGTCTGGGCGTGACGTTCTTCGGCGACGTGATCGACACCGGCGTGTGCCACATGGCGCCGTTCGCGGACCCCGACGGGAACGCGCTCCTGCTGCACCGGCGCTACGCGCCGAAGGGCTAGCGCGTCGCGGCGAACCACATCTCGACACGCGTGCCCGGAACGTCGGGCGCGAACGAGAAGCGGTCGGCCATCGCGGTCATCAGCGGCATGCCGAGACCGAGGCCGGGTGAGTCGTGGCGCGGCGCGAGGCCGTAGCCGTGATCGCGCACGACGACGAACAGGCCGCCGTCCTGCTCCCAGGCGCGCACCTCGATGATGTCGTCGTCCGCGGGGATCCCGCGGTATCCGTGGACGACCGCGTTGGTCACGGCCTCGGACACGCAGAGGGCGACGGCGACCTCGTCGACGTCGAGATGGGCAGCACCGGTCAGCTCGGTCAGCGCCCGCCGGGCGGCAGTGGCGCTGGCCACATCGGCCGGCAGTCGGAGGTCGAGCATCGAGGCTTCCATGGGCAGCAACGTTCCCGCGTGTGGGTTTGTTCGCGGTATGGGCTCGGTCGGATCACGGTATGAACAGCACCGGAACCGTTTCCGGTTAGGATCGAGCGATGATCGAGCGCCGCTACGAGCAGCTGCACGCGGCCGAGATCGAGGCGCTCGCGCAGGACGCGCCGATCGCCTGGGTGCCGATCGGCACGCTCGAGCACCATGGTCCGCATCTGCCCTTCGGCGTGGATCGCTTCACCGCCCACGGGCTGATGCTGCGGGCCGCGCAGCAGGCCGGCGGTGTCGTGCTGCCACCGAGCTACGTCGCTTCGGGCTGCCTGGACATGCCCTTCACGCTGACCTTCTCCCGCGCGCTGGTCGAGGCCACCGTGCGCGAGACGATCCAGCAACTGGCGGGCCGGGGGTTCGCGCTCGTCGTCGTGCTCACCGGCCACGGCCCGCTCGACCTCCTGCACCTGATCAAGCGCGTGTGCGCCGAGGAGCAGGCGGTGACCGACGGGCTGCAGGCCTACGGGCTGTGCTGGCTGGAGCTGAACGCGGCCCAGCTGGATCGTGCGGTGGAGGGCGAGCCGCGCGTCGTCGACCACGCGGCCCTGGTGGAGACGTCGTGGATGCTGGCGCTGCACCCGGAGCTGGTGGCGACCGACCGGCTGGCCGACGATCCCGACGCGACCCACGCCGGCGTGTACGGCCCCAACCCGCGCTTCACCGCCGACGCCGATTGGGGCCGCGCGTCGGTCGACGCCGCCGCCGCGTTGCTGGCCGCGCGCGCGACGAGCCTGCTGCGCGGCGGCCCGGCGCCCACGCTGGAGGACCTGGGCCGCTTCGTCGAGTTCTGCTGGCCCGAGCCGCTGCAGCTGACCCGCGACGGCCTGCACAACCCCGGGCGAGCGTCGCGCTACATCAGCGCGCTGTCGGTGGAGGCCGACGGTGCGGCGATCGATCCGGCGGAGGTCGTGCTGATCAACGACAGCCCGGGCGAAACGGGCATCCCGGTGCGCGCCGATGCGCTCGGCCCCGAGTCCGGCTTCTACGTGCGCCGCGGCCAGACCGCAACCGTGCGGCTGCCCGCAGCGGCGGCCGGCGCCGATCGCCTGCGCCTGACCGTCGGGCTGGCCGGTGTCGCCGCCCAGGTGATCGAGAGGGACTTCCGCAGCGATGGTTAGGATCGCGAAATGCGCGTGAATTCCTCAGCACTGTGGCGGCCGGAAAGCCGGTGACGCAGACTCGCGGCGAGCAGCGCCGCCCCGCCGCACGCGCGTCCATGCGCGAGGTCGCCGACCGAGCCGGCGTGGCCATGTCGTCGGTCTCGCGCGTGCTGTCCGGCCACCCGGACGTGTCCGCGCCCATGCGCGAGAAGGTCATGGCCGTGGTGGCCGAGCTCGGCTATCAGCCCGACCTGCTGGCCCAGTCGCTGCGCCGCCGGGAGACGCGGTCGGTCGGCTTCGTCGTCGGCGACATCGCCAACCCCCTGCTGGCCGAGATCGTCAAGGGCGCCGAGTCGGGCCTGCGCGAGCGCGGCTACTCGATGCTGCTGACCGACTCCGAGAACGAGCCGGCGCGCGACGCCGTGCACATGCGGCTGTTCGAGCAGCGCCGCGTCGACGGGCTGATGCTCTCGCTGGCCTCCGAGGACAACCCCGAGACGCTCCAGGTGCTGCAGCAGTTCGAGACGCCCGCCGTCCTGGTCGATCGCGAGCTGCGCACCGACGTGGGCGCCAGCGCCGTCCTGTCGGACCATCGCGGCGGCATGCGCGACGCCGTCAGCCACCTGCTGGATCTGGGCCACCGCCGCATCGGCCTGATCGTGGGCCAGCCGATGCGTCCGTCGCGCGAGCGCCGCGCCGGGCTGGAAGAGGCCTTCGCCGCGCGTGATCTGCCCGCCACCTACACGATCGTCGAGGGCATGCTGTCGGCCGACCACGGGCGCAACGCGACCCGCCAGCTGCTGGACGCCCCGGATCCGCCCACCGCGATCGTCGCCGGCGGCAACCAGCTGCTGATCGGCACCCTGGGCGAGCTGCTCAGCCGCGACCTGCGCATCGGCGCCGACGTCTCGCTCGTCTCCTGCGACGCGATCGACGTGACCGAGCTCTTCAACCCCCCGATCGCGGTCGTCCTGCGCGACAACCGCGAGATCGGCAGCCAGGCGGCCACGCTGCTGCTCGAGCGCCTGGGCGACGACGACCCGGGTCCCCGGACCGTCGTGCTGCCCACGGCGTTCCACGCGCGCGCGAGCTGCGCGCCGCCGCCCGGCGTCTGACGGTCTAACGCGGCGGCTGCGCGCCGACCTTCCGGTAGGCCTCGTCCGGCACCGCCGCCGGGTCCTTGTAGACGGTCCACGTGCACGGCGTGCCCGCCCCGTTGCGCGGCGGATCGACGACGCGGACCGGCGAGCCCCACTGCTCGATCGGCCACTTCTGCAGCGCGACCACGCAGTGGGCGCAGTACAGGCAGACGCCGCGCTCGTTGCCCGCCCAGTCGTGCTCCTCCTGCGTGACGCGGAATCCCGCGGCCGGCGTCTGGCGCCCGCCCGAGCCGCACGGGTCGAAGGCGATCACCCAGCGGTCGTCGTGCTCGGTCAGGTCCATGTCCCCCATGCGCTCGGGACCGACCAGGTGCGCCCGCATCGACTCGAACGCGATGTACAGGTTGCGCTCCAGCGTGTCCGCGTAGGGCTGCACGCGCGTGTCGAACACCGAGTAGCGCTCGGCCAGGTAGGGCTCCAGCACCGCCGCGAAGCACTCGCCCACCGCGGCCTCGCCGAAGCGGTCGGCGACCACCGTGAGCAGCCCGGCCTGCAGGTCGGCCCAGCGGTCGTGCAGCGCGCGCCAGGCCTCGCGCAGCGCGTCGAAGCGCTCCAGCCCGTAGGCCGTGCCCACCTCCAGCCCGCGCAGGTCGTTGCCCAGCCGGCCGGCCATCGCGCCCAGGTCGCCCCAGCGCGCGTGCGGGTCCAGCGGCGTGCCGTCGGGGTAGGCCAGCAGCCGCGCCAGCCGCTCCCGCTCAGCCGCCAGCTCGTCGGCGCTCACCCCGCGCGCGAGCAGGAAGCCGTCGAAGCCCGCGCTCCAGGTCAGGTAGACGACGTGGCAGACCTTCGCCTCCTCCATGAAGTAGTCGACGAGCTGCGCCGCCTCCTCCCAGCGTCCGGCGCGGATCGCCTCGGCCACCTTGTGGGTCGTCCCGATCGCCTGGTCGGCCCAGTCGCCCGGGCGCACGCGCTTGCCCAGCGTGGCCGACCACGTCAGCGGGCCGGCCATCGCGCTCAGCGGGCGACGGGCTCGAGCTGGCCGCTGGCCGCGCTGCGGTAGGCGGCGTCGAGCAGCTCGACCGTGCGCGCCGCCAGCTCGCCCGGGGACTGGTTGACCACGTCCTTGCCCAGGGCCAGATCCACGAGCATGTGCGGCGGCCCGTCGCAGTCGTAGGCGCCGTCGCCGGCCTCGACGTCCAGGTGGATGTCGGTCGCGCCGCGGTCGGCCCAGATCCAGCCCGCCTCGCGCTCGACGTCGACGAGCAGGTGCCCCTCGGAGCCGATCGCGCGCACCTCGAGCTGGTGCTTGTTGCCCCCGGCGCCCAGATGGGCCGAGCCGCCCGCGACCGTGCCGATGGCGCCGTTGTCGTAGCGCACGGTGATCGCGTCGTGCAGCTCCACGGGCGCGTCCAGCGGGGCGCTCATCAGCGCGAACGCGTCGCTGGCCCGCAGGCCGGTCAGCCACAGGGCCAGGCCCAGCGCGTGGCTCAGCTGGGCCTGCGCGTAGCCGCCGCCCGAGACGCGCGGATCGGTCCAGGTGGCCTGCTCGGGCACCGTGTCCGGATCGGCGTCAGGGTAGGAGCCGGTGTTGGACAGCAGCTCGCGCGTGACCGAGGCCATCTGCACGGCCATCTGCTCGACCTCGCCGATGCCGCCCTCGTCCATCAGGCGCTTCATCTCGCGCACCATCGGCCGGTAGTTCCAGCCGAACGAGACGACCATGTGGCGCCCGAGCCGCTCGCCCGTGGCCACCAGGTCCCAGGCGTCGGCCGGGTCGATCGTGAACGGCTTCTCGACGAGCACGTGCGCGCCCGCCTCCATCGCCGCCTTGGCGTGCTCGTGGTGCAGGCCGGTCGGGCTGGCGATCAGCGCGATGTCCACGCCCGCATCGAGCACGTCGCGGTAGTCCTCGCTGGCCACCGAGAACCCGTACTCGCGCTGCACGCGCTCGAGCGCCTCGGTGCCCTTGCGGGCCACGCCGACGAACTCGACCTCGTCGGCGCGCTGGGCGAAGTTGGGCAGATGCGAGGCCAGGGCCCAGGACCCCGCGCCGATGACGCCCAGTCGGAGCTTGGTCATGTCAGTTGCTCGTCAGTCGGATGCGGAGCTGGTCGAACGACACCGCGAAGATCAGCAGCGCGCCCTGGGCCACCGTCTGCCAGAAGCTGGAGACGTTGAGCAGGACGAGGCCGTTGTTCAGCGTGCCGATGATCAGCAGGCCCAGGATCGTGCCGGCGATCGTGCCGCGGCCGCCGGCCAGCGACGCGCCGCCGAGGATCACCGCGGTGACCACCGAGAGCTCCATGCCCGTCGCCGCCTGCGGCGAGGCGGCGCCCAGCTGCGAGGCCAGGATCAGGCCGCCGATCGCCACGCACAGGCCGGACAGCACGAAGCCGATCCAGATCACGCGCCGCGAGCGGATGCCGTTCAGGCGTGCCGCCGCGGGGTTCGCGCCGATCGCGTACATCGAGCGCCCGTACACGGTGTAGCGACTGAGGAACCAGAAGGCGATGACGATCGCCGCCAGGATGAACACCGGCAGCGGGATGTCGAACAGCGGACGCGACGTGGCCCAGCTGAACTTGTCGATCGACAGCGTCTGACCGTCGGTGATCACCTGGGTCAGACCGCGGAACACCGCGAGCGTGCCCAGCGTGGTGATCAGCGCGTTGATGCCGACCACGGTGACCAGGAAGCCGTTGACCAGCCCGATCCCGATGCCGGCCAGGATCGCGATGAACACCGAGTAGTAGATGTCGTTGTGCAGCGCCAGCGAGGCGAGCACCGCACCACAGAACGCCGCCGCCGAGCCGACCGAGAGGTCGAACTGCCCGGCGATCAGGAGCATCGTGGCCGGCGCGGCGATGATGCCGGTGACCGCCGCGGCGGTGACGATGTTGACGAAGTTGTCGTAGTTCAGGAAGAACCCCGACGTGATCGAGAAGAACACCCCGAGCACGATCAGGACGACGATCAGCGCGGCGGTCTCCGGGACCTGCCGGCGCCGCTGGGTCGGCACCGCGGAGGTCGGCGGCGCACTGGGCCCTCCGACGACCTCGGGCGACAGGACGGGATCGGGCACGTTCATCCTCCAGCCAGCTCGGTGAGCCGTTCAGTCGTGATCTCATCGCCGCCCAGCTCGCCCACGACCCGTCCGCGGGCCATCACCGCGGCACGGTCGGCGAGCTGCACGACCTCCTCGTAGTCGGACGTGGCCACCAGCACGCCCATGCCCTTGCGGGCCAGCTTGCGGATCTCTCGGTAGATCTCCATGCGGGCGCCGACGTCGACGCCGCGGGTCGGCTCGATCAGCACGAGCATGTCGGACTCGCGCTCCAGCCAGCGGCCGAGCACGACCTTCTGCTGGTTGCCACCCGACAGGGTGCTGATCAACTGCTCCGGATCGTTGCGCGACCGGATCGACAGCTCGTCGTGCCAGCGCTTGTAGGCGCGCGCCTCGGAGCGGCGGCCCAGCAGGCCCCGCCGCGACAGGCGGCTCCAGGACGGCACGGAGATGTTCTCCGACACCGAGCGGACCATGAACGCGCCTTCGCGCTGACGATCGGCGGGCACGAGGCCGACGCCGGCGGCGATCGCCGCGTGCGGGCCGGACGGCGTGTGCGTCTCGCCGCGCAGGCGGCAGTCGCCCTCCGACAGCGCGCGCAGGCCGAAGGCGACCTCGGCCACCTCGGCGGTGCCGGAGCCGAGCTTGCCGTACAGCGCGACGACCTCGCCGGCGCGCACCGACAGGTCGACGTCGGCGAAGGCGCCCTCGCTGGCCGCGCCCGCGTAGGCCAGCAGCGGCGTGACGCCGGCGTCGATCGTGGCCGGCTCCGGGCGGGTCACCTCGCCGACCTCGCGGCCGACCATCGCGGTGACCAGGTCGGCGCGGCTGGTGCCGGCGACCTCGCGCTCGAGCACGACGGCGCCGTCGCGCAGCACCTCGACGCGGTCGGCGATCTGCACGACCTCGTCGAGACGGTGGGTGATGTAGATCAGCGCGGTCCCGCGGTCGCGCAGGCGGCGGACCGCGTCGAACAGCTTCTCGACCTCCTGGGCCGACAGCGCCGCGGTCGGCTCGTCGAGGATCAGGCAGCGGGCCCGGTCGGAGATCGCGCGAGCGATCTCGACGGCCTGGCGCTCGCCGATGCGCAGCTCGGCCACGGGACGGTCGGGGTCGAGGTCCACGCCGAGCTCGTCGAGCGCGCGGACGGCGCGCTCGCGCACCGCCTTCCAGCGCACGAAGCCGCGCTTGCCGGGCCAGCGCCCGAGCGAGATGTTCTCGGCGACGGTGAGCGCGGGCGCGTCGCTGAGCTCCTGGAAGATCATGCGCACGCCCAGCGACCTTGCGGCCACCGGGTCCAGCGCGGAGTGCGACTCGCCGGCGATGACGATCTCCCCCGAGTCGGGGGAGTGATCGCCGGCGAGGATGCGCACGAGCGTGGACTTGCCCGCCCCGTTCTCGCCGAGGAGGGCCAGCACCGAGCCGCCGGCGACATCGAGGTCCACACCGTGGAGGACCTCGACGCCGCCGAACGACTTGCGGATCGCCCGCGCCTGGAGGCGGAAGGGCTGCTGCGGTGTTTCAGAATCCGACATCCAGGCGCTCCGCGATCAGCACTTCGAAACGTCGTAGTAGTCGGCGATGTTGTCCTTGTTGATGATCACGTGCGGGACGAACAGGGTCTCGTTGACCGTCTCGCCCTTGGCCGCACGGATCGCCGCCGGGACCGCGATCTGACCGTACTTCTCGGGGAAGTACGCCGCGTCGGCGACCCACTGGTCGTTCGTCGCGATCTGGCAGTGCGACGTCGGGTCGGCACCTTGGCCGGCCAGGTACAGGTCCTTCTCGCGGCCCTGGGCCTTGGCGGCCGCCAGCGCGCCCAGCGCCATGTCGTCGTTCAGCGACAGGACGATGATCTTGTGCTGGCCGGGCAGCGACGTGAGGACGTCGGCGAACTTCTTCTGGCCACCCTCGATGGTGCCGCCGCCGTCGACGACCTTCAGGTTCTTCGGCTTGCCGCAGACCGACTCGAAGCCCGTCAGCGCGCCACCGGAGCGCTGGTCGTTGACCACGCCGGCCGCCGGCTGCTGCATCGACACGACCGCGTCGTAGTCGCAGTCGGAGTTCTCCTTGAAGTACGTGCCCATCGCCTCGCCGGCGATCTCACCAGCGCGCTGGTTGTCGGCGCCCATGAAGGCGACCTGGCACGGCTTCTGGTTGATGTCCACGGCGATCGTGGGGACGTCGGGACCGGCCGCGCAGATGCGCGGTGCGGACTTCTCGTCGACCTGGAAGTTGATGATCGCGTCCACGCCCTGCGTCTTGAAGTTCTTCGCGCAGTCCAGCGCCTTGGCCGCGTCCAGCTGCGAGTCGCAGAAGACGAGCTGCGCGCCGTCGGCCTTGGCCTCGGCCTTGATGTTGTCGGACACGAGCTTGACGAACGGCACCTGGTCGCCCAGGGAGATGTAGCCGATCTTCAGGCCGTCGCCGGAGCCGGGGACCGGGTCCTCGAACTTCGCGGCACCCTCGATGTCGGGCGTCGTGGCCTCCGGAGCCGCCTCAGCGGTCGTGGCCGGAGCGGCCGCGGCCGCCGTGCTGGCCGCCGTACCCGTGTCGTTGCTGTCTTCGCTGCCGCTGCCGCAGGCAGCCGCCCCGATGGCCAGAGCAGCGACTGCAGCCGCCGTCAGGCCCTTGCGCCAAAGCATTCTCGTTCTCCTCCTCCGTGTGGTGCCAGCCCCCGGACTGGGGACCGTTGCCGGAATCGCAACCGGAACCGTTTCCGGCGACGATACCTGCGCCCTCGTCAGACTGTCAAGCGACAACGGTCGCCTCCCGCCGGGCGGCCAGCCAGGCGACGCCTTGGCGGACCATCGAGCGCTCGTCGACGTCGCCGTCGCCGAGCTGCGCAAGCTCGATGCAGACAGGCAATCGCGGGTTCGACGGCAGCGCAGCCAGCACGCCATCGAGGTCGACGATGCCGTCGCCATAGGCCACCGATCGCGGGTCGGGACCGGCGTCGGCGACGTCCTTGAGGTGGACCATGGCCACGCGCGGCGCGACCGCGGCGGCCAGCGCGACCGGATCGTCACCCACGCGCAGCGCGTTGGCGGTGTCCAGGCAGACGCTCAGGCCGGGCACGGCGGCCAGCAGCGCCGCCAGCGCCGGGGTGTCGACGTCCCCGTGGTTCTCCAACGCGAGCGTGATGTCGCGGGCGCGGGCGCGCGCGTGGGCACGGCGCAGCGCGCGGGCCGTCGGCTCCAGCAGCCGGCCGTCGGGACCGCCCCGCGGGCGCAGCGCCGGATGCGCCGCCACGCAGCGCACGATCCGCACGCCGAGCGCCGGCGCGAGGTGGATCCAGGCCAGCAGGTCGTCCAGCGCGTCGGGATCGGTCCCCCAGCGCAGCCCGTAGGGATGCCCCCAGGCCAGCGCCAGCTCGCGCCCGCCCGCCGCATCGAGCAGCGCGCGGGCGTCGAGCTCGCCCGGCGGATCCAGGAAGACCGTCTCCAGCGACAGCACCTCGCCGCCGGCGTCGGCCATCTCGGCCACCAGCGCGGCCACGTCCGGGATCGGCGTGGCCCCCGGCCGCTCGCCCGGGCGGACCTCGCCGAGCAGGCGGTGGTAGCTGTAGGAGTCGATCCCGACCCGCATCTACGGGACCTGGAAGAGCTCGACGCTGATGCCGTCGTGGACCCGCAGATAGCAGACGCGCGCGCCCTCGTTGGGACCCGAGTCGATCGACACCGGGCCGTCCGGGTTCACCGGGCGCGCGCCCAGCGCGACGGCCCGCGCCCACACCGCGTCGACGTCGTCGACCCGCAGACACAGGTGCACGTTGCCCGGGTGCTTGGTGTCGTCGTCGCGCTGCTCGCGGCCGTCGAGCTGGTAGTCGAGCAGCTCGAGCACGCCCCCGCCGGGGAGGTCGATGATGCCCGCGTCGATCGTCACGCCGGGGTGGCCGACGGACTGCCCCAGGTACGGGCGTGACAGGCGGCCGCTGAAGCGGGCGGTGACGCCGAGGAACGCCTCCCAGAAGTCCAGTGCGGCGCGCAGGTCGGACACCGAGGCGCCGACGTGATGCACGCCGCGGACCTCAGTCAAGGTGCCAGACCTCTTGCGCGGTGAACAGCTCGCCGTTCTCATCGGTGAGCGCGACGATCAGGTCCTCGAAGTACTCCGACCAGCGCGTGTTGGCGTCGCTGGCGCCGATCTTGCCGAACGCGGTGGCCACGTCGGGCTCGGCCTCGCAGTAGGCGATGATCGTGGTGCCGCGACGGAAGAGGGAGTAGTTCGAGACGCCGCTGCCTTGGATGACCTCGACGAGCTCCGGCCAGATCTCGTCGTGGCGGCGCTTGTACTCGTCCTCGGCACCGGGACGGATCTCGAAGGTGAAGCAGAAACGCTCCATCTGAACCTCTCTCTCCTCGCTGGCTGGAACCGCTTCCGGTATCGTAACCGACATGAGGAGAAGTGAGGGCGGTCGCTCCAGCATGCGCGAGGTCGCGGACGCCGCGGGCGTCGCGATGTCGTCGGTCTCACGGGTGCTCAGCGGTCATCCTGACGTCTCGGAGAAGATGCGCGCGCGCGTGATGGTCGCGGTCGACGAACTCGGCTACACGCCCGACATGCTCGCGCAGTCGCTGCGCCGGCGGGCGACGCTGTCGATCGGCTTCGTGGCCGGCGACATCTCCAATCCCCTGATGGCGTCGATCGTCAAGGGCGCCGAGGCCGAGCTGCGCCGGGGCGAGTACTCGATGCTGCTGACCAACTCCGAGGGCGATCCGGATCGCGACGCCGAGCACGTCCGCCTGTTCGAGCAGCGCCGGGTCGACGGCCTGATGCTGTCGGTCGCGCGCGAGGACCACCCCGAGACGCTGGCCGCGCTGCGCGAGACCGACACGCCGCGCGTCGTCGTCGATCGCGCGCTGCCCGCCGACATGAACGCCTCCAGCGTCCTGTCCGACCACCGCTCCGGCATGCGCACCGCCGTCGGCCACCTGCTCGACCTCGGCCACCGCCGCATCGGCCTGATCCTCGGCCGTCCGGTCCGCCCCGCGCGCGAGCGCCTGCGCGGGCTCGAGGAGGCCTACGCCGACCGCGGGCTGCCCAACACCTACGTGGTCAGCGAGGGGGTCCTCTCCCCCCAACACGGTCGCGACGCCACCCGCCGCCTGCTCGACGCCCCGGACGCGCCCACCGCGATCATCACCGGCGGCAACCAGCTGCTGTCGGGCACGCTGATCGAGCTGCGCGACCGCGGTCTGGCCGTGGGCGCCGACGTGTCGGTGATCTCCTGCGACACGATCTCCACCACCGAGCTGCACCAGCCGCCGATCGCGGTCATCCGCCGGGACACGGTCGCCCTGGGGTCCCGGGCCGCGGAGCTGCTGCTGCGCCTGCTCGAGGGCGGCGCCGCGCCGGAGAGCATCACGCTGCCCACGGAGTTCGTGCCGCGCGAGAGCTGCGCGCCCCCGCGCGAGGTCGCGGCGCGATGAACTACACCCGTGACGTGGTCGACGCCGCCCCGGCGGCGCGCGAGGCGCTGATCACCATCAACGCCGCCGATGAGCGGCGCGCGTGGACCTTCGGCGAGCTGTCGGACGCCACCGCGCGGCTGTCGGGCACGCTGGTGGCCAACGGCGTCGGCCGCGGCGACGTGGTCATGACGCTGATGGGCAACCGCGTCGAGTGGGTGCTGACGCTGCTGGCCTGCTTTCGCATCGGCGCGGTGGCGCTGCCCTGCACCGAGCAGCTGCGGGCCAAGGACCTGTCGCTGCGCCTACGCCACGCCCGTCCCGCCGCGGTCGTCGCCGACGCCCGCAACCTCGACGAGCTGCAGGCCGCCGGACCGGACTGCCCGATCCTGCTGGCCGACGACGACGCGCTGCTGGCCGGCGCGCCCCAGCCGGCGGTCGACCTGGCCCCGGACGACCCGGCGCTGGTGATCTTCACCTCGGGCACGTCCGGCGAACCCAAGGCGGTGCTGCACGGCCAGCGCTACCTGGCCGGCCAGGCGCTGCAGGCCGAGCACTGGCTCGACGCGCGGCCCGGCGAGCTCGTCTGGTGCACGGCCGCCGCGGGCTGGAGCAAGTCCGCCCGCAACACGTTCATCGCGCCCTGGCTGCGCGGCGCGCGGGCGCTGCTGCACGACGCGCGCTTCGACCCCGCCCAGCGCCTGGACCTGATCGAGCGCGAGCGGGTCGACGTGCTCTGCATGGCCCCGACGGAGTACCGGGTGATCGCCAATCGGGCGACGTTGCGGCCGGTCGGCCTGCGCACCGCCGTGGCCGCCGGCGAGGCGCTCAACGCCGAGGTCGTGGGCACCTGGCAGGACGGCGCCGCGGTCACCGTGCGCGACGGCTTCGGCCAGACCGAGACGGGCGCGATCACCGGCATGCCGGTCGCCGAACCGGTCCGGCCCGGCTCGATGGGCCGCCCGCTGCCGGGCGTCGGACTCGACATCCGCGACGGGCAGATGTACCTCGATCCGGCGACCACGCCCACGTTCTTCCTGCGCTACCTCGACCACCAGCCCCACACCGGCTGGTGGCCGACGGGCGATCTGGTCGATCGCGACGAGGACGGCTTCCTGTGGTTCCGGGGCCGGGCCGACGACGTGATCGTCTCGGCCGGCTACCGGATCGGGCCGACCGAGGTCGAGGGCGCGCTGAACACCCACCCGGCCGTGGCCGACGCGGCCGTGGTCGGGGCGCCCGACGCGGAGCGCGGCGAGGTGGTGCGGGCGGTGATAGTGCTGCGCGACGGGTGGTCGGCCGACGACGCGCTGGTGCGCGCGCTGCAGGATCACGTGAAGGCCGAGACGGCGCCCTACAAGTACCCGCGGCTCGTCGAGTTCACCTCGACGCTGCCCCGCACGGCCAGCGGAAAGCTGCGCCGGGCGGCCTTGCGCTGAATGGTCAGGAGGGCTGGCAGTTGACAGCGCACAGCGTCTCTGGAAACGTTACCGGTAACGATGTGGACAACCGCGCAACGGCGTGGGATGAGGGGACTGGCGAGTGAGCACGACGGACGCGACGACAGCGGCAGGGACGATCAGGAGCCTGACCATCAGGCGGATCGAGACCGTCCCCATCCGCGTGCCACTGGGCCGCATCTACCGCGGCAGCTACTACGAGATGAGCCACCGCTCGACGATCGTCACGCGGGTCTTCACCGACGAGGGCATCGTGGGCGAGGCCTACGCCGGTGACGAGGACGCGGGCCTGCTGGAGATCGACGCGATCATCCACGAGGAGATCGCGCCCCGGCTGATCGGGGCCGACGCGATGGCCATCGAGCGCTGCTGGGAGCTCTCCCGGGGCGTGACGTTCAACATCCTGCGCGACCGCCGGCTCGGCCTCGTCGCCCAGGCCTGCGTCGACGCGGCTCTGTGGGACGCGATCGGCAAGGCGCTGGACCAGCCGCTGTGGCGGTTGTGGGGCGGCTACCGCGACCGCGTGCCGATGATCTCGATCGGCGGCTACTACGACGGCACGGGCACGATCGCCGAGGAGATCGAGCAGTTGCGCGAGGCCGGGATGGCCGGCATGAAGTTCAAGGTCGGCGGCAAGGACCCGGTGACCGACGCGGCTCGCTTCCGCGAGGCGCGCGCCGCCGGCGGCGATGACTTCATCCTGGCCGCCGACGCCAACCAGGGTTGGACGCGCGAGGAGGCGATCACCTTCGCCCGCCTGGTCGACGGCGCCAACCTGCGCTGGTTCGAGGAGCCCTGCCGCTGGCACAACGACCGCCGCGCGATGCGCGACGTGCGCAACATGGGCGGCGTCGCCGTGTGCGCCGGCCAGACCGAGTTCTCCGCGTCGGGGTGCCGCGACCTGATGGTCGAGGGCGCGATCGACGTGTGCAACTTCGACGCCTCCTGGTCGGGGGGACCGACCGAGTGGCGGCGCGTGGCCGCGATGGCCCTGAGCTTCGACGTGGCCATGGGCCACCACGAGGAGCCGCAGGTCGCGTCGCACCTGCTGTCGTCGATCTCCAACGGCACCTACGTCGAGTGCTTCCACCCCGATCGCGACCCGATCTGGTGGAACCTGATCGCCAACCGGCCCAAGCTGGTCGACGGCCAGCTGATCCTCACCGAGGCGCCCGGCCTGGGCTGGGAGCTGGACGAGGACTACATCGAGCATCACCGGGTCGCCCGCGCGTGAGCGGGATGCGGGCCGGGGCGGCGGCGGTCTCCCTGGAGCCGCCGCTGGGCCTGCCGATGGTCGGGTTCGTGCGCCGCTGGGAGCCGGCGCGATGGTCGGTCGGGGACCTCGAGGCGACGGCCGTCGTGCTGGAGTCCGACGGCACGCGCGCGGTCGTCATCGGCGTCGACACGATCGCCATCCAGGCCCCGATCATCGACGCGCTGCGCGAGCGCGTCGCCGCGGCGGTCGGGTGTGTGCCCGAGGCGGTGCTCGTGAACTTCAACCACACGCACTGCGCGCCGCCGGCCTCGCCCAAGCTGATGGAGCTGGGCGGTGGCGGACCGGGCGATGCCGCCGGTCCGGCCGTCGCGGCCTACGCCGAGCGGGTGCACGCCGCGATCGTCGACGTCGCGCTGCTCGCCGCGTCGCGCCTGGAGGAGGCCGCGCCCACCTGGGGCGTCGGGCGCTGCGACGAGTCGGTCAACCGGCGCGAGCGCCGCGGCGACCGCGTGATCCTGGGCTGGAACCCCGACGGGATGGTGGATCCCCAGGTGCCGGTGCTGCAGCTCCAGCGGGCCGACGGCAGCGCGCTGGCCACCGTCGTCGGCTTCGGCTGCCACACGGTCGCCGTCGGCCCTGACGTGCTGGCCTACAGCGCCGACTACGCCGGCCCGATGCGCGCCGCGGTCCGCGACTGGACGGGCGGCGAGTGCGTCTTCCTGCAGGGCGCGGCGGGCAACATCCTGCCCCGGGTGGCCTTCTCCCCGTCGCTCGAGCCGGCCCGCGCGATGGGCCGCCGGCTCGCGCTGGCCGCGCTGGATGCCGTGGCCGACCGGCCCGCCTGGGGGCGCCGGTTCGACCGTTCGCAGGACGGCTCGGTCACGCCCTTCCACCTGTACCGCCCGAGTGCGGGGGCGGCCGGGGACGTGACCCTGGCCGCCACGCAGCTCGACGTCGCCTTCCCACTGCAGGAGGTGCCGACGCTGGAGGCCGTCGAGGCCGAGCTGGCCGGCGTCGAGGCCCGGCTGGAGGCCGCCCGCGCCCGGGGCGCCGACGGCGGCGAGCTGAACGTGATCGGCTACGACGCCGTGTGGGCGCGCATCGTGGCCGACGAGCTGCGCGCCGGTCTGGTCAGCGACGCGCCCGTCGGGCCCGTGTGCGCGCTGCGCGTGGGCGATGGTGCGATCGTCACCGGCCCGGGCGAGATCTTCAGCGAGATCGGCCTCGCGGTCCGCGAGCGCTCACCGGCCGCCGTGACGCTGTACGCGGGCTACACGAACGGCCTGCTCACCTACTTCCCCTCCGCCGCGGCCTACCCGCACGGCGGCTACGAGCCGTCCCACGGCAACCGCTCGTTCGGCCTGGCCGCCCAGGTCACCCCCGAGGCCGACCGCCTGCTGGTGCGCGCCGGCGTCGACGCGCTGGCCGCCGTGTTCGACACGCCCCGGGTGCCCGAGGACGACGCGCTCCTCGCCTCCGGCCGGCTGCCCACCCCGCCTCCGGCGCTCGAGGCCGTCCGCCCCACCGGCTGAGGGCGCCCCGAACGACGGGCATCGAAGGCGAGCGGGCCTTGAGTCCCGTCCATTCGCCCGCGGCACTCGCGACCGTTGTCGGGTTTGCGTCGCTATGCGACGCCAGACCGACAACGACCGCTGGCAGTGACGCGTTGGCGCTCACATCCGCGACCGTTGTCGGGTTTGCGTCGCTATGCGACGCCAGACCGACAATGGTCGTGGCGGGGAGCGGTGACGCGCCACGGACCGCGGACGTGGGCGGCGGGGCGCGGCCCACGCGTCTTCGATGCCGTCGTTCGCCCGAACCCGGCCGAGTGACATATTCCCTCCGCTGAGCGGAGGGAATATGCCGTTCGGCCGTCAGAGGGCGAGGGCGAGCGGGTTCTCGAGGAGCTCGCGGATCTCGGTCAGGAACTGCGCGGCGTCGGCGCCGTAGAGGATGCGGTGGTCGCTGGCCAGCGTCATCGACATGATCGGCCGGACCGCGGGTGCGCCGTCGAAGGCGACCACCCGATCCTTGATCGCCCCGACGCACAGGATCGCCGCCTGCGGGACGTTGACGATCCCCTCGAAGCGGTCGATGCCGAACATGCCCAGGTTGCTGACCGTGAACGTGCCGCCCGACAGCTCGGGCGCGCTGATCTGCCCGTCGCGGACGCGGCCGGCCATGGCCCGCACCTCGGTGGCGATCGCGCCCAGCGACTTGCCGTCGGCGTTGCGCACGACCGGCACGACCAGGGTGTCGGTGGCGGCCACCGCGACACCGACGTTGACCTCGTCGTGCAGCTCGAAGCGGCCGTCCTTGTAGGACCCGTTCGCGCGCGGGTGGCGCCGCAGGGCGACGGCCGCCGCCTTGACGATCAGGTCGTTGACCGAGGGCGCCGGATCGGCGATCGCCTTCAGCTTGGCCCGCAGCTCGAGCGCGGCCGACATGTCGACCTCGACCTCGACCGCGAAGTCGGGCACCGTGGCGCGCGACTCGGCCATGCGGCGGGCGATCAGCTGCTGCGTGCGCGACAGGTCCTCCCCGGAGGCGGAGGCCACCGGGACCGGGACCGGCGTGGGCGTCGGCGTCGGCGTCGGCGTCTCGTCGGCCAGCGCCACCGCGACCGCGGGCTGCTCCTCGGGCTGCTCGGCCGGGACCTCGATCGTCGGCGTCTCGTCCGCCGCGGCGACCACGTCGGCCTTGAGCACGCGCCCGTACGGGCCCGAGCCGGTCAGGCCGACGAGCTCGACGCCAAGCCGCGACGCGATCCGCCGGGCCACCGGGGAGGCGTTGATCCCGCCGCCGCCGTTGACCGCGCGTCCGACGCCGGCCCCGACCGCGGCGCCCACCAGCGCCGGCTCACCGATGAACCCGATCGGCGCGCCGACCGCCACCGTCGAGCCGTCGGGCGCGCTGATCGACAGCGTCCCGGACTCGTCGGCCTCGTAGGCCATCGTCGCCTTGTCGGTCTCGATCTCGACCATCTCCTCCCCGCGCGTGACCTCGTCGCCGTCGGCCTTCAGCCAGCGCAGGATCGTGCCCTCCTCCATGGAGTCCGACAGGCGCGGCATCACGATCTCGCCCATGTCAGTAGGCGAGGGTGCGGCGCACGCCGTCGGCGATCCGCTCGGCGCTGGGGATCCACAGCTCCTCGAGGTCGCCGGCGTAGGGGATCGGGGTCTCGTCGCCGCCGATGACCAGCGGCGGCGCGTCGAGCGACTCGAAGTGGTCGCGCATCAGGCGCGCGACCAGGGAGGCGCCCCAGCTGCCGTCGTGCGTGCACTCCTGCGCGACGACCAGGTGGTTCGTGCGATCCAGCGATGCGCCGATCGTCTCGGCGTCCAGCGGCACCAGCGTGCGCGGGTCGATGACCTCGACCGACACGCCCTCGCCGGCCAGCAGCTCGGCCGCCTCGACGGCCCGGTAGCGCATCATCTGCGTGGCCACGATCGTCACGTCGTCGCCCTGGCGCACGATCTCGGCCTGGCCGAACGGCACCACGGCGGGCGTGTCGGCCACCTCGCCCTTGTGGTTGAACAGGTGCTTGTGCTCGAAGATGAGCACCGGATCGGGATCGCGGATCGCGCTGCGCAGCAGGCCGTAGGCGTCGGCCGGCGTGCCCGGCACGGCGATCTTCAGGCCCGGCACGTTGATGAACCAGTTCTCGACCGACTGCGAGTGCTGCGCGGCGAAGCCGGCGCCCGCGCCGTTGCCCAGGCGGATCGTCGCCGGGACGTTGACCTGGCCACCCGTCATGTAGCGGTACTTGGCCAGCTCGTTGGCGATGCCGTCGAAGCAGACCCCCGCGAAGTCGGCGAACATGATCTCGGCGATCGGACGCAGGCCCGACAGCGCGCTGCCGATCGCCGTGCCGATGATCGCCTGCTCGGAGATCGGCGTGTCGCGCACGCGGCGCGGGCCGAAGCGCTCCAGCAGCCCGTCGGACAGCTTGAACGGCCCGCCCGCCTCGGCCACGTCCTCGCCGAACAGGAAGACGCTCTCGTCCTCCTCCATCGCGTCGCCCATGGCCTGGACGATCGCGTCACGGTAGGTGATGGTCTGGCTCATGCGTAGACGTCCTCCAGTCGCGTCTCGGGCGCTGGGTCGGGCCAGCTCATCGCGCGCTCGAGCGCGTCGTTGACGGTCTTCTCGGCCTCGGCGCGCAGGGCGTCCAGGCGCTCCTGCTCGACGCCGGCGGCCAGCAGGTTGCGCTCGTGCAGCACGATCGGATCGCGCTCCAGCCATTGCTCCAGCTCGCCCTCGGGGCGGTAGGCGCCCGGATCGGCCCGCGAGTGGCCCTTGTAGCGGTAGGTCATCGCCTCGATGAACGTCGGGCCCTCGCCGGCGCGGGCCCGGGCGACCGCCTCGGCCACCGTCTCGTGGACGAGGTTGATGTCCATGCCGTCGATGCGCACGCCGGGCATCCCGTAGGAGTCCGCGCGCGTGACCAGCTCGGTGATCGGCGTCGTGTGGGCGATCGGGGAGAACTCGCCGTACAGGTTGTTCTCACACAGGAAGATCGCGGGGAGCTTCCACACCGAGGCCATGTTCATCGACTCGTGGAAGCCGCCGATGTTCGTCGAGCCGTCGCCGAAGAAGCACAGCGAGACGCCGTCGGAGCCCTTGTACAGCTCGGCGTAGGCGGTGCCCAGGATGATCGGCAGGTGGGCGCCGATGACGGCGAAGGAGCCGATCGCGCCGACGCGCATGTCGGTCAGGTGCATCGAGCCGCCCTTGCCCCGGCACAGGCCCTGCTCCTTGCCGAGGATCTCGGCGAAGGACTCGTCCAGCGGCGCGCCCTTGGCCAGCACGGCCGCGTGGCCGCGGTACGTGCAGGCCATCATGTCGGTGGTGCGCAGGGCCCGGCAGGCGCCCACGTTGACCGCCTCCTGGCCGGCGGCCAGGTGGGTCGATCCGCGCACCAGGCCGCGCGCGAACATGCGGTGGCACTCCTCCTCGAAGTGGCGGATCTCGAGCATCGACCGCTGCCAGTCGAGTTGCTCCTCCAGCGGCACGGCGGCCGCCGGGTTGGACGGTGCGGTCTTGCTCATCGGTGCATCGGCTCCATCGTGAGGTCAGTACATGAGCTGGCCGCCACTGACGTTGACGGTCGCGCCCGTGATGTAGGAGGCGTGGTCGGAAGACAGGAAGAGGACGATCCCGGCGAGCTCCGAGGGCTGGGCCATGCGCCCGAGCGGGACCATCTTGAGGAAGTTCGTGAGCGCCTCGTCGGAGGAGCCGTCGGTCATCATCGTCGTGTCCACGCCGCCCGGGGAGACGGTGTTGACGGTGATCCCGTCGGCGGCCAGCGTGCGGGCCAGGCCGCGGCTCATCGAGACGATGCCGCCCTTGCTGGCCGCGTAGACGACCGAGCCGCCGAAGCCGCCGGTCCACCAGCCCTGCGAGGTGAAGTTGACGATGCGCCCGCCGTTGCCCTGCTCGCGGAACAGGCGCGCGGCCCAGCGGTTGAGGAAGAAGGTGGCCTTGAGGTTGACGTCGAGCTGGAAGTCCCAGTCGTCCTCGGTGACGTCGTCGATCGTGTCGCGCCGGCGCAGGACCGCGGCCAGGTGGGCGAGCACGTCGAAGCGGCCGAAGTGCTCCAGCACCTGGCGCAGCACCGGCTCCTGAGCGTCGAGGTCGCTGATCGAGGCGCCGATGGCCAGGTGGCGGTCGGGCCCGCCCTCGAGGCCGGCGACGACCTGGGCGCAGGCGTCAGGATCCAGATCGACCACCGCGACGCGGGCGCCGGCCGAGGCGTACGCGGCGGCGACCTCACGGCCGATCCCACCCGCGCCTCCGGTGACGACGACCCCGCGGTCGTCGAGTCCCAGCTCCCAGCTCATCCTCTCTCCCTGAATACGGTACTGGTAACGATTCCGAAAACCTATCAGACCACCGGCAACGCGGGCGGCAACTCGGCCACCGTGACCCATCCCGGCGCCGCCGCGGCCACGCGCGCCACCGAGTTGGCCAGCACCGCCGCCGAGCCCGCCTGGGACGGCAGCCCGCCCGCGATCTCCATCCGCACCGGCGGCGTCGCGTCGACCTCGATCACGTCGCGCATGGTCAGCCCGGCGCTGCGCGGCGCGACGTGGCCGGTGAACTCGGCCACGAACCAGGGCTCCCCCTTGGCCACGGCGACGTAGCGCTGGACGAAGCCCGCCGTGCGCCCGCCGGCCAGCAGCGGCTCGATGTCGCCGTCGACGCGCTCGAGATCGACGCCCAGCGCCCGCGCGACCAGGCGCATCGACTGGGGGAAGCCGATGTGCCCGGTGATCGTGCCGGCGGCGATCCCGGCGGCGAACGCGTCGGGCGGGTAGCCGACGCCCAGCCGGGCCAGGATGGCCGGGCCGAACCCGGACAGGTCCACGACCCGCTCCACCCGCAGCGCGCGCACGTCGACGCAGGCGCCCATCGCGGTCAGCACCAGCGCGTCGAAGGCGAAGCCCGGGTTCAGCCCTGCGCCCAGGACCGTGACCCCGTGGGCGCGGGCCAGCGGGTCCAGCTCGCCCGCCAGCGCGGGATCGGTGGCCCACGGATCGGCCGCCTCCTCGGCGCTGGTCAGCACGTTGGAGCCCGCCTCGATCGCGGCGCGCACGTCGTCGGCGATGTCGGCCAGGAACGACGTGGTCGTGATGACCACCACGTCCGCCCCGCCCTCCAGCGCCGCGGACCGCTCGTCGCGGCCGAACGGCCCCTCGACGACGTGCCCGCGCCGGGCCAGCACACCCGCCACCGCGGTCCCGGCCTGGCCGACCCCGTAGATCGCCACCCTCACGGGATCAGCACCGAGCGCAGCACGCGGCCCGCGCGCAGGTCCTCCAGCGCGGCGTTGCCCTCCTCCAGCGGCCGCTGCACCCGGGTCAGGTGCTCGGTCTGCAGCTGGCCGGCCAGGTACAGGTCGATCACCGCGCGGATGTCGTCGGGCGTGAAGCCGCGCGAGCCCATCACCGACAGCTCGCGCCAGATCAGGTCGCTGGAGCGCGCCCGGAACTGGTCGACCGATGCGCCGACGAGCACGATGCGCGCGCCGTAGCCGCCCAACGCGATCGCCGCCTCGTCCAGCGCCGCCGAGTCGGCGCACTGCACGATCACGTCGGGTCCGTCGGGGCCGATCGCCTCGCGCGCCTGGTCCAGCGGCACGGCCGCCTCGGCGCCCAGCGCCCGGGCCAGCGCCAGCTTCTCCTCGCTGCGGCTGACCGCGATCACCCGCGCGCCCAGGCCGCGCGCGACCTGCACCGCGTTGGACCCGATCCCGCCGATCCCCAGCACGACCACCGTCTCCCCCGCCTGCACCCGCGCGATGCGGGCCAGCGCGTGGTAGGGCGTGCCCACCGCGTCCGTGAGCACGGCCAGCGTGGCCGGGTCCACGTGCGCCGCCGGCACGATCAGCGTCGACGCCGGGCGCACGACGTACTCGGCGAACGCGCCGTCGACGTCCACGCCCATGCGCTGGACGTGCGGCCCGAGGTTGGGCCGCGGCGCGTCGGGCGGGTTATCGATGTAGTAGAGCGCGACCTGGTCGCCGACGCGCAGACCTTCGACCCCGTCGCCCAGCGCGTCGACCACACCCGCCGCCTCGTGACCGGGCACGACCGGCAGCTTGTCGGCGCCGAACCCGCCCTTCTGCAGGAACAGGTCCGAGCCGCACACGCCGCAGGCCTGCACGCGCACGCGCACCTGCCCGGGACCGGGCTCGGGCACCTCGCGCTGCACCAGCTGAAGCGGCGCGTCGACGGCGGGCAGGAGCAGGGCACGCATCGCGATCAGTCGATCAGGAAGCCGCCGTTGACGTCGACGACCTCCGCGGTGATGTAGCCCGCGTGCTCGGAGCACAGGAAGGCGACGATGTCGGCCACGTCGTGGACCGTGCCCAGCCGGCCGACCGGGACCTTGGAGGCCATGTCGGGCATCGCGGAGATCATCTCGGTGTCGATCAGCGAGGGCGCCAGCGCGTTGGACGTGATGCCGAAGGGCGCGTACTCCGAGGCGATCGCCTTGGCCAGCGCCATCACGCCCGCCTTGGACGCGCCGTAGGCGGCCACCGACTTGGCCCCGCCCGTCTTGCCGGCGCTGGAGCCGATGGCCAGCACGCGACCGTAGCCCGCCTCGCGCATGGCCGGCAGCGCGCGGCGCGCGCACAGGAAGGCGCCGGTCAGGTTGACGTCGATCGAGCGCTGCCACGAGGCCAGCGTGGTCTCCTCGAAGGGCTCGATCACGAAGATGCCCGCGTTGAGCACGAGGATCGAGGGCGCGCCGAGCTCGGCCTCGACCCGCGCGAACGCGGCTTCGACCGACGCCTCGTCGGTCACGTCGAGCTCGATGCCGAGCACGCCGTCGTGCTCGGGCGCGCGCAGGTCGCCGGCGGCGACACGCGCGCCCAGGTCGCGCAGGGTGGTGGCGATCGTCGCGCCGATGCCGCGCGCGGCGCCGGTCACGAAGGCGACGCGGTCGTCGTAGCCATTGAGTTGGAGGGTCATGGTGCGGGTCCGTTCGTGGTTGGTTCTCAGCAGCGGATGGCCTGGACGCCGAGGAAGCGCGCGAGCACCTCGATCTGCGCGCCCAGCGCGCCCGGCGTGGCCGACGAGTGGTGGTTGGCTCCGGCGCGGCACCAGTCGGTCCACGCGTCCAGGCCACGGTCGAAGCGGAAGGCGCCGTTGGCCGTGCCGGTGGCCGGGAAGGCGCGGCCGGTGAACGCGCCCTCGGCGGCGATCAGGCGATAGCCGTCGCCGACCTGCGCGAAGCCGACGAGCGTCGCGGGCCCGGCCGGCGCGGAGAAGACCGGGCAGGCGCCGACCCGTGCGTCGGCCGCGTACCAGTCGTTGGCGATCAGGCGCGGGCGCACGCCGGGAGCGAGCGCCAGGTCGAACTCGCCCGAGCTGGCCAGGATCAGCTCGCCGGTGTCGTAGTCGACGGCCTCGAGCTCGTGGTACTGCGCGGCACCGCCCAGGCGCTTGGTGGCCAGCATGGCCACCGCGGTGAGCACGTCGCCGACCTCGGTCCAGGGGATGCCGTTCGTGGTCGCGCGACCCAGCGCGAAGGACGGCGCGATGCCGATCTCGGCGCCGAAGCGGATCTCGGGCACGTGCCCGTTGAGCGCGCCCGCGTCGAGCCGGTGGCGCGTGGCCAGATCGTCGATCGCGCAGGCCGCGCGCAGCGACCGCTCCAGGCCGTCGCCCTCGATCTCCACGTCGTACAGCGCGCGCGTCTCGGCCTCCAGCTCGCGTACCCGCGCGGGCGCCACGGCGCGGTACAGCTCGAGCACCTCGGCCGCCTCGATGGCCACCAGTTCGACGCCCGTGGCCGCGCGCAGCAGCGCGTCGTCGGTGTCAACGCAGGCGTAGCCGTCCAGCGGCCGACCCACCCGTCCGATGCGCGCGCGCCCCAGCGCCGCGGCCGCGCCCGCGGCCACCAGCGCGTCGGCCACGGCGTCCAGCGCGGCCGGATCGTCGATGCGCCCGAGCACGATCTCGAATGGCCGGCCCGCGCGCACGAGCAGGGACGTGAGCATGGGGACGCCGACGGTCGCGCCCTCGGTGGTGATCGCCGCGTGGTCGAAGCCCGAGGGCAGCGCGCCGCGGTGCGCGGCCCACACGACGACCGGCACGTCGCCCAGCGCGGGCAGCGTCCAGGCCGGCGGGGTGGCCATCGTCTGCAGCACGAGCGCGGCGTCGGCCTCGGCCGCGTCGGCCACCCACTGCACGCGTCCGGCCAGCGCGGCGCGTACGGTGTCGCCGATCGCCGCGCGGTCGGCGCGCAGGTCGTACGGGACGGAGCTCTCCCAGAACTCCCAGTACGGCTCCACCAACGCGACCCGAGTCATCTCGGACGCGACCGTATCAGGAAATGCTTGCGGGCCGGAAACGTTGCCAGTAACGTATCCGGGCGCCATGAGCGACACCCTGATCGCCTTCTCGGACGCGCTGGGTCGGCGCGTGCGAATGGGCAGCTGGGAAGACCAGCGGATCTCGACCTACCGCAAGATCCACGAGGCCATCGATGCCGGCGAATGGGATCTCGCCGCGCAGCTGGCCAACTACTTCGTGGAAGAGGCCAGCGTCTGCTGGGGCATCTACCGCCAGTGGATCCCCGACCTGAACGCCTTCCTGGCCGAGAACGGCGTGTCCAAGGAGGACATCGCGCAGGCCAACGAGCGGATCGTCTCCGTGCTCGCGTTCCCCGACGGAACGCCGTGGAACGTGCGCACCCAGTGGCACAAGGTCCACGAGCAGTGCGAGGAGTTGGTCGGCCACGTCTTCCGCGAGGAGGCCGACGCCGCCCACGCCAAGCTCGACGAGCTCAAGGAGACGTGGCGCCAGTGCCACGACCGCGACGTCGACCACACCTACGGGCTGATGAGCGAGATCGTCGCGCGCCTGGGCGAGGCCGCGATCGGCCGGATGTGGGAGAAGGTCCTGCTGCCGCTCTTCGCCTGGCGCTACGAGAAGTTCGACATCGACAAGTACCCGTGGGACGAGGGTCTCGAGGTGCTGATGACCGTCGCCTGCGAGGCGATGCGCGGCCACCTGTCGGGCCCGGAGCGCACCGGCGACTTCGACCTGTTCGAGCTCGACGACCGCTACGTGCTGCGCTTCGACCCCTGCGGCTCGGGCGGGCGCATCCCGCGCGGCGACGTGATCGAGGGCACCCCGGCGCGCACCGAGGCGCCGTACAACTGGTCGGTCTCCCAGGAGCCGCACACCTGGAACCACGGGAAGACCGGCGTCTGCCACTACTGCACGCACTGCGTGTACCTGATGGAGGAGATCCCGATCGACCGCTTCGGCTACCCGGTGCGCGTCGTCGACCCGCCCCAGCAGGGCCAGACCGAGCCCGACGGCTCGCCGCAGAAGTGCCAGTGGCAGATGTTCAAGGACCCGACCACGGTTCCGGAGGAGTACTACGAGCGGGTCGGGCGCACGAAGCCCGACGTGTTCGGCTCCAGCAACCACGCGTCCGAGGACCTGCCCGACATCGTCGTCGCCATGCCCGGCGCCGGCTGACCCACCCGAGGAGAGACCCCATGGCCGAGCTCGCGCTCGTCGACACGCACGTCCACTTCTGGGACCTGCAGAACCCCAAGACGCACTACTCCTGGCTGCAGCCCGGCTGGATCCACCCGATCCTGGGCGACATCGAGGCGATGAAGGTGCCGCTGTACGGCGGTGAGGCCTACGCGGCCGACGTGGCCGGGTCCAACGTGACCAAGGCCGTCCACATCCAGGCGGCGCTGGGCAGCGAGGATCCCGTCGAGGAGACGATCTGGCTGCAGGAGCAGGCAGAGGCGACGGGCTGGCCGCACGCGATCATCGGCGACGCCAAGCTCAACGCGGCCGACATCGACGAGGTGCTCGACCGTCACGCCGAGGCCTCGCCGCTGTTCCGGGGCATCCGCGACTTCGGCGAGGGCGACTACCTGCGCGACCCGGCCTGGCAGGCCGGCTTCGCCAAGCTCGGCGAGCGCGGCCTGGTCTACGACCTGGACTGCTTCTGGGAGAACATGCCCAAGGCCCGCGACCTGGCCAACCTGCACCCCGGGACCGTCCTGATCCTCGACCACGCCGGGTTCCCGCTCGAGCGCACGGACGAGTACTTCGCCAACTGGAAGCAGGGCATCAGCGCCCTGGCCGAGGCCCCGTCGGCCCTGTGCAAGATCTCCGGCCTGGCCATGGGCGACAACGACTGGACGGTCGACTCGATCCGCCCGTGGTTCGAGCACTGCGTCGAGGCGTTCGGCATCGAGCGCTGCTTCCTGGGCACGAACTGGCCGGTGGACAAGCTCTACAGCGACTTCGCCACCGTGGCCGACGCCTACGCGGAGATCGCCGCGCAGTACACCGCGGACGAGCAGGTCGCCCTGTTCTCTGGCAACGCGGAGCGCGTCTACAAGATCTGACGGCGGGCGGGCGGCCTCACCACATGGCGAGGCCGCCCGAGACGTTCATCGCCTCGCCGGTCATGTAGGAGCTGTCGGGCGAGAGCAGGAACCAGATGCTGCCGGCCATCTCGGCGGGCGTGGCGCCGCGCTTCATCGGGACGCTGTCGTTGCGGGCCTCGGAGAGCTCCTGGAGCGGCACGCCGCGCAGCACGGAGACCTCCTCGAGGACGGCGTCCTGCATGGGGGTGTCGGTGATGCCGGGGCAGACCGCGTTGACGCGCACGTCCTGCGCGGCCAGCGCGTAGGCGAAGGCGCGCGTGATGGCCAGGATCGCCGTCTTCGTCGTGGCGTAGATCGCCGTCTCGGCGGTCGAGGTCAGCTTGGCCGAGACCGACGAGAGGTTGACGATCGCCCCGCCCGGGCGCAGCTTCGGGCCGATCTGCTGGCACAGGAAGAAGATCGACTCGGCGTTGACCGCGAACAGGTCGTGCCAGTCCTGGCGCGACGTCTGAAGCAGCGGACGCAGCCGGATGATCCCGTGGCAGTTGACCAGAAAGTCGAAGTCGCTGGCGGCGACCGCGGCGACGGCGTCGACGCCCTCCTCGGTGGACAGGTCGACGGCCAGCGGGGTGGCGCCGGCCTCCTCCACCGTGGCCAGACCGTCGGTGTCGAGGTCGACGGCGACGACCTCGACGCCCTCGGCCAGCAGGCGCAAGGCAACGGCCTGGCCGATCCCGCGGGCCGCGCCGGTCACGACGGCGCGCTTGGTGTCGGTCATGCGGATCCCTTCTGGAGCAGGTCGAGCGGGGGTGCGGCGTCGGGGTTGAGCGCGCGCCACTTGGTCAGCAGGTCGTCGTCGGTCAGCTGGTCGGCCAGGGTGCGCTGGGCGCTGCGCCCGCCGATGGTCACGCGCGAGACCGCGGCCTCACGCAACTCGACGCGCGCTCGGACGGCGGTCACCTCGGGGTCGTCGACGTGCGCGAGGTCCTCGAGATCGCGGCCCAGCAGGGCCACCGCGACGGCGTGCGGTGCGCTCCACCAGGCGTCCGCGGCGGTCCCCGGCGCGGGGTCGCCGGCCATGGCCAGCGTCGCCGCGGGCGCCTCGACCAGGATCGGGCCGCCGTCGTCGGCCAGCTCGCGCGCGGCGTCGACCAGCGCCTGGTTGAACCCGCTGGTCGCGTGCGCGCGCAGGCTGGTGCCGGCGATCGCGCCCCGGTCGAATCCCTCCAGCGCCTGCTCGGACGAGCCACCCATCGCCGCGAACAGCCCGCGCTCGTGCTCGAGCCCGAGCTGGGTGGGGCGAAGATCGGTCAGGCGCGCGCACAGCAGCGCGGCGTTGACCGCGTGGTCGCGGTGGACGATGCGCGTGTCGCTGCGCTCGACCAGCGCGAGGATCGACCCGCCGGCCAGGGAGACCGCATGGCTGGCGGCGGCGACCGGATCGGTGCCCAGCGCCAGCGCCGCGGCGACCGCGCCGCCGACGGTCCCGGCGCTCGTCGTCGCGTGCCAGTAGCGACGGTGGTCGGGACCGAGCGCGCGGCCCAGGCGCGCGGTCACCTCGTAGCCCGCGTGCGCGGCGCGCCAGCGGTCCTCGCCCTCGGCGCCGGCGGCCAGCACCACGGTCCACACGATCGCCCCGGGATGGGTCAGCGACGCCCAGTGCACGTCGTCGCGATCGAGCGCGACCGCGGCGCCGGCGTCGCCCACCGCGGCGGGCACAGCGCGTCGACCGGCCTGCAGGTTGGCCAGGTAGTCGAACAGCGCGCGCCCACCGGCGGTGCGCGCCTCGAGCGGGTCGTAGGCCTCCAGGGCGGCGCCCACCATCCGCTCGGTGAGGGTCATGACAGCCGGTATTGCTCCAGCACCGACTCGCGCACCTCGACGCCGAGGCCGGGGCCGGTGGGCACCGTGATCCAGCCGTCCTGCTGGGCGATCGGCGTCTCCACGAGCTCGTGCTGCATCGGGTTCTCGTCGGGCTTGAGCTCCTGCAGCAGGCAGCGCGGCGTCGAGGCCGACAGCGCGATCGAGGCCGACGTGTTGACGGCGCTGGACCACGCGTGCGAGTTGAACCACAGGTCGTGCTGCTCGACCAGCGCGATCACGCGCAGCGCGCCGGTGATGCCCTCGGCGCGGCCGATGTCGCAGCCGACCACGTCGATGACGCCGCTCTCGATCACGCGCTGGAAGCCGCGCGCGTCCCACTCGCGCTCGCCGCCGGCGACCAGCGTCTTGGTGTGCTGGCGCAGGCGCTCGTGCCCCTTGACGTCATCGGGCTCCAGCGGCTCCTCGATCCAGTACAGGCCGAGCTCCTCGAAGGCGTTGGTGCGCTTGATCGCCTCGGCCAGATCCCAGGTCAGGGCCTGGCCGCGGTCCATCATGATCCAGGCGTCGGGGCCGACGGCCTCGCGCAGCAGGCGCACGAACTCGACGTCGCGGGCGAGCTCGTAGCCCAGCCGCGTGCCGCCCTTCTTGCCCATCCCGATCTTCACGCCCTGGTAGCCCTGCTCGCGCACGTAGCGGCCGTGGCGCTCGGCCTCGTACTCCAGCGACTCGTTGAACACGTGCGTGGAGGCGACGGAGGGCAGCTTCTCGTGCGCGGCGCCGCCGAGCAGGTTGATCAGCGGCTGCCCCAGCAGCTTGCCCTTCAGGTCCCACAGGGCGATGTCGATCGCGCTCAGGGCGAAGGCGGCGGCGCCGCCGCGGTAGCCGACCCACCAGCCGTTCTTCTTGATCGAGCGCCAGGTCTGGACGTTGGTCATCGGGTCGGTGCCGATGACCAGCTCGGCCATCCCGTTGACGAAATCCGCCGTCGCCCGCGTGGCATCGGGGAACATGGTGATCGCCTCGCCCCAGCCCACCGTGCCGTCGTCGGCCTCGACGCGCACGAACAGCAGGTGGCGCGTGTTGCCGTTGTCGTTGGGCTCGGGATAGGCGACCGGGAAGGTCGAGATACCGCTGACGCGCGCCATGGTCGGCAACGGTACCAGAACCGATTCCGGCCAGCCGTTGTCCGCTCAAGCCCGCCATCCGGGCGCAAGCGGACAACGGCCGGTCAGGCGCGCGGCATCGCGGCGGGCGTGCGGGTGCTGCGCTGCATGGTCCGGTACGCAGGCCAACGGCGCGCGCATCGCGTTTCTCCCCTCAGTCGGAAACGTCCAATGATTTGGGTAGCCAGCGTCCGCCCGGTCGACGCGTAGAGTCCGCGGGCGCATGAGTTCCGCAGCGCCGTTACGCCCGCGCCGCGCCGTTCTGCGCGACGACGCGCGCGTGCGCCCGCTGGAGCTGTTCTTCGACCTCGTCTTCGTCCTGACGTTGACGCAGTGCACGGCGCTGATGGCCGAGCACCCGACCGGCCAGGGCCTGGTCCAGGGCGTGCTGATCGCCGGGATCATGTGGTGGGCCTGGGTCGGCTACACGTGGGTGGGGTCGGTCATCGACCCCGAGGAAGGCCTGGTCCGCCTCGGCTTCTTCGTCGCGATGGCCGGCCTGCTGGTGGTGGCGCTGTGCATCCCCGACGCCTACGGCGACGAGGGGCTGCTGTTCGCCATCGGCTACGCGGTCGTGCGCTTCTCCCAGCTCTACCTGCTCAGCCTGGGCGGCCGCGAGGACCCCGCGTTCCAGCGCGCGGTGCGCGGCCTGACGGTGGGCACGACGATCGGCGTCGCGCTGTTGGTTGGCGGGTCGTTCGCCGACGGCTGGCTGCAGATCGGCATCTGGGGCCTCGCGCTGGCGCTGGACATGGGCGAGCCGTACGTGTTCGGCAGCGACGGCTGGAAGCTCAACCCGGCGCACTTCGCCGAGCGCCACGGGCTGATCATCATCGTCGCGCTGGGCGAGTCGATCGTGGCCATCGGCGTCGGCGCCCGGGCGCTGGACATCGACACCGGCATCGTCGTCGCGGCGATCCTCGGCCTGGGGATCTCGGCGGCGCTGTGGTGGCTGTACTTCGACGTGGTCGCGCTGGTCGCCGAGCGAAGACTCCACAACGCGGCCGAGGGCAAGGAGCGCAACGAGATCGCGCGCGACTCCTTCTCCTACCTGCACTTCCCGATGGTCGCCGGCATCGAGCTGATGGCGCTCGGGCTGGAGAAGACGATCGAGCACGTCGACGAGCACCTCAAGCTCGTGCCCGCCATCGCGCTGATGGGCGGCGGCGCGATGTACCTGCTCGCACACGTCGCCTTCCGCTGGCGCAACGTGCATCGCTTCAGCACCCAGCGTCTGGTCGGCGCCATCGTGCTGCTGGTGCTGATCCCGGTGGCCGAGCACATCCCCGCGTTGCTGTCGGTCGGGCTGACGCTGCTCGTGCTCGTCGCGGTCCTCGTCTACGAGCGGATCCGCTTCGCCGAGCTGCGCCACCGCCTGCGCCATCAGGTCGACGAGGCATGAGCGACCTGGCGCTGCGGATGCGCGGCGTGGTCAAGCGGTTCGGCTCCCTGACCGCGGTCGACGGCCTCGACCTCGACGTCCCGGCCGGCTCGTGTGTCGGCCTGCTCGGCCCCAACGGCGCGGGCAAGTCGACGACGATGCGGATCCTCACCGCCCAGGCGATCGCCGACGAGGGCGAGCTGGAGATCCTCGGGCACCGGCTCCCGGAGGACTCCAAGCAGGCGCGCGCGCTGATGGGCGTCGTGCCGCAGCTCGACAACCTCGACACGACGCTGACCGTGGAGCAGAACCTGCTCGTCTTCACGCATCTGTATCGCGTGCCCAAGGCGGCTCGCCGCGCGGCGATCGACCGGGCGCTGGACATCGCCAACCTGGGCGACCGCCGCGACGCCAAGGTCGACGTGCTCAGCGGCGGCATGCGCCGGCGGCTGCTGATCGCCCGGGCGCTGCTGCACGAGCCGCGGCTGGTGCTGCTGGACGAGCCGACCGTCGGCCTGGATCCGCAGGTCCGCCAGGAGCTGTGGGCGCTGATCGCCCGCCTGGGCTCGGAGGGCGTGTCGATCCTGATGAGCACGCACTACATCGACGAGGCTGAGCGCCTGTGCGACCGCGTGACGATCGTCTCCCACGGCCAGGCGGTGGCGGAGGGGCCGCCGCGCGAGCTGATCGAGCACCACGCCGGCAGCGAGGCGCTCGAGGTGTACGGCTCCCCCACCCGCCTGCGCGAGGTCGAGGGCGTGGCGGTCGAGCGGGGCTGGCGGACCCGGCGGACGGGGACGTCGGTGGCCATCCTGCACGCCGACGACGACCACGGCCTGGACGGCGAGCGGCGCACGACGAACCTCGAGGACGTCTTCGTGCTGCTCACCGGTGAGGAGATCGGCTGATGGCCGCGGCCGATACATCGCGGCGCCTGCATCGGCTCGAGGCCGCGGCGCTGCGCGGCGTGCTCGTGCGCGAGGTCGTCAACTTCTCCTCGTTCTGGAAGTCGTCGACGTTCTCCTCGACCGTCGACCCGACGATCTACCTGCTGGCCTTCGGGTTCGGCTTCGGCTCACTGGTCAGCACGGTCGGCGGCTACGACTACATCGACTTCGTCGGCACCGGCATCGTGGCCACGACGGTCCTGTTCTCCGGCGCGTTCCCGGCCATGTACGGGACGTTCGTCAAGGCGACGTTCCAGCACACCTACGACGCGATCCTGGCCGCGCCGGTCGACGTCGAGGAGCTGGTCACCGGCGAGGCGCTGTGGATCGGCGCGCGCACGGGTGTGTACGGGTGCGTGCCGATGCTCGTGGCCATGGTCTTCGGGCTGGATCCGAGCTGGGGCATGCTGCTGGTGCCGTTCATCGCCGCGCTGGCCGGCTTCGGCTGGGCCGCGACCGGCATCTTCATCGCCGCTCGGGCGAAGTCGATCGAGTCCTTCTCCTACTGGCAGAGCGGCCTGCTCACCCCGATGTTCCTCGTCGCCGGCACGTTCTTCCCGCTGTCCGAGCTGCCCGAGTGGGCGCAGATCCTGGGCAACTTCAACCCGCTGTTCCACTGCGTGCAGCTGGTGCGCCACGCGGTGTTCGGCTTCGTCGGCTGGGCCGACGTCGGGCACCTGGCCTTTCTGATCGGGTTCGCGCTGATCATGTGGCGGCTGGCAATTCATTTCATGGAGAAGCGCCTGATCCTGTAGAGAAGGGCTATGTCCTCCTCTGCACACGACACCACCGAAGCGCAAATCGACGCCGCCAACGCCTCCGGCAAGGTCCCCGTCGTCTTCGTCCACGGTCTGTGGCTGCTGCCCAGCAGCTGGGATCGGTGGGCCGCCGTCTTCGAGGAGGCCGGCTACGCGACGGTCGCCGCCGACTGGCCCGGCGACCACGAGACCGTCGAAGAGGCCAAGGCCAACCCCGAGGACGTGGCCGGCGTGTCGGTCGGCGACGTGGCCGACCACATCGGCGAGCACATCGCCAAGCTCGACCGCAAGCCAGCGATCATCGGGCACTCGTTCGGCGGCCTCCTGGTGCAGATCCTGGCCGGCCGCGGCCTGTCGGCGGCGACGGTCTCGATCAGCCCGGCGCCGTACCGCGGCGTCCTGGCGCTGCCGATCTCCGCGCTGCGCGTCGCGTCGGTGGCGCTGCGCAACCCGCTGAACAAGAACCGCGCGGTGCCGCTGACCTTCGAGCAGTTCCAGTACGGCTTCGCCAACCTGCTCGAGGAGGACGAGGCGAAGGCCCTGTACGAGGAGTTCTCCGTTCCCTCCCCGGGCGAGCCGCTGTTCCAGGCCGCGTCGGCCAACCTGAACCCGTGGACCGAGGTCAAGGTCGACTCCGACAACCCCGACCGCGGGCCGCTGCTGATCGTCGGTGCCGACAACGACCACACCGTCCCATGGGCGGTGTCGAACGCGTCCTACAAGCAGCAGAAGGACAACCCGGGCCTCACGGAGATCGTGGAGATCAGCGACCGCGGCCACGCGCTGACCATCGACAGCCGTTGGCGCGAGGTGTGCGACACGTCGCTGAACTTCGTGAAGCGCTTCGTGTAGCGTCGAGGCATGGCGGTCGAGGCGGAGGCGATCACGCTCGATCTCGAGCCGTACCGACGTGAGCTGACGGGCTACTGCTACCGAATGCTCGGGTCCGGTTCCGAGGCCGACGATGCGGTGCAGGAGACGATGGTGCGGGCCTGGCGCAATGCCGGTTCGCTGAAGGCGCGCGACGCGCTGCGCGCCTGGGTGTACCGGATCGCCACGAACGTCTGCCTCTCCATGCTGTCGGGCGCGCAGCGGCGCGCCCGACCGTTGGAGGTCGGGTCGCTGGTCAGCGCGGACCGCCCGATCCTCGACGAGCTGCCCCGCTACACGTGGGTCGAGCCGGTCGCCGATGCGGCGGTGCTGCCGGAGTCCGGCGATCCCGAGTCCGTGGCCGTCGCCCGCGAGACCGTGCGCCTGGCCTTCGTCGCCGCGCTGCAGCATCTGCCGCCGCGCCAGCGCGCCGTGCTGGTGCTGCGCGAGGTGCTGCACTTCTCGGCCGCGGAGACCGCCGAGCTGCTCGAGTCGAGCGTCGCCTCGGTCAACAGCGCGCTGCAACGGGCGCGGGCGACGATCGACGGGCTGGACATCGATCCGGCCGAGACGGCCGAGGTGGCCGACGAGCACGAGGAGCTGCTGGACCGCTACGTGGCGGCGTTCGAGGCCTACGACATCGACACGCTCGTCGCGTTGCTCGCGCGCGACGTCGTCTTCGACATGCCGCCGCACGCGATGTGGCTGGAGGGCCCCGAGGAGGTCGGGCGCTTCATGCTCGGCACCGGGATCCACTGCCGCGGCTCGCGCGTGCTGCGCGTCGACGTCAACGGCTCGCCGGGCTACGCGGCCTACAAGCCCACGGGCGACGGCGTGTGGACGCCCTGGTCGATCGTGGCCATCGACGTGGCCGCGGGCGGCGGCGCGATCGGCGCGGTCCACAACTTCCTGTTTCCCGAGCTGTTCCCGGCGTTCGGGCTGCCCGAGCGCCTCGAAGCCTGATGGACGTCGCCGTCGGTCGGCTGGAGCCCGACGAGGGCGAGCGGTTCCAGCGGCTGCGGGCGCCCGAGGACCTGCCGGCGTGAGCTTCGTCGACGTCGGTGACGCCCGCGTGGCGTACGCCGTCGACGGGTCGGGACCGGGCCTGGTGCTGGTGCACGGCACGGGCGGCAACGGCGCGACCGACTGGGGTGCGCTGGTCCCGCGCTTCGCCGACGCGTGGACGGTCGTGCGCCCGGACTACGCGGGCTCGGGCGAGACGACGGACGGCGGCGGCCCGCTGACGCTGGAGGTGCTGGCCGAGCAGGTCGCGGGCGCGGCGGCGGCCGCGGGTCTGGCGTCCTTCGACCTCGTCGGCTTCTCGCTGGGCGCGGCGGTCGCGGCGCAGCTGGCCGCCGATCGGCCCGAGCTGGTGCGGTCGCTGGTGCTGATCGGCGGCCTGGTCGACGCGGTCGACGACGCGCGCATGCAGATCCAGTTCGGGGTGTGGGAGCGCCTGTCGCAGTCCGATCCCGACCTGTTCGCCCGGATCGCGCTGCTCAGCGCGCTGTCGCCGGCGTTCGTCTCGGCGATGTCGCTCGCCGAGGCCGAAGAGGCGGTCGCGTTCGGCGTGCGCAACCGCCAGCCCGGCACGGCCCGCCAGGCCGCCCTGGACCGGCGCATCGACCTGCGCTCGTCGCTCGGCCTGATCCGCGCCCGGACGCTGGTCATCGGGCAGACGCTCGACTCGGTGGTTCCGATCGAGCACGCGCGCGCCCTGCAGGCGGGCATCGACGGCGCGGAGTACGTCGAGATCGACACCGGCCACCTCGGGCTGCTCGAGCAGCCCGACGTCGTGGCCAAGACGATCCGCGACTTCCTCTCGCGTTGCTTGTCAGATCCCTCGGCCTGAGCCCGAGCGATCTGACAAGGAACGCCGTCAGTCGTCGAGCACCTCGCGCACGCCCCCGGTCTCGGGGTCGAACACGAGGCCGCGGATGTGGTCGCGGCGGCTGAGCTCGGGTGCGGTGCGCAGGCGCTGCAGGCTGTTGCGCATCGTCGCGTCGATGTCGGCGAAGGCGCCCATCCGCCAGCTGGGGTGCGCGCCGGCCTCGGCCAGCTCCTTGGTGAACACGTCCTCGGACGCGCCGTGCAGGCCGCACCCGTCGTGCATCACGACCACGATCTCCTCGGTGCCCAGCACGCGCTGCGAGATGGCCAGCGAGCGGATCGCGTCGTCGGTGGCCAGGCCGCCGGCGTTGCGGATGATGTGCGCGTCCCCGAGCTCCAGCCCGAGCAGCGGGAAGATCGCGATCCGCGCGTCCATGCACGCGAGCACCGCGACCTTGCGACCGGGCGCGGCGCTGAGGTTCGGCGCGGCGTTCGACGCCGCGTGCGTCGCAGCGTGTTCGAGCATGTGGTCGGCGTTGCGCATCGGCTCGGATGGTACGAACCGACGACCGCGCACGCGTTGCTTGTCGGATCGATGGTCATGGCGACCATGGATCCGACAAGCAACGCCGGGCAGCGCCGCGACGGCGCGGTGAAGCTCACAGCCGCCGCTCGGTCTCCCGATCGGCCAGGCCGTCGAAGTAGCGCTCGAGCACCTGGGCGAACACCGGCTCGTAGCCGGACGCGCGTGCGAACAACGTCATCGAAGAGCGCAGCTTCAGCGCGTCGACCTCGCCGAGGATGTCGGCGGCGGAGCGACCGTCCTGCTCGGCCATCGCGCTTGCGCTCTCGATCAGGCGCGGGCCGAGGACCGGATGCGCCAGGTAGGCGCGCGCCTCGTCCAGGCCGGAGATCGCGTAGCGCGCCGCCGTCGGCGAGCGACCCAGGCCGGCCACCTGCGGGAACACGAACCACATCCAGTGGCTCACCTTGCGCCCGCCACGCAGTTCCGACAGCGCCCGGTCGTACGTCCCACCGGCGTCCTGCGCGTCGACGAAGCGCTCCAGATCAAACGGATCGCCCATGGGGCGCGATGCTAGTCGCGCCCCATGGGTGGGAGATCCGTGAGCTAGGCCGGCTTGATCGTCATCCAGCGAGTCCCGCTGCCCGCGGAGACCTCGATCGTGCCCTTGCCCTTCTTCGTGGCCGAGCCCAGCGCGGCCTGGCCGTCGCTGGTCAGGTCCAGCTGCACCGTCTTGGCCACGCCGGCGGTCAGGTTGGTCGAGCCCGTGGCCCAGACCGTGCCCGACGGCGACTTCACCGTGATCGTTGCGTTGTCGCTGACCGAGGCGATCGCCTTGACCGTCAGCTTGGTCGAGCCGGCCTTGGCCGAGGCGCCCAGCGCCACGACCTTGTCGGGCTGGACCGTGACGGTCGCGCTCGCGCTGTTGTTGCCGTTGACCGAGTCGGTCGCGGTGGTGCTGACCGTGGCGGTGTTGAGCACCGACACGGGCGAGGCGCCGTTGACCTTCTCGGGACCGGTGCGGTCGTTGAGGCACTCGAGGTCGATCGTCGCGCTCTGGTTGGAGCCGGTCGTGTTGACCAGCTTGAACGCGCGCGTCTTCGGCCGCGGGTCGTTGCCCACCGAGTACACGCCCGCCGGCAGCGTCCAGGTGCCCACGATGCCCTTGGCGTCGTCGGCGCAGATGACCTGCTCCTCGATCGTCTGACCGGCCGGCACGTTGACCGTGCGCACGATGTGGTTGGTGACCAGCGCGTGCGTGTGGCCGGCCGCCGGATCGACGTCCGTGTTCAGGCAGCGCACCGACAACGTCGCCGTGGTCGGGGAGCTCACGTCGACCGTGAACTTCCAGCCGCCGGCGGTCGGCTCGGAGCCGGCCACCGTCGCCGCGCCGCCCGCGAAGGCGAAGCCCGGGACGATCGGCATCGTGCCGCTCGGGCACGCGACGGTCGCCGTCTGGCGCCCGACGCCCCACGCCTGCGTGGTGGAGACGACGTTGTTGGCGGCGATCAGCGAGTGCTGGTGGCCACCGGCCGACTCCGTCGAGGCGGGCAGGCAGACCGCGAAGGCCTTGGCCTGCGCGCGGCCGGTCGCGCCGTTGGTCACGACGGCCTCCCAGGAGGCGATCCCGGTCGACTGCGCGCTGACCACGTGCACGTCGGTCATCGCGCCCGTGCCCTGGTCGACGGCATCGACGCGAATCGAGGCATCGCTCAGGATCGCGCCCGACGAGGGGCACGAGATCTGGACGGTCTTCGTCTCACCCGGGTTGAGATCGACCTGCGACTCCACCTTGGAGATCGTCAGGTTGTGCTGCTGACCGGGGTGCGGCACCGAGCCGCCGGCGCCGATCGGGTTGGCGATCACGCCGATCTTGAACGTCTTGGAGTCGCCGTTGTTCAGGTCGCCCGCATCGCAGGTGACGATGACGCCGGAGACCGTGCAGCCGGTCGAGGCCCAGTCGAACGTCACGCCGAGCGGCAGCGTGTCGCTGGCCTTGACGGCGGTCGCCTTGTCGGGGCCGTTGTTCTTGACGGTCAGCGAGTAGCTGAAGGTCGAGCCGCCGCCGGGGCTGGCCTTGGAGGCCGTCTTGGTGATCTGCACGTCGGCGTCCGGCGTCGGCGTCGGACCGCCGCCGCCCGGCAGGCAGGCGCTGCTCGGGAACAGACCGAGGTGCGTCTCCTTCTCGGAGTCGAACGTCTTTGCGATGATCTGGCCAGGGTTGTTGCCGATCGAGCTGCTGGTGGACACGGCCGCGTTGGGGGCCAGGTACGTGCCGCCCCAGTTGCCGCCGCCGTTGAAGTTCACCGACGTCGCCGTCGGGAAGTTCCACAGGATCCCCGGCTGCGCGGCGATCGTGGAGTCGCTGGCCTGCTTCCAGGTGCCGCCCTGCTTGAGCCACATCTTCGCGGCGCTGCCGTTGCCCAGGGTCACCGAGGTGCCCGAGACGTTGATGAGCGCGACCGAGCCCATCGGCACGTCGATGGCGACGCCCTGGGTCGAGGACAGCTGCGCGGCCGTGACGTTGAAGACGTTCAGGTCCGAGTTGGTGCCGGTCATCCCGAGCAGCGGACCCTCGGGGACCGCTGGCGGGTTGAGGTTGGCCACCGTGCCGGTCGTCGTCGCGGTCGCCCACGCCGTCGACTTGGCCCGCAGGTCGGTGAAGGCCGCGGCGAAGTCGATCGGGTTGGAGGCGGCGTAGCCCGAGCCCGACTGATGGAACTCGATGGCGCCGGGATTCGGCGGGTTGTTGAAGAACGGCGTGCTGCCGGCCCGGTTCCCCACCCACGCGCTGCCGTGCTCGAGCTTCACCGGCGCACCACCGTTGGTGATCTTGTCGCCGACGACCAGGCGAACGGTCGCCGGGTTGCCGTTGGTGCCGTGGATGTCCACCTGCTGGATGGTCAGGACACCGCCGGTGGCCACCGACCCTTCCGACTCCGACGAGTGGCGGTTGTTGCGCCCCTCGATGAACTCGGTCCAACCCTGGGCGGCGCCCAGCGGGTTGGCGACGGTCGTGCAAGAAGCGGGCGTCGCGCTTGCCGAGGTGGCAAGCGGAATTGCCGCGAGCCCGAGCAGGGCCAGGCAGGCGAGCGCAGCACGGAGTGCCACGCGGAGGAGCGCAGAGATCATTGGTGAGGTTCGACCCGGTTGAGGGAGGTATTAGACGTCTGTCAAACAACGTCTGACCTCAAGGTAGTGAACTTCAGGGTTCACGTGAGGTCCGACATTCGTTTATCGACTGTCGCGAGAAAAACCTGAAGCACCCCCCTCGAGTTTCGACGGGCGGGCTGATTTGGGCTGCGTCAGACGGATGAACAGGGTGCCCGCCGACCGGCGGGCCGCACGCCCAGCACCGCGTCGACGATCTGCTCGCGCAGCGCGTCGTCGGCGAACCGGACGGTGATCGTCGCCCGCGCCGCCTTCATCAGGCTCGCGTAGGCGTTGCGCACGCAGTGCGCCCGCCCGGTGCGCGTCAGCGCGTCGGCGATGGCCGGCGCCAGCGCGCCGATCTGCGGACGCACGCTGGCCAGGTCCGGCGTGGGCGCGTCGGCCGGGTAGCCGAACAGCAGCCACTGCTCACCCCAGCCGAGCTGGATCTGCTTGGCCGCGGTGATCTGCGCCTGGAACAGGTCGGCCACCGAGGTCGGGTTCAACTCGCGGGCCGTGGCCAGATCGCGGGCGCTGGCCAGCACGGTGGCCTCCTGGGCGCTGTCCTGGATCGGCGACCGGCTGACCCACTTGGCCGCCGCGACCGTCTCCATGAACGAGAGCCGCTGCTGGGTCAGCGCCAGCACGTCGCGCGCGCCCGAGAGGTCGTCGGCGTGGGCGACGCCGGCTGGGACCAGCAGCGCCGCGAAGAGGATCAGGACCCGAAGTGCCCGCACGCGGGCCAGGCTAGCCAGTGAAGACCGGCGCGGTCACCACCGCGACGATCAGGTCCGTCGCCACGCCGGTCAGGTCGGCGAGGTGCTGCGTGCGCCCGTCCTCGACCGCCTGGAGCATCAGCTCGTTGATCCCGCCCGCGACCGCGGTGGCCAGCGCCGGCGAGAGCGGCGTGATCGTCGGCTCGTCGGTGGCGGCCTCGGCGGTGAGCACGCGCAGCTGCTCCGCGAAGCGCTCGTGGACGACGCGGCGGGCGGCCAGCGCGCGGGGGCCGGCGGCCTGGATCTCGACCACGAAGGTCCGGGTCAGCGCCGGTTGGGCCGCCAGCTCGGTCAGGTACGCGTGCGCGGCCGCCTCGACGCGGTCGCGCCAGGGGCCCGCGCCCCGCACCGCGTCGGCGATGACCGCGAGCAGGTGGTCGCTGACCGCGGCGTACAGGGCCAGGAAGCACGCCTCCTTGTCGGCGAAGTGCTCGTAGAAGGTGCGCTTGGACACGCGCGCGTGGCGCACGACGTCGGCGATCGTCGCGGCGGCGTAGCCCTTCTCGACGATCGCCAGCGCCAGGCCGCCGAGCAGGCGCCCGCTGGCGTCGTCCGGCAGTTGCAGGTCGCCGGGTTTATCCATCGGCGATCGATGGTACCAATGCGTACCAGACCGATGACCCCTCCCCACGTCCACATCGCCATCGCCGGCACCGGGTTCGGCGGGCTCGGCATGGCGGTCCGCCTGCGGCAGCGCGGGCGCCGCGACTTCGTCCTGTTCGAGAAGGCCGACGACGTCGGCGGCACCTGGCGCGACAACACGTATCCGGGCGTGGCCTGCGACGTGCCCTCGCACCTGTACTCGTTCAGCTTCGCCCCCAATCCCGACTGGTCGCGCACGTTCTCCGCGGGCGGCGAGATCTGGGCCTACCTGCGCGGCGTCGCCCGCGAGCACGGCGTCTACGAGCACGTCCGCTTCGGCCACGAGGTGCGGCGCGCGGCCTGGGACGACGACGCGCGCCGCTGGGAGATCGAGACCAGCCAGGGCACGTGGACGGCCGACGTGCTCGTCTCCGGCACCGGCGCGCTGCACGAGCCGGCGCTACCCGCCCTCCCCGGCCTCGAGCGGTTCGCGGGAATCACCTTCCACTCGGCCGCCTGGGATCACGACCACGACCTGACCGGCCGCCGCGTCGCCGTCGTGGGCACCGGCGCGAGCGCGATCCAGTTCGTCCCCGAGATCCAGCCGCAGGTGGCCAAGCTCAGCCTGTTCCAGCGCACGCCACCGTGGATCATGCCGCGCGGCGACCGACCGCTGCGCCGCTGGGAGCACCGCCTGTACCGCGCCTTCCCACCGGCCCAGCGGGCGATGCGGGCGGCGATCTACTGGGCCCGTGAGGTGTTCGTGCTGCCGTTCATGCACCCGCCACTGGCCCGCCTGCCCGAGCGGATCGCCCGCAAGCACCTGCAGGACTCGGTCGCCGATCCGGCGCTGCGGGCCAAGCTCACGCCCGACTACCGCATGGGCTGCAAGCGCATCCTGCTCTCCAACGACTACCTGCCGGCGCTGGAGAACGACAACGTCGACGTCGTCACGGCCGGCATCGCCGAGGTGCGCGAGCGCTCGATCGTCACCACGGACGGCGCCGAGCACGCGGTCGACACGATCATCTTCGGCACCGGCTTCCAGGTCACCGACATCCCGATCGCCCATCGCGTGTGGGGTCGCGACGGGCGCCACCTGGCCACCGAGTGGGACGGCAGCCCGCGCGCGCACCTGGGCACGATCGCCCACGGCTACCCGAACCTGTTCTTCCTGCTGGGACCGAACACGGGCCTGGGCCACAACTCGGTCGTGTTCATGATCGAGTCCCAGCTCGCGCTGATCCTCGACGCGATCGATCACCTCGACCGGACCGGCGCCCAGGCGATCGAGCCGCGGGCCGAGGCGCAGGCCGCGTTCCTGGCCGAGGTGGACGCCGCGATGTGCGGAACCGTGTGGACGTCGGGCGGCTGCCAGAGCTGGTACCTGGACCACACGGGGCGCAACTCCACGCTGTGGCCGGGCTTCACCTATCCGTTCAGGCGGCGCCTGGCCCATCTGGACCCAAGCGAGTTCTCGGCCATCGCTCCGCCGGTCCGGGAGGCCGTCCCCGCTTAGCCAATCCCTCCTCGCCCTTGATCTAGCGCTGAGGATTCTTTCGCGCCAGCTTCAGCAAGCATCACTTCACTGGACGTTGCCAATGCAACGACATGAAGGAGATGAATGGGCATGAGGAACGTAGGCGCAGCCCTTCTGGGCGCGCTCACCGCACTGGGAGTGTGCGCCGCCGTGGTCTTCGGTGGAGTCCTGAGCTCCGACGATTCAGGGAAGGCGAGTACCGAGAACACCCGCCAGGTGGCGCAGACGCCGTCGTCCTCGTCGTCCAGCAGCTCAAGCACCAACGTGGACCTGGCCGAGCTCTACAACTCGGTCAAGAACGGCGTCGTGTACGTCCAGGCCGGCGAGTCGGCCTCCGGCTCGGGCTTCGTGATCAGCGATGACGGCTACATCGTCACCAACGAGCACGTGGTCGCCGACGCCTCCAGCTACACGGTCCGCATCGGCGAGACCGACAAGACCGTCCCGGCCACGCTGATCGGCGCGGACGCGTCGAGCGACCTGGCGCTGCTCAAGGTCGACACGGCGCAGACGGGCACGCTGCATCCGCTCGAGCTGGCGGACGCCAGCGACGCGAAGGTGGGCGACGAGGTGATCGCCATCGGCAGCCCGTTCGGCCTGCAGTCCACGTTGACCTCGGGCATCGTCTCGTCGCTCAACCGCACGCTGCAGTCGCCCAACGGCCACAGCATCAGCGGCGCGCTGCAGACCGACGCGGCCATCAACCCCGGCAACTCGGGCGGCCCGCTGCTGAACACCGACGGCAAGGTCATCGGCGTCAACGCCCAGATCGCCTCGCAGTCGGGCGGCAGCACCGGCGTCGGCTTCGCGATCTCGGTGACGACGGTCAAGAGCATCATCCCGCAGCTGAAGGCCGGCGGCGGCACGGGCACCGAGAGCACGCAGGATCCGACCCAGCAGGTCGATCCCAGCCAGCAGCAGGTGGACCCGACCGACCCCAGCCAGCAGCAGCAGATCGACCCGACCGACCCCAGCCAAGGCGGCTCGTCGGGCGGGATGACCCAGGAGGAGCTCCAGCAGCTGCTCGAGCAGCTCCAGCAGCAGCAGGGGTCGCAGTCGCAGGACCCCTACGGGGATCAGTCGCAGGATCCGTTCGGCACCGACCCGTCGGACCCCTACGGCCAGCAGTACGCGCTGCCCGGCTCCGGCTGAGCACCAGCACCGCATCTTGGGCGCGAGCGGACCGTGGGAGGCCGCTCGCGCCCTTGCGCGTTCTCCGGGCGATCGGGTACCGTCGATCGCTCATGCAGCACCGCCTTCACATCACGCACGCCACGGCCGCCTGACGCAGGCGCCGGACCGGATCGGTCCGCCGCCCTGCCGCGCCCGTTCCGTTTCGTGATCTCGTGAAGGACCTCTCCCCTTGCCTCCCCATGTTCCGCTGCGCGTGCTCGCGCAGCATCGCGGCCGCTGGCTGGTCGCCACCGACACCGGTTCCCTGCTCGTGCCCGCGCGCGGGCGCCTGCGCGAGACCCCGCCGGTCACCGGCGACTGGGTCCGGCTGGACGACGGCGGCGCGATCGCCGAGGTGCTCGAGCGCCGCGGCACGATCGTCCGCCGCGCGGCCGGCGCGCGCACCGAGGCCCAGGTGCTGGCCGCCAACGTCGACCTGGCGCTGGTCGTCGAACCGCTGCCCTCCCCCAACGCCCGCCGCGCTGAGCGGATGATCGCGCTGGCCGGCGCGGGCGGGGTCGCCGCCGCGCTCGTGCTGACCAAGGCCGACGCGGCACCCGAGGCCGACGCGATGCGCATGGCCCGATCGCTCGGCCTGGCCGACGGCGTCGCCGTCAGCGCGCTCGAGGGCGACGGCGTCGGCGTGCTGCGCTCGCTGCTGCCGCCCGGGACCACGACGGTGCTGCTCGGGCCGTCGGGCGCGGGCAAGTCGACGCTGGCCAACGCGCTGCTGGGCCAGGAGCGGCTGGCCACCGGCGCGGTGCGCGCGTCCGACGGACGCGGGCGCCACACCACCGTGGCCCGCGAGCTCGTCGCGCTGCCCAACGGCGCGCTGCTGGTCGACACGCCGGGCATCCGCGAGGCCGGCGTGTGGGACGGCACCGGCGGCGCGTTCGCGGAGATCGATGCGCTGGCCGGCGCCTGCCGGTTCGCCGACTGCCAGCACGAGGACGAGCCCGGCTGCGCGGTGCGCGGCGCGGTCGACCCCGAGCGGCTGGCGGCGCGGCGCAAGCTGGAGCGCGAGCAGGCCTGGGTCGACGACCGCCGCGCGGCCAACCGGGCCCGCGAGGCGCTCGGACGCGCACGCTGGCGCGAGCAGAAGGCCGCCCGGCGCAGCAAAGGTTCGCCTTAGGTCGCGGCCCTATCGTTGCGGGCGTCGAAGGGAAGTAGCCCAACGGCGGGTGTTCGTCAACACGGCCTTCGGGCCCGGCGCCCGCAGCCCGTGTGGCGGCAAAACCTTCGCGAGTTGCCCGACCCAACCCGCGAAGGAGCCGTTCCATGTCCGACCTGCTGTCCTCGTCTGCCGCGCCCTGGCTGGGCCTCGGCATCGCCATCGCCGTCCTGCTGGCCATCGACCTGTTCGTCGTCCGCGGCCGCGGGGGCGAGATGACCGCCCGCCAGGCCGGAATCGCCAGCGCCGTCTGGGTGGCCATCGCGCTGGCCTTCGGTGGTGTCCTGCTGCTGTTCGGCGAGCGCGAGGACGCGGGCTCCTACCTGGCCGGCTACCTGGTCGAGAAGAGCCTGTCGCTGGACAACGTGTTCGTCTACCTGCTCGTGCTGACCGCCTTCGCGGTGCCGGTCACCGAGCGCCACAAGCTGCTGACCTACGGCATCGTCGGCGCGCTGCTGCTGCGCGGCGTGTTCATCTTCGCCGGCGCGGCCGTGCTGGAGCAGTTCAGCTGGGTCAGCTTCCTGTTCGCCGCGCTGCTGCTGTGGACGGCCTGGCGGCTGTTCGCCCACCGCCACGACCACGCGGGCGAGGACAAGCTCGTCCAGCGCCTGAGCAACAAGCTGCCCAGCGCGTTCGCGGGGGCCCTGGTGGCGATCATGATCGTCGACATCATCTTCGCGATCGACTCGGTGCCGGCGATCCTGGCCATCACCGACGACGCGTTCATCGTCTTCGCGGCCAACGCGTTCGCGCTGCTCGGCCTGCGACCGCTGTTCTTCCTGGTCGCCGACCTGGTCGAGCGCCTGTACTACCTGAAGACCGCGCTGGCCGTGCTGCTCGCGTTCATCGGGCTGAAGATGGTCCTGGGCGAGCTGGTCGGGAAGGTCGGGCCCGAGTTCAGCCTGCCGGTCATCGCGCTGATCCTGGGCACCGGGGTGGTCGCCTCGCTGCTGCGCGAGCGCCGGCAGGCAGCGGTGCCCGAGATCCCGTAAGGTGTTCGCCCAGCGCACCGTGTGCGCTATCCGCACACCATGACTGCCACCTTCACCACGCTCCCCGAGGCGATCGCCGCCCTCGTCCACGACGGCGACACCATCGCGCTCGAGGGCTTCACCCATCTGATCCCGGTCGCCGCGGGCCAGGAGATCATCCGCCAGGGTCGGCGCAACCTGACCCTGGTGCGGATGACCCCGGACATCGTCTACGACCAGCTGATCGGCGCCGGCTGCGCGCGCAAGCTCGTCTTCTCCTGGGGCGGCAACCCGGGCGTCGGCTCGCTGCATCGCCTGCGCGACGCGGTCGAGCACGAGTGGCCCGCGCCGCTGGAGATCGAGGAGCACTCGCACGCGGGGATGGCCAACCGCTACGCGGCCAGCGCCGCCGGCCTGCCCTTCGCGGTGATGCGCGGGTACACGGGCACCGACCTGCCCAAGCACACGAAGACCATCGGCCAGGTCACCTGCCCGTTCACCGGCGAGGTGCTGACCGCGGTGCCCAACCTCGGCCTCGACGTGGGGATCATCCACGCGCAGCGGGCCGACCGGAAGGGCAACGTGCAGATGTGGGGCCTGACCGGCGTGCAGAAGGAGACGGTGCTGGGCGCGCAGCGCTCGCTGGTCACGGTCGAGGAGATCGTCGACGAGCTCGAGCCGATGCCCAACCAGGTCGTCCTGCCCAGCTGGGTGGTGACCGCGATCGCCGAAGTGCCCAAGGGAGCCGTGCCGTCCTACGCGCAGGGCTACTACGACCGCGACAACGCGGCCTACCGCGCGTGGGACACCGTCTCGCGCGACCGCGAGTCCTTCCAGGAATGGCTCAACCGCGAGGTGCTCGATGCCTGAGTTCGCCCCCGACGAGCTGCTCACCGTCGCGGCGGCGCGCGTGCTGACCGACGGCACCACGACGTTCGTGGGCATCGGTCCTCCCGGCGCGGCCGCCAACCTGGCCCAGCGCACCCACGCGCCGAACCTCGTGCTCGTGTACGAGTCCGGCGCGATCGGGGCCAAGCCCGACCGCCTGCCGCTGAGCATCGGCGACGGCATCCTGGGTGAGACGGCCGACGCGGTGGTCGCCGTGCCCGAGATGTTCAACTACTGGGTGCAGCCGGGCCGCATCGACGTCGGCTTCCTCGGCGCCGCTCAGATCGACAAGTTCGGCAACATCAACACGACGGTGGTCGGCGGCGACTACGCGCACCCGAAGGTGCGCCTGCCCGGCGCCGGCGGAGCGCCCGAGATCGCCGCCAACTGCGGCGAGGTGATCGTGATCCTGCGCCAGTCGGCGCGCGCGTTCGTGGAGAAGGTCGACTTCGTGACCAGCGTGGGCCACGGCGACGGCTCGCCGGGCTACCGCGAGAAGCTCGGCCTGCGCGGCCGCGGCCCGACGAAGATCATCACCGACCTCGGCGTCCTCGAAGCCGAGGACGGCAGCAACGAGTTCGTGATGACCGCGCTGCACGAGGGCGTCACGCGCGAGCAGGCCGTCGAGGCGACCGGCTGGGCGCTGCGCTTCGCCGACGACGTCGACACCCTGGCGCTCCCGACCGCCGCGGAGCTGGACACCCTGCGAGCCCTGAAGGCCTGATGCCGACCTCCTACGTCATCGACGCGATCCGCACCCCGATCGGCCGCTACGGCGGCGCGCTGTCGGGCGTGCGTCCCGACGACCTCGCCGCCCACGTGGTCAAGACGATCGTCGAGCGCGACCAGATCGATCCCGAGCTGATCGACGACGTCTTCTTCGGCGACGCCAACGCGGCCGGTGAGGACAACCGCGACGTCGCGCGCATGGCCGTGCTGCTGGCCGGCCTGCCCACGACGGTGCCGGGCGTGACGCTCAACCGGCTGTGCGGCAGCGGCCTGGAGGCGGCGATCGGCGCCAGCCGCGCGGTCGAGGCGGGCGACGCCTCGCTGACGCTGGTCGGCGGCGTGGAGTCGATGAGCCGCGCGCCCTGGGTGCTGCTGAAGCCGGCCAAGGGCTTCCCGGCCGGCCACGAGACGCTGCACTCGACCACGCTGGGTTGGCGCATGGTGAACCCGAACATGCCCGACCAGTGGTCGATCCCGCTGGGTGAGTCGGCCGAGATCCTGGCCGACCGCTACGAGATCACCCGCGAGCAGCAGGACGCGTTCGCGATGGCCAGCCATCAGCGCGCGCACGCCGCCTGGGAGGCGGGGTTCTACGACGACCACGTGGTCCCCGTGCCCGGCACCGACCTGACCCGCGACGAGGGCATCCGCCCCGACAGCTCGATGGAGAAGCTGGCCAAGCTGAAGCCCGCCTTTCGCCAGGACGGCACGGTCACCGCCGGCAACGCGTCGCCGCTGAACGACGGCGCCGGCGCCGTGGTCATCGGCGACGAGGCGGCGGCGAGCAAGCTGGGCCGCGAGCCGATGGCCCGCATCGCCGCGCGCGCGGTGCACGGCGTCGATCCCGACGTCTTCGGCATCGCCCCCGTGGAGGCGGCCAACAAGGCGCTGGCCCGGGCCGGCATCGGCTGGGACGACCTGTCCGTGGTCGAGCTCAACGAGGCGTTCGCCTCCCAGTCGCTGGCCTGCCTGGCCGACTGGAAGGAGCTCGATCCCGCGATCGTCAACCCCAACGGGGGCGCGATCGCCATCGGCCATCCGCTCGGCTGCTCGGGCGTGCGCATCCTCGGCGCGCTGGCCCACGAGCTGCGCCGGCGCGGCGGCGGCTGGGGCCTGGCGGCCATCTGCATCGGCGTCGGCCAGGGGCTGGCCGTCGTGTTGGAAGCCTGACGTTCACCAAGGAGGAGAGATGTCGCAGAGCCCGCTCCCGACGTACGCGCCGCTCCCCCAGGGCGACGACCCGTCGGCGTTCCCCGGCTACCGCTCGACGCAGTACCGCTTCCCCAAGCGCAAGCTGTTCCACCTGCCCCAGGGCATCGGCGAGGTGACCGGCCCGCTGCTGGGCGAGGACCGCGTCGGCGAGCACGACCACGACCTGACCGTGCACGGCCGCGGTGAGCCGATCGGCGAGCGCATCATCGTCCACGGCCGCCTGCTGGACAGCGGCGGCCGCCCGCTTCCGGGCCAGCTCGTCGAGCTCTGGCAGGCCAACGCGGCCGGGCGCTACGACCACGTCGTCGACCAGCACCCGGCGCCGCTGGACCCGAACTTCAGCGGGGTCGGCCGCGCGCTGACCGACGCCGACGGCCGCTACCGCTTCATCACGATCAAGCCGGGCGCGTACCCGTGGGGCAACCACCCCAACGCCTGGCGCGCCCAGCACATCCACTTCTCGCTGACCGGGCGCTCGCTGCCCCAGCGGCTGGTCACCCAGATGTACTTCCCCGGCGACCCGCTGTTCTTCCAGGACCCGATCTTCGACGCGGGCCTGGACGAGCCCACGCGCAACCGCATGATCAGCACGTTCGACCTCGACGAGACCGTGCCCGAGTGGGCGCTGGCCTACAAATGGGACATCGTCCTGCGCGGGCCCGACGCGACCCACATCGAGACCGCGGAGGAGCACGGATGAGCGACCCCTACCAGGAGCCGATCGGCCCGTACGCGCCCGCGACGCTGGCGCCGACGCCCGGCCCGACGCCGTCGCAGACCGTCGGTCCCTACTTCGCCTTCGGCCTGACCACGCCGTGGCCCGAGGGCGTCAACGCGGTCGAGCCCTACCACGGCGACGCGATCGAGATCTTCGGCCACGTGTACGACGGCAACGGCGCGCCCGTGCCCGACGCGATGATCGAGATCTGGCAGGCCGATCCCAACGGGCGCTTCAACCACCCCGACGATCCGCGCGGCGCCACGGTGTTCGAGGGCTTCAGCGGGTTCGCCCGCTGCGGGACCGACAACGAAGGTCGCTGGGCGGTCAGGACGCTGAAGCCGGGCGCGATCCCGGCGGCCGAGGGCGACCGCGACCAGGCGCCGCACATCTCGGTGATCGTCATGGCCCGCGGGCTGCTGCGCCAGCTCAACACGCGCATCTACTTCGCCGAGGAGGCCGCGGCCAACGCGGCCGACCCGGTGCTGCAGTCGCTGCCCGAGGACGTGCGCGGGACCCTCATCGCCGAGCCGGTCGACGACCGCGGCTATCGCTTCGACATCGTCCTGCAGGGAGCTGGTGAGACTGCCTTCTTCGAGCTCTGACGACGAGCGCCGCGCACAGGGGATGGAGGTCCGCCGGGCGGTGCTCGGCGAGGCCCACGTCGAGCGCGCGGTGGCGGGAACCACCGACTTCACCGAGCTGTTCCAGGACTTCATCACGCGCACCGCGTGGGGGGACGTGTGGTCGCGGCCCGGGCTGGACCGGCGCACCCGGTCGATCATCACGCTGACCGCGCTGACGGCGATCCGGGCCGAGGGCGAGATCGCCATGCACGTGCGCGCGGCGATCACCAACGGGCTGACGCCCGACGAGATCGGCGAGGTGATCCTCCACACCGCGGTGTACGCCGGCGTCCCGGCCGCCAACGCGGCGTTCAAGATCGCCAACGAGACGCTGCGCGAGCTGGGCATCGCGGAGGCGCAGCAGCGGTGAGCGACGCCGTCCCCGCCCGCCCCGACCACTTCGTCCAGTCGCTCGAGCGCGGCATCGCCGTGATCCGGGCGTTCTCGGCGGAGGAGCCGCAGATGACGCTGAGCGACGTCGCGCGCCGCACCGGCCTGACGCGCGCGGCCGCGCGTCGCTTCCTGCTGACGCTGGTCGACCTGCACTACGTGCACACCGACGGGCGGATGTTCTGGCTGTCCCCGCGGGTGCTCGAGCTCGGCCACAGCTACCTGTCGTCGCTGTCGCTGCCCGAGGTGGCCGAGCCGCACATCGAGCGCCTGGTCGCCCGGGTGCGTGAGTCCTCGTCGGTCTCGGTGCTCGACGAGGGCGACGTCATCTACGTCGCGCGCGTGCCGGTCTCGCGGATCATGACCGTCTCGCTGCACGTCGGCACCCGTCTGCCCGCGCACCGCACGTCGATGGGTCGCGTGCTGCTCGCGGCCACCGACTTCCACACCGGCGACGCCGTCCTGCAGCGCAAGCTCGACGACGCGCGCCGCGACGGGTACGCGATCGTCGACCAAGAGCTCGAGGCGGGCCTGCGCTCGATCGCCGTCCCGATCCGCGACGGCGCCGGCACCGTCGTCGCGGCCATGAACCTGTCCACGCACGCCGCCCGACGCACGGTCGCGGCGATGCGGTCGGAGCTGCTGCCCGCCCTGCGCGAGACCGCGGCGCGCATCGAAGCCGACCTCGCCGCCACACCCGTCATCCACCGGAGAGCAACATGACACGCACCCAAGTGGGGATCGTCGGCGCCGGGCCCGCCGGCCTGTTCCTGGCCGAGTTCCTGCGCCAGGCGGGGATCGACTGCGTCGTCATCGAGGCCCGCGACCGCGAGTACGTCCAGCAGCGGGTGCGCGCCGGGGTGCTCGAGCAGGGCTCGGTCGAGGCGATGGCCCAGCTCGGCGTCGACGCGCGGCTGCGGCGCGAGGGGCTCGTGCACGAGGGCTTCGAGCTGCTGTTCGAGGGCGCGCGGCATCGGATCGACATGCAGGCGCTGTGCGGGCGGGCGATCACCGTCTACGGCCAGCAGGAGGTCGTCAAGGACCTGATCGACCATCGCCTGGCGGTCGGCGGCGCGCTGCACTTCGAGTGCTCCGACGTCGCGCTGCACGGCCTGGACTCCGATGCGCCGTCGATCACCTACACCCAGGACGGCGCGGCCCACGAGCTGGTCTGCGACTACATCGCCGGCTGCGACGGCTTCCACGGCATCTCGCGCCCGTCGATCCCCGACGGCGTGCTGACCGTCTTCGAGCGCGTCTACCCGTTCGCCTGGCTGGGGATCCTGGCCCGCGCCGCGCCGGCCAACGAGGAGCTGATCTACGCCAACACGCCGCGCGGGTTCGCGCTGTACTCGATGCGCAACCCGCAGGTCACGCGCCTGTACCTGCAGGTCACGCCCGACGAGGACATCGAGCAGTGGCCCGACGAGCGCATCTGGTCCGAGCTGCACGCGCGGCTGGAGACCGGCCCCGACGACGACTTCCACCTCAACGAGGGCGAGATCTTCGAGAAGGGCATCACGCCGATGCGCTCGTTCGTCGTCGAGCCGATGCAGTACGGCCGCCTGTTCCTGTGCGGTGACGCCGCGCACATCGTCCCGCCCACCGGCGCCAAGGGCATGAACGTGGCGATCGCCGACGTGCAGAACCTGTCCGAGGCGCTCGTCGCGTTCTACGACCGCGACGACCGGTCCGGACTGGAGGGCTACACCGAGCGCTGCCTGCGTAAGGTCTGGCGCGTGCAGCACTTCTCGTGGTTCATGACGTCGATGATGCACCAGCCTCCGGGCCGCGATCCGTTCGAGGAGCGCCTGCAGATCTCGCAGCTGAAGTACGTGACGTCGTCGCCCGCGGCCGCGCTGTCGCTGGCCGAGAACTACGCGGGGCTGCCCCGCACGTGAATCAGCTCTTCGCCGGGGTCCTCGCGCGTGGACCGGTGGCGGAGGCCGTCGGCGAACGCGCCTGGCTGCAGGCGATGCTCGACTTCGAGGCGGGCCTGGCCCGGGCGCAGGCCGAGCTGGGGCTGATCCCGCACGGCGCGGCGGAGGCGATCGCCGCGGCCGCGCGCGCCGAGAACTTCGATGCGGCGTCGATCGGCGTGGCGGCGACCAGCGGCGGCAACCCGGCCCAGCCGCTGGTCAAGGCGCTGACCGCGGCCGTGGGCTCCTCCAGCGCGCGCGGTCACGTGCATCGCGGCGCCACGTCGCAGGACGTGATCGACACGGCCGCGATGCTCGTCTCGCGCGTCGCGCTCGACCTGATCCTGGTCGACCTGCGCGCGGCCTCCGACGCTGCCGCGGCGCTGGCTCGCGACCATCGCGGCACGCCGATGGCCGCGCGCACGCTGATGCAGCAGGCGGTCCCGACGACGTTCGGGCTGAAGGCGGCCGGCTGGATGATCGCGCTCGACGCCGCGACCGATCGGATCGCCGCCGTGCGCGAGACGCGCCTGGCCGTCCAGCTCGGCGGCGCGGCGGGCACGCTGGCCTCGCTGGGCGCCGACGGTCCGGCGGTGGTGGCGACGCTGGCCCGCCTGCTCGGCCTGCCCGAACCGGTGCTGCCCTGGCACACCGACCGCACGCGGATCGGCGAGCTGGCCGGCGCTCTGGGCGAGGCCGCGGGCGCGATCGCCAAGCCGGCGCGCGACGTGATCCTGCTCAGCCAGACCGAGGTCGGCGAGGTGCGCGAGAGCGCGGGCGGCGGCTCGTCGACCATGCCGCACAAGCAGAACCCGGTGGCGTCGATCGCCGCGCTGGCCTGCGCCCGGCGGGCCCCGGCGCTGGCCGGCGGGCTGCTGGGCTCGATGGACCACGAGCACGAGCGCGCCGCCGGGGCCTGGCACGCCGAGTGGGTGCCGCTGTGCGACCTGCTGGTGGCCGTGGGCGCCGCCGCGGCCTGGCTGCGCGAGTGCCTGCAGGGCCTGGAGGTCGATCGCGCGCGGATGCGCTCCAACCTCGACGCGACCGGCGGGCTGCTGCTGGCCGAGCGCGTGTCGACCGAGCTCGGCCGCACGCTGGGCCGCGACGTGGCCCATGAGGCGATCGAGCGCGCCGCGCAGGAGGCCGGGACGCTCGGCCGCCCGTTCGGCGAGGTGCTGGCCGAGGACGAGGCGGTGCGCGCGCACGTGCCGGCCGACGAGCTGGCCGAGCTCCTGGACCCCGAGGGCTACCTGGGCAGCGCCGGCGTCTTCGTCGACCGAGCGCTCGAAGCGCACCGTGCGCTTCAATCCGGCGCGTGACCGCCGTCGACGTCCACCACGTGGTCGAGGGGCCGGCCGATGCGCCCGCCCTCGTGCTGATCAACTCGCTGGGCTCGACCCTGGCCATGTGGGAGCCGCAGATCGACGCGCTCGCCGCGCGCTTCCGCGTCGTGCGCTTCGACCTGCGCGGCCACGGCCGCTCGCCGGTTCCGCCCGGGCCGTACGCGCTGGATGACATCGGCGGCGACGTGCTGGCGCTGCTGGACGCGCTGGGCATCGCGCGGGCGCATGTGGCCGGCGTCTCGCTGGGCGGCATGACCACGATGTGGCTGGCCACGCACGCCGCCGACCGGGTCGATCGGATCGTGCTGTGCTGCACGTCGGCCCAGCTCGGGCCCCCGCAGCAGTGGGTGGACCGGGCGGCGCTGGTGCGCGCCGAGGGCACCGGCGCGGTGGCCGATGCGGTGGTGGCGCGCTGGTTCACGCCGGCGTGGGCGGCCGCGCATCCGCAGCGGGTGGGCCAGCTGCGCGAGATGATCGCCGCCACCCCCGCCGAGGGCTACGCGGGGTGCTGCGCGGCGATCGGCGCGATGGATCAGATCGACGCGCTGGCCGGCATCGTGGCGCCGACGCTGGTGATCGCCGGGGCCGACGATCCGTCGACGCCGTCCGACCACGGTGCGCGCATCGCGGCGCGGATCCCGGGCGCGCGGATGACGGTCATCCCCCACGCCGCGCACCTGGCCAACATCGAGCAGGCGCCCCAGGTGACCGAGCGGATCCTCGCCCACCTTCGGGTAGCCTAACCGCGCCATGACTTTCGTCTCGATGAACTGCGTCACGCCGGAGCCCGAGCAGGCCGAGGAGTTCGAGCAGGCCTTCCTCAACCGCGAGCGCCGCATGGGCGCCGCGCCCGGCTTCATCCGCTTCCAGCTCATGAAGCCGCTGCGCAACCAGGAGTACCTGGTCGTGACCGAATGGGAGTCCGAGCAGGCCTTCAAGGACTGGATCGGCAGCGACCTGTTCAAGCAGGCCCACCGCGGGGACGGCCAGCGCTCGTTCGGCGGGCACTCCGAGCTGCGTACCTACGAGATCATCGACGTCGAGCAGCCCGCGTAGGGCGCGCCCGCTCTAGTCTGAGGTCGCAGTGGAGGATCTGCTCCTCGACATCGCGAACGCGCTCAAGTACCCGGTCTTCGTGCTCGCGTTCGCCGCGTTGGCGGCCGTCGTGTTCGAGACCGGTGCCTTCCTCGTCGAGCTGCTGCGCCGGCGCCGGCGCGATCTGCCCCGCCTGGAGCGGGCCGCGTCGGAGGCCAAGCGCGAGCTGCTCAAGGGCGACAAGGGCAAGGCGCGCGTGCCGCTGCTGCGCGTGTCGACCGACGCCGCGATGGCGCAGTGCATGCGCGACATGGTGGCCGAATGGGGCCAGCCGAACGCCAACGACCGCGTGGCCAAGCGCCTGGCCGACTTCGACTTCGGCTCGCTGCGGCGGCTGGAGCGCACGCGCCTGCTCGTGCGCGCCGGCCCGGGCCTCGGCCTGATGGGCACGCTGATCCCGCTGTCCCCCGCGCTCGCCGCGCTCGGCGAGGGCGACGTCAAGCAGCTCTCCGACGGCCTGCGCGTCGCCTTCGGCGTGACCGTGATCGGGATCTTCGTGGGCATGGTCGCCTTCATCCTGTCGCTGGTGCGCGACCGCCTGTACTCCCAGGACCACTCCGATCTGGAGTTCGTCGCCGCCGTCCTGTTCGACCAGCCCAGCGTCCAGCAGACGCACGAGTCGCTGCCGATGCCGGTGGTGCAGTCGACGTGAAGTCGCGCGTCTCCACCCGGGCGCGCCTGCGCGACGATCGGGCCGGCGACCCGCTCGACGGCCTGGTCAACCTGTTCGACCTCGGCCTCGTGCTCGCGCTCGCCTTCCTGCTCGTGGCGATCAACTCGCTCGGCGCGGACTCGGTGACGCCGGCCGCGGACAACCAGGTCAAGGTCTCCCCCGACCAGCAGGTCGGCACCGTCCCCCAGACCGGCGGCGAGCAGGTCATCGGCCGCGGCGAAGAGGTCGGCAAGGTCTACCGCCTGGACGACGGGCGGCTCGTCTACGTCGCGCCGAAGTCGCCGTAATCGGTCGCCGTTGCGCGAACGAACGGCGGGCGGCGAAGACAGCCGGCCCGGAGCCGCCGCGCCGAGCACGCCGCGGGTCGGTTCGCTTTTCGGACCGGCACGTGACCGACTTTAACCCCGCTATACGAGCTTAAGGTCGGTCACGTCGCCCCCTTTCGCCGCGCGGACCGCGGAGCGGACGACCCACGCGCCTTCGCTGCCCGTCGTTCGCCCGCGCCGACGCGTCCGACAACGAGAAGAGCCGCCCCGAATCGGAGCGGCCTATCCAGGTGGTCGGCCAGCGTCGACGCAACTTGAGAGCGGCAACGCGCCAGCTGTGGCGAGCCGCTCAGGCGCCGTCGTTCGCTTGCCCCGGGACGAGGCGGGCGGTAGCCGCGACGAGCTGCGCGTTGCTCGTCGCGCGCTCGCCGTCGGGCAGCAGGAGCGTGTCCTCGAAGCCGATGCGCGTGTCGTAGCCGAAGACAATCGCGTCCTCGAGCACGGGCCAGGTCGCCTCGCCGTCGGCGTGCTGGAGACGCGGCGCGGTGATGCCGTGGCGGTCCAGCGCGGCGTGAATCGACTCGTACAGCAGCGGCGCCGCGACGGGGTCGGGATCGACCGGCTCGACGAGCACGCGCGTGAGGCGGTCGGCCAGCCCGCAGGCGGCGAGGCGCTCGGCGTCTTCGACCGACCAAACGCCCGCCTCGATGCCGATGCCGTTCTCCAGCAGAACGCGCATGACCTCGTCGAAACCCTCCTCGGAGACGTTGACCGAGGCGTAGATGGGCGCGCTCCACGCGCTGATCAGCGCGAGGCGGCGCTCGAGGTCAGGCTCGATCCATGCCGCGGTCGAGACGCCGACGGGTGCGCCATTCGCGGCCTCGCGCACCTGCCGCACAACCGCATCGATGACCGCCGGATCCAACGTCTCGCGGCCCTCGCCGTCGCGCGGGTGGATGTGGAACGCGCCCGCACCGGCGGCCACGCAGGCCGAGGCGTCGCGGGCGAGCTCGTCGGCGGTGACCGGGACCGCTGGATGATCGTTGCGGGTGCGGTCGCCGTTGAGCGCGGCTTGCAGGAGCAACGTCACCGAACCCCCCGATCCCGACGCACGACGGTCAGCCAGTAGATCGGGACAAGTCCGGGCTGCCACAGAAGCCGACCGGGCCAGTTCTTCAGGGCCGGGTCAACCAGTGCGCGCTCACGTGCATCGGCGCGTGCCCACCACATCGCCCAGAACTCCACGACGAGCGCCGCCAAGAGCGCGACCACCAGGAAAGGCGTCACGCCCCATTCAGCTGCTCCGTTCGGCTGGAGGATCGCCCCCGCAACGATGATGACGGCGATAAGGGCCGCAACGATCCACGGAATGAAAGCGAGCGCAACGAACAGGCGGCTCTCAACGCGTACCCATCGTCGTGTGCGGGGCGATCTCGTCGCCATGCCCATCAGGGTTCCCGCAACGCCTTCTTCTGCACCTTCCCCAGCGCGTTGCGGGGCAGCTCGGCTACCCATCGGACCACGCGAGGGCGCTTGTGCGGCGTGAGCAGGCCGGCAACGTGGTTGGCGACGTCGGCGTCGGTCGGACGGTCGACGCCGTCGCGGGCGACCAGCCAGGCGACGACGCGCTCGCCGAGGTCGTCGTCGGGCTCGCCGGTGACGGCGGCCTCGGCGACGGCGTCGTGTTCGAGCAGGGCGTTCTCGATCTCGCCGGCGCCGATCTTGAAGCCGCCGCTCTTGATCAGGTCGGTGGCGCGGCGGCCGACGATGCGCACGTAGCCGTCGTCGTCGAGCGTGGCCAGGTCGCCGGTGTGGAACCAGCCGTCGGCGTCGACGGCCTCCGCGGTCGCGTCGGGACGATTCAGGTAGCCGAGAAACAGGTTGGGGCCGCGCACGAGGATCTCGCCGATGCCGCTCTCGTCGCCGGCCTCCGAGAGCAGACGCACCTCGACGCCGTCCAGCGGCGGCCCGACCGCGCCCGGGCGCCGGTCGCCGTCGGCGCGCACCGCCGTGTTCATCAGCGTCTCGGTCATGCCGTAGCGCTCGACCACCAGCTGGCCCGTCAGCCGCTCGATGCGCTCGTGCTCGCGCGCGGGCAGCGCGGCCGAGCCCGACACCAGCAGCCGCGCGCGCCCCAACGCGCCGGCGATGCGCGGATCGGCCTGCGCGGCGTCGGCCAACCGCCGATGCATCGTGGGCACGGCGAAGAGCATCGTCGCGTCGCGCTCGAAGGCGTCGGCCACCTCGGCCGGGTCGAAGCGCCCGAGCTGCCAGCCGATCCCGCCCCGGCGCAGCGCGCCGATCATCCCGACGATCAACCCGTGCACGTGGAACAGCGGCAGCGCGTGCACGACGACGTCCTCCTCCGTCCACGCCCACGCCTCGCCCAGCGCGTCGAGGTTCGTCGTGACGGCGCGGCGGGGCAGCACGGCGCCCTTCGGCGGCCCGGTGGTGCCCGAGGTGTAGACGACGAACGCGGGCGTCTCGGGATCGGGCTCGGCGGGCACCTCCCCGCCGATCGCGCGCAGGTCGACGTCGATGCGCGGGCGCCCGGGCGCCGTGCCCTCCCCCGGCGTCGTCAGCACCAGCGCCGGATCGCTGTCGGCCAGGACGTGCTCGAGCTCGCGCGCACCGGCCTTGGGGTTCAGCGGCACGATCGGCACGCCGGCCAGCAGCGCGCCCACGACCGCCACCACCGTCTCGGCCGACGGCACCGCCCACACGGCCACGCGCTCGGTCCCGGCGACGTGATCGGCAACCGCGGTGGCCGCGCCGTGCAGCTCCTGCCAGGTCAGCTCCCGGGCCCCGACGCGCAGAGCGACCGCCTCGGGATAGGCCAGGTCCAGCAGACGCGGGATCACGAAGCGGACGCTATCGCGGCCAGCTGGGCGATCGTCTCGTCGATCTCCGCCTCGGTCGTGCGCGGGTTGATCGTGCACAGCCGCAGCACGCCGCGGCCGTCGAGCACCGTCGAGCTGAGCACCGCGTAGCCGTCCTCCACCAGCGCGGCGGCCAGCGCCGCGCAGTCGCCCGACACGGGCGCGAACGTGACCACGGCCAGCTGTGCCGGGGTGACGATCTCCCAGCCCGGCGTGGCCCGCAGCGTCGCCTCGGCGTGCTCGGCCAGCGCGATCCCGGTGGCGATCGCCGTGCGGATCTCCGCGACGCCGAACGTCTTGATCGTCAGCCACAGCTTCAGCGCCCGCGACGTGCGGGTGAGCTGCAGCGAGCGATCGCGCAGCGACGGCTCCGGGCCGGTGGTGTCGGCCAGGTACTCGGGCGACATCGCGAACGCCTGCGCCAGCAGCCCCGGCTCGCGCACCAGCAGCACGCCGCACTCGTAGGGCGTGAACAGCCACTTGTGCGGGTCGACGACGAGCGAGTCGGCTCGCCCCATCCCGGCCAGCAGCGCCGCGCCCTGGGGCACCAAAGCGCCGGGCGCGCCGTACGCCCCGTCGACGTGCAGCCACAGTCCCTCGGCGGCGGCCAGGTCGGCCAGGGCCTCGAGGTCGTCGACCGCGCCGGTGTTCGTCGTGCCCGCGTTGGCGATCAGCAGGAACGGGCGCCGGCCGGCGGCGCGATCCTCGGCCACCGCGCGCGCGACCGACGCCACCGGCAAGCGAAAGGCCGCGTCGCAGTCCAGCACCCGCAAGCGATCCTCCGCGAACCCCAGCGCCCGCAGCGCCCGGGGCAGCGACGCGTGGGTCTGCGCCGAGCAGTAGACGGTGGCCTCCGGATCGTGCCCGCCCAGGCGGGCCAGGCGCGCCGCCGCGAACGCGGTCAGGCTCGACATCGACCCGCCCGACAGCAGCACGCCCTCGGTCTCCTCGGGCATCCCCAGCAGCTGCGCCAGCCAGTCGGTGACGACGAGCTCCAGCGTGGTGGGCCCCGCCGAGCCGGCCCACGAGGTGGCGATCGCGTTGAAGCCGGAGGCCAGCGCGTCGGCCAGCGGCCCGATCGGGCTGGACGGTCCCGGCACGCGCGCGAAGTACCGCGGGTGCTGGGTCAGCTGCATGTGGGCCAGGACGACGTCGGTCGCCGTGGTCAGCGCGGCGTCGACGTCGCCCGGCTGCTCGGGCGGCGGCTCGCGCAGAACGGCGTCGAGGGCCTCACGCGACCCGGGCCGCAGCGGCGGCAGGTCGCGAATGCCCTCGAGGTGATCGGCGACCAGGTCGGCCACCGTGTGCGCCAGGCGACGGAACTCGCCGGGCGCCAGGGACAACGGCTCACGCTCCACCGGCGAGACCCTATTTCAGGTCCCGCCGGGGAGCATGCTCCGCTGGAGGTCCTAGATCGGCAGGGTCCCGCCGGCGAAGGGCTCGGTACCCTTCACGAGGCTGATCGACTGACCGCCCTTGCTGTTGGCCCAGGCGATCTCCTTGGCCACGTCGCCGACGCCGTTGGAGGCGGCCAGCGGCGCGATCGCCACCGTCGACAGCACGCCGAGCGCGTTGCCGTCGGCGTCCAGGAACGCCGAGCCGGAGTCACCGGGGATGCCGGGGGTCAGGGTGTAGACGGTGTGGGTCCAGCCGTTGGCGTCGTCACCGAGGCTGAAGCCCTCCTTCGGGCTGAGCAGCGTGATGCCCTGGCGCAGCGACGAGTTGCCGTAGGAGAAGACCTTGTCGCCGGCCGCGGTGCCCGACGTGTTGATGCCGACCGGGCCACCGAAGTTCGGGATCGAGGGGTTGACCAGATCGACGTCGGCCGGATCGATCTTCACGAGCGCGAGATCGTTGTAGGCGCACGTGTCGGGATCGGTCTCCCCGCTGGCCTGCATGGCCAGCCACGAGTTGTAGACCATGGTGCCCGGCTTGGTGGCACCGCCGATCTCGACCTTCGTGCCGAGCGGGAGCGACTGCGAGGTGCAGCCGTCGGTCTCGGTGGCCTCACCGGTCGACGAGCAGTGCGCCGCCTGACCGATGTAGGTGTTCGTTCCGTCCTGGAAGATGAAGTTGGCGGTGCACTGACCGCTGCCGTCCGTGACCGTCTGCACGCCTGGATGGATCGGCGCGGTGTCGGCGGGCGCCCAGGCCATGGCCGGACCGGCGGCGGCAAGCGCGGCGACTCCGGCGGTGGCGAGGACAGCGACCCTGGTGGAGAGCTTCATGTCCGCTTGGAACGCGCGCCCGGCGCAGAACTTGCGCTCAGCGCGGAGCGATGCGGCGCATCAGCGCCGCGGCCGCGCGCACGGCCAGCGCGCGGTCGTAGGTCAGGCAGAAGTCGAACCGGCGCTCCATGTCGGCGCCGTCGTCGCCCAGGTCGCGCCCGACGAACGCCGCCGCGAAGTGCGGCGTGACCACGACCACGTTCCACTCGCCGCGCAGCGGCTCGGCGCTGTCGAGGTCCGCCCCGCGCACACCGGGCACCGGCTCGGGGCTGAGGCCGACACCGAGCGCGCCGACGAAGGCGGCCGACTGGGCCAGGCGCCGGTAGCGGCTGCGGCTGGCGTCGGTCAGGTGGCGCGCCTCCTGGAAGGTCGACAGCACGACCGCGGCCTCGCCGTGGGCCATCGCCTGGGCCTCCAGGTGCTTGGAGATGGCCAGCAGCAGCCGCTTGGGACCGCGGCGCGTCTCGCGGGCGCCGGCGACGATCGAGAAGGGCGTCTCATCCGCCGCGGGGAGCGGCAGGGGCGCCCGGGTGGGCAGCGGGTGCGCCGGGACGGGCACGGGATCGGGCAGCGCCTCCGGGCGGCCGAACAGCCACCCCTGGCCGTGCGTGGCGCCCAGCGCGCGGGCGATGCGCAGGTGCTCCTCGGTCTCGATCCCCTCGGCCAGGACGATCGCGCCGGAGCGCTCGGCCTCGGCGTTGACCGCGTGCACGATCGCCGCGATCTCCGCCGTCGGGTTGCTCTGCACGAGGCGCAGGTCGAGCTTGATCACGTCGGGTGCGACGAAGGGCATGAAGGCCAGCGAGCGCCGGTCGGTGCCGACGTCGTCCAGCGCGATCGCGATGCCCTGGTCGCGCAGCGCGGCGACCGCCGCGATCACGTCGGCGGGGCGGTCGACCAGCGCGCGCTCGGTCAGCTCGATGACGAGCGCGTGGCCGTCGTCGACCGGGCCGTCGACCGGGCCGTCGAGCGTGGTCAGCGAGCTGGGTTCGACGTTGACGAACAGCCGCAGCGGCGCGCGCACGCCGCCGGCGATGCCCTGGGCGATGGCCGCGCGCCGACAGGCGGCGTCGAGCTCGGCCGTGCGGCCGGTGCGCGCCGCGACCGCGAACAGCCGATCGGGGAACTGCAAGGGCGAGCCCTCGGGGCCGCGGGCCAACGCCTCGTAGGCCGCGACCGAGCGGTCCTCGAGATCGACGATCGGCTGGAAGCGCGGCACGATCAGCCCGCCGGCCAGGATCCGATCGAGCTCGGCGGCGTCGGCGGCGTCGGCCTCGAGGTCGGGCGCCACGGGATCGACGGCGGCGGCCGGCGCGAAGGAGGGGGACTCGGTGCCGTGCAGGCGGAAGGTGGCGCCGCCGGCCGCCTTGGCCGCGTACATCGCGCTGTCGGCGTGCTGGAGCAGCGTGCGCGCGTCGTTGGCGTCGCCGGGGAAGGCGCTGATGCCGATCGACGCGGTCACGTGGACCGTCTCACCGGCCAGCAGGAAGCCACCACGCAGCGCATCGGCCAGGCGCGCGGCCACCTCCGCCCCGCGGATGGCGGCGCCGCTGGCCACCTCGCCGAGCACGAGCAGGAACTCGTCGCCGCCCTGGCGGGCCAGCAGGTCGGTCGGGCGCACGACGGACGAGAGGCGTTCGGTGGCCTGGCGCAGGAGCTCGTCGCCGGCGGCGTGACCGAACCGGTCGTTGACCTGCTTGAAGCCGTCCAGATCGAGGAACAGCAGGGCCAGCTCACTGCCGGAGGCGTGGGCGCGGGAGAGCAGCTCGGCCAGGCGATCCTGCAGCCGCGCGCGGTTGGCCAGGCCGGTGAGCGTGTCGTGGTAGGCCAGGAAGCGCACTTGCTCCTCGGCCAGCCGACGCTCGGTGACGTCGGTCTGCACGCCGATGACGTGGGTCACGCGATCGGCGTTGCGGACCGGCGAGAGCGTGATCTCGTTCCAGAACGGCCGGCCGTCGGCGCGGTAGTTGAGCAGCGTGACGGTCGTCGGGCGTGCCTCGCGCAGCGCCGTCGCGAGCTCCGCGATCGCCGCCGGATCGGTTCCCGGGCCCTGCAGGACGCGGCAGTTGCGCCCGACCACCGCGTCGGCGCCGTAGCCGGTGATGCGCTCGAAGCCCGCGTTGACGTAGCGGATCGGGTAGTCGGCGTCGGCGTCGCAGATCACGATGCCGTTGGTGGCGGCAGCCAGCGCCGCCTCGTGCAGAACCAGGTCGCCGAGTACGTCCATCTCTGGTGGTTCATCGGCGTCTCACCTGCCCGGCTTGAGAAACGACTGCGGCTTCCGGGGTAGGAGAAGCACATGAGCGCTTCCACGTCCGAGGCCGGCGCCCTGGTCACGCTCGCGGCCGACGGCTTCACCGCCACCACCAGCCGCATCGAGGAGATCCACCGGGCGATCGCCGACCGCTCGTTCCGCTCGCCCGGCTCCGCGCCCGCGCGCGCCGTGCACGACACGGTCGCCGGGGCGGTCTACGCGGGCGTGCGCGGCGCTGGACGCCTGGCCGGTCAGGCCGCCGCGGCCACGCTGCCCGATCGTCGCCTCAGCGCGACGCCCCGCGGGGCCGCGGTGCAGGCCGCGCTGAACGGGTGGCTGGGTGACAAGCTGGCCACCGAGGACAGCGCGCTGGCCATCGAGCTGGCCGTGCGCGTCGACGGCCGCGACCTGCCGCTGGACCCCGCGACGATCGCCGACGCCTACCCGGACGCCTCAGCGCGGATCGTCGTCTTCACCCACGGCCTGGGCGAGAGCGAGGACGCCTGGCGGCTGCGCGCGGCGGCCCGGGGCGGCACCTACGCCACGCGCCTGCGCGACGAGCTCGGCACCAGCGCCGTGTTCGTGCGGGCCAACACCGGCCTGCACATCTCCGACAACGGCCGCCGCCTGGCCGACCTCCTCGAGCAGCTGGTCGCCGCCTGGCCGGTGCCCGTGCAGCGCATCGACCTGGTCGGCCACTCGATGGGCGGCTTGATCGGCCGCTCGGCCTGTCACGTGGGCGCCGGCCGCGGCGACGCGTGGATCACGCCGCTGGGCGTCACGGTCACGCTGGGCACGCCGCACCACGGCGCCCCGCTGGAGCAGGCGACCAACGTCGCCGGCTGGCTGTTGCGCCGGGTCCCCGAGTCGACGCCGCTGGCCACCGTGCTCGAGTCGCGCAGCGCGGGCATCAAGGACCTGCGCTTCGGCGCGATCCTCGACGAGGACTGGGACGGCGCCGATCCCGACGCGCTGCTGGACGATCGCCGGGTGGACGTCCCGCTGCACGACGGCGCCCGCCACTTCGCCGTGGCCGCGACGCTGACCGAGAGCGACCGCCATCCGGTGGCCCGCGTGCTCGGCGACGCGCTCGTGCTCAAGCCCAGCGCCCACGGCCTGGGCCGGGGCGGGCGCACCACCGGCTACGCCGACGACGCGGTCCAGCACATCGGCGGCATCGACCACCTGGCGCTGCTCAACGACGCGCGCGTCGAGGCGCTGCTGCTGCGCTGGCTGGCCTGAGTCAGGCGGCGACGCGGATCGCGTTGCCGGCCGGATCGGCGAGCGTGCGCTGCTCGCCGCCCACCGCGGTGAAGTGGCGCAAGCCGACGACGCCCGCGGCCGGGACGCCGGGGATGCCCACGCCGCGCCACGTGTTCAGGCCGACGTGGTGGTGGTAGCCGTCCCAGGACAAAAACGCGGCCTGGTCGCCGTACATCGTCATCACGTCGAGCCCGAGCTCGCGGGTGTAGAAGTCGACGGCGGCGCCGAGGTCGTTGACGTGCAGGTGGACGTGGCCGACGGTCATCCCGGGCGCCGCGTGCCGGCGCGGCGGGTCCTGGGCGACGGTGTCGTAGAGCGCCTGCAGGTCGAGCGCGCGGGTGAACATGCCGACCTTCTCGCCCGGGTGCTCCGGGGGCGGCCACTGATCGCGCGGCCGGTCGCGGTACAGCTCGAGCCCGTTGCCGTCGGGATCGGACAGGTAGATCGCCTCGCTGACGCCGTGATCGGACGCGCCCTCGATCGGCGTGCGGGTGACGGCCAGGCGCTGTAGCGCGCGGGCCAGCTCGTCGCGGCTGGGGTACAGCAGCGCCACGTGGTAGAGCCCGGCGTGGCGGCCGGCGGGCGCGGCGCCCGGCTCGCCCGCGAGCACGAGCAGCGGCTCGCCGCCGCCGGTCCCCAGCGCGGCCTCGTGGTCGGTCAGGTCGTGGACCTGCAGCCCGATGGCGTCCTGGTAGAAGGCGACGGACCGGTCGAGGTCGGAGACGATGAGATGAACGGGTCCGAGGTGCATGCTCCGATTGTAGTTGCATGTGCAACGTCTCCGCCAGATCACTAGGTTGAGGCGCTCGATGCGGCCACGGACGGCGCTCACGCTGCTGATCGCCATCCTCACGCTGGCCAGCGCGCTCCCCGCAGTCGCCTCGGCCGACGCGCCCCAGGTGCTGGCCGGCAACGCGCTGCGCATCCATGCGTCGGGCACCGACCACTGGGACGTGTGGGCGTGCGGCGACGTCGACGACGACGTGCGCGCCGCCGATGCCGTCGACGTCCTCGACGCCAAGGTCGTGCCGTTCTACACGTGGCTGTCCGACGGCCGCTACCGCCAGGACTTCCGCGCCCGCGGGCGCCTGGAGGCCGACAAGGCCGGGGAGTGCGCCGACGAGGCCGGGCGCCGCAGCGCGGGCAGCGAGGGAGCTGTCGTTCTGCAGACGGAGCACATCTCGGCCGGCGGCGACGAGTGCGTCGCCGACCAGACCAGCCTGACCCCCTGCGCCGGGCAGCCGACCGTACTCCCGGGCAACAAGCGCATCGCCTACCTCCGCCCCAAGCTGCTGCTGGGCGACGACCCGCACATCTCGACCGTCGTGCATGAGCTCGGCCACGCGCTCAACTGGCCCCACTCCTTCACCGGCCGTCTGTACGTGATCTACGACGAACAGCGCGCCGGCGTGGAGTACGACGACCCGTTCGACGTGATGGGCTACGAGCGCCTGTGGGGCACCGGCGACTGGACCAAGCCCGAGGACGGCACGTTCATCCCCAAGGCGACCCAGGTGTTCAACCGCATCGCCGCCGGCTGGGTGCCGGCCGACGCGATCGCCATCGACGACGGAACCTCCAAGGCCTACTCGGTCGGTCCGATCGGCGCCAACGGGCTGCAGGCGGTGATCGTCCCGACCGCGGACCCGCGTGCGTTCCTGACGCTCGAGGCGCGCGTGCGCAGCCGCTTCGACCCGGTGCCGGGCGAGGGCATCGTCGTCCACGCGATCGACCAGCGCCCGGCGGCCTGCGATCTCGACGCCGACGTGGCCGGCTGCTGGGGCGAGTTCGTGCGCGAGTCCACCGCCCCCAACCAGCCCGACAGCCTGGCCAGCCTGGTCAGCGTCGGCGAGGACGTCGACGTCGCGGGCGTCACCGTCTCCGTGACCGCCCGCACCGGCGATCGCTTCACCGTCAAGGTCGACGGCGGGCGCGCGTCGTTCGCGCTCAAGCCCGTGGCCTGCCTGTACGCGCCGCTGGTGTGCGACGGCGGCGGCCAGGCTCCGCTGTCCAAGAGCGGCTAACGGGTGGCGGCGACCAGCGGCGGGAAGGACACGCCGGTGAGCCGCTCCGACAGGTCCCACAGCCGGCCACCGAGCTCGGCGTCCTGGGAGAGCGGCGTGCTCGAGGCCGGGCCCGGATGGCCGCGCATCTCGCGGAAGCCGTCGGGCCCGATGTAGGCCGCCGGTCCGACGTCGGCGGTGGCCGCGTACTCGGTCGGCCAGGCGCCCTGCTCGTCGGACTGGGCCAGCAGCTTGTTGCCGACCACGGCCAGCGCCTCGAAGAACCGGCTGGCGGTGCCGCTCTGCAGGTTGGTGCTGGCGTAGCCGGGGTGCGCCGCGACCGCGAGCACGGGCGAGCCGGCCTCGGTCAGCCGCCGCTGCAGCTCGCGCGTGAACAGCAGGTTGGCCAGCTTGGACTGCCCGTAGGCCCGCCAGGGGCTGTAGGAGCGCGACTCCCAGTTGAGGTCGTCGAGGTCGATCTTGCCGACGCGGTGCGCGTCGGAGGCGACGGTCACCACCCGGCCGGTGACGTGCTCCAGCAGGAGGTTGGTCAGCGCGAAGTGGCCGAGGTGGTTGGTGCCGATCTGCATCTCGAAGCCCTCCTTCGTGCGCCGCTCCGGGATGGCCATCACGCCCGCGTTGTTGATCAGCAGGTCGAGGTCACCGGTCCAGGCGTCGGCGAAGGCGCGTACGGAGGACAGGTCGGCCAGGTCCAGCAGCCGCACCTCCGACTCGCCGGAGATGGTCGCGGCGGCGCGCTCACCGCGGGCCAGGTCGCGCACCGCGAGCACCACGCGGGCGCCGTGGGCGGCCAGTTGGCGGGCCGCGGTCAGGCCGATGCCGCTGTTGGCGCCGGTGACGACGACGGTGCGGCCGTCCAGCCTGGGCATCTGCTCGGGGGTCCACTTCTGACTGGGCATGGCGCCAGTGTAGACACTGCCAACAAAGCTGTCAATGACAACAATGCTGTCGCCGTCCACATACGCCGTTAGGCTGTGCACCGCCGATGTCCGTCGCCCCGTCCCGCCCTTACCACCACGGCAACCTGCGCGCCGAGCTGCTCGACGCGGCCCAACAGGCGCTCGAGGCGGGCGGCGTCACGGCGCTGTCGCTGCGCGGGCTGGCGCGTGAGCTGGGCGTCAGCCACGCCGCTCCCGGCCGCCACTTCGCCGACAAGCAGGCCCTGCTCGACGCGCTGGCGCTGACCGGCTACGAGCAGCTCGGCGCCGCGCTGGAGGCCGCCCGGTCCGACGCGCCGGCGGCCTTCGACGAGCAGCTGCTGGCCCTCGCGCAGGCCTACGTCGCCTTCGCCACCGAGCATCCGGCCCTGCTGGACCTGATGTTCACCGCCAAGCAGGCCAGCCGCGACACCGAGCTGGGCGAGCAGCTGCGCACGGTGGCCGACGCCGCGCTCAGCGCCCCGCTCGAGCTGATCGCCGCCGGCCAGGCCGCCGGCGAGATCGTGCCCGGCGACGTCATGCGCACGGCGGTCTCCACGTGGGCCACGATCCACGGGATCGCGTCGATGGCCAGCACGGGGATGCTGCACGACTTCCCGCTGGACGAGCTGGTGGACGAGGCGGTTCGCCGGACCATCCTCGGGCTGCGACCCCGCTGAGCCAGCGTCGCGCGACGGCACGTACGCGGCGCGCGTGCAGTCACCCGACCGATGCCACGGCCCCGGCGGCCCGCGAAGGTGGACAACGTCAAGGCCGCTCCTCTCCGAAAGGACCCCGTCATGCCCGCCGACCGCCTCACGCCCGACACGATCGTCCTCGTGCACGGCTTCTGGATGACTCCTCGCAGCTGGGAGCACTGGGTGGCCCACTACGAGGCCAAGGGCTACAAGGTCATCGCCCCGGCCTATCCCGGCTTCGAGGTCGAGGTCGAGGCGCTCAACGCCGACCCGACGCCGATCGCCGAGGTCACGCTCCCCGGGATCGTCGCGCACTTCGAGGACTGCATCCGCGAGCTGGACAGCAACCCGATCATCATCGGCCACTCGGCCGGCGGCGCCATCACCCAGATCCTGCTCGACCACGGCTTCGGCGCGGCCGGCGTGGCCATCAACTCGGCGCCGACCGAGGGCGTGCTCGTGGCGCCGTGGTCGCAGCTGCACTCGACCTTCCCGGTGCTGAAGAACCCGGCCAACCGCCACCGCGCCGTCGGCTTCACGCACGAGCAGTTCCAGTACGCGTTCACCAACGGCGTCGACGAGGACGTCTCGCTTGCCGCATACGAGCGCTACGCGATCCCCGCCAACGGCGGCATCCTGTTCGACAGCGTGACCGCGAACGTCAAGCCCGGCCACCAGGCCACCTGGGTCGACTACCACAACGCCGACCGCGCACCGCTGCTGTTCATCTCCGGCGACCGCGATCACATCATGCCCCCGAGCGTGCAGAAGTCCAACCTCAAGCGCTACAAGGCGCCGGGCACGATCACCGAGCGCATCGAGTTCGAGGGGCCGCACTTCATGGTCGGCCTGGACGGCTGGGACGCGATCGCCGACGCCGCCCTGGACTGGGCCGTCGAGCACGCCGGGCAGCCGGTGGCCGCGGCGTGAGCCAGGCGCGCCTGACCCACATCGGCGGTCCCACGGCACTGATCGAGGTGGGCGGCTGGCGCCTGCTGACCGACCCGACGTTCGACGCCCCCGGCCAGAAGTACAACTTCGGCTGGGGGACGTCGTCGGTCAAGCTGGCCGGGCCGGCGATCGCCGCGCAGGACCTGCTGCCGATCGACGCCGTGCTGCTGACGCACGACCACCACGGCGACAACCTCGATCCCGCCGGTCGCGCGCTGCTGCCGTCGGCCGACGTGGTCATCACCACCATGGCCGGCGCCGGACGGCTGGGCGGCACGACCCGGGGCCTGGCCGACTGGCAGACCACGCGCCTGGAGGCGCCGGGCCGCCCGACGCTGGAGATCACCGCCACGCCGTGCCGGCACGGACCGCCCGGCAGCCGCCCGATCGTGGGGCAGGTGATCGGCTTCGCGCTGCGCTGGGAGGGCCAGACCGACGGCGTGCTGTGGATCTCGGGCGACACCGTGCTGTACGACGGGGTGCGCTCGGTGGCCGACCGGTTCGACATCGACACCGCGGTCCTGCACCTCGGCGGCGTGCAGTTCCCGGTCACCGGGCCACTGCACTACACGCTGACCGCGGAGGGCGCGATCGAGCTGATCGGGCTGATCAAGCCCCGCCAGGCGGTCCCGATCCACTACGAGGGCTGGAAGCACTTCCGCCAGGGCCGCGCCGACGTCGAGCAGGCGCTGGCCGGCGCGCCCGCCGACGTGCGCGATCGGGTGCGCTGGATCCCCATCGGCGAGCCCGTCGAGCTCGGCGCGCAGCTCGATGCCTGACCGCCGCGTCACCCCGTCGGTCCTGCTCGTGCACGGCGCGTTCGCCGACACGTCGCTGTGGACGGGGGTGATCGCGGCGCTGCGCCGGCGGACGATCGACGCCGTCGCCGTCGCCAACCCGCTCAGCGGCCTGCGCCGCGACGCCGCCTACGTCGCGTCGCTGGCCGCGGCGATCGACGGGCCGGTGCTGCTGGCCGGCCAGGGCTACGCGGGCGCGGTGATCGGCGTGACGGCCGCCGCCTGCGCGAACGTGATCGCGCTGGTCTACGTGGCCGCGTTCGTGCCCGACGAGGGCGAGAGCTGCATCGACCTGATCGGCCGCTCGCCCGACCCGCGGCCGATCGAGGCGCTGCAACCGGCGATCGTCCAGCGCGACGACGGGCCGACCACGGTCGAAGCGGCGATCCGGCGCGACGCGTTCCACGAGATCGTGGCCGGCGACCTGCCCACCGACGACGCGGCGGTCGCCGCCGCCAGCCAGCGTCCGGTGGTGGCCGGCGCGTTGGAGGAGCCCGCGCCGGCCGCGCCGGGCTGGCGGACGCGGCCCAGCTGGTACGTCGTGGCCGGCGCCGACCGGCTGATCCCCCCGGACATCCAGCGCTTCATGGCCCAACGAGCGGGCGCCCGGATCGTCGAGCTGGACGGGTCGCACGCCATCGCCCGCGTGCGCCCGGACGAGATCGCGGAGGTGATCGCCGATGCCGCCCGGGGCAACGGCGGCTGAGCCGCGCGCCCTGCTGGACCAGCCGCGTGCGCGACGGGCCCGGATCGGTCATCGTTTCGCCGGCATGGAGGCCGCGCCCACCACGGCGGCGCTGTTCGGCCGCGACGACGAGCTCGCCCACCTGGCGCGGCTGCTGGACGACGCCGCCACGGGCACGGCGATGCTCGTGCTCCGGGGGCCGCGCGGCTGCGGGATCAGCGCGCTGATCGACGTGGCCACCGTCCAGGCCGCCGAGCGCGAGATGCTCGTCCTGCGCGTCGCCGGTGTCGAGGCCGAGCGCGCGTTCGCCTATGCCGGCCTGCAGCAGCTGCTGCGCCCCATGCGCCGGGCGATCGAGGCGCTGCCCGCGCCCCAACGCGCTGCGCTGCACGCCGCCTTCGGCCTGAGCGACGCGCCCACCGACCGCTTCCGGGTGGCGATGGCCACGCTGGCGCTCGTGTCGCTGGCCACCCGCGCCGGAGCGGTCCTGGTCTGCGTCGACGAGGCCCAGTGGCTGGACGACGACACGGTCGCGGTGCTCGGGCTGTTGGCGCGCCGGCTGTCGCACGAGCCGGTCGCGCTGCTCGTCGGGACCCACGGCGTCGATCCGCTGGCCGAGGTCGACGCCGACGCCCGCACGCTGGGGCCGCTGCCGGAGCCCTGCGCCGCCGCGCTCGTCGATGCGCGCGCCCCCGACCTGCCGGGCTTCGTGCGCGAGCGCGTCCTGCAGGAGGCGGCGGGCAACCCGCTGGCGCTGTCGGAGCTGCCGCTGGCCATGGCGAACGCCGACGACGGCGCGCTGCTGGCGTCGTGGGCGCCGCTGACGCAGCGGCTGGCCGAGGCCTTCGCGGGCGGGCTGGATGACCTGCCCGCCGACGCGCGCCTGCTGCTGCTCGTGGCCGCGCTGGACGACGGCGCCCGCATCGCGCCCGTGCTGGACACCGCCTCGGCGCTGGCCGACCGTCCGCTGACCGCCGCTGCCCTGACGCCCGCGGTGGACGCCGGGCTCGTCGTGCTCGACGGGCCGCAGCTGAGCTTCGTCCACCCGCTCAGCCGCGCGGCGATCCGCCGCTCGGCCACACCGGCCCAGCGCCAGGCGGCACACGCCGCCTTCGCCGCCACGGTCGCCGCCGAGGAGCCCGACCGCGCGACCTGGCATCGCGTGGTCGGCGCCGCCGGGGTCGACGAGGGCCTGGCCGATGCGCTCGAGGCGGCGGGGCTGCGGGCCCGCGATCGCGGCGACTTCGCGCGGGCCACGGCCGCCCTGCGCCGAGCCGCCCGACTGACGCCCAGCGGCCCGATCCGCGACGGCCGCCTGGTTGCCGCGGCCGAGCTGGCCTACGAGCTCGGCGGCGTCGCCCTCAGCGACCGGTTGCTGGACGGCGTGGCCGCCGACGGGCTCGATCCCGTGGCCCGCGGGCGGCTGACCGCGCTGCGTCAGCGCACCGGCGCGCCGCGCGGTGAGCAGCGTCGATCCCAGACGCTGGCCGGCCTGGCCCGCGAGGCGGCGGCCGGCGGGGACCGGGCGCTGGCGCTGCGGCTGCTGTGGCACGCGGCGGGCGAGCTGGAGGCGCTCGGCCGCGGCGGGCACGATGCGGCCGTCGTCCTCGCCGCGGCGACCGAGATCGCGGACGACCCGCTCGATCCGACGCGGCTGTCCATCCTCGCCGCGCTCGACGCGCGCGGGCACGAGGAGGAGATCCTCGCCGGCCTGAGCGCGCACGCGCCCGACGCGCTGCCCCCGGACACGCAGCTGCTGCTCGGCCACGCGGCGATCGTCACCGGCGACCCGCATCGCGCCGTCGACCTGCTGGCCCGCGCCGTCGACGGGCTGCGCGCCCAGGGGCGCCTGACGACGCTCGGGCCGGCGCTGGCGCTGTCGGCCTGGGCCCGTGTGAGCCTGTCGGACTGGGACCGGGCCGAGCGGGAGGCCGCGGAGGCCGATCGCCTCAGCGTCCAGGTCCGCCAGCCGATGTGGAGCGCGGTCGCGCGCAGCGCACTGGGGCTCGTCTGCGCACTGCGGGGCGACGAGGCCGCCGCGGCGGAGCACGCCGCCGCCGCTGAGCGGGTGGCGGTGCCCGCGCGGGCCGCGGCCGTGCTGGCGCTGGTCCAGCAGGCCCGCGGCATGCTCGCGCTCAGCGCCGGGCGTCCGGCCGAGGCCTTCGGTCACCTGCAGCGCCCGTTCGATCCCACCGATCCGGCCTACGAACGCCTGCGCGCCGCGAGCCTGATCGGGGACCTGGCCGAAGCGGCGACGACCGACCAGGAGCGCGCGCTCGTGGCGCGGCTGCTGGACGAGCTGCCGCCCTCCCAAGCACCGGCCCTGCGCATCGCGGTCGCCCACGCGCGGCTCGTGCTGGCCGACGACGCCGACGCCGACGCCGCCTACGCGCGGGCCTGCGCCCGGGCCGCCGGAGAACGCTGGCCGCTGCAGGACGCGCGCATGCTGCTCGTCCACGGCATGCGCCTGCGCCGCGCGCGGCGCGTGTCGGACTCGCGCGAGCCGCTGCGCCAGGCGCGGGCGATCTTCGCGGCGCTGGGCGCCACCCCGTGGGCCGAGCGGGCGGCGCGCGAGCTGGCGGCGACGGCCGAAACGACGCACCGCGGGCCGCAGGACGCCGACCGCCTGACGCCCCAGGAGCTGCAGATCGCCCAGATGGCCGCGCGGGGCCTGAGCAACCGGGAGATCGCCGCGACCCTGTCGCTCTCGCCGCGGACCGTCGGCGCCCACCTGTCGCACATCTACGGCAAGCTCGGGATCGGCTCGCGCGGGGCAATCGCCCAGGCGCTGGAGGGCTAGGGCGCCAGGACCGACCGCAGCTCGGCTCGGGAGGCGATCCCGAGCTTGGGGAAGATGCGGTACAGGTGCGAGCCGATCGTGCGGTGCGACAGGTACAGCGTCGCCCCGATCTCGCGGTTGCTCAGCCCGGCAGCCGCCATCTGGGCGATCTGCAGCTCCTGCGGGGAGAGCAGCTCGGCCGCGTCGACCGGCGCGCTGCGGACCGTCTCGCCGGCGGCGCGCAGCTCCTGGCGGGCGCGCTCCGCGGGCGGCCCCATGCCCAGCGCCGCGAACGTGTCGCGGGCGGCGCGCAGGACGGCCCGCGCCTCCGTCGACCGGCGCTGGCGGCGCAGGCGCACGCCGTGGGCGAGCTGGACGCGAGCCCGCAGCGCGGGCAGCGCGGCGCAGGCGACCAGCGCGGCATCGGCCGGCGCGTCGACGTCGTCGGGTGCGCCCAGCAGGCGCGCGTAGGCCAGCGACCCCTCGAGGTGGACGCTGCGCCCGGGCGCGTCGGCGAAGCGGGCGATCAGGACGTCCAGCTGCTCGGGCGCGCCGGCCAGCACCGCCGCCTCGGCGGCGTCGGCCACGCACCAGCGCGCGACGAAGTCGGTGTGCCAGGGCTGGCCGGCGTCCAGCACCAACCGGAAGTGCTCCAGGGCCTCGGCCGGCCGGCCGCCGGCCAGGTGCGCCACGCCGCGGGTCGTGTGCACCAGCGAGCGCATCCCCTCGGCGGCGCCGGGCGGCAGCAGGCGCTCGGCCTCGTCGGCCAGCGCCAGGCCCTCGTCCGGCGCGCCGCGCAGGGCGACCAGCGCGCCCGCCGCAGCGGTGGCGGACATCGCCCACAGCGGCTGGTCGGTCTCGCGGCCGACCTCGCGGGCGTCGTCGGCCGCCGCCTGCGCCGCGCTCCACCCGCCCGCGAACACGCCGGCCCACGCGCGCCCGACCAGCGCGGGCGCCAGCAGCCCGTACCGACCGCGGGTGCGCAGCCGCTCGACCGCGCGCTCGGCGATCAGCGCGCCGCGCTCGAAGGCGCCGACGATGCTGCCCGAGACGGCGGCGAAGCGCAGCAGCTCGGTCGGCACCGCGTCGGGCTCCAGCCGCTCCAGCCGCTCGGCCACCTCCGCACCACACGCCGCCGGGGCGACGAGCGACAGGACGATCGTCTCGACCAGCTCGGCCGGCGGCGGCAGCGCCCGCGCGGCCGCCACGATCCGGGCGCGGATCGTGTCCGGCACCGCCGACCACCAGCAGCGGAAGGCGACGGTCAGCAGCGCCTGGGACGCGCGCACGACGTCGCCACCGGCCTGCAGCTCCTCCACGCGCGCGAGGTGCGCGGTGAACCACTCGGGCTCGGGCGCCGTCCGCCGGGCGGTCTCCTGCAGCCAGCCCCGGCGCGCCACGTCGGCCCCGGTCACGCTCAGCGGCCCGGCGTCGGCCAGCAGCCGCTGCACGAGATCGTCGCGTCCGATCTCCAGCGCCAGCTCGGCGGCGTCGAGCAGGCGGGCGCCCCGCACCGGCTCGTCGGCGGTGAGCTGCGCGGCGCGGCCGAGCGTCTGGGCGGCGGTGACGACCGAGCCGCGGCGCCCGGCGGCGATCCCGACCGCGGCGAGCTCGTCGGCCAGCGCGTCGTCGGTCCCGCCGGCGGCCGCGACGCGGTGCCAGATCGCCCGGCCCGGGTCGGCGGCGAGCACGTCGGCCAGCGCGGCATGCGCCGCCTGCCGGGCGCCCGCGGTGCCGCCCTGCCCGATGGCCGAGCGCATCAGCGGGTGCGCGAAGCGGACGCTGAGCTCGTCGACCTCCACGAGGCCGGCGGTCACGGCCGGCGTGAACGTGTCCAGCGTCAGCGGCTCGCCGGCGATCGAGCCCGCGGCCAGCAGGATCTCGGCCACGTCGGCCTGGTTGGTCAGCGCGGCGACGCGGAGCGTCGTGCGCGTCGCGGGCGGGAGGTCGGCGACGCGAGCGGTGAACGTTCGCTCCAGGCGCGTGGTCAGCGGCAGCCAGGTCGGCAGCTGCGGCTCGCCGGCGCTGATCCGGGCCGCCTCTGCGCGCAGCTCGACCAGGCCGAGCGGGTTGCCCTCGGCCTGCTCGAGGATGCGCTTGCGCGCCGGCGCGGCCAGGTCGGGGTCCAGCGCGCGCAGCAGCGCGTCGGCGTCGTCGGCGCGCAGCGGCCCGAGGCGCCAGGTGGTCAGGCCGGCACCGCGGATGCTGCGCGGGATCCCGTCGCGCGAGGTGATCAGCACGGCGATCGGATCGGCCTCGATCCGACGGGCCACGAAGGCCAGCACCTCGCTGGTCGGGTCGTCGAGCCAGTGCGCGTCCTCGGCCACGACGACGAGCGGCGCGCGCTCCGCGGCGTCGCCCAGCAGGCCGAGCACGGCCAGCCCGGTCCGGTAGGGATCGGCGCGCGTGTCCGCCTCGGCGCCCAGCGCGGCCATCAGCGCGGTGCGCTGCGGCGCGGGCAGCGCGTCGGCGTCGTCCATCACCGGCCACAGCAGCTGGTGCAGGCAGGCGTACGGCAGCTCGGCCTCCGACGGAACGCCGGTCGTGGTCAGCACGGTGGCCCCGGCGGCGCGCGCCCGGGCCACCGCCGCGGCGGCGATCGCCGACTTGCCGATGCCCGGGTCGCCGTGCAGCAGGAGCGCGTCGCCCTGCTCGCGTCCGCGCGTCAACAGGCCGTCGACCAGCGCGAGCTCGTGCGCTCGTCCGATCAGCGTCGTTCCATCGACCTGCCGCGCCACCTGGCAGCGGACCCTACGTGAGCCCGCGACCGTGCGACAGTGGGGGCGTGCGCGTGGGAATCCTCGGACCGCTGCAGGTGCAGAACGGCGACCGGGCCGTCGAGGTCGGCGGCGCGCGACTGCGGGCGCTGCTGGCCCGGCTGGCGCTCGACGCCGGGCGCCCGGTGCGCGCCGACGCGCTGGTCGACGCGGTGTGGGACGACGGGCTGCCCGCCGACGCCGCCCACTCGCTGCAGTCGCTGGTGTCCCGGCTGCGCCGGGCGCTGGGCGACAGCGACCTGGTCCCGGGCACCGCGGGTGGCGGCTACCGCCTCGCGCTGGCCCCCGACGCGATCGACGCCACCCGGTTCGAGGCGCTGGCCCGCGACGGCTCGGCGGCGCTGGCGGCCGGTGAGCACGCGCGCGCCGCGCAGCTGCTGCGCGACGCGCTGGCGCTCTGGCGCGGCCCCGCGCTGGACGACATCCCCGCCCACCGCTTCGCCGTCAGCGCGGCCGACGCGCTGGAGGCCCGGCGGCTGGCGGCGCTGGCCGACCGGATCGACGCCGACCTCGCGCTGGGCGACGCCGTGCGGGTGGTCGCCGAGCTGGAAGGCGTGCTGTCCACCCACCCGCTGAACGAGCGCTTCGCCGCCCAGCTGATGACCGCGCTCTACGCGGCGGGTCGCCAGGCCGACGCGCTCACCGTCTACGAGCGGGTCCGCACCGCGCTGGACGACGAGCTCGGCGTGCCGCCCTCCCCCGCGCTGCAAGCGGCCCACCTGTCGGTGCTGCGCGGCGACGTCGCCCCCGTCCAGCCACCGGTGCAGGCCCCGCCGCAGCAGCGCAGCAACCTGACCGCGCCGCTGACCAGCTTCGTCGGGCGCGAGGCCGAGATCGGCCGCATCGACGACCTGCTCACGGGCAGCCGGTTGGTCACGCTGGTCGGCCCCGGCGGCGCGGGCAAGACGCGCCTGGCCCGGGAGGCCACGGGCCGCTGGGTCGACCGCGTGCCCGACGGCGTGTGGATCGTCGAGCTCGCGCCGGTGACCGAGGCGATCGAGATCGTCCCCACGATCCTGGCCGCGCTGGGGCTGCGCGACTCCGCGCTCGTCGACCGGCCCAGCCACCGCCGCCCGGTCGACGGCGTCGAGCGCCTGCTGGACGTGCTGCGCGACCGCGAGGCGATCGTCGTGCTGGACAACTGCGAGCACCTGATCGCGCCCGCCGCGGAGGCGGTCGAGACGCTGCTGGGCGCCTGTCCGCGCATGCGCGTCGTGGCCACCAGCCGCGAGCCGCTGGCGATCACCGGCGAGAGCCTGTGCCCGGTCCCGCCGCTGGACCTGCCCGAGACGGGCGCCACCCCCGCCGAGGCGCTGACCCACCCCGCCGTGCGCCTGTTCGCCGACCGGGCCGCCGCCGTGCGGCCGGGCTTCGTCGTCGACGCCGCCACTGCCCCCGCGGTGATCGAGATCTGCCGCCGCCTGGACGGCCTGCCGCTGGCCATCGAGCTGGCCGCCGCCCGGCTGCGCTCGATGCCGCTGGAGGAGATCGCCCGCCGCCTGGACGACCGCTTCCGCCTGCTCACCGGCGGCAGCCGCACCGCGTTGCCGCGTCATCGCACGCTGCGCGCCGTGGTCGACTGGAGCTGGGAGCTCCTGGACGAGCCCGAGCGCAGGCTGGCCCGGCGGCTGGCCGTGTTCGCCGGCGCGACCGCCGACAGCGCCGTGGCCATCTGCGGCCGCGACGGGATCGACCCGGCCGACGTGCCCGACGGGCTGGCCGCGCTGGTCGACCGCTCGCTCCTGCAGGTGGTGCCCGGGACCGAGCCGCCGCGGTACCGCATGCTGGAGACGATCCGGGAGTACGGCCTCGAGCAGCTCGCCCTCGCCGCGGAGGTCGAGCCGGTCCGCACCGCCCACGCGCGCTGGTTCACCGACCTGGCGGTGACGGGCGAGCCGCACCTGCGCGGCCGCGAGCAGCTCGCCTGGTACCGGCGCCTGGACGCCGACCGCGACAACGTGCTGGCCGGGCTGCGCTGGCTGGGCGACACCGGCGACGCCGCCGGCGCGCTGCGCTGCACGGTCGCGCTGCTGTGGTTCTGGCTGCTGTCGGGCAGCCGCGAGGAGTCACGCTCCTGGCTGACCTTCGCCCTGTCGGTGCCCGGCGAGGCCGACCCGCTGGACCGGGTCATCGCCGAGGGCGTGCTGGCCGCCTCCGACGGCGAGGACGGCCACCGGGACCCCGACGACCCGGACGTGGCGGCGCAGTTGGGCGCGTACCTGCTGGCGGTCGAGACGCACGACGACGGCACCCGCCCGCTCCTGGCCGTGGCCAAGCCGATCCTGGCCATGTTCGGCCGGGAGGAGGCCAAGAGCGAGCGCTACATGGAGGCCGCGCGCCGCCACCCCGACCCGTGGGTGCGCGCGGCGATCGACCTGTTCGCCGGGGTCAAGTCGGAGAACCTCGGCGAGGCGGAGGAGACGCGCGACCACCTGGCCGGCGCGCTGCGCGGCTTCGAGGCGGTGGGCGACCGCTGGGCGGCGGCGATGGCCCGGACGATCGAGTCGGGGCGGCGCATCGCGATCGGCGACCTGGACGGCGCCGAGGAGGCGATCGACCGCGCGTACGCCGTCATGGACGAGCTGAGCGCGTCCGGCGCGACGTGGGTCCTGGAGATGCGCCGCTCCGACGTCGCGTTGCGCCGCGGCGACCTCGCCGCCGCCCGCGAGGCGGCCCAGCGGGTGATCGAGCGCACGAACGTCGGCGGCGACGACCGCGTGTTCGCCCAGACCCAGCTGGCCTTCGTGGAGATCCTCGCGGGCGACCTCGCGGCCGCCCACCGGGTGCTCCAGGCGCCGCTCGACCGGCTGGCCGAGCGCGACGGCGTGCGCGCGGACCACAGCCACGGCCGGGCGATCCTGGCCGCGGCGCAGGCCACGCTCACGCTGGCCGAGGGCGACGTCGCCGGCGCGGAGCGGATCCTGCCCGACGCGCTCGCGCTCGCGCTGGCCACGACCGACATGCCGGTGGTGGCCACGGTCGGGCTGGCCCTCAGCCGCCTGGCGCTGCTGCGCGCCGACCCGACCGCCGCCGCCGAGGTGCTGGGCGCGGCGGCGGTGCTGCGCGGCGGCGACGACCCGACCCATCCGGCGGTCATCTGGCTGGCCGACCAGCTGCGCGGGGCGCTGGGCGACGCCGCCTACGCGGGCGCCTACCGGCGCGGCCGGGCGATGACGCGCGAGGAGGCCGTCGCCCGGCTCGAGGCGGTCACCTCAGACGCGCCGGCCGTAGGCGCGTAGGGCCAGCGGCACGAACACGATCAGCAGGGCGGCCATCCAGCCCAGCGACCACAGGACGTCCGTGCCGACGTTGCCGCCGAGCATCAGCCCGCGCATCGCCTCGACCAGGTGCGTGATCGGGTTGACCTTGGTGAAGGTCTCCAGCCAGCCGGGGAGCGTGTCGGTCGGGACGAAGATGCCGCTGGCGAACGACAGCGGCATGAGGATCAGGAACATGATCCCCTGCACCGCGCCGGGCGTGCGCACGAGCATGCCGACGTACACCGCCGACCAGGACAGGCACAGGGCGAACGCGATGGCCAGCAGGCAGGCGGCCACCACCTCGGGCACGTTGGTGGCGGCCCGGAAGCCGAGCACGTAGCCGAACCCGAGCGTCACCACCGTGAGCAGCACGTAGCGGACGATGTCCGACAGCACGGCGCCGACCAGCGGCGCGGCCCGCGCGATCGGCAGGCTGCGGAAGCGGTCGAAGACGCCCTTCTCGATGTCGGAGTTGAGGTTGACGCCGATCGCGATGCCGCCGAAGGCGATCGTCTGGACCAGGATGCCCGGCAGCAGGAACTGCAGGTAGTCGTGCTGCGAGCCGCCGGCGATCGCTCCACCGAAGACGTAGGTGAACAGCGTCAGGAAGATGATCGGCTGCAACGTCACGTCGATCAGCGACTCGGGGTTGCGCACGACGCCGATCAGCGAGCGCTTGGCCAGCACGCTGCTGTGGCGAACCAGGCGCGCGGTCATGCGGCCACCCGCGGCAGCTCGCGGACGTCGCGCCGGGTCAGCTGGAAGAACACGTCGTCCAGGCTGGGCAGGTGCAGGGACAGCTCGGTCACCGCGATGCCGGCGGCGCTCAGGTTGCCGACGGCCGCGGCCAGCGCGGCGTCGCCGTCCACGGGAACGCTGACCGAGCCGGTGTCCGGCCGCTCGGGCGTGGCCTGAGCGATCGCCGCGATGATCCGGGCCGCCTCGTCCAGGCGCGTCGGATCGGCCGGGCGCACGGTCAGCCGCTGGCCCCCGACGACGCGCTTGAGCCCCTCGGGCGTGTCGTGCGCGACGACGGTGCCGCGGTCGATGACCGTGATCTCGTCAGCCAGCGCGTCGGCCTCCTCGAGGTACTGCGTAGTCAGCAGGACGGTCGAGCCGTCGGCCACCAGCTCACGGATGACCCGCCACATCTCCTCGCGCTTGGACGGGTCCAGGCCGGTCGTCGGCTCGTCCAGGAAGATCACCGCGGGCCGGCCGACCAGGCTGGCGGCCAGGTCCAGCCGCCGGCGCATGCCGCCCGAGTAGGTCTTGGCCGGACGGTCCGCGGCCTCCTCCAGGCCGAACCAGGCCAGCAGCTCGCGGGCCCGGGCCTTGGCGTCCCGGCCGCTGAGGTCCAGCAGCTGGCCGATCATCGTCAGGTTCTGCCTGCCGGTCAGCAGCTCGTCGACCGACGCGTACTGGCCGGTCAGGCCGATCGTCTCACGGACCTTGGGCGCCTCGCGGGCCACGTCGTAGCCGCCGACCCGGGCGGTCCCGCCGTCGGCGGCGATCAGCGTGGCCAGGATCCGCACCGCCGTCGTCTTGCCGGCCCCGTTGGGGCCGAGCACACCCAGGACGGTGCCCTGGCGCGCGCGCAGGTCGACGCCGGCCAGGGCCCGCGTCTCCCCATATCGCTTCATGAGGCCCTCGGCCTCGATCACGTACTCCATGTCGGCCTCCACGTTCAGGTTTCTGGAGGCAGCATCGGCGCCGCCGCTCACAGCGCCCGCACAGCGCGCACACAGCGCATGTGTGCCAGCTCTTGTCCGACGTGCGACCGCCCCCGCTTGACGTCCGGCGCCGCGGCCCGCACCGTGCAGCGCATGGAGTCATCGCACCGGCGGGAGTCTCCGCGGGTCAACGCCGAGTTGCAGCTGCTGCTGGCCCGGAAGATCGGTGGCGGTCTGCCCGCGCAGACGAGCGACATCGGCGTCGGTGGCGCGCGCGTGCGCTGCCGGCGTCCGCTGCGGATCGACGAGGAGCTGCGCTGCGACCTCGAGCTGCCCGACGGCGCGCGCCTGCAGGCCACGGCGCGGGTCCTGCGCCAGCATCGCCATGACGTCTACGCGCTGCGCTTCGAGCAGCTCAGCGCCGCGGCGAGCGCGCGGCTGGGCCGGTTCGTGGCCCAGGCGGCGGCGTAGCTCAGGCCTCGTCGACGACCAGCTCGTCGCGGCGCAGCGCGAGGAACGCCTCGACGACCATGGGGTCGAACTGCGCGCCGCTCTGCCGGCGGATCTCGGCGATCGACTCCTCGACCGACCACGCGGGCTTGTACGGGCGCACGTGGCTGAGCGAGTCGAACACGTCGGCGACCGCGACGATCCGCCCGCGCAGGGGGATGTTCGCGCCGCTCAGGCCGAAGGGATAGCCGGTGCCGTCCCAGCGCTCGTGGTGGCTGAGCGCGATCTCCCGGGCGGCGAGCAGGACGTGGCTGCTGCTGTCGTCGAGCATGCTCGCGCCGGCCGTCGTGTGGCTCTTCATGATCGCCACCTCGCCGGGGGTGAGGCGGCCGGGCTTGAGCAGGATCGCGTCGCTGAGCGCGAGCTTGCCGATGTCGTGCAGCGGCGCGGCGAGACGCATCACCTCGACCTCGTCGGGGCTGCGGCCCAGCCGTTCGGCCAGCAGCGCGGAGAGCATCCCGACGCGCTCGGTGTGGCGGAACGTGACGTCGTCGCGCTGCTCGGCGGCCCGGGCCAGGTGGGTGATCGTCTCGCGGCGGGCGTTGGCCAGCTCGTCGTAGACCTGGATGCTGCTCAGCGCGCTGGAGGTCGAGTCGGCCAGCGCCTGCAGGACGGCGACCTCCTCGACCGACGGCTGGCGCGACCGGGCCCAGTACGCGCCGATCGCGCCGATCGGCGCGGTCGAGCGGATCGGGACCATGACCAGGCTCTTGACGAACGTCGGCCGGTACGCGTCGTGCGGGATGCGGTCGTCCTCGTAGATGTTCGGGATCGCCGCCGGCGAGCGGTTGAGCATCGCCCAGCCGCTGATGCAGGCGGTCAGCGGGAAGCGCTGGCCCTTCCACAGCGGCTCGATCGCGTCCTCGTCGGCGTAGAAGCACTGGTCGTCGTCGCGCAGGACGAACGTGGCTCCGTCGGCGCCGGTCAGCGTGCGGGCCGCGCGCCGGACGATCTCCTGGACCTGAGCGATCGTGCGAGCCAGCGACAGGCGCTGGACGACCGCGACCAACTCGAACCCGGCGCCCAGCGCTGTGGGCGCCGGCGGGGTGTCTGGGCGGTCGGTCGCGAGTGGGGTGTGCACGTCAGGAGGTATCGATCCAGCCTGCCCATCCATGAGCGCCCGGACCGTTTCCCGTACGCCGACGGACAACCCCGGTCGCCATTAGGACCGCATGACCGAGCCAATTGGATGAGGCGCCAACAGCCGATTCGCGTTGGCGCCTCCCGGCGACGCTCAGCCCCGGATGTTGACCTGGGTGCCCGGCGTGTCCTCGTTGACGCCACCGACGCCGCCGACGCGCAGCGTGACCGGGCCGTCGGGCAGGCCGGGCGGGACGATCACCGAGATCTGATCGAAGCCGTCGATCCACCACTGCGTGGCCGGGACGTTGTTGAAGTACACCTGCGTCACGAGGTTCATGTTGGCCCCGCGGACGGCCAGCCCGTTGCCGAGCGTGACGCCGCCGCTCGAACCGGTGCCGACGGCCAGCCCCAGCGCGGTCGGACCGGTGGTGGCCACCTTCTCGACGACCGGCGTCGGTGTCGCCGCCGCCGTGATGTCGGCGCTGAAGCCGAGCCGGAACGAGCCGAGCGTCAGCTCGGGTGTGCCCAGCACGGTCCCGACGGTCGTGGGATGCCCCTGCCAGCGGTAGGACGTGGCCGCGCCGGACCCAGCGCGCAGCTGCGTGTTGTCGCCGGTCACCGCGATCGTGTCCCCCGCCTGGATGGGCAGGTTGGCCACGTAGGTGTTGACGCCGAGCACGGCCACCGGCTGCGCTGTCGTCTCGGCGGCGATCTGCCAGCCGCCGCCCGTGGGATGCAGCACCATCAGCTGCACCGTGCCGGTCGCGACGCCGGTGCGGATGCGCCACGAGGTCACGGTGCCGGACTCGGTGGCCACGACGTCGGGCGCGGTCCAGATCCACGTGGACGCGGACAACGTGAGGTTGCCGGCCGTCCAGTCGCCGGCGTTGCCGAGGTCGGCAGACGACGGACCGACGGTGCTGTCGGCGGAAGCCGCGGGCGCCCCGACGGCCAGGAGGGCGCAGGCCACGAGGGCGGCGCGCAGACCACGAGAGAGGCTCATGCACCCCGTATTCGGTTCGGGTGAGCAAACCTGAACCAGCACCGACACGGCGTCGACGCCGTGTGCTCCGCGGTCGTTAGGCTCGGCGGGTGCCGCAGCCGCCCGATCTCGCCAGGCCGCCGCAGCAGCGGCGCAGCCGGCAGTCCCTTCAGAAGGCGCTCGACGCCGCCGTCGAGGTCATCGCCACCGAAGGCTGGGATGGCTTCACGGTTCCGGAGGTCAGCCGGCGGGCCGGCGTCTCGGTGCCGTTGATCTATCGCCGGTTCGGCACCAAGGACGATCTCTTCCGAGCCGCGCAGGCTCATGGCCTTGAGGAGTCCGAGCGGCTGATCGCCGGGCGGCTCGGCCCGGCGGACATCTCCGTGGTGCCGGTCAGCCAGGGGATCCAGGAGGGGGTCGCGGCGATGGCCGCCGTCTTCGCCTCCTACAGCGCGTTCCTGCGGGGGCTGCGCGATCGGGCGATCGAGGATCCGAAGGTGCGCGAGATCGGCGGCAGCTCGCTGCGGGTGGCGCGCGCGCGGTTCGACGATCACCTCCTGCAGTGGCGGGACTCGATGACGCATCCCGAGCCCGAGCAGGCGGTCGAGACGTGCTTTCGCGTCCTCGTGGCGACGCTGGATCAGGAGGCCCAGTTCGGCGGGCCGCTGACCGGCCAGATGAACTGGGACAGCGTCGTGCGCCAGCTCTCGGATTGCTGTGAGGCCTATCTCGTCGCGGACCCGCGCTTGACGCCCGGGGCGATCGCGGGCCCGCGCCCGTGGCCGCTGGCCGACCCCGAGCCGTCGACGCCGGCCGACGCACTGGTCGCGCGTGCCGCCGACGAGCTGGGCCAGCAGGGGTACGGCGCGCTCGCGATTGCCGAGTTCAGCGCGGCGACCCGCACGTCGGTCGGCGCGCTGTACCGGATGTTCGGCGACAAGCAAGGGCTCGTCCAGGCCGCCGAGCGGCGCGCGCTGGAGCAGCTGTTCGACGATGCCACGTGGCAGTTCCCCGGCAACCTCGAAGAGCTGCCCGAGTCCGAGGCGCTGGATCAGGCGATCGTGCGTCTCAGCGTCGTCCTCGCGCGCAACCGCGCGGCGGTCCAGGTCCTCGTCGGTCGCCACGCCCAGGCGGGGACGCGCTCACTGGCCACCGCGACGATGGCCTCGCTGCGCGACCTGTTCGTCGCGGCGCTCGCCCGGCCCGGACGGGTGCAGCCGCCGCGCACGAAGGAGGCCGAAGCGCTGTGCTTCCGCATCGCGTTCGCCGCGCTGACGGAGTTCAGCAGCCTGGGCGAGGAGTTCGAGCTCGGCCTGGGACCGGACACACAGGACCAGTTCCTGACCGAGCTCGCGAACGTCTGCGGCGAGTACCTGCGCGCCGTCGGCGCGCAGGCCTAGCCACCCTCCCCTCAGGCGCGCACGGGCGACCGGCCCTTGCGCGTCTTGTACGTGACGACGAGCGTCTTGCCGTCCTCGGCCACGACGGTCACCGTGATGCGCACCCCGGGCTTGAGCTCCGAGCCGCGGAACGTCGAGGCCACGTTCGCCGTGCCCCGGTGGACGTCCACGACCCGGACCTCCTTCGGGCAACCTCGACCGTCACACGACACGCCGACGGTCCCGCCGTCACCGAGCCCCGTGACGCGCAGCGACCGCACGCGGGTGACCGACTTGCCGACGGCGAAGCGGGCCGACACCTTCGGCTTGCTGCTTCGGGCCGGCGCGGACGTCGGCGCCGACGGGGTGGACGGCCCCGGCGTCGCCGCGGGGGTCGGCGTGGACTCCGACGGGGTGCTGGTCGAGCCGCCCGTGGTCGACGGGGTCGGGACCGGCGGCGCCGGCGGGGGCGGCGTGGGCGCGGGGAACTGCGCGATCCGCGTCGTGACCGAGAACCCGAAGCTGTCGGAGTAGGGCAGCTTCGAGGTCCCTCCCGGGCCCGCGTGACTCGGACCGGGATCCACGTCGGGGATCAGGTTGCCCTGGTCGTTGGGCGTGATCGTCCCGTCGGCGTTGAGGATGCCGACGATGCTGCGCGGGCCGCCGACGGCGTAGTACCCGGACTGGCTGATGAAGCCGCCGGTGCCGCTGAACTGAGCCAGCGGGGCGGTCACGCCCGGGGCGGGATGCCAGAACCGCGGCAGCTGTCCGGATTCGCCGTTCTGCTCGTTGGGGTCGTAGTGCACGTTCGTCAGCCCGGCGGCCACGGGGAACGTGATGTTCGCGGCGAACAGGTTCTTGAGCAGGATGCCCGGCTTGTTGGGGGTGGTGATCGACGCGGTGATCTCGCAGCGGCAGCCGTTGCTGAACCGGGTGGCCGTCACGTAGCCGTCCATCCGGAAGTTCGCCACGTTCGGATCGATGGCCAGCGTCGGGTAGCCGACGAAGTCCGGGCTCAGCTGCCACGTGTCGGGCGTGACGTTGTTCGTCGTGAAGTACGGCGTATACGGCGGCTCGTTCTCGAGGAACTGGATGCGCCCGCCGTCGCCGTTCCAGATGATCTGGGTCTTCTTGTAGTGCTCGACCCAGAGGCCCTGCCAGGTGACGTGGTCGCTGTTGACGACGAGGCCGTAGGAGCCGTCTGGTGCAGCCCAGGCCGGACCGGAGAGGGCCGCACCCTGGCCGCCGTCGTACTCGCCCTGGCTCTGCAGGACGTAGTCCTGGTTGATGACCTCGGCGGTCACGGCCTTGCCGAAGATGCTGATGTCCGACAGCGTCGTCGGATCGGACTTCAGGCCGGTGCCGATGTTGGTGGTGCCGATCTGCACCTGGAAGTCGGCGGGTGTGGCTCCGCCGAGCGCGGCGGCGTTGATGGTGAAGCCGGCCAGGATCGTGCCGGTGGCGCCAGAGGCCACCTTGACCGACTGCACGCCGGCGTTCGCCGTCAGCTGCGCGATGCCCAGCCCGAGCACGATCTGACTTGGGCTGTCGATGGTCAACGGCGCGTCCTGCGTGTAGTTGCCCGGGTTGAGCAAGAGGTTCTTGCCCGCGGCCAGCTGCGCGTTGAGCGTCGCGACCGGGTCCGCCGGGTTGGCCACGTAGAAGTCGCTGAGCGGCAGCGACCGACCGTCGGTCAGGCTCCAGTCGTACCCGCGCCGATCGAACTGGACGCCAGGGCTGAAGACCTTGAACTGGCTCGCCGCGGTGTCGTAGTAGACGAACGGCGACTCGCGCACGACCGGGAGCCGGTCGAGGTTGCCGACCTGGCCGCCGGGACCGAAGTCCTCGGGCGGCGCGCCGTTGACACCGGCGAACTGGATCAGGCCGGCCCAGCCGGTGAGGCCGCCGACGTCGCTGCCCTGCACGTAGTACATCGCGTTGGAGCCACCGCCGTCACCGTCGGGCTGGACCGACGTCGTCGACGTGTTGAGGCTGTTGCCGTTCAGCAGCTGGCCCGTGATGTTCGAGTTGGTGATCATCGCGCCGAAGCTCTGGTTGCCGGTCTCGAGGTTGCCGATCTCGACGTTGCCCAGCAGGTTCACGCGCCGCCAGACCGCCGTCTGCGAGGTGACCCAGTGCATCGTGTCGACCGGGGTGTTGGCCTCGACCGGGTCGATCGTCATGTTCTGCAGCTGGCGGGCCGTGATCGACAAGCCGCCGTTGACGACGAACAGCGCGCCGTGGATGACCACGTCGCACGGGCTCTGGCCCAGGCCCGAGACGACCGTGTTGGCCCCGATCGGGGCGGAGATGATGCCGGCCGCGTTGGCGGCGGCGAGGACGTTGGCCGCCGAGCCACCGGGGACGACGGGCGGGGCGACGCCGGGCGTCCCGTATGTGCCGGGCATGAAGAAGAACTGCCGCCGCGCACCGCCCGCCGGCGCGTTGAGCGCCGCGTTGATCGACGACACCGACATGGACGGGTCAAAGACCGTCACGTTCGCCCCGAACGGGACGCTCGCGGGCGGCGCCGCGTTGGTGGGTGCGCTGCCTGGGCACGGGTTCGCGTTCGCCGACGCGACCCCGGTGGCGGCAACGAAGCACGCCCCGGCGACGGTCGCAGCGACAACCGCCCTGCGCAGGACGCCTGGACTCGGGGCGCTGAGCGCGCGCCCGAAATGACCCGACATGAACTCTCCTCTCGTGGACTCCGCAGAGACCCGCCTAGCCGGAACGGGTCATCTACGTTTCACTATCTCTGTTTGGCTTCGCCCGGTCAAGGGCGCAAAACAGATACGGTCGATTCCGCCGAGAGAAGGCGTTGAATGACGGGCCGGGCCGGGGCGTGCGCCCACGGACGAGATCAACAGGGGAGGATCGCCCGGCGACAGCCGGGGACTCCCCATGGGAAGGGCAGCGGAGAGGGAGGGATTCGAACCCTCGGACGAGGTTGACCCCCGTCACGGCATTTCCAGTGCCGCCCGTTCAACCGCTCCGGCACCTCTCCAGGGACTGCGATACGGCGACGCAGACTAGCGCCGCCGGTTCCTTCAGACCTGCCAGACGCCCCCGCGCAGGACGGGGACCGCGTCGCCGTCGGCGGTGATGCCGTCGACTTCCATGTCGGGCGAGCCGATCATGAAGTCGATGTGGATGTCGGAGCGGTTGATGCGCTCCTTGTCGGCGTCGTCGCCGACGGTCATCTCGTAGGCGGCGCCCAGGGCGATGTGGCTGGCGGCGTTCTCGTCCAGCAGCGTGTCGTAGAAGACGGTGTCCAGCGGGCCGATGCGGCCCTCGCGGTCGACGAGCGCGAGCTCGCCCAGGCGGGTGCCGCCGTCGTCGCGCTTGGTCATCGCCTCGAGCACCTCGCCGCCGGTGTCGGCCTCGATCGACACGGCGTGGCCGCCCTCGAAGCGGACGCGCAGGCCCTCGATCGTCGTGCCGCCCAGGACGAGCGGCTTGGTCGCGCGCACGACGCCGTCGACGCGCGCCGGATCGGGCGCGGTGAAGACCTCTTCGGTGGGCAGGTTGGCGATGTGCGAGATCCCGCCGACGGTGTCCATGGCGCCGCCGGTCCAGCTCGACGACGCCAGCAGCCCGACGGTCAGGTCGGTGCCGTCGCCGCGCAGGCGGATCGCGTCGAAGCGGCGCTCGTTCATCGCGGCGGCCGCGGCGTGGATCGCCTCCACGCGGGCCCGCCAGGCGCCGGCCGGGTCCTCCTCGTCCAGACGCATGATGTGGATCAGCTGCTCGTCCAGCTTGGCCAGCGCCTCGTCGGCCGGCAGGTCGCGGTGCACGAACTGCGCCCACTGCGGCGACGGACACGGTGCGACGGTCCAGTTGACCGTGCGCGCGTTGACGACCTGCATCGACTCCTTGACGTAGGGGAGCTGGTCGCGGCCCAGGCGCGCGGGGTCCAGGCCCTTGAACAGCGTCGGCTCGATCGGCCCGCTCAGGCCGATGCGCGCGCCGCGCTCCTCGCCCAGCTCCAGCAGCCGCTGGCCGTACCACTTGGGGACGTAGTCGAGGTCCTCCTCGCGCGAGAGCTCGATGCGCGCCTTCTTGACGTGGAGGTCGAAGATGCTGACGTCGACGTACTTCGCGCCGTGGCGGTAGGCCGACCGCGCGAGCTCGCGCGTGAGCGCCTCCTTGCCGGGCTCGCTGCCGATGGCGACGACCTGGCCGGGCTGGACGTTGGCACCCACGCCGACGATGACGTCGGCGAATCGTTCGAGCGTCGGCTGATCCATGGGCCGAGACTACCGAGTCCGAGCGGGGTTCAAGACTTGACCAGAACGCCGCTGGTGCCGATAGTCCTGGATCCGGTGCTCCCCAGAACTGACTAACCCGAAGTGACCACCCCCGACACCTCGCTCGTCGTGCGGCTGCGCAACGTCCTGCCGCGCGGCAACTCGCTGCCCGACGCGGAGTGGAGACGACGCCATCGCTGGCTGCTGGTGATCCTGTGGCTGCAGGTCGTCGGGCTGCCGATCTTCGGGCTGGCGCAGGGGTTCGCTGTCGGCACCTGCCTGCTCTGGGGCGCGGTGATCGGGGTCTTCGCGGCGATCTGCACGTTCGGCCGCGACACCCGCGCGTGGTGGGTCAGCTCGGCGATGTCGATCGGCCTGCTGACCTGCTCGGCGGTGCTGATCGCCTTCTGGCACGGGCAGATCGAGGCGCACTTCCACTTCTTCGTCGTGATCGTGCTGCTGACGCTCTACGAGGAGTGGCTGCCGTTCCTGATCGCCGCCGCCTACGTCGCGCTGCACCACGGCATCGTCGGCGTCGTCGATCCCGACGACGTCTACGACCACGCCTCGGCGATCAACCACCCGTGGCAGTGGGCGGCGATCCACGCCGGGTTCATCATCGCCGCCGGCGTCGCGGCGCTCATCGCCTGGCGCATGAACGAGGACGTCCGCGACGAGGCCCAGCGCTCCCTGGACCGCGCGATCGCCGCGGAGCACGCGCTGGCCGCCTCGGCCGCCGAGCTGCAGCGCTCCAACGAGGAGCTGGCCCACTTCGCCTCGGTCGCCTCCCACGACCTGTCCGAGCCGCTGCGCACGATCACCGGCTTCATGCGCCTGCTCGAGCAGCGCTACGACGTCCAGCTCGACGACCGCGGCCGCCAGTTCATCGCCCATTCGCTGGACGGTGCGGAGCGCATGCAACGCCTGATCGATGGCCTGCTGGCCTACTCCAAGGTCGGCCAGGACGCACCCCCGCGCAATCGCGTGGACCTGGACGCGGTCGCCCATGCCGCCGTGGAGGCGCTCGGCGCGCGGATCGCCGAGACGGACGCCACGGTCACCGTCGGCCGCCTGCCCGCCGTGCTCGGTGATGCCGACCAACTCGACCAGGCGCTGCAGAACCTGATCTCCAACGCGTTGAAGTTCGCCCCGCCCGGCGAGCCGGCCCGGGTCGAGGTCGAGGCCTACGCCGCGGGCGACGCCTGGTGCGTCGCCGTCGTCGACCACGGCATCGGCATCCCACCCGACCAGCACGCGCGGATCTTCCAGATGTTCCACCGCCTCCACGGGCTGGACCACTACGAGGGCACGGGCATGGGCCTGGCCATCGTCGAGCGCGTGGTGCGCCGCCACGGCGGCGAGATCCACGTCGAGGACACGCCGGGGGGCGGGGCGACCTTCGTGCTCACGCTCCCGGCGGCGACCGGCGCTGCTGCGGCGCAGCCGCTGCCGGTGCCGGTGTCGAGCTGAGCGACAGCGCGCGACGGCGCAAGTACCGCTGCTCGGGCAGCGAGGTCGTGCGCCGGGCCGCGCGCTCGTAGGCCGCGCGCGCGGCCTCCCGGCGCCCGTCCAGCTCGAGCAGATGGGCGCGCACCGCGTCGAGTCGGTGGTGACCGTCCAGCGCGCCGCTGCGATCGAGCTCGGCGACGATCGCCAGGCCGGCCCGCGGACCGTCGGCCATCCCGACCGCGACCGCGCGGTTGAGCGTGACCATCGGCCCGGGCGCGACGCGTTCCAGCAGCCCGTACAGCGCGGCGATCTGGGGCCAGTCGGTGGCCTGGGCGATCGGCGCCTCGGCGTGCACCGCGGCGATCGCCGCCTGTAGTTGGTAGGCGCCGACCGGCCCGCGCACCAGCGCGTCGGAGACCAGCGCGACGCCCTCGTCGATCGCCGCGCGATCCCAGCGCGAGCGGTCCTGCTCGGCCAGGGGGATCAGCGCGCCGTCGGGCGCGGTGCGGGCCGTCCGGCGGGCGTTGGTCAGCAGCATCAGCGCGAGCAGCCCGGCGGCCTCGCCCTCGGCGGGCAGCAGCCGGGCCAGGCGGATCGCCTCGTCGGCCAGCTCGACGCGCTGCAGCCGCGGTCCCGAGGTCGCGGTGTAGCCCTCGTTGAAGATCAGGTAGAGCACGTGCAGCACCGAGGCCATCCGGGCCGCGCCGTCGTCGGGCCCCGGCGCCGCGAAGGCGATCCCGTCCGCGCGCAGGGTCGACTTGGCCCGCGAGATGCGCTGGGCCATCGTCGCCTCGGGCACGAGGAACGCCGCGGCGATCTGCGCGGTGGTCAGCCCGCCCACCGCGCGCAGCGTCAACGCGATCTGCGACGCCGGCGTGAGCGCCGGATGGCAGCACAGCAGCAGGAGCGAGAGCGTGTCGTCGACCTCGGGCCCGGGCGGCGCGACCGGCTCGGCGGCCAAGGCCTCCTCGCGCCGGCGCCGGGCCTCGTCGCTGCGCACCGCGTCGATCAGCCGTCGTGTGGCCACCGCGACCAGCCAGCCGTGCGGGTTGTCGGGGATCCCCTCGCGCGGCCACTGGTCGGCCGCGGCCAGCAGCGCTTCCTGCAGGGCGTCCTCGCAGGCCTCGAAGTCGCGGTGGCGGCGCACGAGCGCGCCGAGCGCCTGCGGCGCGAGCTCGCGCAGCAGACGCTCGGTGTCGCCCCGCCGGTTCACATCTCGGTCCCGCCGGCGTTCATCAGCGGGCGCACCTCGATCGGCTGGTGCGGCCAGGACATGGCGATCTCCACGGCGCGGTCGACCGACTCGACGTCGACGAGCAGGTAGCCGCCGAAGTGCTCCTTGGCCTCGGCCAGCGGGCCGTCGGTGGCCACCGGCACGCCGCCCTCGCGCACCACGGTGCGCGTCTCGGAGGGGTCGGCCAGCGCCTCGCCGCCGATCAGCTCGCCCGACTCGGTCAGGTCGTCCATCACCCGGTTGACCTGGGCCATCAGCTCTTGACCCGCCTCGCTGGAGAACAGATCGCGCGTGTCGGCGTTGTCGTAGATCATCAGCATGTACTTCATCGCGGCACCTCCGGGTGCTCGGTGATGGTCGTTGCCCGGTGGTCGGAGCCCGTCGTCGGTTCTCGACATCACCCTAAAGTCCGCCGCCGTGCGCTCCACCCTGGTCACGTTCGGCGCCATCATGCTGGCCACGCTGCTGGCCGCCCTGGATCAGACGATCGTCGCGACGGCGCTGCCCCAGATCGTCACCGACCTGCAGGGCTTCGAGCATCTGTCCTGGGTGGTGACCGCGTATCTGGTCGCCTCCACGGTGACGATCCCGCTGTACGGCAAGCTGTCGGACCTGTACGGCCGCCGGCGGCTGTTCATCGTGGCCATCTCGCTGTTCATCCTCGGCTCGGCGCTGTGCGGCGCGGCCGCCTCGATGGGCCAGCTGATCGCCTTCCGCGCGCTGCAGGGCCTGGGCGCGGGCGGCCTGATCCCGCTGGCCCAGGCCACCGTGGCCGACCTGTTCTCGCCCCGCGAGCGCGGTCGCTATCAGGGCTACATCACGTCGATGTGGGGCATCGCGGCGGTCGCCGGCCCGCTGGTCGGCGGCACGCTGACCGACGTGATCTCGTGGCGCTGGATCTTCTTCGTCAACATCCCGCTGGGGCTCGTCGCGCTGGCCGTGGTGATCCGCACGATGCCCTCCGCGGGCGAGCGCACCGAGCACCGCATCGACTACGCCGGCGCGGCCGCGCTGGGCCTGTCGATCACGGCGATCCTGCTGGCCAGCGTGTGGGGCGGCACGACGTATCCGTGGGACTCCGCCCAGGTCCTCGGGTGCGCCACCGGCGGCCTGCTCGGCCTGGCCGCCTTCATCGCGATCGAGCGCCGCGCGGCCGAGCCGATCCTCCCGCTGGGCCTGTTTGGCAACCGGGTGTTCAGCATCTCGGTCAGCGCGAACTTCGTGATCGGCGCGCTGGTGTTCGCGATCTCCATCTACATGCCCGTCTACCTGCAGGGGGTGCTGGGCGACTCGGCGACGATGTCGGGCCTGACGCTGATCGGCTTCAGCGCGGGCTGGGTGGTGACCGCCACGGTGGTCGGCACCCTGATCTCGCGGACCGGCCGCTACCGCGTGTTCCCGATCATCGGCTCGGTGCTGGTGGCGGTCGGCCTGGCCGGGGCCACGCAGTTCGGCACCGACACCTCCCATCTGGCCGTGGCCGTGGCCATGATCGTGCCGGGCATCGGCATGGGCCTGTCGGTGCAGGCCTACATCGTGGCCACGCAGAACGCGGTCCAGCCCGCGCAGCTGGGCACCGCCACGGCAGGCCTGAACTTCTTTCGCTCGATCGGCGGCAGCCTCGCCGTCGCCGGCCTGGGCGCGCTGCTGGCCAACCGGGTGGCCGCCGAGCTGGGCGACCAGGCCGAGCAGGTGAACATCAACCGCCTGCTGCAGGGCGGCGACGTGCCGGCCCGCCTGGCCGACGCGGCGCAGAGCGCGCTGTCCTCCGCGCTGCACTCGGTCTTCCTGGTCACCGCGGTCATCGCCCTCGCGGGGATCGTGCTCGCGGTGGCCCAGGAGGAGCGCCGGTTGCGCACCGACGCTCCCGCCCGGGCCGAGGCGGACTAAGCGAGCTGGAAGCGGGCCACGAGCTCCTCGAGCTCACGCGCGCTGCCGGCCAGCTCCTGCGCCGACGCCGCGATCTGCTGCGTCGAGGCGCTCGTCTCCTCGGTCGAGGCCGACACCTGCTCGGTCGCGGCACTGGACTGCTCGGCCACCGAGGCGACCTCGTTGGCGGCGGCGTAGATCTCCTCGACGCGCTCGGAGATCGTCCCGATCACCTCGGTGATGCGCTCGAACGCCCCGCGCGCCTCGTCGACCACCTCGGCCCCCTCCTGGGAGCGCGCCGCGGACGCCTCGACGACCTCCACCGCGCGGACGGTCTCGGTCTGGATCTCGGCGATCAGGTTCCCGATCGTGGCGGCCGCCGACGAGGACTCCTCGGCCAGCTTGCGCACCTCGTCGGCCACGACCGCGAAGCCCTTGCCCTGCTCGCCGGCGCGGGCCGCCTCGATGGCCGCGTTGAGCGCCAGCAGGTTCGTCTGCTCGGCGATGCCGGCGATCGTCGCGGCGATGCCGTTGACCTCGTCGGACTTGGCCGCCAGCGCCTGGATGGCCGTGGCCACCTGTCCGCCGGAGTCGCGCACCGCGCCCATCGCGGTCGTCGCGCGCTCGGCCGCCTCGGCGCCGATCGCGGCGACCGTGCCGGCCTCGCCGGCCACGCCGCGGGTCGCCTCGGCGGCGTCGCGGGTCGCCTCGACCATGCCGACCTGACGCGTCGCGCCGGTGGCCACCTCGGTGATCGCCTCGGCGATCTCGTTCGTCGCCCGGCCGGTCTCCTCCGACGTGGCCGCCATCTGCTCGGAGGCCGACGACACGTTGCTCGCCGTCGAGGAGATCTGGCCGATCATCGCGGCCAGCGCCTCGCGCGTGTCGTTGTAGGCCTCGACCGAGGCGATCGTCGACGCGCGGATGTCGTTGACGGCGATCGCGGCGTCGCCCAGCTCGTCGCCCGGGATGCGGGTGATCGGCGGGGTCACGGGCGTGACCGTCTGCGTCAGGTCGCCGTTGGCGGTCGCCTCCAGCGCGGCGCGCAGGTCGGTGGTGCAGTGGTCGCGCAGCATGCCCAGCCGGTCGAGCACGTCGGCGATCGTGCGACGGATGCGGGTGGTGATGACCAGGGCGATGGCCAGGCCCAGGGCGATCGCCGCGGCGATGGCGATGATCACCAGGGTGCGGGCGCTGGTGAAGGTGTCGTGCGCGCTGGCCGCCTCGTCGTCGGCGAAGCGCTCGTTGTGGTCGATCCAGTCGCCGATGCGCGACTCGATCGAGCGGAACTGCTTGGCCGCCTGCGGGGAGGTGGGGTCCAGCTTGACGTAGTCGGCCCAGGCCGCGGTGATCGCGCTCTGGGTCGCGCGGTCGGTGGCGTCGACGGCGAAGGGGGTGTAGGCGGCCAGCTTGGCGTCGATCTCCTGGCCGACCGTCGCGATCTCCTGCGGCTGGTTCTCCAGCTGCGCCTTGCGGTAGCGCTCCATGTCGGCGTCGGTCTTGGCCACGAGCACGACCCCGGGCAGCACCTGGTGGGCCATGTTGTCGGTCTCGTCCTGGATGGCGTGCATCCGGTGCAGACCGAGCACACCGATCAGGATGGTCAGAGCAAGGACGGCGGCGAACCCACCCAACAGCTGGGTCCGAACGGAGATGCGACGGCGGCGCGAGGACATGCACCGGTAGTCGGAGTTCCTGGTGCGCGTTACATCCCCGATCTGCGGTACAGATTTTCCCTCCCCGCTATTGGGGACCGGCTTCGATCGGTGGAGTCCCGTACGTGTGGAAGGTGGAGATCGTCTTCACCCGCCAGGCTTGTCCGAGCGCCCGTTCCTCCTCGCTCCAGGTGACCACCGGCTGGTCGGGGTCGAAGACCATGTAGCCGCCGGTCGTGACCTCGATGCGGTTGCCGCCCGGCTCGTAGCCGTACAGGAAGAAGCCCTGCGCGACGCCGTGCTTGGAGGGGGCCGCCTCGATGTGGATCTCGTTGTCGAGGAACAGGTCGGCGGCGCGCAGGCACTCCTCGCGCGTGTCGACCCAGTAGGCGACGTGGTGCAGGCGCCCGTTGGCCTTGTGGTGATCGGACGTGTAGATCAGCTCGTGCGCGGCGGTGGAGAGGCTCATCCACGCGCCGGACTCGGTGCCGTCGTCCAGCTCGATGCGCTCGTACAGGCGGTAGCCGAGGTCCTCGACGGCGAAGTCGCGGCACGGGCGCACGTCGGCGGCCAGCAGGTTGACGTGGTCCAGGCGCTTGACGGCGCAGCCGCGGCCGGTGTTGCGCTGGGGCTGGTTCTTCAGCGACGGGCGCAGGTGGTCGGGCGCCACGTAGCGGTCGACCTCGTAGTAGAGCTCGAAGGCGTGACCGTCGGGATCGCGGAACCGGTAGGACGGGCCGCGGCCGCGATCGCCGTCGCTCCAGCCGTCCCCCAGCCCGGCCGCCTGCACCGCGGCGACGCGCCGCTGCAGCGCCGCCTCGTCCCAGGCGCGCAGGCCGAGCATGCGCATGCCGCTGGTCGCGTGCTCGGTCAGCTTCAGGCTGTAGCGCTGGTAGTCGCCCCAGCCGCGCAGGTACACCGACTGCCCCTCGCGCCCCTCGATCTCCATCCCGAAGATCTCGGTGAAGAACCACAGCGACTCGTCCGGCTTGGGCGTCAGCAGCTCGACCGGTCCCAGGTGCGCCAGCTCGCTCATGTCCACCGCTCCCTCAAGCCGTCGATCTCCCACGACAGCGCGCCGCCCTGCAGGCGCTCGCGCTTGACCGCCTCGCGCTGCTCGCGCTCCAGCGAGGCCGCCAGGACCGCGTCGGCGCGCTCGGCCTCGACGACCGCCACGCCGTCGGCGTCCAGCACGACGAGGTCGCCGGGGCGGATCGTCGCGCCGCCGACGACGACGGGCACGTCGAGCTGACCCAGCGCGTCCTTGGTCGCGCCCTTGACGCGCACCCAGCGCGCCCAGATCGGCAGCCCCATCGCGGCCAGCTCCTCGACATCGCGCACCGACGCGTCGATCAGCAGCGCCGCGGCGCCCGCGACCTGCGCCTGGGTGGCCAGCAGGTCGCCGACCAGCGCCACCGGCGCGGCCTGCGGCATCGTCAGCACGACGACGTCGCCCGGTTGGACGTGGGGCATGACCGCGTGGACCATCAGGTTGTCGTCCTGGGCGCACACGACGGTGCGCGCGGGGCCGCACACGCGCGAGCCGGGCACCACCTGGATCAGGTCGGCGTCGACGTAGCCGCGCCGGCCGCCGGCCTCGTACACCGTCGCCGACCCCAGGCGCGCGAGCTCGTCGATCACAGCTCGCCCACCACCTGCGGGATCACCCGCTGGAACGCCTCGGCCTGCCGCACGTCCTGGTCGCCGGAGGCGCGCCGCGCGTGGTTGCCGCGATGGTCGGCCCGCTCGCGGTAGTAGGTCTGCAGGTACTTCTGCGCCTGCATCTCCTCCATCGCCGCCTGCTTGGCCTCGATCACGCTGGTGATGTCGACGAAGGTGGTCGGCGTGAAGTTGCACAGCTCGGGCTGGTGGGGCTCGAACAGGAAGAACGCCGGCGGCTTGATCGTCGGGAACGCGCTGCTGACGCCCGCGCCGGCGGCCAGCCCGCGAGCCCGGTCGACCGCCCGCGAGGCGACGGGATGGTCGGGGTTGAACGGGTCGGTGTCGGTGTGGGTGACGACGACGTCGGGGGCGAACGCGCGGATCGCGTCGGCGATCAGCAGCAGCGCCTCGCCGTCGATCTCCAGCGGGTAGTCGCCCAGGTCCAGGCAGCGGAAGGTCGCGCCCAGGTGCTGGGCGGCGCGGTCGGCCTCGCCGTGGCGGATGGTCTTGACGTTGTCGATCGTCTGGCCGTCCTCCTTCCATAGCTCGCCGGACTCGCCGCGCTCGCCGTAGGACAGCGCGATCACCTCGGCGGTGCCGCCGGCCTGCGTGCAGACGGCGATCGCGCCGCCGGCGCGCCACACGAAGTCCGCGCTGTGCGCCCCGATGACCAGCAGGCGCCTAGACATCGAGCCCCGCCAGCCGACGCGTGTTCGTGACCGCCATCGTGCGGACCTCCTCCTCGCTGAACCCGGCCTCCAGGAAGCGGTCGGCCATCAGGGCCAGCCCGTCCTCGACCGGGGGGTTGAACTTCTGGCCCAAGTCCGTGGACCAGATCGTGTGGGCCGCGCCGACCGCGCGCGTGGCCGCGTAGAAGTCCTCCCACGGGGCCTTGCCGGTGTAGGTGGTGGTGAAGCAGCGCTCCATCAGCGCGCCCTTCTCGACCAGCTGCACCTGGTCGGCCGGTGAGACGCGCTGCGACGGGAACTCGGGATGGGTGACGACGATCTGACGCACCCCGGCGGCCACCGCGCCGTCGACCAGCGTGAAGATCTCGTCGCGCGACAGGTGCCCCGTGCACAGGACCATGTCGTGACGGGCGATCACCTCGAGCACCGCGTGGGCCTCGGGCACGAGCGCGCCGATCTCGTCGATGACCGGCACGGGATCGGCGGACAGGCCGGCCTCGCGCAGCGACAGCTCGAACTTCACCCAGACCGGGACCTTCCCGTTCGGATCGGCCTGCAGCACCTCGTGCTGCTCGTTGACCGAGGAGACCGTGGGGAACCACACGACCTTCGCGCCCTCGCGCGCGGCGATCTCGACGGCCAGCGGGTTCAGCCCGCCGATCGAGCGGTTCAGCGTGATCGTGCCCAGCACCGTGACGCCCGGGACCGCCTCCATCACCACCTGGGCGCGCTCGGCGGTCGACGTGTAGTGCGACTTCAGCCCGAACCCCGCCTGCCCCGTCTCCAGGCACCGCTTGGCCAACTGCACGTCGGTGATGCGGCGCCCGACGAAGTCCGGCGCCACGTGGATGTGGTAGTCGACCGCGCCGCGGACGAGCTCGCGCGCGCGCGGCGTCGGGACGGGGTGATCCTGCTCATCGGCCATCGTGCAGCTCCCTCAGCCAGCCGGCGGCCGCGTCGGCCACCCTCGGTTCCACGCCCAGCTCTTCCAGCATCGCCACGGCGTCGTGCATCTCGTGCATCCGACGCTCGGCGTGCTGGACGCTTCCCGTCTCCATCCGCCGCGCCAGCGTGGCGTCGGCCTCTTCGAACAGCGCTTCGATCTGGTCGCGCATGAAGTCTTCCTGGTCGGCGGCGCGGGCCGCGGCCAGCGACTCGGTGATCGCCGCGGCGATCCCCTTCCACAGCACGCTGCGCAGCAGCTTGCGCGTGGCCGCATCGCCCGCCTGCGCACCGCCCACCGCGACGCCCATGCCCAGCGGGGCGAACGCGTCGACGAAGGCGCGGGCCCCGTCGCCGCTGGCCAACGCCGGGACGCCGATGCCGCGCCCGGGCATCGGCGACAGGATGGCCACGTCGGCGAACGCCGCGCCGGTCGGCTGGACCAGCGCGGCCAGCTCGCGCTTGAGCGCCGCCCCCGACGTGTTGGCGTCGGCGTACACCTGCGTGGGGCCGAGCTCGGTCAGGACCGACTCGGCCGCCTCGCGGGCGTGCGCCGCCGTGGTCAGGCTGAGCACGACGTCGGCCATCGCCGCCGCGGCCTGGGGATCGTCGACGTCGGGCTCGGTAGCGGGCAGTGGGTCGTACCCGACGACCCGCGCGCCGGCTGCGCGCAGCCCGGCCCGGATCTCGGTTCCGGCCTCACCCAGCCCGAGCATCGCCACAACGAGCGCCATGCCCGCCTACGAGCCCCAGACCTCGTCGGCGACCTCGACGATGAGCGCCAGCTTGGCCTTCTGCTCGTCCTCGGTCAGGTCGTTGCCCTCCTCGGTGGAGGAGAACCCGCACTGGGGCGACAGGCACAGCTGCTCGATGTCGACGAACTTCGACGCCTCGTCGATGCGGCGCTTGAGCTCGTCCTTGGACTCCAGCGCGCCCTTCTTCGTCGTGACCAGGCCGAGCACGACCTGCTTGTGGCCCTTGGGGACGAAGCGCAGCGGCTCGAAGCCGCCGGAGCGCTCGTCGTCGAACTCGAGGAAGTAGCCGTCGACCTCGAGCTGGTTGAACAGCGCCTCGGCGACGAAGTCGTAGCCGCCCTCGGCCGCCCACATCGACTGGTTGTTGCCGCGGCACAGGTGCGTGGTGATCGTCAGATCCTCCGGACGGCCGGCCAGCGCGCGGTTGATGTTGGCGATGTACTGCTCGTGCAGGTGGTCGGGATCGCCGCCGATCTCGGCGATGTGCTCGCGCTGCTTGGGGTCGTTGACGTAGGCCAGCGACGTGTCGTCGAGCTGCAGGTAGCGGCAGCCGAGCGCGTAGACGCCCTCCATCTGCTGGTGGTAGGCGCCGGCCAGGTCGGTCCAGAACTCGTCGAGGTCGGGGTACACGGACGAGTCGATCGACGAGTTGCCGCCGCGGTAGTGGACCATCGACGGCGACGGGATCGTCAGCTTCGGCGTGACGCCCGCGTCGACGTGGTCGCGCAGGTAGGTGAAGTCGTCGGCGAAGATCGGGGCCGGGAGGCCGATCCGGCCGTCGACGTGCATGGCCGGCGGGGCGTAGTCGTACTCGCCGCTCTCGTTGCGGAACTGCACGTGGATCGACTCGCCCTGGACCTGGCTGACCCCGGACAGCTGGTAGATGAAGTCCATGTGCCACGAGGTGCGGCGCAGCTCGCCGTCGGTGGCGGACTGCAGGCCGGCCGACTTCTGCAGGGCGATCACGTCGAGGATCGCCTCGTCCTCGACGGCCTTCAGCCCGGCGTCGTCGAGGCTGCCCGCCTTGTGCGCGGCGCGCGCGTCGCGCAGCTTCTGCGGGCGCAGCAACGAGCCGACGTGGTCGGCGCGGAACGGCGGGGTGGTGCGGCGGGACATGCGGACTCTCTCCTCCTGGATGGCTCTAGGTGCGGCCGGCGGGTAGCGACCCGGCGACGTTGGACAGGTGGTGGCGCATCGCGGCCTCGGCGGCGTCGCCGTCGCCCGCCTCGATCGCGTCGACGATCGCGCTGTGCTCGGCGAACGACCCGCGCGGCCGGCCGGGCACGAGGATCGTGCGGTACTGGTAGCGGACGATCTGCGAGTTGAGCCCGAGGATCAGCCGGCTGGCGGTCGTGTGCTCCGACAGCTCGGCGATCGTGCGGTGCAGGACCGCCTGCTCGTCGCTGGCGCCCATCAGGTCGCCCGCGTCCAGCAGCGTGCGCATCGTGTCGAGGATGGCGCGCAGGCGCTCGACGTCGGCGGGGGTGGCGCGCTCGGCGGCCTGGCGCGCGCACAGGCCCTCGAGCACCGCGCGCGTCTCGACGATCTCCGCGGCCTCGCTCTCGGAGACGAGGCGGACCTTCGCGCCGCGGTGGCGTTCGCGCTCGACCAGGCCATCGGCCTCGAGGCGCACGAGCGCCGTGCGGATCGCGGTGCGACCGAGCCCGAGCCGCTCGCTGAGGTCGAGCTCGACCAGGCGTTCGTTGGGCTGCAGCTCGCCGTCGATGATCGCCTGCCGCAGCCGGTCGTAGCTGTCGTCGCCAGGATTGTCGACAATCTCGCCCACAAGTTGGGAACCTACCACGTGTGGCTAACCCCACCCAGGACGCCAGCAGGCAACAGGGAGATTCTTCGGTGACCCTGGCAGGGTGGGCGCATGAGCCGCGAAGCGCCGACCGACGCCGACCGCCAGCCGACCAACAACGAGACGGTCGATCGCGTCGCCACGGGCCTGATCACCGTGCTGCCGTTCATCGGCCTGGGCATCGTCTGCTGGCAGGTGTGGGCGGACCTCCTCAACTGGAGCGACGTGATCGTCTTCGCGATCGTCTACGCCTTCACCGGGTTGGGCGTGACCGTCGGCTTCCACCGCCACCTGACCCACCGGGCCTTCACCACGAGCAAGCCGATGCGCGGGTTCCTCGCCATCTGCGGCTCGGCCGCGATCGAGGGACCGGTCATCTCCTGGGTCTCCGACCACCGCAAGCACCACGTCTTCTCCGACCATGAGGGCGACCCGCACAGCCCCCACGGCCACGGCGGCGCGCTGCGCGGTCTGCTGCACGCGCACGTCGGCTGGCTGTTCCGGCACGACGAGCGCGGCAACCACGAGCGCTACGCCCCCGACCTGCTCAAGGACCCGGTGATCAGCTTCGTCAACCGCACCTTCCTGCTCTGGGTGCTGGCCGGGCTGGCCGTCCCGTTCTTCCTGGGCTGGGCCATCGGCGGCACCGTCGACGCCGCGCTGACCGGCCTGCTGTGGGGCGGCCTGGTGCGCATGCTCGTGCTGCACCACGTGACCTACAGCATCAACTCGCTGTGCCACTTCTTCGGCCGCCGGCGCTTCGACACCGACGACGAGTCACGCAACCTGGCCTGGCTGTCGATCTTCTCGCTGGGCGAGTCCTGGCATCACAACCACCACGCCTTCCCGACCAGCGCCCACCACGGGCTGCGCTGGTACGAGTTCGACGTGTCCTCGCTGGTCATCCGCGGGATGCGCCGCGTGGGCCTCGTGTGGGACGTCGTCGAGGTCAGCCCCGAGCGCCAGGCGCGCAAGCTCGCGCCCACGCCGACCGCCTGAGCGGCCGGCGCGGCGCGGCTGCGGCTCAGCCCCGGCGGTAGGGATCGACGAACACGTCGTCGATCGTCCACGTGCCGGTCAGCGACGTGAAGCGCACGGCGACCGGCGCCTCCCCGTCGGTCAGCGCGGCGGCCACGGCGGACAGGGTGAGCATGGGCAGCGTGGGCGCCCACGCGCTGCTCGGCGTGACGACGCCGGCCGGGACCGGGACGAGCCCCAGCAGGCCGTCGCGGTAGAGCAGGTCGACCTTCAGCACGGCCAGGCCACCCAGCAGCCCGCCCGCCGAGCGGGCGAAGAAGCGGATCGTCGGATACGCGGCGTTGACGCAGGTGGCCGGCGACGTGACCGTCGCGCCCTGCGGGATCGACACGCCCTGGCCGCCGTTGGCGCCGGCGGTCAGGCCCGCCCCGCGCGTGAACGCCCAGCCGTCGGTGCCGCTCTCGAAGTCGCCGCCGGGCGCCAGCTTGTAGTTCGCCTGGTCACCCCAGGGGGCGAACGGCTGCGTCAGCTGCGCGTCGTCGCACAGGCCGAGCTCGATCGGCGCGGCACTCGCCGTCGCGGCACATCCACCCAGGCCGACCAGGCCCAGCGTGGTGATCAGCGCCATCCGGGCGCTCCGTCGCTTCATCGTGTCCCCTTCCTGGAAACGGTCGCCCTGCCGGACAACTGGGGACCCATCGGGTGATCAACCGTTCGGATGAAGACTGACTGGACAGATGTCCGAGTTCGAGACTCATCTATGTGGAAGATCGCGCCGATAACCCGCGCGTGAGCATGTCCATGCTCGAGAGCGACCCACAGGTCGAGGAGCTGCTGCGCGCCGCCGTGCCGCGCCGCCAGCGCGCGCTGCCGCGCCGCGAGGTGGTCAGCGAGGCGCTCCTCGCCACCGGCCTGCTGGGCGCGATCGCCGGGCTCGCGCTGGCCGCGCCGACCGGGACGCATCACGACCACCTGGTCCTGCTCGCGGCCGGTCTGGCCGTGCTCTACGCGGTCGCGCTGCAGGTGCCGTTCACCGTGGGCGCCGGCTACGGGTCGGCCGCCCAACTGGCCTACGTGCCGATGCTCGTGCTGCTGCCGCCGGCGCTCGTGCCGGTGCTCGTGCTGGCGGTCCTGACGTTGACCCGGCTGCCCGACTACGTGCGCGGCCGCCGGCACCCCGACCGGGTGCTGCTGGCCTTCGGCGACACCTGGTTCACGATCGGCCCGGCGCTCGTGCTCACGCTCCTGCCCGTCAGCGACCCCGCGGTCGGCGACTGGTGGATCTTCGCGCTGTGCCTGCCCGCCCAGCTCGGCACCGACCTGGTCGTCTCGGCGGCGCGCGAGCGGCTGGCCAGCGGCGTCCTGCCGACGCTCCAGCTGCGCCTGCACGGCATCGTCTTCCTGGTCGACGCCGCGCTGACCCCGGTCGCGCTGGTCGCCGGCCTGGCCGCCGTCGACTCCCCGGCCGCGATCCTCGCGCTGCTGCCGCTGATGGGCCTGCTCGCGCTGCTGTCGCGTGAGCGCGAGCGGCGCATCCAGGAGGGCCTGGCGCTGAGCGCCGCCTACCGCGGCTCGGCGTTGCTGATGGGCGAGATGCTCGAGGCCGACGACCCGTACACCGGCGGCGAGCACAGCCAGGGCGTGGTCGCGCTGGCGCTGGCCGTGGGCCAGAAGCTCGGCCTCGACGCGCGCGCCCAGCGCGATCTGGAGTTCGGCGCGCTGCTGCACGACATCGGCAAGCTGCGCACGCCGGCCGAGATCCTCAACAAGCCCGCCAGCCTGTCCGCCGAGGAGTGGGAGGTCATCCGCCGCCATCCGGTCGACGGGCAGGCGATGCTCGATCGCATCGGTGGCGCGCTGGCCGACGTGGGCCGGATCGTGCGCGCCCACCACGAGCGTTGGGACGGCGGCGGCTATCCCGACGGCCTCGCGGGCGAGCAGATCCCGCTGGCCGCCCGGATCATCTCCGCCTCCGACGCGTTCAGCGCGATGACCACCGACCGTCCGTACCGGCGGGCAATGGGCGTCCACGTGGCCCTGATCGAGCTGCAGTCCTGCGCGGGCACGCAGTTCGACCCGGCCGTCGTGCACGCGCTCGAAGCCGTCGTCGCGCAGGACCTGCCGGAACGCCTGCATGTCGCGTTGACGTCCTAGTGCCCTGAGTCAGAAATTCGCCCGCATCTGGCGGCGGCGGCATCGTGCCTGCCCGCACCCGCCATCCACCAGCTGCACACGAATTACCGACTCAGGACACTAGCGTTCGGGGCCGAACTATGCGAACGTGTGTTCGCATGGCCACGATCTACATCATCACCCGCCGCGACCGCCCGCACATCACGCTCTTCCAGGCGCCCTCGCTCGACGAGATCGCGGTCACGCTGGCCGCGCAGCCCAACGCGCAGGAGCTCACCGTGTACGCCAACGCGGGCAACTTCAGCCGCGACCTGACGCCCGACGAAGCGCGCCGGCTGGCGGTCACGTCGTAGGCGCGACAGGGCGTCAAAGAAGCGACGTGTTCGACTTTGTTGCCGCCATACGACGGTAACGTCGAACACGTCAGGCTTTTCGGCGTTTCCAGGCACGAAAAAGCCCGCCGTGGGCGGGCTGTTTCGCACTGCTCAAGCGGAGGGGGAGGGATTCGAACCCTCGGTACAGGGGTTACCCGCACAACGGTTTTCGAGACCGCCCCGTTCAACCACTCCGGCACCCCTCCATGTTGCTGCGGCTGCCGAGGATACAAACGACCTCCCGGTTATCGGCAGACGGGGTCGTCGGGCGCACCCCGGCAGTAGGGTGGCCGACCGATGATCCGGCGTCTCTCGCTCGCCGCGGCCCTCGCGGCGGTGGCGCTCAGCATCGCGGTCGCCGCGGCCCAGGCCGCGGGGTCCACGTGCACGAAGGGATTCCGCTGCCGCACCGTGTGGGTGCCGCTGGATCGCACCGGCGTCGTGCCCGGCAAGGTGCCGATCCGCGTGGCCGAGCAGCGCGGCAGCGGGCCGGCACTGCTGGTGCTCGGCGGCGGCCCCGGTCAGGGCATGGTCTCGACCGCGGGCTCGATCGGCGTGCTCATGCACGAGGTGACCAACCGGCGGATCGTCCTGGTCGACCAGCGCGGCACGGGCCTCAGCGCGCTGCGCTGCGGCCGGCTGCAGCGGGCGGACCTGTCGGATCTGACCGTTCCGCCCCACGGCGCGGTCGGCGCGTGCGGCACCCACCTGGGCGACCGGCGCGGCCTCTACACGACGACGGCCACGGTCGACGACCTGGAGGCCGTGCGCGCCGCCCTGGACCTCGACCGCTGGGGCCTGCTCGGCGTCTCCTACGGCACGTACGTGGCGCAGCGCTACGCGCGCGCCCATCCCGATCGCGTCACGCATCTGGTGCTCGACTCCGTGCTGCCCCAGGAGGGCGTGGATCCCTACTTCGTGGACAACCTGCGCCGCAGCGCGCTGATCCTGCACCAGCTGTGCGTGCGGGGCTCGACCTGCGCGCAGTACACCCGCACGCCGGTGCAGGACCTGGCCCGCCTGGTGCGCCGGACCAACCGGCGCGGCCTGCACGGCCAGGGCGTGATCATCGACGGCCCCGCACTGTTCGATCTGATCACCTCGATGTCGAGCTTCATCCCGTCGGCGTTCCCCCAGTTCCCGGTCGCCGTGAAGCTGGCGCTGCAGGGCGACCCGCAGCCGCTCCTGAAGCTGGCCGCCGAGGTGCGGGCGACGAACGCCAGCGGCGCGCAGCAGTTGTCGCTGGGCCTGCACACGGCCACGCTGTGCTCCGACATCACATTCCCGTGGGGCGGGCCCGGCGCCACCCCGAGCCAACGCGCCACCGCACTGCGCGCCCCCGCTCAGCCGCTGACACAGAACCTGGGACCGTTCGACCGCGACACGGCCATGAACAACGGCGCGATGCTGACCTGCCTGCGCTGGCCGACCACGCCGAACGTCGCGCCGGCCCCCGCACCCGGACCGCTGCCCGCCGTCCCCACGCTGGTGCTGTCGGGCACCTGGGACCTGTCGACGCCGCTGGAAGGCGCACGCGCGGCCGCCCGGCGCTCCCCCACCGCACAGCTGGCCGTCCTGCCCCAGGTCGGCCACTCGACGATCACCTCGGCCCCGTGCGCGCAGAAGATCGTCCACCGCTTCTTCGCGGGACGCCGACTCGGCACCCCGTGTGCCGGCCACCGCGCCCCGGTGAAGCTGGCTACGTGATCGGCCGGCGCCGACGGTCGGCGAAGAACGCCCGCAGCAGCGATGCGCACGCCTCGGCGCACACGCCGCCCTCGACCAGCGGCCGGTGGTTGAGCTGCGGCTGGGCCAGCACGTCGAGCACCGAGCCGGCCGCGCCCGCCTTGGGATCGGTGCAGCCGAACACGACGCGGGGCACACGGGCCAGGACGATCGCGCCCGCGCACATCGCGCACGGCTCGAGCGTCACGAACAACGTCGACTCCAGCACCCGCCACGAGCCGAGCGCCGCGGCCGCCTCGCGCAGGGCGAGGACCTCGGCGTGCGCGGTCGGATCCTGGCGCAGCTCACGTTCGTTGTGCCCCGCGCCGATGACCTCCCCATCGTGGACCACGACCGCGCCGATCGGCACGTCGTCGTGTTCCAGCGCCCGACGTGCCTCGCGCAGGGCGAGGTCCATGAAGAAGCGATCGTCTCGCGGGAAGCGCGGCTCGTCCATCATCCGTTCGTTCATCATGCCGGGTCATCGCCGAATCACGGTGGCGCTTGTCGCGCTCGCGGCGGTCCTGTGCGCCCTGGCGGCGCCCCGCCCGGCCGCCGCGCGCGGCCCGCTCGCGCGCATCGCCCAGCAAGCTGAGCCGGTCCTCCCGACACCGAACGACCCCGGTGCACGCGGCCGGCCCGGTGGCTGGCGCTCGCTGCAGTGGAACTTTCGCGCCGACCACTACGGCATCGACGTCGAGCCGGCCTGGGCGCGGCTGGCCGCGGCCGGCCGCCCCGGCGCGCGGGGTGTCGTCGTCGCGGTGCTCGACACGGGCGTGGCCTACGCCAACCACGGGAAGTACCGCCGGTCGCCGGATCTGGTCGGCTCGCAGTTCGTGCCCGGCTACGACTTCGTCGACGACGATCCATACCCCGACGACCACAACGGCCACGGCACGCACGTCGCCTCGACGATCGCCGAGCGCACCAACAACGGCATCGCGGTGACCGGGATCGCCTACGAGGCGACGATCATGCCGGTGCGCGTCCTCGATGCGCGCGGCGAGGGCGACGCCGCGGTGATCGCCCGCGGCGTGCGCTTCGCCACCCGCCACGGCGCCGACGTCATCAACCTGTCGCTCGAGTTCCCCGGCGACGTTCGGGCCTCCGACATCCGCCCACTACTACGCGCGATCGTCGCCGCCCATGAACGCGGCGTCGTGATCGTGGGCGCGTCGGGCAACGAGGCGGGCAGGGTCGTCACCTACCCCGCGCGGGCACCGCAGGTGATCGCCACGGGCGCGACCACCGACCACGGCTGCCTGTCGGACTTCTCCAACGAGGGCCGCGGGCTGGATGTCGTGGCGCCCGGCGGTGGACACGACGCCGACCTGATCGACGACCCGCGCTGCGCGCCCAGCCAGCCGGCCGGGCCCGACATCTACCAGATGACCTTCGTCAACCACAATCCCGGGCGGTTCGGGCTCCCCAGCGGTTACGAGGGCACGTCGATGGCCGCCCCGCACGTCTCCGGCGTCGTCGCCCTGATGCTGGCCAGCGGCGTGCTGGGTCCCGATCCGTCACCCGATGCGGTCCTCGCGCACCTCAAGGCGACGGCGACCGACCTCGGCGCGCCCGGCTACGACCGTCGCTACGGCGCCGGGCTGATCAGCGCCAACGCCGCGACGCTGCCGCTCACGTCGTCCGGATGATCAGCACCGAGCACGGAGCGTGGTGGCTGACCTTGTTGGGCACCGAGCCGAGCAGGAAGCGCTTGGCCCCGGTCATGCCCTTGTTGCCGACGACGATCAGGTCGGCGTCGGTCTCCTCGGCCACGTCGAGGATCGCGTCGGCCGGATCGCCCTGACGGGCGAACACCTCGACGTCGACGCCCGCCTCACGGACGGCGTCGGCGGCGTCCGACAGGGTGCCGTCGACCTCTTCGCGGGGGTTGACCATCCACTGCAGGTCCTCGGGTGCCTCGCGCTTCTCCTCGCGCAGACGGGAGGAGGGAACCGGCTCGTAGGCACTGACCAGCTTGATCTTGGCGCCGACGTCCTTGGCCAGCTCCACGGCCTGGCGCACCGCCTCGGAGGCGGTCTGTGAACCGTCGGTGCCCACCACGATCGACCGGAACATCGGTCTCCTCTCGATTACCGCCCTCCAGGACGCGGCGATCATAGAACGGCGCGGCTCCAAGCCGCGCCGTGATCGTCAGACGAGCCTGACGATGCCGATGATGATCCCGATCAGGACGAAGAAGACGATCGCGATCTGGGTGTAGATCCAGAAGGGAGACACGAGGCCGACACAATAGGGCTGTGGCCGACGAACGAGCGCAGCGCGACAGCGAACGCAACCGGCGGCTGCTGTTCGCCACCGAGCTGGCCGACGGCGCCGTCCGGCCCTCGCAGCTGGCCCGCGCCGACGTGCGCGCGGTCGGCCACTCCCAGCGGGTCCCCTCGCCGCTGAGCCGCCGCTACCAGCGCCGCCTGCTGGCCAGCGGGGCGCTGCGCTACGAGGCGCACACCGTCGCGCGCATGATGGCGGCGCGCCGGGCCGTGCTGGGCGATGCGGCCGACGGGCCGCCGCGCGTGCTCCTGCGGACCGGCGCCTTCCCCCATCCGCTGGCCGACGAGGAGCCGGCGCGCTTCGGCATCGAGCCGTTCCGCCGGGCCCACGCGCAGCTGGCCGAGGCAGGCGTGCCGTACCTGCTGGCGGTGACGCCGCGCGTGTCGCGCCGGCCCCTGGACGCGCGCGCCGACGCCTGGCGCCCGCTGAGCGATGCGGAGGCCGACGTGCTGGCCACCCTGCGCCACGACGGCGTCACGTTCGCCGCGCACGGACTGGACCACCGCACCCGCCGGCGCTCGCCGGCGCGCCGCTCGGAGCTCAGCGGCCTGAGCCAGAAGGACCTGGGCGCGCGCCTGGACCTGGCCGCCACGGAGCTGGCCGAGGTCGCCGCGATCCGCCCGGACGTGTTCGTGCCGCCGTTCGACCGCTTCGGGTGGCGCCAGTGGGACACGATCGCCCAGCGCTACGCGGTGGTCACCGCGGGCCACGACAGCGTCGACTCGTTCGGCTTCCACGACGGGCCGCTGTGGCGGGGCGACGCGGTGTGGCTGCCGGTCTACCAGCCGCTCGACGGGCCCGCGCCCGCGGTGCTGGAGGCGATCCGCGCGCTGGCCGATCTCGACGCGTCGGTGTGGGTCGGTGCGGCGATCGACTGGAGCGCGGAGTTCGCCGGCGCCGGTCTGCCCGCGCTGCTGTCCCGCGCGCGATCGTGGTTCGTCGACTGGGAGCGGTTTCTGGCCTCCGTGCGAGAAAGTGCCACATGACAGCTTGTCTCACTTAGGATCGGCCGGGTGACCGACGATCTCTCGCCGCGGGCCCGCGCGATCCTGGACGCGGCCGAGCGGCTGGCGGGCGGGAGGACCCCGGCCCCCACCCCACCGCCGGTCACCCCACCCGTGCTCCCGCCGGCACCGGCCACGGCGGCGCAGCTGGCCGCCCTGGCCGAGCACGTGCGCATCACCGTGGAGACCGTGCGGGCCCGGCTGGAGGAGCTGACGCGCATCGTCGACGACCTGACCGAGCGGGTCGACCACCAGGCGCGGCAGCCGGTCGCGCCACCGCCACCGCCAACGCCGCCGCCCACGTTGGTCGCCGCGATGCCCGCGCCGCCACCACCGCGCCGCATCCAGGAGCCGACGCCCCCGCCGCTGCCGACGCCCTCCCCCGACGACGCCCCGCGCCTGCTGGCCATCGAGCTGGCGGTCGCGGGCGCAACGCGGGCCGACGTCGACGCCCGCCTGCGCGAGCGCTTCGGGGTCAGCTCGACGGCGGAGCTGCTGGACGAGGTCTTCGGCGTGGGCTCCTCGCCCGGGGCACGCCTGCCCTGGGGCGGGACCGAACCCGTGTAGTGCCCTGAGTCAGAAATTCGCCCGCATCTGGCGGCGGCGGCATCGTGCCTGCCCGCACCCGCCATCCACAGCCGTACCACCAGTACGACGGTGGATGGCGGTCACGGGCAGGCCCGCCCCGCCATCCACCAGCTGCACACGAATTACCGACTCAGGACACTAGCCCTACGAGCTCTGCTCGGCGTCGAGCGTGCGCCCGATCTGCTTCAGCGTGCGGTTGACCTCGCGGTTGGCGGTCGTCGTCGCCTCCAGCAGCGCCTGCTGGGCGGCCACGACCGCGTCGGGGTCCTCCGACAGCGGGGTCTGGGCCGCGGCGTCGATCGCCTCGGCGTAGGTCGACACGTCGCCGGCCAGCTGGCGGTGCAGCGTGGCCACCGCCGAGGGCGGCTGGATGGCCAGCAGAGCGTCGGCCGTGCGCTCCAGGGTGGCCGAGTACGTGCGCAGCGTGTCCGCCTCGAACCCGGACGGCAGCTGCTTGGCCTCACGCGCGAAGCGCTGCACCGCGCCGTTGACCTGGTCGATGTAGGCCCGGTCGGCCTGCGCGTCCTTGTCGTCGCCCCCACAGCCCGCGAGCGCCGCCACGGCCATCAGCACGGTCGCGGCACCTGCGACAGCCCGTCTCAGTCCTCCCATCGAGAGCGAAGGCTACCGATCGCTCATCAGGGCACCGAGCGCGCGCATGTGGCGCTCGTCGGTTCCGCAGCACCCGCCGAGCACCCGCAGGCCGTGCTCGGTGTGCAGCCGCCACATGGCGGCGGCGAAGCGCTCGGGCGCGTCGCTCTCGATGTGGTCGAGCGCGACGAGCTGCTCCGGCGTCAGGGCTGAGCCGTTGGCCTTGCACTCGAGCACGCGGCCAGCCGGGACGCCCTCCAGCGCGCGGGCGGCCACATCGGGATGCACGCAGCTGAGCGCGTGGAAGATCGGCGGGGGATCGGCCTCGGCGTCGATGCGCGCGATCGCGACGTCCAGCGGCGTCCCGTCCAGGACGCGCCCGTCCGGGCCCAAGACGTAGCTGATCACCGCGGGCAGCCCGGTGGCCGTCATCGCCCGCACGCAGCCCAGGGCCTCGTCGATCGCCGGGAACGTCGGCGCGAACAGGAAGTCGGCGCCGGCGTCGGCCAGCGCGCGGGCCTGCACGGCGTGGTAGGTCTCGGCGAACCCGGCGTCGGGCGCCTCGGACGGGGTGTAGGCGTCGCCGTACGGTCCCAGGACGCCGGCGACGAGGATCGGCGCGCCCGGCCCAGCGGCCTCGCGCAGCGCCAACTGGTGGCGCACCGCGGCGGCGTTGACCGCGACGACGTCCGCGCCCGCGGCCTCGGCATAGCGCGCGCCGGCGCGGAAGCTGGGCGTGCCGACGATCACCGGCAGGTCGAAGGCCCGCGCCGCGGCGATGTAGCCGGCGTACACCTCGCGCAGCGCGTCGCTGCCCACGAGCGCGGCCGACTGCAGCGGCTCGGGCAGGGCGATCCCCCGGTCGAACATCAGCTGCGTCTCGATCCCCCCGTCGGTGAGGATCAGCGCGTCGCCGGCCAGGAGCGCGGCGGCGCTCACTCGGCCAGTGCCTGGAGGGCGGCCTCGCGCGTCGGGTGCAGGTCGATCATGCCGGGCAGCGCCACCTCGATCACGCGCGCGACCGGCCCGTGCTCGACGCAGCACAGCGCGAAACGCCCGCCGTGCCCCTCGACGGCGCTGCGCGCGTCGATGATCGCGTGCAACCCGGTGGAGTCGACGAACTCGCAGGCCGACAGATCGAGCACGACCGCCTCGTCGTCACCGCCGGTGACGACGCCCAGCGGGCCTTCGAGATCCGTGGTGCTGGCCGCATCCAGCTCGCCGGCCACGGCGACGATCGTCGCGCCGTCCTGACGGCTGACCGTGACTTCGAGCTCGGGTTCGGAGTTGTCGTCCACTGCGCGGTGCCTCGATGCGCAACGGTACCTTCGTCAGCGGCGGGGCGGAAGGGGCGACCCGCGCGAGCCGGACGAACGGAGGACGTTGCAGATGAAGGGGTCAGGGATCGCGGCACTCGTCACGGTGCTGGCGATGGCGGTCGGCGTCACGTCGGCGAGCGCGGCGGCGCCCGTCGCGCAGGCGGCCAAGACGACGTGCAAGAAGAGCAAGCGCACCGGGACGAAGGTCTGCACGGTCACGGGCGCGCGCGGGAAGACGGGCGCGCGCGGCCCCAAGGGCGACAAGGGCGAGAAGGGCGACACCGGCGCCAGTGGAGGCACCGGCGCGAAGGGCGACAAGGGCGACAAGGGCGACGCCGGCCTGCCCGGCGCGACCGGCGCGACCGGCCCGGCGGGCAGCGGCGCCGCGACCGCCTACGCGACGCTGCCCGGCCCGCTGACCACGGCCTCCACGACCTACGTGCCCACCGGCGTCGCCGTCGACGTGATCGTCCCGCCCTCGGGCAACCTGCTCGTCGCGGCCTCCACGGAGACCGCGGACGAGGCCGCCCTGACGCTCATGCGCGACGGGGTGACGAACCTCGGCGTGCTCGATTGCGGCGCCAACGACGAGCTGTTCGACACGCCCGGCGTCGCGGGCATCTGGGGCACGCCCGGCACGCTGGGCTTCGCCAACTGCTCCAGCGCCGGCTCGCCGGCCGCGGTGTACATCAACACGACGCCCGGCGCCGCGCACCTGGAGCTGTACTACCTGTCCTGCGCGTGCGGCGGCGGCAGCGTGTCGCTGACCAACCCGCGCCTGTGGGTCACGCCGCTTCCGTAGCCCGCGGCCGCACCTCGTAGACGCACTTCGTCGAGCCGCTCACGATGTGGGCGACTCGGCGAACGTCGGCCTCGGGCAGGACCGCGCGCAGGAAGCCGAGCTCGGTCGTGCAGGCGTGCCCGTGGCGGCGGGCCACGGCCAGGATCGCGCAGTTGTGCTCGGTGATCCGCCAGCCGCCGTCGGCCAGCGGCTGGGCCTCGGCAAGGTAGCCGGCCTCGTCGAGGATCGCCGCCAGCTCGCGCACGCGGCCCGCGAAGTCGCGACCGGCCAGGCGCTCGCGGGCCTGGGCGATGCGCGTGTCGCGGCGGCGCTCGAACGCGCGTTGCAGCAGCGCCGGGTCCTCGGCGCCGATGTGCTCCAGCAGCTCGGTGGTCAGCTCGCCGTAGGCCTTGGGGAAGAGCGCGTCGGCGGCGTGGCTGAGGCGATAGAAGCGGCGCGGGCGGCCGGGGCCGTCGCGCTCGTCGCGGTAGTCGACCAGGCCGGCGCCGACGAGCGGCGAGAGCTGCTGGCGGGCGGCGCTCGCGGTCACGCCGAGCGCGTCGGCCAGCTCTTCGGCCCGCGCCTCGCCGCGCTTGCGCAGGGCGACGAGCACAGCCCGGCGCGCCTGGGGTAGCTCGGACAACACAACGTCCACACCCTCAGGATAAACAAGTGGTAGCTTGCTTTATCGATCCACCGCTCACCGAAGGGAGCCCCGATGGCTTATTCCGTTCCGGATCTGCCCTACGCCTACGACGCGCTCGAGCCGCATATCGACGAGGCGACGATGCGTGTCCATCACGACAAGCACCACCAGGCGTACGTCGACAAGGTCAACGCCGCGCTGGAGGGCACCGAGTGGGCTGACAAGCCCATCGAGGATGTCGTCGCCAACCTCGGCGACCTGCCGGCCGACAAGCAGGGCCCCGTGCGCAACAACGGCGGCGGCCACTACAACCACACGCTCTTCTGGGAGTCCCTGTCGCCCGACGGCGGCGGCGCCCCCAGCGGCGACCTGGGCGCGGCGATCGACGAGGCCTTCGGGTCCTTCGACGCCTTCAAGGAGCAGTTCGAGGCGGCCGGCGTGGGCCAGTTCGGCTCCGGCTGGGCCTGGCTCGTGGCCGACGGCGGCACGGTCGCCATCGTCTCGACGCCCAACCAGAACTCCCCGCTGACCGACGGCAAGACCGTGCTGTTCGGCAACGACGTGTGGGAGCACGCGTACTACCTGAAGTACCAGAACAAGCGCCCCGACTACCTCAAGGCGACGTGGAACGTCGTCAACTGGGACAAGGTCGCGGAGCGCTTCGCCGCAGCGCAGTAGCGCCGCTGGGCTACCCGCCCACGAGGAGCGCGATGCCGCCGAACGCGGCGGCGACCCCGACCCCTTGGGTCGGGGTCATGCGCTCCTTGAGCACGATCCGGGCCAGCAGCACGGTCATCACCGGGTAGACCGAGCCGAGCACGCTGACCACGCTCAGCAGGCCGAGCGTCGAGGCCCAGGCGAACAGGCCGTTGGCGCTGACGTCCAGGACGCCGATCGCCACCAGCGGCGCCAGCGGCCGCACCTCGGTGCGCAGCCGCCCGGGCCCGCGCAGCACCAGCGCCAGCGCGACGACCAGCGCCACCGCCGTCGCGCGCGACAGCTCCAGCGCCCACAGGACGTCGTGGTCGCTGGCCCGGTCGATCCCCACGAACCCGGCGCCGATCAGCCCCGCGGCCAGCAGCGCGAACAGGATCCCCGCGCGCTGGATCGCCGCGCCGCCCGACGACGAGCGCGCGGCCAGGAAGCAGCCGGCCACCGCGGCGACCATGCCGACGCCCTGCAACCAGCTGGGCCGGTCGCCGCCCGCGATGCCCACCACCACGGGCACGACGCCGGCCAGCGCCGTCAGCGGCGCGACGATGCTCATCGGTCCGATCGACAGCGCCTGGTACAGGCACAGCACGCCGAGCCCGGTGCCGGACCCGGCCAGCACCGCCCAGGGCACGATCGCCGCGTCCGGGAAGGCGCGCCAGGCGATCAGCAGCACGACGCTCAGCCCGAGCAGGCCGATCGTCTGGCTGCCGGCCATCACCGCGACCGCGCTGCGCCCGCGGGACACCAGGCCCCCGACGAAGTCCCCGGTCCCCCACACGGCCGACGCGGCGAGGGCCAGGAGGAGGCCGCTCACGTCAACCGTCGCTCGACTGGGCCCACAGGTTGATGCCGGCGTCGACGGCGTGACCGTCGATGTCGCTCAGCTCGGCGTCGGAGAAGGCCAGGTTGCGCACGGCCGCGACGGTGTCCTCCAGCTGCTTGACGCTGCTGGCGCCGACCAGCGACGAGGTCACGCGCGCGTCGCGCAGCGTCCAGGCGACGGCCATCTGGGCCAGCGTCTGGCCCCGGCCCTGAGCGATCTCGTTGAGCGCGCGCACGTGGGCGAGGTTCTGCTCGGAGAGCATGTCGGTGGACAGGTAGGGCGACGTGTTCACGCGCGCGTCGTCGGGCACGCCGTCGAGGTACTTGTCGGTGAGCATCCCCTGGGCCAGCGGCGAGAAGACGATCGCGCCCGCGCCGACGTCCTCGAGCACGTCGAGCAGGTCCTCCTCGACCCAGCGGTTCAGCAGCGAGTAGGAGGGCTGGTGGATCAGCAGCGGCGTGCCCAGCTCGCGCAGGATCCGCGCCGCCTCGGTGGTGCGCTCGCCCGAGTAGGACGAGATGCCCACGTACAGCGCCTTGCCCGCGCGGACGGCGGCGTCCAGCGCACCGCAGGTCTCCTCCAGCGGCGTCTCCGGGTCGAACCGGTGGCTGTAGAAGATGTCGACGTAGTCCAGGCCCATCCGCTGCAGCGACTGGTCCAGCGAGGCCAGCAGGTACTTGCGCGAGCCCCACTCACCGTAGGGCCCGGGCCACATGTCGTAGCCCGCCTTGGACGAGATGATCAGCTCGTCGCGGAACGGGCGGAAGTCGTCGGCCAGGTGGCGGGCGAAGTTGCGCTCGGCCGCGCCGTAGGGCGGCCCGTAGTTGTTGGCCAGGTCGAAGTGCGTGATGCCCAGGTCGAACGCCCGGCGCAGGATCGCGCGCTGGTCGCCCAGCGTGCGGTCGTCGCCGAAGTTGTGCCACAGGCCGAGCGAGACGGCCGGCAGCTGCAGGCCGGAGCGCCCACAGCGGCGGTAGGGCATGCGCCCGTCGTACCGCTCTGGGTCGGGGGCGTAGACCGCGGCGGGGGCGGCGTCGGGACGCGGTTCTGAGGGCATGGCCACCAGAGTCGCACACAGCACTTGACGTGGCGCGTTGACACTCAAGAGAATTGCTCCGTGTTCCTGCCGCGTGCCATCCTGGCCGGCCTGGTCCTGGCGCTCTCGCTGCCCGCGGGAGCCCAGGCGGCCACGTGGGTCGTCGAGGTCGAGAGCGACACGCCCGACGGCCGGTCGTGCCCCGGCTTCACGGGCTGCTCGCTGCGCGAGGCGCTGACCTCGGCCAACGCGAACCCGGGAACGGACACGCTCATCGTCGACCCCGGCACGTACGCGCTGACGGGCGGGCAGCTCGACGTGACCGATGCCGTGCGGATCGTGTCGGAGGACGCGAACGGGACGGTGATCGACGCCGGTGACCGATCGCGGATCTTCTCGGTGGGGGTCGACGTCGACCTCACGCTGCGCGACCTGACCCTGCGCAACGGCGCCGGGGTGCTGGCCGGCGGGGCCGTGCGGACGGTGGGCGACCTGTTCCTGGAGCGGGTGATCGTCGAGGCCAGCGATGTCAGCGACAGCACCGGCGACGTCCGGGGCGGCGCCGTGGCGGCGGACGGCGACATTCTCTCCGTCGAGGGCTCGACGTTCCGGCGCAACACCGCCAGCGGCCTGGACAGCACCACGGCCCGGGGCGGCGCCGTGGCCACCGGCCCGAGCACGCTGGCGCTGATCAGCGACTCGACGTTCTCCGACAACCTCGTGTCCGACGGCACCGCGGCCGACGGCGGCGCGCTCGCCGCCCGGGGCGAGACCCGCGTTCAGCGAAGCGCCTTCCGCACCAACTCGACGGCGGGGGACGACGCCTCCGGCGGCGCCGTACACGTGACGGCCGCCGAGCTGCGGGCGGAGGCGTCGGAGTTCTCCAGCAACACGGTCGTCGCCTCCAGCCGCGCGGCCGGCGGCGCGATCGCCGGGGACGTCGGTGACGTCACGCTGGACGACGTCACGATCGCCGCGAACGCCGCGATCGGCGGCTCCCAGGCCCTGGGCGGCGGCATCGCGACGGAGGGCGGACGAGTGCTGACCGTGACCGCCTCCCGCGTGCACGACAACCTCGCGTCGGCCGCGTCCGCCCGCGGAGGCGGCGTCGCGGTCACCGGCCCAGGTTCGAGCATCACCGCCTCGACGATCGACCACAACAGCGCCGCCTCCGGCGGGGACGCTCGCGGCGGCGGGATCGCGACCCTCGGGCCGGCGACGCTCACCGCGACGAACGCCACGATCGTCTGGAACATCGCCGAGGGCCCGGACGCCAGCGCGACCGTCCTCGGCGCCGGGCTGTGGGTGGCCGCCAACGCCAGCCCCGACGAGGTGGTCCTCGAGGCGGCGACGGTCGCCGACAACGACACGGAGACCTCCGGCACCGTCGACGGGGGCGAGGGCGGCGCCATCGCCTCCGACGGCGCCCAGGTTCAGGCTCTCGGATCGATCCTCGCCGGCAACCGCCAGAACAACTCCTTCGCCGACTGCGACGGGGTGACCGTCGCCAGCTTGGGCGGCAACGTCCTGGCGGCAGATCCCCGCGGCAGCTGCGCGCCCGCGGCACCGGAGCCGACGGACCACACCATGCGCAGCGGGTCGGTCTGGTTCGGACCCTTCGGCGACCACGGCGGCCCGACGCCGACGATGGTGCCGGACGAGCGCAGCCCGGCGCTGGACCGCTACGCGACCGGCTGCCCGGCGACCGACCAACGCGGCGTCCCGCGACCGCAAGGCGCCCAGTGCGACAGCGGCGCCACCGAGCGGGCGCTGAACTGGTTCGCCGCGACCCCCGCCGCGCTCGACTTCCCCGACACGGTCGTGGGCCAGACGAGCGCCGGGCAGACGCTCACGGTCGAGAACCTGGGTGACGTCGACGCGACGCCCGACCTGCAGGTCGCCGGTGCGGACGCCTCGTCGTTCGCGCTCAGCGGCTGCGACGCCCCGTTGGCGCCCGCTGCGACGTGCACGGCCACCGTGACGTTCAGCCCGACCGCGGCGGGTGACCGCGCGGCCGAGATCACCGGGCTCGCGGACCCGGTGGAGCTGACCGGCACCGGGCTGGTGCCCGCGCCGGCGTGCTCCGCGGTCGACGCCTCGACGGCATACGACACCGCGACGACGGTGGTGCCCGACTGCACCCCAGCGCCCACGTCGGTGGCGATCGCCGACCCGCCGACCCACGGGACGGCCACGGTCGATGCGGGCACGTTCACCTACACGCCGGCGGCCGGCTACTTCGGGTCCGACACGTTCACGTACACGGGCACGAACTCCACGGGCACGTCGTCCCCCGCCACCGTGACGGTCACGGTGAACCCGCCGCCGCCGCCCGCCTGCGCGGACACCACGCTGACGGTGCCCTACGAGACGTCCGGCCCGGTGACCCTCCCGTGCACGGGCGAGATCGACGGCTACGCGATCACGACCGGTCCGAGCGACGGCGCCGCCGGACTGGCCGGGGCGGTGCTGACGTACACGCCCGACGCGGGCTACGTGGGCCCCGACGCGATCGCGTTCACGGCCTCCGGTCCGGGCGGGACCTCGGTCGCGGCCGAGGTGGCCGTGACGGTGTCCCCGCCGCCTGATCCCGTCTGCGCGGACGGGACGCTCGCCGTCGCGTACGAGACCGAGGGGGATGTCGCGCTGGACTGCACGGGCGTGATCACCGGCTGGACCGTCGTGGACGAGCCCGAGCACGGCACGGTGCTCGTCGACGCGGCCGGTGTGGCGACCTACACGCCCGATGCGGGCTTCAGCGGCCCCGACACGTTCGTCTTCCGCGCCGATGGGCCCGGCGGCACCGCCTCCGACGAGGCCGAGATCGCCGTGACGGTCGGCGCCCCGCCCCCGCCGCCGGCCGCCCCGCCGAGCGCGGCGAGCTGCGCCGACGTGCTCGCCGACACGACCGCCGGCACGCCCGTGACCGTCACCCTGGCCTGTGGCGCCACGACCTGGAGCTGGTCGATCCTCGCCGGCCCGGACGGCGGCAGCCTGGGCCCGGTCGACGGCGCCGGCCGCGTGACCTACACCCCGGCCGCCGGCTTCAGCGGCGTCGATCGCTTCACCTACCGCGCGAACGGCCCCGACGGCGGCTCGCCGGCCGCGTCGGTGATCGTGCGGGTCGCGCCGGTCCCCGCGGAGGCCGCCAGCGCGCAGCCCGCGGCCGGCCCGCCCGCGCGCTGCGCGGGCCGGCAGGTCGTCATCCGGCTCAACCCCCGCGGTGTGCGCTTCACGCGGGCCCGGGTGACGGTCGACGGAGTCCGCGTCCGGGCCACGCGCGACGGTGAGCGCTGGGTGGCCCGCCTGGACCTGCGGGCGGTGCGCGCCGACAGCGTGACGTTGCGCGTCGTCGCCCGCCGCGCCGATGGGCGGCTGCAGCGCGCGTCGCGCAGCGTCAGCGTGTGCGGGTAGCTCGCGCACGGGATCCCGGTGTATCGTCGCCCTGTGCGGCGATTCGGGGCGGGGATGGCGGCTGCGGCCGCGCTGCTGGCGTGGACGGCAGCCGCGAACGCCGCCACGTTCACGACGACCACCACGGCGGACTCCGCCGTCGGTGATGGTGCGTGCACGCTGGCCAGCTGCACGTTGCGCCAGGCGATCACGGCGGCCAACGCCGCCGGGGGCGCCGACACCGTCTCGGTCATCGCCGGCGACTACCACCTGACGACCGGGGTCGAGCTCGTCATCTCCGACTCCGTGTTCCTCCAGCGCGGCGGCGCCGGCACGGTGACGATCGATGCCGACGGGACCTCCCGCGTCCTGCGCATCACGGCGCCCACGTCGATCTCCAACGTGACCATCACGGGCGGCAACGTCGTCGACACCACGGGCATCGTCGAGGCCCACGGCGGCGGCATCGAGGCGTCCGCCGCGCTGGCGCTGGACACCGTCGTGGTGACCGACAACCACGTGTCGTCCAACGGCGGTGGCGCCTACGGCGGCGGTCTGTGGATCGACGCGCAGCTGAGCCCATCGGACACGACGTTCAGCGACAACTCGGTCGACGGGACCGCCAGCTCCCGGGCCTACGGCGGCGGGCTGTACCTCGGTGCCGGCGGGTCCTCGAACCTGCTTGGACTGACCGTCAGCGGCAACAGCGCCTCGACCGAGGACGGTGCCGCCCTCGGCGGTGGGCTGTTCTCCGAGGCCACCGGCGCGACCAACCTCTTCGCCACGTTTGCCGACAACCACGTCACCTCGACCGGCGCCGGCGGTGTGGGCACCGGCGGCGGTGGCGCGTTCATGACCAGCGGGACGAGCTACGGCATCTCCTCGTCGCGCTTCAGCGCCAACACCGCGCAGACCGCCGCTGGGTACGCCAGCGGCGGCGGGCTGGTCGCCGGCGCGCCGACCGTGACCATCCGCGACTCCACCTTCGACGCCAACCGCGTGACCAGCGCGACCGTCCAGGTCAGCGGCGGCGCGATGCAGGTCGGGGGCGACGTCACCATCGCCAACAGCACCCTTGTCGACAACCAGGCCACGGGCGCGGACGCGAGCGGCGGCGCTGCCCTGCTGGGCTTCGTGTACGCGCTGAGCGACGTGTCGCTGCAGGGGGTCACGCTCACGCGCAACAGCGCCGGTACGGGCGGCGGCATCGCGCTCGTGCGCAACACGACCGTGACCCCGACCGGCTCGATCCTGTCGGCCAACACCGCGGGAACGGACGCCGACTGCACGCTGCTGCCCGGGCCGGTCACCCCCACGTTCGTCTCGGGCGGCGGGAACGTGCTCGGCTCGGCCGCGATGTGCGGATCGACGACGACCACCGACGACGTCGTGGCCACCGACCCCGGGGTCGGGCCGCTGGCCGACAACGGCGGGCTGACGCCGACCGCGCTGCTGACCGCGGCCAGCCCGGCCGTGGATCGCTACTCGACGGGCTGCCCCGCGCTCGACCAACGCGGGATCGGCCGACCACAGGGCAGCGCGTGTGACGCGGGCGCCGTCGAGATGCGCGCGGCGACGTACACGGCCGCGCCGGGCTTCCTGGCCTTCGGGTCGGTCACCGTCGGGTCGTCGAGCCCGACGCAGGGCGTGACGATCACCAACGCCGGCGACTTCCCCGGCGTGCCCCCGCTGGCCATCGGCAGCGCCGACGCGGGCAACTTCACCCTCAGCGGGTGCGCCGCCGCGGTGGCGGCAGGCGACACCTGCACCGCCTCGGTCGGCTTCGCCCCGACCTCCACCGGGTTCAAGGCCGCAGGCCTCAACGGCGCGGCGACCACGGTCACGCTGGGCGGCACCGGAGTCGCCGCCCCGCCGCCGCCCCCCGCGCCGACCGCCGGCGGTGGCAGCGTGCCCCAGTGCCGCGACCTCGACGCCTCCACGCCGTTCCAGACCGCGTTCGGCCTCCAGCTGGAGTGCAGCGCGACCGTGTGGAACTGGGCGATCACGCGCGCGCCGGAGCACGGGACGCTCAGCCCGATCGGCCCCCGCGGCCAGGTCGACTACACGCCCGACACCGGCTTCAGCGGCGATGACAGCTTCCGCTACGTCGCCGAGGGCGGCGGTGGTCAGTCGGCCCCCGCGACCGTCGTGGTGCACGTCGGGCCCGGGCCCGCGACGTCCGCGCAGTCGACCAGCACCGCCGGGCGGACCTGCAAGCCGTACCGCGTGACGGTCCGGCTCAACCCGCACGGCGTGCGCTTCGTCCGCGCCCGCGTGAGCGTCGACGGCGCCGGCGTCCAGCCGGTCCATCGCGGCGCGCGCTGGACGGCGAGCTTCGAGCTCAAGGGCGCCCCCGGCCAGCAGGTGACCGTGCGCATCCGCGGTCGTCGGACCGACGGTCGACTGCTGACCCGCACGCGGGTCCTGACGGTCTGCTGACGCCTCGGGTCAGGTCGGATAGGGTCGCGTCCATGCTCCGATCGCTGGCGGCGATCTGCGCGGCTGTCGCCCTGGCGGCGCCGGCGGGCGCCGCGGCCGCGACGTACGACGTGAGCAACACCGCCGACACCCCCGTCGGGCAGGCGTGTGCGGGCACGACCGGCTGCTCGCTGCGTGAGGCGATCACCTCGGCCAACGCCCTGGGCGGCGCGGACACGATCGCCGTCGCCGCCGGGACGTACGTCCTGGCCAACGGTCAGCTGGAGACCGACGACGAGGTCACGATCGAAGGTGCGGGCGCGGACATCACCGGGATCGATGCGGCGTTGGCGTCGCGCGCGCTGTTCGCCAACGCGACGACGACCGTGCGCGACCTGACCATCCGCCGCGGTCAGGTGGGCGACGACGGCGGCACCGTCGACGCGTTGGGCGGTGGGATCCTGGGCGCGGGTGCGCTGATGCTCGATGGCGTGGCGCTGGTCAACAACAGCGCGGTGGGCACCAACACGGCCTACGGCGGCGCGATCTTCACGACGGGGTCGCTGGTGATCGAGAACTCGACGATCAGCCGCAACGGGGTCTCGGGCGGCGCCACCGGCGGCGGCGTGGCCGGCGGCGCGGTGTTCGCCGACAACAGCATCGTCCACATCGTCGACAGCACCCTGTCGGACAACGCCGCGACCGCCTCGGCCGGCGCGACGGCCAACGCCGGCGCGGTGCGCGTCAACACCGACGACCTGCAGATCAGCGGCTCGCTCTTCACCGGCAACTCGGCGACGAGCCCGACGAGCTCGGCCACCGCGGGCGCCATCTCCACCGGCTACGGCGTGACGGCCAGCATCACGGACTCGACCGTGCAGGGCAACAGCGTCGACGGGGCCGGGAGCGCCGGCGGGGCCCTCTTCCTCGGCGGGCCGGCCGCGTTCACGATCACCGGCTCGACCTTCGCCGACAACGAAGCGATCGCCCGCGGCGCCAGCGAGCTGGCCCAGGGCGGCGCGATCGGCGTGAGCCCGTATTCCGGCGGCTCGCTGCGCCTGGAGAACGCGACGCTGATGGACAACCGAGCCACCGCCTACGGCACCAGCGGCGCGATCGGCGGAGCGATCTACGCGAGCCTGGGCGCGACGATCAGCGCGTCCACGCTCACGGCCAACACGTCCGAGGTGCTGGAAGGCGGCGGCATCGCCGCCGGCGGCGCCATCTCCGGTGACTTCTTCACCGCGTCGACCATCGCGCTGCACGGCTCGATCCTGTCCGGCAACACCCAGGCCACGGGCGACGACTGCGCCTACAGCACGATCGCCTCGACGGGCGGCAACGTGGTGAACGCCGGGTCCGCCGCGCCGAGCTGCCCCTACGCCGACAGCGGCAGCGCCGACGTGCTGACCGCCTCGCCCGGGGTCGGCACGCTGGGCGACCACGACGGCCCCACCCCCACCGCGCTGCTGCTGCCGACCAGCCCGGCCCTGGACCTGTACGACGCCGACTGCCCGGCGGCCGATCAGCGCTGGGTCGCCCGCCCGCAGGGCTCCGCCTGCGACGCCGGCGCCGTCGAGATGCGCCCGGCGCTGTTCACCGCCGACCCGGCCGACCTGGACTTCGGCTCGGCGCTGGTCGGCACGACGACGCCGGCGCAGCTGGCCGCGCTGACCAACCGCGGCGACCTCCCGGGTCCGCCGACGCTGGCCCTCGACCCCGCTCCAGCGCCCTTCACCATGAACGGGTGCGACGCCGTCGTCGAGCCCGGCGACACCTGCGACGTCGCGCTGGCCTTCGCTCCGACCGAGGCCGGCGCGCGGGCCGCGGATCTCGTCGTCGACGGCGCGCCGCTCGTCCTGCTGACCGGGGTCGGCACCGTCCCGGCCCCGGCGACGACCACCGCGGTCCCGGCCTGCACCGACGTCTCGGCGAGGACGCCGACGGGCACCCCGACCTCGGTCGCGCTGCGCTGCAGCGCGCCGGTCTGGAGCTGGGAGATCGTCGGGCCGCCGGCCCACGGGACGATCGGGCCGATCGGCGCCGACGGCACGATCGCCTACACGCCCGAGGCCGGCTTCACCGGCGTCGACGCGTTCCGCTACCGCGCCGTCGGACCGGCCGGACCGTCGGGGCCGGCCACGGTGAACGTCGTCGTCGGTGACCTGGCCGCCGCCGCGACGGAGTCGTCCACCAGCCCGGGCGGCGGCGGCGATTCCGCCACCGGCTGTCGCGCCCGCTCGGTCACGCTGCGGCTCAACCGCACCGGCGCCCGCCTGGTGCGCGCCCGCGTCACGGTCGACGGCGTCCCGGCCGCGGTCAGCCACACGGGACGGCGCTGGACGGCGACCTTCGAGCTGCGCGGCAGGCCCGGCAAGCGCGTCACGGTGGCCATCAGCGCACGGCGCGCCGATGGGAAGCTCGTGCGCTCGACGCGCACGCTCACCGTCTGCTGAGCGTCAGCCGTCGTCCTGGCGGAAGGCCCAGCGGGTCTCGTCGATCGAGAGCCCGGAGGCCACGCAGGCCAGCAGCTTCATGCGCGCGGCCTGCGGAGAGAGGAAGCCGACGGGGATCATGTTCGTCCCGCGCAGGTCGCGCTCGGAGCCCGCGTAGCCGTAGGTCCCGGTCAGCACCACGCCGCGCTCGGGACGGCAGTAGGCGACGATCGGGATGCGCTCGGCCGCCTCGGCCCACAGCTCCATCACCGCGGGCGGCAGATGCCCGGCCCCGAGCGTGCCGATCACGACGCCGTCGGGCTCGGTGTCCAGCGCCGCGCGGGCCATCGTGCCGTCGTCGCCGGCGCCCGTGGGCACCACGAGCACGCGCCGGTCGAGATCGGGCGGATCGAGCGGCGGGTTGCGCGGCAGGCGCGACCACAGCGTCGGGTGGCCCTCGGTGACGCGGCCGACCGGGCCGGTCTGGGGCGAGGAGAAGGCGGTCAGCGACGTCGTGTCGGTCTTGCGCGCGCAGCGCGCGTGATGGATCTCGCCGCCGAAGACGACGAGCACGCCCATGCCCGCGGACTCGGGGCTCTCGGCCACCGAGACGGCGTCCATCAGGTTGGCGGGGCCGTCGGCGCCGGCCGCCGTGGCCGGCCGGATCGCGCCGGTGAAGACGATCGGCGCCTCGGCGTCGTGGATGACGTCGCACAGCATCGCCGTCTCCTCCAGCGAGTCGGTGCCGTGCGTGACCACGACCCCGATCCCCCGGCGCGCGGCGTCGCGCGCCTCACGGCAGATCAGCAGGATGTCGGCCAGCTGCAGATGCGCGCTGGGCAGGTTGACGATCGTCCGGGCCTCCAGGCCCTCGCGCGCCTCCAGACCCGGAATCGCGGCCACGAGCTCGGCGGCCGACAGCGCCGGCGTGGCCGACGCCCCCGGCCCGGGGTCGCCCGCCATGGCGATCGTGCCGCCCGCGCCGAGAATGCGAACGCGGCGGGGGAAGATGTCCGTGCGGCTGCCCATGTGAACACGAAGCCTAGAGACCGGTGCCGCCCGCCCGGCACCGGTCCCTGGCGCTCTGCTCCGCGCCGCTACCGGCAGGCGCGGTACGTGCGTTGGCCGGTGATGGTCTGGCCGAGCACGGTCTGGGCCGAGACGCGCACCTTCACGCGCCGGCGCGGCACGTGGGTGAGCGTCTGCGTGCCGATCGCGTTGGTGGCGTCGAGCGCCTTCGCGCGGCGGCCGTTCATCGTGATCCGCACGGACTTCAGCGCGTCGCCGGGCGGCTGACGCAGACGCAGGCGCAGGCTGGAGGTGCGGCAGCTGCGCTTGGCCGTCGGCAGCGTGGCCACCGTCGAGATCGTCGGCTTGGCGGTGGGCAGCGTCGAGATCAGGTCGGAGTCCACGCAGGAGCGCACGACGTCCGTCGACGTCCCGTCGGGGGCGATCTTCGGCTGGGACTCCGGGTTCTCGGGCGGGCTGAAGCAGACGCGCATGAACTGCGCCTGGTTCATCCCGATCAGCACCCGGTAGGCCGTGTTCCCGCGCTCGATCGGCCCGCAGGTGGCCGAGTTGAACCACTGGTGCCTGCCCCAGTAGGAGCCGTCGGCCTGGGCGGTCATCGTGGCCCACACCTCTTCGCCGATCTGGTGCGGGCAGTTCTCGAAGCGGGTCTCGCGGATGACCCACCCCGCGAAGGTCCCGTCGGGTTGGGCCTTGACGGCGATCTGGCCGCCGTTGAACGACCACACTCCCTCGGCGTCGGCGGCCGACGCGATGGCCGGCGCTCCCAACGCCAGCACTACGGCCACAAGGGCCGAACGCAGCAACATCACACTGCCTCCCGGTGAGTTGGTTCCCCTGCCGTCGTGCGCGCCGCTTCGAGCAGCGCGCACAACTCCAACCAGCCCTCGAATCCCCGGGGCACGCCATCGGGACCCTCGACCGACCCCGCGATGGGGCCGGGTGAGGGCTCGACGACGACAACGAGGCGGCGTGGCGGAGCGACGGTCACGCGGCGATCCTCCGCCCGCGGCCCACCGGTTCGCATCGTGGAGCCTCCACGAACCTTGCACGCACCCTCCGCAGGGCCGATACTCGCGGTGTCATGGCGGCGGGGGCCACGGTGATGCTGCTCGAACGCGACCTCGAGCTCGCGGCGCTGGCGGACGCGGTGGCCCAGGCCCGCGAGGGATCGGGCGCGATCGTCGTGATCGACGGACCGGCTGGCATCGGCAAGACGCAGCTGCTGCGCGCGACGATCGAGGACGCGACGCTCGGCGGGGTGCGCGTGCTGCGGGCCGCGGGCGCGGGCCTCGAGCGCGAGCTGCCCTACGGCTGCGCGGTCGCGCTCCTGGCCGGCGCCTTCGCCGAGCTGCCGCCCGCCGACCAGCTGGCCATCCCGGGCGCGGCCCGCGCGCTGCTGATGGGCGGCGAGCCACCCGCCGGCCTGGACCCGACCCTGCCCCTGCTGCACGGCCTGCACGTGCTCTGCGTGCGGCTGGCCGCCGCCGGGCCGCTGATGCTCGTGCTCGACGACGCACACGACGCCGATGCCGCCTCGCTGCGCCTGCTGGCCTACCTGGCCGCGCGGATCGAGGAGCTGCCCGCCGCGCTCGTCGTCGCCGCCCGCGCCGGTGCCGCGCCGACCGACCCCGCCGCGCTGGACGCCCTGCGCGACGGCGCCCGCCGCCTGACCCCGCAGGCGCTCAGCGACGCGGCCGTGGCCGAGTGCGTCCGCGCCGGGCGCCCCGAGGCCACCGACGCCTTCTGCGACGGCTGCGCGCGCGTGACCGCCGGCAACCCGCTCTACCTGTCGGCGCTGCTGGGCGCGCTGGCCGCCGACGCGGTGGCCGCCGACGACGCCTCGGCGCAGCGGCTGTCGCGCCTCGGCGTGGACAGCGTCTCGCGCGCGGTCCTGGCCCGGATCGCCGCGCTGGGCGTCGACGCGACGGCGCTGGCCGGCGCGATCGCCGTGCTGGGCGAGGGCATGCCGCTGCGGCTGGCGGCGACGCTGGCCGGGGTCGACGCCGAGGACGCGCCGGCCGCCGCCGACCGGCTCGCCTCCGCCGACGTGCTGACGCCCGGTCCGCGGCCCGCGTTCACCCACCCGATCGTGCGCGAGGCGGTCTACGACGACCTCGGCGCCGCGCGCCGCGCGCGCGACCACCTGCAGGCCGCGCGCCTGGTCGCCTCCACGCCGGACCTCGCCGCTGCCCACCTGCTGCGGGCGGAGTCCTGCGGCGAGCCCTGGGCGATCGAGCTGCTGCGCGAGGCGGCGTTCGCGGCGCGTGCCCGCGGCGCGCCCGCCCGCGCCGTCGCGCTGCTGGTCCGCGCGCTGGACGAGGCTCCGTCGCGACCCGTCCGCGCCGCCCTGTTGCGCGAGCTGGGCGCCGCGCAGGCGCTCGTCTTCGAGCCCGACGCGGTGCAGACGCTGCGCGCCGCCTGGGACCTGGAGACCGATCCGGCCCAGCGCAGCCGCGTCGCGCTGGAGCTCGGTCGCGCGCTGATCATGCAGGGCCGCCTGGCCGACTGCGTCGAGGTGTGCGATCGCGCCGCGGTCGAGCCGGGCGGCGACCCGTCGCTGGTCGAGCGGCTGCAGACCGAGCTGATCTCCGCCGCGCGCCTGGACCTCTCCACCCGCCCGCTGTCGCTGCAGCGCATCGCGGTGGCGCCCGCCGATCCCGAGGACCCGCTGTGGCTGGCCAACCTGGCCTACGAGCACGCGCTGGCCGGCGATCCGTTCGCGCAGACCGCCGCGCAGGCCCGGCGCGCGTACGGCGGCGGCACGCTGCTCGCCGCGGAGACGAGCGACTCCCCCACGCTGTACCTGGCCACCAACGCGCTGACGCTGTGCGAGCAGTTCGCCGAGGTCGATCGCGCGTTCGCCGACGTCATCACCGAGGCGCGCGGCCGCGGCTCCGCGCTGGGCTTCGCGATCGCCTCGTGCTTCCGGGCCGACGCGGCCAACCGGCGCGGCGACCCGCGTGCCGGCCATGTCCACGCCGCGGCGTCGATCGCCGCCGCCGAGGCGCACGGCTGGGCGCTGGGGCTGCCGATGGCCTTCGCCGTCGCGGTCGACGCGCTGCTCGAGCTCGACCAGGCCGACGCGGCGCAGGCCACGCTCGAGCACGCCCCGCTGACCGCCGGCGAGCTGCCCGAGAACGTCTTCTTCATCCCGGTCCTGTTCAGCCGCGGCCGCCTGCGCATCGCCCAGGGCGACGTGCGCGCGGGCCTGGCCGACGTGCTCGAGGCCGGCCGCCGGCAGGACGACTGGGGCGCGCCCAACCCGTCCGTGCTGCCCTGGCGATCGACCGCGGCCGAGGCGCTGCTGACGGTGGGCGACCTCGAGCAGGCGGCCGAGCTGGCCGCGACCGAGCTCGCGCTGGCCGAGCGCTTCGGCGCGCCGCGCACGCTCCTGGTCGCCCGCCGCGCGGTCGCGCTGGCCGCCGGGGGCGACGCGGCGATCGACCAGCTGACCGCCGCCATCGCCGCCGTCAGCGCCGAGCAGGCGCCCGTCGAGCGGGCCCGCTGCCAGGTCGATCTGGGCGCCGCGCTGCGCCGTGGCGGCCACCGCCGCGACGCGCGCGAGCCGCTGCGCGAGGCGCTCGACGCGGCCGGCGCCGCGGGCGCGCTGGCCCTCGCCCGGCGCGCTGAGGCCGAGCTGCAGGCCACCGGCGCGCGGCCGCGCCGCGTGCGCCTGAGCGGCGCCGACGCGCTCACGCCCTCCGAGCGGCGCGTGGCCGAACTGGCCGCCGCCGGGCGCTCGAACCCGGAGATCGCCCAGTCGCTGTTCGTCACCCGGCGCACCGTCGAGACGCACCTGACCAGCGCCTACCGCAAGCTCGACGTGCGCTCGCGCGAAGAGCTCGCGTTTGCCCTGAACAGCTGACGGGAAGCCCGGTCCCCGGCATGTGGGACAGTCACGACACCGAGCTCGTGATCTACGCGGCGGTGGCGATCGGGCTCGTCATCGTCCTGGTCGCCTGGGCCAAGGTCCACCCGTTCGTCGCGCTGCTGCTCGGGTGCATCACGATGGGCCTGCTGGCGGGCGAGGACCCGCCCAAGCTGATCGAGTCGATCACCGGCGGCGCCGGCGACACGCTGGGCAGCGTCGGCCTGATCCTCGCGCTGGGCACGATGCTGGGAAAGCTGTTGGCCGAGTCGGGCGGCGCCGACCGGCTGGCCGAGGCGGTGATCGGCAGCGCCGGGCCCAAACGCGTGCCCTGGGCGATGGCGCTCGTGGCGATGATCGTCGGGATCCCGCTGTTCTTCGAGATCGGCGTCGTGCTGATGATCCCGATCATCTTCGTCGTCGCCCGGCGCGTGCAGGAGGCCGGCTTCAAGGGCGACGCCTACCTGATGGTCGGCCTGCCCGCGCTGGCCGGCCTGTCCGTGCTGCACGGGCTGGTGCCGCCGCATCCCGGGCCGCTGATCGGCATCGACGCGCTCCACGCCGACCTGGGCAAGACGATGCTCTACGGCTTCATCATCGCGATCCCGACCGTGATCATCGCCGGCCCGCTGTTCGCCCGCTTCGCCACGCACTGGGCCCACGCCGACCCGCCGCAGGCGCTGATCGACCAGGTGGCCAAGGAGACTGAGAACGAGAGCCCGCCGTCGGTCTTCGCGGTCGTCTTCACGATCCTGCTGCCCGTGGCGATCATGCTGCTGCGCACGGTCGCCGACGTGGCGTTCGACGAGGGCAGCTGGCAGCGCGAGTGGGCCGACTTCATCGGCGACCCGATCATCGCGCTGCTGATCGGGCTGCTGGTGGCGATGTGGACCTTCGGCTTCGCGCGCGGCTTCGACCGGGCCAAGCTCAACACGTTCCTGGGCGACAGCCTCGCCCCCGCGGCGGCGATCCTGCTGATCATCGGCGCGGGCGGCGCGTTCAAGCAGGTGCTGATCGACAGCGGCATCGGCGAGGCGCTCGGCGAGGCGGCCAAGTCGATCGACATCTCGCTGCTGATCCTCGGGTGGCTGGTCGCGGTCCTGATCCGCCTGGCCACCGGCTCGGCCACGGTGGCGATCACCACCGCAGCGGGGATCATGGCCGCGATCCTCAAGTCCGGCACCGGCGAGGACGTCAACCTCGAGCTGCTCGTGCTGGCCATCGGGTCGGGCTCGCTGTTCTTCAGCCAGGTCAACGACGCCGGCTTCTGGCTCATCAACCAGTACTTCGGCATGTCGGTCGCCGACACCATCAAGACGTGGTCGGTGATGGAGACGATCATCTCGGTGGTCGGCCTGGTGCTGGTGCTGGTGTTGAATCTCGTCGTATGACAGAAGTCGTCCTCGGCGTCGACGTCGGCACGACCAGCGCCAAGGCGACGGCGTTCGACCCCGACGGCGCCGAGCACGGCCACGGTGAGCACGGCTACCCGCTGGACGAGCCCGCGGCCGGCCAGGCCGTGCAGGACCCCGCGCTGGTGGTCGAGGCGACGCTGGCGGCGATCCGCGACGCCCGGACCGCCGCGCGCGAGGCCGGTGCCGAGGTCGTCGGGCTGTCGGTGTCGACCGCGATGCACGGGCTCGTGGCCCTGGACCGCCACGACCGGCCGCTGACGCCGCTGATCACCTGGGCCGACACGCGGGCCAGCGCGCAGGCCGAGCGCCTCAAGGCCGAGCATCCCGACCTGCATGGGCGCACCGGCACGCCGCTGCACCCGATGTCACCGCTGGCCAAGCTGTGCTGGCTGCGCGAATGCGAACCCGACACGTTCGCCGCCGCGCGCCGCTTCGTGGGCGTCAAGGAGCTCGTGCTTCACGAGCTGACGGGCGAGTGGGCGCTGGACCACTCGGTCGCCTCCGGCACCGGGCTGTTCGACATCCGCGCGCTCGACTGGGACGCCGAGGCGCTGGAGCTGGCGGGCGTCGAGGCGGGTCAGCTGGCCCCGCTGGTGGAGGCCAAGCACCGCTTCGGCGACGTGGTGGCCGGTGCCGGTGACGGGCCGCTGGCCAACCTCGGCGTGGGCGCCGTGCGCCCGGGGGTGGCCGCCGTGTCGATCGGCACCAGCGGCGCGCTGCGGGTGATGGTGCAGCGGCCCACGACCGATCCGGCGGGCCGCGTCTTCTGTTACGCCCTGACGCCGGGGCGCTGGGCGGTCGGCGGCGCGATCAACAACGGCGGCGTCGTGCTCCAGTGGGCCGGCGAGGCGCTAGCGCCGGACCTGGGCGAGCACGCCGAGGATGAGCTTCTGGCCCTGGCCGCCGAGGTGCCCGCGGGCAGCGACGGCCTGATCATGCTCCCCTACCTGATGAGCGAGCGCGCGCCGCACTGGAGCGCGCTGCCGCGCGGGGCCTACGTGGGTCTGACCCGCGCGCACGGCCGCGGCCATCTGATCCGCGCGGCGATCGAGGGCGTCTGCCAACAGCTCGCGCTCGTGCTCGAGTCGGTGCGCGAGGCGGGCAACGACGTCGTCGAGGTGCGCGCCACCGGCGGGTTCGCGCGCAGCGAGCTGTGGCGGCAGATGCTCACCGACGTGCTCGGCACCGAGGTCGGCTTCCCCACCGGGCACGAGGGCTCGGGCTTCGGCGCGGCGCTGCTGGGGATGGAGGCGCTGGGCCTGATCGACTCGATCGAACGGGCCGCCGACCTGGTGGAGATCACGCAACGACGACAGCCCGACGCGGAGGCGGCGGCCTCCTACGCCGGGCTGCGGCCCGTGTTCGCATCCCTCTACGACGCGCTTGCTCCGGCCTTTCGGCACCTGCGGAGTGCGTCGAACTAGCTAGATGGCGTGGTTGGCCACGAAGAGGCGCTCCGGGTCGACCGCGGCCCGGATGGCCCGCAGCCGCTCGTAGGCGTCGGCCTCGAAGAGCTCCGACGCGTGCGCCGGCCGCTCGACGAAGTTCATGTACGTCACGCGCGACGTCCAGCGGCGCATTGCGGCCACGACGCGCGCGCCGCGGGCCTGGGAGGCCTCGACGAGCTCGGGTGACATCGCCGCGCTGGCCAGGAACGCGAGGTACTGCCCGTCGATCGCGCCGCGGGCCCCCTGGCCCGGCCGCTGACGCCCGAGCGCGCCGCCCAGGTGGCGCAGCTCGGCGATCATGAACGGCGAACCCGAGCCCGGCCCCAGCAGCGCGAGGAACTCCTCGATCGCCTGGTCGGACAGCTCGTCGAGCATGAACGAGTCGCTCACGCCCGGCATCGGCTCCTCGGGGTCCATGTGCACGTAGCTGAGCGCGGCCGGCTCGCACGGGCCCCAGCCGTCCATCAGCGGGCCCCGTGCGCGCAGGGGCGCCAGCACCGCGTCGGCCTCGGCGGCCGGCCCGGCGAAGGCGCCGTCGATGACCACGAACGCGCCCCCGCGCAACGGCTCCGGGATCGACGGGTCGTCGGGCACGGCCAGCAGGCGCAGCGAGGTGGTCAACGCGTCCGGCGCGGCGCGGGTCACGTCCCGCCAGATCGGGACGATCTCGGCGGCCCGGGCCAGCGGGAAGAACATCGCGCCCGCGACCAGCTCGGGCTCCTCGAACAGCGCGAACTCCAGCGCCGTGACGACGCCGAAGTTGCCGCCGCCGCCGCGCACGGCCCAGAACAGGTCCGGGTCGCTGTCGGCGGTGATCTCGCGCAGCCGGCCGTCGGCGGTGACGATCTCGATGGCGGTGATGGCGTCGGCGGCCAGGCCGTGCTTGCGACCCAACCAGCTGATGCCGCCGCCCAGCGAGTAGCCGACGACGCTGACCTGCGGCGACGAGCCGGCCAGGGGCGCCAGGCCGTGCGCGGACGCCGGGCCGGTCACCTCCTTCCACTCCGTGCCGGCGGCGACGCGGGCGCGCTTGGCCACCGGGTCGATCTCGACGCCCTTGAGCGCGGTCATGCGCAGGACGACCGTGTCGCGCAGCGACGCCGTGGCGCCCGCGTTGTGGCCCGAGGCCTGCGGCGCGACGTGCAGCCCGAGGTCGGCGGCGGCCTGCACGGCCGCGATCACGTCATCGGTGGTCTGCGGGACGACGACCGCGGCGGGCTGCTGGTCGACGTACAGGTTCCACACGGCGCGGGCCGCGTCCCAGGTCTCGTCGCCGGGGACGTGGACGGGGCAGGTGAGCCGGGCGGCCAGCGCCTCGGCGGGGGTGAAGGTCAGTTCCAGAGAGGACATGGCGCGGATGCTCTCCGCGCCCTATTTCCGTCCGCTTACCGCGCGTCTACCGCGCTTGCCGCTGACTTGCCGCCCCGGCGCGTGCGCGCGGTGAAGGCGCCCAGCACCACCGCGATCAGCGCGGCCGCCGACAGCGCCAGCGCCCAGTTGGGCAGGTCGTTGAGCAGGTTCCAGAAGCCGTGCAGCGGCGTGATGTCGTCCTTGTCCTTGGTGGCGATCTTGTGGCCGATGCCGACGATCACCACCGACAGCGCCAGGATCAGCACGGTCCACACGGCGGGGTGGCGGGGCGTCTTGCCCTTGCGGTGCAGGACGTTGAGCGACTTCAGCAGCTTGGCCGCCTTGGCCAGGTAGAGCACCTGCAGCACGCGCACGCCCTGCAGCGCCGACAGGGCGCGGGCGGCCAGCAGCGCCTCGAGCACGTGCGTCAGCAGCGGCAGCGTGGCGATCAGGATGGCCAGGCCGAACAGGTGGCCGCGGATCCAGGCGCGCCGGTCGGCGACGACCGCGAGCATGATCACCGCCTCGGCCAGGAACACGGCCCAGATCGCCCACGACAGCGAGACCGCGACGATCTCCCAGGCTTCGCCCAGATCGGAGAAGTACAGGAACACCGTGGGCAGCGAGGCCCAGGCGGCGGTGAGCACGGGCAGGTGGAGGCGCTGCTCCCAGCGCGCGCCGCGTGGATCGATCTGGGCGTCGATCGCCGCCATTACGCGGGCCAGACCAGGAGCACGCCGTCCCCGATCGTCAGCAGCGCGTTGTGCACGCGCGGGTCGGCCTCGACCTGCGCGTTGAACTGGGCCGTGTCGTTGCTCGGATCGAGCACGCGCCCGCTGCGCAGGGTGTTGTCGAAGGCCATCACGCCGCGCGGCGCCAGCAGCGGGAGCACGAGCTCGAAGTAGCGCGGGTAGTCCGGCTTCCACGCGTCGACCCAGGCCAGGTCGAACGGCCCGTCCAGGCCGGCCAGCACCTCGCGCGCGTCGCCCACGATCAGGTCCACCTTCGCGCCCGCGGGATCGCCGTCGAGGTGCTCGCGGGCGATCGCGGCGGTGTCGGGATCGGCCTCGATCGTCGTCACGCGCCCGTCGGCGGGGAGCGTGCGGGCCAGGCCCAGCGCCGTCAGGCCGGTGAACGTGCCCACCTCGAGCACGCGCGTCGCGCCTGCGGCGAAGGCCAGCGCCTCCAGCAGGCGCAGCTCGATCAGGCCGCCCATCATCCCCGGCGAGGACATGCGCTCACGGGTCGCCGCGGCCACGTTCGACAGGCCGGGATCCAGGGCGGTCGTGTGGGCGCGGGCATAGTCGGTGACGGCCGGGTCGACGAGATCCATGCCCCACATGGTGCCGACCTCAAATAGCCTTCCGCGCTGTGAGCGACACGAAGGGCCTCACCGAGGCCGAGGCCAAGCGCCGACTGGAGGCGCGTGGGCCCCAGCCTCCGCCCCCGACGAGCCGCTCGTACCGGTCGATCGTGGTGGCCAACACGTTCACCGTGTTCAACGGGATCCTGCTGTTCTTCGGGATCCTCACGATCGCCTTCGGGGACCCCAAGGACGCGCTGTTCGTCGGGATCCTGATCGCCAACATGACGATCGGCATCGCGCAGGAGGTGCGGGCCAAGCGCGCGCTCGACGCGCTGGCCGCGCTGGTGGCGCCCAAGGCCACCGTGGTGCGCGACGGCACCCCGCGCGACGTCCCGGTGGAGGACGTCGTGGTCGGCGACCTGGTCAGCGTCAAGGCGGGCGACCAGGTCGTGGCCGACGGCACGCTGGTGCGCGCCGAGGGGCTCGCGCTGGACGAGTCGGTGCTGACCGGCGAGTCGGAGGCCGTGCGCGGCGAGATCGACCGCACCGTGTTCAGCGGCTCGTTCGTCACCGAGGGCGAGGGCGCGTTCGAGGCGACGGCCGTCGGGCCCGACTCGCGCGCCGCGCAGGTGACGGCCACCGCGCGGGCCTTCCGCCACCCGCGCTCGCCGCTGGAGCGGGCGATGGACCGGCTCCTGATCATCTTCGTCGCGGTGATGCTCCCGCTGGGCATCGCGCTCGGCGTGTCGCTGGCGATCCGCGACGTCAGCCAGGCGCAGGCGGTCGAGACGCTGACCGCGGCCGTGGTGAACATCGTCCCCGAGGGCCTGATCCTGCTCGTGTCGCTGACGATGGCGGTGTCGGCGGCCAAGATGGCCCGCCGCGGCGTGCTGGCCCAGCAGCTCAACGCGATCGAGTCGCTCGCGTCCGTCAGTGTGCTGTGCACCGACAAGACGGGCACGCTGACCGAGGCGGCGCTGCGGGTCGTGGCCGTCGTGCCCAGCGCCGGCCTGGAGGAGTCGGCCGTGGCCTGCGACCTCGCCCGCTACGCGGCCAGCGCGCCGTCGCGCAACTCGACCCTGGAGGCGGTGCACGAAGCCGCGCTCGGTGGCGACGGCCTGGCCGTCGAGACGCCCAGCGCGACCGTGCCGTTCTCCTCGCGCCGGCGCTGGAGCGCGCTGCAGCTGGGCGACGACCGCTTCGTGCTCGGCGCGCCCGAGGCGCTGCTGGAGGGCGACGCCGGCGCCGCCCTGCGCGAGCGCGCGCACAGCGAGGCCGAGGGCGGCCGGCGCGTGCTGGCCATCGCCTCGGCCGGCCAGCCGCTGCCCGAGGCCGCACCCGACGCGCCGCTGCCCGGCGACCTGCGCCCGCTCGGGCTGGTGGTCCTGGCCGAGCGGCTGCGCAACGACGCCGACCGGACCGTCGCCTTCTTCGAGGCCGAGGAGGTCACGCTGCGCGTGCTGTCGGGCGACAACCCGGCCACCGTCGGCGCGATCGCCCGCGACGCCGGCATCGCCGCGGAGACCGACGCGCTCGACGGGCGCGCGCTGCCCGCGGACGACGCCGAGCTCCTGCGTGCGGTCCGCGCTGCGCCGGCGATCGGCCGCATCTCGCCCGAGGGCAAGGAGCGGGTCATCCGCCTGCTGGCCGAGGACGGCGAGTACGTCGGGATGGTCGGCGACGGCGTCAACGACGTGCCCGCGCTCAAGCAGGCGCGCCTGGCCATCGCGCAGGGCAGCGGCACCCAGATGGCCCGCTCGGTGTCGGACATCGTGCTCGTCTCGGGCGAGTTCTCCGAGGTGCCGCCGCTGGTCCACGAGGGCCGGCAGATCCTGCGCAACATCCAGCGCGTGGCGCGGCTGTTCGCGGTCAAGGCGATCATGACCGCGTTCCTGCTCGTCGTGGTCGCGCTGCCCACCGGCGTGTTCCCGCTGCTGCCGCGCCAGTTCACGCTGGCCTCCAGCCTGGCGCTGGGCATCCCGGCCTTCTTCCTGGCGCTGGCCCCGAGCAAGGGCCCGTGGCGACCCGAGGGCTTCCTGAAGGCGATCGCGCGGTTCTCGTTCCCGGCGGGTGTGGCCAGCGGCCTGGGCGCGCTGACCGGGTACCTGGTCGCGCGCTACGGCTTCGACGTGTCGCTGGCCGACGCGCGCACGGTCACCGTCGAGACGGTGGTGGTCGCCGGGCTGTCGGTGGTGATCGTGCTCGAGGACGAGCCGGGCAAGCGCCGGCTGGCGGTGGCCGGCCTGTGCGCGCTGATGGCGCTCGGGTTCATGATCGTCTCGGCGGTCCCGTTCGCCCGCGACTTCTTCGACCTCGAGGTGCCGACCGGGGAGATGCTCGCCTCGTTCGCGATCGGCGTCGGCGTGCTGCTGGTCGCGCTGTGGTCGGCGCTGCGGGTGGTCAAGCTGCTCGACCGCCGCGCGGGAGTGCAGGAATGACGCTGCTGATCGCCCCGGACTCGTTCAAGGGCACCTTCTCCGCGCGCGAGGTGGCCGCCGCGATCGCCGCCGGCGCGGGCGACGCCGACGCCTGCCCGGTGGCCGACGGCGGCGAGGGCACGCTCGAGGCGATCCTCGCGGCGCACGGCGGGTCGGTGGTCGAGCTCGAGGTGCGCGACCCGCTCGGGCGCACGGTCTCCGCCGAGCTGGGCTTCATCACCAGCGGCGAGGTGGCGGTGGTCGAGATGGCCGCGGCCGCCGGGCTGGGCTTGGTCTCGCCGGAGGAGCGCGACGCGGAGGCCGCCTCGACGTTCGGCGTGGGCGAGCTGATCTCGCTGTCCATCGACAGCGGCGCCCGGCAGGTCGTGGTCACCGTGGGCGGCAGCGCCACCACCGACGGCGGCGCCGGCGCGATCGAGGCGATCGAGGCGCGCGGCGGCCTGCGCGGCGCGGAGCTCGTGGTCGTGTGCGACGTGACGACGCCCTTCGAGCGGGCGGCCGAGGTGTACGCGCCGCAGAAGGGCGCCTCCCCGGAGGCGGTCGTGCGCCTGACCGCGCGGCTGAACGAGCTGGCGGCGAGCTTCCCGCGCGATCCGCGGGGCGTGCCGATGACCGGGGCAGCGGGCGGGTTGTCCGGCGGGTTGTGGGCGTTCTACGACGCGGCGCTGGTCGCCGGTGCGGCGTGGGTGCTCGACGCGGTGGGCTTCGACGATCGCCTGTCGCGGGCCGCGGCCGTGGTCACCGGCGAGGGGCGCCTGGATGCGCAGACCTTCGAGGGCAAGCTGGTGGGCGAGGTGGCGGCGCGGGCGCGGCGGGCGGGCAAGCCGGTGCATGCGGTGGTGGGCTCTTCGGCGCTGTCCGATGCGGAGGCTGCCGCCTTGGGGCTGGCGTCCGTCACCGTGGCCTCCGACCTCGCGGCGCTTGAGGCCGCAGGCCGGGCGCTTTCGGCGGGCTGATTCGGTTACGACGGGCAACGATGGCGCGTGGGCGGTTCGCGCGCCGCAGGCCGCCCGGAGTTCTGGCGCGTTCCCACTCTCCAAGCCGGTCGTTGTCAGGTTCGCGTCGCTATGCGACGCCGAGCTGACAACGGTGCCGGCGGAGAGCGGCGACGTGCCACTTCTCGCGAAGGGTGGCGTCGCCGCAACCGCTCACTCTCCTTCGCTGCCCGCCGTTGTCCGCTTCGACCCGGTTACCGGGATCAAGCGGGCAACGGCCCTACGGGCGGACGCGAAACGCGTGCGTGTAGACGTTGACGCTCCCGCCGCGGGCGAAGCCGCACAACGTCAGGCCGCGATCGTCGGCCAGCGAGACCGCGAGCGAGGTCGGGGCGCCGACGCCGACGAGGATCGGCGCGCCGGCGACGGCGGCCTTCTGGACGAGCTCGAAGCTCAGGCGCCCGCTGACGCACAGGACGTGGCCGGCGAAGGGCACGCGGCCCTCGCCCAGCGCCCAGCCCACCACCTTGTCCATCGCGTTGTGGCGGCCGACGTCCTCGCGCAGCGCGAGCAGCTCGCCGGTCGCGTCGAACAGGCCGGTGGCGTGCATCCCGCCGGTGCGGGCGAACGAGGGCTGGCGCAGGCGCTCGGGCAGGTCGGCCAGCAGCGCGCGGTCGATCCGCAGGGCGTCGTCGTGCAGCGGCGGCGCGTGCACGGCGACCTCCTCGAGCGACCCCTTGCCGCACACGCCGCACGAGGACGTCGTGTAGAAGCGACGCGCGCCGGGGTCGCGGGCCAGCGGGCCCTCGACCTCGATCGTGTTGTTGGCGAAGTCCTCGGTCAGGCCCGCGCGGCGCGGGCCGTCGATCAGGCCCTCGCCGTACAGGAAGCCCAGCGCGAGCTCCTCGTCGGCGCCGGGCGTGCGCATCGTGACCGTCAGCGCCGCGCCGTCGACGCGGATCTCCAGCGGCTCCTCGACGGCGACCTCGTCGCGCCGGCCGTCGTGCTCGACGACGGCCACCATGCGCTCGTCCATGGCGCAGACGTTAGTCGCGGGCGGCGAGGGCCGGCATCAGCGTCGGCTCCTCGCTGACCGGCCGCACGTCGACGGCCATCACCTTGTACTCCGGGCAGCTGGTGTTGACGTCGGCCGACGAGCCGATCAGCAGGTTCGTGCGCACCTCGGGGAAGTGGAAGGCGGTGAACACGTGCCCGGGCTCGATCTTCTCGGTGACCTGGGCCGCGAGCTCGATGCGGCCGAACGGGCTGCGCACCGAGACGGTGTCGCCGTCGGTCACCCACAGGCGCTCGGCGTCGTCGGGGTGGATCTCCAGCACGTCGGAGGGGAGCAGCTCGAGGTTGGCCGTGCGCCGGGTCATCGTGCCGGCGTTGTAGTGCTCCAGGCGGCGGCCGGTGACCAGCACCAGCGGGAACTCGTCGCTGGCCTCGCTGCCGGGCGGCTGGTAGGGCAGCGCCGCGAAGCGGCCCAGGCCGTCGGGCTGCGTGAAGCGGTCCTCGTAGAGCGTCGGCGAGTCGGTGCCGTCGGCGGCCACCGGCCACTGCAGGCCGCGGCGGCCCAGGCGCGCGTGGCTGACGCCGGCGAAGTTCGGCGACAGCGCGGCGACCTCGTCCATCACCTCGGCGGGGGTCGCGTAGTCCATCTCGTGCCCGAGCGCGCGCGAGATCGTGGTCAGGATCTCGAAGTCGGTCTTCGCGCCGCCGGGCGGCTGGATCGCCGGCTCGACGAGCTGGATGCGCCGCTCGGCGTTGATGAACGTGCCCTGCTTCTCCAGGAACGCGGAGGCCGGCAGCACGACGTCGGCGTACTTCGTCGTCTCGGTCTCGAAGATGTCCAGGCAGACGAGGAACTCCAGCGACTCCAGCGCGTGGATCACGTGGCTGGTGTTCGGATCGGTCTGGGCCGGGTCCTCGCCGAAGATGACCATGCCGCGCAGGTCGCCGGCGATCGCCGCGTCGAACATCTGCGGGATCGTGTAGCCCTTGCGTCGCGACAGCGGGACGCCCCAGGCCTCCTCGAAGGCGCGGGCGGTGGGCTCGTGGTCGACCGGGCGGTAGTCGGTGTAGGTGTCGGGCAGCGCGCCCATGTCCGAGGAGCCCTGCACGTTGTTCTGGCCGCGCAGCGGGAGCAGCGCGCTGCCGCGCCGGCCGACCTTGCCGGTCATCAGCGCGAGGTTGCACAGCAGCTGCACGACCTCGGAGCCGTACTTGTGCTCGGTGACGCCCAGACCCCAGGACAGGCTGGCCTCGGCGGCCTCGCCGTAGATGTGCGCGGCGGCCTCGACATCCGCGGCCGGGACGCCGGTGATGCGGGCGACCTCGGCCGGCGTGTAGTCCTCCAGCAGGTCCTCGAGCACCTCGTAACCGGACGTGCGCGCGGCCATGAACTCGGGATCGACCAGGCCGTCGCGGCGCAGCACGTGCGCCAGGCCGAGGACCAGCGCGGCGTTGGTGCCCGGCCGCGGCGACAGGTGCAGCACGCCGTAGTCGGCCAGCTCGATGCGGCGCGGATCGACGGTCACCAGCTTCATCCCGGCGATCGCCGCCTGCTTGATGCGGGCGCCGACGACCGGGTGGCCGGCGGTCGGGTTGGCGCCGATCAGGATCATCGCGTCGGCGTGGTCGATGTCGCTGAACGAGCCGGTCGCGCCCGACAGCCCGAAGGCCTTGCGCATCGCGAACGAGGTCGGCGAGTGGCACACGCGCGAGCAGTTGTCGAGGTTGTTCGTGCCGATCGCGGCGCGCATCAGCCGGGCCATCACGAAGCAGTCCTCGTTGGTGGCGCGCGAGGAGGCCAGGCCGGCCAGCGCGTCGGCGCCGTGGTCGACCTTGATGCGGCCGATCTCGGAGGCGACCTTGCCGATCGCCTCCTCCCAGGTGGCGATCCGGAAGGCGCCGTTCTCGCGGATCAGCGGCGCGGTCAGCCGCTCGCGATTGCGCGTGAACTGGTGGGCGAAGCGCCCCTTCAGGCACGTGTGCCCCTCGTTGGCGGGGCCGTCCAGCGCCGGGCTGATCGAGGCGATCTTCCCGCCGCGCGTGTGCGCCTCCAGCCGGCAGCCGACCCCGCAGTACCCGCAGGTCGTGGTCACGTCGGAGTCAAAGCGCTGGTCGGTCATTGGTTCACCCCGCGAGTGCGAGTAGGGAGATCTCGGTGATGGCGCCCGTCGGGCATGTGTCGGCGCAGGCGCCGCAGGACACGCAGGCGGACTCCTTGAAGCCCTGGTCCAGCCCCGCGGCGATGTTCGCCTCGAAGCCGCGGCCGGTGGCGGTCAGCGCGAACGTGCCCTGCACCTCGTCGCAGGCGCGTACGCAGCGCCCGCAGGAGATGCACAGCTCGTGGCGCAGGGCCAGGTACGGATGGCGGTCGTCGTCGTCGACCGGGTGCGTGCGTCCGGGCCAGCGGGTCGTCTCGACGCCCAGGCCGCGGGCCACCGCAGCCAGCTCCGTGTGCGCCGCCGGGGGCTCGGGCAGCTCGGACAGCACCAGCTCGACCACCGCGCCGGCCACGCGCCGGGCCACGGGGTCCGCGGTGTCGACGACCATCCCGTCGCGCAGCGGCGTCGTGCAGGCGGGCACCGGGCGGGGCATGCCCTCGACGGCGACCATGCACACGCGGCAGGCGCCGAACGGGTCCTGCCGCTCGTCGAAGCACAGCGTGGGGATCCACTGGCCGGCCACGCGGGCCGCGTCGAGGATCGTCGTGCCGGGCTCGACCTGCAGCGCGGCGCCGTTGATCGTCACCTCGATGCTCACGCCAGGATCAGCTCCTCGGGCCAGTGGGCGATGATCGAGCGGATCGGCGCGGGCATGCCGCTGCCGTGGGCGCACAGCGAGCCGAGCTCGAGCGTCTCCAGGAGGTCCTCCAGCAGCGCGCGGTCGACCGGCGCGTCGGCCACGACCATCTCGTGCGCCCGGCGCATGCCGATCCGGCAGGGGAAGCACTTCCCGCAGCTCTCGGCCGCGCCGAAGTGCAGCAGGTGGCGGGCCACGCCGCGCATGTCGGTCGTCTCGTCGAAGGCGACGATGCCGCCGTGGCCGAGCATGCACCCCTCGGCGGCCAGCTGGGCGAAGTCGAACGGCGTGTCGAGCTTGGCCGCGGGCAGGATCCCGGCCAGCGGTCCGCCGATCTGCAGCGCCTTGATCTCGTGTCCGTCGATCAGCCCGCCGGCGACGTCCTCGCACAGCGTCCGGGTGGACAGGCCGAACGGGACCTCGTAGATGCCGGGGCGGGCGAAGCGCTCGTTGAAGCAGATGAGCTTGGAGCCGGGCGTCGCGTCGGGGCTGAGCGCGCGGTAGGCCGCGGCCCCCTCGCGGGCGATGAACGGGATGTTCGACAGCGTCTCGACGTTGTTGACCACCGTGGGCATGCCGTGGACGCCGCGCTCGGCGGGGAACGGCGGGCGGGCGCTGACGGTTCCGCGCAGCCCCTGCAGGCAGGCCAGCAGCGCGGTCTCCTCGCCGACGACGTAGGAGCCGGCGCCCTCGACGATGTCGATGTCGAAGGAGAAGCCCGACCCGAGGATGTCCTCGCCGAGCAGTCCCTCGGCGCGGGCGGCCTGCGCGGCGGCCTCCAGCGCGGGCTTGGACAGCGGGTACTCCGAGCGGGTCAGGACGAAGCCGTGCTGGGCCCCGACGGCGTAGCCGGCCAGCGCGATCCCCTCGAGCAGCAGCGCCGGGTTGGACTCCATCAGCCACTTGTCGATGTAGGACCCCGGGTCGCCCTCGTCGCCGTTGGCCACGATGAACGCCACGCCGCGCTTGAGCGCGTTGGCCCGGGTGAACTGCCACTTGGTGCCGGCCGGGAACCCCGCGCCGCCGCGGCCGCGCACGTCGGCCTCCTTGACCGCCTCCAGCAGCGCCTCGGGGGTGTCGCGCAAAGCGGCGCGCAGGCCGTCCCACGTGCCGGCCACGGTCAGGACCGGCTCGGCCAGCAGGCTGACCGGGGGCGGCTCGGCCGCCGGCTCGGCGGCGTCGCGCAGGATCCGCGCGACGGCGCCCGGGCCGGCGTCGATGATCTCGCCGTCGCGGATCGCCGGGGCGCTGTGGCAGAACCCCAGGCAGACGCTCTCGGCCAGCGAGACGGTGCCGTCGGGCGCCTTCACCCCCAGCTCGAGGCCGAAGCCCTCGCGCAAGGCGTCGAGGTGGGCGTCGCCGGTCGCCGCGAAGCAGGCGGTGCCGGTGCACACGCGCACGTGGCGCTGGCCCCGCGGATGCAGCAGGTCGTCGTAGAAGGTCGAGACGCCGTAGACCGTCGCCTCGGGCAGACCCGAGCGCTCGGCGGCGACGCGGCGATCATCATCGGTAATCACGCCGTGGTCGTCGACGGCCTCCTTGAGCACCTGCAACGCGGTCGGCGCGTCCTGGTCGTGGTGCCGGCGGATGAGCTCGACGAGGTTCTTCGACACGGACCCACATCATGGAGCGGCCGCTTGCGCCCGTCCAAAGCCGGTCGTGGATTGTGCGATAAGCATTGGTTATCGTTTGGTGGCGTGCAGCTGCGTCAGCTCGAGTACCTCGCCGCGCTCGACCGGGAGCGCCACTTCGGCGCCGCGGCGCGTTCCTGCCACGTCTCCCAGCCCGCGCTGTCGACCGCGATCCGCGCGCTGGAGCGGGAGCTGGGGGTGCCGCTGGTGCGCCGCAGCGGTCGCTTCGAGGGCTTCACCGAGGAGGGTGAGCGGGTGCTCGTGTGGGCGCGCCGCGCGCTGACCGACGTGCAGTCGCTCAACCAGGAGGTCGATCGGCTGCGCAGCGGCCTGGAGGGCACGCTGCGCATCGGGGCCATCCCCACCGCGCTGACCGCGTCGACGCTGGTCACGGCCCGGTTCCGCCACGCGCACCCGCGCATGCGGGTGCAGCTGCGCTCGATGACCTCGCGCGAGATCGCCCACGGGCTCGAGCACGGCGAGCTCGACGCCGGCCTGACCTACCTCGACAACGAGCCGCTGGCCGACGTCGACGCGCTCAGCCTGTGGCGCGAGCGCTACCTGATCGTCGGCTCGGCCGAGCAGCTGGGCACCGCCAGCACGATCGGCTGGCGCGCGGCGGCGGCGCTGCCGCTGTGCCTGCTGACCGGCGACATGCAGCACCGCCGGATCGTCGATGACGCGTTCGCCCGCGCGGGCGTCGTGCCCGAGCCGGCGATCGAGACCAACTCGATCTCGACGCTGGTCGCGCACGCCGGCGCCGGGCTGGCCGCGGTCACCGCGCAGTCCTGGCTGCACACGATCCCGCTCCCGCCCGGCCTGGTCGCGGTGTCGCTCGTGCTGCCCACGGTCGAGCACGTCGTCGGCCTGGTCGCCGACGCGCGCGGCCAGCAGACGCCGGTCGTGGCCGAGCTGATGAGCCTGTTCGCGCCGCTGGAGCTCGACGCCGAGCTCCTATCGCCGGTGTAGCGCCGCCGCCGCGTAGTCCTCGGGCGTGTCGACGCTGGTCACCGACCGCAGGTGGGGGTCGACCGCGGCCAGCGCGGGATCGGCCAGCAGCAGCGCCTCGTCGGCCCAGGTCACGCGGCAGCGCTCGAGCAGGAATCCGGGGTTCAGGCGCAGCTCGGCGACCAGCGCCGCGGCCACGGGCGCCAGGCTCGTGCGGTAGGCGGCGGCCAGCGTCTGGCGGTGGCCGAGCACCATCGGCATGACGACGTCGGCGTCACCCAGCAGCGCGAGCACGCGGCGCACGTAGGCCGACTCCAGCAGCGGCATGTCGGTCGCCGTGACGAAGGCGACCGGCGCCTCGGCCACCGCGGCCAGCCCGGCGGCGAGGCCCTGCAGCGGGCCCAGGCCTTCGCGCGGATCCTCGACGACGCGGACGTCGGGCGGCAGCACGGGCAGCGCCTGGCCTGCCGCGCGCACGACGACCACCGGGCCGTCGACCGCGTCCCCCACGCGCCCGACGACGTGCGCGAGCAGGCTCGTCGCCCCCCACTCCAGCGCCGCCTTGGGGCGGCCCATGCGCGTCGAGCGTCCACCGGCGAGCACGACGCCCGCCGCGGTCATCCGGCGCGGCCGTCCCGCCGCAGGACCGCGTCGCGGGCCGACGACGCACGCTCGACGTGCATGGCCGCGATCGCATGGCGCTCGCTGCCGGGCTCGTGGGCCAGGTTCAGCTCCACCAGCCGGGCGGCCGAGCGCACCGCCGCCTCGGCCAGCAGGGTCGCCGCGGTCGCGTCGCCCTCCAGGGCCGGGTTGCCCTTCGCCGCCAGACCCGCGGCCAGCTCGGCCAGCTCCGCGCCCAGCGCGGCCAGCGCCAGCGGGATCTCGGCCGCGGCGGCCAGCGCCGCCGCGTCGTCGCCGCCCGCCCGGCGCGCCTCGATCACCGCGGCGAACGAGGTGCGATCGCGCGCGGCCAGGTCCAGCGCGGCCGCGCGCAGGTGCGCCGCGCGGGCGGCGTGCACAGCGGACGCTCCGCCCTGGGTCAACCCCGCGGCCATCTCGGCCAGGCCCGCGGCCAGGGCCGCCGTCCAACCCGCCGCGCTGCCCGCGCCCGGGGCCGGGGTGGGTGCCGCCAGCTCGCCCAGCAGCGCGTCGAAGTCGGCGGTCACGGGCTCAGAACAGGCCGACGATGTGGCCGTCAGGCTCGAGGTCGACGCCGAACGCCGCCGGCGTCCGGCCCAGGCCCGGCATCTGCATGATGTCGCCGCACAACGGCACCAGCCAGCCCGCGCCGGTGTAGGCGCGGATGTCGCGCACCGGCAGGGTGAAGCCCTCCGGCGCGTTCAGCAGCGTCGGGTCGGCCGACAGCGAGTACTGCGTCTTAGCCATGCAGATCGGCAGCGCGCCCAGGCCGTCCTGCTCCAGCTCGGCGATCTTGTGCTCGGCCTCGGGATACAGCAGGACGTCGCCGGCCCCGTAGACCTTGGTCGCCACCGCGGTGATCTTCTCGACGATCGTGTCCTCGTCGCGGTAGACGAGCTCGAAGTCCGACGGGATCTCACAGGCGTCGACCACCGCGCGGGCCAGGTCCGCGACGCCCTCGCCGCCGCGCTCGAAGCCCTCGTTCAGCTCGGCCGCGTCGGCGCCGAAGGCCAGCGCCTGCTCGCGCACCCACTGCAGCTCGTCATCCGCATCGCCCGGCCGGCGGTTGACCGCGACGACGCAGGGCAGGCCGAACGTCTTGACGATCCCCACGTGCCGGCGCAGGTTCCCGATCCCGCGCTCCAGCGCAGCGCGGTCCTCGCCCAGGCCGTGGTGCTTGAGCGCGCGCACCGTGCACACGAGCACGACCGCGCTGGGCACCAGGCCGCCGACCCGGCAGACGATGTCGAAGAACTTCTCCATGCCCATGTCCGAGCCGAAGCCCGACTCGGTGATCACGTACTCGCCCAGCCGCAGGCCGAGCAGGTCGGCGACCAGCGACGAGTTGCCGTGGGCGATGTTGGCGAACGGCCCGCAGTGCATCAGGCACGGCTGCCCTTCGAGCGTCTGGATCAGGTTCGGCTTCAGCGCGTCCTTGAGCAGCACGGCCATCGCGCCGGCGGCCTGCAGGTCCTCGGCGGTGACCGCCGTGCCGTCGAAGGTGTGTCCGACGGTGATCGCGCCCAGGCGCCGCCGCAGGTCGCCCCAGTCGCGCGAGACCGCGGTGATGGCCATGACCTCCGAGGCGGCGGTGATGTCGAAGCCGCTCTCGCGCGGATAGCCGTTGGCCCGCCCGCCCAGGCCGACGGTGATCTGACGCAGCGCGCGGTCGTTGATGTCGACGCTGCGCCGCCAGGTGACCGACAGCGGATCCAGCCGGTGCGGGTTGCCGTGCAGGATGCTCGCGTCGACCATCGCCGCGAGCAGGTTGTTGGCCGCGCCGATCGCGTGGATGTCGCCGGTGAAGTGGAGGTTGAGGTCCTCCATCGGGACGACCTGCGTGTAGCCGCCGCCCGCCGCGCCGCCCTTGATGCCGAAGACCGGGCCGAGCGACGGCTCGCGCAGGCACAGCACCGGCTTGCGCCCGATGTGGCCGAGCCCCTGGGTCAGGCCGACCGCCGTCGTCGTCTTGCCCTCGCCGGCCTTCGTCGGGTTGATGCCGGCGACGCAGACGATCTTGCCCTGCGGCTGGCCCGCCAGCCGGTCGGTGGCGCTCAACGCGATCTTCGCCTTGTAGCGGCCGTAGGGCTCGACCTCGTCGGGCCGCAGGCCCAGCGCGGCGGCGATCTCGTCGATCGGCCGTAGCTGCGCGTCCTGGGCGATCTCGAGGTTGCTCTTCATCGCCGCGTATGTTCTCAGGGAATGTCTTCGATCGACGACCCTCGCGTGCGCACCGGCCTGGAGCGCCAACTCACCTCTCGTCGCGACCGCCTCGACGGCGGCGCCCAGGCGATCGGCTGGAAGGCCGGCTACGGCACCAAGCCCGTCCTGGAGTCCCTCTCGCTGGCCGGTCCGCTGGTCGGGTTCATGACCGACGCGTCGCTTCTGGAGGACGGCGCGGCGATCGACATCAGCGGCATGATCGGACCGGCCATCGAGGCCGAGATCGCCGTCCGCCTGCGCACCGACATCGAGCCGGGCTCGACGCCCGACCAGGTGGCCGACGCGATCGACGCGATCGCGCCGGCGATCGAGGTCGTCGACTTCGACGGCACCGAGCGCTCGGACGTCGAGGAGGTCCTGGCCCGCAACATCTTCCACCGCTACGTCGTGCTCGGCACCTGGGACGAGGGCCGCGCCGGCCTCGACCTCGAGGGCGTCACGCTCGACGTGCAGGCGGGCGAGACCGCGCTGTCGGGCGTCGGGCCGACCGACGTGCTCGGCGACCTGGTCGAGGTCGTGCGCTGGCTGGCCGACCTGGTGGCCGGCGCGGGCGAGCGCCTGCGGGCCGGCGAGATCGTCATCACCGGCTCGGCCATCGTGCCCGCCCAGCTGCAGTCCGGCGACGCGGTCAGCGTGCGCTACAACGGCCTCGGCGAGGTCGGCCTGCGCGTCACCTGAGGACGCGCAGGACGATCGCCGCCCCGGCCGAGCAGGCGACCATCGTGATGGCCATCGGCAGGGCGCTGGCGCCGGCCACCCCGGCCAGAGGGGCGACGATCGCGCCGGCGGCGAACATCGTCAGGCCGAGCAGTCCGGAGGCGCTGCCCGCCTTGTCGGGGTGGTCGATCATGGCCAGCGTCGTCACGTTGGGCACGACGATGCCGGTCATCGAGACGATCGCGAAGAAGCCGACCAGCAAGGGCACCAGGCCCAGCCCGGCGACCACGCTGACCAGGACGAGGGCCGAGCCGAGCAGCTGCACCGCATGAGCGGCGCGCAGCAGCCCGGACGGTCCCAGCGTGCCGACCAGCGTCCGGCCGAGCTGGGCGGCGCCGATCAGGCCCAGCCCGTTGACGCCGAAGACGAGCGCGAAGGTCAGCGGCGACAGGCCGTGCAGATCCTCCAGCACGAACGACGAGCCGGCCAGGTAGGAGCCCAGCGCGCCGAACGAGAGCGCGCCGGTGGCGGCCAGCGCGACGAAGCGCCGATCGCGCGACAGCAGGCCCAGCGCCTCGCGCGTCTGGGTCAGGCCACCACCGTGGCGGCGCTCGGGCGCCAGCGTCTCGGGCATCGAGCGCCAGCACCCGATCAGCAGCGCGCCACCGATCGCCGCCAGCACGACGAACACGCCGCGCCAGGTGCTGACGTGGAGGATCAGGCCGCCGACCGCGGGCGCCAGCACCGGCGCCAGGTTGGAGATCATCGTCAGCAGGGCGAACGCACGGGCCGCGTCGGTCGGGTCGTCGTTGCGGTCGCGCACGATCGCCCGGGCGATGGCGATGCCGGCCGCGCCCGCCATGCCCTGGATCAGGCGCAGGATCAGCAGCACGACGATGCCGGGCGCGAACGCGCAGCCCAGCGAGCTGGCCACGTAGATCGCGATCCCCACCAGAAGCGGCCCGCGCCGCCCGCGCGCGTCGCTGATAGGGCCGGCCACGAGCTGGCCGATGGCCAGCCCGACCATGCACAGGCTGATCGTGGCCTGGGCCGACCAGGCGGGCGCGTCGAGGTCGGCGCTGACCTGCGGGAGACCCGGCAGGTACATGTCCATCGACAGCGGGCCGAAGGCGCTGAGACCGGCCAGGAGAGCGAAGACCCACGGCGACAGCGCCGATCGCCGTTCTGTTGTGTTCAAGACCGCAGCACCGCAACAGGGGTTCGGTCGACCAATAAGGGGAAAACCAGAGTGATGTCCCAGCGACGACGCATCTCAGCTTTCCTGACAACCATGGCAGGTCTGGTGATCGTTGCGCCGTCTGCCGCTCAGGCGGCGAACACCTTCGGCACCGATCCGCTGGCCATCTCGATCAACCCGGGAGCGGGGGCGCCGGACGGCCCGTCGGCCAATCCCGCGGTCTCGGGCGACAACCGCAAGACCCGCTACGCGGCCTTCGACTCGACCGCGACGAACCTGGTGGCCGGCGACACCAACGGCCAGGCGGACGTGTACGTGTGGTCGCGGCCCAGCGGCGCCGCGGGCCTGCTGCTCAGCGCGCCCGGCGGGCAGCTGACCCGCGCGAGCGTCAGCAACTCCGGCGGACAGGCCGACGGCGCCTCGACGAACCCGTCGCTGGACGGCTCGACCCGCAACACGGCTCACTGCGTGGCCTTCCAGTCCACCGCGACGAACCTCGCCGCGGGCGACTCCGACGCGACGTCGGACATCTTCGTGCGCGACCTGCGCTCCAACAAGACGACGCTGGTCTCCCGCGGCACCGCGCCCGCGGCGTCCAACCCGTCGATCGACGGCCTGTGCAAGAGCGTCGCGTTCGAGGCCGGCGGCTCGGTCTACACCGCCAACGTGCGCGGCGGCTCGCCCAAGCGCGTGGCCGCGGGCGGCGACCCCGACTACGCGCTGGACGCCTCGGCGATCTCCTGGACGCAGGGCGGCAACGTCTACATCCGCCGGATGGGTCACACCGACAAGGTCGGCCCGGGCGCCAACGCGACCGTGGGCGACAACGACTCGGGCTCGTGGGCGATCAGCTTCGACAGCGCCGACGCGCTGGCCGGCAACGACAACAGCGGTGGCCGCGACGTCTACCAGCGGCTGCTGCACGCCGACGGCGGGCCGTACGAGACCGACCTGATCTCGGCGGCCAAGCGCGGCGGCCCCAGCCTGGGCGGCGACTCGTTCAACGGCGGCCTGACGGCCTACGCGGGCACCCGCGGCATCGTCGTGTTCGTCAACAACCAGGCGTCCTCGTCGGACCTCTACTACCGCAACAACCACAGCGGCAACATCGACGACCTCGCGCACGCGCCGGCGGGAACCCCGATCTCCCAGGTGGTGACCAGCGCCCGCGCGAACTTCGTCGCGTTCACCTCGTCGGCGCCGTTCGTCGGCGACACCGGCGGCCAGCAGTCCGTCTTCTTCAAGCACCTGATCGACGGCGAGGCGATCTAGTCGATCGCCTCCGCGATCGCGTCGCCGACGAGGTCGACCGCCTCGTCGGCGCGCGTGAACGCGTTGACCATGAAGAAGAAGCCGTGCATGCAGTCGTCGAAGCGCTCGACGCGGGTGGGCACGCCGGCCGCGTCCAGGCGGGCGCCGTAGGCCAGCACCTCGTCGCGCAGCGGATCGACGCCGGGCTGGATCAGCAGCGCGGGCGCCTGGCCGTGCAGGTCGCCGGCTCGCAACGGCGACGCGTCGGGCTCGTCGCGGCGCTCGGGCGGCGCGTACAGATCCCAGAACCAGGCCAGCTCGCGGGCGCCGACCGGTGAGCCGCTGTCGCCGAACTCGACGTAGGAGCCCGTCGTGGGATCGCCGTCGCAGACCGGGTTGACCAGCACCTGCAGAGCCAGCGCCGGTCCGTCGCGCTCGACGGCGCGGCGCGCGCAGGCGGCGGCCAGCGTGCCGCCGGCGCTCTCGCCCGCCACCACGAGCGGGCCGCCCCAGCGCTCGGCCGCCCAGACCACCGCGTCCCAGGCGTCCTCGACCGCGGCCGGGTACGGATGCTCGGGGGCCAGGCGGTAGTCGACCGACACCACGCGCGCACCCGCCCGCAACGCCAGCCGGCGGCACATCGCGTCGACCAGCGCCAGCGTGCCGGTCACCCAGCCACCGCCGTGGAAGAAGACCACGGTGCCGCGCGGCCCCTCGGGCGCGTACACGCGGGCCGGACGCTGCGGCACGCGCGCGTCGCGCACGGTCGCCACCGGCGGTCCCGCGCCGATCACGTCGGCCACCGCCTCCTGCCCGTCGCGGGCCTCCTGGGGCGTCATCTGCCACAGCTTGGGCCCATCCATCGCGGCCAGCCCGTCGACGTAGGCCTGGATCTGCGGGTGCAGGGTCACGCGCCGTCCTGCAGCGCGGCCAGCGCGTGCACCTGCGTGCGGGTCGCCGGATACAGCTCGCGGTAGGTCGCGTACAGCCGGTCGTAGCGCTCGCGATGCTCGGGGCGCGGGACGACCGTGTGCGCCGCGACGGCCCAGTCCGTGCCCGGCAGCCCGATCGCGTCGGCGGCCAGGCGGGCGGCGCCGAACGCCGCACCGATCGTCTCGCGCGGCACCTCCTGGGTCACCCCGGTGACGTCGCTGACGATCTGCGGCCACAGCCCGCCCGCCGTGCCGCCACCGACCGCGACGACCCGGCTGGGACTGGCGCCCATCTCGGCCAGCACGTCGAGGTGATGGCGGACGGCGTACGCGGTCGCCTCGAGCATCGCCCGGTACAGGTGGCCGCGGCCGTGGCGCAGCGTCAGCCCGGCGATCACGCCGCGCGCGTCGGGATCGAACAGCGGGCTGCGCTCGCCCAGGAAGTACGGCAGCACGACGAGGCCGTCGCTGCCGGGCGCGACGTCGGCCGCCTCGCGCAGGAGCTGCCCGTAGTCGGCGCCGCCGGTCAGGTCGCGCAGCCACGCCGTCAGCGCGCCCGACGTGGCCATGCCGCCGGCCAGGCTGTAGGTCCCGCGGCGCACGCCGGCGGTGCTCCACAGGCGCGCGTCCGGGCGCGGCGCGTCGACGGTCGCCACGAGGAACATCGTCGTGCCGTACATGAGCATCAGGTCGCCGGGCGCGCGCACGCCGGCGCTCAGCGCCTCGGCCCACGCGTCGATCGTGCCCGCCGCCACCGGCGTGCCCTGCGGGATCCCCGTCGCGGCGGCGGCCGCCGCGTGGACCGTGCCCGCCTGCTCGCCCGGCCACAGCAGGCGCGGCAGCGGCGGGCCGGGCGCGATCTCGTCGGCCCAGGGCGCGATCCAGGTGCCATCGCGCAGGTCGTACAGCGGGTCCCACTGGCTGGCGCTGTGGTGGTCGAGCACGTACGCGCCGGTCAGGTGGTCGACGGCGAAGGCGTTGGCCCCCAGCAGCCGCCGGGTGCGCGCCCACACGTCGGGTTCGTGGCGGGCCAGCCAGGCCAGCTTGGGCCCGATCGCCTGGCTGGTCAGGCGCGACCCGCCGCGCCGCACGATCGCCTCGGCGCCGTAGCGCTCCTCCAGCTCGGCGATCTCCGCGGTCGCGCGCGTGTCGACGCCGTAGAGGATCGCCGGGCGCAGCGGCCGGCCCGCGTCGTCAGCGGCCACCACGCACGGCCCCAGGCCGGTCACGCAGACCGCGTCGGGCGCCGGCGCGGTCTCCAGCAGCGGGGCGACGACGGCGCGGATGCCGTCCCACCAGTCGCGCTCGGCGTCCTGCTCGACCCAGCCCGGCCGGGGCATCGAGGTGGTCAGCGGATGGGTGGCCCGGGCCAGGATCGCGCCGCCGGTGTCGCACACGACGCCCTTGACCGAGGAGGTCCCGACATCGATGCCGATCAGGCGGGCGTCGTTGGGGCCGATCGGTCCGATGCGTCCATCATGGCGCTCCGCGATCATGCGCGGCTTGAACGACCTGCAGATCGTCCTCGCCGCGCTGTTCGTCTCGGCCGCGGGACTCAACGCGCTGGCCAACTGGCTGAAGGTCCCCTACCCGATCCCGCTGGTCATCGGGGGCCTGGTGCTGGGCCTGATCCCGGGCATCCCCGACATCGAGCTGGACCCCGACCTCGTCCTGCTCGTGTTCCTGCCGCCGCTGCTGTACGCGTCGGCGTTCTTCTCCGACCTGCGCGCGCTGCGCGAGGACGCGCGGGTGATCTCGCTGTCGGCCATCGGGCTGGTGCTGGCCACGGCGGCGGCCGTCGCGGTGATCGCCCACACGCTGATCGGGCTGCCGTGGGCGGTCAGCCTGGCGCTCGGGGCGATCGTGTCGCCCACCGATCCCGCGGCGGCGACGGCGATCATGCGTCGCGTCGGCGCGCCCCGGCGGCTGGTCAACATCCTCGAGGGCGAGAGCCTGTTCAACGACGCCACCGCGCTGGTGCTCTACAAGGTCGCCGTCGCCGCGGCGATCGGCGAGAGCGTGTCGGTGGCCGAGTCGGTCGGCGCGTTCTTCCTGGGCTCCTTCGGCGGGATCGCCATCGGCCTCGCGGTGGGCTGGCTGATCGGCCAGGTGCGCCGGCGCGTGGAGGACATCAACACGCAGCTGACGATCTCGCTGTTCAGCGCCTACGGCGCGTTCGTCCCGGCCACCGAGCTGGGCCTGTCGGGGGTGCTCGCGGTGGTCAGCTGCGGCGTCTACCTCGGGTGGAACGCGCCCCGCATCGCCACGCTCGAGAGCCGCATGCAGGCCTATCCGCTGTGGTCGATCATCTCGTTCCTCCTCAACGCGGCCCTGTTCATCCTGATCGGGCTGCAGCTGCCGACCATCATCGACGGGCTCAGCGGCCAGTCGGCCGCGACGGTCGTCGGCTACGCCGCGGCGGTGTGCGCGACCGTCATCGCGGTCCGCTTCCTGTGGAACTTCATGACCACCGCGGCCATCCGCACGATCGACCGCCGGCCGTCGCAGGTGGCGCGACGCGTGGGCTGGCGCGTGCGGGTGGTGGGCGCCTGGTCGGGCATGCGTGGCGCCGTGTCGCTGGCCGCCGCGCTGGCGCTGCCGCTGCAGACCGATGCCGGTGACCCGTTCCCCGGGCGCGACCTGATCCAGCTGATCACGTTCACGCTGATCCTGGTCACCGTCGTCGGGCAGGGTCTGACGCTGCCCTGGCTGATCCGCCGCCTGGGCGTCACCGACGACGGCAGCGACGAGGAGAGCGAGGAGGTCCGCGCCCGGCTGGTGATCGTCCGGGCCGCGCTCGAGCGTCTCGACGAGCTCGAGGGCGAGGACTGGACGCGCGAGGAGACGATCGGGCGCGTCCGCCGGCTCTACGAGTTCCGGCTGCGGCGCTTCAAGATCCGCGCCGGCAAGCTGGACGACGAGGACGGGCTCGAGGACAGCTCGCAGCGCTACCAGCGGATGATGCACGACATCTACAGCAGCCAGCGCGAGGCGCTGGACGGGCTGCGGCGCGGTCGCGAGATCTCCGGCGACGTGGCCCGCCGGCTGGAGCGCGAGCTGGACCTGGAGGAATCGCGCCTGGAGATCTAGGGTCGTGCGTCGCTAGCCAAGCGCGGCGGTCCAGTGGTGGGTGTCGCTCGGGTGCGCGGCGACGTGGCCGTGCGCGCCGTGGAACACCTTGACCGTGCCGCTCGCGCGCTCGGCCGCGCCGAAGTGGCCGTTGATGCAGTACTCGCGGAACAGCACGCTGTTGATGCGCACGCGCGCGCAGGTGTGGAACGTGCCGTCGTCGTGCACGAAGGCCGGCGCGAAGCCGGCGTGGTGGTCGAACCTGGCCAGGTCGATCGTCGGCGTGCCGTGGGGGCTCAGGCGCACGTGGAAGCTGACGCCGTCATCGCCGCGGAAGGCCCCCGTGTCGGGCGTCGCGGCGGAGGCGGAGGCGGGGATGGCCAGCGCCACGAGCGCGGCGACGACCAGGAACAGGCGGGACATGACCCCGCAATCTAGGCAAACGCCCCGCGCAGCCGCAGCGCCTCGACGACGCGCGCGATGCCCAGCGCGTAGGCCGCTTCGCGCCACGAGGACCCGTGCTGCTCGGCGCCGGCCCGGACCTCGCCCAGCGAGCGGCGCAGGATGGTGGCCAGCCGCTCGTGGACCTCGCGCTCGTCCCACCGGAAGTGCTGCAGGTTCTGCACCCACTCGAAGTAGCTGACGATCACGCCGCCGGCGTTGGCCAGCACGTCGGGGATGACCAGCACGCCGTTGTCGGCCAGGATCGCGTCGGCCTTCGGCGTCGTCGGGCTGTTGGCGCCCTCGAGCACGACCCGGGCGCGAATCCGGCCCGCGTTGTCGCCGTGCACGAGCCCGCCGAGCGCGGCCGGGATGAACACGTCGCAGTCCAGGCCGAGCAGGTCGTCGGGGGTGATGACGTCGACGCCGGGGAACTCGGTCAGCCCGCCGCCCTCGGCCACGTGCTGGGCCAGCGCGTCGGGGTCCAGCCCGGCGGGTGCGGAGATCGCGCCGCTGTGGTCGGCCACACCGACGATCCGACACCCCCGCCCGTGGGCGATCCGGGCCGCGGCCGCGCCGACGTTGCCGAAGCCCTGCACGACGACGCGCAGCCCCTCGACCGACAGACCGAGCTGGGGCGCGGCCTCGCACAGCACCTCGATCACACCGCGCCCGGTCGCGGTCTCGCGCCCGTAGGAGCCGCCCAGCGCGATCGGCTTGCCCGTCACCACCGCGGGCGCGTCGCCGTGGAGCTTGCCCCACTCGTCCATGATCCAGGCCATCACCTGCGCGTTGGTGTTGACGTCGGGCGCGGGGATGTCGCGCTGCGGTCCGAGCGTCTCGTCCAGGCGGTCGACCAGTTGGCGGGTGATCGCCTCGATGTGGTGCGGCTGCAGCTCGCGGGCCGGGCAGTTGACGCCACCCTTGGCGCCGCCAAACGGGATGCCGACGATCGCCGTCTTCCAGGTCATCAGCTGGGCCAGCGCGCGGACCTCGTCGAGATCCACCTCGTGGTGGTAACGCAGGCCGCCCTTGAACGGGCCCCGCGCCCCGTTGTGCTGGACGCGGTAGCCGTGGAAGACGCGGATCTGGCCGTCGACGCGGACCGGGATCTGCACCTGCACCTCGCGCCGCGACGTGCGCAGGATCTCGCGGAGGTCGTCGGGCACCTCGAGCCGATCGGCCGCGGCGTGGAAGTGCTGGTTGACCGTCTCGTACGTCGACAGCTCGGCGGGGGACAGGATCGCCATGGTCACCGGCGACCTTCCCTTTCGAACGCGGTTCTACGCGAACGACGGCATTGCGGTCATGACCTGACCGCAATCCGTACGATCCTGATCGGCGTGTCCACCGATCCGTCATCGCGCATGCTGCGGCTGCTGACGCTGCTGCAGACCCATCGCTTCTGGCCCGGCATGGAGCTGTCCGACCGCCTCGAGGTCAGCCCGCGCACGCTGCGCCGCGACATCGACCGCCTGCGCGAGCTCGGCTACCTGGTCGACGCGACGCGGGGGGCCGCGGGCGGCTATCGCCTGCAGGCCGGCACCGACCTGCCCCCGTTGCTGCTCGACGACGACGAGGCGGTGGCGATCGCCGTCGGGCTGCGCACCGCCGCGGGCTCCGCCGTCGAGGGCATCGAGGAGACGTCGGTGCGCGCGCTGGCCAAGCTCGAGCAGGTGCTGCCCAAACGCCTGCGCCGCCAGGTCCGGGCGCTGGCCGGCTCGACGGTGCCGCTGACCTACCGGCGCGACCTGGTCGACCCCGAGACGCTGACGACGATCGCCCAGGCCTGCCGCGACGAGGAGCGCCTGCAGTTCGACTACACGCGCCGTGACGGCGAAGCCGCGCAGCGCGCGGTCGAGCCGCATGCGCTGGTCGCGGTGACCGGACGCTGGTACCTCGTCGCCTGGGACACACACCGCGGCGACTGGCGCACGTTCCGCGTCGACCGCGTGCGCGCCCCGCGCACCGGCGGCGCCCGCTTCCACCCGCGCACGCTGCCCGCCGACGACGCCGCCGCCTACGTGCGCGAGTCGATCCGCCAGGTCCCGCGCACCTACGAGGCGGCGCTCACGGTGTACGCCCCGGCCGATCAGGTGCGCGAGTCGATGCGCTGGTTCGGCGGCGGCGTGGAGCCGATCGACGACGTGTCCTGCGCGCTCACGCTGCGCGGCGACTCGATCGCGTGGCTGGGTGCGCTGGTCGGGATGGTCGACGCCGAGTTCAGGGTGCACGGACCGCCCGAGCTGGCGGCGTGGCTGGTCCGGTTCGCGGCGCGCGTGGGGCGCGCCGACTACTCGGCCTGACGGCCGAGCGTCGCGACGAAGCGCTCGATGCGCTGGCGCTCGTCCTCGGGCAGCGCGCCGTCGGCCGCCACCAGGAGCGTCATCGGCCCGCGGTCGCGCGCCCACTTCTGGGTGGCGTCGGAGAACGCCGCCGCGATCCACACGAGCGGGAAGCGCCCCGCGTAGGCCTGGACCGTGCGCTCCTGCTCGGCCGGCGTCGCCTCGGTGCGCAGCAGCGGCACGCTGATCAGATCCAGCGCCCGCGCGACGCCGTTGACCGCGTCCAGGCCGCCCTCCCCCGCCAGCAGCGCGAGCTCACCTTCGGCCAGCAGGTCGGAGGCCCAGTCGCCGTCCAGCGCGGCGGGGACACAAGCGAGGCGGAAGATCGGGTCGGGCATGCGCCGCCCAGACTAGTTGGCGCGCGAGGCTGTGGCGCGCGGGCGGCGCCAACGGCGGGGCCGTTGTCCGATTGGTCCCGCATACCGGGCCTGATCGGACAACGGCATCGGGCCGTCAGGCGGGGACTCCCTCATTCCACCAAAACTATACAGGCTACCTGCGCAGTTTGCCTGTCGACCTTTACACTGAGCGATCCATGCCGCGCCGCGCCACCGCCGCCGAGTTGGCCCACGACCTGCGCGAATCCGTCGGACGCGTGGTCCGCCGCCTGCGCTCGGAGAGCGACTTCCCGATGAACCAGATGGCGGTCCTCGGCCGCCTCGACCGCCAAGGGCCGGCCAGCATCAGCGACCTGGCCACCGACGGGCGGGTGCGCCCGCAGTCGATGGCCCAGACCGTCCGCGAGCTGGAGACGATCGGCTGGGTCTCGCGTCGTCCGGACCCCGACGACGGGCGCCGCGCGATCATCGAGCCGACTGCCGCCGGCCTGGAGCGCCTGCAGGCCAACCGCGCCGGCCGCGAGGACTGGCTCACCCAGGCGCTGGAGCGCGAGCTCGATCCCGCCGAGCGCGAGCAGCTCGGCCAGGCGCTGGCGCTGCTGCGGCGGGTGGCCGACGCATGAGCCGCGCGACCGAGGACGCCAACCGGCGCATGCTGCGCGCGCGTGATGCCATGGACCGCGACTACGCCCGGCCGCTCGACGTCCCCAGCCTGGCCCGGATCGCCTACGTCTCCGAAGCGCACTTCATCCGCACGTTCCGCGCGACGTTCGGCGAGACGCCGCACCGCTACCTGCAGCGCCGCCGGGTCGAGCGGGCCATGGCCGCGCTGCGCGAGAGCGACCTGAGCGTGACCGAGATCTGCTTCGAGGTGGGCTTCGCCAGCCTGGGGACGTTCAGCCGCACGTTCAAGGAGATCGTCGGCGAGTCGCCCGCCGCGTTTCGCCGGCGACTCGGCGGCGCGCCGTCCGCGCCGACCTGCTTCACCAAGGCCTGGACGCGGCCCAGCAGTTTCGGAGAAGCGAGAGCGCGCCCGGCGGATTAGCGTCGGACCCATGATCACCACCCTCCGCATCAGCCAGATCTACGTCCTGGACCAGGATGAGGCGCTCGCCTTCTACGTCGACAAGCTCGGCCTGGAGGTGAACACCGACCAGGACCTCGGGTTCATGCGCTGGCTGACCGTCAGCGTGCCCAGCGAGCCGGACCGCGAGATCCTGCTCGAGCGCCCGGGCGCGCCCTCACTCGACGACGCCACCGCCGATCAGGTGCGCGAGCTGCTGACCAAGGGCGCCGCGGGCGGCCACCTGTTCTTCTCGGTCGACGACGCGCGCACGACCTACCAGGAGCTCGTCGACCGCGGGGTCGAGATCACCGACGAGCCGACCGAGCGGCCCTACGGGATCGACTTCGGACTGCGCGACCCGTTCGGCAACCACATCCGCATCGCGCAGCTGACGCCGCCGGTCAGCTGATCAGCACGGCCACGAGGCCCGGGAACCGGGCCTCGAGGTCGTCGCGACGCAGCGAGATGAAACGCGTCGTGCCCACCGCGCGCGTGCGGGTGATCCCGGCCTCGCGCATCAGCCGCGTGTGGTAGCTGCTGGTCGACGCGGGGAGGCCGAGCTTGTCGGACAGCTCGCCGCAGGGGTACTCGTTGCCGTCGGCCAGGATCTTCACCAGGTCCAGGCGCAGGGGATCGCCGAGCGTGCGCAGGATCGTGGCCAGCTCGAGCGCGTCGACCGACGGATGCGGGATCCGATCGCGTGAGGTGGAGGCCGTAGCCATGGCTCGTATGCTACAACTGTTGGGAACTTCCAAGAGTTTGGAAATACAGAACCATGAACCGCCTCTCCCAACCCCGCGCCTACGCGCTCGTCACCGCCGTGATCGGCCTGGCGCTGTTCGCCTCGGCCACGCCGTCGCCGCTGTACGGGACCTACCGCGAGCTGTGGGGCTTCTCCCCCGCCGTGCTCACGCTCGTCTACGCGACCTACGCGTTCGGCGTGCTGGCCAGCCTGCTGCTGGCCGGGCGGATCTCCGACGACGTCGGCCGCCGTCCGGTGCTGATCGTCGCGCTCAGCACGCTGCTGGCCACGACCGTGCTGTTCATGCTCGCCGACTCGGTCGTGTGGCTGTTCGTGGCCCGCGGCCTGCAGGGTCTGGCCACCGGTCTCGCGCTCGGCGCGGCCAGCGCCGCGATGCTGGATCTCCACGCCCGCAAGGACCCGGCCGGCGTCGGCCTGGCCAACGGCGTCGTCTCCGCCGCGGCGCTCGGGCTCGGGGTGCTGGTCGCCTCGATGATCGTCGAGTGGCTGCCCGCCCCACGGGTCCTGCCCTACGTCGTGCTGGCCATCCTCTTCGCCGTGACGCTCGTGGGTGCGGTCCTCATGCCCGAGCCGGTCCAGAACCGCTCGCGCCTGCGCCTCACACCCGAGCGCCCCGGGGTGCCCGCCGTGGTGCGCCGCCCGTTCGCGCTCGCCGCGCTGGCCGTCATCGCGTCCTGGTCGATCGGCGGGCTGTTCCTGTCCCTCGGCCCCCAGCTGACCGCGACCCTGCTGCACTCCACCGACCACCTCGTCGCCGCCCTGGGCGCCTTCGTCCTGTCGGGCACCGGCGCGCTGGCGCAGCTGCTGCTCGGCGGCCGTCTGGCACCGTGGCGCAGCGCGACGTTCGGCTCGCTGGCGCTGGCCGCCGGCGTGCTGCTGATCGTCGCCGCCGCCTCGACCGACTCGGGCGCGCTGCTGCTGGTCGGCGCGGTCGTCGGCGGCGCCGGGTTCGGCCTGGCCTTCCTGGGCGGGCTGCGCACGCTGTCGGTGGCCATCCCGCCCGAACACCGCGCCCAGGTGATGTCGGCGTTCTACGTCGTCGCGTACGCCTCGCTGTCGCTGCCCGCCGTCGCGGCCGGGTTCCTGGTCACGCCGCTCGGCCTGGAGTCGACGTTCGAGCTGTTCGGCTCGTTCGCCGCCGCCGTCGCGCTGATCGTCGCCTTCGAGGCCTGGCGCACGCGTCCCGCCGAGGCTCGGCCGGTGCGTCGGCCGGTCCCCGTCTAGTCTCAAGGCACTAGGAGGTCATGCTCGCGCCCTTGCTGCCGTCGCTACCGGGCGACAGAAAGGCGCCGTGCGTGAGCTCGGCCACCGTGCCGATATCCGTGCCGGCCGGAGGCACGTACTCACGGTCGGGCTTGGGGATGCGCTTGTCCATGGCGCAAGTCTAGGGACGCAATTCCCGGCGCACCAGATTTCTTGCCCACGCGTTCTGCAGCAGCGTCGCGGAGCGAAAGTCGACCGCCTCCAGCCAGGCCTGGCGCAGGCGCCTGGCGTCGACCAGCTCGGCGTCGACCGGACCGTCCCACGTCTGCGCGAACGCGCGTGCCGCCGGGCCCCAGAACGCGCGGTCGAAGGTCGCCTTGGTCTCCCGCTCGAGGATCGCGCGCGGGAGCAGGTCGCCGAACAGCGTCGTCAGCGCCGCGGTTCGCGAGCGCAGGCCGCGCGTCTGGGCCAGCGCACCGAGGAAGCGCGCGTCCAGCAGCGGCGCGCCGTACCCGGCCCCGGCATCGGCCGCCGCCCGGCGGTTGGTGGCCACCGTCACGCTGACGTGGCGCTGGGCCCGGATCCAGGCCAGGCGCCGATCCCAGCGCGCCGGGCCGCCCGCCCACAAGCGCGCCGTCTCATCCACCCAGCGCCGCTGCCCCGCGGCCGTCAGCCAGGCCGGCACGCCGGCGCGGACGCGCGCCCGGGCGCTGCGGCGACGCACCAGGACGTTGCGCCGCAGCGGCCATCCGAGGTACAGGTCGTCTCCGCCCTCGCCGGTCAGGAGCGTCCCGCCGGCGGCCGCTTCGGCCAGCCGGTGGGCGAAGTGCGCGTTGGGCGGCCAGTACGGGCCGATGCGCTCCAGGAGCCCGGTGGCCCGCGGCCCCAGCAGGTCGAGCTCGGCGGCCAGCTCGATGCGCTCCCAGTCGGCCAGCCCCAGGTGGGCGATCACCCGCTCCTGCCAGGCGGACTCGTCGGAGCGCGGCTCGTCGGGGAAGCGCAGGGTCAGCGCGACCGGCGCGGGCAGGCCGGTACGGCGGGCCATCGCGGTGGCCGCGGCCAGGACGAGCGACGAGTCGCGCCCGCCGGAGAAGCCCACGACACACCGGCCTGGACCGCGCAGCGCCGCCAAGCAGGCCGCCTCCAACGCCCGCGCCGGAGGCGCGTCGTTGCGCGCCAGCCGCTCGACGCGGTCCATCCCGACCGGGAGGCCGAGCGCGATGTCCAGGCCGCTCAGCACCGGCCGGCGGCCGCGTCGTGCAGCCACGCCGCCTGCATCAGCGACGACCCGCGCCAGTCGAACCGCGGCTGCCGCCAGGCCCGCCGCAGCGCCGCCGGATCCACGAGCGCCTCGTCGAGCCCCTCCCCGCTCCAGCGCGCCGCGAAGGCCTGCGTGTCGGCGCCGTGGAACACACCCCCGTAGGCCGTGCGATCGCGCCGATCGGGGATCGCCGCCGGCAGGCCGTCGGGCAGCAGGACGCGGCGGCTGGCCGCGGGATCGCGGAAGTCGACCGTGGCCCGGTTGGCGATGAACGTCGCCACGGTGTCGTCCTGGGCCCAGGGCAGCAGCACGCGGGCGCCGAACTCCCCGGCCACCGCGTTGTAGGCCTGGGGCAGCGCGACGTGGCAGCGCCAGCCGCGCATCAGGTTGAGCGTCTTCTCCAGGCTCAGCGAGGGGTAGAACGTCCCACCGGCCTGGGCGATCCGGCGGCCGACGCCGGGCCGCAGCCACGGCTGGTCCTGCGCCGGGACGCGGGCGCGGATCGTGCGCGCGCGCTGCTGGGGCGGCAGCGCGGCGAAGGCCGCCAGCTTCACGGTCTGACGCGAGGGCCGTCGGCGTCCGCGGACGACGTCGTACAGCGCGCCGAAGGGCCAGGAGCCCAGGAACTCGCTGTCGCCGTTGGGCAGCAGCAGCGTCCCGCGGTCGCCGATCCGCTGGGCCAGCGGCCGCATCCAGGCCGCGTTGGCCGGGAACAGCAGACCCTCACGCGCGAGCACGATGCGCGCGTGCGGGCCGACGATCTGCAGGTCGTCGTCCGTGGCGATCCGCTCCCACGTGTCGGCCACCCCGAGCGCGCGCGCCACCAGCGCCTGGTAGGCGGCGTCCTCGGCCGTCTCCGGATGCGCGATGTCCAGCGACAGCGGGATCGGAGCGGGCAGGCCGCGTTCGCGGGCGACGCTCAGCGCGGCGGCCAGCAGCGTCGCCGATGCCGAGCCGCCCATCAGCGGGATGCCGACCGGCCCGCGGCGCAGCGCCCCCTCGATGTGACGCTCGACGACGGTGCGCACGGTCTCGCCCGCCACCGCCCCGGGCAGGGGGTCGCGCGGCTCGAAGCCGAGCAGCGCACCCGCCGCCAGATCGAGCGGGCCGAACGGACCGTGAGCGTCCTGGACCACGCGCGCCAGTCTGGCGCACCGGATCCCGGTCCGGCGTATATGCCTTGACAGGAATATTCCTTGGTGGGAATGTTCAGGACGTGCCCGACCCCGAACCGCTCGCCGTGCTGGCCGAGCCGACGCGCCGCCAGATCCTCGAGCTGCTGCTCCAGGAGCCGCGCTCGGTCGGCGAGCTGGCCGTCGCGCTGGACGCCAACCAACCGTCGACCTCCAAGCACCTGCGGGTGCTGCGCGAGGCCGGCCTGGTGCACGTCCATCCCGACGCGCAGCGGCGCGTGTACGCGCTGCGGCCTGAGGGCTTCGCCGAGCTGGAGGCCTGGCTGGCGCCCTACCGCCGCCTGTGGGAAGGGCGCCTGGACGCGTTGGAAGCGCGCCTGGACGAGACCACCGACGACCCCGGGAGGACGACACCATGACCGCCACGATGCAGACCGGGGACGGTCACAGCACCCTGCGCTTCGAGCGCGTGCTCCCCTACGCCCGCGACCGCGTGTGGCGCGCCGTCACCGATCCGACCGAGCTGGGCCAGTGGTTCCCCAGCGACGTGATCTACGAGCCGAAGGTCGGCGCGTCGATGACCTTCGACTTCGGCGGCGAGCACGGCCTGGAGCCGCTGCCCGGCGAGGTGCTGGCCTGGGACCCGCCCAACCTGTTCGCGTTCGCCTGGGGCAAGGACGAGCTGCGCTTCGAGCTCAGCGACGCGCCGGACGGCGGCACTCGCCTGGTCTTCTCGCACGCGTTCGCCCACGAGCCGGGCAAGGAGGCGCGCGACAGCGCCGGCTGGAGTGCCTGCTTCGACGCGTTCGACACGCTGCTGGCCGGCGACGGAGAGCCGCAGATGGGCGACTGGGCCGCCTACGAGGAGACGTTCCTGGACCGCTACGGCGAGCTGACGCTGACCGACGGCCGCCGCGTGCGGCTCGTCGGCCCGCTGCTGGAGCACGACGGCCACGCGGCGATCGCCGTGCGGTTCGGCGGTCAGGACGGCGTGATGGTGGTGCGCGACGCGGGCGCCGCGCTGGCCGACGGCGAGGCGGTGCAGGTGCGCACCGGCAGCGTCAGCGAGCCCGGCGAGCTGCTGGCCGAGGGGGCCCTACGCGACCCGCTGGCCGGCGTCGCGGGCGGCTGAGCCCGTCGCCGCGTCGGCGGCGTGCGCGTGATCGGCGATCAGCCCGGTCAGCTGATCCCAGGCGCCGGCGGGAAGGTCGTGGCCCATGCCCTTGATCGTCTCCAGGCGCGCGCCGGGGATCGCCGCGGCGGTCGCGGCGCCACCGGTGGGGTTGACCATGCGGTCGCCGTCACCGTGGAGGACCAGCGTCGGCGCGGTGATCTGCCCCAGCTGCGCCGTGCGGTCGCCCGACTTGATGATCGCCGCGAGCTGACGCCCGGATCCGGCCGGGTTGAAGCCCCGATCGAAGGCCGCGCCGGCGATGCGGCGCAGGCGCGCCTCGTCGAACGGGAAGCCCTGGGAGCCGATGTGGCGGAACATCGTCACGGACCGCTCGATCGCCGTGTCGCGGTCGCGCGGCGGCTTGCCCAGCATCATCCGCATCGTCGACGGCGCCGGGCGCCCGATCCGGCGCGCGCCGGTGGTCGACATGATCGAGACCAGGCTGCGGACCTTGTCGGGATGGCGCACGGCCAGCATCTGGCCGATCATCCCGCCCATCGAGACGCCGACCACGTGCGTCGGGGCGATCCCGATCGCGTCGATCAGGCCCGCGGCGTCGTCGGCCATGTCGTCGAGCGTGTACTGCCCGGCCACGAAGCGTCCGGCCAGCAGCCGCATCGAGGTGGGCGGCGGGACGTCGGTGATGCGCGTCGAGCGCCCGATGTCGCGGTTGTCGAAGCGCACGACGTAGAAGCCCTGCTCCACGAGCCGCTCGCACATCTCCGGAGGCCAGGCGATCAGCTGGGTGCCCAGGCCCTGGACGAGCAGCAGCGGCGTGTCGCTCGGGTCGCCGAACGCCTGCCAGCACAGCTTGATGCCGCGCCCGGCGTCAGCGAGCTGCTCGGGCGGGTCGATGGTCGAGTCAGCCATTGGTACGCCATGGTACCGATCAGTCCCCGGCGCCGCCCCCACCCCGGTCGGCCACCCGCGCCCGGACCACGATCAGCCGGCGGCGCAGGTCGGGCGCGTCGATGGCCACGACGACGACGAGCAGGCCGCCCAGCACGAGGTTGGCCACGTAGGCCGGCGTGGCCAGGATCGTGAACAGCTGCTCGAGGAGCTGCAGGACCAGGGCCCCCAAGGCGATGCCGATCGCGCCGCCCTGGCCGCCGGCCAGCGAGACGCCGCCCAGGAGCACCGCGGTCACCGCCACGATCAACGGACCCGTGCCCGGGTCGGGGGTGGCGGTGGCCAGGCTGAACGCCTGCAGGGCCCCGCCCAGTGACGCGCACAGGCCGGACACGACGAACACGCCGACCAGGTTGCGGTCCACCCGCACGCCCGCGGTACGGGCCGCGCGGCGGTCGCCGCCCAGCGCGCGCACGTCGCGGCCGAACCGCGTCCACGTGAACACGGCGGCGGCCAGGAGCACGACGGCGATCGTGACCAGGCTGCGCGGCGAGAAGAAGCCGGCGATCGTCTGGTCCAGCCACAGGCCGACGCTGTAGTTGTCGTAGGCCACGCTGTCGCCGCCGGAGATCACGTTGGTCAGCCCGAGCAGCGCGATGTAGGTGCCCACGGTGACCGGCACGGAGTTGATGTCGAACCGAGTGACGATCAGACCCTGGATCAGGCCGACGATCAGGCCGGCGCCGAGCGCGGCGAGCAGTCCGAGGATGGGCGAGCTGCCGCCCAGGGTGACGGCGAGCATGGCCGACAGCGCGAACGTGCCGACGGCCGCGAGGTCGAACTCGCCGGCGATCACCGTCGTGCCGATGCCCAGCGCGAGCAGCGCTACGGCGGCCCAGCTCTGGAACGAGTTGAAGATGTCGAAGACCGACACGCCCTCGTCGTGGTAGAGCGGCAGGCCCAGCAGCGCGAGCGCCAGCAGGATCAGCAGCACCACCGGCAGACCGGCCTGCACGGTGCGGCGCAGCCGGTGCCCGCGCAGGGGACGTCGTCCGCTCATGTCCGCCGCTCCCGCGTCTGCAGGTGGACGGCCAGCACCACGGCCAGCACGAGCAGCCCCTTGACCAGGATCTGGACCCCGGTGCTGTAGCCGCGCAGCAGCAGCAGGTCGGTGATCGCGGAGATGGCGATCGCGCCCAGCAGCGTCCGCCACACGGCTCCGCGACCACCGGCGATCGCCGCGCCGCCGACCAGCGTCGCGCCGATCGCGTCGTAGGTCAGCGTCGTGTCCAGCAGCAGGGACGCGCTCTGGTTGTACGCGCCGAGCAGGATGCCGGCGATCGCGGTGACCGCGCAGGCCAACGCGAACACGCCCGCCCCGATCGCGCCGAGCGGCAGGCCGGCCGCGCGTCCCGCGGCCCGGCTCTCCCCCACCATGTACACGCGGCGGCCAAAGGTCGTGCGGCGCATGATCAGCTCGGTGACGATCACCGTCCCGACCAGCACGTAGACCGACACCGGCAACCCGATCGGCGTGGCGTTGAGGAAGCTGTAGGCGCCGGAGGGCGGCGAGACCGATTGGCCCTCGGTGATGGCCACGGTGACCCCGGTCTGGATCGTGCCCGCGGCGATCGTGAGGATGATCGGGTTGGCGCCCCAGCCGCCGATCATCACCCCCTGGACCGCGCCGATCAGGGCGCCCAGCAGGATGGTCAGGACGATCGCCGCGCCGACGCCGAACTTCAGCGTGTACACGAAGAAGATCGCGGTGACCGCCGCGGTCGTGCCCAGCGACAGCGACACGAACGCGCCGCTGATCATGATCAGCGTCATGCCGACGGCGACGATCCCGACGAAGCCCGTCGACGAGACGATCGCGCGGGCGTTGTGGGCGGAGAAGAAGCCCTTCGTCGTGAACATCCCGACGAGCAGGACGATCACGGCGATGACGCCGAGCACCTGCAGCGCGCGCAGGGCGATCCGCTGGGTGGGCAGCGAGCGGCTCATGCGTCCAGGCCGATGTCGGAGTGCGTCATGTCGGCCAGGATCTGCTTGGCGTCCGCCTCGGCGCGGTCGCGGCGCGAGACGATCCGGCCGCTGCGCATGGTGATCACGACGCTGGCCAGGTCGAGGATCTCCTCCAGCTCGGTCGAGGCGAACACGACCACGGCCCCCGAAGCGGCGACGGACCGGACGAGCTCGTGGATCTCCGAGCGCCCCCGCACGTCCACGCCGCGCGTGGGCTCGTCCAGCAACAGGACGCGCGTGTCGGCGCGTTCCAGGCAGCGGCCGAGCAGCACCTTCTGCTGGTTGCCGCCGCTCAGGCGCAGCACCGGCTCGCGCAGTCGTTCGCGGCCGACGCCGATCGTGTCGGTCAGCGCCCGCGACGAGGCCCGCTCGGCGCCGCGGCGCAGGATGCCCAGGCGGCTGAGCTGTCCCAGCCGCGTGGCCACGAGGTTGAAGGCGACGGTGTGGCCGAGGAACAGCCCCTCGCCCTTGCGGTCGTTGGAGACGTAGGCGACGCCGGCCCGGACGGCGGCGCCGGGCGCCCCGAGCGCCAGCCGGCGCTGGCCGATGGTCACCGCGCCGCGCGCGTCGGGCGCCAGGCCGGCGATCGCCCGCAGCACGTCGCTGGCGCCGGAGCCGACCTGCCCGGCCAACGCGTAGATCGCCCCGCCCGGCGCCTCGAGGTCGAAGTCGCTGGCCGTGCCGACGGACAGGCGCGCCACCTGCAGCACGGGCGCGCCGCCGCCACCCCGCGTCGGCGCGCTGGGCGGAGCGGGGGTCTCGTGCGCGTGGCCGAGCATCATCGTGACCAGGTTGTCGACGCTCAGATCGGCCGTCGGCCGTGTGTCGATGTGCTGGCCGTCGCGCAACACCGTCACGCTCTGGCACAGGTCCATCACCTCGTTGAGGCGATGCGAGACGAACAGCACCGAGCGTCCGCTCGCGGCGACGCTGCGAACCGCGGCGAACACGTGCTCGATCTCCGCGCCGCTGAGCGTGGCGGTCGGCTCGTCGAGGATCAGCAGCCGCGCGTCGCGCCCGAGCGCCCGCGCGATCTCCACGAGCTGGCGATGACCGATGGGCAGATCCTCGACGTAATCGCGAGGGTCGACGTCCTTGAGGCCGACGGCGTCCAGCAGCGCACGCGTGCGGGCGATGACCTGCGCCCGGCGCACCAGCAGCGGCTCGTCGACGCCGCCCAGGAACACGTTGTCCATCACGGTCAGCGTCGGGATGACGCTGAGCTCCTGGTCGACGAGGGCCACGCCGGAGGCCTGCGCCTCCTGCGGCGAGCCCAGCGCCGCCGGCTCGTCACCGAACAGGATCGCGCCGGCGTCGGGCTGCAGCAGCCCGGCCAGCATCTTCACGACGGTGCTCTTGCCGGCGCCGTTGTGGCCGCACAGCGCGTGCACCTCCCCGGGCGCGACGGTGAACGACACGCCGTCAACCGCCTTCACCGCCCCGAAGCTGCGTGACACAGCCTCGAGGCGGATCGGGCGAAACGGGCGTTGCGTTGAGGTCAGACGGTCCACCAGGTGCGGGCTACGAGCTGTAGCACGGCTCCGCGTACTGCTCGACGGTGTCCTGGGTGATGCGGTCCTCCGGGAGGATCACCTCGGCCGGGATCTCCTCGCCCTGGAGTGCCTTGACGATCCAGGACGCCGTGTCGGTGCCCTGGGTCAGCGGGTCCTGCGTCGCCGACCCGTACAGGTCGCCGGCGCGGACGGCCTCGATGCCGGCCTTGGTGCAGTTGCTCCCGGTGACGATCAGGCCGTCGTTCTTGACGCCGACCTTCATGCCCGCCTGCTTGGCGGCCTGCACGATCGGGATGGCCTGGTAGTCGGCCATGCCGTAGGCGGCCTGGATGCCGCCCTCGGAGGCGTACTTGGCGAACAGCTCCTGGGCGATCTTGCCGGTCTTGACGGCGTCCCAGTTGCCGTCCTCGACGGCGACGAGCTTGTACTCCGGTGCCGTCGCGAGCTCCTTCTTGAACGCCTCCAGGCGGGCCTCGGTGCTCTCGGCGCCGCGTGTGCCGGTGATGGCGATCACGTTGCCCGAGTCCAGGCCCTCCTCCTTCAGACCGTCGATGACGTTCTGGGCGGCGAACTTCCCGAGCGCGGCGTTGTCCGGGATGATCTGCGAGACGACATCCGGGGTGGCCGCGGCCTCGGCGCGGCCGGAGACCACGATCACGGGAACGCCGGCGGCCTTGGCCTTCTTGATCGGCGCCGTCACCGACTTCGCGTCGATCGGCAGGATCACCAGCATGTCCGGCTTGTCGGCGATCGCCTGGTTGAGCTGCTGGACCTGAGCGGCCGGGTCGAACTCGTTCTCCAGCACCGTCACCTCGGCACCGGACGTCTCGATGCTCTCCTTGGTCGCCTTGTTGAAGGCGCTGCAGTTGGGGTTCGACGAGGCACAGCTGGCCAGGATGACCTTCTTGCCCGCGGCGCCCTCCGACGTCGCGGCCGCAGCTGTGGCGGTGGTCGACGATGCGGCGGCCGTGCCGCTGGTGTTGGCCGTCGTGCTGCTGTCGTCGTCCGAGCCGCAGCCGGCGACGACCAGCACGGCGAGACACGCGCCGAGTGAGGCCACCATCGTCAAGGGGCGGCGAGTGAATCCCATCGCACTTCTCCAGGTCTGTGTGGGGATCGCGACATCCACTGTGCCGCGTGAAACGACGTTACGCGGGCGTTACCGCGGCAACCATGGGCACACGGCCAAGCTTTGACGCCTCGGATCGAACACATGTCACAGCGTCACCAGCGCCGCGCCGAGACGGTCGAGCACGTCGTCGATCAGGTCCGTGTCCATCGCCGTCGAGATGGCCAGCTCGCCGCGCGGCGCGATGTAGACGCCCCGGTCGAGCGCGGCCAGGTGGAAGGCGGCCAGCAGCGGGCTGCGCGGGTTCGTGTCGGCGCCGCGCCGCAGCTGCGCGGGCACGTCGAAGTGCACCTGGACGAGCGAGCCGTCCTCGGTGATCAGCGCCGAGTGCGGCAGGTCGTCGATCAGCGTGCGCAGACCGGCCGCCAGCTGCGCGCCCAACGCGTTGATGCGATCGATCTCGGCCACCGTGAGCAGGTCCAGCGTCGCGACGCCGGCCGCCATGGTCAGCGAGTTGCCGTTGAAGGTGCCCTGGTGGGTGAGCGCGCCGTCCTCGCGCGGGTCGTAGAGCGCCATCAGGTCCGCGCGGCCGCCGAAGGCGCCGACCGGGAGGCCGCCGCCGATCACCTTGCCCAGCGTGGTCAGGTCGGGCGTCAGGTCCAGGCGTCGCTGGTAGCCCGAGTACTCCAGGCGCAGCGTCACCACCTCGTCGAGGATGAACACCGCGCCGCAGCGCCGGGCAGCGGCCTGCGCGGCGTGCAGGAAGGCGGGCTCGGCCGGGATCACGGCGGCGCCGAGCACCGGCTCGAGGATGATCGCGGCGATGTCGTCGCCGTGCGCGTTGACGACCGCGTCGAGCTGGTCGATCGCGTTGAAGTCGATCCAGTGGATCGTGTCGAGGACCGCCGCGGGGATGCCGGCGGCCGCCTCCAGGGAGCTGGGCAGCCCGTCCCACGATCCGTGGTAGCCGTCGTGCACCTTGACCACGTGCGAGCGGCCCGTCGCGGCCCGTGCGCAGCGCAGCGCGTGCATGTTGGCCTCGGTGCCGGAGTTCGTGAAGCGCAGGCTGTCGATCGAGGCGATGCGCTCGACGATGCGCTCGGCCAGGTCGGCCTGGACCTCGATCGGCGCCGGGAAGACGGTGCCGCGCTCGGCCTCGCGGACGATCGCCGCGGTGACCGCCGGGTTGGCGTGCCCGTGCACCAGCGACGTGTAGTTGTTGACCAGATCGACGTAGCGATTGCCGTCCAGGTCGAAGACGAACGCTCCCTCGCCGCGATCGAGCGCCAGCGGGAAGGGCGCGAAGAAGGTGGCGGTGCGGGTGTTGCCGCCGGGCAGCGTCCGGCAGAGGCGATCGAAGAACGTGCCCGATCGCCCGGTCCCGTTTGTCTGAGCGGTGGTCATCGCTGCCAACGTAACTTCGGGGCGGCGCGCCATCTACGCGCGAACGTCAAGACTTGCCGGGGCATCCCCCGACGTCTGTGCAAGGCGCGTCAGGAAGCGTCGAGAAACCGCTGGAGCACGTTGCCCGTGATCCGGGCGACGTTGTTGTCGTAGCCGTTGTGCGAGAGGCTCGCGGTCCAGTCGATCGAGCCCGTGGAGAACACCGCCCCGCCCTCCGGCGTCTCGAAGTAGGTCAGGTCGGCGCGCACCCCGGCGTTCTCCGTTCCGCCCTGTCCGGGGAGCATCACGGGCACCTCTTCGACGGTGCGCTGGTAGCGGTCGCTGTGGCGCAGGCTGGACGTGGCCAGCAGCAGCGCATGTGGCGGCGTGCCCAGCGCGTAGTCGAGGCGATCGACCTCGTCGCCCGCGGCGCCGTCCATGTTGTTGCCGAACGTCCCGATCAGCTCGTCGGGGTCGACGCCGGCGAAGATGAAGGCCGCGCGGGGATCACGCGCCGCGTCGGTCTGCTCGTAGGGCGCCGAACCGCCGCCACCCTGGGCGGAGAAGCCCACGCCGAAGGCGACCTGCGGCGCCCGGCCGCGGTGGCGCCACAGGCCGCCCGGCTCGCCGGTGCTGCTGTGGTGCACCTCGCCCGGAGCGCTCTCCCAGGTGCGCGTGCCCGCGTGGCCGCGCCGGATCTCGATCACGTGCGGGCGGTCCGGCAGGACCGTCGTCACCCAGTAGAAGCCGTTGCCGCCGAGGTACATGATCCGCCCGCCGTGCTGCGCGTAGTGCTCGTAGGCGTCGAGCATCTGCACGGTCGTGTACTCCGGGTGGGCGCCGGTGAGCACGGCTCGATAACGGCCCAGCAGCGCCGCGCCCTCGGCGTGGACGTCGTCGTCGGTGAGCAGGTCGTAGGAGATCCCGGACGCCTCGAGCCAGTCGATCAGGTACATGTCGCTGCTCAGCGCCCACCCGCCGCCCCGGCTGAGCCAGAAGCCGTGATCGGGCCGGATGTCGAGCATCGGACGCAACCGCGACCCGTAGGCGATGCCGGAGCCGTCGGTGTGTGCGTTGTACATCGAGAAGCCGAGCTCCGGGTGCGACCAGATGTAGGCGTCGACGTCGTCGTAGACGGCCGCGCCGCCGGTCATCCAGTCGGCGTCGGCCGGGTCGTAGAGGAAGTTCGCGTAGGCCATGTAGGTGAACGTCGGCAGCACGACGGCGACGGCGGCGCCGGAGGTTCCGGGCGCCGGGCGGACGGCGAACGGGATCAGGTCCTCGTCGGCGCCGGCGGTCACGCGCAGGGCGTACAGCCCGCTCGGCCAGTCGTCGGCGATCGTCAGCTCACAGGTCGGCTCCCACCCGGCGTCCTCGAGGTCGTCGTCGTGGAAGTGGATCGCGCCGTACTGCTGGGGCGCCAGCCGGTGGTCGAGGAACTCCCCCGTCCAGTCGTGCCCGGTGACGGCGCGCATCGGGGCGTTGACCAGCCGGCCGTGACGGCCGCCGCCCCCGGTGTCGGTGATCGTGGCCAGGCCGAAGTCGCGCGCGAAGTCCCAGGCTGCGACCACCCCGGCTTCGGTCTCGATCACCGGCGCGTCGAGCTTGCCGTTGAAGCAATCGTCCGCGTGGCCGCCGGGCGCAACGCTGCCCGCGGCGATCAGCCACGGCGCGCCGCAGTCCAGGCGGGCGTCGCCGCCGATCGCCGCCGACACCCGCGCCGTCGCCGGGTCGGGCTCCAGGCGCCGGCGCAGCTCCTGGTGGAGGTCGATCGTGCCGGCGTCGAGATCGACGCGGACCCCGACGTGGTGCCAGTGCGCGGACAGCAGGGGCCGGTCCACGCGCGCCTGCACGACCGCGCCGGCGGCGTCGTGATGGCGGAAGGTCAGGTGGCCGTGCCCGTCGACGGCCAACTGCCAGCCGCGGCCGGCGACGCCGTCCCACTTGGCCAGCAGACCCTGGGTGCGACCGTTGGCCACCGCGGTCGGATACACCCAGACCCGTAGGTCCAGGATGCGCGCGGCGGGCAGCGCGGGGTCGTGGGCGACCGCGCCGTAGGAGCCCGGATGCAGCGCCTGCCGGCGCCCGCTGTGCTCACCGTCGACCGCCGACGCCATCACGTCGTAGGCCAGCGCCGACGGCCGGCCCGGCCGGGGACCGCCGCGGCGGAGCCGCACGACCTCGGCCCGGAAGGCCGGCGCCGCGCTGCTGACCATGAAGCGGATCGCCTCGCCGGGCGCCACGCTCCAGCGATCGGCGTAGCCCATCAACGCCACGTCGGGCGCCGCCGGTCCGGTGGCGCTCATGCCGCTTCGCCGAGGGGCGCCTGCGCGACCGAGCTGCCGTCGTACAGGCCGACGAGGCGCGCGATCTTCAGGCCCAGGTGCAACAGCAGGCGGTCTCCCCCGCTGCGCAGGTTGACCCCGGCCAGCTCCTCGATGCGGTGCAGCCGGTAGTACAGGCTGCCGCGCGCGAGGTACAGCCGCGACGCCGTCGCCTGCGCGTCGCCCCCCTCGTCGAGGTAGACCTCGAGCGTCTGGATCAGCATGTCGGAGTTGGGGCTGTCGAACAGCGCCATCAGACCGCCCGGCAGCGCGTCGCGGCCGCCGCGCACGGCGCTCAGCAGCTGGAACACCCCCAGATCGCACCAGCTGGCGACCGGGCCGTACTCGGGCATCTTGGCCGCGACGTTGGCGGCCCAGCAGGCCTGGTCGTAGGAGGCCCGCGCGCCGGTCAGCGCATCGCTGACCGAGCCGATGCCCACCGCGATCGCGACGTCGTCGCCCAGCGCCCGCCCGAGCGCCTCGCGCAGCTCTGCGGCGGCGGCCTGTGCGCGGCGCTCCAGCGCATCGCCTTCGCGGTGGCTGATCAGGCAGATCGCGCGATCGCCCCAGAACCCGCCCAACGCGGCCCGCTGCGTGCGCGCGCCCAGGAAGCTGCGCACGCCCACGTTGGCCAGCACCCGCGAGACCTCGTCCAGCGGCCGGCCGTCCGCGCACTGCGCGGCCACGACGACGACGCGATCGTTGGCGTCCAGCGCGCCGGCGGCCACCAGGTGGGCAGCGGCGTCGTAGGCGCCGATCGGCTCGTCGGTCAGCAGGTCGCGCAGCGCCTGGCGTCGGGCCTTGCGCTCGGCGCCGTCGTGATCCTGCTCGATGACCGTGGCGACGCCACCGGCGAAGGCGAGCAGGCGGTCGCGCTCGCTGTCGGCCAGCTCGCCGTCGGCGATCACCCACACGAACCCCAGCAGCCGGCCGCCTCCGCGGATCGGCGCGCACCAGCGCGGGCTGAGGCCGAGGTCGTGGTCGCCGGGAATGCGCATCGGGCGGTCCGCCTCGGCGACGCCGGCGCTGCGCAGCCGATCGATCACCTCGGGGCGTGCGTGGCGCCCGACGATCGATGCGGTGCGCACCGCATCGAGGTCACGTTCGCCGTGCGCGCTGTACGCGAGCGGCCGAAAGGCTGCATCATCTACGAGCACCGGCTGGTCGAGCGTGATGCTCAGACGGTCCACGAGCTGTTGAAGGGCCGGCATCTGCTTAGTCATAGTAAGCGCAGGCCGCGCTTGCTGGCAAGCCGTGCCGGAAATGCACCCGCTGGGCGCTTTCCACTGCTAAACTCTTTCTCCCGTGCCCGGGCGTGTCAGAGGAGAGCAAGCCAAGATGCCGCGCGACGGCGACCAGAGCCTGGGCTCGGTGCGCGCGCGGATCGGCGCCCGCGTGGCCGAGCTGCGCGAGGCGCGCGGGCTGACCGTGCGCGGGCTGGGCGAGGCGGCCGGGGTGACCGGGGGCTTCGTGTCGCAGCTGGAGAACGGGCACGTGATGCCGTCGGTGGCCACGCTGATCCGGATCGCCTCGGCACTGGGTGCGCAGGTGGGCGACTTCTTCGAGGGTCCCAGCCGCGAGGGCGAGGTCCTCCATCCGGAGAACCGGGTCATCTACGAGTACGCCGAGCACGGCGTCATCGACGAGCTGCTGTCCGACGACCCGACCGGTGAGATCGAGGTGCTGCGCTCGCACATCGAGCCGGGCGGGGGCACCAGCTCCGACCACGAGGTGTTCGTCCACGACACGCGCGTCGAGGTCGTCTACGTGCTCGCGGGCGAGATCGAGATCGGCCTGGACGAGCGGCGCGTGCGCCTGCAGACCGGCGACTCGATGACCTTCCCGGGGACCACCCCACACGGGGCCTGGAACACCGGCGACGAGCCCGCCGTGCTGATCTGGGTCGCCGCGCCCGCTCGGTACTGAGTGTTTCGCACGTTCGTGCGACCGGCCGGTCCGTGTCCGTGACAGACGCGCATAGGGATCGCGGCGATCAGCCCATAGCGTTCGCGCCGATGGCTGACGCACCGGCGACCGACCTCGACCCGATCACGTTCAGCGTGATGCTCGGGCGCTTCGACGCGATCGTCGCGGAGATGACGCGCACGCTCGAGCACAGCGCCTGGACCTCGATCCTGGCGGTCTGCCACGACTTCTCGTGCGCGATCTACGACGCCGACGCCCGGCAGATCTCGATGGTCGACGCGCTGCCCATCCACACCACGTCGCTGCACCTCGTGCTTCAGGAGATCGCCAAGGACTTCGCCGGCGACATCCACGACGGCGACGTCTTCCTGTGCAACGACCCGTACCGCATGAACACCCACGTCGGCGACCTGGTCACCGCCTGCCCGGTGTTCGTCGACGGGCATCACCGGTTCTGGTCGGTGACCAAGGGCCACCAGCTGGACACCGGCGCGTTCGTCCCATCGTCGGTCACCGCCTCGGCGCGCAACGTGTGGCAGGAGGGCATCCAGATCCCGCCGATCAAGCTGCAGGACGCCGGTCGCCTGCGCAACGACGTGCTCGAGCTGTACCTGGCCAACATGCGCTACCGCGACCTGCTGCACGGAGACCTGCTGGCCCAGCTGGCCTCGATCGAGCGCGGCCGCCAGCGGCTGGCCGAGCTGTGCACCGAGTACGGCGCCGACGAGGTCACGCGCTACGTCGACGCGGTCATCGACTACGCCGACCGGCTCATGTCCAAGGAGCTGCGGGCCATGCCCGACGGCGTCTACGAGGCCGATCACTGGATCGACTCCGACGGCGTCGAAGAGCTCGACATCCCGATCCACGTGCAGGTGACCAAGCGCGACGACCAGGTGATCGTCGACTTCCGCGGGAGCGGCCCACAGGCACTGGGCGGCGTCAACGGCTCCTACGCGACCAGCCAGGCCGCGGCCGCGATCCCCTTCCTCTACTACGTCGACCCGAAGATCCCGCACAACCACGGATGCATCCGCCACATCGAGGTCGTGCTCGAGGAGGGGACGATCTGCCTGGCCAAGCATCCGGCGTCGACCTCCTGCGCCACGGCCATCCCGTCGGACTGCATGCACGACGCGATCAACAAGGCGATGGCCGAGGCGGTGCCCGACCGGGTCTGCGCCGGCGGCACCAAGCAGTCCAACCTGCCGCAGTTCTCCGGGATCGACGCGCGCACCGGCGAGGAATGGGCGGTGATGCTGTTCAACGGCACCGGCGGCTCGGGCGCGGCCTACGGCGCCGATGGCTGGCCGCTGTTCGAGTCGATCGGCAGCCAGGGCGCCATCAAGATCCAGTCCGTCGAGCAGGTCGAGCTGCTCTTCCCGCTGCGCATCGAGCAGATGGAGATCGAGCCCGACTCGATGGGCTTGGGCGAGTGGCTCGGTGGCGCGGGCACCCGGCTGATCGTGCGCCCGCTGGCCGGCGAGACCGAGTGCGTCACGTTCGGTGACGGCATCGCCAACCCGCCGCACGGCGTGTTCGGCGCGACACCCGGCCACGGCGGCGGTGCCTACGTCGAGGACGAGGCCACCGGGCGGCGCCGGTACGTGTCGGCCGCGGGCCTCGTGCGCCTGAACGACGGCGAGGTGTGGGTCGGGGTGTCCACCGGGGGTGGCGGCTACGGCCCGCCCACCGCGCGCCCGGCCCAGCGCGTGCTGCGCGACCTGCGCGACGGCTTCATCAGCGCGCGCGCCGCCCGCGACGTGTTCGGCGTGATCGTCACCGACGACGCCGTCGACGAGGCCGCGACCGCGGCTCGGCGCGCCGAGCTGGACGCGCAGCCGCGCGCGCTGGTCGACCCGCCCGGTCCCAGCGCGTCGGACTGGCTCGAGCGCAACATGCGCGAGGGCGACACCTACCTCCTCAATCCGTTGTGAGCCGTCGGATCGGCGTCGACATCGGTGGCACGTTCACCGACTTCACCGTGCTGGAGGACGACGGCTCGGTGCTCCTGTGGAAGGTCGACTCGACGCTCGACGATCCGCTGCGGGCGATCGACCTCGGCCTGACCGCGGTGGCCGAGCAGCTCGACGTCGGCGTGGCCGAGCTGCTGGGCGACACCCGGCTGTTCGTCCACGGGACGACGATCGCCACCAACCTGCTGATCCAGCGCGGCGGCCCGGCCACCGGGCTGCTGTGCACCGAGGGCTTCCGCGACGTCCTCTACTACCGCGACGGCTTCAAGTCCGAGCGCTTCGACATCCACCTGCCCCACCCCGAGCCGCTCGTGCCCCGGCATCTGCGACTCGGCGTCCCCGAGCGGGTCGGAGCCTCCGGCGAGATCCTCACCGCGCTGGACGAGGACGCCGTGCGCGCCGCGGCCGGTGCGCTGCGCGCAGCCGGTGTGACCGCGGTCGCCGTGGCCTTCCTGTGGTCGGTCGTCAACCCCGAGCACGAGCTGCGCGCCGCGCAGATCCTGGCCGAGGAGCTGCCCGCCGCCCACGTCGTCTGCTCGCACGACGTGCTCGGCGAGCTGCGTGAGTGGGAGCGCACCTCGGCGGCGGTGCTGAGCGCGTACATCCGACCCAGCATCGCCGACTACCTCGGCGGCCTCGAGGCGCGCCTGGCCGCCCATGGCCTGCCCAAGCCGCCGCTGGTCATGCAGGTCAACGGCGGCTGCGGCCGCGTGGCCGACATCCTCCAGCGCCCCGTCTCGGTGCTGTCGTCGGGCCCGACGGCCGCGCCGGCGACGGCGGTGCACGAAGGCGAGAAGATCGCCGCCACCGATCTGATCACCGTCGACATCGGCGGCACGAGCTGCGACGTCTGCATCATCCGCGACGGCCGACCCGTGGTCTCGCGCACGCTGCGCGTGGACGAGCAGCCGCTCGGCGTGCCCGGCGTCGAGGTGCACTCGATCGGCGCGGGCGGCGGCTCGATCGGCTGGGTCGACGCCGGCGGCGCGCTGCGCGTCGGCCCCGACAGCGCGGGCGCCGCTCCGGGTCCGGCCTGTTACGGCCGCGGCGGCGAGCACCCGACGGTCGCGGACGCCAACCTGGTGCTCGGCCTGTTCTCCGCCGAGGCCTTCCTCGGCGGCCGTCGCCAGCTGCGCGCCGACCTGGCCGAGGCGGCGGTCCTGCGCCACGTCGGCGAGCCCCTTGGCCTGGCCGCGATCCCGGCCGCGGTGGGCATCCGCCGCGTCGTCGAGTCGCACATGGTCGCCGCGATCCAGACGCTCTCGACCGAGCGCGGCGTCGATCCGCGCGGCTTCGTCCTGGTCATCGGGGGCGGGGCCGGCGGCGTGCACGGCGCCGAGCTGGCCCGCCGGCTGGGCATCGGGCGCGTGCTGGTCCCGGTGGCCGCCGGAACCCTGTGCGCGTTCGGCATGACCGTCACCGACGTGCGCCAGGACCACGCCGCGGCGCTGCACCAGCTGACCGATGCCCTGGATCAGGCCCTGGTGGGGCAGACGATCGCCGGGCTGGAGGCCGAGGCCCGCCGCCGGCTGGCCGAGGACGGCTTCGCCCCCGACGAGATGGACCTCGAACGGTTCGTCGACGCGCGCTACCCCGGCCAGGTGCACGAGCTGACGGTGGCCGTGCCGCCCGACGCCCACGGAGACGACTTCGCCGAAGCGCTGGCACAGACGTTCCACGACGAGCACCGCCGCCTGTTCACCTACGCGCGCGACGACCTCCCCGTCGAGCTCCTGCACTGGCGCATCCGCGCGGTCGGGCGCACGCCGACGCTGGCCGCCACCGCCGCCCCAACGGCGCCCGCCACCCCGCGCGCCGCCGCACCCGTCGGCCACCGCCCGATCTGGTTGACCGCGAGCGGGCCGATCGACGCTGCGGTGTTCGACAGCGCGCTGCTGGAGCCCGGCGACACGATCGAGGGCCCCGCGGTCATCGACGGCGCGACGACGACGATCCTCGTCGGTCCCGGCGACGCCCTGTCGGTGCTTCCCAACCGCAGCATGCTGATCGACGTGGCACCGGCGTCGAAGCATTCGTGATCGTCGACGTGCGGATGCACGGGTTGGCCGGCGTCACGGCGGCCTACTTGGTGCACGGACGCGACGCGACCGCGCTGGTCGACACCGGGCCCGCCGCGTCGCTGCCGGCGACGCTGGCGGCACTGGGCGACGTGGAGCCCGACTGGCTCGTGCTCACCCACGTGCACCTGGACCACGCCGGCGCCGCCGGCCAGCTGGCCGAGCGGTTTCCCCGATCGCGGGTCGCGGTCCACGCCCGGGGCGCCCGGCACGTGGCCGATCCGAGCCGCCTGTGGGCCGGCGCCAGCAGCGTCTACGGCGACCGGACCGAGGCGCTCTGGGGCCGCCCGCTCCCCATCGATGCCGCCCGGGTCCGGGCCGTGGCCGACGGCGAGTCGCTCGACCTCGGCGACCGCGCGCTGCGCGCGCTCGACACGCCGGGCCACGCCAACCACCATCTCGCCTGGCTGGACGAGGCCACGGGCGATGCGTACGTCGGCGACGCGGTCGGGATGCAGCTCGACGGCGATCCGCTGTGGCGGGCGACGACACCGCCCGCGGCGTTCGACCGCGACCGCGCGCTGCAATCGATCGAGCGGCTGCGCGGCGTCGCGCCGACACGGCTGTGGCTCGGCCATTTCGGCGCCGCCGAGGGCGAGCACGCCCTGGACGACGCGCGCGCGGCGCTGATCGACTGGACCGACGCGGTGGCCGCTGCGCGGCGTCGCGGCCAGCGGGACGCCGACCTGGACGAGGCCGCGCGCGCCTGGCTGGGCCGTCGTGAGCACGCGACGTCGCCGGCCGCGCGCGCCCGCTTCGACACCACCAGTCCGCCCGAGCTCGACGTGGCCGGCGTCACCGGCTGGCTGGAGCGAGCCGACCAAGAGGAGAGCCGTCCCCATGCGTGACCGCTACGAGCCCGCGGCGTTGACCGCGGCGATCACGGGCGGCGACGTGCTGCCCAGCCAGAGCCCGGCGATCCCCTGCGGCGCCCAGGCGATCGTCGCCGAGGCGCTGGCGGCGGCCGCGGCCGGAGCGACGTGCGTGCACCTGCACGGGCGCGAGGACGACGGCCGCCCGTCCGGACGGCCCGAGCTGCTGGCCGAGATCGCCGACGGGATCCGCGCCCAGAGCGACGTGGTCATCAACTTCTCCACCGGCGGCTCGCCGGGCATGAGCGAGGCGGACCGGCTCGCCGCGCTGGCCGCGGCCCGCCCGGACATCGCCACGTTCAACCTCGGGACGATGAACTACGAGCTGTTCCCCACGCCCGGGCGCGCGCCCGAGGTGCAGCACGACTGGGAGCGCCGGGTCGTGGAGGCCAGCGGCGACGGGGTGTTCACCAACACCCTGGGGACGCAGCGTCGGTTCGCGGCGGCGTTTCGCGAGCTCGGCGTCACGCCCGAGCTGGAGGCCTACGACGCCGGCCACCTGGCCATGGCCCGCTTCCTGCTGGACGAGGGCACGCTGCAGGGGCCCGTCCGCCTGCAGCTGGTGATCGGCGTCTTCGGCGGGATCGGCAACGCGATCGAGGACATGGTGGCGATGGTCGCCGCGGCTCAGCGGATCCTCGGCCCCGACCTGGCCGCGCTGGGCGTCGCCGCGGCCGGCTACCCGATGGAGCTGCGCTGCGCCGCGCTGGCGCTGTCGTGGGGCATGGACTGCCGCGTCGGTCTGGAGGACAACCTGCGCGTCCGCCGCGGGCAGATGGCGACGGGCAACGCGGAGCTGGTCGACCTGGCCGTGCGCCTGGCCGAGCTGGTCGGCCGCCCGATCGCCACGCCGGAGCAGCTGCGGGCCGAGCTGGGCCCGTGGCGCACGTGAGCCGTTAGGGCAGACGCCAGTCGACCGGATCGGCGCCCTGGGCCTCCAGCGCGGCGTTGGCGCGGCTGAACGGGCGCGAGCCGAAGAAGCCGTTGTGGGCCGACAGCGGGCTCGGGTGCGCCGACTCCAGGCAGGGCACGCCGGCCAGCAGTGGCTTGAGGTTGCGCGCGTTGCGGCCCCACAGGATGGCCACGAGCGGGCCGCCGCGCGCGGCCAGCGCCCGGATCGCCTGCTCGGTGACCTGCTCCCAGCCGCGCCCGTGGTGGGAGTTGGGCTGACCGGTCTGCACGGTCAGCGCGCGGTTGAGCAGTAGCACGCCGTGGTCGGCCCAGGGCGACAGGTCGCCCGTCGACGGCGGCGGATAGCCGAGGTCCTCGCCGTACTCGCGGAAGATGTTGACCAGGCTCTTGGGCAGCGGGCGCACGTCGGGCGCGACGGAGAAGCTCAGGCCGACCGCGTGCCCGGGCGTCGGGTACGGGTCCTGCCCGACGATCAGCACGCGCACCGCGCTGAGCGGGCGCTCGAAGGCGCGCAGCACGCGATCGCCGGACGGCTGGAATCGGCGACCCGCGGCCGCCTCCGCGCGCAGGAACTCGCCGAGCGTGGCGATCTGGTCGGCCACCGGGTCCAGCGCGCCGGCCCAGCCCGGGTCGATGATCTCGCTCAGCGGGCGGGCCACGGCGGCAAGCTTGCCAGGCGGGACGGCCGAACCTCAGGGTCGCGGGGCCAAAGTCTCGGGTGGGCGCGGCGCCGGCGCGCGAGTACGTTCGCGAGCGCTATGGGGAGCGCACGGCGAATCTTCCTGCTGGTGGCCGCGTTGCTGGGCGGCGCGACCGGCACGGCCCAGGCGGGCGTGGTGTCGGCGCCGGGCGACGCGGGGACGCTGCTGATCGGCGTCGGCGGCTACGGCGAGTTCGATCCCGACACGGGCAGCGCGGCGATCAACTCCTCGCTGTCGCACGCGCTGGACCCGACCTACGGCCCCGACGGACGCACTATCGCCTTCGTCGACGACCGCAACGACCAGCTGACCGTGCGCCGGAGCAGCGGCCGGTCGGCGGTCCTGGCCGACGAGGGCAGCCACCGGGCCGGGTTCGTCCCCCATTACGCCTACATCGGCGACGTCAGCTTCTCCCCCGACGGCCAGCGCCTGGCCGTGCTGGCCGGCGAGACCTTCGACGACGCGGGCATCGTGATATTCGACATCGGCGAGCTGAGCGACTTCGCCGCCGATCCGCTCAGCGTGCCCAACCCGGACCCACCGCGGACGCTGCTGAACATCCCGGCATCGAGCTCGCACCTGCCGCGCGAGATCCTGTGGGATCACGCCAGCGGCGACCTCGTGACGCTGTGGGCGTCGGACGACAGCCAGTCCGACCAGATCCGGGCGATCGACCCCGACACCGCCGCGACCCGCACGTTGACCACCGGGAGATCGCTGGCGTCGCTCTCGATCGGCCCCGACGGCACGATCTACTACGCCTCCGAGCCGGTCAGCTTCACCGTGGAGAGCGGCACCGTCGTCACGCGCCACGACCTCAACTGGCTGTCGCTCCCCGGCGGCGTGATCGTCGACAACCCCGAGCGCGTCACCCGCGGCAACTGCGACGCCGACGACAGCTGCCCGGAGGCGACCTGGACCAGCGGCATCACCCCGGGGCCCGACGGGCGCTTCCTGGTCGTGTACGCCAACTTCACCAACGAGGGCCCGCACGGCCGGGTGACCCGCACCTTCGACCTCCAGACGTCGCCGACCGGTGGGCGCCAGCGCACGATCTTCGGGCCGACCGACATCTTCCCGATCGTCTTCGGCTGGGCCCAGGCACCCCCGCCGGTCATCTACCTGCCCGGGTTCCTCGGTTCGCGCATGACCTGTGACGGCACCCTGGACGGCGACGAGCTGTGGCCGCGCATCCCGCTGCCGCCGCGCACGGCGGCGCTGACGCTGGCCGCCGACGGGCGCACGAACGCGGGCCTGGACGGCTGCCCGGGGACGGCGCCCGCGGGGATCGTCGAGAGCGTCGCGGGGAAGGACATCTACGGCGGCGCCGCGGCCGCGATGCAACGGCTGGCCGGAGCCGACGGGAGCATCTACGCGTGGGACTGGCGCAAGCCGCCGTCGGCCGCCGTCGCCGAGCTGGACGCCTACATCGACGACGTGCTGCTGACCTCCCAGGCCCACCACGTCGTGCTCGTCGGCCACAGCATGGGCGGGCTGCTGGCCCGCGAGTACGTCTCGGACCCGGCCCGGCGCGCGAAGGTCGCCCGCGTGGCCACGCTGGGCACGCCCTACTGGGGCTCGCCCAAGTCGTTCTTCCCGCTGCTGGCCGGGATCGAGTCGCCGGCGGGCGTCCTCGGGATGGACTCGTTCTTCGACAACGACGGCCTGCAGGCGATGGCGCGCACCCTGTCGGGGCTGTACACGCTGTACCCGTCGGCGCGCTTCGGCACCTGGCTGTCGCGCCCGGGCGGCGCCCTGGACGCCGCGGGGATCGACGCGAAGGTCGCCGACCTGGGCGGCGTGCCCGCGCTGCTGGACCAGGCGCAGGCCGACCACGCATCGACGTTCGACGGCTTCGGCGGGATCGGCGAGCTGCCCTGGGAGGTCTTCGCCGGCGACGGGCTGCCCACGGTGCGCCACATCACCATGCGCGAGAGCGAGGCGCGCGTCGAGCTGCTCGTCGGCGCGGGCGACGAGACCGTGCCCTCGCGCTCGGCGATGCTGGGCACCGACGACGACGGCACGACCCCGGACGCGGCCCGGCCGGTGCACCGCGTGTGCGGCGTCTCGCACGTCCCGCTCGGCGCGGACCCGGGCACGTTGCGGCGCCTGTTCCCGTACCTGCTCACCGGCGCGCCGGTCGACGTGGGCGATGACGTCGCCAGCTGCCCCGACGAGGGGTGGCTGATCGAGGTCCGCGACATCGACCCGTTCTTCGCGGCGCGCCGGGCCGGCGACGCGCGCCGCGCCCCCGGCGACCCGCTGACGCTCGACGAGGCCGAGCTGGAGAACGGCCTCACCGTCCTGCAGTTCGACGGCAGCGCCTTCGTGCTCGTGCCCGGCGACCGCTCGCTGTCCCTGCGGCTCGACGACCCGGACGCCCGGGTCACGATCACCGAGCTCGTCGGCGAGCAGACCGGGACCGTGACCCGGTTCGGGCCGTTGGGCCAGTCGCGCACGCTCACGCTCGCCCCCGGCGCCGACCCCGTGATCGCGGGACTGCAGCCCGCGACCGGCGGTGACCCGACGCCCGGCGGCGGCCCGACGGCAGGCGGCGGTGGCGGCGGCGGTGGCGGAGGCGGGTCGACCCCGTCGACCGCGCCCGCGACGCCCGCCCCGCCGGCCACCGAGTCGCCGTCCGGCTCGCCTACCCCGGCGGGCGGACCGACCGCGCCGACGCCCGGCGCGACCGCCGCCGATCGCACCGCCCCGCGCACCCGGGTGGTCGTCCAGCGCCTGCGCCACGGCCGCGTGCGGGTCACGCTGCGGGCCCGCGACGCGGGCAGCGGCGTGCGGTCGATCTCCTATCGCCTCGGTGCGCGCGGTCCGGCGCGGCGCTACCGCGGCGCGTTCGTCCTGACCCGCGGCCAGCTGCGCACGCTGCGGGTGTCGGCGACCGACCGGGCCGGCAACGTCGAACGCCTGCACCCGCGCTGACGCAGGTTCGATGCATGCCGCGACGCGGCGGCGGGAATGGCGTCGACCATGTCACGGTGGGCAGTGGGTCTGGGTGCGGTGTTGGCCTTGGTGCTGGCCGGATGTGGCGGTGGTGGCGGCGGCGGGCCGACCTCCCCGACGTCGACCGGCGGCCCCGCGACGACCGCGGGGGCCAGCGCCGCGCAGGCGCGCAGCGCGGTCGAGGACTACGCCTCCGCGCTGGATGCGTTCGCCCACCAGCTCGACCGGGCCGGCGACAACGACCGGCGCCTGGCGACGGCCGCCGCCGAGCCGCCACAGCTGCGCGCGCTGGACAGCGACGACCCGGCCTACGTCAAGGCCAAGGCGACCGCCGCCGCGGTCACCACCACCGCCGCCGAGCTGCGCCTGGTCGCGCACGAGCCGAGCAAGCGCGCCGCGCGCCTCAGCTTCGCGCAGTACGACCTCGGCGCTGACCACTGGCAGGAGGCGTTCGACCGCAGCAACAGCCGCTACGACAAGCTGTCGGAGATCCTCTACGCCGACGACGGCGGGTTCGCCCACACCAGCCACCGCGACGATCTGAAGGTGCAGCGCATCTGGCGCCAGGGCTCCCTCCAGGAGGCCGCCTCGTTCAAGCGCCTGAGGGCCAAGATGGACAAGCTGAAGACGCGCAACGCGTTGGAGCGCTCCTTCGTGGAATACGCGCTGGACGAGTACGACCGCTCGATCGCGGTCCTGAAGGAGTTCCACACGCAGATGCTCCAGCCGCCCGACCGCGACCAGATCGGCTGGTACACGACCGTCGCGACGAGCCAGACGGGCTATCACGACGTGGCCAACGCGGCCGTCCGCCACCGCGAGGGTCTCGAGCGGGGCTTCGTGCGCACGATCCGCCGCCTGGCCGGCGGTCAGGACGCCGCCCCCGGCGACGCCTACCGCACGGCGATCCTGGCCGGGTTCATCTCGCCGCTGCAGAAGGACAAGAAGAAGACGCGGGCGGGCAAGGTCGACGAGCGGGCGTGGATGCTGTTCCGCATCAGCCAGCTCGAGAAGACCGCGCCCGAGGCCTACGACGACGCGCGCCTGACCCTGCAGCTGGAGAACATCGACGACGCGCGCAACGCCTACACCTCCGCGCTGAAGGTCTTCGATCTGCAGGACCTGGCCACCGATCCCGACCGCAAGAACGAGCGCCTCCCGCTGATGCCGGCCTACCAGAAGTGGGCCCACCGCAAGCTCGCGGAACCCTTCCCGACGCTGCTGCAGCCGATGGTCCGCCGGCTCGACGCGCTGACCGCGCAGTACCCCGCCACGACGAACTGGGACAAGATCATCCGGCTGGGCAAGAAGTCCGAGCAGGCGATGCGCCAGGGCGCCAAGGCGGCCGACGATCCCAAGCAGCTCAAGGCCGCCCTCCAGGACGCGCTGGAGGCGACCCGCCCGTCCGCGGACCCGTCGGCCGCGTCAGCCGAGACCTGATCCGCCCCGCGCCGGTACGGTCGGCTCGACATGGCCACCGCCTGGCGTCATCGGCTCTTCCGCATCGGCCGCATGCCACCCGCGCTGCGGGCGGTCGCCGCGCAGCCCGCGACGCTCGTCGCCCAGGACGGCATCTCGATCAAGGCCCGGGCGCGCTCGATCAGCATCCCGGGGACGCGCGGCAAGCGTTCCACGGTGCTGCTCGTGGGCTCGCTCGTGCTGCACAGCGACCGCGTCCTGCTCGCGGTCAACCGCTGGCCGATCCTCGACACGCCGTTCGGCGCCCCCGGCATCGACGGGCAGTCGCTGACGATCGACGCGGACGGCGTGCACGTGCACGTCGAGGCGGGCAGCATCTGGCCGGGCGGTCGCGGCACGCTGGATCTGCACTACCGCCACACGCTCGCGCCCACCGTCCTGGCCCAACTGCCCTCAGGGTCGCCCATCGCGTTCGCGGCCGACGCAACGCCGATCCTGCGGCGCTGCATGTAGTCAACGCTGGGGTGTGGCCTTGCCGATCCAGATCGGCGAGGTGAGCGCGGCGATCAGCAGGTCGGTCGCGCACGGCACCTTGGACTCGTCGACGCCCGGCACGCCGGTGCAGTCCAGCGTGTCGGCCACCGCGCCGGGCACGAGGCGCAGCTCGGCGCGCACCCAGCCCGCCGCGGGGACGGCGGGGACGTCGACGGTGCCGCCGGGCGCGATCGTCGCGTCCTCGACGATCGTCTGACCGTTGGCCCGGACGCGCACGAGGCCGCCGGTCAGCCCGCCGTCGAGGCGCACGCGCAGGCGGGCGCCGACCGGCACCGTCGAGCCGATCGACGACTCGTAGGTGCCGTCGCCGTCGCGGTCGGCCTCCAGCAGCAGCCGCCCGCCGCCGGCGCCGGGGGCCAGGCGGGAGATCGTCGTGCGGCCCTGACGCAGACCGGTGAGCACGCCGCGGGTCGAGCGCTCTCCCGACAGGACCCAGGTCGTCGGGTTGCCCGCGCCCATGACCGCGGTCAGCGCCCCCCAGTGCGTGTCGCTGCCGGCGGTCGCCGGGATCCGGTAGCCGCGCTGCAGCCAGCAGCGCTCCCAGTAGTCGATCGAGCCCGTCAGCGTGGCCGTGCTGGCGTTCCACACCTCGAGCGTGTCGGGCACGACGGCGTTGCCGTAGCTCCAGTCCAGGTCGGCGCCGCAGCTGTCGGTCGCCACCAGCTGGTTGTTCAGCGGGTGGTTGACCTGGAAGACGCCACGGTCGGCGCGCAGCTGCGTGGCCGCCGCGTTGACCGCGGTGGCGCTGTGGTCGCCCGCGTCGTAGACCCGCGTGGCGCCGAGCATCTGCGCGTGGCCGTCGAGCGAGCTCTCATAGGCGGGGATGCCGATCACGCCGCCGGTGCCGAAGCCTGGGTCGCCGGCGGAGCGCAGGTCGTTGTGGTCGGTGATGGCCAGGAAGTCGAGCCGGCGCGCGGCCGCCTCGGCAAAGCGCTCGCTGACGGTCAGGCCCGCGGTGTAGAACTCGTCGGGACCGGTGTTGTCGTCCTCGCCCGGGCACCAGCTGTCGTGCGAGAAGCAGGTGTGGACGTGTAGATCGCCGGCCAGCCACGTCGGCTGCGTGGTCGCGGGCGGCTGGGCCTGGATCCAGATCGGCGAGGAGTAGGCGACGGGCCGGTCCCCCTCCAGGGCGCGCACGTAGTACCAGCGCTCCTCGGCGGTCACGGTCCGCGTCGCGGCGAGGGTGTTCGTGCCCGTGGCGACGACGCGGCCGCCGCTGGTCACCAGCTCCAGGCGCGGCTGGGTGGCGCCCTGCACGGCGGCCCGAATCGGCAGGTCGCGGCCGGTCGCCCGATCCAGGCGCGTGCCCATCGGTGCGCTGCCGATCGACAGCGACAGCCGCAGGCCGGGACGGCGGACGGCGTAGAAGTGGCGGGCCAGGAGCGCGGCCTTCAGCGCGGCGGCGCTGCGATCGGGCGCGTCGATGACGGTCTTCGCCCAACCGGGGCCGCCCCAGTCATCGCTGCGCCGGTGCCCGAGGTCCTCGGCGCCCACCGCGCCCACGTGCCAGCCCTGGTCGAGCGCGCGGGCGTACCAGGCGCCGTAGTCGTCGGCGTCGTTGAACACCTCGATGCCGACGACCTTCCCGTCGACGCCGGGGACGTAGGCGAAGTCGTTCCAGTTGCGTCCGGGGTCGGCGTCGGACAGCTGCTTGGCGTCGGGGTGGTTGAACACGGCGAGGCCGTCAGCGCCGCCGCCCAGGGCCGGTCGCGTGGCCAGCCACTGCCAGAAGCCCTCCATCCCGACCCAGCCGTCGACCTTCGCGTTGGCGTAGTTGGTGGAGAAGAAGACGTTGATGTGGCCAAAGCGATCGCTCGTCCATTCGAAGCCGCGGAACGCGGTGAAGCGCGCGTCCGTGGCCGCGTCGGCGTACTCCTGCGTCGCGTCCCACTTGCGCAGCGCGTTGACGGGCGTGCCCGGGTCAGGCGCCAGGCACCCGAGCAGGTTGTCGGTGCACAGCTCGCTGGTGACGATCGGCAGGGCCAGGAAGTCGGAGTGGTCGCTGCCGCCCATGAAGTCCAGGCCGAACCGCTTCCCCGAGGCGTAGTAGGTGGCGGGCGTCGAGCCCGGCCACCCGTCGGAGTAGCCGCTGTGCTCGTGCAGCGAGCCGACGTACTCGGTCGCGTTGGCCGCGCTCGGCGTGAGCATCAGCGCCGCCAGCGCCCCGATCAGGATCCGTCCCGTGACTCGCACGGGCGGGTCGTACCCGCCCGCGGCCCATCCGCGTCGCCGTTCCCCGGACGTTCACCCGACGCGGATCGCCGCCTCCAGCGTCTCCTGCACGCGCACCGCGCCGGCCAGCCCGTCGCGCGGGAAGCGACGGCTGCGCAACGCGGCGGCGAACGCCCGCACCGCCTCGCCGGCATCGGGCGGCGCGCCGACCCAGCGCTCGGGCCGGCCGGCTTCGCGGATCAGCTCGAGCGTCCCGCCGCGGACGGTCGCGGTGGCGGTGCCCGCGCTGAGCTCGATCTCCAATCCGCCCGGCCGCTCGGCCCAGCTGGCGTGCACGGTCAGCGGCACGCCGGCCCAGGTGCCCAACGCGGTGCCGCCGACGTCGGACGACCCGTCGCGATCGAGCGTGACCGCGGCCAGGCGCGACGGCTCGTCGGCCGGGAGCGTGGTCAGCAGGTCGACGAGGTTGAAGGCCAGGTCGCCGAAGCCGCCGACGCCGGCCCGCTCGGGCTCGCGCATCCAGGCCACCGGCCCGTCGAACCAGCCGTCCAACGCGCCCGGGTGGCTCTGGCTCAGGCGCACCGACGACAGCCGCCCCAGGAGGCCTTCGCGCACGACCGCGGCCAGCCGGGCGATCGCCGGAACCTGCCGCAGGTGCAGCGCGACGACGGCGGGCGTACGGCTGCGCTGCACCTCGCGGGCCACACCGCGCGCCTCGGCCGCGGTGCGGGCGATCGGCTTCTCGACCAGCAGCGGGCGGCCGGCCCGCGCCGCCTGCGCGCACAGCGCGGGCCGCTGATCGGTCGGCGCGCAGATGATCACCGCGTCGGCGCGGCGGATCGCCGTCTCGGCCCGACCGACGGCGGCGCCGGCGATCGCCCCCGGGATCGCGGAGGGATCCGCGTCCCAGGCGGCGACCAGGCGCACGTCGGGCTCGGCGGCCATCACGCCGAGCACGTCAGGGACGTGCGGATGGGCACAGCCCAGGAGGGCGAAGTCGATCGGCATCAGAACGACAAAACCCCCGCACCGGTGCAGGGGTTTCGTAGCGCGCCCGAGAGGATTCGAACCTCTGACCTTCGGTTCCGTAGACCGACGCTCTATCCAGCTGAGCTACGGGCGCTCGGGTGAGCCAGTGTAGCCACCGGCTCAGGGTGGCCAGATCAGCGACCTACCCGAATGTAGCGGCTGCTGCTGGCGCCGGGCAGGTGGCCGCCGTCGGCCGGCTGCACCATCGCGCGGTAGCTGCCGGTGCTGCGGATGCGGACCTTGGTGCTGAAGGCCGACCCGCCGCTGCGCGCGCGGCCGACGGTGACCCAGCGCCGCCCGCGCTGCGCCTGGATCAGCACCTGCGCGCCCGACTGGCTCGGCGCGATCTGGCCGAAGAAGCGCACGCGATCGCCCTTGGAGACGCGCTGGGCGCTCACGTTGACCGTCACCTGCAGCGGCACGCTGACGGTGACGTTCTGGCTGATCACCTGAGGGTTCGTGTCGGCCACGGCCCGGAACATCGTGTTGCCCAGCAGCGGCGTCACGGTGATCTTGAACGCGCCGGTGCCGTCGGTCTGCCCGGCGGCCACCTCGGCCCAGCTGCCGCCGAACGGCCAGGTGTCGGCCTGGATGTGGATCGCCTTGCCGGCGTTCTCCGAGCCGACCAGCACGCCGGACAGGTCGACGCTGCCGCTGTAGGCGGCGAACGGCGCCGACGCCTGCAGAAGCACGCCGTTGGGGATCTTCGTGGTCTGGAACGTCCGGTCACCACCGCGCTGGGTGGTGCCGTTGACCTGCTGGACGACGCGGTAGTGGTAGGTCGTGTCGGCGGTCAGGCCGGTCACGGCGCCGCTGACGTTCTGGTCGGTCAGGGCCGGGCCGACCGGCGTGGCCGGCGTGCTCGCGCCGTAGGCCGTGGTCGGGCCGTACTCGAAGGACACCGACGAGGCCGCGTTGCTGTTGTTGACCGTCGCGGTCAACGTGGCGCCGGTCTGGGTGATGGCTCCGGCGTCCTTCGTGGTCGCCGTGGCCGGCGCGACCGGCGTGACGAACGTCTTGCCGGCGCCCTGGGTGGTCCCGTCCGCGTTCTGGGCGACGACGCGGTACACCCACGTCTTGCCGGGGTTCAGGTTGGTGAGGATCACCTGGACGTCCGTGGGATCCGAGAAGCCCTGCAGCGAGAACTTGGCCGAGCGCTGGCCGAAGCCGGACACCCCGAACTCCACCCAGTACTGCGTGGGCTCGCCGTTGGGGTCGACGGTTCCGTGGATCAGCGCCGCCGTCTTGTTGACGTCGGCGTTGCCGGTCACGACGGTCGGTGCGACGCCGCCCTGACCGAAGGCGGGGGTGGCGACAAGCGTCGCGAGACACAGCGTCAGGAGCAGCAGTTTGCGGATCACGGCGGCGACTCTCGCAGAAATCGCCGCGATCCGTACAGCGATCGGTTTTGGCGACCTACCGCGCGCGGATTAACCGGCTCGAGCTGTTGCCCATCACGTGACCGCCGTCGACCGGTCGCGCGACGGCGCGATACGAACCGCTGCTGGTGATGCGCACACGCCGGTTGAAGCCGGAGCCGTCGCCCGTCCGGGTGCGGGCGACCGTGACCCAACGGCCGTCGCGCTTCTTCTGGATCGAGATCGGCGCGCCGGCCTGATCGGGCCGGACGCTGCCGCTGAAGCGCACGTGCCCGCCGCGCTTGACGCGCGTCGTGCTGACCCGCAGCGAGGTGGTCAGGCGCACGCCGACGACCAGCGACTGGCTGGTCACCGCGGGCGTGGTGCCGGCGACGGTGCGGAACATCGTGTTGGTCAGCATCGGGCTGACGCCGATCCGGTAGGCGCCGGTGGCGTCGGTGCGCCCCGAGGCCACGTTGGTCCAGTTGCCGTCGTAGGGGAACGTGTCGGCCTGCACGGTGATCGTCTTGGCCGCGTTGGCCGAGCCGGCCAGGACGCCGAACAGGTCGACGCTGGCGCCGTAGCCGACCGGGTTGCCGCTGGCCTGGATCAGCAGGCCGTTGGGCACGCGGTCGGTGCGGAAGCTGCGGTCGCTGCCGCGCGTGGCCGTCGAGCCGATCACCAGGACGACGCGGAAGTGGTAGGTCGTGTCGGCGGTCAGCCCGGGCAGCGGGGCGGTCACGTCCTGCGTCGTCGCGGCGCTGGGCAGCGGCGTCGAGGCGGTGTTCTGGCCGTACTGCGTCGTCGTGCCCCACTCGAAGTAGTAGGTCGCGTCCTGTGAGCGGTTGTTCAGCGACCCGGCCAGCGTGGCCGACGTCTGGGTGATGTCGCGGGCCGCGGCGGTCGTGGCCACGGGACGCGCGGGCGGGGCGGCATCGGTGCGGAACGTGCGCACGGCGCCTTCGGTGGTGCCGGTCGCGTTTCGGGCCACGACGCGGTAGCGGTAGGTCGTACCGGCGCGCAACGAGCCGATCTGCGCGTCGACGTTGATCGTGTCGTCACCGTTGCCCGCGTCGTTGGTCGCCGTGCGCGAGCCCAGCGTCGCGGTCGTCCCGTACTCGAACCAGTACTGGGTCGGCAGCGAACGCGGGTTGATCGTGCCGTGCAGGGTGGCGGCATCGCGACCGACGGCGGTGGTCGTTCCCGTGACGGCGCTCGGCGCCAAGGCCTGCCCGAGGGCGGGCGCGGCGATCAGCAGGGCGAACATCGCGGTGAGGAGCGGAATTCGGCGGAACACGGCGCGGCTCATACCCGCTCCAACACACGAAGATGCGCGATGGAGCGGGACGCACCAACAGCGGAGAGGGCGGGATTCGAACCCGCGATGGAGAATAACCCCCATACTCGCTTAGCAGGCGAGTGCCTTCAGCCACTCGGCCACCTCTCCGGGAGAAGCCAGGCAGTCTAGAGCCTCGACATCCGTGCACGGTTCCCCGCCTGCGGAGGTCGGCTTCGGTATAAGGGTTCCTGAGAGAGGACGGCGTCCCGCACAGACGCCACCGACTGAGGAGAGAGCACCACCGATGGCCGCGACCGCCACACCTGCCGCCGCGTTCCCGAGCCCGTTCTCGATCGAGACGCCGCCGGGTTGCGAGGGCTGGGAGGAGATGTACCCGTACTACGCGCTGTTCGCGCCGGCTCGCCAGGAGCTCGACGAGGCGCGGCTGTGGTTCTGGAACTCCCAGCACTTCCCCGTGCCGATGCCGGCCTTCGACGTGTGCGACATCGACGGGCCCTACCAGGCCGTCGGTGCCTGGCAGAACCGCGTGTTCGCCGTGCCGCCCGCGATGGGCGTCGACTACCGGATCGTCAACGGCTACGTCTACATCTCGGGCAACGTCGTCACCGATCCGGCCAAGATGGGCGAGCGGGCGGCGTACTTCGAGAAGCGCGCGGGCCACTACTTCACCAACTGGGACGAGCTGTACGCCCAGTGGCGCACGAAGATGGAGGCGCTGCTGGCCGAGATCACCGATCTCGAGGTGCCCACGCTGCCCGAGTACGAGCCCGACGCGGTCGCCTTCGAGGGCCAGCAGGTCAGCCACGTGCGCCTGCTCACCGCCTATGACCGCACGCTGCGCTGCGCCGACGAGATGTGGGAGCACCACTTCGAGTTCCTGCTGCTCGGCTACGGCGCCTACGCGACGTTCGCCGACTTCTGCAAGGCGCAGCTGCCCGACATCCCCGACCAGCACATCGCGCAGATGGTCGCCGGGGTCGACGTGATCCTGTTCCGGGCCGACACCGAGCTGCGCCGCCTGGCCCGGCTGGCCCGCTCCCAGGGCGTCGACGGCGCGTTCGTCGAAGGGCGCACGCCAGCCGAGATCGACGCCGAGCTGGAGCAGACCGAGGCCGGGCGGACGTGGCTGGCCGAGCTGGAGGCGATCAAGGACCCGTGGTTCAACATGGGCACCGGCGACGGCCTCTACCACTACTACGGCACCTGGTTCGACGACCCGTCGATCCCCTACGCGTCGCTCACCGGCCACATCGCCGCGCTGGCCGAGGGCCGGGAGATCGACCGGCCGACCGCCCAGATCGAGGCCGAGCGCGAGCGCCTGGCCACGGAGTACGCGTCGCTGATGGACGCGGGGGCCCAGCAGACCTTCAACGAGCTGCTCGCCCTCTCGCGCACGGTGTTCCCCTACGTGGAGGAGCACAAGTTCTGGTGCGACTACTGGTTCCAGGGGCGCTTCTTCAACAAGATGCGCGAGTTCGGCGCGCTGCTGGCCGAGCACGGCTTCCTGGAGGACGGCGAGGACGTCTTCCAGCTGTCCCGGCACGAGGTGGGCACGGCGCTGGACGAGCTGAGCCTGAGCTGGGCCACCGGCGGCGCACCGCTGGGGCCCGCCCACTGGCCGCCGATCGTCACCAGGCGCAAGCAGCTGCTCGAGCGGCTGGCGCAGTGGACGCCGCCGCCCGCGCTGGGCACGATGCCCGAGTCGGTCAGCGACCCGATGACGCTGATGCTGTGGGGCGTGACCCCCGCGCGGCTGCAGGAGTGGGCGCGCGCCGGCGAGCAGGGCGCCGACCTGCGCGAGCTGCGCGGCGCGGCCGCCTCGCCGGGCACCGTCGAGGGCATCGCCCGCGTCGTGCGCACGGTCAACGGCATCTCCGACATCCGGGCCGACGAGATCCTCGTCTGCACCATCACGTCGCCGGCCTGGTCGCCGATCTTCTCCAAGATCCGCGCCTGCGTGACCGACATCGGCGGGATCATGTCCCACGCCGCGATCGTCTGCCGCGAGTACGGGATGCCCGCGGTCGTGGGCACCGGGCGCGCGACGTCGACCATCAAGGATGGACAGCGCATCCGGGTCGACGGGACCAACGGCGTGGTGACGATCCTGGAGGACGCGTAGTGGCTCACACCCGCCAGCTGCACGAGCTGCGGGCCGGTGACGCCGATGCGTTCGGGGGCAAGTCGGCCTCGCTGGGCGAGCTGCTCGCCGGCGGGATCCCCGTGCCGGGCGGGTTCGCGCTCGGGGCCAGCGCGTTCGAGGCGTTCGTCGCCGGCGAGCTGGCCGAGGCGATCGCCGCGGCGCTGGACGGGCTGGACCTCGACGACACGGCGTCCGTGCACGCGGCCGCCGACGCGTGCGCCGCGCTGATCGTGGGGGCCGAGCTGCCCGACGACGTCCGTGCGGAGATCGAGGCCCGCTACGGCGCCGGCGACGCGCCGGTCGCGGTGCGCTCCAGCGCGCGCGGCGAGGACGGCGCGGACGCGACGTTCGCCGGCCAGCAGGAGACCTACCTGTGGGTGCGCGGCGCCGCCGCGGTGTGCGGCGCGGTGCGCGACTGCTGGGCCTCGCTGTACAGCGCGCCGGCGATCACCTACCGGGCCAAGCTGGGCGACGCCACGGCCGCGCCGGCGATGGGCGTGACGATCCAGACGATGGTCGATGCCGAGGTCTCGGGCGTGCTGTTCACCTGCAACCCGGTCAGCGGCGACCCGTCGGTGGTGGCCGTCAACGCGAGCTGGGGCCTGGGGCTGGCCGTCGTCGGCGGCGAGGTCACACCCGACGACTTCCTCGTCTCCAAGGTCACCGGTGAGGTGGTGCGCTCGACCATCAACGACAAGCACATCGAGCACGTGCCGGACCCCGCGGGCGGCGGCACGATCGAGCGCGAGGTCGACGACGCGCGCCGGTCGGCGACCACGCTGGACGCGGAGCGCCTGGCCGAGCTGGCCGAGCTGGCCAAGACGGTCCAGCGGCACTTCGGCTCCCACCAGGACGTCGAGTGGGCGCTGGATCGCGCGGGCGCGCTGCACGTGCTGCAGGCGCGGCCGGTGACGACGTTGCCCGACCCTCCGGCCACACCGCCGACGTCGGCGATGTCGTTGCTGATGGGCACGTTCGGCGCGGGCGCCCGGTCCTGATGGCCCTCAGCGACGAGGACGTCCGCGAGATCCTGCGGCTGATCGACGAGTCCGGGCTGGACGAGCTGCGCCTGGAGAGCGAGGGGCTGTCGCTGCACGTGCGGCGCGGGGGTGGCCCGCCGCTCGTCGAGGACGAGCCGGTCCGCGCGGCCGCCCCGGCGCCGTCGACGGCGCCGCCCGCCGCGCCCCCCACCAACGGCGCGCTGGACATCACCGCCCCGATGCTCGGCACCTTCTATCGGGCCGAGGCGCCTGGGAAGGCGCCGTTCGTCGAGGTCGGGGCGACGGTGGAGGCCGGCACCGTGGTCTGCGTGATCGAGGTCATGAAGATGATGAACTCGATCGAGGCGGGCGTGAGCGGCACGATCGTCGAGATCTGCGCCGGCAACGCCGAGCTGGTCGAGTACGGCCAGCCGCTGTTCCGCGTGGCCGCGTGATCGAGTTCGTCGACACCACCACGCGCGACGGCAACCAGTCGCTGTGGGGCGCGACCGGCCTGACCACGCCCGACGTGCTGGCCATCGCGCCGGTGATCGAGCGGGTCGGCTTCCGCGCGCTGGACTTCACCACCTCGACGCACATGGCGATCTCGGTGCGCTACCACCGCGAGGACCCGTGGGAGCGCCTGCGCGCGGTCAGCGCGGCGATGCCCACGACGATGCTGAACTTCCTGACCACCGGGATGCGCTTCATCTCGTGGGAGCCGGCCGAGGAGGACGTGATCCGCCTGGCCTTCCGGCTGGTCGTCCGCAACGGGATCCGACGCGTGCAGATCGCCGACCCGACGAACGACCCCGACGCGCTGAAGCTCGTCGCGCAGATCGCCAAGGAGGAGGGCGCCGAGGAGGTGGTCGTCGGGCTGACCTACTCGCGCTCGCCCGCGCACGACGACGAGCACTATCGCGTGCGGGCGCTGGCGGTGGCCGAGTCCCCGCACGTCGATCGCCTGTACCTGAAGGACCCAGGCGGCCTGGTCGACGTCGACCGCCTGCGCCAGCTGGCGCCGGTGTTCCTGGAGCCGTTCGCCGGCCGACCGGTCGAGCTGCACAGCCACGGCACGATCGGGCACGCGTCGCGCACGTACATCGAGGGCGCGCGGCTGGGGTTCTCGACGCTGCACACGGCCTGCGCGCCGGTGGCCAACGGGACCTCGCAGCCGTCGACCGAGTCCACCGTGCGCAACCTCGAGGCGCTCGGCTTCAGCCACGACCTCGACCTCGGCGCGCTGGAGGAGATGTCCGCGCACTTCCGGGCGCTGGCTGCGGCCAAGGGGCTGCCGCTCGGTCAGCCGGCCGAGTACGACGCGACGTACGAGACCCACCAGCTCCCCGGCGGCGTGGTCACGACCATGCGCCGGCAGCTGCAGGAGATCCGCCGGGGCGACCTGTTCGACGCGGCGCTGGACGAGGTCGCCCGCGTGCGGGCCGAGTTCGGCTATCCGATCGTGGTGACGCCGTATGCGCAGTTCCTGGTCACGCAGGCGTCGATGAACGTGATGGGTCCCGAGCGCTACGCGCAGGTGCCCGACGAGGTGATCCGCTACTTCCTGGGCCACTTCGGCGCCCCGCCGGCGCCGGTCGATCCCGAGGTGGCCGACAAGGTGCTGTCGCGGCCGCGCGCGAAGGAGCTGGCCGCGGTGACACCGCTGTCGCTGGAGGGCGCGCGCGAGCGCTTCGGCCCGCGGATGAGCGAGGAGGAGCTGCTGCTGCGCCTGACCATGCCGGCCGAGCAGGTCGACGCGATCCGCCGCGACGGCTCCGCGCCGCTGGCCGCCGCGCGGCCCGGGCGCTCGCCGCTGGTCACGCTGCTGGCCGAGCTGGCCCGGCGGCCGGACATCACCTACGCGCGGGTGGGCAAGGGCGACGACGTGGTGGTGTGGCGCCGTGCCGCTTGAGCTCGGGGATGCCGAGGGGTTCGTCTTCGACGTCGACGGGACGCTCGTCCAGCGCGGGCGCGACCACCGGCTGCACGTGGTGCCGGGCGCGGTCGAGGTGCTGTCGGCGCTGCGCGACGCCGGGCGGCCGTTCGCGGTGTTCACCAACGGCACGCACATCCAGCCGCGCGAGCTCGCGCACGAGCTGCGCGCGGTCGGGCTGCCGGTGGCCGACGACGCGGCGCTGACCCCGGTCGACTCGTTCATCGACTACGCCCAGCGCCGCCATCTGGGCGCCCGCGTCCTGTTGCTGGCCACCGACCCGGCGGCCGACCGCATCGAGGCTTCCGGCGTGACGCTCGTGGCCGAGGGCGAGGAGGACACCGCCGACGTCGTCTTCGTGGCCCACGTGCAGGACGTCACGCTGCCCCAGCTGGAGGCCGCGGCCCGCGCGGTGGTGGCCGGCGCCCCGCTGCTGACCGCCTCCTACGTGTCGGCCTACTCCGGCGCCGACGGCCCGATCTTCAGCCGCGGCGCGATGACCACCGCGGCGATCGCCAAGGCCTCCGCGCGCCGCCCGACGATCGTCGGCAAGCCCTCCCGCGCCGCGGTCCGGACCGTCGTCGACCGCCTGGGTATCCCCTCCGACCGCCTGGTCGTCGTCGGCGACGACGTGCGCATGGACATCGGCCTCGGCCACACCGGCGGCTCGCGCACCGTCCTGGTCCGCACCGGCATCAGCGGCGGATCCGACCTGACGCGCGTGCCCGAGGCGCGCCGCCCGCACGCGGTCGTCGACTCGATCGCCGAGCTACTCGGTCGGCTCTGAGTTGGGTATTCACCGACCATGAGCCCCTCCTTTTGGCGCGTCACTCGGATGGAAGCCGTCGGCCTGGTGATCCTGCTGGCCGGGCTCGTGGGCTGGGCGGTCACCGGCAACGCCCGCGTTGCCGTCGTCGGCGAAGGGGTCGGGGCCGTCTTCCTGCTCGCGCTGACGATCTGGCCGCACAGCCGCCCGGCGAAGAACCCCGATCGCCCGCGCTGACGCCTCAGGCCAGCAAGCCGAGCATCGACCACAGCCAGGCGGCGGAGGCGACCATGCCGGCGACGACGGTCGAGCCGGCCCAGCGGGCGGGCCGGGCGGGGTCGCGCAGCGCGGCGAGGCCGAGCGAGACGGACCACAGGTAGAGCCCGAGGACGGGCGCGCCGCTGATCGCGTACTTGACGTACTGCGAGGCGTCGGCGGGCACGAAGCCGGGCGGGGCGACGTGCGACAGCAGGCCGAGCACGAGCGTGGCCTGGATCAGCGACAGCGCGAGCGCGACGCACACGACGGTGCCGCGCGCAGCGATCTGCCAGGCGGGAAGTGGGTCGGCCTCGTGCCTCGTCACATCCCCGTTGACGGCCGTGCGCCCGGGTTTCTTCCGTGTGCTCAACGGGTGTCGTATCAGCCGCTGACCAGGCCGATCATCGACCACAGCCAGCCCAGCGAGGCGACCACGCCGGCCGCCAGCAGCGCCGCGGTCCAGCGCGCGGGGCGCGTCAGGTCGCGCAGGCCGCCGATGGCCAGCCACGCGCCACCCACGTACAGGCCGAGCGCGGGCAACCCGGTCAGGCCGTAGCGCACGTACTGGTCCTCGTCGTCGGGCACGAACCCGGGCGGCGGGTCGTAGCTGAGCAGGTCGACCACCGCCACCGCCTGCAGCACCAGCAGCACGATGGCGAGCAGCAGCAGCGCGCTGCGCAGGAGCAGCGGCCAGGTCGCGTTCGCATGGGCGCCATCGGGGCTCATACCCCTGAGACGACCGCGCGCCCACGGTTCTTCCGCGTTGCTTGTCGGATCTCTCGGCCTGAGCCCGAGGGATCCGACAAGCAACGCACCGGACGGCGGCTAGCCTGCGCCTTCCCGGAGGGGTGGCAGAGCGGTTGAATGCACCGGTCTTGAAAACCGGAGACGGCGCAAGTCGTTCGCGGGTTCGAATCCCGCCCCCTCCGCTGTCGGTCGCGCGTCTCGCGCGAGCCATATGTTTCCCAGATGCTGGCGACCGGCGACCTGCTCGAGCGCGATGGCGAGCGCTTGGAGATCCGCGGGGCGCTGACCGCCGCGAGCGCCGGCGCCGGCCGGCTCGTGCTGGTCGAGGGCGCCGCCGGCAGCGGCAAGAGCGCCCTGCTGGCCGACGCGCGCGACGCGGCCGCCGAGCAGGGGCTGCAGGTCCTCAGCGCCACCGGCGGCGAGCTCGAGCGCGACTTCCCGTTCGGCTGCGTGCGCCAGCTGTTCGAGCCGCTCCTGCGCGCCGCCCCCGACACCGAGCGCGCCGCGCTGCTCAGCGGCGCCGCCGCGCCCGCCGGGTGGATCGCCGACCAGGGCCGCGTCGCGCCGCCCACCGACCCGTTCGGGGCGCTCAACGCGCTCTACTGGCTGGCCGCCAACACGGCGGATCGCGGGCCGCTTGCGCTGGTCGTGGACGACGCGCACTGGGCCGACGACGGCTCGATCCGCGCGCTCGGCCACCTCGCCCGACGCCTGGGCGACCTGCCCGTCGCGCTGATCGTCGGCCTGCGCCCGGACGAGCCCGGCGCACCCGAGGCGCTGATCGACGATCTGCGCACCGTGGCCGGCGCCACCCGCCTGACCACACGCCCGCTCAGCGAGGTCGCCGTCGCCGCGCTCGTGCGCACCGCCGACCCGACCGCCGACGACGCCACCTGCCGCGCCTGTCACGCCACCAGCGCCGGCAACCCCCTGTACCTGCGCGAGCTGCTGCGGACCGCCGGCGAGGACGGCCTCGGCGGGCCCGAGCGCGTGACCGCCGCGACGGTGCCGACGCTCGCGGCGCGCGTGGCCCGCCGGGTGGCCAAGGTCTCGCCCGACGCGCCGGCGCTGGCGGTGGCGATGGCCGTGCTCGGCGACGGCGGCGCGCTGGACGCCGCCGCGGACCTGGCCGGGATCGACCAGGCGGACGCCGCGCGCATCGCTCGCCGGCTGCGCCAGATCGAGGTGCTCGCCACCGACGACCCGTTCGCGTTCGTCCATCCGCTCGTTCGCCGCTCGATCTACGACGGGCTGTCGGTGGCCGAGCGCGACGCCGCGCACGCCGCTGCCGCCGCACAGCTGCTCGACGCCCCGGAGGCCAGGGCCGCGCACCTGGCCGCGCTGCGGCCCACGGGCTCCGAGCTGGTGATCGACGGGCTGCTGGCCGCCGCGCGCTCCGCCGCCGCCCGCGCCGCGCCCGAGGCCGCCGTGCGCCTGCTGCGCCGCGCGCTGGAGGAAGGCGCCACCGGGCCGGCCCGCGCGGCGCTGCTGTTCGAGCTCGGCCGCGCCGAGCTGGCGGTCCGCGACCCCTCCGCGCTGGAACACCTGTCGCTGGCCATCGCCGAGACCAACGACATCCGGCTGCGCGTGGCCGCGACGCTGACCTTGGCCGACGGCCTGGTCGCGGCCGGCCGCTGGGCCGAGGTGCGATCGCTGGACCTGGCGGGGTTGGCCGCACAGACCGAGGACGTCGGGCTGGTCACCGACATCGAGCTGATCCGCACCGGGATCGCCGTCAACGACCCGCACATGGTCGGCGAGTTCGTCCGCGACCGCGCGCGCATCGAGCAGCTGGCCGAGGGCCCGGGCTGGTCGGCCCACGCGCTGCGGGCGCTCCTGGCCGCCCAGGTCGCCCTCCGGGGCGAGGACGCCGACGCCGCCGAGGTGCTGGTCGATCAGGCCCTGCGCGACGACGTCCTGCTCGGCGACGGGTCGGGCGGCGGCTGGCTGGGCGCGCAACCGGTGATGGCGCTGGTCAGCGTCGAGCGCTACGACCGCGCGCTGGAGGTCATCGACGAGCTCGAGCGCCACGGCCGCACGGTCGGATCCCTGCTCACGCAGTTCGGCCCGCCCACCTTCCGGGCCTGGGTCGCCGATCGGCGTGGGGATCTGCCCACGGCCGCGGCCGAGGCGCGCCCCGGGTTCGACGTCGCCGTGGCGACCGGGATGGCCATGTGGGTGACGAGCGTCGTCTACACGGTCGTCGACACGCTCCTGGAGCGCCCCGACCTCGGGGACATCGCCGCGCTGGTCGAGACGATCGAGCTGGAGCCCGCCTACCTCGGCACTGTCGGCGGCGCGCTGCTGCTGCACACCCGCGGCCGGCTGCGACACGCGCACGGCGACCGGCGTCGCGCGTTCGAGGACCTGCGCGCGTCGGCCGAGACCTTCTCCGCCCTCGGCATCGGTCCCGGCCACGTGGGCTGGCGGTCGGCGCTCGCGCTGGCCCTCTCCCCGGCCGACCACGACGCGGCGGTCGCGTTGGCCGAGGAGGAGGCCGCGCTGGCCCGCCGTACGGGGCTGCCGCGGGCGCTCGGGGTCGCCCTGCGGGCCAGCGGGCTGCTGGGCGGCAACGGCGCGGGGATCGCCACGCTGCGCGAGTCGGTCGACGTCCTGCAGCGCTCGCCGGCGCGGCTGGAGCACGCCCGCTCGCTCGTCGCGCTCGGCTCCGCGCTCCGCCGCGGCGGGCAGCGCGTCGAGGCGCGCACGCACCTCACGGCCGGGCTCGAGCTGGCCTGGCGCTGCGGCGCCGACGCGCTGGTGGCCAGCGCGCAGGAGGAGCTGCGCGCCGCCGGCGGGCGACCGCGCCGCATCGTGCGCAGCGGCGTCGAGGCGCTGACCGCCTCGGAGCTGCGGATCGCCCGGCTGGCCGCCGCCGGCCGCTCGAACGTCGAGATCGCCCAGCAGCTGTTCGTGACCGTCAAGACCGTCGAGACGCACCTGTCCCACGCCTACGCCAAGCTCGGCCTCGGCGGTCAGGGCGCCCGCGCGCGAGTGGCGGAGACGCTGAAGTTCGGGGTAGCACCCTGATGCGAAGGCCGCAGAGCCCGCAATAGCGTCGCGGCGATGCGGGGCACCAAGCGCGCGGGGGCGCTCACGGTGGCGATGCTGTGGGCTCTGGCCACCACGGCCCACGCCGCCAGCTTCACCGTCTCCAACACAAACGACAGCGGCGCCGGCAGCCTGCGGGCGGCGATCCAGGCGGCCAACGCCACGCCGGCCGCCGACACGATCGCCGTGCCGGCCGGGACCTACACGCGCACGATCGGCGGCGCCGAGGGCGCCGACCCGGCGGCCACCGGCGACCTCGACGTCACCCACGACCTGACCATCACCGGGGCGGGGCGCGGCGCGACGGTCGTCGACGCCGCCGGGCTCGGGCGCGTGTTCGAGGTCAGCGGGGGCGCACACGTGACGCTGGCCGCGCTGACCGTCTCCGGCGGGGCCAGCTTCGCCGACGCCAGCCCGGAGTCGTGCGGGCTGCGCGACTGCGACGGCGGCGGCATCGAGGTGGACGGCTCGGCGCTCACGCTCAGCGACGTGGCGGTCACCGGCAACACGGCCCGCAGCGCCGGCGGCGGCATCCACGCCGACGGCGCCAGCACGCTGACCATCAACGGCTCGCGCATCGCCGGCAACACGGCGCAGACCTACTTCGGGGGCGGGCTCGCCGCCTTCGGCACCAGCACGTCGACGCTGACCGACTCCGTCGTCACCGGCAACCACGCGCCGCAGGACGGCGGCGGCGGCCTGTCGTCGTTCGGCACCGCGCTGACGCTCACGCGCACGCAGGTCACCGCCAACGACGCGGTGGCCGGCGGCGGCATCAGCGCCGGCGCCACGCTGAACCAGATCACCGACTCGCTGATCGCCGACAACACCGCAACCTCGCCGGGCGGCGGCATCCACGTCGAAGCCGGCCGCGAGCTGCGGCTGGTGGGCTCCACCGTGGCCCGCAACACGGCGGCCTCGGGCGGCGGGCTGTACCGGTCCGGCGGCACGCTGACCCTGACCAACTCGACGATCACCGCCAACGCCGCGCGCTTCGTCCCCGGCGACCCGACCCTGGGCGGCTACGGCGGCGGCGTGGCGTCCTTCAACGGCCCGCTGACGGCCACGAACGTGACCTTCGCGCTCAACGTCGCCGACCGCACGGGACCCGACGTGTGGAACTGCGGCCCGGCCGACACGCTGCTGAACTGCCCGACGTCCGGGACGGTCACGCTGACCAACACGATCCTGGCCGACGGCTGCGGCGGCCCGATCACCTCGGGCGGGCACAACCTCGACGCCGGCAACTCGTGCGCGCTGGCCGCCGCGGGCGACCTGACGATGACCGACCCCCTGCTCGGCCCGCTGGCCGACAACGGCGGCCCGACGCCGACGCAGGCGCCGGCGAGCACCAGCCCGGCGATCGGCGCGGGCGACCCGGCCGCCTGCCCGGCGACCGACCAACGCGGCGTGCTGCGCCCGTCGGGGTCCTGCGACATCGGCGCCTACCAGGGCCAGGCGGCGATCGACACGCGCATCACCAGCGGCCCCAGCGGGCCGACCGCGCAGGCCACCCCGACGTTCGCGTTCGTCGCCGACCCCGCCGCGGGCGCGACGTTCGCCTGCTGGATCGACGCGGCGGCGCCGAGCGCCTGCACGTCGCCCCTGACCACCGCGGCGCTGGCCGACGGCGCGCACGTGTTCCACGTGCAGGCCAGCAGCGGCGGCGACAGCGACGCCACACCGGCCACGCGCGCCTTCTTCGTCGACACGGCCGCGCCCGAGGCGTCCGTGTTCGTCGGTGCCGAGCCCGGGTTCGGCACCGCCTACGCCCAGGGCATCGCCGGAGTCGCGCGCATCGAGGTCTCGGCCACCGACCCGACGCCGACGTCGGGCGTCAGCGCGGTCCGCTGCGCCATCGACCCGGCGGCGGTGCCCGCGAGCTTCGCCGCGCTCCCGGCCGGCCCGTGCCCGACGACCTACGCGACCGTCGGCGTGCACACGATCTACGTCGCGGCCGCCGACGGCGCCGGCACCAGCAGCGCCGTCGTGTCGACCAGCTTCACGATCCTCGGCGCGCCCGACACGACGATCACCGGCGGCCCCGATGGCCCGACCAACGTGGTGCCGGTCTACACGTTCACCTCCAGCCCGGTGGGCGCGGCGTTCGAGTGCGCGCTGGACGGTCACGCCTTCGAGCCCTGTCGCCCACCGCACACGATCGACCCGGCGCCCAGCGAGGGCCAGCACGTCTTCCGCGTCCGCGCGATCGTCGACGGCGTGCGCGACCCGGTCTCGGCGTCGGCCACGTTCCTCTACGACGTGACCACGCCGACCGCCGGCCTCGACGCGCGCCCCGCCGCGGGCACCACGACCCGCGACGGCACCCGCTTCACCGGTCCGGTCGACGTCGTCGTCAACAGCGACGACGCCGAGCCCGGCTCGGGCGTCCTGGACGTGCGCTGCGCGGTGGACCCGGCGGTGGCGCCGGCGACGTATGCGGACCTGCCGGCCGGCGCGTGCCCACGGACGCTCACCGGGGTCGGCGCCCACGTGGTCTACGCGGCCGCCGCCGACCGCGCCGGCAACCGCAGCCCGGTGGTCTCCCGCGCCTTCACGATCCTGCCCGCGCCCGAGACGACGATCACCAGCGGGCCGACCGGTGCCTCGTGGCTGAAGACACCGGCCTTCGGGTTCACGTCGAGCATGCCCGGGTCGACGTTCCGCTGCCGGCTGGACGGCGGCGGGTGGACGGCCTGCGCCACCGGGTTCACCGCCCCCGAACTGGGCAGCGGCGACCACCTCTTCGAGGTCGCCGCGACCAGCCCCGAAGGCGCCGAGGACGCCACGCCCGCCCGGCGGACGTTCACCATCAACGCGCCGGTGACGCGCACGCTGCACTGCCAGCGCAACCCGCTGCCCGTCGAGCGCGACCCCAACGGGGACAGCGCCACCTGCACGATCAACGACCCCGGGGCGAAATGCCCCGTGGGCGCGCGCTGCACGTACACCGTGCAGGCCGGCTGGAACGACGACGACCAGGCGATCTGGCTGGTCTGGGCCACGGCCGGGACCCCGGACTCGATCTACCGCTACGGCGGCGACGGGTGCTACACCAACACCGTTGCGGACGGCTCCCACGCCTGTCGCAGCCGCTGGACCGGCACGATCCTGGGCGACGGGACGACGCCGTTCTTCCTGTGCGGCGGGATCCACACGGGCGCCATGGGACGGCACCAGCTGCTGGCCGATCACGACTACAACTCCGACGACGTGCGTCGTGTCTCCTGCGACGTGACGGTGCGGATCGAGCCCGCGACCGAGCTGTCGGCCACCGGGCGCCCCGCCGGGGCGACCGTCTTCGCACCTGGGCCGGGAACGCTCACCGTGGCCCCGGTCGGCGCCGGGGGCCGCGCCCGCGCCGCGGGCGCCACCGCCGCGGCGACCCGTTCGGGCCTGTTCCGCACGGTGCGCAAGCGGGTGACCAAGGCCGGTCCGGTGACGATCCGGCTCGCGCTGACGCCGAAGGCCAAGCGCGCGCTGCGCCAGCGCAAGCACCTGTCGGTGCGCCTGCGGACGACCTTCACGCCGAGGGGCGGCGCGCCGCGGTCGCGGACCACGACGATCACGCTGACGCACCCCTCGCGCGGTCCCCGCCTGCCGGGATAGCATCGGCACCGTGCGCGGGCCACGGTGGGGGCGGATCGTCGCGGGGATCCTGCTGATCGTGCTGATCGGCGTCCCGAGCCTGGTCGGGGCGATCGTCGCGCTGGCCGGCAGCACGTACTTCCAGCGCAAGGACGCCGTGGCCGAGGGCCGCGCGCCGGGGACGCTGACCTTCGAGGCCGAGAACCAGCGCTACACGGTCGCGCTCAGCGCCAAGCCCGACGGCGTGCTGTTCGACGGGCTCAGCCGCACCGAGCGCCGGGCCAAGTACCGCGTGCGCGAGGGCGAGGCGACCGAGGCGCGCTGCGTCGTGGCCCACCCCGACGGCTCGACCACCCGGTTGCGCGGCGATCGCCAGACGGTGGGCGAGACCGTCGCCACCTCCTACGTGAGCGTCGGCCGCTTCGACGGGCAGGCCGGCCGCACCTCGGTGGAGTGCCACTTCGACCCCGCCGAGGACCTGATCGGCACCCCGACCGAGACGCCGCTGATGGTCCACGCCACGGGCTCGACGCTGCGCACGGTGGGCTACGTGCTGTTCGCGCTGACCTTCGTCGTCGCCGGCGGCGGGACGCTGCTGATCCTGTGGGGGACCGTCTGGCGCGGCCCGCGCCCGGCCTGAACGGTTCCTGTCAGCGGCGCCGACCCAACAGGAGTCGGACATCCGACCCGGTATTCCTAGGCTGATGGATTCGATGTTCGGCTCGGGAGCCCCAGATGGCGCGTCGGCGGCGTAAGCGCAACGCCCGCAACAACGGGCGTCCCGTGCTGCGCATTTTCGCCCTGACGCTCGGCGTGGCGGCGATCGCGGCGCTGACCGCGGCGACCGTGGGCGCCCTGTGGGTGGTCAAGGTCGTCAAGGACACCCCGGACATCAGCGAGCTCAAGCCCAAGCCGCAGGGCGCCATCTCGACGGTCTACGCGGCCGACGGCACGCGGTTGGGCTTCATCTCCTCCGACGTGCTGCGCCGTGAGGTGCCCAGCGCGGCGATCGCCGAGGAGGTCAAGCAGGCGACCATCGACATCGAGGACAAGCGCTTCTACGACCACGGCGGCGTCGACTACATGGGCGTCGCCCGCGCGGCGGTCAAGAACGTGACCAGCGACAGCTCCGAGCAGGGTGGCTCGACGCTGACCATGCAGCTGGTGCGCAACCTCTACACGCCGGACGTGCGCTTCACCAAGACGCTCAAGCGCAAGATCCGCGAGGCCAAGCTGGCCGACGAGCTCGAGCAGGCCCACAGCAAGAAGTGGATCCTCGACCAGTACCTCAACAACGTGCCCTACGGCACGGTCGGCGGCCAGACCGCCGTGGGGATCGAGGCCGCGTCGCGCGTCTTCTTCGACAAGCGCGCCTCCCAGCTGGACCTGCCCGAGGCCGCGCTGCTGGCCGGCCTCCCCCAGGCGCCGTCGGCCGACAACCCGTTCGACAACCCCCGCGGCGCGACGTCCCGCCGCAACGAGGTCCTCAACGCGATGCTCGAGCAGGGCGACATCACGCCGGCCGAGGCGCGCAAGGCGATGAAGGCGCCGCTGGGCGTGGTCACCAACACGTACTACCAGCAGCGCCGCGAGCAGTTCTTCTTCGACTACGTCAAGCAGCAGCTGATCGACCGCTACGGCATCGACGTCGTCCGCAGGGGCGGGTTGGAGGTCTACACGACCATCGACCTGAAGCTGCAGGAGCTGGCCCGCAAGGCGATCGCCGACCACCTCAACCAGCCCGACCAGCCGTCGGCCGCGCTGGTCACGATCGACCCCAGCAACGGCCACATCCTGGCCATGGCCTCCTCGGCCGAGTACGGGTCGACCGTGTTCAACTACGCCACGCAGGCGCGCCGCCAGCCGGGCTCGACGTTCAAGGCGATCGACCTGATGGGGGCGGTGCGCATGGGCATCGACCCCAAGACGACCTACTACAACTCGCACGAGCTGATGCCGGGCTGGAACGACACCGACCCGACCTGGCACGTCCAGACCGACGACCACTCCTACTCGGGCAGCATCAGCCTCCAGGAGGCGATGGCCGCCTCCGACAACACCGTCTACGCGCAGCTGGGCGCCGACATCACGCCCGAGGAGGTGCGCAAGGCGGCCTACGACATGGGCGTCACCTCGCACCTGGACGCCTACCCGGCCGAGTCGATCGGCGGGCTCAGCCGGGGCGTCTCCACGCTGGAGATGGCCAACGCGTACGCGACGATCGCCGACGGCGGCGTGCGCAACACGGCCACGGCGATCGAGAAGGTCGTCCTGCCCGACGGCACCGTCGAGCACCCCGGCAGCCACCGCAAGAAGGAGTTCACCGACGGCCAGACCGCCGCGGTCACCGAAGCGCTGAAGGGCGTGCTCGACCACGGCACCGCCGCCGGCCTGGGCATCGGCTGCCCCGCCGCGGGCAAGACCGGCACGACGAGCTCGTTCACCGACGCCTGGTTCGTCGGCTACACGCCGCACCTGTCGACCGCGGTGTGGGTCGGCTACCCGAAGGAGACCACGTCGATGACCGCCGTCCCGGGCTACGGCGAGGTGTTCGGCGCGACGATCCCGGCGCCGATCTGGCAGGAGTTCATGCTGGCCGCCAAGGGCGACGAGTGCGACGACTTCCCGACCCCGAAGGAGCCGTTCGTCAGCGAGCCCTTCAAGGGCCACTACCAGACGACCGAGGTCCCGACGACGGACCCCACCGAGGACGGGACGACGACAGATCCCGCAACCGGCGGGGCCACGGCCGACGGCACCGACACGACGGGCACCGATACCGCCACGGGCACGGGCGGCGACACGACCACGACGACGCCGCCCGCGGCGACGACGCCGGCCACACCGACGCCGACGCCGACCCCCACGCCGGTGACCCCGCCCGCGACGGACACGCCGCCGTCGCCCGACGGGTACACCAGCGGCGGCGGGGCCGCGACCCCGTAGCGCAGATCCCGGCCTCCGGCCGCCGGGAGAGGCCTGAGACAAGCGCCCCCGTGGCGCCGAGATACCGAGCGTTGTACGGTGGATACCCGTGCCTCGCCTTGCCCAGGATCGTGACACCCACCTGACGCCCGAGGAGATCGCCGCCGAGGCGCTCCGGCAGTTCGACGAGGGCGGTTCCCCGAGCATCCGCAGCCTGGCCGCTGCGCTCAAGGTCGCGCCCACCGCGATCTACTACCACTACCCGTCGCGCGGCGCGATCATCGACGCCGCGGTCGAGCTCGTGTGGCTCGAGGCCTTCCAGATCGGGCTCGAACTGGTGCCCGACGTGCGCGTCGCCGATCCGGGCGAGCTGCTCGTCAACGCCGGGCTGGCCACCCGCCGCGCGTTCGTCCGCCACGGCCTGCTGGCCCAGCACCTGGCGGCCACGCCCGAGGTCGGCAACCGGATGGTCGACAACCTGGCGCTCCTGTCGGGCACGTTCGAGCGCCTCGGGCTGTACGGCGAGGACGCGGCGGTGGCCTTCCACACCTACGCCTCCTACGTGATCGGCACGACCCTGTTCGTCACGACGCGCATCGCCAGCGGGGCGCCGGCGCCGGTGCAGGAGCCCGATCCGTCCGCGCCCAACGCGGACACCCGTTCGGCGCTTCAGCGCATGATGCGCATCTCGGCGCTCGATCCGCAGCGCGACGAGGACCTCTTCGTCGACGGCCTGCGCATCATCGTCGCCGCGATCAGGCCGTAGATCTGGCCGCGGCGAGCTCGTCGAGCAGCGCGGCCCAGCGGGCGGCGATCGCGTCGCCGTCGTAGTCGCGGGCCCGCTCCAGCGCGGCCGCGGCCATCGCGGTCCGCTGCGCCGGGTTCTCGATCAGCTGCTCGATCGCCGCCCCCAGGGCCGCGACGTCCTGCTCGGGCACCAGCAGCCCGTCGCGCCCCGGCGTGATGATGTCCGCCGGCCCGCGCGGGCAGTCGAAGCTGACGATCGGCAGGCCCCGGCTCATCGCCTCGACGATCACCAGCCCGAAGCCCTCCCAGCGCGAGCTGAGCACGAAGATGCTGCCCGCCGCCAGCGCGGGACCGAGGTCGCGCGTGGAGCCCATCAGCTCGATCTGGTCGCCCAGGCCGCGCTGCGCGATGCGCTCCTGGAGCATCGCCTTCTGGGGGCCGCCCCCGTAGATGCGCAGGCGCCACTGCGGGTGGCGCTCGGCGACCGGGCCGAACGCGTCGATCAGCAGGTCAAAGCCCTTCTGCGCGACCAGTCGCCCGGCCGCGACGATCAGCGGCGCATCCAGCGTCGAGGTGCCGCCGCCCAGGTCGGGCACGGCGTTGGGCAGGCGCACGACGCGCGCGCGCCCGCTGCGCACCAGCGCGCCGTAGTCGGCCTCGTCGTCGGCGCTGAGCACCGCGATCGCGTCCAGCCGCGGGTACTGCTTGCGCACGTCGGCGGCCAGCGCCGGCCGGTGGGCGTGGAAGTGCATGTGCTCCTGGTCGACGACGATCGTGTCGTCGGGCGTGGCGGCCAGGGCCAGCAGCGCCCAGGCCGGCCGCGTGGCGATCACGGTCTCCCCGCCCATGCCCCGCAGACGGCGCAGGAGCCGGATGTCGGTCCAGAGGGAGGCCGATGGGTAGCCGAAGTCCTCGGGGTGCACGAGAACGCTCGGCAGCGCGGTCAGCAGCCGCTCGGGCAGCGACCGACGCTCCTGCGGCCGGTCGTCCAGCGACGTGACGGTCACGCCGGCGGGGAAGTCGAAGAACGCCCGAGCGGTGTGGCGCTTGAGCGCGACGACCTCGACCTCGCGGTCGCGGGCCAGCCGGCCGGCGAGGTTGAAGGTCGTGCGGATCGTGCCGCCCATCCCGTAGGCGTTGGCCAGGATGATGCGCACCGGTCGCGGGGCGGCGCCGACCGCGGCGGCCGACGCGCGCGGCGCGGGCAGCCGGCGCACGAGCGCCAGGGCCAGGCGGTGCAGGGCGATCGCGGGCGCCCCCAGCAGCCGTCGCCGGCGCGACACGCGAGCTTCCTGGGGCGCGCGCGGGACGGAGGGATCGGCGGCCATGAGCGCGTCGGACGCTAGTGGACGTCGCCGTAGGATCCGGCCGGTGCCGCGCATCTCCGTCGTCGTCCCGATCTACGACGTCGAGGCCTACCTCGACGAGTGCCTGCGGTCGCTGCAGGCCCAGACGGTGACCGATCTCGAGGTGGTGATGGTCGACGACGGCTCGCACGACCAAAGCGCAGCGATCGCCGCGCGTTACGCGGACGCGGACCCGCGGTTCCGCCTGATCCAGCAGGCCAACGGCGGCCTGGGCCAGGCGCGCAACGTCGGGGTGGCGGCGGCCACCGGCGAGCTGCTGGCCTTCCTGGACAGCGACGACCGGCTGCCGCCCGACGGCTACGCGCGCCTGCTGGGCGCGCTGGAACGCTCGGGGTCGGACTTCGCGACCGGCAACATCCACCGCTTCGACTCGACCCGGGAGTGGCCCGCCCGGTTCCTGGCCCGGGCGTTCTGGCGCAGCCGCCAGGCCACGCACGTGACCCGCTTCCCGCTGCTGCTCAGCGACCGCATGGCCCAGAACAAGCTGTGGCGCCGCGCGTTCTGGGACGCCAACGACCTGCGCTTCCCCGAGGGCGTCTTCCACGAGGACATCCCCGTGGTGCTCCCGGCGCACTTCCTGGCCCGCGCCGTCGACGTGGTCCGCGAGCCGGTCTACCTGTACCGCCAGCGCGAGGGCGGGGAGGCGTCGATCACGCAGCGGCGCACCGATCTGCGGGTGCTCGACGACCGCGTCGACGCCGTCGAGCAGGTGCTGGCCTTCCTCGATGCCCGCGGCCTGGCCGGCGCGCGGCTGCTGTACGCCGAACGCGTCCTGGCCGAGGACCTGCTCTACCACCTGGACGTCTTCGACTCCGGCGCCGCCGCCTACCGCGCGCGCTTCCTGCAGCGCGCCCAGCAGGTGCTGGAGCGCATCGATGCGCGCGCGGTGGCCCGGCAGCCCGCGATCGGACGCCTGAAGTGGCATCTGGTCGCCGCGGGCGACGCCGACGGGCTGGACGAGGTGCTGCGCTTCCAGCGCGAGCGGCTGCCGGCCAACCCGCGCCGCTGGATCGGCGGACGCGCCTACGGCGACTATCCGTTCCTGGACGACCCGAGCCACGCGATCCCGCGCTCCGTCTACCGGCTGGACACCACGCGCCGGCGGGCCCGGCACCTGGCCAGCATGCTCGGGGTCTCCCGCTGACACGCGGGCCGACGCGGAGGTTTCACCACCGAGCGGCGCGGGGATCTGCCGAGCAGTGGGTCCATTCCGATGCACCACCTGTGGTGCCCCCAGCGACCACGCCACCACGTGCGCCTCGTGCGGCGCGCGGACCTTCGTCCTGGCCCGTGATGCCCGGGGCATCCGTGCGCTCGGCGAGGAGCCACGCGGCCAGCTCGTCTCGATCGCGGACGCGCCGTCGCTGCGCGACGGGCGCCCGCCGCGCCGCCGACGAGCCCGCTGACAGCCGCTTTTTTGCGCTGCGCCCGCCGGACCGGATAGCGTTCGGCGCGGGTCATGACTGAGTTCCCGAAGCCGAAGTTCACCGTCGTCGCCGAGGACGTCGACGACGCCACCCGCGTGCTCGTGGCCACCGGCGAGGTGCACGTCTCCACGGCGCCCGAGCTCGCCGATCAGCTCAACGTGGCGCTCGAGGCGGGCTTCACCCGCATCGTCCTGGACTTCAGCGGCGTCGAGTTCATCGACTCGACCGGCCTCAGCGTCCTGCTCAACGCCCTGCGCCGCCTGTCACGGGTCGACGGCGCGCTGTCGCTGGTGTGCACCAACCCCACCGTGCTGCGGCTGTTCGAGATCACGCGGCTGGACTCGACGTTCGACATCGCCGCCACCCGTGACGAGGCCCTGCGCCGCGTCGGCGGGCCGGTCGCCGGCTGAGCTATCCGGCGTTCAGCGTCGCGGGCGCCCCGTAGGGCACCAGCACCGCCGGCAGCTCGACCGTGCCGTCGTCGCGCTGCCCGTTCTCCAGCAGCGCGATGATCGTCCGCCCGACCGCGACCGCGGTGCCGTTCAGCGTGTGGGCGACGACGGGCCGCCCGCCCTCGGGCGAGCGCATGCGGATCTCCAGGCGACGGGCCTGGAAGTCGGTCGTGTTCGAGCACGAGGTCAGCTCGCGGTAGGCGCCCTGGCCGGGCAGCCACGCCTCCAGGTCGAACTTGCGCACGGCGGGGGCGCCGAGGTCGTCGACGGCGATGTCGACCACGCGGTAGGGGATCTGCAGCTCTTGGAGGATCTCCTCCTCGATGGCCAGCAGGCGCGCGTGCTCGGCGTCGCTCTGGTCGGGCTCGACGAACGCGAACATCTCGACCTTGTCGAACTGGTGCACGCGGAAGATGCCGCGCGTGTCGCGTCCGGCTGCGCCCGCTTCGCGCCGGAAGCAGGGCGAGAAGCCGGCGTAGCGGATCGGCAGGTCGGCGGCGTCGAGGATCTCCCCGGCGTGCAGCGAGGCCAGCGGCACCTCGCTCGTGCCGGCCAGATACAGCGGGTCGTCGGCCAGGCGGTAGATCTGCTGCTCGGTGTCGGGCAGCATGCCCGTGCCGAAGAGCGCCTCCTCGCGCACCAGGACCGGCGGGATCACCGGTTCGTGACCGTGGCCGCGCAGCTTCTCCAGCGCCCAGCGCACCAGCGCCAGCTCGAGCATCACCAGGTCGCCCTTGAGGTAGGCGAAGCGGGAGCCCGCGACGCGCGCGCCGGCCTCCATGTCGATCAGGTCGCCGGCCAGCTCGAGGTGGTCCTTGCCGGTCCGACCGGCCTCCCCGACCTCCTTGATGACGGTGTCTTCCAGCGGCGCGTCGGCCTGCGGCGGGTTGGGCAGCCCGGCCATCGCGACGCGCAGGCGCTCGTCGACGTCGGCCAGCTCGCCGTTGAGCTGCTTCTCGCGGGCGCCGACGGCGCGCATCGCCGCGATCGCCTCGCCGGCGTCCTCGCCCGCCTTCTTGGCGGAGGCGATCGCCTCGGAGGCGGCGTTCTTGCTGGCCCGCAGCTGCTCGAGCTCGGGCAGGACGTCCCGCCGGCGCTCGTCGAGCTCCAGCACCTCTCCGACGCGCATGTCCGAGCCGTCGCCACGGCGGGCCAGTGCGGCCCGGATGGCGTCGGGCTCAGCGCGCAGTCGACGCAGGTCGAGCATGCGCCGCCAGCCGCCTATCCGCCGGAGGAGCTTCCGCCGCCGGAGTACTTGGCGACGAAGTCGGCGACCGCCTGGGCGTCATCGCCCACGACGATGTTCTCCGGCATGATCGCGCCGGAGAATCCGCCGTTGCGGATCGCGTAGAGGACCTGATCGGCCGTCTCCTTGCGCTGATCGAAGTTCGGTCCGTCGGTCTTCTCGCGCTGGTGGACGTTGGTGGCGGAGCCTTCCGCGGCGGCGGCGCTGAGCGTGTGGCAGCCCGAGCAGCGTTCGTGGAAGAGCTGGGCGCCCCGGTTGACGTTGGCGGAGTTGTCCGCGCTGTCCTCGACGTGCGCCTCACCGCACGCCGAAACGAGCCCGGCGATGGCGAGCACCCCGGTGACGGCGGCGATCCTGAGGGTCTTGGCGGTCATGCGGGGCCGGATCATACGGAAGCGAGGTAGGAGGGCGGCCGCTCGTGGCGAACTCCACCACGTCCCCGGTGTCGGCCGACCCCGGGTCGCTCGACGACTGACCTGCGCGACCCCAGGGAACGGCGGCAACCGCGGCCGGCACCGGGACTCCCCCATCTGTGGGGTGTAGGGATGCGCCGGCCGTGCGTGTGCGTCAGACTCTCGGCGATGCCGACCGTCACCGACCTGAAGCGCGACTACCGGTCCGCCATCGGCCACTTCGCCAGCGGCGTCACGGTAGTCACGGCCACCGGACCCTCCGGCCACGCGGGCATGACGACCAACGCGGTGTCCTCGCTCTCGCTGGATCCGGTGCTGCTGATCGTCTGCTTCGACAACACCAGCCGCACCCTCCCGATCGTCCGCGACCACGGCCGTTTCGCGGTGAACATCCTGCGGGCCGGCGACGAGCACCTGTCGCGGATCTTCGCCTCCAAGATGGTGCCCGAGGAGAAGTTCGCCGCGGTCACCCACAACGTGGACCACGGCGTCCCCGTCCTCGACGACGCGCTCGCCTGGTTCGTCTGCGACGTCCACGAGCTCATCGAAGGCGGCGACCACACGATCGGCGTCGGCCGCGTCAGCGCCTTCCACTACGACGAAGACGGCGACCCGCTCCTGTTCTTCCGCGGCGGCTACGCCCGCCTCGAGCAGCCCGACCGCGACTGACGTTCCGCGGGCGCCGCCGGCCGGGCGAGACATCGGCGACGTGGTCGCTGTTACACGTGCACAGGACGTGTAACAGCGACCACGTCCGCCCTGTCGCTCACGAAGTTCGAGCCAGATGCAACTTCTTCGATGCCCGTCGTAACCAACCGCACCGGCGCCAACGCCGGACCCGGCGGAGCGGACGCCCTAGAACCCCGCGGCGGTCATCGCCGCGCGGGCGAGCATGAACGCGTTGGCCAGCGCGGCCAGGGCCATGATGCCCGTCTCGCGCCGGATGATCAGCTCGCGGATCAGCTCCTGCTCGGCGACGGGCAGCCGGCGCATCGCCTTCGCGTCGGCCAGGTCGCGCTGGTCGAGCACCGTGCGCGCGCTCAGCACGCGGAACTGCTCGGCGGAGAAGGAGATGCCCAAGGGCACCAGGACGTAGACCCAGAAGAGGTTGTCGTCCGGGGTGTCGCCGGTCAGGGCGATGACACCCGAGAGCGCGGCGAACAGGACGATCGCCGTCTGTCCGGCGCGGGTCAGGACCCAGAACGGGCGGCTGGCCAGGAAGCGCTGCCAGCAGACGGCGCCCCACAGCGCGGCGGCAGCGTTGATCGCCGCGGCGATCCAGGCCGCGCCTATGACGACTCCGTTCATCTCGTGTCTCCTGGCACTAAGTGACAACCTCGCACAAGGCGGTGCTATAACCCGGGGCGCTGTGCTCCGCTCCTATCTCCCCGCGCTCGTCTTCCTGGTCCTCGGCGGCGCCATCGGCACGTTGTTCGCGTTCGCGAACTCGCTGCTCGGGCCCAAGCCGCGCACGACCATCAAGGCGACCGCGGAGCCCTACGAGTCGGGCATGCCCTCCGAAGTCAAGCGGACGTTCCGCTTCGGGATCAGCTTCTACATGATCGCGATGCTGTTCATCCTGTTCGACATCGAGGTGATCTTCCTCTTCCCCATCGCCGTGCAGCTGCGCGCGTTCGGGACGTTCGCGCTGTTCGAGACGATCACGTTCGTCGTGCTGCTGGCGATCGCGTACGTCTACGTGTGGCGACGAGGTGCGCTGTCATGGAGATAGTCCGCGGCATTCCGACGGACCCAGCCGACTTCCGCGCTCGCGGGATCCGGGCCCGCGACGCGCTCAAGGGCGACCTCGAAGGGGCCGCGCTGGAGCAGTACGTCGAGGAGCGCGTGCTCACCACGACGCTCGACAAGGCGCTCAACTGGGCCCGCGGCAACGCGATCTTCCCGGCCACCTTCGGCCTGGCCTGCTGCGCGATCGAGATGATGACCCTGGTCGCCGGCCACATGGACATCGCACGCTTCGGCGCCGAGGCGTTCCGCGGCTCGCCGCGCCAGTCGGACCTGATGATCATCTCGGGCCGCATCAGCATCAAGATGGCCCCGATCGTCCGGCGCATCTACGACCAGATGCTCGAGCCCAAGTGGGCGATCGCGATGGGCGCCTGCTCGTCGTCGATGGGCGTCTTCAACAACTACGCGATCGTCCCGGCCGACAAGTTCATGCCGGTCGACGTGCACGTCCCCGGCTGCCCCCCGCGGCCCGAGGCGGTCATGCACGGGATCCTCAAGCTGCGCTCGATGATCCAGGACGACCCGGCCATGGGCTGGCGCGACCGCTACGACGCCCGGGGCACCGAAGAGCTGGTCGACGAGGTATCCGCGGTCGACGTGCTCACCTCCAAGGACCCCGCCGGTGCCTGACGCAACCGGGCTCGAGCTGCTCGCCGGCGAGCTCCGCGAGGCCGACCCAGAGGCCGTCCTCGACACCACCTTCTTCCGCGAGAAGGGCCGCATCGCCGTGCACCCCGCGCGCATCCGGCCCACGCTGCAGTTCCTCAAGGGCAAGGGCTTCACGTTCCTGGCCTCCGTGCACGGCCTCGACTACTACCCCGAGGAGCCGCGTCTCGGGGTCCAGTACGAGCTGCTGAACATGCACGACGTCGACCGCCTGACGGTCACGTTGCGCGTGCCGCTGGACACGCCCGAGGTGGAGTCCGTCACGCCCGACTGGCCGACGGCCGACCATCAGGAGCGCGAGATCTACGACATGTTCGGCGTGGTCTTCACCGGCCACCCCGACCTGCGGCGGATCCTCATGCCCGAGGACTACGAGGGCCACCCGCAGCGCCGCGACTTCCCGGTCGGCGGCGAGCCCGTCCTCTTCACCCAGCAGCAGGCGCACGGCACCGATTACACGCTCGGTGTCGATCGCCCGCACGAGGGAAGTGACACACCCGAATGACCGACAGCACGACGGTCACCGACTACCGCCGCGACGAGCAGGGCATCGACCTGGCCGACGGCCCCATCTCCACGCAGGAGCACCAGGAGTGGGGCGGCGACCAGGAGCTGCTGACGCTCAACCTCGGCCCGCACCACCCGGCCACCCACGGCGTGCTGCGCCTGCTGACCACGCTCGAGGGCGAGGTCGTGCGCGACATCAAGCCGATCATCGGCTACGTCCACACCGGCATCGAGAAGACGGCCGAGCAGAAGAGCTACTGGAAGGTCATCCCCGTCGTCGAGCGGATGGACTACCTCTCCTACTACTTCAACGCGCTGGCCTACTGCGGCGCGGTCGAGACGCTGATCGACCTCGAGGTGCCCAAGCGCGCGCAGTACCTGCGCGTCATCCACCTCGAGCTCAACCGGATCATGAGCCACATGGTGTGGCTGGGCACCAGCGCGCTGGACCTCGGCGCCATGTCGCTGCTCTTCTACTGCTTCCGCGAGCGCGACAACATCCTCGACATCTTCGAGATGAGCTCCGGCCAGCGCATGCACACGCGCTACTTCCAGGTCGGCGGCGTGATCGAGGACATCCCGGTGGGCTTCGAGGAGAAGGTCCGCGCCTTCTGCAAGCGGATGCCCAAGGCGGCCGACGACTTCAACGCGCTGCTGTCGCGCAACGAGATCTTCCTCAACCGCATGCGCAACGTCACGCCGCTGGACGCCGAGACGCTGCTCAGCCTGGGCGTGACCGGCCCGCTGCTGCGGGCCGCCGGCAACCCGTGGGACCTGCGCAAGGCGCAGCCCTACTCCAGCTACGAGGACTTCGACTTCAAGATCCCCGTCGGCACCACCGGCGACAACTGGGATCGCTACGCGGTGCGCTGGGCCGAGATCTACGAGTCGGTGAAGATCATCGAGCAGGCGCTCGACGGGCTCCCCGAGGGGCCGCACATCGCCGACGACCGCAAGCACGTGCTGCCGCCGCGCCACGAGCTGGCCACGTCGATGGAAGCGCTCATCCACCACTTCAAGCTGGTCACCGAGGGCTTCCGCGTCCCGCCGGGCGAGGCCTACTACCCGATCGAGTCGCCCCGCGGCGAGCTCGGCTGCTTCGTGCGCTCCGACGGCTCCTCCAAGCCCGCCCGCGTGCACATGCGCGACCCCTCCTTCGTGAACCTGCAGGCCACGGCGCCGATGGTGCGCGACTCCTACCTGGCCGACCTGATCGCCACGCTGGCCATGCTCGACCCGATCCTCGGCGGGATCGACCGCTGACGCGCGATGTCCTACGACGTTCGCCGATACGACCACGGCTCGCGCGTGCCCGGGTGGGACCGCTCGGTCGACCTGAGCAAGGACCCGGCCCTGACCCCGGATCCGGCCACCACCCCGGTGCCCGCCGAGCTGCGCGCGGAGATCGAGGCGGCGATGGCCAAGTACCCCGACTTCCGCTCGGCGACGTTGCCGGCGCTGGCCGCCGCGCAGCGCTTCCACGGCTGGCTCTCGCCTGAGGCGCTCAGCCAGGTGGCCTGCGTGATGCGCCTGACGCCGGCCAACATGGCCGCGGTCGCCTCGTTCTACGACATGTTCGACCTCGAGCCGACCGGCCGTCACCGCGTCTACGTGTGCACGAACATCTCGTGCTCGCTGCGCGGGGCCGACGAGCTCTGCCACGCCATCGAGCAGGCCACGGAGGGCGACGCCGACATCCAGGTGCGTCACTTCGAGTGCCTGGGCGCCTGCGACATCGCGCCGATGGCCTCGGTCGACGGCGTCTACGTCGGCCCGATCGAGCTGAGCGAGGTCGACGAGCTGGTCGACGACATCCGCAACGAGCGCCCGCCGCTGCCGCGCAAGCAGCTCGCGTTGCGCCCGAGCGCCGACACGCTGCCCTTGGAGGGTGGTTCCTGATGGAAAAGCTCCTCTTCAAGGACATCGACGAGCCCGGCCTGAACACGATCGACGTCTACCGTCGGCGCGGCGGCTACGACTCGCTGCGCAAGGCGCTGGCCATGCCGCGCGAGGCCGTCCTCAACGAGCTGCTGGCCTCCGAGCTGCGCGGCCGCGGCGGCGCGGGCTTCGCCATGGGCAAGAAGGTCAGCTTCCTGCCCAAGGGCGTCGCCGACATCTACCTGTGCTGCAACGCCGACGAGTCCGAACCGGGCACGTTCAAGGACCGCGAGCTCATGCAGAAGACGCCGCACACGCTGATCGAGGGCATCATCATCGCGGCGTACGCGGCGGGCGCGAACAAGGCGTTCATCTACATCCGCGGCGAGTACGTGCTGCAGGCCGACAAGCTCGACGCCGCGCTGGTGGAGGCGCGCGAGGCGGGCTTCCTGGGCGACGACATCCTCGGCTCCGGGCACAACCTGACGCTCGTGGTGCACCGCGGCGCGGGCGCGTACGAGTGCGGCGAGGAGACGGCGCTGCTGGACTCGCTGGAGGGCAAGCGCGGCAACCCGCGCCTGAAGCCGCCGTTCCCGGCCAACCAGGGCCTCTACCAGGGCCCGACGCTGATCAACAACGTCGAGACGCTCTCGACGGTGCCCACGATCATCCGGCTGGGCGGCGCGGAGTACGCCAAGCGCGGCGTCTCCAACTCGACCGGCACGAAGCTCGTGTCCGTCTCCGGCCACGTGCGCCGGCCGGGCAACTACGAGATCGAGCTGGGCATGCCCTCGCGCGAGATCATCTACGGGCTGGCCGGCGGGCTGGAGCCCGGGCGCGAGGTCAAGCTGTGGTTCCCCGGCGGCTCGTCGTCGCCGGTGCTGACCAAGGACGACCTCGACCTTCCCTACGACTTCGACTCGATGGCCAAGGCCGGCTCGATGCTCGGCTCGGGCGCGATCATCGTGGTCGACGACCAGACCTCGGTCGTCGACGTGGCCTACAAGACGGCCTACTTCTACCGCCACGAGTCCTGCGGCAAGTGCACGCCGTGCCGCGAGGGCACGAACTGGACGACGAAGATGATCGAGCGGATGAAGACCGGCGAGGCCACGCCGATGGACCTCGACATCATCGCCAGCGTCTGCGACAACATCATCGGGAACTGCCTGTGCGTGCTGGGCGACGCGATGGCCATGCCGATCGCCTCGATGGTCGTGAAGTTCCGCGCCGAGTTCGAGGAGTACATCGAGGCGCGCCGCCAGGAGTCCTACCTGGGCACCGTCGAGCCCTCGCCCGAGCTGCCGCTCATCCAGGGGGCCCTGGTCTAAGCATGCCCCGCCCCGAGGTGAAGACCATCACCTTCTCGATCGACGGTCGAGAGGTGCAGGCGCCCGAGAACATGATGCTCGTCGACGCCGCCAAGCACGGCGACGTCGAGATCCCCGTCTTCTGCTACGAGCCCAAGCTCGGCGCGCCCGTCGGCGCCTGCCGCATGTGCCTGGTCGAGATCGAGGGCATCCCCAAGCTCCAGACCGGCTGCTCCACGCCGGTCAAGGACGGCATGGTCGTGCACACGCAGACCACGCGCGTGCACGAGGCCCAGCAGGCCGTCGTCGAGTTCCTGCTCATCAACCACCCCCTCGACTGCCCGGTCTGCGACAAGGGCGGCGAGTGCCCGCTGCAGGACATCTCCTTCGGCTGGGGCGGTGGCCGCTCGCGCTACATCGAGCCCAAGCGCCACTTCCAGAAGCCGCTGGAGCTGAGCCCGCTGATCGCCATCGATCGCGAGCGCTGCATCCTCTGCTACCGCTGCGTGCGCTACTCCCAAGAGGTCGCCGAGGACTACCAGCTGGTCCTCCAGGAGCGCGGCGCCGCCTCCTACGTGGCCACCTTCGACGGGCATCCGTACGTCGCCCCGTTCAGCGGCAACATCATCGAGCTGTGCCCGGTGGGCGCGCTCACCTCGCGCCCCTACCGCTTCCGCGCCCGCCCGTGGGACATCGAGGGCTCGGGCTCGATCTGCACGATGTGCCCCGGCCAGTGCAACGTCACCTTCACCGTCCGCGACGACCGCGTCCTGCGCGTGCTGGCCCGCGACAACCACGAGGTCGACGACGGCTGGCTGTGCGACCGCGGCCGCTTCGCCTACCAGGCCATCCACGTCGACGAGCGCATCACCTCGCCGATGGTCCGCGACGGTGGCGAGCTGCGCGCCGTCAGCTGGGAGCGCGCGCTGGAGGAGGCGTCCAAGTCGCTCAAGCGGGCCAAGGGGTCCGTCGGCGCGCTGGTCGGCTCGGGCGCGACCAACGAAGAGGGCTTCCTGCTGCAGCGCATCATGCGCGAGGCGCTCGGCTCCGGCCACCTGGACTCCCAGCGCGCGCCGGTCTCGCGGGACGCGCTGCTGGCCATCGGCGATCCGGCCCTGCAGGCCACCGTGCCCGACATCGAGTTCGCCAGCGCCGTCCTCGTGCTCGACACCGAGCCCGTCGACGACATGGCGATCGTCGACCTGCGCATCCGCAAGGGCGTGCGCCGCAACCGCGTGCAGCTGGCGATCGCCTCCGCGCGCCCGTCATCGCTGGACCCCAACGCCGCGCTGACGGTGCGCTTCGCCCCCGGCGGCGGCCCCGCCTTCGCCGCCGAGCTGGCCGCCGCCGCCCGCGGCGAGCGCGACCGCACCGACGGCGACGCGCGCGGCCTGTTCGAGGTCCTCGACGTCCTCCAGAACGCCGGCCCGGACATCGTCATCGTCGCCTCCGAGCGCGTCGGCGCGCCGCTGGTCGCCCTGGCCGACGCCCTGGGCCTGCGCGACCGCGCGGGCGCGGGCCTGTTCGTCGTGCCCTCGTCGGCCAACGGCCGCGGCCTGCGCGAGGTCGGCGTGCTGCCCGACGCGGGCCCGGGCCTGTCGCCCGTGGCCACGCCCGGCATGCACGCCGCCGAGATGGCCGAGGCGGGCGCGCGCGGGCAGCTGACCGCGCTGTGGCTGATGGGCGTCGATCCGCTGCGCGACATGCCCTACCGGGCGCGCTGGGAGCAGGCGCTGGACCGCGCCTCGACCGTGATCGCCCACGCCTCGTTCCTGACCGAGGGCATCCGCGAGCACGCCAACGTCGTCTTCCCCTTCGAGGCCTACGCCGAGAAGGACGGGACGCTGACGCACCCCGACGGGCGCCTGCAGCGCGTGCGCCCGGCGATCGGCCACTCCGGCCAGGGTCGCTACGGCTACCAGGTCCTCAACGACCTGGGCCGGCTCGTCGGACTCGACCTGCGCGTGCTGACCAGCGGCATGGCGCTGGCCCAGCTGACCGAGGCCGTCCCCTTCTACGCCGGGCTGACGCTGGACGAGATCGGCGGGCGCGGCATCCGCTGGCAGACCCGCGACGCGGCCGCCGCCTACCCGCGCGCCGACGTTTCGGGCCCGATCAGCGTCCCCACGCCGGCCCCCGACAACGACGGCGGCGGGCTGCGCCTGGGCACGTTCCGCTCGATCTGGGCCTCGCCCGAGGTCGAGCACTCGCCCGCCCTGCAGTTCCTGCGCGCCCGCCAGCGCGCGGAGATGGCGCCCGACGACGCCGACCGCCTCGGCCTGTCCGACGGCGCGGCCGTGATCGTCTCCAACAACGGCTCGGCCGTCGACGCGACGGTCGCCCTGCGTCACGCGGTGCCCGCCGGCACGGTCTTCCTGCAGGACGGCCTCGACGGTCCTGACTCGGCCAACGCGCTGACCGGTTCGATCGTGCAGGTGCGCAGAGCCTGATGACCTCGCTGTTCGCCGACGTCTTCTACTACGAGCCCTGGTGGATGCAGATCGCCAAGGCGCTGGTGATCTTCCTGATCGTCTTCAACTTCGTGCCCGTCACCCTGCTGGTCGAGCGCAAGCTGCTGGGCCGCTTCCAGGGTCGCTACGGCCCCAACCGCGTCGGCCCGTTCGGCTCGCTGCAGGCGCTGGCCGACATCGGCAAGCTCCTGGGCAAGCAGCAGTTCACGCCGCGCCACGCGCAGAAGTTCCTGTACATCCTCGCGCCGGTGCTGTCGGTGATCGCCGCGGCCGGCACGGTCGCGCTGATCCCCTTCGGTCCGGTCGTGGACATCTTCGGCGTGGAGACCGGCCTGTACGGCATCGACGTCTCCGTGGGCATCCTCGTGCTCTTCGCGCTGGGCGCGATCAGCTTCTACGGCCTGATGCTCGGCGGCTGGGCGTCGACGAACAAGTACTCGTTCCTGGGCGCGATGCGCTCGGCCGCGCAGCTGATCTCCTACGAGGCCGCACAGGGCATGGCGCTGGTCGGCGTCGTCATCAGCGCGCAGTCGATGTCGCTGGTGGACATCGTCCAGGGCCAGGCCGGGATGTGGTACTTCATCCCGCAGTTCGTCGGCTTCCTGATCTTCATGATCGCCGGCTTCGCCGAGGCCAACCGCCCGCCGTTCGCCCTGCCCGAAGGTGAGGCCGAGATCATCGGCGGCTACGGCACCGAGTACGGCGGCGGCCGCTTCGCCAACTACTACATGGCGGAGTACCTCGAGCTCGTCGTGATCTCGTTCCTGACCGTGACGATCTTCTTCGGCGGCTGGTGGCTGCCGTTCGGGATCCACCCGCCGGAATGGGTGTATCCGTTCGTCGTCATCGTCAAGGCCGTCTTCTTCATCTACTTCTTCATCTGGATCCGCGCGACGCTTCCGGCGCTGCGCTACGACCAGCTCATGAGCTTCGGCTGGAAGGTCCTGCTGCCGCTGGCCACGCTCAACACCCTCGTGACCGCAATTCTGGTGGTGACCGTCTTTTGACCCCTCCCTACGATCCCGGCGACGTCGTCGAGGTCCTCCGCGCGCCCGCTCCGGGCGGCGCCGGCGGCGCCTACCGCGCCTTCGGCGAGACGCTGCGAGGCCTCAAGACGACGCTGCGCCGCAGCTTCGAGAAGCCGATCACGGTCGAGTACCCGGAGGAGAAGTACCCGGTGTACCCGCGCTTCCGTGGGCGTCACAAGCTGCACAAGTTCGTCGACACCGGGCTGGAGAAGTGCGTCGGCTGCTCGCTGTGCGCCGCGGCCTGCCCGTCGGACTGCATCCGCGTGGTGGCCGCCGAGAACACGCCCGACCATCGCGTGTCGGCCGGCGAGCGCTACGCCGCGGTCTACGAGATCAACATGTCGCGCTGCATCTTCTGCGGCTACTGCGAGGTCGCGTGCCCGTTCGACGCGATCACGATGGGTCACGACTACGAGCTGTCGGACTACGACCGCTCGGACCTGATCTTCACCAAGGAGATGCTGCTCGCCGAGCCGATCGAGCGGACGCCGCTGCGGCGGGAAGGCGAGTAGGTTCCCGGACCGCCTCATGTCGCAGTTCTTCTTCTTTCTGTGCGGGATCTTCGCCATCGCCGGGGCGATCGGCGTGGTGTCCCTGCGCAACCCGTTCTACGCCGTGCTCTCGCTGGTCGTGCACCTGTTCTCGCTGGCCGGGCTCTTCCTGCTCCTGCGGGCCGAGTTCGTCGCCTTCGCGCAGATCGTGGTCTACGCCGGCGCGGTGATGGTGCTCTACGTGTTCGTCGTCGGCTACATCGGCGGCGATGACGAGTCGGTGCACCCGTGGAGCGGGCCGTCGCAGAAGGGCGTCGCGCTGGTCTTCGCCGGGCTGCTGTTCGTCGAGATCACGCTGGCCATCGCTGGCACCGGCCTGAAGGCCGTCGGCGAGAAGGGCGCGCCCTACGAGGCGGGCTTCGGCTCCCCGGCCGACATCGGCGAGCTGCTGCTGACCAAGTTCCTGTTCGCCTTCGAGGCCGCCTCGGTGCTGCTGCTGATCGCCGCCGTCGGCGCGGTCGTGCTGGCCCGCCGTCGGGGTGGCCTGACCGAGGCCGAGGCCGGCCGCATGAGCGTCACCGAGTTCATGCGCCCGATCGGCACCGGCACCACCGCCGAGGGCGTCGGCACGCGCGACGCGGGCATCAACCTGCCCGCGCAGCCCCCGCGGGACCGGGTCCCGTTGAACCGCGGCGAGGAGGAGCGCTCGTGAGCATCGAGTGGTACCTGGCCGTCTCGGCCTTCATCTTCGCCACCGGCGCCGCCGGCGTGCTCACCCGCCGCAGCCCGCTGGTCACGCTGCTGTGCCTCGAGCTGATGCTCAACGCGGGCAACCTCGCGCTGATCGCCTTCAGCCGCATGTGGGGCAACTCCGAGGGCCAGGTGTTCGCGATCATCGTCATGGTCGTCGCCGCCTGTGAGGTCTGCGTCGGACTGGGCGTGATCGTGGCGATGTACCGCCGGCGCCTGCCGATCGACGTCGACGACATGAGGGAGCTGCACGGGTGACGACCGCCGCATGGCTCGTCCTGGCGCTTCCTCTCGCCGGGACGATCACGATCGGGCTGGGCTACCGCGTGTGGCCCGGGCGGGTGGCCGGCTGGATCGGCACGCTGGCGATCTTCGCCGCGTTCGTCCTGACCGTCATCACGTTCCTGAACCTGCAGGACCGCGCCGCCGACGACCGCCAGGTCACCTCGACGCTGTGGGACTACGCCAACACGGTCGGGGTCGACGCGAAGCTGACGATCCTGATCGACCCGCTGTCGGTGCTGATGATGCTCGTGGTGACCGGCGTCTCGACGCTGATCCACCTGTACTCGGTCACCTACATGGCCAGCGACAAGGGCATCGCCCGGTACTTCGCCTACCTGAACTTCTTCGTCTTCTCGATGCTCGTGCTGGTGATGGCGGGCAACTTCGTCCCGCTGATCGTCGGCTGGGCCTTCGTGGGCGCGGCGTCCTACCTGCTGATCTCCTTCTGGTACCGCCGCAAGACGGCCACGCGCGCGGGCGTCAAGGCGTTCGTGATCAACGTCATCGGCGACATCGGCCTGACGCTGGGCGCGTTCTTCATCTTCAAGGAGTTCGCCACGCTGGACTTCCTCGGCGTCTTCCACGCCGTCGAGGAGCACCCGCCGGGGGTCAACACCGGCAACCTCGTGGCCGGGATGATCCTGCTGCTGATCGGCGCGTTCGCCAAGTCCGCGCAGATCCCGTTCCACACCTGGCTCGCGGACGCCATGGAGGGCCCGACGCCGGTCTCCTCCCTGATCCACGCGGCCACGATGGTCACCGCGGGCGTCTACCTGATCGCGCGCATGTGGCCGCTGTTCGAGGTCACCCCCGCGGCCGCCAACGTCGCCGCGATCGTCGGCTGCGTGACGCTGTTCGTCGCCGCCACCATCGCCCTGACGCAGACCGACATCAAACGCGTGATCGCGTACTCGACGATGTCGCAGATCGGCTACATGATCATGGCCGTCGGCTCCGGCGCCTACGCCGCGGGCATGTTCCACTTCCTCACGCACGCGTTCTTCAAGGCGCTGCTGTTCATGGGCGCGGGCTCGGTCATCGGCGCGATGGCCGGCGCGCAGGACATGGACAAGATGGGCGGCTTCCGCAAGGTGCTGCCGTTCACGTTCGCGACGATGCTCGTGGGCTCGCTGGCGCTGTCGGGCATCCCGCCGTTCTCGGGCTTCTTCTCCAAGGACGAGATCCTGGCCGACGTCGCCCAGCGCGGCAGCTGGCACTGGATCCTGTTCGTCGTCGGCTACATCGCCGCGCTGCTGACCGCGATCTACACCTTCCGCATGATGTTCCGCGTCTTCGGCGGGAAGATGGTGCCCGAGGCCGAGGAGCTCGCACACGGGCACCTGGCCCACGCCGAGGTGCACACCAACCCGACCGACGGCGAGGTCGAGGACACCGACATCGGCTTCCCCGGCCCGGAGCACTACATCGCCGAGCGCGCCTTCCCGATGAAGGTGGCCATGGGCACGCTGGCCGTGCTGGCCACGATCGCCGGCGCGCTGCAGATCCCGACGGTCACCGAGGCGATCCACAACTTCCTCGAGCCGACCTTCGAGGGCTCCAAGTACTACGACTCGCTGGAGCCCAGTAACACGTTCACGTTCACGTTCATGGCCGTCGGCGCCGCGGTCGGCCTGCTGGGCATCTTCATCGCCTGGATGATCTGGTCCAAGCACCCGGGCAGCGCCGCCCGCATGCGCGTCCGGTTCAAGCCGCTGTACGAGCTGTCCTTCCACAAGTGGTGGTTCGACGAGCTGATCGACTACGCGTTCGTCAAGCCCGCCGCGTGGATCGGCCGCTTCGCCCAGAACACCTTCGAGCGCGTCGTCGTCGACGGCGCCCTGGTGGGCGGCGGCACGCTCATCGTCCGCGCCGGATCGGCCGCCGTGCGCGCGGCCCAGTCCGGCCTGCTGCGCTCCTACGCCGCCCTGCTGATCCTCGGCGTCGCCGGCGTGACCCTCTACTTCCTGCTGCAGAGCTGACCCCCTGATGATCCTGACCATCCTCATCGCGCTGCCCGCCGCCGTCGGCCTGCTCGGCGCGTTCCTGCCCCGCGGGATCGCCCCGAAGCTCGCCGCGCTCGGCTCGCTGGGCGCGCTGGGTCTGGCCATCTACCTGATCGCCGACTACCAGGCCGGCAGTGGGATGCAGCACGTCACCGACGAGATGTGGATCTCGCAGCTGGGCATCCACTACAAGATCGGGCTCGACGGGCTGAACCTGTTCCTCGTCGCGCTGACCACGCTCGGGTTCGCGGCGGCGATCATCGCCTCCAACTTCCGCGACTGGGGCGAGAAGGGCAGCCTCTACTACTTCCACCTGCTGCTGGCCGAGACGTTCGTGCTGGGCGCGTTCCTGGCCCAGGACCTGGCGCTGTTCGTCGTCTTCTTCGACCTGATGCTGATCCCGTTCTACTTCATCGGCGTCACCTGGGGCCTGGGCGAGAACCGCCAGCGCGCCGTGCTGAAGATGGTCATCTACACGTTCGTCGGGTCCCTGCTGATGCTGGCCGCGGTGATCGCCACCGGCGTGCTGGCCACGCCCGAGGGCCAGTCGATCTCCTTCGCGCTCAGCGACCTGCGCGAGCGCACGCTGGGCACGGGCACCCAGGAGTGGATCTTCCTGCTGATGGCCTTCGCCTTCCTGGTGAAGATGCCCTCGTTCCCGTTCCACGGCTGGATGCCCGACGGCTATCGGGTGCTGCCCGTCGAGGCGCTGGCCGTGTTCTCGGCCGTGCTGTCCAAGGTCGCCGCCTACGGGTTCCTGCGCATCGCGCTGCCGATCTACCCGGACGCCGCCGCCCACTTCCAGGACCTGCTGCTGATCGTCGCCCTGGCCTCGATCCTGTACGGGTCGGTCATGGCCTTCACCCAGGACAACGCCCGCCTGGTCGCCGGTTACTCGTCGGTCGCGCAGCTGGGCTTCATCACGCTGGGGATCTTCGCGCTCAACGAGCAGGGCGCCCAGGGCGCGGTGCTGCAGATGGTCAACCACGGCATCGTGGTGATCCCGCTGATCCTGATCGTCGGCCTCCTGGCCCGCCGCGCCGGCGGATCGGAGAGCCTGCGCAACATGGGCGGCATCGCGCTGCGCGCCCCGATCCTGGCCACCATCTTCCTGATCGTCGCGCTGGCCACGCTGGCCATGCCGGGCTCGTCGAACTTCATCGGCGAGTTCCTGATCCTGCTCGGCGTCTTCGAGTCCAAGCTGGTGATCGCCTGCATCGCGTTCACCGGCGTGGCGCTGGCCGCCGTCTACGCGCTGCGCCTGTTCATCAGCGCGATGCACAACCGCGTCGGGCCGCAGGTCGACTCGCAGGAGATCTCGCTGCGTGACGGGCTGATCCTGGTGCCGCTCGTCGCCGTGATCCTGTTCTTCGCGGTCTACCCGCAGCTGGCCCTGCACCGGTCGCAGGACAGCGTCGTCACATCGGTTACGCCCGCCATGGAGGTGGCCAAGTGATCGCCGCCGCCATGAACGGCCCGTACATCGACGTCGCGGCGCTCTCACCGCTGATCGCCCTGGGCGGCGGCGCGCTGATCGTGCTGCTCACCGGCCTGCTGCGCCCGCGCTTCATCCGCGAGACCGTCGTGCCGCTGTTCGCGTTCATCGCCCTGGCCGCCGCGCTGGGCCTGTCGATCTGGCAGTGGGACGAGCCCGCGTCGATCATCTCCGACGCGCTGCGCGTCGATCAGCTGTCGCTCGGCCTGACCTGCCTGTGCGTGATCTCGGCGATGGTCACCGTGGTCCTGTCGCTCCGCGCGGTCGCCCCGCGCGAGGCCGCGCACGGCGAGTTCTACGCGATGCTGCTGGTGTCGGTGGGCGGCATGGCCGTGCTGCTGATGTCGCAGAACATCGTCACGCTGTTCCTCGGCCTGGAGCTGCTGTCGATCCCGCTGTACGTGCTGTGTGCCACCGAGATGCGGCGCGCCACCTCGTTGGAGTCCGGCCTGAAGTACCTGATCGTGGGCTCGGTCGGCTCGGCCACGCTGCTCTACGGCCTGGCCTTCATCTACGGCTCGACCGGCGCCACGGACTTCGACGCGATCGGCGAGCAGCTCAGCCAGGGCGGCGGCATGGTCAGCGACCCGCTGTTCCTGACCGGCCTGGCCTTCGTGCTCGTCGGCCTGGCCTTCAAGGCCTCGGTCGCGCCCTTCCACCAGTGGACGCCCGACGTCTACGAGGGGGCCCCGACGGCGATCACCTCGTTCATGGCCACGGCCACCAAGGTCGCCGCGTTCGGGGTGCTGATCCGCTTCCTGGACGTGGCGCTGATCAACGCGCAGGGCGACTGGGCCCCGCTGCTGGCCGCGCTGGCCGCGATCACCATCGTCGTGGGTAACGTCGGCGCGATCGGGCAGACCTCGGTCAAGCGGCTGCTGGCCTGGTCCAGCGTCGCGCAGGCGGGCTACATGCTCGCGGGCATCCTGGTCGGCACGCAGCTGGGCATCCAGGCCGTCGCCTTCTACCTGGCCGGCTACCTGGTCATGAACGTCGCCGCGTTCGCGGTGATCATCGCCCGCTCGCGCGAGACCGGCCTGGGCGACTCGATCCAGGCGCTGGAGGGCATCGGCGCGACCAAGCCGCTGCTGGCCTGGCCGATGACGATCGCCATGCTCGGCCTGGGCGGCATCCCGGGCACCGTCGGCTTCGTCGGCAAGTTCTTCCTGATCGACGCCGCCGTCGCCGGCGACTACGCCTGGCTGGGCGTCGTGATCGTGCTCGGCTCGGCCGTGTCGCTCGTCTACTACCTGCGCGTGATCGCGGCGATGTGGGCGCGGCCGGCCACCCGCTCGGTCCCCGTGCTGGCCGGCGGCTCGTCCGAGCTGGTGCCCGACGACGCCCCGCAGGGCCCGCGCACCGCGGGCTGGGAGGTCTACGCCGTCGCGATCGTGGCGGCCGCGGCCACGATCGTCATGGGCGTCGCGCCGGGTCCGGTCTTCGATGTCGCCCAGGACGTCGCCTCGTCGATGAGCCAGCTCTTCTAGTCAGGAGGTCCGCCCGATGTTCGCCGACATCACCGGCTACAACATCTCGCTCTGGCTGCACATCACCGCGGTCGTCGTCGGCCTCGGGGCGACGTTCGCCGAGGCGATCGCCTTCCAGGTCGCGCTGAAGATGGACCCGCGCGTGATGCCCTTCGTGCACCGCATGCAGCGCACGATCAACCAGCGCCTGGCCAACCCCGCGCTGCTGATCATCCTCGTCACCGGCATCTACCAGGTGGCCGACAGCGACTTCATCGACTTCAGCGACGTCTGGATCAGCGCCACCTTCGTGATCATCATCATCTTGGGCGGTCTGCTCGGCGGCTACTTCATCCCGACCGACAAGCGGCTCGAGCCGATGGCCGCCGAGGAGATCGCCGCCGCCGGCGACGGCCCGGTCACCTTCTCCCCGAGCTACCTCGAGAAGCTCAAGCAGGAGGGCCTCGTCGGCACGATCAGCGGCCTGCTGATCGTCGTGGCCATCTTCCTGATGGTGGTCAAGCCCGGCGGGTAGACACCGACCATGACTCCTGACGACGACCCGCGCGAGAAGCGCGACATCGGCTCCGGCTACCCGGAGGAGCAACAGGACGGCGCGAACCCGGGCGCGCGCAAGCACGAGGGCCAGGAAGGTGGCGAAGATGCGCCCGGGACGGCGGGCGGGGACGACAACGACGATCCCGCCGCGGCGACCGGCAACCCGGACGCTGCCGGGTAGCACCGAACGCTTGGCGCCTCAACCACCTTCTACATCGGGTTGATCATCTAGGCTGACCCGGTGCGCATCACCGCCAAAGCCGACTACGCCGTGCGAGCCGCCGCCGAGCTGGCGTCCGCGATCGACAGCGAGCGCCCCGTGAAGGGCGAGACCATCGCCACCAACCAGGGCATCCCGCAGAAGTTCCTCGAGAACATCCTGTCCGACCTGCGGCAGTCCGGCCTGGTCAAGAGCCAGCGGGGCGTCGACGGCGGCTACCGGCTGGCCAAGCCGCCCGAGAACGTCTCGGTGGCCGACATCATCCGCGCCGTCGAGGGGCCGCTGGCCTCCGTGCGTGGCGAGGCGCCCGAGGACGTCGCCTACGGCGGCGCCGCGCAGCCGCTGCAGGACGTGTGGATCGCCGTGCGGGCCGCGCTGCGCAACGTCACCGAGCACGTGACGCTGGCCGACCTGGCCAGCGGTCACGTCCCGGCGGAGATCGCCGCGCTCGCGCACGACCCGGACGCCCGGGTCAGGCGCTGACGGCTGCGGCCGTGGTCGGCCGCAGCCACACGATGTCGCCCTCGCCGACCTCCATCTGAGCGGCCTCGTCGCGCGTCAGCTGCGCGAAGACGCTCTCCTGGCCGTCCAGCGCCAGCTCCACGCGCACCTCGAAGCCGAGGTGCACGACGCGCATGACCTGTGCCTCGAAGGCGCCCGGCGTCGGCTCCACGCTGACGATGATGTCGTGCGGGCGCACGAGCCGGTCGCCGAGCTCGGAGACCGGGCCCAGGAAGCCCATCACGAACCGGTTGGCCGGCTTGTCGTACAGCTCGCGCGGACCGCCGATCTGCTCGATCTTGCCGTGGTCCATGACCGCGATGTGGTCGGCGACCGACATCGCCTCCTCCTGGTCGTGGGTGACCAGGATCGTGGTCACGTGGACCTCGTCGTGCAGGCGGCGCAGCCACTCGCGCAGGTCGGCGCGCACCTTGGCGTCCAGCGCGCCGAACGGCTCGTCGAGCAGCAGCACGCGCGGCTCGACGGCCAGCGCGCGGGCCAGCGCCATGCGCTGCCGCTGGCCGCCGGAGAGCTGGTTGGGATAGCGCTTCTGGTAGCCGGCCAGGCCGACGATCTCCAGCAGCTCGTTGACGCGCTCCTCGATCTTGTCCTTGGGCTGCTTGCGGATCTTCATGCCGAAGGCGACGTTGTCGCGCACGGTCATGTGCTTGAACGCGGCGTAGTGCTGGAACACGAAGCCGATCTCGCGGCGCTGGGGCGGAACGCGGGTCTGGTCGCTCCCGCCGATCTCCACGACGCCCGTGTCGGGCGTCTCCAGGCCGGCGATGATGCGCAGCAGCGTCGACTTGCCCGACCCCGACGGCCCCAGCAGCGCGGTCAGCGAGCCGTCTGGGATCTCGATGGTGACGTCGTCGAGCGCCGTGTAGTCGCCGAACTGCTTGGTGATGTTGCGGGCGGCGATCAAGCCTCTTCCCTTCTGCGATTGAACGTCGTCATGGCCAGCAGCGTCAGCAGCGCGATGGCCGCCAGGAGCGCCGACGCGGCATAGGCCCCGGCGATGTCGAAGTTGTTGAAGCGCTTCTGCACGAGCAGCGTGAGCGTCTCCGTCTTGCCGGAGATGTTCCCGCTGACCACGCTGACGGCGCCGAACTCGCCGATCGCCCGCGCCGTGGTCAGCACGACGCCGTAGGCGATGCCCCAGCGGATCGCCGGGAGCGTGATGCGCCAGAACGTCTGCCAGCCGTTGGCGCCCAGCGTGCTGGCCGCCTGTTCCTGCTCGTCGCCGATCTCGCGCAGCACCGGCGTGACCTCGCGCACGACGAACGGCAGCGTCACGAAGACGGTGGCCAGCACGATGCCCGGCGTCGAGAAGATCACCTGGATGCCCTGGTCGGCCAGCGCCTGGCCGAACCAGCCGTTGGTGCCGTAGACCAGGATCAGCGACAGGCCGACGACGACCGGGGAGATCGCGAAGGGCAGGTCGATGATCGTGTCCAGGATCCACTTGCCGCGGAACTTCCCGCGGGCCAGCGCCAGCGCCATGACGACGCCGAACACCGTGTTGACGACCACGGCGATGACCGACACCTCGATCGTCAGCCAGAAGGCCGACACCGCGGCGGGCGTGGTGATCGAGTCGATCACGGCCCCCACCCCGTGCTCGAAGGTCCGGTAGAAGATCAGCCCGACGGGGGCGAGCAGGATCAGCAGGATCCAGCCCAGGGCCAGGACCCGCAGCGTCAGCTGCCAGGGACGAGAGACCGTCATTGGTGGCGCACCCCCCACCGTCCGAGGCCGCGGATGAGCGCCAGGACGATCACCGAGACGAGCAGCAGCACGACGGCCACGGCCGCGGCGCTGACGGGCGCGTCGCTCTCGATCAGCTTGAAGATGTAGACCGACGACACCTGGGTGTCGAACGGGATGTTGCCCGAGATCAGCACGATCGAGCCGAACTCACCGACGGCGCGGGCGAAGGCCAGACCGGCGCCCGACAGGATCGCCGGGATCAGGTTGGGCAGGATGATCCGCGCGAAGACCTGGCGGTTTGAGGCGCCCAGCGAGATCGCGGCCGCCTCCATCTCGCGGTCGACCTCGATCAGCACGGGCTGCACCGAGCGCACGACGAACGGCATCGTCACGAACAGCAGCGCCAGCAGCACCGCCCACTTCGTGTAGGAGATGTCGATGCCCAGCGGGCTGTTCTTGCCGTACAGCGCGAGCAGCGTCAGGCCGGCGACGATCGTCGGCAGCGCGAACGGCAGGTCGATCAGCGCGTTGACGATCTTCTTGCCGGGGAAGTGATCGCGGACGAGCACCCAGGCCAGCAGCGTTCCGGTGATCGCGTTGACGACCGTGGCGCCCAGGGACACGAGCAGGGTGAACCGCAGCGCCGCCACCGCCTGGCGGGAGGAGATCGCGTCCCAGAACTGGCCGAGGCCGTCCTGGAAGGAGCGATCCACCACCGCCGCCAGCGGCAGCAGGACGATGAGGCTCAGCCACAGCGTCGAGATCCCGAGCGCGAGGGCGCCCGACCGCTGGGCCGGGCGCCTCCGGGCGAGAGGGAAGGTCGCCACTAGTCCTCCGTCGCGACTCCGGCGTCTTCCTCGATCTTGGCGATCGAGCCCGTCTCGACGTCGAACAGCTCGTCGTTGACCTTCGACCAGCCGCCCAGATCCTCGATCGTGAACAGGTTGGCGGGATCAGGGAACTTGTCCGCGTTGGCCTTGAGGACTTCTTCGTTGACCGGGCGGTAGCCCCACGACGCGAACATCTCCTGCGCCGGCTTGGACAGCACGTAGTCCAGGAACGACTGCGCCACGGGCGGCGCGTCCTTCGTCTTGGCGATGTCGATGTTGATCTTGATCGTGTCGTCGGGCGTGACGAAGTCGACGTCCTCGCCCTTCTTCTGGGCGGTGGTCGCCTCGTACTCGTAGGACAGGAGCACGTCGCCCTGGCCGCCGATGAACGTCTGCAGCGCCTCACGGCCGGACTTGTCCTGGATCTTGACGTGGTCCTTGACCAGCTCGGAGACGTAGTCCAGGCCCGCCTGGGTGTCGCCGCTGGCGCCACCGTTGGCGCCGTAGGCGGCCAGCAGGTTCCACTTGGCCGCGCCCGAGGTGAACGGGTTCGGGGTCAGGACCTCGACGCCCGGCTTGAGCAGGTCGGCCCAGGTGTGGATGTTCTTCGGGTTGCCGGGCCGCACGACGAACGAGACCAGCGACGTGGTGACCAGGCCCTTGTTGGGCGTCTGGTTCCAGTCCTCGGCCACCAGGCCGGCGTCGACCAGACGGGTCATGTCGGGCTCGGTCGAGAAGCTGACGATGTCGGCCTTCTGCCCGGCCTCGACGGCGCGGCTCTGGTCACCGGAGGCGCCGAACGAGGTCTCGAAGTTCACGCCCTTGCCGGCCTCGGTCTGCGCGAAGGCCGGGTCGATCTCGTCGTAGACGACCTCGGGGGTCGAGTAGGCGACGAGGCGCAGCGTGTCGCCGCCGCCGCTCGAGGAGCTGCCGGTCGATCCGCCGCTCGTGTCATCCGAGCTGCCGCCGCACCCGACCGCAACCAGGGCGGTGATCGTCAGCAGTCCGGCCAGCAGGTTTCGTGCTCTCACTGGGTAAAACTCCACAATTTCAGTAGGAATTAACTGAAACCATGCTAGCGCATTTCCCATCAAGATTGTCGAGGAAGTCGGCCCTATCGGCTTGACCGGGCCGGTGGGGCCGGTCGGGATGATCGACTCGCTGGACGAGACCGGACGCCGCCGCGAGCGGTACCGTGCGGAGCCCCCATGGAGTCCTTCACCGCAGCCGAACGGGAACGGCTGGCCCCGCACTTCACGACCCTCGACGGTCCGGTGTTCGGCCTCGTGAACCTGCCCGAGACCGTCAAGGGCGCGCTGTTCGCGCGCTACTCGCGCTACCCGGGCACGCTGCGCCGGATGTTCCTGGACGAGTTCGCCGACTCGCTGTCCGACGGCGCCCCGGCGGCGGCCTTCGAGGCAGCCGAGGGCGACCGCGCGGCCAAGCTCTACGAGACGATCTTCCTGGGCTACGGCGACGACTCCGTGGCCCAGCTGGGCGGCGCGCACGTGGCCTGCGAGTGGGTCTCCAACGTGCTGACGAAGGTCCTGCAACGGCCGCGGATCGGCGCCTACCTGGAGCAGTCCACGCGCTACATCGCCTACGACCAGCCGATGGACGACGGCGGCTACCGCTACTACCGCGACGCGTCGCTCGGGCCCCAGTACGCGGCCGCGATGGACGACCTCTTCTCGACGTACTCCCGTGCCCTGCCGCAGGTCGCCGCGTGGGTCGACTCGACCTACCCCGGCGACCCGTCGCCGGCGCGCACGCGGGCGATCAAGGCCAAGGCGCTGGACCTGCTGCGCGGGCTGCTGCCCGCCGCGTCGCTGTCGCACATGGGGATCTACGCCTCCGGTCAGACCTACGAGCAGCTGATCCTGCACCTGCTGGCCCACCCGCTGCCCGAGGCGCGCCGCTGCGGCGAGCAGATCCTGGCCGCGATCCAGGCCGTGATGCCGAGCTTCGTGACGCGCATCCCGCGACCCGATCGGGGCGGCGAGTGGATCGCCTACCTGCAGGGTCGCGACGCCGCCGCGGCCCGCTGGACCGCGCGCCTGGGCCTGGACGACGCGTCGGTGCAGGCCGCCGCCGACGGCCCGTCGGTGCGACTGCTGCACGTCGACGGCGACGAGGAGTCGCTGCTGGCCGCGTTGCTGTTCGAGGCCGCCGGCGCCAGCGAGGAGGAGACCCGGTTGCGGCTCTCGGCCCTGGGCGCCGACGAGCGCGCGCAGATGCTGGGCGACCTCGTCGGCGAGCGGCGCAACCGCCGCCACCGCCCGGGGCGCGGCTTCGAGGCGCTGCGCTACCGCTTCGAGATCGTCAGCGACTACGGCGCCTTCCGCGACCTGCAGCGCCACCGGATGCTCACCGTGCAGTGGCAGCGGCTGGGGCCGCACCTCGGCGCCGAGGTGCCCGAGGAGCTCGACGCCGCCGGCGCGGGCGACGCGTTCCGGCGCGGCCTGGAGGTCTCGCGCACCGAGTGGGAACGGCTGACCGCCGACGGGCACGCGGGCGAGGCGCTGTACGCGCTCAGCCTCGGCTACCGGATCCGCTACGTCCTGGACCTCAACGCGCGCGAGGCGATGCAGCTGATCGAGCTGCGCTCCGGCCGCGAGGGCCACCCCAGCTACCGGGCGGTCGCGCACGAGATGCACCAGCAGATCGCCGCCGTCCATCCCGCCGTGGCCGCGGCCATGACGCACGTCGACAACGACACCGAGCCCCGGCTCGAGCGCATCCTCTCCGAGATGCGCACCGACGCCAAGCGCGCCGCCGTCTGAGCCGCCGCGCGTAGAGCGCAGAGCAACGGGGGTAGTGGGGGCCCGTGGTCTGCACCCTCACCTTCGACGACGGACCGGACGCGACGTGGACCCCGCGCGTGCTCGACGCCCTGCGCGACGCGGACGCCCGCGCCACGTTCTTCGTGCTCGCGCCCGCCGCGGCGGCCGCCCCCGCGCTGGTCGCGCGCATCGTCGCCGAGGGCCACGAGGTCGGCCTGCACGGCGCCGCGCACCTGCGCCACCCCGAGCACGACCGCGAGACCGTCGGCGGCGATACCGAGCACGCGCTGTCGACGCTGCGGGACCTGGGCATCCGGCCCACGCTCTGGCGGCTGCCCTGGGGGCGTCCGGCGCCGTGGACCGCCGAGCTGGCCGACCGCCACGGGCTGCGGATCGTCGCCTGGGACGCCGACACGCACGACTGGCGCGGGGACGACGCCGCCGCGATGCTCGCCGCGGTGCGCCCGCGGCTGGACGACGGCTGCGTCGTGCTGGCGCACGACGGCCTGGGTCCGGGCGCGCGGCGGGGCGGCGCGGCCGAGACCGTCGCGCTGGTCGCGCCGCTGGTCGCCGAGGCGCGCGAGCGCGGGCTGGACTGCCGCCCGCTGAGCGAGAACCCCACCGCGCTGGCCGCCAGCGCCGGCGGCGCGCTGGCCCGGATCGCCGCCCGCGCCGCCTCGCGCGATCGCGACCCGCGCGCGCCGTTCCCGGCCGACGCGATCGCCGCGCTGGAGGCCGAGAACCGGCTGGGCACCCTGGGCAGCTTCGCCGAGCAGCTCGCGCTGGTCCGCGACGTCGCCCGCGCCGACACCGGCGTGTCGCGAATCGTCGACGGACACCTCAACGCGATGGAGCGACTGGCCGCGCACGCGCCGGCGGGCCTGCGCGACGCCGAGCTGGCCGCCGTCGCCGGCGCGCGCGTGCGCCTGGGCGTGTGGGGCGCCGACCCCGGCCCGGGCGAGGGCACGCCCGCGCACATCCGCGACGGCGCGCTGTACGGCGCCAAGACCTTCTGCTCGGGCGCGGGCGGCGTGGACCGCGCGCTCGTGCTGGCCCGCGCACCCGGCGACGAGCGCCCGGTGCGCCTGGCCTACGTGGACGTGACCCGGGGCGCGACGGTCGACGACACGTGGTTCGCGGGCGCGGGCATGCGCTCGTCGGCCAGCCACCGGGTGCTCTTCGACGGCGCCCCGGTGCTGGCCGTGCTCGGCGAGCCCGGGGCGATCCTCGAGCAGCCGTGGTTCGCCCGCGACGCCGTGCGCACCGCCGCCACCTGGGCCGGCGCCGCCGACGCGGCGGCGGAGGCCGCGCTGGACCTGCTGGCCGCCCGCGGCGGCGGCGACCTGGAGGGGCTGGCCGCCGGGCGCATCGGCACCGAGCGCGACACGATCGCGCTGTGGCTGGCCGAGGCGGGCCGCCGTGGCGACGGCGACACGCTGGACGCCGCCTTCGCGGCGCATCTGCGCGATGCGGTCTCCGCGGCCATCCGGCGCCTCCTGGACGAGGCCGCCCGCGCGTGTGGCTCACCGGCCTTCGTGACCGGTGGCGCGCTGGATCGCGCGCGCCGCGACCTGGAGCTGTTCCTGCTGCAGCACCGCCTGGACCCGATCGTCGCCCGCACCGGGCGCAGCGACCTGGAGGCGCGCCCATGAGCGTCGCCGCCGACCGGCTCGATCCCGCCTCCTTCGAGACGCTCTACCGCGAGTCCGAGGATCCGTGGTCGTTCGCCACCAGCCCCTACGAGCTGGCCAAGTACGACCGCACGATCGCCGCCCTGGGCGACCGCCGCTTCCCGCGTGTCCTGGAGCTGGGCTGCTCGATCGGCGTGCTCACCGAGCGGCTGGCCGACGTCAGCGACGCGCTCGTGGCGCTCGACGCCTCGGCCACCGCGGTGGCCCGCGCCCGCGCGCGCCTGGCCGGCCGGCCCCACGTGACGATCGACGTCGCGGTGATCCCCGAGGCGCTGCCGGCCGGACCCTTCGACCTGATCGTGTGCAGCGAGATCCTCTACTACTTCGCGCCGCCCGCGCTGACCGACCTGCTGACCCAGATCGAAGGGGCGCTGTCCCCCGGCGGCGACCTGCTCGCCGTGCACTGGCGCCCGCCCACCCGCACCTACCCGATGCGCGGGGACGAGGTGCACGCGCTGCTCGGCCGGCGGGCCGCGCTGCACCCGGTCCACCACGAGCGCCACGACCGCTACGTGCTCGACCTGCTGGCCCGCACCGCATGAGCGACCCGATCCTGATCGTCGGCGGGGGCCCCGCCGCGCTGGCCGCCGCCCGCGGCTACCGCGACGCAGGCGGCACCGCCCCCGTCCTGCTGGCCACCGACGACGATCGCCCGCCCTACGACCGCCCGCCGCTGACCAAGGCCTACCTGCGCGGCGAGCAGGCCGCCGCGGAGCTCCCGCTCGAGAACGACGCGTGGTACCGCGACCACGACGTCGAGCTGGTCTACGCCGCCGTCACCGCGCTGGATCCGCAGGCCCACACGGCGGCCCTCGGCGACCGGCGCGACGTGCGCTTCACCGCCGCTGTGCTGGCCACCGGCGCCCGGCCGGTGCCCCTGCCGGTGCCGGGCGCCGAGGATCCCGCGGTCCACCCGGTCCGTCGTGTGAGCGACGCCGACGCGCTGCGCGAGGCGACCGGCCCGGGCATCCACGTGGTCGTCGTGGGCAGCGGCTTCATCGGCTGCGAGACGGCGGCGTCGCTGGCCCGGCGCGGCGCGCACGTGACGCTGATCAGCGACGAGCCGGCGCCGCAGGCCGCGCGCCTGGGCCCCGAGGTGGGCGCGCGCATCGCCGCCTGGCTGACCGACGAGGGCGTCACGCTCGAGCTCGGCCATCCGGTCGATCACCTGCTGCGCGACGGCGACCGCCTCCACGTGGTCGCCGCGGGCCGCCCCGCCGTGGCGGCCGACGTCGTCGTCTTCGGCGCGGGCATCGCCCCCCGCGACGAGCTGGCCCGCGCCGCGGGGCTGGGGCTGGGCCCCGACGGCCGGCAGATCCGCGTCGACGCGCGGATGCGCACGTCCCACCCCGACGTGTTCGCTGCGGGCGACGTCGCGCTGGCCGAGCACGCGGTGGCCGGGCGCGCGTTGCACGTCGAGCACTGGGGCGACGCGCTGGCCCACGGCGAGATCGCCGGACGGCAGCTGGCCGGCGACGAGGACGCGCGCTGGGAGACGGTCCCGGGCTTCTGGTCGACGATCGGCGATCACACCCTGAAGTACGCCGCCTGGGGCGACGGCCACGACCGCGTGGAGCTGACCGACCACGGCGCGGGCGCCTTCACGGTCCGCTACCACGACGCGCAGGGGCGCCTGGTCGGCGTGCTCACCCACGAGCGCGACGGCGACTACGACGCGGCCGGCGAGCAGATCGCGGCGGAGGCCGGATGAGCGTCGACACCGCCGGGCTGACCGCCGCGGACGACCGTGACGCGGCCGATGGCGCGCTGTGCGCCTGCGTCGTCGTGCCCGCGCGCGACGAGCAGGCCCGCATCGGCGCGTGCCTGCGCGCGCTGGCCGCGCAGGAGGGCGTGGCGCCCGACGCCTACGAGGTGCTGCTCGTGCTCGACGACTGCCGTGACGACACCGCCCAGCGCGCCCGCGCCGTGGCCGCAGCGCACCCGGCGCTGCGGCTGCGCCTGCTGCGCGGGCCCGGCCGGGGCGTCGGCGCCGCCCGGCGCCTGGGCATGGATCTGGCCGCCCACCTGCTGCTGGCCGCCGGACAGCCGCGCGGCCTGATCGCCTCGACCGACGCCGACACCGTCGTCACGTCCGACTGGCTGGCCCGGCAGCTCGCGCTGGTGGCCGACGGCGCCGAGGCGGTCGGGGGCGACATCCACCTGGCCGGCGCCCGCGGCCTGGACCCCGGCGTCGCCGCGCGCCGCGATCAGCGCGCCGCCCGGCGCCTGTCGGCGGTGCGCGATCGCGACCCGGGCGCCGAGCATCACCACTTCGCCGGCGCATCGATGTCGCTGACAGCGGACGCGTACGTCACCATTGGGGGCATGGAACCGCTGCCGGCTCTGGAAGACGAGGCGCTGGGGCGCCGCCTCGAAGCGGCCGGCATCCCGATCCTGCGCGCGGCCGACGTGCGCGTCCACACCGCCGCCCGCACGCACGGACGCGCGCCGCGCGGCCTGGCCCACGACCTCACGCTCGACGACTGGCTGCAGCGCCGCACCTATGACGCCGGCGACTTCCCGATCGAGCGCCTGATCGCGGCCAAGCGCGAGACGGTCAGCGTGATCCTGCCCGCCAAGGAGTGCGCCCAGACGCTGCCGGGCATCCTGCGCCATCTGCTCGAGCTGCGCGACGCCGGCGTGGTGGACGAGCTGCTCGTGGTCGACGCCGACTCGCGGGACGGCAGCGCTCGCGTGGCCGCGCGCCTGGGCGTCGACGTGGCCCAGGAGGACGCGCTGCTGCCCGCCTTCGGCCCGGCGCGCGGCAAGGGCGACGCGATGTGGCGCGGCCTGAGCGCGACCAGCGGCGACATCGTCGCGTTCCTGGACGCCGACTCGGTCGGCGTCGACGGCGCGTTCGTGCGCGGCGTGCTCGGCCCGCTGCTCTGCCATCCCGAGCTGGAGCTGGTCAAGGGCGCGTTCTCGCGGCCGTTCCAGCCGGCCTCCGGCGCCCCCATCCCCGACGGCGGCGGCCGGGTGACCGAGCTGATGGCGCGGCCGCTGATCAACCTGCACGTGCCCCAGCTGGCCGGCTTCACCCAGCCGCTGGCCGGCGAGATCGCGGCGCGCCGCAGCCTGCTCGAGCAGCTCGCCTTCCCGGTCGGCTACGGCGTCGAGATCGCGATGCTGATCGACGCGCTGCGGCTGGTCGGCCTCGACGCGCTGGGCCAGGTGCGCCTGCCCGACCGTCGCAACCGCCACCAGCCGCTCAACGCGCTGGGCGCGATGTCGTACTCGATCCTGATGGCCGTCGAGCGGCGGCTCGGCCACGAGCCCGTCCCCGCGCCGTACCTGCGCCCGGCCGACGCGGGCATCGACGCGCGCGCCGTCGCGGTCGACGAGCGCCCGCCGCTGGTCAGCGTTCGCGGCTGACGCGGGCGGCTACGGCGCGACGCCGCAGAAGCGCATCGCGGCCAGCGCGTAGAGCTTCGCGCAGTCGACGAGATCGTCGAGCGGGACGAACTCGTCGACGGTGTGGGCGCGGTCGATCGAGCGCGGCCCGATGGCGATCGTCGGGGTGGCGGCCGAGCGCGTGAACGTGGCGCCGTCGTGCCAGGAGTCCAGGCCCGCGCGCCGCCCCTGGCGGCCCACGTCGGCGCCCGCGTCGAGGGCGACGCCGACGATCGGCTCGCCGACGGCGACCTCGGCGGCCGGGATGTCCAGCAGCCAGCGCACGCGCGGCGGATGCTCGGCCAGCCAGGGATCGACCGACGTGGCGTTCTCGATGGCCGCCTCGACCTCGGCCTCGACCGCGGTGCCCCAGCCGTCGGCGTCGGCGTGCGCCGGGAGGTAGGCGACGTGGTAGGTCATCGTGCAGCGGTCGGGCACGTTGACCGCCCAGTCGCCGGCGCTGATCTTCGTGGGGATCACGTGGCCGGGCGACAGGTGCAGGTGGCGGTGGTCGGGATGGCCGCGGCGGTCGTCGTGCAGGCGGCGCAGCGCGTTCATGACCAGGCGCGCCTTGTCGATCGCGTTGATCGCGTCGCCGGGTGGGTGCTCGATCCCCGCATGGCCCAGGCGCCCATCGACCTCGATCTCGCAGATCACGTCGCCGCGACAGGCCACCCAGGCGTCGAACCCGGTCGGCTCGGGGATCAGGCCCGCGTCGGCGCGCACCCCGCGCGCGACGGCAGCCAGGCCGCCCGCGCCGGTCTCCTCCTCGTCGGTGACCGTGCAGACGATCAGCTCGCCCAGCAGCGGCGCGTGCGCGGCCAGCACCTCGGCGGCCACGACCATCGCCGCCACACCGCCCTTCATGTCGCAGGCGCCGCGGCCGTACAGGCGGCCGGAGCGGATGTCGGGCTGCAGCGGCGGCGTCGTCCAGGCGTCCGGATCGCCCGCCGGCACGACGTCGATGTGGCCGTTGAACAGGAGGCTGCGCCCCTCGCCGCGGGGCGCGAAGCGCGCGGCCAGCTGCGGACGCGCGGCGAAGTCGAACCCGTCGGGCACCTGGCGGCTGCCGGCCACGACCGCCGTGTCGGGAACCCACACGTCGACGTCGGCCCCCGCGTTGGCCAGGCGGTCGGCCAGCAGCGTCTGCAGCAGCGCCTCCTGGCCGCCGGCGCCGGCCGTCGTGTCGTAGGCGATCAGCTGTGCCGCGAGGGCGGCGATGTCATCGCGGTGGCGCTCGACGGCCTCGAGGACCGCCTGCTCGGCATGCGTCATCGACGCGAACGCTATTGGCCGTGCGGCTGGCTTGGCGCCGCCGGGCCGCGGGTAATCGGCAGGACGTGTCCGAATCGCGTTCTGCGCCGGCCGTCAGCGGCTCGCGCTTCTCCTGGGTCATCGCCTCGATCGCCGCCATCGGCGGCTTCCTCTTCGGCTACGACACGGGCGTCATATCCGGCGCCCTGCTGTTCATCAAGAACGACCTCGGCGACCTGTCGTCCTTCGAGCAGGACGCCGCCGTGTCGGGCCTGCTCCTGGGCGCCGCCTTCGGCGCGCTGGCCGGCGGGCGCATCGCCGACCGCCTCGGTCGCCGTCCCACGCTGATGATCAACGCCGCGCTGTTCGCGGTCGGCATCGTGGTGATCATCATCGCCCAGGGGCTGGCCGTCCTGATCGCCGGCCGCTTCATCGTCGGCCTGGCCGTCGGGGCCAGCTCGATCGTCGTGCCGGTCTACCTGTCGGAGACGGCCCCGCCCGGGCACCGTGGCGCGATCGTCTCGGCCAACCAGCTGGCGGTGACGATCGGCATCCTCAGCGCCTACTTCGTCGACTACGCCTTCTCCAGCGCGGAGAACTGGCGCGCGATGTTCGGCGTGGCGATCATCCCCGCCGTGCTGTTCGGGGTGGGCATGTTCTTCATGCCCGAGTCCCCGCGCTACCTGCTGGCCCGCGGCCGCGGCGACGACGCGCGCGACGTCCTGCGGCGCATGACCGGCGGCGACGAGCAGGCGGTCGACGAGCAGCTGCAGGACATGGACCACGGCGAGATCGAGGCGCCCAAGTGGAAGGCGCTGCTGAAGCCCAACCTGCGCAAGGTGCTGGGGATCGGCGTCGGCCTGGCGGTCATCCAGCAGATCACCGGCATCAACACCGTCATCTACTTCGCGCCGACCCTGTTGGAGAGCACCGGGCTGTCGACCGGCAACTCGATCCTCAACGCGGTGCCCGTGGGCGTGGTCAACGTCGTGGTGACGATCATCTCCCTGTTCGTGATCGACCGCGTCGGGCGCCGTCCGCTGCTGGTCGGCTCGCTGGCCGGCATGGCGGTCACGCTCGTGGGTCTGGGCATCGCCTTCCAGCTGACCGGCACCGCCAAGAGCGACATGGCGCTGGTCTTCCTGATGCTCTACGTGGCCTCGTTCGCGATCGGCCTGGGCCCGGTGTTCTGGCTGCTGATCTCCGAGATCTACCCGCGCGACGTGCGCGGCGAGGCGACCGCCGTGGCCGCCGCGGCCAACTGGCTGGCCAACTTCGCGGTCGCGCTGACCTTCCTCAACCTGCTCGACGCGTTCGGGCAGACCGCGACGTTCTTCGGCTTCGCGGTGCTCAGCCTCCTGTCGATCGGCTTCGTGCTGCGCCTGGTCCCGGAGACCAAGGACCGCTCGCTGGAGCAGATCGAGCAGGAGCTCCAGACGAGCCTGACCAGCGACGACGGGCCCTCGTCGGGCAGCGGGCCAGGCCGGCCCGCCCCGGCCTAGTCCGCTAGCGCTTGCGGCGCTTGCGGCTGGTGTGCGTCGGGCCCTTGGGCGCCGGACGCGGATCGGCCGCGTCGTCGCCCAGCGTGGCCGCCGCGGCGCTGTCGGCCGGGCCGCCGACCGTGGCCGCCTTCGGGGGCGCGGCCGCCGCCCGCCGTTGGGCGGCGGTCGGCCACGGCATCGCGACGCCGGTGGTCCACGCCGGCGGCGTGCCGTTGGGCCAGCGGTGCAGGAAGAGCGGCACCAGCGCGATCAGCCAGAAGGCCTGGAGGATCGGCGCGGGGCCGACCTGGAAGACGTAGAGCGCGCCGACGATCACGCCGACGATGCCCATGAACTGGGTCAGCAGGCCGACGCGCATCGCGTTCAGGGCGATCAGCACGAACGACAGCGCGAGGCTGAGCTGTCCGGCCAGGCCGATCACCGCGGCCACCAGCACGCCGGTCCCGCCGAGCGCCGCGTCGACGGCGGCGCGCGAGGTGTCGCTGCCGTCGAGATAGCTGTTGGTGCCCAGGTACCGGGCCAGCGGCACGAGGATCGACGAGAGGCCCATGAACAGCGGCCCGACGACGGCCAGCCAGCGGGCGAAGGCGGGGAGCTCGGGGCGCCGCGCGCGGGTGGCGGCGAACAGGTACCAGAGCACGTAGCCGATGCCGACCATGCTCACCGCGAGCATCACGCCGGCCAGGATCGACGGGCCGGAGTGGTCGGCCCAGTACTTGATCAGCTCGGTGCGGGGGTTGACCTCGGCGGCGAACTGGCCGTCCAGCGCGGGGGTCAGCGCCTGCAGCGGGCCGACCTCGGGCGCGTCCGCGTTGGTGCCCGTCAGCCCGATGTAGAGCGACGGGATGACGACGAACAGGCCGCCGACGATCGCAGCGGCGATCGCCTTCGGGCGATTGGCGAGCTCCCAGTCCAGCTGGCGCTGGACGTCCGGTGTGGCCGTGGTGTCGCTCACCGGGGCGGCAGGGTCCGGGCGGCGCCGGGGTAGCGGATCGCGGGCAGCGGCTCGTCGTCGGAGCGATCGACGACGCGGGAAAGGCGGTCACCGGCGAGCAGGACCAGGTCCAGGGCGGGGCCGACCACGCGCAGCGCCTGCTCGAGGCGGTGGCTGGCGGCGAGTTGCCGGGGGCTGGGCGGGGCCATGCGCCCGCAGTCTAGGGGGACGCGGATTGCTTTCGCAGGCAACCCTGTCGCGGGCGGTTGCCGCGTGCGGAAGGAACGGGCGGCTGGCGGGACCGGCGGTCGGAACGCGGACACGCGGATTCGGACCGGCGCGCTCTGCTGCGGGCGCGCGGGCCGGGCTTTCCTGCGTCGTGCACGCCACACACCGACTCAGGAGCCGCCATGAGCACGATCGCCCAGCCGGGTGCCCCGCCCGTCCCGACCGCCGCCGAGCCCTCCGCCGGCGGCCATCATCGGCTCGCTCCTGGCGCGCTGGGGCTCCCATCGGTGCTGTTCTTCATCGTCACCGGCGCCGCCCCGCTGGCGGCGATGATGTTCAACGTGCCGGTAGCCGTCCTGGGCGGCGGGTTCGCCGTCCCCGCGGCGTTCCTCGTGGCCACCGTCGCGCTGACCGTCTTCTCGGTCGGCTACATCGAGATGAGCCGCCGGGTGACGGCCGCGGGCGGCTTCTACACGTTCATCACGCGTGGGCTGGGCCGCGTGCCCGGCCTCGGCGCGGCCGTGCTGATCGCGCTCTGCTACATCGTCTTCTCCTCGGCCGTGATGGGCGTGTTCGGCTACTTCGCCTCGACGACGTTCAACGACTGGTTCGGCATCAACATCGCCGGCTGGATCTACACGCTCGGGTGCCTGGCGCTGATCTCGGCCTTCGCGTTCTTCCACATCGAGCTGACCGCCAAGATCCTCGGCGTCGCGCTGATCTGCGAGGTGCTGGCCCTGGTCGTCCTGTCGGTCGGCGTGATCGGCGACGGCGGCAGCGATGGCTTCTCGGCCAGCCCGCTGAACCCGCTGGAGCTGTTCGACAACTCGACGGCGGTCTCGACCTTCGGGGCCGGCGCCGCGGGCGTGGCCATCTTCGGCGCGTTCTGGTCCTGGGTGGGCTTCGAGATGGCGCCCAACTACGCCGAGGAGTCCCGCGATCCCAAGCGGATCGCCAAGGCCGCCACCTACGGCTCGGTGATCGGCCTGGGGCTGTTCTACATCTTCATGTCCTGGATCTTCGTGACCGGCTTCGGCACCGGCGAGGTGGGCAACGGCGTGGCCGCGCAGTTCGAGGGCAACGTCGCCTCCGCCTGGTACCTGCTGACCGACGAGTACGTCGGCGGCTTCTTGACGAAGTGCTTCGAGCTGTTCATCGTGACCAGCTCGTTCGCCTGCGCGATGGCCTTCTACAACACAGCCGCGCGGTACCTGTTCTCGCTCTCCCGCGAGCGTGTGCTCCCGGCCGCGCTGGGCCGCACGCACGTCAAGCGCCACTCGCCGGTCAACGCGGCGATGGCGGTCACCGCGATCGTCGCCGTCTACGTGATCGCGTTCACGATCGACGACAGCTCGACGTTGGCCTCGCTGACGAAGATCGGCACCTGGTCGCCGCTGCTCGGCGTGCTGGGCATCCTGGCCGTGCAGGCGCTGGCCTCCGTGGCGATCATCGCCTACTTCCTGACCGAGGCGCGCGACGGCTTCCATCCGTGGAAGACGCTGATCGCGCCGATCCTGGGCTGCCTGGCCATGCTCGGCGCCTGCTACCTGCTCATCTCCAACCGCGCGACGCTGGCCGGTGACGGCTCGGTGCCGTTCGTCCAGGCGATCCCCTTCGTGGTGATCGCGATCTTCGTGATCGGCGTGGTCTACGCGCTGGTCCTGCGCAGCCGCGCGCCCGATCGCTACGCGGAGATCGGCTCCTTCGAACACGACGACCCGCAAGCGCACGAACACCACCCCGCCGGTGGGCCCCTCGCCCCGGCCGGCATCTAGGAGGCACCTGTGAACCCGCTCGATCTGCCCGTCGCCGCGATCCACCCGCTGGAGCCGCTGTCCGCCGAGGAGATCGGCGCGGCGTCGGAGCTGCTGCGGGCCGAGCGCGAGCTCGGCCCCAGCTGGCGCTTCGTGTTCGTGATGCTGCGCGAGCCGGCCAAGGGCGTCGCCGACCCGCCGCGCGAGGCGGCGATCGTGCTGCGCGACCGCGAGTCGCGCGGGACCTACGAGGCGGTCGTCTCGCTGACCGAGCAGCGCGTGGTCTCGTTCGAGCGCAAGCCGGGCGTGCAGGCGCAGATCACCTTCGAGGAGTTCATGCAGTGCGAGGAGATCGTGCGGGCCGATCCGCGCTGGCAGGAGGCGATGCGGGCCCGCGGCGTGGACGACTTCTCGCTGTGCATGATCGACCCGTGGGCGGCCTCGCACACGATGCCCGAGGACCATCCCGACGAGCGGCGGATCCTGCGCCCGCTGACCTGGGTGCGCTCGGCGCCGGGCGACAACGGCTACGCGCGCCCGGTCGAGGGGCTGATCTGCATCTTCGACTGCGACCAGATGGCGGTCGTCGAGGTGACCGACCACGGCATCGTCCCGTTCCCGCCCAAGCCCGGCAACTACGTGCCCGAGCTGATGCTGACCGAGGACAACGTGCCCGCGTTCACCACGCTGCGCACCGACCTGCGGCCGATCGACATCACGCAGCCGGACGGCCCGAGCTTCGAGATCGACGGGCACGCGATCGGCTGGCAGAAGTGGCGCCTGCGCATCTCCTTCAACGCGAAGGAGGGGCTCGTGCTGCACGAGATCGGCTACCAGGACGGTGACCGGCTGCGGCCGATCGTCAACCGCGCGTCGCTGTCGGAGATGTACGTCCCCTACGGCGACCCGGCGCCCACGCACGCGTTCAAGAACGTCTTCGACATGGGCGAGTACGGCCTCGGATGGCTGGCCAACCCGCTCGAGCTGGGCTGCGACTGCCTGGGCGAGATCCAGTACTTCGACGGCGTCGTCAACGACCAGGACGGCAACGCGATGACGATCCCCAACGCGGTCTGCCTGCACGAGGAGGACGCCGGGATCGGCTGGAAGCACACGGACTTCCGCACCGAGGAGGTCGAGGTGCGCCGGCTCCGGCGGCTGGTCGTCTCGACGATCGTCACCGTGGGCAACTACGAGTACGGGTACTTCTGGTACCTCTACACCGACGGCACGATCGAGTACGAGGTCAAGCTGTCGGGCGTCATCTCCACCGGCGCGCTGCCGGTCGGCGAGAAGCCCCGCCACGGCACGCTCGTCGCGCCCGGCCTGTACGGCCCCCACCACCAGCACTTCTTCTGCGTGCGGCTGGACATGGCCGTCGACGGCGAGAACAACACGGTCGTCGAGCTCGACTCCGAGCCCGTCCCGATGGGACCCGACAACCCGCTGGGCACGGCGTGGGTGACCAAGCGCACCGAGCTGACCAGCGAGTCCGAGGCCCAGCGGATCATCGACCCGCTACGCGCGCGCACGTGGCGGATCGAGAACCCGAGCGTCCTCAACGGCGTCGGCGACCCGGTGGCCTACAAGCTGCTGCCCGGCGACAACGTGCTGCCCATGGCCCACGCCGACTCCGTCCAGGGCGCGCGCGCCGGCTTCGCGGCCAAGCACCTGTGGGTGACGCCGTACGCCGAGGGCGAGAAGTTCGCCGCGGGCGACTACCCCAACCAGCATCCCGGCGGCGAGGGCCTGCCGCTGTGGACGAAGGCCGACCGGCCGGTGGCCGACACCGACCTCGTCGTCTGGTACTCGTTCGGCGCCCACCACGTGGTGCGCCCCGAGGACTGGCCGGTGATGCCGGTCACCCACATCGGCTTCAAGCTCAAGCCGGCCGGGTTCTTCGACGGCAACCCGGCGCTGGACATGCCCCGCAGCAGCGGGGCCCATTCATGTCATAGTGGCGATTGATGCTTGCCCACGTCGCCGGGATGCCGGTGGAGGAGACGCTGATGGCCGCCCCCGGGCTGGTCGCCGTGGGCGGCGCGTGGGTGGCCAGCGTCAAGGCGCGGGCGGTGGCGCGGCGGCGAACAGGCGCTGAACCCGAAGGGCCGCCTCCAGCTCCGCCCGCCGATCAGCGATCGCATGGCCGAGCAGCTGCTCGGCGCTCCGCAGCCGATAGGTGACCGTGCGGGGCGCGACGCCCAGCGCGCCCGCCGTCTCGTTCAGCCGCTCGCGCGAGCGGAACCACATCTCCAGGGTCGCGCGCAGCCGCTCGGCGCGGTCGTCGCGACCGGCCAGCGGCCCGAGCTCGGCCCGCGCCACCTCGTAGGCGGTGCGCTGATCGCCCAGGATCAGCGCCTCCAGCGCGACGGCGCGCAGATCGACGACGTCGGCGGGCCCGCGGGCCAGGCGCTCGGCCAGCCGCGCCTGGCGGTGGGCCAGCCGGAAGCCGCCCGGGCCGCCCAGGCCGACGGGCGCGTCCAGCCCCTCCCGGCGCAGGCGGTCGCGCAGCTCGTCCAGACGCGCCGTGACCACCCAGGCCCAGCAGTGTCCGTCGGCCGCGCGCACGGCCAGGTGCGCGGCGTCGAGCCCGTGTGCGGCGTGGGCGATCGCCGCCTCGGCCTGCTCGGCGCGGGTGACCACCGCGATCTGCTCGGCCTCCAGCGGGTGATCGAGCTCTCCGGGCTGCTCGCCGTCCAGCGCGGCCTCGACCAGCCGCAGGCGGCGCAGCTGCGGGTGCGCGCGCAGGCGGCCGAGCTCGTCGCCGTACTCGCCGGCCACGAGCGGCATCACCGCCTGCATGTAGCTGTGGATGATCCGCGTCCCCTGGCGCAGGCTGTCGCCGGCGTGGGGCGCGCCGCCGAGGTCGTCGATCAGATGCTCGACCATCGCCTGCTGGCCGAGCAGGTAGGTGCGCAGCAGCGCGTGCAGCTCGGCGCCGTGCTGGGCGGCCGCGTCGGCCTCCCGGCGCGGGCCGGGCGCCAGCGCTCGCGGAAGCACCCGCGGCTGGCGCAGCGCGGAGATGATCAGCTCGACGTTCTCGAGGGTGCTGGCGCGCACCGCCTCGCGGTAGCCGGGATCGTCGGTCACGAAGAACTCGGGAACCTCCCGCCACTGGCGGTCCATGAGGTCGTCGACGATGTCCGGCACCCTCTGGCGAGCGCGATCCGCGAACAGCACCACCGCCTGCTCGGAGGTCGCCACGCCGTCAGCGTGGCAGCGCCCGTGGCGTCCGGCCACGGACCGCCCGGCCGATGCTGGTTGGACCGGACGGCCTACGCGAGGCAGGCCTGCGCCGCGGCGCGCAGGTCCTCCCCCACGCCCAGCTCGGCGTCCGGCGTCAGCTCGGCCAGCATCTCGGCGGCGTCGCGCACGTACGCGGGCGCGGCGTCGTGGACCAGGATCGTGACCGGCGTGGTGATCGTGCGCAGCGAGCGGCGCGTCAGCTCCAGCGTCGACTGACCGGCCAGATCGGCGAAGAACGCGGGCACGTTGCCGGTCTGGGCGGCGGGCGGCAGGCCGCGCTCGCGGCGCAGGCGGGCGATCGTCGCGTCGGCGCCGTCCTCGCGGAAGCCGGCGCTCACGCGGCTGACCTCCTGGGAGAGCGCCTCGGTGGCCTCGGGCACCAGTGGGAACGCCGCCGGGTCGATCAGCACCGCGCAGCGGATCCGGTCGGGGTGGCGCATCAGCAGGTCGAGGATGACCAGCGCCCCGAAGTCGCTGCCGGCCGCGACCACGTCGGTCGCCTCGACCGCCTCGAGGACGGCGAGCGCGTCCTCGGCCTGCTCGGCGATCGTCGTGGCCGCGTAGCGCTCGGGCGCGCCGCTGTCGCCGTAGCCGCGGCGGTCGTAGGCGATCGTGCGCGCGCCCGCGATCGGCGCCCACGCGTGGCGCGTCTCGCCGATCCCGTGGACGAGCAGGACGGGTGGGCCGTCACCGGTGACCTCGACGGCCAGTGGAACCCCAGCGCCCTCCAAGATCACCATGACCCCAGCTTAAGGAGCGTGCCTAGACTCGTTCCTATGGGTGGATTCGAGAATCTCTTCGGCGACCCGGACGAGCTGCAGCGCCGGATGGCGGAGTTCGCCGATTCGATGCAGCGTCAGCAGGGCCTGGCTTGGGCGGACAACGCCATCAACCTGGCCGTGCAGATGACCGTCGCCGCAATCAACCGCATCAATCTGCAGGGCGATGCCGACGCGCAGGCCAACCAGGTCCGTGCCGTGATGGCCACCGTCTTCCCGGAGGCCGTCACGCTCGTGCGTGAGGCGCGCTCCGGCCTGCAGTAGGCCGCTCACCGGCGTCCGCTTCCTCCGCCGCGCGCTCAGCCGCGCGATGCTCGCGTCCGGCCGCGATCACGGCCTTGAACGAGCGGAAGCGGAAGATGAAGACGATCGCGCCGAAGCCGATGGCCAGGCTGAAGATGGCGATCGCGATCTGCTGGCCGACCGAGTAGGCGGCCACCGTCGCGCTCGTCGCGACGCCGCCGAACACCTTGATCAGCAGCGCCTGCTGCACGCCCGCACCGCCGGGCGTGAACGGCATCAGCGAGGCGATCGCGTTGCAGCCCAGCACCAGCGCGACGTTGGACACCGAGCCGCCGACGCCGAACGCGTCGAGCAGGAACCAGAACGCGGTGAAGCGGAACAGCCAGCCGACGAACTGGACCAGCCACACCTCGCGGAAGTAGCGGCGGCGGTCGAACAGGATCGTCACGCCCTGCTTGACCCGGGCCCAGAATGCCTTGACCCGTCGCGACAGCAGCGCGAAGCCGACGAGCACGAGGATCGCGAACGCCGTCATCAGGAACAGCGTGAACTGCACGTGTGAGGCGAAGAAGCTGAGGTCGAACGCGCCCAGCTTGGAGAAGTCCGGCGGCTTGGGGAACGCCCCCTGGGTGAACGCGTAGGTCAGGATCGGGATGGCCATCGTCGCGTCGAAGACCGCCTCGACGAAGAACGACGAGGCGATCGCCGGGTAGGTCGAGTTGGGCACCGACGTCTTGACCAGGAACAGCTTCATCACGTCGCCGCCGCGCGCGGGCACCACGTTGTTGAAGCCGTAGGCGGCGACGTAGGCCCCCCAGATGCGCCGGAACTCGAAGCGCTCGCCGGGGTAGGCGGCGCGCAGCACGTGGAAGTAGGCCCGCGCGCGGATGGTCAGGTAGACGCCGAACGCCAGCAGCCCGACCAGCAGGTACAGCCAGTTGATGTGGGCCAGGCTCGAGAAGAAGGACTCGACGCCGTCCCAGAACGAAGAGAAGTCGGCGAAGGGCACTGCTGCCCAGACTACGGCTCAGCCCAGCGCCTGCAAGGCCAACCACAGGGCGATCGTGGAGACCACGAGCGTGGCCGGCACGACGACGACCCCGAGGCGGGTGAAGCGGGCCAGGTCGGGGCTCAGGCCGTGGTGCGCGAGCACCCGCCGCCACAGCAGCGTGGCCAGCGAGCCGACGTAGGTCAGGTTGGGTCCGACGTTGACCCCGATCAGCGCGGCCAGGACCGGTCCGGTGCCGGCGGGCGTCACGACGGGCAGCAGGATCAGGATCGCCGGGAGGTTGTTGACCAGGTTGGCCAGGATCGCGGCGATCGCGGCGATGGCCAGCAGCGCGAGCAGGCCGTGGCCGCCCGGCACCACCCCTGAGACGACGCGCTCCAGGCCGTGGTCGCGCACCGCTTCGACGACGATGGCCAGCGCGGCGACGAAGGCCAGGAACGGGACGTTGATCGCGCGGGCGATGGCGGGCGCGTCGATGCGCCGAGCGGCCAGCGCGGGGACTCCGAGCGCGATCGCGGTGGCCAGCGCGACCCAGGCCGGATCGAGGGAGACCGCGGAGCTCGCGGCGAAGGCGACCAGCGACAGGCCGAGGATGATCAGGACGTGGCGCGGCACCGCGACGGCCGGCGCGGCGGGCGGGCCCGGGGCCGCGGTCTCGGCGGTCAGCTCGGGCGCGAACGCGCGTCGCAGCACCATCCACTGCACGGCGATCGCGCCGATCCACGGGAGCGCCATCAGGCCGCCGAAGCGCAGGAAGGAGACGCCCGTGGCCTGGAAGGCGAGCAGGTTGCTGAGGTTGGAGATCGGCAGCAGCAGCGAGGCGCTGTTGGCCAGGTGCACGCTGGCGTAGCTGTAGGGCTGGGCGTCCAGGCGCAGGCGCGCGGCGGTGGCGATCACCACCGGCGTGAGCAGCAGCACCGTGGTGTCGAGGCTCAGCGTCGCGGTGACCGCCGCGGCGACGGCGAACACCAGCGCCAGCAGCCGCACCGGGTCGCCGCGCGAGCGCCCGGCCATCCACGCGCCCGCGGCCACGAACAGGCCGTCGCGGTCGCACACCGCCGCGACGACGAGCATCGCGGCCAGGAAGCCGAGCGTGGGCGCGAGGTCGGACAGCTCGTCCCAGGCCGCGTCAGGGCTGATCGCGCCGATGGCCAGCAGGAGCGCGACGGCGGGCGCGGCGACGAGCGCCTCGCGGCCGGGCAGGGCGATCGCCGCGGCCAGCGTGGCGACCAGCAGCGCGAGCGCGGCCGCCTCGAGCATCGGTGGGCCGGCCTACGCCGCCAGTCGCAGGCCGACCGCCGCGTACACCGCGGACGTGCGCAGGGAGGCGGCGACCGCGTGAGCCTCGGTCAGCTCGACGCCCTCCACCGAAGGCACGCCGATCACGTGCAGTCCGGCGGCGACCGCGGAGGCGACGCCGGTGGGCGAGTCCTCGAAGGCGACGCTGGCCTGGGGATCGGCGCCCAGCCGGCGACAGGCCTCCAGGTAGACGTCGGGCGCGGGCTTGCCGTGCGCGACGTCCTGGGCGCTGACCACGGCGCCGAACGCGTCCTGCAGCCCGGCGCTGACCAGGCTGGCGTCGACCAGCACGTGGGGCGAGTTGGAGGCGACGCCGATCGGCACGCCGGCCTCGCGCAGCGCCTGCACCAGCTCGACCGATCCGGGCAGCGCGGGCGCGGAGCGCTGCACCTCGGCCAGCGCGAGCGCGTTGAGCTCGCCGAGCAGCGCCGCGCCCTCGCCCGCGGTCAGGCCCAGATGGCGCTCCAACGTGGCGATCGCCTGCGGCCCCGAGGTGCCCAGCAGCTCCTGCTTGTGCTCGAGCGTGAACGCGATGCCGTTGCGCTCGTAGAGGATCGCCTCGGCGCGCGTCCACGCGCTCTCGCTGTCGACGAGCAGGCCGTCGCAGTCGAAGATGACCGCCGCGGGCGTCACGCCGCGTAGCCCGTCGCCTTCTCGGGCGTCATGCGCCCGATCAGCCGCACCGCGCCAGGCTCGTCGGGATCCGGGTCGCGGCCGTCGTACTTCCACGACAGCCCGATGTCGAACGCCCGGCCCTCGTCCTCGGTGAACGTGACCGGCCCGCGCAGCTCGACGTACAGGTACGGGTCGGCCGCGTCGATGATCGTGAAGCTGGCGCGCGGGTCGCGCAGCAGGTTGCGGTGCTTCTGGCGTCCGGCGAGCGTCGAGAACAGCACGTCGTTGCCCTCCCGCCCCACCCACATCGCCGAGGTCTGCGGGCTGCCGTCGCGGTTCAGCGTGGCCAGGACCGCGAAGTTCGCGCCGTCGAGCAGGCGCCGCGTGGCCTCGTTGAGCTCGATCGCCATGGGCGGCGATGGTAGCCCTGGAGCGTCATTTGAACCGCTGCCAACAAATGTACGAGTGCACAGCAGATGCTCAGCGCTCTAGCGTCCCGCCATGTCCCCGGGTCCCCGCCTGGCCGCCTTCGCGGCCCCACTTGTCGCTGCCTGCTCGCTGGCCCTCGTCGCCCTGCCGGCGGCCGACGCCGCCGGCAGATGCGACCCCGCCTACAAGGGCGCCTGCCTCAAGCCCAACGTGTCCGATTACGACTGCGCGGGAGGCAGCGGCAACGGTCCGTACTACGTCGCCGGCCCGATCCGCGTGGTCGGCTACGACCACTACCGCCTCGACGCCGACGGCGACGGGTGGGCCTGCGAGTGAGATTCGTCCAGCGGGCTGTTCACCCGCGCAGGTGGCGTGCCACAGTGGCCGCATGTCCTTGCGTTCGCCCCTCATCCTTGCCGCCGTCGCGATCGTGCTCGGCACCACCGCCTCGTCGGCGTCCGCGACGGCCGTGCAGCAGATCGGGGGCTGCGCGCCGGATCGCGCGCGACCGACGCACGTGATCCTGGCCTGCGGCGATGCCGCGCTGGGGCTGACCGGCATGCGCTGGACGAGCTGGGGCGGCGGCACCGCCCGTGGGCACGGGTTCGTCTCGATCAACGACTGCGACCCGTACTGCGCCGCGGGCACGTTCCACCGGTACCGGGTGCGGGTCGTGGCCGACCGGCCGAAGGTGTGCCAGGGAACGCGCGTCTACACCCGCGTGACCTTCACCCCCAGCCCGGGCGTCGTGCTGCCCCAGCCCACGACGCGGCGCTGGCCGACGGGCTGCCCGATCTAGGGCATCAGCCCGGCAGCGGGGCCGGGCGGCGGGGCACCGGTGAGCGCTGCATGATCGACGTCGTCGTCGGGCCGTGGAAGGCGAAGCGGTCGATCAGGTCCTCGAGCTCCTCGACGTCGCGGACGACGAGGCGCATGAGGAAGCAGTCGTCGCCGGTGATGCGGTGGCACTCGACGACCTGGGGCGTGTCCTGGGCGAGCCGGGCCACGGTCGGGATCTGGCGCGGCGCGGGCCGGATGCGCAGGATCGCGCCGAGCGTGTAGCCGAGCGCGGACGGGTTCACCGCGGCGTGGTAGCCGGTGATCACGCCGGCCTCCTCCAGGCGCGCGATGCGCTCGGCCACCGCGGGTGCCGACAGGCCGACGCGCCGACCCAGTTCGGCCAGGGTCACCCGTGCATCGGCCTGTAGCTCTTCGATCAGACGGCAGTTGATCGGATCCAGTGGTGGATCCGCAGGCGTGGACACGAGAACTCCTTCGATCGCCTATTCCATCGTCGCGGTTCCCGCGGCACGGTTCAAGGCCGATGCGCGATCGCGTTCCACCCCACGCCTGGTTCGTCGTCAGCGCGGTCTTCCACTACCTGGGTCCGGCCTTCGCCGTGCTGCTGTTCGCGCGCATGCCGGTGCTCGGCGTGGCCTGGCTGCGCATCGCCTCCGCGGCGCTGATCTTCGCGCTGGTGCGCCGGCCGTGGCGGTCGCCCGGGACGTTCAGCCGCGACGTGTGGATCCTCGGGGCGATCCTCGGCGTGATGAACGCCTGCTTCTACGAGGCGATCGACCGGCTGCCGCTGGGCACCGTCGCGGCGATCGAGTTCGCGGGCGTCATCTGCGTCGCCGTCGTGGGGATGCGCAGCGGGCGCAACCTGATCGCGCTGGGTCTGGCCGCGGCCGGGGTGCTGGCGCTGACCGGGGTGGGCGGGGACTTCGTCAGGGCCGACCTGCTCGGGCTCGGCTTCGCGCTGGCCAACGCCGCGCTGTTCGCCGGCTACATCGTCGTGGCCCACCGCGTCTCGCGCGGGGCCGGCATCGACGGCCTGGCCGCGGCGATGATCGTCGCCGCCGTGGTGGCCACGCCGATCGGCGGCTGGGCCGCGGCGCCGTCCCTGCTGGACCCGGTGTTGATCGCCGCGGGCATCGGCGTCGGCGTGTGCTCGTCGGTGATCCCGTACGTGGCCGACCAGCTGGCCATGGTCCGCCTGCCGCGCGCGACCTACGCGCTGCTCGTCTCGCTGCTGCCCGCCACGGCCACGGTCGTCGGGATCATCGTGCTGGCCCAGATCCCGTCCGCGCGCGAGGTGGCGGGCGTCGCCCTTGTCGTCGTGGCGGTCGCGCTGCACCGCGAGCCGCCGGGGCGCGACGCCGAGATCGAGCCGGCGCAGCTGGCGGAAGCCGCTTAGTAGGCCGGGACGGCGAGGTGCTCGGCCGCGGCGTCCTGCAGCGCGTCCAGCAGCGCGCGCATCGCCGGCGCCTGCTCGGCCCCGCGCCGGCAGGCGGCGAACACGTGGCGGATCGGCGGGATCCCCGACAACGGGCGCACGACCGTGCCCGCGGGCGGCGTGACGCCGGCCAGCCGCGGCACCAGCGCGACGCCGAACCCGCCGGCCACCAGCGCCAGCGACGCGCGCCAGTCGCCCGTGCGGTGCGCGATGCGCGGGCTGAAGCCGGCGACGCGGCAGCCGGTCAGCACGACCGCCTCGCAGGTCCACCCCGCCGGGGGCGCGATCCAGGTCTCGCCGGCCAGGTGGGCGAGCTCGATCTCGTCCTGATCGGCCAGCGGATGGTCCGCGGGCAGCGCCGCGTCGAGCAGGTCGGCCAGCAGCGCGCGGCGGGCGAAGCGCGGGTCGTCGGCGCCGGGCACGCCGTCGGCCTCCATGGACAGCGCGACGTCGAGCTCGCTGCGCCCCAGGTCCACGAACGACTGCGGCGACTCGGCCTCGATGACCAGGACCCGCACGCCGGGCGCGCGCTCGGCCAGCAGCGCGGCGGCGGGCAGCACGAGGCCGCCGATCGCGGTGGCGAAGGCGCCCACCCGCAGCTCGCCCGCCTCGCCGGCGGCGTGTGCGTCCAGGTCGGCCTGGAGCAGCTCCATCTGCGCGAACAGCGCGTCGCCGTGGCCCAGCAGCACGCGCGCCGCGGGCGTCAGGCGCACACCCCGCCCCTCGGGCTCGAGCAGCGGCTGGCCGATCTCGCGCTCCAGCGCGGCCAGCTGCTGGGACACGGCGGACGGCGTCAGATGCAGCGCATCGGCGGCCGCGGCGATCGTGCCGCGGTCGGCGAGCTCGCGCAGGGCGCGCAGTCGGCGCAGGTCAACCATGTAGCCGAGCTTACGGGTCCCGCACAGAAAGTCCACTCGTTCTTCATCGATCCGCGCGCCAGGATGTCGGGCATGCCCACCCGCCACATCGTCCTGGCCGTCTGCGTCGCCATCGTGTGGGGGGTCAACTTCGTGGTCATCCACGAGGGCCTGGGTGACTTCCCGCCGCTGCTGTTCGCGGCGCTGCGCTTCGTGCTGATGGCGGTGCCCGCGATCTTCTTCGTGGGCCGCCCCGGCGTCCCGTGGCGCTGGGTGATCGGGATGGGCACGTTCATCGGCGCGTTCCAGTTCGGGCTGCTGTTCGTGGCCATGGACCAGGGCATGCCGGCGGGCCTGGCCTCGCTCGTCGTGCAGCTGCAGGCGGTGTTCACGATCGGCCTGGCCGTGGCCTTCCTGGGCGAGCGGCCCAGCCGGGCGCAGCTGGCCGGCGCCGCCGTGGCCCTGGGCGGGCTGGCGATCATCGCCCTCGGGCGGGCCGAGGGCGTCCCGCTGCTGGCCGTGCTGCTGTGCGTCGGCTCGGCGGCGTCGTGGGGCGCGGGCAACATCTGCGTGCGCCAGGCCCAGGCGCCCAACCCGATCTCGATGCTCGTGTGGTCGTGCCTGATCCCGCCGATCCCGCTGCTGACGTTGTCGCTGGCCTTCGAGGGCCCGGCCGCGATCGGCGACGCGTTCGCCCACGTCACGCTGGGCGGCATCGCCGCGTTGCTGTACGTGGTGATCGGCGCGACCGCGTTCGGCTACGGCGTGTGGACCTGGCTGATGCGCCACCACCCCGCCTCCCAGGTGGCGCCGTTCACGCTGCTGGTGCCGGTCGTGGGCATCGCCGCGGCCTGGCTCGCGCTCGACGAGGTGCCGACCGTCCTGGAGCTGGTCGGCGCGCTGGTCGTGCTGGCCGGGCTGGGGCTGACCACGCGGGCGCTGCGCCTGCGGCGCCCGACCGCGGCGCTGGTCACCGCCGAGCCGTAGGGCTCAGCCGTCGATCGCGGCGGGCAGCTCGCTGGGGTGCGCGACGAGCACGTCGGCGCCGGCGTCGCGCAACTCGGCCGCGCCGCCGATGCCCCACAGGACGCCCACGCCCCGCAGGCCGTGCTGGCGCGCGGCCTCCATGTCGAACCGCCGGTCGCCGACCATCACCACGCGCGTGCGCCCCGGCACGTGGATGAGCGCCCGTTGGACCGTGGCCGCCTTGGACTCGTCGACGGCGGCCAGGTCCGGACCGACGACGGCGCGGAAGTGGTCGCGCAAACCGAGCGCGCGCAGCAGCGGCTCGGCCAGCGCGTGCGGCTTGCTGGTGGCCACGACCAGCGGCACCCGCTCGGCCAGCGCGCCGACGGTCTCGTGCACGCCATCGAACACGGGCGTCTCGTCCGCGGCGCGCTCGCGGTAGCGGCTGCGGTAGGCGTCGACCAGCGACTGCACCGTGCGCTCGTCGTCGACCATCGTGCGGAAGGTGGCGTGGATCGGCGGCCCGAGGTAGCCGTGCAGCTCCTCCTCGGGGCGCGGCTGGAGACCGTGATCGACCAGCGCCGCGTTGATCGAGCGGGCGAACGGCACCCGCGAATCGACCAGGCAGCCGTCGAGATCGAACAGGACGGCGTCGGCGGGCACGGATGACATGATCGCGCAGTGGCGCCGCCGACCCTGTCCACCCGTCAGCTCAACCGCGCGCTGCTGGCCCGCCAGCACCTGCTGGAGCGCACCGACGCTGCCCCGCTCGAGCTGTTGGAGACGCTCGTCGGGCTCCAGGCGCAGGTGCCGTCCAACCCCTACGTGGCGCTGCACGCGCGCAGCGCCCGGTTCGATCCGGCGCAGCTGAGCGGGGCGATCGAGCGCGGCGAGGCCGTGCGCGCGTCGGTCATCCGGCCGACGATCCACCTGGTCACGCTGGGCGACGCGCGGCGGCTCGCCCCGCTCAACGCGCCGGTCATGGCCGGGGCCTTCCGCCCGCCGTTCGGGCGGCCCCTGGAGCAGGCCGGCGTGGATCCGGCCGACGTCGCGCAGGCGGGCCTCGCGCTGCTGCACGAGCACGGACCGCTGACCCGCGCCCAGCTGACCCAGCGGCTGGCGCCGCGCTGGCCCGACGCGCCCGGCGACGCGCTGGCCCAGGCCGTCACGTCGCTGAACCCGGTCTACCAGGTGCCGCCGCGCGGGCTGTGGCAGGCCAGCGCCCAGGCCACGTGGGCGCCGCTGCCCGACATCGACGCCGAGGGCGACCTCGACGCGCTCGTGCCCCGCTACCTGGCCGCCTTCGGCCCGGCCAGCGTCGCCGACATGCGCATCTGGTCGCGGCTGACCAACCTGCGCCCGGCCTTCGAGCGCCTGCGCCCGGATCTGCGCACGTTCCGCGACGAGCAGGGGCGCGAGCTGTTCGACGTCCCCGACGGCCCGCTGCCCGATCCCGACACGCCCGCGCCGCCGCGCTTCCTGCCCGAGTACGACAACCTGCTGCTCGGCCACGACGACCGGGGCCGGGTGATCGGCGCGGTCCGGACCGGCCGGGTCTTCCCGACCGGGACCTGGATCGGCCACCTGCTCCTCGACGGCTTCCACGCCGGCACATGGAAGCTCGAGCTGGAGGGCGACGCGGCGATCCTGCGCATCGACGCGGGCGCGGCCCGGGCCGACGTGGAGGCCGAGGCCGAGTCGCTGATCGAGCTGATCGCGCCGCGGGCCGGCCGGCGCGAGATCCGCTTCTAGGCGACCGGCTCGATCGTCTCGACCGGCGAGGGCTCGGCCTCCGAGCCGGGCATCAGCGGCTGCCCGCACTGCCAGCAGAACACCGCGCCACGCGAATGCACGGCACCGCAGGCCCGGCAGGCCCCCACGACGCCGCCGTCGGAGGCGGCCAGCAGTCGCTCGACCTCGCCCAGCTGAGCGTCGACCTCCTGCAGCTCGGCCGCGCGCCTGTTGAGCACGTCGAGGCGGTAGTGCTCGCGGATGGCCATCTCGTAGGTCAGGCCGCCAAGGTCGAACGTCAGCTGCGCGACGCGCTTGGCCAGCTCGTGGCGTTGCGCGCGCAGGTCGTCCAGCGGTGGGATGGAGGGCTGCGGCGTCATCCGATCGTCTCGAAGTCGGTCCCGCCGGCGGGCGCCTTGCTGTCGGTGGGCGGCAGCTCGCCGTTGCCGGTGGAGATCGGCTGGCCCTTCTTGGCCGCCTGCTCGATCGCCTTGTCCTTGGCCGCGCCCTCGGGGAGCGAGTCGGCGCTGACCGCGTCGGCGGGCGGCGCGGCGGCCTCCGGCGCCTTGGCGCTGTCGTCCTGCTCCTTGGCCGACGCCTTGTCCTTGGCCTTGTCCTTCGTCGGGTCAGCGACTGCGGACGTGTCGTCCGTCGCGGTCGTATCGGCGGCGGCGGTCGTCGTGCCGCCCCCCTCGACGCGCACCACGGTGGGCGCCGCCGCCTTGGCCGCGGCGGGCTGGGTCGCGTCGCTGCTCGTGGCCCAGTGCCCGATCAGCAGGCCGATCAGCAGCGTGCCCAGGATCAGCCCGGTCAGCGCCAGGATCGGCGTGTTCTGACGCAGCCAGCCGTTGACGCCGGGCTCCCGCGGCGCACCGGCGGCGGCGACGGCCGTCGCGGGCGGCAGCGGCGGCGCCGGGATCGACGGCCCGGCGACGTCCTGGACGAGCACGTCCATGAACTCCATGCGGGCGTCCGGCCGGCGCGTCCCGCAGTACAGGCAGTAGCGCTGCCCGGGCACCAGCGGCGCGCGGCAGTCGCGGCAGGGCTCGGCCAGCCCGTCCTGGGTCTCGGTCGCCGTGTCGGTCACGAGGCCTCCTTCACGTTGGGCGCGACGGTCAGATGGACCTTCGCGCCCTTGGGATCGCCGACGAAGTACAGACGGAAGCGGGGCGGCTTGGGCGGATCGCCGGGCACGACCTTGGGCACCAGCGCCCGGCCGGCCGCGACGATCCGCTCGCCCTTGGTGGCCACCGCGAAGATCGGCAGGTTGAGCTGCGTCGCGTCGGTGTGGTTGACGATGGTGCCCGTCAGGTAGGCGCCGCCCTCCGCGTCCTCGAAGTGGACATCGGTGGCCTTGACGTCGGGGATCTCGGCCACCGGCGTCGCGCTGCCCACCTTGACCGAGACCTTCTTGGCGCCCTGCTCGGCGCCGAGCAGCTGATCGTTGACCCACCACACGTCGTCGCCCTTCTCCACCAGCGCGACGCGCTGCAGCGCGGGCTGCAGCCCGTTGGCGTCGTTGCGGTACAGCGAGGCGCCTTGGGCGTCGGTCACGTCGATCAGCACGGGCACGTCGGCCTGCGGCGCGCCCGCGTTGTCGAGCTGGACCACGGCGGCCAGCGCCCCGTTGGCGCGCAGCAGCGTGGCCTGGGCGACCTTGACGTCGGGGTTGGGCTGGCCCAGCTTCAGCGTGCCGGCGTCCTGCATCGCGTGCTGGCCCTCGGCCTCGATCTTCGCGCTGCGGTCCTGGTTGGACTCGCACGCGGTCAGCGTCAGCATGGCGGCGGCCCCGAGGATGGCGAGCGGCAGTCCACGGATCACCCGAACGCCCCTGCGACGTAGTCGCGCGTGCGCTGGGCGCGCGGCGCCTCGAACACCTGGCGCACGTCGCCGTACTCGACGAGGTCGCCCAGGTACATGAAGGCGACGCGGTCGGCGACGCGATGGGCCTGCGCCAGGTTGTGGGTGACGATCACCACGGCCAGGTCCTTGCGCAGCTCGCCGATCAGCTCCTCGATGACCGCGGTCGAGCGCGGGTCCAGGGCCGAGCACGGCTCGTCCATGAGCAGGACCTCGGGCCGCGTGGCGATCGCCCGGGCGATGCACAGGCGCTGCTGCTGGCCGCCCGACAGGCGCAACGCGGGGCGATCCAGGTCGCCGGCCAGCTCGTCGTACAGGCCGGCCCGCCGCAGCGCGTCGACGATCAGCGGCTCGAGCTCCTTGCGCCCCGGGCGCTTGCGGTTCTGCACCCGGATCGCGTAGGCGATGTTGTCGAAGATCGACATCGGGAACGGGTTGGGCTGCTGGAAGACCATCGAGATCCGCCGGCGCAGCGCGGTCACCTCGATCTGCTCGACCTCGTCGCCGTCGAGCAGCACGCGGCCGCCGCGCCAGGCGGTCGGGGTCGACTCGGTCAGGCGGTTGAGCGTGCGCAGCAGCGTCGTCTTGCCGCAGCCCGACGGGCCGATCAGCGCGAGCACCTCGCCCTGATGCACGGCCAGCGACACGCCCTTGACCACCTGGTTGTCGCCGTAGTTGACGGTCAGGTCCTCGACGCGCATCCGCTCCGGCCCGCTGCCCGAGCGGCGCGTGACCGGGACCAGCGGATCGACGGCGGGGTCCACCGGCCGCGGCGTCGTGTCGACACGCACGCGGCGGACCGGCGGCGGCAGGCGCGGCTCGGCTTCGTCGACGATCGGGTCGATGGCGCTCACGGCGCGACCTCCATGCGGGAGCCACGGCGTCCGATCCAGTCGGCGGCGGCGTTGAGGGCGAGAACGATCAGGAGCAGGACGAACGCCGCCGCGTAGGCCTTCTGCGGCGCGTTGCCCTCGCCGGCGGGCGAGGCGACGTAGACGTAGCTGGTCAGCGTCGAGCCGGTCCCCTTGAGGATGTCCAGCACGGGGATGTTGCCCTGGCCCTCGAGGCGCAGGGTGGCACCGAGCAGCACCACGACGATCGCGGTGTCGCCGACGATGCGGCCCATGCCCAGCGCCGAGCCGGTGACGATGTTGTGGCGCACCTGCGGCAGCAGCACGGTGCGGATCGTGCAGATCTTCGTCTTGCCCAGCGCCCAGGACGCCTCGCGCATCTGACGCGGGATCGCCTGCAGGCCCTCGCGCGTGGTGTTGAACACGTAGGGCAGCGCGATCAGCGACATCATCGCCCCGGCCGCGATGAACGAGCGGCCAAACACGCCGCCGCCCGATGCGGTGAACGACAGCGGCGCGAAGATCCCCATCTGGAAGATGGCCAGGCCGAAGATCGCGATGACGATGTCCGGCGTGCCGGCGATCACCTCGATGCCCGACTCGACCAGGCGGGCCAGGCCGGCCGGCTTGCCGTACTCGACCAGCCACAGCGCGCTGCACACGGCCAGCGGCACCGCGATGGCGATGCCGATCACGGTGAGCAGGACGGTGCCCAGCACCGGGTCGAGGATCCCGCCGGTCTCGCCCTGGGCCAGGCCCGGCGTCGGGTGGCTGAACAGCAGGTCGATGTTCAGGTACTGGATCCCCTTGACCGCCATGAAGATGACGATCGCCGCCGCGGTGATGACCACGGACAGCCCGCAGGCCCAGGCCAGGCCGAGCGCGATCCGGTGGCGGATGGGCCAGGTCGAGACCGGGTCCTTGCGCGGCTTGGGGCGGGTTGCGCGGGGAGCGGTGGCGACGGCCATCAGACGCGGATCCCCTGCCGGCGCATCGGCAGCTTGGCGATGTATCCGCCCACCGACAGCACCAGCGACGAGAACAGCAGCAGCAGCGCGAACGCGTAGATCGTCGACTTGATCGGGGGCGCGTTCATCGCGTCGACGTTCTCGACCATCGTCGCCGCGACGGGGCGCAGCGGCTCGAACACGTAGGTCAGGCCGTCGAACAGGTTCGGGGCGAACCCGCGCGAGCCCGACACCATCGAGAGCATGATCGCCTCGCCCAGCGCGCGGGCGCCGGACAGGACGGCGGCGGCGATGATCGCCGGCCGCGCGGCCTTGACGGAGATCGACCAGACGGTCTCCCACCGGTTGGCGCCCAGCGCCTCGGAGCCCTCGGTCCACCCGCGCGGAATGGCGCGCAGGGCGTCGACGATGATCGCCACCATGATCGGCACGACCATGACCATGAGGATCAGGCAGGCCACGCCCAGGCCGGTGCCGTCGAGCTGGACGACGAACTTCACCGACTCCTTGCGTTCGGTGCCGATCAGGTGGTTGTTGAAGAACGGGACCAGCACGAGGATCCCGATCAGGCCGTAGATGACCGAGGGGACCGCGGCCAGCAGCCGGACCGCCGGGATGATCGCGTCGCGCAGCCGCTTGGGCGCGAACTCGACGATGAAGATCGCCGTGAACAGCGACACGAGCAGGCCCAGGCCGACGGCGACGACGCTGGTCAGCAGCGTCGCGTAGACCAGCGGCCAGGCGCGCAGGTGGTAGGCCTCCGCGGGCGGGTTCTGGCCGACCTGGATCATCGAGTCCAGCTGCCGGTCGACGTTGCCGCCGGGACCCAGCCAGCCCACCCAGCCGTTGGCCTTCAGCGTCGGCCAGGCCTTGATCGTCACGAAGACGATCATCAGCAGGATCAGGACGAGGACCAGGCAGGCGACGACGCCAAGGCGTCGCCCAGCCTGCCGGTCCGTCCACGGCTCTCGAAGCCGTCGCAGCATCGCTACCGGTGCCTCGTCGGTGGGCCCGCCTCAGCTCCCGAGCAGGATCCACTTGGACGCGATGATGGCCCGCGCCTTCTTGGACTTCTGGATCCAGTTGATGAACTGCGCCGACGCGCCCGTGGCCTGGCCGCGGGTGACCTCGTAGTAGTTGCGCACGGCCGGGTACTGGCCGGACTTGGCGCCCTGCAGGTTGCAGGCGACGCCCTCGTAGGGAACCGCGTGCACGTTGGGCTGCGACGCGTACCAACCGGAGTTGAAGCCGATCGCGTTCTTGTCGCTGGCCACCGTCTGCTGGACCAGGCCGTCGGACGGCTTCAGCGCCGCCAGACTGGAGATCGTCTGGCCGCCGAGCAGCAGCGACTGGACGAGCGGGGGCAGCGACGAGGCCGACGTGCGGCCGATCAGGTTGATCGGGCCCGTCACCTTGGCGCCGGGAACCTCGCTCCAGTCACGCACCTTGCCAGTCCAGATCGCGATCGCCTGGTCCTTGGTCAGGTTCGGCAGCGGGTTGGCCGGGTTCGTGTCGAAGCAGAAGAAGTCCTTGGCGATCGGGTAGAAGACCAGACCGCTGGGATCGCTGTCGCGGGGGTCACGAGCGGCGTTGCCGATCGTCACGCGGCCGGCGGCGGCGTCCTGGATGCCGACCTCGCCGCCACCCTGGGCCAGCTTGATCTGCACCTTGCCCGGGTTCTCCTTGACGTACTGCTTGGCCAGCAGGGCGACGAGCGGGGCCGACCCGGTGGCGCCGCTGATGGTGATGACCGACGGCGCAGCCGCGGCGAAGGCGGGGACGGTGAGGGCGATGACGCCCACCGCGGTGATGGACGCCGCCAGACGGCGAACGGAGGTCATACGAGAAATTCCCTTTCCTCATCTTGCAAGTTGATCTAGTGGGGTTTTAGCATAACTTCACTATCCCGATGGACTTTTCGTTGTTTGCCACGGCTGGCTCGGATGCCTGCCCCGAGTGCGCCGCCGCGCTCGCCCCTGACCAGCGCTATTGCCTGCACTGCGGTGCCCGGGTGGGCGCCCCGCGCGTCGACCCGCTGGCCGAGCTCGGGCTCGTCGGTCTGGCCCCGTTCGGCGTCCAGGCGGCGGTCCTGGCCGCCTCCGCCGATCCACAGCCGGTCGCCCGGCGGCGCGTCTCGCGACCGCTGGCCGTCGTCCTGGCCACGCTGGCGCTGACCGTCGGCGGGGCGCTGGGCGCGACGATCCACGGACCCGCGACGTCGCTGGCCGCGGTCGAGCAGGCCGGCCCGATCGTGGTCGTCGACGCTGCCCCGGTCGCCGCGCCGGACGCCGCCAGCGCCGAAGGCGACCGCGCGACGGACGACGTGGACCTCGGCGGGGACGGCGGCGGCGGGGTCGGAGGAGGCGGCGGCGACCTGGACTCGGGCTTCGTCGATTCGGGCTTCGCGGACTCCGGCCTATCGGGCGCGCCGGTCGCCGCCACACCGAGCCCCACGCCGAGCAGCGGCACGCCGACGTCCGGCACGCCGACCCCGTCGGGATCACCGACGCCGTCGGGCTCCCCCACACCGACGCCGACGACCGCCACCGAGCCGACGCTCCCGTCGGTCGGGCACGTGTGGGTGGTGTCGCTGACCGGCCAGGACGCCAGCGTCTTCACCGACCAGACCCGCGCGCCGTACCTGGCCGGAACGCTCGTGCCGCAGGGCACGCTGCTGAGCGACTACCGCGCCGTGGGCGCCGGTCAGCTGGCCAACGGGGTCGCGCTGCTCAGCGGCCAGGCGCCAAACTCGGCGACCGAGGCCAACTGCCCGACGCCGAGCGACGTCGCGCCGGGCGTGCTGGACCCCAAGACCGGCCTGGTGTCGGGAACCGGCTGCTTCTACGCCGCCGACGTGCCGACGCTGCCCGGCCAGCTCGCCGCGGCGGGCCGGCCGTGGAAGGCCTATCTGGGCGCGTTGCCGAACCCGTGCGGGGCACCGGTTCCGGCGCCCGCGCCGGCGCCGGCGCCCGCGCCCGATCCGGCCGCCGCGGCGCCCGGCTACGTGCCGGCTCGCAACGCGCTCGCCGCCTTCCACGGGCTGGCCGAGCCGAGCGGCGCCGGGTGCGTGCCCGGCGAGGCGGAGCTGGGCGCGTTGGCGCCCGATCTGGCCGACCCGCCGGCGCTCAGCTGGATCGTCCCGTCGGCCTGTGACTCGGGGGCCGTCGAGCCCTGCGTCGAGGGTGCGCCGGCCGGAGCCGCCGCGCTCGACGCGTTCCTGGCCCGCACGATCCCGGCGATCCAGGCCAGCGAGGCCTACCAGCAGGACGGCCTGATCGTGGTCACGTTCGACGTCGGGCCCGCGCCCGCCGCCGGCGCGAGCAGCAGCGAGCCCGAGCCGGTCGGCGCGCTGCTCGTCGGTCCCGGCGTGCGGACGGCCACGACGGTCGCCACGGAGGCCGACCACTACGGCCTGCTGCGCACGCTGCAGAAGCTCTTCTCCCTGACGCCGACGGGTCACGCCGCGGATGCCGAGACGTTCGGCGACGCGGTCTGGGCCCCGGTCGCGTCGCCCACCACGAGCACCACTTCCACCACAACCACCACGCGTCCCTGACATGGAGGTCGCATTGCCCCACACACTCCCGTCCCGTAGCCGGATCCTCCTGGGGGCGCTCGTCGCCGCCGTGCTGGTCCTCTCCCTGACGGCGACCAACGGCTACGCCGACGACAACGCCAACAACTACACCTGCATCGGCCAGACCCGTCTGGGCGAACCCGTCGATGGCATCGACGGCACGCAGGTGCGCTACTCGTTCGGCTGCAACGGACCGATCCTGGGCTACCAGATCGCCACCAACGTCGAGGCCGGCAGCTTCGACACGGACGTGATCGTCCTCGACCAGCAGGGCGCCGCGGTGACCACCGACTCGTTCACCTGCAACGCCTTCCTGCCCACCTGGGGCATCAACTGCGTCGGCGTCTACTCGGGCGGGATGAACCGCGTCGTGGGCCAGTTCGCCATCGACGTCAAGTCGATCTGCGACGAGCCCCGCGTGGATCCCCTCCTGACCGTCGTCTACGCGACGGCCGACGCCAAGGGCAAGGTCACGCAGTACATCTCCGGCCCCTACGACCTCGGCCGCCCGCACGGCTGCCCGCGGTCCAAGACCGGCGGCACCAACCGCGCCCCGGCCGTGATCGACACCCCGGCCACGACCACCACCGCCAAGGCGAAGACCAAGACCAAGGCGGAGGCCAAGAAGGCCAAGTCCAAGGGCTGAGCCCGCGGCGGTCCCGCACCCCGCAGCACCTCGAGGGCCCGGCAACCGCCGGGCCCTCGGCGTTGCGTCAGGCCAGGGCGCCGAGCACGAGGTCGTCGTGCTGGGCGGGCTTGACCTTGCGCAGGACGTCGGTGACCACGCCGTCGGCGTCGATCACGAACGTCGTGCGCTCGTTGCCCATGTACGTGTTGCCGTACATCGACTTCTCGACCCACACGCCGTAGGCCTCGGCCACCTCGTGGTCGGCGTCGGCCAGCAGGCGGAAGTTCAGCTCGAACTTGTCGTGGAACTTCTTGACCTTCTTGACGGGATCGGGCGAGATGCCGACGACCGTGGCGCCCTTGGCGTCGTAGTCGGCCACGTGGTCTCGCACGCCGCAGGCCTGCGTGGTGCACCCCGGCGTGTCGGCCTTGGGGTAGAAGTAGACGACCACGGGACCCCCGCGCAGGGAGGACAGCGTGAGCTCCTCGCCGTCCTGGTCGGGGAGGGTGAAGTCGGGTGCGGTCTGGCCGGTTTCGATCATGCGCGGCACGCTACCCCGTGATCGCCGGCGGACCGGTGGACGGCACAGAATTGGTGCAGAGGCGTGCGTCCGGCGGCACAGAACCGCGTCGCGTTCAGACCCGCCTCCCGCGCGGCGCAGTTTTCCGCTCGCTGCGGCGCGAGATCGAGTGGAATAGCGCGGTGTCCCAGCCGGGCGCCTACCAGCAGGAGCTGAAACGGTCGCTCGGTGGCTTCCAGGTGTTCGCGATCTCGTTCGCGTTCATCTCGGTCGCGGTGGGCGTCTTCGGGACCTACGACGACCTGCTCCGGCACGGCGGGCCGGTCGCCGTCTGGCTGTGGCCGATCGTCGCGGTCGGGCAGACCCTGATCGCGCTGGTCGTCGCGCAGCTGGCGGCGCGCATCCCGCTGAGCGGGTCGTCCTACCAGTGGGCCTCGCGGCTGGCCAACCCACGGATCGGCTGGGGCTTCGGCTGGCTGACGTTCCTGTACCTGGCGACCGCCAGCGTGACCGTCGCCAACGTCATGGCCAGCCAGGCGTTCATGCCGCTGCTGGGCATCGCGCCCGACGAGGGCACCGCGCGCCTGCTCACGCTGGCCATCCTGCTCGCCGCCGCGCTGGTCTCGATCGGCTCCACCCGCCTGGTGGGCTTGCTCAACACCAGCGCGGTGGTGGTCGAGTTCTCGCTGATCCTCGTCATCGGGGTCGCGCTGGTCGTCGCGGTGCTGGTGTCGGGCGACGGGAGCGCGGACAACCTCACGTCCCGCGGGGTCACCGCGGACGCCGACGACTACCTCGCCATCGGCGGCGGGCTGATGCTCGCCACGCTGATGGGCCTGGGCACCCTCACCGGCTTCGATGCGGCGGCGAACCTGGCGGAGGAGGCCAAGGATCCCTATCGCAGCGTCCCGCGCGCGATCGTCGGGTCGGTGGTGGCCGCGGCGGTCCTGGGGCTGCTGTTCACGATCGTGCTGACGGTCGCCATCCCGGACATCCCCGCGGTCAGCGAGAGCGGGCCGGCGGTCGCGACGATCCTGCGCGAGCAGCTCGGCCGAGCCGGGGAGAAGGCGCTCCTGGTGGCCATCACGTTCTCGTTCTTCGCGGCCGCGGTCGTGATCATGACCAGCTGCTCGCGGATGATCTTCGCCATGTCGCGTGACGGGCGCTTCCCCGCCCACACGGTGATGCGGCGCGTCAACCCGGTCACGCAGACGCCGATCCCGGCGACGCTGCTCGTCCTCGCGCTGGGGATCGTCCTGATGGTCGCGCTGCCCGGCAACGCGCTCGACGAGCTGCTCTCCGCGTCGACGATCCTGCCGGCCGTCACCTACGGCGCGATCGTCGTCCTGTATCTCGCGGTGCGCGGACGCCTGGATCGCCGCGCCGGCGCCTTCGACCTCGGCCGGGCCGACCTGCCCGTCGCGGTCGCCGCGCTCGTGTGGTCGGCCGTCGCGATCTGCTTCCTCACGTTCCCGGCGAACGCGGCGGCGCTCGTCATCGACGCCGGGCTGCTCGCCCTCGGCGGCGTCTACTTCCTTCTGATGTTGCGGTTCAACCGCGGCGTGCTCGACCGCGAGTGCTAGTGGACGAGCGCCTTGAGCGCGATCAGCCCGGTGGCGATCAGCCCGACGAAGAGCGCCTGCAGCAGGGAGCGGCCCAGGCTCATCCGGGCCAGTCGGGCGGCGGCGAACCCGTACAGCGCGATCAGGCCCAGGCCGGACCACTGCGCGTAGTCGAACGCGTCGTCGTCGTCGATCAGGCCGACGATGGCCAGCAGGAAGAACACGACCGGGAACGCGATGCCGAAGGCGACGGCGGCGACGTTGCGCAGCATCCCGTGCACCTCGGCCGCGTTCGGCCGGCGGCCGCGGCGGGCCTCGTCGCCGATCCACTCGCTGTACAGCTCGGCCAGGGCGACGGCCACGGCCGTCCCGATCAGCGTCGACACGACCACGGCCGACGATGGCGGGTGGCGCTCCAGCGTGAGCAGGACGGCCAAGCCGATGATCGAGCCGTAGATCACGCGCGTCACCTGACGCGAGCTCAGGTGTGCGGCGATCGCCTGCCTGGTGGTCTCCCGCCAGGCGGTCATGGTCGGACCGATCGCATTACGGCAAGCATGTCGGGCGCGCGGCGGTCGCACAAGGCGAGCAGCCCAGGCCTCGTCGGCGTAGCGTACGGCCATGAGCGCCATCGGCATCGAGCCCGTCGAGCATCCCACGGTGGCGCAGCGCGCCGCGGCGGGCAAGGCGGTGCGCGCGGAGGTCCCTCGCCGCGCGCACGCGGTGTGGGAGCCGTCAGACCAGCGCCGTAGCCCGCTGGAGATCCTGCAGGAGCAGGCCGCCACCCGCGTGCCCGAGCTCGTGCCCGTCCGCTACGGGCGCATGCTCGTGTCGCCCTTCACGTTCTACCGGGGCGCGGCGGCGATCATGGCCGCCGACCTGGCCACCCAGCCGCACACCGGCCTGATCACCCAGCTGTGCGGCGACGCCCACCTGTCGAACTTCGGCGCCTACGCGGCCCCCGACCGCACCCTCGTCTTCGACCTCAACGACTTCGACGAGACGCTGCCCGGGCCGTTCGAGTGGGACCTCAAGCGGCTGGTGGCCAGCTTCGCGGTGGCCGGCCGCGACCGCGGCCTGTCCGACCGGGAGCGGACCACGGTGCTGCTGGCGGTCGCGCGCGCCTACCGCGAGGCGATCTTCCGGTTCGCCGCGATGGGCAACCTCGAGCTGTGGTACTCGCGGGTCGACGTCGAGGCGCTGCTGCTCGGGTTCGCCGACCGGGCCACGAGCGCGCAGCGCGAGCGCGCCCGGCGCAACCTGGAGAAGTCGCGCGCGAAGACCAGCATGCGGGCCTTCGCCAAGCTGACCGAGCTCGTCGACGGCCACCCGCAGATCCGCGATGACCCGCCGGTGCTCACGCGCATCCACTCGCTGTTCCCGCCGGAGATGCACGACGAGCTCAACGCAACGGTGCACGAGATGGGCCGCTCCTACCGCGCCACGCTGTCGGCCGACCGCTGCGCGCTGATGGAGCGCTTCCGCTACGTCGACGCGGCCCGCAAGGTCGTCGGCGTGGGCAGCGTCGGCACGCGCGCCTGGATCATGCTGCTGCTCGGCCGCGACGACGACGACCCGCTGTTCCTGCAGTTCAAGGAGGCCGAGGCCTCCGTGCTCGAGCCCTACCTCGGCGCCAGCGCCCACGCCAACCACGGCCAGCGCGTCGTCGAGGGCCAGCGCCTGACGCAAGCGGCGACCGACGTGATGCTCGGCTGGCTGCGCACCACCGGGCCCGACGGCGTCGACCGCGACTACTACGTGCGCCAGCTGTGGGACGGCAAGGGCTCGGCGCTGGTCGAGCTGATGAACGCGACCGCGCTGGAGGTCTACGGCGAGGTCTGCGGGCGCACGCTGGCCCGGGCCCATGCCCGCGGCGGCGACGGCGTGGCCATCGCCGCCTACCTGGGCCGCAACGACACGTTCGACCGCGCCCTGGCCCAGTTCGCCGAGGCCTACGCCGACCAGAACGAGCGCGACTACGCCGTCATGCGGGCCGCCGTGGACGACGGCACGATCGACGCCCTGACCGGCGTCTGACGCCGAGCCGGAGCGGCACGCCATGCGCAAATGGGTCCCCCTGGCCATGCTGGCCTCGGCGCAGTTCGTCATGGTGCTCGACACGAGCGTCATGAACGTGGCGATCTCGCAGATCGTGGCCGATCTCGACACGTCGATCCAGGGCGTGCAGACCGCCATCACGCTGTACACGCTGGTGATGGCGGCGCTGATGCTGCTGGGAGCCAAGCTCGGCGACATCCTCGGGCGCAACACCGCGTTCGCGATCGGACTGGGCATCTACGGCCTGGGGTCGCTGACCACCGCGCTGAGCCCGAGCCTGGCGGTCCTGCTGATCGGGTGGTCGGGCGTGGAGGGCTTCGGCGCCGTGCTGGTGATCCCCGCGATCGCGGCGCTGACCGCGGCCAGCTACGAGGGCCGGGCGCGGGCGCTGGCCTACGCGCTGCTGGGTGGCGTCGCGGCGATCGCCGTGGCCGCCGGCCCGCTGATCGGCGGATGGGTGACCACCGAGCTGTCGTGGCGCTACGTGTTCGCCGCGGAGACCGCCGTGGTCATCGTCCTGTTGCTGCTGCGCGGCCAGATCCCGCGGGCACCGGCGGCCGCCCACCGGCCCCGCCTGGACATCGTCGGCGTCGTGCTGTCGGCCGGCGGCCTGGGCCTGATCGTCTTCGCGATCCTGCGCAGCAGCGTGTGGGGCTTCGTCCAGCCCCGCAACCCGCCGACGATCGGGGACAGCCAGTTCACGCCGCTGGGCTTCTCGCCCGTCCCGCTGTTCGTCCTGTGCGGCCTGGCCCTGCTCGGCGCCTTCTCGCTGTGGCAGACCCGCCGCGCCCGGCTGGGCCAGGACCAGCTGCTGGACATGACCCTGCTGCACTCATCGCAGCTGCGCGCCGGGCTGTCGACGCTGCTGGGCCAGCAGCTCGTCCTGATGGGCACGTTCTTCGTGATCCCCGTCTACCTGCAGGTCGTGCTCGGCCTGGACGCCTTCGAGACCGGCAAGCGCCTGCTCCCGCTGTCGCTGTCGATGCTGGCCTTCGCCCTGCTGGGCCCGCGCCTGGCCACGCGCAGCTCGCCGCGCATGGTCGCGCAACTGGGGCTGCTCGGCGTCAGCGCCGGCGCGATCGTGATGCTCGCCACGCTGGACGTGCGGCTGAACGACACCGGCTTCAAGGTCGCGCTCGCGCTGATCGGCGCCGGAGCCGGGCTGCTGGCCTCGCAGCTGGGCAACGTGATCATGTCGTCCGTGCCCGCCGCGAAGACCAGCGAGGGCGGCGGCCTGCAGGGCACCGCCCAGAACCTCGGCGCCTCCCTGGGCACGGCGATCGTCGGCGCCGTCCTGCTCGCGTCGCTGACCACGGGGTTCACCGAGCGCGTCGCCGCCAACCCGGCAGTTCCCGCCCCCGCGCGCGAGGCGATCGTGGCCCACAGCGCGTCGGGCATCGACATCGTCCCGGTGTCGGTGGTGGAGCAGGCGGCGAAGGAGGGCGGCCTGGCCCCCGCCGAGGCCAGCGCCGTGGCCGCCAGCTACGGCGACGCCCAGCTGGAGGCGCTGCGCCTGGCCCTGGGCGCCGTGGCCGTCACCGCGCTGCTCTCGCTGTGGTTCACCCGCCGGCTGCCGACGACCGCCCTGGACACCGCCACGTGATGCCGTCGCGCGTAGCCGTCATCGGCGCCGGACCCAGCGGCATCGTCGCCGCCAAGCACGCGCTCGAGGCCGGGCTGGAGCCGGTCGTCTTCGAGGCCAGCGACGATCTCGGTGGCCAGTGGCACACGACGGCCGCGCACAGCGGCGTGTGGCCCGGCATGCGCACGAACACCAGCCGCGCGATGACCGCGTTCTCGGACTTCGACGCGCTCCCCGACCTGCCGCTGCATCCGTACGCCGAGCAGATCCACGCCTACCTGCACGCCTACGCCGACCACTTCGGCGTCACCTCGCGGATCCGCCTGCGCACGCCCGTCGCGCACGTGTCCCGCGACCACGTCGTCGATGGCGAGCGCTTCGACGGCGTGATCGTCGCGTCCGGGCGCTTCCGCAAGCCGTGCCTGCCGCCCGGTCTGGACGCGTTCGCCGGCGAGGTGCGCCACGCGCTGCACTACCCGGGCGCCGAGCCGTACCGCGGCCGGCGTCCGCTGGTCTACGGCAACGGCGTCAGCGGGCTGGAGATCGCCTCGGACCTGGCCACCGTCACGAACGTCGTCTCGTCGTTTCGCAAGTCGCGTTACGTGATCCCCAAGGTCGTCGACGGCGTCTCGTCGGACTGGCAGTGGTACACCGCGTTCGGCGCCCTGGAGCGGCGCCATCTGCCGCGCGACACGCTGGGGCAGACGATCCGCGACCGCGTGCTGCGCGTGGCCGGCCACCCCGCCGCGTTCGGCGCGCCCGCGCCGCACGAGGACTTCTTCACCGCCGGGATCTCGCTGTGCCAGGACTACCTGGCCCAGATCGCCGACGGGTCGATCGTCTGCCGACCGGGAATCGCGGCGATCGACGGGCGCGCCGTGACGTTCACCGACGGCGCGGTGGAGGTCGTCGACGCGATCGTCTGCGCGACCGGCTACGAGGTCGACATCCCCTATCTGGACGCCGACGTGTGGTCCGTCCTGGGTCCCGACCTGGAGCTGTACCTGCGCACCTGGCACCCGGACCTCCCCGGGTTCGGGTTCGTCGGCCAGTTCCCCGCGCAGGGCCCGTACTTCCCGCTGCTGGAGCTGCAGGCGCGCTGGATCATCGCGACCTGGGCGGGCGACGCACCGCCCCTGGACGCCGACCGCATGCGCGCCGCGATGGCCACGCCGCGCCCGCCGCTGGAGGCCCACAACGCGCTGGCCGTGGCCCTGGCCGAGGAGCTCGGCGTCGCTCCCGACCCGCTGGCCCGGCCCGAGCTGGCCGAGGCGCTGCTGTTCGGGCCGCTGCTCCCGCCGCGCTACCGGCTCGACGGACCGGGTGCCGCACCCGACGCGGCCGAGCGCTTCCGCACACAGCTGCAGGCGTCGCCCCGCACCGCGCTGGACCCTGCGGACCTCGAAGCCCTGCGGTCGTTCGGGCTGGCCGAGATCGCCGACGTGATCGCGCGCACCGCGCCCGGCTGAACCCGCGCCAGCCGTGGCGGTCGCATCCGGCTACTTCAGCAGCCGCGACAGCCGCCGGTCCTTGAGGACCTTGCCGCCCGTCTGCTCGGCCGGGCAGTAGCTCATCACGTAGTCCTCGTAGAAGACCGCTTCCAGGGTGGTGCCGCAGCGCGGGCACGGCTCGCCCTGGTGGCGGTGCACGAGCAGCGGGAGCGGGAGCTTGTCGGGGATCGGCAGGTGCACGACCTCCTCGTAGTGCTCGATCGCCCCGGCCAGGGTCTCGACGATCGCCGCGCGCAGCGCCGTCGCCTCGTCCTCGGACAGGTCGTCGCCGCGCTTGAAGGGCGACAGCTTGGCCCGCCACAGGATCTCGTCGACCCACGAGCGGCCGATGCCGGCGATCACGCGCTGGTCGCGCAGCAGCGTGTGCAACGGGCGCGGGGCCTTCAGGACGGTGGCCAGGTCCTCCGGGGGGTCGGGCCATGCCTCGGGGCCGAGGGTGGCCACCGCGGGGTCGGCGTCCACCTCGCCATCGCGCAGCACCTTCACCCAGGCGGCCTGCTTGGTGCCGAACTCGCGCAGGCGCAGCTCACGCCCGTCGTCGATGCGCAGCAGCAGCCGCGACGTGCGGTCGCGCATCGACGCGCGCTTGTCGTACAGCTGCAGGCGGCCGGCGGACATCAGGTGGATGAGCACGTGCAGGTCGCCGCTGACGTCGACCACGAGGTGCTTGCCGATGCGCCACACGCCCTCGATCTGCGTGCCGTCCAGCGCGTGCAGCGGCGGGTCGAAGGTCTTCAGCGCGTTGAGGCCCGGCGCCATCGTGGACTCGATGGTCGCCCCCCGCAGGGCCGCGTCGAGCCGGCGCGCGGTGATCTCGACCTCGGGGAGCTCCGGCATCCTCCCTCTGAGGGTAGTGCGGGCGGTGAAGATGCTGGAAATGGGCCTGTTCGACGACGGCCCGCCCGCCTAGGCTCGCGGGCGATGCCGACCCTGCGCCTGCGCGACGGCCGCCGTCTGGCCTACGCCGAGCTCGGCCCGCCCGACGGCACCCCGGTCGTCTACGCGCACGGCCTGCTGGCCTCCAAGCTGCGCGGGCGCGATGCCGTCGAGACCGTCCTGCACGCGCTCGGCGTGCGCTGGGTCGTCCTGTACCGGCCGGGGTTCGCCGGATCGGACCCGCACCCCGGGCGCGTCCCGCTCGACTACGCCGCCGACCTGACCCAGGCCGCCGACCGGCTGGACATCGAGCGCATCCGCATCGTCGGCGTCTCGGCCGGCACCCCGTACGCGCTGGGCGCCGCCGCCACGCTGCCCGACCGCGTCGCGCGCGTCGCCCTGGTCGGCGCGATCGCCCCGCCCCACGCGCTCGACCTGCGCGCCGAGGGCGGACCGCTCCAGCGCGCCGCCTGCCGCACGCTGCTGACCGTCGTCCCACCGGGGCGCAAGCCCCGCGCGGCGGCCGCCGACCTGCGCACGCTGACCGGCCCGTGGGGCTTCGACCCGTCCGATGTGCGCCAACCCGTCGGCCTGTGGCACGGCGCCGACGACGCCACCGTCGGCGTCGCCCATCAGCGCTGGCTGGCCGCCGCGCTGCCCGCCGCCGAGCCGATGCTCTGCGCCGGGGCCGGACACCTGTTCTTCCGCCAACGTCTGCGCGACGTGCTTTCGGAGGTGCTGGTCGGGTAAGCCTCCGCTCCATGGCTTTGAGACGGTTGGCGATCATCGGCGGCGACGCAGCGGGCATGAGCGCGGCGGCGACCGCCCGCCGCAAGGACCCCGACCTGGAGATCGTCGCGTTCGAGCGCGGCGGTCTGACCAGCTTCAGCGCGTGCGGGATCCCCTACTACGTGGCCGGGCTGGTCGAGGACGCCGACGACCTGATCGCCCGCTCGCCCGAGCAGCACCGCGAGCAGGGCATCGACGTGCGCATCCGCCACGAGGTCCTGGGCATCGACCTGGCCGCGCGGACGCTGACCGTGCGCGACCTCAACGCGCGCAGCGAGTCCACCGAGCCGTTCGACGAGCTCGTCATCGCCACGGGCGCGACCGCCACGCCGCCGCCGATTCCCGGCGTCGAGGCGACCGAGGCGGCCCGGACGATCGACGCCGGCATGCGCCTGCGCGAGCAGGTGCTGCGCGGCGGCGCCAACGCGGTGGTGGTCGGCGGCGGGTACATCGGGCTGGAGATGGCCGAGGCGCTGGTCGAGCGCAACCTGCGCGTGACCCTGATCGACCAGGCGCCGCAGCTGATGACCACGCTGGACGCGGACATGGCCAGCCACGTCCAGGACGCCTCCGAGGGGCACGACATCGACGTGCGCCTGAGCGTCCAGCTCGAGGAGGTGCTGCTGGACGCCGACGGCCGGCCGCGCGGCGTGCGCACGTCTGAGGGCGACATCGCCGCCCAGCACGTGGTGATCGCCACCGGTGTGAAGCCGGAGACGACGCTGGCCGAGGCGGCGGGCGTCGCGCTGGGCTCGACCGGCGCGATCGCCGTCGACGACCATCAGCGCGCCGGCGACGGCGTGTGGGCCGCCGGTGACTGCGTCGAGTCCCACCACCGGCTGCTCGACCAGCCGGTGAACATCCAGCTGGGCACGCACGCCAACAAGCAGGGCCGCGTCGCCGGCGTCAACCTGGCCGGCGGCGACCTCGCCTTCCCCGGGGTGATCGGGACCGCGATCACGCGCCTGTGCCACCGCGAGGTCGCGCGCACCGGCCTCAACGAGCGCGAAGCGGCGGCGGCCGGCATCGACGTCGTCACCTCGATCACCGAGAGCGACACCCGCGCGGGCTACTTCCCCGGCTCGGCCTCGATGTGGATCAAGCTCGTCACCCGCCGCGCCGACGGCCGGCTGCTGGGCGCGCAGATCGTGGGTGCGCCGACCGCGGGCAAGCGCATCGACACGTTCGCCACCGCGATCTGGGCGGGCATGACGGTCGACGACCTGCAATGGGTGGATCTGTCCTACGCGCCGCCGATGTCGGGCGTGATGGACCCCGTGCTGGTGGCCGCGCGCGCGGCGGCTAGCTCTTTGCGCTGAGCAGCGCCGTCAGGCCCCGGCGCAGCGCCTCGCGCGCGTCGTCGACCGACAGGCCCTGCTGGGTGCGCAGCGCGTCCCAGCCCGAGAACGAGCACAGCGCCGCGACCGCCGCACCGAGCACGTGGTCGTCGCGCAGCTCGGGCGAGAACAGCCGCCACGTCTCGCGGCGCTTGAGCGAGCGCAGCGACGCGACCCCGGCCTGCGTCGTCTGGCTGAACGGCTCCAGCAGGATCGCGGCGCGCCGCAGCGGGCCGATCAGCTCGTAGATGCGCGCGCGCTGCTCCACGAACGCGTCGATGCGCTCGGCCAGCGGCGCGTCGGGCCCGGGCAGCTCGCCCCACTCCTCGCGCAGCCGCATGCCCTGGCGCTGGCCGACCGCGTCGAACAGCCCCTCGCGATCGCCGAAGTGGCCGAACACGGTGCGCTCGGACACCCCGGCCCGCGCGGCGATCTCCTCGATCGACGGCTGCGGCAGGCCCTCGTCCAGCAGCGCCAGCAGCGCATCGACCACCAGCTCGCGGGTCCGCAGCGCGCGAGCGGTGCGCCCGTCCATCAGCCCGCCAGCAGCGAGAGCTCGCGCGGTTGCAGCAGGGCCATCAGCTCGCCCTGGGCGCCGCGCAGGCGGATGCCGGCGATCGCGCCCTTGCGCAGGTCGGCGCGGGCGCCGGTCAGGTCGTACAGGAGCTGCTCGAAGGACGGGTTGTGCCCGACGATCAGCACGCGCGTGTCCGGGTCGCCGGCCACCAGCTCGAGCGCGTCGTCGCGGTCGAACCCGTCGCCCAGCGGCTGGTGGACGATCGGCTCCTGCCCCAGCGCCCCGCAGGCCAGGACGGCCGTGTCCCAGGCGCGCACCTTGGGGCTGGAGAAGACGTGGTGGATGGGCAGCTCGAGGCGGGCCAGAGCCTGCCCGGCCGCGCGCGACTGATCCTCGCCGCGCGGGGTCAGCCGGCGTTCGGGGTCGGGGCGGGCGTCGTGGGGCTCGGCCTCGCCGTGCCGTAGGAGCCAGAGCTGCTGAGCCATTGCGCTCGCAGGCTACTGGCGCGCGGACACTAGGCCTTGGGGAACGCCTTGGTCGTGGCGCCGTGGTAGACGGTGCCGTCGGGCGCGGTCCACAGCGTGCGCCAGGTGCGCTTGTCGCGCCGCGTGCCGGTGCTGTGCCAGTAGCCGGCCGCGTCGGTGGTCAGCGTCTTCAGCGTCTTCCAGGCGCCGTTGCCGTCGCGCTGCTGGAGCACGACCGGCGTGGCGGCGGTGGCCGTGCGCACCTTGCCCCAGAAGCGCACGCCCGTGCGCCCGGACTCGGCGGCCACCAGGGGCAGCCGGAACCCGTCGAACGCCGGCTTGCGCTTCCCGTTGGCCAGCTCCAGGCCCGACTCGAAGCCCGGGAAGGCCGACTGCGCCAGGATGCCGCCCCCGCCCTTGGTCGACTTCAGGTCGTCGCGCAGCAGGTACTGCGAGAACGAGGCGACCCGCGGGTTGTCGTAGGCCAGCTTCTCGGAGATCGCGTAGTACTGCGGCTGGGTGGCGAGCGGCACGCCGAGCAGCTTGTCGGGGTAGGACTGCACGCCGAACTCGTCCAGGAAGATCGGCAGGTCGTCGCGCACGACGCCGGCGCGCGCGGCCAGCTGCAGCGCCCGGTTGAGCCGGCCGACGACGCCCATCGTCACGTCATCGGGGTTCTCGGGCTTGAAGAACGGGCCCTCGCGCGTGGAGTAGGAGTGGTGCGCGTAGCCGTCGGTCGGCAGGTTCGTGCAGTTGCCGGCCCGCTTGTAGGTCTTGTCCAGGCACAGCGCCTGGCGCAGGAAGGCCAGCGGCGCGACGACCTTGCCGGTCCCGCGCGGCGCGGTCTCGCCCATCAGCAGCGGCTTGGTCCCGTTGCCCGTGGCCCGCAGCGCCTTCCAGCCGGCCAGGAACAGCTGGCGGTAGAGCTTGCCCGAGACCGGCTTGCCCTTCTTGTCGTACTGGGGCAGCAGGAAGTCGGGGTGGTTGGGCTCGTTCCAGATCGAGAACGTGTCGACCAGCCCGCCGTAGTGCTTGCCCACCGCGGTCATGAAGGCCTGGAACTCCGCGGGCTTGGGGTCGGTGACGTTGTCCTTGCGGCGCTTCGTCGCCCACTTGGGCACCGGTCCGGTGACGGTCAGCAGCACGGGCCAGCCACGTTCCTTCGCGGCGGTCAGCAGCGCGTCGAACTCGCCCCAGGCGTAGTTGGCCGGGTCGGTCAGGTCGACCGTCGGCTTCGTGCGCGAGGTCGGCGACGGCGCCACCTTGGTCCAGGTGAGGATGACCCGCAGCCGGTTGACGCCGAGCGAGGCGATCGTGTCCATCGCCGCCGGGCGGGTCGCGGGATCGAGCAGGTCGCGCGGCGCCTCGAAGGTCATGTACTGGTCCTCGTCCGCGTGGGCGGCGGCGGGAGCCAGCAGCGCCAGGAAGACGAGGGCGAGGGCGAGGATCGGCTTGGGCATCGGGAGATACAACGTTGCGCGGAAGCTAGGGTTGCGCGTCGATGAGTCACGGGTCCGCTGAAGACGACATCGTCGGCACGCACGCAGAGGCGGCCGGCAACGACCGCGAGCCGCTGGTCGTGCTCGAGCCGCTGACCGCCTTCCTGGACGATCACGGGCTCGGATCCGGCGACCTGGAGCTGGAGCCGATCGGCGATGGCCACTCCAACGTGACCTACCGCGTGACGCGCGCGGACGGCTCGACGATGGTGCTGCGCCGCCCGCCGCGCGGGCCGCTCCCGCCCAGCGCCCACGACGTGCTGCGCGAGGCGCGGCTGCTGACGGCGCTGGCCCCGACCGACGCGCGCGTGCCCGCCGTGCTGGCCGTCGGCGACGACACCGCGATCATCGGTGCGCCGTTCTACGTGATGGAGGAGGTCGCCGGCGCGGTCGTGACCAGCGCGCTGCCCGCGGCGCTGGACACGCCCGCGCAGCGGGCCGCGGTGGCCGATGAGCTGATCGACGCGCTCGTCGAGGTCCACGCCGTCGACTGGGCCGCCGCCGGCCTGGAGACCTTCGGCAAGCCGACCGGCTACCTCGAGCGGCAGCTGCGCCGCTTCGGCGGCCTGTGGGAGCACAACCGCACGCGCGAGCTGCCGCAGGTCGAGCGTGTCGGGCAGTGGCTGGCCGACCACCTGCCCCAATCGCCCCCGGCGACGATCGTGCACGGCGACTACCGCCTGGGCAACGTGATGCTGGCCGCCGGCGCACCCGCGCGCGTCGTGTCGATCTTCGACTGGGAGATGGCCACGATCGGCGACCCGCTGGCCGACCTGGGCTACATGACGACGATGTGGATCGAGCGCGACGATCCGCCGATGACCTTCGAGCTGTCGCCGGTCACCCGCGCCGAGGGGTTCCCCACCCGCGACGAGCTGATCGCCCGCTACGAGGAGCGCTCCGGGCGCTCGATGACCGACATCCGCTGGTACCAGACGCTGGCCGTGTGGAAGTCGGTCGTGTTCATGGAGGGCAACTACAAGCGCGCGATCTCGGGCACCAGCGACGACCCGTACCTGAAGACGTTCGGCGAGGGCGTCGTCGAGCTGGCCGACCGCGCGGAGGCGATCACCCGTGGCGACGCCTAGGACGGGCCTGCTGATCGACTTCGGCGGCGTGCTGACGACGAACGTGTTCGAGTCCTTCGCGGCGTTCTGCGTGGCCGAGGGCCTGGATCCGGACACGATGCGCACCGCCTTCCGCGGCGACGACACGGCGCGCCAGCTGCTGTTCGACCTGGAGACCGGCGCGGTGCCGCCCGAGGCCTTCTCGACCGCGCTGGGCCAGCGCCTGGGCGTGGCCGACACGACCGACCTGCCCCGCCGGCTGTTCGCGGGCGTGCGCTCCGACGAGGCGATGGTCGCCGAGGTCCGCGCGCTGCACGAGCGCGGCGTGCGCACCGGGTTGGTCTCCAACTCGTGGGGCGACGCCACCGCCTACGACCGCGGCCTGTTCGCCGAGATCTTCGACGGCGTGGTGATCTCCTCCGAGGAGGGGCTGCGCAAGCCGGACCCGGCGATCTACGAGCTGGGCGCCGAGCGGATCGGCCTGCGGCCGCAGGACTGCGTGTTCGTCGACGACCTGGGCGGCAACCTCAAGCCCGCCGCCGCGTTGGGCATGGCCACGATCAAGCACGTCGACGCGGCAAGCACCATCGCCGAGCTCGAGCGGCTGTTCAGGGCAGAGCGCTAGCAAGGGACCTCCCTGATGTCGCCGCGCCGCGCCCGCTTCAGGGTTGCGCGCCATGAACCTCCTTCTGACCCGCGCGACCCTCGTGGGCGTGGTGGCCGGCCTTGCGGTCACCGCCAACGCCTCCGCCGCGCAGCTGACCTCTGACAACGGCACCCTGACCCTGCGGGCCGCCTCCGGTGAGGCCAACGCCGTGATCCTCACCTCCGACGATCCCGGCGAGGTGCGCATCTCCGACACCCGCCCGATCGACCTGCTCGCCGCGGAGTGCCGCCGGGCCGACTGGGACGACGCGTCGATCGTGCGCTGCCCGGCCAGCGGCACCCTGCGCGTCGAGACCGGTGACGGCGACGACCGCATCACCTACCTGTACGCCTTCCCGACCGGCATGACGCTGGTGGCCGACGGCGGGGCCGGGAACGACGAGATCGAAGGCCCGTCCAGCGAGGCGGCGGTGACCATGCTGGGCGGCGACGGCGACGACCGGCTCCGCGGCGGCTTCGGCCCCGATGTGCTCGACGGCGGCGCGGGGAGCGACGAGCTCGACGGCCAGAACGGCGACGACACGCTGCGCGGCGGCGCGGGTGACGACAAGCTGGCCGGCTACGACGGCGCCGACCTGATCGACGGCGGCGCGGGCACGGACCGCATCACCGACGACTGGCTGCCCACCGAGCGGATCCAGGTGGGCGTGACGCTCGACGACCGCGCCAACGACGGCCGTCCCGACGAGCATGACGACGTGCGATCGATCGAGGTGATCGAGATCCACCGGCCGGCCGCGCTGGTCGCCGGCCGCACGCCCGTGCGCTTCGTCGTCACCGAGACCCAGGAGAACCCGTCCAAGCTCATCGGCAGCCCCGGCGCCGACCTCCTGAAGTCCTTCCACTACGCCGACGTGATCGACGGCAAGGGCGGCAACGACACGATCGAGGCCGGCTACGGCGACGACGTGGTCACCGGCGGCCCGGGCCGCGACACGATCAACGCCGACGCCGGGGCCGGCGCCTGCACGTTCCTGGTCTGCCGCGTCGGCGCGGGCAACGACCGCGTCAACGTCCGCGACGGCGAGCGCGACAGCGTGATCTGCGGACCGGGCCGGGACACGGTCATCGCCGACGCCAAGGACGTGATCGCCGAGGACTGCGAGACCGTCCGGCGCTGAGGGCTCAGATCATCCGCCGCTGCGCGGCCCAGCGGGTCAGCTCGTTGCGGTTGGACAGCTGGAGCTTGCGCAGGACGCTGGAGACGTGGGTCTCGATCGTCTTGACCGACAGGTGCAGCCGCGTGGCGATCTCCTTGTAGGTGTAGCCGCGCGCGATCAGCAGGAGCACCTCCTGCTCGCGCGCGGTCAGCGCGTCGAGCTCGGCGTCGGCCACCGCGGTCGGGTCCGGGCCGCCGCTGAACGCGTCGAGCACGAAGCCGGCCAGCCACGGGGAGAACACGGCGTCGCCGTCGGCCACGCGATGGATCGCGGCGACCAGCTCGGCCGGGGAGATCGACTTGGTCACGTAGCCGCGCGCGCCGGCCCGGATCGTGGCCAGGACGTCCTCGGGCGCGTCGGACACCGACAGCGCCAGGAAGCGCACGCCCGGCCGCTCGGCGTGGACGGGCGCGATCACCGCGTGGCCGCCGCCGTCGGGCAGGTGCACGTCGAGCAGCACGACGTCGGGATCGAGCGAGCGCACGAGCGGCACCGCCTCCTCGACCGTGCCCGCCTCGCCGACCACCTGCACGGTGGGACCGAGCCCGGCGCGCAGGCCGGCCCGGAAGATCTCGTGGTCGTCGACGATCACGACCTTGCGCAGGGGAACGGCCACTCAGGAACGCACCTTACGGGGCAGCACGAGCTCGACCTCGGTCCCCTGGCCCGGCGCGCTGACCACGCTGGCCCGCCCGCCGTGGCGGGCCATCCGGGCCACGATCGACTCGCGCACGCCGCGGCGGTCCGCGGCCACGGCGTCGAGGTCGAAGCCGCTCCCGCGGTCGCGCACGAACACCGACGCCTCGTCGTCGCTGACCCGGGCCAGCACCGACACCTCCCCCACGCCGGCGTGGCGCCCGGCGTTGGTCATCGCCTCGCGCGCGGCGGCGGCCAGCGCGGCCAGGTCGGCGTCCAGCGGTCCGTCGGAGGGCTGCACGAGGTCCACGGCGACGCCGTAGTGCTCCTCGACGTCGTCGGCCGCGGCGCGCAGCGCCTTGGCCAGCGTCGCGGCCTGGCCCGGCTCCTCCCCGCCGTACAGCCAGCCCCGCAGCTCGCGCTCCTGGCGGCGGGCCAGCGACTGGGCCTGGCGCGGGTCGTCGACGCGCTGGATCAGCGCCAGCGTCTGCAGCACCGAGTCGTGCAGCCGCGCGGCCACGTTGGCGCGCTCCTCCGTGCGGATGCGCTCGCGCCGCTCGGTGTCGGCCTCGGCCCGGGCCCGCACCAGGCGGGGGCCGATCAGCAGGCCCAGGCCCGTGGCCACGACCGCCGCGGCGACCAGCGCGCTGGACAGCGCGGCCAAGCTCCCGTTGTCGAGCAGGAACAGCACCGCGCCGCCGCCCAGCAGCGCGATCCCGATGGCCACCCGGGTGATCTCGCGCAGCGCCGGGCGCTCGCCCATCTCGCGCCCGGTCACCGCCTGGCGCCAGACCAGCGCGACGCCGCCGGTCAGCAGCGCCAGCGGCAGCAGGATGCGCAGCGGCACCGACAGGCTGTTGACGGCCAGGCCGATGACCGCGCAGCCGAGCAGCACGAGCAGCCCCAGCGCGGTGCGCGAGCGCTCGGGCCACGGGGTGATCGGCCCCGGCTCGCGCGGCAGCAGCAGCACCAGCGCGCCGTACAGGATCACGCCGATCCCGCCGCCGAGCACGACCAGCGCGGCCAGCACGAGGCGCACGAGAACGACGTCGACGCCGAAGCCGCGAGCGACTCCGGCGCAGACGCCGAACAGGAGGCGGCCCTGGGCCGCGCGCTGCATCGGGGGCAGCTTCACCGGATCACGTCGACCGGCCCGCCCACGTCGACGTCGGCATCGATCCGCAGGACGGGGGCGGACTGACCTTCCTTGGGCGCATCGATCGGGGCCAGCGACGCGCCGCCGATGCTCGTGTCGCCCACCGGCACCACCTGGACGTTGTCGGGGACCTCGAGCTGGATCTGCCCGGCACCGACGTGGGCGCGCACCGTGGTCACGCCGTCGGGGAACGCGATGTCGCGCAGGTCCAGGTCCAGCAGCCCGACGCCGAGCCGGTACTCCGGCAGGAGGTCGGCGGCGCTGGCCGGGCGGATGTGGCGCTCGCCGACGCCGTCCTGGAACTGGTCGGACAGGATCGCGGTGCCGGCCGCGCTGACCGCCAGCACGATGGCCAGCACCAGCGTGAGCACGCGGCCGCGCATCCCGGAGGCCAGCGCGGCGGCGGCGCCGGCCACAACCGCGCCCGAGGCCAGCAGCACGGCGACGGCGGAGGCCGACAGGTCGGCCAGACCGACGGCGTCGACCACCGTGGCGATCGCCGCCGCCCCGGTGATGACGCCGGCCACGGGCAGGAAGATCGACGGGCCGGCGGGCTCGGGCGGGGGCGGCGGGTCCGAATGGGTCGGCGGCACGCCCCCTCGGGGCGCCCAGGTGCGCACGGTGGGGAGCGTCGCCGTGGGCGCCTCGGCGGCCTCGGGCGTGGCCACGGCGGCGACGACGGTGGCCGCGGTCGCCTGCGTCGTGGGCGCCTCGGACGCGGGGGGCATCGGGATGGCGCTCGCGGCGACCGTGGCCGTGCGGTCGCGGTTGGCCCGGATCAGCACGATCACGCCGGCGATCAGCGCGACGGCCAGCAGCGGCGTCGTCACCGGATCATCGCCCCAGAAGCCGTCGAAGACCGGGCCGGAGGCGATCAGGGTGATCGCCGCGACGATCACGCCGATCCAGCCCAGCCAGTTCTCCCGCGAGTCCGGCGGGTCGCCCGACAGGAGCATGCGCCCGTCGTCGCGGGGGGTGATGACGGCGGTCGCGACGTAGGCGACGACGGCGAGCGGCCCGGCGAGCAGGCCGATGACGATGACGATCGCCCGCACGAGCACCGGATCGGCGTCGAGCGTGCGCGCGATGCCGGCGCACACGCCGAGCAGCATCTTCCGCTGGCCGTCACGGCGCAGCGGAGGACGGCCGGCGGCGGCAGCGTCGCTGGTGGGAGCAGAGTTCATGTCAGCGAGCATGCTCCCCGACGGCGGCGGGCACCATCGGGGACAGCCCTGAACGAACCCTGACGGATCCGGCCGCTCAGTCCCTGACCGGACCCTGGCCGGCGCCCGAGGACTCGACCGCCGCGGTGATCTCCTCGTGGTCGGCGTCGGTCAGCTCCAGGCCCGCGGCGGCGATCCAGCCGTCGACCTGCGCGGGCGACCGCCCGCCGACGATCGCTCCGCTGACGCCGGGCCAGGCCAGCGTCCAGGCCACGGCGACGGCGGCCACGTCCACGCCGTGGCGCGCCGCGATCGGCTCCAGCGCCGCGGCCAGCGCCAGGTTGCGCTCGAGCTTGGGCGGGGTGAACTCGGCGTTGCGCCGGCGCCAGTCGCTCTCGTCCAGCGAGCCGGTGCGTGCGGCGCTCCAGCGACCGGTCAGCAGGCCGGACTGCATCGGGCTGTAGACGATCACGCCGGTGTCGTGCTCGGCGCACCACGGGATCACGTCGCCGCCGGCGGAGCGGTTGATCAGCGAGAACGGCGGCTGCAGCGTGCCCACGTGACCGACGGCCTCGCAGCGGTCCAGCAGGCCGACGTCGAAGTTCGAGACGCCGCCCGCGCGCACCTTGCCCTCGGCGATCAGCTCGAGCATCGTGCCCCACGACTCCTCGACCGGGACGCCGCTGCGATCCGGCCAGTGGAACTGCAGCAGGTCGATGCGCTCGACGCCCAGGCGTTGGAGCGAGCGCTCGCACTCGGTGCGGATCGTCTCGGGGCGCAGGACCATCTCGGGCGTGACGCCCGGGCCGGCCTCCTCGAACCACATGCCGCACTTGGTGAAGATCAACGGGCGATCGGCCGGCGGCAGCGCGGCCACCGCGCGGCCGACGACCTCCTCGGAGTGGCCCAGCCCGTAGGCGGGCGCGGTGTCGACCCAGTTCACGCCGTGGGTGACCGCGTGCTGGATCGCCGCGATCGAGGCGTCGTCGTCCTGTGGGCCCCAGCCGAAGGCCCACGGACCGCCGACCGCCCAGGCGCCGAAGCCGACGGTGGTGATCTCCAGGCCGGTCTGTCCCAGCGGCCGGGTCGCGAGGCTCACGGCTTGCCGTCGTCCTTCTTGGTCAGACGCGTGCGCACGTCCTCGATCTTCTGCTTGGTCTTGGGGTCGTTGGCCAGCTTCTTGGCCTCGTCCATCGCCTTCTTGCCCTGCTCGCTCTTCGCGAACTTCGTGACCGTGTTCATGAATCCCATGTCCGGGTGCCTACCCGGTTGGGACCGTTGCGTCAACGCCCTCGATGCGGCGGCGCAGCTCGGCGCCGCGACCGGCCGACACGGCGCGGGCCACGCGCTGCTCGGTCATGTCCACCCCGCGCGCCTGGGCCAGCTCGAGCAGCTCCTGGCGCTCGGTCGACTCGCGCGCCGCCTTCAGGAACAGCCAGCAGAACAGTCCGAGGGTGAGCAGCGACGACTCGACCATCATGATCGCCGCCGCCGTCGTCTGGTCGGAGACCGGCTCGCCGTAGACCGGGTACAGCACCGTGCCCGACCACAGCAGGACGTTGCCCAGCACGGCCCCGAGCAGGCGCACGCCGATGATGTAGACGAGCTTGGCCAGGTTGCCGAACCACACGGGCTGGGGCAGCGGCCCGAACAGCGGCATCCACATGAGCATCCCGAAGGCGATGAAGCAGCTGTGCTGCAGCGCGTGCAGGGCCTCGTGGCGGACCGCCGCCTCGTGCAGGACCGGGATGTGCCACAGGTACAGATCCAGGGCCCACAGCGGCAGCGCGATGAGCGGGTGGCTGAGCACCCGCAGCGGCCCGAGCACGCGGTTGCGCAGCAGCGGCGCCAGCAGCGGCCCGGTCAGGCCGACGACCAGCAGCAGCGTCCCCAGGTCGCCGATCAGCAGGTGCTCGGTCATGTGCCACACGAACGAGTCGCCGGCCAGGTCGCCCAGCGCGGTGAGCGTGATGACGATCAGCGACAGCCCGCCGTAGAAGCACGCCTGACGCCACGCGGCGACGGGCTTGCCGCGTTGGTGGAGCGTGTGCGCGCGCACCGCGTAGAGCACGCCGGCCACGGTGGCCGGCGCGAGTTGCAGCGGAGCGAACGAGATCGCGGCGGTCAGCATCCCTCTCGGGCGTGAACGCTACGCGCCAGCGCTAATTGGCGTGTCCGCCAGCAAACCGAAAGCCGGTGCCATGGGCCCCGTTGGGGCACACCGAAGCCTTATGGGACCACGACCACTAGATTGTCGGCCCGGGTGACGACCAGCGGAGACACCCACGACGCAAAGCTGGCTGCGCTGGAGGCGGAGCTGGAACGCGCGCGGGCGGACTCCGACGCGCAGGCCCAGCAGCTGGAGCGCTACGCCACCGACCTGCGCGAGACGTTCAAGGCCGAGCGCGCGCAGCGCGCGCGCCTGCAGGAGTCCTACATGTCGACGGTGCGCGCGCTGTCCAACGCGGTCGAGGCGCGCGACTCCTACACCGGCAAGCACGCCGAGCGCGTCGCCGCCTACGGCCTGGTGATCGCCCGGACGATGGGCTCGCGCCTGGCCGAGGACCCGACGATCGAGTTCGGCTTCCTCCTGCACGACGTGGGCAAGGTCGCGGTGCCCGACGCGATCCTCTACAAGCCCGCGCCGCTGACCGACGACGAGCGCGCGATGATGGCCCAGCACCCGGAGATCGGCGCGCAGATCCTGCGCGGGATCGAGTTCCTCGGCGAGGCCAAGAACGTCGTGCGCCACCATCACGAGCGCTGGGACGGCACCGGCTACCCGGACGGCCTGGAGGGCCCCGAGATCCCGCTGGCCGCGCGCGTGTTCGCCGTGGCCGACACGCTCGACGCGCTGACCACCGACCGCCCGTACCGGCCGGCGGCCACCCTGACCTACGCCCGCGAGGTCATCACCGCGGCGTCGGGCTCGCAGTTCGACCCGGCGGTCGTCAACGCGTTCAACGCGGTGCCGGACCCCGAGTTCGACCGGATCCGCCTCGAGACCGGTATCTAGTGGTCGTCGTGCCGGCCGTCCTGATCGTCGATGACGACCGCTTCGTCCGGAAGCTGATCACCACCACGCTCGAGGACGTGTCGGGCTTTCGCCTGGTCGAGGCCGAGGACGGCGAGGCGGCCATCGCGGCGGCGGTCGAGCACCGCCCGCAGCTGATGTTCCTCGACGTCGACATGCCCCGCCTGGACGGCATCTCCGCGCTGCGCCATCTGCGCGGGCTGGATGAGCTCCAGGGGATGCGCGTGATCATGCTGACCGCGGGCTCGGAGTACGAGAGCGACGCCCGCGCCGCCGGGGCCGACGACTTCCTGACCAAGCCGTTCTCCCCGCTGGACCTGCTGCGCCTCGTCGAGGACCTGGCCTGAGCACCGAGGCCGAGACCAAGACGTGCCCGGACTGCGCTGAGCAGGTCCTGGCCGCTGCGCGCAAGTGCCGCTTCTGCGGCTACCGCTTCGACGAGCCGGCCCGCAAGAAGCGCTCCGGCGGCCCCGGCGGGCTGATGGACCTGCTGCGCACGCCGGACCCGGACATCCACAGCGTGCCCGACCTCCTGCACGCGTGGGACATCCGCCTGCGGCCCGACGAGATCGTGCCCGACGAGGGCGGCCTGTCCTTCGCCCGCGTCGACGACGCCATGGGGTACATCGTGGTGACGTCCTCGCGCTTCCGGTTCCTGGTCATCGAGCGCGGCGCCAAGACGCTGCCGTCGCTGCGCATCGACCGCTACCTGGGCGACCTGCGCGAGGCCAAGCTGGCCCGCCGCCGGCTGCGCCAGGTCGTGGTCCTGCGCTGGGACGACGGGGAGAACGTCGTCCGCCTCGAGCTCGCCGACCAGTCGCAGCTGGTCGAGCTGCTCACGCCCGATCAGGCCACCGCGCGGTAGCTCACGTAGATCAGCCGCCCAACCGCGTCAGTCGCGCTTCCCGCGTCCGTAGAGGACCTTGAACACGCGGCTGATCAGCTTGCTCGTGCCCGCCTTGTAGGGGAACTGGTGCACCTCGCGCTTGAGCGGGAGGCGCGAGACGAGGATCGCCTGCTGGGCGCAGTACTTGCGGATGCCGCCGGCGCCGTGACGTGAGCCCAGGCCGGACGCCTTCCAGCCGCCCATCGGCAGCTCCAGCGCGGCGTAGTTGAGCAGCGCGTCGTTGACGTTGACCGCGCCGGCCTGCAGCCGGCGGGCCACCGCCTCGCCGCGCGCGACGTCCTTGGAGAAGACCGTCGCGGCCAGCCCGTAGGGCGAGTCGTTGGCCAGCCGGATCGCCTCGTCGGCGTCGGCCACCTTCATGATCGGCAGCGTCGGCCCGAAGGTCTCCTCGGTCATGGCGTCCATCGTGTGGTCGACGTCGACCAGCACGGTGGGCTCGAAGAAGCGGCCCGGGCCGGGGCCGCGGTGACCGCCGACGACGGCCTTGGCGCCCTTGGCGATCGCGTCGTTGACGTGCGCCTCGATGATATCGGCCTGGGGCGGGAAGGTGACCGCGCCGACGTCGACGGAGCCGAACCCGGTGGGCACGCCCTGGCGCAGCGCGCCGGCCTTCTCGGTGACCTTGGCCACGAACGCGTCGTACACCGGCGCTTCCACGTACACGCGCTCGGTCGAGACGCAGGTCTGGCCGCCGTTCATGAACGCCGACCACACCGCGGCGTTGGCCGCCTTCTCCAGGTCGGCGTCGCTGAGGACGATCATCGGGTCCTTGCCGCCCAGCTCCAGCGACGCGGGGATCAGGCGCCCGGCGGCCTGCTGGGCGACCATCTTGCCGGTCTTGGTGGAGCCGGTGAACATGATCATGTCGACCTCGTCGACCAGCGCGCGGCCCGTGTCGCCGCGGCCGGTGGCCACCGCGAAGACGTCGTCGGGCAGGCCGCACTCGCGCAGCGCGTCGGCCAGCAGCAGCGAGGTCAGCGGCGTCACCTCGGAGGGCTTGAGGATCACCGCGTTGCCGGCCATCAGCGCCGGGATGCAGTCGCCGAAGGAGTTGGTCAGCGGGTAGTTCCACGGGCCGATCACGCCGATCAGGCCCAGCGGCGCGTAGCGCACGACGAGCTTGCGGCCCTTGACCAGCATGTTGGAGGTGTGGACGCGCTCGTCGCCCAGGAAGTCCTCCGCGTTCTTGGCCCAGAAGCCGAAGGCCGCGGCGCCGTAGGAGATCTCGGCGACCTGCGCGTCCTCCCAGGACTTGCCGGTCTCGGAGACGATCGTCTGGATCACGCGCTCGCTGTTGTCGATCAGCCACTTCTGGGCGCGCAGCATCACCCGCGCGCGGCCCTCGAAGCCCAGCGCCTCCCAGGCCGGCTGCGCGGCGCGCGCCTTGGCGGCCAGCTCGGCCACCTGCTCGGGCGACAGGTCGGGCACGGAGCGGATGACCGCGCCGGTGGCCGGGTTCTCGACGGGGATCTCGCCGGAGGCGGGGGCAACGACGGCCTCGGTGGCCTCGGTCGGCTGCGTCTCGGTGCTGGCCATCGCGGCTCTCCTCAGGTCGTCAGAACTGGCCGGACGGCCAATACTACGACGCTGTACGTTTCCCCATGGAGGCTGGTTCGGCGGCGAAGGGCGGGGATGATGAGCAGGCAGGGATGGCGCGCGGCAACGGCCGTGCTGATGATCGCGGCGATCGGCGGCGCAACGGCGAGTGCCGCGACGGCCGCCGGCCGTCCGGATCTGTCGATCGCCCGCGGATCCGTGCAGGTCAGCGGCGGGCAGATCCGCGGAACGTTCGTCGTGGACGATCACGGCCCGGGCGCGGGCCGCGTCGGCGTGACGCTGAGCGTCGCCGGCGCGGTGCAGCGCCGCTACGTCGTGCGCCTGCCCGCCGACGGGAAGGTCACGGTGCGCGTCGCCGTGCCCGTGCCCGCCGGCCTGGCCGCCGGGACCGTGCGGGTTCGCGTGTGTGCCGATCCGCGGCGCCGCGTTCGGGAGCGCTCCGAGCGCAACAACTGCCGCACGCTGGGCACGGTCACCACGGCCCCGGCGCCGTCCAGCGCACCGTCCACGTCGGCCCCCGGCAGCCCCCCGCCCAGCGCGCCCGCGACGCCCGACCCCGGCGCGCCCACCGGGGCTGCGCCGAGCGCCGGCGGAGGCGCCGTCGGCGGCGGGGGCGGGGGCGTGCCCGAGCCGGCGACGAGCGGCTCGTCGGTCCCGACGGCGCCCGTGGCGTTCACGCCCAACCAGAGCTTCGCGCTGGGCACGTACTGGATCGTCGTGCCCAGCGCCTACGACGCCACCCACGCGACCCCGACGCAGCTGCTCGTGTGGCTGCACGGCTGTGGCGGCGAGGGGCGCTACGACATCGAGAACGTCGCTCCCGCCGCCGCCGATCCGTACATCGCGATCGCCGTGGGCGGACGCGAGGGCGCGTGCTGGGACGTCGACGGCGACCAGGCCAAGGTGCTGGCCGCGATCATCGACGTCGAGACGCACTTCAACATCGACAAGCGGCGGATCGTGCTGGCCGGCTACTCCTCCGGCGGCGACCTGAGCTACCGGACGGCCTTCTACCACGCGCGGGTGTTCGCGGGCGTGCTGGCGGCCAACACGTCGCCGTTCCGCGACACGGGCTCCTCGGCCAGCGCGTCGATCGCCGCGGCGGCCTGGCGCTTCCCGGTCGTCCAGCTGGCCCACACCGGCGACGACACCTACCCGATCGCCACCGTGCGCTCGGAGACCTCGACGCTGCGCGACGCGGGCTTCCCGGTCACGCTGGTCGAGCGGCCCGGCGGCCACTACGACGATCCCGGGGCGGGCCGGCCGGGCACCGACGCCGACATCCGCACGTACCTGCTCCCCCACCTGCGCGACGGCTGGACCAGCCCACCCGGCTGATCAGCGCACGAGCTGCAGCCGCCCGGCGTTGGCCGCGTCCGGGAGGATCTGCGTGGCGTCGCTGCCCAGCCACTGCTCCAGCAGCGAGGCGTACACGCGGCGGAAGTCGACGGTCACCGCGAGGTTGTCGCGACGGTCCAGCTGCTTGAGATCGGGGATGTCGGTGAGCACGCCGCTGACCGCTCGCGTGCCCTGGACCCAGGCGATGCCGCCGGCGCCGTGGTCGGTGCCGCCCGAGCGGTTGGACTTGGGGCGGCGGCCGAACTCCGACCACACGAAGGTCAGGACGCGGTCGGCGATGCCGCGCGCCTCCAGATCGGCCTGGAAGGCCGACAGGCCACGCGACAGCTCACGCAGCGCGGCGTCCAGATCGGTGGCCTGGTTGTCGTGGGTGTCGTACTCGCCGGGCGCGTCGACGGTGGCCACGCGGATGCCCAGCGGCTGGGCGATGAGCGCGGCCAGCGAGCGCATCCGCCCGGCGAACTCGCCGTCGGGGTACGGGACCGGCGGGTGCAGCGCGGAGGCGCCGACCGGCGCCAGCAGCTGTCCCACGGCCTGCGTGGCCCGCGCGACCTCCATCGCCGCCTGCCCGCCCGGGGTGGAGCGCGGCAGGCTGGAGATCCTCTGCCAGGCCGCGTCGGCCTTGGCCGTCGATGCGCCGGAGATCCCGGCGAAGCGCAGCGCGGCCGCGGCGGGATCGGTGACCGCCGCCGCGGGCATGCGGTCGGTGGTCAGGATCGGCGACAGGCGCTCGTCCATCGAGATGCCCTGCAGGGGGTTGGCGGCGCTGCCGTGCACGTCCAGCCAGCGCCCCAGCCAGCCGCTGCCGTACTGCAGCGTGACCATCCCGCGCTCCCAGAAGTTGCGCGAGTGGAAGTGCGACAGGTCCGGATCGGCGTAGTCGATGCCGGGCAGCAGGCCGATGCGGCCCGCGCCGAACAGCCCGGCCACGCCGCCGTTGATGCCGTCGCCCAGCGCCGGGTGGAAGCCGAGGCGGGACTCGTTGGGCAGCGGGGTGAACGCGTCGCCCGGCGACAGCGAGGCGCGCAGGTCGTTGAAGCGGCCCAGCTGCTCCAGCGGCGGCAGCGCGGCCAGCAGGTCGCAGCCGCCGGGCAGGAAGACCGAGACGATCACCGGCGCGTCGGGCGCCGCCTGGGCCTGCGCGGCCTCGATCAGGCGGTCGACGGTCAGCAGCTTGGCGGCGTACAGGGTCAGCCCGGCGCCGATCCCCCGGCCCATCAGCTGGCGGCGCGTGATCTCGTTGCGGTCGTAGCAGGGCATGGGTCAGCAGACCTGGGCGTCGGGACCGGCGACGAGCAGCTGGCAGAGCAGGCGCTGCAGCGCGACCGCCTGCTCGGTGGTCGGGCGCCCGTCGTCGAAGCGCGCGGCCACGTCGAGCAGCGCGGCGCGCGTGTCGCGGGCGATCCACGGCTGGCCCATCGTCTCCAGCGCGGTGTCGAGGTGCTTGCGCGCGGACCAGTCGGCGGCCGCCCGGGTGGAGCGCACGCGCAGCGCGCTGCTGGAACGCGTGACCAGCGTCGAGGCGAGCTCGACCCGCGCGAGCATCGCGTTGGTCGACAGCCACGCGGTTCCGCCGTCCCAGCCCGCGACCGACGGCGGGCGGAACAGGCGCTGGCCCATCGCCGTCATCAGGCCGACGTAGTTGCGCAGCGTGACCCGCGTCTGCGTCGTGCGCAGCACGCCGGCGACGTGGACCGCGGGCGCCTTGACCATGTCGGGGCTGTCCAAGCGGGCGTACAGCGCGGGGTGGGCGAGGATCTGGCCGACGACCGCCTTGATGCTCATCCCGCTGCTCGTGTAGGTCGACGCCAGCGCCGCCGCCGTGGCCGGGTCCAGCGGCTCGGTGACGAAGTAGCTCCACAGCTTCGCGATCAGGAACGGCGGGTGCGCGGGGTGCTGGGTGACCAGCACGATCACGTCGTCGGGGCCGTAGGGCGACGTCTGGCCGAAGATCGTCTTGAGCCCGTCGTCGTGGGCGTTGGGGTCCCAGTAGGTGGTGACGATCCCGTTCTCCCGGCGCCGGCGCCAGCCCGTCAGCGCCCGCGACATCTCGCGCACGTCGTCCTCGCTGTAGCCGCTGCCCAGCGTGAACAGCTCCATCAGCTCGCGGGCGAAGTTCTCGTTGGGCGCGCCCTTCGGGGAGCCGGCCAGGGACAGGTAGAGCTGGATGGCCGGATCGCGCATGATCCCCTCCAGCAGCCGCTGGAACGTGTCCAGCGCGCGGTCGCGGAACATCTGGTTCTGGGCCAGCATCAGCGGCGTGTCCTGGTTGGCCGTGGCGAAGTGGTCGTGCCAGAACAGCGTCAGCTTCTCGACCAGCGGCCGCCGGCTGCGGACCATCCGGTCCAGCCACCAGAGCACGTCGTGCCCGGGCTCGTTGACCGGGTCCAGCGCCCGCCCGCGGACCCGCGCCTCGGGGATGTCGCTGAAGTCGCCCTGGCCGTCGCCGTCGAGCAGGAAGCGCAGCGCGCCGGCCTGGCCCATGCGCGCGTAGTGGCGGGCCTCCTCCGGGGTGGCCCCGAACCCGGCCCGCCAGAACAGCCGGCGCACGTGTCGCTCCGTCCAGGCCATCGTCAGCGGACCGTCAGCGTCGCGGTCATGCCCTGCTGGGCGTGACCGGGCTTGGTGCAGATCAGGGTGTAGCGCCCGGGCCGGCGCAGGCGCACGGCGAAGCGCACCGTCGCCCCGGGGTCGATGTCGGGGGAGACGGCGCTGCGGTACCCGTGCGGTCCTTGCACCTTCACGTCGTGGTCATCCTCGCCGAAGTTGTGCAGCACCAGCGTGACGGCCCCGGCCGGGACCACCGGGCGGTAGATCCCGTAGCGGTACTCGCGGGTGCTGACCCCGACCGTCGTCGACGGCGTCATCGCCAGCATGGCCAGGGCGGTCAGCAGCATCAGCGCACCAACGCCAGGCGACCGGCGGAGGCCGCGTCGGGCAGCACCTCGGCGGCGTCGGTGCCCAGCCAGCCCTCGACCAGCGACGCGTAGACGCGCCGGAAGTCGAGCGTGACGGCGAGGTTGTCGTTGCGGTCCAGGGCGCCGAGGTCGGGCACGTCGCTGAGGATTCCACCGCGCGCCCGCGTGCCCTGCACCCAGGCGATGCCGCCCGCGCCGTGATCGGTCCCGGCCGACTCGTTGGACTCCGGGCGGCGCCCGAACTCCGACCACACGAAGGTCAGGACGCGATCGGCCACGCCGCGCGCCTCCAGGTCGGCCTGGAAGGCCGACAGCCCCTGGGACAGCTCGCGCAGGGCCGCGTCGAGCTCCTGGGGCTGGTCGTCGTGGGTGTCGTAGTCGCCGGGCGCCTCGACGGTGGCCACGCGGATGCCCAGCGGCTGGGCGATCAGCCCGGCCAGCGACTTCAGGCGATCGGCGAAGTCGCCCTCCGGGTAGCCGATCGGGCCGGCCAGCGGATCGGTGCCGGCCTGCTCGTCGCGGGCGTAGGGCGCGAGCATCCGCCCGACGTCCTGGGTCTGGCGGGCGACCCGCGTGGTGGCCTGCGGGCCGAGGCCGTCACGGGGCAGCGCCGACAGCTGCGCCCACACCTCGGCGGCCTTGTCGGCCCCGGTGCCCCACGTGCCGCCGAAGGTCAGCGCCGCGTCGGAGGGATCGTCGAGCGCGGCGGCCGGCGCGCTGGTCGTCCGCAGCAGCGGCGAGAGCGTCGAGTCCATCGACAGGCCCTGGAGCGGGTTCTCGCCGTTGCCGTGGCGATCGAGCCAGCGCCCGAGCCACCCCGGTCCGGCGTCCTGGGTGACCAGCCCGCGCTCCCAGAAGTGGCGCGAGTGGAAGTGCGACAGGTCCGGGTCGGCGTAGTCGATGCCGGGCAGGAAGCCGATCTTGCCGGCGCCGAACAGGCCGGCGACGCCGCCGCCCAGGCCGTCGGCCAGCGCCGGGTGCATGCCCAGGCGCGACTCGCCCGGCAGCCGCGGGATGTCGTCGCCCACGGCCAGCGAGCGGCGCAGGTCGTTGAGGCGGCCGAGCTGGTCCATCGGGGGCAGCGTGGCCAGCAGGTCGCAGCCACCGGGCAGGAAGACCGAGACGAGCACGGACCCCTCGGGCGCCGCCTGGGCCTGCGCGGCCTCGATCAGGCGGTCGACGGTCAGCAGCTTGGACGCGTAGATCGTCAGGCCCAGGCCGATCGAGCGGCCGATGAGCTGGCGGCGGGTGAGGTCGTCTTCGCGGGAGTAGCAGGCCATGGCTAGTGCAGATGCGCGTCGGGGCCGGAGATGAGCAGGTGTCGCAGGAGTCGTTGGAGCATGTCCGCCTTGTCCTGGCGGGGCTTGCCCCCGAAGAAACCCTCGGCGAGGCCGATCAGCGCGGCGCGGGTGTCGCCGGCGATGTACGGGCGGCCCATCGCGTCCAGCGCGGCGTCGAGCTGCTCCTGGGCGCTCCACCCCAGCTGGGCGCCGCCGTCGGGCAGCTTCAGCGGCGCGTTGTCCCAGGCCAGCACCGAGTTGGCCAGCGCGACGCGGGCGCGCATCGAGCCGGTCGACAGCCAGGCCGGGCCCCAGTCCCAGCCCGCCACCGACGGCGGCTGGAACGGGTACTGGCCCATCTGGCTGAGCAGCCACCCGTAGGAGTCGATGGTGATCGGCGTGCTGGTCGTGCGCAGCAGGCCCGCGACGTGCACGACCGGCGACTTGACCATGTCCGGGCTGTCCAGGCGGGCGTACAGCGCTGGATGGTCGAGGATCGCCGCGACGACCGGCTCGATGCGCCGGCCGCTGCGCACGTAGGTGCGGGCCAGGCGGGCCTGCGTGGCGCTGTCCAGCGGCTGGGTGACGAAGAACGCCCACAGCTTGCCGACGATGAACGGCGCATGGCGCGGGTGCGTGGTGACCAGGTGGATCACGTCGCTGGGCCCGAACCGGCCGGTGCGCCCGAAGATCCGCTTCTTGCCGGTGTCGTGGGCGTCGGGGTCCCAGTGGATGCCCTGGAACCCGGCGCGCGTCCACTTGGCCCGCCAGCCGGTCAGCGCGCGGGCGACCTCGCGCACGTCGGTCTCGCTGTAGCCGCCGCCCAGCGCGAACAGCTCCATCAGCTCGCGGGCGAAGTTCTCGTTCGGCGCGTCCTTGGTCGAGTCGGCCAGCGACAGGAACAGCTGCATCGCGGGGTCGCGCATGACGCCGTCGAGCAGGTGCGGGAAGGCGCCCAGGCCGCGGGAGCGCAGCAGCCGGTTCTGGGCCAGCATCAGCGGCGTGTCCTGGCCGGCGGTGGCGAAGTGGTCGTGCCAGAACAGCGTGACCTTCTCGACCAGCGGCCGCTTCGTGCGGACCATCCGGTCCAGCCACCACAGGACGTCGTGGCTCCACTCGTTGACCGGATCCAGCGGGCGGCCCTTGACCCGCGGCTCGGGGCCGACCAGGTCGTCGTCGCCGCTCAGGAGGTGGGCGAGCGTGGCCGCGCGGCCGCGCTGCTCGAAGTCGCGCGCCTCAGCCGGCGTCGCGCCGAACCCGGCCCGCCAGAAGACGCGCCGGACATGGTCTGCTGTCCACGTCAGGTCCCCCACCTCCCTTCGTATCGGCGCTCCCGACGCCGAGCTTCAACCTAGCCACAGAAACCGGTGAGCAGACCGCCCCCGATCGGCGTGCCCAGGCCGCTGGCCATGTCGTAGCCCGCGGTCGCCGGATACAACCCGCCGTGCTGGTCGCCGGCGTCGTTGTTGGGCTCGGTGATGTCGTAGAAGGCCGCCGGCCCGAAGGCCGACGCCACCGCGTAGAGCTTGGGACCGAGCAGGCCGAAGCGGGCGCCGCCGCACTGCGGGTGCGACTGCAGGCTGGCGATCAGCCCCGCCCACAGCGGCGTCGAGGCCGACGTGCCGCCCTGCGACGTCCACGCGCCCTGGAAGTAGATCTCGTACTCGAACTCGCCGCCGGCCTCGGCGCTGACGTCGGGCACCTGGCGGCAGTAGCCCGTCGGCGTGCGGCACGGCGTGGCGCTGGACAGCGAGGAGATCACCCCCGACCCGGTCTGCCAGGCGGGCATCGGATGGTTGGCCGAGATGCCGCCGCCTCCGGCGCCGCCCGAGATCCCGTCGTTCCACACCTCCTCGGAGGGCTTGGTGGTCGGCGGGTCGGCCAGCCGGTGCAGCGCCGTGCCGCCGACCGACAGCGCGTAGGCCTGGCTGCCCGGGTCGTCGACGGCGAGCGCGTTGCTGCCGGTGTCGCTCTGCGTCTGGCAGTCCTCGGAGCCGTTGTCGCCCGCCGCGGCCAGGAAGCTCTGCCCTTGGGCGGCCATCTGGGCCAGCACCGTCGCCTCGTGGGTCACCGTGTAGCTGTCGGTGTTGGCCTCGCACTGGCCCCAGCTGGTCGAGACGACCGACGCGCTGTTGTCGTCGGCGATCTCGGTGAACACGTCGATCCACTCGGCGTCGGTGGGGTTGACGGGGCCCTGGTAGACGAGGATCGCGGCCTGCGGCGCCATGGCCAGCGCGGTCTCGACGTCCATCGTCGCCTCGACGTCGTCGACGTCGGTGCCGGGGCCGCCGGAGACGTTGACGTTGGTGACCGGCGAGGCCAGGCCGTAACACGCCTGGAAGGCCGCGATGTCCGAGCTGCTGTACGGCTCCCACTCCAGCAGCGCGATGCTCACGCCCTGCCCGTAGCCGCCGCCGGCGTAGACCTGGTTGAAGCCATAGGTCTGGGCCAGGTCGTTGAACGGCCAGTTGCGGCTGGTGGCCACCGCCTGCTCCAGCGCCGTGCAGCCCTGCGGTCCGCCGCTGGCGGTCACGCGCGGCCGGGCGCCCGTCGGCTCGTCCCCCACCCGGCGGTGATGCGGCTGCGTGTCCAGGCCGAAGACGCCCTCGATCGGCTTGGCCGGCTTCTGGGGCAGCGTCGGCGCCCGGGGATTGGCCAGGGCGAGCTCGCCGTTGCCCAGGCGAACGCGCACGATGCGCGTCGCGAAGGCCCGCTGCGCGGCGGCCACCCGGCCCCGGACGTGCAGGACCAGGTGGCTGCGCGACAATGCCCCGGGACGCAGGCCGGCCCGGCGCAACGCCGCGCGCACCCGGGCGATCGCCTCGGGCGTGGGGCCGAAGCGGTCGGCGAACGCCGCCGGCGAGAGGTACGCGCCGTCGCCGACGCGCGCCACGAAGGCGGCCAGCGCCACCGGGTTGCGCGGCTTCAGCGTGACGCGCAGGTCCAGCGGCGTGTCGGCGGGCGCCGGACCGAGCACCTGCGCGCCCGCGACCGGGCCGTGCGCGGCGCCGACGGTCAGGCGGCCCTCGGCCTGCGCGTCGGTGGCCGGCAGCAGCAGCGCCAGCGCGGCGATCGTCGGCGCGAGAACCCGAGCCATCGGTGTCGCGTTCCCCGCGCACGCAGCGCGGGAAACGGGACACGGCTCAGCGCGTCAGGACGTGAACTCGATCTTCTCGATGACCGCCGGCTCCTGCGGGCGGTCGCGCGCGTCGGTCGGGGTGCCCTCGATCGCGTCGACGGCGTCCATCCCGTTGGTGACCTGGCCGAAGACGGTGTGCTTGCCGTCCAGCCACGGGGCCTCGTCGACGGTCACCAGGAAGAACTGCGAGCCGTTCGTGTTCGGGCCGGCGTTGGCCATGGCCAGCGCGCCGCGCACGATCTTGTGGTCGTTGAACTCGTCCTCGAACGTGTAGCCGGGGCCGCCGGTGCCGGTGCCCAGCGGGCAGCCGCCCTGGATCATGAAGTCCTTGATCACCCGGTGGAAGCTGAGGCCGTCGTAGAAGCCCTGATCAGCAAGCTTCTTGAAGTTGTCGACGGTCTTCGGGGCGTCTTCCTCGAACAGCTCGATCTCGATCGCGCCGTGGTTGGTGTGCATCGTCGCAGTGGACATGCCCCACACAATCGCAGGATCACAATCCAGGCGGATGAACGGCGGTGAACCCGCTGATCGAGCGGAACGGCCGCTGCCAGCGTGAACCGGTCTGGCGCAGCCCGACGGTGTCGAAGCGCGCGCCGCCGACGACCATGAACGCGTGGCCGGCGTTGGCGTAGATCGTCACCCACTGGCCCTGGCCGGGGTCGCCCCACTTGGCCAGCTCGCCGGAGGTCATCGGGCGATCGAGCAGCCCGGCGTTGGCCAGGGCGAAGGACACGCTGCCCGAGCAGTCGTAGGCCGAGTCGACGAACAGCCCCTCGCCGCCACCGTGGCCGCCGCCGTAGACGTAGGGCAGCCGCGCGACCTTGTTGGCCGCCTCGACGATCGCCTGGACGGCGGGCGGCGCGTCCGGTGGCGCGGTGGCCAGGCCGCTCTGCAGCAGGATCGAGCGCGACGTGACGGCGTCGGTGTCCTTGCCGTACAGCTGCGCCAGCTCGGCGCGGATCTGCGCGTCGCTGGGCGCGCCGGGCGCGACCTCGCTGCCGGCCACCACCTTCTGCTTGCGCTTGGCCTTGACCGTGGCCTTCTTGACCGCGACGGGCGGCGCATCGACCTCGGCCACGAACGGGCGGCTGGGGAAGTCGACGCCGGCCAGCGTGGGCAGCGCCACGGGCGGCTGGTCCTCCGACGAGGCGCAGCCGCTCAGCAGGACGGCGAGCAGCAGCACGGAAACGACGCGACGCATTCCCCGTCGAAGGTACCGACACCCGTGCTACCACGGATGCGGCAGGCCCCGATGGCGCCGGATACTCGCCCGATGTCCCGTCACCCGCACCTGACCGTCGCGATCGCGGCCGCCGTCCTCGTCCTGCTGCCCGCCACCGCGGCGGCCACGACGACGGTGAGCCGGTCCGGGGACGTGGTGAGCATCGTCGGGGACGACGCGCCCAGCCGCATCGTCACCGAGGCCTACTTCACCCGGGCCCAGGTCCAGGACGACCTGCGCGGGGCGGTCGTGGCCGGCGGCGGCTGTGCGCAGCTGTCGGCCTCGTCGGTCGACTGCGGCGACTTCGGTCCGGCCGCGCAGGTGATCGTCGACCTCGGCGGCGGTGACGACTACTACAAGTGGGCGACGATCGACCCGCCGCAGCAGATCGACGGCGGGGCCGGCAACGACGTCATCGAGGCCGGCGCCGGGAACGACGTCGTGCGCGGCGGCCCCGGCAACGACGACCTCAACGGCGGCCGCGGGGACGACCAGCTCGACGGCGGCGAGGGCAACGACAAGGTCGACGGCTGGGACGGCAGCGACACGGTCATCGGCGGTCCCGGCGTGGACACGCTGCTCGGTGACGGCGGGACGATCTACGCGGGCGGCAACGACACCATCGGCGCGCGCGACGGCGAGAACGACTCGGTCGACTGCGGCGGCGGCGCCGACCGGGCCCAGGTCGACGCCGGCGACGTCGTCTCGGGCTGCGCGACGGTCGAGCGCGGACGGGCCGCACCGGTGACGCCGACCGACAGCTCGTCGTCGGCGTTGCAGGTGGCGACGAGCATCGTGCGGGCCCCGGGCCTCGGATCGCTCCGCGGCGGCGCGGCGGCCACGGTCAGCCTGACCCCCACCAGCGCCTGCGCCGGGCAGGTGGCGCTCGCCGTCACCGCCGGGGAGGCCAAGCGCCTGAGGATCGGCCGCAAGGCGACGACGATCGGCACCAGCGCGCCCACGACGCTCGCGGCCGGCACGGCGACGCAGGTGACCGTCTCGGTCGCCCGCCGGTACCGCGGCAAGCTGCCCCGCACCGGCCGGGTGTCCGCGGCGATCGTGACGGTGTGCGTCGACGCCGCGGGTGGGACCTTCGCGGGCCAGCGCGGGCTGACGCTGCGCCCCTGAGCCGCCGGACGGCGGCTCAGGTCTTGGCCAGCTCGAGCACCAGCTCGTGGCCCTTGACCTTCGTCCCGCTGACCGCGTCCGCCACGCGCTGGGCCTCGTCGGCGGGGACGGACAGGATCGCGAAGTGCTGCAGCAGGCGCACGTCGCGCACGGCCTCGCCGTCGATCCTGGCCTTCTCGGTGACCGCGTGCACGACGTCGGCGACCTCCAGGCCGTCGGCCACGCCGCCGCGCGCGAACAGCGTCACGTAGACCTCGTCGCCGTTGCGCGAGACGTGCGGCTTGGTGTGCCGGCGCGGACGCTCGGTCACCTCGGTCGGATCGGTCGTCGCGCCCGGGGTCCACGGCGCGATCGTCGTGCCGATGTGCGTCTCGATCGCCTCGAGGTCGCGCTTCTGGCGCGGCTCGACGAACGTGATCGCGCGGCCCTTCTTGCCCATGCGCCCCGTGCGCCCGATGCGGTGCGCGTAGACGTCGGGCGAGGTCGGGATGTCGAAGTTGATGACGTGGGTGACCGTCGAGATGTCCAGGCCGCGGGCGGCGACGTCGGTGGCCACGAGGATCGGCAGGCGGCCCGCCTTGAAGGCGAGCATCACGCCGTCGCGCGAGCCCTGGCTCATGTCGCCGTGCAGGGCCTTGACGTTGAGGCCCTTGTCGCCCAGCGTGCGGTTGAGCTGGTCGACGCGGATCTTCGTGCGGCAGAAGACGATCGCCTGCTCGGGCCGCTCGGCCTTGAGGACCTCGACGAGCGTGGCGTTCTTGTCGGCCGTCTTGACCTCGAGCTGGAACTGCTCGACGGTGTCGATCGTCAGCGTCTCGGCCTCGACCTTGATCAGCTCGGGGTCGTACATGTAGCGATCGGCCAGCTTGCGGATCGGCGGCGGCATCGTCGCGCTGAACAGCGCCGTCTGGCGGCTGTTGGGCGTGAGGCGCAGGATCTTCTCGACGTCCTCCAGGAACCCGAGGTCCAGCATCTCGTCGGCCTCGTCGAGCACGACGTAGCGACAGCCGTGCAGCACGAGCGAGTTGCGGGAGATCAGGTCCAGCACGCGGCCGACGGTGCCGACGACGATGTGGCCGCCGTTGCGCAGCTGGGCCTGCTGGGTGCGGATCGGCGCGCCGCCGAAGACGGCGACCACGTCGATGCCCTTGGGCTGGCCGTAGGAGCGCAGCGCCTGGGTCACCTGGATGCACAGCTCACGCGTCGGGGTGAGCACGAGCGCCTGCACGTCGGGATCGGAGGGATCGACCTGCTCGACCATCGGGATGCCGAAGGCGGCGGTCTTGCCCGTGCCGGTCTGGGCCTGACCGATGACGTCACGCCCCTGCAGCAACGGCGGGATGGCCTGCTCCTGGATCGGCGAGGGCTTCTCGTAGCCGACGTCCGTGAGCGCCTTGAGGGTGGTCTCGGACAGCCCGAGATCAGCGAATGTCGTCACAGCATTGAGGCTAGTGCCCTTCTGGCCGCAACTTCCGGGGTCGTGTCTATGTTGAGAACGACGATGCGAATCCGGTCAGGGATCCTGGGAGTGGTCGCGTGCGCGCTGGCGTGCGTGGCCGTGGCGCCGACGTCGGCGAACGCGATGGTCATCGGCATCTCCGACCAGAACGCGTCGATGTTCTCCAGCCCGCTGTTCGCGCCGCTGGACATCCACTACGGGCGCTACGTGACGCCGTGGGACGTGGCGCTCAAGCCCGACTCGCCCGCGGCCGCGTCGCTGGACCAGTGGCTGGCCGCCGCGCAGGCGGCCGGCGTCAGCCCGTTGATCGCCTTCGAGCACTCCGCCGGCGACCAGTGCCCCAACCAGCCCTGCTACCTGCCGGATCCGTCGGAGTACCTGCAGGCGTTCCTGGCCTTCCGGGCCAAGTACCCGCAGATCACCACGATCTCGGTGTGGAACGAGGCCAACCACAGCACGCAGCCGACGTTCCGCTCGTCGATCGACGCCGCCCAGCTGTACCTGGTGATCGCGCGCCACTGCTCGGGCTGCACGATCGTCGCCGCCGACGTGCTGGACAACTTCAGCGACTTCTCCAAGAAGATGGCCCACTGGCTGAAGACGTTCTCCAGCGTCGCGCCGACCGCGCGCCTGTGGGGCCTGCACAACTGGTCCGACGTCAACCGCTTCGACACGGTCGGCCTGGACGCGATGCTCAAGGCGGTCAAGGGCGACATCTGGCTGACCGAGACCGGCGGCATCGACTCGTTCATCACCCAAGCGGGCACGAAGTCGTTCAAGCCCAGCGAGGCCCGCGCGGTCAAGGCGATGGACTTCCTCTTCGACGACGTGATCAAGCGCTCGCGCCGGGTCAAGCGCGTGTACGTCTACAACTGGCTCAGCCAGCCGACCAACCGCTGGGACTCCGGGCTGCTGGACCACGACGGCAACCCGCGCGGCACCTACGACGTGCTCAAGAAGCACTCCACCGGCTGAGCCGGCTCACCGGCTCGGATCGAGCAGGACCTTGCCGGTGGTGCGGCGCGCGGCGATGTCGATCTGCGCCTGCGCCGCCTCGCTGAGCCCGTAGGTCGCGCCGACGACGACGCGCAGCTCGCCCGCCGCGGCCCGCGCGAACAGGTCGGCCAGCGCCTGATCGACCAGCGCCGGGTGCTCGAGCGCGTGGAACAGCCAGAAGCCGACGACCGAGCGGCTGGTGCGCAGCAGCTTGCCCGTGCGGATCTCGTTCTGGTCACGCGAGGCGATGCCGCACACGACGATCCGCCCGAACGGGGCGAGCGCGTCGAAGGACTGGTCGAACACGGCGCCGCCGGCCATGTCGAAGACGACGTCGACCGGCTCGCCCAGGTTGGCCTGCACCAGCCGCTCGTGCAGGCCCTCCGGGTTGCCGTCGACGGCGGCGTCGGCGCCCAGCTCCAGCGCCAGCGCGCGCTTGGCCTCGCTCGTCGCCGTGGCGATCACCCGGCCCGCGCCCATCGGCTTGCCCAACTGCGTGGCCAGCGAGCCGACACCGCCCGCGGCCGAGTGCACGACGACCGTCTCGCCCGGCGCCACCTTGCCCGCCGTGCGGTACAGATGCCAGGCGGTCAGCCCCTGCATGAGCAGCGCCAGCGCGGTCGCGTCGTCGATGCCGTCGGGGATCGGGAAGCAGCGCGCGGCGGGCGCGGCCACGTACTCGGCATAGCCGCCGTGCCCGACGATCGCCACGACGCGCTCGCCGGTGTCCTCGCGCGCGCCGGCGACCTCGGCGCCGGGGATCATCGGCAGCTCCTGCTGGGCCACGTACTGGTTGCCGCGCTGGTGGGTGTCGGCGAAGTTGACCCCGGCCGCGGTGACCTTCACCAGCACCTCGCCGCGGTCGGGGTCGGGGGTCGGGAGGTCGGTGAGCTCGAGCACCTCGGGGCCGCCGAACTCGCGGATCTGGACTGCGCGCATGGGTCGCGACCCTACCCAGCCGACCAGCGCTCAAGTCGTCGGCCGCCGCGGCCGATGAGGTCAGCGATGCGCTCGTTCCCCCGCCTGCTCCTCGCCGCCGCCGCCACCGCCCTGCTCGCCGCTCTGCCGGCGACCGCCTCGGCCGCCGCCAGCCGCGTTCCCGTCGGCATCTCCGACCAGAACGCCCTGACCTTCAGCAACCCGCTGTTCGCCCCGCTGGGGATGCAGTACGCGCGCTACGTGACGCCCTGGGACGTGATGAAGGACCCGACCTCCTACGACGCCCAGCAGCTCGACGCCTGGCTGACCGCGGCGCAGGCCGCCGGCGTCCAGCCGCTCGTGTCGTTCAACCACTCGACCGGCGACGACTGCCCGCGCAGCCCCTGCCACAAGCCGACGGGCACGCAGTACCGGACGATGTTCAAGGCGTTCATGGCCAAGTACCCGGCGGTGACGACGATCTCGCCGTGGAACGAGGCCAACCACATGGCGCAGCCGACCTACAAGCGCCCCGACCTGGCCGCGCTGTACTACCACGTGGTCAAGCAGGAGTGCCCGGCCTGCACCGTCGTCGCGGCCGACGCGCTGGACATCTCCAACATCGCCGACTGGCTGGCCGCGTTCGCCAAGAAGGCGCCCGACGCGCGCCTGTACGGCATGCACAACTACGGCGACACCAACCACTTCGAGACCGACGGCATCAAGACGGTGCTCAAGACGGTCAAGGGCGACATCTGGCTGACCGAGACCGGCGCGATCACCTCGTTCGTGACGACCTCGGGCAAGGTCTCCTTCAAGCCCAGCGACTCGCGCGCGGCCAAGGCCATGGACTACCTGTTCAAGACCCTGCTGCCGGTGTCCACCCGCATCAAGCGCGTCTACCTGTACCACTGGGGCAGCGACCCGGCCAACCGCTGGGACTCCGCCCTGCTGGACAAGGTCGGCAAGCCGCGCAAGATCTACTCGATCGTCAAGGCGTACAACAACCCCACCGGCGTCGTGAAGACCCCGGTGCTGCCGATTCCGCCGGCCACCGTGCCGACGGTCACCACCCCGCCCGTCACCGTCGGCCCGGTCACGGTGCCCGAGGTGACGGTGCCGCCGGTCACGCTGCCGCTGCCGTAGTCTGCGCCGCCTCATGAGCGTGACTGTGGTTGGTTCGATCGCCTACGACCGGGTCAAGACCCCGTTCGGCGAGCGGGAGCGGATGTTGGGCGGCGCGGCGACGCACTTCGCGTTGGCGGCCTCCTTCTTCGACGAGGTGCGTCTGGTCGGGCCGGTCGGTGATGACTTCTCCGACTTCGACGTCCTGCAGACCCGCGGGTCCAACGTCGACGACGTCGACCAGGTGGAGGGCCAGACCTTCTTCTGGTGGGGCGAGTACGGCTGGGACCTGAACTCGCGCGAGACGCTGGACACCCAGCTCGGCGTGTTCGAGACGTTCAACCCCGAGCTGAGCGACGGGTCCAAGCAGGCCGAGACGCTGTTCCTGGCCAACATCCAGCCCGACGTGCAGCGCGCGGTGCGCGAGCAGTCCAGCGCCGGCTTCGTGGCCATGGACTCGATGAACCTGTGGATCGACATCGCCCGCGACTCGCTCGTCCAGACGATCGCCGGCGTCGACTGCGTGATCCTCAACGACGCCGAGCTGCGCCAGCTGACCGGCAAGCCCAACCTGCTGCTCGCCGCCCGCGAGGTCCTGACCATGGGCCCGTCGGTGATCGTGGCCAAGCAGGGCGAGTACGGCGCCGCGCTGATCACCGGCGACGAGTTCTTCTCGCTGCCCGCCTATCCGCTGGAGTCCGTCGTCGATCCCACCGGCGCGGGCGACACCTTCGCCGGCGGCTTCGTGGGCTGGCTGGCCAAGCACCCGGGCGACTACCGCACGGCGATGGCCTACGGCACCGCCCTGGCCTCCTTCAACGTCGAGGAGTTCGGCACGGAGCGCGTGCTGCGCCTCACGCTGCCCGAGGTCGAGGAGCGCGTCGCCCAACTGGCGGCGATCACGCGACTGTAAGAGCGCTTACGACCGGCATCGAAGACGGGTGGGCGCGGCGTTCGGAGCGTTGCTTGTCGGATCTATCGGCCTGGGGACGATAGATCCGACAAGCAACGGCGAGGGCCGTGCGTCGTGACGGTCGGCGCCGGCGCGCCGTCGATGCCGTCGTTCAACCGCACGCGCGGGCGCCAGGTTCGACCGAACACCCCGAGAAGGGGTAGCTTTGCGGATGCCATGACGTGGACCTTCATCTTCTTGATGGTCGTCTTGAAGATCCCGATCATCGGCCTGTTCTTGATCATCTGGTGGGCGGTCAAGCAGCAGCCCGAGCCGGGGGATCAGGCGTCCGACGACGACGGTGGCAGCCGCAAGCCGCGGCACCCGCGCCCGCCGCTGCGCCCGCTGCCCCGCCGGGGCCCGCATCATGGGGCGACGCCGCCCCGCGCGCCCTCGCGGGTGCGGGCCGTCGCGGGACGCAGCCGCAGCGGCACCGCGCACTGACGTAATCTGCGCAGCGCATGACCAGCGTCCTGTCCGACGGAACCATCCGCCGGCTGGTGGACGAGGGCCGGATCCGCGTGCAACCGTGGGATCCGTCGCTCGTGCAGCCGGCCAGCGTCGACCTGCGCCTGGGGAACTCGTTCCGGGTCTTCCACAACCATCGCGCGTCGGCGATCGACCTGCGCGATCCGCCGACGAACCTGACCGAGCTCGTCGAGATCGACGACGACGCCACGTTCATCATCCACCCGGGCGAGTTCGTGCTCGGCGTGACCCAGGAGTTCGTGGCGATCCCCGACGACATCGTCGCCCGCATCGAGGGCAAGAGCTCGCTCGGGCGCCTCGGCCTGATCGTCCACGCGACCGCCGGGTTCGTCGATCCGGGCTTCGAGGGAACGCTCACGCTGGAGATCACCAACCTCACGCGCGTGCCGATCAAGCTGTACCCCAAGCTCCCGATCGCGCAGCTGTCGTTCATGGCCCTGGACCGGCCCGCCGAGGTGCCCTATGGGTCGCCCGAGCTGGGCTCGCACTACCACGGTCAGGTCGAGGCGACCGAAAGCCGTTACGGTTTGCCGTCATGAGCGTCATGGCCACTCTCCTCGTCGCTGCCGAAGAGGCCGAGCCGAACAAGACCGCGTTCTACATCGTCGGCGGATGTCTCGCCGTGTGGGCGGTGCTCGTGGGCTCCATCGGCATCGCCAAGCCGCAGTTCGCGTCCTCGATCGGCGTGGCCCGCGGGGCGATCGCGCTGACCTTCCTGCTCGTCGTCGGCTCGATGGCCGCCGCCGTGCTCACCGGGTGAGCGAGGAAGCGATCTCCTACCTGGCCCTGCGGCCAGGGACCGCCGTCTTCGCCACCGATGGCGAGCAGGTCGGCACGGTCGTGCGCGTCCTGGACAACGTGCGCGAGCACATCTTCGACGGCATCGACATCGACTCTCCGCGCCACGGCCTGCGCTTCGTCGACGCGCCCGAGGTGGGCCGCATCACCGCCACCCGCGTGCAGCTGACGATCGACTCCGCGGCGATCGCCGAGCTTCCGCCGCCCAGCGCACGTGGCGCGTCCGCAGCCGTCGCCGACAGCGCACGGCGCATCAGCCGCCTGTTCAAGCGGCGCTGACACTTAGCTTCCGGACGGTTGCGTCTACGCTGTCGGGTCGGAGAGCGAGGGACCGAGAGAGAAGACGACAGGAGCCAGCGTGAGCAGCGAGACGACCACCGACCAGGTATCCGCCAACGGCGCGTCGGGGAACGAGTCCCTGACCGTCACCGACAACCGGACTGGCCAGACCTTCGAGATCCCGATCACCGATGGAACCGTCAAGGCGATGGACTTCCGTCAGATGAAGGTCAGCGAAGAAGACTTCGGCCTGATGACCTACGACCCGGCGTTCACCAACACCGCGTCGTGTCGTTCGGCCATCACCTACATCGACGGCGACGCCGGCATCCTGGAGTACCGCGGGATCCCGATCGAGCAGCTCGCCGAGCACTCGACCTACATCGAGGTCGCCTACCTCCTGATCCACGGTCACCTGCCGTCGCAGCCCGAGCTGGATCAGTGGACGCACGACATCACCGTGCACACGTTCGTGCACGAGAACGTCAAGAGCTTCATGCAGGGCTTCCGCCACGATGCTCATCCGATGGGGATGCTGTGCGGATCGGTCGGAGCGCTCTCGACGTTCTACCCGGATGCCAACGACATCCAGGACCCCGAGAACCGCGACATCCAGACGATCCGCCTGCTGGCCAAGATGCCGACGCTGGCCGCCTTCGCCTACCGCCACGCGATGGGGCAGCCGTACGTCTATCCGGACAACGACCTCGCCTATCCGGGCAACTTCCTGAACATGATGTACAAGATGACCGAGCTCAAGTACGAGCCCGATCCTCGCCTCGAGCGCGCGCTCGACATCCTGTTCATCCTGCACGCCGACCACGAGCAGAACTGCTCGACGAACGCGGTGCGGGCCGTCGGCTCCTCGCAGGTCGATCCGTACTCGGCCGTCACGGCCGGCATCGCCGCGCTGTACGGGCCGCTGCACGGTGGCGCCAACGAGGCCGTCCTGCGGATGCTCACCCGCATCGGCGACAAGGCCAAGGTGCCCGAGTTCATCGAGGGCGTCAAGGCCGGCAACGAGCGCCTGATGGGCTTCGGCCACCGGGTCTACAAGAACTTCGACCCGCGCGCGACGATCATCAAGAAGGCCGTCGACGACGTGTTCGAGGTCACCGGCGTCAATCCGCTGCTGGAGATCGCCCTCGAGCTGGAGAAGATCGCGCTGGAGGACGACTACTTCGTCTCCCGCAAGCTGTACCCGAACGTCGACTTCTACTCGGGCCTGATCTACGAGGCCCTGGGCCTGCCCACGTCGATGTTCCCGGTCATGTTCGCGATCCCCCGCACGTCGGGCTGGGTCGCCCAGTGGCTGGAGATGGTGCAGGACAAGGAGCAGAAGATCGCCCGTCCGCGCCAGATCTACACGGGCGCCCGGACCGTCGACTACACCCCGATGGCCGACCGCTAGCCACCGACCATGGCGCAGCACTGGACGCTGCGCCTGCGTCAGGGCTCGAAGGTGACCAAGCGCCGCTTCGACTCGCTCGAGGCGGCGCTGTTCGCCGTGCAGGACGCGATCGACGCCGCCGGCCCGCAGCGGCTGCGCACCGCGCGGGCGTTCTCGCGCGAGATCGAGCCGGTCCAGCAGGTCGCCCTACGGGCCGAGATCGCCGGTCCGCAGCGGTTCCTGGCCCGGGTCAACGGCGGCATCGACGTGCGCGGCGACGGCTCGCCCGAGGTCTTCACCGGCCGCGTCAACCGCCAGGTCGTGGAGCGCCAGGACGGCGAGACGGCGGTCGACGCGCTGCGCCGCTCGCTCAGCGGGGCGGGCCCAGCCGACTGAGGTCGGCGCCGTAGGGCCCGCGGCCGGTCAGGGCCAGCGCGCCCGCCCGGGCCGCGTAGCCCAGCGCGTCGTCGAGCGCCAGGCCGCGGCCCAGCGCCAGCGTGAGCGCGGCGACGAACGCGTCGCCCGCACCGAACTCGTCGACCACCGGCCCGGGCAGGGTGGCGGGCGCCCAGCGCCCGCTGCGTCCGTCGCTCGCCGTCCAGCTGCCCCCGCGCGCGCCCTCGGTGGCCACCACCAGCTCGGGCGGTCGGGCCATCCGGGCCACGAGCGCGGCGTGGTCGGCGTCGGCGGCCGACCGGACCAGCGCGTCCAGGCGGATGCTGGCGTCCGCGTGCGCCTCGACCGCCTGCGCGGTGGCCACCACCAGCGGCGCCGACCGGGTGGCGTAGCGCGCGCCGTCGTCGCCCGCGGTCAGCAGGACGGCGTCCAGACCGGCGATCACGTTCCAGGGGAGCACGTCGCTGCCGCTCGGGCCGGCGGCGGGCGCGAGCACGGTGATCGTGCGCTGGCCGTCGTCGGAGAGCACGGCGACGGCACGCGGCTGCGGGCCCTCGCGCACGGCGGCGTGCGTGCTGACGCCGAGCTCGGCCAGGCGTCCCAGCGCGCGCTCGCCCGCCTCGTCGGAGCCGACCGCGGTGAACAGCCGCGGCGCCACGCCCGACAGCTGCGCCAGGTGCACGGCGGCCACGCCCCCGCCGCCGCCGACGTCGGCGAAGGTCTCGCGCGCGACGACGATCTCGCCCGGCGCCGGGGCGTGGTCGGCCAGCACGAAGTCGACCCACTCGACGTGCCCGACGACGCCGACGCCGGTCACAGGACGAGCGTGGCGCCGTTGCGCCGCAGCCAGCGGCGCGGTTCCTGGTAGCCGGGGCAGTGCTCGGCCACCAAGGCCCAGAAGCGCGGCGAGTGGTCCATGGCCACCAGGTGACAGGCCTCGTGCCAGACGACGTAGTCCAGAACCGCCTCGGGCGCCAGCAGCAGGCGCCAGTTGAACGACATCACGCCGGTCGAGGAGCACGAGCCCCAGCGCGTGCGCTGGGCCCGGATGGCCAGCCGCGTGTACGAGCGCCCCAGCCGGGCGACCGCATGATCCAGGCGGGGCTCGATCTCGTCGCGGGCGGCGCGCCGGTACCAGCGCTCCAGCGCCTCGGCGGGCGCGACGGGAACGAGCAGCTCGTCGCCCCGGCGATGCGCACGCGTGCGGCCCGCCTGGCGCACGAGGCGCAGGTCGGTTCCCAGGTACGGCACCGTGTCCCCACGCGAGGCGACCTGCTCGCGCACAGCTTCGACCTCGGCCAGCCGCAGCTCGATCCAGCCCCGCAGCTGCGCGACCGCGGCGGCGGCCTCGCGCTCGGGCGCGCGCTGGGGCAGGACGACCTCGACGCCGGTGTGCGGATCGACGGTCACCCGCACGCGGCGGGCCCGGGTGGAGCGGCGGACGGAGTAGGAGATGTCCATCGGGTCGCTCAATCTAGGCGTACGATCGGCGGCCATGAGCGTGGTGCGCCTGCCCCGGGGGGTCACCCCGCCGTTCGATGTCTACCTCAGCGGTGTCCCGCAGCGCGAGGGCACCGACTACACCGTGCGGGGCGACACGCTCGTCTTCGAGCGCGAGTTGGCCCAGGAGGGCAAGGTCAGCACCTGGCGCTGGCTGGTGGGCGCATTCGGCGTGGGCACCTACCGCAAGCACGACAGCGTCGACGTCCGCTACACGACCTCCGACGGGCGGGCGCTCGTGGCCGAGAACCTGCCCGTCGAGCCGCAGTGAGCCCTACGCGGCGACCGCGGTCCAGAGCCCGTCGACCGCTGCTTGCGCGTCGGCCAGCGACTGCTCGGCCAGCGGGCGCAGCTCCGCCATCGCGGGGTTCACGTCGGCCAGCGTGAGCTCGGCCGTGATGAAGCGCGGCTCCAGGCCGGTGAGCGAGACGCCGTGCGGCAGCCAGGCCTGCGCGTGGTCCCAGCCCTCGCGCGGCGTGCCCGGCCCGTAGCCGCCGCCCCGCGCCTGCAGGACGATGAACTCGCGCCCGCCGAGCAGGCCCTCGCCCGTCGCGGGATCGATCGACAGCCCCTGGGCGATCAGGTGGTCGACCCACGCCTTCACGCTGCTGGGCGGGCCGAAGTTGTAGACGGGCAGGCCGAGCAGGATCGTGTCGGCGGCCAGGATCTCGCCGATCAGCTCCTGCGTGAGCGCCCACGACGCCGCCTGGCCGGGGGTGTGCTGCTCCGGCGGGACCATCCGCGCCAGCCCGCTGTCGTGGTCGAAGTGCGGCACGGGCTCGGCGCCGAGGTCGCGGTAGGTGACCGTGCCGTCCGGGTGCGCGGCGTGCCAGCGCTCGGCCGCGCGCGCGGTCAGCAGGCGGCTGATCGAGCGATCACCCTGGATGCTGGAGTCGATGTGGAGCAGGTGAGCCATGTTGCGCCTCGTCATTCGTTTGTGCTGGGCAAACGAATTATGCCACACAACAGATTGGTTCTCGTAACTAGACTGAGGGCATGAGCGAGACGACGACGAACCATCGCGCCTCGCCCCTGCTCGACCACCTGGCCCGGCGCACCCGGATGCGCTCCGAGGCCGCGCTCGCGCCGCTGGGCCTGCGCCCCCGCCACCTGGTCGCGCTGACCCTGCTGCGGGAGATCGGCGGCGGCACGCAGCAGGCGCTGGCCGATGCGCTGCAGATCGACCGCACGAACCTCGTGGGCCTGCTCAACGAGCTCGAGGCCGACGGCCTGGTGACCCGCACCCGCTCGGTGGAGGACCGTCGCCGCCACATCGTGGAGCTCACCACGGCGGGCCAGGAACGCCTGCGCGAGGCGGAGTGCGCGCTGGCCGCGGTCGAGGACGAGGTGCTGGGCGCGCTCACCGAGGAGCAGCGCGAGCACCTCTACGTGCTGCTGGCGGCCGCGGCCTCAGGCCACGTGATCAGCTGCACCGAGGCGCTCGCCGACGCGCCCGCCGACGCCTGCTAGCGCCGCGCGCTGCCAGGGCCGCATCAGCTTCAGCGCCGACAGGATCGCCCGCGTGGCCGGCGAGCGGTTGAGCGTGTAGAAGTGGATGCCGGGTGCGCCCAGGGCGAGCAGCTCCGCGCACTGGAGCGTGGCGTAGGCCACGCCGAAGTCGGTGACCGCCTCGGGGTCGTCGGCGCGCGCCTCCAGCTGGGCGGCCAGCGACACGGGCAGGGCCGAGCCACACAGCTCGGTCACGCGCTTGATCTGGGCGACGTTGGTGATCGGCATGATGCCCGGCACGATCGGCACGTCGATGCCGGCCGCGCGGGCGCGGGCCACGAAGTCCACGTAGTCGGCGTTGTCGAAGAACAGCTGCGTGACCAGGAACGACACACCCGCGTCGACCTTGTCGCGCAGGTGGCGGATGTCGTCCTCGGGGCTGGTCGCGTGGATGTGCGTCTCGGGGAAGCAGGCGCCCGCGATCGCGAACGGGTACTCGGCGGCCAGCAGCCGCACGAGCTCGCGCGAGTGCTCGAAGCCGCCGTCGGTCTTCCGCCACTCGGTCTCTCCCGCCGGCGGGTCGCCGCGCAGGGCCAGGACGTTCTCCACGCCGGCGTCACGGAAGCGGTCCAGCTCGGCCCGCAGCTCGGCCTCGGTCGCGTTGACGCAGGTGAAGTGGGCCATCGCCTCCAGGCCGTGCTCGGCCCGGATGCGCGTGACGATCTCCAGCGTCTTGTCGCGCGTGGTGCCGCCTGCGCCGTAGGTCACCGAGACGTAGGCGGGGTCCAGCCCCTGCAGCTCCTGCACCGCGGCGAACAGGTTCGCCTCGCCCTCGGGCGTCTTGGGCGGGAAGAACTCGAACGAGAAGACGGGGTCCTCGCCGCCGAACAGGTCGTCGATCCGCATCGTGCCGGAAGCATAGCGCAACCTTGACACAACTATGTCAAGGTCAGGCGGCGGACCAGCGCTGCGGCTGCTGCTCGCCGCCGTCGACCCGCACGGCGCGCCCCGTCATCTCCAGGTGCTGGAGGTAGCAGAGCGTCTCCGACAGCCACCAGTGCGCGGTTAGCTCCGTGACCGCCTGGCCGTACACGTGCGGCACGATCTCCACGACCGTCAGCGGGTCCACGCCGATCGCGTCGAGCACGCGCTGCACGCGCTCGGCCACCAGCCGCCGGTTGGCGTGGATGTGGGCCTGCACGTCGTTGAACGTGCGCCCGTGGCCGGGCAGGCACAGGCGCGGGGCCAGGTCCTCGATGCGCTCCAGCGACTGCAGGAACTCGCCGGCCGGATCCGGCGAGTAGCCGTAGTCGTAGTACAGCGAGATGCGCCCGAGCAGGTGGTCGCCGGAGATCAGCAGCCGTCGCTCGCGCTGGAACAGGGACACGTGCGAGGGCGCGTGGCCCGGCGTCTCGATCGCCTCCCACACGCCCAGGTCGGTGTCCACCTCGACGCCGTCGACGAGGTCGCGATCGGGCGCCACGAACCCGGAGATCCCGCTGCCCGTGTCCCGCCGCCGCTCGAGGTACCGCTGGAGCGCGGCCTCGGGCACGCCACTCTGGCGCGCGATCTCCAGGCGCTGCTCGAGCGCGTACTCCGGATCGTCGGCCGCGCGCGACATGTGGCCGTGGTTGGGATGCATCCACAGCTCGCAGCCGGCGCGCTCCACGATCGTCGCCGCCTGGCCGTAGTGGTCGACGTGCGCGTGCGTGCAGACCAGCAGCCGCACCGACTCCAGGCGCAGATGGACCATGTCCAGCGCCCGGTCGAGGTGGTAGATCGAGCCCGCGTCGTGGATGCCGGTGTCGAACAGGACGATCCCGTCGCCCGCCGCCACCGCCCACGCGTTGCCGTGCGGGATCCCGGGCCACGGGAGCGGCAGACGCAGACGCCAGACCCCGGGGAGCACGCGCTCGCCGCGGCCGAGCTCGCGCTTTCGTGAGGGGGTCGGCATCGCCGTCTAGACTCGCAAATCGTGGCGACCACCGACGAGCCGACGCCGAAGTCCCGCCCCTCCAAGACGGCGACGGCCAAGGTCGCCCGGGCCTACCTGGCGGCGTTGAACCGGCACGACATCGAGACCGCCGTCGCGTTCTGGGCCGAGGGCGGCCGCGAGACGATCCACGGACAGCTCGACACGGTCGCCCCCGAGGGCGTGCGCGAGTACTTCAGCGGGCTGTTCCGGTCGGTCCCGGACCTGGCGCTGACCGAGCTGTCGTGCACCGCCGAGGCCGAACGCTGCACGGTGCGCTCGCGCATGACGGGCACGTTCGCCGGGACCGAGCCGCTCTACGGCGCGGTCCCCAACGGCGCGCGCCTCGACCTCGAGCTGGTCGACAACTTCGTGGTGACCGACGGCCTGATCGTCGCCAACGACGCCTACGTCGACGGCATGACCGTGGCCCGCCAGCTCGGGCTGCTGCCGCCCGACGGATCCACCGCCCAGGTGGCGATCACGCGCGCCATCAACACGCGGACGAAGGCGGCCGCGCGGACGGTCAGCGGGCTGGAGAAGGTGGGCGAGGGCGTCTGGCGCCTGCGCGGCGGCTTCCCCCGCAAGGACTTCAACGTCTTCCTGATCGAGGAGGACGATGGCGTCACCGTGTTCGACGGCGCCATCCAGGCGATGACCAACGAGGTGGCCAAGGCGGGCGTGCGGCTGGGCGGGATCAAGCGGCTGGTGCTCAGCCACGCACACCCCGACCACCGCGGTATCGCGGCCGGGCTCGGCGTGCCGGTGTTCTGCCACGCCGACGATCGCGCCGACGCCGAGGGCGACGGCGGCGTGCACTACATGCACTTCGAGCGCCTGAACCCGCTGGGCCGGCGCGCCTACCCGCACCTCCTGCGCCTGTGGGACGGCGGACCGACCGCGATCGCCGGGACGGTGGCCGAGGGCGACGACGTGGCCGGCTTCGAGGTCGTCCACCTGCCCGGCCACGCGCCCGGGATGATCGGGCTGTGGCGGGCCGAGGACGGTCTCGCGCTGACCGGCGACGCGTTCTACGTGCTCGATCCGCAGTCCGGCCGCCCCAAGCCGCCGATGGTTCCCCACGCGGCGTTCAACTTCGACACCGAGCAGGCGCGCGCGTCGCTGCGCAAGCTGGCGGCGCTGGAGCCGACGATCTGCTGGCCCGGCCACCTGGGCCCGCTGAGCGAGGACGTGCGCGCGCAGCTCGAGCGGGCGGCGAGCGCTTGAGCAAGCGCAAGCGGCCGCGCGCGGCCGAGCAGCTCAAGGCGCCGACGAGCGAGTACGCCGACCCGGAGCTCGGCGTCCTGGAGCTGCGCGGCGCGATGACCCCCAAGACCCGCGCCGCCTACGCCGAGATCGGCGGCGTGCGCGAGGACGCCTGGCAGCGCCAGGTCGAGTTCCTGTACGAGCGCCTCGTCGTGCGCTGGACCGTCCACGACCTCCCGATGACCAAGCAGAAGGAGCTGCTCGCCCGCTTCCGCGTGGCCACGTCACAGGAGCGCACGTGGATCCGCGGCGTCCTGCGCGAGCACCTCACCGAGCACTTCCCGGAGATGCAGACCCCATGATCGATGCCGCCGCCTTCGCCGACCTGCTGGCCGGCTACTGCCTGGAGGTCGAAGAGCGCCAGGAGGTGCTCGTGCGCTCGACCACGCTGGCCGAGCCGCTGCTGCTCGAGCTCCAGCGGGCGATCCTCGAGCGCGGCGGCTGGCCCTACCTGCGCGTCGAGCTGCCCGGCCAGACCGAGGGCTTCTACCGCCACGCGCGCGACTGGCAGCTGGACGACTACGGCGACCTGGCCCTGACCGAGGCCAAGAAGGCGCGCGCGACGCTGGCCATCCAGGCGCCCGAGAACACGCGCGCGCTGGCCGGCATCGACCCCGAGCGCCTGTCGCGCTCCAACCGCGCCCGCCGGCTGATCCGCGAGCAGACGCTGAAGAAGCGCTGGTGCACGACGCTGTGGCCGACCCAGGCCAACGCGCAGCAGGCCGGGATGTCGCTGGCCGACTTCGAGGCGTTCGTGACCAAGGCGCTGTTCCTCGACCAGCCCGATCCGGTGCGCTCGTGGGGCGGTCTGCGCGCCTTCCAGGCCTCGCTCATCGAACGCCTCGGCGCGTGCACCGAGATCCACATCGAGGCCGAGCACACCGACCTGCGCCTGCGCGTGAAGAACCGCCTGTGGGTCAACTCCGACGGCAAGCGCAACATGCCGTCGGGCGAGGTCTTCACCGGCCCGATCGAGGACTCGGCCAACGGCACGATCTTCTTCGACATCCCCAGCTCCCCGGCCGGCGTCGAGGTGGCCGGGGTGACGATGCGCTTCGTCGACGGCGTCGTGGTCGAGGCCCACGCGCAGCGCGGCGACGCCTACCTGCAGCGCGCGCTGGAGACCGACGAGGGCGCGCGCCGCCTGGGCGAGATCGGCATCGGCACGAACTTCGGCATCGACCGCCCGATCGGCGCGATCCTGTTCGACGAGAAGATCGGCGGCACCGTCCACCTCGCGCTCGGCCGCTCCTACCCGGAGACCGGCGGCAAGAACGAGTCGGCGCTGCACTGGGACCTGATCTGCGACCTGCGCCGGGGCGGCCAGCTCACGGCCGACGGGGAGCTGATCCAGCGAGCCGGGGCGTTCGCTCGCTGAGCAGCGTCGTGCCGGCCAGCGCCACGACGAGCGCGATCGCCACCAGCAGCAGCCGATAGTCGACCAGGCCGACGAGCAGCGCGCCCGCGGCGATCGACAGGGTCTGGGGCAGGCCGGTGATCAGCTCGGCCGCGCTGAAGGCGCGACCCTGCAGGGCCAGCGGCGTGCGGCGCTGCAGCAGCGTGATCTCGCCGACGATGATCCAGGGCAGACCGAAGCCGAACAGCACGGTGCCCGCGTAGATCGCCGGCCCGGTGGCCACCGCGATCAGCGCGCACCCGATCGCGAAGGACGCCATGCCCGCGGCCGTCAGGCCGGCCTCGCCCACCCGGCGGGCCATCCGCGCGGCGCTGACGCCGCCGGCCACGGCGCCGACGCCCTGCACCGCGAGCAGCACGCCCAGGAACGCCGGTGGGCGGTGCAGCCCGTGGGCGACGACCTCGAACATCACGCTCTCGCACAGCCCGATGGCCAGCAGCGCGGCGCCCACCGCGAGGACCATCCGGCGCAGCTCGGGCACGCGCGCGACGTGACGCGCGCCCGCGGCCAGCTCGGCCAAGCGCGACTCGGGCTCGGCCGCGGCGGCGGGCGGCTCGCGCAGGCGCAGCGCCACGAGCGACAGCGCGGCGATCAGGAACGTCGAGACGTCCAGCAGCACCAGCACACCGGCGCCGAACGCCGCGAACAACCCGGCGCCGGCCAGCGGGGCGACCAGCCGCAGCCCCTCGCGCACGGTCTGCAGGAAGCCGTTGGCGTCGACGAGCAGCTCGCCCGGCAGCAGCGTGGCCAGCAGCGCCGACTGGCCCGCGCCGATGACCACGTAGGAGAGGCCGTAGGCCGCGGCGACGAGGTAGATCAGCCACGCGTCCCCGCGGTCGTGCACGAGCAGCAGCGGCAGCACGGCCAGCGCGGTCCCGACGTTGGCGGCGATCAGCAGGGTGCGCCGGCGCACGCGGTCGACGACGACGCCGGTCAGCGGCCCCAGCAGCGTGGCCGCGGCGAAGGCGAAGAAGACCAGGCCGGCGCGGCCGCTGCTGCCGGTCAGCTCCTTGACCCAGATGGCCAGCACGAGCAGCAGGGCGCTGTCGCCGAACAGCGAGCAGGCCTGGCCGGCCAGGTAGACCCGCGCGTCGCGGATCCCCAGCAGCTCACGCATCGTGATCCAGCGGATAGGTGAACAGGACGGCCTCGATCGCGCGGGCGCCGGCCGGCCGCAGGCTGGGGTCCGTGAAGCGGTCGTGATAGCGGGCCAGGACCGCGACGACGTCGGCCTCCAGCGCCTCGAGCTCGTCGGGCGTCACGTGCAGCACGAACTGGTCGGTGCCGGTCACGCGCTGCCACTCGGTGGGCAGCGCGGACCGGCGCGCCATCGCCTGCTGCGCGCGGTCCAGGTAGCGGTCGCTGAACATGCGCTCCAGCGCCCGGCCGGCGGCCAGCGTCTCGGCGTCCTGCGTGTCGTCGACCGTGAAGCTCAGGCCGACGCTGGTCAGCCGCCAGGGCCGCCGGCGCCCCTGGGCGGCGCCCGCCTCCTCGACGTAGCCGGCCTTGGCCAGCTGGCGCAGGTGCCACGAGCAGCTCGACGGGCTCTCCCCCACGTGCTCGGCCGCCTCGGTGGCGGTCAGCGGCCCGGCGTGTCCGAGCGCCTCGATCAACGCGATCCGCACGGGATGCGCGAGCGCGCGCAGCTCGCGCGCATCGCGCAGGACCCGCGGCTCGAAAGTCATGTTTCGAAAGATACCTTTCGATGCTTGCTGGCGTCAACCCGCCATCTGTAGGGTCGGCCGATGCAGAAGCTCCTCTCGGCGCTCGTGGCAGGCGGCGCCGCTCTGGTCCTCGCGACCGGCACCGCCGCTGCCCAGGCGCCCCCACCCCCGACCGCGGCCAACGGCGCCGCGGTGAACACCGTCGCCCACATCGACGGCACGCCCACGTCCATCGCCCAGGACACCTCGACCGGCACGCTGTTCATCGCCGCCGGCCCCAACGAGGAGACCCAGAAGGGCGGCGGCCTGTTCGCCGTCGCGCCCGGCGCGACGACCGCGACGGCGGTCCCCGGCATCAACGGCATCGCGTTCGGCCTGGCCCTCCAGGACGGCACGCTGTACGCCTCGGTGATCGGCCAGCAGGGTCCGCAGATCCTGGCGCTGAGCCAGTGGAACGGCACGTCGTTCGGCTCGTCGAAGGCGATCTTCAACCCGGCCAAGACGGTCGGCGCGGTCGGCGGCATCGCCATCGGCCCGGACGGCCGGCTCTACGGCGGCGCGTTCCTGGACGTCGACATCAACAAGAAGGGCAAGCTGGCCAAGAAGATCGCCTACCCCGATCCGTTCTCGGTGTTCTCGATCAACCTGGACGGCAGCGGCTTCAAGGTCGTCTCCCGCGGCCTGCGCCAGCCCTGGCAGATGACGTTCCCGCAGGGCTCGACGAGCCCCTACGTGACCGTCCTCTCCCAAGAGGTGGGCAAGATCCCCGACGACGCGATCGTCGTGGCCAAGTCGGGCGCGAACTTCGGCTTCCCCGGGTGCTTCCTGGGCGTCGGCATCGCCTGCAAGAAGGGCAAGACCTTCGGCAAGGCGTTCGTGCGCTTCCCCGACCACACCTCGCCGATGGGCATCGGCGCGCTGGGCGACACGCTCTACGTCGCGCTGTTCGGCCGGCTCGAGGTCGACACGATCCCGGTGGCCGGCGGCAAGCCGACGCCGTTCCTGACGAAGTTCGCCGCGCCCGTCGTGCTGACCAACGTGCTGCCCGACGGCAACCTGTACGCGGGGGACCTGACCGGGTTCGTCTACCGGGTGTCGGTCGCCGGTTAGCCCCGTCATTCGGCCCGCGGCGCTGACGTTCGCGGGCCGGATGTCAACGTTGTGTCGTCCGCGGCCGAATGGCGGCCGCGGACGCGTAGTCTGGGCTGAGCATGCGCCGCACGAAGATCGTCGCCACCATCGGTCCCGCCTCCCGCGACCCTGAGGTGCTGCTGGCGATGGTGCAGGCGGGCATGGACGTCGCGCGCCTGAACTTCTCCCACGGCTCGCCCGAGGAGCACGAGGAGAACGTCAGCCTGGTCCGCGAGGCGGCCGGCCGCGCCGGGCGCCCCGTGGCCATCCTGCAGGACCTGCCCGGCCCGAAGCTGCGCCTCGGTCAGTTCGAGGACGGCCGCGCCGACCTGTCGGTGGGCGACGAGGTGACGTTCACCTGCGGCGGCGACGGCATCGGCACCGCACGGCACATGACGATCAACTGGGCGGGGCTGTCGTCGGGCATCGAGGCCGGCGAGATCATCTACCTGGCCGACGGCTCGGTGCGCCTGCGCTCCACCGCCGTGCGGCCCGGTCCGCACGAGATCGACGCGGTCGTCGAGGTCGGCGGCACGGTCCTCTCGCGCCAGGGCGTCAACGTCCCCGGCCCGGTCGACGAGCTGCCGTCGGTGCCCGAGGAGGACCTCGTGCACCTGCGCGTGGGCGAGCGCATCGGCGTCGACATCGTCGCGATCTCGTTCGTGCGCTCCGTCTCCGACGTCGAGTTCCTGCGGGCCGAGACGCGCCTGCCGCTGGTCGCCAAGGTCGAGAAGCCGCAGGCCGTCGACAACATGCGCGACATCATCTACGCCGCCGACTGCGTGATGGTCGCGCGCGGCGACCTGGGCATCGAGCTGCCGATCCAGGAGGTGCCGATCGTCCAGAAGAAGCTGCTGGCGATGGCCGGCGCGATGGCCCGCCCTTCGATCACCGCCACGCAGATGCTCGACTCGATGGTCTCCTCGTCGCGCCCGACGCGCGCCGAGGTGGCCGACGTGGCCAACGCGATCCTCGACGGCACCGACGCCGTGATGCTCTCCCAGGAGACGGCGATCGGCCAGTTCCCCGCGGAGGCCATCGCGATGATGGCCGCCGTCGCGCGCGAGACCGAGAAGACCGCGCCCTACGAGCGCTGGAACGCCGAGCGCGTGCGCCGCGACGCGCGCGACCCGGCCTACACCGTCGCCCACTCGGCCGTCGAGGCCGCCCGCGAGCTGGCGCTCGACGCGATCATCGTGCCCACGCTGTCGGGCCGCTCGGCCCGGCTGGTCAGCGCCAACCGGCCCAACGTGCCGATCTACGCGCTGTCGCCGGGCCGCGAGACGGTGCGCCGCTGCGGGCTGATGTGGGGCGTGCGCGCCGCGTCGATCCGCCGCCACGAGGTGACCGAGGAGCTCGTGCTCGACGCCGTCCGTCGCGTCGAGGAGCTGGGCTGGTGCACCAAGGGCCAGCGCGTCGCGGTCACCGCGGGTCTGCCGAGCGGTCGTCCGGGGACGACGTCGCTGCTGCAGATCCAGGAAGTGTGATCCGCCCGGTCTGCTGGGCCCAGGCGAAGACGCCGCCGCCCAGGGCCATGGCCACGAGGATGGCGATCGCGATGATCGTCGTCGGGTCGGTGAAGTTGCCGAACGAGCCGCCCAGCGCGACGTAGGCGAACGTGCGCGGCGCGCACCCGATGACGGTGGCCAGCGCGAACAGCGCGACGCGGATGTGCGTCAGGCCGACCGCGTAGTTGAAGACGGTGAACGGGACGCCGGGCAGCAGGCGCACGTAGAAGGTCGACAGGAAGCTGTGGCCCTCGACGACGTGGGCCAGCTGCTTCACGCGCGGCCCGGCCACCCGCTCGACGACGTCGCCGGCGACGAAGCGGGCGATCAGGCAGGCGGCGACGGCCGAGATCGTGGTCGACACGATCGCCACGGGCGTGCCCAGCGCGGTGCCGAACAGCAGCCCGGCGGCGCCGGCCAGCAGCGGCCCGGGGAAGCACGCGCAGTTCAGCGCGGCCGCGACGACGATGAAGATCAGCGGCCCGGCGGCGCCGTAGCCCTCCATCCAGCCGCGCACCTTGTCGGCCGACAGCGAGCCGCTCAGCGCGACGATCACGAAGGCGCTGGCGATCGCCACGACCAGTCCGCCCAGGCGCAGCCAGGGCGGCAAGCGCCTCATCGGCTGAAGAACTCGGCTTCCTGGCGGCCCAGCTCGGTCTCGGGCGCCGCGTCGTAGATCCACTCGCGGGCGATCCGGTACCAGTTGCCGCGGGCCCGCAGCTGGCCCAGCACGGCGAGCGTCAGGACCTCCAGGCGCCGGCCGAAGAGGTGATCGGGCGGCAGCGACTCGTGGCGCATCTGGGCGAAGTGCTTGGAGCGCGGGTCGCTCATGTCGATCATCACCTGCGTGGCGATCTCCGGGGTCAGCGCGATCTCCTCGTCGGTGGTGTACCACCAGGTCAGATCGCGGAACTGCTCGAGCAGCTGCTCGTCGGAGTAGCGCGCCGACTCGAGCACGAAGCCCGACTCGCGCAGCGCGGCGGCCAGGTCGCTGGCCCGACCCTCGATCCCGTATCGGGCCATCGCCAGCTCGCGTTCGGCGGCCGCGGCGGGCAGGCGCTTGAACAGGCCGAAGTCCAGGAAGGCCATGCGCCCGTCGCGCAGCAGCAGCGAGTTGCCCGGGTGCGGGTCGCCGCTGAACTGGTGGTGTCGGTACATGCAGCCGAAGTAGAAGCGGAAGATGATCTCGCCCAGGCGGTCGCGCTCGGCCTGGGGCAGCTGCTTGAGCTCCTCGAACCCCCGGCCGTCCACGAACTCGGACACGATGACCAGCTCGTGGCTGAGCGAGGTGACCACCTCGGGAACGACGATGAACGGGTGGCCCTGGTAGATCCGGGCCAGCGCGCGCTGGTTGGCCGCCTCCAGCTCGTAGTCGAGCTCCTCGTCGATGCGCAGGCGGATCTCGTCGCCGATCGCCTTGGGGTCCAGGCCCGGCGCCATCGACTTCATCAGCCGCAGGATCAGGCTCAGGTTCTGCATGTCGCTGCGCACCGCCTGGGCGACGCCCGGGTACTGCACCTTGACCGCCACGCAGCGTCCGTCGGGCAGGCTGGCCTTGTAGACCTGGCCGATCGAGGCCGCGGCGATCGGCACCGGGTCGAAGGACTCGAAGACCTCGTCGAGCTTCTCGCCGTACTCCTTCTCCAGGACCTTCTTCATGTCCTTGAAGTCGACCTTCGGCGCGGCGTCGCGCAGCGCGGCCAGCTTGTGCTGGAACTCCTCGCGGTACTCCTCGGGCACCAGGCCGACGTCGAGGAAGCTCATCACCTGACCGAGCTTCATGGCCGCGCCCTTCATCGTGCCCAGCGCGGCGACGATCTGCTCGGCCGTCTCGATCTGGCGCTTCTCCAGCGCCTTCTTCTTGCCCTCCTCGCTGCGGCCGACGTTGGTCACCCGCGTGCCGAGCTGGCGCGCGCCCTGACCAGCGGCCAGCCGGCCCACGCGCGCGCTGCGCGACAGCCGCGAGGTGGGGATCCCCTCGTCGTCCTTGGGTGGGGCCACGAGGGGCCGCTTACCCCTTCTGTTCGATCTTCGAGCCCGGGACGATGTCGTCGCGTCCATCGGGCCAGCGCACCCACGCCTTGTGGCCGCCGTCGTAGTCGTCGCCCAGCAGCACGAGCGTGGCCGGCTCGCCCAGCGCCAGGCACTCCGCCTCGCCCTCCTTGTCCAGGCCGCGCCACACGCGCACGAAGGCGTTGTGCTCCCACTCGTCGCCGATCGTCGACGGGTCCGTGTGCCCGGGGCGGACGATCGTGTCCTTGGGCAGCGCCATCAGCGTGTCCATGATCGAGGAGCGCAGGTCCTCATAGGACGTCGAGCCGGGCGCGCGCACACCGCCGACCGAGTTCTTGAACAGCGTGTCGCCGGTGAAGACGTTGCCGCCGACGAGCAGCGCCAGCATCCCGGCGGTGTGGCCGGGGGTGTGCAGCGCGCGCACCTCCAGCTCGCCGATCTGGACGGTCTCCGGAAAGCTCTCGGCCTCGCCGTCGTAGTCCTCGCGGTCGTCGATGTAGACCGTCAGGTCCGGCCAGCGCTCCAGCAGCTTGCCCACCTCGAAGACGTGATCGCCGTGCGCGTGGGTGAGCAGGATGTGCGTCGGGGTGATGTCGAGCCGCTCCGCGGTCTCGATCAGCGGCTCCACCGGGCCGCCCGCATCCACGAAGAAGCCCGTCCCGCCCTCGCCGTCGGCGACGAGGTACGTGTTGGACAGGAAGCCCGGGAGCATGCTCTTCTCGACGATCATGCCGGATAGATTGCCAGGCATGGCCCTCATCCATACGTGCTATCGCATCGGCGACATCGACCGCTCCGTCGCGTTCTACGAGGCGCTCGGCTTCGAGGAGCTGCGCCGCATGCCGATCCGCGACGAGGCGATCAACGTCTTCATGGGTCTCCCGGGCGACGGTCCGCGCCTCGAGCTGACCTACAACTTCGGCGTCGACTCCTACGAGCTGGGCACCGGCTACAACCACATCGCGGTGACCGTCGGCGACCTCGACGCCACCCTCGCCGCGCTGGCCGAGAAGGGCATCACGCCCGAGAAGCCGCCCTACACCGTCCGCGAGGGCGGCTCGCGCCTGTGCTTCGTGCGCGACCCCGACCAGTACCGCATCGAGCTGATCGAGCGCGGCGACGAGGTCGTCGAGGGCTAGCCCAGGACCGCGATCGTCTCGGTCTCCTCGAGCACGAGGCCGACCGCGCCGAGCACCTCGGCGCGGTCGCCCAGGGTCGCGGCGACGATGATCGCGTCGTCGCGAATGGCCGGCATCGTGGCCTGCGCGACGCCGGCGCGGACCGCGTCGACCAGCACGTCGCCGGCCACGATCATGTCGCCGCCGACGATGATCAGCTCGGGGTTGAACAGGTTGCAGATCGAGCCGGCCACGCGGCCGACGGCATGGCCCGCGTCGGCCAGCAGGCGCCGGCAGCCCTCGTCGCCCTCCCCGGCCAGCCGGATCGCCTCCTCGAGCGTGACGTCCGCGCCGCGCAGGGGCGCCAGCGTGGCCAGCAGCGCGGGCGCGGCGGCGATCGTCTCCAGGCAGCCACGGTTGCCGCAGCGGCAGATCGCCCCGCCGGGCGCGACGACCACATGGCCGATCTCGCCGGTGATGCCGTGGCGGCCGCGCAGGAGACGCCCGTCGGCGATCAGCCCCGCGCCGATGCCGGCCGAGAGCATCAGGTAGAGGACGTCGCGGGCGCCCCGACCCGCGCCGTGGCGGACCTCGGCCAGCGCGCCCAGGTTGGCGTCGTTGTCCATCAGCACCGGGCGGCCGAGCCGGCGCTCGAGCTCGTCCACCGGGGCGAACGCGGCCCAGCCGGGCAGAATGCGCGCGTCGCCGGCGTCGCCCTCGCGCAGGATCGGCGCCGACACCGCCACGCCGATGCCCACCGTGCGCTGCAGGTCCAGGCCGGCCTGCGTGAGCAGCTCGTCGACCAGCGTGACGGCCAGGTCGATGGCCGCGGCGGCGTCGTGGTCGACGTCGAAGTCGCGGCGGGCCTCGGCCAGCACGCCGCCCGACAGGTCGGCCACCGCGACGCGCACGAGGTTGTGGCCGAAGTCGATGCCGATCGCCGCGCCGGCGGCGGAGTTCAGCGCGAGCGCCACCGGCGGGCGACCGAGCGTCGAGCCCGCGGCGATCTCGGCCTCGGGGCGCTCGACGATCAGCCCGTCGGCCTGCAGCTCGGCGACGATCGAAGAGACCGTCGTCCGCGACAGGCCGGTGGTGCGCACGAGGTCCACGCGGCTGGCGTGGCCGGCGCGACGCAGCTGGTCGACGATGCGCAGCTTGTTGCGCTCGCGCAACCCGCCGGGTGGCGGGGCCGTGTCGGTCATCGCGCGCACGATAATCGAGGTCAGCCCAGGTCGATGGCGAACCGGGCGGTCAGCGCCGCCCCGGGCGCCACCAGCCGCAGGCCGCGACCGGTGCGCAAGGCGTCCGTCGGCGCGGTCATCGGCTCGGGGCAGATCACGTCGATGCCCGGCGGGGCGTACAGCTGCGCGGCCGGGTAGCCGTCGATCAGGCGCACGCCGACGCGGCGACCGGCGGCGGCCACGGCCAGCGTCGCGCCCGCGGCCAGGTCGGCGAAGCCGTCGTCGTAGCGATCCATGGCCAGCGCGCGCCGTTCGGCCGGCTCGTGCACGGCGCGTCCGGAGGGCAGGCCGCGCGCGTCCAGCAGCACCCGCGTGCGCGCGGGCAGCGCCAGCGCCCAGCGCTCGCGCGGCACGCCGGGCAGGCGCAGATACGGGTGCCAGCCGAAGGCGACCGGCACGGCCCGGTCGCCGGTCGCCCGCAGGGTGGTGGCGACCTGCAGCCCGCCGCGGCCCAGGACCAGCTCGACCTCGACGTCGTGGGCGAACGGGAAGGCGGGCACCGGCGCGTGTCGCAGATGGGCGACGGCGCGCGACCCGTCGCCCGCGCTCAGCCGCCAGGCGCCCGGCGGCGCGGGCAGGCCGTGGATGGGCAGGCCGTTGGGGTCGCGCGGAACGGCGGCGGCCCGCAGGTCGACCGCGACGCCGCCGACGGCGTAGGCGTCGGCGCCGATCCGGTTGGCCCACGGATGCAGCAGCGGGATCCCGGCCATCGTCTCGTGCACGCGTCCCGCCGGCGGCAGCGCCTCGGGCGCCGCGAGCAGCTCGTCCTCGCCGTCGGTCAGCGAGGTCACCCGCAGCGACCGGTCGGCGACGACGACGGCGCACAGCGCACCCGCGCGCAGGCGGATCGCCCCGGCCGCCGCGGTGGTCATCGCACCCCGAGCAGGACCTCGACGAGCAGCTGGTCGAGCGCCTCGTTGGCGTAGCCGCGTCCGGCCAGCGCGTCCAGCTGGTCGACCTCGGCCTTGAGCGCGTCGGCCTCGCCGGCGCCGCCGCTGGTGGTCGCCTGCCCCAGCTCGGGAGCGCCGGCGGCGGCCAGCGCGGCCTGGGCCTCGGGCAGCGCGTCGAAGCGGGCCACCCGCTCGGCCAGCGCGCGGTACGTGGCCATGCAGCCGCGCACGAAGTCCCACACGCCGTCGGCGTCCTCGTTGCGGTAGGGGTGCGCGTCGAAGTGCAGCGGGCCGTCGTAGCCCGCCCGCTCCAGCAGCCGGACGAGCAGGAAGGCCTCCTTGAGGTCCTCGGCGCCGAAGCGGTAGTCCTGGTCGTAGCGGCCGACGCGCTGGGCGTTGAGGTCGATGTGGAAGAGCTTGTCCGCCCACAGCGCCTGGCCGACGCCGTGGTGGAAGGACAGCCCGGCCATCGTCTCGTGCGCCACCTCCGGGTTGACGCCGACCATGTCGGGACGCTGCAGCATCGAGATGAAGTGCAGCGCGTGGCCGACGGTGGGCAGGAAGATGTCGCCCCGCGGCTCGTTGGGCTTGGGCTCGATCGTGAAGCGCAGGTCGTAGCCCTGGCCGACGGCGTAGTCGGCCAGCACGTCGATCGCCTCGCGGTAGCGCTCCAGCGCGTCGCGCGGGTCCTTGGCCGCGCCCGCCTCGACGCCCTCGCGCCCGCCCCAGAAGTCGAACACCTCGGCGCCCAGCTCCGCGCCCAGGTCCAGCGCGCGCATCGCCTTGCCGATCGCCGCGCGGCGCACCGCGCGGTCGTTGGAGATGAACGCGCCGTCCTTGAACGCCGGATGCGTGAACAGGTTCGTCGTGGCCATGCCCACGCCCAGCCCGTTGGTCTCCAGCGCGGTCTTGAAGCGGGCGACGATGCGGTCGCGCTCGGCCAGCGAGCTGCCCCACGGCACCAGGTCGTCGTCGTGCAGCGAGACGCCCCAGGCGCCCAGCTCGGCCAGGCGGCCGGCGGAGTCGACGGGATCGACGGGGGCGCGGGTCGGCTCACCAAACGGGTCACGCCCGGGATTGCCGACGGTCCAGAGGCCGAAGGTGAAGCGATGCATGGCGCGCATTCCTACCAGACTGTCCGAGCTTCCGCCTGAATTCGAACGTATCTCGTCGTAGATCAGGATTCTTTTTGTTTGAGTCTTGACATTAGTCGGCCGGTCGGGGACAGTCGCGGCGCAATGGCGCCCATCCCGCCGCCACGAGGGTCACTCGCTCTGCTGCGCGAACGCAATCGCGAGCGCGTCGTCGACGTGCTGCGCCGTCGCGGCACCGTCAGCCGAGCCGACATCGCCCGCGAGACCGGCCTGTCGCGCACGACGGTCAGCTCGATCGTCGGCACGATGCAGCGCGACGGGCTGATCGCCGAGCGCGCCGCCGGCCGCGACCGGGCCGGCGAGGGCGGCCGGCCGCCGATCATGCTGACCTTCGACCCGTCGGCAGGCGCGCTGGTCGGCGTCGACTTCGGCCACGACCGCATCCGGCTGGCCGTCTCCAACCTCTCCTACGAGGTCCTGGCCGAGCGTGAGCTGCGCCTGGACATCGACGAGCAGGCCGGCGCCGCGCTGGACCAGGCCGCCGCGGCCGTCGAGGACCTGCTCGACGAGGCGGCCGTGGATCCCTCCCGCGTGCGGGGCGTCGGCGTCGGCCTCCCGGGGCCGATCGACCGCCGCAGCGGGCTGGTCCGCTCCGACGCGATCCTGCCCGGCTGGGTCCAGCTCGACCCCGCGGCCGAGCTCGAGCGGCGCCTCGGCTTCGACGTCCACCTCGACAACGACGCCAACGTCGGCGCGCTGGGCGAGGCGGTGCTCGGGGCCGGCCGCGGCTACGAGCTGACCGCCTACGTGCGGTTGGCCGCGGGCGTCGGGGCCGGGCTCGTCTTCCAGGGCGCGATCTTCCGCGGCGCCGCCGGCACGGCCGGCGAGCTCGGGCACGTGCTCGTCGATCCGGCCGGCCCGATCTGCCGCTGCGGCAACCGCGGCTGCCTGGAGACGCTCGTGGCCACCGGCGCGCTGTGCGAGCAGCTGCGCCGCTCCCACGGCGACATCGACACCGAGCGCCTGATGACGCTGATCGCCACGGGCGATCGCGGCAGCCGGCGGGTGCTGCACGACGCCGCGCGCGTGGTCGGACGCGCGCTCGGCGACCTGTGCAACACGCTCAATCCCGACGCCGTCGTGATCGGCGGCGAGCTGGCCGCAGCCGGGGACCTGCTGCTCGAGCCTCTCCAGGAGGCGATCTGGCAGCACGCGATCCCGGCCGCAGCGGCCAGCGTGACGGTCGTACCCGGCGCGCTGGGGGCGCGTGCCGAGCTACTCGGAGCGCTGGTGCTGGCGGGGCACCAGTCGCGCGAGCCACTGACCGCGGCCGGATCGGCCGGCGCGGCATCCACCAGGAGGAGAGAGGGATGAGGACCCAACGAGGACTCATGCGAACGTTGGCCATCGGCGCGGCGGTGTGTGCCACCGGCGCTGGGCTGGCGGCCTGCGGTTCCAGCGACGACGAGTCGACCGGCACGGCGGCCAGCGGTGCGACGAGCGCGAGCACCGGCGCCAGCACGGCGGCGGCGGGCAACGCGGACGTCGGCAAGGTCGCGGTGCTGCTGCCCGACACCCAGAGCTCGGTGCGCTGGGAGACGGCGGACCGGCCGCTGCTGGAGGCCGCGTTCAAGGACGCCGGCGTGCCGGTGGAGATCCAGAACGCCCAGGGCGACAAGTCCACCCAGCAGCAGCAGGCCGAGCAGGCCATCACCAACGGCGCGAAGATCCTGATCCTGACCAACCTCGACTCCGGCTCCGGCGCGGCGATCGAGAAGCAAGCGGCCGCCAAGGGCGTCAAGACCATCGACTACGACCGCCTCACGCTGGGCGGCGCGGCCGACTACTACGTGTCCTTCGACAACGTGAAGGTCGGCGAGCTCCAGGGCCAGGGCCTGGTCGACTGCCTGACGGCGTCGGGCGTGTCCAAGCCGGTCGTCGCCGAGCTCAACGGCTCGCCCGACGACAACAACGCGACGCTGTTCGCCCAGGGCTACAACTCGGTCCTCGACCCGCTGTACGCCAGCGGCGACCTCGTCAAGGGGCCCAACCAGTCGGTGCCGGATTGGGACAACCAGCAGGCGCTCACGATCTACGAGCAGATGCTGCAGAAGACGAACAACAAGATCGACGGCGTGCTGGCGGCCAACGACGGCCTGGCCAACTCGGTCATCTCGGCCGAGAAGTCGCGCAAGCTGGATCCGGTCCCGGTGACCGGGCAGGACGCGACGCTGCAGGGCCTGCAGAACATCCTCGTCGGCGATCAGTGCATGACCGTCTACAAGGCGATCAAGGCGGAGGCCGACGGCGCCGCCAAGCTGGCGATCGCGCTGGCCAAGGGCGAGGAGCCCCCGGCCGGCCTGGTCAACGGCACGACCGACGACGGCACCCGCAAGGTCCCGTCGGCGCTGCTGACGCCGGTCGCGGTGACCAAGGACAACATCAAGGACACCGTCCTGGCCGACGAGTTCGTCAAGCGCGACGAGCTGTGCGCCGGCAAGTTCGCCGACGCGTGCGAGAAGGCAGGGATCTGACCATGGCCAGCGATGCGGGGCGCCCTCCGGGGCGCCCCACCTCGCTGCTGGAGCTGCGGGGAGTCTCGAAGTCGTTCGGCGCCGTCCAGGCGCTGTATCGCGTGAACCTGTCCGTGGCCGCCGGCGAGGTGATGGCGCTGGTCGGCGACAACGGCGCGGGCAAGTCGACGCTGATCAAGTCGATCGCGGGGATCTACCCGATCGACGAGGGCGAGATGTTCTTCGACGGGCAGCCCGTGTCGGTGCACGGGCCCAAGGACGCCGCCCAGCTCGGCATCGAGGTCGTCTACCAGGACCTGGCGCTGGCCGACAACCTCGACGTGGTCCAGAACATGTTCCTGGGGCGCGAGGCGACGACCGGCGTGCTGCGCTCGTTGGACGAGACGACCATGGAGCGGCGGGCGCGCGAGACGCTGTCGACCCTGGCGGTCACGACGATCCGCTCGGTGCGCCAGACGGTCGCGGGGCTGTCGGGCGGCCAGCGCCAGTCGGTCGCGGTGGCCAAGGCCGTGATGTGGAACTCGCGCGTGGTGCTGCTCGACGAGCCGACCGCCGCGCTCGGCGTGGCCCAGACCCGCCAGGTGCTGGACCTCGTGCGGCGCCTGGCCACCCAGGGGCTCGGCGTGATCCTCATCTCCCACAACCTGCACGACGTCTTCGAGGTGGCCGACCGGATCACGGTGCTGCGCCTGGGCCAGGACGTCGCGCGCTTCGACACCGCCGCGACCACCCAGCAGGAGGTCGTCCAGGCGATCACGTCCGGCGCGCTCACGCGGGTGCCCGGACAGCATGAGGAGGTGCTCGCGTGAGTACGACACCCGCGGTCGACCCGACCCATCATCCGACCGCGCTCGACGCCGAGCCGACGGGCGAGACGCTGGGCGCGGCGATCTCCCGGTGGTGGTCCGGCGTGCGCGGCGGCGAGCTCGGCTCGCTCCCGATCGTCGTCGGCATGGTCCTGATCGTCATCGTCTTCCAGGTCCAGAACAGCAACTTCCTGACCGCCGGCAACTTCCTCAACCTGATCATCCAGGCGGCCGGGATCATGACCATCGCGATGGGGGTGGTCTTCGTCCTGCTGCTGGGCGAGATCGACCTGTCGGTGGGCTACGTCAGCGGCGTGGGCGGCGCGGTCGCCGCGCTGCTGACGCTGCCGGGCGGCAACTGGGAGTTCGCCGGGCTGCCCGCGGTGATCGTCGTGCTGATCGTCGGCCTGGCCATCGGCACGCTCAACGGCCTGCTGTTCACGAAGATCGGGATCCCCTCGTTCGTCGTCACGCTCGCGGGCCTGCTCGCGTGGAACGGCGTGGTGCTCGTGATCATCGGCGACAAGGGCACCGTCGTCATCCAGAGCGAGCTGATCATCAACCTGGCCAACGGCTTCATCTCGGCCCTGGCCTCGTGGATCCTGGTCATCTGCGCGGTCGCCGGATACGCCACGCTGTCGATCGTGCGCCGCGTGCAGCGCCTGCGCGCGCAGCTGCCGGTCGAGCCGGTCGTGCTGGCCATCGCGCGCGTCGCGGTGCTGGCCATCGCGCTGGCCGCGGGCGTGTACGTGGCCAACGAGGATCGCGGCGTGCCCTACGTCGTGCTCATGCTGGCCGGCCTGTTCATGCTCTGGACCTACGTGCTCAACCGCAGCCGCTTCGGCCGTCACGTGTACGCGATCGGCGGCAACATCGAGGCGGCTCGGCGCGCGGGCATCCCGGTCGATCGCGTGCGCATCGCGTGCTTCGCGATCTGCTCGATGATGGCCACCCTGGGCGGCGTCGTGCTGGCCTCGCGGCTGGTGTCGGTCGACACCGGCGCGGGCGGCGGCACGATCCTCCTGTACTCGATCGCCGCGGCGGTGATCGGCGGCTGCTCGCTGTTCGGCGGGCGCGGCACGATCAAGGCGGCGGTGCTGGGCGCGATCGTGATCGCGTCGATCGACAACGGGCTCGGGCTGCTGGGGTTGGCGTCGGGGACGAAGTTCATCATCACGGGCCTGGTGCTCCTCGCCGCCGTGACCGTGGACGCGCTCGCCCGCCGCAACCTGGCCAGCTCCGGTCGCGCGTGAGCCTGGTCGGGCTCGACATCGGCACGTCCTCGACCAAGGGTGTCGTCGTCGAGTCGTCCACTGGTCGTGTCCTGGCCGTGGCGGAGCGGGAGTACCCCCTCGCGACGCCGCGGCCGGGCTGGGCCGAGCAGGATCCGCAGGACTGGTGGACGGCCGCCTCGGCGGTGTTGGACGAGCTCGGTCCGTGCGAGGCGATCGGGCTGAGCGGGCAGATGCACGGGCTCGTGGCCTTGGACGGCGATGACGTTCCGCTGCGGCCCGCGATCCTCTGGAACGACGGGCGCTCGCAGCCGCAGTGCGACGCGCTCATCGAGGAGATGGGCCTGGAGCGGCTCGTCGCCCTGAGCGGCAATCGACCCTTGGCGGGGTTCACCGCGCCCAAGCTGCGGTGGATGGCCGAGAACGAGCCGGAGCTGTTCGCGCGCGTGCGGCGGGTGCTCCTGCCCAAGGACTACGTGCGGTGGCGGCTGTGCGGCGAGTTCGCCACGGACGTCTCGGATGCCTCGGGGACGCTGCTGCTCGACGTGGGCGCGCGGTCGTGGAGCGACGAGCTGTGTGCGGCGCTCGGCGTGGACCGCGCCTGGCTCCCGCCGGTGCTGGAGAGCGGCGCGGTCTCGGGGCGGACGCCTGCCGGGGTTCCGGTGGCCGCCGGCGCGGGCGACCAGGCCGCGGGCGCGATCGGCATGGGCGTGCTGCGCGAGGGCGGCGCGGCCTCGGTCGTGCTGGGCACCTCGGGCGTCGTGTTCGCCGCGCGCGACCACTTCACCCCGGAGCGCGAGGGCCGGCTGCACGCCTTCTGCCACGCGGCGCCGGACACCTGGCACGTGATGGGCGTGATGCTGTCGGCCGCCGGCGGCCTGCGCTGGCTGCGCGACGCCACCGATCCGTCCCTGAGCTTCGCCGCGCTCGTGGCCGAGGCGGCGGCATGGGCGCCCGGCGTGGAGGGGCTGCGCTTCGCCCCCTACCTGGCCGGCGAGCGCACGCCGTATCCCGACGCCGACGCGCGCGGCGCCTTCGTCGGCCTGTCGCTGCGCCACGACCGGGGCGCGCTGGTCCGCGCGGTGCTGGAGGGCGTGGCCTACGGCCTGCGCGACTCGCTGGACCTGATCGCCGCGACCGGCGCCCGCCCGGTCAGCGGCCGCGTCTCGGGCGGCGGCGCCGAGTCCGCGCTGTGGCTGGAGATCCTCGCTGCCATCCTCGACCTCCCCCTCGAGCGCACCGCCGTCAGCGCCGGCGCCGCCTACGGCGCCGCGCTGCTGGGCGGCGTGGCCGCCGGCGTCTACGCCGACGCCGCCGAGGCCATCACCACTTGCGTCCACCCGACCGATCGGATCGAACCGGAGCCCGAGCTGGTCGCTCGCTACGCGCAGGAGCGCGCCGGGTACACCGCGTTGTACCCGGCGCTGCGCGCGCTGCGCTGATTGTCAGGTTGGCGGCGCGATGCGACGCCGATCCGACAACGATCGGCGGATCGACGCGGCGACGGACTCGGGCGCGCCGTCGACCTGGTCTTCCGTGAAGCGATGGACGAAATATCCTGCGGCGGTGAGGATCGCGTCGCGCTCGTGGTCGCGGCCCCAGCGGGCCCGCGTGCTGTGGTACGTGAAGCTGTCGGCCTCGGCGACCACCCGTTCCGCGGCCCACAACGCGTCCACCTCGAGGCCGGCGATCTTGATGTTCAGGCGCGGCGTCGGCAGCCCGTGGCGCTCGCACAGCTCGACCAGGCGCTCCTCGAAGTCCGACCGTGTGCGGTCGCTGCGCGGCCGGTTGGCAAACGCCACGGCGACGAACGCCCGCGTGCCGCGCCGCCGCGGATGCGCGGCGATCAACCGCTGGACCTCTCCGTAGTCGAGGAGTCGCAGCACCGCCGCCTGGTCGAAGGGCCGGCGGAGTCGGCGCAACGGCAGGTACGTCGCCATGTCCAGCAGCGTTCGTTCGACCGTCGTCACCGCGATCCCGTGCTGTCGCGTGATGTCGAGCTTCGGATCCAGCGAGCGGTATCGATGCACGCGCACACCGCGGGGCATCTCGTGGCCGGATGTGCCGGGCACCGTCACGTGGAGGAGGTTCGGTTGGTAGGCGGTGAGTGCCCACAGCGCAGCCGCGGTTCCGTGGCTGAGAACCGCATGGGTGCCGCAGGCCAGCGTCGCCGCCATCCACCGTCCCCGTTCGGAGATCGCTCCGTGGCCCAGCGCGAAGACCCCTCGGTACAACGGGATCAGGCGGCCGGCCCGAATCCGCCGGTCGATCGCGCTCGGCGAGAGTCCGGCCTGAGCCATCTGCTCCCGGGTCACGATGCCGTGCTGACGGGTCGCGAATGCCGCCACATCGCGGTCCTTGTCGTATGAACGTCGCATACCGACGCTTAGCTGGCAACGGCGGAGGTTCGCCCCCCGGCGGGGTCGCGTATCGTCGGGACACGTGACCCGTACCGCCGTTGCCGACCTCGGCTCCAACTCGTTCCGCCTGGTCGTCTTCTCCGCCGAGGACGGCTGGTGGAAGCGCACGGACGAGATCTACGAGGCGGTGCGCATCGGCGCGGGACTGGCCGAGACGGGCGTGCTGAGCCAGGAGCGCATGGAGCGCGCGTGGTCGGTGGTCGAGGTGTTCGACCACTTCTGCCGCGCGACGGGGATCGACGACGTGATCGCGGTGGCGACGTCGGCGATCCGCGACGCCCGCAACGGGCCCGAGTTCGTCGACCAGGCCGTCCTCGACGTGCGCGTCCTGTCGCGCGAGGAGGAGGCGCGCTACGGCTATCTGGCCGCGATCAACTCCTCGACCCTGCAGCACGGCGCGGTCCTGGACCTGGGCGGCGGCTCGATGCAGCTGGTCGCCGTCGACGACCGCCGCGCGGTCGAGCTGGAGTCCTGGCCGCTGGGCGCGGTGCGCATGACCGAGCGCTTCGGCGACGACGTCGCCGCACTGCGCGCGCACGTCACCGAGTGCCTGGACGCGACGCCATGGGTCAAGGCCTCAGGCCAGCGGCTCGTGGGGATCGGCGGCACCGTGCGCAACCTGGCCGCCGCGGCGGCCGCGGCCGCGGACCTGCCCAGCATCGGCGTGCAGGGCTTCCACCTGACCGCCGACGCGCTGGAGGCGCTGATCGCCACGCTGGCCGAGCTCCCGGCGGCCGACCGCGGCAAGGTCGGCGGCATCAAGCCCGCGCGCGCCGACATCATCCTGGCCGGCGCCGTCGTGGTGCACACGGTCATCACGGCCGGTGGCTTCGACGGCGTCGACGTGACCGAGGCGGGCCTGCGCGAGGGGATCTTCTTCGAGCGCCACCTGGCGCCCGCCGATCCGCCGCTCTTCCCCGACGTGCGCCAGGCGTCCGTCCACAACCTGGCCGCGCAGTACGGGGTCGACCCCGCGCACACCGATCACGTGGCCAAGCTCAGCCTGCAGATGTTCGACGCGCTCGCCGCGCTCGGCCTGCGCGACGGCGACCCGGTCGAGCGCGAGCTCGTGTGGGCCGCGGCGATGCTCCACGACGTGGGCATGGCGATCGACTACGACGACCACCACAAGCACTCGCGCTACCTGATCCTCAACGGCGCGTTGCCCGGCTTCGACCCGCGCGAGCTGGTGCTCATCTCCGAGATGGTCCGCTACCACCGCAAGGGCACCCCGTCGTTCTCCAGCGACCTGGCCGCGGTCGTGCACAAGGACGACCAGGCGATCCTCGACCGCGGCGCGACGCTGCTGCGCCTGGCCGAGGGCATCGAACGCGCCCGCGACCAGATCGTGCAGCGGGTGTCGTTCACCGACGACGGCGACGACACGGTCACGCTGACCCTGGAGGCCGACGAGGACGTGCCCGTCGCGCGCTGGGCGGCCGAGCGCGAGCGCGACCTGTTCAAGCGCGCCTACGGCCGCGCGCTGCGGATCCGCTAGCCGGCCGCCGGCTCGGGCTAGCGGCCGAAGCGGCCGGGGCCGACTTCCTCGGGCGCGCCCGAGGGGATCGCGATCGTCTCGCTGCCGACGGCCTCGATGACCTCGGCCTCCTCGGCCTCGCGCGACTCCTCGTGGTCACCGTCGCACAGGACGCGGAAGTTGCCGGTCACGCCGCCGTCGGTCTGGATCGTGATCCCGGGCAGGATCTCCTCGCCCTCGTCGAAGCCGAGGCGCTCCATGTCGAAGTGCGCCAGCCCGATCCCCCACGCGTTGTGGGTCGGGTTCTCGCGATCGTGGGCGTTCAGCGCGATCTGGAACGCCCGCAGGTTCTTGCCGACCTTCGACGGATCCGACATCGCGGTTCAGGCTACCGAGAACGCAGCCAGCGCAGCACGGTCACCAGGGAGGCCGCGGACACCAGCTCTCCGCGGTCCACCAACGCGCCCAGCTCGGCCGCCGGCACGGCCAGCAGCTCGACGCCCGAGGCCGCCTCGTTGGGGTCCAGCGCCTGCCCACCGACCTCCTCCACGTCCACGGCCAGGAACGAGAACACGCGCGTCGTGGACTTCGACGCGTCGGCCCAGTGCCAGCCCAGCGGCCGCGGCCCATCGGGCGCCGCGTACCCCGTCTCCTCGCGCAGCTCGCGCGCCGCGGCGTCGATCGGCGCCTCGCCCGGATCGACCATGCCGCCCGGCAGCTCGAGCTGGACGCCGCCGGAGCCGTGCTTGTACTGGCGGACCATCAGCACCTCGCCCGCGGGCGTCACCGGGAGGATCGTCGCGACGTCGTGCTGTTCGGCCAGGTAGTAGTCGATCTCCGTGCCGTCGGGCAGCTCGACCGCGTCGCGACGCACGCGAAACCAGGGCGAGTCCAGCGCGTAGTCCGAGCGCAGCACGCGCCACGGCGGCGGGTCGGGCGTCACAGCCGCGCCTCGATCATCGTGACCAACCGCTCGATCGTCGGGCAGGCGATGCCGTGCGCGGCCGCGTGGCGCAGCACCGCGCCGGGGATCGCGTCGAGCTCGGGCGGGTGACCGTCGGCCACGTCGCGCTGCATCGAGGTCGTGTGCTCGGCGTCCAGGCTCCAGATCGCGCGCAGCATCGCGTCGGCGTCGATCGTCGCGCCCTCGGCTGCGGCCACCGCGGCGCCCTCGTCGATCGCGTCCTCCAGGTCCACGCGCCGGCGCGGGTGGTCGCGGACGCCGCCGGCGGGCGCGTCGTAGGCCGTCGTCGTGCAGGCCATCGCGTTGAGCTGGACGAGCTTGGACCACAGCACCTGCGCCTCGGAGTCGCCCAGGCGGGCCGGGACCTCGGCGCTGCGCAGCACGTCGGCGAACGTGGCCATCCGGGGCCGTGGCGCCGGGTGGTCGGAGGCCAGCTCGACGACCACCGGCATGCCGGTCTCGAGGATCACGCCCGGCGCGGCCCGCTCGGCGCTGATGCGGATCGTCGCCGCGATCGCCCGCGGCCCGTAGCGCTCGCGCAGGGCGGCGACGTGGTCGATCCCGTTGAGCAAGGGGACCACCAGCCCGGGCGTTCCGGACACGCGCTCCAGCGCGGCGTCCAGGGCGCCCGCCTTCGTCGCCACGATCAGCACGTCGACGTCGTCGTCCAGCCGCGCGGTGACCGACGGCGCGGCGACGATCTCGCCCAGGCGGACGCTCGACAGCCGCAGCCCGCGGTCGGCGATCGCGGCCGCCGTCTCCTCGCGCGCGACGACCGTGGTCGGCACACCGGCGTGGGCCAGCGCGGCGGCGAGGAACCCGCCGACGCCGCCGGGTCCGAGGACGGCGATCCGGGTCACGTCAGGTCGAGCAGGTCAAGCGGGTCGAACGGATCCACCAGGACCCCGGGGTTGAGGATCCCCACCGGGTCCAGCGACGCCTTGGCCGCCTGCAGCGCCAGCGCGAACGGCTCCGGGCGCTGGCGGTCGTACCAGGGGCGATGGTCGCGGCCGACCGCGTGGTGGTGGGTGATCGTCGCGCCCTGGGCGATCAGCACCTCGCTGGCCGCGCGCTTGACCGCCCACCACTGGGCCTCCTCGTCGCCCCGCCGGGCGGGCGCCAGCACCGTGAAGTAGGGCGCCGCGCCGTCGGCATAGGCGTGGGTGAGGCGGCAGGTGACCAGCGCGCGCTCGTCGTCGAGCGCCGCGCGGGCGGCGTCCAGGACGGCGGCGTGCAGGGCGGGCAGGCGATCCCAGGTGGTGGCGGTCTCGAACGTCTCGCTGAGCACGCCCAGGCCGATCAGCACGTCGCGCAGGTACGGCGCCTGCAGGAACGCCTCGCGCCAGGCGCCGGCGGCGCCCTCGCGCGCGCCCGCGCGCGGCCCATCGAACGTCCCGCCGGCCTCGGTGCACAGCTCCAGCGCCGCGGCCAGCTCGGACTCGACCGGCACGTCGACCGACTCGAAGCCGAGCACGAGCAGCGCGTGCGATCCGTCGCCGGCGCCCGTGAAGCCCGCCTCGGCCTCGTCGATCAAGCGCGTGTTGGCGGGCCGCAGCCCCGCCTGCAGGATCGCCCGGACCGCCTCGCAGCCCAGCGCGAACGACGGGAAGCGCACCGAGCGCGACGCGCGGTGGCCCGGTCGCGGCTGCACGCGCATCCACGCCTCGGTGATCACGCCCAGGATCCCCTCCGAGCCCAGCAGCATCCGATCGGGGCTCGGCCCGGCGCCGCTGCCCGGCAGCCGGTGCGACGCCCAGATGCCGCTCGGGGTGACCGCGCGCACCGACTCGACGAAGTCGTCGATGTGCGTCGGCCCGGTGGCGAAGTGGCCGCCCGCGCGGGTGGCGATCCAGCCGCCCAGCGTCGACAGCTCGAAGGACTGGGGGAAGTGGCGCAGGGTCAGGTCGTGCGTGGCCAGCTGGGCCTCGAGGTCGGGGCCCAGCGCGCCGGCCTGGATGCGCGCCGCGCGCGAGACCGCATCGACCTCGAGCACCTGGTCCAGCGCGCCCAGGTCGAGCGAGACGACCGGGCCGTCGAGCTCGGGGGTCACGCCGCCGCACACGCTGGTGCCCCCGCCGTAGGGCACGACCGCGACGCCGTGGTCGGACGCCCACTCCAGCACGGCGGCGACCTCGCGCTCGTCGGCCGGCCGCGCGACCGCGTCCGGCGCGTGGTCGAAGCGCCCGCGCATCGCGCGCACGATGTCGAGATAGGACTTGCCCCACGCGTGCGTGGCGCGCGCGTGGTCGTCGGTGTCCCAGGCGACGTCCGGCGGCGGCGCGGGCAGCTCGCGGGACTCGCGCAGGGCGGCCGCCTCGAGCTCCACGGCCTCCTCGGGCTCCTGGGCGTCGAAGCCCAGCCGATCGCGCACGAGCGGCATCGCGCCCGTCAGCCCGGCGAGGTCGACCGCCTCGTCCTCGTAGCCCCAACCCCAGTGCTTGCGCCGTCGACCCACGATCGGACCCTATCCTCAGACCGTGCCCGACGCGCTCCCTGCCCTCCTGGCCCGCGGCCCCTGGCCCGCCGGATCCGTGGAGGCGTCCTGGGACACGACCCCGTACGAGCCCACCGCCGAGCAGGTCGCGGCGGCCGACGCGGCGATCGCCGCGCTGCGCGAACGCGGCTCGCCCAGCCACGACGGCGTGGCCGCGCGCCTGGTCGACCATCGCGTGACCGACGACGGGCGCCTGGTGCTCGACCTGCAGCCGCTGCGCTGGGCGCTGCGTCTGGTGCCGGGCGACGGCGCCGGCTCACTGTCGGCCCTGTGCCTGACCCGCGACAGCGCCGGCCGCTGGCTGGCCGGGCGCCGCGCGCAGTGGCTGTCGACCTGGGCCGGGGTGTGGGCGCTGGGCGCCGGCGGCGCGGTCGACCTGGACGAGAACCCGTTCGACACGCTCACCCGCGAGCTGCACGAGGAGTGGAGCGTCACCGCCGAGTCGGTCACCGGCGAGCTGCTGATCGCCCTGCCCCAGCGCATGACGATGTTCGTGGGCATGGCCTGGCTGCCGGAGGGCGCCGAGGTCACCCCCGACGACGAGCACGACGCCTACGCCTGGTGGCCGCCGGACCCGGCGCAGTGGCCCGACGAAGCGCACCCGCAGCTGCGCATGATGGCGTCGATGTTCGCGTGAGCTCCGCCCGCTGGCTCACGTTCCAGCGTCTCAAGTGGTGCTCGTTTCTGCACTCGACGATCTACCTGTGCCTGCTCGTCTGCTGGATCGGGCACATCGAGGGACCGAAGGCGTTCTTCGGCTGGGCGCACGGCATCGGCTGGATCATCATGTGCGTCCTGGCCGTGCTCGCGCTGCACGCGCGGACCATCAACATGCGCATCGCCGTGGCGGTCGCGGTGATCGGCGCGATCGGCCCGTTCGTCGGTTCGTACGAGTTCGTGCGTGAAGAACGGCGTGCATCACGACGCGCTGAGGCTGCGGGACGCTACAGTCAGGCTTCGGATGGCAGTTGAGACCCGGGTGCAGGTGCTGATGCCCCAGATGGGGGAGTCAGTCACCGAGGGCGTCGTGCTTGAGTGGCACGTCAAGGAAGGCGACCATGTCGCCGCGGACGACGTACTCGTAGAGATCTCGACCGACAAGGTCGACGCCGAGGTTCCGTCCCCCGCCGCCGGCGTCGTCGTGGCCGTCGGCCCGGCCGAGGGCGACACCATCGCCGTCGGCTCGCTGCTGTGCGAGATCGAGTCCGGAGACGCCGACGGCGCCCCGTCCGTGGCCGACGACGAGCCCTCCGGCGAGGCCTCCGGGGCGATCATCGAGATCACGATGCCGGCCATGGGCGAGTCGGTCACCGAGGGCACCGTCCTGGAGTGGGCCAAGGCCGTCGGCGACGCCATCGAGCAGGACGAGACGCTGGTGGAGATCTCCACCGACAAGGTCGACGCCGAGGTGCCCTCGCCCGCCAGCGGCACGGTGGCCGAGATCCTCGTCGAGGCCGGCGACACCGTCACGGTCGGCCAGGTGCTCGCGCGCCTGCAGTCCGGCAACGGCGCCTCCGCCGCGAAGGCCGCGCCCACCAACGGCGCCGCCACCGCTGCCGCGCCCGCCGCCGCGCCCACGGCCCCAGCAAGCAACGGCGACGTCCCCGCCACGCCCGTGGCCCGCCGCGTCGCCGCCGCCACCGGCGTCGACATCGCGCGCGTCGCCGGCACCGGCCCCAACGGCCGGATCACCAAGGCCGACGTCCTCAACGGCGAGAGCGCGGCAGCCGTCGAGCCCAAGGGCGACCTGATCAAGGGCGCCAGCGCGATGCTCGCCCGCTACATGGACGAGTCGCGCCAGATCCCCACCGCGACCTCCTTCCGCACGATGACCGTCACGGTCATGGACGGGCGGCGCAAGCAGCTCAAGCAGGGCGGCCAGAAGGTCTCCTTCACCCACCTGATCGCCTACGCGATCGCCAAGGCCGGCACCGACGAGATGCCGGTCATGGCCCACCACTTCGAGGAGCAGGGCGGCAAGCCCTACCGCGTCGACGACGGCGGCGTGAACCTGGGCATCGCGGTCGACGTCGAGAAGAAGGACGGCTCGCGCACGCTGATGGTCCCGGTCATCAAGGACGCCGGGCGCCTGAGCTTCACCGGCTTCCTGGACGCGTTCAACGACCTGATCGCCCGCGCCCGCGAGAACAAGCTCACCGCCGACGACCTGGCCGGCGCCAACATCTCGCTGACCAACCCCGGCGGCATCGGCACCGTCGCCTCGGTCCCGCGCCTGATGGTCGGGCAGGGCACGATCGTGGCCACCGGCTCGATCGCCTACCCGGTCGGCCTGGGCGCCATCGGCGAGCTGATCGGCGCCGAGAAGGTCATGTCGATGACCTCGACCTACGACCACCGCGTCATCCAGGGCGCGGAGTCCGGGCGCTTCCTGCAGGTCGTCGAGTCCTACCTGCAGGGCGATCACGGCTTCTACGAGGCGGTCTTCGCCGACCTCGGCGTGCAGCTCGGGCCGACGCCCGCGCCGCCGGCTCCCGCGGCCGCCGCCGGTGTGGCCCGCGACGCCAGCAGCTCGCAGACGCCGGTCGCCGCGGGCGAGCCCGACGAGGCGCTGCTGCAGGCCGTGCAGGCGGCCACCGCGATCATCAAGGCCTACCGCACGCACGGTCACCTGGCCGCGCGCCTGGACCCGCTGGGCACCGAGCCCGAGGGCGACCCGTCGCTCGACGCCGGCCCGCTCGGGCTGACCGAGGAGCTGCAGCGCCGCATCCCGGCCAAGATCCTGCGCATCGGCGTCCCCGGCGCGACGCTGTACGATGCGCTGCCGCACCTGCGCGAGACCTACACGGGCACGATCGCCTACGAGATCGAGCACATCGCCAGCCACCGCCAGCGGACCTGGCTGCGCGAGAAGATCGAGACCGGCGCCTACCGCAACCCGTTGACGATCGAGGAGCAGAAGTGGCTCCTGGGCCGGCTGATCAAGGTCGACGCCTTCGAGCGCTTCATGCACAAGGCCTACCTGGGCCAGAAGCAGTTCTCGATCGAGGGCCTGGACATGACCGTGCCGATGCTCGACCAGCTGATCCAGCTGTCGGCGGCGCACGGCGGTCGCGAGGTCGTCGTCGGCATGGCCCACCGCGGCCGCCTGAACGTGCTGGCCCACAACCTGGGCCGCCCGTACGACTCGATCTTCGCCGAGTTCGAGGGCGCCTCGACCCTGGAGGCCGTCACCACGATCCCCCAGGGCGGCACCGGCGACGTCAAGTACCACCACGGGTCCCAAGGCTCCTACCAGCTGCCCAACGGCGAGTCGATCCTCGTCAACCTGGAGCACAACCCCTCGCACCTGGAGTTCGTCGATCCCGTCGTGGTCGGCGCCGCGCGCGCCGCGCAGACCTCGCGCCAGGGCCCGCACGCCCACCGTGACACCAACGCCGCGCTCGCGGTGATCCTCCACGGCGACGCCGCCTTCCCCGGCCAGGGCGTCGTGGCCGAGACGCTGAACCTGCAGGCGCTGGACGGCTACGCGGTCGGCGGCACGGTCCACCTGATCACCAACAACCAGGTCGGCTTCACCACGGATCCCGACGACGCGCGCTCGACGCGCTGGGCCTCCGACCTGGCCAAGGGCTTCGACGTCCCGATCATCCACGTCAACGCCGACGATCCGGCCGCCTGCATCAGCGCCGTGCGCCTCGCCTTCGGCTTCCGCCAGGAGTTCGGCCACGACGTCCTCATCGACGTCGTCGGCTACCGCCGCTTCGGTCACAACGAGGCCGACGAGCCGGCCTACACCCAGCCGGAGATGACGACGGCGATCAAGAAGCACCCGCGCGTCACCGAGATCTGGGCCGAGAAGCTGATCAGCGACGGCGTGTTCACCAGGGCCGACGTCGACGGCCAGGAGCAGGCCGTCTGGGACCACCTCGCCTCGCTGCACAAGGGCCTGAAGGACCGCATCGCCGCCGCCAACGAGGCCGGCCAGATCGAGCAGGCCACCGGCGAGTACCAGCTCGACCGCACGCCGTCGCCCGACGTCAAGACCGCGGTCAGCGCCGATCGCCTGCGCAGCCTCAACGACGAGCTGCTGACGATCCCCGACGGCTTCAGCGTCCATCCCAAGCTGCTCAAGCAGCTCGAGCGTCGCCGCGAGGCCGTCGGTCCCGACGGCGGCATCGACTGGGCCCAGGCCGAGTCGCTGGCCTACGCGTCGCTGCTGACCGAGGGCACGCCGATCCGCCTGACCGGCCAGGACGTCGAGCGCGGCACCTTCAGCCAGCGCCACCTGGTGTTGCACGACGTCAAGACCGGCCAGACGCTGTGCCCGATCCAGCAGCTGCCGGGCGCGCTGGCCCCCTTCGAGCTGCACAACTCGCCGCTGTCGGAGATCGCCTGCGTCGGCTTCGAGTACGGCTACAGCGCCGAGGCGCCCGAGACGCTCGTGCTCTGGGAGGCCCAGTTCGGCGACTTCGCCAACGGCGCCCAGGTCATCATCGACCAGTTCATCGTGTCGGGCCTGGCCAAGTGGGGCCAGACCACGCGCCTGACGCTGCTGCTGCCCCACGGCTACGAGGGCTCGGGTCCGGAGCACTCCTCCGCCCGTCTGGAGCGCTTCCTGCAGCTGGCCGCCGAGGGCAACATCCGCGTGGCCAACCTGACCACGCCGGCCCAGTACTTCCACCTGCTGCGCCGCCAGGCGCGCATCGCCAAGCAGCGCCCGCTGGTGATCATGACCCCGAAGTCGCTGCTGCGCCTGCCGCAGGCGACCAACCGGATCGAGCACCTGGCCGACACGCAGTTCTACCCCGTGCTGGGCGAGCCCCGGGTCGACGTCGACAAGGTCCGCCGCCTCGTGCTGTGCACCGGCAAGGTCTACTACGACCTCGTCGGCCACCCCGACCGCGCGAACAACGAGACCGTCGCGATCGGCCGCGTCGAGCTGCTCTACCCCTTCCCCGAAGGCCAGATCCTGGAGCTCATCCAGACCTACCCGAACCTCGAGGAGGTCGTGTGGGTCCAGGAGGAGCCGCGCAACATGGGCGCCCGCGCGTACATGTCCCCGCGCATCCTGCAGATCCTGCCCGAGGGCCTGCGCTTCGGCTACATCGGCCGGCCCGAGCGGGCCAGCCCGGGCGAGGGCTACCCCGTCGCCCACGTCGAAGAGCAGTCGCGCATCGTGCGCACCGCGCTCAACTGCGAGCTCCCCGTGTCGCAGTTCCCGCGCAAGCCTCCGGGCGAGCGCTGAGCTACCGGATCAGGTAGACCGAGCCGTCGCGCGCGGTCGGCACGACGCGGGCGCCGCCCGCCGCCAGGTCGTCCAGCAGCGGCGTGCTGTCGAACCGGTCCGACGTGCGCTCGCCGGCGACCAGCAGGTGCGGCGCGTCGAGCAGCCCCGTGGCCCGCACCGCGGCCTGGTCGGCGGCGGTGGTCTCGCTGAGCGACCACAGCGCGACGGTCACGCCCGCGTAGGGCGCGACCAGGGCGGCCGCGGCCACCGGCGCGATCGTCACGGTGCCCGGCTCGGGGGCGGCCGCGCCGTCGAACCCGATGCGCACGCGGTCCTCCCCCAGCACCGTGGCCAGGTAGGTCCAGGCCAGCGCGCCCACGATCGGCAGGTCGAGGATCACGTGGGCGGGCGGCTGCGGCGTGCGCTGCAGCAGCCGGGCCAGGCTGCCGAAACCCCCGCCGACCTCCACCACCGGCCCGCACTCGGCCAGCGGGCGCCCGGCCACCTGGGCGAAGCGCAGCAGGTGCGTCGCGTGGTGGACCAGCGTCGCCGACACCGGCGGGCGGGCCAGCACGAGGACGGGGTCCCCGGCGACGTCGTCGGCCAGCCCGTCGAGCAGGCCGGCGCGGGCCAGCGCGCGCCGCTCGCGCCACAGCAGCCGCGGGCCGCGCACGGCCATCGTCTGGCGGACGATCGGATGGCGCAGGAAGTCGGCGGGCGGCACGGGCAGCAGGTCGCGCTCCAGCGCCGCGACGTAGTCGCGCCACGGCCCGGCGACCGGCTCGCCGCCGCCCAGCGCCTCGTGCACCGCCGCCGTGCGCGCGGCCAGCTGCGCCCAGCGCGCGCGCTGCCCGTCCGGATCCGGCAGGCGGGCCGGCGCCCCGGCCAGGCGGGCGCGGGCGTGCAGGGCCGCGTCGAGCGCCACGCGCACGGGCGCGGGTGCGTTCAGCGCGAGCGTGCGGTCAGCTCCTGGACCTTCGACCGCGCGATGGCCAGCGCGAAGGAGACCTTCTCGGCGTCGAGGTCGCGGGCCGCGCGGGCGGCCCAGCCGGTGCGTTCGCGCCAGCGCTCGGCCTGGACCTGCGCGCGCTCGTGACCGGACAGCGCCCGGAAGTGGCGATCGCGGCGGGCCGGGTACTCGGCGGCGAACGCATCGACCTCGGCGGGCGAGGGCCGCCAGTCGGCCGGCGGCGGGTCGCCGGCCAGCAGCGCGCCGTACAGCCGCGTGAGCTGATCGGTGAGCATCCCCACCTCCTGCAGGCGCTCGACCTTGGCCGCCGCCGCCGCGCCCATCGCCGCGCAGGCGGCGGGATCGGCCCACAGGCGGGCCACCGCCTCGGCCACCTCGACGGGATGGTTGGCCACCAGGCCGGTGACGCCGTGGTCGATCTGCTCGACCTGGCCGTTGTCGACCCAGGGCGTCGAGCAGGTCACGACCGTGCGCCCGACCGCCATCGCCTCGGAGATCGCCACGGAGAACGACTCGCCGATCTCCGCCGCCATCAGCACCGCGTCACAGGCGGCGTAGAGCGCGATCAGCCGCGCCTCCTCGGCCGTCGGGTCCACGAGCGTGACCCGGTCGAGGATGCCGTGGCGGCGCAGGCGCGCGCGCACGGCATCGGTGGCGCCGACGAGCAGGACCTGCGTCTCGGGCGCCCGCTCCAGCAGGTGCGGGAGCGCGTCGACGATCATCCGCCGCCACTTGCGGTCGTCCGCGCGCCCCACCCGGCCGACGACGGGCCGGTCGGGATCGAGGCCGAGCTGCGCCTTGGCCGCGGCCAGGCCGGGATCGAGCGCGCGCAGCCGCGCGACGTCCACCGGCCAGTGCGACACCCGGTGGCGGTCGTGGAACGACGGTCCGGCCAACCCCAGCCGGGCCCGATAGCGCTCGGCGCACATGCGCCCCACGAACAGGTGGCAGGCGAAGCGCGGCTCGTCGCCGGAGGCGTCGATCGCGCCGAAGACGTTCGTCTCGACCAGCACCGGGACGCCCGCGTCGCGGACCGCGGCGGGCAGCAGCGGGTCGGCCAGGCCGGCCCGGAACACGTGCACGACGTCGACGCCGTCCAGCAGCTGGGCCAGCCGCGCGCGGTCCCCTCCGGCGCAGCTGACCGGCACGCCGGCGCGCTCCAGGTCGACCGCCCGCGGGCCCAGCTCGTGGTGGGCCACCACGCGCACGTCGACGCGCTCGGGGTCGAAGCGGACGGCGTGCTCGACGAGGCCCTTCTCGGTTCCCCCCAGCCCGAGCCCGCCGGTCGTGAGCGCCACCCGCAGCGGGCGACCGGTGGTAGACGAGGGCATCGCGGGCACCGTACTCGATGGCCAATCCGCGCCGTCGCCCCGCCGAATAGAGTGCTGGTCTCTGCTGCCAAGGATGAGACAGCGACGTCGCGCATCGTCGGAGGATGGACTGCGCGACCAGGTCGAGCGGTTGCTGCCCGACGAGGCACCGACCGGACCTGCGGCCACCTACGAACCAGTCCCTCCGAGCCTCGACGGGGTATGGCGTTCTGGTGCCATCGTGACGGCGCTGGCGATGGTGGCCAACGGCCTCAACGTGCTCTTCCACGTGCTCATCGCGCGCCTGCTGTCGCCCGACAACTACTCGCTGCTGACCGTCATCTTCGCCGTGCTGCTGATCGGCTCGGTGCCCACCCTGGGGCTGCAGGCGACGGTCACCCGCGAGGTGGCCACGATGCTGGCCGCCGGCCAGCGCGCGGGCGCCGCGCTGATCGTGCGCTCCTACCTGCGCACGGCCATCCGCGTCGGCGTCGTGCTGCTGGCCATCGGCCTGATCATCGCCATCCCGCTCGTCTCGATCCTCAACATCGAGCAGCGCTGGGCGATCCTGGCCACCTTCGTGGCGATCATCGTCGCGCTGCCGCTGCCCGTGGTGTGGGGCGCGCTGCAGGCCGACCACCGCTTCACCGCGCTGAGCCTCAACCAGACCGGCTTCACCTTCAGCAAGCTGATCGGCGGCCTGGGCCTGGCCGCGCTCGGGTTCGGTCCGGCGGCGGTCGTGTTCGCGATCGCCGCCACCACCCTGGCCACGCTGGCCATCGGGTGGTGGCGCCTGGGCGACCTGCGCCACCTCGGGACGCAGGGCGAGCTGGCCCCGCGCAGCCTGATCGGCCGCTACGCCGCGGCGGCCGCCGCCGGCCTGGTCCTGCACAACGTGCTCGTCTCCAGCGACCTGCTGTGGTCGCGCATCGGCCTCGACGGCGGCGAGGCCGGCAACTACGCCGCCGCGTCGGTGGCCACCAGCGCGCTGCTGCTCGTCCCCGTCGGCGTGACCACCGTGCTGTTCCCGCACCTGGTCCGCCACGGCCGGGGCGACGAGGAGCGCCGGATGCTCCAGGTCGCGCTGCTGCTCGTCGCCGCGCTCAGCGCGATCGGCGTCGGCATCTTCTACGCGATCCCCACGCCGCTCGTGCGCATCGCCTTCGGCTCGGACTACCTCGGCGCGGCGGACCTGCTGGGGCCGCTGGGCATCGCGATCGCCGGCTACGCGCTGGCCATCACGTTCCTCAACCACTTCCTGGCCCTCGGCGTGACGCGCTACGTGATCGTGCTGGGCGTGGCCGCGGCGCTCCAGCAGGTGCTGTTCGCCGTGCACCACGGCAGCGCGCACCAGCTGATCGCCGTGCAGATCGCGGTGTCGGCCGGCGTGCTGGTGGCCAGCATCGCCTACGCGGTGGTGTCGGACACGCGCACGCGCCGGGCCAGCGTCGCGCGCGCGTAGGCGGCGACGGTCAGCAGCGAGAGCAGCGGGTACAGCGCCCACGCGCGATCGGGATGCGCGCGGTAGCCCCGCAGCGCCAGCCACGCCGGTCCGACGAGCGTGCCCGACCACAGGGCCTGGGCGATCAGCCGGACCGCGGGCGGCCGGTAGCCGCGGCGCTGCACCGGGACGCCGGTGGCGGTCCGGGCCGCGCGGCGCTGGGCCTTGCGCCAGTAGTCGCGCAGCGTCGGCGCGTAGTGATGGACGACCCCGAGATCGACCCGGGCGAAGCGCCAGCCCGCCTGGGCCAGGTCGCCGACCACGTCGGAGTGCACGAAGTCGGGGCGAAAGCCGGTGGCCAGCAGCGCCTCGCGGGCGACGAGGTAGCCGTTGGAGCCCATCGGCGGCGGCCGGTCGGGGTCCAGCTCGACGACGGTCACGCCGGGCGCGGGGGTCGCCGTCGACCGGATCGGCATGCCCGTCCAGCGGCCCAGGTGCCAGGCCCACCGGTCGGCCCACCCCAGCTCGATGGCCAGCGGATCGGTGCCCCCGATGAGCGCGCACAGGCGCGTGACCGGCGGGTCCTCGGGCCGCCACTGGTGGTGCAGGCAGTCCGCACTGACGACGCCGCCCTCGACGTCCACCGCGGCCACCAGGCGCGAGAGCCAGTCGGTCACCGGCAGCTCGTTGTCGGCGTCCAGCAGCAGGATCAGCTCGCCGGTCGCCGCCTCGACCCCGAGCACGCGCGCGGCCTCCTCGTGGCGGTCGGGGTTGTCGAGCACGATCGCGCCCGCCTCCCGGCCCAGCTCGCGCGACCGGTCGCCGGAGCCGCCGTCGATGATCAGCAGCTCGACCGCGCCCGGGTAGTCCTGGGCGGCCAGCGAGCGCAACGCCCCGGCCAGCGGCACGGCGGAGTTGAACGTCGGCAGCACGACCGAGACGGTCGGGTGCGCGCTCAGCGCCGGCGCTCCTCGGGCAGCGCCCGGCCCGCGAAGGAGATCGCGAAGCCGACGCCGTAGGTCAGGTGCGTGGCGGCGATGCCCGCGCTCACGCGCCACCAGCGCGCGGGCCGGGGGTCGCGGCCGGCGACCACGCAGGCCAGCACCCAGGTGCCCGCGCCCGCCGCCCACACGGGCCGCAACGGCCGGGGCAGCAGCGGGCGCGACAGCAGCCCGAGCACGAGCAGGGTGGGCGCGAAGTACGACGGCTGCAGCGAGTTGATGCCCCCGCTGCGGGCGAACGCGCCCCGCCGGCGCGACCACCGGTACAGCTGGCGCAGGTGGCCCCGCCACAGCGGCCGGCGCGAGTGCAGCACGACCAGATCCGGGACGTAGCGGATGCGCAGCCCGTCCTGCACGATCCGCTCGCAGACGATCGTGTCCTCGCCGAAGTCCCACGGGGTGTCCCAGCGCAGGCGCAGCGCGTCGGCGCGGCGCATGACCATGTTCACCGACGGCGCGTCGACCACGTCGCGGGCGGCGACCTGCGCGTAGCGCCAGTAGTGCGGGCCGGTGACCAGCGGCGAGGCGAACACGCGGAAGGACAGCTGGCCCAGCTCGGGCTCGTCGGGCGGCGTCAGGGACGGGCCCGCGACCGCACCGATGGCCGGCTCGGCGGCCAGCAGCGCGAGCGCCGCATCGGGCCAGTCGCCCATCGGCATCGCGTCGTCGTCGATCATGGCCACGTAGGGCGCGGTGGCCGCCTCCAGCCCGAGCTGGCGCTTGACCGAGGTGTTGGCCGAGCCGGACGGCACGCAGCGCACGCGCGGGTCCAGCCCGTCCGGCGCCACGTCGGGCACCAGGATCACCTCGACGCCGGGGCGCTCCAGGAGCGCCGCCATGCAGCGGCGCGCGTAGTCGCCCAGCTCGATCACCGGGATGATCGCGCTGACCCGCGGCGTGGCGGCCGGGAGCGTCACGGGCCCTCGGGCGAGGCGATGATCGCCGCGGCCGCGTCGTCGGTGGTGGGATCGTCGAACGGGCTCGTCACAGGGTCTCGGCCCAACAGGGTGGCCGCCGTCGCCGCCTGCACCGACTCGTCGGCCAGCATCCCGGTCAGCCCGGCGATGTAGATCGGCGCGGCATCCAGGCGGATGATGACGCCTCCGTAGGCCTGGACCATCGCGTCCTCGACGCGCAGGACGAGCCGCAGGAACGACGCCTGGTCGCCCACGCCGAAGGTGTAGTCGCGGGGCCGGTTGGGCACGACGTCGCGCTCGCGGTTGATCTGCTCCAGCAGCGCGAGGTGGCTGCGCTCCTGCTGCAGCGCGTTGACGGCGAACCGCCGGGCCGCGACGTCCAGGTCCAGCGTCAGCCCGTGCTCGTAGAGCTGCATCTGCAGCTGCTCGGCGTCGTACAGGAAGCGCAGCGCCTCGCGGTCGTCGGGCGTGGCCGGCTCGTTCTCGTTGATCTGGCCCAGCGCCGCGTCGGGCGCGACGAGCAGGGCCGCGGCCAGCGGCAGGCCCAGGGCGAGCAGCTCCCGACGGCGCATCACGCTCACGCGCCCTGCAGGTAGGAGCGCACCGGGGCCAGCGCGTCGCGCGGGGCCAGCGCCCGGGGCGGTTCGAGCGGCAGCTCGCTCCCGCGCACGCTGGCCGCGGCGGTGCGCTGGCGCAGCTCGACGGCCAGCAGCGAGGCGGCCGCCGCGCGCAGCTCGGTCGACGTGGCGTGGGCCAGCGCGTAGCGCCAGGCCGCGGCGGCGCCGTCCTCGACGCTCTGCAGGAAGGCCAGCCCCTTGGCACCGGTCAGCGGCAGCGGCTCGACCTCGACCTGTGGCGTGCGGCCGCCCAGCGCGCCGATCAGGTCGCCGACGGCGGACACGTGCGCCCGCTCGACCTCGACGCCCTGGCGCGCCCACGCGGCGGTCTGGCCATCCAACCCGCCCGCGGCCAGCAACTGCTGGTAGGCGGCCAGCTGGACCTGCTCGTGCGTGACCAAGGCGCGCAGCATGGCCAGCTCGCCGGTGGCGCCCGAGCGCGCGACGGTGGCGCCCGGCGTGCTCGAGCCGCCGCAGCCGGCGGCCGTGACGGCCAGCGCGCCGCCCGCCACGAGCAGCGCGCGACGCGAGACGGGCTCGCTCACAGCCGCGGCTCGTGGTCGCCGACGGCGCGCTTGACGACGTCGGAGAAGCGGGTCTTGGCCGTCGGCCGCTTGGGAGCCAGGCGCAGGAGGATGTAGTGCGGGTTGGCGTGCTCGACCGACACACCCGGCAGCGAGGCGACCTCCATGCCGGGGTAGCGCTTGACCACCTCGTCGATCGCCTCGAACGGCGGCCGCGGATAGCGGGCGATGAGCAGGTAGCGGACCCGGCCCCAGGGGCGCTGCAGCACCCGCTTCCAGTACCCGTCGCCCTTGTCGATGCGGTCCAGGAAGGCATCGGGCCGGCCCGACGCGAGCATCACGCCGAAGGTCTGCGCGTCGTCGGTGAGGATCGCCCGGGTGGTCAGCGGCACGTGCGCCTTGAGGTAGTCGGCCATCTCCTTGTCGTCGGAGTTGCCGACCGTGTACTGGCCGCCGGTGTCGCTGCCGGCCTGGTCGTCGCCCGTCTCGATCGCCCGCACGAAGACCTTCTCCTGGTACTGGAACGGGAAGGTCTTCATCGTGTGCCAGGTGACGGGGATCGAGATGGCCAGCACGGCCGTCAGCAGCGCCCACATGGGGATCTGCCAGCGCCCGCGCATCGACCACACGAGCCAGCCGGCGCCGATCAACACGATCGGCAGGACGCGCATGTTGTAGCGCAGCTGCAGCAGGCCCACGTCGCCGCTGCGGAAGATCAGCGCGGTCGTGGTGGCCACGTTGACCAGGCACAGCGCGCCCAGCACCCAGGCCATCGCGTCGCGCCGGCGCCAGCCCGACCAGCCGACCACGGCCAGGCCGATGACCACGACGATCCACAGCGGGAACAGCCGCACGTTGAGCTCGACCACGCGCTGGACGATCTCCAGCAGGCCGGGTTGGGTCGACACGTAGTCCTGCACCGGGCTGTTGGCCGTCGCGGTGTTGGTCGCCGCGTCGGCCACCGCACCCGCCGACGCGCCCGTGCCGCTGTCGCCGCCGCCGCTGAGCTGCTGGGTGAGCCAGTAGAAGGCGTCGCCCAGGATCAGCCAGTTGAAGAAGATCCACAGCGCCGTGCCGTAGACCAGCGGCGCGACGAACACGACCGTCGAGGCCTCCACCTCGCGCGGCGATCGGCGCGCGCGCATGAGCAGGATCGGCACGCACAGCGCCAGCACCGCGCCGAAGGCGAACAGCTCATAGCGACACAGGAAGGCCAGCGCGATGAACACGCCGGCCAGCGCCAGGTGCTGGGACGTGCGCTCCAGGTGCCAGCGCAGCAGGAACGACACCGCGATCGTCAGCAGGCACAGGAACGGCGCCTCGCTCATCCCGTTGATCGCGTAGTAGACGATCATCGGGTTGAGGCCGAACAGCGCGACCATCGTCAGGCGCATCCACCAGCGCAGCCCCAGCCGGCCGAGGGTGCGCGCCAGCACCGCGAGCATCACCGCGGCGAAGAAGCCCGACGTGGCCGGCAGCGCCATCAGCGACGTGGCCAGCGGCTTGATCAGCGTGAAGGGCAGGAAGACGAGCGTCGAGATCGGCGCCCACACGAACCCGATCGACGCGAGCTTCGGCGGGTCGTTCCACCACACGAAGTAGCCGTGGGCCAGGCGCGCCGTCGCGTCGAAGACGACGACGTGCTGGTCGACCACGAGCTGGTGGCCGACGAGCAGGTAGAACGCGTACCCGATCGCGAAGACGCCGAGGGCCTCGATCGCCGACGCCCGCACGCGGGGAACGACCCGACGCCGCACGCGGCCGCGCGCGATGCGCGGCCCGATCAGGGCGGAGTCGGTGGCCACGGCTCAGCGCCCGGAGGTCTCGTGCATCGTCGCCAGGCCGTGCTCGGTCTTCTCCCAGTAGTGCGGCTTGGTGATGAGCTGGATCGCACCCTTCCAGGCGGCGAACGACATCAGCGCCCAGTACAGGGGCGAGAACAGGGCGTAGATGGCCAGGTCGTGGTAGCCGCGGCGCATGGCGCCGACGGCGTTCAGGTACGTGAACGTGATGTTCCCGACGAATAGCCCGATCGCGGCCATGTAGTAGACGATGCCGGGGAACAGCTGCTGGATGACGCCGGCCTGCGTGAGCAGCCACATGCTCGTCAGCAGCCAGTAGATCGGGTTCAGCAGGAAGCCGAAGAACGTGCCGCCGACGGTCATCTGGAAGCTCAGGAAGCTGCGCGGGCCCAGCGCGCGCAGCAGCCGCACCGGGTGGCGCATGTGCACCAGCCAGGTCTGCATGTAGCCCTTGACCCAGCGCGAGCGCTGGCGGATCCAGTTGGGCAGGTCCGGGTTGGCCTCTTCGTAGGTCGTGGAGTCGACCACGCCGGTGCGCCAGCCCGCCTTGTTCAGGCGGATGCCCAGGTCGGCGTCCTCGGCCACGTTGTGCGGGTCCCAGGCGCCCAGGCGCACGAGCTCGCTGGTGATGAAGTGGTTGCTCGTGCCGCCCAGGGGGATCGGCACGTCGTGGTTGTCCAGCCCCGGCAGGAAGATGTCGAACCACTGCGAGTACTCGGTGGTGAACCAGCGCGTCAGCAGGTTCTGCGTGCGGTTGTAGTAGTTGAGCTTGCACTGCACGCAGACCATCGCCGGGTCGCCCTTGCCGAAGGCCACGACGACGCGCTTGAGCTGGTCGGGATCGGGCTCGTCCTCGGCGTCGTAGATCACCGTGATGTCGCCGCGCGCGAACAGCAGCCCGTAGTTGCAGGCCTTGGGCTTCGTCTTGGGCTGCGCGTCGGGGACGATCACGATGCGGAAGTGCGGCGGCAGGCGCAGGTCCCGGATCGCGTCGAGCGTCTCGTCGTCGTCGGCCTCGAGCAGGAGCTTGACGTCGAGCTTGTGGCGCGGGTAGTCCAGCTGGGCGATGCTGCCCACGAGCTTGCGCACGACCGCCGCCTCGCGGTACATCGGCATGAGGATCGTGAACACCGGCAGGTCGCGGTCGTCCAGCGCCGCGACCTCCGCGTCGGAGACCGGCGTGACCATGTCGGTGCGCAGGCTGTCGCGGGCCAGGATCAGCTTGTAGATCGAGGAGCCCAGGTAGAAGAACCCGGTGACGACGTTGAAGGCGACGATCGTGGCCACCGGCGACAGCACCAGCCCGACGGCCAGGATCACCGCGGCGATCGCGGCGACCGTGATCTGCCCGCGGGTGAACGTCGTGGAGGCCGAGTCGACCTTGCGCTGCTCGGCCAGACGGGAGCTGGCGATGCGCACGCTGTCGCTGCCGTGGACGGCCTGCAGCGCGATGTCCAGCGCGCTGTCGCCGGCCACCTGCAGGCGCACCGGCCCGAGGTGCTCCTCCAGCGTGGCCCGCATCCGGTCGTCGAGCGGATCGACGACCGCCACGTCGACGATGCCGTCGGCGTCGCGCCAGGGCAGCGCCAGGTGGCGCAGCGCCAGGTTGGCGGGCAGTCGCAGGGCGACCTCGGCGTCGACGTCGAGGGCCAGCGCGTCGACGTAGCCCAGGTCGCAGCGCTCGGCCAGGACGCGCGCGAGGTCCTCCTCGGTCAGGCGACCGTTGTGGCAGAGGATCTCGCCGATGCGGCCGCCCTCGAAGCGCTGGATGGCCAGCGCGTCCTCGATGTCGCGCTCGTCCAGCAGGCCGGCGGCGACGAGCGTCTCGCCCAGGCGGACGGTGGGCCGCGGGACGGCAGCGGGACGGCGGGCGCGGCGCGGGCGGACGCGGGGCCGCGCGGGCGCCTCGGCCTCGGCCTCTACCTGGACCTCGACCTCGGTGGCGGCCGCCGCCGCGGTCGCGGCCGCCGGCACGTACACCACGCCACGGGGCGGCGCCGCCTGGCCGTGACGCGGCGGGAACACGACGATGTTGGCCAGGCGCTCGGGCAGCGGCAGCACGGGCGCGTCGACGTCGGTGTGGATCGGGATGCGCGGCGCGCGCGGGATGCGCACGTGACGGTCGGCCCAGCGCGCGGGCGGCGGCTCGGCCTCCAACACGGGCTCCGGCTCGACCTCGGGCAGGCGCTGCGGGGCGCGGGCCGCGGGGGCCAGCACCTTCCCGCGCGGGTCGACGGCCCCCTGATGCAGGCGCACGAACTCGGCCAGGCGCTCGGGGACGTCGACGGCGTCGGTGCTCATCGGCGGGCCTCCAGCTCGGCGCCCGACTCGACCTCGCGGGCCGGGGTGATCTCGGTCCAGCGCGCGACCGGCCGGTCGTACCAGCGGCGGATGTAGGCGCGGTACCAGATGGCGGCGGTGTCCTGGGCCACGTTGCGCACGTCGCTGCCGCCGATCCGCGGGAAGGCGCGCTCGCGCGTGACGACCACCGGGACCTCGACGATGCGGGCGCCGTGTCGATGTGCGGTGACCAGCAGCTCCAGATCGGTGGCGAAGCGCTTGCAGAGGATGCGCGGCGCGGCGTCGGCCAGCACCTGGCGGCGGTAGAGCTTCAGGCCGGTCTGCGTGTCGCGCACGGGCAGGCGGAACAGCGCGCGCACCAGCGCGTAGTAGCCCCACGACAGCGTGCGCCGTCCGCCGGGGACGTCGACCTTGGCGTCGGGATGCAGCTTGGAGCCGATCACGATGTCGGCGCCCTGGTCGCGCATGGCGTCGTGCAGGAGCGCGAACTGCCGCGGATGGATCTCCAGGTCGGCGTCGACGAACAGCACGAGGTCGTTGCGCGCGCGCAGCGCGCCCTGCATGAGCGCCTCGCCCTTGCCGCTGTTGCGATCGGCGGCGACGACGCGCACCTCGGGCGTGTCGGCCGCGAACCGCAACGCGGCGGACACCGTCTCGTCGCCCGAGCCGTCGTCGACGAGCAGGACCTCGAACGCGCTGCCGAAGCCCCGGAAGGCCTCGACGGTCTCCTGCAGGCAGCGAACAACCCCTTCGGCCTCGTTGAAGGCGGGGATGACGACGCTGACCGATTCCGACCAGCGGCCGTCAGCATCCGTGCGTGTGTTGTTCGGCATTCCGTTGCGTTCTGCTTGGGCGATTCGTGTCCAGAAGTCAGACGCCCGCGTCAAAGATCGTAGGCAACTTAACCCAGCGCTTCGACCCCTGGACGAATATTGGACCATCTGCCGATACAGATGGGCCGGAAAGTAGAACTTCCTTGTGCCTAGATGGCCTCCCGCATCGCCTTCGCCGCGGGTGCGACGTCCGCGCTGAGGCGGTCCAGCAACTCCCGCCAGCGGGGGTTGCGGGCGATCGCCTCCTGCACCAGCGCGACCCCGTCGGGCACGCCGCCGGCCAGGCCGGCCCAGAACAGCAGCTCATCAGAGGCGGGCGCCAGCCGGGCCGCGTCGCGGTACAGCGGGCCGGCGTCGCTCGGGCGTCCCTTGGCCACGAGCTCATCGGCCTCGCCGGCCAGCGCGTAGGCCCGATGCAGCACGAGCAGGCGGCGCAGCTCGTCCAGCGGGTCGGCGTGGTCCTCGACGCGCAGATCCACGCTGCGGACGTGGGCCGGTGCGCCGGGCTCGCCGGGCACGACGAGCAGGGCGGCCGACTGGCGACCGCGCGCGTCGCCACCGGTCGCCTCGGCCGCGTCCAACGCGGCCAGCAGGCGTTCGGCCAGCGATCCGCCGGCGCCGGCGAAGGCCTCGGCCATCGCCTCGGGAACGCCCGGGTTGAGCATCATGTTGGCCTGCGCGCTGAAGCCGGGCCCGTCCGCGTCGCCGGCGTGGCGGATGCAGCCGCTGCCCGTCCAGGCCGCGGTGCGCCCCAGGGCGTCGACGATGCCCACCTGCCGCATGCCCGCGTCGGTGCCGGCGACCGCGCGCCGCAGCGCGTCGCGGGCGCTCTCGCCCTGGGTCAGCGCGGCCAGCACGGATGGCCCCGTGTCGGGATCGGGCACCGACTGGACGGCGACCGCGCCGACACCGGCCTGGGCGAAGGGCACCACGGAGCCGACCGAGAACCAGTGCGACTGGACCGCCACGCCGAGCTCCAGCGTGTCGGGGTCGCGAGCGACGATCGAGTACGTCCCGCGGCGCGTCATGGTGCGAGCGTAGCTACCGTCCACCCCATGGCGACGCAGATCGCACTGCTGCGCGGCATCAACCTCGGATCGCGCAACCGCGTGCCCATGCCCGACCTGCGCGAGCACCTGGCCGAGCTGGGCTACGGCGAGGTGCGGACGGTCGTGCAGAGCGGCAACCTGGTGCTGCAGTCCAGCGCCGGCGCGGCCGCACTGCAGCGCGACCTCCAGCAGGCGATCGCCGCCCGCTTCGGCGTCGACACGCCCGTCGTCGTGCGCACGGCCAAGCAGCTGGCCAAGGTCGTCGACGACAACCCCTTCCCGAAGGCCGCCGACGACCCCAAGCGCTTCCAGGTCACGTTCCTGGACGCCAAGTGCCCGGCCGCCGCGGCCCGCGCGCTCGAGGCCGCCGACGTCTCACCCGAGTGCCTGAAGGTCTCCGGCCGCGAGATCTACGTGTGGCACGTCGACGGCATCCAGAAGTCCCCGGCGGCCAAGCTCCTGGGCAAGCACCTGTCGGGCACCGCGACGGCGCGCAACTGGAACACCGTCCTGAAGCTGCTCGAGCTGACCGGCTAAGCCGCCTCGAGCTGCGCGCAGGCGCCCACGTTGACCGGCAGGCCGATCGCGCCCTGGCCGGCCAGCAGATCGCCGATGCGCTGCTGCTCGGCCAGGAAGGCGCGGGTCACCGGCTCGGCCACGTAGGGCGAGGTGTTGAGCGTGTCGACGAGCGCGCGGATCAGATGCGGCGCGGTCTGGGTGACGTCGCGGCGGGCGAACCAGACCGTGCGGTCGACGACGTCGGTGCTGGCGCCCGGCAGCTCGCGGATCGCCGGGCTGAGCGGGAGGCCGCCGGTGTGGTCCAGCCAGGCGTCGGCGTGGCCGTCCAGGAGCGCGCGGCGCGACAGCGGCGACGGCAGCAGCACGGGCTCGATGTCGCGGTAGGAGACGACGCCGGTGCGATCGAGCAGCACCGCGAGCGCGAGCATCGGCGCCGAGCCGCGCTCGACGGCGACGCGGCGGCCGCGCAGCGCCTCGATCGAGTCCAGCGCCGACCCGGCCCGGACGAGGATCCGCGCGTGGTAGGTGTTGGGCTCGCAGACGGCCACGTAGGCCACGTCGACGCCCTCGCTCTGCGCGCGCAGCGGCGGGACGGTGCCCGTGGCGGCGACGTGCAGCGCACCCGAGGCCAGCAGGTCGATCGTCCGCTGCCCGTCGCCGTAGGGCACCCACACCGTGTGGGCGCCATGCTCGGCCAGGCGACGTTCGAGCTCGGCCGCCTCGCGCAGAGCGGTCACCGCGCGGTAGTGGTCCGGGATGCCGATGCGCAGCTCGTTCATGCCCCGCGACAATAGCGGATTCCCTACCGACTTACTGAAGTTTCAGACCAACGGCTTCTCGAACCAGTGATCGGCGAACGGCTCGGCGTTGAAGGCCGCGACCTCGACGTAGCCCGTCGCGCGGTACAGCTGCATGGCCTCGACGAGCACGTGGTTGGTCTCGATGCGCGCGACCGTCGCGCCGTTGGACACCGCCAACGCCTCCAGCTCGACCAGCAGCCGGCGCCCGAGGCCCAGGCCACGGGCCGACTCGGCCACCCACATCCGCTTGACCTCGCACGGCTCGGCGCCGTGGAGCTTCAGCGCGCCGCACCCGACGGGCTCGCCCCGCAGGGTGGCCAGCAGGAACGCGCCCGCGGGCAGACGCAGCTCGTGAGGCTCGGCCGAGATCGCCGCGGACGGGTCGAACCCGTGCTCGCCCCGCCGGTCGAGCTCGGCGAAGTACGCCCGCAGGCAGGCCCGCGCCGCCGGGGCGGCGGGATCGGCGATGGCCACCTCGACGTCGGCCGCGGTGAGCAGCCGCTCGACGGTGCGCATGGCCCGGACCAGCTCGTCGCGGCGGGCGGGATCGACCGCCTCGAGCATCGAGGCGGCCAGCGCGTCGCTGCGCTCGTCGACCAGCGCGTGCTCCGCCAGGCCCGTCGGCGTCAGCCGCGCCACCCGCACGCGGCGATCGGCCGTGGAGGGGGCCACCGTGATCAGCCCGTCGGCCTCGAGCGCGCGCAGCAGCCGGCTGGCGTGACCGGAGTCCAGACCCAGGCGCGCCCGCAACATGCCCACCTCGCACCCCTCGACGCCGATCTCCCAGAGCATCCGCGACGCGCCCAGCGGGCGGCCGCGCGCGAGGTACTGGTCGTTGAGGGCGCCGACGCGCTGCGTGACGGTGCGGTTGAACCGGCGGACGTCGGCGATGATCTCTGACACAAGTCAGAGATTACCGCTGGCGTAGCCTTGCCGACGACGATGGACCACAGTCGCCGCGAGCGCGTGCTGGCCCGGGTGCGCTCCACCCCACCGGGCTTCGTGCGCGCCTACTCCGACCTGGACCCCGGCGCGCCGCGCTTCGCCGGCCAGGTGATGGCCACCGCGCACGAGCGCGACCTGCCCTGGCACCGGATCGTGCGGGCCGACGGATCGCTGACCCAGGGCGACCGCCAGCGCGAGCTGCTGGAGGACGAGGGCGTGCCCTTCCGCGGCGACCGCGTCGACATGCGCGTGGCCCGCATGCCCGAGTAGCGCGAATACTGTCTGACAGTTAGCCTGCGAAGGAGTGCCCCGGCTGCGGCTCATCGTCCTGCTCGGCGCGCTCTCGACGTTCGGGCCGCTGTCGATGGACTTCTACCTGCCGGGCCTGCCGGCCATGGCCCGCGATCTCGACGCGTCGCCGTCGGCCACGCAGCTGACCATGGCCACGTGCATGATCGGCCTGGGCCTCGGTCAGGTGCTGGTCGGCCCGATCAGCGATCAGCTCGGGCGGCGGCGGCCGCTGCTGGCCGGCCTGGCCGTCTACACGCTGATGTCGGTGCTCTGCGCGGTGGCGCCCACGGTGTGGCTGCTGCTCGGGTTCCGCCTCGTCCAAGGCCTGGCCGGCGCCACCGGCATCGTGCTGGCGGGCGCGATCGTGCGCGACTTCAGCGCCGGCCCGGCCAGCGCCCGCCTGTACGCCGCGCTGATGACCGTCGCCTCGATCGCGCCCGTGCTGGCGCCGCTGGCCGGCGGACAGCTGCTGCACCTGACCGACTGGCGCGGCGCGTTCGTCGTGATGGCCGGGATCGGCGTGGCGCTGCTGGCCGCCAGCGCGCTGATGCTGCCCGAGACGCTGGACCCGCAGCGACGCCACGGCGGCGGGCTGCGGGCCACCCGGCGCGACTTCGCCGTGCTCTCGCGCGATCGGGTCTTCGTCGGCCTCACCGCGTGCACCGCGCTGACGTTCTCCTCGCTCGCCCTGTACCTGGCCGGCGGGCCGTTCGTGCTGGAGGACATCCACGGCCTCTCGCCCCAGCTGTACAGCGTCGTGTTCGCCGCCAACGCGGCGGGCATCGTGCTGTTCAGCCAGGTCAGCCGGCGGCTCGTCGATCGCGTCGGGTCGCTGCGCCTGCTGCAGGTCGGCGTGGCGATCAGCGCGGCCGGCGGCGTCGGCACGCTGGTCTGTGTCCTGCTCGACGCCCCGTTGGGTCCGTTGCTGGTCGCGCTCTCGCTGGTCGTCTCCAGCGTCGGCCTGATCCGCCCCAACACGATGGCCCTGGCGCTCGGCCCCCATCCCGACCGCGCCGGCAGCGCGGCGGGCATCATCGGCGCCACCCAGTTCGTCCTCAGCGCCGCGCTGCTGCCCATCGCCGGCATCGCCGGATCGCACGACGCGCTGCCCATGGCGATCGCCATGTGCGTCACCGCCGGGTCCGCGCCGCTGGTGCTGGCCGCCACCGGCGTGCTGGGCGCCCAGCGCCGGGCCGGCGCGCAGACGGCCGGATAGCCTGCGCTGGGCATGTGGCACCAAGCGCTTCTCCGCCTTGCGCCCCGCCCGCGCGGCTTCCACCTCGTCACGAGCGAGGTCGTCGAGGCCGTGCCCGAGCTGGCGCAGCTGCGCGTCGGGATGGCGCAGCTGTTCCTGCGCCACACGTCGGCCTCGCTGACGCTGAACGAGAACGCCAGCCCCGACGTGCGCCGCGACTTCCGCTCGTGGTTCGACGAGGCCGTGCCCGAGGACGCGCCCTACTGGACCCACACCGACGAGGGGCCGGACGACATGCCCAGCCACATCAAGTCCTCGCTGACCGGCAACGACCTGCTGCTGCCCGTGCGCGACGGGCGCCTGGCGCTGGGCACCTGGCAGGGCGTCTACCTGTGCGAGCACCGCGATCACGGCGGCGCGCGCGAGCTGCTGGTCACGCTGTGGGGGGAGACGCGATGACCTCCTACGGAGCGCTGGTCGAGACCTACGGCCTCTCCCCCGCCCACCGCCACGTCCTCGACCTCGTGCCCGACGGCAGCCGCGTGCTCGACGTCGGGTGTGCCGAGGGCTACCTGGCCGCCGAGCTGACCGCCCGCGGGTGCTCGGTCGTGGGCATCGAGCCCGACGCGCGCGCCGCCTCGGTCGCCCGCGAGAACGGCATCAGCGTGCTCGAGTTCGACGTCGAGGAGGTCAGCCTGGACGCCAACGCCTTCGACGTCGTGCTGTTCGTCGACGTGCTCGAGCACCTGCGCGAACCGGTGCCCGTGCTGGCCCAGGCCCAGGCCGCGGGCAAGGCGATCATCTCGATCCCCAACATCGCCCACTGGACCGGCCGGCGCACGCTCCTGCGCGGCGCCTTCCCGCGCCACGACCACGGGCTGTTCGACCGCACCCACCTGCGCTGGTTCACGCGCTCCGAGACGCACCACCTGGCCCGCGAGGCCGGCTTCACGGTCGTCGACGAGCGCTTCGCCGACGCGCCGCTGCCGCTGGAGTCGCGGTTTCCGGCCATCGGCGCGCTGCGCGCACCGGCGCTGAAGGCCTCACCCGAGCTGTTCGCGCTGCAGGTGGTGCTCAGCCTCGAGCGCGCCTGAGCGCCCGGAACTCGGCGATGTCCGCCGGGATGTGGCGCAGGGCCATCTCGCGCACGCGCGGGAGCTCGAGCACGTCGAGGTCGGTCTCGGTGCCGTCGGCCTCCATGCGCGTGGCGCCGACGCCCGGACGCGAGGAGACGGCGCGCACCAACGTGTCGCCCTCGAAGAGCAGGCCGACGCCGTCGTCCGCGGCCCAGCCCGGCGGCAGCAGACCGTCGCGCACGGCGGCGCGGTAGACCGGCAGGCGGTCGGGCTCGCCGTCGCGGTGGACGGTCAACGAGCCGGACAGCAGTCCCATGCCCTTGACCGGCGCGGCCGTGCCACCCGACTTCGTCACGCCGCCCTCGAACCAGCACATCGCCCCGGCGCTGAGCCCGGCCAGAACGGTCCCGCGCTTCCAGGCCTCGCGCAGCAGGTCGTCGAGACCGTGCTCGCGCCAGATGGCCAGCATGTTGCGCATCGAGCCGCCGCCGACGTAGATCAGGTCCTGCTCGAGCAGCAGCTCGTGCAGGGAGACCGCGGTCTCGTGCAGGCGGAAGAGCGACAGGACGGTGGTCGTGCAGGCCTTGCCGTCGTAGGTCTGGTGGAACCGGTGCAGCTGCTCGTGCGGGTCACCCGACGCTGTGGGCAGGAACAGCAGCCGCGGCTCGCGCTTGTCGACGAGCGTCAGGAGGTAGTGATCCAGCGCCGGGTTCTGCGGCTCCATGGTGAAGCCGCCGCCACCCATGGCGAAGATCCGCCGCTCCGGCGCCGGGACATGACGGTCAGGCGGCAAGGGCCGCCGTGGATGGCTCCGGGGATCCGAGGTAGCGGGTCTCGAGCTCCGTCTCCACGACCTGCCCGCGCGACCAGCTCACGCGGTAGGCCCGCGCCTCGGGGCGCGAGGTGACGACACGCTCGAGATCGCGCCCGACGAAGTGCAGCGCGGCGCCGTCGGCGGCCGCGTACCCATCGAGCATTCCCTCGGACATGAGCCGATGGTAGGAGGTCCGACGCTTGGACTCGGTGTCGTAGTGCACCGCGTTGGAGAACGGCAGCAGACCCAGCCCGGCGACCCGGCGCGGCGGCCCGTTGAAGGCGCTGACCACGTCGGCGAACCAGCACAGCGACCCGGCGCTGAGGCCGCACATGACGATCCCCCGCTCCCAGGCCTCGGCCACGATCTCGTGGACGCCGTGCGCGCGCCAGGTGCCCAGCAGGCTCTGGACGCTGCCACCGCCCACGTAGATCAGGTCCTGCTCCAGCAGGCGCTCGGCGAACGAGCGCTCCTCCCCGCGTTCCTCCCGGAAGAGCGAGACGTGCGAGGGGATCGCACAGCCACTGAACGCGCGGTAGAACCGCGTGATGTAGTGGTCGGCATCGCCGCTGGCCGTGGGCAGGAAGCAGACCCGCGGCCGTTCGACACCCGTGAGGGACAGGACGTAGTCGTCGAGCAGCGGGTTGCCGGCCTCCTGGGAGAAGCCGCCGCCACCGAACGCCACGATCTGCGGAGGGCGCTGGCTGGACATGCATCCATTGTTCCCGCCGACCCGGGAGGTTCGGACCGCCCTGCGGTACGAAATGAATCGCCCTACGGGCCAACGCGGATAAGGCCCTGCTAACGGAGCCCTTCAGCCGAACAGCGTGAGCTCGGGCTCGCGCTCGCCGCGCAGCACGGCCAGGTCGACCTCGACGCAGGCGATCCCGCGCGACTCGGCCAGCGTCCGCGCCTGCGGCTTGATCTGCTGGGCGGCCAGGACGCCCCGGCAGCTGCCCATCGCCGGATCGTTGCGGATGAACTCCAGATAGCGCGTGAGCTGCTCGACCGCGTCGATCGTGGCGATCCGCTTGATCTCCACGGCGATCCACTCGTCATCCTCGTCGCGGCACATCAGGTCCACCGGGCCGATGTCCGTCGGCCACTCGCGGCGCACCAGCCGCAGGCCCTCACCACACCAGTGCGGCTGGTCGGCCAGCAGCAGCTGCAGGTCGCGCTCGACGCCGTCCTTCTCCAGCGCCGCCGCCTCGCCCATGTCGTGGGTGACGTCGGAGACCACCTCGGAGATCGCGATGTCCAGCCGATCCTCGCCCTTGACCTTGCGCACGACGATCAGGTCGTCGGACTCCTCGATCGCCGTCGGCGGCGTCATCCAGTTCTGCGGCTTGTAGCCGCCGGTGTCGGCGTGGACCATCACCGACCCGTCGGACTTGATCATGATCAGGCGCAGGGCATCGGGCAGCACGGCGGTGAGCCGGCCCGAGTAGCGGACCTCGCAACGGGCAACGATCAGGCGCATCGTTCGGGACCGTACCGAACGGGTCGGATCGCCCGATCGCTAGTGCCCTGAGTCGGTAAGTCGTGTGCAGCTGGTGGATGCCGGGGCGGGTCTGCCGGTGATCGCCATCACCTGTCGTACTGGTGGTACGGGTGGTGATGGCGAGTGCCGGCAGACACGATTCCGGCGCCGCCAGATGCGGGCGAATTAGTGACTCAGGGCACTAGCCGCGGGCCGTCACGGCGCGGCTGGCCCGGCCGGCGGCGTCACGGGCCCGGACGGTGGCGCGGACGCGGACGCCGCGCGGGACCGTCGTCACGGTCACCGAGCGCGCGCGGCCCTTGGGCAGCAGCAGCAGGCGCCGCCCGTCACCAGTGCGCACGTCGACCTCGTAGCGCAGGCTCGCCGGGCCGCGCCAGGTGACGCGCCGGTTGCTCCCGTGCCGGCTGACCCGCACGCGGCGCGGGGCGGCCGGGCCGCCGGCGGCCGTGCGATAGCGCGCGACCGACAGCGTGCGGCCGGTGGGCAGGCCGCCGGGCGAGAGCACGCGCGCGACGATCCGGTGCCCGCCGCCGCGGGCGGCCGGCGTGAACCGCAGGCGGCCCCGGCCGTCGGCGGTCGTGCGCAGCAGGCGGTGGGCGGCGCCGGCCGTGTCGACGAGCTGCACGCGCCGGCCGGCCAGACCGCTGACGCGATAGGTCAGCACGCGGCGGCCGCCGGCCCGGCGCACGCGTCCGCTGGCCTTCACCGCCGGCAGCGGCGCCGCCGTCCGCGTCGCCGTCACCGGCGCGCTCTCGGGCAGCGTCTCGAACCGCCAGCGCCCCGCGGCCGGGCGATCGACGATCAGGTAGGTGGCCGACGTGGACGGGTCGGCCACGAAGTAGGTGGTCTCGTCGAGGACCGCCTGGCCCGCCGGCGCGGGGTCGATGCGCCGGCCGTCGGGGGCGATCACCGCGACGGTCGGAGGACCGCCCGAGCCGGTCAGCTGCACCGCCAGCTGGCGCAGCCCGCGACGCACGACGACCGATCCGCCACCGGCCTGCGCCGCGCGGGCGTCGGAGCCGCGCACCGCCCGCCAGGTGCCCAGGCTGCACGAGCCCGCGGCGAACGAGAGGCCGTTGACGCCCTGGCCCCAGGTGTAGCCGAAGCCCACGTCCGGGCCGCTGCCGCGCCGGCACGCGCCGATGCCCTGGCTGGACAGCACGGCGTCGCCGCCGCCCGTCACGCCGCCCGGGAGCGTCAGCTCCGCGGCGCCCTCGACGTTGAACTCGCGCTGGCCGTCGAACCAGCCCTCCACCTCGCCGTTGAGCCCGTAGCCGCCGACGCCGAACTCGGCCTTGCCCTTCGCGCTCACGCTGCCGTCCCCGGCCACCGTGACCTGTCCGGAGGCGACGTGGGCCTCCACGAGCTCCAGCGCGCCCGCCAGCGTCATCGTCGCCGGGTCACCGCCGTCCGCGCTGACGTAGGCCAGCGAGCCGTCCAGCCGGGCGGCCGAGACGAGGTCGCCGCCCAGCCGCAGCTGCGGGCCGAACGTGACCGCCGCCGAGCCGCCGACGCCGAACGGGTTCAGCTGCACCGAGAGGCCGGCCTTCTGCAGGAAGAAGCCGTACACGAGCGGCTTGTTCAGGTTCTCCACCGCGGCCGCCAGCTTGAAGTAGCCGTCGCCCAGGCCGAAGCCGAGCTCGCCCTGGAGGCCGACGCGGGTGAAGCGGAACGGGAAGACGGTCGCGCCACCGTCGAAGTGGTAGGTCCCGCCGGCCTCGGAGATGGCCAGCGAGGCCGACTGGATCTCCACGAAGCCGAAGCGCATCCCGGGGAAGGCGATCTTCGCGCCGTCGAGGATCAGCCCCGCCGTGTTGTCGGCCGCCGCGGTCAGCTCACCCGAGTAGCCCGACAGCCGGCTCACCCCGCCGGCGTCCTTGGGGATCTTCAACGAGACCGTGAGCTTCGTCCGCCCCTTCTCCAGGCGCACCTTCGCCGCGCCCTCCACGGGCAGGCCGAACAGCGCCTGCCCGCCCGTCTTGAAGTCCTTCGACGAGCCCTTGATCTCGAAGACCGACTCGGGCCGCGTCCAGTTGACCGCCGCGCGCAGCAGCGACAGCGAGCCGATGCGCACCTCGACGGGGCCGGAGGTCGAGATCGCCCCGCTGCGCCGGTTGATGGAGATCGTGCCGCCCGCGCGGGTCGGCGTCAGATCGATCCCGTTCAGCCGCACTCGCCCGGCGGACTGCGCCGCCTCGCCGCGGACGCGGAAGCAGGCGGCGATCGCGGCGACCTCCCCCACGTTCACCGTCGGCGTGCAGCCCGCCGCCGTTGACGGGGTCGGCGCCCCCGGGTAGCCGTTGTTGGGCAGCGGCTTGGGATCGGGCGCCTCCGGCGCGGTGCCCGGAGCGTCGGGCAGCTCGCCGGGCGGGGCGGGCTGCGCGCCGGCGGGCGCCGAGTCCGGCGCCACCTCGACCAGCGTGGCCGCCCAGTCGACGGTGCCCGACAGCGGCGCCGGCCCGACGCACTGCTTGCTGGCGGTGTAGGTGTAGGAGCCGGCGGCCCCGGGACCGGTGATCGCACCGGTCAGGATGACCTCGCTGGTGAACGACCCCTTGCTGATGTCGTCGCGCGCCGTGAACGCGCCGTCGGGCGCGATCCGCGTGGTGCGCACGAACGAGCCGATCGGGCCGCACCGGCCGGTGGCCGTCGTCGGATCCGCCACCCTGACGTGACCGCTCGCGCCGGCGAACAGCGTCCCGCCCCCGGCGACGCGGAAGTCGAACCCGTAGTCCGCACCGCCCTCGGCGCGGTAGACACCGTCCTGGATCGGGCGGAAGTCGCCGCGGACCATGCGCACGTTCTCGAACTGCTCGGGCGTGCACTCGTCGTCGTTGCCGCTGGTGAAGCCGGCGTTGGGGATCTGGGTCGTGGTCTTCCCGAAGCGGATCGGGTCGTCGCCGTAGCGCACGGTTCCGTCGGCCCGCACCGGCCACGTCTCGGGCACGAAGCCGGCGGTGCGCGAGCGCTGGGTCAGGAACCCGACATCGCCGCAGAAGATCACGAAGTCGGTCATCACGCGCTTGTTCTTGCCGACGTCGCGGATCGTGAACGAGACCTGGGCCGCTCCCGTGCCACCGATCCACAGGCCCGGCTCGGGCTGGGCGGCCGAGGCAGGGGCGGGGCCGACCAACAGGAGGCCGAGGACCACCGCCAGAGTCCACGTCCAGGTCGCGCGCATCGTCGGCCGGTCATATCCGGTGCGGCGATGTCTCATGCGCGTGTCCGCGCTAGATGAGCTGCTCACGGACCTGCTGAACAGGGCAGGGCCGCGTATTTGATGGATGTGTCCGGCCCCGACCGGAGGCTGAGAGGTGCGACCCACCACAGCCCAAGAAGGGACCGGACACATGACAGACCGTAGATGTCGCTATGCGATGGCGGCGAGGATCGAGATGGTCCGCCGCCGCCAGGCGGGCGAGTCGTTGCGGCAGATCGCCGCGGCGGTCGGGTGTTCGCCAACCACGGTCAAGACGATGTGTGACCGGTTCGGCCAAGCCAGCGAGGCCGAGAGGGCAGATTTCTCGTGCTTGGCGCCGAGGCGGCCGGTTCCGCTGTCGTGTCCTTGGGCGCTGACGGCGGCCCAGGAGCGCGAGATCCTCGACGCGCGCCAACGCACGAACTGGGGGCCGATGCGCCTGGCGTTCTTGACCGGCCGTCACCGCTCGACGAACTGGAAGGTGCTCAGGCGCCACGGCGTCAGCCGCCGACGCCGCAGCGAGCGGGCGACCGTTGGCAAGCGCTATGAGTGGACCCAAGCCGGCGCCTTGTTGCACATCGACGCGTTCTCGGCAGCGAAGTTCGATGAGCCCGGGCATTGGGCGACCGGTGATCGCTCCCAGGCCCAGCGCTCGCGCGGGGCGGGCAAGACGGTGGTCATCGGAGTGATCGACGACCACACCCGCCTGGCCTACTGCGAGCTGCACGCAGCCGAGAACAAACACACCGTCTCAGCCACGCTCAAGCGCGCCGCGGCCTGGATGGCAGAACAAGGCTGCGGCCCCGTCCAGGCGGTGATGAGTGACAACGCCAAGTGCTACTCCGAGAGCCACCAGTTCGCCCAAACACTGCACCAGCTCGGTGCCCGCCACATCCTCACGCCGCCCTACACCCCCCGCTGGAACGGCAAGATCGAGCGCTTCTGGCAAACCCTGGACACCGAATGGGCCCACAGCCGCGTTTGGCCCAACAGCACCCAACGCGACCGCGCCCTGTCATCGTTCATCCGCTTCTACAACCGCCAACGCCCACACTCAGCCGCCGGCGGCCGACCACCCATCACCCGCGTTCAGCAAGTCCGCGAGCAGGACAGCTAGACCACGATCGCCGCCCCGTCGGCGCGGGGATCGGTGGCCGCGGCGAACGCGCCATCGGCGGCGATGCGGATCAGCTGCGCGTGCCCGACCGCCTCGCTGCGGGCGCCCAGGTCGACGTCGACGGGCAGCCCGTCCGGCGCCGGGGACTCGGATTCGACGACCGTGCCCGAGACGCTGAAGCGCGGGGCGCTGATCGCCTCGGCGGGCGTCGCGCCGGCCAGCAGCGCCAGCAGCAGCTGCGCGTGGATCTGCGGCTGCGCGTAGCCGCCCATCGTTCCGTGCACCCCGCTCAGGCGCCCGTCGCGGCGGGTCAGCAGCGGCATCAGCGTGTGCAGCGGCCGCCGACCGCCGGCCAGGCGGTTGGGCGAGCCCGGGCGCAGCGTGAAGCCGGCGCCGCGGTTGTGGCAGAGGATCCCCGTGGTCGGTTCGAGGATCCCGGAGCCGAAGGCCGAGAAGATCGACTGGATCAACGAGACCCCCCAGCCGTCGGCGTCGGCCGTGACGATCGCGATCGTGTCGCCGGTCGGCCGGGGTGGCGCGGGGGGCGACGGGCCCGTCGCGTCGAGCAGCTCACGCGCGTGCGCGGGCGACAGCAGCCACTCGACCGGCACATCCGCCGTGCGCGGATCGGCCAGCCAGCGGTCGCGGTCGGCGGCCGCCGCGGCGAACAGGCGGGCCAGCCGCGCGGGCGCCACCGGCTCGCCCAGCAGCTCCAGCGCGCCCGCCACCTCGAGCAGCACGTGGCCCTGCGAGTTGGGCGGGGCCGTCAGCAGCTCCTCGCCCAGCAGCCGGCCCACCAGCGGCGGCACGATCTCGGTCTGGTGGCCGGCCAGGTCGGCCAACGTCAGCGGCGAGCCGAGCGCGCGCAACCCGTCGACCAGCGCCGCGCCGACGGCCCCGCCGTACAGCGCGCCCGCGCCGTCGGCGGCCAGCGTCTCCAAGGTTCCGGCCAGGGCCGGTTGGCGCAGCCCCGCCGCGTCGACCAGCAGGCGGCCGAGCTCCGGCTCGGCGTCCAACGCGCGGGCCAGCGACGGCGCCACCGGCACGCCCGCCCGCGCGTGCGCGATCGCCGCGTCGAACAACGCCGACCAGGGCATCCGCGCGCCCAGCCCGTGCAGCGTCTCCCAGGCGCGCACGGCGCCGGGCACGGTGATCGGCGCCACGCCGCGCGTCGGCATCGCACGGCCCAGCGCGTCCGGGTCGGCGGCCGCCGCGGCCGCGCCGCTCCCGTTGATCGTCACCACCGCGCCGTCGGGCGCGTGCAGCAGCGCCATCACGTCGCCGCCGATCGCGTTCATGTGCGGGTAGACGACCGCGATCGTCGCCGCCGCGGCCAGCGCCGCGTCGACCGCGTTGCCGCCGTCGCGCAGCGCGGCGGCGCCCGCGGCGGTGGCCAGCGCGTGCGGCGTGGCGATCGCCCCGGCGGTCATCCCCCGCGCTCGGCCTTCATGCGCGCGAACAGCACCGTGACCAGCCGGCCCGCCAGCGCCTTGCGCCGAGCGTCGGAGCGGCCGGGCACGAACACGGTGACCCGGGCGATCCGATCGGCCTGGAACGCCACCAGCTGGGCGCGGCCGTTGGTCCAGTACGCGCCCACCCCGCCGTAGGTCGAGTCGTCGCCGACGTGGCGCACGTTGTGCGGCCGCAGGCTGGGGATCGTGTTGAACTTCTGGTAGCTCTCGGACAGCTGGTTGTAGTAGCGCCGCGTGGCGTCGGCGGCGCCGTCGAGGATCACCCGCACGTTCGTCTCGCCCTTGGCGTAGCGACAGGTCGACAGGTCCAGCGAATCGGTCGGCTCGGCCCGCAGCCCGCGCACGCCCACCACCTGCTGGACCTCGGCGACGGGCAGCAGCGTGCACACCGACTGCCCCTCCACGCCCTCGGCCGAGCGGTCCTTGTCGTGCTCGAGCTCCTCCCCGTTGGAGGCGCTGAGCGACGAGTTGAAGACCGTCGTGGTGGCCGGCGGGGCGTCGTCGCCACCGCACCCGGTGAGGGCGACGGTGGCGACGAGCGCGGCCAGCGGCGGCAGACGGTGCGGCATCGCCTCCATGGTGGCACCGCCGCCGCGGGTCCGGGATCGGTGGAGACCCTCAGCTGGCGGCGTCCTCCGTCTTCTTGGCCACCACGTCGACGCTCAGCGCCTCGGTGCCCGCACCGTGACGGCGCTCGTCGCCCGCCCACTGGGCGACGAACACCGCCGGGTGCGACAGGCGCGTGACCACCGTGAAGGTGCCGTTGGAGGCCGCGGCGACCTCCTGGTAAAGCCAGCGCGTCGAGCCCTCCTCGCGCAGCGAGACGACGATCCGCTCGCCGCCGCGGGCACCGGAGAGCCTGCCGTCCACGCGGGCCACGCCGTTCTCGCGGATGCGGGGTCGCGACGTCGTGAGGCGCAGCTTCGACGGTCCGCCCGCCGCACCGGCCAGCGAGGTGGCGAACAGCGCGTTGGAGCGGGTCAGCGCGTAGCCGGTCTTGATCGACGCGGCGGCCAGGCCGTCCTGGGCCAGGGCCGAGTCGGCGATCAGCTGCGGCTGCCAGGTGCGTCCGGCGTCATCGGTGCGCAGCACGTAGCCCGCCTCGTCGGAGCCGAACTCACCCACGGCGATCCAGCCGTGGCGCAGGTCGGAGAAGCGCACCGCGTACCCGAGCTCGGTGCCCACCGACGGCATCTGGCGCCAGTGCTTGGCCCGGTCGGTCGTGCGCCACAGGACGCCGTCGGAGTCGAGCAGGTAGATCGTGTTGTAGGCGACCATGTCCACGTCGTTGACGCGCGTGTGGGTCGTCGGCCGCGGCAGCTTGATCCACCGCGCGCCGGCGTCGTGGGAGTAGCGCAGCGCCTTGGGCCCGGAGGCGACCAGCTGCGTGCCCACGCGGTCGATCCCGAACAGCGGGGTCTCGCGCACGTCGTCGTCGGGCACCGCCTTGAACGTCTGCCCGCCGTCGGTCGAGCGGCGGATGCCCACCGGCCCCGACAGCACGATGCGGTCGGCGTCCAGCGCGGTCAGCGCCTGCGGGCGCAGCCCGGTGCCCGCGTTGAGGATCTGCCACGAGTCGCCGGCGTTGTCGGTGCGCAGCAGCTGCCCGGAGACGTCGAGCACGAAGCCGGTCTCCAGCGACACGTAGGACAGATCACGGATCTCGTCGGAGGTGGCCGCGTCGATCTCCCGCCAGGTCTGGCCGGCGTTCGTCGTACGGGCCAACGCGCCGCCCTGCCCGTAGGCGTAGGCGACCGTGCGCCCGGCGGACTTCAGGCCGGTGAAGCGGCCCGGGAGCGGGCCGCCCAACGGCGAGAACGTCATGCCGCCGTCGTCGGAGAGCACGGTGGCGCCGCCGTCGCCGACGGCCACCGCGCGGGTGGGCGAGGCGAACGCGGCCACCCGCAGCGCGCGGTTGGCCACGGCCAGCGACGTCCAGGTCGCGCCGCCGTCGGCGGTGCGCAGCAGCTGGTCGCCACGCGTGCTGACGGCCAGGCACAGATCGGCCGTCGCGCAGCGGACCACGCCCAAGCCGGGCGTGCCCGCGGGCAGCGGCTGCTCGGTCCAGTGGACGCCGCCGTCGGTCGTCTTCAGCGCGAACGGCGCATCGCCGACCGCGTAGCCGATGCCCGGTGCGGCGAACGTGATCGAGCGGATCGAGAACGGCTCGTCGACCACCGGCGTCCAGGTGTTCCCGGCGTCGGCGGTGGCGAACACCGAGCCGCCGTTGGTCGTCGTGAAGCCGACGGTCGGCGAGGTGAAGGTGACGTCGGTGGGGACGACCCCCGACGAGGCGCTCGTCGCCGCCGTGCCCGGCACCGCCGTGCGCCGCGACCACGTCTGGCCCGAGTCGGTCGAGCGCAGGAGGTTGCCGTTGCCGAGCAGGAGGAAGCCGGTGGAGCTGTTGGGGAACGAGACCGACGAGATGCCGCCGGTGCAGCTGGCGTCGCTCGCCGTCCACGGCAGCCGGGTGAACGTCTTGCCGCCGTCATCGGAGCGGCGCAGCGCGCACCGGCCGGCCACGACGAACGTGTCCGGGGTGAGCACGTCGACGCTGGACAGCGGCTGCGTCAGCCCGGTGGCCACGCCGGACCAGGTCGAGCCCGCGTCGTCGGTGCGCAGCAGGGTCCCGAAGGGGCCGGCCGCATACCCGCGACTTCCGGAGAACTCGAGCGTCGTCAACTGCGTGCCCTGCGGAAGCGGATTCCCCCAGCGCCAGCCCGAGTGGCTGGAGGTGACGGCGGCCGGAGCGGGCGCCGCGGCGGCCAGTGCGACGGCGGCGGCGGCGAGAAAGGGCGAACTTCTGAGGAGGCTCATGCGTCGTAGTGGACGTATGCGAAACGTTCTGGTTGTGCTGTTTGTTGGAGGAACCCTCTCTTTCGGAGCCACGGCGGCCGACAGCTCGGCGGCGGTCACGGTCGGGTCCTCCCTGCGCGAGCGCGCCGATCTGTTCACGCGCTGCGACGCCTATTGCACCGAGATGCAGGTGACGCGCCCCGGCGGTCTGGCCGGCGCCACGATCCCCTCCGACGGGGTCATCACCCGCTGGCGGGTCCGGGCAGCCACGCGCGGCTGGGTGCGCCTGCGGATCCTGCGCCCGGCGCCCGACGGGACCTACACGCCGATCGCCGCCTCCGAGCCCAAGCCGCTGTCGGGCTACCACGCGCCCGGGCAGGACGTGCGCTACGAGTTCGCGGCCCAGATCCCGGTCGTGGCCGGCGATGTGCTGGCGCTCGATCGCGATCGCGCGGGCGGCGCCGTCTTCCACGGCTACGGCGCCGACACGTCCTACACGGCGGCGACCTTCTCCCCCGCGCTGGCCGACCTGGCGGCCGCGCCGGCCGCACCCGTGGCCGGTCGCGAGCTGCTGCTCAACGCCGACGTCGAGCGCGACGCCGACGGCGACGGCCTGGGCGACGAGAGCCAGGACCGCTGTCCCGCGGTGCCCGCGTCCACCCCCGACGTCCCCTGCCCGCCCACCTCGACCCCGACGCCGACGACGCCGGTCACACCCACGCCGGGCTACGACGGGCCGACCGTGCAGGGCGAGGGCGGTCCGACCCGCCCGACCGGCTCGGACCCGACCGGCCACGGCCCGCGGCCCAGCGTGCGCCCCGAGCCGAAGGCGCCGCGCAAGCGCTCCAAGCGTCACCGCTCCGGCAAGCCGACCCGCAGCGACCCGCCCAACCGCTCCGAGGAGCAGACCAGCGGCCACAGCGGCGGCAAGCCCACCCGCCAGGACCCGCCGACCGACACGAAGCAGTCCTCACAGGGCCACCGCGGCCGCACGCCGGCGCGCAACGACCCGCCGACGACCGCACCCGAGCGGCCCGACGGCCACGGCCAGACCACGCCGCAGCGGGCCGACCCGGACCAGCCGAAGGCCAAGAAGCGCAAGAAGCATCGCGGGCAGGCGCCACGGCGCGACGACCCGCCGCCGGCCCCCAAGGAGCCGGGCTTCGAGCCGCACTAGTGCCCTGAGTCACTAGGCGAGTTCGACCAGGTGCGGGTCGTTGGGGTCGACCCGCACCGTCACCTGCTTGCCCGGCGGGAAGGCCTTCAGGTGGCGCGGGCCCCAGATGTGCTCGTAGGTCACGCGCCGGGTCAGGCCGCCCTCCTCGACGTCGAGCGTGATCTGGACGACCGGCATGTTGGCCAGCGAGCGACCGGTCTCGGTGTGCTCCACGATGACCGCGCCGGCCTTGCGGCCCTCCTTCTTCAGCCGCTCCAGCCGCGCGATGCGCTCGCCCTGCGTCGCGTGGTCGCCGGCGGTCACCGGCTCGATCCCCTGCGCGCGCATCTGCTCGCGGTTGGCCTGCAGGATGTCGTCGCGGATGCGCTCGTCGCGGGCCGCGCGCCGGGCGATCTCCGCGTCGACGAGCGCCTCCTCGCCCTCGCGCAGCTTGCCCTGCAGCGGGTTGAAGATGCGGTTGGTGACGTTGTCGAAGGCGTTGTTGCGCCGCGCGATCTCGCGGTCGATGCGGCCCTTGCGCTCCCACGCCTCCTCGTGCTCGTCGTAGGCGGCGTCCCAGTCGATCCACAGCCGGGTCGGATCTCCGGGATCGACGAAGCAGGGCAGGCCGATCGAGCGCATCAGGCCGTAGGACGGACGCAGCCGCGGCTTGTACCAGCGCTTGCCCGAGACGCTCTGCTCGGAGACCCAGATCGGCGCGTTGCGCTCCTCGGCGAACGACACCGGCGCGCGCCCGTCAACCTGCAGCTCCCAGGTCACGGCCATCCGCACCGACGTCTCCAGGAGCGCGGGACTGGTCGAGCCCGACTCGTCCGGCGCGGGCGGCAGCACCGACCAGTCGGTCGCGAACACGCGCGCGGGCTCCCACCCGCGCGGCGGGCGGCGCTGGAAGCCGGGTCCGAGCTCGAAGCCCACTACGCGAGCTCGAGAACGTTGGGATCACCAGGGTCGAGCTTGACCTCGATCGTGGCGCCGGGCAGCAGCTTGGGCAGGCTGCGCGGGCCCCACAGGTGCTCGTAGACCACGCGGCGCGTGTCGCCGCCGTCGTGCACGTCCAGCGTGATGTGCACGACGTGCTCGCCGGCCAGCGTGCGCCCGGTGTCGACCTGATCGACCACGACGGCGCTGGCCGTGCGGCCTTTCTTCAACAGACGCTGGATCTGCGCCATGCGTCGCTCGCGCTCGGCGTTCTCCACCGGATCCACGGGCCCGGCGTCCATGGCCGCCACCTGGGCCGCCAGCTCCGGGTGGGCCGCGAGCACCTCGTCCTGGACCCGCTGCTGCTCGGCCGCACGCCGGGCGATCTCGGCCTCGACCAGCGCCTCCTCGCCCTCGCGCAGCTTGCCCTCCAGCGGGTTGAACACCCGGTGGAAGGTGCGATCCCACACCCCGTCGCGCTCGGCCACCGCGCGCTCGACCCGGCCACGTTGCTCCCACGCCTCCTCGTGCTCGGCGTAGGCGGCGTCCCAGTCGATCCACAGCCGCGTCGGGTCGGCCGGATCGACGACGCCCGGCACGCCGAGCGACTCCACCAGGCCGTAGGATGGGCGCAGCCGCGGCTTGTACCAGCGCTTCCCCGACGGGCTCAGGCTGTAGACCCAGGCCGGCGCCGCACGCTCCTCGCTGAAGCGCACCGGCTCGCGCCCGTCCACGCGGACCTCCCAGGTGAAGGCCACGTTGTGCGACAGGTCCCAGCCGGCGTTGCGCGAGCCGCTCTCGTCGATCCCGCCCGGCAGGATGCGGCGCTGCACCGCGAACGCGCGTGCCGCGATCCAGCCGCGCGGCGGCCGGCGCTGGAAGCCCGGCCCCAGCTCGTACCCCATGGAACCGACGCTACCGATGCGTCAGGCGGCGTGCAACGCGCGCGGGACCGCCTTGCGCGTGCGCTCGAGCAGGTCGGCGACCTCCTCGTCGGGCGCGAGCTGCAGCGCGCGCTCGCAGGCCTTCAGGCAGTCCGTGATGCGATCGGTGCGGGCCAGCGCGTGCGCGTAGCGCTTCCAGGCCACGGCGCTGTCGGGCTCCAGGAGCGTCGCCTGCCCGGAGGCGGTCACCTCGCCGCCGACATCGCCGGCCAGCTGGTAGGCCAGCGCCAGGTCCAGCAGCGCCTCGACGGTCGGCCCCAGCTCGCGCGAGCGCTCGAGCGCGGTGATCGCCGCATCGCGGTCGCCCAGGCGCAGGCGCAGGCGACCGACGCGGGCCCAGGCCTCGGCATCGGTCGGGCCGCGGTCGACGGCGCGCTCGGCGGCCTCGGCGGCCAGGTCGATGGCGCCCATGTCCTCGTAGATGCGGGCGGCGAAGCGGTGCGGCGTCGGGCGGTCGTTCTCGACGCGCGCCCAGTCGCGCACGGAGCGCCCGGCCGCGGGCAGGTCGCCGCCCTGCCAGAAGGCCAGCGTCATCAGCCGCAGCACCGACGGGTTCACGGGATCGGCGTCGCGCGCGTAGATCAGCCGCTTGGCCGCGAGCTTGTAGTCGCCCTCGGCCATCGCGTGCTGCGCCGCGGTGAGGAACCGCTGGACGCGGTCGGCGCCCGGATCCGGCTTGGAGAAGTCGACGAACTGCAACGAGCCGGCGGGCACCGTGCGCACGCCGACCTGGAAGGCCACGCGGGCCCACTGCTGCACGTTGTCCTCGTCGCCGGTGAAGTAGATGCCCGAGACCGTGCCGACGCCCCACTCGGGATAGGACAGGCAGCGCGCGTAGCGGTGCACGACCGAGTGGTCGGGCATGCGGTCGCCGAACGGGTCGTTCTGCGCGCGGTCGGCCGCCGCCTCGCGCTGGGCCTGCTCGCGCTCGTAGTTGCGCCGGCCCTCCTCGGCGCGCGCGGCACGCGCGGCCGCGGCGTTGACCTTGACGGCGTTGCGCGAGACCTTGCCGCCGCGCGAGCCCTCGGCCAGCTCCTCGAGCTGGTCGGCGGCCAGGTTGATCGCCTTCAGATGACGCTCGTGCTCGAACTGCTTGCCGGGCGGAGCCAGATCGGGGTGCCAGACCTTGGCCAACCGGCGCCGGGCGAGCTGCACGTCGCGCTTGTCGAAGGGCGGTTCGAGCTCGAGAAGCAGGATCCCCTGCTCGATGTCGTAGACCGCTGGCATCCCTCCTAGGGTACCGTCGCAAGCCGTGTCCGCCGATGCTCAGAAGCAGGCCGCTGCCGTGGCCGCGGCCCAGCTGGTGGAGAACGGGATGCGGGTCGGCCTGGGCACCGGTTCGACCGTCGCCTTCCTGCTGCCGGCGCTCGCGGCCCGCGACCTGACGGGCCTGCGCTGCGTGGCCACGTCGACCAAGACCGAGCAGGTCGCGCGTCAACTGGGGCTGCCGGTCGAGCCCTTCGAGGCGCTCGACGAGCTGGACATCGCGATCGACGGCGCCGACGAGGTGGCGCCCGACGGCTGGCTCATCAAGGGCGGCGGCGGCGCGCACACGCGCGAGAAGCTCGTCGCCGTCACGGCCGACCGGTTCGTCGTGATCGTCTCGGCGAACAAGGTCGTCGACCGCCTCACCTGGCCGGTCCCGCTGGAGCTGCACGCGTTCGGGCTGGCCTCGACGCTGCGCCGCGTGCCCCAGGCGGTCGTGCGCGCGGGCTGGCCGCCCAGCCCCGACGGCGGCGTGATCGCCGACTGGCACGGCGACATCCCCGCCGATCCCGCGGCGCTGGCCGATCGCCTGGCCAACACGGTGGGCATCGTCGACCACGGGCTGTTCCCACCGACGCTGACCAGCGACGTGATCATCGCGGGCGCCGACGGCGTCGAACACCGCACGCTCTAGCCTGCGGAGAAGCGATGAGCAGCCACCAGTACATCTACACGATGCACCGTCTGACCAAGGAGTTCCCTCCGGACAAGACGGTGGTCAAGGACGTCACCCTCGCCTTCCTGCCCGGCGCCAAGATCGGCGTCCTCGGCCTCAACGGCACGGGCAAGTCGTCGCTGCTGAACATCATGGCCGGCCGCGACACCGAGTTCCGCGGCGACGCGATGCTCGCCCCCGGCGCCTCCGTCGGGCTGCTCGAGCAGGAGCCGCGGCTGGACGAGTCCAAGAACGTCAAGGGCAACGTCGAGGACGGCGTGGCCGAGACGAAGGCGCTGCTCGATCGCTTCAACGAGATGGCGATGAACTACTCCGACGAGACGGCCGACGAGTTCGCCCGTCTGCAGGCGGAGATCGACGCCAAGGGCGCATGGGACCTTGACGCGCAGCTCGAGCAGGCCATGGACGCGCTGCGCCTGCCGCCGTCCGACGCCGACGTGTCGCGGCTGTCCGGTGGCGAGCGCCGCCGCGTGGCGCTCTGCCGGCTGCTGCTGCGCCGCCCCGACCTGCTGCTGCTCGACGAGCCCACCAACCACCTCGACGCCGAGTCGGTGGGCTGGCTGGAGCGCCACCTGGCCGAGTACGCGGGCACGATCGTCGCGGTCACCCACGATCGCTACTTCCTCGACAACGTCGCCGGCTGGATCCTCGAGCTCGACCGCGGCCGCGGGCTGCCCTTCGAGGGCAACTACTCCTCGTGGCTGGAGCAGAAGCAGGCGCGGCTGGCCCAGGAGGAGCGGACCGACAAGGCCCGCCAGAAGACGATCGAGTCCGAGCTGGAGTGGGTGCGCGAGAACCCCAAGGGCCGGCGCAAGAAGGCCAAGGCGCGCCTGAACAACTACGAGGCCCTGCTGGCCCAGGACCGCAACGTCCAGATCGACCAGGTGCAGATCCACATCCCCGCCGGGCCGCGCCTGGGCGACACGGTCGTGCGCGCCGAGGGCCTGAGCAAGGGCTTCGGCGACCGCCTGCTGATCGACGATCTGAGCTTCGACCTGCCGCGCGGCGGCATCGTCGGCGTGATCGGGCCCAACGGCGCCGGCAAGACGACGCTGTTCCGCATGATCACCGGCCAGGAGCAGCCCGACTCCGGGAAGCTGACGGTCGGCGAGACCGTGCAGATGGCCTACGTCGACCAGTCGCGCGACGACCTCGATCCCGACAAGAACGTCTGGGAGGTCATCTCCGGCGGCGACGAGCAGATCCAGGTCGGCGACCGCAAGATGAACTCGCGCGCCTACGTGTCGTCGTTCAACTTCAAGGGCTCCACGCAGCAGTCCAAGGTGAGCAAGCTCTCCGGCGGCGAGCGCAACCGGGTGCACCTGGCCAAGCTGCTCAAGGAGGGCGGCAACCTGCTGCTGCTCGACGAGCCGACCAACGACCTCGACGTCGACACGCTGCGCGCGCTCGAGGAGGCGCTGCTCGACTTCGCCGGCTGCGCGGTGGTCATCTCCCACGATCGCTGGTTCCTGGACCGCGTCGCCACCCACGTGCTGGCCTTCGAGGGCGACTCGCAGGTGACGTGGTTCGAGGGCAACTTCGAGGCCTACGAGGAGCACCGGCACGCGCTGCTGGGCGACGAGGCCGACCGCCCGCACCGCATCACCTACAAGAAGCTGACGCGCAGCTGACACGCCGTGGGTCGCTGACCCACGTTGCGGGTAACGCCCCGCGCATGTCACGCGTGTCCCGGGCCGCGATCGCCATCGTGGCGCTCGCCTGTGCCATCGCTCCCGCTGCGGCCTCGGCCGCGTCCTCGACGTCCGACGTGCTGCTCTCGCTGCGCCACCCGCCCGGGCTGGCCGCGTTCGTCAAGTCGGTCTCCGACCCGACGTCGCCGACGTACCGCCGGTACTCCAGCGTGCAGCGGCTGGCCCAGCGGTTCGGCGCGTCGCGGGCCGATCGGCAGACCGCCAGGCGCTACCTGCGCAGCCACGGGCTGCAGGTCACCGACAGCCCGACGGGCACGTACCTGATCGCCCGCGGCGGGCGCGCCGCGCTCGGCGCGGCCTTCCCGGCGGGCGCCGGCGCGGCGGCGGCGGCCCGCAGCGGCCGACTGCCCGTGCCGCCCGCGCTGCGCGGGGCGGTCGCCGGCGTGGCCCGCGCGCCCAAGACCCCGCAGCCGGACGGGGTGGCCACCGCGCGACAGGCGCCGCTGGAGCCGCTGACCCTGTCGCCCGAGCAGGTGCAGGCGGTGCTGGACAACTACGGCTCGATCCGCGTGCGCACAGGGACGCCGCAGGGGTGCCCGGAGGGGGTCAACGCCCAGGCCGGGATCCCCAACCCGCCGCTGTCGGACCAGCTGCACGGCTACACGCCCAACCAGTACACGACCGCCTACGGCCACGCGACGATGCACGCGCGCGGCCTGCGCGGCGAGGGCATGCGCGTCGCCGTGATCGACATCGGCGGCTTCGACCCGGCCGCGGTGAGGGCCTTCGGCGCGTGCTTCAACCTGCGCGTGCCGCCGATCCAGGTGACCAAGGTGGAAGCGCTGGGCCAGCCGGGCAACGGGGCCAGCGAGACCACGCTGGATCTGGAGATGCTGGTCGCCGGCGCGCCCGGGCTGCGCGGCATCGAGCTCGTCCAGGGCAAGTTCCAGGACGGCGGCTACGTGCGGCTGCTGGCCGAGGCGATCGGCCGCCCGGGCCGCACGCCGAACGTCGTGTCCAGCTCGCTGGGCCTGTGCGAGCCGCTGATGTCCGGCTCGCGCTCGTGGATGGACGCCGCCAACGACATCCTCGCGGTGGCCGCCGGCGCGGGCATCTCGGTGCTCGACGCGGCCGGCGACCAGGGCGCGGCCGACTGCTCGGCCATGCCCTTCCGGGCCGTCGACTTCCCGACCTCCTCGCCCTACATCACGTCGGTGGGCGGCACGAACATCGTGCTCGACGCCGACAACCGGCTGGTCGACGAGATCGCCTGGAACAACGCGCCCGGCATCGCCTACGGCGGGGGCGGCGGCCTGAGCCTGATCTGGAACCGCCCGTGGTGGCAGCGGCCGGTGCTCAACCCCGACCGCACGACCGACTCGACGCGCTCGACGCCGGACCTGGCCGCGCTGGGCGATCGCTTCCCGGGCTACGCGCTCAACGTCGGCGGCCAGTGGACGACGGTCGGCGGCACCAGCGCCGCGTCGCCGCTGACCGCGGCGGGCATCGCGCTGGCCGATCAGGCCGCCGCGCGCGCGGGCCAGCCGCCGGTCGGCTTCATCAACCCGCTGCTGTACCGGCTGGCCGCCGGACCGCAGCGCGCGCAGGTGGTCAACGACGTCGTCCAGGGCAACAACGACATCGGCCCGGCGATCGCCTCCAACGGCGGCATCGGCCTGGGCTGCTGCGTCACCGGACCCGGCTATGACCTGGCCAGCGGCTGGGGCTCGCTGAAGATCGCCGGCTTCAGCGACGCGGCGTTGGCGGCGGGCCGCAGGGCGGCCCGCTGATCAGCGCTTGCCCGTGGCGCTGCGGAAGGCGAACCAGCAGATCACGGTGACGATCGCGGCCAGGATCGGGATCGTCCACGTGAACGAGGTGATGATCGCCAGCAGCGCGGTGACGACGGTGACCAGCGCGGCCGTGCCACCGACCATCGTGGCCATGTAGGCGCGCTGTTCGCGTTTGCGCCGAGGGGTGGACGAAGGGCGTCGGGCGGGTGAGCTCATGGTCACCCCAGGATGCCAGGCTCACCGAACTACCGTGGAGAGGGTGCCTCCGATTCTTCGCATCACCGAGTTCACCGACCCAGGCTGCCCGTTCGCCTTCAGCGCCGAGCCGTCGCGCTGGCGCATGCAATGGCTGTACGCCGACCACGACCTCGACTGGAGCTGGCGCATGGTCGTGCTGGCCCGCGACTCCGCGGAGTACGAGGCCAAGGGCCTCAAGCCCGAGATGATCGCCGGCGGGGCCAAGATGCTCTCCGAGCAGCACGGCATGCCGATGTTCACCGAGGTGCGCGACCGCGTGCCCGGCACGCTGCCGGCCTGCACGGCGGTGGTGGCCACGCGCCTGCACGCGCCCGAGCTGGAGGGCGCGATCCTGCGCCGCCTGCGCCTGCGCAACTTCGCCGGTGAGAACCTCGACGAGCAGTCGACGATCGACGGCGCCGCCGGCGACGTGGGCATCGAGCCCAACCAGCTGGCGTCGTGGATGGACGAGCTCGACGTCCAGGCCGCCGTCGAGGCCGACGCCACCGCCGCGCGCCACCCGGCGCCCGCCGCGCTGGTGCTGGACGAGCGCCTGGCCGACTGGGAGCACGGGCGGCGCTACACCTGCCCGTCCTACGAGCTGGTGCCCGACGGCAACGAGGCGGCGTTGGTGGCCATCCCGGGCTTCCAACCGTGGCCGGTCTACGACGTGGCGCTGGCCAACCTCCTGCCCGACGTCCCGCGGCGGGCCAACCCGGCGTCGGTCACCGAGGTGCTGGCCTGGGCGGGCGAGCCGCTGGCCGCCGCCGAGGTCGCCGTGGTCATGGGCATCGCGCTCGACGAGGCGACCGAGCAGCTGGCGGGCGTCGCCCGCAGCATCCCGCTGGGCAACGGCGTCCTCTGGGAGCTCGCCTACTAGCCGCGCACCCGTGGGGTTGGCGGATTTGTCCGTGACGGTCACGGATATCTCCGCCAACGTCTGCGGGCGGGGCGTCGATCAGGCCGCGAGCGCGTCGATCACGTGCAGCTCCGCGTCGCCCAGCGTGCGCAGCTCGCGCACCGCGTCGGTCAGCGCGACCATCTCGACGTTCATCGACCGCAACGAGGCCATCGTGCCCCAATGGCCCTCGTGCGCCGCCTCCATCGCGGCGATCCCCAGGCGCGTGGCCAGCACCCGGTCGAACGCGGTGGGCGTGCCGCCGCGCTGGATGTGGCCGAGCACGGTGGTGCGCGTCTCGTAGCCCGTGCGCTGCTCGATCTCGGCCTCCAGGCGCTGGCCCACGCCGCCCAGGCGCGCGTGCCCGAACTCGTCGGTCTGCGCGCCCATCGCCTCGATGTCGCCGCCCACCGGGGTCGCGCCCTCGGAGACGACGACGATGCCGAAGTGCCGGCCGAGCGCGAAGCGGCGCTCCAGGCGCGCGCAGATCTCCTCGACGTCGAACGGCCGCTCGGGCACGAGGATCACGTCCGCGCCGCCGGCGATGCCCGAGTAGAAGGCGATCCAGCCCGCGTGGCGGCCCATCACCTCGAGGATCATCACGCGCCGGTGCGACTCGGCCGTCGTGTGCAGGCGATCGAGCGCCTCGCTGGCCACCTGCACCGCGGTGTCGAAGCCGAAGGTCAGGTCCGTGCCGCCCAGGTCGTTGTCGATCGTCTTGGGCACGCCGACCACGTTGATGCCGGCCTCGTGCAGCTTGGCCGCGGCGCCCAGCGTGTCCTCGCCGCCGATCGCCACCAGCCCGTCCAGCGAGTGCTCGATCAGCGTCTCGCGGATCCGCTCGATCCCGTCGTCGCGCTTGAACGGGTTGGTGCGCGACGAGCCGAGGATCGTGCCGCCGCGCGGGAGGATGCCGCGCACGGCCTCCATCGTCAGCGGCATCGTGTCGCCCTCCAGCGGGCCGCGCCAGCCGTCGCGGAAGCCGACGACGCCGTCGCCGTAGCCATGGGCGCGGCGCACGACCGCCCGGATCACGCCGTTGAGTCCGGGGCAGTCTCCGCCGCCGGTCAGGATTCCCACTCGCATCGTGGGATCGACGGTAGCGCGCGTCAGGCCAGCAGGCGATCCAGCTCGACGCCGAGCGCTCCGGCGTCGGACACCACCGCGTCGGCGGCGCCCAGGTCCTCGGCCTTGAACGGGCCGGTGGCGATGGCGATCACGCGCAGCTCGTCGGACTGCGCACAGGCGATGTCACGCGGCGTGTCACCGATCACCACCGTGCGCTCGCGTGGGTGCGGCGCGTCGCGCGTGCCCGCCCGGCGACGGGCGATCGGCGGCAGGTCGGTGCGGTCCTCGGAGTCCGAGCCGAACCCGCCCTGGCCGCTGGGGAAGAAGTGCTCCAGCCCGGCGGCCCGCAGCTTCAGGCGGGCGATCGGCTCGAGGTTGCCGGTGACCAGCGACAGCGCGACGTCGTCGCGGGCCGACAGGCGCTCCAGCAGCGCGACCATGCCCGGCGAGATCGTGGCCGACAGATCGTCGGGCACCAGGCGCGCGTACGCCTCGGTGCTGGCCTCGCGCAACGCGCCGAAGCGCTCCTCGATGCGCAGCGCCGACACGCCGACCGACAGCAGCGTCGCCCGGGCGATCTCGATGTCCGTGCGCCCGGCGGCCTCGACCTTCACGCCCTGCGTGTCCACCCCGTAGACCGCGTGCATCGCCTCGTGCAGCGCGACGGCGTGCTCGCGCGAGGCGCGGCGCAGCAGCGTCCCGTCGATGTCGAACAGCAGCAGGAGGTCGGTCGGCGCGGCCATCAGCGCAGGAGGTCGGTCTCGGCGGTGATCCGCTGGGTGAACGCGGCGATCAACGCGATCGTCGCCTCGACGTCGTCGAGCTGGCACATCTCCACCGGCGAGTGCATGTAGCGCAGCGGCACGGAGACCAGCCCGCAGGGGATGCCGCCGCGGGCGATGTGGAAGGCGTCCGCGTCGGTGCCCGTGCCGCGCCCCGAGCTGGACTGGACCGTGGCCTCGATGCCCTCGGCCTTGGCCGTCTCGTAGAGCAGCTCGAAGATCACCGGGTGCAGCGTCGAGGAGCGGGTGATGACCGGGCCGCTGCCCAGCGGGTGCTTGCCCTCCTCGCGCACGGAGATGCCGGGCGCGTCGGTCGCGTGGGTCACGTCGACGACGATCGCCACCGCGGGGTTCAGCGAGAACGCGGTCGTGCGCGCGCCCGCGAAGGTCGTCTCCTCCTGGGCCACGGCGACGCCGGCCACGTCGCCCGGTGCGCCACCCGCGCCGGCCACGCGGCGGGCCACCTCGAGCGCGACGTAGGAGCCCAGGCGGTTGTCCAGCGCGCGCGAGGCGATGCGCTGGTTGGGCAGCTGCACCGGCTCGCCGGCGATCACCGCGACGTCGCCGACGCGCACCAGCTCGCGCGCCTCGTCGCCGTCCTTGGCGCCGATGTCGATGTGCAGGTCGGTCAGCTCCGGCGCCTTCTTGCGGTCGTCGGGCTTGAGCAGGTGGATCGGCTTCTTGCCCACGACGCCAGGGATCGGGCCGTTCTGCGTCTGCAGCTCGAGGCGCTGGCCGACGAGGATCACCGGATCCCAGCCGCCGACGCTGGTGAACCACAGCATGCCCTCGTCGTCGACGTAGGTGACGATCAGGCCGATCTCGTCGATGTGGCCCACGACGGCGGTCAGTGGGCCACCGGCGGTGCCCGGCGCGATCGCGACCGACGAGCCGACCGTATCGGCGCGCACGTCGTCGCTGAACTCGCGGGCCGAGGCGCGCCACACCTCGGCGGCGGCGCGTTCGTAGCCCGAGGGGCCGGCGGTGGTCAGCAGATCGGACAGCAGCGACGGGATCGGCATGACGGTGAGGCTACCCGTACCGAATCGCGCGGAAGTGCCTGGGACAATCGGGTCCGTGATCCGCGTCCTCGTCGTCGACGATCACCCGGTGGTGCGGGCCGGGCTGGAGGCCGTCCTGCGCGCCGAGCCGGGGATGGTCGCGGTCGGCGCCGCCGTCGGGCCGCACGACGCCATCGCGCTGGTGCGGCGCACGCGGCCGGACGTGGTGCTGGTCGACGCCCGCCTGGGCGAGCACGACGGCCTGGACCTGTGCCGGGCGCTGTGTCGCGAGCCCGCCCCGGCCGCGGTGCTGCTGATCTCGGCCGACCACTCGCCCGAGCTGGCCGCGGCCGCGCTCGACGCGGGCGCCCGGGGGGCGATCGACAAGGCGACCGACCTCCCCGAGCTGTTCGACGCGATCCGGCTGGCGGCCCGGCCGGACCGGGCCGCCGACGCCGGAACCGCGTAGCTAGCCGTTCAGCTGGCGCAGCACGTACTGCAGGATGCCGCCGTTGCGCAGGTACAGCGCCTCCTTGGGCGTGTCGATGCGCACGCGGACGGTGAACTCCTTGTCGCCGGCCTTGACCGTGATGTCGCGCGGCGGCGCCTCGCCCGCGTTGAGCTTCTCGGCGATGCCGGTGATCTCGAACGTCTCCTCGCCGGTCAGCCCGAGCGACTCCGCGCTCTCGCCGTCGGCGTACTGCAGCGGAATCACGCCCATGCCCACCAGGTTGGAGCGATGGATGCGCTCGAAGGACTCGGCCAGGACCGCCTTGACCCCGAGCAGGTTCGTGCCCTTGGCCGCCCAGTCGCGCGACGAGCCCGAGCCGTACTCCTTGCCGCCGAGCACGACGAGCGGGATGCCCTCCTCCTGGTACTTCATCGAGGCGTCGTAGATCGACATCTCGGCGCCCGACCCGTCGGCCAGGTAGCGCGTCACGCCGCCCTCGGTGCCCGGCGCGAGCTGGTTGCGCAGGCGGATGTTGGCGAACGTGCCGCGCATCATCACCTCGTGGTTGCCGCGCCGTGACCCGTAGGAGTTGAAGTCCTTGGGCGCCACGCCGTGCTCCTGCAGGTACTTGCCCGCCGGGCCGTCCTTCTTGATCGAGCCGGCCGGCGAGATGTGGTCGGTGGTGACCGAGTCGCCCAGCTTGGCCAGCACGCGCGCGCCCGTGATGTCGGTCAGCTCGGCCGGATCGGGCGACAGGCCCTCGAAGAACGTCGGGAGGCGCACGTAGGTCGAGTCGTCGTCCCAGGCGAAGCGGTCGCCGGTCGGGACGTCCAGCCCGCGCCAGCGCTCGTCGCCCTCGAACACGTCGCCGTAGCTCTTGCGGAACATGTCCGCCTGCACGGCCGACTCGATCGTCTCGGCGATCTCCTGCTCGGAGGGCCAGATGTCGCGCAGGTAGACGTCGTCGCCGTTGCGGTCCTGCCCGAGCGGGTCGTTGAGCAGGTCGATGTCCATGGTGCCGGCCAGCGCGTAGGCCACGACCAGCGGCGGCGACGCCAGGTAGTTCATCTTCACGTCGGGGTTGATGCGCCCCTCGAAGTTGCGGTTGCCCGACAGCACGGACACCACCGCGAGGTCGTTCTCCTGCACCGCGGCGGAGATCTCGTCGGGCAGCGGGCCGGAGTTGCCGATGCACGTCGTGCAGCCGTAGCCGACGAGGTTGAAGCCGAGCTCGTCGAGGTACTCGTTCAGCCCGGAACGCTCGTAGTACTCGGTCACCACCTTGGAGCCCGGGGCCAGCGAGGTCTTCACCCACGGCTTGCTGCTCAGGCCCTTCTCGACCGCCTTCTTGGCCAGCAGGCCGGCGCCGAGCATGACCGACGGGTTGCTGGTGTTCGTGCACGAGGTGATCGCGGCGATCACCACGCGCCCGTGGTCGAGGTCGGTGGCGGTGCCGTCGGCCATCGTCACCGCGACCGGGTCGGCGGCCAGCGCGACCTGCGCGGGCGCCGGATCGGACGGTGCGCCCTCGACGGCGTGATCGTCCTGGTTGCCGCCGCCGTTGGTGGCCGGCGGGTCGGAGGCCGGGAACGACTCGGCGGACGCCTCGTCGGCCACGGTCTCGACCTCGGGCAGGTGCTCCTTGACCGCCTCGCGGAAGCGCTCCTGGGACTCGGTCAGCACGACGCGGTCCTGCGGACGGCGCGGGCCGGCGATCGAGGGCACGACGTCGGCCAGGTCCAGCTCCAGGGTGTCGGAGAACGTGGGGTCCTCGTAGTCGTCGTCGAGCCACATGCCCTGGGCCCGCGCGTAGGCCTCGACCAGCTCCAGCTGGTCCTTGGGGCGGCCCGTGAACTCGAGGTAGCGGATCGTCTCGGCGTCGATCGGGAAGATCGCGCAGGTCGAGCCGAACTCCGGCGACATGTTGCCCAGGGTGGCCCGGTCGGCCAGCGGCAGCGCGGCGACGCCCGGGCCGAAGAACTCGACGAAGCGGCCGACGACGCCCTTCTTGCGCAGCATCTCGGTGACGGTCAGCACCAGGTCCGTGGCCGTCGCACCCTCGGGCAGGCTGCCCGACAGCTTGAAGCCGAGCACCTGCGGGAGCAGCATCGACATCGGCTGGCCGAGCATCGCGGCCTCGGCCTCGATGCCGCCCACGCCCCAGCCCAGCACGCCCAGGCCGTTGACCATCGTCGTGTGCGAGTCGGTCCCGACCAGCGTGTCGGGGTAGGCGACGCCGTCGGCCTCGAAGACCACGCGGGCCAGGTACTCGATGTTGACCTGATGGACGATGCCGGTGTCCGGCGGGACGGCGGCGAAGTTCTCGAAGGCGTCCTGGCCCCAGCGCAGGAAGGCGTAGCGCTCCTCGTTGCGCTCGAACTCGCGCTCGGCGTTGCGCACGAACGCGTCGGCGCTGCCGAACACGTCGACCTGCACGGAGTGGTCGATGACCAGCTCGACCGGGACCAGCGGGTTGATCTTGCCCGGGTCGCCGCCCATGTCGGCCATCGCGTCGCGCATCGCGGCGAGGTCGACGACGCAGGGAACGCCGGTGAAGTCCTGCAGGATCACGCGCGCGGGCGAGAAGGCGATCTCCTCGGAAGGCTCGGCCTTGGCGTCCCAGGTGGCGATCTTGAGGATGTCGTCCTTGGTGACGGAGCCGTTGCCCTCGGTGCGCAGCAGGTTCTCGAGCAGGATCTTCAGCGAGAACGGCAGACGGGCGACGTCGTACTGCGACTGGAGCGCGTCGAGACGGAAGTACTCGAGCTCGCGATCGCCGACGCGGAGGGTGGCACGGGCGTCAAAGGAGTTTTCGGACACGGTTTCTCTCTTATCTCCTGGTGGAGGGATGCCCAACAGTGTCCCACGAACCGCTTCGCGATTAGGGTTGCGCGATGCCTTCCCTGACCAGGCGCCGACTGCTCGGCGCCGGCGCCGTCGCCACGGCGGGCGCCGCACTCCCCGCCACCGCCACCGCCGCGGCCCGCCGCGCGGGTCGCACGGTCGACGTCGCCGTGGTCGGCGCGGGCCTGGCCGGCCTGGCCGCCGCGCGGGCGATCGCGGCCGCCGGGCACTCCGTCGTGGTGCTCGAGGCGCGCGATCGGGTCGGCGGGCGCACGCTCAACCACAGCATCGGCGGCGGCGAGGTCGTCGAGATCGGCGGCCAGTGGGTCGGCCCCACGCAGGACGCCCTGCTCGGCCTGGCCCGCGAGCTGAAGGTCGACACGTTCAAGACCTACTTCGAGGGCGACGCGGTCTACCTGCGCAACGGGCAGCGCTCGACGTTCTCGACCACGACGCTGCTGCCGCCCGATCCCGACATCGCCGACGCGGCGACCGCGATCCTCAAGCTCAACCAGCTGGCCTCGACGATCCCCGTCGACGCCCCGTGGACCGCGCCGGACGCGCTGACCTACGACGGCCAGACCGCCGAGACGTGGAAGCTGGCCAACACGAGCACGCCGGGCGGGCGCTTCCTGCTCGACCTGGGCATCGAGTCGGTGTGGGCGGCCGAGCCGCGCGACGTCTCGCTGCTGCACGTCCTGTTCTACATCGCCGCCGCGGGCAACGGGAAGGTGCCGGCCGACTTCAACCGGCTGCTGAACACCACCGGCGGCGCACAGGAGTCGCGCTTCGTCGGCGGCTCCCAGCTGCTGAGCATCCGCATGGCCCGCGTGCTGGGCCGCCGCGTGGTGCTCAACGCCCCGGTGCGGCGGATCGCGCAGGTGCGCGGCGGCGTGCAGGTGATCAGCGACCAGCTGGCCGTGCGGGCCAAGCAGGTGATCGTCACCGGGCCGCCCGCGCTGACCGCGCTGATCGACTACGACCCGATCCTGCCCGCCGAGCGCGCGCAGCTGACCCAGCGCTTCCCGCAGGGCAACGCGATCAAGTGCGAGGCCGTGTACCCCACGCCGTTCTGGCGGGCCGATGGGCTGGCCGGCTACACGAACGCCGACACGTCGCCGATCCGACTGACCTACGACAACTCGCCGCCCGACGGCAAGCCGGGCGTGCTGCTGGGCTTCATCGAGGGCCACGAGGCGCGCGTGTGGAGCCGCCGCCCGGCCGCCGAGCGCAAGGCCGCGGTGCTGCGCAACTTCGCCCAGTTCTTCGGCGACGCCGCGCTGAAGCCGACGCAGTACGTCGAGAAGGACTGGTCGGCCGAGGCGTGGACGCGCGGGTGCTACGTCGGCTTCACCCCGCCGGGCGTGCTGTCGGACTTCGGCACGGCGATCCGGGAGCCGATCGGGCGCATCAAGTGGGCCGGCGCGGAGACGGCGACCTACTGGAACGGCTACATGGACGGCGCGGTCAGCTCCGGACGGCGCGCGGCCAAGGAGGCGCTGGGCGACCTGTAGTCAGCGGCGCGCGCGCTCGAAGCGCCGCCGGCGGCGGTCGACCTCGAACCACACGCGGGTGCCGGTGGCCTCGCGCTCGACGCCCCAGCTCGAGGCCAGCTTGTCGACCAGGCGCAGGCCGAAGCCGTTGACGTCGTGGCGCACCTCGGGGTCGAAGCCCGAGCCGCCGTCGATCACGTCGATGCGCGCGTAGCCCTCGGCCAGCGCCGCCTCGATGCGGATGTCGCTGTCGACGCCCGCGTGGCGGACGCAGTTGGTCACCAGCTCGGTGGCCAGCAGCGAAACGGTGTGATCGAGGTCGGGGTCGAGCCCACCGGCCATCAGGGCGCGGCGCGCGCGGCGCGCCGACTCTGGCACTGGTGGCAGCTCAATCGTGAGGGACTTGGGCTGCGTGGCCATGAGCGGCATGTCCTCTTGGCTTCCCGACGATCCGGATTCCATGCGTCGACGTGCAGGATGACAGCCCATCCAGCCAGAGTCGACGGTGCTCAGCCGGCGGCCAGCATGCGCCGCCGCAGGTCGGCCCGGTCGAACGGCGCCGCCGGCGTGGTGGCGACCAGCTCGCCGATCAGCGTCGCCACCGCCCGGGGATCGTCGATGTGCGGGAAGTGTCCGGCGTGATCGAGCACCTCCAGGCGCGAGCCCGGCATCGCCTCGTGGGCGGCCAGGCCGTGGGCCAGCGGGATGATCTGGTCCTTGGCCCCCCAGATCAGCAGGCTGGGCAGCAGCTCGGTCAGGTACAGGCGGTCGCTGGCGTTGACGATCTGACCGCCGGTGCCCACGAGCGTGCGCACCGTGCCCAGGAACGCCCGGCGGGCGCCGGCGTCGCTGAGACCGGCCAGCGAGCGCGCCCCTTCGCGCAGGTCGGTCGAGGGCGGGCGGCCGAGCGCGCCCAGGGCCTTGCCGGCCAGGCGCCCGCCGAACCGCATCGGGCCCGAGGCCAGCACGGGCACCACCAGCTCGGCGCCGGGCAGGACCGCGGCGCGCATCCAGGGGCTGACCTCCTTGCCCAGGCCGCCGCTGTTGAGCAGCGCCAGCCGCTCGATGTACTCGGGGAACTGGTAGGCGAACTGCATGGCCACGCCGCCGCCCAGCGAGTGGCCGACGAGCGTCGCCCGCGGGACGTCGAGCACCTCCAGCAGATCCCGCAGGACGCACGCGTAGGCGCCGGTCGAGTAGTCCCCGATCGGCCCGTCGGAGCCGCCGTGCCCGGGCAGGTCGGGCACGATCACGTCGTGGTGCTCGGCCAGCAGCGGGAACAGCGCGTCCCACGTGTCGCCCTCGCTGGCGATGCCGTGGATCAGCAGCAGCGGCGGCCCTGCGCCGGCGCGTCGGTACCGCAGACCGCGCCCGTGCAGGCGAACCGTGCTCACCGGATCTGGATACCCGAGATCGCCCGGCTGATCACCAGGCGCTGGATCTCGGAGGTGCCCTCGAAGATCGTGTAGATCTTGGCGTCGCGGTGGAAGCGCTCGACCGGGAACTCGCGCGTGTAGCCGTTGCCGCCCAGGATCTGGATCGCCCGCTCGGTCGCCCACACGGCGACCTCGCCGGCCTTCAGCTTGCTCATCGAGCCCTCGGCGTTGTGGAACGGCTTGCCGGTGCGGCCCATCCACGAGGCGCGCCACACGAGCAGGCGCGCGGCGTCGATCTCCATCTTCATGTCGGCCAGGGCGAAGGCGATCGCCTGGTTGTCGATGATCGGACGGCCGAACTGCGTGCGCTCCTTGGCGTACTGGAGCGAGTACTCGTACGCGGCGCGGGCGATGCCCAGCGCCTGGGCGCCGACGACGGGGCGGGAGGCCTCGAAGGTGGCCATCGCGGCCTGGCCGCGAGACCGCTGGCCCTCGCGCACGCGGGCCAGCCGCTCGTCGAGCTTGTCCTTGCCGCCCAGCACCTGGTCGGCCGGGATGCGGCAGTCGTCGAGGTGGACGTCGGAGGTGTGCGACGCGCGCAGGCCGTGCTTCTTGACCTTGGCGCCCTGCTCGATGCCCTTCGTCTCGTCCTTGGAGATGACGAACGCGGCGTGCCCGCGCGAGCCGAGCTCGCGGTCGACGGTGGCGATCACCACGTGCACGTCGGCGATGCCGCCGTTGGTGGCCCACGCCTTCTGGCCGTTGAGCACCCACTCGTTGGTGGCCTCGTCGAAGCGCGCGGTCGTGCGCACGGCGGAGACGTCGGAGCCGGCGTCGGGCTCGGACGAGCAGAAGGCCGCGACCTTGACGTCCTCGGGCGTGCCGAAGCAGCGCGGGATCCACTGGCCGATCTGCTCCCCGGTGCCCTGGCCGAAGATCGCCGCGACGGCCAGCGAGGTGCCCATGATCGCCATGCCGATGCCGGCGTCGCCCCAGAACAGCTCCTCGTTGACGATCGGCAGCGTCAGGCCGCTCTCGTCGGCGTAGAACGAGGCCAGCCCCTCGAAGCCGTAGAGGCCGATCTTCGCCGCCTCCTGGATGACCGGCCACGGCGTCTCTTCGCGCTCGTCCCACTCGTGGGCGGCGGGACGCACGACGTTCTCGGCGAAGCCGTGGACCCAGGCCTGCACGTCGCGCTGGTCGTCGTTGAGCTCGAGCGAGAAGGCCGGCTGGGTCGCCGCTTCGGTGGTGGCTGCCATGGCCGCAGTGTAAACGGTGACGTCTACGTGCTAGGCCGCGGACAGCTCGTCCAGCAGGGCCACGGCGAAGCTGCCCGGCCCGCGGGCGTTGGCCGCGGCCCGCTCGGCCGCGGTGGCCATCAGCTGCGAGGCCGCGACCGCGGCGTCCAGCGGCGTCGCGCTGACCGCGCAGAACGCGGCCATCAGCGCGCCCAGCGCGCAGCCCGCGCCGGTCACCTTGGTCAGCAGCACGTCCCCACCGGGGACCTCCACCACCGTGCGCCCGTCGGTCACGTGATCGATCACGCCGCTGACGGCGACGACCGCGCCCGTCCGGCGGGCCAGGTCGCGAGCCGCTCCCACGGCCTCCGACACGCCGGCGGTCGAGTCGACGCCCCGCCCGCCCCCGGCCGCGCCCGCGACCGCCAGGATCTCCGACGCGTTGCCGCGCACGATCGTCGGGCCCAGGGCGACCAGCTCGCCGGCCAGGCTCGTGCGCAGGGTCAGCGCGCCCACGGCGACGGGATCGAGCACCCAGGGCGTGTGCGCCTCCCGCGCGGCCGCGACGGCGATGCGCATCGACTCCGCCTCGGGCGCGGTCACGGTCCCGACGTTGATCAGCAGCGCGTCGGCGATGCGGGCGAAGTCGCCGGCCTCCTCGGCGGCCGGCACCATCGCGGGCGCCGCACCGGCGGCCAGCAGCACGTTGGCCGTGAAGTTCTGGACGACCGCGTTGGTCAGGCAGTGCGTGAGCGGCGCGCGCTCGCGCAGCTGGGTCAGGTCGCCGGTCATCCGAGCATCGCGCGATCACGGCCGGCGCGCTTGGCCGCGTACAGCGCGCGGTCGGCGGCGGCGATGACCGCCTCCGAGCCGGCGCAGTCCGGGCCGATCGTGGCCACGCCCGCGCTGACGCTGCCGTCGACCATGCGCGCCGACTCGACCAGCTCGACGGCGACGGCGAGCGCCTCCTGCGCGCTCAGGTGGACGAGCAGCGCGGCCAGCTCGTCGCCGCCGACGCGGGCCAGCACGTCGGAGGAGCGCAGCCGCGAGGAGAGCGCGCCGGCCACCCGCTTGAGCAGGTCGTCGCCCGCCGGGTGGCCCTGGGTGTCGTTGACCTGCTTGAGGTGATCGAGATCGAGCAGCACCAGGGCGGCGCGGTCGCCGTAGCGCTCGCAGCGGGAGATCTGGTGGTCGAGCTCGCGCATCAGCCGGCGGCGGTTGGGCAGGCCGGTCAGCGCGTCGTGATCGGCGGCGTGGCGCAGGTCGGCCTCGAGGCGGCGGCGCTCGGAGATGTCCTCGACCTGGACGACGAACGTGCGGGGCCGGCCCTCGGCGTCGCGCAGCAGGGAGACGTTCATCGTGCCCCACATGATCGTGTCGTCGCCGCGCCGGTAGCGCTTCTGCACGTGGAAGCCCTCGACCTCGCCGGCCAGCGCGCCTTCGATCAGCTGCTGGCAGAGCGCGACGTCACCGGGGTGCGTGAAGTCGCTCCAGTGCAGGCCGACGAGGTTCTCCTCGGTCCGCGCGAGCATGTGGCACATGGCCGAGTTGGCCCGGATCACGTGGCCGTCGGTGCAGTACAGCGCGAGCCCCATGGGCGCCAGTTGGAAGGCCTCACGCAGGTCCTCGAGCTCGGCCACGTACGGGCCGAGATCCGGGTCTGCGATGAGGCGTGCACGCACGTCGGGGCGAAGGTCCACACCGCATTCTTTCCTAGAATTCGGTTCAACAGCGAATAGGACATTCGCTTAGTCCGGTTTACGCGGCATTTTTCTGCGGTCCGTCAGCCTCCGCGCGGATCTTGGCCAGCGCTCGGCGCAGGACCCTGGACACCTGCATCTGCGAGCACCCCACCTCGCGCGAGATCTCCAGCTGGGTGAGGTCGGCATCGAAGCGCAGGCTGAGGACGAGGCGCTCGCGCTGGTCGAGGTGGTCGCGCACCTGGTGCAGCAGCGTGCGCCCTTCGGCCCACTCCAGCCGGTGGTCGAGGCCCCCGAGTCGATCGGACAGCAGGCCGTCGCCGTCACCGGGCGCGGGCGCGTCCAGCGAGCCGGCCCGATAGGCCTGTCCGGCGGCCAGCCCCTCGAGCACCGCCTCCTCCGTCATCCCCAGCGTGAAGGCCAGCTCCGGGACGGTCGGGGCCCGTCCGTACTCGGCGGTCAGGTCGTCGGTGCCCCGCGAGACGCGCAGCGCGGCCTCCTGCAACGGGCGCGGGACGTGGACGGCCCAGCCGTGGTCGCGCAGGTGGCGACGCATCTCGCCGGCCACGCAGGGCAGCAGGTAGGCGCTGACCGAGGCGCCCGCGCCCGGCCGGTAGGCCCCGATCGCCTTGGTCAGCCCGAGCATCCCGGCCTGCAGCAGATCCTCGGGATCGGCGCTGGTGGAGTAGCGGCGGGCCATCGAGCGGGCGAAGGGCATCGCCTCGGTGACCAACTGGTCGCCGGCCGCACGGTCACCGGTCTGGTAGCGGAGGATGAGCTCCTGCCACCGACGTTCCCGCGCGCGGTGTGATCCCGCAGTGCTGGTCACTCGACTGACCTTTCCTCGGCCGGGAACGCCACCGTAGTCCTCTGCGGACACCGCCGCAACCGGCAACGGCGTCACATGCGGAAAACGGGCGCTGAGCGCTCAACAAGTGGCGCGTTGGCGCAAGCGCCCAGCGCCAGACCGACGATCCGCCGGGTGTCGCGCGGGTCGATCACGCCGTCGTCCCACAACCGCGCCGTCGAGTAGTAGGGCTGGCCCTGGCGCTCGTACTGCTCGCGCAGCTGCGCGCCGACCTCGGCCTGGCCGACGGTCTCCATCACGGTGGCCGCCTGCTCGCCGCCCATCACCGAGATGCGCGCGTTGGGCCACATCCACAGGAAGCGCGGGTCGTAGGCGCGGCCGCACATGCCGTAGTTGCCGGCCCCGAAGCTGCCGCCCACGATCACCGTCAGCTTGGGCACCCGCGCGGTCGACACCGCGGCGACCATCTTGGCCCCGTCCTTGGCGATCCCGCCCGCCTCGTAGTCGCGCCCGACCATGAAGCCGCTGATGTTCTGCAGGAACAGCAGCGGCACCCGGCGCTGGTCGCACAGCTCGACGAAGTGCGCCGCCTTCAGCGCGCTCTCGCTGAACAGGATCCCGTGGTTGGCCACGATCCCGACCGGGTGGCCGTGGATGTGGGCGAACCCGGCGACCACCGTGGTGCCGTAGGTCGGCTTGAACTCGTGCAGCGCGCTGCCGTCGACCAGGCGGGCGATGATCTCGCGCGGGTCGTAGGGCGTCCGGCTGTCGGGCGGAACGGCGCCCAGCAGCGTGCTCGGGTCGATCGCCGGCTCGCGCCCGGGCCGACGCTCCCAGGGGGCGGCGGGCCTGGCCGGCAGCGTGGCCACGATCGAGCGGACGATGCGCAGCGCGTGGTCGTCGTCGTCGGCCAGGTGGTCGACCACGCCGGAGGTGCGCGCGTGCAGGTCGCCGCCGCCCAGCTCCTCGGCCGTGACCTCCTCCCCGGTGGCCGCCTTCACCAGCGGCGGCCCGCCCAGGAAGATCGTGCCCTGCTCGCGGACGATCACCGTCTCGTCGCTCATCGCCGGGACGTAGGCGCCGCCCGCCGTGCACGAGCCGAGCACGGCCGCGATCTGCGGGATCTCACGCGCCGACATCGTGGCCTGGTGGAAGAAGATGCGCCCGAAGTGGTCGCGGTCGGGGAAGACCTCGTCCTGGCGCGGGAGGAAGGCGCCGCCGGAGTCGACCAGGTACACGCAGGGCAGCCGGTTGTGCAGGGCGATCTCCTGCGCGCGCAGGTGCTTCTTGACCGTCATCGGGTAGTACGTGCCACCCTTCACGGTGGCGTCGTTGGCGACGACGACGACCTCGCGCCCGGACACGCGCCCGACGCCGGTGATGATGCCGGCGCCGGGCGCGTCCCCGTCGTACAGGTCCTCGGCGGCCAGCGGGCTGAGCTCCAGGAACGGCGCACCCGGGTCGCACAGGCGGTCGACGCGGTCGCGGGGCAGCAGCTTCCCGCGGCCGACGTGGCGCTCGCGCGCCTTCTCGCCGCCGCCCAGCGCGGCCCGCGCGATGCGCGCGTCGAGGTCGGCGATCAGCGCCAGGTGCGCGGCCTGGTTGGCGTCGAACTCGGGCGTGCCGGCGCGCGCGCGGCTGTGCAGGATCGTGCTCATTCGGTGACCTCCAGCAGCGCCTGCCCACGGGCCACGCGGTCGCCGACGGACACGTGGATGTCGCCCACGGTCCCGTCGGTGGGCGCGACGATCGTCAGCTCCATCTTCATCGACTCCAGCACCACGAGGACGTCGCCCTCGGCCACCGCGTCGCCGCTGGCCGCGCGCACGTCGAGCACGGTGCCGGGCATCGGCGCGTCCAGCGACCCGCCGCCGGCGTGCTCGCCGGCCAGATCCACCGCGGGGGCGAACCGGTGCGGGACGCCGTCGTCGACCACCCACACGGCGTCGTCGTCGCGGAACGTCTCGACCGGGCGCCGCGCGGCGGCGACCAGCCCGTGGTCGGCCAGGCGCAGCGCGGCCGGGACGTGGCGGCCGCCGACGCGCCAGCCGTCCCGCGCGTCCCACGGGTCGTCGGTGGGCGGCGGGCCGACGAGCGCGCTGACCGCCAGCGCGGGCAGGTCGGCGGCGGGCGGGGGCGGCGCGATCTCGTCGCCCAGGCGCTCGATCAGGCCGGTGTCGATGTCGCCGGCGCGCACCTCGGGACGGTTGATCAGCGCGCGCAGGTAGGCGGCGTTCGTCGTGGGACCGACGACCAGCGTGTGGGCCAGCGCGCGCTCCAGGCGGGCCAGGGCCGTCGCGCGATCGGGGCCGTGGGCGATCACCTTGGCCAGCATCGGGTCGTAGTCGGAGGTCACCTCGCTGCCCGCGGCGATGCCGCTGTCGACGCGCACGCCCTCCCCGTCGGGCTCGCGGTAGGCGATCACCCGGCCGATCGACGGGAGGAAGCCGGCGGCGGCGTCCTCGGCGTACAGGCGCGCCTCGACCGCGTGGCCGTCGAGGCGGACCTCGTCCTGCGACAGCGGGAGCGACTGGCCCGCGGCGACCCGCAGCTGCAGCTCGACCAGGTCCAGCCCGGTGACCGCCTCGGTGACCGGGTGCTCGACCTGCAGGCGGGCGTTCATCTCCAGGAAGAAGAACTCGCCGTCGACGGCGATGTACTCGACCGTGCCCGCGTTGACGTAGCCGGCGCTGCGGGCCAGGTCGCAGGCCGCGGCGCCCATGCGCGCGCGCAGCTCGCCGTCCACGACCGGCGAGGGCGCCTCCTCGATGACCTTCTGATGGCGGCGCTGCAGCGAGCACTCGCGCTCGCCCAGATGTAGCACGGCCCCGTGGGCGTCGGCGATCACCTGCACCTCGATGTGGCGCGGGCGCTCGAGGTAGCGCTCGACCAGCACCCGGTCGTCGCCGAACGCCGCCTTGGCCTCGCGCCCCGCGGCGGCCATCGCCTCGGGCAGCTCGTCGGCGGAGCGCACCACCCGCATGCCCTTGCCCCCGCCGCCGGCCACCGCCTTGACGATCACCGGATATCCACCGTCGTCGCCCGCGGGCACCGTGGGGACGCCGGCCGCGGCGGCGGTCTCCTTCGCGCGGCCCTTGTCGCCGACCAGCTCGATCGCCTCGGGCGGCGGTCCGATCCAGGTCAGCCCGGCGTCGCGAACGGCCTGGGCGAACGCCGCGTTCTCCGACAGGAAGCCGTAGCCGGGATGCACCGACCGCGCGCCCGCCTCGCGCGCCGCGCGCAGCAGCTCGTCGGCGTCCAGGTAGGCGTCGATCGGGATCGCCAGGTCGACGGCCCGCGCGTGCACCGCGCCGGCATCGGCGGCGGTGAACACCCCGGCGGTGGCCAGCCCCAGCCGCTGCGCGGTGCGCGCGACGCGCACCGCGATCTCGCCGCGGTTGGCGATCAGGATCGGGGCCAGGTCCTGCACGGTCTCAGGCGCCGAGCGCGCGGGCGATGACCATCTGCTGGACCTCGTCGGTGCCCTCGCCGATGGTCAGGATCTTCGCGTCGCGGTAGAAGCGGCACACCGGGTACTCCTCGATGTAGCCGTAGCCGCCGTGGATCTGCACGGCCTCCTCGCTGCAGCGGACGGCCAGGCGGCCGGTCTTCAGCTTGGCCTGGGCGGCGGTCAGCGAGAAGTCGCGGCCCGCGTCCTTCAGGCGCGCCGCCTTGTACACGAGCAGGCGGGCGGCCTCGATCTCGGTGGCCATGTCGGCCAGCTTGCCCTGGATCGCCTGGTACTTGGAGATCGGCTGGCCGAACGCCTTGCGCTCCTTGGCGTAGGCCAGCGCCTCGTCCAGCGCGCCCTGGGCCAGGCCGACGCCCATCGCGGCGACGCCGATGCGGCCGATGTCCAGGATGCGCAGGAACTGCTTGAAGCCGTTGCCGCGCGGGCCGAGCAGGTTGTCCTGTGGCACCCGGCAGTCGGTGAAGGTCAGCGGGCGTGTGTCGGACGCGTTCCAGCCCATCTTCCGATAGGGCGTGCCCTGCTCGTAGCCGGGCGTGCCGTTGGGGACGATCAGGTTGGAGATCTCGTCGTCGGCGGTCCGGGCCGTGATGCACACGACGCCCGAGATGTCGGTTCCGGCGTTGGTGATGAACTGCTTGGCGCCATCGATGACCCAGTCGCCGCCGTCGAGCTTGGCCCGCGTCTTGACGTTGCCGGCGTCGCTGCCCGCCTCGGGCTCGGTCAGGCCGAACGCGCCGAGCTGGCGCCCGCTGGTCAGCTCCGGCAGCCAGTCGGCCTTCTGCTCGTCGCTGCCGAACAGGTAGATCGGCTGGGTGCCCAGGCTGGTGTGCGCGCACAGCGTGATGGCCACCGACGAGTCGACGCGGGTGAGCTCCTCGACGGCCAGCGCGTAGGCCAGGGTGTCGCCGCCGGCGCCGCCGACCTCCTCGGGGAACGGGATGCCCATCCAGCCCAGCGCGCCCATCTTCTGGACGATCTCGTAGGGGAACGCCTTGGTCCGGTCGAGCTCCTCGGCCACCGGCGCGACCTCGCCCTCGGCGAACTCGCGGACGGTCCGGCGCAGCAGCTCGTGGTCGTCGGGGAGATCGAAGTCCATGGCTGGTTTTTCTACCGACTCATCGGTATAAATTCAAGCCCATGCCGTCGCCCCCCACGCGACCCGCGCTGCGCGCGAAATACGACGCCCGGCGCGCCGACGTGGTCGCGGCGGCCGCGCGGGTGTTCGCCGCCCGCGGGTACCACGCCACCTCGATCGACGACCTGCTCGAGGCCACCGGGCTGACCCGCGGCGGGCTGTACCACTACATGGACGGCAAGCAGGACCTGCTCATCGCCGTGTTGGACGACCTGATGGCGCCGCTGCTGGAGCGCACCCGCGCGATCGTCGCCGCGGCCGGCTCGCCCGAGGAGCACCTGCGGGCGATCACCCGGCTGTGGATCGGCCACGTGGCCGCCCACCGCGACCACATGGTCATCTTCAACCAGGAGCGCCGCACGCTGGAGCGCGACGCCGGCTGGAGCCACGTGCGCGCGGCCCGGCGCGACTTCGAGCAGCTGGTCGGCGAGGTCCTGGAGCGCGGCGTCGACGACGGCTCGTTCGTGATCGAGGATCCGTCGCTGACGCTGCTGGCCTTCCTGGGCATGGGCAACTACACGGCGCAGTGGTACGCGCCCGGCGGGCGCCTGGACGCCGAGGCGATCGCCGACGGCTACTGCGCGCTGCTGCTCGGCGGGATCACTGCCCGTACACCGTGACCGGCTCGTGGCGGCCCTTGAGCTCGATCGGGCCCAGATCGCGCAGGCCCTCGGCGTCGGGGCCGAGCTGGTCGTAGGTCGTCTGGGCGACGAACATCCGCGCCTCGTGCTCGCGGCCCAACGACTGCAGGCGCGCCGCGACGTTCGTCGTGTCGCCCACCGCCGCGTACTCCAGCCGGCGGGATGAGCCGACCGAGCCGGCCATCACCGGGCCGGAGTTGACGCCGATCCCGGCGCTCAGCGGCTGGTCGCTCAGGCCCGCGTCGGCCAGCCAGCGGTTGTAGGCCGGTAGGCCGTCGTCGAGGATCTGCCGGGCCGTGGCCACCGCCCGGCGCGCGTGGTCGGGCTGCTCCAGCGGCGCGCCGAACACGGCCAGGACGCCGTCGCCCTGGTAGGAGACGACCGTGCCGCCGTGGTCGAACACCGCGCCGGAGACCATCTCCAGGTAGGCGTTCAGCGCGGCGATCACCTGCTCGGCGGCGAGCTGCTCCCCGAGCGTGGTGAACCCGCGCAGGTCGCAGAACAGCATCGTGGCCTGGACCCGCTTGGGCGCCATCTCGTCGCGCTTGACCACCTCGTCGATCACCGCCGGCGGGACGAAGCGCTCGAAGGCGATGCGGACGCGCCGACGGGCCCGCACCTCGGTCGCGTAGGTCAGCGCCACCGCCCCGAGCGTGCCGATGGCGATCGTCAGCAGCGGCGCCGCGACAGCGACGATCGTCCCCGCGTTGAAGGCCAGCTGCGCGCCGACGAGCAGCACCGCGATCCCAGCAGCGCCGGTGGCCAGCGGCGGCCACAGCCGGCCGGTCAGCGCCGCGGCGGGCGCGATCGCGGCGCACAGCAGGATCATCATCACGCCGACCCAGTTGGAGGCGTTGCGCAGCGGGAAGCCGTCGAGGATCGTCTGGATCGCGTTGGCGTGGATCTCCGGGCCCGGCATCAGCTGGCCCACGGCCGTCGGGTGGAGATCGCCGAGGATCGGCGCGGTCGCGCCCACGACCACGACCTTCCCTCGTATCGCCTCCGGATCGAACTCGCCGTTGAGCACATCAGCGAACGAGACCTCGGGCACCGTTCCGGTCGGCCCGGCGAAGTCGATCGGGCGCGACGGCTGCTGCCGATCCCCGTCGGCCGCGAGGGCATCAAGCGTGGGCAGCCCGTACTCGCTGCCGCGGAACCGACGCATCGCACCGTCGTCGTCGACTGGATATCCGGCGAAGCCGATCCGTCCCGCGAACCGCTGTGCGGCGATGACCTGTGGGGTCCCGTCGTCGAACAACTCAAGCGCCCCGAGGAAGACGTTCGGATGGTCGGCGGCCGCGATCAGCCGTGGGTCGGCGGCGGTCTTGCGGGCGAATTGCACGTCGTAGGCGATGCGCTTGGCCCCAGCGGCGCGCAGCGCATCGATCACCCGGGCGTGCAGCCGCCGATTGAAGGGCCACGTGCCGTACTGGGTGAGGGTGTCCTCGTCGATCGCCACGACGGCGACGTCGGGAGAGGCATGGGTTCCGCGGACGTCGAATCGGGTGTCGATCAGGTTCTGCTCGAGCTGCTCCACCGGCCCCAGGTGCCACGCGACCAGGCCGACGGCGGCGGCCACCGCCGTCGCCACCAGCGCGCGCACAAGCCTCCCGCCGAGCATCCCGCGAGTGTCGCGGATCTGACACAAGTTGTGGTGGTTCTGCGACAGTGCCGTCCAGGCAGGCCCTGGAGGATCGTGCTGTGCTGCGACCGACCCTTCCCCTCGTGCTTCTCACCGCCGTGCTCGGCACGGCGGCGCTGGCCCACGGCCAGTCGACCGCGACCTACCGGATCGACACGGTCGCGACGGGCCTCAACGCACCGTCGGACATCTCGCCGCTGACCGCCGGCGGCTTTCTGGTCGCCGACACCGCCAACAACCGCGTCGTGCGCATCGACACCGCCGGCGCGCTGACCACGCTGGCCTCCGAGCTCAACGGGCCGCGGGGCGTCTCCGCCCTGCCCGGCGGCGGGTTCCTGGTGGCCGACACCGACAGCAGCGTCATCCGCCGCTACGGCCCCGACGGCCGGGCCACGATCGTCGCCGGCTCGCCGAGCAAGCCGGGCTACAACGGCGACGGGATCGCCGCCACCAGCGCGCAGCTGAACCTGCCCCAGGGCGTCGCCGCCCTCTCCGACGGCTCGTTCCTGATCGCCGACACCGCCAACAACCGCATCCGCCGGGTCTCCGACGGCGTGATCACCACGGTCGCCACGGGCCTCAACGCGCCCGCGAAGGTCGTGCCGCTGGCCGGCGGCGGCTTCCTGATCGCCGACACCGGCAACAGCCAGATCCGCCGCGTCGACCCGACCGGCACGATGACCACCGTCGCCGGGCCGACCGGGTTGATCGGGCCGCAGGGCCTCGCCGTGCGCAGCGACGGCTCGCTGGTGATCGCCGACACCGGCGCCCAGCGCGTCCGCGAGCTCGGCACCGATGGGACGCTGCGCACGATCGCCGGCACCGGCTTCCTGGGCTTCTCCGGCGACGGCGGCGACGCGCTGGCCGCGCAGCTGTCCGGTCCGCGCGCCGTCGCGTTGGGCACCGCGGGCATCCTGGTCGCCGACACCGGCAACAACCGCATCCGCTCCCTCACGCCGGTCGCTCCGACCGTCCCGGAGCCGATCACCGCACCGCTGCCCGAGCCCTCGCCGACGCCGCCGCCCGGCGCCGCCCCGCCGCGCGTCGGCCAGTCCGCCGTCGTCGCCCCCGTGCGCGGCGTCGTCCGCGTCCGCCTGGCCGGCCGCCGCTCGTTCACCACGCTGCGTGAGGCCACGAACATCGGCGTGGGCACCGAGCTCGACACCACGAAGGGCGCCGTCGCGCTGTTCTTCCAGACCTCGGGCTCGACGTCGTCGGGCGCGGTCGCCTCGCTCGGCCGCTTCGTCGTGCTCCAGCCCGCCCGCCCGATCGTCGACGGCGAGCGCCCCGGTCTGCTCGTCCTCTCCCATCCGCTGGCCGGGTGCACCGGCGCGTCACGCGCGACGGCCAGCGCCGCCGCCGCCCGAGCTCGTCAGCGCAAGGTCAAGGTCCGGGCCAAGGGAAAGATCCGCACGAAGGGCAAGTACGGCAGCGCGATCGTGCTCGGCACCCAGTGGACGATCACCGACCGCTGCCCGGTGGGCCGGCCCGGCTCGACCACCGAGCGGACCATCGAGGGCCTCGTGCAGGTGCGCGACTTCGTCAAGCACCGCACGGTGCGCGTGCCCGCCGGGCGCAGCTACACCGCGCGCGCCCGTCGCTAGGGACCGGCGGCGGCGCGGATCTCGTCGGCGACGCGATCGACGTGGTTGACGATGAAGCGGCTCTCCTGGCCGCCCGCCGTGATCGACAGCTGGCGACGCAGGCCGGCCCCGAACACGTGGCTGAACGGCGCGCGGGGCGCGACCTCCACCTGCGCCAGGTCAGCCAGCGCCACGCTCCACTCCTGCGCGGCCAGCGCGCGATCGAACCCGTGGGGGCGGAACACCAGGCGATCGCCGTCGATCGAGAGCGTGCCGCCGACCGCGCGGACGCTCGACGTGACGCGGTTGGCCCGCCAGGAGCTCACCCGAACGGTCGCGCCTTGCGCTCCAGCGCGGCCGGATCCAGGAGCGTGGTCCGCCCACGCGAGAGCTCGACCACGCCGGCCTCCTGCTCCTCGCGCAGGACCTTGTTGACCGTCGCCCGCGAGGTGCCGGCCAGCGAGGCCAGGTCCTCCTGGGTCAGCGGGACGATCGCGCCGGCCTGGACCGGCCCGAAGGCCGAGCACACGTCGAGCAGGCGCCGGCGCACGCGGGTGTCGGCGGGCAGGTACAGCGCCTCGACGAGCTGGCTGGACAGGCGGCGCACCTGGACGGCGAGCAGGCCGATCAGGAAGCGGTCGATCGTGGGCACGCGCTCGCGCAGGGCGGTGAACTCGATCTGGTGGATCGACAGCGTCTCGCCGTCCTCCAGCGAGGAGATCGTGGCGCTGCGCGGGGCGCCGGGCGTGAGCAGCGCGAGCTCGCCGAACGCGTCGCCGGGGCCGATCACGTTGAGCGTCGCGGCATCGCCGAACTCGGTCATGATCCGCACCGCGAAGCGGCCGCGGCGGATCAGATGCAACGTGTCGGCGGGATCCCCGGAGTGGAAGACGACCTCGCCCGCGCCGAAGCTCCGGCGGCGGGCCCGCGCCAGCAGCTGGTCCAGCTCCGCCGGCGCCGCATCCCGCAGCAGCGCGAACTCGTCCCCCACGGCCATGACGGGACGCTACCGCGAATCGCGCTGGCGCATGATCGTCAGGCCCACCAGGCGCGAGACGACGATGGCCACGTAGCCCAGCCCGGCCAGCTGCTCGATCATCACCAACGACCGCGCGAACGGGCGGATCGGCACCACGTCGCTGAGGCCGGTCGAGGTCAGCGTCGTGAACGACAGGAACAGCAGCTCCATCCAGCTGCGCGGGTCCTGCGGGTCGACCGCCGCGGTGAAGCTGTCGGGCGCGATCGCCTGGCAGACGACGTAGGCGTAGGCGAACCCCCAGGCCACCAGCGTGAACGTCGCGCCGACCGCGAACAGCTCGTCACGGGTGATCTCGTGGTCGGCCAGCATGTACGCGATCAGCCCGCCCGCCGCGTACAGGTACAGGACGGCCTCGATCGCCGACGAGTACGGCACCAGCGTGTCGCTGCCGGTGATCGCCTCGATGATCAGCAGCACGGTCGCGGGGATGGCCAGGGCGAAGCCGAGCAGCGTCGGACCCGGGCTGGCCCGCACGGCCAGGACGACCAGGCTGAGGATGGCGATCCCGAGCACGCTGAACAGCGACCGCTGAACCGCCTTCCCCTCGAGGAACGGATACAGCAGCAGGCTGAACAGCTGCACGCAGAGCAGCGTCGCCGACGGCTCGCGCTTGGCGAAGCGAATCACCGGCGGGACGGTACGAGGGCTACCGGATGCCGTGGATGCGCTCGCCGGAGCGCACGATGTGCTCGCGCATCAGCTCGACCGCGCCGTCCTCGTCGGCCGACTCGATCGCGTCGTAGATCGCCTGGTGCTCCTCCAGCGAGACGAGCGGGCGCCCCGGCCGGGTCAGCGACGCCTCCGAGGTGCGGTCGATCACGTCGCGCAGCTGGTCGTGCAGCTGCGCGAGCATCGGGTTGTGCGAGGCCTCGGCCAGCGCGCGGTGGAAGTGGCGGTCGCCGATGATGCCGTCGCCGCCCTCGGTGATCGACGAGCTCATCGCGGCCAGCGCGTCGGCCATGTGGCGCAGGTCCTCGTCGGTGCGCCGGCGGGCGGCCAGGCGGGCGGCCTGGCACTCGATGCCCTCGCGCACCTCCCAGATCATCGGGTGGTCGACCTCGCTGTTGGCCACCTCCAGCGCGAACGAGCCGATCACGTCGCCCGGTGGCGTGACCAGGTAGACGCCGTCGCCGTGGCGGATCTCGACCAGGCCCTGGACCCGCAGCACGGTCAGCGCCTGGCGCACCGACGTGCGCGACACGCCCAGGCGCTCGGCCAGCTCGCGCTCGGACATCAGCCGGTCGCCGGGCTGGAGCTCCTCGACGTCGATGAACTCGCGCAGGCGCTCGACGACCTGCTCGTACAGGGGCGAGCGCTGGATCGGGCCGAGGGTGTCGCGCGAGGCCATGGCGGCCGACGCTACATCGGCTGGCGGATGATCGGCCGCTTGGCCGCACCCGCCTCGTCCAGCCGGCGGACCGGCGTCGAGTACGGCGCGTTGCGGGCGATCTCCGGGTCCTCGGCCGCCTCGGCGAGGATCGCCTTGATGGCGTCGGCGAAGGCGTCGAGCGTCTCGCGCGTCTCGGTCTCGGTCGGCTCCACCAGCAGCGCCTCGTCGACCAGCAGCGGGAAGTAGACCGTCGGCGGGTGGTAGCCGTAGTCCAGCAGCCGCTTGGCCAGGTCCAGCGTCTTGATGCCCAGCTCGCGCTTCATCGGCGCGCCCGACAGGACGAACTCGTGCATGCACAGGCGCCCGTAGGCCAGCGGCAGATGCTCGGCCACGTCGCCCAGGCGGGCCAGCAGGTAGTTGGCGTTGAGCACCGCCGAGACCGACGCGTCCTTGAGCCCCTCGGCGCCGAGCGAGCAGATGTAGGCGTAGGAGCGCACGAAGCACCCGTAGTTGCCCTGGAAGCCGCGCAGCCGGCCGATCGACTTCTCGTAGCCGTCGTCGTCGAGGTCGAACGTCCCATCCTCGGACTTGGTGATGCGCGGGTTCATCAGATACGGCGCCATGCGGTCGGACACCGCGATCGGGCCCGAGCCCGGGCCGCCGCCGCCGTGCGGCTGGGTGAACGACTTGTGCAGGTTGAAGTGCACGATGTCGAAGCCCATGTCGCCCGGGCGGGTGACGCCCATGATCGCGTTGAGGTTCGCGCCGTCGTAGTACAGGACGGCCCCCACGCCGTGGACGATGTCGGCGATCTCGCGGATGTTCGGATCGAAGACGCCCAGCGTGTTGGGGTTGGTCAGCATGATCAGCGCGACGTCCTCGGTGGCCTTCGCGCGCAGGTCGTCGAGGTCGACGCCGCCGTCGGCGTTGGTGCCGACCTTGACGACCTCCAGGCCGGCCATCGTCACCGTCGCCGGGTTCGTGCCGTGCGCCGTGTCGGGCGTCAGCACCTTCGTGCGCGTCTGGCCGCGATCCTCGTGGTAGGCCCGGGCCAGCAGCACGCCGGCCAGCTCGCCGTGCGAGCCGGCGGAGGGCTGCAGCGAGACGTGCGGCATCCCGCTGACCTCGCCCAGCGCGCGCTCCAGGTTCCACATCAGCTCGAGCGCGCCCTGCGCCCGCGCCGGCCGCTGGAACGGGTGCAGCCGCGCGTGACCGGGCAGCGCCGCGACCCGCTCGTGCAGGCGCGGGTTGTGCTTCATCGTGCACGAGCCCAGCGGGTAGAAGCCCGAGTCCAGGTCGAAGTTGCGCTTGGACAGCTTCACGTAGTGGCGCACGATCTCGGGCTCGGAGACCTCGGGCAGCCGCGGACCCTGGGCGCGGCGGAACTTGCCGGGCAGCAGCCCGTCGACCGCGGGCACGTCCAGCGCGGGCGCGACGAACGCGCGCCGGCCGGGCGCGCCCTTCTCGAAGATCGTCTCGATCGTCTCGCGCTGCAGCGGCGTCTGCTTGGGGGTCTGCTCCAGCAGGGTCATCGCAGGGCCTCCGCCAGGGTCGTGGCCAACAGGTCGATCTCGTCGCGCGAGCGCTGCTCGGTGATCGCCACCAGCAGCGCGTTCTCGTCCTCCAGCGCCAGCCCGGGGTTGACGCCCCGCGCCGCGCAGAACTCGACCACGTCGGCCACGCGCACGGTGTCGGGCAGCTGCACGGCGAACTCGCGGATCACCGGCTGGGCGTGCCAGGCGCTGACGCCGTCGATCGCGCACAGCGCCTCGCGGGCGTAGTGCGTGCGCTGCAGCAGCAGCTCGCCCAGCTCGACGATCCCCTCCTTGCCCAGCCAGGACAGGTAGACGACGCCGCCCAGCGCGTTGAGCGCCTGCGCGGTGCAGATGTTCGACGTCGCCTTCTCGCGGCGGATGTGCTGCTCGCGCGTCTGCAGCGTCAGCACGAAGCCGCGGCGGCCGTCGGCGTCGACCGTCTCGCCGGCGATGCGCCCGGGCATGCGGCGCAGGTAGGCCTCGGTGGCGGCGAAGAAGCCGAACGACGGGCCGCCGAAGTCCAGGCGGTTGCCCAGCGGCTGTCCCTCGCCGACGCACACGTCGACGCCGCACTCACCCGGCGGCACCAGGATGCTCAGCGCGATCGGGTCGTAGGCGGCGATCGCCACGGCGCCGCCCTTGGCGGCGGTCAGCGCGGCCGCGTCCTCGATGGCGCCGTAGAAGTTCGGGTTCTGGAAGAAGACCGCGCCCGTGTTGTCGTCGATCGCCTCGGCCCACGCGTCCGGATCGGTGACGCCGTCGCGCAGCGGCACCTCGACGACCTCGATGTCGTAGCCGTGCGCGTAGGTGTGCAGCGTCTGCCGCGAGTGCGGGTGCACGCCGGCGGAGATCACGAACTTCGTCTTCGCGGGCTGGGCCAGCTTGGCCAGGTATCCGGCGCTGGCCAGCGCGGACGGGCCCTCGTAGACCGACGCGTTGGCCACCGGCAGCCCGGTCAGCTCGCTGATCGCGGTCTGGTACTCGAACATCACCTGCAGCCCACCCTGGGAGACCTCGGGCTGGTAGGGCGTGTAGGGCGTCAGGAACTCCGAGCGCGACATGAGCATGTCGATCAGCGCGGGCACGTAGTGGTCGTACATGCCGCCGCCCAGGAAGCTGACCTCGTCCTCGGTGGAGACGTTGCGCGCGGCCAGCTGACGCAGGTGCGTGTAGACGGCCTGCTCGGGCTGGCCGGCGGGCAGGTCCAGCGGGCGGTCGAGGCGCAGCGCCTCGGGGATCGTCGCGAACAGGTCCTCGACGGTGTCGACGCCGATCTCGGCGAGCATCGCCTCGCGGTCGGCGTCCGTGATGGCGGTGTACGTGCTCACAACGCTTCCTTCTTGGAGTAGATGGGTCGCTTGACGACGACGGCGTCGCGCGTGCGCCCGCGCACGTCGATGGCCAGCGTCGCTCCCGGCTCGGCCTGCGCGGCGGGCACGTAGCCCATGCCGATCCCGATCCCCAGGCAGGGCGACATCGTGCCGCTGGTGACCACGCCCCCGCCCGCGATCGGGTTGCCCTGACGGGCGATCCCCTGGGCCAGCGTGAAGGCCACGAGCCGCTCCTGCGGGCCGGCGTCGCGCACCGCCCGGCAGGCCTCGGCGCCGACGAACCCGGTGTCCTCCTTGACCGCCCAGCCCAGGCCGCCGGAGATCGGGTCGCGCTCCTCCATCAGGTCGTTGCCGTACAGGTGGAACCCCGCTTCCAGGCGCAGCGTGTCGCGCGCGGCCAGTCCCGCGGGGGTGGCGTGGCGGCGCAGCAGCTCGTCCCAGATGCGCGGCGCGTCGGTGGGCGCGCACAGGATCTCGACGCCGTCCTCGCCGGTGTAGCCGGTGCCGCACACGAGCACGTCCGCGCCGGCGACGCGCCGGGTCTGCGCGGTCATGCGCGCGGGCAGCGGCCCGTCCGACAGCGCGCCGACGATCTCCCGGGCCAGCGGTCCCTGGACGGCCAGCATCGCGTAGTTGGCCGCGGCGTCGCGCACGGCCACGTCGAAGGCCTGGGCCTGCTGCCCGAACCAGGCCAGGTCCTTGTCGTGGTTGGCCGCGTTGGTCACGGTCAGCCACTGGTCGGGGCCCAGCCGGTAGGAGAACAGGTCGTCGATCACGCCGCCGTCCTCGCGACACAGCAGCGCGTACTGCGCGCCCCCGACCGGGACCTTCTCGACGTCGTTGGACAGCAGCCGCTGCAGGAACGCGGTGGCCTGCGGGCCCTCGGTCTCGATCTGCCCCATGTGCGAGACGTCGAAGACGCCCGCGGTCTGACGCACGGCGAGGTGCTCCTCGCGCACCCCCGCGTACTGGACGGGCATCTCCCAGCCCGCGAAGGGCACGAGCTTGGCCCCGGCGGCCTGGTGGCGCTCGTAGAGCGAGGTACGGTGCAGGTCGGTCATGGTCGAGTCGTCCAGTGGTCGGACCACTGTGCCACGAGCCTACCAAGCCGGGCGGCGGGGTCACACGTAGGCTCCCGGCGATGCCCACCCACAACGACGGCGCGCTGGTCACCGGCGCAGGCGGCGGCATGGGCCGCGAGATCGCGCGCGCCCTGGCCGCGCGCGGCCACGCCGTGCACGTGACCGACATCGACGGCGCCGCGGCAGCGCGCACGGCGGCCGAGCTCGGCGCACCGGCCTGGTCCTCGGCGCTCGACGTGGCCGACGCCGCCGCCTGCACGGCCGCCGCGCAGGCCACCGCGCAGCGGGCCGGCCACCTGGCCGTGTGGGTCAACAACGCGGGCATCCTGCGCACCGGCAACGCCTGGGAGATCACCGAGGCCGACCGGCGGCTGATGTTCGACGTCAACACCGCCGGGACGATCAACGGGACGCTCGCCGCCCTGGAGCTGATGCGTCCCGCCGGCCGCGGTCACGTGATCAACGTCGTCTCGATGGCCGGCCTGGTGGCGGCGCCCGGCGAGGCGGTCTACGGCGCCACCAAGCACGCCGCGATCGCCTTCAGCCTCGGCCTGGGCGCCGACCTGCGCCGCGCGGGCGTCCGCGACATCCACGTGTGCGCGCTGTGCCCCGACGGCGTGTGGACGCCGATGCTGTACGAGAAGGTCGACGACCCGATGGCCGCGATGTCGTGGCAGGGCGTGATGCTGCAGCCCGAGCAGGTCGCCGCCGTGGCCATGGAGCTACTGGACAAGCCGCGACCCGTGCGCGTCGTGCCGCGCTGGCGCGGCTGGTTCGTGCGCGTGGCCGACACGTTCCCGCGTCTGGCGCTGGCCCTGCTGCCGGTGGTCTCGGCCGATGCGCGCCGCAAGCAGCGCGCGTTCAAGCGCCGCCTTGACCGCTGAGTATCAGGTTGCCGTATATTCAGCACCATGGTCTCCGACATCGCGTCTCTGTCCTCGCACGTCGGTGAGCAACTGGGTCCGACCGACTGGCGCGTCTTCACTCAGGACGACGTCAATCAGTTCGCCGACCTCACCGACGACCACAACTTCATCCACATCGACCCCGATGCGGCGGCCAAGACGCCCTTCGGCGGCACGATCGCGCACGGCTACTTCACGCTGTCGATGCTCGCGCCGATCTCCCAGGCGCTGATCGAGGTCTCCGACCTGGGCATGGGCGTCAACTACGGCCTGGACAAGGTGCGCTTCCCGGCGCCCGTGCCGGTCGGCGCGCGCTTCCGTGGGAAGGGCGAGATCGCCGAGGTGACCGACGTCAAGGGCGGCGTCCAGGCCAAGGTCGTCCTGACCATCGAGGTCGAGGGCTCCGAGAAGCCGGCCGTCGTGGCCGAGTGCCTGTTCCGGTACTACGCATGAGCGCCTCCACCAAGCTCGACGGCAAGGTCGCCGTCGTCACCGGCGCCGGCCGCGGGCTGGGGCGCGCCTACGCGCTGGCGCTGGCCGCCGCGGGCGCCGCGATCGTGGTCAACGACGTCGATGCCGAGGCCGCGCAGAGCGCCGTCGCCGAGATCACCGCCACCGGCGGCGAGGCGGTCGCCGAGATCGCCGCGGTCGGCAGCGGCGAGACCGCCGATGCGCTCGTGGCCCGCGCGGTCGAGGCGTTCGGGCGGCTGGACACGATGGTGACCAACGCCGGGATCCTGCGCGACACGGTGCTGTGGAAGATGAGCGACGAGCAGTTCGACGCGGTCATCGAGACCCACCTGCGCGGCACCTTCACGTGCGCGCGCGCCGCCGCCATCCACCTGCGCGAGCAGGGCGAGGGCGGCAGCCTGATCCTCGTCGGCTCCCCCACCGGCCAGTACGGCAACTTCGGCCAGACGAACTACGCCGCGGCCAAGGCGGGCATCGTCGGCATGTGCCGCACCTGGGCGATGGAGCTGGCCCGGGCCCAGATCACGGTCAACACGATCGTCCCCACGGCGTGGACCGAGATGACCGCGACGATCCCCATCTACGCGCCGCTGGTCGACAAGGTCGCCGCGGGCGAGCCGCTGCCTCGCGAGGTGCGCCAGGCCCACGCGGTCGGGATGCCCTCCGACAGCGCCGCGCTCGTGGTCTTCCTGGCCGGCGAGGCCGCGCGCGAGGTGACCGGTCAGGCGATCGGCATCGGCGGCGACAAACTGTCGCTGTACTCGCACCCGGCCGAGGTGGCCAGCGCGTTCTACGAGGGCGGCTGGAGCCCGGAGGCGATCGCCGAGAACTGGTCGACCACCCTGGGCGCGTCGGCCCAGCCGTTCGGCGTCCAGCTGCCACCCTTGGACCTCTGATGACCGCGATCGACCTCGACACGCTCGTCGCGCTGGACGTGCACACGCACACCCACGCGCACATGGACCACCGCCCGCCCGACGCGGTCACCACCGAGTTCCTCGACGCGGCCGAGAAGTACTTCGGCGGCAGCCCGCCGCAGCCGACCACGCAGGAGGTGGCCGACTACTACCGCGAGCGCAACATGGCCGCGGTCGTCTTCACGGTCGACTCGCCCTACGGCACCGGCGAGCAGACGGTGCCCACCTCCGAGGTGATCGAGGTGGCGAAGGCCAACCCGGACGTGCTGATCCCGTTCGCCTCCGTCGATCCGCACAAGGGCAAGGCCGGCGTGCGCGAGGCGCGCGAGTACATCGCCCAGGGGGTGAAGGGCTTCAAGTTCCACCCCAACACGCAGGCCTTCTGGCCCAACGACCGCGCGTTCTACCCGTTGTACGAGGTGATCGCCGAGGCCGGCCTGATCTCGCTGTTCCACTCCGGTCAGACCGGCATCGGCGCCGGCATGCCCGGCGGCGGCGGGATCCGGCTGAAGTACTCCAACCCGATGGCCGTCGACGACGTCGCCGCCGACTTCCCCGACATGGACATCATCCTCGCGCACCCCTCCTTCCCCTGGCAGGAGGAGGCGCTGGCCGTGGCCACGCACAAGCCCAACGTCTACATCGACCTGTCGGGCTGGTCGCCGAAGTACTTCCCCGAGATCCTGGTGCGCTACGTCAACGGGCTGCTCAAGCACAAGATGCTGTTCGGCTCAGACTTCCCGCTGATCACCCCGGAGCGCTGGCTGTCGGACTTCGAGAGGCTGCCGATCAAGGACGAGGTGCGCCCGCTCGTGCTCCGTGACAACGCGATCCGGCTGCTCAAGCTGACCTAGCGGCATCTGGCGGCGGAAGGCGACGACGCACAGCGCCAGCCAGCTCCAGCCCAGGGCCAGGCCGGCCAGCACGTCGCTGAGCCAGTGAGCGTCGAGCAGCACGCGGGAGGTGGCCACGCCGACGGCCAGAGCCACCGCTCCGCCGGCCAGCGCCGACTGCACGGCGCGCGAGCGTCCGCGGGCGAGCAGCATCGCCGCCGCGGCGAAGAACGCGGCGGAGTACGACGAGTGGCCGCTGGGGAACGACGGCCCCAGCAAGGCCGCCAGCGGGTCGAAGTCCGGGCGTACGCGGTCGGCCAGGTTCTTGACCAGCGTCGTCACCAGCGCGTTCCCGCCGACCACGGCGAGCAGGAACGGGATCGTCCAGCGGTCGCGCGTGCGCAGCGTCTCGAGCAGGCCGAACACGACCGCGAGCACGATCACGGTTCCCGGCTTGCCGAGGTCGGTGAACGTGTGCAGCGCGTCGGTGACGCCGGGGCGCGCGTGTGCGTGGGTCCAGGCGGCGACCGACTCGTCCACGCCGAGCGCTCCGTCGTGGCCGCCGATCAGCAGCGCCGCGGCGGCGGCGAACAGCCCGAGGACCACGGCGAGCGCCACCGCGCCCGGCCGGGCCGCGCGGCGCACGACGACGAACGCCAAAGCGCCGGAAACCAGCATGATGGAGGCGAGCAGAAGCAGGAGCATGGCGGGTCGAGCCTCTGGGTACCCGATGGTGCGGGCAGGGCACGCATCGCCTGCAAACGCAGCACGACAGGAGGTGTCGATCGATGGCGGTGGAACCCGCTGCGGACCGGTTTGTGACACCGGTCCTCGCCGCGCATGACACCGGGCCGGCCCGCCGGTTCGCCCGGCGTCTGGACGGCCGCCATCCCGTCGTCGTCTTCTTCGCCGCCGCGCTCTCGGGCCTGGCCGCGCTGGTGGCCGTGTCGATCGCGCTGGGCCTGCTGGTCACCGACGTGCTCGTTGGCGGCGGGCTGCTCGGCGGCCCCGACAACGCGTTCATCGGCACGCTCGTCGACCACCGCAGCGGCTGGGAGACCGACCTCTCCGAGGTCGGCTCGACGATCGGCGGCGCGCCCGTGCTGCCGATCCTGGTGGGCCTCGTCGCGTTGGTGGCGGCCGCGCTGCGCCACTGGCGGATCGCCGCGTTCGCGATCTTCGTCCTGGCCATCGAGTCGGCCACCTACCGCATCACCACGATGGTCGTGCCGCGCGATCGCCCGCACGTGCACCGCCTCGAAGGGCTGCCGGCCGACGCCAGCTACCCGTCCGGGCACACGGCCGCCTCGATCGCCGTCTACGCGGGGCTCGTGCTGCTGCTGACCTCGCGCATCCGCGACCGCCGCGTGCGCCTCGCCGCCTGGACGCTCGCGGTGGCGATCCCGGTGTTCGTGGCGCTGTCGCGCATGTACCGCGGCATGCACCATCCGCTCGACGTCGCCGGTGGCGCGATCATCGGCATCGGCGCGATCTGCGTGCTCGTCTTCGCCTGCCGGGCCGCCGGAGCGGCCGCGGCGCGCCGGGCGCCCCAGCCCCAGGCGCAGCCCGCCAGCCAGCGCACCGGCCGGATCGCCGGCAAGGTGACCACGGCATGAACGTCGCGGTCATCGCCCACGCCGGCAAGACCCTCGGCGGCGGCCTGCCCGAGCTGCGCCGCGTCCTGGCCGAGCGCGGCATCACCGACCCGCTGTGGATCGAGGTGCCCAAGTCGCGCAAGGCGCCCGAGCAGGTCCGGCGCGCGCTGGACCAGGGCGCCGACCTCGTCTTCTCGTGGGGCGGCGACGGCATGGCCCGGCGCTGCCTGGGCGAGCTGGCCGGCACCGACGCGCGCCTGGCCATCGTCCCCGCCGGCACCTCCAACCTCCTGGCCCGCAACCTCGACATCCCGCTGGACCTGGTCGGCGCCGTCGACGTCGGCCTCGGCGCCACCCACCGGGCCATCGACGTCGGCCGGCTCGATGACGAGCGCTTCGCCGTGATGGCGGGCGCCGGCTTCGACGCGGCGATGATCCGCGACGCCGACGCCCACAAGGACCGCTTCGGCCGCGCGGCATACGTGTGGAGCGCCACCCGCAACCTCGGCGCCGACCCGTTCGGCGCGCAGATCACCGTCGACGGCGTCGAGTGGTACGAGGGCCCGACCGGCTGCATCCTGCTGGCCAACGTCGGCCGCCTGTTCGGCGGCATGGAGATCTTCCCGGACGCCGCGATCGACAACGGCACGCTGGAGCTGGGCATCGTCACGGCGCAGACCACCGGCGAGTGGATGCGGACCGTCGCGCGCTCGGTCGGCGGCGACCCGAGCAAGTCGCCGTTCGTGCGCATCACGCGCGCCCGCTCCGTGCAGCTCTCCTTCGACCGCAAGGTCCGCTACGAGCTCGACGGCGGTGACCGCAAGAAGGTGCGGTCGTTCAGCGTCGAGGTCGAGCCCGGCGCGCTGCAGGTGTGCGTCCCCGATTCCGCCCAGAACCTTCAGGCAGCGTGAGGAGCAACCCCATGGCGTCCCCGTCGACACCCGACGTTCATCCCCGACAGGCACTGGCGGCGGGCGAGATCATCGCCCGCGAGCCGGCGTTCGAGTGGCTGGCCCGCGCGGGCCTGGTCGCCCGGGGCGTGGTCTACGGCCTGATCGGCGCGCTGGCCCTGGCGCTGGCGCTGGGCGCGGGCGGGAAGGCCACCAACCAGCAGGGCGCGCTGAAGACGATCGCCGAGGGACCGCTGGGCACCGTCGCGCTGATCGCGCTGGCCATCGGCCTGGGCGGGTACGCGCTGTGGCGCCTGGTCCGCGCGGCGGTGGGCCACGGACCGGAGGCCAGCGACAGCGGCTTCGACCGGATCGCCGGCGCGGCCAGCGGCATCGCCTACGGGACGCTGTTCGTCACCGCGGTCAGCCTGCTGATCGGGTCCGGCGGCGGCTCCTCGGGCCATCCCGACAAGGCGACCGCGGGCGTGATGGGCTGGACGGGCGGCCAGTACCTCGTCGGGCTGGCCGGCGTGATCATGCTCGGCGTGGCCGGCTACCAGGGCTACAAGGGCCTCTCGCGCGGGTTCCTGGACGACTCCAAGACCGAGCAGATGTCGGAGTCGGTCAAGCGCGGGTTCACCGTGCTGGGCGTGGTCGGCCACCTGTCGCGGATGGTCGTCTTCGGGCTCGTCGGCTACTTCCTGCTGCGCGCGGCGATCGACTTCAACCCCGACAAGGCGGTCGGCCTGGACGGCGCGCTGTCCAAGCTCGCCCAGGCCTCCTACGGCCCGGTGCTGCTCGGCATCACCGCCGCGGGCCTGATCGCGTTCGGCTGCTACTCGCTGGCCGACGCGCGCTACCGCAAGGTCTGAGCGCGCGTCAGCGCTCGCGCGAGCGCAGGTGGCGCATGACCGAGACGAGCCCCTCGACGACGACGTCGTGATGCTCGGGCGGGACCTCGGCCAGCATCTCCTCCTGCAGCTGCGCGACGACCGGATCGACCTCGCTGCACAGCCGCTCGCCGGCGCCGGTCAGCTGGGCGCGCAGGATCCGCCCGTGCGACGGATCGACGGTGCGCTCGACCAGGCCGCGCCGCTCGAGCTCGGCGATCACCTCGTTCATCGACTGCGGCGTGGTCAGGGCGCGGCGCGACAGCTGGGCGTTGGACAGCCCCGGGCGGGTGCGCAGGACCGACAGCGTGGTCAGCTCGGGCACGGTCAGCCCCCAGGGCGACAGCGCCTTGCGCAGCTCGCGGCGCACGCCCTGGTTGACCCGTCCGACGACGTAGACCAGGGAGGGTCGGCTCTCAGGCGTCGTCACTCTGCGAGCGAACCGTACGCGTCGGGGCGGCGGGTGGTCAGGAACGGGAACAGCTCCAGCCAGTCGCCGCGCTGGTCGAGATCCAGGTCGGCGACGAGCACGGCCGGGCGGTCGCGCGGCGCCCGGGCCAGCACGCGGCCGTACGGGTCGCTGATGAAGCTGGAGCCGTAGAAGGTCAGCGGGTCCTCGTGGCCGATGCGGTTGACGGCGACCATGAACGTGCCGTTGGTGATGCCGTTGGCCACGATCACCCGCTCCCACAGCGGCTGGGTGTCGAAGTCCGGGTGGTCGGGCTCGGAGCCGATCGCCGTCGGGTAGACGAGCACCTCGGCGCCGGCCAGCGAGTACGCGCGCGCCAGCTCCGGGAACCACTGGTCCCAGCACGTGGGGAAGCCGAAGCGGGCGTCGGCCAGGCCGACGACCGGGAAGGCGTCCGGGCCCGGCGGCCCGGGCCGGAAGTACTTGTCCTCGTAGTAGCCCGCGGTGACCGGGATGTGCAGCTTGCGCGTGCGCGCGACGAGCTCGCCGTCGGGCGCCACGACGATCGCGGTGTTGTAGCCCAGGCCGTCCTGGACGCGCTCGTACAGCGAGGCGTGGACGAAGCAGCCGTGCGCGGCGGCCTGCTCGCGCGCGAACGTGGTCGTCGGCCCGTCGGGGACCGACTCGGCCGCGTCCGTCGGCCCATCGGGGACGATCGCGAAGTAGGGCGACAGCGTCAGCTCCTGCAGGCACACGAGCTGGGCGTGCTCGGCGGCGGCCCGCGCGATGCCGTCGGCCAGGTTCGCCCGGTGCCTGGCGGGATCGGGATCCCAGCGCTGCTGCACCGCGGCGACGCGGAACGGCGCCCGCGTGGGCTCCTGCACCCGGGCCAGGGACGCGGGGACGTCGTAGGCGGTGATCAGCTCGATCGTCATCGCGGCACCTGCTGGGTGATGCAGTGGACGCCGCCGCCGCCCAGGGCGAGCACCCGGCCGGGCACCCCGACGACCTCGCGGCCGGGCAACAGCGCGCCGATGAAGTCCAGCGCCTGGCGGTCCATGTCGGGATCGATCTCCGCGACCGGCACGATCGCCGCGCCGTTGCACAGGTAGAAGTTCGTGTAGGGCACGACGACCGCCTCGCCATCGTCGCGCAGCGTCCGGGGCAGCAGGTCCAGCTCGATCACGTCGAGGCCGGCCCGGTCGAGGATCGCCCGGTTGCGCTGGACGCTGTCGTAGTTGGGGTCGTCGGGATCGCGCACGGTCTGCAGCAGCACCCGGTTGGGCGCCAGGAACGCGCAGATGTTGTCGACGTGCCCGTCGGTGTCGGCGTCCTCGACGAGCCCGTTCTCCAGCCAGACGATCTGCTCGACGCCGAGCTGCTGCTGCAGCTCACGGGCGATCTCGTCGCGGGCCAGCAGCGCGTTGCGGTTGGGGTTCAGCAGGCACTGCTCGGTGGTGACCAGCGTGCCCGCGCCGTCGACGGCGATCGAGCCGCCCTCCAGCACCAGCGGCGAAGCGAAGCGCTCGATCCCCAGGTGCTCGAGCAGGCGCTGGGCGATCGCCGCGTCGGCGTCGTACGGCGTGAACGCCTCGCCCCAGGCGTTGAAGCGGAAGTCGATCCCCGCGCGTTCGCCCGTGACGCCCTTGACGATGATCGGCCCGCTGTCGCGCAGCCACGAGTCGTCGATCGGGAGGGCGACGACCTCGACGTTGTCGGCCGTCACGCGGGCGCGCGCGTCGTCGGCGTCGGCCGGGTTGGCCACCAGCGTGACCGGCTCGAACGCGGCGATCGCGTCGACCACCTGGGCGTGCACGTCGCGCGCGTGTTCGATCGTCGTGCCCCGCCAGGCCTCCGCGCGGGCGGGCCAGGCCACGAGCGTGCGCTCGTGCGGCGTCCACTCGGCCGGCATGCGCAGCTCCTTGGTCATGCCCGGACCGTACGCGATGATGCACCGCGATGGTGTGGATCTGCCCAGCCTGCGGCGGCCACCTCGCGGCCGACCACCCGCCCCACCCCTGCCCGGTGTGCGCCGACGAGCGCCAGTTCGTGGCGCCGTCGGGGCAGCGCTGGACGACGCTGGAGCAGCTGGCGGCCGACGGCTACACGACCGAGCTGCGCGATCTGGAGCCGGGGCTGCTGGGCATCGGCACCCATCCGGACATCGGCGTCGGCCAGCGCGCGCTGCTCGTGCAGACCGATGCGGGCAACGTCCTGTGGGACCCGCCCGGCTTCGTCGACGAGCAGGCCTTCGCCGCGGTCCGCGAGGCCGGCGGCCTGGCCGCGGTCAGCGCCAGCCACCCGCACATGTACGGGGCGATCGTCGACTGGGCCGACGTGTTCGGCTGTGAGATCGTGCTGCCCGCCGCCGACGAGAGCTGGCTGCGTCGTCCGACCGAGCGCGTGCGCCGCTGGTCGGACACGCTGTCGCTGCTGCCCGGCGTGACGCTGATCCAGACCGGCGGCCACTTCCCCAGCAGCGCGGTGCTGCACTGGGCCGACGGCGCCGACGGCCGGGGCGTGCTGGCCACCGGCGACACGATCTACGTCGCGCCCGGCCTGGACCGGGTGACCTTCCTGTACAGCGCGCCCAACCGCCTGCCGCTGTGGGAGTCGGCCGTGCGCCGGATCGCCGCCGCCGTCGATCCCTACGCGTTCGAGCGCATCTACGCCGGCTGGTGGTGGTCGGTCATCGACGAGCGCGGCGACGCGCTGATCCAGCGCGACGCGGAGCGCTACCTCGAGGTGCTGCGCGGCGAGGTCTGAGCGTGAGTCAGCGGCACCGGGCTACGGTGTAGCCGCCGCTTACCGGTGGAGGGGATGACCTGGCTCGGGGGCTCTGGTCGGTGCCTGCACCGTCTCGGCCAGATCCTGCGCCAACAGTCGGCGTTGCAAGTCGTGCGCGGCTATCCACAGGCTTTTGCTGACATGGACGTCGCCCTCGACGGACGGGGCCGAAAGGTCCGAGGAGGTCAGTGAGCCGAGTGGACGGCTCCGGTGTTGGAAGCGGAACATGAGCAACGAGCGAATCGGGTTACGCATCGTAGCGATCTCCTCTACCCAGCTGTCGAACGTCGAAACGCTCGAATGAACTCGAATGACATTATTCGATCACGTTCTCCGGACGCTAGAGAGTTGGTCTGGATCAGTCATCGGCAGATGACTCGCGCCTCTGCAATGGCGCCGACGAATGTTGCACAGCGCCGCGGCGGTCGCCCGCGTCTGGGTCGGCACCAGCGTCGGAATCGTGCTCGGCGTAGTCGACGATCCACGGTTCCTCGTCCTCTTCGATCGGCCCCAGAACCTTGGAACTCCTTATGTGGTTTGCGCGACGAAGACCCTCGAGACCGGCGATGACGATCGGCGCAAGGATCGCGAGCGACAGAAACCACCCGCGAAGCGCCTCCCAGTCCAGAATGTCCGCGTCCCAGCCACCGAGGAGCGCCGCCCCGACGACTAGCAAGACGGCGTCGAAGACAAGGACGCCGCAGATCAGTCGCCGGACCTGTAGGGGCGCGGCGTGCAGGCGGTTAGCGTCGGCGAACTGGGCCCACCACCCTGCGGCGAGGCCCACAGCGAGCACCACAGCCACAGCAGCCAGGTGCATCGCGTCGCGACCGGCATGTGCAGGGGTCGCATGCATCACCGCGGCACCGGAGATACCTATCGTGAAGGCGATTACTCCATAACGTCGGTACTCCGCGGCGAGGCGATGACTCGCCCGACGGACCCGTTCCACCGAGTCCCAAGCGAGCATCCAACTCAGAATGAGCACCGCCGCTAGCCCGGTTGCGGCCACTGCATACCAATGCCAAGCATCGGCGGTGTCAGCGAAGCCGAGCGGGACAACACCCGCGATGGCAGAAGCAGCAGCAGCGCTGAGCACACCGCATATAAACAGCGCGGTCCGCACCCCCGCGAGCAACTGCGACACCAAGATGTGCTCGTCCTGCCGCACAACAAATGCGGCGAGCAAGGCCGGAACCAACAGGAGGGTGGCCGCTGACACTTCGGGTTGCTCCACGGCATCGGCGTGAAACTCCGAGAATGCCCAGAGCATTGCGGCGATCACGCATGCCGCGAGGGTGCAGTAACTCAGGTAGCCGCGGCGTCCGACTCTGACACTGATCTCAATCGGGCCATCTCGCTTAACTCGCAAACCGGAAAAGTGAAGATGGGAGTGCTCCCTACCGGGGACGACGACTGGATACTGCGGCGCGTCTTTGTTGTTCACGAGCATGGAACCCAGCCGAATGCTTCGCGTCTCCACACCAGGTGGCGAACGAAACTGCAGGTGATAGCTCTCTGCTCCACGCACATAAGGTGAATCGATTTGGATGTCGTAGGCAGCCCACCCGATCGTCGTCGCGATCCGATTCCACGTCCGCCGGACGATGCCCTGCTCGTTGCCATCGCCGCGGTCGAAATCGTCGAACAACAGTTCGTCGTCCCCCACGAGAAATACGGATCTGCGGCGCCAGCCCGCGCGTTTCCTCGGCCACAAACTGGCTCTCACGAGCGGAATGTCATAGCTGAACTTGACGATCCGCCTCTGGCCTGGGTACCCCGTCACAACGGTCCACAAGATCGTGTTCGTCGCGACGTCCCGCAGCAGTTGGTGCATTCTCATGAACTTCGCGTCGGTCCTGGCGTCTCCGTGATAGACGAGCTTGAGCAGAGAGACGGCACTCGCCACGTATGCGCTTCGCTCGTAACGGTCGGCTTTGCGGTGTACGAGTGCATCCAAGTACCGGTTGAGCCGCTTTCGAGTTTGAGGCGAAGGATCGATAAGATCGTCAACAGCTACCTGAAGTGCTCGACGCGTGATCTGCGCATTCTCTCGTCGCGTCAGCACTGCCAGGGACCGATCGTTCTCGTCCACGAGATCCACGTGCGACGTTTCGGGGCGTTTGCGACGTACGGCGAGCGGCACCACATACATCCGCTCTCCGTCCCTCCACGGAAGACTCGCGCCTTCGTCGCGGGGTAGCTCGACATCGATGGTCAGATGGCGGCGGGCTGCCCGCTCGTTGACCATGTCGAGCGTCTCCACGTGGCGTTTGACCCAGGTGCGGCGTCTGCTGAGGTACCAGCCTCCGCACCGCCCGAGCTCGTCAGCGTTTGGCCCGACCGGAGGGGGCGCCGATTGATCGGAGACGCGGAGGTGCTCGGTCAGGATCTCTGCGGCAGCCCGCGCGATCTCTTGGCGTGCATATCGCGGGAGGACAGAGGACCCGCGCACAGCCCGACGGCTCAGCCCCATACGCCGGCAGATCTCATAACGCCCGACATCCGTGCCGACCCAGAATCAGTCACGTCAAAGCCATCCCTGGAAACGAAAGACTGGAGTGATCAGGCACCCTAGCGTGCTGTGTTTTCACTCCGCAAGCTACGTGAGCGCGTCAGCCGCCGGTGCGCCCCTCGGTGGCCACCAGCAGCACGCGCGTCCACGGCCCCAGGTCGACGGCCGCCCCCAGTTCGCCGGCGTCGGGATCGCGGGCCAGCGCGCGCAGAGCGGCCAGCGGCGCCGCGCCGCTCTCGCCGATCGTCAGCCCCGCCGCGGCCAGCTGGGTCATCGCGCTGGCCGCCTCGTCGTCGGCGACGGTGACCGTGCCCGTGATGCCGGCCCGCAGCTCGGGCCACACCGCGGGCGAGACCTCCGCGCAGTCCAGGCCGGCCATGGTCGTCCCGGGCGTGGCGATCGTCGTCGGCTCGCCGGCCTGCAGCGACGCGGTCAGGCAGGCCGCGGTGGCCGGCTCGACGCCGATCACCGGCACGCCGGAGGCGGCGCCGAAGCGGGCGGCCGCCGCGGCCAGCGATCCGACGCCGACCGGCACCAGGAGCAGGTCGAAGCGCGCCTGCTCGGCCGCCTCGGCGAACAGCGTCGCGTAGCCGTCGACCACCCAGTGCGCCGGCCCGGTCTCCCCCACGTCGGCCACCTCCAGCGCGCCCGGCGCGCGGCCCGCCTCGGCCGCGGCGACGACCGCCTCCTCGTAGCCGCCGTTGACCATCACGACCTCGGCCCCCTCCGCGGCGATCGCCGCGCGGCGCACCGGCAGGGCGCGCGCGGGCAGGAAGATGCGCGCGCGCAGCCCGCGCGCGGCGGCGACGTGCGCGACGGCCCGGCCGTGGTTGCCCGCGCTGGCGGTGACCAGCGTGTCGATCGGCGCGCCAGGCGCCCGCTCGGCCAGCGCCCGCTCCACCGCCCACGACGCGCCCAGCACCTTGAACGCCGGCAGCCCGAACCGGTCGGACTCGTCCTTCAGCAGCACGGCGCCGAGATCGAGCTGCTCGGCCACGTCGCGCAGGTCGCGGACCGGGGTCGGCGCGTAGCCGGGCAGCGCCTCGTGGAAGGCGCGCGCGTCGGTGGCCGGCGCGCGCCCCGCCGCCGGGTCGAACGCGGGGTTGACCAGCGCCCTCACGCGCACACCTGCGTGGCCACGCGCACCAGCGTCTGCGCGACCTGGTCCAGCGAGTCGATCGACACCCACTCCTCGGCGGCGTGCGCGCCCGCGCCCACCGGGCCGAACAGCACGGTCGGGATCCCCGCCGCGGCGATGAAGGCCGAGTCGGCCCAGTACGACACGCCGCCCACCTGCGGCGGGTGGCCGAGCACGCGCGCCGCCGCGTCGCGCACGACGCCGACGATCTGCGCCCGCGGATCGATCTCGAACGGGTCGCGCGACAGCGACAGGCGCACGGAGGCGTCGGCCTCCCCGATCGCCGCGGCGAGCTCGAGCTCGACGTGCGCGGCCGTCTCGCCGGGCAGCGTGCGCCGTTCCACGCCGATCAGACAGGACTCGGGGTAGCTGGACAGCTCGACCCCGCCGGCGATCGTGCCGGCGTGGACCGAGCCGCGCTCCAGGAGCGGATGGGGGCGCGCGGCCAGCGCCTGGTCCAGCGCGCCGATCGCGGTGAGGATCGGCCCGGCCGCGACGATCGCGTCCACGCCCAGCGCCGGTCGTGACCCGTGCGCCGCGCGCCCGTGCACCTCGATCTCGGCCCACACGAACCCCTTGTGGGCGGTCGCCACGGCCAGCTCGGTCGGCTCGACGACGATCGCCGCGTCGGCGGCGATCACCGCCAACACCTCCTGGACACCCAGCGAGGCGTGCTCCTCGTCGGCCACCGCGGCCACGACGACGTCCCCGGCCAGGTCCAGCTGCGCGGCGGCGTGGCAGGCCACGAGCGCCGCGGCGAGCGCGCCCTTCATGTCGTAGGCGCCGCGCCCGTGCAGCCGGTCGCCGTCCACCCGCGCCTGGAGCGGCGCGGCCATCCCCGTCAGCGCGACGGTGTCGAGGTGGCCGCAGAGCAGCAGCGTGCGCCCGTCGCCCCGTCCGGGCGCGCGCACGACGACGCTCGGACGCCCGGTCGTGGCCTCCAGCCAGCGCACGTCCAGACCCGCGTCGCGGGCCCACTGGGCCACCAGGTCGGCCGCCTCGCCCTCGCCCGCGCCACCCGCGACCAACGACGGGTTGACGGAATCGACGGCGATCAGGTCACGGGCAAGCCCGAGCAGCTCAGCGCGCATGGCGTGCGCATGCTCCCAGGTCAGGGCACGTTGGCCGCGGCGTACTGCTCGCCCCAGGCGCGCAGCCCGCGGATGACCGGCGTCAGCGCCTTGCCGGCCTCGGTCAGGACGTACTCGTCGCGGGGCGGATGCTCGCTGTAGCGGCGGCGGGCGATGACGCCGGCCTCCTCCAGCTTGCGCAGGCGCACGGTCAGCGTCTCGCGGGGCGCGCCGATGTGGCGGCGGATGTCGCTGAAGCGCCCGACGCCCAGGCCGATCTCCCGCAGCACGAGCAGCGTGTAGCGGTCGCCGAGCACGTCGAGCGCGTCGGCGATCGCGCAGACGCGCACGCCGTCGGGGCCGAGCGGGCCGGGCGTCACCGGTTCGACATTCGAACTCACCCTTGCTACGGTACCGCCCTGATGAGTCGGTCTACAAATCGAACCCACTCGGCCGCCCTGCTGACGATCCTCTGCGTGGCCACGTTCATGAGCTCGCTGGACCTGTTCATCGTGAACGTCGGCCTGCGGGCGATCGGGACCGACGTCGGCGTGACCTCGCTGTCGGACCTGAGCTGGGTGCTCAACGCCTACGCGATCGTGTTCGCCGCGCTGCTGGTGCCCGCCGGACGGCTGGCCGACCGCTATGGCGTCAAGCGCTTCTTCCTGCTCGGGCTCGGGCTGTTCGCGGTCGGCAGCCTCGGCTGCGCGCTGAGCAGCGACCTGTGGTGGATCGTGGCGCTGCGCTGCGTCCAGGCGCTCGGCGCCGCCGCGCTCGTGCCCACCAGCCTGGGCCTGATCCTGACCGCGATCCCGGCCGAGCGACGCCAGCACTCGATCCGCGTGTGGGCGGTGGCCGGCTCGCTGGGCGCCGCCGCCGGCCCCGCCCTGGGCGGCCTGCTGGTCGAGCTGTCCTGGCGCTGGATCTTCGTGATCAACGTGCCGATCGCCATCGGCGCGCTGATCGCCGCCGCGGTGCTGGCGCCCAACGTGCGCCACGTCGTCGAGACCTGGGTGCCCGACCTGATCGGCGGCGTCCTGCTGATCGTCACGATCGGCGCGCTGGCCCTGGCGCTCGTGCAGGGCCCGACGTGGGGCTGGGGCGACCCGGCCACGCTGGCCGCCTTCGCCGTGGCCGCCGCCGGCCTGGGGCTGTTCCTGGTCCAGTCGGCCCGCCATCAGGCCCCGGTGATCGACCTGGCGCTGTTCGGCCACCGCGGCTTCGCCTGGGCCAACGTGTCGAACTTCCTGCTGGGCATCTCTTTCGGCATGCAGCTGCTCGGCCTCGTCCTGTGGCTGCAGGAGGGCTGGGGCTGGTCGGCCCTGCAGACCGGGCTGGGGATCGCGCCCGGCCCGGTGATGGTCTCGGTCACCGCGATCGGCCTGCGGCGGTTCACGGTCGACCTGCCCGCCGGCGCGGTGGCCGGCGCGGGCGCGCTGCTGATGGGCGCAGGCGGCCTGCTGATCGGCCTGTCGCTCAGCGCCGAGGGCAGCTACGTCACCGAGGTGCTGCCCGGCTGGCTGATCGTCGGCGCCGGGGTCGGCTTCTCGCTGCCCACGCTCGTGGCGGCGGCCAGCGCCGACCTCCCGCCGCACCAGTCGTCGACCGGGAGCGCCGTGGTCCAGATGGGCCGCCAGCTCGGCTCGGTGCTGGGCATCGCGCTGCTCGTGGTGATCCTGGGCAGCTCGGTGGCCAACGCCGGCGACCTGGACCGCTTCGTCTCCGCCTGGTGGTGGGCGGCCGGCATCTCGCTGCTGGCCGCGGTGAGCGCGCTGGCCATCAGCGCGCGCCGGACCACGGTGGCCGCAGCACCCGAAGCTGCCGCCTGAACGTTCGCGTACACTTAGCGGCATGGATGCCGATGCGATCGTCGTCGGTGGCGGCCTGGCCGGGCTGGTCGCCACCGCGGAGCTGGCCGATGCCGGACGTCGGGTGATCGTCCTCGACCAGGAACCCGAGACGTCGCTGGGCGGCCAGGCCTTCTGGTCCTTCGGCGGCCTGTTCCTCGTCGACAGCCCCGAGCAGCGACGCGTGCGCATCCGCGACAGCTTCGAGCTGGCCTGGCAGGACTGGCAGGGCACGGCCGGGTTCGACCGCCCCGACGACGCATGGCCGCGTCGCTGGGCCGAGGCCTACGTGCACTTCGCCGCCGAGGAGAAGCGCCAGTGGCTGGCCGCCCAGGGCGTCAAGATCGTTCCCAACGTCGGCTGGGCCGAGCGGGGCGGCTACGGCGCGATCGGCCACGGCAACTCGGTGCCCCGCTTCCACATCGCCTGGGGCACCGGCCCCGGGGTGATCGAGCCGTTCGAGCGGCGCGTGCGCGCGGCCGCGGCGCGTGGGCTGGTCGAGCTGCGCTTCCGCCATCGCGTCGACGGGCTGACGATCAGCGACGGCGCCGTCACCGGCGTCACGGGCGCGATCCTCGCGCCGGACGGGTGCGCGCGCGGGCAGAGCTCCAACCGCACCGAGTCGGGCACCTTCGACCTGCGGGCCCAGGCGGTCGTCGTGACCACGGGCGGCATCGGCGGCAACCACGAGCTCGTGCGCCGCAACTGGCCCCAGCGCCTCGGGCGCCCGCCCAAGCACATGATCAGCGGCGTCCCCGCGCACGTCGATGGGCGCGGCATCGAGATCGCCCAGGCGGCGGGCGGGAACGTCATCAACCCCGACCGCATGTGGCACTACGTCGAGGGGATCCGCAACTGGGACCCGATCTGGCCGCTGCACGGGATCCGCATCATCCCCGGGCCGTCATCGCTGTGGCTGGACGCCACCGGCACGCGCCTGCCGGTGCCGCTGTTCCCGGGCTACGACACGCTGGGCACGCTCGAGCACATCGCCAAGACCGGCCACGACCACACGTGGTTCGTGCTCACGCAGCGCATCATCGAGAAGGAGTTCGCGCTGTCGGGCTCCGAGCAGAACCCCGACATCACCGGCCGCAGCATCCGCGACATGCTGCGCACGCGCGTGGGCTCCGGCGCGCCGCCGCCCGTCGAGGCGTTCAAGCAGCACGGCGCGGACTTCGTTGTCGCACCCGACCTCGACGCCCTGATCGCCGGCATGACCCGCCTGGACGACGACGGCGCCCTCGATCCGTCGCGCGTGCGCGACGAGGTGCTGGCCCGCGACCGCGAGGTGGCCAACAGCTTCAGCAAGGACCTCCAGCTGGCGGCGATCCGCGAGGCGCGCCGCTACCTGCCCGACCGCGTCACCCGCGTGGTCGCGCCCCACCGGCTGACCGATCCGGACGCCGGGCCGCTGATCGCGGTCAAGCTGCACGTCCTGACCCGCAAGACGCTGGGCGGCATCCAGACCGACCTCGACGGCCGCGTCCTGCGCGCCGACGGGGAGCCGCTGCCCGGGCTGTACGCGGCGGGCGAGGCCACCGGCTTCGGCGGCGGCGGCATGCACGGCTACCGCGCGCTGGAGGGCACGTTCCTCGGCGGCTGCCTGTTCAGCGGGCGGGCGGCCGGGCGCGCGCTCGGCCGCGCGCTGGCCTAGTGCCCTCCTAGATGATGGTGATCGCGACGGGGTCGCTGGTGGCCGGCGACGAGACGCCGCCCACGTTCGTGGCGATCACCGTCACCCGCAGCGTCTGACCGCCCATCGCCGCCGTCGGGCGGTAGCTGGCGGTGACCGCGCCGGGGATCGGCGCGCACGCGGCGCCGGAGGCGTCGCACAGGCTCCACAGGTAGGCGTAGGCGATCGGCGCGTTGCTCCAGTTGCCCGTCTTGGCGGTGAACAAGCCGCCGTCCTTGGGCAGGATCGACGGCGCGGTGGTGTTGACCGGCACGTCGGGCGCGACCACCGCGACGGCGTCGCTGGTGGCCGGCACGGACGGCCCGGCGGAGTTCGACGCGACGACCTCGAGGCGAAGCGTGTGCAGCAGGTCGGCGGCGACCGGGCGGTAGACCGTCGCGGTCGCACCCGGGATCGCCGCGCAGCCGTCGCCGGTCAGCTCGCAGCGGCTCCACTGGTAGGCGTAGCTGGCGGCGCCGCCGGTCCACGAGCCGGACTTGGCCGTGTAGGACGCGCCCGCCGCGTTGACCTGGATGGTCGGGGCCGCGGTCAGGACGGGCACGCCGGCCAGGACCGGGGTGACCGCGTCGCTGGCCGCCGGAGCCGACGGGCCGCCGGCGTTGGTGGCCACCACCCGCAGCCGCAGCGCGTGGCCGGCGTCGTCGGTCGTCGGGTAGTACGAGGCGCCGGTCGCGCCGCCGATCGGCGCGCAGCCGTCGCCGGCCGCGTCGCAGCGCAGCCACTGCTGCGCGTAGCTCGTCGGGCCGTTGGACCACTTCCCGTTGTTCGTCGAGAACCACGTGCCGCCGTCCTTGACCACCGCGATCGGCAGGCCGGTGTTGACCGGGACCGCGGGCAGGGCGGGCGCCACGAAGTCGCTGGTCGCCGGCGCCGACGTGCCGCCCGCGTTGGTCGCCGTGACCCGCACCCGCAGCGTGCGCCCCACGTCGCCGGCCGTCGGGTAGTAGGCGGTCCCGGTGGCGCCGGCGATGGCCGCGCAGCCCGCGCCCGCGGCGTCACAGCGCAGCCACTGCTGGGCGTAGGTCTTGGGCCCGTTGCTCCACGTGCCGCGGCCCACCGAGAACCAGTTGCCGCCGTCGTTGGACACCACCGTCGGGGCGGTCGTGTTGACCGGCACCGCCGGCAGGGTCATCGCCACGGCGGCGCTCGTGGCCGGCAGCGAGGGGCCCGTGGCGTTGGTGGCCACGACCCGCACCCGCAGGGTCTTGCCCGCGTCGGAGGCCACCGGGAAGTACGAGCCGCCGACCTCGCCGTCGATGTCGGCGCAGTTGTCGCCCGCGGCGTCGCAGCGCACCCACTGCTGGGTCAGGGAGTCCGGCCAGCCGGTCCACTGCCCGCGCACGACGCTGAACCAGGCCCCGCCCTCGCGCGAGGTGATGCTGGGCGGCGTGAAGACCGTGGGCACGCCCGCGGTCACCGTCAGCGTCGCGGCGGTGGTCGTGGCGCTGCTGATCGCGTTGGTGAAGACGGCGCGGAACTGCGCGGCGTCGTCGCCCAGCGTCGGGTTGAACGTGTACGAGGTCGACGTGGCGCTGGGGATGTCGTTCCAGTGGCCGCCCGCGTCGTTGGAGCGCTGCCACTTGACCGTGGGCGCCGGCGTGCCGCTGGCCGCGGCGGTGAAGGTCACCGGCGCGGGGGCCGTCACCGACTGGTTCGCCGGCGACGTGGTCACGGCCGGCGCGACGCCCAGGGTGAACTGCGCGGCGCTCGAGGTGGCGTTGCCCACCGTGTTGGTGAAGCGCGCGCGGTAGTACTTGCCCGCGTCGGCGGCCGACGCGGTGAACGAGTACGTCGCGCTCGTCGCGCTGGCGATGTTCGTGAAGCCGGTCGACGGGCTGGTCGAGGACTGCCACTGGACGGTGGGCACCGGGAAGCCCGAGGCCGCCGCGGTGAACGTCACGGTGGCCCCGTTGGCCTTCGTCTGGGGCTGCGGGTCCGTGGTGATCGCCGGCGTGACGCGCACGGTGACGTTCTTGGCCGCGCCCTGCGCGCTGGTCACGCCGTTGATCGTCTGCGTGGCGCGCAGCGTGTGCGCCCCGCCGGTCGTCGTCGCCGTCGTCGACCAGACACCCGAGCCGTCGGCCGTCGTCGTGGCGACCGTGTTGCCGCCCTCGTCGGTGACCACGATCGTGGTCCCCGGCCGCGCGTTGGTGCCGCCGACCGTGAACGACGGGCCGGTGACCGTGGGGTTGGCGCCCGACGGGGTGGCGATCGTCGGCGCGTTGAGGCCCAGGACGTAGGTCTCGGCGCTGACCGGTGAGTCCCACCCGTCGCTCGTCTGCATCACGGCCACGTAGTTGTCGCCGGTGACCAGCGGCGCGAGCGTCGTCGACCAGGCGCCCGAGCCGTTGGCCGTGGCGAAGGCCCACGAGCCGCTGTTGCGGAACACGATGATCGAGGCGCCGGGATCGGCGTCCGTCCCGCTGACCACGACGCCCGTGTTGGTCCGGGCCGTCGTCGCGCTGACCTGGAAGGTGGGCACCGCGGGCACGGACATCAGGTTGCGCACCGCCGTATGGTCGCTCTCCGCGCCGCTGACGGTCTGCGTGGCGTCGATGTTCAGGTCGCCGTAGGGCTGCCGGCCCAGATCCGCCGACCACGCGCCGCCCGCCATCACCGTGGCCGTGCCCAGCGCGTCGCCGCTGTCGTTGTCGTAGACCGTGACCGTGGCGCCGGGGGACCCGGTGCCGGTGATGACCACCGGGTTGGGCACGCTGCCGTTGTTGTCGATCGTCGGCGGGTCGAGCGCCTGGGCGACGTCGATCGGCGTGACGTCGCTGGTCACGCCGTCGTAGGTCTCGGTGACCTGCAGCGTCTCCGTCCCGGGCGGGATCGTGATGCCGTCGACCTGCCAGAAGCCGTTGGTGGGATCCGAGGTGGTGGTCCCGAGGATCGTGCCGCCGGAGTCACGCACCGTGACCGTCGCGGCCGGGATCGTGCGCGCGCCGCCAACGTCGAACGGGCTGCTGACCGTGTCGCCGTCCGCGGGGTAGTAGACCTCCGGCGCGCCGACGCCGATCACGTCCACGGAGGCGCTGTAGTTGGAGATGCTGGTGTTGTCGGGCGACAGCTGGATGGCGGCCACGTAGTTGTCCCAGAACCCGGCCTGCGCCGTCGCCGTCCAGGTGCCGTCGGTGGCCACGGTGGTGGACGCGACCGGGTCGCCGTTGATGAGCACGATCAGCGTGTAGTCGGGGCGGCCCGTCCCCGAGAGCTCGATGTCCGCGCCCTCCTTGACCGTCAGCGCCGAGTCGACCTGGAGCGTGGGCGGCGGCAGCAGCGCCAAGATCGTCACGTAGGCCTCGCCGGTGACGTCGCCGCCGACCGCCTGCTCGACGTAGAAGTCGTTCAGCCCGTCGATGACCTCGATCTCGACGCTCCACGAGCCGTCCACCCCGACCGTCGTGGTGCCGGCCACGTGATCGGGATCGGAGGCGTCGGGGCCGTAGATCGTGATGTCGGCGCCGGGCGTTCCCGTGCCGGTGAACGTCATCGGGCCGGAGGTGACGAGGTCCCCGTCCATCGGCGACAGGACGGTCAGGGCGTCGGGGTCGACGGTGATCGACACGTCGGTGCTGCGCGTGACGCCACCGATCGTCTGGCTGACCGTGATCGTGTGCGGTCCGGCGTCCAACGGCGTGGTGGTGGTCAGCGACCAGCAGCCGCACGGGTCGGGCGTCGTGGTGCCCAGCTCGGTGCCGTTCTCGTCGGTGACGACCACGTCCGCACTGGGGTCCGCATCGCCGCTGACCAGGAACCGGGGCGCGACCGTGTCGCCGTCGGTCGGGGTGTCGACGACGGGCGGTCCGGGCGCGCGGATGACGATCGAGTCCGACTGCAGGTTGCTCACGTTGTCGATGACGTAGAACTGGTTGTAGCCGGCCTCGAGCGTGGCCGAGGTGCTCCAGTTGCCGTCGCCGTCGACGGACACGTCGCCCAGCGACGTGTTGTAGTTCCACAGCTCGACGGTCCCGTCGGGCGTGCCCGTGCCCGACAGCTGGATCACGTCACCGGCCGACGGGTCGCTGACGTCGCTGTCGACCTGGATCGTCGGTTCGACCGCCTCCGCGGCCGTGGTCACCGGGAACGTCCACGTGGCCCCACCAGCCTGGGCGATGGTCAGCGTGTGCGGGCCCGGGGCCAGCGCGACCGTGGTCTCGAGGTTGAAGTAGGTGGTGTCGGGAACGACGGTCGACCCCAGCACGGTGTCGTTCTCGTCGGTCACCTCGATCGCGTCGCCCTCCGCTCCGTAGCCCGCGAGCGTGAACGTGGGTTGCGTGAGGTCTCCGGACGCCAGGATCGAGGGGAAGGCGCCGACGATGCCCTGGGTGTCGAACTCGCCGAACGTCCCGTCGGCGACGGTGCTGACCGCGAAGTGGTTGACCCCCGCGAAGATCTCCGGGACGTAGAAGAACCACCACCCGTCCGAGGCGTCGGCGGTGACCTGGCCGACGACGTCGCCGTCCTGGCGGATCGTGACCTCGGCGTCGGGATCGGCGTAACCGGTCATGAACGGCGACGAGCCGCCGGCGCTGGCCGCGATGAACGTCTGGTTCATGTACGCGTCCGCGTGCGCGACCGCGGGCAGCGCCAAGGCGAACACCACGCAGAGCAGCGCGGGCAGGCCCAGGGTCCAGCGGCGGCGGTGCGCGGTCGGCGCGAGCATGATCGTCCCTGACTGGAGGCCGCCTCCCGTGGCCGCCTCGTGGTCGTCGACCATACGGGGGGTCAAACCCCCCGCGCGCTCATATATCCGTCCAGATTATTGGCGTTTATTCAACTACGCGCTGGGGCGCCCGGCCGGCGACCGCATCGGCCAGCTGGGGCGTCAGGTGCTCCACCACGTAGTCCAGGCTCAGCGGCGTCATGAAGTACATGGCGCCGGCCAGCGTGCCGTCGGTGAACACCGCGCGATGCTGCTTGACCGCATCCAGCGAGCGGAAGGTCGGCACCTTCTTGAGCTTGTCGACGTCCTTGGGGTCCTCGGTGGCGAAGACGATCACGTCCGCGTCGATCACCGGCAGCTGCTCGGCCGACACGCCCACCTGCTCGCTCGGCTTGTGGGGCAGGGCCGTGACCTTCGGGTTGATCTGCAGCCCGAGCATGGTCAGGAACTCGGTGCCCACGTCCTCGGGGTAGACGTAGATGAGGCCGTCGTAGAACGCGTTCTGCGAGAACGTCGCCGTCTTGCCGGCGAACTCCGGATGCGCCTCGGCCGCCTTGGCGTAGCGGTCCCGGACGCCGGCGATGAGCTGCTCGCCCTCGTCGTGCTGGCCGACCGCGTCGGCGATCATCTGCGTCTGGATGTCCCAGGGCGAGAAGTAGTCGCCCTCGCCCTTGGGCGGAGCGATCGTCGGCGCGATGGCCGAGAGCTTCTCGTAGTCGGTCTTCTTCATGCCCGAGTTGGTGCCCACGATCAGGTCGGGCCGCAGGGCGGCGATCCGCTCGAACTGGAAGCCGTCGCTGTTGTTGAGCACCTCCGGCTTGGCGTCGCCCAGCGCCTCCTGCGCCCACGGCCACACGGCGTAGGGCTGCTTGCCGTACCACTCGGTCGTGGCGATCGGCTTGACGCCGAGAGCGAGCAGCACGTCCTGCTCGGTCAGCCCGACGACCACCACGCGCTGGGGCTCGGCGTCGACGGTCGTCGTGCCGTACTTGTGGTCGACCGAGGCCGGGAAGGCCGACGCGACGGCCGCGGTGGTGGCGGCCGACGAGGTCGTCGGCGCGGCGTCGTCGTCGGAACCACAGGCGGCGAGGGACAGGCCGATGAGGGTGCACAACAGGAGGGAACGCAGCATTAGGGTTCCCTAACCTAGCGCGTCAGCCCGGGCCGCGCTCCGCCACTCGGCGCCGCAGCTCGGGCTTGAACGGCTTGCCCACGGCGGTCAGCGGGATCTCGTCGATGACCTCGACCCAGCGCGGTGCGGCCGCTCGCTCGGGCACCCGCGCCGCGGCCCAGGCCTGCAGCTCCGCGCCGCCGACGCTCGCGCCGGGCGCGACCGTCACGTAGGCGACCGGCACCTCGCCCGCGTGCTCGTCGGGCTGGCCGACGGCGGCGGCCGCCGTGACCGCGGGATGCTCCAGCAGCGCGTCCTCGATCACCGCCGGATCGATGTTGTGCCCGCCGCGGATGATCAGGTCCTTGGCGCGCCCGGTCAGGCGCAGGTACCCATCGGCGTCGACCGCGCCGAGGTCGCCGGTGTCCAGCCACCCGTCGCGGACCTTGTCGCCCCGGTCCACGGAGCCGTCCGGCGCCACGTACCCGGCGAACACCGTCGGCCCGTTGACCACCAGCGTCCCGACCGTGCCGGTGGGCAGCGGCGTCCACGCGCCCGTGTCGGGATCGATGTCGACGGCGCGCACCTCCTGATAGGGCAGCCGCTGGCCGACGCTGCCCGCCCGCGGCGCGTCGGGCCAGTTGCGCGCGGTGGCGCACGTCGCCTCGGTCAGCCCGTAGCCCTCGCACAGCGCCACGCCGGTGCGTTCCCGCCAGGCCTGGGCCACGGCCGCCGGGAGCGGCGCGGCGCCGACCACCGGGAGCCGCAGGCTGCTGATGTCGATGCCGTCGGCGGGCACCTGCGCGAGCACCTGGTAGACCGTCGGCACACCCGACATCACGGCGATCCGGTAGCGCTCGACCATCCGCCAGAAGACGCCGTACAGCGGCACGTCGCGGTAGCCCAGCGGCCCGGCCCAGACCACGTGCTGGCCGCGCATCAGCGGGGCGAGCGCGGTGACGATCAGCGCGTTGGTGTGGAACAGCGGCAGCGCCGCGAAGACGACGCCGTCGTCGTCCAGCGCACCGCCCAGCACGACCATCCAGCCGTTGGCCACCTCGTTGCGATGGGTGCGCGCCGCCAGCTTGGGCGCGCCGGTCGTGCCGCCCGTGTGCAGGTAGCTGGCGATGTCGTCGGCGCCGGGCGCGGCGTCCGGCAGGACCGCCTCGTGCTCGCCGGCCAGCCGCGCCAGGTGGTCGACCACGACGCCGTCGATCGGCTCCAGCGGCTCGGTGGCGGGGTCCGCGGTCGGGCGCAGGGCGAGCAGGGCGGTCGCGCCCGTCTGCCGGGCCAGCGCGCGGGCCAGCTCCCACACCGCCGGGTCCAGGCGGGGCCCGGCGGCCACGATCACCTTCGCGCGCGCGAGCGACACCAGCCCGGCGGCGTGCTCGGCGCTCAGGCCCGGGTTGATCGGCGCGGCGATGCCGACCGCCTCGGCGGCCAGCAGGGCGGTGAGCATGTCTGCGCAGTTGGTCGAGACGATCGCCACCGCGTCGCCCCGCTCGACGCCCAGCGAGCGCAGCGCCGCGCCGGTGCGCCGCACGTCGGTCGCCAGCTGCGCGAACGTGCGCGTCGACGGCTGCGTCCACCGTTCGGCGTCGGGCAGGAACGACACCGCGGGGGCGTCGGGCCACCGGCGCGCCGCGCGTTGCACCAGCGCGTAGGTGCTCGCGGGCAGCCCCCGCCGCTCCAGCGGGATCGCCTCGATCGCCGCCAGGTCGTCGGGGCCGGAGCACTGCGGCCAGAGCAGGTCCTCGGTGGCGCTCACGCCGCCTCGCCGCCCGGCGTGCGCGCCGGCGCCATCGCCCAGCTCGGCCGGCCGGCGACGGCCGGCAGCGTGCGAAAGCCCGCGCGCAGGAAGGCCAGCGGCGGCGGCCCACCCCACTGGTTGATCGTGCCGGGGTCGATCGGCCAGCGGCGCGCGCGGTACTCGCCGTGCGGCGCCATCTGGGCCAGCTCGGAGCAGCACTCGATCATCGCGCCGTCGTCGTCGAGGAAGTACAGGAAGTGGTTGTTGCCCGGTCCGTGCCGGCTGGGCCCCCACACGCACTTGCGCCCGCGCGCCACGCGCAGCCGGTCGGCGACGCGCCCCAGCGCGTTGAAGTCCGGCCAGGCGAAGGCGTAGTGCGACAGCTCCGGGCGCGGCGCCCACACCACCGCGATGCCGTGGTGGTCGGCGTCGCAGTGCCACCAGGAGGCCAGCGAGCCCATCCGGTCGGAGAACCCGAAGCCCAGGCCCTGCTGCAGGAAACGCTCCAGCGGGCCGGGCTTGCGCGCCTTCAGCGAGACGTGCTCGAAGTGCGACGGACGGTCGCCGGCGGGCAGCGGACCGGTGCGCTCCATCCCGCAGAAGAGCTTGAAGACGTGGTTCTCCGGGCCGCTGACGATCAGCGCGCGGTCGATCCCCGGCTCGCCGTCGTAGACGTCGCCGTGGATCCGCCCGCCCGCGGCGGGAATCATCCACTTGGCCCGCTCCAGCGCGGCCGCGTCGGCCACCTCGAGGCCGACGTGCTCGTACCCGGCGCGCTGCGGATCGGCGACCAGCACGAGCTCGTGGTGGCGGTCGTTGCAGGTCAGGTACGCGGCGCCGGCGGCGCGCTCGGTCTCGACCAGGCCGAGCACCTGGGTGTGGAAGTCCACGGCGGCGTCGAGGTCGCGTACGTGGAGGGTCATGTGTCCGATTCGGGTGACCATGGATGCCTCAGGCGGGTTGGGGGCGGCGGCGCAGGACGCGGGCGATCGGGCGGCGGCCGGCGAAGACGGCCCGGTGCTCGTCCAGGAACGCTTCGATCGATCGGGGCGCGTGGCCGGTGACCTGCTGGACCGTCGGCGTCGTGGCGGCGGCCGCGCCCGCGCCCAGGAAGGCGGCCATGCGCAGCGCGTGGTCGACCTCCCATGCGTCGGCGCCCTGGCGGCGCAGCGCGCGGGCCGCGGCCCGGGACGAGACGTTCAGGTAGGTCACGCCGAGCAGCCGGCCGAGCTGGTCGAAGCTGACGCCGCGCGGGCCGGTGACCGACCAGGCCGCCGCGGGCGCGCCGTCGGCCCGCAGCCCGGCGACCAGACAGGCGGCGACGTCGCGGGCGTCGACCATCGCGATCGGCGCACGGCCCATCGGCGCGGCCAGGAGGCCCGCGCCGGCGACCGTCGGAGCCGCCGTGGCCAGCAGGTTCTGCATGAGGAACGTGGGGCGCACGAACACGAAGTCCAGGCCGGTGGCCTCGATGCGCCGCTCGCCGCGCCAGTGCGCGACCGCGGTCGACGTGGGGCCGTCGGGCCCGAGCGAGGCGGCGCCGCCCGAGAGCTTGACGATGCGCCGCACGCCGGCCGCGACGGCCGCGTCGATGGCCACGGCCTCCAGCAGGTCCTGGTCGGGGCCGTGCGGGGTGAGCAGCATCAGCCGCTGCACGCCGTCCAGCGCGGCGCGCACGGCGCCGGGATCGCGCAGGTCGGCCACGTCCCGCGTGAGCGCGACGACCGCGTCCGGGCCGCCGGCCAGCGCGGCGGCCACATGACGGCCGATCCGCCCGGTCGAGCCGATCAGGCCGATCATGCGCGCGCTCCCGGCCGGGCGGGCCCGAGCGTGCGGTCCAGCGCGGCGTCGGCGACGGGCAGGTCGGCCCGCGCACCGCAGGCGAACACGAACCGATCCGGTCGCAGCAGCACCCACGTCGCGCCGGCCCGGTCCAGCCAGCGGCCGATCGCGCCCTGGTCGTCGATCAGGTCCCGGCCGACCACCAGGGCCGGGACGCCGGCCACGCGGCACGCGGGATCGGTGGTCACCAGCGCCCAGCCCGACGGCAGCGCATCGTCCAGGCGCCGGGCGACGCCGTCGCCGCCTCGGACCCGCGGTTGGGGGAACAGCCCGCCGACGGTGCGCAACGGCGGGAGGCGATGCGGCGAGCGCGCGAAGGCGCCGGCGCCGTAGGTCGGCAGCGGCTTGGTGTGGTCGTTGACCCAGCGCTGGATCGACGAGCCCTCGAAGGCGCCCATCAGCCGGTCGCGCAGGCGCGCACCGCCGGGGCGCGTCGTCTGCACGATGTCGCCCCAGCGCACGGCCAGCGTCTGCATCGCCGTCACGTGCGGGCGACGCTCGACCTCGTAGGAGTCCAGGAGCCGCTGCGGCGCGCCGCGCAGCACCGCGTCGAGCTTCCAGGCCAGGTTGGCCACGTCGCGCGCGCCGGAGGCGAAGCCCTGGCCGGCGAAGGGCGGCATCACGTGCGCGGCGTCGCCGGCCAGCAGCACCCGGCCCGCGCGCCAGCGCGCGGCCGTGCGCGCGTGGAAGGTGTAGATGACGGCGCGCTCGACGCTGACCTGCTCGCCGTCCAGCCACGGCGCGATGCGCCGCTCGATCGCCGCCGGCTCCAGGAACGCCTGGGCGTCCTCGTGCGGGCGCACCATCCACTCCCAGCGATGGCGGCCGGGCGACATCGGCAGGGTCACGGTCGGGCGCTCGCGGTCGCCCACGAAGGAGGGGTGCGGGACGCGGGCCAGCGGGCGGTCGACGGTCGCGTCGACGACCAGCCAGCGCTGCGTGAAGGTCGAGCCGCCGAAGGCGATGCCCAGGCGCGCGCGCACGGCGCTGGCCGCGCCGTCGCAGGCGACCACCCATGCGGCGCGCAGCTCGAACGCGCGCCCGCCGCCCGTGGGCCGGGCCTGGACGGTCACGCCGGTGCTGGACTGCCACACGGCCTCGACCGTGGTGTCCCAGCGCACGTCGACCGTCGGGCGCTGCTCCAGCGCGCGGACCAGCGCGCGTTCCATCGACGGCTGGTGGATCGAGACGAGCGGCGGCTGACCCAGGTCGCCGCCGGTCGCGTCGAGGATGCGCACGCGCCGGCCGTCGCCGGTCACGTAGCTGGCGCCGTCCTGGACCTGCGCGCTCTCGAGCACCGCCGCGTCCAGGCCGACCTGCTGGAAGATCCGCAGGACCTCGTCGTCGGCCACCGCGGCCCGGGGCAGCTCGTACACGCCCGACCCCGCTTCGAGGACAATGGTGCGCACGCCGAGCGCGCCCAGGTGGTGGGCCAGCAGCTGACCGACGGGGCCCGCACCGCAGATGAGGACCTCGCAGTCCACGGCGGTCAGACCGGCGTGGCGTCCGCGCTGATCGGGTTGGTCAGCGTGCCGATCCCGTCGATCTCCAGCTCGACGGTCTGCCCGACCCGGATCCACCGGTCGAGCTCCAGGCCGCAGCACCCCGGCATCGTGCCGGTGGAGATCACGTCGCCGGCGTCCAGGCGCTCGCCGGCCGACGCGTAGGCGAGCATCGCGCCGAGCGTGTGCTGGGGCCCGGCGGTCGTGCCGGCACACCACTCCTCGCCGTCGACGCGCACGCGGCCGGTGGCCGTTGTCCAGTCGGGCAGCGCGTCGGCCGTGAGGACGTCGGAGCCGATCGAGTTGGCGAACGACTTGGACTTGATGACCGGCCCGAAGACGTTGCGACGCGCGTCGTCGGCCTGCACGTCGCGGGCGCTCCAGTCGTTGAGGATGAACCAGCCGCCGACGGCCTCCAGGGCCTCTTGCGGCGTGGCGTCGACCAGCGGCTTGACCAGCACGCAGGCCAGCTCGAGCTCGAAGTCCAGCGCCCGCGTGTGCGACGGCCACCACATCTGGTCGCCGTCGCCGAGCACCGCGGTGTGGTTGGCCACGTAGAAGGTCGGCGCCTCGCGGAAGCGGTCGTTGGGCTTCAGCTTGGGGAAGGTGCGTCCGCTGACGCGCTCGTAGCCGGAGACGACCTTCCAGGCCGGCGGCGGGAAGAAGTTCTTCACGAGCATCCGCGACGACGCGATCACGTGGGACTCCCACAGCATGAACGCGCGGATCGAGCGCGGCCGGAACGGGAGCCCCGCGGTGGCGGGGTCCACCTCGATGGCGTCGGCGGCGGACAGCGCGGCGGCCGCGCGGTCGCGGCCCTCCTGGCCGGTGGCCAGGAAGGTCAGGAGGTCGTCGTCCCCGGGGATGCGGACCCAGCGTCCGCCAGCGGGGTCCTCGACGATCAGCCCTTGTGGTGTCGATCGCAGCTTCACAGGGATGAGACGGTAGTCATGACTGATGAAACTGTCAACTAACTGCCCACCCGTTGAATCGGCGGGGGCGCCCAGGCCCCGGAGAGCGCGCCGGCCAGCGGCCAGTAGACGCGCAGGTTGAGGCGGAACTCCCCAGCCGGCGTGGGCAGCCAGTTGACGCCCCGCTCCGTCGGCCTGGTGCGCTGGAAGCGCACGACGACGCTCCCATCGGGCCGGCGCACGAGACCCGGGTGGCTGCTGCCGATCGCGTAGCGGTCGCCCGCGTTGGGCACCAGGAACCCGTCGCGGTCGTACATCGTCAGCGACCAGAAGGCGCGCTGCGGCGGCAGTTGGCCGGGGCCGAAGCGCATCCGGTAGGCGTTGGCGCCATCCAGCAGCACCCCGTCGCTGTCGGTGTAGGCGGTCGGATACAGCGCCTCCTCGGGCGTGTTGGCGCCCAGCCCGATCAGCGCGACCGCCGCCCGCGTCGTGTAGTCGACGCCGTAGTCACCGATGTTGGCCGGCGGCGTCGCCCACCCGCTGTTGGCCTTGGCCGTGGCCAGGATGCTGTCGCGCGCCGCGTTCGGGAAGGCGGCGGCGGTCGCGTCGACGGACGCGATCAGCGCGCTCAGCGTCTCGGGGGTCAGCCCGGCGCGGGCCGGGACCAGGCCCGGGCCGACGCCGACCTGGGCCAGCGCGGCCAGCTGCGCGGCGTCACGCGCCGGCGGCGGGTTCTCCGCCAGCGCGAGGCCCAGGGCCTCCAGGAACGCCTCGCCGGTCAGCCCCTTGGTCTCCTGCGGCGCGCCGGTGCGGCAGTTGGCCGGGAAGCGCAGCGGGCCGCCGGGCGGGGACAGTCGGTAGCGCGACATCAGCTTCACCGCCCGCGCCTGGTCGGCCGGCCCGCGGGCCAGCGTGCGGCCGGTGACCCAGATGCGCCGGTAGGGCACGGTCAGGACCTGCGCGCCCGGCACGCGCTTCCCCGGGTGGCCGCTCCAGGTGATCGCGAAGCGCCCGGCGCGGCTGCCGGTCGTGCGCGAGCCGATGTATCCGACGACGTTCGTGTACGGGTCCACGAGCTCGAAGACGAAGTAACGCCGACCCATGTCGGGGTGGCTGAGCACGACCGGTCCCTGCCCCAGATCGAGCTCGGAGAGCGAGTAGAGCGTGTCGACGTTGGGGGCGACGATCGTCCGCACCGTGGCGTCGGCGAACGCCTCGACGGCGCTGAACGCGTTGATCGGCGCGTCGCCCCGGTCGTCGGGGCAGCGCACGCTGGTGAACGTGTCGCGGGTGCGCAGGAACTCCATCAACGGCAGGCCGTACAGGTAGGCCTGCTGCCCGAGGGCCGTGGCCTGCTCAGGCGTGACCGGGCTCGGCGCCTGCCCCGAGGCGGGCGCGGCCAACCCGACCGCGGCCAGCACCGCGCCCAACATGCTGCGACGTAGCAACGCTCTCTCTCCTCCGCCGACGAAGACGACTCTGTCAAGATTGACAGAAGTATCAGTTTCTCGCTACGGTCGCCGCCGGTCAGACCCGGATCGGAGACAGATGCTGGAACCCACCACCCGTCGTCGCGCCCTCGCCGGCGCTGCCGGAGCCGTCGCCGCGGCGAGCCTCGGATCGCTGATCACGCGCGTCCCCGCCGCCTCGGCCCAGGCGCCGACGCTGTCGCGCGGGCGCACGAAGGTCGTCGTCCTCGGCTCCCTGGGCGGCCAGCAGATGACCCAGCTCGTGGGCGCGAACATCCGCTGCGGCACGTCGGTGCTGATCGACGTGGACGGCGAGCTGACGATCCTGGACTGCGGCTGCGGCAGCGCGCACCGCGTGGTCGAGGCGGGCTACGACCTCAACGCCGTGCGGCGGATCGTGATCACGCACTTCCACGCCGACCACGTGACCGACCTCGGGTCGCTCATCGCCCTGTCGTGGTCCTCGGGCCGCAACGGCGCCGATCCCAATCGGCGGCTGGACGTCTACGGGCCGACCGGCCTGCGCGCCTACGCGCGCGGCCTGCGCCAGTCGCTGGCGCTGTCGATCGCCGACCAGGAGGGCCCGCTGGGCCAGCGGCCGCTGTTCCGCCGCTACGTGCACTTCCACGAGACGCCGCCGCCCCGGCGGTCGACGCAGGTGTTCGCCGACGACCGCTTCGACGTGCGCGCGATCCGCGTGCACCACGGCAGCATGCCCTCCGTCGGCTACCGCATCCGCACGCCCGACCTGGATCTCGCCTTCAGCGGCGATCGCGGCGCGACGGGCGACGACTTCCCGGCCTTCGCCCGGGGCGCCGACGCGCTGTTCCACGAGGTGCTGGACCGCGAGGTGGTGCTTCCGGCGCTGGAGGCCCAGAAGCTGGCGCCGACGTTCATCCGCCACCTGATCAACGACCATTGCGACCCGCAGACCGTCGGGCGCGTGGCCACCACCGCCCAGGTTCCGCTCCTGGTCCTCTACCACCTGATCCCCGGCAACCCGGGGATCACCGACGACGTGTGGGTGGGCAAGGTGGCGCCCGCGTACAGTGGGCGGATCGTCGTGGCCCACGACCTCCTGACCGTATGAGCTCCGTCACCCCGGACCGGCGCGCCCGCCGGCGCAACGAGACCCGCACGCGGCTCGTCGGCGCGGCCACGGAGCTGTTCTCGGAGAAGGGCGTCGAGGCGACGCGCATCAACGAGATCACCGAGCGCGCGGACGTCGGGTTCGGCTCGTTCTACAACCACTTCACCGACAAGGACGAGATCGTCGAGGTCGTGCTGGCGGCGACGACCGAGGAGCACGGCGAGAACGTCGACGTCATCACCGCCGGCCTCGAGGATCCCGCCGAGGTCGTCGCCGTCGCGCATCGCTACTTCATCCGCCTGGCCGTGGCCGACCCGACCTGGGGCTGGCTCGTCGTGCGCCTGGACCTGTCCCATCGGGTGTTGCGATCGGTGCTGGGCCCGCGCGCCCAGCGCGACCTCGAGCGCGGCCTCCAGCGCGGCCGGTTCGCCGTGCCCGATCCGGGGCTGGCGCTGATGAGCATCGGCGGCACGCTGCTCGGGGCGATGCAGGTCGTGCTCGACGACCCCGGACACGCCGACGCCGACGTCCATCACGCCGAGCTCGTCCTGCGCATGCTGGGCGTCGACGCCGAGTCGGCCGCCGAGGTGGCCCGTCGGCCGATGCCGGAGCGTTAGCTGCGGACGGCGCCGCGGATGTAGTCGACGATCTCCTGCGTCGACGCACCCGGCGTGAACACCGCCGACACCCCAAGCTCCTTCAGCTCCGGGATGTCATCGGCCGGGATCGTGCCGCCGACCGTGACCAGCACATCGGTGATGTCCTGCTCGCGCAACAACTCCACGATCCTGGGCACCAGCGTCATGTGCGCACCCGACAGGATCGACAGCCCGACCGCGTCGGCATCCTCCTGGATCACCGTCTCCACGATCTGCTCCGGCGTCTGATGCAACCCGGTGTAGATCACCTCCATGCCCGCGTCACGCAGCGCGCGGGCGATGATCTTCGCCCCGCGGTCATGGCCGTCCAGGCCCGGCTTGGCCACCACGACGCGGATCTTCTGGGCCGTGGGCGGGGAGGTCGGGGTGGGAGCGAGCGAGGTCATCGCCCGCCCCCACCAGAGGGCCTCGCTGAGATGCCAGTCAACGAACGAGGCACGATCAGTACACCGGCGTTTCCGTGTAGGAGCCCCACACGTCCTGGAGGGCGTGGATGAGCTCGCCCTCGCTGCAGTGCAGGCGGGCGGCGTCGATCAGATGGGGCATCAGGTTCACGTCCTCGCGGGCGGCCGCGGCGCGCAGCGTGGCCAGCGCGTCCTCCACCGCGCGCGCGTCGCGCGCTGCCTTGATCGCCTGGACGCGGTCGATCTGCTTGCGCTCCAGCGCGGGGTCGATGCGCAGCAGCGGCGTGTGGCCGTCGTCGCCCTCGGTGTACTTGTTCACACCGACCACGACCCGGTCGCCGGCGTCGATCTCCGTCTGGAGCTGGAACGCCGCGTCGGCGATCTCGCGCTGGGGGTAGTTCTCCTTGACCGCCGCGACCATCCCGCCGAGCTGGTCGATCTTGCCGAAGTACTCATACGCCTGCGCTTCCATCTTGTCCGTCAGCGCCTCGACGAAGTAGCTGCCGCCCAATGGGTCGATCGTGTTCGTCACCCCGGTCTCGTGCGCGATGATCTGCTGCGTGCGCAGCGCGATGCGGACCGCGTCCTCGGTGGGCAGCGCCAGCGCCTCGTCATAGCTGTTGGTGTGCAGCGACTGCGTCCCGCCGAGCACGCCGGCCAGCGCCTCGATCGCCGTGCGCACGATGTTGTTCAACGGCTGCTGGGCGGTGAGGCTCACACCGGCGGTCTGCGTGTGGAAGCGCATCAACCACGACTTCGGGTTCTTGGCCCCGTACGTCTCACGCAGCTCCCGCGCCCAGATCCGCCTGGCCGCCCGATACTTCGCGATCTCCTCGAAGAAATCGATCTGCGCGTTGAAGAAGAACGACAACCGCGGCGCGAAATCATCGACCGGCACGCCCCGCTCGATCGCCTGCTCCACGTACGTCAGACCGTCCTTCAACGTGAACGCCAGCTCCTGCGCCGCCGTCGAGCCCGCCTCGCGGATGTGGTAGCCGCTGATGCTCACCGAGTTCCACCGCGGCATCTCCCGCGACGACCACTCGATCATGTCCCCCAGGAACCGCATCGCCGGATCGATCGGGAAGCACCACTCCTTCTGAGCGATGTACTCCTTGAGGATGTCGGCCTGGATCGTCCCGCCCAGCCGGTCCGGCGCGATCCCCTGGCGCTCGGCGGCGACCACGTAGAACGCCAGCATGATCGGCGCCGGCGCGTTGATCGTCATCGACACGGTCACGTCGCCCAGGTCGATCCCCTGGAACAACGTCTGCATGTCGTCGACCGTGTCGACCGCGACGCCCTCGCGCCCGACCTCACCCAACGACCGCGGATGATCGGAGTCATGCCCCATCAGCGACGGCATGTCGAACGCGGTGCTCAGCCCCGTCTGCCCATGGTCGAGCAGGTAGCGGAACCGCTCGTTGGTCTCCTCCGCCGTCCCGAACCCCGCGAACTGCCGCATCGTCCACAACCGACCGCGATACATCGACTCGTACACACCCCGCGTGAACGGATACTCACCGGGCGCGCCGATCGTCGCCGGATCCGGCAGGTCGGCCTCGGTGTACAACGGCGCGATCGGCTCACCCGACAGCGTCGTGAAGGGCACATCGCGTTCTGTGGGCGAATGAGTGGTCATCAGATAGTCGGAAGGTCTCATATCTGACCGTGCGGCGCAAGCGCGCGGCTCGGCGACCGAGAGCGCGCTAGTGCCCGGGAGCGGCGGGTCGCGCGGGGTGGCGCAAGTGCATGACCGCGACGACGATCGCCCCGACGAACAGCCCGAGGATCGCCGAGGCGCCGGTGTTGGTCAGCCAGGCGCCGACGCCGCCCAGCCCGCCGAGCCCGTCGTGGACGTCCTCCTCGGCGTGGTGGACCGCGTCGTAGGGCGCGTGCAGGCCCAGCTCGTCGAGCCCGACGAGGAGGATGTGCCCGCCCACCCAGAGCATCGCCGCGATGCCGACCTTGGCCAGCACCGACAGGACGACCGGCATGGCCCGCACCAGACCGCGCCCGAAGCCCGCGGCCGCGCCGGTGCGGTTCTGGGCCAGCCCGAGCCCGACGTCGTCCATCTTCACGATCAGCGCGACCGCGCCGTAGACCAGCGCGGTGATCGCGAACGCCACCAGGATCAGGATGATCGCCCGCGAGAGCAGCGGCTCGTCGGCCACCTCGTTGAGCGAGATCACCATGATCTCGGCCGACAGGATGAAGTCGGTGCGGATCGCGCCCTTGACCAGGGTGTCCTCGTCGGGCGGCTCCGCGGTCTCGGCCTCGGCGTGCGCCTGATGGGGCCGCAGCAGCTCCCACACCTTCTCCGCGCCCTCGTAACACAGGTAGGCGCCGCCGACCATCAGCAGCGGGGTGAGCAGCCAGTCGAGGAACTCGCTCAGCAGCAGCGCCGCGGGCAGGATGAACAGCAGCTTGTTGCGCAGCGACCCGACCGCGATCCGCTTGATCATCGGCAGCTCGCGCTCGGGCCGGAACCCCTGCACGTAGCGCGGCGTGACCGCGGCATCGTCGACGATCACGCCGGCGGCCTTCACGCTGGCCCGACTGGCACCGGCGGCCACATCGTCAACGGACGCGGCCGCCGCCCGCGCGAGCACGGCGACGTCGTCGAGAAGGGCGGCGAGACCGGCGCTCATAGAGCGCCCCGACGATAGCTGGCCGCTCGATCTGAGCGTTCAGCCACCGAGCTCCGCCATCAGCGGCGCGCAGAGCTGCGCGGCGCCGAGCCTCAGGCCGGCGCGTCCTTGCGGAACGCGTTCTTCACCGTGATGCGATCGCCGTCGAACTCGTACAGGTCGCAGCCGTGGAAGCGCACGGCCGTGCCGTCGGCCGTCGTCCCGGTGAACGTCCACTCGGTGAATCCCCGGTCGCCGGCGACCACGGCGAGGTCCTCGTCGAAGTGCGCGTCGGGAAAGCGCTCCAGGAACGCGGCGATCGCGGCGCGCACGTCGTCGCGACCGCGGTAGGTCACGCCCAGGTGGTCCGGGCCCGACGAGGCGTGGTACGCACAGTCGTCGGCGAAGAACGCCATGATCGCATCGACGTCGTGGGCGTTCCAGGCGGCGTCGAACGCCTGCAGCCGCTGGATCGTCATGGCGGTGTTCGTGTCGGTGCTCATCCCGCGCGCACGCTACGGCGCGGACCGCGTCGCTTCCATGGCGCACAGCGGCAGAGTTGTCCCCCGGCCTGTGGAGCTTGTCTCCACACGGGCGGGTCACGCGTCGCGCCAGGCGGGCGCGAGGACCTCCGCGCACCACCGACGGAAGGTGGTCGGGGTGGTGGACTGCGGGGTGCGGGGCTCGGCGTTGTCGAGGCCCTGGTTCTTGGCCTCGAACATCTCGACCATCCCGCGGGCCATCGCGCTCGTGTAGCCAAAGCCCTCCAGCCGCTCCTGCAGCGCGGCACTGGGCACCCGCTGGTAGCGGACCTCGGCGCCGAGCACCTCGGAGATCGTCCGCGCCCAGTCAGTGGGCGACAGGTCCTCCGGCCCCAGGCAGGCGACCTCGCCGGCCCCGTCCCAGCCGTCGTCGAGCAGCAGGCGGGCCGAGGCGGCGGCGACATCGGCCGCGGCGACCGTCGGCGCGCGGAGGTGCGGGTCGATCGTCATGAAGAACGTGCCCTGGGCCTTCATCGCGCCGACGTGGTTGAGCAGGTTGTGCATCAGCGACGGACAGGTGACGGCGCGGTAGGCGACGCCGGAGGCGGCGATGCGGTCATCCAGCGCCAGCGTCGCGCTGACCAGGCCGGCGCGGTCCGCCATCGGGGTGCCGCGACCGAGGGCCGAGATGCCGACGACCCGCTCGACGCCGTGGCGGGCGAAGGCCTCGATCGCCGGGGCGGCGAAGCCCGCGAAGCTGGCATCCGTCGTCGGCGCGTCCGGGAGGTTGGGCGAGAGCCAGAAGACGGCCTCGACGCCGGCACAGGCGCCGTCGACGACCGCCGGATCGCCGTGCGAGCCGGTGACGATCTCGGCGCGCTCGCGGACGTCGGCGGGCAGCCCGGACGGGTCGCGAGCGATCAGCCGCAGCGGCGCGCCGCGGTCGAGGAGGTCGGTCACCAGCGCGCGGCCGATGGTGCTGGTGGGTGCGGTGATGAGGATCACGTGGGTTCCCTTCGGGGTGGTCGTCGTGTCTAGAGTAGACGCAACGGTGCGTCTCGTGTCAAGCCCATGACGAGACGCACCGTTGCGCTAGCGTTGCGTTCCGCGATGACCGACGCCCCGCGCACCACGAAGGGCCGCGCCCCGCACCGGCGCAACGAGGACGCGCGCCTGTCGGTCCTGCGGGCGGCCGACGACCTGCTCGTCGAGCGCGGCTTCGGCGGCGTGACCGTCGAGGGCATCGCGGCGCGCGCGGGCGTGGCCAAGCAGACCATCTACCGCTGGTGGCCGTCGAAGGTCGACATCCTGCTCGACACGCTGCTGGAGGACGCCGAGAAGCAGCTGGCGATCCCCGACACCGGCTCGGCCGTCCAGGACGCGCGCCGCTACCTGCACGCGCTGACCCGATTCCTGACCAAGGATGCCGCCGGCCAGGTGCTGCTCGCGCTGATCGGCGAGGCCCAGCACAACCCGGCCATGGCCGCGACCTTCCGCGCGCGCTATCTGCAGCCCCGCCGCGCGGCCGAGCGCGAGCTGCTCAGCCGCGGCATCGCCTCCGGCGAGCTGGCCGCCGACCTGGACGCGGACGCGGCCCTCGACGCGCTGATCGGGCCCATCGTCTTCCGGGCGCTGACCGGCACGCGCATCCCACGCGCGTTCGTCGACGGACTGGTCGAGACGACGCTCGTGGTGTAAAGAAGGTCGCATGCGACTCCGGGCCTGCCTGTTGGGATGCATCACCGCGACCGTCCTCGCCGCCGCGCCGGCCAACGGGGCGGTGTCCAGCGACTGGAGGCTGTCGATCACCGGCCTGGGCCCGATCCACACCGGCATGACCGTCGCCCAAGCAAGCGCGAGGCTCGGCCACGCGCTGGAGATCCAGAGCTTCAACCCGCCCTGCGGCAACGTGGCGCTGTCCAACCGGCTGCGGACGTACGCCCTGACCACCGGCCAACGCGTGCGCAGCATCACGGTCTACAGCCCGCGCATCCGCACGGACCGCGGCGTGCGCATCGGCGACAGCGTCTCGAGCCTGCTGTCGCGCTACCCAGCCGGGCGCCTCAAGGAGTTCCCGGAGTTCTACTCCCACCAGCCCGCCTACGCGTACGTCGCCGGACGGCGCAAGTTCATCTACTTCACCGAGAACGGGCGCGTGCAGTACATCAGCACCGGCTACAAGCCCGAGGTCGACTACGTCGAGGGCTGCGCGTAGCGGCCCCCAGAACGACGAAGCGCCCGCATTCGCGGGCGCAACAAGGAGCGGGAGCGACGGGACTCGAACCCGCGACCTCCGGCGTGACAGGCCGGCGCTCTAACCAACTGAGCTACGCCCCCTGGAACCAGGGGTTCCGGAGGATAGCCATTTCGGTCCGCGATCGAATTGGCCAGCTGGCCAGTCGACGGGGTATGGTCCGCGGGCGATGTCGCTGGCCCCGCCGCCACCCCTGCCGCAGAGTGCGATCCGTCGCCTGGTCACCGACCTGCGCGACGAGCGGGAGGCGCAGCGGCGGGTGCCCTTCCCGCCCGGGCGCCACGCGCCGAGCCTGGAGATCACGCGCGGGTTCAACGTGGACCCGCTGCCGATCCTGCTGGACGCCTACGAGCGGTTCGGGCCGATCTTCACGCTGCGCGTGTTCCACGCGAAGGTCGTGTTCATGCTCGGGCCGGAGGCCAACCACTTCATCACGGTGTCGGGCGCGGACCACTTCACCTGGCGCGAGGGGCATCTCGGGGACCTGATCCCGCTGCTGGGCGACGGGCTGCTGACCATCGACGGGGACTTCCACCGGCGCTCGCGGCGGATCATGCTTCCAGCCTTCCACCGCGAGCGGATCGCGGCTTCGCTGCAGACGATGCAGGACGAGACGGACGCCGCCGTCGACCGCGACTTCCACGACGGCGCGCGCCTGGACCTGTACGCCTGGACGCGCCGGTTGGCCATGCGGATCGCCATGCGCGCGCTGTTCGGGCTGGACCCCGACGGGCGCCTGGCCCGCGAGAACGACGCCGCCGCCCACTTCGAGGACGCGCTCGGCTTCTGGGCCAGCGCCTACTGGCAGCAGGTGATGCGCGGCCCCGGCACGCCGTGGGCGCGCATGCAGTCCGCGCGCAAGCGCCTCGACGCGATCGTCTACGACGAGATCCACCGCCGCCGGGCCAGCGGCGAGCGGGGCGAGGACATCCTCAGCCTGCTGATCGACGCCCGTGACGAGGACGGCACGACGCTCGACGACCGCCACATCCGCGACGAGGTCATGACGCTGCTGTTCGCGGGCCACGACACGACGACCTCGACGGTCACGTTCCTGTTCCACGAGCTGGCCCGCAACCCCGCCGAGCGCGACCGCCTGCTCGCCGAGCCCGAGCGCATGGACCTGGTGCTCGACGAGACGCTGCGCATGTACCCCGCTGCCTGGATCGGCCCGCGCAAGTCCGCGCGCGAGTTCACGTTCGCCGGGCACCGCGTGGCCGCGGGCGTCAACGTCAACTACTCCTCGTGGGCCAGCCACCACCTGCCCGACGTGTGGGGCGACCCCGAGACGTTCCGCCCCGACCGCTTCGCCCCGGGCCAGCGCGAGCAGATCCCCAAGGGCGCCTACATCCCGTTCGGCGGCGGCTCGCGCATCTGCATCGGGATGCGCTTCGGTCAGCAGGAGGTCAAGACGATCGTCGCGCGGATCCTGCGTGACTTCACCCTGGACCTGCCCGCGGACTTCGCCCTGTCGATCCGGCAGATGCCGACGATCAGCCCGCGCCACGGGCTGCCCGTCATCGTGCGGGCGCGCTGACCAGCCCGAGCCGGTGGGCGACCGCGGCCGCCTCGGTGCGGCTGCGCACGTCGAGCTTGGCCAGGATCCGCGACACGTGCACGCTGGCCGTCTTCTCGGCCATGAACAGCACCTCGCCGATCTCGCGGTTCGTCGCGCCGGAGGCCACCAGGCCGAGCACCTCCAGCTCGCGCGGCGTCAGCCCGAGCTCCGCGGCGGCCGACTCCTCATCGGAGGCGGGCGCCGGCTCTGGCGTCGCCTCCTCCACGCGCAGGCGCGCGCGCCGGGCCAGCGACTCCAGCTCCTCGACGATCCACCCCGAGCCGATGCGCGTCGCCTCGGCCAGCGCCCCGCGGACGATCACCGCCGCCTCGTCGCGCAGGCCCGCGCGCACGGACGCCTCGGCCTGGCGCCAGCGCGCCTCGACCGCGGCCAGGTAGCGCTCCATCGACTCCCACGTCTCGGCGGCCTGCCGCCACGCGGTCGGCGACGACTGGCCCCGGGCGCGGGTCAGCTCGGCCTCGGCCTCGGCGATCCAGCCGGTCGCGGTGGGCACGCCGACCTCCGCTCGCGCGCGCTCCAGCGCCGCGCCGGCCCGCTCCAGCGCCTGCGCGACCGCCTCGTCGTCCCCCAGGTCGCGGCCGCGCTCGGCCACGTCGGCCTCGACGGCGACCGCGGTGGCGGCCAGCCGGGCCAGCCGCGCGTGGTCCTGCATGCCGGGCACGCGCGCGAGGCGCACGCGCACCTGCTCCAGCGTCGCGCGCGCCTCGTCCAGCCGCCGCTGTCGGCGCAACGCCTGCGCGGTGAGCGCGGCCATCGGCCCGTGCCACTGCGGATCGAGGGCCAGCTGCACCAGCGACGACGCCCGCTCCAGCCACACCAACGCCGCCTCGGTGTCCCCGCGCGCGAGCGTCAGCTCACCCATGACCGCGCCGTAGTATGCGCCCATCGTGTCGTTCTGACGCTGGCCGCGGTGCTCCGCGAGGATCGCGTCGGCGTCGTCGAGCTCGCCCAACGCCACCGCGATCTCCGCGGCCTGCATGCTCAGCCACGACGCCTTGCGCCCGCGCCCCTTCGACTCGACGATCCCGCCGCACACCAGCTCGTAGGCCTCGCGCGCGCGTCCGCACAGCAGCAGGACGTCGCCCAGGTTGACGTAGCCGCGGCCCAACTGCTCGATGCGCCCGTCGTTGCGGTCCATCGACATCGACTCCTGCAGCTGCGCGATACCCGCCTCCACGTCGCCGTGGCAGGCCAACGTCACGCCGAGCGTGTTGCGCGCGTTGGCCTCGGCCAGCCGCGATCCGCAGGCCCGCGCCTCGGCCAACGTGAGCTCGCACACCGCGATCGCCTCGGCGTAGCGCCCGCCCAGCATCAGCGTCCTGGCCTTGCCGGCCAGCAGCATCGCGCGCTCGAAGCAGGGCTCGCTGATGTCACGCAGCAGCACCAGGCCGCGGTCGTAGCTGGCCATCGTGTCGTCGCCGCGGCCCATGTGCCACAGCGCCGACCCGAGCTCCTCCAGCAGGCGCGCGGCGCGCCGCGGATCGGCCGCGACGTCGAGCTCGGCCAGCGCCGACTCGGACGCGTGGCGGGCGCGGTCGTAGTCGCCCAGGTCGTTGGCGGCGGCGGCCAGGCGCTCCAGCAGGCGCACGTGGTCCATGCCCGTGCGCCCGCGCGCGTCGGGCACCCGTGGCCACAGCGCCATCGCGCGCTCCAGCTGGGTCAGCGCCTCGGCCGGAGCGCGGATCTGCTCGGCGGCGTCGGCCGCGCGCACCGACGCGGCCAGCGCCTCGCCCTGCTCGCCCGCGGCGGCGTAGTGGTGGGCGATCTCCACGACGGTGTCCAGGTCGTCCTGACCCGCGTCGGCGCGGCGCTCCAGCGCGCGGGCCAGGCGCAGGTGCAGCTCGACGTCCTCGCCGGGCAGGAGGTCCTCGTGCATGGCCTCGCGCAGCAGCGCGTGGCGGAAGGCGTAGCGGCCGTCGTCTCCGCGCACGAGCACGTTGTGGGCCAGCGCCTCGCGGAGCGCCGGGCGCAGCACGGATGGATCGGTGTCGCCGGCCTCGGCCAGGAGCGCCTCGTCGGCCCGCGCCGCCGCCGCGACGATGCGCAGCAGGTCCTGGGTCGGCTCGGGCAGCGACTCGACGCGCAGGACCAGCGCGTCGCGCAGGGTCGGCGGCAGCTCGCCATGCCCGTCCTGCCCGGCGGCCAGCAGCTCCTCGGCGAACAGCGGGTTGCCCTCGCAGCGCGCGAACAGCCGGTCGACGAGGACGTCGTCGGGCGCCGCGCCGAGGATGTCGGTGAGCAGGTCCTGCAGCTCGGCGCGGGTCAGCAGCTCCACGCTGACCAGCGCCACACCCTCCTGGCGCTCGAGGTCGGGCAGCAACGGGCGCAGCGGATGGCGGCGGTGCAGCTCGTCGCTGCGATAGGTGGCCAGCAGCAGGACGCGCTCGCGGCACAGGTTGCGCGCCGCGAAGGCCAGGAAGTCGCGCGTCGAGCGATCGGCCCAGTGGATGTCCTCGAGCACCAGCACGACCGGCGTCTCCTGGGCCAGGCGGTCCAGCGCGTCGAGCAGCAGCTCGAACACGCGGCCCTGGTCGGCGGCGTCGTCGTCGCCCAGCGGCCGGCTGAACTCCGTGCGGACCGCCTCCAGCGCCGGATCGCCGGAGCGGATCAGCGGGCGCAGCGCGCCGATCAGCGGCGCGTAGGGCAGCTCCCCCTCGGCCAGCTCGACGCAGTCGCCGGCCAGCACGCGGTGCCCCTGGGCCTTGGCGTGGTGCAGCAGCTCGTCGGCCAGGCGGGTCTTGCCGACGCCCGACTCGCCGCCGATGAGCGCGATGCGGGCCTGGCCGGCGGCCGCGTCGCCCAGCAGGCGCCGAAGGTCGGCGAGCTGGTGCTCGCGCCCGACGAAACGACGGCTGGACACGCGGCGGGCCACGCGTCCAGCTTCGCACGTCTCGTCGCTCACGCGGGCGCGGCGCGCCTGGTCTGCGGTGCAGCGCGGCGCCGCCACCGCAGCGTCAGGCGGCGACGCGGCCGGCGCTCCAGACGGGGGCGCGGCTGCGCACGCAGGGCGTCGGCGCGCAGGGCGTCGACCAGGTGGGGAGAGAGGTTGGGATGCATGCAGGTCATCCTGCGCGTAAGACCTCCCGCGCACATCGGGCAGATGGTGCGCCGGACCGCGGCTGAGGCCTTACCTGCGCCGGTAGACCCCTCAGGCCGATCTGCGGCGCTCGCGGGTAGGATTTCCCAGACCGAGAGGCGTATGGCTGCGACCCCAGTCCCCATCCCCGTCTTCTTCGAGGACCTCAAGCGTCTCCCCCCGGGACGGCACAGCATCGCGGTCGAGGAGGTGGCCCGCCAGCAGCGCGTGCGCCTGATGGGCGCGATGCTGGAAGCGGTCGGCGAGCAGGGCTACATCGCCACCAGCGTGGCCGACGTGCTGACCCGCGCGGGCATCTCACGACGCACGTTCTACGAGCACTTCTCCGACAAGGAGGACTGCTACCTGCAGGCCTCCGACCACGTCGCGCAGATCCTCACCGAGGCGGTCGGCACCGCGCTCGCCGGGCACCGCCGGTGGCAGGACTCGATGCGCGCCGGCCTGGACCTGTTCCTGCGCACGGTCGCCGCCAACCCCAGCGTCTCGCGGGCCATGCTCGTCGAGGTGCTGGCCGTCGGGCCCGCCGGCATCCGCCGGCGCGACAGCTGGCTGGCGCCGTTCCAGCAGTTCTTCGAGATCGCCCGCGAGCTGGCGCCGGCCGAAGCGTCGATCCCCGAGACGGTCAGCGAGACGCTGGTCGGCGGGATCCTCGAGACGATCACCGCGCGCGTCATGCGCGACGAGGCCGACCGCGTCCCCGACCTCCTCGATCAGCTGATGTTCTGGGGGCTCGTGCCGTTCCTGGGCCCGGTCGAGGCCAACGAGGCCCTGGCCGAGATGACCGCCTCGGGCTAGCGTCCCGGTTCACCAGGGTGTCGACGCGCCAGGATCGAACATCCGTCCAGGCGCAGAAGACCGGAATTCGGGATTTGGCTCTGGAACGAGCAAATCACCGCTGTCTCGCTTCTTCGGTGCACCGATGTCCACCATTCGAGGTAGAAAGTGGCCATGGGCCTTGGGGCAGGGGTGCTCGCGGCAGCCGTCCTGGCAGTGGGAGGCTCGTCGCCCGGACAAGGAGTGAACATCACCGCGTACGCGCGCGACGCCTACGCGGGCGGGTCGGCGCGCGCCGCGATCACCGAGATCCATGATCTGGGCCTGCGTGAGGTGGCGATCGTCCCCACCTGGTACATGGACGACGCAGCGGACTCGACGGTCGCCGCCGACCCGCAGCGCACCCCGACCGATGGCTCCGTCGCCGCGCTGATCCGCGACGCCCGCGCCGCGGGCATGACCGTGCTGCTCAAGCCCCATGTCGACGTCGCCGACGGGACGTTCCGCGGCGAGATCGCGCCCGCCGACCCGCGCACCTGGTGGACGACGTACGAGGACATGGTCGACCACTACGCGACGATCGCCCAGCGCAACGGCGCCGAGGCGATGACCGTCGGCGTGGAGCTGAAGTCGATGTCGCCCGACACCGGCGCCTTCGAGCAGGTGATCGCGGGCGCCCGGGCGCGCTTCGACGGCACGCTGACCTACGCGGCCAACTGGGACGAGGTCGACAGCGTCCGGTTCTGGGGCGAGCTCGACGCGATCGGCGTCGACGCCTACTACCCGCTGGCCCAGGCGCCGGGTGCGTCCGTGGACCAGCTCGTCGACGCCTGGCAGCCGATCGTCCGCCATCTCGAGGCGCTCAGCGACGACGTCGGCAAGCCGTTGCTGCTCACCGAGCTGGGCTACGCGGCCCGCCCGGACGCCGCGGTCGATCCCTCCGGCTCCGGCGAGCGGATCGCCCAGGACGACACGGTCGCCCAGGCGACCGCCTATCGAGCGGCCCTGCAGGCGTGGCAGGACGCCGACGTCGACTCGATCTTCTGGTGGGACTGGCCCGCCGACCCGGCCGACGCGCTCGGCGACGCCTTCACGCCGCGCAATCGCCCCGCCGCGACCGTCATGCAGGAGTTCACGCAGCACGGCGGCGGCGGTTGGCTGTCGCGCGTGCCGTGGCCGCTGCTGGTCATCGTGGTGATCTGGACGATCGTCGCGCTCGGCTTCCTGGCCATCCTCAAGGCGGCCGGCCAGGCCGACACCGCCAGGCCGCGCGACGGTGACGGCGGGCGCCGTCGGCTGCTCGCGCTGCCCACGCTCGCGCGCCCCCCGAGCCCGGCTCGGCTGCTGTCCGCCCTGTCCGCGCGTGTTCCGCGCCCGCGCGCCCGACCAGGCGACGCGCCGGCGCCGGCGCCGGCGGGCGAGCCAGCCTCCGGCGCCCCGCCCACGCCCGCGCCGCCTGCCGCATCCGCGCCTCTGACGGCGGTCGGCGCCCCCGATCCACCGCCCCACCGCTCGCGGTTCGCCCGCCGCGGCATCGACCCGCTGAGCGAGCTGGCCGTCATCGACCTCGACCGGCTCGCCGCGGTCGCGTGCACCGTCCTCGGCGTCGAGATGGCGGCGATCCTCGTGCGCGCCCCCGACGATCCGCGCAGCCTGATCACCGCCGGCGAGGCGGGTGTCTCGCTGCGCGGCCGGCGCTGGAGCGCGGACTCCGGCGTCGTGGGGATGGTCCTGGCGCGCGCCGAGCCGGTGGCCGTGCACGAGTACGGCGAGCTGCGGGCGCGCATCGGCGGCGACCAGACCCTCGGGCTGCACACGGCGGCGGCCGCGCCGCTGATGGTCCATCGCGCGCTCCGCGGGGCGCTGTCGGTGGGCACGACGGATCCCGACCGGCGCCTGACCGGCGGCGACCTCGAGCTCCTCGGCGCGCTGGCCGAGCTCGTCGCCGCCGCCCTCGCGCAGCCCGGCGGCGCCGACCTGCAGGAGAGCGTCCACTCGCAGGTCGAGGGGCTGACCGCCGCGCTGGAGGCGCGCGAGCCCGACGAACGCCGGCGCACCACCGCGCTGGCCGCGATCTCCGGCCGCGTCGCCGACCGGCTGCTCGGCGAGGACACGCGCGGCCGCGCGGAGCTCCAGCTCGCCGCACGCCTGCACGACGTGGGCATGCTGCGCGTGCCCAGCGCCCCGCTGCGCAAGCCCGGACCGTTGGCCGGCACCGACCGGCGCCTGATCGACCTGCACCCGGCGTGGGGCTGCGACCTGCTGGCCGAGATCCCCGGGCTCCAGGGCGTCGCGGCGATCGTGCGCTTCCACCACGAGCGCTGGGACGGCACCGGATACCCGCACGCGCTGGCCGCCGAGCGGATCCCGCTGGCCAGCCGCATCCTCGCCGCCAGCGAGGCGTGGACCGCGATGACCTTCGGCCGTCCCCACGCTCCGGCCCGCTCGCCCGAGCACGCCGTCGAGGAGCTGCGCCGCGACGCCGGCTCCCATTTCGACCCGGGGGTCGTCGAGGTCCTGGCCGCGGTCAGCGCGACGGTGCCCCGGCCCCTGCCGCGGCTGGCCGGCACCTGACCCGACCGCTTGGCCCAGCGCACCAGATATCGGTCCTTTCCGATGTGACCGGCCGGTGAAAATCCTGGGAGTGGCTGCGCGCCAGATCGTTCGACGTCGTTCAGCAAGCCGCCGATAACGGCTCTCTGTGAGCCGTCGGTCCAGAGACATCACAATCGAGTCGCGTACCGGGCTGTTGGAGGAAGCGATCGCCGCCGTCGAGCAGCGCTACGCGTCCGACATCCAGCTCGACGACATCGCCCGCCAGATCGCCACGTCGCGCCGCCAGCTGCAGCGCGTCTTCGAGGAGATCGGCCAGACGACGTTTCGCGAGCACCTCACGCGCGTGCGCATGACGCATGCCGCCGAGCTGCTCGAGTCGCCGCTGCCGATCCGCGAGATCGCCAACCGCGTCGGCTACCGCCAGCCGGCCCAGTTCGCCAAGGCCTTCCGCCGAATCCACGGCGTCACGCCGTCGGCCTACCGCGACGGCGACCGCGCGGCCTAGCGCATGGGCGGTGCGTGGTTCGAACACGCGACCTCCTCGTTGTAAGCGAGGCGCTCTGACCAGCTGAGCTAACCGCCCGCGGGCCGAAGGCTAGTGTCGTGCGTCATGGACGTGCGAACGGGTGTCAAGGCGCTGGTCGTGCAGCTCGTGCTCGTCGGGGTGCTCGCCGTGATCCTGGCGGTCGCCCTCCCGAAGTCGTTCTTCGAGGACTGGGGCTGGCTCACCGGTCCGCTGGCCTGGTTCCTGTGTGCGGCGGCGACCGCACGCATCGTCGGGCTGCCGATCGTCGGCACGATGGTCGGCGCGGTGCTCGTCGGCCTGCCGGCGCTGATCGCCGTGGTGGCCGGCATCCACTGGCTGGGGACGCTGATCGCGATCGTGCTGTTCGGCCTGTGGTGCGCGCGGCTGTCGGTCGACCCCGAGCTCGACGCCGAGATCGTCTGAGCGTCCCGGCCTACGGGCCGATCTTCACGAAGCCGTAGTCGCGCACCTGCTGGATGACCGGCGGGTAGACGGGCTGGCGGTTGGGGCCGAAGGAGAAGCGGCCGAGCACCGTGTCGACGTTGCGCAGGCCGGCCAGCGCGTCGCGGATGGCGCGCGGGTCCGTCGAGTCCGCGCGCTGGATGGCCAGCGCCAGCAGCTTCACGCCGGTGTAGGCCTGGGCGGAGAACTGGTCGGGCTGGTAGCCGAGCGTGGCCCGGTAGGTCCGCACGAACGCCGCGTTGCCCGGCGTGTTCTCCCCGGCGATCCAGGCGGTCCCGGAGATCGCGCCGTTGGCCACGTCGCCGGCCTGGTCCACCAGCCCGGGCGTGTTGAACGAGTCGCCCCCGACGAAGGGCACGTCGCGCAGGCGCGCGGTCGCTCGCGCGGTGGTCATGATGTCGATCACGTCGGGGGCCAGCGCGGCGATGAACAGCACGTCGGGCCGCTTGGCCGCGATCGCCCGCAGCGCCGTGCGGTAGGAGTCGGGCTCGTCGGAGTCGAACGCCGCGTCGGCCACCACCCGCACGCCGGCCCGACGGGTCAGCGCCTGGCGCATGACCGCGTGCGCGCTCTTGGAGTAGTCGTCGGGCCGGGCCCAGATGATCGCCGCGCGGTGGTAGCGCAGCGCGCGCTGGGAGACGCCGACGGTGACCGGCAGCACGGCGCGCTCGGTCAGCGCGTCGTTGAAGACGAAGTCGCCGATCTCGGTCACGCCGTCGCCGGTGTTGGAGACGCTCAGCACCGGGATGCCGCGCTGCTGGGCGACGCGGTCGGCGGCCAGGGCGGAGCTGGTCAGCGTCGGGCCGAGCAGGGCGACGGCGCCGCCCTGCATCAGGCGCACGAAGGCGTCGGTCGCCTGGCGCGCCGTGGACCCGTCGTCGCGCACGTCGAGGACCAGCCTGGCCGCGCCGAGCGCGCCCGAGGCGTTGACCTCGTCCACGGCCAGCTGGGCGGCATCGGCCTGCTGGCCGCCGTAGGTCGCCCCCGCGCCCGTGGCCGCGAACGCGGCGCCGATGTGGATGTCGCCGGCGGGGAGCGCAGCGTGGGCCGAGGCGGGCAGCGCGACGGCGATGAGGAGCGCGATCAGCGCCAGCGGGCGGCCCATGGTCGGCGCCAGCGTAGCTATCGGGTCAGCGGCCGATCTTCACGAACCGGCCGTCGCGAACCTGCTGGACCACCGGATCGTGGATCGGCTCGCGGCTGGCGTCGAACGAGAAGCGGCCGAGCACGGTGTCGACGTCGCGCAGGGCTCCGAGCGCGTCGCGGACCGCGGTGCGATCGGTCGAACCGGCGTTGGCGATGGCCAGCGCGAGCAGCTTCACGCCCGTGTAGGCCTGGGCGGCGAACTGGTCGGGCGCGGTGTGGAAGCGGGCCCGGTAGGCGCGCACGAAGGCGGGGTTGCCGGGCGTGTCCTCGGTGGCGATCCAGGCGCTGCCGGAGATCGCCCCCTCGGCGGCCGGACCGGCCTGGTCGATCAGACCCGGCGTGTTGAACGAGTTGCCCCCGACGAACGGGACACGGCGCAGCGCCGGCATCCGGCGCGCGGCCTGCATCACCTTGACCACATCGGGTGCGAGCGCCGCGATGAACAGCACGTCGGGTCGCTGGCGAGCGATCGACCGCAGCGCGGCGCGGAAGTCGGTGGCCGACGCCGAGGCGAACGACCGGTCGGCGACGAGGCGCACGCCGCGTCGCGCCTGCAGCGTCGCGCGGAACACGTCGTGGGCGCTCTTGGAGTAGGCGTCGGGCGTGGCCCACACGATGGCCGCGCGCCCGTAGCGCAGCTTGCGCTGGGACACGGCCACCGTCGCGGGCTGCACGACGCGCTCCGACAGCGAGTCGCGGAAGATGAAGTCGCCGATCTCGAGGATGCCGGTGCCGGTGTTGGACACGGCGAGGACCGGCACGCCACGCGCCTGGGCGACCTGGTCGGCGCTCAGCGCCGCGCTGGACAGCGTCGGCCCGAGCAGCGCGACCGCGCCGCCGTCGATCAGCTCGGTGAAGGCGGTCGTGGCCTGCACGGGGTCGGAGGCGTCGTCGCGCAGGTCGAGGACCAGCTGCGCCGCGCCGAGCGCGCCGGACGCGTTGACCTCGTCCACGGCCAACTGGGCGCCGTGACCCTGCTGGGCGCCGTAGGCCGCGGCCGCCCCGGTGGTCGAGAAGACCCCGCCCAGGTGGACGTCACCGGCGGGCAGCGCGGCGCCCGCGTGGGCGGGCAGGAGAACAGCGAGGAACAGCGCGCACAGCGCGACGAGGCGACCCATGGTCGCGGCAGGCTACCGTCGCGGGCATGGACCTGGGGATTGCTGGGCGCGTGGCGCTCGTCACCGGCGCGTCGAAGGGCATCGGGGCGGCGGTCGCATCGGAGCTGGCCCGCGAGGGCGCGCACGTGGCCATCGCGTCGCGCTCGCGGGAGCGGATCGATGCGGCGGCGACCGAGATCGGCGCGACCGGCTTCGTGTTCGACAGCCTCGACCTGGACGCCGTGCCGGCGCTGCTCTCCGACGTCGAGGTGGCGCTCGGCGGCCCCGTCGAGATCCTGGTCACCAACACCGGCGGCCCGCCCGGCAACCCGGACCCGACCGGCTTCACGCGCGAGCAGTGGGAGGCGGCCTATCGCGAGCTCGTGCTCGCGCCGATCACGTTGATCGAGGCGGCGCTGCCCGCGATGCGGGCCCAGGGGTGGGGTCGCGTCGTCAACGTGTCGTCGAGCGCGGTCCGTGAGCCGATCGCCAACCTGATGCTGTCCAACGCGCACCGCAGCGCGACGTTGGCCGCGTTCAAGACGCTGGCCCGGGCGATCGCCGCCGACGGCGTCACGCTCAACACGCTGCTGACCGGCCGCATCGCCACCGACCGGATCGCCGCGCTGTACCCCAACTGGGCGGCGGCCGCCGAAGGCATCCCGGCGGGCCGCGTCGGCACCGTCGAGGAGATGGCCGCGGTGGCCGCCTTCCTGTGCTCGGCGCGCGCGAGCTTCGTCACCGGCGAGGCGATCCGCGTCGATGGCGGCATGGCCCACGCCGTCTGACGCAGAAGGAAGTACCCCCAGGGGGAATCGAACCCCCGCTACGGGCGTGAAAGGCCCGCGTGCTAACCGCTACACCATGGGGGCGGGCGGTACTTCGCGAAGTGTAGGACGGGGCGACTCGATCAGCCCGGCCTCGATCTCGCCGTGGCAGTTCGCGCACACGAGCACGCACTTCTTGGCCTCCTCGCGGAACGCCGCGAGCGACCGCCCGACGCTCGATGACAGCTGGAAGGACTTCTGCGAGGGATCGACGTGGTGGAACACCAGGTTGCCGACATAAGCGTCGTACCCGCAGACTCGACAGCGACCACCAGCCTCCTCGACGAGGATGCGCTTGACCTTCTGCTTGCGGCGCAGCACTGCCTCGCCAGAGCAGCGCGTGCAGCGCCAATAGAAGCCCGCTTTCAGCTTGGCGTTCTTCGCGCGAAAGTGCTTGACGACGCCGTGTCGTGCGCACCTTCGCAGAGTGCCCCCGGAGGGACTCGAACCCTCAGCCGCGAGCTTAAAAGGCTCTTGCTCTACCAGTTGAGCTACAGGGGCTTGCTGCTGTTCCCTCGCAACTCTACCGGGCTTCCGCGACCCCTTCATACGAACACATGTTCGCAACAAGATCGGACGGATCCGAGGTGTTGCCCCGGCGCCGCCCCACGCAGCGCCGGGGCTCCCCCCTCAGGTCTTGCGGTCGAGGTGTGCAACCTCTGGCCGGGGCCTTACCCAGGGCGCGACAGGACTATTCCGCGATCGGGCCGACGAGCACCCAGCTGTTGCCGTCGGGATCGCAGAACGTCGCGTGCTGTCCCCAGGGCGCCTGCTGGACGCCGGGCTCGGCGAACTCGACACCGCGGGAGCGCAGCTCGGCGAAGGCGGCCGGGGCGTCGTCGGTGCCGAGCACGAGGCCGCGCAGCGAGCCCGCGGGCATCGCGTCGAACCAGGTGACGAGCGTGATCGAGGCGCCGCCGGCGGGCGGGACGAGCTCGATCCAGCGCCGGCCCTCGCCCATGTCGGCGTCCTCGCGAACGGCGAAGCCGAGCACCTCGGCGTAGAACGCCTTCGCGGCGCTCTGGTCGGTCACCGGCACCGACAGGATGTCGACGCTGAAGTTCACCTCTGCTCCTCCGGTCGGGACGGTAGCGCGAAGTGCGACCGGTGTCAGCCGCCAGCGCTGGCGAGTACGCTCGCCCCCCGCAATGTCGACGCCCGCCCTCTCGCCGCGCGCCGCCTGGACAGGGCCGCGCCGTGCCGTCCCGGTCGGAGGGCTCACCGCGATCGCGGTGGCCTCGATCGCGCTCGCGCTGCTGTCGCTGCTGCTCCCGACGACGCCGACCTACGACCCGTACGCATGGCTGATCTGGGGTCGCGAGATCCTGCACGTCGACCTCAACACCGAGTTCGGCCCGTCGTGGAAGCCGCTGCCGGTGATCTTCACGACGATCTTCAGCGTGGTCCCCTCGGCGGCGCCCGACCTGTGGGTCGCCGTCGCGCGCGCGGGCGCGCTCGCCTCCATCCTGCTCGCGGTCCGGGTGGCCTGGCGCCTGGGCGGCGGCCTGACCGCCGGGCTCGTCGCCGCCGCGTGCCTGGTCGTCTCGACCGGCTACATGCGCTTCGCCTGGATCGGCGACTCCGAGGGCATCCTGGTGGCGCTGCTGGTCGCGGCGATCGACCTGCACCTGTCCGGCCGCCGCCGCGCCGCGCTGTGGCTGGCCTTCGCCGCCTGCCTGCTGCGCCCCGAGGCGTGGGCCTTCGCCGGCCTCTACGCGATCTGGCTGTGGCGGGCCGAGCCCAAGCTGCACCGCACCACGATCGGCATGGTCATCGGCGGCCTCGTCCTGTGGTTCGGGCCGGAGCTGTGGGGCTCGGGCAACCTCATGCGCTCCAGCGAGCGCGCGCTGGACCCCAACCCCAACGCGATCTCGTTCGCCGACTTCCCGGCCTGGGAGGCGGTCAAGCGGACCGTCGAGATGACGCCGTGGCCCGCGCGCATCGGCTTCCTGGTCGTGGTCGCCGGCTGGATCAGCGGGCGCTGGCGCGACCGCGCGACCGGCCTGATCGCGCTCGGCGCGGTGGCCTGGATGGTCGAGGTCGCGCTGATGACGCAGAAGGGCTACTCCGGCAACGCGCGCTACATGCTCGCCCCCGTCGCCCTGGCCTGCCTGGTCGGCGGCGTCGGCTGGGTCAAGGCGTTCTCGCTGGCCGGGCGCTTCGGTCCCACCGCGGGCCACGCCGGCACCGTGGCCGCCGTGGTGATCGCCGCGGTGCTGCTGATCTCGCCGGCCCAGCGCCTGTCGCCCGACTACCGCTCGACGGTCGACGAGGCGCATCTCAACGACGCGCTGAGCGGCGCGGTGCAGGCCGCCGGCGGCGCGTCGCGCGTGCGCGCGTGCGGCACCGTGACGACCGGCCCGTTCCAGGTGACGCCGCTGGCCTGGCGCCTGGACGTGCACGCCCGCGACGTCGATCTGGTCCCCACCCCGCCGGGGAGCGTCTTCCGCGCCGGGCCGCTGCCGCGCGACATCCCGGGCGCACCCGCCGTCGCCGTCGGCGATGACGGGTGGCAGCAGGTGGCGCGCTCCGGACCCTGGGAAGTGCTCCAGACCTGCACAGCGGGTAGTTCCTAACCGCCGTGTCGACGCCGACCCCCCACTAACCTCTCCCCCGTGGCAACCGTGGCATCGCGCCGTCCGCCCGCGGACTGGGCCAGGTCGGTGGCGAGCGCGCGTCTCCTCGACGCGGGCGGCCTCCTGGTGCTCATCGGGCTGTCGCTGCTGCTGCGCTCCAACGAGCTGAAGGTCAGCTTCTGGATCGACGAAGGCCTGTCGGTCGGGATCGCCAACCACCCGCTCTTCGACATCCCCGGGATCCTCGTGCAGGACGGGTCGCCGCCGCTGTACTACATGCTGCTGCACGGCTGGATGGCCTTGACCAGCGACCGCGTCGTCGACGTCCACTGGTTCTCGGTGCTGTTCGCGCTGGCCTGCATCCCCGTCGCTTGGTGGGCGGGCACCAGCGTGTTCGACCGCCGCACCGGCTGGATCTTTGCGCTGCTCGTGGCGCTGTGCCCCTTCCTGACCGACTACGCCCAGGAAGCGCGGATGTACTCGCTGGTCGCGTTCCTGGGCATCGCGACGCTGGGGTTCTTCCTGAACGCGTACCTGCGCGGCCGCCGCGGCTTCCGCATCCCCTTCGGGATCACCCTCGCGCTGCTCATCTACACGCACAACTGGGGCCTGTTCCTGGGCGTCTCGATGGCCGTGTGCATCGCGATCCTGTGGACCGCCCTGCCCAAGGGCGACGCGGCGCGCGGGCGGCTGCTCAAGGACGCGCTGCTCGGCTTCGGCATCACCGCGGTCCTGTACCTGCCGTGGCTGCCGACGCTCCTGTCGCAGCTGCAGCACACCGGCGCCCCCTGGTCGGACAAGCCGAGCTTCAACGCGTTCGTCCACGCCCCCGATCTCGTCACGGGCAGCTTCGCGGCGACGATCGCGCTGCTCCTGGCCGGCGGCGCGGGCATCGTCGCCGCCTGGCGCTCGGACCGCTTCGACCGGCGCGTGACGATCCCCTGGCTGCTGGTGCTGACCGTGCTGCCGGTCCTGATCCCGTGGCTGGCGTCGCAGTCCTCACCGGCGTGGGCCACCCGCTACCTGGCCGTCGCCGTCGGCCCCCTGCTGCTGCTCGGCGCCGTCGGCCTGCGCCGCGCGGGCTGGCTGGGCGCGGCGGGCACCGTCCTGCTCGTCGTCATGTGGGTCGGGATCGGCGCGTCGTCGTGGAAGACGAACGTGGCCGAGGTGTCGGGCGCGCTGAGCCCGCAGCTGCGCGCCGGCGACCTGGTCGTCGCCACCCAGCCGGAGATGGTCCCGGTGCTGTCCTACTACCTCAAGGACAACGTCGACCCGCAGTCGCTGACCGTCGTGACGCCGCTCGGCCGCGACACCGATCTGGGCATCACCGACTGGCGCGACGGCGTGGACCGGTTCGACGAGACGACCGCCAACGACGCGCTCATGCCCGCGATCGACAAGCTGCCGATCGGCGCCCATGTCCTGCTCGTGCGCCCGATCATCTCCTCGCCGTCGCACTGGAAGGCCCCGTGGACCAGCCGCGTGCGCGACCGCTCAATCGAATACGAGGGGATCTTGCGGGGGGATCCGCGTCTCGAGCTGGACGCTATCGTGCCTCAGGACGTCGAGTCCCCTGGACCGAACCCTGCGCAGGGGTTGCTGTTCCGCAAGGTGCGGGGCTGACGGACGCTCGCCATGCCCGCATCACAGAACCTCATCGAGATCACACCTGAGCGACCCGTCGTCGTGCTCGGCGGCGGCCCGGCCGGCCTCACCGCCGGCTACCTGCTGGCCAAGGCGGGCAAGTCGGTCGTCGTCGTGGAGGCCGAGAACCAGGTCGGCGGCATCGCCAAGACCGTCGTCGACGAGGAGGGCTACCGCTTCGACCTCGGTGGCCACCGCTTCTTCACCAAGGTCCAGGAGGTCGACGACCTCTGGCACGAGGTGATGGGCGAGGAGTTCCTCAAGCGCCCGCGCCAGTCGCGCATCTACTACGACGGCAAGTTCCTCGAGTACCCGCTGGAGGGCATGGACGTCGTCAAGCAGCTCGGCCCCGTCGAGCTGACCCGGGCCGGCCTCTCCTACCTGCGCGCGAAGCTCAAGCGCAAGGGCAACGAGGACTCGCTGGAGGACTGGGTGGCCAACCGCTTCGGCTGGCGCCTCTACAGCATGTTCTTCAAGACCTACACCGAGAAGGTGTGGGGCGTCCCGTGCTCCGAGCTGCGCGCCGAGTGGGCCGCGCAGCGGATCAAGGGCCTGTCGTTCACGAGCGCCGCGAAGGCCGCGTTCATGGGCAACAAGAACAACGAGATCAAGTCGCTGATCAACGAGTTCAACTACCCGCGGTTCGGCCCCGGGCAGATGTGGGACTTCATGACGCAGCGCATCCGCGAGCAGGGCGGCGAGGTCCTCCTGAACGCCCCGGTGACCGCGATCCACGTGGCCGACGGGGAGATCACCGAGGTCGTGGCCGGCGGCATCACCTACACGCCCAGCGCGGTCATCTCCTCGCTGGCGCTGCGCGACACGGTCAAGCTCGCGCGCCCCGACAAGGCCGAGGCCGTCGACGACGCCGCCCAGCACCTGCGCTACCGCGACTTCATGACGATCGCCCTGGTCATCGAGGGCCAGGATCTGTTCCCCGACAACTGGATCTACATCCACGATCCGGGCGTCCAGGTCGGCCGCATCCAGAACTTCCGCTCGTGGTCGCCGTGGATGGTGCCCGACCCGAACATGGCGTCGGTGGGCATGGAGTACTTCTGCAACGAGGGCGACGCGCTGTGGACCGCCGACGACGCCGACCTGGTCGAGCTGGCCAAGCGCGAGCTCGGGCAGCTGCACCTCGGCGATCCCGCGCGCGTGCGGCGCGGCACCGTCGTGCGGGTGCCGATGGCCTACCCGATGTACGACTGGAACTACGCGGAGCGCGTCGAGACGATCAAGAGCTGGCTGGGCGGGATCGACAACCTGCAGCAGGTCGGTCGCAACGGCCTGCATCGCTACAACAACAGCGATCACTCGATGCTCACCGCGATGCGCGCGGTCGACAACCTCCTGCTCGGCACGGACCACGACCTGTGGGCGGTCAACGCCGACTCGGTCTACCACGAGGAGGATCGGCCGGCCGATCCGAACCCGTACCCGTACCGCGACGACCGGGTCACCCCGGCGCCCGCCGCGTCCTAGCCTCAGCGCGCCATGGGGCGATGGCCGTTGCGGCTGGGCCCGCCGTTGGTGGCGATGGGGTTCGCCATCGCGGTGCACGTCGTCGCCGCCGTGTTCGGCGGCTTCAACCCGTTGGACGCCGGCGAGTGGACGAGCTGGGACTCGCCCATCTACCTGGACATCGCCCAGTACGGCTACATGTCCCGGGAGTGTCCGCAGGCCGAGCTGGACATCGGCGCGACGGCGTGCGGGAGCTTCGGCTGGTTCCCGCTGTATCCCGCGCTGATCTGGCCGCTCCTGCAGGTCGGGCTCGCGCCGGCCACCGGCGGCGTCCTGGTCTCGCTCGTGTTCTGGGCGGTGCTGCTCGTGGTGCTCTGGAACGGCCTGCTGCTCCCGCTGTTCGGCCGCGAGCGGGCGCTGGTGCCGGCGCTCGCGCTGGCCGCGGTGGCGCCGGGGGCGTTCTACCTGCAGACCGTGTACCCGATCGCGCTCACCACGTGCCTGCTGACGCTCGCGCTGGTCGCGCTGGTGCGGGAGCGCTGGTGGTGGGCCGGCGTGGCCGGGTTCCTGGCCACCGCGGCCTACCCGGGCGCGGCCACCCTGGTCGGCGTGGCCGGGCTGTGGCTGCTGGTCGTGGCGCCCGCGCCGTCGCTGCGCGAGCGCGTGCGCCGCATCGCCATCGTGTGCGGGCTGACGGTGGCCGGCTTCCTGGCGGTGCTGCTGTACGCGCAGCTGTCCACCGGCGTGTGGGACGGCTACTTCGGCGTGCAGGCCCGCTTCCACCACGGCATCCACCTGCCCTTCGCCAACTGGCTGGACATCTCCCGCCCGCGCACGGAGGGCCTCGGCTCGATCTCGCTGTTCCTGGCCTTCCAGTCCTGGCTCGTCACGATCCTCGTCGCCCTGGTCGTCGGCTGGACCTGGCGCCGGCGGCGAGAGGCCACCGCGGCCGACTGGCTGCTGGTGATCTGGGCGCTGGCCTTCTGGATCGTTCCGCTCTGCCAGAACGTCGTGGCCTACTACCGCACCGACGCGCTGCTCATCCCGGTCGTCGTGGCGCTGGCTCGTCTGCCCTTCACCGCGGTGGCCGCGCTGACCGGCGTCGCGACCGTCGTGTCGGCGGGCATGACGCTGGCGTTCATGCAGGGCGTGCTCGTCTGATCGCTCAGACGCCGAGCTTCTCGGCCAGGTGGCCGGCGCGGTAGCCGCGCCGGCGCCCGAGAGCGGCCAGCGGCGGCATCACCAGGCGCTGCACCCAGCCGGGCGGCAGCGGCGGGAAGCCGAGCGTGACCATGTCGAAGTTCGCCTCGGCCACGACCGCGGCGATCATCAGCGCGCGCGGGGACTTGGGCAGCGCCTGGCGCGTGGTCAGGCCGGCGCGGCCCAGCGCGGCGGCGTCCTGGAGGAACGCCTGCAGCGTCTGCGGCGGGCGCACGTGGCAGACCATGTGCGCGGGTTGGTCGCTGTCGTTGCGGTAGGCGTGGCGCGTGTTGCGCGGCACCACCGCGGTCTGGCCGGCCGGGACCGGCGTCCAGTCGCGGCCGGTGAGGAACGTGACGGTGCCCTCAAGCACGTCGAAGCGCTCCTCCATCACCGGGTGCACGTGCGGCGTGACGCCGCCGCCGGGCTCGACCCACGTCTCGATGTGCAGCACCTCGGCGCCGTCCTCGTCGTGGGTGGTGGTGAACGCCAGTCGCTGGCGCAGAACGGGATCGCTGATCTGGTCTCGCATAACCTAACCTCCGCTAACCACGTTACCTAGTGAGTATTAGGTTGTCAAAGCCCAGACGGAGGATGAGCGCGGCCCAGCGCCGCGAGGTGATCGAAGCGGCCGCCGCCGGCGTGTTCGCCGCCCGCGGCTACCACGGCACGACGATGGCCGAGATCGCGCGCGCGTCCGGCGTCACCGTGCCGGTGATCTACGACCACTTCCCGTCGAAGGTCGCGCTGCACCAGCGGCTGCTGGAGCGCACGAGCGACGAGCTGCTGCAGATGTGGCGCACCGCGCTGGCCGTCGAGCTGCCCGCGGCCGAGCGCATCCCCCACGCGATCGACGCGTGGGCGTCCTACGTGCAGGCCCACCCGTACGCGCCGCGGATGTTCTTCACCGAGACCACGGGCGATCCGGAGATCCGGGCCATGCACCGGGCGATCCAGGAGCGCGGGCTCGTCGGGCTCGGGGCGATCCTGGCCGGCGACCCCGACGCGGCGCGCACCGTGGCCGGGCGCGACCCGCTCGCCTTCGAGATGGCCGCCGAGGTGATGCGCGCCGGCCTCACCGGGCTCGCCGTCTGGTGGAGCGAGCACCCCGACGTGCCCAAGGAGCGCGTCGTGGCGACCGCGCTCAGCGTGCTCTTCCCTAGTGCTTGAAGTGGCGGCGGCGGGTGAAGACCATGGCCAGGCCGGCCTGGTTGGCCGCGTCGATGACGTCGCCGTCGCGCATCGAGCCGCCCGGCTGGATGATCGACGTGACGCCCGCTGCCGCGGCCGCCTCGGGTCCGTCCGCGAAGGGGAAGAACGCGTCGGAGGCCAGCGCCGATCCGGCCACCGGTGACTGGGCCTTCTCGACGGCCAGGCGGACCGAGTCGACGCGGCTCATCTGCCCCGCGCCGATCCCGACCGTGGCCAGGTCGCGGGTCAGCACGATCGCGTTGGACTTCACGTGCTTGGAGACACGCCAGCCGAACAGCAGGTCCTCCCACTGCGCGTCGGTCGGCGCGACCGCGGTGACGACCTCCATGTTCTCGCGCTCGTCGAGGTCGGCGTCGGCGTCCTGGACGAGCAGCCCGCCGTCGATCTGGCGCATGTTCAGCTGGACGCCGGTCGGTCGCCGCCGCTCGGTGTCCTCCATGATGCGCACGTTCTCCTTGCGCGTGAGGATCTCCAACGCGTCCTCGTCGTACCCGGGCGCGATCAGCACCTCGATGAACTGCTGGGAGAGCGCCTCGGCCAGCGCGGCGTCGACGCGCCGGTTCAGCGCGATGATCCCGCCGAAGGCGCTGACCGGGTCGCAGGCGAACGCCTTCGCGTAGGCCTGCCCGGCGTCCGCGGCGATCGCCACGCCACACGGGTTGTTGTGCTTGACGATCACGCAGGCCGGGATCTCGAAGTCGCGCAGCGCCGTCTTGGCCGCGTCGAGGTCGAGGAGGTTGTTGAACGACAGCTCCTTGCCGTGCAGCTGGGCGACCATCGACAGCACGTGGCTGCGGGCGCCGATCTGCGTGTAGAAGGCGGCGCGCTGGTGCGGGTTCTCCCCGTAGCGCAGGTCGGTGACCTTCTCGAAGGCGCGCAGGAAGAGCGGCGGGAAGTCCTCCACCTGCTCGGCGAACCAGCGGGCGATCGCCGTGTCGTAGCGCGCGGTCAGCGCGTAGGCCTCGCCGGCCAGCGCGCGGCGCGTGTCGACCGACAGCTTGCCGCCGGTGGCCTGCAGCTCGTCGAGCACGGCGTCGTAGGACTCCGGACGCACGACGACCGCGGTGAACGCGTGGTTCTTGGCCGCCGCGCGGATCATCGTCGGGCCGCCGATGTCGATGTTCTCGATGACCTCCGTGTCGGCCACGCCGCGGCGGGCGGCGGTGCGCTCGAAGGGGTACAGGTTGACGACCACGAGGTCGATCCACTCGATCCCGTGCTCGTTGGCCGCGGCGACGTGGTCGGCGTCGTCGCGCACCGCCAGCAGGCCGCCGTGGAGCTTGGGATGCAGCGTCTTCAGGCGCCCGTCCATCATCTCCGGGAAGCCCGTCAGGTCGTCGACGGAGCGCACGTCCAGGCCAGCGTCGCGCAGCGCCTGTGCGGTGCCGCCGGTGGAGACGAGCTCGACCCCGAGAGCGGCCAGGCCCTTGGCCAGGTCGACGACGCCGCGCTTGTCGGACACCGACAGCAGCGCACGGCGGACCTGGACGTCATCGGGGGCGGTGAGGGAGACGGGCTCGGCCATGGTCGGGAGCTTACGTAGCGCGCCCTGGATAGGCTGCCCGCATGAGCGACGACGAGGATCCCGCCCGCGAGGTCAAGCGCGCCGAACGCGCCATGGACGACGACATCAAGGACATGGAGCACCACCTCCAGGACCTGGGCGACGACATCAAGGGCGCCCGTGACAGCGAGGCCGAGATGTTCCGCGTGACCGGCGACGACGGCGGCGACCTGGCCGGCGACTGGCGCGACGCCGACGGCACGCAGGGCGACAAGGCCTGACGCACTCGGCGCCGGCCCCACGCGGGGACCGGCGCCGTTCGATGCGTTCGGCGTCAGGCCAGCTGGAAGCGTCCGACCAGCGACTCCAGGTGCGCGGCGGTCTGCGCCAGCTCCTGGGCCGAGGCGGCGATCTGCTGCGCCGAGGCGCTCGTCTGCTCCGTCGAGGCCGAGACCTCCTCGGTCGACGCCGATGACTGCTCGGCCACCGCGGCGACCTCGTCGGCCGACGTGGCGATCGCGTCGACCCGCTGGCTGACGTCAGCCACCGCAGCCACGATGCGCTCGAACGCCTCGCGCGCCTCGACGACGACCGCGGCACCCTCCTCGGAGCGCTCGGCGCCCGAGGTGACGACCTCCACCGCACGCTGCGTCTGGACCTGCGTGTGGTCGATCAGCTGCTCGATGGTTCCGGCCGCCTGCTGGGACTCCTCGGCCAGCTTGCGGACCTCCTCGGCCACGACCGCAAAGCCCTTGCCGTGCTCGCCGGCGCGGGCCGCCTCGATGGCCGCGTTGAGCGCGAGCAGGTTCGTCTGCTCGGCGATCGAGCTGATCGTGGCGACGATGCCGCCGATCTCGTCCGACGTGGCCGACAGCGAATGGATCGCCGACGCGGCGTCGGCCGAAGCCGTGCGGACCGCGGCCATCGCCTCGGTCGCCCTCGCGGCCGCATCGGCGCCCTGCTCCGCCGCGTAGCGCGCGTCGGCGGCGGCGCTGGCCGTCTCGGTGGCCGAGCCGCGCGTCGTGTCGACCATGCGCACCTGCCGCTCGGCGCCGTGGGCGACCTCGCCGACAGCGTTGGCGATCTCGCCCACCGCGCGGCCGGTCTCCTCGGCCGAGTCGGCCATCTGCTGCGACGCCGACGAGACGGTCGACGCGGTCGACTGGACCTGCCCGACGGTGTCGCGCAGGCTGACGGTCATCTGCTGCAACGCGTTGCCCAGCACATCGCGCTCGGAGCGCGGCTCGATGTCGGCGGTCAGATCGCCACCGGCGACGCGCTCGGCCGAGCCGGCCAGGCCGCGCAGGTATTCGACCATGCGGTTGAAGGCCGTGCCCATCGCGCCGATCTCGTCGCGGCTGCGCACGTCGACCGTCTGGTCGATGTCGCCTTCGCTGATCGCCCGAGCGGCGTTGAGCGCCTGGTTGACGCCGCGCGAGATGCCGCGGGCCAGCAGGTAGGCGACGGTGATCCCGATTGCCAGCGCCAGCGCCAGCAGGATCAGGACCTCCCGCCGCGCCGAGCTGTAGGTCGACGAGATCGCGTCGGCGCGGGCCTGTGCCACGCCGAGCTTGCTCGCCACGAGGGCGTCGAAGTCGTCGTTGACCCGATCGAACACCGGGACGGCCTGCGCCTTGTTGAACGCGACGGCGTCGGCCTGACGGCCCTCGCGCGACAGCTTCAGGACCCCTGCGCGCTCGGTGGCTGACGCCCGCAGGTCCTTCTCCAGCGCCGTGATGACCTCGCGGCCCTTGGCCGTCTGGATCGTTGCATCGACCTTCGCGATCGCCGCGGTGGCGAGCTGCTGGTTGGCGGCGATCTGCCGCTCGATGTCGCGCTGATCACCGGCGTCCGTGGTCAGCATGTGGCGGTTGGTCAGGGCGCGGTTCTCGTTGATCGCCACGCCCGCGGCGACGAGTTCACCGAGCGGCTCGGTGGCGTACCGCTCGGCCTCGTCGGCGCGGTCGCGCACGGCGGACAGGCTGAACAGGCCGAGCAGACCGGCGGCGAGGAGGAAGGCGAGCAACAGGCCGAAGCCCGCGAACAGCTTGGCGCGGACGCCAAGCGCTGGAAGTCGATGCATGAGGGACATCTCCGAATCAGGGACCATTCCGTGGTCCGGGCCGCCGCCGCAGCGCCGTCTCACTTCGTCCCTTGATCGGCCACGCGAGACGCACCGAACAGTGATCCCCATCACTGCGGTGGGATATGGCGCGCTAGCGGTGGACGAGTATCCGGCGCGGGTTGCCCGGATCGCGGCCCAGCGCGCCGCGGGCGACGAGGCGCACGGCCTCGGGCAGCAGCCGGTGCTCCAGCGGACGCAGCGCGTCGTGAACGGCGTCGGGCTCCGTGGCGTCGGGGGGCAGCTCGACGGCGCCCTGCAGGATGATCGGCCCGGTGTCGACGCCCTCGTCGACGAAGTGCACCGTCACGCCCGTGAGCTTCACCCCGTAGGCGATGGCCTGCTCGATCGCGCCGATGCCCGGGAACGCGGGCAGCAGCGCCGGATGGACGTTGATCACCGCGTCGGGAAACCGGTCCAGGAAGGCGCCGCTGACCAGCTGCATGTAGCCGGCCAGCACGACGAGCTGCACACCGGCCGCGTCCAGCCAGTCGGCGATCGCCGCATCGCGGGCCGCGCGCGAGTCGAACGCCGCGCGCTCGAACACCCGCGTGGGCACGTCGGCGCGGCGGGCCCGCTCCAGCGCGAACGCATCGGGCTTGTCGGAGGCGACCGCGACGATCTGCGCCTCGTGGCCGTGGACCGTGCCCAGCAGCGCCTCGAGGTTGGTGCCCGACCCGGAGGCCAGCACCCCGACCCGCAGCGGCTCGGCCACTAGGCCGCGACCCCGTCGGCCAGCGTCGCCGCCTGCGGGGTGGCCTGCAGCTTGGGGAAGGCGCCGCCGGTCGAGCGCAGGTGCCCGCCGGCGATCAACGCGTCGACGCGCTCGAGCACGTCGTCGTTGCGCAGGTGGGCGAAGGCGCCGTAGCCCGGCAGTCCGTCGTAGGAGTACTTCTGCACGACCTTCGAGCGCCCGCCGCGGAGGATCTCCACGGCCCGCGTGCGACCGACGGCCGGCTCCGCGGCGACCACCACCTCGACGATCGCCCGGTCCAGATCGGCGTCGTCGCCCGCGGCGCCAACGCCAGCGACCGCCCGCCCCCCATCGACCTTGCGCGGGCGGCCGCTGCGGCCGACCGCCGCCCGGACCGCGGCGGGAACCGCCTCGTCGGGTGCGCAGCGATCGCAGCACGGCACGCCGGGGTCGGTGTGCGGCTCGTCGCGGTCGCCGAAGTGGCGCAGGATCGTCTGGCGCCGGCAGCGCGAGCCCTCGACGAACTCCCAGATCGCCCGGTATTGCCGCCAGCGGGCGCGCTCGGCCTCGCCCGCGCTGGCCTTGCAGGCCGCGCGCGCCCGTCCGTCGTAGCGGCCCAGGACCCGCCCGCGCAGCCGGTCGGGCGAGGACGGCGCGGGCTGCAGCACGCCGGCCCGCGCCAGATGGCCGACGATCCCCCGGACCTGCTCCTCCTCACAGCCCTGCGCGGTCAGCTCGTCGATGCCCAGGTCGTAGCGCCCGTCCACCGCGCGCATGCGCAGCCGCTCGGCCACGCGCATGAACAGCCCGTCGTCGACCTGCGCGCGCTCGATGAAGAACACGTGCAGGCCCTTGTCGCGATTCTCGGCGAACAGCAGCGCCCGCGCGGGGGCGCCGTCCCGGCCGGCGCGGCCGGCCTCCTGGTAGTAGGCCTCCAGCGAACCGGGGACCGAGGCGTGGCAGACCGTGCGCACGTTGGCCTTGTCGACGCCCATGCCGAACGCGTTGGTGGCCACCACGACGTCGACATCGCCCGACATGAACCGCCGTTGGGCGGTCGCGCGCTGGTCGCGCCCCAGGCCGGCGTGGTAGGCCAGCACCTCGCCGTCGAGCTGCATCGAGAGCTTGGCGGCCAGCGCCTCGGTGGCCGCGCGCGTGCCCGCGTAGACGATCGCCGGGCGCGCGGCGGGGTCGGCCAGCGCGGCGGAGATCCGGCGCTCCTTGTCGGCCGTCGTCTTGCAGGGCACGACGGCGAAGGTCAGGTTCGGGCGGTCGAAGCCCGTGGCCACGTGCACCGGGTTGTCCAGGCGCAGGCGCTCGACGATGTCGCGGGCGACCTGCGGCGTGGCCGTGGCCGTCGAGGCGATGATCGCCTTCGCGCCCAGCCAGCGAGCCGCGTCGGCCAGGCGGAAGTAGTCAGGGCGGAAGTCGTGCCCCCACTGGGAGACGCAGTGCGCCTCGTCGACGACGAACAGCCCGACGTCGACCCCGGCGATCCCGTTGAGGAACGCGGGCGCGCTGAAGCGCTCCGGCGCGACGTAGAGCAGCCGCAGCTGGCCCAGCCGCGCGCGCTCGAGCACCTCGCGGTTGGCCTCGGCCCCGGCCTGCGCGTTGATCAGCGCCACGTCGGGCGAGACCCGCGACAGCGCCTCGACCTGGTCCTGCATCAGCGAGACGAGTGGCGAGACGACGATCGTCAGGTCTCGCCGCATCAGCCCCGGCAGCTGATAGCAGAGCGACTTGCCCGCGCCCGTGGGCATCACGACGAGCACGTCGCGCGGCTCCAGCGCCGCCCGCACCGCCTCTTCCTGGCCGGGCCGGAAGGCGTCGAAGCCGAAGTACTCCTTGAGGGCGACCGCCGGATCCATCGGCCCCGAACGGTATCGGCGTGATCGGCGTGATCGGGCGATCTGTTGCAGAGGTGGAACAAAGTCCTGGAGCGGGCAGACTTCCGCTCCCATGCTCGTGCTCAACCAGCTCCGTGCCCGCCGCGACGCCTGGTCGACGTTCGCCTGGATCTGCCTGGGCGTCGCGTTGATGCTGACGATCATGCCCGGCGACTTCAGCGTGCTGCACGCGCTGGGCACCCTCATCGGCGCGATCGCGCTGCTGGCCGTCGCGGGCGCCGTGCTCATGGCGCTGGGCGTGCTGCGCCGCGAGCGCCGGGTGCGCGACGCCGTCGTCGCGCTGCTGACGGTGATCGCCGGCATCCTCGTGCTGCTCACGGTTCTCGCCTAGCCGTTCCGGGAATCCCGAGCGAAGATGCAGACGTCATCGCTCGACAGGATCCGCCGCGTTCGCGATCTGGCGTTCGGGATCGCCATGTTGCTGTGGTGCCTGACGCTACTCGTGCGCGCGATCGTCGGTGAGGGTGCAACCGCTGACGCCGTGAACATCGTGCTCGGGATCGCCGCGACCCTCGGCGCTCTGCTCGCGTTCGCGCTCGCCGTGCACGTCTGGCGACGAGGCGGTCGCGAGTCCTCGGACAACTCCGTCCTGGGTTGGATCAGCTTCGCCGCCGGTCTGGACGTGGTCGCGATCGTCTACGTGTCGGTCACCGAGCTCACGTAGCCGCGACGTTCGCGGCCGGGACGAACGAGCGCCGCGGCGGCCCGTGCTCCTGACCGTCCTGGGCTCTCGCACCCGCGACGGGAAGCGCGCAACCCCCGCCACCCAGGTTCGTCATACTGCTCAACGCGACTTGATGGGAGCTTGGGTGGGGACTCGACGGTGGATGATCGGAGCCGCGCTGGTCGGCGCGATGTTGGCCTGCGCGCCCGCGGATGCGGCCTATCGCGGCTGGAAGCCGCCCGTGCGGGTGCCGCCCGCCGGACAGCTGGCCGGCGGCAACGGCGGCTTCACCTCCGCCGACGAGGTCATCGCCACCTGGACCCTGACCAACGCGAGCGAGCTGCACGTGGCCACCCGCGCCCGCGACGGCGTCGCCTTCACCGACGACCAGGTCCTCGGCACGCGGGCCTACGGGCGCCAGCTGCTGACCGACGACCACGGCGGCGCCCTGCTGGTGTGGGGATCGCAGTCCAGCCCCGGCGGCGTGCTGACCAGCGCGCGTCCGGCGGGCGGCGCGTTCGGCCCCGCGGTGCAGATCGCCTCGACCTCGGAGATCGACCCCAAGTCCGCGATGAACGGCGCGGGCGACGCGGTCATCTCCTACGCGGCCACGGTCGGCGGGGTCCGCCGGGTAATGGCCGTGCGGCGCGCGGCCGACGGCACGTTGGGTCCGCCGGAGGCGCTCGGTGACCCGACGCCCGCCGGTGAGCAGGTGGAGGCGCTGGCCGCCGCGATCTCCGCGGACGGCACCGCCACGTTCCTGTGGCGGCAGGGCAACTACGACCACGGCGACGGCGGCATCCCCTGGCGGCTGTACGCCGCGCGCTGGCGTCCGGGGCAGGCCCCCGGCGCCGCACAGCCGCTGTCGACCGCCGGGCGTCCGGTCCCGCGCGCGCCGCAACTGGCCAGCGACGCCGGCGGCGACACCGTCGCCGCCTGGGTCGAGCCGACGCAGGAGAATGCGGTCGCCGGGCGCCTCATGCTCGCCACCGCCAGCGGCGTGGGCGGCTTCGGCGCGGCCGTCGATCTGGGCGACGAGGCGGGCACCGCGGACGGCGCGGTCAGCGTCGCGCTGACGCCGGCGGGCGCCTACGCGCTGGTCTACGCCCACGTGGAGGGCCACCCGGGCGGCAGCGGCACGCTCGGGGCCGGTTTCCTGCGCCGGGGCGATGCGGCCGCCGGCACGCTCGGACCGACCGCGGCGATCACCGGCGACATGGTCGAGGGCGCGATGCTGGCCACGATCGCCCCGAACGGCGACGCCGTCGCCTTCTACCGCGACTTCCGCACTTCGGAGCTGCGCGCCGTGCGCCTGCCGTCCAGCGGCGGCGCGCGCGGCCCCGAGGTGATCGCCTGCCCGCAGGGGTACCTGGGCACGCCCTCGGCCGCGAAGATCGAGGCGTCCGGGCGGGTGTCCCTGCTGTGGAACCAGAGCAACGGCAGCGACGCCACGCGCGGCCTGCAGCTGTCCCAGGATCGCGACCGGGACGCACCGTGGCCCGGCGCCTGCCCTGGGCCGTACCTGCTGCTGGCCATGAGCCCCGGCCCACCGGTGGCCGGCGCCCCGGTGACGTTCGACGCGTCCGCGGCCATGGATCCAGACTCGGAGTCGACCAGCTTCGCCTGGGACCTGGACGGCGACGGCAGCTTCGAGACCGACACCGGCTTCAGCCCCGTGGCCACGCACGTGTATCCCGTCGCCCAGACGCTGACCTTGCGCCTGCGCGTGACCAACCGCGACGCCCACGGCCAGTCGGCGTCGCAGGTGCACGAGTTCACCCTCTACGTCGCGGCCACCGCACCTCCGGGCGGCGGCGGTGGCGGCGCCGTGCACATCGCCCCGGTCCCGCCGGGCACCGCGGCGCCGTTCCCGATTCCGATCCTCAACGAGCCGATCGCCCCGGTCGCGACCGCCCCGCCGGCGAGCGCGGACCCGCCGAAGGCGCCGGTCAGCGAGCCGACCCAGCCCGCCTCGATCGGCGTCAGCCCGCACGCGTCGCTGCGCACCGTCCTGCGCTCTGGCGTGGCCGTCCGCGTCCACGCGCGGCGGCCGGGCACCGTGCGGCTGCGGCTCGTGCTCCCGGCCGGCGCGCACGCTGACCGGCGCGCGCGCGTCGCCGCCGCCGCGGTCGTCCTGGCCACCCGGACGGTCCGGGTCCGGGCCGGCCAGCAGCTGGCCGTCCGCCTGCGCCTGGATCGCGCCGCCCGGCGAGCGCTGCCGGCCGCAACGCGCACGACGCTGGAGCTGCGCGTCGACGGCAGCGCCACCGCGGCGAGCGTGAAGCCGATCGTCGTCCGTCGCTAGTGTCCTGATTTGGAAATTCGTGTGCAGCTGGTGGATGCCGGGGCGGGTCTGCCGGTGATCGCCATCCACTGTCGTACTGGTGGTACGGCTGTGGATGGCGGGTGCCGGCAGACACGATTCCGGCGCCACCAGATGCGGGCGAATTTTTGAATCAGGGCACTAGGCCCGCACGAGCGGGAGCTCCAGCGCGTACTTCCCGTTGGCGGACTCGCCGTCCTCCAACGGGTAGTGGCCGGAGAAGCAGGCGTCGCAGTGGGTGTCGGCGGAGCTGCCGATCGCCTCGTAGACGCCGTCCAGCGAGAGGTAGTGCAGCGAGTCGCAGCCGAGCTCGGCGGCGACCTCGGCCACGGTCCGCCCGTGGGCGATCATCTCCTCGCGGGTGGACATGTCGACGCCGTAGTGACAGGGGTGCTTGATCGGCGGGGCGGAGATGCGCATGTGCACCTCGGCGGCGCCCGCGTCGCGGAGCATCTGGACGATCTGCCGGGTCGTGTTGCCGCGCACGATCGAGTCGTCGACGACGACCAGGCGCTGGCCCTGGACGACCTCGGGGAGCGGGTTGAACTTCAGGCGCAGGCCGTGCTTGCGCAGCTCCTGACCGGGCTGGATGAACGTGCGGGCGACGTAGCGGTTCTTGACGAAGCCGTCGTCCTGCGGCAGGCCGGACGCGCGGGCCACCCCGCGGGCGGCGGCGTTGCCGGAGTCGGGCACGGCGATCACCATGTCGGCCTCGACGGGCGCCTCGCGCCACAGGATCTCGCCCATGCGGGCCCGCGAGACCTGCAGGACCTGGCCGCCCATGCGCGAGTCGGGGCGGGCGAAGTAGATGTGCTCGAAGACGCAGAACGCCTCGCGCGAACCCTCGACGATCTGGCGAGTCTGGATGCCGCGCTCGCCCAGGCTGACCATCTCGCCGGGGAGGACGTCGCGCATCAGCTGGGCGCCGACGATGTCGAAGGCGCACGACTCGCTGGCCACGCAGTAGCGCTCCCCGAGCTGGCCGAGCACCAGCGGGCGCAGGCCGGCGGGATCGCGGAACGCGACGACCTTCTTGTTCGTCATCACGACGGTCGAGAAGGCGCCGCGCAGGCGCGGCATCACGTCGGCGATCGCCTCCTCGATCGTGTCGGCCGGATGCGTCGCGATCAGCGCGGCGATGATCTCGGAGTCCGACGTCGAGGAGAACGAGACGCCGCGGTCGCGCAGATCGGCGTGCAGCTCGACGGCGTTGGTCAGGTTGCCGTTGTGGGCCAGCGCGATCTCGTGGCGGTCGGAGCGCCACACCGGCTGCGTGTTCTCCCACGCGTTGGAGCCGGTGGTCGAGTAGCGCACGTGCCCGACGGCGAGCTGGCCCTGCAGCGCGCGCAGCGACTGCTCGTCGAAGACCTGGGACACGAGCCCCAGATCCCGCTGGGTCATGATGTGACCGCCGACGTCGGTCGCGGCGATGCCGGCCGATTCCTGGCCGCGGTGCTGGAGCGCATAGAGCGCGAAGTACGCCAGGCGGGAGACGTCATGGCCGGGCGCGTAGATCCCGAAGACCCCGCACTCGTCACGCGGGCCGTCGCGAAGATCCAGGGTCACGAGCTCAGTGTAGACGCGGTTCCGGCGTGCGCCGGCGCCGAGTCGAGCACGATCCGCAGAAGCCCTGGAAACCGCGCCTCCAGGTCGTCGCGGCGCAGCTCGGTGAGCTTGGCCGTGCCCTGCTCGGTCTGCCGGATCAGGCCGTTCTCGCGCAGCACGCGCCAGTGGTGCGTGCGCGTGGACTTCGACACCGGCACCTCGATGGCGCCGCAGGCACAGGGCTCGTCCAGCTCGGCCAGCGCGCGCACCATGCGCACCCGCATCGGGTCGCTGAGCGCGTGCATGACGCCTTCGAGCTCGATGTCCTCCACGACCGGGTGATGCAGCATGCCCTGCAGTGTAGTACGACGTCCGTCGAACTTTGTTGTACGATGTTCTTCGAACCAACGAAGGAAGGTCGCAACATGCCCACGCCCCAGCTCCCCGCAGACCCCCGTCCCAAGATCCGCAAGCTCGTCGTCTTCACCGGCCGGTAGTGGTCCGGTCGCGCCCCGCACTCGCCCTGGCCGTCGCGGCCCTGGCCTACGCGCTGGTCCTGCTGGACACGTCGCTGGTCAACGTCGGCCTGTCTGACATCCGCAACGACCTCGGCGCCTCGGTCACCGAGCTGCAGTGGGTGGTCAACGGCTACGCGCTCGTGCTGGCCAGCCTCCTGCTCAGCGCGGGCGCGCTGACCGACCGGATCGGCGCGCGACGCATGCTCATCGGCGCGACGTCGCTGTTCGCGGTCGGCGCGCTGGCCGCCGCGCTGGCGCCCACGACGGGCGCGCTCGTCGCCGCCCAGGCGCTGCTGGGCACAGCCGCCGCGGGCCTCGTGCCCGCGTCGCTGACGCTCCTGACCCACAACTACCCCGACCCCATCCGGCGCGCCCGCGCCTTCGGCGTGTGGGCCGCGATCTCGGCGATGTCCTTCGCCGTCGGCCCGGTGCTGGGCGGCCTGCTGGTCGACACCGGCGGCTGGCGCCTGATGTTCGCCATCAACCTGCCCTTCGCGATCACCGTGCTCGTGCTGCTGACGCGCGTCGGCGAGACCACGCGGGCCCGGAGCCGCGGCCTCGACCTGCCCGGCCAGGCGACCGCGATCGTGGCGCTCGCCGCCGTGACCTTCGCGATCGTCGAGAGCCGCTCGCTGGGCTGGGGCTCGTCCGCCGTCCTCGGCGCGCTGGGCCTGGCCCTCGCGGCCGGCGCCGCGTTCCTCGCCGTCGAGCGCCGGGGCAGGGCGCCGATGCTGCCGCTGGCCATGCTGCGCTCGCGCGGCTTCTCGACCGCGGCCAGCGCCGGCCTCCTGATCAACTTCGCCGTCTTCGGCCAGTTCTTCCTGTTCTCGCTGTACTTCGAGGACATCCGCGGGCTCAGCGCGCTGGAGACCGGCCTGGCCTTCCTGCCCCAGCCCCTGCTGCTGGCCCTGGCCGGCATCCCCGCCGGCCGGCTCGCCGCTCGCTTCGGCCCGCGCGTCCCGCTGACGATCGGCGGCGTGCTGGCCACGCTGGGCGCGCTCGTCCTCCTGACCGTGCAGCCCGAGACCTCCTACCTGCAGATCGTGATCGGCCTGATGCTGTTCGGCGCCGGCGCGGGAGGCGTGATTCCGGCCGTGACCGCTGCCGCCGTCTCCAGCGTTCCCGCTCCCCAGGTCGGCGTCGCGACCGCCGCGCTCAACGCGTCCCGCCAGATGGGCGGCGTGTTGGGCGTGGCGGTGCTGGGCGGCATGGCCGGCACCGGTGGCTCGCTGATGGGCGGCACCCACGCCGCCCTGGCCATCGCCGCAATCGCCCTGGCCGGCGTGACGCTGCTCGGGCTGATCGGGATGGCACCGCGCCGACGTGCCGAGGTCGAGGCGCAACTCGCCTAGTGCCAGTGGGCTGCGCGCCTGAGGATCACGTCCTGGACGTGGAAAAGGTCACGGTCGCGGGACCGTCCCCGCGCCAGGCTGCAACCCACAACACGTCGGCGAGTGGCACGCGGCCGTATCGGATCGGTAGCGTCGCGCCGGACACTGCTTGGGAGGCAGCCAACGATGGGACGCATCGGTAGGACGGTCGCGGTCGCGGCCTGCATGGCAGGGACGGTCGGCCTGGGCGCGACGGCGGCGCAGGCCGCATGGAATCCGGTGGCCAGCGGCGGGATGGACGTGTCCGACCAGGTCAGCCTGGCCCGCACCAGCGACAACGTGCTGCACGTCGGCTGGGCGGCCGCGGGCTATGACGTGCGCCAGACGCCGATCACCGCGGCCGGCGCGGTCGGCGCCCCCGTGCCGATCGCCAGCGGCTGGTCCTCGGCCGGGGATCCCGCGCTCGTCGCCCAGGGAACGACGCTGACCGCGTTCTTCCCCGGCGCTCGCACGCTGGACCCGACCGATCCGGCGATCGGCCTGAACATGTCCACGAGCACCGACGCGGGCGCGAGCTGGGCCCTGAGCCCGGCGGCGATCTACCGGGGCGACTTCGTCGAGGCGCGCACGCCCGCCGTGGTCAACAGCAACGGGCAGTGGATCCAGTCCTTCTACGGCCAGCGCGAGTCGCTCGTGCACGTCGGCCTGTCCCCGGCGGTCCCGGCCCAGGCCGGCTACGGCGAGGGCACCGATCAGGGCCTGGCCGTCGACGCCTCCGGCGCGGTGATGTCCGCGTGGTGCAAGTACCTCGACCCCAACCCCGGCGTGTACGCCGCGCCGGTCGATCCCGCCACGGGCGCGCCGGCCGGTCCGGTGACGCGTATGCCGGGCTCCGGCTACTGCGCCGCCGCCGTCCGCACCCAGGTGGTGGCCCGCCCCGGCGGCGGCTTCTACATCGCCGCCGAGAACGCGGAGCGCACGAAGCTGCAGGTCTGGCAGCCGGGTGCGACCAAGGTGGCCACCCTGGCCGGCGGCTCGTCGACCAAGCAGCAGGTCGCGCTGACCACGACGCCCGAGGGGCGCCTGTGGGCGGGCTGGCAGGACAGCGCCACCGGCAAGCTGACGTTCACGCGCTCCAACAAGACGGCGACGAAGTGGGGCGCCGCGGTGGCCGTCGCACCGCCGGCCGGCCAGAGCGTCTACCAGCTGAACATGGACGGGCAGCGCGACCGCGCCGACGTGGTCGTCCGGACCAAGGACGACAGCAACACGGTGAGCCTGTCGGCCACCCAGGTGCGCCCGGGCCTCACGCTCCAGGCGACCAGCGGCGACCGGCCCGCCTTCCGGGTGCTCGACGCCGGGGACCCCGTCGCGGGCGCCACGATCAGCGTCGGCAGCACGTCGCTGACCACCAACAGCCAGGGCCGCGCGACCGCCAACCTGGCCAAGGGCCGCTACACCGCCAAGGCGGCCAAGTCCGGCTACGTCGGCGCCTCCGCCACGGTGCGCGCTCGCTAGCCGCCGACCGACATCCGGCGGCAACCTCGAGGGCGACCGGTGGGCAACCGGTCGCCCTCGTCGTTCCTCGGCGTGGCCACCGTGCCGACGTCACCGCCTGGACGTGCATTCCGTCACGGTCGCGCCGGCCTCGCCGCGCGACGGTTCGTGGCGTTCGGCCAACCCGCTTCGAGAGGACCGTCATGCCCCGCGTTCTGCCCATCGCCATCGCCACCCTCGCCGCCACCGGCCTGGCCGCCGGACCGGCGCAGGCGATCGATCACCTCGGCCAGATCGGCGCTCCTGGCGCGCCCGGCCCGACCCAGCTCGAACACCCGTGGGCGGTGGCCACCGGCGAGGACGGGCGCGTCTACGTGACCGACGTCGGGACGCACCGCGTCTCCGTGTTCGACTCGGCCGGCGCGCCGCTGCTGCAGTTCGGGTCGCTCACCGAGCCGTCGGGCCTCGCCGTCGACGGCGGCCAGGTGGTCGTCGCCGACCGCGCCGCCGGCCTGGTCCGCCGCTTCTCCTCCTACAACGGCGTGCCGCTGAGCGACCTCGGCGGCGGACCGGGGACCGGCGCCGGTCAGTTCCAGCTCCCCACCTCGGTCGCGCTGGGCCCCAACCACGAGCTCGTCGTGGCCAGCAAGGGCCGCATCACACGGTTCGACGGCGCCGGCACCTACCTGCAGCAACGGCTGGCGTCGTCTGGCGGCCCCGGCTCCTTCAAGGGCCTCGCGGCGGTCACCGTGGCGCCCGCCGGGCAGATCTACGCCAGCGACACCGCCGACGACAAGATCGAGCGCTACTCCGCGACGCTGGCCTACCAGCAGATGTGGTCGGGCTACACGGCGCCCACCGGCCTGGCCTTCGACGCGCAGGCCGGGACCATCTGGGTGGCCGATCGGATCAAGGGCGTCTCGTCGGTCACCGCGACCGGCGCGCCGGTGGGGACGCTCGGCGCCGCCACCGCGGGCGACGGCCAGCTGACCGATCCCGCCGGCATCGCCGTCGACTGCCGGGGCACGGTGTACGTGGCCGACCAGCTGGCCGGGCGCGTGCAGAAGTACGGGTCGCCCGCGCAGACGACGCCTGGGAACCTGCTGGTCAACGGATCCTTCGAGCAGGGCGGCGGCAGCTGCTCGGCCCTGCGCGCCGACCGCGGAGCGGGCCCCGGCTGGAGCAACGACGGCTCCACGACGGCGGTGCACTACGGTGCGGCCGACGGCTTCCCGACCCGCGCCGCGGGCGACAGCCTGCGCGGGGGCGAATCGCTGCTGGCCGGCGGCGGCGCCGCGGTCGCGGTGGCCGAGCAGGACATCGACGTGTCCGGCCAGGCGCTCGACATCGACGACGGCCGCCGCGCCGTCAACCTGTCGGGCCTGCTGGGCGGCCGCGGCGCCGAAGGCGACACCGCCACCGTCGAGGCGATCGCTCGCGACGGCGCGGGCGCACCGCTGGGCACGCTGGCGCTGGCGCCGGTCACCGCCGCCGACCGCGCCGGGAAGACGACGCTGCTGCCGCGTGCGGCCACCGCCACGCTGCCCGCGGGCACGCGCTCGATCCGCGTGCGGGTCGTCGCCGCCCAGGCCCCCGGCGGCGATCCCCGCAACGACGGCTACGTCGACGGCCTGGCCCTGACGCTCACGCCGCAGAAGCCGGCGGCGGCTCCGCCCGCGACCGGCGCGAGCGCACCGTCGAGCGCACCGTCGACGCCGCCGAGCGCCACGACCAAGGCCCGGGTCACGTTCAGCCTGGTCAACGCCACGGGCCTGCTGAAGACCCGCCGCCTGACCGTCCGGGTGGCCTGTGACCAGGCCTGCGCGACGACGGTCACCGCGCGCGTCGCCGGCCGCCTGCTGACCGGCCGGGCCGTGCGCAAGCGCGCGGGCGCGACGCGCGTGAACTGGCGCCTGACCAGCTCGGACGTGGCCAAGCTCAAGGCCCGGCGCTCCCCCACCGTCCGCGTCGTCGTCCGCGGCGGCCGGCGCACCGTGACCCACACGTTCGCGGTGTCGTGATGGGAGCCGATAGATTCGCGGCGTGGAAGCGGGACGGGTGGGACTCACCTTCCTCAAGGCGCTCGAGGAGGAGGACCGCCGGCGGCTGCGTGGGAGCGGCGTCGTGCGGCGGTTCGCGCGCGGCGCGGCGATCGCCCATGCCGGAACGGCGGGTGATCGCGTGATCGTCCTGCTGTCGGGCCACGTGAAGCTGCAGCGCGTCACCGACGAGGGCCGCGACGTGCTGCTCGGCGTGCGCGGCCCCGGCGACCTGATCGGCGAGCAGTCGGCGCTGGATGGGCAGCCGCGGTCGGCCTCGATCGTGGCCATCGACGCGGTCGAGGCGCTGGCCATCCCCTCGGGCGACTTCCTGTCGTTCCTCTCGGCCCGACCGAGCGCCGCGCTCGCGGTCATGCGCCTGCTCAACGTGCGCCTGCGCGACGCCGACGCCCGGCGCGTCGAGTTCGCCGCGCAGGACGTCGTCGGTCGCCTGGCCAGCCGGCTGGTCGAGCTCAGCGAGCGCTTCGGCCGACCGGGGCCGGACGGCGTGGCGATCGAGCTGCCGCTGACCCAGGAGGACCTGGCCGGCTGGGTCGGCGCCTCCCGCGAAGCGGCCAGCCGCGCGCTGCAGCAGATGCGCGGGCTGGGCTGGGTCACGACGGGGCGGCGCGCGATCGTCTGCCACGACCTCGACGCGCTCCGCCAGCGCGCGAACGCATGAGCACGCGTGGACGGACGGCGCTGGCGATCCTCCTGGTGGCGCTGGCGCTGCCCGCCGGCGCCCGCGCCGCCGACGCGGTGACCGAGTTCCCCACGCCGTCGGCCAGCGGCCCGACCGGCATCACCGCGGGTCCCGACGGCGCGCTGTGGTTCACCGAGCGTAGCGGTCCGGCGATCGGACGGATCAGCGTCGACGGCGCGATCTCGGAGTTCCCGCTGTCGGCCGTCGCGGCCACGCCCGGGGACATCGTCACCGGGCCCGACGGCAACCTGTGGGCCACCGACGGGTTCGCAGGCGTCGTGCATCGCGTCAGCCCGGACGGCGACGCCGAGGACGTCGCGCTGCCCACGAACGCAGGCACCGACGGGATCGCCTCGGGCCCCGACGGCGCGCTGTGGGTCACGCAGCCCGGTCCCGGCCGCATCGCGCGGGTCGTGCCCGACGGCCCGGTCAGCGAGCCGGTCGTGCCCGAACCGGCCGGCGCGCCCGACGACATCGCGGCCGGGCCGGATGGCGCGCTGTGGTTCACGCAGCGCGCGATCGGCGCGGTCGGGCGAGTGACCGTGGCCGGCGCGTTCTCCTCGACCGCGCTGCCCGCGGGCGGCGGCTCGTCGCCGCGCGGGATCGCCGTCGGCCCCGACGACGGGCTGTGGGTGGCCGAGCACGACGCCGGGCGCCTGGCCCGGGTCGATCCCGCGGGCGGCGCCGTGCAGGAGGTCGCGCTGGGCCCGGGCGCGCGGCCGTTGGACGTGGCCTCGGTCGGCGGCGTGCTGTGGGTCACCGACGAGGCGGCGCCGGTGCTGTGGCGCGTGACGGTCGGCGGGCAGGTCTCGCGCGTGGCGCTCCCGGCCGGCGGCGCGACCGCGGTCGGCGTGACCGCCGGCCCCGACGGCGCGGTGTGGTTCACGCGCGGCCCCGATCGCATCGGCCGCGTCACCGCGGTGGCGCCCCCGGTCGCCGGGCGCAGCGTCGCGCTGGCGCCGGTGGCCGGCACGGTGCTCGTGCGCCGGCCGGGCACCCGAGCGTTCGTCTCGCTGGCCGACGCGGGCGCCAGCCTGCCGGTCGGCACCGAGGTCGACGCGACCAAGGGCCGGGTGCGCCTGACCGCCGCGGTCGGCACCGGATCCCCGGTGGCCAAGACGGGCGAGTTCTACGGCGGGCGCTTCACCATCGCCCAGCCGGCCCGGGCGCGAGCGCGGGTGACGCTGAAGCTGAGCGGGCCGCTGGCTCGCTGCCGTGCGGGACGCGCGACGGCCCGCGCCGCGGCGCGCAAGCGCAAGCCGTCGTCGCGGTACGTGTGGGGCGACGCCAAGGGCGACTTCTCGACCAGCGGCCACGTGGCCACCGCCACCGTGCGCGGCACGCAGTGGCGGGTCACCGACCGCTGCGACGGATCCACCCAGGTGACGGTCCGCCGCGGCGTCGTCGGCGTCCGCGACGAGGTGCGCAACCGCACGCTCACGGTCCGGGCCGGCACGTCGGTCGTCATCCGCCCGCGCCGGGGCTGAGCGTGCGCCGCCCCGCCGCGCTGGGACTGGTCGGAGCGGGGGCGATCGCGCTGGCCGCCGCCGCGCTGGTCACCGGCGTCCTCGATCCCGCCGAGCACGCGGCCCAGGACGCGCGCTTCGATGTGCGCGGCGCGCGGTCGGCGCCCAGCGGCGTCGCGGTGGTGGCGATCGACGACCGCACGTTCGCCCGGCTCGACCGCCACTATCCGTTCTCGCGCGCGCTGGACGCGCGCGTCGTGCGCCGCCTGACCGAGGCCGGCGCGCGGGCGATCGTCTACGACGTCCAGTTCACCGAGGCCACGCAGCCCAAGGCCGACTCGGCGCTGATCGCCGCCGTCGACTACGCGCCGAACCCCGTGCTGGCCACGACCGAGACGGACGGCGGGCGCACGCGGGTCTTCGGGGGCGACAACGTCGTGCGCGGCGTCGGCGCGCGCACCGGGAACGCGGTCGTGCCCACCGACGGCGACGGCGCGATCCGGCGCTTCCACCGCTCGTTCGACGGCCTGGCCAGCCTGCCCGTGGCGGCGGTCGCGGCCGCGCGGGGCGAGCCCGTCAGCGTGCCCTCGGGCGAGGACGAGTGGATCGACTACGCCGGGCCTCCGGGCACCGTCGACACGTACTCGTTCGTCGACGTCCTCCAGGGCTCGGTCCCCCGAGACCGGCTGGCCGGGCGGATCGTCGTGGTCGGGGCCACCGCGCCGTCGCTGGGCGACGTCCACGCCACCTCGACCACCGGCGACGACCAGGTGATGAGCGGGCCGGAGATCCAGGCCAACGCGATCGACACGTTGCTGCGCGGCGTGCCGCTGCGCGACGCGCCCGTCTGGCTGACGGTCCTGCTGGTCGCGCTCGGCGGCGCGCTCGTGCCGCTCGCCGCGCTGCGCGTGCGCGCCGCGCCGGTGCTGCTGGCGCTCGCCGTCGTCGCGGCGGCGGTGCTCGGGCTGGGCGCGTACGGCGCGTTCGCCGCCGGCTGGATGGTGCCGGTCGCCGGGCCGGCGCTCGCGCTGGCCCTCTCCACCCTGGGCGCGCTCGTCGTCGTCGCCTTCTACGCCGGGCTCGAACGCGAGCGCACGCGGGCCGTGTTCGCACGCTTCGTCGACGCGCCCGTGGTCGATCAGCTGCTGGCCGGCGACGCCCAGCTGGGCGGCGTCGAGGTCGAGGCGACCGTGCTGTTCGCCGACCTGCGCGGGTCCACCGCGCTGCTGGAGGGCATGGATCCCGCGCTCGGGCTCGAGCTGCTCAACCGCTTCCTCAGCGCGATGGCCGACACCGTCCTGGCCCACGGAGGCACGCTGATCGGCTACCGCGGGGACGGGCTGGCGGCGCTGTTCGGCGCGCCGGTGCGGCAGTCCGATCACGCCGATCGGGCGCTGGCCGCCGCGCGCGAGATGACCGGAGCGCGACTGGCCGCGGTCAACGCCGGGCTCGACCAGCCGCTGGCCATGGGCGTGGGGATCGACAGCGGGCGCATCCTGGCCGGCAACATCGGCTCCGAGCTGCGCATGGAGTACACGGCGATCGGCGACGCGGCCAACGTGGCCGCGCGCGTCGAGGGGCTGACCAAGGAGCTCGGCCGGCCGATCGTGCTGACCGCGGCCACCGTGGCCGCGCTGCAGACCGCGGACCCCGCGCTCGAGCGCGTCGGCGACCGCGCGGTGCGCGGTCGCCAGGCGCCGATCGAGCTGTGGGCGCCGATCAGCCCGGCAGCACCGGCTTGACCTGAATCGGCGTGCAGGCCAGGCAGACCGGCGGGCGCACGACGCTGATGCCGGGCTGCGGCGCGGGATCGGCGTCGAGGATCGTCATGCGCGCGTCGTCGACCTGCTGCAGGCGCATGCCGCTGGTGGTGACGACGGTCAGGAACGCCCGCACGCGGAAGGTCTCGGTCCCTTCGGAGATGCCGTCGTGGCGGATGTCCATGGGCAGGTAGACGCCGCCGTGCTGGCCAGCGCGCATGCTCATGCGCACGCCGGCGTCGGGCCACAGGAAGTCCGAGCCGGAGCGGGCGGACTCGTCGTAGGGGAAGAACCGCCAGTCGCAGCGGTCGACCAGCGGGGGGCAGCGCAGCGGCACGGGCAGCGCCTCGCTCTGCCCTTCCGTGTAGGTGCGGGCGGGGACCTGGGTCGGCGACGCGGCCGATGCGGCGGCGGCGGGAACCAGAGTGGCGGCCAGGGCCGCGAGGAGGAGCAGACGGCGAGCGGAGAACATGCAGGCAGCCTCCCGCCGATCCGGTCGCCCGACCGCCTGCCTGGTCACGCCCTGGAGGTGATCTGCGTCACGTCCCCTGGCATGATCCACGTGGTGACCAGCCCTGGCCCAGAGCAGCACCTGGCCGACCTGGCTCGCCTGCGACGGGTCCGCGACCGGATCGACCGCGAGTACGCGCTGCCCCTCGACGTCGAGGCGCTGGCCCGCGACGCGCACATGTCGGCCGGGCACTTCAGCCGCCAGTTCCGCCTGGCCTACGGCGAGTCGCCCTACGGGTATCTGATGACGCGCCGCATCGAGCGCGCGATGGCGCTGCTGCGCCAGGGCGACCTGAGCGTGACCGAGGTCTGCTTCGAGGTCGGCTGCTCGTCGCTGGGCACGTTCAGCACGCGCTTCGCCGAGCTGGTCGGCATGCCACCCGGCGCCTACCGGCGCGAGCAGGCGCGCGCCACGGTCGGGATGCCGGCCTGCGTGGCCAAGCAGGTCACACGACCGATCAGGAATCGAGAAGCCACGAGCGCCGGTCGCTCCTAAGGTTGCCGCCCATGAGCATCAAGATCGACGCCAGCTTCCTGCCCCACACCGACCCGGAGGCGACGCTGGCCTTCTACCGCGACACCCTCGGCTTCGAGATCCGCAACGACGTCGGCTACGAGGGCCTGCACTGGATCACGGTCGGTCCCGAGGGTCAGCCCGACACCTCGCTCGTCCTGTACCCGCCGGCCGCCACCCCCGGGCTGACCGAGGACGAGCAGCGCATGGTGGCCGAGATGATGGCCAAGGGCACCTACGGCAGCATCAACCTGAGCACGGACGACGTGGACGCCACGTTCGAGCGCATCCAGGCCGGCGGTGGCGAGGTCGTCCAGGAGCCGACCGACCAGCCCTACGGCCTGCGCGACTGCGCCTTCCGCGATCCCGCGGGCAACCTGATCCGCATCAACCAGCAGCTGAGCTGAGCATGGCCGACCCGCACGCCGCCGATCGGCACGACCTGATCCGCGTGCACGGCGCGCGGGTCAACAACCTCAAGGACGTCAGCGTCGAGCTGCCCAAGCGCCGGCTGACGGTGTTCACCGGCGTGTCGGGTTCGGGCAAGAGCTCGCTGGTCTTCGGGACGATCGCCGCCGAGTCGCAGCGGATGATCAACGAGACCTACAGCACGTTCGTGCAGGGCTTCATGCCCACGATGGCCCGGCCCGACGTCGACGTCCTGGAGGGGCTGACCACGGCGATCATCGTCGACCAGGAGCGGATGGGCGGCGACAGCCGCTCGACGGTCGGCACGGCGACCGACGCCAACGCGCTGCTGCGCATCCTGTTCAGCCGCCTGGGCGATCCGCACATCGGCTCGCCCAGCGCGTACGCGTTCAACGTCCCGTCGGTGCACGGCAGCGGCGGCATCACCGTGGAGCGCGGCGGCAAGACGCGGACCGAGAAGGCGACGTTCAGCCGCACGGGCGGCATGTGCCCGCGCTGCGAGGGCCGCGGCGCGGTCACCGACTTCGACCTGACCGCGCTCTACGACGACAGCAAGTCGCTCAACGAGGGCGCGCTGACGATCCCCGGCTACAGCATGGACGGCTGGTACGGGCGCATCTTCCGCGGCTGCGGCTACTTCGATCCCGACAAGCCCATCCGGAAGTTCAACAAGAACGAGCTGCACGACCTGCTCTACCGGGAGCCGACGAAGATCAAGGTCGAGGGCATCAACCTGACCTACGCCGGGCTGATCCCGCAGATCCAGAAGTCGTACCTGTCCAAGGACGTCGACGCGCTGCAGCCGCACATCCGCGCGTTCGTCGAGCGCGCGATCACCTTCACCACCTGCCCGGAGTGCGACGGCACCCGGCTGGCCGAGGGCGCGCGCGCCTCGAAGATCGCGGGCCTCAACATCGCCGAGGCCTGCGCGATGGAGATCCGGGATCTGGTCGGCTGGGTCGAGGGCCTCGACGAGCCGTCGGTCGCCCCGCTGTTGGAGACGCTGCGCCAGACGCTGCAGTCGTTCGTGGAGATCGGGCTGGGCTACCTCTCGCTGGACCGCTCGTCGGGCACGCTGTCAGGCGGCGAGGCGCAGCGCACGAAGATGATCCGCCACCTCGGGTCGTCGCTGACCGACGTGACCTACGTCTTCGACGAGCCGACGATCGGGCTGCACCCGCACGACATCGAGCGCATGAACGACCTGCTGCTGCGCCTGCGCGACAAGGGCAACACGGTGCTGGTGGTCGAGCACAAGCCCGAGACGATCGCCATCGGCGATCACGTCGTGGACCTCGGGCCGCGGGCGGGCACCGAGGGCGGCGAGATCGTCTTCGAGGGCACGGTCGAGGGCCTGCGCTCCAGCGACACGCTGACCGGTCGCCACCTCGACGACCGCGCGACGCTGAAGACGTCCGTGCGCACGTCGACGCAGGCGCTGCAGGTGCGCGGCGCGTCGACGAACAACCTGCGCGACGTCGACGTCGACATCCCGCTGGGCGTGCTCGTCGTGCTCACCGGCGTGGCCGGCTCGGGCAAGAGCTCGCTGATCCGCGGCTCGGTGGCCGACCGCGACGGCGTGGTGACCGTCGACCAGACCGCGATCAAGGGCTCCCGCCGCAGCAACCCGGCGACCTACACCGGCCTGCTGGAGCCGATCCGCAAGGCGTTCGCCAAGGCCAACGGCGTCAAGCCGGCGCTGTTCAGCGCCAACTCGGAGGGCGCCTGCCCGACCTGCAACGGCGCGGGCGTGATCTACACCGACCTCGGCGTGATGGCCAGCGTGGCCAGCATGTGCGAGGAGTGCGAGGGCAAGCGCTACCAGGCGGCCGTGCTCGAGTACCAGCTGGGCGGCCAGGACATCAGCGATGTGCTGGGCATGTCGGTGGCCGAGGCGACGGCCTTCTTCGCCGACGGCGAGGCCAAGACGCCGGCCGCGCACAAGATCCTCGAGCGCCTCGGCGACGTCGGGCTCGGCTACCTGCGCATCGGCCAGCCGCTGCCCACGCTGTCGGGCGGCGAGCGCCAGCGGTTGAAGCTGGCCACGCACATGGCCGAGAGCGGCGGGGTCTACGTCCTGGACGAGCCGACGACCGGCCTGCACCTGGCCGACGTGCAGCAGCTGCTGGGCCTGCTCGACCGGCTGGTCGACGCCGGCAAGTCGGTGATCATCATCGAGCACCACCAGGCGGTGATGGCCCACGCCGACTGGATCATCGACCTCGGTCCCGGCGCCGGCCACGACGGCGGCCAGATCGTCTTCGAGGGCACGCCCGCCGATCTGGTCGCCGACGGCTCGACCCTCACGGGCGAGCACCTCGCGGCCTACGTGCGCTAGTCGAAGAGGGCCGCGAGCGCGGCGTGGGCGTTGCGCAGCTCGTCGAGCAGCAGCTCGACGCGCTCGCCGCCGGGCAGGTCGATCTCGATCGCGGTCTCGGAGACCTCGCCGATGATGCTGACCGTGGTCAGGTTGGTCAGGTCGACCAGCGCCTCGGTCGGTCCGGAGACCAGGAAGCCGCCGACCGCCTCGCCGAACAGCTCGGTCTCGTCGGCTTTGGTCAGGTCCAGCGAGGCGCCCAGGCCGCCGGCCAGCGCGGCCTCGGCGACCGCGATGAGCAGCCCGCCCTCGGCGATGTCGTGCACGCTGGACAGGCGCCCGCGGCGCACCGCGTCGCGGATCGCCGCCTGCGTCTGTGCCACCGCTGCGATGTCGATCTCGCCCAGCGCGTCCGGGAGCGGCTCGCCGCGCAGCTTGGCCAGCTCGGAGGCGGCCAGCGACGGCGTGAACGTGCCGACGACCGCGATCTCGTCGCCGGGCAGCGCGAATCCCGAGCGGCCCGCGTGCAGGGGATCGGGCAGCTCGCCGACCATGCCCACCACGGGCGTCGGGTAGATCGGGCCTCCGCCGCCCTCGTTGTACAGCGAGACGTTGCCGCCGACCACCGGCACGTCGAGCGCGCGGCAGGCGTCGGCCATCCCGCGCACGGCCTCGGTCAGCTGCCAGGCGATGTGCGGCTTCTCGGGGTTGCCGAAGTTCAGGCAGTTGGTCAGCCCGAGCGGGAGCGCCCCGGCGCAGGCCAGGTTGGACGCGCACTCGAGCACGGCCTCGACCGCGCCCCGGTAGGGATCCGCGGCGACGCGGCGGCCGTTGCCGTCGATCGAGATGGCGATCGCGCCGCCGTTGGGCATGGCCAGCACGGCGGCGTCGGCCTGCTCGGGACGGCGCACGGTGCGCGAGCCGACCAGGCAGTCGTACTGCTCGAACAGCGGCTTGCGCGAGGCGATGTTCGGCGCGCGCAGCAGCGCCAGCACGGTGTCGCGCACGCCCGTGCCGGCGGCCAGCGTGCCCTCGGGCGCGGCGTAGATCGGCGCGCTCGGCGCGGCGGGCTCAAGGTCGTAGAGCGGGCAGTCGTCGACCAGCGGCTCGACGGGCACCACGCCGACCAGCTCGCCGCGGTCGAGGATGTGCATCTCACGCGGTTCGATGACCTCGCCGATCACCGTGCCGCCGACCTCCCAGCGCGCGCAGATCTCCAGCACCGCGTCGACGTTCTCCGGGACGCAGACGCAGAGCATGCGCTCCTGCGACTCGGAGACCATGATCTCGAAGGGCTCCATGTCGGCCTCGCGCAGCGGCACCTTGCGCACGTCGATCTCGACGCCGACCTCGCCCTTGGAGGCCATCTCGCTGGAGGCCGAGGTCAGGCCGGCCGCGCCCAGGTCCTGCAGCGCGACGAGCAGGCCACGGTCGAGCAGCTCCAGCGAGCACTCGAGCAGCTTCTTCTCCTCGAAGGGATCGCCGATCTGCACGGTCGGGCGCTTGTCGGCGTCCGCGTCGCCCAGCTCGGCGCTGGCCAGCACGGACGCGCCGCCGATGCCGTCGCGACCGGTCGACGCGCCGAACAGGACGAGCTTGTTGCCCACGCCCGCGGCGGCCGACTTGATCAGGTCGTCGCGGCGCACCAGGCCGACGCACATCGCGTTGACCAGGCAGTTCTGCTCGTAGGGCGCCTCGAAGTAGACCTCGCCGCCGACGTTGGCCACGCCGATCGAGTTGCCGTAGTGGCCGATCCCGCGCACGGCGTGCTCGAGCAGGTAGCGCGAGCGGGCCGAGGTGGGCTCGCCGAAGCGCAGCGAGTCCAGGACGGCGATCGGCCGTGCGCCGATCGCGAACACGTCGCGCATGATGCCGCCGACGCCGGTGGCCGCGCCCTGGAACGGCTCGACGGCCGACGGGTGGTTGTGGGACTCGACCTTGAAGGCGATCGCCCAGCCGTCGCCGATGTCCACGGCGCCCGCGTTCTCCCCGGGACCGAGCACGAGCTTGGGCCCCTCGACGGGCAGCGTGCGCAGCAGCTTCTTGGAGTGCTTGTAGGCGCAGTGCTCGCTCCACATGAGCGAGAACATGGCCAGCTCGACCTCGTTGGGCTCGCGCCCGATGCGCTGCACGATGTCGGCGTACTCGGGCTCGGTCAGGCCGAGCGCGACGGCCTCAGACAGCGACAACGTGGGCCATCGATTCGAAGATGCGCAGGCCGTCGACCGAGCCCGTGAGGGGATCGACCGCGTGCTCGGGGTGCGGCATCAGACCGAACACGTTGCCGGCCGCGTTGCGCACGCCGGCGATGTCGTCCTGGGAGCCGTTGAAGTTGTGGTCGCTGGCGTAGCGCAGCACGACCTGCTTGGGATCCAGATCGGGGGCGTAGAAGCGGCCGGTCTGGTGCTTGGCCGGGATCGACAGGACGTCGTCGGGCGCGCACAGGTTCGTGAACGCGGTCTCGGCGTCGACGACCTCGAGGTTGACCTGGCGGCAGGTGAAGCGCCGCTCGGTGTTGGTCAGCAGCGCGCCGGGCAGCAGGCCCGCCTCGCACAGCACCTGGAAGCCGTTGCAGATGCCCAGCACCAGGCCGCCATCGTCGGCGAAGGCGATGACCGACTCCATCACCGGCGAGAAGCGGGCGATGGCGCCGGCGCGCAGGTAGTCGCCGTAGGAGAAGCCGCCGGGCACGACGATCGCGTCGGCGCCGCGCAGGTCGCGGTCCTGGTGCCACAGCAGCTCCGCGTCGCCGACCCGCAGGCAGGCCTGCAGCGCGTCGCGGTCGTCACACGTGCCGGGGAACTGGAGGACGCCGAACTTCACAGGGGCTGGACTTCGAAGTCCTCGATCAGCGTGTTGGCCAGCAGCCGCTCGCACATCGCCTCGACCTCGGAGACGTCGTCGACGTCGAGCTCGACGAGACGGCCGACGTGGACGTTGTGCACGTCGGCGAAGCCGAGGGCGGGAAGGGCACGCTCGACCGCCTTGCCCTGTGGGTCGAGGATCCCCTCCTTGGGGCGGATGAGGACGCGAACGCGGGGCACGCGGTCAATGTACTTCACGCCTCGGCAGTGTCAGGATGCCGAACATGAGAGAGGGAGATCCGGCTGACCTCGGGGTCATCGAGGCGGCGGCGGCGCTTCAGGCCCGCGAGCTGTCCGCGGTGGAGCTGACCGAGGCCTGCCTGGCCCGCATCGAGGAGCGCAACGGCGGCGCGCCGACCTTCGAGGGCGCGCCCGACGCGATCAACGCGTGGGTGCGCGTGTACGCGGACGCCGCGCGCGAGGCGGCGGCCGCGGCCGACGCGCAGCTGGCCCGCGGCGACGCGCCGCCGCTGTGCGGCGTGCCGATCGGCTTGAAGGACCTCTACGACGCCGAGGGCCACCCGACGACCGCGTCCAGCCGGGTGCTGGACGGTGTCGCGCCGGCCGCGCGCGACAGCGAGATGTGGGCCCGGCTGCGGGCCGCGGGCATGGTGTTGATCGGCCACACGCACACGCACGAGTGGGCGGCGGGCGGCACCACCGACCAGGTCGGCAACCCGTGGGACGTCAGCCGCAGCGCCGGCGGGTCCTCCGGCGGCTCGGGCGCGGCGCTGGCCGCGGGCATGGTGCCGGCCGCGCTGGGCTCGGACACCTGCGGCTCGCTGCGGATCCCCGTCGCGGTCTGCGGGGTGGCGTCGATCAAGCCCACGCACGGGCGCCTGCCGCTGACCGGCGTGCTGCCGCTGGCCTGGTCGCTGGACCACCCCGGCCCGATGGCCCGCAGCGTGGCCGACTGCGCGGTGCTGTTCAACGCGATGGCCGCGGGCGCCCCGGACACGATCCCGCTGTCACCGCCACCGGCGCCGATCGACGACGTCCCGACCGCGGCCCGCGGCGGCGAGCGTCCGCTGGCCGGCCGGCGGATCGCGTTGACCGACCGGGTCACCTCGCTGGACGTCGAGGACGACGTCCTCGGCAGCCTGGACGCCGCACGCGCCGCGGCCGAGGCGCTGGGCGCGGAGATCGTCGAGCTCCCCAACGCGGGCTGGCAGACCGGCGAGGACCTCAACACGATCCTGCTCGGCGACATGGTCGCCCACCACGTCCCCTACGCGGCGGCCCGCGACCGCTACCGCGCCTCGATCCGCGAGCTGCTCGAGCTCGGCGACAACGGCGGCGTGCCGATCGCGGCCTACGTGGGCGCGCAGATGCGCCGCTCCGAGCTGACCGCGGCCTGGGAGGCGTGGTTCGCCGAGCACCGCGTCGACGCGCTGCTGGAGCCGAGCGTCCCGATGACCGCCCAGCCGCGCGGCGACGGCTACGACCCGGGCCATCTGGGCGGCGACGGCGACCCGTGGATCGTGCTCAGCTCGACCTGGGACGCGACCGGCTTCCCGGTCGTGGCGTTCCCGTCGGGGCTGGGTGCCCGCACCGGCCTGCCGGTCGGGCTGTCGATCGTCACGCCCCGCAACGGCGAGGCGACCGCCGTGGCGGTCGCCCTGGAGCTCGAGAACGTGCTGGGGAGCGTTACGGCGCGGTTCGATCCAGCCAGCTCTGGAACGGCTCGCCGGTGATCTTCTCGTAGGCCTCGACGTAGCGCTCCCGGGTTCCCGCGACGACGTCGGCGGGGATCTCGGGCGCGGGCGGGAGCTTGTCCCAGCCCGACGCGGTGGCCCAGTCGCGCACGTACTGCTTGTCGAAGCTGGGCTGACCCTGGCCGACCTGGTAGCCGTCGGCGGGCCAGAAGCGCGAGCTGTCGGGCGTGAGGACCTCGTCGCCGACGGTCAGGATGCCGTCGTCGTCCAGGCCGAACTCGAACTTCGTGTCGGCCAGGATCACGCCGCGGCTGCGGGCGTGCTCGGCGGCGAACTGGTACAGCTCGATGGACGCGGAGCGGACCTGGTCCATCAGGTCGCGGTCGCCGACCAGCTCGGCCGCCCGGTCGAAGTCGATCGTCTCGTCGTGGCCCTCTTCGGCCTTCGTCGACGGGGTGAAGATCGGGGCCGGCAGCTGCTCGGACTCCTGCAGGCCGGGCGGCAGCTCGATGCCCGAGACCGACCCGGTGGCCTGGTAGTCCTTCCAGCCCGAGCCGGTGATGTAGCCGCGCACGATGCACTCGACGGGCAGCATCTTCAGCTTGCGCACGACGAGCGCGCGGCCGCGGGCCTCGTCGGGCACGCCGTCGGTGGCCGACAGCATGTGGTTGGCCACGATGTGGCCCGACTTGGCGAACCAGAAGGCGGAGAGGCCCGTCAGGACCTTGCCCTTGTCGGGGATCGGCGTGGGATGGACGGCGTCGTAGGTGGAGATCCGGTCCGAAGCGACCATGAGCAGGCGATCGCCCAGGTCGTACATCTCACGGACCTTCCCCGACGCGATGAGCGGCAGGTCGGCGAGCGTGGTCACGGGTTCGACCTTACCCGTCGGGCCGGTCAGGCGCGGATCCCGCGCAGCACCAGTTCGGCCAGGCGGTGGGCGGCGTCGGGGCCGATCGCGCCCAGGTCGCGCAGCGAGCAGAACAGCAGGCGCAGGTCCTCGTGCCCGGCGTCGGGGTGCAGCAGCCCGGCGTCGCGGGCGCGCTGGACCAGGGCGGCCAGCGCGGCGGTCGCGCCCTCGCGCGCCTCGCGCACACCGACCGAGGTCTGGGCGGCGTCGTCCCAGGCCGACTGGGTGAGCGCGTCCTGCACGCAGTCGTCGACGGTGACGAACGTGGCGCGGCTGAGACCGTCCCACGGATCGTCGGCCTCGAGCGCCGCGCTGAACCGGTCGCGCAGCAGGTCCGCCCGGGCGATGACCAGCGCGGCGACGATCTCGTCCTTGGCGCCCACCTGGCGGTAGATGCTCCCCACGCCGACGCCCAGCTCACGGGCCAGCGCCGGCATCGGCACGTCGACGCCATCGCGGGCGAACAGCCGATCGGCGACCGCCAGCGCGCGCGTCCGCTTTTCGTCCGTTGTCAGTTTGGCCCATGGCGGCGGAATGGCCATTCCGGTACCGTAGCCCCTATGCCCCCGCTTCGGTCACGCACGGTCACCCATGGCCGCAACATGGCCGGCGCCCGCGCCCTGCTGCGCGCCGCCGGCGTCGCCCGCGAGGACTTCGGGAAGCCGATCGTCGCGGTGGCGAACTCCTACACCCAGTTCGTCCCCGGCCACACCCACCTCAAGCCGGTGGGCGAGATCGTGGCCGAGGCCGTCCAGGCGGCCGGCGGGATCCCGCGCGAGTTCAACACGATCGCCGTCGACGACGGCATCGCCATGGGCCACGGCGGGATGCTCTACTCGCTGCCCTCGCGCGACCTGATCGCCGACAGCGTCGAGTACATGGTCAACGCGCACTGCGCCGACGCGCTGATCTGCATCTCCAACTGCGACAAGATCACGCCGGGGATGCTCAACGCCGCGCTGCGCCTGAACATCCCGACGGTGTTCGTCTCGGGCGGCCCGATGGAGGGCGGCACCGCGGTGCTGGTCGACGGGACGGTGCGCACGCGCGTCAACCTGATCAGCGCGATCTCCGACGCCGTGGCCGACGAGGTCTCCGACGAGGACATCGCGATCATCGAGGAGAACGCCTGCCCCACGTGCGGCTCGTGCTCGGGCATGTTCACCGCCAACTCGATGAACTGCCTGACCGAGGCGCTGGGCCTGGCGCTGCCGGGCAACGGCTCGATCCTGGCCACGCACACGGCGCGCAAGGAGCTCTACGAGGCGGCCGGGCGCAACGTCGTGGAGATCGCCCTGCGCCACTACGACGACGATGACGACAGCGTGCTGCCCCGCAGCATCGCCACCCGCGCGGCGTTCGAGAACGCGATCACGCTCGACGTGGCCATGGGCGGGTCCACGAACACCGTTCTGCACGTCCTGGCCGCCGCGCAGGAGGCTGAGCTCGACTTCACCATGCAGGACATCGACGCGATCTCCCGGCGCGTGCCCTGCCTGACGAAGGTCGCCCCCAACGGGACCTACCTGATGGAGGACGTCCACCGGGCCGGCGGCATCCCGGCGATCCTGGGCGAGCTGTGGCGGGGCGGGCTGCTCAACGAGGACGTGGCCACGGTCCACGCGCCGTCCGTCGAGGCCTGGCTGGGCGAGTGGGACATCCGCGGGGCGCGGCCGTCCGAGCGCGCGCTGGAGATGTTCCACGCGGCACCCGGTTGCCAGCGTTCGGCCACCGCGTTCAGCCAGTCCGAGCGCTGGGAGACGCTGGACACCGACGCGGCCGACGGCTGCATCCACGACATCGAGCACGCGCACTCCAAGGACGGCGGCCTGGCCATCCTGTACGGCAACATCGCCACGCGCGGCTGCGTGGTGAAGACCGCGGGGGTCGACGAGTCGATCCTCGTGTTCAGCGGACCGGCGGTCGTGGTCGAGTCCCAGGAGGCCGCGGTCGACGCGATCCTCACCGGCGCGATCCACGAGGGCGACGTGGTGGTCATCCGCTACGAGGGCCCGCGCGGCGGACCGGGCATGCAGGAGATGCTGTATCCCACCTCCTACCTCAAGGGCCGCGGCCTGGGCAAGGCCTGCGCGCTGATCACCGACGGGCGCTTCTCCGGCGGCACGTCCGGCCTGTCGATCGGCCACGTCTCCCCCGAGGCGGCCGCCGGCGGCACGATCGCCCTCGTCGAGAACGGCGACACGATCGCCATCGACATCCCCAACCGCAGCATCACGCTCGAGGTGCCCGAGGACGAGCTGGCCGAGCGGCGCGAGCACCTGGAGGCCAACGGCGGCTACGTCCCCGCCGCCCGCGATCGGCCCGTCTCCCCCGCCCTGCGCGCCTACGCCGCGATGGCCACCTCGGCCGACACCGGCGCGGTGCGCGACGTCAACGCGGTCGAGCGCGCGGTGGCGGCGGCGGCGCAGGCGGCGCGGCAGCCGATCGGCTAGCGCGACGCGTCTCGGCGGCTCGGGCGAACGACGGGCAGCGAAGACGGACGGGCGGTGGCGGCGACGCCGACGTCCGCGAGAAGCTGGGACGCCCGCGCCCCACCTCCGCCGAGTCGCGTCTCAGTGGCGCTCAGCGCCACCGAATCGCGAATCGATCCCGCCTGGCGGGGAGCGGCGCCGCGGAAGCTTGGCTCACGCGCGTTGGCGTCGCCGGACGGCCCGTCCTCCTTCGATGATGCCGTTCGCCGCGGGCCGCCGCAGCGGCGGGCAACGAAGACGGACGGGCGGTGGCGGCGACGCCGGCGTCCACGGGAGGTGGGACGCCCGCGCCCCACCTCCGCCGAGTCGCGTCTCAGTGGCGCTCAGCGCCACCGAATCGCGAATCGATCCCGCCTGGCGGGGAGCGGCGCCGCGGAAGCTTGGCTCGCGCGCGTTGGCGTCGCCGGACGGCCCGTCCTCCTCGATGATGCCGTTCGCCGTCCGTGGCCTCAGACGAGCGGCTGGCCGTTGGGCTCGCACGGGACGGCGCCGGCGGTGCGGTACTCCGGATCGGACTGCAGCAGCGTGAGCGTGTGCTGCATCGCCGTCGGGCGCAACGAGCCGGTGACGTCGGCGTACGGTCTGGACAGGAAGGCGACGAGCATCAGGCCGCCGACCAGCACGATGGCCACGGTGCCCGCCATCACCGCCTGGCCGAACAGCGACTCGCGCGGGTCGGCGAACAACACGACGTAGAGCAGGATCGCGCCGGCGCCGAGCAGGATCACGATCCACACCGGCGAGGGCACGCGCCCGTTGGCCTCGGCCAGGCGATCGTCGCGGGCGCGCTGGACCTCCAGCAGCTCGTCGAACAGGTCCTGGTGGATCGACAGGTCGGCCGCCGTCCGGGAGGACGGGCCGATCGCGTCCTCGGCGCGGCCGAGCAGGTTGTCCACGCGGATCGACTGGCGCTGGTCGGCCATCGCGGGCCAGTCCAGCGCGATCACGGCGCGGGCGTAACAGGTGACGACGCCCTCCAGCTCCGTGCCCTGGTCGGCGGGCAGGAACTCAGCCGTCTTGTGCAGCGCGAGCACGGCGCCGGCCTCGTGCTGCGCCGCGTCGCGCCCCGCGTTGTAGCCCTGCAGCGCGACCAGCACCACGAGCGCCAGCACGACGCCGAACGGGCTGCGCGCGGCGCCCAGCACACCGGCGGCCCGCCCCGGGTCGGCCCACACACCCTCGGGGCGCAAGCGCCGAACGACGACCAGCGCAACGATCGAGACCGCCGCGCTGCCCAGGACGATGAGAAGGACCAGCGCCAGCGACACCCCGCGAACCTACGGCAGCCGCCCGACGATCTCCTCGGCGAAGCGCGTGTAGCGCGTCAGGTCGAACGTCGCGTCCAGGTCGATGCCCAGGTCGCGGGCGGCGATCAGCTCGCGCAGCGGCGTGCCGGTGTCCCAGGCGCGCTGGGCGTCCTCCTGGACGATCCGGTAGGCGTCATCGCGGGCCATTCCCGACTCGACCAACGCCAGCAGCACCCGCTGCGAGAACAGGGCGCCATGGGTGGCGTCGAGGTTGGCGCGCATGCGGTCGGTGTGGACGACCATGCCGGAGGCGATCCGGGTGCCCAGGCCGTGCATGTAGTCGAGCAGGATCGTCGCGTCGGGCAGGATCACGCGCTCGGCGCCCGAGTGCGAGATGTCGCGCTCGTGCCACAGCGCCACGTTCTCCAGGCCCGCCTGGGCGTAGCCGCGCAGCACGCGCGACAGGCCGGTGATCCGCTCGGTGGTGATCGGGTTGCGCTTGTGCGGCATCGCGCTGGAGCCCTTCTGCTGGCCCGAGCGGAACGGCTCCTCGACCTCGCGCACCTCGGTGCGCTGCAGGTGGCGGATCTCGGTGGCGAAGCGCTCCAGGCCGGCACCGGCCAGCGCGATGGCCGACAGCACCTCGGCGTGGCGGTCGCGCGGCACCACCTGCGTGGAGACCTCCTCGCCGCGCAGCCCGACCCGGGCCAGCACCCGCGCCTCGAAGTCGGGCCCCAGCGACGCGTAGGTGCCCACCGCCCCCGACAGCGCGCCGACCGCGGCCTGGGCGAACGCCGCTTCCAGGCGCAGCGCGTTGCGGTGGGCCTCCATCGCGTAGCCGGCCAGCTTGATGCCGAACGTGGTGGGCTCGGCGTGCACGCCGTGCGTGCGCCCGGTGCAGACCGTGTCGACGTGCGTGCGCGCCTGCTCGGCCAGCGCGCGGTAGTACGTCCAGGCGCCGGCCACGAGCCGCTCCCCGGCCGCCTGCAGCTGCAGGCCGAGGGCGGTGTCGAGCACGTCGGACGAGGTCAGGCCGAAGTGGATCCAGCGCCCGGCGGGGCCGGCGCTGCCCGACAGCACGTCGACGAAGGCGGCGACGTCGTGGTCGGTGATGACCTCGCGCTCCTGGACGGCCTCGACGGTGAACGTGGCGGCGCGGATCGCCACCAGGTCCTCCTCGGTCGGCCCGTCGAGTTCCTCGGCGGCGGCGACCTCGACGCGTCGCCAGGCCTCCATCTTCGCCGCGTCCGTCCAGATGGCCCCGAGCTCGGGGCGGGTGTAGCGCTCGATCACCCGGCGATTCTCGCACGGGCGTGAGGGCGACCCCTGATGCGCCGTGGTGATCGACGGGTCAGCGTGGCGACCATGCGACTGCTCACCACCGCGCTCCTCGCGGCCACCGTCCTGGCCGCCGGCGCCACCTCGGCCAGCGCCGACTCGATCGTCTACGTCAAGCGCCACAACCTGTGGCTGATGGCGCCCGACGGCTCCAAGCAGCGCCAGGTGACCAAGGACGGCACCGCGCGCGAGCCGTACATGTCGCCCTCCCAGGACGACCGCGGGCGGATCGCCGCCGGCAAGGGGTACGCGATCGTCGTGCTGAGCCGAACCGGTTCGCGCATCGCGCGGTTCGTGCCCCAGAAGCTGAAGGACACGATCGGACAGTCGACGATCGGGCAACCGACCGAGCTGGCGTTCTCGCCCGACGGGAAGCGCATCGCCTACGCGGTGACCAGCGTCGGCTGCGACGTGACCACCGACTGCGGCGTCCGCGCGGCGGTCGGCATCGTGGCCGCCACCGGCAAGGGAACCGTCACCCGGCCCGGCGAGTTCGGCGGCACCAACCCGTTCTGGATCAGCAGCAGCCGCCTGCTGTGGAACGGCGGCTACGGCTCGCAGAACCGGGTGTTCGACCTGGGCGCGACGGAGTCATGGAACTGGTTCGACGACCACGACATCCACACCGAGCCGCTCACGTCGACCGACCTGTCCGATCCGGCCGTCTCGGGCGACGGGCGCTACTACGCGGCGGTGCGCGGCTACGGCGACACCCGGCACATCATCTGGCACCGGATCACCGGACCGGTCGCGGCCGGGAACGTGCCGACCGAGCTGTGCGAGACGAACCTCGATCCGCAGGCCGCGGACCCCTCGCTGTCACCCGACGGCACGGGCCTGGCCATGGCCGACGTCGACGGCATCCAGGTCAAGCGCAACCTGGACGACTGCGACGACATCCGGCTCGTCGCCGCAGGCGGCAGCGAGCCGGATTGGGGGCCGGCGAGCTAGGCGTTGAGGATGCGCGCGGCCAGGACCGCGGCGTTCTTGGCGTTGTTGAGGCCGACGCAGGCGACCGGCACGCCGGGCGGCATCTGGGCGATCGACAGCAACGCGTCCAGGCCGCCCATGGCCGACAGGCGGCTGGTCAGCGGCACGCCGATCACCGGCAGGTCCGTGTGCGCGGCGACGACGCCCGGCAGCGCCGCCGACAGGCCGGCGCCGGCGATGATCACGCGGATCCCGCGCATGTGCGCGTTCTTGGCGTAGTCGGCCACCGTGTCGGGCTCGCGGTGGGCGGACATGACGCGGATCTCGTGCATGATCCCGCGCGCCTCGAGCTCCTTGCCCGCCTTCTCCATCTCCTCCATGTCGGACTTGGAGCCCATCACGATGCCGACGAGCGGCGAGTCCGTGGCCAGGTCCTCGAACTCGGCCTCGGCCTCGGCTTCCTGCTCGGCCTCGAGCTCCTGCTGGGCGACCAGCTCGGTCTCGCCGCGGACGAGCTCGCCCTCGCGGGTCTGTGGTGGTTGAGGAGTCATGTTGAGAGTCACACCGCCTTGGCCGCGATGTCGCGGCGCATCTGCTTGCCGTCGAAGTCGATTACGTCGGCGGCAGCATAGGCCGCTTCGCGCGCGGCCCGCACGTCGGCGCCCAGCGCGGTCACGTTCAGGACCCGCCCGCCCGCGGTGACGCACGCGCCCGCGGCGTCGAGCGCGGTCCCCGCGTGGGTCACCTCGGCCCGCAGCGCGGACGCCTTCTCCAGCCCGTGGATGACGTCGCCGCTGTGCGAGGACTGCGGGTAGCCGGCGGAGGCCAGCACGACCGTCACCGCGACCGCGTCGTCCCACTCCATCGTCGCGCCCGACAGGTCGCCCACCGCCGCCGCGCGCAGCAGCGCGACGAGATCCGAGCGCAGCCGCGGGAGCAGCGCCTGCGTCTCCGGATCGCCGAAGCGGGCGTTGAACTCGATCACCTTCGGCCCGTCGGCGGTCAGGATCAGCCCGGCGTACAGAACGCCGCGAAACGGCGTTCCGCGGCGGGCCATCTCGTCGACCACCGGCTGGTGCACGGCGGCCACGATCGCCTCGACGTCGATCCCGGCGACCGGCGAGAACGAGCCCATGCCGCCGGTGTTGGGGCCGGTGTCGCCCTCGCCGATGCGCTTGAAGTCGCGCGCGGGCGCCATCCCCAGCGCGCGCTCCCCGTCGCACAGCGCCAACAGCGACAGCTCGTCGCCGACCAGGTGCTCCTCGATCACCACGGACATCTCGCCGAAGCGCTGCCCGACCAGCATGTCCTCCAGCGCGGCCCGCGCCTCGGCCTCGTCCTGGGCGATCACCACGCCCTTCCCGGCGGCCAGCCCGTCGGCCTTCAGCACCGCCGGGTAGCTGGTGATCGCGGCCATCGCCGAGGCGACGTCGGTGTGCTCGCTCCAGCCCGCGGTCGGCACCCCGGCGGCCTCCATGACCTCCTTGGCGAACGCCTTGGAGCCCTCCAGCCGCGCCGCCGCGGCGCTCGGCCCGAAGGCCAGGATCCCGGCGTCGGCCAACCGGTCGACCAGACCGTCGACCAGCGGCACCTCGGGCCCGACCACCACGAGGTCGACCTGCTCGGCCCGCGCGACCGCCAACGGGTCGCCCTCGAGCACGCGCGCGTCGCGGGCGATCCCGGCGTTTCCGGGGGTGGCCAGCAGCTCGGGATTCTGCGGCGAGCGGTGCAGCGCGCGCACGAGCGCGTGCTCGCGGCCGCCCGAGCCGACGACGAGGATCTTCACAGGCGCGCAGCCTACGCAAGCCGCGCGGATCGCATGCGCGCCGCCGATAGCGTGGTTCCCGATCCGGCATCGTGGAACGTCGACGACCCGCCCGAGACCTGCCACACGCCGCTCCCGCGCAGGGACGGCGCCGCCCGCCGCTCGCCGTCTGGGCCGCGATCGGCGCGCTGCACCTCGTCGGCTTCGCGCTCCTGGCGCTGGCCGTCGCCGGCCCGGCGCGCGGCCTGTCGGCGTTCAGCCTGGCCACCGGCCTGCTGGCCTACACGCTCGGGCTGCGCCACGCCTTCGACGTCGACCACATCGCGGCGATCGACAACGTCACCCGTCGCCTGGGGCGCGACGGGGTCCGCACGCCGACGATCGGCTTCGCCTTCTCGCTGGGCCACAGCACGATCGTCCTGGTCCTCGTGCTCCTCCTGGCCGTCGGCGGCAGCCTGCTCAGCGGCGCGGTGCGCAGCGACGGGTCGGCGCTGCACGAGGTGACCGGGACGATCGGCCCGCTGGTGTCCAGCGTCTTCCTGCTGGCCGCCGCGGTGGCCAACGTGCGGGTCCTGTGGACCGCGCGCGACGGCGGCGCGGCGCGCCCATCGGCCGGGCCGCTCGGCCGGCTCCTGGCCCGCCCGGCCCTGCTCGTCGACCGCCCGTGGAAGATGTTCCCGCTGGGGCTGCTGTTCGGCCTGGGCTTCGACACCGCCACGGAGATCGGCCTGCTCGTCCTGGCGGGCACCGGCGTCGTCGCGCAGCTGCCGGTGTGGGCGCTGATCAGCCTCCCGCTCCTGTTCGCCGCGGGCATGACCCTGTTCGACACGCTGAACGCGGCGTTCATGGGCACGGCCTACGGCTGGAGCGCGCAGGACGCCCGGCGGCGGCGCCGCTACGACCTGGCCATCACCGGGTTCTCCGTGGCCATCGCCGCGACGATCGGCCTGCTGCAGCTGGCCCAGCTGGCCCACGAGCGGCTGCGTTCCCCGCTCGGCCCGCTGGCCCACGTCGACACCGCCGCGGTGGGCTACGTCGTCGTGGCGGTGCTCGCCGCGCTGTACTTCGGCGCCCGCTGGCTCAGGCCAGCGGGCTGATGCCGGGCGCTACAGGCCGGCGATGAAGTCGTCGATCGGGATCGCCGTCAGCGTCTCGTAGTGCACGGTTCCGCGCGAGCCGAGCTCGAGGGAGACGCGCGCCATCGTCTGCTCGTCGGGCGCCTCGACGATGTTGACGAAGTCGAAGCGTCCGAGGGTCGCCCATTGCGCCTTGACGGTCGCGCCGAGCTGCTCCACCTCGTGGTTGACCTCGCGAATGCGCTGTGGGTTGTTCTTCACGGTCTGCACGCCTTCTGGCGTGAGCGTGGACAGCATCAGGAACGTGGGCACGTCTAGCCTCCGGTGTCGGGTGCCGCTCGTTCTACCCCAATCGCCGCCGCCATGGGTCGCCGCCGACCGTCCCTGTTACGTCGCGCAGGCGCCGATCGCCTTGCACGGCGGCGGCTTCCAGCCCGATGCGCCGCTGCGGATCACCCGTGAGGGCGTGGTCGTGGCCACCGCGACGACGCTGGCCGACGGCACCTTCACGGCCACGCTGGACAGCGGGCCGATCGCCGGCGGGGTGGGCGAGACGGAGACCGAGCTGACCGTCTCCGACGCCGAGTCCAGCGTGGTGCAGCACGTGTCGGTGACGAGCTTCAGCGCCTCCTACACGCCCAAGGCCGCGTCGCCCGACGCGTTCGTGCGCTTCTCCGCGTTCGGCTTCGGGCCGGGCCGAGCCGTCTACGTGCACTACCTGCGGCCCGACGGCAGCGCGGCCGACACCGTCCGCCTGGGCCCGACGCGCGGCGTGTGCGGGACGATCAAGCGCACGACGCCGCGGCGCCTGTTCCGCTTCACCCCGAAGACGGGGCAGTGGCGCCTGCAGTTCGACACGTCACGCAGGCTGGATGCCGATGCGGCCCCGCGCATCGTCCTGCCCGTGCGCGTGGGCTGACGCCCGCGCGAGGGTTCCCCCTGATGTAGCGGCGGGCGCCGGAGGCGATGGTGGCTTCCACCACCGACTCCAAGGCAGGAGACCATGCTTCGCAGAACCCTCGTGGCGGCCGCCGCCGCCACGCTCGTCGCCGTACCGGCGGCGGCCCAGGCCGCGCCCGGCGACCTCGATCCGACCTTCGGCGGCACGGGCATCGTGCTCGACGCCGAGCCCAACAACGCCAGCGCCGTCGCGCGCACGTCCGACGGCGGCACGGTCGTGGCCACCTACGGCTGGCACGTCGTCAAGCTCCGCGCCGACGGCACGCGCGATCCCGGCTTCGGCACGGGCGGGAAGGTCGACATCGCCTTCTCGGCCGCCGCGCCGCGCAACTACGCGCTGGCCATCGACGTCGACAGCCAGGGCCGCATCGTGATCGCCGGCTACGAGGGCACCACCGGCTACGTCGTGCGCCTGCTGGCCGACGGCAGCTACGACCCCGCCTTCGGCGACGCGGCCGCCCCGTTCGGCGCCGGCCGGGTGCCGGTCAACTGGGGCCCGCAGAGCACCGAGCTGCAGGCGATGGTGCTCGACGCCGAGGACCGCCCGGTGCTGGCCGGTGCCGCCAACCGTCCCGGCCAGATCGGCACCGGGCGGATCGCCCGGCTGCGGGCCACCAACGGCGGCCTGGACTCGACGCTGGACGACGACGGCGTGGTGGAGTTCGCCCAGGAGAACACGAGCTTCTCCGACGTGGCCGTGGACTCCGACGCGCGCATCGTGGCCAGCGGCCGGCGCGGCAACGACGCCTTCCTGGCCCGCCTGACCGACACCGGGCGCATGGACACCGACTTCGGCGCGGCGCCGGAGCTGGGCACCGTCACCTACAACTTCTCCGAGGGCCGGGAGTTCGGCAGCTCGCGCGCCGAGTCGCTCGCGGTGAGCGACACGGGCATCACCTTCGGCGGTCTGACCGCCCGCGCCGACAGCTTCCTGGCCGGCTACGTCACCCGCATCCGGCCCAACGGCACGCTCGATCCGTCGTTCGGCGTCTTCTACACCACGTCGTCGGCGATCCCCTACGACGTCGCGGTCGCGCCCGACGGTGGCGTGCTGGTGGCCGACTACAACCTGGCGGTCACCCGCCTGACCAGCGCGGGCGCGCTGGACCCGGCCTTCGCCGGCGACGGTCGCGCCGAGTTCGCCGCGCCGGCCGGCGCCCCGTTCGGCGCGGGCGTCAGCGAGCTCGTGCGCTCGCCCGACGGCTCCATCACGGCCGTCGGGATCGGCCGCACGACCGCGTCGGTCAACCAGGTGCTGGTGCTGCGCCTGGCCGACGTGGGCACGGTTCCCGGGCCAGGGCCCAGCGAGGAGGAGCCGCCGCCCAGCGGCGGCGGCGCTGTGGTCACCGGGGGCGGCTCGCCGACCACGCAGGATCCCGGACCCGGGGCCGTCCCCGAGCAGCAGGCGCCCTCCCAGGACGCGCCGCCCGCGGTCCAGTCGGGCCCGCCCGGCGTGCACCGCCCGGCGGCGTGGTTCCACCGCGTGCGCCGCGCGACGGCGTTGAACGGTGAGGCCGACCAGGGCGCGGCGCGCATCCAGGTGACGATCGTCCGCCGCGACGGCCGGCGCTGCGCCACGGTGACCAGCAGCCGACGCGCCCGCCTGGGCACGCCGGCGACCTGCCGGACGCTGAAGACGCGCTGGCTGGAGGCCACGCTGACCCCGCGGCGCGGACAGACGACGACGTGGGCGCTGCGGCTCGGCGCGCGCGTCCCCGCCGGCCGGTACGTGGCCACGGTGCGGGCGCTGGACCAGGAGGGCCTGGCCGGGAAGACCGGCCAGGTCACCTTCCGGGTCCGGCGCTGAGCCGAACGGCGGCCCGGGCTGACGCCCGTCAGAGCGTCAGCGCGGGCTCGCCGACCGGCACGACGCCGGTCTTGAACACGATCTCGCCGTCGACCGCGTCGGCCTGCACGACGTCGCCCTCGCGGTAGACGCCCTCCAGCAGCGCCAGCGCGAGCTTGTCGACCAGCTGCTTCTGGATGACCCGCTTCAGCGGCCGCGCCCCGTACACCGGGTCGTAGCCGAGGTTGCCCAGCAGCGTGCGCGCTTCGTCGGTGAGCACGAGCGTGATGCCGCGGCCGGCCAGGCGCTCCAGCAGCTTGGAGGTCTGCAGCGCGACGATCTCGCCGATGTTGGAGCGATCGAGGCTGTGGAACTCGATGATGTCGTCCAGGCGGTTGATGAACTCGGGACGGAAGTGGCCCTCCGCCCCGACGCGGCCGCCGGGGATGTTGCTCGTCATGATCAGCACGACGTTCTTGAAGTCGACCGTGCGGCCCTGGCCGTCGGTCAGGCGCCCGTCGTCCATCACCTGCAGCAGGATGTTGAACACGTCGGGATGGGCCTTCTCGACCTCGTCGAGCAGCACGACGCTGTAGGGCCGGCGGCGGACCGCCTCGGTCAGCTGACCGCCCTCGTCGTAGCCCACGTAGCCGGGAGGCGCGCCGACCAGGCGCGACACCGCGTGCTTCTCCATGTACTCCGACATGTCGATGCGGACCATCGCGTCCTGGCTGTCGAACATGAACTCGGCCAGCGCGCGGGCCAGCTCGGTCTTGCCGACGCCGGTCGGGCCCAGGAACAGGAAGGTGCCGATCGGCCGGTCCGGATCGGACAGGCCGGCCCGGGAGCGGCGCAGCGCGTCGGACACGGCGCGAACCGCCTCCTCCTGGCCCACGACGCGCCGGTGCAGGCGCTCCTCCATGTGCACGAGCTTCTCGACCTCGCCCTCCATCAGGCGCGAGACCGGGATGCCGGTCCAGCGGCCGACGACCTCGGCGATGTCCTCGGAGGTGACCTCCTCCTGCAGGAACTTCAGCTCGCGGGGCTCGTCCTCCTTGGCCTCGCCCTCGGCGATGCGCGCCTCGAGCTCGGGGATCACGCCGTAGCGCAGCTCCGCCGCGCGGGCCAGGTCGCTCTCGCGCTGGGCCCGCTCCAGGTCGGCCTTGGCCTGCTCGAGGCGCTCGCGCGCGGCCGAGACGCCCTGGATGGCCTCCTTCTCGGCCTGCCACTCGGCGGTCATCGCGTCGGCCTGCTCGCGCAGCTCGGCCAGCTCGGCCTCGATCGCCTCCAGCCGGGAGAGCGACGCGTCGTCGGACTCCTGCTCCAGCGATGCGCGCTCGATCTGCAGCTGCATGATGCGCCGCTCGAGCACGTCGATCTCCTCGGGGCGCGAGTCGATCTCGATGCGCAGCCGCGAGGCCGACTCGTCGATCAGGTCGATCGCCTTGTCGGGCAGGAAGCGGTCGGCGATGTAGCGGTCGCTCAACGTCGCGGCGGCGATCAGCGCGGAGTCCTGGATGCGGACGCCGTGATGGACCTCGTAGCGCTCGCGCAGGCCGCGCAGGATGGCGATCGTGTCCTCGACGGTGGGCTCGCCCACGGTCACCGGCTGGAAGCGCCGCTCCAGCGCCGCGTCCTTCTCGATGTGCTTGCGGTACTCGTCCAGCGTGGTCGCGCCGACCGCGCGCAGCTCGCCGCGGGCCAGCATCGGCTTGAGCAGGTTGGCCGCGTCGACGGCGCCCTCGGCCGCGCCCGCGCCGACGATCGTGTGCAGCTCGTCCATGAACAGGATGACCGTGCCACCGGCCTCCTTGATCTCGTTGAGGACCGCCTTCAGGCGCTCCTCGAACTCGCCGCGGTACTTCGAGCCGGCCAGCAGCGCGCCGATGTCCAGCGAGATGACGCGGCGGTCGCGCAGCGACTCGGGCACGTCGCCGTTGACGATGCGCTGGGCCAGGCCCTCGACGATCGCCGTCTTGCCCACGCCGGGCTCGCCGATCAGGACCGGGTTGTTCTTCGTGCGCCGGCTGAGCACCTGGACGACGCGGCGGATCTCCTCGTCGCGGCCGATGACCGGGTCGAGCTTGCCCTCCTCCGCGGCGGTGGTCAGGTCGACGCCGAACTTCTCCAGCGCCTGGTACTTGTCCTCGGGGCTCTGGTCGGTGACGCGCTGGCCGCGGCGGACCTGCGAGATCGCCTCCAGGAGCGCCTCCTTGGTGGCGCCGTTGGCCCGCAGCACGTCGCCGGCCTTGCTGTTGTGCCCGGCCAGCGAGAGCAGCAGGTGCTCGGAGCTGACGTACTCGTCCTTGAGCTCGCGCATCTCGTGCTCGGCCGCGCGCAGCACGGCGACGAGCTCCGATGACGGCCCGGCGGCCTCGCCGCCCGAGGCGATCTTGGGCAGGATGTCCAGCGCGGCGTTGACCTCGCCGCGCACGGCGTCCGGGGACACGCCGAGCTTGCGCAGGACCGGCGAGACGACGCCGCCCTCCTGCTCCAGGAGCATGACCAGCAGGTGCTCGGGCATGACCTGCGGGTTGCGTCGTTCCTCGGCGAGCTGGCTCGCCGCGCGAATGGCCTCCTGGGACTTGATGGTGAATCGATCTGGGTTCACGTTCTTCCTCGTTACAAATCTAAGTCTGTCTGACTAAGATTGTGCCACATGCGTGCCTCGCGCGCAAGCGGGGTAGTCGGCGGACATGGATGCCGTCTGGATCATTCCCATCGCCCTCGCCCTGCTGATCGCCATCGGCCTGTTCTTTGTCTGGCAGAAGGGCACCAAGGCGAACATGGACCGCTACGACGGCGACGTCGAAGCGGCCATGAGCGACAACACGAGCTCGATCCCGAGCACGCCGTTGATCCCCGATCCGGTCACCGCGCTGGGCGACACGTCCGAGGCGCACGCGGACATCAACCCGCACGACATCCCGGTCGACGCGCCCGAGCGCGCCGCGGCCGAGGAGCGCTTCGAGCGCGAGCGGGAACCCCGCCGCTAGCTGCGCTCACCGACCACCGCCCGGGTAAACTGCCTGACAATTATGCGTCGGGTGGCGATCGTGGGTGGCGGCGGAGGCGTGGGCGCATCGGTGGCCTACAGCCTCCTGCTGCGTCCCGAGCACTACGACGTGACGCTGGTCGACGCCGCCGCGCACATGGCCATCTCCCACGAGATGGACCTGCAGCAGGTGATCGCCCAAGGCGCCCCGGGGACCGTGACCGTCGGGGAGCTCGACGACGTGGCCGACGCCGACGTCGTCGTGGTGACCGCCTCCGTCCCGCTGACCCTCAACCGGTCACGCAACGTCTACCTGGACGGCAACGCCGGGATCGTGGCCGAGGTGGCCGAGGCGCTCGACGGATGGGACGGGACGCTGTTGCTGGTCACCAACCCCGTCGACGTGCTGACCACCTGGATCGTGCGCCGCACCGGTCTGCCCCGCGAGCGCGTCCTCGGCTACACGCTGAACGACAGCCTGCGCCTGCGCACCGCGCTGGGCGACCTGCTCGGCGTCGACCGCCACCGCGTCGACGCCTGGATGCTCGGCGAGCACGGCGACGGCGCCGTGCCGCTGTGGGACCGCGTGATCGTCGACGGCCTGCGCACCCCGCTGAGCGAGGAGCAGCGCGCCACCGCGATTGCCTTCGTGCGCGACTGGTACGTCACGCACGTCGCCCTGGACTCCGGCCGCTCCTCGACCTGGGCCTCGGGCCACGGCGTCGCGCGGATGGTCGCGGCGCTGATCGACGGCGACGCCGACGGGCCATGGCCGGCGTCCATCCTGCTCCAGGGCGAGTACGGCCTGGACGACGTCGCGGTCAGCGTGCCGGTCACGCTGGGCGGACGCGACGGGGTCACCGCGCTCCAGGAGTGGCCGCTGAGCGACGACGAACGCGCCGCGCTGCACGCCGCGGCCCGCGACATCGCCGCGGCTGCCGCCCTGTTGAGCTAGTTGGGCAGCGCCTCGCCCAGGTAGGCGATGTGCGCGGCCATCGCGCGCTCGGCCGCCGAGCGCTGGTTGCGGCGCACGGCGCGCAGGATCGCGCGGTGCTGATCGAGGATCGTGGCACCGTCGACGTTGGCCGAGATGTGCTTGACCAGCGTGGGCTGGAGCACCTCGAGGATCCAGGCGGTCAGCGCGAGCAGCAGGTCGTTGCCGCCGGCCTGGGCCAGGATCTGGTGGAAGCGCGCGTCCGCCTCGTTGAACACCTCGGTGCCCGGCTCGGCGGTGGCCGCGTCGGCGATCGCCGCCTCCAACCGGCTGACGACCGCGGCGTCGGCGTTGGCGGCGGCGCGACCGGCCAGCGGCACCTCGAGGAACATGCGCGCGTCGAGCAGCTGGCGCATCGAGACCGTCTCCGCGGCGAGCATCAGCGCGATCGACTCGCTGACGTTGCGGCCCATGCCCTCGTTGGGCGTGCGCGCCACGAAGATGCCGCCCGAGCGCCCGCGGCCGACGCGGATCAGGTGCGAGGCCGACAGCAGCCGCAGCGCCTCGCGCAACGTCGGGCGGCTGACGCCGAACTCCTCGGCCAGCTCGGCCTCGGTGCCGATCCGATCGCCGGGAACCAGCTCCTGCTGCTCGAGGTACTGGCGGATCTGCAGGGCGATCTGCTCGCTGGCCCCCCGGACCGCCGGGCGGAAGTTGCGCGCAGGGGGCATCGCCGAACCATACGCCGGTTTCGGACGCTTCTTGAAAACACCAAACGATTTGGCGTAGGGTCGATGGCCATGGGGGACGAGACCGGGCCGACCGTGCGCGACGCGACCTTCGACGTCCTCCGCCGCCTGGGGATGACGCGGATGTTCGCCAACCCCGGCTCGACCGAGGTGTCGTTCCTGGCCGGACTGCCCGCGGATCTCGAGTTCATCCTCGCCCTGCACGAGGGCTCGGTGATCGGCATGGCCGCCGGGCACGCGATCGGCAGCGGGCGCCCCACGCTCGCGCTCGTGCACTCGATGCCGGGCCTGGGCAACGCCGTCGCGGCGATCGCCACCGCGCGCACCAACCGCGCGCCGCTCGTGGTGATCGTCGGCCAGCAGGACCGTCGCCACCTGGCCCAGCAGCCGTTCCTGGCCGCCGACCTGGAGGGCCTGGCCGGCCACTACCCGGTGTGGGTCGACCATCCGATCCGCCCGCAGGACGTGCCCGGCGCGATCGTCCGCGCGCACCACGAGGCGGCCACGCACCGCGGGCCGGCGATCGTCGTGGTGCCGATGGACGACTGGCTCGCGCCGGCGCCCGACGAGCACGAGATCTTCGGGCCCCAGCGCCTGATCCGCTCGGCCGCCGCCGATCCCGCCGCGGTCGACGAGCTCGCCGCCTTCCTGGCCGACGCGACCGCGCCCGCGCTGGTGGCCGGCGCGGGCAACGACACGCCCGCGGGCTTCGACGCGCTCGTCGCGCTGGCCGAGCGGCTCGGCGCGCCCGTGTGGCAGGAGCCGTTCGGCGCGCAGGCCGGCTTCCCGCAGGACCACCCGCGCTTCGCCGGGCACCTGCCGTCGCGCCGCACGCGCGTGCGCGAGGTGCTCGCCGCCCACGACGCCGTGCTCGTCGTCGGCACCGGCGTGCTGCGCCAGTACCCCTTCGACGAGGGGCCGCTGTTCCACCCGGGCACGCGCGTGGCGGTCGTCAGCCAGGACCCCGACGAGGTCCACCGCAGTCCGGCGGACCTGGGCGTGCTGGGCGACCCGCCCGCGACGATCGCCGCCCTGGCCGCCGCCATCGAGCCGCGCGACCCGGCCCCGCCGACCGGCCCGCCCACGCCGGCCGCCCTGCCGCCGCTGGCCGCGGGGGCGCCGCTCACCCCCGGGCACGCGCTGGCCGCGCTGGGCGCCCGGCTGCCGCGCGACACGATCATCGTCGAGGAGTCGCCCTCCAGCCGGCTGCAGATCAACGCGCACATCCCGGCGGTCCAGTCGCTGGGCTTCGTCAGCGCCACCGGCCTGCTCGGCTTCGGCCTGCCGGCGTCGATCGGCCTGCGCATGGCCGTCGCGCCGCGACCGGTCGTGGCCATCCTCGGCGACGGCGCCTCGCTCTACCAGATCCAGGCGGTCTGGAGCGCGGCGCGCTACGGCGTCGGAACCCTCTTCGTCGTCATGGTCAACGGCGGCTACGCGATCATGGATCGCCTGGCCGAGCGCACGGGGCAGCAGGGCCCGTGGCCGGCGATCGACGACGTGGACGTGGGCGGCCTGGCCCGTTCGCTGGGCTGCGACACGATGCGCGTGGGCGACCACGCCGCACTCGAAGCGGCGCTCGACGAGCTGACAGAGGGCCTGGCACAACGCCAGAGCCCGCTGCTGCTCGAGATCGTCGTCGAGCAGGACCGGGCCTTCGACCCCTGATCTCCCGGTCGTGCTCAACGGCCTGGACGGCCACGCCGGTGCCCACCGCCTCGGGCACCGCGTGGCCGCCCCGGACGCCTTCCGACACAATCACGCGTCGTGAGCACACCGCCGCGGTTCGAGCAGCCCCGCTGGGACGCCAGCGAGCAGATCGCGCTGGAGATCCGCCGTCACCTCGAGCGCAGCGGCCTGCAACCGGGCGAGCGCCTGGGCACCGAGGCCGACCTGGCCGCCGAGTTCGGCGTCAGCCGCCCCACACTGCGTGAGGCGCTGCGGCTGCTGGCCAGCTCGCACCTGATCCGCGCGACGCAGGGCCGCAACGGCGGCATCTTCGTGGCCAACACGCCCAACCAGGGCATGGGTCACAGCGTCAGCGCGTCGGTGGCCACGATGATCGCGGCCGAGTCGGTGGACCTGGTCGACCTGATGCAGGCGCGCATGTTCATGGAGTCGCCGCTGGCCGCGCTGGCCGCCGAGCACCGCACCGAGCAGACGCTTCAGGACATGGACCGCGCGGTCGCGGCGGCCGAGGGGCTCGAGCCCGGCACCCCGGAGTTCAACGCCGCCGACGCGGCGTTTCACCGGGCGATCGCCGAGGCCGCCGGGAACGAGCTGATGGTCGCGTTCACCGGCTGGACGCTGGACGTGCTGCAGCCGCACCTGGCCGACGAGATCGCCCCGCGCGCGGCGAAGGCGGCGATCCTCGACCAGCACCGCGCGATCCTGCGCGCGATCCGCCGCGGCCAGCCGGCCGCGGCGGAGAAGGCGATGCGCGCGCACATCGCCTATCTGCGCGAAGTGGTCGCGGGGCTCTAGGCGTCGAGCGCCACCCAGACGCTCTTGATCTCCGTGTAGAGCTCCAGCGCGTACTTGCCCATCTCGCGCCCCCAGCCCGACGACTTGAAGCCGCCCCAGCTGGATCCGGCGTCGACCGGGTTGGGCATGTTCACGAACACGGTGCCCGCGTGGATCTGCGCGGCCAGGCGATGCGCCCGCGCGACGTCGCGCGTGTACACCGACGCCGCCAGCCCGTACTGCGTGCCGTTGGCCAGCCCGGTGACCTCTTCGGGATCGTCGTAGGGCAGCACCTGCAGCACCGGCCCGAAGATCTCCTCCTGGGCGCTGGGCATCGAGGAGTCGACGTTGTGCAGCACCGTCGGGCGGTAGAAGTTGCCGCCCTCCAGGTCGAGGTCGCGGTCGCCGCCGGCCACCAGGTCGGCGCCCGCCGCCTGCCCGCGCTGCACCAGGTCGTGCACCTTGTCGAGGTGCTCGGCGGAGACGAGCGGCCCCAGGTCGGTGTCGGCCTCCATGCCGTGCCCGAGCTTCATGCCCGACACGGCGGCGCCGGCCTTCTCGGCGAACTCGTCGGCGCGCGAGCGATCGACGTAGAAGCGGCTGTAGGCGGCGCACACCTGACCGCTGTTGAGCAGCGCGCCCTGGAGCGCGCCGCCGACCGCGGCGTCGATGTTGGCGTCGTCCATGATCACCACCGGCGTGTGACCGCCGAGCTCGAGCGACACGCGCTTGAGGTTGCCCGCCGATGCGCGCACGATCGCCCGGCCCACCTCGGTCGAGCCGGTGAAGCTGACCTTGTCGACATCGGGATGCTCGGTGATCGCCTTGCCCGTGTCCGGACCGCCGGTGATCACGTTGACCACGCCCGCGGGGACGCCCGCCTCGGCGATCAGCTCGGCCAGGCGCAGCGTGGTCAGCGACGTCTGCTCGGCCGGCTTGACCACGCACGTGTTGCCGCAGGCGATCGCCGGGGCGATCTTCCACGAGGCGATCAGCAGCGGGAAGTTCCACGGGGTGATCAGCCCGCACACGCCCAGCGGCTCGCGACGCGTGTAGTTGAACACCGGGACCAGCGGGAACGAGTTGGGGAGGACGTCGCCCTCGATCTTCGTGACCCAGCCCGCGTAGTAGCGGAAGTGCTCGGCCACCGCGGGGATCGAGACGTTGCGCGAGATGCCGAACGGCTGACCTTGGTCGCGCGTCTCCAGCTCGGCCAGCTCGTCCACGTGCTGGTCGACCAGCTCGCCGACCCGCCACAGCAGCTGCGCGCGCACGGACGGCGCCATGTCGCGCCAGGCCGGGTCCTCGAACGCCGCGCGGGCCGCCGCGACCGCCGCGTCGACGTCGGACCGGCCCGCGTCGGCGATCGTGGCCAGCAGGTCGCCGTTTCCGGGATCGCGCGACTCGAACGACGCACCGGACGCCGCGTCGACCAGCTCTCCGGCGATGAACAGCTTGTTGTCCGTCGTGGTCACGCTCATCGCGCGGCCTCCTCTGCGTTCAGGGACAGGGCGGCCGGGCGGGCCTCGCCCAGGGCCGAGATGATCAGGTCCGACGCGCGCTCGCCGATCATCACCGCGGGCGCGTGCGTGTTGCCCGTGGTGATCTGCGGCATGATCGACGCGTCGGCCACGCGCAGACCCTCGATGCCGTGCACGCGCAGCTCGGGATCGACGACCGCCCGGTCGTCGACGCCCATCCGGCACGTGCCGACCTGGTGGTGGTAGGTGATGACCTGCTCGCGGATGTACTGGCGCAGCTGCGCGCCGTCTCGCACGCCGGGCCCGGGCAGGACCTCGGTCGGACCCCACTGCGCCAGCGCCGGCTGACGCCCGATCTGGCGGCACATCTCCACCGCGAAGGCCATCGTCTCGATGTCGATCTCGCGCGACAGCAGCGCGGGGTCGATGTGCAGCGGCGCCGTCGGATCGGCGCTGGTCAGCGTGATCGCACCGCGGCTGGCCGGGCGCACGATCGCGCCCTGCAGCGTGAAGCCGCTGGCCGGCCCCTCCATGCCCTCGGGGTACAGCGGGAGGTGGAAGAAGATCGGCTGGATGTCGGGGCCGGCCAGGTCCGAGCGGCTGCGCCAGAACAGCTGGCCGTGCAGCGGCTGCAGCCCGGGCACGGTCGGCGGCACCTCGCGCTCGGTGGTGAAGATCACCGGCACGAGCAGGTGGTCGTGCAGGTTCTGGCCCACGCCGGGCGAGGCGACGCGCACGTCGATGCCGTGGCGGGCCAGCTCGTCCTGCGGGCCGATGCCCGAGAGCATCAGCAGGCGCGGCGACTCGATCGTGCCCGCGCAGACGACCACCTCGTGCTCGGCTTCGATCCGCTCGACCTCGCCGTTGGGGCCAGCCACCTCGACGCCCGTGCAGCGCTCCCCGCTGAAGGTCAGGCGCAGCACGTGCGCGTTCGTGCGCACGGTCAGGTTGGGGTGGCCGGCCACCGGCGTCAGGAACGCCTGCGCGGTGCTGTGGCGCTTGCCGTCGCGGATCGTCAGCTCGCAGAAGCCGACGCCGTCCTGGCGCGGGCCGTTGCAGTCGTCGTTGAACGGGATGCCCAGCTCGGTCGCCGCGTCGACCGCCGAGGCGATCGTCGGGTGCGGCTCGTAGTCGGCGATCACGCCGAGCGGGCCGCCGACGCCGTGGTACTCGCCGGCCCCGCGGCTGAAGTCCTCGCTGCGCTTGAACAGCGGCAGCACGTCGTCGTAGGCCCAGCCGCGGTTGCCCAGGTGCGCCCACGTGTCGTAGTCGCTGCGGCTGCCGCGCACGTAGATCATGCCGTTCAGGGCGCTGGAGCCGCCGAGCACGCGGCCGCGCGGCCAGTGCAGCTGACGATCCGCGCAGGCCTTCTGGGGCGCGGTGCGGTAGCCCCAGTCCTCCGGGCCGTCCCACAGGTTGAACAGCCCGCCCGGGTCGTGGATGTCCGGGTTCGTGTCGGGCCCTCCGGCCTCGAGCACGAGCACGTCGAGATCGGCCTCGACGAGACGGCGGGCGATGACCGCGCCGGCCGAACCGGAGCCGATCACGATGACGTCGTGGCTGCGCATTTGTTGGCGGCCCTCCTCTCTCCTCGGGGGCAGTGTGCGCGCGGTCAGGCCACCTGGCTTGGAGCGTGGAGCACAGGCCTTGCCGCTCCGTGCACGTACCTCAGGCCAGGCCGGCGCGACGGTACTGCGACGGCGTTGTGCCGAAGGCGCTGCGGAACAGCCGGCTGAAGTGCGCCGGGTCGCTGAACCCGCGGCGCAGCGCGATCGACGTGACCGTCAGATCGGCCAGCGCCGGGTTGCGCAGGTCCGCGCGGCAGCGCTCCAGGCGGCGGGTGCGGATCCAGCGCGACACGCTGACGCCGTCGGCCTCGAAGAGCTTGTATAGGTAGCGGCGCGAGACGTAGTGCTCGGCGGCGATGCGGTCGGGCGACAGGTCGGGGTCGCCGAGGTGCTCGTCAATGAACTCGCGGATGCGCCGGCCGAGCTCGTCGCGGGCCGAGGAGTCGATGCCGTCGCGCTCCTGCAGGCGCGTCGTGCACAGGTTCTCGACCAGCGAGATCGCGCTCTGGGCCGCCCGCTCGACCTCGGCGGTGACGCCGCCGGCCAGCGCGATGCGCGACAGCCGGTCCAGGAATGGGGCCAGCAGCCAGCCCACGCCGTGGTCGCCGGGCACGCAGGTGGCGGTGATGCGGCTCATGCGCTCGGGGCCGATGGCCACCGAGTCGTGGGGCAGCATGCAGACCAGGATGTGCATCGGCCCGTGCGCGGACAGGGAGTACGGACGCGTGCAGTCGACGATCGTGAAGTCGCCCGCGGTGATCTCCGTCTCGCGGCCGTCCTGGGCGATGACGATCCCGCCGTCGACGACGAGCTGGAGCTTGAAGTAGCGCCCGTCGGAGTCGTTGGTCAGGCGCTTGGTGCGTGACACCCCGTGCGCCGAGGTGATCAGCTCACAGAACTGCACCTCGGCCATCGACGTGCCGCGCATCCAGCCGCGGAACGGCTGGCCGGGCATCGTCGTGACCTCCATCGGCACGAACATGCGCGAGCTGGCGTCGGCCCAGTAGTCGTGGCGCTCGGCCGGCGGCACATCCGCGGTGTTGACGACGACGGTCATGGCGGACTGGGTCTCCCGGTACGGTCCTCCCCGTGAGCGAACGCTCGACTCCTTCCGGGTCGCAGACCCTCGAGCGCGGGCTGCGCGTGCTGCGGGTTCTCGCGGAGCATCCAGATGGATTGTCCGTGTCCGCGCTCGCCCATGCGCTGGATACCCATCGCGCTGGGATCTATCGATTGCTCGGGCCGTTGGTCGACCAGCGCCTGGTCGTGCGCGGCGAGGACGGGCGCCACGTGCTGGGCGCCGGCCTGATCGAGCTCGCCTCGCGGGTGCGGCCGCGCCTGCAGGAGGTCGCCGTGGGCGAGCTGCGCCGCCTGGCCGACGAGCTCGGCGCGACGACCGCGCTGACCGTGCGCGACGGCGAGGAGGCGGTCGTGGCCGCGGTGGTCGAGCCGCGCAACACCGACATGCACGTGGCCTACCGCACCGGCCTGCGCCATCAGCTCGACCAGGCCGCGTCGGGCATCGCGCTGCTGGCCGCGCTGCCGCCCCGCGACGGCGAGCGCGAGCCGATCCGGGCCGCCCGCGCCCGCGGCTGGTCGCAGTCCAGCAGCGAGCTGCTGCCGGGCGCCACCGGCGTGGGCGCGGGAATCGTGGTGGCCGGTCACGAGTGCGAGGCCGCCATCACCGCGGTGTGGACCGACGGGCGGAACCCGGAGACGGCGGCGGAAGCGGTCATGCGGTCGGCGCGGGCCATCGCGGCAGGCCTGTCCTAGGCCATCACTTCGGTGCGCTCGTCGACGTTGGCGGGCGCGGTGGCGACCGGCTGCCCCTGCAGGTCCAGCACCGTGCTCGACTCGTCGTACCAGGAGTCGGGCGCGCGCGTGCCCCAGAAGCTGCGACAGCGCGGGTCGGCCACCGACCAGCGCAGCGGCGGGTGGTCGGGGTCGCCGGTGTAGTAGTCGCACGTGTACAGCTCGATGCGGTGCCCGTCGGGGTCGCGCAGGTACACGAAGAACGCGTTGGACACGCCGTGGCGGCCGGGGCCGCGCTCGATCGCGTGCACGTGCCCGGCGGCGGCCAGCTGGTCGCACACGCGCAGGACGCTGGCCGGCTCGGCCAGCCACATGGCGAAGTGGTGCAGGCGGGGGCCGGTGCCCGCGGTCAGGGCGACGTCGTGGACCGTCGGCTTGCGCCGCAGCCAGGCGCCGGTCAGCCGCTCGTCCTCGCCGTCGGTGGAGATGTACTCCGTCGCGCGGAAGCCCATCTGCTGCCAGAACGAGAAGGCGCGCTCCGGGGTGGACACGTGGAAGTTGAGATGGTCGAAGCGCAGGATCGGCGCGCCGCGGTGCAGGTGGAAGGCCTGCGTGTTGGAGCCGACCACCTCCATGTCGTGGAAGAACTCCAGCGGGAAGCCCATCGGGTCCTGCACGCGCAGCGCCCGGCCCTGGCCGGGCTCCTCGCCGGCGGCCAGCCAGCGCAGGTCGCTCCCGCGCGCCTCGAAGTCGGCGGCCAGCTTGTCGAGGTCCTCGTCGGAGGCCACGCGGAACGACACGTGGCTGACCGCCGCGACGTCGCCCTGGCGCAGCACGAGGCTGTGGTGGAGGTACTCCTCCCAGCCGCGCAGGTAGGCGGCGTCGTCGGTGCGCTGGGTGACGATCATCCCCAGCAGCGCTTCGTAGAAGTGCAGCGACGCCTCCAGGTCGGCGACCACCAGCTCGACGTGCGCGGCGCGCATGATGTCGAACGGCGGATGCGTGACCTCGCCGATCAGCTCCTCGACCCTGCTCATGACGACTCCTCTTGAAGTGCGGCGCGTTCCTCGTAGGCGGCCACGGTGTGCAACTTGTGCTCGCGGGCGGACAGCTCGATCTCCAGCGGGTCGGCCCCGCGCTCGATCAGGGACAGCAGTGCCTCGTGCTCGTCGATCGACACCCGGCCGCGACGCGGGATGTACAGGAAGATCGACGAGCGCAGCGTGTTCAGGCGGTCCTGGATGCCGCCCAGCTGCAGGCGCAGGTGGGTGTTGGGACAGCGGTCGTAGACGATCTGGTGGAAGGCGATGTTGTGGTCGCTGAACGCGAGCACGTCGAGCTCGTCGATCGCCGACTGCATGGAGGCGTTGATGGCCTGCATGGCCGCGATGTCCTCCGGCGTCAGGTGCGGCGCGGCCAGCGCGGTCGCGTAGCCCTCCAGCACGGCGAGCGTGCCCATCGCCTCGGTCCACGACGCCGCGTCGATCGGCGCGACCTGGGCGCCCTGGTTGCGCACGTAGGTGACCCAGCCCTCGGCCTCCAGGCGGCGGATCGCCTCGCGCACCGGCATCTGGCTGACCTCGAGCTCGCGGGCCAGCGCGTCGATCACCAGGCGGTGGTTGGGCCCGTAGGTCCCGTCGAGGATGCGTTCGCGCAGGATCGCGTACGTGCGCTCCTGCTTGGACGTGCTGGTGACCGTCATGCGCTCCCGCCGCCCAACCCCAGGCGGGGCACGTGCGGCGTCTCGATGGCCACGTGGATGGTCTCCTGCTCGCAGTAGAACTCGAACGAGTAGTCGCCGCCCTCGCGCCCGATGCCGCTGCGCTTGACGCCGCCGAACGGGGTGCGCAGATCGCGCACGTTCTGCGAGTTGACCCAGCACAGGCCGACGTCGATGGCCTGTGACACGCGGTGGGCGCGCGACAGGTCGTTGGTCCACACGTACGCGGCCAGGCCGTAGGGCGTGGCGTTGGCCAGGCGGACGGCCTCGTCCTCGTCGTCGAAGGGCATCGCCACGAGCACCGGCCCGAAGATCTCCTCCTGGAAGACGCGCATCGAGTCGTCGACGTCGGCGATCACGGTGGCCTGCAGGTAGTTGCCGTCGGGCAGGTCGTCGGGACGGTCGCCGCCGGCCACGATGCGGGCGCCCGCGTCGCGGGCGGAGTCGATGTACTCGCGCACCCGGGCGTGGTGCTCGGGGCGGATCAGCGGGCCCAGCTCGGTGGACGGGTCGAACGGGTCGCCCACGCGGATGTTGCGCGCGCGGGCGGCGACCGCGTCGACGAGCCTGTCGTACAGCGGGCGCTGCACCAGCAGGCGCGAGCCGGCGGTGCAGCGCTGGCCGTTCATCGAGAAGATCTGGAAGACCACCGCGTCGACCAGGCGCTCGAAGTCCTGGCCGGCGTCCTCGAAGACGACGACGGGCGACTTGCCGCCCAGCTCGAAGCTGCTGCGCTTCAGCGTCGGGGCGCCGGCGGCCATGATCGTCTCGCCGGTCGTGGTCTCGCCGGTGAAGCAGATCAGGTCGACGCCAGGATGGGCGGACAGCGGCGCGCCGGCGGACTCGCCGAAGCCGTGCACGACGTTGAAGACGCCCTCGGGCAGCTCGGCCTCGGCCAGCAGCTCGGCCAGGCGCGTGGCGGTCAGCGGCGACCACTCGGCCGGCTTGAGGACGATCGTGTTGCCGGCGGCCAGGCACGGGGCGATGCGCCACGTGGACAGCATCAGCGGCGCGTTCCAGGGCATGATCAGCCCCGCCACGCCGACCGGCTTGTGGACGGAGTAGTTGAGGAAGCTGCCGGTCTGCCAGGCCTTGCCGGCCAGCTCCTCGATGACGCCGGCGAAGTAGTCGAAGTTCTCGGCCGCGCGGGCGGCCAGGCCCTTCATCTGGGCGATCGGCATGCCGATGTCCAGGCACTCGAGCTGGATGAACTCGTCGGCGTGGGTGCGGATCAGGTTGGCGATCCGGCGCAGCACCTTGGCCCGCTCCTTGGCCGTCATGCGCGGCCACGGGCCGTCGTCGAAGGCGGTGCGCGCGGCCCGCACGGCGGCATCGATGTCCCGCGCGTTGCCGGACGCGGCTAGCGCCAGCACCTCGTTGGTCGTCGGGTTGAGCGTCTCGAAGGTCTCGCCCGAGGCGCCGTCGGTGAAGGCGCCGCCGATGAAGTGCTGCTGGGTGCGGAGCTCGGTGGTGGTCGCGGACATCGACGGAATCCTATACGAATTGCTGTATGCTCGCCAACCGCTGATGGAACTCGCCGAGCTGAACCCCTCCAAGATCGTCGCGGTCCACCTCAACTACGCCTCCCGCGCCGCCGAGCGCGGGCGCGTCCCCGAGGTGCCGTCGTACTTCCTCAAGCCGCCCTCCTCGCTGGCCCGGGGCGGCGGTCCCGTGGCCCGGCCCGCCGGCTGCGACTACCTCAACTACGAGGGCGAGATCGCGCTGGTCATCGGCACGCAGGTCCGCCGTGTCGGCCTCGTCGAGGCGGCGCGCGCGATCGGCTGGGTCAGCGCGGCCAACGACTTCGGCGTCTACGACATGCGCTGGGCCGACCGCGGCTCGAACCTGATGGCCAAGGGCCAGGACGGGTTCACGCCGATCGGCCCGCGGCTGGTCGAGGTCGGCGACGTCGACCTGGAGAACCTGGTGCTGCGCACGCGCGTCAACGGCGCGGTCGTGCAGGAGGAGTCCAGCGCCGAGCTGATCTTCCCGCTGGCCCAGCTGGTGGCCGACCTGTCGCGCTTCATGACGCTCGAGGTCGGCGACGTGATCCTGGCCGGGACGCCCGCCAACTCGCGCCCGGTCGACGTCGGCGACGTCGTCGAGGTCGAGCTGGACGGCGTGGGCGTGCTGCGCTCCGAGGTCGTCGAGGGCCTGGCGCTGGAGGACGGTCTCGGCGCGATGCCGAAGATCACCCCGGCGGCGCGGTCGATGTCGACCGGCGAGCCCGAGGTCGCGCCGCGGCCGGTCGAGCTGTCGGCGGCCGCGCGCGACGCGCTCAACGCGGTCTCGACGGCGACCCTGACCGTGCAGCTGCGCAAGCGCGGGATCGCCAACACCTTCCTCGGCGGCCTGCGGCCCGCGCGGCCCGACCTGCGCATGCTCGGCTACGCGCACACGCTGCGCTACGTGGCCATGCGCGAGGACGTCCCCCAGCCGCTCAACGGCGGGCTGAACTACCAGAAGGCGACGATCGAGTCGTTGGCGCCCGACGAGGTCCTGGTCATCGAGGCGCGCAACGATCCGGGCTCGGGCACGATCGGCGACATCCTGGCCATGCGCGCGCTGCAGCGCGGCGCCACCGGCATCGTCACCGACGGCGGCGTGCGCGACTCGCCCTCGTTCGCCGACCTGGACTGCCCGACCTACTACCAGGCGCCGCACGCCGCGGTGCTCGGTCTGAAGCACATGCCGCTGGAGGACAACGTGCCGATCACCTGCGCCGGCGTGCTCGTGATGCCCGGCGACGTGATGGTGGGCGACGCCGAGGGCGTGGTGGTGATCCCCGCGGCGATGGCCGAGGAGGTCGCCTTCGCCGCGCTCGAGGTCGAGCGGCGCGAGGCGTGGGCGCTGGAGCGGGTGACCGCGGGCGAGTCGGTGCGCGACACCTATCCGATCGGCCCGAACCGGATGGCCGAGTACGAGGCCTGGAAAGAGGAGCACAACCGATGAGCGCTTCGGAGATCCGGGGGGCGATCACCCCGCTGGTGACGCCGTTCCACGACGATGGCGAGCTGGATCTGCACTCGGTCACGACGCTGATCAACTGGCAGCTGGAGAACGGCACGCACGGCATCTCGGTCGGCGGCTCGACCGGCGAGCCCACGTCGATGACGGTGCAGGAGCGCATCCAGGTGATGCGCGTGGCCGCCGGCGCGATCGCCGGCCGGGTGCCGTTCCTGCCGGGCACCGGCACCGCGCGGATGGACGAGACGCTGGAGCTGACGGCCGAGGCCGCGCAGCTGGACGCGGCCGCCGCGCTGGTCGTGACGCCGTACTACGGGCGGGCGCAGCAGGAGGGCCTGTTCCAGTGGTACTCGACGATCGCCCGCGAGTTCCCCGACCTGGGGATCATCGTCTACAACGTCCCGATCCGGGCGGCCGTGGACATCACGCCCGCGACCGTCGGCCGGCTGCGCCGCGCCCACGACAACATCATCGGGATCAAGGAGACGACGAAGGACTTCGAGCACGTCTCCTACGTGCTGGACGAGTGCGGTCGCGACTTCATCGCGCTGTCCGGCATCGAGCTGCTCTGCTACCCGATGCTCTGCCTGGGCGGCGTTGGGCACCTGTCCTGCGTGGGCAACTTCGCGCCCCGTCCCGTGGCCGAGCTGTACGACGCCTTCGTGGCCGGCGACCACGTGCGCGCCCAGCAGCTGCACTACGACCTGCATCCGCTGGTCGACGCCGCCTTCGCCGAGACGAACCCGGTGCCGGCCAAGTGGGTCATGCACCAGCTCGGCCTGATCCCCTCCCCCCACGCGCGGATCCCGCTGTCGCCGCTGAGCGAGGCGACGCAGGCCAAGGTGCTGGCGCTGCTGGAGCGCTCGCCGCACGTGGCCATGCCCACCTCAGTCTGAGCCGGTCAGCTCCTCCTTGGCGGGCTGCTCGTCGATGATCTGCTCGGCGGGCGCGGCCTGCTTGAGGATCTCGTCGACCGACGGCGCGCCGGCCAGGATGTCCTCGGCGGGCGGGCTGTCGACGTCGGGCAGGGACGGCGTCTTGGGTGTGGGATCGTCGCTCATGGTCTCGGTGTACCCGCCGTTCTAGACTCGAGCGCATCGGCTTCCTGCGGCGATTCATCCAGAAGCGGGGCGGCTTCCCCGCCGACGTGCGCAGCGAGCTCGACCGCGAGCGCATCGTGCTGCTGGTCGAGGCGGCGCCGGCGACGCTGGGCAAGCTGCCGACGCTCGGCGCGATCGCGCTCAGCCAGCAGCGGCTGGTGGTCTACGCCGGCGGCGAGTCGCTGATCGACGTGACCTGGGACAGCGGCGACGCGCAGGCGCTCGACCTGGGACTGCCCGACGAGGGACTGCGCATCCGCTTCGACGGCGAGCGCTTCACCGACGGGCGGCGCAAGGGCGAGCTGGAGCTGCTGCTGAAGATCGGCGACATGGGCAACACGGTCATGGCCGCGATCGAGCAACGCCGGCGGCCGCTGGAACCGCGGCGGCGCCTGGCCGACCGCGACGACGACCAGTGAGCGTCGAGACCGCGGTCTTCCTGGCCGGGCTGCGCCATCTGCCGCCGTCGTTCACCGCCCAGCAGGCGCAGACGGCGATGGCCTCCGACGCCGTCGACGGGATCGCGATGGCCGACCAGCTGCAGAACTTCCTGCCGCCATCGCTGTGGACGCCGGAGAACGCGCCGATCGCGCAGTGGTGGTCGGACATGGACTGCGTGGACGACGCCTTCACGCTGGCGGCGTACCTGTACGCGTCGACGCCGGGCGCGAACCTGACGCTGCTGACCGACTCGATCCGCACCGGCCCCGCGCAGCTCGTGCACCAGATGCTCACGCTGGCCGACATCACCGAGGGCCGGGCGACGTTCCAGCTGGGCGCTGGGGAGATGAAGCAGTGCAACCCGTTCGGCTGGAAGCGCTCGGAGGGCCTCTCACGCCTGGACGACCTGTTCCAGATCGCGCGGAGGTTCCTGGACAGCGACGAGCCGGTCTCGTTCGCGGGCCGGCACTGGACGCTGGACCAGGCGTTCCTGGGCGCGGCCAAGCCGCACCGCCCGACGCTCTGGGGCCTGGGATCCGGCCCGCGCATCCTCGATCTGACCACGTCCTACGCCGACGGCCTGTGCTCGGCGGCGCCGAACTCGTGGCCGACGCCGGAGATCGCCGCTGAGGCGATCGCGTCGATCCGCGCCGATGTGGAGCGCAAGGGCCGCGACCCGGAGGCGTTCCGGATCGGGTTGGTCTGCCCGGTCCTGGTCCACGAGGACCCCGACGTGCTGGACCGCGCGCTGGACAACCCGATCATCCGCTGGACCACCGCGGTGTTCGGCCGCACCATGCCCGAGCGCTGGCGCGATGCGGGCGAGGCACCGGCCACGCCCGAGGGCTGGACCTACTTCCTGCACATGAAGCCCTTCGACACGCCGCCGGCGTTCGTGGACGAGGTGCTGTCCAAGACGACGCGGCGGATGGCCGAGCTGGGGTACTTCTGGGGCTCGCCGGCCGAGGTGGCCGCGCAGCTCGCGCCCTACGTCGAGGCCGGCGTCGACTGGATCTCCGCGGCGGACTACCTGCCGGTCGTCCTGCCTCTGGAGGAGGCCGCGGGCGCGTTGCCGCGGTCGGTGGCGGTCTGCGAGCACCTCAAGGCGCTCGTGGCCGCGCCCTCGTAAACGGCGGGCCGCGAAGACGGACGGGCCGTCTCGACGACGCCACCGGTCGCGAAAAGTGGCACGTCGCCACTCTCCGAGGCGCTCGTTGTCAGGTCACCGTCGCATAGCGACGCTGACCTGACAATGGTCGGGGCGGGGAGTGGGAACGTGCCAGAACTCGGGCGGCTCGCGGCGCGCGAACGGCCCACGCGCCATCGATGCCCGTCGTGACCGCGTCGACCCTAGATCGACATCCCGCCGTCCAGCGAGAACCGCATCCCCGTGACGAACGCGCTCTCGTCGCTGGCCAGGTAGACCACGGCCGACGCGACCTCGTCGGGCCGCGCGTGCCTCCCCAGCGGGATCATCGAGTCGAAGATCCTGTTCGCTTCCTCGGTGGGCGCGCCGGTGGCGTCGCGTTCGACCGCGTCCTGGAAGGCGTTGTCGACGGGGCCCGGGTGGATCGTGTTGCAGCGGATGCCGCGATCGGCGCCCTCCTTGGCGGCCACGCGCATCAGGCCGACGACCGCGTGCTTGGACGTCGCGTAGCCGGCGATCCCCGGCGCGGCGGTCAGGCCGACCACGCTGGAGGTGATGATCAGCGAGCCGCCGTCGCGCATCGCGGCCATCGCGTGCTTGAGCACGAGGAACGGGCCGCGCACGTTGACGGCCATCACGCGATCGAACGCCTCGACGGAGTGCTCGGCGATCGGGGCGTTGTCGCCGGCGATGCCCGCGTTGGCGAAGGCGATGTCCAGCCCGCCGAAGCGCTCGACGGCCAGCGCCACGCCGGCGCGCACGGCGTCGGAATCGCTGGCGTCGCCGACGATCCAGGCGCACGCGTCGCCGAGCTCGTCGCCCAGCGCGCGCAACGGCTCCTCGGCCAGGTCGCTGAGCACGACGGACGCGCCCTCCGTCACGAACGCGCGCGCCGTGGACGCGCCGATGCTGCCGGCGCCGCCCGTGATGAAGGCGACCTTGCCGTCGAGTCGACCCATCTCTCTCCTCAAAAAGTCAGATCGTTTTGCCCGGAGGCGCGACCTTACTGACCGGGGCGCTCCACGCGCAGCTTGAACGGCGCGACGTCCTGGGTACGGGCGATCTCGCGCGAGTGCTCGTAGCGGACCAGGTCGGTCTTGACCTCGTCACGCTTGGCCTCCAGACCGGCGACCTCGTCGCGCAGCTCGGCCGCCCGCCGCTCGAGCGCCTCGACCTTGGCCACCGCGCGCTCGAGCTTGATCTCCAGCTCCATGACCTTCTCGACGCCGGCCAGGTTGAGGCCAAACTCGGTGGTCATCTGCTGGATGCGGCGCAGCCGCTCGACGTCCTCGTGGGAGTACAGCCGCGTGCCCTTGGGCGAGCGCTTGGGCGTGATCAGCCCACGCGCCTCGTACATGCGCAGCGTCTGCGGGTGCATCTCGGCCAGCTCGGCGGCCACCGAGATCATGAAGACGCCACGGTCGGAGTCGACGCGGATCGTCGTGCGGGTGCGGCGGACGTTGGGCATCAGGCCGCCTTCCCGGCCTTGTCCGTCCCGGCCGCGGCGAACAGCTTCTCGCGCGGGTTGCCGTTCATGACCTTCGACAGCTGCTCGACCGCCGCGCGCTGCTCGCGGTTGAGCGAGTCGGGCACGTCGAGCACGAAGCGGTAGTGGATGTCGCCCCGGGCCTTCTTGTCGGTCAGCTTCGGCGGACCCTCGCCGCGCAGCCGCTGCACGGTCCCGGGCTTGGTGCCCGGCTTGACCCGCAGCCGCTTGCGGCCGCTGAGCGTCGGCACCTCGATCTCGGCACCGCCCAACGCCTCGGGGATCGTCAGCGGGACCTCGACCTCGAGGTTGTCGCCCTTGCGCGTGAACACCGGCGAAGCATCCACGTGGGTGACGACGTACAGGTCACCGGTCGGCCCGCCGTGCCGTCCGGCCTCCCCCTTGCCGGCCAGGCGGACACGCGAGCCCTCCTTGACGCCGGCGGGGATGTTCACCTTGTAGGTCTTCGTCGTGCGCAGCGAGCCGGAGCCGTGGCAGGTCGGGCACGGGTCCTCGATGATCGCCCCGCTGCCCCCGCACTGGGAGCACGGCTGGGAGATCGAGAAGAGCCCCTGGCCCTGCTGCTCGACGCCGCGGCCCTGGCAGCGCGGACAGACCTTCGGCGAGGTGCCCGGCTTGGCCCCGGTCCCGCGACAGGTCCCGCACATCGACGACGTCGGCACCGACAGCGACACCTGCGTGCCGTCGACGGCCTGCTGGAAGGACAGGCGCACCTCGGCCTCGAGGTCGCGCCCACGCTCCGCGCGCGGCCCGGCGCCGGCGCTCGGCCGGCCGCCCGGCTGCTGCTTCCCACCGCCGAAGAGGTTGGAGAAGATGTCGGAGAACGAGCCGCTGTCGAAGCCGCCCTGACCACCGGACGCGCCGCCGCCGCCGAAGGGGTTGCCCCCGCCGGCGAACGGGTTGGCCCGCGCCTTGTCGTAGTCCTTGCGCTTGTCGGCGTCGCCGAGCGTGTCCCACGCCGCCGAGATCTCCTTGAAGCGCGCCTCGGCCGCCTTGTCCCCCGGGTTGCGATCCGGGTGGTACTGGCGGGCGAGCTTGCGGTACGCCTTCTTGATGTCGTCGTGCGACGCCTTCTTGTCGACGCCGAGGACGCTGTACAGGTCCGACTGCGCCATCGCTATGCCGCCACCACCACGCGCGCGGGCCGGATGACCGTCCCGTTCAGGCGGTAGCCCTGCTGGTAGACCTCGACGACGGTGCCCGACTCGGCGCCCGGCACCGGCTGGGAGACCATCGCCTCGTGATGGTTGGGGTCGAAGACCTCGCCCTTGGGCGAGAACGACTCGATCCCGACGCGCTCCAGGGCGGAGGCCAGGTCCTTCTGGACCAGGCGGATGCCCGCGGTCAGGTGATGGTCCTCGCCCTCCTGGGCCTCGGCGGCGGCCAGCGCGCGATCGAGGTTGTCCAGCGCGGGCAGCAGCTCCTTGACGACCTTCGCGGCCCCCCGCTCGGCGGCCACCTGCGCGTCACGCGCGGCCCGCTTGCGGAAGTTCTCGAAGTCGGCCTGGGTGCGCTGCGCCAGCGCCAGGTACTGATCGCGCTCGGCGGTCACGGCCTCGACGGGATCGACGTCGGCGGGCGCCTCCTGGGCGCCCGCCTCTGACTCGGCTCCGTCGAGCTGCTCCTCGGCAGCCTCGGGCTGGTGGTCGGCCATGTGCCTACCGCCCCTCGTCCACGACCTCGGCATCGACGACGTCCTCCTCGGACGACTCGGTCCCGCCCGCCCCGTCGCCGTTGGTGGCGCCGTTGGCGCCGTTGCCGGCGGCGGCCGCCTCGGCCTGCTCGGCCTGGGCCTTCTCGTACATCGCCTCGGACACGCGGTGGAACGCGGACTGCAGCGCGGCGGTCTTGGCCGTGATGTCGGCCGCGTCCTCGCTGGTCAGCGCCTCGCGCACCTCGACGATCGCCGCCTGGATCTGCTCCTTGGAGGCCTCGTCGATCTGCTCGGCCAGGTCGGCCAGCTGACGCTCGGCCTGGTAGGCGGCGTTCTCGCCACCGTTGCGGGCCTCGGCCAGCTCGCGCAGGCGCCGGTCCTCGTCGGCGTGCGACTCGGCGTCGGAGACCATGTTCTTGATCTCCTCGTCCGACAGGCCGCCACCGGCGCGGATCTCGATCTTCTGCTCCTTGCCGGTGCCCAGGTCCTTGGCGGACACGTTGAGGATGCCGTTGGCGTCGATGTCGAAGGCGACCTCGACCTGCGGGATGCCGCGCGGCGCCGGCGGGATGCCGGTGAGCTGGAACTTGCCCAGCGACTTGTTGTACGTCGCCATCTCGCGCTCGCCCTGGAGGACGTGGATCTCGACCGAGGGCTGGTTGTCCTCGGCGGTCGAGAAGACCTCGGCCTTGCGGGTCGGGATCGTCGTGTTGCGCTCGATCAGCTTGGTCATGACGCCGCCCTTGGTCTCGATGCCCAGCGTCAGCGGGGTCACGTCGAGCAGCAGGACGTCCTTGACGTCGCCGGCCAGCACGCCCGCCTGGATGGCGGCGCCCACGGCCACGACCTCGTCCGGGTTGACGCCGCGGTGCGGCTCCTTGCCGGTGAGCTCCTTGACCTTCTCCTGGACGGCCGGCATGCGGGTCATGCCGCCGACGAGGACGACGTGGTCGATGTTGGCCGCGCCCTTGTCCTTGGCGTCGTCCAGCGCCTGGCGCACGGGCGCCACGACGCGGTCGATCAGGTCGGCGACGAGCTCGTTGAACCGGGCGCGGGTGACGCGCTGGTCCAGATGCTTGGGGCCGCTCTGGTCGGCGGTGATGAACGGCAGGTTGATCTGCGTCTCCTGCGCGGAGGACAGCTCGATCTTGGCCTTCTCGGCGGCCTCGTAGAGGCGCTGGAGGGCCATCGGGTCCTGCGTCAGGTCGATCGCCTGCTCGCGCTTGAACTCCGCGACGAGCCAGTCGACGATCGCCTTGTCGAAGTTGTCGCCGCCCAGGTGGTTGTCACCCGCGGTCGACTTGACCTCGAAGACGCCGTCGCCGATCTCCAGCACGGACACGTCGAACGTGCCGCCGCCGAGGTCGAAGACGAGGATCGTCTGGTCGTCGCCCTTGTCCAGGCCGTAGGCCAGCGACGCGGCGGTCGGCTCGTTGATGATGCGCTTGACGTCGAGGCCGGCGATCTTGCCGGCGTCCTTGGTCGCCTGACGCTGGTCGTCGTTGAAGTAGGCGGGCACCGTGATGACGGCGCCGTCGACGGTCTCGCCCAGGTAGGCCTCGGCGTCGGCCTTCAGCTTGGCCAGGATCATGGCGCTGACCTCAGGCGGGCTGTACTGCTTGGCCTCGTCGCCGACCTTCACCTCGACGCGCGCGTCGCCGGACTGACCGGAGACGACCTTGTAGGGGACGATCGCCTCCTCCTCGCGCACCTCGGCCTCCTTGCGGCCCATGAAGCGCTTGACGGACGAGACGGTGTTGCCGGGGTTGGTCACGGCCTGGCGCTTGGCCACGGTGCCGACCAGGCGCTCCCCGCCCTGCGTGAAAGCGACGACCGAGGGGGTCGTGCGACCGCCCTCGGCGTTCTCGATGACCGTGGGCTCACCACCCTCGAGCACTGCCATGCACGAGTTCGTGGTTCCCAGGTCGATACCGATGGTCTTGCCCATACGTGTTCTTTGCTCCCTCGATCTTGCGAATGAAATCTGAGTGCCATTATGGCAGATCTCTGTCGCGAAGCAAGAACCTCAGGGCGCCTTCGCCTGCGCCTCCTCCGCCTGCGCCTGCGCCGCCCGCGCCTGCGCCAACACCTGGTCGGCCTGCGCCCGCACCTGGTCGGCCCGCGCCCGCGCGTCGGCGGCCGCCTGGTCGAACGCGTCGCGCGCGGCCTGCGCCCTCGGGTCGTCGGCGGGGAGGTCCACCGCCTTCCCTTCCAGCTTGACGGCGTCGACGAAGGACTGCTCCTTCTTGCCCAGCGCGTCGAGGACAGTGGCGCGCTGCGCCGGAGTGAGGCTGCCCCCTGACGGGACTTGGATCCCGGCGTTCGCGAGCGACGAGGCGACGCCCGCAGTGATCGCGACCGTCGCCTCCATGTTGGCCTTGTCGATGGCGGCGAGCCCTGCCTCGTGCGCCGCCTGCTGAGCCGCGGCCAGACGCTCCGCCTCGGCCTGCATCGCTTGGAGCTTCTTCGCGTCGAGGGGCTGGCTGGGGTCGCCCTGCTCCGACAGTTGCTGGTACGTCGCCACCATGGCCAGCAGTTGGGTCTTCGCCGTCTCCGGATCCACCGGCGCGGACGCCGCGCACTGGTCCGGGCCGCCGCGGGGGTCGCACCCCACCACGTCCGGCGATCGGACCGGGTCCGGGTCCGACGGAGCCCTGCCGCGGATCTCGAGCCTCAGCATCTTGTAGTCGCTGGTGTCCGCGTCGCGGGTGAGGACGAGCCGGTTGGGTGCATATCCGCTGGAGTCCACGGTCGTGCTCTCGCCTTCGCTCAGGCCGATCGTCGACACAGGCTCGTCGTCCCAGCCACTTGCCTTGAACGTCATGTACGGAGCCCCGACCGGCGGATTGATCGCCTCGAAGTCGACGTACGCGGCGGCGCCGAGGTTGTAGATCGTTCCCACCACTTTCGGGGCTGACATGTCCGCCACCTGGCCGAACAAGAGGGGTTGCGTGTCCTTGCACGAGTCATCGGAAAAGGCGGCCCTGCTGCAGATCTTGACCTCCAGCCCATCGCTGGGAGCGTCGTCCTGGCCGATGATGCGCAGGTTGACGCTCCGGGTGCCGGCCTCCTTCTTCACGCCGGCCGCCGGCGTCGTGGCCGGGCCAGTCGTCGGCGAGCTCGATCCGCACGCCCACCCGCCCCCCAGGAGCACGGTGACACCACCGAGCACGGCAATCATCCTGGCGTAGGCCTTCGGGTCCGTCGTCACGGCGGGCCTCCTCGCAGTGAGCGCAGGCCTGACGCTACCTGAGCGCGGGTCCCCCGTGGGATTTCCACGACCGGTTCATTAGGCTCGCGGCGCGTCAGCCATGGACGAGGCACGCTCGAGGAGCCAGCGGTGGTCACGACGCCGACGCGCGTTCGTCCTGCTGGGCCTCGGCGGCCTGATCGCGGCGGCGATCGTCACGGCCGTGCTGCTCCTCGGCGGCAACGGTGGCGGCGACCGCGTGCGGGTCCAGGCGCTCTGGTACGGCGTCGCGCCCGGCGGGCGCACGGTCGGCGGGGTCACGCCGGTCGACATCACCGCAGTCGACGACGATCCGCGCACGCCGCTGTCGGTGGACGTGCGCGGGCTGCGGGCCAGCGGCGCGGGACCGATGTGGACGGCGGCGACCTCGGTGGCCGGGGTGCAGGCGGTGCTCATCTCCGGCGTGGATCCGCGGCGCCACCAGTTGCGCTACGCGCTGCGCGAGGCCATCGACGGGCCTTCCGCCGGCGCGCTCATGGCAGTGGGATCGCTGGCCGCGCTGGACGGCGGGAAGCTGCCGCGCTCGACCACCATGACCGGCACAGTCCTGCCCGACGGCTCGGTCGGGCCGGTCGGGGGCGTGGCGGCGAAGGTGCGCGCCGCCGCAGACGCCGGCTTCTCCCGCGTCCTGGTGCCCAGCGAGGAGCGTCAGGTGCTCGACGACCAGACCGGCAGGACGGTGGACCTCGTGCGACTGGGCCGGGCCGCCGGGGTCGAGGTGACGCCGGTCAAGAGCGTGCCCGAGGCCTATGCGCTGATGACCGGCCAGCCGGCCCACGGGGCCGGTCGACCGGCACAGCCGATGAGCGCCGCGATCGCGCAGATGCTCACACGGCGCGCCCGGGCGTTGATCGTCGCCGCCGGCCGGGACGCAAGCGAGCTCGGCAGCGCGCATCCCGCCACCGCCGACATCGCCGCGCTCGTGCGCACCGCGCGCGAGGCACTCGCGCGCCCCGACCCGGTGCTCGCCTTCGCCGCCGCCAGCGAAGCGGCGCAGCTGGGCCAGGAGACGGTCGCCTCCGCGCGCCTGGACGCCGCGGCGAGGCGGGCGCCGCTGGGGCTCCTCGTCCGACAGGTGCGGCGCGGGACCGACCGGTCGCTGACGCAGATCAGCGCCGACGTGCGCCGGGTCGCCGAGACGCCCGTCACGCGTGTCGCGCAGCTCACCGCGCTGGCCGACACGCTCGCCTGGGGCGACTTCGCCCTCACGTCGATGACCGTGGCCCAGCGGCGACTGGAGCACGTGCGCACGCAGGCGCAGCTCGACGAGATCGTGCGGTTCCTGGAGGTCGCGCGGTTCGAGGCGGCGACCTACATGACCGCGTGCGCCGAGTCGCTGCGCTTCCTCGGCGGTGCACGCATGACCGACGCCACCGTCGATCAGCTCGACGCCTACGCCGAGCTGATCGCCTACGCCGCCGACACCAATCGCACCTACGCCGACAGCCTCGGCCTGGCCACGAGCGACCGCAGCTACCTGGGACAGCTCCTCACCGGGTCCGAGGGGCTGCACGGCGCGATGCCCCCGGCCTTCCGCGACCTGCGCAGCCCCACCGCGATCCCCGCGGTGCGGATGTCGGTGGCGCTCCTGGAGTACGTGGAGAGCACACAGCTGGTCAACGACCTGACCGAGCGCACGGCCAGCGGCAACGACGGCCCGCCCAACCTCGCCCCCATCAAGGACCCGCAGACCGTGCGCACCCAGGCGCGCAACGCGGACGAAATCGCCAGGGGCCGCATCCGTGCCATCTCCGCCGCCGGCCTGGATCCGTCCTTCGTTCAGTGGAACAGCCGCTGGGGCGCCGACCTGGCGTTCGGTCGACTGCCGGACACCACCGGCGAGCAGACCCTGCACGGCCTGGAGTTCCAGTGGTTCGCGGTCCTCCAGGGCCGCCTGCTCACCGCGCTCAGCCGTTGACGATGGACAGGCTGTCCAGCGCTGCCGTCTGAAGTTCGGCCCCGGCGTCAGGGGGTGTCTCGCTTACGTTCCGGCCATGGACACGACGCTGCATACAACGCAGGATGCACTGCGCACGTCGGTCGACCGGCTGGCCGCGGCGCGACCGATGGTCGTCGACGTCCTGCCCGCCGGCGCGGTCAGCGCGCACCATCGAAACGGGGGCGTCAGCCACGCCGGCCCGCCGATCGCGCCCGAGCGCATGTGCCCGCCGATGCGCGCCGCGCTCGGCGCCGCGCTGGCGCTCGAGGGCCTGGCGCCCACCAACGCCGAGGCGCTGGCGCTGGTCGACGACGGCCAGGTGTCGCTGGCCCCCAACCACGAGCTCGGCGGCGTCGGCCCGATGTCGGGCGTGGTCACCGCCTCGATGCCCGTGTTCGTGGCCCGCGACGAGGCCACCGGCCTGACCGCGTGGTGCCCGATCAACGAGGGCTCGGGCCGGGTCCTGCGCTACGGCGCCGACGGCCCCGACGTGCTCGAGCGCCTGGCCTGGATGCGCGACGTGCTCGCGCCCGCGCTGCGCACGGCGATCGACCGCCGCGGCCCGCTGGACCTGATGGCCATCCTGCAGACCGCGCTGCTGGAGGGCGACGAGGCCCACCACCGCACCGAGATGGGCACCGCGCTGGCGCTCGAGGCGCTCAGCGAGAACCAGGGGCTGGCCGACGCGCCGCCCGAGGTGGTCGCCTTCATCGCCGGCAACGGCCAGTTCTTCCTCAACCTGGCCATGGTCTTCTCCAAGCTCGCGCTGGACTGCGCCAGCGGCGTGGAGGGCTCGCCGCTGCTGACCGCGATCGCCCGCAACGGCGTGGAGGTGGGCATCCGCGTGTCGGGCACCGGCGACGCCTGGTTCACCGGGCCGGCCGCGCCCCCGCACCCCGCGCGCCTGTTCGCGGGCTACGCGCCCGAGCACATGAACCGCGACCTGGGCGACAGCGCGATCGTCGAGGCCTACGGGCTCGGCGCCCTGGCCGTGGCCGCGTCGGCCGAGGCGGCCTACAACTGCGGCCTCGATCCCGCCGAGCGCCACGCGATCACGCAGCGGCTGCGCGCGATCGCCGCCGCCGAGTCGCCCGACCTGCGCATCCCCGGCGGTCCGGCGATCCTCGGCGTCGACATCCGCGCGGTCGTGGGCACGGGCATCCGCCCGCCGGTCCACACCGGCATCGCGCACGTGCAGCCCGGCGTGGGCCAGATCGGCGCCGGCATCACGCACCCGCCGCTGAACGCCTTCGAGGCGGCGCTGGCCGAGCTGGAGCGGGTCAAGTGACGCCCGACGCACGCCTCTCCCAGGCCGACCGCGTCCACCGCGAGCTGCGCGACGTGCTGCTGCGCGGCGAGCTGCCCTACGGCGAGCGGCTGGTCGAGGAGCAGCTGGCCGAGCGCTTCGGCGTCAGCCGCACGCCCGTGCGCGAGGCGCTGCGCCGGCTGGAGGGCGACGGGCACCTGCAACGCGATCCCGCGGGCGGCATGCGCCCGCGGCCGCCGCGCGTGTCGACGATGCGCGACCTGTACGAGGTGCGGATGGTGCTGGAGGACCTGGTCGTGCGCCGGGCCGCGGCGACCGTCCCCTCCGAGGTGCTCGACGGCCTGGCCGCCGAATGGCGCGAGATCCGCGCCGAGCGCACCGCCGACGGACCGGCCGAGCCCGATCCCGACTTCGTGCACCTCGACGAGGACTTCCACGAGGCGCTGGCCGCCGCGGCGGGCAACCGCGCCGCCGCGTCGCACCTGCGCGACATCAACGAGCGCATCCGCGTGGTGCGCCTGCACGACTTCACGGTCCCCCAGCGCATCGAGACGACGATCGACGAGCACATCGAGATCGTCGAGGCGACCGCGGCCGGCCGGGCCGACGCCGCCGCCGCGCTCATGCGCGTCCACGTCGAGCGCAGCGCCGACGTCGTCGAGCTGTGCGTGGGCCAGCTGCTGACCCGGATGTTCGACTCCGAGGAGGGGCCGGGCACCACCCACTGGAGGCCCAACAATCGACCCGATAAGGGGGTGGTCGGATGAGCGTCGCCACCGACTCGTTCGCCCAGGCGATGGAGCGCCTCAGCGCCCAGCACCTGGATCCGCCCGAGCGCCGCCCCGCGTTCGACGTGTTCACCGACGCGCCGCCGCTGTCCGATCCGCGCGGACCGGCGGCGATCGGCCGCAGCCCGATCGCCGCCGCCGGCTCGGCGCTGCGGGGCGGGCGCACCACGAGCACGCAGCTGGTCGAGGAGGCGCTGGCCCGGATCGCCGTCGACAACGAGGAGCTCGTCGCCTTCGTCGAGGTGCTGGCCGACCAGGCGCGCCTGGAGGCGGCCGAGCGCGACGCCGAGCTGGACGCCGGCCAGGACCGCGGACCCCTGCACGGCATCCCGATCAGCGTCAAGGACGTGATCCACGTGCGCGGCGCCACGACGCGCTGCGGCAGCGACGCCTACGAGGCGCTGCCCGACCGCGACGCCGCGCCCGTGGCGCTGCTGCGCGAAGCGGGCGCGGTGATCCTGGGCAAGGCCTCCACGCACGAGTTCGCGCTCGGCGTGACCAGCCCGCAGGCCCGCAACCCGCACGACCGCACGCGCATCCCCGGCGGGAGCAGCGGCGGCTCGGCGATCGCGGTGGCCACCGGGATGGGCCTGGGCTCCCTGGGCACCGACACGCGCGCGTCGATCCGCGTGCCCGCCGCGCTGTGCGGGATCGTCGGGCTCAAGCCGACCTACGGCACGGCGCCCACCGCGGGCATCGTGCCGCTGTCGTGGACGATGGATCACGCCGCGGTGATGGCCACCACGGCGCTGGACGCCGCGCTGATGCTGGACGCGCTGCGCCCGGATCAGCCCCCCGTCGCGTCGGCCGCCGGCCAGGGCGTCGGCGGGATGCGCGTCGGCCTTCCCCAGGCCGCGTGGGAGGGATGCGAGCCCGAGGTCGCCTCGGCGATCGACGCCCAGCTGGGGCGCTTGCAGGCGCTGGTGGCGTCCGTCGTCGAGGCGCCTCGGCCCTCGGCCCTGGACTTCTCCGGCGCCAACGCGATGGGGCTGATCGTCTCGCGCTGCGAGGCCGCCGCCGCCCACCGCAGCCAGGGCATCGACCGCACGAAGCTGTGGCCGGAGGTGCGCGACCAGCTCGACGCCGCCGACCACGTCCTGGCCGTCGACTACCTCGACGCCCAGCGCTACCGGTCCGTCCTGCGCGATGACCTGCTCGCCGCGTTCGCCGAGCTCGACCTGCTGGCCATGCCCACCTGCCCCGTCGTCGCGCCGCCCGTGCCCGACGCCGAGGACTACCTCACCGTCCTGTCCCGCAACGCGATCCCGTGGAGCTTCGTCGGCTTCCCGGCGATCTCGATCCCGTGCCCGACCGACGGGCTGCCCGTCGGTCTGATGCTCGTCGCCCCTCCGGGCGGCGAAGCGACGCTCATCGCGCTGGCAACGGCGCTCGATCACGGAGGACAGGCATGACGCTCAGCGTCGACGCCCAGCCGTACCCATTCGCGTTCGACCCCGCCACCACGGCGCTGGTCATCATCGACATGCAACGGGACTTCCTCGAACCCGGCGGCTTCGGCGCGCTCTTGGGCAACGACGTCTCGCTGCTGGCTCGCACGGTGCAGCCGCTCCAGGAGGTGCTGGCCGCGGCCCGCGCCGCCGACATGCTCGTGATCCACACGCGCGAGGGGCACCGGCCGGACCTGGCCGACGCGCCGCCGAGCAAGCTCGCGCGCGGCGGCCTGGAGTGCGGGATCGGCGATCCCGGGCCCAAGGGCCGCATCCTCGTGCGCGGCGAGGAGGGCCACGACATCATCGAGGAGCTGTACCCCGTCGAGGGCGAGATCGTCCTCGACAAGCCGGGCAAGGGCGCGTTCTACGCCACCGACCTCGAGCACATGCTGCGCAACCGGGGCATCCAGCGCCTGGTCGTGACCGGTGTGACCACCGAGGTGTGCGTGCACACCACGGTGCGCGAGGCCAACGACCGCGGCTTCGAGTGCCTCGTGCTCGAGGACTGCGTCGGCTCGTACTTCCCCGAGTTCCACGAGATCGGGCTGCGGATGATCGCCGCCCAGGGAGGCATCTTCGGCTGGGTCGCCGCGTCTCCCGAACTGCTGTCCCACCTCCAGCCCATCACCACCTGAGGAGACAGCGACAACCCATGTCGACCTCTGCTTCATCCCTGAAGATCCCGATGTGGACCCGGGGCGACCTGAACGCCTCGTTCGGCTTCGGCATCAACATGCTCGTCAACGTGCTGGTGCTGAGCGGCCTGATGCTCGGCGTCGTCCAGCTCGACGCGGGCAACGTCAACGGCGTCCTGCTGCCGGCGCTCGGCATCGAGCTGCTGGTCGGCAACCTCTTCTACTTCTACCTCGCTCGTCGACTGGCCCGCAAGGAGGGCCGCAGCGACGTCACCGCGATGCCCTACGGCCCGTCGGTGCCGCACATGTTCATCGTGACGCTGGTGATCATGCTGCCGATCTACCTGGCCACGAAGGACCCGATCGCGGCCTGGGAGGCGGGCCTCGCCTGGGCCTTCATCATCGGCGTGATCATCCTGATCGGCGCGTTCGTGGGGCCGTACATCCAGAAGTTCACCCCGCGTGCGGCGATGCTGGGCACCCTGGCCGGCATCTCGATCACGTTCGTCTCGATGCGCCCGGCGGCGCAGATGTTCGAGGCGCTGTGGATCGCGCTGCCGGTGTTCGCGCTGATCCTGATCGGCTTCGTGTCGGGCGTGAAGCTGCCCGGCAACCTGCCGCTCGGCCTCGTCGCGCTGATGCTGGGCACGGCGATCGGCTGGATCGGCGGCTACATGGACGGCGGCGCGATCGGCGACGCGGCCAAGGACATCGCCGTGGGCCTGCCCACGCTGAGCGTCGACCGCCTGGCCGACGGCCTGTCGGGGATCTCGCCGCTGCTGGCCACGGCGATCCCGTTGGGGATCTACAACTTCACCGAGGCGATGTCCAACGTGGAGAGCGCGGCCGCGGCGGGCGACAAGTACAACCTGCGCGCGGTGCTGCTGGCCGACGGCGTCGGCGCCATCGTCGGCGCGGGCCTGGGCTCGCCCTTCCCGCCGGCGGTGTACGTCGGTCACAAGGGCTGGAAGGAGGCCGGTGGACGCGTCAGCTACTCGCTGGCCGCGGGCGGCGTGATCGCGCTGCTGTGCTTCCTGGGGATGTTCCCGCTGCTGGCCTCGGTCCTGCCCATCCCGGCGATCGTCCCGGTCCTGCTGTTCATCGGCCTGGTGATCGGCGGCCAGGCGTTCGCGGCGGTGCCCAAGGCGTACTACGCCGCGGTGGTGCTGGCCATGATCCCGAACCTGGCCTCGTGGGGCGCGGGGCTGATCGAGAGCACGCTGTCGGCCGCCGGCACGTCGGTCGGCGAGGTCGGCGAGGCGGCGCTCGGGCAGGCCGGCGCGCTGCACCTGGGCCTGTCGACGCTGGGCAACGGCGCGGTGCTGGTGGGCATGCTCCTGGGCGCGATCGCGGTCTTCACGATCGACCGCAAGTTCCTGTGGGCGGCCGGCTACGCGCTGATCGGCGCGGCGCTGTCGTGCGTCGGGTTGATCCACGGCGCTGAGGTGCACTGGCCCGAGTACAACGACATCGCGCTGGCCTACGCGATGACCGCGGTGGTGTTCGCCGCCTTCCACTTCCTCGGCGTTCCCCGCCGCGAGGTGGACCTGACCGATCCGGTCGACGTGGCGGACGCGGCGTTGGAGCAGCACGACCGCTTCAACGAGTCCGAGGCGGCCGAGAAGGTGGCCAAGGAGCCCGTTCTGGCCTGACGCTTCGTCAGGGGTGACGAGTCATGCCGGCCGTCGCGCATACGCGGCGGCCGGTGTGCGTTCAGGCCTCGGCGTCGTCGTCGCTGAGCGACTGCACCACCGCACGGGCCACCTGCTCGCGCGAGCGGGCGCGCACCGCGCTGCCCAGCGCGGACTGCCACTGCTGCGCGGTGACCGAGCGCGGCTCCAGGCCGAGCTCGGAGAAGACGGCCAGCCGATCGACATGCGGAGCGATCTGCTCGGCCCGGCGGGTGGCGGCGGTGTGCTGCGCGCGCACCAGCGGGATGCGCCCGCCCTCGGCCGACATCGTCATCAGGTCCTCGGCGACCTGCGGCACGGCCCGGCGCGCGCACTTCTCCCACGGCGCGTCGGCGGCGGAGTCGACCACCACCTGGCGGACCACGCGCCAGCCGGCGTGATGGGACTGGCAGCGCTGGACGAGGAAGCGCGCGAGCGCGTCGGCCACGGTCTGGCCGCCCGCCTCGGAGCCGTGCAGATGCAGGTAGCGCAGCGCCTCGGCCACCCCGCGGCCGCGTTCGACGGCGCGGGCCAGCTCCTTGGGCGTCCGTCGGGGCTTGTGTCGTTCGGCGCTATCGATACCGCACATCCTAGGCTTGCCGCTCGGGACACATGCGCCGCAGGGCACAGGCGCGGCAGGCCGGGGTGCGCGCGTGGCAGGTGCGCCGGCCGTGGCGCAGCAGGTTGACGTGCAGCTCGAGCGCCTGGCCGGGTGGCGTCAGGCGCAGCATCTCGTCGTGCATCTGCTCGAAGCCCGCCTTCGGCGTGAACAGGTGCAGGCGCGTGCCCACGCGGGAGACGTGCGTGTCGACGGGGATGTCGTGCATGCCGAAGGCGAAGCACAGCACGCAGGCCGCGGTCTTGCGTCCGACGCCGGGCAGCGCGACGAGCTCGGCCTGCGCCTCGGGCACGGTCAGCGCCGCCAGGTGATCGAGCGACAGCGGCTCCCCGATGGCCATCAGGATGTCCTGGATGCGCCGCGACTTGACCTTGGAGATGCCGCCCGGGCGGATCGCCTCCTCGACCTCGGCGTTGGGCGCGTCGCGCACCGTCGCCCAGCCGTCGAAGCGCTCGGTCAGGCGCAGGTAGGCGACGTCGCGGTTGCGGTCGTTGGTCGACTGCGACAGGACGGTCAGGACCAGCTCGTCCAGCGGCCGGTGATGCGGCGGCGCGATCGGCCGGCCGTAGACGGTGCGCAGCCGGTCGCGGATCGACCGCACCCGCCGCGGCGTCGCGCTCACGTGGCGCCCCAGCGTCCGACCGTGCGGGCCGCCTCGGCGACCGCGTCGCGCAGGCCGGCCACCAGCGCCGACGGGTAGAAGTCGGTGCGGGCCAGGTGGGCCACGAGCACGCCGGTGAGCGTGTCGCCCGCGCCGGTGGCGTCGACCACGGTGGCCGGCACGCCGGGGACGTTGGCCTTCACCTCGCCGCGCAGGATCGCGCCCCGGTCGCCCAGCGTGATGACGACGTTGCGCACGCCGCCGGCCAGCAGTCCGGCGGCGGCCGCCTCGGGATCGCTCTCGCCCGACAGCTGCTGGGCCTCGTCGCCGTTGCACTTGAGCAGGAACAGCCCGGGCAGGCAGCCGCGGGCCAGCGTGATCGCCCGCCCGGGATTGGACCAGCGCTGCAGGCGCAGGTTGGGGTCGAACACGAGCGGCTTGCCGTGCTCGAGCATCTGCGCGCGCACGTCCATCGTCGCCTCGCGCTCGCGCTCGTCCAGCAGCGTGTTGGAGGAGAACACGAGCGCCCCGCAGGCCTGCGCGGCGGCGCCCAGCCGCGGCGCCAGCCGGGCGATCGCCTGGGCGGCCGAGTCGCCGTAGAAGCGGAAGCTCGGCTGGCCGTCGCCATCGACGGTCACGAAGGCGATCGTCGTGGCGGCCTCCTCGACCAGCGTGAACCACTCCAGCCCGACGCCCTCGTCGGCCAGGCGGTCACGCAGCCAGGTGCCCCAGTCGTCGTCGCCCGCGCCGGAGGCCAGCTCGACCTGCGCGCCGCGCCGGGCGGCCACGACCGCGACGTTGGCCGGCGAGCCGCCGAAGTGCGGCACGAACGCGTCGGCCTCGGCCGGCCGCGACACCGGCCGGTGACAGATCAGATCGACGAGGGTCTCGCCGAGGCAGAGCACGCGCACGGGCGCAACGCTATCGTCGCGTCGGCTCATGACCGACCTGGCCGAGCACACCGCCGAGCTCGACGACCAGCCCGTCTTCTGGCGCTCCGCGCCGACCGTCGACGGTGGGCCGCCGATCCTGTATCTGCACGGCGTCCCCACCAACGCCGACATCTGGACGCCGTTCCTGCACGCGACCGGCGGCATCGCGGTCGACCTGCCCGGCTTCGGGCGCTCGGGCAAGCGCGGCGACCTCGACTTCAGCGTCCCCGGCTTCGCGCACTTCATCGAGCGCTTCCTGGAGCTGCTGGAGGTCGACGAGGTGCGCCTCGTGGCCGAGGACTGGGGCGTCGGCGCCGGCCTGGGCTGGGCGATGCGCCGTCCCACGCGGGTGACGAAGCTCGTGCTGATCAGCGGCGTGCCGCTGCTGGCCGGCTATCGCTGGCACCGCTGGGCGCGGGCCTGGCGGACGCCGTTCGTGGGCGAGATGGCGATGGGCCTGGCCATCAAGCCCGTGCTGCGGCGCGCCGTGCCGCGCGAGCTGGTCGACACGATCGCCGAGTACCTCGACCAGGGCACGCAGCGGGCGATCCTCAAGCTCTACCGCTGGGCCGATCCCGACGTGCTGGCCGCCGCCGGCGCGCACCTGGGCGACATCGAGGCGCCGGCGCTGATCGTCTGGGGCGAGGACGATCCCTACATCCCCGTGCGCTTCGCCCACGGGTACGCGGCGGTGCTGGGCGGCGAGGCGACGGTCGACATCCGCCCGGGTGTCGGGCACTGGCCGTGGCTGCGCGACCCGAGCGTGATCGATCGGGTCGGCGGCTTCCTGCTGGGCTGAGGCCGGTCCTCAGATGAGGCCGGGCCGGCCGAAGCCGGCCAGCACCGCGCGATGGCGCGGCGGGAGCGTCGCGTAGACGCAGCCGTGATCGTCCAGGCGGGTCCAGTGGCCCAGCCCGGTCAGGCGGAAGAGCGAGCGCACCGGCGCGGAGGGCGCGCGCAGCACGAGGTCGCAGCGCTCGCGCACGGCGCGGCGGGCGGCGTCGACGATCACGCGCAGGCCGGCGACATCGAGCAGCGACAGACGGGAGAGGTCCAGCACGAGCTCGTCGCCGTGGCGCTGGGCGTCGAGCAGGACGCGCGCCAGGGACAGCGCGGAGTCGCCGTCGAGCTGCCCTTCCAGGCGCAGGCATACCGCGCCGTCGGTGGGCGGGGCGGGGCAGACGCGCAGACGCGCTGCCACCAGCTCCACGGTCTCGGATGAACGCACTTCCTGTCCCTCTCTGATCGTGCTGCTCTGGCGCTCCCCGCCTGATCGGCAGCGTACCCGCGACGTCAAGCTTCCTGACATGTGCCCGGTTGCGCCCGGGATATGCGCCATCGGCCGGACTCGCCCACGCGGATCGGGCCGTCGGGCGGCGCGGGCCCGGTCACGCGCACGTCGTCGGTGGCCAGCACCCAGGTCGAGCAGCCCGCCACCGGCGGGGCCAGCGGCGCGCACACCTGGGTGGCGCGCACGTCCAGCTCCCAGGCCAGCGCGCTGTGGAAGGCGATGTTCACGCACGGCGCCGCCGCCGCCAGCCGCTCGCGCCCGACCAGCGCCACGGCGTCGCGCAGCTCGTGCTGGGCGTCGACGCGCTCGGCCACCCGATCGACCTCGCCGACGGTCTGGCCGACGCGCCAGGCCACGGGCAGCACGACCAGGATCACCAGCGCCACGGCCCCGATCACCTCGTAGGGCCAGCTGACCAGCCGATGGACGCCGCGGACCAGCCGCACGAGGCCGATCGCGCCCAGCACGGACAGCAGCGCGACCCCCGGCATCTGGAAGCGCTCGATGTGCGGGTAGCCGAGCACCTGCAGCACGACCACCGTGACGATCCAGGCCAGGGCGCCGCCGAGCAGCAGCTGCACCTCGCGATCGTCGCGCACGTCGGCCAGCGTCGCGACCGCGGCGAACCACAGACCGGCGATCGGCAGCGTCGCGCCGATCGTGACCGCGCCCTCGTCGGTGGCCGCCCGCGCCCGCGACGAGCCGGCCAGCGGATCGCCCGCGCCCAGCCACTCGCCGCCGAACCACAGGACGATCACGCCCAGGCCGGCCGCCACCACCCACGGACGCAGGCGCGGCGCGGCGCGCCAGGCCCACACGCCGGCGACCAGCAGCATCGGCCACGCCTCCGGTCGGATCAGCGCGGCGGCGAGGAGCGCGATCAGCGTCCAGCCGATGCGCCGGTCCAGGGCGGCCAGCACCGCGCCCAGCAGCGCGGCGACGACGACCGGCTCGGAGTAGCCCTCGGCCACGTAGCGCAGCCAGCCCGACAGGCACACGATGCCGACCACCGCGATCGCGCCGCCCCAGCGCCCCGCACCCCGCCGGCCCAGCTGCCAGGCCAGCACCAGCGAGCCGAGCGCCGCGGCGCGTTCGACCGCCAGCCAGGCCGCGCCGGGCGCGCCGCCGACCAGGGCGACCGGCAGGCCGACCAGCGACGGCAGCGGCTTCCAGGCGGTCATGCCCATCGTGTCCAGCGTTCCGTGCGCCAGCTGGCGCGACCAGATCGCCCACGACCAGGCGTCGTAGATCAGCGCGAACGGGGCCAGCAGCGACAGCAGGCCGACGGCAAGGCAGAGCGCGGCGACCGTCCATCCGGCGCCGACGCGGCGGCGACGGGGGGCCACGACTCCCATAGGGTCAATGCTATGCGCCGGGCCTGGGTCATCAGCGTCTTGATCGCGGCGGCCGCCGGCGTGATCTACCTGCTGTGGGCGCCGATGGGCGCCGACCTCCCGGCCGCCGAGTTCCGCAGCGAGCTGTTCGAGCGGGCCGGGTTCACCTTCGTCGACAACGCCTGGTACGGCAGCCACAACCTGCCCGCCTACTCGGTGATCGCGCCGCCGCTGGGCGCGTGGATCGGCGTGCGGATGAGCGCGACGATCGCCATCGTCATCGCCGCCGGCCTGTTCCCGCTGCTGCTGGAGCGGATGCTCCCGCGGCGCACCACCTGGCCGGCCTCGATCCTGTTCGCGCTGTCGGTGTCGGCCACGCTCTTCACCGACCGCATCGCGTTCAACATCGGGCTGCCGATCGGGCTCGCGGCGCTGCTGGCCGCCGCCTACGACCGCAGGGCGCTGGCCATCCTCTTCGCGGTGCTGACGCCGCTGGCCAGCCCGGTCGCCGGCGCCTTCCTGGCCCTGACCGGCACCTCCTGGACGGTCGCCTCGCGGCGCCCCTTCGGCCTCCTGCTGGCCGTGGCCGCGGTCGCGCCGGTGGCGGTCCTCAACCTGCTGTTCCCGGAGGGCGGCGTGTTCCCGATGTCGCCCTGGGTGCTGTGGCCGTCGCTGGTCGCCCTGGCCTGCGTGTTCGCCGCCGCCGACCGCGAGCTGCCCGTGCTGCGCGTCGGCGCCGTCCTCTACGCCGCCGCCGTGATCTTCTGCTTCTTCGTCCCCAACGCGGCGGGGGCGAACGTCGCGCGCCTGATCACCCTGGTGGCCGCGCCGCTGCTGGCGCTCGAGCTGTGGGACCGCGGCCGGCTGCGCTGGCTGCTGGTGCCCGTGCTGGTGGTGTCGCTGTACTGGTCGGCCTCGGCGTCGATCAAGGCCATGCGCCAGGCCAACGACGACCCGACCCAGGCCGCCGACTACTTCGCCTCGCTGAACACCGAGCTGGAGCGGCTGGAGCGGCGCGACGGCCACCCGGTCCGGGTGGAGATCCCGTTCACGCGCCTGCATTGGGAGGCGGCGCGCGTGGCCGACCACGTCTCGATCGCCCGCGGGTGGCTGCGCCAGCTGGACCGCTCGCGCAACGCGCTGTTCTACGAGAAGCCGCTGCGCGCCGAGCGCTACGTGCGCTGGCTGCGCAACAACGCCGTCTCCTACGTGGCTCTGCCCTCGCCCGACGTGCCGCTGGACTTCTCCGCGCGTGAGGAGGCCGCGCTGATCCGGGCCGGGCTGCCGCAGCTGCGGGAGGTGTGGCGCGACCCGCGCTGGATCGTCTACCGCGTCGACGGCGCCCGCCCGCTGGGCGTGACCGCGATCGGCCCCGACTGGTTCGAGGTGCGCCCGGGCCGCGACCGGCTGGTCGACACGCGCATCCGCTTCAGCCCGCACTGGGCGGTGATCGACGGCTCGGGCTGCGTGTCGGCCGACCGCGACGGCTTCACGCGCGTGCGGGCCACCCGCGGGGGCAACCGCCCGATCCGGGTCGGCGTGCAGATCGCCCTGGGCCGCGCGCTGTTCAGCAAGGGCGACGAGCGCTGCACGGGGTAACCGCCTCGTAACGACCTGCGCGCCGTGGCTCGCGACGCTGCGGCGACGTGGGCCGCGCGCACCCGTTCCTTCGTTCGCCGGCCATCGCCGTCGCGCTGCTGGCCGGCGTCGCCTGGCTGGTCTTCGCGCCGCCCACCCCCGACCTGGCCGCGCAGGTCTACCGGGCCGGCCTGTTCGACCAGACGGGCTACGCGATCTGGGACGGCCAGTGGTACGGCGGCCACCACATGCCGGGCTACTCGCTGCTGTTCCCGCCGCTGGGCGCGCTGCTCGGCGTGCGGGTGGTAGGGCTCGCCGCGGCGATCGCCTCGGCGTTCCTGTTCGAGCAGCTGACCCGCGCGCACTTCGGGCCCAGCGCTCGCGCGGGCGCGCTGTGGCTGGCCGCGGCCACGACCTGCGACCTGCTGATCGGGCGGCTGACCTTCGGCCTGGGCGTCGCCGTCGGCCTCGGGGCGCTGCTGGCGCTGCAGCGCGATCGCCCACGCCTGGCCACCGCGCTGGCCCTGGCCTGCGCCGCCGCCAGCCCGGTCGCGGGCCTGTTCCTGGCGCTGGCCGGGATCGCGCTGTGGCTGGCCAGCGGCGCGCGGCGCGGCCTCCTGCTGGCCGGCCCGGCGCTCGGCCTGATCGTGGCGCTGGCGCTGGCCTTCCCCGAGGGCGGGCGCCAGCCGTTCGGGGTGCTGGAGGCGTCGTTCGTGCTGATCAGCGCAGCCGCGGTGTGGTTCGCGCTGCCGCCGGGCGAGCGCGTGCTGCGCCTGGGCGCGCTGCTGTACGCCGTCGCCACCGTGGCGGCCTACCTGCTCCCCACGCCGATGGGCTCCAACGCCGCCCGTCTGGGCGCGACCTTCGCCGGGCCGCTGGTCGTGTGCGCGGTCGGGCGGCGCGCGCTGCGCTGGCCGCTGGTCGGCGTGCTCGCCGCGCTGGCCGCCTGGCAGTGGTGGCCGCCCGTGCGCGAGGTGGTCAAGGGCGCCGGCGACCCGTCGACCGCCGCGGCCTACTACCAGCCGCTGATCGGGTTCCTGCGCAGCCAGGGCGACGCGCCGATGCGCATCGAGGTGCCGTTCACCCGCATGCACTGGGAGGCCGTGCACCTCGCGCGCCACTATCCGTTGGCCCGCGGCTGGGAGACCCAGCTGGACGCGAAGTTCGGCAAGCTGTTCTACGAGGGCACGGCGGTGCTGGATCCCGAGCGCTACCGCCAGTGGCTGAGCCGCAACGGGGTGCGCTTCGTGGCGCTGCCCGACGCGCCGTTGGACCCGACGGCCGAGGCCGAGGCGCGGCTGATCGAGTCGGCCCCGCCCTACCTGCGCCCGGTCTGGCACGACGCCCACTGGCGCGTGTACGCGGTCCGCCGGCCCACCGGGCTGACCGACGGCCCCGGCCGCCTGATCGCGCTCGACTCGGGGGCGTTCACGCTGCGCGCCACCGGACCCGGCACGATCCTCGTGCGCGTGCGCCACACGCCCTACTGGGACGTCGTCTCCGGGAGCGGCTGCGTGGCCGCCACCGCCGACGGCGCCTGGACGGCGGTCACCGTCACGCGGCCCGAGACGGTGCGCGTCGCCGCGCGCCTGACGCTCCCCAAGCAGGAGCGTTGCGCGGCGGCCGGGTGAAAAGACGGTGTACGGCTAGCCGTACGAGTGGCGGAATAACCGCCGGGTAACATCCCGAGGCCATGGTCTCGGGGTTGCGAACGTTCTCAGCACGCATTGCGCCCCACGGACCGCTGGACCTGCTGCGTCAGATCGCGGTCTTCGCGTTCCTGTACTACCTGTACCGGCTGACGCGCGGCGCCGTCGACGGGCGGGCCACGCTCGCCTTCGAGAACGCCCGCTCGGTGATCAGCGTCGAGCGCACGCTGCACATCTTCATCGAGCCCAGCGTCCAGCAGTGGGCCTCGGGCTGGAGCTTCGTGACCGACGCCGCCAGCTGGGCGTACATCAACGCGCAGACCTCCGTGACGCTCGGCGGCCTGGTGTTCCTGTACCTGTTCCGCAACTCGTCCTTCTACTTCGTGCGCAACATGTTCGGCATCGCCTTCCTGGTGGCGATCATCGGCTACGTGCTGGTGCCGACCGCGCCGCCGCGCTTCCTGCCGGAGTGGGGCTTCGAGGACACGCTGTCGCAGTACACCGGCATCTCGCAGGACAACGTCACGGTCAACGCGCTGTTCAACCCGTACGCGGCGATCCCGTCGATGCACGTCGCGTTCGCGCTGATGATCGGCTGGCCGCTGGCCAAGCTCGTCAAGTTCAAGCCGCTGAAGGTCTTCTGGGCGATCTACCCGTTCATCGTGACGTTCGTGATCGTCGTGACGGCCAACCACTTCCTGGCCGACGCCTTCCTGGGCGCCTGCACGGCGGGGGTCGGCGCGCTGGCCGCCCGCGCGATGGCCCGGGCCCGGCCGGAGGCGTGGCGCTTCCTGCCCCAGCAGGCCGAAGCGACCGCGTAGGACGCGGCGCAGCGGCGCTCACTAGCCTCCGCAGTCATGAACGAGGAACGCCAGCCCGCGCGTGAGCGGTTCGTCGCGCGCTCGGCCGAGAGCCGCGAGGTGGTTCGGACGCGCCTGATCGAGTCGCGTCTGACCCCCAACGCGATCTCGCTGACCGGGCTGGTGGGCAACGTCATCGCCGCCGTCCTGGTGCTCGAGCACTACTTCTTCCTGGCCGGCATCGCGTTCATCCTCGGCTCCGTCTGCGACACGCTCGACGGCCGCTACTCGCGGATGAGCGGCAAGGGCTCCCCGTTCGGCGCCTTCCTGGACTCGACGCTGGACCGCGCCGAGGAGGGCATCGTGCTCGCCGCGATCTGCGTGGTGTTCGCCGAGGAGGGCAAGCAGTGGGCGGCCGGCGCGGTGGTCATCGCGGTGCTCGCCTCGCTGATGGTCAGCTACACCCGCGCCCGCGCCGAGTCGCTGGGCGTCGAGAACAAGGGCGGCATCGCCACCCGCGCGGTCCGTGTCGTGATCCTCTCGATCGGCCTGATCTTCGCGCGCGGCGCGTCGATCGGCGACTTCGAGCTGCTCGAGCCGGCGGTCTACGTGCTCGCCGCGCTCTCTATCTTCACCGTCTTCCAGCGCATCTTCCACGTGCGCTCCGTACTGAATGCACCACCCGCACCGCCCGAGCCGTAACAGGACACGGGATCCGGGTTATCAACAGGCAGAGAACTTCGTTCGGCCCCTAGGAGGGTTTCCATCTTGAGCAGCACCAACGGCGCGAGCCGCTATCAGAGCGAAAAGGTCCGCGTCGCGATCATCGGCGTCGGCAACTGCGCTTCCGCCTTCGTCCAGGGCGTGCACTACTACAAGAACGCCAATCCTGACGAGCGCGTCCCCGGCCTCATGCACGTGGAGCTCGGTGGATACCACGTCAAGGACATCGAGTTCACGTGCGCGTTCGACATCAACGCCACGAAGGTCGGCAAGGACCTCGGCGAGGCCATCTGGGCCGACCCGAACAACACGATCAAGTTCTGCGACGACGTTCCCACGAACCTCGGCGCGAAGGTCTACCGCGGCATGACCCACGACGGTCTTGGCCGGTACCTCAAGGAGAAGATCACCAAGGCTGACGGGCCGACCGATGACATCGTGCAGATCCTCAAGGACACGCACACCGACATCGTCGTCTCCTACCTGCCGGTCGGCTCCGAAGAGGCGACCAAGTGGTACGTCGAGAAGGTCATCGAGGCCGGCTGCGGGTTCGTCAACTGCATCCCGACCTTCATCGCCTCGTCGGACTACTGGAACGACCGCTTCGTCAAGGCGGGCCTGCCGATCGTCGGCGACGACATCAAGTCGCAGGTCGGCGCGACCATCACGCACCGCGCGCTGGCGCGTCTGTTCCACGACCGTGGCGTGAAGATGCTGCACACGTCGCAGCTGAACGTCGGCGGCAACATGGACTTCTACAACATGCTCGAGCGCGATCGCCTCGAGTCCAAGAAGATCTCCAAGACGCAGGCGGTCACGTCGATCATGGGCCACACGCTGCCCAAGGACGACGTCTACATCGGGCCGTCGGACTACGTGCCGTGGCTGACGGACCGCAAGTGGGCGCACATCCGCGTCGAGGGTCAGGCCTTCGGCGACGTGCCGCTCAACGTCGAGATGAAGCTCGAGGTGTGGGACTCCCCCAACTCGGCCGGCATCGTCACCGACGCCGTGCGCTTCTGCAAGCTGGCCATGAACCACGGCATCGCCGGCCAGCTCGACGGCCCCAGCTCGTACCTCATGAAGTCCCCGCACAACCAGCGTCCCGATGACGAGGCGCGCACGATGAGCGAGGAGTTCGCCGAGACGTACAAGGGCGTCCCGGGCACCAAGCCCGTCGCCGCGCCGGTCGCCGAGACCGCGCCGCAGAACTAAGCCACCAGCACCGCCGTCGCGCGGGCCCAGCGCAGCAGCCGCTGCGCGACGAGGCCCGTCGCGGCGGCGAGCTGCGACGAGGCGACGCGCTGGACGCCGGTGCATCGTTCTGAGACGTTTGACCGCATGCGTTCCACCATGCGCGCGCGGATCGCCGTCACCGGGCTGACCGCGACCACCCTCCTCGCCGGCGCCGCGATCGCCGAGGCCATCGACACCCCGCCCAGCCGAACGGTCCCCGCCGGCGCCCCCTCGCCGGTGACGTTCAAGAAGACCCTCCTCGGCGCCGGCCTGAAGCAGGGCCAGAAGCTCCCGGCCACAGCCACGGTGCGCAAGCAGTTCTTCGCCCGGTGGCAGGACGGCGACGAGTCCGCCATCAACACCACCGCGCCCAAGGGCCAGGCCCAGGTCGCGGTGACCGGCCAGATCATCACGATCAAGGGCAAGGTCTTCCGGACGTTCTACGGCACCACCGGCCCCGGCATCCTGACCATCGAGGGGCAGTTCACCCCGACGACCGGGGCCCACCCCGGGATCGGCGATGCGGGAGCGCTCACCGAGTTCCCCTCCTCGCTGAAGCCGCCCGCGGGCTCGTCGTACGTCGTCTGGACGCTCTTCCGGGCCGGCGCTGACCCCAACTCCGGGGAATAGCCCACACCGGCGTGTTCCCCTAACCTCAGGGCAGTCGTGGCGCCGCTGACCATCGCCCAGATCACTCCCTACGCGTGGGAGTCCGGACACGAGGTCAACCGCTTCGTGGCCCGCGTCTCCGAGCAGCTGGCCCAGCGCGGCCACCGGGTGCTGATCGTCGCGCCGTCCGACGACCACGCCGCCGTCCGCGAGGGCCGCGCCCGCGTCCGCGCCGCGCGCCAGAACCCGGACGCGCTGTTCACCGCCCCGAGCGCCGAGGGCGGGCCCAGCCTGCTGATCGTCGGCGAGGCGCTGGCCGCGGGCGCCCGCCGGGCCGCGCTGCCGCTCGACGTGTCGCGCACGATCGACGAGCTGCACGCGCACGTGACGCTGGACATCTGCCACGTTCACGACCCGTTCGCGCCCACCGTGGCCAGCGCCGCCCTGCGCGCGTCACGGGCGCTGAACGTCGGCACCTTCCACCTGCCCACCGAGGGGATCCTGTCCACGCAGGTGGCCCGCAAGCTCGTCGAGCGCATCTTCGGCCGCCTGGACGAGCGCACGACGCCGTTCCTGGCCACCGCCGCGCTGATGGAGCGCTGGTTCCCGGGCACCTATCGCGTGATCCCGCCCGGCGCGATGGCGATCGAGCGCGAGGCGCGCGCGGACGACGCGCCGCTGCGCATCGCCTTCGTCGACCGCGAGGAGCGTCCCGCGCTGCGCGCGTTCCTGCGCGGCCTGCGCGAGGTCCCGCTCGAGCTCCCGTGGGAGGCCACCGTCCTGACCACGCGCGGCGCGTCCTCGTCGACGCCGCTGCGCAACGCGGTGCGCGACCGCCTGCGCTTCGTCACGCCGGAGGAGGTCGACGAGCGCGCGCTGCTGGCCGGTGCCGACATCGTCGTCGCCGCCTCCGACGGCGCCGCGCCGAACCCGGGCATCCTGCTGCGCGCTCGCGCGGCGGGCACGATCCCCGTGGCCAGCCGCCTGGCGGTCTACGAGGAGGTGCTCGGACAGGGCGAGGCCGGGCTGCTGTTCGAGCCCCACGACATCGAAACGCTCACCGCCCAGCTGACGCGGGTGCTGTCGGACGCGGCGCTGCGCAGCCGGCTGGCCGCCGCCCCGCCCCCGCGCACGCCGGACGCCGTGACCGACGAGGTCGAGGACGTCTACGCGCGGGTGATCGCCCGCCGCCACGACGGCCGCGGCAACCCGGGCCTGCGCGACAAGCTGCGCCAGCGCCGGCTGATCGACGTCGACCTGCACATGCACACCGACCACTCGGGCGACTGCGCCACGCCGGTCGAGGTGCTGCTGGACACCGCGCGCCGCCAGGGCCTGGGCGCGATCGCGGTGACCGACCACAACGAGATCTCCGGTGCGCTGGAGGCGCGCGAGAAGGCGGCCGAGTTCGGCGTCAAGGTGATCGTCGGCGAGGAGGTGATGACCGCCACCCAGGGCGAGGTCATCGGCCTGTTCATCGAGGAGAAGATCCCGCGGGGCATGACGCTGCAGGAGACCGTGGCCGAGATCAAGCGCCAGGGCGGGCTCGTCTACGTGCCCCATCCGTTCGACCGCATGCACGCGGTGCCCGACTACGAGCACCTGCTGGCCATCGTCGACGACGTCGACGCGCTCGAGGTGTTCAACCCGCGCGTGGCCATCGGCGCGTTCAACGAGGAGGCCGAGCGGTTCGCGGCCAAGTACCGGATGGTGGCCGGCGCGGGCAGCGACTCGCACGTGGCCCAGGGACTCGGCTCGGTGCGCATCCGGATGCGCGACTTCGACGGGCCGCACGAGTTCCTGGAGTCCCTGCGCGACGCCGACATCGTGCGCAAGCCCACGTCGCTGCTCTACGTCCAGGCGCTGAAGTTCCTGGAGACCAAGGCCACCCCGGCCGGCGCGCGCGCCGCGCGCAAGGCGCGCCGGGTCAAGCGGGCGACGCGCAAGTCGTGATGCAGGCGCAGGGACCCCAGGGCGATCCGGTGAATTCCTCCCGCGACGCCATGCGGGCCACTGACGATGAGATCGCCGAGAAGTACCTGGAGCGCGCCATTCGCGAGCTCAACTCGCTGACGCGAGAGCTCCAGGCCTGTCCCCACTGCCCTCGCGGGAACCTGATGCCGGTGCTCGGCTCCGGGCACCCCCAGGCCGACGTGATGCTGCTCAAGCAGACGCCGACCGCCGCCGAGGTCGAGGAAGGCGTCGCCTTCTACGGCCGCGCCGGCACGGCGCTGATGAAGTCGCTCAAGCGCCTGGACATCGATCCGCTGGCCGTCTACGGCACCGTCTGCGTGAAGTGCCCCGTCGGCGACCCCGCGCTGGCCGAGCCCGGCTGCATCGCGCGCATCGTCGAGGAGTTCGCGATCGTGCAGCCGAAGATCGTCGTCGTGATGGGCTCCGACGCGCTGGCCACGCTCAACGACGTCGGGATCCCCCTGGGTCGCCAGCTGGAGCCGGCGCTCGGCGTCGTGCAGCCCTTCACCCCGTCGGTCGAGGCGCTCTACGTGCCGCTGATCGACGACGCGCTGGACGAGGAGGACGCCAAGCGCGCCTTCTGGCGGTCGTTCCGGGTGCTCGGCGACTGGTACGCCGACCTGCCCCCGTATTAGCCGCTGAGCAGCACGACCTTGCCGACCTTGCCGGAGGTCGCGAAGGCGTCGTAGGCCGCTTCGGCCTGGTCCAGCGGGAACGTCTGGGCCAGCGGGACGTGGATCGTGCCCGCGGCCAGCGCCGGCAGCAGCTCCCGCTCGACGGCGCGGGCGGTGGCCGCCTTCTCCTCCAGCGGACGCGGCCGCAGCGTCGAGCCGCGCAGCGTCGCGCGCTTGCCCATCAGCGCCAGCAGGTTGACCTCGGACTGGAAGCCGCCGCCGACGCCGATCACCACGATCCGCCCCCAGGTCTCCAGCGCCTTGAGGTCACCGGCGATGTTCGGCGCGCCGATCAGCTCGAGGATCACGTCGAACGGGCCCGCGTCCGCGAAGCCCTCGGGATCGATCACCCGGTCGGCGCCGAGCGCGGCGACCTGGTCGCGGGAGGCCGCCGTGCGCACGGTGGCGGTCACGCGCGCGCCGGTCAGCGCGCCGATCTGCACCGCCGCGGTCCCGACGCCGCCGGCCGCGCCGTGCACCAGCAGCCGCTCGCCGGGGCGCAGGCCGCACTGGCTGACGATCGCGTCGTGCGCGGTGGTGAAGACCTCGGGGAAGCCGCCCGCGGCGGCCCAGTCGATCGCGTCGGGCACGGGCATCAGCTGGCGCTCGTGGACGGCGATCAGCTCGGCCTGCCCGCCGCCGCCGGCGATGCCCATCACGCGGTCGCCATCGGCGAAGCGCAGCGCGCCCGGGCCGACCTGCACGACCTCGCCGGCGAACTCCAGCCCCGGGATGTCGGGCGGCGAGCCCGGAGGCGCGGGGTAGGCGCCCTTGCGCTGCATCATGTCGGCGCCGTTGAGGCCCGCCGCGCGCACGCGCACCAGGACCTCGCCCCCGCCCGGCTGTGGGTCGGGGTGCTCGGCGATCTCCAGCACCCCGCCGTCTCGGATCGTCACGGCTCGCATGGCGCCCGAGGTTACGCGGCGGCCGCCGACCGCGGACGCCAGCGGTCGAGCGCGAGGATCGTCCCCGCGCCCAGCACGAACCCGAGCAGGTGCTCGACGTTGGCCAGCACCGAGGCGTCGGCCAGGCCGACGCCGAAGCCGGCCACGCCGAGCACACCGACGAGCAGCGCGGTGCGCTTGCCCCCGGCCACGGCGATCGCGCCGAGCTCGCCGGCCAGCAGGACCGAGACGCCGTAGTCGGGCTCGTGGCCGACGGTGCCGGTGTCGAACCCGAGCAGGTCGAGCACGCCGATGCCCGCGTAGGCCAGCAGCGCCGAGCCGACATGGGCGATCAACCCCGCCGCCCACAGCCGCGCGGCGCCCAGGCGGACGAGCGCCAGCACCAGCACGACGGCCAGCACGGTGAACTGCAGCCACGGCACGCCGTCGATGACCAGGCCGCTGGACAGCAGCAGCCACAGCTTCCCGTCGGCCACCTGGTCGGGCGAGGCGGCCAGCGTCTGCCAGTCGGGCTCGCCCGTGGCCTGGATGACGGCGACCGCGATCAGGTAGACGGCGACCGAGACCGCCCCTGCCACCCCGACTCGGTCCCGTGCCCGCTGCATCCCGGCGGCCAGCGTAGTTGCCCGTCACGTTTGGGGAGGCTCGCGCGTCTGACCGGGGATGAGCGCCGATCGCACGTGGCAGGGCCCGTTCATCGCCCTGGCGGCGATCTGGGGCGCGAGCTTCCTGTTCATCAAGGTCGCCGTCGAGGACCTGCCCCCGTTGCTGGTCGCCCTGAGCCGCTGCGCGCTGGGCGCCGCGGTGCTGTTGGCCGTACTGGCGCTGCGGCGCGAGGGGCTGCCGCGGGACCCGCGCGTGTGGGGTCACCTGGCCATCGTCGCGCTGCTGGGCAACGCGCTCCCGTTCACGCTGTTCGCCGCGGGCGAGCAGCACATCTCCTCGGTGCTGGCCGGGCTGTGGAACGCGACGACGCCGCTGCTGACGCTGGCCGTGGTCACGGTGGCGCTGCCCGAGGAGCGGCCGACCGCCGCCCGCGTCGCCGGCCTGCTGGTCGGGTTCGCCGGGGTCGTCGTCGTGCTCGGCCCGTGGCGCGGCGTGGGCGGCAGCGAGCTGGCCGGGCAGCTGATGTGCCTGGGCGCCACGGCCGGCTACGGCCTCGCCTTCCCGTATCTGCGCCGGACGCTGTCGGGACGGCCGGAGTCGGCGTTGTCGATGTCGGCGGGGCAGCTGCTGTGCGCGACCGGGATGCTCGCGGTCGTCGCGCCCTTTGGGGGCGGCGTCGCCGCGATCCACGCCGACACGATCGCCTCGCTGGTCGCGCTCGGGGCGCTCGGGACCGGCCTGGCCTACGTGCTGAACTTCACCGTCATCCGGCGCGCGGGGGCCACGATCGCCGCGACGGTGACCTACGTCATCCCGCTGTTCTCGACCGTGCTCGGGATCGTCGTGCTCGACGAGCGGCCGACCTGGAACCAGGCGGTGGGCGCGGTCATCGTGCTGGCCGGGGTGGCATGGTCCCAGCGGCCGGTGGGTAGGGTTCCCGCTCGTGGGAGGACGACGCGTCAGGGGCATGACGTGGGTCGGCGGCGTGGCCGTCGCGCTGGCCTGCGCGATCCTGCCCGCGTCCGCCAGCGCCCACGGTGACCTGTCCACGCCGGCCGGGCGCACGACCGTCTGCCATCTGCTCAACCGCGACGCGGCACCCTGCGCGGCCGCCTGGCGGGCCAATCCGCAGGCGCTGTACGACTGGATGGAGGTCAACATCGGCGACGTCGCCGGCCGCCATCGCCAGCGCATCCCCGACGGGCACCTGTGCTCGGCCGGGCGCGACAAGTACGGCGCCTTCGACGCGCCGGGCTCGGCCTGGCCGGCGACGCCGATCCAGCCCGGGAAGCAGACCTTCGCCTACAACGCCGTCGCCCCGCACGCGACGCAGTACTTCCGGCTGTACCTGACCAAGGAGGGCTGGGACGACAGCCAGGCGCTGCGCTGGGACGACCTCGAGCTGATCTACGACAGCGGCAAGCGCCCGGCCGAGGCGGCGCCCACGTTCGACGTCGACGTGCCGGCCCGCACCGGCCATCAGCTGCTGTACCTCGTGTGGCAGCGCAGCGACAGCCCCGAGGCCTTCTACTCGTGCGCCGACGTGCGCTTCTCCGGCGATGGCCCGACGGTCAGCGCCGCGCCGACCGCCGCGGCGCCCGACGCGCCCATGTCCCACGGCACCCACACGATGCCCGCACCCGCCGCCCGGACCTCCAAGCAGGGCGACCTGTCCCTCAAGCGCACGGTGACCAGCGACTGGGGCGCCGGCTACTGCGCCACGGTCAAGGTCACCAACAAGGCCAAGCGCCGGCTGGCCTGGAAGGCGATGGTCGCGGCCACCGGCAAGATCACGTCCCTGTGGGACGCCGCCGGCGCGCAGCACGGCGCGATGCTCCACGTGCACGGTCCGGACTACGCCAAGACGCTGGCCGCCGGCGCGAGCACCAGCTTCGGCTGGTGCGCTGACCGCTAGACGGCCCGGTCCAGCAGCGCGACGCACTCGATGTGCGGCGTCTGCGGGAACATGTCGACCGGCCGCACGCGCTTGAGCGTGTAGCCGGCCTCGGCGAGCTGGGCCGCGTTGGGGGCCAGCGTCGTCGGGTTGCAGCTGACGTAGACGATGCGCTTGGGCGCCGTCTCGATGATGCGGCGGACGATCTTCTGGGACAGCCCGGCGCGGGGCGGGTCGACCATGACGATGTCCGGCCGGCCGGCCTTCTCGGTCAGCTCACGCATCGAGGTGCGCACGTCGCCGGCGAAGAACTTCGCGTTGCGCACGTCGTTGGCGCGGGCCGCGTTCATCGCGTCGGCCACGGCCTCGGGGATGATCTCCACGCCCCACACCTCGCCGGCCCGGCGGGCCATCGAGAGGCCGATCGTGCCGATGCCGCAGAACAGGTCGTAGACGCGCTCGAAGCCGGTCAGCCCGGCGTACTCGCGGGCCACGGCGTACAGCTGCTCGGCCATCTCGGTGTTCGTCTGGAAGAACGCCTCGGGCGAGATCGCGAAGGTCAGGCCGCTGAGCTCCTCCTCCAGCGTGGGCAGGCCCGAGACCAACGAGGTCTCGCCGCCGGCCGTGGTCTCGGCCAGCTGGTCGGTGCGCGTCCAGAAGATGCCCTCGGCGTCGACCGCGTCGACCAGCGACTCGATGTCGAACGCGTCGTCGGGCGCGGGACCGGTGACCAGGCGCACCTGCAGCTGGCCCGTGCGCCGCCCCTCGCGGACGACGAGGTTGCGCAGCAGGCCCTGGTGGGAGCGGCGGTCGATCGCGCTGAGGCCGCGCGCGCGGGCCCAGTCGAGCACCGCGCGGCGCGCGGCGTCGGCGCGCTCGGAGATCAGCAGGCACTCCTCCATCGGAGCAACGAGGTCCCAGCGGCCGGGCGGGTGGAAGCCCAGGTGCAGGGTGCCGGCCTCGTCGTTGCCGAACGAGAACTCGGCCTTGTTGCGGTAGCGCCACTGCTGCTCGGCGGGGACCATGTCCTCGAGCACGAAGCCGTCGAGGTGGCCGATGCGCCGCAGGGCGTCCGCGACCTGCTCGTGCTTGATCTCGAGCTGACGCTCGTAGGGGATCACCTGCCAGGGCGCGCCCGGATGGTCGGCCACCGGCGCGATGCGGTCGGGGCCGGGCTGGACGATCTCGAGCGTGCGCGCCTCGCCGTAGTGGCGCTTGCGCTTGGTCACGCGGGCGCGGACGCGGTCGCCGGGGATCGCGCCCGCGACGAACAGGACGTAGCCGTCCAGGCGCGCGACGCCGTTGCCGCCATAGGCCAGCGTGTCGATCGTCACCTCGACCTCGGCACCCATGTCGGGGCGCGGCGGGCGAGCGGTCGTATCGGGGGTCGAAGCCTCCACCCCCTTGAGCCTAGGGGTGGCTCAGCCGAGCTTCTGCTCGATCGCCCGCAGCACCGTCTTGCGGTTGCCGTGGCGGCGCTCGTAGTCGCGCACCTTGCGCAGCTCCGGCGGGTCCAGATCGGCCAGGCGCGTGACGACCTGCGCGGCGGTCATGTCGTCGTAGCGCGAGATCGGGAAGCCCGGCAGCCCCGCCACCCGCCGGGCCCGATCGCCCTCGCGCAGCAGCCGGTCGCCGACCTGGCGCGAGGCGTCCCCGGCGACGTCCAGCGAGCGGCCGACGAGCGCCTCGAGGTCGTGCAGCAGGTCCTCGGTCTGCTTGCGGCCCGACTCGACCAGCGCCCGGGCCAGCTCCTCGGCGTCGTCGCGGGTCATGCGCCCGCGGCTGACCGCGTCGTCCAGCGTGGCCTGGATCCGGTCCGTGGTGAGCAGGATCCCCTTGGTCAGCAGCTCGACCAGCGATGTCGGGTCGGCCGGCGACGGCGTCTGCGCCATTCCGGCAACCTAGCGCGCGCTGGCGTGTTCCACCACACATGACCCACGCCCCTCGCAATCCACGCGCGCAGCGTGTGCTGCTCCTGGTGCTCGCCGCGATCCTGGCGGCGATCACCCTCGGTGCGGCGATCCGCGGCAGTGCCATGGCCGGGTTCCTCGACGGGCTGGGCCCGGTCGACCGGCTGCGCCCGTGGGTCGCAGCGCTCGGCGCGCCCTGGCTCGTCGTGGCCTGGCTGCTCGGCGTGATCGCCCGCCGGGCCTGGCTCGGCGCGCTGGCCGGAGCGCTGGCGCTCAGCGGCGGCACCGTGGCCTGGTACCTGCTGACCGCCGCCCACCACTACGACCGCGTCGCGCACAAGGTCGTCGGCGTGGCGGCGAGCTGGATCGTGCTGGGCCTGGCCGCCGGCGCGCTGATCGGCGCGGCCGGCGCGCTGTGGCGCTCGCCGCGGTGGCGGGCGATCGGTGCAGCGATCCCGGCCGGCTGTCTCGTCGGCGAGGCCGTGCTGCTGTCGCGCGAGTGGGCCGGGCTGGCGCCGGCGTTCGTCCTGCGCGTCGAGCTCGTGGTCGGGCTCCTGCTGCCGCTCGTGCTCGTGCGTCGGGATCCCTGGCTGCGGCTGGCCGCGGTCGGCCTGACGCTCGTGGTCGCCGCGCTGGCCTTCGTCGGCGAGGACGCGGCGCGGGAGTTCGCGCGCGGCTTCGGGTGGAGCGGGCGCTAGGCGCCGAAGTCGCGTCCGCGCACGAGGAATTCGGACACGCGAACGCGTGTCGCAGCCGCTCGTTGTCCGCCTGAGCCCGGTATGCGGGTCGAAGCCGACAACGGCTCGCGGCGCCACTGCCCGTTGTCCGCTTGAGCCCGATATGCGGGTCGAAGCGGACAACGGGCGTCGCTGAGACCGACGGCGCGCCTAGGCGTTCGCCGTGACGAGCAGCTCAAGCAGCGCCTTCTGGGCGTGGCGCCGGTTCTCCGCCTGGTCCCAGATGCGCTGGCGCGCGCCGTAGAGCACCTCGGGCGTGATCTCCTCGCCGGGATGCGCGGGCAGGTCGTGCAGGGCGATCGCGTCGGGCGCGGCCAGGTCCAGCAGCGCGTCGTCGACGCGGTAGGCGGCCAGATCCCGGCGCCGCGCGTCGGCGGTCTCCTCGTCGCCCATCGAGACCCACACGTCGGTGTAGACGGCGTGCGCGCCGCGGACCGCCTCGGCCGGGTCCTCGACCAGCGTCGCGCCCGCCACCGGATCGATCTGGTAGCCGGGCGGGGAGGCGATCGCCACCTCGACGCCGGCCGCGCCGCCGACGATGGCCAGCGAGCGCGCGACGTTGTTGCCGTCGCCCACGTAGGCGATCTTCAGCCCCTCGACGCGTCCGAACGTCTCGCGCAGGGTGAGCAGATCGGCCAGCGCCTGGCACGGATGGTGGCCGGCGGTGAGCATGTTGACGACCGGCACCGAGGACCACCGGGCGAGCTCCTCGACCAGCGCGTCGGGCCCGGTGCGGATCCCGATCGCCGCCACGTGCCGCGACAGGACGAGCGCGGTGTCGCGGGGCGACTCGCCGCGCGAGAGCTGCATCTCGTCGGGGCGCAGGACGACCGCGTGGCCGCCCAGCTCGAAGATCCCGGCCTCGAAGGAGACGCGCGTGCGCGTCGACGGCTTCTGGAAGATCAGCGCGACGCTGCGGCCCGACAGGACGCCGCCCACGCGCTCGGCCGTGGGCGCGGCCTTCATCTCCAGCGCGCGTTCCAGCAGCGCCAGGATCTCGTCGTGGGAGAGCTCTGCGCCGGTGAGGAGGTGACGGGTCATCGTGAAGCGGGCAAGGATACGACCGCGATGGAGCTGCTCATGTGGAACCTCTTCCACGGCCGGTCGGTCCCCCCTGCCGGTCGCGACCTCCTGCCCGACTTCCGCGAGCGCATCACGGACTGGGACTGGGACGTCGCGTTCCTGCAGGAGGTGCCGCCCTGGTGGCCGCGCGCGCTGCCCGCGACCGCGCGCGACACGGTGCTCACGTCACGCAACTTCCCGCTGTGCCTGCGCCGCCCTCTGGCCCGGCGCTGGCCCGACGTCCTGAAGTCGAGCGGCGGCGGTGCGAACGCGATCCTCGTGCGTCACGGGACGATCCTCGAGCGCCACCGCCTGGTGCTGCGCCGGCTGCCCGAGCGGCGCGTCGTCCAGGCGGTGCGGATCGCCAACACCTGGTTCGTCAACCTGCACGCGACCGCCCACCGACCGGAGCGGGCGCTCGAGGACGTGACGCTCGCGGCCCGCGCGGCGCGCGTGTGGGCGGGCGACGCGCCGATCGTGTTCGGCGGCGACCTCAACCTGCGCAACCCCCAGGTGGACGGCTTCGAGCACGTCGGCGGCCGCGACGTGGACCACCTGTTCGTGCGCGGCCTACGGGCGATCGGTCCCGAGCGCCTGGACCACGGCCCGCTGTCGGATCACGTCCCGCTGCGGTTCACGCTGTCGCCGGGCGGCCGACCCGCTGGGTGACCCCCCACAGCGCCAGCGCGACAACCATGATCGCCGCACCGACCACGCACACCGCCGCCCAGCCGCCGCCCTCGTAGGCGAACGTGCCCAGCAGCGTGCCGGCGGTGCCACCGAGAAAGTAGGCGACCATGTACGCGGTGGTCAGGCGGCTGCGCAGGTCCGGCGCGAGCGCGTAGATCGCCGCCTGGTTGGTGATGTGCGCGCCCTGGACCCCGGCGTCGAGCACGACGATGCCGACCATCAGCGGCCACAGCGACGTCTCGCCCAGCGCCAGCAGGCCCCAGCCGGCCAGCAGAAGCAGGAGGAAGCCGGTGGTGGCCGCGCGGCCGTGCCCGCGGTCGGTGATGCGTCCGGCCACCGGGGCGATCGACGCGCCGACGACGCCCAACAGGCCGAACAGGCCGATCACGCCCTCGCCGTAGCCGTAGTGCGACCCGCCGAGCAGGAAGGCGATCGCCGTCCACAGCATCGAGAAGCAGGCCATCCCGCAGGCGCCCAGGGCCATCCGCTGGCGCAGCACGGGCTCGCGCCGGATCAGCGTCAGCACCGAGCCCAGCAGCGCCGGGTAGGACAGCTCGGTGGTCGGCTCGACCCGGGGCAGCGCCCGGCGCAGGACGAAGCCGAGCACGAACATCGAGGCGGCCGCGAACACGAACACCGCACGCCACCCGGCGACCTCGGCGATCAGGCCGCTGACCGTACGGGCCAGCAGCACGCCGATCAGCAGGCCGCTCATGACGGTGCCGACGACCTGCCCGCCCTCCTTGGGCCCGGCCAGCACCGAGGACAGCGGCACGACGATCTGAGCCACGCAGGCGGTCAGGCCGAGCAGGATCAGCGCGACGCCGAGCCAGGCGATCGACGGCGCCGCCGCGCAGGCCGCGGCGGCCAGCGCCGTCCCGATCAGCACGCGCACGATCAGCTGGCGGCGCTCGAACAGGTCGCCGAGCGGGACCAGCAGCGCCAGGCCGACGACGTAGCCGCCCTGCACCGCGGTGACCAGCAGCCCCGCGGCGGCGGTGGACGCGCCGAAGTCGCCGGCCACCTCGTTGAGCAGCGGCGTGATGTACCAGAGGTTGGCCGCCGTGGCGCCCGAGGTGATCGCCAGCAGCGCGACCAGCCAGCGCGACATGCGCTGCTCGGGCATCAGTCGCCGCGCAGGCCGAAGCCGCGCAGCATCATCAGCGCGCGCTCGCCGACCGTGCCGTGCTTGGGCAGCACGCTCAGCTGGACGGCCGCGTCGTAGACGTCGTAGAAGGCCCGCACCCGCCACAGGCGATCGTCGTCGGGCGCCAGCTCGCAGTAGAAGACGCCGTGCATCGACAGGCGCCGCTTGCTGGCGGGCAGGCGCGGCAGGTCGCCGAGGTGCGTGCCCACGAGCTGGAACGGCGCCGCCACGAAGCGCCCGCCGACGAGCCGTTCGCCGGTGCGCTGCACCTGCGCGTCGGGCATCATCGTCCACAGCTTCGCGGCGTGGTCGGCCAGCTGGTCGAGCCCGTGCAGCGCCCGGCCGCTGAGCGGATCCTCGTAGTGGACGTCGACCGCGCAGCACGAGGCGAACGCGCTGCGCACGCGTCCGCTGAGCGCGGACTGGAAGGCGTCGATGTGGTCGTCGATCACGGCGATGGCGCGAACTCTGGCAGTCCGTCCATGGGCGAGGAGGCCTCGGCGAAGCGGCGGCGCGGGATCCGGCCCGCTTCGAGCGCCAGGCGACCGGCGTCGACGGCGCCGCGGATCGCCCGGGCCATGGCCACCGGATCGGCCGCGCGCGAGATCGCGCTGGCGCACAGCACGCCGTCGCAGCCCAGCTCCATGGCCAGCGCCGCGTCGGACGCCGTGCCGATCCCCGCATCGAGGATCACCGGCACGCCGGCCTGCTCGCGGATGAGCGTGAGGTTGTACGGGTTGGCGATGCCCATCCCGCTGCCGATCGGCGAGCCCAGCGGCATCACCGCGGCGCAGCCCACGTCCTCCAGGCGGCGGGCCAGGACCGGATCGTCGGTCGTGTAGGGCAGCACGACGAAGCCGTCGGCCACCAGCTGCTCGGCGGCGGCCAGCAGCTCGGGCGCGTCGGGGAGCAGGGTGCGCTCGTCGCCGATCACCTCGAGCTTGACCCAGGCGGTGTCGAACGCCTCGCGGGCCAGGTGCGCGGTCAGCACGGCGTCGCGGGCGGTGAAGCAGCCGGCCGTGTTGGGCAGCAGGTCGACGCCGGCGGCATCGAGCACGTCGACCAACGAGCCGCGCGCGGCCGGATCGATCCGTCGCAGCGCGACCGTGACGAGCTCGGCCTGGGACGCCGCGATCGCGGCGGACAGCAGCTCCAGCGTCGCGAAGCCGCCGGTGCCGAGGATCAGGCGCGAGCGCAGCGTGCGCCCGGCGATGACGAAGTCGGTCATGCGGGTCAGCCTCCTTGGACGGCGGTCACGATCTCCACGGCGGCGCCGTCGGGCACCGCCGTCGTCTCCCAGGCGCCGCGGCGCACGACCTCGCCGTCGACGGCGACCGCGACACCGCGGCCCTGGGCGGGGACGCCGAGGCGCTGCACCAGGTCGGCCACGGTCCCGTCGGGCAGATCGTGCTCCGCACCGTTGACTCGGATCGTCATCGAGTGGCCACGAAGCGGTCGGGAGCACACGAGGCCAGCAGCTCGGCGTCGCCGTCGGCGGGCGGGCCGGCCAGCGTGCGCGCGATCAGGTCGGCGGTCAGCGGTGCGAGCAGGACGCCGTCGCGGCCGTGGCCGGTGGCCAGCAGCACGCCGTCGTCGCGCGCGCCGATCAGCGGCAGCGAGTCGGGCGTCGCCGGGCGCAGCCCGGCCAGCGTCTGCTCGATCTCCAGCTCGGCGATCCCGGGCACCAGCTCGCCCGCCTCGCGCAGCAGCTCGTAGACGCCGCCCGCGGTGACGGTGGTGTCGAACCCGCGCTCCTCCATCGTCGCGCCGATCACGTAGCGGCCGTCGCCGCGCGGCACGACGTAGGACTGCGAGAAGCGCAGGGTGCGGGTCAGCAGGCCGGGCCCGGCGGGGTCCCGGAGCCGCACCACCTGCCCCTTGAGCGGGCGCACGCGCACGCCGGCCAGCTCGCCGCTCCAGGCCCCGGCCGCGACGACGACGTGGCCGGCGCGCAGCGTCTCGCCGCTCTCCAGGTCCACGGCATCGGCGGCGACCGCGACGACCCGCGTGGCCGGGCGGACGGCGTCGCCGAGCAGCGCGCGCAGCCCGGCCACGACCCGGCGGGGATCGACCGAGTGGTCGCCGGCCACGTCGAGCGCGCCGCGCAGCGTCGGGGCCAGCGACGGCTCGAGCGCCCGCGCCGCGCTGGGCAGCAGCTTCGTGAAGGACAGCCCGAGCCGCTCGCGCAGCGCCGCCTCGCGCTCCAGCGCCTCGGCCTCGTCGCGGTCACGGGCCAGCATCAGCGTTCCGGCGTCGCGCAGCTGCGGGTCGATCCCCGACGCCTCGCCCAGCTCGCGGGCCACCGCCGGCCAGCGCGCCACCGCCGCCAGGCCGAGGCGGATCGCGCGCTCGCCGTGGTCGCCGAACTGCGCCTCGGAGATCGGCGCGAGCATGCCGGCGGCGACCGGCCAGGCCACGCCGTCGTCGTCACCGGCGTCCAGGACGGCGACCGACAGCCCGAGCTCGCGCACCCGCCAGGCCACGAACAGGCCGACGATGCCGCCACCCACGACGACCACGTCCAACTCGCTGCGTAGCTCGCTGCTCATGCGCTCCTCCCTGCGCCGGCATGACCCGGATCAGGTTGTGACGGTCGGCGGCTGCGGTGCCGCCCTCTCAGCCCGCGGAGGACTCCCGTTGTCGGGCCAGTCTACGCCGTCAGCTGGGTCGACGCCGGCGGTCCGTACCCTGCGCTGCATGGATCGCCGCGAGCGCCTGCGCAGCGCGCGCCTGTACTTCATCGCCGACGCCCGCCCCGGCGGCCGGCCGCTGGCCGACGTGCTGGCGCCCGCCCTGGCCGGGGGCGCCGACCTGTTCCAGCTGCGCGACAAGCACGCCTCCGACGCCGATCTGCTGGCCGCCGCCTCGATCGCGCGCGCGCTGTGCACCGAGGCGGGCGCGCTGTTCGTCGTCAACGACCGCCCGGATCTGGCCGCCGCCAGCGGCGCCGACGGCGTCCACGTGGGCCAGGACGACGCCTCCGTCGCCGCGGCCCGGGCGATCGTCGGCCCCGACGTGCTCGTCGGCCTGTCGACCCATTCGCCCGAGCAGATCGACGCGGTCCCCGACGACGCCGACCTGATCGGGGTCGGCCCGGTCCACGCGACGCCGACCAAGGCCGGCCGGGCGCCCGCCGGTCTGGAGCTGCTCGACTACGCCGCCGCCCATGCGCGGGTGCCGTGGTTCGCGATCGGCGGCCTGGACGCGGAGACGACGCGCGCGGCCGTGGCGCACGGCGCCGGCCGCGTCGCCGTCGTGCGGGCGATCGCCGACGCCCCCGATCCGGCGGCCGCCGCGCGCGAGCTGCGCGGTCTCCTCGAGCCGGTCGCGGTCCGATGAGCACCGAGCCCGACGATCCCCAGGAGCGGATGGCCCGGGGCTACGCCCGCGGCCGGGAGCGCGACGAGGCGATCCGGGCCGCGCTGGCCCCGCTGCCGCCCGGCGAGCGCACGACCTCGCTGAAGGTCGCCGTCGTCGTGTCGATCGTCCTGGCCATCGGCGTGGTCGTCGGCGCGCTGACCACGTCCGATCTGCGCGACAAGGGCGGCACCGTGCCGTTCGGCATCTTCCTCGGCCTCGTGCTGGTGGCGCTGGCCTGGGGCATGTGGCACACGCGCTACTGGGCGGTGCTCGGCTTCGAGGCGTTCCTGTGGTTCCAGGTGATCATCACGACGCTGGCGCTCGTCGTCGCGTCGAGCTGGTCGGCCTTCGCGCTGTGCATCCTGCTGATCGGGCTGAGCGGATGGATGGCCTGGAAGCTCATCCGGGTGATGGCCCGGATCCAGGCCTACGACCGTCTTCAGGCCGTTGAGAGGGCCGAAAACCCCGTGTCCTAGTATCGGGCGAGCCATGGCTTCCTCCTCGTTTGACACGATCGTCATCGGCTCGGGTCCCGGCGGCTACGTCGCTGCGATTCGGGCCACGCAACTCGGCATGAAGACCGCAGTGGTGGAGAAGGACACCATCGGCGGACGCTGCCTGAACTACGCCTGCATCCCGGCCAAGGCCGTGCTGCGCGTGGCCGACGTGCTCAGCGAGGTCCGCGACGCCGGCGAGTTCGGCATCAAGATCGCCTCCGAGCCGGAGATCGACTACGGCGCGGTGATGCAGCGGCGCGAGAAGGTCATCACGACGCTGACCGGCGGCGTGGCGGGCCTGATGAAGAAGAACTCCGTCGAGGTCATCGAGGGCGAGGCCAGCCTGGCCGGTGGCGGCAACGTGTCCGTCGCGGGTGAGACGTACGCCGCGAAGAACATCATCCTGGCCACCGGCTCGGTCAAGCGGCCGATCCCGGGTGCGTCGTTCGGCGGCCGCGTGATCGGCACCGAGGAGGCGTGGGCGCTGAGCGAGCTGCCGCGCAGCATCGCGGTCGTCGGCGCGGGCGCGTCCGGCGCCGAGATCGCCTCCGCGTACGCGCGCCTGGGCGTCAACGTGATGCTGTTCGAGGCGCTCGACCGCGTCCTGCCCAGCGAGGACGCCGACATCTCCAAGCTGGCCGAGCGCGGGCTGAAGAAGCAGGGGATGCAGATCTTCACCAAGACGTTCGTGGAGAACGTCGAGACGGGCGCCAACAGCGTCAAGTTCACCTACTCCGGCGAGGTCGGCGAGGTCGACTGGCTGATCATCGCGGCCGGTCGCGGCCCCGACGTCGAGGCGCTCGGCCTGGCCGACGCGGGCGTCGAGGTCGACGAGAAGACCCACCTGCTGAAGGTCGACGGCGCGCTGCGCACGACCGCATCGGGCATCTGGGCGATCGGCGACATCGTGCCCGGCCCCGCGCTGGCCCACAAGGCCTCCGACGAGGGCGTCATCGCCGTCGAGGACGCCGCCGGCCAGCCGACGCACCCGATCGAGTACCCCGACATCCCGCGCGCGACGTTCTGCACCCCGAACGTGGCCAGCTTCGGCCTGACCGAGCAGCAGGCCAAGGACGCCGGCCACGACGTCGTCGTCGGCAAGGTCCAGTACGGCGCAGTCGGCGCGGGCACGGTCTACGGCGACCGCACCGGCCTGGTCAAGATCGTCGGCGACAGCAAGTACGGCGAGCTGCTGGGCGGCCACATCATCGGCGCCAAGAGCACCGAGCTCATCCAGGAGCTGGTCAACGTCAAGGCGCTGGAAGGCGGCTACCCCGAGGTCGCCCGGATGATCCACGGCCATCCGACGATGTCGGAGGCCGTCATGGAGGCCGCCCGTGCCGCTGACGGTTGGCTCATCCACGGCTGAGGGCCGCCCGCGCTTTCTCTACGACCTCGCGTCGCCGGCCTGCTGGCTGGTGGCCGAGCGCATCCTGCACGTGATGCCGGTGGCCACCGAGTGGGTGCCGGTGCACGTGCCCGGGCACCACGACGCGCTGTCGGCTGAGGAGATCGAGGCGCGCGCCGCCGAGCTGCAGCTGCAGGCCGTGCGCTGGCCGCCGCGCGTGCCGTTCGACTCCGACCTGGCCATGCGGGCCGCGACGTACGCCAAGGGCACCGGACGCGCGGTCGCGTTCTCGCTGGCCGCGTTCCGCCAGGCCTGGTGCGGCGGGCGGGCGCTGGACGAGCTCGACAACGTGGCGATCGCGGGCGCGGCCTGTGAGCTGCACCCGAAGGCGCTGATCAAGGGCGCCGAGCTGCGCTCCACCCGCGACGCGCTGGCCCGGGCGAGCCTCGGCGTGACCGCGGTGCCGGCCATCGTGCTGCCCTCCGGCGAGACGCTGGTCGGCGAGGACGCGCCGGAGCGGGCCGCGGCGGCGATCGCATGAGGGCCAACCGCCGCCTGCGCGTCCTGCACGGTCGCGGATCCAAGCTGCCCTCGTGGCTGGCCGGGCCGGGCGCGGTCGACCGCATCGAGATCGTGGAGATCGAGACGGCCGAGACGATCCTCTTCTGGGACCGCGAGCCGCGCGCCGCGGCCCGCATGCTGCGCCAGCTGCACGCCGACCTCGCCCAGCTGGAGGTCGAGGACTTCCTGGCCAAGTGGTCGGCCATCGCGCCAGAAGACTGACCAACGCTCCTCAGTCGGACGGCGTGTCTCAAGTCCGACGGACGAACGGCCGATGGGCACCCGAATGGATGAGCGCTCAGCGGCCTCTCGCTTCCTCGAGCTGACCCAGCACCTCGCGGCCGGGTTCGGGTTCGACGGCGTCATCCACACCGCCAACGAGGCGCTGGCCACCTTGGTCGGGACCGACCCCACCGGCCGCAAGGCCAAGGACTTCGTGCATCCCGACGACCACGGCGCCCTGGACGCCGCGCGCGCGACGCTGGCCGGCGGGGAGCACACCCACGTGACCACCGAGCTGCGCATGGGCCGCCATCCGGCCTGGCGCTCGTATGAGATCACGGCGGTCCTGCATCCCAGCGGCGGCAGCGTCTTCGCCGTCGCCGAGGACCGCACCGACGCCCGGCTGACCGACGCCCGCCTGGCCGAGGCCGAGGACCGGTTCCGGGCCGCCTTCGACGATGCGGCGATCGGGATGTCGATCACGTCGCTGGACGGCCGCTGGCTGCGCGTGAACCCCGCGCTGTGCGCGCTGGTCGGCCGCAGCGCCGAGGAGCTGGTGGGCCGGACGGTGCGCGAGATCACGCACCCCGACGATCGCGACCGCACCGATCGCGCGATGCACGCGCTGCTCAGCGGCGCCAGCGCCACCGCGGTGGACGAGAAGCGCTACCTGCGGCCCGACGGCACCGAGGTGTGGATCCTGCGGTCCGCCTCGGTCGTCCGCGAGGGCGACCTGCCGCGCTACTTCATCTCCCAGGCGATCGACATCACGCAGCGCCGCGCGGCCGAGAGCGCGCTGCGCGTCAGCGAGGAGCGCTTCCGCTCGCTGGCCGGAGCGGCCCCCGCCGGCGTGTGGTGGGCCGAGCTGGATGGCTCGCTGCGCTACGCCAACGACCGCCTGTGCCGCATCACGGGCCGCACCGCGCAGGAGCTGAGCGACTTCGGCTGGCTGGACGTGCTCCCCGATCCGGTGCAGCCCCATCAGGTGCCCCGGCTGCGCGACCGCGTGCTGGCCAGCGGGGCCGACGGACGCGAGTTCGCGATCAGCACCCCGACCGAGCTGCGCTGGGTGCGCGCCCGCGCCGAGCTGATGCGCGGACCTGACGGCGAGCCGACCGCGTTCGCTGGCACCCTGGAGGACGTGACCGACGCGGTGCGCAACCTGGGCGAGCTGGCCGCGCGCGAGCAGGAGCTGCGGCTGCTGACCGAGCGCTCCAGCGACTTCCTCGCCCGCCTGTCGCCCCAGCTCGAGTTCCGCTACGCCTCGCCGGCCTGTGTGTCGCTGATCGGCTACGCGCCCGACGAGCTGATCGGGCGCGACGCGCGGACGATCGTGCTCGAGGAGGACCTGCCCGTCCTGCGCAAGGCCGCCCAGGAGCTGCGCGACCGCGACACCGTCACCACCGTCTGCCGGGTGGCCTGTCGCGACGGCCGGATCGCCTGGTTCGAGTCGACGCTGGCGCCGATCCGTGACGAGCACGGCGAGCTCTGCGAGGTCGTGTGCGTCGCCCGCGACGTGTCCGAGCGCAAGACGGCCGAGCTGCAGCTGGCCCATCAGGCGATGCACGACGCGCTCACCGGGCTGCCCAACCGGACGCTCTTCCTCGACCGCCTGGGCCACGCCCTGCGTCGCCGCCGGCGCAGCGGCACGGGCGCGCTGGCCGTCCTGTTCTTCGACATCGACCGCTTCAAGGTGGTCAACGACTCGCTCGGCCACGCCGCCGGCGATCGGCTGCTCGTCGACGTCGCCGCCCGCGTCGACGCCGCGCTGCGCCCGGCCGACACCGTGGCCCGCTTCGGCGGCGACGAGTTCACCGTGCTGTGTGAGGACATCGCCGGCGAGCTCGAGGCCGTGGCCATCGCCCAGCGGCTGGTCGACCTGTTCGCCGAGCCCTTCAGCGTCGACGGGCGCGAGGTGTTCCTGTCCAGCTCGGTGGGCATCGCGTTGGCCAACGGCTCGCCCACCGGCCGCGCGAAGGAGCGCCCGGACGACCTGATCCGCGACGCCGACGCGGCCATGTACCGGGCCAAGGAGCTGGGCAAGTCCCGCTACGAGCTGTTCGACACGGCGATGCGCGCCCAGGCCCTGCGCCGCCTGGAGCTGGAGAACGCGCTGCGCCGCGCGGTCCGGTCACTGGCCGACGGCGCTGCCGGAGGCGAGTCGGGCGAGGAGCTGCGCCTGCACCTGCAGCCGGAGATCGCCGTCGACGGGGGAGCGATCGTCGGCTTCGAGGCGCTCGTGCGCTGGGAGCACCCGCAGCGCGGGCTGCTCGGCCCCGCCGAGTTCGTGCCGCTGGCCGAGGAGACCGGGCTGATCGGCATCGTCGGCGAGTGGGTCCTGCGCCGGGCCTGCACGGTGGCCGCCGGCTGGGGCTCGCGCGACCTGACGATCGCCGTCAACGTCTCGCCCCGCCAGCTGGCCAGCGACGACTTCGTCGACCTGGTGCAGACGGTGCTCGCGCAGACCGGCCTGGATCCGGCGATGCTCTGCCTGGAGCTGACCGAGTCGGCGGTGATCGAGACCGGCGCCGGCCCCACGCTCGACGGCCTCAAGCGCCTGGGCGTGAAGCTGGCCATCGACGACTTCGGCACCGGCTGGTCGTCGCTGGGCCACCTGCGCCGCTTCCCGTTCGACATCGTCAAGCTCGACCGGTCGTTCGTCAGCGGGCTGGGGCGCGAGCCGCAGGACGCGTCGATCGCGGCGGCGATCATCTCGCTGGCCCACGCGCTCGGCCTGTCGACCGTCGCCGAGGGCATCGAGACCGGCGAGCAGCTGGCCGTGCTCGCGGCGCTGGGCTGCGACCTCGGCCAGGGCTTCCTGTTCGCCCGCCCGGCGCCGATCGAGACGTTCGGCGACCTGCTGGCCGCCTGACGGCGACTAGTGTCCTGAGTCGGTAATTCGTGTGCAGCTGGTGGATGCCGGGGCGGGTCTGCCGGTGATCGCCATCACCTGTCGTACTGGTGGTACGGGTGGTGATGGCGAGTGCCGGCAGACACGATTCCGGCGCCGCCAGATGCGGGCGAATGAGTGACTCAGGGCACTAGCCTGGCCTTCTGAACGACGCGCTCAGATCTGCTCTGCCGCTGCTGCGCTGCCCCCGCTGTGGCGCCGCGCTGGACGGCGGCGACGACGGCGCCGTGCGCTGCGCCGAGGGGCACGCGTTCGACATCGCCCGCCAGGGCTACCTGAGCCTGCTGGCCGGCGAGCGGCCGCCGGTCGGGGACGACGCGGCGATGGTCGCCGCCCGCGACCAGGTGCTCGGCGCCGGCCGGTTCGCGCCGCTGACCGACGCGCTGGCCCGCGCCGCGGCCCCCGGCGCCCGGCCGGGCGCGATCGTCGACGTCGGCGGCGGCACCGGGCACCACCTGGCCGGGGTGCTGGCGGCCGCGCCCGACCGCACCGGCGTCGTGTTCGACGTGTCGCGCTACGCGCTGCGCCGCGCCGCCCGCGCCCATCCGCGCCTGGCGGCGGTCGGCGCCGACGTGTGGCGCGCCTTCCCCCTGGGCGACGGCGTGGCCGCCACCGTGCTGTGCGTGTTCGCGCCGCGCAACGGCGCCGAGCTGGCCCGGGTGCTGACCGACGGCGGCGTGCTCGTCGTGGCCACGCCCACCGACCGCCACCTCGGCGCGCTGGTCGAGGGGCTCGGCCTCCTGCGCGTCGATCCGCGCAAGGACGAGCGGCTGGCCGAGCAGCTGGGCGGCGGGTTCGAGCTGCTCAGCCGCGAACGCTGCGACTGGACGATGGCGCTGACCCGCGACGACGCGATCGCGCTGGCTGCGATGGGCCCGAGCGCGTTCCACGCCCGGGCGCGCGATCTGCAGGCGCGCACCGCGGCGCTCCCGGACCGGCTGGAGGTCGAGGGGTCGGTGACCGTCGCGGTCTACGGCGCGGTCTGACCGCGCCCGCCGCCGGTCAGCGAGCCCAGCAACCCGTTGGCGGTGTTGCCGACGCCGGTCAGGACGTTGGGCACGCTGCCCACCACCGCGTTGACGGTGTCGGTGACCGGCGCCACCGCGGGCACCGCCTGACCGACGGACTGGACCGTCTGCTGCACGGGGGCCGTGGCCTGCGCGGTCGTGCTGGCCACCGACGAAGTGACGCCCTGGACCGTGTCACCCGCGGTCCGGCCCACCTCGGCGACCGTCTCGGACACCGTCGGCACGGCGGGCGGGGCGGGCGGGGCGGGAACCGTCCGCCTCACCGAGCTGGGTGAGACGCCACCGCCACCGCCACCGCCGGAGCCGACCGCACCGCCGGACGGGTTGCGGCCGGCCGACGCGTTCCCGTCGCCGGTGGTGGCCGTCGCGTCCGCACCACCACCACCGTCACCGGTCGATGACGCGGGCGTGGCCGCGGGCACCGGCGTGGCGGGGGTCGGGGTGGGCGCGGGAGCGGGAGCGGCAACGCTGGTCGACGGAGCCGACGCGCGGGTGATGTTCGGACGCCGCTTGGAGGCGGCGCTCTGGGGCGAGCGCCGAGCGGGCGCGGCGGACGCGGGCGTCGGCGCGCTGACCGGCGTCACCACCGGTCGGGCGGCCGGCGGCGTGGCGGCCGCCCGCGGGCTCTTGGCCGCGGCGGGCACGACGAGCGCCTGCGGGGTGCGGTCCGGCGTGGACGACGCCGGCCAGCCGCCGACGGCCACGACGGCACCGGCGGACAGCAACGTGACCACGCCCGCGACGGCGATCGAGCCGCCCGCGCCGAGCGAGGCCAGAATCGGACGTGTCTGGAACACGCTGCGAGCATGTCCGCTCGCCGGAAAATCGAACCTCATCGTCCCTCCGTCTGGACGTATGTCTCATTCGGCGAGCGGCTGGGGTCCTCTTGCACGCTGGGCGGGGACCGGTCCATGTGCACGAACAGGCACAGGGGTCTGGCCGGGTCGTCGCCCGGGACGCAGCTGCGGTAGAGGTCGTCGCCGAATCGCATCGTGTCGATCGCGTCGAGGTGAGCGCGGTACTGCTGGTACTCCGCATCCGTGCGGTGGCCGACATATCCGGCGACCACCAGCGCCTGCGCCGCCAGCTCCTCCTGCTGAGCGGTCAGCGCAGAGTGGTGCGCGATCCCCACACCGACAAGCGCGATTGTCATCAGCAGGAGTGCCGCTGTCCCGCCGCGATCGCGCGCGATGACCACCGGCAGGTCGGGCCGGCGGCGGCGCCAGGCCCAGCCGATCGCCGGTCCGACCACCGCGACGGCGACCAGGTTGAAGAACAGCGCCAGCACGACCGCGGCGAAGGCGTCGGGCCCGTCGCCGGCGATCGGCAGCGCCTGCAGGAGGATCGCGTCGACCACCACCAGGGCGGCGAAAGACGGCCACTGCCAGGCACCGCGCAGCCGCCAGCGCACGCGCGTGAGCGTGGCCCGCTCCATGCCATCGAGAGTACGCGCAACCCGACCGCCGGTGTCAGGGGACTAGGGTGGAGGCTCACCAACCGGGGGCAGCAGCGATGACCGACGAGATTGAGGTCCAGGAGATCGTCGCGCGGCTGTCGCGACCGACGGCGGGAGGCGGTCACGTCATCGAGCGCGCCGCGATGCGCGCCGAGGGCGACCGGTTCCACCAGGTCGAGGCCTGGGTGATCGACCACGGCGGTCAGGGCGAGGGACCGCCGGCGACCGTGGGCCGCGGGCTGTTCAGCGACCGCGAGAGCACGCAGGCGCCGCCGCCGGTGCGCTACCGGCTGCCCGCCGGCGCGCTGGACTGACGCGCAGGCGGACGGCGCCGCTCAGGCCGCGAGCATCTCGCGCAGGCCGTCGGCCAGCTGCGGGGCGGCCAGCGCGTCGGGCAGCAGCTCGCGGTCGAGCAGGATCGCGTCGGAGACCAGCGCGATCGTCACGCCGTGGTCGGGCCGGTCGACGACCTCGACGGCGTCGCCGGCACCCAGCTCGCCCTCGCGCACGATGCGGAAGTAGACGCCCGGGCGCGACGCCTGGGCGAAGCGCTTGAGCATCTTCTGGTCGTCGAAGCGCATGCCCAGCTTGAAGCAGGGCAGCCGCGGCTGACAGACCTCGAGCTCGACCGTGCCCACCCGCCAGCGCTCGCCGATCACCGCGCCGCTGCAGTTGACCCCGACCGTCGTCAGGTTCTCGCCGAACATCCCGTCGGGGATCTCGCGCTCGAGCACCTCGGCCCACCAGTCGCTGTCCTCGCGCGCGTAGGCGTAGACCGCCTTGTCGGGTCCGCCGTGCACGCGCCAGTCGGCCTGCCCGTCGCCGTCCAGGTTGACGCCGTGCACGCCGACGCGACCGGGCACCGGCGTCTTGACGAAGCCGCTGCCGATCGTCTGACCGCGCCACTGTCCCAGCGGCTTGGGCAGCCCGACGTTGACCGATCGCAGGTGAGGCGCGGAGGACATGGGACAATGGTCGCATGGCCGCCGACCTGCATGTCGTCGATCTGGGCCTCGTCGAGTACCGCGAGGCGCTGGCGCTGCAACACCGCTTCGCCGACGCGCGCGCGGCCGACGCGATCCCCGACACGCTGCTGCTGGTCGAGCACCCGCTGTGCTACACCCGCGGCCGGCGCACGCCGCCCGGCGAGCTGACGCTCCCGGAGGCCTGGTACCGCGATCGGGGCATCGACATCGTCGACGTCGACCGCGGCGGCAAGGTCACCCACCATGCGCCAGGACAGCTCGTCGGCTACCCGATCATGCGCGTGGACCGGGCCCGCGACCACGTCGCGCGGATGGAGCGCGCGCTGGTCGCCGCCCTGGGCGACGAGGGCGTGCCGGCCCGCGGGCGGATGGACGACGGCGTCGCGTTCACCGGCGTGTGGGTGGGCGACGCCAAGATCGCCTCGATCGGCGTGCACGTCTCGCGCGGCGTGACGACGCACGGCTTCGCGCTCAACGTGGACAACGACCTCGAGCCGTGGGGCTGGATCGTCCCCTGCGGCCTGCCGGACGTGCGCACGACGTCGGTGGCCGAGATCACGGGTCGCCAGGGCACCCTGCGCTGCCTGCGCAAGCGCGTGGCCTGGCGCTTCGCGCAGGAGTGCGGGCGGCGCCAGCGGATCGTCTCCCCCGCCCGCGCGTTGGCGGCCGCCGCGCTCGCGCCCGCCTGAGCGCGCACGCCATCCTGCAACACATCGCCGTCGGGTGCGGAAGAATCCCGCGCCCATGCGCTCGCTCGTGACCCCTCGCCGCCTCGCGCTCGCCGCCGTGTTCGCGAGCCTGTGCGTGCCCGCCTCCGCCTCGGCCGCCGAGCAGCTCGTCGGTCTGACCGCCGACAACCAGCTGCTCCTGTTCCGCTCCGACTCGCCCGCGAACCTGCAGGGCGCCGTCACGGTGACCGGCCTGCAGACCGGCGAGACGCTGCTGGGCATCGGCTGGCAGCCCGCGCTCGGGCGCATCTACGCGATGGGCTCGACCAACCGCATGTACGTGGTCAACCCGGTCACGGGCGCCGCCACCGTGGTCAGCTCGACCCCCTTCAGCCCGCCGCTGAACGGCGACGCCTTCGCCTTCGCGCTGGACTCGTCGACCAACCAGGCGCGGTCGTACTCGACCTCCAGCCAGAACCTCCGCGTGTCGATCCTCACCGGCCAGACCGCCGGGGTCGACCAGGCCTACACCTACGACGCGACCGACGCGGGCACCGGCACCACCCCGGTGGTCACCGCGCTGGCCTACTCGCAGCCGCCGGCCGCCGGCGCGGGGCTGGCCGGCCTGTTCGGCATCGACAGCGCCCGTGACGCGCTGATCACCGCGCCCACCCAGCAGGCCACGATCCGCACGGTCGGCGAGCTCGGCGTGGCCACCGAGGGGCCGGCCGGCCTCACGCTGACCGCGGGCGGCACCGCGCTGGCCGCGCTGCGCACGACGACCGACGGCAACCCGCTGCTGTACAACGTCGACCTCTCGACCGGGAAGGCCACCGCGGTCTCCACCGACGAGGAGCGCGCGACGATCGCCTACCGCACCTCGTCCAGCGCCTCGGGCAACACCCCGATCATCTCGATGACCGCGCTCGGCGAAGTGCCCAACGACGAGAGCGACCCGCGGGTCGTCGTGGCCACCTCCAGCAGCCCCAAGGCGACCACGCTGCGCTCCAGCGGCCTGCCCTTCACGACGTCCTGCAACGAGGCCTGCTTCGTCTCGGGCGTGCTGACGGTCGGCAAGACCAAGCAGACCGCGGTCACCGGCTCGGTGCTGGCCAACGCCGGCTGGGTCAAGCTCACGGCCCGGCTGAGCTCGGCCACGAAGTCGGCGCTGAAGAAGGACCCGACCCAGGGCATCTCGCTGAAGGTCACGGTCACCGACGCCGCCGGCAACACGACGAGCAAGACCAGCAGCGGCAGCACCCGGGACTAGCCGGCGGTCGCCGACCGATACGCTGGTCGACGTGGCGGCGGAGCCCCGAAAGCACCAGACCCGTTCGCGGTCCAACCCCGGCGGCATGGACGTCCTGAAGGTGCTCGGCGCCGACGTCCTGCCCTTGACCGCGCGCAAGCCGAAGTGGTTCAAGGTGCCGCCCCCGGGCGGCGCGAAGTACCGCGAGCTGCGCGCGACGATGGAGGCCGAGAACCTTCACACCGTCTGCCAGGAAGCGGCCTGCCCGAACATCGGCGAGTGCTGGGAGCGCGGCACCGCGACGTTCATGATCCTCGGCGACACGTGCACCCGCCGCTGTGGCTTCTGCCACGTCAAGACGGGCAAGCCCACGTGGAACGACCCGCTGGAGCCCGCCCGCGTGGCCCGCTCGATCGCCCGCATGGGCCTGCGGCACGCGGTCATCACGAGCGTCGATCGCGACGATCTGCCCGACAAGGGCGCGCGCATCTGGGCCGCGACGATCCGCGAGTGCCGCCGCCAGGCGCCCAACTGCAAGGTCGAGGTGCTGACGCCCGACTTCCAGGGCCACGAGATGCCGCTGGCCACCGTCATCGCCCAGCGCCCGGACGTGTTCAACCACAACGTCGAGGTGGTCCCGCGCCTGTACCCGGTGGCGCGGCGCGGCTCGACCTGGCAGCGGTCGCTGCGCGTGCTGCGCAACGCCAAGGAGATGGGCGGCGCCGCGGTCACGACGAAGTCCGGCCTGATGGTCGGCCTGGGCGAGACGCACGAGGAGATGGTCGCCGCATTCGCCGACCTGCGCGAGGCCGGCGTGCAGGTGCTCACCGTCGGCCAGTACCTGCGCCCGACCGAGAACCACCTGCCGGTCGTGCGCTACTGGCACCCCGACGAGTTCCAGGCGCTGGAGGCCGCGGCCTACGCGCTCGGCTTCGATCACATCGCCGCCGGCCCGCTGGTGCGCTCCAGCTACCACGCCGATCAGCACATCCCGCAGGACCAGCCGGGCGTCGGTCCGCTGGCCGCAGCCCTGGGCTGAGGCACTAGATTTGACCGGGCGTTGTTCCCGGTCCAGGACGACACCCCGACCGACCGCCTGCCGCTGGTCACGCTGGCGCTGATCGCCGCGTCGGTGCTCGCGCTCGCGCTCACCGGCGGCCCGATCCTGCAGATCGTCCTCGTCGTCCTGTTCCTGTGGTTCTTCGCGCCGGCGGTCGAGGCCGCGTTCGGGCGCGGGCAGTTCCTGTCGTTCGTGGTGTCGGGCGGGGTCCTGGCCTTCGCCGCGCAGCTGGCCGACGACTCCACGCCGCGGATCGCGCTGGCCTGCGCGACGGGCCTGGTGGCCGCGATGATCGGCGCGCACCTGCGCCTGAACCCGCGCTCGCGCGTGATGAGCCTGGTGACGATCCCGTTCTTCTTCACGATCGTCGCGGTTCCGATCGTGATCCTGGCCGCGGCCTGGATCGCCTTGCAGGTGCTGGTCGGGGTCGCGCTGAACTGGGATGACGTGCCGGTCTTCGCCCAGGTCGCCTGCTGCATCTTCGGCGTGCTCTTCGCGCCGCTGCTGGCCCGCGCGGCGCGGCAGTCGGCGCCCGCGTCGTGAGGACGGCCATTCTCGTCGGGGTGCTCACGATGATCGTGGTCCTGGGCGGGCTGACGATCGCCGTGGTCGTGCGCAACGGCCCCGATCCCCTGACCGTCGTCTCGCTCCTCGTCCTGGCCCTCTTCGGCTTCGGCATCCTCGGCGCACTGCGGGAGCCGCCTCCGCCGCCATGAGAGCCGTCCGGGTCCTGTTCGCCGTCGCGGTCCTGGCCGCCGTCGTCGCGGTGGCCCTGCTCGTCGTGCGCCCGGCGCTGGACGACGACTCGGCCGAGCGCGTGGCCGGCTCGACGGGCTCGGACCTGCAGCAGGCGATCAACGGCCCGGTGGCGCCCGAGGTGATCGTCCGCCAGCCGCTGGACGTGGACCTCACGACGACGCTGGACCCCGTGCGCATCGACTTCTCCCACCCGCCGCGCAGCGGGCTGCTGTTCGACGTCGACACCGGCCAGGTGCTGTGGCGCCGCGATCCCGAGCGCGTGCTGCCGATCGCCAGCCTCACGAAGATGATGACCGCGGTCGTCGTGGCCCAGCACAGCGAGCCCGACGACCGCGTGCGCGTGACGAAGGAGGCGCTGGCCTACCAGGGGTCGGGCATCGGCCTGCTGCCCCGCGGCGGCAAGCTCGTGCCGCTGGAGACGATGCTCAACGGGATGCTGATCGTCTCGGGCAACGACGCGGCGATCGCGCTGTCCCAGCGCGTCGGCGGCACCCAGGGCCACTTCGTGAAGATGATGAACGACCAGGCCACCCAGATGGGCCTGCCCTGCTCGCGCTTCGCCCGTCCCGACGGCTATCAGGACGCGGGCAACCACTCCTGCGCCGCCGACCTGGCCGCGCTGGCCCGCGCCGTGCTCGACGAGCCGCGCCTGGCCCGCATCGTCGGCAAGCGGCGCGTCGTGCTGCCCTTCCCGATCAAGGGCGGCAAGCTGTGGCTGTCCTCCCACAACCCGCTGATCGTGGCCGGCTATCCCGGCGTCACCGGCATCAAGACGGGCTACACCGACGCCGCGGGCGAGTGCATCGTGGCCACCGCCACGCGCCACGGGCGGCGCCTGGGCGTGGTGCTGCTGGACTCGCCCGACATCGGCAAGCAGGCCACGCAGCTGCTCAACGCGGGCTTCCGCGCGACGCCCCGTTAGCGCGCGACGACGAGCGCCGTCACCAGCGACGTGGTGACGTAGACGAAGCGGCCGTCGGGCGTGGCCACCATCCCCTGCGGTCCGTACATGCCGGCCGCGGTCTTCGTGCAGCCGCGCGCGGTGCGGTTGCGGCTGTCGGGCGTGACCAGGCAGCCGGCGCGGCCGGGCAGGGCGCGCACGCCACCGGCCGCCTGCGCGAACGCAGACACGCCGTAGCTGACGTTGAACCCGTAGACGAACCGGCCCGACGCGACCACGCCGTCGACCGGCAGCTGCGTGCGGGTGCACCGGCGCCGCAGGGTCCTTCCCTGGGCCACGCAGCCCCGCCGCCCGGCGACCGCGGTCAGGGCCCCGGTGCCCCGCGCCCGCCGAAACGCGGTGACGGCGGCCGCGGATCCGGCCGCGAAGGCCGTGGTCCCGTCGGCGCTGAAGGCGACCGGTCCCGACAGCGGCCCCGGCGCCCGGCCGGTGGTCGACCGACCGAGCGCACCGGTGACCGCGTCGCGCTGGATCACCGCGACGCGCCCGCCGGTGACGTACAGCTGCGCGCCGTCGGGCGAGAGGGCCAGCCCCGACACGGCGCCGGTCAGCCCCGTCGGCGTCGCCCCGCCCAGGGGCGTCAGGACGCCGGTCGTCGCGTCGCGTCCGAAGGCCTGGACGGCACCGCCGCGGCTGGCCACGTAGACGAACGCGCCGTCGGCGCTGATGACCAGCGCGACCGGTTGCGGGATGCCCGTCGCCGCGCCGCAGGTCTCGTCGCCGGGCGCCAGCGCGCTGGCGATGGCCACCTGCTGCAGGCACCCGACCGCGCCGGGCAGCTGCGTCAGCGCGCCGGTGACCGGGTCGCGGGCGAACGTCGTCACCGAGCCGGCGATCAGCTGCGGGGACATCGCGGGGTACTGCCAACCGCTCGCGTAGACGAAGGCCCCGTCGGGGCTGACCGCCACGTCGGTGGCGCCGCTCAGGCCGCGGGCCGGCTGACAGGCGGCGCTGTGCGTCACCCCGGCGGCCTCCAGGCAGGGCGCCTGGGCGGTGTCCAGCGCGACGGCGCCGCTGAGCGGATCGCGCTGGACCACGGCCAGCGACCCGCCGAAGTCGGTCACGTACAGCTGGCGCGTGTCCGGCGCGAGCGCGACGCTGCTGCCGCCCAGGTCGGAGCTCGTGGCGCAGCCGACGAACGTGAGCGTCCAGAAGCCGACGCAGCCGCCGGGCGGACCCAGCGGCGCCAGCGACCCGGGCACCGCCGCCCCGGCTGCGGAGGGCGCCAGTGCGGCGATCCCAGCGATGAGGAGCGCGAGCGCGCCACGGCGGAGCACAGCGCGACTGTCGTCGCCGTGCCCCGCCGTGTCAACTTCACGCTGCGGTGATCAGGCGCCGCCCGGCTCGAGCTTGACCGTGATCGGCTCGAAGTCGGCTCCGGTCGTCTCGGCGTTCTCCTCGCCGAGCTTGGCCAGCGCCTTGGTCGTGTAGTCGTTGGTGTAGGCCAGGCCTTCGGGCTCCTTGGTCAGCACCGTCTCGCCGTCGGCGTTCTTCGTGTCGCTGGCCACCTTGACCGTCTGCGCCCACGCGTCGGCGTTGACCATGCCGATGCCGTCCTCCGAGGGCCAGATCAGCTTGTTGACCTCGTTCATCTGCCACAGCTGATGGCTGGCGCCGAGCTTGGAGCCGGCCTTGACGACCATGTCGCGGCACTCCTCCGGGTTGTCGCGGCAGTACATCCAGCCCTTGTAGCTGGCGGTCAGGAACTTGACCGTCTGGTCCTGGTAGGCCGGATCGTCGAGCTTCGGCGTGGACGCCCAGATCGCGTCCTGGAGCATCGCCGTGCCCTCGTCGTTCCAGTTGATCTTGTTGAAGTCGGCCTCGGTGTAGAGCTCGCCCGTGTCCGGGTTCTCGGCCTCCAGCACCTGGGCGTACTCGTTGTAGATCATGGCCTGCGCGGCGTCGATATCGCCCTTCAGCAGCGCCTGCATGTCGAACTGCTGCTGGACGAGCTCGTTGTCCTTGCCGGGCTGCAGGCCCGCCTTGGTCATGCCCGCGAACAGCTCGAACTCGTTGCCGAAGCCCCAGTTGCCCACCTTCTTGCCCTTCAGGTCCGCCGCCGTGGTGATGTTCTTGTCCTTGAAGGACACCTGCAGCGTGCCGGAGCGCTGGAACACCTGGCCGACGTCGGTGATCTCGGCGCCCTGCTCGCGCGACTGCAGCGCCTTGGGCACCCAGGCGATCGCGTAGTCGGCCTGACCCTGTGCGAGCACGGTCTGGGGCACGATGTCGGTGCCGCCCTCGAGGATCTCGACGTCGAGGCCCTCGTCCTTGTAGAAGCCCTTGTCGCGCGCGGCGATGTAGCCGGCGAACTGGGCCTGGGTGAACCACTGCAGCTGCAGCTTCACCTTGGTGAGCTCGGCGGGCGCGGTCGACGTGGCGCCCCCAGCGCTCGTCGATGCACTCGTCGTGGAACTGCCGCTGTCATCGCTGCCGCAAGCGGCCAGCGTGACGACGGATGCCGTCATGGCCACCGCGCAGAACGCGCGGCGCAGGAACGTGGTCATGTCCTCTCCGATGGGTGGTGGGTGTGTGGGACAGGCGTCCTTCTGCTCATGCCGCGCTGCGCCTCCAGGGCATGGCGATGCGTTCCGCCAGCAGCGCGACGAGATAGAAGATGAGACCCAGCACGATCGCCGCGACGACGATCGCCCAGGCGCGCGGGTAGGCCGAGGCGGCCGCGGCCGACGTGATCGCCGGACCCAGCCCCTTCTGCAGCCCGCCGAAGTACTCGGCCACGATCGCCGCGATCACCGCGGTGGACGCGGCGATCCGAAAGCCGGTGAAGAAGAACGGGAGCGCGCCGGGGATCCGCACGACGCGCAGGACCGCCCACGGGCTGGCGGCGTAGCTGCGCATCAGCTCGTCGTGGATCGGGTCGATCTGGCGCAGCCCCTTGAGCGTGTTCACGAACACCGGGAAGAACACGGCGATCAGCACGATCAGCCGGCGCGGGATCGACGAGGTCGACGCGAACATCGTGTTGAAGATCGGCGTCAGCGCGACGATCGGGATCGCCGCGACGGCCGCCGCCAGCGGCGTGAGCATCTGGTCGAAGAAGCGCAGGCGCGAGGCGATGATGGCCATCACCACGCCGAACAGCAGGCCCAGCGCCAGGCCGATGAGCGCGTTCTGGCCGGTGGCCCACGCCGCCTTGGCGATGATGTCGGTGTTGTCGCGCAGCTGATCCCAGATCGCGCTGGGCGCGGGCAGCAGGTAGGGCTTGACGTCGCGCGCCTTGACGAACCACTCCCACAGCGCCAGGAACACGACGCCGAACAGGACCGGCGGCCACAGGCCCGACCAGATCGCCCGGGCGCGGCTCACGCGCCGGTCCGCCCGCGCAGCGCCTCGCGCACGTCCTTGATCGCGGCGAAGAAGCGCTCGGCCTCGCGCACGTCCTCGTCGCGCGCGCCCAGAGGCACCGAGACGACCTCGGTGATGCGACCGGGCCGGGGCGACATGACGACGACGCGGTTGGACAGGAACACCGCCTCGGGGATCGAGTGGGTGACGAACACCACCGCCGCGCCGGTCTCCTGGGCGATGCGCAGCAGCTCGGTCTGCATGTGCTCGCGCGTCATCTCGTCCAGCGCGCCGAACGGCTCGTCCATCAGCAGCAGCGCGGGCCGGCGGGCCAGCGCACGGGCGATGGCCACGCGCTGCTGCATGCCGCCCGACAGCTGGCTGGGCCGGTGCTGGGCGAAGTCCGACAGGCCGACGAGCTCCAGCAGCTCGGTCGCGCGGGCGCGCCGGGCCGTCTTGTCCATGCCGCCCAGCGCCATCGGCAGCTCGATGTTGCCCTCGACCGTGCGCCACTCCAGCAGGCCGGCGGCCTGGAAGGCGAAGCCGTAGTCCTGGTCGCGGCGCGCCTGCGTCGGCGACTTGCCGTTGACCAGGACGGTGCCGACCGTCGGCGTCATCAGGTCGGCGATGATCCGCAGCAGCGTCGACTTGCCGCAGCCCGACGGGCCGATGAGCGAGACGAACTCGCCCGCGGCCACGGTCAGGTCGACGCCGGTCAGCGCCTCGACCTCGGTCTTCTCGGTCAGGAACGTCTTGCCCAGGCCGCTGATCTCGACGGCGGCGGGCGCCACGTCGACGGCGGTCAGGTCGGTCGGATCGGCGGTCAGGTCGCTCATGCGGTTGCTGTCCCTTCCGGCGTGTAGCGGCGCAACCCGATCTCCAGCAGGGAGATCAGGCCGACGGCGATCAGGCCCATCAGCGCGGCGCCGAGGATCGGCGCGTACACGCGCGCCGGATCGCCGGTGGCCAACTGTGCGTAGGAGATGATCAGGCGGCCGATGCCGCCGCGCAGGCCGGTGGAGATCTCGGCGACGATCGCGCCGATCACCGCCGCGGCCGCGGCCAGCTTCAGGGCCGGGATCAGGTACGGGACCGACGCGGGCAGCCGCAGCCGCACGAGCGTCTGCCACCAGGAGGCGGCCAGGCTGCTGAGCAGCTCGGTCTGCACCGGGGTGGGCGAGGCCAGCCCGCGCAACGCGCCGATGGCCACCGGGAAGAAGGCCAGGTAGGCGGAGATGACCGAGACCGACATCCACGGCCGCCACTCCAGGCCGAACAGGTGCAGGTTGCCGCCCCAGGCGAAGACCAGCGGCGCCAGCGCGACGAGCGGCACCGTCTGGCTGAGCACGATGTAGGGCAGGATGGCCCGCCGCACGATCGTGATGCGCTGCATGGCCAGGGCCAGCGCCAGGCCGACGAAGACGCCGACGGCGAAGCCCGCCGCGGCCAGCCGCAGCGAGTACCACACGGCGCTGAGCACCGAGCCGCCCACCTTCGAGCCGCTGGTGCCCACCTCGTACTGGCCGAACTCCTCGTAGACCGTCCACAGGTGCGGCATCGACGCGTCGTCGCTGCGCGGCAGCACGAGCGTGCCCCCGATCGAGACGCCGTCGTCGGGCATCAGCCACTTGTAGAGCTCCCACAGCCCGGCCAGGATCACCAGCGCCAGCAGCACCATCACCGCGGGCCTGATCTTCCGCCACAGAGATCCCACGGGGGCCCGCCTCCCTGCGGCAGAGCGTTTCCCGTCGCCACGGCCGCTGCTGGCCTGGGTCGGCACCCCTAGCGTCACAGGCGCGCGGCCTCCGGCACGTTGACCTGGGGCATGACCAGCTCGCCGTAGGAGGCCAGCGTCGCGTCCTTGGCGTCGTGCTGCAGGTACAGCGCGAACTGGTCGACGCCGAGCGCCTTGAGCTCGTTCAGGCGCGCGATCTGGTGCTCGGGCGGGCCGATCAGGCAGAAGCGGTCGATGATCTCGTCGGGCACGAACTCGGTGTGCGTGTTGCCGGCCTTGCCGTGCTGGTTGTAGTCGTAGCTCTCGCGCCCGGCGATGTAGTCGGTCAGCGCCGCGGGCACCGCACCGCTGTCGGTCCCGTAGCGCCCGACGATGTCGGCCACGTGGTTGCCGACCATCCCGCCGAACCAGCGGCACTGGTTGCGCGCGTGCTCGAGGTGCTCGTCGGTGCCGTCGGTCACGTAGGCCGGCGCGGCGACGCAGATCGTCACGTCGGCCGGATCGCGTCCGGCCGCCCTGGCCGCGTCCTTGACCGCCCTGATCGACCACTCGGTGATGGTCGGATCGGCCAGCTGGAGGATGAACCCGTCGCCGATCTCGCCGGTCAGCGCGAGCATCTTCGGGCCGTAGGCGGCCACCCACACGGGCAGGCGCGAGTGCGGGTTCCAGGGCAGGCGCAGCCGCGTGCCCTTGTAGTCGACGGTCTCCCCGCCGGCCAGGCCGCGGATGACGCCGATCGACTCGCGCATCTCGGAGATCTTCACCGGCGCGCCGTTGATCACGCGCACGGCGCTGTCGCCCCGCCCGATCCCGCAGATCGTGCGGTTGCCGTACATCTCGTTGAGCGTCGCGAACAGCGATGCGGTGACGGTCCAGTCGCGCGTGGCCGGGTTGGTGACCATCGGCCCGACGATCAGCTTGTGCGTCTCGTCGAGGATGCGGCTGTAGATGACGTAGGGCTCCTGCCAGAGCAGGTGGGAGTCGAACGTCCACGCGTGGCTGAAGCCGTACGTCTCGGCCCGCTTGCACAGGTCGATGACCCGCGCCGCGGGCGGGTCGTTCTGCAGGACGACACCGAAGTCCATCAGCGCTGCTCCAATCCGCCGGCGGCGACCAGGTCCAGCGTCTTGCCCACCGTCCGACCATAGGCCTCGATCGCCACCCGCAGGGCGTCCTCGGGCGAGTCCTCGATCTTCGTGTGCGACAGCGGCGGGTCGGACTGGGCGAAGATCATCACCGTCGGCACCAGGCGCCCCACCTCGGTGGCGTCGTGCAGCGGACCGGAGGGGATCGGCGGTCCTTCGCCCCCACCGGACTCGTCGACCGAGTCGATCGCGAACTGCACCAGCTGGGGATGAAACGGCGTCGGCGTGGCCCCGAAGATGCGCACGGGATCGACCTCGCAGTCGAACGTGGCCGCCGCCTTCGTGCAGGCCTCCAGGCACTCGGCCAGCATCGCGGCCAGCGCGTCGGCCTCGAGGTGGCGCAGGTCGAGCATCATCTCGGTGACGCCCGCGATCGCCGTGATCACGCCCGGCTCGGAGCGCATCGAGCCGACCGTGGTGACGCCGCCGTGCCGGATGCCCACCTCGCGGATCTCCAGCGCCGCCGTGGCCGCCGCCGCGAGCGTGTCGCGGCGCAGGTGCATCGGCGTGGAGCCCGCGTGCGCGGCCTGGCCGGTGAACGTGATCAGGTAGCGCTCGTCGCCGAACGTCCCGCTGACCGCGCTGGCCAGCCGACCGGTGTCCAGCAGGACCGGGCCCTGCTCGATGTGCAGCTCCAGGTAGGCCCGGGCGCCGCCCAGGCGGTTGCCGGCGGCGGCCGCGTGGTCGAGGTCGACGTCGCAGTCGGCCAGCGCGTCCTGGAGGCGCTGGTCCCCCGCGTCGACCAGGTCGCGGACCGCGTCGGGGTCGAGCGTCTGGGCCACCGCGCTGGAGCCCAGCAGCGAGCGGCCGAAGCGCGCGCCCTCCTCGTCGGCCCAGTCGACCAGCCGCACGGTCACGGGCGGGCCCGCTTCGCTGGCGGCCAGCGCCCGCAGCACCCCGAGCGCAGCGAACACGCCCAGCGCCCCGTCCAGCCAGCCGCCCTCGGGCACGGCGTCGACGTGCGAGCCGACGATCACGAAGCCGGCGTCGTCGTTGGCGCCGCGGAGCTCGGCCCAGATGTTGCCGGCCTCGTCGCGGTCGATCGTGACCGGCAGCTCGCCGAGCTTGCCCAGCAGGAACTCGCGCGCCTTGAGCCAGTCCGCGCTCCAGGCCAGGCGGCGCGCGCCGTCCGGGCCGCCGGTCAGCTCGGCCAGCTCGCGCAGGTCGGCCAGGACGTGGTCGACATCGACGATCAGCTCGCTCATGACGCTGCGACCGGCGTCTTGATCGCGCTGCGCTCCACGAACTTCCCGTGGCCCGGCGCGGTCTTGATCTCGCCCTGGTCGTAGACCAGCGTCCCGCGGCAGTAGGTGTGGCGCACCGAGCCGCTGGCCGTCTCGCCCTCGTACAGGTCGTAGTCGACGTTCATGAACGAGTTGTCCACGCCGTAGGCGCGCGGCGCGTTGGGGTCGAACACCGCGATGTCGGCGTCCTTGCCCGGCGCGATCGCCCCCTTGCTGTCCAGGCCGAACCGCGCGGCGATCGCCGTCGAGGTCAGCTCGACCAGCTGGGCCGGCGTGATGCGTCCCGCGGCGACGCCCTCGTCCCACAACTTGGCCAGCCGGTGCTGGATGACCGGCAGGCCGTTGGGCACCAGGCTGAAGTCGTGGTGGCCGCGGGCCTTCTGCTCGCTGTTGAACGGGCAGTGGTCGGTGGAGATCGACTCCAGCACGCCGCGGCGCAGGTACTGCCACAGCGGCTCCTGGTTGACCGCGTCGCGCAGCGGCGGCGAGCAGATGTAGCGCTGGCCGACGCCGTCGCCCTTGCGCAGGTCGTCGATCGTGTTGACCAGGTACTGCGTGCAGGTCTCGCCGGTGACCTTGGCGCCGCGCTGCTGGGCGGCCTCGATCTCCGCCGCCGCCCTCGCGCAGGTCACGTGGACGACGAACAGCGTCGCGCCGGTGTGCTCGGCGATCCGCGCCGCGCGGCCGGTGGCCTCGGCCTCGACGAACTCGGGGCGGGTCAGCGCGTGGTAGATCGCGTCCGTGTGGCCCGCGGCCAGCGTGCGGCGCACGAACAGGTCGACGAGGTCGCCGTTCTCGGCGTGGATCATGATCAGGCCGCCGAGGTCGCGGGCCCGCTCCATCGTGGCCGCCAACGCGTCGTCGCGCGTCATCAGCTCGCCCTTGTAGGCCATGAACAGCTTGAAGCTGGTCACGCCCGCGTCGACCATCGTGGCCATGTCGGCGATCGTCGGCTCGTTGGCGTTGGTGATCGCCATGTGGAAGCCGTAGTCGACGTGCGCGGCGCCGGCCGCGCGGCCCTGCCACTCCTCCAGGGCCGACGTCAGGTTGTCGGGCTCGCGCTGGATGGCGAAGTCGACGAGACACGTGACGCCGCCGGCGGCGGCGGCCTGCGTGCCGGTGTCGTAGTCGTCGGAGGACATCATCCCCATGAACGGCATCGACAGGTGCGTGTGGTTGTCGATCAGGCCCGGCAGCAGCAGGCAGCCGCTGACGTCGACGATCTCGGCGCCGTCGGGCGCGGTCACGCTGCCCACCGCCGCGATCTGCTCGCCGACGATCAGGACGTCTGCATCGACCTCGCCATCGGCGGAGACGACTCGTCCTCCCTGCAGCAGGGTCACGGAATCGCTCATGGGGTCCTCCCCTCGTCGTGGTCGCAAAGCAGCATCATCGAGCACGACGGCGGTCTCTTGCAGCGGTGCAGCGCAAGTGGGGCATCCTCGCCCGTCTGGTGATGGTCTGGCTATCGCACCTTTGTCAGGTCTGACGGGCCCGTCGTTGTACGACAGGTCCAGTCACGTAAGCTCCCGACTGGCCAGTCAGCCAAGACCGAGGAGACCCCGGGTGGACCTGAACGACACGCCCGAGCAAGCCGCGTACCGCGCCCAGGTACGTGAGTGGCTCGAGCAGCACCGCGACGAGGCGCCGTCGGCGCGCAACACCGACGAGTCCGAGGAGCAGGCCTACCTGGCCGCCCGGCGCGCCTGGCAGGGACAGCTCGCCGAGGGCGGGCTGGCGGGCGTCGTCTGGCCCAAGGAGCTCGGCGGCCAGGGCCTGGGCCCGATCGAGCAGGTGATCGTCAACCAGGAGCTGGGCGCCGCCGGCGTCCCCGGGATCCTCGACGTGATCGGCGTCGGCATGCTCGGCCCGACGATCATCGCCCACGGCAGCGACGAGCAGAAGGCGCGCTACCTGGGGCCGATGCTCCACGGTGACGAGGTCTGGTGCCAGCTGTTCTCCGAGCCCGCCGCGGGCTCCGACCTGGCCGGCGTGCAGGCGCGCGCCAAGCTCAACGACGACGGCACCTGGACGCTCAACGGCCAGAAGGTGTGGACGACGAACGCCCAGTTCGCCGCCTACGGCCTGCTGCTGGCCCGCACCGACGCCGACGTGCCCAAGCACAAGGGCCTGTCGATGTTCATCGTCGACATGGGCGCCCCCGGCGTGACCACGCGCGGCCTGCGCCAGATCTCCGGCGAGGCCGAGTTCAACGAGGTCTTCTTCGACGACGTCACGCTGCCCGGCGACGCCGTCGTCGGCGGGGTCGGCAACGGCTGGGGCACCGCGCTGACCACGCTGATGTTCGAGCGCCTGACCATCGGCCTGGGCTCCGAGGCGCTCGGCTATCGCGCCGACCGCTTCGCCAAGCCGATCGCCGATGACCCGGCGGCGCGGATGGACCCGGACGTGCGCAAGCGCCTGGGCGAGATCGCCGCCGACCTGCTGGCGCTGCGCTTCACCTCCTACCGCACGCTGACCGCGCTGCAGAGCGGCCAGATCCCCGGCCCCGAAGCGGCGCTGGCCAAGGTCACCACGGTCAACGGGGCGATCGCCGCCACCGACCTGATCGCCGACGTGATCGGGCCCGAGGCGCTGGACGAGTCCAGCGAGTGGGCCTACGCGATCTCCTTCCTGCCCGGCCTGAAGTCGGCCGGCGGCACCGAGGAGATCCTGCGCAACACGGTGGGCGAGCGCGTGCTCGGCCTGCCGCCGGAGCCGCGCCTGGACAAGGGCATCCCCTTCTCCGAACTGCGCGCCAAGGAACGGGAGGCAGCCGTATGAACCTTTCACTGAGCGACGAGCAGGAGTTCCTGCGCGAGGCCGCCCGCGGCACGCTCGCGCGGACCGACACCGTCGAGGCCGCCCGCGGTGCGCTGGAGGGCGGCGAGCTGCCCGACCTGTGGCCCACGGCCTGCGAGGCCGGCTGGCCCGGCCTGCTGGTGTCCGAAGACCACGGCGGCGCCGGCCTGGCCCCGTTCGACGCGATGCTCGTGATGGGCGAGACCGGTCGCGTGCTGGCGCCGGTGCCGCTGCTCGGCCACCTGGTGGCCTCGTGGCTGCTCGATCGCGGCAACTACGCCGACATCGAGGCCATCGCCTCGGGCGAGAAGCGCGCCGCGTTCGTCGGCGCGATGCCGCCCGGCGATCTCGACGCCGCCTGGACGTGGGAGCCCAAGAGCGGCAAGACCCGTCCCCCGGCCGGAGGCGACACGGCCCACTGGGTCGTCGACGCACCCGGCGCCGACGTGTTCGTCGTCGTGGGGAGCGGTGGCGCGGTGACGGTCATCGAGGGCGGCGCGGTCGAGACGGCCACCCGCTACGACGCCACGCGCGCGCTCGGCCACGTGTCGTTCGCCGCGGGCACCTCGACGGGTCTGGAGGTCGAGCCCTCCGACGCCGCGTCGGCCTGGCATCTGGCCCAGGCGCTGATCGCCGCGGAGTCGATCGGCACGGTCGAGACCTGCCTGGACCTGGCCCTGGCCTACGCCAAGGAGCGCTTCACGTTCGGCCGGGCGATCGGCTCCTACCAGGCGGTCAAGCACAGCCTGGTGGAGATCCTGCGCCTGATGGAGAACGGCCGCTCGCTGCTGTACTACGCCGGGTGGGCCGGCGAGTCCAAGCCGGAGGAGTTCGCGCTGGCCGCGAGCGCCGCCCGCTCGGCCGCCGGCCGCGCGCTGGACGCCTCGACCCGCATCAACATCGCCGTCCACGGCGGCATCGGGGCGACCTGGGAGCACGACGCGCCGCTGTACTTCCGGCGCGCGCAGCTGTCGCGGCGGCTGCTGGGCGGGACCGGAGCGGCCACGGATCGCGTCGCCGCGGAGGTGCTCGCTTCGGTGGCGTAGTGCCGTGGCGTAGGGTTTGCGCGTGACCTGCGCGCAGATCGCGGCCCCGCTGGCCGCCCGCATCGATGAGCTCGCACCCGGCGCCCGCCGGGTGCGCATCCGCTTCTGGGACGGAAGCGAGATCCCCTCCGCCGACGGCGACCCGGACGTCCCCGCGGTCATCCTGCGCTCGCCGCGGGCGCTCTCGCACGTCGCCTGGCGCCCCGGCGAGATGGGCATCGCCCGCGCCTGGGTGTCCGGCGAGGTCGACGTCGATGGCGACATCGAGCAGGTCCTCAGCCTGCGCAACAACTTCGAGGGCATGGACCTCGGGCCGCGCGAGCTGGCGCTCGTCGTCAAGACGGCGCGCAAGCTGGGCGCGCTGCGGGGCGGCAAGCCGCCGATCCCCGCGGCCGAGTTCCGCAAGGAGGGCCGGCTGCACTCGGTCGGCCGCGACAAGGTGGCCATCCGCCACCACTACGACGTCTCCAACGAGTTCTACCGGCTGGTCCTGGGGCCGACGATGGTCTACTCGTGCGCCTACTTCGCCGACCCCTCCGAGAGCGTCGACGTGGCCCAGGAGCGCAAGCTCGAGCTGATCTGCCGCAAGCTGCGCCTGACCGAGGGCGAGCGCTTCCTCGACGTCGGCTGCGGCTGGGGCTCGCTGGTCATGCACGCGGCCAAGGAGCACGGCGTGCAGGCCGTCGGCGTGACGATCTCCGACGCCCAGGCCGAGCTGGCCCGCGAGCGCGTGCGCGAGGCGGGGCTGTCGGACCGCGTCGAGATCCGCGTGGCCGACTACCGCGAGGTGGCCGACGGGCCGTACGACAAGATCGCCTCGGTCGGCATGTACGAGCACGTCGGGCGCGCCGAGCTGGGCGGCTACTTCGAGCACGTGCGCGGGCTGCTGCGCCCCGGCGGGCTGTTCCTCAACCACGGCATCTCGCGCGTCGCGCCGCACGTCAAGCGCAAGCCGTGGGCCAGCGACGCGACGTTCCTGTCGCGCTACGTCTTCCCCGACGGCGAGCTGTCGCTGCTGGGGACGGTCGTCGAGGCGGCCGAGCGGGCCGGCTTCGAGACGCGCGACGACGAGACGCTGCGCGAGCACTACGCGCTGACGCTGCGCGAGTGGGTGCGCAACCTGGCCGCCCATCGCGAGCGCGTGATCGAGATCGCCGGCCAGGACCGCGAGCACGTGTGGCGCCTGTACATGACCGGGGCGGCGCTGGCCTTCGAGTCCGGCGAGATCGGCGTGCACCAGACGCTGTTCGCCAACCCGGGCGCGCCGCACGGGCTCCCGCTGATCCGCAAGGGCCTCCTGCCCCACGCCTGGCAGGCCTCGGGCGACGCCTGACCGTCGCGTCGTGGGCGACGCCGTCCGCGCCTTCCGCGTCGCCCGCCAGGGGCTGGCCGGCGACGGGTCGCCATCGGCGCAGGACGTGCTGGCCGTCTGGGCCGTGCAGGACTCACCCCCGGGCGCGGCCGCGACGGCGCTGGCCGCGCGCGGCGTCGCGGTCGACGGCCGCTGGCTAGACCGCGCCTGCTTCGAGATGCGCGACGCGGTCGCGCTCTACAACGCGCGCACGGCGACGGCGGTGGTGCCCGCTTCGGAGGTGGCCGCGTTCGCCACCGCGCTGCATCCGGGAACGGACGAACGGGCGCTTCAGGAGATCCTCGGCGGCGCGCTGCGCGAGAGCGACCGCTCCCCGGTCGAGGCCGCCGCGCTGGGCGTCGCGGCGATCGCCGACGCGCTCGACGGCGTCGCGCTCAGCCGCGACGACCTGCACGAGCAGCTGCGCCGGCGGCTGCCCGCCGACCTGCTGCCCTGGTGTCCGGGCTGCGAGAGCCACCACGCGCGCCGGGGCCTGCTGGTGCTGGCCGGGCTCGAGGGCCGGCTGTGCCTGGCCGGACGGGCGGGCCGCCAGCCCGCGTTCGCGCGCACCGACCAGCTCGTGGGGTTCCGGGCGCCCGCGCGGCGGACGGCGCAGGCCGAGCTGGTGCGCCGCTACCTGTCGCGCTACGGCCCCTCCACGCCGAAGGAGCTGGCGGCCTGGGCGGGGATCGCCCCGGCGCACGCCGCGACGCTGTGGGATCAGGTCCCCGCCGACGAGCTGTCGCCGGTCGGTCAGGCCTGGGTGCTGCGCGCGGACGTTCGCACCGTCAAGCGCCCACCCGCGGCCCACGGCGTGCGCCTGCTCGGACCCGGCGACCCGCTGCTGCTCGGGCGCGACCGCCAGGCGCTGGTGCCCGACGAGGCGGTGCGCAAGCGGCTGTGGTCGCCGATCCCGACGACCGGGCTGGTGCTGGTCGACGGCGAGCCCGCCGCAACCTGGAAGGCGCGCAAGCAGGGCCGGCGCCTGACGCTGACCCTCGATGCGTTCGCCGCGGTGCCGGGCCCGCCGCTGGCCGAACAGGCCGAGCGGCTGGCCGCGGCACGCGGCTGCACGGCGGCCCAGATCAGCCGACGATGAAGCCGGTCTGCTGGACCGCCTTGAGGATCTCGTCCTTCGTCTTGGGCTCGTCGAACGGTCCGTTGGGCGTGATCCCGCCCTTGCCGCGCGGATCGTCCTGCTGGGCCAGCATCGCGATGCCGGCGCGGTGGCTGGCCTCGACGGTGAGGATCGACCCGGCAACCCCGAGGATGCTCGGCGTCTTGATGTTCCCGGCCTGACCGAGGTAGGCCGAGACGCCCGTGTTCTCCAGGACGTAGGCCGTCTTCAGGAACGCGCCCGGATCGCTGGTCGTGCCCTTGAAGTCGAACTTCGGCTCCGAGACGGCGGCCGAGCCCAGCGCCTGCTGCAGCGTCTGGACGTGGGTCGTCTCGTCGGCGGCCAGCAGCACGGCCATCCGCTGGACGTTGCCCGACAGCGCCTGGCTGGCGGCCGCGCGCCGGTAGAAGTCGGCCTCCAGGTACTCGAGTGTGAGCGCGAAGTTCAGGATGTCGATGTCGCTCTGCGGAACGTCGGCGGCGATGGCGCTGGGCGCCAGCACGCCGAGCAGCGATCCGCCGGCGACGAGCCCGGCACCGGCCAGGCCGGCTCGCCGGAAGAACTGCGCTCGATCGATCCCGGCCTTCTCGGCGGTCTCGGCGATCGCCCCGTCGGCGTCGAATGCGGTCAGGTCAACGTGGTCGCGCGGCATGTGAGTGCGTGCGCCTCCCCTAGGTCGTTGGCACGTCCCAGGTTCTGTCGGGGCCCGCGGCCGAGCGGATCAGGTTCTCGCGCGACCTGGCGCGTCGCCGGTCACGCGATGGCCGGCGCGACGCCGTCGCCGCCCACCGACTTGGCCGCGTACATGGCCAGGTCGGCCGCGGCCAGCAGGGTCTGGGCGTCCGGCGCGTCGGGCGGGATCGGCGCCACACCGATGCTGGCCGTCGTGCGCAGCTCGTCATCGCCGAAGTCGACGGCCAGGTCGCGGATCGTCGCGCACAGGTTCTCGGCGACGGCCAGCGCGGCGGCGGGGTCGACCGAGGCCAGCAGCACGGCGAACTCGTCGCCCCCGATGCGCGCGACGGCGTCGCTCTCGCGCAGCCGGGTGCGGACCGCCCGCGCGACGCCGCGGATCAGCGCGTCGCCGCCCTGGTGGCCGTAGGTGTCGTTGACGCGCTTGAGGCCGTCGAGATCGAACAGCAGCAGCGCGGTGGACGCCCCGTGCCGGCGCGCACGGCCGATCTCGCGGCGCAGCTCCTCCTCGAAGCGACGGCGGTTCCACAGCCCGCTGAGCGGATCGTGGTCGGCCAGGTGCTGCAGCGTGTCCTGCATGCGCTTGCGCTCGCCGATGTCCTGGATCTGGGAGATGTAGCCCTGTGGGGCGCCGTCGGCGTCGCGCAGCATCGACACCGACAGCTGGGTCCAGACGCGCCCGCCGTCCGGGGCCAGGTAGCGCTTCTCCATGGCGTAGTGCGGGATCTCGCCCGCGGTCAGGCGGCGCAGGTGGTCGAGGTCGATGTTCAGGTCCTCGGGATCGGTCAGCTCCTGGAACGAGGTGTCCAGCAGCGCGTCGGCCGAGCGCTCGAGGATGTCGCACAGGGCGGTGTTGACGCGGGTGAACCGGCCGCCGAGATCGACGAGCGCCATCCCGATCGGGGCGTCGTCGAAGGCCAGGCGGAAGCGCTCCTGCGCGTCGCGCTCGGCGCCCTCGGCCGCGACCTGGACGCTGACGTCGCGGGTGGAGGCGTGCAGCTCGGGCTGGCCGTCGCGACCGGTCCCGGCGACCCGCCGGGCGACCGTCTCGACCCAGATCCAGCGGCCGTCGCGATGGGCCATGCGGTAGCGCGCCGTGCGCGGCTGCTCGTCGGCGACCAGCCCGGCCAGCGCGGCGGTCGTGTGCGCGTGGTCATCCGGGTGGATCAGCTCGAAGGCCGAGCGCCCGACGACCTCGACCGCGGCCCAGCCCAGCACCGCGGTGACGGCGGGCGAGGCGTACAGGTAGGTCGCGTCGAGCGTGTGGCGGGAGATCATGTCGGTGGCGTTCTCGGCCAGCAGGCGGAACTCGCGCTCGGAGCGCTCCAGCGCCTCGCGGCCGCTCATCTGCTCGCTGATGTCGCGCACCACGGCGACGGCGCCGGCCACGTCCCCGGACACGCGCAGCGGCAGGAACTCGGTGCGGTAGACCACGCGGCCCGGGCCGTCGGGCGCCTCCAGCGTGGACGTGCCGCCGGCCAGGGCGATCCGATAGTGCGGCTCGTAGACCGAGAACTGCGGGCCGAGCACCTCGGGCAGCGGCCGGCCGACGATCGCGTCGGGCTCCCAGCCCCGCGACTCCAGCGCCGTGCCGCACACGAACCGCAGCACGAGGTGGGGGTCGACGACGACGACCGCGGTGTCAGGCATCGACGCGAGCACGGCCAGCAGGAGCCGCTGTGGCTCGGTCACCGGGGGCGTGGGGTCGGGGGGCGATGCGGGCATGGAGGCGAGACCCGGCTGGTTTGACGGGTTCGTGGTAGATCGGCGGCTTCCTGCGTGTCATTGAGCGGACAGTCGAATTGGCGCGTCGCGACTCTTAGGGCGCCCTAATGCTTCTTGCTAGCCTGATGCGGGTCGATGGTCGTCCTAACGACGCTGCTGCCCAGGGCTTGCGCCTTTGCTGAGACATCCGATCTCATCGCCGGTCTCGGCCTGCCCGTCGCGCCGGTTGACCAGGAGAGCTGGTTCGGCATCCACGAGCCGCTCGAGGACGAGGCCCTGCTGGCGCTCCTGCTGGCCCGGGTGAGCGCCTTCGGCGACGTCGCCGATCCGCTCGCCGCCTACCTCGCGCGCCACACGGCGCTGGTCACCGACGCGATGGACCACGCCGTTCGGCGCCTCGGCGCCGTGCCGTCGCTCGACGACGCCCAACTGCGCTTCGGCGCCCGCGGCCTCCCGGAGGCGCTCGCGCTCAGCCCGGCGGGCTGGCTGATCGGGGGCGACCGCGCGACGCTGGCCGAGATCGCGGCCGAGCGCCTGGACGAGCACCTCGCGCAGCTGCGGCCCCACATCGGCCCCGGCTGACGCGGCGATGGAGCCAAGGGGGATCGAACCCCTGACCTCCTGCTTGCAAAGCAGGCGCTCTCCCAGCTGAGCTATGGCCCCGCGACGGCGAGTGTAGCCAGCACGGGCACGTGTGAGGAGCAGGAAGCGCGGAGAGGCGCCCCCTGCTCATCAGAGGGGCGCCTCCCACGCGTTACCTAGGTGCGCACCGCCTGTTCCCCGGAGGCGATGCGCGTATGTTGCTTCCCCTTGGTCGGCAGCCGACCGGCCGACTTGCACCGATGCACCAGCGTCTGGACGGACGGTCGAGCGTGCCGCTCAGAGCGTGATCTGCGCCTCGAAGACGACCATGACATCGCCTCCGACGCGGACCCGATCGCCCTCCACGCGGCAGTCGATGCGACACGGGCGCCGCATCTCGACGCCCTGCGTGACCGTCAGGCGCTCCAGCCCGCGGCGGGCGTGCACGTGGGCCATCAGCGGGCCCGCGGCGGAGCCGGTGCCCGGATCCTCGCGCGACAGCTCGCCCTGCAGGAACAGGCCGCGCACCCGGGCCCGGTCGCCGTCGACGGCCGACACGTAGAGCACCTCGCCACCGACGTCGGCCATCAGCGCGGCCAGGCCCACCGGATCCACGCGCACCCGGGCCAGCGCGTCGGCGTCGGCCACCGGCGCGATCAGCTGGTTCATCCCCGTGGAGATCATCTGGCAGGGCAGCTGCGGACCGGCCGCATCCTGGGCGTCGAGGCCGACGACGGGCAGCACACGCGCGGGGTCGATCTCGGCGCCGAACACGGCCGGCTCCTGCAGCACCGAGGCGTGGCCCGTGGCGCCCGAGCGGCGCACGTCGATCGGCTGCAGCCCGGCCCGCGTCTGCTGCACGTAGCTGGCCGTCTCCTCGCCCCGGGCGAGCGCCACCGCGACGGCGGTCCCCAGCGACGGGTGGCCGGCGAACGGCAGCTCCCGGTGGGGCATCCAGATGCGGTTGCGGTAGTCGGCGCCGTCCTGCGTCGCGGCCTGGATGAACGTCGTCTCCGACAGGTTCGTCTCGGCCGCGAAGGCGCCCTGGGTCTCGTCGTCGATGCCGTCGGCGTCGTGGACCACCGCGAGCTGGTTGCCCGACAGCGGTGCATCGCTGAACACGTCCAGCCAGGTCAGGCGGCGGGACACGGGGGCGGGGGCGGGGGCGGCCTCAGCCGTCGAAGTCGAAGTCGCGCGGGGGGCGCTGTTCGAACCACAGCCGGTCGTGCTCCGGCGTCTCCTCCAGGAAGTCCGGCGTCTCCTCCAGCACGTCCTGCTCGCCCGGCGTGGGCTCGGGCGCGGGGCGCTCGACCGGCGCGGCCGGGTCCGGGCGGCGCTGGGCCTCGTGCACGTCGGCGGCGTCGAAGGCCACCGTCGGCTGGTCGACGCTCGGCGGCGCCTCGTAGAGCGGCTCGGGATCCGGTTGCGGGTCGGGCTCCGGCTCGCGGGCGGCCGGTGCGGGCGCGGGCTCCGGTTCGGGCTCAGGCGCGGGCGGCTCGGGCTCGTACGCGGCGGGCTGCGGCTCCGGCTCGTGGACCGGCTCGGGGGCCAGCGGCTCCCAGGCCGGCTCGGCGCGGGCGCCGGGGTCGAACTCGGGCACGTCGTCGATTTCCGGCGCATGCGGATCGAGCGTCGGCTCGAACTCCGCGACCTCCGGATCGGAGGGTCGGGAGACCTCGAGCGGCTCGGGTCCGCGGCGGGCGGGTCCGAGCGCCTCCTGCTCCTGGCGAGACACCTCGGTGGGGTCGGCGCCGGAGCGCCGCTTCAACTCGAGGTGCTCGCGAATGGCGTCGTCGAGCAGTCCCATCGTGCTCCCTAGACCTTACCGCCCGCTCGCACCGTCTTGTTCTTCCCCGCGTGCTTGGCCTCGTACAGCGCCGCGTCGGCGGCCGCGATCAACGCGCCGCCATCGAGCGCGTTGCCGGGCATCGAGGCCACCCCGAGCGAGGCCGTGACGCTGATCGCGCCGACCCCCTCGACCAGCGGGATCTCCAGCGCCGCGACCTCCTGGCGAACGCGTTCGGCCAGCTGATAGGCGCCCTCGATGTCGGTCTGGGGCACGACGACGGCCAGCTCCTCACCCCCGTAGCGCGCGGGAGAATCGATCTCCCGGGATGACTCGCGCACCACGCGGGCGACCTCGGCGAGCACGCGGTCGCCCTGCTGATGGCCGTAGGTGTCGTTGACGCGCTTGAAGTTGTCGATGTCCAGCATCACCAGGCTCATCGGCTGCTCGAAGCGCTTGGCCCGCTCGGACTCGGCCACCATCGCCTCCTGGAAGCGGCGGTGGTTGTACAGGCCGGTGAGCTCGTCGGTGACCGCCTGGCGCTGCACGGCTTCGTGCAGGCCGACGTTCTGGATCGACACCGAGGCGGTGCCGGCCAGGTAGGAGAGCAGCTCCCGATCGCGGTCGGAGAACGGCTCGCCGTTGCGCACGACTGACAGCAGCCCGATCACCTCGCCCGCCTCGGTCCCGGTCAGCGGATGGGCCAGCGCGTGCATCGTCTCGAAGGCCGACTCGCTGCCGCGACCGGAGACCAACGCCTCGGCCTCGGCGATGCGCAGCGGCTCCAGGCGGTTGTCCAGGCCGCCCGCCCGCACGATCTCCTGCAGCGGGCGGCCGGAGGAGGGTCGCGCGCTGGCGCGGCCGCCGTCGGCCCCCAGGCCGTCGACGGCGGTGCGGACGACGATCTCCAGCAACGCGTCGCGGTCGAGGTTGGAGGCGAAGGTCTGGCCGATGCGCCGCAGCGAGGTCTGCAGGCGGGCGCGCTCCTGGCGCAGCTCCTCCAGGCGCCCGGACAGCTGCTCGGACATCTTGTTGAACTCGACACCGAGCTCGGCGAACTCGTCGCGCCCGCTGGTCGACACGCGGGTGGAGAAGTCGCCGGCGGCGATCCGCCGCGCGGCGGCCAGGAACGACCCGATCTGCGCCTGCAGCGAGCGTGAGACGGCGATCGCGAAGGCCATGGCCAGGACCAGGAAGCCGATCAGGATGGCCGCCGCGAGCAGGCGGCTGCGCGAGATCGCGCTCTCGCGGCTGGTGTCGTCGCCCAGCACGGTGACGTCGACCGCCTGGCCGGCGAACCCGGTCTCGGCGAACGACACCGTGCGGTAGTCGGTGCCGTCGATGGTCACGTCGACCGGCTGGCCGGGCCGGGGCAGGTCGGCCGCGGTCAGGCCCGGGACGGTGCTGGCCAGCACGTCGCCGTCGACGGCCACCGCGCTCCCGGTGCTCGACAGGTCGCGCACCGTGCGGGTGTACTCGCTGGCCAGCGTGACCGACACCTGCAGGCGCCCGAAGCGCGCACCGCCCTCGCCGACCAGGGAGCGGGCGGTCGGCGCGATCGCGTCCTTGGCGCCCTCGTCGAGCGTCACGTCGCCGCCGGTGATGACGATCCGGTCGATGTCGCGGGCGGCCAGCAGGGCCCGCACCCGCGCCCGCGCGGCCGCCTCGTCCTGGTCGCGCAGCGCGCGCGCGAGCTGCGCGTCGGTCCCGACGGCCGACACGACCTTGTCGGCGTCGCGCCGCGCGTCGGTGTACAGGTTCATGGCCACGTCGCGGCTGACGCGCACGCCCGCGTCGGCCTTGCCCGTCTCGTTGTCGGCGATCAGGCGGAACAGGACGATCGCCACCGACAACATCGGCACGATGACGATGAGGACGAAGAACAGGGTCAGCCGTGCGCGAAAGCTCATTCGATCCGTGGCTACACTAGGCCCGCCTGGGGCTATAGCTCAGTTGGGAGAGCGCCTGGATCGCACCCAGGAGGTCGGGGGTTCGAGTCCCCCTAGCTCCATCGCCCGAAACCCCCGCCATGCGCGGGGGTTTCGTCGTTCTGGACGGATGTCCGGCAAACCGGAATCCGGCGCATGACGGATATGGGAGGGTCGCACGATCATGCGACGCTCACTGCCCCTGGCGATCATCGCCCTGCTCGTCGTTCTCACCGCGCCCGCGGTCGCCGCCCCCCGTTCGTCCTACGCGATCTACGGCGAGTACGCCACCGCCAACAAGCTCATGAAGAACGAGCTCAACCGCCGCGTGTTCAACAAGGTCGAGGCGCAGGCCGGCCGCGACATCCACCTCAACGCCGACGGGTCGATCACGCTGCGCCCGGGCCGCTACCGCATCACCGGCTTCTCGATCACCACGATGCAGTCGACGTTCGCCCCGCCCGTCGCGCTGAACGACACCAACTACCCCGGCTACGCGCTGGTCTACGACGTGGCCGACGAGGACGCGCCCGGGCAGACGCTGCTCGAGGACGCGCTGGGTCTCGGCAGCCCGCAGAACGCGCTCGACGGGACGGCCAGCACGTTCGACCTCGTCTACGCACCGCGCAAGCGCACGCGGATCGCCGTCGGGCACCAGTCCGGCGACGCCATCGAGGCGGCGGCCGAGGTCTACCTGGACGTCTACTCGGTGGCCGGCGTCCCGAGCGACTACCACGTGTTCGCGCGGGTCTCGATCACCCGGATCTAGTCGAACAGCACGGCGGGCGCCTGCTCGAGCGCTTCCAGCGTGGCCCGGCGCCCGGACTCGCGCATCACGTCGATCAGGTGGAACTCGAGCACGCCCACGCCCATGTCGGGCGGGCGGATGATCAGGCTGGCCAGCTCCAGCGCGTTCTGCCGGCTGCGCTTGGCGGTGAGCACCGACACCCGCTGCAGGGTGTCCAGCAGGCCCGGCAGCGGCTCGATCGCCGGTTGGGACTCCGTCGTGGTGTCGACCGCGATGATCGGGCCCTCCTCGCGGGACATCCAGGCCACGGGCAGCGCGTCGACCACCGCGCCGTCGACCAGCAGCCGGCCGTTGACCACCGCGGGCGGGGCCACGCCGGGCAGGCTCATGCTCGCGCCCACCGCCTCCCACGCGGGGCCCGCGCGCATGACGATCTCGTCGCCGGTGTACAGATCGGCGGCGACGCAGAAGAACGCGCGCGGGAACGCCTCGATCGAGCCGGGCAGCGTGCGCTGCAGGACCGCGCGCACCCGCCGCCCGCGGATCAACGAGTGCTTGGGCAGCCCGTAGTCGTTGGCCGGCTTGCCCCGCACCCAGTCGTCGTAGATGCGCGCGTCGATCTCGGCCGGGCTCATCCCGCTGGCGAACATCGCCCCGATCAGCGCGCCCATGCTCGCCCCGCCGACCCGGTCGATCGTGATGCCCGCGGTCAGCAGCTCCTCGAGGACGGCGATGTGGGCCAGCCCGCGCGCGCCGCCGCTGGAGAGCACGATGCCCACCGAGCGGCCGGTCACCCGGCGCGCAGCGACCGCGACGCCGTCGGCGACGCCGTCGGGCGCCACCACCTGGTGCATCCGGGGGTTCAGCGCCTCCAGCCAGGGGCCCAGCGCGGCGCCGGGCTGGTCGACGAAGACCAGGTCGCAGCCCGGCGGCGCCTCGGGCGGTGGCGGGCCGGCACCGGCCACCACGATGGTGCGGTCCGCGTCGCGCAGGCACTTGCGCCGCCACGGGCCGTCGCGCCGGGCCAGCAGCACGACGTGGTCGTAGACCTCGTCGAGGTAGTGGATGTCGGCGTCCGGACCGGTCTCGTCGTCGAGGACGGCCACCGTCCCGTACCGCCGCACCGTCTCGATGAACGCAGCCCCCACCTCGTCCAGCGGCGCGCTCGGATCGAAGGCGGTGACGGCCAGCAGCGTGTTGGACGGGAGCGGGAACTCGGCGCCGGTCGGCCGCTGATGCAGCAGCTCGCGCGCCAGCGCCGCCGACAGCCGTCGCGCGCTGTCGGGGTTGTCGTGCAGCACCCGCTCCAGGTCGGCCGCGGGGATGCGCAGCAGCACGCTGTCGCGCCGGGCGCGGGCGAGTCCCGTGCGCGGCGCGCCGGCCAGCACCGTCGCGTCGCCCAGCGCGGCGCCCGGCCCGGCCAGGATCGGCGGGGCGTCGCCGTCGACCATCTCGATCCGGCCGGACTCGACGACGTAGACGTCCTCGGCCGCGTCGCCGGCCGCGAACAGGACGGTCCCCGCCTCCAGCCCCATCGGCACGGCCTCCGCGGCCAGGCGCTGGCGATCGTCGGCCGACAGCTGCGCGAACAGCGGCACGCCGGCCAGCAGCTCGGCCGGCGAGCGCGCAACGACGTCGGCCAGGACGGGATCGGGCGGGGGCGAACGGCGCTCCGGGCGCACGAACGTCCGCGGCGCCGGCGGCGGCGCCTCCAGCAGGGGCGGCGCGCCCATGCCCGGCACGCGCCCGAGCAGCAACGCGCCGACCGCGGTGAGCGCGAAGCAGCCGCCGGCCAGCAGCCAGCCGATGCGGTAGGACGACACGTCCTGGGCCGTCGAGAGGTCCCCCGTGATGGCCACCAGCGCGGCGACCCCGAGCACGGCGCCGAGCTGGCGGGCGATCGCGTTGATCGCGGTGGCCACGCCGAACTGCGCGCGCTTGACCGCGCCGACGGCGGCGGCCGAGATGACCGGGAAGGCGATCCCCACGCCCAGGCCGCTGACCAGCGTCGCCGGCAGCCACACCTTGTAGGGCTCCGAGTCGTCGGCCACGCGCGTGACCAGCAACGCGATGCCGCACGTCCAGATCAGGCCGCCGATCGCCACCGTCCTGGCCGCGCCGATGCGCATGGCCAGCGCCGCGGCCGGGCGCGCGGCCAGCGCGGCGACCATCGGCGCGGGGATGGCCAGCAGGCCGACGGTGACCAGGTCGTAGTCCCACACCTGGGTCAGGAACAGGACGTTGCACAACCCCGCCGCGTACAGGCCGGTCGCGCCCAGCACGGTCAGCACGTTGGCCAGCCAGACCGACCGGATGCGCAGCAGCGCCAGGTCGACGATCGGGGACTTGTGCCGCCGCGCGCGGCGCACGAACAGCGCACCGGTGCCGATCGCGGCCAGCAGGCAGCCCGACCACAGCAGCACGGCCCAGTCGTCGCTGTTGACGATGGCCAGCGCCAGCAGCGTGATCGTGGCGGCCAGCAGGAGCGCGCCGCCCATGTCCGGCGTCGTGCGGGGCCCGATGGCCCGGCTCTCGACCAGAAGGCGGCGGGCCAACACGATGGTGATCAGCCCGATCGGGACGTTGATCAGGAAGGCCGCCCGCCAGCCGATGCCGTCGATGAGCAGGCCGCCCACCACCGGGCCCAGGCCGGCCGAGACCGCCCCGGTCGCGCTCCACAGCGCCACCCCGGTCGCGCGCCGCTCGGCGGGGAACGCCTCCAGGACGATGGCCAGCGAGGAGGGCACGACGATCGCCGCCCCGGCCCCCTGGATCATGCGCGCCGCGATCAACAGGCCCAGCGACGGCGACACCGCACAGCCGATCGAGGCCAGCGTGAAGATCGACACGCCGATCAGGAACAGCCGCCGGCGCCCGAGCACGTCGGCCAGCCGGCCGCCGGCCAGCAGCAGCGCGGCGAAGACGATGTTGTACGCCGTCAGGATCCAGGACAGCGCGTCCAGGTCGGTACCGGAGAACGACCGCTCGATCGCCGGGAACGCCGTGTTGACCATCGTCGCGTCGACGAAGGCCAGCGAGACGCCCCCGGCCGCGACGGCCAGCACGGCGTTGGGGCCGACCGCATGGCGGACGGGAGTGGGCGCCCGGACCTGCTCGGGCGGCGATGCGGTGGTCGCCACCGCGCGACACTAACCGAAGGGCAGCACCCCGGGGGCGGCGGGAAGCGCAAGCTGGCGCACCTCGCTGCCCAGCGCCAGGTCGAGGTCGGCCAGCGCGACCTGGCGCGGCGTCGGGTCCTCGTAGGTCCGCAGCACGTAGCGGCCGCCGGCCAGATCCGAGACGCTCGTCCAGGCCGTGTAGTCGCCGTTGCCCGACGGGTCGCGCACCAGGCCCTTGGGGATGTCGAAGGCGTTGGCGATGTGCAGGGCCGTGGCCAGGCCGTCGTCGGCATCGGTGACGCCCAGCGCGGCGTGGGACATCGCGGTGGCCCGGATGAAGCGCGAGGGCGGGGTCCAGTCGCCCGGCAGGCCGAGCAGGCCGCTGCCCTCGCCCAGCGGACGCACGAGGATGCCGTCGCCCAGGTCCAGCGGCGGGACGTTCAGCGCGCTGAGGTTGACGTAGTTGCGCAGGTTGGCCAGATGCCAGTCGAACGGCGGCGCGTTCGTGCACACGCCGACCGGGTTGTCGTGCACCACGCGCACGCCGCCGACCCATTCGACCACCGCGGCGGCGCCGGCGCGGTCGTGCAGCACGAGGTGGATCGGCAGGATCGCGCCGAGCACCGCCTCGACGCGGTTCCACACGGTCACGTCCTCGATCAGCGCGACCGCCTCGGCCACCGTCGCGGCCTGGGCCAGCACCAGCGAGGCGACCTCGTCGGCGGAGACGAGCGCGTCGGCGGCGACGCCCGCGTGGTCCTGGTACTGCGCGTAGCCGGGCAGGTACAGCAGCGCGGCGCTCAGACCGGCCTCGTTGAGCCCGTCGGTGGCCGACATCCGCCCCAGCGCGCCCACCCCGGCGAACCCGTACGTGGCCTCCCACCGGTGCCCGTCACCGTCGGGCGCGGTCCCGGTGAACGCCGTCCCCCGGGGCACCACGAGCAGCCGCCAGCCCATGTCGGCGGCGAACTCCATCGTGCGCCCGACCACCACGTCGCCGTCCGCGGTCTTCAGGCGAAAGCTCGTGCACATCAGGCGGCCAGCCGTTGCGCGGTGGCGTCGGCGATCGCCCGGTCGAGGATCTCCAGGCCGAGGTCGACCTCGGCCTCGGTGGCGGTCAGCGGCGGGGCGATGCGGAAGACGCCGCCCATGCCCGGCATCTGCACGATGTTCATGTGCAGGCCGAGCTCGAAGCAGCGGCTCGTGACCGCGGCGCCGAGCGCGTCGGCGGGCTCCTTGGTCTGGCGGTCGAGCACGAGCTCGATGCCCTGCAGCAGGCCGCGGCCGCGCACCTCGCCGATGCACTCGTGGGACTCCTGGAGCGACAGCAGGCCGGCCCGCAGGCGCTCGCCCAGCTGGCCGGCGCGGGCGACGAGGCCGTCGCGGGCGATCACCTCGAGCACGGTCAGGCCGACCGCGGCGGGCAGCGGGTCCGACACGTGCGTGGTGAAGAACAGGTACCCGCGCTCGTGGCAGCGCTCCTCGATCTCCGCGCTGGTGACCACTGCGGCCAGCGGCAGGCCCGCGCCCAGCGTCTTGGACAGCGTGAGGATGTCGGGCACGACGCCGTCGCGCTGGAAGGCGTACATGTCTCCCGTGCGCGCGAGCCCGGTCTGCGCCTCGTCGAGCACCAGCAGCATGCCCCGCTCGCGGCACTTCGCGGCCAGCGCCGCCAGATAGCCGGGCGGCAGCTCGATCACGCCCCCCGAGGAGAGGATCGGCTCGATCAGACAGGCGGCCAGGCCGCCGCTGGACTGGCGGTCGACCAGCTCCCAGGCCGCGTCGAGCTCGCCCTCCCAGTCGTAGTGGCCGTCGCGCATGAAGCGGCTGCGGTACGGGTTGGGCGCCGGGATGGCCAGGTTGCCGATCATCGCCGGGCCGTAGCCGCGCCGGCCGTGGCTGTAGGTCGCGCTGGCCGCCGCGCCGGTCATGCCGTGCCAGGACTGGCTGAACGACACGACCTCCCAGCCGCCCGTGTAGAGCTTGGCCAGGCGCAGCGCCGCCTCGTTGGACTCCGCGCCGGTGGTCAGCAGCAGCGCCTTCTGCAGCGGCGCCGGCAGCGTGGCCGCCAGCTCCCGCGCCAGGTCGACGACCGGGCGGCTGAGCATGCCGCTGAACAGGTGGTCCAGCGAGCCGACCGCCTGCGTGACGGTGGCGACCACCTCCGGGTGGGCGTGGCCGAGGATCGCGCTCATCTGCCCGGAGGTGAAGTCGAGGATCTGGCGCCCGTCGGCGTCGTAGACGAACGACCCCTCCGCGCGCTCGATGATCGCCGGCGTGAACGTGCCGCCGTAGCGGATCAGATGGCGGTCGACGTCGGACCAGAACTCGGGCATGGGGCGAAGTCTGACCGAACGCGGTGATCCGCTCCAGCCTCGGAGCGCGCATCGCCTGCATGTTCCTCGCCCCCGTCGTCCCGCTGCCGGTCGCCATCGCGGCCAGCGCCCCGCAGGTCGTCCTGAAGGACATCTCCTTCAAGCCCGAGACGCTCGCCGTGTCCAAGGGCACGACGGTCACCTGGAAGTGGGACGACGGCGACGTCCCCCACAACGTGACCAGCCGGGGCAAGGCGCGCTTCAAGAGCTCGAGCACGAAGGCCAAGGGCACCTACAAGGTGCGCTTCACGAAGGCGGGCACGTACAACTACGTCTGCACGCTGCACTTCGGGATGAACGGGAAGATCGTGGTGCGTTAGCGCCGCGGTCCGGTCGACTCGCGCACCTGCAGCGAGACGTCCAGGCGTCGGGCCTCGGGCCGCTCCCCGAGCAGGAGCTTCATGGCCAGGAAGAACGCCTGGCGCCCGAGCTCGTACATCGGCACGCTGACCGTGGTCAGCGACGGATGCAGGTGGCTGGCCATGCGCACGTCGTCGAAGCCCGCGACCGACACGGCGCCGGGCACGTCGACCGCGCGGCTCTGCAGCTCGCGCAGCGCCCCGAAGGCCATCAGGTCGTTGGCGGCGAACAGCGCGGTCACGTCGGGCCGGCGGGCCAGCAGCGCGGCGGCGGCCGCGGCACCGCCCTCCTCGGTGAAGTGACCCGACTCGGTCAGGTCGAGGTCGGGCTCGATCCCCCCGGCGCGCAGCGCGGCGTAGTGGCCGAACGAGCGCTCGACGCTCGGCGGGAAGTCGGGCGGCCCGTCGATCCAGCCGATCGCCCGATGCCCGAGCTCGAGCAGGTGGCGGGTCATCATCGCCGCGCCACCCTGGTTGTCGGCGGCGATGAACGGGCGTTCGTCGTCGCTGTCGGACAGGCGCACGACCGCGTTGCGCTCCTCGAAAGGCGTCAGCAGCGCATCCAGCGCCTGGCGGTAGGTCGTCTCGGCGAAGCCGCCGCCGGCGAAGACGATCGCGTCGACGCGGTGCGACAGGAACGCCCGCACGTAGGCCAGCTCGCGGTCGGGATCGCGGTCCGAGCTGGAGATGAACAGCTGGTAGCGGTGCTCGTGGGCCGTGTCCTCCAGGCCGCGCACGATCTCGGCGAAGTAGGGATCCGAGATGTCGTGGACGATCACCGCGATCGTGTTGGAGCGGTTGGTGACCAGCCCGCGGGCCAGCATGTTCGGGTGGAACCCGAGCACGTCGGCGGCGCGGTGGACGCGCTCGCGGGTCTGCTCGCTGACCGGATGCGTCGAGCCCGACAGCACCCGCGACACCGTGGCCACCGAGACGCCGGCGACGTTCGCTATCTCGGTCAGGGAGGCCACGAGCGCGCGATCCTAACCGTCGATCCTGGGAGCGCCACCGTCGGCGAAGACGGCGGGATGGCCACCCGTGTGCCAGAAGACCACGGTGTCGCCGGGCCCGAAGCGACCGTCGGCGTCGTTGCCCAGCAGGCCCGCGAACGCCTTGCCGCTGTAGGTCCGATCGAGCACCCAGCCGCCGTGCCGCGCGGCCCAGCGGATGGCCGCGTCGCCGTCGACGCTGGGGACCGCGTACCCCGGCCCCAGCCACCGTTGATCGAGCTCCAGCAGGCCGGGGACGTGCTCGCCGCCGGCCAGCCCCAGCTCGGCCAGCGCGGCGTGGGCCAGCTCGCGCGCGTCGGCGGCCAGGTCGCGGCCGGGCTCCTTGGCCACCTCGATGGCCAGGATCGCCGGGCCGGGATCGCCCAGTGCCCGGTCGGCGGCGGCGCCGGCCAGCAGCCCGCCGTGCGTCCCGCCGGTCGAGCTCGCGTGGACGATGGCCGCGGGCCGCAGACCGCGCTCATCCAGCTGGCCGCGCAGCTCGCGCCACGCCGCCGTGAAGCCGAGCGCGCCGGTGACCGTGCTGCCGCCCATCGGGATCGCGTACGGCGTGCGCCCGGCGGTGCGCAGCTGCGCGACCACGCCGGTCAGCTCGGCCGAGAGCGCCTCCCAGTCGTCGGTGCCGGGCTGATGGACGACCGCGCCGAACAGCTCGCCCAGCAGCCGGTTGCCGGTCGGCTCGGCGTGCGCATCGCCGCCGAGGACGAGGTGCGTCTCCAGCCCCAGGATCGCGCCCGCGGCCGCGGTCATGCGCGCGTGGTTGGACTGCTCGGCGCCGACCGTGACCAGCACGTCGGCACCGGCGGCCTGCGCGGCGCCGCACAGCAGCTCGAGCTTGCGCGCCTTGTTGCCGCCCATGCCCAGGCCGGTGAGGTCGTCGCGCTTGACCAGCAGGCGCGCGCCGCTGGGCAGCAGCGGCCCGTCCTCCAGCGCCGTGGGCAGCGTGGCCAGCCGGGCGCGCGGCAGCTCGGCCAGCGCGGTGGTCAGGGGATCGGTCATGCGCAGCGCACCTCCACGGAGCCCAGGCGGTCGAACTCGGCCAGGTACGTGCTGCCCGGCGTCGCCGCGTGGGCGCCGGCCACCGCGCCCGTGATGACGACGTCGCCCGCGGCCAGCGACTGGCCCCGTTGGGCCAGCGCGTTGGCCAGCCAGGCCACCGACCGCGCCGGATCTCCCAGCACCTGCGCGCCGGCGCCGGTGGCGACGATCTCCGCGTCGCGGCTGAGGACGAGGCCGGTCAGCCGCAGGTCCAGCCAGTCCACCGTGGTCACCGTCTCCCCGAGCACGACGTGCGAGCAGAGCGCGTTGTCGGCCACCATGTCGACGGTCTCCGTCGCCGCCGCGTCCAGCCGGCGGGCGAAGACCTCGATCGCCGGGCGCACGCCCGCCGTCGCGGCCAGCACGTCGGCGGTGGTCACGTCCGGTCCGCTCAGCGGCTGGCCCAGGACGAAGGCGATCTCGCCCTCGGCGAAGGGCTCGTGCAGCGCCTCGGCCGACAGCGTCCCGCCGTCGGGCACGACCATGCCCGACAGCAGGCGGCCGTAGATCGGCGGCGGCGACTGCGCGGTGCGCCCGACGATCCCCGCCATGCCGACCTTCCAGCCGATCGGCTGCTGGCCGGCGGCGATCAGCCGGTCGACGAGCGCCTCCTGGATGGCGTAGGCGCCGTCCAGGTCCAGCTCGGGCAGCGTCTCGCTGGGCGGCGGGACGCGCGTGCCGTCGGCCTGGGCGCGCCACAGCGCGTCGGCCACGGCGTCGGCCTCGGTCGCTGGGTGCATCACGCTGCACCGCCCTCCGCGATCAGCGGGGCGACGGCGGCGCGCATGACGACGTCGGCGCCGGCCACGCCGGTCCAGCGCTCGAAGGCGATCTCGGCCTGGGCCACGAGCATCTCCGCGCCGTTGGCCGCGGGCAGCCCGCGGGCGCGCACCGCGCGGGTGAGCTCGGTCTCGGGCGGGACGTAGACGAGGTCGAACACCGCGGCGCCGGGCCCGAGCTGCTCGGGGTCGATCGGCGTGCCCGGATCGAGCATGCCCACGGTGGTGGCGTTGACGACGAGGTCGGCGTCGTGCAGCGCCTGGGCCAGCGCCGGGTCGTCGAGCGCGATCGCCGTGGCCGGCGCCCCGGCCTCCGTGGCCAGCTCCTGCGCGGAGGCCAGGCGGCGGCCGGCGACCAGCACCTCCGTCGCCCCGCCGTCGAGCGCGGCCCGCACGGCGGCCCGGGACGCGCCGCCGGCCCCGACGACGACGACGCGGGCGCCGGAGAAGTCGCGGCCCAGGTCGCGCTGCACCGCGGCGGCGAACCCGGGCGCGTCGGTGTTGAACCCGACCAGCGCCCCGTCGTCGCGGCGCAGGACGCTGTTGACCGCACCGATCGCCGCCGCCTGCGGCTCGACCTCGTCGAGCAGGGCCATGATGTCGCGCTTGTAGGGCGCGGTCACCTGGAAGCCGAACCAGGCGGGATCGCGCACCTCGGCGACGAACGCGGCCAGGTCGCCGGGGTCGATCTCGCGCAGCTCGTAGCGGGCGTCGATGCCGTACGCGTCGAAGGCCGCGTCGTGCATGACCTTCGAGTGGCGGCGGCGCAGGGGCTTGCCGATGAGGGCGACGCGACGGGTCATGCGGGCACTCCAACCGGTTCGTAGAGGGTGGTTCGTTCGGCGGCGGGGCGGCCGGCGGCGTGGGCGGCGGCGATCAACTGCGGCGGATCGAGCTTGGTGCCGTGATAGGAGCCGGCCAGACGCGAGATCGATTCCTCCATCAGCGTCCCGCCGAGATCGTTGACGCCCCACCTGAGCGACTCGGTCGCCGTCTCGACGCCCATCTTCACCCAGGAGGCCTGCAGGTTGGTGATCGTCTTGCCCAACGCCAGGCGGAACACGGCGGTGTGCTTGAGGTTCTCCTCCCGGGAGATCTCCTCCACCCCGTGCGTGCGGCCCAGCAAGGTCATGAACGGGATGAAGCTCAGCGGCACGAACTCGGTGAAGCCGCCCGTGCGCTCCTGCAACGAGCGGATCACGCGCATGTGCTCGGCCAGCTCCCACGGCTCCTCGATATGCCCGAACATCACCGTCGACGTCGACCGCAACCCCGCGTTGTGGGACGCCTCGATCACCTCCACCCACCGCGCCACCGGCAACTTGTTCGGGCTGATGCGCTGACGCACCCCGTCATGCAGCACCTCCGCCGCCGTCCCCGGCGTCGAACCCAGGCCGGCGTCCCTGAGCTGGGCGAAGATCTCGCTCAACGGCAACCCGCTGATGTCCTGCATGTGCGCGATCTCCATCGGCGAATACGCGTGCAGATGCAGATGCGCCGCCTCATCCTTGGCGATGCGCAGATAGGACAGGTAGTCGTCGAACGACCAATCCGGATGGATGCCCGACTGGATGCACAGCTCGCTGGCGCCGTAGTCGACCGCGTCGCGGATGCGGGCCCGGAACTCCTCTTCGGGATGCTGATAGGCATCCGGTGAGCGCTTGCCCTGCCCGAACCCACAGAACGCGCACCCGACGATGCACACGTTGCTCACGTTGATGTTGCGGTTGACCACGTAGGTCACGGTGTCGCCCGCCAACTCCGCGCGCAGCTCATCCGCCGCCTGACGGATGTCCTCGATCGCCTCCGGCCTGGTCTCCGCAAACAACGCCGTCAGCTCATCCTCCGACAACCAGGCGCCCTCACGACCCTTGGCGATCGCCCCAGCCACCAGATCGGTCCGGATCGCCCGCTCGTCGCGGCGGCCGGAGCCCTTGCGCGGGATGAACGACCAGTACTTCGTCTTGACCACGTCGAGCACGCCCTGGGCCAGCCACTCGGGGTCCAGATACGGCGGATGGGCCGCCAACCGCTCCGTCAGCGCGTAGCCCAGCGGCTGCAGCTGCTTGCGGAGCTGATGCGGGTGCGCGACGCCGCCCAGATCGGTCCCCCCGGCGGCGATCAGGTCCGGCGACGGCACCTGGATCGCCACGTCCGGCAGCAGCTCCTGGGCCAGCGCCACCAGCGCCGGGCTGCCCACGCTCACCGCCTGCACGTGGTCATGCTCGCCCGCGGCCAGCGCCTCGAGCGCCCACGCCTCGTCGACCGCGACGGTGAGCGGGATCCGCAGCTGACCGGCGGCCCGGACCGTGTCGTGATCGAAGGCCAACCCCAGGGACGCTGTCACCTCGCGCAGCCGCGCGAGATCCTCAGCTGACAGCGCCCCGAGGTCGGCGTGCACGAGCAGGCCGCGTTCCAAGGCCCGCTCGCACGCCCACAGCACGTCGTCCACGTCGCCGGCCAGCACGACCAGCTCCTTGACGCCGCGGCGAGCCGCGGCGTCGATGCTCGACTCCACCGCATCCGGCGCGTGCGGGAGCGACAGCGTCACGTTGCGCGAGAAGGTGACGCGTCGCACCGTCCTACTCCTCGAACTTCGACGGGACGACGTCGATGACGAGGTTCTCGTCGGCCGCCGGGATGTACGTCTCCGGCAGCCCGAGCTCCTTGCGCACGATGTTCGCGCCCATGGCCAGCGCCGCCGCCTTGTAGAAGGCGACCGTGCGACCCGCGCCCTGGCGACCGAACCCGCAGTCCGAGGACAGGATCAGGTTCTCGGGCTCGATGTACTTCAGCGCCGTGCGGATGCTGTCGGCCACCTCGGGCGGCCGCTCGGCCTGCAGCGAGCGGTGCGAGACCGCGCCGATGGCGATCTTCTTGTTCGTCTTGCCCTTCCAGGGCGCGAACAGGTCGATCTCGGCGTTGTGGCGGTCGTGCATCTCCACCGTCCACACGTCGCAGTTGACGCGGTCCAGGTAGATCTCGAACGCGTTGGCGTAGGAGCTGTCGTCGTAGACCCGCTGCATCATCGGGTTGCCCCAGCAGGTGTGGATCCAGACCTCGACGTCCTCCAGGCCCGAGATCTCGTGGTTGATCGCGTCGACCAGGAAGTCCAGCGTCTCCTTGTCGTCCTTGAAGAAGGCCGCCATGAAGTGGATCGTCGGCTCCTCGACCTGGATCACCTCGCACCCGGCCGCGGCCAGGCGGCGGAGCTCCAGGTTCATGGCCGTGGCCATGTCCCAGATGATCTGCTTCTTCTTGTCGTCGGCCTTGGGATAGACGTCGGTGTGGCTGTCCAGGAACAGCGCCATCACCTGGGCGGAGACCGTGCCGAACTTCACCGGCTTCTTCGCGCGGGCCTGCGTGAGCCGCCAGAGCTTGGCGTACTCCAGCTGGTTGCGCGGGTTGTGCTCGATCTTCCCGGTGACGATCGGCCACCGCCACGACGTGTAGATCTCGTGCAGCAGCGTGCCCGGCTGGTACTCGCGCAGCCAGTCCTGCGGTGCCTCGACCGGCTGGAGCTCGTCGAACTCCAGGCCCTTCCAGCGCTGCAGCGGGTAGTGGTGCCAGGACCTGCCGGCGAAGTCGGCGTCGAGGAAGTAGTCGCCGTTGGTGACGAGGTCCAGGCCCGCGCGCTCCTGATCGGAGACGACCACCGACAGCGCGTCGGTGAACTGCTCGCGGTACTTCGGGTCCAGCATCCCCGAGCTCAGGGGCTTGCCCCACAGGTTCTGGTCGAACCAACTCGGCCGCGGCCACGATCCGGTGACGGTCGCAGGCAGCACGAGATCCTTCGTGGCGGTGAACGCCATGACTGACTCTCCTCTCCTCTTCTGAATGTGGACCGACTACTGCGCGAGCGGTCGCGCCTCGCAGAGCTCGTAGGCCTCCTGCCACGGGCGGCAACGCTCGAGCGCGGCGCTCGCGGCCAGCACGTCGGCGTCGCCCCGCAGGGGCCCGACGATCTGCAAGCCGACGGGCAGGCGCTCGTGCGCCAGACCGGCCGGCACGGAGGCCGCCGGATGCCCGGAGTAGTTGAACGGGAAGGTCAGCGTCCACCCGATGACCGGATCGACCTCCACCCCGTTGATCTGGCTGGGCCCGACCGTCTCCCCCTTGACCGCGCTGTTGAGCGGCGGCAGGGCGCCCAGCGTCGGGCTGACCAGCAGGTCGTGGTCGGCGAACACGGCCTGGATGGCGTCGAAGCAGGCCGTGCGCAGCATCTGGTCGTGGCTGATGTCCATCGTGCGCGCCTCCAGGCCCTGGTCCATGAAGCGCAGGTAGGCCTCGGGCAGCTCGTCGCGATGGGCGCCCAGGAAGTCATGCCCGCCGGCCTTCAGGCCTTCCAGCCCCTCGAGGTTCAGCGGCGTGATCAGCCGGCCCCACAGCTCGGCCAGCTCGTTCTGCGACGCGGGCCAGGCGATGTCGACCTCCTCGACGATCGCCCCGGCCTCGGCCAGCGCGGCCACGGCCTGCGCGCACACGGCGCTGACCTCGGGATCGACGGCGAAGCCGCCGAGCGTCGGCGCCCACGCGATGCGGGTGCCGACCAGCGGGCGCTGCAGCGCGCCCAGCGGGTCGTCGTCGAACGGGAAGCACAGCGGATCGCGCGGATCGGGGCCGGAGATCAGCGTCAGCCACAGGGCCGCGTCGGCCACCGTGCGGGTGACCACGCCCTCGTAGCAGAAGGGCGTCAGCATCGAGAAGGCGTTGGGGCGGTTGAGCCCCGGCACGCGGCCGGTCGACTGCTTGTAGCCGAACAGGTTGCAGCAGGACGCGGGGATGCGGATCGAGCCGCCGCCGTCGGTCGCCTCGGCGAACGAGAGCAGGCCGTCGGCCACCGCGGCCGCGGCGCCGCCCGACGAGCCGCCGGTGTTGCGCGTGGTGTCGAACGGGTTGCGCGACGGCCCGAACAGCGGGTTGTCGCAGGTGGCGCGGAAGCCCATCGGCGGGCTGTTGGTCTTGCCGATGACGATCGCCCCGGCCTCCTCCATCCGCTGCGCCCAGATGCACGTCGCGTCGACCGTGTGGTCGTGCAGGCGGGCGATGCCGCCCAGCGTCGCCGGCCAGCCCGGCTTGAAGTCGAACAGGTCCTTGATCGCCGTGGGCACCCCGTGCAGCGCGCCGACCGGCGCGCCCGCGGCCAGCGCCGCGTCGGCGGCCCGGGCCGCCGCGCGCGCCTCGTCGAAGGCCCGGAACGTGAACGCGGTGATCGACGGGTCGCGCTCCTCGATCCGCGCGATCGTCGCGTCCATCAGCTCGGTGGCCGACAGGCGCCGCTCGCGGATGAGCAGCGCCAGCTCGGTCGCCGACGTCCAGGCCAGCTCCGACGACACCGACGCGCTCATGCCCGCCGCTGTACCTGCGCGTAGAACGTGACGAGCAGCAGGATGATCAGCCCGTAGAGGATCTGCCGGATCGAATCGTCCGCGTTGAGCAGCGTCAGGAACGAGTCCAGCACGGTCAGGATCAACGCGCCCATGATCGTGCCCGAGTAGGTGCCGATGCCGCCGAAGATCGACGTGCCGCCGATCACCGCCGCGGCCACCGAGGGCAGCAGGAACGAGTCGGCCAGACCGAGGTCGGCCGCGTTGATCAGACCGGCCAGCAGGATGCCCGCGATCGCGGCCAGCAGGCCGATGATCACGTAGGTCCCGGTCAGCAGCTGCCACGCCCGCATGCCGGCCAGGCGCATGGCCTGCGGGTTGTTGCCGTAGGCGTAGAGCATGCGGCCGTACCCCGACCGTCGCAACGCGAAGATCAGGATCGCCGCGATCACGATCCACACGACGAGGCTGGTCGGGATGAAGTCCAGCGAGCCCTTCCCGAACAGCGGCTCGCCGCCGATCTTGCGCACGAACGAGGGCACGTCGGTGCCGCCGGTGCGGTTCTCGGCCGCGCGCACGGTGAGCAGGCCGGTGACGATGCCCGCCATGCCCAGGGTCATGATCAGCGGCTGCACCTGGAAGACGCCGATGCCGATGCCGTTGACCAGGCCGACGACGAGCCCGACGAGCAGGCCGAGCGCCACCGCCTTGACGGTGCCGTCGCTGGCGTTGGAGGCCATCACGTAGGCCGCGGCGGTGGCCGTCGCGCCCATCGACAGGTCGATGCCCCGGGTCAGCATGGCCAGCGTCTGGCCGCCGGCGATGATGGCCAGCGGCGCCGCGTAGCGCAGGATCGCGCCGAGCTGCCCGGTCGAGAAGTAGCTCGACTTGGTGATCGTGCAGGCGATCACCAGCAGCACGAGGATCACGCCCAGCATGATCAGCGGCTGGTCGATCAGCAGCCGCTTGGCGCGGTCGAACGTCGCAGGCGTCTCCACCTGCGGCGCGGGAGCCGAGACGCTCACGCGGAACCTCGCTTCTTCAGCAGGAGCCCGCCGAGCATGACGACCGCCACGATCAGCGCTCCCTGGATGACCTGTCCGTAGTTCGCGTCGACGCCGAGGAAGGTGAGCACCGTGACGGCGGCCGACAGGATGAAGGCGGCGATGATCGGGCCCAGCAGGCCGCCGCGACCACCCGCCAGGCTGACCCCGCCGATGCACACGGCGGCGACCGAGGTCAGCGTGTAGAAGTCGCCCGAGAGCGGGCTGCCGATGCCGGTCGTGGAGGTCAGCGCCAACCCGCCCAGCGCGGCGAACAGGCCGCCGAAGGTGTAGGCCAGGATGCGCGTGCGGGCCACCGGCACGCCGCTCAGCTCGGCCGCGACGCGGTCGCTGCCCACGGCGTACATGGCCAGCCCCAGCTTGCGCGAGCGCAGCGGGATCCACACGACGATGAACACACCGGCCAGGATCAGGAGGCCGTTGGGGATCCACTCCCACACCGACGAGCCGGTCGACAGCGTCTGGAAGTCGATCGGCGAGCCACCGCCCGGCGTGGCCAGCACGATCAGGGCCACGCCCGACCACACGAAGCCCAGGGCCAGCGTGGCGATGATGTCCGGCACGCCGGAGCCGACGACCGTGATGCCGTTGATCGTGCCGATCACGACGCCGATCACGATGACCAGCGCGGAGATGGCCAGCGCGGAGCCCAGGGAGGTCTTGCCCTCCATCAGCGACGCCGCGATCACGTTGGTCAGGGCCATCACGGCGCCGACCGACAGGTCGATGCCCCGCGAGATGACCACGACGCTCTGGGCCATCGCGGCGAAGGCCAGCGGCAGCGCGGCGATGACCAGCGACTGCACGTCGAACGACGTGAAGTTCGGGGCCACGTTGGCCTCGATGATCAGCAGGACCACGAGGATCCCGATGACCGCCACGGTCCAGGCCTGGCGCTGGACGATTCGGCGCCACTTCAGGCCGGCACCGCCGCTCTGTGGCGGCGGAGCAGTCTCGGTAGCAGTGCTCATTCGACCACCCCTGGGACGTAGTTGGCGGGTCGGTCGGCCGAGTGGGTGGTGCCCGTCGCCTCCGCCTCGACGAGGCCGTGGGCGGAACGCAGCAGGCGGGCCTCGGTCGCCTCGGATGCGGGCAGGCGGTCGCTGATGCGGCCCTGGTGGAGCACGACCACCCGGTCGCAGACCAGCGGGATCTCGGTCAGCTCGGACGTGAACAGCAGCACGGCCGAGCCCTGCGCCGCGAGCTCGCGCAGCAGCGCGTAGATCTGGCGCTTGGTCCCGACGTCGATGCCGCGCGTCGGGTCGAAGCACAGCAGCACCTCGAAGCCGGCGGCCAGCCAGCGGGCGATCGTCAGCTTCTGCTGGTTGCCGCCCGACAGGCGGCGCGCGGCGCGCGAGGCGCGCGTGTCGACCTGCAGGCGCTCGATCGCGTCGTCGACCCTCGCGCGCTCGGCCTTGGCGTTGAACACGCCCCACTTCTTGGCCGGCGAGTACAGCGGCGCGGCGATGTTCTCGCGGATCGGCCGATCGGGCAGCAGCGCCATCACGCGGTCGGCGGGCACCAGCACCATGCCCTGGCGGATCGCGTCGGCCGGATCGCGGAACTTGACCTGCTTGCCCTCGCGCTCGATCTGGCCGCTCTTGGCCCGCGACATGCCGGCCAGGATCTCGAACAGCTGCTCCTGACCCTGGGCCTCGAGCGCGGCGACGCCGACGATCTCCCCGGCGCGCACGTCGAAGTCGACGCCGTCGGGGTACTCGGGATCGACCTGCAGGCCGGTGACGGTCAGCGCCGCCGGGCCGGAGGTGTCGACGACCGCCTCGCTGGCGGCCTCCTGCACCTCGGCGGTCAGCGACTGCGCGGACTCGCCGAGCATCAGCTCGACGATCCGGTCCTCGGCGCCCTTGGTCGAGTCGAGCGTGCCGACGGCGCGGCCGTCGCGCAGGACGGTGGCGCGATCGCACAGCATCGTGATCTCGGCCAGGCGGTGGGAGACGAACAGCACCGACCCGCCGCGCTCCTTGACCTGGCGGGCGACGACGAAGACGCGCTCGGCCAGATCGGACGGCAGCGCCGCGGTGATCTCGTCCAGCAGCAGCAGCTGCGGGTCGTAGGTCATGGCGCGAGCCAGGTCGATCATGCGCAGCATGGCCAGCGGGACGTCGGCGACGAGCTCGTCGGGATCGATGTCCAGCTCGATCTCCCGCAGCGCGGCGCGCACCTTCTTGGTGTCGGCGCCGGTCAGCCGCAGGTTCTGGTGGATGGTCAGGTCCGGCACGAGGGCGGGATCCTGGAAGACGGGGCACAGCCGCTTGCGGCGCGCTTCGAGCGGCGAGGAGACCGACAGCGGGGCGTCGGCCAGGCGGATCTCGCCGCGGTCGGCGCCGATCACGCCGGTGAGGATCTTCACCAGGGTGCTCTTGCCGGCGCCGTTGGCGCCCAGCAGCGCGTGGATCTCGCCCGGCTCGACGTTGAGGTCGACCGAGCGCAGGGCCACGACGGGGCCGTAGCTCTTGGCGATGTTCTGTACGGAAAGAAGGCTCATTACGGGGTCACCGGCCCCACGGCCGGACGCCCTTTCGGACGTCCGGCACTTGGGGGTACGGGGAGTCGGGTCAGCGACGGCTCACGGCCCTTCGCAGCTCTTGAGCTGCTCGGGGGTGAAGTCCGTCTTGCCCGGGATCGACATGGTCACCGAGTAGGTCGGCGGCAGCTTGGGGTCGTAGTTCGACTTCCAATCGGCCTCGTTGGACGAGTCCCAGACCTCGGGGGTCAGGGTCGTGACCTTCTCGGGGTTGTCGCCGTTGAGCGCGTCAATGGCGATCTTCGTGCCAACGCCGCCGATGATGGCCGGGTTGGTGATCATGACGCCCTTATCCTTGACGTCCGGGTCGTTCATGATCTGCTTCATGAACCCGTTGTTGTCGGCGCCGACGATCGGCACCAGCGGCTTGCCGGCCGTCTTGTAGGCGTCGACGATGATCGCGTCGATGCCCGACGTCCAGACACCGTCGACCTGCTCGCCGGACTGCAGGATGTTCAGCATCTCCTTCGAGCCCGTCGGCCAGTCCCAGTTGCTGTAGACCGACTTGACGACCTTGATGTCCGGGTACTTCTTCAGGGCCTCCATGAAGCCCTCGTGGCGGTCGGTGTCCGCGGGGACGCCCTTGGCGCCGCGCATCTCGACGATGTTGCCCTTGCCACCGAGCTTCTCGGCCAGCCAGTCGACGCCGAGCTCGGCGTACTTCTTCTGGTCGTTGGTGGCGATGTAGGCGTCCGGCGACGTGACGGCCTGGTCGACGGCGACGAAGACGACGCCCTTCTGCTTGGCCTGCTGGATCACCGGGTTCAGCGCCGCGGCATCAGCCGGGTTGGCGATGATCGCGTTGGCGCCCGCGGAGATCAGGTTGCGGATCGCCGCGATCTGCTCCGGCGCGCCGCCGTTCTGGTTCTGGACGATGACCTTGCTGACCTGACCGCTGGCCGCAGCCTGGGCCTTGATCGAGCAGATCATCTCCTCGCGGAAGCCGTTGCCGACGAGCGTGTTGCTGACGCCGATCACGTACTTCTTGTCGGAGTTGCCGCTGGCCGTGCTGCTGCCGGTGCTGCTGCCGCTTGCGCTGGCGGAGCCCGTGTCCGTGCTGTCGTCACCGCTGCCGCATCCGGCGACAGCGAGGGCGCCGACACCCAGGCCGATCATGAGGCACTTGGTGCCCCACTTCCTCATACTCTCCATCCTGCTCTCCTCACCTCGGTGGAACATGCTCCTGCGTACTCCCCGACTCCTCCAGTGGGACCCCTGAGGGCCTCCTCCTCAGAAGGCAAAGCGCGGCGGTGAATCCCGGGTCGTGCACCATTGCCACTGGGTGAACTCCTCCCAGTTGGCCACGGAGCCGAACCGGCCGCCGTTGCCAGACGCACCCCACCCCCCGAAGGGGGCGATCGCCTGGTCGTTGATCGTCGTGTCGTTGACGTGCACCATCCCGACCTTCATCGATCGGGCGATCTCCATTCCACGTCCAATGGACGACGTGTAGATCGAGGCAGCCAACCCGTACTCCGTCTGGTTGGCCAGTTCCACGGCCTCGTCGACGCTGGCGAAGGTGGTGATCGCCGCGACGGGACCGAAGATCTCCTTCTCGAACGCGGGCATCGCCGGGGTGACGCCCTCCAACACGGTGGGCCGATAGAACAGCCCGTCGTGGGTGCCGCCAGTCCGTAGCGACGCGCCCGCATCGACCGTGTCGCGCACGATCGTGTCGAAGTTGTTCAGCTGACGCTCGTTGATGATCGGCCCGAGCGCGACGTCCTCGCGCCACGGGTCCCCGACGGCCAGCGCCTCGGCCCGTCCGGTGATCGCGTCCAGGTACTCGGCGGCGACGCCCTCGGCCACCAGGTGGCGGCCGGTCGAGAAGCACAGCTGGCCCTGGTGCAGGAACGAGCCCCACGCCCCGGACGAGGCCGCGCCGTCGATGTCGGCGTCGTCGAGCACGATCAGCGCGTTGTTGCCGCCGAGCTCGAGCGAGACCTTCTTCAGGTTGATGCCCGCCAGCTCGCCGACGCGGCGGCCGGTGGCCGTCGAGCCGGTGAACGAGATCAGCCGGGTGTGCGGGTCGGTGACCAGCGCCTCGCCGGCCTCCGCCGCGCCCGGAAGCGCGTGCAGCAGGCCGTCGGGCAGACCGGCCTCGGCGAAGATCGAGGCCAGCAGCAGGCCGCCGGTGACCGGGGTCTGCGCGTCGGGCTTGATCACGACCGCGTTGCCCAGCGCCAGCGCGGGCGCGATCACGCGGATGCCCAGGATCACCGGGGCGTTCCACGGCGTGATGGCGCCCACGACGCCCAGCGGCACCCGCTGGGCGAAGCTCAGCCGACCGCGCTCGGTGGTGGGCAGCAGCTCGCCGTAGGGCTGGCCGGTCAGCGCGGCGGCCTCGCGGATCTCGCCCACGGAGATGCGGTGCTCGTGGGTCGAGCGGGCGCGGATCTCGCCGGTCTCGCGCACGAGCCACTCGACGACCTGGTCCTTGCGGGAGTCGAGGATCTCGGCCGCCCGGCGCAGGATCGCGGCGCGCTCCTCGAACGAGGTGGCGGCCCACTCGGGCTGGGCGGCGGCGGCGCGGGCGCAGGCGGCGCGCACGTCCGCGGCCCCGGCCAGCCCGACCGTGGCCAGCACGTCACCGGTGGCCTTCTCGCGCACGTCGACGGTCCCGCCCTCGGCCGAACGCCACCCGCTGCTGTACAGCTGGCCGTCCCACTCGGTGGGGGTTGCGAGGGCGCTCATGCGCCCACCGTTCCGTGCTCGTCCGTCGTCAACACAGATCTCTCCTGGGTCAGATCATCAGTAATCGATGATCCGCTTGTCAAGCCGGAACCGCCGGGAACCGCGCGATAGACAGGCCCACGCGCCAAGAGTGGCTCGATCAGCCCCTCTTCGACGTAGTTGGGGATGATCTCCGGACGCACCTCGGTCGGCACCTGGCCGTCGTAGCCCAGCCGCCGGCGCACGTCGGGGTCGATGTAGTAGCCGCCGACGATCACCAGCAGCAGCGCGTCGTGCGCCTCGGGGTCGTCGCGCTGCAGGATCTCCAGCGAGCCCTCGTGGTCGGCGGGGTCCACCTGCGCGATCGCCCGCAGCAGCGGGGCGGTCAGGTCGTCGCGGACGGCCAGCACCTTGTCGAGCTGGCGGTCGGCCACGCCGACCTCGCTGGCCGCCGGCATGTCGTGCGCGGCGGGGATCAGCACGTCGGCGAAGGCGCGCAGCTGGTCGCGATGCGCGTCGTTGACGGTCTCGCTCATGCGGCGCTCCTCTGCTCGCGGCGGGTGGCGATCAGGTGGTCGGCGGTGCGTGCGGCGAAGGCGACGATCGTGCTCGTCGGGTTCACGCCGCCCGAGGTCGGGAACACGCTGCCGTCGACGATGTACAGGTTGTCGACGTCGTGCGCGCGGCCCCAGCCGTCGACCACGGAGGTGGCGGGATCGTTGCCCATCATCGCCGTGCCGATCAGGTGCCAGCCGGAGTAGCGCATCAGCCGCTCCTCCTCGATGTGGTAGGCGCCGGCCTCGACCAGCGACTCCCGGGCGCGGGCGATCTGGAAGTCCAGACAGCGCCGCGAGTTGTCGCCCACGCGGTAGGTCACCTTCGGCGCCGCCAGCCCCGAGGAGTCGGTCAGCGTCGGGTCCAGCGTGACGCGGTTCTCGGGATCCGGCAGGTCCTCGCCGAAGATCCCCCAAGAGGCGCCGCGACCGAGGTAGCGGCGCATGTGCAGGTGGTGGTCCGGGCCCCAGGTGGCCTTGCCGGCACGCGTCGGGAGCGCGTTGTTGATCGGCCCGCCGGTCGGCGCCAGCGACCACTTCGCCCCGCGCACGAAGTCGCGCGAGTCGTCGCTCTCGTAGAACTCGTAGCAGACGATCTTGGAGCCGACGTGGCCGTACCAGGAGTGCAGCGGCTCGTCGAACAGCCCCAGCACGTTGGCGAACGGGTGGACCATCAGGCGCCGCCCGACCATGCCGCTGGAGTTGGCCAGGCCGTCGTCGCCGCCCGACAGCAGGAGCAGCCGCGCCGTGCCGATCGCGTTGGCCGCAAGGACGACGACGTCGGCGTCGATGTGGCGCTCGTCGCCGTCCAGCGTCACGTAGTCAGCGCCGGTGGCCCGACCGTCGGGACCGGTGGTGACCTGCGTCACGCGCGCCCCGGTGATCAGCGTGGCGCCGTCGTTGATCGCGTGGCCCCAGTGCGTGTGGTCGGTGCTGGCCTTGGCGCCCTCCGGGCAGCCGTGCAGGCAGGCGGCCCACTGGGCGCAGGCCCGGCGGCCCTCGCTGGGCACCGACAGGACCGAGTTCGTGCCCGGCCACCAGTGCCAGCCCAGCTTCGTGTGGGCGCGGGCGATCTTCAGGGCCGGCTTGCCGATGGGCAGCGGCGGGAAGGGCGGCTCGAACGGGTCGGGGTAGGCGGGATCGCCGCCCAGGCCCGAGGCGCCGAACTCGTAGTCGGTCTGCTCGTAGTACGGGCGCAGGTCCTCGTAGGAGATCGGCCAGTCGTCCGCCACGCCGTCCTGGGTCTTGACGCAGAAGTCGGAGGGGTGCAGGCGCGACCAGTCGCCGGCGTAGAGGATCAGCGAGCCGCCCACGCCGTTGAACATCAGCGTGGCGATGTCGGACTCGGACTCCTCGACGGGGTAGTCCTGGGGCAGCGCGCGGTCGTTGGGGCTGTGGGCCCACTGCTTGCGGGCCATCAGCTCGAACTCCGGCCGCGGCGCGGGGAACTCGTCGAGCTCGTGCCAGTGGCCCTGCTCGAGACACACGACGGACATGCCCGCCGTGGCCAGCCGTTTGGCCACGACGCCGCCGGACGCGCCGGCCCCGACGATCAGGACATCGACCTTCTCGCCCATCAGGCGGTCACCCCTTCCATCAACCCGACCTCGACCAGGACGTCGGACAGCCGCTGCTTCTCGGCGTCGTCCAGGCCGATCAGCGGCGGACGCACGGAGGAGTCCTCCAGGCCCGGGACGCCGAGGATGTGCAGCGCCTCCTTGGTGCGGGCGCGGTAGTTGGCCACCGGCGCGTCGAAGATCACGTCGGCCAGGCGCTGGACGCGCTTGCCCAGCGCGCGCGCCTCGTCGATGCGCCCGTCGTTCCAGGCGTCGATCATGTCGGCCTGCTCGCGGGTCATGATCGCGCCGAAGCCGATCAGGGCGCCCGTGCAGCCCAGCATGAACGACTCCAGGATGAAGTTGTCGTTGCCCGTCAGGTAGGTGAACTCGCCCGACTGGTACTTGGCCGCCTGCTCGACGATCCGGAACGTGTCCAGGTACCGGCGCGCGTCGAAGGAGGCCTCCTTCATGGCCACGACGTTCTCGATCTCGATCAGCGCCTTGAGGGTGTCGGCCTCGAAGTTGACGCCGCCCAGCATCGGCTGCAGCTGGAAGGCGATCATCGGCAGGCCGACCTCGGAGATCGCCTCGTGGTAGCCCACCGGGATCCGCGGGTCCAGCGGCTGGCTCATGTAGGCCGAGATCGGGAAGACGAGCAGCGCGCTGGCCCCGGCCGCCTGGTAGTCGCGGGCCTGGGCCACGGCCTGCGTCTGGAACGGCCCGGCCACGCCGGCCACGATCGGCAGATCGGTCTCCTCGCCGACGACCTCGATGACCCGGCACTTCTCCTGATGGGTCAGGTGTGGGCCCTCGCCGGTGTCGGCGTTGATGGCCAGGGCCACTGGACCCTGGGGGCTGATCCACTGGATGTAGCGCCGCAGCGCGGGCTCGTCGATGACCCCGCCGGCGGTCATCGGGAGCACCGTCGCGGGGATCAGCCCATCAAGGTTCAGTGACACGGCAATCGTTTTCCTCTCTCGGCTTACTTCTACTCGATGGCTCGGAGAGCGGTCAAGCCGCCACGCGACGCCCGGTGGGCGCGTTGGCCGGGAACGTGACGTTGGGCACGATGTGCTTGACCCACATGTCGAGCTGGTCGACGTCCGGGGTCATCGTGTGCAGCATGAAGTAGCCGATGCCGGCCTCCACGCGGGCCTGCAGCTGCGCGACGATCTCGTCGGGCGTGCCGAACAGGTAGACCGACTCCAGGTAGTCCTGGCCGCGGCTGGTCGACATGACCTTCAGGAACGCCGGGCCCTGCTCGGCGCGCGCCTTGGCCGAGTCGTTGGTGTCCACGAAGTGCATGAAGTTCTCGTGGGCCACGGTCAGCGACTCGGGCGTGCGGCCGCGCTCGGCCAGGCCCTCCTTGATCTCCTCCCAGTCGCGCGCCTGGTCCTCCGGCGGGCAGGTCGGGCGGGGGATCCAGCCGTCGGCGTTGAGGATGCGCTCCTTGACGGCCGGCACGAGCATCGGCTTGTCGGGCGAGTTGGGGTTGGCCAGCTGCGAGCCGCCGCCGATCCAGATCTCCGGCGGGATGCTCGGGCGCGGCTCGATCGAGATCTCGTCGATCTGGAAGTGCTTGCCGTGGTAGGTGAGCGTCTCACCGGCCATCAGCGGCACGATGATGTCCAGGATCTCGTCGGTCCGCTTGCCGCGCTGGGACTTGTCGCCGCCGGTGGACAGGAACTCCTTCTGGTTCCAGCCCACGCCCGCGCCCAGGATGAAGCGGTTGTTGGACAGGTACTGCAGCGTCGACATCTCCTTGGCCAGCACGACCGGGTTGCGCGTCGGCAGCACGAGCACCGAGGTGCCCAGGCGCACGCGCTCGGTCACGCCCGCGGCCACCGCCAGCGTGCTCAGCGGCTCCAGGAACGAGGACGAGTAGAAGTGCGGAGCCGACAGCAGGTGGTCGGTGACGAACAGCGAGTCGAAGCCCAGCTCCTCCACGCGGCGCGCGAAGGTCTTGATGTTGGCGGCCCGCTCGGGGCCGTCGTCCTCCCAGATGTACGTCGGGAGGAAGACCCCGAAACGGTCGATGTTCTCCATGGTGTGTGCTGTCTCCCCTCAGGTTCCGGAGAAGTCCGGCGGTCGCTTTTGGAAGAAGGCGCGCTGGCCTTCGAGCATGTCCTCGCTGGCGAAGACACGGTCCGACGCATCGAGCTCGGCCGCGAGGCCGGCGTCGATGTCGAAGTCATGGGCGTGCTCGATCAGGCGCTTGGCCTCGCGCACGGGGATCGGGCCGCGCTGGGCGATCGTCTCGCCCATGGCGATCGCCGCGGCGCGGGCCTGGCCGGCCGGCACGACGCGGTTGACCAGGCCGATGCGGTCGGCCTCGGCGGCGTCGATCAGCTCGCCGGTGAAGATCAGCTCCTTGGCCCGGGCCGGGCCGACGACGGCGGGCAGGCGCTGCGTGCCGCCGCTGCCCGGCATCACGCCGAGGCGCACCTCGGGCATGCCCAGCCGCGCGTGCTCGGCGGCGATGCGGATGTCGCAGCACAGCGCCAGCTCCAGGCCGCCGCCCAGCGCGTCGTGCTCGAGCGCGGCGATCGTGGGCAGCGGGCACTCGGCCAGCATCCGGTAGACGTACTTCTCGTAGAGCAGCTTGCCCTGGGCCACGCGCTTGTGCAGGCCCTCGAACTCCTTGACGTCCGAGCCGGCGCAGAACGCGCGCTCGCCGGTGGCGGCCAGCACGACCGCGCGGGTCTCGCCGCTGGCCGCGACCGCGTCCAGCGCCTCGTGCAGCTGCTCCATCGCGGCCACGTCGACGAGGTTCAGCGGCCCGTTGTCGAGCTCGATGACCGCGACGACGCCGGGGGTCAGGGTGATCATCGGGCCAGCCCCATGACCTCGTCGCGGTACACGCGCGGGTCGATCGGCTTGAGGTCCTCGGCGACGATCGGAGCGAAGCCCATCTGGTCGACGACGTCGCGCTGGACGTCGAGCCCCTCGGCGATCTCGATGAGCGTCACGCCCTCGGGGCGCAGCTCGAAGACCGCGCGCTCGGTGATGTAGCGCACCTGCTGCCCGCGGGCCAGCGCCTGCTCGCCGGAGAACGAGATCTCCTGCACGTCGGGCACGAACTTGGGCATCGAGCCCTCGGCCCGGATCTGCAGGCGGCCGTCGTCGAAGCCGAGGTCCAGACCGCGCGCGTTGAGCGTGCCCACGAAGTTGATGCGCCCGGTGCGGGCCGAGATGTTCGGGAAGCCGCCGGGCCCGCGCACGCGCCCGGGGAACGCGTGCACGTTGACGTTGCCGAAGCGGTCGATCTCGGCGAACGACAGGCTGGTGATGTCCAGCCCGCCGCCGTCGTAGAAGTCGAACATCGACGGCTGCTCGAGCATGGCCTGGAAGTTGAACCCGGCGCCGCCCTCGTTGCCGGCCACCGGGGCCCCGCCGAAGATGCCCTGCTCGACGGTCAGGATGAACTGGTCGGTGATGCCCTCCTCGAAGGCGATCGCGCCGATGCCCTGGCTGATGCCGAAGCCCAGGTTGCAGATGTCGCCGGCGCCGAACTCCAGTAGCGAACGACGGGCGATGACCTTGCGCACGTCCAAGGGCACCGGCGCGTGGCCGACGGCCGGACGGCGCAGGCGACCGGCGTAGTAGGGCGAGTACCGCGTGGCATAGGTCTGCGTCTGGTCGGGATCGACGACGACGATGTCGACCAGCGCGCCGGGGACCTCGACCGCGCGCTGGGGCAGCGTGTTGGCGGGGGCCAGCTGCTTGACCTGGGCGATCACCTTCCCGCCGCTGTTGCGGGCGGCCATGGCCATGGCCAGCATGTCACCGCGGACGGCCTCCTCCTCGAGCGTGAGGTTGCCGTCCTCGTCGGCCGTGCTGGCCCGGATGACGGCCACGTCGATGGGGAACGCGTGGTAGAGCAGCCACTCCTGGCCGCGCAGCTGCACGACCTCGACGAGGTCCTCGGTGGTGCGCGCGTTCTGCTTGCCGCCGGTCTGGCGCGGGTCGACGTAGGTGCCCAGGCCGACGTGCGTGACCAGGCCCGGGCGACCGCCGGCGATCTCGCGGCAGAGCAGCGACAGGACGCCCTGGGGGAACGAGTAGGACTCCAGCTCGCCGGCCTCGACCAGCGCACCCAGGCGCGGCTCGTTGCCGATGTTGCTGCCGATCGTGCGCTTCATCAGGCCGGGCAGCGCCAGCTGGGAGAAGCCGCGGTCGGCGAAGTCGCCCAGGCCGACGACGCGGACGGTGGTCAGATCGCGCGGATGCCCCTCGGCGCTGAACACCTCGGCCAGCGTGTCGATCAGCTTCTGCGGGACCGCGTGGCCCGCGCCCGAGCCGGCGAAGATGACGGTCGCGCCGTCGGCGATCTCGCGGATGGCCGCGTCGGCGTCCAGGACCTTCATGGCATCAGCCCGCCGGAGTTGGCGCCCAGCGTCTGGCCCAGGAACAGCGAGGACGCGTCGCTGAGCAGGAAGACGACCGCGTTGGCGATCTCCTCGGGCTGACCGAAGCGGCCCAGCGGCAGCTCGGCCATGCGCTTGCGCCCGACCTCGCCGGTGATCACGTCGGCCGAGGTCATGTCGGTGACGATCACGCCGGGCGCGACGCAGTTGGCCCGGATGCCCTGCTGGCCGTACTCCCGGGCGATCGACTTGGCCAGCGCCATCACGCCGGCCTTGGCGGCGGCGTAGTGGGCGACGCCCGCGAAGCCGATCTGGCCCAGGCGCGAGCTGATCATCACGATCGAGCCCTTGCCCCGTTCGAGCATCCCGGGCAGCACCGCCTGGCTGCAGGCGAACGCCGCGGTCAGGTCGGTGGCCAGCACCAGGTTCCACTCGGCGTCGCTGATCTCCAGGAACGGCGACTGGGGCATGATCCCCGCGTTGTTGACGAAGCCGTCGATCGGCCCCATGCGCTCGATGACGCTGCGGACCATCGCTCGAGCCGCTACGGGGTCGCTTAAATCGGCCTCGAAGATCTCGGCCCGCCGCCCCAGCGTGCGCACGTCGGCGGCGACCGCCTCAGCGCCGTCCAGCTGCTGGTGGTAGGCGATGGCGACGTCGGCGCCCGCCGCCGCGCAGGCGCGGGCGATCGCGGCGCCGATGCCGCGGCTGGCACCGGTGACGAGGACGAGCTGGCCTTCCAGCGCGTCCGTGGCAAACGCTTTCCTCTCCATCCGAGGGCGACCGTATCAGCTGTTGTCCGAGGGGTGCAACTGTTCTCTCCTCCTGGTCGGCAAGCGTTTGCCGAACCGCAGGCGACGCTAGCAGCTCTGCGCGCTACCGGTACCAGTCATCCGCGGGAACCGGGATCGCGCCGACCCGCTCGCGCCATGGTGTCGCATGCTCGCGGGCCAATGCGCCGATTCGCTCCAGGTAGGGCACCGACGTGTCGCGCAGGTGGGCGCGCGAGGCGTCGGCGTCGGCCACCAGCGCGCCGTCCCACAGCGTGCGCCCGACGACGAAGCCCGACGCGCCGGCCGCGCAGGCGTCGACGATCTGGCCTTCGAGCGTCTCGGCGTCGGCGCCGCCGCCGAGCAGGACCCACGGGGTCTGCGGGCCGCAGGCGTCGTCCAGCGCCGCGCAGGCCGCCGCGTCACCGGGGTACTGCAGCTTGAGGATCCCCGGATCCACCTCGGTCAGCTGGCGTGCGGTCTCGACCACGAGCTCGGCGTAGCGCTCCGGGGGCAGGTCCTCGCCCTCGCGGGCGAAGACGATCGGCTCGAGCACGAGCACGATCCCGGCGTCGCGGCAGGCGTCGGACGCCGCGCGCGCGGTCTCGGCCTGCGGGCCGCGCTGATCGTCGAGGTCGGGCCGGTAGGGGAGCAGCAGCTTGCAGCCCGACGCGCCCAGCGTCGCGGCCTTGGCCGGGTTCCAGCCGGGCAGGAAGCTGGTCAGGCGCAGGTCCCCCGAGTCGCCGTAGCCCTGGGCCTCCAGCGGTATCACCAGCGCCGTGTCGCCGGGCAGCGCACCGGCGGCCAGCGCCTGGGCGGCCGAGAACTCGGCGTCGAGCAGCAGGATCGTCGCGCCGGGCGCCAGCGCGTGCGCGACGCGCAGCTTCAGCTCGGTCAGCTGCTCCCGCGAGGGCTCGGGCAGGCCGCGCTTTCGCATCGCCACGCCGAGCGAGTCGCGGTGGTCGACGGCGGCGCCGACGATGATCCCGTCGCCGCCGGCGATCTCGTCCATCGCACGGGCACGGGCGGGGGTCCAGGTCATCGGTTGGCGGTCTCCATGAATCGGTTCAGCTCGTCGAGGGTGGCCATCGCGTCGCTGCACGAGTGGCGCGAGGCGGTGATGGCGCCGTTTGCCGCGGCAGTGCGCCCCGGGTCCTGGCCGCGCAGCAGCGCGTAGCCCCAGCCGCCGGCGAACGCGTCGCCGGCGCCCAGGCCGTTGACGACCTCGACGGGCCACACCGGCTCGTCGCGGACGCTGCCGTCGGGCTCGTAGACCGTGGCGCCCTCGGGCCCGTGCTTGACCACGCGCACCGCGGGTGAGTCCGCGGTCGGGTCCAGCCCGGACGCCGCCCACTCCGAGTCGCCGCCCAGGATCGTCGTGGCGAACGGCGCCACGCGCGCGGCCTGGTCGAGGAACTCCGAGGCGTCGCGCCACAGCGCGGGGCGCCAGTCGAGGTCGAAGATCGTGTGGCCGGCCGACGCCGTGCGCGTCTGGGCCACGGCGTGGATCGCGGACCGGCTGGGCTCCAGCGCCAGCGCCGTGCCGCTCAGGTAGACCAGCGGCACCCGGGCGGCCACGTCCAGGTCGATGTCGGCCGGCGTGATCTCCCAGTCGGGGCAGGTCGGGGTGCGATGGAAGGTGATCGGGAAGTGGTCCGGGGGCCAGATCTCGCAGAAGGCCAGCGCGGTGCGCAGCTCGGGATGGGTTCCCAGCCACGTCGTGTCGATGCCTTCGCGGGCCAGCCAGTTGCGCAGGAAGCGACCGTGCCCGTCGTCGCCGACCGCGCTGAACACGGCCGACCTGACGCCCAGGCGGGCCAGCGCCGTGGCGATGTTCGTGGCGAAGCCGCCCGCGTACTGGCGGAACGTCTCGACGTCCTCCAGCGCGCAGTTGGACTGCTCGGGGTACAGGTCGAGCGCGACCCGGCCCACGACGAGCGCTTCGAGCTCGTCACTCATGCGACCACCTTCCGCAGCCGTTCGTGTCCTGCTGCCAACAACGGCACCGCCATCGCGCGGGCCCGCGGCAGCTCCGGCGCGATGCGGTCGTGCATCCACTGCAGCTTGGCGAAGGCGCGCTCGGGCCCGGTGCGGCCCTTGGTGATCCACCCCTCGACGAGCGGCACCATGACCTCCAGGAACGACAGCGAGTCGGCCGCCTGCAGCAGGTCGGCCTCGGGCCAGCCGCCCTCCTCGTGCACGGCGATCAGCGTCGCCACCTGGTCGCGCAGGCCGAAGGGCGCACCCGCGTCGTCCAGCCAGCGGCCGGTGGTGGCCGCGGCGCGGCGCTGGTGGAAGCGCAGGTAGCCGGGCACGTCGAAGTGCCGCGCGCTGTCGTAGGGCGGCTCGGGATCCGGGAACGCGCGCTCGCTGTCGTGGGTGACGGTGGCGAGCTGCAGCGCCTCGCTGGCGCCCGGGTCCAGCTCGAGCAGGATCTCCAGCGCGCGGGTCAGGTGGTAGGGGTGCGGGTGCACCTCCTCGATCCACGCCGTCGCGCCCGCCACCAGCTCCGTGGTCACGTCGTCACCGGCCGGGCCTGCAGCACGAACAGCTCGCCGCCGGCCAGCGCCCACTCGATGTCCTGCGGCACGCCGGTGCGCTCGTGCAGCCCGGCGCCGATCTCGGCCAGCGCGCGCAGCTGCTCGTCGTCCAGCTTGGGGGCACCGCCGCGCGCCTCGTCCAGCGGCTCCTCGCGGGTGCCGCCGCCGGGCGCGGAGACGATCGCGAACGGCTGCACGTGCACCTGGCGCTTGCGCACGGTGCCGTCGCGCTTGAGCACGTAGTGGTCCGGGGTGACCTCGCCGGAGACGACCGCCTCGCCCAGGCCGAACACGGCCTCGACGACCATCCGGTCCTTGCGACCGCCGACGGGGTCGACGGTGAACATCACGCCGGCCACGTCGGCGTCGACCATCCGCTGCACGACGACGGCCATGTCGACGTCGTCCAGCGAGCCCTTCTCGGCCCGGTAGAACAGCGCCCGCTCGCTGAAGAACGAGGCCCAGCAGTCGCGCACGCGCGCGAGCACGTCGTCGATGCCGCGCACGTGCAGGTAGGTCTCCTGCTGGCCGGCGAAGCTCGCCGCCTCGCTGTCCTCGGCACAGGCGCTCGAGCGCACCGCGACGGGCACGTCGCCGTCGCCGCCGCCGAGCGCCGCGTAGGCCTCGGTCAGCGCGGCGCGCAGGCCGTCGGGCACCGGCGCCTCGAGCACCAGCGCCTGGGCCCGCTCGGCGGCCGTCGGCCCGCCCTCGGCCACCACCGCGCGCAACGCCGCGCCGCCGTCGGGCAGCGCGGCGGCCAGCACGTCCGCGGTCACCACGAACCCGGGCGGCACCGGCAGGCCGAGCGCCGCCATGCGGGCCAGCGAGGCGCCCTTGCCGCCGGCGCGCGCGACGTCGTCGCAGCCGGCATCGGGGAAGGCTAGGACAGCCATGCGGGAATCCTTCGTGCCATTCGGTGGATGATCGTGCGTGTCTGAGGGTGATCGCCGGCCGCGGTCGTACTGGTCGTCCGGTTGCGGTCGGCGATCGCCGTCAGACACGTGCGAGCGCCGCCGAGGGCCGGAGGAGATCCGCATGGGTGTCCGGGGACCGCCATCACTCGTCGATGATCGCCACGGCGCGCACCGGCGCGGCGGTGGTGCCCGTCCACTTGATCGGCAGCACGTTGAGCTGGAAGCCGTGCGGGCGGCCGATCTCGTCGAGGTTCATCAGGTTCTCCAGGTGCCAGTACTCCTCGTCCCACATGACGCGGTGGGCCTCCCAGAAGTGCTTGGTCTCGAACATCGCCCACACCGGCGGGTCGAAGGTGATCGCGTCGCAGCCCATCATCCGCACGCCGCGCTTGATCAGCCACAGGGTCGCCTCGGCGGTCATCCCCGGGTGGTCGGTCTTGTAGCGCTCTTCGTCGTTGTAGCGGCTGGCGCCCGTGTGGATGATCACGATGTCGCGTTCCTTGGGGGCGTAGTCGATCTTGCGGAACGCCTCCTCGATGTCGTCCTCGGTGATCCGGTAGCCGGGGATGCGATCGGTGAAGTCGAGCAGCACGCCGTCGGAGATGCACCACTCCAGCGGGATCGTCTCGGCGCCGCCCGCGGTCGGGACGATGTGCTTGCGCGCGTCGCAGTGCGTGCCCACGTGGTCGTTGACCACGATCAGGTTGCTCGCGGTCAGCGAGTTCACGCCGTACGCGGCCGCGCCCACGCGGGTCGCGAACTCCTCGTGCGTCTCGTACACGGTGATCGCCGGCGGGGGGACCCGCTGGAACGTGACCATGTCCATGTGGACCGGCATTGACAGGTCCACGATGCGTCGGGCCATCTAGCTCTCTCCTCTACGGGTCACTGACATGCGGTGAGTCCTCCGTCCAGGGTCAGGACCTGGCCGGTGATGAACGACGAGGCGTCGCTGCACAGCAGCAACGCCGCGCCCACGACGTCGTCGGTCTCGGCGATCCGGCCCAGCGGGATGCGCTTCTCCAGGCCCTCGCGGAAGGCGTCGTCCGATAGCAGCCCGGCGACCTGGGCGGTGCGCACGAAGGTCGGCGAGATCGCGTTGACGGTGATCCGGTGCTTGGCCCACTCGGTGGCCTGCTGGCGGGTCAGCGCGTCGACCGCGCCCTTGGCGGCGACGTAGGCCGAGAAGCCGTTGTTGATGCCGAGCTGGCCGCGCACCGACGACAGGTGCAGGATGTGGCCGCCGTTGCCGCCGGCGATCATCGCTCGCGCCGTGGCCTGCGCGGCGTACAGCGCGCTGCGCAGGTTGAGGTCCATGATCCAGTCCCAGGCGTCGTCGGGGTAGGACTCCGCCGGGTACACGGCGTCGCCGGCGCCGCCGCCGACGGTGGTGACCAGGCCGTCGACGCGGCCGAAGTGCGCCACGACGCCTTCGAGCGCCCGGTCCACCTCGTCGCGCTTGGTCGCGTCGGCGGGCGCGGCCAGCGCCGCGTCGCCCAGCTCGTCCGCCAGCGCCTGTGCCTTCTCGGCGCTGCGGCCGAGGATGGCGACCCGGCCGCCGACGTCCACGAACGCGCGCGCCAGGCGCTCACCGATGCCGCCGTAGCCGCCGGTGACCACGATCACGCGGTCGTCCAGACGGAAGCGATCCAGTTCGCTGGCCATGCTCTCCTCCACGGTCATCGATTATCGATCCTGACGCTATCAGCTTCGCCGCAGCCGGCGCCACACCAGCACCGTGACGGCCAGCACACCGAGCGCCGGCAGCGCGCGCTTGAGCACCGCACCCCCGCCCACCGCCCCGACGTCGAGCACCTCGGCCGTGGGCGCGGACGCCTGCTGGCCCGACAGCTCGGCGGCCAGGCAGGCCGCGAACTGGTCCATCAGCTTGGCGCTGACGTCCTGCATCACGCCGCGGCCGAACTGGGCCAACGGGCCGGTCACGTTCAGGTCGGTCTCGACGGCCACCCGGGTGCCGTCGCCGTCGGGCGTCAGCACCGAGGTGATCGTCGCCGACGCGTTGCCCTGGCCGCGGTCGGCCCGCGCGCTGGCCTTCATCACGCTGCGATGCGCGGCCTCGTCGGCCTCCTGCTGCTCCAGCGAGCCCTGGAAGGTGTTGAGCATCGGGCCGAGCTTCAGCTTCATCTCGCCCGTGTAGGCGTCGCCGTCGCGACCCTGCAGGCTGGCGCCGGGCACGCACGGCGCGATGCGCTCGACGTCGAGCAGGATCGCCCACGCCTGGTCGATCGGCGCGGGGACCGTGAACGCGTTCTCCAATTTCATCGTGGACTCACCTCGGGTCGGTGGGCGGTCGGCCGCGGCCTGCTGGACCGCGGCGACGATCTTCTTGTAGGAGCCGCAGCGGCACAGGTTGCCGCCGAGCGCCTCGGCGATCTCGTGCTCGTCGGGCTGGGGGGACTCGTCCAGCAGGGCGCGCGCCGTGAGCACGAAGCCGGGCGTGCAGTAGCCGCACTGGAACGCGTGCTGGTCGGCGAAGGCGCGCGCGGTCGGGTCGCCCTCGGGCAGCCCGTCGACCGTCGTCACGCGACGGCCCGCCGCCTGCGCGGTGAGCAGCAGGCATCCGCTGACCGGCTCGTCGTCGACGAGCACGGTGCAGGCGCCGCACACGCCGATGCGACAGGTCTCGCGCACGCTGGTCAGGTCGGCCTCGCGGCGCAGGACGTCCAGCAGCATCTCGTCGCTGCGGCACTCCAGCTCCACCGGCCGGCCGTTGAGCTCCAGCGCGACCTTCATGCGCTGGTCTCCTCGCGCGCGTGCGCGCGGGCGTCCACCGCGTCGAGCACACGCTCGGCGGTCATCGGCAGCTGGGTCAGGTGCAGGCCGTAGGTGGCCAGCGCGTTGCCGATGGCCGGCGGGATCGGCGGCAGCGCCGTCTCCCCCAGGCCGTGCGGGACCGCGCCCTCGCGCTCGAACAGATCGTGCGTCAGGCGCGGCAGGTCCGCCGCGGCCGGGACGTTGTAGTCCGACAGGTTCGCGTTGGTCACCTGGCCGCTGTTGAAGTCGATCGCCTCGTACAGGGCGGTGCCCAGGCCCATGATCATCGAGCCCTCGTTCTGCAGCTCGGCGCCCGGGCGGTTGACCACGCGGCCGGCGTACACCGAGGCGTGCAGGTGGCGCACGGAGAGGGCGCCGGTCTGCTCGTCGACCTCGACGTGGGCCGCCGCCGCGCCCTGGTGCCAGTGGGTGCTGGCCACGCCCTGCCCGGTGTCGGGATCCAGGCCGCCGCCGTTGGAGATCTCGCCGAACCCGCGCTGGCCGTCGCCGGCCTCCAGGTCGCGGACCGCCTCGCGCAGCGCGCGGCCCATCATGTACGTGGAGCGGCTGGACGTCGTGCGCGTGTCGTACGGCACCACATCGGTGTCGGCGTCGGGAACCACCACCTGGCCGGGCTCGCACTCCAGCAGCTCGGCTGCCATCAGCTGGAGGCTGCGGCGCACGCCCTGCCCCATCTCGGCCGAGGCGCACTGGATCTCGTAGCCCACGGGCGTGCGCACCACGGCGATGCCCGCGCGGCTGGGCGTCTGCATCCCCTTGAGCAGCACGCACAGGCCCTTGCCGGTCGGGTCGGCCTCGTAGCCGACCGCGTCGGCCGCGGCCTGCAGGCACTCGGCGAAGTGCACGTCGTCCATCACCTCGCCGGTGGCGAACGCGTCGCCGTCCTTGAGCACGTTGCGCAGGCGCAGGTCCAGCGGGCTCATCCCCAGCTCCGCCGCGAGCAGGTCCATCGTGCGCTCCGAGGCCCACACCGACTGCATCGCGCCGTAGCCGCGGTAGGCCCCGTTGGGCGGCAGGTTGGTGTAGATGCACGAGCTGTCCACGCGCACGTGCGCGATCCGGTAGGGACCGACGCCGGCGTAGCCCATCTTCTGCGCGACGCCGGGGCCGCAGTCCGCGTAGGCGCCGGTGTCGACCCAGCAGTCGATCTCCTTGGCCACCAGCGTGCCGTCGCGGGTGGCGCCGATGCGCACCTTGACCACGGCGGGGTGGCGGTTGAGCGTCTGCCACTCCTCGGCCCGATCGAGCACCGCCTTGACCGGGCGGCCCGCCTTGCGCGCGAGCGCGGCGACGATCGCCTCCAGGCGCACGAACGTCTTGGCCCCGAACGAGCCGCCCATCGGCGGCGCGATGATGCGCACGCGCGACTCCTCGATGCCGAAGATCCCGGCCAGGTCCATGCGCACGTTGAACGGCGTCTGCGTGCCGGTCCACACCTCCAGGCGCCCTTCGTCGGTCCACCGGGCGAGCGCGGCGTGCGGCTCCATCGGCGCGTGCTGCGCGCCGGGCGTGGTGAACGTCTCCTCGACGATCACGTCGGCCTGCGCGAAGCCCTCGGCCACGTCGCCGGTGCGGATGCGGAAGCGGTGGCAGATGTTCGTGCCCGCCTGCGGGCGCAGGTCGAAGTAGGCGGCGTCGTTGTCGGAGATCGCGTGCTGCGCGTGCACGAGCGGCGCGCCGTCGGCCACGGCCTCGACCGGGTCGAACACCGCGGGCAGGTCCTCGTACTCGACGTCGACGAGGTTGACGGCCGCGCGCGCCGCCTCGCGCGTGGGCGCGGCCACCGCCGCGACGATGTCGCCGACGAAGCGCGCCCGGTCGGCCAGCACGAACTGGTCGGCGATCTGGCAGCCGTAGCGGTTCAGGTCGGCGGTGTCCTGCGGCGTGAGCACGACGACGTCGTCGGGCACCGCGCTGGTGTCGATGCTGGTGATCGTGCCGTGCGGGATCGACGCGCGCACGAACGCGGCGTGCCACATCCCGTCCAGCGCGACGTCCTGGGAGTACTTGGCCCGGCCGGTGACGCGCGGGTCGCTCATTGCACCTCCGCCACGGCCCGGGCGACCTCGACGGCGATCACGCGCTTGCGGTAGGCGGCGCTGCCGCGGGCGTCGGACATCGGCGCGATCCGCTCGGCGTAGGCGGCGCCGATCTCCTGCGGCGTCCCCGTGCACACCTCGGGGAACTCCTGGGGCTTCTCGGCCACCGCGCCGACGACGACGCGCAGGCCGTCGGCGCGGCGCACGGCGGCGACCGCCACGCACGGCCGGTCCTCCGAGCTGCGCGAGCGGAACTTGCGGTAGGTCGCGGCGCGCGGACCGGTGGGCACGCGCACCTCGATCAGCAGCTCGTCGGGCGCGATGCACGTCTCGTAGTGGCCGACGATCAGGTCGCTCATGCTCACCGTGCGCTGGCCGCGCGCCTGGGAGGCCAGCGTGACCGTCGCCCCCAGCGCGGTCAGCATCGCCGGCGGGTCGCTGGCGTAGTCGGCGTCGGCCAGCACGCCGCCGACCGTGGCCTGGTTGCGCACGCGCGGGCTGGCCACCACGCCGAAGGCGTGCGCCAGCGACGGCAGGTGCTGGAGCACGAGCGGCGCCGTCTCCACCGTGCGGTGGCGGACCATCGGGCCCAGGCGCAGCACGTCGCGCTCGCGGGTGATGCGGTCCAGCCCGTCGACACCGGCCAGGCTGAGCAGCGTCTGCGGGCGCAGGAACCCCTGGTTCATGAGGATGCCCAGGAACGTGCCGCCGGCCAGCACCGTCGCGTCCTCGCCCAGGCGCGCCTTGTGCTCGAGCGCCTCCGTGAGCGAGGTCGGCGCCAGCCAGTCCGGTCCGTCGGTCAAGACAGGATCTCCACGACGCCCGAGCTGCCGTTGACGCGCACGCGGTCGCCGGTCTTGATGCGGTCGCCGGCGTTGGACGTGCCGACCACGGCCGGGATCCCGAACTCGCGCGCGACGACCGCCGGATGCGAGGTCGTGCCGCCCGCCTCGGTGACCAGGCCGCCGATCTTCGTGAACACGACGACCCAGGCCGGGTTCGTCATGCGGCACACGAGGATGTCGCCCTCCTCGACCTGCGAGAACTCCTCGGGCGAGGAGACGAATCGCGCCGGCCCTTCGACCACGCCGGGGGACGCGGCCAGGCCGCGCACCTCGCCGGTCAGCGTCGGCTCGCCCGCGGTGAACTTCTCCGGGAAGCCCCAGTTGGCCACGTAGGGGAAGTCGAGGAACTCCTGCGTGACCGTGCCCACCCACGAGCGCGGGCGGATCTCCTCGGCGTCCTCGCGCTCGTCGCGGCGGTCGGAGACGAGGTCCTTGGGATCGAACGCGTTCGAACCGGCCATCAGCTCGCGCAGCTCGCCGTAGTGCAGGTACATGACGTCCTCGGCGTCGTGCAGCACGCCGGCCCGCTCGAGGTTGCGCCCGATGCCGATCAACACGATGCGCAGGCGCGCGTTCGTGCCCTGGTCGCAGTAGAAGTGGTGATCGGGCGTCAGTGGGTTCATGCCCAGCGACAGGTCCAGCGCGGTCTGCAGCCGCTCGCGGTCCGCGCCCTCCACGCCCTCCATCAGCTCGCGCTTGGCCGCCTCGAGGTCGTCGGTCACCGCCTGCAGGTTGGCCGGGTAGTCGTAGTCGGTGAGGACGTAGCCGCGGATCGCCTCGATGATCGGCGCGGGGTCCTCGCGCCAGGTCGGGTAGGCGAACTCGTGCGACCAGATCGACTTGTAGCCGAAGGCGGCCTGGTGGGGCTCGAGGCCGTCGGCCAGGAACTGGCGGCCGCGCTCGGTCTCGCCCAGGCGGCGCAGGACGTCGGCGGCGTTGCCGCCGTCGAAGGCCGCGCGCAGGTCGGCGTCGGCGGCCACCTGGTTCTTCAGCTCCCACAGGTCGCGGATCGAGTCCCAGTTGCGGTCCTCCAGCGAGGACTGCAGGCGGCCGAGCAGCTCGGCGTCCACCTCGCCCTTGACCGCGGTGGCCACCTCGGCCAGCTTCGAGGAGCTGGCGAACTGGGCCAGGTTGAGCATCCAGTGGATCTTCCAGTGGCGATCGTGCATGTCGATCGCGTCCTCGAGCAGCACCGCGAGCGCGACGAGCTCGGCGTTGTCGTAGTCGAAGGCGTCCAGCCGGGCGAAGTTCGCCTCGATCTCGGGGCGCAGGCGATCGCGCCACCAGCCCATGAAGTTCGCCGCGTAGTGCGGGAGCGTCCAGTCCAGGTAGGCGCCGATGCGGTCCGCGTAGCCGGCGCGGCGCGGCACCCGCGGCGCGTAGCGGGCGTTGTACTCGGTCGCCTCGGGGGTGACCGCGGGATCGCACGGGATCGCCGCCGTGTAGACGTAGCCGTTGATGCACTTGGCCACCCAGTCGGCGGCGAACGGCGTGCCGAACCGGCGGAACATGTGGTCGCAGGTCAGCCACCAGCCGCCGATGTCGAAGAACATCGGCGTCACCGGGTTGGGCACGTGCAGGTCGTCGAAGACCCAGAACAGGTCGCTCTCGCCTGCGTCCCACTGGATGGGGAACTCGTCGTCCCCCAGGAAGCTGCCCAGCACCCCGTCGCTCACGCCGTCTCTCCTCTCAACCATGGCCCGTTCCACCCGGGCGGCGGCCGGGATAATAGATGATCGATGATTGGTGGCAAGTCGACCGGTCTAGCGCTATTGTCCCGTCGGCCATGGGGGCAACGGAGGCCGGAGGGCTGACTTCCACACAGCTGGGCCCGACGCGGACCGTGCTGCGTGAGCAGGTCAAGGAGCTGCTGCTGCAGCGCATCATCACGGGCCAATACGCCCCGGGCCAGCGGCTGGTCGAGACGCGCATCGCGCAGGAGTTCGGCATCAGCCAGGCGCCCGTGCGCGAGGCCTTGCGCGACCTGGAGCTGCTGCGCTTCGTCGAGTCCGCGCCGTTTCGCGGGTCGTGGGTGCGGCAGATCTCGCGCGAGGAGATCGCCCAGGTCTACCCCGTGCGCGCCGCGCTCGAGGAGGTGGCCGCGCGCGAGGCCGCCGTCAAGCTCGGCGGTGACGTCTCCGCGCTGGAGGCCGAGCTGACCGAGATGCTCGCCGCCACCGACCTGCACGAGCAGGTGGCCCACGACGTGCGCTTCCACGAGCTGATCGTCGAGGCGGCCGACAACCGGCCGCTGATGGCCGCCTGGCAGGCGCTGCAGGTCGCGGCCGTGACCACGATCACCGCGCTGGCCACCGGCATGGCCCGCGACGAGATCGCGCTGCGCCACGAGCCGATCGTCGAGGCCCTACGCGTCGGCGACGCCGACACCGCGGGCACGGCGATGCGCGCGCACCTGGAGGAGTTCGGCCGGCTCGTCGAGGCCGAGCCGGCGTAGCGCGTCGCGGCCGGCGGGTGTACCGTCGGCCTATGCAGTCATCTAGACAGCTTGGGGCGCTGGCCGGCGCGCGGGCCGCCGTCACCGGCGTCTCCGCCGGGATCGGGGCCGAGATCGCCGTCGCGTTCGCGGCCGCCGGCGCCGACGTCGCGGGCCTCTACCTGGACGACGAGGACGGCGCCGAACGCACCCGCGCGCGGATCGAGGAGGCCGGCGGGCGGGCGCTGCTGCGCCAGGGCAACACCGCCGACGTGGCCGCCGTCGAGGCGCTGGCCGACGAGGTCGTGCGCGCCTGGGGCGGCCTGGACATCTGGGTCAACAACGCCGCGCGGCTGTTGGTCAAGCCGTTTTTGGAGATGACCGACGAGGACTGGCACGGCCTGCTGGCCGCCAACCTGCACGGCTACTTCCACGGCTGCCGCGCCGCCGCGCGGCAGATGGTCGACGCGGGGACCGGCGGGCGGATCGTCAACATCAGCTCGGCCTCCGACGTGCTGGTCAACTCCGACCTGAGCGCCTACATCGCCGCCAAGGGCGCGATCGTCGCGCTGACCAAGCAGCTGGCCGTCGAGCTGGCTCCGCACGGCATCCGCGTCAACGCGATCGCGCCGGGCGCCGTCGACACCCCGCTCAACGCGACGGCCTACACGCCGGCGGTGCGCGAGGTCTACGCCCAGCGGATCGCCATGGGCCGCATCGGCACCCCCGACGAGATCGCCGACGCCGTGGTGTTCCTGGCCTCCGACGCGTCGCGCTACGTGACCGGCGTCGAGCTGCTGGTGGACGGCGGGCTGACCATCAACGGCAACGTCGGCCATGCCCGCGGCTGACGCGCCGCGGGTCCTCGTCGAGGGCCTCGACCATCCCGAGGGCGTCTGCTGGGATCCCGATGCGGGCGTCGTGTGGGCGGGCGGGGAGGACGGCCAGCTGTACCGGGTGACGCTGGACGGCACGTTCGCGGAGCTGGCGGTGCGCGCGCCGTCGTTCGTGCTGGGCCTGGCCGTCGACGGGCGCGGGCGGCTGGCCGTCTGCGCTTCGGCCGACGGGTCGCTGTGCGTGTCCGACGGGACCTCGGTCCGCCGGGTGATCTCCGAGGTGGACGGCGAGCCGCTGGTGCTGCCCAACTACCCGGCCTTCGCGGCCGACGGCACGCTGTGGCTGAGCGCGTCCGGCGAGTGGTCGCGCAACGACGGGCGCGTGGTGCGCATCGACGCCGACGGCAGCGCGACGACGTTCTCGCGCGCGCGCCCATGCTTCAGCAACGGCCTGGCCGTGTCGCCGGACGGGCGCTGGCTGTGGCAGGTCGAGTCCTTCGACCCGCGGGTCTCGCGCTACGACCTCGAGGCGGGCGACGGCGTGGCCGAGACGGTGATCGAGCTGCCGGGCACGGTGCCCGACGGCCTGGCCTTCACCGCCGACGGCGGCGTGCTGATCTCGCTCTACCGGCCCGACCGGATCCTGTACCTGGATCCGGCCGGCGCGCTGGAGGTCGTCGCCGACGACTTCCAGGGGACGATGATGGCCGCGCCCACGAACGTGTGCTTCGCGGGCGACGGGCTGGACCGGGTGGTCGGCGCCAACCTGGGCCGCTGGCACCTGACGCTGTACGAGGGCCTCGGGCTGGTCGGCGCGCCGCTGTTCCGGCCGGCGCACTGGGCCGCCGACGCGATCTAGGGCCCCGCCGTTGTCCGCTGCGACCCGCATACCGGGCTCGAGCGGACAACGGCGCGGGCGGCGGCCGCCTCGACCGCGCTCAGTGGATGAACGGCCGCAACGTGTCCCGGGCGATCAGGAACCCGCGCTGGACGAGCTCGGCCGTGCCCTCGAAGCGTCGGTCCTCGTGCTCGATCGAGACGACGCCGTCGTAGCCGACCGCGTAGAGCGCCGCGAAGTAGCGCGACCAGTCGACCTGGCCCAGGCCGCACAGGCGCGGGACCTGCCAGCCGATGCCGGCGCCCATCACGCCGTGGTCGTAGAGGCCGTCGGGGCGGACCTCGACGTCCTTGCCGTGCGTGTGCAGCAGGCGGTCGCCGAACTCGTAGACCGCGCGCTCGATGTCGATCATCTGCCACACCAGGTGGGACGGATCGAGGTTGAGGCCGAAGTTCGCGTCGGGGATGCGCGTGAACATCTCCCGCCAGATGGCCGGCGAGTAGGCCATGTTGTTGCCGCCCGGCCATTCGTCGCCGGTGAAGATCATCGGGCAGTTCTCGATGGCGATGTTGACGCCGCGCTCGCCGGCGTAGGCCACCAGCGGCGGCCACACCTCGTCGAACACGTCGAAGTTGTCGGCGATCGAGCGGGTCTTGTCGCGGCCGATGAACGTGCCGACGGTGGGGACGCCGAGCAGCTGGGCGCCGTCGATGACCGCCTTCAGGTGGGTCGCCGCGGCCGCGCGCGCCTCGGGGTCGGCGTCCAGCGGGTTGGGGTAGTAGGCCAGCGCGCTGATCTCCAGACCGCGCGCGGCCAGGCCCTCGACGATCGCGGTGGCGCCCGCCTGGTCCAGGCCCGCGACGTCGATGTGGCTGACGCCGGCGTACCGGCGCACGGCGCCCGCGGCCACCGGCCAGCAGGCGACCTCGAGCGTCTCGAACCCGTTGGCCGCGGCCCAATCGGCGACCTCGTCCAAGGTCTGGTCGGGGAAGGCGGCGGTCAGCAGTCCCAGCTTCATGACGGCGTGGTCTCCTCTCGAATCTCGCTGACGCTCACCCAGCGGGCCTCGCGCGCGCTGCGCGCGATCGCGGCGCCGATCAGCGCCTCCTCATGCCCATCGGCGAACGTCGGGTAGTCAGGTGTGTCGGTCCCGCCCGGCCCGCCGTCGGCCACGGCGGCGTACACCGCGCGGTACAGCTCGCGGAACGTGTCGGCGAAGCCCTCGGCGTGGCCGCCGGGCAGGTGCGTGGTCGCGGCGGCGCTCGGGTGCATCAGGGAGGCGTCGCGCATGAGCAGCTCGTTGGGCCGGCCGCGATGGCCGAGCCACAGGCGCTCGGGCGCCTCGGACTCCCAGGCCAGCGCGCCGCTGGACCCGTCGATCTCGAACGACAGCAGGTTCTTGCGCCCCGCCGACACCTGGGAGATCGTCGCCACCGCGCGGGCGCCGCCGTCGAAGCGCAGCAGCAGGCCCGCCGCGTCCTCGGTGGTCATCGGGTGGTCGACGGTCTCGCCGTCGGTCGCCGCCGCGTACGTCTCGACCGGGCCGACCGGCTCGCGGCGCACGGGGATGAACGTCGTCAGGTCGGCGCACACCGCCTCGACGTGCTGCCCGGTGACGAACGTCATCAGGTCGATCCAGTGCGAGCCGATGTCGCCCACCGCGCGCAGCTCGCCGCCGACCGCGGGATCCAGGCGCCAGTTCCAATCCGTCTCCAGCAGCAGCCAGTCCTGCAGGTAGCCGCCGCTGACCAGCCGCACGTCGCCCAGCTCCCCGGCCCGCACGCGCGCGGCCGCCTCCTGGACCTGCGGGTAGAAGCGGATGTTGAAGTTGACCGCGTGCACCAGGCCGGAGGCCTCGGCCAGCGCGAGCAGCTCGGCGGTCTCCGTCGCGTCCAGCCCGAGCGGCTTCTCGCAGACGACGTGCTTGCCGGCGGCCAGCGCGGCGCGCACCTGCGGGGCGTGGGCGTCGTTGGGCGAGGTGATGTGGACGACGTCGACGCGGGGATCGGCGAGCATCGCCTCGAAGCTCTCATACGGCTCCGGCAGCCCGGCGGCGCGGGCCTTCTCCCGGGCCCGCTCCGGCGATGAGCCGACCACGCCGGTGACCTCGATGCCCAGGCGCCGCAGCGCGTCGACGTGCACCACCCCGATGAAGCCCGTGCCCACCACGGCGGCGCGCACGACGGTCCTGTCCCCCATCCCACTCCTCGTCTGGTCGTCTAGACAGGTCGGCACGCTACCAGGAGGGCCGTGCGCGCCGGAAGCGCACTGGATGACCGGACAACCGGACCGGTCCATGCGCGGGTAGGATCGCCCCGTGGACGAGCCGCGCTTCACGCCCCGCTACTACGAGATCGAGCAGGCGCTGCGCGAGCGGATCGAGGCCCTGCGCCCGGGCGACCCGCTCCCGTCCGACGCGATGCTGTGCCGCGAGTTCGCCGTCAGCCGCATGACCGCGCGCAACGCCGTGCAGCGCCTGGCCCAGGAGGGGCTCGTGCGGCGCGTGCCCGGGCGCGGCACGTTCGTGGCCGAGCCGCCCGCGCACCGCACCGCCGACAGCCTGCTGAGCTTCTCCGAGGAGATGCGCCGGCGCGGCCGGCGGGCCAGCTCGGACCTGGTCGACCTACGCACGCGCGCGGCCGACGACGTCGAGGCCCAGCGCCTGCGCCTGGACGGCGACCGGCAGGTGATCGTGTTGCAGCGGCTGCGCAAGGCCAACGGGCAGCCGGTCGCGCTGGAGACCGCCGTGCTCCCCGCGCGGCTGGCCGCGGCGATCGACGGCGTCGACTGGAACGCGGCCTCGCTGCACGCCGTGCTGACCGCCGCGGGCGTGCAGCCGCGCACGGGCCAGGCCACGATCACCGCGCAGTCGGCCGGCCCGGCGGACGCGCGGCGGCTGGACGTGCGGCGCAACGCCGCGCTGCTGGTCGAGCAGCGCCTGATCGTCGACGCCGACGGCACGCCGGTCGAGCTGACCGAGACGCGCTACGCGGGCGACCGCTACGCGCTGGACGTGCTGTTCGACGTGCAGCCGCCGGCGCGTTAGCGCCAGAGCGCGGAGACCTCGACCCAGGTCTCGCGCTCCTCGCCGGGCGCGAGCAGCGGCAGCACGCCCGCGGCGCGATCGGCCGCGCGACCGAGGACGCTGCAGTTGGCCGGCTCGATGCCCAGCACGTAGGCGCGCTGCGCGGTCTGCAGCCACTGGTGCACGCGCGGCAGCGCGGTGCGGTCCCAGCGCACCTCGACGGCCAGGCCCAGCGCGGGCTGCTCGACGCGGGCGACGCCCTCGGCCCCGGTACCGAGGTGGTGCTCGAACACGCGCTCGGGCGTCTCGTCGGCCAGCGGCGCCCGGTTCCAGGCGGGCGCCGCCGCGGCCGCGGCAGGATCGCGCGGGGCGACCGAGCGGTGGTCGTCGAAGGCCAGCGTGGCGCCCGCCGACCACAGCGGCGCGCCCAGGTTGACGTGGTAGAGCACCGGCGCCGGCTCGGGCTCCGTGCCCAGGTTGGCGGTGCGATCGGCGACCAGCACGCGGCCGGTGTCGGCCCAGGTGGTGATCGTGCGGTGCGTCTCCAGGCACGGCCCGAGCGCCGCGCCCTCGCGCATCGTCGCCTGGACCACGACCGCCAGGTCGCCGTCGACCTCGGCTCGGGCCACCGACGTGATCGTCGCGCGCTGGTGGGAGGCGTCGCCGTGCAGGCCGTGACCCTCCGACGGCGCGCCGACGTTGCGCCGCCCGCAGGTGGTGACCAGCCCGCCGCCGAACGCGGCGCCCCAGTCCTCCCCGTGGGGCGCGGTCAACGGCGCGGTCTCACCGACCGCGGAGATCCAGGCCAGCGGCACGCCGCGCGACCAGGCGGCGCCGATGTCGCAGCCGCGGTCGGGCAGGATCCGCACGTCGATGCCGCCGAGCACGCGCACGTCGATCGCGCGACAACCGGCGGCCGGTCCGTCGGCGACGACCGAGGAGACGACCGTCGCGCGCTGGTGCGCCGACAGCACGGACGTGGTCATCGCGCGGCCGCCAGCTCGTCGAGCACGAGGTCCAGCGTCAGCGCGCCGGCCCGGGCGTGGGCGTCGGCCGCCACCGCGCCGGCCCGTTCGAGGGCGATCACGCGCGCGCCCGCGGCCAGACCGGCCTCGGCCCCGGAGGCCGTGTCCTCGATCACCACGCAGTGTCCGGCGGTCACGCCGAGCGCGGCCGCGGCGGCCAGGTACCCGTCGGGCGCCGGCTTGGGGCGCGGCACCTCGCCACCGCAGACCAGCACGTCGAAGCACTCCGCCACGCCGGCCGCGCGCAGCGTGCGTTGCACGCGCGGGCGGCGCGAGGCGCTGACCAGCGCCAGCGGCACGCCGCGCTCGTGCAGGGCGCGCACGACGTCGATCGCGTCCGTGAACACCTCGAGGTCGGCGTCGATGGCCGGGAACAGGTGCGCCGAGTGGGCGGCGAAGAGGTCGTCCTCGGGCGGCAGCGCCACGCGGTCGGCGAAGACCCGGTAGGCCTGCCCGAAGCTCTTGCCCGGCAGCGCGGCCAGATCCTCGGGCGTTGGCTGGTACCCGTGGCGGGCGATCACCTCCGACCACGCCGCCTGCGACAACGGCTCGGTATCGGCCAGCGTCCCGTCGAGATCGAACAGGACGGCGCCGGTCACCGGGGGTCCAGGACGAACTTCACCCCGTCCCCGGCCCGCGAGGCGTCGAACGCGCGGCGGAACTGCGCGATCGGGACGACCTCGGTGACCAGGGGCTCCAGCTCGATGGCGCCCTCGTCCAACAGCGCCATCGCGCGCGCCCACGAGGTGGGCGTGCTGGCGAAGCCCGCCGTCACGGTCAGCTCCTTGAAGCAGATCAGGTCGTAGGGGATCGTCACGTCCTCGCCGCGCAGACCGATCTGCACGAGCAGCCCGCCGCGGCGCAGGGCGCGCAGGCCGTCGGCGATCCCCGGTCCGGCGCCCGAGCACTCGACCGCGACGTCGAAGGACTCCTCGTCGATCGGGTCGGCACCGGCGATCGACGTCGCGCAGCCCAGGCGGCGCGCCATCTCCAGGCGAGGCGCGTCGCGCTCCGTCCCGCGCACCGTGACGCGCCCGCCGCTGGCCGCGGCGGCCTGGGCGGCGATCAGACCGATCGCGCCCGGACCGACGACGAGCACGCGGTCGCCGGCGGCGACGGTCGCGGGGTCCATCATCGACTGGCAGATGCAGGCCAACGGCTCGCTCAGCGAGGCGGCGGCGTCGCTGAGGCCGGCGGGCACGCGGTGCAGGCCGTGGGCGGGCACGACCACCGAGGACGCGAACGCCCCGTCGACGTGCGTGCCGATCGACTGCCGCTGCGGGCACATGTTCGGCCGGCCGGCGCGACAGAAGCGGCACTGCCGGCAGGTCGCGTAGTACGTCTCGCTGACCACGCGCTCGCCCAGCCACGCGGCGTCCACGTCGGCGCCCAGCTCGGCCACCGTGCCGCACACCTCGTGGCCCATCGTCACCGGCGGCACGCTGGGGTACTCGCCGGCCTCGATGTGCAGGTCGGTGCCGCAGATCCCCGCGGCCCGCACCTCGAGGCGCACGTAGCCGGGCGGCACCGTGGCCGCCGGCTCCCGTTCCACGAGATCGATGTTCCCCTGGCCGGGGGCCAGCTTGGCGACTCCGAGCATCTGTCTAGACAGGCTATACCGCTGCTCGAAGGCGCGTCAACGCGCGGGCGGCCGGCCCGCTCAGCCGGCGTGGGCGTACGCCGCCTCGGCGTCCGCCTCGGCCTCCGCGTCCCCGGCCGGCGCCGGCTTGGGCGAGCGCAGGACGAAGACCGACACCAGCACCGCCACGCCGAGCAGGGCGGCGCCGACCAGGTAGGCCAGGTGATAGCCGCCGTTCAGGGCCGCGTCGGTCGCATCGCCCGCCTTCCTCAGCGCGTCGGTGCGCTCCGCGGCCAGCGTGGCCAGCACGGCCAGGCCGATCGCCCCGCCCACCTGCACGCTCGTGTTGACCAGCCCCGAGGCCAGGCCTGCGTCCTCGGGCGTGGCCCCGGACATGGCCAGCGTCATGACCGCCGCGAACGACAGGCCCGCCCCGAGACCCAGGAACAGCATCACGGGCAGCAGGTCACGCACGTAGCTGCCGTCGACCGGCGTGCGCGCGAACAGCAGCAGGCCGATGGCGATCAGCACCAGGCTCGGGGTCAGCACGGCCTTGGCGCCGAAGCGCATGGTCAGGCGCCCCGAGAAGCCCACGGACATGATCCCCATGATCACCGTCGCGGGCAGGAAGGCCAGGCCGACCTCCAGCGAGCTGTAGCCCAGGATCTCCTGCAGGTACAGCGCGCCCAGGAAGAACATCCCGAACATCCCGACGACGATCAGCGCCTGCACGATGTTGGCGCCCACGACGTTGCGCGAGCGGAACAGGCGCAGCGGCATCAGCGGGTTGGCGGCGTGGTCCTGGCGGACGAAGAACCCGACCAGCAGCGCCAGCGAGATCGCGCCCAGCAGGAGCGTCCGAGCGGCGACCCAGCCGTGCTCCTCGATCCCCAGGATCGTGTAGACGCCGAGCATCAGCCCGGCGGTGATCAGCACGGCGCCGGGGACGTCCGCGCCGGCGCTCAGGCCGAGGCCGGGGCGCGACGAGACCAGGCGCATCGCGGCCACGATCGTGAACACCCCGAGCGGGATGTTGATGAAGAAGATCCAGTGCCAGTTGATGGCCTCGGTCAGGATGCCGCCGGCCAGCAGGCCGATCGAGCCGCCGGCGCTGGCCACGAAGCCGAACACGCCGATCGCCTTGGCCTGCTCGGCGGGCTCGGGGAACAACGTGACGATCATGCCCAGCACGACCGCCGACGACAGCGCCCCGCCGACGCCCTGGATGAAGCGGGCGGCGATCAGCATCTCCTGGCTCTCCGATAGCGCGCACAGCAACGACGCCGCGGTGAAGATGCTCAGGCCGATGATGAACACGCGCCGCTGGCCGATCAGGTCGCCGAGCCGGCCGGCCAGCAGCAGCAGGCCGCCGAAGGCGATCATGTAGGCGTTGACCACCCAGGCCAGGTTGGCCTGGCTGAAGCCGAGGTCGTCGCGCACGACCGGCAGGGCGACGTTCACGACCGTGCCGTCGAGCACGATCATCAACACGCCCAGGCACAGGACGTAGAGCGCGATCCAGCGGGAGCGGTCGTTGGTGGTCGGGTCGGTCATGCGGGTACCTCGTCGCGCTTGCGCAGTCCGCCGAGCTCGTCGCGTCGGCCCAGCGGTGCTCGATCGAGCAGCTGCCAGGTGGGGTTGAGGGCGTCGGTTCCGCGATCCATGGTCGTGTACGTGTGGTAGACGGTGCCGCCGTCGAGGACGAAGCAGCTCAAGGCCATCAGCTCCATGGATCGGAGCCGGTCGAGCGCCTCGGCGTCGGTGACGGTGCCGAAGTTGTAGCCCTCAGACTCGGCCACGAACGAAAAGTCATCGTCGAAGGTCGTATCGCCGGACGAGACCCACGGAATCGTCCAGTCGAAGCGGTCCTTGTAGGCCTGCAGGACGGGCAGCGGGGACCGCGAGGCGAACAGGAACGTCACGTCGCGCTGGTTGAGGTAGGCGGCGGCACGCTCCATCTGGTCGCTGTGGAACGTACAACCCGGGCAGCCGTCGGGTGTGTCGGGCCCGTGCATGAAGTGGTAGACGACGAGCTGCGAGCGCCCGTCGAACAGCTCGGCCAGGCCCTTGGGGCCGTCGACCGTGTCGAACACGTAGTCGGCCTCGACGGGCACCCAGGGCAGCTCGCGCCGCCGGGCCGCGAGCGCGTCGCTGCGGCGGGTCAGCTCCTTCTCCTCCTCCAGCAGCTCGCGGCGGGCCTTCAGCCATTCCTCGCGCGTCCCGATCATCTGCGCTCGCCTCCCGTTCCTCTCGCTTGTCCACGGAGGTTCTAGCACATGAGTTGGTATTTCGTACTTCACAATTGGTAATACCGAGCATCTGATACGGTAATCCCCGTGGCCAAGCGACGCACCTACGGCGATGCCTGCGGCGTCGCCCGCGCGCTCGATCGCGTGGGCGAGCGCTGGGCGCTGATGATCGTGCGCGAGCTGCTGCTCGGGCCCAAGCGCTTCACCGACCTGCGCACCGAGCTGCCCAACGTCAGCCCGGACGTCCTCAGCCAACGCCTGCGGGACCTGGCCGAGGCGGGCATCGTGGCCAAGCGACAGCTGCCGCCGCCCGCCGCGTCGGTGGTCTACGAGCTGACCGAGCGCGGCCTGGAGCTGGAGCCGGTGATCCATGCGCTGGGCACGTGGGGCGCCCGCATCCCCGTGACGCCCGACGACACGCGCATGAGCTTCGACGCCCACGTCCTCAGCCTGCGCACGCTGTTCGACCGCGCGGCCGCCGGCGACTTCACCACGGTGATCGAGCTGCGCCTCGGCGGCCGGCCGTTCTGCGCGGAGATCTCACGCGGCGGGCGCTTCACCATCGAGCCCGGCACCGCCCCGGGCGCGCACGCGATCATCGAGGGCCCGCCCGAGATGGTGCTGGGGATCGCGCACGGGCGCATGCGCGCGACCGACGCGATCCGCACGGGCGACATCACGGTCACCGGCGACGTGGCCGCCGCCGAACGCTTCCTCGGGCTGTTCCCGCTGCCCGAACCAGCGCCCGTTTGACGCACCGCCCGTCCGGGCATTAGGGCGCCCTAATGCATCGTTTCGCCATCGCGGTCGCCGCGCTGGCCGCGCTCGCCCTGCCGGGATGCGGCACCGACGACCCGCGCTCCACCCAGACCGCCGCCAGCAGCACCGGCGGCCCGGTCGTGCTCCAACACAAGTTCGGCACCACCACGGTCGACGGCGCGCCGCAGCGCGTCGTGGCCGTCGGCTTCAACGACCAGGACTTCGCGCTGGCCCTGGGCGTGCGGCCCGTCGGCGCCCGCCAGTTCCAGGCCGGCATCGACATCACCGACCGTCCGTGGGCCCAGGCGGCCCTGGCCGGCACCCAACCCGAGCTGATCGGGGCCGAGGAGCTGAACTTCGAGCAGATCGCCGCGCTGCGACCCGACCTGATCCTCGGCGTCTACTCGGGCATCACGCGCAAGGACTACGACCTGCTGTCGGCGATCGCGCCGACGCTGGCCCAGAGCGGCGACTACATCGACTACGGGATGCCCTGGGAGGAGCAGACGCGGTCGATCGGCCGGGCGCTCGGGCGCGAGCAGCGGGCCGACGCGCTCGTCGCCGACGTACGGGCGCGGTTCGCCCAGGCCCGCCGGGAGCTCGGCAGCGCGGGCCAGACCTACGCGTTCGCGGCGGGCAACGGCGGCAAGCTGTACCTGTACGACGACGAGGACCTGCGCTCGCGCTTCTTCGCGTCGCTGGGCTTCGCGCTGCCCAAGCCGATCGCCGACCTGACCGGCCGGTCGTTCTTCGCCGAGATCTCCGGCGAGCAGCTCGAGCTGCTCGACCAGGACCTGCTGGTCATCTACGGCAAGGAGGCCGAGCTGCGCAAGATCCCCGGGTTCGACCGGATCGGCGCGGTGCGCGACGGCCGCGTGATCTACCTCGATCCCGCGGGCGACCTGGCCAACGCGCTGGGCTTCAGCAGCCCGCTGAGCCTCCCCTACGCGATCGACGGGTTCGTGCCGCGCATCGCCGCGCGTCTGAGAGATTCGTGAGAAGGCGGCGCGCGCCGCGCCGAGCGCGCGGTACGGTCGCCGCGTGCGACTCCTCCTGATCGTCCTGCTGGCCGCCGGGTCGCTCGCCGCGTGGGCCTCGGCCGCGTCGGCGGAGACGAAGCTGGTGACGATGCAGGCCGGTCCGTACGAGGTCGGCGGCTACCAGGTGCGGCTCTCCGGCAAGGAGAACCGCAGCGTCCCCAGCCCCGGCGTCGACGGCTACATCACGCACATGGAGGCCGACGTCGTCGACGTCAAGACGGGCCAGCCGGTGCCCATCAACCGGATCATGCTGCACCACATCGTCTTCTCCAAGGCGGGCACCGGCGTGGCCGGCGGCGCGTTCTACGGCGACGGCGAGGAGCGGGCGACGATGGACCTGCCGCCCGGCTACGGCTACCCGATCGCCGCGGGCGACCAGTGGTCGTGGGTGTGGATGCTGATGAACCACAAGCCGTCGACCGACCGCGTCTACATCCGCTACCGGATGACGATCGTCACCGGCGAGCCGCGTACGCCGGTCGTGCCGATCGCCTTCGACACCTCGCGGCTGCGCCAGGGGCTCGTGTTCGACGTGCCCGGCGGCGGCGGACCGGGCTCGGTGGACGTGCGCTCGATGACCCGGCCGGCGCCGGTCGCGGGGCGGCTGGTCGCGGGCCTCGGCCACGTGCACGGCGGCGCCAAGGACCTGACGCTGACCCAGCCCGACTGCGGCGGGCGCACGCTGTATCGCTCGACGCCGACCTGGGGCCTGGCCGACCACCCGTTCTACCGGGTGCGCCCGGTGCTGCACGAGCCGGGTCCGATCAACATGTCCCAGCTGCGCTCCAGCGCCGGGATCCCGATCGCCGCGGGCGAGCGGCTGACGCTCACCTCGCGCTACGACAACGAGCTCCCGCACACGCGCGCGATGGGGCTGATGCTCACCTACCTGGCCCCCGACGAGACGGTCACCGAGCCCTGCGGCGCGCTGCCCGCCGACGTGCAGTCGGTCAAGCCAAGCCTTCCGGGGCGCCTGCTCGCGCCGGTCCAGCGCATCCGGATCTACGACTGGACGCCCAAGGGCACCGCCGCCACTGTGGCCGGGCCGAAGGGCGCGCTGCGCCGGGTCAGCGGTGCGCCGACGGTGGTGGCCGACGGGCGCTCGTTCAGCACCGGCAACCTGTCGGTGCCCGTGGGCACGACGGTCAACTGGTCGTTCCCGTCCGACGAGCTGCACAACGTGACCGTGGCCGACGGCCCCGAGGGGTTCTCCTCCGACCGCCTCAAGGACGGCGGGACGTACGCCAAGCAGCTCACCCGCCCGGGCACCTACACGCTGTTCTGCGAGCTGCACCCGGTGGGCATGATCGAGCGGATCGTCGTCCGCTAGTGACTCAGGGCACTAGACCCGTCCCCAGCTGCAGGCGGACGCCCCAGTAGGGCTCGCCGCGGCGCACGAAGTACGCGGTGTTGGGCGACAGGTCGAAGATGGCCACCGCGCCGTCGGCGCCCTGCACGTGCACCGACGCGCCCTGCACCGCGACGATCACGCCCGGTTCGCGCGCGCCCAGGTGCACGATCAGCACGTCGTCCCCGACCTGCGGCAACGTTCGACTGGGCGGCATTTCCTCACGATAGGCGTAGCCTCTCGGGGATGAGCGCGGCGGTGCCTTGCACGGTCTGGTGGGCGTGGCCGCGCGAGGCGACCGAGGCCCAGCTCGCGCTCCTGTCCGACGGCGAGCGCGCGCGTCACGGGGCGCTGGGCCGCGACGCCGACCGGGCCCGCTTCGCCACCGCCCGCCTGATCGCCCGCGCGGCGCTGGGCGCGCGCACCGGACAGCGGCCGCAGGACGTCGAGCTCGACGCCACCTGCCCGCGCTGCGGCGAGCAGCACGCCAAGCCGGTCGCGGGCGGCCGGGCCGCCGGCCTGGAGCTGTCGATCTCCCACAGCGGCGAGCGTGTGGCCGTGGCCGTGGCCGAGGGCGCGCAGGTCGGCGTCGACGTCGAGGGCCCGTCCGCGCTGGGCGGCGGCGACGGGCGCGATCTGTGGGAGGCGGTGCTGCGCCCCGGCGAGCAGGCGATCGTCGCGCGGCTGCCCGAGGAGCTGCGGGCCGAGGCCTTCCTGGGCGTGTGGACGCGCAAGGAGGCGATCCTCAAGGCCACCGGCGACGGCCTCGACGTGGCCATGACCGAGCTGGAGGTCTCGCCGGCCACGGCCGCGCCGCGCGTGCTGGCCAGCGCCGGCCACCTGCCGCCCGCCGAGTCGATCGCGCTGGCCGAGCTGCATCCGGGCGCCGGCTACCGCGCGGCGCTGGCGGTGATCACCCGCGGCCTCGTCGACCTCGAAGAGGTCGACGCCGAGGTGCTGCTGGCCGATCTGCCCAACGCGTGAGGCCCGGCCGGAGCCGGGCCTCGAACGTGGTCTGCGGGCGGGCCGTCAGGCGTTCTTCGGCACGCAGAGCGCGTACACGCGCAAGATGCGGTTGGTGCCGCTGAGGTTGCGGCCGTAGGCGTCCCAGCCGGTCACCTCACCGGTCGGGGCCTGCACGGGCAGGGTCGCCGTGATCGGCGCCTCGAGCGCCGTCGGGGCCAGCGTGGTGGGGATCAGCCAGGCGCCGCCGCCGCCGATCGCCTTCTCGTTGGCGTTGCAGCTGACGTCGACGTTCGCGCCGGTCGCCGTGGGGATCTCGGCGGTCTGCGCGGTGGCCACGCGCACGGCGTTGGCCATGAACGCGCCGGGGGCGCGGCCCTGCAGGGTGGTCGCGGTGTCGGCGGTCTTGGCCGTATCGGCGGTCTTGGCCGAGTCCGCCGTCTTGGCCGTGTCGGCCGCCTGGGCGGACTGGGCGCTCTGCGCCTGCTGGGCCAGCTGGGCGGCGGGGACGATGCCCAGCTTGGCCTCGTTGACCTGCGCGCCGCCCAGGGCGTTGGCCATGACCCGGTTGCCCGGGATGCTGTTCGTCTTGATCGACTTGCCGCTCAGCGACGCGGCCGCGTAGCCGGTACCACCGAGCGCCACGAAGAGCGCGACGATGGCCAGCACGAACGCGGGCGACGGGCGGGAGATGGTGATGGATCGCATGCGGACCAGGCTCCCGCCCCGCGGCCACCCGGTCTGCTCACTGCTCGACGTCCGAACTGTCGCGTGTGCGACAGAGGTCGGTCAGTCGCGCGCGGTGATCTGGTCGAGGTTGACCTCGACCACCTCGTGGGCGCCCTCGACGGCGATGTAGGCCAGCGGTGGCCCGCCGAAGAACACGGCGTTGTCGCCGCCGCCGACGTACACGGCCGGCACGACGTTGCCGCCCTCGACGTGCACCCACACCTTCTGCCCCTGCTTGAACAGGCCGTCATCCGCCATGGCCGCCAACCTACCGCAGCGTGGACGATCCCATCCCCGCCGCCCGCCGCGTCGCCGCCGACGTGCTCGCCCCCGCGGCCGAGCAGACCGACGCGTCCGGCGTGCTGCCCGCGGCCAACCTCGACGCGCTGGCCGCCGCCGGGCTGTACGGCCTGGGTGCCGGCGACGCCGACTTCCTCGACGTGTGCACGGCGATCGAGATCGTGGCCCAGGCGTGCCTGACCACGGCCTTCGTGTGGACGCAGCACCTGGGCGCGCTGCCGGTCGTCGCGCACACCGCGCCCGACGCGGTGCGCGAGGCCTGGCTGGGGCCGATGTCGACCGGCGCGCGTCGGGTGGGCGCCGCCTTCACCGGCGCCGCGCTGCCCGGGCCCGCGCTGTTGCACGCCACGCCCGAGGGCGACGGCTGGCGCCTGCACGGCGTGACGCCCTGGATCAGCGGCTGGGGGCACATCGACGCGATGCACACCGCCGGGCGCGCGCCCGACGGGCGCGTGGTCTGGGCGCTGCTCGACGCCGACGCCGATGGCCTGTCGACCCAGCCGCTGGCGCTGCTGGCGGTCAACGCCAGCGCGACGGTCAAGGCCGCCTTCGACGGCGTCGCCGTGCCCGCCGGCCGCGTCACCCAGATCACGCCCGAACCCGCCGGGTCGGCGATCGTGCCGCCGGCCACCCGCATCCACGCGGCGCTGTCGCTCGGCGTGGCCACGCGCTGCGCGAGCCTGTTGGGCTCCGAGCGGCTGGCGGGCGAGATCGACGCCGTCCGGGCCGCGCTGGACCGCGCGCTGGCCGACCCCGACGCGATGGCCCAGGCCCGGGCCGACGTCGCCGAGCTGACCGTGCGCGCGGCCGGCGCGCTGCTCGTGCAGACGGGCGCCCGGGCCGCGGTCGCGGAAGGCGCCCCGCAGCGCTTGGTCCGCGAGGCGCACTTCCTGTCGATCTTCGGCTCCCGCGCGCCCATCAAGGCGGCGCTGCTGGAGCGGCTCGGGGCCTAGGCGCTGGCCGCCGCCAGCAGCTGGTCGCCCAGGCCCTGCAGGTCGTACAGCCCGGAGACGCTCGTCTCCTGACCGACCTGCTGGACGACGCTCATCAGCGCGCTGGCCCCGATGCGGCCGTCCTGGAACCCGCCGCTGGAGCTGTCGGCCAGGACGTAGCGGATGCGCCCGTCCTTGACCGCCTGCGCCAGCCACTGCACGCTGACCTGGCTCTCGCTGCCGGAGAAGCCGCCCAGGCCGGCCACCGACACGCTGCCGTCCGCGTTGAGGACCGCCGACGCGGCGCTGGACTGGCTGGAGACGCCGAGCGTCCCGCCGCCGTTGGCCTGGACGTAGGCGATCGCCTCGGTCAGCGACTGGCCGCCGCCCCCGAACATCCCACCGCCGCCGCCCTGGGCCGGGGCCGTACCGGTGCCGCCGTTGCCGAACAGCGAGCCCACGGCACCCGGCGAGGTCGAGCCCGAGGTGCCTGCGCCGGAGCCCATCTGCGGTGGAGCGCCACCGCCCGGCATGCCGCCACCACCGCCGGGACCGCCCCCGCCCGGTCCGCCGAAGCCGACCTGCGTGGTCGGGCCACCCGCGGGGAACGTGCCGCTGGTCGCGTGGCCCAGCGTCTGCACCGCCCAGGTGGCCGGGGCGATCGCCAGCAGGGCCAGCGCACCGCCGACCACCCACGCGCGCCAGTGCTCGGCGATGGGCAGGGCCAGGGCGATCGCGGCGGCCACGCCGCCCGCGCCCAACAGGCCCGCGACCCAGTGCATCGTGTCCTGCGAGCTCAGCACCGCCAGCTCGACGCCGACGCCGGCGGCGATGGCCAGCGGCGCGGCGATCCGGGCCAGCAGCGATCCGCGAGCCAGCTCCGCCGCGCCCGCGCCGACCAGGGCCGCCGCGAACGGGGCCAGGAGCGACACGTAATACGGGTGGAAGATGCCCTTGGCGAAGCTGAACACCACCGCGACGGTCAGGAACGCACCGCCCGTGGCGATGATCCAGCCGGTGCGCGGGTCGGTCCGCCTCAGCCGCGAGGCGATCGCCACGACCACGAGGGAGGCGACCGCGAAGCCGAGCAGCCAACCCGCCTGCCCGCCCAGCGCGTTGTTGAGCAGGCGCAGTGGGCCGGGGTCGCCGCCGAACATGGTGTTGCCGCCGCCGAAGCCGCCGCCGCCCGGGCCGCCGGCCTGACCGTCGACGCGGCCCAGGCCGTTGTAGCCGAAGATCAGCGACCACACGGAGTTGTCGTTCGTGCCCGAGATCCAGGGGCGGTCGGACGCCGGGGTGAGCGTCACCAGCAGCGGCCAGGCCAGCGCGGCCGCGGCCAGCGCGACGCCGCCGGCCAGCAGCTGCTTGATCGCCACGAGGCGGCCGCGCGGGGCGACCCACAGGTAGGCGGCGGCCAGCGCCGGCAACATGATCAGCGCGGCGGCCATCTTCGTCTCGAAGCCGAGGCCGATGCACAGGCCGGCGATGACCAGCCACCGCGTGCGGCCGTCCTCCAGGCCGCGCACCATCGCCCACAGCGCGCCCACGCTGCACAGCACGAGCAGCGCGTCGGGGTTGTTGTGGCGCGACACGGCGACCATCACCGGGGTGATGACCAGCGCGAGCCCGCCGACGAAGCCGGCGAAGCGCCCGAACCGGCGGCGCACGAGGTCGTAGGTCAGCCCGACCGACGCGACGCCCATCAGCGCCTGCGGCACGAGCATCGACCAGGAGGAGAAGCCGAACGCACGGACCGACAGCGCCTGCACCCACAGGGCGGCGGGCGGCTTGTCGACGGTCTGCAGCGAGCCGGCGTCGAACGCGCCGTACAGGAACGCGTGCCAGCTGTCGGCCATGCTGCGCACGGCCGCGGCGTAGTACTCGTTGGCGAACCCGTTGCGCGACAGCGCCCACAGGTTCAGCAGACCGGCGAGGACGAGGAGGAGCAGCAGCTCCGGGCGGATGGCGGCGATGCGCCGCGCGGTGGTGGTCGCGCGCTGGCGGATCCCGAGCGAGGTCGGGATCGGCCGCGGCGGGAGGCTCAGGTCGGACACGCCAACCAGACTGGATCCCCAACCTCAGAGGCGACTGAGAGGTTTCTCAGGCTTCTCGCGGGCAGGTCCTCTTCCATGTCGTCCATGACCTTCGGCGCCCAGCTGCGCAGCTTCGTCGTCATCGGCGTCCTGTGCACGCTCGCCTACGCGGCGATCTACGCGCTCCTGCGCGGCAGCGGTCTGGGCCCGTTGGCCGCCAACGCGCTGGCGCTGGCCAGCACGATGGGCGCGAACTTCGTGGCCAACCGGCGCCTGACCTTCCAGGCCACCGGCCAGCCCTGGCTGCCCCAGCTGGCCGGCTACGCGGTGGCCTACGCGCTCGGCGTCGCCGCCTCCAGCGTCGTGCTGCTGGCGCTGCAGTCCGCGCTGGGCCACCCCAGCGGCCTGCTCGACACCGCCGCCGCGGTGTGCTCCGGGCTGGCCGCGACCGCCGTGCGCTTCGTGCTCATGCGCGGCTGGGTCTTCCGCACGGCATAGCCGCGGGCCCCGACCCGCGATCATCCGGGCATGAGCACGGACACCGACACCTGGGACGTCATCGTCATCGGCGGCGGCGCGGCCGGTGAGAACGCCGCCGACTACGCCGTCAAGGGCGGCCTGACCGCGGTGATCGTCGAGGCCGAGCTGCTGGGCGGCGAGTGCTCGTTCTGGGCCTGCATGCCCAGCAAGGCGCTGCTGCGCCCGGTCGAGGTGGCCGGGCTGACCCGGCAGCTGCCGCTGTCGCCCGCCGCGCGCGTGGACGTGGCGGCCACGCTGGCCCGCCGCGACCGCATCAACCACGGGCGCGACGACACCTCCCAGGTCGAGTGGGCCACCGGCGCGAACGTCGATGTCGTGCGCGGCGCGGGCCGCCTGACCGGCGTGCGCACGGTCGCCGTCGGCGAGCGCGTCCTGCACGCGCGCCAGGCCGTCGTGCTGGCCACCGGGTCGCAGGTCACGTTCGCCCCGGTCGACGGGCTGGCCGACGCCGCCCCGTGGACGTCGCGCGACGTGACCAACATGGCCGAGGTGCCCGGCCGCGTGCTCGTGGTCGGCGGCGGGGTCGTGGCCTGCGAGTCGGCCACCTGGCTCAACGGGCTGGGCGCCGAGGTGACGCTGGTCGAGCGCGGCGACGCGCTGCTGGCCAAGCTGGAGCCCTTCGCGGGCGAGCGCGTCCGCGATGCGCTGGAGGAGCAGGGCGTCCGCGTCCGACTGTCCGCGACGCTGGCCGCCGTCCGTCGCGACGCGGTGGACGCCGCGCCCGCGCTCGGGCGCCCGCACGGCGGCCCGGTCGTCGCGGTGATCGACGGCGCCGAGCTGGAGGTCGACGAGATCGTCGTGGCCACCGGCCGGCATCCGGCGCTGCAGGGCGTCGGGCTGGAGCAGGTCGGCCTGGACCCGGGCGACCCGCTGCGCCTCGACGACCATCTCGCCGTCCAGGGCGTCGCGGGCGACTGGCTGTACGCGGTCGGCGACGTCAACGGTCGTGTGCTGCTCACCCACCAGGGCAAGTACCAGGGCCGCGTGTGCGGTGACGTGATCGCCGCGCGGGCCCAGGGCGAGCCGGTCGATGCGCCGCGGTTCTTCGCCTCGGCCGATCACGCCCAGGTCCCGCAGGTCGTCTTCACCGATCCGCAGGCGGCGTCGATCGGGCAGACCGAGGCGCAGGCGCGCGCGGCCGGTCACCCGGTGCGCACGGCCGAGCTCGACATCAGCGTGGGCGGCGCGACCGTCAACCGCGACGGCTACAGCGGCCACGCCAAGCTCGTGCTGGACAGCGAGCGCGAGGTGCTGCTGGGCGCGACGTTCGTCGGTCCCGAGGTCGGCGAGCTGCTGCACGCCGCGACGATCGCCGTGGTCGGCGAGGTGACGCTGGGCCAGCTGTGGCACGCGGTCCCCGCCTACCCGACGGTCAGCGAGGTGTGGCTGCGGCTGCTGGAGGCGCTGCGCGCCGAGGGCTGGCGCTGAACGGCTAAGGCTCCGGCGCACACGCGTCGATATCTGGAGGGATGCGCTTCCCCCACGCCCGTCGTGCGCTGCCGCTCGCCCTGGCCCTCCTGCTCTTCCCCGCCGTCGCCCACGCCGAGGTGGTGCCCGGCGAGATCGTCGTCCGCTTCGCCCCCGACGCGTCGCGCGCCGAGCAGGCCGACGTGCTCACGCAGGCCGGCGCCGAGGACTCGACGCGCCTGCCGCTGCCCGACACGCACGTCGTGCAGCTGGCCCAGGACGGCGACGAGCGGGGCACGGCCGACCGCCTGGAGGACCGCGACGACGTGCTGTGGGCCGAGCCCAACTACGTCGTCCACGCGGACCTGACGCCCAACGACCCGTCGTTCCTGTCCTCGCTGTGGGGGCTGAACAACACCGGCCAGTCGCTGCTGCAGGCCAAGCAGGGCGTCGGCTACGCGATGACCACGGGCAGCGCGGGCATCGACATCGGCGCGCCGGCCGCGTGGGACACCACGACCGGCAGCGCCTCGGTGCTCGTCGGCGTCGTCGACACCGGCGTGGCCAGCCACCGCGACCTGGACGCCAACGTCAACGGCGGGCTGTCGCGCGACTTCCGCGATCACGGCGCCAACGCGATCGACGACCCGCGCGCCGACGCCGACAGCCACGGCACCCACGTGGCGGGCACGATCGGCGCCGTGGGCGACAACGCGACCGACGTCACGGGCGTGGCCTGGCACACCGGCCTGGTGGCGCTGCGCGTGCTGGACGCGGGCTCGGGCAGCAGCGCCGACGTGGCCGCCGCCTTCGCCTACGCGGGCGCCAACGGCATCCCGATCGTCAACGCGTCCCTGGGTGGACCGGACAACTCGACCGCGATCCGCGACGCGATCGCCAACTCCCCCAACACGCTCTTCGTCGTGGCCGCGGGCAACGACAACGCCAACGTCGACGCGACGCCGACCTACCCGTGCGCGTACACCTACGCCAACCTGATCTGCGTCGCCTCGATCGACAACGACGGCGCGCGCTCGTACTTCTCCAACTACGGCGCGACCGCGGTCGACCTGGGCGCGCCCGGCAACGGCATCGTCAGCACGGTCCCGGCCTACACGACGTCGCTGACGTCGGCCTCCAACTGGCCTCACACGGGCGACTGGACCTGGTCGGGCTCGACCTGGATGAGCAGCATCACGCCGTCGATGTCGAGCTCCGCGCTGACATCGCCCGTCGGGGGCGTCAGCCTGGTCGGCCAGCGGGGCTGCTCGGTGACCGCCTCGCTGGTGTCCAGCATCCCCAGCGGCCAGGGCCGCGTGATCTTCGAGCGCTCGATCGACGGCGGCGCCACATGGGACCAGATCGGGGTGCGCGACACGCCCACGACGCTGCGCACCGTGGACTTCGCCGTGGACGCCGACGAGCAGGCCAGCGTGCGCGTGCGGGTGCGCGTGACGACGACCGCCAGCGCACCGACGACGAGCAACGCGGTGCTGGTCTCCGGCCTGAAGCTGCAGTGCGTGACGCCGGGCGCGAGCTCCGCGACGGCGATGCTCAGCGGCACGTCGATGGCCACCCCGATGGTCGCCGGCGTGGCCGCGCTGCTGCTGGCCTCCAAGCCGACGGCGACGGTCGCCGAGCTGCGCACGGCGCTGCTGTCCAGCGTGACGCCGATGAGCTCGCTGACCACGACCACGACCACCGGCGGGCGCGTGGACGCCGAGGCCGCGCTCTACGCGCTGGCCCATCCCCCGACGCCGCCGGTCTCCGGAGGCGGGTTCGGCGGCGGTGGCGGTGGCGGTGGCGGCGCGGTGACGACGCCCACGCCGGCTCCGACGCCCACCCCGACCCCGATCACCATCCCCACGCCGGTGGCCCCGACCACGGTGCCGACGCCGGCGAAGGTCGCCCCGACGGCCACCTGGCGCGTGGACGCCGACGACCTGCTCGACGACGGGCGCCTGACGTTGCGCGTCGGCGTCAGCGCGGACGCCTCGGTGCGCGCCACGGCCGGGTTGTCGTGGCCCGACGGGCACACGACGCTGTCCGCGGTCACGCGCAGCGTCAGCTCGGGCGACAGCGCGACGCTGCGCCTGCGCGTGTCCGACCGCGGCCTGCGGGCCGCCCGCCGCGCCCGCAAGGCGGGGCGGCGAGTGACCTTGCGCGTCGTGCTGACGGTGACCGGCAGCGACGGCGCCAGCCGTCAGGTCGAGCGATCCGTCAGCGTGCGCTGACCACCTTGAGGGTGGCCACCGCGCCGTTGCGGGCCAGATCCGTGCCGTAGGAGACCGTCGCCTTGACGGACGCCGAGGCGACGCCGGGCACGGTGACCGTCGGGGCCGAGCTGTAGCCGGCGCCGCCGTCCAGGAGCGTGACGGAGACGACCTTGCCCTGGCGCACCACCGCGGTCGCCCGGGCGGCGCGGTGGGTCCAGCTCTCCCCGGCGGACTGGTTGTAGCGGTAGTAGTTGGAGACCTCGTCGAGGCGCTGGTTGGTCACGCCGTACGGCGCCAGGACCTTCAGCAGGGCGGCCTTGTTGGCCTGCGCCTCCTGCTCGGTCGGGCCGCCGCTGCCCGCGCCCGCCGGATGCACGCCGGAGAACGCCTCGCGGAAGACCTCGGTCGGGACACCGAGGCCGGCCGCGACGAGCACGACCGGGCGGCCGTTGTCGACGGGGTTGGTGCTGTGGCCGCCGCTGAGCTGCAGCGTGACGGTCCTGGTCTGGGCGGCCGCGCCGGACGACGGGCCGGCGACCACCGAGGCGGTCAGCGCCGCGGTGGCCAGGATGCCGGCGGCGACGGCGATGGGACGAGACGACATGGTGCGCTCTCCTTCGAGGAAGCGGGACGGACGTTGGGTGCGTCCGGCACGATTCCGAACACGTCTCGGAATTCCCTGAGAGCTTGCCCTACGAGCGCCGAGACTTGCGCGCCTTGCGCTGCCCCTTGGCGCCCGCGACCCGCGCGCTGCGGGCCGCCGACCGCTGTCCGGCCCGGTCCAGCGCCCGCACCGTCACGCGCGTCGGGCGCTGTGGCGTCAGGCTCTTGGGCGGACCGGCGACCCGCGCCACGCGCTTTCCGGCGGGGATCACCGTGCTCGTACCGCCCCCGTCGCCGTAGTCCACGCGCACCTCGAAGGGCGTGCGCAGCCGGCTGCCGGGCGTGACGCGCACCTGCAGCGCGCTGCCCGCCCGGCGAACGGTCACGCGCTTGGGCGGGCGGAAGGCCGGCGGGGCGGGCTGATCGAAGCCGCCCACGGTCTGCTCGGAGATCGGGATGCCGTCCCCATCCAGCAGCTGGGCGACGATCACGTGGCGCCCGGAGGTCTGGGCCTGGGGGCGGAAGCGCAGCGTGCCCGAGCGACCCGGGGTGGCGGCCAGCGGCATGTCGCCGCGCCGCGTGCGCTCGACGAAGCTGACCCGCGCCTCGGTGTTGGCGGTGATCGCGTAGCGGATCGCCTGCCGGCCGCCGGCGGCCTTGACGACCTTGGCGCTCAGCTTCGGCGTCGGCGCCGGGACCGCGCCGGTGACCTTGGTCAGCGCCGGCGCGCCGGGCTGGGCCACCACCTCGTAGCGGCCGGGCTTGGGGTTGTCGATGTCGATGGCCAGCGCGTGCGCGGACTCCGAGCCGTCGATCGCCACGCCGGGACCGTCGAGCGCCACGGGCGCGCCGCTGGGGTCGGTGACCGTGACCGCGGGCAGGCCCTCGGCCGTGTAGGTGTTGATCGACAGGAACTTCGCCCCCGCCGGAGCGTCCACGGCGCGGGGCGTCGCCCCGGCGGCCGCGCGCGCCCGCAGCAGACCGACGCTCACGTCGGTGAACCAGCAGGAGTCGCCCTTGTGGCGCGAGACGTCGCCGCCCCAGGGGTACGACAGCGTGTAGTAGTCGCCCAGGAACGTCGTGCAGCCGGCCAGGCCCTTGGTCGAGGCATGGGCGGTCAGCGACTCGCAGTAGTTGACGAACTCGATGCCCACGCAGGCCTCGGCCTTGCCGCGGGCCTCGAACCCGGGAGGTCCGACCGCCATGTCGGCGGTCAGCCCGACGTAGGCCCAGTCCTTGTCGCCGACCTCGACCAGCGCGTGGCCGCGGATGTAGCCGTCGGAGTTGGCCTCGACCCAGGCGTTGGCCACCTGGATCGCGCTCAGCACCTCCAGCGTGCCCTCCACGCGCACGACGAACGGGTTGGCGAACGTCAGCCCGATGTGCCCGTCGAGGTCCAGCGCGTACAGCCCGGGCCCGAGCGCGACGGCGCCGACCTGCACGCCGCCCTCGATGGCCAGCGGGATGTTGTTGCGGTTGACCGCGATGCCGGCGTTGATCTGGTGCAGGTAGATCAGCGGCGGCGGCGCGAACAGCGTGATGCCCGGGAACGGGAGGTTGTAGGCGGCGGTGGCGCTGAACGACGTGCTGTCGAAGCTGGCGGCCAGCTCGAGCGACGCGCCACCGGGGATCTCGACCTTGCCGCTGCCGTCCCAGCGGTTGCCCTCGCGGGTCCAGCGCACGTCGAGGTTGCGCACGACGAGCGGCGGGATGGGCAGCGTGTCGGCGTGGATGTGCAGCGTGTCCAGGTCGAGGCCGCCGGTGGGCTTGACGACCAGGTCGGCGTGGCCGGTGAGCCCGAAGAACTGCGCGCCCAGGTCCAGGTCGACGGGGATCCGCACGCCACCGCCGGAGGCCAGCGGCGCCAGCTGGCCGGCGACCTTGAAGCCGCGCACGACCGTCGGGTACTTGGGCAGGTCCAGGACCGGCTGCCCTTCCTTGGCGGTCAGCTTCTGCTCGAGCTTGCCCTGGAAGATGAGGATGTCCCCGCCGACCGCGGCCGGGATCTCGACCTTCGCCTCACCGGTCGTGTAGAGCGTGACGGCCTTGGTCGCGTTGTCGACGTCGATGACCACCTGGCCGCCGTTGAGCGGGCTGATGCGCAGGCCGTTGTAGAGCACGGGCGCGTTGGAGACCGACTTGCCCTTGTTCGTGCCCAGGCCGGGCAGGAAGCAGGTCTTGCCGTCCTCGATCGTCACCTGCACGGCGGCCACGGCGACGCGGCCGCACTCCCTGGTCACGGTGACGCCGCCGTCACCACCGCCACCGCCCGGGCCCGACCCCGGCGTGCTGCCCGGCAGCCCCGGCAACGGGCTCGCGCCCTGCGGGCCGAACGGCGCGATGCGCACCTCGCCGCTGTTGAAGTCGCTCTGCCAGACGGCGAAGCCGCCGCCGTCGGGCGCGGCGCCCACCTCGGTGTTGGCCACGCCCTGCCGCGCGGCGGTCAGCCGCTGCGGCGCGCCGAAGCTCGTGCCGTTGGCGCTGGTGCGCACGTACAGGCCCGCGCCCGCGCCGTCGTCGGTGCGGTGGTAGGCGGCGATCAGCGGACCGCCGGCCGCGGCGCCGCCGCTGGTCAGCACGACGTCGTCGGCCGGTTCGGTGGCCAGCTGGACCGGCGCGCCGCCGTCCAGCGGCGTGACCACCGCGCGCTGGTTGAGCTTCGGGCTGGCGCCGCCGATGGTGGCCAGCGCCAGGCCCTTGGGGCCGTTGGCCAGCGCGGTCTGCTCGGTGCCGCCCTTGGTCGTCTGGGGCGCGGAGAAGCCGTCGATCGAGGACGGCTGCCCGGCGGTCGGGAAGCGGCGCACGACGTGGCCACCACCCTGCTTGGCGTAGGCCAGCGCGATGCCGCCGCCGGGCATCGGCGCCAGCGCGCCGCTGATCGCGTCGGGGATCAGGAAGGAGTCGGCGGTGAACGAGCCGCCGGCCAGCGACTGGAACGCGGCCGAGCCGCCGCCGGCCAGCGAGCCGCCGACGCTGCCGAACAGGCCGATCAGCGGGTTGCTGTCCGGGCCGAAGGCCACCGGCCGCGTGCCCATGGTCAGGCCGGAGGCGGCGGGCAGCCCGCCGCTGAAGCTGTCGCCCGCGTCGGTCGAGGCAAAGGCGATCGTCGTGGTCGTCGACTCGCCCGCCGCCGTCTCGTAGGTCGTCACCGAGCGCGTGGAGAGGATGAACAGCTGGTCGCCGAGCACGAGCGGATAGGCGCCCGCGCCGGCATCCTGGTTGTAGGCGGGATCGTCGGCCGGCCCGTAGGACTTGGGCGGGGTGATCACCCGCGTGGACTCGGGGTTGGCGCACACGGTGGCGCCGCGCGGCAGGCGGCAGAAGCCGATGCCCCCGGCCTGGCCGCTGGTCGCGTCGGTGGCCACCAGCCAGGTCACGTAGGCGGTGCCCGCGTCGTCGACGGCCACGTGCGGACGCGGCTCGGTCAGCGTGCCGGTCAGCGCCACCGAGGACGCCGTGCCGGTGGTCGTGGTCGAGCCGCCGGGCGTCCCGGTCTTGACCGTCGGGGTCCCGCCGCTGAAGGCCGGCGTGCGGGCGACCGGGACTGCCGATCGCGCCACGTCTGCACACGCGAGCGCGACCAGCAGCACCCAGCCAACCGCCAACCCCGCCCGCCCTGTCATCCCGAAGGTCCTTCCGTCCGTTGCCCGTCCGCGCGGCGATCGTGTCCGACCGACGTTGCACGAACGTTGCGCGCCGTCGTCCTGGTGACCGCGCGCGTCCCCTACCGGACGATCTCACCCAACAGCCGCGCCGGCCCGAGCAGCCCGGTGGCCTCGGCCCGGGCGGCGGCGGCCTGGGCCACGCGGGTCGCCTCGGCGGGATCGCCTTCGGCGACCAGCACCCGGGCCAACGCGACGTCGCGGTCGGCGCACAGGCCGGCGGGCGGCTCGGGTCCCAGCCCATCGATCGCCGCGTCGAGGTGGGCCCGCGCCTGCGCGGGGCGCCCGAGCGCGGCCTCCAGCAGCGCCAGCCGGGCGTCGACCGGCCCGTGGACCGTCCCGCCCAGATGCTGGAGGATCCAGCCGCCCGCGTTGGGCGCCAGCGCATCGCGCAGGCGGGCCAGCGCGTCGGGCGGGGCCGCGCTGACCACGCCCGCCGTGGCCAGGTAGGACAGCCCGGTCAGGCGATTGGGGTCGACGATCCGGTCGGGGTCGGCCGCGCACGCGCGCACGACGCGGTCGCGCGCGCCCTCGCGGTCGCCGCTGATCGCCTGGCAGAAGGCCACGCCCGCGTCCCACGCGGGCAGCGTGCCCTGCGAGGCGATCACCGCCTCCAGCCCGCCCCGGGCCGCCTCGATCTCGCCGCTGGCCACCTGCAGCGACAGCCATTGGGCGACCTGCGCGGCCAGCACCACCACGTCGGCGCCCAGCGGCCGGGCCAGCAGGCGGGCGCGCTCGACCTCGTCGCGCACGTCGTCCAGGCGCCCGTCGAGCAGCGCCAGCGTGGGCCGGCGGATGGCGGCCGCCCAGTGGTGGTAGGGCGCGTGGGCGGCGGCCGCCTCGGCGCTCCAGGCGTCCATCTCGGCGCGCGCCTCGGCCAGGCGCCGCCCCTCGAGCAGGTCGCCGAAGCGCAGCAGCCGAGCGTGCAGCGCCAGCTCGGTCAACCCGTGCGCGCGCGCCAGCGCCTCGGCCTCGTCGACCAGCGGCGCGCGTTCGGCGGGCCGCCCGCGGTGCAGCAGCCCGACGTGGCGCCACAGGAGCGTCTCGGCCAGCGCGCGGGCATCGCCGGACGCGCGGGCCAGCGCGACCGCCTCCAGCGAGAGCGCGTCGCGCCGGGGCGCGGGCCCCTCCAGCAGCGCGGCGGCCAGCCGCCCGGCCAGGCGGGCGCGGAGCACGTCGTCGCCCCCGGCGCCGGCGGCCGACAGCCCCTCCTCGAGGACCGGCACCAGCGCGTGATCGCGCAGCCCCGCGCCCATCCGGTGCCCGCCGTGCTCGATCGCCGCGCGGGCGATCAGGTCGCGCCGCCCCAGGCCGCGGGCCCGGGCCAGGGCATCGCCGAGCACCGCGCGCGCCTCGACGGGCGCGCCGGCGCGGTGGCGGGCGTCGCCCTCCAGCAGCAGCAGCGCGACCCGGTGCGCGTCGTCGCCGCCGGCCCCGTCGTGCTGCTCGCGCGCGTCGCGGGCCAGCGTGGCCGCCTGTTCGTAGGCCAGCGAGCCGAGCGCGCGGCGGGCGGCCCGCTCGGCGTAGTGAGCGGCGCGAGCCGAGGTGGCGCGGCCGTCGGCGGCGCCCCAGTGCCCGGCCAGCTCCGCGGCGACGGCATCCAGATCGGCGGCGTGGACGGCCTCGTAGGCCACGGCCAGGCGCGCGTGCAGGGCCGAGCGCTGGGCCGGCCCCAGCGAGGCGAGCACCGCGTCGCGGACGGTGTCGTGCAGCGCGCCGAACGACGCCGGGCCCGAGCGTGGGGCCAGCAGCCCGGCGGCCTGGGCCCGGTCGGCCCGCGCGGCGGCGTCGTCGACGGTCGTGTCGCAGGCCACCGCGAGCACGTCGAGCCCGGCGCGGCCGCCGTCGACGGCCGCCACCTCGACGAACGCGCGCACCCCCGGGCCCGACCAGGTCAGCGCACCGGCCACCGCCCGGACCAGCGCGGGCGTGTCGGCGACGGCGCTGCCGGTGACCAGCGACGCGCGCACCAGCAGTGGGCTGCCGCCGGTGCTGCGGGCCAGGCGTCCGGCCAGCTCGGGATCGGCGTCGGGCTGCTCGGCGGCGACCAGCTCACCCACCGCCGCGGCGTCCAGGGGACCGAGCGCGACCACGGTGGTGACCGACGCCCGCGCGGCGGCGTGCAGATCGCCGACGGCCGCGGGCGGCTCGGGCGAGCCGCTGCGCACGGTCACCGCGACCACCAGCCCCGGCAGCTCGGCGGCGCGCAGCACGTGCCCGGCCAGCTGCGCGCTGGAGCGGTCCAGCCACTGGGCGTCGTCGAGGGCGAGCAGCACGCCGGCGCCATCGTCGAGCAGCGCGATCGCGGCGACGACGGCCTCGAACAGGCGGAAGCGGCTGGTGTCCGGATCGCCCGCGGCGGGCCACTGCGTGGGCAGCCGCCGCTGCAGCGCGGGCACGACGCGGGCCAGCTCACCGGCCAGCGGCCCCAGCGCGGCGACCAGCCGGTCGGGATCGGTGGCCAGCAGCGCCGGGCGCAAGGCCTCGACCAGCGGCGCGAACGGCGCCGTCGGCACCGCCAGGCAGCGGCCGACCAGGATCGTCGCCCCGGCGCCCTGGCGGCGCGCGGCCAGCTCGGCCAGCAGGCGCGTCTTGCCGATGCCCGGCGCGCCCTCGATCACCACGAGCCCCGGCTCGCCCCGCGGCGCGGCGGCGTCGGCCAACTGGGCCAGCTCGGCGCGGCGCCCGGCCAGCGGGCGCCGGCGTTCACGCTCCAGCAGCGGCGGTAGCGCGACGGCGCCGGCCGCCGGCTCGCCACCACCGGCACCGCGCACCAGGGCGGCATGCTGCTCGCGCAGCCGCCGGCCGGGCACCGTGGCCAGCTCGTCGCGCAGGCGCACGCGCAGCGCCTCGTAGGCCTGGAGCGCCGCGGTCTCGTCTCCGCGCGCGACGTAGCCCTCCATCAGCAGCGCGACGCCGCGCTCGTGCAGCGGCGCCAGCGCGACGAGCGCCTCCGCCGCGGCGACGGCCGCGGGCAGCGTCGCCGCGCCCGCGCGCAGCCCGCACGCCGCCGCCAGCGCGAGCGCCTCGCCGCGGCGCTGGACCAGCCGCGCGCGCTGCTCGCGCGTCCACGGGTCGTCGTGCGCGGGCAGCAGCTCGGCGGCCAGCACCTCGGCCGCGCCGGCCGCGAGCGCGTGCGCCTGGGCCGGATCGCGCTCGGCCAGCGCCCCGGCCCCGTCCAGCGCGGCCAGCGCGGCCAGCACGTCGACGTCGGCGGTCAGGCGCAGGCGCACGACACCGCGTCCCTCGACCGGACCGACGCGCCGGCGCAGGCGCGAGAGCAGGGGGTTCAGCGCGGCGCCCGGCGCGCGCGGCGGCTCGTACGGCCACAGGAGATCCACCAGCTCGTCGCGGCGGATGCCCCGCTCGCCCCGCACCACGAGCACCGCGAGCAGCAGCTCCAAGCGGCCGGCCAGGCCGGCCGGCGCGCCGTCCAGTCGGGTCGTGCCGAGCAGCTGCACGGAGGTCACGCTGTGCTGCTGCGCGTCCCGCGCACCGCCGCTCACAGGCGGGATCCTACGGACGCGGCTACTGACTGCCAGAAGCGATTCGACTTGGCCCACCGGCCGGACCGGTGCACCCTGGATCGCATGACCCACCTCCCCACCGTCGACGACGCGCACTTCCACGCCGAGGTGCTCGACGCCGAGCGCGACGTGCTCGTCGAGTTCACCGCCGCCTGGTGCCCGCCCTGCCGCGTGATGGCGCCCGTGCTGGCCGAACTGGCCCAGGAGCGCCCGGACCTGAAGGTCGTCGCGCTGGACGTCGACGACAACCCGGCCACGGCCGCGCGCTACGGCGTCCTGTCGATGCCCACGTTCCTGATCTTCCGCGGCGGCGCTCCGGTCCAGCGGCTGGTCGGCGCGCGGCCCAAGCGGCGGCTGGTGCGCGAGCTCGAGGAGGCGCTGGCGCCCGCGTGACAGACTGCGCCGCGTGAATGGCGCTCCGGGTCGGGCGGGCCACCCGGCGACCACCCTCGTCGTGGCCTCGTTGGCCATCGGGATGGTCGAGATCGACAAGCTGGCCGTCAACGTCGCGCTGCCCGCGATCGGGCACGACCTGCACCGCTCGTTCGGCCAGCTGCAGTGGACGATCAGCGTCTACATGCTGACCCTGGCCGCGCTGCTGATCGTGGCCGGGCGGCTCGGTGACGTGTACGGCCGCCGGCGCATGTTCCTCGGCGGGCTGGCCCTGTTCGCGCTGTCCTCGCTGGGCGCGGGCCTGGCCCAGACCTCGCTGGAGCTGATCGGCGCCCGCGCGCTGCAGGGCATCGGCGCGGCCTTCATGTACCCGGCGACCAGCGCGCTGCTGGCCACCGCCTACCCGGACGCGCGGCGCGCCTGGGCGCAGGGCATGCTGGCCGGCGCCGCCGGGCTGGGGATGGCGATCGGGCCGCTGCTGGGCGGCTTCCTCGTCGAGACGCTGAGCTGGCGCTGGGTCTTCTTCATCAACCCGATCGTGGCCGTGGTGGCGATCGCGCTGACGCTGACCTTCGTGGAGGAGGTGCGGGCCACGTCGACCGACCACCGGATCGACGCGCTGGGCGTGGTCGCGCTGATCGGCGGGCTGACCGCGCTGATGCTGGCCTGCATCCAGGCCGGCGGACGCGACCTGCCCAGCGCGCTGATCGCGCTGGTCGTGGCGGTGCCGCTGCTGGCCCTCTTCGTGCTGCGCGAACGCCGCAGCCCGCGCCCGCTGATCGAACCCGACCTGCTGCGGATCCCGGGCTTCGCCGGCGTCCAGGTCGTGGCGATCACCGCGATGCTGGCGATCGTCGCCTGGCTGTTTTTGACCACGCTCGTGCTGCAGACCAGCTTCGGCGCGTCACCGCTGACCACGGGCCTGCTGGTGATCCCCTACGCGCTGGCCTTCGCGCTGCTGACCCCGTCGGCGGGCCGGCTGACCGACCGCATCGGCTACCGCGGGCCGATGCTGGTCGGGCTGGTCGTGCTCGCGGCCGCGATGCTGGCCATCGGCCTGCTGACCATGGCGGTGCGCTACGACGACCTGTGGCCGCTGTTCGCGCTGATCGGCGTGGCCCAGGCGCTGATCTGGCCGGGCCTGTCGGCGGCCACGATCAACCTGGCCGGGACCGAGCGCGCGGGCGTGGCCACCGGCATCCTGCAGGCCGGCCGCTGGCTGGGCGGTGCGTTCGGCGTGGCGATCGTCGGCGCGGCCTTCGCCGTGCTGAACTCGCTGCTGCGCGAGCCCGACGCGCTCGCGTTCACGCTGCTGATCATCGCCGGCCTGGTCGCCGTGGGCACCGCGCTCAGCGTGCCCTTGATGCGCCCGGCGTCAGCCGTCGGCGCCGAGGTGGGCCAGGAGCAGCCCGCCCGCGGGTGACGGGCCGGCGGCCGGCACGAGCAGCGCGACGCGCAGCTCCAGCGGGCGGGCCAGCGCCAGCCCGCTGACCTCGGGCCCGTCCAGCGCCAGCCAGGCGGCGGGCACCACGCTGACGCCCAGGCCGGCGGCGGCCAGGTGGCGGACCGCGGTCGGGTCGGCGATCTCCAACAGCGGCACCGGGCTGAAGCCGGCCTCCTGGCACGCCGCGACGACCAGCTCGCGCAGCGCGGATCCGGGCTCGCCGAGGATGAACGGGCGGTCGCGCACCTGCTCCAGCGCGACCGGCCCGGCGCCGGCCAGCGGATCGCCGGCGGCCACGATCAGCCGCAGCGGCCGGGTCAGCTCCTCGACCAGGCGCGCGCCCGCGGGCGGCGGGCCGGCCAGCGCGGTCACGCCGACGTCGGCGGTCCCGGCGGCGACGAGCCCCGCGACCTCCTCGGCGGGACCGTGGCGGAGCGCGAGCTGCAGCGCGGGATGCGCACGATGGAAGTCGACCAACGCGGCGGGCAGCGTGACCGCGTCGCCGGGCGTGGCCGCGACGCGCACCCGTCCGCGGGTCGCGCCGGCGTGCTCGTCCAGCTCGGCCCGGGCGGCGGCCGCCTGCGCCAGCATCGCCTCGGCCCGCGGGAGCAGCGCCTCGCCCGCGGCGGTGGGCACCACGCCCCGCGAGCCCCGGCGCAGCAGCGCGACGCCGACCTCGGCCTCGAGCTTGCGCACCTGCTGGGACAGCGCGGACTGCGTCAGCCACAGCGCGTCGGCGGCGGCGGTGAAGCCGCCGTGGCGCACGACCGCGACGAAGTACTGCAGCTGGCGCAGCTCCATGGCGACGAGCCTACGGGTAGCGTTTCGGCGATGGCCCTCGATGGGGATGAACTGGCCCGCCGTTCGGTGGGGGGCTTTGGCGAGACGCTCGCCGCGTTCGGCGCGACGGGCGTGCGGGGGGCGACGGTGCTGCGCCGACCCGAGGCAATCGGAGCGCTGGTGCCGTGGGCGGCCGACAACCACTGGATCGACGCCGCCGTGGTGCCCCCGCGGGCCAGCGCGGTCGCGGGTGACCCGGGCCTGCCGCACTGCCTGTGGTCGGCGCCCGGGGCGGTCGCGGGCGGGACCGACCTGCCCGACGTCGACATGCCGTGCATGGGCGTCGTGCTGGCCGACGCGGTGCTCGATGGCCCGCTGGCCGACGCGCAGACGCCGCCGCTGGACGTCGTCGGCGTGCTCAACGATCGCGCCTACGCGCAACACGACCGCCTGGCCCCGCTGCTGGCCGCGCTGGACGACGCGCGCGTGCAGGCCTACGGGATCCGCGCCGGCGACGACTGGGCCTGCGTGCTGCTGGCGCTGCGCCTGGGCGACGACGTGAGCATCCAGTACGTGGCCACGGAGGTCGCGCACCGTCGCCGGGGCCACGCCAGCGCGCTGCTGCGCACGGTGCTGTCGGCCGCGCGGGCCGACGGGGCGGTCACGGCCACCCTGCAGGCCAGCCCCGACGGGCGGCCGGTGTACGAGCGCCTGGGCTTCGTGACCGTCGCGACGTTGCGCGCGACGGTCGCCTCGGCCTGACCTACGTGGCCGCGCCCGACGGCTGCAGCTCGGACTGGCACTTCGCGCTGGCCGTCCGGAACGACTGGCTCGTCTGGTCGACCTGGTCGGGGTCGAAGATCGGGCCGTCGCCGGAGAAGTCGGGATCGGGCAGGTCGAACCCGTTCTCGCGCACGCACGCGACGTAGGCCTTGACGCGCGCCTGGTAGTCGGCGTCGGTCGTGTCGGGGCGTTGGCCGTCGCCCGCCGGGCGCTGACCGTCGGCGGGCAGGTCGACGCCGCACTTCTTCAGGGCGTCCTGCATCTTCTGGCGATCGGCGTCGGACATGGTCGTGCCGCCCGCGCCCTGGGGCGGACCGCCGGTGCCGCCGGGGAGTCCGGATCCGGGCCCACCCACCCCGCCGTAGCCCTGACCCGCGGGCGGCTGCCCGTCGGCGCCCTGCGGACGCTCGGGCACGTCGACGCCCTGCTGCTGCAGGCACGCGCGCACCTCGTCGTTCATGAACCCGCCGCGCTGGGCGGTGGTGGCCGCCGCGGACGACGACGACCCGTCCGAGCTGCTGCCGCACGCGCTGAGCGCCAAGGCAGCGAGCACCGGCACGATGACCAGGACCTTGTGCATGGGTGATGTCTCCTTTGGGGGTTTCAGCCGCCGAACAGCTGGCCGACGGGATCCCCGGACTGGGATGGCGAAGAGGTTTGTGGTGCGGACGCGGTGACCGCGGTCGCCTTGACCGTGCCGTTGTCCTGGGTGGCGCCCTGGACGACCACGGTGTCGCCCGGGTGGATCGCGTTCTTTCCGGTCTCCGCGGTGCGCGTGACCGTGGCGCCGGCGAGCTTGACCTTCACGGTCGTGCCGTCCGACGTCGTGACGTAGAGGACGTCGCCCTTCTTCGAGCTGACCTCGCCGCTGGTGCCCTGGCTCGCCGTGTCGGCCCCGCCACCCGTCGCTCCGGTGGCGCCACCGGAGCGCGCCGCGGCGAACCCGGCCGCGCCGGGGAAGGCGGACGTCGTGGAGCCCGCGGAGTGCTTCTGCACGAGCACGCCGCCGACGAACCCGGCCGCGGCGATCAGCACGCCCAGCAGCGCCAGCGGGATCGGCGCCAGCAGCCTGCGCCGCGGGCGCGGCGGCAACGGCTCGAAGTCGTCGAGCTGGTCGAGGTCGTCGTCGGTGTCGGTGTCGGTCATCGTGGGCATGGGACTCCTTGGGTCACTCGAAGCGCAGGGCGTCGATGGGGCGCAGCCGGGCCGCGCGGCTGGCCGGGTAGGTGCCGAAGAACAGGCCGCACAGCGCGGCCGCGCCGAAGGCCAGGAAGATCGAGTAGGTGGCGATCACCGGCTCGACCCCGGCGATGCGGGACTGGCTGCCGATCACGCCGATGGCCACGCCGGCCAGCCCGCCGATGGCTGAGACGAGCACCGCCTCGCACAGGAACTGGGCCAGGATGTCGCCCCGGCGCGCGCCGATCGCCTTGCGGATGCCGATCTCGCGCGTGCGCTCGGTGACGCTGACCAGCATGATGTTCATCACGCCGATCCCGCCGACCAGCAGCGAGATCGCCGCGACCGCGCCGAGCAGCGTGGTGAAGACGTCGTTGGTGGAGGCCGACGCCTCCAGGATCGAGCCCTGGTTGATGACCGAGAAGGGCGCGGTGTCGTCGGCGCCGACGTCCTTGCGGTCGTCGAGGATCGACTCGACCTGTGCCTGCGCGGCGTCGAGCGTGTCGCGCGAGGTGGCCTGGACGATGATCTGGCTGACCGAGCCGTACCCGGTGAGCGTGTCCTGGGCGGCGGTGATCGGCAGGATCACGATGTCGTCCTGGTCGGTCGTGCCGTTGGACCCCTTGGACGCGGTCACACCGATCACCTGGAACGTCGCGCCGTCGATCTGCAGCGATTGGCCGACCGGGCTGGTGGCCGAGAACAGGTTCTGGGCCACCGTCGGCCCGATCACCGCGACGCGCTCGTGGTCGGCCACGTCGGCCTGGGTGAACGTCGAGCCGACCTGCGTGGTCAGGTTCTTCGCGCCGAAGTACGCGGGCGTCGTCCCGATCACCGAGCCGGTGTCGTAGGTCACGCTGCCGGCGACCAGCGTCGTCGTGCTGGAGGTGACCACCGGGGAGGCGCTCTTGACGTCGGGAGCCAGGTCGGCGTCCCGGAGCGCGTCGGCGTCGGCCGTGGTCAGCGAGGCCGAGGCGACCGGCGCCGCGCCCGGGCCGCCGCGCGCCCCCTGGCCCATGACCAGCAGGACGTTGGAGCCCAGGCCCTCGATCGACGACTGCACGGCCTTGGACGAGCCGTTGCCCACGGCGACGAGCACGATCACCGAGGCGACGCCGATCGACATGCCCAGCACGGTCAGCAGCGAGCGCAGCTTGTTGGCGGTCAGCCCGCCGAGGGCGACACGCAGCGTCTCGGCGCCCATCAGGCCAGCGCCCCCATCGCCGCGGTGCGCGTGTCCTGCACGATGCGACCGTCGGCCAGGCGCACGATGCGGTCCGCGCGCTCGCCGACCTCCTGCTCGTGGGTGATGACGACGACGGTGCGTCCGCCGTCGCGCAGGCGGTCGAAGATGGTCAGCACGTCGCGGGTGGAGCGCGAGTCGAGGTTGCCCGTCGGCTCGTCGGCCAGGATCAGCGCCGGGTTGGTGACCAGCGCGCGGGCCACGGCGACGCGCTGCTGCTGGCCGCCCGACAGCTCGGAGGGCATGTGCTCCAGGCGTGCGCCCATGCCCACCGCGCGCAGGGCCCGGGTGGCGCGGTCGCGGCGCTCCCGGCGGGGCACGCGCGCGTAGGCCAGCGGCAGCTCGACGTTGGCCAGCGCGGTCGTGCGCGGCACGAGGTTGAACGACTGGAAGACGAAGCCGATCTTGCGGTTGCGCAGGTCGGAGAGCTCGTCCTCGTCGAAGTCGCGCACGTCGACGCCGTCCAGGCGGTAGCGGCCGCCGGTCGGCGTGTCCAGGCAGCCCAGGATGTTCATCAGCGTCGACTTGCCCGAGCCCGAGCTGCCCATGATGGCCAGGTAGTCGCCGCGCTCGATGCGCAGCGACACGCCGGCCAGGGCGTGCACGACGTTGTCGCCGAGGTGGTAGCTGCGGCGCAGCTCCTCGACGTCGATGACCGGCCGCTCGCTCATCCGCCGGGGCCTCCGAAGCCGCCGCCGCCCGCGGGCGGGCCGCCGGCCGGGAACCCACCGCCGCCCCCGCCGAACGTGGCGCCGCCGCTCAGGCGCTGCCCCAGCGCGGCGGCCGAGGAGCCCTGCTGGCCGGCCGCGCCGGAGGTGCCGCCGATCGTGGGCGTCGACTGGATGACGACCTCGTCGCCGGCGGCCAGCCCGCTGGTGATGATCGTCGAGCTGTCGCCCTGCAGGCCGATCCCGACCTGCTTGCTGACCGTCTGGCCGTCGGCCTTGACCATCACCACGCCGGTCGTGCCCCGTCCGGTGACGGCCTGCGAGGGCAGCGTCACGCCGCTGGCCTGCTTGACGATCACCTCGGCGGTGGCGGTCATGCCCGCCTTCACGCCGCGCGCGTTCTGGTCCAGCAGGATCGTCACCGGGTAGCTGACGACGTCGCCGCTGGAGTCGCCCAGGACCGCGACCTGGGTGACGCGGCCCGACAGCTGGACGTCGGTCAGGGCGCTGAGGCTGACCGTCGCGCTCTGGCCGACCTTCACCTGGCCGATGTCGGATTCGGTGAACGAGACCGACAGCTGCATGCGGTCGAGCTTGGCCAGCGTGATGAAGGCCGACGAGGCCGACGAGGAAGCGCCGCCGGCGGCCCCCGTGGCCGACGCGTCGGAGGCCGACGCGGAGTCCGACGCGCCCGACGAGCCCGCGCTGACGGCGTCGCCGGCGGCACCCGAGACGGCGGTGATGGTGCCGGCACTGGGCGCGCGCAGGACCGTGTCGGCCAGATCCTGCTCGGCGTTCTGGACGGCCAGCTGCGCCTTGTCGACGGACGCCTGCGCGGTGGCGATCGCGGCGGCCTTCTGCGCGGCGGTCTGCGTGGAGGCGGCGCTGCTCTGCGCTTGCTGCTGCTGGGATCCGCTCGATTGCGGCGTGGTCGTGGTCGTGGTCTGCGGCGTGGTCGCGGTCTGCGGCGTGGTCGTGGTCTGCGGCGGCGTCGTCGTGTCGGCGACCGACAGGTAGGTGACCTGGTCGTCGGCGGTCGCGGCGACCGTCGCGTCGGTGCTGGCCGACTGCGCGGCCTCCAGATCGGCCTGGGCGGAGTCCAGCGTGGCCTGCGCCTCGTCCAGCGCGACCTGCGCGTCGGCGTCGTCCACCCGGGCCAGGATCTGCCCCTGGGTGACCTTCTGGCCCGCCTTGACGTAGACCTTCGTCACCGTCCCGGCCACACCGAAGTTCAGATCCAGCTGCTTGGCCGGCGCCAGGTTCCCGCTGCCCGAGACGGTCGTCTGCACGACGCCCTTGGTCGCGGTGACGGTGCGTTCGGTGGTCGTGCTCGGCGACGACTCCGGGCCGACGACGAGGACGGCAACGACGATGGCGCCGACGCACAGGGCGGCCAGGATGACGGTGAGAGGTCGAGACATGCCGCATATAGAGATGCGGCATGCGCCGAAGAGCGCACGAAGAAGTGTGCGCGGCGCGCCTCGGCGCGGGAACCCAGACGCCGGGGAATCACTTCCGTCGAGTTGCATCTGAGTTGCGCTGAGCGAGACTCAGATGCAACTCGGCAGAAGTGAGGCGTTAGGTCGCGGTTCCCGCGGCGGCCGCGAGCGCCTGGCGTCAGTTCAGCTTGGAGGCGACGCCGTCGGCGTCGTCGCGCAGCCCGTCGATCGTGCGATCGTCGAGCGGCAGCTCGAGGCGCAGCTGCGCGGCGCGCAGCGCGTCCCCGTGGCGCCCGGAGCGCTGGGCCCGGGCGACGATGCGGTCCAGCAGCATCAGCGCGACCTGATGCGAGCAGCGCCAGGTCAGGTCGCCCGCGGGCAGCCGGGTCGCGTCGATCGGCGACGACGGCGCCATCGGCTCGAGCACGATCGGCGCCTCCAGGTCGCGATGGGCGACGAGCACGTGCTCCTCCTCGTCGGCCACGATCCCCAGCGGGATGCCCGCCTGCTCGGCCGCCTGGGCGCAGATCACGGCCCAGCACACCGGGTCGCCGGCGCCGGTGACCAGCACGCGGTCCAGCAGCAGGTCCTCGATGTGGCCGGGCCGGACGCGCGCGCCGATGCGCCCGCCGACGAGCTCGCCCGCGCCGCCCAGCTGCTCCAGCGGCGAGGCGTCACGCAACGGCGCGAGCGCCGCGGCCAACGAGGACAGCACGCCGGAGGCGGCCGACTCGTCGGCGTCGTGGAACTCGGCCGCCAGGGACAGCGCGAGGGCGGCGTGTGACGGGCATCCGTCCGCCGCCAGGCGGGCGAAGGGGATCACACCCGCGAGTAGAGCTCGACGATCAGCTGCTCGTTGACGGGCGCGTCGATCTCGTTGCGCACGGGCATGCGCAGGACCTTGCCGGTGAGGCCGTCGAAGTCGGCCTGCAGCCAGGGGGTGACGCGGCCGATCAGCTCGGTCGCCTCGATCGCCGCCGGGCGGATCGGGCTGTCCAGCTTGATCGACACGATGTCGCCCTCGGAGACCAGGAACGACGGGATGTCCACGCGCCGGCCGTTGACCTGCACGTGGCCGTGGTTGACGAACTGGCGCGCCTGGGCGCGCGTCGTGGCCAGACCGAGGCGGTAGACGACGTTGTCCAGGCGCCGCTCCAGCAGCACCATCAGACGCTCGCCGACCTGGCCCTCGCGGCTCTTCTGCGCGGTGCGGAAGACCTTGCGGAACTGGCGCTCGCGGACGCCGTAGTAGCGCTTGGCGCGCTGCTTCTCGCGCAGCTGCAGGCCGTAGACCGACTCGCGGCGCCGGCGGGCGTTGCCGTGCTGGCCGGGAGGCGCGTCGCCGCGGCGCTCCAGACCACCCTTGCGGGCCAGGCGGCGCGCGCCCTTCAGCTCCAGCTCGACGCCCTCGCGGCGCGAGAGCTTCTCGGTCGGCCCCGTGTAGCGGCCCACGTGTTCGTCCTTCCGTTCGTCGACGTTCGGATACTTAGGGTAGCCGAATATCTCCTACCTGGCACCCTGACGGACCGCTCCCCGTGCGCAGTCATCGCATCGCCATCGCCCTCGTCGTCCTCGCGGCGCTGATCGTCAGCGCCACGCTCGTGCTGCGCCAGGTGCGCGACGACGGCCCGCCACCGCCCGCCACGCTGTCGCCCGGAGCAGGTCTGCCCGACGAGGATCCGCTGGCCTGGACGAGCGCGCGCTCCGAGGACTACGCCCAGCGCGCGACCGACGGCTGGGCCCACGCCCTCTACACGAAGACCGCCGACGGCCTGGAGCTGGGCATCCGGCGCACGCAGAGCTGGCGCAAGCAGATCGAGCAGGCCACCGAGGGCACCGACATCTCCCCCGACCTGCTCTCGGCGATCGTCCTGCTGGAGAGCGCGGGCCGCCCCGAGGCCCAGGCCTCCGACGACCTCAACGGCGCCGTCGGGCTCACGCAGATCGTGGCCGGGACCGGGCAGAGCCTGCTGGGCATGAAGGTCGACGTCGCGGCCGCGGAGAAGCTCAGCAAGGAGATGGACAAGGCGGCGCGCAAGGGCAAGGACGAGCGCGTGGAGGAGCTGCGGGCCGAGCGCCGCCGCGTCGACGAGCGCTTCGACCCCGAGAAGTCGCTGGCCGGCACAGTGCGCTACCTGCAGTTCGCCAAGGAGCAGCTGGGCCGCGACGACCTGGCCACGGCCAGCTACCACATGGGCGTCGGCAACCTGCAGACGGCCCTGAAGGACTACGGCGACGGCACGGTGCCCTACGTGCGGCTGTACTTCGACTCCACGCCCTCCCACCACGCCGCCGCGTGGCGCTTCCTGTCGGGGCTGGGCGACGACTCGTCGACCTACCTGTGGCGCGTGCAGGCGGCGCAGGAGATCCTCGGGCTGGCCCAGACGGACCCGGCGCTGCTGGCCCGTCGGACCGCGCTGATGAACGAGCGCAACTCGGCCGAGGTCGTCCTGCACCCGCCCGACGTGACCGACCACTTCGCCACCGGCGACGACCTGCGCGACGCCTACGACAGCGGCGAGATCGCCGCGCTGCCGCCCGCCTACCTGGCCACGCACGGGCTGAAGCTGGACCCGCAGATGGGTGAGCTGGCCGCCAAGGTCGACGAGAAGCCCAAGCTCTACCGCGGCCTGCGGCGCGAGGCGCTGGCCCTGCTGGCCTACATCGGGACCGGCGTGCGCGCGCTCTCGGGGGACCAGCGGCCGCTGCGCATCACCAGCACCGTGCGCGACGACGCCTACCAGGACGCCCTGCTGCGGCGCAACGACCAGGCCACCGACGACTACTCGCTGCACACGACCGGCTACTCCTTCGACATCGCCCGCGACTACGCGTCCAACAAGCAGGCGATGGCGCTGCAGTTCCTGCTCGACCGGCTGACCGCGCTGAACCTGATCGCCTGGGTGCGCGAGCCGGGCGCGATCCACGTCACCGTCTCCTCCGACGCGGCCCGCCTGATGCAGCCGATGGGCGTGCTGCCGGCCGACGCCCGCCACGACGGCAACGCCGGCTAGAAACCCCGATCGGGCATCCTGAGGGCATCGCACAGCTGATCTCGCGCATCAAGTCGCTGCCCTGGACGACGATCGTCCCGTTCGTCGCCCTCGCCGTCCTGGCCGTCTCCTGGGGGTCCCATCCCGGCACCGTGGCCGTGATCCTGGTGGCCTTCGTGCTGGCCGGCGCGGTCCTGTCGGCGGTGCACCACGCCGAGGTCGTCGCCCACCGGGTCGGCGAGCCGTACGGATCGCTGGTGCTGGCCGTCGCGGTGACGATCATCGAGGTCGCGCTGATCGTCACGCTGATGGTCTCCGGCGGCGAGAAGACCGCGACGCTGGCCCGCGACACCGTGTTCGCCGCCGTGATGATCACCGCCAACGGGATCCTGGGGATCTCGCTGCTGGTGGCCGCGCTGCGCCGCCACGTGGCGGTGTTCAACGCCGAGGGCACGACCACCGCGCTGGCCACCGTGGCCACGCTGGCCACGCTCAGCCTGCTGCTGCCGACGTTCACCACCAGCCGGCCCGGCCCGGAGTTCTCCCCCGGCCAGCTGGCCTTCGCCGCGGTCTGCTCGCTGGCGCTGTACGCGCTGTTCGTCGTCGTGCAGACGGTGCGCCACCGCGACTACTTCCTGCCGGTCAGCCAGGAGGGCGAGACGATCGACGAGCAGCACGCCGACCCGCCCACGGAGCGGGCCGCGCTGCGCAGCCTCGGGTTGCTGCTGATCGCGCTGGTCGCGGTCGTCGGCCTGGCCAAGATCGAGTCGCCGGCGATCGAGGACGCGGTCCAGTCGGCCGGGCTGCCGCAGTCCGCGGTCGGCGTGGTGATCGCCCTGCTCGTGCTGCTGCCCGAGACGCTGGCCGCCGTGCGCGCCGCGCTGCGCGACCGCGTGCAGACGAGCCTCAACCTCGGTCTGGGGTCGGCGATGGCCAGCATCGGGCTGACGATCCCGGCCATCGCGGTCGCCTCGATCTGGCTGGACGGCCCGCTCGTTCTGGGCCTGGGCGACACGCAGATCGTGCTGCTCGCGCTGACCGTCGTGCTGGGCGCGCTGACCGTGCTGCCGGGGCGGGCGACCGTGCAGCAGGCGGGCATCCACCTGGTCGTCTTCGGCGCGTTCCTGTTCCTGGCCGCGAGCCCGTAGCTCAGGCCGCTTCGAGCCGGTCCAGCAGCGGCCGCTGGCCCTCCAGCAGCTTGCGGCGCGCGGTCTCCAGGTCGAACCAGGCGGCACGATCGACCTCCGGGAAGGTCGCCGTCTGACCCGAGCGCGGCGGCCACTCCAGCTCGAAGGTCATGCTCACCAGCTGGTCGGGCTCGAAGTCGCCCTCCAACGCCCAGGCCACCACGCGCTTGCGGCTCTTCAGCCGCACCTCGCCCAGCGCGAGCGGCTCGCCGTCGGGCGGGGTCGCGCCCAGCTCCTCGGCGAACTCGCGCCGGGCCGCCGCGTAGGGATCCTCCCCGGGATCGACCTCGCCCTTGGGCAGCGACCACGCGCCCTCGTCGCGCTTGGACCAGTACGGCCCGCCCGGATGCACGAGCAGCACCTCGCGGGTGCCCTCGCGCGTCCGGTAGAGCAGGATGCCGGCGCTGAAGGGCGGCGGCATGCGGGCTGGGGTCCTAGCCCTGCGGGGTGTCGGGCGGGAGCGTCTCGCCGGGCTGCTCGCCCGGGACCGAGGTGCCGGCGATCAGCTCCTTGGCGTGCTTGACGACGTTCTCCGCCGTGAAGCCGAACTCCTTGAACAGGGTCTCGGCCGGCGCGGAGGCGCCGAAGTGCTCCAGGGAGACCGACGCGTCGACCCACTTGGCCCAGCCCATGGCCACGCCGGCCTCGACCGACAGGCTCGGCACGCCCGTGGGCAGCACGCTCTCGCGGTAGTCGGCGTCCTGCAGGGCGAACTGCTCCCAGCAGGGCAGCGAGACGACGGTCGCGCCGATGCCCTCCGCGGCCAGCGCCTCGCGCGCGGCCACGCACAGCTGCAGCTCGGAGCCGGTGCCGACGAGCACGACCTGCGCCTCGCCCTCGGCCGCCTGCAGCACGTAGCCGCCCTTGGACACGCCCTCGTAGGTGACGCCCTCGAGGATCGGCAGGTTCTGGCGCGAGAGCATGAACGCGGCCGGGCCCTCCAGGGACTCGAGCACGAAACGCCACGCGTAGGCGGTCTCGTTGGCGTCGCCGGGCCGGTAGAAGTTCATCCCCGGGATGGCGCGCAGCGCGGCGAAGTGCTCGACCGGCTGGTGGGTCGGGCCGTCCTCGCCCAGGCCGATCGAGTCGTGCGTGTAGACCCACGCGACCTCGAGGTCCATGAGCGCGCTCAGGCGGACCGAGCCGCGCATGTAGTCGGAGAACTGCCCGAAGGTCGAGCCGTACGGGCGCAGGATGCCGCCGTGGGCGGCCATGCCGTTGACCGCGCCGCCCATGCCGTGCTCGCGCACGCCGAACTTGATGTTGCGGCCCGGATCCTCGTCGGTGAACGTCTTGGAGGCCGGGAACTCGGTCTTCGTGGACTCCGACAGGTCGGCGGCGCCGCCGAGCATCGTCGGGGTGAACCGCTCGAAGGCGGCCATCACCTTCTGGCCGGCCGAGCGGGTGGCGATGGCGTCGTCGCCCACCTCCCACTTGGGCAGCGCCTCACCCAGGCCGGGCATCGGCTTGGCGGGGGAGGACCAGGCGGCCTCCCACTCCTCGGCCAGCCCGGAGTGGGCCTCGGCCCAGGCGTCGAAGCGCTCCTGCCAGGCGGCCTGCAGCTGGGTGCCCTTCTCGACCTGGGAGAAGTGGTCGTACACGCCGTCGGGCACGAAGAAGGACTTGTCGGGATCCCAGCCCATGACCTCCTTGGTCAGGCGGATCTCGTCGGCGCCCAGCGGGGAGCCGTGGGCCTTCTGCGAGCCCTGCTTGTTGGGCGAGGGCCAGCCGATGATCGAGCGCACCGAGATGAGCGTCGGGCGGTCCTCCTCGGCGATGCCGGCGTCGATCGCCGCGCGCACCGCGTCGAGGTCGTTGGCGTCGTCGACCTTCAGCGTGTGCCAGCCGTAGGCCTCGAAGCGCTTGACCGGATCCTCGGTGTAGGACTCGCGCGTGGGCCCGTCCAGCTGGATGTGGTTGTTGTCGTACAGGTAGACCATCCGGCCGAGCTTCAGGTGCCCGGCCAGCGAGGCGGCCTCGGAGGCGATGCCCTCCTGCAGGTCGCCGTCGGAGCAGATCACGAAGGTGCGGTGGTCCTGGACCTCGGCGCCGAACTTGCCGCGCAGGAAGCGCTCAGCGATGGCCATGCCGACGCCGTTGGCGAAGCCCTGTCCGAGCGGGCCGGTGGTGATCTCGACGCCGGGGGTGACGTGGACCTTGTCGCGCTCGGGGTGGCCCGGGGTGCGCGAGCCCCACTGGCGGAAGGACTTCAGGTCGTCCATCGTCACGTCGAAGCCCGACAGGTGCAGCAGGCTGTAGAGCAGCATCGACCCGTGGCCGGCGCTCAGGACGAAGCGGTCGCGATCGGGCCACGACGGGTCGGTCGGGTTCTGCCGGATGTACTCCGTGAACAGCAGGTAGCCGACCGCGGCGAACCCCATCGGCAGACCCGGGTGACCGCTGTTGGCCTTCTGCACGCCGTCCATGGAAAGCGTGCGGATCGTGTCGATGGAGAGGCGATCGAGGTCGACCGCGTGGGGGGTGTCTTCGACCGTGCTCATTGCTCGTCACACTACCCCGCATGGCCAGATGGCGACCGGATCTTCACATGGCCGCCGTCGTGTTCCTGGGCGGGATCCTGGGCACGTTGACCCGCGCCGGGGTCGACGAGGCGCTCCCGGTCGGGGGTCCGGCGTGGCCCTGGGCGACGCTCCTGGTCAACCTCGTGGGCGCGGCGCTCCTGGGCTGGTCGACGATCGCCCTGACCGGCCACCGGCTGCGCCGCCAGTTCGTCGGGGCGGGCTTCTGCGGGGCGCTGACCACGTTCTCGGCGCTGCAGCTGGAGCTGTACCGGATGGTCGACGACGGGCAGGCGGGGCGGGCCGTCGCGTACGCCGCGGTGTCGCTCGCCCTGGGCCTGGCCGCCGCCGTGGCCGGCCGGCGGGTGGCGCGATGACGCTGCTCGTGTGGGCGGCGATGGCGCTGGCCGGCGGCCTGGGCGCGGTCGCCCGCTGGGGCATCCTGATCGCCTGCGAGCGCACGCTGCTGACCAACGCGCCGGTGGCGATCCTGGCCGTCAACCTGAGCGGGGCGCTGGTGATCGGCGTGCTGACCGGCGCAGGCCTGCACGGCGACGCGCGGATGATCGTGGCCACGGGCTTCCTGGGCGGCTACACGACCTTCTCGACGTGGATGGTCCAGAGCGATCAGATCGCCCGCGAGCAGGGCGCACCGTGGGCCCTGGCCAACGTGTTCGTCAGCCTGTTCCTGGGCTTCGGCGCCGTCGCGCTGGGCGCGGCGCTGGGTTAGTCCTCGCCGGCCACCAGCTCGGGGGCGACCGGGGCGGCGTCGAGCTGGGGCTCGGAGCGGGCGGCGCGCAGCTCGTACTCGCGGCGGCTGGCCAGGTCCGCGTTCCACAGCGGCCGGTCGGCCTTCATCGCCCGGCCGATCACCTCGCGACCGCGGCGCGGGAGGACCCCGGTGACCGCGTAGACGCCCGCGTTCTGGCGGGGCACCCACACGTCGTAGCGCTCGCTGTGCAGCGCCTCGAGGATGCCCTCGGCCACGTCTGCGGGCGTCAGCTCCTTCTGGCCCAGGGGGTTGGCCAGCCCGCCGCCCAGCTCGGTCTGGACGATGGCCGGCATCACGCAGCTGAGCACGACGCCGTCGGCGCCCATCAGGCGCAGCTCGGACTTCATCGACTCGGTCAGGCCGACGACGGCGAACTTCGAGGCGCAGTAGGTGGCGCCGCCGGCGAAGCCGAACTTGCCGGCCTGGGAGGCGACGTTGATCAGGTGCCCGCGGTTGCGCTGGACCATCCGCGGCAGCACGGCCTTCATCCCGAACAGGACGCCGTGGAGGTTGATGTCGATCATCCGCCGGGCGGCGTCGTCGTCCTCCTCCAGCAGCGGCGACAGGGTCATGATCCCGGCGTTGTTGATGAACACGTCGATCGGCCCGAGGGCCTCCTCGACGGCGTCGGCGAACGCCTCCACCGATGCGCGGTCGGTGACGTTGAGCTCGAAGGCGACGGCGCCCCGGCCGAGCTCCTGCGCGGTCTGCTGGGCGGTCTCGACGTCGAGGTCGCCGATCGCCACGCGCATGCCCTGCCGCAGGAGGGCGTCGGCCGTGGCCCGGCCGATGCCGCGCGCGCCGCCGGTGATGGCGGCCACCTGGCCGGTCAGGATCTTCGGTTGCTTGGCCATCGGGACGACCCCTCTCTCGAACGTGACAGGTGCGTCATCTTACGGACGGGTGGCGCGGCCTGCTCGGGCCTGGCCTAGATTGGCGCCATGCGCATCCTGCTGGTGGCGCTGGTGGCGCTCGGGGTCAGTGCCCAATCGGCCGCGGCCGGGACGGTCACCTGGCGGGGCTACGCCGAGCCGGCGCCGGGTGGGACACAGGTCGCCTACGACGCGGCGCCCGGCGAGCAGAACGTGCTGTGGATGACCCGCGACGCCGCGACGGTGCTGATCGAGGACGACGGCGCGACGATCGTCGCCCCGACCGGCCCGGGGCAGTGCATCCAGACCGACCCGCACGTGGTCCGCTGTCCGCTGCTGGGCACGCGCCTGGCCCTGACCGCCCACCTGGGCGACGGCAACGACGTCGCCGACCTGCACGGCGGCGACCAGTCCGTGGGCGTGCTGGACGGCGGCGACGGCAGCGACACGCTGGCGATCGACACCGGGCAGGTCAGCGGGGACGCCGGCGACGACACGATCACGGCGCGGCTGGGCGACAACAACCTTCTGACCGGCGGTCCGGGCACCGACGTGCTGCGCGGCGGCACCGGGTCCGACCTGATCGTCGGCGGTCCCGGCGGCGACGCGCTGGACGGCGGCGGCGGCTCGGACTCGCTGTACGACAACGCGCCCGACGCACCCTCCGACGACGCCAACGACACGCTCGACGGCGGCCCGGGCAACGACGGCATCTACTCGCGCGGCGGCGTGGACGGCGTGCGCGGCGGCGAGGGCGACGACCGCGTCTTCGCCCGCGACGCCGACAGCGCGCCGGGATCGGCGGCCGAGGCGCTGGCCGACGCGATCGACTGCGGCGGCGGGGACGACGCGGTGCGCGCCGACGCGGTCGACGCGATCAGCGGCTGCGAGGGCGTCTACGTGCGCTGCGTGGAGATCGGCGCGCCGCCCTGGACCGACGCCGACGCGCGCTGCCCCGGTGATCCCGAGCCGGTGGCCGACCCCGCGCCGCCGGCCGATCCGGCGGAGCCGGCCGCCCCCGCGGCGGTGCCCGCGCTGGTCGCCCGGCTGCGCCTGGACCAGTCGCGCATCCGGCTGCCGCTGCGCCGCGTCCCGCGCGCGCTGGTCAGCCTCAACCAGACCGCCGCGCTGACGATCACGCTGGCCCGCCAGAAGGGCAAGCGGCGGGTGGCGCTGACCGGCAAGGTGAGCCGCACGCTCGGGGCCGGGACCGACCGCAACATCAGCCTCAGCGGCCTGCTCGGCGGGCGCCGCCACTTCACGGCCGGCCGCTACTGGATCACGCTCAGCGCGACCGCCGCCGGGCGCACCGTGACCTCGCGGGCGCTGCTGCGGTTCCTGCCGGCGAGGCGCGCCACAAGATCGTGACCCGAGCGCCGCGTGGGCGTCGCTATGGTGCCGCCCCTGCATGCGCATGCTCGTCGCAACGCTCGGGATCGCCCTCGCGCTCGCCGCGCCCGCATCCGGCGCCTCGGTTTCGGCGACCAGCTGGTCCCCGGGGCCCTACTCGACGCTGTCGGGCTACACGATCTACGTCAGCTACGCCGCCGGCGCCGGCGAGGCCAACCAGCTGACGATCGCGCGCGACGGGGTCGGCAACGAGTTCCTCGTCTTCCGTGATCCGTCCGCCACGCTGGCCATCCCGACCTGGCCCGTCGAGCCGTGCACGCGGGGCAGCGACCCCAGCGACCAGCACGTCGTCCGCTGCCCGCTGCGGGGCGCCACCGCCTGGGTGACCGTGACGCTGGGCGACCAGGACGACACGGCGATGCTGCGCCCGGGCGCCGGCCAGACGTACCCGAGCTCGATCCTCACGGTGGACGGCGGCAGCGGCGACGACACGATCGACACCGACAGCGGCGGCGAGGTCCGCGGCGGGCCGGGCGACGACACGTTGACCAGCAGCGGCGCGGGCCGCCTGGACGGCGGCGACGGCGCGGACGTGCTGACCGGCTCGGCCTTCGGCGACCTGCTGATCGGCGGCGCCGGCGACGACCAGATCCACGGCGGCGACGGAGCCGACTCGCTGTACGACGGCACGCCCGCGTCCACCAGCGACGACGGCGACGACCAGCTGGACGGCGGGCCGGGCGGGGACGGCATCTACGCGCGCGGCGGCGTCGACCAGGTCCTCGGCGGGTCGGGCGCCGACCTGATCTACGCCAACGACGCGGTCACCGCGCCCGGATCGCCGGATCAGGCGACGGCCGACGTCGTCGACTGCGGAGCCGACAGCGACGCCGCCCTGCTGGACGCCAGCGACACGGTCACCGGCTGTGAGAGCGTCCCGACGAGCTGCACCGGGCTGACGACCTTCCCGTGGGTGCAGCCGTTCGGGCCCTGCCCGGTCAGCGTCGCCAACCCGAGCGGCGGCCTCGGCGGTGGCGGCGGCGCCCCGGTCAAGCTCCCGGTCACCGGGCCGGCCCCGGCGCCGGTGATCGCCGCGCCGGTCCCGGTGGCCACGCCGGTCGCGCCGCCCATCGCGACGCCGGTGGTCGCGCCCCCCGCGCTGGCGCTGCGGGTCGCCCTCGACACGACGCGGCTGCGCCCGCCGCTGCACTACCTCCCACGGGCGCTGGTCACGCTGTCGGCCACCGCCGACGTCACGGTCACGCTGGCCCGCGAGGTGCGGGGCCGCCGCGTCGGCCTCGGTGGGGCGATCACCCGGCGCCTGGGCGCGGGCGAGAAGAACATCAGCCTGTCCGTCCTGCTCGGGGGCCGCCAGAAGTTCGTGCCCGGCCGGTACTGGGTCACGGTCGCCGCGCGCACCGCCGACGGCCGCAGCGCCGCGCGCAGCGCCGTGCTGCGCATGCTGGCCCCCCGGCGCTGAGCGACTCGTCCAACCGCTGTCAAGGTCGCGGGCCGCGCGTCGATCTTCGGGTCGATGTTCCGCGCCACCTCCATCCTCATCACCACCCTGATCCTGCTCGCCGCCGGTGCGAGCGCCGCCCATGCCGCGTCGGTCAACGCCGCCTACGGCGCCAACACGCTGACGCTGGCCATCTCCGGCACCAGCGAGCGCAACGACCTGCGGCTGAGCACCACCGGCGGCACGGTCGTGATCCGCGACGAGTCGGCGCTGTTCACCACGCCCGTCGTCACCGGCGGCGTGTGCACCCGCGACGTGACGCTGCACGAGATCGACTGCCCGGTGGACAGCGCGACGACGCTCAACCTGACCGTGGCCCTGAGCGGCGGCGACGACACCGCCGACCTGCAGACCGCGACCGGGTGGACCGCGGCGTCGGTGTGGGTGGACATGGGCAACGGCAACGACATCGCCGCGATCGACAGCGGCATGCTGATCGGCAACAACGGCAACGACACGCTGACCGTCCGCGGCGGCACGACCAACACGATCTCGGCCGGCGCCGGCGTGGACGCTGTCGTCGGCGGCCCGGGCGTCGAGCTGATCACCGGCGGCACCGGCAGCGACACGCTCGACGGCGGTGGCGGCAACGACACGATCTACGACAACCAGCCGACCGGCAGCGACGTCGAGAACGACACGCTGATCGGTGGCGCCGGGATCGACGCGCTGCTCTCGCGCGGCGGCGTCGACGTCCTCCAGGGCGGCCTGGACAGCGACTACGTCCTGGCCCGCGACGCCGACACCGCCCCGGCGACCGCGATGGCGGCGACGGCCGACACGCTCGACTGCGGCGACGCGACCGACTACTACCTGGCCGATCCTGCCGACGTCCTGACCGCCTGCGAGAGCCTGTACGACGTGTGCCTGTCGCCCGTCTACCCCGGCACGACCAGCACCTGCCCCGTGGCCATCGCCAGCGGGGGCGGGGGCGGGGGCGGGGGCGGCGGGGGCGGCGGCGGAAGCGCCGTGGCCGCGGCGGCCAAGCCCGCCGAGGCGCCCGTGGCGGCGACGCCCGCACCGGTCGCCGCGACCGCGCCGTACGTGCCCGCGGTGACCAAGGCGCCCGCCGCACCGCCCGCGCCCCTGCAGATCGGCTTCGCCCTGGACCTCAAGCGCGTGCGCGCGCCGCTGGACATGATCCCGCGCGGGCTGGTCACGCTCAGCGACACCGCCGACCTGACGATCACCTACGCCCAGGTCCGCAACGGCAAGCGGATCGGCCGCAAGGGCGTGATCCGCCGCCGCGTCGGGGCGGGCGAGAAGAACATCAGCCTCGTCGTCCTGCTCGGCGGACGCCAGGAGTTCCCGGCCGGGCGCTACGTGGTGACCGCCGCGGCGCGCACCGCGGACGGGCGCAGCGACAGCGCCGAGGCGACCCTGCAGATCCTGCCCGCGCGGCGCTCCCGCTAGGGGTAACGCGCTTCGAACCGCGCGAAGGCCGCGCGCTGCGTGCGCAGCGCGAGCGCCTTGTCGCCGTCGGACAGGAAGCTGTAGCGCAGCGAGTCCTGGGCGAAGCGCTTCAGGGCGCGGTAGCCGAAGCCGTTGGCGGTCGCCGCCTGCTCGTACTGCTCGGTCATGTCGCTGCGCGAGACGCCCTCGTCGTCGGTGGCCAGCGCGACCGGGACGCCCGCGTCGACGTACTGGCGGATCGGGTGCTGGCGCCCGCACACCTCCAGGATCTGGCAGTTGGAGACCAGCGGCGACTCGACCAGCACGTGGCGGCGGGCCATCACCCGCAGCAGCTGGGCCGGATCGCGCTCGAGCGTGATGTCGACGCCGTGGCCGATCCGCTCCGCTCCGGCCACCACCACCGCGTCGCGCACGTGGAAGCGCAGATCGGCGGGCGGGGCGATGCCGCGCACGAGCTCGCCGGCGTGCAGCGTCACGTGCTCACCTGGGTACAGCGGACGCAGGAACTGCAGCATCTGCATCTGGCGCTCGTAGTCGGCCAGCGCCACCGGGCCGTCCTCGGGCTGGACCAGGTTGAAGGCCACCCAGCGCGGATCGGTCTTCATCAGCTCGAAGGCCAGCACCATCTGCGTGAACACGAAGGCCAGCGGCTGCGCGCGCAGGCCCTGGAACTGCAGGCGCACGGGCAGGTCGCAGGCCGGATCGGGCGTGGCGGTGGCGCACCCGAGCACCACGCGCTGGCGGGCGAACCAGCCGTCGGTGTCCGCCTGGATCTGCGGGACGATCCCGCGCAGGCCGGCGTCGAGCAGCCGCTGGCGCATGAGCGCCAGGTCGTCGGTCGGCTGGACCGCGTTCAGCACGCGCATCGTGTCGCCGAAGCTCGGCGTGACCAGCGTCTCCAGGTACTGCTCGTTCTGGGCCGCCGCGCGCGCGGCGACCTCGGCCAGCATGTCGCCGGTGCGGCCGCTGCCCGCCGCCGAGAAGCGATCGAACGTGGCGAAGAAGTGGTCGTGCCCCGACTCGACCCCGTCGCGGAAGCCCTTCATCGACCAGGCCTTCAGGACGTCGTTGTAGAGGACGTTGTCGGTGATCGCGTCGCTCAGCGAGCGCAGCCCGTCGGTGCACGGGCCCGAGCGCGCCGTGTACGTGGCGTCGATGCACACGCCGGCCTGGGCACCCCAGCGCACGAGCGACTCGGCGTACACCGCGCCCGACAGGTGGTTGTGCAGGTCCCCGCCCTTGGGCATGTCCCACAGGAAGGCGCGCAGGGCCGTGGGATCGGCCCGGACCGAGGCGAGGTAGCGGGCCGCGCCCTGCTCGGAGCCCCACGCGGAGGTGGCGGGCGCCAGGACCAGGAGCAGCAGGAGCGCGAACCGACGCATCTGCGTAGCATCGCCGATGGGCGGTCGGAAACGGAGAGGAGACCCATGGCGATCAGCGTCGTGCTGTCGGAGATCCAGCGAGCAACGCTTGCCGCGGTATGCGACACGTTCGCGCCGCCGCTGGCGGTCGATGACGATCCCAGCGGCTTCTACGGGCGCAGCGCGTCGCAGCTGGCCATCCCCGACCTGGTCGAGCACCAGCTCGGGGCGACGCTGCCCGAGGAGCAGCTCGACGGGCTGCGCGGGCTGCTGGACGCGCTGGCCGCGCAGGGTCTCGCCGACCTGCCCCAGGAGGCGCGCGAGGCGGTCCTGCACGGCTTCATGGACGCCGATCCGGGCGCGCTGGCCGGGCTGTCGGGCCTGCGCGGGCTGACCTTCCTACTGTTCTACGGCCTCCCCGACGAGCAGGGGCGCAACCCCAACTGGGAGGCGATCGGCTACCCCGGTCCGGTGTCGGCGCCGCCCACGCCCGAGCAGGCGCCCAAGCGGATCGCGCTGACCGTGCCCAGCGGCGACGTGCTCGAGCTGACCGCCGACGCGGTGATCGTCGGCTCGGGCGCCGGCGGCGGCGTGATCGCCGGCGAGCTGTCGGGCGCCGGGCGCGAGGTCGTCGTGCTCGAGGCCGGCGGCTACTACAACGAGGCCGACTTCAACCAGCTCGAGCTGTGGGCCTACGAGCACCTGTACCGGGGCGGCGGCGTCACCCAGACCGCCAGCGGCTCGATCGCGCTGATGGCCGGGTCCAACCTGGGCGGCGGCACGACGGTCAACTGGACGAACATGCTGCGCACCACGCCCTGGGTGCGCGAGCAGTGGGAGACCGAGTTCGGCCTGGAGGGGCTGGCGGGCGCCGACTACGACGCCCACCTGGACGCCGTCTTCGCCCGGACCGGCGCCAACGCCGACTGCAGCGACCGCAACGGCCCCAACCAGCGCCTGGTCGACGGCTGCCAGGCGCGCGAGGTCGACTGGCAACCGATCGTCCGCAATGCCGACCCGGCCGCCTACCGCGCCGACACGGCCGGGTTCCTCGGCTTCGGCGACCAGTCGGGCGCCAAGCAGGGAACGATGAAGACCTACCTGCAGGACGCCTCCGACCGGGGCGCGCGGATCGTCGCGGGCTGCCGGGTCGAGCGCGTGCTCGTCGAGGGCGGCCGTGCGGTGGGGGTCGAGGGCGTGGCCACCGGCGCGGACGGCAGCCAGACCCGCGTCGTGGTGCGCGCGCCCGTCGTGGTCTGCGCGGCCGGCGCGCTGGAGACGCCGGCGCTGCTGCTGCGCTCGGGCATCGGCGGACCGGCGGCCGGCGACTACCTGCGCCTGCACCCGGCGACCGTGCTGGGCGCGTTCTACGACGGGCCGCAGCGCTCCTGGTGGGGCGCACCGCAGTCGGCGCTGTCGGCGCACTGGGCCAACCTCGAGGACGGCTACGGGTTCCTGGTGGAGACCTCCCACGCTTCCCCCGGCCTGACCGGCACCGCCGTGCCCTGGGAGAGCGGGCGCCAGCACAAGGACGACATGGGCCGCGGGCGCAACACGTCGGCGCTGGTGCTGCTCATCCGTGACCGCGGCCACGGGCGCGTGACGATCGACGGGGCCGGGAACGCGGTGCACCACTACGACCTGGTCGACGAGCTCGACCTGCGCCACTTCCGGGCCGGCCTGGCCGAGCTCGTGCGCCTGCACGACGCGGCGGGGGCCGAGGAGATCCTGTCCTTCCACCGCAAGCCGATGCGCTGGCGGCGCGACTCGGACGAGGACATCGAGGCCTACGCCGCGCGCGTGGCCAACGGGCCGCTGACGCCGTACGAGCACCCGCTGTTCGCCCTGCACCAGATGGGCAGCGCGCGGATGGGCTCGGACCCAGCCACCTCGGTGGCCAACCCGTGGGGCGAGCTGCACGACACGCCGGGCGTGTGGATCGGCGACGCGTCGGCCTTCCCGACCGCGACCGGCACGAACCCGATGGGCACGGTGATGGCGCTCGCGCGGCGGACCGCGACGGCGATCGCGGCCTCGTGACCGGGACCACCCGCACCTTCACCCACGCCGGCCACCGGATCGCCTACACCGATCACGGCGAGGGCGCGCGCGTGTGCGTCCTCATGCACGGGCTGCTGATGTCGCAGCGCATGCACGAGCGCCTGGCCGCGTCGCTGGCCGCCGACGGCCACCGGGTGATCACGCTGGACCTGCTCGGCCACGGCCGCTCGGACCGGCCGCCGGACATGTGGCGCTACTCGATGGAGCAGTTCGCCGACCAGGTCGTCGGGCTGCTGGACGAGCTGGAGGTCGACGAGGCGGTGATCGGCGGCACGTCGCTGGGCGCCAACGTGGCGCTGTGCGTGGCCTCGACGGCGCCGGAGCGCGTGCGCGGCATGGTCGTCGAGATGCCGGTGCTCGACAACGCGCTCGTGGCCTGCGCGGTCGCCTTCTCCCCGCTGCTGATCGCCACGACGATCGGCGAGCCGCTGATGCGCATGTGGGCGCGCGCCGCTCGGGCGATCCCCCACCGCGCGGTGCCGTGGGTGGCCGACATCCTGCTCGACGCAGTGCGCCAGGAGCCCAGGCCCAGCGGCGCCGTGCTGCAGGGGCTGTTCTTCGGCGCGGTCGCGCCCCACCGCTCGGTCCGGCGCGGGATCACCGCTCCCGCGCTGGTGATCGGACACCACCGCGATCCGGTGCATCCGTTCTCCGACGCCGGGATGCTCGCCTCCGAGCTGCCCAACGCGCGGCTCGTGGAGGCCAGCACGATCCTCGAGCTGCGCGTCGCCCCGGAGCGCCTGACCGCCGAGATCGGCGGGTTCCTGGACGATTGCTGGAAGCCCAAGCGCGCCCCGAGGCGACGCCAAACGGCCACCAAGCGCAGCGGCGCCCGCTAGATTGCGGCGCCCATGGCCAGTCGTCAGGAAGAGAAAGAGCAGCGCCGGCGCGAGCGCGAGGAAGCCGAAGCGAAGGCGAACGCGTCCGCCGCGCGGGGCAAGCGCCTGCAGATCGTGGGCGGCGTGCTCGTCGGCCTCGTCGTCATCGCCGTCGTCGTCGTGCTGCTCGTCTCCGGCGGCGGAAGCGACAGCGACAACGGATCCGGTAACGCCAGCACGTCGGCGTCCAGCGAGGTCACGCTCCCGGCCCGCAAGATCGAGAACCTCGAGGAGGCGGCCAAGGCCGCCGGGTGCACGCTGAAGACGTACCCGATCCAGGGCTCGACCCACGTGACCGAGAAGGTCAAGTACGACACCAACCCGCCGACCTCGGGCAACCACAACCCGACGCCGGCCGAGGACGGGGTCTACAACCCGGGCAACACGCCGGAGCCCGAGAACTACGTGCACTCGCTCGAGCACGGCCGCATCCAGTTCCAGTACGCCAAGGGCTCGCCGCAGAAGACGATCGACACGCTGGTCGCGCTGTTCAACGAGCCGGTCAACGGCTCGCCCGGCTACCACGCCCAGGTGTTCGAGAACAACACGGAGATGCCGGCCAAGGTCGCCGCGGTGGCCTGGGGCCAGCTGCTGACCTGCGACACGCTGTCGGACGCGACGATCGACGCGATGCGCGACTTCCGCGATCGCTACACCGACAAGGGCCCGGAGTTCATCCCGTAGCCCGGCCATGCCCGAGCTGATCGCATCCCCCACCCGGGTCGAGGCCGCCGGTGAGCCGCCCAAGCTGATCGACGAGGTCGTCGGCCGCGTCAACACCGGCGAGGAGCGCGTCTCGATCGCCCACATGCGCTCCCCGTCGGGCTGGTCGGAGCCGTTCCAGACCCCGGAGTTCGACGAGTGGACCGTGGTGATCGGCGGCTCGGTGCGCGTCGAGCACGACGACGGGGTGCTCGACGTCGCCGTCGGGCAGGGCGTCCTCGTGCGCGCCGGCGAGCGGATCCGCTACTCCTCGCCCGGGCCGGACGGGGCCGAGTACATCGCCGTCTGCCTGCCGGCGTTCGCGCCGGACACGGTCCACCGCGAGGACTGATCAGGCGGCGAAGGTGCTGACCAGGCCGGGCGCGATCTGCTCGGCCACGTCCAGCGCCTCGCCCAACTCGACGTCGCGCACCGCGTAGCGCTGGTTGCCCGCCGCGGTGGTGGCCTCGATCGTGGCCAGGCCGACCCGGCGCTGGAAGAACGACCGGTGGATGGTCACGCCGATCACGCCGTCGGCGGCCAGCGCGCTGCGCCGGCGCGCGAGGCTGCCGCTGCGCGTGACCAGGCGCCCGTCGACGACCGCGTGGCCCAGCGCGCGGTAACGGTCGGCGGCCAGGAGCACCGCGACCGGGAGCGTGAGCAGGGTCAGGAGCGGGACGATCGGCGACCACTCCAGCAGCAGCCAGGCCAGGACGCCGAGGACGATCAGCGCGGCCGCACCGGCCAGCGCGCGGGTGTAGCGGCGCGTGCGCGCCGCCGGGCCGTGCGCGGTCAGCGGCGCCGTGATCGGCGCGTCGTCGCCGATCACCGCGGCGGCCACGCGGCGGGCCTCGGCGGCGGGCGCGGGCGGCAGCAGGAGCGAGCCCCCGCGGGCGCCGCGCAGGCCGGTGGCGATCGCGCTGCAGCGGGCGGCGCCGGCCGCGCGCAGCAGCAGCGGGCGGCTGATCGTGACGCCGTGCAGACGGCGCTCCTCGATGCTCGTCGCGCGCGTGGTCAGCAGGCCGCGGGAGACGTGCAGCGTGCCGCCGGGATGGCGGCTGAGGCGGAAGTTCCAGTAGGCCAGGACGTAGCCGATCGTCGACGTGACGACCACCAGCAGCACGACCACCGCGACACCCAGCGCGATCGTCAGCCCCAGCGGCATGTCGGAGATCGTGCGCACCGCCTCGCGGAACGGGCCGAAGTCCTCCGGATCGAGGTTGGCCTCGCCGATCACCCGGGCCACGACGGCGCCGGCCACGCCGATGGCCACGACGCCCGACAGCGTGAACGGGCCGTAGCGGACCCAGCGCGGGTCCAGGCGGGCGAGCTCGTCCTCGGGCTCGGTGACCGGCGCGGGCGGCGGCCAGGTCGTCGGTGCCCCCGGCTCGGCCGCCGCAGCGGCGGCTGCGTCGGCGTCGGCGGCGGCCGGGCCCGCGGTCGCGGCGCGATGCAGGAGGGTCGCGCGCAGGGCGGCGGCGTCGCCGGCCTCCAGCCCGTTGAGCTGGAGCGCGCCGTCGCGGTCGCGGTCGTTGCGACCGGTGCCGATGTCGACCTTCGTCACGCCGAGGATGCGGTGCATGAGCGATGCGGTCACGTCGACGGTGCGCACGCGATCGCGCGAGACGCTGCGCAGCTGGCGGCGCAGGAGGCCGGTGCGCACCTGGATCTGATCGGGGCCGATCCGGTAGGTCGTGGTGAACCAGCGCGTCAGGCCCAGCCCGATGGCCACCACCGCGCCGGCCGCGGCGAACAGCAGGCCCCGGCCGCTGCCGAACCCGGCGATCAGCAGGCCGACCAGCGCCGGGGCCAGGCGCATGAGCTCGGTCACCGGGTGGACCAACAGCATGCGCGGGCTGAGCCGCGACCAGCCGCCGGTGTCGATGCTCACGTCGCGTCGTCCCGGGCGGCGGCGGCCACGACGGTCAGGCGGTCGACCAGCTCCTGGGCCACGTCGGCGTCCAGGCCGTGGATCTTCAGCGGGCCGGCGGCCGACGCGGTGGTGACCGTGACGGTCGACAGCGAGAACAGCTGCTCGAACGGCCCGCGCTCGGTGTCGACGGTCTGGATGCGCGAGAGCGGCGCGATGCGTCGCTCCTGGTCGAACCAGCCCGACTGCGTGTAGACGGCGGTGTCGGTCGACTCCCAGCGGTGCACGTGGAAGCGCCAGCGCGGCATCCCCAGCGTGTGCGCCAGCGCCAGGACCGCGGTGATCGGCAGCACGATCGGCAGCGCGTCCTTCAGGTCGGGCCAGACCGCGAGACCGAAGAACACCTCGGCGGCGAGCACGACGACCCAGCCCAGCGCGGCGCGCACGGCCCAGTACGACTTGGCGCGCGGGCTCACCCGCTGGCTCGGCGGGCGGAGCTCCAAGGGTCTAGATGATTGATCCTGCGGCGGGCGTGCCCGGATGTGCGTGTGTCGTGGGATCAGTCATCTAGCGGTAGAGCTCGAGCTCGCTGACGCCGACCGACGTCGAGGTGCCGTCGTCGGGGCCGGCGGAGAAGTAGATCAGCAGCTGGCGCACCTTGCCGGTGCCGACCGCGTCCTTGCCCAGGGTGATCTTCGTCTTGCCGGCGACGTCGAGCTGGGTGGCCAGCTTCGTCCAGCCCTTGTCGTCCAGCGTCGCGGGCGCCACGTCGGCGTCGCTGCCGTACACCTCGATCGTGGTTCCCGGGGTCGTCGGCGTGACGACGAGCCGGCGCAGCTTGGTGGCGCTGCCCAGGTCGATCAGCAGGCCGACCTGCGGGTCGGCCACGAGCTCGGGGGTGGGCAGCGCGACCGACCAGGCGGTGGTGTCGTTGCCGTCGAACGCGGCCTTCGGATCGCCGGTGAAGTCGGTGTCGGCGTGCACCTTGCCGTTGGAGACGGGCGGGGTCGCCGGCGTCGTGGTGGTCTGCGTCGGATCGGCCGGCGTGGTCGGCGTGGTGGGCGTCGTCTGGGTCGGGTCCGTGGGCGTCGTCGGCGTGGCGGCCGGCGCCGGCGGGTTGTAGGCGGCGACCACGGTGGTGCCGGCCACGAGCGGGACCTCGACGAGCTCGGCGCGGGCGACGGGCTTGGCGTCGTCGCCGGTGGACGAGCCGGAGGTGTTGCCGTCGGTGTTGTTGTCGGTGCCCGTCGCCGGCGTGTCGGTCCCGGTGGCCGGGGGCGTGTAGACCGGCGCGGGCGGCGTGTACACGGGCGCCGGCGGCGTGTAGACCGGGGCCGCGGGCGCGGGCGGCGCCACCGCGGGCGGGACCTCGGCCGACGCGTCCGGGGTCGGGGTGGGGGTCGCGCCGGCCAGCGGCGGGACCTCCTGCTCGGAGGGGATGTCGATCGGGTCGGGCTGGGGGACGCCGTCTCCGGCGCCGGTCTGGCCCGGGGACAGGACGCTGGCCAGCTGGGTGCCCGAGGAGGTCGTGCCGTCGTCGGAGCGGATCGCCGCGTAGGCGGCCGCGACGGCACCGGAGGCCAGCACGACGGTGGCGACGATCGTGGCCGCACCGGTGCGCCAGCCCGGGAGCGGCGAGCGGCCCTGGCGCACGGCGGTGCCGCACTCCAGGCACCAGTCCTGGCCGTCGGCCAGCGCGGCGCCGCAGTTGGCGCAGGCCAGGCCCTCCGGCTGGGCGGGCTGCTCAGCGGCGGGGTCGGGACTGGCCTCGGGGGCCTGGGGTTCTTGCACGGCGGAGGACATCGGCAGCGGATCAGTGTGGCAGGGTCGCCTCGAGTACCTGAACGGTGGGCTTCCCCGGAAGTTCCTGTCCAAGAACCCGGTGCCGTGCTTGCGCGAACGGCGACCGGTGTGGATTGATAGGTCCCTTGTCCCTGCGTGCCTGGTCCTGCTTCGCCGCCGTCTCGGTGTTGTGGGGCATCCCGTATCTGTTCATCAAGCTCGCCGTCGACGAGTGCCCGCCGGTGTTCGTGGCCTGGGCGCGCGTGGCCATCGGCGCCGCGATCCTGCTGCCCTGGGCCTGGAAGGCCGGGCTCCTGCGCGGGCTGAAGGGCCGCTGGCCGTGGGCGCTGCTGTGGGGGCTGACGGAGATCGCCATCCCGTTCCCGCTGATCGGCTTCGGCGAGCAACGCGTGTCCTCGTCGCTGGCCGCGATCCTGATCGCCTCGGCGCCGCTGATGGTCGCGCTGCTGGGCGAGGTCTTCGACCCGGCCGAGCGCGTGCGCGGCCGGCGGCTGGTCGGCCTGCTGATCGGCCTGGGCGGCGTCATCGCGCTGATGGGCATCGACGTGGCCGGCAGCACGAACGAGCTGATCGGTGCGGGCGCGGTCCTGCTGGGCACCGCCTTCTACGCGGTCGGGCCGTTCAACCTGCGCGGGCCGCTGCTGGGGGCCGACTCGATCGGCGTGGTCGCGGTCGCGCTGACCTTCGCGACGCTCGTGCTGACGCCGTTCGCCCTGGCCCGGCCGCCCGCCACGACCCCGAGCGCGACGGCGATCGCCTCGATCGTCGTGCTCGGCGTGGCCTGCAGCGCGGCCGCGCTGGTGCTGTTCGCGGTCCTGGTGGCCGAGATCGGCGGCGGGCGGGCGATGGTCATCACCTACGTCTCGCCGGTCGTGGCCGTCGCGCTGGGCGTGGCCGTCCTGGGCGAGTCGGTCGGCGCGGGCGCGATCGCCGGGCTGCTGCTGATCCTGGCCGGCTCGTGGCTGGCCACCGGCGGCCGGCTGCCCCCGGGGCTCGGGCGCCGGGTCAGCCGCTGGCGGGCGGCCGGTCGCCCATCCAGTACCGAGGGCCCGGGCCCCGCCGCCCGGCTTGATCGAACGGGTTGGACAGCGGGCAGCGGCTGAGCGACAGGCAGCCGCAGCCGATGCACTCGGTCAGGCTGCCCTTGAGGCGCTGCAGCTCGGCGATCCGCTCGTCGATGCGCGCGCTCCACGTGGTCGACAGCCGGTCCCAGTCGCGCCGGTTGGGCACGCGATCGGCGGGCAGCTTGGCCAGCTCGGCGCCGATCTCCTCCAGGCTCAGCCCGACCTTCTGGGCGAACACGATGAACGCCACCCGGCGCACGACCGCCCGCGGGTAGCGCCGGTGGCGGGCGCCGGTGCGCTCGGACGCGATCAGCCCGCGGTCCTCGTAGTAGCGCAGGGCGCTGGTGGCCACGCCGGATCGGGCCGCGACCTCGCCGATGGTGAGCGGCTCGGGCATCGCTTGACTTCAAGCGTACTTGAAGGTGCAAGGTGCTCGACCATGATCGACGCCACCCTCCTGATCGACCCGGCCTGCCCTTACGGCCACGCGGCCGCGCCCGCCCTGACCACGCTGCGCTGGCGCTACGGCGACGGCCTGCGCTGGACCATCGTGATGGCCTCGCGGGTGGCCGAGGGCCCCGTGCCGCCGGCGCTCGCCGCGCAGCGGCTGGCCCGCATGGGCGACCGCTCCGGCATGCCCGTGGATCCCGTGCCGCGGGCCCGCTCGGCCTCCTCGGGTCGGGCCGCGCGCGCCTTCGTGGCCGCGCGCACGCAGGACCCGGCGCTGGCCTGGCCGGCGTTGCGCGCGCTGCAGTTCGCCTGGTCGTCGTCCAACGCCCTGCTGGACCGCGACGACGCGATCGCCGCCGCGCTGTGGGGCGTCGACGGCCTGGATGCGGGCGACGTGCTGGCCGCGCTGGACCACGACCAGGCGATCGCCACCACGACCGCGATCGAGCGCACGCGGCCCGCCGTGCGCACGCCGACCGTGCGGTTTCGCGGCCGCGACGGGCGCACGCTGACCGCTCGAGGCCTGCAGCCGGTCGAGGCCTACGAGGTGTGCCTGGCCAACCTGGAGCCCGACCTGCCCCGGCGCCCGCGACCGGGCAACGCCGCGCAGGCGCTGCGCGCCTTCCCCCACGGCCTGGCCACCGCCGAGCTGGCCGCGTTGCTGGGCGTCGACCGCGCGGCCGCCCGGGCCGCGCTGATCGACCTGGTCGCCGAGGGCGTCGTGCGGCGCACCCCGCTGGGCGACGACGCGATCTGGCGCGTTCCGCTGCACCGCCTGGCGTCGAGTGGCACATAGCCGCCGCTGAGCGGCGGGAATGTGCCGCTCGGCGGGCTCAGAGACGCTTGGCCTCGAGCAGACGGCGCAGGAAGCGCTGCGTCTCGGGTCGCTCGGGCGCCTGGAAGATCCGCTCCGGCGTGCCGCGCTCGACGATCTGGCCCTCGTGCAGGAAGCAGATCTCGTCGGCCACCTCGGCGGCGAAGGACATCTCGTGGGTGGCCAGGACCATCGTCATGCCGTCGGCCTTCAGGTCACGCACGAGCGCCAGGACCTCGCCGACCAGCTCCGGGTCCAGCGCGCTGGTCACCTCGTCCAGCAGCAGCGCGCGCGGCTGGGTGGCCAGCGCGCGGATGATCGCCACGCGCTGCTGCTGGCCGCCCGACAGGCGGTCGGGGCGCGTGTCGGCGCGGTCCTCCAGGCCGAAGCGGGCCAGCAGCTCGCGGGCCCGCTCGTGGGCCTCCTCGCGCGACGTGCCCTGGGCGCGGATCGGGGCGAGCACGATGTTCTGCATGACCGACAGGTGCGGGAACAGGTTGAAGCCCTGGAAGACCATGCCCAGGCGCTTGCGCACCTGGTCGGGCTTGACCGACGGATCGGTGATCACGTTGCCGTCCAGCAGCACGTCGCCGTCGTCGATCTCCTCCAGCAGGTCGATGCAGCGCAGCAGCGTCGACTTGCCCGAGCCCGAGGCCCCGATCAGCGCGACAGCGCCGTGCTCGGGGACGCTGAGCGAGACGCCGCGCAGGACCTCGCGGTCGCCGAACGCCTTCGTCACGCCGACGCACTCCAACACCGCCGTCATCGCTGGCGCTCCTTGCGCTGCATGCGCTCGACGATCCGGGCCAGCGGGATCGTCACGCACAGGTACAGCAGCGCCGCGGCCAGCAGCGGCGTGTAGTTGAAGTCCGACGCGACGGCGATCTGCGCCTGGCGGAACGCCTCCAGCGGACCCAGGGTGGCCACCAGCGCGACGTCCTTGGTCAGCGAGATGAAGTCGTTGAGCAACGGCGGCGCGACCCGACGCACCGCCTGGGGCAGCACGATGAAGCGCATCGTCTGGTTCGGCGTCAGCCCGACGGCCAGGCCCGCGGCCTTCTGGCTGGGATGGATCGAGTCGATGCCCGACCGATAGACCTCGGCGACGTAGCCGCCGTAGGACAGGATGATCGCGATCCCACCCAGGACGACCGGATCGGTCGGGACGCCGTTGAGGTCCAGCGCCGGCAGCCCGAACCCGATCAGGTAGACGAGCAGGATCGTCGGGATGCCGCGGAAGATGTCGGTGTAGAGCGTGGCCAGCGCCCGCAGCGGGAACAGCACCGCCGCGGTCGACGAGCGGGTCAGCGCGACGACCATCCCCAGGATCAGGACGGCGATCTCGCAGACCACGAACAGCCGGATGTCCAGCCAGAAGCCCGACAGGATGTCGGGGAAGCTGGTCCTGAACGCCTCCCAGGAGAAGAACGTCTCGCGCACGGCCGGCCACCCGGGCGCGGTGACGATCAGCGCGACGAGCACGCCGACGACGATCACCGTCGAGACGGCGGCGATGATCACCGAGATGACGGAGTGACGCCGGCGGGCCGCCGCGCGCGCGGCGGCCCGGGAGCCCGGCGCCGGAACGCCGGTCACTGCAGCTCGGGCGCCCCGGCCGAGTCGCTCATCCACGTCTGGAGGAGCTGGTCGAGCTCACCGGAGGACTTCAGCTCACCGATGGCCTGGTTGACGCAGTCGGTCAGCGCCGAGTCCTTGTCCAGCACCGCGCCCCAGGTGTCGCCGCCGGGGGCGTCGAACTGCCCGACGACCGTGGCCTTGGGGATCTCCGCCGCGGTCAGGTACAGCGCGGTGGGCAGGTCCACGACGATCGCGTCGACCTGGCCGCCCTTGAGCGCGGCGACCGTGTCGTTGGAGTCGTTGAACACCTTGGGCTGCTTGGACGGCTGGATCGTCTCGGTGACCGCATCCAACGACGTGGTGCCGATCTGCACGCCCAGCTGCGCGTCCTTCAGCGCGGCCAGGTCGGTCGCGCTGGCGGCGTCGGAGTCCTTCAGCGCGACGACCGCCTGCGGAGCCGTGAAGTAGCTGTCGGAGAAGTCGACCTGCTTGGCCCGCTTCGGCGTGATCGAGATCTGGTTGACGTCGAAGTCGAACGTCTTGTCGCCCGGCGCGAACGAGGAGTTGAACGGGACGACCGTCCACTTGACCTCGTCCTTGGTGAACCCGAGCTGGTCGGCGATCGCGTAGGCCACGGCGGACTCGAAGCCCTTGCCGTTGGTCGGATCGTCGTCCTCGAAGTAGGGCGGGTAGGCCGGCTTGTCGGTGCCGACGGTGAGCGTGCCGTCGGAGACGAGCGACAGCTGATCCTTGCTGCAGGAGTCGGCCGCGGTGGTCTCGGCGGGCGTGGAGGTGGCGGGGGCAGCGGCGACGGTCGAGGCGGCCGTGCCGGTGTCGGAGGAGTCGTCGGAGCCGCAGGCGGCCAGGACGGTCACGGCCAGCAGCGCGGCCAGCGCGCCGGCGGGGAGGCGGAAGCGGGTCATGGCGTGACGAGCATAACCCCTGGGTTCAGTAGACAATCCGGGTCCAGCGCCCGCTTGACCGCGCGCATCGCGGCGATCTCCGCCTCGCTGCGCACCAGGCCGAGCCAGCGCGCCTTGGCCACGCCCACCCCGTGCTCGGCGCTGATCGTGCCACCGAGCTCCGCGGCCAGCCGCAGGACGGCCTCGTCGACGGCGTCGTCATCGCGCTCCAAGCCCAGCACGTTGACGTGCACGTTGCCGTCGGCCAGGTGCCCGAACAGGATGGTCCGGGTCTGCGGCGCGACGTCGGCGATCACGCCCCGCACCCGCCCCAGGAAGGCGTCCAGGTGGCGCAGCGGCACGCCCACGTCGATCTTGTGGGGCACGCCCGCGGCGTTGATCGCCTCGGTGTGGCCTTCGCGCAGGCGCCACAGCCGGGCCCGGGCGCTCGCGTCCACGGCCACCACCGCGTCGTCGGGCAGGACCGCCGCGAGCTCGTCGCTGGGATCAGCGGCGCCCGCCGCCTCGGTCAGCACGTAGGCGGCGGCGTCGCGCACCGGGGCGCGCACGCCCAGGTGCTCGGCCACCAGCGCCAGCCCGTCGGGCAGCATCACCTCGGCCGCCTCCAGCGAGGGCACGCGCGTGCGCAGCGCCTCCAGCAGCGTCACCGCGTCGGCGATCGAGTCCAGCGGCACCAGCGCCGTGACGCGCTCGGCCAGCCGGGGCACGAGCTTCCAGCGCACCGCGGTGACGATCCCCAGCGTCCCCTCGCTGCCCACCAGCAGCGCCGGCAGGTTGAGCCCCGCGTTGTCCTTCAGCAGCCCCTGCATGCGCTCGACCACGGTCCCGTCGCCCAGCACCGCCTCCACGCCCGCGACGCGGGCCCGGGCCGTCCCGTAGCGCACGGCCAGCAGGCCGCCCGCGTCGGTGGCCACGATGCCGCCGACCGTCGCGCTGTCGCGCGCGGCGAAGTCCAGCCCGGCCTGCAGTCCGGCGGCCCGGGCCGCCGCGTCGACCGCGCCGAGGGTCACGCCGGCGCCCGCGCTGACCTGCGCCGTGGCGCGCTCGACAGCGCCCAGCGTGGCCAACCGCGTGGTGCTGAGCACCACCTCGCCGCCCCGCGGGACCGACCCGCCGGCCAGCGACGTGTTGCCGCCCTGGGGCACGATCGCCGCGCCCGCGGCCTGACAGGCGGCCAGCACGTCGACGACCTGCGCGGTGTCGGCCGGCCGCACGACCAGCGCCGCCGGCGCCCCGAAGCGCCCGGTCCAGTCGCGCTCGAACGGCGCCCGCGTGGCCGGGTCCTCGAGCACGTGCCCGGCGCCGACGATCGCGCGCAGGTCGGCGGCCAGGCTCATACGGCCTGACGCTACCCCAGGCCGACTACTCGGCGCGCAGCGAGCTGAGCGGGATCTCGTCGTCGCGCTCGCGCTTGCGCGTGAGGCGCTCGGGCAACGGCCCGGCGGCCAGCGCGATCCCGACGCCCAGCAGCGCCCAGGTGATCGGGTCCTCCAGGAAGGCGGCGTAGATCATCGTGTGCACGAGCAGCGCGACGAACGCGGCGGCCACGTAGGAACGCAGCGGCGAGCGCGCGACGCCGCCGCCGAACAGGCGGGCCAGCGCGGCGACGAGCAGCGCCAGGTAGACCGCCAGGCCGATCACGCCCTGCTCGGCCGCGACGGTCACCGGGATCGTGTGCGACGCGGTGGTGGCGCGGTCCTCGGAGACGTCCTCGACCTTGCGGAAGACCACGGCGTAGGAGCCCGAGCCCCAGCCCAGGATCGGCTTGTCCTTGAACAGGCGCCCGCCGCCCTTGATCAGGTCCAGGCGCCCGCTGGTCGCCTTGTCAGCCGACTTGGAGTTGCCCAGGTCCAGGTTGATCGCGCCCGGGGCCAACAGCACGATGCCCAGCCCGATGACCACGCCGAGCGTGACCACCGCCGCGGTCCACTTGACCGACCAGCGCAGCGCGGCGAGCACGGCCAGCCCGACGAGCAGCGCGGTGAACGACGACTGCGAGAACGACAGCACCAGCCCGGCCCACAGGACGGCGAGCAGGACGAACCCGCCGACGACGTCGCGCGTGCGCTTCGTCCACACCACGACGGTGGCGATCCCGAGCATGACCATGGCCAGGAAGCGCCCGTAGATGTTCGGGTCGAAGAACAGCGAGTTGACGCGGAAGTAGGACTCGTACTGGCTGGCCGCGACCAGGCGCGGGTTCAGCAGCAGCTCCTTGCGGGCGTACTCGACGAAGCCGATGCCCACGAAGATCAGGGCCAGCGCGACGAGCACGCCCAGGCACTGCAGGGCCAGCCGCTGCGTCCACGGCACCTCGCGCAGCAGCCCGAGCAGCAGCGCGAACGGCACGTAGAAGAACACGACCGACTGCAGGCCCTTGGCGAAGTCGTCGCTGTAGGTGGCCTGTAGCGCGTACAGGACGATCGACCCGCACAGCAGCCACTCCAGCCAGCCCGGCTTGAAGGGCGCGTCGTCGTCCTCGGCCCGCAGCCGCGGGATGGCCACGGCCAGCACGCCCGCGGCGATCACCAGGTACAGCGGAACCAGCAGGTTGGCCGTGTCGCCCCCGGCCGAGATCGGGATGCGGAAGGGCAGCGCCGCGACGGCCAGCAGCGGCATCAGCATCGGCTTGCGCACCAGCACCACGGCCAGCACGGCCACGGCGATCAGCCCGGCCACGACCGCGGCGGCCGCGATCGGCGGGTGGTCGCGCAGCGAGACCAGCGGCGAGGAGTCCCAGATGTCGCCGACCAGCAGCACCGGGGTCAGCGCCAGCGCACCCAGCGCGGCGGCGGCCCGGGCCCGGGTCGACGGGGCCAGCAGCGCGGCCGCAGCCAGCAGCGCGACGACGACGACCCCGATGTGGTCGAGCGCGTCGCCCAGTTGGGAGGCGGCGAAGGTCATTGCGACAGCAGCGTCCACGTGCGCCGCACCAGCTCGGTCTCGTTGCCCGGCGTGCCCAGCCGCTCGGTCAGCTGCGGCAGGCCGAAGCGGATGACCAGCCCGTCGCCGACCTTCTCGGCGACGATCACCTGGCGCCCGTCGTCGGTCGCCGCGCTGGCCACCACCTCGGCACCGGAGCCGGCCGAGGTCAGCGGCTCGAACGTGTCGTAGCCCGCGAACACGCCGGTGCCGCCGTACACGTCTCCGGCGAACAGGTCGATGTCGTCCTTGAAGATGGTCAGCGTGGTGCCCGGCTCGTCGGCCAGCGCGCCCAGCCGCGCGCCGAACGCATCGCTCGCGGCGGCCTCGGTCGGGTTGGTGATCTGCGTCTTGGTCAGGCGCACCTGGCGGCGCAGCGAGTCGACGCCGAACGTGGCCAGCTTGCCGCCCTTGCGCACCCAGGCGACCAGGTCCTTCTGGGTGGCGGCCGGCAGCCAGCGTGTGTCCCCGGCCAGCACGACGCCGGTGTGGTTCTCCAGCCGCGGGCCGACGCCCTCGGCCAGCGCGAGGTCCGTGGTGATGTCGTAGCGCAGGCCGGTGCGATCCAGGTGGATCAGCAGCGGGGCGATGTGCTTGACCAGGTCCTCGGGCAGGCCGTCGACCAGGATCCGCTCCTTGCGCACGGGCAGCCCGTGCGTGAGCGTGTTGGGCCAGCCGTCGCCGTCGTCGTCCAGGGGATTGGTGCCCTGCCAGGTGACGGCGGGCAGGACGACCAGCACCTTGCGCGTGTCGACCGCCTGCACGGGCACCGGGACCGTCGTCGAGTTGGTGCGCGTGTGCGCCTCGAACAGGTACAGGCCCGAGTTGTCGACGTTGGGCGCGTCGATGGCCACGACCGCGCCCTGGCGGGGACGGCCGTCGCGGTAGGGCTCGCGCTCCCCGACGCGGCGCAGCGACCAGGCGAACGTGTGGCCGCGGGCGTCGACGCCGAACGTCACGGGCGAGCCGGCGATCGTCGGCTCCAGGGCCACCTGCGCGCCGATCGCCCGGATGGTGATGCCGCCGTGGCCGGGCAGCGCCTCGCCGTAGGGCGGGTCGGGCGGCAGCTTGAACGACGTGCCGGTGTTGCCGGCCACGTCGCGGGTGCGCAGCGCGACGACGTAGGTGCCGGGCGCCAGCGGGATCCCGTCCTTCGTCTTGCCGTCCCACTTGAGCGCGCGCACGCCGCCGGGCAGCGTGTCCTGCCACACGAGCTTGGGATCCGGGTCGGTGCGGTAGATCAGCACCTCGGTCGGGCTGGAGCGGGCCGGGTTGTAGAAGCGGATGGTCACCGCCTCGCCGTCGGGCCGGGGCAGGATGTCGGGGCCGTCGTTGTCGCGCCCGATGCGCTGCACGCGCGGCTGCGGCGGCTTGGTGTCGACCCGCACGCCGCGCGGCAGCGAGACGGCCCGCCCCTGGTCCTGCAGGTTGACGCGGTAGTCGTAGATCCCGTCGGGCACGCGCTTGCCGTCGCTGTCGCGCCCGTCCCAGGTCACGCGCAGGCGCTTGTGGGCCCGCGCGTTGCGGTTGGACATCAGCGTGGCCACGACGTTGCCCTGGGCGTCGATCACGCGCACGCTGACCGTGTCGGGGCGCTCGAGGACGAACGAGGCCGACGCGGTCTCGTCGCGGCCGTCGCCGTTGGGCGAGAACAGGGGCGTGATCTGCGCCTTGCGCACGTCGGGCGGCTCGCGCTTGATGCGCTGCACGACGAAGAAGGCGGCGAACGTGGCCACGACGAGCAGCGCGAACACGCCGACGCGCAGGCGGCTCGCCGTCATAGGGGCACCAGCGCCCCGTTGGGCACCGGGATCGTCTGGAAGGCGTCCAGGCCCTCGTTGCGCGTGTGGCACAGGGCGGAGCGGATCACGCCGCGGTGGCAGACGACGAGCGCGGGCAGCTCATGGCTCTGGGTGACGTCGACCAGGCCGGCGATCACCCGCTCCTGCTGCTCCTCCAGCGACTCCCCGCCGGGGAACCGCCACGTCTCACCGGCCGCCTGCCAGCGGGCCCACAGCGCGGGGTCCTCGGCCTCGACGTCGGCGAACAGCCGGTCCTGCCAGTCGCCCACGTCGTGCTCGGCGAAGCGCCGGTCGAAGCGCGGCGTCAGGCCGATCGCCTCGGCGACGATCTCGGCGGTCTGACGGGCCCGCGGGATCGGGCTGGCCCACAGCGCCGCCCACTCGCGCTGCGCGGCCACCCGGGCCAGCTCGCGGGCCTGCTCGATGCCCCGGTCGTTGAGCGGCACGTCGCCTTGCCCCTGGAAGCGGTGCTCGGCGTTGTAAGGGGTCTCTCCGTGTCGGGCGAGGAAGATCACGGCGACTGGTCGGCGCCGACCGTCACCACGACGACGGCGTCGCTGCCGGCGGTCGCCGCGGTCACCTCGTCGATCGGGACGACCGCGTCGCTGCCCACGTCGATCGTGCGGGCCACCTGCCGGGCCACCTTCTCCTGGCCCTGCTGGTAGGCGACCTGCGTGGCCGCGCGCTGCTGATCGCCGGCGTTGGTCACGTTGCCGATCTTGTAGCCGGCCGTCTCGAGCTTGTCGGCGACGGCGCGGGCCAGGCCGGGCACGGTGGTGCCGTTGAGCACGGCCACGGTCGTGTCGGCCTTGGGGCGCGACGCGTCGCCGCTGCCCGTGGTGCTGGACCCGGCGGCGCTGGAGATCGTGTTGGTCTGCGGCGCCTCGGTGGTCTTGCTCGCGTTGGTGCCGGTGGTGGAGTCGTCGTTGCCGGTCAGCTGCGTGAAGGCGAAGATGCCCGCGACCAGGACCAGGACGATCGCGCCGACGACCAGGCCGATGCGCAGGCGACGGTTCCCGCCGTCCCCGTCGGCGGGCGCCGGGGCGCGGCCGGTGCCGCGGGGCGGGACCGTCGCGGACGGGTTCGTGGCCCGCAGGGGCTGCGCCGCGCGGGGCCGCTGGGCCGCCGGGGTGCGCACGGCCGGGCGGGCACCGGGCGCGCGACCGGCCGGGGGAACGGGCAGCGGCTGCGGGACGCCGGGGCGCGAGGCGGGCTGCGCGGTCGTGGGCTGCTCGCCCTCGGTCGTGTCCTCGTCGGTCGGCGGCGGGCCGATCGTCGTGTCGTCCAGCGCGGGCGGCGCCGGCGGGTCGGCGGCGGCCGGCGCACCGTCGGCGGGCTTGGCCTCGGTGGGCGCGCCCGGAGCGGCGGACGGGGTGGGCGCGGCGGCGGCCGTCTGGCCGTTGCCCGGAACGGCCGGGCCGTCCGGCGCGGCGGCCGCGGCCCCGGCGGCCGTGGCGGCCGCCGCTGCCGTGGCCGGCTTGCCCGTGCCGGGGGCGACGGGCGCGGTGGGCGCGGGCGGCGTTCCCGGCTTGACCGCAGCGGTCGGGGCACCGGCGGCGGGCGCGGGCTGGGCCGGGCGCTGCCCCGGAGGCGTGGCCGGCATCGGGCGCCCGGGCATCGGCTGCGGGGTCACGCGCCGGGGCACGGCGGCCGCGGTCATGGCCCGGTCCTGCAGCTCGGCGGCCCGCTCCGGCGCCCGGCCGGCCCACTCGCGCAGGCGCTTCAACTCCCGGGCCTGAGCGAAATAGAGCATCGACAACACCGCCAGACCGAGGACGGCGGCAAGCCCAGCAAGGGCGCCGACGGTCTCGACCTGGCTGGGCACGGAGAAGGCAGCGGGCAGCGCGTCGACCGGCATGGGCTCCGGGCAGTCTAGGCGGGGTGCTCCCCGGAAGCCCCGCCGTCGACGATCAGCGCAGGCGGATCGTGGCGACCACTCCCGCGTGGTCGGACGGCCACAGCCCGCCGATCAGGTCGCTCAGCTGGTTGCCGAACACGCTCGTGCGGACGACCGTCATGCGCGGTCGCACCACGATGTGGTCGATCCAGGTCTTCAGCTCCGAGGTGCTGTTGTTGACCGTCTCGTTCTGGCAGCAGGTGGCCACGCGCTTGCCCGTGTCGACGAATCCGGCGGCGATCACCGTGTTGTAGGCGTTGTCGTCACCCGGATCGGCCGGGTCGGAGTTGAAATCGCCGGCGATGATCGTCGGCGTGGTGCGCGAGCGGGCCGGGCCGGCCAGGAGCTCCTTGAACTGGCCGTTGGCGGCCGCGGCGGAGTAGGCCTCGGCGTGCGGGTCCAGGAACCGGAACCGCTTGCCGCCGACCACGCCGTCCAGGCCCGCGTAGCCGCGATGCAGCGCCACCGGGCCGCTGGGGATCGTCACGTTCAGCTGGCTGGCGAACTGGCCCGAGAGCGGCTTGACCTTGCTCACGCGCGCGCCCTTGCCGGTGCGCACCAGGACCGCGTTGCCCAGCTTCAGCCGCAAGCCGTAGCCCTCGGCCGAGGGCACCGTGATGTCCAGCTCGGTCTGCTCGACGACCACGCGGTAGGGCTGCTTGAGCTGCGTCAGCTGCTTCTGCAAGAGGTCCAGCCAGTCGTACAGGACGATCGTCGCGGGCTGGTCGAAGGCCCCGTCGGGCGTCTTGTAGTAGCGCGCCACCTCCTGCAGGCCGATCACGTCGGGCTTGCGGGCGGCGATCTCGCGGGCCAGCGCCTGCACGCGCAACGGGTAGTTCGTCTGGTCGACGACCTGGTGCAGCGCCTGCACCTGCTGCTGCTCACCGGCCAGGTCGGGCGCGCCGACGAGCTTGATGATGTCGGCCCCCAGGTAGAGGTTGCGCGACATGATCGTCAGCTCGGGCGCCTTGGACGTGGCGGCGACGGCGGGGGAGGCGACGACGAGGACGGCCAGCAGACAGCCGGCCAGGGACAGGAGGCGGCGGGACATGGCGCGACCTTAACGCGCCGTTGACAACCGCGGGTCGGTCAGTCGCCGACGGGCGCTTCGCTGCGCCCCGCCGACAGCTCCTGCACCTTGCGGGCCAGCGCCGCGGCGTCGCCCTCCAGCACGAGCAGCCCGATCTCGTTGAACATCGCCTCGACGTCCTCGGGGGCCAGCGGCTCGCGCTCGGCCAGCTGGATCTTCTCGGCGGGCGTGGGCAGCGGGCGCTCGTAGGGGTTGAACAGGTCCTCGTGCAGCTTCTCGCCGGGACGCGGGCCGACCTCCTCGATCACGATGTCGGTGCCCGGCCGCAGGCCCGACAGCTCGATCATGTCGCGGGCCAGCTGCTCGATCGACACCGGGTCCCCCATGTCCAGCACGTAGACCTCGCCGCCGGTCCCCAGCGAGCCCGAGCGGATGACCAGCTGGACCGCCTCGGGGATCGTCATGAAGTAGCGGGTCATGCGCTTGTCGGTGATCGTGATCGGGCCGCCCTTGGCGATCTGCGCACGGAAGATCGGCACCACCGAGCCCGACGAGCCGAGCACGTTGCCGAAGCGGACGGTGGCGAAGCGCGTGTCGGGGTGGCGCACGCTGGCCGCCTCGACGGCGAACTCGGCCAGCGCCTTGGACGCGCCCATGACGGTGGCCGGCGAGACCGCCTTGTCGGTCGAGATCAGCACGAAGCGCTTGGCCCGCGCGTCGCCGGCGACGCGGGCGACGATCCGCGTGGCCAGCGCGTTGTTGCGCACCGCCTCGACGGGGTTGAGCTCCATCAGCCCGACGTGCTTGTAGGCGGCCGCGTGGAAGACGACGGTCGGGTGGTGCTCGGCGAACACCTCCCGCATGCGCTCCTCCTCCTTGCAGTCGGCCAGGACCGCGGCCAGCTGGTAGGGGTGGACGTGGCGGTCGTCCTCCAGCTCGCGCTGGATGCGGAACAGGTTGTCCTCGGCGTGGTCGACGAGCACGAGCTTCTTCGGGTTGCCGCGCATGATCTGGCGGCACAGCTCCGAGCCGATCGAGCCGCCGGCGCCGGTAACCAGCACGACCTCGTTCTCCAGGTAGCGCCCGACGCGCTCCTCGAAGCGCACCGGCTCGCGGCCCAGGACGTCCTCGACCTTGACCTCGCGCACCTGGCGCACGTAGGTCGACGAGCCGCCCTGGAGCAGCTCGAACACGGTCGGCAGCGTGCGCACCGGGATGCCGCGCTTGCGGCACGACGTGACGACGCGCGAGCGCAGCCGGCCCGGGGCCGAGGGAATGGCGATCATCACCTCGTCGGGCTCGACCTCGTCCAGGACGCGGCCGAGCTGCTCGGTGGTGCCCAGCACGCGCACGCCGTTGACGCGCATGCCCCGCTTGGTCGGGTCGTCGTCGACGAAGCCGACCGGGTTCAGCGCCAGGTCCCGGTTGCGCAGGATCTCGTCGACGACCAGCCGGCCGCCGTTGCCCGCGCCCACGATCAGCACGGCGCGCGCGTCGCCGCGGGCCCGGAACGCGCGCGGGCGCTCGTACAGCAGCCGGGCCAGGAAGCGCACGCCGCACAGCGCGACGAGCGCCAGCAGCCCGAACAGCACGATCACCGACGCGGGCAGGCCGAGGCCGACCTCGCCTTCGCTGGTCGTCTTGGTGACCGGGTGGAAGATGGCGATGCCGGTGACCAGCGCGAGCGTGACCAGGAAGACCGAGCGCACGACCACGAGCAGGTCGCGCTGGCCCACGTAGCGCCACCACTTCCCGTACATGCGCGACAGGAAGAAGATGACCAGGCCGCCGCCGACGACGAACCAGATCGTCTTGCGCAGCAGGTCCTCGTAGAGCGCCGGGATGCCGCCGTCGAAGCGCAGCCGGTAGGCCGCCCAGTAGGCGAACGCGAGCAGGACGGCGTCCACCGCCATCTGCGGAATCGAGTGGCGATGGAGAACGAAGACGGACCGGACGCCGCGGCGCACCGGGAGAAGTCTACGGCCAGTAGCCGCAAAAACCCTGGGAGACGGCGATCTCTCCAGGCAGGAAGGGTGCGGCCTCGCGCACCCGCTCGACGTCCTCGCGCAGCAGGCACCACAGCCGCGCCTGCACGGCGTACAGCGACGCCGCGTAGCCCCACTGCTCGGCCAGCAGCGCCATCGCGCGGTTGGTCAGGAACGTGCAGTGGACCGGCAGCAGGTAGAACCAGCTGGGGTCGTCGGGGATCTCCTCGCGCACCAGCGTGTGCAGGCCCATCGCGCCGTCGTCGGCGACCAGGCGGTTGACCTCGTCCAGCGGCTCGCGCGAGCGGACGTGCTCGAACACGCAGGTGGTCAGCACCAGGTCGAAGGCGCCGGGGCGCAGGTCGGACTCGGTCAGGAAGTCGCCCGCGTCGTCGGGGAGGTAGCGGTCGAACTTGCGCAGGTCGACGCCGGCGGGCGCGACCATGTCCGACAGCTTGCCGTCGCCGGCGCCGTAGTCCAGCCAGGGGCGGCGGGTCGGGGCCAGCCCGGCGGTGGCGATCGCGGGCAGCACCTGCGCCTGGTGCTCCATCCGCTCCAGCCAGCGCGGGTCGTCGTGGTTGACGTCGCTGCCGAAGAACGCCTCGTGGTAGCGCGCGTTGAGGTCCTCCCAGGCGCCGTCGGACAGCTCGTAGTGCGTGCGCGAGACGACCAGGCGGCAGTCGGGACAGCGCTCGTAGTGGACGCGATCCAGGCCGTAGGCGCCGTCGAAGTCCTTGTGGAAGGCGGCGCGCATCGGCGTGCCGCAGACCATGCAGTCCATCAGCCGCCCACCTGCGTGACCTCGGCGATGCGCTCGACGTGCGCGTCGGGCAGCCGGTTGGCCATCGGCAGCGACAGCGAGCGCGCGGCGATGTCCTCGGTGACCGGGAGCGGCCCGGCCAGCGGGGCCCAGCGCTCGAACGCGGGCTGGCGATGCACGGGCGGATCGAAGTAGGCGCGCGCCTGCACCGACAGCTCGCCGGCCCGCTGGAGCATCGCGGCGCGCAGCGAGGCGTCGGCCGCGGTCACCTGGCAGACCTGGAAGGTCGAGCCCTCGACGCCGCGCTGGAAGGCCACCGGCGCGCTGCGGCGCTCGATCGCCGCGCGCAGGCGACCGGCGGTGCCCCGGCGCTCGGCCAGCGTGTCGTCGTAGCGGTCGAGCATGGCCAGGGCGATCGAGGCGTGCAGCTCCGACAGCTTGGCGTTGATGCCCGCCTCGGCGCTGGAGCGCCCGCCGCGCTCCATGCCGAAGTTGATCAGGCGCTCGGCCCGGTGGGCCAGCTCGGCGTCGAACGTGACGATCGCGCCGCCCTCACCGACCGCGAACGGCTTGGTCGCGTGGAAGGAGAAGATCTCGGTCTCGCCCAGGCCGCCCACGGGCTGGCCGTCGGCGTCGACCGCACCGAAGCCGCCGGCGGAGTCCAGCAGCAGCGGCACGCCGAAGGCGGCGCAGGCGGCCTTCCAGGCGGCGCGGGCGCGGACGGGCGGCGCGGTGCCGAAGGTCGAGCAGCCCAGCACGCCGGCGACGCGGCCCTCGTGGGTGGCCAGCGCGTCGGTCAGCGCCTCGTGGTCCATCTGCCACGACGCGGGGTCGCAGTCGACGAACAGCGGCTCGAAGCCCGCCCAGACGATCGCGCAGGCGGTGGCGGTGAACGTGAAGGAGGGGGTGGCGATCAGCGAGCGGGTCCCGGTGGGCTCGCCCAGCGCGGCGCGCAGCGCGACCATCAGGCCCAGCGTGCAGTTGGCCACCGGCAGCACATGCGCGCCGTTCAGGCGCGCGGACATGCGCTCGCGCAGCAGCTCGTGGCACGGCCCGCCGTTGGAGTAGAACGCGGCCTCCTCGGCCAGCGCGTAGTAGTCGGCGGCCTCCGACAGCGGCGGGACCTCCGGCTGCAGGAAGCGGACCGGCTCGAGCTCGACGGCCAGCCGCGGAGCGCGGCGGTCCAGGTCGGCGACGGTGACGCGAGGAGTCATCTATCCCGCGTGATCGGCCGCCCTGGCCGTTTCTTCACCCCGCGCGGTACAGCTCGCGCGCCTTGGCCGGGTTGCCCGCGGCCAGGCAGCGGTCCCCGACCGTGCGCGTGACCACGCTGCCGGCGGCCACGCTGGAGTCGCGCCCGACCGACTTGCGGGGGCTGACCACCGCGTGCGCGCCCAGGAAGCCGTTCTCGCCCAGCCGCGCGTAGCCCAGCAGCGTGCTGTAGGGCGACAGGACGCTGAACGCGCCGGCGGCGGCGTCGTGACCGACCTGCGCGTAGGTGTTGACGACGACGTGGTCCCCGACCGTGGCGTCCGGCCCGATGCAGGCGAACGGCGCGATCACCGCGCCCTGGCCCAGCTGCGCGCTGGGCGCGACCCAGGCCAGCGGATGCACGACGGTGGCGAAGCGCGCGCCGAGCGCGGCCAGCTGCTCGGTCACCGCCCGGCGCGGGGCGACGTCGCCCAGGCCGACGGCCACCAGCTCGTCCGGCTGCGGACGGTAGGCGGCGATCGGACCGAGCAGCAGCGCGGCCAGGTCCGGGTGGTCGTCCAGCGAGCCGGGATAGGCGTCGAGGTCGTGCAGCACGCCGCGCACGTGGAAGCCGGCGTCCCGGGCGTAGGCGATCAGCTCGCGCCCGAAGCCCCCGGCCGCGGCAACGACCAACGTGCGATCGGCGGCCAGATCGGGCATCACGTCGGGTGATCGGCAGGTGCGGACCGAACTTGAGGGTCGGTTGCTCAAGTTCCCGCGCGTCCGGTCGACCACCCGAGCGAGCGCCCGCATGACCGATCTCTCCACCACGTCCGCGCCGACCCTGCTGCGCCCCGACTGGGCGCGCCCGTCGACCTGGCTGCCCCAGCTGGCCGCCCACCTCAGCGGCCCGCCCTCGGCGGGGGCGCTGCACCTCGACGCGACGCGCTACGACCCGCCCGCCGAGATCGTGCACCCGATGCTCACCGAGGCGATCGGCGCGCTGACCACCAGCACCGCCCTACCGGAGATCGTGCTGCACGACGACGCCGCCGAGCTGGCCGCCGTCGGCCCGCTGCCCGCGCCGCCGATGCCGCCCGAGCGACCCGCCGCGACGCCCGAGGGCGCGCTGGCCCGCGCGCGCGACGTCAAGGCGATCGCCGACGCCGCGCGTGACCGCATCGACCGCTGGCGCTTTGCCCAGACGGCCGCTCCCGGCACCGACGACCCGCTGGTCACCGTCCGCATCCCCACCTGGCGCGGCCACGAGACGCTGGTCAACCGGACGCTGCCCTCCGTGCTGAAGGGCGGCTACGACAACCTCGAGGTGCTCGTCTGCTCCGATGGGCCCGACCCCGAATGCCGGGCCATGGTCGAGGAGGTGGCCCGCCGCGACTCGCGCGTGCGCTTCCTCGAGCTCGACGAGCGCCCCGTGTACCCGCAGGCCAAGGCCAACCTGCACCGCATCGGCGGCACGCGCGCGGCCAACGCCACGATCGACGCCGCCCGCGGGGCCTTCCAGTGCCCGCTGGACCACGACGACGCGTTCACGATCGACCACGTGCCGGTCCTGCTGCAGGCCATCCGCCAGAGCGGCTGCGACTTCGTCTACGGCCAGGCGATGTGCGAGATCGGCGACGGCACGTGGGGCCTCAACGGCTTCTCCCCGCTGCGCAAGGGCGACATCTCCCACGGGACCGTCATGTACTCCTCGCGGCTGGCGCACATGCGCTACGACGAGGAGGCGTGGATCCTGGGCGAGCCCGGCGACTGGAACATGTGGCGGCGGATGGTCGCCGCGGGCGCACGCAGCGGGCTGGTGCCCACCTCGGTGCTCGTGCACTTCGCCGAGCGCACGTCGATCGACAGCGTGCACGAGGCGCCGCCGGAGCCGGACGCCGCGCAGGCGCTGGCCGACGTGCGGGCCACGCCGGCGGCGTGGCTGCTGCACGTCGCGCTGTAGGCCGCCGGGCCGCTACGCCGCCTGCGCGAGCGACACGGCGCCGCCGGCCAGCAGGCTGCCCCACACGGCCACCGCGCTGTCGCGCTCGGCCAGCTCGGAGTACGTCTGGTGGACGAACGCGCTGGCCTGCCGGCCGACGCGCTCCAGCTCGGCCTGGTCGCCGGCCAGCAGCTCCTCGACCAGGCGCGCGTAGGCCACGATGTCGCCCTGGTCGACCGGGAAGGCGTGCGGCGCCTTGATGTAGTCGCGGCCGCCCATGCCGTGGTAGCCGACGACGGCGCAGCCGGCGGCCATCGCCTCCTTGGGCGGGCACGGGCAGCCCTCGGGGTAGCCGAAGGACAGGAACATCATGGTCTCGCGCAGGGCCGCGGCGACCTGGCGCTCGGTCATGTTCTCCAGCGCGACGACGTCGACGCCGGCCAGGGCGCCGCGCGCGCTGAGCATGTGCAGCACCTGCTGGGCCTCGTCGGCGTGCTTGCGCGGCATGAAGGCCAGCTGGCGGCGCTTGACCGCCGGGAAGAACAGGGAGGGATCGACGCAGTTGACCGTGCGGCGCACGTCGAGGCCCGGGAAGGCGTGGCGCAGGTAGGCGCGGTTGTCCTCGGAGACGACGACCGCGGCGCGCACCTCGGGATGCGCGTAGGGCGACTGGGCGCCGCCGGGCACCGCGGGGTAGCCCTTGAACGTGTTGTAGGCGTTCTGGTTGAAGATCGCCTTGGGCACGCCCGGGCCGATGCCGGCCAGGTTGGGGCCGTAGATCTCGGGGATCACCAGCAGGTCGTCGCCGGTGGGCGTGATCTGGTCGGCGTAGACGATCGGCACCTCGTCCTCGAACCAGGTGACCTGGAAGCCGATCTGGCCGTGCACGACGGCCGCGTCGATGCCGGCCGCGTTGAGGTGGGCGACGTGGCGGTAGATCACGCGCACGCCACCGCTGGGGACGTCGGTGTCGGGGCAGATGAAGTAGGCGCGCGGGGAGCTCACCCCCCGGTAGTCGGCCGCGCCGCCTCAAGCTTGCGTCCCCGCGACCGACTGCCTGGGAGAGATGCTGAACTGGCTCGCCCGCTATGCGCCGCTGCGCGACGTCCTGCTGGACGCCGACGGACGCCCGCACACGAGCATCCTCGACGTGGGCTGCGGCTGCCACGGGCTGGCCTGCGCCTTCCCCGACGTGCCCTTCACCGGCACCGACGTGCTCTTCCCCTTCGCGCTCACGCCGACGATGGTCGGCGTCCGCTCGCGTCCCGGCCCGCTGCCCTTCGCCGACGGCGCCTTCGGCACGGTGCTGTGTCTCGACGTGCTCGAGCACATCCCGCCGGCCGACCGGGCCCCGTTCGTGGCCGAGCTGACCCGGGTGGCCGCCGAGCGCGTGATCCTGGCCTGCCCGTCCAGCGAGGCCCAGTACGTCGACGACTTCGTGCGCGACCTGCTTCGCCCCACGCCGGTGTGGCTGGCCGAGCACTACGAGTGCGGCCTGCCCACGCCCGCCGCGATCGCCGCCTGCGCCGGCGGCGTCGACGGCTTCGTCGCGCGCGAGCTGCCGGCCGCCAACGGCCTGCTCTCCGTGCTGCTGGCCGTGGCCGACTCGATGCCCCAGTTCGCGGGCGTCGCGGGGGCCGAGTACGCCCGCCACCGCGAGGAGTGGAACGCGCTGCTGGGCTCGGCCACCTTCGGCGAGTCGCCGCGCAAGTGCTGGTCGATCGAGCGCGTCGCCGCGCGCCCGCCGCTGGTCGCCGCCGACTCGCCGCGCGACGACGTGGCCGCCGCGTTGCGCTGCCCCGAGTGCGGCGGCGCCCATCGCGACCGGGCCTGCGTCGACTGCGGCCGCCCCCTGACGCTCGACGCGACCGGCGCCTGGGACGTGGCCAGCACGTTCGCCGGCGCCACGCTCGACACCGACGCCGCCGCCGTGCTGTGGCTGGCTCCGCACTGGGCCGTGCCCGAGACGTGGGCGCCCGCGCTGGAGGCCTACATCGCGCTCAGCTCGCCCGACGACGACTGCTGCCTGGTGCTCGACGCGTCGGACGCGCCCGCGGCCACCGCCGCCATCGCCCAGACCGTCGGCACGTTGGCCGGCGACCGCGCGTTCGGCGACGTGCTGCTGATCAGCGAGCCGACGCCCCGCCCGGGCCGCACGCGGTTCGTCGACAGCGCCGAGGCCGTCGCGGCCGCGCTGCCCGTGCGCGTCTAGTGTCCATTCAGAAATTCGTGTGCAGCTGGTGGATGCCGGTGCCGGCAGACACGATTCCGGCGCCGCCAGATGCGGGCGAATTAGTGACTCAGGGCACTAGTGTCCTGATTCGGAAATTCGTGTGCAGATGCGGGCGAATGTTTGAATCAGGGCACTAGGACCTCGACTTCAACGTGACGCGGGCCTGGAGCGCCGCGGTCGCCATGGTGCGCCGCAGCGTCAGCGTCGCCGACAGCCGCCGGTGACGGCGCAGCTCGCGCTGCCCGGCGGCGTTGAGCCGGATGGTCAGCGCGGCGGTGGTGCCGCCGGGGACGGTGCCGGCGACCCGGCCGAGGGTCGCCTCACGGCGCGTCAGCTGGCCCGCGAAGCGGCAGGTCGTGCCGCTGGGCGCCGGGCAGGCGAGGCGCACGGTCGCGCGCCCGCGGCGGTCGACGGCGAAGGTCGAGCTGGCCAGGCGAGGCTTCGTGCGCGGCGGCGCGGCCGCCGGGAGCGGTTGCCCGACCGGCGGAACGGGCGGGGCCGGCGTCGTGATCGGTGCTGCGGTCGTCGGGTCGGCGCCTGCCGGCGGCGGCGGGAACGGGAACGGAGGCGGCGTCGGGGCGACGGCCAGCCCGAAGACCTCGCTGTCGGTCACCGTGTACGGCGATCCCACGACCTCGGTCAGCGCGCCCGTCGACTGATCGATCGCGTAGCCGCGCAGGAGCTTGCCGTCGCCCATGTACAGGTATCGGCCGTCCGCGCCGACGACGACGTTGCCGGGGTCCTGGTCGGCCAGGTACGACGCGGGCGTCAGCGGATCCAGCGCTCCGGTGCTCGGATCGATGGCGAAGGCGGTGATGCCCTTGTCGGGGCCGAAGTCGGTGTGGTTGGCCACGTAGAGGAAGCGTCCGTCCGGCGTGGTGTCCAGGCCGGCGGGATCGCTCAGCCCGCTGGGGTAGGGCGAGCCGGCCAGCGGCGTGAGCGCGCCGGTGCCCGGGTCGACGTCGTAGGCGCTGATCGTCTCGTCCTCGCCGTTGCCCACGTACAGGTGACGCCCGTCGGGCGTGAAGACCAACGGGGCCGGCGCGATCCCGGCAGCGAACGGCGAGCCGGGCACCTCGCTCAGCGCACCCGTGTCGGCGTCGACGCGGTACACCACCACGTCCCCGGGAGCCGACGGCGAGTCGCCGAGCAGCGTGAGGGCCAGGAAGCTCCCGGTGGGATCCGCGGCGGCCGCCCACGGGCCCAGCCCCGCGCTGAGCGGGAATCCCGGCAGCTGGGTCAGCGCGCCGCTGCTCGGATCGACGCGGTAGCCGTTGATGTCGCCCGGATCCGGCGCGCCGGTCGGCACGTAGAGGAAGCGGCCGTCGGCGCTGAGCGCCGGCACCGTCGGCTGCCCGCCAACCGCGAACGGCGAGCCGATGAGCGGCAACAGCCCCGCCGTCGAGGTGGCGAAGCCGTTGACCGTGGCGCTGAAGTAGCCCGTCGCGTAGACCCGCCGGCCGTCGGGCGTGGCGATCACGCCGTTCTCGGTCTGCCCGGAGGCGAACGGCGAGCCCGGCACCGCGGTCAGCGCGCCCGTCGCGCTGTCGCTCTCGAAGGCCAGCAACCCTGAGCTTGCATCGCCGGCGTAGACCCAGTCGGCGGACGCGGCGGACGCGCCGAACCCAAGGCTGCCAGCGAGGGCGAGGCCGGTGACCACGAGCGGACGGAGGCGCATACCGAACATCGTACGCATTGAGGCGCTACGGCAACAGGAGCGCGGCCAGCAGTGCCGGATCCCGGCGCACGCGCTCGGCGCCCGCTCCGTCCGGTCGCTTGGCCAGCACGATGTCGTCGGCGGACTCCAGGCGGCGCATGCGGCCGCTGGCGATCAGCTCCGCGTCGACCGCGCCCAGCTTGCCCTCGAACGTCGTCCACACCGGCGTGCTCAGGGCGACCGCCTCGCGGTTCATCGTGCCGCCGGCGCTGACCACGAGGTCGGCGTAGGCGATCAGCGACTGGGTGTCGACGACGCGGTCGGGGATGACCAGGCCCGCGCCGAGCTCCTCGCGCTGCTGCGGCGTCCGGGGCAGCACCACGGTCTGGGTGCCGCGCAGGCGATCCAGCACGGTGGCGAAGACGCTGTTGGAGAAGCGGTGGTAGGCCGACATCTCGGCCGGCGTGCGCACGACGGCGATCGGCCGGGTGGGATCCAGCCCGAGCTGGTCCAGGACGGCCGGATCGGGCTCGAAGTCAGCCAGCGCGTACTCCTCCTTCAGCCCCGGGTACTGGCGCACCTTGCCGTGCGCGCCGTAGCGGTCCAGGCGCTCGGCGGGCAGCAGCTCGGGCACGACGACGGCCCGGGCCAGGCGGCAGTTGATCTGGTGCTGGAAGGTGGCCCACTCGTAGTCGAACGTCGTCGTCGAAGGGATGCGCAGGAGCTTGGCGGCCACCGGCTGGTCGTTGGAGCCGTGCCCGACGGCGGCGTCGAACGGGCCGGTGCGCCGGGCCCAGCGCACCAGCGCGCGCGAACGGGCGCCCAGGCCGCGGGCCTTGGCCGGTAGGCCGGCGCCCTGGTGGCGGCCGATCGCCGTGTGATCCAGGCCGTAGCGCTCGAGCAGGCCGAGCGTCTGGGCGAAGTCGCGCGCGGTGATCGCCACCTCGTGGCCGTCGGCGCGCCAGCGCTCGATGACGGGGCGCAGGACGACGACATGGGGGCTGTTGGTGACGTCGACCCAGATGCGCATTCAGGAACCTGAACGGTATCGGCGACTACCCTGCGACTGCTCGTGAGCCTTCGCCTGCCGATCTACCTCGCCTCGATCACCGACCCGGTGGTCAACTGGGCCGTCAACGTCGTCGGCGACCTCGGCCTGTGGGGCATCTTCCTGCTGATGGTGCCCGAGAGCGCCTGCATCCCGATCCCGTCGGAGGCGACGATGCTGTTCGCCGGGTTCAACGTGTCCGAGGGCAAGTACTCGCTGTGGGCCGCCGTGCTGGTGGGCACGTTCGCCAACCTGGTCGGCTCGTGGATCGCCTACGCCGTCGGCTACTACGGGCGCATCGAGCTGCTGGAGAAGCACGGAAAGGCGCTGCACATCAAGAAGTCCCAGCTGGAGTGGGCCGACCGGTGGTTCGAGAAGTACGGCTCCTACGCGGTGTTCTTCGCGCGCATGCTGCCCATCATCCGCACGTTCATCTCGCTGCCCGCCGGCGTGGCGCGGATGCCGTTCTGGAAGTTCTCCGTGCTGACCTTCGCCGGCGCGCTGCCCTGGGTCTTCCTGCTCACCTTCCTGGGCAAGCAGGTGGGCGCCAACTGGGAGGACTGGAAGGAGCACCTGCACTACGTCGACTACGCCGTCGCGGCGATCATCGTGGTCGGCGTGGTCTACCTGTTCGTGCGCTGGTGGCGCGGGCGCGGGACGCCCCCCGCCACCGATGTCGCCTGAGCTGAAGCTCGGGGAAGCGACCGCGCTGGGCCTGCTGCACGGCCCGGCGGAGCTGCTGCCGATCTCCTCGTCGGGCCACGTGACGCTGGTGCCCTGGCTGCTGGGCTGGGAGTACGCCGGCGTCGAGCCCGAGCTGCGCAAGGCCTTCGAGGTCGCACTGCACGCGGGAACCGCCGCGGCGCTGCTGATCGCGCTGCGTGACGAGGTGGGCGAGGCCTCGCGGGGCTTCGACCGCCGCCGCGCGACGCTGGTGGCGCTGTCGTTCCTGCCGCCCGCGGTGCTGGGCTACGCGCTCGAGCGTCCGATCGAGCAGCGGCTGGGCACGCCGGGCACGATCGCGGCCGGGCTGGTGGTCGGCTCCGCGGTGATGGCCCTGGCCGACCGGGTCGGCGGCACCGGGCGCCGGCGCGAGCAGGCGGGCTGGCGTGACGGGCTGGCGCTGGGGCTGGCCCAGGCCTGCGCGTTGATGCCGGGGGTGTCGCGCAACGGGGCGACGCTGGCCGCGGCGCGGCTGCGCGGCTTCGACCGCGAGGACGCCAACGCGCTGTCGCGCCATGTGGCGCTGCCGATCATCGTCGGGGCCAGCGCGCTGAAGGGCGCGCGGCTGGCCAAGCGCGGGCTGCCGGCGGGCACGCGCGCCGCGTTCGCCGCCGGCACCGCCGCCTCGTTCGTCTCGACGCTGGGCTCCACCTGGCTGATCTCCCAGGTCGAGCGCGACCGCTCGCTGGCGCCCTACGCCGCCTACCGCGTGGCCCTCGCGGGGCTCGTCGCCCGCCGTCTCTGGAAGGATCGGGGCCGATGAGCAGCAGCGACGCAGACGCCTACGCGGCCTCCGGGGTCTCGATCTCGGACTCCGATGCCACGGTCGACGCGATCGTCGGCGTGCTGCGGGCGATCGAGCCGGGCCGCGCCTCGCGGGTCGTCGATCTCCCGGGCCACTACGCCTCGGTCCTGCGCGTGACCGACGACCTGGGGATCGCGATCGGCACCGACGGGGTCGGCTCCAAGCTCGTGGTGGCCGAGGAGACCGGGCGCCTGGAGACCGTGGGCATCGACTGCATCGCCATGAACGTCAACGACGTCGTGTGCGTCGGGGCCGAGCCGATCGCTGTGCTCGACTACCTGGCCGTCGAGCAGGCCGACCCGGCCGCGGCCGCGGCGATCGCCCGCGGGCTGAAGGCGGGCGCGGAGGCGGCGGGCGTCGAGATCCCCGGCGGCGAGCTCGCCGTCCTGCCCGAGCTGATCCGCGGCCATCCCTCCCCCCACGGCTTCGACCTGTGCGCGTCGTGCTTCGGCACGGTCGCGCTGGACCAGACCATCACCGGCGCCGACATCGCCCCCGGCGACGCGCTGATCGGCCTGCCCTCCAGCGGCATCCACTCCAACGGCTACACGCTGGCCCGGCGCGCGCTGGCCTCGCTGGCCTACGAGGATCGCCCGGCCGAGCTGGACGGCGCGAGCGTGGCCGACGCCCTGCTGGAGCCGACCGTCATCTACGTGCGCGCGGTGCTCGAGCTGATCCGCTCCGCGGTCACCGTCCGCGGCCTGGCCCACATCACCGGCGGCGGCCTGACCAACCTCCTGCGCCTCAACAAGGGCGTCGGGTTCACCATCGACGCGCCGCTGCCGGTGCCCGGGATCTTCGCTCTGGTCCAGCGGCTCGGAGAGGTCTCCGACCGCGAGATGTGGGACGTCTTCAACATGGGCTGCGGCTTCGTCTGCGTCGTGCCTGCCGCCGATGCCGACGCCGCGGTCGTGCTGCTCGGCGCGCACCACCCGGGGACGGCCCGGATCGGCACCGTGTCGGCCGACGCGGGCGTCGTGGGCTACCCCGTCGCGTAGTCGCGGTTCCGACGGGCAGCGAAGGAGGACCGGCCTTTGCGGCGACGCCAGCGCGCGCGACGCGTGGCGCGTTGCCGCTCGGCCAGAGGGACCGTTGTCGTTTGCGCGTCGCATAGCGACGCGGACCTGACAACGGCGCGGGCGGGGAGCGCGGACGCGCCAGAACTCGCGCGGTGTGCGGTGCGCGAACCGCTCACGCTCCTTCGCTGCCCGTCGGAACCGTCCGAGCCCGCGCAACGCGCGCGGACAAGCTCGTCGCGCTCAGCCCGGGCGGACGAAGCTCGTCGCGCCGCCGCCGTCCGGGCCGTAGGTGCGCCGGGAGACGGCGTTGGAGGAGTTGCCCTCGATCGTGTTGATCGAGCCGTCGGTGCCGACGGACTCGACGATGCCGATGTGGCGGCCGCCCCAGATGATCAGGTCGCCCGGCTGCGGGGTCTGGGTGCCGGGGGCGAACGAGCGGCCGGTGCGCTGGCCCCAGTCGGCCACCGAGGAGACGGCGCCGAAGCCCTGGCCGGCCTCGCCGATCGGGACGCCGGCCTGCTGGGCCGCCCAGGAGGCGAAGTAGGCGCACCACGGGCCCACGCCGGAGCCGGCGGTGGCCGTGCGGTACTGGGCGATGCGCGGCGAGTCGTTGGAGCCGGGCGGCTGCTCGGCCTGGCCGACCTCGGCGGAGGCGATCTGGACCATGCGCTGGCCGGCGGTCCCGCCGGTCAGCGTGGTCGGCGCCATCAGCGCCGACGTGCCGGTGGTCGAGGTCGCGCCGCTGAGCAGGCTGGCGAAGTTCGACGGGGTGCTGGAGAACGTGCCCAGGTCCGTCTGCGCCCCGACGGCAGTGGCCGTCGCGGCGCTGGCGGTGGTGCTGGCCGCGGGCGGCGGCGCGAGCAGGGTCTGGATCTGCGCGATGCGACTCATCGCGTCGGTGACGCTCATCTCCCTGGTGGTCGGCCGGTCCGGCGCCGACTTGAGGCACGAACGCGGAACGGGCCGCCCCGAGGGGCGGCCCGTGATCTCCGTGCGTCGGGCTCGAGTTGTGGACGAGAGCCCGGCGGGTGTCCTACCTCTAGCGCAGGAGGGACAGGACGCTCTGGCTGGCCTGGTTGGCCTGGCTCAGCATCGACGTGCCGGCCTGCGAGAGGATCTGGTTCTTGGAGAACGTGATCATTTCGTCGGCCATGTCCACGTCACGGATCCGGCTCTCTGCCGCCGTCAGGTTCTCGGCGTAGGAAGCGGCCGCGTTGCCGGCGTGCTCCAGTCGGTTGGAGATCGAGCCGAACGTCGCGCGGGTAGCGGACACGGCGTCGATGCCGGCGTCGATCTGCGACAGCGACGTCGCGGACGACAGGTTGTACCAGGTGGCGGTGCCGCCGGAGACCGTCGATCCCAGCGAGATCGTGGCCACGGTGATGACCTCACCGTCGTTGGCGCCGACCTGGAACGTCACGGTGCCGGTGCTGTTCAGCAGCGAGATGCCGTTGAACTTCGCCGACGAGCCGATGCGCTCGATCTCAGACGCGAGCTGGTAGACCTCGGACTGGATCGCCGACTTGTTGGCCGCCGAGTTGGTCGAGTTGTTGTACTGGACCGCCAGCTCGCGAACGCGCTGGAGCATGGAGTGAACCTCGTCCAGCGAACCCTCGGCCGTGCTCACCAGCGACACACCGTCGCCGATGTTGCGCTGAGCCTGGGAGAGGCCGCGGATCTGACCGCGCATCTTCTCCGAGATGCCGAGGCCGGCGGCGTCGTCGGCACCGCTGTTGATGCGGTAGCCGGTCGACAGACGCTGCATCGACTTGGCGGTGGCCTCCGAGGTCTTCATCAGCGACGTGTGCGCGACGAGGGCCTCGACATTGTTCTGAACGCGAAGGGACATTCGATCTCTCCTTGAGAACGTTGGTTGATGTGTCCCAGTCGGCGACTCCTTGTCGCCTCCTGCACCCCTTTGATCGGCGGGGTCAGCCGGGTCCTGAAGAGCGGGTGGACGCTTGATCTAGCGTCCGGTGCAACGGCCCGTGTCTATCGGGCCGCGCCGGCCACGGACGAGCCGTGCTTGCGCTCGAACGCGGCCTTGTCGGCCACCACCTGGCCGTTGATCCAGGCCCGCAGCTGCGGGTCCTCGGAGGCCACGGTCAGCGACAGCCCGTGCCGGATGTGCGAGGCCTCGACCAGCACCGGCGGTCGGCCGTCCTGGCGCAGGCGCTCGAGCAGGTCGGTGTCCTGGAACCAGACCACGAGGTCGGGATCGAGGAACTCGCCGTCCTGCACGGCGTAGGTCTCCAGCGTCTCGCGCGAGAGCGCGAAGCACCAGGCGGCGAAGTCGGTGCGCATCGCCCCGTCGATGGTCAACGGGAAGGCGACGGCGGCGCCCGCGTCGAGCGTCTCGCGCAGGGGCGCCCACCAGCCGGGCAGCAGCTCGACGTCGTCGTTGAGCACGACGGCGTAGCGGCCGCGGGCGGCGCGCAGGCCGGCGTTGACCGGCGCGCTGAAGCCCTGGGGCGGGGCGCCGTTGTCGATCACGATGATCTCGTGCGTGACGTCGGTCGTGGCCTGGGCCGCGGCCACGCAGGCGCGCACGCGCTCGGAGGCGGCGTCCAGCGTGGGGATCACGATCGACAGCTCGATGCCGGGATCGTCACGGTCGGGGTAGCGCCGGGCGCCGCCGTTGCGGTTCCCGGGCGCGACCAGCGCGCTGGCCGGGCAGGGCACGACGTGCCCGGCGTGGGCCAGCTCGACGCACAGCGCGGCGATCTCCAGCCCGGCCGGTGCGGCGGGCAGCGCGTCCAGCGCGGTGCGGCGCAGGGCGATCGCGTGCGCCGCGACGGCGGGCTGCAGCACGGTCCCGGCGGTGATCGGGGTGACCGCGGCGACCGCGGGGTCGGTCAGCGCCGCGACGAGCGGCGCCAGGAAGCTGGGGGCGACCTCGGGGGCGCCGCGCAGCAGCACGACGACGTCGCCGCTGCAGCGGGCCAGGCCGCGGGAGGCGGCGGCCGCGAAGCCCCCGCGGCGCGGGCAGCGGACGAGCTCGACGTCGCCCTCCAGGCGCGCGAGCAGCGCCTCGAGGCCGACCGAGGCGTCATCGACGATGACGACCTCGTGCTCGGGCTGGGCGGGGTCAAGGGAGGCGACGGAGCTCAGGCACCGCAGCGCCTGCTCAGGTCCGCCATCGAGAACGATCAGGATCGATGCCTGCACGTCCTGGTGATCGACGGGTCCGCAGCCGACTTGAGTCAGGCGGAGACGTCGACGTGGCCGTCGGCGTCGGGGCGGCCGTCGTCCTTCGGCGGACGCTGCTTGCGGCGCTGGCGCGCGTCCTCGTCACCGGGATCGCGGCGCTGCACCGGCTGTCCGGCGAGCAGCGGCTCCACCCAGGGCGAGCCCTGGCGGCGGCGGATCGGCTCGATGCGCTCCACGGTCCTTCAGCGCTCGCTCAGGAGAAGCTCGGGGTGCCTTCGGCCTCGGCCGCTTCGGCCTCGGCCTTCTCGATCAGCTTGCGCCGGAACGCCTCGATCTCGGCGACCACGAGCTGGCGCCAGACGATCACCGCGACGACCCAGGCGATCAGGTACGCGCCGATGCCGGCCAGCAGGGCCCGCGTGATCGACTGATCGAACGTCATGCCGACCTTCAGGCACTTGTACTCGACGAGGATGAACGTGATCAGCGCCGCCCAGCCCCGGATGGTGCGGATCGAGCGCCGCGCGCGCGGGTGCTTGGAGACCGTCGCACGCGTGTCCATGATCTCGGCGTCGACGTCGATGACGTCGCTGCCCTTGCTCTTCTTGCTCTTCTTGGCCATGGCCCGAACCCGCTAGCCGACGAGCTCGAGGGCCAGCGCCTCCGGCAGCGCCGGGCGCAGGCCGCCGCGGTCGGCGGAGGCGCCGCGGCCGACGTAGGAGATGGGCAGGCTGGCGTCGATCGCGGCGCCGATGGCCGCGCCCAGGTGCTCGGTCTCGTCGACGTGCGTCAGCGCGAGCGCGTCGACGCCCAGCGAGCGGGTGCCGTTGACCAGCTCGGCAGCGGCCTGCGGGCTGAGCGTCGCGGGCAGCGCCAGGTGGCACTCGTCGAGCTGCAGCTGGCGCAGCTCGGCGGCGAGCTGGCGCAGCTCGGCCTCGGCCCGGGGCGACACGCCGGGCGTGTCGACGACGACCAGGGCGGAGTCGCCCACGTGGTCCAGGAAGCGGCGCGCGGCGGCGGCGTCCTCCGCGGCGTGCACGGGGATCCCGGCGGCCGAGACGTCGGCCAGCAGCTCGGCGCCTCGGTCCTTGGGCCGCAGCGTCAGGCAGGCCACCGGGCGGGTGCCGCGGCGGGCGTAGGCCAGCGCGAGGCGCGCGGTGCAGCGGGTCTTGCCCGAGCCGCCGGCGCCGACGAACCCGACGACCAGACGCCCCGGACGGCGGCGCGGCAGCGGCGGCAGGCAGCGGGCCAGCTGACCGGCGACGAGCGGGCGCAGCGAGCCCTCCGAGGAGAACGGGAGCATGTGCTCGACGGCTTCGGTGACGACCTCGGTGACCAGGTCGGGGTCCATGCCCCGGGCCGACAGCGTCTGGTGGATGTCCAGCGCGATCTGCGGCCAGGCCGGCTCGAGCGCGACCATCGGGCGCGTGGTCAGCGCCATCGAGGGCAGCGGTGCGGACATGGCCGGCGCGGGGGCGGGCGCCGGCGCGGGCGGCTCGGGCGCGGCGGCCCGCGGGACGTCGGGCGCGAACATCGCGGCCAGGTTCGACGCCGCGGCCGGGCGCGGCTCGTCGAGCACCTCGCCGACCGACGGCGAGCCGGCGGCGGCCTGGCGCGCGTCGGCGATCAGCTGATCCCAATTGCCCGGGACGTCGGCGGCGACGAACTCCTCGCCGGCCTCATCGTGCTCGCCGGCCTGCTGGGCGGCGGCGAGCAGGCGCTCGAACTCGTCGTCGTCGCCGGCCAGCGCGTCGATCTTCGGGCCGGCGATCGCGTCGACCTCGACGCAGCGCTGGGCGAAGAACCCGCCGATGCCGCCGGTCGTGCCCTGACGGACGTTGACCGCGATGGCGCTCTCCCCCAGCTCCGCCTTCACGCGGGGCAGGATCTCCGCCAGCGACTTGCCGCGGAAGGTCTTGGGAGTGGGCTGTTCGGGCTGGTCGCTCACGCGCTCACGACTCCGATCGTCTCGACGTTGATGCCCGGTGTGATCTCGTTGTAGGCACACACGGAAAGTTGGGGCAGCGCCTGCGAGCACAGGCGGCGCAGGTGACGGCGCACGCGGGAGCTGCACAGGAGCACCGGGCGGCGGCCGCGCGAGACGGCCTGCTCGACCTGGGTGTTGAGCGCCACCAGCAGCGCCTGGGCCCGCGGCGGGGCCATGGCCAGGTACTCGCCCTCGGCGGTCGTGGTGATCGCCTCGGAGACCTCCTGCTCGATCGAGGGATCGAGCGCGATCGCCTTGAGCGTGAGGTCGGGGTCGATGTGCGGGGCGACGATCGTGCGGCCCAGCGCCTGGCGGGCGTACTCGGCCAGCAGCGCCGGGTCGCGGGTCAGGCGGGCCTTGTCGCCGATCGACTCGATGATCGTGCCCAGGTCGCGGATCGACACGCCCTCGGCCAGCAGCGACTGCAGGACGCGCTGGATCTCGCCCACCGACAGCAGGTCGGGCACGACCTCCTCGACCACCGCGGCGTTGACCTCCTTGAGGCCGTCCAGCAGCGCCTTGGTGTCCTGGCGCGTGAGCAGCTCGGCCACGTTGGCCCGGATCGTCTCGGTCAGGTGGGTGATGACGACCGACTCGGCGTCGACGACCGTGTAGCCGAGCGCCTCGGCCTCGGCGCGCGAGCCGTCGGAGATCCAGGTGGCGGGCAGGCCGAAGGCGGGCTCGGTCGTCTCGACGCCGGACAGCTGCCCGAAGGCATCGCCCGGGTCCAGCGCGAGCTGGTGGCCGGCCATGATGCGGCCGCGCGCCACCTCGGTGCCCTTGACCTTGATCGCGTACTCGTGCGAGCTCAGGCCGACCTCGTCGTGGATGCGCACCTTGGGCACGACCGTGCCCAGCTGCGCTGCCAGCTGCTTGCGCACCGCGGAGACGCGCGACAGCAGCGAGCCGCCGGCCGACTGGTCCACGAGCGGGACCAGGCCGAAGCCGATCGTGAGCTCGAGCGGGTCGATGGCCAGCGCCTCGAAGGGGTCGTTGGGGTTGGCGGCCAGCTGCGGCTTGGCCGCCGCCTGGGCCTCGTCGGCCTTGGCCTTGGCCAGCTTCTCGTCGGCCATCTTGGACAGCGTGCGACCGCCGAAGAAGAGCAGGCCGCCGATGACCAGGAACGGGATCTTGGGCAGGCCCGGCACCAGCGCGAAGGCGCAGATGACGACGCCGGCGACGATCGGGGCCTTGCGCTGGGCCAGCACCTGGCCGGCCAGCTGCGTGCCCAGGTCCTTGTCGTCCGCGGTCGAGCGGGTGACGATGATGCCGGTGGCGACGGAGATCAGCAGCGCCGGGATCTGGGCGCACAGGCCGTCGCCGACGGTCAGCAGCGAGAAGTGGCTGGCGGCCTCGCCGAAGGGCATGCCCTGCTGCACGACGCCGACGATGATGCCGCCGATCAGGTTGACCATCGTGATCACGACGGCGGCGACCGCGTCGCCCTTGACGAACTTCGACGCACCGTCCATCGCGCCGTAGAAGTCGGCCTCGTCGCTGATGTCCTTGCGGCGCTGACGGGCCTGCTCCTCGGTGATCTGGCCGGCGTTGAGGTCGGCGTCGATGGCCATCTGCTTGCCGGGCATGGCGTCGAGCGTGAAGCGGGCGCCCACCTCGGCCACGCGGCCCGCGCCGTTGGTGATCACGACGAACTGGATGATCACCAGGATCAGGAAGATGATCAGGCCGACGACGACGTTGCCGCCGACGACGAAGTTGCCGAAGGCCGAGACGACCTCACCGGCGTCGCCGTGCAGCAGGATCAGACGCGTGACGCTGACGTTGATGGCCAGGCGGAAGAGCGTCGTGAGCAGCAGCAGCGACGGGAAGGCGCTGAAGTCCAGCGCGCGCGGGAGGTAGAGCGTCGCGATGACGATCGCCAGGCCGGCCGAGATGTTGGCCGTGATCATCAGGTCCAGCAGCGCCGGCGGAAGCGGCACCACCATCATCACCACGACGAGCACGACCACGCCGGCGGCGACGAGGTCTGAGTAGCGCTTGGCGCGCTGGAGGAAGGCGGTCATGTACGGGAGGGAGTGGCGACTCGGGAGGGGCGAGTCGATCCGGTCATCGGCAGGCACCCGGGCCGCTTGAGCGCGCTGCGCGAACGTCCGATGGAAGAAAAGCGCCGCAGCGGCGATCCTCCCTATCGATGAAGTCCGCCCTCGTCGCCGTGCTCGCGCTGCTCGCCGGCGCCGCTCTGGCCCTCGGCCTGCCGCTCTCCAGCGGCGCGCAGGAGCCGGCGACGACCACGGTGCTCCAGTGCCCGCCGGGGATCACCGTGCCCTCGCCCTATTGCCAGTTCGTCATCCAGACGACACCGCCGCCGACCACGACGACCGCCGACCAGCAGGAGCCGATGACCACCGGCGCGGCCCAGCAGGAGCCGCTGGAGCCGGTCGCCGACCAGAGCGTCGTCGTGCGTCCGCGCTCGGGCCGGGTGCTCGTGCGGCTGCCCGGCGCCGCGCGGTTCGTTGCGCTGACCGCCGGCCTGCGGATCCCGTTGGGCACGATCGTCGACACGCGCAACGGCTCCGTCGACCTGACCTCGGCCCCGGACCGCAGCGGGCGCACCCAGACCGCGAACTTCCACGGCGGCCGCTTCCGCGTGCAGCAGATCCGCGACCCGCGCCGCCGCGGCCGCCTGATCACCCAGCTCGTGCTGCTCGGCGGGCGGCCGGGGTCGTGCCCGGCCCGCGGTCGCGCTCACAGCGCGGCGGCCAAGCCGGGCGCCCACCTGTGGGGTGACGGCAAGGGTCGCTTCCAGGTGCGCGGCAACACCAGCGCGGCGACCGTGCGCGGCACCGTCTGGTACGTGGCCGAGCGCTGCCCGGGCACCTACACCCGCGTGCGCCGCGGCGTGGTCGAGGTGCGCGACTTCGTGCGCCAGCGCACGATCACCCTGCGCGCACCGCACAGCTACCTGGCCCGGCGCCGGTAAGCTGGCGCCGTCGTGGCGCGCTCACCGGTCCAGGACTACCTCGAGCGTCTCCACGCGGAGTACACCGAGCTGCGCGACGGCGCCGTGGCCGACTACATCCCGCCGCTGGCCGCCGCCGATCCCGACCGCTTCGGCATCTGCGTGGCCACCACCGACGGGCACGTCTACGAGGTCGGCGACACGCGCGTGCCGTTCACGATCCAGTCGATGTCCAAGCCGTTCACCTACGGCCTGGCGCTGTCGGACCTGGGCCGCGAGGCGGTCACCGCGAAGGTCGGGGTCGAGCCCTCCGGCGACGCGTTCAACTCGATCAGCCTGGCGCCGGTCACCGGCCGCCCGCGCAACCCGATGATCAACGCGGGCGCGATCACCACCGCGGGCCTGGTCGGCGGCGACGCCTCCGCTGAGCGCTTCGCGCGCGTGCTGGAGACCTACGGCCGCTACGCCGGGCACCCGTTGACCGTCGACGAGGACGTGTTCGCCTCCGAGCGCGAGACCGGGCATCGCAACCGGGCGATCGGCCACATGCTGCGCAGCTTCGCGATCCTCGAGGAGGACCCCGAGGACGCGCTGGAGCGCTACTTCCGCCAGTGCTCGGTGCTGGTCGACTGCCGCGACGTCGCGCTGATGGCGGCCACGCTGGCCAACGGCGGCCAGCAGCCGCGCACCGGCGAGCGCGCGCTGGCGCCCGAGCTGGTCGACAGCGTGCTCAGCGTGATGGCCACCTGCGGCATGTACGACGGCGCGGGCGAGTGGGTCGAGGGCGTCGGGATGCCGGCCAAGAGCGGCGTGGCCGGCGGCATCCTGGCGGTGCTCCCGGGCGAGCTCGGCGTGGCCGTCTTCTCGCCGCGCCTGGACGAGCACGGCAACAGCGTGCGCGGCGTCGCCGTGTGCCGGCGCATGTCGCGTGACCTGTCCCTGCACTTCCTGCACGCGACGCGCTCGCACCGCTCGGCCATCCGCGCCGCCTACGACGTGGGCGCCGTCCCCTCCCGCCGCCGCCGCCCGGCGGCCGAGCGCGAGCTGCTGGCCCAGATCGGCGCCCGAGCCGAGGTGCTCGAGCTGCAGGGCGACCTGCTGTTCGCCGGCATGGAGGCGGTCATGCGCCGGGTGGTGGCCGACGCCGACGACCTCGACGTCGTCGTGCTGGACCTGACCGGCGCGGGCCAGATCGACGCCAGCGCCGCCTCGCTGCTGGCCGACCTGCGCGACGCGCTGGCCGACAGCGACGTCCTGCTCGGCTTCGTCGAGCACGGGGACCATCCCGCGCTGGAGGCCGAGCTGGCCGCGCGCGGCGGGCCGGCCTGCCCGCTGTTCGGCGACGTCGACGCGGCCACCGAATGGGCCGAGAACCAGCTGCTGGCCGAGCGCCTGTCGCCCCATCAGCGCCCGGCGGCGATCGCCCTGGCCGACCACCACCTGACCGCCGGGCTGAACCCCGAGCGCCTGGCCCGGCTGGAAGCGCTGCTGCAGCGCCGCACGCACGCCGACGGCGACGTGATCATGCGCGTCGGCGACCCGGCCGGGGAGATCTACCTGCTGGTCGCCGGCGAGGTCAGCGTCCGGCTGCCGCTGGGCGAGGAGCAGCGCCGCCGCGTCGCCACCCTGACGCCCGGCATGTCGTTCGGCGAGCTGGCGGTGCTCGGCCACAACGTCCGCGCGGTCGAGGCGGTGGCCGACGGCGACGTCGAGCTGGCGATCCTCGACGCCGAGCACTTCGCCGCGCTGCACGACACCGACCCGGGCCTGCAGGCGGCGCTGCTGTCGAACATGCTGGCCGGCGCCTACGAGCTCGTGGCCCGGGCGACCAGCGAGGCGCAGGCCCGGGCGTAGCCCGCTACACGGCGGCCGCGCGCCGGCGGCCGGCCATGCGGTAGACGAAGGCCAGCACCTGCGCGACCGCGCCGAAGAACTCCTCGGGGATCTGCTGGTCGATCTCGACGGCGGCGTGCAGGGCGCGGGCCAGCGGCGGGTCGGGGACGATCGGGACGCCCGCCTCGCCGGCCAGCTCGCGGATGCGGGCGGCGACCAGGTCGACGCCCTTGGCCACGACGGTGGGCGCGGCGCTGGCGCCGTCGTACTTCAGCGCGACGGCGTAGTGCGTCGGGTTGGTGACGATCACGTCCGCGTCGGGCACCGCGGCCATCATGCGCGCCCGCGATGCCTGCATCTGGCGGCGGCGCATGGTCATGCGCACCTCGGCCGGCAGCGCCTGTTGCTTGGCCTCCTCCTTGACCTCCTGCTTGTCCATCTTCATCGACTTCTCGTTGCGGTAGCGCTGATAGACGATGTCGATGATCCCGATGATCAGGTAGGCCACCGCGGCCCGCTCGGCGATGCCGAACACGTCGCCGATGATGGCCGAAGCCAGCTGCTCGGGCGACATGCCCATCATGCCGCCCATCGCCGGGATCATCGGGATCATCGCCGCGGCGACGATCACCCCGACGGCGAGCAGCTTGGTGATGGACTTGGCGCCCTCGAACAGCGCGTTGGGCCCGTAGATGTTCTTGAACCCCTTCATCGGGTTCAGGCGCTCCGGCTTGGGCTTCAGCCCGGCCATGTTCAGCTTGGGGCGGACCATCGCGACGTTGATCACGATCGCGGCGATCGCGCAGGCGCCGACGATCGGCAGCAGCGCGAAGGCGATGTGCCCGAGCACCGTCATGATGATCTCCTCCAGGCCCTTGCCGCTGACGACGTCCGGGTGCGCGATCAGGCGCAGCGCCCAGTCCATCGTCTCGCGGCAGTGCGCCACGAGCTTCCCTCCGAAGCTGTGCAGCGCGAACAGGCCGACGAGCATCACGACGGCGCCGGTGAGGTCCATCGAGCGCGCGACCTGGCCCTTCTTGCGGGCCTCCTCGCGCTTCTTGGGTGTGGCCTTCTCTGTCTTCTCGCCGGCCATCCCAGAGCTCCCGCTAGGCGACCTTCAACGTGTGCAGCGCCATCGACACGCTCGTCTGCAGCTCGTTGTTCAGCCAGCCGCCGAGGTAGGGCAGCGTCACGCCGATGAGCAGGACGCCGATGATCAGCTTGATCGGGAAGCCGACGCCGAAGACGTTCAGCTGCGGGACGACGCGCGAGACGACGCCGAACGCCGCGTCGGTGAGGATCATCGCCAGCATGATCGGCCCGGCGATCTGGACCGCCGCGGCGAAGATCCCGACGAACGCCTCGTCAGCCCCGGCGACCAGCGTGCCGATCGACGGCGACTCGGTCAGGCCGACCACGTCGAACGTGCGCTCGAACCCGGCCAGCACCCACCCGTCACCGCCGATGGCGATGAAGATCATGATCCCGACCAGCGAGTAGAGCTGCGAGATGATCGTCGTGTTGGTGCCGGTGACCGGGTCGATCAGGCTGCCGAACGACAGGCCCACGAAGTAGTCCAGGAACGTGCCGGCCACGCCGACGGCGGCGAACAGCGCGCCCAGCGCGAAGGCGAAGGCGCCGCCGACGAGCAGCTCCTTGAGGATCAGCGCCGCGTAGGTCCACAGGTCGGTCGAGATCTGCTGGTCGCCGACGACGATCGGCGTCAGGCCGATCGAGATGCCGACGGCGATCACCGTGCGCACGCGCCCGGGCACCATCTTGCTCGAGAACAGCGGCGCCATCAGAAACAGCGGCGACACGCGCGCGAGCACGAGGAAGAACCCGGCGAGCTGCTGCTCGCCGAAGTGCTGCAGGAGGAGGTCGTTCATCGCGCGACGGCGGCTAGGACATGCCGACCATGCGCGGGATGCTCAGCCACAGCTCCTGGGTCCAGGAGAGCAGCTGGTTGAGCATCCACGGCCCGGCGATCAGCAGCACCGCGAAGGTGGCCACGATCTTCGGGATGAAGGTCAGCGTCTGCTCCTGGATCTGCGTGACCGACTGGAAGATCGAGACGATCAGGCCGACGACGAGGCCGACGAGCAGCAGCGGCAGGGCGATCTTCATGCACAGGGCGAGCGCCTGTGTGGCGATCGAGATGACGGTGTCCTGGTCCATGTGTCCCGCCTAGTTGAAGCTCTGCACGAGCGATTGGGTGACCAGGTTCCAGCCGTCGACGAGGACGAACAGGAGGATCTTGAACGGCAGGGATATGAAGACCGGTGGCAGCATCATCATGCCCATGGACATCAACGTCGTGGACACCACGAGGTCGATGACCAGGAAGGGCAGGAATATGAGGAACCCGATCTGGAAGGCCGTCTTCAGCTCGGAGATGATGAACGCGGGGATCAGGACGTAGGTCGGGACGTCGGCTCGCGTCTTGGGCGTCGGCTGCTTGGCCAGCTTGGTGAACAGCGCCAGGTCCTTGTCGCTGGTCTGCTTGAACATGAACTCGCGCAGCGGCAGCTCGGCCCGCTTGAGCGCCTGCTCCTGGGTGATCTTGCCGGCCTGCAGCGGCTCGTAGGCGGTCTCCTTGATCGCGCCGAACGTGGGCGCCATCACGAAGATCGTCAGGAACACGGCGATGCCGACGAGCACCTGGTTGGGCGGCGCGCTCTGCGTGCCCATGGCGCTGCGGATGAAGCCCAGGACGATGATGATCCGGGTGAAGCCGGTGAGGCAGAAGAGCATGGCCGGCAGGAGCGTGAGCCCCGCGACCAGCAGGAGGATCTGCACGGCGTTGCTGGAGTCCATCAGCGCACGGTCCTCTCACGCAGCTTCTCCACGAACGAGCCCACGGTGGCCGGCTTGCGCGCCGCGGCGCCACCGCCGGGCGAGGCCGTCGGATCGTCGTCGGCGGGCAGGTCGAGGCCGGCGGCGCGCGCCTCTTCCTCGGTGTACGTGCGGATCGGGACGACCCCGTGATCGGCCACGCCGACGAGCAGCAGCTCGCGGCCGGCGCGGATCAGGTGCAGCGAGCGGCCGGGCCCGAGCGCGACGACCGCCTCGGTGGTCAGGCCGTTGCCGCGGGTGCGCTCTTCGCGGGACTGCTTGACCTGCTTGAGCACCCAGGTCACGCCGTAGATGACGGCGATGACGATGGCCAGGCCGACGAACGTGCGCACGATGCTGCCGCTCGAGGAGTGACCGACGCTGTCCGTCGACGTGGCGTCCGCCGAGCTCGGCAGGTCCAGGGGCGTGCTCTCGCCCTGGTCCGGCGTCGTCGACGTAGGCGCTGCCACCGCGTAGGTGGGCGCCAGAAGGAGGATCGCTGTAGCCGCCGTCACGGCCTTGCGGAAGGAGGGAGTCAACATGTGTTGGATGGAGTCGGGAGGGACGACTCGATCCGGTAGTCGGTCGGTCCGTTGGCGCCTTGAGGGCCTCAAGTGACAGCCCGTGATGCCGACCATCACCGGGTAGCCAGCCCCCCGCCCTGACCGAGGTACTGCATGTCCACTGAATCCACCCGTCAGCTCGTCGTCTTCTCGCTTGGTGAGGAGGAGTACGCGCTGCCGATCACGCAGGTCCACGAGATCATCCGTTGGACCGACCCCCGTTCCGTCGCTTCTGACGACGCCTGGGTCCGCGGTGTCATCTCCCTGCGCGGGAAGATCGTCCCCGTCTACGACCTGGCCGCCCGTCTCGGCCTGCTGGCCGAGCGTCCCGAGCACGCCAAGATCGTCATCGTCCAGACCGGCACCGACATGGCCGGCGTGATCGTCGACGACGTCGAAGAGGTACTGACCGTCGACATCGAGCAGCTCGACACGGTGCCCGCCGCCGGTGATCCGGCCATCGAGGCGATCGCCAAGATCGAGCAGCGCCTCGTCGTCCTGCTCGACCCGGTGGGCCTGTTCGGCAACGCGCCGGTCGACTCCGACCAGCTGCTCGAGGTCGCGTAGACCTCCGCGTCGCGCGCTCCTCAGTACCTCAGCTTCCCCGTCATGCCGGTTGCCACCCGCAAGCGCATCGTCGTTGCCGACGACTCTGGCCTCATGCGGCGCGTCGTCTCGCACGCGCTGGAGAACGAAGGCTTCGAGGTCGTCGGCGCCGCCGCCGACGGTGACGAGGCGCTGGCCCTGTGCCAGCGTCTGCGTCCCAACGCGATGACCCTCGACCTGGCGATGCCCGGCCTCGACGGCATGGGCGTCCTGCGCGCCCTGCAGAAGCCGGGCGCGACCGATGTCCCGGTCGTCGTCGTGTCGGCGTTCTCGCCGGCCCACGGCGCGCGGGCGGTCGACGCGCTCGCCGAGGGCGCCTTCGACCTGGTGGCCAAGCCGGCGACGGGCGAGCCCCTGTCGACGTTCGTCACCGAGCTGGGCGACAAGGTGCGCGCGGCCGCCGCGTCGCATCGCCCCCGCATCGGCGGCGGGCGCCCGGGCACGGTCACCCCGCGCCCGCGTGCCGTCCCGCCGCGCCGCGGCGGGATCCCGGCCCGGCCGGCGGCCGGTGCCCGCCCGGCCATCGCCTCGCGCACCGGCCGCGTCGTCGTCATCGCCAGCTCGACCGGCGGCCCCCGGGCCCTGGCCGAGCTGATGCCCAAGCTGCCCGGCCGCCTCGGCGCCGGCACGCTGATGGTCCAGCACATGCCGGCCGGCTTCACCGCCTCGCTGGCCCAGCGCCTGGACCGCGCCAGCAAGCTGACCATCAAGGAGGCGGCCGGCGCCGAAGTGCTGGATCCGACGGTCGCCCTGCTCGCCCCCGGCGGCTCCCACCTGCGCCTCGTGGACGGGCGCAAGTCGAAGCTGTCCGACAGCCCCGCGATCGGCGCGCTGCGCCCGCGGGCCGACCTGACGATCCAGGACGTCGCCGAGGCCTACGGCGAGCGCACGCTGCTGGTGGTGCTCACCGGCATGGGTCGCGACGGCCTGGAGGGCGCCCGCGAGATCAAGAAGCGCGGCGGCCGCATCCTCGTCGAGGCCGAATCCAGCTGCACCGTCTACGGAATGCCGCGGGCGATCGCCGAGGCCGGCCTGGCCGACCAGGTGCTCGATCTGCGCGACCTGCCCACCGCGATCGCCCAGGAGGCCGGCGTATGAGCCCGCTCACCACCACGCGCACCACGACCGCTCGTACTAGCTCTGGTACTGCCGTTCCCACCAGAGGTAGTGACGATTACACCGTGTTCTGCGAGGGCGTCCGCGTCCTCTCGTCTATCGACCTGAGCCAGTACAAGCGCGGCCAGATGGAGCGGCGCATTCGTTCCTTCGCGCGCCGTAAGGGTCACGAGTCGTTGGCCGACTACCTGGTTGTGCTGAAGACCGACAAGGCCGAGCTCGAGGACTTCCTCGATCGCATGACGATCAACGTCTCGCAGCTGTGGCGCAACCCGGAGCAGTGGGACGTGCTGGGCAAGGTCATCCTGCCCGAGCTCGCCTCCACCGGCCGGACGGTCTCGGCCTGGTCGGCCGGCTCGTCCTACGGCGCCGAGGCCTACACGGTCGCCGCGCTGTGCAAGGAGCACATCCCGGCCGCCCGGGCCACGGTCAAGGGCACCGACATCGACAAGCGCATGGTTGAGCGGGCCCGCAAGGGCCACTTCTCGACCGAGGACGCGCGCACCGCCCCGCAGGCGCTGCTGAACAAGTACTTCGACCGTGACGGCGACGGCTACCAGGCCAAGCGCGAGCTCGTGTCGATGTGCAGCTTCGACGTCGGCGACCTGCTGCGCATGAACGTGCCCGCCGGCCGCCTGGACCTCGTGCTGTGCCGCAACACCGTCATCTACTTCAACGACGAGGTGCGCAACGCGCTGCACCAGCGCCTGGCCTCGGCCCTGCGCCCGGGCGGCTACCTCGTGATCGGCTCCACCGAGCGGGTGCAGGACCCCCGCGAGATGGACCTGAACCCCACCCATCCCTTCGTCTACCGCAAGAGCGACAGCTGACACCATGGACGTCTCTGAGTACATGCCGATGTTCCTCGCCGAGGCGCGAGAGCATCTTCAAGAGCTGAACCTCGCCGTCGTCCGGATCGAGGAGACCCCTGACGATCAGGAGACGGTCAACGAGATCTTCCGGATCGCCCACTCCATGAAGGGGATGAGCGCGACCATGGGCTTCGAGCACATGGCGGCGCTCACGCACCAGATGGAGGACGTCTTCGAGCTGCTGCGCCAGCGCAGCGGCGGGCTCCCCCGCGACGCGATCAACGTCCTGCTCGAGTGCCTCGACGCGCTCGAGGCCACGGTCGAGAAGATCGACGAGACGGGCGCCGAGGATCTGGATCCGGCCACGCTGATCGAGGCGCTCAAGGGCCTGGTCCGCGACCGCACGGCCGAGCAGGCCGTCCACCGCGTCGGCGGCGCCGCGCCGCTGCCCCCGCCGGAGGTCGTCGCCGAGCGCGCCGGCGGACGCCGCATCGTGCGCGTCGAGGTCGAGCTGTCCGAGGACTGCTCGATGCCGACCGTGCGCGCGTTCATGGTCCTCAACGCCCTGGGCGAGCACGGCACGGTCCTCTCGTCCGCCCCGGCCGTCGACAAGGTCGACGCGTTCGAGGGTCGCGAGATCGAGGCCTGGGTGGCCGCCGAGTCCACCGACGAGGACGTCGAGACCGCCGCGCGCAACGTCGCCGACGTCGCCACCGTGGTCATCACCGAGGTCTCCGACGACGCCCTGGCCGCCGCGGCCGAGCAGCAGGAGGCCAGCGCGCCCAAGGCGGCCAAGGCCGGCTCGACCTCGGGCGCCAGCGCCACCCACAAGACGAACACCACGAGCGTCCGCGTCGACGCCGCGCGCCTGGATCAGCTCATGCACTTCATGGGCGAGCTGGTCGTGCACCGCACGCACGTCGAGTCGCTGGCCGGCCAGGCCGACGTGCCCGGCCTGCCGCAGGCGATGGCCGATCTGGCCCGCGCCTCGCAGTCGCTGCAGGCGATGGTCATGCAGGTCCGCATGATCCCCGTCGAGGCCGTCTTCCTGCGCTTCCCGCGCCTGATCCGCGACCTGTCCGACAAGCTCGGCAAGCAGGTCGAGCTCAAGCTCGTCGGCCAGGACACCGAGCTGGACCGCACCGTCGTCGACGCCCTGGGCGACCCGCTCGTGCACCTGGTGCGCAACGGGCTCGACCACGGCCTGGAGTCGCCCGAGGAGCGCGAGGCCGCCGGCAAGCCGCCGACCGGCACGCTGGAGATCTCGGCCGCCCACGCGGGCGGCAACGTGGTCATCAGCGTCCGCGACGACGGCCGCGGCATCGACCCCGCCAAGGTGGCCGCCAAGGCGGTGGAGCGCGGGCTGATCACCGCCGAGCAGGCCGAGTCGATCGACCAGGCGCGCGCCGCCGAGCTGCTGTTCGCGCCCGGCTTCTCGACCGCCGAGACGACGAGCGACATCTCCGGCCGCGGAGTCGGCATGGACGCCGTGCGGACGATCATCCGCGAGCTCGGCGGCGACGTGAACTTCGTCTCGCAGATGGGCAAGGGCACCACCGCCCAGATCCGTCTGCCGCTGACGCTGGCCATCATGGCCGCGCTGCTGATCGAGGTCGACGGCGAGCCGTTCGCGGTGCCGCTGGAGCGCGTCGAGCGCACGGTGCGCCTCGACGACCACGCGGTCCGCTCGGTCGCCGGCAGCAAGATGCTGGTGATGCGCGACGACGTCTTCCCGCTGCTGGACGCGGGCGAGGCGCTCGGTCGCCGCGGCGCCGCCGGCGGCGACCACGCCGTCATCGTCACCTCAGGCGAGCGCACCATGGCGCTCGCCGTGACCAAGCTGGTGGGCCAGCGTGAGCTGGTCACCCGCCCGCTCCCGCCCGACGTCTCCGACAGTGCTGCCGTCTCCGGCGGGGCGGTCCTGTCGAGCGGCGAAATCGCGCTCATCGTCGACTGCGATGCCCTGAATCCCACGACCGGTCTCGTCGCGGCCTAACGGAGGGCCCGCACACCATGACTCCCCAATACACCGACATGCAGCTCGACGCCCTGCGCGAGCTGGCCAACATCGGATCGGGCAACGCCGGAACCGCCCTGTCCGCGATGCTCGGCCACCCCGTCGACATCGCCGTCCCGACCGCCAGCGCGGTCCCGCTGGCCGACGCCGTGGACGCCGCCGGCGACCCGGAGAGCCTGGCCACCGGCGTGGTGCTGCCGATCTTCGGCGACATCACGGCCACGGTCCTGCTGCTCTTCCCGCCCGACGACGAGGAGACGCTGTGCAACCTGCTCGGCGTCCCCCCGCACACCGAGGACGGCCGCGGCGCCCTGGGCGAGATCGGCAACATCCTGGGCTGCTCGTACATCAACTCGCTGGCCATGATGACCGGCCTGGAGATCGAGCCGCACCCGCCGGAGACGGTGGCCGACATGGTCGGCTCGATCATGTCGACGGTGCTGTCCCTGCAGGCCGACCAGACGAACCTCGCCCTGGTCATGGACAGCAAGCTGATCGTCGAGGGCCAGGAGTGCGAGCTGACGTTCCTGCTGCTGCCGAGCCTCAACGGCATCGACGAGCTGCTGGCCCGGCTGGGGCTGGCGTGATGGTCGGGCAGGAGCACATGGTCCGCATGGGCGAGCTGGCGACGTCGGCCAGCACCGGCGACGTCCTGGTCACCATCGGCCTGGGCTCCTGCATCGGCATCGCGCTGGTCGACGCCCGGCGGCCGATCGTGGGCCTGGCCCACGTGATGCTGCCCGAGCAGACCAACGCCACCGGACCGGTGGCCAAGTTCGCCGACACCGGCGTGCCCGAGCTGGCCCGCGCGGTGCGGGCCAAGGGCGCCGCGCGCCTGGAGGCCGTGATCGTCGGTGGAGCGCAGATGTTCTCGTTCAGCGGCGAGGGCGGGGCCAACATCGGCGCCCGCAACGAGGCCGCCGTGCGTGAGGAGCTGGGCAAGCTCGGGATCCCCGTGCGCGCCGCCGCCACCGGTGGGCGCAAGGGCCGCACCGTGCGCGTCCACGTGGAGGGCGCCCGCGTCACCGTGCGCGAGGTCGCCGGGACCGAGGAAGAGCTCTACGGGAGGGCCGCGTAGACCATGAGCGGGGACCTGCTCAACGAGGACCAGATCGCCAAGCTGTTCGACCAGGCGGCGAAGGGCAAGCTGAGTGCCGAGGTGAAGGTGTCGGGCCGTCGCGCCCGCGGCCTGCGCCCGATCGACTTCCAGCACCCGACGAAGTTCACCGCCGATCAGGAGCGGCGCATCAAGCGCGCCCTGGAGCAGTTCTGCCGCACGGCCAACCGCCGGCTGTCGGCCGAGCTGCGCGTCGACGTCGAGATCGAAGTGATCGACGTCATGCAGCTGACCTGGTTCAACGCGCACGCGCAGATCCCCTATGACTCCATCTGCGGCGTCATCGACGGCGGCGACCAGAGCGAGGCGCGGATGCTGCTCAGCGCCGAGCAGTCGCTGGTCGTCAACTTCGTCGAGCGCCTGCTCGGCGGCACGCAGGCGGCCCGCGAGCGCAAGCTGACCGACATCGACCTCGTCGTGGCCCGCCGGTTCTTCGGCGCGCTGACCGAGGAGCTGTCGATGGTCTGGGAGGAGCTGTCGCGCTCCGAGCTGGCGCTGCTGCGCCTGGACACCCAGCCGGAGTCCGCCAACGTGGCCAGCGCGTCGGAGCCGACGCTGGCGCTGGTCATGGAGGGCCGCCTCGAGCGCCTCTCGACCACCGTCGTGCTGCTCGTGCCCTACCGCTCGGCCGGCTCGTTCGTCAACTCCTTCGGCGGCGGCAACGAGGAGACGCGCGACCCGCGCATCGCCGAGGCCGTCGACGCCGCGCTGCGCGAGGTCTCCGTGCCCGTGCGCGCCGAGGTGGCCCACACGACGCTGTCGCTCGAGCAGGTCCTGGCCCTGCGGCCCGGCGACACCCTGAACTTCATGAGCCCCGCGGCCGACGGCATCACGCTGATGGCCGACAAGGTGCCCGTGCACCGGGCCCAGCCCGGGCGCTGCGGGCGCTGGCGCGCCGTGCAGATCACGCACACGCTCGACGGCGAGGAGGGATCGCTGCAATGAGCCAGAGCCCGGATCACGCGCTGATGCAGATCGGCGAGTCCACGGCCGAGGCGGTCATGGGCGTCCTGCAGATCTTCTGCCCCGAGGAGGGCCAGATCACCAAGGGCCTGGTCGCCGCGGTGCCCCCGAACACCCATCCGATGGAGGGCATCCAGGTGCCCTCGGTGGCCACCGGCGTGTCCTTCGTCGACGGCGTCACCGGCGGCAACGTGTTCGTCATGACCGTCAAGGGCGCGCGCCGGCTGGCCGCGGCGATGATGGGCGAGGCCCTGCCCGACGACGACGGCGAGCTCACCGAGCTGGACGAGTCGGCCGTCGGCGAGGCCATGAACCAGATGATGTCGGCCGCCGCCATGGCCGCCACGAAGGTGCTGGGCAAGGAGGTCGAGATCTCGATCCCCGAGATCAAGAAGTTCGACGACGACAAGCAGGCGATCGCCGCCTACGACCCGACGCCCTACGCCGTCACCGCCCAGTTCTCGATCCTCGGCGAGCCCTGCCGCCTGTGCCTGTTCGTCCCCAACGCGTTCATCGTGCGCATGAACCGCGCGTTGAGCGAGATGACGACCGAGTACGCCTCGGACTACACCGACGGGCCGCTCAGCCCGCTGGTCCGCGACGTCCCGCTGCGCCTGTGGGCCGAGCTGGGCCGCGTGCGGATGCCGCTGGCGCGCCTGGTCGGGCTGCCGCCCGGCGCGGTGGTCGAGCTCGACCACGAGGTCGACGATCCGATCGACCTCTACGTCGACGACATGTGTTTCGCGCAAGGTCGCCTCGTGGTGACCGATGACAGTGAATGGGCCGTGCGCATCGAGAAGGTGTACGGCCTGCCCGATTTCTCCCAATCCCCATCCACCACCCCCCAGTCGCTGACGGCTGGGCCGACAACCCAAGGAGACTGACCGATATGGCCCGTGTTCTTGTGGTCGACGACGCAGCGTTCATGCGCAAGATGGTCACTGACGCCCTCACCAAGGGGGGTCACGACGTCATCGGTGAAGCCGGCAACGGCGCCGAGGCGGTTGACCGTTGGCAGGAGCTGCGTCCTGACCTCACGACCCTCGACATCACGATGCCCGAGAAGGACGGCCTGGCCGCCCTCAAGGAGATCATCACGATCGATCCGGCTGCTCGCGTGATCATGTGCTCCGCCCTCGGGCAGGAGAGCAAGGTCCTCGAGTCGATCAAGCTCGGCGCGAAGGACTTCGTCGTGAAGCCCTTCCAGGCCGATCGCGTGCTGGACGCAGTGAGCAAGGCCCTGGCGTAGGCGTAGGCGTAGGCGTTTGCGTAAGCGGACCGGCTGCACGACACTGCCGGTCCGCACATGGCCTCAACGCGGCTGATCCTGACCGTCTCGCTGGCGATCTTCTGCGTCGACGTCGACTTCTTCGCGCTCAACCTGGCTCTGCCGGCGACGGCGCGGGGGCTCGACGTCACCACCACCGATCTGCAGTGGGCGATCACGGTCTACCAGCTGACGCTCGCCTCGCTGCTGATCCCGGCCGGTCGCCTCGGTGACCTGCTCGGGCGGCGGCGCGTGCTGCTGTGCGGCATCGCGCTGTTCGCGGTCGCCTCGCTGCTCTGCGGCCTGGCCCAGTCGGCCGCGATGCTCGTGGCCATGCGCTTCGTCCAGGGCGCGGCCGCGGCGCTGCTGTTCCCGGTCGGCATCGCCGTCATCTCCAACGCGTTCCCCGCGGCGACCCGCGGGAAGGCGATCGGGCTGGTCTACGGGCTGGGCGCGATCGGCACCGCGATCGGCCCGTTCGTCGGCGGCGCGCTGACCGACGCGATCAACTGGCGCTGGGTCTTCTTCTTCAACATCCCGTTCGCGCTGGCCGCGTTCGTGCTGGCGCTGCGCACGGTGCCCGACTCGCGCGACCCGGCCGCCGAGCGGATCGACGTCCCGGGCCTGGCCACGATCATCGCCGGCGTCGGCTGCGTGACGCTGGCCATCGACCGCGGCGGCTCGTGGGGCTGGACCTCGTCCGCGACGCTCGGGCTGGCCGCCGTCGGGCTGCTGGTCCTCGTCGCCTTCGTGCAGATCGAGAAGCGCTCGGCCTGCCCGCTCGTGGACCTCGACCTGTTCGCCAACCGCCCCTACGTGACGGTCACGCTCTCGGGCGCCGTGGGCAACATCGGGACCTGCCTGATGCTGTTCCTGGCCTCGATCTACCTGCAGCAGGTGCGCGACCTGACGCCGCTGCAGGCCGGCATCGTCTTCCTGGCCCCGGCGCTGGCCAACGCGGCCGCGGGCGTGATCGCCGGGCGGCTGGGCGCCCGCGGGACGTCGCCGGCGCTGGTCATGGGCGGGGCGCTGCTGCTGGGCGCGGCCGGCCTGGTGCTGCTCGCGCTGGTGTCGGCCTGGGGCGCCTACGTGATCGCCTTCACGCTGGCCGGCTTCGGGCTGGGCATCACCTGGTCCTACACGAGCGTGGGCACGCAGCAGGTCGTGCCCGCCAGCGAGGCGGGCGGCGCGTCGGGCGTGACGCTGGCCATCGTCGTCGGGCTGGGCGGCCTGGCCGTCGCGGTGGGCGCGACGCTGCTGGAGGTGCTGGTCGGCCAGGGCTCGACGCAGACCGCCGCGATCCACTGGCTGCTGGCCGGCCTGGCCGGGCTGGCCGTGCTGGCCGCCGCCGCGCTGGCCCTGACCGCGCGCGCACGGTCGGCGCGGCCTGCGAAGATCGCCGCGTGAGGGTGACCGCGGCCAACCGTCCGTGGTGGACGCTGGCCGGCACGTGCATGGCGCTGTTCGTGCTGATGCTCGACTCCACCGTCGTGACGCTGGCCGTGCCGTCGATCCAGGGCGACCTGGGCGCGTCGGCCAGCGAGCTGCAGTGGGTGGTCAACGGCTACCTGCTGGCCGTCGCCGTGTTCGTCGTGACCGCCGGCCGCCTGGGCGACCAGTTCGGCCGGCGCCGCGTGTTCGTCGCCGGCCTGGCCACCTTCTCGGTCGGCCTGATCGCGGCCGCGGTGGCGCCGTCGGTCGAGGTCCTGATCGGCGCGCGGCTGGTGCAGGGTCTGGGCGCGGCGGGGATGCTCACCCTGTCGCTGGCGCTGGTCAGCTCGGTCTTCGACGACGCCCACCGGGCCCGCGCGCTGGGCATCTGGGCCGGGATCTCGGCGCTGGCGCTGGCCATCGGGCCGGTGGTCGGCGGGACGCTGGTCGAGGCGCTGTCGTGGCGCTGGGTCTTCTGGATCGGCGTGCCGCCGCTGATCCTCGGCCTGTGGTGGACGCTGGCCGCCGCGCCGGAGTCGCGCGACGAGCAGGCCACGCACCGCGTCGACGTGGCCGGCCTGGCCGCCCTCACGGTCGGGCTGACGGCGGTCGTGCTCGTGCTGATCGAGGGCCACGACTGGGGCTGGTCGTCCGGGCGGACGCTGGGCACGCTGGCCGTGGGCCTCGTCGCGCTGGCCGCGTTCGTGGCCATCGAGCCGCGGGTGGCCCAGCCCGTCGTGGACTTCGCTCTGTTCGGCAACCGGCCCTACCTGGGCGCGACCGCGGCCGCCTTCTGCCTGGTCGGCGCCTGGTGGGCGGTGATCTTCTTCATGCCGCAGTACCTGCAGGGCCCGCTGGGCTACGGTCCGGCCATGAGCGGCGTCCTCGTGCTCCCGATCACCGCGCCGATGGTGGTCATCTCGCCCCTGGCCCCGCGGCTGATCGCGGCGGTCGGTCCGCGCAAGCTGATGACGCTGGGGATGCTGTGCGGCGCGGCCGGCGTCGCGCTGATGGCCCGCCTGGACGCGACCAGCGGCTACGGGACGCTGCTGCCCGGGTTCCTGCTCTTCGGCATCGCCCTGGGCCTGGTCTACTCGCCGATGTCGATCGCGGCGATGGAGGCGATGCCCCGGGCCAAGGCCGGGATCGCCGCGGGCGTGCTGGCCATGAACCGGGTGCTGGCCGGCGCGGTGCTGCTGGCCGCCACGGGCGCGCTGGTGGCCTCGCTCAGCGACCACCACAGCGCGGTCTACGCGCTGGCCCACGCGCTGTGGGCCCCCGCCGCGCTGTGCCTGGTCGGGGCGGGCCTGACCTGGTGGCTGATCGCCGATGCCGCCCAGCCGCCCGCGCCCGCCCATCCGCACACGGTGCCGCATTGATCCGCCGCATCGTCCCCGACCTGCACGCCGCCGACCCCACGGCCGGCCGCGCCTTCTACGAGGGCGTGCTCGGCCTGGAGCTGGCCATGGACCAGGGCTGGGTGGCCACCTACGCGGCCCCGGGCAACCCGAGCGCGCAGATCACCGTGCTCAGCGCCGACGCGTCGGCGCCGGTGGCCCCGGACATCTCGATCGAGGTCGACGACGTCGACGCGGCCTACGCCCGGGCCGTGGCGGCGGGCCACGAGATCGTGCACCCGCTCACCGACGAGCCGTGGGGTGTGCGCCGCTTCTTCGTGCGCTCACCCGAGGGCGCGGTGGTGAACATCGTCACGCACCGCTGAGCCCTCAGGCCGCTTCGAGGCCGTCCTGCGGCTCGACGGCCACGCCGTCGGCGTCCAGCGCGTTGACCTCGGTGATGCGCAGGCCGAAGTCGTCGTCGATGACCACGACCTCGCCGCGGGCCACCTGCTTGCCGTTGACCAGCAGGTCGACCGGCTCACGCGCGCTGCGCGACAGCGCCACGACGGACCCCGGCCCGAGCGCGAGCGCCTGGCCGAGGGTCATGCGGGTGCGGCCGACCTCGACCGACAGCTCGACGGACACGTCGAACAGGCGACCGAGGTCGCCCCCGGCGTTGATGGCGCCGTCGTCGGAGGACAGCTGGTTGAGCTCGAGCTCGTCGGACATTCCCGGAGTGCTCCTACTGGACGGTGACGTCGGTGAACAGGACGGAGTCCGCGTGGACGTCGGTCTCCTTGTGGATCCGCTCCAGGATCTCCTTCTTCAGCTTGTCGCGCCCCTTGGACGACGACAGCTCGTGCCCGTCGACCTCGGTCACCTCGTCGGTGACGATGTCGCGCACGACGGCCTCCTGGGGCAGCGTGCCGTAGCCCTCCGGCGGATCGGCGGGAGCGCCGTGGCCCCCGGCGGCGGCCGCGGTGTGCGCGCCCGGCTTCATGATCAGGCTGACCTTCAGCTTGGCGTACTTGCCGTCGGCCAGGTTGAGCAGGAACTCGGTGGGCAGGACGTAGACCTCGCCGGCGATCTTCGGCGGCGCGGCCTTCGCGGCGGGCTTGGCCAGGACGAACTTGTAGGCCGCGCCCAGGACCACGAGCAGCACGATGGGGATGATGAACTTCATCTTCGACTTCATGGAGTTACCTCGGGTCCGATCTGCGGCTCGGAGGGGCCGATCTGAGGTTCTGCGTCAGAGCTGGAGGGCTCTGCCGCCTGGCGGGGAAGGACGATCTGCACGCGCCGGTTGGCCGAGCGGCCCGCCGCGGTGCTGTTGGTGGCCACCGGGTCCAGCGCCGCGCGGCCGGCGGCGGTCAGGCGCCGGGCGTCCAGCTCGGACATCAGCGCCCGCACGACCGTCGAGGCGCGTGCCGTCGACAGCTCCCAGTTGGTCGGGTAGGTGGCGGTGGCGATCGGGTCGGTGTCGGTGTAGCCCTCGACGACCACCTGGTGGTTGCGCTCCTTGCGCAGCAGGTCGCCGACCGCGTTGACCAGCGGCTGGCCCTGCGGCTTGAGCGCCGCCGAGCCGCTGTCGAACAGCAGGTCGTCGGTGAGGATCGTGATGACCAGCCCGCGGCGTTCGACGCGCGCGCTGAGCTTGTCGGACAGGCCCTTGCCCTTGGCGTACTGGTCGACGCGCTCCTTGAGCTTCTGCAGCTGGTCGGACTCGGCCTGCGCGGCGCTCTGGGTGCCGTTGGAGCCGCCGACCTGCGACAGGATCGAACCCTGCACCGCCTGGTCGCTGGCCCCGCCGTCCATGATCGAGCCGCCGCCGGTCTTGACCGGCCCGCTGAACGCGTTGGCCAGCGACTTCTTCAGCTCGGAGAACTTCGACGTGTTGACGTTGGCCATGGCGAACATGACGATGAACAGGGCCATCAGCAGCGTGACCATGTCCGCGTAGCTGACCAGCCACCGCTCGTCCGGATGCTCGGCCTCGTGGCCGCCGCGCTTGCGCCTCCCGCCGTGACCGGCCATGGGGCTAGGCAGCCGCGGCGTCGGCGGGCGGGTCGGCGACGGCCTTCAGGTTCGGGCCGGAGCTCGACGCGGCCTCGCGCTCGGCGGGCGGGAGGAAGGTGAGCAGCTTCTGCGAGACGATGCGCGGGTTGTCGCCGGCCTGGATGGCCAGGATGCCCTCCAGGACCATGGTGCGCATCGCCGCCTCCTGGCCCGACAGCTTCTTCAGTCGGTTGCCGATCGGCAGGTAGACGACGTTGGCGGTGCCGACGCCCAGCAGCGTGGCGATGAACGCGCCGGAGATGGCGGGACCCAGGCTGCCCGGGTCCGACAGGTTGCCGAGCACGTGGATCAGCGAGAGGACGGTGCCGATGATGCCGATCGTCGGCGCGAAGCCGCCGGCCTTCTCGAACACGTCCCAGCCCGCCTTGTGGCGCTGCTCCATGCCGTCGATCTCCCCCTCGAGGACCTCGCGGACGAGCTCGGGCTCGGTGCCGTCGACGACGAGCTGCAGGCCGGTCTTCATGAACGCGTCGTCCACGTCGCCCAGCTCGCTCTCGAGGGCCAGGAGGCCGTCCTTGCGGGCCTTCTCGGCCAGGCCGACCAGCTCGCGCACGCGGGCGCCGAGGTCCAGCTCGGGCGGGCTCATGGCCAGCTTGTAGCCCGGGGCGATGGCCTTGACGCCGTCCATGCCACAAGCGGCCATGGTGGCGCCGAAGGTGCCTCCGAGGACGATCAGGAGCGCGGGGGGCGCGATGATCGCGGTGACGGCGGTGCCCTCGACGGTCGCGCCGCCGGCCAGGCCGACAAACGCGATGACGAGGCCGATGATGGTTGCGGCCTTCATTTCATCCCTGTCATCGGCCGGAAGCCGTGACTCTTCACCCTGTTCTCAACGGTTCCTGGACGCGCAGTCTCAGGAACGCGTGTTGGCGGCCTTGATGGCCCCGGTGGCGACCTGCGTGCGCCAGTCCAGCGACTTGGCCACGACCTCGTCGGCCGACTCGGCGACGGCGAAGCGCACGCCGGTGGTCAGGTGCAGCATCGTGTCGGGATGGCACTCGATCGTGGCGATCAGGTCGGGGTTCAGCAGGAAGGGCTCTCGGTCGTGCGAGAGCTTGTGCAGGCGGATCACGGTGGTTCTCCTGGTGGACGTGGAAGAGCGAACAAGCGCGCGTTGGGCGGAGCGAATCCCTCCGACTCGCTCCGCCCGCGCGTTCCCTCAACCCTGCGGGCCCGTCGGCCCGCGCAGCGCTATCCCGTCGGCTAGCGCTTCAGGTTGACGAGGTCTTCAAGCATCTGGTCACCCGTGGAGATCACGCGCGAGTTGGCCTGGAAGCCACGCTGCGCGGTGATCATCGTGGTGAACTCGGTGGCCAGGTCGACGTTGGACATCTCGACCGAGCCGCCCATCGCCGCGCCGTAGCCGGTGGTGCCGGGGGTGCCGACGACCTCGGCGCCCGAGGCGGCGTTGGCGGTGAACCGGTTGCCCGACGCGTGCTGCAGCGCCTGGTCGTTGGGGAAGTTGGCCAGGCTGACGTAGCCGGCGATCGCGCGGCCGTCGGCACCGACGGCGGGCAGCGTCGCGGGCTGGGTGTAGCCGGTCGGGGGCGTGAACGAGATCGCGCCGTCGGCGCCGATCGCGACGTTCGTGGCGCCGGTCGGGATGTTGATGTAGGCGTCGGTGGCGCCCGCGGTGCCGGCCGGAGCCGTGCGCCCCATGACGTAGTAGCCGTCCTGGGTGGTCAGGTAGCCTGCGTTGTTGCGCGCGAAGTTGCCGGCGCGCGTGTAGTTCATCGTGTTGGCCGCCGGGGTGCCGGTCGTCGGGGCGCCCGCGGTCGGGCTGCCCTGGGCGACGCGCATCCAGCCGTCGCCGTTGATGGCGATGTCGTACGTGTTGCCGGTGTTCTGGATCGCGCCGCCGGTCATCCGGTTGGAGATCGCGCCGACCGTGACGCCGAGGCCGACCTGGGCCGCGTTCTGCCCGGCGAAGCCGCCGGTGTTGGCCGCCGACGCGCCGCGGACGGTCTGCGAGAGCGCGTCCTGGAACGTGGTGACGCTGGCCTTGTAGCCGATGGTGTTGACGTTGGCCAGGTTGTTGGCGGTCACGTCGAGCATGGTCTGCTGAGCCTTGAGTCCGCTGATCGCGGAGTACATCGAACGCATCATGGTGGGGGTGCTCCTTGCTGCTCCGGCCTCCTCCCGCGAGGGCCAGCCGGGTTCGGGGTTCTCCCGACTAGGCGATGACCGCCGAGTCGATGTTGGTGAAGACCTGCTCGCGCATGTGCGCGGAGTCGACGGCCGTGATGACCGTGCGGTTGCGGACGGAGACGACGAACGCCTTGTCGTCGACGAAGACGACCGACTCGCGCGAGCCCTTGCCGGCCGCGCGGTCGACGCCGCCCTCCAGCCGGGCCATCGTCGACGAGTCGACCGCGATGCCGCGCCGGCGCAGGCGCTCGACCGCGTGGCCCGAGAAGTGGACCTGCGCGGTGCGCGCGCCCAGCAGCTCGCTGAACGCGGTGCCGCTGATGGTGCCGGCGGACGATCCGGACGCGACGCCCGGCGTGCCGCCGACCCCGGGTGGGATCAGTGCGGGGTTGACCTGGGTCATGGCGCCGGCGTCTCCGTGGTCGGCGTGGTCGCCGGCGTGGTCTCCGGCGCGGTCGTCGGCGTGGTCGCCGCCGTGGTGGCGCTGTTGACCAACGGGCCGACCTCCGAGATGACGCCGAGCGAGATCCCGCTCTTGTCACCGATGGTCAGGGTCGGGCTGCCGGTGGCGAAGGAGACGCCCTTGACCTCGCCGCTCTGCTCGTTGCCGTCGTCGTCGAGGTACTTGACGCTGTGACCCACGAGCCCGACGGCGGTCTGACCCGCGCTGTCGGCGTGCTGGACCTGGACGGCCTCGGAGATGTTCGTCAGCTGCTCGAGCATCGAGTAGCTGGTCATCTGCTGGATGTACTGCTGCGAGTCGCCCGGCGAGGACGGATCCTGGTTCTTGAGCTGCTCGACGAGGATCTTCAGGAACGCGTCCTTGTCCATGCCGAACTCAGAGCCGGTCTTCTTCTTGCTGTCCGAGCCGTAGTCGGTCGGCGTGGTGCCCGTCGTGGAGGTGGTCGCCGCGGCGGCCGCACCGGAGCCGATGCTGTTGGTGGTGGTGCTCATGGCAGTCCTTCTCAGGCCATGACGTCGACGAGCACGCCGGCGGCGGCTCGCGAGGTCGTCGCGTTCGGGGTGGTCAGGGAGTCGTCGGCGTCGGCGCCGGCGGGGCCGGTGCCGCCGCCGTTGGCGGTGCGCGAGCCCAGGCCGCCGTCGCCGCGGGCGGCGCCGTTGCCCTGCTGCTGGTCCTGGTTGCCGGGCGCGAGGCCGAGGTCGATCGTGTCGACCGTGACGCCGCGCGCCTCCAGGCCACGGCGCAGCTCGGCCACGCCGCCCTGCAGGACCTGCAGGGACTCGGCGTGCTCGACGTGGACGGTGGCCCGGATGCCGTCGGCGGTCTGGCGCAGGTGCACCTCGACGCCACCGAGGCTGTCGGGGTGCAGCACCATCCGCGCGTGGTTGGCCCCACGCTGGTGGGCCACGTGCACGAGGTCGGTCAACGCCGCCGGAGCGTGCGCGACCGGCACCGGTGCCGGGGCGGTGATCGTGTGCGGAGCCGTGCGCATCGCCGCCGGAGCGGTGACGGGCGCCGTCGGCGCGGGTGCGTCGACCGGCGTCGCCGGCGCATCGGGACCCGCGGTGGCCGCGGCCGCCGGAGCGGGCGCTGCCTCCGCCGCCGGCGCCGTCGGCGCCGGGTTGGCCACGGGGGTCGTCGACGTGGTGTCGCCGGTGGCCGGGGCGTTGTCGCCCAGGCCGGCCAGCGACGAACGCGCGCCGTCGACCGCGCGGCGGGCGTGGGCGTCGCCGCCCTGGCTCCCGCCACCGGTGCTGTCGGGGTGTGCGCCGCCGTTGTCGGTCGGGGCGGATCCGTCAGCCGTCGCGTCGGTCGACGCGGCGAGCGGATCGCCGGCGGGCTGGTCGGTGGTCGGGGCCGGGGTCGTCGGGGCCGCGTCGTCCGCCCCGGGGGCGGTCGCCACGGACGGCGCAGACACGGTCGCCTCAGCGGTCGCGGACGTCGCGATCGCCAGGGCGGTCGGGGCCGTCGCGCCGGCGTTGGCCGGCTCGGGCGCCGCCTCAGCGGTCGCCGACCCGGTCGCCGGCGGCGGGGCCATCGGCATCGGCCCGGCCACGAGCGCCGCGAGCAGGGCCGCCGGATCGGCGGGCTGCTGCTGGCCCTCGGACGGCGAGTCAGATGCCGTTCCGTCCTGCTGGCCCCCCGCATCTGCGGTCCAGGCCTTGTCGTGTTGGTCGAGAACCCGATCGAACGACGTTCCCGGCGGGTCCGGAGCGCCTCTGGTGGGCGCTGCGGCCGCCCCGGCGGCGGTCGGTGGCGGGCCCTCTCTCGGTGGAGACGGCGCGATCTGTGGTGGCATCAGAGAATCGAGGGGGTCGTGGTCGTCTGGGAGCGATAGCCCGCCGCGTAGCCGAGCACCTTCTGCACGTACTGCTGCGTCTCGGCGTAAGGCGGAACGCCGCCGTAGCGCGTGACCGCACCGGGGCCGGCGTTGTAGGCGGCGAGCGCCTTGGTCTCGTCCCCGCCGAAGGCGTCGAGCTGGGCGCGCAGGTACTTCGCGCCTCCCTCGATCGCCTGGGCGGGATCGTGGACATCCGTGACCCCCAACCCGGCGGCCGTGCCGGGCATCAGCTGGGTCAGACCCTGCGCGCCGGCGGAGCTGCCGGCGTTGGGGTCGAAGTTCGACTCGGCGCGGATGAGCCCCTTGAGCAGCGCGGGGTCCACCCCGTTGCGGGCGGCCGACGCCTGGATCAGGCTGTCGTACTGGGTGCTGTCGCCCGACACGTCGGTGGGCGTGGTCGCGCTCGTCGTCGCGGTGCTCGCCGCGGCCAGCTGGCTGGCGAAGCTGTTGAGGTTGGCCTGGCCGCCGCTGGCGGCGGTCGCGGGCGCGGCGGTGGTCGCCGCGGGCGAGGCCTGCACGGTGCCCGTCTGCATGGCCATCAGCATCTGCTGGATGTCGGCCACGCGGGACTGGATCGCGGCGGCGCTCATGACGCCTGCCGGACGTAGGAGGTCAGGGCGATCTCGTCCAGGAACGCGCCCTCGAGGCGCTGCACGTGGGCCACGTGCTCCTGGCGCTTGCGCTCCTTGAGGCGCTCGAGCGCCTCGCGCTTGCGGCTGGCCTCGACCAGCGCGCCGCGGCGGGCGTCGACCTCGGCCGAGGCGCGCTCCAGCGCGAGCTCGGCGTCAGCCCGCTGGCGCTCCAGGCGCTCGGTGTAGAGCTGCTGGGCGTACAGGTCGGCCGCCGACATCGCGCCGCCGAAGGCGCCGTCGCGGGTGGCCGAGTGCGCGCCGGAGACCTCGTCGGCCGCCGCCTGCAGCATCGCCTGCCCGCGCAGCTGCGCGCCCAGGCTCGACGCGAGCTCCTCTCTGGCGCGGTCCTCGGCATGCTCGCGCAGCTCGCGGACCCGCTCGAGGCGGAAGCGGAAGGGCGGGGCGTTCACAGCCCGGTAGTCGGTCGCGGGTGCCGGTGATCAAGGGGCATTGGACACACGTCCGATCAACGCCCTAGACGGCGATGTTCAGCGGCGGCAGGGCCACCGGCGAACCGGTCGAGAACGGGTCGGCGGGCGACTGCGAGGGATCGACGGCGTAGCCGGCGGGCTCGTGGGGCATCGCGCCCATGACGAGCTGGACCATGCGCGCGTCGACAACGTCGTAGGTGTCGTGCTCCTCCAGGCCCTGGCGCAGGAAGGCGTCGAGCTCGGGCTTGAGGTCGACGGCGCGATCGACCTGCGGATCGGTGCCGCGCTCGTAGGCGCCGATGGCGATCAGGTCGGCCTTGTCGCGGTAGGAGGCCAGCAGCTGGCGCAGCTCCATGCCCGCCTCGCGGACCTCGGGGGCGGTCACCTCGCTGACCAGTCGCGAGACCGACTGGAGCACGTCGACGGCCGGGTAGTGGCCGGAGTGCGCGAGCTCGCGGGTCAGCACGATGTGGCCGTCGAGGATCGAGCGGACCGCGTCGGCGATCGGCTCGTTCATGTCGTCGCCGTCGACCAGCACGGTGTAGAGCGCGGTGATCGAGCCCCGGTCGCTCGTGCCGGAGCGCTCCAGCAGCTTGGGCAGCAGCGCGAAGACCGACGGCGTGTAGCCGCGCGTGGCGGGCGGTTCGCCGATGGCCAGGCCAACCTCGCGCTGGGCCATCGCGAAGCGCGTGACCGAGTCCATCATCAGCATCACGTCGAAGCCCTGATCGCGGAACCACTCGGCGATCGTGGTCGCGGTCAGCGCCGCCTTGATGCGCACGAGCGCCGGCTGGTCGGAGGTCGAGACGACGACGACCGAGTTGGGCAGCGCCGCGCCGAGATCGCGCTCGACGAACTCGCGCACCTCACGGCCGCGCTCGCCGACCAGGCAGATCACGTTGACGCGGTTGGGCGTGCCCTCCGCGGTCAGGCCGGAGTCGGCCGCGCGGGCGATCATCCCCAGCAGCGAGGACTTGCCCACGCCGGAGCCGGCGAAGATGCCCAGGCGCTGGCCGCGCCCGCAGGGCACCAGCGCGTCCAGCGAGCGCACGCCGAGGCCGAGGCGCTCGGTGATGCGCGGACGCGTGAGCGGGTCCGGCGGCGGCGCCTGCACCGGCGCCATCGCGGCGAAGTCGACCGGGCCGGCCCCGTCGATCGGCACGCCCAGCCCGTCGAGCACGCGGCCCAGCAGGCCGTGGCCGACCGGGGTGCGCAGCTGGGTGCCGGTCGCGGTGACGACGTTGCCCGGGCCGATGCCGGTCATCTCGCCCAGCGGCATCAGCAGCGTGCGCTTGGAGCGGAAGCCGACGACCTCGGCCTTGACCGGATCGGAGAAGCGGCCGGCCTGCACCTCGCAGACCTCGCCGACCTGGGCCTCCAGCCCGGTGGCCTCGATGATCAGGCCGATGATGTCGCAGACGCGACCGCGGCGCAGATGCAGGTCGGCGTGGGCGATCGCCTCGTCGAGGCGGCCCTCAAGCAGCTTCATCGGCCCGCGACAGCTCTTGTTCGAGCACCTCGCGCGCCCGCGCGAGCTTCGTGTCCAGCGTGGCGTCGACCTCGCCCTCCTCGGTGCGCACGATCGCGCCCCCGCGGGCGACGCGGCGCTCGGACTGCACCTCGCAGTGCTCGATGCCGCCCAGCTCGCCGACCAGGCCGGCGACGCTCTCGCGGACGAGGTTCAGGTCCTCGGGGTTGACGAGCAGCAGCACGCGCTCGCGTTCGACCAGGCGGCGCAGCGCGCCGCGCACGACGTCGAGCACGCGCTCGGGGTTGGCCTCGATGGCGGCGCCCAGCGCCTGCTCGGCGATGCGCAGCGCCAGATCGACGGCGGCCACCTCGGAGCGAGCGGTCAGCTCGTCGACGACGGTCGACAGCTCGCGCGCGGCCTGGGCCAGCGCCTCGGCCGCGGGCTGGACGGCGGCCAGCGCCTCGGCCCGACCGGCGTCGAAGCCGGCCTGCTCGGCGGCGGCGCGGATCGCCTCGGCCTCGTTGCGGGCCCGGGCCAGCACGTCGTCGGCCTCGCGGCGGCGGTCGGCCTCGGTGATGGCCAGGTCCGCGGGCGCCTCGAGCGTCCCGTAGGTGAACGCGTGCGCGGCCATCAGACGACCTCGTCCTCGCCGTCGTCGCTCTGGCGGATGGTGATCGTGCCCGCGTCGTCCAGCACGCGCGCGGCGCGCACGATCTTCGACTGGGCCTCGTCGACGACCGCCTTGCGCTGCGGCGGCATGACCTCCATGTCCTCGCGCAGCATCTCGGCGCCCCGCTCGGAGAGGTTGTTCAGCAGCTTGTCCTTGACCGCGTCGCCGACGCCGCGCAGGGCGATGGCCAGGTCCTTCTGATCGACGTCGCGCAGCAGGATCTGGATGTCGCGATCGGTCAGCGTGACGATGTCGTCGAAGGTGAAGATCCGCTGGCGGACCTCCTCGGCCAGCACCTGGTCGGCCTCGGACATCGCCTGGATGATGTGGCGCTCGGTCGAGCGGCCGGCCTGGTTGAGGATCTCGGCCAGCGACTGCACGCCGCCGGCGCCGACCAGCTCCTGGTCGAGGATCGCCGAGAGCTTCTCCTTCAGCGCCGACTCGAGGTCGCGCACGACCAGGGGATTGGTCTCCGACATCGTCGCGATGCGCAGCGCCACCTCGCCCTGGTTCTCCTTGGGGATCTCGGCCAGAACCTTGGCGGCGATCGAGCTGGGCAGCGAGGCGATCACGATCGCCACCGTCTGCGGCGCCTCCTCCTGCAGGAACGCGGCCACCTGCTCGGGCGGCGTGCGGCGCAGGAAGTCGAACGGCTTGTGGGTCATCTTGCCCGCGAGGGCGTCGACGATCTCCTGGGCGCGCTGGCGGCCGAACCGCTTCTCCAGCACCTCGTAGGTGTAGTCCAGCCCGCCCAGCGCGGCCTGGGCCGGCGACGTGACGTGCTCGGCCAGCTCGTCGAGGATCGCCTGGCTGGTCTCGGGGGTGACCTGGCGGATGCGGGCCATCTCGGCCGACAGCGCCTCGACCTCCTCGTCCTCCATGTGCTGGAGGATCGCCGCGGCCCGCTCCGGGCCGAGCGTGATCAGCAGGATCGCGGCCTTGCGGCGCCCGCCCAGGCGGGCGGTGGCGGCCAGCTCCTGGCCGGGCATGGGGGCAAGTTCGGTAGACATCGTCGCGGTCCTCGGCCTAGGGCTCGTTCATCCAGGTGCGCAGGGCCGTCGCGACGCGCTCGGGCTCCTTCGTCACGACTTCCTCGATCTGCTTCTTGCGCGGGTTGGTGGCCACGATCAGCGAGGGCGGCGGGCCCTCGGCCTCAAGCTGGGCGATCGGGGTGGGCGCGTCCAGCTGACGCAGCCAGCTGGGATCGGCCAGGACCTCGTTCTCCCGGCGGCGCAGCTGGCGCGAGATGAAGAACAGGAAGATCAGGGCGGCCAGGCCGAGCAGCGCGTACTTGGCGTAGCCGAAGATGCCGCCCTGCGGGAGCGGGCCACCGGCGGCCGGGGTCGTCGTCGCCTGCTTGGCGAAGGCGATCTGGCTGACGGCCAGCGTGTCGCCGCGCTGCGGGTTGATGCCGGCGGCGGAGGCGACCGCGGTCTGCAGCGCCTTGACGTCGGCGGCGGGCACCGACTTGTCGACGACCAGGCCGACGGTCAGACGGGTGACCGAGCCGGGAGCGACCTCGGTGCGCGAGACCTTCTTGCCGTAGACCTGCTTGGTGGTCTTCGTCGTGTTGGAGTAGTTCGAGTTCCCGCCCGACGCGGAGCCGCTCTGCGCGTAGCTGGGGACGTTGGACGTCGTGCCCGCGGTCGTGCCGCCACCGCCGCCCGTGCCCTTGAGCTTCTCGCTCTCGGTCGTGACCTCGATGGGGCTGCCCTTCTTGGCGTACTCGAGGTTCTCGACCGACGTCTTGTCGACGTTCAGGTCGGCGTTGACCTCGACCTGGCCCTTGCCGGGGCCCAGCGTGCGGATCAGCAGCGCGTTGAGCTGCGCCTCCATCTGGGCGGCGTAGCGCGACTCGGCGGCCTGCTTGGACATCGAGCCGCCGACGCTGCCGTCGCCCATCGGCCACAGCATCGTGCCGGTCGAGTCGGTGATCGTCACGTTCTCGGGCTTGAGACCCTCGACGGAGTTGGAGACCAGGCTGGCCATGCCCTTGACGGCGGCGGAGTCCAGCGTGCCCGACTCTCCGCTGAGCACGACGGCCGCGGTGGCCGGCTTGGCCTCGTCCTGGAACAGCTGGTCGTCGGGGAGCGTCAGCTGCACCGACGCGCCGGAGACGCCGTCGATGTTGCCCAGCGTGGACTCGATCGTCTGCTCCAGGCCCTGCTGGTAGGCGATCTTCTGCTGGAAGGTCGAGGCGCCCATCTTCAGGTCGGTCACCGCGCTCAGGCCGTCCGAGCCGCTGTCGCCGTTGGTGGACAGGCCCGCGTCGGCCAGCGCGATCTGCGCCTGGGCGGTCGAGTTGCTGTTGACCGCGAGCGCGGTGCCGTTGTTGCGCAGCTCGTAGGTGATCCCCTGCGCGTCCAGCGCGGCGGTCATCTTGCCGGTCTTTCCGGGATCCAGCCCGGTGGCGATCAGCGAGTAGCTCGGCGCCGAGGCCAGCTTGAGCAGCATGAAGGCGACGACGAGAACCGCCACGATCGAGCCGCCGAGCACGAGGCGCTGGCGCAGGGACATGGACTGCAGGAGCTTCATCGGACCTCAGCCCTCAGACGGATGTGTGGAAGATGTCGTTGATGGCCTCGGTGGCCTTGTTGCGCAGCGTCGAGGCCAGCTGCATCTGCAGCTGGGCCTTCTCGACGGCCATCACGACCGAGGTCGGGTCGGAGGCCTGGCCGGTGGCCAGCGCCTGCGACGCCTGGGCCGCTTCGTCCTGGCCGGCCTGCAGCTGGCCCAGGGTCTGGGAGAGCACGTCGCCGAAGGAGGCGCCGGAGACGCCTTCGGCGGCGTCGGTGCCGGCGCCGGCCTCGATCTGGCCCGGCGTCTGGCTGCCGCCGACGCCGGAGATCTGCCACTCGGGCCCGCCGGTGAACATCGAAGGATCGATCGGAAGCGTCACCGCAGCAGCTCCAGGGTCTTGCTGAACATCTGCTTGGCCGTCTGCATCGCGGTCGTGTTGGCCTCGTAGGCCCGCGACGCGGAGATCAGGTCGACCATCTCTGTGACCGAGTCGACGTTGGGCATCGTCACGTAGCCCTCGGCGTTGGCGTCCGGGTGGCCCGGGTCGTAGACCTGCTTGCCGGGCGACTGGTCCTCGACGATCGCGGCGACCTGCACGCCGCCGGCGGGCTGGCCGCTGGCCGAGCTGGTCGCGGCGGGGTTGCCGCTCTGCGCGGCGGCCAGCGCCGAGGCGAAGCCGCCGCCGGCCTGGCCGGTGGCCTGCAGCACGACCGACTTGCGGCGGTAGGGCTGCCCGTCGGCGCCCTGCGTGGACTGCGCGTTGGCCAGGTTCTCGGCCGTGACGTCCATCCGCATGCGCTCGGCCGACAGGCCCGAGGCGGAGATGGCCAGTGAGTCGAAGAGGCCCATCAGCGCGTCCCGATGGCCGACTGGATGATGCCCATGCGCGCGCCCATGACCGAGACCAGCGACTGGTACTCGAGGCCGTTCTGCGCGAGGTTGGCCGCCTCGACGTCGAGGTCGACGCCGTTGCCGTCGACCTGCATCGTCTCGGGATCGGCCTGGGGCGTGAAGTCGAAGTCGGCGGGCGACACCGTGTCGGCGTCGCCGCTGCCGTCCTGCATCCGCTGCGCGGCCTGCTGCAGCGCGGAGTGGAAGTCCACGTCGACGCGCTGGTAGCCCGCCGTGTTGGCGTTGGCGAGGTTCTGGGCCAGCGCGGACTGGCGCGCGGCGGCGCCGTGGAGGGCGCCCATCAGAAGCTGTTGCGTCGAGTCGAAGAGTTCCATGGGTACGGGTCCGTAAGTGGCGGCCCGTCCCTGGACCTTCAAACGTGCCCCCGTCCGTGGAGGCCTCCCGGTCATCGGACCGGGTTCCGGCTTCTTTAGGCGCTGTGGTCCAGCACCGGACGTGCGTCCAGACCGGCTGGCGCGTAGCCCGCCATTGCGGTACGGCCGTGGTTGACGCGGCCGAACTCGTCGGTCGCGCGGGCCAGCCCGAGCTGCAGGGCGGCGGCCACCTGACGCTGCGCGTCGACGACCTCCTCCAGCGCGCTGCGCCCCTCGGGCGACAGCGTCCGGGGGATCTGCGCGGTCAGCGCGTCACGCCGTTCGTCGATCGCCGCGAGGTCCTCGTAGCGACCGTCCTCGATCAGCCCGTGCTCCTCGCGCGCGAGCGCGAGCAGCCGCCGGGCCACCTGCACGCCCGGGTCCTCCCCGGTCATGCGGCCGCTGAGGTCGACTCGACGGACTGGGCCACCTGCGCCCAGGCCTCGCGCATCGACTGCACCATCTTGATGACGCGGGCGAGCTTCTCGCGGTCCTTCTCGAGGCGGATCTCCCACAGGCACTTGCTCCAGAAGACGTAGATCCCCTCGAGGTTCTCGGCGATCTGGCCCTGGCGCATGTCCAGCGTGGCCTGGAGCTCGCTGACGATCGCCTCGGCGCGGCCGATGCGGTCGTTGGCGTGTGCGGCGGCCCCCTCGCCCATGGCCACGTCGGCCTGGCGGAGGAAGCGGATGATCCCGTCGTAGAGCAGCACCACGAGCTGCCCGCGCGAGGCGGTGAGCACCTGCTGCTCGAGATACGACGCCTGTGACTGCTGCGCGTACGGATTCACACCCTGGTAGTCGGCCGCGGACGCAGGCCGTTGAGGGGTGTCCAGACTCAGCTGGACGACGTGCTGGCGCTCAGGCTGCTGAGCACGCTGCTCGTCGACGACTGGAGCTTGGACAGCGACAGCTCCATGGCCGTGAACATCTTCTTGTAGGCCTCCTGCTTGGCCGCCAGGCGGTCGTCCAGGCGCGAGATCTGGTCCTTGATGCGGGTGACCTCGTCGCCGGCCATCGTCGAGCGCTGGTCGAGCAGGCCGTTGGACTCCGTCATCGGCTTGATCAGGTTGTCGAACGTCTGCGACAGGCCGGTCGTGCCGCTCACGCCGCCCATCAGCTTCTTGACGCCGTCGGGGTTGGCGTCGTAGGCGGCGTCGAAGGCCGACTCGTCGAAGGTCAGCAGGCCGGTCTTGGCATCGGCCGTGGTGGTGGCCGCGGCCGCGCCGGTGGAGATGCCCAGCGAGGCGAAGCCGGTCAGCGTGCCGCTCAGGCCGCCGACCGCCTGCGATGCCGTCTGGCGCATCGAGTCGAGCATGTTGCGCAGGCCCGGGTCACCGAACAGCACGCCCTTGGACGCCTCGGCGGCGGTCAGCGTCGTGCTGTCGTTGGCGCCGGTGGCCGAGCTGTTCTTGACCACCTTGGCCTCGGTCAGCTTGCCGTTGGTGAAGGAGACGACGTCGTTGTAGGCCGCGATGAACGACTTCAGCTTGGCCTTGACGGTGTCGGCGCCCACGTGCGGGTCGCTGACGTTGACGGTCGCGCCGGCCACGGGTGCCTTGAAGGTCAGCTGCAGGCCGGGGATCGCGTTGGCCACGGTGTTGGACGCGCTGTCGGCCTGGGCGACGCCGTCGACGGACCACTTCAGGTCCCGACCGGCCTTCGTCGAGTCCAGGGCGAGCGAGTCGCCGGTGGCGCCGATCGTCGTCGCCGCGCCGGTGGTGCGCGAGCTGAGCACCATCTTGCCGTTGCCGAGGTTGACCGCGTACACGCCGACGTCGGCGGTGCCGTTGATCGTCGAGACCGCGGTGTCGATGTCCGCGCCGGCGGGCAGCGAGACGCTGACGCCGTTGATGTCGATGTTCGTGGCGCCGGCCTGCGACGTGTAGGCGAACGTCGACTGGGCGGCCGAGGCGAGCTGGGTGACCGTGACGGAGTAGCCACCGGGGGCGGCGCCGCCGGTCATCGTGGCGCTCATCGCCTTGTCGTCGGTCGTCGAGACGTCCTGGGTCTCGCTCCACAGCAGCGGCGAGCCGAGGTCCTTCGCGGCGTTGCGCAGGGTCTTCATCCGCGACTCGACGTCGTTGATGGCCTGCTGGCGCGCGGTGGCCGCCTGCTGGTTGGTGCTCAGACGGGTGCGCGAGATGCCGTCGACCGCGAGCAGCGACGAGATGATCGAGTCGGTGTCGAGGTTGGAGGCGAGTCCGCTGAAGGAGACGGCCGGCATCTACATCACTCCGGTGTGGTTCAGGCTGCCGTATCCGGCGGCAGCAACGACGACGGGTCCATGACCTCGTGCAGCGACAGCGGCCGCACGAGCGCGCCCGAGCGGTCGCGCAGCTGCGCGGACACGCCCGCCGAGAGATCGAAGCGCACCTGCATCCCCGCGGCGTCCAGCAGCTCGTAGACCCGGGCGGCTTCGTCGACCGCGTCCAGGACGGCCTGCGGCGGGCTGCTGCGGCGCTCCCGCTCGGCGGCCAGGTCGTAGACCTGCGCGAAGCCGTTGTTCGGGGTGGCCACCACCGCCTTGATGGACGGCAGGGGCAGCGGTGTCACTGATGCGACTGGTGCCCGCTGCACATACATGAACGTTCCTCCTGGATCGGTGCCCGGCCCATCCATGGGCCGTTCTCGGAACGTTCATCGACGTCCTGGGGCAGCCCTTGACGGGAGGGCAGGAGGTCTGGCCGTCTGTACGGCAGAGGTGTGTGCCGGGCGTCACGCCGCGACGCGCTCCAGCACGCCCAACGCGGCCGGATGCACGGGATCCATGGACAGCGCCTCACGGGCCAGCACGAGCGCGTCCTCGGGCAGCTCACGGCCGACCGCGACCCAGCCGAGGCCGGCCAGGGCGTCGGCGTCGGGCTGGGACTCCTGGATCACGGAGATCCACTCGTCGGCCGCCGACTCCAGGAAGCCGCGGCGCAGGTACAGCGTGGCCAGGCGCTCGCGGCGGTCGCGCCACGGGATCGCCACCACGTCGACCAGCGGCACCAGCGAGGCGAACGCGTCGACGTCGACGACGCGCAGCAGCGCCTCGAGCATCACGAACAGGGCGTCGGCGGTCTCGGCGGGCAGCAGCGACGGGCCGGCCGCGCCGAGCACGCGCTCGCGCCAGCCGTCCAGCAGGGCGACCTCGGGCTCGTACAGCCCGGCCTCGCGGGCCCGCTGGAGCGCGTCCTGGGCGCCGTCGGCGTCACCGGCGGCCAGCCGCGCGAACGCGGCGGTGCGCGACGCCTCAGCGGCGAAGTGCGCCCCCGCGGGGATGCGCAGGGCCTGATCGGCGGCCTCGGCGTAGCGCGACTGCGACAGCAGCGCCTCGGCCAGCGCCAGACGCGCGGGCGCCGAGCCGGGCTGACGCTCCAGGACGGCGCGCAGCTGCTCCTCGGCGGCCTCCACGGCCTTGGACTCGTACAGGGCCAGCGAGAGCATGAAGCCGACGGACGGGGTCAGGTCGCCGACGGCGCCGTGGACGGTCCGGACGACCTCCTCGGGCGCGCAGTCGAGCGCCAGCATCGTGCCGGCCAGCGGGTCGACCGAGGCCAGGAAGCGCGGGTGCTCGACCAGGCACCGCTCCAGCAGCTCGCGCGCCTCGGTCAGGCGGCCCTGCCGGCGGCGCAGGTCGCCCAGCGTGGCCAGGGCGAGGAACGTGCCGGTGCCGCCGGTCGCCGTGTAGGCCGAGGGCGCGTCGCCCCAGGCCAGGCAGGTCTCCAGCAGCGTCGCGGCGCGCTCGTCCTCGTCCAGCGCACGGGCGGCCAGCGCCTGCTCGAAGACGATGTCGGTGAACTGGGGCAGGAAGGTCAGGACGACGTCGCCGCGGGCGATGCAGTCCTCGGAGCGCCCGCACAGGCGCAGCGCCTTGACCAGGCGGGCGCACAGCGAGGGCAGGAAGCCGTAGGTCGTCTTCAGCGGGTCGTCGATGAGCATCGCCCAGGCCTTCTCGAAGGCCTCCAGCGCGCGGTCGTTCTCGTCCAGGGCCGAGTACTCCGAGCCCAGGTTGAAGTGCAGGAACGCGGTGTCGACGCCGTCGGCCACCTGCTGCTCGAGCAGGTCCAGGTTGCGGCGCGACTTGTCCTTGGCCTCGCGCACCTCGCCCAGGTAGCCGTAGTGGTCGATGCGCACGCTCGTGTTCTCGAAGCGCTCGGCCAGGTAGCCCGGCAGGGTGTTGGCGATCTGCTCGTGGATGCGGCCGCTGAAGCGGTACTCGGGACGGTTGCGGAACAGGCGCAGCGCGTTGTGGGTGACCGACGTGCCGTCCTCGACGCGCCCCGTGAGGTTCGTCTCGGTCAGGTACAGCGCCTCGCGCCAGACCTTGCCGGTCAGCTCGCGCAGGCGCGGCCCGTCGCCCTCGACGAGCACCTCGTCGGCGTCCAGGTACAGCAGCCAGTCGCTGGTCGCGGCCTCGAAGGAGACGTTGCGCGCCGCGGAGAAGTCGCCGGTCCACACGTGCTCCAGCACGACGGCGCCGTGCTCGCGGGCGATCTCGACGGTGCGGTCGGTCGAGCCGGTGTCGACGATCACCAGCTCGTCGACGAACGGGGCCACGGCGGCCAGGCACTGCCCGAGCATCGCCTCCTCGTCCTTGACGATCATGCACAGCGACAGCGTCTGGCCGGTGGCCGGCACCGCGCGGGCGGCGACGCGCTTGGCCCGGTCGCGCAGCGACTTCAGGCGGACCGAGACGGCCGCCGGCAGGTTCATGCGCCCGTCCATGCCGGCGGCGCGGCGGCGGGCGATCTCGGCCAGGTTGGCGTCGACGTGGGGCAGCTGCGGGTCCAGGCGGCGGGTGGCGCCGAACAGGCGCTCGGCGGCGGCGAGCTCGCCGAGCTCGTAGACGGCGACGCCGGCGGCGTTGAGCAGGACGGGCTCGCGCGGCTCCTCCTCCAGGAGCGTGACCGCCGCCTCGGCGACGGCCAGGAAGATCGGGGCCAGCGTGGCGTTCGAGGTGCCCTCGGCCTGCATGCCGGCGTCGAGCAGACGCACGCGCGCCTCGTAGCGGCGGTGGACGTCGGCGACGGCGGCGGCTTCGGCGAACAGGGCGCGGTAGCCGGCCACATCGCCGTCCGCGAGCAGGCGCTGCGCGCGGGCGCGCAGGACGACCGCCGGGGCCACCGCGGGTGCGGTCGCGACGCCGGTGGACGCGGACGATGAGACGGGATCGGTGAGGCGCAGAGCCATGCGGGGGAAGACCTCTTGGCGCTCGAAGGGGAACGTGCGTCCTGGTCAATCGGCAGCCGCCGGCAAAACCTTTGTCGCTCGTCGGGGGTCCCCAGAAATGGGGAGGCTGCGCGTTGACGAATGGCCGACCCCCTTCTACCCAGAAATGGGGATGGGGAGGTCGGCGTACCGACCCGATACCTCCCAGCGTCCCCACCCCAGCACACCCAGGAGTTCCCCCTGATGAGCACGACGACCACACGCAGGATGTCCGCCGAAGAGAGCCTTGCTCTGTGGAGCGACTACCGCGAGACCAACGATCCCCGGCTGCGTGATCGCCTGGTGCTGACCTTCGCGCCGATGGTCAAGTACATCGTCTACCGCAAGGTCCGCGAGATGCCGGCCAACGCGGAGGTCGAGGACTTCATCTCCTGTGGGCTGGAGGCGCTGATCGTCTCGATCGACCGCTACGACCCCGCCAAGGGCGCCACGCTGGAGCAGTACGCCTGGACCCGGATCCACGGCGCCGTGCTCGACGAGCTGCGCCGCCAGGACTGGGCCCCGCGCTCGGTCCGCCGCTGGGAGCGCGACATCTCCAAGGCCACCGACGAGTTCTCGATCCTGCACGGCCGCCGGCCGACGCGGGCCGAGCTGGCCGACGCGATGGGGACCACGGTCGACGAGCTGCGTCGCCGCCAGGACGAGATCGTCGCCTCCGACGTGACCTCGCTGAACGCGCTCGTGCTGAGCGAGGACGACACGACGATCGAGCGCGTCGACACGATCGCCTCCGACGACCCGCGTCTGGATCCCGAGAACATGGCCGCCAAGGAGGAGCTGAAGGAGAAGTTCCGCCGCGCCTTCGCGCAGCTGCCCCGCCGTGAGCGCGAGGTCGCCGTGATGCTCTACGTCAAGAACCTGACCCTGGCCGAGATCGGCGAGGTGCTGGGCGTGTCGGAGAGCCGCGTGTGCCAGATCCACAGCGCACTGAAGCGCTCGCTGCGCTCGACGCTGTCGGCCGAAGAGGACCTGTACCGCCTCGTCGCCTAGGGCGTGACCTACGCCCGTCGGGCTTCCCGCAGGGCCCCGAGGTCCATGCGGTAGGCCCACACCAGGGCCTCGGCCACCGCCGCCCACAGCTCCTCCGGCACGTCCGCGTCGAGCTCCAGGGTGGCCAGCGCCTCGGCCAGAGGCGCGTCGTCGCGGATGGGGACACCCGCGGCCCGCGCCTCTTCGATGATCCGGCGGGCCACCTCGCCCTTGCCCACCGCCACCACCCGGGGCGTCGTGCCCTGGTCGTAGCGCAGGGCCGCCGCCCGCAGCGGGCGCTGCGGATCCTTCTCAGCCACGGACGTCCACCGTCTCACCGCGGGGGCGCACGCTGACCGTCGCCGGCCGGCCCGTGGCCTGGGCCAGCGCCGTGCGCAGCTGCTCGGCCTGCTCGGCCAGCCGGTCGGCCGCGGCACCCGCCGGCGCGTGGATCGTGCCCGCGACCGCGCCCGGCAGCACCTCCAGCGCCATGTCGACGCGGCCCAGCGCGGCCGCCTCGAAGCGCAGCGTGACCCGCGACATCCCGCCCGCGCGCCGCGCGCCGCCCTCCTCGCCGCCGCCGTCGGGGTTGACGAACAGCCGCACGACCTGGCCGCCCGGCAGCGTCACCGCCAGCCCGGCCCGCAGCGCGTTGGCCAGCGGATCGGCGGTCACCGCCTGGGTCGGCGCGTCGGACTCGGCCGACCCCGACGTCTCGATCACCCGCAGCAGCAGCTTGCTCGTGCTCGCCTCCTGCACCTGCAGGCGCAGGCGCTGGCCGACCTGCAGGTCCTCCGGCAGCTGGGCGGCCACGCGCACCCCGCCGAGCACCAGCGTGTCGCGCGAGAACACCCGCGCGGGCAGCACGTCGCCGGCCCGCATCGGCAGGTCGGGGATCAGCCCCCGCAGGAGGATCAGGTTCACGGGCGTACCGGCCACCTCAAGAAGTGTGACGGTCGGCCGACTGACCAGTGCGATGGAACGTGGCCTCTACATCGCGGCCTCCGGCATGCTTGCCGAGCAGGTCCGCCAGGATCAGATCGCCAACGACCTCGCCAACGCCTCGACGGCCGGCTACAAAGCCGACCGCTCGTCGCAGCGCGCGTTCGGGGATCTGCTCCTCTCCAACACCGTCTCCGGTCAGCAGGTCGGGCGCCTGGGCGCCGGCGCCCAGATCGCCGAGACGACCACCGACCTCTCCGCGCAGCCGCTGCGCCCGACCGACGAGCCGCTCGACTTCGCCGTCGAGGGCGACGGCTACTTCGCCGTGCGCACCGACGCCGGCGTCCGCTACACGCGCAACGGCCAGTTCACGGCCGGCGCGGGCGGGCTGTTGACCGACCAGCTCGGGCACCCCGTGCTGTCGCAGAACGGCCAGACCATCAAGGTCGCCACCGACGGCGCGGTCGATCCGGGCCGCCTGGGCGTGTACGCGCTCAACGACCCCAAGAAGGTCGGCGACGGCAACTTCGACGGCCAACCCACCGGCAAGGCCGACGGCGTCGTCCGCTCGGGCGCGCTGGAGGCCTCCGGTGTCGATCCGGCGACGGCGATGGTCGACATGATCAGCTCGCTGCGCTCGTTCGAAGCCGGCCAGAAGGCGATCCAGACCATCGACGAGACGCTGCAGAAGGCGTCCACCCAGGTCGGAGCGCTGCAGTAGCGCGTCCGCGCTAGTACGCACGTCCACCCCACCCTCAAGTCGCGGCGACGCTGTCCGACGACCGGAGGGAGCAGTAGATAGTGGACCTGGCTGGACCGCAAGGAGCGGGGGCCGGGATTCCTCCACGGAAACTTGACCGGCTGGACCGCAAGGAGCGGGGGCCGGGCTTCCAACAGGAACCCGATGCTTGAAGGCATGTACTCGGCGGCCGCCGGCATGGCGGCCCAGCAGCAGCGTCTCGACGCGCTGTCCAATGACGTCGCGAATGCAGGCACGGTCGGCTACAAGCGCCAGCGTGTCGCCTTTCGCGATCTCGTCTACTCCGCCAGCGGGCCGGGAGGCCAGCAGGGCGTGATGGAGGGCGCGGGTGCGGCTGCCACGACGATCGGTCGCGGTGGCGCCGGCGGGACCTACCAGAGCACGGGCTCCTCGCTGGACCTGGCCATCGAGGGCGACGGCTACCTGCAGGTGCGCCAGCCCGACGGCACCAACGCGCTGACCCGCAACGGGCAGCTGACGCTGGACTCCAACCGCCGCCTGCTGGCCAACGGCATGCCGCTGCAGCCGCCCGTCCAGCTGCCCAACGGCGCGGACGAGAACTCGATCTCGGTCGCCCCCGACGGCAAGGTGACGACCAAGGACGGCGACGCGGTCGGCCAGATCAACCTCTTCACCGTGCGTTCCTCCGATCGCCTCCAGGCGATCGGCGACAACCTCTTCGTGGCCAACAACGCCAGCGGCCCCGCGACGCGGGCCGGCGCCGACACCCAGCTGCGCCAGGGCGTCCTGGAGACCTCCGACGTCGACATGGGCGACGTGATGGCCGACATGATGATCGCCCAGCGCTCCTACTCGCTGGCCTCCAAGGCGATCAGCACGCAGGACGAGATGGCCCAGATCGCCAACGGGGTCAAGAAGTAGCCATGCTGCCCCCCGTCGATCAGTCGCTGCTGCCCGCCGACGTCCGCTCGGCCTCGCCGCAGGTCCGCCAGCAGTACCAGGCGGCGCTCTCGTTCGAGAACACGCTGGTCACCGAGCTGGCCAAGTCGCTGTCCGCCACCGCCGGCTCGGCGATGCAGGACGGCCCCTACGCCCAGCTGCTGCCCGACGCGCTGGCCGAGTCGATCACCGCCGGCGGCGGTCTCGGCCTGGCCCGCCAGATCGTCGACATCCCCACGTCCACGAGCGCCGACGCCACGGCCGTCGGCGGAGCAACGGCATGACCATGCTGGCCACGACGGGCACCGTCTCGCTCGGCGCCGACGTGATCGTCCACCTCGACGAGCAGCTGGACTCGGCTCGCCGCCTGCTGGACATCGTCCTGCGCCAGGGCGCCGCGATCCGCCGCCAGGACGTCGAGGAGGTCCTCGCGCGGCTGTCCGACCTGCAGGTCGAGATGGACCTGCGCGGTCAGCTCGAGCAGCAGCGCACGCTCCTGCTCAACCGCGCCGGCGCGCAGCTCGGCGTGGCCGGCCACGCGATCACCCTCGACGCGCTGGCCAGCCTGATCGACCCCTCCGAGGCGGCCGCCGCCCGCGGCCGCTCGGCCGAGCTGCGCGGCCTGCTCACCGAGATCCAGCGCGAGCACACGGTCAACCGTGCGCTGATGCGCCAGGAGCTCTCCTTCCTGGACCACCTGACCCGGATGATGTCCGGCCAGGAGGACCTGGGCTACCGCCGGCCCGGCGACGACGGCGGCTCGCTGCGCGTCGCCCCGGCCACCCCGGCCGTCCACCGCGTCCTGGATCTGGAGGCCTGAGATGGCCAACGGCATCTCCAGCTTCTTCGGGCTGAACACCGCGCTGCGCGGGCTGCAGGCCTCCCAGGCCTCGCTCGACGTCACCGCGAACAACATCGCCAACGCCGACACCGAGGGCTACACGCGCCAGAGCGTCCAGCTCCAGCAGTTCGTCGGCGCGAAGGTCAACACGGGCGCGCTGGCCAACGGCGGCGGCGCCCTGATCGGCGGCGGCGTCGACATCACCGCCTACCAGCGGGCCCGCGACGTGTTCGCCGACCTCCAGTTCCGCACGCAGTCGACGGTCAAGGGCGAGACCAGCACGCTGGCCAGCGCCCTGGACAACGTCGAGCTCGCGCTCAACGAGCCGGGCGACGAGGGCATCAGCGCGCTGCTGGGCCAGTTCTGGGACGCCTGGCAGGAAGTGGCCAACCACCCCGAGGACGACCCGACCAAGAGCGCCCTGGTGGTCAACGCGCAGGCGCTGGTCGACGGCATCAAGGCCTTCGACGACAACCTCCAGGCGATCAAGACCAACGCGGCCAACCAGTTCTCGGCCTACACGTCCGCCAAGGGCGAGGTCCTGACCGACGCCCAGACGATCGCCAAGCTGAACCAGCAGATCAAGGAGGCCACGGCGGCCGGCCAGCAGCCCAACGCGCTGCTGGACCAGCGCGATCTGCTGGTCGACAAGCTCTCGGCCCTGGGCCAGGTCACGGTCACCGAGCTGCCCTACGGCTCGATCCAGGTCGCCTTCGGCAACGTCAACCCGCCGCTGCTGGTCGACGACAGCACCGCCTGGACCCCGACCGCCCCCGCGACGACGCTGTACGCGACGCCGAACCCCGGCGGCAAGCTGGGCGCGCTGCAGGACATCAGCAAGACGGGCGGCACGATCGACCAGTACCGCGCCGACATGGACGCGTTCGTCAACCAGCTGGTGTCGAGCGTCAACACCGCGCACGGCGCGCCCTTCTTCACCGCCGCGGGCACGACGTCGGCCACGATGTCGGTCGCCGCGGCGATCGTCAGCAACCCGTCGACGGTGCGCACCACGAACCTGGCCGGCAGCCCGGCGGGCGCCAACGACGTCGCCCTGGCCGTGGCCGCGCTGCGCGCGGGCACCGCCGACCGCAGCTACGCCGGCTTCGTCCTGCGCGTCGGCTCGGAGACCCGCGACGTGCATCGTCGCGACACCGCCGCCGACGCCGTCCTGTCGGCCGCGTCCGACCGGCGCACGTCGATCTCCGGCGTCTCCGTCGACGAGGAGATGGCCAACATGATCCGCTTCCAGCGCAGCTACCAGGCGGCCGCTCGCAGCATGTCGACGATGGACGACATGCTCGACCAGCTGATCAACCGCACGGGCCGGGTCGGTCTCTGATGCGCATCACGCAGTCGATGATGACCGACCGCCTGCTGTCCAACCTGGGCAAGTCGCAGGAGCGCCTGGCCCGCGCCTCGGAGGAGATGCAGACGCAGAAGAAGCTGCTGAAGCCCTCCGACGACCCCGTCGGCGCGCAGCGCGCCGTGCTCACGCGCGGCGACCTGACCGCCAACGCCAAGTACTCCGACAACATCTCGCAGGCGCGCGGCTGGATGCAGACGGCCAGCGACTCGATGGACGAGGTCACCAAGCTGCTGCACCGCGCGCAGGAGCTGACGATCCAGGGCGCCAACGGCGCGACGGGCGACGAGGCGCGCAAGAACATCGCCGCCGAGATCGACCAGATCGTCGAGGCCGTCAAGCAGGCCGGCAACACGAACTACGCCGGCACCTACATCTTCTCCGGCACCGCGACCACGACGAAGCCCTACGACACGACGACGGTTCCCGCCGTCGACACCTACCAGGGCAACACCGGCGTGATCGCCCGCGAGATCGGCCCCGGCGTGTCGGTGCAGATCAACACCGCGGTCAATTCCGGCACCCCGCCCATCCTGGGCAGCGGCGGCAGCGACGGCGGCCTGATCGCGACGCTGCGCAACATCTCCGCGCACCTCAAGAGCGGCGTGCCGGCCGACGCCGCCGCGCTGGGCACGACCGACGTCAAGGCGCTGGACGCCAACCTGACGGCGCTCAACAAGGCCCAGGCGATCATCGGCGCGACGGTCAACCGCCTCGACGCGGCCGACGACCGGCTGTCGAGCAACAAGCTCGCCTCGACCCAACTTCTCTCCGACACCGAGGACGTGGACGCCGCGACGGCGTACCTGAACCTCTCGACCACGCAGTCCGTCTACGAGGCCGCGCTGAAGGCTGGCGCGACCATCATCCAACCATCGCTCCTGGACTTCCTGTCGTGAAGGTGGAGCGACTGATCATCACGCAGGAGGCAGCATGTCTGTGACCCTTCAGAGCACGCGCTTTGGGGAGGTGGAAATCCCTGAGGAGGCCGTGATCGACTTCCCGCAGGGGCTCATCGGCCTGGGCGGGAGCCGGTACACGCTCCTGGCCCGCAGCGACGACGCTGCGTTCGTCTGGCTGCACAGCCTGGACGACCCGGCGCTCGCGCTGCCGCTGACCAACCCGTGGCGGTTCTTCGACAGCTACGAGGTCGAGATCGCCGACGACGAGGCCGACCGACTCGGCATCGAATCCGACGACGACACGGCGGTCTACGTGACCGTTCGCGCGGCAGAATCGCTGGAGGACTTCAGTGCGAACCTCCGCGCGCCGATCCTTGTCAATAACGGGCTCGGCCATCAGGTCATCAACCAGGCTCCGGACGCCCCGGTCCGGGCCCCGCTCTTTTCCACGATCACGGAGGAGCGGGCGGCCTAAACACGACATCCCCGTGTCGTGACGCTCGTTCATTCCCCAACCGTCTCTTCCAAGGAGGAACTGACCATGCTCATCATCACCCGTAGGCCCGGCGAGAAGATCATGCTGGGCGATGACACCGTCATCGAGGTGATCGAGGTCAGCGGTTCGAGCGTTCGCATTGGGATCGATGCGCCCCGTTCCCTCCCGGTCTACCGGGAGGAGATCTGGCGCTCAGTCAAGGAGGAGAACGCCGCGGCGGCTCAGGCCGACCCGACGGTTCTCCCCAAGGACCTGCCCGTTTCCAAGTAGCGAAAGGACCTCACAGACATGTCCATGAGGATCAACCACAACATTCAGGCGATCAACACGCATCGCGCCCTGTCCGGTACCAGCGACCAGATCTCCAAGTCGATGGAGCGCCTGTCGTCCGGCTACCGCATCAACAGCGCGAGCGACGACGCCGCCGGCCTGGGCATCTCCGAGAAGATGCGCGGTCAGATCCGCGGTCTCTCGCAGGCCCAGCGCAACATGCAGGACGGCATCTCGCTGGTGCAGACCGCCGAGGGCAACCTCGACGAGGTGCACTCGATGCTCCAGCGCATGCGCGAGCTCGCCGTGCAGTACAAGAACGGCACGATGTCCGGCGCCAACCAGTCGGCCATCCAGTCCGAGGTCTACCAGCTGGCTTCCGAGATCGACCGCATCGGCTCGCAGGCGCAGTTCAACGGCATCACGTTCCTCGCCGTCAACGGTTCGGTCACCTTCCAGGTGGGAGCCAACGACGGTCAGATCATCACGGTGCCGACGATCTCACTGAACAGCTCGCTGCCGACCGGCTACTACAACCTGGCCGCCACGGCGTCCATCTCGAACCTCGACGCGGCGATCGACTCGATCTCCGCCACGCGAGCGACCTTCGGCGCGGTGCAGAACCGCCTCGAGCACTCCGTCAACGCCGCCGCGGCGTACTCGGAGAACCTGGTCGCCGCCGAGTCGCGCATCCGCGACGTCGACATGGCCGAGGAGATGATCGACTTCACCCGCCTGCAGGTGCTGCAGCAGGCCGGCACGTCGATGCTCGCTCAGGCCAATCAGTCCACGCAGAGCGTGCTGTCGCTGCTGCAGGGCTGACCCTGACATGACGAACATCACAGGCCCGGGCCGGGAGCGCGTCACGAACATCGTGATCGTTCCCGGCCCCCCGGGGCCCGCCTGTTCGTCGGCGCGCAAGACCGCGCCCTAACGTAGGTGTTCGTCGGCCCACCGACGAACCACTTCGCATCACGTCGTCTCCCGTCAACATAGAAGGCGAATGACGACCCTCGTCGGCACGCTGCTCTCTGACCGCTACCGCCTCGACGCCGAGATCGGCGCCGGTGGGATGTCGACGGTCTATCGGGCCTTCGACACGGTCCTCGAGCGGCCCGTGGCGATCAAGCTCATGCACCGCGAGACGGCGCGTGACTCCGACCAGCTGGAGCGCTTCCGCCGCGAAGCGCGCGCGGTGGCCCAGCTCAACCACCCGCACGTCGTCCAGGTGATCGACGCCGGCGAGGAGGGCGACGACGCCAACCCGACGCCCTACATCGTGCTCGAGTACGTCGAGGGCGAGACGCTCAAGCAGCGCATCCGCCGCCTGGGGCGCCTGCCGGTCACCGAGGCCGTGGCCTACGCGATCGAGATCGCCCGGGCGCTGGGCGCCGCGCACGACCGCGGGATCGTCCATCGCGACATCAAGCCCCAGAACGTCCTGATCGACCCCGAGGGCTCGGCCAAGGTCACGGACTTCGGCATCGCCCGCATGCTGGTCGACGAGGGGCTGACCGTGGACGGCCGCGTGCTGGGCACCACCGACTACGTCTCCCCCGAGCAGGCGCTCGGTCACGCCGTCAACGGGCAGTCCGACATCTACTCGCTGGGCGTCGTGCTCTACGAGATGCTGACCGGTGAGGTCCCGTTCCGGGGCGAGAACCAGGTCGCGGTGGCCATGAAGCACGTGCGCGAGGACCTGCCCGACGTGCAGATGCGCCGCCCCGAGGTGTCCGCCGCGCTGGGCGCCGTGCTCGACCGGGCCACCGACAAGGACCTCGGCCGCCGCTACCCCGATGCCGCGTCGTTCGCGATGGACCTCGAGGACGTGCTGGCCATCGAGAGCTCGCGCGCCGGCCAGATCACCGGCGAGGCGACGTCGGTGATCCGCTCGCTGCCGGCCAAGACGCGCCGCCGGGTCCCGCTGCGCGCCCGCGTCCCCCACCTGCTGGTGATCCTGGCCCTGGTGCTCGTCGTGGGCGCGGTCGCCGCGGTGATCCTGCTGGCCCGCGACCACACCACGCGCGGCGTGCAGGTGCCCAACGTCAAGCCGACCACGCCGAACACCGAGGTCGTGCCGCTGAAGACCAAGGCGGCCGAGGACTTCGACCCCGAGGGCGGCGACGGCGAGCACCACGCCGAGGCCTCGGCGGCGATCGACGACGACTCGAAGTCCGCCTGGTCGACCGAGACCTACGAGAACGGCGTGCTGAACAAGAGCGGCGTCGGGCTGTACGTCGACGCCTCCCCGGGCGTCGCGGCCACCCAGATGGAGGTCCGCACCACCACGCCGGGCTGGAGCGGCGAGATCTACGCGGCCAAGAGCGGCCCGCCCAAGGACAGCCTCGACGGCTGGACCAAGGTCGGCTCGATCGCCGACGCCAAGAAGTCCCAGCAGGTCGAGCTCGACACCGCCGGCGAGAAGTTCCGCTACTACCTCGTGTGGATCACCCAGCTGCCCGAGGGCGAAGAGCGCGCGACGATCAGCGACCTCGCGCTGCTGTCCAAGCAGACGGGCTGAGCGCGGCGCCCGCTCCAGCGCCGCGTGGCACGTTCCCGCTCTCCGCGCGCGCCGTTGTCCGCTTGAGCCCGCAGTGCGGGCTCGAGACGACAACGGCGGCGGCAAACGAGCGGCCCGCGGCGCCTCCCAGGGCGAATTGCGTCTCAGTTGCGCTCAGCGCCACCCATTCGCGTTTGGGTCCCGCTGGGCGGGACCAAAATGCGGCTCGGCGCAGTGAGCCGCGGTTTCCGCCGATGCGAAGGCCCGCTCGCCTTCGATGCCGCCGTAAACGCTGGAACCGCGGCGGCGAACCTAGTGGGAGTAGCGCGCGAGCGCTACGGCGCGCTCGATGCCCAGCTCGCAGAGCTGCTCGACCAGGCGGGGGTATGTCACGCCGGAGGCGGCCCAGAGCTTGGCGTAGACGCTGGTCGGCGTCTGGCCGGGCATCGTGTTGAGCTCGTTGACGATCACGTCCTCGCCGTCGACGAAGAAGTCGACGCGGGCCAGGCCCTCGCAGCCGACGCGCACGAAGGTCTCGACGGCCAGCTCGCGCACGCGGTCGCGGGCGGTGGCCGAGATGCGGGCGGGGATCACCAGCTCCATGCCGCCCGGCGTGTACTTGGCCTCGTAGTCGTACCAGCCGCTGGCGCTGGCGTTGAGCTGGATCTCGCCCGGCTCGCTGGCCTGCGGTGCGGCGTTGCCCAGCACCGAGCACTCGATCTCCAGGCCGTGGGCCATCGCCTCGACGATCACCACCGGGTCATGGGTGAAGGCCTGCTGAAGCGCCGCGTCGAGGTCCTCGGCGCGGTCGACCTTGACGATCCCCACCGACGAGCCCAGCCGCGCCGGCTTGACGAACACGGGCAGCCCGAGCGCGTCGATCGCCGCGCGGTCGACGGCGCCGTCGCGGACCGCGGCGTAGGCCACCTGCGGCATCCCGGCGGCGGCCAGCACGTCCTTGAACAGCACCTTGTCCATGCACAGCGCGGCGGCGAGCACGTCGGCGCCGACGTAGGGCACCGACAGCATCTCCAGCAGCCCCTGGACCGTGCCGTCCTCGCCGAACGGCCCGTGCAGGACCGGGAAGACGCAGTCGGCGCCGAGCAGCCCGCCGCCGGCGCGCAGCGCGACCTCCGCGCCATCGAACCACCAGGTGCCGTCGCGCTCCAGGCGCACGTCGAGGACGTCGTGGCCGCCCTCGGCCAGGCCCGCCCGCACCGCGGCACCGGAGGAGAGCGAGACCTCGTGCTCCGACGAGCGCCCACCGGACAGGACCGCGATCCTCATGGCGTGGGCGTGGTGGTGGTCGGCGTGGTCGTGGGCGCCGTCGGCGTGGTGGTCGGCGTGGTGGGCGTCGTCGTCGGGGTCGTCGGGGTCGTGGTCGGCGTCGTCGGCGTGGTCTGCGGCACGTAGCGACCGACCGTGATCGTCACGCGCGCCCCGGTGTCGGAGGTCGTGCCACCCGACGGGTTCTGGGCCAGCACCTTGCCGTCGTCGGCCCGGGTGGTCACCGTCTGGGTGACCTGGTTGGGCACGAAGCCCGCGTCGGAGAGCAGGTTGGCCGCCTCGTTGACGCCCTGGCCGACGACGTTGGGCACGGCCGCGGTGGTCGGCTCCTTGGCCACGGTGATCGTGATCGTCTCGCCCTCGGCCAGCTTGGTGCCGGCCGCCGGGTCCTGGCTGAGCACGGTGCCCGGGTCGGCGGTGTCGTTCTCCTCCTGCTTGGCGTCGACGACGAACCCGGCCCCCTCCAGCTGCGAGCGCGCGTCCTCTCGATCCTGGCCGACGACGTCGGGCACGTCGACCTTCTCGGGCCCGGTCGACACCATCACGATCACAGTCGCGCCGACGTCCAGCGGCGTGGCCGCGTCCGGGCTGGTGGAGATCACCCGCCCCTTGGCGATGTCGGCGCTGGGCTCCTCGCGCTGCTGCACCTTGAACCCCGCCTCGGTCAGCGTCTTGACCGCCTGCTTGACGGGCTGGCCGGTGACCTCGGGCACCGGTTTGGTGCCCGGCCCGTCGGAGACGACGAGCGACACCTCGTCGCCCTCCTGGGCCTTGACGCCCGGCTGCGGGTCCTGGCGCAGGACCGTGCCCTCGTCGGCGTCGGCCGGGGTGCGCTCGACGTTGGGGTCGAAGCCCGCGTTCTGCAGGATGGCCAGCGCGGCCTGCACCGGCTTGCCGGTGACGTTGGGCACCTCGCGCTTGTCGGGGCGCGTGAGCGCGTAGGCCAGGCCCGCGCCGCCGATCAGCAGGACCAGCACCAGCAGCGCGATCCACCAGGCGCGCCCGTTGCCGCCGCTGTCGACCACCTCGTGGGTGCCGGTCGGCGGGCCCACCGGGGCGAACGCGGCGGTCATCGAGTCGGGCGAGCCCTCGAGGATGTTGTTGCGCGCGCGGTCCAGCGCGAGGATGAACTCGTCGGCGTCGGAGAAGCGGTGCGCCGGGTTCTTCTCCAGCGCGTGCAGGACGACGCCCTCCAACTCGGGCGTGACCGCCGGGTTGAACGCGCTGGGCGGCAGCGGCGCCTCGTTGACCTGCTTGAGGGCGATCGTCACCGCCGACTCGCCGTCGAACGGCAACCGGCCGGTGAGCATCTCGTAGAGGATGATCCCGATCGAGTACAGGTCGGACTGCGGGGTGACGGCGTGACCCTGGGCCTGCTCGGGCGACAGGTACTGCGCGGTGCCCATGATCGAACCGGTCTGCGTCATGTCCGACGCGCCGGCCCGGGCGATGCCGAAGTCGGTGACCTTGGCGCGGTCCTCGGCGTCGACCATCACGTTGTGGGGCTTGAGGTCGCGGTGGATGATCCCGCGCTTGTGGGCGAAGCGCGCCGCCCGCAGGATCTGCACGGTCAGGTCGATCGAGCGCACCGGATCCAGCGGCGCCTCCTGGATGATCAGCTCCTTGACCGTGCGCCCGTCCAGGTACTCCATCGCGATGTAGCTGGTGCCGTCCCACTCGCCCCGGTCGAACACGCCGACGACGTTGGGGTGCGACAGACCGGCCGCGCTGGAGGCCTCACGGCGGAAGCGCTCGACGAACTCGCGGTCCTCGGCGAACCGCCGGTGCAGCAGCTTGACCGCGACCTGGCGCCCGAGCTGGGTGTCCTGCGCCAGGTACACGTCGGCCATGCCGCCCGAGCCGACGCGCTCGACCACGCGGTAGCGCTCGTCGATCAGGGTGCCGGCCGGGACGTCGCGGATCATCCGCCGGCCTCCGCGCCCAGGAGCTGCTCGAGGACCGCCTTGGCGATCGGGGCGGCGACCGTGCCGCCGAAGCCGCCGTCGCTGCGCTCGACCGTCACCGCGATCGCCATCTTCGGGTCGTCGGCCGGCGCGTAGGCGATGAACCAGGGCTGGGTGATGTTGCGGTCCGGGTCGATCTGCGCGGTGCCCGTCTTGCCGGCCACGTCGATGCCCGACAGCGCCGCCGCGGTGCCGGTGCCCTCGCGCACGACGTTCTGCATCATCTCGCCGAGCTCGCGCGCCGCCTTGGACGACATCACGCGCTCCTCCTCCTGGGGCTCGATGCGGTCGACCACGCGCCCGTCCGGATCGACGATCTTGTCGGTCAGCCGGGGCGCGACGCGCACGCCGTCGTTGGCCACGGTCGCCGCGACCGTGGCCATCTGCAGCGGCGTGACCTGCAGCTTGTCCTGCCCGATCGACATGCGGCCGACGTCGACGCGCGGCGAGGTGGTCGGCAGCAGCCGGCCGGTCTTCAGGTCGTATTCGCCCGACGCGAGCATCTGATCAGCGGGGTAGTCGAGAGGGGGTTTCGCGTCGAAGCCGAAGCGCTTCATGTACTTCGCCATCGTGGCCTTCCCCAGATCCTCCCCGATCTGGGCGAACGCCGTGTTGACCGAGTGGGTGAGCGCGGTGGTGAGCGTGATGTCCCCGTAGCTGACGTCGTCGTCGTTGGCCAGCGGCACGCCCGAGACGACCTTCGGCGAGTCGCCGTCGACGATCGTGTCCGGCGTGTACTGGCCGCTGTCCAGCGCCGCCGCCGCCGTCACCACCTTGAACGTCGAACCGGGCGGATAGGAGGCCTGGGTGGCCCGGTTGAACAGCGGCGAGTCGCCGTCGCGGTTGAGCTGGCGGTAGGTCTTGGGGTCGCGCACGCTGTTGGCGTCGAAGCCGGGGACGCTGACCATCACGCGCACCTTGCCGGTGTCGGGCTCCATCGCCACGACCGCCCCCTTGCGCCCGGCCAGCTGCTGGAGGGCGACGCGCTGGGCGTCGAGATCCAGCGTCGTGGTGACGTCGTTGCCGACCTGCTCCTTGCCCAGCACCTGGTCGACGAACGACTCGATCCCGTTCGTCTCCCCCACCAGCTCGTCGTTGCGGTACTTCTCCAGTCCGACCTGGCCGAGGTTCGTGTAGGAGTAGCCGACCGCGTGCGAGGTGTCGTTGTCGTCGGACGTGTAGCGGCGCGTCCAGGTGCCGCCCGGGCCAGGGATCGACCGGGCCAGCACCGTGCCGTCGGCGGCGCGGATCGTGCCGCGATGGATGCGCTGCTGCTCCAGCAGCGCCCGCTTGTTCTCCGTGTTGTCGCGCAGCTGCTCCGGGCGCGCGACGGTCCACCACGCGGTCGCGAAGACCAGCAGCGCGAACAGCGCGCTGATGAAGATGTAGAGGCGGCGGGCCGGGGCGTTCACGCCTGGCGCCGAGCCTTGTCGGAGACGAGCAGCAGCAGGGCGAGCAGCACGAAGTTGGCCAGGATCGACGACCCACCGTAGGAGACGAACGGCAAGGTCACGCCGGTCAGCGGGATCACCTTGGTGACGCCACCGACGATCACGAACACCTGCAGGCCGAACACAGCGCCCAGCCCGGCGGCCAGCAGCTTGGAGAACGAGTCGCGCGCCATGATCGACGTCTTGATCGCCCGCTCGACGATCAGCAGGCACACGCACAGCAGCCCGACGGCGCCGGCCAGGCCGAGCTCGTTGACGATCACCGCGTAGATCAGGTCGGTGTGCGCGGCGGGCAGCAGCTGGCTGTCGGTCCCGGGGATGTCGAGGATCGACTGGCCGAAGCCGCGCCCGAACAGGCCGCCGTCCGCCTGGGCGAACAGGGACTGGGCGATCTGGTAGCTGCCGCCGACGCGGTTGTAGAGCTCGGGGTCGAACGGGTCGCGCCAGGCGTCGAAGCGGCTGGCGATGTGGCTGGTGGCGTGACCGACGAGCCAGGCGCCGATCGCGAAGGCGACCAGCCCCACGGCGACGAACGTGAACCGGTTGGTGGCCACGTAGACGAGCGCCAGGAACGCGCCGAAGAACATCACCGAGGTGCCGATGTCGCGGATCCCGAAGAGCAGCAGCATGGCCAGCACCCAGATGGCCAGCATCGGCCCCCAGTGCTTCAGCGGCGGGAGCATCACCGGCCCGATCCGCCGGCCCGCGCTGACCAGCAGCTGGCGCGTGTCGCGCAGGTAGCTGGCCAGGAAGATGACGATGCCGATCTTCGCGAACTCGGCGGGCTGGAAGGCGATCGGGCCGAGCTTGATGCCCAGGTAGGCGCCGTTGACCTGCGCCGAGATGCCGGGCACCAGCGGCAGCACGAGCAGCAGCAGCGAGACCGCGGCGATCGTGTAGCGGTAGCGCTCCAGCACCGCGATGTCGCGCACCAGGATGATCGTCGCCGCGAACAGGATCAGCCCGAGCACGAACCACTGGGCCTGCTCGCGGGCCAGCGTCTCGTCGATCCGGTAGATCATCACCAGGCCGAAGCACGACAGCGTGGCGGCCAGCGGGAACAGGTACGGGTCCGCGTCGGGCAGCGTCAGGCGGATGACCAGGTGCCCGGCCACGCACAGGCCCAGGAAGATCGCGCCGTAGGTCAGCGACACGTTGGACAGCACGTCCTCGCGCTGCACGAAGACGGCCGCGAACCCGGCCGTCAGCAGCAGCGAGGCCGGCACCAGCGCCAGCAGCTCGCGGTTGCGCGCGGTCACGAGCCCTGCAGCTGGCCGAGCTCGAGCTGGCGGACCAGGTCGACCGCGTCCGCGTGCGAGCGCAGCTTGTGGTCCAGCAGCGTCTGGCGCCGCTCCTCGGTCAGGGACGCGGCGGGGATCCCGGAGCGGTACTGCGTCGTGTAGAGGTCGACGCCGAGCGGCAGCTCGTAGGGCAGGCCGCGGAACAGGGCGACGCGGCCCTCGTCGTCGGTGCCGACGAAGTAGACGGAGTTGATGCCCGCGTAGACGCCCAGCGCGATCGCGAACACGATCACGCCGAGGATCAGCGAGACGGTCAGGCGCTTGCCCCAGTTGCGGCGCTTGCCCTCCGGAGCGACGGGGGTGCGCGGACGGGCGACGCGCTGCTGCACCGCGGCCGGCCCGACCGGCTCCGCGTCGACGATGTCGTGGGAGGTCGTGTCCTGGTCCAGCGGCGCCTGCGCGGTCAGCGGACCGGTCGACAGCTCGTCGACCTCCTCGACGCGGAACAGGACGACGGTGATGTTGTCGCGCCCGCCGGCCTCGTTGGCGGCGGCGATCAACGCGCGGACCATGTCGCGCAACGTCCCGCCCTGAGCCAGCACGCGAGCCAAGCCGGCCTCGCCGATCATGCCGGTGAGCCCGTCGGAGCAGAGCAGGAACAGATCGCCGTCCTTGGCCGGCGCGGTGCGCGTGTCGACCTGCACGTCGGGCTCGGGACCCAGTGCGCGCGTGATGATCGACCGCTGCGGGTGCTCCTCGGCCTCCTCGGCGGTGAGCTTGCCCTGCCGGATCAGCTCCTCGACCAGCGAGTGGTCGTCGGTCAGGCGCTCGAGCTCGCCCTCGCGCCAGCGGTAGGCGCGCGAGTCGCCCACGTGCGCGATCGCCACCCCGTCCACGTCGACGTAGGCGGCGGTCACGGTCGTGCCCATGCCCGCCTGCTCGGCCGTCGTGCGCGAGCGCTCGTGGATCGTGCGGTTGGCGGAGTGGACGAGCTCGGCCAGGCGGTACTCGGGCCCGTCGCCGCCGTCGGGCAGACCGCCCCGGAAGGTGTCGACGGCGATGCCGGAGGCGACCTCGCCGGCCTGCGCGCCGCCCATGCCGTCAGCCACGACGAACAGCGGCGGCTGGACGAAGAAGGCGTCCTCGTTGCCGCGGCGCTGCTGCCCGCGATCGGTGTCGGCGTACTTGTCGGCGACCCTGAGCACGTCTACCGATCCTCGAAGGTGAACTCGGAGTCGCCGATGCGGATGCGGTCGCCGGAGTGCAACGGCTGCGGGCCCTGCAGCAGCTCCTCGTTGAGGTAGGTGCCGTTCGTGGAGCCGAGATCTTCGAGCACGATGATCGAACCCTGACGCACGAGGCGGGCGTGACGCGAGGAGGAGAACGGGTCCTGCAGGCGGATCTCGGCGCTGTCGCCGCGCCCCATGACCGCGCCGTCGCCGATGTCGAAGGCCATGCCCGGCTGCTGGCCCGGACCGCGCTCGACCACCAGCTGCGGCTCCGAGCCGTCGCCCTCGGGCGTCAGCGAGTGCAGGCCGGTGGCGTCCATCGGGGTCGCCGCCGGCACCGGGGCGTACCCGGTCGCCCCCGCGCGCTTGCCCCGCAGGTCGCGCAGCGCGTTGCGCGACACCCAGGCCAGGAACAGGAAGAGGATGATCAGGAAGCCGTACTTCAGCAGGACGGAGGCGGGTTCGACCATCGCTCGTCAGTCGATCTCGAAGGTCATCTGGGCGGTGCCGAGCTCGACCTGGTCGCCGTCGTTGAGCGGCGCAGGCGATCCCGTGACCGGCCGGCCGTTGACGCGCACGCCGTTGGTGCTGCCCAGATCGGCGATCATCCATCCGTGACTGCCGGGACGGACCTCGGCGTGCTTGCGCGACACGTTGGCGTCGTCGACGACGATGTCGCACTCGCGCGAGCGCCCGAGCGTGGCCCCGGCAGCGCCGACCAGCATGCGGCGCCCGTCGAGCACGATGATCGCCCGGCCGGCCCGGTTGGCCCGCACCTCGGAGAGCTGCTCCTGGTGGCGGTCGGAGGTCGAGTAGACCATCGTGTTGCCGTGGCCGGCGGGCTCGACGGGCGGCGGCGGAGGAGGCGCGGCGGCCGCCGGACGCGGGGCAGCGGGCGCCTCGGCCTCGCGCACGAGGCGGGCCTGGATGCCGAACTCGCCCAGCGACAGGCGCTCGTCGGTGCGGAACTCGATCTGTGGCCGCGACACCAACGCCAGCCGCTCGCGGCGCGCGTGCTCGAGCAGGTAGGCCGACAGCTCGTCGGCGATCTCGTGCTCGACGCCGTCGTAGCGCTCGCGGTCCTGGGCCGACAGCCACACGGTGTACTCGTTGGGCACGTAGGTGCGCGAGACCGACACCGTGCGGTGCTCGTCCATCTCCTTGGCCAGCTTGCGGGCGAGCTCGACCGGGCGCACTTCGGACTTGAAGACGCGACCGAACGTGCCTTCGACCAGGCCAGCGAGGCGGTTTTCGAGGTTGCGAAGGACGCTCATGACCGTGGATCCCGCTCGTCCGGGGTCGCGACGGTGCGGGCTGTCATGGTAGGCGAGGCGCGGCCGGACGGGCGGCACGGCGCGCCGCACGAAGCCCGACCGCTCCAAGCGCCCCGACCACAGCACCCAGCGCCAGGCCACGCGGCCCGTGCGCGGGATGCGGCGCGACCGCGTCCAACATGGCCTGCGTGCCCACCGCCAGCGCCGCGGCCCACACCGCGGCGGCGCCCAGGTCCAGGGCGGCGCTGCGCCCGCGCACGACCCACGGGAGGATCGCCGCGGCGACCGCCCACAGCACGGCGACGGCGATCGTCCCCGAGGTGATCATCGGCCCGAGCGCGTCGCTGATCGCCCGGCCGGCGCTGTCCTCCCATCCGGGGCGCTGGCCGGTGCCCTTGGGCAGCCCGACCAGCAGCTGGTGTCCGCTGAGCAGCTCGGCCACGCACACCCACCAGAACCCCAGGGCGCCGAGCGCGGCCCGGCGCGTGACCGTGGCGGCCTGTCCGGCCAGCACCGGGAAGGCGGAGGCCAGGCCGATCGCCCCCAGCAGCGGCCCGCCGGCGGGCAGCGACCACAGCCCCCCGGCCAGCGGGAGCATCAGCGGCACGGGCGCCAGCGCGGCGGCCAGCACCAGCGCGGTGCCGTAGCCGCCGGCGGCGACCAGCCACAGCTCGATCGCCCAGGCGCACAGCAGCCAGCCGGCGCGGGGCAGCACGAGGACGAGCGCGGCGGCGACCAGCGCGGCCAGGCCGGTGCCGATCGGGGCGGCGTCGCCCGACGGGCCCAGCTGCGCGACGGCCAGCGCGGTCAGCGGCGCGGCGGTGGCCGCGGCGAAGCCCCGCAGCAGCAGGCGCCGGGGCAGCGGTGGCGGCGCGTCGTCGAGGACCGCGGGCGGCGGTTCGGGGGCGAACGGCGCGTCGGCGGCCTCCTCCCAGTCGGCCGCGCCGGCCCGGGTCAGCCCGGTGCGCAGGCCCCGCAGCCAGCCGGTCTCGCCGGGATCGCGGTAGCGGCGCTGGACGGCGGTCCAGGTCTGGGCCAGCCCGCCGATCGCCGAGCCTTCGACCACGCCGGGCTCGTCGTCGACCAGGTCGCGGGAGGCGACCAGCGCGGCGCGCAGCCGTGCCGGGGTCGGGCGGTCGCGCGCGTCGACGCTGACCGCGGCGTCGATCGCGGCGCACAGCTCGTCGGGCAGGTCGCGGCGCAGGCGCGACAGCTCGGGCAGCTCCATGCCCACGCGCCGGGCGGTGTCGGCCGGACCGCTGCCGCGCACGGGGTTGGTGCCGCTGAGCGCCTCGTAGAGCACCAGGCCGAGCGCGTAGACGTCGACGGCCGCGGTGATCTTGCGCCCTTCGGCCTGCTCGGGGGCCATGTAGGCCAGCGTCCCGACGACGTCGCCGGTGCGCGTGAGCGCCTCGCTGCCCACGATGCGGGCGATGCCGAAGTCGCAGATCTTGGCCACGGGCGCGTCGTCGGCGTGCTGCTCGCAGACCATCACGTTGCCGGGCTTGACGTCGCGGTGGATGACGCCGCGCGAGTGTGCGTGGCTGAGCGCCTCGCACAGACCGGCGCCGATCACCACGACGTCGCGGTCGGAGACGGCGCCCGCGTCGAGCAGCTCGCGCAGCGTCTCGCCGCGCACCAGCTCGGAGACCAGGTAGCAGGCGTCCTCGTCCGCTCCGGTCTCATACAGGGCGACGATGCCCGGGTGGCTCAGGCGGGCCGCGGCCTGGGCCTCGCGCTGCGCCCGGTCGGGATCGGTGTCGTCCAGCGGGATGCGCTTGACGGCGACGTCGCGCTGCAGCCGCTCGTCGTGGGCGAGCCAGACCGTGCCGAATCCGCCCGAGCCGAGCCGGCGGACAAGCCGGTACCGTTCGAGCAGCAGATCGGCCTGTGAAGCCGATTCACGCATCGTTTCCGCGTGCTGCACCGGTTTCTCTTTCGCCCACAGGGAAGGAGATCCCGCGTGTGAAGGGAATCGTGCACGTGGCATCTGCCGCCATACTGGCGATCAGAGGCCCCTTCGCACGGAGCTTCACCAACTGCGATGTCGTTCTTCGACGACGACGAACCACCCACCCGCACCTCGCGCACACCCCGGCCCCGCCGGGCTGCTGGCGGTGCCCCGAGCACGGGCGGATCGGGCGGCGGGCGCAGCGGTCCGAGCGACAGCCAGCAGCTGATGATCCGCCGCGCGGGCGCGCTGGCCGTGCTCGTGGTGGTCCTGATCATCATCGTCCTGGGCTTCCGCAGCTGCCAGAACAACGCCAAGAAGAACAGCCTGCGCGACTACAACAGCAGCGTCGCCACGCTGATCCAGGACTCCGACTCGCAGGTGTCCAAGCCGTTCTTCGACCTGCTCAACTCGCAGGACCAGCAGTCCCCCGTGACGCTGGAGACGCAGATCAACCAGTACCGCGTCGTGGCCGAGGACCAGGCCAAGCGCGCTCGGGGCCTCAGCGTGCCCGACGAGATGGTCGGCGCCCAGCGCGACCTGCTGCTGGTGCTCGACTTCCGGGCCGAGGCGCTGGGCGCCGTGGCCGACAACATCCGCACCGCGCTGGGCTCGGCCGAGGCCTCCCAGGGCGCGACGAGCCAGATCGCCGGGCAGATGCAGAAGCTGCTGTCCTCCGACGTCGTCTACTCCCAGCGCGTGGCGCCGCTGATCAAGCAGGAGCTCGACGCCAACGACATCACCGGCCAGACGATCGCCGGCTCGAAGTTCCTGCCCAACCTGGGGTGGCTGGCGCCCGACACGGTCGCCGCGCGCATCGGTGGCACCTCGACGACCGGCACCAAGACGCCCACGACGCCCGGCCCGCACGGCCACGGGCTCGTCTCGGTGGCGGTGGGCGACGTCACGCTGCAGCCCCAGCCGGCGGTCAACCGGATTCCCGCGGGCTCGGACACGACCTTCCTCGTCACCTTCCAGAACCAGGGCGCGTCGGATGAGACCGACGTCAAGGTGACCGTGCGCATCACCGGCGCGGGCGACCCGATCGTCGTCAACAAGACCGTCCCGCAGACCGTGGCGGGCGCCAACGCCGAGGTCGAGATCCCGCTCGGGCAGTCGCCGCCGATCGGCACCCCGGTGACGATCAAGGTCACCGTCAACAAGGTGGCCGGCGAGCAGAAGACCGACAACAACACGGCCGACTACACCGCGCTGTTCACGCGGTAGAGCCACGCCGGCACCCCGAGAAATGCCGCTCCGCGCGGTACGGTGAAGCCCGTGGACGACCTGTCGACGACCACGGGGATCGTCGCGCTCATCGCGCTGATCCTCGCCGCCGCCGCGCTGATCGTCGGCGTCGTGCTCCTGGTGCAGCTGCGCCGCCTGCGCGCCGCCCAGCGGATCGTGCTCGGCGGGGCCCAGGCCCGCGACCTGGTCGGCCACGCCGCCGACCTGGGCACCGCGTTCGAGGCCCTGCGCTCCTACATGGAGGAGGCCGCGCTGCGCCTGGACGGGCGCCTGGGCACGGCCGAGGATCGCATCGACCGCGCGATCTCCTACCGCGGCGTGCTGCGCTACGACGCCTACAACGAGCTGTCCGGCCGCCAGTCGGCCTCGATCGCCCTGCTCGACGCGACCCGCTCGGGCGTCGTGCTGTCGTCGATCCACCACCGCGACCAGGCGCGCCTGTACGTCAAGCAGGTGCGTGACGGCGCCGCGGAGATCGCGCTGTCGCCCGAGGAGGAGGAGGCGGTGCGGCTCGCCTTGTCCGGCGAGGTGCAGGAAGCGCCGCGCGGGGTTCCCCAGGACTGATGCGCGTCGGCTACTTCGGGCCGCCGGGCACGTTCACCGAGGAGGCGCTGCTGTCCAGCGCCGCCGAGGGCAGCGAGCCGGTGCCCTTCCCCACGATCCACGCGACGATCGCCGCGTTGGCCGACGGCACGGTGCGCCGCGCGGTCGTGCCCATCGAGAACGCGCTGGAGGGCTCGGTCGACGCGACGCTGGACGCGCTCGCCGTCGACTTCGAGGGCGTGGTGATCGTCGACGAGGTGGTCCGCCCGATCACGCACTGCCTGATCGCCCGGAGCGCGCTGGCGCTGGACCAGGTCGAGCTCGTGACCTCGCATCCCCAGGCGCTGGGCCAGTGCCTGCAGTTCCTGCGCGGCGAGCTGCCCGCGGCGCGGCTGCAGCCCGCCGAGGGGTCGACCGCCGACGCGGTCCGCCTGGTCACGACGCCCGGGCACGAGCGGTCGGCCGCGATCGGCACGCGCCTGGCCGCGCAGCTGTACGGCGCGACGGTCCTGCGCGAGGCGATCGAGGACCACCCCGGCAACGAGACGCGGTTCGTGTGGCTGGCCCGCCGCGGCGACGAGCCCGCCGGCGCCGCCGAGCGCTGGAAGTCCTCGGTGGTGTTCTGGGGCGGCGGCGACGCCTCGCCGGGCTGGCTGGTGCGCTGCCTGTCCGAGCTGGCCTTCCGCGGCATCAACCTGACGCGCATCGAGTCGCGCCCCCGCCGCATGGGCCTTGGCCACTACATGTTCTTCGTCGATCTCGAGGGTGCCGCCGACGCGCCAGGCGTCGCGGAGGCGCTCACCGCGCTCGAGGTGCACTGCCAGGGCCTGCGCACGCTGGGCAGCTATCCGGCCGCACGTCGGTAACAGGGAATCGTCCGGGCCGTCGCTAGACTCCGCCGCAGATCAGCGATGGCAGGAGTCGTAGAGACGATCCCCCCAGCGCCGTCCACGCCGCCCGACGAGCACCAGCGGCGTGGACAGCAGTCTGCTGGCCGGGTGCTCGTGCTGAATGCGACCTATGAGCCGATCAACGTCTGCACGGTTCGGCGCGCCGTCGTCCTGCTGCTGAAGGAGAAGGCCGAGCTGGTCGAGCGGTCCACCTGGGACCTGCACGCCGAGTCGGTGACCTTCGCCCGCCCCGTCGTCATCCGCCTGGTGTCCTACGTGAAGGTCCCGCGCGACACCCACAAGCGCAAGATCACCCGCCGCGCGGTGTTCGCCCGCGACGGCTGGATGTGCCAGTACTGCGGGTCGCGCTCCAACCTGACCGTCGACCACGTGATCCCTCGCTCCAAGGGCGGCGGCTCATCGTGGGAGAACATCGTCGCCGCCTGCGCGCCCTGCAACCGCCGCAAGGGCGACCACATGCCGACGGCGATCGGCATGGTCCCGCGCAACGCCCCGCGCACGCCGCATCCGGCGATCTTCATCCACGTGGCCAGCCCGACGATCCCCGTCGGCTGGCGCCAGTACCTGCCCGAAGCCGCTTAACCGCTTAGCCAGCCGTCGCGCAGGAGCGAGAGCAGCAGCAGGTCGTGCCGGCGCCCGTCGACGAGCATGGCGCTGCGCAGGATCCCGTCGGTGCGGAAGCCCACCGACGTGTAGAGGCCCCGGGCGCGCTGGTTGTCGATGCGCACGTCGAGCCAGATGCGGTGGGTGTCGTGCTGCTCGAAGGCCCGGCGCACCACCAGCTCGACCGCGGCGCGGCCGATGCCGACGCCGGGCCGCGTGACCACGATCCGGCGCAGCTCGACGCCCGTCCCGGCGTCGCCGAGCCCGGCCAGCAGCACGTAGCCGGCGAACGCCCCCGCCGCGTCGACGACCAGCAGCTCCTGCGTCGGGTCCGCGATCGCCGCGGCGTGGCGCTCCCGCGTGGACTGGCCGACGAACGGCCGGGCGGCGTCTGAGCGCTCGGCCGCGACCACCGCGTCGAGGTCCGCGTCGGTGGCCGGGCGCAGCGTGACGCCGGACGCGCGCGACGCCGGGTGCGGCTCCAGGCGGACCTGCTCCATCAGCAGCGCGTCGTGCCAGCGCGCGCCGTGCGGCTCGCGCTCGTAGGCCTGCAGCACGCCGACCGGCGTGAAGCCGACGCCCGCGTAGCAGGCGATCGCCGCCGCGTTGTCCAGCGCGGGATCGATCGTGACGCGGTGGTGGCCGCGTTGCTCGAAGAGGTGCGCGACCAGGATCCTCAGCGCCTCGGTGGCCACGCCCTGGCGATGGTGGTCGGGGCCCACGAACAGGTCGATCGCCGCGTAGCGGTAGCGCGGGTCGGTCTCCTCCCAGAACTGGATGAACCCGGCGATCGCCCCGTCCCGCCACATGGCCAGCAGCGTCAGGCCCGGCTCGTCTTCCTCCAGCGGCCAGCCTGGCTCAGGCGAACCCCACCAGCGGGCGACCGCCTCGGTGGCGTGCAGCGCGCGCAGCGCCGGCACGTCGGCCGGAACCACCTCGCGCAACGTCAGTCGCGGGCCGCGGATCTCCATGCGCTGATTGTCCCCACAACGCACGAAGGGCGCCTCTGGAGAGACGCCCTTCGCGGTGAATCGAGACTGGATTTGGATCGTGGGCAATGCTGCGCGCGAGGTGATCGCGTGCGCCGGGGGGACCAGCTCCGGCCTGCCTTCCGACGGTGTCCCGGGTTGGATTCCGCAAGGCGGTTCCAGCCTGTACCGGTCCTAGCGGCCGGTCACCTCCAGGGTCCCGAAAATACTGTCGCTACAGATACGGACCACCTCCTTTCTCTGGTGAAACCAGAGTATCGAAGGAGCAGGACGGGGAAAAGGGGACCGTGGGCTATCGCCATCCGACCCTGTGGATGCTCGCGATGCACGTGCCGCTGCCGGCCTTGGCGATCGTCCTGCTGGCCGGCGGCAGCGCCGGCGACGGGTGGCTGCTGGCCGGCGGCCTGGTGTCCGTTCTGGTCGGGCTGCGGGCGATCGCCGACCTGTGGACGTCGGACGCCGTGGACGAGGAGCGACGACCACTCTGGGTCGCCGCGATGTTCCTGGTCGCGCCGCTCGCGCTGCCGGCCTACTGGTGGCTGCACGTGCGCCACCGCGCGCCGACCCGCTTCGCATCGCAGCACTAACCGCGGGGGGACAACGCAACGGCTTCGGCGGTTCCGATCGGGTCGACCGTCGGCAACGGGCCGTCGGGCAGCTCGATCACGGCGGCCGGGCCGGGTCTGGACACCTTCGCGGCGCCGATCCGCGCACGCACCGACGGCGTGTCGACGGCGGCGAGCACCGCGTAGCTGTGGTCCTCGGTCCGCACCGCACCCGCCGCCACGGCACCCTTCCCGCCCGGCGAGAAGCCCGCACCCAGCAGCTGCGCGCCGCCCGGGTGGCCCACCGCGATCGCGTCGTAGCCGCCCCGGCCGAAGTTCACCACGACGTCCTCGTTCACGTACGGGTCGAAGTCGAGCACGTGCAGGAAGCGGACCTCGGAGCGCAGCGGCTCGCCCTTGCGGTCCAGCGCCGCATCCGCGGTACGCACCGCGTCCCACACCGGCCCCGCCATCGGGCCGGCGAACACGCGGGCGAGTGTGCGCGCCGTCTGCAGGTCGACACCGACGGGCCCGATCCCGACGCCCCACATGACCGAGATGTCGGCCGGGCCGGGCGGCGATCCGCGCAGGAACCCGCGGGTGCCGGCCACCGCGAAGAGCCCGTCGTTCTCCAACGGCTCGGGACTGCCCGCAGCGCCACGCCAGGCGTACAGGTCGTTGTCGGGGACCACGACGCTGTCCCCCACCCCGACGGGCGTGCCGGCGTCGGACGCGCTGCCGTCGTAGGCCGTGGCCCGCACAGTCCAGTCCGCGCCTCGGCGCACGAGCTCGCTGACCAGCCGGCCGCCGCCCAGCACTGCGACGTCTTCGCGCCGGCTGCGGCCGATCCACACGACCGTGACGTCGTCGTCCGCGCCCAGGCGATCCTCCGCCCCGCGCCAGGCCGCGACCGCGCCTCCGATGGCGTCCTCGTCATGCGCCAACGACCCGCGCAGCGGGAAGCCCCGGGCCGCGTCCCCGCGGACGGTCTGGCCCGAGCCGTCGTCACCCCCGGTGAGCAGGACCACGCCCACAACGACGACGAACGCCACGAGGGCGGTCGTCAGAAGCAGGAGGACTCGGCGGGACATGGGAGCGCCCATACCCGCCGAGTCGGGAGATCACTGCTGATCCGGCTCCTCGGTCTCAGGCTCGGCGTCCTCGGGGCCGTCGTCGACGGGCTCATCGGACTCGACCATCGGCGGATCCAGCGAGAACGTGGGATCGCTGTCGGGGCCGGTCTGCACGGGCAGCTCGTCGGCCGAGTCGTTGCTGCCGGAGTCGACGATCAACGCGACGGCGGAGACGACGTCGTCCTCCTTCATGTTCATCACGCGCACGCCCTGCGACAGGCGGCCGTAGCGGCTGATGCCGCGCACCGCGGTGCGCTGGACCATGCCGCCCACGGAGATGAACACGAGCTCCTGGTGCTCGCGCACCACGAGGGCGCCGGCCAGCGCGCCCTTGGCCTCGGTCAGCTTGATCGTGCCGACGCCCTTGGCGCCGCGGTTCGTCTTGCGGTACTCGCTGATCGAGGTGCGCTTGCCGTAGCCGTTCTCGGTCACGACCAGCAGCTCCTGGTCGTCGCGGGCGACGTCCATGGCCAGCACCGCGTCGTCCTTGCCGCTGACGTCCATGCCGCGCACGCCCGACGTGTCGCGGCCCATGGCCCGCGCGCCGTCCTCGTGGAAGCGGACGGCCTGGCCCTTGCGGGAGACCATCAGGATGTCGTCATCGCCGGAGGTCCGGCGCACGGCGACCAGCTCGTCGTCGTCGCGGATGTTGATGGCGATGATGCCGTCGGCCTTGATCGGCGTGTTGTAGGCCTGGAAGTCCGTCTTCTTCACGACGCCCTTCTTCGTGGCGAAGATCAGGTAGGGGCCCTCGTTGAAGTCGCGTGTCGACAGCACGGACTGGATCCGCTCGCCTTCGCGCAGGGGCAGGACGTTGACCAGCGCGCGGCCCTTGGCCGTGCGCTGCGCCTCGGGGAGGTCGTAGACCTTGGACCGGTAGACCTTGCCGCGGTTGCTGAAGAACAGCAGGAAGTCGTGGGACGACGTGACGAACAGGTGCTCGATGTAGTCCCCGTCCTTCATGTCCATCCCCGTCACGCCCCGTCCGCCGCGTTGCTGCTGGCGGTAGGTGACGAGCGGCAGCGACTTGATGTAGCCCGACTTGGTGATCGTGATCACCATCTGCTGGTCGGGGATCAGGTCCTCGATGTCGATCTCGTCCTCGGAGTGCGTGATCAGCGTGCGGCGCTCGTCGCCGTAGGCGTCCACGATCTCCGTGAGCTCGTCCTTGATGATGTCCAGGACGCGCTGCTCGGACCCCAGGATCGCCCGGAACTCGGCGATCTGCTCGACCAGGTCGTCGTACTCGGCCTGGATCTTGTCGGCCTCCAGGGCGGTCAGGCGACCGAGGCGCAGGTCGACGATCGCCTGGGCCTGACGACGGGTCAGGTCGAAGCGCTCCATCAGGCCGGCGCGGGCCGCGTCCGTGTCGCGCGAGGCGCGGATCAGCGCGATGACCTCGTCGATGTTGCCGATCGCGATCAGCAGGCCCTCGAGGATGTGCGCACGCTCTTCGGCCTGCTGCAGGCGGTACTTCGTGCGCCGCACGATCACGTCGCGCTGGTGGTCGACGTAGTTCTTGATCAGCGAGAGCAGCGACAGCGTGCGCGGCACCCCGTCGACCAGCGCCACGGTGTTGACGCCGAACGTCGTCTGCATCGCCGTGTGCTTGTAGAGCTTGTTCAGCACGACCTTGGGGATCGCGTCGCGCTTGAGCTCGATGACGATCCGCATGCCGGAGCGGCCGTCGGTGTAGTCCTGGATCTCGGTGATCTCCGGGATCTTCTTCTCCTCGACCAGCTCGGAGATCTTCACCAGCAGGCCGTTCGGGCCACCCTTCTTGACCATGAAGGGCAGCTCGGTGACGATGATCGCCTCCTTGCCGCGCCCGATGTCCTCGATGTGGGCCTTCGCGCGCACCCGGACGCGGCCGCGGCCGGTCTCGTAGGCGTCGCGGATGCCCTGGCGGCCGAGGATGATCCCGCCGGTCGGGAAGTCCGGGCCCTTGACGTGCTCCATCAGGCCCTCGACGCCGATCTCCGGATCGTCGATGAACGCCTTGACCGCGTCGACCACCTCGCGCAGGTTGTGCGGCGCGATGTTCGTGGCCATGCCCACGGCGATGCCCGAGGAGCCGTTGACCAGCAGGTTCGGGAAGCGCGCCGGCAGGACCGTCGGCTCCTGGCTGCGCCCGTCGTAGTTGGGCGTGAACGTGACGGTGTCCTCGTCGATGTCACGCAACATCTCGGTGGCCATCCGCGAGAGACGGGCCTCCGTGTAGCGCATCGCCGCCGCGGGATCGTCATCGATCGAGCCGAAGTTGCCCTGCCCGTCGGCCAGCTCGTACCGCATGGAGAAGTCCTGCGTCATGCGGACCAACGTGTCGTAGATCGACGAGTCGCCGTGCGGGTGGTACTTGCCCATCACGTCGCCGACGATGCGGGCCGACTTCGAGTAGGGCCGGTTGGGCTGCAGGCCGGCCTCCTGCATGGCGAACAGCACGCGGCGATGGACGGGCTTGAGGCCGTCGCGCACGTCGGGCAGCGCGCGCCCGACGATCACCGACATGGCGTAGTCGAGATACGCGGTGCGCATCTCGTCCTCCAGCGCGCGCGGCTCGATGTTCCCGCCGCCGATCAGGTCAGTTCCCATGCGTCACCTCCTTCGCGTAAGCGTCGTGAAACTCAGACATCGAGGTTGACGACCTGGCGGGCGTTCTCCTCGATGAACGCGCGCCGGGGCTCCACGACATCGCCCATCAGCATCGAGAAGAGCAGGTCGGCCGCGGTCGCGTCCTCCATCGTCACCTGGGCCAGCGTGCGCGTCATCGGGTCCATCGTCGTGCTGCGCAGCTGCTCGGGGTTCATCTCGCCCAGCCCTTTGAAGCGCTGCAGCTGAACGCGCTTGCTGCACAGGTCGAGCACCGCCCGGCGCAGCGCGTCGAACGACAGCGCCTCCTGGCTGTCCTCGCCGAACGAGATGTTGAACGGCGCCACGCCGGCCTGCTCGAGCAGCTGGGTGTGCACGCGCACGAACTGGCGGTACTCGTTGGCGTCGAACAGCGCCCGCGGCAGCTTGTGCGTGCGGGCCAGGCCGGTCTTCGTCTCGACCGCGCGCACGACGAGCGAGTCGGGCGCGGCGTCGATGATCTCCATCTGGAAGGGCTCGTTCTCCAGGCCCTCACGGGACAGCAGCGCGATCGCCGCCTCCGGGGTCATGGCGCCCTCGTCGAGCAGCGACGACTCCTCCAGGAACCCGACCGTGTCGTGGCCGAAGCCGGCGCGCAGCGCCGAGGACCAGCCCTCGTACTGCTTGAGCAGGCGCGTGAAGCGCTGCCAGCGCGTCTCGGTCAACGAGAAGCGCTTGCCGTTGCGATCGAGGACCTCGACCTTCTCGAGCTTGTCGCCGAGCAGGATCTCCTCCAGCTCGGACTCCTTCTCGATGTAGCGCTCCTGGTTGCCCTGCTTGATCTTGTAGAGCGGCGGCTTGGCGATGTAGATGTAGCCGGCGTCGATCAGCTCCGGCATCTCGCGGAACAGCAGCGTCAGCGCCAGGGTGCGGATGTGCGCCCCGTCGACGTCGGCGTCCGTCATGAGGATGATCTTGTGGTAGCGCGCCGACTCGATGTTGAACTCGTCGCGCACACCGGTCCCGATCGCCTTGATCAGGGCCTGGATCTCCTCGTTCTTGAGGACCTTGTCGATGCGGCTCTTCTCGACGTTGAGGATCTTGCCGCGCAGCGGGAGCACCGCCTGCGTGTTGCGGTCGCGGCCCTGCTTGGCCGAGCCGCCGGCGGAGTCGCCCTCGACGATGAACAGCTCGGCCAGCGACGGATCGCGCACCGAGCAGTCGGCCAGCTTGCCCGGGAGGCCGGCGCCACCGAGCACCGACTTGCGGCGCGTCAGGTCGCGGGCCTTGCGGGCGGCCGCGCGGGCCTGGGAGGCCGAGATCGCCTTGTTGACGATCGCCCGGCCCTCGGTCGGATGCTCCTCGAGGTACTCGGCCAGGCCCTTGTTGACGACCTGCTGGACCAGGCCCTCGATCCCGGGGTTGCCGAGCTTGGTCTTCGTCTGGCCCTCGAACTGCGGGTCGGCCAGCTTGACCGAGATGACCGCGGTCAGCCCCTCGCGCACGTCCTCGCCGGAGAGGTTGTCGTCCTTCTCGCGCAGACGCTGCTGGTCGCGCGCGAAGGCGTTGAGCGTGCGCGTGAGCGCCGAGCGGAAGCCCGACAGGTGCGAGCCGCCCTCGTGCGTGTTGATGTTGTTGGCGAAGCTGTGGATCGACTCCTGGTAGGTCGTGTTCCACTGCATCGCCACTTCGACCGCGCCCTCGTCGGACTCCGCGGTGAAGTAGATGACGTCCTTGGTGATCGGCTCCTTGGAGTCGTTCATGTAGGCGACGAAGTCGGCGATGCCGCCCTCGTACTGGAACTCGACCTTCTTGCCCTCGCCGCGCTCGTCGATCAGCGTGATGTGCAGGCCGGCGGTCAGGAACGCCGTCTCACGCAGCCGCTGCTCGAGCGTGGCGAAGTCGTAGTCGGTGGTCTCGAAGATCTCGGCGTCGGGCAGGAACGTGATGGCCGTGCCCGTCTCGCTGGTGGGCTCGCCCTTGACGACCGGCCCCTGGGGCACGCCGCGCTTGAAGGACTGCGTCCAGGTGAAGCCGTCGCGCCGGACCGTGGCGGTCAACTCCTCCGACAGCGCGTTGACCACCGAGACGCCGACGCCGTGCAGACCGCCGGAGACCTTGTAGCCGCCGCCGTCGCCGAACTTGCCGCCGGCGTGCAGGACCGTGAGGACGACCTCGAGGGCGGACTTGCCCTCCTTCTCCATCGTCGCGACCGGAATGCCGCGGCCGTCGTCGACGTTGGTGATCGAGTTGTCCGGATGGATCGTGACCTCGACCTTGGTCGCGTTCTTGGCCAGCGCCTCGTCGACGGAGTTGTCGAGCACCTCGTAGACGAGGTGGTGCAGGCCGCGGACACCCGTCGACCCGATGTACATGCCCGGCCGCTTGCGCACCGCCTCGAGCCCTTCGAGGACGGTGATGTCCTGAGCGTCGTAGCTGTTCGCAGGGTTGGGATCGTCAGCGGCCAAAAGTCCTCCGATTACGCGAGAACGCCCCGGTCGCGCATTCGCCTGCGGCGGCCCGGGGCGACAAGAAGTAGTTGACAGAATAATAGCACAAACCGGGGTTGGAACCCCCGGTCGCGCGCCCGTTTATCTCCTGCAAATGACGTATTTCCTGGGCACCTCAACGGGGCGTTGCGGTGGTCCGGATCTCGCGCACAAGCTCATCCCCGAGCGCGGTGTTCAGACGCGCCGTCAATTCCACTCCCATCAGCGTGATCTCCTGGGCCCACACCGACTGGCGGCAGTAGACCGTCAACACGCCTCCGCGCTCGCGCAACGGCTCCGCGTTCTCGGCGATCACCGCACCCACGGCCTCCCCCCAGGCGGCCTGGATACGGGCCAGCGGCGTCAGCGGCGCGACGCTCGAGGCGAGCGAGTCCAGCGCGTGCGTGAGCGGACGCGGGCCGCGGCGGCGCTGCATCCCGGTCAGGCCGCGCGCGCTTGGGTGGCGTCCAGCAGATCCGGTTCGAGCTGCCCGTCGGCCACCGCCACGCGCGTGACCGCCGCGTCGTCCGCGCCGGGCACGAACGACAGGTCCGTCGTGGTGATCACCGTCTGGCCCTGGCGAGCGATGCGCTCGGCCAGGCGGCCGCGGCGGTCGGGATCGAGCTCGCTCATCACGTCGTCCAGCAGCAGCAGCGGCACCGCGGAGCGCACCTGGGCCAGCGCCTCGCGCTCGGCCAGCAGCAGCGCCAGCAGGCCCAGTCGCTGCTCCCCTTGTGAGCCGTAGGCGCGCAGCTCGCGGCCGTCGCGGCGGAACAGCAGGTCGTCCCGGTGGGGGCCGTGGCCGGTGAAGCCGCGCTCCAGGTCGGAGTCCGTGCGCTCGGCCAGCTCCGCGGCCAGCTCGTCGGCCGTCGCCGCCGTGGAGCGCGGCCGGAAGCGCAGCGTCGCATCCCCGGTCAGCCCCAGCTCCGCCGCCAGCACGCCGAACGGCTCCTGGATGCGCTCCACCGCGGCGGCCCGATCGTCGCGCAGCGCCACCCCGTGGCGGGCCACCTCGGCGTCCCAGGCCGGCAGCGAGGCGCGAGAGGCGCGCCCGGCGCGGATGCGCTGCAGGAGCGCGTTGCGCTGGGCCAGCGCGGCGCTGTAGGCCCGGCGGGTGTCGGTGCGGGCCGGCCACAGCGCCGAGACCAGCTGATCCAGGTGCGCGCGGCGCAGCGACGGCGCGCCCTTGACCAGCTCCAGTCGATCGGGCAGGAAGACCGACACCAGCGGGCGCGTGCTGACGTCGACCAGCCGCTCGACCGGTGCCCCGTCGGCCTTCAGGCGCTTGGCCTCGCCGGGCTGGAATCCGACGCTCAGCGAGTGCGGCCCGTCCGCGTCGTGGCCGTCGACCTCCACGCGCGTGGCGCCGGCGCCGAAGCGGATCAGCTCCCGCTCGTTGCTCGTCCGGCACGACCGGCCGGTGCACCCGAAGTACAGGCCCTCCAGCAGGTTCGTCTTGCCCGCGCCGTTGCGTCCATGCAGCACCGTCACGCCGGGTCCCAGGGCCAGGTCGGCGGCCGCGTAGGAGCGGAAGTCCCGCAGGCGCAGGCGCTCGACGATCACGCGATCAGACGTTGAGGCGGATCGGCATGATGAGGTAGAGGAAGCCGCTGCCGTCGGCGGACTCGATCAGGCCAGGGCGCAGCGGGCTGATCAGCTTGAGCACCAGGTCGCCGTTCTCCACGCTCTCCAGGCCGTCGCGCAGGAACTCCGGGTTGAAGCCGATCTCGAACGGCTCGCCGGAGAAGGCCACGGGCAGCGTCTCGCTCGCCTCACCGACGTCCGGCGTCTGCGCCGAGACCGTCACCTCGCCCTCGCGGAAGGCCAGGCGCAGCGGCGCGTTCTTCTGGGCCAGCAGGCTGATGCGCCGCACCACGTCGGTGAGCTCGTCGCCGGCGATGCGCAGCTCGTGCTCGTAGGCGTCGGGCAGCAGCTGGCGGAAGTTCGGGAACTGACCATCGATCAGCCGCGACGACAGCACCGCGCCGCCGGCCTGGAAGACGATCTGGTTGGCGCGCACCCCGACCGTCAGCGACGCCTCGGGCGCGTCGTCCTCTCCCCCACCGCCGCCGGCGGGCACGATGCGCACCAGCTCCTGCAGCGCGCGGGCCGGGACGTTGGCCTCGAACGCGCCCACCAGCTCGCGCTCCAACGGGGTCTCCTTGACCGACAGGCGATAGGAGTCGGTGGCGACCATGCGCAGGTCCGAGCCGGAGGCCGACACGAGGATGCCGGTCAGGATCGGGCGCGTCTCGTCGCGCGAGGCCGACCGGGCCACGCGGGAGACCGTCTCGACGAACGCGGCGGCCGGGACCTCGACGGTGGTGTCGCCACCCGGCTCGGGCAGCGGCGGGAAGTCCTCGGAGCGCAGCGTGCGGATGTGGAAGGTGGCCGAGCCCGACTTGATCTCGACGTCCTGGTCCGCGGGGCGCAGCTCGAGCGTGACCTGGGCCGCGGGCAGCGCACGGACGACGTCGAGGGTCAGGCGGGCGGGCAGGACGGTCGAGCCGGTGCGCTGGACCTCGGCGGTCAGCGGCACGCGCAGCGCGACCTCCATGTCGGTCGCCCGCAGTTCGACGCCGTCATCGCTGACCGCCACCTGCACGCCCGAGAGCGCCTGGACGGCGCTGCGCGTCGAAGCAACGCGGGAGACCGTCTGCAGCTGAGCCAGCAGCTCGGCGCTGGAGCAGGAGATCTTCACGATGAATGCCTCTCGATGGGGATCAATGTCATAAGGCCGGTGGAGATGTGGACAGCGGGTGTGAACATCCCGTTGCCATCGCATGAATGACGGTGGGAAGCCGGTGGACGGACTGTGGGCGGACGGTGGAGCATCGCACGCCGGGCGGTCGTCACGACCGGCTGCGCAGGCGCTCGGTCAGGTCCCGAACCACCTGGTTGGCCTCGGGGTCGGACGCCATCCGCTCGGCCGTGCGCTTGCACGCGTGCATGACCGTGGTGTGGTCGCGTCCGCCGAACGCCCGGCCGATGGCCGGCAGCGTCTGGTCGGTCAGCTCGCGGGCCAGGTACATGGCCACCTGCCGGGGCCACACGAGGCGCTGGGACCGCACGCCGGAGACGAGCTCCTCGATCGTGATGTCGAAGGCCTCGCACGTCGTCTGCTGGATCTCGTCCAGCGAGCGACGCACGGCCCGGGGCTGGCGGTAGAGCCCGTCGAGGACCTCGTGGGCGACGGCGGCGTCCAGCGGGCGACCGGTCAGCGAGGCGAAGGCGACGACGCGGATGAGCGCGCCCTCCAGGACCCGGATGTTGTCGGTGATGCGCTCGGCGACCACCTCGAGCGCGGACTCGTCGGGCAGGTCGAGGGCGTCGTGGCGGGCGCGCTTGCGCAGGATCGTCAGGCGCGTCGCGTGGTCGGGCGCGCGGATGTCGGTGAGCAGGCCGGCCTCGAAGCGCTCGCGCAGGCGCGTCTCCAGCGCATCCAGGTCGCGCGGCATGCGGTCGCAGGTCAGCACCAGCTGGCTGCCGGTGTCGTGAAGCGCGTTGAACGTGTGGAAGAACTCCTCCTCGGTCTTGGCCTTGGAGGCCAGGAACTGCACGTCGTCGATGAGCAGGACGTCGACGTGGCGGAACCGCGACTTGAAGGCGTCGATGTGGCCGCGCTGGAGGGCGCCGACGAACTCGTTGGTGAACGACTCCGCGGTGGCGTAGCGCACGGTCAGCCCGCCGCCGTAGGCGCGGACGTAGTTGCCGATCGCGTGCAGCAGGTGCGTCTTGCCGTTGCCGGGCGGCCCGTAGATGAACAGCGGGTTGTAGGCCTGGCCGGGCATCTCGGCGACGGCCAGCGCGGCCGCATGGGCCAGGCGGTTGGCGTCGCCGATGACGAACTGCTCGAAGGTCAGCTTGGGCTGGAACTCGGTCTCGGGGAGCTCGGGCGCGGCGGCCGGCGCGGCCTCGGGCTGCGCCGATCCGCGGCGGGACGATGCCGCCGGTCGCGCGGCGCGCGGGCTGCCGGCCAGGATCACGTCGACCCGCATGTGCTCGCCCAGCACGGCCCGCACGCTGGCCTGCAGGACCCGGCCGAAGCGGCCGGTGGCCCAGCTGCGCCGGCGTTCGTCGGGCGCGGCCAGGACGATCGCGTCGTCGGTCAACTCGACCGCGGCCAGCGGCTCGAGCCACAGCGCGTAGGTCGACTCGGGCACCGCGCGGCGCAGATGGGCGCGGACGTCGGGCCAGGCGTGTTCGAGCGATGTGGTCACGGACAGGAGGGGGCCTGCTCCTCCGAGCAAGTGGGGCGAACCGATTTGGAGGGGGAGCCGAGGGTGCTTCCGGCTCCGTCCAGCGACCGTACCACCAGGCTCGTGGAGCGGCCCGGGCGGGGCTCGCGCGAAGCCCGCAAATGCCGGGGAAATCCATGATCCGTCCGCTGTGTGTGCTGTGGACAGCCTGTGGACGGCGATGTGGATTTCGGAGGCGGTAGACTGCTCCATCCCATGAAGCGCACCTACCAGCCCAAGAAGCGCAAGCGCGCCCGCACCCACGGGTTCCGTTCCCGTATGCAGACGAAGGCCGGGCGCATTGTCCTCAAGCGCCGCCGCGCGAAGGGGCGCAAGCGCCTCACCGTCTGACCGTGACCGGCCGCGCCAAACGTGGCCGCCTCACCCGGAGCGCGGACTTCGAGCGGGTCTACCGCCAGGGGCGCTCCCACGGCAACCGGTACTTCGTCCTCTACGCTTTCCCCCGCTCGGGTGAGGGCGAGGCCCGCCTGGGCGTGTCCGTGTCGCGCAAGGTCGGCGGCGCCGTCGATCGCAACCTCGTGAAGCGTCTGCTGCGCGAGGCGTTCGTCGTGGCCGAGCCGGCGTTGCCCGACGGCGTCGACGTCGTGGTCGTCGCCCGTCCCGACGCTCGTGAGCTGGCCGAGCGCGAGGGCCTGGGCGGCGTGCAGACGGCGCTGGACGAGCTCGTCGAGAAGGCCTCTGCGGCGGAGAAGACGGCGTGAGCATCGCCCGCAGCGTGGTCATCGCACCGATCCGCGTCTACCAGCGCGTGATCTCCCCTTTGCTGCCCCGGCGCTGCAAGTACCACCCGACCTGCTCGGCCTATGCCGTCGACTCGGTGCGGGAGTTCGGCATACTGCGGGGCCTCGTGCTCGCGGGTTGGCGTCTGCTGCGTTGCAATCCCTGGTCACACGGCGGTTATGACCCCGTCGAGGCGCAGCGTCTGTTCGCTGCGTCAGGCCACGCGCCCCACGAGACCTGAGACATGCCTATCTTCGCCAACGTCCTCCAGCCCCTCATCGATGTCTTCGAGTGGGTTCTCGTCAACATCCTGCACGACGGGATCGGCCTTTCCTGGGGCTGGTCGATCGTCGGCCTGACGATCGTCGTCCGCGCGGTGCTGCTGCCGCTGGCCATCCGCCAGTACAAGTCGATGAAGGCGCTGCAGCGCCACCAGCCTGAGCTTCAGGCGCTCCGCAAGAAGTACGGGGACAACAAGGAGCGCCTCAACCAGGAGATGATGAAGTTCTACCAGGAGAACAAGGTCAACCCGTTCGGGGCCTGTCTCCCGCTGGTCTTCCAGCTGCCGGTCTTCATCTCGCTGTTCTACATGCTGCGCCACGACCTGCGCCTGGACATCTGCCCGATCCTGTCCAACGGCACGGTCAACCCGCCCAGCGACCCACAGGCCTGCGGCAACATCCCGGACGCCGCGTTCCTGGGCATCGGCGACATCACCAGCAAGGCCACCGGGACCACGCTGATCATCCTGATCGTCCTGTACGTCGGCACGCAGCTCGTCTCGACGCTCGTGATGGCGCAGCCGACGATGGACCGCAACCAGCGCTACCTGATGCTGGCGCTGCCGGTCGTCTTCGTCCCGTTCGTGATCGGCTTCCCCGCCGGCCTGCTCGTCTACTGGATCACCACGAACGTGTGGACGCTCTTCCAGCAGTTCACGATCAGAGAGACCCTGGGCCGAAAATGGGATCGCCAGTTCGAGGCCGAGAAGGCGCTGAAGGCAGCAGAGCTCGAGGCGTCCGGGGGCAAACGGCGGCCCGATAGCGGCTCCCCCGCGATCGCCGGCCTGCCCGGCAGCGACGGCGGAGGGTCCGCGCAGTCCGCCGGCGGCGGGATGTTCGGCCGCATCATGGCCCGCGCCCAGGAGGCCCAGCAGACGCAGAAGGACAAGGGCACCGGTGCGACCGGGAAGCCCGCTGCGGCCGGCGCGGACGACAGCGCACCGGCGCCGCGCGCGTCCTCCGGCCCACCGCCGTCAGCGCGCAAGAAGAAGAAGCGATCGGGGCGCCGTCGATGAGCAACGTGGAAGAGATCGAGGACGCGGTCGAGGACCTCTTGGAGCTGTTGGTCGAGGCGCTCGGCCTCGAGGCGGAGGTCGAGGTGGCGACCGAGGGCGACACGGTGACGGGCACGCTGGTCGGGGACGACTTCGGCCTGTTCATCGGCCGTCACGGCCAGACGATCGACGCCGTCCAGCACCTGGCCCAGCGGATCGTCTTCAAGGGCGCGCCGAGCGACCTGCGCGTGGTCATCGACGCGGCCGGCTATCGCGAGCGGCGGGCCACGGCGCTGCGGCGCCAGGCCGACGAAGCGGCCGACGAGGCGCTGCGCTACGAGCGCCCGGTGTCGCTGGATGCGATGGTGGCCAGCGAGCGGCGCCTGGTCCACGAGCACCTGCGCGAGCGCGGTGACGTGGACACCTACAGCGAGGGCGACGAGCCCAACCGCCATCTCGTCGTCGCCCCCGCGTCCGACGCGTCCTGAGGGGCTCGCGCCGGGCGGGCGCGTTTCACGTGTCTCCTGACGGTGAAACACTGCACGGGTAGATGCCGCATCTCGACGACTTCGACGAGGGACTGTTCGTGGGGATCCTCGTGGGCGAGGGCAGCTTCGGCGGCGATGGCCGCCAGCCGCAGGTGACGTTGCGCATGCACACGCGTCACCAGGCGCTGTTCGAGTGGATCATGGCCCGGTTCCCGCGCACCAAGCTGTACGGGCCCTACCACCACGGCGGCCGCTCGTACTACCAGTGGATGGCCCGAGGCCGGGCGCTGGTCGAGGACGTCCTGCCGGTGTTGGAGGCGCGTCTGACGCCGGCCATCGATGCGCACGCGGCGGAGCGCTTCGCCGACATGGTGGCGCGTTACGGCGACGTCATCGCCCGCGAGCGCGAGCGGATCGCCCGCCTGGGCTGATCGCCGCGGTGTGTTTCACCGTCAGGAAACACGTGAAACGTCGACCGCGTGGCCTTCGGCCTGGAGAGCGCTCGCCGCCACCGTGAGCATCGTGGTGCGGACGAGCACGATGTCGGTGTCGTACGTGCTCAGCGCGTAGATCGACACGCCGGACTCGGCCAGCGGCGCGGCGATCGACGCGAGGATCCCGGTCAGCGAGAAGTCCAGCGGCCCCTCGACCTCGAGCGCGGTCCAGCCGTCCTCCTTCGTCGTCTCCCCGGCGGGGACCCGATCGGTGGCGCAGACCACGCCCAGCTCGCCGGCGCGGCGCACGGCGGCGGCGATCCCGGGCCCGGAGAAGGCCCACGTCGGCGGCGGCGTCTCGCCGGGAAGGCGGACGATGGACAGCGCTTCGGGCAGCGCGCGCAGGCGCAGGGTGTCGGCCATGGGCACGAGCCTGCCAGGATGCGCCCCGATGAGTCCTCCTGCCTGGCCCGCCGCGCTCAGCCGCACGCTCGCCGATCACGGCGTCGATGCGGCGCTGGCGCCGCGGTTCGCGGCGCTGCTCGAGCTCGTTCGCGACGACCCGACCGCCCCGACGACGGTGACCGACCCGCGGGACGGCGTCGCCGCCCACATCGGCGATTCGCTGGACGGGCTGGCGGTGGCGGCGGTCCGTTCCGCGGACCGGATCGCCGATCTGGGGGCCGGGGCGGGGTTCCCCGGGTTGCCGCTGGCGCTCGCCCTGCCCGAGGCCCACGTCGACCTGGTCGAGAGCCAGTCGCGCAAGTGCGCCTTCCTGGAGCAGGCGATCGAGGTGGCAGGAGCGGAGAACGCCAGCGTGGCCTGCGCGCGGGCCGAGGACTGGCCGGCGCGTGAGCTCGACGTGATCACCGTTCGCGCCGTGGCCTCGCTGGCCGTCCTCGTCGAGTACGCGGCGCCGCTGCTGCGGATCGGCGGGACGCTGGTCGCGTGGAAGGGCCGTCCCGAGCCCGACGAGGTCCGCGACGGCCAGGCCGCCGCAGCCATCGTCGGGCTGGAGATGGGGGAGACCGTCGTCCTGGAGCCGCGTCCCGGAGCCGAACATCGGGCCCTCTACCTCTACTCCAAGGTTCTGGATACGCCGTCGCGGTTTCCTCGCCGCGCGGGAATGGCCCGCAAACGGCCGCTCTCAGCCTGAAGTCCAGCGTTCGTTCGCGAACGAACGGTTCGCGACAGGCCCCGGCGCCGACCGAGCAGGCCGGTACCGTGGACACGTCTATGGGCGAGATCTACGCGGTGGCCAACCAGAAGGGCGGTGTCGGGAAGACCACGACCGCGGTCAACCTGGCCGCGTGCATGGCCGAAGCCGGCTATCCGTCGCTGCTGGTCGACATCGATCCGCAGGCCAACGCCACGGTGGGGCTGGGGCTGGCCAAGGATCTCCAGCCCAGCATCTACGACGTGCTGGCCGGAAGCGCATCCGCCGAGGCGGCGCTGCACGAGACGAACATCCCGGGCCTGCACATGCTGCCCGCCAGCGCGGACCTGGCCGGCGCGAACATGGAGCTGCCGCGCCTGCAGGGCTCCGAGACGCGCCTGCGCGAGGCGCTGGCCCCGATCCGCGACCGCTTCGGCCTGATCCTGATCGACTGCCCGCCCTCGCTCGGGCCGCTGACCGTGAACGCGCTGGTCGCGGCCGATCGGGTGATCATCCCGGTGCAGACCGAGTACTTCGCGCTCGAGGGGCTGGCCGGCCTGCTGGACACGCTCACGCTGATCCAGCGCGAGCTGAACCCCAAGCTGACCGTCGGCGGCATGCTGCTGACGATGCACGACGGTCGCACGCGCCTGGCCCGCGACGTCGAGAGCGAGGTGCGCGAGCACTTCCCGTCGCTGGTCTTCGACACGGTCATCCCGCGCAACGTGCGCATCGGCGAGGCGCCGAGCTACGGCCGGCCGGTGATCCACCACGACCCGCACTGCGTCGGGGCCGACGCCTACTTCGAGCTGGCCAAGGAGGTCGCGGCCCGTGCCTGAGCGCGGGATGGGCCGGGGGCTCTCGGCGATCCTGTCGGTCAGCCCGCCGCCGCAGCCGGGGCCGGGAACCGCGGGCGCCGAGCAGGCCGGATCGGCGGCCGCCGACGAGCTGCGCGAGCTGCCCGTCGCGCTGATCTCGCCCAACCCCAAGCAGCCCCGCCGCCGCTTCGAGGACGAGCCCCTGCAGGCCCTGGCCGACTCGATGCGCGAGCGCGGCATCCTGCAGCCCGTGCTGGTCCGCCCGGTCGAGGGCGGGCGATTTGAGCTCGTGGCCGGCGAGCGCCGCTGGCGCGCCGCCCAGCTGGCCGAGCTCGAGCAGATCCCGGCGCTGATCCGCCCGCGCGACGACGCCGAGACGCTCGAGGCCGCGCTGATCGAGAACATGGCCCGCGAGGACCTCAACCCCGTCGAGGAGGCGCGCGCCTGCGCGGCGCTCGTCGAGGAGCTGGGGCTGACCCGCGAGGAGGTCGGCCGCCGCGTCGGGCGGTCGCGCGTCGCGGTGTCCAACCTGCTGCGCCTGCTGGACCTGCCCGACGAGGCGATCGAGCTGCTCGAGGCCGGGGACCTGAGCGAGGGCCACGGACGGGCTCTGCTGCTGGCCGAGGACCACGCCGATCGCCGCTCGCTGGCCCGCAGCGCCGCGGTCGAGGGCTGGTCGGTGCGCGTGCTCGAGACGCGCGCCCGCGAGGCCGCGCAGCGCGAGCGCCCCGGCGCGGCGACGTCGACACCCCGCCCCAGCGGACCGCGCGTGCATCCCGACCAGGCGGCCGCGGCCCGGGAGATCGCCGACGCGCTCAGCACGGCGCTCGGCCACGACGTCTACGTGCATCCCCACGGCGACGGGTACCGCGCCGAGCTGCGTCTGGACTCGCTCGACGACGCGCTCGAACTGGCCCGCACGATCACCGCCTGACCAGCCGTCGGCGCTCGCTATCATTCCCCGCCGCGGGCGATTAGCTCAGTCGGTTAGAGCGCTTCTCTGATAAGGAAGAGGTCCCAGGTTCGAATCCTGGATCGCCCATCACGAAAGCCCCGCCTGAGCGGGGCTTTCTGGTTCCTGCGCATGCGCCGCGCGTCGCTCATCTCCCTCGTCGTCGGACTGTCGGTGGCCGCCGCCGCGCAGGCCCAGGCCGCCCAGGTCGCGTCTCCCGACGGCCGCCTGGTCGCCCAGGTGACCGTGAGCCGCGGCGCGCCCGTGCTGAGCGCGCGCCTGGACGGCGCGCCGCTGCTGGCGCCCAGCCGTCTCGGGCTGCGCCTCCAGGGCACCGACCTGCGTTCCGGGCTGCGGCTGAGCGGCGTGCGTCGGGCCACCGTGGCCGAGCGCGTGCACACGGTCACCGGACCCCGGCAGGACCGCACGCTGCGGGCCCGGGATCTGATCCTCACGCTGCGCGGCCCGCGCACCCTGCGTCTGCGCGTGCGGGCGGCCGACGACGGTGTGGCCTACCGCTACGAGCTCCCCGGGAGCGCCACCACGCTGCTGGAGGAGCAGGGCGGGTTCGCGCCGGTGGGCGTCCGCGGCACCTGGAGCGCCGCGCACCGGCCCGACGGCGAGTCGCTGTGGCAGCCCCGCGCGCAACCGGTCGCGCTGCCCGCCGAGCTGCTGCGGGTCGGCCGCGGCGATCGCTACGCGCTGGTCACCGAGTCGGGCGTCGACGGGCGCAACGCCGCCGCCCGCCTGGTCCAGGACGGCGGGCTGATCCGCTTCGGCCTGGCGCCGCACGGCACCACCACGGCGGACGGGCCGGTCGAGGCCGGCCCGATCCTGCCCGTGCAGCTGGGTCGCGACTGGGCCAGCCCGTGGCGGCTGCTGATCGCCGGGACGCTGGCCGAGGTCAGCGGCTCCACGCTGGTGGCCGACCTCGCGGCGCCGCCGCGGGGCGACTTCTCCTGGGTCACGCCCGGCACCGCGGCCTGGTCGTGGTGGTCGGACAACGACTCGCCGGCGTCGCTGGAGCGCCAGCGCCAGTACGTCGACTTCGCCGCCGCGCACGGGTGGGAGTACGTGACCGTCGACGCGGGCTGGGACAAGCTCGGCGACGACATCGCCACGCTGTCGGCCTACGCCCGCGCGCGCGGCGTGCGCCTGATCGTGTGGTTCGCGCAGTGGCAGCTGGGGGACACGGCCGACCGCGCCCGCCAGCTGGACCGGCTGGCCGCGCTGGGGATCGCCGGCGTCAAGGTCGACTTCTTCGACGACGAGACGCAGCCGACGATGCAGCTGGTCGACGCGATCCTGCGCGACGCGGCCGCGCGGCGGCTCGTCGTCGACCTGCACGGGTTCACCGTGCCGCGCGGCCTGGAGCGGACCTGGCCCAACCTGCTCAGCTACGAGGGCGTGCGCGGCGCCGAGTACTACCCGCTGGCCGCGCGCGAGCCGGACCGCTTCGCCGCGCCCACCCCCGAGCACAACGCGATCCTCCCGTTCACGCGGGCGGTGGCCGGCCCGCAGGACATCACGCCGGTCACCTTCACCGCGCCCGGCCGCCGGACCAGCGACGCCCACGAGCTGGCGTTGGCGCTGCTGCTGCCCACCGGGCTGCTGCACCCGGCCGACTCGATCGAGGCCTACGCGGAGCGCCCGGCGGCCACCGCGGTGCTCGACGCGCTCCCGGTCACCTGGGACGCATCGCAGCTGATCGAGGGCGCGCCCGGTCGGGGGGCGACGGTGGCCCGTCGGCACGGCGACACCTGGTGGGTCGGGTCGATCACCGCGGGTCCGGCCCGCTCCGTGCGCGTCCCGTTGCGCTTCCTGGGCCCGGGGACCTGGCAGGCCCAGGTGACCGAGGACGCCGACGGACCGGACGTGGCCACGCGCACCGTGTCGGTCACGCGCGCGAGCACGCTCCTGCTGCCGGTGCCGGCCGATGGTGGGTTCGTCGTCCGGCTGGGCCACGGCTGAGGCTGCGACCATGGGGCGGGTGCCCGGACGCCCGCATGACCTCACGCTGGACGACCACGGCCGCGCGCGGCTGGACTTCCTGGTCACCGCGCACGGCCTGACGATGATCGAGCGGGTCAACCGCCTGGTCGACGGCTCGCGCTCGGAGACCAGCGCCGAGCACTCCTGGCATCTGGCGCTGACCGCGGTGGTCCTGGCGCCCGAGCACGCGCCGGACGTTGACCTCGAGGAGGTGCTGATCATGCTGCTGGTCCACGACATCGTCGAGGTCGACGCGGGCGACGTCCCGATCTACGACACCGCCGCCCGTGAGGCGATCGAGGCGGTCGAGCGGGCCGCGGCCGAGCGGCTGTTCGGCCTGCTGCCCACGGAGCAGGGCGCTCGCCTGCGCGCCGCGTGGAACACCTTCGAGGAGGCCGAGACGCCCGAGGCGCGCTTCGCCCGGGCCATCGACCGCATGCAGCCGATGCTGCTGCACTGGGCGGGCGACGGCGACGCCTGGGCCGAGCGCGGCGTGACGGTGGCCCAGGAGCGCGCGTTCGTCGAGAACATCACGGCCTGGTGGCCGTCGCTGCGGCCGGTGGCCGAGGCGATCGTCGACGACGCGGTCACCCGCGGGATGCTGCGCGACGGGTGAGCCCTTTCATGGCGATCCGTCATACGTAATACTACGGCCATCATGCGCGTCCTCGTCACCGGCTCGGCGGGCCATCTCGGCGACGGCCTCGTCCGCGTGCTGCGCGGCGACGGCGCCGACGTGATCGGCCTGGACATCGTCGCCTCACCGACCACCGACGTCGTCGGCTCCGTGGCCGATCGCGCCGTCGTGCGCGAGGCGCTGACCGGCGTCGACGCGGTGCTCCACGCCGCGACGCTGCACAAGCCGCACGTGGCCAGCCACACCCGCCAGGACTTCGTCGACACGAACCTGACCGGCACGCTGACGCTCCTGGAGGAGGCGGTCGCCGCCGGCGTGGGGCGGTTCGTCTTCACCTCGACCACCAGCGCGTTCGGCCGCGCGCTGGTGCCGCCACCCGGCGCCCCGGCGACGTGGATCACCGAGGACGTCGCACCCAGGCCACGCAACATCTACGGCGCCACGAAGGTGGCCGCCGAGGACCTGTGCGAGCTGGTGCATCGCGACCACGGCCTGCCCGTGCTGGTGCTGCGCACGTCGCGCTTCTTCCCCGAGGAGGACGACCGCGACGACGTTCGCGCCGCCTATCCGGCGGCCAACGCCAAGGTCAACGAGCTGCTCTACCGGCGCGCCGACCTCCAGGACATCGTCGCGGCCCACCGGCTCGCGCTCGAGCGCGCCCCCGAGCTCGGCTTCGGCCGCTTCATCATCAGCGCCACCACGCCGTTCACCCGCGAGGACCTCGCGGAGCTGCGCGTCGACGCGCCCGCCGTCGTGGCCCGCCGGTTCCCGGACTACCCGGAGCTGTACGAGCGCCTGGGCTGGTCGATGTTCCCGCAGATCGAGCGCGTCTACGACAACGCGCGGGCCCGCGAGCTGCTCGGGTGGGCGCCGCGCTGGGACTTCGCCACGGCGCTGCAGCGCCTGGGGCGGGGGGAGGACGCCTTCAGCGACCTGACCGCCGCGGTGGGCGCCAAGGGCTATCACGCGGTGGCCACCGGCGTGTACACCCGGCGCGACCGCTGAGATTCGGGCATCCTTGGCCCAACACCCCCGAGCGGGAGGCCAGCGATGACCGCAGTGTGGAGACGGACCTCGGTGCTGGGACTGCTGATGGCCGGCGTGCTGACGCTCAGCGCATGCGGCGGTGACGACGGCTCGTCGTCGACCGGCACGCAGTCCGCAGCGGCGGAGACCACGGCGACGGCGGCCGACAGCGGCGGCTTCTGCGCCGACTTCGCGGGCGTGGCCGACGCCATCGACGTCAAGCTGGACGCCGCCGACCCGTCGGGGTTGGGCGGGCTGTTCACCAAGGGCGCCGACGCGCTCAAGTCGGTCCAGCCGCCGGCCGAGATCGCCGACGCCTGGAAGCAGCTGACCGACTTCTACGAGCAGTTCGGCGTGGCCTTCGACAACATCGACCTCAACGACGCCGCGGGGCTGGACAAGGTCGGCGACGCGCTGAGCAAGCTCGAGGAGAACGCCAAGACCATCGCCGAGGCGTCGGAGTCGATCGGCACCTACGCGACCGAGCACTGCTAGCGCGCAGCCGGTTCACATCGGAGGTTCGTGGACCCTCCACGATGCGGACGGCGCGCGGCTGCGAGAGTCTCGCCCGAAAACCCACACAAGGAGGAAGCATGACCATCACGTGGCGGGGGCCGCTTCTGGTCTTCTCGCTGGTTGCCGTGCTCGTCTTCGCCGGCTGCGGCGGGGGCGACGACGACTCGAGCACCGGCTCGGCGAGCGCGACCCAGGCGGCGTCCACGGTCGACAGCGGGAGCGCGACGACCGAGGACACCGCCGAGGACTCGGGCGACGACTCGGGCGGCGGCGGTGACTTCTGCGAGGAGCTCAAGAGCATCGGCGAGGACCTTCAGGACCAGTCGGCCTCGTCGGATCCGGCCGCGCTGGGCGAGGCGTTCAGCCACCTGGCCGACGCGCTGAAGTCCGTGGATCCCCCGTCGGAGCTCTCCGATCAGTGGGCCACCCTGACCGACCTGTACTCGACGTTCGCCAAGGTCTTCGCGAACGCCGACTTCAGCGATCCCGAGTCGCTGGCCGGTCTGCAGGACGACCTCCAGCAGTTCCAGGACAAGCAGGACGAGATCGCGGACGCGACGACCGCGATGGCCAAGTACGCCGCCGACAACTGCGGCGGCGCCTTCTAGCGCAGCTGATCCGTCTCGGCCGTCGAGCGCGTCTGCTCGGCGGCCGCGGGCGGATCGCCGACGATCTCGCGGTCGCGCTCGAAGCGCCCGTCGTCGTCGGCCACGGGCAGGTCGTCGTCGGCCATGCCGCGCTCGTGCAGGTCGGCCCGCGACTCGTGCATGCCCGCCTCGGCGCGGGCCCGCTGGGCCTCACGCTCGGCTGCCGCGGCGCGGGCCCGCTGCGCCTCGGCCTCCTCGCGATGACGGTCCGCCGCCATGGTGCGCCGCTCGTCCATCCGGCGCTCGGCACCGCGCCGGCGCAGCTGCGGGGCCATCACCAGCAGCGCCAGAACCACCACGGCCACGATCACGACGATCGCCACGATCACTGCGGTACCCATCACGTTCCCCCTCTCGGAACGATTGCCTGCCGTCTGCGCTACCCGGCCGGCGGCGACGCCAAGCCGCCGGATCGGCGAGCATGTGCGCATGCTCCGCTGCTACGTCGCCAGCCCGCTCGGCTTCTCCGACGCCGGCCGGCACTACTACAACGCGGTCTACCTACCGGCGCTGCGCGAGGTCGTCGACGTGATCGACCCGTGGGCGATGATCGACCCGCAGGAGTGGATCGACGCGGCCGCGTCCGTCAGCCGGATGGGCGAGCTGGCCGCCGAGGTGGGCGCGCGCAACGTCGCGGCGATCCGCTCGGCCGACCTGGTCGCCGCCAACCTCGACGGGCAGGAGGTCGACTCCGGCACCGCTTCGGAGATCGGCTTCGCGGCCGGCGTCGGCGTGCGCACCTTCGGGCTGCGCACCGACCTGCGCCAGTCCGGTGAGGTCGGCGTCCACGTCAACCTGCAGGTCGAGGCGTTCATCGTGGCCAGCGGCGGCCGCATCGTGGGGTCGCTGGACGAGCTGGTCGAGGCGCTGCGCGCCGCGTCGACCTAGTGCCCTGAGTCAGAAATTCGCCCGCATCTGGCGGCGCCGGAATCGTGTCTGCCGGCACCCGCCATCACCACCCGTACCACCAGTACGACAGGTGATGGCGATCACCGGCAGACCCGCCCCGGCATCCACCAGCTGCACACGAATTGCCGACTCACGACACTAGGCGGGCTGCTCGTTCAGCCGGCGGCGGAGGATGACCTCGCCGATCAGCGAGCCGGGCGGGCCGAGGGTGACGATCGTCACGATCAGGAACCACCAGCCCCACAGCTTCTCCAGGCAGCCGATGCCGATCAGCACGCACAGGAGGATGAAGCCGCCGCCGTGGACGGGCCCGAGGATGCTGACGATGCCGTCGCGGTCGCTGAACGCGGCCCACAACAGGACGACGAGGGCGACGGCGTCGATGATGGCCACCCAGGTGACCCAGTTGAGGCGTCGGCGGATGGTTTCTCGGTTGTCCATGGAGGCCGCACCCTAGTGACCGGCGGGCGCCCGGCGCCCCACTGACCCGGCGCTATCCTCGATTGCAGTGCGCCCGGCAACCGAGGAGCCCTGACGTGCAGGAGATGGTGATCTACGGCGTGAGCTTTGACATGGTCGGCAAGCAGCCGATCGTGTTGCTGAAGGCCGTCGACTCGAACAAGTTCCTGCCCATCTGGATCGGGCACCCTGAGGCCGCCGCGATCCTGATGAAGCTGCAGGGCGCGTCGACGCCCCGGCCGATGACGCACGACCTCCTGTGCGACATGCTCGGCGAGCTCGACGTGAAGTGCACGCAGGTCTCCGTGACGGAGCTGCGCGAGAACACGTTCTTCGCGTCGATCACGCTCAACGTGAACGGCCGCGAGCTGGAGATCGACTCGCGCCCGTCCGACGCGCTGGCGCTCGCGGTGCGCTCCGGCGCGCCGATCTTCGCGGCCGAAGATGTGATCGCCGAGTCGGCGATCGAGTTCGAGCACGACGTCGAGGACACCGAAGAGGTCGTCGAGAAGTTCAAGGACTTCCTCGACCAGGTCACGCCCGAGGACTTCGCCGCGGGCGAGCAGTAGCCGGGCGGACCGCGATCAGGCGGTGACGCTGGGGAGCGCGAGCTCCACCAGTCGGGCGACCAGCTCGTCGAAGCCGATCCCGGCCTCGTCGGCGGCCTGGGGCAGCAGCGACGTGTCGGTCAGCCCCGGCACGGCGTTGACCTCGAGCACGCACAGCTCGCCGGTGACCGAGTCGCGCATCAGGTCGACGCGGGCGAAGCCGCGGCAGCCGAACAGCGACCACGCCTCCAGCGCGAGCTGCTGCGCCCGCGCGGTCTCCTCGTCGCTCAGCGCGGCCGGGCACAGGAACGTCGTGCGGCCGATCTCGTAGCGCGCCTCGAAGTCGTAGAAGTCCTCGTCGTTGGGGACCGCCTCGACCACCGGCAGCGCGCGCCCGTCGACCACCGACACGGCAAGGTCGTGCCCGGCGACGTGCTTCTCGAGCAGGACCTTGCGGTCGTAGGAGAACGCGGCGACCAGCGCGCCCGGCACCTGCGTGGCCGAGGAGGCGAACTTGATGCCCAGCGCCGACCCGCCGCGCGCGGGCTTGACGACGATCGGGAAGGCCAGGCGCTCCTCGATGGCCGGCAGCGCCTCGGCGGCGCCCAGCTCGCGGAAGGCGGTCTCGCTGAACGCGTAGAAGTCGGGCGTCGGGATGCCGCCGTCGATCATCAGGTGCTTGGCCAGGACCTTGTCCCAGCAGCGGGCGCAGGCGGAGGGCCCCGACCCGGTGTAGGGGATCCCCAGCACCTCGAGCAGCTCCTGGACGGTGCCGTCCTCGCCCTCGCGCCCGTGCAGGGCGATGAAGGCGACGTCGGGCTCCAGCTCGCGCAGCCGGCGCACGAGGTCGCCGCGCACGTCGATGCCCGTCACGTCGTGGCCGAGACGCTGCAGTGCGTCCTCGACGCGGGCGCCCGAGCGCAGCGACACCTGGCGCTCCAGCGAGCGACCGCCCTTGAGCACCGCGACGCGGCTCATCGGGAGCCTCGGGCGCGTCCGTCGTCGGGATCGCGGCGGGGCAGCTGGAACACGTCGGCCAGCGGCTCGCTCGACGGTTCGTCCCGACCGGACTGCACCACGTCGGCGGCGGCCGGGGCGTGGCCGGTGAGCGTGCCGTACAGGGCGATCTGCTCGCGGATGACCTTGCCGATGCGCCGCACGCCCTCGCGGATCTCGTCCTCGCTGACGCCCGAGAAGTTCAGGCGCATCGACGATCCGCCGCGGCCGTCGAGGTAGGCGCCGCGGCCGGGGACGAAGGCGACGTCGTCGTCGAGCGCGCGCACCAGCAGGTCGCTGGTGTCGATGTAGTCGGGCAGCGTGGCCCACAGGAACAGGCCGCCCTGCGGATGCGTCCACGTCGCCTCGGGGCCGAAGAACTCGGCCAGCGCGTCGAGCATCACGTCGCGCCGGCGGCGGTAGATCTCCTTGTAGGTCTCCAGCTGCTGCTTCCACAGGCCGGTGCGGAAGTAGTAGGAGATGAACATCTGCGACAGCGACGACGAGCACAGGTCGGCGGCCTGCTTGCCGATGTTCAGCTTCTGGAAGACCGGCCCGGGGGCGACGGCCCAGCCGACGCGCAGGCCGGCGGCCAGGATCTTGGAGAACGTGCCCAGGTAGATGACGAAGTCGCCGCCGTCGAGCTCGTACAGCGTGGGCAGCGGCTCGCCCTCGTAGCGCAGCAGGCCGTACGGGTTGTCCTCGACGATCAGCAGCTCGTGCTCGCGGGCCACCTCGACCAGGCGCTTGCGCCGGGGCAGCGACATCGTCACGCCGCCCGGGTTGTGGAAGGTGGGCACCGTGTAGATGAACTTCGGGCGCTTGCCGTCGCCCTTCAGGCGCTCGAGCGTCTCCTCCAGCTCGTCGATGCGCATGCCGTCGGCATCCATCGCGATCTGGACGACGTCGGCCTCGAAGGAGCCGAAGCAGGGCACCGCGCCGGGGTAGGTGGGCGCCTCGGCGATCACCACGTCGCCGGGATCGACCAGCGTGCGGCAGACCAGGTCGATGGCCTGCTGGCCGCCGGAGGTGACCAGGATGTCGTCGACCTCGAGGTTGTGGATGTTCTCGGCGGCCATCACCTCGACGATCGCCGCGCGCACGTCGTCGATGCCCTCGGTCGGCCCGTACTGCAGCGCGCGCACCGAGTCCTCGGCCGCCACCTGGGAGACGATCTTGGCCAGCAGCTCGGCCGGGAAGGCGCTCACGTCGGGCAGGCCGCCGGCCAGGGAGATCACCTGCGGCTGCGCCGTGAGCGCCATCAGGTCGCGCATGGCAGAGCTACGCGTACTCATCGCACGCGAGGAGAAGAGCCCTGCATAACGCTCGAGATCGCGGGCCGAGCGGGAACCTGTCGGTGGACGTGAAGACATGACGCGGGGGCCGCCGGGTAGCTTGACGGTACCGAACCCGATGCGTCTCTTCCTCGACATCTGCACCGGCGCCGGACTTTCTGCTTCGGCCGGCGTCCGCCCGTTCCTGCCCGCACTGGTCACCGGCGCGCTCGCCGCCGGCGACGTGACGATCGACTTCGAGGGCACGGACTTCGCCTTCCTGGAGGGCTTCCCGTTCCTGTTGGCGGTCCTCGTGGCCATGCTCGCGGTGGTGTTCATCCAGCGCCGCTACGGCGCGGAGGCGGTTGAGTCGGGCCCCGTGGGCGCGGCGGTGGCCGGCATCGCGATCGGCTTCGGCGCCCTGTACTTCTCGGCCGCGCTGGCCGACCACACGAGCACCTGGTGGCCGGGCATCCCCGCCGGCGCCGCCTGCGCGCTGCTGGGCCAGCTGGCCTCGCGCTCGCTGTTCTCCCGGGTCCGCGCCCGCGTCGACCAGGCGGTCAAGGAAGCGCTCGTCGTCTACCAGGACGCGGCCTCGCTGGTCGGCGCCGCCCTGGCGATCCTCGTCCCGCCCGTCTCGATCATCATCCTGGCCTTCCTGGGCTGGCTGCTGATCGGCGGCCGGCGCCGCGCCGGCGAGAAGTACGCCGGGCTGCGCATCCTTCGCTGAGGGAGGTGGGCGGGGCGATGTCCGCAAAGAAGCTCGTTCTCTCGGTGATCGACGGCTGCAAGCCGTCGATGATGGAGCGGGCGATCGCCACCGGCCGCGCGCCCGCGCTGGCCGCGATCCTCCAGCGCGGCGTCTACGTCGACGACCTGGTCGCCGCCTTCCCGTCGGTCACGCCGGTGTGCGCCGCGTCGATCGCCACGGGCACCGGGCCCGACCAGCACCACATCCCGTCGATGAACTGGTACTCCCGCGAAGAGCAGCGCTACGTCGAGTACGGCTCCAGCTTCAGCGCGTCGCGGCGCTTCGGCATCACCCGCCAGCTGACCGACACCGTCTACAACATGAACGGGCACCACCTGTCGCCCAACGTGCAGACCGTCTTCGAGACGCTCGACGACGCCGACATCCGCACCGCCGGCACCACGTACCTGATGTACCGCGGCCGCCACCGCCACGAGGTGGCCAAGGACAACCTGCTGTCGCGGGCCGCCGGCGCGCTGTTCCGCCATCCGGTGCTCGGGCCCCGCGAGCTGTTCTACGCCGACATCTTCTCCAGCCGCAAGACCCCGTGCCGCTCCCAGTTGGGGATGCCGGGCGTGCGCGACAAGCACACCGGCTGCGTGGCCGAGTTCATGGTCAAGGAGGACCTGTTCGACTTCCTCCTGCTCTCGCTGCCCGACAACGACGCCTACTCGCACAAGCACGGACCGCACGCCCAGGTCGAGTCGATCGCCGCCGCCGACCGCCAGATGGTGCGGATGATGGACGCCGCGGGCGGCATCGACGCGTTCCTGGACGAGCACGCGGTGATCGTCTGCGCCGACCACTCGCACGCGGGGGTCGAGCGCGTGACCGAGTTGCACGAGGCCTTCTCGGACTACACGATCCTGCACCCGTCGACCGACAACGCCGACGAGGCGGAGATCGCCGTGTGCCCGGCGCAGCGCTCGGCCGGCATCTACGCGCTGGTCGAGGAGGGCCGCGGCGCGCTGCTGCCCCGGATCGTCCGCACGGCCCGCCAGACGCCGGGCGTCGACCTGACGATGTGGCGCACCTCCAGCGGCGAGGGCGCGATCGCCGCCGCGATCGGCGAGCTGCGCTTCTCGCCCGGCACCGACGTGGCCGACCGCCGCGGCGAGCGCTGGTCGGTCGAGGGCGACCTGGACGTGATCGGCGCGCGTGTCGAGGATGGCCGGTTGATCAGCGCCGCCTACCCCGACGCGCTCGGGCGCGCCTGGGCCGCGCTGACCGCCCCGACCTCCGGTGACGTGCTGCTCAGCGCCGCGCCCGGCTACGAGTTCGCCGACTGGGGCGGCCAGGCGCACGTCGGCGGCGGCAGCCACGGCTCGCTGCACGCGTCCGACTCGCTGGGCGTGATGGCCTGGTGCGGCACCGGCCCGGACACGCGCGAGGCGCGCGACGAGTGGGGCCTGCGCGACATCGCCCCGATGGTCGTCGGGCACTTCGGCCTGTGACGCGCGCGCTCGTCGCCGTGTTGGTCGCGCTGGCGCTGCTGCCCGCCGCCGCCCAGGCCGGTGTCACCGTGCGCAGCGCGATCCCGTACGGCAGCGGCCAGACCGCGGCCGGATCGACGCCGCTCCTGCTCGACGTCTACGCGCCCAGTGGGAAGCGTGCCCGGCAGCCGCGGCCGGTCGTCGTCCTGATTCACGGCGGCGGCTTCACGAAGCAGTCACGCACCGACGAGGGCATCGTGCGCACCGCGCGCGGGCTGGCCGGCGAGGGGATCGTCGCGGTCTCGATCGACTACCGCCTGCTCGGCCAGGCGCCCGTGCCCTCGGCGCGCGTGGCGCCCTTGGTCGCCGCGTTGCCGGACAGCGCGTTGCGCCCGGCGGTCGCCGCCGCGGCCGACGACACGCTGACGGCGCTGGACTACCTGCGCGCCCACGCCCGGCAGCTGCACATCGACCTGGACCGCGTCGGGCTGGTCGGCTCGTCGGCCGGCGCGATCACCGCCGACCAGATCGCCTACGCGTTCGACGACCTGGGCATCGCGGTGCCCAAGGTGCGCTTCGTGGCCAGCCTGTGGGGCGGGATCCTGGTGCCGCCGGGCGCCGCCCAGCTGGGCCCGGGCGAGCCGGCGCTGTTCGCGGTGCACGGCGACGCGGACCCGACCGTGCCGGTCACGCTGGACGACGATCTCGTGGCCCGGGCCCGGGCGCAGGGGGTGCGCGTCGTCTACCACCGGATTCCCGGCGGCGTCCACGGCTACGACGGATCGCAGTTCTTCACGGCGAAGGTGGTGGGCGAGCAGACGCCCTACGACCGGCTGCTGCTCTTCGCCAAGCAGCAGCTCCGCTGAGCGCCACCTCGTCTACGCTGGCGGCGATGGCGCAACGCTGGACGTGGCTGCTCGCGACCGTCGTCGCGCTCACGCTGGCCGCTCCCGCTGCCGGTGCGACGAGCTCCGCGTCGACGCCCGGCTCGACCACCGCCGCCCCGGTGCCCGGGATCGGCACCGGCGTGCCGACGATCTCCACCGCGCTGGATCCCAACGCGCTCACGCGACCGTCCTCGCTGGACGAGAAGCCGCCGCTGCACCAGCTCACCGGGCGCGAGGCCCAGAAGATCGCCGAGGCGGTCCCGAAGGTCGTCAAGGAGCGCAGCAAGCACGGCGACGACACGACCGTCGACGTGTTCCAGAAGGGCGCGTCGCGCTGGCAGATCTCCTTCTACGACGGCGAGCATCACGAGATCGCCCAGGTCCTGATCGACGACGCCACGGGCACGGTGACCGAGGCGTGGACCGGCCCGCAGGTGGCCTGGACGATGGCCCGCGGCTACCCGGGCGCGTTCGGGCGCAAGGCGGCCGCCGCGTACGTGTGGATCCCGCTGCTGGTCCTGTTCTTCCTGCCGTTCTTCGACTGGCGCCACCCCTTGCGCATGCGCCACCTCGATCTGCTGGCGCTCTGCTCGCTGTCGATCTCGCTGGCCTTCTTCAGCCACGGCAACCTGGCCTGGTCGGTGCCGACGACCTACCCGCCGCTGCTCTACCTGCTGGGCCGATTGCTGTGGATCGGGCTGCGCCGGCGCGACGTCAGGCCGACGCGGGGCTTCCTGCTCGTGCCGGTGACCTGGCTGGCCATCGCCACCGTGTTCCTGGTCGGCTTCCGCATCGGTCTCAACGTGACGGACTCCAACGTCATCGACGTGGGCTACTCGGGCGTGATCGGGGCCGACAAGATCAGCCACGGCACCGACCTGTACGGCAACTGGCCCAAGGACAACGAGCACGGCGACACCTACGGGCCGGTCAACTACCTCGTCTACGTGCCCTTCGAGCAGATCTGGCCCTGGCACGGGACCTGGGACGACCTGCCCGCCGCACACGGCGCCGCCGTCCTCTTCGACCTGCTGTGCCTGGGCGGGCTGTTCCTCCTCGGCCGCCGATTGCGTGGCCCGACGCTCGGCGTCGTGCTGGCCTACGCGTGGGCCTCGTTCCCGTTCACGCTGTTCGCGCTGGCCACGAACTCCAACGACTCCCTGGTCGCCGCGTTCCTGATCGGTGCCTTGCTCGTGGCCACCAGCGCGCCCGCGCGCGGCGTGTTCGCGGCGCTGGCCGGCCTGACGAAGTTCGCGCCGCTGGCGCTGGCGCCGTTGCTGGCCACGCACGGCACGGCGGGCAGACCGCTGCGCGAACGCGTGCGCTCGACCGCGTGGTTCGTGCTGGCCTTCGCCGTGACCGCGGGGATCGTGATGCTGCCGATCTGGCTGCAGGGGGACTTCCGCACCGTGTGGGACAGCACGCTGGGCTTCCAGCTGGATCGGGGCGCGCCGTTCTCCGTGTGGGGCTACTACGGCGGCCTGGGCGGGCTGCAGCTGGCCGTCCAGATCGGCACGGTGCTGTTCGCGCTGGCCGCCGCGCTGATCCCGCGGCGCCCGGACGTGATCGGCCTGGCGGCCATCGGCGGCGTCATCCTGCTGCTCCTGCAGCTGGGCACGACGTACTGGTTCTACCTCTACATCGTGTGGGTGATCCCGTTCGCGTTCGTGGCCATCTTCGGCCGCGACGCCGAGCCCACCGACCTCGACGAGCCGCCGGTCGCGCCGCCGCCACCGTCCGTGGCCGAGCCCCAACCCGCGCTCGCGTGATCGCCGGCGCGCTCCTTCGCGCGCTGACGCTGGTCGCCGTCTTCGCGCTGGCCACGACGGTCGGACCGACGAGCGACACGACGGTCAACGACCTCTACGTCTACTCGGTCTACCACGACCTCCTGGCCCAGGGCTACGCGCCGTTCAGCGGCTTCGGCTTCGAGTATCCGCCGCTCGCGCTGTACCCGATCGCCCTGGCCGGCGGGAGCGCGTGGAAGCTGGGGATCGGCATGCTCGCCTGCCTGCTGGTCACGCAGTGGTGCTGCGAGCGCCTGGCCGGCCCGAAGGCGGGCTGGCTGATGGCGGCCACGCCGCTGCTGCTGGGGGCGATGGTGCGCACGCACTTCGACGCGCTGCCGGCCGCGCTGACCCTGCTGGCCATGGTCGCCTTCGCCCGCGAGCACCCGCGGGCCGGGTTCGCGCTGCTGGCCTTCGGCGGGATGGTCAAGCTGTGGCCGCTGATCCTCGTGCCCGTGGCCATCGTCTGGCTGGTCGCCCGGGGCCAGCGGATGCCGGCGCTGCAGGGGGCGGCGATCGTCGCGGCGATCTGCCTCCTGGTGCTGGCCCCGTTCCCCTTCAGCGGACTGCGTGACGTCGTGCGCTTCCACCAGGAGCGCCCCGTGCAGATCGAGTCGACGCCCGCGACCGTGCTGTGGCTGGCCGACGACTCCTACGTGACCGGCGACCCGGTGCGCCCGGATCGCTTCAAGTCCAACGGCCTGGACGGCGGTCCGGCGGGCCTGGTCTCGGTGCTGTTCACGATCGCCGAGGTGCTGGCCATCCTGGGTGCCGCCGCGCTGGCTGCGCGCCGGCGCGACGCCCAGCACCTGGTGCTGTGCTGCTTTCTGGCCGCGATCGCCTTCGTCGCGCTGGGCAAGGTCCTGTCGCCGCAGTACCTGGTGTGGCTGACGCCGTTCGCGGCCGTGGCCTGGGCCTGGGGGGCCCGCTGGCCCGCGGCGCTGATCGCCGCCGCCTGCGTGTTCACCCAGCTGGAGTTCCCGCGGCGCTACTTCGACCTGGTCGCGGGCGACTCGACGACCTTCGCGATCGTCGGGATCCGCAACGCGCTGCTGGTGGCCGCGGCGATCAGCCTGGCCGCAGCACTGGCTCGATCGCCGTCGCCCGGGCGGGTGCCGTCCGCTGCGCCGTCACCAGCACGCCCATGAGCCACGGGTCGTCCTCGGAGGTCTCGAAGCGCACGGGCAGCTGCGACTTCATCGACTCGATCGCCTGCTCCTTCTTGACGCCGATCACGCCGCCGCGCGGGCCGGTCATGCCCACGTCGGTGATGTAGGCGGTCCCGCCGGGGAGCACGCGCGCGTCGTTGGTGGGCACGTGCGTGTGCGTGCCCACGACCGCGGTCACCCGCCCGTCGAGGTACCAGCCCAGGCCGACCTTCTCGCTGGTCGCCTCGGCGTGCACGTCGACCAGGATGTGGTCGACGCGGCCGCGCAGCTCGGTCAGGGCGGCGTCGGCCTCCTGGAACATCGGCCGGCCGGCCTGCACGAACAGGTTGCCCGACAGGTTCACCACGCCCAGGCGCAGGCCGTCGCGCTCGACGACGGTGACGCCGCGGCCCGGGTGGGACTTCAGGTAGTTGGCCGGGCGCACGATGCGCGGCTCGCGATCGAGGTAGGGGAAGATCTCGCGCCGCTTGTAGGCGTGGTTGCCCAGGGTGATCGCGTCGACGTCGTTCTCCAGCAGCTCGTCGGCGATCTTCGGCGTGATCCCCAGGCCGCCGGCGCTGTTCTCGCCGTTGACCACGACGAACGTCGGCTGCAGCTCCTCGCGCAGTCCGGGCAGCAGGCTCAGCAGCGTGCGTCGGCCCAGGCCGCCGACCACGTCGCCGATGAAGAGGATGCGGATCTCGTCGTCGCTCACTGGGCTTGATCATCGCAGTGCGGCTATAGGGTCCCCGCCGTGGCAGCGGTGGCGACAGGAGTGACGAAGCGCTTCGGCGAACGGGTGGCGCTTCGTGCGGTCGACGTCGAGGTCGAGGCCGGCGAGCTGCTGGCCATCATCGGGCCCAACGGCGCGGGCAAGACGACGCTGCTGTCGATCCTGGCCGGGATCCTCGCGCCCGACGCCGGCCAGCTCGGCCGCCCGGCCCGCGAGATCGGCTGGGTGCCGCAGCAGGCGGCGGTCTACGGGAAGCTGTCCGTGCGGGAGAACCTGAAGCTGTTCGCGCGGCTGGAGAAGGTCCCCGATCCCGACGCGGTCGTCGGGCGGATGCTGGAGCAGACCGGCCTGGCCGACCGCGCCGACGACGAGCTGGGCACGCTGTCGGGCGGCAACCGCCAGCGCGTGAACATCGCCGTCGGCCTGCTCGCCGATCCCCCGGTGCTGCTGCTGGACGAGCCCTCCAGCTCGCTGGACCCGCGTCAGCGCGAGCGCCTGTGGGAGTTCGTGGCCGCGCGGGCCCAGGCCAACGGCACCGCGGTGATCTTCACCACGCACAACGTCGCCGAGGCCGAGCGCTGGGCCGACCGGGTGCTGGTGCTGGCCGACGGCGAGGTGATCTTCACGGGCACGCCCGCGGATCTGCGCGCCGCGGAGAGCTCGGTCTCCGAGGACTTCGAGGGCGCCTTCGTGCGCTTCCTGCGGGAGCGGGGTCATTGATGAGCGCCATCCGCTGGCTGTTCGTCAAGGACCTGCAGATCCTGCGGCGCTCCAAGCTGCTGGTCGCGCTGCTGGTCATCTACCCGATCGCCATCGCGCTGCTGATCGGCGTCGCCCTGTCGCGCGGGCCCGACAAGCCGAAGGTCGCGTTCCTCAACGAGGTCGGCCTGGGCCAGTCGGTCACGAACATCGGCGGCGAGGACGTCGACTTCGCCAAGTACGCCGACCAGTTCTTCGGGGCGATCGACCCGGTCCGGGTCAAGAATCGCGAGCAGGCGATCGAGAAGGTCAAGGACGGCGAGGCGCTGGCCGCCCTGATCATCCCGGCCGACACCGTCGACAAGCTCAACGGCGGGCTCGGGCAGGCCCAGATCGAGGTCCTCTACAACGGCGACGCGATCAAGCAGTCGTTCGTGCAGTCGACGATCGAGGCGGAGCTGGCCAAGGCCAACGCGGCGCTGTCGGCCAAGATCCGCGACGTCGCCGTCGAGGACCTGAAGGTGCTCACCCAGGGCGGCAAGATCACCACGCCGCTGGGCGCGCAGGACCTGCTGGGCCTGAAGGCGGCCAAGGAGCGATTGCAGCAGGCGCTGGACGAGCTCCCCGCCGACTCACCGGCCCGCTCGGGCCTGGAGGCGGTCGACGACTTCGCCGGCCAGGCGCTGATCGGCCTGGAGTTCGCGACCCCCGCGCTCAACGCCGTCAGCCAACCGGTGACGGTCAAGGAGACCGTGCTGAGCGGCAACCGCACGGCGCTGGACGACTTCGCGGTCGTGCTCGCCGTCGCCGTCTCCCTGCTGTTCATCTCCGTCCTGCTGGCCAGCGGCGTGCTCGCGCTCGAACGCGAGGAGCAGGCCTACGGCCGCCTGGTGCGCGGGCTGGTCAGCAAGACCGGGCTGCTGGCCGAGAAGGTCGTGCTCGCCGCCGTGTGCTCGGCCGTGGTCGCGTTGGTGATGCTGTGCGGCATCGGGGCGCTGACCGGGGTGGAGTGGAGTCGGATCGGCCAGTGGGTCGCGGCGCTGGCCGCGGGCGCGCTGGGCTGCAGCGCGCTGGGGGTGGCGATCGGGGCTCTGGCCCGCGAGGTGCGGGCCGCCTCGCTGCTCGGGCTCCTGCTGGCGCTGCCGCTGGCCTTCCTGGCGCTCGTGCCCGCCGGCGCCGTCTCCACCGGGCTGTACGACGTGATCCGCGTGGTCAGCGCGGCGTTCCCGTTCAAGCCGACGCTGCAGGCGCTCGACGCCGCGGTCAACGGGTCCGACCCGGGGCTGCTGGTGCCGGTGCTGCACCTGCTCGGCCTGGCGCTGGCCTTCGGCGCCCTGGCCCGCTTGGCCCTGCGACGATTCTGAGCATGCGGCTGCCCGAGCGGCTCGACGGCGACCAGGTGGCGATCCGCGCCTTCGGGCTGCGCGACGTCGACGAGCTGGTGGAGCTGCGCCGCCGCAACCGCGAGTTCAACACCCCGTTCGAGCCGCGCCGCTCCGACGGGTTCTTCACCGCGTCGGGCCAGCGCGCCGAGATCGTGCGCGACCGCGACGAGTGGGCGGCCGACCGCATGTACGCCTTCGCGGTGATCGAGCGGGCCACCGAGCGCATCCGCGGCCGCGTCGGGCTGGCCAACATCGTGCGCGGCGCGTGGGACAACGCCACGCTGGGCTACTTCGTCGACGAGGGCGTCAACGGGCGGGGCTTCGCCACCGAGGCGGTCGCGCTCGCGCTGGCCTTCGCGTTCGGCCCCGGGCGCCTGCACCGCGTGCAGGCCGCCGTCATGCCCCACAACGAGCGCTCGGCCCGGGTGCTGGCCAAGAACGGCTTCCGGCGCGAGGGCTTCGCGCCGCGCTACCTGCGCCTGGCCGGCGGCTGGCGCGACCACGACCTGTTCGCGATCACCGCGGAGGAGTACGCGCCGTAGGCCGAGCCTGGACGTGACGGACGGCTCGCCGACCGTGGCGGCGCGAACGAACGGCGGGCATCGCGCGAAGCGGCTCGGCCGCTAGTGCTTGGTGATCGAGATCTCGTCGAGCAGGAAGCCGTGGTTGCTGGCGTTGTTGCAGTTCAGCCCCATGGACCCGTAGGAGCAGACGATGCCCTTCCACACCCAGCGGTCACCGGGCAGGATCGTCTTTGGCCGGCCGTTGTAGCCGCCGTAGTCGCTGCGGGCGACGATCCGCGTGGAGCCCGTCGACTTCAGCTGCGCGTAGCGCGGCGCCCCGTGGCTCTTTCCCAGGCCGGGGCTGTTGCAGTTGACCATCTTTCCCTCGGCGGGAACGCTGCCGTAGCAGGAGATCCGTCCGTCCTTGGAGAGGATCGACGTGGCGTGGATCGTCTTGGCCTGCGCCGCCGCCGGGATCAGCAGCGCCGCGGTCAGGAACGAGACAACCGTGAGTCGAAACATGACCGAATCGTGTCAGAGCGGCCGGTAGCCCGTCGGCCCGATGTTGAACCCCTTCTGCTGTCGGTTCAGGCAGGTCATGCCGTCCTTGCCGGCCGTGCAGGTGATCCCGTGCCAGACCCAGCGATCGTGCAGCTTGAGCCGGGCCGGGTGGCGCACGTCGTAGCCGCCGTAGTCGCCGCGCTGGCCGAGCTTGGACGGGCCGGTCGGCTTCAGGCTGACGAACGGATCGAGCCCGCCGGTGTCGGGCAGGGAGTCCGACGAGCAGACGATGCCGCGCCCTTCCAGCGGGATCGTGGCGTAGCAGTCGATGCCGGCGTAGGTGATCGCCTTGGCGGTGGTCGTCCGGGCCTGGGCGGCAGGGGTGAGGAGCAGGAGCGCGCCGAGCAGCGCTGCGGCGAGCAGGCGGGGGGTCATGGCGCGAGATCGTGGCAGACCCGCACTAAGGTCAGTGCATGGCCTTTCCGCAGACCCGTCTGCGCCGGCTGCGTCGCACCGCCGTCCTGCGCGACCTCGTTCGCGAGACGGTCGTCCTGCCCCAGCAGCTGCTGTTGCCCCTGTTCGTCGAGGCCGGTCTCGACGGTTCGCGCGAGATCGGGGCCATGCCCGGCGTCAGCCGTCACGGCGTCGCCTCCGCGGTCGCCGAGGCGGCCGAGGTGCAGCAGCTCGGGCTGGGCGGCGTCGTGCTGTTCGGCATCCCCGCCCACAAGGACGAGGAGGGCTCGGAGGCCTGGGACGACGAGGGCGCCGTCCAGCTGGCCACGCGCGCCATCAAGGCCGCGCACCCCGACGTGACCGTGATCACCGACGTGTGCCTGTGCGAGTACACCAGCCACGGGCACTGCGGCCTGCTGCGCGCCGACGGCAGCGTCGACAACGACTCCTCGCTGGAGCTGCTGGCCCGCACCGCCGTCTCCCACGCCCGCGCCGGCGCCGACATGGTCGCGCCCAGCGACATGATGGACGGCCGCGTCGGCGTGATCCGGGCCGCGCTGGACGCCGAGGGCTTCGCCGACACGGCGATCATGGCCTACAGCGCCAAGCACGCCTCGACCTTCTTCAGCCCGTTCCGCGACGCCGCCGGCTCGACCCCGGCGTTCGGCGACCGCCGGGGCTACCAGATGGATCCGGCCAACGGCGACGAGGCGGTCCGCGAGACCCTGCTCGACGTCGAAGAGGGCGCGGACATCGTCATGGTCAAGCCGGCGCTCAGCGCGCTGGACCTGATCTGGCGCATCAAGCAGGAGACGCGCATGCCCGTCGCCGCCTACCAGGTGAGCGGGGAGTACGCCATGATCAAGACCTCGTCGATGGACGATCGGGCCCTGGCCTTGGAGACGTTGACCGCGATCCGTCGCGCCGGCGCCGACATCGTCATCACCTACTTCGCGAAGGACGCAGCACGATGGCTGGCAACCTGAAGATCCGGGCGCGCAAGGATGGCGCCGCGGTCCCCCTGTCCGATCAGGACAAGCAGCTCCTCAACGCGATGCAGGGCCGCTTCCCGCTGGACCCGCGCCCCTACGCGCACGTCGCCGCGGACATCGGGATGACCGAGGACGCGGTCATCGCCCGCGTCCAGGAGCTGCTCACCGACCGCATCATCCGCCAGGTCACGCCGATCTACGACACGCGCGCCTTCGGCTACGGCTCGATGCTCGTGGCCGCCAAGGTCGACGCCGAGCACCCGTGGGGTCCGGCCAAGATCATCAACAGCCACCCCGGCGTGTCGCACAACTACCTGCGCAACCACGAGTTCAACATGTGGTTCACGATCGCCGTGGAGGAGGACTCCAAGCTCGGCCTCCAGGGCACGCTGGACCTCCTGCAGGAGCTCACCGGCGCCGAGTCGATCCGCCAGCTGCCGACGCTGGAACTGTTCAAGATCCGCATGGACCTCGAGATGAGCGGCGACGCCAAGTCGCTCTCCTCCCAGGGCGAGATCCAGGAGCCCGCGCCGTCGCTGCGCGTGGCCTACGACGAGTTCGACCGCGAGGTCGTCCGGGCCACCCAGGGCGACCTCCCGGTGGTGCCCGAGCCCTACGCGCCCGCGGCCGCGGCGCTGGGCATCAGCCAGGAGAAGCTGCTCGAGCACCTGGCCGGGATGAAGGAGCGCAACCTGCTGCGCCGCGTCGCGGCGATCCTCTTCCACCGTCGCGCCGGCTTCAGCGCCAACGGCATGGGCGTCTGGCAGGTGCCCGAGGACCGCATCGCCGAGGTCGGGCCGCGCATGGCCGCCTTCCGGGGCATCTCGCACTGCTACCAGCGCCCGACCTACGCCGACTGGCCCTACGCGCTGTTCACGATGGCCCACGGTCGCTCCAAGGAGGAGTGCGACGGGATCCTCGACGCGATCGAGGCCGAGATCGACTGCATCGAGGACCGCGCGATCCTCTACAGCTCGACCGAGTTCAAGAAGATCCGCCTGCTCTACTTCACCGACGACTTCAAGCGGTGGGAGCAGGAGTACGCGGGCGTCTGATGCCCGCTTCCATCCGTGACACCCGCTCGGCGGAGCTGTACGCCCGAGCGGTCGCCGTGCTGCCCGGCGGCGTCAACTCGCCGGTGCGGGCCATGCGGGCGATCGGCCGCGACCCGCTGTTCGTCGTGCGCGGCGAGGGCGCGGAGCTGATCGACGCCGACGCCAACCGCTACGTCGACTGGGTCTGCTCGTGGGGCCCGCTGATCCACGGCCACGCGCATCCGCAGATCCTCGAGGCGATCGCCGCCGCCGCGCAGAACGGGACGAGCTTCGGCGCGCCGACTCTGGGCGAGGTCGAGATCGCCGAGGAGGTCGCGCGTCGCATGCCGGCGGTGGAGATGCTGCGGATGACGTCGTCGGGGACCGAGGCGGCGATGAGCGCGATCCGCCTGGCCCGCGCGGCCACCGGCCGCGAGAAGCTCCTGAAGTTCGCCGGCGCCTACCACGGCCACTCCGACGGCCTGCTGGCCGAGGCCGGCTCGGGCCTGGCCACCCAGGGGCTGCCCGCCAGCCCCGGCGTCCCCGCCGCCTCGACGGCCAACACGATCACGGTGCCCTGGAACGACCCCGAGGCGGTACGCGCGGCCTGCGCCGCCCACGCGTTCGCGGCGATCATCTGCGAGCCGCTGCCGGGCAACATGGGCCTCGTGCCGCCCGCGGACGGCTTCCTGGACGTCCTGCGCGCGCAGGCCGACGCCAACGGCGCGCTGCTGATCTTCGACGAGGTGATCAGCGGCTTCCGCGTGGCCCGCGGCGGCGCTCAGGAGACGCACGGCGTGCTGCCCGACCTGGTCGTGCTCGGCAAGGTCATCGGCGGCGGTCTGCCCGCGGCGGCCTACGGCGGGCCGCGCACGCTGATGGAGCGCATCGCCCCGGCCGGCGACGTCTACCAGGCGGGCACGCTGTCGGGCAATCCGCTGGCCGTGGCCGCCGGCCTGGCCACGCTGGAGCTGCTCGACGACGCCGCCTACCTGCGCCTGGGCGCCACGACCGACGCGCTGGCCCAGGGCCTGCGGGACGCCGCCGGCGACCGCCCCGTCCAGGTCCAGACCGTCTGCGGCCTGGTCACCACCTTCTTCAGCGGCGAGCCCGTCCGCGACTACGAGGGCGCCAAGCGCTGCGACCTGGAGGCCTACGGGCGCTGGTGCCGGGCGCTGCTGGCCCGGGGCGTCTACCCGCCCGCCTCGCAGTTCGAGGCCTGGTTCGTCTCGACCGCGCACACCGAGGAGCAGCTCGACCGCACGCTGGCCGCCGCGACCGCCGCCTTCGAGGAGGCCTGGTGAGCCAGGCGCTGGCCGCGACGCTGCGCGCCGAGGGCGGCCTGCTGGCCGGCGCCCTGCGCACCGACGTGGCGCCCGAACCGGCCGCGCCGGCCGCCCGCGCGGCCGCCGGACCGCGCAGCGCCGGCCGCGCCGCGGAGGTCGAACTGCTGGTCGAGGCGATCCACGAGGGGCACCTCCTGCACTACGCCACGGGCCGCACGGTGAGCCAGTCCGATCCCGACCTGGCGCTGCTGGCAGGCGACCGCCTCTATGCTCTCGGCCTCGACCGGCTGGCTCGCCTCGGCGATCTGGTCTCGGTCGGAGCCCTCGCCGGAGTGATCGCGGAATGTGCGCAAGCGCATGCCGCGGGCGATCCGGACGGTGCTGACACGGCCTGGCAGGCCGGTGCCGACACCGTCGGATGGGGGATAGACGAACGCGGCCTGACGCCGTAGAACCAGCCTGAGGAAGTACGATCCGCATCGCCGTGGCCAAGGACCGCAGACAAACCAAGAGCAAGTACACCGCTGACCGGAACATCCCGGGGGCGTTCGAGGGTGAGACCGTCACCCGTCGTCGCTTCATGACCGGGACGGTCCATGCGGGTGGTGCGATCGCGACCGCCGCGTTCGCGCTTCCGGCCCTGGGCTTCGCCCTCGGGCCCGTCTTCGAGAAGAAGGAAGTGCGGTGGGAGGCCGTTGGCCCCGTCGCCGACTTCGGACCGTCGACCTACGTCCCGAAGGTGTTCACCGAGGCCTACGGCATCGGTGACGTCGGCAAGACGACCGTGTACGTGCGCCAGCACGACGAGGCCGTCGACGGTCCGCAGAAGGACGAGTACGACGGCTTCATCGCCATCTCGACCCGCTGCATGCACCTGGGCTGCCCCGTGCGCTTCGTGCCGGCCTCCGAGCGCTTCATCTGCCCGTGTCACGGCGGCGTCTACGACTTCCAGGGCAAGCGCACCGGTGGACCGCCGGTCCGCCCGCTCGATCGCTTCTACACCCGTGTGCGTGAGGGCCAGGTCGAGATCGGCCCCCGCTTCTCGGTGAACTCCGAGCTGCGCCGCTTCTCGCCCCGCTTCCCGGGTGAGCCGCTGGACGGCATCGGCCAGTACCTGTACCCGTCGCGTCCGACGGCCCGCAAGCTCCCCGGAACGTCATGAAGCTGAAGCTCCCCGCACCGCCGATCCCGTCCGCCCTCAAGGGGCCGCCCAAGCGTCCCGGCGAGAAGAAGCTGGGTCCGGTCGGCGCCGCCAAGGAAGGCGGCATCTCCGCCGTCGACTGGGTCGACGAGCGCACCGCGCTGTCCGGCGGCGCGCGCTGGATGATGTTCCGCAAGGTCCCCAAGGGGACCAACTGGTTCTACACCCTGGGCTCGGCGACGATGTTCGCCTTCCTCAACCAGGCGGTCACCGGCGTCTTCCTGGCCATGTACTACGACCCGTCGGCGACCAACGCCTACGAGTCGGCCCGGTACATCACCAACGAGGCGTTCCTGGGCGAGTTCGTCCGCGGCATGCACAAGTGGGGCTCGACCGTGATGGTCGTCCTCGTGTTCCTGCACATGGGACGAACGTTCTTCTTCGGGGCCTACAAGTACCCGCGCGAGCTCAACTGGGTGGTCGGCGCGGTGCTGCTGGTGCTGACCATGCTGATGTCGTTCACGGGCTACCTGCTGCCCTTCGATCAGAAGTCCTACTGGGCCACGATCGTCGGCGTGAACATCAACGGCACCGGCCCGCTCGTCGGTCCGTACCTGAACGACTTCCTGCTGGCCGGCCCAGAGTTCGGGGCAACGACGCTGTCGCGCTTCTATGCGATCCACATGCTGCTCGTCCCCGGGTTGATCGCGGCGCTGATCGGCGCCCATCTGTACCTGGTCGCCCGGCTGGGCACCACGGCGCCGCCGTGGATCAAGGCCGAGAAGGACCCTGATCTGCGCAAGGAATCGACGTGAATCGCCAGGAGAAGGAGGAGTACCTCCGCGAGTACGCGATCCTGAAGTCGCAGGGGAAGCCGTTCTTCCCCTACGCGGTGGCCAAGGACTCGATCATGGCCGTGATCGTCATGGCCGTGATCATCGCGCTGTCGATCGTCATGGGCGCCGAGCTCGGGCCCAAGGCGGATCCGACGACGACCACGTACGTGCCGCGTCCGGAGTGGTACTTCTACTTCCTCTTCGAGCTGCTGCGCGTGATCAAGCCGGACTTCCTGGTCCCGCTGGCCACGCTGGGCATCCCGACGATCTGCCTGATCTTCCTGTTCCTGCTCCCGTTCATCGACCGGGGGCCGGAACGCCGTCCTGAGCGCCGTCCGCTGGCCACCACGTTCGGCATCTTCGTGATCGCCGCGATGGCCTACCTGACCTACCTCGGGGCCAGCGCCGGCTCGCCGACCTCGATCGACCTGGAGACGCCCAAGGGCGTGTCGCAACAGGGCGGCACCGTTCTGGCCCAGTTCGAGGCCGGCCGGGCCGTGGCCGCCCAGTCGGGCTGCCTGGCCTGCCACAAGTTCGGCGAGAACGGCAACGACGGCCCGGGTCCGGACCTGACGGACATCGGCGAGCGCCTGAAGGCTCAGGCGATCGCGCGGACGCTGATCAACCCGACCGCGCCGATGCCGTCGTTCAAGGACCTGCCGGAAGACAAGTTCAACAACCTCGTCGTCTTCCTGTCGAACCTGAAGTGACCGCATCCGGGCACGGCCACTCGTGACCGCGTCCGGGACCCTGCCGGAGGGGCAGGTCCGGGCCATGTTCGACCGCATCGCGGGCGTCTATGACCTGATGAACTCGGTCATGACCGCGGGCCTGCACCATCGCTGGCGCCGGCGTGCGGTCGATCTGGCCGAGGTCGGACCGGGCTCGAAGGTCCTCGACGTGGCCACCGGCACCGGCGACCTGGCCATCGAGGCCGCGTCGCGCGGCGCCGAGGTGATCGGCAGCGACTTCTCCCCGGGCATGCTCGAGCGCGCCCGCGTCAAGGCGCCCGGCATCACGTTCGAGCAGGGCGATGCGCTGGCCCTGACCTACGGCGACGACCAGTTCGACGCCGCCACCGTCGGGTTCGGCGCGCGCAACTTCGCCGACCTGGAGCAGGGCCTGCGCGAGATGACCCGCGTCGTGCGGCCGGGCGGCAAGGTCGTCGTGCTGGAGATCACCACCCCGCAGCGCCCTCCGCTGTCGACCTTCTTCTCCCTGTGGTTCGACCGCGTCGTGCCGCTCGTCGGGCGCGTCGCCGGCGATCCCGACGCCTACAGCTACCTGCCGAGCTCCGTCAAGCGCTTCCCCGCCCCCGATGGGCTGGCGGCCACGATGCAGCGCGCCGGGCTGCGCGACATCCGCTGGATCCTCACGGCCGGCGGGATCATCGCCCTCCACGTCGGCACCGCGGAGTGAGCGCGGAGGTCGAGGCCCTCGTCGCGACGCGCGGTGATGCGCTGCGCGAACGTCTGGAGCGTGTCGAGGAGCGGCTGCGGGCGATCGCCGCGCAGGCGCGGGCCCCGCTGGACGCGCTGGCCGGCGACACGATCGCCGCGGGCGGCAAGCGCCTGCGCCCGCTGCTGGTGCTGCTGGCCGCCGGAGAGCCGACGGACGATGACGCCGGCCTGATCCGCGCGGCGGTCGCCGTCGAGCTGGTGCACTCGGCCACGCTCGTGCACGACGACGTGCTGGACGCGGCGCCGCTGCGCCGCGGCCATCCGACCGTGTGGGCGATCGCCGGACGCGAGGGTGCGACCGCGACGGGCGACTACCTGTTCGCGCGGGCCTTCTCCGAGCTCGTGGCCAACGAGCGCATCGACGAGGTCACCGTTCTGTCGACGGCCAGCTCCGCGCTGGCCGAGGGCGAGCTGCTGCAGCGCGAGGACGCCTTCGACGCCTCGATCACGCTGGAGCGCTACCTGCTGCGCTGCGAGCTGAAGACCGCGCGGCTGTTCGAGGCGGCCTGCCGGCTGGGCGCGCTGGAGGGCGGCGCGGCCGGCGACGCCGACGCGCTCGCGCTCTTCGGCCGGCGCATCGGCCTGGCCTTCCAGCTGCTGGACGACGTGCTCGACGTCTCCGGGCCGGTCGAGCGCACCGGGAAGCCGCGCGGCACCGACCTGCTCGACGGCACGGTCACGCTGCCCTACATCCTGGCCCGCGAGCGCGACCCGGGGATCGGCGACGTGCGCGTGTCCGACGCCGCCCAGGCCGAGGCGCTGTGCGACCGCATCGCCGCCACGGGCGCGCTGGACGAGGCCCGCGCCCGAGCGCTGGCCATCGTGGCCGACGCGAAGGCCGAGCTGCCGGTCCGCGACGAAGCCCTCGAGCTCGTCGCCGACAACGTCGTCGCCCGATACGCCTAGAAGTCTTCGGGGAGGATCAGCCCGGCGCGGAGGGCGTCGACGAACCGGTCGATCTGCTCCTCCATGTTGGCCTGGACCATCCGCTTGAGGTCGCGCACGACGGCCTCGGTCCCGCGATCGAGCGTCTCGTCGAAGCGCTCGACGACGTTCTGCTCGAAGACGCCCGTGCCGGTCCACTCGCAGTTGGGGCAGCGCAGCGTGACCTGCCAGTGCACCGAGCCGGCCTCTTCCCAGTCGACGGGGTAGACGAGCTCGCTGGAGCAGCTGCCGCACACGTGCAGATCGGTGTGGGTGGAGCTCATCGAGGCGTGGTCGGGATGCGCCTGCTCGAAGTAGACGACCTCGATCGTCTTGCCCGAAGGCAGCACCACGCGCCGCACGAACTGCTGGCGGTGATCAGGCTGGGCACTCACGGACGCATCTCCTTCATGACCCGTACATCGGCGGGGGCGAGATGGTCCTTGAGCCCCACTGGCCAACCTGGCGGATGTGTCCAGCACAGACCGGTACCCTGAGGGGCATGTTCAACCAGATCGGTCCTCTGGAGATCGGCATCGTCCTCGTGATCGTGCTGCTGATCTTCGGCCCCAAGCGGCTCCCCGGGTTGGGCAAGCAGCTGGGGACCGGCATGCGCGAGTTCAAGGACTCGATCACCGGCAAGGACGACGACGGCGACAACAAGGACGCCAAGGACGCGTTTGGCGAGACGGCGACCCTGGCTTCGGCCGAGGAGACGCCGCCGGTCAGCGAGACCAAGCCTGCCGGCACGGCTGAGCCGCGCAGCTAGCGGAGCGCCATGGCCGCTTCGACGGCACTTCGTCGCCCGGTCAGCCATGAAGACCACCTGAGCCTCGTCGAGCACCTCGACGAGCTTCGCTCGCGCCTGGTCATCTGCCTCGTCGCGGTGGTCGTCCTGTTCGGGCTCTGCCTGTGGCAGAACGATCGGCTGCTGAGCATCGTCAACCACCCGTTGACCTCGCAGACCGAGAAGCAGATCAACAGCGGCAAGGGGACGCTCGGCGGCATCTCCAAGACGCAGAAGGCCCTGCTGGCCGTCGCGGTGTCCGATCGCGCGACGCTCGCCGCGCTGGCCAAGCCCGACTCGGGGCTGTCGGCCTCCACCCGCGCCGCGCTCCGCGTGCGCATCGTCGCGATCGACCAGGCGATCGCGGACATGCCCAAGACGATCACCGGCAACAAACCGGTGACCCTGGGCATCGGCGAGCCGTTCACTATGACGCTGGCCGTCTCGTTCATGTTCGCGCTGATCCTGGCCATGCCGATCCTGCTGTTCCAGGTGTACGCGTTCATCATCCCGGCCTTCACGCGCGAGGAGCGAAGAGCGGCGGTCCCGCTGATGTCGCTCGTGCCGATCCTGTTCGTGCTCGGGGTGGCCTTCGGCTACTTCCTGGTGCTGCCACCGGCGGTGCGCTTCCTGCAGAACTTCAACACCGACGAGTTCAACGTCCTGGTCCAGGCCAAGGACTACTACAAGTTCGTGGCCATGACGCTGCTGGCCACCGGCCTGGTCTTCCAGGTTCCGGTCGGCATCCTGGCCCTGACCCGGCTCGGCGTCCTCAACGTGCGGATGCTGCGCAAGAACCGTCGCTACGCTTGGGTCATCGCAGCGGTGGTCGCGATGCTGCTTCCGGGCACCGACCCGATCACCATGCTGATCCTGATGGCCCCGCTCGTGCTCCTGTTCGAGCTGAGTATCCTGCTCGCCGTCGTCTTCACGCCCAAGCACGTGCCTGGGATCGCTGACGAGGACGAAGACGACGACCCCCACGACCGAGACGACTGATGCTGTTCGACCTTCGCGGCCGCGGCCGCAGACGCACCGTCAAGGTGATCTACCTCGGCCTCGCCGTGATCATGGCCGTGGGCCTGGTCGGCTTCGGCATCGGCGGAGCCACCAACGGCGGCTGGATCGACTCCCTGTTCGGCAGCGGCGGCTCGAGCAACTCGAGCAACGACGTCTTCCAGAAGCGCGTCGACCAGAACGTGGCCAAGCTGGAGGCCAACCCGAGCGACCAAGCCGCGCTGGCGGCGCTGGTCAGCGCCCGCTACCAGCTGGCCCAGGAGTTCGCCGCGGACCCCGACAAGGCCAAGGACTCCAACGCGCAGCTGAACCTGGCCGCGCGCACGTGGACGCGCTACCTGGCCACGAACCCCGATCCGGTCGACGACTCGGCGGCGCGCACCGCCGTCAACGTCTTCGCGGTGCTGCAGAAGCCCGAACAGGCCGTCGCGGCGCAGGAGTTCGTGATCGACGCTTCCGGCGACGCGGCCACGTACAACCAGTACGAGGCGCTGTTCAACTACGCCTACGCCGCCGGCCAGACGCGCAAGGCGGACCTGGCCTACGACAAGACGCTGGAGCTGGCGCCGTCCAAGGACACCAAGGCGCAGGCCAAGGCGCGCATGGACCAGGTCAAGACGCCGGCGAGCGGTGACACCACCGGCACGACCACCACGACCACACCGGCGACGACCAGCACCACCGGCGAGTAGCCGGGATTGACACAGCGGGGCGGCTAAACTGTCCCGCGTCCCGGGCCGTTAGCTCAATTGGCAGAGCAGGGGACTCTTAATCCCAAGGTTGAAGGTTCGATTCCTTCACGGCCCATAGCGATCGACGCCCCGCAGTGCGGGGCGTCGCGCGTTGTCGACGAATATCGACGCGCAAACGGGCGCGAATTCGCCAGACTGTCGCCGGAACAGCACGCAGCGAAGGAGCGCAGTGTCGAAGTCGGCTGGGTTGACGTCGTGATCGGCAGGGGGTGGGTGGTCGCCGCCGTGGCGTTGGTGGGCGGCCTCGGCGCGGGCGCGCTGGCCACGGTGGTCCCCGCGGCCGAGGGCGAGTGCGATTCGATGAGCTCGACGACCGGCTACGTGATCGTCAGCTGCGACGCCTCCGGCGGCGACGTGACCGTGCCCGGCGGGCGCACCGTCACGGTCGAGCTGGCCGGTGGCTCCGGCGGCAACGCCGGCGACCAGGCCGGCGGGCCTGGCGCGGTGGTCAACGGCTACTGGGTGCCGGACGCGGACACCGTCGTGCGCGTCGCGCCCGGCTCCCGCGGCGCCGACGGGCATGCCGAGGGCGAGGCCCGCAGCGGCGGTGGCGGTGGCGGCGGCTCGTGGATCCTCCTGCCCGTGGGCGACGGCGAGGGCGGCGTGGAGCGCGCGCCCGACCCGTGGCTGTTCGTCGCCGGTGGTGGCGGCGGCGCCGGCCTGAACGACAGCTTCGGCGGCGCCGGCGCGGGCGGCACGCCCAGCGGCGGCAACGGTGGCGGTGGCGCGACCGGCGCGACGCTCGACGGCCCGGGCGCGGGCAGCGGCGGCGGTGCCGCCGGCAAGGGCACCGAGGGCGGAGAGGGCGTCTACGGCGGCGGCAGCGGCGGGAGCGGCTACTACGGTGGCGGTGCCGGCGGCGAGGACGGCGGCGGCGGGGGCGGCGGCTCGTCCTACGCGGGCGTCGGCGATGCGTTCTACACCACGGCCTCCCTGCCCGGTGACGGCTGGGCGCGGCTCAGCTGGCGGGCGGACGAGCGCACTCCGCCCGCGTTCACCAGCGCCCCCAGCGCCGCGTTCGTGGCCGGGACGCCCGGCAGCTTCACGGTGAGCGCGACGGGCACGCCGGCGCCGGCACTGCAGCTGGCCGACGGCGCGTTGCCCCCGGGGCTCACCTTCATCGACGACGGCGATGGCCACGCGGTGATCAGCGGGGTGCCGGCGGCCGGGTACGGCGCGACCTCGGTGGTCACGCTGCGCGCGGCCAACGGCGTCGAGCCCGACGCCACCCAGCAGCTGGCGATCACCGTCACGGTGCCGCCCGGCCCCCCGCCCACCGATCCGCCGCCAGCGCCGCCGTTCACCCCCGACTTCACCGCCGGTCAGACCACGGAGACCCAGCAGGACCCCGATCTGGTCCCGGTGGCCGACGAGACGGTGGTCGTGACGCCGGTCTCCGGCACCGTGCTGATCCGCCGCCCCAACGGCGAGGTGACCGAGCTCAAGGCGGGCGAGGTGATCCCGATCGGCTCGATCATCGACGCCCGCAACGGCGTCGTTCGTCTGACCGCGGCCCGCGACCAGAGCGGCGTGGTGCAGACCGCGATCTTCTGGAACGCGATCTTCAAGGTCACCCAGCAGGCCGATGGCGGCGCCGGAGGCCGCGCGCGAGCGGCGGCGACCGCGCCGAAGAAGCTGCTGACCGAGCTGACGCTCACCCAGCACGCGACGGGCTGCAACGGCAGGGCACGCGCCGCGGCGGGCAAGAAGGCCGGCGGCCTGTGGGGCGATGGCAAGGGGCGCTTCCGCGTGCGCGGCGAGTCCAGCGCGGCCACCGTGCGCGGCACCAAGTGGTACGTCGAGAACCGCTGCGAGGGCACCTACACCCGCGTCGTGCGGGGCATCGTCGCGGTCAACGACTTCGTCAAGCGCAAGACGATCATCCTGCGCGCCGGCGGCACGTACACCGCCAAGCCGAGGAAGCGCGGGTGAGGTGAGCTCGCGGCGCCTCACCGTGCTGCTGCTCGTCGTGGCAGCGGTCGGGGCGGCCGGGCTGGGCGTGCTCGGGTACGCCACGGGAGCGCTGAAACGCGCGGACCTGTCGACCGTCGACCTGCGCTTCAAGGTGCGCGGGAGTCTGTCAGCACCCACCCCGCCCCCCGACGTCGTGCTGGTGGCCATCGACGACCCGTCGATCCAGCAGGTCGGCGAGTGGCCGTTCCCGCGCGGCAAGCACGCGCAGGTGATCGACCGGCTCTCCGAGGCGGGCGCCAAGGTGATCGCCTACGACGTCCAGTTCACCGAGCCCAGCGACAAGCCCGCTCAGGACGACCAGCTGATCGAGGCGGTGCGCGGCGCTGGGAACGTCGTGCTGGCCACCACGCTGGTCGACCGCAACGGCCGCACCCCGATCTTCGGCGGCGGAGAGGGCCTGCGCTACAGCAGGGGCCATCCGGCCTCGGTCGACTTCCCCAACGATCCAGGCGGGATCGTCCGCCGCATGGTGCTCTCGACCAGCGGCCTGGAGAGCTTCCCGATCGTCGCCGCCCGCCTGGCCCGCAACGGCCAGCTCGACCTGCCCTCCGGCACCCCGTGGGTCGACTTCCCCGGCCCCACCAACACGATCCAGCAGATTCCGTTCGCGCGGGTGCTCAACGGCCGCTTCGACCCCGAGGACGTGCGCGGCAAGATCGTCGTCGTCGGCTCGACGGCGCCGTCGCTGCAGGACTTCCACACGACCTCGACGACGAGGCTGGCCAAGATGCCCGGGCCGGAGCTGCAGGCCGACGCCATGCAGACCGCGCTGGACGGGTTCCCGCTGCACTCGGCGCCCGGCTGGATCGACATCGCGCTGATCGTCCTGCTCGGCGTGGCCGCGCCGCTGCTGGCCATCCGCTTCAAGGTCCTGTGGGCGCTGCTGGGCACCGCGTTGCTGGTCGCGCTGACCGCGGTCGGCGCCCAGGTCGCCTTCGACGCCGGGGTGATCGTCAGCGTCGTCTACGGCGCCGTGGCCGCCGCGCTGAGCACGATCGCCATGATCGCCCTGAAGGGCATGGCCAGCGCGTTCGAGCGCGAGCGCGTGCGCGAGCTGTTCGGGCGCTTCGTGCCCGAGTCGGTCGTGGGCCAGGTGCTCTCGCAGGCCGAGGGGTTGCGGCTGGGCGGCACGCGTCTGGAGGCGACGCTGATGTTCACCGACCTGCGCGGCTTCACCTCGTTCTCCGAGCGGCGCGAGCCGGACGTCGTCATCGACGTGCTCAACCGCTACCTGACCGAGATGAGCGACGCGATCCTCGACCACGGCGGCACGCTCGTCTCCTACATGGGGGACGGCATCATGGCCGTGTTCGGCGCGCCGCTGGCCCAGCCCGACCACGCCGACCGCGCGCTCGACACCGCCCGCGACATGCTCGGCCGCCTGGACCGGTTCAACCGCCAGCTGGAGGCGGAGGGGCTCGGCCACGGCTTCAAGATGGGCATCGGCCTGAACACCGGCTGGGTGATGTCGGGCAACGTCGGGTCGCAGCGGCGCCTGGAGTACACGGCGATCGGCGACACGACCAACACCGCGGCGCGCATCGAGGGCCTGACCAAGGGCACGCCGTACCAGCTGTTCCTGTCGGACTCGACCTACGCGCAGCTCACGCGCGGGCGCGACGACCTGGTCGAGATGGGCGATGTCGAGGTGCGCGGCCGCGACGCCCACATCGCGCTGTGGGCGCTGCGCCCGGTCGACGTGCTCGTCCCGCCGCCCCCGCGGCCCGCCGCCTCAGCGGGCGGCGTCGCCGGAGCCTGACTCGTCGGCCGCCTTCATCTGCGGCTCCTTCTCCGGCGCCTGGTAGGGCGGCGGCGGATCGGGGAGGCTCGGAGCGCCGCCGATCGCGTTGAGGAACTTCTGGCCGAAGCGCGCGCCCGGGCGGTCGGCGCGGAAGCGCTCCTGGGAGCGCTCCAGCTTGTGGCCGGTGTAGCGCTTGCCGAACGGCGAGTTGGGCTTGCCCAGGCGGATCGCGCCCCAGATGCCGAACAGCGGGATGAACAGGCCGAGCACCCCGAGGATGATCCGGCCCTTCATGAACGTGATGCCGGCTAACCCGACGTCGAGGATGACGAACAGGCCCGTGCCGAAGATCGACCCGCTCTCGTCGAAGCCCCACGGGCGCACGCCGACGACCACGAGGCCCGCGAAGACCGCCGCCATCACCACGGCGTCCAGCGACGAGCGGCCCTCGTCGGACCAGTACACGTCCTGCAGGCGCACCCACAGCGCGAACTCGTCCAGGGTGAACCCGGCGCCGATGCCGAAGCCGATCGAGGTCAGCTGCCACCACGGGCTGCTCAGCTCGGTGGCGAACGCGGTGAAGCCGCAGACCAGCAGCAGGACGATGCCCCACACGAGGTGGTGCAGGTGCACGCCGCCCTCGGTCTCGACGCCGCCCGGCCACCAGGAGACCGAGCGCGTCATGCGCGCGCTGGTGCGGATGAAGCCGAAGGAGCACAGGAAGGCCAGCAGGACCAGGAAGGCGGCCTCCCGCCCCGGCTCGGGGACGTCCTTGACCAGGTCGACGGTGATGAGCTCGGCGATCACTTCGACGGAATTCGGTTCAACGTGTCCACGACCTTCAAGACGTCTCCGGTCTTGTAGAAGTCCACCGCGATGATGTTCGGAAGCTGACCACGTTCGCGCTGGCATTCGCGGGCTCGTCCGAGCAGCGCGTCGTAGGTGTTGACCTTGGCCGCGTTGGACGGGCGCGGCGCCGGGCTGGTGTCGATCCAGTGGTTGAGCAGGAACAGCGGCGCGCCCTTGGGCCCGCGGTTCTCGGCGCACGAGAACTGGGCCGGGTCGGTGAAGTGGAAGGGCGTCTCCTGGGTGACGTCGTAGGCGTTGTGGATCCACGGGACCGCCGGGTCCGCGGCGTGCTTCTCGACCATCACGACGACGCGCTGGCCGGAGTCGATCAGCTCACCCAGCGTGGGCCAGCCCTCGCCCGAGGTCGGCAGCTCGCCCTGGTAGACGTAGGGCGTCAGGCCCGCGTCGTCGAACGCGGTGGCCAGGTCGGCGGGCGTCGGACCCTCGTCCTGGATGACGATCAGCACCACCTGGCGCGGGTGCTTTACGACGAAGTCCGTGACCTCGCTGAGACCTTGGGTCAGCGGGATGACGCCGACCTCGCAGAAGCCGTGGCACAGCCACATCTCGCGCGGCCCGCGTGGGGCGTTGCCGCCCAGGAGGCTGTCGCGCACCCGCATCGCCGCCGCGAAGCCCTCCGGTCCGAGCGACTGCTCCGCCGCGGCGCGCTCGTCGCGGCCCTCGAGGTCGGTCAGCACGCGGTTGCCCACCCTGTTGCCGAAGTGGGCGTCGATCAGCAGCGCGTGGATGCCGCCGTCCAGCTGCCCCTCCAGCCCCTTCTCCTGCTGGGCGAACAGCCAGTTCGGATAGGTGGGCGACGACATCGCGTTGTGGGTCGCGGCGAAGGCGACCTCGTTGAGCGGGCGGTCACACAGCTCGACGTGGCCGTTGCAGGTCACGTTGTCGGCCGAGGCGTCGGCCGGCTCGGTGGCGCCGCTGCCCACCAGCGTGCCGCCCAGCGCGATCAGCAGCAGCGCGGCGACGCCGCCCGCGATCCAGGGGGCGGCCCGGCGCCGCTGCGTGCGTTGCGCGGGTTCCGGCGCGGCCGCGTCCTCCCGCGTGCGCGTCTCGGTCAGCAGGCGCAGCAGCTCGGCGACGCCCTGGTAGAGGATGTACACGCCGACCAGCACGAGCGCGATGTCCAGCAGCGCCTGGCGCCAGGCGATGAACAGCACGCCGGCGACGATCAACGCGACCGCGCGGCCGACGCGGCGCCAGGGCGTGGTGGGCGCGACCGCGATGACCGCCCAGGTCCGCCGCAGGGGCACGCGCACGTCCACGGGGCGGAGCACCGAGGCGGCGGCCGCGGCGATCACCGTGCCCGCCCCCACCGCGACCAGGGCCCAGGTGCGCAGATCCAGCAGGAACGCGTCCCAGATCGCGCTGGCCCCCGCGTGGTTCTCGGGCGACGCGTACCGGGCCAGCACCGCGCTCCGGGCGATCTGGTAGACGATCACCACGAACGCGCCGGCCACCGCGATGCCGATGCCGCTGTGGGCGATCGCCCGGGTCCGCTGCGGCGCCAGCGCGATGCCCGCGCCGAACAGCAGGACGGTGAGGATGCCGAAGATCCAGGCGTAGCGCTGGATCCGCTCGCCCGCGCTGGCCAGCCGGACCGAGGTCAGCGCCGTCTCGCCGGCGTCGAGCTTGGCCGAGAAGTCCGCGGGCAGCCGGTCGGCCGCGCCGGGCGCGAACTGCTGCAGCGCGCTGGACAGCAGCACGCCGACGTTGAGCAGCGTCAGCGTCGCGGTCGAGCGGTCACGGCTGAAGACGGTGCGGTGCAGATCGCGTGCGGCGGAGTGGAAGAGGCTCTTGAACGCGCCGGTGCTGACGATCGCCTCCGCGGCGGTCTCGACCACCGGGCGGACCGCGATCAGGTCGCGGTTGGCCCGCAGCACGGCCTGGTCGGTGATCTCGCGCGCGACCAGGTCGCGCACCGGCTGCTGGGCGAGCGCGTTGGTGGCGCGATCGGCGAACTGGTCGGAGTCCAGCACGGTCGTGCGCGCGTAGCCGGCCAGCAGCGCCACGACCAGGCAGGCCGCGGCCAGCACGAGGCAGATGTTCGAACCGATGCGGCGACCGCTCACGGCGGGCAGGCTACATCGCTGCGACGAATAGGCTGCCCGTGCAGATGGCCCGTCCCCGCCGCCTACCGGGCGCTGTCGAGCTGCCGTGGGCTCGCCGCCGCCGACTGCGCGCCGAGCGTCCCACCGTCCTGCTGGGCGTCGTCGCGCTGGCCGCGACCGCGCTGGTCGCCGCCGACGAGGTGCGCCGGGTCGCGCGCCGCTCGCCCGAGCCGCTGCCGCCGGGCGAGGTGGTCAGCCAGGCGGTCGGCGTGGCCGTCGAGGGCTACCGCGTCGCCTCGCCGTTGGAGACCCGCCTGATCAACCTGCTCGGCGCGTTCTCGCTGACCTTCTTCTTCGTGCGCACCTCGACGTGGGCGATCCGCCGGCGGGGCACGTTCGGCCCGTTCCGCGACCTGCGGGTCGGCCGCCGCCACGTGCACCACTTCGTGCCCGGGATCGCGCTCGCGCTGCTGTCGGGCGGCGCGTCGGTGCTGACGAACAACGAGGACATCGAGGCCTGGCTGGCCATCCCGTTCGGGGTCGGCACCGCGCTCACGCTCGACGAGTCGGCGCTGCTGCTGACGCTGGACGACGTCTACTGGACCGAGGAGGGCATCGTCTCCCTCCAGGTCAGCCTGACCGCGCTGCTGACGCTCGCGCTGGCCGCGATCGGCGTGCGCCAGCTGCGCCGGGGCGAGCGCGAGGTGCTGGTCGAGGCGGCCGAGGCCGCGCTGCGCGGCTGAGCGACCGTCAGGCCGCGGCGGCGGGTGCCGCGACCGAGTCCGCGCCGGCCTGCATCCAGATGATCTGCTCGCGGCCCGGGCCGACCCCGACGATCGCGATCGGCACGCCGACGAACTCGGACACGTACTGCAGGTAGTCGCGCGCCGCCTGGGGCAGCTCGGCCTCGCTGCGGGCCTGGCTGATGTCCTCGCTCCAGCCCGGCAGCTGCTCGTACTCGGGCGTCGCGTGGTGCAGGACCGACTGGTGGTAGGGGAAGCGGTCGAAGATCGCGCCCTCGTGGCCGCGGTAGCGCGTGCACACGTTGAGCGTGTCGAAGCCCGACAGCACGTCGAGCTTGGTGATGGCCAGGTGCGTGAGCGTGTTGATGCGCACGGCGTAGCGCAGCGCGACCAGGTCCAGCCAGCCCGTGCGCCGCGCGCGGCCGGTGGTGGTGCCGAACTCGCCGCCGCGCTGGCGGATCTCCTCGCCCAGGTCGTCGTCGAGCTCGGTCGGGAAGGGCCCGGCGCCGACGCGCGTGACGTACGCCTTGGCGATGCCCCAGATCTCGTCGATGTCCTTCGGCCCGATGCCCGCGCCGGTGGTGGCCGCGCCGGCCACCGGGTTGGAGCTGGTCACGAACGGATACGTGCCGTGGTCGATGTCCAGCAGGACACCCTGGGCGCCCTCGAAGATCACGTTGCGCCCGCGGTCCAGGAAGTCCCACACGAGGCTGGACGTGTCGGCGATGTACTGCTCGAGCCGATGGCCGTAGGTCAGGTACTCCTCGGTCATCGCGTGCAGGTCCAGCGACGGGTCCTTGGCGAACGGCCGCAGCGACAGGCGCTTGGGGTCCATCGCCGCGGTGATCTTCTTCTTGAGGATCTTCTCGTCGAGCAGGTCCTGGACGCGGATGCCCAGCCGCGCGGCCTTGTCGGCGTAGCAGGGGCCGATGCCGCGGCGGGTGGTCCCGATCTGCAGCTTGCCCAGCCGCGCCTCGCCGGCGTGGTCGAGGAGCATGTGGTACGGCATGATCATGTGCGCGTTGGCCGACACGCGCAGGCCGGACGGGTCGATGCCGCGGGCCTTCAGGCCGTCGAGCTCGTCGGTCAGCACCTTGGGGTCGATCACGACGCCGTTGCCGATCACGCACTTCTTGCCCGGGTACAGGATCCCGGACGGGATCAGGTGGAACTTGAAGGTCTCGCCCTCGCGGATGATCGTGTGGCCGGCGTTGTTGCCGCCCTGGAAGCGCACGACGGCGTCCGCCCGCTCGGCCAGGAGGTCGACGACCTTGCCCTTGCCCTCATCGCCCCACTGGGCGCCAACGATGACGATTCCGGCCATTTCCGATCAGAGTGTAGGGTCGAATTCGCGGCGGCGGTCATGCCCGAACAGGGCGAGCGGATCGCCGCACATCTCCACGAGCCGCGAAACGGTGCGGGCGCCGATCTGCTCGGCCAGCTGATCGTCGGTCGAGTTCGTGGTCAGGATGATCGAGCGCTGCTCCTCATACCGCGTGTTGACGATCGTGTAGAGCTGCTCCAGCACCCAGTCGGTGCGGTGCTCGACGCCCAGGTCGTCGAGGTGCAGCAGGTCGACCGTGGCCAGGCGATCCAGCAGCGAGAGCAGGCCGTCCTCGGAGTCGATCGACTCGCGCAGGACGCCCATCAGCCGGGGCAGGCTGTAGATCGCCGTGGTCCGGCGGGCCTCGATGGCCGCCTTGGAGACGAGCATCGCCAGCGTCGTCTTGCCCGTTCCCGGATCGCCCTCCAGCCACAGGCCGCGGCCCGCGTCGAGGTTGGCCTCGATGTCGTGGCTGAAGCGGCGCACCATGTCGACGACCGTCGGCTCGATCTCGGTGACCGGGAAGCGGTCGAAGGCGACGTCGCGGTAGCGCTTGGGGATCCGCGCCTCGAGGCTGCGGGCCCGCGCGCCGGCCATGCGGCCCGCGCGGCAGCGGCAGTCGCGCGCGGTGTTCGTCTCGGGGTCCTCGACGAACCCCGACCCGTCGCAGATCCGGTACGGGCAGGGCGCCGGCTCGGTGTCCGTGCTCATTCGTAGCGGTCCCCGGCGTAGTTGAGGAACTTCGGGTACTCCTTGCGGAAGGTCAGCGTCACATCGCCCAGCCCGCCGTTGCGGTGCTTGGCGATGAGGATCTCCGCCAGCCCCTGCGCCTCGGACTCGTCCTTCTCGTAGTACTCGTCGCGATAGATGAACATGACCATGTCCGCGTCCTGCTCGATCTGGCCCGAGTTGTGCGTGACGATGCCGTCGGCCAACCAGCACGCCGGGCCGGGGACCGTCAGGTCGTACACGTCCTCCTCACCGTCGGGCTCGACGGCCACGACGCGGTCCCAGAACAGGTCGCTCTCGGCGATGTCACGCAGCCCTTCGTCGGCCAGGGCGTCCGCGTAGGTGAGCAGCGTGGCGCGCGACGGCGCGAACGCGAAGTGCGCGGCCCCGCCGTAGGACGTTCCTCGCCGCTTGGCCATCGCGCGCTGCGTGATTCCTTGCGCGGCCATCGCGGCGCGAACGCCGGCCCAGGCCTCGGCGGGAAGTGTGTCGACGTTCGTGGCGGCGACCCGTTGGTGCAGTGCGGCCGCCAGCGCAACGGCCTGCTCACGCCGAGGCCCGAATGATCCGACGGTGTCGAGGAAGCGCAGCTGCGCTTGCAACCCGGAGACGATCACGTGGTGTGTCGGACGCTCGTCCGCTCGCGTCGGAGCGATGTTGATCCGCGCGACGATGCCGAGCCGTAGGAGCAGCGCGGCGACATCGGCCGCCAGGCCGGGGCTGATCGTCGAGTAGGCGACGCGGCGCACAGCTCGGCCGTCGGTCGAGCGCGCGCCGCTCCAGATCGACCCATCACTGGCCCACAGGTGGCGCAACAGGAGCGCGACCTGGCGGTCGTCGAGGGCGAAGGCCTCGGCGGGCACGCGCTTCTGGTGAGACCGCTGGTTGAAGATGCCCAGGCGCCGCAGCCAGGCGTTGACGCCGGCCGGAGCCCAGCGGTTGCCGTTGCCCGAGATGACGAGCTGGTGCCAGGTCCTCCGCCCGCGGTGCCGATTGACCGTGGCGCCGAAGCCGCGTTCGGCAGCCTGTTGGACGGCGGCGCTGTTCTCCTCGCTCGCTGTCGTGTAGCGCATCGGCTGACCGGAGAGGTAGCTGCCGTCGCCGATCATCTGGCCGAGGAGCACGACGTGGTCGTCGGGCCACACGACCGGCTCGACCGGTTCGGGGAGATGACGACCGAGGGCGACCCGGTCACCGGCCACCAGCTCTCCCAGAACCCGCCATCCGTCGAACGCGCGGACGCGGTGGTCGCTGGTCGCCCGGAGGCTGCGGCCTGACGCGAGGGCGAGTTTGAACACCGGCCGCCTGCCGACCTTCCAGACCCGGTCGCTGGAGGCGCTGATCAGCCGATCACGTTCGTCGACGGCGACCACCTCGGGCGTCGTGCCGACGAGGTCGGCGATCGGCAGACGGCGACCGTCGGCGAGGACGACCAGGGTGTCACCCGTCACGCATTCGCGGAGGTCCGACAGAATCGGCTTCTTGTCGTGGCGCTGCTCGACCGCACGGCTCAGCTGTGAGAGCGCGATCACCGGGACCTTCAGCTCCTGGGCCAGGATCTTCAGGCCTCGGGACATCTGACCGACCTGTTCGACGCGGTTGTCGGTGCCGGAGTCCGGCCGCATCAGCTGGAGGTAGTCGACGATGATCAGCCCGAGGCCGGTGGGCGACTGCTGATGCAGCCTGCGGGCCTTCGCCCGGATGTCGAGGATGCCGATGTCGGAGGAGTCGTCGACGTACAGCGGCGCGGCGCTGAGCTTCTTCGTCGCGTCGAGGATCTTCGGCCACTCGTTGGCCGCGACGCGACCCTTGCGCAGCTTGTCGCCGAAGATGCGCCCCTGGGAGGCCACGAAGCGCTGGGCGAGCTCCGTCTCGGACATCTCGAGGCTGAACAGGGCGACGGCCTTGCCGTAGTCGATCGAGGCGTTCTCGGCGATGTTCGTGACCAGCGCGCTGTTGTGGACGACGATGCCGTCAGCAACGAAGCTGTGGTCGCCCGGCACCGTGAGGTCGTAGGTCTGCTCGTCGCCCAGGAACTCGATCGACGCCACGGTGTCCCACCACACGTCGGCGATCGCCAGTGACTCGCGGCGCTGGGGCAGGATCAGCAGCCGCCCGTCACCGACGGAAGCGGCCGGTGTCGGCGCGGGAATCGCCGCCGCGGGCCGAGCCGACGGGCGCGGGACGGCGATCCTGTCGTCCGCGCATAGCTGGTCGAGTCGCTTCCATCCACGCAGGGTCAGCAGTGGATGGTTGGCGGTCGCGCCCAGCGAACGACCCGAAGTGGTGTGCAGCAGATAGACATGCTGGACGCCGCTGCGGCGGGCGGCGCTCACTCGTGTGCGGCGCAGTCGGAGATCGGGGCCGATGGACGCCACGAACACGTCGTCGCCCTGCTCGACGGCGCCGACGATCTCGTCGATGCGACGCGCTCCGCCGAGCGCATCGTCCACCAGGGTCGAACCGCGCAGGCACTTGCCCATCGAGGGGCGCGCGGCGAGGATGATCAGGTTGCCGGGCTGGAAGCCGCCGGTGATCTCGTCGAGGTCCTTGAAGCCCGACGGCGTGCCGGTCAGGGAGGTGCCCTCGCGCGAGAGCTTCTCCATCTTGTCCAGCTCGTCGTGGAGGATCGACTCGATCGAGCGGAAGTCCTGCTGGCGGTCGTCGTGGGCGACCTCGAGGATCGCCTTCTCGGCCTGCTCGACCAGGTTGCGGGGCACGTCGGCGTGCTCGGCCACCGAGGCCTGGATCTTGTACGTCGTGTTCAGGAGGCGGCGCAGGAGCGCGTTCTCCTTGACGATCTGCGCGTAGCGGCGCGCGTTGCCGACCAGCGGGACCGACGCGGTCAGCTCGTCGATCGCCTCGGCACCGCCGGCCGAGTCCAGCTCGCCCGACTGGCGCAGCGCCTCGGCGACGGTCAGCGGGTCGATCGGCTCGTTGGCCGCGTAGAGCTTGAGCATCGCCGCGTAGGCGACCTTGTTGCGCTCGCGGTAGAAGTCCTCGGGCTGGAGGCCCTCCTCGATGATCAGCGCGTAGAGCGAGCGCTCCGACAGCAGGATCGCGCCCAGGACCGACTGCTCGGCCTCGATGTTGTGGGGCGGCCCACCGCTTCCGTTGAAGGGCGAAGGAGGGCTGGTCGCGGCGTCGGACGTGAAGGTCATCGGGGCTGATCGACGCTAGCGCGGGGCGCGGCGTTATGAACCAAAAGTTGCCGCTTTGTGCGCAAGACGTGTGCAAGACGGCGCAGAACGACGACCGCCGGCACGAGGCCGGCGGCGGTCAACAGCGAATGCGGTGCTCGGAGGCGGTGCTACTTGGCCTCGACGACCATCGTCTTGACCGACGCGGTGGCGCCGTCGGCGATCTCCACGTCGACCATGTAGGTGCCGATGTGCTTGATCGGCTCCTCGAGGTTGATCTTGCGGCGGTCGACCTTCAGCCCGCGCGCCTCCTTGATGGCGTCGGCGATGTCCTGCGAGGTCACCGAGCCGAACAGCCGGCCGTCGTCGCCGGCCTGCTGGGCGATCGTCAGCACCGTGCGCGACAGCGTCGCGGCGTTCTCCTTGGCGCGCTCGATCGCGTCGGCCTTGGCCTTCTCCAGCTGCGCCATGCGCACCAGCGCCTGCTCGACCGCGCCCTTGGTGGCCGGCTGGGCCAGCTTGCGCGGGATCAGGTAGTTGCGGAGGTAGCCCTTGGAGACGTCGACCACGACGCCGGCCTCGCCGACACCCTCGACGTCCTTGAGCAGAATCGCCTCAGGCATGGCTCAGCGGTCCTCTCGGTCGCGCCCGCGACCGCCACGGCCACCGCGGCCGCCCTCTTCCTCGCGACCGCCGTTGGGGTCGACGTAGGGCAGCAGGGCCAGCTCACGCGCGTTCTTGACCGCGCTGGCGATCTGGTTCTGATGACGGCGGCAGGCGCCGGTGATGCGACGGGAGCGGATCTTGCCCTTCTCGGACACGAACTTGCGCAGCGTGCCGATGTCCTTGTAGTCGACCTGCTCCTGCTTGTCGCGGCAGAACGGGCAGGGCTTGCGACGGCCGCTGCCGGGTCCACCCTTCTTGTCACGCCGGCGGGTGGGCTTCCCGCGGCCTCGAGCCTTCGCCAAAGTTCTCCTGGTCCTTCTCGAATCGAAGATGTCTGCGGCCACGCAGCACGACGAACGGCGCACGGCCCCGACCACTCATTGTGACACAACCGCCCATTAGCACGACCGGCGGCGGAATCCGGTGAGTGAACCCGGACGCCTTGAGGGTAGCCACCCAGGCCCAGCGGGCCCGAAACGACCGAGCGCCCCGGCGGAACCGGGGCGCTCGAGTGCGGCAAGACCGAAGGGTCGCTGACCTAGAACGGGATGTCGTCGTCGGCCGCGCTGCTGGAGCCGCCACCGCCGTAGCCACCGCCGCTGTTGCCCGCGCCGACCGGCGCGAAGTCGTCGGTGGAGACCGGCACGTCGCTGCGGGGGGTGAACCCGCCGCCCCCGCCGCCGTTGCCGCCGTCCGGGCCGCTGAGGAACTGCAGGTTCTCGGCGATGATCTCGACGGCCTCGCGCTTGTTGCCGTCCTTGTCGGTGTACTCACGCCACGACAGGCGGCCGTCGACGGCGACGCCGCGGCCCTTGGACAGGTACTGCGCGGCGGTCTCGCCCTGGCGACCGAAGACGGTCACCGAGAAGTAGTTCGGCTGGTCGACCCACTCGCCGGACGCGTTGTCCTTGCGGCGGGTGTTCGTCGCGATGCGCAGTGAGCAGACGGCGAGGCCGCTGCCCGTCGCCCGCATCTCGGGATCCTTTGTGAGGTTGCCGGTGAGGATCACCCGGTTGATGTTCGTGGCCGCCATGTCAGGCGCTCCTTTCGGGGCTGAACGATCTTGCGGCGAGCCTAGCGCGGCGTTCGGAGGCCACCGCAAAACGACGCGGAAACTCCGGGCATTTGTTGCAGAGACGTTGCAGATCGCGCCGCGCGAGCGGCGCGAGGTCCGTCGTCTAGCGGTCGATCGCGGGCTCGTAGTCCGCGTCGACGGCCGGCGTGGCGCCGGGGTCGGGCGGGGGCGGAGTGCCCGGAGCGAGCTTGATGATGCGATGGCGCAGGAGGCCGTCGGCGATGCTCAGCGTGCGGTCCAGCTCGGACAGCGTGGCCACGTCGTTGACGTGGAACTGGAACAGGCGGTAGTCCGCGGAGTCCTGGTGCTGGATCTCGTAGGCGAGCTCACGCACGCCCCACTCGTAGGTGCCGAGCAGCTCGCCGCCCTCGGTGAGCCGGCGCTCGACGTCGGCGAGCACCTTGTTGCGCTGCTCCTCGTCGGACTCGACGTCGAGCAGGAGCATGAGGTCGTACGTGGGCTGAGGCTGAGACATGCGGCAGAAGAAGATAGCAGCGCTTGGGGGGCGAGTTCCGCGCGCACCGCCCTAGGACGGTCATGGAGCCGCTCGTCCACCGCATCCGCTGGCCCAACGTGGCCGCCGCCACCGCCGTCGCGTTGCTGCTCGTCGCGGTGATCGCCTGGCCGCGCTCGGGCGGCGGCGGGCCGGCGCTGCCGCCGATCCAGGCCCAGCCGGTGGTGCAGCGGTCGACGCCGGCGGTCGAGCCGTCGTCGACGCCGTCGCCGTCGCCGTCGCCGACGCCCCGGCCCGAGGTCCGAGCCAAGCCGCGCCTGCGCGCGCATCCCAGCCGCCGGCCGAAGCGCAAGCCGCCCCAGCGCCAGCGGGTCCGCCCGCCGCGCCCGGCGCCGGACCTCCCGGCACCCACGCCGATCGCGCCGGCTCCGCGGCCGGCGCCCGCCGCGACCGGCAGCGCGCCACCCGCACCCACACCCGCCCCGGCGCACGGCCCGAGCGAGTTCGTGTTCGGATGAGCGCGCGCTACCGCTTGGCCCGCGCGGTCTCGCGCTTGCGCGCGATGTCCTCGATCTGGTCGTCGATCCAGTCGCCCGGGTTGCGCGCGGTGATGATCTCGCGCAGGCCGTCCAACCGGCGGGCGCGCTCGCCACCCGACATCGTCAGCGCGGCGTGGATCGAGTCCGCGAGCTCCTGGATGTCGAACGGGTTGACCGACAGGGCGAACTCGCCGAGCTCCTCGTGGGCGCCGGTGTTCTCGCTGAGGATCGACACGCCGGAGCGCTCGTTGACCACGGGCCCTTCCTTGGCCACCAGGTTCATCCCGTCGAACATGGCGTTGACCAGCAGCACGTCGTAGTGCTTGTAGGCGGCGACGGCCTCCTCGAGGTCGTCGCGCAGCTTCAGCTGGATCGGCATCCAGTCGGGCGTGCCGTGGCGATGGTTGACGACGGCCACGAGCGCCTCGATGCGCTCCAGGTACTCGGCGTACTCGGGCACGTCGGTCCGCGACGGCATCAGCTGGGCCACGAACGTGACGCGCTCGCGGAACTCCGGATGCTGCTCGAGGAACAGGTCGTAGCCGGTGAACCCGCGCAGGACGTTCTTGGACAGGTCGGCGCGGTCGACGCGCAGGATCAGATGGTCGCGCCGCCGGCGCAGCAGCTCGGCCTCGAAGCCCGCGGTGCGGTCGGACTGGGCCACGCGGCGGGTGGCCTCGGCGTCGATCGGCAGCGGGTAGGCGCGGACCCACACCTCGTGGCCCTCGAACTCCACGACGCCCGCGTCGAAGTCCACGTCCAGGCCCATCAGATCGCGGCAGCACTGCAGGAAGTTGCGCTTGTAGGCCTGCGTGTGGAAGCCGATGATGTCGTTGGCCAGCAGCCCCTCGTACAGCTCGCGGCGGATGCGCGAGGGCAGCACGCGCCAGGCGTCCGGCTGCGTCCACGGGATGTGCACGAAGTGATGCAGGAAGACGTCGGGCCGCGCGCGGCGGACCAGGCCCGGCAGCGTGTACAGGTGGTAGTCGTGGACCATCACGACGGCGTTCTCGACGCCCTCGATCTGGTCGATGACCGCGAGCGCCAGGTCCTCGTTGACGACGTTGTAGCCGTACTCGAACGCCTCGACCTCGTTGCGGCGGATGTCCGGCGCGTTGCTGAGGTCCCACAGGTAGTGCTGGATGAACCACAGCATCGGGTTGGCGAAGATGTTGTAGAAGCGATCGAAGGCGTCGGGATCGCTCTCCACGAAGCGCACCTGGTACTCGCCGCCGTTGGCCGCGTCGACCGTGAAGGGCCGGCCGTCGTGGTGGCGGGCGCGCTCGGCGTCGCCCTGCGTCATCGACGAGGCGATCCACACCGCCTCACGGTGCGAGGCCAGGCCGGTCAGCGCGGTGACCAGGCCGCCGCCGCCCCGCTTGAAGGTGCCGTCGTCGGAGAACGTCACCGGGCCGCGGTTGGATACCAGGATCAGGGGTGCTCGGTCGCTGCTGTCGCCCATCAGGCGGCCTCCGCCAGGTCAGTGAAGATGCGCAGGTAGTCGCGCAGATACCGCGGGGTGAGGAAGTGCTTGCGCACGTGCTCCTTGCCGCGGCGGCCCAGCGCCTTGCCGAGGGCCGGGTCCTCGAGGATGTCGATGCTGCGGCTCGCGCAGGTTTCCACGTCGTTGACCAGATACCCCGATACGCCGTTGTCGACCTGCAACGGGATGCCGCCCGCGTTGCCGCCGATGAACGGCCGCGCCTTCCACAGCGCCTCGCTGACCGTCAGCCCGAAGCCCTCGCGGATCGACTTCTGGATCACCACGTCGGCGTGCGACTGGAACGCGTTGACCTCGATCGCGCCGACGTTGTTGAAGTTGTTGAGGATGTGGATGTCGTCGTCGCCGCCCGCGTGGGCCATCGTCGCGTTGAAGAAGTCCCAGCCCTCGGGGTCGTCGCTGGCCATCGAGCCGACCAGCGCCAGCTGCACCTCGGGCACGCGCTCCTTGACCTGGCGGTAGGCGTCGATCACGCCCAGCGGGTCCTTCCACGGGTCAAAGCGCGACACCTGGCACATCAGCGGCCGGTCCACGTCGATGCCGAACTGCCGGCACACGTAGGCGGCGTCCTCGGGCGAGAGCGCCATGTTCTTCGGCGCCAGCGGGTCGATCGCCGGCGGGACGATGTTGACGTGGCCCTCCATCCCCTCGGGGACGTAGGCCGCCGTGTGGAACAGCGACTGCGGGTAGTGGCTGATCGACGGCAGCAGCCGCTCGATCGTCGCCGGGTTGGGCGTCGACAGGTCGATGTGGCAGCGCCACACCCAGCTCTTGGCCTTCTCGGGCACCAGCGGGTACAGCGCCGCGGGCTGCGGGTCGTGGACGATGCACACGTCCCAGCCCGGCGACAGCTCGCGGGCGTTCATCTCGTTGTAGGACGCCCACGTGCGCCACTGCTCTTCGGTCAGGTCCTGCGGGTTGCCCTGCAGCGCGTTGTGCATGACCTTCGTCGCGGTGAAGAACTCCTCGCGGCCGTAGATCACCTGCCACTCGCAGTCCAGCCCGACGTCCTTCATCAGCGGCACCAGCGTGTAGAGGATCTCCGACACGCCGCCCCCGAACGCGGTGGCCGACAGGTGCACCACGCGCAGCCCGGCCAGCGGCTCGGCCAGTGCCCGGATCTCCTCGGCCAGCTCGCGCCCGACGATGTGCGTGTAGTCGGCCAACGGCTTGGTCCCGACGTTCACCGGTTGCAGCACGAGCGGGACGCTACCCCTTCGCCCGACCGGACTACCCCGCGGGCTCGGCGGGCAGGTCGAAGGAGAACGTCGTGCGCCCGGGCGTCGACTCGACCGTCAGCCGCCCGGACATGCGCTCGGCCAGCTCGTGGGCGATGGCCAGGCCCAGCCCGGAGCCTCCGACGTCATCGGAGGTGTAGAACGGCTCGAAGATCCGCGACACGTCGGAGTGACGGATGCCCGGGCCGCTGTCGCGCACCGCCAGCGACACGTGCCCGTCGACCTGGGAGGCGGCGACGATCACGTCGGTGCCCTGCGGCGTGTGCACGAGCGCGTTGTCGATCAGGATGCGCAGCACCTGGGCGACGCGCTCGGGATCGCAGGTGGCCTCCAGCGTCGTCGGCGGCAGGCGCAGCTCCAGGCGCGACCCGTGCGTCGACAGCGCGGGCAGGAACTCCGAGGCGACCGCGCGGGCCAGCAGGCCGACGTCGGTCGGCTCCGGCCGCAGCTCCAGCGAGCCGGCCTCCAGGCGCGACAGGTCGAGCAGCTCGACGGTCAGCGTGCGCAGCCGGGCCACCTGGTCGCGCACCTGCACGAGGAAGGCCGTGCGCGTCTCCTCGTCGAGGTCCTCGTCCAGCAGCAGCTCCACGAACCCCGACAGCGAGAAGATCGGCGTGCGCAGCTCGTGCGAGGCGGTGGCGATGAACCGCTTGCGGGCCGAGTCGAGCTGGCCCAGCTGACGCTGCATCTCGTCCAGCGTGCGGGCCAGCTGGCCCAGCTCGTCGCGCGAGCCGATCGGGAAGCGCGCGCTGAAGTCGCCCTCGGTGACCTGGCGCGCGCCGCGCTCCAACCGGCGGATGCGGCGCGACAGCGGCCGCGACACGAGCAGGCCGACGAACAGCGCGATGACCACGGCGGCCACGCCGGCCACGAGGATCCGCCGCTGGATCAGCGCCACCGTCTCGGCCACGTCGCTCAGCGGCGAGCTGAACACCACCACGCGCGCGACGCGGCGGTTGTAGACCAGCGGCCGCGCCGCCTCGCCCAGACGCCCGTCGTCGCTGGCCTCGGTCGCGGTCTGCGGCTCGCCGGAGCGCGCCGCCTCCAGCGCGACGTCGAGCGACAGGTCGGAGATGTCGACCTCCTCGGTCGAGTCCGAGATCACGTAGGTGGCCAGCCCCTCCGTGCCGCGCGACACGCCCAGCAACGTCACGCGGGCGTTGGCCCGGTCGGCCGCCGCGCGCACCTCGGCGTCGACCGCCTTCTCGTCGAGGTTGGAGCCGATCGCCTCGCGCAGCGGTCGCGAGTAGACCCGGGCGGTGACGGCCAGCGAGTCGAGCTTCTGCTCCTCCAGCCGCGTCTGCAGCGACGGCAGCACGTACAGCGTGACCACGCCCACCGCGACCAGCGCGACGACGAGGAAGGCCAGGGCCAGTCGAGCGCTGATCGACCGCAGGATCACTCGCGACCGCCGGCGCGCTCCTTGTCGCGGAAGCGGTAGCCGACGCCGCGCACCGTGAACAGGTACTCGGGATCCTTGGCCTCGACCTCGAGCTTCTCGCGCAGGTGACGGATGTGGACGTCGATGGTGCGCGGGTCGCGGAAGGCCGAGTCGCCCCAGATGCGGGTCAGCAGCATGTCGCGCGTGAACACCCGGCCCGGGTTGCGGGCCAGCGCGGCCAGGATCTCGAACTCGACGAAGGTCAGGTCGACCTTCTCCTCACGCACGGTCACGGAGCGCTTGGCGAAGTCCATGTGCAGGTCCAGGACGGTCAGCGGCGTCTCGTCGTCGAGCTCCTCCGAGCGCGACATCGCGCCGCGCCGCAGCGCCGCCCGCACGCGCGAGCGGAACTCGCGCATCGAGAAGGGCTTGGTGATGTAGTCGTCGGCGCCCAGCTCGAGGCCGACGATCTTGTCGACCTCCTCGGCCTTGGCCGTGAGCATGATGATCGGCACCGTCGAGCGGGCCCGCAGCCGGCGGCAGACCTCCAGGCCGTCGACCTGCGGCAGCATCACGTCGAGCACGACGAGATCGAACGGCCCCTCGTCGAAGCGGGCCAGGGCCTGGCGGCCATCGGTGGCGTTGACGACCTCGTAGCCGTCCTTCTGCAAGGGGTAGGACAGAAGGGTCTGGATCGACTGCTCGTCGTCCACCAGCAGGATGCGGGGTGAGCGTTCCATTGCGCGGTGCGGTCAATATGCCAGTGAATGCTGGACCTGCGCATCTATCGCGCCGCGTTCGTGCCGATCCTGTTCGTGCTCGTCGTGGCCGCGTTCTCGCTGCAGTCACGGGCGAATCCCATCTCGACGGCGCTGCCGCCGGATGCCTTCGACGCGTCGCGCGCCTTCCGTCTGCTCGACGATCTGGCCCAGCGCTTCCCCGATCGCGCACCCGGATCGGCGGGCGACATGGACCTCGCCGCGTCGGTCCAGCGCGCCTTCGCCGCGACCGACTTCGAGGTCACGACGACCGACACGACGGCCGAGACGGTCGACGGCGAGCGCACGCTGCGCAACGTGATCGCGGCGCGTCCCGGCCGGCTGAACCGGGCGATCGTCGTCGTGGCCCATCGGGACGCGGTGGGGTCCCCGGCCAAGGCGCAGCTGTCGGGCACGGCCACGCTCCTGGAGCTGTCGCGGCTGCTGAACGGCCGCACGACGCGCCGCACGATCGTGCTCGTCTCGACCAGCGGCGGCAGCGGGGGCGACGCGGGCGCGGCCGAGTGGGCCAAGCGCGTCCAGGCGCCGGTCGACGCCGTGCTGGTGCTCGGCGACATGGCCTCGGTGGTGGAACGGCGCCCGCAGGTCGTGGGCTGGTCGAACGTCAGCGGGAGCGCCCCGCGGCGCCTGCAGCGCACGGTCGAACAGGCGGTGACCGAGGAGGCGGGCCCACCGGGTACCACCCGCACGACGATGCAGGCCCTGCGACTCGCCTTCCCGTTCACGGTCTCCGAGCAGGGCGTGATCGGCGCCCAGGATCTCCCGGCCGTGCTGCTCAGCGCCTCGGGCGAGCTCGGCCCGGCGCCCGACGCCGCGGTCAGCGAGGAGCGCATGGAGGCCATGGGGCGGGCGGCGCTGCGCTCCCTGACCGCCCTGGACGAGGGGCCCGACGTGCTGCCCACCGGGGTGCAGTCGACCGTCCAGGTGCGCAACCAGCTGCTGCCGCTGTGGGCGGTGCGGCTGCTCGGCGCCGCCGCGTTCCTGCCCGCGCTGCTGGCGGCGATCGACGGCCTGGCCCGCGTGCGGCGCCGGCGCGAGCCGATCCTGGCCTGGATCGGCTGGGTCCTGGCCATCGGCTCGCCGCTGCTGGCCGCCGGCCTCGTGCTGATGCTGCTGCGCGTGCTCGGGCTGGTCACCGCGCCGGCCGCGCCCGTGGCCCCAGGGGTGATCAGCGTCTCCGCGGGCGTGCTGGCGGTCGCGCTGGCCGTGGTCGTGCTCGGCTACCTGATGGTGTGGCCGCTGCTGCGGCGGATGACGCCGACCGCGGGCGACGGCGGTGCCGGGATCTCGCTGGCCCTCGTCACGCAGGTGCTGGCCTGGATCGTCTGGCTGTCCAACCCCTACGCGGCGCTGTTCCTCGTGCCCGCCGTGCACCTGTGGCTGCTGGCCGTGGCGCCCGAGATGCGCGGCGGCCGGGCCTGGCGCCTGGCCTTCGTCGTGCTGCCCGCGGTCCCGTTCGCGCTGGCCGCGGCGGCCTACACGATCGCCCTGGACACCAACCCGGTGCAGCTCGGCTGGACCGGCGTGCTGGCCATCGCGGGCGGGCACGTGTCGCCGCTCTCGCTCGTGCTGTGGTCGCTGCTGATCGGCTGTGGCCTGTCGGCGCTGGTGATCGCCCTGCTGACCGTGCCCGCGAGCCCGGCGCGCAAGGGCCTGGGCGGAGGCGGGCAGGTGCTCTCGCGCGGGCCGATGACCTACGCCGGTCCCGGCTCCCTGGGCGGTACCGACTCGGCGCGGCGCCGATGAGATCGGCGCTGCGCTTCCTCTCGACGGTCCTGATCGCCGCGGGCATCCTGCTCGTGGCCGACGCGGTCGTGACGGTCGTGTGGCAGGAGCCGGTCTCCGCCCTGATCGCCAAGCGCAGCCAGGACCGCCTGGCCGGGCAGCTGAAGATCCTCGAGAAGGGAACGCTGCGGCCCGCCGAGCTGCAGGCGATGCGGCAGCTGCCCGACACGGACAAGCGCCTGGACTACGCGGCGCGCAAGCTGCAGGAGCAGACGCCCCTGGGCGACGCCGTCGGGCGCATCGAGATGCCCACGATCGACAAGTCGTTCGTCGTCGTCGCGGGCGACGACCCCGAGGAGCTGCGCAAGGGTCCGGGCGCCTACCCGGACACGCCGCTCCCGGGACGCGGCGGCACGACGGCGATCGCCGGCCACCGCACGACCTACCTGGCGCCGTTTCGCGACATCGACGACCTGCACCGGGGCGACGAGGTCGTGGTGAAGATGCCCTACGGCACCTTCACCTACTCGGTGCAGGGCCAGGAGATCGTCCCGCCCACCGATCTGTCGGTGATCCGGCCCGTCGGCTACGAGCGGCTCGTGCTCACCGCGTGCCACCCGCTGTACAGCGCGGCAAAACGCATCGTGGTGTCGGCGCGGCTCATTCGGGTGGTCCCGGCTCAACGGATTGCCGATGTGGAGACCCCCGCCGCGCGCCGATAGATGCCGCGGGCATGGGGAACAGCCATCAGGAAGTGAAGGGACAGGTCGCGGGCGCGGCCTACCGGGTCGACGCGGGTGCGGTGGCGGAGGCGATGCTCCGCCACCCCGGCGTCCGGCGCCTGCTGGGCGCCGACCGCGACGACCGGTTCAGCCGGCCCGGCGGTGCTCGAAGCCCCGAGCCGGGGCCACCGCGGCCCCGGCTCGGGTGAGCGTCAGCTCGGCCGGGCCCGCGACCGCCCTTCCGACCCAGGCGATCACGCCGGCCGCTTCGGCGGCGGCGCGTTGCGCCGGGTCCACACAACACAACAGCTCATAGTCCTCGCCGCCGGTCGCCGCCAGCTGCGCAGGGTCCGCACCGATCGCCTCGGCCACCGCGTCGAGGCCGTCGGGTCGTGGAAGCGCGTCCAGGTCGATCTCGATGCGCACGCCGGAGGCCTCGGCCACGTGGCGCGCGTCGGAGGCGATCCCGTCGGACAGGTCGATCATCGCGTGCACACCGGGCGTGGCGGCCAGCGCGGGGCCGACGTCCAGGCGCGGCGTCGGGCGCAGGTACGCCGCCACCAGCGCGGCGCGATGGTCGGCGCGCCCGTCGAGGATCGCCAGGCCGGCGGCGGACCCGCCCAGCGGCCCAGTGACGCCGACGAGGTCGCCGGCCCGGGCGCCGTCGCGGCCGGCCAGCGCCGCCGGATCGTCGGTCCAGCCGACGACGGTCACGGCGATGGCCAGCATCGGCCCGGAGGTGATGTCGCCGCCGATCACCGAGGTGCCGGTGGCCCGGGCCAGGTCGCCCAGGCCCGCGGCCAGCTCGAGCACCGCGTCGTCGGCGAGGTCGGCGGGCAGGATCAGCGCGACGTAGGCCTCGCCGGCGGACACGCCCATCGCGGCCAGGTCCGACAGCGCGCCGGCCAGCGCCCGGTGTCCGATGTCGCGCGGCGCCGCCTGGGCGCGGCGGAAGTGGACGCCGTCGACCATCGTGTCGACCGACGTGACGGCGAAGCCGCCCGCCCGCACGACCGCGGCATCGTCACCGGAACCGCGCACCACCTGTGGACCCGGGGCGCCGAGGCGCTCGCGGATCGCGTCGATGAGAGCGAACTCGCCGAGCGAGCTCACCGATCGCTACCGGTGGCGGTAGACGATGCGGGCGCGGTCGAGGTCGTACGGCGACAGCTCGACGCGAACGCGGTCACCGGGCAGGATGCGGATGCGGAAGCGGCGCATCTTGCCGGCGACGTGACCGAGGACGTTGTGGCCGTTGTCGAGCTGCACCCGGAACATTGCGTTCGGGAGTGCCTCGACGACCTCGCCCTCGAATTCGACTTTCTCTTCCTTGGCCATTCGCCCGTAGAGAGTAGCCGCTGACCGCTATGGGGTCGCGCCGCCGGCCTCCGCGCCGCCCGGGGTGGGTGTCGGCGTGGGCGTCGGTGTCGGCGCCGGGGTGGGAGTCGGCGTCGGCGTGGGTGTCGGCGTTGGCGTGGGTGTCGGCGTCGGGGTGGGAGTCGGCGTTGGCGTGGGCGTGGGCTCCGGCGCCGGCTCCGGGGTCTTCGTCTCCGGCGCCTTCTGCGGCGGCGACTCGTACTCGTCGGGGTCGTAGTTGGGGTCGGTGCCCGTTTCGGGCTTCTTCTTCGGCTTGGCCTTGCCGGTCTCGAAGTCCGTGGCCGCGTCGGCGTCGGTGCTGACCTCGTCGCCGGGCGCGCCCGTGGTCGCGTACTTGCCGAAGAACGGCGAGGACTCGAACGGCTCCTTGGGCGCCGCGAAGTCGCCGCAGTAGGAGCCCTTGGCCTGCTTCATGTACGCGCCCCAGATCTGCGCGGGGAAGGTGCCGCCGGCGACCGCGATGCCGTGCACGGAGAACATCGAGGTCTGCTCGTTGGGGTAGCCGACCCACACGGCCGTGGCCAGCTTGGGCGTGAAGCCGACGAACCAGGCGTCGCGGAAGTCGTCGGTGGTGCCGGTCTTGCCCGCCACCGGGCAGCCGATGTTGGCCGCGGTGCCCGTGCCGGCGAGCACGTTCTGGCGCAGGATCTCCGTCGCCTCGGAGGTGACGCCGTCGCTGAACACCTTCTCGCGCTTGCCCGCGTCGGGCTCGTCGACCTTGCCGTCGCGGAAGGTGACCTTGGTGATCATCGTCGGCTCGTTGCGGGTGCCGCCGTTGGCGATCGTCGAGTAGGCGTTGGCCATCTCCAGCGGCGAGACGCCGTACTCCAGGCCGCCCAGGCCCTCGGCCGGGTAGCCGTTGAGCTTGGAGGTGATGCCCATGTCCTGGGCGGTCTCCTTGACCTTGTCCGGTCCGACGTCGAGATCGAGCTGCTCGTAGATCGCGTTGTCGGAGCTCAGCGTGGCCTGGACGAGGTTGGCCGAGCCGATGTAGGAGTTCGAGTAGGTGGCCACGTCGATCGGCCCGTAGATCGGGTCGTCGAACTTCAGCGGCTTGGAGACGTAGTAGGTCGACTTCGGATCGACGCCCTGGCGCAGCGCGGTCATCAGGACCATCGTCTTGAAGGTCGAGCCCGGCTGGCGGTGGCCCTGGGCGGCGAGGTTGAACTTCGACTGGCCGTAGTTGCCCGACGAGGCCATGGCCAGGATGTGGCCGTTGGCCGGATCCATGGTGACGATCGCCGATGCCGGGTCGGTCGACTGGTTGAGGATCGAGGACATCGCCTCGCGCGCCTGCTCCTGCTTCTCCAGGTCGATCGTCGTGTAGATCTTCAGGCCGCCCTTGCGGACCTCGTCGACGCCGTACTTCTCGATCAGCTCGGAGCGCACGTAGTCGAAGACGTAGTTCTCGCGGCGCTCGGTGTAGTAGCCGGACTGCTCGACGCCGAGCGGCGCGTCCAACGCCGCGGTCAGCTCGGCCGGCGTGATCATGGCCTGGGCCGCCATCGCCCGCAGCACCTCGTCGCGCCGGTCCTTGGCGCCGCGCGGGTTGAGGAACGGGTTGTAGTCCGTGGGCGCCTGGGGCAGACCGGCCAGCAGCGCGGCCTCGGGCAGCGTCATGTCGATCGCGGGCTTGTCGAAGAACACGCGCGCCGCGGCCTGCACGCCGAGCGCCTCCTGGCCGCCGACCGTGCCGTAGGGCACGTTGTTGAGGTAGCGGTCGAGGATCCACCCCTTGGTGTGGATGTTCTCGAGCTCCTCGGCCAGCTTGGCCTCGCGGATCTTGCGCTTGTAGCCCTCGATGCCGTCGCGGACCGTGTCGCCGGTGTACATGTTGCGCACCAGCTGCATGGTCAGCGTCGAGCCGCCCTGGACCGTCTTGCCCTTGCTGGTCAGGTTCTTGACGCCGGCCCGGACGATGCCCTCGAGGTCCACGCCCTTGTGGTCCCAGAAGCGCTTGTCCTCGATCGCCACCGTGGCGTCCTTCATCACGTCGGGGATCAGCGTCGAGCGCACGGGCGTGCGCAGGATGTCGGCCTGGATGAAGCCCAGGCGTGAGCCGTCGGCGGCGTAGACCACCGAGGACGAGCCGGGATCGACCGGCTTGAGCTCCTCGATCGTCGGGCCCGACGTGGCCACGCTGACCACCCAGCCGACGGCCGCGGCGGCGCCCAGGGCGACCGCGACGACGGCCAGACCAAGGGTCAGGAGGAAGATTTTCGCGCCGCCGTGGCGATGACCACGGCGCCGCTTCTGTCGATCGCGACGCGTCATGAGCTCTGGGACAGGACCGTGCGCCAACGCTCCCGAGCGAGCGCACGAAGAGCGGATTCTAGGGAAGGTGGCGCTTTCCTCGCGCACGTTCCTGCCACCATCGGCTGCGGATGCCTCGTGACCTGCGCGACGCCTGGATGGCGCTGTGGACCTCCAGGCTCCTGGTGTGGGCCGCCGGCATGGGGGCGGTGTGGATCTGGGGTCTGAGCGTGCGCGCGCCAGGCTTCGATCCCGGCGGGCTGGGATCGGCCACGTGGACGGCGCCCGCCGTGCGCTGGGACGCGATCTGGTACCTCGACATCGCCCACACCGGCTACGACGACGGGCCGACCGCCGCGTTCTTCCCGCTGTACCCGATCGTCATCCGCGGGTTCGGGGGCTCGGCGCTGGCCGCGATCCTCCTGTCGCTGATCTGCTTCTTCGGCGCGCTGGTCGCGCTGCAGAAGCTCACCGAGCTCGAGTTGGGCGCCGAGGCCGCGCGCTGGACGGTGTGGGCGCTGGCCTTCTCGCCGATGGCCTTCTTCTTCTCGGCGGTCTACAGCGAGTCGCTGTTCCTGGCCCTGACCGTGGGCAGCGTGCTGGCCGCGCGGCGCGATCACTGGGCCTGGGCGGGGATCCTGGGGGCGCTGGCCGCGGCCACCCGATCGACCGGCGTGGCGATCGCGTTCGCGCTGGTGCTGCTGGCCTTCGCGGGCGGGAGACGACCGAGGCCCTCGCAGCTGGCCTGGGTGCTGCTCGTGCCCGTGGGCCTGGCCGTGTTCCCGGCGGGCCTGGCGCTGGCGCACCTGGACTGGCACGCGCCGTTCAAGGCCCAGGACGTCTGGTACCGCGAGTGGGCCGGGCCGCTGGGCGGCGTGTGGGAGGGCGCGAAGACCGCGTGGGCGGGCGTGCGCCAGCTGGTCGCCGGCGACGCCCCGGGCACCCGCCTGTACTTCCCGATCGCCGGCGGCGACCCGCTGGCCATCGCCCGCATCAACGTCGGCCTGTTCCTGTGGGTCCCGCTGGTGGCGATCGCCCTGGTCGGCGTGCTCCGGCGCCTGCCGCTGGCCTACGCCGCCTACGTCGTCGCGTCGCTGGCCGTCCCGCTCTCCTATCCGGTCATCCCGCAGCCGCTGATGTCGTTCCCGCGCTTCGTGCTCGTCTGCTTCCCGCTGTGGATGTGGCTGGGCTGGCTGCTGTCGCGCCACCGGCGCTGGCGGATCCCCGCGCTGGTGGTCAGTGCGATCCTGCTCGCCGTGTCCGTCGCCCAGTTCGCCACCTGGCATTTCGTTGCCTGACCGCGCGGTGCTCCTGGACGCGCTGGGCACCCTGGTCACGTTCGACCCGCCGGCGCCACGGCTGGCCGCGCTGCTGAGCGAGCGTCACGGCGTGGCGGTCAGCGAGGACGAGGCCGCCGTGGCGATGCGGGCCGAGATCCGCCACTACCGCGCCGCGCACGACCAGGCCGTCGACGCCGCGTCGCTGGCCGCGCTGCGGCTCGCGTGCGCCGGCACGCTGCGCGCCGCGCTGCCCGCGCGGGTCCACGCCGCGCTGGATCCCGAGACGCTGGTGGGCACGCTGGTCGACGCGATCGTCTTCTCGCCGTTTCCGGAGACCGTCGGCGTGCTCGAGGAGCTGCGCCGCCGCGGCCATCCGCTGGCCGTCGTCTCCAACTGGGACGTCTCGCTGCACGAGGTGCTGGAGCGCACCGGGTTGGCGCCGCTGGTCGACGCGGTGGTGATCTCGGCCGAGCTGGGGGCGTCCAAGCCCGACCCGCTGCCCTTCGTGCGGGCGCTGGAGATCCTGGGGACGCCGGCGGCGGGCGCGCTGCACGTGGGCGACACCTACGCCGAGGACGTGCTCGGCGCCCGGGCCGCGGGCGTCACGCCGGTGCTGGTCGTGCGCGACGGCTCGCCACCGCCCGACGACGCAGCCCTCGTGGTCGTCCCCGATCTACGCGGCGTGCTCCACCTCGCCACCTAAGCTGACGACCGTGTCCAACCCGTTCGGCCACCCGCCCGAGTTGCCCGAGGATCCCGAAGCGCCGTTCGCGCCCCCCGTCGCACCGACGCCCGCGCCCGCGCGCTGGCCGATGTGGACGGCGTTCGTGGCCGTCTTCACGGCGCTCATCGTGGGCAACATCCTGGGCGGGATCGTGCTGGCCATCGCCGCGGGCACCGGCGCCGACACCGACGACATCCCGGTGGCCTGGACGATGGTGGCCAACGGCTTCTTCCAGCTGTCGCTGCTGGGCACCGCGCTGTTCTTCGCGCGCACCTACGGCGGCGCCACCGCCGAGCGCTTCGGCCTGCGCGCGATCCGCCTCGGTCCCGCGCTGGGCTGGTCGGCGCTGGCACTGGTCGGCTACTACGCCTTCCAGGCCGCGTGGGTCTCGCTGCTCAGCCTGCAGAACGAGACCGACGACATCACGAACAAGCTCCAGGACGACCCGACGACGGCCACCGTCGCGCTGATCGCCATCTTCGCCGTGGTGATCGCGCCGATCATCGAGGAGACGTTCTTCCGCGGCTACGTGTTCACCGCGCTGCGCTCGTCGCTGCCCACCGGCTGGGCCGTCGTCGTCACCGGACTGATCTTCGGCGCGGTCCACGGGTTCGGCTCGCCGATCGGGTTCCTGCCGCCGCTGGCCGTGCTCGGGATGGTGCTGTGCCTCGTGTACTGGAAGACGGGATCGATCCTCCCGTGCATCGGCCTGCACATCACGAACAACGCGATCGCGCTGTCGGTCGCGCTGGGCTGGACGTGGCAGGCGCCGGTGCTGTGGGCGGGCGCGCTGCTGGCCGCGGCGGGGCTCGTGCTGCCCTTCGTCGTGGCCAGACGGCGCGTTCCCGTCACCGCCTGAGGGAATTCGCGGCGGCGCTGACTAGAATTCCGCGCGCCATGCGCCCGGTCTTCATCGCCTTCATCGCCACCCTGTTGCTCGTGCCCGCGACCGCCGCGGCGCAGGACCCCACGGTCCCGCCCGTGCCGACGCCGGTTCCGACGCCCACCCCGACGCCCACCCCGACGCCGACTCCGACGCCGACCCCCACGCCGACGCCGACCCCCACGCCGGCGCCCGCACCGGCCAAGGCCAAGCTGTCGCTGAAGGTGGCCGACGACGAGGTGCTGGCCGGCGCGCGCATCCGCGTCGAGGGCAAGCTGACCCCGGCCACGCGCGGGGAGAAGGTCACGATCACCTTCAAGCGCGGCGGCCGCACGCTGCGCAAGGTCACCACGGGCGCCGGTGACGGCGACTTCGTCGTCGGCCTGAAGTCGACGGGCGACGGCACGATCAGCGTCAGCGCCAAGCACGCGGCCAGCGACACGCTGCGTGCCGCGACCGCGAAGACCGAGCGCATCACGGTCATCAAGCCGTTCGCGCACTCGGGCGAGCGCAGCAAGTCGGTCGACTGGCTGCAGGACAAGCTGGCCGCCAAGCACTACTCGGTCTCCCGCGACGGCGTCTTCGACGACGCCACGGCCCGCGCGGTGATGGCCTTCCGCAAGGTCACGGGCATGGCCCGCACGTACGAGGCCAACTCCGACGTCTTCCGGCGGCTGGACGCCGGGATGGGCGACTTCAAGGTCCGCTACCCCGAGCACGGCCGCCACGTCGAGGGCGACATCACCAACCAGGTGATCGCGCTGATCAACCCGGGCGGCAAGGTCTACCGGATCTACCCGACCTCGTCGGGCTCGTCGGCCACGCCGACGGTCACCGGCCACTTCAAGGTCTACATGAAGACGGTGGGCACCAACGCGAAGGGCATGGTCGACTCCAGCTACTTCATCCGCGGCTACGCCGTGCACGGCTACCCCGACGTGCCGCCCTACAACGCCAGCCACGGGTGCTTCCGGATCCCGATCCCCAACGCGGCGTTCGTCTACAGCTGGATGACGATCGGCACGCCGGTCGACGCGTACTACCGGTGAGCGCCGGCTCGGACGCCCACGATCGCCTGATCGCCGCGCTGCGCGAGCACGCGCTGGTGATCGGCGAGGTGGTGCTGACGAGCGGCGCGACCGCGCAGTACTACGTCGACGCCAAGCGGGCGATCCTCCGCCGCGACGGCTTCCAGGCGCTCGGCGAGCTGGTCGCCGCGCAGGCCACGCAGTGGAACGCGACCGCCGTCGGCGGCATGACGATGGGCGCCGATCCGGTGGCCTGTGCCGCGCTGGCCGGCGGCGCCGACGTGAAGGCGTTCTTCGTGCGCAAGGAGGCCAAGGACCACGGCCTGCACCGCCGCGTCGAAGGCCCGTTCCTGGACGCGGCCGACCGCTGCGTCGTGGTCGAGGACGTCGTCACCACCGGCGGCTCGACCCTGGCCGCGATCGAGGCCCTGCAGGCGGAGGGCCGCACGATCGTCGGCGTGATCTCCGTGCTCGATCGCCTGGCCGGCGGCGGCGAGCGCATCGCGGCCGCGGCGGGCGCGCCCTACGTCGCGCTGACCACGATCGACGACGTCTACCCCGATCGTCCGGACCGGAAGTAGCCCTAGAGTGGGCCGGGACAGGCCCTCGTAGCTCAGTGGATAGAGCGCCGCTCTCCTAAAGCGGGTGCGCAGGTTCGACTCCTGCCGGGGGCATCGTGGCGTCCTACGTCGTCAACCCGGCCGGAGTGCAGCGCGCGCAGGAGCTGATCGACGCGCGCCAGTACGTGCTGCGCTCGGAATGGGGCGAGGTGCAGCCCAACGCCGAGGCCGAGAACGCGTACCTGGCCAAGCACTCCTGGGCGGAGTACGCGGGCTGGCATCTGGGCCTCACCGAGGGCGCCAACGACGAGACGAAGGCGCGCTACGCGTTCGTCTACGGCGACTTCCGCCGCATCCACCGGATCGGGCTGATCGCCTGCCTGTACCGCGCCGCCGAGTGGCGCCACAAGCAGGTCGAGCTGGCGGCGCACGACCTGCTCCAGCGCCTCGACGGGCGCGCCGGCTTGGCTTAGACCACGGTCTCCTGGCCCTCGCCCTTGGGCGCCAGCGCGTCGCCGCCCTGGCCGGCGGGGACGAAGTCGGGCTTGTCGTCGCCGGCGGCCAGCGGGCTGGCCGGCGAGATCATCGAAGCGGCGATCTCCTCCGGGGTGACGTTCTGCGGGTGGTGGCAGGCGGCCAGGTGGCCGTTGGCGTACTGGGTCAGCGGCGGGATGACCGTCCGGCAGATCTCCGTCGCGCGCGGGCAGCGGGTGTGGAACACGCAGCCCGGCGGCGGGTTGATCGGGTTGGGCGGCTCGCCGGAGACGACGATCCGCTGGCGCTGGCGGTTCTCGCGCGGATCCGGGATCGGGATGGCCGACAGCAGCGCCTCGGTGTACGGGTGGATCGGCTTGTCGTACAGCTCGCCGCCGGGCGACAGCTCCATGATCTTGCCCAGGTACATCACCGCGATGCGATCGGACACGTGGCGCACGACGGACAGGTCGTGGGCCACGAACAGGTAGGTCAGGCCGAGGCCGTCCTGGAGCTCCTCGAGCAGGTTGATGATCTGGGCCTGGATCGAGACGTCCAGCGCCGAGACCGGCTCGTCCAGCACGATCAGCTTCGGGTTCATGGCCAGCGCGCGGGCGATGCCGATGCGCTGGCGCTGGCCGCCGGAGAACTCGTGCGGGTAGCGGTTGACGTGCTCGCGGTGCAGGCCGACGCGGTCCAGGAGATCCTGGGCCCGGGTCTCCACCTCCTTGCCCTCGACGCCGCGCGCCTTCAGCGGCGTGGCCAGGATCTGGCTGACGCGCTTGCGCGGGTTCAGGGAGGCGAACGGGTCCTGGAAGACCATCTGCATCTCGCGCCGGTAGGGGCGCATGTCGCGCCGCGATGCGCGCGTGATGTCCTCGCCGTGGAAGCGGATGGTCCCCGACGTCGAGTCCAGCAGCCGCAGCACGGTGCGCGACAGCGTCGTCTTGCCGCAGCCCGACTCGCCCACCAGCCCGAGCGTCTCGCCCTCGTTGAGGCCGAAGGTCACGTCGTCGACCGCGTGCACCTTGGCCACCGTGCGGTCGACGATGATCCCCGACTTGACCGGGAAGTGCTGGGTCAGGTGCTCGACCTCGAGCAGCGGCGTCTTGCCGTTCGTCGGAGTCGGCGTATCCGTGCTCATCCGACCGCCACCTCCTTCGTGGCCAGGCCGACCTCGCCCTCGCTGACGTAGCGCTTGGTGCGCTTCTGCTCCAGCGTGAGGAAGCACCGGTCCGGATGCCCGGCGCCGCGATCCTCGAGCTGGGGCACCTCCAGGCAGGCGGCGAACTCGTGCGGGCAGCGGGCCCGGAAGTGGCAGCCCTGGGGCGGGTCCAGCAGCGAGGGCGGGAGCCCGGCGATCGAGGGCAGCTTCTCGGAGCGGTCGCGATCGACGCGGGTGATCGAGCCCAGCAGGCCCCACGTGTAGGGGTGCTGGGGGTCGTAGAAGATCTCGTCGGTCGTGCCCTGCTCGACGATGCGCCCGCCGTACATGACGGCGATGCGGTCGGCGATGTCGGCGACGACGCCGAGGTCGTGGGTGACCAGGATGATCGCCGTGCCCGTCTGGTCCTTGAGCTCCTTCATGCGCTCCAGGATCTGGGCCTGGATCGTCACGTCCAGCGCGGTGGTCGGCTCGTCGGCGATCAGCACCTTGGGCGAGCAGGAGAGCGCGAGCGCGATCATCACGCGCTGGCGCATGCCGCCGGAGAACTCGTGCGGGTAGGAGCGTGAGCGCTCCGCCGCCCGCGGGATGCCCACGCGCTCCATCAGCTCGACGACGCGATCGTGGACCTGCGCCTTGTTGAGCTTCTCGTGGGCCAGGATCTGCTCGGCGATCTGGTCGCCGATGCGCTGGACCGGGTTCAGCGACGTCATCGGGTCCTGGAAGATCATCGCCATCTCGGCGCCGCGGACCTTGCGCAGGTCGTTCTCGCTCATCGTCAGCAGCTCTTGGCCCATGTAGGTGGCCGAGCCCCGGAACCGCGCGTTGGGCGAGCGGTTGAGCCCGAGCAGCGACATCGCGGTGACGGACTTGCCGGAGCCGGACTCGCCGACCACGGCCAGCACCTCGCCGGCGTTGAGGGTGAGGGACACGTCGTCCACCGCGTGGACGATGCCCTCGTCGGTCTGGAAGTCGACCTGCAGGTGGTCGATGACCAGGATCGGTTCGGCCATGTTCAGCTTCCCAAGCGGATTCGGGGGTCGAGCAGCGCGTAGACGATGTCGACGAAGGTGTTCAGGATCACGATGAAGCAGGCGCCCAGCAGCGTCACGGCGAGCACCGGCGGCACGTCCAGCCGCCCGATCGCCTCGGCGAAGTACTGGCCGACGCCCTGCAGGTCGAAGACCGACTCGGTCAGCACGGCGCCGCCGGCGATGACCAGGCCGAAGTCCAGGCCCCACAGGGTGATCACCGGGATCAGCGAGTTGCGCAGCACGTGGCGCGTGAGCACGCGCCACTCGGAGATGCCCTTGGCCCGCGCGGTGCGCACGTAGTCGTCGTTGATCGTGTCCAGGACGTTGGACCGCACGATGCGCGAGTACACGCCGATGAACAGGATGGCCAACGCCGTCCAGGGCAGGATCAGGTGGTAGAACCACTGCCACAGGCCGCTGGCCGCGATCTCCTCGTATCCGCCGTTGGGGAACCAGCCGAGCTTGTAGCCCAGGTAGTAGGTCATCAGCGCGCCGACCCAGAAGACCGGCATCGAGACGCCGATCAGCGCGAGCACGGTCAGTATTCGATCGGAGAACCTCCCCGCGCTGACCGCGCTGTACAGACCCAGGGCGATGCCCAGGACCATCCAGATGATGGCCGCGCCGATGGCCAGCGCGAAGGTCCGCGGCAGCCCCATCTTGATCTGCTGCCAGACGTTCGTCTGGTCGCTGTAGGAGACGAGCTCGCCGGTGAAGACCTGCTTCATCATGTAGACGTACTGCTGCGGCAGGCTGTCGTTGAAGTGCCACTGCCGGCGGATCGCCTCGATCTGCACGGGCGTCGAGTTCTTGCCCGCCATGCGCACGGCGGGGTCGCCGTTGGGGATGACGTTGAAGATCAGGAACGTCAGGATCGACACGGCGAACAGCACGAGCACCATGCCGATCAGGCGGCGGAGAATGAACCGGGCCATCAGTGATCCAGCCGAATCTTGGCGCGGGGATCGAGCGCGTCACGCACGCCCTCGCCGAAGATGTTCAGCGAGAGGACGGTGAGCACGAGCATGACGCCCGGCGCGATGGTCAGCCAGGGCGCGGAGGTGAGCAGCTCGATGCCGTCGGAGATCATCACGCCCCAGGACGGCTCGGGCGGCTGGACGCCGGCGCCCAGGAACGACAGCGCCGCCTCCAGCAGGACCGCGTTGGCCACGATCAACGGGAAGAAGACCAGCAGCGTCGAGGCCAGGTTTGGCAGCAGCTCGGTGAACATGATCCGCCACGGACCCATGCCCTGGGCGCGCGCGGCCTCGATGAACTCCTTCTCGCGCAGGGCCAGGACCTGGCCGCGGATCGGTCGGGCCAGGTACACGACGTAGGAGATCCCGATGATGAACGTCGGGATCCACAGCGAGCCGCCCTCGAGGTGCAGCGGCCCGAGCGACAGGCCGCCGAGGTTCAGCGAGACGCCGAGGGCGACGCCGAGCAGGATCACCGGGAAGGCCCACATCACGTCGAACACGCGCGAGATGATCCAGTCGATCCAGCCGCCGAAGAAGCCGGCCAGCAGGCCGAAGATCGTGGCGAAGATCATGGTCAGGACGGAGGCGCCGATGCCGATCAGCAGCGAGTTGCGCCCGCCGTAGAGCAGGCGGACCATCACGTCGCGGCCGTTGCGATCGGCGCCGAGGAAGTACTCGCCGTGCCACGTCGGGCCGGTCGGCGTGCCGTCGTAGTCGACGACGTTGCGCTCCTCACCGCCGATGTTGATCGTGCCGGTGATGTTGTTCTTGAAGGGGGTGGTGTGCGCCACGTGGTCGGCGTACAGGGGCGCGGCGAGCGAGACGAGTACCAGCAACAGGAAGAGGACGCCGAAAGCGAGGGCGACCTTGTTGCGAAGCAGACGGCGCAGCGCGATGCGCCACGGCCCGGTACCCGCTGCGGCCTTGCGCTCCTCGGCAGCGATCTCGGGAGGGAGATCGGTGGAGAAGCCAACTTCGGCGGAGTCGGTGCTAGCCATGAGAAAAGGTGTCGTAGGAGACGAGTGGGGGGTGTCCAGATGGACACCCCCCGAAACGTCACGCGGCTACTTCAGCTTCAGAAGCGAGAAGTCGCCGTTGTAGACCGGGTGGGCCACGTAAGACGCGAAGTCCACCTTGTCCGAGACGAGCTTGGTCAGCTCGCGGTTGCCATACGGCGCGATGTACGCGTGGTCGACGACCAGCTTGTCGGCCTTCGCGTAGTCCGGCGCGACGGCATCCAGATCCGGGTTGGCATCCGAGGAGTCGATCAGCTTGTTGACCTCGGGATCGTTCACGTTCCCGAAGTTCTGGTTGTTCGTCTCCTGGATGGACGCCCCGTTGACCAGGAACATGAAGTTCGCCGGGTGCGGGAAGTCCTGGAACCAGTTGGCGAAGCCGGCCTGGGCCTTCGTCTTCTGGTTGCCGATGGTCTGGAAGTAGACCGAGCCCTCGACGATCTTGGGCGTCGCCTTCAGACCGATCTGGTTCATCGCGTCAGCGATGTACTCGGTGACCGGCTTGGACGGGTCCTCGTCATTGCCGAACACGGTGACCGGAGCACCTTCGGCGCCGGCCTCCTTGATGAGGGCCTTGGCCTTCTCCAGGTCCGGCGCCTCGTTCGGATCACCGTAGGGGCACGGCTCGACCTTCTCGTAGCCCTTCATGCCCGGGGGCAGGAAGTTGCACGACGGCGCCAACAGGCCACCGAAGATGCGCGCCAGGGCGCGCTTGTCGATGCCGTAGTTGACCGCCTGACGAACCTTCTCGTCGTCGAACGGCGCGATGTCGTTGTTGAGGAAGATGTAGTACGTCGAGTTGGTGACGTACTTCTCGAAACGACCCTTGGCCTGATCCTCGACCTCGCGCAGACGGTCGGCGGGCGGCGGATCCTGCAGGTAGTCCACCTCGTTGCGCAGGACGTCGTCGACCTGGCGCTGCTGGTTCTTCACGATCGTGATGTCGATCGTGTCGAGGTTGCCGAGGGGGATCTCCGGAATGGCGAACTTCTCGAAGTCGGCGTTCTTCTCCAGCGTGATGCCGCGGTTGGGCACCGACTTCGTGATCTTGTACGGACCGACGCCCGGGGGCGGATCCGTGGTCATGTTCTTGAACGGCGTGGACGACGGCACCAGGCCGGCGAAGTCCATCGCCAGCACGTAGTCGAACGACCCGACCTTGTCGGTCAGCTTGATCGTGATGTCGCCGGTCTTGTCGTCGGTGACGATGCCCTTGATGTCGCCATCGGGATCGCCCTTCTTGACGTAGTCCTCCGCGCCGACGATCGGCAGGTAGAAGGACGAGCCACCCGACTCCAGGTTGAGCACGCGCTTGATCGTGTGCTCGAAGTCCGACGCCTTGACCGGCGTGCCGTCGGAGTACGTCAGGCCGTCACGCAGCTTCAGCTTGTACGTGAGACCGTCCTCGGAGACCTCGGGCAGCGCTTCCGCGAGGCCCGGGATCAGCGTGGCGCCTTCGGCGCCTTCCGCGTGCTTGTACGTCAGCAGCGGGGTGTACACGTTCCAGAGGGCGGTCCAGCCCTCCTGCGTGTAGGACAGCGCCGGATCCATGTAGTCCGGGCTCGACGTGTAGTCCACGCGAAGCGTGCCACCCGTCGTGCCGCCACTGTCTTCGGTGGCGGCATCGGTCGCGGCACCACTCGTGGTGCCGGCGGCCGCGCTGGTGGACGTGTCAGAGCTGTTGTCGCTGCCACAGGCAGCGAACACCAGCGCCGAGACGGCGACCAGCATGAGGGCCGCGAGGGCCCTACGGATCTTGCTCAACTGAGTAAACCTCCTCCAGGGGGTTTAGGGCGCCCCTGCCGGGGACGAATCCCGACATGCGGGCGTGGAGAGAGCCTCCCAAGTGGCCGACACGGTACTCCCTCCGCGCATCGGCAGCGCTATACCGAAGGTCCAAACATGAACGCTTTGGTTCACCGCAGGCGCGAAATGCCTGCGAAACCGCGCATTTGAACCCCGTTCAGCTTTCGTCCTCGTCGCCGTCGTCGTCGTCCGCATAGAGCGATTCGCGCGCCAGCTCGCGGCCCGCGGCGTTGAACAGCTTGATGTCCAGGAGGTCTCCGCCGTAGTCGTCCGGGGCCAGCAGAGTGAACCGCCCCTCAGCGCTCAAGGTGCACTGATCGACGGCCAGATCGGCCAGCTCCGCGGTGGCCACGGCGCCGCCGCGGACCAGCGGCGTGCCCCACACGAGCGTCATCGCCGCGACCTGGCCGTGCTCGCCCCGCCAGCCGCCGACGACCTCGTCGCACAGGTCGAGGGTCCAGTCGGGGTTGTTCTCCGCGATCTCCTCGGAGACGCCGGCCACGGCGCGCATGCCCGAGGGCTCGCCGTCGTCCTCGGCGGGGCGGTAGGAGACGACGCCGAAGACCTCCTCGCCGTCGGCGGTGCGGGCGATGGCCGGCACGTAGGTGCGCCCGTGCCAGGTCCGATCGGGGTACCAGGCGATCTCGCCGAAGTCGACGTCGATCGCGCCGCGCAGCTCCGCGGCGAGGGTCTCGGCCCAGCGCCCGTAGGGAGCGACCTCCTGGGGCGGCTCGGCGGCGAATCGGGGAACGACGCGTGGTTCAGGTGGCATGTGCGGCGCAGGCTACGTGACGTCGAGGAGAATCGTCACCGGACCGTCGTTGACCAGCTCGACCTCCATGTGCGCGCCGAACACGCCGCGCTGGGCGCCGAGGGCCGCGCAGACGCGCTCGTACAGGGCGTTGGCGCGCGTCGGCTCGGCCGCGTCGACGAAGCTCGGGCGGTTGCCGCGACGGGTGTCGGCCATCAGCGTGAACTGGCTCACGCAGAGCACCTCGCGCTGGCCCAGGGCCTCGTTCATGCGCCCCTCGGCGTCGGCGAAGACGCGCAGCGCCCGCACCTTGGCCGCGAGCTTGTCGGCCGTCGCCTCGTCGTCGTCGTGCCCGACCCCGAGCAGCACCAGCAGGCCTGGGCCGATCGCGCCGGTCGTCTGGCCATCCACGCGCACGGCCGCGCGCGTGACCCGCTGGACGAGGGCCCTCATAGGAGGAACGGGGCGACGACGACGGCGGTCACGAGCACGATCATCGTCGACCAGGCCACGGCGGACGAGGCGATCTTCAGGTCCAGGCCGTACAGGTGGGCGACCACCACGGCGTTCGCCCCGCAGGGCATGGCGGCCTGCAGCAGGTAGGCGTCGGGGACGTCGATGATCAGCGCGGACAGGCCGATCATCAGCAGCGGCGCGGCGATCAGACGCAGGCCGAGCGCCAGGAGCACGGGGGCGCTGAGCGCGGGCGGGAAGGTCAGCGCGCCGTCCTCGGACTCCGCGCCCAGCGCGAGGCCGACGATGAAGAAGCCCAGCGGGATGATCGCGTAGACGCAGGCGTGGGCCACGTCCAGCAGCAGGTCGGGTGCCAGCGCGTTGGGCGCCAGCAGACCGGCGATCACCGCGATCAGCGGCGGGTTGCGCACCAGGCTGACGATCACGTCGCGGCGCGACCCGCTGTCGTGCGTGCCCATCACGGCGCCGATCGTCATCGCGACGATCAGGAACATCGGCGCCGACACGGCGGAGTCGTAGGCGACGGCGAAGCCGAGCTGGTCGCTGCCCAGGAGCGCGGTGACCAGCGGGAGCCCGAGGTAGCCCGTGTTGGCCAGGATCACGCAGAGCAGGACCGCGCCGGTCTGGGGCTGGGACAGGTGCAGCACCCGGCGGCAGACCACCCAGGCCACGAGGCCGACGATCGTCAGCTCCAGGTAGCCCAGCAGCGCGCCGGCGCCGACGCCGACCGTGAGGTGCAGGCGGGCGACGACGAAGAAGTAGATGACCGGGATGAACCCCCACAGGATCACCTTCGACAGCGCGCTGGCGATCGGGCGCCCGCCGTCGGCCAGGCGCGGCTCGGCCAGGATGCCCGCGGCGATCGAACCGGCGATCAGGCCGGCGACGAGCAGGACCTCGATCATCGCGCCGGCTCAGGCGTCGCGCAGCTGCGCGGCCGCCCGCTCGGGCGCGACGACGTTCAGGTTCACGCCCGTGCCCAGCTCCAGGCCGGCGAGGTGGGTCAGCCGGGGGAGCACGTCGATGCGCCAGCCGAACTGGTCGGCGCCCGCGGGCGCGGTGCGCACCCACAGGTTCAGCGGCGGGCTGGCGCCGAGCGCTCGGGCCAGGCGGCCCAGCACGTCGTGCAGCAGCGCCGCGGCCAGCGGGCCGTCGTCCTCGAAGCGCGCCGTCGGGCGGCGCGGGGCGATCATCAGCTGGTAGGGCACGCGGCTGGCGTAGGGCGCCAGGCAGACGGCCTCGTCGTCGATGGCCACGATCCGCTCGCGCCGGCGCACCTCCTCCTGCACGAGGTCGCCGAGCAGGTTGCCGCCCATCGTGCGCAGCGCGTGGGCCCCGAAGCGCTCGCGTTCGCGCGCGATGGCCGCGGGGACGAAGGGCAGCGCGTACAGCTGCGCGTGGGTGTGGGGCAGCGACGCACCGGCCACCGCGCCCTCGTTGACCAGCAGGTGCACGCAGGCGGCGCCGCCGGCCACGTGGTGGGCCATGCGCGCGCGCCACATGGTCATCGCCCGGGTCAGCTGCTCGGGACCGAGCTCCAGCAGCGTGGTCGCGGCCTGCGGGGCGTTGACGATCACCTCGTGGTGGCCGGTGGCGGCCGCGGCGCTGAACAGGTCGGGCGCGGACTCCGGCGGCGGCTGCGGGGCCTGCGGATCCAGCGCCGGGTACCGGTTGGGCACCACGCGCACGAGCCAGCCCGGCGTGTCCGGCGCGCTGCCGTCGACGCGCTGCGCGGTCAGCTCGGGCGGGGTGCGGTCCTCGTGACCCTCCAGGAACGGGTCGGCCTCGGCGTCCAGCGGCGGCGCGGCCTGGGCGCGCAGCTCCCCGCCGGGGCGCGTCGCCCGGTCGGTGGCGACGATCGTCCGCAGTCCGGTCAGCGCGTCGACGCGGACCTCAGGCATCGGCGCCGACGGCGTAGCGCTGGATGTCGGAGGCCAGCTGCTCCTGCGACGCGTAGCCGCCCTGGTGCACGTACTGGAGCTTGCCCTGGGCGTCGTAGAAGAGCATGAACGGCAGGCCCCGGATGGCGCCGAAGTCCTTCGTCGGAATGCGGGGCAGCTCGTAGCTGGGATAGCTGACCGGGAACTCCTTGAGGAAGCTCAGCGCGTCGTCGTGGACGTCCTCGGAGTCCAGGCCGATGAACGCGACCTGCTTGCCCTGGGAGACCGACAGGTTCTGCAGGTAGGGGAACTCGGCTCGGCACGGGCCGCACCACGAGGCCCAGCCGTTGACCACGACCGGGTGGCCCTTCAGTTCCTTCAGGCGCGCCTCGAAGGCGTCGCTGCCGCCATCGAGCAGTTGGTTGGCCTGCTCGTGCAGCGCGGCCAGCGGCGCCGGCGACCCCGCCAGCGACGCGCGGGCCTCCGCGGCGGAGACGGTCGAGCTCTGGGGCTTGTCGTTGCTCCCCTTGCTCTGCGTGAGTCCGATGACCACGACGGCCACGAGACCCAGGCCGATGACGGCGAAGACGAGCTTGCGCACGCCCTCAAGCTAACGGGCCAGCAGCGTGATCGGCCGACCAGCCGCTCCATCCGGCCATGCGATAGACTGGCGGCTACCCGTCGCGAGGGGCCGACTGGGAAGTCAGCCTTCGCTGCAAGTCCGGGTGGGTCCCGGCACCTCGGGTCGCGAGCCGTTTCGTTTCGATCGCGACTCCCATCTCCATTTCGTTCGAGCCAGCATGGCTGATTCCACGCCAGCGGCGGTCGTCGCGGCCGCTCCCCTTCCGTCGCCCACGGACATTGCTCAGGCTGAGAGGTTCACCCGCGAGCGCTTCGTCCACGAGGGCGAGGACCCCGTCGTCGCACTGGGTCCCGGGAGCGCACGCCGGCGGGCGCTCGACGCGGCGCTGGCCGAGCTGGCCCAGGGCCTGGACGCGCCGTCGACCGAGTGGCGCCGCGCTTACTCGCTGCTGCTCGGCCTCGAGCGCCTGCTCAGCGAGGACGAGCCGCACCTGGCCGACGGCACGCTGCTCAACCCCCACCAGGTCGACGCGCTCTCCGGCACGCTGACCGCGCTGCTGGCCGCCGCCCAGGCGGCGCCGGCGCCCGCCCCGAACGGCAACGGGCATGCCGCGATCGCCCCGCCCGTCGCCGCCCCGCCGGCCGAGGACGCTTTCGAGGGCTCCTCCGCGGTGCCCGGCGAGGAGGAGATCGACGAGGAGCTGCCCGACGACGAGGAGCCCCAGGACTGGGACGAGCCCGAGGCGGCCGGCGACGACGAGCAGCTCGGCGAGGCGCCCGAGGATCCCAACGCGCACAAGCGCTTCTGGTTCGAGCACGCCACGGGCGCCGGCAAGACCGTCGCCGCGCTGGGCTTCGTCGAGGCCTCGCGCACGGGCGGCACGCTGATCCTCACCCACCGCCGCAACCTGGTCGACCAGTTCCTCGGTGAGCTCAAGGATCGCGGCTACCAGGACCGCATCCACCGCCCGCTGATGCAGGGCGAGCCGGGGCCGGCCACCGGCCCGGTCACCGTCGAGACCTACCAGTGGTTCGTGCGCAACGCGGGCAAGATCTCCTCGGCCTACACCGTCGTCATCTGCGACGAGGCCCACACCGCGCTGGGCGAGAAGACGTCGGAGGCGATCCGCGAGTGGACCGGCCCGATCTTCGTTGGCATGACCGCCACGGGCGCGCTGATCGCCCGCCACGTCACCGACCTGTTCCCCACGCAGACCTCGCGCTTCGACCTGGCCCAGGCGGCCCGGCGCGGCGTGATCGCCCCGCTGCGCGGCATCCGCATCCCGCCGGGCGCGGGCGTGCGCTCGATCGCCAAGGTGCCGCTGCGCCGCGGCGAGGTCGACGTCGAGTTCGACCAGGAGATGCTGGCCGAGCTGCTGGACCAGCTGCCCTTCAACCTGGCCATCGCCAACCTCTACAAGACGCGCTTCAACAACGTGCCCGGCGTCGTCTACACCGCCGGCGTGCGCCACGCCTACAACGTCGCCGAGGCCTTCCGCGACGAGGGCCTGAAGGCGATGGCCGTCTCCGGCGAGACGCCCAAGCGCGAGCTGGCCGACATCCTGGCCCGCTACGAGCAGGGCGAGATCGACGTGCTGGTCAACGCGCAGCTGCTGGCCGAGGGCTGGAACTCGCCGCGCGCCACGGTCTGCATGCACCTGGCGCCGACCGCGTCCAAGCGCATCTACCAGCAGCGGGTAGGCCGCGTCACGCGCCGCCATCCGGGCAAGGAGTCCGGCGTCGTCGTCGACTTCGTCCATCCCGCGACCAAGCACGACGACCCGGTCATCACGCTGCACTCGCTGCTCGATCGCGACGTCTACCGCGGCGGCGCGATCGTCGTCGGCCCGGTGCGCCGCGGGCGCGGACGGCGCGTGCGCGTCGAGCGCCGCGTGCTGCCCGTCACGGCCGATCCCGACCGGCGCGCGCAGGTCTTCGAGCGCGAGCTGTGGCGCATCGCCGTCGAGCACCTCGACTGGGGCGAGCAGCACGTGTGGGCGGCGCTGGCCGGCGCCCGCGTCCAGCCCAGCGGCTGGCGCCGGGCCCGGGCGATGCTGCACTTCGACAAGTCCGGCGAGCTCAAGCGCCGCTTCCTGCTCACCGCCGTGCAGCGCAACAAGTCCTCGCAGCTGCGCATCCGCGCGCTGCAGGAGATCGCCGCGGCCAAGGACGCCGAGGCCTTCGACCTGGCCATCGACGAGATCGGCGGTTGGTCGCGCGAGGAGCGTCGCGAGGCGGTCAAGGTCTGCCTGCAGGCGCTGGCCGAGAAGCGCATCGGCCGTCGTGACCAGGCCAACGCCTGGATCTGGCGCCTGGCCGAGTACACCCGCGACGTGCACGAGGAGTACGCCGCCCAGCGCTGGCCCGAGACCAAGCGCCTGCTCGGGCTGCTGGTCAACTCGTCGGGCGGCGCGCACGCCCGCAACGCCCGCCGGCTGGTGCACGCCACGCGCAAGCAGGATCGCCGCCTGAGCGCGGCGCTGCTGGCCGCCGCGCTGGCCCACACGCCCGAGGCCGAGGAGGTCCTGCGCGGTGCCCGCACGCGCATGGCCCGCAAGCCCAACTCGCTGGCCCGCGACCTGCTGCGCAACTTCCCCAAGAAGCGCACGCGCGGATCGCGCCGCAAGAAGCGCACGGGCGAGGAGGCCGCGGTCGAGGTCGAGTTGCTGGAGACCACCGACATCGAGCTGCTGGACGACGACGATGACGGGGACGCCGACGACCTCGAGGTCGCCGAGGTCGAGATCTCCGCGGCCGAGGCGGCGGAGTTCGACGAGGAGGCCGCGGCCGAGTCGGTCGCCGCGGCCGCCGCGCTGCTGCACCGTCCGACGGCGCTGATCGACGAGGACGGCGAAGGACTCGACGACGCCGAGCCGGCCGAGACCGCGCCCAAGCCGCGTCGGCGCCGCGCGCCCCGGCGCCGCAGGAGCGAGCCGGTCGTGGTCGAGGCGCCGGTCGAGCCGGAGTCGGAGCCTGAGCCGGAAACCGAGCCCGAGCCGGAAGCCGAGACGCCCAAGCCGAAGCGCACCCGGGCACCGCGCAAGAAGCCCGAGGCCGAGACCAACGTCGTCGCCCAGGCCGAAGTCCTCGCCGAGGAGCCCAAGCCCAAGCGCACGCGGCGGACCAAGGCGCAGATCGAGGCCGACAAGGCTGCTGCTGCGGCGGAGGTCGTCGAGGAGGCCCCCAAGCCCAAGCGCACGCGGCGCACGAAGGCGCAGATCGAGGCCGACAAGGCCGCTGCTGCTGCCGAAGCGGAAGCACCCGCGCCCAAGCCCAAGCGCGCGCCCCGCAAGAAGCCGACCGAGGCCGTCTAGATCCCGATCGTCCCGCCCTCGGTCTCGCCGAGGGCGACGGCCGCGACGGTGGCCAGATGCTCGGCCCGCGGCGCGTCGGCGTCGCGATAGGGCTGGCCGTCGCGCCGGTCCAGCAGCTCGAGGACGCCGATCGTGCGCCCGTCCAGGCGCAGCGGCACGGCCAGCAGCGTGTGCGGCACGTAGCCGGTGCCGGCCGCGACCGCCGCGGCGAAGCGCGCGTCGGACCGGCAGTCGGCGATGGCCTGCGACCGTCCGCTGACGGCGACGCTGCCCGCGATCCCCGCGCCCGCGTCCAGGCGCACGCCGACGATCTCGTCGGCGCCCGCGCCCCACGCCGCCTCGAAGCGCAGGGCGCCGTCGGGCTGCTCCAGGGCGATCGACGCCGCGGCGGCGTCGAAGATCCCCGCGGCGGCCCGGGCCACGGCCTCCAGCACCGGGCGCGAACGGCGCGCGTGCGGGACGCTGGCCACCAGCGGCTCGCCCCGCTCGGGCTGGGTGGTCACGCCGAGCAGCGCCGCGAAGGCCGCGGCCGACGGCGCCCGGCGCGAGGGATCCAGGGCCAGCCCGGCGCGCAGCGCGTCGGTCACGTGCGCCGGCACGCCGGGCACCGAGACGGCCAGGTCGCCGTACTCGACCGCGTGCCCCGTGAGCAGCGCGAACAGCGTCGCCGCGGCGCCGTACACGTCGCTGCGGGGTGACGGCGCGCCGCCTGCGCTGACCTCGGGCGCCATGTAGCGCGGCGTCCCGACCGCCTGCGTCGCGGTCCCGTCGACATCGAGGTCGCGGGCCACCCCGAAGTCGACCAGCACCGCGCCCGCCGGCCCGACGACGACGTTGGACGGCTTGACGTCGCGGTGCACCACGTGCGCGTCGTGCACGTACTGCAGCGCCTCGCACAGCTCGACGGTGCGCGTGACCGCCTCGCTCCAGGGCAGGCCGCCGCCCGCGGCCAGGATCCGCGAACGCAGGTCCTCGCCGTCGACCAGGTCCATGACCAGGTAGCGGTCGCCCTCCTCGGAGAACGCCGCCAGCACCCGGACGACGCGCGGGTGGCGCAGCCGCATCAGCAGCCGCGCCTCGATCTCGAAGCGCGCCGCGTGGCGCACGTCGAGCAGCCGCTTGACCGCTACCGGCGCTCCGGTCTGCACGTCGCGCCCGCGCGACACCGACCCCATCGCGCCGTCACCCAGGCCCGCGACGATCTCCCAGCGCTCGGCGAGCCGGTGCGCCATGGGCCCATCATCGTCTACTTGGGGATCGCGGCGAAGTTCGCGTGCATCAGCAGCCGCCAGGCGCCGTCACGCCACACGAAGGTCGACAGCCGCGGCGCGGGATCCTGGGCGATCTCCTTGCCGTCGATCTCGATCGTGGCCACCAGCGTGTAGCGCACCACCCGCACGTTGCCGGTGTGCCGGCCGTGCACGTCGGACAGCTGGTAGGCGTCGATCTTCGACGGGCGCGTCAGGTACTGCGCCTTGGTCAGGAAGGTGCCGTCGGAGCGCTGGATCAGGAAGGCGGGCGCCAGGAAGCGCTCGAGCGCAACCGCGTCGCCGGCCATGTTGATGCGCAGGAGCTCGGCCGCGAGCCGCTCGCTGGACACGGCGCGTTGGGCCATCTCCGGCGAGCTGGGCGGCGTGGCGGCGTGCGTCGTCGCGGTCACCGCGCCGCTCAGGACGAGCGCCGCGACGAGGCTGCCGATCAGACGCCGCATCAGGCCGCGGGCTTGGGCACGGCGGCGAAGTTCGCGTGCGCCACCAGGCGCCAGGCGCCGCCGCGGTAGACGTAGGTCGAGATGCGCGGGACCGGATCCTGCGTGACCTGCTGGCCGTCGATGAACTGCACCGCGGTGACCGTGTAGCGGATCACGCGCACGTCGCCGGTGCGGGTGCCGACCACGTCGCTCAGCGTGAAGTCGTCGACCCGGGCGGGGTTCAGCAGGTACTGGTCGCGCGTCAGGAAGGTCCCGTCGGGACGCTGCAGGAGCAGCTGCGGCGAGAGGAAGCGGGCCAGCGCGTCCTGGTCCTTGGCCTTGAGGATGCGCAGGAACTCGGTGGCCAGGACCGTGTCGGACACGGTCTTGCTCGTCATCTGCGGCGAGCTCGGTCGGGGGGCGGCCACGGCCGGTGCCGTGGCGATCAACAGCGCGACGACCGCGCCGGTCAGCAGCTTCCCTGCAGTCCTCATCCGTCTCTCCTTGGGCGACCCGTGTGCGACCGAGACCCTAGCGACCCAACAGGTGGATCTCCCCCGCATCGAGCGCCACGCGCGCACCGTCCGCGCGCTCGACCAGCAGACGCCCGCCGTCGTCCAGCCCGGCTCCCACCCCCTCACCGTCGGCCCAGCGCACGCGTCGGCCCAGCAGCGCGTCGCGCGCACGGACCGCGTCGAGCACCGCGCCGGTGTCGGCCGGCAGCCAGCGCTCGAGCGCGCGCAGCAGCTCGTCGAGCACGTCCTCCAGCTCGTCGGGCGCGCGCTCCAGCGAGCCCGCACGCTCGCGCAGCTCCGTGGGGAGGTCCTGCGGGCGCACCGCGACGTTCAGCCCGATGCCCAGCACCGCCCAGCCCTCCTGCGGCCGCCCCTCGGCCAGGATCCCGGCGACCTTCCTGGTGGCCGGCGTGCCCACCAGCACGTCGTTGGGCCATTTGACCAGCGCGCCCGGGCCGGCGATCTCGGCCACGGCGGCCGCGGCGGCCAGGGGCAGCAGCGGCGGAGGATCGCGCAGCACCAGCGAGGCGATCAGCGCCCGACCCGGCGGCGCCGCCCACGAGCGGCCCTGGCGCCCGCGGCCGGCCAGCTGCTCATGCGCGGTGACCAGCGTCCCGTGGGGGGCGCCCGCGGCGGCCAGGGTGCGGGCCCGCGCGTTCGTCGAGTCGACGCTGCGCAGGTGCAGCCGCGGCCGGCCCAGCGCGCTCATCGGGGCGTCCGGCGCACGCGCAGCTCGGCGTCGCGGCCCACGTCGAGATCGTCGGCCGCCGAGCCGCGGTTGATGGCCAGCGCCAGCTGGTGCTGGGCGTCCTCGTAGACCAGCAGCGCGCCCGGCGCCACGTCGGCGAACGTGCCGGCGAAGCGGGCGCGCAGCGTGCGTCCGGCGCTGACGATCTCCAGCTCGTCGCCGATGCGCGCGCCGACGGCGGTCACGTCGGCGTGGTCGGCGTCGAGGATCACGTTGCCGAAGCGGTCGGCGACCAGCGCGTGCGTGACCAGCTCGTCACCCTCGCGTCGCGCGCTGGGCAGGTGCAGCTCGGCCAGCTCCTCGACGGCCAGCGGCTCGCCGCACCCGGCCAGCTCCTCGCCGCGGGCCAGCGCGGCGGCCACCGGGGCGAACACGTCGCGGCCGTGGAACGTGGCCGACACGGGCTCCAGGCGCCAGCGCGACTGGCCGATGTCGACCGCTTCGACCAGGCCGCCGAAGCGCTCGGCGGCCAGCCGCAGCAGGCCGTTGTCGGGACCGACCAACAGGTGCTCCTCGTCGGCGCAGCGCACGGCGATCGCCCGGCGGTGCCCGCCGACCTCGGGATCGACGACGGCCAGGTGCACGCCCGCGGGCATGAACGGCAGCGCGTTGCGCAGCACGATCGCCCCGAAGCGGACGTCGTGGCGCGGGATCCCGTGGGTGACGTCGAGCACGCGGGCCTCGGGGGCCAGCTGGGCCAGCACCCCGTGGCAGACCCCGACGAACTCGTCCTGGTGGCCGTAGTCGCTGGCGAAGGTGACGAACACGCGCGCGAAGGGTAGTTCGCGGGCCATGTCTGCTGACGAATCCGACGCGCTGTCCGGCCTGCCCGACCCCGACGCCCCCGAGCCCGACCCGCTCGGCGTGCCCGACGCCGATCCCGACGGCGAGGGCCAGGTCCACGGCGAGGAGGCGATGCCCGGCATCCCGCGCGAGGGCGAGGAGCCACCGACCGACGGCTGAGCCCATAGGCTGCGCGGAATGCAGCGCAGCGACACGGTCGAGCTGGTGGTCGTCGCGGTGGCGTTGGGTCTGCTGGCGGGCATCGTCGCGGGCGTGTTCCTCAACGCCTCGCTGCCCGTGACGATCCTCGTCGTCGTGGCGGTGCTCGTCGTCGCCGGCCTGATCAATCAGGTGCTCTGAGCGCGTCCACGGCCAGGGCGAGCGCGATCGCCACGGTCAGCGCCTCGCCGGTCTCGCTGGCGATGCGGTCGCCCGTGGCCAGCGCCCCGTCGGCGGTCAGGTGGAAGACGAAGTGGGGCAGCGACCAGGCCACGAAGCTCAACGCGGCGACGAGCCGCAGCACGCGCTCGGGCCGGATCGCCGCGGCCAGCAGCACGACGGTCAGCGCCAGCGAGAGCGCGCCGACGTCGCGGACCAGGTGCTCGTCGTAGGGACCCAGCGGCGAGACCCACGAGCGCCCGCCGCCGGGAAAGTCGTCATAGAACGCGCGGGGCGCGAGCAACGCCCACAGCGCCAGGGATCCCTGGCTGAGGACCAGCACCGCCAAGCCGGCACGCCGAAGCAGCATGCCGGCGACGATACGGACTTGCGCTCACGGCCCGACGAGCGCGATCGAGTCGACCTTGCCCTTGGTGAAGTTGAACCCGGTCGAGATCCCGGCGTCGACGTAGAGGAAGCACGTGCGCGCGTCGCAGTCGGCGGTCGGATACGCCGCGGCCACCGCGGCGGCGGTCGAGCCGACGTGGATGCCCTCGGCCGTCTTCTGCTTGGGCGACTGGGTGGAGACCGTGCGCGCGGTCTGCGCGGTCAGGTTGAACATCGCGTAGAGCTTGGACTTCGCCCAGTCGGCGGTGACCAGCTTCCCACCGGAGCGGGCGACGTCGGAGGGCTTGCCCCACGCCTTCTTCAGCTGGCCGAGCGTCATGCCCGGCCTGGCGCCGTTGATGTTGTCGCCGACCACGATGGCGGCATCGGCCGCGGGAACGACGGCGGCGAGGGTGGCTGCGGCCGCGGCGGCAGACAGGAGAGCCCGAATCGACATGGCGTCCCGGTACCCCGCGAACGGGGCGCGGCTAACCCGATGCGCCGGCGACGTCGGCCAGAAGCGCCTCGACGAGGCCGTCAGGCGTGTGCTCCTCGGCCTCCACGTGCGGCGGATGGCCGTGCTCGCGCAGCATCGCGCTGGTGGCCGGGCCGATCGAGACGAGCCGCGGGCCGACCAACGTCGCGCCGGCCTCCAGCACGTTGCGCACGGCCGAGGCCGACGTGAAGGTCACGTAGTCGGCGCTGTCGACCGCGGTGCGGGCGCGCTCGTCCAAGGGGGCGCTGATCGTGCGGTACAGCGCGAGGATGTCGACCTGGGCGCCGCGCGCCTCCAGGGCCGTGGGCAGCACGTCGCGCGCCTCCTCGGCCCGGGCGATCAGCGCGCGCCTGACCGGCACCTCGGCCAGCGTCTCCACCAGCGACTCGGCCACGCTGCGCGGCGGCACGATGTCGGCTTCGATGCCCCCGTCGCGCAGGGCGCGCGCGGTGCCGGGGCCGATCGCGGCGATCACCGGCCCGGCCAGCTCGCGCGCGTCGCGCACCTCCTCCAGCAGCCGGGTGGCGCCGTTGGGGCTGGTCACGCAGAGCAGGTCGTAGCCGGTCAGGTCGGGCACGGTCACGGGCAGCGGCTCGATGGCGATGGCGGGCGCCTCGACGACGGTCGCGCCCAGCGCGCGCAGCCGCCCGGCCAGGGCGCTGGCCTGCGCCCGGGCCCGGGTCACGGCCACGGTCAGGTTGCCCAGCGGGCGCGCGTCGCCCAGCCAGGCCAGCTCGCGGCCCAGCGCGGCGACCGCGCCGATGACCGTGATCGACGGCGGGCGGATGCCGGCCGTCAGCGCGTCGTCGGCGATCTTCTCCAGCGTGGAGACGACGACGCGCTGGTCGCCCAGCGTGCCGCGCTGGATGACGGCGGCGGGCTCGTCGGCCGGGCGGCCCTGTTCGATCAGCTTGTGGGCGATCCGCGGCAGCGCCTTGACGCCCATGTAGAACACCAGCGTGCCGGGGAAGCCGGCCAGCGCGGGCCAGTCGATCTGCGTCTCCGGCTTGGCCGGATCCTCGTGCCCGGTCACGAACGCGACCGCGGGGGCGATCCCGCGCTGGGTCACCGGGATGCCGGCGTAGGCGGCCGCCGCGACGCCGGCGGTCACGCCGGGCACCACCTCGAACGCGATGCCCGCGGCGCGCAGCACCTGGGCCTCCTCGCCGCCGCGGCCGAACACGAACGGGTCGCCGCCCTTGACCCGCGCGACGAGCTTCCCGGCCCGCGCGTGCTCGAGCAGCAGCCGGTTGGTCTCCGCCTGGGGCACCTGGTCGCCGCCGCCGATCTTGCCGACGTCGATCACCTCGGCGCTGAGCCCGTCGTAGATGCCGGGCGGCACGAGCTTGTCGGTCAGGATCACGTCGGCCTGATCCAGCAGCTCGCGGGCGCGGACGGTCAGCAGGCCGGGGTCGCCGGGTCCGGCGCCGATCAGGTAGACGCGGCCGCTCACGGCGCCAGCAGCTCCTGCGCGCCGGCCGCGAGCAGCCGCTGCGCCACCTCGACGCCGAGCGCCTCGGGATCGGCGCCGCTGAGCTCGTCGCGCAGCCACTCGCTGCCGTCCACGCGCCCGACGAACACCCGCAGCGTGAGCGTCTCGCCGTCGGTCGTCGCGTGCGCGCCCATCGGCGTGTGGCAGTCGGCGCCCAGCGCGCGCACCACCGCCCGCTCGCAGGTCAGCGCCCGCAGGGTCGCGTGATCGGTGATCGCCGCGGCGGCCTCGCGCATCGAGCCGTCGGCCAGGCGCGTCTCGAGCAGCAGCGTGCCCTGGCCGGGGGCGGGCACGACGTCGGTCAGCACGCAGCCGACCGCGTCCTCGCGGCCCAGGCGCTGCAGGCCGGCCAGCGCCAGCACGATCGCGTCGGCCTCGCCGTCGGCCAGCTTGCGCAGGCGCGTGTCGACGTTCCCGCGCAGCGGCACCACCTCGAGGTCCGGTCGCGCCGCCTTCAGCGCCGCGGTGCGGCGCAGGCTCGACGTGCCCACGCGCGCGCCCTCGGGCAGCGCGGCCAGCGACGGGGCGCCGCACAGCGCGTCCCACGGATCGGCCCGCCGGGGCGCGCCGGCCAGCGCGAACCCCTCGGGCAGCTCGGCCGGGACGTCCTTGGCCGAGTGCACGGCCAGGTCGGCCTGGCCGCGCTCCAGCGCCTCCTCGATCTCCAGGACCCACTCGCGCTTGTCGTCGACGTCGCGGTGGCGGTCGCCGGTGGTCACGATCTCGACCAGCTCCGCGCCGGGGTGGGTGGGGGCGAACAGCTCGGCCACATGACGCGCCTGGGCCAGCGCGAGCGCGCTGGCGCGCGTGGCGATCCGCAACTCAGCCCCGCAGTTGGCGGACGTTGTCGGCCGCGGCGGACGTCGCGTCCTCGTCGGCCGGCGCGGGGGCGTCGAGCCCGAACAGCTCGCGGACCATCTCCACGCGCCCGTGACCGCTCTCGCGCAACCGGATCGTCGGCTCGTGCAGGAGGCGCTGCATGACCGCGCGGGCGACCGCGTCGATGCGCGCCATGTCGCGCTCGGTCACGCCCTCCCAGCGGCCGCGGTTCTCGGCCAGGACCTGCTCGACGATGTCGCGCCCTTGCTCGCGCAGCGCCGCGATCGTGGGCAGCACGTCCTGCTGGCCCATCCAGCGGGCGAAGCGCTGGATCTCCTCTTCGACGATCGCCGTGGCCACGACGACCTCGCTGTCGCGGCTGGACAGCGTGGTGGCCACGACCGCCTGCAGGTCGTCGATGTCGTACAGGTTGACGCTGTCCAGCGCACCGCAGGCCGGGTCGATGTCGCGCGGAACGGCGATGTCGATCAGCAGCAGCGGGCGGTCGTCGCGCTGGGCCATGACCTCTTCAAGCTCGGCCACGCCGACGATCGCGTGCGGCGACGACGTCGACGAGACGACGATGTCGGCGGCCACCAGCTGGGCCGGGAGCTCTTCCAGGCCGACGACGTGCCCGCCGAAGCGCTGGGCGATCGAACGCGCGCGGTCGGCCCGCCGGTTGGCCAGGAACACGGTGGCCACGCCTTCGCCGGCCAGCGCCTGCGCGGTCAGCTCGCTCGTCTCGCCGGCGCCGACGATCACCACGTGCCGGTCGGGCAGCTCGCCCAGCGTCTCCTGGGCCAGCCGCACCGCGACGGAGGAGACCGACGCGCGGCCCTCCGACAGCAGCGACTCGGTGCGGATCCGCTTGCCGGTGGTCAGCGCGGCCTGGAACAGGCGGTGCAGCATCGGCCCGACGGTGCCGGCGTCGCGGGCCAGCTCGTGGGCGCGGCGCACCTGGCCCTGGACCTCGACCTCGCCGACGATCATCGAGTCCAGGCCGCCGGCGACGCGGTACAGGTGCCGGGCGGCGTCGCAGTTGCGGGGCGCGTACAGCACCTCGGTCAGCTCGGTCGGGCGGATCTGGGCGCTGGAGGCCAGCAGCCCGAGCATCGCCGACTCGGCCGCGACCGGGTTGCCCGACACGACGTACAGCTCGGTGCGGTTGCAGGTCGAGATGATCGCCGCTTCGCTGATCGACTCGTGCGCCGTCGCCTCGCCCAGGAACGCGCGGGCGCGGGTGTCGCTCATCGCCAGGCGCTCGCGCAGCGCCACGGGGGCGGTCTTGAACGAGACGCCGAGGCAGATGACCTCGGGCATCAGACGGTCTCGCGTTCGGACTCGGCCAGGTCGGCGGCCTTCTGCTCGCGCACGAGGTCGTCGAGCTCGGCCAGGTCGCGCTCCATCCCGGAGACGCGCGCGCCCATGATGGCCAGGTAGATCAGCAGCAGGGCCAGGAAGACCAGGTAGGCGGCGACGACCCAGGGAGCCGAGGTGTCGCCCGGAAGCGTGTCGGCGAACATCACAGGGTGGGCGCGGCCGAGCGCCGCAGGACGGGGGAGTCGTCGTTGAGCAGCTGGCGGCGCAGGGAGTTCATGCGGGCGCGCGCGTGCTTGGTGGTCAGCTCGAAGCGGTACAGCGTGTAGAAGAGCATCGTCATCGCGACCAGCGACACGAGGAACGTCAGCCACATCGGGCCGGGCAGGTCGCCGGAGCCGAAGGTGTGGGGATGGATCTGCGTCTGCTGGGCGCGGACGGAGCCGAAGCAGATCGGCACGAACGCGCCCGCGGTGATCGCGAAGACCGAGGCGTAGCGCGCCTGGCGCTCGCGGTCCTCGATGGCGAAGCGCATCGGCGTGTAGGTCGCGTACAGGAGGAAGACGATCAGGAAGCTGACCAGCGTCGGCTCGTCCCACACCCACCACACGCCCCACGAGGTCTTGGCCCAGATCGCGCCGGTGATCAGCACGCCCACGGCCAGGATCAGCGACATGTGGATCGCCACGTAGCTGCGCAGGTCCCACTTGGGATCGCGCGTGCGCAGGTGCTGGATGGCCAGCAGGCCGCCGGCGATGAACCCGCCCAGCGCGACGATCGCCATCGGCACGTGCAGGTAGAAGATCTTCTGTCGGAAGCCTTGGTCGGCATCCATCGGCGCGTAGAACGCGATGAGCGCGAATGCGCCGACAACAGCAATGAGGGTGGCGACGGAGAGGCCCCGCAGCCCCTTGCCATACATCTTGAGGTCAGTCCTCCAGCAGGGGGTCGAAGACTGCAACGGCAAGCAGTCCGAAGACCAGATCGTACAGCCCAAGCATCGCCAGATACTTGAACTCGACGCCGCCGCCGTCACCGGTGGACAGCAGCGGCTCCAGCGCGCGCGAGGTCGAGATGACCACCGGGACCAGCAGCGGAAGCGCGATCAGCGGGCCGATCAGGTCGCGCGCCCGGGTGCGCACGGCGATCGCGCCGACCAGCGCGGCGATGATCGCGAAGCCCGCGTTGGCCATGGCCAGGATCCCGATCAGCGCGGGCAGGTCGGCGCCTTGGAGGCCGCCCTCGAGCAGCAGGAGCGCGAAGGCCGGGACCATCACGATCTCCAGCACGACCAGGTAGGTGAACAGCGAGAGCGCCTTGGCCACGAACAGCCAGGTGCGGTCGACCGGGGCGAGCAGGAACGCGTCGAAGCCGCCCTGCTCCTCGTCGGCCACGTACAGGCGGTTGAGGCCGAGCATGCCCGCGAACAGCAGCGTGACCACGAGGATGCCGGCGGCCAGGTCCCCCTCGACGGTCGGTCGGTTCAGCCCGAAGTGGAAGACGACGAAGGTGGTGACGCTGAACAGCGCCATGCCCGGCACCGACTCCAGCGTGCGCAGCTCCAGCCGCAGCTCCTTGCGCAGGATGGCCGCGAGGGTGCTCACCCGTACAGCGCCCCGATCTGCGTGGTCGTGACCTCGGCCGCGGGGGCCAGCAGCACGGCGCGGCCGTTGCGCAGGCCGAGCGCGACGTCGGCCTCGGCCAGCCCGCCGGACGGGTCGTGGGAGGTGATCACGCGCGTCGTCCCGCTGAGCAGCGGCTCCAGGGCCTCGGCCGCCGCCGGGTCGAGGTTGGCCCGGGGCTCGTCGAGCAGCAGCAGCTCGGGCTCGTGCAGCACCGCGCGGGCCAGCGCGGCGCGCTGGACCATGCCCCGCGAGTAGGTCGAGATCGGGTCGTTCCCGCGGCGTGTCAGGCCGACCGCGTCGAGCAGCTCCTCCACGCGCTCGGGCGCGACCCGGTGCAGCCGGGCGTGATAGCGGAGGTTCTCGCGGGCGCTGAGCTCGCGGTAGAGCAGCGGCTCGTGGCCCAGCAGCCCGACGCGCCCGCGCACCTTCCAGGCCTCGCGGGGCAGCTCGCTGCCGAACACGAGCGCGGTGCCCGTGGTCGGGCGCAGCAGCGTGGCCAGCACGCGCAGCAGCGTCGACTTGCCCGCCCCGTTGGGGCCGAAGATGACGAGCGTCTGGCCGGTCTGGACGGTCAGCGTGACGCCGGCGAGAGCGGCGCGCTCTCCGTAGGCGACGCCGACGCCGTCCAGCTCAATGGCGGTGGTCACCGTGGAGCGTGGCGACGGCGTGCTGGAGCACGGGCCCGACCACGCCGAAGACCTCGTCGATCGCCTTGGGGCTGCCGGGGAAGTTGACGATCAGCGTCGTGCGCGCCGTGCCGGCCAGCCCGCGCGACAGCGCGCCCATCGGCGTGCGGCGGACCGACTCGGCCCGCATCGCCTCGGCCAGCCCGGGGATCTCGCGGTCGATCACCACGCGCGTCGCCTCGGGCGTGACGTCGTCGGGCGTCAGGCCCGTGCCGCCGGTGGTCAGCACGACGTCGTAGCCCTCGTCGACGTAGTGCAGAAGGCGGTCCTCGATCAGCCCGAAGTCGTCGGGCACGACCTCCATGGCCGACACGTCGGCGCCCGCCTCCTCGGCTCGCTGGGCCAGCAGCTGCCCGCTGGCGTCCTCGCGACGCTCGCGGGAGACGCTGGTGGAGATGGTCAGGACGGCGCAACGCATGTGAGCGCTGAGGTTAGAGCGCAAGTGGGTACGTTGGCTTCATGCCGAACCTCGCCCAGCTCAGCGCCATCCGCGGATTGTGGGCGACGACCATCGGCGTCGCCCTCGTCGTCATCGCCTGCATCGTCGCCGGCGCGTGGTTCGTGCCGCTGCTGGTCGTCGGCGGCGTGCTGATCGGCGCCGGTGTCTTCGGCCCGCGCTTCCGTGGCCGCTTCTCGCTGGAGTTCGGCGAGGGCGGGGTGACGTTCGACGTGCAGGTCCACCTGGCGCCGCCGGGGCAGGTCGGGCGCCTGCCGCGTCGCGGCGCCGCCGCTCCCGCCGCGGCGGCGGCCGTCGCGCCCGCGGCCGAGGCGGCGGTCGAGCCGCCCGCCGTGGCCGTCGTCGACGCGGCCGACATGGTCCGCGCCGCCGTGGCCGCCAACGGGAACGGCAACGGCAACGGCGCGGCGGTCCTCACGCCTCACTAGTGCTCGCGGCCGCACGCTGCCAGGCCACCGCGCCGAGCAGGAGCAGCAGGCCCACCGCGACGAACGAGGCGACGCGGTAGATCGAGGTCAGCGTGGCCAGGTCCACCAGGAAGACCTTCGCCGTGGTGACCAGCAGCAGGCCCAGCCCGGCGACACGCAGCGCGCGCCGGTGGACGGCCAGCCCGAGCACCAGCGCGCCCAGGCCGGTCGCCGCCCACAACGCGCTGACCGCCAGCTGGCCGGCCTGATCGGTCGGCGCGGCCCAGGCCACCACGCCCGAGCCGAGATCGAGCAGGGCGACCGCGGCGCCGGCGATCAGCGCGTGTCGGACGAGGGGCACGGTGGCGCGGTGGGCGACGCGCAGGCCGGCCAGCGCGATCGCGGCCAGCGCGGCGGCGGCGGGCAGCGGATCGGCGAAGCCGACCATCACGGCGTCGGGTGGCGCGACGGTGAGCAGCGCGGCGAGGCCGGCCGCGCCGAGGAACACCGGCGCCGCGTGCCGCACGACCGGTGAGGCGCCGCGCTCGTGGCGGGCCAGCGCGTCGAGCGCGACGGCCTGCGCGGCGAGGGCCACGACCAGGGCCAGATCGCCGGCCAGCGCCGTGGTCAGGTAGGCCAGCAGCGCCAGCGCGGCCGCCTCCAGCGCCCACGCGCCCTCGGTGATCGCCGGCGCGGCGATCCGCGCGGCCAGGGCCAGCGCGACGACCGCCACCGCCAGCTCGGCCGTGCCGGACACGCCGGTGCCGTCGAGGATCTCGGTGGGCGGGACGGAGACCAGCGCGTGGGTGACGGCCAGCAGGACCTGTCCGATCAGGCCGGTGGTGGCGATCAGGCGCTCGTGGTCGCTGCCCGCCCGGCGGGCCAGCACGGCGGCGCCGGCCGCGGAGGCCGACCACAGCAGGCCGAGCACGACGCCGTCGGCCATCGAGGCCGCCGCCACGTCGGCCAGCACGACGGCGACGGCGACCAGCAGCAGGCCGAGGTCCGGCCGGGGCCGGCGCAGCGCCAACCCGGTCGCCGCGTAGGCCACCGCGACGGCGGCCAGCCACAGGTGTCCGATCGTCTCCTGTTCGGCGGAGGCGCAGGCGAACCAGCCCGCGGCGGCGATGGCGGCCGCACCACCGAGCAGCAGGATGGCCGAGGCCGGGCGGGGCAGCGCGGCGCGCACGCGCAGCTCGAAGCCGATCGCGGCGATGGCCAGGACCAGGCCCAGCGCGGCGAGCGCGAGCAGCCCGCCGGCCAGCGGCGTGCCGTCGGTCAGCGTGTAGGCGGCCACCTGGGGGAGCGCCAGCACGGCCAGACCGGTGCGCAGCCAGTTCCAGCGCCGCCACACGACGACGGCGGCCGCGCCGGCGGCGGCGACCAGCACGAGCGCGGTGGCGGTCGCCGATCCGGTCGTGCCGGTCAGCAGCGGAGCCGCCAGCCCGCCCAGCAGGCCCAGAGCGGCGATCCCGCGGGAGGGCAGGCGCAGCGCCAGCGCGGTGGCGGCGGCGCCGATGGCCAGGCCGGCCAGCGCGGCGACGACGCCCGGCACCAGGTCGTAGACCGGTCCGGCCAGGCAGGCGGTGACGAAGCCGCCCGCCACGCCGGTGGCGATCAGCGCGCGTCGCGGGATCGGGTGGCGCACGACGAACAGGCCCAGGCCGGCCAGCGCGACCGAGGCAAACGCGGCCAGCCCCGTGCGCGTGGCCGGGTCGATCCAGCCGTGCGACGCGGCGATCGACGCCAGCAGCGCGAGCCCGAGCACGACGGCGATGCCGCCCAGCCAGGCGATCACGCGACCGCCCACGAGCTCTTCCAGCCGGGCCAGGTCGAACGCGGCGCGCTGCGGGCGCGGCGGCGTCCACGGCCGCGCGGCGCGCAGGGGCTCGGGCGCTGGCGTGGGCACCGCCCGGTGCGCGCGCTCGACCGCCTCGGGCCCGAGCTGGAACCGCTGATCGGGGGCGCGCTCCAGGCGCTCCAGCCGCCGCGTCAGGTCCCGTGTGCGCCGCTCCAGCTCCGCGACGCGATCCTCGTCCACCACCATCGCCAGCCTCCTGTCGACCGTTGGTCAACAAGGACCGTAGCAGGCTTGTCGACCGGCGGTCAACAAATCGGTAGAGTGAGGCGCATGCCGACTGCACGCCGCCGCGCGTATCGCCGTATGGAGGTCGACGAGCGCCGGGCCCAGCTGCTGGCCCGGGCCACCGAGCTGTTCGGCGAGCACGGCTACGACGAGCTGTCGATGGCCCGCATCGCCCGCGAGGCGGGGATCTCCAAGGCGCTGCTCTACCACTACTTCCCGAGCAAGCGGGCGCTGTTCGGGGCCGCCCTGGCCGACGCCGCCGGCGAGCTGCGCGCGCTCACCGACCCGGACCCCGCGCTGTCGCCGGCCGAGCAGCTGTCGGGCGCGCTGGGCGCGTTCCTGGCCTGGGTGGACGCGCACCGCGACGCCTACGCCAAGCTGCTGCGCAGCCTCGCGGTGGCCGAGGTGCGCGAGATCGTCGACGCGGTGCGCTCGGCCACGTCCGCGCGCATCGTCGGCGGACTGGGCCCAGACGCCGACACGCCCGCCGCCCGCACCGCGGTCGACGGCTGGCTGTGGTCGATCGACGGCTCGGTGCTGTCGTGGATCGAGCAGCGCCGGTCGCTGTCGGCCGACGAGCTGCGCGGGGTGCTGCTCGGTGGCCTGGCCGGCGCGCTGGCCGGCGCCGGCGTGCCGCTGGCCGCCGGTCAGCACGCCGAGCGCGTGTAGCCCACCGGGTGCCGCTGGGCGCCACCGCTCAGCCTCCGGGCCGGCGTGGTCGATACTGCCGCCATGTCCCGGCTCCGCCTGTCGTTGGCCCTCGCTCTGTTGGCTGTCCTGCCGCTCAGCGCGGCCCCCGCCCACGCCGATCTGCGTGCCGACAGCCACAACGCCCTGCGGGTCGACAGCGGGACGGGCGTACGCCTGGCCATGCCGCTGCCCGAGGTCACCGGCCCGGTGCGGATCGTGGGGCGTGACGACGGGACCGTGCGCCTGCGCATGAAGGTCCGCTACCGGGCCTCCAACTGGCGCGGCGGCGACGGGGTGGCGCGCGACCGCGTGCTGGTCACCTTCCGCGTCGCCCGGGCGCTGCTGCCCGGCGGACCCGACCCGACGTCACCGCGCTGGCGACGCACGATCAGCCACGACCTGCGCCAGCGCACCGCCGACCGCGCCTACGCCGTCACGCTGCCCGCGGCGCAGGCCGCCTTCCTGCGCCGCCGGGGCGTGTTCTCCACCGACGCCCAGCGGCGCGCGGCGGCGCGGCGGCTGGTGTGGGCCGACACCCAGCAGGACCGCGACTTCCTGCACGTCGACGGACGCTGGGACTGGCGCGAGGGCAACGCGTCCAACGCGGCCGATCCGGGGCGGCGCGCGTCGACGCGCGGCACGGTGGCCCACGCCGCGTCCAACGACGGCTGTGGCGCCAACAGCCCCTGCGGCACGGTGACCGTGCAGAACCAGACCGGCAACGGCGTCTACAGCCCGACCAGCACCTACGGCGGCACCGGCGGAGCCGCGACCGGATCGATGGCCGGCACGCCCGGGCAGACCGGCGTCTCCCTGGCCGTCGGCGGAACCGCGATGCAGTGCTTCTACCAGGGCGGCGTGGGCGGCTCCAACCCGGAGGGCTTCGCCAACTACGACGCGTCCGGCACCCCGCAGATGTACCAGCCCGGCGGGGTCACGCCCGGCCCCGGCGGCAACCCGATCAGCGCGGGCACGGCCGTGACGCAGCCGATCGCCTCCGACGACTCGATCGCCTCGGCGTCCAACAACCAGATCGCCGCCTCCGCCGGCCTGTTGCAGGGCGTGCTCAACGAGGCGATCGCGGTGGGCCCGTGGCTGGCCGGCCTGACCGGCCTGACCGACGGGTACTCGCCCAACCTGGGCGGGCTGGCCATGATCGCGATGGGCGAGGACAGCCTGCCGCTGCCGTCGCCGGGCGCGATCGTCAGCGCCAGCCTGGACATCGCCGAGGCGGTGATCGCCAACTCCTGCGACGGCAACCTGAACCTGATGGGCCTGGCCGCGGCCGAGCCGGGCGGCGGCCTGGCCGCCGGCACGATCAGCGCCTCCAAGGAGGGCTTCGCGCCCGCGTCGGCGCCGGTGGCCGGCGCGACGTCCGGCACCGCCGGCTCGCTCATCGCCGGCACGCAGCTGAACCCGTCGCAGTCGATGTACAACGGCTCGCCGCTGTACCTGCAGCCCGACCTGGGCGGTGGCGGCGTGCAGGGCAACGACGTCGACTCGTCCGACAACGTCAACTTCGTCGACTACGTGTGGACGAACTTCAACCCGTGCCAGATCGCCGGCAACGTCACGCAGGTGCTGCCCCAGACCAGCGACTGCGACTTCACGCCCGCCTCCAGCCCGGTGGTCACGAGCACCACGGGGAACGTCAACTGCGGGGCCGGCAACACCAGCTGCCCGTTCCCCGCCGCGGGGTTCCCGGCCGGCGCGTCGACGGTCTTCGACCAGCTGCCCTTCGGCGTCACGCAGCCGTCGGCCGCCCCGCCGACCTCGCTGGGCTACGACGAGTGCGCAACGGTCATGAACGGCGGCTACGCACTGCCCAGCGGCCAGTCGCTGACGTCGCCCAACGGGCTGTTCTCCCTGACGATGCAGGCCGGCGGGACGCTGGCGCTCGTGCAGAACAACGCGTCCGGCACGCCGACGACACGGTGGAGCGCGTCGGGCAGCGCGGTGGCGGGCGCCTACGCGGCGATGCAGATGAGCGGCAGCCTGGCCGTGCTGGCGCCGACCACGGCGGTGAGCTTCAGCTCGGGCTCGACGACCGTCGGCGCTCCCCAGCTGGCCGTGCGCAACGACGGCAACGTCATCGTCTACGACAGCGCGAGCGGCAACGCGGTGTGGTCGACGAACACGGCGGTCACCAGCTGCTCGAGCACCGGCCCGACGTCGGCCCCGACCAGCACCACGCCCCTGACCACGACCGGGGCCACCGGCTGCGCCACGCTGCTGGCGGCCAGCGACACCCAGTACCTGCCGGGGACGACGATCACGTCGCCCAACGGGGCCTACACGCTGACCTTCAACGGCGCGATCTACCTGTATCCGACGGCGGCCGGCATCGAGCAGTACGTGTGGTCGTCGAGCATGATCTACCAGAACCCTCCGGCCGCGGTCGGGGGCGGCGTGCCCACGACCTCGCCCAGCAACTACATGACGATGCAGACCAACGGCGAGTTCGACCTGTGGTACCCCGGCCCGGGCCTGTACTCGGCCCCGGGCAGCGACGGCCCGACGATCGTGTTCGCCTCCAACACGACCGGGGCGGGCAACACGCTGGCCGTGCAGAACGACGGCAACCTGGTCGTCTACAGCGCGGCGAACACGGCGCTGTGGGCCACCAACACGGTCACCGGAACGCCCTGCCCGGCGCCCTAGCCCGCGCGCGTGTAGTCCGACTTGCCGCCGGTCTTGCTGACCAGCGCGACGTCGGCGATCTCGACGCCCTGCTCGATGCCCTTGACCATGTCGTAGACGGTCAGGGCGGCGACCGACGCGGCGGTCAGCGCCTCCATCTCGACGCCCGTCTTGGCCGTGACCCGCGCGGTCGCCCGGATCGTCACCAGCCCGGCCGGGGCGTCGACCTCGAGGTCCACGGCGACCTTGTCCAGCGGCAGCGGATGGCACAGCGGGATCAGCTCGCTGGTGCGCTTGGCCGCCTGGATCCCGGCGATGCGGGCCGTGCCGAGCACGTCGCCCTTGGGCGCGTCGCCGGCCACGATCGCCTGCGCGGTGCTCGGGGACATCCGCACCAGCGCCTGCGCGGTGGCGGTGCGGGTGGTGACCGCCTTGTCGCCCACGTCGACCATCCGGGCGTTGCCGGCCTCGTCGAGGTGGGTCAGCTGCGCCATGGTCAGACGGCGGCGAGCTGCGCCGCGGCGATCAGGTCGCGGACGGCCTGCTCGTCGCCGGCCTGCAGGAGCTCGATCGGGTCGGGATCGCCGTTGACGATCCCCTCGAAGAACTCCTTGCGGTCCTGGTAGGTGGGCAGCGTGCCCTTGGCCCAGCCGCGCGCGTCGTTGAGCAGGATCGCCAGCTGCGCGTAGGCGGTGCCGTACTGGTCGGCGATCTGGCGCTTCATGCGCTTGGCCAGCGCCGGCGAGGCGCCCGCCGTGGAGATCGCGATGGCCAGCGGGCCGGTGCGCACGATCGCGGGCAGGATGAAGTTGCACAGCGGCGGCACGTCGACGATGTTGACCAGCATCGCGCGGCGCTCGGCGTCCTCGTAGATGCGGATGTTGACGTCGGTGTCGTCGGTCGCCGCGATGACCATGAAGATGCCCTCCAGGTCCTCGGGGCCGGCGTACTCCCGGCGCTCCCAGCGGACCGAGCCCTCGAGCGCGAGCTGCGCGACCTCGGGATGCACCTCGGGCGCGATCACGGTCACGTCGCCGTCGCAGGCCAGCAGGCCCTCGACCTTCTCCAGCCCGATCTCACCGCCTCCGATGACCAGCGAACGACGATTGCGGAGCTTCAGACAGGCGATGTAGAAGGGCGTGTCCATCATGTCCTGCACGCAGGTCTGGTCGCAGATCCCACGGCGGAACTGGCACACGCACTCCTTCCCGCGATACGCAGCGGCAGGCATGAACCTGAGGGTACTCCCGCCCGTACCTTGGGGTGATGGCCGGCCTCTTCCCCGACGACTCGATGCTCCGCCGCGTCCACCGCGAGTACGCGGTCGCCCTGTCGGGTCCGCGCGCGCTGCTGCTCCAGGCCACCCATCCGCTGGCCTTCGTCGGGCTGATGGCGCACAGCACCGGCTTCGACGATCCCTACGAGCGGCTCAGCCGGACCGCGCAGACGATGGACACGATCGCCTTCGGTCAGGCGGCCGACGCCGAGCGGGCCACCCGGATCGTCCGGGCCATGCACAGGCGCGTGCGCGGCGAGCTGTCCGAGCCCGCGGGCCGCTTCCCGGCCGGGACGCCCTACGCGGCCGACGATCCGGCGCTGCTGCTGTGGGTGCTGGCCACGCTGGTCGACTCGGCGCTGACCGTCTACGGGCGCTACGTCGGGCGCCTGTCGCGCGACGAGCGCGCGGCGTACTGGGCCGACTACCGCGTGATCGGCGGCCTGTTCGGCCTGGCCGACGCCGACCTGCCCGAGACGATCGAGGACTTCGACGCCTACTGGCACGACATGCTGCGCGGCGGCGACCTGTGCGTCACCGACGAGGCGCGCGAGCTGGCCGTCCAGATCGTCCTGCGCCCGCCGGTCCCGCTGGCCGCGCGCCCGCTGCTGGAGCTGGTCAACCAGATCACGATCGGCCTGCTGCCCGGGTCGGTGCGGCGCATGTACGGCTTCCGCTGGGACCCGCTGCGCGGCCTGGCCGTCCGCGGCGGCGCGGAGTACCTGAAGCGGATCGTCGTGCCGGTGCTGCCCGAGCGCCTGCGCGTCGTGCCGAGCGCCCGCGCCGCCTGAGCGCCGTTGTCCGCTCGAGCCCGGTATGCGGGTCGAATCGGACAACGGCGCACGTGAACCGACGCGCCCGCGCTCCCCGCACGTGCCGTTGTCAGGTTCGCGTCGCTACGCGACGCGGAGACGACAACGGCCCCTCCGGCCGAGCGGCAACGCGCCACACGAAGCCGCTGGAACCGCGGCGAATTCGGCAGTCGCTCAGTCGGAGAACACGATGTCCAGCAGCGCGTCGACGTCGGCGACCGTGTTGTAGAGGTGCCAGCTCGTGCGCAGCCTGCCGCCCCGGGTCGCGGCCATGATGCCCGCGGCGGCCAGCTTCTCCTCGGCGCCCGGCAGCTCGGCGGAGACGATCGCCGAGTTCGAGGGCGGCAGGTCGAGCGCGGCGCGCATGCGGTTGGCCAGGCCGACGTCGTGGGTGTGGATCGCGTCGATGCCGACGTCGAGCAGCAGCTCCAGCGCGGGCGCGGTGGCCACCCAGGTGAACCAGGCGGGCGAGACGTCCAGGCGCCGGGCCGACGCGGCCAGGCGCAGCGGCGGGCCGAAGTAGGAGTCGTGCACGTCGGCGCCGGCGAACCAGTTGGCGTTGTGCGGCGTGACCCGCTCCAGCAGGCGCTCGGAGACCGCACCGAAGGCGCTGCCGCGAGGCGAGACGAGCCACTTGTAGGCGGTGGCCAGCACGGCATCGAAGCGCGAGGCATCGAGCGGGAGCCACCCGGCGGCCTGGGTCGCGTCGACGATCGTGATCGCGCCCGACGCCGCGGCCGCCGCGGCGATCGCATCCAGGTCGGCCACCTCGCCCGAGCTCATCTGCACCGCGCTGAACGCGGCCGCGCCGGCCCCGTCGGCGATCGCGTCCGCGATCCGGTCGGGCGGCACGGTGACGACGTCGAGGCGCTCCTGCACGAGCAGCGGGAACAGCGTCGAGGTGAACTCGATGTCGGGCACGACCACGCGGGTGCCCGGCTCCAGCGCGGTGGCCAGCGTCCCGACGAGCTCGGCGATCGTGGCGCCGATGGCCACCCGCTCGACATCGACGCCGACCATCCGGGCGAAGTGCCCGCGGGCCACGTCGGTCGCCGCGCCCCAGGCCTCCCAGCTCGTGCGCCCCACGCGCCAGTCGTCCAGCGCCGCCTGCATCGCGTCCCAGGCCGGCGTCGGCGGCAGGCCGAAGCTGGCGGTGTTGCAGTACACGCCCTCGGGCTGCCAGAGCTGTTGCGCGTCGGTGAGCCGCATCAGTGCCGCCGCAGCGCCCGCGCCGCCAGCCGGGCCAGCGGCAGCGGCCCCTGGCGCAGCGCGCGCTCGCGATCGCGGTCGCGGACCGAGCGCAGCTCGGCCACGGCGCGGGCCGCACGCTCCAGCGTCGTGTCGTAGGGGCCCCACCACAGCGCCCGGCCGATCGGCGGCTCCCAGGTGATGGCCCGCGGCGAGGCGAACGCGCGCAGCGCGTCCTCGCCGCCGGCGCCGCCGCCCCACGGCGCGGCGGGCAGCGCGGGCCCGAGCCGATGGTCGTTGAGCCACACCGCGCCGGCGCCCAGCGCCCGGGCGATCCGCTCGCCCTCGTAGCGGTTGGCCGTCCACACCGAGATCCCGGGGCCGGGCGGGAGGCGCGCGGCCGCGTCGATCGCCGCCTGGGTGGAGGCGATCGGGGTGATGGCCAGCACCGGCCCGTCGGTCGGCTCGATGCCCGCTCGCATCGTGTCGGTGACGCCGTCCAGCACCGCCGGGGCGAAGCGGCCGTCGGCCTGCGGGCCACCGGCGATCAGCCTGGCGCCCTGGTCGCGCGCCTGCGCGACCAGCTCCGGCGCGTCGCCCGCGTCCTCGATCGGCTCCAGCGTGCGGGCCAGCTCGGTCACGGCGGCCAGGTAGGCGGCGTGGACCGACTCGGCCACGAACGCGCGCCGCAGCGCGCCGCGCGTCCGCCCGCCGGCCGCGAAGGCGGCGTTGACGGTGCCGTGCGCCGCGCGCGGGACGCCCGCGTCGGCCAGCACCAGCGCGGCGCCGACGCCGTCGGTCTCCAGGGCGATCGGCACGTCCGCCTGTGCGCAGGCCAGCGCGATCTCGCGCCCGGCCGACCGGGTGCCGGTGAAGACGACCTTGGCCAGCCCCGGCGCGGCGACCAGCGCGCGGCCCACGTCGTCGCCGCCGCCCACGGTGGCCAGCAGGCCCTCGGGCAGCGAGGCGCGGGCGAACAGCCGGGCGATGCGCGCGCCGGCCACCGGCGCGCGCGGGGAGGGCTTGAGCACGACGCCGTTGCCGGCCAGCAGCGCCGCGCCGATCTGCCACAGCGGCTGGGCGAAGGGCGCATCTCCGGCGCCGACGATCGCGACGACGCCCAGCGGCTCGTAGGTCCGCCGGGCCAGCGTGACCGGGCTCGTCGCGCGCGGGACGGCCAGGCGCCGCTCGCGCAGCGCGCGCACGCCGCCGTCGGCCAGCCAGCGCAGCCCGTCGACCGCGGGCAGCAGCTCCAGGGCGATCACCTCGGCCGGGGCCCGGGCCCCCTCGGCGCCCATCAGCGTGGCCAGCTCGTCGAGCTCGTCGATCACCGCCTGCGCCGCGCGGCGCAGGTAGCGCGCGCGATCCTCCAGGCGCAGCGCGGCCCACAGCGGCTGGACGAGCGCGCTGGAGGCGACGAGCTCGTCGACGTCCACGTCGGTCACGGCCGACAGCCTGTCAGACCGGCTCGTCGGCCTCCCACTTCGCGTGGTGCTGCTCGGCCCACTCGGCGTCGACGTCGCCGCGGACCATCCCGCGCAGCGCCGGTCGGGTGGTGGGCCACACGAGCGCCAGGAACAGATGGCCGATGACCAGCGCGATGGCCACGAACATCGCGCCGTCGTGCAGCACGATCGTGCCCGACAGGCGGAAGTCCGTGTTGCGCTCGCCCAGCCACAGCAGGACGCCCGACACGGTGAACAGCACGGCCAGCGCCGCCTGCAGGACCGCGTGGACCTTCTGTCCGGCGTTGAAGCGGCCCTGGGGCGCCGGGTGCCCGCGCAGCCAGGCCAGGTCGTCGGCGTCGAAGCGCTCGATCTCGCGGCGGTCGCGGGCCAGCGCCCGGCGGTTGCCCAGCAGCGCGATGGCCAGCAGCGCGACGAACCAGGCCACGGCGGTGATCAGGTGGATCGTCTTGGCCAGCGGGCGGTTGCCGAACACGTCGGCCAGCGCGGGCAGGTAGAGCACCAGGCCCGAGCCGAGCAGCACGAAGAACGCGAGCGCGTGCACCCAGTGCAGCAGGCGCTCCGTCGCGTCGAAGCGCGGACGGTGGCGCCGCTCAGTAGCCGTTGGAGCGGCCAACCCAGGCGTCGGTGTCGTAGCCACGCTGCTCCCAGTAGCCGGGTTCGACGCGGTTGGTCACGCGCAGCCGCGCGACCCACTTGACGCCCTTGTAGCCGTACATCTGCGGCATCACGAAGCGCACCGGCGCGCCGTGCTCGCGGGTGATCGGCTGGCCGTCCATCTCGTAGGCCAGCAGCGCGTCGCGGGCCCGCGCCTGATCGAGGGTCAGGGTGTCCACGTACGGCACCTCGGCCGAGATGAAGTCCACCGCGCGGGCGCCCGGCTTCGCGCCCCCGGCCGCGGCCAGCAGGTCGTCCATGCGCACGCCGGCCCAGCCGACGTCCTCCACCGACCAGCCGGTGACGCAGTGGAAATCCGACACCTGACGCGCCCGGGGCAGCGCCCGCAGCTGGGCGTAGGTGAGATCGACCGGCTGCTCGACGAGCCCGTCGATGCGCAGCTTCCAGGTGGCCGGCGTGAAGGTCGGGAAGGGCGGGTTGACGGCGTAGATGCGCCACCCGCCGCCCAGCGCCGGGATCGCCGACTGCACGCCCTCGGGCAGCGCGCTGGACAGGCCGTTGAGCGCGCGCATGGCCGGCTCGCCCCAGACCAGCGACGACAGGCCCAGGCCGACGACGCCCAGGAACGCGCGGCGGCCCAGCGGTCGACCCTGCGGCTGCTCCATGCCGTCCATGATGCCTACTGCGGGTCGTCGCCCGCGGCGGATCAGCCGTCGCGCCTCTCGCGCCAGCGTCGCCAGGCCTCCAGGCGCTCGCGGAACTCGGGCTCGCGCTCGTCGGGCTCGTAGAAGCGCGTGCCCTCGACCGCGTCGGGCAGGAGCTGCTGGCGGGTCAGGTGCCCGGGGTTGTCGTGCGGGTAGTCGTAGGCGGCGGTGGGCGGGGAGGTCCGCACCGGGTTGGAGCGCAGGTAGGCCGGCGGCGGCTGGGTCCCGTGCTCGCGCACGTGGGCGCGCGCCGCGTTGAGCGCCTTGTAGGCCGCGTTGGACTTGGGCGCCATGGCCAGGTACACGGCGCACTGGGCCAGCGCGTGGGCCGCCTCGGGCATGCCCACGTGCTCGACCGCGTGGGCGGCCGACACCGCCACGACGAGCGCCTGCGGGTCGGCGTTGCCGATGTCCTCGGAGGCCAGGATGACCATCCGGCGCACGATGAAGCGGGCGTCCTCGCCGCCCTCGATCATCACCGCGAGATAGTAGAGCGAGGCGTCCGGGTCGCTGCCGCGCGTGGCCTTGATCCAGGCCGACGCCAGGTCGTAGTGCTTGTCGCCCTGCTTGTCGTAGCGGATCGCGCGCCGTTGCAGCGCGTCCTCGGCCGCGGCCAGCGTGACCCGGCCGGCGGTCTCGACGGCCAGCTCGAGCGCGCCCAGCGCGCTGCGCGCGTCCCCGCCGGCCCGCTCGGCCAGGAAGGCCAGCGCGTCGTCGTCGATCTCGGCGCCGGTGCGCTGCAGCAACGCCGCGATGTCGTCGGTGCTCAGCGGCTGGAGCTCGTAGACGGCCATCCGCGAGAGCAGCGCCGAGTTGACCTCGAAGTAGGGGTTCTCGGTCGTCGCCCCGATGAGCGTGACCAGCCCCTCCTCGACCGCGGGCAGCAGCGCGTCCTGCTGGGCCTTGTTGAAGCGATGGATCTCGTCGAGGAAGAAGACCGTGCGCTGGCCGCTGGTCTTGCGCCGGTGGTCGGCGCGCTCGAGCACGCCGCGCACCTCGGGCCGGCCGACCGCGACCGCGCTGAGCTCCTCGAACGCCGCGTCGGCGCTGGCCGCGACGATCCGGGCCAGCGTCGTCTTGCCCGAGCCGGGCGGGCCGTACAGCAGCATCGAGTGCGGGCGCCCCTCCTCGACGGCCCGCCGCAGCGAGTGGCGCTCGCCCAGCAGGTGCGCCTGGCCGACCACCTCGTCCAGCGTGGTCGGGCGCATGCGCGCGGGCAGCGGCGCGTCGTCGGCGGCCCCCACCGGGCGGCCGGGCTCGTCGGGTTCACCGGTCTCAAACAGCTGGTCCGTCACATCCGGGAGTATCCCGGCGCTCATGGACGTCCCGCTCCGAACGGTGCTGCGCGAGTGGGGCCGCATCGGCCTGATCGGCTTCGGGGGCCCGCCCGCGCACGTGGCCCTGCTGCGCGACCTGTGCGTCGGGCGCCGCCAATGGATCGCCGATGCCGAGTTCGAGGACGCCAACGCCGCCTGCGGCCTGCTGCCCGGTCCGGCGTCGACGCAGCTGGCGATCTACTGCGCCCACCGCGTCGCCGGGCTGCCCGGCGCGTTGGTCGGTGGGCTCGCGTTCATCCTGCCCGGCCTGGCGCTGATCATCCTGCTGGCCGCGACGGTCCTGACCAGCGGCGCGCCCGGGTGGCTGCTGGGCGCCGGTGCGGGGGCGGGCGCGGCGGTCGTGCCGGTCGTCGCCGCCGCGGGCATCGGGCTGACCCGCACCGCGCTGCGCGACCACCGCGGCTGGCGCCTGGCCCGGGCGACGGCGTATCTGCTGGCGGCCGCCGCGACGGTGCTGGTGATCGGCGCCTGGGTCGTGCTCGTGCTGCTGGCCTGCGGCCTGCTCGAGCTGACCGTGCGACGTGTGGGGCCGCGGCTGAAGGGCGATCTGGCCGCGCACGCCTGGCCGGTGCTGTTCGCCGCCGCCTCGCAGCTGGGGCCGTTGAGCTGGACCGCCTTCAAGGTCGGCGCGCTGAGCTACGGCGGCGGCTTCGTGATCATCCCGCTGATGCAGGCCGACGCCGTCGACACGTACGGCTGGATGACCCAGGAGCAGTTCCTCAACGCGGTCGCCTTCGGCCAGCTGACACCCGGCCCGGTGGTGCAGACGGTGGCGGTGATCGGCTACGCGGCGGCCGGGCTGGGCGGCGCGCTGCTGGCCTCGTTCATCGCCTTCGCCCCGTCGTTCGTGCTGGTCATCGTGCTGGCGCCACGCTTCCACGGGCTGCGCGACAACGCCACCGCCCGGGCCTTCCTCGACGGCGCCGGCCCGGCCGCGATCGGGGCGATCCTGGGTGCGTCGCTGCTGCTGCTCGACGGCGTGCAGCACGCCTGGCAGTGGATCCTGCTGGCCGTCGCCGCGGCCGCGCTGCTGCTCGGCCGCAGCGCGATCGTCGTGCTGGTCGGCGGGCTGCTCGTCGGCCTGGCCGCCTGGGCGCTCGGCGCGCCCGTCTGATCACAGGTCGCGCCGCGCGAAGGCGACCGCGGCCAGCGCGGTCGCGGCCGCCGTCCAGGCCAGCGCCCAGGGCCAGATCGCCGCGCTGACGTCGGCGGCGCCGCCGAACGGCCCGAGCTGCACCACCACCGCGGCCACGCCGGTCAGGTCGGACGTCAGCGCGTCCAGACCCGACTGGTACAGCGCCTCGAACGGCAGCGCCCACGACACGATCGAGCTGGCCGTGGTCAGGCCGCTGACGTCCAGCGCATCGCCGATCTGCCCGAGCAGCCCGGCGGCCAGGCCGGTGCCGAAGATCATGAACACGGCGATGCCGTTGGCCGTCGTGCTCAGCAGCGTGGAGCCGAGCAGCGACACGGCGATCACCGACACGACGGCCAGCGCCAGGGCCAGGGCGGGCAGCACCACCGAGCCCGGGGTGAAGTCGCCGGTCACCCGGGTGATCAGCGCGGCCACCAGGAACACCACGATCACGTAGGGCGCGCAGACCATCGACGCGGCCAGCAGGCGCCCGAGCAGCAGCGTCGTGCGGCCCACCGGGCGCACCACCAGCGGCTGCAGCAGCCCGCGCTCGGCGTCGCCGCGGACCGCGCCGTGGGTCAGGAAGACCGCCAGCACCACGCCGAGGAACAGGGCGACGAACATGGCCAGCCCCAGCAGCGTGCCGCCGGCCAGGGCGCGCTCGTCCAGCGGGATCCCGCGCTCGTCGGAGTACGTGTTGGAGAGCGAGTCGAAGACCTCCGCCGCGGCCAGCGCGTACAGGGCCAGGAACACCAGGGTCAGCAGACCGACGACGAGCAGCACGCGCCGGCGGACCGCCTCGCGCAGCGCGTGGCCGGCGATGGTCAGCGCGTCGCTCACCCGTCGCGCCCCACGACCGCGGCCAGGTAGGCGTCCTCGAGCGTGCCGCTGACCACCCGCACGCCGTAGATCTCCTCGCCCTCGGCCACGAGCTGGCGCACGAGCGCGGGCACGTCGGCCCGCGTCGCGTCGGGCAGGCGCCGCACCCCGGAGGCGGTCTCGATCTCCACGCCGCCCGGGGCGGTCAGCTCCTCGGGCCGGCCCTGGGTCACCACCCGGCCGCGGTCGACGATCACCACGCGGTCGCAGACCAGCTCGACCTCGCTGAGCAGATGGGAGTTGAGCAGGACCCCGACACCCTGGCCGCGCAGCTCGAGCAGGAGGTTGCGCACCGTGCGCCGGCCGGCGGGATCGAGCGCGCTGGTCGGCTCGTCGAGCAGCACCAGGCGGGGCGCGCCGATCAGCGCCTGGGCGATGCCCAGCCGCTGCTGCATGCCCTTGCTCATCGTCTCGACCCGGCGCCCGGCCTCGCCGCTCAGCCCGACGCGGTCCAGCAGCCGCTCGCGCTCCGCCGCACCGCCGTCCGAGCGCGCCAGCTTCTGGTGCAGGGCGAGCACCTCCTCGGCCCGCGCCCAGTCGGGAAAGCGAAACAGCTCGGCCAGGTAGCCGGTGGCCCCGCGCGCCGCGCGGCTGCCCGCCGGCGCGCCGGCCACCTGCGCGTCGCCGGCGCTCGCGCGCACCAGCCCGCAGGCGATCTTCACCAGCGTCGACTTGCCCGCCCCGTTGGGCCCCAGCAGGCCCACCAGCTCGCCGGCGCCGACCTCCAGGTCGACCCCTTCCAGGGCGGTCGTCGCGCCGTAGCGCTTCGTCAGGCCGCGGGCGGTCAGCGCAGCGGGCACGGAGAGATGCTTAGCATGCCCGCCCATGGACGACCTCGCCGGCTCGGCCACCCAGCTGCTGCAGCAGCTGCTGCGCTTCGACACGGTCAACCCACCGGGCAACGAGCGCGCCGCCCAGGAGCACCTTGCGGCGTTGCTGCGCGACGCCGGCTTCGAGGTCGAGCTGCTCGGCCGCACCGACGAGCGCCCCAACCTCGTCGCGCGCCTGCGCGGCCAGGCCGACGGGCCGACGCTGTGCCTGCTCTCGCACGTCGACACGGTCTACGCGACGGCCAGCGACTGGGAGCACGACCCGTGGTCGGGCGACATCGCCGACGGCTACGTCTGGGGCCGCGGCGCGCTGGACATGAAGAGCCAGACCGCCGCGGAGGTCGCGGCGGCGATCGACCTGGCCCGCTCGGGCTGGCGGCCCGCGGCCGGCGACCTGCTGGTGATCGTGCTGGTCGACGAGGAGACCGGCGGCGCCGAGGGCGCCCAGTGGATCTGCGAGACGCACCCCGACAAGGTTCGCTGCGACTACCTGCTCAACGAGGGTGCCGGCCCGGTGCTGCCCTTCGACGGCGGCCGCTACCTGGGCGTGTGCGTCGCCGAGAAGGGCGTCTTCCGCTTCCGCCTGCACGTCGACGGCGTGGCCGGTCACGCCTCGCTGCCCAAGATCGGCGACAACGCGCTGCTCAAGCTCGCGCCGCTGCTGGACCGCATGGGCGCCAGCCAGCCCGGCTTCGACCTGACCGACGGACCGCGGGCGATGCTGGAGGGGCTGGGCTTCGACGCCTCCGACCCGGCGGCCGCGCTGGAGGCGCTGCGGGCCAAGGACCCGGTCCTGGCCGTGCTGGTCGAGCCGATGCTCGGCGTGACCGTGGCGCCGACGCGCGTGTGGGCCTCGGAGAAGATCAACGTGATCCCGGCGCTGGCCACGATCGGCGTCGACTGCCGGGTGCCGCCCGGGCTGGGCCGCGACGTGGCCGAGGCGCGCGTCAAGGAGGTCCTCGGCGAGGACGGCTACCGCTTGGAGTGGACCGAGCAGGTGGCGGGCAACGGCTCGCCCGTCGACTCGGTGCTGATGGACGCGATCCAGGCCTGGGGCGCCGAGCACGACCCCGAGGCGACGATCATCCCCACGATCCTGCCCGGCTTCACCGACTCGCGCTCGTTCCGGGCCACGTTCCCCGACGTGGTCGCCTACGGCTTCTTCCCGCACAAGCACATGACGCTGCTGGAGTCCGCGCCGCTGGTGCACTCGGCCAACGAGCGCATCGACGTGCGCGACGTGGCGCACGCGGCGACGTTCTTCCGCGACGTCACGCTGCGCCTGCTGGGCTGATGGCCCCCGAGCGGCTGTCCTCCGCTGTCTTCCGGCTGCCCATCGCGCGCATCCGCGAGGGCTACTACTCCGACCAGTACTTCAACCTGACCAAGCAGCTGCTGGAGGCCGAGGACCACCACCCGCAGGTGCTGATGCAGGTCTTCCAGAAGGAGCAGTCGATCCTGGGCGGGATCGACGAGGCGATCGCGGTGCTGCGCGAATGCGCCGGCGAGCGCGCGTCCGGCGGCGAGTGGGTCGACGGCTGGAGCCGGCTGGAGGTGCGCGCGCTGCACGAGGGCGACCGCATCGAGCCGCGCGAGCCGGTCCTGACGATTCGCGGCGACTACGCCCTGTTCGCCCACCTGGAGACGGTCTACCTGGGCTGCCTGGCCCGGCGCACGCTGGTCATGCGCAACGTGCGCGAGGTCGTCCAGGCGGCGCGGGGCAAGGAGATCCTGTACTTCCCCGCGCGCCACGACCACTGGCTGGTGCAGACCGGCGACGGCTGGGCCGCGCACGTCGCCGGGGCGATCGGCGTCTCGACCGACGCGCAGGCGTCGTGGTGGGGCGGGCGCGGCGTGGGCACGGTCCCGCACGGCCTGATCGCCGCTTACCAGGGGGACACCGTGGCCGCGGCCGCCGCCTTCGCGCGTCGCTACGCCGGCGAGATGCACGTGACCGTGCTGGTCGACTTCGAGAACGACTCGGTGCGCACCGCGCTGGCGGTCGCGCGGGCGCTGGGCGACGACCTGTGGGGCGTGCGCCTGGACACCAGCGAGGCGCTGGTCGACGAGGCGCTGAAGGGCACCGACCTGCGCGGCGTGCAGCCGGAGCTGGTGCGCAAGGTCCGCGCGGCGTTGGACGCCGAGGGCTTCCAGCGCGTGAAGATCGTCGTCTCCGGCGGGTTCGACGCCGCGCGCATCCGCCGCTTCGAGGCCGAGGGCATCCCGGTCGACGTGTACGGAGTGGGCTCCTCGCTGATCCGCGGCTCCAACGACTTCACCGCCGACGTCGTCGAGGTCGACGGCGAGCCGCACGCGAAGGTCGGCCGCGGCATCGTGCCCAGCGAGCGGCTCGAGATCGTCACCTAGACTCGATCGCGTGTTTGCCCGGATCGACCACATCGGCGTGGCCGTCGAGGATCTCGACGCCGCCATCGCCCTCTACGACAGCACCTACGAGATGACGCTCGTGCACCGCGAGACGGTGACCGAGCAGGGCGTCGAGGCCGTGTTGCTCGACGTCGGCGAGAACCACGTCGAGCTGCTGGCGCCGTTGCACGCCGACACCCCCGTCGGCAAGTTCCTGGCCAAGCGCGGCCCGGGCATGCACCACGTCGCCTACCAGACCGCCGACATCGTGGCCACGCTCGACGCGTTGCGCGCCCAGGGCGTGCGGCTCATCGACGAGACCCCGCGCGTCGGAATCCGCAACTCATCGGTAGCGTTTCTGCACCCCTCGTCATCCGGCGGGGTGCTCACCGAGATCGTCCAGCCTTCCAAGGAGCATTGACATGGTCCAGGTGTCCATCGGCTTCCAAGCCAGCCCGCCCCTCGGCCTGCGCGTCGAGCAGTCCGACCTCGACAGCCTGCTCGGCGCCGTTGGCGGCGAGGGCTGGCACGACCTCACGACGCTCGACGGCGCCGTGCGCCTGAGCCTGGCCCACGTCCTGTGGGTGCGCACCGAGAACCAGGAGCGCGGGGTCGGCTTCGGTCGGTAGTCGTTAGGCTCGCGCCCGCATGGAGGCGAGCGCGGTAGGCACAGCAGAACCCAAGAAGCCCCTCGGTCGCGACGTCAAGCTGGCGATGTTCGCGATGGCGCTGGCGGTGTTCGTCGTGTCCAACGACATCACCGCCCTGACCGTCGCGGTCCCGGAGATGGAGCGCGACTTCCACACGGACGTCGGCACCGTCCAGTGGGTCATCAACGCGTACTCGCTGACGTTCGGGGTCCTGATCGTCACGGGCGGCCGCCTGGCCGACATCTTCGGTCGCCGCCGGGCGTTCTTCACCGGCATCGCCATCTTCGTCACGTTCTCGCTGATCGGCGCGCTGGCCACCGAGGCGTGGTGGCTGATCTCCTGCCGCGCGGTGATGGCGGTCGGCGGCGCGCTCATGTGGCCGGCGATCGTGGGCCTGATCTTCTCGATCGTGCCCGCCGACCGGGCCGGCCTGGCCGGCGGCCTGATCCTCGGCGTCAGCGGCATCGGCAACGCGTTCGGGCCGATGATCGGCGGCCTGCTGACCGACGCGATCGGCTGGCAGGCGATCCTCGTGCTGAACCTGCCCGTGGCCGCGATCGCCGTCTTCGTGACCTGGCGCACGGTCAAGTCCGACACGCCCACCGGCCCGCGCGAGAAGCTCGACATCCCGGGCGTGATCACGATCTCGGTGGCCATCGTCGCGCTGCTCGTGGCGCTGGACCAGGCCACCGACTGGGGCTGGGGCGACTGGCGCATCCTCGCCCTGTTCGCGATCGCCATCGCCGCGGGGATCGCCTTCGTCTTCACCCAGCGGCGCACCGACGTGCCGGTGCTGATCCCGCGCGCGGTGATCGGGAACCCCTCGTTCCGGGCCGCCTGCCTGGCCACGATGCTCTGCTCGGGGATCTTCTTCGTCTCGCTGCTCTACGTCCCGCAGTTCACGCAGAAGCTGCTGGGCTACGACGCGCTGGAGTCGGGCGTCGCGCTGCTGCCGATGATGGCGCTGTTCGCGATCACCTCGTTCGCCGCCGGCCCGCTCTACAACAAGCTCGGCCCGCGCCCGCTGCTGCTGGCCGGCGCGGCCCTGATGCCGGTCGGCATCTTCCTGCTCAGCTTCATCGAGGCCGACTCGGGCTACGGCGTGATCGTCCCTGGCCTGTGCGTCCTGGGCGTCAGCTTCGGCCTGTTCTACTCGACGCTGACCAACGCGGCGATCACCACGCTCGATCCCGCCCAGACCGGCGTGGGCGGCGGGATCCTCTACATGTCCCAGCTGGTCGGCGGCACCATCGGCGTCGGCCTGACCACGTCGGTGATCCTCAGCGCCTCGAGCTTCGCCGACGGCCTGGACGACGGCTTCCGCGTCGACGCCCTGCTGGGCATCCTCGGGCTGATCGCGGCGTTCTTCGTGGTCAGAGCTCGCGCCGCGCGAGCTTGAGCGTCGTCTCGGCCGCGCGCTGACGCAGCGGCCGGCGCCGCCAGTGGGCCAGGTCGAACGGCTCGGAGACCTGCAGGTCGTCCTCGAAGACCTCGGTCAGCCGGCGGGCGACGCTGGGCGACTGCACGCACAGCGTGGCCTCGTCGTTCTGCTGGAAGGAGCGGTTGTCGAAGTTGACCGACCCCACCGAGGTCCAGGCGCCGTCGATGGTCAGCGTCTTGGCGTGCAGCATCGTCGGGCAGTACTCGTAGACCTCGATGCCGCACTCCAGCAGGCGGTCGTAGGCGTGACGGCCGGCGGTGCGGATGATCGGCTTGTCGATGTTGGAGCCCGGCACCAGGACGCGCACGCGCACGTCGCGCTCGCCGGCGGCCTCGCACAGCGCGTCGACGAACGCCGGACGGGGCGCGAAGTAGGCGGCGGTCAGGTCGATCGTCTGCTGGGCCGAGGCGATGGCCAGGAAGTACAGCGCCTCGACCTCGGTGTCGCCCACCCCGGCGCTGGAGCGCACGAGCTGCATGGCCACGCCGCCGTCGACCTCGTCGATCCCGGGCAGGTAGGTGCCGCCGACCAGCACGTCGCCGGTGGCCTCCAGCCAGTTCTCGGCGAACGCGCCCTGCAGGCCGCGCACGACCGGGCCCCGGACGCGCACGTGGGTGTCGCGCCAGTGGTCGGGGTCGTGCGCGTTGCCGGTCCACTCCTCGGCGATCCCGACGCCGCCGATCATGCCCACGTCGCCGTCGACGATCAGCAGCTTGCGGTGGGTGCGCTTGTTGATCTGGCGGATCGCGTACGTCTTGGGCGGGCGGAAGAAGGCCACGTTGACGCCGGCCCGGCGCAGCTCGCGCACGAGCTTGCGATCCATCTTGGCCGCGCCCATCGCGTCGAGGACCACGTTGACCTCGACGTTCTGGCGGGCCTTGCGGCACAGCGCGTCGGCCACCTCGTCGGCGATGTCGCCCTGCCAGTAGACGTAGGTCTCCAGGTTGACCGTGCGCTCGGCGGCCTCGATCGTCTCCAGGAACGCCGGGAAGATCTCGTCGCCGTTGATCAGCACCTCGAGGTCGTTGCCGTAGGAGATCGGCGCGCCGGTCATCGCCTCGCAGGCGTAGAGGAACTCCTCGGCGCCGACGTCGACCGGGCCGCCGCGCAACGCGTAGCCGTGGCGCTGCTCGCGCCGGTGGCGCAGCGAGTCGCTGGCGTACCAGACGCCCGCGGCCAGGGCGAGGCCGCCGGCCCAGGCCGCGTGCGGGCGCCAGCTCACGGCACGACGATCGCCACCGCGTCCCGTCGTGCGCTGAAGCTCGTCCGTTGCAGCCTGCACAGCTCGCCGTCCACGTTCCACGCGGTGCCCTCCGGGGTGTCGATGTCGATCAGCTTGCCACGTCGGTGGGTCACACCCGCCTGGCGGGCGATGCGCCCGGTCCGCAACCCGTAGGCCCGGCGGACCAGCGCGGCGCGCGAGCCCGCGGCCACGACCACGAGGTCGAGCAGCCCATCGGCGGGGTCGGCCTCCGCGATGCCGCTGCCGCCGCCGAACGCACCGGTCGCGCCGACGATGACCTGCCAGGCGGGACCGTCGTGCACGGTCGCGCCGTCCACCCGCGCGCGCACCGTCACCGGCGTGCCGGTCAGGCCGGCGCGCAGCGCGCCCACGGCGTAGGCCAGCGGGCCCAGGCGCGGCTTCAGCGGCGCGGCCCGGCGCGCGGCGACCACCGGCAGGCCGGTGGAGGCGGCGTTGACGAAGCAGCGGTCGTCGACCTCGGCCAGCTCGATCGGCGTCGTCCGGGCGCCGCGATCGGTGGCCAGCGCGCAGGCGGCGTCCAGCTCGCGCGGGAGCTCCAGCGCGCGGGCGAAGTCGTTGGCGGTGCCGGTGGCGATCACGGCCACCGGCACTCCCGCCGCGCCGGCCACGCGGGCCACCGGGGCGATCGAGCCGTCGCCGCCGGCGACCACGATCCGCTCGGGCCCACCGTCGGCCGCGCGGGCCGCGTCGGAGATGTCCAGCAGGGTCACGTCGGCGCCGCGGGCGCGCAGGGCGGCGGCGACGGTGTCCGCGTCGGTCTCGCCGCCGGACGCGGTGTTGGCGACGAGGGTCAGGTGCACCACAGCGGTTGTCGCCTATCGTGGCGCGTCGCAAACGTGGCCAGCGTTCCGCCCCCCACCGATCCCGGCTCGCGCCGGACGCTGCGCCGCCGCCTGGCCGGCGGGCCGGTCGCCCGTCGCCTGGCCACCGCCGACCTCGCGGTCTACCGCTACGTGCGCGGCGACCTGCACTCCGAGCGGCTGACGCCGGCCATCCGCGCGTTCAGCGCGACCGGCGAGCAGGCGGGCCTGTGGCTGGCGCTGGGCGCCGTCGGGATGGCCGCCGACCCGCAGCGTCGCGGCCGCTGGGCGCGCGCGACCGCGGTCGTCGCCGGCACCCAGGCGCTGAACGTCGTGGTCAAGGTGATCGTGCAGCGCCACCGCCCCGCGCTGGAGGACCTGCCCGCGCTGATCTCGACCCCGACCCAGCTGAGCTTTCCCAGCGCCCATTCGTCGTCGTCGTTCGCCGCGGTGGGGATGTTCGGCGACCTGGTTCCGCGCGCCCCGCTGCTCGCCGTGGCCAGCGCGATGGCGGTCTCGCGGGTCTACCTCGGGGTCCACTATCCGACCGACATCGCCGCCGGTGCCCTGCTCGGCACCGGGGTGGCGGCTATCTTCCGCCGCCGATGAAGGTCGGAATCGTCGGCATGCCCAACGCGGGCAAGTCCTCCCTGTTCAACGCGCTCACCAAGGCGGGCGCGGAAGCAGCCAACTACCCGTTCACCACGATCGACCCCAACGTGGCGGTCGTTCCCGTGCGCGACAAGCGCCTCGACGCGCTCGCGCAGCTGCTGCACGCCTCCAGCGAGGTGTACGACTCGATCGACTTCCACGACATCGCGGGGCTGGTCGCCGGCGCGCACAAGGGCGAGGGCCTGGGCAACAAGTTCCTGGCCAACATCCGCGAGACCGACGCGATCGTCCACGTCGTGCGCGCGCACCACGACGACAACGTGATCCACTCCGAGGGCCGCGTCGATCCGATCGCCGACATCGAGATCATCGAGACCGAGCTGATCATGGCCGACCTCGAGCAGGCCGAGCGGCGCCTGGAGCGCGTCGTGCGCACCGCGCGCGGCGGCGACAAGGCCGCGATCGCCGAGGAGGGGTGGCTGCGCGAGCTGATCGGCGCGCTGCAGGAGGGCCGGCCCGCGCGGTCGGTGCCGTCCCCCGAGGACGCGCCGCACGCGCAGCGCGACCTGGGCTCGCTGACCGCCAAGCCGGTGCTGTTCGTGGCCAACGTCGACGAAGGCGACACCGAGGTGCCGCCGGAGATCGCCGCCTACGCGCAGGCGCAGGGCGCGGTGGCCGTCGCCGTGTCCTCGCGCCTGGAGGCCGAGCTGAGCGAGCTCGACGACGACGAGGCCGAGACGATGCGCGAGGAGCTGGGCCTGGAGCAGTCGGGCCTGGACCGCGTCGTCGAGGGCGCCTTCGCGCTGCTGCACCTGCTGACCTTCTTCACCGCCGGGGAGGCCACGATCGCCCAGTCCTGGCACCTGCGCGAGGGCCTCTCGGCCTGGCACGCGGCGGGCGAGATCCACGGCGACATCCAGCGCGGCTTCGTGCGCGCCGAGGTGATCAACTGGCAGGACCTGGTCGACGCCGGCGGCACCGCCGGGGCGCGCGAGCGGGGCACGCTGCGCCTCGAGGGCCGCGACTACGTGATGCGCGACGGCGACGTGATCAACATCAAGCACACCGGATGAGCGGCGACGGCTACCGCCAGCGCCGCTTTGCGCTGCCGGCCGACGCGACGCAGATCGTGCTCGTCCGCCACGGCGCCTCCGAGCCCGTGTTCCCCGGCCAGCGCCACGAGCTGACGCCCGACGGCTGGGGCGACCCGGCGCTGGCGCCCGAGGGCGTCGAGCAGGCCGCGGCGGTCACCCGCCGGCTGGAACGCGAGCCGATCGACGCGATCTTCGTCACGCCGCTGCGCCGCACCCAGGAGACCGCGGCGCCCACGGTGCAGCGCACCGGCCTGGCGCCGACGATCCTGCCCGAGCTGGCCGAGGTGCACCTGGGCGAGTGGGAGGGCGGCGAGTACCGCGTCCGCGTCCACGAGGGCGACCCGATCGCGATGGAGGTGCTCCTCAAGGAGCGCTACGACGTGATCCCCGGCGCCGAGAAGGCCGACGACTTCGCCGCCCGCGTCCGCGCCGGCATCCTGCGGATCGTCGACACGGTGGGCGGCGGTCGCACCGCGGCCGCGTTCGTCCACGGTGGGGTGATCGGCGAGGTCTGCCGTCTGGCCACCGACTGCCGCCCGTTCGCCTTCTCCTTCGCCGAGAACTGCTCGCTCACGCGGTTGGTCGTGTTCGCCGATGGGCGATGGCTGCTGCGCGGGTACAACGAGACCACCCACCTGGACTGATGCCTGAGCACTTCACCCCCGCATACCGCGCCGTCATCGACGGCTCGTCGCTGATCACGAAGCTGTGGGGGCGTCTGGAGGTCTCCGGCGAGGAGCACCTGCCGCTGGAGGGCCCGGTGCTCCTGTGCGCCAACCACGACTCCTACTGGGACACCGTCTCGATCGGCGCGGCGGCCCGCAAGCGCCGCCAGGTGCACGCGCTGGCCAAGGCGCAGCTGTGGGACAACAAGCTCGTCGGCTGGGTGCTGACCGGCATGGGCCAGATCCCCATCGAGCGCGGCAAGGGCGACGCCAACGCGATGCAGAAGGCGATCGACGGGCTGCGCGCCGGCATCTGCATCGGCATCTTCCCCGAGGGCACTCGCTCGCTGGGCCGCGAGCTGCGCGCCCGCAGCGGCATCGGCCGTCTGGCCGAGGCGGTCCCCGAGGCCACGGTCGTGTGCTGCACCTGCGTCGGCTCGGCCGAGGTCACGTCGTTCCCGCACCGGCCCAAGCTGAAGGTCCGCTTCTTCCTCCCGGCCGGCGGCGGCCTGCAGCCCGGCGAGTCCCACAGCGACTTCGCCGCCCGCCTGGTCGGCGAGATCCGCGCCGAGGCGCCGTACGTGGCCACGGGCCGCAAGCGCCGCGGCGTCGCCGACTGACGCGCGCTCCGCTGGCGGCGATGCGCCGCTTCGAGGTCGCCGCGCCGGGTTGTCTTCGCCGCCGCCAACTGGGAGGGTGGCGCGCTATGCGCCTCTCCTTGTTGGTCGCCGCGTTGCTCGCGAGCGTCTCGATCGCGGTTCCGGCGGCCTCGGCCCAGGCGCCGACGGTCACGCTGACCATCGGCCCGGGCCAGACCGCGCAGCAGCTGATCTTCAGCGGCTTTCAGTACCAGGTGTCCTCCACGGCGGGCATCGAGTTCGACCCGGTCCTGACCACGAAGGTCAAGGGTCGCACCGTCGTGCTCACGCGGGCCCTGCGCCGCGAGACCAACTACGCCTCGACGGCCGACCCGGTGAGCTACTCGCTCCCGTCGGTGTCCGACCGCACCGCGGCGTTCCTGCGCAAGCTCAAGAAGCCCCTGCGGGTGACGCTGTCGGTCGCCTTCCGCGGCATCGACACCGGTGCGACCGGCACGGCGACCAAGAGCGCGACGCTGAAGCTGCGCTGACCGTGGGTGCGCGCGGCGCGGCAGCGGCCGCGGTCCTCGCCGCGCTGGCCCTGGTCGGGTGCGGACGCGACGTGCCGCTCGATCCCGCCGTCCAGGCGGGCGTGGATCCGCGGACGACGCTGGACCCGCGCGTGATCTTCCGCGTGTCGGGCGGTTGCGGCCTGTGCCACGAGCTCGCCGCCGCCGGCACCCGCGGGCAGACCGGCCCGAACCTCGACCAGGCGCTGCCCGGGCGCTCGGCCGCCGACATCCGCCGGTCGATCCTGCAGCCCGGCGACCGCGTCGAGCCGGGCTACCCCGCCGCGATGCCCAGCGCGAACGGCAACAGCCTCAGCCCGGCCCAGCTGGACGCGCTCGTGGCCTGGCTGCAGGCCGAGACGCGTCGCTAGCTGAGCTGCTCACGGACCTGCTGAACAGGGCAGGGCCGCGTATTTGATGGATGTGTCCGGCCCCGACCGGAGGCTGAGAGGTGCGACCCACCACAGCCCAAGAAGGGACCGGACACATGACAGACCGTAGATGTCGCTATGCGATGGCGGCGAGGATCGAGATGGTCCGCCGCCGCCAGGCGGGCGAGTCGTTGCGGCAGATCGCCGCGGCGGTCGGGTGTTCGCCAACCACGGTCAAGACGATGTGTGACCGGTTCGGCCAAGCCAGCGAGGCCGAGAGGGCAGATTTCTCGTGCTTGGCGCCGAGGCGGCCGGTTCCGCTGTCGTGTCCTTGGGCGCTGACGGCGGCCCAGGAGCGCGAGATCCTCGACGCGCGCCAACGCACGAACTGGGGGCCGATGCGCCTGGCGTTCTTGACCGGCCGTCACCGCTCGACGAACTGGAAGGTGCTCAGGCGCCACGGCGTCAGCCGCCGACGCCGCAGCGAGCGGGCGACCGTTGGCAAGCGCTATGAGTGGACCCAAGCCGGCGCCTTGTTGCACATCGACGCGTTCTCGGCAGCGAAGTTCGATGAGCCCGGGCATTGGGCGACCGGTGATCGCTCCCAGGCCCAGCGCTCGCGCGGGGCGGGCAAGACGGTGGTCATCGGAGTGATCGACGACCACACCCGCCTGGCCTACTGCGAGCTGCACGCAGCCGAGAACAAACACACCGTCTCAGCCACGCTCAAGCGCGCCGCGGCCTGGATGGCAGAACAAGGCTGCGGCCCCGTCCAGGCGGTGATGAGTGACAACGCCAAGTGCTACTCCGAGAGCCACCAGTTCGCCCAAACACTGCACCAGCTCGGTGCCCGCCACATCCTCACGCCGCCCTACACCCCCCGCTGGAACGGCAAGATCGAGCGCTTCTGGCAAACCCTGGACACCGAATGGGCCCACAGCCGCGTTTGGCCCAACAGCACCCAACGCGACCGCGCCCTGTCATCGTTCATCCGCTTCTACAACCGCCAACGCCCACACTCAGCCGCCGGCGGCCGACCACCCATCACCCGCGTTCAGCAAGTCCGCGAGCAGGACAGCTAGCGCGCTACCCCACCACCGGCGGTTGCGCCGGGGTGTTCTCGGGCGTCGTGTACACGTGCTCGCAGTGGGTGAACGTGTCGTGCGGGTCGCCGACGGCGACGTCCTCACCGTCGCCGCAGTCGACCGTGTCGTGGTTGCCGTCCTTGGTCGAGAAGCGGTCGTTGCCGGGGCCGCCATGGAGATGGTCCTGGCCGTGGTCGTCGAACAGCTCGTCGGAGCCGTCGCCGCCCCACAGGTCGTCGGCGCCGGCGCCCCCGAGCAGCTCGTCGTCGCCCGCGCCGCCTTCGAGTCGGTCGTCGCCCTTCCCGCCGCGCTCGACGTCGTCCCCGCTCGTCCCGTGATCGACGTCGTTCCCGTTGCCGTGGTCGGCGACGTGGTCGGGAACGTCCGGCTCGGGGTCGGCCACGGTCAGTCGGGCCACCGCGAACTTGGGCACCCACTTGGCTCCGCCGGCGCACCGCTCGATCGTCCGCGTGGGCCAGTTCCAGGAGCTCCAGTTGTGGTAGAACGGCGCCACGAAGGAGGCCGGACGCGCGTAGCCCTCGGGCGCGTGGCCGAAGTACGCCTCGCGGTAGAAGCCGTTCCAGGTCACCCATTCACCGCGGTAGACCCAGTAGTCCCAGACGCCCTCGTTGGGCATCATCGAGTCTCCGGGACAGCTTCCCTCCTTGAAGGTCACCGGATCCGCCCAGGTGCGGTGCGGCGGGATCTCGAACGTCGCGGTGCAGACCAGGGCGTAGGAGCCCTCGCCGGGGGCGAGGTGGAGCCCGGGGCCCTTGCAGCGGTCGTGGGCGACCCGGTAGCCCGCGTCGGCGGTGCCTGCGGTCGCGACGAGGGCCAGGAGGGTGGCGGCGAGCGTGGCCGCCGGAATCTTGGGGAGGCGCATCAAGAACGAGTATCGGCCCGCGCACCGCGAACCGGACCCTCGATTTTCCGCCCGACTACCCCTGAATTTTGGCCTCGAGCCGCTCGGCCAGGCGCTGCATGCCCTTCTCCCGGGCCGCCGCGGCCGCCGCGGCCCAGTCCGTGGGGCGATCCGCCGGACGCTCGAGCGGCACCGGCACGAGCGTGGCCACGACCTTGAAGTCGCGCAGCTCGGCGGCCTGGTCACGCAGCGCCGCCTGCACGCGCGGGCGCTCCCGGACCGCGTTGGCGATCGCGTTCTCCAGCGACCCGTACTCCAGCAGCAGGTCGCGCGCGGTCTTCTCGCCGATGCCCTTGCCGCCGGGGATCGAGTCCGACGGGTCGCCGCGCAGGGCGATGAAGTCGGGGACGAGCTCGGGCCCGATCCCGTAGCGCTTGCGCACGCCCGCCTCGTCGATCAGCTCGGGCGCGCCCTTGCCGCCGCCCGGCCACAGGACGGCGACGTGGTCGTCCACGCACTGGAACATGTCGCGGTCGCCGGTGAAGATCAGCGTGCGTCCGCCGGCGGCGGTCTCGATCGTGGCCAGCGAGCCGAGCACGTCGTCGGCCTCCAGCGTGTCGTGGGCGATCGAGTGCCAGCCGAACGCGCCCCAGAACGCGCCCGACCACTCCAGCTGCGTGGCCAGCGCGTCGGGCACCGGCGGGCGGTCGGCGTGGTAGATCGGCAAGAGCTCGACGCGGTAGGTGGCCGCCTCCGCGCCCCAGCACAGGATCACCGCGCGCGGCTCGTACTGCTCGACCGCCTGGAGGATCAGGTTCGTCGCGCCCAGCAGCCCGTTGACCGGCCGGCCCTCGTCGTCGGTGATCGAGTCGGGCAGCGCGAAGAAGGCCCGGTAGATGAGCGACGGACCGTCGACGACGAGCAGCGGTGCGGGGTCGGCCATGGGCCGAGAGGCTACGTGGCCCGTACCTTGGACACATGCCCGACGACAAGCTGCCCTCCGGCCGTATCGGCCGCACCGCCCGCCTGGGCGGCCTCGTCGCCGGCCAATCGCTGCGCTGGGCCGGCACCCGCGTGGCCAATCGCGGTCGCAGCGAGGAGGACGCCGAGGCGGCCAGCGCGGCCCGGGCGATGGCCACCGCCGACGAGATCGTCAGCGCGCTGGGTCAGATGAAGGGCGCGGCCATGAAGTTCGGCCAGGTGCTGTCGACGATCGACTTCGAGGCGGTGCCCGAGAGCGAGCGCGAGGCGTTCAAGGCCAAGCTCGCGGCGCTGCGCGACCAGGCGCCGAGCGTCTCCTTCGACAAGATCCGCAAGGTGGTGGAGTCCGACCTGGGCGGCAAGCTCGGCGAGTTCTTCGTCGACTTCGGCGAGGTGCCGGTGGCGGCGGCGTCGATCGGGCAGGTGCACCGGGCGACGACGCTGGACGGCGACGACGTGGCGGTGAAGGTCCAGTACCCGGGGGTGGCCGAGGCGGTCGAGACCGACCTGCGCAACGCCGGCCTGCTGATCCCGCTGGTCAAGCGCATGGCCCCGGGCCTGGACGCCAAGGCGGTGATGGGCGAGCTGCGCGAGCGCATCGGCGAGGAGCTCGACTACGAGGTCGAGGCCCAGAACCAGCGGCGCGTGGCCCGCGCCTTCCGCGACCACCCGTTCGCGCTGGTCCCCGGCGTGCACACGGCGCTGTCGGCCCGGCGCGTGCTCGTCACCGACTTCGTGGAGGGCGAGGGCTTCGAGGCCATGAAGCAGCGCCCCCAGGAGGAGCGCGACCGCATCGGCGAGATCCTCTTCCGCTTCTACTTCGGCCTGCTCAACCGCGAGCGCCTGGTGGCCGGCGATCCGCACCCCGGCAACATCCTGCTGGCCGGCGACGGCCGCGTGTGCTTCCTGGACTTCGGCCTGATGCGCCAGGTCCCCGCCGTCTACCTGGCCGGCGAGCGCGACCTGGCCCGCGCGCTGAAGGACGCCGACGCCGCCGGGGTGCACGCGGCGATGAGCAAGCTCGGCTACCTGCCCAAGCCCGACGAGTTCGACCCCGACCGGCTGCTCGCGCAGCTGCAGGAGGCGACCGAGTGGTGGAGCGAGCCGGGCGAGCGCGACCTGAACCCGGCCTACGTCAGCGACCTGGCCGAGCGCACGTCGAGCCCGCGCTCGTCCTCGTATGACCTGATGCGCCGCCAGACCATCCCGCCGGAGGCGATCCTGCTGCGCCGCATGGAGGCGCTGCTGTTCGCCGTGCTGGGCGAGCTGCGGGCCAGCGGCGACTGGCAGGCGCTGGCCCGCGAGCTGCAGAGCGGCCCGCCGGCCGGGACCGAGCTGGGCGACGAGGAGGCCGCCTGGCTGGGCGACGCCCTCACACCCCCGGTCCCCTGACCTGCTCGTAGATCAGCGAGGTCTCGGCGTGGGCCACCGCCGGGTCCGAGGCCAGGTGCTCGACGACGAACTCGCGCAGGTCGTGGGGATCCGTCGCGGCCACCCACAGCAGGTAGTCGGTCGCGCCGGTCATGTGGAAGATCGAGATCACGCCCGGCAGCGCGCGCACGTGGGCGGTGAACGACTCGATCTGCTCGCGCGTGTGGGCCGACAGGCGCACGGCGATCATCGCCTGCAGCGGGCGGCCCAGCGCGGCCAGGTCCACGTCGGCGTGGAAGCCGCGGATCACGCCCCGCTCGCGCAGGGCGCGCACCCGGGTCAGCGCGGTGCTCGGCGCGATCCCGGCGCGCTCGGCCAGGCGGTTGTTGGGCATGCGGGCGTCCTCGGCGAGCAGCGTGATGAGCAGGCGGTCGAGCTGGTCAAGCGGCGGATCGATCATGGCTTCGCCGAAGGATATTCGGCAATCCGGATGCCGTCGCGAATCTTTGGCACAATGGAGTCATGGCCACCGCACTGCGCGGCGACATTCGCGACTCGATCCTCGACGCGATCGGCGGCACGCCCCTCGTCCGGCTGAGCCGGATCGGCGCCGGCCTGACCCCGCAGCTCGTGGCCAAGGTCGAGTCGCTCAACCCCGGCGGCTCGATCAAGGACCGCGTGGCGGTGTCGCTGATCGAGGCGGCCGAGCGCGACGGCCTGCTGCAGCCCGGCGGCACGATCGTCGAGCCGACCTCCGGCAACACGGGCACCGGCCTGGCCATCGCCGCGCGCCTGAAGGGCTACCGCGTGATCGCCGTGATGCCCGACAAGATGAGCCGCGAGAAGATCGATCTGCTGCGCGCCTACGGCGCCGAGGTCGTGATCGCGCCCACCGAGGTCCCGCCGGAGTCGCCCGAGTCCTACTACTCGGTGGCCGAGCGCCTGGCCGCCGAGATCCCCGGCGCCTTCCGCCCCAACCAGTACGCCAACCCGGCCAACCCGGCCGCGCACTACGCGTCGACCGGGCCCGAGCTGTGGGCCCAGAGCGGCGGCGCGATCACCCACCTCGTGGTCGGGGTGGGCACCGGCGGCACGATCACCGGCACGGCGAAGTACCTGCGCGAGCGCAACCCCGACCTGGTGGTCGTCGGCGCCGATCCGGCCGGCTCGATCTACAGCGCCGCGCGTCCCGAGGACGTGCGCGGGTACCTGACCGAGGGCGTCGGCGAGGACTTCTGGCCGCCGGCCTTCGACCCGTCGGTGGTCGATCGCTACGTCACCGTCTCCGACCGCGACGCCTTCCTGACCACCCGCCGCCTGGCCATGACCGAGGGCATCCTGGCCGGCGGCTCGGGCGGCATGGCCGTCCACGCCGCGCTGCAGGTCGCCGCCGAGATCGACGATCCCGCCGCGCTGGTCGCGGTGATCCTGCCCGACGGCGGGCGCTCCTACCTGAGCAAGATCTACGACGACGACTGGATGACCGCGCACGGCTTCCTGGAGCGGGCCGGCGAGCGCACGGTCGGCGACGTGCTGCGCCGCCGCACGGCCGGGGGCGACGTCCCGCCGCTGGTCACGGTCAACGCCCACCAGCGCGTGCGCGACGCGATCGCCCTGCTGCACGAGCACGGCGTCTCGCAGCTGCCGGTCGTCTCGGCCCACGAGACCGGCGCGGTCGTCGGCTCCGTCGGCGAGCGCGGGCTGCTCAAGCACGCGGTGGGCGACGCGCGCCTGCTCGACGCGCAGGTCGTCGACGTGATGGAGCCGCCGCTGCCCGCGGTGGGCACCACCGATCCGCTCAGCGACGCGGTCGAGCTGCTGGTCGGCGAGCGCCAGGCGCTCCTGGTGCTGGACGACGGTCGCCCCGCGGGCGTCGTCTCGCGCACCGACCTGCTCGAGTCGCTGGCCCGTTGATGGACTTCGCCACGAAGGCCGTCCACGCGGGCCTGACGCCGGACCCGAGCTTCGGCTCGGTCATCCCGGCCATCCACCAGACGTCGACCTACGCCCAGAAGGCGGTGGGCGAGTTCGTCGAGGACTACGACTACGCGCGGTCGGCCAACCCCACGCGGCACGCGCTCGAGGTCGCGCTGGGCGAGCTGGACGGCGGGCGCGCCGTGGCCTTCTCCTCCGGCCTGGCCGCGGCCCACGCGGTCTTCACGCACGTGTGCTCCAGCGGCGACCACGTGGTGCTGCCCGCCGACCTGTACGGCGGCACGTATCGGCTGGTCGACAAGGTGCTGGCCCGCTTCGGCCTGGACTACGACCTCGTGGACCAGACGGATCCCGAGGCGGTGGCCCGCGCGATCCGCCCGGACACCAGGCTCGTGTGGGTCGAGACGCCGACCAACCCCCTGCTCAACGTCGTGGACCTCGACGCGGTGATCGCCGCCGCCCACGCGCGCGGCGTGCTGATCGCCGTCGACTCGACGTTCGCCACCCCGGTCAACCAGCGCCCGCTGGAGATCGGCGCCGACCTGGTCGTGCACTCCACGACGAAGTACCTGGGCGGCCACTCCGACGTCGTGGGCGGCGCCGCGATCGCCCGCGACGAGGCGCTGGCCGACGGCCTGCGCTTCGTCCAGAACGCCGTCGGCGCGGTGCCGGCGCCGTTGGACTGCTTCCTCGTGCACCGCGGCCTGCGCACGCTGCACCTGCGCATGGAGGCCCACGCCCGCTCGGCCGCCGCCGTCGTCGAGGCGCTGCAGGACGTGCCCGGCGTCACCGACGTCCGCTGGCCCGGCTTCTCCGGGATGGTGTCCTTCCGCCATCCCGACGCGATCGCCATCGCGCAGCGCACCAAGCTGTTCACGCTGGCCGAGTCGCTGGGCGGCGTGGAGTCGCTGATCGAGGTTCCGCAGGCGATGACCCACCAGTCCGTCGAGGGCAGCGCCGCCGCGGTGCCCGCGGACCTCGTGCGCCTGTCCTGTGGGATCGAGTCCCCCCGCGACCTGGCGGCGGACGTGTTGGGAGCGCTGGCCACCGGCGCCTGACAGGATCCGGTCCATGCTCACCCTCAACGGCATCGACGACATCAAGGGCCGGGTCGGCCAGGAGCTCGGCGTCAGCGGTTGGCTGGAGGTCACGCAGGACGCGATCGACCAGTTCGCGGACGCGACCGGCGACCACCAGTTCATCCACGTGGACGTGGAGAAGGCCAAGCAGACGCCGTTCGGCGGCACGATCGCCCACGGCTACTTCACGCTGTCGCTGGCGCCGCGCTTCTCCTATGAGATGTACACGATCGAGAACGTCGCCTTCGCGCTGAACTACGGGGCCAACAAGGTGCGCTTTCCGGCACCGCTGAAGGTGGGCTCGAAGGTGCGCATGCGCGCGGTCCTGTCCAACGTCGAGGACGTCCCCGGTGGCGTGCAGTTGACCACGACCTGTACGTTCGAGGTCGAAGGTGGTGAGAAGCCGGTGTGCGTCGCGGAGACGCTGAGCCGGGTATTCTCAGGCTGACATTGCGTCATTAGGAGGAGCTCGGAGTGCTGAATCGCCGGGAGTTGCTGCAAAGGGCGGCCGCCGCTGCACCGGCGGTGCTGCTGGGCAAGGCCGCGCTGGCCTCCGCCGCGACTGGTCCCGCGGCGTTCGCCGGGCGCAACCTGGTCATCTTCATGACCGACCAGGAGCGGGCGATCCAGCACTTCCCCCGAGGGTGGGCCGAGCGCAACCTGCCCGGCCTCCAACGCCTGCTCAAGAACGGCGTGTCGTTCGAGAACGCGACCTGCAACGCCTGCATGTGCTCGCCCTCGCGGGCCACCTTCTTCACCGGCCAGCTGCCGGCGCACCACGGCGTGAAGTACACGCTCGAAGAGGACATGCCCAACGACCAGTACCCGCAGGTCGAGCTCGAGCCCACGCTGCCCAACCTGGCCACCGCGATGCACGCGATCGGCTACGACGTCGTCTACAAGGGCAAGTTCCACCTGACCAAGCCGGCCAACGGGTCGAGCTTCCAGACCTCCGACCTGCTGCCCTTCGGCTTCACCCGCTGGAACCCGCCGGACGCCGGCGCCAACCAGGACGTCTCCCAGGCCGGGGGCGGGAGCACCGACAACGACGGGCGCTACATGAGCTCCGAGGGCGACCCGGAGTCCGGCCAGGAGGGCGTGCTCCAGTTCCTCAGGACGCGCAAGCCCGGCGACAAGCCGTTCTGCCTGATGATCTCGCTGGTCAACCCGCACGACGTGCTGCTCTACCCGCGCACGTACCAGTCGGGTGGCTACGACGAGTCGTGGCTCGAAGGCGACATCGAGCTGCCGGCCACCGTGGAAGAGGACCTGTCGACCAAGCCCAGCGTGCAGCAGCGCTTCGTGAACCTGTTCGGGCTGTCGGGCGTGCTGGGCACGCCGGAGCGCAAGCGCAACTACCTGCGCTTCTACGGCAACCTCATGCGGTCGTCGGACAACTACCTGGTCGAGGTCATGGACGCCCTGGACAAGCAGGGGCTGACCAACGACACGGTCGTCGTGCGCACCGCCGATCACGGCGAGATGGGCATGACGCACAACTCGATGCGCCAGAAGAACTTCCAGGCCTACGAGGAGACGCTGCGCGTGCCGCTGGTCTACTCCAACCCGCAGCTGTTCCCGCGGGCGCGGCAGTCCAACGCGTTGGTCTCCCACGTGGACTTCATGCCCACGATCGCCGGGCTGTTCGGCGCGCCCAAGGTGAAGCGCTGGCAGGGACAGGACTACTCGCGCCTGGTCGCGGGCACCTCGAGCCGGCCGGTCCAGGACCACACCGTGTTCACCTTCGAGGACGTGCAGGCCGGCCAGGCCAGCCCGCCGTACCTGAAGGCGCCCAACTGCATCGTGGCCATCCGCGAGCAGCGCTGGAAGCTCGTCGAGACGTACGACGCCAAGGGCCAGCTGCCCAGCGAGTGGGAGTTCTACGACATCCGCAACGACCGGCTGGAGAAGCGCAACCTGGCCTGGGAGGGCGTGAAGCGCACGCCCGAGCAGGAGCGCGCCTACCAGCGCCTCCAGGCCAAGCTGAAGGTGGTCAAGCAGCGCGACCTGCAGCCGCTGCCGACCACGCCGCAGCCGCTGGTCCTGCCGCCGGTCTAGTGTCCTGAGTCGGTAATTCGTGTGCAGCTGGTGGATGGCGGGGCGGGCCTGCCCGTGACCGCCATCCACCGTCGTACTGGTGGTACGGCTGTGGATGGTGGGTGCGGGCAGGCACGATGCCGCCGCCGCCAGATGCGGGCGAATTTCTGACTCAGGGCACTAGCGCAGGCGGACGATCGGGCCCGGGGCGTTGCCGACGGTGACGCGGTAGCGCCCGGCGCCGGGCAGCGTGATCTTGTAGCGCTGGGTGCTGCCCAGGTGGGTCGAGCGCACCGTGCGCCAGCGGCCGTTGCGCTGGCGCTGCAGCTTGACCGTGGTGCCGGGTCGGGCACCCCAGGCCGCGCCCGTGACGCGCGGCGCGGTGATCGGCACGCTGGCCATGCGGGCGCCCGGGGACGCGCCGCCGCTGGACGAGCCGGTCTTCGGTGTGGTCGGCGTGGTGCTCGGCGTGGCGGGCGTGGCCGGCGTCGACGGCGGCAGCTCGACCTCGGCCGTCGCCCCGTTGAAGGTCATCCACGAGTCGCGCAGCGCGAACGCCCCGCGCAGCTGGTCGCCGGTCACCACCGTGTTGCCGCCCGTGCCCACCACGGTCGCCTTGACGATCCGCGGCGACGTCCCGCGCTGGTTGACGACGATCCGCTTCAGCGTGCCCTTGACCAGCGAGCCGAGCTTGGCCGTGGCGGTCGCGTTGGACATGCGGATCGGGCCCCAGCGGTGGTAGGGCGAGACGTCGTCGTAGGGATCGTCGACGCCGACCAGGTACGGCTTGGGCGTCGCGCCCTTCCAGACGTTCTCGACGCTCTCGGTGTGGCCGCCGGAGGTGGAGAAGAAGTAGGTGGTGATCGGGTCGCCGTCGTAGGTGACGACCTCGCCCGCGGTGGCGTTCGTCGCCTTGTTCGTCGTCGGGGTCTCGCCGGCCACGCCGCGGTAGACCTGCGAGCGCGTGTCGGAGTAGAGGTCGTAGCCGGCGCTGCCGCCCGACTTCGTGGTGATCGCGTAGCCGCGCGTGGCCACCGCCTGGGCCTCCAGCGCCTCGGCCGGCCACGACGGGATCGCCTCGTTGCCGATCACGCCGGCGGTGTACTGCTCGATGCCCACCGCGTTGATGGCCATCAGGCCGCCGGAGCCCGGCCGGAACTCCAGCCACCCGCGGTAGGAGCCGTTGAGCACGCCGTTGCCCGCGGTGCCCATCAGCTTGACCGGGGCGTCGGCCGAGTTGGTCACCTGCAGCGGCGCGTCGAACGTCGCCACCTTCGTGCCCGCGCTGTTGAGCAGGTCCACGCGCGCGCCGTTGGCTCGCGCCGAGTAGGTCTTGGCCGGGTCCAGCTTCTTCGTGCCCGCGTTGGTCACGCCCGTGAACTGCGGCGCGGAGCTGGACAGCAGCAGCACGCGCACGACCGTGTCCTCGTCGGTCTGCCCGATCTCCGTGCCCTGGTAGTAGTGCGCGAGGATCTGGGCGTGCGTCCAGCCGTGCTCCGCGTAGCCCGCGGCGCCGTACTGGCTCATGCCGATGCCGTGGCCGAAGCCGGCGCCGTTGATGGTCAGCGTGGAGGCGGCCCACGCGGGGGTCGCGGCGACGATCGCCAGGATCGTGGCCAGAAGGGCGGTACGGCGCATCATCGGGTCAAACTCAGGGACAGGTTTGGAGTTTCGGTCGACGGAGTAGGGTCACGTTCGTGAGCAAACGACGCGCTTCCGACGTCTTCGTGGAGTGCCTCGAAGCGGAAGGTGTGCGTCACGTCTTCGGCATTCCCGGTGAGGAGACGCTGGATCTGAACGAGTCGCTGGCCGACTCGACCGTCTCCTTCATCCCCGTTCGACACGAACAGGGCGGGGCCTACATGGCGGACATGGTAGGTCGATTGACCGGGCGCGCCGGCGTTTGCCTGGGCACGCTGGGTCCGGGCGCGACGAACCTGATCACCGCCGTGGCCGACGCGTTCCTCGATCGCGCACCGCTCGTGGCGCTGACCGGCCAGGGCGATCTGGAGCGGATGCACAAGGAGTCCCACCAGTACATCGACCTGGTCGAGATCATGCGCCCGATCACCAAGTGGAACGCGCGCGTGAACTCGCCGGAGATCATCCCCGAGGTCGTGCGCAAGGCGTTCAAGGTGGCCGAGTCCGAGAAGCCCGGCGCCACGCACCTGGAGCTGCCCGAGGACGTGATGGCCGGCGAGGTCGACGCCTCGCCGCTGGCCCGCCGCCGGCCGGTGCTGCCCGAGCCGGGCGCGCGTGAGCTGCTCAAGGCGGCCGACGTGATCCGCTCCGCGCTGAACCCGGTCGTGCTGGCCGGCAACGGCGTCGTGCGCGGCGGTGCGTCACCCGCGCTGCGCGAGTTCGCCCGCGCGACCGGCATCCCGGTGGCCGAGACGTTCATGGGCAAGGGGCTGGTCGACTACACCGACCCGCACGCGCTGGGTACCGTCGGCCTGCAGTCGCGCGACTACGCGATGGCTGGGTTCGAGGACGCCGACGTGGTCATCGCCGTCGGCTACGACCTCGTCGAGCACGCGCCCAAGCACTGGAACCCCAAGCGCGACAAGCGCATCGTGGTGATCGACTCCCAGCAGGCCGAGATCGACGAGTACTTCGTGCCCGAGGTCGAGCTGGTCGGCGACATCTACCACGTGCTCACGCGCCTGGCCGAAGAGGGCCGGCACGTCCCCCACAGCGGCGGCTCGCGGCGCTTGCGCGACATCGTGCTCGGGCGCTTCGAGGCGGCCAAGGACGACGACCACTTCCCGATGCAGCCCCCGCGCGTGCTCTGGGAGATCCGCCAGGCGCTGGGCCGCAACGACATCCTCGTCTCCGACGTCGGGCTGCACAAGCTGTGGATCGGGCGCATGTTCCCGGCCCACGAGCCCAACACGGTGATCATCGCCAACGGCCTGGCCGGGATGGGCTTCGCGCTGCCCTGCGGGATCGCCGCCAAGCTGGTGCATCCCGAGCGCAAGGTCGTCACCGTCAACGGCGACGGCGGCGTGATGATGAACATCCAGGAGCTCGAGACCGCGGTGCGCCTGCGCACCCCCGTGGTCAACGTGATCTGGGAGAACGCCCAGTTCGGATCGATCGTCTGGAAGCAGGACAAGAAGTTCGGCCGCCACTTCGGCGTCGACTTCACGAACCCGGACTTCGTCAAGCTCGCGGACGCCTTCGGCATCCCCGGCTGGCGCTGCGAGTCGGTGGACGACTTCGGGCGATATCTTCGGCGTGCTCTGACGCTTGACACCCCCTCGGTGATCGTCGTCCCCATCGACTACTCGATCGATGTGGCGATCTCCGAGGAGCTCGGTACCGAAACGGTGGTGACCTGAATCCATGGCCGCAACAGATACGTCCGCTGAACAGGCTGTCCTGGGCGCCGTGCCCAAGCAGCTGCTGATCGGCGGCAAGTGGGTCGACTCCTCCAGCGGCGAGACGCTCGCCGTCGAGGATCCGGCGACGGGCGAGACGCTCGTGGAGATCGCCGACGCGACCGTCGAGGACGCCAAGGCGGCGCTCGGTGCCGCTGACGAGGCGTTCAAGACGTTCCGCGACGTCGCTCCGCGCGAGCGGGCCGACATCCTGCGCCGCGCGTACGACGCGATGATCGAGCAGGCCGAGGACCTGGCGCTGCTGATGACGCTGGAGATGGGCAAGCCGCTGGTCGAGGCCAAGGCCGAGGTCACCTACGCGGCCGCGTTCCTGCGCTGGTACTCCGAGGAGGCGGTGCGCATCAACGGCCGCTTCACGGTGGCCGAGGCGGGCGGGTCGCGCCTGCTGACGATGAAGCAGCCGATCGGGCCGTGCCTGTTCATCACCCCGTGGAACTTCCCGCTGGCCATGGGCACCCGCAAGATCGGCCCGGCCATCGCCGCGGGCTGCACGTCGGTGGTCAAGCCGGCCAAGCAGACGCCGCTGTCGATGATCATGCTGGCCAAGATCTTCGAGGACGCCGGCCTGCCCGACGGCGTGCTCAACGTGCTGACGGCGTCGTCGTCGGGCTCGATCATGGAGCCGCTGATCCGCGACGACCGCCTGCGCAAGCTGTCGTTCACGGGCTCCACCGCCGTGGGCAAGACGCTGATCGAGCAGAGCGCCGAGCAGGTGCTGAAGGTGTCGATGGAGCTGGGCGGCAACGCCCCGTTCCTCGTCTTCGAGGACGCCGACCTGGACGCCGCGATCGAGGGCGCGCTGATCGCCAAGATGCGCAACGGCGGCGAGGCGTGCACCAGCGCGAACCGCTTCCACGTGCACGAGAGCGTCGCCGCCGAGTTCGCCGAGAAGCTGGCCGCCCGCATCGGGGCCTTCAAGATCGGGCGCGGCACCGACGACGAGGTCAAGATGGGCCCGCTGATCGACGAGGCGCAGCGCACCAAGGTCGCCGACCTGGTCTCCGACGCGGTCGACAAGGGCGCCACGGTCCTGTGCGGCGGCGCGCGCGTCGACGGACCTGGGTACTTCTACGAGCCGACCGTGCTCACCGATGTGAGCTCCAACGCCGACCTGCTGTCGGAGGAGATCTTCGGCCCGGTGGCCCCGGTGATCGGCTTCGCCACCGACGACGAGGCGATCGCCGCGGCCAACAACACCGAGTACGGCCTGGTCGCCTACGTCTTCACCCAGGACATCAAGCGCGCGTTCAAGGTCATCGAGCGCCTCGACACCGGCATGGTCGGCCTCAACCAGGGCCTGGTCTCCAACGCGGGCGCCCCGTTCGGCGGCGTCAAGCAGTCCGGGTTCGGTCGCGAAGGCGGGCCGGAGGGCATCGAGGAGTACCTGGAGACGAAGTACGTGGCGATCAACGCCGGCGCCTGACCGCGGCGCGCCTGGGTCGGATGTGTTCTCGATGACCCGGGCGCGTGTCGCATCGGCGCGCGCGTGAGACGATCAGCGCATGACCCGTCAGTGGCAGGGCTCGGGGACCCCCGAGGATCCGTGGCAGCTGAGAACGCCGCCCGGCAGCTCTGAGTACGAGATGTACCGCGACGGCGACGAGATCGTCTGCGTGGTCGGGCAGACGAGGCTCGGCTATCAGGCCCGCGCGATCGAGGACCTCCACGACATGCTCGTCGCCCGCGGCGACTGGATCTCGCTGGGCAGCACCGACGAGTCCAAGGAGCCCGCGCCCGGGACCGTCGAGGCCTGGGGCCGCTCGCCCGACAACCCGGTCGGCGGCTTCTACGGCACGAAGAAGGGCCTGCGCGGCCGCTTCGGCATGTACATGCCCCCACTGCTGGAAGCCCTCGGCCTGGCCGAGCTGGAGCACTTCGCGCGCAACAACAAGATGCGCGCGATCTAAGCGTCTTTCAGAGGTCGATCGGCTTCGCGCGGCCCGCGAGCAGCAGCGCGTCGAACAGCCCGAAGGCGCGCTCGCGCACCGAGCCGGCCAGCAGCGCGGCGGTGTCCTCGCGGATGCCGGGCGGCACGAGCGCGTCCTCGCGCGACGCGTCGGCCCACAGGCCCACGATGCGCGCGTCGACCTCGGGATGGAACTGCAGCCCGACGTGGGGGCCGAGACGGAAGGCCTGCACGCCGCTCTCGTTGGCGGCCAGGATCTCGGCGCCCGCCGGCGGGAGGATCTCGTCGCGGTGCCACTCCAGCCAGGGGCCGTCGTCGAAGGCGCCGGTGCGCGAGCCGACCGAGACCCAGCCGATCTCCGGCCGGGCCGCGCGGCGGACGCTGCCGCCCAGCGCGCGGGCCAGCGACTGGCCGCCGAAGCAGATTCCCAGCACCGGGATGTCGGCCTCGGCGGCCGCCCGCAGCGTGGCCTGCTCGACCGCCTGCCAGGCCACCGTGTCGTCGTCGGCCGCGTGCTCGGAGCCCAGCGAGACGACGCGGTCGAAGGCGGCGATCCCCTCGGGGACCAGCGCGCCCTCGTCCAGCCGCACCACCTCCAGCTCGACGCCCCGCGCCGCGGCCCACTCGGCGAGCAGGCCGGCCGGCGCGTCAGCGTCGTGCTGGAGAACCAGGATCACTACTGGTCGGCGTCAGGATGCGCAGCCGAGCCGCGCGCCATCTTCCGCAGGTCCATCGCCGTCTCGTAGGTCTCCTCGTCGACGCCGTGCTCCAGGGCGACCTCGCGGAGCATGCGGCCCGAGGAGGCGGCCTCCTTGACGATGGCGCCCGCCCGGTCGTAGCCGATGTGCGGGTTGAGCGCGGTCGCGGCGGCCAGGGTCGACTCGGCCGAGCGCTTGGCGCCCTCGATGTTGGCCTCGATCCCGTCGACGCACTTCTCGGCGAACAGCGTCGTCGCGGTGGTCAGCAGGTGGATCGAGCCGAGCAGGTTGCGCGCGATCAGCGGGATCCGCACGTTGAGCTCGAAGTTGCCCTGCATGCCGCCGATGGTGATCGCGGTGTCGTTGCCGATCACCTGGGCCGACACCTGCAGCACGACCTCGGGCAGCACCGGGTTGACCTTGCCGGGCATGATCGACGAGCCCTTCTGCAGCTCGGGCAGGAAGATCTCCCCGATCCCGGCGCGCGGGCCGGAGCCCATCAGGGCGATGTCGTTGGCGATCTTGGTCAGCGACACGGCGATGACCTTCAGCGCGCCCGACAGCTCGACCAGCGCGTCGCGGTTGCCCTGCGCCTCGAACGGATCCTCCGGGGCCAGGATCTCCAGGCCCGAGGACGCCGACAGCTGCGCGCGCACGAGCTCGGCGAACTTCGGGTGCGTGTTCAGGCCGGTGCCGGTGGCGGTGCCGCCCAGCGGGATCTGCGCGACCTGCGGGAGGGCGTTGCGCACGCGGCGCGCGCCCAGGCGGATCTGCGCGGCGTAGCCGGAGAACTCCTGACCGAGCGTCACGGGCACGGCGTCCATCAGGTGCGTGCGGCCGGACTTGACGATGTCGTGGAACTCGTCGGCCTTGACGTCGAACGCGCTCTCCAGCCGCGCGAGCGCGGGCAGCAGACGGTGCGTCGCCTCGTCCAGCGCGGCCAGGTGGACCGCGGACGGGAACACGTCGTTGGACGACTGGCCCATGTTCACGTGGTCGTTGGCGTGGGCGCCGTCGCCGGCGATGTTCGCGATGACCTCGTTGGCGTTCATGTTCGACGAGGTGCCCGACCCGGTCTGGAACACGTCGATCGGGAACTGGGCGTCGTACTGGCCATCACCGATCGCGTCGCCCGCCTGGGCGATCCGCTCCGCGACCTCGGGATCCAGCCCGCCGAGCTCCGCGTTGACGCGGGCGGCCGACGCCTTGATGCGGCCGAGCCAGTGGATCACCGCCGCCGGGACGCGCTCGCCGGACACGGGGAAGTTCTCGATGGCCTTGGCGGTCTCGCCGCCCCACAGGTTCTCTTGCTCGGTCGTGCTCATGTGCTCTCCACGTTAGGACCCATCTATCCGAGGAATGCTGCCAGTTCGCGCGCCAGACCGACCGGGTCGTCGTAGGCCATCAGGAAGCCGGTCCGATCGAGGACCCGCAGCTGGCCGTTGGGCAGCAGGTCGAGCGCCTCCGTCGCGGTCTCCAGCGGGTGGGCGTGATCGGCGTCGGCCCACAGCAGCAGCGTGGGGCACTGGATCACCGCCAGCTCCTCCAGCGCCTCGCGCCGGGCCCCCCGCGGCGGCCACACGCGCGCGAACTTCGCCCACGAGCGGGCCAGGTTCGCGTTGCCGCCCGCGTCGGCCACCGCGTGGCGCATCAGGTCGCGCGCGGCCGGGTTGCGCTGGGCCGACATGCGCAGCCCGTTCTCGGGGCGCATGGCCAGCTTCACGCCGTGGGCCACGGCGCGATCGAGCAGCGGCACCCCGCCGGTGCGCGCGGCCATCCGCCACACCCGGCGCGACGGCGCGGTGCGGTGCAGCGCGAACGGCATCAGCACCATCCGCGACGGCGTCAGCATCCCGCGCGCGGTGGCCCGCAGGAGCAGCTCGGCCCCCAGCTCGTGGCCGGCGACCAGCGGGCGCGGACCGCAGGTGTCGCGCACGAAGCCGGCCATCACCTCGGTCAGCCACTCCAGCGTGTAGGGGTGGCGCGGGCGGTCCTCGGAGTCGCCGTGCAGGGGCAGGTCCGGCAGGACGACGCGGTAGCGCAGCGCCAGATCGTCGACCACCGGGGCCCATTCCCGATGCGACAGCGTCGCCGAGTGGAGGATGGCCAGCCCGGGCCCGGTCCCCAGCTCGCGATAGGCCACACGGGCGCCGTCGGGGTGGTGGTAGAGGCGGAGCTTCATCGGTTCCTAGAGTCCGGCGCGTGCAACTGCGCAGCCCTTACGACCGCGAGATCCGGCGGCTGGCGCTGCCGGCGCTGGGCGCGCTGGCCGCGGGGCCGATGTACATCCTTGCCGACACCGCGATCGTCGGCCACCTGGGCACCCCGCAGCTGGCCGCATTGGCGCTGGCCGGGGCGCTCGTGGCCACGCTCACCGACCTGTCGGACTTCCTCTCCTACGGCACCACGGCGCAGGTCGCGCGGCTGCACGGCGCGGGCCAGGAGGAGCGCGCCGGCGGGCTGGCCGCCCAGGCGCTGTGGCTGGCCATCGCCACCGGCCTGCTCGTGGCGCTGCTCGTGGTCGCCGTCGCGGTGCCGGCCACCCGGCTGCTGGGCGGCCAGGGCGAGGTGGCCGAGCTGACCGTCGAGTACGTGCGGGTCGTGGCCATCGGCATTCCCTTCATGCTGGTGGCGCTGGCCGGCGAGGGCTACCTGCGCGGCGTGGGCGATCTGCGCTCGCCGCTGGTCATCCTGCTCGCCGCCAACGCGCTCAACGTCGTGCTCGAGGTGCTGTTCGTGTACGGGTTCGGCTGGGGCCTGTCGGGCTCGGCGGCGGGCACGGTGATCGCGCAGGCGCTGATGGGCCTGGCCTTCGCGCGGCTGATGCTGGCCGCGCCGGCGGACAGCCGCCGCCCGGTCTGGGAGCGCATGACCCCGCTGCTGAAGATGGGCGGCGACCTGACCGTGCGCTCGCTGGCCCTGCTCAGCGCCTTCACGCTGGGCAGCGCGCTGGCCGCGCGGCTGGGCACCGCGCAGATCGCCGCCCACAACATCGCCTTCCAGCTGTTCCTGTTCATCGCGCTGGTGCTCGACGCGATCGCCATCGCCGGGCAGATCCTGGTCGGCCGCGCGCTGGGCGCGCACCAGGCCGACGACGCGATCGCGGCGTCCCGGCGCATGATCGGCTGGTCGCTGATCGTCGGCGGCCTGATCATGGGCGGGCTGCTGGCCGGCACCGACGTGATCCCGCGCGCGTTCACCAGCGACCCCGCGGTGCTGGACGCCGCCCATTCGATGTGGCCGCTGTTCGCCGTCATGCAGCCGGCGGCCGGCGTGGTGTTCGCCCTGGACGGCATCCTGATCGGCGCCGGCGACACGCGGTACCTGGCCGGCGCGATGGTCGTCGCGCTGGTGGTCTACGTGCCGCTGGCGCTGGTCGCCAGCACGCTGGCCGGGATCTGGTGGGCCCTGCTGGCGTTGATGGCGGTGCGCCTGGTGACCGTCGGCTGGCGCTACGGGCGCCGGCGCTGGCTGGTGCTGGGCGTCAGCCCGCAGGAAGCGTGATCGAGCCGTCCGTGGCCAGCGGCCAGTCGGGGTTGTGGGCGACCTCCCACACGTAGCCGTCGGGATCGGCGAAGGCGCCGCTGTAGCCGCCCCACTCCATGACCTGGGCGGCCCGGCGCAGCTCGCCGCCGGCGGCGACCGCCTGCTCCAGCACGGCGTCCACGGCCTCGGGTGACTCGACGTTGTGGGCGATCTCGATGCCCGGCGCGCCGTGGCCGCCGAGCTCGGTCCACAGGCCGAAGACCATGGGGCCCGCCTGATAGAAGGCCACCTCGCCGTCGGGGGCGAGCGGTTGGCTGAAGCCGAGCGCCTCGTAGAAGGCGCGGGCGCGCGCGAGGTTGCGCACGCCGAGGGTGATGAGCGTGATGCGCGGTTGCATGCCCTCATGGTCGCGGGTGCGCGACGGTCCGTCTTGGAGGAAACGGACGCAAATGTTGTGGTCGATGTTGGTGGTCGATCCCATTGCGCGGGTGGCCTCGGGCGATCTAGCGTCGCGTCATGCTCGCTCGCGCCGTCGTCGCCGCCCTCCTGTCGTTCGCCGTCGCGCTGCCGGTCGCGTCGGCCACCGCCGCGCCCGCCAAGGCCAAGAAGTGCAAGTCGGGCCAGGTGCGCAAGGGCAAGAAGTGCGTGAAGAAGAAGAAGACGCCGGCGGTCACCCCCGCGGCGCCGGTCGCGCCGACCGCCCCGGTGGCCCCGACGGCGCCCGCCACCCCGGCGCCCGCGCTGCCCACCCAGCCGCAGGTCCAGCTCACGCCCGACGACGCCGCCGCCCAGCAGGCGCTGGCCAACGGGCTGTGGCTGGAGCGCTCCGAGTTCGCCAGCAACGGCATGTTCGCCACCTACTACCGGCTCTTCTTCTACGCGGGAGGCGCGTTCAAGGCGGTCACGGCCGAGTGGAACACGGTGTCGGGCGAGATCTGCTCCAAGGTGACCCGCGGCACCTGGTCGGTGCTCAAGGGCTACCGGTTCGACGTGGGCGGCGGCGGGGTGGTCGCGCAGGTGCAGATCACGGCCGGCGGGACCAGCGGTCCCGAGCTGCTCGTGGGCTACAACGCGGACCGCAGCCACGTCGGCGTGGGCAACAACGAGGTCAAGTTCGAGGTCAACCCGAACATGCTCGACGGCTGCAACTGAGGCCAAACCTGCGCGTCCGTGCCCCAAAGCTGCGCAAAGACGCAGCATGCTCCACGCGCGCGGGCCGGCCCGGCGACAAATGCGCACATGAGCCAGATCGTCCAAAGCAGTCGCCTCGGGCTGACCGCGTCGCAAGCGGCGCGCGCCCTCGGGGTGTCGGTGAGCACCGTGCGCCGCTGGTCCGACAGCGGCGCGCTGCGCGGCTATCGCACCCCCGGCGGTCAACGCCGCTTCAGCCGTGACCAGATCGACGAGTTCATCGCCTCGCTGGAGCCCGCCGACGGCCCGCAGTGACCCGTTCCTGCCGGCGCACGTGATCTTGCGTCGTGCAGGGCGGCTTGCGCCGCTTGCGCAAACCTCGCCAAAGCTCGACAACTGCTGGGCGATGAGCGTCGTCCGAACCAACGCTGCTGCGGCCATGCTGGGGGTCAGCCCCAACACGCTGCGCTCCTGGGAGCGCCGGTTCGGCTACCCGCGCCCGCAGCGCACGCAGGGCGGCCATCGCCAGTTCGAGCTGGCCGAGATCGAGGCCCTGCGCCAGGCCTTCAGCGAGACGCACAACATCTCCTCGGCCATCTCGATCGCCCAGCAGCGCGGCGAGGGTCCCGCGTCGCCGTCGCGCCTGTCCGACGCCTTCGCCCGCTTCGACGAGGACCGCGCCGACCGCCTGCTCGAGGAGAGCCTGGCCGTCCGCTCCGTCGAGCGCACCGTCGAGGAGGTCCTGCTCGTCGCCGTGGACGCGCTGGTCACGTCGACCGCGCCGCGTTCGCCCGAGGTCGGCTTCGCCTGGCGCTACGCCACTGGCTGGCTGGCCGCCAACCAGCGCGTGGCCCCGCCCGCGCACCGGGCCGACGGCGTCCTGATCTTCGACGCCTGCGCCCCGATCGACGTCGACGCGCTGCGCGTCCAGGCGCTGGAGCTGTCGCTGCGCCGCAGCGGCGTGCGCACGCTGACGCTCAGCGTGGATCTCGACGTGGACCGCATCGCCCGGGCCCTGCGCGCGCTGTCGCCGACCGCGATGGTGCTGGCCGGCGGCCCCGCCGACCTCGACGTGCTCGGCCGCCTGGTCTACGCCGCGCGCCGGTACGCACCGGGCGTGGACGTCCTCGACTTCTGCGGCGCGCTGCCCGACACCGGCGCGTCGACCGTGCCCCGCCTCGGCCACGCGCCGATGGCCGCGCGCGACCTGCTGCTCGATCGCCTCAGCCGGCGGGCGCCCCAGCACGTCGACGACGCGCTCGAAGCGCTCCTCGAAGCCCGCTAGAGCGCCCGAGGACGTCCGCCTCGGCGGGTACGTTCCCGCCCGCGATGAGTCTCGTTCCCGGCGACCCGCTGGCCCACCGAGCGCTGGAGTCGTTGTTGCGCGCCGAGGCGCAGGTGCGCCGTCGTCTGAGCGCCGATCTGGAGCGCGAGGGGCTGTCGGCCACCGGGTTCAGCGTGCTCGTCGTGCTCAGCACCGCCGGCGGCGAGCTGGAGCTGCGCTCGCTGCGCATGCGACTGCGCACCAGCAAGGCCAACGCGACCGAGGTGGTCAGCACGCTGGAGACCCGCGGGATGGTCATCCGCCGGCGCCTGCCGCACGACCGCCGGGCCGCCTCCGTGCTGCTGACGCCGACCGGCCAGGAGATCGTCGACCGGCTGTTCCCCGAGCACACCGAGCGCGTCTCGGCCGCCTTCGCCGTGCTCGACGAGCAGGAGAAGCGCTCGCTGGCCGAGATCTGCCGCAAGCTCGCCGCGTAGCCCGGCTACAGCGCCACGAACGCGACCGCGGCGAACTGCAGCGCGGCGGCGGCGATGACCAGCGCGTGGAAGACCTCGTGGTAGCCGAAGACCATCGGCACCGGGTCGGGCTTGCGCGTCGCGTAGACCACCGCGCCGATCGTGTAGAGCACGCCTCCCAGCGCGACGAGGATCGTCGACCCGAGTCCGGCGTGCTCGAGCAGCTGCGGGAACACGGCCACCGCGACCCAGCCCAGCGCGACGTAGCAGAGCGCGCCGAGCCATTTGGGCGCGTCGATCCAGCCCAGCTTGAGGACGATCCCGCCCGCGGCGCCGGCCCACACGGTGATGAGGATCACCGTGGCCATCGTCCCGTGCAGCACGAGCAGGGCGAAGGGCGTGTACGTGCCGGCGATGAGCAGGAAGATCATCGAGTGGTCCGCGCGGCGCATCCAGGCGCGCGCGCCCGCCGAGCGCCAGGGGATCCGGTGGTAGAGCGCGCTGACGCCGAACAGGCCGGCGATCGACACGGCGTACACCGCCAGAGCGATGCGCGCGCGGCCGTCGGGCGCGAACGCGACGAGCAGCAGGCCGCCGAGCACGGCCACGAAGAACGCGTAGGCGTGGCTGCGGCCCCGCCACAGAGGGCGGGCGGCGACGTCGGGAAGCAGAGGCACGGACACGACTGCCACCCAGCGTACGCATCCCACAGCGGACTTTTTGTGACACTGGTGCCAAATGTCTGGCGATGTCGCGCGTGAGCGCCCTTGGGAGGACCTGCCGCCGGGCATCGCCGCCGTGCTCCGCCCGGCGCTGCCCGGCCTGACCGAGTCGATCATCGGCGCGATCGCCGTCTCGATCCCCGAGTACAAGCGCCCGATCGACGGCGCCTTCGGCGACGGGTTGCGCCTGGGCGTCTCCGAGGCGCTGGAGCGCTTCGTGCGCCTGATCGAGGAGCCCGGCCTGCGCGTCGGCGAGTCGCCGGTCTACCGCGCGCTGGGTCGCGGGGAGATGCGCGCCGGGCGCAGCCTCGACGCGCTCCAGGCCGCCTACCGGCTGGGCGCGCGCATCGCCTGGCGCCACCTGGCCGACGCGGCCACCGCGGCCGACTTCCCGACCGACGCCTTGCCCACGCTGGCCGAGGCCATCTTCGCCTACATCGACGAGATCGCGGGGCAGTCGGTCGAGGGCTACGCCGAGGCGCAGTCCGCCGCGGCGGGCGAGCGCGGACGCCGGCGGGCGCGCCTGCTGGACCTGCTGCTGACCGACGACGAGGTGGCGATCGACCGCGAGGCGGTCGAGGCGGCGGCCACGCGCGCGGGCTGGCCGCTGCCCCGCACGGTGGCCGCCGTCGCGCTGCGCCGCGGCGCGGACGCCGAGCTGATCGCTCGCCGGGTCGGCGCCGACGTGCTGGCCGGGCGCACGCCCGAGGGGCCCTGCGCGCTGGTCCCCGACCCCGCGGGGCCGGGCCGCGGCGACCTGCTGGCCGCCGCGCTGGCCGGCCGGGCGGCCGCGATCGGCACGATCGTCGAGCCGCTGCACGCCTGCCGCTCGCTGCGCTCGGCCCGCCGCCTGCTCGTGCTGGCCGTCGCGGACGCCCCGCTGCGCGTCGACGACCACCTCACGCTGCTGGCGCTCGACGCCGCGCGCGAGCCGCTGGCCGCGCTCGCGCTGCGCCGCCTGGAGCCGCTGACGGGCCGCACCGACGCGTCGCGCGCCCGCCTGGAGGAGACGCTGCTGGCCTGGCTGGAGCTGCAGGGCAGCGCACCGGCGGTGGCCCGCGCGCTGCACGTGCATCCCCAGACCGTCCGCTACCGGCTGGCGCGGCTGCGCGAGGCGCTCGGCGACCAGCTCGACGACCCGCAGGCGCGCTTCGAGCTGCAGCTCGTGCTCCGGGCCAGGCAGCTTGCGCCCCGTTCGTAGACTCAGGGGTCAGATGGCCGTCGATCCCAACGTGAACTTCCCGCAGCTCGAGGAGCGCATCCTCCAGCGTTGGCGTGACCGCGACGTCTTCCAGGAGTCCGTCCGCCGCCGCGAGGGCGCCCCGCCGTTCGTCTTCTACGAGGGCCCGCCGACCGCCAACGGCCGCCCGGGCAGCCACCACGTGCTGGCCCGCGTGTTCAAGGACATCTACCCGCGCTACAAGACGATGCAGGGCTTCCAGGTCGACCGCCGCGGCGGCTGGGACACCCACGGCCTGCCCGTGGAGATCGCCGTCGAGCAGCAGCTGGGCCTGACGAACAAGCACGAGATCGAGGCCTACGGCATCGCCGAGTTCAACCAGCGCTGCCGCGACTCGGTGTTCGAGTTCCTGGAGGACTGGAACGCGCTGACCGAGCGGATCGGCTTCTGGGTCGACCTGGAGCACGCCTACCGCACGCTGGACCCGACCTACATCGAGTCGGTCTGGTGGGCGCTGAAGCAGATCGCCGACAAGGACCTGCTCTACGAGGGCCACCGCGTGGTCCCCTACTGCCCGCGCTGCGGCACCGCGCTGTCCAGCCACGAGGTCGCGCTGGGCTACAAGGACGTCCACGACCCGTCGGTCTACGTGCGCTTCCCGGTCATCGAGGACGGTGGCCCCGCCCAGCGCGGCGACGACCTGATCGCCTGGACGACGACGCCGTGGACGCTGGTCTCCAACGCCGCCGTCGCGGTGCATCCCGAGCTGACCTACGTGCGCGCCACCTACTCCGGCGGCGTGGCGATCGTGGCCGAGGCGCTGGTCGAGAAGGTGCTCGGCCCCTCGGCGCGGGTGATCGCCCGCTTCCAGGGCGCGGCGCTGGACGGCGTGCGCTACGAGCCGCCGTTCGCCTACATCCCCGGCGCCGACTACGGCGAGCGCGGCCACACCGTCCTGCTGGCCGACTTCGTCACCGCCACCGACGGCACGGGCATCGTCCACACCGCGATCGCCTTCGGCGAGGACGACTACCAGCTGGGCCTGCGCTACGGCCTCAACGTGATCAACCCGGTGCGCCTGGACGGCACCTACGACGAGCGCATCGGCACCTACGAGGGCGTCTTCGTCAAGGACGCCGACCGCGACCTGATCGAGGACCTGCGCCGCCGCGGCCGGCTGCTGCGCGAGGAGTCCTACGAGCACGCCTACCCGCACTGCTGGCGCTGCGGCACCCCGCTGCTCTACTACGCCAAGCCCTCCTGGTACATCGCCACGTCGACCCTGCGCGACCGCCTGCTGGCCGCCAACGAGACGGTCAACTGGCACCCGCCGCACATCAAGCACGGGCGCTTCGGCGACTGGCTGAACAACAACGTCGACTGGGCGCTGTCGCGCGAGCGCTACTGGGGCACGCCGCTGCCCGTGTGGCGCAGCGAGGACGGCGAGGAGATCCACGTGATCGGCTCCTTCGACGAGCTCGAGGAGCTGTCGGGCGTGCGCCTGGAGGACCCGCACCGGCCCTACGTCGACGAGGTCACGTTCACCTCGCCGACCAGCGGGAAGCTGATGCGCCGCGTGCCCGAGGTGATCGACGTGTGGTTCGACTCGGGCGCGATGCCCTTCGCGCAGGAGCACGCGCCGTTCGAGAACCAGGAGTACTTCGAGAGCCACTTCCCGGCCGACTACATCTGCGAGGCGCTGGACCAGACGCGCGGGTGGTTCTACTCGCTGCTGGCCGTCTCCACGCTGCTGTTCGACCGCGCGCCCTACAAGAACGTCGTCTGCCTCGGCCTGATCCTCGATGAGGAAGGCCAGAAGATGAGCAAGTCCAAGGGCAACATCGTCGTGCCCTGGGACGTGCTGGAGGAGCACGGCGCGGACGCGTTCCGCTGGTACTTCTTCACCTCCAAGCAGCCGTGGGACGGCTACCGCTTCTCGACCGAGTCGATCGGCGAGGGCTGGCGCGGGTTCATGCGCCAGCTGTGGAACACCTACGCGTTCCTGGACCGCTACACGGCCGAACGGCCGTCGCAGCCCACGGAACTGGATCGGTGGGCCCTGTCGCGCCTGAGCGCCACGGTCAGCGAGGTCACGGAGCGGCTGGACGCCTACGACGCCACCACCGCCGGCCGGGCGATCGCCGCCTTCGTCGACGATCTCTCCAACTGGTACGTGCGCCGCTCGCGGCCGCGGTTCTGGGCCGGCGACCAGGCCGCGTTCGACACGTTGCACACGTGTCTGGTCACGATCAGCCAGCTGCTGGCGCCGTTCACCCCGTTCGTGGCCGACGAGATCTACACCGAGCTCGACGGCACCGAGCCCTCGGTCCACCTGACCGACTGGCCGGTGGCCGGCGAGCGCGACGAGGCGCTGGAGGCCGCGATGGCCGTCGCCCGCGAGACCGTGCGCCTGGGCCACTCCGCCCGCAAGCAGTCCAAGATGAAGACCCGCCAGCCGCTGCGCGCCGCCGTGGTCGTGGCCGACGGCACCGAGCGCGCGGCGATCGAGCGCCTGGCCGACGTGGTCTCCGACGAGCTCAACGTCAAGGAGCTGCGCTTCGTCGACACCGCCGACGAGCTCGGCTCCTACGAGATCAAGGCCAACTACCGCTCGCTCGGGCCGCGCTTCGGCAAGGCGATGCCGCAGGCCGCGGCCGCGATCGCCGCGCTCGATCCGGCCCACGTGGCCGCCGCGCTGCGCGAAGGCCGCCACATCGGCCTGTCGATCGACGGCAAGGACCACGAGCTCGGGCCCGAGGACCTGCAGCTGGCCATGCAGCCGCTGGAGGGCTACCAGCTCGAGCGCGAGGGCTCCCACGCCGTCGCCCTGGAGCTGGGCCTCGACCAGGAGCTGATCATGGAGGGCCTGGCCCGCGAGGTCGTGCGCGCCGTCCAGGAGACGCGCAAGCGCGCGGGCCTGGAGGTCGAGGACCGCATCGCGCTGACGCTCGGCGGCGACCTGGACCTGCTCGACGCCGCCCGCGCCTTCGAGGGCTACGTGAGCGGCGAGACGCTGGCCACGTCGGTCATCTACAACGGGGCCGACATCCCGGGCGAGCCGGCCACGATCGAAGGCCGCGAGCTGTTCATCGCGGTCGCCAAGGCCTAGGCCCGACGGTGCCCAACACGTTCGCCGGGGCGTCGCTGGATCGGGTCTCCTGGCGCCGCACCGACGAGGCGTGGCTGGCCCAGTGCGCGGCGGATCCCGCGGCGCGGGCGCTGGTCAGCGTGCGCGGCGAGCTGGCCGTCGGCGCGGACGGCCAGCCGGCGGAGCGGCCGCTGGGCGAGGTCGCGCCGCTGGAGGGCACGATCCCCGCGCTGCTCGGGCTGCGCGACGGCGCCACGCCGGTGTACGCGATCGAGGCGGCGGCGCTGCCCGCGGACACCCGTGCGGCGTCCCTGCGCGACCTCGTGCCGCTGCTCACCCAGGACGCCGGTGGCACCGTTGCCTACGCCACCGCGATCGGCAACTGGCACCGCACCCACCGCTTCTGCGCCAACTGCGGTCAGGCCACCGACGTGGTCTCCGCGGGCTTCCAGCGCACCTGCCCCAACTGCGGCACGCATCACTTCCCGCGCACCGATCCCGTGGTGATCATGCTCGTCGTGGACCCGGCGCGCGACCGCGTGCTGCTGGGGCGCCAGGCGGCCTGGCCGACCGGCCGCTACTCGTGCCTGGCCGGGTTCGTCGAGCCGGGCGAGTCGCTGGAGGAGGCGGTCGCCCGCGAGGTCGACGAGGAGTCGGCCGTCGCCGTCGACGAGGTCCAGTACCGCTCCTCGCAGCCGTGGCCGTTCCCGGCGTCGCTGATGCTCGGGTTCCGCTGCCACTACACCGGCGGTGGGGCCTACCGCCGCGACGGGGAGCTGGAGGACGTGCGCTGGTTCGAGCGCGCGGAGCTGGCGGACGGGTCGGCGATCCTGCCGCCGCCGCTGGCCATCGCGCGCGTGCTGATCGACGAGTGGCTGGAGGAGGCCAGGTGATGGTCGTACACGAGTTCGGCGACAGCGCCGATCCGCCGGTGATCGTGCTGATGCCCGCCCCGGGTGTGATCCCGGGGCTGCTGGAGCTGGCCCAACGGCTGGCCGACGAGGGGTTCCACGCGCTGGTGCCCGAGCTCTACCACCGCCTGGGCGACGGCGTCACGTTCGACTCGGCCACCCAGCGCGACGAGATGGTCCAGGCCATGGGCACGTTGAGCGACGCCATGGCGGTCGCCGACGTCGGAGCCGTCCTGGCCGACCTCGACCCGAACACCGACGTCGGCGTGATCGGCTTCTGCATGGGCGGGCGCTTCGTCGTGCGGGCCATGGGCGCCTTCCCCGAGCGCATCGTGGCCGGCGCCGCGCTGCACCCGTCGCGGCTGCTGCAGGACGGTGAGGACTCCCCGCACCTGGACCTGGCCCGGATCAGCGGCCCGCTGTACGTGGGCTTCGGCCGCGACGACGAGATCGTCCCGCCGGAGCACTGGAGCGCGGTCGACGCGCAGGCCACCGCGCACGGCAAGGCGGTGCAGATCGAGGTGCACCCGGGCGCCGAGCACGGCTTCATGATCCCGGGCCCGCGCTACCACGAGGCCGCGGCGGAGGCGTCCTGGGACGGGACGCTGGACGCGCTGGACGCATTGCGGGACTAGGAGCGGCGCCCGCCGGGAAGGCTCCGGATCGGGATGCGCAGGATCGATGCTGCAGAAGGTGGTCGCTTGACGGCCGAGTTCGCGTTGCGCCGCAGCGCTGACGGCGCCGTCTACGACGGCCCGCACGGTCCGATCACGGTCGTCAGCGCGTCCGCGCTGCGCACCCCGCACGGTCCGGCGACGATCGACTGGGCGCGCGACATGCCCGACGACCTGCTCCTGGAAGGCGACGGCCTGGCGGTGGCGATCGCCGGCGCGGCGTCCGGGCGCCTGCGGCGCCACGGGCGCGCGCTGCACATGGCCGGCGAGGATGGCGAGACCCTCGCCGTCGTCCGCCCCAAGCGCTTCGGGCGCCTGCGGATGGAGCGGCCCGACGGGACCGAGCTGGCCACCTGGAAGGACTCGCGCGGCAAGGTCACGACGTCGGCCACCTTCGCCGACGTCGTGTTGATGCTGCTGGTGATGGCCTCGCGCGTCGACGTGCGGCTGGACCGCCCGGCGCTCGCGCTCTGACACCTAGCCCAGCGCGGGCTCCAGCTCCTTCTCGATCTTGCGCTTGGGGTAGGCGCCGATGATCTTCGTGGCCACGTCGCCGTTCTTGAAGAGGATCATCGTGGGGATCGACAGGACGCCGTACTTGGACGCGGTCTCCTGGTTGTCGTCGACGTTCAGCTTGACGACGCGCAGGCCCTTCTCGGCCGCGATCTCCTCGAGCACGGGGCCGACGACGCGGCACGGACCGCACCACGGGGCCCAGAAGTCGACGAGCACCGGCTCACCGGACTCGATGACCTCGGCCTGGAAGTTGTTGTCGGTGACGTCCTGCAGGTCGGCCATGGCGTACTCCTCGGAAAGGTTGCACGGGACACTATACAAAATGAAGCGCTATCGACGACGGCGGTTGCGGCGCAGTCGGGGGACCAACAGGGCTGCTTCCGGGACGATGCCCCAGTGCATCTTGGACTGCCCCAGGCGGCGGTCGCGGAAGCGGATCGGCACCTCGACGATCCGAAAGCCCGCCTGCGCCGCACGGTAGGTCAGCTCGACCTGGAAGGCGTAGCCCTTGGACTCCACCGTGGGCAGGTCGATCGCCTCCAGCACCTCGCGCCGGAAGCACTTGAAGCCGCCGGTCAGGTCCCGCACCGCCAAGCCCAGCACCAGCGACGCGTACAGCGAGCCGCCGCGCGAGATCACGCGGCGCAGCAGCGTCCAGTCCTCGACCCCGCCGCCCGCCGCGTAGCGCGACCCGAGCGCCAGATCGGCGGTGCCCGAACGCACCGTGTCCAGCAGGCGCGCGAGGTCGGCGGGATCGTGGGAGAAGTCGGCGTCCATCTCCAGCACGAAGGCCGCGCCGGCGGCCAGCGCGTGGTGGAAGCCGGCCAGGTAGGCGGGCCCCAGGCCCTCGCGGACCGGGCGGTGCAGCACCTGCACCTCAGGCAGCTCGGCGGCCAGCGCATCGGCCATCTGCCCCGTCCCGTCGGGCGAGCCGTCGTCGACGACGAGGATCGTGAACCCCTCCGGCGAGGACTGTGCGAGCACCGCGTGGGACGCGCGCACGATCGCATCCACGTTGGGCGCCTCGTTGTAGGTGGGCAGGACGAGCCAGGGACGCGAGGACACGTGAGCGGGGTACTGTAGGCCAGCGCCGTGCCGGACTTCTCCAACATGGCCATCGCCGCCGCCTTCGACGAGCTCGGGGACCTCTACGAGCTCGACGGCGCCGTGGTCCACCGCGTGCTGGCCTACCGCAACGCCGCGCGGGCGATCCGCGACGCGCCCGTGTCGGTGGCCACGCTGACCCGCGAGGGCAAGGTCACGTCGCTGCCCGGCGTGGGCAAGACGATCGAGGAGAAGACGATCGCGCTGCTGGACACGGGCACGATCCCGGCGATGGAGAAGCTGCGCGCGAAGTTCCCGCCCGGCCTCCTGGAGCTGACCCGCCTGCCCGGCCTGGGCCCCAAGCGGGCGCGCATGCTGTTCGACACGCTGGGCATCGACTCGCTCAGCGCGCTGCGCGAGGCCGCCGAGGCCCAGCAGCTGCGCGCGATCCGCGGCCTGGGCCCGCGCTTCGAGGCGCAGGTGATCGAGGCGATCGACGCCGGCCTGGGCGAGCGCCCGGCCCCGCGGGTGCTGCTGCCCCGCGCGCTGGGCCTGGGCGAGCAGCTGCGCGACGCGCTGCGCGCCCATCCGGCCGCGGTGCGCGTCGAGCTGGGCGGCGGCGTGCGCCGGCTGGCCGACAGCGTCAAGGACCTCGACATCGTCGCCGCGGCCGAGGACCCCGGCGTGCTGGCCGCCGCGCTGTCGGAGATCGACGTCGTCGAGTCCGCCTCCAGCGCAGGGCCGAACGCCGCCCGCGCCCGCACGCACAACGGGATGCCGGTGGACCTGCGCGTGGTCGAGCCCGACCAGTTCGGCAACCTGTGGCAGCACTTCACCGGGTCGGCCGCGCACAACGTGCAGCTGCGCGAGCTGGTCACGCGACGCGGGCTGCACGTCAGCGAGTACGGGATCCTCGACGACGCGACCGGCCAGACGCTGCGCTGCGCGACCGAGGAGGAGGTGTACGGCGCCCTCGGGCTGGCCTGGATCCCACCGGAGCTGCGCGAGGGGCGCGGCGAGCTGCAGGCCGCGGCCGACGGGACGCTGCCCGAGCGCCTGATCGAGGCCACCGACCTGCGCGGCGACCTGCACATGCACACGACGGCCAGCGACGGGCGCAACTCGATCGAGCAGATGGCCATCGCCTGCCGCGACACGCGCGGGCTGGAGTACATCGCGATCACCGACCACTCGGCCACCCACGGGTTCGGCAACCACGTCACGCCCGACCACCTGAAGGCGCAGATCGAGGCGGTCCGCGAGGTGGATGCCCAGGTCGACGGGATCCGCGTGCTGATCGGCACCGAGACGAACATCCTGCCCGACGGCTCGCCCGACTACGACGACGAGCTGCTGGCCCAGTTGGACTGGGTGATCGGCTCCGTGCACACGTCGTTCGGGATGAGCGAGGCGGAGATGACCAAGCGCATGGTCACCGCCTGCGAGCACCCGTACATCGACGCGATCGGCCACCCGACCGGTCGCAAGATCGAGTCGCGGCCACCGTACGCGCTGAACACCGACGCGCTGTTCGAGGCCGCGGCCCGCACGCACACGATGATCGAGATCAACTCGTCGGGCGACCGCCGCGACCTCAACGACGTCAACGCGCGCGCCGCGCGCGACGCGGGCGTGCGGATCCTGGTCAACACCGACGCGCACGGCGTGTCGACGCTGTCGATCGTGCGCTGGGGGATCGCCACCGCGCGGCGGGCCTGGCTGCAGGCCGGCGACGTGGCCAACACGTTGCCCTGGGACGAGTTCGCGCCCCTGCGCAAACGTTCCATGTGAGGCTGTGATGGATCTGCGGCGTGGTCGTAGTAAGGACGTGACCACGCTCGCCGCTTCGCCACCAGTCGCCGACGCCCGGTTGAGCTTTGACGCTGTCTACCGCGAGAACCGCGACGCCGTCTTCGGCTACGTCACGGGGATGCTCGGGGACCGTCACGCCGCCGAGGACGTCACCGCGCTCGCCTTCGAGCGCGCGTTCCGCAAGCGCAGTTCGTACAAGCCGTCGCGCGGCACGCCGCGCGCCTGGCTGTTCACGATCGCGCGCAACGCCGCCCTCGACGAGCTGCGCCGGCGCCGGCGCTCCGCGCCGCTGCTGGGTGAGCTGCCCGACGAGGGCATCGCCGATCCGGCGGCCAGCGCGGAGGGCGCGCTGCGCCGCAACGCGCTGCTGGCCGCGCTGCGCGAGCTCGAGCCACGCGAGCGCGAGATCGTCGCCCTGAAGTTCTGGGGCGGCCTGACCAACGCCGAGCTGGCCCGCGTGCTCGACGTCAGCGAGTCCAACGCCGGCACCCTCTTGCACCGTGCCATGACGAAGCTCCGGGAGACCTGCCATGTCTGATCCAACGACGCTGTTCGCCGACGAGCAGGACCTGCTCGACGAGCTGCGCGCGATGGCGCCGCGGCCGTCGGCCGAGTTCGCCAGCACGCTGGACGCGCGGGTGGCCGAGCGGTTCGGCGAGCCCGAACGTCCGGCCCCCGCGCCGCGTCCGCGCCGCCGGTGGCGGCTCCCGTCGGTGCCGCTGCTGGCCGGCTCGCTGGCCTCCGCGTGCGTCGCGGTGATCGTCGTCGTGGCGATCGTGACCGGCGGCAGCAGCGACAGCAGCGAGTCGTTCTCGGCCAGCACCAGCGCGGGCAGCGTGACCCAGTCCTCGTCCGCGGCGACCGAGGTGGCGCCGCAGCGTTCCGCCGACGCGACGTCCGGGGCCGGCGCGGCCGCGGCCGATTCCGCCGCTCCCGCGCCCACGACGGCGGGCTCGGAGCCCCGCCGCGTCGAGCGCCAGGCCCAGCTGACCGTCTCCGTGGAAGCCGGGAAGTTCGACGACGCGGCCGCGCGCGTGCCCCAGATCGCCGCGGGCGCCAACGCGATCATCGACACCTCGCGGGTGTCCAGCGACAGCACCGGCGGCCAGGCCAGCTACACGCTGCGCGTGCCGGTCTCGCGGCTGGGTGACACGCTGGCGCAGCTGTCCAAACTCGGTCGCGTCACCTCGCGTGACGAGACCGGCAACGACATCACCGGCGCCGTGGTCAGCACCGAGGACCGCCTGGGCGACCTGCGGGCGGAGCGCGACTCCGTGCGCCGGCGGCTGGCCCAGGAGACCGACGACGAGCGCGCCGCGCAGCTGCGCGACGAGCTCAGCACCCTGCGCCGTCAGGTGGCCGAGGTGCGCGGCGAGGCGATCCGCCTGCAGCAGCGCACGAGCTACGCCGTCGTCAGCCTGACGCTCGACGAGCGTCGCTCGGGCGACAGCAGCAGCAGCGCCGACGACGACCAGGGCGGCATCGCCGGCGCGCTGGACGACGCCGGGAACATCCTCAGCGGGATGGCCGCCGCCGGCATCGTGATCGCCGCCGTGGCGATCCCGGTCCTGCTGCTGCTCGGGCTGCTGTGGAAGGGCGGGGCTATCGCCCGGCGCCGGCGCCGCGAAGCCGGGCTGGCCTGAGCGGCAGCGGCTCGCGGTAGTACGCGGCCGCCAGGCGGTAGAACAGCCCGCCGTCGGTCTGCGCCGAGGTGGTGCCCTCCGCGCCCCCGCCGAACAGCAGCGCGACGACCCCCGCGTCGCGCAGCTGGACCAGGCGGGGGCGCTGGCCCAGCCAGGTCTCCACCCGCGTGTCCTGGAAGTGCTCCCATTCGTTGGACAGCGTCGAGTTGCCCAGCGGGATCTGCCAGATGACGATCGGCTGGCGGGTGCGGGCGTGGAAGGCCTGCAGATAGGCGGCGTTGCGGTCGTAGTCGGTGGCGTCCCAGCCGCTGTCGGGGTCGCCGTTGATCTTCGCGTTGAAGCCCGCGTCGCGGTCCTCGACGTCGACGAAGGTCAGGTCGAACCGGTTGCCGTGGGCGGCGCGCCAGAAGCGGGCCGACTTCGCGGCCAGCGCGGCCATGTGACCGACCGGCGGGTTGGAGTACGTCGGGTCCTCGCCGGTGCCCCAGATCGACAGGTGCCAGGCCAGCACGACGTTGGGTGCCAGCCGGTTGCGCAGGCGCACGACGCGGTCGGCGAAGCGGCGCGCGGTGGTGCTGTCACCCGCCTGCTGCAGGTAGCCCCACAGGTCCGGCTCGATGTGGGCGACGACGGTGCCCTGCCCCTTGGCCCGGCGCAGGAAGAGCGAGAAGTCCTTCCAGTAGGCGGCCATCGTGGCCGCGTTGCGCAGGTTGGCCAGGTCCTTGGCCTTCTCGTCGCCTCCCGCCGCGGGCTGGGAGTTCAGCAGCTGGTAGTAGGTGAACACCGGCGTGATCCCGGCCGCGCGACTCTCGTTGACGTAGCGCGTCACGAACGTGCCGTTCTCGTTCCAGGTGGCCCAGCCGCTGCCGGTGTTGACCCCGCCGGCCAGGTACTGGTAGCGAAAGCCCAGCGGGGCTCGCTGCTTCAGCGCGGCGGCGCCGTCGGGCTGGTCGGTCAGGCCGATCTGCAGCTGCGTGGGCCAGCTGGACGGCAGCTTCGCGCCGGCCGAGGCAGGCAGCAGCAGGACGAGCAGGCAGACGAGGAGGACCCGGCGCATGGCCGCAGTGCTACCCGGGGAGCAGGCGCGGCAGCAGCGCTTCGGCCACGATCCGGTCGACCGCCGCGGGCGTGAACGGCTCCAGCAGTGCCGCCGCCTGGACGGGGTAGGCGGGGTGCGTGTCGTCCAGTCCGACGCGCAACGCGCGGGCCAGGTCTTCGCTGACCAGCCGCGGGTTGAGCTCGCGGGCCAGCGGCAGCGCCTCGTAGGGACCGGGCGCGGGGGTGGTGACCAGGCGGCAGCCGTCGGCCAGCGCCTCCAGCTGGGCGATGCCGTAGTCCTCCTGGCGCGGCGCGGTGACGAACACGCGCGCGCGGCGCAGGAGCGCGCGGTAGTCGTCGGGTCGCAGTCGCCCGGCCCAGCGCACGCCGTCCGTGCGCGGCCCCTCCGTGGTGCCGGCCACCCACAGCTCCTCACCGGCGCGCCGCGTCCGCGCCCACGCGGCGAGCACGCGATCCAGCCCCTTCTTGGCCGGGTTGGCCGCGTAGGTGATCGCCGCGATGTCGCGCGGCCCGGCGATCGGGCCCGACGGGGCGACGGGGATCGGCACGACGACGGCGTCGGCGTGCGGGGTGGGCACGTCGTCCAGCGTGCGCGCGCTGACCGGGATCAGCAGCGGCGTCTCGCTCACCCGCCGGCGCTCGACCGGGCGCTGCCACAGGCCGTGGCGGCCGGGCCGGTTGGCGGCCATCGGGGCGTCCAGGCGGATCGCGCCCGGGCGCGGCCACAGCAGCGCCGCGCCCATCGCGCCGTAGACGACGGCCCGCGGGCGATGCTGCTCCAGCGCGCGCGTGGCCGCCGCGTGGGCCGATTGCGCCCACACGAGATCGGTCAGCGCCAGCGTGCGCACGTCGCGCCGGGGTGGCGTGGTGACCAGCGCGACCGAGGCGCCCGCCCGCTCCAGCGCGCCGGCCAGCGCCGCGTCGGCGACGCGCAGCCCGGCCGTCGAGGCCAGCGAGACGAGCAGGATGTCGGTCATACCCCCGGCGATGCTGTCATGCCGGCCATCGCTTCAGTAATCTCGCGCGGATGGTGCGACGCGTTCTGGCCATCGGCCTGGGCTTCGGCGTGGTGATGATCGCGGCGGTGGCCGGGCTCAACCTGTACGTCGCCGCGCGGGCGGGCGACCAGACCGCCGACGTCTCGCGGGTGCCCCATGCGCAGGCGGCGATCGTGCTCGGCGCGGGCCTGAACCCGAGCGGCTCGATGAGCGGCATGCTCGCCGACCGTGTCCACCAGGCGATCGCCCTCTACCGGGCGGGCAAGGTCGACCGCATCATCGTCTCCGGCGACCACCACCGGTGGGGCTACGACGAGCCCGGCACGATGCGCCACGCGCTGCAGCGGGCGGGTGTCCCCGACGCGGCGATCTTCACCGACCACGCCGGCTTCGACACGTGGGCGACGATGGAGCGCGCGCGCAAGGTGTTCGGCGTCCGCTCGGCGATCGTCGTCACCCAGGGCTTCCACATGGACCGGGCGTTGTACCTGGCCCACGCCGCCGGCCTGGACGCGACCGGCCTGACCGCCGACCTGCATGGCTACGGCCGCCAGGGCCAGATCTCCGACGTGCGCGAGCTGTTCGCGCGGGTCAAGGCGGTGGGGGAGGTCGTCGTGGGTCGCCAGGTCCTGCTCGGCCCGGCCCACCCGATCGACGGCGACGGTCGCACGACCTGGGGCCCGCCGGCACCCGCCGGGCAGGGCCCGCCCGGCGACTTCGACGCGTTCAGCTGAGCACCGCGCCGGCGGCCGTTGTCCGCTCGAGCCCGGTATCCGGGTCGAATCGGACAACGACCCGCTCCGCGTGGCGCGTTCCCGCTCCCCGACCGGTCGGTTGTCCGCTTGAGCCCGGTATCCGGGTCGAATCGGACAACGGACGCCTGATCCGGCTCAGCCGATCGCGCGGCGCAGCGCCGGGGCCAGGTCGCCGCGGTCGCGCACCTCGACGCGCTCCAGCCCGAGCCAGCCCGCCATCAGGCGCAGCTCCTCGGCCAGCTCGGCGGCGGTCTCGGGCGGCGCGCCGTCCTCGGCGTGCGCGGCCTGCACGAGCAGCGCGCCGCCGGCCCGGTCGGACTTCAGGTCCACCCGGGCCACGAGCCGGTCGCCGAGCAGGAAGGGCAGCACGTAGTACCCGTGCACGCGCTTGGGCGCGGGCACGTAGATCTCGATCCGGTAGCGGAAGCCGAACAGCCGCTCGGCCCGGTCGCGCTCCCAGACCAGCGGGTCGAACGGCGCCAGCAGCGCGCGCGCCCGCACCCGGCGGGGCACCCGCGCGCCCGCGGCCAGGTAGCCCGGACCGCGCCAGCCCTCGACCTCGACCTCGGCGATCTCACCGGCCTCGACCAGCTCGGCCACGCGCTCCTTGAAGCCCGCCACCGGGAGGCGGTAGTAGTCGCGCAGGTCCCGCGCCGCCGAGATCCCCAGCGCCCGGGCGGAGATGGCGATCAGCTCGCGTTGCGCGTCGGCCTCGGTCGGCGTCGGCGCCTGGAACACCGCGCGCGGGAGCACGCGCTCGGGCAGGTCGTAGAGCCGCTCGAAGCCGCGCCGGCGCGCCGACGTGACCGCGCCGCTCCAGAACAGGTACTCGATCGCCCGCTTGACGTCGGACCAGTCCCACCACGGCCCGGTGCGCCGGGGCGCCTCGTCCTCGGCCAGCGTCGCCGCGCTGACCGGCCCGCGCGCCCGCACGTCCTCCAGCACCCGCGCCACCAGCTCAGGCTGCTCGGTGGCGATCCGCCGCATCCCGCCCCACGCCTCGTCGTGCGCGCGGGCCATGCGCCAGCGAAACAGCGGCTGCAGCTGCACCGGCAGCAGCGACGCCTCGTGGCCCCAGTACTCGAACAGCCGCCGGGGCGCACGCCACGAGGCCTGGTCGAAGCGATCGCGGTCGTAGGGCCCGAGCCGGCTGAACAGCGGCAGGTAGTGGGCGCGCGACAGCACGTTGACCGAGTCGATCTGCACGACGCCGAGCTTCTGGACCGTGCTCAGGACTGCCCGGGTCGTCGCCTCGGCGGGCCGGGGCGTCGCGAAGCCCTGGGCGGCCAGCGCGATCCGTCGCGCCTGCGCCGCCGACACCCGCTCCCGGCTCACAGCACCGGCGCCGCCAGGTCGCGACGGAAGCCCTGGGTGCGCACGAGCTTGATCGGGGACATGGGCGAGGTGCTCTCGACGAAGAAGGCGACCCCGTCGCGCTCCTCGATCGCGGTGACCGCCTTCTCCTGGTGGCGCCAGGCCAGCGACCAGATGATCGCGAAGCCGGTGGCGATCCCCGCCACCTGCGGGGCCAGGAAGGCCAGCGCGCCCGCGGCGATGCTCGACAGCAGCAGCGGCCACAGCCGGTTGAGCAGGATCATCCCCGGGCGCTGCTCGGGCAGCACGGTGGCCGACTTGGCCTGGGCCAGCAGGCGGGCGATCGGCGGCGAGGTCTCGTGCTTGCGCCCCAGCCACAGCCCGTAGAGCGTGGCCAGGATCCACCACACCGCGATCACCGGCACGAGCAGCGACTCGTCGCGGTTGGCCGCCCCGGCCACCGTCACGACGCCCAGCGCGGTGGCCGCGCCGGCGCTGATGAACACCGTGGCCTTGAGGAAGTCGGTGAACTTCAGAGCAGCGCCTCGAGCACGCTGCGGACACCGTGGGGCCCGTCGACGAGCAGATCCGCTTCGCGCTCCAGCTCGGGCGGCGTCTCGTCGGAGCGCACCCCGACGCACACCGCCGACTCCAGGCGGCCGGCGGTGACCAGCGCGCGCAGGCCGCGGAAGGCGTCCAGGTCCGTCGTGTCGTCGCCCACGTACAGAGCGTGGTCGACGTCGGCGTCGGCCAGCAGCCAGGCGATGCCGGCGCCCTTGTCGACCTCGACCGGAGGGCGCACCTCGAGCACCTTGCGGCCCCAGTGGACGTGCAGGCCCTCGGCCTCGGCCTCGTCGGCGATCTGCCTGACCGCCGCCTCGGCGGCGTCCTCGTCGGGCGCCCCGCGCCAGTGGAACGCGGCGATGTCGGCCTTGTCCTCGGCGCGCACGCGCAGGCGGCCCAGGCCGCCGTCCTCCCACGTGCGCTGGGCGAAGGCCCGCACCTGCTCGCCGCCGCGGGCGAAGGCGGGCTCGGTCTCGGGCTCCGTGCGCCCGGCGCGCAGCAGCTCGCCACCGTGGTTGCCCACGTAGGAGATCGAGCCGATCGAGACGATCCGCCGGGCGGTGGTCGCGCGCCGGCCGCTGACGCAGGCCACGACCCCGTAGGCGCGCGACACGCGGATCAGCACCGCGCGGGTCGGCTCGGGCACGTGCGCGTCGTCGGCGTGGCGCACGATCGGGGCCAACGTCCCGTCCACATCGAGCAGAACGGCGGCCCGCGCCGGGCCGCCGCGGAGGGGCTCCAGCGCCTGTTCGATGGTCAGCGCTTGGGACACGTCACTCAGTATGGCGCGCCGTCCGATGTGGGTCGGATACTCGCGGTCTCATGTCCCGTCGGGAGCCCGCAGCGGCGACGATCGTTCGCGTCGTCCTCATCATCGTGGGCGTCGTCGTCTCGCTCTATCTGATCTACCTGCTGCGCAAGCCGCTCAGCTGGGTGTTCATCGCCGGCTTCCTGGCCATCGCGCTGACCGGTCCGGTGAACTTCTTCAGCCGGTGGATGCCGCGCAAGCTGGCCATCGCGGCCACCTACGTCGGCCTGATCGCCATCCCGGCGGCGCTGATCGCGATCCTCGTGCCCCCGATCGTCACCGAGGGCACGCAGCTGGCCCAGAAGGCGCCGCAGTACGCCCAGGACGTCCAGGACTACGTCAACAACAACCAGAAGCTCCGGGACCTGGACGACAAGTACGGCATCGTCACCAAGCTCCAGCAGGAGGCCGAGAAGCTCCCCAGCCGGATCGGCGACGCGGCCAGCGCGCTGGGCGACATCGGCGTCGGCCTGGTCAACTCGATCTTCGCGACGGTGACGATCCTGATCCTGTCGATCTTCCTGGTGGCCAGCGGACCACGCTGGACGGCGAGGATCGTCGAATGGCAGCAACCCGAGCACCGCGCGCGCCTGGAGCGCGCGTTCCAGCGGATCGGGCGGGCGGTCGGCGCCTACGTCGCCGGCGCGGCGGTGCAGGCCACGCTGGCCGGGGTCAGCACGTTCATCGTGCTGACGATCCTCGGCGTGCCGTTCGCGGCGCCGCTGGCCGTCGTCACCGCGTTGGCCGACCTCGTGCCCCTGGTCGGCGCGACGATCGGCGCGATCCTGGTCGGGCTGGTGACGCTGTTCCAGGACTTCCCGACGGTCACGATCATCTGGATCGTCTGGGCGATCATCTACCAGCAGGTCGAGAACAGCGTGATCCAGCCGCAGATCCAGCGGCGCGCGGTCGAGGTGCACGCGTTCGCCGTGCTGGTCGCGGTGCTGTTCGGCTCGACGCTGTTCGGGATCATCGGCGCGCTGCTGGCCATCCCGGTGGCGGCGACCATCCAGATCAGCCTGCGCGAGTACCTGGCCTACCGCAAGGAGATCCGCGAGCGCTCGGAGGGCGGTCCGGCGATCCTCGAGCCGCCGCCGGGCCGGCCGCCGCCGGGCGCGCCACCGACACCGCCGGGCGCCGTTAGCTCCTAGTGAGCTAGATCGGGTACAAAGCGGCGGGTGCGTCTGCCCGCCGCTCTGCTCCTCGCCTGCGCCTGCGCCGCGCCCGTGCTCAGCGGCTGCGGCCAGACGCATTGGCGCACGACCACGGTGACCGCGTCGGGCGAGCCGGTGCCGCCGCCGCTGCCCAACCTGCGCTCGACGATCACCGTGACCACGCCGTCCTCCACCGTCGACGCGGCCAAGACGTTCGTGATGATCGGCGATTCGATGGCGGTGGTGACCGCGATCGACCTGCCCAACGCGCTCCCCGAGATGAACGTCGTCACCGACGCGCAGGGCGGACGCAAGACCGAGCTCGGCCTGGCGGCGCTGCGCGCGCGCACCGAGCCCGCCGACGTGCTCGGCATCGGCCTGTTCACCAACGACGACCCGGCGGACGTCGACGACTTCGAGGCCGCCGTCCGCGAGACGGTCGACGGCGGATCGGCGCCCTGCGTGATCTGGGCCACGATCGTGCGCGGCGACGACGACTTCTCCGCGGTCAACGACAAGCTCGCGGACCTGGAGCAGGAGTACGCCGGCCAGCTGCAGGTGGTCGACTGGGCGGCGATGGTCGAGGCCGATCCCGCGCTGCTGGCCGACGACACGGTCCACCCGACGCCCAAGGGCGCGCTGGAGCGGGCGCGGGCCTACGCCGAGGCGGCCACGCGCTGCCCGTCATGATCGCGCGCGCCCTCTGCGTCCTGCTGCTGGCGACGGCGCTCGGCGGCTGCGGCGGATCCCCGACCCCGACGTCGACCACCGGGCCCGCGACGACGCAGGCCGCGACGCCGCCCGCCACCACGCCGCCCACCGCCACGGTGCCGGTCACGCCGAGCGGCATCACCACGCCGGAGAACCTGGGCGGCCCGATCGTCCAACGCACCGACGCGACCGCGCCCAAGGTCTCGCCGGCGCCGACGCTGCTGCTGATCGGCGACTCGCTCGCGGTGGGCATCGCGCCGCTGCTGCCCCCGCTGCTGCCGGACTTCAACGTCGAGGTCGACGCGCTGGGGGCGCGCATCACCGGCAGCGCGATGGACGTCTTCCGCGCCCACACCGACCCGGTCGACGTCGTCGCCTTCAGCGCCTTCACCGCCGATCCGCCCCAGGACGTCGCCACGCTGGAGATGTCGGTACGCGAGTCGGTCGAGCGCGTCTACGCGAAGTGCGCGGTGTGGGCCACGCTGGCCGCACCGGCGCGCGACGGCCAGACCTTCGACGCGGCCAACGCCAAGCTCTACGAGCTGCAGAAGGAGTACCCGGGCAAGCTGCTGATCGTCCCCTGGGCCGAGACGGTGGCCAAGCGCCCCGAGCTGCTGGCCGACGGCGTGCACGGCACGCCGGAGGGCTTCCGCGTACGCGCCGAGCTCTACGCCGACGCGGCGCGACGCTGCGTCGGCGACGCCTGACGCCGACGGCGCGCGGCCAGCACGCGCAGGCCCCAGTCCAGGCCCATCGCGGCCAGCACGACCAGCGGGATCTCGGCGGCCAGCCGGTAGCGGCTGAAGCCGAAGGTCAGCGCCGCGGAGATCGTCACGAGCAGGAAGGGCACGAGCAGCGGCCACAGGGGCGTGCGCGCGCGCCGGATCGCGATCAGGCCGGCGATCCCGACGAGCACGAGCAGCACGTACATGACCAGCCCCGCCTTGGCCACGGGGATCGAGCGGCTCCACAGCTCGCCGTAGCCCAGGTCGTCCTGGTAGCGGTACAGCTCCCACACGCGCAGGATCCGCACGGCGGCGACGATCGGCACGCGGCCGGCGTGGTCCTCCATGTAGCGCCGCGCCTGGTCGCGCTGGCAGCTGGCCTGGTCGAGCTCGTCGCGGATGTCGACGCACGGCCCCTGCAGCGCGCACTCGTGGCGGGCGAAGCCGAGATACGGGCTGCCCGCGTCGAACGTCGCATCGCAGACCGTGGCCGCCGCGGTGTGCCCGGAGTTGGACGTGAACAGGATCGGCTCGCCCATCGAGACCTCGTTGCGCACCACCCAGGGCACGAGCACGATCGCGGTGGCGGCCACGGTGACGAGCACGAGCGCCAGGGTGCGCCCGATGCGCCGCCCGGCGATCACCGCCGCGGGCAGCGCCAGCAGCACGACGAGGAAGATGGCCTCCGAGCGCGTCAGCACCGCCGCCCCGATGGCCAGCCCGAGGAACGCCGCCGACCACGGTCCCGGGTGGTCCAGCAGCCGGTAGGTGAGCAGGAGGATGCCGGCGATCAGCGGCGCGTACAGTGCCTCGGTGATGACCGTGCCGTCGACCATCACCAGCTGCGGGTAGATCGCGGCCAGGCCGGCGGCCAGCAGCCCCACGCGCGCGCCGCCGACGCGCCGGCCGAGCAGGCCGATGAGGATCACCGCGACCGGCGCCAGCAGGCACGAGACCGCGCGGTGGGCGTCCAGCGAGTCGAACCCCAGCGCCGACCAGAACGACAGGTAGAGCGGGAACAGCGGGGGATAGGAGGCGGTCGGCAGCGGCTCGCCGTACTGCAGCTCGGAGAACGGGCGGATGTAGCCCTTGCCGTCGGCGATCCCGTTGGCCAGGTAGTGGTAGAGCAGCGTGTCGCCGCGCGCCGGGAGGCCGGGCGCGACGGCCAGGCCGTAGATCAGGCTGGCGGCCAGGCCGACGAAGGCGATCGCTCCCAGCCAGGTCCAGAAGCGGCGGTCGGTCACGGGGCGTAGCGCTCCAGGGCCGCGCGCAGGTCGTCGTTGGGCTTCTTGGCCCAGGTCGCGGGATCGACGGCCACGTAGCGCAGCTCGGCCTGGGTCAGCACGGTGCCGTCGCGCACGATGCGCCCGTCGAAGCGCACCGAGGTCGTGCCGAAGTGCGTCGCCGCCATCTCGACGCAGATCAGGTCGTCGGCGCGGGCGGGAGCCAGGTAGACGAGGCGGCTCTCGGCCAGCACGAGGTCCGTGCCGCGCGCGACCAGCTCGGCGTAGGAGCCCGCCGCCTCGCGGAACATCTCGACCGACGTGACGTCGAAGAAGACCAGGTAGTTGGCGTTGAACACGATCCCCTGGGGGTCGCACTCGTTGAAGCGCACGCGCAGCTGGTGGCGGAAGGGCTCGCCCATCGGGCCGGGAGCATAGGGGTCATCGCGCCGCGCAACCCAGGTTGACAGGCCCGCAACTGTCAACTACGGTTGACGCATGACGACGATCGATCTCGAGGCGATCGAGGACCCCGGCGACGGCCTGCGCGCCGTCGTGGCGCTGCGCGTCCTCGCCGACCGGCTCGAGGCGCGCGAGGTGCAGCGGGCGCTGGACAGCGGCTGGACCTATGCGGAGATCGCCACCGCGCTCGGCGTCACCCGCCAGGCGGTCCACAAGAAGCACAACCGGAGGTAGTCGATGTTCGAACGATTCAGCAAGGACCTCTCGCGCGGCGTGATGCTCCACGCCCAGCGCGAGGCCGACGCGCTCGGGGCGCCGGCCATCGGCGCCGAGCACCTGCTGCTGGCCACGCTGCTGAACCTGCCCCAGGAGGAGCCGGTGCCGATGCTGGCCCAGGCCGGCCTGGACGGCCCGTCGGTGCGCGCGTCGCTGGAGCAGGAGCTCGTCGACGCGCTCGCCCCCCTGGGCATCACGGCCAACGCGGTCGATGCGGTCGGGCCGCCGGCGGCCACCGGGCGCAAGATGCGCTTCTCGCCCGCGGCCAAGGACGCGCTCAAGGACGCCTTCATGGTCGCCGTGGAGCGCGGCGAGCGGGTGGTGCGCGCCCGCCACCTCGTGCTGGGCATCCTGCGCACGCCCTCGCCCCCGGTGCAGCGCGTGCTCGACCGCGCGGGGGCCGATCGCGATGCGCTCCTGCAGGCGCTCTAACGCACGCTGGCGGCCGGCGCGGCGTCGGCCGCGCGCACGCGCCGCAGCATGGCCACCGCGACCAGCGCCGACAGCAGGCTGATCGCGCCGGCCACCCAGTAGGCCGAGGACACGGCCGTCGTGACGGCGTCTCTGAGCATCTCGATCACCGCGGGGTCGGCCGCGGCGGTCGGGGCCGAGGCGGGGTTGGCCAGCACCGCGGCGATCTCGTCGGCGTCGCCGGCCCGCTGCGACGGGTCGGCGGCGATCCAGTCGGTCACCTGGCTGTGCTGGACGTTGGCCACGATCGCGCCCAGCACGGCGATGCCGATCGTGCCGCCCACCTGGCGCATCGTCTGCACGACGCCGGAGGCCTGCCCGCGCAACGCCGGGTCGGCCGCGTTGAGCGCATCGGTCGTGGTCGGCGTGATCATCAGGGCCAGCCCGACGCCCATCAGCAGGTACCCGGGCACCAGCCAGGCGTAGTCGAGCTGGTCCAGGACGAGCGCCGACCACACCAGCGACAGCCCGAGGAGCACGGCGCCGACGGTCACGGGAACGCGCGGTCCGATGCGGTCGTACAGGCGCCCGGTGGGGACCGACAGCAACAGCAGCGGGATGGTCAGCGGCAGCAGCGACAGGCCCGCCGAGATCGGGCCGAACCCGAGCACGTCCTGCACCCAGATGGCGCCGAACACCGACACGCCCATCAGGCCGAACTGCATCGCCGCGATGACGATGCTGTCGGCGGTGAAGTTGCGCGACCGGAACAGGCGCAGCTGGACGAGCGGATCGCGGGCCCGCAGCTCCCACCAGACGAAGGCCGGCAGCAGCACCGCGGCGGCGACCAGCAGGCCGATGACCGCGGGCGAGCCCCAGCCCCAGGTGTTGCTCTGCATCAGCCCGAGCACGAGCGCGCCGACGCCGCCGATCAGCAGCGGCACGCCGGGCCAGTCGATCCGTCCTCGTGGGTGGGGTTCGATCGTGGCCTTGCGCGGCAGGGTCGTCTGGGCCATGACGAGCATCGCGATGCCGATCGGCAGGTTGACGAAGAACACCGCGCGCCAGGAGATCGCCTCCACGAGCACGCCGCCGATCAAGGGCCCGAGCGCCAGGAAGACCATCGACACGCCCGAGTAGACGCCCATCGCCTTGCCCCGCTCGGACGGGCCGAACGCGTTCATCACGATCGCACCGCTGGCCGGCGTCATCAGCGCGGCGCCGATGCCCTCGACGATGCGCGCGCCGATGATCATCGTGTCCGACTGGGCCAGGCCGCAGGCCGCGGAGGCCAGCACGAAGATCAGCCCGCCCAGGCGGAACGTGCGCTCGTTGCCGATCAGGTCGCCGATGCGCCCGCCCAGCGCCACGAACACGGCGATGGCCAGGAGGTAGGCGTTGATGACCCACTGCAGCCCGGTCTGCGTCAGGTCCAGGTCGCGCTGCATCGTGGGCAGGGCGACGGAGACGACCGTCTGGTCGATGAGGATCATCGAGAGCGAGCCGGTCATGGTGATCAGCACCCACCAGCGCTTGGCCGGGTCGATCGTCATGGGCTGATGGAGGCCGCGGGCGCGATGCCGTGCTCGATCGCCTGCTTGATCGCGGCGTCGACGGCGTTGAGGCGATACAGCGCGATCGCCTCGGCCGAGCCGAAGCGCCCGCCGGGGGCGCCGGTCGGCCCGTGATGGGTGAGCACGCAGTGGGCCAGCGCGACCCGCCGGGCGTCGTCGAGGATGCCGGTCCCGCGCGCGTCGAGCAGGCGCAGCCCCAGCTCGACGTGGCCGAGCAGGCGCCCGGCGTCGGTCAGGCCGATCTCGGCCCCGTAGGTGAACTCCTCGGTCTTGCCGAGGTCGTGGACGATGGCGGCGGTGAGCAGCAGGTTCTGGTCCAGGCGCGGGTGCAGCTGGCAGGTCTCCAGCGCCAGGTGCGTGACCGCCACCGTGTGCTCGAGCAGCCCGCCCAGGTAGGCGTGATGGCCGTTGCGGCTGCACGGCGCCCGCCGCCACTGCCGCCGCAGCTCGGCGTCGCCCAGCAGCGAGGCCAGCAGCGCGGCGAAGGCCGGATCGCGCACCTCACCGGCCAGCGACTCCAGGAAGCCGTCGAGCTCGTCGAGGTCGCGGTAGGCCGTGGGGAGGAAGTGCGACGGATCCGCCTCGGCTCCCTCGGCCTTGGCGATCGCCTTGACCTCGAGCTGCAGCGCGTCGCGGAAGCGCTCGACCCGCCCGGCCACGCGCACGAGGTCGCCACGCTCGAAGCGACCGCCCAGCACGTCGGCGTCGCGGAACACGCGCGCGGCGATCGCGCCGGTCGCGTCGCGCAGCTCCAGGGCCAGGTAGGGGCTGCCCGACCGGGTCATCAGCCGGTCCTTGCGGGTGCACGCGAACACGCCGACGACGTCCTGTCCGGGGCGCAGCGTGGCGATCGTGACGGTCTCGGCCGTCTCGGAGGTCACGAGGCCATGATGTACCGTGACCCGGATGCAGCCGCTCATCTGGGAACGGCGTCCAGACGGTCTGAGGGCACCGGCACTGGTGTGCGCGTTCAAGGGCTGGAACGACGCCGGCGACGCGGCATCGGCGGCGTTGACGTTCCTCGGAGCCGGTCTCGGCGCCACCCGCTTCGCCCACATCGACCCCGAGGAGTTCTACGACTTCCAGGCCACCCGGCCGAAGATCGAGCTCGTCGAGGGCCGCACCCGCGAGCTGCAGTGGCCCGACGTGGAGATCTGGGAGGCGCGCATCCCGCGCGCCCCGCGCGACCTGATCCTGCTCAGCGGCCCCGAGCCGTCGATGCGCTGGCGCACCTTCTGCGGCCTGATCGTCGACATGGCCGAGGCGATGGGCGTCCAGCTCGTCGTGACCCTCGGCGCGCTGCTGGCCGACGTGCCGCATTCGCGCCCGGTGGGCATCACCGGCTTCGCCACCGACGAGAGCCTGCAGGCGCGCAGCGACCTGCATCCGTCCTCCTACGAGGGCCCGACCGGCATCACCGGCGTCCTGCACGCCGCCTGCAGCGACGCGGGCCTCCCGTCGGCCTCGCTGTGGGCCACCGTGCCCCACTACGTCGCCGCCGCGCCCAACCCCAAGGCCGCGCTCGCGCTCGTGCGCAAGCTCGAGGGCCTGGTCGGCGTGACCGTCGACGGCTCCGAGCTGGAGACCGCCGCCGCCGACTACGAGCGCCAGGTGTCCCTCGCCGTCCAGTCCGATCCCGATGTGCAGGCCTTCGTCGAGCGCCTCGAGAAGGCCGCCGAGGAGGAGGACGAGCCGGTCGATCCCTCGCAGCTGCCCTCCGGCGACTCGATCGCCCGCGAGTTCCAGCGCTTCCTGCGCCAGCGCGGGCCCGACGAGAAGTAGCACCGTCCGTGTCGTCCATTCGGCGGATCGCCCACATCGGCCCGGACTCGGCGCGCCTGGCCCACACGATCGGCGTGCTCAGCCGCTGGGGCCTGGGCGCGCACCTGGTCGATCGGGCGCCCGAGTGGGTCAGCCGCCACGTGGTGGCCGCCGACGGTGAGCTGGTCAGGGGCCGCTCGCAGGCCGATCGCGTGCGCGGCGCGCTGCAGGAGCTCGGACCGATCTACGTCAAGCTCGGGCAGCTGCTGAGCGTCAGCGGCGCGGTGCCGGCCGAGTGGGAGGCCTCGCTGGCCGAGCTGCAGGAGCACGCGCAGGCCCAGCCGGTGGAGCAGGTCATCGCGGTCATCGAGGCCGAGCTGGGCGCGCCCATCGACGAGCTGTTCGCCAGCTTCGATCCGAAGCCGATCGGGGTCGCCTCGATCGCGCAGGTGCACGCCGCGACGCTGTCGGACGGCACGCTGGTGGCGGTCAAGGTCCAGCACGACGGCATCAACGCCGCCGTGCACGCCGACCTGGACATCATCAGCGCCCTGGCCGGCGTGGTCGAGGACCGCGTGCCCGCCGCCGCGCCCTTCCGCCCGCGCGACCTGGCCGCGCAGTTCCGCAAGCGCACGCTGGCCGAGCTGGACTTCCGGCGCGAGGCGGTCAACGTGCGCCGCTTCGCCGAGGCCTTCCACGACGAGCCCGACGTGCACTTCCCGACGGTCATCGCCGACCACTCGGCCGGGCGCGTGCTGACGCTCGAGCTGCTGGAGGGCAGCTCGCTGGGCGACGCGCTGGCCACCGCCGACGGCTCCCTGGACGGGCCGGCCTTCGCGCGGCGCACCGCCGAGCTGTGGCTGACGATGATCTTCCGCGACGGCTTCGTCCACGCCGATCCGCACCCGGGCAACATCTTCGTCCTGCCCGGCGGCCGCGTCGGCGTGATCGACTGCGGCATGGTGCTGCGGGTGGAGCCGTCCACGCGCAACGCGCTGGCGGCGATCGGCGCTGCGGCCAGCTCCGGCGACGCCGAGCAGCTGGCCACCACGTTGCTGGCGGTGTGCGAGCACTCCCGCCCCGTCGACGAGGAGGCGTTCGCCGAGGACCTCGAGCGGGGCCTCACGCTGATCGGCGGCGGCGGGGCGATCCCGCTGCGCGAGCTCGTGCTGGAGATGCGCACCGTGGTGCGCACGCACGGCCTGGCCATCCCGGCCAAGCTGAACCTGCTGGCCCAGGTGGCCGGCGAGCTCGAGGGCACCGCGCGCGGCGTCGATCCCGGCTTCCACATCATGCCCGCGCTGCAGTCGGTCGTCCGCCACGTCGCCGAGGCCCATCTGCGCCCCGACGCCCTGATCGCCCGCGCCGAGCAGGCCGTGCGCGAGCTCACGATGGGCCGGCCGCATCCCCTGAAGGACCTGCGCGCCGCCTTCGACCGCCTCACCTCCGGCGACTTCGAGGTCACGGTCAAGCACACCGACGCCGACGAGGCGATCGACCGCCTGACCTACGGCCTGCTCACCGCCGCCCTGCTCGTCGGCGCCCCGATCGTCTGGCACGCCGACCCGCCCCCGCGGCGCAACGGCGTCTCGCTCGTCGGAGCGGGCCTCACCGGCGCCAGCGTCGTGATGGCCGGCGACCTCGTGCGCCGCCTGCGCCGCGGCAGCCGCGCCCGCGGCTGAGCGCGGTCAGCGCGGCCGCGGGCGGAAGACCAGGAACGCCCCCAACACGACGGCCGCTGTCCTCAGCGGCCGGTGTCGAGCGAGCCGAGCCAGGCCAACAGGCTGGGCGAGGGCTCGTTGCGGATGCCCGCCAGGGCCTCGGGATCGCGCACGCCTACGGTGGCCCAGGCGCTGGTCTTGCCCACCTCGACGCGGACCTGCCAGACCACCGAGGTCACGCCGCCGTTGTGCAGCGTCGGGGGGAGACCGGCCGGGACCTCGACCGTGAACGGCAGCTCGAGGCTCTCGCCCGCAGCCAGCGACGGCTTGGCGGCCAGCTTGGTGTCCGACGTGGCCTTGAAGCGCGCGCGCTGCTGGAGCTGGTTGCGGCCGGCCACCTGGACCAGCGTGTCGATCAGCGGGCCGAGCTCGAGCTTGACGTCGTCGCCCGACACCGGTTGGGCGGCGAACAGCGTCACCCGGCCCGACACCGTGCCGCCGGCGTCGACCACGTCGGCGTCCAGGGCGATCGTCACGCGCACGTCCTGCGGCCCCTCGCCGCCCGTGCGCGGGCCCTCGGGCCAGTACAGGTCCTCGGGCCGCCCGACGACGTCGACCCGCTTGGCCGCCGTCGAGGCCATGCCCTTCGTGCGCGACAGCTCGCCCTGGAAGGTGTACTCGGCGTACTTGGCGCAGGCCGGCGGCGCGTCGTCGGGGATCGTGACCTCGAACGCGTGCGTGCCCACCACCACGGGGTCCAGGTGGGCCAGCGGCCAGCGCCGCTTGCCGTCGTAGCCCAGGCCGGTCATCTCCAGCCACACGTCGACGCGCTCCTGCGTGCCGTCGTCCTCGCCCTTCACGGACACGACCACGCGCGCCGTCTGGCCCGCCCGGACCAGCTCGTCGGAGTCCTGGTCGGCCATCCAGATCGTCATCGGCGACCACATCCACCGCTTGGCGGCACCCAGCTTGTCCTTCAGGCCCATCCGTGGCCTCCTATTTCTCGGCCGCCGGGCAGGCGATCCGGTAGTCGCACATCGAACAGGCAGTGAACGACGGGGTCGGCTCGAAGCCCTGAGCGAGGATCCCCTCGGCGACCTCGAAGACGGTCTCGGTGATCCACGCCGGGTCGATCTCCTCGGTCGGCACCTGGACCTTCTCGTCGTCGAGCACGTACAGGTAGGCCTGCTGCGCGGCCTCCAGCTGCCAGGCCTCGCGGGCGCCGATCGCGTACAGCGACAGCTGCACGTCCTCGCGCAGCTGGGCCACCGTTCGCGGCCGGCCGGTCTTGTAGTCGATCAGCTCGTAGCCCCCCTCGGCCAGCCGGTCGACGCGGTCCACGCGCCCGCGCATCAGGTGCGGGCCCAGGTGGAACGAGAACGAGCGCTCGAACCACACCGGCTCGGCCGAGTCGTCGCGCGAGCGCTCGAAGTAGCGCCCCAGCGAGGACGCCGCCTTGACGCGCAGTTGGCGCTCCTCCTCGCTCTCGCCGAACCCGCCGCGCCGCCACCCGGCCTCCAGCAGCCGGTGCATCTCGTCGACGCCGCCCTTGCCGCCGCCCGCGTGCCAGCGCTCGAGCACCTGGTGGACGAGGATCCCGAACCGCTGGTTGAGCGTCGGCTCGGCCGGGATCCGGAAGACGCGGGCGAACTTGTACTTCAGCGGGCACGAGCGGTAGGTCTCGATGTCCGAGGCGCTGAGCACGAGCCCGTCGCCGCGGGTGGGCAGGAACGCCTCCAGCGACGGCTCCGCGCGCCGGGCCACCGTCGCCGCCCGCTGGCGGTCGTCGCGCTCGGCGTCGAGCAGCAGGTCGTCCAGCGACGACGTCAGGAAGATCTCGCGCTGCTCGCTGGTCGCCGCCGACAGCAGCCGGGCGTTGACGTCGCCCAGCGCGTCGGCCACCGACTGCCCGGCCGGGCGGCGCAGCAGCGCGCTCAGCTTGAGCAGCTCCAGCAGCCGCACCGACGCGTGCGACACGTCCATGTCGGTGTCGAAGCGCAGCTCGCCCAGGCGGCCGCCGACGATCTGCACCTGGTCGAGTAGCTCGTCGCGCATCATGCGGAACGTCGAGTGCAGCGTCTCGGCCGGGCCGAACAGCTCCTCGCCGCGCTCCTCCCAGCTGCCGCCGACCGCGTCGCGCGCCTCCTCGGCGAACGGCGACGGCGGCCCGGGCGCCGCGTGGGCCAGCACGAGCGTCTCGCGGGTGCGGGTCATGGCCAGGTGCAGCAGCCGCCGCATCTGGGCCACGTGCGCCGCGCGATCCTCGCGGGGCAGCTGCTCGCGCAACAGCTCGTCGGGCAGCGGCTCCATCGCCCGGCGCCGGACGCCGGGCAGGCGCGTGGCCTCCAGGCCGAGCACGAAGACGTGGTCGAACTCCAGCCCGCGGGCCTGGCGCATGGTCAGGATCTGCACGGCGGGCGCGTGCGTCTCGGCGACCGCCTCCTCCTCGGGCAGGCCCGCCTCGGCCACGGCGGTGATGTAGCGGGCGAAGTCGCGCGCACCCGCCTGCGGGGCCCGCCGCGAGAACGCCGCGGCCAGCTCCCCGAAGCGGGCCAGGTTGACCAGCCGCTCGACGACGTCGGCCTGGGCGGCGAACAGCTGCTGGCGGCGCATCCCCAGCCGCTCGATCAGCCGGTGCACGAACAGATCGGGCCGGGCGGTGGCGAAGTCGGCGGCGGTCTGGCGGTGCAGGCGCAGGAAGGTGAGGATCCGCTCGCGCGCCTCGGGCGTGATCTGTGGCGACTCGGTCGCGCCGACCAGCCCGCCCACCATGTCGAGCTTGCGCCGCTTGGCGATCTGCACGGTGCGGGCCATGTCGAGCTGGCGCAGCTCGATCGGCGGCCGCGACAGCGCGCGCACGACGGCGCTGGCGTCGCCGGGATCGGCCAGCAGGCGCAGCCAGGCCAGCAGGTCGCGCACCTCGGTCCGCTGGAAGAACGCCGCGGCGCCGACGATCCGGTAGGGCACGGCGCGCTCCTCCAGCGCGACGGCCACCGCCTGGCCCTCGGTCTCGACCGAGCGCACGAGCACGCCGATCCGCTGCGGCGTCGCGCCCCCGCGGGCCAGCAGCCGCTCGATCTCCGCCGCGGTCGACTGCGCCTGGGCGCGCTCGTTCTCACAGCGCCAGAAGCGGATCGAGCCGGTCTCGTTCTGCGGGGCGGCGCGCAGCTCCTTGCCGATGCGGTCCTCGTTGGGCACGACGACTGCGCGGGCCGCGTCGAGCACCGTCGCCGGGCAGCGCTGCGACTCCTCCAGGCGCACGAGCAGCCCGTCGGGATGCTCCTCGGCGAAGTCGCGCAGGTTCTTCGTCGACGCGTTGCGCGGGCGCTCGACCGCCTGGTCGTCGTCGCCGGCCACCGTGATGTTCCCGTGCGCCCCGAGCTGGCGGGCCAGCTCCATCGCCGCCCAGCCCAGCTCCTGCACGTCGTCGACGAGCACGGCCCGGAAGCGCCCGAGGATCCGCTCGCGCACGTGCGGACGGTGGCGCAGCAGCGCGATCGCGCCGAGCACGAGGTCGCCCAGGTCCGGCGTGCCGCGCTCGCCGAGCATGCGGTCGTGGGCGGCGTACATCGCGGCGAACTCGCGCTCGCGCGCCGCCCGCGCCTGCTCGTCCACCCCGCCGGAGGGCAGCCCTTGGGCCCAGCGGCCGAAGTCGGCGGCGGTCACGCCCTGGGCCTTGAGCGCGTCGATGCGCTCGACCCAGCCGCCGACCAGCGCGGCCGGCCGCCCGCGGAAGTCGTGCTGGCGCACGGTCAGCTCGTCGACGCGGTCCAGCAGCATGGCCACGCGGTCCGCCGCGGTGGCGGGCACCGTCCACGGATCCAGCCCGCTCTCCAGCGGCTCGCCCCGCAGCAGCTGGGCGGCCAGGTCGAAGGGCGCGAGCACGCACAGCTCCTCGTAGCCGCCCTCGAGGCGGTCCTCGATCGCCTCGCGCAGCGTCTGCGCCCCGTGCGCGGTCGGCGCCAGCACGGCGATCCGGGCCGGGTCCAGGCCGTCGTCGACGAGGTGGGCGAAGCGCTCGACCAGCACCCGCGTCTTGCCGGTCCCGGCGCCGCCCAGCACGAGCAGCGGCGACGCCGAATGATCGACGGCACGCTGCTGGACAGGGGTGAGCCGGCCGGCTGCTGCGAGCACGCTGCAAGGATATGGAGGAATGACCCCGTCCCAAAGCGTGTTGGCCGCCGATTGGCTGGGTGCCTCCCGGCGGGCCGCCCGCGAGATCCGCGCGCAGCTCGACGAACCGCGCACCCGCACCGAGCGGCTGGCCGAGACGGGCACGATCGGCGAGGGCGGTGACCGCACGCTGCTGCTCGACGCCGCGGCCGAGGACGCCGTGTTCGCCCAGCTCGACGCGCTGCACGCCGAAGGGCTGGACTTCATGGTTCTCAGCGAGGAACGCGGCGAGGTCGCCTACGGCAGCCCGGACCCGGCCGACTGCGTGCGGGTGATCGTCGACCCGATCGACGGCTCGCTGAACGCCAAGCGCGGCCTGCCCCATCACGCGCTGTCGATCGCCGTGGCCGACGGCCCCACGATGGCCGACGTGGCCTTCGCCTACGTGTACGACTTCGGACCCGACGAGGAGTGGTCCGCGCGTCGCGGTCAGGGCGCCTGGCTGGACGGCGTGAAGCTGACCGAGACCCCGACCGAGCGCCGCAGCCGCGACGGTCGCCTGGAGATCCTGGCCATCGAGTCGGCCGACCCGCGCTACCTGTACCTGGCCGGCGAGATGGCCAACACCGCCCGGCGTCTGCGCATCCTGGGCGCGATCGCCGTGTCGCTCTGCCAGGTCGCCGCCGGTCGCGTCGACGGGATGGCCTCCCTGTGGCGCTGCCGCGCCGTCGACGTCGCCGCCGCCCAGCTGATCGTCCGCGAGGCCGGGGGCCTGGTGGCCTTCCCGCGCTGCTCGGAGCCGCTGGGCGCGCCGCTGGACATCGAACCCCATTCCCCGGTCGTGGCCGCGCTCAGCGAGGCCTCGCTGGCGATGCTCGCGAACGTCCCCGTTCCCCAAGCATTGGCGGCCTCATGATCGACTGGAAGCTGGCCCGCCGCGTGGCCAAGATGGTCGCCGGAAACCAGCCCTCCGTTCGCCTGCCCGGCGATCTGAACGCGCTGGCCGCCGAGGCCGAGCAGCGCGTCGTCGCCTACACCGGCCTGGTGCCCGCCGGGCCGCTGCCGCCGCCCGAGCCGGTCGACCGCCCGCAGTGGGCCGACATCAACCTGGCCGGCATGCGCGCGATCCTCGATCCGGTGGCCGACAAGATGGGCCCGCAGTCCGGCCCGCTGCGCGCGCCGCTGCGCTCGGCCGCCGGCGGCGTGCTGGCCGTCGAGATCGGCGGCCTGACCGGCCTGCTGTCCCAGCGCGTGCTGGGCCAGTTCGAGCTCGTGCTGCTCGACGCCGACTCGCCCACGCGGCTGCTGTTCCTGGCGCCCAACCTGCTCGAGTCGGCCGACAAGCTCGACGTCGACCGCGCGTCGCTGGTCAAGTGGGTCGGCTTCCACGAGGTCACCCACGCCGTCCAGTTCACCGCCGTGCCCTGGCTGCGCCCGCACCTGGCCGGCCTGTTGCGCGAGCTGCTGGACGGGATGGACGTCGACGTCGACTGGAAGCAGCTGAGCGCGATCCGCGATCGCGAGAGCCTGGAGGCGCTGATCAAGACCGTCCGCGAGGACGGCCTGGTCATGTGGCTGGCCGGCCCCGAGCGCAAGGAGCTGCTCGATCGCCTGCAGGCCACGATGGCGATCGTCGAGGGCCACGCCGAGCACGTGATGGACGCCGTCGGCCGCGACGCGCTGCCCGACCTGGATCGGCTGCGCGAGGCGCTCGATCGCCGTCGGGCCAACAAGACCGGTCCGTGGAAGCTGTTCGAGCGGCTGCTCGGCCTGGAGATGAAGATGAAGCAGTACGAGGTGGGCAAGCGCTTCTGCGACGCCGTCGTGGAGGCCGAGGGCGTCGTCTTCCTGCACCGCGTCTTCTCGGCGCCCGAGGCGCTGCCCACGTGGACCGAGCTCGAGGCGCCCGAGACCTGGATCGAGCGGATCGGGCGGACGCTGCCGCCCCCGGCTCAGGCCGCCTGAACCCACCCGCGCACGAGCTGCGTGCGCGACTGGATGCCCAGCTTGCGGTAGGCCAGGCGCAGGTGGTGCTCGACCGTGCGCTCGGAGAGGAAGAGCGCGGTGGCGATGTCGCGGTTCGTCGCGCCGGCGGCGACGAGCTCGCACACCTCACGCTCGCGGGCGGTCAGGACCTCCAGCGGGAGGTCGGCGTCCTCGGCCGGGGCGGGGGCGCGCACGAAGCGCGCGCCGCAGGCGGCCAGCTCGCCGGCCGCGCGCCGGGCCCAGGCCTCGGCCCCGAGCGTGGCGAACGTGGCGTGCGCGGCGGACAGCAGCGCGCGGGCATCGGCCCGGCGGCGGGCGCGGCGCAGGCGCTCGCCGAAGGCCAGCTGGGTGCGGGCCAGCTCGAAGGGCAGCGTGACCCGGGCGTGGGCGGCCAGCGAGGCCTCGAGCAGGTCGTCGAGCGCCTCGTCGGGGGCGGTCAGCGCCCGGCAGCGGGCGGCGGCCGCCTCGGCCCAGGCGCCGCCGGTCAGCGCGGCCAGCGCGGCCAGCTCCTCGGCCAGCGCGGCGGTGCGCTCCGGGCGCCCGCAGCGCAGGTGCGCCTCGGCCAGGTCGGCGGCCGTGTAGAGCTGGGAGGGATCGACCCAGCCGATCGCCTCCTGGTGGTTGCGCGCGCGCTGCAGGTGGACGATCGCGGTCTCGGCATCGCCCTCGGCCAGGGCCATCGCGCCCAGCGCCTGCTCGGCGCACGACAGCGTCGTGGTCACGCGCACCTCGCTGCCCTGCGTGAGGACGCGCTCGGCCGCGGCGGCGCAGGCCTCGGGCCGGCCGAGCTGGCTCTGCAGCAGCGCCTCCATCGCGAACGCGAAGCTGCCGGCGAACCCGTGCCCGGTGCCGTCGACCAGCGCGATCGCCTCCTCCGCGCAGGCGGCCGCGCGCTCCCAGTTGCCGCGCCGCCGGTCCAGGCCGCTGCGCACGGCCAGCGGGAGCGCCAGCGCGCTGACCGCGCCGTGCTCGCGGGCGTGGCGGATCAGGTGGCTGAGCAGCGCGTCGGCCTCGGCGTGGTCCTCCATCCACAGGTGGCAGAGCGCGACGACGCCCAGCAGCTCGTGCAGCGGCCCGACCGGATCGATCTGGGCCAGCGCGTCGCGCTGCGCGGCCAGCACCTCGCGCGCCTGGCGGTGCTCGCCGCGCGCGACCAGCGCCTGTGCCCGCAGCGTCTCGGGCACGACCTTCAGGCCGTCGTGCGCCAGCGCGGTCGTGCGCGCGGTGACCTCGATCAGCCGCTCGATCGAGCCGTGGGAGACGAGCGCGACGCAGGCCGAGGTCAGCAGCACCGCGGCCTGCGCGGGGTTCGTCGGCTCGATCCGGTCGGCCTCGTGCTCCAGCAGCGCGTAGGCGGCCACCGGGTCGCCGCCCTTGAGGATGGCCATGCCGCGCAGCAGCTGGACGTTGGCCAGCAGGCTGGGATCGGCGATCTCGGCCACCAGGGGGTCCAGCAGCCGCTGCGCGCGCTGGGGGTCGCCGGCCACGATCGCCGCGGCGGCGGCGCCCATCGTGCGCCCGACGGCGGCGACCGGGTCGGGCGTCAGCTCGGCGGCTCGCTGCAGGACGGCGGAGGCGGTCGCGGGAGCCGCCCGCCGGCGGGCCTCGTTGGCCAGCGCCTCCAGGTCGGCGGCCAGGCCCTCGTCCACCTCGGGCGCGCCCACCGCGCGGTGCCAGGCGCTCTCCGGGCCCGGGATCGCCGCGGCCAGCGCCAGGTGGGCGGCGCGGCGCCGGCTGGGCGCGGCGGCGTGGTAGACCGAGGAGCGGATGCTCGGGTGCCCGAAGCGGATGCGCTGCGGCGTGACCTCGACCAGCCCGTGGTCCTGGGCCAGCGCCAGCGCGGCCAGCCCGCCCTGCTCGGCCAGGGCGGCGGCGATCGGCCCGCTGGCGCCGTCGGCGCTGGCGGCGGCGACCAGCAGCGCGTCGCGGTCGGTCAGCGGCAGCGCGTCGATGCGCGCCGCGGCCAGGCGCTGCAGTCGTCGCCCGGCGGGCAGGGCGTGCGGCAGGACCGCGCGGCCGTCGCGCTGGTCGGCGCTGAGCTGCGCGGGCGCCTCGATCAGGGCCAGCGGGTTGCCGCCGACGGCGTCGACGAGCGCCTCGGCCACGGTCGGCGCGATGCCCTGGCGGCGGGCCAACGTCAGCGCGTCGGGGCGGCGCAGCTCCTGCACCGTCACGCGCGGGAGCTCGGACCACAGGGGCTCGGTGGTGTCGCGCTGGGAGTGCACGGCGAGCACCGCGACCCCGATGCGGCGCGCGCGGCGGGCCACGAACGCGACGGCGTCGCGCGAGGTCGGGTCCAGCCACTGCACGTCGTCGACGAACAGCGCCAGCGGCCGGCTGGCGGCGGCCAGGTCCAGGAGCGCGAGCACGGCGTGCAGCAGGACGATCGGCGGCTCGTCGCGCGGCGGCATCGCGTCGATCCCCAGCGCGCTGCGCAGCAGGCGGGCCTGGCCCTCGGGGAGGTCGGGCAGGTGCTGGGCCAGCGGATGCAGCAGCTCGGTCAGCCCGGCCAGCGGCAGATCGATCTCGCTCTCGACGCCTGTCACCTCGAGCGCGACCAGACCCGCGCGGTCGGCGGCGGCCAGCAGCGCGCTCTTGCCCGTGCCGGGCCGGCCCTCGATCAGCAGCGCGCCGCCGCGCCCGATCCGGGCGCCGTCGAGCACCGCGGCAAGCGCGGCCAGCTCGTCGTCGCGTCCTACGAGTCCATCGTCCCTGCCTTGGGCCCCCGCCACAGGCGGGAGACTACATTTGCGACGTCAGCGTCTCAACCGGTGCGCTTCAGCGTCACCACGATGTGCGTCTTCAGCGTGCAGTCCTCGACGTAGGCGGCGGGCACGGCCAGCGGCGCCGGGTTGACCAGGAAGCTGTCGCAGGCGCCGCCCGCGCGCACCGAGCTCTTCAGCCGCGAGCCGACCTTCATGTTGCGCAGCTCCATGGACCCGATGCCGTTCAGCGGCAGGTCGATGCCGCTGGAGCCGGTGAAGGCCATCGTGCCCGCCTTCGCGTCCCCGGAGCGCGGTGCGAAGTTCGAGAAGCCGGGGCAGTCGTCCGAGCTCGGCCACGGTCCGCTGAAGCGGTTGAGCAGGAGCCCGGCCTGCTGGCTGAGCGGCTCCAGCTCGTCGAGGTCGTCGGCCACCACGTTCTTCAGGTTCGGTGCGCGGGCGATGCCCAGGACGATCTTGCTGGAGATCTTGGCCGGGCAGTGGTCCGCGGGCCGCATGTAGCTGCTCTCCTCGGTGGGCCGATCGCAGTTCTTCGTGGTCCGGTAGCCCGAGATCACGGTGGTGATCGTCACGCCGTCGCCCGGTGTCACGACCGGCTCGCTGGCCACCGCGCGCCCCACGATGTTGATCCTGATGGGCATCGGCCTGCCGGTCTCGAACGAGGCCTCCTGCTTGCCGCCCCAGGCCTCGCCGGGCGCGCACTCCGACGTGGAGTCGTAGGTCGTGGTCGCGGTCGAGTAGCCGGCCAGGTCGATCGTGCCCTGCCACGCCGTGAGCTTGGGGATCTTGGGCAGGTCGACGCCCGGGGGCAGCTTGGGCGCGGCGGACGCGGTGGCGCTGAGCGCGGCGAACAGGAGCACGGCGCACGGCAGAAGACGGCGGGGCATGCGTGCAGCCAACCAGCGCCCGTCGCGCTCCGCATCCGTGGAAGCACGGGTCGCGTTCCGGGCCCGTGGTGGCACGGATGCGGGCCGGCGCGGCGTCGACTTGGGTGGCGGGCATGCTTCGCCCGCTTGCCGCGCTGACCTGCGCGTTCGCCCTCGTTCCCGCTGCCGCCTCGGCCGCCACCTCGGTCTCCCGATCCGGTCCGACCATCGCCATCACCGGCGACGACGGGCCCAACGTCGTCGTGGCCGACGACGACTACGTGGGCGGGTATCCGGCGATCGTCGTGCAGGACCCCAGCGGCGGCCCGATCGTCGCGGGCGGCGAGTGCGTGCAGGCGACCGCGTCGCGCGCGGTGTGCGGGACGCCGGCGCTCGGTGTCTCGCTGACCGTCGCGCTGGGCGGTGGCGACGACACCTTCCGCGACGACATCTCCCAGGCCGACATGCGCCTCGATCTCGACGCGGGTCCGGGCAACGACACGATCGTCGGCTCGATGAACGGCGACGCGCTGCGCGGGGGCGACGGGAACGACCGCATCTCGGCGATGAGCGGCGACGACACCGTCGACGGCGGCGCCGGCGACGACACGCTGCTGGGCATGTCGGGCAACGACACGCTGGTCGGCGGCGCCGGGCGCGACACCCTCAACGGCGACGGGCGCACGGTCGACGTCACGTCGGTGGCCTACGGCAACGACACGATCGACGCGCGCGACGGCGAGCGCGACACGGTGGCCTGCGAGCTGGGTGGGGACGTCGTGTCGGCCGACGCGCTCGACGTGGTCGAGGGCGACTGCGAGCAGGTCGACCGAGCGGCGGCGGCCGCGCCCGGGGGATCGGCCGGCGGGCTGTCGGTGTCGTTGTCGGGGATCAGGATGCCCTCGCTGAAGGCGGCCCTGGGCGGTGCCGCGATCCGCATGCGGGTGACGTTCTCGGCGCCCTGCACCGCGGCGGTCGGGCTGGTGGTCCCCCGGGCGTCGGCCCGGCGCCTGGGGCTGGGCGCCAAGGACACGGTGATCGCGTCGGACACCGCGTCCGCGCAGGCCGGCACGTTCAGCGCCTCGGTCACGCTCGCGTCGCGCTACCGGTCCAAGCTCAAGCGGGCCAAGCGGGTGTCGGCGGCGCTCGGGGTGGTGTGCGTGGGGGCCGACGGGACCCAGGTGCAGGACGGCGCGCGGGTCACCCTGCGCTGAGCGGGAACGCCTGTTCGTGTAACCCTCGCGCGAGGGGGGTTTACGTACAGGTGTTCGATGGGTATGCTATTGAACAAGCTTACTTCTAATAACGCACCTGGAGGGGACTGACACCATGGCTTCCGACGCCACCGACACCACCAAGACCGTCAACGCTGACACCGCCGCCACGGCGCGCAAGACGGCCGCCACCAAGCGGTCGACCGCCGCCAAGAAGGGCGCCGCCACCCGTGCTTCCAAGCGCACGACGGCCGCCACGAAGGCGACGACCACCCGCGCCAAGACCCAGACGCGCGCCACCACGCGCAAGGTCGAGGCCAAGACGCAGACCGCGGCCAAGACCGCCGTGGCCGAGTCGCAGAGCACGATCGACAAGGCCGGCGACGTCGTCGAGCGCGCCGCGCTGACCTCCGTCGGCGCCGTGCTGATCGCTCGTGACACCGTCGAGAAGGCCGTCGCCGAGCTGCGCAGCAACTACAGCACGCCGACCAAGCGTGAGGCGCGCCTGAAGAAGTTCGAGCGCCGCGGCACGACCGCCCGCAAGTCGCTGGAGCGCGACGTCAAGAAGGCGCGCACCCGCGTCGAGCGCGAGCTGAAGGCGCGTCGCACGACGATCACCAAGGCCGTCAACACGACGCCCCCGGCGCCCGACGCCGTCGTGCGCAACGTGCGCGCCCAGGCCGACCTGGCCGGCGCCCGCGTGGGCAACGCCGTCGAGACCGCCCAGCTGGCCGGCGCGACCGTCGTCGCCAAGGTCAGCGAGCGCGTCGCTTCGCTGGTCTAGTCACAACCGCCGTTCGCAGCACCCGCGGGCGCCCTCAGGGGCGCCCGCGTCGTTTTGGGACAATGAAGGCATGACGACGAACGATGAGATCCGCAAGGCGCTCGAGGCGGTCATCGATCCCGAGCTGCACCAGAACATCGTCGAGCTGGACATGGTGCGCTCGATCGACATCCGTGACGGCGGCGTGGTCGACGTCGTCGTCTCGCTGACCACGCCCGGCTGCCCGATCCGCAGTCATTTCCAGAACGGCGTGGCCAACGCCGTCAAGGCCCTCGACGGCGTCACCGCGGTCAACGTGACCTTCGACGTCCTCAACGACCAGCAGAAGGCCGCCATCCAGCGCAAGCTCGGTCGCGGCGGCGACCTGCCCAGCGGCGCGCTGGCCCAGGTCGAGAACGTCATCTGCGTCGGCTCGGGCAAGGGTGGCGTCGGCAAGTCGACGCTGACCGCGAACCTGGCCGCCGCGCTGGCCGCCGACGGCAAGCGCGTCGGCGTCCTGGACGCCGACGTGTGGGGCTACTCGATCCCGCGCATGTTCGGCCTGGGCGCCCAGCGCCCGCCGGTCTCCGCGCAGCGCAAGATCGTCCCGATCGAGGCCGAGGGCGGCATCAAGGTGATGTCGATCGGCTTCTTCCTGGGCGAGGAGGACAGCGCGGTCGTGTGGCGCGGGCCGATGCTCCACAAGGCGCTGACCCAGTTCCTGGAGGACGTCGACTGGGGCGCCCTGGACTACCTGCTGATCGACCTGCCGCCGGGCACCGGCGACGTCTCGATGACGCTCGCCCAGCTGCTGCCCCAGGCGCAGTTCCTGATCGTCACCACCCCGCAGGCCACGGCGCAGAAGGTCGCGCGCCGGTCGGCCGAGATGGCCGAGAAGGTCAACCTGGAGATCTGCGGCATCGTCGAGAACATGTCCGGCTTCACCACCCCCAGCGGCGAGCGCTTCCAGCTGTTCGGCGAGGGCGGCGGCCAGGCCCTGGCCGACGAGCTCGACGTGCCGCTGTTGGGCAAGGTGCCGCTGACCATGCCGCTGCGCGAGGGCGCCGACGCGGGCCAGCCGCTCGTGTTCGCCGATCCCGACGATCCGGCGTCGCAGGGCATCCGTCAGGCCGCCCGCGGCCTCGTGGCGCTGGCCCCGGTCCCGCTGCCGTCGCTGCCGGTTCTCGACGTGATCCCGCCGAGCGCTCCCACGCCGTCGGGCCTGTCGCTGCCGATGGCCGGCTAGGGCACTAGCCAGCCGCCTCGTCGATCGACTTCGCCACCTCGCGCTGACGCTGCTCGCAGCCGGCGGCGCCGAGGTCGCGATACAGGTCGGCGATCTCCAGCACCCAGCGGCGCACCGCCGCTGGGTCGTCGCCGTCCGGCGAGTCCGCGTCGCCGCGCTCGAGCAGGCGGTCGTGGGCGTCCTGCAGCTCGCTGGGCGGATCGAGGTCGCGCACCGTCTCCTCGAACTCCGCACCGGCATCCTCGGCGATCTCGCGCGCCTGGTCGAGATCCAGGTCCTCGTCGCGCATCCGCACGGGCAGCTGGGCGTTGGCGTCGGCCAGCTTGACGCAGGCCGTCTCGAGCTGGGAGCGGTATTCGTCAGCCGAGAGGCTCCCACCGCCGCCACACGCGGCCAGCAGGAGGGCGGACGCGGTCAGGGCCGCGACGGTCAGGGTGCGCATCGTCCACCCGGCGTCCCCGACGACGCCGGGCTTTATGCGGCGTTCACCGGCAATTAGCTGAGGTTCAGCGAATCCTTTGCGGGCGCTGAACGTCGGAGCCGATGATCATGCACATGGAGCTGACCATCGACCAGGCCCGCGAGATCGCTCGCCTGCGCCGTCGCTACCGCGACGCGCAGCTGGTCGTGCACGAGCGCCCGCGCGACGTCATCGTCGAAGTGCAGCGCCACGGGCACGCCGTGACGCTCAAGCGCTTCGGGGCAGACGGCACGGTGGCCGGCGAGCAACCGCTCGCCGCCGCCGCTTAGCTCTTGGCGAAGTAGTCCGCGTTGATCTGGACGTACTTCGACCATTCGCCGGGGAGCTGGTCCTCGGCGAAGCACGCGTCCACCGGGCACGCCTCGACGCAGGCGTCGCAGTCGATGCACTCCTCGGCGTCGATGTAGAGCTGGTCGACCGTGTCGTAGTCGGGCTCGTCCGGGGTCGGGTGGATGCAGTCAACCGGGCAGACCTCGACGCACGAGTTGTCCTTGGTGTTGACGCAGGGCTCCGCGATCACGTAGGCCATGTGGGTGGTGGTCGTCCTTCTTCGTCTCGGTAGAGGTCCGGCGTTGACGCGTACTCTAACGAGCATGGCTGTCACGGCGAAGCTCCTGGGTGCCCGCGGTCGCAAGCAGGCCGCAAAGCTGGGCATCGATCCGGCTCGGATTCCGCCCGGTCAGTACCTCACCGAGCGCTTTCCGGTCCTGACCTACGGGCGCAATCCGAGGTATGACCTCAACGACTGGTCGCTGGCGATCGACGGCGCGGTGCAGCGCCCGTTCGCGCTGACCTGGGACGAGCTGATGGCGCTCGAGCAGGTGACCATCCAGACCGACATCCACTGCGTCACGCGCTGGTCCAAGCTCGACACGCAGTGGACGGGCGTGCGCGTCCGCGACCTGCTGGAGCGGGCCGGGGTGAAGCCCGAGGGCGCGTTCGCGATGGCGCACTCCGACGGCGGCTACACGACGAACATGCCGCTCGAGCTGCTCTACGACGACAACGTGCTCGTGACCCACACCTACGACGGCCAGCCGCTGGAGCCCGATCACGGCGCGCCGCTGCGCCTGCTCGTGCCGCAGCGCTACTTCTGGAAGTCGGCCAAGTTCCTGCGCCGCCTGGAGATCCTCACCGAGGACGAGCAGGGCTTCTGGGAGCTCAACGGCTACCACAACGACGGCGACCCGTTCAAGGAGCAGCGGCACTGGTTCTGATCACCGGAGCGACCGGTCAGGTCGGCTCCGCGCTGGTGCAGCGCCTCGTCGAGCGCGGCACCCCGGTGCGCTGCCTGGTGCGCGACCCCAAGCGCCTGGGACCCGAGCGCGTGCGCGTGCAGATCGCCCTCGGCGATCTGACCGACCCGCCCTCCTTCCGCAACGCGATGCGCGGCGTGGGGACCGTCGTGCACCTGGCCGCCAGCGCCCGCGACCAGCCCGGCGGCTCGATCGAGGAGCTCAACGCGATCGCCACCTGGCGCATGGTCGACGCGGCCGAGCGCGCCCGCGTCGAGCGCTTCGTCTACTTCTCCGCGTTGGGGGCGACCACCCACCACCGCACGCGCCTGCGCCGCTCCAAGGCGCTGGCCGAGCGGGTCGTGCGCGAGTCCGATCTGGCCACGACCGTGCTGGCGCCGTCGCTGCTCTACGCCCGTGGCGGGCGCTGGCTGGACGCCCACAGCCGCCTGGCCCTGCTGCCCGCCGTGCCGATGTCCGGGCGCGGCAGCGCGCGCTTCCAGCCGATGTGGGCCGCCGACGCGGCCGACTGCGTGGTCGCCGTGCTGGACAGCGCCGCGCCGCCCGAGCGCGTCGAGCTGGCCGGCCCGCAGGTGCTCAAGCACGCCGAGATGGTGCGCCTGGCCGTGCGCGGCCGCCCGGTCGTGCCGATCCCCGCCCCGATCGCCCGCGCCGGGCTGAAGCTGGCCGAGACGACGCTTGGGTCGGGCATCCCGCTGACCTGGGACGAGGCCGAGCTGCTCGAGGTGACCACGGTGACGCCCGACGGCCCGCGCGACGCGCAGGCGCTGGGCGTGACGCCCCGCGCGATGGCCGACGTCCTCTAAGCCGCGCTGATCCGCGGGCGCCGGTCGGCCCACGGCCGGGCGCGCTCGATCTGCGCGCCCAGGGCCAGCAGCACGTCCTCCCCCGCCGGGCGCCCGATCAGCTGGATCGCCGCCGGCAGGCCGTCGGCGCCGTGCACGAGCGGGAGCGAGATCGCGGGCTGACCGGAGGCGTTGAGCCCGGCGGTGAACGGCGTGAACTGGCCCGCGCCGGCGAAGGCCGCCCACGGGTTCTCGTCGTCGTCGGACCGCAGCGTCCCGATCGGCAGCGGGCGCTGGGCCAGCGTCGGCGTGAGCACCGCGTCCCACGGATCGAGCTCGACGATCAGCGCGCGCATCATGCCCTGCATCTGCGCGTGGCCCATCTGGTACTCCAGCGCGCTGACCTCGCGCATGCGCTCGTAGATGGCCCAGCTCAGCGCCTGCATGTCCTCGCGCTGGGGATCGCGCCCGGCGATCATCCCCGAGAAGGCGATCGACATCGAGATCGCCGTGCCGAAGGACAGCGTGAACAGCGGCAGCAGCGCCGGGTTGGTCCACGACGGCGTGATCTCGACCACCTCGTGGCCCAGCTCGGTCAGCAGCTCGGCCGCCTGGCGGACCGCGTCCAGCGCGATCGGATCGACCTCGGCGTCGGGCAGCGGCGGGTTGGTGGCCACGCCGATGCGCAGCCGCCCCGGATCGGACAGCACCGCGTCGGCGTACGGGCGCGCGGGCGGCGGGGCCCACGTCGCGTCGCCCGTGAACGGGCCGCTGAGCACGTCGAGCAGCTGCGCGGTCTCGGCCACGGTGCGGGTCAGCACGCCATCCTGGGCCAGCGGGTGGTCGCCGATCTCGGGCCCCAGCGAGATGCGCCCGCGCTGCGGCTTGAGGCCGACGAGCCCGCAGCAGGCCGCGGGGATGCGGGTCGAGCCGCCGCCGTCGTTGGCGTGGGCGATCGGGACCATCGCGCTGGCCACCGCGGCCGCCGAGCCGCCCGACGAGCCGCCGGGCGTGCGCTCGCGGTCCCACGGGTTGCGCGACGCGGGGAAGCGGCGCGGCTCGCTGACCGGCTGGATGCCGTACTCGGGCAGGTTCGTCGTGCCCACGATCACGAAGCCGGCCTGCTTGAGGCGCACGACGACGTGGTGGTCGAAGTTCGGCACGAAGTCGCCCATCAGGTCGCAGGCGTTCGTGTAGCGCCAGCCCTCGACCGGACGGTTGTTCTTGATGGCGATCGGGACGCCCGCGAACGGGCGCGGATCGTCCGGGCCGATCTCGACCGCGACGGCCAGGGCGCGCTCGCCGTCGACGTCGATGAACGCGTCGAGCTGGCCGTCCACCGCCTCGATCGCGCGCAGCGATTCCTCGACCAGCTCGGTGGCCTTCAGCTCACCGCTGCGGACCAGGCCCGCAAGTTCGTCGACAGGGCGCAGCAGCAAGGGAGCATCGGGCATGGCGGAACCCTACGCTTTCGCCCATGAGCACCGATTCCGAGGTCCAGTCCGGACTTGAGGGCGTCGTCGCCTTCGCCACGACGATCGCCGAGCCCGACCGGGCCGGCGGGGCGCTGCGCTACCGCGGCGTCGACATCGAGGACCTCGTCGGTGCGGTGCCCTACGAGCAGGTGTGGGGCCTGCTGGTCGACGGCAGCCTCCACCCGGGCCTCCCGCCGGCCGAGCCGTGGCCGCTGACCGTGCGCTCGGGCAACGCCCGCGTCGACGTGCAGGCCGCGCTGGCCATGCTGGCGCCCGAGTGGGGCTTTGAGGAGCTGATCGACATCAGCGACGAGCAGGCCCGCACGGACCTGGCCCGCGCGTCGGTGATGGCGCTGTCGTTCGTGGCCCAGTCGGCGCGCGGCGCGGGCCGGCCGCCGGTGCCCCAGACCGAGGTCGACAAGGCCACGTCGATCCCCGAGCGCTTCCTGATCCGCTGGCGGGGCGAGGCCGACCCACGCCACGTCAAGGCGATCGACGCCTACTGGATCAGCGCCGCCGAGCACGGCATGAACGCCTCGACCTTCACGGCCCGGGTGATCGCCTCGACCGGTGCCGACGTGGCCGCCGCGCTGAGCGGCGCGGTGGGTGCGCTGAGCGGCCCGCTGCACGGCGGCGCGCCGTCGCGCGTGCTGAAGATGCTCGACGAGGTCGAGGCGCTGGGCGACGCCGATCGGTGGGTCAAGGACGCGCTCGACCGGGGTGAGCGGCTGATGGGCTTCGGCCACCGCGTGTACCGCGCGGAGGACCCGCGGGCCCGCGTGCTGCGCCGCACCGCGGCCGAGCTGGGCTCGACGCGCTACGAGGTGGCCGAGGCGCTGGAGCAGGCGGCGCTGGCCGAGCTCAAGGCCCGCCGGCCCGACCGCGTGCTGGCCACCAACGTCGAGTTCTGGTCGGCGGTGATCCTCGACATGGCCGAGGTTCCGGCGCCGCTGTTCACGCCGATGTTCACCTGCGCACGGGTGGCCGGCTGGTCGGCGCACATCCTCGAGCAGAAGCGCGAGGGACGGCTGATCCGCCCGACGGCGAAGTACGTCGGCGAGGGCCCGCGGGCCGTCAGCGACGTGGCCTGAGGTCAGTCAGACGGCTTGTCGAGCGCCTTGCGCAGCAGGTCGCGCAGGGCGCCCTGCTCGTCGGGCGAGAGGCGCAGCAGCTGCGGGGGCGCCTGCTCCATGCGCTCCTTGATCTGGCGGCGCAGCTCCTGCCCCTTGGGCGTGACGACGAGCATCTTCACGCGCCGGTCGTGCGCGGCGGCGCGCCGCTCCACCAGCCCGCGATCCTCCAGGCGGTCGATGATGCCCGTGACGTTGGAGTTGTCGCAGGCCAGGGCCGCGGCCAGGTCGCGCATCGGCTTGGGCGACTCGGGATCCAGCCATTTCAACGCGTGCAGCTGGCCCGGGGCCAGATCGAACTCGGAGCTGACGCACATGGTCCGGGTGCGCTGGCTGACGAACAGCTCGGCGATCAACACCCAGGCTTCGCTCGCCGCGGATGCGCGAGCCGGAGCGATGGTGGACATGCCTGTGATGGTACTTGTTCTCGACAACGTTTGACGATGGCAAGTTTCAAGGCGACACGACGTGCACGGCGTCGCCCTGGCGGATCGTGGCCGAGCCGACCGGGCGGGCGTTGATGCCGAACCACCCGCCGTGCTCGCGCGTCAGGTGCCGCAGCAACTGCGCCCACTTGACCTGGCTGTCGGGATCGCGGGTCGGGATCGCGCAGCGCACGCACGGCCACATCAGCTCCAGCTCGAGGTCGCCGACGATCATCCGCGCGCCCTCCCAGCCGTTCTCGGCGTAGGCCGGCGCGTCGAGCTCGACGTGGATGTTCGTGCGGAAGCGGCGCAGGTCGATCGGCCGGCCCAGCTCGGCCTCGACCGCCGCGAGCGTCGCGCTCGTCGTGACCAGCACCGACTCGCCCAGGTCCTGCTGCCCCCACGCCTCGCGACGCAGCCCGACATCGCGGCCCAGGTCGGCGCTCAGCGCGGCCGGGAGCGCCGCGTCCTCCCAGGCGTAGGTCGACCCGTCGGGAGCGGTGAGGCGCGCCGTCGGGGGTGCGCCGGGGTCGACGTCGGCGCCCTCGTAGGAGGCGCGCCAGGCCAGCAGGCGCGGTGCCTCGCGGGCGGTCAGCGGCTTCGTCTCGCCCTTGTGCTCGTGGGTGATGGCGTGGGTGCGGTCGCCGCCCGCGCCACGCAGATCCACGCGCAGCGCGTCGACCGGCTCGCCGGCCATCGACTTGACCGGCCAGCGGTGCAGCTCGGTCACCCGACCGGTCGAAATCACACGTGCATCCACAGGTCCTGAAAGGGTACGCAGCGATCGACTCATGAACCCGCCCACGCATCCCATCCAGATCGTCCTGCGCGACACCGACCTGGAGCGCAGTCGTCTGACCACGTTCTTCCGGGTCATCCTGTTCATCCCGCACGCGATCTGGTGGACGATCTGGGGCATCGGCATCGTCGTGGCCCTGCCGGTGCAGTGGGTGTGGGCCCTGATCGTGGGCGGCTCGACGGGCATGCAGGGCTTCTACAGCGCCTACATCCGCTACTCGGTGCAGCTGTACGGCTACCTCTGCCTGGCCGCGAACCCCTGGCCCACCGGGCTGCTGGGCGAGCGCGAGTACCCGGTCGACGTCGTCCTCCCGGAGAAGACGCGCCAGAACCGGTGGACGATCTTCTTCCGCGGGATCCTGTTCCTGCCGCCCTACGTCCTGGCCGGGGCTCTGCTCGGGGGCGGCGGGGGCGGAGGCTCCTACTCAACCTCCAACGACTCGTCGTCCGGGGCCTCCTGGGACTCCGCCGGCAGCGTCGGCGTGGTGCTCCTGGCCGCGATCGGCGCGTGGTTCGTGATCATGGCTCGGGGCCGCACCACCACCGGCCTGCGCGACCTGACCGTGTACGCGATCGGCTACTCCGCGCAGGTCTACGCCTACCTGGTGATGGTCACGGGCGCCTACCCCAACAGCGCTCCGGCGCTCTCGCAGCCCGTGCCGGGTCCCGAGCACCCCGTGCGCGTGACCGTCGAGGACGACCTGCGCCGCAGCCGGTTGACGGTGTTCTTCCGCGGCCTGCTCTTCCTGCCGCATCTGCTCTGGCTGATCCTGTGGTCGATCGTCATGTTCTTCGTGGCGATCATCAACTGGTTCGCGGCCCTGTTCACCGGCCGCTGTCCCGATGCGCTGCAGCGCTTCACGATGGCCTACGTGCGCTACCGCCTGCACATCTACGCCTTCCTCTCGCTGGGCGGCAACCCGTTCCCCGGGTTCGTCGGCGCCGCGGGCAGCTATCCGATCGATCTGCAGGCCGATCCCAGCGCGCGCCAGAACCGCTGGGTCACGTTCTTTCGCGTCTTCCTGGCCATACCGGCCTGGCTGTTGGCCAGCGCGCTGTTCAGCGTGATCCTGATCGCGGCGGTCGGCGCCTGGTTCGTCGGCCTGTTCACCGCGAAGATGCCCGCGGGCTTGCGCGACCTGATCGCGTACGGCCTGCGCTACGACGCGCAGACCAGCGCGTACTACCTGATCGCCACCGACCGCTACCCCTACGCCGGTCCGACGCTGGCCACCGGTCCTGTGCCGGTCGCGGAGTCACCGGCCGCGCCCTCGGGCTGGGACCCAGCGCCCGTGCCGCCGCCCGCTCCGCCGCCGCCCGGTGCCGCGCCCGCGGGCTGGGAGCCGCCCGTCCCCAGCCGGGACTGGCCGACCAACCCGGAGTCCGTCTAGGTGAACCCGAGCCCCGCCGTCCGCCGCGGCCTGTGGATCGCGGCGGCCGTCGCGGTCGTGATCGCGGCGGTGATCGGCGGCCGCGCGCTGTGGGCGACGATCGTCCCGGGTGGCCTGCCGACGCCGGCGGTCGACGTCGACGAGACGTTCGGCGCCGACGCGGTGGACAAGGCAAAGTCGTTCGAGGCGTTCATCCGCGTGATGACGATCCTCGGCATCGTCGTCGAGCTGATCGTGCTGAGCCTGTACGCCTGGCGCGGCGCGCGGTTCGCGCGCGAGTCCGCCGCCGGGCCGATCGGCACGGGCTTCCTGCTCGGCATGCTCGGCTTCGCGATCCTGTGGCTGGTCCAGCTTCCGTTCACGGTCGTCGAGCTCTGGTGGCTGAAGGACCACGACGTGGTGACGATCGGCTACGCCGAGGCGCTGCTGCAGGACTTCCTGTCGCTGGGCGGGACGTTCCTGTCGATCTGCATCGTCCTGCTGGTCGCGATGGGCCTGGCCCGCCTGCTGCGCTCGGCCTGGTGGCTGCCCGCGGCGGCCGCGTTCGTCGGCGTGATGGCGCTGCTGACCTTCAGCGGCACGGCGCTGATCGCCGGCCTGCACAAGCCGCCGGCCTGGGCCCAGAACGAGGTCGACCGGCTGGCCAAGATCGAGGGCGTCAAGCGCCACATCCCGCTGCAGGTGATGGACGTGCGCGAGTTCACCAGCCAGCCCAACGCGTTCGCCACCGGTCTGGGGCCGTCCCAGCGCGTGGTGCTGTTCGACACGCTGGCCGAGGACTTCCCCCGCGACCAGGTGCGCGTCACGCTCGGCCACGAGGTCGGCCACCTGGCCCACCGCCACCTGGGCAAGGGCATCGGCTGGTTCGCGATCACGATCGTCCCGACGGCGCTGATCATCGCGCTGCTCACGCGCCGCCGCGGCGGCATGGGCGAGGCCGCGGCGGTCCCGCTGGCCGTGCTCGTGTTCGTCGTCTGCGGGCTGCTGCTGACGCCGCTGAACTCGGTCACCACCCGCCGCTACGAGGCCGAGGCCGACTGGACCGCGCTGCAGGCGACCAAGGACCCCAAGGCGATGGAGGGGCTGTTCGTGAACTTCACCCGCAAGGGCCTGTCGGACCCCGACCCGCCGGGCTGGTGGCACTTCCTGTTGGACAGCCACCCGTCGGGCAAGGAGCGCGTCGAGATGGCCCGCGCCTGGGCGCAGCTGCACCCGTAGCGCCGGGGCAGGCCAGCGACGGGCACCTCCAGAAACGACGAGGGCCCGGCGCAAGCGCCGGGCCCTCGATACGACTGAGTCAGCGGTAAGCCGAAGCGGCCTACATCATCCCCGACATGTCGGGCATGCCACCGCCGCCGCCGCCATCCTTGTCCGGGATCTCGGCGACGATCGCCTCGGTCGTCAGGATGTTCTTGGCGATCGACGCGGCGTTCTGCAGCGCCGAGCGGGTGACCACGACGGGATCCACGACGCCGGCCTTGACCAGGTCGACGATCTCGCCGGTGGCCGCGTTCAGGCCCTCGTTGCCGGTGGCCTTGCGGACGTCGTTGACGACGACCGAGCCCTCGAGGCCGGCGTTGAAGGAGATCTGACGCAGCGGCTCCTCCAGCGCGCGGACGACGATGCGCGCACCCGTGCGCTGGTCGTCCTCCCACGCGTCGGCCGTGACGGCGTCCGCGGCGCGCAGGAGCGCGACGCCACCGCCGGGCACGATGCCCTCTTCGAGCGCCGCGCGGGCCGCCTGAAGGGCGTCCTCGACACGGTGCTTCTTCTCCTTGACCTCCGTCTCGGTGGCCGCGCCGACCTTGACGACGGCGACGCCACCCGACAGCTTGGCCAGGCGCTCCTGCAGCTTCTCGCGGTCGAAGTCCGAGTCGGTCGACTCGATCTCGCCCTTGATCTGGTTGATGCGGCCCTTGATGGCCTCCACATCGCCCGCGCCGTCGACGATCGTCGTGTTGTCCTTGGCGACGACCACGCGGCGGGCCCGGCCCAGCTGCGAGACCTGCGTGTTCTCGAGCTTCAGCCCGAGGTCCTCGGTGATGACCTCGCCGCCGGTCAGGATGGCGATGTCCTCGAGGATGCGCTTGCGGCGGTCACCGAAGCCCGGCGCCTTGACGGCGACGGAGGTGAAGGTGCCACGCAGCTTGTTCACGACGAGCGTCGCGAGGGCCTCGCCCTCGACGTCCTCGGCGATGATCAGGAGCGGCTTGCCGGCCTGGATGACCTGCTCCAGCACGGGCAGCAGGTCCCGCACGGCGCCGATCTTCGAGTTGGCGATGAGGATGTAGGGATCCTCGAGCACGGCCTCCTGGCGATCCTGGTCGGTGACCAGGTACGGGGAGATGTAGCCCTTGTCGAACTGCATGCCCTCGGTGAACTCGAGATCGAGGCCGAACGTCTGGCCCTCCTCGACGTTCACGACGCCGTCCTTGCCGACCTTCTCGATGGCGTCGGCGATGACGTCGCCGATCTCCTCGTCGCCGGCGGAGATGGTCGCCACGCGGGCGATCTGCTCCTTGCCGTTGACCTCGGTGGCCATGTTCTTGATGTAGTCGACGACCTGGTCGACGGCCTTCTCGATGCCGCGCTTGAGCTCAAGCGGGTTGGCACCAGCAGCGACGTTCTTCAGGCCCTCGCGAACGATGGCCTGGGCCAGCACGGTCGCGGTCGTCGTGCCGTCGCCGGCCACGTCGTTGGTCGCCGTGGCGACCTCGCGGACGAGCTGCGCGCCCTGGTTCTGGAAGACGTCCTCGACCTCGATCTCACGAGCGATGGTCACGCCGTCGTTCGTGATGGTGGGGGCGCCGAACTTCTTGTCGAGGACGACGTAGCGGCCCTTGGGGCCGAGCGTCACCTTGACGGCGTTGGCGACGGCGTCCACGCCAGCCTGCAGGGCGTTGCGCGCGTCGACGTCGTACTTCAGTTCCTTGTGTGCCATGTGTCTCTCAAATCTCCTAAGACTCGACCTTGGCGAGGACGTCGGACTCGCGCAGGACCAGCAGGTCCTCGCCGTCGACCTTGATCTCGGTGCCGCCGTACTTGGAGTACAGGACCTCGTCGCCAACGGCGACGTCGAGCGGGATGCGCTTCTCGCCGTCCTCGTCGTACTTGCCGTCGCCGACAGCCAGGACCTTGCCCTTCTGGGGCTTCTCCTTGGCGGTGTCGGGGAGCACGAGACCGCTAGCGGTCGTCTGCTCCTCGTCGATCGCCTGGACGATCAGGCGATCGCCCAGCGGCTTGAGCTTCAAGCTCATTCTCGGTTACCTCCGGTGCGGGTGGGACCAGTTGGCACTCGACCATTCAGAGTGCCAAACACGTCGTCGATGCTAGCAGTCTTGGCACTCTCGCCTCAAGAGTGCCAAACGACTTGTTCACGACCTCCGCGTTAGGCTCGCGCGCCATGCAGGTCCGCCTCTTGCGACATCCCACCCGCGACGTCGACTTCATCTCGCTGCTGGAGACGTTCCTGGTCGCCGGCGTGACCACCGTCCTGGTCATCCGCACGCAGCTGTGGGCCACCAACTACCCGCAGCTCGGCGGCGGCGGACTGCACATCGCGCACCTGCTGTACGGCGGCATCTTCATGGTGATCGCGATCGGCCTGCTGCTGATCTACCTCAACCGCGGGGTGCGCCGGCCGGCGGCGATCATCGGCGGCGTCGGGTTCGGGTTCTTCATCGACGAGCTCGGCAAGTTCATCACCTCCGACAACAACTACTTCTTCCAGCCCGCCGCGGCGCTCATCTACCTGGTCTTCGTCGGGCTCTACCTGATCATCCGGGCGCTGGACAAGCGCCGGGGGCTGACGCAGATGGAGTACGTCGTCAACGCGCTGGACCTGGTCTCCGAGGCGGCCCGCCACGACCTCGACCAGCGCGAGAAGGACCGGGCGCTGCGGCTGCTGGACAAGGCCGATCCCGCCGATCCGCTGGTCGCGCCGGTGCGCGAGCTGCTGGTCCGCCTGGACGCGATCCCCAGCAAGCCCCCGGCCTGGCCCGCCCGCCAGGCCAAGCGGGCGCGCGACCTGTACCTGACGTTCTCCCGCAAGCCCGCGTTCGACCCGATCGTGATCGGCGTGCTCGTCTTCTGGGGCGCGACGAGCCTGTTCTTCACCTTCGAGCTCGTGCTGTCGATCGGCCTGCACCTGGGCGGCGCGGCGAAGGGCTCGGTCAGCGACGACATCGGCGACCTCTCGACGATCAACTGGCTGAGCCTCGGCTCGTCGACGCTGTCGGGGATCCTCGTGCTGATCGGCGTGGTCGCGCTGCGTCAGGGCAAGCGGGCCACGGCGTTCGAGTGGTTCGAGCGCGCGCTGCTGGTGTCGATCTTCCTGACGCGCTCGTTCGCGTTCGTCGAGTCGCAGTTCGGCGCGGTGTTCGGCCTGGCGGTCGATCTCGTGCTGCTGGTCAGCGTGGAGCTGGCGCAGCGCAGCGAGCGCGTGACAGCAGCCGAAGAGCTGGAACCGGCGCCGTTGGTCCCCACCACGGCGCCGGCCCAACCCGTTCAGTCAGGCGGCGCCTAGGCCGCCGACAGCTGGAAGCGGCCGACGAGCGACTCGAGCTCGTTGGCCGTGCGCGCCAGCTCCTGCGCCGACGCGGCGATCTGCTGCGCCGAGGCGCTGGTCTGCTGCGTGGAGGCGGAGACCTCCTCGGTGGAGGCCGACGACTGCTCGGCCACCGCGGCGACCTCGGACGTCGAGGTGGCGATCGCCTCGATGCGGCAGGCGACGTCGCTGACGGCCTCGCCGATCTCGTCGAACGCGACCCGCGCCTGGGCGACGATCTCGGCGCCCTCGTCGGAGCGACGCGCGCCCTCCTCGACGACCCGCACGGCGGTCGCGGTCTCGGTCTGGATCTGCTCGATGAGCCCCGCGATCGAGCCGGCGGCGTCCTGGGACTCCTCGGCCAGCTTGCGGACCTCCTCGGCGACCACGGCGAAGCCGCGGCCCTGCTCGCCGGCGCGGGCGGCCTCGATGGCCGCGTTGAGCGCCAGCAGGTTGGTCTGCTCGGCGATGCCGCCGATCGTCTCGGCGATGCCCGACACCTCGTCGGACTTCGCGGCCAGCGCACGGATCGCCTCGCTGGCCTCGATCGTGGCGTCGCGGACGGCGCCCATCGCGGCGGTGGCCTGATCGGAGGCGCCGACGCCGTCGACGACGAGCTCGCGAGCCCGCTCGGCGGCGGTCGTGGTCGCCTCGGCGGCGACGCGGGCGTCCTCGACCATGCGCACCTGGCGCTCGGCGCCTTCGGCCATGTCGGTCACGGCGTGGGCGATCTCGCCGACCGCGCGGCCGGCCTCCGACGACGTCTCGGCGACCTCGCCGCTGGACGTGCCGATCGTGCCGGCGACGGTCGAGACCTCCCCGATCATCTCGCCCAGCGCACCGCGCGTGGCGTTGTAGGCCTCGACGGAGCCGACGGTGGCCTCGCGGATGCCGTTGACGGCGATCGCGGCGTCACCGAGCTCGTCGCGGGTGATGCGCTCGATCAGCGGGGTGACCGGCGTGACGGTGATGGTCAGGTCGCCCTCGGCCATGTGCTCCAGGCCGTTGCGCAGGCCGCCGACGCAGTGGGTGCGCAGGCTGTCCAGGCGCGACCGCAGGTCGGCCACCGAGCGGCGGATGGAGCGGGTCAGCAGGAAGGCCAGGACCGCGCCGATCACCAGCGCGCCGATCAGCAGGGCGAGCACCAGGGCCCGTGAGCTGGTGTAGGTCGACCGGGCGTCGGTGTCCATCGCGGCGGCGACGGCCTGCTTGGACGCGTCGAGCTTGTCGAAGGCGGCGTTGACCGCGTTCCCGGCCGGCGTGACCTTGGCCACGCTGTAGGCGTAGGCCGCGTCGCGCTCGCCGGTGGTCGACAGCGCCAGCAGACGCTCGCGCAGCGGGTTGTAGCGCGCGATGTTGGCGGTCAGGTTGGCGAACTCGGCCTTGCCGGTCGCGGTCATCAGCGTCGGGCGGACCTTGGCCAGCTGCGCGTCGATGCTCTTGGAGTTGGCGGCGATCGTCGACTGCAGCTCGCGCATCGTCTGCGCGTCGCCGTCGAGCAGATGCTTGAAGGCCAGCGCCCGGTTCAGGTTGAAGGTGGCGCGGGCGTCGGACAGCGCGGCCATCGGCTGCACGCTGTTGACGTAGGTCTTGTGGCCGTTGTCGGCCACCTTGCCGAGCGCGACGACGGCCAACGTCACGATGATCGCCATGAAGGCGAGCAAGATGGCGCTGAGGCCGCCGAGCTTGAGCCCCAGGGGGACCCGACGACGGTGAGAAGTGGAGGAGCTCATGATCGGAGTGTTCGGCGCATGCACGATGCGCTGAATGCTCCGATCGGTGGATTCGAACGGCTAGTTCTGTGCCCCGCCGATACCCAACCGGCGGTCGGTGAACTCGGTCGGCGAGTCGACGATCTGGGAGAAGCGCACGACCGTCACGACGTCGTCCATCGACACCTCGCGCCCGTAGATCTGCTCGAGGAAGTGGATCATCTCCTCGTGGCGGCGGAACTCGGGGTTGTCGTGCTCGATGTCGCGCGGCGACAGCTCGCGCACGCGCTTGACCTCGACCTGATCGATGACCGCCTCGAAGATGCGCTCACGCGGCGAGTACTGGTAGCCGATGGTGACCAGAACCAGCTGGTTCTTGCGGTACTTGTGGGACTTGTCGCCGAGCCGGATGGTGGCCGTCTTGCGACCACGCTTGAGCTGGTCGGCGAAGATCCGGGAGTAGAAGTTCAGTACCTGCACAGGCGGGGCGGGACTCTACCCGGTTTCAGCGCCGAACTCGGTCCAGGGCGCGCTGGACCATCTCCTTCTCGCCCCGGTAGGTCAGCTGCTGCAGCGCCTCGTCCAGCGGCACCCACCGCGCCTCCTCGACCTCGGCGTCGTGATCGGCCACGTCGCCCGAGCGGTAGTCGAACAGGTAGAAGCTGACGACCTTGGCGATCCGCTGGCCGTCGCGCTGGTACCAGTAGCGCACGTCACCGAGCTTCTCGACGAGATCGGCGTCGACGCCGGCCTCCTCGCGCACCTCGCGCGCGGCGGCCTCGGGCGCGGTCTCCCCGGGGTCCACGTGCCCCTTGGGCAGCGCCACCACGGCGCGACCGTTGGCGGCCCGCCGCGTGGGGACGATGACGATCGTCTCGTCGCCGCGGATGACCACGCCGCCGGCCGAGAACTCAGTAGACGTAGCCACGCAGGGCGCCGGGATCGTTGACGACGATGCGGCCGCGCCCCTGGGTGATGACCCCGGCGCGCTCGAGCACAGCCAGGAAGCGGCTGGCCGACTCGCGCGACGAGCCCGCCAGCTGGGCGATGTCGGCCTGGGTGACGGTGACGAGCACGTCGCGCTCGCCCGCGCCCTCCTTGCGGGCGCTGTCGACCAGGTCGGTCAGGACGGTGGCCACGCGGCTCTGCACGGTCTGGAAGGACTGGCGGGCCAGACGCTCGTTGGCCTCGCGCAGCCGGCGCCCCAGCGCGACGACGAGCTTGACCGCCATCTGGCCGTGCTGGTCGAGCAGGCGGCGGAAGTCGGGGCCCAGGATGGCGATCGTGCTCAGCGGGTCGAGCGCCTCGATCGTGGCCGAGCGGCTCTCGTCGTCGAAGATCGCCAGCTCGCCGAAGATGTCGCCCGGGCCGAAGTGGGCCAGCGTGATCGTGCGGCCGTCGCCGTGCTCGCGGATCGCCCGCGCGTGGCCGGCGGAGACGACGTAGCACGTGTCGCTGGTGTCGCCTTCGCGGAACACCACCTCGCCCGCGGCGAAGCTGCGCGGAACGGCCAGCTGCGCGATGCGCTGCAGGTCGGGCTCCGCCAGGGTCTCGAACACGCCGACGCCTCGCAGTAGCGCGACGGCCTCCTCCGTGGTCGCTCCCATCACCGCAGGGAGCATAAGGGGCGCGGACCGAGCGACGCTATGGTGGCCGCGATGGCCCGCCTGGGACTTGCGCTCGTTCTGTTGGCCCTCCTCCTGCCGAGCACCGCGGGTGCCGCGACGCCGGACGTGTGGGCGACGGTCAACGTCTGCGACACCGCCGACCACCCCAACGCGGTCGGCGTGCGCGCCTCGATGCCCGGGGCCCAGCGCAAGGCCGTCAAGCTCTTCATGCGCGTCCGGGTCCAGTGGAAGGACCCGACCGACGGGCTGTGGCACAACCTCATCGACCAGGGTGACTCCGGCTTCTTCTCGGTCGGCCGGCCCAAGCCGGGCGCGCGTCGCCAGGGCGGCTTCCTGTTCCGCTTCGAGGCGCCCGACGGCACGGTGCTGCGCCTGCGCGGGCGCGTGGACTTCGAGTGGCGGATCGGCCGGCGCGTGGTCCGCTCGGACCGCGCGCTCACCGAGGCCGGCCACCGCAGCGGCGCCGGGAGCGACCCGAAGGGCTACTCCGCGGCGACCTGCCTGCTGCGGTAGGACCTGCGCTACTTCTTGCCGTCGGCCTTGCGCACCAGGTGCCAGGCCGAGGGAACCGCGATGGCGGCGACGGCGGCCTTGATCAGCCCGCCGACGATGAAGATCGTGAAGCCGTCGTGGATGGCCGTCGACCAGTCCATGTCGGCCGAGACCTTCAGCCAGGGCACGCCGATCCCGAAGACGATCAGCTGGCCGACGCAGAAGGTGGCGAAGGCGGTGAGGATCTTGCGGTCGCCGCCGCGCTCGGCCAGGTAGCCGATCGCGTAGGTGGCGACGATGAAGCCGATCAGGTAGCCGCCGGTGGCGCCCCAGATGATCTCGGGGCCGGAGTTGCCGTCGGCGTACACGGGCAGGAAGAGGCCCATCACGACGTACAGGGCCATCGCGAGAACACCGCGGTTGGCGCCCAGCGCGGCACCGCAGACCACGACGCCGAGCGTCTGGCCGGTGATCGGCACGGGGGACGGTGGGACGTGGATCGAGATCTGCGCCATCAGCACCATGAAGAGGGCGCCGCCGAGCACCAGCAGGACGTCGCGGACGCGCGTTCCCGGCAGGGTGTCGGCCAGCACCATCCGGCGCGGCGCGGCATATGTGGTCAAGACTGCTCCTTTCGGCAGGGCCAGGCCGGTATTGGTAGCGGCTTGCGCGCCGCAGTGTCGTGCAGTTCGACGCGCACCGCGCCGTTGTCGACCCGTGCTACCCCGCGAACAGGCGCGGATCGTTGGAGATCACGGCGTCGACGCCGAGCGCCTCCATGCGGGCGATCGTGGCCGCATCGTCGACCGTCCACACGTACAGCTCGCCGCCCGCCGCCTGGATGTGGTGCACCAGCGCGGGGGTGACCAGACGCCAGTTGGCCATCAGCGCGTCGACGCGGCCGTCGCGGATCGCCTTGGCCGCGTAGCGCGGCAGGGCGGCGCGGTAGCTCAGCCCCCAGGCCAGTGCCGCCGGGCGCTTCCACCAGGTGGCCATCGGGTCGCTGCGCAGGCGCGGGACCGACCAGCCCAGGCGCAGCGCCGGCTCGGTGGCCCGCAGCAGGTCCAGCGACGGGACCTCCATCGTCGAGACGAGCACGCGGTCGACGAGGTCGTGCTCGCGCAGCGCGTCGAGCACGCGCAGCTCGTAGCCCTGGAGCTTGAGGTCCACATCGAACTCCAGGCCGCCGAACGCGGCGCCGGACAGGTGCGCCAGGCCCTCGGCCAGGGTCGGCGCGGTCCCGGCACGCAGCGCGGAGTAGTCGTGGGCCAGATACAGCTCGCCGGTGCCGTCCAGCTGCTCGGAGAGCACGTCGAACTCGACCATGTCGACGCCGGCGGCCAGCGCCGCGTCGAACGACGCGGGCGTGTTCCCGGGCGCGATCAGGTCGGCGCCCTTGTGGCCGACGCGCCGCGGACGCGCGGGCGGGACGCTCACGTCTGGCATCCGGGACACCAGAACGTCGTGCGGTTGTCGTCGCCCATGCCGCGCCGCAGGATCGTCGTGCCGCAGCGCGGGCAGGGCCGGCCGGCCTGCTTGTAGACGACCCGCCAGCGGTCCTGCATCCCGTCCAGGGCCGACTGCTGCATGCGCGGGCGCGTCTGGTGGACGATGGCCAGCGCCTCGGCGTCGGTCACCTGGCCGGTCGGGCGCCACGGGTCGATCGCCGCGGCGTGGCAGCCCTCGGCCTTCCACAGGTTCCCGATGCCCGCGATCGTGCGCTGATCCAGCAGCGCGTCGCCGATCGGTCGGGTCGGGTCGTCGGCCCGCAGGCGCCGCAGGAAGGCGTCCTCGTCGAGCTCGGGGGCCAGGATGTCGGGCCCGAGCGCGGAGATGTCCAGGCGGGCGCGGGCCCGGGCCGCGGTCAACAGCTCCAGCACCGGCCCGTCGAACTGCACGACCACGCCGCCGCGGGCGCGCGCCACCAGCCAGGCGCGCCGCGGCGAGCGCCGCCAGCGCTGGCCCTCGCGGTAGGTGCCCCAGCCGCCGGTCATGCGCAGGTGCGAGTGGATCACCAGGTCGTCCTCGAAGCGCAGGAACAGGTGCTTGCCGTAGGCGTCGACGCTGGTCACCGCGCGGCCCGCCAGACGCTGCGGCCAGCGGTCGGCCCCGAAGCGCGGATGGGGCGTGGTCAGCTCGTCGGGAACCGCGCCCTCCAGCAGCGGCCGGATGCGGTTGGCCGCGTAGTGGATCGTGTCTCCCTCGGGCATGGCTCGCTGACCAGGGTATGGACGCTCGTTGGATCTTCACCGGATCTTGAGCAACCGCTGAGGTTGGCCCGGAATGGTGTCTCCACGACCGGATGCCTCCCCAGGCGACGGGCCTCCCCCTCGTGGGTCGCGGGCAGCAAGAGCCGCGACGCCATGCACGGGCTCGGCGCGTCTGGGGAGGGGCGACGGATAGCGTTGCGACCGTGACCGTCGCCTCTCTGCTCGCCGCGCGCCGGGCCAGCGCCGACCGCGTGCTCGACCACATCCCGCCGGGGGCCGACGTGATCGTCGGCGCCGGCAACGCCGAGCCGCGGACCGTCGTCGACGCGATCGAAGCCGCCGCCGACCGTCTGCAGGGCGTGCGCGCCCACCAGATGCTGCCGCTGCGCCCGCGGCCCTGCTTCGGCGTCGGCGGTCCCGGCCTGCGTCACGTCTCCTGGTTCCTGACGCCGGCCGACCGCGACGCCTTCCACACCGGCGCCTGCGACCTGGTGCCCAACAACTTCAGCGAGGTGCCGCGCCTGCTGCGCACCACCACGAAGTGCTCGCTGGTCGTCGTCTCGGTCGCCCCGCCCGACCGCCACGGCTACTTCTCCCTCGGGCTGCAGGCCGACTACAGCGCCGCGCTGATCGGCCACGCGCCGTTCTTCGTCGAGGTCAACCCGCAGATGCCGCGTACGTTCGGCGAGAACCAGATCCACGTCAGCCAGATCGTCGGCTGGTGCGAGGCCGACTACGCGCCCACCGAGCTGCCCCAGCGCACGGGCGACGCGCTGGACGCGCGCATCGCCGAGCTGGTGGCCGAGCGGATCCCCGACGGCGCGACGCTGCAGGCCGGCATCGGCGCGGTGCCCAGCCTCGTGCTCAGCCGCCTGCACGACCACCGCGACCTCGGCGTGCACACCGAGATCCTGGCCGACGGCTTCGTCGATCTCGTCGAGTCCGGCGCCGTGACCGGCACGCGCAAGCGCACGCACCGCAACACGATCGTCACCACCGGCACGCACGGGTCGCCGCGGCTGTGGGACTTCGTGGCCGACAACGGCGGCGTCGAGTTCTGGCCGGTCGACGTGACCAACGACTCGCGGCTGATCGGCCAGGAGGACGACATGGTGGCCATCAACGCGACGCTCGAGGTCGACTTCCTCGGCCAGTGCGCGTCGGAGTCCCTGGGCAGCCACTACTGGTCCTCGACCGGCGGCCAGCTCGACTTCGGGCGCGGAGCGATGTACGCCGAGCGCGGCCAGGCCTTCATCGTGCTGCGCTCCACGGCCGGCGCCGACGGCGAGATCTCCCGCATCGTCCCGCAGCTGCAGCCCGGCGCGGCGGTCACGACCCTGAAGAACGTCGTCGACAAGGTGGTCACCGAGCACGGCGTGGCCGAGCTGCGCGGGACGCCGATCGCCGAGCGCACGCGCCGCCTGATCGCCATCGCCGACCCGCGCCATCGCGACGAGCTCACCCGCCGCGCGCGCGAGCTGGGCTACGTGACCGCGTAGCGCCAGTGCCAGGGCTCGGCGTCGTAGGTCTGGACGAAGCCGAAGGCGCCCGCGTGGTCGGTCAGCCAGCGGTACTCGTCCGTCGCGGCGAAGGCGCCGGGCGGCCCGCCGTTGATCGCCGGGGTGGTCAGGTCGACGGCGTGGTGCGTCGGATGGCAGTGCTCGCTGCGCGCCGGCGTCTCCGTGCGAGCCGGATCGTCGAGCCACAGGATGAGCAGCGCCTGGTAGGCCGGCGAGCGGTATCCGGACGCGGCGACGGGCGCTCGGCCGAGGTCGGCGCGCATCGCCGTGCCCAGCCGGCGCCAGGCGGCGTGGGTGGGTCGGGCGAACCACGACGGACGCACGGGCGCCAGCCCGTCCTCGGCCTGCGCGCCGGGCGGGGCCGGGCTGTCGACGCCGTCCAGCAGCGCGTCGACCAGCGCCAGCGTGGCCGGCGGCAGCCAGGGCGTCAGCTGACCGCGCGTGAGCAGCGGGAGAGTCCGCTCGATCGCCGTGGGCGTGCGCTGCAGCAGCGCGAGGGTCGCGGGAGCGCTCATCGCAGCCGTCCGCTGAGCACCTGCCCGGCCGCCTTCGCCCGGGCCAGCCACTCGCGCCGGCGCAGCCGCCGGCAGGCGCCACCGCAGGGCGCGTAGGCGACCGCGTCGACCCCCAGCGCCGCGGCCAGGAACAGCGCGCGCGGAACATGCCAGGTCTGGCCGATGAGCACGATCTCGCGCACCCCGCGGCGGGCCGCCCAGCGGACCGTGGCCAGCGTGTCCACGCCGGCGTCGTCGCCGACGATCGCCGCGGCGGGCACCCCGAGCGCGACGAGCGCGTCGGTCAGCTCGCGCACCTCCGGCGGTCCGCCGCTGACCACCACGGTGCGCACGCGCCCGCGGTGGAAGGCGTCGGCGGCGGCCTGCGTGCGGGCGACGAAGTGCCGGTTCTCGCGGCCGGTGCGGGTCAGGCGCGAGGTCCCCGGGACCAGCCCGTGCTCGCGCGCCGGCACGCCATCGACGCCGGCGTGCACTCGCCCGCGTGTGGTGGCCAGCACCCAGGCGTTGGTGGCCAGCAGCGCCACCGCGGGCGCCGCGACGACCGCCCCGCCGGCCGTGATCCACCGCCTCACGCGGACCGCTCCCCAGCGCGCTCGAGCGCCGCGTACCGGCCACCGGCGGCGCGCAGCGCGGCCGGCGTCCCCTCCTCGACCACGTGGCCCGCGTCGAGCACGACGATGCGGTCCGCGCTGCGGATCGTGGTCAGGCGGTGGGCGATGACCAGCGCGCTGCGCCCCGCGCGCAGGCGCTCCAGGCCGCGCTGCACACGTGCCTCGGTGGCCACGTCGATCGACGCGGTCGCCTCGTCGAGGACCAGCAGCGCGGGGTCGACGAGCATCGCCCGGGTCAGCGCGACGAGCTGGCGCTGGCCGCCGGACAGGCGCTCGCCGCGTTCGCCGACCTCGGTGTCCAGGCCCTGGGGCAGGCGCTCGAGCACGTCCAGCGCGCCGACGCCGTCGGCCGCCGCGCGCAGCTCGTCGCGGGTCGCCTCGGGCTTGGCCCAGACCAGGTTGTCGGCCACCGTGCCCGCGAACAGGAACGGCTCCTGAGTGACGTAGGCGATCTCGCTGCGGACCGCGCGCCAGTCGAGCTCGCGCACGTCGACACCGCCGACGCGCAGCGTCCCGCGGTTGGGCAGGTTGAAGCCGACGACAAGCTTGACGAAGGTGCTCTTGCCGCAGCCGGACGGGCCGATCAGCGCGACGGTCTCGCCCGGATCGATGCGCAGCGACAGGTCGCGCAGGATCCAGTTCTCGTCGCCGTAGGCGAACCACAGGCCGTCGGCCTGGACCGCGCCGGGGTGCGTCGACGGGCGGCGCTGGGCGCCCTCGACGAGCGCCGGGTCGGCCTCCTCGCCCAGCAGCTGGGCGATCTCGCTCAGGCCGGCGCCCGCCTGCTGGGCCGAGCCGACGAGCGACCCCAGCTGGGTCAGCGGCCCGAGCGCCTGGGCCACGTAGGCCGTGAAGGCCACCACGGTGCCGATCTCGACCCCGCCGGCGATCGCCTCGCGCCCGCCGTTCCGCAGGACGATGGCCACGGCCAGCGACGCGACGAGCTGGGTCGAGGGCAGGAAGATGCGCGTCAGGCCCGCGGCCACGTCGTGTGAGGCGCGGTTGTCGTCGTTGAGCTGCTCGAAGCGCGCGCGGTGGCGCTCCTCCTGCGCGAACGTGCGGACGATCGCCCGCGCCGCCATCGTCTCGGTCGCGTACGCGGTCAGCCCGGTCAGCGTGCCGCCCGCCCGGCGCCAGGCCACCGCGGCGGCCCGCGAGAACAGCGTCGTCAGCAGCGCGACCAGCGGGAACGCGAAGAAGGTGACCAGGGCCAGGCGCCAGTCCTGGACGAGCATCGCGATGACCGTGCCGGCGACGATCAGCACCGCGGACAGCAGCTGGTTGAGGCCGCCGGCGACGAGCTGCTGCAGCGACTGCACGTCGTTGGTCACGCGCGAGGTCAGGCGACCGGTGCTGGCGCCGTCGTGGTAGCTGATCGGCAGGCGCTGGGCGTGGTCGATCAGCCGCACCCGGAGGCCGGCGAGCACGCGCTGGCCGGTCGCGGCGATCAGGTAGGACTCGGCCAGCCCGGCCACCCAGGCGACGACGAGCAGCACGCCGATGATCGCGGCGAGCAGGCGCAGCTGCGCCGTGTCGCCGGCCACCACGACGGTGTTGATCACCCGGCCGGCCAGGTAGGGCAGCGCCAGCGTGCTGGCCGCGGCGACGACGGTGGCGACGCACGCGCCGGTGACCGCCAGGCGGTGCGGCGCCAGCAGCTCGCGCAGCAGCGCAGGTCCGGTGGGCGTCACGACGCCAGCCCCACGAGGTCGCGGTAGCGCTCGCTGCGATCCACCAGCTCGTCGTGCGTTCCCCGCTCGACGATGCGCCCGCCGTCGAGCACCACGATCTCGTCGGCCAGCCGCAGCACGGACGGCCGGTAGGCGACCACCAGGCGCGTGGGCGCGTCATCGCCCTCGGCCCCGAGGCTTTCGACCACGGCCTCCTCGGTCAGCGCGTCGAGGTTCCCGGTGGCGTTGTCGAGCACGAGCAAGCGGGGCGCCGACAGCAGCGCGCGGGCGATCGCGATGCGCTGGCGCTGTCCGCCCGACAGCCCGATGCCCCGCTCGCCCACCACGGTGTCGTAGCCGTCGGGCAGCGCGCTGACGAACGCGTGCGCGGCGGCCCGCCGGGCCGCCTGCTCGATCGCCTCGTGGGGCGCGTCGGGCTGCGCGTAGGCGATGTTCTCCGCGATCGTCCCGGCGAACAGGAAGTTGTCGTCCGCGGCGACCGCGATCGCGCCGCGCAGCGTGGCCAGCGATAGCGCGTCGACCGGGGCGTCGCCGACCCGCACCGCCCCGGAGTCGGCCTCGACGAGCCGGTTGACCAGCCACAGCAGCGTCGACTTCCCCGAGCCGGTCCCGCCGACGATGGCCACCGTCGCGCCGGGTGCGACGGACAGGTCCGCGCCGTCGACGATCACCGTGTCGTCATCGCCGGTGACCCGGGCCGCCGCCACCTCGATGCCCAGCGGCCCCGCCGGCAGCGGCGTGTCGCCCCCGGTCTGGTGGGGTGCCCGCAGCAGGTCGTCGACCCGGCTGGCGGAGGCGACCGCGTCCTGGGCGCGGCCGAGCAGCGTGCCGGTCGACTGGATCGAGGGCACCAGCACCACGAGGTAGGTGTAGAAGACGGCGAAGTCGACGACGGAGAGGTCGCCGGCGATGGCCATCGCGCCGCCCACGACGACGACGATCGCTTGGCCCAGCAGCGGCAGGACCCGTACGGTCGGACCGAGCAGCGCATCGAGACGGGCCACGCGCAAGGCCGCGTCCAGCGCCTGGTCGGCGGCGGCGCGCACCCGCGCGTCCTGCGCCTCCTCGCGGCCGAACGCGCGCACGGTCGTGACGCCGTCCAGCGTCTCCTGCGCCAACCCGGCCAGGCGCGCCTGACGCGTGCGTTGCTCGCGCAGCGCCGGGCGCACCACCCGGCCGTACCGCCAGACCGCGAACACCGCGACCGGGACCGGCGATAGCGCCAGCACCGCCAGCAGGGGATTGAGCACGAGCATCACCGTGGCGGCGAAGACGATCGTCGCGATGCCCTGCAGCAGGTTGGCCGAGCCGAGCCCGACGAACGTCGACAGCGGCATCAGCTCCGTGGTCAGGTAGCCGACCAGCTCGCCGACGGGGCGGCGGCCGAGCACGCCCGGCGCGACCGCCTGCAGGTGGGCGAACACCCGGTCGCGCAGGTCGCGCTCGATGCGCAGGGCCAGGCGTCCGGCCAGCCAGCCCTGCAGCGACGACAGCACCGCCGACGCACCACCGGTCAGCAGCACGAGCACGGCCGAGCGCACGACGGCGTCCTCGCGGCCGGCCTGCATCTCGTCGATGGCCTGCCCGACGATCAGCGGGGTGACCACGAGCAGCGCGACCGAGGCGAGCGTCACCAATGCGACCAGCGCGACGCTCCAGCGGCGCTGGGCCAGCAGGGCGGGGACGGTGACCGGCGCGTTCATCCGCGCGACAGGTAGGGCAGCGCCCAACTGCCGGTTCCGGGGTCGATGTAGGCCCGCACGTCGGCCGAGCGGACGTTGAGGTCGGTGGACCACTCGATCGGCACCCCGGGGGCCAGCGCGGCCAGGTCGCGGTCGATCTCACCCCAGGCGGCCGCGCGGTCGCCGGCGCCCTGCAGCCGCGCTGCGTCGGCCATCCGCCGGTCGAGCGCGGGATCGTCCAGGTGCGACAGGTTGGTCGCGCCCGCGTCGGCGCCGAACAGCGGCTCGAGCATCGCCTGCGGATCGCGCAGCTCGGGCACCCATGAGAAGAAGCACGACGGCCCGTCGACGCCGCCGGCTCGGCAGCGGTCCAGGTAGTCGGCCGGAGCGATCTCCTCGATGCGGGCGCGTAGGCCGACGGCGCGCAGGCGCGCGACGAACCGGGCGACCGTGCCGTCCGCGGCCGCCAGCCCGGGGACGCCGATGCGGATGGTGCCCTCGACGGGGCCGGCTTGGCGCAGCAGCGCGCGCGCCGTGGCCACGCTGCCGTGCGGGTCGGCCAGCCAGGGCAGCGGCGCGCCGCGCGTGCCGCCGGCCTGCTCGAAGCCGGGGAGGCCCGGCGGGATCCAGTGCGTCGCCACCTGGTCGTCGATCACGCCGCCGAAGCCCTGGCTCAGCGCGCGCCGATCGGCGGCGGCCACGACCGCGCGCCGGACGGCGACGTCGTCCAGCGGACGGGCCTGCACGTTGAGGGCCAGGAACGTCGTCGAGCCCGCCTGGCCGGCCACGAGCTGGTCGCCGCGGCCGGGCGGGACCTGGTCGGCGGATCCGGGGATCACGTCGGCCGCGATCCGTCCCTGGCCCTGGAACGTCTCGTCGAGCACCGACGCCGCGTCGCCGGCGCGCAGCCGCAGGACGAAGCGGTCGACGAACGCCGGGCGGTCGTCGGTGTCGGCGTCCCAGTTGGGGTTGCGCACGAGCTGGAGCCGGTCGGCCACGGGATCGAGCAGACGGCCGTCGGGCGCCGCCGCCAGCCGGTAGGGACCGCTGGCCACCTGGTGCTCTGCGTAGGTCGAGCGCGGGCGATCGTCGAACGGCTGGGCGTACTCGCGCGGGACCGGCGCGGCGACCTCCAGCGTCATCGCCTCGGCGACCACGCGCCCCGCGGGCTTGGTCAGCTGGACGACGAGCGTGTGGTCGTCGGGCGTCTGCAGCCCGGAGGCGACGACCGCCTCGCCCCGGCGCACCGCATCGACGCCCTCGACGGCGGCGAACCAGCGCCGCGCGACCTCGCCGTCGACGCTGGGGCGGAAGGCCCGCGAGATCGCGTAGGCGATGTCGGCCGAGGTGATGGGGCGGTTGACCGGCGGGGCGAAGCGCACGTCCGAGCGCAGCTGGATGGTCACACGCCGCCCGCCGTCGGTGATCTGGGGCACGCCCTCGGCCAGATCGGGCACCGGCGCCAGCGGCCGATCGGGGCGCCACGTGTACGGCGTGCGCAGCGTCGCCCGGGTGACGATCGTCGTCTCGACGGCCTGGACGCGCGCGGGATCGAGATCGGTCAGCCCGACGCGCGAGTAGAGCACTTCGATCGTGCCGCCGGGCGTGCCCTCGACGGTGATCGCGCGGGACAGGATGGTGCCGCTAAGCGCGAGGATCGTGATGGTGACGAGCGCGATCGTGGCCGCCGAGAGCGCGACGATCACCCAAGGTGGTCGCCTCACCGACGGCCCGCGCCGACGGTGGGACGGGACACGGCGCGACCCTAACCGAGACAGTCAGGTGCTTGAGCCGGAACCCGGTTCGTTGGCCGAATGTCCGATGTCAGGCGCTGAGCGTGAGCTTGCGCGGCCCGGCCCGGAAACCGAGCTCGATGAGCAGCGCCTCGACGTCGGAGCCGACCACCGGCTCGCCGTCGACCTTCTCCAGCGACAGCTTGGTGCCGCGACCGGCGCGGCCCTCGCGCACGAAGTCGGCCAGCGTCTCCAGCGCGGGGCGCAGGCGGGGATCCGCGCGGTCGACGAGCAGCTGCAGGCCGCGCCCGCCCTTCTCGACGAACACCACCGGCTCGGCGCCGGCCAGCACGACGTAGGCGCCGCGCACGCGCCGGGCCCGCGGGCTGGTCTCGCCGTCCTTCTTGGGCCAGGAGAGCGCCGCGCCGTAGGGCTGCGCGGGATCGGTGGCGGCCAGCACGACCGCCGGGACCTCGTCGAGGTCGCGTTGCGCGCGCAGCCGCTCGACCGCGCCCGGCAGCGCGAACTGCGCCCCGCCCAGGCCCTCGATGAAGTAGCCGCGGCGGCACACGCCGAGCGTCTCCAGCGACGACAGCGCGTCGTACAGGCTGGAGAAGCCGCCGGGGATCGACTCGGCCAGCACCTGCTCGCGGGTGACGATGCCGTAGCGCTCCAGCAGCAGCTCGGCCACCGTGCGCCGCTTCTGCCCGGGCTCCGGCTCGGTGCGGAAGATCGACGAGGTCAGCGACCAGCGGCCCTGCACGGTCGGCGTGGCCCCGCGCCGGCGCGAGCCGAAGCGGCGAGCCTGCGCCCGGGTGGGCGCCGCGGCCCGCTGCGCGCGGGCCAGGGTCAGCCGCGGTGCGCGCAGCGGCGCGAACGCGTCGTTGGTCACCTGCCCGGCCCACACCAGGTCCCACAGCGCCTCCTGCACCTGCTCGGGCGTCAGCGGCAGCTCGGCCAGCAGGTCGGTGAAGAAGCAGGGCGCGCGGGCGATGCGCTCGCGCACCGCCTCGTGCTCGGGATCGGCCGCAACGACCACGTCCTGGGCGCCCGGGGGCAGCCCGATCGCCTCGGCGTCCTCGCGGAAGTACAGCGCGACCTTGCCGGTCGAGCGGCCGAGCGAGCCGGCCCCCACCCACACGACCTCGCCCGACGCGCACAGCTGGTCCAGCCACACGGCCGAGTACGCGCCCGTCCGGCGGGGCAGCACGTCGCGCTCCCACACGTCGGCGGGCAGGGCCAGGCCCTGCAGCGGCACCAGCACCTCGCGCAGGCGGTCGATCCCCGCGCCGGCCGCCGGATGGCGGTCGACGCCCTGCCAGGAGGGCAGGAACGCCGCGAACGCGCGCTGGTCGGTCGGCTCGATCTCGCTGCGCAGCACGGCCAGCGAGGCGCGCCGCAGCCGGCGCAGGACCTCGGGGTCGCACCACTCGCGCGACGTGCCGCCGGGGCGCAGCTCGCCCTGCACCAGCTCGTTCTCGCGCTCCAGCTCGGCCAGCGCCGGCGTCGGATCGACGCGGTAGCGCTCGCGCAGCTCGCCGGTGGTGAACGGACCGTGGGTGCGGGAGTAGCGGGCGATCAGCTTGCGCAGCGCGCCGTCGACGTCGCCGGTGAACGCCTCGGGCAGCCCGCCGGGCGGCACGACGCCGAGCGCGTCGCGGTACAGGCCCGCGTCGTCGGCGGCGATCCAGCGCTCCTCGCCGCCGACGCGCACCCGCACCGCGCGACGCTCGCCGGCCAGCGCTTCGAGCATCGCCGCCGCGTCCAGCTCGGGCAGCACGCGGGCGCGCGCCTCGTCCAGCGTCAGGTCGCCCACGCGGCGCAGCACGTCGGCCAACGCGTCGCGCGAGGTGGCCTGCGTGCGCGTCGAGCGATGCTGCAGGTCGGCCTCGACCGAGGCCAGCGCGTCGGCGTCGATCAGGTCGCGCAGCTCCTCCTGGCCCAGCAGCTCGCGCAGCAGGTCGCGGTCCAGCGACAGGGCGGCGGCGCGCCGCTCGGCGTTGGGCGTGTCGCCCTCGTACATGTACGTCGCGACGTAGTCGAACAGCAGCGACGAGGCGTACGGCGACGCGGTCGGCGTCTCCACCTCGACCAGCGACAGCTCGCGCCGGTGCAGCGCGCCCAGCAGCTCCTGCAGGCCGGGCAGGTCGAGCACGTCGCGCAGGCACTCGCGGTAGGTCTCCAGGATGATCGGGAAGTCGGCGTAGCGCTTGGCCACCTCCAGCAGCGACTGGGACTTCAGGCGCTGCTGCCAGAGCGGGGTGCGCTTGCCGGGATAGGCACGGGGGATCAGCAGCGCGCGGCCGGCGTTCTCGCGGAAGCGCGCGCCGAACAGGGCCGACGCGCCCAGCTCGCCCACCACCAGGTCCTCGATCTCGTCGGGCTCGACCAGCACGAGCTCGGCCCCGGGCGGCTCGTCGGCGTCGGGCAGGTGGACGATGATCCCGTCGTCGGACCAGATCGCGTCGGACTCCAGCCCGTAGACATCGCGGATGCGCGCGCTCAGCGCCAGCGCCCAGGCCGCGTGCACCCGCCCGCCGTAGGGCGTCAGCACGCACAGGCGCCAGTCGCCGATCTCGTCGCGGAAGCGCTCGATCACCACGGTGCGATCCGAGGGGATCACCCGCGTGGCGGCCTGCTGCTCGCGCAGGTAGTCGAGCAGGTTGCGCGCGGCCAGCGCGTCCAGGTCGTAGTCGCGCTCGAGCACCTCGACGGGCTGGTCGACGGCCCAGCGCGCGAACGCGCCGATGGCCAGCCCGAGCTCCTTGGGCCGCCCGACGCTGTCGCCCCGCCAGAACGGCACGGCGCCGGGGACGCCGGGCGCGGGGGTGACGATCACGCGATCGCGGCCGATCTCCTCGATCCGCCAGGACGACGCGCCGAGCAGGAAGGTCTGGCCCGGGCGCGCCTCGTAGACCATCTCCTCGTCGAGCTCGCCCACGCGGCGGCCGTCGGGCAGCGTCACCGCGAACAGGCCGCGGTCGGGAATCGTGCCCGCGTTGGTGATGGCCAGCGCGCGGGCGCCCTTGCGGGCCCGGATCGTGCCGCCCACGCGGTCCCACACGATGCGCGGGCGCAGCTCGCCGAACTCGGCCGACGGATAGCGGCCGTCGAGCATGTCCAGCACGTTCTCCAGCAGCGCCCGGGGCAGCTCGCCGTAGGAGTACGTGCCGGTGACCAGCGCGTGCAGCTCGTCGACGGCGATCGGATCCTCCTCCTCGCGGGAGGCGGTGATGGCCACGATCTGCTGGGCCAGCACGTCGAGCGCGTTGCGCGGCACCACGGTCGGCTCGATCTTGCCCTCGCGCATCTGGCGCACGACCACCGTGCACTCGAGCAGGTCGGAGCGGAACTTCGGGAAGATGCGGCCCTTGGACGTGTCGCCCACGTTGTGGCCGGCGCGGCCGATGCGCTGCAGCCCGGAGGCGACGGACTTGGGTGACTCGACCTGCAGCACGAGGTCGACGGCGCCCATGTCGATGCCCAGCTCCAGCGAGGACGTGGCCACCAGGCAGGGCAGCTCCCCGGCCTTGAGCAGCTCCTCGACGACCGTGCGCTCCTCACGGGCCAGCGAGCCGTGGTGGGCGCGGGCGATGTCGTCGTCGGCCAGCTCGTTCAACCGCAGCGCCAGGCGCTCGGCGCCGCGGCGGTTGTTGACGAAGACGATCGTCGAGCGGTGCTCGCGCACCAGCTCGAGGATCTGCGGGTAGATCGCCGGCCAGATCGACTTGCGCGTGGCCTCCGTGCCGCCCAGCAGCGGGTCCAGCTCGGCCGCGCCGGGCGTGGCGTCGGGCTCGACCATCGACTCGACCGGCACCTGGATCTTGATGTCGAGCGGCTTGCGCACCCCGGCGTCGATCACCCGGCAGGTGCGGCGCGGGCCGACCATGAAGCGGCCGACCTCCTCGAGCGGGTTCTGCGTGGCCGACAGGCCGATGCGCTGCACGTCGTGGCGCGAGTTGGCGTCCAGGCGCTCGAGCGTCAGCGCCAGGTGCGCGCCGCGCTTGGTCGACGCGACCGCGTGGATCTCGTCGATGATCACGGCCTCGACGGAGGTGAGCATGTCGCGGGCCTGGGAGGTCAGGATCAGGTACAGCGACTCGGGCGTCGTGATCAGGATGTCCGGCGGCGTGCGGCGCATCGCGGCCCGGTCGCGCTGCGGCGTGTCGCCGGTGCGGATGCCCACGCGCGTGTCGCCGCCGATGCCCCGCAAGGGGGCCCGCAGGTTGCGCTCGACGTCGTAGGACAGCGCCTTCAGCGGCGACACGTAGACCAGACGGGTGGCGCCGTCACCGGGCTCGCGCGAGAGCTTGTCCAGCGCCCACAGGAACGCGGCCAGCGTCTTGCCCGAGCCGGTCGGCGCGCTCAGCAGCACGTGCTCGCCGGAGGCGATCGCCGGCCAGGCCTGCTCCTGCGCGGCGGTGGGCGCCGCGAAGGCCGAGGTGAACCACTCGCGGACGCGGGGAGAGAAGGATTTCAGCGCGTCGTCCACCGTCCACACAGGGTACGGGCGCAATCAGGTCAGGGATCGACCGCTTTCAGGCGTCGAGCAGGCGGTGCAGGCCGTCGAGCAGGTGCGTCGCGGCCGCGCGCCGAGCCGGGTCGGCGGTGCGCAGCGCCCGGCTCAGCGGGGCGAGCTCGTCCTCCTCGTCGGACTGCGCCCGGCGGGCCTCCTCGACGGCGGCCAGCGCGTGCGCGGCCAGGCGGGCCAGGCGGCCCAGCACCTCCATGTCGGCCAGGCCGACGGCGCCCGCCGCACCCCGATCGAGCACGTTGATGACGCCGTGGGCGTGCTCGTCGTGCAGCAGCGGGAACACGGTGAGCCGCGTGGGGACGTACCCGGTCGACTCGGCCACGTCGCGGGCGAAGCGCGGATCGTGGACCACGTCCTCGATGGCGATCGGCTCCTCGGAGGCCAGCACCCAGCCCGCGATGCCCGTGCGCGACGGGATCCGGCGGCCGACCAGCGTGTCGGCGCCCTCGCCGGCCACCGCCTCGAACACGAGCTCGTCGGCCGCAACGTCGAAGCGCATGATCGAGCACGCCTTGGCGCCGAAGGTCGCCCGCCCCAGCTCGACGATCGACTGCAGCAGCGCGCGCTGCTGCGCGGGGTTCATCGCGCCACCTCGACGACGTTGCTGGCCGCCGCGCGCAACGCCGCCTTCAGCTCCAGCGGCGTCATCGACGGGTGCTTGGCGCGCACCAGCGCGGCCAGGCCGGCGATGTGCGGGGCGGCGAACGAGTTGCCGCTGGCCCGGATCGTCGCGCCGTCGCGCCAGGCCAGCTCGATGTCCACGCCGGGCGCGGCGAACTCGACCGGCGGGGCGGGGTTGACGTAGTACTCCCACGGGTCGGTGCCCGCGTGGCTGCCCACCGACGCGACCGCGGCGAAGCGCCACGGGAACGACGCCACCGGCATGTTGTGGGCGGAGGCGACCAGCAGGCTGCCCTGGAAGTAGGCCAGGTCGGCGAGCTCGTGCAGCTCGGGCACGAAGCGGCTCTTCGTCGTCGACAGGCTGAGGTTGATCACGTCGAAGCCCTCCTCGATGGCCCAGCGCAGCCCGCGCAGCAGCACCGGGCCGCCGCCGGTCAGCTCGGCGCCGAGCACGCGCACCGAGTGGATCTCGCAGCCGGGGGCCAGCGCGCGCACGACGCCCGCGCAGGCCGTGCCGTGGCCGTACAGGTCGCCCGCCCGGTCGTCGGCGATGGCCAGAGTGCCGTCGCCCGCATCGACCACCGCGACCGCGCCCTGGATCGGGCCGACCGCCGGATGGCTGGCGTCCACGCCGCTGTCGACCAGGCAGACGCGCACGCCGGCGCCCGTCGAGCCGCCCCAGGCCCAGGCCCGCGCGTCGTCCAGCGGCCAGGCCGAGCGGACCGGGTCGGCGATGGCCGCATCGCGGTCGATCGACCAGGCCGGTAGCGCCGGTGCGTCGGTGCCCTCGGGCATCGGCCGAGACTACTTGCGGACGAATTTCCCGCCGCCGGGAAGAAAACCGCCGGCACCCGCGTCTCCCAGGTGTATGTGCCGTGCAGTGCGGCGCCCATCGGGAGGCGCTCGGGGCGGCGGCGGATGACACGCCCGCCGTCGCCCCACCGATTTTCGCCCATGGCCACCACCGCTCACCCCATGCCCCACGCCGCCACATTGCGCGCCGCGCTGGAGCAGGCGCTGAGCTTCGCCGCCACCCACCGCGGCCGGATCGCCGGCTACGACGCCGCCGCGCTGCACGATGCGCTCGAGCAGCTCGAGCTCGTCCAGGAGGCGCTCGCGCAGGCCGAGACGGTGGCCGCGTCGCACCCCGACGGCGCCGAGTGGCTGGCCGAGGTGGAGGCGCTGACGCTGTTCTTCGATCGCGAGTGGGAGGCGCTCCCCGCCGCCCGCGCCGACGCGCTCATGGCCGACCCGCAGTTGGCCGCCTTCGCGCACTTCCTGCGCGTGGCCCGGCGGATGCCCGCCGAACGGCCCACCGAGGCCGAGGAGCGGCTGCTCGCCGACCAGGCGATCGCCCGCGCCGTCTCCCGGATCCTGGCAGGATCCCGGGCGTGGACTTGACCGATCCGGCCGGCGCTCTCTCCGACGTCGCGGCGGCCCTGGCGCCGTCCTCGCCCACCCCGGGCGCCGGTGTCGTGGCCGGCGGCATCGTCACGCTGGTCGCCGGCCTGTGCGAGTCGGTCGCGCGCGCCTCGATGGCGCAGTGGGACGGCGGGCGCGGGGCGGTCGTGCAGGCGGTCGAGCTGCGCCGACGCGCGCAGACGCTGGCCGCCGAGAACGCCGCGGCCTACCGCGCGGCGCGCGAGCGGCTGGCCGCACCGCCGCAGACCGGCGCCACGGGCCGCGACGCCAACCTGCGGGCCGCGCTGATGCGCGCGGCCGAGGCGCCGCTGGGGATCGCCGCCACGGCGGCCGACTGCGCTCAGCTGGCGGCCGCGCTGGCCCACGACGTCGATCCCAACCTGCGCGTCGACGCGGTCGGGGCGGCCGAGCTGGCCGCGGGCGCGGCCCGCGCCGCCGCGGCGCTGGTCGACATCAACCTGGCGCTGCTGTCGGGCGACCCGCGCAAGATCCAGGCGCAGGCCTGCGTGGCCGCGGCCGAAGCCGCCTGCCTGCAGGCGCGCGCGGCGCTCGCCTAGGCCGAGAGCCGCTCGCGCACGGCGGCGACGAGCGGCACCGACGGGGTCAGCCCCGCGTCGGTCAGGGCCTGCTCGGGGTCGCGAGCGAACGCGTCGCGGAAGTCGCCTTCCGCGATCAGCCGGTCGATCGAGGCCAGGTCCGCCAGCATCGCCGGGATCGCCATCGCGGCGTCGACCCACGCCTGCGGCGGCGCGGCCGTCGCGCGCAGCGCGGCGGCAAGCTCGATCTCGAGGTTCAGTTCGTCGGACATCTGCTGTTCAAGACGTGGCGGGCGCCGCGGATCTTCCATCGGGTTCCAGTTCCCGGCGCAATGCCGCCAGCGCGCGCGAGATGCGGCTGGCGATCGTGCCCGGCGGCAGGTCGAGCGCCTCGGCGATCGTGCGGTAGCTCTCGTCGCGGGCGAAGAAGCGATCGAGGATCTGCCGCTGGTGCTCGGGCAGGCGGTCCAGCGCGGCGCGCACGGTCAGCGCCTGGTCGACCGCGGCCAGCGGCTCGTCGTAGGCGCCGTCGTCGATCGCGTCGGTGGCCACCTCGTGGCCCGAGCGGCGCAGCCAGTCCAGCGCCGCGTTGCGGGTGATCTGCCCGATCCAGGCGCGCACCGCGCTGTCGTCGCGCACGCTGCCCAGGCGCATGTAGACCCGGGTGAAGACGTCCTGGAAGACGTCCTCGGCGGCGTGGTTGTCCAGGCGGAACCCGCCCCGGAGGATGGCGTGCACCATCGTGGCGTGGCGGCGCACGAGCTCCTGCCAGGCCTCCTGGTCGCCGGCGCGGCAGCGCGCGACGAGCGCGTGATCGTCCAGGTTCTGCGCGACCGACAGCACGCGGGCGAGTCTACGTCAGGTCTCGCGCCCGGCGAAACACCGCGTCGGTCATGGGCTCGGTCAGCACGCCGGTGAACGTGTTCTGCTGGGACGGGTGGTAGCTGCCCAGCAGCGTGTACGGGCCGACCCGCGCCTCGGCCAGGTGCCCGAAGCGCGGCTTCGGGCGCGGCACCTCGAGCGGGGCCAGGATCCGCAGCGCGGCGTCCCAGGCGAACGCGCCCAGGCAGACGATCACGCCGACCTGGTCCAGCAGCGACAGCTCCTCGCGCGCGAAGGGCAGGCAGGTGTCGCGCTCCACCGGCGTCGGCTTGTTGGCGGGCGGGGCGCAGCGGACCGCCGCGGCGACCCACAGGTCGGTCAGGGCCAGGCCGTCGTCGACCGAGATCGACGTGGGCTGGTTGGCGTAGCCGGTGCGGAACATCGAGGCGAACAGCCAGTCGCCCGACCGGTCGCCGGTGAACACCCGGCCCGTGCGGTTGGCGCCGTGCGCGGCGGGGGCCAGGCCGAGCACCAACACGCGCGCCGCCGGGTCGCCGAAGCCGGGCACCGGTCGGCCCCAGTACGTCTCGTCGCGGAACGCGGCGCGCTTGACCTCCGCCACCTCCTCGCGCCAGGCCACCAGCCGCGGGCAGGCGCGGCAGGTGACGATGCGCGCCTGCAGGTCAGCGAGTGAGGAGCCCAACGGCGAGGCGCTCGATCACGGGCTCGAGCTCGAGCAGCGTCTCGGGCACGCCGAGGCGCAGCTGACGCGAGCACAGCTCGACGACGGCGCCGACGATCGCGTGGGCGTCCAGGGGCGAGTGGAAGCGCGGGGTGCCGTGGCGCCGGTGGGCGCTGGCGTTCTCGGCCTCGATCAGCGCCGCGAAGTGCTCGAGCATCGTGTCGCGGCGCTCGACGGCGCGCGGGCCGGCGCCGATGATCTCCACCAGCAGCGTCTGGGCCCGGTCGGGGTTCTCGGCCAGCGTCTCCAGGAAGGCCCGCCCGCCGGCCCGGATCTGCGACTCGGGCTCCTCGGGACCGGCCGCGGTGGCCTCGGCCATCCGCTCGGCCACCAGCCGCGCCGACGAGTCGAACAGGGCCAGGATCGCGTCTTCCTTGTTCGTGAAGTGCTCGTAGAACGTGGCCTTCGACATCCCCGCCTCGCGGGCGATCGCCTCGGCGGTGGCGCGCGCGTAGCCCTCGCGGGCGAAGACCGCGGCCGCCGCGTTCAGCAGCCGGTCGCGCTGGACCTCGAGGCGCACCTCGAGCGGCGGAGCGTGACGGCCACGGGGGACGGGGGCGGGCGTGGACATGCCCCGCGAGGATAGGAAAGCCGCCGGGCGGCGATCCAATACGCTGGACGACCGTGCGTTCCGCCCCCGCCCTCCTCAGCGCCGTCGTGGCCGTCGTGGCCCTCAGCGGCTGCGCCTCCCAGAGCAAGAGCAAAGCCGCCGACGACTACTCGGGCGACCAGAAGGCCGTCGCCACGATCGTCGACGACTTCGTCAACGCGGCGTCCAAGAAGGACGCCAAGGAGATCTGCACCTCGGTCTTCGCCAGCGCGCTGGCCGACCAGCTGACCTCGGGCGCGAAGGACTGCACCGACGCGGTCAGCGATCAGCTCGACGACGCCTCGAACTTCGACCTCGACGTCACCAAGGTGACGGTCACCGGCGACACCGCCCAGGTCCTGACCAAGTCCGACTTCAACGGCGACGACCAGACGGTCCGCACGCTGACGCTGGGCAAGCAGGACAACGACTGGCGCATCACCGGCATCGAGGGCAGCTAGTGCCCTGAGTCACTCATTCGCCCGCATCTGGCGGCGCCGGAATCGACCCGCCCCGGCATCCACCAGCTGCACACGAATTACCGACTCAGGACACTAGCCCGCGAGCCGTTCCAGCGTGGCCATGGCCGCGCGCACGTCGGGCGCATAGGAGACCCGCGGATCGTCGCGCAGCGTGCTGGGCACCCCGCTGCCGCCCACCAGGATCGGCAGGTCACCGCGGCCGGCCAGCCCGTCGACCGCCTCGACCAACGCGGTGGTCGGCGTCGCCACCGACACGCTCAGGCAGACGATCTCGGGCCGCAGGCGGGCGGTCAGGTCCAGCAGCGCGTCCAGCGGCACCGCGCCGCCCAGGTAGCGCACGTCGAAGCCGGCGCCCTCGGCCAGGTCGGCCAGCATCCGCAGCCCGACGACGTGGCCCTCGAGCTCGACCCCGGCCATCAGGACGCGTTGGCGCGAGCGCTTGGGCAGACGCGTCGCCGAGCGCCCGACGCGGGCCATCACCGACTCGACGATGCTGGTGGCCAGGTGCTCGTCGGCGACGGTCAGGTCGCCGGCCGCCCAGCGCTCACCCACCTCGGCCAGCGCGGGCGCCAGCACGTCGACGTACAGGTCGGCCAGCGGCACGCCCTCGGTGACGGCCTCCAGCGCGACGAGCTCGGCATCGACCTGGTTCCCGGCCAGCAGGGCGTCGCGAAACGGCCCGACCAGGTCCGACGCCCGCACCGCCATGCTCAGTTCAGCTTGCGCCCGTACTGGCGCTCGTAGTACTCGCGGTAGTCGCCGGAGCGGATCGGCTCCCACCAGGCGGCGTTGTCGCGGTACCACTGCACGGTGCGCTCCAGCCCCTCGGCGAAGTGCACCTGCGCCTCCCAGCCCAGCCCGCGGATCTTCTCCGAGCCGAGGCTGTAGCGGCGGTCGTGCCCGGGGCGGTCGGTCACGTACTCGATGATCGAGGGGTCGGCGCCGGTCTGCTCGACGATGCGGTTGACCACCTCGATGTTCGGCGCCTCGTCGGGGCCGCCGACGTTGTAGACCTCGCCGGCCTCGCCGTGGGCCAGCGCGTGGCCGATGCCCCGGCCGAAGTCCTCGACGTAGAGCCAGTTGCGCACCTGCATGCCGTCGCCGTAGACCGGCAGCGGATCGCCGTGCAGCGCGTTGAGCACCATCAGCGGGATCAGCTTCTCGGGGTACTGGTAGGGCCCGTAGTTGTTGGACCCGCGGCAGATCAGCGCCGGGACGCCGTAGGTGTGGAAGTAGGAGAGGACCAGCAGGTCGGCGCCCGCCTTGCTGGCGCTGTAGGGCGAGGACGGGACGATCGGCGACTCCTCGGTGAACGAGCCCTCCTCGATCGAGCCGTACACCTCGTCGGTGGAGATCTGCACGTACCGCGCGACCGCGTGGCGACGGGCGGCCTCCAGCAGCTGGTAGGTGCCCTGCCCGTTGGTGGTCACGAACGCATCGGGCTCGCTGATCGAGCGGTCCACGTGCGTCTCGGCGGCGAAGTTGACGATCGCGTCCACGCCGTCGCCGATCGCCTCGTCGACCGCGGCCTGGTCGGCGATGTCGCCCACGACCAGCGGCACGTCGAGGTCGGCCAGGTTCTCGCGCCGGCCGGCGTAGGTGAGCTTGTCGAGCACGACGACCTCGTCGCCCTCGTCGCGCACGCGCAGGCGCACGAAGTTGGAGCCGATGAAGCCGGCTCCGCCGCACACGAGCAGCTTCATTACGACGTCACCTTTCGTTCGCTGAGATGGCCGCGCACGCCGTCCTGCCAGGGCGGCAGCATGATCGGGTCGCGGCGCTCGGTCTCCAGCACGCTGTAGGCCGGTCGCGGCGCGGGCCGCTTGAACGCGTCGCTGGTCGTGGGCAGCACGCGGCAGGGGACGCCGGCCTGGTGGAAGACCTCGAGCGCCAGCTCGTTCCACGAGCACGAGCCCTGGGCGGCCAGGTGATGCACGCCGACGTCGTCCTCGCGTTCGGCCAGCTCGATCAGCGCGTCGGCCAGATGGCCGGTCCACGTCGGGCAGCCGACCTGGTCGGTGACGACGGAGACCTCGTCGCGCTCGGCGGCCAGACGCAGCATCGTGTCGACGAAGTTCGCGCCGCCGACGCCGAACAGCCAGGCGGTGCGGGCGATCGCGTGGCGCGCCGTGGCCTCGGCCACCAGCTCCTCGCCGCGCAGCTTGGTCAGCCCGTAGACCGACTGCGGGTCGACCGGGTCGGACTCCAGCCACGGCTCGTCCTTGTGGCCGTTGAAGACGTAGTCGGTCGAGACGTGCACGACGCGCGCGCCGTTGGTCGCGGCCGCCTTGGCGACGTTGCCGGCGCCGGTCGCGTTGACCGCCATCGCGCCGTCGCGGTCGCTCTCGGCGCCGTCGACGTCGGTGTAGGCCGCGCAGTTGACGATCGCCTCGGGCAGGTGATCCTCGACCGCCCGTAGGCAGGCGTCGGGATCGGTGATGTCCAGGTCGGCCCGGGCCACCCCGGTCACGTCGTGGCCGAGCTCGCGGGCGCGTACGCACACCCGATGGCCCAGCATCCCGCCCGATCCCGTGACCAGCACGCGCATCGGCTAGAGGATCCCGATCTCCGAGTTGTCGCCCACCATGAAGCGGTACGCGCGCGGCTGCGCGGCGGGATCGCGGCGGATCTTCACGTTGCGGCCCAGCAGCGAGGACTCCATGCGGCCCGGGAGCGAGTGCACCTCGCTGCCGCCCAGCAGGATCGAGTGCTCGATCTCGGCCTGCTCGACCAGGCAGTTCTCGGCGATCGCGCTGTAGGGGCCCACGTAGGCGTCGACCAGCCGGGAGCCCGCGCCGATGATCGCCGGCCCGCGCACGGTGCAGCGCTCCAGGCGCGCGCCCGCCTCGATCACGACGCGCCCCTCGACGACCGTGTCGATCAGCTCGCCGTCCAGCCGCGTCTCGAGGTTGTCGAGGATCAGGCGGTTGGCCTCGAGCATGTCGTCCAGACGGCCGGTGTCCTTCCACCAGCCGCGCACCACGTGCGGCTCGACGCGCGCGCCGATGTCGACCAGGTGCTGGATCGCGTCGGTGATCTCCAGCTCGCCGCGCGGGCTGGGCTGGATCGCGCGGGCGGCGTCGTGGATGCGCGCGCTGAACAGGTAGACGCCGACCAGCGCCAGGTTCGTCTTGGGCTCGGCCGGCTTCTCGGCCAGCGCGATCACCCGGTCGCCGTCGAGCTCGGCCACGCCGTAGTGCTGCGGGTCGTCGACCGGCGTGAGCAGGATCAGCGCCTCCGGGCGGGCGGACTCGAAGGCGCGCACGAGATCGGTGATGCCGCCCTGCAGCAGGTTGTCGCCCAGGTACATGACGAACGGGTCCTGACCGAGGAACGCCTCGGCGGTCAGCACCGCGTGCGCCAGCCCGGCGGGCTCGTCCTGGACGATGTAGGTGATCGCCACGCCGAACTGGCCGCCGTCGCCGGCCGCCTGGCGGATCTCCTCGCCCGTCTCGGGGGCGATGATGATCCCGATGTCGCGGATGCCCGCGGCGGCCATCGCCTCGATGCCGTAGAACAGCACCGGCTTGTTGGCCACCGGCACCAGCTGCTTGGCGCTGGTGTGGGTGATCGGCCGCAGCCGCGTGCCCTTGCCGCCCGACAGGATCAGGCCCTTGAGGGCCACTAGTACACGCCTCCGAGCTTGCGGTGGTCCCAGCTCACGCGGGTGCGCTCGACGAACTGCAGGCCGACGCGCTTGGACGCCTGCTTGGCCACCATCGCGCGGGCGTTCTCGTCGAGCTCGACGCCGTTGCCGTAGCGGGTGAAGATCTCCACGCCGAGGTCGGCGACGGTCTCGACATCGCGATGGATCACGACCTCGGCCTCGAACATGACGCCCCGCAGCAGGTGGTACTCCACGCCGGCCTCCACCTGAAGCGTGACGCGCGGGTCGCGCTCGAGGTTGCGGACCTTCTGGGACTTCCCGTACGTCCAGGCCCAGATCTCGCCGTCCCGCACGACGAACCACAGCGGCATCAGGTGCGGGAAGCCGTCGCGGCCGTTGGTCGCGCAGGTCACCGTGCGCTCCTCCTGCAGGAAGGTGCCGACCTCGTCGTCGGACATGCGGATCTGATCTCGGCGGCTCATGGGCAGCCAGGGAGGCTAGTAGCTCTACTACCGCACGGGGGCGAGCCGCGACACCGCGGCGAGGACCGCTTCGCGCGCGTCCTCCGGCTCGAGGACGACGGCGTCGCCGGCCTCCTTGAGCACCTCGCGCACGAGGTAGTCGAGCCCCGCGAAGGGCAGCTCGATGACGATCGCGCCGTCGGCCAGCTCCTCGCTGACGCGGCGCTCCTCGCGCGACCAGCGCGCGCGATCGGGCGCGATCCACACGCGGGCCACGCGGGAGGCCTCGACCTCGCCGGTGCGCAGCCAGCCGTCGACCTCCGCGGCGGGATCGACCTCGGGCCGGGGCACGTAGGTGTCCTCCAGCACGGTCACGCGCTTGATGCGGTCCAGGCGGAAGTGGCGCATCCCGTCGCCGTCGGCCGACGGATCGAAGGACGCGACGTACCAGCCCTCGCGGCCGTTGGTCAGCGCGTAGGGCTCGACCGTGCGCACCGAGAACTGGTCCTCGTTGGCCTTGTAGTAGTCCAGCTCGATCATCCGCCGGGCGGCGATCGCGCCCGAGACGACCTTGGCCACCGCCGAGTCGTCGCCGCCGGCCGCCGCGATCTGCAGGCCGGCGTGGGTCGGGTCCTCGCCCAGCGCGGCGACGATCTTCTCGCGGGCCGAGGCCAGCGAGCCCTCGGGGATGTGGTCGCCGATCAGGTCGATCGCGGCGACCAGCGCCTTGGCCTCGACGGGCAGCAGCCGCGCGGGGCGGGCGAAGTTGTCGGAGTACGGCTCGGGATCGACCTCGATCTCGCCGTTGTCGAGCACCTCGGCGTAGAGCACGTAGGAGCCGCCGCCGAAGTTGACGACGTTGAGGACGTTGATGTCCTCGCGCAGCTCGGCGTCGGAGATCTGCAGGCGCTCGAGCACGTCGGCCACCTGCAGGCGCAGGCCGGCCCGGCCGGCCTCGATCAGCACCGAGGCGAGCGTGACCAGGCGCGCGAAGCGCTCGGGGCGGATCGCCGTCTCGCGCCGGCTGGCCGCGGTCGGGGCCTCGTCCTCGTCGGCGGCGGCCGCGGGCCGGCCGCGGGTGGTGGCGGTGTCGAAGGCGCCCTCGTGGCGCTCGGTCACGCGGGCGGCGCGCTCGGCCACCTCGGCGGCCAGCTCGGCCGGCGCCTGCACGGTCGCGTGCTCGCCCAGGCCCAGCACCCACGCGGCCAGCAGGCGCGCGTCGGCGTAGTCGGTGACGAACACGATCGCGCCGTCGTCGGCCGGGCGCGTGGAGCCGAAGCGGCCGAAGTGGCGCTCGACCTGCCAGGCGATGCGCTCGGAGATGCGGATCTCCGCCGTCGCCTGCGCGTCGCCGAACTGCCAGGGCGCGCGGTTGGCGTACGGGCGGGGGTCGAAGTCGGTGGGGCGCTTGAAGTCGTGCTCGGCCTTGGTGGCGTAGGCGACCTTGCCGCGCATGCGCGACAGGCGGAACACGCGCAGCGCGTCGCGCTCGTGCGAGCGGCCCAGCAGGTAGAACTGCCCACCCTGGTAGAGCAGGTGGTAGGGATCGACCTTGCGGTGGCCGACCTCGTCGCGGGCCAGCGTGTAGTAGTCGAAGGTGATCGTCTTGTGGCGGAAGATCGCGGTCTCGACCTTGGCCAGGCGCTGGGACAGCTCGTGGCCGCCGGCGCTGGCGGTCAGGCCCAGCGCGACCGAGCTCTGATCGGGCGCGCGCAGCGGCGACGGGCGGCCCCAGCTGATCTGCTGCAGCGCGAGGCGCAGCGGCTCGGCGTAGGCGAACTCCCCGTCGAGCAGGCTCAGCGCGGTCTGCAGCGCGGCCAGCTCGTTGTCGGAGAAGGCGATCGCCGGGAGATGGAAGTTCTCCGGGCGCAGCGAGTAGTTCTCCTGCTCGGCGATGCCGTCGGCCGGCTTGTCGACGGTCAGCGCGATCCCCAGCGAGTCCAGCTCGGCGCGGTCGGCGTAGAAGCGGCGGGCGAACGCGTCCTCGTTCATCCCGCTGTAGCCCTCGACATCGCGCCGGATCTCCGTGGCCGTCACCGGGCGACGTTCCGCCATCAGGTACGAGATCAGGGAGAGCTGGCGGATGAGCTTCTCGGTGTCCTTCGCCATCGTCACCGAACGATAGGGCGCGGAGGGCGGCGGGAGTTGCGCCATTTCTTCCCTGTTTGCGGCAATCGAGCGCTACGGTTGCGCCTAGATGACCCGCCTCGCCATCGTCGACGACCACGAGGTGCTCCGCGAGGGACTGGAGTCGATGCTCGTGGGGAGCGACCTCGAAGTGGTCGGCACGGCGGGCAACGTGGCCGCCGCGCTGGACCTCGTCGAGCACGCGCAGCCCGATGTCGCGCTCGTCGACATCCGCCTGCCCGACGGCTCGGGGATCGAGCTGACGCGCAAGCTGCTGGCCCGGCGCCCGCAGCTGCGGATCGTGCTCTACACGGGCGAGACCGACGCGGATCTGCTCTACGAAGGGCTCGACTCGGGCGCCCAGGGCTACGCGCTGAAGGCCGGTCCGATGAGCGAGCTGGTCGGCGCGATCACCCAGGTGGCGGCGGGCGGCAGCTACGTCGATCCGCGCCTGGACCGGATCCTGCTCTCCGAGCGGGCCACCGTGCGGGTGTCGCAGCTGTCGCCGCGCGAGCGCGAGGTCATGCACCTGATGGCCGAGGGCCGCACCGCCGAGGGCGTCGGCGAGGAGCTGGGCGTCTCCGTGGAGACCGTGCGCACCCACGTGCGCAATGCGATTCGCAAGCTGCAGGCCCGCAACCGCGTCCACGCGATCGCGCTGGCGCTGGAGCGAGGCGAGATCGCGCTCGACCGCCAGGACGGCGCGTGAGCGAGCGCGACCCGATGTCGGCGCTGGTCCACGACCTGCGCACCCCGCTGGCCGTCGTCTCCGGGTTCGCCGAGCTGCTCGAACGCCGCGGCGACGCGCTGACGCCGGAGCAGCGCGCCGAGTACCTGGCCCGCATCATCGAGGGATCTCGCCAGATGGACGAGATCCTCCAGAACGTCCGGCCCTAGTGCCCTGAGTCAGAAATTCGCCCGCATCTGGCGGCGGCGGCATCGTGCCTGCCCGCACCCGCCATCCACAGCCGTACCACCAGTACGACGGTGGATGGCGGTCACGGGCAGGCCCGCCCCGCCATCCACCAGCTGCACACGAATTACCGACTCAGGACACTAGGACGACTGCCGCGTCGCGGTGAAGGTGATCGGGCCGTTCTGACCGGGCCCGCCCGCCTCGGAGCACTCCTGCTGCAACGACGCCGGAGCGACGACGATCGTGCCCGTGACCTTGGTGCCGGCCTTGTTCCACGTCCCCTTGATGACGGCCTTGGGGGTGTCGGTCTCGGTGGCCTTGAACGTGTAGGCACCGCCGGCCTTCTTGAGGCCGAGGTTGACCCCGTCGATCAGGATCTCCCCGCCGACGTTCTCGGACTGCTGCTGGCAGGTGATCGGGAAGTACGCCTGCACCGTGGTGACCTTGCCGTTGTCGACGTCCACGACGAACTTGCCGCCGTTCTTGACCGTGCCGCGGTACTGCGCGTCCGCTGGCTTGCCCGCCGCGTCGGCGATCGGCGCGGCGATGAGGAGGGCGGCGGCCGCTGATGCCGCAACGACGGTTGAGCGCTTCATACGCCGACCATAACGAGCGGCGACGCGCCAATGGAAAGAAATTTGGCGCGTCAGGCCGCGGCGGCGGGACGGTCGGCCAGCGCGGGGGCCGGCGTCTGGCGGCTGGCGAAGTAGGCGCCGCCGCCCAGCGCGCGGTCCCACGCGCTCCAGCGATCGCCCTCGGGCAGCTCCTTCTCCAGGCGGTCGAAGCTGCCCAGGCGCCCGCCGAGGTTGTCGACGAAGTGCACGAGCGTGGCCTCGCGGGTGCAGGGCACGACCGGCGAGCCGTGCTCGAGCGAGCCGTGGTGGCTGAGGATGATGTGCAGCAGCGCCTCGGCGCGGTCGGCGGGGAAGCCCTCGATCGACTCGATCACCCGGCGCACCCGCGTGTAGCCGAGCACGATCTCGCCCTGCAGGCGGCCCGCGTCGGTCATCTCGATGCGCAGCCCGTCGCTGGCGTAGGCCTCGAGCTTGCCGATGTCGTGCAGCAGCGCGCCGGTGACGGCCACGTCGTGATCGATGCCCGGGAACGTCGCGCTCATCGAGTGCACGGCCTGGCCGACGGTCAGCGAGTGCTCCAGCAGCCCGTGGCGGTAGGCCTGGTGGTAGAGCTTGGCGGCCGGCGCGTTGCGGAACGCGGGCCAGGTGCGCGCCTGGGGCCCGATGATCCGGTCGAGCACCTGGGCCAGGTAGGGGTCGCGCACGGTGGCCACGAGCTCGCGCAGCTCGCCCTCCATCGCGTCGACGGGGCGCGGCGGCCCGTCGAACAGGTCGTTGAGCTCGAAGCTGCCCTCGGCCGGGCGGCGCAGGGCGCGGATCGTGATCTGCGCGCCGTAGCGGGGATGGTCGTCGTAGCGGCCGATCACGCGCACGGGCACGCCCGGGCGCACGTGCGGCTGCAGCTCCGGCACCCCGTCCCAGATCATCGCGCTGACGACGCCGGTCCGATCACCGAGGTCCAGCTTGAGGAACTCTCCGCCGTCGCGCTTCTGGCACACCTCGACGGCGCGCACCAGCAGGACCTGGTCGATGTCACATCCGTCGGCGAGCTCTCGCACGAGCATGCAGGCAACGTAGACGTGCATGCGGACGAAACCGCCGCAATCGGGGTAGGGTCGGGGGCAATGGCAGCGACGGTGATCGTCACGGGCGGCACGGGGGGACTGGGCCACGCCGTGACCGAGACCTTCCTCGACGCCGGCTGGCGGGTCGTCGTGCCGTGGGTCGCGGAGCGCGAGCTGGAGCGGGTCGGCACGCGCGACGGGCTCGAGCTGATCCAGGCGGATCTGTTCGACGAGCAGTCGGTCGCGTCGGTGGTCAAGCTCGCCGCGCAGGACGACGCCCGCCCGCTGCACGCGGTCGTCAACCTCGTCGGCGGCTTCAGCGAGGGCGGGCGCATCCACGAGACGCCGATCGACGACTTCGAGGCTCAGCTGCGCCTCAACCTGCGCCCCACCTACCTCGTCACCGCGGCGGCGCTGGGGCACTTGATCGACGCCGGCGGCGGCTCGGTCGTGTGCGTCTCCACGCGTGCGGCGCTGCGGCCGTTCCCCGGCGCGGCGGGCTACATCACGGCCAAGGGCGCGGTGCTGTCGTTCGTCGACGCCGCGGCCGCCGAGTACAAGAAGGACGGCGTGCGCGTCAACGCGGTGCTGCCGTCGATCATCGACACGCCCGCCAACCGGGCGGCGAACCCCGATGGCAAGTTCGACACGTGGGTGCAGCCGGAGGAGATCGCCGCAGTGATCGCCTTCCTGTGCTCCGACGCGGCCGCGGTGACCAGCGGCGCACACGTTCCCGTCTACGGGAGGGCATGAAGATGGCGCTGCGCGGCGGAATCGACCTTGGTGGGACGAAGATCCAGGCGATCATCGCCGACGACGATCATCAGGTGGTCGGCGAGGCCCGGCGGCCGACGCCGACGGAGGGCGGCCCCGACGACGTGATCGCCGCGCTGGCCGACGCCCTGCGCGAGGCGGCGTCGGCGGCCAGCGTGCAGACCGGTGACCTCGTCGGCGTGGGTCTCGGCTCGCCCGGCGACGTCGAGCAGGCGGCCGGCACGATCGCCCAGGCCGGGAACCTGCCCAACTGGCAGGCCGCGGTGCCCGTGGGCCAGCTGCTGGGTGAGGCGCTCGACGCCAAGGTGGCGATCGGCAACGACGTCTCGGTGGCCACCAAGGCCGAGTTCGAGCTGGGCGCCGGCAAGCCGTTCGAGTCCGTCCTGGGCGTCTTCTGGGGCACGGGCGTGGGCGGCGGGCTGATCCTCAACGGCCAGGAGTGGAACGGCCGCGGCGCGGCCGGCGAGATCGGCCACATGGTCGTCAAGGAAGGCGGCGCGCTGTGTCCCTGCGGCCGCCACGGCTGCATGGAGGCCTACGCCGGCCGCAAGGCGATGGAGACCGAGGCCCGCAAGCGCCACGACGACGGTGAGCACACCCACCTGTTCAAGTTCATGGAGGAGAAGGGCCGCGACCGGCTCACCTCCAGCATCTGGTCCAAGGCGCTCGAGCACCACGACAAGCTGGCCGGTCACCTGATCGACCGGGCCTACGAGGCGCTGGGCACCGGCGTCGCGTCCGCGGTCAACCTGCTCGACATCGAGGCCGTGATCCTCGGTGGCGGGCTCGGCGTGCGCTTCGGCGACGGCGCGGCCCAGCGCCTGGCCACCGAGATGCAGCCGCACCTGTTCAACGACGACCGCCCGCCGGTCGTCGCGGTCGCCTCGCTGGGCGACTACGGCGGTGCCCTGGGCGCCGCCATGCTCGTTTCCTGACCCGCGGGCGCCGGGCCGGACCGCTTCCGTTCAAGCCAGGCGACGCACGGGGCGATACTCCTGGGCAGCGATGCGCCTGCCGCCCAGCCCCACCGAGGTCTCGTCCGCCGCGGCCAACGTCTACGACATGGTTCTGGGCGGCGGCCTGGCCGACCTGCGCCGCACGCCCGCGTCGATCATCGACGAGGGGCCGCAGCGCACGGTGTTCCGCTACCTGGTGCCCGACGGGGCCGCGCCGCCGCGCGACCTGCCGGTGCTGCTCGTGCCGCCGCTGGCCGCGCCGCCGATCTGCTTCGACCTGCGCCGCGGCTGCTCGCTGGCCGAGCACCTGCTGGCCGTGGGCCACCCGACCTACCTCGTCGACTACGGCCGCATCGGCTTCTCCGACCGCGACCTCGGGTTGGAGCACTGGATCGAGGACGTGATCCCCGAGGCGGTGCGGCAGGTCAGCGCCGACGCCGGCGGCCTGCCCGTGCAGCTCGTCGGCTGGTGCCTGGGCGGGATCATGGCGCTGCTGTCCGTGGCCGCCGATCCCGCGCTGCCGGTCAACGCGATCGCCGCGGTGGCCAGCCCGTTCGACTTCACCCAGGTGCGCCTGCTGCAGCAGCTCGGCCCCGTGATGAGCCTGGGCGGCGATCGGCTGCTGAACCCGCTCTACCGCGCGCTCGGCGGCGCGCCCGCCCCGCTCGTGCGCCGTGCCTTCCAGCTGACGTCGATCGACAAGGAGCTGACCAAGCCGCTGGCCAAGCTGCGCAACCTCGACGACCGCGACTACCTGGCCCAGATGGAGGCCGTCGACCACTTCACCCGGCACATGCACGCCTATCCCGGGCGCACGTTCGGCCAGCTCTACCACCGCTTCTTCCGCGTCAACGACCTGGCCGACGGCCGGTTCGCGCTCGACGGGCGCGACCTCGACCTGCACGACGTGTCGGTGCCCGTGCTCGCCGTGGCCGGTGATCGCGACGTGCTCGCGCCCGCCGCCGCCGTCCACCACATCGGCGAGCTGCTGCCCAACGCCACCGAGGTGCGCCTGCAGACCGGGCCCGGCGGGCACCTGGGCGTCCTGGCCGGACGCAGCGCCCAGCCGACGACGTGGGCCTGGATCGACCGCTTCTTCGCCGACCACGGCTCCGACCAGCGCCCGGTCTCCCTGCGCGTCGTCGCCTGATCGAGCGCTCCTGCGCGCGGGCGCGGAATTGCAGGTCGACGTGCAGGCGATCACTACCGTGACGCGCCGCATGGAAGCTCGCCGCCTCGCCCTCGCCACCGTCGTCGCCTCGCTGTGTCTCGCCGCCCCGGCGGCCGCCGCCACCGACGACGACACCGCCGTGATCGGGGCCGGGACGCTCGTGGGCGGCGTCGACGTGGGCGGCCAGACGATCAGCCAGGCCGCCACCACGCTGGACACGCAGCTGGCGCCGAAGCTCAACGCGCCGGTCACCGTGGCGATCGGCAGCCGCCGCTTCCAGCTCGGGGGCGCGCGGGCCGAGGTCAAGCTCGACGCGCTGCGCACGGCCCGCCGCGCCTACTACGCGGCCCGCGACGCGGCGCCGACCACGACGAGCACGACCACCACGACCGCGCCGGCCTCCTCCCGCACGGCCGGGGGCACGGTCAGCGGCCTGTCGGTGCCGGTCGCCGTCAGCGTCTCCAGCGCCGCCGTGCGGGCCTGGGCCGACAAGGTCGCCGGCGACGTCACCCGCCAGCCGCGCAGCGCCGCGCTGAAGATCGGCCTGACCAGCATGCGCGTGACCAAGGCCCGCCGCGGCTTCACCGTGGACGCCTCGACGCTCGCGCGCAAGGTGGTCGACGCGTTCTCGGACGCCACCGCCACGCGCACCCTGCGCCAGCCGCTGAAGGCGCTGGAGCCGGCGACGACCCTGGCCGAGCTGCGCAGCGCCAACCGGACGATCATCACGATCGACCGGTCGGGCTTCAAGCTGCGCCTGTTCCAGAACCTGCGCCTGAGCAAGACCTACGGGATCGCCGTGGGCATGGCCGGCCTGGAGACGCCGTCGGGCACCTACAGCATCCAGAACAAGCAGGTCGATCCGGCCTGGCACGTGCCCAACTCCGACTGGGCCGGCTCGCTGGCCGGTCAGGTGATCCCCGGCGGCGCGCCGGACAACCCGCTGAAGGCCCGCTGGATGGGCATCTACAACGGCGTCGGCATCCACGGCACGGCCGAGGACTGGTCGATCGGCTCCCAGGCCTCGCACGGCTGCATCCGGATGCACGTCTCCGACGTGATCGACCTGTACCCGCGGGTCCCCGTGGGCGCGAAGGTCCTGATCCGTTAGCTGCGCTTCTTGCACCGCTGATCAAACGATTAGGTCGCCTTCACGGGCGGCTTCAGGTTGGGCTCGAAGCTCTCGTCCATGTACGACCACGACGAGGCACTGACGCAGTACCTGGAAGAGATCGGCCGTCACAAGCTCCTGACCGCCGCCGAGGAGATCGACCTCGCCCAGCGCATCGAGAAGGGCGACCTGGCGGCGAAGGACCGGATGATGACGGCCAACCTCCGCCTTGTCGTGTCGCTGGCCAAGCGCTACCAGGATCGCGGTCTTCCACTGTTCGACCTGATCCAGGAGGGCAACGTCGGCCTCATACGTGCGGTCGAGAAGTTCGACTACCGCAAGGGGTTCAAGTTCAGCACCTACGCGGTGTGGTGGATCCGCCAGTCGCTGGCGCGCGCGCTGGCCGACAAGGGCCGCACGATCCGCCTGCCGGTGCACATCGCCGAGCGGCTGCACCGCGTGCAGCGCACGGAGCGCAAGCTCGTCCTGAAGCTGGGCCGCGACGTGACCGACGCGGAGCTGGCCGAGGAGCTCGGGCTGACGCTCGACGAGGTGGCGCTGGTCCGCGGCGAGCTGCCCAACACCGTCTCCATCCACGTGCCGGTCGGCGAGGACGAGGCCGAGCTCGGGGACTTCCTCGAGGACCGCGCCTCGCTGTCGCCCTTCGAGGAGACCGCCCAGGTGCTCGATCGCGCCGCGATCGACCTGGCCCTGGAGAACCTCCCGGGTGGCGAGCGGCGGGTCATCCAGCTGCGCTACGGCCTGGACGGCGGGCGCGAGCGGACGATGCACCAGGTCGCGCGCGAGATGAAGCTGTCGGCCGACCGGGTCCGTCGCCTGGAGGAGCAGGCCCTGCGCAAGCTGCGGGCGCTGCCCGAGACGCGCGCGCTGCAGGCGGCTTGAAGAGAAGGCGACCGGTTCGGCCGGCACCTGACCGATCGGACAGGCGTGCCACACTGATGGTCCGATGGGGAGCGAGGGACTGACAAGCACCGCATCCGGCTACGGCCGGGTGCAGGAGCTGCTGGCGGCGCAGCGCTGCGTCGTGCTCGACGGCGGCGTCGGCACCGAGCTGCCGGGGATGCGCGAGAGCGACGACCGCCTGTGGGGCGTGCGCGCCGTCCTCGACGACCCGGCCGGCGTGCTCGACGTGCACCGCCGTTACGTCGCCGCCGGCTGCGACGTGATCTCGACCGACACGTGGGGCCTGCCGTCCGGGCTGCTGGAGAACGGGCCGCGGCTGTGGCCCAGCTCGGCCCAGCCCGTGCACTGGATGGACGTGGCGCGCCGCGGGCTGGCGCTGGCCCGCGAGGCCGTGGGCGACGCGCAGACCGCGGTCTCGTTCTCGCTCAACGGCGACGTCGACGCCAACGAGGGCCAGGAGACGATCCGTCTGCTCGATCGCGTGTTCGCCGACGACGCGCCCGACCTCGTGCTGGTCGAGACGCTCTCGCTGGTGCGCCCGTCGCTGTACGACACCGTCGAGCGGCTGCTCGACACCGGCCTGCCGATCTGGCTGTCCTTCCGCCGCTGCCGCCACGGGCTGTGCGGCGTCTACGGCGAGCACTGGGGCGGGCCCGAGGGGGACGCCTTCGGCCGCGCCGCGCGCCGCTTCGAGGAGATGGGCATCGGCGCGCTGCTGGTCAACTGCATCCCGCCCGATCACGTCGACGGGATGGTCTCGTTCCTGCGCGACTTCACCGACCTGCCGTTGGGCGTCTATCCCAACCTCGGGTACCTGACCAGCGCCGGCTGGCAGTTCGCCGAGGGCGTCGGCGGCGAGGAGTACGCGCAGATGGCGCTGCGCTGGCGGGCCGAGGGCGCGCAGATCATCGGCGGCTGCTGCGGCGTCACGCCCGACCACATCGCCTCGGCCAAGGCCGTGCTCGACGACACGCGCCCCGGCCGCGCGCGCCCGCAGGTCGATCTGAACGGCAACGGGCCGGACACCGACGTCGCGCCCGCGCAGTGGACCGACCGGCGCGGTCGCGCGCTGTACCCGATCGCCTTCCCCGACCTGGTCTGCGAGGAGGGCGTGTTCGCCCCCCGCGAGCAGTCGTTCCTGGCCTGGCGCTATCTGCAGGCCGAGGCGATCGGCGCGCACCAGCGCTGCCTCGACGTGGGCTCAGGCACGGGCATCCTCGGCGTGCAGCTGGCGCTCAACGGCGCCTCGCACGTGCACGCGATCGACGTCGACGACCGCGCGGTGGCCAACACGCGCGACAACGCCTTCCGCAACGGGGTGGCCGACCGCATGTCGGTGGCGCGCGTCGACCTGTACCCGTGGGTGCCCGAGGAGCGCTACGAGGTGATCGTCGCCTCGCTGTTCCAGATCCCGTCGGACCCCTTCCAGCAGGTCCACAGCCACGGCCCGGTCGATTACTGGGGGCGCAACGCCTTCGACCAGCTGCTGGCCAAGCTGCCCAAGGCGCTGGCCCCCGAGGGCGTCGCCTATCTCGTGCAGCTGTCGATCCTCTCCCAGGAGCGCACGGCCGCGCTGCTGGCCGCGGCGGGCTTCGAGGCGGCGGTGGTCGACTACGCGCTGTTCCCCTATCCCGAGGCCTTCGCCGAGCAGCGCGCGCAGATCGAACGCGTCGAGGAGCTGTCCGACAGCTACCACGTGCGCATGTCCGACGAGGACGTCGTGGTGGCCTACCTGCTCGAGGTGCGGCGCACCGGCGAGGGCGTGGGCGAGGCCGGCGTCGCGCCCTGGGCGGTGCGCCGGTGAGCGTGGCCGTGTCGGGCGTCGAGGCGCAGCTGGCGGCCCTGCAGGGCGTGCGGCTGGCCATCGGCCGGTTGGCCGAGCTGGGGCCGGTCAGCGAGATCGTCGACCGCGGACCGGGCGAGGCCGCGGTCGCGCTCGGGCTGGAACGCGTACTGCTGTCGCGCATCGACGACGGGCGGCTGGTGGCCGAGGCGCTGCACGCGCCCGCCGATCCCGAAGGCGCCGCGGTGACGCTGGCGCGCCTGCAGGAGGCGCCGGTGCCGATCGACTACCCGCTGGTGGAGGGCGAGGTGCTGCGCCGGCGGCGGCCGCAGCTGGTCGAGGCCGACGGTGGCGGTCCGTCGCGACACGCGTTCGCCTCGGTGCTGGGCTGGGAGACCTACGTGGCCGCGCCGATCGTGCTGGAGACGCGCGTGATCGGGTTCTTCCAGGCCGATCGCGAGGCGATCGGCGAGGTCGAACGCGACGGCCTGGGCGCGTTCGCCGACGGGTTCGCGCTCGTCTTCGAGCGGGCGATCCTGCGCCGGCGACTGCGCATCCAGCGCCGCGAGATGCGCCAGGTCGCCTCGTGGGCCGACGCGCGCACCGGCGAGCTCAGCGATCGCGCGGTGACGCTGGCCATCGACCGCGAGACGGCCGGCGACGACGACGGCGGCCGCGCCGCGGTCGGCTCGGGCGGCGGCGACTCGGCGCTGCGCGACCTGCTCACCCGCCGCGAGCTCGACGTGCTGGAGCTGATGGTCAAGGGCGAGACGAACGCGGGCATCGCGCGCTCGCTCGTCGTCTCCGAGGGCACGGTCAAGTTCCACGTCAAGAACATCCTGCGCAAGCTGCACGCCTCCAACCGCGCGGAGGCGACGTCGCGCTACCTGCGCCTCACGCTGCGCCGCGGCGACGCGCCGCCGGCGCCCTAGCCACCCGGGTAGGCAAGACCCCTCCCTGTGGGGGTGTGTGCGTGGGCCTGCGCGCGCGAGGATCCGCTGCGATGCACTGGGTCACGGCTTCGGCCTACGAGACGCTGCGGGAGGGGTTGGCGGCGCAGCGCTGCCTGATCCTCGACGGCGCGGTGGGGACCGAGCTCCCCGACGAGGCGCTCAGCGCCGGTCCCTACGACGAGCGTCTGTGGGGCGTGCGCGCGCTGGCCACCACGCCGGCCGAGGTGCAGGCCGTGCACCGCCGCTACGTCGACGTCGGCTGCGACGTGATCACCACGAACACGTGGGGCCTGGCCGCCGCGGTCGGTGGCGGTGACGCGCACTGGCTCGAGGTCGCGCGCCGCGGCGTGCGGGTGGCCCGGTCGGCCATCGCCGAGGGTGGCCGCGAGGGTCAGACGGCGGTCGCGTTCTCGCTGAACGGCGACATCGACGGGCCCGACGGCGCCGAGACGATCCGGCTGCTGACCCGCGCCTTCGCCGACGAGGCGCCTGACCTGGTGCTGGTCGAGACGCTGTCGCTGGTGCAGCCGGGCCTGCTGGACGCGGTCTCCGGGCTGTTGCAGACGGGCGTCCCGGTGTGGCTGTCCTTCCGCCGTTGCCGCCATGGCCTGTGCGGCGTCTACGGCCAGCACTGGGGCGGTCCCGAGGGCGATGCGTTCGGGCGCACGGCCCGGCGCTTCGAGGAGATGGGCGTCGATGCGCTGCTGGTCAACTGCATCCCGCCCGATCACGTCGACGGGATGGTCTCGTTCCTGCGCGACTTCACCGACCTGCCGTTGGGCGTCTATCCCAACCTCGGCTACTACACGAACGCCGGCTGGCAGTCGACGGACGGCGTCGGTGGCGAGGAGTACGCCGCGATGGCCCTGCGCTGGCGCGAGGAGGGCGCGCAGATCATCGGCGGGTGCTGCGGCACGACGCCCGAGCACATCGCCGCGGCCAGCGAGCGCCTGGCCGGCACCAGGCCCGGCCGCCGCCGTCGCGACGAGCCGCCGACCGGCGAGGGCCGGATGGGCATCACGTCGCGCGCGCAGCGGTCGACCCCGTGGACCGACGCCCGCGGTCGCAAGCTGTTTCCCTTGCCCGTCCCGGACCTGATCGCCGACGGCACGACGGCCACGCCGACCCAGGGCTCGTTCCTGGTCTGGCAGCACCTGTTCGAGCAGGGCGTGGGCGCGGGCCGTCGCTGCCTGGACATCGGCTGCGGCACGGGCCTGCAGGCGGTCCAGCTCGCGCTCAACGGCGCCGCGCACGTGCACGCGATCGACGTGGATCCCGACGCGATCCGCGACACGCTGGCCAACGCGTACCGCAACGGCGTGGCCGACAAGGTCTCCGCGGCCGCGGTCGACCTGTTCCCGTGGGTCCCGCTGGAGCGCTACGAGACGATCGTCGCCGCGCTGGACCAGACGCCCCTGGATCCCTTCCAGACCGCCACGTCGCACCGCCCGGTCGACTACTGGGGCCGCAACCTCGTCGACCACCTGATCGGCCTGCTGCCCGATGCCCTGACCGACGACGGCGAGGCCTACCTGCTCCTGCTCTCGGTGCTCTCCCAGGAGCGCACCGCGGACCTGCTCGGCCAGCACGGCCTCGTCGGCGAGGTCGTCGACTACGTCTGCCTGCCCTTCGACCGCAGCGACCAGATCGCCCGCGTCGAGGGCCTGTCGGACGCCTACCACCTGCAGGTCGCGGGAACCGACGTGATGGTCGGCTACCTGCTGCGCATCACACGCGGCTAGGAGGCCCGCACGGCGTACGGTCGTGCCCGACCGCGGAGCCCGGCGCGGCCGTTGTCCGATCCGTCCCGCTATGCGGGTCGGATGCGACAACGGTCGTTCAGGCGCGCTCGAGCGTCGGGACGGTGGCGAGGACGGCCGCGGCGGCGACCAGCGTGTCGACGGGCACGATGCGGGTGGCGACGGTGTCGTTCTCGACCAGGGCGGCGAGCGCGAGCGCGCGCAGGCGGTCGGCCTGGTTGCGGGTGGCGGGCGTGGCGGTGTCGGCGCAGATGGCGGTGACGCTGGCCATCTAGAAGACGACCGTCGAGTTGCCGTGCACGAGGACGCGGTCCTGGCAGTGCCAGCGCACCGCGCGTTGGAGGACGGTGCGTTCGACGTCGGCGCCGGCGCGGGTCAGCTCGGCGGCGCTGTCGGCGTGGGTGACGCGGACGACGTCCTGTTCGATGATCGGGCCTTCGTCCAGGTCGGCGGTGGCGTAGTGGGCGGTGGCGCCGATCAGCTTGACGCCGCGTTCCTTGGCGCGTTCGTAGGGGCCGGCGCCGGCGAAGGCCGGGAGGAAGGAGTGGTGGATGTTGATGACCGGGCAGCCCACGGCGCGCAGGAAGTCGTCGGACAGGATCTGCATGTAGCGGGCCATGACGACGAGGTCGTATTGGCCGCCGCCGAGCAGCTCCAGCTGTGCGGCTTCCGCGGCGGGCTTGGTGTCCTTGGTGACCGGGATGTGGTGGTAGGGCAGGCCGAAGCCCTCGACCTCGCCGCGCAGGTCCTCCCAGTTGGACACGACGACGCCGACGTCCATGGGCAGCTCGCCGCGGCGGGCGCGCCAGAGCAGATCGACGAGGCAGTGGTCGTAGCGGGAGACCATGATCGCCACGCGCTTGGGCACCGACGCGTCGTACAGGCGCGCCTGCATGTCGAACGGCTCGGCCACCTCGCTGGCGAACTCGCCGCGCAGCGCGTCGAGCCGCCGGGCCGCGTCGTCGAGGTGGAAGACCACGCGCATGTAGAACCGTCCGCCCTGCGGATCCGTCGAGTACTGGTCGGACTGGACGATGTTGCCGCCGTGATCGCGCAGGAAGCCGGTGATCGCGGCGACGATTCCCGGCTGGTCGGCGCAGGAGACGAGCAGGCGGGCGGTATCGGCCTCGCCGCGGGGGTCGATCGCGGCGGGCGTGGGAGTCGGGGCGACGGAGGTGGACATGCGACCACGAAACCTAAGCGGCCCACCGCGCCCTGACGCCTCCTCACCGGAAGGGTCTTCGCCTGCCGACTGGACAGGTTGCCCGTTCAAACCCACCCGGTCCGGCCGGGGATCCCTCCCGTTCGGGAGGCGCTCGCGCGCGAGGCCCGGCGTAGCGTGCCCACCTCATGACGGGTCTCGAGGAGATGCTGGGCAAGGCCGGGGCGGTGTTCGTCCCCCGCAACGGTGCGCTGGTGGCCGCCCACTTCGGCTCGGCCGCCGCCGAGCTCGCCGTGTGCCGCCACGGCGTCGGCGTGACCGACCGCTCCGATCTGGCCACGCTGGAGCTGCGCGGCACCCCGGCCGCCGTCGCCGCCGTCACCCAGCGCGTCACCGGCCTGCGTCCGATCGCCGGGCAGTCGCACCGCTCGGCCGGCGCCTGGTGGTGCGCCGCCACGGAGCACCGCGTCCTGATCGTGGCCGAGCCCCGCGCGGCCGCGGACCTCGCCGTCGTCGTCCAGACCGCCGTCCGCTCGGCTCCGGGCGCCTCCCTGATCGACCTCAGCGGCGACTACGCCGCGATCGGCCTCGTCGGCCCGCGCGCCGGGCTGCTGGCCCGCGACACCCGCCTGCTGAGCGCTGCGCCGGTCGCCGCCGCCTTCGTGGCGGCCAGCGACCCCTTCGACGGACTGCGCCCCGCGCTCGTGCTCTGCGAGGACCCGGATCGCCTGCTCGTGCTGGTGCCCGTGGCCCACGGCGCGGGCGCCTGGACGCAGCTGATGGCGGCCGGTCGGATGCACGGCGCCTCGTGCGTCGGTCGCGACGCGCTGGACCGGCTCAGAGCCGTCTCGCGCCCCGCTTCGATCGCCTGACACTACCCTCCGACGCTCTCGGCACGACCGAAGCGGCAAGCCACTAGAGGAGCTTCCTCCCCACCATGAGCAACAGCGAGTACCTGTTCACGTCGGAGTCGGTGACCGAGGGGCACCCCGACAAGGTCGCTGACCAGATTTCCGACGGCGTCCTCGACGCGGTCCTGACCGACGACCCGACGGGCCGCGTGGCCTGCGAGACCCTCGTGAACACGGGTCTGGTCGTCGTCTCGGGCGAGATCTCGACCTCCACCTACGTGGACGTCCAGGACATCGCCCGCAGCACGATTCGCCAGATCGGCTATGTCGATGCGGATCTGGGGTTCAGCGCGGATTCGTGTGCGGTGATCAACGCGATCGACAAGCAGTCTGCGGATATCGCGCAGGGTGTGGATGCGGCGTTGGAGACGCGTGAGGGCGGCGATTCGGGTGAGTTGGACATCGCTGGTGCGGGCGATCAGGGGATGATGTTCGGCTACGCGTCCAATGAGACGGCGGAGTTGATGCCGTTGCCGATCAGCTTGGCGCACAAGTTGGCCAAGCGGTTGGCTGATGTGCGTAAGGACGGGTCGGTGGGCTATCTGCGTCCGGATGGCAAGACGCAGGTGTCGGTCCGTTATGTCGATGGTCGGCCGGTGGCGATCGAGAAGCTGTTGATCAGCACCCAGCATGCCGACAGCGCGACGAACGACCAGATCCGCAAGGACTTGTGGGAGCAGGTCGTCCTGCCGGTGCTGCCGGCCGATCTGTTCGATGAGAACGCGTTGGCCAAGGAGTTTCTGGTCAATCCGACGGGCCGGTTCGTGATCGGCGGCCCGGTCGGTGACTGCGGTTTGACCGGGCGGAAGATCATCGTGGACACCTACGGTGGGATGGCTCGTCACGGCGGTGGCGCGTTCTCGGGCAAGGACCCGAGCAAGGTGGATCGCTCGGCGGCGTATGCGGCGCGGTATGTGGCCAAGAACATCGTGGCTGCGGGGTTGGCGGATCGGGCGGAGGTGCAGGTGGCCTACGCGATCGGTGTCGCGCATCCCGTGTCGGTGATGGTGGAGACGTTCGGGACGGAGAAGATCGGCCGGGGCCGGATCGCGGAGTTGGTCAACGAGCACTTCGACCTGCGTCCGGGCGCGTTTCGTGAGTACCTCGATCTGCATCGGCCGATCTATCAGAAGACCGCGGCGTACGGCCACTTCGGCCGCGACGATGCGGACTTCACGTGGGAGCGGACCGACCGTGCCGAGGCCCTGGCCGACGCCGCCGGCGTCGCCGCTCCCGCCGCCGCCTGACGCACCGTCGCTTCGCCGGTTGGACGCATGGTTGGTTGCGTCCGACCGGCGGGGTTCCTATATCTTCCTGCTCCCGTTGGTAGCAGGGAGAGAGAGGGGCGCCGCGCTCACATGTCGCGACGGATACTCGTGGGGCTGGATCATTCGGAGGAGGCGGCCGCAGGCCTGCGGCGCGCGATCGGCCTGGCCAAGGCCCATCGCTCGCAGCTGACGCTCGTGCACGTCGCCGTACCCCCGCCCGCGTGGGTCGGCGTCGGCCTCCTGGCCATGCCCCTGGTCGACGACGTCGTGACCACCGGCTGCGAGCTCGTGCGCAAGGCCGTCGAGGAGCTCCCCGACGAGCTGTGCGTCCGCTGGCACCTGATCAGCGGTCCCGACGCCTCCACCGGCCTGTCGCGCGTGCGCTGCGTCCGCCGCGCGCTGGCCTGCGCGATGGAGCGCGGCGACCACGACCTGCTCGTGCTCGGCACCGGCACGCGGCCGGGCCGCATCGCCTCGAGCCTGCTGCGCCAGCTGGGCGAGGATCGGGTGGCCACGGCGCCCTACGTGCCCGCGCCCGAACCCGTCGCGCTCGCCGGCACCATGGTGCCCTCCGTCTCACGCTGAAGTAGCGTCTGGCGCGGTTCGAAACCGCAACCAGGAGCCGGGCTATGAGCAAGGTGCTGTACACCGCTGGAGCGCACGTCGTCGGCGGTCGCGAGGCGGGCCACGGGCGCACGTCCGATGGTCGTCTGGAGGTCGACCTGCGTCTGCCCGCCGAGATGGGCGGGACCGAGGAGTCGGGGACCAACCCCGAGCAGCTGTTCGCCGTGGGCTACGCGGCGTGCTTCGAGGGAGCCCTGGGCGCCGTCGCCCGCCGTCGCAAGGCGGACCTGGGCGACGTCGCGATCGACTCGGAGGTGGCGCTGATCACCACCGAGGACCGTGGCTTCAACGTGTCCGTCGTGCTGAACGTGACGCTGGGCGGGATCGCCGACGCCGAGGAGGCCGCCGCGATCGTCCATGACGCCCACCAGGTGTGCCCGTACTCCAACGCCACCCGCGGGAACATCGACGTCACCCTGACCGCCAACGGCGGTCCGGTCGACGCGTAGGGCTCAGCCGCCCTCGTCCTCGCGGGCGTCCGGGCCGGTCAGCGGTTCACACTGCGGCCGGTCCGGGTGGCCGGGGCCGGTGCCGGGGCGGCAGTCGGGATCCTGCGGGACCGTCGTCGTCGTGCCCCCGTCCTGAGGGATCGTCGTGCCGCCGGTGTCGCCGCTGCCGTCGTCCTGGGGGATCGTGGCGCCGCCCGTGTCGGCGGGCGTCGACGTGGTGGCGGGCGCGCCACCGGTGTCCGACGGGACCGTCGACGTGGTCGTCTCGGTGGTCTGCGTCGTCGTCTCGGTGGTCGTCGTCGGCGCGACCGTGGTCGTGATCGCCTGCGGTGTCGTCTGCGTGTCGATGAACGTCACCGAGGAGTCGTCGGAGTTGCCGCCACAACCGGCGCAGATCGCGGTCACGGCGAGCAGGGCGAGTGCGGTGCAGAAACGAGCCATCGCCCTTCAACCTAGTGACCACGGCGGCGGGCTACGTACACGTACGTGGTCTACGTAGAACGGCGTTCAAAGTGACGTAGTGGCCTACGGACGACCGCGGGCGGGGCGGCGCGCAGTATGCGCATCACACCAACCCCTGCACCGCAAGGAAGCCCCGAATGCGCCTCATCACCACCACCCCCGGCCAGGCCCGCGTCCCCGAGCAGCTCCCCGCCGTTCCACCGGTCGACCGCCGGTACGCCCCACCGGGAAAGCGCCGGCTGGCCGGCTCGATGGTCTGGGTCCTGATCCTGGCCGGCGCGATCGCCGGCACGATGTGGGCCTCGTCCACGCCGCCGCAGCACGACTGCCCGACGGTGCCCCAGGTCAACCAGTGCACGCTGCAGAAGGTCTACCTGGCCCAGGGCACCAAGGTCGTCGCCGGCGCCGCCGGTGGCCTGCTCGTCGCCCTGCTGATGGAGGGCATGGCCGGAGCTGTCGCCCCGCCCAAGCGCCGCCCGGTGGCCCCGCCGGCCCAGCCGCAGCCGAAGGCCGCCCCGCCGACCTGGGGCGAGATCCCCTCGGTCAAGGCCCGCCGCCCGCAGCGCGTCCTGCGTGAGCCGGTGCTCGCCCGCCCCGCGCTGGACCTCGGCTCGCTGCCGCCCGCGCTGCGCGACGCCGTGATCGCCCCGCCCACCCTCGACCGCGAGATCCGATGACCCCCACCGAACGCATCACCCGCGACTCGCTGCTTCGCCGGCTCCCCCTCGCGCACGCCGTCGCCGTGCGGCTGCGCGAGGCGGGCGCCGACGACGAGCTGATCGCCGCCGCCCTGGACATCGAGCCCGAAGGCGTCGAGCCGCTGCTGGCCATCGCGTCGGCGAAGCTGCGGCGTTTGGGCGGCGACTGAGGCGGCTCCGGCGCTGGCGCGCCCGCGCTAGTGGCTCAGGGCACTAGGCTCGCGCCATCCAAGACAACGAGGTCCAGCGGAAGGCCGGGCGCTTCGCCCGGCTGTGGCCGTTCGTCGGCCGTGACGAGGAGCTCGAGCGTCTGTTGCTCGCTCGGGACGACCCGACCTGTCCGGGCGCGGTGATCAGCGGACCGGCCGGCGTGGGCAAGTCGCGCCTGGCCCGTGAGCTGCTGGCGGCCACGGCCCAGCACGGCGCCGCGACCGAGTGGGTGCAGGCCACGCGCACCGCGGCGACGATCCCGCTGGGGGCGTTCGCGGACCTGGTCCCCGAGGGCGCGCGCTCGGACGATCGCCTGCAGCTGCTGCGCGGCAGCGTCGAGGCGTTGCGCGAGCGCGCCGGCGGACGCCCGCTGGTCGTCGGCGTCGACGACGCGCAGCTGCTCGATGCGGCGTCGGCCGCGCTGGTGCTGCACCTGGCCGCGACCGGCACCGCCTTCGTCGTGGCCACCGTGCGCAGCGGTGAGATCCCGCCGGACTCGGTGACCGCGCTGTGGAAGGACGCCGGGGCCGCGCGCCTGGAGTTGCAGCAGCTCTCCGAGGAGGAGACGGGCGCGCTGCTGGAGGCGGTGCTCGGCGGCCCCATCGAGCAGGACGCGCGCCGGTGGGCCTTCTCGATCAGCGAGGGCAACGCGCTGTACGTGCGCGAGATCGTCGCCGGCGCCCTGGAGAGCGGGGCGCTCGGGCAGGACGGCGGTTGGTGGCGCCTGCGCCGGCGCCCGGCCGTCGCGCCCGCGCTGGTCGAGCTGATCAGCGGCCGCATGGCCGAGCTCGACGCGCAGGAGCGGGGCGCGATCGAGCTGGTCGCGTTGGGTGAGCCGCTGCCCCTGGATCTCGTCGTCGGGCTGACGGGCACCGCGCCGCTGGCCGCGCTGGAGCGCCGCGACCTGATCGAGGCGGACGCGCCCACCCGAGGCGGCGCGATCCGCGTCGCCCACCCGCTGTACGGCGAGGTCGTGCGCGAGGGCATCTCGACCATCCGCGCGATGGAGCTGCGGCGCACGCTGGCCGCGGCGCTCCAGGAGCGCGGGCTGCAGACGCCCGGCGAGGCCCTGCGCGTGGCCACCTGGCTGCATCAGGCGGGCGCACCGGTCGATCCGTCGCTGCTGCTGCAGGCCGCCTGGCAGGCGACGCAGTACGGCGACGCCGACCTCGGCGCCCAGCTGGCCGAGCAGGCGGTCAAGGCCGGCGGCGGCTTCCAGGCGGCGCTGCTGCTCGCCCACGCGCACGTGGTGCGCAAGGACTTCGCGCGGGCCGACGCGCTGCTGGCCGAGCTGGAGGACGACATCCCGGACCGCTACGCCGCGCTGGGCTACATCTGGGAGCGCGGCGTCAACGTGCTGTGCTGGGGCCTCAAGCGCCCCGACGAGGCGCGGGCGCTGCTGGACCGGGCGATGACCTGGGAGGACGGCGCGGAGGACTGGATCCGCATGCTCGGGCCGATGCGCCTGACCGTGACCGCGCTGACCGCCGGCTGGCACGCGCTGGTCGCGGTCGGCGAGGAGATCCTGGCCGATCCCAAGCTGGACGCCGAGTCGCGCCGCCAGCTGATCTACGGGCACGCGGGCGGCCTGTTCTTCGTCGGGCGCACGGCGGAGGCGGTCGCGCTGGCCGACAGCGCGCCGATCGCCATCCCGCTGCGCGACGACTTCGACGACCAGACGCTGATCATCCAGGCGGCGGTGCACATCGAGTCCGGCCGCGAGTGGCCGCAGCTGCGCGCCCGGCTGCTCGAGCTCGAGCGCCAGGCGGTGCGGGCCGACGACCGCGCCGCGATGGGCTCGACGGCGCTGATGCTCGGCGGCCTCAGCGTGATGCGCGGGGTGCCCGACCGGCGCTGGGCCCACGAGGCGGTGGCCCGGCTGGAGCGCCGCGACCGGGCCGGGCTGCTGACCACGGCCCACGCGATCAGCGCGATGCTTGCGCGCGTGGCCGGCGACCGCGACGGGACGCTGGCCGCGGCGGCCAGGCTGGAGGAGACGCTGGGCGGCGAAGAGCCGTTGATCAACCAGCTGCCCTACGTCGTCGTCGCGCGCGCGTGCGCCGCGTTGGCCGAGGGCGACGCCACGCGCGCCCAGGCGATCCTCCTGGTCGGCGTGCAGCTGTTCCCCGAGAGCCCGATGTACCGCGGCTGGTTTCTGTACGAGACGCTGCGCGCGGGCGCCGACCCGCGCTCGATCCAGACCGAGCTGGCCCGCGCCGCGGCGGAGACCGACGCGCCGCTGACCCACGTCTACGCGCGGCATGTCGACGCGCTGGTGGCCGGCGACGGCGCCGCGCTGATGGAGGTCTGCGAGGCGTTCGGCGCGATCGGCGCCGTGCTGTTCGGCGCCGAGGCGGCCGCCCACGCCGCCGCGGTGTACGGCGCCGCCGGCCGCACCGACTCGGCCCGGCGCGCCACGTCGACCGCCGCCCGCCTGATGGAGGCCTCGGGCGCCGCGCCCACCGCCGCCGTCCGCGCCGCCCGCGACGACGCGCCCGACCTGACCGCGCGCGAGCGCGAGATCGTCGCGCTGGCCGCCCAGGGCGCCGCCAACGCCGAGATCGCCGAACGTCTGACGCTGTCGGTGCGCACCGTCGAGACGCACCTGTTCCGGGCGATGAAGAAGCTCGGCGTCAGCTCGCGCGCCGAGCTCGCCCCGCAGTAGACTAAGTCATATGGCTAAGTCCGTTGGCGTCCACCAGGCGAAGACGCATCTGTCGCGCCTGCTCGAGGACGTGGCCGCGGGCGAGGAAGTGACGATCACGCGCCGAGGCGAACCGGTTGCGCGGTTGGTCCGGCCGGACGGGCCGCCCAAGCGCGTCTTCGGCGCACACCGAGGTCTGATCGAGATCGGCGACGATTTCGATGATCCGCTGCCGGACGACATCGCCAAGGCGTTCGGCATGTGAAGGCACTCCTCGACACGAACGCCTTCCTCTGGCTGGACGAGCGGCCGGAGCGACTCGGCGACGTCGCCGACACGTTGGCCGAAGCTGATACGGACTTGCTGGTGTCCGCCGTGGTGTCTTGGGAGATCGCGATCAAGTTCGCGCTCGGGCGCCTGCGTCTGCGGCTGGCACCCGACCGGCTCGTCCCCGAGGCCATCCGTCTCATGGGCGCTCGTGCGATCGCCGTCGAACACCGGGAGGCGCTCGCCGTCGCGACGTTGCCACCGATCCACGGCGACCCGTTCGACCGCCTGCTTGTGGCCCAGGCGATCGCCCATGACGCGACGCTCGTCACCGGCGACCGCCGGCTCAGCGAGTACCCGGTGCGGACCCTCGTCGTCTAGCGGCCGATCGCCTGCAGCCCGCGCACGAACGCGCGGTAGGCCGGGCGGGGCGTGCCGTCGGCGTTGACCATGCCGGTGTCCATGCGGGTCGAGCAGCCGGTGCCGACCCAGTTGTAGACGTAGGCGCGATCGATCTCCTGGCGGTACTTGCGCAGCAGCGCGAACAGGTACGTGGTGCGGTTGGCCGCGCGCGACGGGCTGCAGCGGAACGTCGTGCCCAGCTCGACGATTCCGCCCGTCTCGGTCAGCCAGAAGCGGGCGCGGGTGTGCTGGCGCACCGCGGCCATGATCGTCCGCGTGCCCTTCGTCGTGCGGCGGTTGACGTCGGAGTAGTTGTGGATGCCGACCAGCCGCGCGGCGCGCCGGGCGCCGCGGGGCAGCGCGTCGTAGAAGCGATCGACGTAGTCGGCCACGTCGGACAGGTCCAGCACGTCGAGGGCGACGATCGTGCAGCCCCGGCAGATCGCGCGCATCTGGACGAAGTACTCGGCGGCGCGCTCGGGATGGCGCCAGGTGGGCTGCGACGGGTGGTTGGCCTCGTTCCACACGCCCCACTCGCGCACGCCGAGCGGGCGCAGCGCCCGCACCAGGCGGCCGACCTCGCGGCGGTAGGTGGCCGGGCGCGGGAGCGTGCCCTGGCCGGGGCGCAGGTCGTCGGTGGAGATGTGCACGAGCACCGAGATGCCGCTCTCGCGGGCGCGCCGCACGTAGTCCTGGGCGGCGCGCAGCTGCGCGGGGTGCCGCGCGGCGTTCCACGGGACGAAGTAGCGCGCGTGGCCGACCTGCGCCTGCTGGAACAGGGGCTGGTCGAACATGAACGTGTTCTGATCGCTGATGCCGACCTGCTGCGGGGCGGCCTGGGCGACGGCGGGGGCGGCGAGGGCGATCGCCGCGCCGGCGAGGAGGAGGGCTCGGCGGAACATGCCAGCGATCCTCCGCGCCAGCGGGCCGCGCGTCTGTCAAGCGCGCGACACTGCGAGCGTCTACTCGGGTGGGAACTCGGCCAGCGCCCAGGCGCCGTCCAGCACCGGGCGCCGGTACGAGCGCCCGTTGACCTTCACGTAGTCGCGCGTGCGCAGGTCGACCGGCAGGCGGCGCTCGATCGGGTACCACTCGTTGTGCTGGGCGATCAGCTCGTTGAGCTCGGGGTCGAAGCTCCAGGCCTCGACGGTCGCGCGCCAGGCCTGCGCGAAGGCCTGCGGATCGCCGTCGTGGCGGTGGCGCAGTGCGCGGTAGGAGCGCTCCAGCTCGGCCCGCGCGCGCTCGGTGCCGCGATCGACCGCGCTGACCCGTTCCATCCAGCGCGGCGGGGCCGAAGCGCGGAAGTAGCCCTCCAGCGAGCGGGTCGCCTGCAGCGTGCGCCGCGAGAGCGTGTGGGGGTCGTCGGGATGGCGGTCGGCCGCGCGCTCGATCAGGCGCTCGGCCGGAGTCCGGTCGTCAGCCACTTTCTCAGCGTAGGCGGTCACCAGGCAGTCACATGACCCAAGCGACCGACTTGGCGCGTGGCGTACTGTGAGCACCAGGATGACCGCCGTGGAAACCACCCCCCAGCCCGCGGCCGAGGAGCGCCGCCGCCGCCCTGCGATCGTGGCCGTGGACGACGAGCCGGCCGTTCTCGCCGCCGTCGCGCGCGACCTGCGTCGCGGCTTCGGCGAGCGCTTTCGGATCCTGCGCGCCGGCTCCGGCGACCAGGCGCTGGAGCTGCTCACCGAGCTGCGCACGCGCGGCGACGACGTCGCCCTGCTGATCGCCGATCAGCGCATGCCCGGCCTGTCGGGCACCGACTACCTGGTCAAGGCCCGCACGATCGTGCCCGAGGCCAAGCGCGTCCTGCTGACCGCCTACGCCGACACCGAGGCGGCGATCTCGGCGATCAACGACGTCGCGCTGGACTACTACCTGCTCAAGCCGTGGGACCCGCCCGAGGAGCACCTGTTCCCGGTGCTCGAGGACCTGCTGACCACCTGGGAGGCGGGCGCCGCGCTGGAGTCCGGCGGCGTGCGCGTGATCGGGCATCGCTTCTCCAAGGAGTCCCACGACCTGCGCGACTTCCTGGCCCGCAACCGCGTGCCGGCGCGCTGGCTGGACGTCGAGCGCGACGGCGAGGCGCGCGAGCTGCTCACGCTCGTCGGCGTCGACGCTGATCGGCTGCCCGTCGCGCTGCTGGAGGACGGCACCGTGCTCGAGCGCCCGACCGCGCGCGAGCTGGCCACGCGCCTGGGCATCGCCTCCCAGCCACTGCAGGACCACTACGACCTGGTGATCATCGGCGGGGGCCCAGCCGGGCTCGCCGCCGCGGTGTACGGCGCGTCGGAGGGCCTGCGCACGGTGATGGTCGAGCAGGAGGCCACGGGCGGGCAGGCCGGCCAGTCCAGCCGGATCGAGAACTACCTGGGCTTCCCCGCCGGTCTGAGCGGCTCCGACCTGGCCCGTCGGGGCACCGATCAGGCGCGCCGCCTGGGCGCCGAGCTGCTGACCGTGCGCGAAGTCGTCTCGCTCGAGGTCGACGGCGCCGGGCGCTTCGTGCGGCTCGGGGGCGAGGACGGGCCGCCGCTGAGCGCCAACTGCGTGCTCGTCGCCTCCGGCGTCTCCTACAACCAGCTGCAGGCGCCCGGCTTCCCCGAGCTGACCGGGCGCGGCATCTACTACGGGGCCGCGCTGACGGAGGCGCGGTCGTGCGCCGACCAGCACGTGTTCATCATCGGCGGCGCCAACTCGGCCGGGCAGGCGGCGGTGTACTTCTCCGGGTACGCCAAGCAGGTGACGATGCTCGTGCGCAGCCCGCTGAGCAAGTCGATGTCGCACTACCTGATCGAGCAGATCTCCAACCTGCCCAACATCGACGTGCGCACCGGCAGCCAGGCGGTCGGCGCCGAGGGCGACGACCAGCTGCGCCAGCTGCGCGTCCGCGACGCCGACGGCAACGAGACCGTCGAGGACGCCGATGCCTGCTTCGTGTTCATCGGCGCGGTGCCGCGGACCGAGTGGCTGGACGGCGTCGTCGCCCGCGACGAGCGCGGGTTCATCCTCAGCGGGCCCGACGTGCCGGCCGCGGCCTGGCCCCTGAAGCGCGACCCCTACCTGCTGGAGACCAGCGTCCCGGGCGTGTTCGTCGCCGGCGACGTGCGGGCCCGCTCGATCAAGCGCGTGGCCAGCGCGGTCGGGGAGGGCTCGATGTCGGTCTCGCTCATCCACCAGTACCTCGAGGGCGTGTGAGCACCGTCCAGACGGCCACCGTCGCCGACCTGCGGCCCGTCGACCTGTTCGACGACCTCGACGACGAGGCGCTGGCCCCGTGGGCCGCCGCCGCGCAGCTGCGCGAGACCGCCGCCGGGGAGACCTTCGTCGAGCAGAACGCGCCCTCCAACGGGCTGATCCTCCTGCTCGACGGCACGTTGCGGCTCTCGCAGCTGGACGGTGACCGCCTCGAGCCGTTCGGGCGCCAGTACGGGCCCACCTGGATCGGCGCGATCGCCGCGCTGACCGACGGCCTGGTGCCCGTCCAGATGGACTGCGAGACGGCGTGCCGCGTGGCGATCATCCCGCCCGAGGCCTTCGAGACGCTGGCGCTGGCCACGCCGCCCGTGCACCGGCGGATCATGAAGCAGGTCGCGCCGGTGCTGACCAACCTCGGCGCGATCGAGCAGAACCGCGAGCGCCTGACGTCGCTGGGCACGATGGCCGCGGGCCTGGCCCACGAGCTGAACAACCCGGCCTCGGCGGCCAAGCGCGCCGCGGCCGAGCTGAGCGAGGCGCTCGACGTGCTCGCCTCGGTCGTGGCGCACTTCGTCGAAGCCGGCCTGGAGCGGTCCGACGCCGTCGAGCTGGTGGCGCTGCAGCGTGAGGCGCTCGACCACGCCGCCGCCTGCACGATGCTCGACGTGCTCGACGCCGCCGATGCCGAGGAGGCGCTCCAGGAGCGCCTGGAGGACATGGGCGTCAAGGAGCCCTGGCGGGCCGCCGAGCCGCTGGCCGTCGCGGGCGTGACCGCCGACTGGCTCGATCGCGTCGAGCTCCACGCCGGCTCGGCCACCGACGTGGCCATCTCCTGGATCGTCGCCTCGCTGACCGCCCGCTCGCTGGCCAACGACGTCGGCGAGTCGGCCGACCGCATCAGCGGCCTGGTCAAGGCGATCAAGAACTACGCCTACATGGACCGCGGCGAGACGGTCGAGATCGACATCCACGAGGGCCTGGAGACGACGCTCGTGGTGCTCGGGCACAAGCTCAAGCACACGCAGATCGAGGTCGTGCGCGACTACGACCGCGACCTCCCGAAGATCATGGTGCGCGGCGCCGAGCTCAACCAGGTGTGGACGAACCTGCTCGACAACGCGATCGGCGCGCTCGGCCAGACCGGCACGATCACCGTGCGCACGCGGCGCGACGGCAACTGCATGGAGATCGACATCGCCGACGACGGCCCGGGCATTCCGGCGGACATCCGCGACCACATCTTCGACCCGTTCTTCACGACCAAGGCGGTCGGGTCGGGCACCGGCCTGGGGCTCGACGTGGCCCGGCGCATCGTCGTCGACCGCCACGACGGCTCGATCCGCGTCGCGTCCGAACCGGGCGAGACGACCTTCACCGTACGACTGCCGATCGGAGGCGACCGATGACCGAGTGCACCCACCTCGATTCGATCCAGGTGACCCAGCTCCCCGAGTCGGTCGAGGGCTGTGAGGACTGCCTGGCCATGGGCAGCGAGTGGCTGCACCTGCGCATCTGCCTGGAGTGCGGCCACGTCGGCTGCTGCGACGACTCGCCCAACAAGCACGCGACGGCTCATGCCGGCGCCGACAGCCACCCGCTGATCCGCTCGCTCGAGCCGGGTGAGGAGTGGTGCTGGTGCTTCGTCGACGAGGTGACGATGGTGATCCCGCAGATCCAGGGCCAGACGAAGATCCCGGAGTCGCCGCTGGCCCGGCGCTGGGGGATGCTCTAAGCCGCCGGCTGACGGACGAGCCACGCGGTGACCACGGCGCCGATCGCCGCGATCACGGCGACGGCGACGAACGTCATCACGTAGCCGTGCTCGGCCGCGTCGCGGGCCAGCAGCACGTAGCCCTGCATGACCGGGTCGATCTGGTGGAAGTGCAGCCCGGTGGCCTCGGCGCTCTGCAGGGTGCTGCGCAGCGTCTCGTACTGCTGGTCGGTCAGGTCCCGCAGCGGGCTGGCGTCGACGCGCTCGTGGAGGCGGTCGATGTAGGCGCTGTGGAAGATCGAGTAGAGCGCGGCGATGCCGATCGCCCCGCCGAACTGCTCGGCCGTGGCGCTGACGCCCGACGCCTGGCCCTGGTCGGCCTCGGGGATCTGATCGACGCTGACCGGGTCGTTGACCGTCAGCACCAGGGACAGCCCGACGCCGTAGACGAGCAGTCCGGGCAGCACGGCCGCGTAGCTGTGCTGGTCGGCCCCGATGGCCATCAGGACGCCCGACAGCGAGAGCAGCGCGAAGCCGGTGACCAGGGGCGGTCGCCCACCGGCGCGGTCGTACCAGCGCCCGGCCAGCGGCGCGACGATGATCATCGGCAGCGTCGTCGGGATCAGCGCCAGGCCGGCCAGCGCCGGGCTCATGCCCAGGTTGAGGATCAGCAGCAGCGGGAAGATCACGCCGAGCCCGATCTCGGCCATGCCCGACAGCAGCTGGCTCAGCGACGCGCCCGCGTAGTTGCGCTCGCGCAGCAGCGCGAAGTCCATCAGCGGGTTGGCCGAGCGGCGCTCGTGCGCGACGAAGGCCACGGCCGACGCCGCGGCCAGCGCCAGCGGCAGCCACACGCCGGGGTCCGACCAGCCCCACGGTTGCGACTGCGACAGGCCGAACACGATCCCGATGAGCGCCGCCGACAGCAGCACCGTGCCGACCGTGTCGATCCCGTCGCCCTGCTCCTCAGGCTGGTCGGCAGGCACGTGGCGCAGCGTGAGCAGGACGGTGCCCACGGCCAGCGGGACGTTGATCAGCAGCACGGCACGCCAGCTGAACGCGCTGGTCAGCAGGCCGCCGATCGTCGGGCCCAGCGCGGCCGCGACGGCGGCCGCGCCGCCCATCGTGCCCAGCGCCCGCCCGCGCCGCTCCGGCGGGAACGTCGAGGAGATGATCGCCACGGTGGCGGGCAGCATCAGCGCCCCGCCGACGCCCTGGCAGGCGCGGGCGACGAGCAGGATCGGGAACTCGGGCGCCAGGCCGCCGACCGCGGACGCGCTGGCGAACAGGATCGAGCCGAACAGGAACACGCGCCGGCGCCCGAGCAGGTCGCCCAGCCGGCCGCCGAAGATGAGCAGGCCGGCCAGCGGCAGGAGGCTGCCGTTGAGCACCCACTGCACCGACGCCGAGCCGATCCCGAAGCTCTCCATGATGTCCGGCAGCGCCAGCGGGACCGCGGTCTGATCGACCAGGATCATCGCGTTGGCCAGCGTCATCGCGGCCAGGATGAGGGTCAGGCTGCCGGTCGAGCGCGGGGCCGCGGACATGGGGCGCCGATCGTATGAGGATCGCCGCCGGCGTGCGGCCGCGCGCTCGGAGCCGGGACTACGGCAGGCTCTTGGTCGCCGTGTTGCTCCAGGCCGTGTTGGTGGTCAGCTCCGGCGGGCTGCCGACGAACGCCGCCCGCGCGGTCGCGTCGCCGCGCAACTGGTAGCGCATCCACGCGGTGACGTAGCCCAGGAACCCGCCGCCGGTGCCCTGGATGGTGTTGTGGTCAGCGCCCTTGAGCACGGCCTTGGCGGCCGCCCCGACCTTGGCGTTGTAGTAGCCCGTCACGGTGGACGGGCCGGCGATCAGGATGTCGTTGGCGCCGCCCAGGAAGAACGTCGGCACCGTCAGCTGGTTGACCGCGAACGCGTCGCCGGGGCTGACCCAGATCTGCGCCGGCAGCGCGATCGTCACCGCGGTGTCGATCCGCCCGCCCGAGTGGTTGGTCGCGTTGACCGTCCCGCCCGCACCCTGCGAGTGACCGATCGCGCCCTCCTTGGTCAGGTCCAGCTTGCCCGCGAACGGCGAGCCGGGGACCGTGTCCTGCGCCTCCATCCAGTTCAGCGCGGCGAGCATCTCGCTGCCCGTGCCGGTCGTCTGGTCGGTGCTGGCCACGACGACGAAGCCCCACGACGCCAGCTGGTTGAGCAGGCCCGTGTACTGCGACGGCGTCGCGTAGGAGCCGTTACCCCAGGTGATGATCGGCGCGCGCACGCCGCCCGCGCCGAGGTTGGCGGGGTAGAACACCTGCAGCGCGACGCCGTTGGCGTCGGTGCCCGATGCCGTCGCCACCGCCGACGGTCCCGCCGCCTTGTAGGTCGTCTCGATCGCGTTGGCCGCCGACGCGGTCGCGGTGCCCGCGCCGCCGCAGATCAGGAGCGCCGCCACCAGCGGCAGGGCCGCCCGCCGCGCTGTCGTCTTCCGCATGGTCTCTCCTCCGATGGGAATTAACTGATAGTTAGTAATGTACCCCAGGGAGCTCCCTGTGGCTATCGGCGGCGGCACGGACCACGATCGCGTTCCCATGCGACGCCTGGCCCCAGCCCTGGTGGTGGCACTCGCGCTCCTGACCGGCGCGGCGCCGGCCAGCGCCGAGGTGCTGGAGACGCTGACCGTCGATCCGGCTCGATCCGCCGCCACGGTCGGCACGACGACGCTGCAGCAGGGTCAGCGCTACCAGCTGACGGCCACCGGGACGTTCACGGTCGTGGGCCCCGAGGGCTACGGGTTCCAGTACGACGCGCTGTACTGCTTCGGCGGCGTGGGCTTCTCGTTCGTCGAGTGCCAGCCGCCTCGCGAGGGCGACCAGTTCAAGGTCGCCGTGGGCGGCGGGGCCTGGACGGCGATCGACCGGCTGGCCGGGACGCGGCCGCCGTACGCGGCCTCCCACGCCTACACCGTGGAGTTCGTCGCGCCGGCGACCGGGCCGTTGAAGGCCGGTGGCTACGAGGCCTACACCGGCTGCACGACGTGCCAGTCGACCTACACCGGCGCGCTGACCCTCCAGCTCGCCTCGACGCAGACGGCGACCGCGCCGGCGCCCGCCGGCTGCTCGGCCGGCCGCCGCGCGCGAGCGGCCGCGATCAACGAGGTGCGGATCGTCTCGCTGGCCGGCGGGGTCGAGGTGCGCCGCGGCGCCGACGGCGCGTGGTGCGCGACCGAGGTCAACGCCGTCCTGGGGCAGGGTGACGAGATCTCCACCGATCCGGAGGGCGAGATCGTCCTGGCCTTCGCCGACAACTCGACGGTCACCGTCCGCGCCGGCACGCAGCTGCGGATCGCGGCGTTCTTCACCGAGGGTGGCGTCGTGCGCACCGAGCTGCTGCTGAAGAACGGCGAGATCGCCGCGTCCGTCCGGCGGTCGGAGACCACGCCGTCGGACTTCCGGGTCCGGACCAGCGTCGGGCACACCGGGAGCGTGCGCGGCACCGTGTTCAGCGCGTTCGCCGACGCGGGCGGCCGCGCGTCGGTGTTCTCGGTCACCGAGGGCACGGTCGACGTCGCCGCCGCGCCCGGGGCGGCGCCCACGCCGATCACGGCCGGTCAGGAGGTCGCCGTCGTGGGGGCGACGGTGAGCCCGATCGCCGCGATCGGGCAGGCCGGAGCGCGCGGCGGTGTGAACCGCGTGCGGGCCGCGGAGCTCGCGCTGGGCGCGATCGCGCGCTCGACCTGCCGGGTGGCGCTGGTCCGCGGCCGGCCGCTCGGGGTGCAACCGACGGCCGGGGGCTGGCTGGTGTTCGTCCGCCTGAACGGCCAGGTGCGCGGACCGTCGCGCTGGAGCGTGACCGCGGGCGGCGCGACCGCGACGAACCGCCAATCGCGCCGGGTCGCGCGCAACTGCCGATGACCCGGGTGGGAAACCCCAGGGTGCTCCCTGTGGCTAGGGCCGCAGCAGCGGTCCACGATGGCCCGATGCGCTCCTTCGCCGTCCTGATCGCGACCCTCGTCCTCGCCCTGGCTGCCGTCTCCACCGCCGAGGCAGTGAGCATGAAGCTGACCGGCACCACGGTCGATCGGACCGGCATGCTGCTCGCCGACAAGTGGAGCGTGCCCGACGCCGCGGGCACGGTCACCTGGACCACGGAGAACTGGACGGGCACCTACGTGTTCGCGATGCCCGAGTCGATCCCGGCCGCCGGCGCGCCGGTCACGCTGACGGTCACGGCCGAGTCGCGCAAGAACGCCTTCGGCAAGGACACGAACTTCGCGCCGGACATGGCCATCAGGGGCTCGATCGTCACCCCGTCCGGCCGCGTGGACGCCTTCGCGCACTCCGACTCCGCAACCAAGCCGACCGACACTATGAGCGCCACGGCCACGCTGACGCCGACCACGGGGACGACGACCGTCACCGTGGGGATGCTGGACGGCCCGACGTACACCTTCACCTACGAGGCGGCGGCCGACAACTGCCCGGGCGGCCGGCGCGCCCGCGCCGCTCAGGCCGGCTGCCCGCCGCCGCCGATCGTCTCGACGTCGACCGTGCCGGAGATCGGCAAGACGACCGCCTACGCGGCGCCGGCGCCCGGCGCGGCGGCGGTGTTCCCCATGCCGAAGCCGGGCTCGCGGACGATCTTCTCGGGGACTATCGACTTCGTCGACGCCAACGGGGCCCTGATCCCCGGGCCGTCGGAGGTGGCCATCGCCGCACATTCCGCTGACGCCGTGAGCCTCTGCTACATGCTCCTGATCAGCGACAAGGAGAGCTCGGAGGACAACCTGAGCGAGTACGGATCGGCCTATCCGAAGTTCGCCGCGTGCCTCCTTGCCGTGTCCCGAATCCTCGCCCGGGCCGACGAGATCAAGGCCGCCAAGGCCAGGCCGACCGCGGTCCAGGCCCAGGCCGCCCAGCGCGCGTGCGGTGTCGGCGCCGTCATCCCCTCCCGTCGCAGCCGGGTCAAGCCGAAGCTCCGCGTGACCTGCACGCCGACGGCGACGGGCATGCGCGTGACCGTTCGGCCGCGCTCCTCCAAGCAGACGCTGCGTCAGGCCACGAGCGGGCGTCCGCTGAAGCTGATCGTCGGTCGCAGCACGCTCGGGACCACCGCGGCGCCGGGCGACCGCCTCACGATGCGCTGGACGTGACCTGGTCGGCCAGCGCCGCGGGCAGCTCGGCGCGCGAGGCGATGCCCAGCTTGCGGTAGACCTGCGTGAGGTGCATCTCGATGGTCTTGCGCGTGAGGAACAGCGCGCGGGCGATCTCGACGTTGGAGAGCCCGTCGGCGGCCAGCCGCGCGGTCCGCCGTTCGCTCGGGGTGAGCGCGTCCGTGCCGCTGCGCGGGGCGTCGCGGCGCCGGCGCGCGCCGGTGGCCGCCAGCTCCTCGTGCGCGTAGACGGCCAGCGGCTCGGCGCCGCACCGCTCGGCCTCGTCGAGCGCGGCGGCCAGCGGCTCGCGCGCCGCGGAGGCCAGGCCGTCGCGGCGCAGCGTGGCGCCGAGGTCGGCCAGCGCGCGGGCGTGCTCGAGCGCTGCGCCGCTGCCCGCCAGCGTGGTCACCGCGTCCTGCAGCCGGGTGATCCGCTCCTGGTCGACGGACAGCACGCCGACCAGCCGCTGGGCCATGCCGATGCCGCGCGCCGCACCCCACCGTCGCGCCAGCTCGAGCTCCTCCGCCGCGAGCTCGGCCGCCCGTTCGTGATCGCCCGCCGCGGCCAGCGCCTGGGCCAGGTAGCTGCGGAACGTCGGCGACCCGATCGTCGCGCTCCACTCGCGGCCGCTCGTCTGGCGCCCGAGCTCCTCGAGGTCGGCGATCGCCGCCCCGAACTCGCGGCGGGCGAGCCGCAGCCGCCCGCGCGCGACGAGGTAGGCGTGGTGGAGCATCCCGCTGGCGGTGTGCGCGCCGGCGTCGTAGCGCTCCAGGGCCTCGCGCGCCGCGTCGAGGTCGCCGCGTTCGATCAGCGCGTCGACGAGGAAGCCGACGGTCGCGGGCAGCCCCAGCTCCCAGCCGTGCAGCTCGGCCCCGTCGGTCGCCGCGCGCGCCTCGGCCGCCGCCCGGTCCAGCGCGCCCTGGCGGTACGCGCTGAGGGAGCGCAGCATCGACGTCGTCGCGCAGCCGATCCCCGACGCGCGCTCCTCGGCGATCGCGTAGGCCCGCTCGAGATGGGCGTCGGCCTCGGCGAACGCGTCGGCCTGGATGAGCAGCGCGACCGCGTACAGAAACGGTGCCGATCGTGGCCCGGCCTCCTCCAGCAGCAGGCCGTCGTCCAGCGCCCGGCGCGCGAGCGTCTGGACCTGCCGGGCCGACCCGCCGGACATCGCCACCCACTGGGCGACGTTGGCCATCATCCGCCGGCCCACGGGGCTGGCCACGCGGGCATCAGCCTGGCGTTCCAGGCCGGGCAGCACGGCGGCGGTGGCGGCGCCGTCGAGCGCGGCGATGGCCGAGACCTGCGCGACGATCTCCGCTTCCAGCTCGGGGTCGAGATCGCCCAGGTCCGCGCGGGCCTCACGCAGCACGGTCACCGCGCCGGGCACGGCGCCGGTGGTGATCAGGGCGGGCGCCAGGTCCAGCGCGCTGCGGGCCCGGGCCAGCGGACCCCGCGCGCGCGTGTGGACGGCGCGCAGGTGGACGACGGCATCAGCCTCCCCGGCCTCCCACGCGGCCAGCCCGAGCTCGCGCTCCAGCGTCTCATCCGGCGGGGGCTCGGCCAGCGCGCGCCGCAGCGCGGCCGACGCGACCGCGGGGGCGCCGCGAGCCCGCGCGTTCGCCGCCACCTCGCGCAGCACCGCGGCGGCCCACGGGCCCGCGGCCCCGGGCTCGGTCCGCAGCAGCTGGGCCGCGACGGCGCCGGCCGGCGCGCCGGCCTCGTGGAGCAGGACCGCGGCGCGCGCGTGCAGCGCCGCGCGCTCGGCTGCCGCCTGCTCGGCGGCGATCGCCTGGCCGACGATCGGCTGCGCGAACCGCAGCGGCAGCCCCTCGGCCAGGACGCCCTCGGCGCTCAGCGCCGCGACGGCCGCCAACGCCGCGTCCGGCGCCAGCCCGCTGAGCCGCGCGCTGTCGGTCATCGACGCCCCGTCGCCGAGCACGCTCACCGCCCGCGCTAGCGCGACCGCGTCCGGCGCGCTGCGGGCCAGCCGGGCGAGTGCGCGCTGCGCGATCACGATCGGCCCGATGTCGCGCAGCGCGGCGATCCCCGCCTCCTCCGGCCGGATCCCGCGGGCCGCCGCCTCCCGGGCGAGCTCGCCGACCAGGAACGGGTTGCCGCCCGTCGCCGCGCGGGCTGCGGCCGCGAACGCGCCGGCCACCGGCGCGCCGAGCCGCTCGCCGACGAGCTGGCCCACCGCGTCGGCGCCGAGCGGTCCGGGCCGCAATCGCACGGCCGTGCCGTCGGCGGCCTGCTCGATGCGCACGATCACGTCGGACCGCGCCCGCGCGGCCACGACCAGGACCACCGCCGGCGCGTCGCCCCGGGAGGCCACGTACTCCAGGAGGTCGCCCGACTGCGGGTCGATCCACTGCGCATCGTCGACGAGCAACGCGACGGGCGTTCGCTGCGCTCGCTCGGCCAGCGACCGGGCGCAGGCGATCAGGGTGTCCGCCCCGGGCAGCAGCTCCTGGGCGGCCGCGAACGGGACGTCGCCGGTCAGATCCGATCCGCGCGCGCGGTGCACCGCGAAACCGTGCTCGCGGGCCAGCCGCGCCGCGTGGGCCAGCAGCGCGGTCTTGCCCAGGCCCGGCGCCGCAGTGATCGTCACCAGCGTCCCGCGATCGCCCTCCGCGGCGAACGCCGATCGCAGCGCGTCCAGCTCCGTCTCGCGTTCCAACAGGTCGCGGGTGGCCCGCATGGTGGCGCGAGCCTAGACGGTGCGGCGAATGGCGAGTCCCGGACTCGAACCGGGGACACCACGATTTTCAGTCGTGTGCTCTACCAACTGAGCTAACTCGCCGGGTAGGCGGTCACGTAGGGTAGCGCCGCCGCTTGAGGCGGCGTGCGTGCGCGGCGCGGCAGTCGGTGTCGTGCGGGCGCTCCAGCGGCGACACGCAGGCGCCCGCGCAGGCCTTGCACGGCTCGGGTGCGGGGCGGCGGCCGCGCTTGGGAGGCTTGGGCTTCACGCCAGGCCCGCCCAGACCTGCAACTGCGGCAGTGGATCGATCGGCGCGCCGCCGCGCCAGCCGCCCTCCCAGATCTCGAAGTGCAGGTGCGGACCGCTGGCGTCGCCCGTCATCCCCACCCGGCCCAGCTGCGCACCTGCGGCGACCGGCTGGCCCAGCGCGACCGCGGTCGAGCCCTTCTGGAAGTGGCAGAAGAAGAAGTCGCGGCCGTCGACGGAGTGGACGACGACGTAGTAGCCCGCGCCGCTGCGCTGGAAGTCGACCGCGGTGACCGTGCCCGCCGTGGGCGACAGGACCGGCGTGCCCGACGCCGCGGTCACGTCCTGGCCCTCGTGGGTGTGGCCCCGGCGCCCGGCGCCGAAGCGCGCGTCCTCGCCGCCGAAGGTGTACGCGCCCGCGACCGGGAACACGCCCGTGGTCGTCGGGGTGACGGGGATCGTCGGGGTCGGCGTGGGGACCGGGACCGGCGCCGGCTCGGGCGCCGCCTTGGGCTTCGGCCTGGGCTTGGGCAGGATCCGCACGATCGTCTGGCCCGGCCACTGCTCGGTGCGGGCCAGCGTGCGGCCGGTCGGGTCGGTGGCGTGGAGGCTGACGACGTAGCGGCCGGGCGCGAGCTTCGTCCGCCGCGGCCAGCGCACGCTGGTGGTGTGGCCGACGCGCACGTCGCCCACGCGCACGTAGGTGGTCAGCCGGCGGGCGCGCGAGCGGGTCGCGGCGCGGTAGACGCGCAGCCGCACGTCGACCGCGGTGACGCCCTTCTGGCGGATACGGAACGCGACCCGGGGCAGCTTCCCGACCCGCAGCCGGCGCGGCGCGACCTGCAGCGACGCGGCGATCGGGCGCAGGTCCAGAGCACCGACCGCGCTGCCGTAGCCCGCCCCGCCGTTGGCCGTCGACGACGGGTCGTAGGGCGCCCCGCCCACCGGTGCCGCGGGCGCGACCGAGGCCAGGACGGCGAACGCCAACGCCAGCAGGACGGCGGCGAGGAACAGGCGGGGCACGGACATGCCCTCCCAAACTCGGCCTTCGCGCGCGGGATTCGCCGCCCGCTGCAGCCTTGCGCAGGTTTGCGCAGCGAAGCGTCAGCTTCGCTGCAGCATCTCGGCCATCAGCTCCAGCGCGCCCGCCTTGGAGAGCGGGTCGTTGAGGTTGCCGCACTTGGGCGACTGCACGCACGACGGGCAGCCCGACTCGCACGGGCAGTCGGCGATCAGCCGATGCGCGTCGGCCACCAGCGTCTCGAACGTGTCGAAGCCCCGCCGGGAGATCCCGATGCCGCCCGGGTGGCCGTCGTAGATGAAGATCGTCGGGCCGCCGGTCTGCGGGTGGATGTTCGTCGACAGGCCGCCGATGTCCCAGCGGTCGCACATGGCCAGCAGCGGCAGGACGGCGATCTGGGCGTGCTCGGCGGCGTGCAGCGCGCCCATCAGGATCTCCAGCGGCAAGGGCGTGGTCAGGACGCCGGGCAGCTCGTACCAGAGCGCCTGCGTGGTGAACTCGGTCTGCGGCAGGTCCAGCGCCTGCAGGTCGATCACCTCGTGGTCGGGCAGGTGCTTGCGCTGGTAGGCGGTGACGGTCTCGGTCACCCGCACCTCCCCGAAGCTGAGGATCGCGCCCATCGTGTCGCGGCGGTCCAGCAGGCGCAGGATCTCGGTCTGCGTCTCGCGCTTGGGCTGCGTGTACCAGTCGCCGTCGAACGGCTCGACCAGCGCCCGGCGCGAGCCGAGCTCGAGCTCGACCACCTCGTACGACCGCGCCTGGTGCAGGTAGATCGCGCCCTGGTGCGTCGTCGAGTAGGCGCGCGACGCCTCGACCGTGCCCAACAGCTCGCCGGAGCTGACGTCGACCACCGCGAACGAGTCCGGCGAGGCGGAGCGCAGCGAGATCTGGGCGGCCGGGAACGCCTCGGCGTGGCGCAGCGCGAAGGTGCCGCGCCGCTGCACCAGCTCCCCCTGGGAGACCAGCGCTTCGGCGTGCTCGCGCCAGTGCGGGCCCAGGACGCCGGCGTCCCGGGCCGAGAGCGGCCCCTCGTGCGCGGCGCACAGCAGGTGGGCGCGGTGGATCTGCTCGTTCTCGTGGTCGAGGATGGCCGACTCGACCGGCCGGGCCAGGAACTCGTCGGGGTGGCGGCAGAAGAACTGGTCCAGCGCGTCCTCGCCGGCCACGTACACGGCCAGCCCGTCGCGCCGCCGGCCCGCGCGCCCCCACATCTGGCGCAGCGAGGCGACGGTGCCGGGGAAGGTCACGACGACGCACGCGTCGAGCGCGCCGATGTCGATGCCCAGCTCGAGCGCGTCGGTGGTGACGACGCAGCGCAGCTCGCCGCGCATCAGCCGTCCCTCGATCTCCCGGCGCTGCTGCGCGGTGTAGCCCGCGCGGTAGGGCTCGATCGCGTCGGCCAACGTGTGGTCCTCGGCGGCGACCATGCCGGTCACCAGCTTGGAGACGAGCTCGACCGCCTTGCGCGACTTGATGAAGCAGATCGTGCGCGCGTCGGCCAGCACGAGATCGCGCAGCAGCGCCGCGGCCTCGCCGATCGCGCTGGCCCGCTGCGCGGTGGCCTCGTCGATGATCGGCGGGTTCCACATGGCGATCCGCCGGGGCGCCGAGGGCGAGCCGTCGTCCTCGACCAGCTCGATGTCCTCCAGGCCGGTCAGCCGGGTGGCCAGCTCGACCGGGTTGGCGATCGTGGCCGAGGCGAGCATGATCCGCGGCTCGCTGCCGTAGGCGGCGGCGACGCGCCGCAGCCGGCGCAGGACGTTGGCCACGTGCGAGCCGAACACGCCGCGGTACACGTGCGCCTCGTCGACGACCACGACGTCCAGGCGGGTGAAGAAGTCGGCCCAGGCCCCGTGGTTGGGCAGGATCCCGACGTGGAGCATGTCGGGGTTGGTCAGCACGATGTTCGCGTTCTGGCGGATCGCCCGGCGGGCCTCGCGCGGGGTGTCGCCGTCGTAGATGGCCGGGCGCACGCGGTGGCCCAGGCCGAACGCGTTGAGCGCGCGCGCCTGGTCCTGGGCCAGCGCCTTGGTCGGGTACAGGTACAGCGCGCGGCTGGTGGGCACCGACAGCAGCTGGTTCAGCGTGGGCAGGTTGAAGCACATCGACTTGCCCGAGGCGGTGCCCGTGGTGACGATGAACGGGTGCTCCATCGCCGCCTGCACGGCGTGCGCCTGGTGGGCGTACAGGCCGTCGGGCGGCAGCGTGGCCAGCAGCTGGGGGTGCAGTGGCGGCGCCGGGCGCAGCACCGGGCGCCGCGCGCCCTCGTACTCCTCGCGCACGAGCCGTCCGTCGGCCCGGCCGGCGGCCAGCAGCTCCGTCCAGGGCTCGACGACGGTGCTCACGGCGTCGGGGCGGGCGGCTCGCGGCGCAGGTGCTCGGCCAGCACCGCGTCACGGTCGAGCTCGACGTCGCCGCGCAGCACCTCGAGCACCGCCAGGAAGTCGCGGACGGCGGCGACGTCGTGCACGCGCAGGATCTGGCCCGGGCGCCCGGACAAGGCGGCGATCGCGCCGAGCGTGCCGGCCAGGCGCTCCTTGGGCCGCCGCTGCGTGATCGCGCCCACGAAGTCCTTGCGCGACAGCGCCAGCAGCACCGGGTGGCCGAGCGCCTCGACGCGGTCCAGCTGGCGCAGCACCTGCACGGTCTGGGCGGGCGTCTTGGAGAAGTCGGGGCCGGGATCGACGATGATGCGGTTGCCGCCCAGCCCCTGCTCGCCGGCCACGGCGATGCGCTCGTGCAGGAAGGCGACGACGTCGTCGGTCACGTCGGCGTAGCGGTCGGGGTCGTCCAGTCGCGTCTTGGGCAGCGCGCGCGTGTGCATGACGACGAGCGCGGCACCGGTCCGCGCGCAGATCGCCGCGACCTCGGGATACAGCAGGCCGCTGACGTCGTTGATGATCGACGCGCCCGCGTCGATCGAGGCCTGGGCGACCAGCGGCCGGTAGGTGTCGACCGACACGAGGATGTCCCGCTGGGCCAGCGCCGCGACCAGCGGCACGACGCGCTCGGCCTCCAGCTCGGCCGGGATCTCCGCCTCGTTGGTCACGCCCGACTGGCCGCCGACGTCGATCAGGTCGGCGCCCGCGGCGACCAGCTCCTCGGCCCGGGCGACCCGGTCCTCGAGCGTGCGCAGCTCGCCGGCGTCGGAGAACGAGTTCGGCGTGGCGTTGACGATGCCCATCACCAGCGGCCGCAGGCCGATCTCGACGTGCCCGCCGGGGGTGAGGAAGGCGCGATGCTGCATCGCACGGAACGCTAGCGTCGGCGGGGCATGCCGACCCTTCGCTGTGCCTACATCGATCTCGACGGCACCCTGCTGGGCCGTGGCGCCTCCCTGTTCCACGACGGCGAGGGCAAGCCGTCGATGGCCGGCGTGCGCGCGGTCGAGGCCTGCCTGCGCGCGCAGGTGGAGATCGTGCTCGTGTCCGGTCGTCGTTCCCAGCAGCTGCACGAGGACGCGCGCCTGCTGGGCCAGCCCGCCTTCATCTTCGAGGCCGGCGCGGGCATGGTCGTCGACGGCGACCTGTACTGGAACACGGGCGACCTGGTGCCCCGCGACGGGCGCACGATCCACGACCAGATCACCGACTCGGGCGCGCCGCAGCTGCTGCTGGACCACTTCGCCGGCCGCATCGAGTACCACGAGCCGTGGCACCTCAACCGCGACGTCAGCCACCTGTTCCGCGGCCACATCGACGCCTTCGAGGCCGACGAGCTGCTCAAGGCCAACGGCCACGCGGACCTGCGCCTGGTCGACAACGGTGGCGTGCACCGCCGCTCGGAGGCGCTGGCCGACCTCGAGCAGGTGCGGGCCTACCACCTGATCCCGTCGCCCGCCTCCAAGGCGGTCGCGGTCGCCCGGCACATGCGCATGCGCGGCTACCGGCGCGACGAGACGATCGGCGTGGGCGACAGCCGCGAGGATCTGCAGCTGCACGAGGCGGTCGGCACGTTCTGGCTGGTGGCCAACGCGCTGGTCAACGACCCGACGATCGAGCAGGCGATCGGCGCCGCCGGCAACGTGCGCGTGGCCGAGGCGGGCTACGGCGCCGGCGTGTACGAGGCGGTCCTCGAGACGCTCGCCGTCGGGCGCCCCCTTTAGCCGCTGGAGCTCAAGCGCGCGCGCAGGCGCGCCCAGAAGCCGGGCTCGGGTCGTCGCCGCCGCCGCGCCGGCGTGGGCACCGTGGTGCGCACCAGGCCGACCCATCCGTCGAGCGGCAGCTCGCCGGCGATCAGGCGGGCCAGCCCGCCGGTCACCGGCGCCTCGACCCCGGCCCGCTGCAGCGCCCGGGCCAGCAGCGGCACCAGGTCCAGCGACTCGACGGCCTGGCCGATGCGGGCGGGGATCTCGGCCGCGGGCACGCCCTCGGCCAGCAGCTCGCCCGCGCGACGATTGCGGCTCTGCGGCGCCAGCGCGGTGGCCACCAGGTCGCCGGTGCCGGCCAGGCCGATGAACGACTCGGGCCGGGCCCCCTGCGCCTCGGCGTAGCGCCACAGCTCGGCGAAGATGTGCCCCGCCGCCGCGCCCGCGGCGTTCAGGCCCTGACCCTCGGTCGCGCCCGCGGCCAGCGCCGCCGCGTTCTTCGCCGCGCCCGCCAGCTCCACCCCGACCGGGTCGTCGGCCTCCTCGCAGACGACCCCGGCGCGCTTGAACACGTCGGCCAGCGTGCCGGCCAGCTCCTCGGAGGTGGAGGCGGCGACCAGGCCGGCGCCCTCGCTGACCATCTCGCGTGCGTGCGCGGGTCCGCCGATGCAGGCCACGCGGTCCTCGCCGAAGCGGTCGCGCAGCAGGATCGTCGGGGCGATGCCGTCCGGTGGCACCAGACCCTTGGCCAGCGAGACGACCGCCGCGCGCGGCGGCAGGCCCGCGCTGCCCAGGGTGCTGATCACCTCGTCCAGCCCCCGCGAGGGCACGCCCAGGAAGACCAGCTCGGCCCGGGCCAGGCCCGCGTCGACGGTGTCGATGCGCAGCTGCGCGGGAAACTCCACGCCCGGCAGGTAGACCCGGTTCTCGCGGTCGGCCCGCAGCCGCTCGGCCTGCTCGGCGGTGCGCGCCTGGAGCGTCGTGCGCAGGCCCGCGCGCGCCAGCAACACGGCCACCGCGGTTCCGAACGAGCCCGCGCCGACCACGACGGCCCGGCGCGTGCCGGGCAGACTCAAGCTGAACGATGGGAGCGAGCGATCGGCCACGCGCGGCAGCGAGCGTAGCTCCCCGGCGCTCGTTCACTTGTCCAGCCGGTCGCTCTGGCGGTTCGATCGCTATTCAACCCGGCGCGCCAACAGCCGATCCTGGGTCCATGGGGACGGATCCCCAACCCACCGCGCTGCCCGTGCGCGACCGTTGGGTCGGCTTCGGCCAGGCCACCGACCACGGCGACCCTGTCGCCGCGGCGACCGACGCCGTCGCCCAGGCCCTGGCCGCCGGCCCCGACCCGGCCCTGCTGATCGCCTTCGCCACGGCGGCCCAGGCGCTGCCCACGCTGGCCGTCGCGCTGCGCGACGCCGCGCCGGGCGTGCCCGTCGTGGGCGCGTCGACGACCCGGCCGCTGGCCCCGCCCGGTGCGGACCTCACCGTCGTCGCGCTGGGCGGGCCCGGCATCGAGGTCTCGACCGTGGCCATCGAGTACGCGGGCGCCGACCTGCGCGACGCGGGCATGGAGGCGGCCGCGGCGCTCGGCGACGTCGCCGACCGCGACCACCACGCGCTGCTCCTGCTGGCCGACACGTCCACGGGCGACCAGCACGAGCTGGTGCGCGGCGCCTACTCGATCGCGGGAGCGGGCGTGTCGCTGATCGGCTCCACCACGCGCGTGCCGGGCGTCCAGCTGCACGACGGGCGCGCGTTGACCGGGGCGGTGGTCGCCGCGGCGATCGGCTCCGACGCGCCCTTCGGCGTCGGCGTGGCCCACGGCTGGCAGGCCATCGGCCAGCCGCTGCACGTCACGCGGACCGACGGCGCGGACCTGCTCACGCTCGACGGGCGCCCGGCCCTGGACGTCTACCTCGAACGCACGTCGGCCCCCGCCGGCCTGGACACCGATCCGGCCGGCTTCGCGCGCTTCGCCGACGCCCATCCGCTCGGCGTGCGCCTGCACGCCGACGAGGAGCACGTGCGCCTGGTGCTCGGCGCCGACCTGGAGCGCCGCAGCCTGCGCACCACGGCCGAGCTGCCGCAGGGCGGCCTGGCCTGGCTGATGGTGCGCGACGGGCACGCGGTGGCCCGCGCCGCGCGCGTGGCCTGCGACGACGCCGTGCGCCGCCTGGGCGACCACCCGCCGCTGGCGCTGCTGGCCTTCGGCGAGCTGGGCACGCTGCCGGACCTGGGCGCGCCGCTGGCCGGTCTGTCGGGCGCCGGCGAGTTCGCCCGTGCGCGCGGCGTCAACGGCTTCCACAACTACTCGCACGCGGTGCTGGCGGTCGCATGAGCTGGGAGACCGAGCGCCTGACGGAGTTCGTGGTCGCGCTCAGCCAGTTCGACGCGGCCGAGTCCGTGGCCGAGCGCGGCGTCGAGCGCGCCGCGGAGGCGCTGGACGCCGACGTGGCCGCGCTCGTGCGTGACGGCGCCGTCGCCGCCTCCTACGGGTGGCCGCGCATCGAGGTGCCCGAGCGCGAGCTGCTCGCCGTCGGGGCGTGCGCGGAGACCGAGCTGCCGATTCCCGGCGGGACGCCGTGCCCGGCGCTCTCGGTCGCGCTGGACGACGGCCGCGACGGGGTGCTGATCGTCGGCCGCCGGGGCGAGCCGTTCGACGCCGCCGAGACGACGCTCCTGCGCGGCCTGGCCCGCGGGCTGGCGCAGTCGCTGCAACTGCTCGGCGTCGTGGAGAACGAGCGCGCCCTGCGCATCCGCTCCGAGCAGCAGGCGCTGGAGAACACCCGGCTGCTGAAGGGCCTGCGCGAGCGCCAGCGCCTGCTGGAGGCGATCAGCGCGATCCAGCGCTCGATCTCCCATCGCGAGCCGCTGCAGGACACGCTGGACGCGGTGGTCAGCGCGGCCGCCGAGCTGCTCGACGACCCGCAGGCGGCGATCGAGCTGACCAGCTCCGGCCACCGGCCGGACGGGATCAGCGCTCGCGCGGTGGCCGACAACCGCCTGCACGTCGTCGAGGGCGCGCACGCGGCGATGGCCGCGCCCGTGCACGAGCAGGGCGAGGTCGTCGGCGCGCTGGTCGTGCGCTCCCGGCGCGGCGAGCGCACGTACTCGCGCGTCGAGCAGGGCATCCTGGTGGCGCTGGCCGAGAACGCGAGCCTCGCGGTGACCGACGCCAAGACCGTCGGCGCGATGGTCCACCAGGCGCTGCACGACACGCTCACCGGACTGCCCAACCGCGCCCTGTTCGTCGACCGGATGGCCCACGCGCTGTCGCGCCGCGGCACGGAGGTCGCGGTCCTGTTCTGCGACCTCAACCGCTTCAAGGCGATCAACGACACGCTCGGCCACGCCGCCGGCGACGCGCTGCTGATCGCGGTGGCCGAGCGCATCAACCGCTGCCTGCGCGGCGCCGACACCGCGGCACGCCTGGGCGGCGACGAGTTCGCCGTCCTGCTGGAGGACGTGCAGGACATGGGCGACGCGGTCGCGGTGGCCGAGCGCATCGCCAAGGCCTTCCGCGCGCCGTTCTCGCTCGACGGCCACGAGGTGTTCTGCGGCTGCTCGATCGGGATCGCCCGCGGCCACGGGGGCGGCGACGAGCTGCTGCGCAACGCCGACGTGGCGATGTACCGGGCCAAGGGCGACGGGCTGGACTGGGCCGTGTTCGAGCCGTCGATGCGCGCCGAGGTCGTCGAGCGCCTGGAGCTCGAGGCCGACCTGCGCAAGGCCGAGGAGCGCGGCGAGCTCGAGGTCCACTACCAGCCGCTGGTGGCGCTGGCCGACGGCGCGCTGTCGGGCTTCGAGGCGTTGATCCGCTGGCGGCATCCCCAGCGCGGGCTCGTCGCGCCGGCCGCCTTCATCCCGGTGGCCGAGGAGAGCGGGCTGATCCACTCGGTCGGCCGCTGGGTGCTGAACACCGCGTGCGCGCAGGCCGCCCATTGGGATCGCGTGTGCCCGACGCGCCCGGGGCAGGCGCCGCGCTGCATCACGGTCAACCTGTCGGGCCTGGAGCTCGAGCGCCCGGATCTCGTCGATCAGGTCGCCGCGGCGCTGAAGGCCAGCGGGCTGGCGCCCGAGCGGCTCGTGCTGGAGATCACCGAGACGGTGCTGATGCACGACACCGAGGCGACGATCGAGCGGCTGGCCGCGCTGAAGGAGCTCGGCGTGCGCCTGGCCGTCGACGACTTCGGCACCGGGTACAGCTCGCTGCGCTACCTGAGCCGCTTCCCCGTGGACCTGCTGAAGATGGCCAAGCCGTTCGTCGACGGCGTCGACCAGGGCGAGCAGGGCGCGGCGCTGGCCCGCACGATCATCGACCTGGGCGCCTCGCTGGACCTGGCCATCATCGCCGAGGGCATCGAGCTCGGCGCCCAGCTCAGCCAGCTGCGCGCGATGTCCTGCGAGTACGGCCAGGGCTACCTGTTCGCGCGCCCGCTGACCGTGCGCCAGATCGACGCGCTGCTGGCGGATCCGAGCAAGCTGGGCGGCTTCAAGGCCGGCACCGCGCTCTACGCCGTCGGCGGGTAGAGCCCCCGCTCCAGCACGGCCAGCGCCTGCTCGACCTCGGCCCGGGCCCGGTCCAGCACCGCCTGCGTGTCGCCGCCGTCGCGCAACCCCTGGACGATCAGCCGCATCATGCCCAGCTGCAGCCCGAGCAGGGCGCCGGCGACCGACCATGTGCGCGGGGACTCGGCGGGGATCTGCAGCGCCTCGCCGATCGCCACCGTCAGCGCCTCGGCGTTCTTGACCATCATCTCGCGGGCCCGGCGCTGCAGCGCCGGGCTGCCCGAGATGATGTCGGCCATGCCGACCAGCGGCTGACCGGGGAACGACGCGACGCGGGCCAGCAGCGCCTCGGGCACGCGCCGGAAGCCCTCGGCGATCGAGGTTCCGTCCGGCCGATCGCGGACCGCGGCGACGAGCGCCTCGCGCATCGCCTCCTCCTCGTCGAAGACGAGGTCCTCCTTGGCCGGGAAGTAGTTGAAGACCGTCTGCTCGGAGACGTCGGCCGCACGCGCGATCTCGGCCACGGTCACCGCGTCGTAGCCGCGCTGCGCGAACAGGCCCATCGCGACGTCCGAGATCGCCTTGCGGCGCTCGCGCTTCTTGCGCTCCCGCAGACCTTCGCTGGTCACGGGTTGATTCTATACCCGCTCCAATGTTAGAGTCACCCTAAGTTTATGGGCCTTGGACGAGAGAACCCCACGCGCGTCCTCGCCGTGATGGCGGACGACAGCCAGCGCGAGATGGTCGCGGGCGTGCTCGCCGCGCTCGGGCTACGCGGGCCCGACGGGGAGGTCGTCGCCGGGCTGACCGGTGCGCCCGTGGACGTAGCCGCGCACCGTCGCCCACAGCAGTAGCGCGCTGGCGTCGATCGTCGGCTCCAGCCCGGCGCCGCCGAACCGCACGATGCCGGCCAGGTGGCGCAGGCTGGCCTCCTCGACGTCGCCCGGGGGCGCGGCGTCCTCGGTGCGGGCCACGTTCCAGCCGTCCGCGTAGGCCCACAGCGCCGCGGCGCGCACGTCGCCCGCGGTGCCCTCCAGCTGGGCCCGCACGTCGGCCAGCGCGGCGGCCACCTCGGGCGCCCGGCGCGCCTGCGGGTCGCGCGGGAGCAGCTCGGCCTCGGTGGCCATCCGCGCGGCGACCTTCCCGGCCAGCGTGTCGGTCGGCGGGCCCTGCCGGCGCCGCCGCGCGCGGGCCGCCGCCGGTCCGGCCTCGGCGAGGATCGCGGCCACGGCCAGCACGATCACCGCGACCGAGCCCAGGGCGATGCCGGCGAGCAGGACGAGCGCCGCCAGCGACACCGCCGACATCCACGCCTGCTCGTCGAGGTGGCTGAGCAGGGGACGCCGGCCGAAACCGGCGCGCGCCGCCTGGGCGTGGCGGGCCCGCCGGCCGATCGCGTCCCACAGTCCCACGGCCAGCGTCAACGCCCCGGCGACCCCGAACGGCACGGCGGCGGGGACGAACAACCCGACGATCAGCGCCGCCGCGGCGCCGAGCATCAGGGCGATCCGGACGACGAGCCAGCGCGGCCCGGTCACAGCCAGCCCTTGTCGTCGGCGACGCGCACCGCCTCGGCCCTGGTGTGGGCGTCGAGCTTGCCCATCGCCGACGACAGGTAGTTGCGCACCGTCCCCGGGGACAGGTGCAGGCGCTGGGCCAGCGCGGCGACCGTGTCCCCGCCCCGGGCCGCCGCCAGCACCTCCCGTTCGCGGGCGGTCAGGGGGCTGTCGCCCTCGCTCAGCGCGGCCACCGCCAGCTCGGGATCGACGACGCGCTCGCCGGCGGCCACGCGCCGGATGGCCACGGCCAGCTGCTCGACCGGCGCCGTCTTGAGCAGGAAGCCGGCGGCGCCCTGCTCCAGCGCCCGCCGCAGGTAGCCGGGCCGGGCGAACGTGGTCAGCACCAGCGCGCGCACCTGTGGCAGCTCGCGGGCCAGCGCCGCGGTGGCCGCCAGCCCGTCGCCGCCGGGCATCTCGATGTCCAGCAATGCGACGTCGACCGCGCCCGCCCGCGCGGCGTCGACCACCTCGTCGCCCCGCGCGGCCTGCGCGGCGACCTCGATGTCGGGCTCCAGGGCCAGCAGCGCGGCCAGCGCGCCGCGCACCATCGATTGGTCCTCGGCGATCAGGACCCGGATCATGCGAGCGCGCCGAGCGGCACGCGCAGCTGCAGCTCGTAGCCGCCGTCGGGGCGGGGACCGGCGTTCATCTGCCCTCCGGCCGCGGCGGCCCGCTCGGCCAGGCCGCGCAGCCCGGTGCCGTCGCCGTCGGCGATCAGCTCGGCCTGCCCGTCGTCGGTCACCGCCAGCGTGGCCTCCCGGCCGGCCACGGCGATGCGGATCGCGCAGTGGCGGGCCTCGCTGTGGCGGATGACGTTCGTCGTGGCCTCGCGCACGCCCCAGGCCAGCACCGCTTCGCGGCTGGGCGGCAGGGCCACGTCGGCGTGCTCGACCGTGCAGGCGATCCCGGCGGCATCCAGCGCGCTGCGCGCGCCGGCCAGCTCGGAGGCCAGCGCGGGCTGGCGGTAGCCCGAGACCGCCTCGCGGACCTGCGACAGCGCGGTGCGCGAGACGTTCTCCACGTCGCGCAGCTCGCGCTGCGCGGCGTCCGGGTCGCGGTCCATGAGCCGCCGCGCGAGCTGGGCCTTGAGCGAGATCACCGACAGGTCATGCCCGAGCAGGTCGTGCAGGTCACGGGCGAAGCGCAGGCGCTCCTCGTCGACGCGGCGCACGGCCAGCTCCTCCTGCGCGCTGCGCAGCGCGTCGTTGGCCCGGATCAGACGCCCGAAGGAGAACATCAGGAAGCCGATGGCCAGGGTCGTCGCGGTCAGCGACACGCCGACGCCGTCCTCGTCACCGGACAGGCCGAACAGCACCACCGCGCACGCGGCCGTGCACGCGAAGATCCAGCGCGCGGCCCAGCGGTCGTTGGCCAGCGAGATGCCGCCGGCCGACGCGCAGTAGACGAACAGGACCGACCACGAGACGCGATCGACCGCCGTGAGCGCGAACGCTCCGGCCAGCAGCACGGTCAGCCACACCAGGTTCTCGCGGTCGCTGGGCTCGTCGACGCGCGCGATCACCCAGAACAGGTAGATCCCGATCCAGGCGACCAGCCCGGCGTAGATCGCCACCATCCGCCACGCCGGCTCGTGCGCGGTGGCCAGGTCGATGATCGGCCACAGCAGCCAGGCCATCGACAGGCCGATCCCGATCGACTTGCGCACGCGGCCGGCCCGCGTCACGGGACGCAGGCCGGGAGCGAAGATCGGCTCGCGCGTCCGCGACGCGCAGTCGGTCTCAGGCACGGCGGGACAGCGATCGCATGGTGTTGGCCATCATCGCGCAGCCGGCGATCGTCCACAGCGCCAGCACCACGAGGTCGTGGGCGGCGAAGCCCGGGGCGGCGGTCGACGGGTCGAACGCGGTGGCGATCCCGTCGGCCAGCGGCTTGAGCGGGAAGGCGCCGGCGATGTCCGTGACCCAGGTGGGCGCGTCGTCGATCGGGAACCACACGTTGGAGATGAACGTCAGCGGCAGCGTGATGACCATCAGGATGCCCATCCCGGTCTCGGGCTTGGAGACGATCCGCGAGGCGGCGACGCCCAGCGTGGTGAAGCAGGCGGTCCCCAGGATCAGCGTGACGAGCAGCCCCGGCAGCGTGTCCAGGCGCAGGTTGGCCCCGAACAGCGCCACGCCGACCACGAGCATGATCGTCACCGACAGCGCCACGACGAGCACGCACGAGCCGAGCACGCCGGCCACGTAGGCGGCCCACGGCAGCGGGGTCAGGCGCACGCGCTTGAACACGCCGTACGTGCGCCGGTAGGCGAAGCTCATCGCCGTCGAGTTGAAGCCGATCAGGACGATCGCGTAGGCCACGATGCCGGGCACGTAGAAGTCGATCATCGACAGCCCGCTGCGGGTGTCGAGCTTCGAGCCGTGGGTCAGCGCGCCGAACACGAGCAGGTACATCAGCGGGAAGGCCACGGCGAAGAAGGCGGCGCGGCGGTTGCGCCAGAACGAGCGCTGCTCGTAGCGCACCTGCCAGGCGGCGAGGGCGGCGGTGTCGCTCATGAGGTGGCCTCCGTGAGGGCGAGGTAGACGTCTTCCAGGGTCGGTTGGGCGACGGTGAAGCGGGCCAGCGGCACGTCGCGCTCCAGGGCCCAGCCGGTGATCAGGTGCGTGGCACCGACGCCGTCGTCGGTCGTGACCAGCACGCGGCCGTCGGCTTCGACGGACACCGCGGCGCCCGGCAGCGCGGGGAGATCGGCGGCGGTCCAGCCGCCGGGCAGGACGAAGCGGATCTCGGCCGGGGCGCGGTCGCGCCCGCCGATCGCCTCGGTCGGCCCGCAGTCGACGATGCGCCCGTCGACCATCACCGCGACACGGTCGGCCAGGAACTGCGCCTCGTCCATGTAGTGCGTGGTCAGCAGCACGGTCATCCCGCTGTCGGCGCACAGCCGGCGGATCGTCGACCAGGCCGCCCGGCGGGCGTGCGGATCGAAGCCGGTCGTCGGCTCGTCCAGGAACAGCACGTCGGGCGAGCCGACCAGCCCGAGCGCCAGGTCCAGGCGCCGGCGCTGGCCGCCCGACAGCGCGTCGGTGCGGGTGTCGCGCTTGGCGTCGAGCTCGACCAGCTCGATCAGCTCGTCCGGCGTGCGCGGGTGGCGGTACCAGCGGGCGCTCATCTCCAACAGCTCGCCGACGGTCAGGTCGGCGCCCAGCGCGGTGTCCTGCAGCACCACGCCGATGCGGTCGCGCAGCGAACGGGCCCGCTTGGCCGGGTCCTGGCCGAGCACGCGCACGCTGCCGGCGGAGGGGTCGCGATGCCCTTCGAGCATCTCGACCGTGGTCGTCTTGCCCGCGCCGTTGGGACCCAGCAGGCAGAAGACCTCGCCCGGCGCGACGCTCAGGGAGACGTCGCGGACGGCTTCGATCTCGCCGTAGGTCTTGCCCAGGTGGCGGGCGTCGATGGCGAATTCCATGATCGGTCCACGGTCCCACCGGCCCGGCCCGCCCGGTAGTGGAGCGCGTCCTCAGTTGGGCATGACATCTGTCATCAGCTGCGCGGCGAGCTGCGCGCCGGCGGCCTCCAGCTCCGCCGTCGAGCCGGCCACGACCACGTACTGCAGATCGAGGATCCGCTTGTCGAACGGGTCCAGCGCGTCCTCACCGGTCAGCGCGTGGCAGGGCACGCCGCCCTGACGCGCCCGCGTGGCCACCTCGAAGAGGCCGCGGCCCAGCGCGGCGCGGTCCAGCCGCGGCGCGCCCACGACGAGCGCGAACGACGCGCGCAGACGCCCATCGAACGTGTCCTCGATGCCGTCGGCCAGGTCGTACACGTCGGGCTCCGCCAGGCCCCCGGCGACCAGGCCGCGGGCGAACGCGTCCGGGGCCAGGCCGTCGAGGGCGAGCAGGAGCCGCATGGCGGCGAGGTTAGACCGGATCGACGAACCCGGTCACGTCGCGCAGCCGGCCGTCGGCGTCGACGATCGCGATGTCGCGACCGATGGCCACCGGGCCGTCCGGCCCGACGAGCGTCCAGCTGAAGCGGACGCGGTCGTTGTGGGCGTCGACGTCGTCGATCGGCTCGAGGTGGTGGCCCGGGAGCCCCTCCTGCGCGGCCGCGATCATCGCGTCCAGGCCGTCGTGCCCGGCACCCGAGCGGTGGGCGTCGACGTAGGTGGCGTCGGCGGCGAAGGCCCGTTCGACGAGCGCGCGGCGCGCGTCGGCGTCGGGCTCGTTCCAGGCGGCCAGGTAGTCGTCGACGACGGTGGTGATGGGGGTGATGGTGGACATGGACGGCAGCGTCGCGCGCCGTCGGCACCGCCGCGATTCCCTCCCAGGTAATGGAGCGGGCGCACCGGCGGCGGTAGCGTCGGCGTCATGGTCGGCCCGCTCCTGCGTGACTGGCGCCAGCGCCGGCGTCTCAGCCAGATGGACCTCGCCCTGGAGGCGGGCGTCTCGACCCGCCACCTGAGCTTCGTCGAGACCGGCCGGTCGCGGCCCAGCCCGGCGCTGGTGCTCAACCTGGCCGAGCAGCTCGACGTGCCGCTGCGCGATCGCAACCAGCTGCTGCTGGCCGCCGGCTACGCGCCCGTCTACCAGCAGCGCGACCTCGACGACCCCGAGCTGGAACCGATACGCGACGCGATCGAACAGGTGCTCCGCGGCATCGAGCCGCACCCGGCGGTCGTCGTCGATCGCCACTGGGAGCTGCTGGCCGGCAACAGCGGCCTGGCCTTCCTGACCGAGGGCGTCGATCCCGCGCTGCTGGCGCCGCCGGCCAACGTCCTGCGCGCCGCGCTGCATCCCGACGGGATGGCCCCGCGCATCGCCAACCTGGGCGAGTGGCGCGCGCATCTGCTCGAGCGGCTGACCGGCCAGATCGAGATCACCGGCGACGCGCAGCTGCGCTCGCTGCACGAGGAGCTGTGCGCCTATCCGGCGCCCGCCTTCGATCGCGAGGTGCCCCGCGGCGGCGCGATCGCCGTCCCGCTGCGCGTGCGCCACGACGCGGGCGAGCTGTCGTTCATCTCGACGATCACGACGTTCGGCACGGCGATCGACATCACCGCCTCCGAGCTCTCGATCGAGACGTTCTTCCCGGCCGACGCGCACACCGCCGAGGTCATGCGAGCCCGTTAGGACCGCTCCTGCGGTCGCCGACGGGCGTGGCGCTGATCAGCTGTCGAGCTGGTCGATCGAGCACGCGGACGGATCCTTGTCCTCGCGCCAGCGCTGCACCTTGGCGCCGTGACGGATCCGTCCGTCGCTGACGTGGTCGAAGGTCACCTCGACCACCAGCTCGGGGCGCAGGCCGACCCACGCGAGGTCGCGGCCCGCGCTCCAGCGCGAGGGCTCGCCGTCGCCGCGCTCGCCCGTCTCGTACGGCTTGAGCTTGGCGGGCAGCTCGCGCTTCTCCTTGGCGGTGAAGCCGGATGAGTGGCCGATCACGCGCAGCTCGCCGGCGTGGTCGTAGAGCCCGATGATCAGCGCGCCGACGGTGCCCTCCTCCTTGCCGGGCCGCCAGCCGCGCACGACGGCGTCGATCGTGCGTACGCGCTTGATCTTCACCATGCCCTTGCGCTCGTTGGGGCGGTAGGGCTGGTCGAGCTGCTTGGCGATCACGCCCTCGGCCCCGTGCAGCCAGGCCTCGGCGTCGGCGGGATCGGTGACGCTGGGCGTCAGGTCCACCGACGTGGCGTTGGTCACGTGGGCGGCGACGAACGCCTCCAGCCGGGCGCGGCGCTCGTGCTGGGGCAGCTCGAGCAGGATCTCGTCCTCGACGCTGAGCAGGTCGAAGGCCACGAACCGGCTGGGCGTCTGCTCGGCGAGCATGGCGACGCGGCTGGCCGCCGGGTGGATGCGCTGGCCGAGCAGGCCGAACTCCTGGCCGCCGTGCTCGTCGAGGATCACGATCTCGCCGTCGAGCACGTAGCGGCCGGGCGGGAAGGCCAGCTCGGGGAAGTAGCGCGTGAGCGGCTTGCCGTTGCGCGACTGGATCTCGGCGCGGTCGCCGTCGACGAAGACGATCGCCCGGAAGCCGTCCCACTTGGGCTCGTAGGACCACCCCGGCGCGGGCGGCAGGGCCTTACGCGAGAGAGCGAGCTGGGGCAGCAGCGGCGGGGACAGGGGCAGCGGCACGCTGCCTGGACCCTACCCGCACGTTGATCAACGCGACGGCCGCGATCACGCCCGCGCCGCCCAGCAGCTGCACCGGGCCGAGGCGGTCGCCGAAGACGACCATGGCCAGGCCGACCGTGAGGACCGGCTCCAGCGTGGCCACGATCGCGGCGGTGGCGGGGCCGACGCGGCGCAGGCCGACGAGGAACGCGACCGTGGGCACGACGGTCGAGATGAGCGCCACGCCGGTGACCGCCAGCCACCCCTGCGTGGTCACGTGCAGGTTGGGCCCGCCGTGGACGACGCTCCACGCGCCGACGGCGACCGCGGCGGCGGTGATGACCATCGCGGTGAGCAGGAACGGATCGGTGTCGGCCGCGTGGCGGTCGCTGACCAGGATGTAGCCGGTGTAGGTGATCGCGGCGGCGAAGACCAGCGCGATGCCGACCGGATCCAGCGCGCCGGCCGAGCCGCCGCCGAGCAGCACCAGGACGGTGCCGGCGGAGGCCAGCGCGAGGGCGCCGATGCGGCGGGCGGTGGCGCGCTCGCGGCCGATGATCACGGCGCCGACCAGCACGAGCGTCGGGTACACGTAGAGGAGCAGGCTGGCCAGCGAGGCGTCGAGGCGCTCGAGGCTGGCGAAGAAGGTGGCGGCCTGGAGGGCGTAGCCGATCGCGCCGAGGCCGGCGGCCACCAGCACCGCTCGCAGCGTCGGGCGCGCGGGGCGGCGGATGGCCACGATCACCCACAGCACGGCCGCGGCGATGACGAAGCGGGTCAGCAGCAGCGACGGGACGTCGAAGCCGGCCTCGTAGCCCAGCTTGGCGAAGATGGCCATCGCGGCGAAGCCCGCGGCGGCGAGCATGCAGAGCAGAACGCCCTGCTGCTCGCGCTGCTGGGATGTATGTGGGCCGCTCAACGAACCTGGGAGCGCTCGTCGAAGCCAGGGCGCTGTTCCACGCCGTACTTGGCTGCGAGTCCTCCGAGGACGATGGCGCCGATGATGGAGAGAATGGCGACCATGGACCTATTGTCGGCACCGTGAGCTAACGGCGGTAGCCTTGATTGACTTCGTCATCTCAAGGTTTTGCCTATGACTCTGCAGCAGCTGACCTATTATCTCGCCGCCGTCGAACACGGGTCGTTCTCGGCCGCCGCCGAGTCGCTGCACCTGGCCCAGCCGTCGGTCTCCGAGCAGGTCCGCCGACTGGAGGACGAGCTCGGCGTGGCGCTCTTCCACCGCGTCGGCCGAGGCCTGACGCCGACCGCCGCCGGGGAGACGCTGCGCCCGCACGCCGAGCGCGTGCTGGCCGAGGTGGAGGCCGCCCGCGAGGCGGTGGTCGACGTGCGCGAGCTGCGCGGCGGCGTGGCGACGTTCGGCACGTTCGGCAATTCGCGCTACTACCTCGGCGAGAGCGTCGTGCGCGACTTCCATCGCGAGCACCCCGACGTGCGCATCCGCCTGGTCGGCCAGAACTCCTCCGAGGTGGTCGACGCGATCCGGGCCGGCGAGCTGGAGGCCGGCGTCGTGGTGCTGCCCGTCGACGACAGCGGGCTGGAGGTGCACCCGGCGATGCGCGACGACGTCCTGTTCTGCTCGGCCGATCCGTCCCGGCTGCGCTCGGCGATGACGATGGAGCGCCTGGTGCGCGCGCCGCTGATCCTCTACGACGTGACCTTCGGCGCGCAGGACCCGACCCGCCGCCAGCTGGCCGAGGCCGCCCAGCGCGCCGGCGTGACGCTGGAGGCGGCGATCGACGTCGAGGACGCCGAGGTCGCGCTCGCGCTGGCCGCACAGGGCTTCGGCGACACCTACGCCTCGCGGGGCACGCTGCACGGACAGGGCCGCGCGCTGTCACGCGGCCTGGGCTGGGCCCCGTTCGCCGAGCCGATGTACGACGACTTCGCCTTCGTCTGGCGCCGCGGCGCCCGCCTGTCGCCGGCCACGCGCGCGTTCGTCGCCGCCGTCGAGCAGCGCTTCACGTCACTGCAGGAGCGGCTCGAGCAGGTGCCGCGCCGGCGGGCGCCAGAGGCCTAGCCCGCGGCGCGCGCGCGGTTCGAGTACCCCCGAATCCTGGCCCGTCCCCGCCCGGACCATTGTCAGTTCACCGTCGCTATCCGACGGCGAGCCGACAACGAGCGCCTGGGAGAGCGCCGACGTGCCAGAACCCACGGCCGCCGGCGTCGCCAGGACGCCTACCCTTCTTCGCTGCCGGCCGTAACCGCCGGAGCACTCAGTCCGAGTCCTCGCCCCGTCCCCGCTCTCCCGGCCGGACCATTGTCAGTTCGTCGTCGCTATGCGACGGCGAGCTGACAACGAGCGCCTGGGAGAGTGTTGGAGCCGTCAGTCGCGCCGGGGCGCCGCAGCGCCGCCTCGCAAGCGCCGCAGCAGCGCATCCGACGCCTTGGGCGAGACGTTGTGCAGCGCGCCGAGCAGCCGGACGATCGGCGGGTAGTACACCGCGCGCGCGTCGCCCTCGACGGCGGCCAAGATCTTCGACGCCAGCACGTCGGGCGAGGCGGCACCCGGTCCGCCGCGGTACCAGTCGGGCATGCTCGCCTTCTCATGGTCGTGCAGGGCCGTGGCGATCTCGCCGGGATAGACCATCGTCAGCGAGACGCCGGTGCCCGAGAGCTCGTGGCGCAGCGCCTCGCCGAAGGCCCGCTGGGCCGCCTTCGTCGCGTTGTAGACGCCCGACCACGGGAACGCGCGCAGCGCGCCGCCCGAGGAGACCACTACGATGTGGCCCTGCGCGCGGTCCAGCAGTCGCGGCAGCGCCGCCTGGACGGTCCACACCGTCCCGTACCAGTTGATCTCGGTCATGCGCACGACGTGCTCGGCCGGCTGGCTGGCGAACGGCCCGTAGTTCGTCACGCCAGCGTTGGCCACGACCAGCTCCAGCCCCCCGGTCTGGGCGACGAACTCGGCCACCATCGCCTCGACCGCGGCCCGATCGCTGACGTCGCAGGGCAGCACGACGTGCCCGGAGCCCGGCAGCGCCGCGGCGATCGCCGCGAGCTCCGGCTCGCGCCGGGCCAGCAGCCCGACGACCGCGCCCCGCGCGGCCAGCGCCTGCGCGACCGCCTTGCCGATCCCACTCGACGCACCCGTCACGATCGCCCGCGTGCCTGTCCCGATCTCCATGATCGGACCCTACGCGACGGGCTCGGGCTTGCGCTCCTGGCCGGCGGGCAGCAGCTTGCTCGGGTCGCCCTCGACGGAGACGTGGGGCAGCCAGCGGTCCAGCCACTTGGGCAGCCACCAGGCGTGCTTGCCCAGCAGGACCATCACGGCGGGCACGAGCATGCAGCGCACGATCGTCGCGTCGACCGCGACGGCGACCGCCATGCCCAGGCCGAACTGCTTGACCGTGACGTTGTCGTTGGCGATGAAGGCGGCGAAGACGCTGACCATGATCAGCGCGGCCGAGGTGATCACCCGGCCGGTCGAGGCGATGCCGTCGATCACCGCGCGGCGGGCGTCGCCCTGCTTTTGCCAATGCTCGTGGCAGGCGGATAGCAGGAACACCTCGTAGTCCATGCTCAGGCCGAACAGGATCGCGAACATCATCAAGGGCACGAAGCTCTCGATCGGGATCTCCAGGCCGTGCAGCCCGATCCACGAGTTCGCGCCCTCCTGGAACACGAGCGTGACCACGCCGTAGGCGGCGCCGATCGACAGCAGGTTCATGATCGCCGCCTTGATCGGCAGCAGGATCGAGCGGAAGGCCAGCAGGAGCAGCAGGAAGCTCAGGGCGATCACCGTCAGGATCACCTGCGGCAGGCGCGCGGAGATCTTGTCGGCCAGGTCCACGCCGTAGGCGGTCTGACCGCCCACGTACACCGTCACCCCGGTGGGCGGCAGGACGTCGTCGCGCAGCTTGCTGACCAGCGTCTCGGTCTCCAGCGCGCCGGGCGCGGTGGTCGGCGTCGCGGTGATCACCGCCGCTTGGCCGTCGGGCGCCGGCAGCGGGGGCGTGACCGCGGCGATCCCCGGCGCTTTCTTCAGCGCGGCGTCGACCTTGGCCAGCGCCGCCGTGTCCGGCTTCCCGGGCACGACGATCAGCAGCGGGCCGTTGAAGCCCGGCCCGAAGCCCTCGGCCAGGAGGTCGAACGCGACGCGCGGGCCGGTGCCGGCCTGCGCGGTGCTGTTGTCGTCCTGGCCCAGGCGCAGCGACAGCACCGGGATGGTCAGCGCGAGCAGGATGGCCACGCCGAGCACCAACCAGGGCCACGGACGCCGGGCGATCATCTCGGCCCACTTGGCCCAGCCGTGAGCGCCTGGCTTGCTGGCACGCTTGTGCAGGCCGGGCACCTTCAGCGCGTTGATCCGCGGGCCCAACACCGCGAGCAGCGCGGGCAGCAGCGTGATCGAGGTCAGCACCGCGATGACCACGACGATCGCGGCCGAGTAGCCCAGCGACGCGACGATCGGGATGTCGGCCAGCGCCAGCGAGCACAAGGCGATCACCACCGTGCCGCCGGCGAACACCACCGCGTTGCCCGACGTGGCGACCGTCAGCGGGATCGAGTCGGCGACGCTCATGCCGCCGGCCAGGTGCTGGCGATGTCTGGTGATCAGGAAGAGGGCGTAGTCGATGCCCACGCCCAACCCGATCATCGTGCCCAGCGTCGGGCCGATCGTCGGCACCGTGATCACGTTGGACAGCACGGTGACCAGCGACAGGCCGGCGCCCAGCCCGATCAGCGCGCTGAGGATGGGCATGCCGGCCGCCACGACGGTGCCGAACGTGAACAGCAGCACGATCAGGGCGATGAACAGCCCGATCGCCTCCTCGGGATCGCCGACCTGGGCCTCCGCCTGCTGGCCGACGACGCCGCCCACCGCGGTGCGCACGCCGCTGCTGGGGCTCTCGGCGGCGTCGACGATCGCGTCGGCGTTGTCGCGGGTCAGGTCCGCCGCCGACAGCGAGAAGGTCAGCGTCGAGTAGGCGATCTTCCCGTTCTTGGACAGCGTCGTCGGGCCGAGCGGGTCGGTCACCGAGGCGACGTCCTCGGCGCCCTTCAGCTTGCCGACGACCGCTTCGACCGCGCGCTGGTTGGCGCCCTGGTCGAGGCGCTCCCCGTTGGCCGACTGGAAGACGACCGGGCTGGTCAGGTCGTTGAGCGCCGGGAAGTGGTCGGTGAGCACGTCGGCGGCCTTCTGGCTGCCGGTGCCGGGCAGCGAGAAGTCATCGGTCGTGCGCGTGCCCAGCGTGCCCGCCAGCACGACGACCGCGACGAGCGCGGCCAGGCAGGAGGCCAGGACGATCCAGCGGTGCCGGACACAGAGTCGGCCGAGGGCGTGCAACGCAGAGCTCACCGGACGATCCAATCGGTCCGTCCGGTGAGAAGCAACAGCGCTGGTGGACGAATTGCGCTTTGCCGGTGCGTCAGGCCGTCGCGGGCGCGACGGCGCGATAGGCCTCGGCGAGGCGCTTGACGCCCTCGTCGATCTGGTCGGCGGTCACGCCGGAGTAGGCCAGGCGCAGCGTGTTCTCGCCGCCGTCGAGCAGGAAGTCCGTGCCCTTGACGATCGCCACGCCGCGCTCGGCCGCGGCCGCGAACAGCTCGTCGACGACGGTCCCCTCGGGCAGCTCGACCCACATGAAGTAGCCGCCCTCCGGGGCGACGAACTTCGCCTCGGGCAGCTCGCGCTCCAGCGCGGCCGCGAGCACGCGCACGCGCTCGGCCAGGGCGCCCTTGACCGTCTCCACCGAGCGCTCCAGGGCGCCCGCGGCGGCGAACTCGTAGACCGTGGCCTGCGAGAGCATCGACGGCGAGATGTACGTGTCGGTCGCCCAGGTGACGATCTGGCCGATCAGGTCGGCCGGACCGACGAGGTAGCCCACGCGCACGCCCGGGCACACGGTCTTGGAGAACGACGACGCGTAGATCACCCGGTCGTGCTGGTCGAGCGACAGCATCGTCGGCAGCGGCTCGCCGCTGAAGCGCAGCTCCACGTACGGGTCGTCCTCGAAGATCAGGAAGTCGTACTCCTGGGCCAGCGCCAGCAGCTCCGAGCGCTTCTCGCCCGACAGCGAGTAGCCGGCCGGGTTCTGGAAGTTCGGGATGATGTGGGCCAGCTTGGGCCGCAGGCCGTCGCGCAGGCGCCCGCGCAGCTGCTCGACGTCGATCCCGTCGGCCTCTAGGTCGATCATCTCGATGTCGGCGCTGCGGTAGCGCCCGAGCGTCTTCAGCGTGCGGTCGTACGTCGGCTTCTCCACCACGACCGTGTCGCCGGCCTGCACGAGCAGCTCGAACAGGAACGCGTCGGCCTGCATCGAGCCGTTGGTGACGATCACGTTGCTGACGTCGACGCCGTGCTTGTCGGCGATCCACTTGCGCAGCTTGGGGTAGCCGATGGCGGTGCCGTAGCCGGTCACGCCGGCGGCGTCGTTGACGAAGGCACGGTCGGCGGCCGCGCGCAGCCCGTCGACGTCGACGATGTCGAGCGACGGCGCTCCGCGGGCGAAGGAGATGGTCTCGGAAGCGGGCATCGCTTCCCAGGGTACGTCAACCCGCGAGCGCGGGCTCAGCCGCCGCCGCGCGACGACACGCCGGGGATGCCCGAGCTCTCCGGCGTGGTGGCCACCGTGGGCGTCGTCGTGGTCCGCGCCGGGGTGGTGATCGTCTGCACCGTCGTCGTGCCCGAGGGGGTCGTCACGGTGCGGGTCGTCACGGTCTGCTGGGTGGTGGAGGCCGCCGGGACCTCCTGGCCGCCGTTGTTGGCGATCGCCAGCTCGTTGGCCAGCTGCGCGTCGGTGATCGGCACCAGGCGGTTGGCGGTGGCCACCGCCTGGGCGCGGTTGAGCGCCGCGGTGATGTACTCGACGACCTCGTCGCGCTCGAGCGCCTGCTTGTAGGTGTACAGGTAGATGCGCCGCGAGAACGGATACGCGCCCGAGGTGATCGTCACCTGCGACGGGAACACGCAGTTGGGGCCGGGGTAGATCTTCTCGCCGTCCTTCGTCTCGTCGGGCAGCTGCGAGGCGGGCAGGTCGGGGATCGCCCGGGCCGTCGGCACGGTGGTGATCTCGCCCGAGACGGTCTGGGTCGGCTGCACGTCGACGCCGGGGACGGTCGACGCCGTCGCGGTGGTCTGGCTGCGCAGGCGGCGCTGATCGGCCTCGGAGAGGTCCTCGAAGGTGACCGGCTGGCCGCTGGAGGTGACCGGCACGCCGTAGTCGATCTCCATCGGGCGCAGCTGGTCCTCGAACAGCTCGTAGTAGGTGAAGCGGAAGCCGCCCACGACGCCGGGCGCCTCGGCCTCGGCGATGATGCCGCGCGCGTAGCGGCGCACGCGGTCGTTGAGCTCCTTGTCGTAGCGCGCGTTGACCTTCGCCTCGGCGATGCGCTTGGCCCGCTCGTCGCGAGCCCGGTTGCGAGCCACGATCCGCGCGGCCTGGACCGTCGACAGCGTCACGCCGTCGCGCTCGCGCTCGGCGTTCTCGCGGGCGATCTCGCGCAGCACGGCGCGGTCGGCGGCCGACACGGCCTCGTCGATGTCGCGCTGGCGCTCGCGGGCGTTGCGGGCGCGCAGCGTCTCGCGGTAGCGGGCGATGCGCTCCTCCGCGCGGTTGACGCGCCCCGTGCCGATGACCTCCTCGCGCTCGGCCAGATCGGTCGAGTGGGGGACGTAGTCGGCGCGCACGTCGGCCAGCGACGGATCGGGTACGCCGAGCACGACCTGGCCGAAGAAGGTGAAGTTCGGGGAGCCGTCGTTGCGGCCCGTCGCGGTGATCGGCAGGTCGAAGAAGCCCAGCTGCGCCCACGAGTTGTAGGGCGAGCCGGCCCGGAAGATGTCGCGCGCCTGGTTGACGGTGATGCAGTCGCCGCCGACGTCGGCCTCGTTCTTCGTGGCGATCACCTCGGCGTCCGCGGCCACCTGCAGCGGCTCGGACAGCTCGACGCCACGCCGGCGGCAGGCGGTGACCTCGTCGTCGGTGGGCAGGCGCGAGACCTCGACGACGTCGACCCGGCCGGCGCACAGGTCGGAGAACGACTGCTCCGAGGAGGCGCGGATGAACGCGACGTTCGTGCCCGTCTCGTTGGCGAAGCGCTCGGAGAAGTCGGCGCTGAGGCCGCCCCGCAGGCCGTCGACGCGCACGGTGTTGTCGGGCGCGGCGGGCAGCGGCACGGTCGTCGTGCGCGTGACCGTCGCCGTCGTGCCGTTGGTCCCCACCGGGTTGGGCGCGGTGGGCGTGCCCGAGTCGCCGGTGTCGATGCCGCAGGCCACCAGCACGGCGGCGCCCACGCCGCACAGGCCGGCGGCGATCAGATGTTGGACCCTCATGGCACCACCGGCGTGAACGTCTGCTGGGCGACCTCGGTCGAGCCCAGCGGCGGGAAGCGATAGACCTGCCCGAGCGTCAGGACCTCGAAGTCCGACAGGCGCAGGAACTGGACCTCGTTGCCGCGCAGCAGCGGCGTGGACTGTGCGCGCTTCTGCAGCCGCCGGGTCAGCGGCGTACGCCCGTCGGCGGCCAGGTAGCGGCCGTCGCTGGCCCGCAGTGGCTGGCCCCAGTCGGCGTTCAACTTGGCGTACATCGTCGGCGACTGCGAGCGGTCGACGATGATCGCGCCGTAGTCGCGCAGCGCCTTGAGGATCGCGCGGGCGGCGCGCCGGTTGGTGCGCGGCGGCAGGCAGTCGTCGCGGATCTCGCCGCTGGAGTCCAGGTTGCGCCCCGGGCCGCAGACCGGCATGCCCAGCATCTGCTCGTAGCGGTCGGCGCGCAGGCGGATGCGCGCGCCCTCGGGCAGCGAGCTGGCCTGGCCGTTGCCGTCGGTGGCCGACGCGGGCTGCACGTAGCTGCGCTGGGCCGGGCCGGGAACCGACATGGCCAGCGCGTGGTCGATGCGCCCGGCCTCGACCTCCTCGGGCAGCAGCAGGCCCGCGAACAGCGGGAGTCCGGAGCCGCGCGCGCTGACCGAGTTGGGCTGCTGGAAGCCCGGCCCGTTGAGCGCCCACTTGCGCATGAACTGGTAGGAGATGACGTTGCCGGTGCCGCCGCGGCGCGCGCGCCACAGGTCGTAGCCGACGCCCTCGCGCCGGTTGAGGATCGTGAACCAGCCGTCGTACTGGGGCAGCGGCGACACGTTCTGGGGCACGATCAGCGTCTCGACGTTCTTGCCGTCGCCGCAGTCGGGCGGGATCTGCCGGCAGACCATGCGCGTCTCGACGCCGTTCTCCTCGTCGACCACCGGCACGGTCCAGCGCTTGGTGTTGATGAACAGCGGCTCGTCGTTGGTCCGGCGCTGCGTGGTGATCGTGTCGCCGCGCTCGGTGATGCCGATGCGCTCCTGCGCCTGACGGATCATCCGGTCGGAGTTCTGGTCGACGCGCTGCCCGGTGACCGTGGTGTTCCACGGGCTGTTGGAGGCGAACGGGCGGAAGATCGAGCCGCTGCTGAACGAGCCGGTCGCGCCGACGTCGGACGAGGCGGCGCCGGGCGTGCCCTCGGTGCCCGCGCCCTCGGTGACCGGCGTGGTCGTCGTCGGGGTGGTGCGCACGACGGTCTCGGTGCGCACGACGGTCTGTGTGTTGTCGTCGCTGCTGTCGCCGCCGCAGGCGCCCAGGCCGAAGCCGAGCGCCAGCGCGCCCGCGGTGATGAGTGCGGCCGGCGCCGCGCGGCGGGCCGTCATGCGGACTCGGACGGTCGGGGAGGCAGCGAGGCGCGCACGCGGGCGATCGCCGCGGCGGGGTCCTCGGCGGTGATCGGCGGGGCGGGCGGCGGCGGGGGCGCCGGCTCGGTCGCGTCGATCTCCGGCAGCTTGATGGCCGGCCGGCCGGCCTCCCGAGCGGCCTGCTCGGCGGCCGCGCCCAGCGCGACGATCAGGTCGTCGACCTGGCGGCGGACCTGCGTGGCCTCGGCCAGCTTCTCCGGCAGCCCGTCGGCCGCCGCGGTCAGCGCGTCGGTCAGCTCGGCGATCCGGCGCACGCGCGCGTCGGCGAAGGCCTGGACGCGGCGGCGCGACTCCTCGAGGTGCTGGGTGGCCTGGGCCTGGGCGGCGGCCAGCACCTGGCGCGCGTCCTCTTCGGCCGCCAGACGGACCTCGGCGGCCCGCCGGGCCGTCGCCTCTTCCACCTCGCGTTGCAGTGCTTCGCCCGCCTGGCGGGCCGAGGCCATGATCTCCTCGACGCGCGCGCCGAGGGACGCGGTCAGGTCGCCAGCCATGGTCGTTGTCACGCTACCAGTGAATCCGGCGGGGTCAGCCGTTGCCACGGGTCGAGGACGACGACGTCGCCGGGCGCTGCTGCTGCGCGCCCGGGTTGCGCGTCGCGACCCGGACGAGGACGTAGCGGTCCGTGCGGTAGACGGGCGTCATGCCCGGCACGGTGCCGGCGTTGATCTGTGGATAGTGGCGCTGGATGAGGTCGCCGGAACGCGGGTTGTAGGCGACCAGCAGGTAGCGGACCTTGCCGTACGGGTCGTCCAGCACGCTGTTCCACTTCGCATCGCCCTTGTCGATGCGGTCCCAGAACACCTGCGGCTGGCCGTTGAGCAGGATCACGCCGAACGTCTGCGCGTTGTCGGTCAGGACCGAGTTCTTCGTGTCGATGTTCGACTTGATGTACTGGGCCATCTGGGCTTCGGGGTCGATGCCGACCGTGAAGCCACCGCGCGACGACGTGCCCTCCTGGGACTCGCCGGTGAACAGCGTGCGCGTGAAGGCCTGCTCCAGCGACTGGAACGGGTAGTTCTGCATGCCGCGCCAGGCGGTGAACAGGCCGATCACCAGGATCACCATGGTGACCCCCCAGGTGACGAGCCGGAAGCCGGGGAAACTTCGATAGATCCAGGCGGCGCCGATCAGCGCCGTGAGCGCCATCGGCATCGCGTCGCGCAGCGTGAGCAGGCCCTCGTTGCCGGCGACGTAGGCGTGGACGCCCATGATCACGATGCCCAGGACGACGAACGACGCCAGCCACAGCGCCATGTCGTTGCGCTGGGTGACGAAGGCGATCACCAGCGCGGGGACCGCGGCGAAGGCCAGCGGGAAGACGGCGACGTTGAGCTCCAGCAGGCGCGAGGAGACCTGGTCGAAGCCCAGCGAGCCGCTGGTGTCGATGCCGGTCGCGTTGACCGCCTGCGTGGAGGTGGTGTCGGTGATCCACCCGAAGGGGTCGCCGACGATCAGCGCGTTGAACAGGATCCACAGCGCCAGCGAGTAGACGACCGGCGCCGCGAAGGCGACCACCGAGCCCTCCACCTCGACGCGCGACGCGCGCCGGCGCACGAGCGCCACGCCGATCAGCAGGGCCACCAGGACGGCCCAGATGATGAACATGTAGCGCGTCATGATCAGCACGGCGATGCCGAACCCGGCGGCGATCAGGAAGCGTGGCTCGGTCGTCTCGTACCAGCTGACGAAGCCGTACAGGGCGAACGCCAGCATCGACAGGTAGAGCGCCTCGCTCATGCCGTTGCCCGCGTAGAACAGGAACATCGGGTTGACGCCGAACAGCACCAGCATCGGCATCCGGAACAGCAGCGGCATCTCGCAGCGGGCCAGCGTGCGGTCGATCCACACCAGCGCGCCGGCGGCGCACATGGAGGTCAGCAGCGGCAGCGCGATCAGGGACGTGGCCACCGGCTTGATGACCGCGAACGGCAGGAAGGCCAGCGTGGTCAGCGGCGGGAACAGGAAGCCGATCGCCGCCAGCTTGGGCGGATCGTTCCACCACACCAGGTAGGCGTCGGTCAGCCGGTTGAGCGCGTCGAAGACGACGACGTGGGCGTCGATCGTCACGCGGTAGCCGACGAAGAAGTAGAAGGCCGTCGCGACGACGAAGATCAGCAGGCCGATACGGCCGCTGGGGATCGGGACCGACGGCTCGTACGGCCGGTCGTCCAGCGGCGTCCCCGACGTGTGCGCCCGGTGCAGCGACTGGTCGGGCGGCGGCGCGGCGACGGCCATCAGCCGGTCTGCTGGGTCGAGGCCGGCGGGGGCGCGGTCGTGTGACCGGCGTCGAGCCCGTGCACCGTCTTCTCCCAGTAGAACGGTGCGTAGAAGAGCTGCAGGAAGCCCTTCCATGCGGCGATCGACATCAGGCCCCAGTACAGCGGTGACAGCAGCGCGTACTTGGCCAGGTCGAAGTACCCGCGTTGCACCGACCCGGCGACGCTCAGGTACATGAAGACGAAGTTGCCGATGAACAGCTGGAACGCCGCCGCATAGAAGATGAACGACGGGAACAGCTCTCGGATGAAGCCGGACTCGGTGAAGAAGAACACCGTGGTCAGGCCCCAGAAGATCGGGTTCAGCAGGAAGATGAACGTGCCGCCGATGACCATCTGGAAGCTGAAGAAGCTCTTGGGGCCGATCTGGCGCAGCATCTTGAACGGGTGGCGCATGTGCACCAGCCACGTCTGGATGTAGCCCTTGATCCAGCGTGAGCGCTGGCGGATCCAGTTGTTCAGCTCGGAGTTGGCCTCCTCGAGCGTCGTCGAGTCGATCATCGCCGTCTTGTAGCCCGCCTTGTGCAGGCGGATGCCCAGGTCGGCGTCCTCGGTGACGTTGAACGGATCCCAGGCCGCCAGGTCGATCAGGCGGTCGGTGATGAAGTGGTTGCTGGTGCCGCCCAGCGGGATCGGCACGTCCTGCGCGTCCAGGCCCGGAAGCAGCAGGTCGAAGTGCATCGAGTACTCCGTCGCGAACCAGCGGGTGAGCAGGTTCTGGTCGGAGTTGAAGTAGTTCAGCTTGGCCTGGATGCAGGTGACCGACGGATCCACCTTGCTGAAGGCGATGACGATCTTCTTCAGCTGGTCGGGATCGGGGCGATCCTCGGCGTCGAAGATGACGACGTACTTGCCGTCGGCCTGCAGCAGCCCGTAGTTGCAGGCCTTCGGCTTCGTCTTGGGCTGGGCGTCGGGAACGATGACGATCTTGAAGTGCGGCGGCAGGTCCATCGCCTGGATGGCCGGCACGGTCTCGTCGTCGTCCTCCTCACACAGCAATCGGACGTCGAGCTTGGTCTTGGGGTAGTCCAGCCCGCCGATGCCGGCCACCAACCGCGGTACCACCGATGCCTCGCGGTAGAGCGGGATCAGGATCGTGTACATCGGCAGGTCGCGTTCGTCGAGCGCGTCGAGCTCTTCCTGGCTGATGTTGACCTCGTACTGATGGCCGAGCGCGTCGTAGGTCAGCTTGAACTTGTAGACCGAGGTCGACAGGTAGAAGACCGAGCACAGCGCCATCGTCACGATCAGCGTGGTCTTCGGCCACAGGACCAGGCAGATGATCCAGATGGCCACGACCGACAGGAAGAAGATCTTCTGGCCCTGGTCGATGACGCGGTTGGCCGACTCCTCGGGGAAGCGGCGCAGCAGCTCGGAGCGCGCGACCTCGGCGTAGTCGCCGCCGTGCACGCGCTGCAGGAGCTCGTCGATCGAGTTGCGCGAGGCCAGGAAGCCGCGCAACTCCAGGTGGGTGTGCTCGCGCAGCGCCGCGACGGTGTCGTCGTCGAGCACGTCGGCGATGGCCAGGTACAGCGTGGTGTCGTCGACGGCGATCGGGACGACGCGCAGGTGGCGGGCCAGCGGCTCGGGGATCAGCTCCAGCGCGGCCGGGTCCGGCTCGTACTCCGACAGGTCGACGAGCGGCAGCTGGAACTGCTCGGCCAGGATGGCCACCAGCTCCGCCTCGCGGACGATGCCGGAGTGCACGAGGATGTCGCCGACGCGGCTGCCGGTGCGCTGCTGCTCGTCGAGCGCCTCGCGCACCTCGTCGTCGGTGGCCAGCCCGCGGGCGACGAGCAGGTCGCCCACGCGGGTGGGGTAGTTCGGCTCGGTGACGCGCCCGTTGGTGCGCTCACCGGGCATCGCCTCGAAGATGCGGTCGATCGCGACGTCGATGTCCTCGTCGGGCGTGACCACGAAGCGGACGGAGCGGCCGGTCAGCGCGGTGGCCACCTCGCGGGCGACCTGGTCGAACGGCTCAGGGGTGGCGATCGTCACCACGCCGTTGGCGTAGGAGACCGGCAGCATCCGGTGATAGCGGCAGATCTGCTCCGACAGCAGGCGCGCGGCCAGCGGGTTGATCTCGAGGTACTCGGGCTCGTCGGCGCGCGTCGGATCGAGCGTCACGAACTCCAGCCCCGCGTGCTGCGCGAGGCGGCGGTAGAAGGACCGGCTGGGCTCGGGTGCGGTCGTGGTCTGCATCAGCTGGTCCCCGGCAGTCGCTGGAGGGCTTGGTCTATCTCAATCGCAGGCGCGATGACGATATCCAGGGCCAAGTACGGAAAACGTGTTCGGACAACGCTGAGGTCAGGATCGGGTGTGGCGCTGGCCACCTTGAGCGTGTCGCCCACCAGGATGACCGGCACGACGCGCTCACGCGCGGCCAGGGCCGCCGGCAGGTAGTGGCACAGCTTCGGATCGGGCACGAAATCGCGCAGGCCGGTGTAGCCGATGCCCGCATCGAGGGCGGTGGAGAGCGCCTCGCGCGCCTCGGACCTCATCGCGGCGGCGTCTCTTGGTTGGACTGCTCGAGCGTCGCGCGATCGAGCGACTGACGGCGGTACTGCGCCTCACGGGCCAGCGCCTGGGCGCGCCGGTCGGCCTCGTCGGGCTCGGTCGCCACCGGCTCGGCCGTGGTCACCTCGGCGGCGGCCGGCGGCGCCGAGTTGTTGCGCTTGGACCGGTCCGACGCGGCGAAGCCGACGTAGAAGATCAGCAGGATGGCCAGCGGGGCGACGAGGAACGACAGGAAGAACACGGCGAAGCCGAGCAGCGCGATCAGCGTGACGCCGATGAGGGCGAGCGGCTGGTAGCGCTCTTGGGGCTGCTCGGGTTCCATGGCGGTCAGCTCCCGGCGGCGATGGCGGTGACGTCGAGTCGCAGCCGGCCGGCCGCGGCGTCGGTGACGGTGAAGGTGGCGGGCACGACGGCGCGCATCTCGCCCACCAGCGCGATCGGGGCGCTGAGGCGCATCTCGACCAGCGCGCGGTTGCCCTCGAAGCCGGACACGTAGACGTCCTCGGCGCCGGGCACGCGGGCCAGCCCCTGCTCGAACGTGCTGAGCGCGGCGATGTCGGTGAACGGGCCGGCGTCGAGCACGATCGCGCCCTCGAACGGCGTGTCCTCGTACAGGGACACCGTCGGTGCGGCCGGGAGCGGCGCCGGGGCGACCGGTGCGGCGGCGACGGGCGCGGCGGCGACGGGCGCGGGCGCGACGGGTGCCACCGCGACGGGCGCGGGCGGGATCGGGGCCGGCGGGATGGGCGCGGCGGCGGCGGGCGGGGGCGGCGGCGCGGGCATCTCCTGGTGCATCGGCGCGACCGGCGGCGCGGGCGCCGGCGGCGGCTCGACGGCCGGGGCGGCCAAGTGCTGCTCGGGCTGGGCGAAGGCGGGGTGGTTGATCAGCAGCGCGGCCTCGTCGACGGCGCCGGCGGCGATCGGCGCGCGCAGCGGCCCGGCGGGGGCGACCGGCGGCGGGGGCAGCGGCTGCGCGGAGATCGGGGTCGGCGCGGGCGGGAACGCCTCGGCGGCGGGCGCCGGCGTCGGGGCGTTGGCGCCGAGACGGGCCAGCACGCGGCTGTACTCGTCCTCGAGCTCCCGCGCGGTGCGGTGCAGCTGCTCGCGGAAGCGCAAGAGCTCGTCGACCTGACCGTCGAGGCTGCCCAGACGGGCGCGGGCCTGGGCGATCAACGCGTCGGCATCACGCGCGGGCGCCGGTGCTGGGGCAGGGGATTGGGGCACGGAAGCGGGGGTAACGGATGACGGTGCAACCGCCGGCGAGGCCGCGCTGGTGCCGTTGACGGGCGGTGCGGACGTGGCACCCAGCTCATGCTCGAGCTCACGCAGTTTGCGCTCGAGTTCGCCGAGAGTCGCGGAGACGTCTCCGCCTCCGGCCTGATATGGAGTCCGTGCCGTCACCAGACCTGCATTCCCGGGCGGCTTTCGCCCGGTCGGGGTTGGAGAGCAAGCCTACCAGCCGTATGGACTGGCACTGCGTCAAACAACGGTGTACTTCCTGTCCAAAATTCTGCTTGGCTCGTCACCGCTGGACCACGAGGCGACCGCCATTGGCCGGACCGGCAGGCGGTTCGACCGTGTCCGCGCCAGCTTAGGCGCAGACACGGTCGGAATCACCAGAGTGGTCAGCCGCCGAGGATCTCGACGGCGATGTCGGCGACCTGCGTGGGGGTGCGACCGACGCGCACGCCCTTGGACTCCAGCGCCTCGGCCTTCGCCTTGGCGGTGCCCGCGGTGCCGGAGACGATCGCGCCGGCGTGGCCCATCGTCTTGCCGGGGGGCGCGGTGAAGCCGGCGATGTAGCCGACGACCGGCTTGGTCACGTTGGCGGCGATGAACTCCGCCGCCTCCTCCTCGGCCGAGCCGCCGATCTCGCCCGACATGACGATCAGCTCGGTCTGGGGGTCGTCCTGGAACAGGCCGATCACGTCGATGAACGACGAGCCCGGCACCGGGTCGCCGCCGATGCCGACGATCGTCGAGTTGCCGAAGCCGCGCTGGGCCAGCTCGTTGCCGATCTGGTAGGTCAGCGTGCCCGAGCGCGACACGACGCCGACGTTGCCCTCCTTGAAGAAGGACGCCGGGATGATGCCGACGCTGGCCTTGCCCGGCGACAGGATGCCCGGGCAGTTGGGGCCGACGAGGCGCACGTTCGGCGTGCGCTTGAGCTGGGTGTAGACGCGCAGCTCGTCGTGGGCGGGGATGCCCTCGGTGATCGCGATGATCAGCTCGATGCCGGCGTCGGCCGCCTCGAGGATCGAGTCGGCCGCGAAGCGCGGCGGCACGAAGATCATCGCGGTGTTGGCGCCGGTCTCGGCCACGGACTTGGAGAACGTGTTGAAGACCGGGATGCCCTCGACGTCCTGGCCCTCCTTGCCGGGCGTGACGCCCGCGACGACGTTCGTCCCGTAGCGCTTGTTGTTCAGCGCGTGGAACGTGCCCTCACGGCCGGTGATGCCGGAGACGACCAGCTTGGTGTCGTTGTCGACCAGGATGCTCATTCGACCACCCCCGCATCGGTCTTGGTACTCGCAGCGTCCGCGTGGGTGGTGCCCGCCACCTCCACGACCTTGGCGGCCGCCTCGTCCATCGTGGCCACCGTGTAGACGTTCGGGAGGTCCGCCTCGGCCAGGATCTTGCGTCCCTCGACGTCGTTGGTGCCGTCCAGGCGCACCACGAACGGGACGGTCGGCTTGATCTGCGCGAACGCGGCGATCAGGCCCTTGGCCACCTCGTCGCAGCGGGTGATGCCGCCGAAGATGTTGAACAGGACCGCCTTGACCTTCGGATCGCTGAGGATCACCTCGACCGCGCTGGTCACCGCGTCGGCCTTGGATCCGCCGCCGGCGTCCAGGAAGTTGGCGGGCTTGCCGCCGGCCTGGGCCACGACGTCCAGCGTCGACATGACGAGCCCGGCGCCGTTGCCGAGGATGCCGATGTCGCCGTCGAGCTTGACGTAGGTCAGCCCGCGCTCCTTGGCCATCTGCTCCTGCTCGTCCTCGGCGCCGACGTTGCGCAGCTCGGCGTTCTCGGCGTGGCGGAACAGGGCGTTGCCGTCGAGCGTCACCTTGGCATCGAGCGCGACGACGGAGCGGTCGCTCTTGATGATCAGGGGGTTGACCTCGATGAGCATCGCCTCCTCCTCGGCGTAGGCCTCGTACAGCTGGCCCAGCAGCGCGGAGATGGGGCGCACGACGTCGGCATCGACGCCGGCCTCGAAGCACAGCTTCCGGGCGTGGTAGTCCTGGAAGCCGAGCAGCGGATCGATGTGCAGGTGGGCGATCGCGTCGGGGTCCTCGTCGGCGACGGTCTCGATGTCCACGCCGCCGTGGGTCGAGAGCATGGCCAGGGTGGCCTTGGCGGCGCGGTCGAACACGAACGACGCGTACAGCTCGGAGGTGATGTCGCTCGCCTCTTCGATCCACAGCTCGTGGACGGTGAGGCCCTTGATGTCCATGCCGAGGATCGCCTCGGCGTGGGTCGCGACCTCGTCACGGCTCTGCGCGACCTTGATGCCGCCGGCCTTGCCGCGGCCGCCGATCAGCACCTGCGCCTTGACCACGACTGGGTATCCGAGTCCGTCCGCGACGTCGAGCGCTTGGTCGACGGTGGCGGCGTAATCGCCCCGGGGCACTGGGACCCCGTGGCGAGCGAACAGTTGCTTGCCTTGGTATTCGAGAAGGTCCATGGAAGTCCTGAATGTATGGGTTTGGGACAATGCGCGGCCTCATGGCCCTCCCGAGCAACGTCACCTTCGTCACATTCGATGTCTACGGGACCCTCATCGACTGGGAGGCCGGCGTAGCCGATGCCTTCGAGAAGGAGGCGTCCCGTGACGGCTTCACCATCGATCGTGACGAGGTCATCACCCTCTTTCACGAGATCTCGCGCGAGATCGAGTCGGGCTCCTATGAGCTCTACGCCGAGGTCCTGCGCCGCACGGCGATCGAGATCGCCAAGCGGATCGGCTGGGATCTGGAGCCCTCGCGCTCGGGTTTCCTGCCCGACTCCGTCCAGCGGTGGCGGCCCTTCAAGGAGACCAACGCGCAGCTGACCAAGTTCAAGAAGGCCTACGACGTCGGCCTGATCAGCAACATCGACGACAAGCTGCTGGGCCAGACGCGCCGGCACATCCCGCTGGACTTCGACCTCGTGGTCACCGCCCAACAGGTGCGCTCCTACAAGCCCGATCCGGCGCACTTCAAGGAGTGCGCGCGCCGCGTCGGCGGGAAGAAGGGCTGGGTCCACGTCGCCTCGTCGCTCTACCACGACGTCGAGCCGTGCATCAAGGAGAAGATCCCGGTCATCTGGGTCAACCGCCGCAAGGAGACGCTCGAGACCGGGGCCAAGAAGCCGACCGCCGAGGTCAAGAACCTCGCGGAGGCCTTCAAGCTCCTGGCCGGCTAGGGCGGTGAAGGTCCGCGCGCTGCATCGCGACGTGCTCGTCGCGACCAGCCGCATCTGGCAGACGACGTGCACGGTGGTGCGCTCCGGCGAGGAGGGGTTCGTGATCGACTCGCCGGTGCTCCCCGACGAGCTCGAGGTGCTGCCGGCGATCATCGAGCAGTCCGCGTTCCCGCTGTCGGGCCTGCTGGCCACCCACGGCGACTGGGACCACCTGTTGGGGCGGACCGCCTTCCCGGGCGCGGCGCTGGGCTGTGCCGAGACCACGGCGGCGCGCCTGACCGGCGCCCCGGGGCGGCCGCAGCGCGACCTGCGCCACTTCGACGACGAGCACTACGTCGCTCGGGAGAAGCCGCTGGCGCTGGGCCAGATCGAGGCGCTGCCGGTGCCCGGCCGCCTGGACCTGGGCGCGGTCGAGCTCGAGCTGCATCCGGCCGACGGCCACACCGAGGACGGGATGGCGGTGTGGATGCCGTCGACCGGCCTGCTCGTCGTGGGCGACTACCTGTCCCCGGTGGAGATCCCGATGCTCTCGCCGGGCGGGTCGCGCAGCGCCTACCTGGCCACGCTGCAGCGGTTGGAGCCGCTGGTGGCCGAGGCGACCTGGATCGTCCCCGGCCATGGCGACGTGCTCGACAGCACGCGGGCGCTGGCCATCCTGCGCGAGGACCGCGCCTACCTGGAGGCCCTGCCGGACGCGACGCTCCCGCTGGCTCGCCGCACGGCGGCCCAGAAGGCCATCCACCAGGAGAACCTGACCCGCCCGTGATCACGCACGGCCTGCATCACGTCTCGCTGGAGGTGCGCCGGCCCGACGCCGAGGCGTGCCGGGACTTCTTCGTGCTGCTGGGCTTCGACAAGGTGCCTCACCCGCCCGCGCTCGACGACATCGCCGTGTGGGTCCAGCACGGCGACCTGCAGCTGCACATGCTCTACGTCGACGAGCCGGTGATCCCCCCGCGCGGCCACATCGCCGTGGTCTGCCCCGACTACGACGCGGCGCTGGCCCGGCTGCGCGCCGCCGGCCATCGCGTCGAGGACCACGACAACGTCTGGGGCTCGCCCCGCTCGTTCGCCTACAGCCCGGTCGGCCACGTCGTCGAGGTCATGCAGTTCCCGCCCGGCGGCGCCCCGCCCGGTTGAAGTCGTGCGCTGATCGGCCGATGACCGGGACACCATGTCCCGGACCTTCCGCATCGTTCCCCTCGCGGTCGTGGCCTGCCTGTCGCTGACGGGTGTGGCCAGCGCCGACGAGTCGGGGATCACGACGACCAAGACGCGCCTGTGCGTCGTCAAGAAGAGCAAGCGCGCCCGCGTCGTGCGCACGACCGAGCGCTGCCGCACCAACGAGACGCGCATGACCTGGAAGCGCTATCAGCAGCTGGCCAGCTCCAGCGCGGCGTCGTCGGACAGCTCCGAGACGGCGGGCCCCGTGGGTCCGATCGGCCCGACGGGCCTGACCGGCGAGCAGGGCGCGCAGGGACCGCAGGGCGCTCAGGGCGCGCGCGGCGCGACCGGGGCGACGGGTGCCACCGGCGCGACGGGCGCGCAGGGCGACCGCGGCGCGACGGGCGAGACCGGCGCCCAGGGCGCGCAGGGCGCGGCCGGTCCCAGCGACATCTACACGACGACCGGCACCAGCGGCGCGACCTCCTCGTCGGAGGACACGCGCGCCACGCTGAGCCTGCCCGCCGGCTCCTACTTGCTGCTGGGCCAGGCCGACGCCTTCTCCTCCAGCGAGTTCGGCCAGTTCTGGATCCGCTGCCGCATCCGCGACCGCGGCACCTCCGTGCGCGCGACCGATGCCCGCTGGGAGGACACGACCAGCGATGCGGCGTCGTCCAGCCAGCCCGACACCGCCAACCTGTTCCTGACCGCCCCGCTGGTCACCACGGGCGGCAACATCACGCTGCACTGCCAGGGCTTTCTCGGCCTGCCGCTGGTCGGCAACGTGCAGCTGACCGCGATCAAGACGGGCGCGCTGCACACGTAGAGCATCCATCGGGCAGCGTGGGTCCCGTCGTGCGGGACCCACCCGCCGCGGAAGACCAAAAAACGCTCACTCCTCGCGTTGAGCATCTCAGTCCTCCGGCGGCGTGAGTTTGCGCCCCAGGAACAGGTCGAGGGCGGGGTCGCTCTTGGAGCGCTCGCTGAAGCCGAGCCGGTGATACAGCGCCAGCGCGGGTGCGTTGGCGTCGTTGGTGTCCAGCTCGATGCGCCGGCAGCCGCGGGCCGTCGCGCGCTCCAACGCGGCCTCCACGAGCGCCTGGCCCAGGCCCGACCGGCGTGCGTGGGGCAGCACGTACAGGTCCTCCAGCCAGCAGTCGGCCGCGGCCGTCCACACCGACGGGCGGAAGCGCAGCTGGCACACCCCGGCGGGCGGCGAGTCATCGTCGGGCGCACCGAGCAGGTACTCGGTCATCGGGTCCTCGATCAGCCGGTCCAGCACCGCCAGCATCGCGTTGTCGCTGGGCTGGTCGTAGCCGTTGTGGTCGCGAAAGGCGATCAGCAGCTCGCCGACCGTCTCGACCTCGTGCAGTTCGGCGACCCAGACCCGTGCGCTCATGCGCCCAGGCTACGCCGCTCAGGCGGGCAGCACGGTGGCGATGATCGGGTGCTCGAAGCTGCGCCCGTACTGCTCGCCGACGTTGCCCGGGTCGCCGGGCAGCAGGACCATGTGCCAGTCCGAGACGATCTCGGTCAGCGGGATCGTCTGGCGGGCGTTGTCGGAGTCGGCCAGGAACAGCAGGTGCAGGCCGTGCGTGCCGATCGAGCCCTGCCAGTAGCGCTGGTCCTCGTTGGGGATCGACGGCTTGCCCCGCCAGCACTGCCGCGGCGCGCCGTTGGGCGCCGTCGACTTCGCCTCCTTGGCGGGCTCGCGCGGGAAGAGCTCGGGCCCCGGGTTGGAGCCGGTGCCGTCGTCGAAGCAGGCGTCGTCGCGGTAGTACGGGACCGCGGCCACCGACTGCACGGCGCCGCCGGGCGTGAGCGACTCCACCGAGGTCTGGATGCGGTCCACCAGCGTGCCGTTCGGTCCCGACGTCTCGGTCCAGCCGAGCATCGCGTTGGCCTCGCTGAGCGTCAGGTCGGGGAGGTCCACGGACTGGTGGAAGGGCGCCTGGCAGAGCTGCAGCGCCCGGTACAGCGAGCGGTAGGTCTGCGTCGTCTGGCCGGTGTCGCTGGCGTCGTACTTGGCCTCGCACGGGTCGTCCAGGTTCCCGAACGGCTCGTCGTTGCGCCCGTCGATCGGCACGCCGTCGGGCTTGCGCGTGGTCCGGAACGTGCGCACGGCGCCGGCGTTGAAGTCCCACTGGGCGTAGATGCCGTCCAGGGGCGGGATCACGTGCACCCGCAGCCAGGTCTTCTGCAGCACCTGCTCGCGGTAGAAGGTCTCGCGGCGGATGACGTTGGTGCCCGAGTCGGCGCCCCACGTCTCGCGGATCGCCCGCACGGGTCCGACGCGCTCCCCGAGCAGCGTCGAGGAGCCGCCCCAGTTGGTCTGCTCCTCCTCATAGCCGCAGCACGGCGTCTCCGAGCCCGGATCCTGCGCGAAGGCGCGGGCCTTCCAGCGGTCGACCAGGTCGCGCCCGTAGGTCTGCTGATCGTCACGCTTGACCTGGATCGCGGTCATCAGCCAGCGGCCGTCGTAGCGGAAGCGGTAGCGCGGCGTGGTCACCGTGGCGGTGTCGCGCGGGCGCCGGCGCCCGGTCCCGACGACGTTGCCGTCGGCGTCGCAGTAGGTGCCCTCGGCGGCGTTGCCGTAGTTGTCGTAGGTCGACTCGGAGTGCTCGAACAGATCGGCGTTGGCGTCGCGCTGGTAGTGCACGTAGCCGTTGGCCGCGCTGAACGTCGGGGCCACGCCGAGGGCCACGTAGATCGTCCCGCCGTCGCTGAGGTCCACGCGGCGCAGGTCGGTGGCGCCCGCCGGCGCGGGCGTGCCCGCCGGGGGTGTCGTGCCCGCGTCCCGGGCCATGAAGGCGAGCTCGTCGTTGGTGTCCAGCCCGGGCACCGGGTCGGGCGCCGGGCCGCCGGCCGCCTGCGCGCGGCAGGGATCGTCGGCCGGGCCGTCGAGCGTGTAGCGGAAGCCCTCGCGGTCGAACGCGTAGGTCGTGTGCTGGTCGTCGCCGGAGTAGGGCGCGAAGCCCGAGGCGCTGTTGTCCAGGTAGCGGGTGAAGACCTCGTCGACCTGGAACGGGATCTGGCGCCAGCGCTGGCCGTCCCAGCGGAACCCGGCGATCCGGTCGACGGCCGGCCCGGCGGGTTGCGCGCCGCTGGTGTCGACCTCGGGATCGACGTAGTCGTTGTGCGGGCAGTCCTTGGGGTCCAGCGCGGACACCAGCCCGCCCGCGCCGCCGGACAGCAGCGTCGTCGGGTCGAGCTTGGCCGGATCGAGCTGGTAGCAGGCCAGGTCGGTCAAGGGGAGCTTGACCGTGGCGTTGGCGGGCACCGCCCAGCCGGCGAAGTCGCTGCCGTGCAGGACCACCGGCTCGACGTCGCGCGGGTTGGCCGCGGACGCGCCGACCGGCAGCCCCAGCAGGGCGACGGAACAGACGGCAGTGGCGGCGGTGACCAGGCGGCGCATGACGGCTTCAACGCCGCCTATGCCCAAACCTGGCGGTTGCTAGCCCTCGGCCGGAGCCTCGGCGTCCTTGATGACCGCCAGCGTGGCGCCCGACGTGACCGCATCGCCGACGCTGATGGGGAGCTCGGCGATCACGCCCGCCTTGTGGGCGGTGATCTCGTTCTCCATCTTCATCGCCTCGATGATCGCGATCATCGCGCCCTCCTGCACGGTCTGGCCCTGCTCGACCAGCACCTTGAAGATGTTGCCCTGCATCGGCGAGGGCAGCGTGTCGCCGCTGGCGCCGGCCTTGGAGGCCGAGCGCGCCGAGCGGCCCGGCTTCTTGGCCCCGGCACCGTTGGCCGCGGGTGCGGCCGTGTAGGCCGGGGCGGCGCCGATGACCTTGACGTCGAAGCGCTTGCCCGAGACCTCGACCGTGTAGGTCTGCTCGTGCTTCTCTTCGGCCTCGTCGTCGACGGGCGCCACCTTCTCGAAGGCCAGCGTCTTGAGCCAGTCGCGGTCCTCGATCAGGTCGCGGCAGGTCTCCGCCTTGGCCCACTGCTCGCTGGCCATGATCGCCTGGTGGAACGGGATCAGGGTCTTCAGGCCCTCGATCTCGTACTCGCTCAGCGCGCGCAGCATGCGCTTGGTGGCCTGCTCGCGATCGACGTCCCAGACGATCAGCTTGGCCACCATCGGGTCGTACATCGGCGAGACCTCGCCGCCCGTGCCGACGCCCGAGTCGACGCGCACCCCGGGACCGCTGGGCTCCTTGTAGGCGCCGATCTGCCCCGGCGCCGGAGCGAAGTTCTTGCTCGCGTCCTCGGCGTTGATGCGGCACTCGATCGCGTGGCCGCGCAGGACGACGTCGTCCTGGGTCACGCTGAGCGCCTCGCCGGCCGCGGCGCGGATGCCCTCCTTGACGATGTCGATCCCGGTGACCATCTCGGTCACGCAGTGCTCGACCTGCACGCGGGTGTTCATCTCCAGGAAGAAGTACTCGCCGTCCTGCAGCAGGCCCTCGATCGTGCCGGCGCCCTTGTAGTCCACGGCCTTGGCCGCGTCGGTGGCGACCTTGCCGATGTGCTCGCGCAGCGCCTCGTCGACCAGCGGGCCGGGGGCCTCCTCGATCAGCTTCTGATGGCGGCGCTGGATCGAGCAGTCGCGCTCGCCCAGGTGGATCACGTTGCCGTGACCGTCGGCCAGCACCTGCACCTCGACGTGCCGCGGATCGGGCAGGTAGCGCTCGATGTAGACCGTCGCGTCGGAGAAGAACTTCTCGCCCTCGCGCGCCGCGCCCTCGAACGCCTTCTCCAGCTCGTCCTCCGACAAGGCCACGCGGAAGCCCTTGCCGCCACCGCCGCCGGCCGCCTTGATGGCCACCGGGTAGCCGATGTCGGCATCGATGATCTTGCGCGCCGCGGCGACATCCTCGACCGGCTCGGTGGTGCCCGGCACGATCGGCACGCCAGCCGCCTGCATCAGCTCACGGGCGCGCGTCTTGGAGCCCATCGCGTCGATCGCCGACGCGGGCGGGCCGATGAACACGATCCCCGCCTCCTCGCAGGCCCGCGCGAACGGCGCGTTCTCGGCCAGGAAGCCGTAGCCCGGGTGCACGGCCTGCGCGCCGGACTCCTTGATGACCTCGAGGATCTTGTCCACGTTGAGGTAGCTCTCGGCCGCCGTCGGCCCACCCAGCAGATAGGCTTCGTCGGCGCGCTGGACGTGCAGCGCGTCACGATCGATCTCCGAGTAGACGGCGACCGACGCGACGCCCAACTCCTCCAGCGCCCGGATGACCCGGACGGCGATCTCGCCTCGGTTGGCGACGAGCACCTTCTCGAACATGCCGGCGATCCTATCGTCGCCGCGTTTTCGTTGACTCGCGGGTCAACGCCGCAAGTCCTCGCCGCGCGCGACGTTCGATCTGCCATGCGCCCGCGTTCCCTGGTCATCGCCGCCGTCGTCCTGGCCCTCGTCGCCGTCGCCGCGCCCGCCGCTTCGGCCTCGCCGCCCCTGTTCCAATCGGCCAACGTCACGCTGCTGGGCGAGCTGCCCGAGGCGGCCGGCGCGATCGGCGCGCGCTTCAGCGCGGACGGGAACACGATGTACGTGACGACGGCGGCCGGGCTGCTGATCTACGACGTCTCCCAGCCCGAGAGCCCGCAGCGCCTGAGCGTGGTGCCGCTGCCCCACTTCGAGAACGAGGACGTCGACGTCGGCCACATCGGCGGGCGCGACGTGCTGATCATCTCCAACGACCCGGGCTTCACCGGCGTCGGCGTGCTCTACGTCTTCGACGTCAGCGACCCGGCCAGCCCGCAGCAGATCGCCATGCGCACCACGCAGGTGCCGGGCGCGGGCGGCCTGATCGGCGCCGAGCAGACGAACAACGGCCACATCGCCAACTGCGTCGACAGCCGCACGTGGGGCTGCCGCTGGCTGTGGACCACGGGCAGCAGCGACGGCGTGACGGTCTACGACATGCGCAACCCCGCCAACCCGCAGTTCAAGGGCAGCTTCACGCTACCCGGCGAGGGCTTCACCCACGACGTCGAGATCGACGGGATGGGCATCGCCTGGGTGACCGGCGAGGACGGCACGTTCGGCTACGACGTGGCCAACATGACCGACCCGCTGCACCCGGCGCTGATCTACCGCTCCGACGACCGGGTGGTCAACTCGGGCAACAGCGGGCCGCTGTCGCCCGACACCGCCGAGAGCGGGCCGCTGGACTTCCTGCACCACAACTCGCGGCGCATCCGCGACGACGTGATGGCCATCACCGAGGAGGACTACACGCGGCCCGGCTGCCCCGGCCAGGGCTCGCTGCAGACCTGGAAGATCTCCCAGCAGCGCAACGCCGACGGGACCCAGCGCCTGCTGCTGATGGACCTGTTCACCACCGAGCTCAACGAGCTGGCCGAGCTGCGCGGGCGCTCGAACCCCTACGGCGCGCCGACGACCGTCAACTGCTCGGCCCACTGGTTCGACGCACGCGACGGGCTGATCGCCCAGGGCTGGTACGACCAGGGCGTGCGCTTCCTGGACGTCAGCAACCCGCGCGAGATCAAGCAGGTGGGCTACTTCGTCACCGCGGGCACGTTCTGGGCCTCGTACTTCGCGCCCAGCGACCCGACCGGCCAGACGGTCTACGGGCTGGACACCGCGGGCGGGATCGACGTGCTGCACATCGACCGGTCCGCCGCCGGCGACCCGGCCACGATGCCCGCAGCCGACACCGCGACGCTGCTGGACCGCCTCAGCGCGGCGGGCGCGCGCTACACCGCCGACGCGCGCTTCCAGCTCGCCTGCCCGCTGCTGATCGGGGCCGCCGTGCGGCCCGTCTGACGCGCGGTCAGGCGGGCGGCAGGACGCCCGCGTCGCGCAGCGCCTTGAGCAGCTCCTCGACGGAGCCGTCGGTGTCGCCGGGGCGCAGCGTGACGTCGGCCGCGGTGGGCGCCTCGTAGGGCGCGTCGATGCCGGTGAAGTTCGTGATCTCGCCGGCCCGGGCCTTGGCGTACAGGCCCTTGGGATCGCGGCGCTCGCACTCCTCCAGCGGCGTGTCGACGTAGACCTCCAGGAAGGACAGGTCGTCCTCGCCGTGGGTCGAGCGGGCCTGCGCGCGGTCGGCCTCGTAGGGCGAGACCAGCGAGACGATGGCGATCGTGCCCGCGTCGGCCAGCAGCTTGGCCGCCTGGGCCGTGCGGCGCACGTTCTCTGCGCGGTCCTCGGGGCTGAAGCCGAGGTTGCCGTTGAGGCCGTGGCGCAGGTTGTCGCCGTCCAGGCGGTAGGCGGGGATGCCCTCGTTGACCAGCCGGGCCTCCAGGGCGCCGGCGATCGTCGACTTGCCCGACGAGGGCAGGCCGGTCATCCACACGGTCGCGCCGCGATGGCCGAGCGCCTGCCAGCGTGCCTCGCGCGTGAGCTGCGAGCGCTCCCACACGACGTTGGTCGACTTCGACTGGGCGGCGGCCTCGACGGCGTGCGCCTCCTCGTCGGTGATCGGCTCGTCGGGATCGAGCAGCATGCCCGCGCCGAGCGTCTCGTTGCTGGCCTCGTCGATCAGGATGAAGCCGCCGGTCGAGCGGTTGCGCCGGTAGGCGTCGAAGGTCAGCGGGCTGCTGGTGCGCAGGCGCACGCGGCCGATCTCGTTGAGCTCCAGCCCGGCCGCGCCCTCCTCGCGATGCAGCGTGTCGACGTCGATGCGGTGCAGCAGCTCCTCGGCCACCACGCGCACGGTCTTCGTCGTGTGCTTGAGCAGGTAGCGGCTGCCGGGCTGCAGCGGCGTCTCGCTCATCCAGCAGATCGTCGCGTCGAGCTCGCGCGAGACGATCGGGTGGTTGTGCGGGCGGGCGATCAGGTCGCCGCGCGAGATGTCGATGTCGTCCTCGAGGCGCAGCGTCACGCTCATCGGCGGGAACGCCTCGTCGACCGTGCCGTCGAAGGTGTCGATCGCCGCGATCCGCGACGTCGCGCCCGACGGCAGGATGATCACGTCGTCGCCGGCGCGCAGGACGCCGCCGGCCACCTGGCCGCCGTAGCCGCGGTAGTCGTGCTGGTCGCCCTGGGCGTCGCCCGGGCGCACGACCCACTGCACCGGGAAGCGCGGGTCGATCAGGTTGCGGTCCGACGCGATGTGCACGTGCTCGAGGTGGTAGAGCAGCGGCGAGCCCTCGTACCAGTCCATGTTCGTGCTGCGATCCACGACGTTGTCCCCGTTCAGCGCGCTGATCGGGATGAACGTGATGTCGGTGATCTCCAGCTTGGAGGCGAACTGGGTGAAGTCGGCGACGACCGCGTTGAAGACCGACTCGTCGTAGTCGACGAGGTCCATCTTGTTGATCGCCACGACGAGGTGGGGGATGCGCAGCAGCGAGCTGATGAACGCGTGGCGGCGCGACTGCTGCACGACGCCGTTGCGCGCGTCGATCAGGACGATGGCCAGGTCGGCGGTCGAGGCGCCGGTGACCATGTTGCGCGTGTAGCGGACGTGGCCGGGGGTGTCGGCGATGATGAACGTGCGCTTGGGCGTGGCGAAGTAGCGGTAGGCCACGTCGATCGTGATGCCCTGCTCGCGCTCGGCCCGCAGGCCGTCGGTCAGCAGCGCCAGGTCGACCGTGCCGTCGTCGCCGTGGCGGCGCTTGGAGGCCTCGGCGACCTGCTCGAGCTGATCCTCGAAGAGCGACTTGGAGTCGAACAGCAGGCGGCCGATCAGGGTCGACTTGCCGTCGTCGACGCTGCCGGCGGTGGCCAGGCGCAGCAGGCCCGAGGCGGCCGTGTTCTCCAGCGCCTCGATCGAGCCGTTGGCCGCAGGTCCGGGAGCCATGGCTAGAAGTACCCTTCCTTCTTGCGGTCTTCCATCGCCGCTTCGGTGGCGCGATCGTCGGCGCGCGTCTCGCCGCGCTCGGTGATGCGGGTGGCCGAGATCTCGGCCACGACGGTCTCCAGCGTGACCGCGGTGGAGGCCACGGCGCCGGTGCAGCTCATGTCGCCCACCGTGCGGTAGCGGACGGTCTCCTGGAAGGGGACCTCACCCGGGATCAGCTCGGTGAACGGCGACGTGGCGTAGAGCATCCCGTCGCGCTTGAACACCTCGCGCTCGTGGGCGAAGTAGATCGGCGGCAGCTCGAGCTGCTCGCGGGCGATGTACTGCCACACGTCGAGCTCGGTCCAGTTGGAGATCGGGAAGACGCGCACGTTCTCGCCGCGCTTGATGCGCCCGTTGTAGACGTTCCACAGCTCCGGGCGCTGGTTCTTGGGGTCCCAGCCGCCGAAGTCGTCGCGGAAGCTGAAGATGCGCTCCTTCGCCCGGGCGCGCTCCTCGTCGCGGCGGGCGCCGCCGAAGGCCGCGTCGAAGCCGTGCTGGGCGATCGCGTCCAGCAGCGTGACCGTCTGCAGGCGGTTGCGCGAGGCGCGCGGGCCCGTCTCCTCGACGGCGCGGCCCTGGTCGATCGACTCCTGCACGGAGGCGACGATCAGGCGCTCGCCCAGCTCGGCGACGCGGCGATCGCGGAACTCGATGACCTCGGGGAAGTTGTGCCCCGTGTCGACGTGCATGAGCGGGAAGGGGAAGCGGCCGGGGCGGAAGGCCTTCTCGGCCAGGCGCAGCAGCACGATCGAGTCCTTGCCGCCGCTGAACAGCAGGACCGGCTTCTCGAGCTCGGAGGCCACCTCACGGAAGACGTGGATGGCCTCGGACTCGAGCGCGTCGAGGTGGCTGATTTCGTAGCTCATGAGGAAGTGGTCTGGGGTTCGGGAGGCCGGTTGAGCGCGCGGTAGACGAAGAAGGAGATGATGCCCAGCAGGATGGGGACGCCGATCACCACGCCCAGGCCGTAGTTGGCCCCTGCCTTCTGCAAGATCCCGAATGCGGAGGCGAACAGCACGATAGCCAGGCCGATGCGCAGGCCGGCGGTGGGGACGTGGGCCATCAGGTTCGTGCCCAGCCACACGCCGGGCAGCGAGCCGATCAGGATGTTCAGCATCAGGCCGTAGTCGATGTTGCCGAAGGCCATGTGCACGAGCGCCGCGACCCACAGCAGACCGGCGGCGTGGAAGACGTCGGTGCCGACCACCCGCTGGGGCGTCAGCTTGAACACGAGGATCAGCGCGAGGCCGATCAGCGCGCCCGAGCCGACCGAGGTCAGGCCGAGGATCGCGCCGAGCACGAAGCCCAGCGGGACGGCGGTCAGCTTGGCCCCGCGCGTCATCACCACCTCGTCGCGCTCCTGGTCGATCAGCTTCTTGAGGAACAGCGCGCGCACCAGCAGCGCGGTGCCGACCAGGAACAGCGCGACGCCCAGCGAGGCGAGCATGAACGTCTCGAAGTCGTCGCCGTAGTGGCGCTGGATGTACTCGATGGCCAGCACGCCGAGCACGGCGCCGGGCCAGGAGCCCGCCGACATCCACACCGTCAGGCCCAGGTCGACGGTGCCCTTGCGCAGGTGGCGCCAGCCGCCCAGCGTCTTGGTGATCGCGCCGTAGGCCAGGTCGGTGCCGATCGCCACCACCGGCTTGGTGCCGAAGACGAGGATCAGCAGCGGCGTCATCAGCGACCCGCCGCCCACGCCCGTCATGCCGATGAGGACCCCGACCCCGAGGCCGAAGAGGATGATCAGCGGATCCATGCCGATGGCAGCCTAGGACTCAGGCGGCGACGTGGATGCCGCACTCGTCCTTGGCGGCGCCGGCCCAGCGGCCGTCGCGGCCACTCCCGGCCTGGGTGCACGGCCAGCAGCCGATCGACTCATAGCCGCGATCATGCAGGGGGTGGTACGGCACGTCATTGGCCGCGATGTAGCGCCACACGTCGCGCTCGGTCCAATCGGCCAGCGGATGCAGCTTCCACAGGCCGTGCTTGAGGTCCCACTTCAGCTTGGGCGTGTCGGCGCGTGAGGCCGACTGGTCGCGGCGCAGGCCGGCCACCCAGGCGTCGGCGGTGGACAGCGTCTCGCGTAGCGGCTTGACCTTGCGCAGGTCGCAGCAGCTGTCGGTCGAGCGCTCCCAGTGGCGATCGAGCAGCGTCCCGCGGACGCCCTCGATCTTGATGTCGTAGTGCTCCTCCAGGCGCGCCCACGTCTCGCGCGTCTCGGGGAACAGGGCACCGGTGTCGAGCGTGAACACGCGCACGGAGGGATCCACCCGCATGACCAGGTCGAGGATCACCGAGGCCTCCTTCTGGAAGGAGGTGGCCACGGCCAGGCGCGGGTAGCGCGCCACGGCCTCGGCCACCAGCTCCTCCGCGGAGAGGTGCTCGAGATCGTCGGCGGTGTGCTCGACGGCGGTCATCAGACCGCGCACTCCCCCTCACCGCGTTGCACGACGAACGGGACGTTCTTGGACCAGTCGATGAACGTGTTCATGGTCTCCAGCGAGAACTCGGCCGCCATCGCCAGATCGCGTACCTGATCCTCGAACGCGGTCGTGCCGACGCGCTCGGCGAAGCGGTTGAAGACCTCGCCCTCCTCGCGCTCGGACTCGTAGAAGCGGATCCAGCGCTCGACGGCCTCGGGGGCGCGCTTGGCGGGGATCCGCAGCTTCAGGCGGGTGCCGTAGACGATGTCCCCGTTGGGCGCCCCGTACTGACCGCCGATGTGCGGGATGTAGGCCGGGATCGTGTGCTCGCCGACCTTGATCGACGCGCCGTAGAAGCCGATGTTGGCGATGTGATGCTGGCTGCAGCCGTTGGGGCAGCCGGACATCTTCACGTGCATCTGCTTGGTCAGCGGATCGGTGATCTGCATCTCGGCCAGGCGCTCGCGGATGGCCGCGTTGAGGCCCATCGACGAGGTGATGCCGAGCTTGCAGGAGTCCGTGCCGGGGCAGCTGACGACGTCTTCGATCTCGTCGGCGCCCGGGCGGTTGAGGCCCAGCTCGCCCAGCGCCTGCCACACGTCGTAGACCGACTCCTCGCGCACCCAGCGCAGCAGGAAGTTCTGGTGCACGGTGGTGCGCGCGTGGCCGCCCGTGAAGTCGCGCATGAGCTGGCCCAGGCCGCGGAACTGCTCCGGGGTCAGGTCGCCGCGTGGGACGTGCACGTGCACGGTCACGAAGCCGGCCTGCTTCTGGGGCTGGACGGCCGAGGCGACGAAGCGCTCGTACTCCGACAGGTCGCCGTTGGGCGTGCCGTAGGTGGTCGGGACGGGCGGCGCGGTGGCCTCCTCGTCGACGACGTACAGGCGCGGCTGGACCGAGAAGTCGCGCTCGTTGACCCAGTCGAGCTCGAGCTCCTCCTCGACCTGCTTGCGCAGCTCGTCGATGCCGAACTTGTCGACGAAGACCTTGATGCGGGCGCGGGCGCGGTTGACGCGCAGCCAGTCCTGGCGGTCGAAGATCCGGAAGACGGCCTCGGCGATCTTCAGGTACTCGCCGTCGTCGGCGGTGGCGAACTCGTACAGCGTGGGCGCGACGCGCGGCATGATCGACGTGCCGCCGCCGACGCGGATCTCGAAGCCCTTGACGCCGTCGTCGTTGATCTTGGAGATGAAGGCGATGTCGTGGATGCCGGTCAGCGCGCGGTCGGCGGGGGCGCCGTTGAACGCGGTCTTGATCTTGCGCGGCATCAGCTGCGTCGTGGGGTGGCGCACGAAGTAGCGCACGTAGGCGCCGGCGTACGGCGTCGGGTCGAACGGCTCCTCGTCGTTGACGCCCGCCCACGGGTCGCCGGTGACGTTGCGCACCGTGTTGCCGCAGCCCTCGCGGCTGGAGATGCCGGCGTCGGACAGCTCGCGGATCGCGGCGGCCGTGTCGCGCAGCGGCATGTGGTGGATCTGGACGTTCTGGCGCGTCGTGATGTGGCCCTTGTTCAGCGGCGCGTACTTCTCGATCACGTCGGCGTACTTGTCCATCTGGTCCGGCGTGATGCCGCCCATCGGGACCTTCGCGCGGATCATCTGCACGTCGGGCTGACGCTGGCCGTACACGCCCTGCTTCAGGCGGAAGCCGATGAACTGCGGCTCGGGCGTCTCACCGGCCAGGAACTTCTCCGCTTCGTTGTCGAAGTCGTCGAACTCCTGGACGATCGTGTTGATCAGGTGGCCCGGAATGTTGTCGTAGACCTCGGGGTTCGCGAGCGACCCGGCCCGGCCCCGCGGCTTCGTGCTCGTCGGCTCCATGACGACAAAGTATCAATTCCCGGGTGGGATTGAGGTTTTTCGCTCTGGCGCCGGGATTCGGGCCGCGAGAGCCACGCCGACGAGTCGCCTCTGACTCCCGCCCAGCGGGAGCGAGATGCGAGTCGGTGGCGCTGACCGCCACTCAGACGCGACTCGCGCGGGAAGGGCGCGGACGCGCACCCCTCGCCGCAGACGGCGCCGCCGGAACGGCCCACGCGCCCTGGGTCAGGCGCCCCAGGGCATGCCGTCGCCCCACGCGGTGAGCCCGTCGCTGTCGCGGGCCACGCCCTCCAGCAGCGCGGTGCGCTGCCACGGGTCGCGCTTGGGGCGCGGGTCGGCCGGTGGCGGGGCGGTGTCGCGCATGAACTGCTCCAGCGCGGCGACGACCGCGGCCGCCTCCTCGGGGGTGGCGCCGGGCGCGACGATCTGCAGCTGGGGGCGACGGTTGGGCACTTTCCGAAAAGCTACCGGTTGATGCCCGACCTCCACGTTCTCAACCGCGACGCCGTGCTGGCCGCCGTCAGCGCCGCCGCCGCCATCGACCACGTCCGCGACGCCTTCCTGCGCCACCACCAGGGCGAGTGGGTGATGCCCGCCAAGGTGTACCTCGACAGCCCGCCCTACGGCGACTTCCGCGCCATGCCCGCGCGCGGCGGCGACCTGGCGATGCTCAAGTGGATCGCCTCGTTCCCCAGCAACCCGGCGACCAACGGGCTGCCCGCGGTGATGGGGATGGTCTGCATCAGCGACGCGCGCACGGCGCTGCCGTTGGCGCTGCTGGACGCCGCGGCCGTCACCGCGCTGCGCACCGGCGCGGTCGCCGCCGTGGCCGCGACGGCACTGGCCAAGGAGGGCGCGGCGACCGTCGGCATCATCGGCTGCGGCCTGCACGGCGCCTGGACGGCGCGCTGCCTGGCCGCCGCCGGCTTCGGCCCCGGGATCTGCTTCGACCCGCGCGAGGCCGCCGCGCAGGCGCTGGCCGACGAGCTCGGCTGGAGCGTCGGCACGCTGCCCGAGGCGCTGGCCACCGACGTGGTCAACTGCGTCACGCCCGGCAACGCGGTCGTGGTCGACGTCAAGGACCTGCGCCCCGGCCTGCACCTGAACATGCTCGGCGCCGACGGCCCGGGCAAGGCCGAGGCCACGGTCGGCGCCGTGCGCTCGTGCGCGCTGTTCTGCGACGAGTGGGCGCAGGCCTCGCACGGCGGCGAGCTGACCGGCGCCGTGGAGGCGGGCCTGGTCAAGCGCGACGACGTGACCGACCTCGGCGCCGTGCTGGCCGGCCAGGCGCCGGGCCGCCCCGGGCCCGCCGCGGTCACGCTGTTCGACTCGACCGGCCTGGCCATCCAGGACCTGGCGATCGCCGCCGCGGCCCTGGAGGCGCTCGACGCGGGCCGCGTCGAGGCCCAAACCGTGTCCCTCTAACCGGCCTTCAGGACCTTGCGGGCCATCGTCGGGTCGTCGGTGATCAGGGCATCGACGCCGGCGGCCGCGGCGGCCCGCACCTCGTCGGCCTTGTCGAGCGTGTAGGGCACGACCTTCAGCCCGGCGGCGTGCGCGGCCTGGACGTAGGCGGCGTCGATCGGGAACTGCGGCGAGACCCACGCGCTCCCGGCGTCGACGGCCGCCTGGATCGAGGTCGCCTCGGCCACCTTCAGCGTCAGCGTCGCCGTGGCCACCCCGGGCATCGCGGCGTGGGCGGCGGCCAGGTTGGGCGGGAAGAACGACTGCACGATCACCTTCGACAGCGGCACGCCGGCCTTGCTCAGCCCCGCGGCCAGCGCCTTGGCCGAGGCCCCGGTCGGGTCGTACTGCTTGAGCTCGATCGACGCGCTCGCGCCCGTCTTCTTCACCAGCGCCAGCACCTGGGCCAGCGTCGGCACGGGGATCCGCTCGCGGGTGGACTTGGAGCCCAGCGCGCTGTCGGGCGAGCCGAGCTTGTCGGTCGGGCAGTGCTTGACGATGTCCGCCGCCGTCTTGGCCGACACCGGACCGGTGCACACGGTGGTCCGCTCGAGCGTGTCGTCGTGCATGACGATCGGCACGCCGTCCTTCGTCATCTGGATGTCGAACTCGAGCACGAAGCCCTGCTTGGCGGACGCCTTGAAGGCGGGCAGCGTCGCCTCGGGGTAGGTGGCGCGGCCGTCGACGAACGACCCGCCACGGTGGGCCTGGATCTGCGGCATCGGCGTCGCGGCGGCGATCACGGCGAGGGCGGTGGCGAGGAACATGCGGGCAGGCTAACCCGCGGGGCCGGGCTCCGGCGTCAGCGCGGCGCCGGTCTCCGGACCGGCCTCCGGCGGCGGCGCCGGCGGCAGGCCGGGGTCGACCGGCGGGTTGGGGTGCGTCATCCGCCACCACTCCCCGAGCGCGATCTGGATCGTCGCCGCGGCGGGAATCGCCAACAGCGCGCCCAGGATGCCCAGGACGGACGCGCCGGCGAACACCGACAGGATCACGATGATCGGGCGCATCTGGACCGTGCGCTTGTAGACGAAGGGCCCCAGCACGTGCGTCTCGAGCTGCTGGTAGATCACGAAGTAGACGACGAACGCGATCGCCGTGCCCGGCCCTTCGAACAGCGCGACGATCGCGATCACCACGGCGCCGATGGCCGAGCCGACCAGCGGGATCAGCGCGAAGAAGGCCATCACCACCGCGAGCGGGACCGCGAACGGGATGCCCAGGATGGTCATGGCCACGAACGCGGCCAGGCCGGCCAGCGTGGCCACGGCGAAGGCGCCCGCCACGTAGCCGCCGATCGCGCTGGCCGCCTCCGACGCCAGCCGGCGCGCCTGCTCGGCCCGGTCGGGCGCCATGCGCGAGTAGCCCAGCTCGAACAGCCGGGGCGAGTCGAGCAGCAGCAGGAAGGCGATGGCCAGCACGGCGATCGTCTTGGCCGCGCTCTCGGCCGCGCCGATCGTCACCGACTCCAGGTCGCCCGCGGCCTTGCCCAGCAGCGACGGCAGCTTGTTGGCCTCGCCCTCGAGCTTGGCCACGATGCCGTACTGCTCGTCCCAGTGCTCCAGGACCGAGTCGTTCTTGACCTCGTTGATGTAGCGCGGCACGTGGCGGACGAACGCCTCGATCTCGTCGACCAGCGGCGGGATCACGATCAGCCCGACCCCGACGATCAAGCCGATCGCGATCAGGTACACGAGCAGGATCGCCACCGCGCGCGGCCCCTTGATCAGCCGCTGCACCACGGCCACCGGACCGCTCAGCGCCGCGGCGACGAAGACCGCCAGCACGGCGAGCAGGACCACGTCCCGGAGCAGGTAGACGAGGTACAGCAGGCCAACGATGGCGGCGACGGTCAGGACCGTTCGCGCCGTCTGCTTCGGTGTGGCGTTCACGCGCGCGGGAACGCTACCGCCTCGCGTCGCGTCAGGCCGGCGTGATGATCGACTTCTGTCCGCGGGAGACGGTCCAGTGGAACGGATCCACCGGTTCGGTCGCGGTGCTCTTGCGCTTGATCGTCTGCATGCGCACGAACCGCACGTCGAACGCGTCCTGCGTGGCGCTGACCAGGCCGTAGCCGTGGCGGTCGAAGTCCGCGCTCTGCACCCACGGGTTGATGCCGCGCAGCGCCTCGATCAGCGCCGGGGCGGTCGACGGGTTGGCGTCGTTGCCCTTGATCACCGTGCCGCCGCCGGCGTCGAGGTCGATCTCGCCCAGCCCGGGCGAGGTGATCGAGCCGCCCACGAACTCCAGCGCGACGCTCGGGCCGGCGCCCATCTGGGTGCGCACGTCGCCGGCGATGAACGTGTGGATGTCGCCGGTCACGAAGACCACGTCGGCGATGTTGTTCGTGGCGATGTGCTGCAGGAGCTCCTCGCGCTCGCGCGGGTAGCCCTGCCAGGAGTCGAAGGTGAAGTACGAGCCGCCGAGCACCTTCGTCGGCATGATCATCACCTCGTTGCCGATGACCTTCCAGGCCGCCTTGGACGACGACAGCGCGTTCTTGGCCCAGGCCATCTGCTTGGCGCCCAGGAAGTCGCGCGGCTGGTCCCAGTCGGCGCAGGCCGGGGCGACGGCGTCGTCGCACGGCTGATCGGCCCGGTAGCGGCGCTGGTCGAGCATGACCAGATCGACCGTGGAGCCGAACTGCAGGCGCTGGTAGATCGGGTCGGCGAAGGTGGGCATGTTCTCCCACCAGGCGCGATAGGCGGCCTGCTGGCGCTTGCGCGAGAACGCGTGGTTGGCCGGCAGGCCGCCGTCGGCCTCCTCCCCGGCGTAGTTGTCCTGCACCTCGTGGTCGTCCCAGATCACGACCATCGGGACGCTGGCGTGGAGGTCGCGCAGCGCCTTGTCGGACCGGTACAGGGAGTACTTCTGGCGGTACTGGTCCAGCGTCACCGCCGACAGCAGGTCGTAGCCGGGCAGCTGCTGGCCCACCTTGTCGTCGCGCACGCCCTTGCCGTTGGCCAGCGAGTAGTAGGCCTCGTCGTAGATGTAGTCGCCCAGGCACACGACGAAGTCGACGTCCTCGTCGGCCATCTTCTCCAGCGCGTTGTACCAGCCGTGGGTGTAGTCCTGGCAGGAGAAGTAGGCGAACTTCACCGGCTCCTTGGAGTCCGCCGGCGGCGCCGTGCGGAACCGGCCCACGGGCGAGTCGGCCGTCTTGGTGGCGAAGCGGTAGTAGTACTGCTCGTGGGGCTTGAGCCCCTTGACCAGCGCCTTGACCGAGCCGTCGCTGGCCGGGCTGGCCACGATCGAGCGGTGCGCGACGACCTTGCGGAAGGTCTTGTCGGTGGCCACCTCGAGCTCGACCGTGCCTCGCCGGGCGGCCTCGTCGATCCGGGTCCACAGGGAGATCGAGCTCGACGTGGGGTCGCCCGAGGCGATGCCGTCGGTGAACTTCCCGCCTCGCAGCGGAGGCGCCTTGCGCGCCCCGGAGGCGAGCGCGGTGGGCACGAGCACGGTGGCTGCGGTGGCGCCTCCGGCGATCAGGAACTGGCGACGGGTGGTGGGCACGGCGCGACCGTACCCCCGCGCACGTGACCGTTCGGTGATCGAATCGTGAACGGGCGCGGAGAGGGACTCCCCCGATGTGGCCGCGGCGGCCAGCCGCGACGGTGACGCCATGAAGCGAACGATTCTCCCCGTCGCCCTTGCCGCGCTCGCGCTGGCCCCCGCCGCCGCCACCGCCGCCACCCCGCAGGGCACCTACTCCGGCAGCTACGGCCCCGAGGAGTCCGAGGCCACCGCGATGGTCACCGTCGACCAGGGCAAGGTCACCGGCCTGTCGGTCAGCTGGACCTGCGACGACAAGCGCACCCAGGCGACGCTCATCTCCAACGCGGCCGGTGACGGCGGGGCCACGATCCGGCTGAAGAAGAACCGCTTCACGCTGAAGCGCGCCGCGCAGATCACCCAGGGCGCCATCGGCGAGAACGGGTTCCAGCACGGCAAGGGCACCGCCGGCTTCACGATGACCTTCACGGGCTCGTCGTGGAAGGGCACCGTCAAGGCCTCGGGCCTGGGCTGCTCGACCTCCGGATCCTTCACCGCGACGCGGATCTAGGCCGATCCCGGACCAGCAGCCGGACCAGCGGCGGGGCGGCCAGGACCATCACGAACACGCGCAGGGCCTGGACGGCCACGACGAACGTCGTGTTGCCGCCCAGGCTCGCCGCGGCGGCCAGGATCGCGTACAGCCCGCCCGGCGTGGTGGCCAGGTAGGCGTCGCCGAACGTCACGCTGGTCAGCGGCAGCAGCAGGAGCGCCAGCCCCGCGCAGGCCACGATCAGGAACACGATCGACAACAGCGTCGGCACCAGCAGCCGGCCGACCTCGCGCAGGCTGGCCATCGTGAAGCGCAGGCCGACCTGCAGGCCGATCGTCGCGAAGGCCAGCTGGGCCAGCAGGTCGGGCAGCTGCGCATCGCCGGCCAGACCGCTGATCGACGCGGCGGCGGCCAGCAGCAGCGGCATCAGCAGCGCGCTGGCCGTGAAGCGCAGCAGGCGGCCCAGCGCGACGCCGCCGATCGCGCACACCGCGGTGAAGGCCAGGTCCTTGGCCAGCCCCGCATCGCCGGAGCCGCCGGCGCCGATCGCGCTGCCGCCGTCGGTGATCAGGAGGTGGGCCAGCAGCGGCGCGGTGACCACGATCACCAGCACCCGCAGGTACTGCATGAAGGCGACCATCCGCCCGTCCGCGCCCAGCTCGTCGGCCATCGCCACGATCCCGCTGGCGCCGCCCGCGATCAGGCCCAGGCAGGCGGTCGGCTTGTCCAGGCCGGTGAAGCGGGCCATCAACAGGCCCGCGGCCAGCGACACGCCCAACGTCCCGACGGTGACCAACAGGACCGGCGCCCAGTCCTGACCGACCGCCTTCAGCGTGTCGGCGTCGACCGCCGCCCCGAGCGAGATCCCGATCAGCGCCTGCGCGGCGATGCTGCCCGGATGGGGGATGGCCAGCGGCGCGGGGCCGGCGAACGCGAGCGCGTAGACGACGCCGACCAGCAGCGCCGCGAAGAGCGTCGGGCTGGGGAAGCCGATGGCCGAGAAGCCCAGCGCGACGCCGATCGTCGCGCCCGCGAGGGCCAGCCAGCGGATGATGGTCGAGCGGGGCGGCACGCGCCCTTCGACGCTAGGGCCGCTAGACCACCGTCACCGCGGGGCTGCCGTGCGCGATGCGCACGACCGTCGGATCCAGCTGCGCGCGGCTGTGCTGCTTGATCGTCTGCATCTTGCGCATCGTGGCCTGGAAGCGATCGGGCGTGACCTCGCAGATCACGTAGCCGTGATGGTCGGCGTCCAGGTAGGTCCACTCGGGGTTGGCGGCCAGGCGCTGAGCGGTCACGGCCTCCGGCTCGGTCGGCGCGGCCAGCGTGCCCCAGCCGGGGTCGTTCTGGAGCGCGTGGCCCTCGGTCGTGCTCAGCGAGGTGATCGACGAGCCGCACACCTCGGGCGCCGCCGGCGTGCCGTCGCCGAGGCGCGCGGTGCCGGCGATGAACTCGTGGATGTCGCCGGTGCAGAAGACGGTGCCCGGCGTGTCCTTGGCCACCCGCAGCAGCGCCTCGCGCTCGGCCAGGTAGCCGCCCCAGGCATCGCGGTCGTCGACGCCGGAGGAGCCGTCGGCCTCCAGGCGCCGGGTGATCTGGACCTCGTTGGCGATCACCTTCCAGTTCGCCTTGGACGCCTTCAGGCCGCCCTGCACGAACTGCTGCTGGGCGGCGCCGAGGAACTGCTGCGAGGGGTTGCTGGCGTCCGGGCAGGAGGGCAGCGTGTCCTGGCCGCAGGGCTGGCGGCTGCGGTACTGGCGCTCGTCGAGCACGAACAGGTCGACGAGCCCGCCGAACCCGGCCTGGTGGTAGAGCCGCGTGGGGCCGCCGTAGCTGTAGGTCGGCTGCTGCTCGAAGAACGCCTTGTAGCCGTTGGTCTTGCGCGCCGGGTCGTAGGCCGACGTCGTCTCGCCGCCGGCCGCGTCGGCGCCCGCGTAGTTGTTCTGCACCTCGTGGTCGTCCCACAGGTTGATCCACGCGGTCGCGGCCTGCGCGGCCTGCAGGTCGCGGTCGCTGCGGTACAGCGCGTACTTGTCGCGGAACTGGTCCAGCGACGTGGCCACCTGGTTGGGGTCCTTGCGCACGCCGAACGGGGCCGGGAAGGCGACGTCGGCGTAGATGTAGTCGCCCAGCTGGAGGACGAAGTCGAGGTCCTTCTCCTGGGCCAGCGCGGCGAGCGCGTTGTACCAGCCGAACGTGTACTCCATGCACGAGACCATCGCGAAGCGGATGGTCTCCTTGGAGCCTGAACCGGGGGCGGTGCGGAAGCGGCCGACCGGGCTGTGCTCGTCCTTGCTGTCGAAGCGGTAGTAGTAGTCGCGGCCGGGCTTGAGGCCCTTCACGCGCGCCTTGGCCATGTGGCCCAGCGCCGCGCTCGTGCGCACGAGCTCGTTGGCCACGACCTTGGAGAAGCCCTTGTCGGTGGCCACCTCCAGGCGCAGCGCGCCGGAGCCGCCCACGTGGCCGGCGTGGGTCAGCAGCGTGATCGCGTTCGCGGTCGGGTCGCCCGACATCACGCCCTGGTCGAAGGCCACGCGTGACAGCAGCGGCGCCTTGCGCGTGCTGGTCAGCCCGGCGGCGAGCGCCTGGGGCGCGAGGACGGCAGCGAGGGCGCCGCTTCCGGCGCCGACGACGAACTGGCGGCGGGTGTGCATGGCGCCACGTTAAAGCCCTGTCAACGTCCGGGTGCCGGTTAGGGGCCTCCCTGATGCGCGCGTGGCGCACCGCCGCTGGGATGGCGTCATGCCCAGTTTCATGAAGAAGGCGCTCGACGCCGCCACGGTGGCCAAGGGCCGCATCGACGACTACCGCACCGCGCAGGACGCCGCCTCGATCGCGCCGGTGGACGCCGCGCCGCAACCGCACGACGTCGCGGCGGCGGCCGGCGCGCTGCGCCGAGGCGCCGTCGATCCCCGCCCGCTGCTCAGCGTGCAGGAGGCCGCCGAGGTCGCGGGCCAGCCGCTCGGCGCGCCGCAGCTGACCTACAGCGACCAGTCGCTGGGCGTGCGCTACGCGGCCGCGGACCGGCGCGGCCGGCAGTGGGCCGTGGAGGTCGCGACGTGGTTCTTGGAGGACACGTCCGGCACCGACGAGGTGTGGGCGATGCTCGAACCGACGCGCGCGCTGGGCGAGCCGGTCGACGGCGTCGGGCGTGAGGCCGTGTGGGACGGCCGCCGCATGTACGTGCGCGCCGACGCCGTCGTCTTCCACGTCGAGGTCACGGTCCCCGACGAGGTCAGCTCGCGCGGGCGCGCCCGGCTGGCGGCCCAGGACGTGCTCGCGCGGCTGTGAGCCGGCCTACAGCGGGATGTTGCCGTGCTTGCGCTTCGGGCCGGGCTCGCGCTTGGTCTGCAGCGTCTCCAGCGCGGTGATCAGCTTCACGCGCGTCTCGCTGGGCACGATCACGTCGTCGATGTAGCCGCGCTCGGCCGCCGTGTAGGGGTTGGCGAACCGCGCCTTGTAGTCGGCCATCAGCTTCTGGCGACGATCGTCCGGCGTCGGCGAGTTGGCCAGGTCGCGGCGGTAGATGATGTTGACGGCGCCCTCGGGCCCCATCACCGCCACCTCGGCGGTGGGCCAGGCGAAGTTGAAGTCCGCACCCAGGTGCTTGGAGGACATGACGTCGTAGGCGCCGCCGTAGGCCTTGCGCGTGATCACGGTGATCTTCGGCACGGTCGCCTCGGCGAAGGCGTACAGCAGCTTGGCGCCGTGGCGGATGATGCCGCCCCACTCCTGCGTCGTGCCGGGCAGGAAGCCGGGGACGTCGCACAGGGTGATGATCGGGACGTTGAAGGCGTCGCAGGTGCGCACGAAGCGCGCGGCCTTCTCGGAGGCGGAGATGTCGAGCACGCCGGCCATCGCCCGCGGGTTGTTGCCGACGATGCCGACCGAGTAGCCGTTCAGGCGCGCGAAGCCGACGATGATGTTCTGGGCGAAGTGCTCCTGGATCTCGAAGAACTCGCCGTCGTCGACCAGCAGGCGGACGACGTCACGCATGTCGTAGGGCTTCTGCGGGTCGGCGGGGACGACGCTGTTGAGCTCCTCGTCCATCCGCATCGGATCGTCCGTCGGCTGCACGCGCGGCGGGATCTCGAGGTTGTTCTGCGGGAGGAACGACATCAGGTAGCGCGTGTCCTCGATGCACTGGTCCTCGTCGTCGGCGGCCAGGTGGGCCACGCCGGACTTGGAGTTGTGCGACATCGCGCCGCCGAGCTCCTCGAAGCCGACCTCCTCGCCCGTGACCGTCTTGATCACGTCGGGGCCGGTGATGAACATGTGCGACGTCTCCTTCACCATGAAGATGAAGTCGGTGATCGCCGGCGAGTAGACCGCGCCGCCCGCGCACGGCCCCATGATCAGGCTGATCTGGGGGATCACGCCGGAGCAGCGCACGTTGCGCAGGAACACGTCGCCGTAGGCGCCCAGTGAGACGACGCCCTCCTGGATGCGCGCGCCACCCGAGTCGTTGATGCCGATCACCGGGCAGCCGATCTTGGCCGCCAGGTCCATGACCTTGCACATCTTCTCGGCCATGACCTCGCCCAGCGACCCGCCGAAGACGGTGAAGTCCTGGCTGAACACGCACACGCGCCGGCCCTCGATGGTGCCGTGCCCGATGACCACCGCGTCGCCCCACGGGCGGTTGCGCTGCATGTCGAAGTCGATCGTGCGGTGACGGACGTAGGTGTCCATCTCCTGGAAGCTGCCCGGATCGAGCAGCTTCTCGATCCGCTCACGCGCGGTGTACTTCCCCCGCGCGTGCTGCTTCTCCTCGGCCTCTGGCGACGAATGCGCCGCGGCCTGGCGCAGCTCCTCGAGCTGGGCGAGCTTCTCCTCGAACGTTTCCGGGCTCTTCTGGCGCTGTGTCATAGGCGGGCCAGATCGTATTGACCCGTGGGTCAGCGGAGCGGTCAGGCCGGGCGCAGCGTCACCGTGCGGCGGGTCACGACCGCCGCCGCGCCGGGCTGCTGCAGGCGGATCTCCAGCGTTGCCGTGAGCGGGCGGCGGCGCTCGCGCAGGCGCGCGGCGATCGCCTTGGACGGCTTCAGCCGCAGGTTCGCGCGCCCGCGGGTCAGGTCGTGCACGGCGCGGGCCAGGACGTCGCCGTTGGCGCGCAGCGTGAGCGTCAGCTTGGCCGGCGCGTCGACGGTCAGGCCGACGGCCAGCCCGCGGCGCGTGAAGGTCGGGATCGTCAGGCGGCGCGTGGCCTCGACGCCCAGCGGCACGACGCGCACGGGCGGGGTGGTCGCCGGCCCGGTCGGCGCGGTGCTCGACGGGGCGGTCGCGGGCGCCGGCGCCGCGCTGTCGGCCCCGGCGGGCTCGAAGACGACCGGCGGCTCCGGCGCGGCCGGGGCGCCGACGCCGGGCGCGCCGCCTCCGGGCGTGGTGCCGCCCGGGCGCTCGGTCCGAAACGGGCCCGTGACCTCGTAGACCTTGCCGAAGCCGCCCGCCCGCTGGGAGCCGAAGTACAGCCGCGAGCCGTCGGGCGAGAAGGCCAGGCCGACGGTCTCCGAGGTCAGCTCGCCGCCCAGGAAGTGCTCGTCGCCGGTCAGCTTCAGGAAGCGCGAGACGAGGCGGTCGGGCGTGATCAGGCACACGTCCATCGCGTCGGGGTCGTCCTCGTAGGAGTCCTCGCACACGAACAGGTCTCCCGAGCGCGAGACCATCACGTTGTCGACCCCGCGCAGCGGGCTCACCCCACTGCCGGCGGCGTCGGCCGCATCGGCGTTGTAGAGGACGCCGATCGTCTCGCTGCGGGTGTCGTAGGCGTGGATCGTCTCGTCGCTGGTCGTGGCCAGGTAGACGATGCCCGAGTCGAACCAGATGCCCTCGCCGCGGGCGAACGTCGTCGCGGCGGCGACCTGGTCCTTGGTGGCGGTGCCGCCCGTCATCAGCGGATCGGGCACCTCGGCCCAGATCACCCGACCCGACGGGCGCACGCAGGCGATCTCCAGCAGGCCGGCGCCGAGGTCCGGGTACACGTCGGGCGTGTAGCGGTACAGCCCACCATCGCCGATGTCCTCGCTCAGGTAGACGCGCTGGCCGACGGGATCGACGCACACCGCCTCGTGCTTGAAGACGCCCATCGCCGGATGCTCGACGGCGTCGTTGGCGCCGGTCGGATCGCACTCCCACACGGTGCCGTTGTCGACCTCCTCGCACGACAGCCAGGTGCCCCACGGCGTCGGGCCGCCGGCGCAGTTCGTCGAGGTACCGCCCAGGATGCGCTGGGCCGCGACGATCGTGCCCGACGCGTCGAAGCGGATCGCCGAGACGCCGCCCACCAGCGGGATCTCCGAGTTGACCACCAGGATCCAGCCGCCGTCGGGCGTCGCGAAGGTGGCCGAGCCATCGGGGAACCACGGGAACGGGTAGGTGGTGCCGTCCACGAGGCGGTCGGCCTGCGCGATCACCCGCGAGCTGAACCCCGCGGGCAGCCGGATGCCGTTGGCGTCGGGCGGGCGCAGCGGGCCGTACGGGCTCGGGCCGGGCACGGCCGGGGTGGCGGCCAGCGCGTTGCGCCAGAACCCCGGCCCGAAGGAGACGGTGACGGCGGCCAGCAGGCCGCCCTGGACCAGCGATCGGCGGGTGAGGGTGCGGGTCATGCGGTCCTTCGCGGGAGGGTCAGGGTCCGGGTGGTCACGACGGAGGTGTTGCCCGCGCCGTCACGGGCCCGGACGGCGACGCGGTAGCGGCCGGGCTTCAGCGCCCGCGGCAGGGTCAGGCTCCAAGCCGTCGTCCCGCGCGCCGCGCGCCAGGTCCGCTTCGACGAGCCGACGCGCGTGATCGCGACCTGCACGCGCGTCAGGCCGGCGCAGCCGCGGTCCGTCGCGCGGCCCGACAGGCGTCGCGTCGCGGCGCGGAAGCCGGTCACGCGGGCGGACGGGGCCAGGACGTCGGTGCAGGCGCTCGCGGGTGCGGGCACCGTGGTCGAGGGCGCCGTGTCGGTCCTGGCCGCCGGCGGCGGCTCGGTCGGTCCGGCGTCGCGCCCGACCGGGGCGGACACCACGACCGCGCCGCCGCCTCCGCCGCTCGGGGGCGTCTCCGGCGCCGGGTCGCCGACGGTCACGGTCGCCGCGCGCGCGGCCGGGTCGTCGGCGCCCAGGCGCAGCCACAGCGGCTGACCGGCCGCGGCGGTCACGGTCAGCTCGATCGGCGCGTTGGCCGCCGCGCGGCTGTCGCAGGCCAACGCGCTGTCGCCGGTCGGCGCCGGACCCGGCGCGAACAGGGCCAGGGTGTCGGCGCCGGTGGCGCGCACGCGCAATGGGCCCGAGACGGCCGGCGTGACCTGTCGCCACACGGTCCCGGCGGCCGGGCAGCGCGGCAGCGCGGGGTCGGCCTCGCCCAGGGTGGCCCCGGCCAGCGGCACCGTGGCGCCCACCGCGGGGGCGGCCGCCGGGTCATCGCCCACCGGCGCGGCCCGCGGCGACAGCACGGTCGCCGCGACCGTGGCCAGCACGGCCTCCTGGCCACCGGAGACGGGCCGCCCGACCTGGACCAGCACCTGGCGTCCCGCGGGCACGCGCAGGTCGACGCTGGAGGAGCCCTGTCCGGCCAGGCCGCCGGGCCCGTGCGCGCCGTCGCAGGCCTGCGGTTCGCTGACGGCCGGATCGGTCGCGCCGGCCGGCTGGACGAAGGCGGCCAGGTCCGGCGGGTTCGTCGTCTCGCCCGACGCGTCGATGCGCAGCCGCCGCGTGCTGGCCGACGACTCGATCCGCAGCCACGCGGTGCGCTGGAAGCTCGCGCCGCCCAGGCAGCGCGGCACGCCCTCGTCCGGTCCTGCGCCGTCGAGCACGACGATCGCCTGGCGTTCGGTCGGGGTGCCGTTCTCGGCGGTCACCGATTGGAAGGCGGCGGCGTCCGCGGGTGCGTCGTTGGCCGGCGCGGCGGCCGCGGCGGCCGGCCCGACGACGGTGGCCAGCAGCGCGAGGCCAAGGGCGCGCAGCATCAGCGAGCCCTCCGGCGCAGGTCGGCTTGGACCGCCTTGGCGTACCGCGCGCGGCGCTGGGCCAGGCCGCTGCCGGGGAGCGCCGGCAGCGCGACCGGGTCCTGGCCGACGGTCTGCTTGCGCTGGATGCCGAGGATGCCGCCGTCGACGCGCTCGAAGTCGTTCGCGCCGGCGGGCTGCACGAACTCGGCGACGGTCGAGCTGGTCGCGCCGTCGGTGAGGATGTCGGAGGTGCGGTAGGCGACGCGCAGCTCGGCGGCGCTGGCGTCGACCCGCGCCCACCCGTGCTGCCCGCCGCTGAAGTAGCGGATGTGCGGGTTGGCGGTCTGGATCAGCACCGACGCGAGCCCGTCGATCTCCGCCGGGACGCCCGAGGAGGTGACCGAGCCGCCCACGAACTCGGTGGCCACCGGCGTCAGGCCGTCGAGCACGCGGTTGGCCATGTAGATGTGGATGTCGCCCGACAGGAACACCACGTCGTCCAGGCCCCTGGAGCGGATGTGGGCGATCAGCTCAGCGCGCTCGTCCGGATAGCCGTCCCACTGGTCGGTGTTGGGGTTGATCACGCCGAGCACGCCGAGCGGCGCGAACATCGTCTCGCTGCCGATCAGCTTCCAGCGCGCGGTCGAGGCGGCCAGCCCGCTCTTCAGCCAGTCCACCTGGCGGCGCCCGAGCATCGTGCCCTCGCCCCGGTACTGGCGCTGGTCGGTCAGCAGCAGCTCGACGTTGCGGCCCCAGCGGAAGCTGTTGAACACCCGATAGCGCTCGCTGGGAAAGGCGATCCGCGGCAGCCACTCGAACGCCGCGCGATAGCCGGCGGCGCGCTGCTGGGCCGACGGGGCGGGGTCGCCGTCGGTGTAGTTGTCGGCCACCTCGTGGTCGTCCCACACGTGGACCATCGGATGCAGCCGGTGCAGCTCGCGCAGCCCGGGGTCGCCGCGGTACAGCCGGTACTTGTCGCGGTAGGTGGTCAGATCGACCGACGCGAGCTCCGCGCGGCCCGCCACGCCGGGCTCCGGCTCGTCGTACTCGTAGGTGTAGTCGCCCAGTTGGACGATCAGATCGAGGTCCTGGGCGGCGGCGTCCCGATGGGCGTTGTAGAAGCCCTCGGAGTACTTCTGGCACGACGAGTAGCCGATCGCCACCGGCACGTTGGAGTTGGCCGGGGGCGCGGTCTTCGTGCGCCCGACCGGGGAGGCTTCGTCGGCGCTCTCGAAGACGTACCAGTAGTGGCGGGCCGGATCGAGGCCGTCGATGCGGACCTTCAGCGACCCGTCGACGGCACCGGAGGTGGGCACCACCACGGTGGCCACGGTCTGGCTCATCCCGGCGTCCGCGGCCACGGTCAGCCGCGCACCGCTCGTCGGGCGGTCGGTGGTCAGCCGCGACCAGAACGTGACCGCGTTCGGGCCGGGCTCGCCGGACGCGACGCCGTCGAGGAACCGACCCGGACCCACGCGGGTGGCGGGGTCGATCAGCCGGGCGAACGAGGGGGGCGCCAGCGCCGCGGCGCCGGCCACCGTGGCGGCGAAGACGAGCTCGCGGCGAGTGAGTCGGGAACGCATCGCGAAGGCGATCGTGCCCGGCGCGCGGTCAGCAAACGCCCGCGTTCACCGAATCGACACAGAGGCGTCCCGGTCTCAGCGCTGAAACGGGCGGTGGTGCGCCTGGCCGAGGTCGTCCAGGACCCGGCTCAGGAGCGCTTCGGTCTCGGTGGGATCGAAGCGGATCTGCGGTGGGTTGGGGTCCGGCGGCGGTGGCGGGCCGGGTGCGGGCGTGGGCGTCGGCGGGACCGGATCGGGCCCCGGGGTCGGGCCGGGCAGCTCGGCCCGCGACCAGAAGCGCCAGCGGCGGCGGGGCGCGGCGACCGCGACGGCGACCGGTTCGGGCTCCGGCTCCGGCTCGACGGGCTGGAGCGGCTCCGCGGGCGCCTCGCGCTCCACCGGCTGCGCCCGCAGCGTGACCTTCGTTCCCCATCCGGATGCGCTGAGCTCGACGGTACCGCTGGCCAGCTCGCCCTCCCAGGCGACCGTCGTCTCAGGCACGACCCGTTTGATGGTGATGTCGCCGAACGCCGCTAGGTGGCGGGTGAGTGCTTCGACATCCGAGAGCTCCGCCCACAGCTCGGGCGGAGACTTGACCAACGTGCGGTGGACCTCCATCGGCAGCGGGCTTCCCCGGGCCGCGGCGATCTCCTCCAACGGATCTGGTTCTGCAGGCTGTCGCCCGGTGGCGCGTTGGCGCTCTTGCTTTTGGGCGAACCGATACGGCAGGATCGCTCTTGTGCGGGACCTTGGCAGGGGAACCGGGCACGCGACGCGTCCCCGACGGTTGTGGCCATTGCTGGCCGTGTTGGCGTTCGCGTGGCCGGCAGCGGCGCACGCGGCCGACTACCACACGCCCGGCTACAAAGGACTGACCAAGGCGCCGAAGGTCAAGACGCCGCCCCAGCCGCCGCCGATCGACATCGGCGCGGGCACCGACCCCGACGTGCTCGTCGACGCGGCGGGCACCGCGCACATCACCTGGACCAGCGACCCGCCCACCGGCTCGGACACGCTGGAGTACTGCCGCCTGCCGCGCGGCGCCACGACCTGCGCGGTGCGCCAGTCGCTGGTGCCCGGCGCGCCGATCGACGCGCTCGGCGGCGAGGCGCTGGACGTCGAGATGGGCGGGCCGACGGTGCTCGCGCTGGGCGACGAGGTCGCCCTGCTGACCCATCGCTACCCGAACATCCGCCAGCACCCCGGGCGCACCTCGGATCGCACCACCTGGCTGTACACGTCGGAGAACGGCGGCACCAGCTTCGGCGAGCCCGGCATCATCGGCGACGCCGAGGCCAGCGGCGGCGCGCTGGTCTACGGCTCCGACCCGCCCTCGATCGGCGTGATCAGCGACACGCGCACGGGCGGCACCTTCTTCCAGGGCTCGCCCGCCGGCCAGTACGTCGCCGCGCAGGCGCTGCTCGGTCCCGGCGACGGGGCCTACGACGGCCGCCTGGCGCTGCTGCCCGACGGTCGGCCGCTGGCCGCCTTCGCGGACCTGACCAACCACGTGCTCGTGCGCGAGTGGACCGGCACCGGCTCGGTCAACGACGCCGCCAACTGGACCGCCCCGCAGGTCCTGGCCGGCGAGCAGCCGCGCGTGGCCGGCGGCCCGACCGGCACCTACCTGATGAGCCGCGCCGACTCGGGCGCGAAGTACGACGTGCGCCAGCTGGCGCCCACGCCGGGCGCGCCGACCATCGTGTCCGACCATCGCGGCTCCGCGCCGGCGCTGGCCATGGACCCGTCCGGCGGCCTGCACGCGATGTGGGTCGACCCGATGGACGAAGGCGCCGTCGAGGTGCGCAACGCGATCTCGGGCACGGGCTTCGGTCCCGCGGTGACGCTGACCAAGGACCTCAACGCCGGCGACACGGCGATCGCCGCGGCCGCGGACGGCGGCGGCCTGGCCGTGTGGGGCACCAAGGACGACGCCGGCGCCTCGGTCATCCGCGCGGGCATCTTCGGCTCGACCGCCGCCACCGGCAAGCTCGGCCTGGGCAGCCTGGCCGGCGGGGGCGACGACGGGGGCAGCTCCAGCTGCAGCGCGATCAACTTCGGCGCGGTGACCGCCACCACGAACGGCATCGGCTGCTTCCTGGCCGACACCAAGTCCTCCAGCGGCGCCAAGGTCTCGACCGGCACCGTGCGGCTCAACGGCCTGGACATCGTCCCCGACGCGGGCGCGCGCATCGTCGTCGACCGCCGCCAGAAGACGCTGGACACGTTCGGCTCGGTCACCGTGCTGATCGGCGACGTCCAGCTGTGGCGGGGCGAGCTGCACATCAAGCTGCCCAGCGACAAGGCCGGCACCGTCCTGGCCAGCTTCGACACGTCGAAGTTCCCGGTCCTGCTCAAGGGCTTCCCGGTGCGCGGCAACATCGACATCGAGCTGCTCAAGGACAGCGTCCGCATCCCGATCTCGATCGAGCTGCCGCCCGCGTTCGGCGGGATCCGCGGCAACGCCGTGCTGACCGCCGACAACGCGCGCGGCCTGCACCTCGACAGCCTCCACATCGCGGCCGACACCGTGCCGCTCGGCCCGCTCGTGCTCAAGGACCTGGCCGTCGACTACCAGGGCGCCGGCGAGGTGTGGGAGGGCAAGCTGACGCTGCTGCTGCCGCCCCAGCCGACCGGCGGCAAGATCGCCGGCCTGGTGCGCTTCGAGATGGGCAGCCTCAAGCGCGCCTACGCGGCGTTCACGCCGCCCGCGCCGGGCATCACGCTGGGGCCGGGCGTGTTCCTGACCACGATGGACATCGACCTGTCGCTGGATCCGACGCGCCTGCAGGGCAGCGCGACCGTGGTGGCCGGGCCGGTGGTCCAGGACAAGTCCCTGGTCGACGTGAAGGGTTCCTTCGACTTCCAGTTCCCCGACGTGGGCCCGTCGACGCTGTCGATGAGCGGCGTCCTGCACCTGGCCGACGTCCAGGTGGCCGACAACAACTTCACCTTCCGCACCGACGGGACGGCGAACCTGTCGGGCAACGTCGGCATCGACCTCGAGGTGGCCAGCGTCACCGGTGCGGTGCGCGGCTCGCTCGACGGACCGGCCGGCGTGTTCGACGCCGCGATCACCGGCGAGGTGTGCGTCGCCTTCCCGGTCGCGGGCAAGCTGTGCCTGGATCAGACCGGGCTGATCTCGTCGCGTGGCTTCGCCGTCTGCGCGGGCTTCAACGTGCTGGGCGAGACGGTCAGCGCCGGCTACGGCTACCACTGGGGCGGCAACCCCTACGACCCCGACAACCTGCTGATCCCGTGTGACGTCGGGCCGTTCACCTCCGGCGGCGGTGGGCGCCTGAAGGCGAAGGCGGCGCAGGCGGGTTCGAGCGTGACCATCCCACGCGGCGCGCAGCGCGCGACGGTGCGGATCGTCGGCCAGGGCGGCGCCCCGGCGGTCACGCTGACCGGGCCGGACGGCGCCAGCATCGTCACCTCCGACACGCCCGAGCAGCTCGAGCGCGTGGGCGGCGCGCTGGTCCTGCGCGACGCCAAGCGCACCGCGACGTACATCGTCCTCGACCAGCCCGCCGCCGGCAGCTGGCAGGTGCAGGCGCACCCGGCCTCGGTGCCGATCAGCTCGGTCGCCGTCGGCGTCGCCGCGCCCGTGAAGGTCAGCGGCACCGTCGCCAAGGCCAAGAACGGCCGCGTGCTGCGCTACCAGGCCTCGGGCCTGGGCGGCCGCCAGGTCCGCTTCGTCTCCCAGAGCGCCGACGCCACCGACGCGCTCGGCCTGGCCAAGGAGGGCAGCGGCACGCTGCGCATCCCCGACGACGGCGCGCCGGCGGGGCAGCGCACGGTGGTCGCGCTGGTCGAGCGCGACGGCCTGATCGTCGAGCAGCACGAGGTGGCGCGCTTCACCGCCGCCGCGCCGCGCGCACCCAAGCGGCCCAGCAGCGTGCGCGTCACGCGCAGCGGCAAGGGGCTCGTCGTGCGCTGGGGTGCCTCGGCGGGCGCCAAGAGCTACCAGCTGCGCGTCGACACCGCTCAGGGCAAGCGGCTGATGCTCACCGCGGGGGCCAAGGCCCGCAAGCTGACGGTGCCGGGCATCGCCCGCTACGACACGGCGAGCGTCGCGCTGACCGCGATCGGCGTCGGCGACCTGCGCAGCCCCGCCGCCCGGGCGAAGTCCAAGGCGACGATCAAGCTGCGCGCGTAGTCGTCGGGCTCGGCGCCGCGCTCGAGCGTCATGCGCGCGTGCCACTCGGCGGCGGGATCAGCGTGGGGAGGTCGGATGTCGGCCATCGCGGCGCCACGCTACGGCCGCGCGGGCGCCCGCCTCAACCGCCTTCACCGGATGGCTACTGGCTGAACGGGCCGGGGCGCTCGGCCTTCTCGACCGCGCGCCCCAGCGGCAGCCCGCCCGGGGTGTTGCGCAGCAGCAGCCACGAGAACCACAGGCCGACGACGAACAGCGGCACGCCCATGCCGATGCGGGCCGCGCCCAGCGCGACGAGCGCGTCGGCGAAGTACAGCGGCAGCTGCACGACGATGCGCAGCGTGAACAGCACGGCCCATACCGCGGTGGCCCGCTTGTAGGCCTTCATCAGCGTCGGGTTCTGGCGCCAGCTGTAGTCGCCCTTGGACAGCGCGGAGACGAGCACGCCGATCAGCGGCCAGCGCACGGCGATCGAGATCAGGAAGGCCGAGGCGTAGCCGATGTTCAGCACGAACCCGAGCAGGAAGAAGTTCTCCGCCTTGCCGGTGCGCTGCGCGATGTAGCCCGAGATGGCCACGCCGATGACGCCGGCCAGCGCGTAGATCGGCGTCTGCCTGCGCACGACGCGGGCGAGGCCGAGCACGAGCGCGACGGCCACGGCGGCGATCGCCGAGGTCTTGATGTCGTTGCCCGCGGCCGTGTAGACGATCACGAAGACCAGCGCGGGGCTGACCGTCTCGGCGATGCCCAGGGGCCCGCCGACCGCGTCCGCGATCGACGGTGGCGGCGCCGGCTCGGTGACCGGCGCCTCCTCGGGATCAGTCGCTGGGCTTGTACTCACCGAAGACGTCGCGCATCGCCCCGCATACCTCACCCATCGAGCAGCGGTCGCGCAGCGCGTCCTTGAGGAAGGGCAGCAGGTTGTCGGTGCCGCGGGCGGCCTCGCGGATGTCCTCGAGGCGCTGGGCCGCGAGCTCCTGGTCGCGGTCGGCCTTGAACGCCTTGAGGCGGTCGACCTGACCGCGCTCGGTGGCCGGGTCGACCTTCAGCAGGTCCTCGATCTCGATGTCGTCCTCGACGAACTTGTTGACGCCGACGACGATGTCCTGCTCGAGGCGGTAGCGCTCCTGGTAGCCCCAGGCCGACTCCTCGATCTCGTTCTTGATGAACGCGATCGCCTGGACCGAGCCGCCCAGCTGGTCGACCTTCTCGATCAGCTCGGTCGCGCGCGACTCGATCTCGTCGGTCAGCGACTCGACGAAGTAGGACCCGGCGAACGGATCGACCGTGTCGGCCGCGCCGGACTCGTAGCCGATCACCTGCTGGGTGCGCAGGGCGATCTTGGCGGCGCGCTCGGTGGGCAGCGCCAGCGCCTCGTCGTAGCCGTTGGTGTGCAGCGACTGCGTGCCGCCGCACACCGCCGCGAAGCCCTGCAGGGCGACGCGCATGATGTTGTTCTGCGGCTGCTGGGCGGTCAGCGTCACGCCGCCGGTCTGCGTGTGGAAGCGCAGCATCAGCGACTTCGGGTTCTGGGCGCCGAAGCGCTCCTTCATGATGTGCGCCCACATCCGCCGGGCCGCGCGGAACTTGGCGACCTCCTGGAAGACGTTGTTGTGGCCGTTGAAGAAGAAGGCCAGGCGCGGCGCGAAGTCGTCGACGGCCAGGCCGGCGTCGATCGCCGCCTGCACGTAGGCGATGCCGTTGGCCAGCGTGAACGCGACCTCCTGCACCGCCGAGGAGCCCTTCTCGCGGAAGTGGTAGCCCGAGATGGAGACCGTGTTCCACTTGGGCACGTTCTCCTTGCAGTAGGCGAACAGGTCCGTGGTCAGCCGCATCGACGGCTCCGGCGGGTAGATGAAGTTCCCGCGGGCGATGTACTCCTTGAGGATGTCGTTCTGGACCGTGCCGCGCAGCTGCTTGCTCTCGACGCCCTGCTCCTCGCCGACCAGTTCGTAGAGCAGCAGCAGGACGCTGGCCGGCGCGTTGATCGTCATCGACGTCGTGACCTGGTCCAGCGGGATCTGGTCGAACGCCGTGCGCATGTCGTCGAGCGTGTCGATGGCCACGCCGGTGCGGCCGACCTCGCCCAGGCAGCGCGGATCGTCGGAGTCCAGACCCAGCTGGGTGGGCAGGTCGAAGGCCATCGACAGGCCCGTGCCGCCGTTCTTCAGCAGGTAGCGGTAGCGCTCGTTGGACTCCTTGGCCGTCGCGAAGCCCGCGTACTGGCGCATCGTCCACAGCTGCTTGCGGTACATGTCGCGGTGCGGCCCGCGCGTGTAGGGGTAGCTGCCGGGCTCGCCGAGGTCCAGCTGCTCGGGGACGTCGGACTGGTCGTACAGCGGCTTGATCTCGATGCCCGAGTCGGTGAAGCGACGCGGGTCTTCCGGCCCCACGATGGGGGCGACGGTCAGCCGATCGGGCGTCGTGGCCATCTTCGGAAGGCTACCCGGGGCGGGCGAATGAGCGATCTCCCACGAAACTGGACGCATGTCGTATGGCGCCGCGGGCGTCCAGTCGGCGAATGTTGCCAGCACGGCGGGCGCATGGATGCGACCCGCCTCTTTCTTCGCCTCCACCTGCAGGAGCCCCATGTCCCGGCTGGTCTCGGTGTCACTCGTGATCGTGGCGATGTTGATCGTCGTGCCGGCCGCGTCCGCCGCCACGCGTTATGTCGACCCGGCGGGGTCCGACGCCGGCAACGACTGCTTGGTGCACGCGTCGCCCTGCCAATCGATCCAGCGGGGCGTCGACGTGGCTGCGACGAACGACACCGTCGTGCTGGCGCCGGGCGACTACGCGGGAGGCGCGATCATCGCCAAGCAGGTGACCGTGAACGGGGCGCAGGCCGGCATCGATGGGCGCACGCGCTCGGTCAGTCTGAGTCAGGAGTCCCGCATCGTCGGGTACTCGACGCTCCTCGGGGGCCACGCGGTCCTCGATGGCGTCTACTTCGACGCGCCGGCCGGCACCGCCCTATCGGTGGGCACCGCCACCGTGCGCAACGCAGTGTTCGCCGCTGCGGATTCCGCGGTGATCATGCGGCCGTCCAGCGGGGCGCTGATCGAGCGCAGTCGCTTCACCGCGTCGGTGGGCGTCGCGGTCCACAGCGTGTCGATCCCCGCGATCCCCATCGCCGGCCTGACCGTTCGCGACAACGTCGCCTCGGGCCCGCTGATCGAGGCGAGCGGGTCGCCGAACCTCACGATCAGCGGCAACGTCGTCACCGCCATGAGCGGCAACGTCGTCAGCCTCGGTACCGACGTGACCGGCGCGGTCATCACCGGCAACGACCTCACCACCGCCGGCGGTGGTGCCTGGGGCGTCGGGTTCGATCCTCTCGGGGCCGGGTCGGCGCCGAGCGCGCAGATCACGCAGAACCAGATCGTCGCGCCGACCGCCGTCTCCGGCGGAAGCGGCGTCGCGTTCACGCTGACGGGCAACCGACTGGTCGGCGACCTCACCGGTTCTGGCTTGACCACGACCAGCAACTGGTATGGGTGCAACGCCTCCTGTCCAACGTCGGCCGTGTCGGACGCCCAGCGAATGTCGTTCGGCAACCTCACCGCCTCGGCCGGGCCGTACATCTCGGGCGTGCCGGTCACCATCACGGTCAAGGTCGGCCCCACGACGGCGGGTGCGCCGGCGGCCGGCTGGCCGGTCACCTTCAGCGCCGATTCGGGCACGATCGGCTCGCCGGTGACGACGGTCAGCGGCGGCGTGGCGACCACGACCTGGACGCCCGGCGCGGGCGGTGCGGCGACCGTCACCGCGACGCTCGATGGTGAGGCGCTGACGCTTCCGCTGACGGTGATCCCCAACACCGAGCCGCCCAATGCGGTGATCGACACGGCGCCGGCGTCGCCGCGCAATGGGGTCGCCGATGCGACGTGGACCTTCCACGCGACCGATGTCGACACACCCGGCGGCCCCTTCACGTTCGAGTGCCAGTTCGATGGTGGTTCGTGGACGGCCTGCGACGCGGGCACCTTCACGGTCGCCGCCGTCGGCGAGGGCGCGCACACGTTCGCCGTGCGCGCCAGCGACTCCGGCGGCCTCGTCGACGGCTCGCCCGCCTCGCGCGCGCTGCTCGTCGACCTGACCAAGCCGACGATCACGGTCACCAACCCGCCCGTGCGCAGCCAGGACGGCAGCGAGAACGTGCTGCCCACCTATCTGTTCGACTCCGATCCGGCCGAGGCCTTCGGTTGCGTGGACCCGCTGGCGGGCACGCCGGCCGGTGCATCCGGGGTGGCCAGCTGCGGTCCGGACTCGATCGACACCGGGACGCTGGGCGTGCACGGGTTCGCGATCGGCGCGACGGACAACGCCGGCAACGCCTCCGACACCGTCTACCGCACCTACCGCGTGCACCCGCCGCGCTATGGCGACTACGTCAACGCGGACTCGCCGCGCGTGTTCTGGCGCATGGACGACGCCAAGGGCGCGACGTCGACCACGGACAGCGGGACGTACCACACCAACGTGGCCGACAAGCGCGTCGTGCTGCGCCGCGATCCGGCGATCAGCTGCGAAGGCCGCCCGCCCGCGCCGCACCGTCCGGCCGGCTGTGAGGTCACCAACGACCCGCAGGGCTACAGCGCGTTCTTCCCCGGCGACAACGGCGCGTACGTGAGCGTCGACGGCGGTCTGGCCGCCACGCCGAGCTACGCGATGGAGGCCTGGATCAAGCCGGTGTCCAGCGCGGACGGCGGGATCATGGACCACGGCGTCAACAACGGCGCGCTGTTCATCCGCGGCGGGCGGATCGTGTTCCACGCCCAGGACGTCGAGATCACCGGCCCGGTGATCACGCCGGGCGCTTGGTCGCACGTGGCGGGCACCTACACCGGCGGCGTCGCGCGGCTGTACGTCAACGGCACGTTCTTCTCCAGCACGGCCACCAACCAGCTGCCCAGCGGCGGCGGCACGACGTTCTACGTCGGGCGCACCGATCACGCGATCAGCCCCAAGGCGTTCCACGGCTTCATCGACGAGGCGGCCTACTACGACCACGCGCTGTCCGCGCGGCGGATCTGGGCGCGCTGGCACATCGGCACCTTCCAGGAGGCGGCCGGGCCGGCGATCCCGCCCTACCAGGACATGAACCGGCCGACGATCGACACGCGCACGCCGGCCAACGGCGCGCTGTACTCGCTGACCTCCGACAAGGTGCCGCTGGCCGACTTCTCGTGCGCGGACATCGAGGATCCGGCGCCCGCCTGCGTGGCCACGGTCGACGGCGCGCCGATCGCCGATGGTGCCGCGCTGCCGCAGACGGCGGGCGAGCACACGTTCACGGTGGTGGCCACCGACGCCTCGGGGCTGCACTACACGCATGCGCACCGCTACTACGTGGAGTCGTTCCGCGATCTGATCGCCGGGGCCGAGCCGTGGTCGCTGGCCAAGGACGTGCCGACGCTCTACTACCGCTTCGACGAGCCCGACGCGGACACGACGGCGGCCAGCCAGACCGGCTATCCGGCCACCTACAAGAACGACCCGGTCAACGGCCCCGTGGGCATCTCCGGCGACGGCAACACGACCCGCTCGTTCCTGGGCCGGGGCGGCTACGCCTACGTGCCCAGCGTGCCGTCGGCGCCCAACGGCTTCTCGATCGAGGCCTGGGTGCGCCCGAGCGACGCCGGCAACATGGGCATCTTCGACCACGGCGGCACCGGCGGCGGCCCGAGCCTGTGGATCGAGGGCGGGCAGGTGCGCTTCCGGATGCCCGACGGCACCACGGTCAGCGCGGCCCGGCCCGCGGTCGGCACGTTCTTCGCGGTGCACGCGCGCTGGGACGGCGTGCTCATGTCGCTGTGGATCGACGGCGCGAAGGTGGGCGAGGCCGAGACGACGAAGGCGCCGTCCGGGTCGCCGTCGCTGTACGTCGGGATGGTCAACGGCCTCGGGCTGGCGCAGCCCTGGTTCCGCGGGCTGATCGACGAGGTGTCCTACTACGCGGCGCCGTTGCGCGACGGGCGCGTGTTCGACCACTACTTCGCCGATCCGCCGGCGCCGGGCAGCACCCCGCCGAGCACCCCGACCACGCCCACGCCGCCGGTCACCGGCGGTGGCGGTGGCGGTGGCGGTGGCGGTGGCCTGCCGGCCACGCCGAAGACGCCCGCGGCCCCGACCCCGGATCCGGTGCCCGCCAGCGCGCCGTCGGTGGCCACCCCGCCGGCCCCGGCCGCGACCGGTCCGGTGACGACGCCCAAGCCGACGACCGCGACGACACCGGCGAAGAAGAAGACCGGGTGCGCCGCCAAGAAGACGAAGAAGCAGCGCTCCGCCTGCTACGCCGCCAAGCGCAAGGCCGAGGCGAAGGCGAAGGCCAAGGCCAAGAAGAAGCGCGAGGCGGCGCGGCGCCACGGCTGACGCGTAGCCTGCATGGCGTGCTGGTTCACGTCCGTCTCTTCGCCCAGCTGCGCGAGCGCGCCGGGGTCCCGGTGCTCGAGCTCGAGCTGCCCGAGGGCGCGCGCGTGGCCGACGCGCTGGCCGCCGTGGGCGAGCTGGCCGCCGGCCTGCCGCTGGTCATGGCCGTCAACCGCGAGTACGCCGACGCCGACGCGCCCCTGCACGCCGCCGACGAGCTCGCGCTCGTGCCGCCCGTGTCGGGCGGGAGCGGGCCCGTGCTGCACTGGCGGGTGACCGAGGAGCCGCTGTCGCTGGACGCGCTCGCCGCGCGCGTGGCCGACCCGCGCGCGGGCGCCGTGGTCACGTTCAGCGGCACGACGCGCGACGTCGCCTTCCTGGACTACGAGGCCTACGCCGAGATGGCGGGGGTCGAGCTGGAGCGGATCGTGCGCGCGGTGGCCGCCGAGCACCAGCTGTGCGCCGCCGCCGCCGAGCACCGCACCGGGCGGGTCGCCCTCGGTGAGGCGTCGGTGATCGTCGCGGCCTCCGCGCCCCACCGGCCCGCCGCCTTCCTGGGCGCGCGCGCCCTGATCGACGAGATCAAGGCGCAGCTGCCGATCTGGAAGCGCGAAGAGGGCGAGTGGGTGCCGGGCACCGTCCCGCAGTCCCGGTAGACGCGGTTAGGGCGCCCTACCATGGGGCGTCCCGGATGGCCAAGAAGCTCAAGCCCAAGAAGAAATGCTGCAAGAGCCGACCGCGCTGCAAGCGCTGCCCGGTGCGGCTGAAGCAACTGGCCGCCCAGGGCAAGACCGCCTGAACGGATAGCCTCTGCGCCCATGGCGACCTGCTTGGTGACCGGTGGCGCCGGCTTTCTGGGATCGCATCTGTGCGATGAGCTGCTCGCGCGCGACCACCGCGTGATCTGCGTCGACAACCTGGAGACCGGCTCGCTGCGCAACATCGCCCACATCCGTGGGCCCCGGTTCACGCACCTGAACCTCGACATCACAGAGCCCTACTTCGTCGAGGAGCAGGTCGACTTCGTCTTCCACTTCGCCTCGCCGGCGAGCCCGATCGACTACCTGCGCCTGCCGCTGCACACGCTCAAGGTGGGCTCATACGGCACGCACCACACGCTCGGCCTGGCCAAGTTGCATCGCGCGCGCTTCCTGACCGCCTCGACGTCCGAGGTCTACGGCGACCCGCAGGTGCATCCGCAGCCCGAGTCCTACTGGGGTCACGTCAACCCGATCGGGCCGCGCGGCGTCTACGACGAGGCCAAGCGCTACGCCGAGGCGCTGACGATGGCCTACCACCGCCAGCAGGGCGTCGACACGGCGATCGTGCGGATCTTCAACACCTACGGGCCGCGCATGCGCCCGCACGACGGCCGGGCGATCCCGACCTTCCTGCGCCAGGCCCTGCAGAACCGTCCGCTGACCGTGTTCGGCGACGGCAGCCAGACGCGCTCGTTCTGCTTCGTCTCCGACTTGATCCGGGGCATCATCGGCCTCGCGGAGTCCGGCTACCACCAGCCCGTCAACATCGGCAACCCCGACGAGTACACGCTGTTGCAGCTCGCCGAGACGGTCATCGAGGTCACCGGGTCGTCCTCGGAGATCGTCTACGAGGCGCTCCCGACCGACGACCCGCAGGTTCGCCAGCCGGACACCAGCCTGGCCGAGCAGGTTCTCGGCTGGCGTCCGGAGGTCAGCCTGCGCGAAGGACTCAGGCGCACGATCGACGAGGCCGGGGTCGAGACCCTCGTCGGTGGCGGCCTGCGCTGATCTACTTCACAACTTCTCGTTCGCTGCGTCGTTGCAGCGCATTGGAGTAATGCCGCAAGAGACAGCCCGATCCAGAGCGAAGGAGGCCCAAGGTGGCGACGGGGAGATCCCGTACGTCCGCATGCCCACCTACGCGCCCCTGGGTCAGGACATGCGGCGCAAGCGCCCGCCGGCGCTGTCCTTCCTGCTGCGGCTGGACACGGCCCGGCGGACCGCCCGCGTCGTCTCGCTCATGGCGCTGGACCTGGCCGGGGTGTTCCTGGCCATCTTCACCGCGCTCGCGCTGAAGGCCTGGGTGCGCGACACGCTCGACGTCAACGCGACGTTCGAGCAGACCAAGGACTTCGTCTCCTTCGCCTTCCTGCTCACCGTGCTGCTGTTCGCGCGCTCCGGGCTGTACGCCAACCGCGGCGAGCGACCGGGCCTGACGCGCATCGTCGCCGGGCTGTTCCAGGTGACGGTCGTCGCGCTGATCTTCGCGATCGTCAACGGCGAGGACTTCTCCAGCTACTACATCTTCTACGGCTCGCTGTTCTTCAGCGTCCTCTACGTGGCCGGCTTCCGCTACCTGTACGAGGGCGTCAGCGGGGCGCTGCTGCGGGCGGCCGGCTACCAGCGCCGCACCGTGCTGGTGGGCAGCGGCGGCCACATCGAGGACGTCGGCCACGCGCTGGCCGACGCGCCGCACTCGCCGATCAACGTGATCGGCTTCGTGTCGCTGACGCCGCGCCCCGACAACGGGCTGGTGTCGCTGGGCAAGCTGGACGCGATCGCCGACGTGCTGCGCGAGCACCGCATCGACGAGGTGATCATCGCCGACCCCGACTTCCCGCAGGACAAGGCTGTCGATCTGGTCGACAAGTGCCACGCGATGGGCGTGCGCGTGCGCATCGCCCCGTCGACGATGGAGATCCTCGTCCATCGCGCGGAGTTCGTGCCCGGCGAGTCGGTCCCGCTGTTCGAGCTCAAGCCGCCGGTCTTCGAGGGCTTCGACTACCTGCTCAAGCGCACGTTCGACCTGGTCGGCGCGACGCTGCTGCTGTTCGCCTTCAGCCCGATCCTGCTGGTCTCCGCGCTGGCCGTGAAGCTGACCTCGCGCGGGCCGGTGCTCTACCACTCGATCCGCCCGGGCGTGGGCGGCGTGCCGTTCGCCTGCTTCAAGTTCCGCACGATGTACACCGGCGCCGACCTGCAGCAGGCCGAGCTGGAGGCCCTCAACGAGGCCCAGGGCGCGATCTTCAAGATCCGCGACGATCCGCGCGTGACGCGCGTCGGCCGCTACCTGCGCCGCTTCTCGATCGACGAGCTGCCGCAGCTGATGAACGTCCTGCGCGGCGAGATGTCGCTCGTCGGCCCGCGCCCGCTGCCCGAGCGCGACTTCGACCGCCTCGAGGACTGGCACAAGAAGCGCTACCTGGTGCTGCCCGGCATGACCGGCCTGTGGCAGGTCTCGGGCCGCTCCGAGCTGGACTTCGACGACCTCGTGCGCCTCGACTTCCTGTACCTCGAGCGCTGGTCGCCGTTCCTGGATCTGACGATCCTGCTGAAGACGCTCCCCGCCGTGCTCATGCGGCGTGGCGCCTTCTGAGTCGCCCGATCGGGTAGGACGCAACCATGCGTCGCTGTGCTGTTGCCGTCCTCGCCGCCGGGCTGCTGGCGGGCTGCGGTGGCGGCAGCGCGACGACCGCGCCGACGATGACCCTGGACCCGCATCCGCCCCGCGCGGTGGCGCCCGGCCAGACGATCCGCATCACCGAGCCCGGCTCGACGCGCATGGTCGGCGACGGGATGACGCCGCTGAAGTCGTTCGCCGCGGCGCGCACCGAGTGCGGCTACTGGCACGCGTTCTACGTCGGCGAGGTGTACGGCGGCCACATGTACCACTTCGACTCGATCGCCCACGCGTTCGCCACCCACCGCGCGGCGCCCGGCTACCTGGACACCGTCGAGCGCGGCTGCCGCGCCGGGCTGCACAAGTAGCCGTCTACGGGCGCGCGCCCGACGCCGGGGACCGCAGGCCGGCGCGACAGCCGCGCTGCACCTCGTCGAGGTGCCCCGGGGCCGCCTGGCGCACCGCGAAGACGTGCGCGGTGCGGTCGAGGTCGGCGGCGGTCATGTCGCCGATCAGCTCCTGGCCGTAGGTGAACGCGACGTACTTGGCCCGCCAGTCGCCGCACTGGATCCGCCCGGCGGCGTAGGTCGAGGGCGCGGTCACCACGGGGGCGGGGCCGGTCTGGGTGTGCGACAGCGTGATGCCCTGCGGGATGTGCCGGCGGGCGACCGCCGCCTCGCCCTCCAGCTGTGCGGCGCTCGGCCGCGGGCCGTCGTCCCCGCAGGCGCTGAGCCCGATGGCCAGCGCGGCGGCCACCAGCAGGATCGAGCGCGACGGACCGGACATGCCCGCTAGGCCGGCGTGGGCGCCTCGCCGGCCAGCTCGCGCGACAGGCGATCGATCGCCGCGTTGAGCTCGGCGTCCTCGTCGGGCTTCCACTCCGCCACGAGGTCGCTCAGGCACTGGCGCCGGGCGCCCAGCAGCCGCTGCGCGGTGGCGCTGCCCTCCGCGGTCAACGCGCCGTCGGCCACCAGGCCGCGGGTGCGCAGCTCGACCAGGCGTTCCTCGACCCAGGCGGGCTCGACGGGACGGTTGGCGGCCAGCGCGTCGGGGTCGTCCAGCGGCTCGCCCTCCGCGCCGCGGACGAGCAGCCACGCGTCGCCGGGCGGCAGGTCGACCCCGGCCGCCTCGACGGTGCGCTCGACGAAGCGGCGGGTGCGGTCGCGGCCCACGAGGCGGGCCAGGTCGCGGGTGACGATGCTCAGCGAGTCGATCTGCGCCGGCGCCGCGAAGGCCTCGTTGAGGTCCGCGGTCTCGACGGTCTGACGCAGCGGTCGCTCCTCGATCAGCCAGCTGAGGATGAAGGCCACGGCGATCGCCGCGGTGGCGACCAGGAAGACGGTGGAGATCGAGTCGGTGAAGGCGTGCGTGAACGTCTCACGGGCCGCGTCGGGCAGCTGCTGCAACGCGCTCGGATCGAGCTGGGCGCCGCCGGCCAGCGAGTCGCCGGCCGAGGTGCCCGCCAGCTCGCCGTTGAGCTTGTTGGTGAACACCGCGCCCAGCGCCGCGGTGCCCAGCGAGCCGCCGATCGAGCGAAACAGCGTCGCGCCCGAGGTGGCGACGCCGAGCTGTGCGTAGCCGACCGCGTTCTGCACGGCGAGCACGAGCACCTGCATGACCAGGCCCAGGCCGAGGCCCATGATGAACATGAACACCGAGGCCAGCGCCGTCTGCGTGTTCTCGTCCAGCGTGGAGAGCAGCAGCATGCCGACGGTCGACAGCGCGGTGCCGACGATCGGGAAGAGCTTGTAGCGGCCGGTGCGGCTGATGATCTGGCCCGAGCCGATCGAGCCGAGCAGCACGCCGGCCATCACCGGGATCAGCTGCAGGCCCGACTCGGTCGGGCTGTCGCCGCGCACGACCTGCTGGAAGAGCGGCAGGTACGTGAGCGCCCCGAACAGCGCGAAGCCGATCACGAAGCCCACCGCGCTGGTCACCGCGAAGACCCGGTTCTTGAACAGCGACGGCGGCAGGACCGGTTCGGCGGCGCGGTGCTCGACGGCGAAGAACAGGACGATCGCCGCCACGGCCAGGACGCCCAGGCCGACGATCTGCCAGGAGGCCCAGTCGTAGGTCGTGCCGCCAAGCGTGGCGGCCAGCACGATCGCGCTGAGCCCCACGGCCAGCAGCACGGTGCCGGCGTAGTCGATCGCGTGCTCGACCTTGTCGCGCACGCTGGGCAGGGTGACGGCCAGCGCGAGCAGCGCGATCACGCCCAGCGGCAGGTTGACGTAGAAGATCCACCGCCACGAGAGGTGGCTGGTGAAGAAGCCGCCGATCAACGGGCCGGCCACGCTGGAGACGCCGAACACCGCGCCGAACAGCCCGGTGTAGCGCCCGCGCCGCGAGGGCGGCACGACGTCGCCGATGGCCGCCTGGGCGCTGACCATCAGCCCGCCGCCACCGAGCCCCTGGATCGCCCGGAAGGCGATCAGCTCGGTCATCGACTGGGCCAGCCCGCACAGCACCGAGCCGATCAGGAACAGGACCAGGGCCGTCTGCAGCACGCGCTTGCGCCCGTACAGGTCGCCGAGCTTGCCGTACAGCGGCGTGACCGCGGTGATGGCCAGCAGGTAGGCGGTGACCACCCACGACAGGTGCTCCAGGCCACCGAGCTCGCCGACGATCGTGGGCAGCGCGGTGGAGACGATCGTCTGGTCCAGCGACGCCAGCAGCATCACCAGCATGAGCGCGCCCATGATGAGCCACAGCTCGCGCCCGGTGCGCTCTCTCCCGGCGACCCCGTCCGTCACCGCATGGACGTTACCCCTCGGCGGGCCGCGGGCGTCGGGCGATGCCGGGGTCGATGCGGTCCTCGGCCAGCGTGCGCAGGCGCTGCAGGGCGGGCAGGCTGAGCAGGATCGTGCCGCCGCAGACCAGCCACATGGCCGAATAGCCCTCCGTCGCGGAGAACGGGTCGTGCAGGTACTGGATCGCGATGCCGGCCAGCAGCGGCCCCAGCGCCGTCCCGATCCCGCGGCTGAGGCTGTAGAAGCCGGTCAGCACGCCGTGGCGGCCCTTGGGCATCAGCGGCTGCAGCAGCGCGTAGGGCAGCGTCATGACCAGGCCGCCGCCGAAGCCGGCGATCAGCATCACCGGGATCAGGATGGCGATCGACTGCGTGAAGGCCGGGATCAGCATCCCGACGCCGTAGAACGGCAGCACCCAGGCCATCGCGCGCAGGCGGCCGTAGCGGTCGGCCAGCTTGCCGCTGACCACCGCGGCGGGCAGCACGAGCAGCGCGACGCCGCCGACGATGCCCGCCGACGCGGCGCTGCTCTGGCCCAGGCCGATCGTGATGTAGAGGAAGACGAAGGTCTTCAGCGCGCCCAGCGACGCCTCCCACAGCGCGTTGGCCACCAGGTACGCGCGCAGCTCCGGGTGGCCGCGCAGCACCGATCTCAGATCGGACGCCTCGGCCATCACCGTCTCGGCCTCCGACGAGGGCGCCCGGCGCCCGTTCTCGCGGGCCCGCGGCACCGCGACGCGCAGGAACAGGGCCATGCAGACCGTGAACAGGATCGCCGCGCCGATGAACGGCGCGATCACGCCCCAGGCGATCAGCAGGCCGCCGCCGACCAGGGCCAGGCCCGTGCCCGCGCCGCGCCAGATCGCCTGCGTGGACTGGGCGCGCGCCGCGATGTCGTCGCGGATCAGGTCGGGGTACAGCGCCCGGTAGGGCTCGTAGGCGATGAAGTAGGCGACGAAGAAGATCGTCACCACGACGATCATCACCGGGAGCGAGTTGGCCAGCCCCATCAGCGCCAGGCTGACGATCGCGATCGGCGTGCCGGCGATCAGGAAGGGCAGGCGGCCGCCGACCGACGTGTGCAGGCGGTCCGACCAGCTGCCGACGACGAGCGGCAGCCACAGCGCGAGCACGCCCTCGATCGCGATCAGCCCGCCGATCACCACCGACGAGTCCAGGAAGTCGTTGGCGGCCACCGGCACGTACGTGGTCACGACCGTGATGGCCAGCGCCAGCGCCGCCGTGGGCAGCCCGAGGATGCTGAGCGTGCGCCGCTCGGTGGCGGTCAGGGTGCGCGCGCTCACCCCGACATCATGGCAACGCCGCTGACGGGGTCAGCGGGCGAAACGCGTCAAGCCGCGACGCAGGGCCCGGTAGCTCGGTCGAGCGGTGCCGTCGCCGTTGACCACGCCGGTGTCCATGCGCGTGCGGCAGCCGACGCCGAACCAGTTGTAGACGTAGGCGCGATCGATGTCGCGGCGGTACTTCTTGAGCAGGGCGAACAGGTAGTCGATCCGGTTGGCCGCGCGCGACTGGCTGCAGCGGAAGCTGCGCCCCAGCTCGACGATGCCGCCCGTCTCGGTCAGCCAGAAGCGGGGCGCGTGCACGAACGTGCGCACCTCGCGCATGATCGACGCCGTGCCGGTGGACGTGCGGCGATTGACGTCGCCGTAGTTGTGGATGCCGACCACGCGGGCGCTGCGGCGCAAGCGCTTGGGCAGCGCGCGGTAGAAGCTGTCGATGTAGGACTCGACCTTGCGCTGGTCGAGCACGTCGAGCGCGACGATCGTGCACCCGCGGCAGATCTGGCGCATCTGCTCGTAGTACTGCGCCGCGCGCTTGGGGTGGTTCGACGTGGGCTGGGACGGGTGGTTGGCCTCGTTCCACACGCCCCACTCGCGCACGCCGAGCGGACGCATGGTGCGCACGAGGCGCCCGACGAGGGAGCGGTAGCCCGCCGGGCTGGGCAGGTGGCCGCGGCCTGGGCGCAGGTCGTCGGTCGAGATGTGCATGGTCACGGAGATGCCGTCCTGGCGGGCGCGGCGCACGTAGGCCTCGGCCTCGCGCAGCTCGCCGCGATGGCGCACCGCGTCCCAGGGGATGAAGTAGCGCACGCGTTCGATCTCGGCGGCCTGGAACAGCGGCTGGTCGAACAGCTCGACGTTCTGGTCACCGATCCCGACATGGACGTCGTAGCGGGCGCAGGCGGCGGCGGGCAGGGCCAGCGCAGCGGCGATCAGGACGGCGAGGGACACCAGGTGTCGGGACATGTGTCGCCCACAAACCGGCACACCCGGCTGCGCTGCGCTGCGATGTCCGACCACTGACATCAAACAGTTCGCCCTTGACAGGCCCCCCTGCGTGCGGATTAGGATCCGCGCACGGTTTCCAAAACCGTTTTCGGAACATGCGACAGGAGAGAGTCACCATCCGCGAACTGGCCCGCCTTTCCGGCGTGTCGGTCGGCACCGTGTCCCGGGCCCTGAACGGCTACGCCGACGTCAATCCCGAGACGCGCGAGCGGATCGCGCAGCTGGCGCGCTCGCTGGAGTACACGCCGAGCTCGGCGGCCCGGATGCTGGTCACCCAGCGCTCGCACGTGGTGGGGATCTTCCTGGAGACCGGCGAAGGGCACCCCGACCTGCAGCACCCGTTCTTCCACGAGGTGATGGTCGGCATCAAGCACTGCCTGGGCGCGCGCGGCTACGACATGCTGCTGTTCGCCTCCGAGCAGCCCGGCAACGGCTACGGTCCGCACTCCTACGAGAAGCGCTGCCGCCACCACAACGTCGACGGGGCGATCCTCATGGGCGTCGATCCCGACGACGAGGAGACGCGCCGGCTGGTGCGCTCGTCGCTCCCGTGCGTGGGCGTCGACGTCGAGCTGACCGGCACCGCGACCGGCTACGTGATCTCCGACAACTCCACCGGAATCACCGATGCCGTCGCGCATCTGCACGGTCTCGGGCACCGCCGGATCGCCCACATCACCGGCCTGATGGACAAGCGCCCCGGGGCCGAGCGCCTGCGCGCCTACCGCGACGCGCTGAAGGCCCACGGCCTCGGCTACCGCGACGAGTACATCGCCTACGGCGACTTCTACGTCGACAGCGGGCGCGAGGCGACCGCCCGGCTGCTGGCGCTGGACGAGCCGCCCACGGCGATCGTGGCGGCGTCCGACCTGATGGTCCTGGGCGCGCTGCGCGCGGCCGCCGACGCCGGCGTGTCGGTCCCCGGGGACCTGTCGATCGTCGGCTTCGACGACATCCAACTTGCGGCCCACCTGCCCGTGCCACTGACCACGGTGCGGCAGGACAAAGCTGGGCTGGGGGCCGCCGCCGGTGAGGCGCTCACGCGCTGCATCGCCGGTGAGGACGCACCCGCTGTGACCACGCTGCCGGTCGAGTTGATCGTCCGGGAATCGACCGCCCCGCCTCGCGCGGGCGCCTGAGCCGGGGAGGCGACGCCGGGCACCCAGGACATTCACGGAGACATCTACAAAACCGTTTTCGTCTTGTTCATTTCGCGTACGAGGAGGAGGAGCATCGTGCGACGTAGCTTGGGGATCGTCTGGACGGCGATCGCCGCCATTCTGGTTGCCGTGGCCCTGGGGGCCTGTGGCAGCTCGGACACCAACGACAGCAGCACCGGCGACACAGGTGGTTCGGCCGCCACCGGCGCTTCGACGACGGCCGCTGCGCCGTCGCTGAAGGGTCAGAAGATCACGTTCTGGATCATGAACAACGGTCCCGACCCGGTCGCGGACACCGAGAAGATCGTCAAGCCGTTCGAGGATCAGACGGGCGTCGACGTCGACGTCCAACTCGTCGGCTGGGACGTGCAGTTCGACCGCATCCGCAACGCCGCGGTCTCCGGCGAGGGTCCCGACGTGACCCAGGCCGGCACCACGCAGGTCCCGTTCTTCGCTGCGTTGGGCGGGTTCGAGGACCTGTCCGACCGCATCGGCGACATCGGCGGCGAGGCCGCCTACGCCCCGGGCATCTGGGGCACCAGCCAGGTCGTCGGCCAGGACGGCACGTGGGGCATCCCGTGGTTCACGGAGGCCCGCACGATCTACTACCGAACCGACGCGCTGAAGCAGGCCGGCGTGGATCCCGCGACCGCCTTCACCGACCTCGATGCGATGCATGCGACGTTGGAGAAGCTCAAGGCGGTCAAGGACATCGACGGCAAGCCCATCATGCCGTTCGGCATCCCGGGCAAGAAGGCGTTCGACCTCGTCCACAACGTCATGCCGTTCGTGTGGGACGAGGGCGGCCAGGAGCTGACCGACGACAACGCAAAGTCGTCGATCAACTCGCCGGAGGCCGTCAAGGGCGTCATGTACGTCAGCGACCTGTTCCCGCAGGGCCTCGCCGATCCGGCGATGCTGGAGCGGGACGGCACGCAGGTGGAGAACATGTACAAGGGCGGTCGTCTGGCCGTGTGGATCGGTGGGCCGTGGGTGCTCGGCTCGATCCCGCGTGAGGACGACACGAACTGGACCGACGCGGCGCGCAACAACACCGCGGTGGCCCCGATGCCCAAGGGTCCGGACGGCAAGGCGAACACGTTCGTCGGCGGTTCGAACCTGATGATGTTCAGCTCGTCGGAGCACAAGGACGCGGCCTGGGCTCTCATCAAGTACCTGTCGCAGGACAGCGTCCAGAAGGACTACGCCAACCTGCTCGGCATGTTCCCGGCTCGCCTGGAACCGCAGAAGCAGGTCGGGGAGAAGGGTCCCGACTGGCAGGCGTTCTACGACGCCATCCAGACCGGTCGGTCCTACGCGGCGATCCCGCAGTGGGGCCAGATCGAGAACGCGTACAAGACGCGCTTCGGGAACATCCTCGACTCGGCCGCCGGACACGGCGAGCCGTACTCGCAGGCGACGGTGCAGTCGCAACTGGACGACGCGGCCAAGGAGGCCGACGGGTTCCTCGCCCAATCTGCTGGTTAGCGCTCCTCCAGCAGGCCCCAACCCCCGTCCGCCGAACTCTCCCCGGCGGACGGGGGTGCCTCTGATCGCCAATGGCATCTCTCGACACCACACGTCCCACCGCCTCGCCGCCCACGCCGGCCGAGCCGACGCCGCCGCAGCGGCCGGTCAACCCCCGCCGCGGCCACCGCTGGCGGCGCGACCGCTTCGCCTGGGCGCTGATCGCCCCGGCGGTCGTGTTCATGATCCTCATCCACCTGCTGCCGACGGTCGGCGGCGTGGTGCTGGCGTTCAAGAACCTCAACACCTTCACGTTCCGCAAGCTGTTCGGCGCGCCCTGGGCGGGCCTGGACAACTTCCGGGCGATCCTCACCGACGACGCCAACCCGCTGCACAGCGGGTTCATGAACGCCGCCGGCAACACGCTCGTCTACGCGGCCACGACGGTCACCGGCGTGCTCGTCGGCGGCATGCTGCTGGCGCTGCTGATGCACCGCGAGTTCCCCGGCCGGCGCATCGTGCGCACGCTGATGCTGACGCCGTGGGTGGTGCCGAGCTTCGTGGTCGCCGTGCTGTGGCAGTTCATGTGGCAGAGCGACGTCGGGATCATCAACAAGATCCTGGTCGACTACACCGGGCTGGTCGACGACCGGCCGGTGTGGCTGCTGGGCCCCAACTCGATGTGGGCGATGGTGATCCCGTCGATCTGGCGCGGGCTGCCGTTCTGCATGCTGATCTTCCTGGCCGGGCTGCAGTCGATCCCCCAGGAGCTGCACGAGGCGGCGGCGATCGACGGCGCCGGGCCGATCCGCCGCTTCTTCTCGATCACGCTGCCGCTGCTGCGCCCGCTGATCGCGGTCCAGCTGCTGATCCAGGTCATCTACGCGGCCTACATGTTCACGATCCCGTGGATCATGTTCGGGTCCAACCCGGGCGAGCACGCGGACCTGGTGATGACGCTGATCGTCCGCGAGTCGTTCTCCAACAGCCTGTTCGGCTTCGGGGCGGCCGCGTCCGTGCTGGTGATGTTCGCGATGGCGCTGTGGGCGGCCATCTGGCTGGCCGCCTTCCGCCGCGACCTGGAGGCGCAGGCATGACCCGCAAGCGGGCCGGCAACTGGGGGCTGAACACCCTCACCTACCTCGTGCTGGTCGTGATGCTCGCGCCGGTGGCCTGGCTCGTGCTCAGCGCGCTGCAGACCAACGGCGCGCTGGCCAGCGGCGACTACGACTTCCTGTCGCCCACGCTGGACGCGTTCACCGGCATGTGGCGCAACGTCGACTTCGGCAAGTACTTCGCCAACAGCCTGATCATCTGCACGGTGTCGGCCGCGCTGGCCACGCTGCTGGCGGCGTTCGCCGGCTACGCGCTGGCCCGCTTCCGCTTCCGCGGCGCGGGCACCTACTCGGCCGCGGTGATCGGCACGCAGCTGATCCCCGGCGCGCTGTTCCTGCTGCCGCTGTTCATCGGCTTCATCTGGCTGCGTCAGCACACGCCGATCAACCTGTACGACAGCCGCATCGGGATGATCCTCGTCTACACGGCGTTCTTCACGCCGGTGGCGATCTACTTCATGCGGTCGTTCTTCCAGGCGATCCCGCGGGATCTGGAGGACGCGGCGATGGTCGACGGCTGCTCGCGCCTGGGCGCGCTCGTCCGCGTCGTGCTGCCCAACGCCGCGCCCGGCCTGCTGGCCACCTTCGTCTACGCGTTCCTGTTCGCCTGGGACGAGCTGCTGTTCGTGCAGGCGCTGACGGAGACCCATGCCGAGACGATCCCGATCGGGATCCGCAACTTCATCGGAAACTACTCACAGGAGTACGCACAGCTGATGGCTGCCGGAGTCGTATCGACCATCCCGGTGATCGTGGCGTTCTTCGCCACGCAGCGGTGGCTGGTCAAGGGCCTGACCGCCGGGGCGGTGAAGGGATGACCGAGCTCGCCGGCCAGCCGACAGCCGGGGTGGACGGGACGCGCGTCACCGACCCGCTGCCCGAGGGGTTCCGCTTCGGCGTGGCCACCGCCGCGTACCAGATCGAGGGCGCCGTCCGCGAGGACGGGCGGGGCGAGTCGATCTGGGATCGCTTCGCCCACACCGAGGGGCACGTGGCCCGCGGCGAGACCGGCGACGTCGCCTGCGACCACTACCACCGCTGGGCCGAGGACCTGGACCTGATCGCCGGCCTGAACGTCGAGAGCTACCGCTTCTCGATCGCCTGGCCGCGCATCCAGCCCACCGGCAGCGGCGCGGTCAACCAGGCGGGCCTGGACTTCTACCGGCGCCTGGTCGAGGGCATGCTCGAGCGGGGCATCGAGCCGATGGCCACGCTCTACCACTGGGACCTGCCGCAGGCGCTGCAGGATGCCGGCGGCTGGGGCGCGCGCGACACCGCGCTGCGCTTCGCCGAGTACGCGGAGATCCTCGGGGCGTCCTTGGGCGACCTCGTCTCGCAGTGGATCACCGTCAACGAGCCGTGGGTCGTGGCCTTTCTTGGTCATATGGAAGGTCGCAAGGCCCCGGGTGTACGCCACTGGCCGACCGCGCTGCGCGTCTCGCACCATCTGCTCCTCGGCCACGCCCTGGCCGCGCAGCAGTTGCGAGGGCACGGTGCGGTCGGCCCGGCGTTGAACCTGTCGCCGATCCGCGGCGACGCGGCGGCGATCCGCCAGGACGGCTACCTCAACCGGTGGTTCCTGGACCCGCTGTTCCGCGGCGCCTACCCGCAGGACATGCTCGACCTGTACGAAGGGATGTTCGGCCCGTTCGACGCCGTGCGCGACGGCGACCTGGCGCTGATCAGCGAGCCGGTCGACTTCCTCGGGGTCAACTACTACAACCCGATGCGGGTGCGGATGAACCCAGGCGACCTCCCGTTGCAGCTGGAGCTGGAGCCCGGGCACGGCACGCTCACGCACATGGGCTGGGAGGTCGATCCGGACGGGCTGCGCGAGATCCTCGTGCGGATCCGTCGCGACTACCGCGACGTGCCGATCTACATCACCGAGAACGGCGCCGCCTACGTCGACGCCGATCCGGTCGAGGACCCGGAGCGCACGGCCTACCTGGCCGGCCACCTGGAGGCGCTGCGGGCGGCCGCGGCCGAGGGCGTCGACGTGCAGCGCTACTGCGTGTGGTCGCTGCTGGACAACTTCGAGTGGGAGCAGGGCTACGACCAGCGCTTCGGCATCGTCCATGTCGACTTCGAGACGCAGGAGCGCACGCCCAAGCGCAGCGCGCTGTGGTACCGCGACGAGATCGCCCGCACCCGCGACGCACGAGGAGGTGCGTGATGGCCCCGATCACCTTCGATGCCGTGTCCAAGGTCTTTGCGGACGGCACCACCGCCGTCGACCGGCTCAGCCTGGGCGTCGACGACGGCGAGTTCCTGATCCTGGTCGGACCCTCGGGCTCGGGGAAGTCGACGGCGCTGCGCATGCTGGCCGGCCTGGAGGAGGTCAGCGACGGCGAGGTGCGCATCGGCGAGCGCGTGGTCAACGACGTGGCGCCCAAGGACCGCGACATCGCGATGGTCTTCCAGAGCTACGCGCTGTACCCGCACATGACCGTCGAGCGCAACATGGGCTTCGCGCTGAAGATGGCCGGCGAGCCCAAGGCCGCGATCCATGATCGCGTCGGCGCGGTGGCCGACAAGCTCGGCATCGGCGACCTGCTCCAGCGCCGCCCGCGCGCGCTGTCGGGCGGCCAGCGCCAGCGCGTCGCGCTCGGGCGGGCGATCGTGCGCTCGCCCTCGGCCTTCCTGATGGACGAGCCGCTGTCCAACCTCGACGCCAAGCTGCGCGTCGAGATGCGCGCGTACATCGCGCGCCTGCACGGCGAGCTGGGCGCGACGATGGTCTACGTCACCCACGACCAGGTCGAGGCGATGACGATGGGCGACCGCGTCGCGGTGATGCGCGACGGGCGCCTGGAGCAGTGCGACGTCCCCCAAGCGCTCTACGACCGGCCGGCCAACGTGTTCGTCGCGGCGTTCATCGGCTCGCCGTCGATGAACCTGCTGCGCGGGCGGCTGTCGGGCGACGACGACGGCCTGTGGCTGGCGTTGGGCGCCCAGCGCATCCGCGTCCCCGCGCGGCCGGAGCTCGACGGCTACGTCGGTCGCGACGTGCTGGCCGGGGTGCGGCCGGAGGACTTCGACCGCGCCGGCCCCGGCGACGACGATCGCGTGCTGGCGCTGCCGGTGCTGCTGACCGAGTCGCTGGGCTCGGACCTGTTCGTCCACGTCGAGCTCGACGTGCCGCCGGTGGTGGCCGACGAGGAGGTCCTGGCCGAGCTGGGCGGCGCGGACCCGGTGCTGCCCGGCGGCCACACGACCGCGATCACCGCGCGCCTGGCCCCCGACGCGGTCGTCGTCGCGGGCCAGACGCTGCGGTTGGCGGTCGACGTGGACCGGGTCCACTTCTTCGATCCGGCCACCGAGCAGCGCATCGGGTAGCGGCCGCCGCTAACGCTCGGCGATCGCCTCTTCCTCCAGCGTGGCCAGCGCCGGCGCACGCTTGGGGCGCAGCGCGACGGCCGCCAGCACCACGCCGACGGTGACGACGCCGGCGGCCCCGTACATGGCCAGGTGATAGCCGGACAGCAGCGCGTCGGTGGCGCTGTGGCCCGCGGCCTGGAGCGTGTCGGTGTGGTTGGCCGACAGCGTGCCGAAGACGGCCAGCCCGAGCGCCGCGGCCACCTGCATCGAGACGTTGACGATGCCCGAGGCGATGCCCGCGTCGGCGCGGGGCACGCCGGTCATGGCCAGCGTGAGCAGCGGGATGAACGAGCTGCCCGCGCCCAGGCCGATCAGCATGAAGGCGATCAGGGTGACCGGCGCGTAGTGAGAGTCCGCGCTCTGGGAGGCCAGCAGCAGCAGCCCGGCGATCATCGACACCAGGCCGGTGAACAGCGGCGGCAGCGGGCCGTAGCGGCGCACGACGGCGGCGACGATGCCGCTGGACAGGGCCGCGACGGTCAGCGTCATGGGCAGGAACGCGAAGCCCGTGGCCACCGGCCCGAAGCCCAGGACGTTCTGCAGGTACAGCGTTCCGAAGAAGAACGCGGTGTACATGCCCACGGCGACGAACGACCGCACGACGCTGGCGTCGATCAGCGACCGCAGCCGCAGCAGGCGCAGCGGGAGGATCGGGTTCTTGACGCGCCCCTCCCAGGCCACGAACCCGCCGATCATGGCGGCGGCCAGGGCGAGCAGGCCCAGCGTGCGCAGTGAGGCCCAGCCGTGGTCGGCCGCGCCGACGATCGCGTAGACGCCGACCATCAGGGCGACGGTGATCAGCGTCGCGCCGCCGGCGTCGACGCCCTCGCGGACGCCCAGGCCGCGGTCGCTGGACAGCAGCGCGCGACCGAGCAGGATCGCCACGATCGCGATCGGGATGTTGATGAAGAAGATCCAGTGCCAGGACAGCGCGTCGGCCACCAGGCCGCCGATCAGCAGCCCGAGCGAGCCGCCGCTGACCGCGACCAGGACGTACATGCTCATCGCGCGTGCGCGCTCGGCCGGGTCGGAGAACTCGGCGACGATGATGGCCAGCACGGTGGCCGCGGCCAGCGCGCCGCCGACGCCCTGCGCCAGCCGCGCGGCCACCAGCAGACCAGGGGAGCTGGCCAGGCCGCACAGGGCGGAGGCGATCGCGAAGGCGGTCACGCCGTACAGGAAGGCGCGCCGCCGCCCGATCAGGTCGCCGAGCCGACCGGCGACCAGGAGGAAGGCGCCGAAGGTGATCAGGTAGCCGTTGATGACCCAGGTCAGGCCGGAGGCGCTGAACCCGAGATCCAGCTGGATGGCCGGGAGCGCGACGTTCACCACGGTCGCGTCGAGCACCGTCATCGCGTACGCGAGCAGGACGACACCGAGCATCGCCCAGCGCCGCCGCTCGTCTGTCATAGAAGCCATAGGGTCACTGTAGCAAGATCATCCCGAGTCCGTGATGATCTCGTGAAGGTGACGGTTCTGCTATACTGCGGCGCGTTATGGCAGAGGTCATGCATCAGTCAACCTCCGTCCTGGTGGGTCGTCTGTCGCGCCGCGTGTACCGCGTCGCCAACGAGCAGCGCCTGGGCATGTCGATGAAGCAGTACGCCGTGCTCAACTACGTGCGCGACCAGGACGGGATCCCGCAGCAGACGCTCGGGGACATCACGGGGATGGACGCGAACATGCTCGTCCTGGTCCTCAACGGCGCCGAGGACGCGGGCTTCGCCCGCCGCGTGCGCGATCCCAAGGACCGCCGCCGGCACATCGTCGAGCTGACCGACGAGGGCCGGGCCGCGCTCGAGCGCGCCGAGGCGGGGGTCGAGGAGGTCGAGGACGAGGTCCTGGCCGCGCTGGACCCCGACGAGCGCGCCCGGTTGCGCGCGCTGCTCGTCAAGGCGCTGACCGCCGACGACGACAGCTCGTAGCCGTCCGCCGCGCCTCACCCGCGCCGTTGTCCGCTCGAGCCCGCCATGCGGGTCCCAGCGGACAACGTTCGGCGCTGCGCTAGCTCTTCCGGCCCACCGACAGGGCGGCGAACAGCGGCTGGGCCATCCACTGCGGTGGGCCGGCCAGCTGGAACACGTCGCGGTACTCGCGCAGGAGCGGCGCGAAGCTGATCAGCGAGGGCTTGCCCTCCATGCGGTCCAGCGCCGACCACCAGTCCTCGGTGCGCAGGTCCGGCGTCGTCGTCCAGCGTGCCCGGGCCGTGGCGGTCGGGTGGGCGTTGAACATCTGGTGCGGCGTGCGGCGCGGGATGTCGATCGACTCCCCCTTGCGGACCGTGTGGCGCGTGCCGTCCAGGTCGACGGTGATCTCGCCTTCCAGCACGACGAACTGCTCGTCCTGCGCGGGGTGCAGGTGCGCGGGCGGCGGCCGGCCGGCCGGGTCGTAGCGAACCTCGGCGACGATCTTGCTCGGGGCGCGCTCGAGGATGGTGACCTGCTCGCTGGGGGTGAGGTTGTACGTCGACACGGCACGAGTCCTTTTCGCTTGATCCAAAGTATCTTGATATCAAGATAACCGACATCGAGACAATCTGTCAAGCTGTGCGCGATGAGCGACCCGGTTGAGGCGATCGTTGAGCAGTGGGCGGCGCAGTTGCCCGACCTCGACGTCACGACGATGGCCGACGTCGCCCGGCTGCTGCGCGTGGCCGACCTGATCGACCGGCGCATCGGCGCGCTGGCCACCGAGCACGGGCTGGACCGCGGTCAGGGCGACGTGCTCTTCACGCTGCGCCGCGCCGGCCCGCCCTACCGGCTCTCGCCGGGCGCGCTGACCGCCAACCTGCTGGTCACCACCGGCACGATGACCAACCGCATCGACCGCCTCGAGCAGCGCGGCCTGGTCCGCCGGCTGCCCAACCCCGACGACCGCCGGGGCGTGGTCGTCGAGCTGACGGCGGAGGCGGTCGAGCTCGTCGACCGGGCCGTCGAGCGCCACGTGGCCGGCGAGCAGGAGATGATCGCGCCGCTGACCCAACGCGACCGCGACGAGCTGCGGCGGATCCTGCGCAAGCTGCTCGCGCACCTGTCCTGACGCTCAGCGCTGACGGCGCAGCACCGACCACAGCTCGGCCGTCGCGTCGATCGGCGCGCCGGCGGCGGTCGTCGGGTAGCGGTGCGGCCAGTCGACGATGCTGATCAGGCGCACCGAAGCACCGCCGTCGCAGTGCCCCCACGTCTGGCGCACCACGCCGGCCTGGGCGCGGGTGACGGGCGTCGGCGCGCACCCGTCCCGCTGGACCCAACGGGTGATCGTCTCCAGCGCGGACGGCACCGGCTGCGTGGTGGCGATCCCCGGCACGTTGGGGATGCCGCCGGCGTAGGGGACGGTGGTGTCGGCCGTCCCGTGCACGGCGACCACCGGGATCGGCGGGACGTCCGGATCGGCGCAGTCGGCGAGCGGGGCCCCGGCCACCGGTCCGATCGCCGCGACCAGTTGAGGGCGCTCGCAGGCGAAGCGGTAGGTCATGAACGCGCCGCTGGAGTGGCCGGTCACGTAGACGCGATCTCGGTCCGCTCGCTCGGCGCGCACGACGTCGGCGATCATCCGGGCCAGGAAGGCGACGTCGGCGGTGGCCGCCGCGCCGCTGCGCCAGCCCGCCTCGTAGGAGGTCGGGTAGACGACCACCGCGCCCGCCGCGCGCGCCGTGGCGTCCCAGCCGCTGGCGCGCTCGAACTGCGGCCCGGACCCGTACAGCCCGTGGAGCGCGACGATCAGCGGGGCGCCGGGCGCGGACGCCGACGGGGCGACCACGCGGTAGGTGCGCGCCTCGCCCGCCACGGTCACCGCGACGTCGCGGACCCGCTGGGCTCCATCGGCCCGGGCGGTCGCGGGGTCGGCCGCGACGCCCGAGGCGATGGCGATGGCGATGACGAACGGCACAAGGGCGCGGCGCACACCGTCATCGAAGCGGGGCGCCGGCCCGAGCGGGAGGCCGCTCTCATCGAATGCTCATGGAGCGGCCTCCGCCCGCTACCTGCGCACCGCGACCGACACGACGCTGCCGTGCGGCACGCTGCGCCCGCCCGGCCGGGATTGGCGGATGACGCGGGTGCCGTGGCCGTCGACCTGACCCAGCGCGCAGCCCGCGCGGACCAGGGCGCGGCGAGCGTTGGACACCGTCTTGCCGCGCACGTCGGGCACGACGCAGCGCCGCGCGGGGGGCGCGCTGACCGCGCCGGTGGACGGGCTCGGGGCGACGACCGCCTCCGCCGCGGCCGGCGGGGCGTCGACCGGCACGTCCGCCGAGGGCGCCGTGACCGTCACCCCGGGCGCCGGAAGGCTCACGCCGCCGCCCCCGGAACCGCCGCCGCCGGTGGCGGGCGGGGTCTGGGGCTGCTCGGGCTCGCCGGGCTCCTCGGTCGGCGGAGCATCGCTCATCGCGAACAGCGCCCGGAAGGCGAGGTCGTAGTCGGCGCTGTCGGGGAACGTCGTCCACGGCGTCGTGGTGAACGAGGTGCGGTCGGGCCCCTCGAAGAGCACGAACTCGCCGCCGCCGTAGCGGTCGTCCCACGGGCCGTTGTCGCCGGCGCCGACCCAGCTGGCGTACCCGTAGGTCGTGGTGGCGTCGAACGCGCTGAGCACGAGGACGTACTGCTGCCCGCCCACGACGGGCACGGGTGCGAACGTCCACGACTTGGCCTGGCGGGTCTCGGTGATCACCTGGCGTTCGCCGGCGTACAGCTGGGTGGTCGGCTTCTCGCCGTCCCAGCCCCAGATCTCCGCGCGCACGCCCGGCGCGCTCCAGCCGTAGGTGTCGAAGTCGACGCGCTTGATGGCGCTGGCGCCCGCGGGCGCGGTCACCACCTGGCCGACCGCACGCATCGAGCGATGCTCGCGGCCGTTGTAGAAGAAGTCGACGTTGCTCAGCGGCGTCGTGCTGTAGCCGCCGGGCGAGTTGGTCAGCGTGTCGACCATCAGGTCGTCCGCCGCCAGGGCGCTCGCGGGCACCGCCAGGACGGCGACCGCGGCGAGGGTGGTCAGAAGGGGAAGTCTCATGCCGCGGACCCTCGCGGCCCGCTCTTGCCGCGCCCTTGCCGAACCGCGTTCGAGGCGCCGGCAAGCCGGCGGCAAGCGGCGCGTCAGAGCGCGGCGCGGGCCTCGTCGTAGACCTGCCAGGTGGCCCGGGCCGCCTGCTCCCAGGTCCAGGCCGGCGGCGCGGGGGCCGGGCGCTGCACGCGCTCGGCGGCGGCCAGCAGGCCGGCCACGTCGTGGCGCTCGACGAAGGTGGCGCGATCGGCCAGCACCTCGCGCAGGGCGGGCACGTCGCAGGCCACGACCGGGGTGCCGCAGGCCAGCGCCTCGACGGCGGGCAGGCCGAAGCCCTCGTCGTCGGAGGGCATGACCAGCGCGCGGGCGCCGCTGTACAGGGCGGCCAGATCGTCGTCGGAGACGTGGCCGGTGAGCGTCACATCGGGCAGCTCCTCGGCCCAGCGGCTGGTCGAGCCGACGAGCACCAGCGGCAGGGTCCGCGGCGCGCCGGCCATGTCGGCGATGCGCTTGCGCGGCTCGGGGTGCTCCATGCCGCCCACCCACAGCAGGTACTCGTCGGGCAGGCCGTAGCGCGCGCGGGTCTGGGCGACCACCTCGGGCGGGCGCATGGTCAGCGATGCGGCGGCGGCCTCGGGGATCACGACGATCTGCTCGGCGGGCAGGCGCAGGTGCTCGATCGCGTCGGCGGCGACCGCCTCGGTGGGGACGATCACGCGGGTCGCGCGCTCGACGGCCAGGCGACGCAGCTTGAAGCGCATCCCGGAGCGCAGCGCCTCGCCGCGGCGCTTGAGCTGATGCAGGTCGTGGATCGTCACCACCGTGGGGCAGGTGGGGCGCAGCGGCGCGCCTTCCAGCCACGGCGCGTGGAAGACGTCCACCCGGCGGGGCCGGTGGGTCGGGATCAATTCGGCATCGGTTGGGGCGGACGTCAACAACGCGTCGAGCAGGCAACGCGCGTAGCGCCCAATGCCGCCGCCGTCCGTGACAGGACGGGCATCGAAGGCCACCCTCATCCCGCCCGACTGTACTTCTCCGTTCATGCTCATGGGTTTCTGATCGCAGAGCCCCAGCTATGGTCCACATTCGTGAGTCATGCGGAACTGCTCGAGGCCGTGTGGGAGGGCGTCGCGGACGACGCGCAGCCCGAGCGATTCGGTCTGCGGCGCGATTGGCTGCTGGCTCGTGTGCGGCCCGGTGAGCGCGTTCTGGATCTCGGATGCGGGGCCGGTCAGTTCACCGCGGCGCTGCACGAGCACGGCGCGCACGCCATCGGGATCGACGTCGTCGCCGAGCCGGTGCGCCGCGCCCGCGCCCGCCATCCGGACCTCGACTTCCGCCTCGGCGCGCTGGACGGGCCGCTGGTGCTGGACGACGGCGCGTTCGACGTCGTGTGGGCCGGCGAGCTGATCGAGCACGTCGTCGATGTCGTCGGCTGGCTGTCGGAGGTGCGCCGCGTGCTGCCCTCCGGCGGGCGCCTGCTGCTGACCACGCCCGACCACCCGCCGGGCCTGCTGCACGTGCTGGCCGAGGATCCCGCCGCCTTCCAGGCCCACTTCGAACCGCGCGCCGATCACCTGCGGTTCTTCAACGCCGGCGGCCTGACCGAGCTCCTGGACGACCTCGGCTTCGAGCAGATCGCGATCGACTCCGACGACCTGACGCTCTTCGCCCAGGCCGTGCGATCGAAGTACTGACTACTTCCCGGCCACCATGCGGCTGACCGCCAGGTAGGCGCCGAGGGTCTGCGCGTTGCGCGGGTCCAGGCCCACGGCGCGCTCCAGCGAGCTCAGCGCCGCCTTGGGCTGCTTGAGCTGGTTGAGCTGGAAGTCGGCCAGCCGCACCCACGGCTCGGGGTTGGCCGGCTGCAGCGCGACCTCGCGCTTGAGCGTCGCCTCGGCGCCGGTGATGTCCTGCGAGCGCACCTGCGCGACCGCGAGCACCGACAGCGGCTCCAGCGACAAGGGATTGCGATCGCGCGCGGTGTAGGCCTCGTCGATCGCGCCCTTCACGTCGCCGGACTCGAGCTTGGCCAGCGCGTCGTTGGAGGCGTTCAGCGAACGCAGCGGCTGCCACACCGCGTAGCTGACGATCAGCGCGGCGACGACGCTCAGCAGCGCGCCGGCCAGCGCGCCGTTGGCCCGCAGCCACTGGCGCGGCCCGCGCAGCGGGGCCGGGCGCAGCGCCTGCACGTCCAGCGGTCCGCGACCGGCCACCCAGCCCGCGCAGAGCAGCGCGAACACCGTGCAGCCGGGGACGAACCACGTCCAGTCGATGAACGAGTGCACGCCGTAGACGACGACGATCGAGGCCAGCGTGATCAGGCCGATCCGCTCCGGTGGGTACCCGCGGCCGCGGTCGCGCCGGCGCAGGCCGGTCGAGCGCGCGGCGGCGTAGACCCAGGCGGCCAGCGTGGCCAGCGAGAGCAGCAGCCCGACCAGGCCCAGGTCGGCCAGCGTCTGGACGATGAAGCCGTGGGCGTGGCGGACCTCCAGCGTGTCCTGGCGGTAGAACGGCCGCACGGTCGCGTAGCCCTCGGCCCCGACGCCCAGGATCGGGTGGTCCTTGAACGCCTTCAGCGCCTCGTTCCAGTAGCGCGAGCGCACCGAGCCGATCGCGGTCAGGCGGCTGGGGTCGTTGGGTGGGGTCGACGCGTTGGGGTCGGTCAGCGTCGTCCACGCGTGGGAGATCGAGCCGCCGAAGCCGCGGTCGGTCGTGAACAGGTAGCCGGCGAAGACGACGGGGGCCAGCGCCAGCGCGACGAGCAGGACCGTGCCGATCCGGCGCCGGGCCAGCGCGCTGGGCGGCCGGGTCAGCGCGCGGAACGTCACGGCCAGCCCGACCAGCGTGAGCACCGCGACCATCACGACGAGCAGCACGCCGAGCTGGTGGCCGGCCGGCCCGCGCAGGTCGGTGGGCAGGCGGTCGGTGGTCAGCCCCTCGCGCGCGAAGGCCCACAGCGCCACGGGCACGGCCCCGGCGAAGCCGACCAGCAGCACGGCGGCGCCCCGCAGGCGCAGGGGGACGAAGACGAACCAGAAGATCAGGCCGATGGCCAGCGCCAGCAGCGTGCCGCGCGAGTAGGCCAGCAGCTGGGTGACGATCAGGATCCCCAGCGCCGGATAGGCCAGCGCGCAGGCCGGGCTCGCGCGGTGGCGCCGGGCCCCCAGCCACACGCAGGCCGGGACGGCCATCGCGGCGAACAGGCCGGTCGCGTTCCAGTAGCCGAACGGGGCGCGCAGGCGGGCGTACAGCTCGTCGGCGCTGAGCGTGCCCGGGAAGACCTTGGTCACCAGCGCGTACACCGAGACGATCACCGAGGCGAGGATCAGCCCCTGCAGGACGCCGGCCCACTGGCCCGGGGCGATCCGCACCAGCGCGAGGCCGAAGGCGAACACCGCGACGTAGGTGATCGTCCGGTTGGCCTCGATCCAGGTGTCCGACGGCTGGACCGACCAGGTGATCGAGACGAGCGTCCACCCGGCGAACAGCGCGAACGCGGCGACGCCGCCGGCGCCCCACCAGCGGCCACGGTCGGGCGTGGCCAGGATCACGCCGGCGCCGCCGATGCCGCAGCCGAGCAGCAGGCCGATCTCGACGGTCGTCGTCTCGCCCAGGCGCAGGCCGCCGTTGGCCGCGAACGCGACGAGCGCCAGCAGCGCGCCGACGCCGAGCGTCATCCAGCCGCCGGCCGAGACGCGCAGGAAGGTCAGCGACCGCGGCCGGACCGCGTAGGCGTCGCTAGGCGCCGCGACGGTCGACAAGGCGGCGCCGGAGGTCGAGGGCGAGGAACACGAGCAGCGCCAGGCCACCGATGGCCAGCGCGCCGATCAGCGGGGTGGGCAGGCCGACGCTGGCCTCTTCGACGGGGTCGTCGTCGACGACCTCGTCGCGGGCCTGCTCGATCGCCGCGCGCTCGGCGGGCGTGGCGGCCGCGGCCGGGTCGTCGGGGACGCCGGTGAAGCCGCCGAACGCGCCGGTCGCGCTGCCGGTGCCGTCGGCGGCGGTGTCGCCGCCGGTCCCACCGGTGTCGGTGCCCGTGCCGCTCCCGGTGGACGTGCCGTTCCCGGCGGAGGTGGTTCCGCCGTTCCCACCGTTGGAGGAGCTGCCGGTGGCCAGCGCGAGCTGGGCGGCCCGGATCACGTCACGGCAGTTGGTGTACTCGTCGACGTCGCTGGGGATCGCGGCCAGCGCCTGGCGCAGCTCCTTCTGCGTGTACGTCTTGTCCAGGCGCCCGTCCAGCGTGCAGTCGCGGATCACGTCGGCCGGGCTGGCGGCGGCGGCCGATGCGGGAAGCGCCAGCGTCGCCAGGGCGGCGATGAGGGGAAGGACCCGTCGCATTCGGCTCATCGACGTTAGCCGCTCGCCTCGGCCAGCGCGGCCTGCACGCCCGCCGCCCACGCGTCGGGGGTGTAGGGCGCGGCGTCGAGCCGCGCCTGGCGGCGGAAGGCGGCACGGGTGCCGGGATCGTCGCGCAAGCGGGCGATCGCGGCCCGCAGCGCGGGCACGTCGCCGGCCGGCACGACGAGGCCGTTGCGCTCGTGGCGCACGAGGCCGCCGGCGGCGGCGCCGACCTGGTCGGAGGCGATGACGGGAACGTTTCGGTGCATGGCTTCGTTGGCGATCAGCCCCCACGGCTCGCGGAAGGTCCGCGTCCGCAGCGAGGGTATGACCAGGACGTCTGAGCCATCCAGGAAGTTGCGCACCTGCTCGGCGCCGACCGGCGGATCGCCGATCAGGACGGCGTCCGGCCAGGCCGCCTCGAGCACCGCGCGGCCCTTCTCGGCGTCCGGTCGCCCGACGAACAGCACCTGGAAGTCGCGTTCGCGCCGGGGCGCGGGCGGCGGATCGACCCAGAACGCCGGATCCACGGCCTGCGGCGCGACGGACACGCGCCGCGCGCCGCGCGCCCGCACGTAGGCGCTGACGTGCGGCCCGTAGGTGACCACGGCGTCGGCCTGGCGGTACAGCGCGAGCGTGGGCAGGTAGGAGAGCGCGTGCGCGGCCGAGCGCGGATGGGCCCACAGGCCGGTCCACAGGACGAACGGCACGCCGGCCCGGCGCGCGCCCGCGGCGGCGGCCAGCGGGGCGACGCGCCCGCCCAGGCCGGCGACGACCGCGCGGTAGCGGCCCGACGCGGCCAGCGCCTGCAGGCCGCGCTGGCTGACCTGGCGGTGGGGCACCGGCAGCGGCGCACGCTCGGCGGCCCCGTGGCGGTCGCGCCCACCGAACAGCGCCACCTCGATCGGCAGGCGCGCGTGCAGCGCGGCGAACGGCGCCACGCGGTCGGGCGGCGCGTGGCCGGTGACCAGCAGGACGGGTCGCATCTGGCGGCAGAGACTATGCGCGCTACGCTGTAGTGCATGACCGTCCCGACCAGCTTCAGGCTGCGACCGGAGACGTTGCGTGAGCTTGATCGCATCGCCGAGCTGCTGACCGACCGCGCGCGCCGCGAACGCTCCTCGGCCGAGCCGGGCCTGGCGACCACCAGCCGCAGCGTGACCCGGGCCGAAGCGTTGGCGGCGGCGGTGCGACAGACGCACGAGCGGCTGGAGCGCGAGCTCGAGGTCGAACCCGGCAGTGGACCGCACCGCTCGGCCGCGGACGCCGGTCGCGGGATCCTCGTGGTCGATGTCGGTGTCTCGCTCGCGGATGATCTGGTGCGCGAGCGTCGCGCCGAAGCCGCCGCCGAGCGTTGATGCGACGCGTCCTGGACGCGTCGGCGCTGCTGGCCTACCTGCAGGACGAGCCCGGCGCGCAGCTCGTGGCCGACGCGATCGCCGACGGCGCCACGATCTCGGCCGTCAACCTGGCCGAGGCGCTGTCCAGCGTCGCGGCACACGGCGTGGACCCCGCGGCGCTGGTCGAAGAGCTGGAGATCCGAGGCGTGCTCGGGATCGCCCTGATCGTCCAGCCGTTCGACGCGCTCGACGCCGCGGAGGTGGCGCGCCTGCGGCCCCTGACCCGGCACCTCGGCTTGTCGCTGGGCGACCGCGCCTGTCTGGCGCTGGCCCGTCGCCTGCGGCTCCCAGCGCTGACGGCCGACACCGCGTGGGTCGATGTCGGACTGGCGCAGGTCGACGTGCGCCTGATCCGCTGAGGCCGGTCAGGTCGGGCGCAACGCGTCCTCGTAGGCGGCGACGGTCGCACGCCCGCACTGCTCCCACGTGAAGTGGCGCACGACCGTGTCGCGGGCCTGGTGGCCGAGCTCGTGCAGGTAGCGCGGCTCGTCCAGCAGCTCGTCGATCTGGCCGGCCAGCGCCTCGACGTCGCCGGGCGGCACGAGCACCAGCCCGTCGCCGATCTCCTGCGGCCCGGGCTCGCCCATCGACCCGATCGCCGGGACGCCGGCGGCCATCGCCTCGACGTAGGCCACGCCGAACGCCTCGTCGATCGACGGCATCACGAACAGGGCGCAGCGCCGGGCGGCGGCCAGCGCCTCGGCGTGCTCGAGCTGGCCGGCGAACTCGACGTCCACGCCGAGATCGCGGGCCAGCTGCTCCAGCGCGCCGCGCTCGGGGCCGTCGCCGATCACCAGGTAGCGCAGCCGCGGCCGCTTCTCGCGCAGCAGCCACATCGCCCGGATCACGTCGGCGTGGCGCTTGCGGGCGATCAGGTGCCCGACCGTGACGAGCGTCTCGCGGCGCTTGATCGTCTCGCCGGGCAGGTCGGTGCCCAGATGCACGACGCGCACGTCGGGCGCTCCCTGGCGCCGAGCCAGCGCGGCGATCCCGGCTGAGTTGGCCAGCGTCAGGCGCGCGGCGCCCAGCGCGCGGCGGACCGCGCCGTCCCCGCCGGGGACGTGGTCGGGCACCCACAGGACGTCGGGACCGTGGACGGAGACGACCAGCGGGGCGCGCACCCGCGCGCGGCGCACCGCGTCGGCCGAGGGCACGCCGTTGTGGGCGTGGATCACGTCGAAGGAAAAGCGCCGGCGCACCGCGCGCAGCGTCGCGGCCAGCGGCACCGCCGCCCACGCGCCCCACTGCGCGTAGCTGCGCTCGCGCGGTGGGGAGACGAACGGCACGTAGTGGACGCGCAGGCCCTCGCGCTCCTGCACGCGCGGCTCGCGCATCCGCCGCCCCAGCTCGCCCAGCGCGCGGCGGTCGCGCAGCGCGGCGCGCGGCGGCACCAGGCGGTGCAGCACGACGACCTCCACCTCGGCCCCGGCGTCGCGCGTGGCCACCGCCTGGCGATGGGCCCACAGCCCGAGGACCGGGTCGCGCTCGGAGGGGTAGAACTCGGCGACGACGAGCGCCTTCATCCCGGGCTCCGCACGGTCAACCCCGCAGAGGCGGCAGCGGCACCCAGGCGCTCGTCGTAGGTGAACACGACGCCGACCTCGTCGCCCAGGCTCAGCGCGGTGGCCAGATGCAGAGCGTCCAGCGTGCGCAGCTCGCGCGGCTCCAACGCGGCCGCGGTGGCCAGCACCGCGGAGTCGAGCGGGATCAGCGCCACGGCGTCCAGCGCGTCGGCCGCGGCTTGGGCGTAGCTGGGTCCGTACCGCGCGCAGGCGCGCACCGCCTCCACCGAGAGCAGGGCGCTGGAGACGAAACCCTCCCAGGCCGCGAGCTCCTGGCGGAGGGCCTCGTGGCCGTCCTCCTCCAGGGGCAGCTTCACCAGGGCGGACGTATCGAGATACGCGAGCCGGCCGGCTATTGCCGTTCCTCACGCAGTTCGTCGATGACGGTCGCGCTGGGTGGTCCGCCGGCCGGCGTGCCGCCGGGTGCCCGGACGGCGAGCAGGTCGCCACGCGGCAGCGTCGCTCCGCGTTCGGTGACGAGGCGCGCGATCGCGGAGTCCTCCGGCCCGGACGGCGTCAGCCGGGCGACCTCGCGTCCACGCTCTGTGACGATGAACGTCTCGCCCTGCTTGACCTGGTCCAGGTACCGAGAGAGGTTCTGCCGCAGCTCGCGGACACCGACCGAACCAGCCATGTGCGTCAGCGTAGCACCTGGGCTGTCACCAGCGCCAGGTGTGCAACGTGTGGTTGGCGGCGTCCCGGGAGACGTACTCGTGGTCGGCCAGGAAGGCGCGGGCCTCGGCCTCGGCGCCAGCGCGCGAGTAGTTGCTGGCCGCGGGCGCCGCCGCGTGCAGGATCGGCACGGCGTCGACCACGCCCTCGCGCCAGCCGCGGGACCGGGCCACCCATGACCAGTGCACGTCCAGCCCCCAGCCCATGCGCAGCGCCGGGAAGGGCAGCAACACGGGCAGCGCGGCCGCGCCGATCAGCGTGACCGGGCCGATCTCGACGAACGCCGTCTGGCGGGCCAGGGTGGCGGCGCGCCGGTGGGTGACCGTCCAGGCGGCGTGCGAGTGGCGGCGGTGGGCGGGCTGGGCCAGCGTCAGGTCGAAGCGCTCGGCGGCGGCGATCAGGTCGTCCAGGAACCCGCCGGGCAGCACGACGTCGTCGTCGAGCACCAGCAGCCAGTCGACGCCGGCCAGCGCCGCGCGCTCCAACAGCGCGTTGAGGTTCTCGAACTTCCCGCGCTCGCCGGGTGGCCCGCTGACCAGCTCGAGCGCGTGGCGGCTGCGACGCAGCTCGGCGGCCGCCGCGTCGAACAGGGCGCGGTGCTCGTCGCGGACGATGGCCAGCGCCAGCACGCGGCGCCGGGGCGGGCGGCGCGCGGCCGCGCGCAGCCGGGCCCGGGCGGGCAGCGCGAGCACGTCCAGCAGGCGGTCGGTGACCGCGCGCAACGCCCCGCGCCGGCCGCCCACCGTGCCCGACCGGCCGGCCAGGAAGTCGGGCGTCGAGGGATCGGGCGCGCCGCGCCAGGCGACCTCCAGGCGGCCCAGGCTGTGCGCGGCCAGCACCGGACCGTTGGCGCAGCGGTACCGGGGGCCGTGGGCGAGGCAGCCGGCCAGCACGCGCAGCTCGTGGGCCAGCGACGGCGCCCGGCCCTGGTGCACGTCGTAGCGGCGGCTGGCCCGGCCGCGGGCCCGCGCGGCGCGCATCAGCGAGCGCAGCCGCGCGTCGTCGCCGGCCCGCCGGTGATCGAGCCCGGCGCCGGCCAGGTACCGGATGCGCGGCCGGGCCGACGCGCGCAGGCGGTCCTGCCATTCCTGCTCGTCGCCGTACAGCTGGTGGTCGGCGTCGAACGGCCCGATCCGGTCGAAGGCGCTGCGGCGGATGGCCATGTTGGCGCCCCACGCGTGCTGGGCGTCGGCGTCGGCCGCCCCGAGATCGAGCGACGTGATCGGCGCGCCCTCGCGCCCGCACATCGGGAACGCGTGATCCTCGATGCGGGCGACGATCGGGCCGGTGAAGCAGTCGACGTCGGGCGCCGCGTCGGCCCCGGCGGCCAGCGCGGCCAGCCACCCGTCGTGCACGTGCACGTCGTCGTCGAGGAAGGCGACCAGCTCGCCGGACGTGTGCGCCAGCGCGGTGTTGCGCGCGGCGTTGAGCCCGCGCGAGGCGTCGTGCACGACGGTGGGGACGCCCAACCCGTCCGCGACGGCCGCGCTGGCCGGGTCCGGGCCGTCGATGACCACGAGCACCTCGGCGCCCTGGGCCCGCGCCTGGGGCAGCAGCGATTCCAGCGCGACGCGCAGGTAGTCGGGGCGACCGCGGGTGGGGATGACGATCGAGATGCTGGGCAACCCCACGGACGCTACTTGCGTCGGCGGCCTGTCAGGTTCTGGCGCGTCGGCGCGTATGCCTGTGCGGAGCTGGAACACGGGAGGTTCGGCTCGGTCCAGAACCCATACACCTCGGAGCTGACCCCCGTGGCCCGTACCCGCCGTACCCGACGGCACGTCCCGCACCTGCTGCTGGTCGCGCTGAAGCCGTTCTTCCGTCGTAGCTACTCCCGGGACGCCTACGTCCTGCGCCTGGTGGGCAATCGGTTCGGTCCGGTGCTGATCGCGTCGGAGAAGGACGTGGAAAGCGGCGCCGGTCTGTCGCACTGACGTCCGCGGGCCGTAGCGTTCGGCCCGTGATCCTGGTCCTGCACAACCGCTACCGCGTGGTCGGGGGCGAGGAACGCTCGGTGCAGGAGCTGCTGTGGCTGGTGCGCGAGCGGCTCGGCGAGGAGGCCGAGCTGCTCGAACGCCCGCCCACCGAGAGCGGCCTGCGGGCGGCCGCCGGCCTCCTGCGCGGCGGCCTGGACGCCGACGCGGTCGGCGACGCCGTGCGGCGCACCGGCGCGCGCGTGGTGCACGCCCACAACCTGCATCCCACGTTCGGCTGGCGCGCGCTGGCCGCCGCCCGGGCCGCCGGGGCGCGGACCGTGCTGCACCTGCACAACTACCGCCTGGTCTGCGCGGTGGGCACATGCTTCACCGACGGCGCCGACTGCACGCGCTGCCACGGGCGCGACACGCGGCCCGGCCTGCGCCGCAACTGCCGCGGCGCGCGCGGCGAGGCGGCGGTGTACGCGGCGGGGCTGGCCGTCCAGCAGCCGCACATCGTCGAGCTGGCCGACCACGTGGTCGTGCCCAGCGTGTTCGCGCGCGACCGCCTGCTGGCGCTGGGCGCACCGATCGAGCCGGCGCGCGTCAGCGTGATCGGGCACGTGGTGCGCACGGTGGCCGACGCGCCGCGCTTCGACCCGCACGGGCCGGCGCTGGTGGCCGGCCGGCTGGCCCCGGAGAAGGGCTTCGACGTGGCCATCGCCGCCTGCCGCGCGGCGGGCCGGCCGCTGGTCGTGGCCGGCGACGGACCCGAGCGCGGGGTCCTGGAGGCGGTCGCCCGCGGCGCGGACGTGCGGTTCGTCGGGCGCGTGGACGACGCCGAGCTGGCGGCGTTGCGGGCGGCGGCGTCGGTGGCGCTGGTGCCCTCGCGCTCGGCGGAGACGTTCGGGCTGGCGGCGGCCGAGGCGATGGCGGCGGGGCTGCCGGTGATCGCCTCGGCCATCGGCGCGCTGCCCGAGCTGGTCGGCGACGCCGCGGCGCTGGTCGCGCCCGGCGACCCGCGCGCGCTGGCCGCGGCGCTGGCCGCGATCGCGCCCGATGCCGCCCAGCGCGGCCTGGACCGCGTGCGCGCGGTGTGCGACCCCGGCGCGGCGGCCAGCGCGCTGCGGGCGGTCTACGCCGGCTGAGCGGCGGGCACCACGACGACCGGGCAGGGCGCGTGGCTGAGCAGGCGCGTGCTGGTCGAGCCGACCAGGCGCGTGCGCAGCGCGCCGTGCCCGTGCGAGCCGGTGACGATCGCGCAGGCGCCGCGTTCGCGGGCCACCTGGGCCAGCGTCTCGGCCACGCTGAGCGCGTCGGGCATCGTCTGCGCCGCGGCGTCGGCGAAGCCCACCTCCAGGGCCAGGCGCACCCCGGCGGCGGCGATCTCCGCCGAGCGCTTGGTCGAGACGTCGTCCAGCAGCTCGGCGCTCTGCGGATCCAGGGGCATGTCGATGCCGATCACGCCCTCTCCGGCCAGCGGGAGCGTGGCCAGCGCCGGCTCCCACACGGTCACGATCACCGCGCCGGTCGCGTTGACCAGCGCGTGCGCCGTGCGCAGCGCGTGCTCCGAGGAGGGGGAGCCGTCGAAGCCGATCACCACGGGGCCGTGCATGGGCACCATCCTTTCAGCCCGCGGCCATGAGAGGGTGTGCCGCATGTTCGACGCGCCGATCGTCTTCGAGCCCTTGTTCATGGAGCGCGTGTGGGGCGGCCGCTGGCTGGAGGAGGCCTACGGCAAGCCGCTGCCGCCGGGGGCGGTGATCGGGGAGTCGTGGGAGCTCGTCGATCGCCCGGAGGCCGAGAGCGTGGCCGAGGACGGCACCAGCCTGCACACGCTGTGGACCGACCATCGCCAGGCGGTGTTCGGCGCCCGCGGCGTGGCCAACGCCGCGCCGCGGTTCCCGATCCTGATCAAGCTGCTGGACGCCGAGCAGGCGCTGTCGGTCCAGGTGCATCCGCCGGCCGACGTCGCGCCCGGGCTCGGCGGCGAGCCGAAGAACGAGTGCTGGGTGCTGGCCGACGCCCGGCCCGACGGCTACCTGCTGGTCGGCCTGCGCGAAGGCGTCGACCGCGCCGCCTTCGAGGCCGCGCTGACCGCCGGACAGGACGTCTCGCTGATGCTCCAGCGGATCCCGGTCACGCGCGGAGACGCGTTGGACATCCCGTCCGGACGCGTCCACGCGATCGGCGGCGGCTGCCTGATCGCCGAGATCCAGCAGAACAGCGACACCACCTACCGCGTGTACGACTTCAACCGCCCGGGCCTGGACGGCCGGCCGCGCGAGCTGCACGTGCCCCAGTCGCTGGCCTCGATCGACTTCGACGACGTCGAGCCCGAGCTGGTGCCGCGCGACAGCGAGACGATCGCCCACACCGACTTCTTCGCCGTCGACCGCTGGCGCCTGGACGGCGAGCGCGGAGCCGCACCGCAGGGGGAGTGCGCGGTCGTGCAGGTGCTCGAGGGCACGGTGACCACCGCGACGGGCCGCAGCTTCGCCCCGGGCTCGCTGTTCCTGCTGCCCGCGTCGGCCGACGCGACGCTCCGCGGCGACGGCGCGCTGGTCCTGCGGACGCTGCTGCCCTAACGGGCCCTAACGGCTGAGCACGCGCTCGTCGAGGCGCGCGGCCAGCACCAGGGCGACGGCGCCGACGATCACGAAGGCCATCAGGCCGAGCGGCAGAGCCGGTACCAGCCCGAGTTGCGCGGCCGAGAGGGTGAACGCGTGATAGGCCGCGACGAGGGCGACGGCGAACGCCGCGCCGACGCCGAGGAAGGCCTGGCGGACGGACGGAAGGGGTGACCGGGACGGCGGGGTGGGACGAGCCAAGACAGCCATCGCTCCGGTTGTCGTACCCGGCGGCCGATCCTTGAATCCCGCGTTTGGTCGTGCGGAAGACAACCAGCCCGGAGTTTGGGCGATCAGGAGCCGGGCGGAATGACCGTCGGCGCCGAGTCGCGCCGGTGCGTGACCTGATCCACCACCCAGGCGGCCAGCGCCACGACCAGCAGCGCGCCCGCGCTCAGCGCGGCCCCGCGGGCGGCCGACAGGCTCAGCCCCGCGAGGTGGGCCAGGGCCAGGAGCGCGGCAACGAAGGCGAGGGCGTAGGCGCCCAGGGCACAGCTGATCGCCGCCTGGCGAAGCCGGGTACGCCGGCTGCTTGAGCCCATCCATGACCCGTGCTGCATCGATCCCTCGCTCCTCGACCCGCAGGCGCACCCGCCTGCAGGGCGAACGGTAGCGTTCACCGCGCCTCGCGTCGAGGGTTGATCGCGAGAAATCTGAGACAGCTAGTTCGCGATGCGGCGCGGTGTGGCGAGCGACAGCGGAGCGCTCGCACCGCGGGCCCGCAGCGGGGTCACCGTGGCCATCGTCTGGCGGCGGGCGGCGACCGTGTCGACGGCCCACACGGCGCCGGCCAGGCCGAGCAGCAGCGTCCCGACGATCGCGACCACGACGGCGGCCGTCGCGGTGGGCAGCGCCAGCGCCGCCACGGTCAGGGCCCCGGCGGCGAACAACGCCAGATACGCGCCCAGCGCGCAGGCGAAGATCGCCTGGCGACGTGCCGAGCGACGCGCGCGGGGAACGTACGGCGTCACGAGATCCATGCGCTCTTCAGCGGCAGGTCCTCCCGTGCGCGCGAGGCCGGCCACGCGGGTCTGGACGTTTGTTGGAGGGTCGAGAACTGCCGAGGGCCCGCCGGATGGCGGGCCCTCGGGCCAGACGCGGTGCGGAGACGTCCGCTAGCTGAGCGAGTACCCGACCTTGATGGTCTTCGACTTGGCCTTGTTCAGCGAGTCGTTGCCCTCGAAGCGGGCGACGACGTTGACCTTGGAGCCGTCGTCCGTCAGCAGGCGGCGGACGTTCGCGGTGCGGGTGTAGCTGCAGTCAGACTTGACGCGCGCGTTGACCGTCGACACGCGGCTGGAGCCGCGCGAGAACTTGATCTGCACGACGCCGGTGCACTGCGAGTCGTCGGTGACCTCGCCGAGCTTGCCGGAGATCGTGTAGCGGTAGGGCGAGCTGCTGCGGTTCGTCGGCGTCGACTTGATCGAGAGGGTCGGCGTGACCTTCTCGTTGGTCGACGGCGTGCCGCCGGTGCCGCCCGTGCCGCCGCCGCCGCCGGACGCGCCGGTGGCCAGGGTCGTGAAGCCGACCGGGGCGCCGAAGGACTGGCCGCCGATGCCCGTGGCCGTGACCACGTAGCTGTAGGCCGTGCTCGCGGTCAGGCCGGCGGCCACGCCGCTGACGGCGATCGGGCCGGCGTTGTCCGGCGCGACGCCGGTGGCGATCGTGGTCGTGCCACCCGGGCCGGTCAGCACGATCGCCCAGTTGGCGTCGCCGCCGGCGTTCGAGTTGACCGTGCCGGTCAGGACCGCCGTGGTGTCGGTCACCTGCGTGGCCGGACCGGTGACCGCGGTCGGGGCCGGGCAGTAGGGGTTCACACAGGCCGCAGAGGCCGTGCTGGTGAGCCCGAGGAGAGTCGCGACTGCAAGAGCCGCGAGGAGAAGCACCTTCTTCATGCTGTTCCTTCGATCGTGGATGTTCCGCACCTGCGTTGACTTCCTGTACGCGGCAGACGCGGAATCGCTGACGCCGTTTGGAAAATTCTGTGCTCAAACACCGAGAGCCCGCGTTCCCGCGGGCTCTCGGGTTGGAGCTGGTGCTGCTGGTGCCTAGCGGAAGCGCACCTTGATGGTCTCCGACGACGCGGCGTTGAGCGCGTCATTGCCGGCGAACGAGGCGCGGACGTTGATGCGCCCGCTGCGGCGACGCGGCAGCTCGTCGCGCGGCACGCCCACCGTCGCCGTGTAGCCGCAGTCGGCCTCGAGGGTCACGGTCTTGGTCACCAAGGTGCGGCCGCGGGAGAAGCGGATCGTCACGTCGCCACCGGACGCGCACAGCGCGCCGTTGTCGACCTCAACGCCACCGGTGATGGTGTAGCGGAACGGGGCCCGGCGGTCGCGCCGCGGGCTCGCCGAGATCGAGACCTTGTTCGGGTCGACCTTGGTCGGGTTGGTCGACGGCGTGCCGCCACCGCCCGAGGCGCCGGTGGCCAGCGTGGTGAACGTCAGCACGTCGCCGTAGCGCGGGCTGGAGCCGTTGCTGCCGATCAGGCGGTAGCTGTAGGTCGTCGACGGCGCCAGGTTGGTCAGGGTCGTGGACACGACCGAGCCGGCGTTGCCGTCCGGCACCGTGCCGGAGCCGTAGACCACGCTGAAGTCCGGCGACGTGAAGTTCCACTGGACCGGCCCGCCCAGATTGGGGTTGATCGCGCCGGTCAGGGTCGCCGACGTATCGGTGATGTTGATGGCCTGACCCGTCACGATGGTCGGTGCCGGGCAGTACGGCGCGACACAGGCCGCCGAAGCGGTCCCGCCGATGGCCAACATTGAGGCGACCATCGCGGCCGCCAACAGCAATAGTCGCTTCATGCGATCCTTCGCTCGGGGGTGGAAACAGGACTCATGCCGTCACCGTGTACGTGACGGTCCCGCGGTTCCTGACGGACAAGCTCAGAGCCCTCGTCGGGCCAGCATGTACGGCACGGTGCGCACGAGCAGCTTGATGTCGGACCACAGCGTCCAGCCGGCCACGTAGAGGTAGTCGATCTTGACCATCTCCGACAGCGGCACGCGCGACGATCCGAGGATCTGCCAGTGGCCGGTCATGCCGGGCGTCAGCGCCAGGCGCCGACGGTCCCAACCCGTGATCTGCGCGTCCTCGTCGACGACCAGCGGCCGGGGTCCGACCAGGCTCATCTCGGCCAGCAGCACGTTGATCAGCTGGGGCAGCTCGTCCAGCGACGTGCGGCGCAGGAAGCGCCCGACCCGCGTGATGCGCGGATCGTGGGCGATCTTGAACAGACCGTCGGCCTCGTTGTGCTCGAGCAGGTCGGTCTTCATCGCGTCCGCGCCCTGGCACATCGTGCGGAACTTGTAGATGCGGAAGGCCCGACCGCCGCGGCCGATGCGCGTCTGGCGGAAGAACACCGGGCCGGGACTGTCGAGCTTGATGGCCAGCGCGATGGTCAGCATCGCGGGCCCGGCGACCAGCAGCGCCAGCGAGGCGCCCACGAGGTCGAAGCTGCGCTTGAGCAGCCGCGAGGAGCGGCTCAGGCCGAAGCGGCGGATGCCCAGCACCGGCAGGCCGTACAGGTCGTCGTACTCGGTCGAGGAGCCGACGACCTCGAGGATGCGGGGCAGCAGGCTCACGCGCACGCCGAGCGCCTTGGCCGTGCGGATCATCTCCAGCGTGGAGTCGCCCTCGGCCGCGGCCGACGCGATCACGATGCGCTGCACGTCGAGGCGGTCGACCACGTCCTTGACGACCTCGAACTCCGAGCCGGTCGGATGCGCGTGCGGCCAGTCGTTCATCGACACGCGGCCGACGAGCACGGCGCCGACGCCGTTGTCGGTGACCTTGGCCTTCAGTCGCTGGTAGGACGTGGCGTCGCCGACGACGAGCACGCGCTCGGGCGCGAAGATGCGCAGCGCGATGCGGCGGGCGGCGAAGCGGCTGAGCAGCGTCAGCCCGAAGATGGCCATCCACATGACGACGACCTGGCCCTTGCTCAGCGAGCCGTCGACCAAGGTCGTGTCCAGCAGCCAGAAGACGAGCGTGTAGACGGTGGCCAGCTCGAACAGCGTCGGCGCCTCGTCCAGCGTGGTCTTGCGGATCAGCACGTCGTCGCGGTCGTACAGGCCGATGATCTTGCTGGCCAGGACGATGAGCGGGAGGCTCAGGACGCTGGCCAGCCGCAGCTGATCGTCGCCCAGCACGCTGATCACCAGCAGCAGCGCGAGGCCGGCGGCGAACATGTCCGCGACGGCCAGCGCGCGCCGGTAGAAGGCCTCACGCGAGGCGACGCTGGCGTTGACCGTGCGCTCGCTGCGCGTGGAGCGCGCGGGGCGAACCGGCTCGACCGCCGTGGTGGCGGTCTCGACGTCGCTCAGGTGAATGGGAAGGGCCTGGGCTTCCAAGAAGTCCGTTTCTATAACGCGCTGAGGAGAAAAGGGTATGCGCGGCTTGGGGGCCCCAGATGGGTTCCCGGCACCTCCGCGAGAACCAACCTAGCCACCTCGACCGGTACGTGTCCAGATGTGTCACGGCCAATCAACATCGACTATCCGTCCAGGTGGGCTCAAGATCACTCAACGCCGGAGGCCCATGGCCGATCCCGCGGGCGCGTCGCTGACGGTTACGCTGGCCCAGCGTGATCGACCTCCACTGCCACCTGCTGCCCGGGATCGACGACGGCCCGCCGGACGTCGAGGCGGCGATCGCGATGGCCCGCGCGCAGGTCGCCGCGGGTGTGCAGATCGTCGCCTGCACGCCGCACGTGGACTGGTCGATGCCCAACGGATCGGCCGCGATCGCCGCCGGGATCGAGGACCTGCGCGCTGCCCTGGCCGAGGAGCGGATCCCGCTGGAGCTGGTGATGGGCGCCGAGGTCGGTCTGACCCGCGCGGCCGACACGCCCGACAGCGAGCTGCAGGCGCTGCACCTGGCGGGCGGCCCGTGGTTGCTGCTGGAGGCCCCGCTGGACGCGACCGTCGGGATCGACGGGATCGTGCGCAGCATCGCCGACCGCGGCCATCGCATCCTGCTCGCCCATCCTGAGCGCTGCCCCGCGTTCCATCGCGACCGCGCCGCCCTGGCCGGCCTGGTGGCCGAGGGCGTGCGCTGCCAGGTGACCGCGACGGCGCTGACCGGCTCCTTCGGGCGGACGGTGGCCGGCGTGGCCCGCGAGATGATGAGCGAGGGCCTGATCCACGTCGTCTCCTCCGATGCGCACGACGCGGTGCGTCGCCCGCCCGGCCTGGAGGAGCACGTGCAGGAGGCCGGCTTCGGCGTGCTGTCGGGCTGGCTGACGCGCGACGCGCCCGCGGCGATCCTGGCCGGCGAGCGCGTCCCCGGGCCGCCGGCGCTGCCGGCCCCCGCCCCGTCATCGGCGCGCAAGCGCTGGTGGCAGCGCGGCTGAGCGCGACCCCGCTCGATCAAACGGCCAAAGTCCGGCGCAGGACAGCGCGGTCGTGCGCGCGCCTGCCGATGACCTGCTCAGGCGGGGCCATGGAGGCCCCAGCGCAGAGCAAGGAGCGACGGCGCCATGGACGGCGGGCAGGTCATCTCACGGATCAGGACGGCTGCTGGCAGCACGAAGCTGCTGTTGGCGCTCTCGGCGGCGATGATTCCGGCCGCGTTCTTCGCCACCGCCTCGCCGGGCAAGGCCGACGACGTCCCGCCCGCGACGAAGTTCGCGGTGGGCTCGCCGGCCATGCAGATCGCCCAGGGCATCTCGACCGCCAACTGGGGCGTGGACGCCTGTGGCGGCCAGGTCCTGATCGAGTGGGGCACCGACGACGCGAACATCAACGCCCGCTCCTACTGGGCCAACCCGGTCTCCTCCTACGACGCGCCGGCCCAGAACAGCCAATGCCGGATCGTCTTCAACGCCGGCATGTCGTTCACCTGGCCGAAGTTCTGCACGGTGCTCGTCCACGAGTACGGCCACCTGACGGGGCACCCGCACACCGCCGACGGTCCGGACGTGATGTCGCCGATCTACCGCGCGCCGCTGCCGGCCTGCATGACGGCCGATCCGAGCGCCCCGGCGCCGACGCCCGCGCCCGCGCCGGCGGCCACCACACCGGCCGGCACGGCCACGCCGCCCGCGGCGGTGGTCGACGCGCCGACCACCGCGACCAAGCGGGCGACCAAGCGAGCCAAGGCCCGCGACCGGGGCAAGGCCAAGGCCCGCTCGAAGGCCAAGGCGCGCATGGCGGTGGCGCCGCTGAAGTACTACAGCGACGCCGACGCCGAGCTGATGCCCTGGGAGCCCTGGCTGGTCACACGTACTGGATGACGCTGCGGATGCCGTCCTGGTGGTGCATCAGGTCGAAGCCCTTGTTGACCTCGTCCAGCGTGATCCGGTGCGAGATGAAGGACTCCGCGTCGATGTCGCCGTCCAGGTAGCGCTGCACGAGCTGGGGGACGTTGTCGCGCCCCTTGGCGCCGCCGAAGCTCGAGCCGGCCACCCGGCGACCCTGGATCAGCCAGCGGGGGATCACGTCCAGCGTCTCGCCCTTGCCGGCCACGCCGCACACCGTGCACAGGCCCCAGCCCATGCGCGCCGTCTCGACGGCCTGCTGCATGACGCCGACCAGGCCGGTGCACTCGAACGTGTAGTCCGCGCCGTACCCGTCGGTCATCTCGAGGATCGCGTCGGTGGCCTCGGGGCCGCCCTTCATCACGTGCGTGGCGCCGTGGTTGCGGGCCAGCTCGAGACGGTCGTCGCTCATGTCGACGCAGACGATCCGCTCGGCGCCCTGCAGGCGCGCGCCCACGACCGCGCCGAGGCCGACCATGCCGGCGCCGAACACGACGGCGGTCGAGCCCTCCTCGAGCTTGGCCGTGTACATCGCGGCGCCCAGCCCGGTGGTCAGGCCGCAGGCGAACAGCGCGGCGGCCTCCAGCGGGGCCTCGGGCGAGACCTTGGCCAGGGCGATCTCGGGCATGACCGTCGCCTCGGCGAACGTCGAGGTGCCCATGAAGTGGCGGATCGGGTCGCCGCCGCGGGACAGGCGCGTGCTGTGGTCGGGCAGGTAGCCCTGGTTCTGCTCGGCCCGGATGGCCATGCACAGGTTCGTCTTGGGCGACACGCAGTGGATGCACTCGCGGCACTGGGGCGAGAACAGCGTCACGACGTGGTCGCCGGGCTTGACGCTGGTCACGCCCTCGCCGATCGCCTCGACGACGCCGGCGCCCTCGTGGCCGAGCACCGCGGGCGCGTAGCCGGACGGGTCGGCACCGGACGCCGTGTACATGTCGGTGTGGCAGACGCCGCAGGCGTGCAGCCGCACCAGCACCTCCCCGGCCTTGGGCCCAGCGAGGTCGACGTCCTGCACGACCAGCGGCTGACCGAACTCCTCGAGCACTGCTGCACGGATCTGCATGGGCGGGATCCTAATTACGCTCTGCCCCGGTGGATGTGACCGACCCCGAAGCCCCGCTGTCGGCCTCGGGTGCCCTGCGCCTGTTCGCCGCCGACGCCCCCGACCGCGTGGCCCTCGAGGTCGACGACGCCCGCTTCACCTACGCCGAGCTGGACGCCGCCGCCGACGCGGTCGCGGGGCGGCTGCTGCACGAGCTCGGCGATGGCCACCACCACGTGCTGGTGTGCATCGAGTCGACGTGGGAGCTGCTGGTGGCGACGATGGCGCTGGCCCGCGCCGGCGCGGTGTCGGTGCCGGTCGATCCGACGACGCCGCCCGAGCGGCTGGCCGCGCTGGCCGCGCGGGCCGAGTGCGTGTGGGCGCTCAGCGATCTGGACCTGACGCTGGGTGACGTGCCGGTCCGGCGCCCCACGGCCATCGCCGCGGCCGGTCCGGCGGGGGAACCGGTCGACCGCCAGCCGGGCGAGATCGTCTCGATCGCCTTCACGTCCGGCTCCACGGGCGAGCCCAAGGGCATCCTGGTCGGGCGCGCCCAGCGCCCCACGGGCACCAGGACCGCGAACCTGTCCGACGCGCACGAGGTCCCCGAGGCGCCGCGGGCCGGCCTGCTGGCGGCCGGCTCGACCGGGATGGTCGAGCTGACGCTGCAGAACTACGTGCTGATCGGCGCGACGATCGCCGCCTACGAGATCCGCCGGCGGGGCATCGTCGGCTTCGGCGGCTGGCTGCGCGACGCCGGGGTGGCCGGGATCCCGCTGATCCCGACGATCGCCCGCCACCTGGTCGCCGCCTGGCCCGAGGAGCTGGTGGCCACCGGGGTCTACGCGGTGTTCCTGACCGGGGAGACGGCGACGTGGGCGGACGTGGCCGCGCTGCGCGCGCGCCTGGAGCCCGGCGCCACGATCTTCAACTTCTACGGGACGACCGAGACCGGCCCGTGCCTGCAGCTGATGGTCGGCGCGGACGCCCCGCTCGAGGACGGCCCGCTCCCGCTGGGCCGGCCCGTCGCGGGCGCGACGGCGACGATCGTGGGCGACGACGGCGAGGAGCTGCCCGACGGCGAGATCGGCGAGCTGGTGATCGAGAGCGCCCAGACCGCGCTGGGGTACTGGCGGGCGCCCGAGCCGAGCGCGGCGACGTTCGTGGCGGTCGGTGACGGCCGGCGGCGTGTGCGCACCGGCGACCTCGCGCGCCGGTTGCCCGACGGCACGCTGATCCACCACGGCCGCCGCGACCATGTGGTCAAGATCGCCGGCAACCGCGTGGAGCTGGGTGAGGTGGAGAGCGCGCTGCGCGGCCTGGATGGCGTACGCGACGCGGCCGCGACGACGTACGAGGCGGCCGGAGACCTCCGGTTGGCGGCGGCGATCGTGCTCGACCGGCCCGACGCGCTGTCCGGCCCGCGGGCGCGCGCCGAGCTGGCCCGGCGACTGCCTGGGCCGCTGGTGCCCGACACGATCGCCGTGCTCGACGCGCTCCCGCTGCTGCCGGGCGGCAAGGTCGACCGCCGCTCGCTGCCCGTCGACCGCCGTGCCCCCGGCGGGCCGCCGCCGACCCCGCCGCGCACCGAGACCGAGCGCGTCCTGTGCGAGCTGTGGCAGGCGATCCTCGGCGGCGAGGCGGTCGGCGTCGACGACGACTGGTTCCTGATCGGCGGCGACTCGCTGCGTGGCGCGCGCCTGATCGCGGCCGTCGTCCATCGCTTCGGCGTCGAGCTGCCGGTCTCGGCGCTGGTGCAGGCGCCGACCGTCGCGGCGCTGGCCGCGCTGGTAGAGCGCGGCCAGGTCGACTGGTCCCCGCTGGTGTGGGTGCGGCGGGGCGATGCGCGGCCGCCGTTGATCTGCGTCCACGGCGCCGCGGCGGACGTCGTGTGGGCCGAGCTGCTGGCCCGGCACCTGCCCGCCGACCAGCCCGTGCTGGCGCTGCGCGGGCAGGCGCTGGACGGACGCCGGATCGCCGAGACGTCCATCGAAGCGCTGGCCGACCGCTACCTGGAAGCGGTGCGCGCGGACGTGCCGACCGGCCCGTACCGGCTGTACGGCCTGTCGCTGGGCGGGCTGATCGCGCTGGAGATGGCCCGTCGACTACGGGCCGACGGGGAGACCGTCGAGCTGGTCGCGCTGGGCGACACGTCCGAGCCTGGCCGCTACCACCGCGGCGCCCCGGTGACCGCGCCCCGGAGACCGCTCTCGGCGGGGCAGGTGGCGCGATCCGGCGTGCGGCGGGCGCGACGGTTGTGGGCCCGGGCGCGCGGCGACGTTCGCCGCGAGCGCGAACGACGGGCGCAGGCCCAAGCCGAGATCATGCGGGCGCTGGCCGGCGGACCACCGGTGTCGCTCCCGCTGCGCGAGCGCTTCCTGATGGCGCTCTACGGCGGCCTGGCCGCCGCGTACATGCCGGCCGTGCCCTACCCGGGCGACGTCCTGCTGGTGCATTCGCTCAGCGGCTCCTCCAGCGCCGCCGGCTGGGCCCGGCACGTGGCCGGCCGCCTCGACGTGGTCGCGTTCGACGGCCAGCACTGGGAGCTCGGTCGCGAGCCGCAGATCGCCCAGCTGGCCGAGATCCTCAGCGCAGCGGGGCGCTGAGCCGCTCCAGCGCCGGCCCGCAGCGGCGGGCGACGTCCTCGGCCACGGCGGCCAGCGACCCGCAGGCCACGACGCCGATGCACACGCGCTCGCCGACGGTCCATGCCGTCACGTTCAGGCCCATGTTGTCGGTCAGCGTGCTGAGCGAGTGGATCTCCCGGACCTCGGCCCCGCCGAGGCGCAACGGCCCGGGGGGCGCGACGACGGTCGAGACGACGAGCCCGTACGGCGGCCGGCCCAGACGGCCCATGGCCGCCACGATCGCGCCGTACCCGCGCGTGGCGAAGCGGTACAGGTTCCACCAGCCCAGCAGGGCCGCGCCGGCCTCGCCCCCGCGCCGCGCCCGCCCGGCCGCGATCGCCGTGCGCAGCGCGCGCAGCCGGACGACGGGGTCGGGATCGGGCGAGGCCCACACGGTGACGATCACGTTGCGGTTGCCCCACGGCCACTGTCGCGGGCCGGTGGCCAGCGCGATCGGGATCATCACGCTCAGCCGGGGCGATGGGCCGCGGGCGGCCAGGTGTGCGCTCACCGCGTCGCTGATCAGCGCGGTGATCACGTCGGCCGCCGTGGCCTGCGTCGCGGCGCGCACCCGCCGGACGGCCTCCAGCTCCAGGGTCACCGTCGCGAAGGCCCGGCTCGGTTCCAGCGGGCCGCTCCAGGGGAGCGCCGGGCCGGCGAAGGCGCGCGCGGCCGTCGGCCCTCCGGCGGCCGTGACCGCCCGGCCGTGCCGCGCGGCCCGGACGCTGCGGGCGCACCAGCCCGGGAGCGACCGGGCGAGGGCGCGGCGCTCGGCGGCCCGCGAGCGTCGGAGCGCCTGCCGGTCCGGGAGCGGCTCGGGCTCTGGGCCGGGCCCGCCGGCGGCCTGCCCGCCGAGCAGTGCCCCCAGCAGCAAGGGGGTCGCCGGACCGCCGGCCAGCGCGTGGTGCACCTGCAGGATCACCGCGCCGCCGTCGCGGACGCCGCGCAGGAGGACCATCCGCCACAACGGCCGGCGACGGTCGAGCAGCTCGGCGGCCAGCTCCGACATGGCGGCCCGCAGCTCCCCCGGCCCGCCGGGCGCCGGCACGTGGCGCTCGACGACGTGCCAGTCGAGGTCCGGCGGCCCGCGATCGACCCACACGGGCTGGTGGGGCGGTCCGGCCACGATCAGGCGCAGCGGCTCGATCGCGCCGATCCGCTCGGCCACCTGCGCGCGGACGGCGTCCAGCGAGGGCGCCCGATCCAGCGTCACCAGCTTGAGCGTGTGCATCGGCGCCTGTGGGCGCTCCTCGACCAGGAAGAAGGTGTCGACGCCGCGGACCGCCCGCACCGGCTCAGCCCCCGATCGCGTCGAGGAGGACGCGCGCCGCGGTAGCGGCCCCGGCGAGGCGGCGTGGCCGGCGCAGCTCGACCGTGGGCAGCGCGGCCAGCTCCAGGACCGCGGCGGGGTCGCCGGTCGCGCGCTCCTGCGGGGCGGCGGCCAGGCGGCGCAGCCGTTCGGCGGGCGGCAGCGGCACGACCTCGGCCCGCTCGCCCCAGGCCAGGTACACGATGCCCGCCAGCGGCGTCCGCGCGGGCGCCGGCCCCAGGCGCAGCCGCTGCCGCGTCCCGCCGCGCACCGGGTCAGTCGGCGCGGGTAGCGCGGCGGCGCTGTCGGGCCGCAGATCGACGAGCCGCGGGCCGCCCAGGACGTCCCCGTCGCGGACGATCGCGATGTCGTCGCCCAGGACGGTCGCGCCGACCAGCGCCGCCGTGGCCAGCAACGAGCTCTTGCCGGCCTCCTTGGCGCCCAGGATCAGCCAGGCCCCGGCGGCGCCGACCAGGGCGCCGCCGTGGAGCGCCAGATCGCCGCGCGCGCGGGCCAGGCGGATCGCCGCCGTGGCCAGCAGCGGATGGGCGAGCATGTCGGCCGGGGCCAGCGGCAGGTCGGCGTGTGCGCCGTCCGCGGTCAGCGCGGCGCGGACGAGGTGGCCCGGCTGCTCGAACGGCGCCCGATCGGTGGTCCGCGCGACGGTCAGCAGCGGCCAGCCCGCAGCGCCCTCGACGGCCAGCCACGGGTCGCCCTCGGCGCCGTCCACGCGCCAGCCGTAGGCCGCCGCCTCAGGCATCGGCGCCCTGGGTCGCCCACCACGCGGTGGCCAGCAGCAGCGCGCTGCGGAAGTCCGGGCGCGACGGCTGCAGCCACGTCGCGCGCAGGATGTCGGCGTCCACGAGATCGGGATCGAAGGTCTGGCCGTCCCAGTCGCGGGCGAACGCGCGCCAGGGCTCGCCCACGTACACGCCCCAGAACGTGGCCTTCGTGGGCCGCTGTAGCAGCGCATCGGGCACCCCGGCGGGGCCGGCCAGCGCCGCCGTGGCGGCTGCGCGCCCGCCGAAGCCGTTGGCGCCGCCGGCCCGGGCCAGGGCGGTGACGACGCCGGCGTCGAGCAGGGGCGCGTGGAAGCGCACGTCGTGCGGTGCCAGCACCCGCGTGTAGGTGGGAACCTGGTCGCTCGCCGCGCGCAGGCGCGCCTCGCGCCGCACGTGATCGTCGAAGCGGCGCGGCTGCGCGCCGTCGAGCTTCAGGCGCCGCAGCGCGGCCCGCCGGCTCGGCGTGGCGATCCACGGCGGCGGGCCCAACGACGGCCGGTGGCGGGCGCGGCGGAAGGCCAGCGGCGCGTGGGAGAAGGCGGCCGACAGGGCCAGACGCGGGGTGCGGGGGGCACGACGAGCCGCGGCGTCGGCCACCGCCGACCAGCGCCAGCGGCCCAGCAGCTCGTCGCCGCCCACGCCGAGCACCAGCGATCCGCCGGCGGCGTGCGGCGCGAAGGGCAGGGCGAAGCTCGCGTTGGCCGGCGCGAACGGGCCGACGCGGCGGGCCAGCTCGCGCCAGGCATCGCCCAGGACCTGGAGGCCGTCGCCGGGCTCGAGCACCACGTGATCGGCGGGCCGCAGCGCGGCCAGCGCGCGGCCCTGCCAGTCCGTCTCGTCGGTCTCGTCCAGCGCGGGGAAGCGCAGCGTCACCGGGATCGGCTCCGGCAGCCCCTCTCGGCGTGCGGCTTCCAGCGCCACGGCGAGCAGCAGCGTCGAGTCGCGCCCGCCGGAGAACGCGACCACGCATGGTGGTCGGCGCAGGGCGGGCAGCAGCGCGGCGACGAGCGCGTCGTGGGGCGACGGCCCGACAGCGCGGGCGGCGACCGGTGGCCCGGCCGGGCCCAGGGGGAGGCCGAGCGCGACGTCCAGCGCGTCCAGGCCGGGCGGCAGCGAAAGATTCCTAGACTGGCCGCTGATGACGGACGGACGGTTCAAGCTGCGGGCCGAAGATCTCAACTGGCGGGAGGTCGAGGGGGAGCTGCTCGTGCTCGATCGCGCCGCCGGTCGCTACCTGAGCATGAACCCGACGGCGACCGTTCTGTGGCCGTACCTGCAGGTCGGCGCGACGAGGGCGGAGTTGACGAGCGCGCTGGTCGCACGCTGGCCCGAGGCCGAGCCGGCCGCCGGGTCCGACGTGGACGCCTTCCTGGCCTGGCTCGACGAGCGTCAGCTGCTCGAGAGCTAGTGCCCTGATTCGGACACTAGGAGCCGTCGAGCAGGCTGCTGCCGTCGGGACCGGTGCTGACCTTGGTCTGGGTCAGCTCGGCGACGGAGCCGAGGTCGGTGGCCGCCGGAGCCACGTACGGTGCTGCCGTCTCGGCGTGAGGGGTGGTCATCAGTGACTCGCTTTCTGGATGCAACGACGCCGTTCCCGGGCGCCTGGTGGAGGCGATTCTAGTCGGCCGGCGCGCAGCACGCTGGAATTCTTCCCGTGCCGCCGAGCACCGATGACGTGCGAAGATCCGCGCGATGGATCGTGCATCCGTGGCGCTCGACGGTGTGTCCAAGCGCTACGGCCCGACCGAAGCGCTGTGCGACGTCACGCTGGCCGCCGGGCCGGGCGAGATCGTCGCGCTGCTGGGCCAGAACGGGGCGGGCAAGTCGACCCTGCTGCGGATCGCCGCGGCCTCGACGGTGCCCGACACCGGGACCGTCCGGGTCGCGGGGCTGGACGCGGTCGCCGACCCGCGGGCGGCGCGCCGCATCGCCGGGCTCCTGCTGGCCGAGGAGCGCTCGCACTACTGGCGGCTGAGCGGCCGCGCCAACCTGGCCTTCTTCGCCGCGCTGCACGGCCTGGACCGCCGCGCCGCGGCGGTCCGCGCCGACGCGCTGCTCGGCGAGCTGGGCTTGGCCGAGGCCGCCGACCGCCCGGTGTCCGGCTGGTCGACCGGCATGCGCATGCGCCTGGCCCTGGCCCGCGTGCTGCTCGGCGATCCGCGCGTCCTGCTGCTCGACGAGCCCGCCCGCAGCCTCGATCCGACCGCCGCGGTGGAGCTGCGGGCCACGCTCGCGCAGCTCGTCGCCCAGCGCGGGTTGGCCATGATCGTGGCCACCCACGACCTCGAGGACCCGGCGGCGCTGGGAGCCAGCAGCGTGGTCCTGCACCGCGGCGAGGTGCGCGAGCGGCTGGCGGTGGGCGCGCCGGCCGGCGAGCTGGCCGCGCTGCTGGCGGAGCTGGCCGCGGCATGAGCTGGCACGTCCTCGCCGCCTACGTCCGCCGTGACGTGGCGATCGCCCGCTCCTACCGGATCGCCTTCGCGCTGCAGCTGCTGGGCACGCTGATCCTCCTGTTCGTCGTCTTCCAGGTCAGCAAGCTCGTCGCCCCGGCCGGCTTCGCGCAGACGGCCGGCATCGACACGTCCTACTTCGCCTGGGTGGTCATCGCGCTCGCGCTGCTGCGCCCGGTCCAGATCGCCATCACCGGGCCCTCGGCCAGCGTGCGCGGCGAGCAGACGACCGGGACGCTGGAGGCGGTGCTGGCCACGCCGGTGCGGCCTGTGTGGGCGGTGGTGGCCGACGCCGCGTTCGACGTCCTGCTCGCGCTCGTCGCCTGCGTGACGGTGATCCTGCTGGCCTGGTTGGTCTTCGGCGCCGAGCTGTCGACCGGTCCGCTGGCGCTGCTGGTCGCCGTGCTGGGGATCGCGTTGACCGTCGCCGTGATGCTGGCGATCGGGATGATCCTGGCCGCCGGCACGCTGCTGTTCAAGCAGATCCTCGGGGTCATCTCGCTCGTCGTCGGCGGCCTGGTGATCGTCTCCGGCGCGTGGTACCCGCTGGCGCTGGTGGGCGGGTTCCTGGAGGTGCTCGGCTGGTGCAGCCCGATCGCCTGGGGCCTGGAGGTCGAGCGCCAGGCGCTGCTGGCCGACCACGTCGAAGGCGGGCTGCTGGCCGCGCTGGCCGGCGCCGCGGTCATCGGCCTGCCGCTGGCGGCGGTGGTCTACGAGCGGACGCTGGCGCGGGTGCGCCGGACCGGCTCACTGAGCCACTACTGAGGCGCTACTTCGCGCTGGTCGACGCGGGCTTGCCCGACAGCGACACGACGGTGCCCTGCCGGGCCCGCAGCGTCGGCGTGCCGCGCAGCTTCAGCGTGCCCGCGAACGGCGTGGTGATGCTGCTCGCGCGCACGGTGCGCACGGCCTTCCAGCCTGAGCCGACCGCGCGTTCGATGACCACGGATCCGACCGCCGGCGCCATGCCCCAGTAGCGCACGCGCCCCTTGCCCGCCTTCAGCACGACGAACGGGAACCTGTAGGCGGTGGCCGACGGCTTGGCCGTGCCGTCGAGCAGGAACGGCCCGGACTGGTAGGTCGTCGCGTAGCTGGGCGTCGGCGCCTGGTCGCGCAGCCGGTACCAGCCGATGCGCCGCACGCCCTGGCGGGCCAGCTCGTAGAACGCCTGCTGCATCCAGTCGGCCTGCATGGCCGCGGGCACGCCGTCGGGATCCGGCGGGGAGCTGTCCCAGGACACCTCCATGGCCCACAGCTGCTTGGTCGCGCGGGGCAGGGCGGTGCCGTTGCGCACCGCCGCGCTGACCAGCCGGGAGATCTTGCCCATGTCCGGGACGCTGACGTCGTCGGCGTTGGCGGCCGGGGCGAACGGCCCGCGCACCGAGTACGGATGGTGGTCGATCACGTCGAAGTGCGCCGGGTCCGAGCAGCCCGGCGTGCGCTTCAGCGTGGCGCTGACGCACAGCAGGTCGCGGTAGAACAGGACCGGCTGGATGCGCGACCCGCCGGGCTCGGGGTCGCCGAACGGCGCGGTCCCCCCGGCCACGATCAGCGCGCCCGGCGCCTCGGCCTTGACCCCGGCGTAGAACGCGTTGAGCAGGCCCCGGTAGACGTCGGGGCTGGCCGCCTGGAAGGTGCCGTTGCTGGCGCGCGTCCACTGCGGCGTCAGGTACTTGTCGAGGTTGACCTCGTTCCACGGCTCGTAGGCGTCGACGCGCGGCAGCCCGTTGTAGGCGCCGGAGTAGCGCTTGGCCAGCGCGCGGGCGAACTGGCCGTAGGCGTCGGGGTTCGGTCGCCAGGTGCCGTTGGCCGCGGTGGCCGGCTTGTCGGCGCCCTGGGCCCACGTCGGCGCGCCCGTCATGGCCACGACGATGTCCAGACCGCGGGCCGTCGCGGCGATCACGGCGTTGTCGAGGTTCGTCCAGCGATAGGCGGGATCGGCTGGATCCGTGGGGTTGGCCGGCTCCTTGGGCGCGACGCCGGACCAGCCGGAGTCGACGCGGATGAAGTCCGCGCCGGCGATCTTGGCCTGGTCCAGCCACACGTCGCGATCGGCGCTGGCGCCCGAGAACGTGCCATCGACAAAGCCGATCTGCAGGCTCGCGGCGCTCGCGGGACCTACGATGCAGCCGCAGATGAGGAGGGCAAGGGGGAGGGACAGCCAACGGGGCACGGGCTTCAACGTACGCATCCCCGATCAGAACACTGACGATCGCCGTCAGGATCGGTGGCGTCGTTCCGTACCACTGGCCATGCGTCGCGTCGTGTGCGTCCTCCTCCTGCTTGCTCTGATCGCCCCGGCCTCGGCTGTCGCCCAGTCGTCGGTCGCGCCTCCGGGCAACGCCGGGGTCGACGAGTACCAGGAGAGTGTCCCCACCGCCTCGGGCAACAAGCCCACCACCGGCAAGGACGGTGCCGTCACCAACGACGGCTCCGGCGGCGGCGCCAGCGACCCGCTGACCCGCTCGGCCGAGAAGGCGCTCGACGCCCAGGGCGCCGACGGGCAGGCCGCCGCGCAGGTGGCCCGCCAGACCGCGCCGTCGGGCGCGGGCGTCGCGGCCGGCAACGGCACGGGTGGTGCCGCGGTGCAGATCACGCGCGAGCACGAAGCCCCGTCGGCGATCGGCTCGCTGGCCTCGGCGATCGGTGGCAGCGGCGGTGACGGCATGGGTGCCGCGCTGCCCGTGCTGCTGTTGGTGACGGCATTGGGAGGGGTCGCGTGGGTGCTCGTCCGTCGCCGGGCGGTGTGACCTCGCGCGGGCGCTCCTCGCGCTCGCGCTCCGGTTCGCAGGCCCTCACGCTGGCCTGGCTGCCCGAGCCGCTGGTCCTGGCCAGCTGGGTCCTGGGCTTCGCGCCGGTCCTGTATCTGGCGCTGCAGGGCGGCGGCTACGACGCCGTCGTGCGCAACCAGGTGGGCATCGCGGTGTGGTGGATCGTGCTGATCGGCGCCGCCATCGGCGTGCTGCCGCGCCGGCGCATGGGCTGGGCCGCGTTCGCCGGGCTGGGCGTGTTGGCGCTGCTCGTGGTGTGGACGCTGATCGGCACGTCCTGGACCGAGAGCCGCGAGGCGACCGTCGACGACGCGGCCAAGGTCGCGGTCTACGGCGGCGTGTTCGTGCTCGCCCTGGCCATGCAGGGCAAGGCGAGCATCAACCACGTGCTCAACGGCATCGCCGTGGCCATCGGCGTCGTCGCGCTGCTGGCCGTGCTCTACCGCGTGCACCAGCAGTGGTTCGACGTCTCCACGATCGACGCCACGTTCGAGACCAACGCGCGCCGCCTCAGCTACCCGCTGAACTACTGGAACGGCCTGGCCGCGTTCCTGGCCATCGGCCTGCCGCTGGTCGCCCGCGCGGCGATCGGCGCGCGCACGCTCGTGGCCCAGGCGATCGCCGCCGCGACCGTGCCCGTGATGACGCTGGCCGTCTTCTTCACGGTCTCCCGGGGCGGCGTCGCCTTCGTCCTGGTCGCCGCGGTCGTCTTCGTCGTGCTGCTCCCGCGCCGGCTCACCGCGCTGCCCACGCTGGCCCTGATGGCCGCGGGCAGCGCGATCCTGATCGTCGCCGCCGACGGGCAGACGGCGCTCAAGGACGGCCTGCGCACGGCGCTGGCCCGCTCCGAGGGCGACGACCTGCTCGCGCTGATCGTCGTCACCTGCCTGGGGATCGCGCTGGCCCAGGCGGGCTACGGGCTGGCCCTGCGCCACGTCACCGTGCCCGGCTGGCTGCGCCCGAGCCGGCGCGTCACCGCGCTGGCCGCCGGCGGGGCGCTCGTCGTGGCCATCGTGATCGCGCTGGCCGCGGGCGCGCCCGGCAAGATCGACGACGAGTGGCAGCAGTTCAAGAGCCCCGGCGCCGGCGTGGTCAACGAGCGCAACAGCGCCTTCAGCCGTCTGGACAGCCTGTCGGGCAACGGTCGCTACCAGTACTGGCAGTCCGCCGACCGCGCCCACGCCAGCGATCCGCTCAAGGGGATCGGCTCGGGCACCTTCGAGGCCTGGTGGGCCCGCGATCCGGCGCGCTCCGGCGGCTTCGTGCGCGACGCCCACTCGCTGTACGCCGAGACGTGGGGCGAGCTGGGCTGGATCGGCACGCTGCTGATCGGCGGCGGCATGATCGCGCTGCTGGCCATGGGCGTGTGGCGCGCCGTGCGGGCGCGCAGCGAGCAGCACCGGCTGGGCATCGCCGCCGCGACCGCCGGCGTGGCCGCGTTCGCCACCGCCGCCGCGGTCGAGTGGATCTGGGAGATCGCGGTGATCCCCGTCGTGCTCTTCCTGCTCGCCGCGGTGATCCTCGGTCGCGACCCCGGCGCCAAGCTGCGTCGCAACAGCCGCCAGATCCCGGCCCGCGTCGGGCTGGCCGTGCTGTCGGTCGCCGCCGTCGTGCTGATCGCCATCCCGCTGGCCTCGACCAAGGACGTGCGCGACAGCCAGTCGCTGGTGACCCAGGGCGACCTGTCGCTGGCCTACGAGAAGGCCGCCGACGCCGCCGCCGTGCAGCCGTACTCGGCCACCGCGCTGATGCAGCAGGCGCTCGTGGCCGAGACCGCGGGCGACCTGTCCGGCGCTCAGCAGCTGGCCGAGAAGGCCACCCGCGCCGAGCCGATGAACTGGCGCACCTGGCTGATCGCCTCCCGCGTGTCCGCGCGCCGCGGGCAGGCCAAGCGCTCGGTGGCGGAGTTCCGCCACGCGCGCTCCCTGAACCCCGACTCGCCGCTGTTCCGCCAGCGGGTGAAGGAGAACTGACATGAGCGACTGGTCCGCAGACCTCCCGGGCGAGGAGCCCGAGATCATCGTCCTGGCCGAGCGCCTGCAGCGCGACCGGCCGGTGCCCGCGCCCGCGTTCCGCGGAGACCTGCGCCGCCGGCTGGCCGGGACGCGCGCCGGCGCGTCGCGCCCGAAGCTGCTGTGGGGACGCGTCGCCGCGCTGACCGGCAGCGGCGGGGCGCTGCTGGTGATCGCCGGCCTGGGCGCCGCGGGCGCCGGGCCGCTCTCGATGTAGCTAGGTGTCCTGCTCGCGGACTTGCTGAACGCGGGTGATGGGTGGTCGGCCGCCGGCGGCTGAGTGTGGGCGTTGGCGGTTGTAGAAGCGGATGAACGATGACAGGGCGCGGTCGCGTTGGGTGCTGTTGGGCCAAACGCGGCTGTGGGCCCATTCGGTGTCCAGGGTTTGCCAGAAGCGCTCGATCTTGCCGTTCCAGCGGGGGGTGTAGGGCGGCGTGAGGATGTGGCGGGCACCGAGCTGGTGCAGTGTTTGGGCGAACTGGTGGCTCTCGGAGTAGCACTTGGCGTTGTCACTCATCACCGCCTGGACGGGGCCGCAGCCTTGTTCTGCCATCCAGGCCGCGGCGCGCTTGAGCGTGGCTGAGACGGTGTGTTTGTTCTCGGCTGCGTGCAGCTCGCAGTAGGCCAGGCGGGTGTGGTCGTCGATCACTCCGATGACCACCGTCTTGCCCGCCCCGCGCGAGCGCTGGGCCTGGGAGCGATCACCGGTCGCCCAATGCCCGGGCTCATCGAACTTCGCTGCCGAGAACGCGTCGATGTGCAACAAGGCGCCGGCTTGGGTCCACTCATAGCGCTTGCCAACGGTCGCCCGCTCGCTGCGGCGTCGGCGGCTGACGCCGTGGCGCCTGAGCACCTTCCAGTTCGTCGAGCGGTGACGGCCGGTCAAGAACGCCAGGCGCATCGGCCCCCAGTTCGTGCGTTGGCGCGCGTCGAGGATCTCGCGCTCCTGGGCCGCCGTCAGCGCCCAAGGACACGACAGCGGAACCGGCCGCCTCGGCGCCAAGCACGAGAAATCTGCCCTCTCGGCCTCGCTGGCTTGGCCGAACCGGTCACACATCGTCTTGACCGTGGTTGGCGAACACCCGACCGCCGCGGCGATCTGCCGCAACGACTCGCCCGCCTGGCGGCGGCGGACCATCTCGATCCTCGCCGCCATCGCATAGCGACATCTACGGTCTGTCATGTGTCCGGTCCCTTCTTGGGCTGTGGTGGGTCGCACCTCTCAGCCTCCGGTCGGGGCCGGACACATCCATCAAATACGCGGCCCTGCCCTGTTCAGCAGGTCCGTGAGCAGCTCAGCTAGGCCTGGTTGGGGCCGGTCACGCCGGCCGCTTCCAGCTCGGTGCGCATCTTGCGCAGGCTGCGCGACAGGATCTGCTGGACGTTGGCCGCGGTGAGCCCCAGCAGCTCGGCGATCTCGACCGTGGTCAGATCGCCGCCGAAGCGCAGCGCGACGACCTCGCGGTCGCGGTCGCTCAGGCCGGCCAGCGAGGTGGCCAGCGCCGGATCGAGCCCCAGGTCGGGCTGGGCCAGCTCGCTGCCCAGCTCGTGCTCGGTGCGGTCGTCGATCGAGTCCTGCTGGCCGGACCGATCGCTGCGGTAGTGGTCGATCAGCAGGTTGCGGGCGATGGCCAGCAGCCACGTGGATGCCGATGCGCGCTGCGGATCGAAGCGCGACCAGGCGCGCAGGGCCCGTTCGAAGGTGACCTGCGTGAGGTCCTCGGCGTCGGTCCGGGACCGCACCCGATAGGCGAAGAAGCCGTAGACGGTCCACACGTGGTCGTCGTAGGCGGCGAGAAAATCGGGGTGCATCCGGGGGGTATCATGGTGCATCTCGGACTGTGCCATCTCCGCGCGTCGCCATCGTCCACGACTACCTCAACCAGCGGGGCGGAGCCGAGCGGGTCGTCGCCGCACTGGCTGACATCTGGCCGCAGGCCCCGATCTACACGGCGCTGTACCGGCCGCAATCGACGTTCTCGAGCTTCGCCGGACACGACGTGCGCACGAGCTTCCTGCAGCGCGCGCCGGTCGACAAGCGCTTCCGCGCGCTGCTGCCGCTGTACCCGCTGGCCTTCGCCCAACTGGGCCCTCTGGACCACGACGTGGTGATCTCCAGCTCGACCGGCTGGGCCCACGGGATCCGCACCGCGCCGCACACCCGCCACGTCGTCTACTGCCACGCGCCGGCGCGCTGGCTGTACTCGCCCGACGCCTACCTGGGCCACTCCGCCGGGCAGCGGCTGGCCGCGCCGCTGATGGGCGCCCTGCGCCGGTGGGACCAGGCGGCCGCCCGCCGCCCGGACGTCTACCTGGCCAACTCGCACAACACCAGCCGGCAGATCGCGCAGGCCTACGGCCGCCAGGCCGCCGTCGTGCCCCCGCCCGTCCAGGTCGACCGCTTCACGCCCCGGCCGCGGGGCGAGCGGCTGCTCGTCGTCTCGCGGCTGCTGGACTACAAGCGCGTCGACGCGGTGGTGCGCGCGGCCAACCGGGCCGGCCTGGCCCTCGACGTGGTGGGCACCGGCCCCAGCGAGCAGGAGCTGCGCGCGCTGGCCGGGCCGACGGTCACGTTCCACGGGCGCCTGGACGACGACGCCGTCACCGAGCTGATGGAGACCTGCCGCGCGTTCGTGCTGCCCGGCGAGGAGGACTTCGGGATCACGCCCGTCGAGGCGCAGGCGGCGGGCAAGCCGGTCGTCGCGCTGGCCGCCGGCGGCGCGCTGGAGACGATCCAGGACGGCGTCACCGGCGTGTTCTTCGCCGACCACGGCGAGGAGAGCCTGCTCGACGCGATCGCCCGGGCCGACGCGCTGGACACCACGCCGGAGGCGATCGCCGCCTGGGCGGCGCAGTTCTCCACCAGCGCCTTCCGCGAGCGGATGCTCGCGGTGGTCGACGGATCAGCCGGCTAGCGCGGCCCGCATCGCCGCATCGAGATCGCGCGCGGCGGCCTCGATCGTGAACCGCTCGGCCACCTGCTGGCGGCCGGCCGCGGCCAGCTCGTCGCGCAGGGCCGGGTCGTCGCGCAGGCGCTCCAGCGCGGCGCGCAGCGCGTCGGCGTCGCCCTCGGGGAAGACCAGCCCGCCGCCCGTCGTGCGGATCACCCACGGGATCTCACCCGAGTCCGAGCCGACGACCGGCACGCCGCACCACATCGCCTCGACCAGCACGCGGCCGAACTGCTCGGCCCAGGTCGGCGTCGTGCGCGAGGGCAGCACGAGCACGTCGAACCCGGCGTAGGCGCGCGGCATGTCGGCGTGGCCGATGTCGGTGATCAGCTCGACCGTGCCGCCGGGGATCGTCGCGGCGCGCAGCTCGTCGGCCAGCTCGCCGTTGCCGACCAGGCGCAGCGTGACGCCGCCCATCGCCTGGGCCGCGGCCAGCAGGTCGTGCAGGCCCTTCTGGGGCACCAGGCGCCCGGCGAAGCCGATCGTGAACGGCCGGTCGCCGGGATCCCGCGGCGCGACCTCCCACAGCGGCACGGGATGGGGCACCAGCGGCGCCGGCCCGGTGTAGCCCCAGCGCTGGGCGATCGCCGCGGCGGCGGGCGAGCGGGAGGCCAGGAAGGCCATCCGCGGGAGCGTCCAGCCCCGGATCGCCTTGGCCACCCGGTGGTAGGGACGGTCGAGGTTCTCGTCGATCTGCATCCCGAACGGGATGCCGGCGCGGTGGCAGGCCCAGGCCCACTGGGCGCCGGCCAGCGAGGTCGGCTCCTCCTCGATGAACACGACGTCGGGCTGGACGCGGCGCAGCAGGTCGCCGGGCGGGCGCACGTACACGTGGCGCTGCACGAGGCCGGGGTTGACCACCTTCAGGCCGGCGACGCGGCCCTCCAGCTCGGGCAGCGTCTCGTGGTCGAACAGGCCGTCGGAGTAGTCGTTGAACCAGCGGTCGGGCACGGCCAGGAACACGTCCCAGCCCAGCTCGCGCAACCGCGCGTGGGGCAGCTGGTTGACGCCGATGACGCTCGGGTGGCTGACGATCAGGACTCGGGGCATCGGGGTTCAGGCCGCCTTGGTCGTGGCGGCCCGCGCCGCCCGTCGGTACACGTCGACCATCGCGCGTGCGTGGACGCCGACGGTGAAGTCCTGGCTGCGCTGCCGGCCGGCCGCGGCCAGCGCGCCCCGCAGCTGCGCGTCGTCGGCCAGGCGCTGGACGGCGGCCGCCCAGGCCGCCGGGTCCTGCGGGGGCACGAGCAGGCCGTCGACGCCGTCGCGGATGATCTCGGCCGGGCCGCCCACGGCGGTGGCGATCACCGGGGTGCCGCTGGCCATCGCCTCGACCACCACGCGGCCGAACGGCTCCTCCCAGGACGGCACCAGCAGCACGTCCAGCGCCGGCATCAGCGTGCCCATGTCCTCGCGCTCGCCCAGGAAGGCCACGCGACCCTGGAGCGCGGGCTGCTCGGCCAGCGCGTGCAGCCCGGCCAGGTAGGTGCGGTTGTCGAAGCGCGTGGCGGCGCTGACGAACTTCGCCTCGCCGACGAGCAGCAGCCGGTCGGTCGGGCGCCGGTCGGCCAGCAGCGCCAGCGCCTCGATCGCCGTGTCCTGGCCCTTCCACGGGGTGATCTGGCCGACGACGCCCAGCGTGAAGTGGTCGGGCGTCAGGTCCAGCGCGGCGCGGGCGGCCGCGCGGTCGGCCTCGGCCAGCGGGCGGAACAGCGACGTGTCGATCGGGTTGTGGACGACGATCGCCTCGCGCTCGATGCCGGCGGTGGCCAGTCCCTCGGCGGTGTAGCGCGAGTTGGCCACGATCTCCGTGCACGTCGCGCCGACCAGCCGCAGGCTCGCCGTGGAGGCCGCGCCCGGCGGCAGGCGGTCGCGCAGATGGGCCACGGCGGCGGCGTGGCTGACCCGGGCGGCGGGGCCGGCGACCATGCTGGCCCGGATCGAGTTGGCGTGGATCACCTGCGCGCCGAAGGCCCGGGCCCGCCGGGCGACCTGCCAGCCGGCGGCGGTCATCTCGCCCAGCGCCACCGGGGTGCGCACCGGGTGGGGCTTGAGGCTGCCGGCGGTGCCGACGATCGGAACGGTGACCACGCCGCGATCGCGGGCCAGCCCGCCCAGCGGCCCGTCGTCGGGGCAGGCCAGCTGGCACTCGACGTCGGTCTGGGCCAGGCCGTCGATCAGGGACAGCAACGAGCGCTCGCCGCCGCTGACGTGGGCGGTGTGGTTGACCAGCAGGACCCTCATGCCGCGGCGCGGGCCGCGTCGGGGACGAGCTCGAGGATCTCGTCCTCGACGCGCCGGGCGACCAGCGGCCAGGCGAACTCGTGCGAGCGGGCCAGGCCGGCCGCGCCCATGCGCTCGGCCAGCGGCCGGTCGCTGAGCAGGCGGATCAAGGCATCGGCCACCGCGGTCGGATCGGTCGGATCGACCAGCAGGCCGGTCTCGCCGTCGACGACCGCGTCGAGCGCGCCGCCGACCCCGCCGGCCACGACCGGCATGCCGTGCGCGCCGCCTTCCAGGAACACGATGCCGAAGCCCTCACCGGACATCGAGTCCGGCGGCACCCGCGAAGGCATCGAGAAGACCCAGCCGCGATCCAGCCAGGCGTCGCGCTCGGCGTCGCTGACCGAGCCCTCGAAGCGCACGGCGTCGCCCAGGCCCAGCTCGGCGGCGCGCGCCTCCAGCGCCGGGCGCAGCGGGCCGTCGCCCACCACCACCCACTGAACGTCGGGTATCGCTTGCCGGATGGGGGTCATCGCCTCCAGCATCACGTCATGGCCCTTGTACTCGTCGCGCAGACGCGAGACGGTCACGATCGTCGGGCGCTGTGCGCGCTGCACCGTGGCCGGCGGCGCCGCGTCGACGCCGGGCAGGATCACCGACAGGCGCGCGTCCTGGGCCCCGAGGCTGCGGGCCAGCTGCGCGGTGTAGGCGCTGATCGCGATCACCTTGTCGGCGCCGCCGATCGCGCGGCGGGCCAGGCCGGGCCGGTTGTCGAGCTCCTTGGCGTACAGGTACTGCGCGTAGGGCACGCCGCCCAGGCGCCGGATCGCCTCCGCGCTGGGAGCGGTCACGACGTGGCCGCACAGGACCACGTCGGCCCGACGCAGGAGGCCGAGCGACGCGGCGTAGGCGTTCAGGCCGGCGATCGCGGCGGCGCGCGGGCCGGGCGGATCCACGACGCGGTGGATGCGGTAGGGCTGGGTCGCGTCGAAGGCCGCGGCGTCGGGCTGGGCGAGCGTCACGACGACCGGCTGCAGGCGGGTCCAGCCCGCCACGACGCGCTGCAGGAGCAGCTGAATGCCGCCGCGGGCGGGAGGGAAGTCCGGGGTGATCACGAGGACTCTGGTCCGCGGCAAGGCTGCGATGATACCCCCGTGCGCGTCCTGTTCGTCACCCCCCATCCGTGGGTGCGGACGCTTGGAGCGGTGCGCCAGCAGCTCGAGCTGGCCGAGGCGCTGGAGGCGCTGGGGCACGAGGTCGACCACCTCGCGGGACCGGACATGGGCTACGTCCCGCCGCGCAATCCGCTCGAGGTGCTGGTGCGCAACCGGCCCGTGGCGCGCACCGCGCTGCCCGCGGTGCGGCGCATCGCCGACCGCTACGACGTGATCGAGGCGCACCCCGGAGCGCTGCCGGTGACCCGTCACGCGCTGGGCCTGCGCGGCACGCTGGCCGTGCGCTCCAGCGGGCTGGCCACGACGTACGCCGCGTACCGCGTGCAGGAGCGCGAGCGCAACCCGCAGTCGCGCGGCCACCCGCTGATGCGCGCCCCGCGGCGGGCGCTGACGTGGCGCGAGGACCGCGACGAGATGCAGAGCTTCGCCCTGTGCGACATCGCCTTCACGCTCAACGGCGACGAGACCGTTGACGTCGAGCACGCGCGCGGCACCAGCGACGGCGTGGTGCAGACGACGATCGGGCTGCCCGACGCCCACCTGGAGGCGCTGGCCGCGGCGGCCGGCGCGCCGGCGCAGCGGCTGGCCCAGCGCCGCGCCGTGTTCGTCGGCTACTGGTCGCGGCGCAAGGGCGGCGATGACTTCGCCGCGATCGTGCGCGAGACGTGGGCGCGCGACGGCGAGGTGCGCTTCCGCTTCGCGGGCACCGGGCTGGACGACGCGCAGCTGCACGCCGCGCTGGGCCTCGACGGGCCCGACGCACGCGTCGAGCACGTCGCGCGCTTCGATCCGACCGAGCTGCCGGCGCTGCTGGCCGACGCGACCGTGGCGCTGCTGCCGTCCTACGTCGAGGGCTATCCGACCGGCGTCGTCGAGGCCGCCGCGGCGGGCCTGGCGACCCTCGCCTACGACACGGTGGGGACGCGCGAGCTGCCCCGTCGCCTGCCCGGAGACTGGCTGGCCCCGGCCGGCGACGCGCACGGTTTCGCCGCGCGGATCGTGGCCGCCGTGGCCATGGATCCGGACGACTACGCGGCCCTGGACGCGAGCTGCAAGGCGATCGCGATGGAGCATGGATGGAAGACGCTGGCCCCCACGATCGTCTCCGCTTACGAGCAGCCTTTGGACGCGGAGGTCCATTGGCGCCCTGGAAAATCAGCGAACGGTCGATAGTGGGAGCAGGCGAATCGTCTCTACACTGCGTGCTCCCACTGGGCAAGACGAAGGATCTTTGGGGCCATGCGCGGGGCATGATGCCGCCGAGGAAGGGCTCCAGGGGAGAGAGGTTGACCGGTCCGATCGACGGATACGGCACCCCGTGTAGCGCGAGACGAGCAATGACAGCAGATCTGGCCACCGAGAAAAGCAGACCGTGAACGAGACGACGGCACAAGACACGATCGACATCCGGGCGTACTGGGAGCCGATCTGGAAGCGCAAGTGGTGGATCCTCATCTTCGTGGTGGCGGTCACCGCGGCGACGTACTTCTACGTCGCCAGCAAGGCGAAGGAGTACGCGGCATCGACGACGGTGCTCGTCACCCACTCCAACGCGGAAGAGCTCCTCAGCGGGCGCGACCTCCCGTTGACGGTGCGCGACACGCAGAACGTCGTGGTGCTCACCCAGTCGCGCCGGATCGCCAGCCTCGTGCGCCAGGAGCTCAACCAGCACGGGTTCGCCAACGTCAAGGTGTCCTCCCTGAACACGGGTGCGGCGACCGACAGCGACGTCGTCACGATCAACGTGCGGGCCAACTCGGCCGCCGGTGCCGCCGCGGCCGCCAACGCCTACGCCGACGCGCTGACCCAGGAGCGCACCCGGACGCTGCGCCAGGAGCTGGCCGACGCCAACCAGCAGACCCAGGCGCGCCTGGACGCGATCGAGGGCAACAGCCTGGACAAGCAGCGTCAGCGCGACTCGCTGGAGACGCGCATCCGCCAGACCGAAGCGGTCTCGGCCTCGCTCGATCCCGGCCTGGCCCAGCTCGACGTCGCCGTGGCCAACCCCAAGGCCGTCGCGCCGAACCCGCGCCGGGCCTCCGGCTTCGCCCTGATCCTGTCGCTGCTGTTCGCGATGGTCGTCGCCTACACGGTCAGCCTGGTCGATCGCCGCGTGCGCACCCCGGACGACCTCGAGCAGCTGTACGGGCTGCCGGTGCTGGGCACCGTGCCGCGCGTCGGCGACCCGTCGCCGGTGGGCACCACGGGCGCCGCGTTCGCGCCCGAGCTGCGCGAGCCGATGCGGCTGCTGCGCCTGCAGCTGTCGCTGCAGGGCGCCGACTCGCCGATCCGCACGTTGCTGGTCACCAGCGCGATGCCGTCGGAGGGCAAGTCGACGATCGTGCGCAACCTGGCGCTGGCCATGTACGAGGCGGGCTCGCGCGTCGTGATCGTCGAAGCCGACCTGCGCGCGCCCTCGCTGGCGCCGCGCCTGGGCATCGACGGCCGCTACGGCCTGACCGACGTGATCGCCGGCGAGGTCCGCCTCGACGAGGCGCTCGTCGAGGTGCCGATGCCGCAGATCGACCAGGAGCTGCCGCCCGGCCAGCTGTTCGTGCTGCCCGCGGGCACGCCCGCCAGCAACGCGCCGGCCGTGCTCGGCTCGGGCCGCATGAGCGACACGCTGGCCCAGCTGTCGGAGCGCTTCGACATCCTGCTCGTCGATTCGCCGCCGCTGCTGGCCGTCGCCGACACGCTGTCGCTGCTGCCCGCCGTCAACGGCGTGCTGCTCGTCGGCCGCGTCGGCCTGACCAGCCGTGAGGCGATCCGCCGCGTGCGTGAGCTGCTCGAGCGCTCGCCCGGGGGCCCGGTGCTCGGCCTCGTCGTCGACGACGTCAACGCCCAGCAGCAAGGCTACGGCTACGGGTACGGGTACGGCTACGGGAAGTACGGCGCGTCCAACCCGCCGTCGTCCAACGGGGCCAGCGCGGGCTCGAAGAAGGAACGCACCAGCGCCTGATGAGCGCAGTGCTCGCCCGCCCCGTCGCCACGACGCGCAGCGGGCCTCGCATGCCGAAGCTGGACAGCGTGCTCTACGCGGGCCTGCTGATCTCGTTCGCGTACATGCTGCTCCTGGACGGCTTCCTGCGCCTGTCCACGGGGCAGCGCTCGATCGGCCTGCTCCGCGACGTGCTGCCGCTGGCGCTGTTCGTGCTGATGCTGCTGGACGCCGCGCGCCGGCGCACGACCCGGATCCCGAAGCTGCCGATGCTCGGCCTGGTCGTCGCCTGGGTCGTGCTGATGGCGATGCAGGTGGCCAACCCCTACGCGGTGTCGGTCGGCGGCGCGCTGCAGGGTCTGCGCCCGCACCTGGAGTTCGTGCCGCTGTTCTTCGTCGCCGCGGCCTGCCTGACCAGCCTGGAGCGCGTGCGCGGTCTGCTGGTGATGCTGGCCGTGTGCGGCGCGATCAACGGCGGCGTCAGCCTCGTGCAGTCGGGGATGAGCCCCAGCTCGCTGGCCTCGTGGGGGCCGGGCTACGAGCGCCTGCTGGCCGACAACAACCCGCGCTTCTTCACCAACACCGAGGGCGTGCAGACCGTGCGCCCGCCGGCGCTGGGCGGTGACGCCAGCTTCGGCGGCATCCTGGGCATGATCGCGCTGCCCGCGGCCCTGGCCGTGCTGGCCATCCCCGGGCCGCGCCGGTGGCGCTTCCTGGCCGCCTTCTGCGTCCCGTGGATCATCATCGCCGTGTTCACCTCACAGACGCGCGCGGGCGTCGTCGGGGCGTGTATCGCCTTCGGTGTCTTCGCGATCCTGGGCGGCGGCGGCCGCGGTGGATTGCGGGTGATGCTGGTGCTGCTGGCCCTGGCGGTCGGGGGCGTGTTAGCCGGCGGCCCGCTGCTGAGCGGGATCACGCTGGATCGCTACGCCTCGATCACGCCCACGCAGTTGACCTCGACGTTCCAGGAGGACCGCGGGGGCGGCTTCACGCTGATCTCGCGCTATGCCGCCGTCTACCCGCTCGGGGCCGGCCTGGGCAGCGCGGGGCCGGCGACGTCGAGCGCCTCCAGCGTCCATGCGGGACGGGTCAGCGGGGAGAACATGTTCGTGTTCCTGCTCGTCGAGGGCGGGATACCGGCGTTGGTCGTGATGTTCCTGATCTTCGTGTCGGGCGTCTACTACGGCACCCGACTGGCTCGACGCGCGCCGCCGGCGCTCCGATTGTCGTTCGCGGCGCTCGATGCCGCGATGGTCACGCTCGCGATCCTCTGGCTCGGTGGACCGGAGACGGCCGGCACGCCGTTGAGCCCGTTCATCTGGACGACCCTCGGCTGCTTCTCGATCTGGACGCTGCGGATGCGCCGTGACGCCCGGTCGCGTGTCGCAGCGCCCACCGTCAGGAGTCCGGCCATGCGCGGGCCGCTCGCGCTCGCACCACGCTGACATGCGGATCACGTTCCTGTATCGCACCCAGGGCCAAGCGGCCGACGGCATCTTGGACTACTCCCGCTGTCTGATCGACGCGCTCGGCGAGCTGCCCGGCGTCGACGCGACGCTCCTGACCATCCAGCCCAACGGCAAGGTCCTGTCGCGCCGCAAGGCGGCGGAAGGCACGGTCGGCCTGCGGGCGGCGATCGCGCGACTGCGCGCCAGCGACGCGATCGTCGTCCAGTACCAGCCCTTCTCCTTCGGCCGGTGGGGCTTCGCCCCTTGGCTGCCTGTGGTGGCCGGGTTGCTGCGCCGGCGGCGGGTCGTCACGGTCATGGTCCACGAGCCGTACCTGCGCAACCAGCGCGGCCGGCGCGTGATCATGGCGGTCTGGCAGCGCCTGCAGCTGCGTGTGCTCATGCGCCGCAGCGACGTGGTGTTCGTGTCGACCCAGCCGTGGCTGGCGTTGATGGCCCGCGATGCGCCGCGGATCCCGATGGTTCATCTACCGGTCGGGTCGAACCTGCCGGACCGCCGCGTCGACCGCGAGGTGGTGCGGGACCGGCTCGGCGTGGGTGACACCCTGATCGTCTCGCTGATCTGGAGTGGGCATGAAGGAACGTTGCTGCCGCTGATCGACGCTGCCCTGCAAGGACTGGCGGACGAGGGCCTGCCGTTCGTCCTGATGCAGCTGGGCACCGGGGTCCCGCTCGACGTTCCGCCATCCGCGACGTTGCTGCGTCCCGGCTGGCTGCCCGCCGAGGAGATCGCCGGTCACCTGGCCGCCTCGGACATCTTCCTGGCGCCGTACATCGACGGGGTCTCGACCCGCCGCACCGCGGTGGCCGCCGCGGCCTGCAACGGCGTGGCGGTGGCGACGACCTCAGGCAGCTCGACCGGTGAGCCCGCCGACTGGGCCTCGAGCGGGCTGTCCATGGTCGACGCCGAGGACAGCGACGCCTTCCGGTCGATGGTCCTGCAGCTGGCGAGCGACGAGGGCCGACGCGCCCAGGCGGCACGCGAGGCCCACGCCTACTTCACCCGGGAGCGCGACTGGCGGGTGATCGCCACCCGCCTGTACGAGCACGTGGCCCGCGCAGCCGCTAGACGCTCGTCGTCTCCGGGGTAGTGCCCGACGCGCCGGCGGCCCGGCGCGACTCTGCCGGGTCGGGCTCCCAGCGGCCCTTCAGCCGCAGGAACCGCTGCTCGACGAGGTGGTAGGAGGCCATCGACAGCGCCAGCGTGACCAGCACCCGGATGACGATCGAGGTGGTGCGCCCGGTGCCCAGCGCCTCGGCGGTGAGCGCGTGGAACACGACGAAGTGCCACAGGTAGATCGAGTACGACAGCTTGCCCACGTAGACGAACGGCGCCGTCGACAGCAGCGCCAGCGGTCCGGTCACCGGTCCGGTGGCCAGCCACACGATCAACACCGCGGCCGACACGTAGATGGCCACGTAGCCGCCGTGGGCCAGCAGCGCGCGCGACGGGTGGGCGACCACGACGAGCGCGATGACCGCGGCACCGGCCAGCGCCAGCGCGCCCAGCAGCGCGCGCCGCTCACGCAGGTGGACGATGGCCAGGGGAACCAGCACGGCGGCCAGGCAGCCGGCCACGAGCTGGTCGGGCTGCAGGTCGTAGCCGTAGATCACCTCGCGCACGGAGCGGCTGGCGTGGTAGCCGATCAGCCGCCACACGAAGATCGCCACGAGCAGCCCGATCAGCACCTGGACCAGCCGCTTGCGCGTCCAGCCGGCGCGCAGCGCCAGCACCAGCAGCGGGGGCCAGATCAGGTAGAAGTGCTCCTCGACGGCCAGCGACCAGGTGTGGAAGAACGGACCCACGTCGATCGAGGTGAAGGCCAGCACCAGGTCGGTCGTGTAGGTGAAGGCGACCGCCGCGCCGCCCAGCACCTCGCCGGTGTCGAACCCGTGGGGCAGGGCGAACGGCCGGATGATCGACAGCAGCAGCGTGACCAGCAGCAGCAGCGCCAGCGCCGGGAACAGGCGCAGCGCGCGGCGGATGTAGAAGCGCTTGAGGCCGATGTGCTGGTGGCGATCCCACTCCTGCAGCAGCAGCGACGTGATCAGAAAGCCCGACAGGACGAAGAAGACGTCGACGCCGACCTGGCCACCCCGCCCGAAGCTCAGGCCGGCGTGGAGCATCACCACGGCGGCGACGGCGCAGGCGCGCAGGCCGTCGAGCGCCGGGACGTAGCCCAGACGCCAGCGCTGGGGTTCGGGGTCCGCGTCGGTGGCCGGAGGTGTGGTCGAGACGGAGGCCAACGGGGGTTCCGCGCGGCATTTTAGCCAGCCCTGCCCCCTGGCGAACATCGCCCAAAGGTCCAAACATCACCACCGAAACGATGGGGAATGGGGGTGGGCGTTCGATATCCTCCGCAGGCCAATGCCGGTGATCGCCCGTTCAAAGAAGCTGGCCGGCAAGGCCCCGATGCCCGCACTGCTGCGTGAGGCGCTGCTGCTGATCGCGGGCCAGCGCCGCCTGTTGATCGGCGCGACCATCCTGTCGTTCATCTCGGGCGTGCTCGAGGTGGCGTTCCTCTTCCTGCTGGGCACGCTCGCGGTCGGGCTGACCAACGGCGACAAGCACGTCGACATCTCGCTCGGGCCGATCGACTTCACCGCCTCAGTGATCGGCGCGGTGCTGATCGCCGGGGTCTTCGTGGTCGCGCTGGTGCTGCTGGCCATTCCCGTGTCGGCGATGTTGGCCACGCTCGGCGCCCGCGCGGCCCGGCAGCTGCGGCGCGAGACCATCGCCGCCTACCTGGAGAGCTCGATCGAGTACCGGCTGGGGCTGCGCGAGGGCTACATGGAGCAGCTGATGGGCGAGTACGTGTCGCGTTGCGAGGCGCTCGTCCAGCAGTCGGCCACCGTGCTGGTCGCGGGCTGCGCGCTGGTCACGCTGCTGATCGGCGCCGTGGTCATCAGCCCGGTGGCCACCGGCGCAGCGCTGCTCGTGCTGGTCCTGCTGATGGTCGGCCTGCGGCCCTACACCCAGCGCACCAACCGCTTCGCCCACAAGCAGCTGCTGGCCAGCCGCGCGGTCGTGCGTCGGGTGTCGGAGACGACGCGCATGACCTCCGAGATCACCGCCTTCGACGTCGGACGCCAGCTGACCGGCGTCGTCGAGGCCGACGTTGACCGCAGCTCGGCGGCGCTGCGCCAGGTGCGCTTCGACGGGCGCATGGTCGTGGCGATCTACCAATACGGCGCGCTGGCCGCGATCCTGGTGGTCATCGGCGGTGTGGCCGCGATCGACTCGGGCTCGCTGTCCAGCCTGGGGCCGATGCTCCTGATGCTGCTGCGCATCCTCATGTACATGCGCCAGCTGGTCACGTCCGAGCGGGCCGCGGCCGAGCTGACCCCGTACACGCGCACCGTCCGGCACGAGATCGCCGCGCTGCGCGAGCACCGCGCCCAGCGCGGCGGCCACGACCTCGACGGCTTCGACAACTTCGTCCTGCGCGACGTGGGCTACTGGTATGTCGAGGATCAGCCGGTCTTCCAGCACGTCAACCTGACCATCGCCCAGGGCGAGATGGTCGGCGTGATCGGGCCGTCCGGCGCGGGGAAGAGCACGCTGTCGCAGCTGCTGCTGCGCCTGCGCCGGCCGCGAGAGGGCGAGATCGAGATCAACGGCATCGACCTGCAGCAGGTCTCGGCCGCATCGTGGTCGCGCACCACCGCGTACGTCCCGCAGGACTGCCGCCTGATCCTCGGGACCGTGGCGGCCAACATCGCCTTCTACCGCGAGGGCTTCAGCGCGGCCGACATCGAGCGCGCGGCCCACGGCGCGCACCTGCACGACGAGATCATGGAGCTGCCCGACGGGTACGAGACGGAGATCGGCCCGGGCGCGCGCGACCTGTCCGGCGGTCAGCGCCAGCGCCTGGCCATCGCCCGCGCGCTGCTCGCCGATCCCGAGGTGATCCTTCTGGACGAGCCGACCAGCGCCCTGGACGCCCGCTCCGAGCAGCTGATCGGGCGCACGCTGGACGAGCTCAAGGGCACGCGCACGATCATCCTGATCGCGCACCGCCCGGCCACGCTGGAGCTGTGCGATCGCACGTTCCGCGTCGCCAACCACCGGGTCACCGAGGTCACCCAGGCGACCACCGCGTGAGCGAGCGGTCAGCGGCCCCGGGCGGCCCCGTCGTCATCGTCGCCCACGACATCGAGCAGATCGGCGGCATGGAGCGCCAGCTGCGCGAGCTGATCGGGGGCCTGCTGGCCGCGGGCGATCGCGTGACCGTGGTGGCGCGCAACTGCACGCTGGCACCGCATCCGAACCTGCGGCTGATCCGCATCCGCGGGCCGCGCCGGCCGTTCGCGCTGGCCTACCCCTGGTTCCTCGTCTGGGCCAGCCTGCGCCTATGGCTGCGCCGTCCCCCGGGCGTGATGCAGATGACCGGCGCGATCGCGCTCAACCGCACCGACGCGATCGCCGTGCACCTGCTGCACCTCGAGGTCGCCGCGTCGACCGACTACGTGCGGGTCAGCAGCGACACGCGCGTGCACCGGCTCAACGCGCGCGTGGCCGACGTGATGAACCGCTGGTCCGAGCGCGCGCTGTTCCGGCCCGGCCGCACGCGCGCGCTGATCGCCGTCTCCAGCGGCCTGGGCCGCGAGATCGCCCAGCAGCTGCCCATCGCCGAGCCGATCATCGAGGTGATCCCCAACGGGGTCGACGCCCAGGCCTTCCGCCCCGATCCCGAACGTCGCGCCGCCGCGCGCGCCGAGCTGGGCCTGGCCGACGACGCGCTCGTGGCGCTGTTCGTCGGCGGCGAGTGGCGGCGCAAGGGCGTCGACGTGGCGATCGACGCGGTCGGCGCGCGCCCGGCCTGGCGGCTGCTGGTGGTGGGCGCGGGCGACGCCGCCGAGCAGGAGGCCGCGGTGCAGGCGGCCGGCGCCGGCGGGCGCGTGCAGTTCCTCGGCCCCCGGCCCGACGTCGAGCGGCTGTTCGCGGCGGCCGACGCGTTCCTGCTGCCCACGTCGTACGAGACGTTCTCGCTGGTCACCTACGAGGCGGCGGCCAGCGGCCTGCCGCTGCTGGTCACCCGCGTGAGCGGGGTCGAGGACGTGCTCGAGGACGGCGTCAACGGCTGGTTCATCGAGCGCGACGCGGCGCAGGTGGCGGGCCGCCTGGCCGCGCTGGAGGACCCTGACGCGCGCGCGGCGATGGGCGCCGCGGCGCGCACGGCGGCCGAACGGCACGACTGGGCCGCGCACGTGGCTGCCCACCGCGCGCTGTACGCGCGGCTGCGTCAGTCGCGATAGCCCCAGGCGGTCAGCACGTCGCGGTCGAGGTACTCGGCCAGCCGCTCGACCTCGGGGCGGTAGCGGCGGCGCACCTCGGCCAGCAGCGCCTCGTCGACCGGCGGGGGCGGCTTGTGCAGCGTGCCGTAGGCGCGTTGCAGCAGCAGGCGGCGCAGGCGCTGGCTGGACACGGCCTTGACCGCCCGCTTGGCCACCCGCACGGCCGGGCCGCCGCGGCCGGTGGAGAGCTTGTAGATCGTGTCGTCGGCCGCCCCGGACACCACCGCCATCGTCGTGTTGACCACCTCGGCCTGCAGCGCGGCGGGCTGCTCGAGGCCGAGGAAGTCGATCGCCTCGCGGGCCAGCGCCTCGTTGTCGGCCTGGAAGTCGTCGTACAGGCGCAGGAACATCCGCTCGCGCCCGAAGTGCGCCTCGAAGCGCTGCAGCTGGTCGACGTAGCGGACCTGCTCGGAGTACTGCAGCAGCTGGGGCCGGGCCGAGCCCTTGGGGATCTTGCGGCCCTGGCGGCGCGCGCCCTCCAGCGCCAGCGCCTGGCCGAAGTCGCGCTCGGTCTCCGTGCGCGTCTGCAGCAGCTGCAGGTGCAGCGAGCGCAGCAGGCCGGCGGGCTCGCGCAGCACGGCCAGGATGCGCGCGTCGGCGTCGAACGCGGCGATCCGCTGGGCCGCCTCGTGGGAGCGCAGGTAGATGATCGACGCCTCGCCGACCAGGTCGCCGGCCTGCGCGGGCGCGAACACCGCCAGGTACTCGTCCATCGTGCGCGGGTCGCGCACGCCGCTGCGCGGATCCAGGCGCGGCCACAGGTCGGGCGCGAAGAAGTTGGGCTCCTTCATCTCCGGCATGAAGACGCGCGGGTGCTGGCGCAGGAGCTCGAACAACGCCGTCGTGCCGCTCTTGGGCTGGCCGACGATGAAGAAGCTCGGACAGGGTGCGGCGTCGGTCATCGTCGGGCTCCGTCGCCGCCACCGCGGCGGGTCGAGAGGATCGTCGGCATGTCGCCGTGGCGGATCCGCTTCTCCAGCGGGTACTCGATGAAGCGGAACAGCGCGTAGGCCACGACGGTGGCCGCGATGTAGGCCAGCGCGATCAGCGCGAAGCTGGCCACCAGGTCCTCGTGGTCGGGCGCGACCAGCGTCAGCAGCCGGATGACCATCTGGTGGACGAGGTAGAACGCGAACGACCACTGGCCCAGGCGGATCAGCCACGGGCGGTGCAGCAGGGTGGCCGGGCGCCGCGTGATGTCGGCCTGCGCGCACACGAAGATGGCCAGGCAGAAGGGGATCACCGTGATGAAGTGCGAGCGCGTCCAGGCCGGCGTCCACCCGCACACGAACCAGGCCGCGACGGCCAGGCCCAGCGCCCAGGTCTTGGGGATCGGGACCCGCCGGCCCTGTTGCAGCAGCACCGCCATGCAGGCTCCGGCCAGGAACTCGGGCAGGCGGGCCAGCGGGAAGATGTTCGTGGCCCAGAAGACCGTGGAGGTGTGCTCGTCGGGGTGCAGCAGCAGCGGAATGGCCAGCGCGATGGCCACGAACAGCGCCAGCAGCCACTCCGGGCGCTTGGACCGCAGCACGAGGACGATGGCGATCGGGAACAGCGCGTAGAAGAACGCCTCGTCCGACAGCGACCAGGCCACGCCGTTGACCGCGTAGTAGACGCGGGCGTCGGGCACCCAGGCCTGCAGGAAGGTCAGCGAGAACGCGCCGGTGAGGATCTTCGACTTCGTCAGGAACCCGTCCACGGCCAGCGTGACGAACACGCCGGCGACGATCGACACCCAGTAGGCGGGCGCGATGCGGGCCACGCGGCGGCGGTAGAAGTTGCGCGCCTGGTCGCCCGGCCGCCAGGCCCAGGCCAGCACGAAGCCCGACAGGATGTAGAAGAACGACACGCCGGCCGAGCCGTGGTTGGCGATCCGCGTCCACCACTCGGGCGGGTCGCCGAAGAACAGCACCTGCGTGTGGGTCAGGAACACGAGGCTGGCCGCGAACCAGCGCAGGCTGGTCAGCGTGCGCAGGTGCTCACGCGCGCTCAGGTGCTCGGTCGCGCCCGCGGTGGGTTGCGTGGTGGCCGACACCCCGGTCAGCGGCGGGCCAGGGCGCGGGCGACGGGATAGACGCGGCCGTAGACCCGATTGGCCAGACGCAGCTGGCGCAGGCGTCCGGGGACGCCGCCGACGTGGGACGCCAGGTCGGCGCCGAAGCGCTCCTCGGCGAGCCCGTAGATGTAGCGGTCGATCTCCGTGGCGGCGACCACGCGCGCCAGGTCGGCCTCGCTGACCGCGCCGCCGCGTTCGGCGCGCAGCTGGCCGACGTTCGCGCTCTGGCTGGAGACGATCCGGCTGAAGGACCAGCCGTAGACCGCGCGCAGCAGCAGGACGCTGGCGTCGAACTCCTCGGTGATGCAGACCGCCTCGTACTGGGACAGGTGGCGCTCGGCGGTGGCGACGAGCTCGTCGTCGAACAGGTCGCGGGTGATCTCCAGGTCGTCGAAGTGGCGGTCGGCCTGCAGGCCGACCAGGAACGACGTCTGGTGGTTGTAGGTGCGCGCGACGTCGCCCTCCAGCCAGTCGGCCAGCGTCAGGTCGGGGTCGATGCCCTTCTGCTGGATCCGGTAGTAGTAGGCCGAGATGACGCGCTGGACGGGGTCGCGCAACATCGTGAAGCGGCGGTAGGTGTGCTGCTGGGGCAGCCGCTCGGCCAGACCCCAGCCCGCGTGCGAGATGACGCAGGCGATCTTCGGGTCGGGCCGGTCGAGCAGGTCCTGCAGCTCGGCCAGACGCGTCGGGTACGTCCCGTGGTCGGTGATCATGTAGACGCGATCACCGCCGTAGACCCGGAAGAGGATCTTGCGCAGCGTGCTGCCTGCGGCCTTGGGAATGTGGTCGAACAGGCAGATCTCAGCCATCGCAGTCGCGCGCCAGTCTAGGTCGCTAGCACGCGCCTTGCGATCTCCCCGAACTCCATGGCCATATGTTGGACCGCGAAGCGTGCGCTCACGCCGGGGTGTGCGCCCCGATCGGCCGCGCGGGCACGCCGACGACCGTCACGCCGGGCGCGACGTCGTGCAGGACCACCGCCCCGGCGCCGATCGTGGCGTCGTCGCCGATGGTGATCGAGCCCAGGACGATCGCCCCGGCACCGACCGTCACGCGATCGCCCAGCACCGGGTAGTGCCGGCGCTCCTCGAGGTCGCGCACGCCGATCGTCACCTGCTGGCGGATCGTGCAGTCGCGGCCGATGCGCTCGGCCCAGATGACCGAGGCGAAGCCGTGGGGCAGGCGCAGGCCGGGGCCGAGGTCGCGGCAGTGCTCGATCTGCAGCGTCGGCGCGCCGGGAAGCAGGCGCTCCAGGATCTTGGCCAGCAGCTGCTCGCGCGCCGGGCCCTGCGACCAGCGGTAGTACAGGATCGAGCGCACCTCGCGCTGCTGCAGCGCCCGCGCGGCCTCGAAGCGCAGGCGGGTGGCGGCGTCCGGCCCGTCGGGATCGACCTCGCGGTTGCGCAGGGCGTCGCGCTCGAAGGCGGCGCGGACGGACGTGCGCTGCACCCCGGCCAGGAGGAGCTCGTAGAACGCGAGCCGGGCCCTGGTCAGGACGCGAAGCAGGAGGGACGCCACCGCGCGGAACCTTAGCGAGGACCGGCCCTGCAGATGGTCCGGGCCTATCCTGCCCGCATGTCGATCTCCAAGGCCGTCACCGTCCGTGCGCGGACCTGGTCCGCCAAGGCCAAGCGGCGCTACCGGATCGAGCAGCTGTCGCGCTTCAACAAGTACCCGGTCGACGTCGATCCCTCCTGCCGGGTGGCCATGAACGCCCGGCTGTGGACGCCGACGACGATCGGCGCGCACTCGGCGATCGACGAGGGGGCGTTGTTCAAGGGCAACGGCCCGGTGACCATCGGCCGCTACGTCGTCGGCGGGCGCGACCTGCTGGCCATCACCAGCAACCATCGCGCGACCAGCGCGAGCGCCTACTACCCGATGTACACGGCGCGCGGCTGGGAGGTGCCCTCGGTCGTCGACGCGGTGACGATCGGCGACGCGGTGTGGCTGGGCGACCGCGTGACGATCCTGCCCGGGGTGACGATCGGCGACGGGGCGATCGTGGCCGCCGGGGCCGTCGTGGTCTCCGACATCGCGCCGTGGACGATCGTCGGCGGCGTGCCGGCCAAGGCGATCCGCCCACGCTTTGCCGCCGACGTCGTCGACCTCCTGTCGCAGCTGCGCTGGTGGGAGTGGCCCGAGGACCGGATCGACCGCAACCGGCGCTTCTTCGAGGCCGATCTCGACGGGCTGTCGGCCGACGACGTCCGCGCGCTGGTCGTGGAGTAGCCGCGTGGCGCCCGCTTCGCGCGTGCAGCGCGCCGTCGTCGTCGCGCCCGCCTTCGCGGGCGCCGGCGGCCTGGGCCGGTCGTCCCAGGACATCCTCCACGGCTTCCAGCACAACGGCATCCCCGCGGCGTTCGTGGGCACGCAGCCCGCGCTGCCCCTGCAGCGTGCGGCGGCCTCCAAGATCGGCCGGCGGATCGCCCCGTTCGCCGGCGTGATGCTGCAGACCGAGCGCGTCCGCCGCGCCGTGCCGCGCGACGGCTGGCAGCTGGCCTTCGCGATCTGCGGCGTGGCGCCCCCGCCGCGCGCCGATCGCGTCGTCTGCATCCACCAGGCCACCTGCCATCCCGACGTCGAGCGCGCCCGCGTGGCCGAGTCCGAGCGGGCCACCGGCGGCACCGGCGACTACTTCGAGCCCCAGCGCCGCCAGCGCCTGGCCGAGATCGAGCGGGTCGACCTGATCCGCGTGACCACCGAGACCGTGCGCCAGCAGTTCCTGCAGCGCGGCGTGCCCGCCGAGAAGCTGCTGCACCTGTACCCGGGCGTCGATCTCGAGCGCTACCGGCCCGGACCCAAGGGCGACGGGCCGATTCGCGTCGCGTTCGTCGGCCCGCTGTCGCTGCGCAAGGGCATCGACGTGGTCGACGAGCTCAACCGCCGCCTGCCCGATGGCGTGGTGCTGGAGGCGGTCGGGGGCCCGTCGGACCCGTGGTCGCGCCGCGTGGCGGCGCGCGCCGGCCTGACGATCAGCGACTCGGTGCCCGAGCTGCTGGCCCGCGCGCACGTCTTCATCCTGCCCTCGCGCTCCGACGCGTTCGCCTACACCGTGCTGGAGGCGATGGCCTGCGGGGCCGTGCCGATCGTCTCCGACCGCGTCGGCGCCGGTGAGCTGGCCGCGCAGCTGGACCCGCGGCTGGTGATCGACTTCGAGCGCTTCGCCGACGGCTTCCTGGAGCTCCTGCCCCAGCTCGACCTGCCCACGCTGTCGCAGCGCGGTCGGGAGCTGGCCGCCGGCTTCGAGCGCGTCGGCCGCGCGCGCGAGAACGCCGCGGCCATCGCCGCCGCGGCCGACCGCATCCTGGCCGCGCGCGCGTGACGCCGCTGGCCGACCCGCAGCCGCCGCTGGCCGGGCTGGGTCAGTGGGCGGCGCGCCACCGCGCGCGCCTGCTGATCGTCGCCCTCGCGCTGTTCGCCTTCGTCTTCGCCCTGGACGGGTTCCTGCACGAGGTCGGCCCGCTGCCGGGCGAGCAGTGGCTGGCCGACCGCTACGACACCTGGAAGCCCTACTACGACTTCCCCAGCCAGGTGTGGTTCGGGTTCCAGTTCCTGGGCTACGCCACGTCGGACGTCGTCGCCCCGTGCCTGGTCGTGGCCGTCGGCCTGGTCCTGGCCGACAACTACGGCCGGCGCTGGGGGCTGCTGGTGCTGGTGGCCGGGGCCGTGACCGGCGTCAACGAGCTGCTCAAGCACCTGTTCGGGCCGACGCCGCTGTGGCGCGAGGTCGAGGGCGCCGGCCTCAACTACCCCAGCGGCCATGCCGCCTTCGCGATCGCCGTGCTCGGCTACGTGGCGCTCGTGACCTGGCCGGTGCGCCAGCGGGCGATCGCGATCATCGCGCTGCTGCTGATCGTCGTGATGGCCCTCACGCGGGTGGTCTCCGGCGCGCACATGCCCAGCGACGTGATCGCCGGCCTGGCGCTCGGCGCGGCCTGGCTGGCGGCGCTGGTGGCCCTCGGCGTGCCCTGGGCGGCCAGGGCGAAATAGGATGGCGTCCGTGCTCCAACGCCCGCCGCGCGAAGCGCTCGTCAACGAGCTGGCCAGCCGCATCCCGCTGGTGCAGCCGCGCTTGGCCGCCTACCGCAAGCTGGGCGTGCGCTTCACCGACATCGCCACGGCGAACATCATGATGCACACCGAGGTCAACGGTCCCAAGGGGATCGTCATCGGTGGCCACACGATCATCGGACGCCACTGCCTGCTCGACGGGCGCGGCGGGCTGGAGATCGCCGAGAACGTCAACATCTCCAGCTACACGCGCCTGATCACCGCCTCCCACGACGTGCGCTCGCCCGACTTCGCCGGCACCGAGGCGCCCGTCACGGTCGAGACCTACGCCTGGCTGGCCACCGGCGTGACCGTGCTCCCGGGCGTGACGATCGGCGAGGGTGCCGTGGTCGGCGCCGGCTCGGTGGTGACGAAGGACGTCGCGCCCTACACGCTCGTGGCGGGCGTTCCCGCCCGGCCGCTGGGCGAGCGCCCGCGCGACCTGCGCTACCAGCTCGACTACCGCCGCGAGTGGATGTAGCGCGGCCGCGATGGGCCCCGTCGAGCTCTACCGCCTCAGCGCGCGCCTGCACCGGCGCGGCTTCCGGCGCGCGGCCCGCGTCGTCAAGGCGCTGAACCTCGTCATCTACAGCGCGGTCATCCCGCCCGAGCTGATCGCCGGCGACAACCTCAAGGTCGGCCATCACGGCGTCGGCCTGGTCATCCACCCCAACACGACGGTGGGCGACGACGTCTTCATCTACCACGGCGTGACGCTGGCCGCCGACATCGCCACGGCCGACCCGCGGCGTCAGGTGATCGGCTCCAACGTGACGATCGGCGCCGGCGCGATCGTGCTCGGCCCGATCACCGTCGGGGACAACGCGACGATCGGTGCGGGCGCGGTGGTGACCAAGGACGTGCCCGACGATGCCGTCGTCGCGGGCGTTCCTGCGCAGATCCTCAGCCTCGACGGAGCTCGCCACCAGAAACGCTGACTACGCTGCGGACCATGCGAACGTTGGTCACCGGCGGCGCCGGCTTCATCGGATCGAACCTCGTCGACGCGCTGCTCGAGGAGGGCCACGAGGTCTCCGTGCTCGACGACCTGTCCTCCGGCAAGGAGGTCAACCTCGAGGCCGCGCTGGCCAACGGAGCGGTGCTGCACCGCGCCGACATCCGCGACGCCGAGGCGGCCAAGCGGGTGGCCACCGACGTCCAGCCCGAGGTGATCTTCCACCTCGCGGCCCAGATCGACGTGCGCCGCTCGGTCGCCGACCCGGCCTACGACGCCCGCACGAACGTCGAGGGCACGATCAACGTCCTCAACGCGGCACGCGAGGTCGGCGCCCGCGTGATCAACGTCTCCACCGGCGGCGCCATCTACGGCGAGGCCGAGGTGATCCCCACGCCCGAGACGGTCGAGCCGCTGCCCGAGGCGCCCTACGGCCAGTCGAAGTTCTGCGCCGAGCGCTACATCGGGCTCTACGGCCGCCTGTTCGACCTGCGCGGCGCGACGGTGCGCCTGGGCAACGTCTACGGCCCGCGCCAGGACCCGCTCGGCGAGGCCGGGGTCATCGCCATCTTCTGCGGCAAGCTCGAGGCCGGCGAGCGGCCGACGATCTACGGGACGGGCAGGCAGACCCGCGACTACGTCTACGTCGGCGACGTCGTGCGCGCGCTGCTGGCCGTGCTCGCCCACCCTGACGCCCACGGCGAGTACAACGTCGGCACCGGCCAGGAGAGCTCCGTGCTGGACATCGTCGGCGCGCTGGCCCCGCACGCCAAGGGCGACTTCGAGCCGCAGCTCGCGCCCGCTCGCCAAGGCGAGATGGAGCGCAGCTGCCTGGACGTCGGCCGTGCGCGGCGCGAGCTGGACTGGGCGCCCGAGGTCGATCTGACCGAGGGCCTGCGCCGGACCATGGAGTGGGCCCGCAGCACCGCGGGCGACCGCGCCTAGCGGTTCGTCAGCGCGGTCTCGAAGCTGGCGATCGTCTCGCGCAGCCCGTCGCGCAGCGGCGTGCGCGCCTCGAAGCCCATCAGCTCGCGGGCCCGGCGCACGTCGAGGAAGCGCGTCGGCTGGCCGTCGGGGCGCGACGGGTCCCACACGGTCTCACCCTGGTAGCCGGTCAGCTCGCAGATCAGCGCGGCCAGGTCGCGGATGCGCGTCTCGATGCCCGTGCCGATGTTCACCGGCTGCGAGGTCTGCAGCCGCTCGGCGGCCAGCAGCATCGCCCGGGCGGCGTCCTCGACGTAGAGGAACTCGCGCGACGGGCGGCCGGTGCCCCACAGGACGACCTGCTCCTCGCCGGCGTCGCGGGCCTCCACGTACTTGCGGATCATCGCCGCGATCACGTGGCTGTCCTCGAGGTCGAAGTTGTCCTCGGGGCCGTACAGGTTGGCCGGGATCGGCACCACCGAGTCGAAGCCGTACTGGCGCCGGTAGGTGTCCGACAGCACGAGCATCATCTTCTTGGCCAGCCCGTAGGGCGCGTTGGTCTCCTCCGGATAGCCGGCCCAGAGGTCGTCCTCGTTGAACGGCGTCGGCACGATCTTCGGGTACGCGCAGACGGTGCAGGCGGCGACGAGCTTGCGCACGCCGGCCTGCCGCGACTGCTCGAAGACGTTGCCGGCCATCATCAGGTTGTCGTAGGTCAGCGGCGCCGGGTTGCGGCGGTTGTAGCCGATGCCCCCGACGCGGGCGGCCAGGTGGATGACGGTGTCGGCGCCGTCCACCGCCGCCCGGCAGGCGGCGGCGTCGCGCAGGTCGTACTCGCGGGTCAGCGGGACCGACACCTCGGCGCCCAGGCCCTCGAGCTGGCCGACGACGAAGCGGCCCAGGAAGCCGGCGCCGCCGGTGACCACCGTCCGTCGGCCGTCCCAGAAGCTGGCGGCCGGCTCGGTCAACTCAGGCGCACTCCACGGCCCGACAGCTGATCGTCCAGCGCCTTGACGTCGGCGTCGATCATGATCTGCACGAGCTCCTTGAAGGTGACGGTGGGCGTCCAGCCCAGCTTCTCCTTGGCCTTGCTGTAGTCGCCGCACAGCGCGTCGACCTCCGACGGGCGCTCGTAGCGCTTGTCGAGCTCGACGACGTCCTGCCAGTTCAGGCCCAGGTGGGCGCCGGCGACGTCGAGGAACTCGCGCACCGAGTGCATCTCGCCGGTGGCCACGACGTAGTCCTCGGCCTCGTCGGCCTGCAGCATCCGCCACATCGCGTCGGTGTAGTCCGGGGCGTAGCCCCAGTCGCGCTGCGCGTCGAGGTTGCCCAGGTACAGCTTGGCCTGCACGCCGGCCTGGATGCGGGCCAGCGCTCGCGTGATCTTGCGGGTCACGAACGTCTCGCCGCGGCGTGGGCTCTCGTGGTTGAACAGGATCCCGTTGCAGGCGAACATCCCGTACGCCTCGCGGTAGTTGACCGTGATCCAGTACGCGGCGACCTTGGCCACGGCGTAGGGCGAACGCGGGTGGAACGGCGTGTCCTCGCCCTGCGGGGGCGGGGTGGAGCCGAACATCTCCGAGGAGGACGCCTGGTAGAAGCGCGGGTTGGCGCCGGCGTCGCGGATCGCCTCGAGCAGGCGGACCGTTCCCATCCCCGTGATGTCGCTGGTGTACTCGGGGATGTCGAAGCTGACCCGCACGTGGGACTGCGCGCCGAGGTGGTAGACCTCGTCGGGTTGCAGCTCGTAGATGAGGCGCACGAGGCGCGATGAGTCGCTCAGGTCGCCGTGGTGCAGCGTCAGCTTGACCTGCTCCTCGTGCGGATCGCGGTACAGCTGGTCGATCCGCTCGGTGTTGAACGACGACGACCGGCGGATGAGGCCGTGGACCTCATAGCCCTTCTCCAGGAGCTGTTCCGCCAGATAGGACCCGTCTTGTCCGGTGATCCCGGTGATCAGAGCCTTGGGCACCGCGTGGATCTTAGCGGCGGCCACCGCGCTGGCGACCCCTGGGTCGATTGTTAGATTGCCACGCCCATGGTTGACGACGATCGGGCACGTCTGGCGGTACTCGGGGATTCGATTGCCGCCGGTCTCGGGGCTCAGGGCCGGCAGTTCCCGATCCTGATCGCCGAGGACCTCGATCTCGATCTGATCGACCTGAGCGGGACGGCCAAGAAGATCAGCCGGCGGGACGTCCCGGCCGCCACGGAGGCTGACGTCGTCCTGATCGCCCACGGCATCACGGAGGCGATCCTCCGCCCCACGGCGAGCGCGTTGCGCTGGGTGCCGCCGCGGTGGCGCCGGCCGGGGTGGCTCGATCCGCGCCCGTACTTCAGCCAGCGGCCGACGCGTCGCGTCGGGCAGCGGGTCGAGTCCGCGCTGCGCTGGCGGACGAAGACGGCGATCATGCGGGTGTCCGGCCGCGAGCAGTGGCTGGGGCCTCAGGCCTATGAGGAGACCCTGCGGGAGATGGTGCAGGAGATCGGCCCGGAGCGGGTGATCCTGATCGGCGGATTCGCCATCGACGATCGGTTCTTTCCGGGTTCGGCGCAGGAGCTGGCCCGGTACGCGGACATCTCCCGGAGCGTCGCGGCGGCCAGCGGCGCCCGCTTCGTCGACGTCGACTCGGCGTGTCGTCCGTGGGAGGACTACTTCGCCGACCACTTCCATCCGAACGGAACCGGCCACCGCCGAATCGCCGATGTCGTGGGGGTCGCGGTCGGTGAGGTCCTCGGGCGGGCCGGCGCAACGGACCGAGATGGACGTCGGCTGTAGAATCGCGCCATGCCTCGCGCCCTGATCACCGGCATCTCGGGCCAGGATGGCTCCTATCTCGCAGAGCTGCTCTTGGAGAAGGGCTACGAGGTGTGGGGAATGGTCCGGCGCTCGCCGACCTCTCGGTTTCACCTGATCGAGCACCTGCGCTCCGACATCACCCTGGTCCAGGGCGATTTCCTGGATCAGATGACGCTCCTGGACGCCGTCAGCACGGCGCGCCCCCACGAGCTCTACAACCTGGCCGCGTTCTCGTTCGTGCCCGCGTCCTGGAAGCAGCCGGTGATGACGGCGCAGTTCACCGCGGTCGGCGTGACCTCGATGCTCGAGGCGATCCGCATCTTCGACCCGCACATCCGCCTCTACCAGGCGTCGTCGTCGGAGATCTTCGGCGCCACCAGCGAGAGCCCCCAGTCGGAGAACACCCCGTTCCGGCCGCACACGCCCTACGGCGTGGCCAAGCTCTACGGACACCTGATGGTCTCCACCTACCGCGAGCGCTACCGCATGCACGCGTCCAGCGGGATCCTCTTCAACCACGAGTCGCCGCGCCGGCCGCCCGACTTCGTCACCCGCAAGGTCACGCGCACGGCGGCCGAGATCAAGCTCGGGCTGGCCAACGAGCTGCGCCTGGGCGACCTCAGCGCGACCCGCGACTGGGCCCACGCCCGCGATGTCGTCGAGGCCATGTGGCTGATGCTCCAGCAGCACGAGGGCGACGACTACGTCGTCTGCACCGGCGTCAGTCGTACGGTGCGCGAGCTCGTCGACGCCGCCTTCGCGGTCGTCGACATCGATCCCGAGCCCTATGTCGTGGTCGATCCGACGTTCGTGCGCCCGCCCGATCCGGTGCCGCTGGTCGGCGACCCGTCCAAGGCCATGCGTGAGCTCGGCTGGACCCCGCGGACGTCCTTCGAGGACATGATCCGCGAGATGGTCGAGGCGGACCTGGCGGCGCTGGAGCCGCAGGCCGCCGCGGCCCGTTAGCCCGGCGTCAGCGCGACGCGGCCGGCGCGCTCACGCCGGGGGTGCGGTCTGCGCGGTGAACGTGACCGCGACCTTGTAGGCGGCCTCGGCGGGCGTCTGGCTGCCGCCCGACGTGAGCACGTACAGGCCGACCCAGGCGGTGCCGACGCACCAACCCTGCATCTGGCGCCCGTTGGCGGCCGTGGTCACCGGGGTCAGGACGGACGTGGCCGGATAGGGCGGGCGCTGGAGGCGGACCGTGTTGTAGCGGCCGCAGTTGGTCAGCGCGTTGCCCCACGGCCGCACCTGCAGGCTGTAGGTCGTGCCCGCGGGCGCCGCGGGCAGGTCGTTGTAGAAGATGGTCAGCGGCTCGCGCTGGCCCAGCGTCGTGGCCGACACGCCGAACGGCCCGTCGGCGGCCACCTGGGTCGGCGTCGGGGTCGACGGCGTCGTCGGTGGCGTCGGCGTGATCGGGGGCGGCAGGACGACGGGTGCGGTCACCGTCACCGGCCCGGACGCGGCCTTGCAGCTGGAGGCGACGCAGACGGTCACGGTGTAGGTCCCGGCCGCGAGCGCCGCGGGCAGCGCGCCGGACAGGCGGTAGGCCGTCTTGTTGTGCGGCTTGATCTTCGTGACCTTCGCGGTCACGACCGTCGTGGGCGTGGTGCCCGACGTGAACACCAGGCGCACGTCGGCGCTGGCCATCCGGTTGCCCGTGTTAGCGATCTTGCCGCCGGCCGCGACCGTGCCGCCGGTCTGCACGCTGCTGGTGCTCAGGCCCAGCGAGGCGACCGTCAGCTTCGGCGGGGCGGCGCCCGCGCCCGCGATCAGCGGCGACGCGAGGAGCGCGACGGCGCTGCACAGGGAGACGGCGAGCGTGCGGCGGCGGTTCATTGTCGACCTTGACTGTCGGGAATGCTGGGGCGGGCCAGGCTAGCAAGCGATGCGCGGCCCGCCCGGACGGTTCACGCGGCGATCACCTCGCTGGGATCGGACCGGGCCGGCAGCGCGCTGCCCGCGGCGTTGGTCGCGCCGACCTCCAGGCGCAGCCGGTGCCCGGCGTCGGCGGCCACCGGCTTGTGCGTCGTCGCCGTGGCCCCGGTGATCGGCGCGCAGTCGTCGGGGTCGGCGGCGCCACAGCGCAGCCAGCGCACGGTCAGCGTCGTCGGCTCACCGGTCCAGCGCCCGGTCGTGCCCACCCAGCTGGTCGCGGCGCCGCTGGTCCGGGGCGTGATCTTCGGCGCGGCCGCGTTGACCGGCGCGAGCAGCTCCACCACGGCGCTGGCGGCCGAGCGCGCGGTGGTCGCGCCCGCGCCGTTGGTCGCGGTCACCGCGACGCGGACGCGCCGGCCCGCGTCGGCGGTCGTGAGCTTGTAGTTGCCCTGGGTCGCGCCGGCGATGGCCACGCAGTCCTCCGCCGTCGCGGCGTCGCAGCGCAGCCACTGTTGCGTGTAGCCCACGGGCTCGCCGCCCCACGGGCCGACGCTGCGCCGGGCCACCGCGCTGACCGCGGGGGCGTCCAGCGCGAAGGTGGGCGGGCCCAGGGACGCCGGCGCCGTCAGCTGGACGGGCGGGTCCGGGATCGAGCGCGCGGTGGTCGATCCCGTCGGGTTGGCGGCGGTCACGTCGACGCGCAGGACGGCTCCGGCGTCGGCCAGCGCCATGCGGTAGGTCGGCTTCACGGCGCCCGGGATCGGCGTGCACGCGTCCGGGTCGGCGGCGGCGCAGCGCAGCCACTGCTGCGTGAAGGCGGTCGGCTCGCCGGTCCACGCGCCGCGGACGGCCACCGCGCTGGTGCCGGCGGTCCCGACGCGCAGCTCGACCCCCGGCGGGGCGCTGGCGCCGGGCGCGGCCAGCGTGACCGGTTCGGTCGGGGTCGAGCGGGCCGGGTCGGAGACGCCCTGGGCGTTGGTGGCCACGATCTGCAGACGCACGCGCGCACCGACGTCGGCGCCGGACAGCGTGTAGGTGGTGCGGGTGGCGCCGGTGATCGGGGCGCAGCGGTCGGGCGCGTCGGCCGCGCAGCGCAGCCACTGGTAGTCGTAGGACGTCGGGCGCTGCGTCCAGCGGCCGGCGCTGGCGGTGAGCGTCGCGCTGACCGTGCTCGCGCTGGTGGGCTGCAGCGACGGCGCGGTGGTGTTCTCCGGCACCGGGCCCGGCTCGGGTGCGCTGATGCGCTCCTGCGCGGCGACGGCCGCGGCCTCCACGGCCGTGCGCGACGCGCCCAGCAGGAACACCTGATGGGTGGTGACCGGCGCGTGCGACGGGACGTCGACGAGCTGCCGGGTGGCCAGGCGGTTGGCGATCGAGCCGACGACGCTGCCGGGCAGGAAGCGCACGTCCTCGGGCGCGGGCGCCAACACGATCGCGCCCTGGGGAGCGATCGTGCTGGGGCTGGCCGCGCCGGCGGCGTAGATCGTCGCCGCGGCGCTGTCGCCGCCCGGCCCGGGCACCGTGCGGGGAGCCTGGGTGGCCGAGAACGGCTCGCCGTCCCAGCCTCGCTTGATGCGCGGCGTGTCGGGTGCGAGCGTCTGGCGCCAGTCGAGATCGAGCGTGTGGGGGCGGCCGTCGGTCGCGGTCCACCGGTCGGCGATGTCGATCTGGGTCGCGGTCGGGTCGATCGTCACCGTCCGGCGCACCTGGACGCCGGTGGGTGCGAGCGCGGCGCACGAGGGGCCGTCGAGCGCGTCCGGGTCGCCCGAGCAGCGCATCAGCGCCTGCGTCTCGACGCTCGTGCGGGTGCCGTCGGGCGCCGTGCTCGTCGTCCACTGCAACGGGGCGAAGCCCGGCAGGGCGTTCAGGCCCCACGGCGCGAACACCACGCCGATCGCCGCCGGGCCCGGGGCGATCGAGCCGGGCGCGTACGCGCGCACGCCGTCCACCAGCGCGCCTGCGCGCGCCGGGCCGTCGTCCTCCTCCAGGCCGGGCAGGACGCCCGTGCCGGCCCACAGCTGGCCGCCCAGCTGCCCGATCGAGGCGTCGTTGACCAGCGCCGACGCGCACACGGCGCACGAGCCCATCGAGGCCAGCGTCACCGCGGCGGCGTCGAGCTCGTCGATCACGAAGTCGGTCAGCAGCGCGGCCCCGGTCGCGGTGTCGTGGACGGGCGCCTGGCGCGAGCCCACGCGCACGCGGGTGGCGGCGTACGGCGTGACGTCGTCGGCGAACCAGGAGAGCGGGACGGCGCGCAGGTCGCAGAACCCGGTCGGGAGGTCGGCGCCGTCGACGCTGGCCGTCCAGTCGCCGCCGGCGCCGACCGTGCCCACCGCGAAGGCGGTGCTCTCGATCGGGAAGTCCGGGCGGAAGCAGCGCAGGGCGACCTCGTCGCCGGGCGCGCCGTCGCTGGTGCCGGTGAACGTGATCGGCGTTCCGGCCACGCCGTCGAGGGCTGCTCCGGCGGTCGGGTTGCTGACGGAGGTGGCGGTGACGGCGGCGGCGGCGGGTGCGGCGCCCGCCAGGAGCGCGAACAAGGAGAGGGCGGCCACGGCCCTGGACTTCCGTGACATGCGCGCGACCGTATCGTGCTGATGACGAGCAGTCAATAACGCGCTGTCAGCAGTGTTCGTGGCACTATCCGGCGCGATGGAAGGGGCTCCCCGACAGCACGTCCTCGAGCTGCTGCGCGTCGACGCCGAGGCGCTGGCCGTCTGGCGGCTGCTGGACGAGGCGGGGGTCGACGCGGTCCTGCTGAAGGGCGCGACGCTGGAGCGCTGGCTGTACCCCGACGGCGGGCGCGCCTACGGCGACGTGGACCTGGCCGTCGACCCCGGCCGCTTCGCCGAGGCCGAGGCGGTGCTGGCGGCCACCGGGCGCGCGCGCGACAAGGAGGCGCCCGACGAGCACTCGGTGCACTGGACCGCCGACGGCGCGGTGACCGTCGACCTGCATCGCAGCTACGCCTACGTGACGGCGGGGGCGCCGGCGTTCTGGGCGGCGCTGTGGCGCGAGCGCGAGCCGTTCACGCTGGCGGCGGGCGAGCTGCGGGCGCCGTCGATCCCGTTCCGGGCGCTGCTGGCCGCGCTGCACTACCCGGTCCACGCGGCGCACCGGCACGTGGCCGAGGACCTGCGCCGGGTGATCGCGCAGCTGCCCGACGCGCAGTGGGCGCAGGTCGGCGAGCTGGCCGACGAGCTGGGCGCGCGCGACGGGCTGACCACCGCGCTGCGGGGGATCGACGGCGGCGCGGCGATCGCCGATCGCCTCGCCCTGCCGGCGCGAGGCGGCCGGGCCATCGAGCTCGATCTGGTGGCCGCTCCGGCCGTGGCCCAGCGCCTGCAGGAGATCGAGGACGCGCCGGACACGACGTCGCGGCTGGCCATCCTGGCCCGCCGCGTGCTGCCGCCGGCCGACGAGCTGCGCCGTCACCACGCGCTGGCCCGGCGCGGGCGGCGTGGGCTGATCGCCACCTACGCGCTGCGGCCGCTGCGGCTGCTGCGCGACGCGCCCGAGGGGGTCGCCGCCTGGCGCGACGACGACCCTCCACCGGCGGTGTAGCGCGCTACTTCGGCGTGTCGCCGCTCACGTCTGCGTCCCCATGGGGCGGCGTGGTCCCCGACGCGATGGGTGGCGCGTATGGGGCGGCGGGGTCGGGCTGCGGCGCGCTGCCGTTGATCGCCGAGCCGGCCGCGGGTTGTCCGGGATCGGGAACGGGGGTCGTGTCCGGAAAGGGCGCGGGCTGGGCCGCGTCCCCCTTTCCGCCCACCTTGGAGCGGATCGCCTGCAGCGTGACGATCGCCACGATCGCCACGGCGGCGCCCTTGACGATCTTGCCGCTGCGCTTGCCGGCCCACACGGCGGCCGCGGTCTTAGGCGCCTGCTGCACGGCCTTGGCCTTCGTCACCTTCTTGCCCGCCTTGCCGGCCGCGCGTACGGCCTTCTGCTTCTTGCTCTTGCTGCGTCCGGGGATGAGGCCCATGGAAGTCGCTCCTGTGTTCGAAGTCTTCCCACACGGCTACCCGATCCAGCGGACGATCAACGTCCGGCGTGTCGGGCAGGCTCGCGCCCATGGCTCAAGAGATGCTCGTCGACCACCTGTACCTGCGCCTCGACGGGCGGGTCTTCGAGGTGCTGTCGGACCAATCCGACTACGCCAAGCGCATCCACGTCGACTCGCTGATGGTGCGCGTCAAGGGGCCCGAGCGCGACGGCGGCTACAAGGTCCAGATCGGCATGGAGAAGGACGGCGAGTGGTTCCCGGCCGGCGGCGCGGTGCGCGCCAGCCTCGATGCGACCGAGTTCGAGCGCTTCGAGCGGCTGGTCGCGGCGGCCGAGGCCGCCCGGGCGGCCGGACCGGAGCCCTGGTGAGTCAGTCGACCTGGCGCAGCCAGGCGACGGTCTGCGCGATGCCCTCGTGCACGCCGATGCGCGACTCCCAGCCCAGCAGGCGCTTGGCCTTCTCGACCGAGGGCCAGCGGCGCACGACGTCGACCGGGAAGCTGGGCAGGTGCTCGAAGCGCAGCGCGGCGGGATCGTTGCCGCACTCCTCCCAGATGACCGCGGCGATCTCGGCCACGGTCATCTCCTCCGCGGCGGAGATGTTGAAGTCCTCGTGCAGGCCCGCCGGGCTGGCCATCGCGGCGACGATCCCGTCGGCGATGTCGTCGGCGTGGGTGATCGTCCGCGTCTGCGTGCCGTCGCCGAAGATCGGCAGGGGATCCGCGCCGGCCAGCACCTTGCGGATCACGTCGGGGACCATGTGCGCGATGCCCGGCTCGTCCTCGGGCATCTCGCCCGGGCCGTAGGCGTTGAACGGGCGGCAGATCGTGAAGGGCAGGCCGTGCTCCTCGTGGGCGGCGCGCACCCACACCTCGCCGGCCAGCTTGCTGAACCCGTAGGCGCTGCGCGGCATCGGCACCGACCACACGTGCTCCTCGGTGGTCGGGTACTCGGTCGCGCGCTCGAAGACCATGCTGCTGGACACGTAGACGAAGCGCTCCACGCCGGCGTCGATGGCCGCGCCGACGACGCCGTTGTACAGCGAGCTGTTCACGTCGGTCAGCGTGTAGGGCAGCTTGTGGAAGTTGGCGATGCCGCCGACGATCGCCGCCAGGTGGATGACGTGCGTGCAGCCGTCGATCGCCGTGCGCGCCTGCGCGCGGTCGCGCAGGTCGCCGGTGTGGACCTCGCAGCCCTCGCGCACCCACTGCGGCGGCGTGCGCTGGTCGGACACGCGCACGTCCCAGGCGGGGTCGCCGAGCAGGCGGCGCACCACGGCCTGGCCGATCGTGCCGGCGCCGCCGGTGACGAGAACGCGGCTCACGCTGAGGGAGAGAGCGCCTGGATCTCGGCCGCGTAGGAGAAGACCTGCGCGGCGCCGAAGCCGTTCCAGGGATCGACGACCAGCGCGTTCTCGCGGGCCTGGCTGCGGATCGCCCGCAGGGCCGCCGGGCTGCAGAACTCGGGGTGGTTGGTGGCCATGATCACCACGTCGGCGGCGTCGATCGCCTCGTCGAAGCTCGACGTCGGCGTGGCCACGTGCGGGTCGTGCACGGTCACGTCGGCCAGCTCGCGCTCGAGCAGGCGCACGAGCTTGTGGGCCAGCGAGTCGCGCTCGTCGTCGGTGCCGGCCTTGAAGGCCAGGCCGAGCACGGCGACCTTCTTGCCGCGCAGCTTGCCGATCCGCCGCTTGATGCCCTCGACCAGGAAGCGGGGCACGGTCTCGTTCACGCGGTGGACGGCCAGCAGCATGCCCGGCGCGGGCGAGCGCTCCTCGGAGAAGGCGAAGTCCTTGCGCAGGCAGGTGCCGGCGGTCAGGCCCGGCATCGCCATCCCGCCGCGCGGGTAGTCGCGGTTGATCAGGTCGATGACCTCGAAGACGTTCGCGCCGTGCTGCTCGCAGTCCATCATCAGCAGGTTGGGCAGCGCGAAGTTCGCGTAGCGCAGGATGTTCGTCCAGATCTTGGCCAGCTCGGCCTGCACCGGCGTGGTCTGCACGATCGGCGCGCCCAGCACCGCGAACAGCGTGGCCGCGACCTCGCCGGAGCGCTCGCCCACCCCGCCGATGATGCAGGGCAGCGTGCGCGCCTCCTCGAAGAAGCGTCCGGCGGCGATGCGCTCGGGCACGTGCGCGACGAACACGTCCTCGCCGACCGTGAAGCCGCGGTGCTTCTCCAGGTACCCGGCCACGAACTCGGTCGTCTCGGGCGCCACCGTGGAGCGCAGGTGCAGCGCGTGGCCCTCGCTGAGCACCGGCAGCAGGTCGTCCAGCGCGGAGCGGATGTCGCGCATGTCGATCTCGATGTGGCTGAAGGCCGGCGTCCCCAGCGTGAGCACGATGTGCTCGGCCTGCGCGGCGTCGGAGACGCGGTCGCTGAGGCCCAGCTCGACGCGCTGGAGGATCTCCTGGGCGCCGGGCTCGTCGAACGGCATGCGCTGCTCGCGCAACGCGGCCAGGCGCTCGGGGTCGTTGTCGATGCCCAGCACCCGCAGGCCCGCGTCGGCGAAGGAGAGGGCGAGCGGCAGGCCGATGCGGCCCAGGCCGACGATGGAGACGTCGTAGCGCACGACGACTCAGGCTATCGGTGGCGTTGCGCGTTCCACTGACGCGCGAAGGCGGCCACGAAGAGCGGGTTGTACCGGGCGTAGCGCCGCCACAGCCGCTTGGGCTCGTGGGCCAGGCGGTAGACCCACTCCAGCCCGCTGGCCTGCATCCAGCCCGGCGCCTGCGGCACGAGGCCGGCGTGGAAGTCGAAGGCGGCGCCGACGCCGGCCAGGATCGGCGCGTCGAGGCGGTCGCGGAAGGCGTACATCCACTGCTCCTGCTTGGGCTGCCCGGTGCCCACCCACACGACGTCGGCGCCGGAGCGCGCGATGTCGTCGACGACGAACCGCTCCTCCTCGGGCGTCAGCGCGCGGAACGGCGGCGAGTAGCCGCCGACGATCTGCAGCCCGGGGTAGCGGCGCCGCAGCTCGTTGACCAGCTGCACGAGCGCGCCCTGGTTGCGGCCGCCGTACAGGTAGTGGCGGGTGCCGGTGCGCGTCGAGCGCTCCAGGTAGGCGGCCATCAGGCTGGGCCCGTACACGCGCGAGGCGTCGGCGTGGCCGAGCGCCTTCAAGGCCCACACCAGCGGCTGCCCGTCGGGCACGGCGAGCACGCGCGGGTCGGCGATCGCCGTGCGCGTCGCCTCGTCCTCGCGGGCGACCATCACCAGGTGCACGGCGGCGGCGGTGACCATCGCCTTCTCGCCCTCGGCCACGACGGCGTCCATCCAGTCCATCGTGCGCTCGTAGTCGGTCAGCGCGAGCGGCACGCCGACCACGGGCTGCGCGGGCGGGCGCAGCGCGGCGGCCCCGGGCGGCGCCGGGTTCGGGGAGTGCTCTGGGTCGAGGGAAGAGGTCATCGGACGGGGGACAGTCCGTAGCTCAGACGGGCGACGCACCCGAAGGTGTCGCAGTTTGCCCGTCTTCGGGCTCGGGTCGATCTGTCCACCCTACTGCGTGCGGGTGTCGTAGAGCTCGACGTTTGCGGCGTGTCCGGGTGCGTGGGCGAGTCGCGCATCGCAGGTCACCAGCGGGACGTCGAGCGCCTCGGCCAGCGCGACGAACACGGCGTCGTACGCGGTCAGGTTGGCGCGCAGCTGCCAGACGCGGTCGTTGAGCGGCTCATGCGGATAGCGCACAAGCGCCAAGGTCGCGAAGTCGCTGCGCAGGTCCTGGGCCCGATCGGCCGAGATCGCACCGCGTTGGATCAGACGGCGCAGCGCGTGCAGCAGCTCGATGTCGACGAGGTGCGGCGCGTGCAGGTCGCCGTCGGCGCCCAGCCGCCGGCGCAGCGCCTCGCTCGGGCTGAGCAGGGCGGCGGCGATCGCCGACGTGTCGACGACGAGCACGCGCCTCAGGGCCGGTCGCGACCGTCGCGGACGGCGGCGACGATCGCCTCGACGTCCACGGTGCCCGACCGCCCGGCGGCGCGCGACAGGACGTCGGCGGCCGGCGGGCGCCGGGCGACGCGCGCGAGCTCCTCGAGCACGTAGTCCGACAGCGACGTGCCGGCGGCGGTCGCGCGGGTGCGCAGCTCGCGGTGGACGTCATCCGGGACGTTGCGGACCTGGATCGTCTTCACCGCGCCGATGCTACCAATCTGGGTGCGCCGCACCCAAAATGCATGTAGCCTCGGCCCCGATGGAGTCGTCCGACGCGCGCGAGGGCCAGGCGGCGGCGCGCGGCGGCGCGCTGCGGGCCGGCGGCTTCCTGGCCGGCCAGCTGCTGACCGTTGGCGCCGTGGCGCTGCTGTTCCGCCACCTCGGCGTCGACGACACCGGCCGCTACGTGACGGTGCTCTCGTTGGTGGCGATCGTCCAGGGGCTGACCGACCTCGGGCTGACCACGCTCGGCGTGCGCGAGCTGTCGACCGCCCCGGAGGGCGCGCGGCGGCCGCTGCTGGCCGACCTGCTCGGCCTGCGCCTGGCCGCGACCGTGGCCGGCGTGGCGCTGGTCGTGGCCTTCGCCGCGGCCGCGGGCTACGGGTGGACGATGGTCGCGGGCGCGGCGCTGGCCGGGATGGGGCTCGTCGTGCAGAACGTCGGCACGACGCTGGGCATGGACCTGCTCGTGCGTCTGCGCGCGGGCCGCATCGCGCTGGCCGATCTCGTGCGCCAGGCCACCGCCGCGGCGCTGATCGTCCTGGGCGTCGAGCTCGGCGCCGACCTGCTGGCCTTCTTCGCGGTGCTAGTGCCCGCGGCGCTGGCCGGCTTCGTGGTCGTGGCGCTGGGCGCCCGGCGCGTGGCGCCGGGGCGCGAGCCCCGCCGGTGGGCGCCGCTGCTGCGCGCGACGATCCCGTTCGCGATCGCCGCGGCGGCCAGCGCGCTGTTCTTCCGCGTCGCCGTGGTCGAGATGTCGCTGCTGGCCAGCGAGCGCGACACCGGCCTGTTCGGCGCCTCGTTCCGCGTGGTCGAGGTGCTGTCGACGCTGCCCGCGCTGGCGGTCAGCGCGATCTTCCCGGTGTTCTCGCGGCGCGCCGCCGTGTTCGAGCAGGAGGAGGGCCTGGCCTCGGCGGTGAGCACGACGACGCTGGCCTGCGCGGCGGCCGGCGTGGGGCTGGCGCTCGGCCTGGCGCTGGGGGCGCCGGCGGTGATCGAGGTCGTGGCCGGACCGGACTTCGACGGCGCGATCCCCGTGCTGCGCATCCAGGGGCTGGCGCTGGCCGCCTCCTTCGTGGCCGCGCCCTGGGGGTTCGCGCTGCTGTCGCTGGGCCGCGAGCGGACGCTGATGTGGGTCAACGTGGTCGGCGTGGGCGTGGCTGCCGCGGTCGGCGCGGTGCTGATCACCGCGGACGGCGCGCGCGGCGGCGCGATCGCCACGGTCGTCGGCGAGCTGGGCCTGCTGATCGCGTTCGGCGTCGCGCTGGCGCTGGTGCGGCCGGCGCTGCGGCCGGCGTGGTGGCCGCTGGCGCGTCCGTTGATCGCGGCCGGCGTCGGGGCGCTGGCCTTCCTGCTGCCGGTGCCCGCGGTGCCGATGGCCATCGCCGGCCTCGTCGCCTACACGGTGGTGCTGGCGCTGCTCGGCGGCCTGCCGAGCGCGCGCATGTTCAGGCCGGCTCGCGCTGCCTGAGCGGCTCGGGTGCGCCGACCGCGGTGCGATCCAGCCACACCGGATCCGCGCGCCGGTCGATGCGCCGGCGCTCGGCGCCGCGCCGTTCGGTGCCCTGGAAGCGCGCCGCGACGCGCGCGTCGTCGCTGCGCCGCTCGGCGTGCCGGCGTCGGCGATGTCGCCGCCCGACCCGGACCCGACGCGTCAGCACCCGCCGCTCCATCGCGTTGTCTTCCAGCTTCGCGGCCCGCCCGATCATCGCCAGCATCCCGACGACGATCACGGCAAGGCCGACCCACCCAAGCAGGACCCAGCCCATCACTCCCATGCCGGGCACCTTGGCAGACGAAGCGCCAATAAGCCGCCGATCTGGCGCGAACGGGCCATGTCGTGTCACACCCAAAACACGACGCCGTCGCATAGGCTCGCGTCCGTATGAGGACGAGCGACGCTTCCGGCCTGGCCCGTGAATGGCTGGAGGAGATCGAACGGGAGTGGTCGCGCTACTGCCCGCAGCCGGCCACGCCGGATCTGCGCGAGCGGCTGCAGGCCGCCGCCGGCGCGCACCTGGCCCGCAACGTCCCCGACATCGGGCGCAACCAGACGGCGATCGTCCGGGCCACGTTCCTGCCCACCGACACGCCCGTCGTGGCCGTGGCGCTGACCGCGGTCGAGCTGTACGCGACGTGGATGGGCGGCCTGGCCGCCGGGCCGGCGGGCGCGTTCACCATGCGCACCGAGTGGCTGCCGCTGGAGCGCATCCGCCGGGTGACCACCGCGTCGGTCGATCCCGGCGTCGCCGCGCCCGAGGGCACGCCCACGGGCACGATCTGGACCTTCACGCTCGATCGCGACGGCCCGCTGGTCGTGCGCGGCGAGCACAACGAGCTGCGCCCGGACTTCGGGCAGCGGTTGTTCAGCGCGCTGCGCCAGCCGGACGGCGACCGGCCGCGCAGCTCCTGGCCCCACCGCTGACGCTCGTTCAGCTCCGCGGCCTCGCGGCCGATGAACCGGTTCGATGCGTATCGCCATTGCCGTCCTCGCCGCCGCGCTGCTGACCGCGCCCGCCGCCGATGCGGCGGTCCAGCGCGCCCCGATCTCCAAGAAGCGCTACCCCGGCGGGATCGTCGTCCGTCACGAGCGCGTGACGATCGCCGATCGCACGTCGAACGTCACCACGGTGACCATGCCCAAGCCCGGCCGCGGCCGTGTGCTGGAGCCGATCCTGCCCGGCGCGGTCGTCTCCAAGGGGACGATGACCACGAGCAAGGCCTCCAAGGAGCTGGGCCGCTACGGCACCGCCGTGGCCATCAACGCGGACCTGTTCGAGTACGCCTCCGGCCAGTCCAGCGGGATGCTGATGATCGACGGCGAGCTCTACAACCAGCCCCAGGGCGGGCGCCCCGCGCTGTCGATCGACTACGACGGCCGGATCACGCTCTCGACCCCGCGGGCGCGCGGCTCGCTGACGCTGCCCGGCGGCCGGAAGGTGCCCTTCGAGGTCAACGTCAAGCGGCCCGACTCGCTCGTCACCTACGACACCGGCTGGGGTCCCAGCGCACCGGCCGGCGGCGACGCCGGCGTCGTGCTGCGCGTCGGCCCCGGCTCCAGCCTGAAGCACAAGCCGACGGCGATCCTGGCCACCGCGCCGCAGATGCGCGTGGTCAAGACGGGCCGCGGGACCCTGCGGATCCCCACCGCGTCCAGCAGCGACATGCTCTTCCAGGCCTACGGCTCGGCGGCCAAGCAGCTCAAGCGCCTGCGCCGGGGTCAGCGGGTCGGGATGCGCTACACCGTCGGCCCGCTGACGGCCAAGACGCGCTACGCGATCGGCGGCGGGCCCGTCCTGATCCGCGACGGCCGGATCGTCTACCGGCGCGCGGCCAACCGCGAGTTCAGCGACGGCCAGCTCGTGCCGCCCGACGCGCGCACCGCCGTCGGGCAGACCAAGGACGGCCACGTCATCTACTACGTCGTCGACCAGGGCGCCGGCTCGGCCGGCTTCACCGTGCCCGAGATCGCCCAGGACCTCAAGAGCCGCGGCGCCGATCGCGCCATGGCCTTCGACTCGGGCGGCTCGACCGCGGTCTCGATCAACGGCCAGGTCCTCAACCAGCCGTCCGACGGCTACGAGCGTCCGGTCGGCACCGTCCTCACGTACCTGGTCACGAAGAAGAGCAACCGCAAGCCGATCGGCGCCGTGCGCGTGGCCAAGCCGGCGGCCGGCGACGTCGTGCCGCAGCTGTCCTACACGCTCAAGCGCCGCGCGCGGGTCGACGTGCGCCTGCTGGACCCCTCGGGCGAGACCTACCTGGTCACGGACGGCGTCGAGCGCGCGGGCACGCACGCGATCGCCACCCCCGCCAAGCCGCGCGCGGGCCGCTGGACGGTGGAGGTCCGGGCCCCCGACTCCGACGACCGGGTCGTCCACCCGTTCACGGTGGCCCGCAAGCCCGGCCCGACGACGGGGGCGGCAGCCGCCGGCGCGCCCACCGTCGGCGCGCCGCTGGTCGAGCAGCCGGTGCGCCAGGCCGCGACGACCACGCCGGCGGCGGCCACGCCCGCCGTCGCGGCGGCCGCCGACGGCTCGACCTCGCCGTGGGCATGGATCGCGGCCGGTGCCGGCGCGCTGGCCCTCGCCGCCGTCGCGCTGCTGGTGGTGCGCCGCCGCCGCTCGTAGCGACACCCCCGGCGGCTACCCTCCGCTCGCATGAGCATCGGGATCGTCGGCCTGGGCTACGTCGGCCTGCCTCTGGCGGTGGCTTTCGCCGAGGTCGGTCACGACGTCGTCGGACTCGACGTCGATCAGCGCAAGATCGCCGCCCTGCGCGCGGGCGACTCCTACGTGGAGGACATCACCTCTGACCGCTTGCGCAGCGTCGACGGCCGCATCAAGGCGACCACCCGCCACGCCGACCTGGCCGGCACCGAGGCGATCGTCATCGCCGTTCCGACGCCGCTGACCCACAACCGCGAGCCGGACCTGGGGCCGCTGCTGGACTCCGCGCGCGCCGTGGCCGGCGTGCTGCAGCAGGGGCAGCTGGTCGTGCTGGAGTCGACGACCTATCCCGGCACCACGCGCGAGCAGCTGGTGCCGCTGCTGGAGGAGTCGGGCCTGAAGGCGGGGCGCGACTTCCACCTGGCCTTCAGCCCCGAGCGCGTCGATCCCGGCCGCACCGACTTCACGCTGCGCACGACGCCCAAGGTGGTCGGCGGCCTGACCGACGCCTGCCGCGACCGCGCGCTGGACCTGTACGGGCGGGTGTGCGACACGCTGGTGCCGGTCTCCACGCCCGAGGTGGCCGAGCTGACCAAGCTGCTGGAGAACATCTTCCGCAGCGTGAACATCGCGCTGGTCAACGAGCTGGCCATGCTGACCGACCGGATGGGCATCGACATCTGGGAGGTCGTCGACGCGGCGTCGACCAAGCCCTACGGGTTCATGCGCTTCGAGCCGGGCCCGGGCATGGGCGGCCACTGCCTGCCGGTGGATCCGTTCTACCTGAGCTGGCGCGCGCGCGAGTTCGACATGACGACCGAGTTCATCGAGCTGGCGGGCAAGATCAACCAGCAGATGCCCTACCACTGCGTGGCCCGCGTCGAACGCGCGCTCAACGACCAGGGCAAGGCGGTCAACGGCGCGAAGATCGGCCTGCTCGGCGTGGCCTACAAGGCGGGTACGGCGGACACGCGCGAGTCACCGGCGCTGAAGATCGTCGCGCTGCTGAAGGCGCTCGGCGCCGATCTGCACTACCACGACGCGTTCGTGCCCGAGCTGCGCGAGCACGGCCTGCACAACGAGCCGCTGGACGACGTCGTCGACGGTGCCGACCTCGTGGTGATCGTCACCGCGCATCCCGGCATCGACCACGCCGAGGTCGCCGGCCGCGTCCCCGCCCTCCTGGACCTGCGCGGCGTCACCCGCGGGGTCACCACCGGAAACGTGATCCGCCTGTGAGCCTGCGCATCGGGGTCGTCGGCCTCGGCTACTGGGGCCCCAACCTGGCCCGCAACTTCGACGCGATGGCCGGCAGCGAGCTGGCCTGGCTGTGTGACGGCCGCGAGGAGGTGCGCGCGAAGTTCGCCGCGACCTACCCCAACGCGCGGCTGACCGCCGACCTGGAGGACCTGCTGGGCGACGACACGCTCGACGCGATCGTCCTGGCCACGCCGGTCCCCACCCACGCCGACCTGGCCGTGCGCGTGCTCGACGCGGGCAAGCACTGCTTCGTCGAGAAGCCGCTGGCGCTGACCGTGGTCGACGCCGAGCGCGCGCTGGACGCCGCGCAGCGGGCGGGCAAGGTGCTGATGGTCGGGCACCTGCTGCAGTACCACCCGGGCGTCAACAAGCTCAAGGAGCTGGTCGACTCCGGCGAGCTGGGCGAGATCCGCTACATCTACGGCAACCGGCTCAACCTCGGGCAGATCCGCACCGAGGAGAACGCGCTGTGGTCGCTGGGCGCGCACGACATCTCGGTGCTGCTGCACCTGGCCGGCAACGAGGAGCCCTACGAGTTCTCCTGCCGGGGCGAGAGCTACATGACGCCGGGCGTCGAGGACGTGGTGTTCGGGTTCATGCGCTTCCCCTCGGGGATCGCCGCGCACCTGCACCTGAGCTGGCTGGATCCGCACAAGGAGCGCCGCTTCACCGTCGTCGGCTCGCAGAAGATGGCCACGTTCGACGACATGGACCTCGAGCGCAAGGTGACGATCTACGACAAGGGCTTCGACGACTTCGTCATGCGCTCTCGCGACATCTGGTCGCCCAGCGTGCCCAAGGCCGAGCCGCTGCGCCTGGAGTGCCAGCACTTCCTGGACTGCATCGAGAACGGGACCACGCCGGTCTCCGACGGCGCCTCCGGCCTGCGCGTCGTGCGCGTGCTCGAGCGCCTGCAGGACGAGCTCGAGCTGACCCGGCGCGAGGTGACCCATGGGTGAGCCGGCGCTCGGCGAGGGCGTGGTCGTCGGCGAGGGCGTGTCCTTCGGCGAGAACGTCGTCGTGCACGGCGGCACGATCATCGGCGCCGGCTGCGTGATCGAGGACAACGTCGTGCTCGGCAAGGTGCCCAAGCTGGCCCGCTCCAGCGCCGCCGCCGGCCGGCCGGCCCCGCCGCCGCTGGAGATCGGCGAGCGCGTCACCGTGTGCAGCGGCGCGATCCTGTTCGCCGGCGCGCGCATCGGCGACCGGGCGATCATCGGCGACCAGACCTACGTGCGCGAGCGCGCCCAGATCGGCGCGGACACGGTCATCGGCCGCGGCACGTGCGTCGACAACGACGTCACCGTCGGCGCCCGCTGCAAGGTCCAGACGATGGTCTACCTGACCGCCCACTCGCTGCTGGAGGACGACGTCTTCGTCGGTCCCTGCGCGATGACCACCAACGACGACACGATGAGCCGCCACGGCAAGGAGTACGTCCTGCGCGGCGCGACGCTGCGCCGGGCCAGCCGCATCGGCGGCGGCGCGGTGCTGACCCCCGGCGTCGAGGTCGGCGAAGAGGGCTTCGTGGCGGCCGGCGCGCTGGTCACGCGCGACGTGCCGGCTCGAGGCGTGGCGCTCGGCGTGCCCGCGCGGGTGATCCGCGACGTGCCCGACGAGGACCTGCTCGAGCACTGGCGCTAGTGCCCCGAGTCAGCTGCCGCCCACGCGGCGCAGCGCGGCGAGGGTCACCGGGCCGGGCAGCGGATCGTCGTCGCCGGCCAGCATCAGCACCTGCGCGTGGCGGCCGCTGGCCTGGGCGATGATGTCCAGGTAGTCGGTGCTGTCGCCGCGCTTGATGCGCAGTCGGCGTCCCGAGGCGTCGTCGCCCAGGAGCCGGTCGGGCACGCTCTGCAGCGACACGTCGGACCGCGGGTCGCCGGAGGCCAGCAGCTGCGACAGGCAGCTCATGCTCTTGGCCGACAGGACGTCGCGCACGGCCGCGGCGGCGTCGGCGGCGTTGGCCTGCAGCTGGTCGACCGCGCCGACGCCCTCGGCTCCGCCGTGGCGGGTCAGCAGCGACGCGCGCACGACCGACGGCGCCAGCAGGTCACCGGTGTCCGAGCAGCCCGCCGGCGGGTCGCCCTCCATCATCAGCTGACCGGCGCGGCCCAGGTCGGTGGGGTCCTGGCTGGTCACCCAGTCGTCGCCCGGGAGCTCGCTCGGGCGCAGCGCGGGCGGCTGCGTGGCGGGATCGAGCGTGGGTGGCGCGTGGCTGTCGCTGTCCCCGTCCCCGTCGGCGTCGGTGGTGGGGTCGATCGGGTCCGGCGCCCCGAAGCCGAACCGCACCTCGCCGACGATGTCGTCGTCGTCCTTGGTGATCGTGACCTTGGCCGTGCCGTTGCAGTCGAAGTGGTTGGCCCCCGTGGTCGGCGCGTTGTAGGCGCAGGAGACGTTGACGCCGGGGTTGATGAACTGCATCAGCGTGTGGCAGCCGTAGGTGGGGACGGGAATGCCGAAGTTCGAGAACGTCGTGCCCTCGTTGGTGGGCAGGCCGACGGCGGCGAAGGCGACGAACACGGCCATCGCCGTCGGGCTGGGCAGCAGGGGCGTGTAGAGCACGGGACGCACCGAGCTCTGCGTGCCGGTCTGGTTGAAGCCGATCAGGATGCAGGTGTCCTTCCAGGCCCAGGCGTCGGCTCGTGGCGGGTGGGCGGCCTGCACCGCCAGGAGCGTCGCGCACACCAGCGCGGCGGCGGTGACCAGTCGCGTTGCCCGTCCAACCCGTGCTGCGTTCATCGGTGGCCTCTCCTTGCCAGCTGTGATGATCGGCGTAACTCAACCGAGCGATGTTCAGTAAGTCAAGTGCTGGTCCGCACGCGAACATCCGTGAGCGCAGCCCCAGAATCTGGACGATCGTTCGAGCGGGAATCCGGATCTGAGGCAGTAGCGTCGCGGACCGCATGCTGACCCGTCTGTGCCGTACCACGCTCGCCGTTGCCGCTGCGGCCGCCCTCGTCCCCGCTGTCGCCGACGCCGCACCGCGCGCGCTGTACGCGATCAGCACCGCCACCGCGCCGCCGTCCGTGGAGGCCTACGCGGTCGGCAGCGACGGCGAGCTGACGGCCATCGGCAACACCAGCACCGGCACCGACACCCCGACGGACCTGGCCCTCTCGCCCGACGGGCGCTTCGCGTTCATCGCGCTGGACAGCCGGGCCGGCGGCGGCGTCGAGGTCCTGCGCGTCCGCGACGACGGGCTGCTCGAGCACGACACGCGGGTCGCGGCCGGCAGCTCGTCAACCGCCGTGGCGGTCAGCCCGGACGGGCGGTTCCTGTACCTCGGTGACTACGGCGGGACGGTGCGGACGTTCTCCATCGACGCCGACGGGCAGCTCGCCGCGGTCGGCGGTCCGGTGGCCGGCCCGGCCGACGTGACCGACATCGCGGTCAGCCCCGACGGCGGCCACCTGTACGTCGCCTATCCCGACTTCGTCGACCCCGTCATCGGGACGTTCGCGCTGGGCGCCGACGGCACGCCGAGCGGGCGCGTCGACACGTCGGTGTCCGGCGGGTTCGGCTCGCCCCAGGCCCTGACGATCACCACCGCGCCGCTGCGCCTGATCGTGCAGGACGCGGCATGGATCGAAGCGCCCGCCTACCCGATCGCCGCCGACGGTTCGCTCGGCGCGCCGAGCGCGCTGTCGCTCGGCGGTTTCGCCGGCGGTCCGGTGGCGGCCAGCCCGGTCGGGCCGTTCACCTTCGCCGTGCGCGACAACGGCGCCCGCACCTCGATCAAGACCTTCGCCAACGGCGCGTCGATGACCGACGTGGCCACCTTCGGGTTCGGCTCGCGGATCGCCTACGGCGGGCTGGCGGTCAGCACCGACGCGGGCACGCTCTACGTCCGCGACCGCGACGCGAACCTGATCCGCCGCTTCACCGTCGACGACACCGGGGCGCTCGCGGAGGCCGACGGCGGCGTCGCCGTCGGCCCGACGAACTACCTGACCGGCGCGGTGGTCCTCTCGCCCGACCAGCCGCCGGCCGCCAGCTTCACCGCCGAGCCGGTGAACAAGACCGTCGCGCTCGACGCCACCGGCTCGACCGATCCCGACGGCGACATCGTCCGCTACGACTGGGACTTCGGCGACGGCACGACGCTGGCCGACGGCGGGCCGATCACCGCGCACGACTACGCCGACTACGGCACCTACACGGTCACGGTCACCGAGACCGACGACCAGGGCTGCTCCACGCAGCGCACCTACACGGGCGCGACCGTGTCCTGCAACGGCGGTGCCGGGGCCGGGGCGACGCGCACGGTGACGGTCGCGCCGCCGTTCGTCCCGCTGCCGGCCGCGCCCGTCGCGCCGACCAGCCCGAGCGTCGATCCGCTGCCGGTCACGCCCGCCGCTTCCAGGGTCGCGCCCGAGCTCACCGGCCGGGGCGCCGGCGTGGTGCGCGCGACCCGTGCGGGCCGCGTCACCCTGCCCGAGCTGACCGCCGTGTGCACGGCCGGGGCCGGCCCGTGCGACGACGCCGCGGTGGCGGTCAACGCGACGGTCCGCGGCCGGAAGGTCACGCTCGGGAAGGGAACCTTCTCGCTGGCCGACGGGCAGAGCGGGCGGATCGCGCTCACGCTGCCCCGATCGGGCCGCCGGCTGCTGGCCGGAGCGCGCCGGCTCGAGGTCCAGGCGGTCGTCGTGCTGCGCAACGCCGCGACGACCTCGGAGGCCCGGCGCACGACGACCTTCACGCTGCTGGCGCCGCGTCGGCGCTGACCGCGGGCGAAATCGGCCGCTCGATGCGGCGCGATCGCGTTCCACCGGAATGCAGGGCGTCGGGCCGATGCGATATGTGATGCACCAATGCCACGGATCGCCCTCCTCCTCGCCCTGGCCGCCATCGTTCTGGCCGGCTGCGGCACCAGCGATCCGGACCCCTCCGCGAGCGCCTCGGCCGGCTACCTGCCGGTGCCCGACGTCGTTGGTCTGGACGCGCGCGACGCGGCCGAGCAGGTGCGCAACAAGCTGATGGACCCGGTCTTCCGCAACCGCCCCGACCGCACGTCGCTGGGCGACTGCACGGTGGCCGAGCAGACGCCGACCTCGGAGGAGTGGGGCTCCCAGCACGACGAGGTCACGCTGCAGCTGACCTGCGCGCACAGCGCGGCGTCCAGCTCGCCCAAGCGCCCGACCACCACCGACGCTCCGAGCGCTCCGAGCGCCCCGACGACCACCACCGAGAGCGACGCCGCCACCACGCCGACCGTGCCCGCGGACCCCGAGGGCTTCGACGCCGCCTACGCGGCCGGCTTCGCCAAGGGCTGCCGGCAGCTGTTCGCCGCCACGCCCGACGGCCAGCTGTTCGCCTCCAACCAGGCCTACACCGCCGACGACTGCGCCGCGCTGGCCCCGACCGACCTGAGCACGGTGGCCGACCTGCCCACCGAGCGGACCACCAAGAGCGGCACCAAGGCGGGCAAGCGCGACGGCTGCCTGGCCCTGTTCGAGGCCGAGAACGTCAACGGCTTCGGGGCCGGCTCGCTGGTCGTGACCCGCGGCGACTGCCCGACGGCGTAGGCCGCAACTCCGTCGGCCCGACCGTGCTTGAGCGGTCGTGGGCCGTTTGGAAGATCTCGCCCAGCCGTTCAGACCGCGGGGCACCCGGTCGATACTCCGGGGCGTGCGCCGGGGGCTCGTGGTGATCGGGATGCTGGCCGCTGTGTTCGCGGCGGCTGCGCCGGCCCATGCCGCCAAGGTCGGGCTGCGCACCCTGATTCCCGGGGCCAAGGGCTCCGACGTGCGCACCGTCCAGGTGCTGCTGCGCCGCGTGGTGGCCGAGCGCATCACCGTCGACGGCATCTACGGCCCGCAGACCACGCGTGCGGCGCTGCAGTTCGAGACGGCCAACGCGCTGGGCATGAACGGCCGCCTGACCCGCGGCGAGCAGAACCTCCTGCGCCACTTCTCCGACGAGACGCTGGCCGAGCGGCGCACCGCCGCCGCCCTGCCGACGACGGCCGAGTCGGCCCCCGAGCCGACCGCGGCCCCCGTCCCGACCGTGACGCCGGCCGCCGCGCCAGCGGCCCCGACCGCGACCGCCACGCTGAACCCCGACGGCACCGCGACGGCGCCGGTGGGCGCCCCGCCGGTGGTCGCCGCGATCATCGCCGCCGGCAACCAGATCGCCTCGACGCCCTACCGCTACGGCGGCGGCCATCGCGACTGGGTCGACACCGGCTACGACTGCTCCGGCTCGGTCTCCTACGCGCTGCACGGCGCCGGGCTGCTGACCGCCTCGGCCCCGTCGGGCGCGTTCATGACCTGGGGCGACGCGGGTCCGGGCACGTGGGTGACGATCTACGCCCACGGAAGCCACATGTACATGGTCGTCGCCGGCCTGCGCTTCGACACCTCCGGCGCCAAGCCGTCGCGCTGGCAGACCGCTCCGCGCTCGGCCGCGGGCTTCACGGTCCGCCACCCGCCCGGGCTCTAACCCGGCGCGATCGTCCGCAGCCCGGCCAGGCGCGCCACCGCACCCTGTCGCTCGTCGTAGGTGACGAACCCGTCCAGTGGTGACAGGTCGACAGCCGCGATCAGATGGATCGCGTCCAGCGAACGCAGTGCTGGCTCGTCGATCGCTCCTGCCGTCAGCGGTCAGAGCGCAGCTCGTCGAGCGCGCGGCTGAGCGCTCGGACGTCTGCGTCGAGGTGCAGCGGCTCGGGCAGACCCACGCGCGCTGGGCGGGCCACCCGGCCTTCGGCGACCAGGCGATCCAGGTCCGCTCCGGTCGATCCGGTTTATCTGACCTTGAGATCCGGGGAGACCGCGCCATGGCCATCGACGCGCCCTCCGGGGTCTTCGCCTCCAAGCCGGTCGAGCAGCTCGTCGAGGAGGCCGACAACGAGCACGGCCTGAAGCGGGCGGTCGGCGCGCTCGACCTGACCGCGCTGGGCATCGGCGCGGTGATCGGCACCGGCATCTTCGTGATCATCGGCGAGGCGATCGGCGACTCCGGTCCGGCGATCGTCCTGTCGTTCGTGCTGGCCGGGCTGACCTGCATGTTCAGCGCGCTGTCCTACGCCGAGCTGGCCTCGGCGATCCCGGTCTCCGGCTCGGCCTACAGCTACTCCTACGCGACGATGGGCGAGCTGATCGCCTGGATCATCGGCTGGGACCTGATCATCGAGTACGGGTTCTCGGTGGCCACGATCGCCGTCGGCTGGGGCGGGTACCTGCAGGACCTGCTCAGCTCACTGTTCGGCGTCAACCTGCCGGACGCGATCGCCTCGCCGCCGGGCGACGGGGGGACGGTCAACCTGACCGCGGCGTTCCTCGTCGCCGCCGTCACGCTGCTGCTCGTGGTCGGCGTGCGCGAGAGCGCGCGGGCCAACACGTTCATGGTCGTCTTCAAGATCGTCGTGCTGCTGTTCTTCGTGGCCGTCGGCATCAGCGCGTTCAACGGCAGCCACTTCTCCGACTTCGCGCCCAACGGCTTCGACGGGATCGCCAACGCGGCCGCGCTGATCTTCTTCGCCTACATCGGCTTCGACGCGATCTCCACCGCGGGCGGTGAGGCCAAGAAGCCGGGCCGCGACCTGCCGATCGCCATCCTGGCCGCGTTGGGCATCGCCACGCTGCTCTACATCCTGGTCGCGCTGGCCGCCGTCGGCCTGGCCCCGGTCGACAAGCTGGCCGGCTCCGACGCCCCGCTGACCACGGCGATCCGCGCCTCCGGCGTCGGGGCCTGGGCGGGCGACCTGCTGTCGGCCGGCGCGCTGGTGGCGATCACCTCGGTCGTGCTGACGATCCTCTACGGCCAGACGCGGATCTTCTTCACGATGTCCCAGGACGGCCTGGTCCCCTCGTGGTTCGCCAAGCTGACCAGCCGCCGCACGCCGGCGCGCATCACGCTGATGTTCGGCGGGCTGATCACGGTCATGGCCGCGTTCGTCCCGCTCAGCGCGCTGGCCGAGCTGGTCAACATCGGCACGCTGTTCGCGTTCGTGCTGGTCAACATCGGGGTGATCGTGCTGCGCCGCACCAAGCCCGACCTGGAGCGTCGTTTCCGCACGCCGCTGGTGCCGCTGGTGCCGATCATCGGCGTGCTGCTGTGCGTGTACCTGATGACCAAGCTCGAGGCCGCGACCTGGTGGCGGTTCGGCATCTGGATGCTCGTCGGCCTGGTCGTCTACTTCGCCTACGGGCGGCGCCATTCGCGCCTGCGCCACCCCGCGGAGACCTGAGCCCGGGCGCGAAATTCGAGGCTTTTAGGTTCCACGTGGCATGCTGCTTCGTCTTGACGGCGAAGGAGACCACATGAAGGTGATCGGCGCGGGCCTTCCGCGGACCGCAACGACCACGCAGATGATCGCGTTCGAGATGCTGGGCCTGGGGCCTTGCTACCACATGCGCGACCTGATGGCCGACCTGGACGGTCAGCTCGGTTACTGGGAGTCGGCGATCGACGGCAACGGCAGCTGGGAGGCCGTCTTCGACGGGTATCAGTCCGTGGCCGACTGGCCGGGCTCGTACCACTGGCGCGAGCTGATGGACGTCTATCCCGACGCCAAGGTGCTGCTCAGCGTGCGCGACGGCGTCTCGTGGGAGCGCTCGATGCGCGACACGATCTGGCCGATGTACCACGCCGACACGCTCCTGCACCACATGTCCCGGGCCCGCTACCACGTGGATCCGCTGTGGCGCCGCTGGGTCGACCTGATGGTCAGCATGACCTGGACCGGCGAGGCGCCGTTCGCCGGCTCCTACGGTGACAGCCATCAGATGATCGACGCGATGGAGCGCTGGAACGACGAGGTCATGAGCACCGTGCCCGCCGACCGCCTGCTGGTGTGGCGGCCGGAGGAGGGCTGGGAGCCGCTGTGCGCGTTCCTCGAGGTGCCCGTGCCCGACGAGCCGCTGCCCAACGTCAACGACACGCGGATGTTCCGCGACGGCATCGTCGCGGGTGCGCTCCAGGCGATTCAGGCGTGGCACGACGCAGAGACCGCCCCCAAGCCGGCGGCCTGACGCGCCGCGGGGCGTTCGCCGTCGGCGGCGCGGGTGCGCTGGCGGCGGCGCTGGGTGGTTGGGGCTGCGGTGACCGGGACGACGATCCGGACCTGGCCCGCGCGCAGGACCCACCCAACGTCCTGCTGATCGTCACCGACTCGACCCGCGCCGACTACGTCGGCGCCTACAACCCCAACGCGCTGGCGCGCACGCCGAGCATCGACGCCCTGGCCCGCGAGTCGCTGCGCTTCACCCACGCGGTGCCCGAGGCGATGCCCACCGGGCTGGTCCGGCGCGCGCTGCTCAGCGGCGTGCGCACGTTCCCGATGCGCGACTGGACCGCGACCGAGCACCTGCCGCCCACGCCGGGCTGGTCGGGCATCCCGTCCTGGCATCCGCTGCTCACGCGCGTGCTCGGCGACGCCGGGGTGACGACCGGCTACGCGACCGACAACCCGTTCCTGGTCGGACCCGTCTACGAGGAGTTCCGGCGCACGCTGGACCTGTCGGCCGCGGTGCTCTCGCAGGCCTCCTACCGCGACTACAACACGCCGTTCACGCGCCCGGCCGCGCGCAGCGCGATCGAGCGCTACCTGCTGCCCGAGCTGTCGGACACCGTCGAGGTCAACCGGCTGCGCAGCTACGTGGGCTGGAACAGCCTGTACCGGACCAGCACGCGCCGCTACTCGTCGGCCCGCGTGATGGCCTCGGGCATGGCGATGCTCGACGAGATGCGCGACCGCCAGCCGTTCTTCCTCGGCGTCGACGCCTTCGACCCGCACGAGCCCTTCGATCCGCCCGAGTCGGAGTACGTCGAGCTGTTCGGCCGCGAGCGCAAGGGCATCGAGAAGCAGGGCATCGAGCCGATCCAGCCGTTCAACACGCCGGCCAGCTACGTCGACAAGCTGGGCATCGACGAGGACACGATCGAGGTCGTGCGCCAGCTGTACGCGGCCGAGCTGACCTTCACGGACGCGTGGATCGGCCGGTTGCTCAACCACCTCGACAGCCTGGGCCTGGCCGACAACACGCTCGTCTTCTACCTGTCGGACCACGGCGTGATGCTGGGCGAGCACAACGTGCTGGGCAAGGCGGCGGCGATGCCGTTCCGCCCGATCTACCAGGTGCCGTTCCTGATCCGCGACCCCGAGGGGCGCCGGGCCGGGGACACGAGCGACTACTTCGCCTCCACCCACGACGTGCCCCGCACGATCCTGTCGGCCATGGGGATGCGCATCCCGGGGGCCATGGACGGCGAGGACCTGTCGGTCCTGCTGCGCGACGCCAATCCCGCGCCCCGGCCGATCTTCACCTCGTGCTATCAGGACACGTGGATCGCCGGCGACGGGCGCTGGCTGCTGCTGGGCCCCGACAGCGGCGAGACGATCGAGCTGTACGACGGCGAGACCGACCCCGACCAGCTCGTCGACGTCGCCCACCGCCATCCCGAGAAGGTCAAGGAGCTGTGGCAGGCGCTGGTCGACGCGGCCGGCGGCACGCTGCCGGTGTTCGGGCACGGCCAGGTGATCGGCGGCTGATGCGCGACTCCGGCCGCCTCAACCGACGCGGGCTGCTCGGGGCCGGGCTGGTCGGCGCGGCGGCGCTGTCGGGCCTGGCGCCGGCCGCGGGCGAGGCGGCCGAGGACGTCGCCGACAGCGGGCCGTTGGCGCCCGGCGAGCGGCCCAACGTGCTGGTCGTGGTGATGGACCGGATGCGGGCCGACGCCGTCGGCGCCTACGACGACGACGGCCGGACGCCGGCGTTGGACAAGCTGGCCGACCACGCGCTGCGCTTCGAGCGGGTGATCCCCGAGGGCCTGCCCGCGGTGCCCGTGCGCCGGGCGCTGCTGACCGGCATGCGCAGCTACCCGTTCCGCGACTGGCGCGCGGTGGAGGGCGTGCCGGCCATCCCCGGGTGGAACCCGATCTGGCCCGGTCAGCCGCTGCTGCCCGAGCGCCTGGCCGCCGACGGCCTCAACGCGGTGCTGATCAGCGACGACCCGCTGCTGGGCGGCGACCGCATCGAGCCCTACCTGCGCCGCACCACCGCGGTGCCCTCGCTGGAGGGCTGCGACACCGCCGACGCCGATCCGTGCGGCGCCTGCCTGAACTGCCTGAGCGCCGACACCGACCGCGTGCCCGGCTACCTGGTGCCGCTGAAGGCCGGGCTGCGCGCCGCCACCGATCCGACCGAGCGGGTCATGACCAAGGCGATCGCCGAGCTGGACCAGCTGCGCTCCCAGCAGCCGTTCTTCCTGGCCGTCGACGTGTTCGACCCCGCGACCGTCGCCGCGCCGCCGGTGGCCTTCGTCGACGGCGAGCGCACGGTCAGCGACGTGTTCACGCCGGGGCGCCTGGACCTGTGGCGCCGCGTCGACGTGACGGTCAGCGACGACACCGCCCGCGAGGTGCGCCGCCGCTATCGCGACCAGCAGACCGCCAACGACCGGCAGCTGGGCCGGCTGCTGGACCGTCTGGACGAGCTCGGGCTGACCGAGCGCACCTTCGTGATCGTCATCAGCGACGGCGCGGTGGCGCTGGGCGAGCACGGTGTGTGGGGCTATCCGGAGGGCGTCGGCATGCACGAGCCGTTCGAGGTGCCGTTCCTGATGCGCGACCCGCGCGGGCGGCGCAGCGGCGACAGCAGCGACTACCTGGCCACCACCCACGACGTCGCGCCGACCGTGCTCAGCCGCCTCGGCCTGGGCCGGCCGGGGCGCATGGAGGGCGAGGACCTGACCGCGCTGCTGGACGACGAGGACCCGCCGGCGCGCTCGGTCTTCACCACGCTGATCGGCACGACCGTCCTGTCGGGCGACGACGACGACTACATCCTGGTGGCCGACATCGAGGCGCAGACGCGGCAGGTGTTCGACGACGACGGCGACGACGAGACGTCGGGCGAGGGCAGCCGGCTGGAGCACCTGTGGTCCCAGGCGCTGATCGCCGCCGGCGGCACGATGCCCGAGTTCGGCGACGACGCCCCGCTGCGGCCGGGCTACACGGCCGACGACCAAGAGCAGCTGCGCGACCTGGGCAAGGACCGTGCCGACACCGACTGACGCCCCCGCGGAGCTGCCGGCCCGCAAGCAGCGCAACCCGCCGCCGGAGTGGCTCTACGCGCACCGCCGGACGATCTTCGGCGTGATGCTCGTCGCCTGGGTGATGACGATGCTCGACGCGTCGATCGTCAACATCGCGATCCCCGACCTGCAGAACGAGCTCGACACCGACGTGTCGACCGCGACCTGGGTGATCAACGCCTACAACCTGGCCTTCGCGGTGCTGCTGGTGCCGATGGGCAAGCTGGCCGACCAGTTCGGCCGGCGGCGCATGTTCGTGGCGGGGATGGCGGTCTTCACGCTGGCCTCGGCGCTGTGCGCGGCGTCGCCGACGATCGGCACGCTGATCGTCGCGCGGGCGATCCAGGGCGTCGGCGCGGGCATGCTGGCGCCGCTGGGCTTCTCGATGGCCGTGCTCGTGTTCCCGCCCGCGCGGCGTGGGTTCGCGCTGACCTTGATCGCCGGCGCCGCGCTCGTGGCCAACGCCTCGGGCCCGCTGCTGGGCGGCACGCTGATCCAGCTGCTGGGCTGGCCGGCGATCTTCCTGGTCAACGTCCCGATCGGGATCGTCGTGATCGTCCTGGCCCGGCGCTGGTGGCCGGAGACGGTCGACCCGCGCGCGTTCGGCCAGAAGGTCGACTGGCTGGGCATGGTCCTGCTGGCCGGCGGGGTGTGCGCGCTCGTGCTGACCCTCAACCAGGGCAACCGTCAGGGCTGGGGGAGCCTCAACGTCCTGTGGATGGCTCAGCTGACGGTGCTGCTGGCCGCCGGCTTCTGGGCCTCGCAGCGCTTCGGCCGCGCGCCGATGCTGCCCCGCGACCTGGCCGCCAACCGCGTCTTCCGCACCGCCAACCTGGCCATGCTGCTGTTCGGCGCCGCGCTGCTCGGGGCGCTGCTGATGCTGTCGCTGGTGTTCGTCGACCTGTGGGGCTACTCGCCGATCGAGGCCGGCCTGGCGCTCACGCCGGTGCCGCTGGCCGGCTTCCTGACCTGGCCGATCGCCGCGCGCAACGCCGGCAAGGTGCCCGCGCGCACGCTGGCCGTGCCCGCGCTGGCCGCGGTGGCCGTCGGCCTGCTGTGGCTGTCGGGTCTGCGCGCCGTGGCCGACGGCCCGGGGGACTACCTGCTGCTGCTGCCCGGCCTGCTGCTGGTCGGCGGCGGGATGGGCGTCGCCTTCCCCACGCTCAACGTCGGCGCGATGAGCGCGGTCCCGCCCGCGGGCTCCGGGGTCGCCTCGGGGATCCTCAACACGTCACGCCAGCTGGGCGGCGCGCTGGGCGTGGCCATCCTCGTCGCGGTGGTCGTCGCGGTCGCGTCGATGGGGCTGGACTCGATGCACGACGACGTCCACGACATCGCCCGCGACTACGCGATCAGCGAGCAGTCGGTCGACGCCACGGCGGGCAGCTACCTGGCCGGCTTCAGCGGCGCCGGTGATCGCCGGCACGACCTGATGGGCTACGACCAGCGGATCGCCGATCGGGCCGCCGTGACCGCGCGCGACGGGTTCGCGTGGGCCTTCCGCGTGGGCGCGCTGGCCGTGCTCGGCGCGCTGCTGCTGGCTCGGCGGCTGGGACCGCCGAAGCCGAAGGAGGAGCCTCAGGCCAGCGAGTCGAGCGCGTCGACGACGCGCTCGGCCGCCTTGCCGTCGCCGTAGGGCTGCGGGTGCTCGTCGGGCAGCGGGCGGTCCAGCGCGGCCACCGCGGCGGCGGCGTCCAGGTCGACGAGCACGTTCCAGCCCGAGTCGACGGTCTCGACCCACTCGGTCGTGTCGCGCATCGTCACGCAGCGCGTGCGGGCCAGGAAGGCCTCCTTCTGCACGCCGCCCGAGTCGGTCAGCGCGGCGTGCGCGTGCACGAGCAGCGCGGTGAAGTCCAGGTAGCCCAGCGGCGGGGTCAGCGTGACCTTGGCGGCCAGCTCGTCCAGCCAGCCCGCCTCGGTCAGCCGGGCGCGCGTGCGCGGGTGCAGCGGCAGCACGAGCGGATAGGGCACGGCCAGCAGCAGGTCCACGAGCCGGCGCAGGCGCGCGGGGTCGTCGACGTTGGCGGCCCGGTGCGTGGTGCAGATCACGTAGCCGTCGGGCTGCAGGCCGTACTGCTCCAGCAGCGCGGTGTTCTCGCGCGCCTTGGGCCGGAACAGGTCGGCCACGTCGACCATCACGTCGCCGACGTAGACGATCCGCCCGCGCGGGTGCTCGCGCTCGAGGTTGGCCTGCGCGGTGCGCGACGGCACCAGCAGCAGGTCGCTGAGCGCGTCGGTCAGCACGCGGTTCTGCTCCTCGGGCATGGCCCAGTCCCACGAGCGCATCCCGGCCTCCACGTGCGCGACGGGGATGCCGGCCTGGACGGCGGCGATCCCGCCGGTCAGCGTGGAGTTCGTGTCGCCGTAGACCAGCACCACGTCGGGGCGCTGCTCGGCCACCAGCGGACCGAGCGCCGCGAGCTGCTTGGCCGTCTGCTCGGTGTTGGAGCCGCCGCCCAGCCCGAGCTGGATCTCCGGCTTGGGCACGCCCAGCTCGCGCTCGAAGATCGTCGACAGCTCGTCGTCGAAGTGCTGGCCGGTGTGCACCAGCACCTCCTCGTGGCGGGCGCGCAGGACGCGCGAGACCGCCGCCGCCTTGACGGACTGGGGGCGGTTGCCCAGGACGGTGAGGACGCGCATCGCGTCGGTCAGACCGCGGCGCCGGTGAAGGCGCGCACGGCCTCGGTCACCTCGACGGCCTGCTCGGCCGTCAGCACCGCGCTCATCGGGATGGCCAGGTGGGTGCGGGCGACCTCGGTGGTGGCGGGCAGCTCCACGCCGGCGCCGAACGCGGCCATCGCGGGCTGGAGGTGGATCGGCACGCGGTAGTAGGCCTTCTGGCCGATGCCGGCGTCCTTCAGCGCGGAGGCCAGCTCGTCGGCGCGGTCGTGCTTGATCACGTACAGGTGCCAGGCGGGGTCGGCGCCGTCGGTGCGGACCGGCAGCGCGGCCACGTCACCCAGACCGGCGGCCTCGTAGTGGCGCCCGGCGGCGCGGCGCCCGTCGGCCCAGCCGTCCAGCTCGGGGAGCAGCACGCGCAGGATCGCCGCCTGCAGCTCGTCCAGGCGCGAGTTGTAGCCCACGTGCTCGAAGGTCGTCTTGTCGTAGGAGCCGTGGAAGCGCAGCATCTTCGCGCGCTCGGCGACCTCGGGATCGTTGGTGGTGATCGCGCCGCCGTCGCCGAAGGCGCCGAGGTTCTTGGACGGGAAGAAGCTCCAGGTGGCCGCCGTGCCCAGCGACCCCGGTCGGCCGCCCGCGTAGGTCGAGCCCGCGGCCTGGGCGGCGTCCTCGAGGACCGGGACGCCGAGCGCCTCGATCTCGGCCACCGGCGCGATGTTGCCGAACAGGTGGACGACCATGACCGCCTTGGTGCGCGGCGTCATGACCGCCTTGACCGTCTCGGCGGTGACGCAGAACGTGTCGGGGTCGATGTCGCAGAACACCGGCGTGGCACCGGTCGGCGGGATCGCCTCGGCCGACGCGTAGAACGTGAACGACGGGACGATCACCTCGTCGCCGGGGCCCACGCCCATCGCCCGCAGCGCGATCGTCAGCGCGTCGGTGCCGTTGCCGACGCCGATCGCCTGGCTCGCGCCGCAGTAGGCGGCGAACTCCTGCTCGAAGGCGGTGACGTTGGGCCCGAGGATGAAGCGCTTGTCGTCGACCACCTGCGTGATCGTCTCCAGCAGGCGGTCGCGCAGGGGCTCCAGGGGGGTGGAGGTGTCGAACAAGGGGACGCTCATAGCTGGCGCAAACCCTAGTGTCCGAGCCGTGAGCGACGTCCTCGACAGCCGCGAGGCGGGGCCTGCCGCTCTGCGCGGGAGCGCCCTGCGCAGCGGGGCGTACTTCATCGGGATCGCGCTGTCGGTGGCCTCGACGCCGCTGCTCATCCGCCACCTGGGCGTGGCCGAGTACGGGCGCTACGTGACGATCGCCTCGCTGATGAACCTCGTCGCCGGCGTGACCGAGGCGGGGCTCAACGCGATCGCGCTGCGCGAGTACTCCACGCTGGACGGCCAGGCCCGCCGGTCGGCGATGCGGGCGCTGATGGGCCTGCGCTACACGCTGTCGATCACCGGCGTGCTGATCGGCCTGGCCTTCGCGCTGGTGGCGGGCTACGACTCGCCGCTGGTCATCGGCGCGATCGGCGCCGGCGTGGCGATCTTCTTCCAGGCCGTCCAGCAGCTGGTGGCCACGCCGCTGCAGTGCGAGCTGCGCTTCGGCTGGCTGGCGATCCTGTCGCTGGCCGGCCAGGCGATGCAGGTCGTGGGCATCGTGATCCTGGTGCTGGCCGGCGCGGGGCTGGTGCCCTTCCTGTGGCTGGGCGTGCCGCTGTGCATCCTGATGCTGATCGCCACCGTCGCGCTGGTCGGGCGCAAGATGCCGCTGACCCCGTCGCTGCGCTGGGCCGAGGTGTGGCCGCTGCTGCGCGACACGCTGCCCTACACCGTCGCGGTCGCCCTCAACGTCGTCTACTTCCGGGTGACGATCCTGGTGATGTCGCTGGAGGCCTCCGAGCTGCAGACCGGCTACTTCGCCACCTCGTTCCGCGTCGTCGAGGTGCTGCTGGGGATCCCCGCGCTGGTCATCGGCGCGGCCTATCCGATCCTGGCCCGGGCCGAGCGCGACGACGACGACCGCTTCGTCTACGCGATGCGGCGGATCCTCGAGCTGTCGCTGATCCTGGGCACGTGGATGGCCATGTGCGTGGTGGTCGGCGCGCAGGTGGCGATCGACGTGCTGGCCGGCTCGGAGGGTCAGCCGGCTGTCGACGTGCTGCGCATCCAGGGCATCACGCTCGTCTCGACGGGCATCGCGGTGGCCTGCGGCTACGGGCTGCTGACCCTGCGCCGCTACCGGGCGATGCTGTGGATCAACGCGGCGGCGCTGGTCGGCTCGGTGGCGCTGACGCTGGCGCTGGTCGATCCGCTCGGCGCCCAGGGCGCGGCGGTGGCCACGGTGGGCGCCGAGACCGTGCTGGCCATCGGGGTGCTGTTCGCGCTGCTGCGCTACCGCCCGGGCCTGGTCGGCGGGATCACCGGTGCGCCGCTGATCGTCGGCCTGGGCGCGGTGGGCGTGGCCGCGGGCTGGCTCACCGGGGTGCCGGCCATCCCCGGGCTGGTGATCGCCAACGTCGTGTTCGTCGGCGGGCTGGTGGTCCTACGCCGCTTCCCGCCCGAGGTGCGCGACGTCCTGCGCCGGCGCGCGTGAGACCGAGCGCAGCCAGATGACCAGGGCGGTGGCGGGCAGCGCGGCGGCGAACAGCGCGACGGCGCTCCAGCCGCCCGCGTCGTACAGCCAGCCGGCCAGCGCGCTGCAGATCGCGCCCGACAGGAAGATCGAGCTCATGAACACCGTGTTGACGCGGGCGCGGGCGTCGGGGCGCAGGCCGTAGATCTCCTGCTGGCTGAGCACCTGGTGGCCCTGCACGGCGAGGTCCAGCGCGACGGCGGCGACCGCGAGCAGGAGCAGGCTGGAGCCCGCGGTGGCGGCCAGCACGAGCGCGCCGACGGCGACGACCAGGGCGATGCCGCTGGCGGTGCGGCCGTGACCGCGGTCCCCGAGGCGGCCGGCCACCGGCGCGGCCAGGGCGCCCGCGGCGCCGACCAGCGCGAAGAGCCCCACGCCGGCCTGCGACAGGCCGTGGTGGTCGGTGAGCTCGAAGGCGATCGCCGTCCAGAAGGCGGTGAACGCGCCGAACATCAGGGCCTGCGTGGCCGCCCGGCGGCGCAGCGCCGGCTCCTGGCGGGCGATCGTGACGATCGAGCGCAGCAGGGTGCCGTAGGGCTCGGGCTCGGCGGGGACGCGGCGGGGCAGCGTCCGGGCCAGCACGACGGAGACGCCGATCATGGCCACGGCGGAGATCGCGTACACGGCCTGCCAGCCGAACTGGGCGGCCACCAGGCTGGACAGCGTGCGGGCCAGCAGGATGCCCAGCAGCAGGCCGGTCATCACGCGCCCGACGAACTGCCCGCGCTGCTCCGGCGGCGCCAGGTGGGCGGCCAGCGGGATCAGGATCTGGGCGACCACCGAGGTGATGCCCACGAGCGCGGCCAGCGCGATGAACACGCCGAAGCTGGGGGCGAAGGCGGCGCCGGCCAGGGCCAGCGCGGTGAGGATCAGCAGGCGCGAGGCCAGCGCGCGGTTCTCCAGCAGGTCGCCGAGCGGCAGCAGCAGCGCCAGGCCGAGCGCGTAGCCCAGCTGGGTGACGGTCACGACGAGCGCCGCGGTGCCCTCGCTGACGGCGAACGCGTCGGCGATGGAGCCGAGCAGCGGCTGCGCGTAGTAGAGATTGGCCACCGTCAGGCCACAGGCGATCGCCAGCACGATGGTGATCAGTCGGAGTCGGCGGTCGTCCATGGCTTCGGGCATATAATGAACGTAGCGTTTCGAAATTACAATCCCCCGTCCAGGTGACCGATCGCACAGATGACCACGCGCCCCGCCGGGGGCGCCCCCGCAGCGAGAAGACGCGCGCCGCGATCGTCGGCGCCGCGCGCGACCTGCTGGCCGAGGGCGGGATGACCGGCGCCACGATGGAGGCGATCGCCGCGCGGGCCGGCTGCAGCAAGGCGACGATCTACAAGTGGTGGCCGTCGCGCGCGGCCGTGCTGCTCGAGGGCCTGTTCGACCTGACGCGCGCGACGATCGCGATCCCCGAGGGCGCCAGCACCGAGGAGGCGCTGCGCGGGCACCTGAGCGCGACGGTGGAGATCTTCCGCGACGGCGCCGCCGGTCCGCTGCTGCGCACGCTGGCCGGTGAGGCGGTGTCGGACCCGGCGGTCGCCGCCGCCCTGCGCGACCAGTGGATCGGGCCTCGGCGGCTCGTCTCGCTGAAGATCCTCGGCGATGCCGTGGCCTCGGGCGAGCTGCGCGCCGACACCGATCTGGAGGCGGCCTCCGACCAGCTGTTCGGGCCGATCTACCACCGCCTCGTCTTCGGCCACGCCCCGCTGGAGGACGAGCTGCCCGGCCGTCTGGTCGACCAGCTGCTGCGCGGCCTGCGCGCCCCGTAGGGTTCCACGGCTCCATGGCCACCGTCGACGTCGTCATCGTCACCTTCGACACGCGCGAGATCACGCTCGACTGCGCGTCGCGGATCGCCGAGCGCCAGGCCCGGGTGATCGTCGTCGACAACGGCTCGACCGACGGGACCGCGGAGGCCTTCGAGGCGCGTGGCGTGACCGTCGTGCGCTTCGGCGAGGGCGTCGGGTTCGCCCAGGCCTGCAACGCCGGGGCCGCGGTGGGCGACAGCCCGCTGGTGCTCTTCCTCAACTCCGACGTGCTCGCTCGGCCGGGCGCGCTGGACGTGCTGTTGGGCGCGCTGGACGGACGGGTCGACGCGGTCGCCGCCGGCGGCCGGCTCGTCGACCCCGGCACCGACGACACGCAGCCCGCCTACGCGCCACAGCGCTATCCGGGACTGCGCACGCTCGTCGCGCGCGTCACCGGGCTGGAGGCCTTCGGCGGCGGGGACGTGGATCCGGCGCTGCTGGCCGAGCGGGGGACGATCGAGTGCGAGCAGCCCGCGGGTGCCTGCCTGCTGGTCCGCCGCGACGTGTTCCAGGCGATCGGCGGCTTCGACGAGCACTTCTGGTTCTGGTACGAGGACGTGGACCTGGCCCGGCGGCTGCACGAGCGCGGCGTCCTGCTGCACGTGGGTGGCGCGATCTTCGAGCACCTTGGCGGCGGCACGTTCGCGGCCTGGGGGCGCGAACGCGGGCTGCGCTCACGGCTGCTGGGCATCCAGCGGTATGCCGTCGTGCACCTGGATGGGCCGTCGCGCTTCGTGCTCGGGGCCGCGCTGGCGCTGTCGGGGCTCGGGCGTGTGGTCGCGTTCCGCGTGTTGGGGCGCGAGGCGCTCGCGGGCGCGTGGCGCGAGGGTGCGGGGCGGGGCGTGGCCTTGATGCGCTCGGCGTTCTAGGGCGGGGACGGCGGGCAGCGAAGGAGAGCGAGCGCGGGGGCGACGCCGCTCTCCACGACGACCGTTGTCGGCCTTGCGTCGCCATGCGACGCCAACCTGACAACGGTCCGGGCGGAGAGTGCGGACGTGCCAAGACCCGCGGCGGTGTGCGGCGCGCGAACGGCCCCTCGCGCCTTCGGTGCCTGCCGTTCAGCCCGCCGCGGGCGTGCGGGGCCGGGCGGAGCGTGGCCTTGGTGCGCCGCGGCGTTCTGCAGCGGGTACGGCGGGCAACGAAGGAGAGCGAGCGGCACCGGCGACGCCGCCCGCCGAGCGAAGTGGCACGTCCCCGCTCTCCACGACGACCGTTGTCGGCCTTGCGTCGCCATGCGACGCCAACCCGACAACGGTCCGGGCGGAGCGGGTGAACGTGCCAAGACCCGCGGCGGTCTGCGGCGCGCGAACGGCCCTCGCGCCCTCGGTGCCTGCCGTTCAGCCCGCCGCGGCGTGCGGGGCCGGGCGGAGCGTGGTCTTGGTGCGCCGCGGCGTTCTGGAGCGGGTACGGCGGGCAACGAAGGAGAGCGAGCGGCACCGGCGACGCCACTCGCGGCGCGAAGTGGCACGTCCCCGCTCTCCACGACGACCGTTGTCGGCCTTGCGTCGCCATGCGACGCCAACCTGACAACGGTCCGGGCGGAGAGCGCGGACGTGCCAAGGCCCGTGGCGGTGGGCGGCGCGCGAACAGCCCCGCGCCTTCGCTGTCGTCGTTCGCCGCCGCGCGCGGTTGTCCGCTTCGACCCGGTGGGCGGGTCGGAGCGGACAACGGGCGGAGCGGGCGGACGGGTCGGGTCGCGGGCGGTGGGCGGCGCGCGAACGGCCCTCGCGCCTTCGCTGCCCGTCGTTCAGCCCGCCGCGGGCGCTCGCAGCTCGGCGGTGGCGAACTCGCGCATGCCGTCCTCCAACCCGACCTCGGCGCGGAAGCCGAGCACGGAACGTGCGCGCTCCACGGAGGCGAACACGTGCCGCACGTCGCCGCGGCGGAACTGGCCCGTGACGATCGGCTCGACGCGCCCCTCGCTCAACGCCGCGGCCATCTCGCCCACCGTCCGGGGCGTCCCAGAGGCGACGTTGAACGCGCCGGTCGCGGGCTCGTCGCGGGTCAGCGCGAGCACGTTGGCCCGGGCCACGTCGGCCACGTGGACGAAGTCGCGCCGCTGCGCGCCGTCCTCGAACACGCGCGGCGCCTCGCCGCGCTCCAGCGCCGAGCGGAAGATCGAGGCCACCCCGGCGTAGGGCGTGTCGCGGGGCATCCGCGGGCCGTACACGTTGTGGTAGCGCAGAGCGGTCGCGTCGATGCCGTCGAACTCGCGGGCGAACGAAGACAGCAGGTGCTCCTGGTGCAGCTTCGTCGCCGCGTAGACGTTGCGCGGGTCCAGCGGCGCGTCCTCGGGCACCGACTCCGGCGCCAGCGCTTCGCCGCACACCGGGCAGCGCGGCTCGAAGCGGCCGGCCTCCAGGTCGGCCAGCGCCCGCGGCGGCGGGGCCACGATGCCGTGCGTCGCGCACCGGTAGCGGCCCTCGCCGTAGACCACCATCGACGAGGCCAGCACGACCCGCCCGCGGAAGCCGGCCGCGGCCAACTGGCGCAGCAGCACCGCCGTGGCCAGGTCGTTGTGGGCCACGTAGTCGGCGATGTCGTCGACGTCCGCGCCGAGCCCGACCATCGCCGCCTGGTGGCAGACCGCGCTGACCCCACGCACGGCCGCGCGGGCGACGTCGGGATCGCGCAGGTCGCCCCACACGAGCTCGGCGCCGTCGGGGTGCCACGGCGGCGGCCCGTCGTGCGCGGTGGGCAGCAGCGCGTCGACCACGCGCACCGCATGGCCGGCGGCCAGCAGCTGGTCGGCGATGTGTGAGCCGATGAAGCCGGCGCCGCCGGTGATGAGGACTGGACCGGTCATGGAGTGGGCAACTGTAGGCCCCGATGATCCAGCAAGGGACCTGGCGCGAAGAAGCTCACATGCACACGGATGTGGTCCTGCCCGTGCTGGACGAGGCGCGAGCACTCCCGTGGGTCCTCGGCCGCATGCCCGACGGCTACCGGGCGATCGTCGCCGACAACGGCTCGACGGACGGCTCCGGCGAGGTCGCGCGAGCGCACGGCGCGACCGTCGTGCACGAGTCGCGCCGCGGGTTCGGCGCCGCCTGCTTCGCCGGGCTGAGCGCGGCCACCGCCGACGTCGTCTGCTTCATCGACGCCGACGGCTCGATGGACCCCGCCCAGCTGCCCCGCGTCGCGGACCCCGTGATCGCCGGCGAGGCCGACATGGTGCTCGGCGCGCGCCTGGCCGGCCGCGGCGCCTGGCCGCTGCACGCGCGCATCGCCAACCGCGTGCTCGTGCGCGAGCTGGCCCGGCGTGGCGGCCCCTCACTGTCCGACCTGGGCCCGATGCGCGCCGCCCGCCGCCAGGACCTGCTCGACCTGGGCATCGCCGACCGACGCTTCGGCTGGCCGCTGGAGATGGTCGTGCGGGCCGACCGCGCCGGATGGCGGATCGCCGAGGTCGGCACCGACTACCGCGAGCGCACCGGGCGCTCGAAGGTCACCGGCACGGTCCGCGGCACGCTGCGCACGGTCAAGGACATGGCCGCGGTGCTCGCGTGACCACGCTCGCCGTGATCGCCAAGGCGCCGATCCCCGGGCGCGTCAAGACGCGCCTGTGCCCGCCCTGCACGCCCGAGCAGGCCGCGGTGCTGGCCGAGGCCTCGCTGCGCGACACGCTGGCCGCGATGGCCGCCGTCGCCGGCCCGCGCCGGGCGATCGTGCTCGACGGCGACCCCGGCACCTGGATCACCGACGAGGTCGTCGTGCCCCAACGCGGCGACGGCCTGGACGAGCGGCTGGCCCACGCGTTCTCCGACCTGGGTCCCGCGCTGATCGTCGGCATGGACACCCCGCAGGTGACGCCAGGGCAACTGCGACGCGCGCTGACCGCGATGGATCACCATGGCGCCGTGCTCGGTCCCGCCACCGACGGTGGCTACTGGTGCATCGGGCTGACCGAGCCCGATCCACGACTGCTGAAGGGCGTGCCGATGAGCGTCACCCACACGCTGGCCGCGCAGCGCACCCGCCTGCGCGCGCACGGCGTGGCCTGGGGCGAGGTCGACGAGCTGCTCGACATCGACACGATCGAGGATGCCCGCGCGGTGGCCGAGCTGGCCCCCGACACGCGCTTCGCCCGCATGCTCCAGGTGACCAATGACGCTCGCTGAGCCCCAGGCGCTGTACCAGCGCGCGCTCAACGGCGGTCGACTGCGCGTGCGCCTGGACGGCGGCCCGTCGCTGCCGCTGGACGTCGAGCGCTGGCTGGGCCCGGTCACCGCCGCCGACGAGGACGTGCTCGACCGGGCCATCGGACCGGTGCTCGACGTGGGCTGCGGCCCCGGCCGTCACGTCGGCGCGCTGGCCGCCCGCGGCGTCCACGCGCTCGGCGTCGACGCCTCGCCCGACGCGGTCCGCCTGGCCCGCTGCCGCGGCGCGACCGCGCTGCACGGCTCCGTCTTCGACCACGTCCCCGCGGCCGGCTCCTGGGCCACCGCGCTGCTGCTCGACGGCAACGTCGGCATCGAGGGCGATCCGCAGCGGATGCTCGTGCGCATGCGCGAGCTGCTGGCGCCCAACGGCCGCGTGCTGGTCGAGACCGCCGCGCCCGGGAGCCCGACGCGCACCGTCGACCTGCGCCTGGAGGACGACGACGACCACACCGACCCGTTCCCGTGGGCGCTGGTCGGCCACGACGGGCTGCCCGCCGTCGCCCACGCCGCCGGCCTGCGCTGCGTCGATCGCTGGTCGCACTCCGGCCGCTGGTTCGCGGAGCTCTCATGAGCATCTGGGACCGGTTGCCCACGCCGCCCGGTCCGTTCCGCCCGACCTTCTGGCGCTCGCCGCTGCGCGGCCCGTGGATGACCACGATCATCGGGTCGATCCTGCTGGTCGGCGTGACGATCGTCGCCGTCACCGGCTTCCTGTCGCACGCCGCCTACATGCCCAACCTCGGGCGCAACGCGATCATCCCCGTGGGCAACGACCTGCCGCTGACCTTCAGCTGGCCGACCTCGCCCAGCTGGCTCTACGCGTTCACCCAGGGCTCGCACGTCAACGTCGGCCTGGTCGTCATCCCGCTGCTGCTGGTGAAGCTGTGGTCGGTCATCCCCAAGCTGTTCACCTGGCCGCCGGCCGCCAACCCGGCGCAGGCGATCGAGCGGCTGTCGATCGCCCTGCTCGTGGGCAGCGCGATCTTCGAGCTGGCCACGGGCGTCTGCAACATGCAGAACTACTACCCGTTCGGCTTCAACTTCGTGGTCGCGCACTACTACGGCGCGGTCATCTTCGTGGGCGCGCTGCTCACCCACGTGCTGATCAAGATCCCGGTCATGCGCCGCGCCTGGCGCGAGCGCAAGGGCCTGGCGCCGCTGCGCGAGGACCTGGCGCACTTCACGCCCGAGCCCTACGAGCCCGGCGGCCTGGCCCCGCAGGCGCCCGCCGCGCCGACGCTCACGCGCCGCGGCGTGCTGGCCATCGCGGGCGCCGGCTCGCTGACGCTGCTGCTCTCCAACGTCGGCGAGACGATCGGCGGGCCGCTGCGCAAGACCGCCCTGCTGGCGCCCCGGCGGGAGGACTTCCCGGTCAACAAGACGGCCCGCGCCGCGCGCATCAAGGTGGCCGACACGGGTCCCAGCTGGCGCCTGGAGCTGGTCAGCGACGGCCGCACCCAGCGGTTCAGCCGCAACGACCTGCTGGCCATGGAGCTGCAGACCGAGTCGCTGCCGATCGCCTGCGTGGAGGGCTGGACCACGACCCAGCACTGGGAGGGCGTCCCGCTGCCGGTGCTGGCGCAGCTGGCCGGCCGGCCCGACGCCGACACGGTGCTGGTCGAGTCGCTGCAGGCCAAGGGCGTGCTCCGCCAGGTCACCCTCAGCCACGGCCAGCTCTCCGACGACCGCGCGCTGCTGGCGCTGCGGGTCAACGGCGACGACCTGTCGCTCGACCACGGCTTCCCCGCGCGCATCATCGTGCCCGCGCTCCCGGGCGTGCACAACACGAAGTGGGTCTCGAGGATGACGTTCCAGTGAAGAAGCTGACCCGGGCCTACGGCGCCTCGCCGCTGCACCTGATGGCCCACGTGATCGTGTTCGCCGCGGCCGGCTGGGCCATCTCCCACCTGATCGACATCCGCAGCGCCTTCGACGTCCTCAAGTGGTTCATCGCCGCGCTGATCCTCCACGACCTCGTGCTGCTGCCCGCCTACTCGGCGCTGGATCGCCTCGACCAGAACGTGCGCCTGCGGGGCATCCCGCTGGTCAACCACATCCGCGTCCCGGCCATCCTCAGCGGCCTGACCTTCCTCGTCTTCTTCCCGCTGATCCTGGGCAAGAGCGACGGCAACCTGCACTACGTCAGCGGCATCACGCCCAGCGGCTACCTGGGCCGCTGGCTGGCGATGGTCGCCGCGTTCTGGCTGGTGTCAGCCGCCATCCTCGCCGTACGCCTCGTCCGCGCCGATCAGCTGCACCACCCCGGCCGACCGGCCAGTGACGCCGACGGTGCCTGAGGCCGAGTCGACGGCGACCGCGTCGGGCTGCTGGACGGTGGCCAGGCGCGCCACCTCCGGCGCCGTGCGGTCCGCGGTCAGGCCGACGAGCTCGTTGCGGGCGGTCAGCGTCACCCACACGCGCCGCCGGGCCGGGTCCAGCGCCAGCCCGTACGGGCTGCCGGGCAGGCTCACCCGCCGGGTCAGGGTCAGCTCAGGGTCCAGGTGGTAGATCAGCAGCGCCCCGCCCTGCGTGTCGGCCACGTAGATGCGGTTGCCGAAGGCGACGACGTGCGTGGGGCCGACGCCGGCCGGGACCGAGGCAACGCGCTCCAATGTGCGGGTGTCGTAGAGCTCGAGCAGGCGCTCGCGCACGGACACCACGGCCAGCAGGCGGCCTTCGTCGGCCGCGGCCAGGCCGCCCGGCTGGGTGGCCACCTTGAACGTGTCCACGACGTGATCGCCCTCCAGCACCGACACGGTGTTCGAGCGCTCGTTGCCCACGAACACGCGCCCGCTCGCGGCGGCCGAGTCGTGCGGGTGCTCGCCGACCGCCACGTCGACCGCGACGGCGCCGTCGGGCGCGTCGACCTCGAGCATGCGCCCGGCGCTCTCCGCGGGCACCAGATAGCGGTCGGTCGACCCGTCGAAGCCGAGATGGCGGGGCGCACCGGGCAGCGCGACGCGTTCGGTGACCGTGCCGCCGGCGGCGTCCAGCAGGGCCAGCTGGTCGGGATCGCGCAGCGCCACCGCGAACTGGGCCGCGCGCGGATCGGCGGCGATGCCCTCGGGCGCGGATCCGACGTCGACCACCCGGCCGACGGGCTCGCGCTGCAGCGGCGGGGCGGCGGCCGGCTCGGCGGCGGGCGGGAGGTCGTGGACCGTGGCCGAGCCACAGCCGGTGAGTGCCGCGGCGGCCAGGACGGCGGCGATGACGGCGCGGCGCACGGCCGTAGGGTGCCATAGCGTGGCGGTCGTGTCCCGTTCCGAGCGCCGCCTGCTGGCGATCGCCGCGGCCGTCGCGGTCGTCGTCATCGCGATCGGCGTCGGCGTGCGCGCGTTCGGGCATTCGATGGGCACCAAGACCTCGCCGTTCGTCATCACCTGGCTTCCGCGAGCGGACGCCTGGTGGATCATCGCCGCGGTCGCGGCGCTGGGCGCGCTCGTGGTGCTCGGGCCGGCGCTGCTGCGCGTGCGGCTGCCCGTGTACCTGCTCGGCCTGGTCGGGCTGACCGTCGCCGCGGGGCTGACCGTCAACGCCGCCCGTCAGGGCACCTACGGGTGGGATGCGGTCTTCGACCTCGGGCCGGGCGGCTCGTTCGAGGCCAAGAACGAGTACCTGCCCGCGCTGCCCGCGCTGTCCTACGGCGACCGCTTCTTCCTCGACCACTTCGCCGAGCTCGTGCCCGCGCTGCCGATCAACGCGGGCGGCCACCCGCCCGGGTTGCTGCTGTTCGTCCACTGGACCGGCCTGACCACGGCGCCGCGCTTCGCCGCCCTGTGCATCGTGGCCACGGTGGTCACCGCGCCGCTGACCTACGCGCTGGCCCGCGGCTGCGGCGTGTCCGACGAGCGCGCGCGGGTGGCCGGCCTGCTCGCCGCGGGGGCGCCGTCGCTGCTGCTGTTCGGGATGACCTCGGCCGACGCGGTGTTCGCGGCGTTGGGCACCGCGACCGCGGCGCTGCTCGTGCGCCGTTCGTGGTGGTCGCGGGGGGCGGGCACGCTCCTGCTCGCCGCGGGCGGCTTCAGCGCCTGGTCGCTGCTGGCCGTGGGCGCGTTCGCCGCGCTGGTCACCTGGCGGCGCGACGGCTGGCGCGCCGCGCTGGTGCTGGCGGTGGCCTGCGCGATCCCGTTCCTGGCCCTCAACGCGATCCTGGCCGCGACGACCGGGTACGACCCGATCGCCGTCTTCCACGCCACGTCGGATCTGTACGACCGCTCGCTGGCCCGCGTGCGCCCGTACGCCTACTGGTGGATCGGCTCGCCCGTCGCGTGGGCGGTGATGCTGGGCCTGCCCACCGCGGGCGCGTGGCTGATCGCCACCAAGCGGCGTGACACCGCCGCGATCGCCCTGGCCGTGGTGATCGTGATCGCCGCGCTGGCCGGCTTCACCAAGGCCGAGGTCGAGCGCATCTGGCTGTTCCTCGTGCCGCCCGCGTGTGTGGCCGCGGCCACCGTGCTGCCGCCCGGCCGGCTGCGCACCGCGCTGGGCGCGCTGGCCGTCCAGACGCTGGCCGTCGAGGTGCTGTTCCAGACGATCTGGTGAGGCCGCCTAGCGAAACCTGTGAGCGGCGGGGCGCCACGTAGGCATCCAAGAGGGGGGCCGGGCCGCATACCCACCACTTCCTCTTTCCGACCTACCGGGAGACACAGAATGAAGCTTCACCGGACCCTCACCGCGTTCGCGACCGTTGGCGTGCTCGCATTCGGCGCCGCCGCCTGCGGCAGCGACGACAGCAGCAGCTCCACCTCTGGCACCAGCGCTGCTGCTCTGCCCAAGCCGGTCGCCCAGATCGACAGTCTGCAGGGCAAGTCCACCGCCGTCGCCCTCGACGCTGGTTTCGTCGACGCGCTCGGCACCCTCAAGCTCACGCCGGCCCCCGTCGGCTCGGCCTCGATCTCGAAGGCCGGCGTCGCCGACTTCCCGATCACCGGCGGCAACGTCACGTACTACAAGCCCGGCAGCGTCAGCCCGTACGTCCAGGGCTCGATCGACCACAACGGCTCGGGCCTGAGCCTGACCAGCGCCGACGGCAAGAAGGTCGAACTGACGAACTTCGTCGTCGACCCCGGCACCTCGACGCTGACCGGCACCGTCACCGTCGACGGCAAGGTCGCCGCCGAGTCGGCCCCGCTGTTCTTCCTCGACGGCCGCACGCTCAAGCCGCTGGAGGCCAAGGACGACGGCACCGCCGTGCTCGAGGGCACGACCGTCAAGCTCAAGCAGGACGCCGCTGACCTGCTGAACACGACCTTCGGCACCGACGCGCTGAAGGGCGGCCTCGTCATCGGCGTGGCCAAGATCACGGTCGACACGCAGTCCGCGTAAGACCTCAGCACCACCTCGGGACCACGCGGCGCGCAGCTAGGCTGCGCGCCGCTCGTGGTTCCTGAACGCTTCGACATCACGCCGTGGAACATCGACCCGGCGCTGCGCTACGCGACCGTCATCGACCAGCTGCGAGACATCTGGCGCGATGACATCGCCATTGCCGAGATCGGCTCCGGCGCCGCCGGCATCACCGAGTTCCTCGACCACCCGGTCACCGGCGTCGACAGCGCCTTCGAGCGCACCGACGACAAGGCGAACCCGCGCCTGACCCAGGTCGTCGGCACCGCCACCGACCTGCCCTTCGCCGACGCCTCCTACGACGTCGTGCTGAGCCTCGAGATGATGGAGCACCTCCCCGACGACGAGGTGCGCGCCGCGGCTCTGACGGAGATGCTCCGGGTGACCAAGCCCGGCGGACGCCTGGTCGTCACCTTTCCCGCGGGCGCCACCGCGGCCCGGCTGGACGCCTGGCTGAACGCGGCCTACCGCCGCCGCCACGGCAAGGATCATCCGTGGGCCGTCGAGCACCTGCAGAACGGTCTCCCCGACGCGGAGGCGATCGCGCGCCTGGCCGCCTCCGTCGGCCCCCGCCGGGTGCGTCTGCGCCGGCACGCGTGGGCGCCCGCCTGGCAGCTGCAGCAGCTGCTGTTCAGCGTCGAGTGGGGCTACCCGTGGACGCGCGCGGTCGGCATCCACACGACGCCGACCGCACGACTGCTGTTCGCAGCGATGCGCGGGCTGAACCGCGGCGATTGCTACCGCGCGGTCCTGCTCGTCGACCGCTAGGCACTAGGCGCAGTTCGTTCCGCCGAACAGCTCCCGCATGATCGACTTGGGCATGCCGATGCCGCACTGCACCTGCGCGGTGCCCAGGTTCTTCAGCGACCACTTGCCGCCGGTCTTCTTCAACGCGCCGAAGGCGTCGTCGGCGTTCTTGGCGCTGACCTTGGCGATCGCCCAGCTGCCGTTCTTCGTCGAGATGCGGATGCCGGAGACCTTCGCCGTCTTGGCCGCCGGGGACCCGGAGTCCTTCAGCGAGTTCGTGATCGCCTCGGTGATCGCCAACTTCTCACTGGCGCTCGGTGCGCGCGAGGCCAGGGCCGGGGCGGCGATAGCCAGCACGGTGAGCAGCGCCAGCACGCCACAAAGTCGTCTCATGAGCGCGACCCTACCCTCCTCCGGATGCCTCGTGTCACCGCTGTCGTCCTGAACCTGGATGGCCGTGAGCTGCTGGAGCGGATGCTGCCCACGCTCGTGGACCAGGATGCGCGGCTGGTCGTCCTTGACGACGGGAGCACCGACGGGTCCGATGACTGGGTCGCCGAGGCCTATCCCTCGATCGAGGTGGTGCGCAACCCGGAGAACCTCGGCGTCGCGCGCTCGTTCAACCGCGCGGTCGAGCTGGCCGCGGGCAGCGACTACCTGGCGCTGCTGAACAACGACCTCGAGCTCGAGGACGGCTACCTGACCACGTTGGCCGCCGTGCTGGACGCCCATCCGGAGGCGGCGTCGGTGGCGGGCAAGATGCGCTCGGTCCGCGATCCCGCCAAGCTCGACGGCGCCGGCGACGCGTTCCTGTGGTCCAGCGCGGCCACGCGCCGCGGCTATGGCGAGACCGACACGGGCCAGTACGACGCGCCGGCCGAGGTGTTCAGCGCCTGCGGCGGCGCCGCCGTCTACCGGATGGCCGCGTTCGCCGACGTCGGCCTGTTCGACGGCGACTTCTTCGCCTACCTGGAGGACATCGACTGGGGCTTTCGCGCGCAGCTGCGGGGCTGGACCGCCCGCTACGAGCCCAGCGCGGTCGTGCACCACGTCGGGGGCGCGACCACCAGCCGCCGGGCCGGCTTCTTCGGGATGCTCCAGCGCCGCAACCAGCTGCTGCTGGTGATCAAGGACTACCCGACGCGTGCGCTCGTGTTGCACGCGCCGAAGATCGTCCTGCACCACGTTGGCTGGCTGGCGGCCAGCGCGCGCGATGGCGTGCTGCCCGACCACTTCCGCGCGCTGGGCCAGGTGGTGACGATGCTGCCCGCCACCCTGCGCAAGCGGCGGGCCATCCAGCGTGGCCGCCGCGTGCCGCTCGAGCGCCTGGACGCGGTCATGAGCCCCGAGCCGTACGCCGGCGACACGCTGGGCGAGCGCGCACGCTCGATGGCGGCCGCCGCCGCACCGCTGTTCCGCCGCCGCTAGGGGTCAGAGCAGCGCGTCCATCTGCCCGACGGCCTGGCGCAGACCCTCCTCCATGCCCATCGCCAGCACCTCCTCCATCTGCTCGCGGCTGGGGAACTGGTCCAGCAGCTCCATCCGCGTGCCGCCCTCGTGCTCGAACAGGCGCATCCGCAGCTGGCCGACCTTGTCGGTCAGCGGCGTGCCGTCGGCGTCGCCGAAGCCGTCCTGCATGGTCAGCTCACGCGGCGCATCGACCGTGCCGATCCGCCACCAGCCGTAGTACTTGTCGCCCTCGGGGCTGGTCATGAAGTAGGTGACCAGCGCCCCGGGCGTGAGGTCGTGCTCGACGAACGTGGCCGGGTGGGTCGGCGGGCCCCACCAGCGCTCGAGCTTGCGCGGATCGGCGAACAGCTGCCAGACCGCGTCGACCGGCGCGGCGAAGTCGGCGACGAGGGTGAGGGTCAGCGCCTCGGTGTCCTTGTCGATCGTGGTGACGGTCATCGGGGGTCTCCTTCGGTGGTGGGGATGTCCAGCAGGTCGGACATGCGGCTCACGCGCTCGCGCCAGGTGGCCTCGAGCGCGTCCAACGCCCGGCGGGCGCGGGCGACGGCGACGGGGTCGGTGCGGACGAGCTGCTCGCGGCCGTGACGGGCCTTGGTCACCAGGCCGGCGCGCTCGAGCACGGCGACGTGCTTCTGCACGGCGGCGAAGCTCATGTCGTAGCCGTCGGCCAGTCGTGACACCGACAGCTCGCCGCCGGCCGCGCGGCGCAGCAGGTCGCGCCGCGTCGCGTCGGCCAGGGCGTGGAACACCCGGTCGATCTCGGCTTCGGTCAGCTCAGCTACAACCATCTGGTTGTACGTTAGCACGCCGGGCTAGATTCGTCCACGCCATGTGCGGGATCGCCGCCATCGTCGGCGGCCCGCCGCCCGACACCCCCACGCTCGAAGCGATGGCCGCGCGCCTGGCCCATCGCGGCCCCGACGGCCAGGCCACCTGGCGCGACGACACCGCCGGCCTGGCCTTCGCCCGCCTGGCCATCATCGACCTGGCCGAGCGCTCGATGCAGCCGATGGCCTTGGGAGACCTGCACCTCGTCTTCAACGGCGAGATCTACGACTACCGCGAGCGGCGCGAGGAGCTGCGCGCGCTCGGGCACACGTTCGTCACCGAGGGCGACGCCGAGGTGCTGCTGCACGCCTGGGCGCAGTGGGGCGAGGGCGCGCTGAACCGCCTCAACGGGATGTTCGCTTTCGCGATCTGGGACGCCGCCACCCAGACGTTGACCGCCGCGGTCGATCCCTTCGGCGAGAAGCCGCTGCTCTACGGACGCGATCCCACCCACCCCGCGCGCCTGCTGCTGGCCTCCGACGTGCGCGCGCTGGTCGAAGCCGCGCCCGCGCTGGCCGCGCCCGACGAGCGCGCCCTGGCGCCCTACCTGGCGCTGGGCGCGATGCCCTACGGCGGCGACACCTTCTTCGCGGGCGTGCGCCGGCTGCCCGGCGCGCACCTGCTGCGCTTCCGCGACGGCCGCGTGGAGACCGCGCGCTACTGGACGCCCGGCCACGTCGACACGCCCCGCGCGATGGCGCCCGCGGCGGCGGCGCTGCGCGAGCTGCTGCTGGACGCGATCCGCCTGCGCCTGCGCGCGGACGTGCCCGTCGGCACCTCGCTGAGCGGCGGCGTCGACTCCTCCGGCGTGGTCGGGCTCAGCGCGCAGCTGGCCGGCGACCACCGCCGTCACGCGTTCACCGCCACGTTCCCCGGCTTCGAGCGCGACGAGTGGGCCTACGCCGCGCTGACCGCGCAGGCCGCGGGCGTCGTCGAGCACCACGCGGTCACGCCCACCGCGGCCGACCTGCTGCGCGACCTCGACGCGCTGGTGGGCGATCAGGAGGAGCCGGCGGCCAGCGCATCGGTCTACGCGCAGTGGCGCGTCTCGCAGGCTGCGCGCCAGGCCGGCGTGACGGTGATGCTCGACGGCCAAGGCGCCGACGAGCTGTTCGCCGGCTACCCGGCGCTGATCGGCTGGACGCTGCGCTCGCAGGGCGCGACCCTGCGCTCCCTGCGCGGGCCCGACCGCGACCGGGTCATCCGCGCGCTGGGCGCCGAGCGCCTGCCGGAGCCGCTGGCCCGGCGCCATCGCCGCGGGCTGGCCACGCCCTACGCGACCGTCGCGGTGGCCGACGCCGGGGCCGCGGCCACGCGCCCGCCCGACCTCGGCGGCGGGGACCCGCTGCGCCGCGAGCTGCTGCGCCAGGCCTTCGCCACGCGGCTGCCCGAGCTGCTGCGCTACGCCGACCGCGACTCGATGGCCCACGCCCGCGAGGTGCGCCTGCCCTTCCTCGATCGGCGCGTGGCCGAGTTCGCGCTGAGCGTCGATCCGGCCCTGCTGTACGCCGGGGGCGAGACGAAGGCGGTGCTGCGCGAGGCGCTGCGCGACGTCGTGCCCCCGGCCGTGCTGGAGCGCCGTGAGAAGGTCGGCTTCGAGCCGCCACAGGACCGCTGGCTGGCCGAGCCGGAGCTGTTCGCCTACGCCCGCGAGCGGCTGCTGGACCGCGCCGCGCGGACCGCTGGGCTCGTCGACCGCGCGGCGCTGGAGGCCGACGCCGCGGCCGGGCGCTGGCGCGATCCCGCCGGGCTGTGGCGCGCGCTCAACCTCGAGCTGTGGCTTGCGGGCGTCGAGCGATGACCCACGTCCTGCACATCCTCCCGCACCCCGGCGGCGGCGCCGAGACGCACATCGACCTGCTCGAGCGCCTGCCCGGCACCACGCACGAGCGCCTGGCCTTGTCGACCGGCCGCACGCCGATCCAGGGCGCGCTGTCGATCCCGCGCAACTGGCCGCGGATCCTGCGCGCCGCCCGCGCCGCCGATCTGGTCAACGTCCACGGCGACCTGCCGGCGATGCTGTCGGTGCCGATGCTGCGCGCGGGCCCGTCGCTGTGGACGACGCACGGGCTGCACTTCAGCCGCCGCTCGCACGACGCCCGCGGCGCGCTGGTCACCCGCTGGCTGGGCGCCGCCTGCGCCGCCGCCGACACGACGGTCTGCACGAGCGCCGCCGAGCGCGACGAGCTGCTGGCCCGGGTCCCCGCCGCGCGCGGCGCCCGGCTGGAGATCGTCCACAACGGGGTGGCCGCGCCCCCGCCGGTCGATCGCGACGCGGTGCGGGCCGAGCTCGGGCTGGCGCCCGACGCGGTCGCCGTGCTCTACCTGGGCCAGCTGGAGGCGCGCAAAGACCCGCTGCTGGCCGTGCGCGCGGCCGCGGGCCTCGACCACGTCGTGATGCTGGTCGCCGGGGACGGGCCCCAGCGCGACGAGCTCGGCGCGGCCGGCGCGCGCATGCTCGGCTTCCGGCGCGATCCGCAGCGGCTGCTGGCCGCGGCGGACATCCTGGTCATGCCCTCGCGCCACGAGGGCCTGTCGTTCGCGGTGCTGGAGGCGATGGCCGCGGGCGTGGCCTGCGTCGTCTCCGACGGGCCGGGGAACCCCGAGGCGGTGGCCGACGCGGGCCTCGTCTTCCCGGCCGGGGACCAGGCCGCGCTGCGCGCGGCGCTGACCGAGCTGGCCGCCGATCCCGCGCGACGGGCGCGGCTGGCGGCGGCGGCGCAGGCGCGCGCCGCCGCGGCGTTCTCGATCGACCGGTTCCTGGACCGGATGGCCGCCGTCTACGCCGGCGTGCTGGACGGCTCGGCCGCGGCGTCGGCCGCGGGCGCGCCGCCGTTGGACTGAGCCTGCGCGGCGGGCTTGGCCGCCTGGATCTTCTCGTACTCGCGCCGGCCCAGCTCCATCGCGCCGAACGCGCCGACCGTGCCCGCGACGGCGGTGAACACCGCGGCGGCGGGGCCGGACTCCTCCTCGGCGACGACCAGCAGCGCGGCGATCAGGAGCGCGTTGAGCTCCCACCCGCCGTCCTGGGCGAAGAAGCCCTTGTCCTTGTGGACCTTCCAGATCGCGGTGACCATCGTCGAGGTCAACGTCGTCGTGGCGATCGGCGTGGCCAGCCCGGAGGCCAGCAGCAGCCCGCCGCCGAACTCCGACGCGCCGGCCGCGGCGGCGTTGCGCTTGCCCGGGGCCATCTGCAGGTTGTTCTCGAAGAACTGGCCGGTGCCCTCGAGGCCGTGGCCGCCGAACCAGCCGAACAACTTCTGCGCGCCGTGGGCGGCGAACGCCGCGCCCACCCCGACGCGCAACAAGGTCTTGAAGCTCATCCCTCTCGTATCCCCCTACGGCGCCTGACCCAACCGCTTCCGGCGGGCGCGCTTGAGCGCCATCGGCGTGAAGTAGGAGACCGTCGGGGCGAGCAGGCCGGTGGCGCCGCGCAGCGTGTGGCGCCGCGACAGCGCGCGCAGGCGGATCTCGATCGCCTCGCGCGTCTGGGCCCGCTCGGCCCGGGCGGCGACGTTGGCGCTGCCCATCACGCGCGTGGCCAGCGGCGCATCGATCGTGACCAGGCGCCAGCGCTCGGCCAGCCGCAGCCACAGGTCGTACTCCATCGCGTAGCGGTAGCGCGGGTCGTAGCCGCCGGCGTCCAGCACCGCGTCGCGGCGGAACATGGCCGAGGTGTTGGGGATCGGGTTGAAGCGCATCAGCGCGTCGCCCACGTCCCCGGCGACGAACGAGGTGCGCGGGGCCAGCGGCGCGCCGGCCTCGTCGACCTCGTGCATGCGCACCCCGACGACCGCGACGCCGGGGTCGCCCTCCAGGACGGCCAGCTGGCGCTCCAGGCGCGTGGGATCGGAGTAGTCGTCGGCGTCCTGGACGGCGACGAACGGCGCCTGCGCCGCCGCCACGCCGGCGCTCAGCGAGCGCGCGATGCCGACGTTGCGGCCCATCGACAGCAGGCGCACGCGCGGGTCGGCCGCGGCCGCCGCGCGAGCCAGGTCGGCCGACGCGTCGCTGGAGCCGTCGTCGACGACGATCAGCTCGAGGTCGGCGACCGTCTGGGTCAGGATCGCGTCGATCGCCCGCGGCAGCGTCGCGGCGCTGTTGTAGGCCCCGATGAGGACCGTCGCCCTCACGGCCGGCGCGCGTAGATCTCCGCGACCTGCTCGACCGAGCGCGACAGCGCGACGCGTGGCGCGTTGCGCTGGAACCAGGAGGAGGTCGAGGTGCGCAGCGCCTTGCCCTGCTGGGCGATCTCCAGGATCGCCGCCGACAGGTCCTCGGGCGAGGTGGACGCGGCGACGATGCCGTTGATGCCGTCGTCGACAAGCTCGGTCGCGGCGTTGTCGGGGTCGGCGACGACGATGCTCGGGGTGCCCCAGGAGGCCGCCTCGACGACGACCATCCCGTAGCCCTCGCGCCGCGAGGGCAGCACCATGCACAGGGCGTGGGCCATCGTCGCGTCGATGCGCTCGCCGTCGACGAAGCCGGGCAGCTCGATCACGTCGCCCAGCCCGCGCTCGGCCACCAGCGCCTCGACCGCGGTGCGCTCGGGGCCGTCGCCGAAGATCACGCAGCGCAGCTCGGGCATCGACTCGCGGGCGCGCTCGATCGCCGGCACCAGGTCGGGCACGCGCTTCTCGGGGATGTGGCGCCCGGCGAACATCACCAGCGGGATCGAGTCGGTCAGCTCGCTGCGCTCGTGCGAGCCGGTGTACAGGCCGCTGAGCACGGTCACGGGATCGCGCATGCCCTCCTCGCGGCAGCGCTCGGCGGTCATCCGGGCAAAGCAGAACGCGCGCTGGCGGATCTTCAGGCACAGGCGCTGGACCAGCCACCCGACCCCGCCGAGCACGCGGCCCAGGTACTCGTTCCAGTAGCTGCGCGTCCACACCTCGTGCCAGTCGACGAACAGCGAGAAGCCGTGCACGCGGCGGCCCAGCGCCGCCGCGATCACGCTGAAGTACGGGAACGCGGCGGTGTGGACGATGTCGTAGTCGCGCCCGCGGCGCAGCAGGTGCATCAGGACGCCGAGGCCGAAGACGATCGGCGGGAGGATCTTGCGCCGCCCGCCCTCGGTGTAGAGCGCCATCTCGCCGGTGACCGCGACGACGCGCACGCCGGGCACGCCGGCGTCGGTGCCCTGCGGCCACTGGCGGCGCGTCAGGTAGGTCACCTCGTGGCCGGCCTCGGCCAGGCGCTCACCGAGGTTGCGGTACCAGCGCTCGGCCCCGCCGATGGTGTGCGGGTAGATGCAGTCGTAGACCAGGCAGATGCGCATGCCGCCCGCAGGCTATTCGCCGCTGGCCCGCGGGTCGTCGCGCAGCGAGCGCAGGACCGCGTACACCGCGAGGGCGGGCACGCCGAGGCCGACGATCACCAGGAGCAGCCCCAGCGTCACCCAGCCCAGCCAGCCCGGCTGGAACGTGGCGGCGCGGTCCAGCACGGTGTCGGCCTGCGACAGCGGCGAGCGCGGGCCGCCGGCCAGCACGCTCAGCGCGACGCGCGTGTCGATCGGCTCGCCGTCGAGCGTGGCCTGCGAGCGCGAGTTGATGCGGTCCTCGTCGGAGCCCGCCAGGATCGCCGCCTGGTCGGCCGAGGCGCTGCGGATGCAGACCGTGGCGATCACCGAGCGCGGCGGGGGCGGGATGCGCGTGTCGTAGATGCCGTCGGCGCCGCCGCCCGCCTGGCCGGTCTCGGGCGACAGGGCGGTCGCCTCCCAGCCGTCGCCCCGCACCGTGACGCGCAGGCGCGGGACGTCGGGTGTGGGCGAGCCGTTGAACACGCGGATGACGCGCGCGTCGGTGTCCAGCGCGACGTCGTCCTCGCACAGGACGCGGCCGGGCTCGATGGTGACCGGCGTCGCCGTCAGCTCCGGGGGCGGGGTGGCGACCGCGGTGATGTCGTCGCGGTCGTTGGTGGCCAGCTGGGCCAGCGCGTAGGCGCCGATGACGAACACCACCGCCATGCACAGCCAGGCCACGGTGCGCGGGCTACGCATTGAACCGCACCACCGTCATGGCGATCCCGGCCACGCTCAGCACGGCGCCGCTGGCCAGCACGGTCGCGCCCAGCGCCACGCCGAGCCGCCGGGGCAGCACCGCGACGACGAACGCGACGGCGGCGCCGAAGACGACGGCCACCGGGAGCAGGTACCGGCCGGCCATCAGCGTCGCGCCGGCCTCGCTGAGGTCCTGCCAGGCGGCCACGTGCAGCAGGCCCAGCGTGCAGAGCAGGAAGGCGGCCAGCACGCCCACCTGGGCCAGGCGGCTGCGGACCAGCGGCCAGCGCGCGACGATCGCGCCCAGCAGCACGAGCAGGCCGATGCTCTGGGCGATCCCCAGCGCGCGGTACACGGCCACCGGCTGGCGCACCTCCAGCGAGCCGAACGTGCCGCCCAGGAACTGCTCGACGAAGATCTGGCGGTAGCCGATGTCGCCGCCCGGGGCGGGCTTCATGTCGGTCAGCGGCGAGAGGTAGAACTGCCACACGTAGTCGAACAGCCCCGACGCGTCCGACAGGCCGCTGTCGCCGGACCCGGTCAGCTCGCCGCTCAGGCTCGTGCCCGACGCGTGCGCGTTGGAGTAGGCGATCGCCACCAGCAGCCCGGCGGCCATCAGCCCGAAGGCACCGGTCGCGGCCAGGGCGCGGGTGCGCGCGCGGACCGGTCCGCCGCGGCCGCGCCAGAGCAGCAGCGCGATGACGATCGCGATCGCCGGGATCAGCGCCAGCCCACGACCGTGGACGAGCACGCCGAGCAGGCCCAGGACGCCCAGGCCGAGGAGCACCTCCGCGCGTGGTCCGACGCGCAGCGCGACGAGGCTCAGCGCGATCGCCCCGGTGGACACCGCGGTCAGTGCGATGTCCGGGTTCACCACCCCGGACATGAACGTCAGCATCGGCAGCAGCGCGACCGCGCCGGTGCCGACGGTCTGCGCGAACGGCCGCCGGCGGAACAGCTCGCCCAGCGCGATCCACGCGGCGCCGATCGTCAGCCACAGGAAGGGCAGGTTGGCCAGGCGCATCAGCAGCAGCCGGGTCGGCAGCTGCCAGCCGGACCCGACGCGATAGGCGACGGCGTCGTAGACGTAGTAGGCGGGCGGGTTCTGGGCCAGCGCGTTGGGCCCCTGGCCGTCGCCGCGCTCGGCGTCGCGCTGCGCGCGCTCCCAGCCGCGCTGCTCGGCGGCGCTCCAGCCGGGCCGGGCGGTGTCGATCCCCAGGACCGCCTGCAGGTTGTGCCAGAAGATCAGCGCCTGCAGCTCGGCGGACTGGCTCCCGCCGGGGGTCTCGCCGGTGGTCGGTCCGTGGCCGGTCTCGGCCAGGTACTGCACGTACGCGACGTGGCCGGTCTCGTCCGGGCCTTGGAGCGCGGGCGTGAAGAGGATCCACCCCAGTGACAGCAGCGTCGCGGCCCCGAGCAATGCGGCGAGCGGGCGTGGAAACGGTCTGCGGCGTCCCGGCATCGACGGGCACGGAGGCTAGTGGGCCACCCGGTCCACTCGAACGCGCGATACGGGGCGCCGATCACCGTCATGCGGCGTCCTCGACCGCTCGAAATCCCAGGGGGATTCCTTCGGGTCTGCGTCCTTGCCTGACGGCGCCGGCATCCCCGTCTCCCGCATCCGAGCGGGCCGGATGACCCACTAGAGTGTCCGCGGTCAGGGCAAACAGCGCGACTATCCGCGCGGTCCCGCGTTGACCAATTTCGGATGAGCACCATCGAAAGCCCCGAGATGCGTCCTCCTGACGCAGTGGTCCAGACCCCGATCGTCTCGGTGGTCATTCCCTGCCTCAACGAGGCGGAGAACATCGAGGAGTGCGTGCGCCGCGCGCTCAACGCGATGGAGACGGCCGGGATCCCCGGTGAGGTCGTCGTGGCCGACAACGACTCCGAGGACGGTTCGCCGGAGCTGGCCGCCGCCGCCGGCGCGCGCGTCGTGCACGAGCCGCGCCGCGGCTACGGGTCGGCCTACCTGGCCGGGTTCGCCGCCGCCCGCGGCGAGTACATCGTCATGGGCGACGCCGACCTGACCTACGACTTCAACGAGATCCCGCACTTCGTCGAGGAGCTCGACAAGGGCGCGCAGCTGGTCATGGGCGACCGCATGGACAACATCCATCCGGGCGCGATGCCGTGGCTGCACCGCTATGTGGGCAACCCGATCCTCACGGGCATCCTCAACCTCTTCTTCCGCACCGGCGTGAGCGACGCGCACTGCGGCATGCGCGGCTTCCGCCGCGACATCCTGCCCACGCTGGACCTGCGCACGACCGGCATGGAGTTCGCGTCGGAGATGGTCATCCGGGCTTCGAAGGAGAAGCTCGTGATCACCGAGTTCCCGATCGAGTACCACCCGCGCGGCGGCGAGTCCAAGCTCTCCAGCTTCCGCGACGGCTGGCGCCATCTGCGCTTCCTGCTGGTGCACTCGCCGACGCACCTGTTCGTGATCCCGGGCCTGGTCATGCTGGCCATCGGCGCGATCGTCATGGCCATCGTGCTCTCCGAGGTCTCGATCTTCGGCCGCGTGTGGGGCATCCACGCCGAGCTGGCCGGCGCGATGCTGGTCATCGCCGGCGTCCAGGTCGTCTCGCTCGGCCTCGCCGCGCACGCCTACGGCGCCTACTTCATGGGCGAGAAGGACGCGTGGTTCGACCGCATGCGCGCCCGCTTCCGCCTCGAGCACGGCCTGATGCTCGGCGGCGCCGTCCTCGCGCTCGGGCTCGTGCTCTGCCTGATCATCTTCATCGCCTGGGCCCACCGCGGCTTCGCGGACCTGGGCAACGGCGCCACCGCGGTGGTGGCCACCGTGCTGGTCATCCTCGGCCTGCAGGTCGTCTTCTCGTCGTTCCTGCTGTCGATCCTCGGTCTGCGCCGGACCGACCGCTGAAGGCGTCGCCGGTGGACGCCGAGCGCGCCCGCCGTGAGCGGGAGGCCTACGACGAGGGTCAGGTCATGGAGGTCTCCTACGCCTGGCACATGCGGGTGGCCCACGTGCTCGAGGGACCGAACACGATGTACCACGAGCAGCGCTGGCAGGACCTGCTGCGCCGGCACGCCGCCGGTGGCCGCGTGCTCGACGTCGGCTGCGCCGAGGGCCTCAGCTCGCTGGAGCTGCTGGACTGCGGGCCGGCCTACGTGCGCGGGATCGACAACTCGACCCGGTTCATCGAGTCGGCCCGCCGTCACGAGGTGCCCGGCGAGGTCGAGTTCGTCGTCGGCGACGTGACGCTGCCCATCGAAGGCCGCTACGACCTGATCTTCGGTCGCTCGATCCTGCACCACATCGACTGGCGCCCGTTCCTGGAGCGCGCCTACACGGACAACCTCAACCCGGGCGGCGCGCTGGCCTTCATGGAGCCGGTCGGCTCCAACCTGCTCAGCAAGGGCTTCCACGCGCTGGTGCGCGAGGCGCACACGCCGGACGAGCGGCCGTTCATGCTCGACGACCAGCGCTGGCTGCGCGACACGTTCCCGGATCTGACGCTGATCCCCATCAACTACGTGTCGTTCCCGGTGGGGATCGCCTCGTCGTTCGTCTACGGGGATCCCGACAACGCGCTGATGCGCGGCGCCGATCGCGTCGACCGCTGGTTGGAGCGCCGCCTGCCGCCGCGCGCGGCGACCGCGCAGGCGCGCCAGCTGATCGCCTACGTGCGCAAGCCCTGATCGTCCTCGTCGGGATCGGGGGCGGCGATGCCGCGCCAGATCGCGTAGAGGACGGCGACGGGCGCGCCGACGATCACCAGCACGAACAGGATGGCCAGGGAGACCTGGCCGACGATCGGCGGCTTGAACGCGCTGATGCGGTCGAGGATCTCGCCCGGGCGGTCGGCCACCGAGCTGTCGGTGCCCTCGGTCAGCAGCAGCGACATCTTGGCCGGGATCACCACGTCGTCGACCGAGGTGGCCGAGCGGTTCTGGATGCGGCCTTCGGTCGTGCCCTGCAGCTGCGTGGGCTTCGTGCCCTCGTTGGTCACGCAGACGGTGCCGATCGCGTCGCGCGCGGGCGGCTCGATCGCCGCCGACAGCGGCTCCAGGCCGCGGTAGCCGCCGGTGATCTGCGAGGTGGACACGTAGCCGGGCGCGCTGGCCACGACCTTCAGCGGCGGGCCGGTGCCCTCGAACTTCGCGCTCAGCACCACGGCCACCCGCGTGTCGGTGGCCAGCGCGACGAAGTTCTCACAGGCCTTGGCGCCGGGCTTGAGCACGATCGGCGTGATCGTCGAGAACGCGGGCGGGGTCGGCGTCGAGGTGGTGTCGGCGTGGTCGCGCGTCAGCCACGGGATGCCCCAGGCGACGGCGGCCAGCACCATCAGCAGCGCCGACAGCGCGGGCAGGATCCAGCGCCGGCCGGTCACGTGTAGAAGCGCGTCACGGTCAGCGCCAGGCCGGTGAAGGACAGGATCGTGAAGACGGTCAGCACGAGGGTGCCCAGCAGCGCACCCGCCCGGGGCGGGATCGAGCGGCACACGAAGCCGATGGCCAGGCCCATCGCGGTGATCAGCGGCAGCAGGTAGCGGCCGACCAGCAGCGGGTCGTACGGCGGGCCCTGCAGGTCGCGGTAGGCCGACACGTGCAGCACGACGAGCATGCAGCCGATCAGCGCCGCGACCACCGCCACCTGCGCCCAGCGCTCCGCCACGACCTCCCAGCGGCGCACCACGCACAGCACCAGCAGCAGGATGCCGATCCCGGCGGCCAACTGCAGGGCGTCGTAGACCCACAGCGGGTAGGTGATCTCCAGCGACCCGAAGGTGCCGCCCAGCCCCTCCACGTAGACCTGCCGGTAGCCGTAGGGCGGCCCTTGGGCGGTCATCGTGCGCAGCGGCGGCAGGTAGAACTGCCACAGGTAGGACAGGAAGCCCTTGATCGAGCCGGCGCCGGTCGTGGAGCCGACCTCGCCACCGATCGACGCGCCGCCGCCGTGGGCGCCCGAGTAGGCCACCGCGCCGCCGACGCCGATCACCAGCAGGCCGATCGCGCCCGCGCCCCAGGCCACCGCCCGGCGGGTCAGCGGCCGCCATTTCCACAGCACGATGGCCAGCACGAGCACCAGCGCGGGGATCGCGGCCAGGCCGCGCCCGTGCGACAGCGCCGACAGCGCCGCGGTCAGGCCCAGGCCGAGCACGACCTTCGGCGTCGGCCCGGTGCGCACGGCCAGCAGCGACAGGTAGAACAGCGCCGCCCACACCGTCGACAGCAGGATGTCCGGGTTGATCACCCCCGACATGAACGCCAGCTGGGGCAGCAGCCCGACGCTGCCCGCGACGATCGTCTGCAGGCGCCGGCGGCGACCGAACACCTCGCCGGCCGACAGCCAGGCGAAGACGACGATCAGCAGGTACAGCGGCACGTTGGCCAGGCGCATGAACAGAAGCCGCGTGGGCAGCTCGGTCCACCGCGTGAGCCAGTAGGGGACGGTCTCGTAGGCGTAGTACAGCGGCGGGTTCTGGCCGACCGGGTTGGGGCCCGTGCCGTCGGAGCGGAAGTTGTCGGGCGGGTTGCGCAGGAAGCGGTCGTAGCCCTGTTCCTCGGCCGGGTTCCAGCCCGGGCGGGCGCTGACCACCCCGATCAGGGCCAGCAGGTTCTCCCACGCGTGCAGCTGCTGCTGCTCGGTCGACCAGCTCCCGCCGGTCGTCGGTCCGAAGCTCGGGCCGCTACCCGTCTCGGCCAGGTTCTGGACGTAGCCGACGTGGTTGTGCTCGTCGGGGCCCTGCAGCGGGGCCATCGTCACCGCCCAGGCGACCGACAGCAGCGTGCAGGCGATCAGCAGGCCCAGCAGCGGTCGCGGGATCGCCGGCCAGCGCGTGCGGGCGCGGGCGGGCGCGGAGGTCACGGCGACGGCCAAGGGCAGCGTGCGGTCGGCTAGTCGTCGGACGCGTGGCGCGCGCCGACGGGCTCGATCTCGGAATCGTCGGGCAGGGCGACGCCGCGTTCCTCCTGCCGGCGCAGGCGCTCCTCCAGCAGCGCCAGGCGCTGGGCCAGGACCTTGGACTGGTCGGCCAGGCGCGAGACCACGGCGGAGAAGTGCAGCAGCAGGATCAGGACGAAGGCGAACGCGACGAAGAACAGCGCGTTGGGCGCGTAGGCGATGCCGAAGGCGTTGGCCAGCCGAGCCAGCCCGTCGCGCCAGATGGCCAGGCCCAGCAGCACCGTGGCGCAGAACAGCCACACCAGCGCGTAGCGCTCCAGCAGGCGGCGCCGGCGGACCATCTCCAGCACGAAGAGCAGCAGCCCCGCGGCGCCGACGATCGCGACCGCCTGAATGCGACTGTCCACGGCTAGATCCCCGTCTCCGCGGCCACGGGCGCCGCTCCGCCGGGCTCGGGCACCGGACGGCGGCGGAACATGCCCACGAACAGCGCCAGCAGCACCTTGACCATGTAGTACGCCGACTTGCCCGACGAGATCGAGGAGACGCCGCCGCCGCGGGTGTACATCCGCACGGGGATCTCCTCCATCTGCAGGCGGTGGTGATGGAGCATCAGCACCGCCTCCACCTCGGGGTAGTCGTGCGGGTAGTCGTTGGCGAACAGCCGGATCGCGCGGCGGTTGTAGAGCCGGAAGCCGGACGTCGGGTCGCTGATCGGCTGGCGCACGAAGCGCGACAGCAGGAAGGCGAAGATGTGGATGCCGGCGCGCCGGCTGATCGGCGCCGGGTAGCGATGCTCGTTGTCGCGCAGGAAGCGCGAGCCGCACACGACGTCCAGCTGGGGGCGGGCGCGCATGTGGTCGACCAGCTTGTCCAGCTCGGCCGGGTCGTGCTGCCCGTCGCCGTCGACCTGGGCCATGTAGTCGTAGTCCTGCTCGGCCGCGTAGACGAAGCCGGCCTGCACCGCGCCGCCGATGCCGAGGTTGAACGGCAGGCGCACCACGCGGGCGCCGGCAGCCTGCGCGGCCCGCGTCGTGTCGTCGGTCGAGCCGTCGTCGACCACCACGACATCCCACTCCGGAGCATCGGCGTGGATCCGGCGCACGACGTCGCCAACCGTGGCCGCCTCGTTGTAGGCGGGGACCACGGCAAGGTGTGAGGTGTCTGGGCGCACAGAGGTCATGACGTGTGGCGGGGCCGTTCGTTGCGCAGGTGACCGCAGCCCGAAGCTCCCGGATTGTACGAGCCGCCCTCCTAGGATCGCCTGCGTGCGCCTCTCGCTCGTCGTGGTGACCTACGGATCGGCCCCCGCGTTGGAGGCGCTGCTGCCCGCGCTGGCCCGTGAGCTGGAGGCCGACGACGAGCTGATCGTCGTCGACAACGCCTCCGTCGACGACTCCGTGCAGCGGGCCGAGCAGGCGGGCGCGCAGGTCGTGCGCAACGCGGGCAACGTCGGGTTCGCCGCCGCCTGCAACCAGGGCGCCGCGCGGGCCACCGGCGACCTGCTGGTGCTGCTGAACCCCGACGCGATCCCCGAGCCGGGCTTCCGGGCGGCGATCAGCGCACCCTGGGGCGGCGCGTGGGACGCGTGGATGGGCCTGGTGCTGGACCGCGACGCGATCAACACCAGCGGCGGGGTCGTGCACTTCACCGCGATCGCCTGGGCCGGCCAGGCCGGCGAGCCGCCCGCCGCCGCGCCGGCCGCACCCCGTCCGGTGGGCTTCCTGTCGGGTGCCTGCCTGGCCCTGCCGCTGGCCACGTGGCGGGCGCTGGGCGGCTTCTCGCCGGAGTTCTTCATGTACCACGAGGACGTCGACCTGTCGCTGCGCCTGCGGTTGCGCGGCGGGCGCCTGGGCGTGGTGCCCGACGCGCGCGTCGACCACGACTACGCGTTCGCCAAGGGCCAGGCGAAGTGGCGGATGCTCGAGCGCAACCGCTGGGCGACGATCCTGCGCACCTATCCGACGCCGCTGCTGCTGGCGCTGGCGCCCGCGCTCGCCGTGCTCGAGCTGGCGCTGTGGCCGGCCGCGCTGGCCGGCGGCTGGGGTCGGCCCAAGGCGCTGGCCACGCTCGACGTGCTCCGCGCGCTGCCGCGCCTGCGCCGCGAGCGGCGCGCCGTCCAGGCCACGCGCACGGCCAGCGTCGCCGACTTCGCCGCGGCGCTGACGCCCGAGCTGTCGTCGGCCTACCTGGGCGCGCTGGGCCGCTCGACCGTGCTGGCCGGCGCGCTGCGGGCCTACTGGTCGCTGGTGCGCGCGCTGGTCAGTCGAGCTTGACGTCGAGCACCTGCACGCCGCGCGTGGCGTCGGGTGGGCCCAGCGCGCGCAGCGTCAGCAGCGTGTACTTCGTCTTGGGGTCAAAGCGCGCGGTGCCGTGCACGACCGTCGTCTGGCCCGCGGCGATCCGGCCCCGGCGGCCGTCGAACTCGTAGCGGGCCGGCTGGTCGCCGGGCCACGTGCCCAGCGTCACGGTCACCGGGACCGACCGCTCGTCGGGCGTGCGCGGGGTGGCGGCCAGGTAGGACGGCGGCGCGCCCTGGGCCAGGCGGCCGGTGTCGTCGAAGGTGGCCACGAGCTGCCAGTCGGCCACGGGCGGGGAGGGCGTCTGCAGCAGCTGGATGCCGAAGCGGTCGACCAGCAGCTGGGCGTCGCGGAACGCGAACGAGCGGTCGCTGGCCGCCTTGACGAAGTACGGCCCGTCGCCCACGCCGAGGCTGTCGGCCAGGGCGATGAACTCGCCGGCGGGGCCGATCGCGAACTGCTGGGGATAGGGCTGCTGCAGGTCCGGGGTGGTGGGCAGCTGCAGCGTGCGGTCGACCGACGCGTTCCAGAACGACACGTCCCACCACACCCCGTAGGAGGAGCCGGGGTCGCCCAGCGTCGAGGCGATCACCTGGGCCTGGGCGCCGGGCGGCAGCGTCGCGTCGACCCAGCGGCGCCCGTCGATGAAGTCCTGGCTGACGCCGGCCTGGGTGTCGGCGATCTTGCGCAGCGAGTAGGCGGTCTCGGCGGCGCAGAACAGCGTCACCGCTATCAGCAGGGCGACGCCGGCCGGGCGCCCCCAGCGCCCGCGGCGGGCCAGCGCCAGCAGCACGACGACGATCAGCGCGACGACCGCCATCAGGTGCGGGAACGTCAGCTCCGGCATCCCCAGCGTCTTGCCCAGCTGGGCCGAGCGGCCGATCAGCACGGTGTGGAAGGTCTGCTCGGGTGAGACCAGCGACGGCCCGGCCTGCGTGATCTGCGCGCCGTAGACGATCCAGGCCACCCCGGCCGCCGCCAGCGCCAGCGGCCACGTCGCCGGCCGGCGATCGGCCACCAGCGCGACCATGCCGACGAACAGCAGCGGGCACAGGTAGAACAGGTAGCGGCTGTTGATCCCCTGCGGCGTGTAGCGCGCGGTGAACGCCCCGACCACGAGCGTCAGCAGCACCGCCGAGATCACGGCGACCAGCGCGAACGCGTGCTGCTCGCGGCCCAGCGGACGCCACAGCGTCTGCAGCGCCCAGGCCGCCGCCAGGGCCAACGGGACCAGGGCGACGCCCACGGCGACGTAGGCCAGCATCTCGCGGCTGAACATCCACTGGCCGGTGGCGTCCAGCGCGTTGCCGGCCACGCCCTGGCGGCTGTAGCCGCCGAACAGGTTGGGCCGGGCGATCGCGTAGACCACGACGCCCAGCAGCGCGGCGCCCAGCAGCCAGCGGTGGCGCACGACCGCGGCGCGCAGCCCGCGGCCCAGGCGCACGCGGCGCGGCGCCGTGGCGTCGGCCGGGTCGGTGGCGAAGCGCAGCTCCTGCACGAGCAGCCCGGCGATCAGCGCGACGGCCAGCACGGCCAGCTGCGGGCGGGCGGCGTAGGCCAGCAGGATGCCCAGCACGCCGATCAGGTCCCCGCGCCCCGACGGTCGGGCGATCGCGTGCTGCACCGCCAGCGTGGCCCACAGGAACGCCGGATAGGCGGCCACCTCGGTCATCATCGTGGACGCGGCGGCCATCCACGGAACGATCACCGTCAGCAGCGCCACCAGGTAGGACAGGCGCCGGTCGGCGACCACGCGCATCGACAGCAGGTAGGCGGGGATCGCGGCCGAGGCCATGATCAGCGCGTTGACCACGCCCATCACCTGATGGGCGACGTTGGTGTCGCGGATCATCCACACCGGCGCCAGCAGGATCGGCTGCAGCTGCGACCACGACGTGAAGTAGGCGTCGCCGGGCAGCAGCGGATGCAGCTCGTCGCCGATCTGGCGCGACTGCTTGAGGTACTCCAGCTCGTCGGGCTGGATGAAGTACTGCACGCACTGCAGGACGAACCAGATCGTGATCGCCGCGCCGACGGCGATGATCGCCACCAGCGGCCAGCGCACCCGCACGCGGGCCAGCCACGCCGGTCGGCGGCGCGCGCGCTCCTCGGGCGCGGGCGCTCTTACGAGAACGTCGCTCGCCATAGCACCGAGTTCATCGCCCGCCACAGGGCGTCGGGATCGCGCCAGACGCCGGCCCGCACGTCGGCCGCGACCGCCGCGCGGTCGATCGCCGGGTCGCCGGCGTTGTCGTCCAGCAGCACGTCGGTGGCCCAGGCGCGCCCGGCGTCGGAGCTCAGCCAGGCCGCCTGGGGCGGCTCGAAGCCGACCTTGTCGCGGCGGGCCAGCACGTCGGCGGGCACCAGGTCGCGCACGGCGTCGCGCAGCGCCGACTTGGTGAAGCCGTCGCGGATCAGGAAACCGGGGGGCAGCGACAGGGCCAGCTCGGCCACGCGCCGGTCCAGGAAGGGCAGGCGCACCTCGCGGCTGTGGGCCATCGAGTTGCGGTCGCCGTAGCGCAGCAGCTCGGGCAGGCTGGTGAAGAACGCCTCGCGCAGCAGCTCGTCGCGCAGCGGGTCGCGCGGGCGCGGCCAGTCGGGCTCCTGCGGCGTCGCGTCGGCCCCGGCCTGGGCGGCCGTGGCGCTGGCGTAGGGCGAGACGTCGCGCCCGCGCAGGCGGCGGGCCAGCGCCTCGGGCATCAGCCCGCGCCCGACCGCGGCGCGCAAGGGCAGCCGCGTCTCGGGCTGGGTCGCGTAGGCCTGGGCCATGGCCACCGGTCCCATCGAGCGCAGCGCGTAGCCGCGGGTGAGGATGTAGCCGGCCAGCAGCTCGTCGGCGCCCTGGCCGTCGAGCAGCACGGTCACGCCGGCCGCGTGCGCCGCGGCGAACACCGACCACTGCGCGTACTGGTTGAGCTTGAGCACCGGCTCCTGCTGGGCGGCGACGAACGCGGGCAGGTCCGCGCGCAGCGCCTCCAGCGTCGGCTCGGTGGCGTGGTGCTCGGCCACGCCGGCCGCGCGGGCCACGGCGTCGGCGTAGCCCCACTCGTCACGCGCGTAGCCGGGGAAGCGCGCGGTGAAGGCGTGGCGGGAGTGCTCGCCGGCCAGGTGCGCGGCCAGCGCGACGATCGCGCTGGAGTCGACGCCGCCGCTGAGCGAGGTGCCCACCGGCACGTCGGCGCGCAGGCGCAGGCGGATCGAGTCGGTCAGCAGCTCGCGCAGCTCCGCGACGGCGTCCGGGTAGTCCTCGGGCACCGCGACGGGCTCGGGCGCCCAGTAGCGGCGGGTGTGCAGCTGGCCGTCGTGCCAGCGCAGCACGTGCCCGCCGGGCAGCTTGCGCACGCCGGCGAAGAACGAGCGCTCGACGGGCGGCATCGTGCCGCGAGCCACGAACGCCGCCACCGCGGCCTCGTCGGGCGCGCCCGCGCCCGGGATCGCCTCGATCAGCGCCTGCACGTCGGAGGCGAAGGCGATGCGCCCGGCCTGCGGCACGTACAGCAGCGGCTTCTCGCCGAACGGATCGACGGCCAGCGTCAGCGAGCCGTCGCGCTCGTCGAACACCGCCAGCGCGAACATCGCGTTGATGCGATCCAGCGCGCCCTCGCCCCACTCCTGCCAGGCGTGCAGCAGCACCTCGGTGTCGGACTCGGTCACGAACGCGTGGCCCAGCGCCTCCAGCTCCGCGCGGCGCTCGCGGTAGTCGTAGACCTCGCCGTTGAAGACGATGTGCAGCGGGCCCAGGTGCATCGGCTGCATCGCCCGGTCGGCCAGGTCGATGATCGCCAGCCGGCGGAAGGCCAGCCCGCAGCCCTCGTGCATCCACGTGCCCTGCCCGTCGGGGCCGCGGTTGGCCATCGCCGCGGCCATCCGTTCGAGCACGGCGCGATCGGGCAGCGGGGCCCCGGCGATGCCTGCGATGCCGCACATGCAGGCGTCGAGGCTAGCTTGGACGGCATGCGTCGTCTCGCCCTCGTCCTGTTCGCCCTGGCCCTCCTGGCGGCCGCTCCGGCGGTGGCCGCCACACGCATCAGCGCCACCAGCGGACCGGGCAAGAAAGCCGCGGCCACGGCGTTGGCGGCGACGCACGGCGGCACCGTGGTGCGCGTCACGCGCGACAACAAGGCGCCGGCCTTCATCCGCTACGACGTCGTCGTGCGCAAGGGCTCCAAGCGGCTGTCGGTCGACGTGGCCGCCGACTTCAGCGTCACGCGGGTCGGCCCCGCCGGCTGACCTCGCTCAGGCGGCGCGGGCGGGCGCGTCGGCGAACGCCTCGGCCAGCAGCTCGTAGGAGCGCAGCCGATCGGCGTGGTCGTGGACCATCGTCGTGACGATCAGCTCATCGGCGTTCGTGCGCTGCTGGAGCTCGAGCAGCTCGCGCCGGACGGTCTCGGGCGAGCCGACGATGTGCGACGCCTGCCACCCGTCGACGAACGTCCGCTCGGCCGGCGTGAACTCGTAGGCCGCCGCCTCCTCGGGCGTGGGGAAGCGCCCCGGTCGCCCGCTGCGCAGCCGCAGGAAGGACAACAGCCCCGGCCCGTGCAGGAAGCGCGCGTGCTCGTCGGTGTCGGCCACGACCACCTGCACGCCGATCGAGGCGTACGGGTCCTCCAGGCGCAGCGACGGCTGGAAGCCGCTGCGGTACAGGTCCAGCGCGCCGAGGGTGTTGGCGGGCATGAAGTGGTGGGCGAAGCTGAACGGCAGGCCGAGCGCCGCGGCCAGCTGGGCGCTGTAGCCGCTGGAGCCCAGCAGCCAGATGTCGGGCGCGTCGCCCTCGCCCGGCGTGGCGTGGACGCGCTGGATCGAGCCGTCGAAGTACCCGCGCAGCTCACCCAGCAACTGGGGCAGGTCGTCCCCGCCGCCCTCCATCGAGCGGCGCAGCGCGTAGGCGGTCACCTGGTCGGTGCCCGGCGCGCGGCCGATGCCCAGGTCGATGCGGCCCGGGTGCAGCGCCTCGAGCGTGCCGAACTGCTCGGCGATCACCAGCGGCGAGTGGTTGGGCAGCATCACGCCGCCCGAGCCGACCTTCAGCGTGGTCGTCGCGGCGGCCAGGTGGGCGATCAGCACGGCGGGCGCCGAGCTGGCGATGCCGGACATGTTGTGGTGCTCGGCCACCCAGTGGCGCACGTAGCCCAGACGCTCGACGTGCTGGGCCAGATCGATCGAGTGACGCAGCGCCTCGCCGGCGCTGGAGCCCTCGGAGACCGGCGCGAGGTCGAGGACGGAGAGGCTGGCGGAACCCACTGACGGCATGCATCCAGTGTCGCAAACCGCCAGGTTCGGCATCTGCGGGTTGTGGGCGAGGCGTCAGAACGAGAGGATCCGGTTCATGCGGGCCGGGGTGACCACGATGATGGTGCTGTGCGGGCTGGCGAGCGCGCCGGCGGTTGCGTCCGCGCAGCCGGGTGTGACGGCGATCGCCGTGCAGGTGGTGGCCCCGCCCCAGGTGGTGCTGGGCAGCGACGGCCGCCAGCACATCGAGTACGACCTGCTGGTCACCAACGCGTCGACCGCCGACGTGACGCTGACCTCGTTGGAGGTGCGCGACGAGCGCCACCACCGGCTGCTGCGCCTGGAGGGCGACGCGCTCTCGGGCGCCACGTCCGCGCTGCTGGAGGACGAGCCGACCGCGACCGTGCCGGTGTCGGGCACGGTGCAGGTGGTCGTCGACGTCGCGGTGCGTCCCGGCGCGGTGCCGGCGCGGCTGTCGCACCGCATCGCCTACGCCGTGCCGCCCGACGCGCCGGCCCCCGAGCTCGTCGAGAGCACCCGCGTGGACGGGCCGGCCGTGCGCGTGCCCCGCCAGCGGCCCGTGGTCATCGGCGCGCCGTTGCGCGGCGCCAACTGGGTGGCCATCAACGCCTGCTGCCGTCCGTCCAGCCATCGCGACGGGCTGTACGCCGCCAACGGGCGCTTCGTGACCAGCGAGCTGTTCGCGATCGACTTCGTGCGGCTGGACCGCGGGAACCTGTACGTCGGCGGCGGCAGCACGGCCGAGTCGTGGGCGGGCTACGGCGCGCGGGTCGTCGCTGCCGCGGCGGGCACCGTGGTGCACGCGGTCGACGGCCGCAAGGAGATCGCGCCCGTGCCGTTCGGCACCCGCGGGCCGTTCGCCTCGCTGGACGAGCACGGCGGCAACTACGTCGTCCTGCGGATCGCGCCCCGGGTCTACGCCTTCTACGCCCATCTGCGGACCGGTTCGGTGCGCGTGCGGGCCGGCCAGCGCGTGCGCGCTGGGCAGGTGCTCGGTGCGCTGGGCAACAGCGGCAACACGAACGCGCCGCACCTGCACTTCTCGATCAACGACGGTCCCGATCCGAAGACCGCCAACGCGATCCCCTGGGTGCTGGACCGCTTCCGCCTGAGCGGCACGGCGACGATCACGCCGACCGCCGAGGGGGGTCTGCAGGCCGCCGTGCCGGTGGCCGGCGCCGCGGGGTCCATGCGCTTGCGCTACCCGGTCAGCAACGCGGTCGTCACGCTGGAGGGACCGTGACCGACCAGGAGGCCCGCGACGCCTTCGGCCAGCCCTCGGGCGCGGCGAGCTCGGAGGCGGTGCGGCCTCCGAAGCCGTCGCGCCGGCGTGAGCCGACGGACGGCCGGCCGCGGCGCAGTCCGATCCCGCTGCTGTTCACGCTCGCGGCGATCGTGGTGACGGGCTACGTGCTCTACCAGTCCGACCAGGACGCGCTGGACTCGCCGACGGTCATCCGGCGCGAGCTGGACGGCCACGCGCTGGCCGGACCGTCGCTGGTGCGCGCCGCCAACCTGCGCCGCGCGCTGGGCGCGGTGCGCAGCGAGATGGAACCCGGCGAGGTCCTGCTGAGGTTGCAGCTGAAGCCCGAGGGGCTGTCGACCACGGTGCGAGACGACAACGGCAACACGCGGTTCATCGACGTCGGTCTGAACTTCGACGTCCGCGCCCGGGACTGGTCGACCGACACCAGCTCCAAGCCGCTGGACATCGCGGCGCTGGACCCGGCCGCGGCCGAGAAGGTCGTGCGCGGGGCCCTGCGCGGCGCCAAGGCCGACGACACGCATCTGGCCTACGCATCGCTGTCGGGCGGCGATCCGCCCACCTGGTACGTCTCGCTGGAGGACGTGCCGATCGGCGAGCAGACGTGGTCGGCGGACCTGGCCGGCATCGCCGTGACGCATCCCGGCGAGCTGCCCTTCGCCTCGGGGCTGACCGGGCGCTCCCTGCTGCGCGACGAGAACTTCGCCGCCGCGCTGGAGCAGGCCAGCACGTACGGCCGGCGGGTGACGTCGGTGCGCCTCGGCCCCCAGTCGCTCAACGTGACCGTGCGGGGCGACGGGCGCTCGCGCGACGTCCAGGTCGACGCCGCGCAGCGCCTCACCGTCCGCGACACGTCGGGCAGCACGTCGGGCCCGTCGATGGCCATCGACGCGATCGACACCGCCGCCCCGGCGCGGGCGTTCCGCACGGCGGCCGAGCGGGGCGGCGTCTCGCCGGCCAAGGCCGACTACGCGGTCCTGTTCCCCGCGTCCCCCGGCGACCAGACGGGCGCCCGGTGGGGCCTGTACTTCAAGGACGTTCCCGACGAGCGCGCCTACTGGCGCTCCGACGCCGCCGGTCGTCACGTGGAGCGCACCGGATGATCCGCACGGTCCGCCAGCTGGTCGGTGCGGCGCTGGCGCTGGCCGGCGTCGTGATCCCGGCCTGGGCGGTCTTCCACCTGTTCCGCGAGGGCTCCTGCGGCAACCCGGGTGAGGTGGCCTGCCCCGACGAGCTGGGCTGGTGGATCATGGGCCTGGTCGGCTCGTACTGCCTGCTGCTGCCGCTGGGCGTGCTCCTGGCGGGCAAGGACCGGGCCACCGGACGGCCGCTGCTGCTGGGCCCCGTGATCGCGCTCGGCGGGACGGCGCTGGTGGCCGGCGTCGTCTACTCGTTCCTGGGCTCCTCCGCCAACCCCGACACGCGCTGGGTCGGCTACGTGGTCGGTGGCATCGCCGCCGTGATCCTGATCCCCGTGATCCTCGGCGTCATCGGCGGCCTGTCCCGCAGCACCGTGTCGGCGCCGAAGATCGCGCTCACGCCCCATCCGGTCGACACGGCCGAGACCGCGGCGTTGGATCAGATGGCCGCGCTGGCCGCGACGCTGCAGCAGGTCCGCACGGCCAAGCCCAAGCCCAAGGCGTCGACCGCGGCCAAGACCGACTTGGCCGAGCGCCTGAAGACGCTGGACGACCTGCACGCCTCCGGGTTGATCGACGACGCCGAGCACCGCCGCCGGCGCGACGAGATCCTGGCCGAGATCTAGCCCGTGGCCGAGCGGTCGCGGTCGCGCGCCCGCAGCGAGGCCTCGGGGCGGACCGGCTCGCCGGGCACGTAGCGCTGGACGAGGTAGGCGCCGTGGCGGGGGTCGATCCGGGTGGCCAGCGCGGCCGCGCGGACCGGGAGCGGGTAGTAGCCGACGGTGCGGGCCAGGTCGACGCGCAGCCCGTGGTACTCGGCCAGCTCGGCCAGGGCGCGCCCGGTGAACAGGCGCATGTGCATGTGCACCCGCTCGCCCAGGTGGCCTTCCATGAAGTCCATCGGGTTGCCGACCACGACCTCGTCGGAGACGTGGCTGACCTGCGGCTGCCAGCCCAGCACCAGCGAGGCGATGTTGTGCCAGCTGGCCAGGTTGTTCGTCGACACGACCGCGTAGCCGCCGGGGCGCACGATGCGGCGGATCTCCTTGAGGAAGTGGTCGGTGTCGGCCAGGTGCTCGATCACCTGGTTGCTGTGCACGACGTCGACCGAGGCGTCCTCGAAGGGCAGGCGCTCGGTCACGTCGGCCTCGACCACCTCGATGCCGCGCTCGCGGGCCTGGGCGGCGTCGAACGGGTCCAGCTCCACGCCGATCACCCGCGCGGCGCTCGCGCGCTGGGCGACGCGGGCGGTGAACGCGCCGTCGCCGCAGCCGAGATCGACGAGCGTGCCCTGCGGCCGGGGCAGGATCGTGGCCAGGATCGCCCGGTTGTTGGCCTCGTGGGTCTCGTCGTAGATGCGCGCCAGGGCTGACATTCGGCGCGCAACCTAGCCCAGCGCCGTGGCGAGCACCGCGGCGACCGTCGGCTCCTCGGCCGCCCAGCTCAGCCCTGGCGCGGCCCGCTGGACGTTGGCCCGGTAGCGATCGAGGTCGCCCCGCAGAGCGGCGATGCCCGCAGCCAGCGCGTCGGGGTCCGCCGGATCGACGACGACGCCCAGGTCGTCGCGCTCGCAGGCCTCGCGGATCGCCTCCATGCCGGCCGGCACGATCAGCGGCAGCCCCGCGGCGACGGCGTGGAACAGCCCGTTGACCAGCATCGTGGGGGAGTTGGCGTTGACCGGCACGTACAGCAGCGCGGCGGCGTCGGCCGGCGCGATGAACGCCGCGATCTCCGCGGGTGCCACCGACCCGACGTAGGCCACGCCCTCGCGCGCGGGCTGGTCGTCGTAGCCGTCGCCGACGAAGGCCAGGCGCACGCCCGCCGGCAGCCGCTCGGGCACCACGGTGCCCGGCTTGTGCTGGCCGACCATGACCAGCAGGAAGTCGTCGGGCGCCGCGCCGGCCAGCGCGCGCAGGTCCGCGGTCGCCGGCCGGGCCAGCCGCGCGTCCTGGGCGTTGCGCAGGACGGTGAACGAGCGGCCGTGTCGCGCCTGGTAGGCCCGGGCCATCGCGTCGCTGGTGGTCACGCACGCGGCGGCCCGGCGGATGCACCGCGCCTCGATGCGGGCCCGCACCCAGTGCGTCGCGCGTTCGCTGCGCCGCAGCCGGCGCCCGTCGAAGGGCAGCGCCTCGTACAGGTCGTGGGCGTCGTAGACGTAGGGACGGCGCCGCACCCAGACGGCCAGCACCTGCTCGAAGCCGTGCACCCAGTAGAGGTCGGCGGCGGGCAGGCGGCGCGCGGTCAGCAGGTTGAACGCCGCCCACGAGGCCAGGAAGTACAGCGGGCCGGCCACGCGTCCGGCCAGCGCGGTCAGGCGCTGCACGACGTCGCGCCCGACGTCCGGGGCGTCGCTGCCGGCGTCGGCCAGCGATTCGCCCACCGAGCGCAGCGTGAGCAGCTCGAACGGCGCGGCGGAGAAGTCGACGGCCGAGGCCTGGGCCTCGACGACGATCGACTCGTGGCCCAGCCGGGCGATGGTCGTCGCCTCCTTGAGCGTGCGCGAGTCGCGCTCCAGGCGCGCGGGGGTGAGGGAGACGACGCGAGCCACGGTCCGCGGCGAGCCTAATGGGGCTCGAAGCCGAGGATCGCGGTGGCGCGGTCGACGTGCGCGGCTCCCGGGCCCGACCAGGAGGCCCAGCGCAGCCGCGAGGCACCCGCCCGCCGGGTCACCGCGGCGACGGCGGCGACCAGCGCGATCGCCGCGCGCACCCCGCCGCCGGCCAGCTCGACGGCGATCAGCTCGGCATCGTCGCCGGGCGCCGCCGGCCAGCGCACCAGCGCCAGCGGGGCCAGCACGCCGGGCAGCGCCACCATGCGCAGCGGGTCGCTGGCCGCGGTGGCCGGCGCGCCCACCAGCGCGGCGGGCGGGAAGCCGCTGGCGTCGCGCGCGGCGGCATGCCCCGGTCGCAGCAGCGTCGCCCGGACCGCCAGCCCCACCAGCGACGCCCACGCGCCGCGCGGGCCGGGCCGCAGCGCCAGCGCGCGCTCGGTCACGCGCCGTTGGCGGCCGCGCGGCGCTGGGCGCGGGCCATGGCGAAGCGCTTGAGCGGCCGCGCGATCGGGCCCGGGATCGAGGCCAGCGCCTTCAGCCACAGCGGCATCACCACGCGCATCAGCACGGCCACGAACCACCACGACGCGCGGTCCTGCCATTGGGCCACGGCGAAGGCGCGGGCCGCGGCCGGCGCGTCGCCCGCGGGCGCCACCGCCTCCACGCTCTCCACGAACCCGCGATAGGTCCAGCGCCCGCCCTGCACCACGTCGGCGAACGCGGCCTGCGTGATCGCCGCGCGGCGGTCGTCGCGGCGCATCGTCTCCAGCACCTCGTCGAGGTTGGAGAAGTCCGGCTCCAGGGGGATGTAGTGGCGGTCGGCCTCGAGCACGCCGTTGTACTCGCCGCGCACGAGCACCTGGCAGGTGCGCGACACGCAGGCCTCCAGGTGGCGCGGGGAGATCGCGAACAGCTTCAGCTCGCCGTCGCGCCCGGGGAAGCAGGCCGCCTCGACCTCGGCGAACGTCGCGTCGGGGTGGTCGAGCTCGTAGTCGTAGACCTTGACCCGCAGCGACCCGTCCTGGTCGAGGATCGAGGCGCCGCCCTCCACCCCGATCGTGTACTTCGAGCGGGCCTGGAAGCGCGACCAGTCGTCGCCGTACAGCGTGTCCTCGTCGCGGGTGGAGATGTCGACGTGCAGGCCGTGTGCCGGGCCCTGCTCGGAGAACACGCGGGCGATCTCGGTCTTCAGCTGGCCGTGGCGGCCCAGCCACTTGGCCGCGTGCCAGGCCCGGTAGCCGACGTCGATGTCGCGGCCCGGCCCGGCGTCGACGTCCTCGGCGATGGCCACCATGCGCGCCACCTCGTCGTCGTCCAGGTAGCCGGTCAGGGCCACGTGGAAGCGCACGCGGTCGAGGTCCATGCGCCCGTAGACCTTGCCGTGCTCGGAGGGCGGCACCGGCGTGAACACGTGATCGACGCCCAGCTCCTCCATCACGTCGGCGACCAGGTCCGAGCGCAGGAAGTCGTCCTGGGGCAGCGCCACGCGCACCCGGCCCAGCCCACGCAGCGCCTGCGAGCGCCGGCGCATCCACGGCGCCCCGTCGGGCGTCCAGCGGTAGGTGGCCAGGTAGGAGGTGTGGAAGACGACCAGGTCCCACCGGGTGCGCCGCACCCACGCGGGGACGTGGCGGCGGACTGCCAGGTTCAGATACGCCGTGCGCCCGGACGAGTAGCGCTCGAACGCGTACAGGTGGTCGCGGATCGTCGCGCGCAGGGGCGACTGGCGCAGGGCGTAGACCACGAGGACGTTGGGGCCAGCGGGCATGCGGGGACGACGGTAGCCTGCCGCGCGTGCATCCCCGTGTGGAGCGAGTCGCCAGCAAGGTCCTGCGCTTCGGCATCGTGCCGAAGGCCAAGGCCCGCGCGGGGCAGGCCTACATGCAGGCGCGCGCCCGCCGCGGGGGCCCGGCGCCGCAGATCCGCAGCGCCGACGACGATCACAACGCCGTCGACGACTACTGGACCGGCCACCTGGTCAACAGCGCGCCGTTCCTGACCGCGCGCCAATCGGCGCGCTACCTGGACTGGCGCTTCGACCAGTACCCGCTGTTTCGCGAGTTCTCCGGGCTGTACGGCCAGCACGACGGCGAGACCGTGCTCGACTACGGCTGCGGCCCGGGCAACGACGTCACCGGGTTGGCCATCCACACGGGCGCCCGGCGGATCGTCGGCGCCGACGTGTCGCCCAGCGCGCTGGAGCTGACCCGCCACCGGCTGTCGCTGCACGGCGTCGGGCCCGATCGCGTCGAGCTCGTGCGCCTCAGCGACGCCCACGTCGGCCTGCCCTTCGACGACGCCAGCTTCGACTTCGTCTCCAGCCAGGGCGTGATCCACCACACCAGCGACCCGCTGGCCATCCTGCGCGAGCTGCACCGGGTGCTGCGGCCCGGCGGCGAGGGCTCGATCATGGTCTACAACCGCGACTCGGTCTTCCTGCACCTGCACGTGGCCTGGGAGCTGCAGATCCGCGACGGCCGCTTCAGCGACCTGCCCGTCGAGGAGGCCTTCGCCAAGGCCACCGACGGCGAGGACTGCCCGATCGCCCTGTGCTACTCCGGCCCCGAGTTCGTGGCGCTGCTGGAGCAGGCCGGGTTCGAGGCGCGCTACCTGGGCGGCTACCTGTCGCAGTGGGAGCTGCGGGCCATGCAGGAGTCGTGGGGGTTCGCGATCGCCGACGAGCGCCTGGCTCCCGAGCACCGCCGGTTCCTGCGCGAGCTGCGCTACGACTACAACCACCGCCCGATGGTCGGCGACCTGCACGCCGGCTACGGAGGCGCCTACCGGATCCGTCGCGTGGCATGACGCCGGCGCGCGGCGGGCGTGTCCTCGCGGTCGACGGGCTGCGGGCCTGCGCCGTCCTGGCCGTCATGTGCTTCCACTCCGGCTTCGCCGTGGTCGGGCACGGCGGGTACCGGGGCGTCGACATCTTCTTCGTCCTCAGCGGCTTCCTGATCACCGGCGTCCTGCTGGGCGAGCGCGAGGCCACCGGCCGCGTGTCGCTGGGGCGCTTCTACGCCCGCCGGGCGCTGCGGCTGTACCCGCCGCTGATCGTGCTGGTGATCGTCCTGACGCCGTTCGGCGCCTCGATCGCCCACAGCTTCGACGCCTGGGTGTCGGCCAGCTTCCTGGCCCTGACCTACACCACGGACCTCGTCCAGTTCTTCCCCTGGCTACCGCACGGGTCGTCCAACCCGTTGGGTCAGACCTGGAGCCTGGCCGTCGAGGAGCAGTTCTACCTGCTGTGGGCGCCGCTGTTCGTGCTGGCCGGGTTCGGCCTGCGCGAGCGGCGCGGCCTGCGCGCCGTGATCGCCGTGCTCGGGCTGGCCGTCGCGCTCGTCGGCCTGCTGCTGCTGACCCGCCGGGCGGACCCGACCTCCGCCTCGGTCTACGACCGCCCCGACCTGCGCTTCGCCCAGCTCCTGGTCGGCGCCGCCCTGGCCTTCGCGCTGGACGCGGCCCGGCCCGGCCCGGCGCTGCGCCGCGCGCTCGGCCCGCTGTCGCTGCTGGCGGTCGCCGGCATCGTCCTGACCATGCACGAGCTCCCGTTCCCGTTGGGCAGCCCGTGGGGCTCGTTCCTGATCTGGACGACGGTCCTGACGCTGTGCACCGCGGTGGTCATCGCCCGGCTGGTCACCGACGACCGGGCGGTGCTGTCGCGGATCCTGGCCTGGCCGCCGCTGGTGGCGATCGGCGTGCGCTCCTACGCCCTGTACCTGTGGCATGTCCCGCTGTTCGAGCTGATCCAGCCCGAGCTGCTCGGGCGCTCGCTGTCGCGAACGACCGAAGCGGTGATCGAATGGGCCGTCACGTTCGCCGCGGCCGAGCTGAGCCTGCGGCTGGTCGAGCGCCCGGCCTGGCGGCTGAAGGACCGGCTGCGCTCGACGCCGGTGGCCGGCATCGAGCCGGTCGAGCCGCTGCGGTCGGTCGCCTGAGCGTCACGCCCGGCGGCTAGCCTGCGGCCCATGGACATCCGGGGCAAGAAGCTCGTCGTGATCGGCGGCGCGGGGCTGATCGGCTCGCACACGGTCGACGCGCTGACGCGTGAGGACGTCGGCGAGATCGTCGTGTTCGACAACTTCGTGCGCGGCACGACGGAGAACCTGGCCGGCGCGCTGCGCGACGACCGCGTGTCGGTCTTCGAGATCGGCGGCGACGTCACCCAGACGGACATCCTCAACGCCGCGCTGAAGGGCGCCGACGGCGTCTTCCACTTCGCCGCGCTGTGGCTGCTGCAGTGCCACGAGTACCCGCAGTCGGCCTTCGACGTGAACATCCGCGGCACGTTCAACGTGCTCGAGGCGTGCGTCGCCCAGGGCGTCCAGCGGCTCGTCTACTCCTCCAGCGCGTCGGTCTACGGCGACGCGGTCGAGGAGCCGATGACCGAGGACCACCCGTTCAACAACCGCAACTTCTACGGCGCCACGAAGATCGCCGGCGAGGCGATGGCCCGGGCCTACAACGAGCGCTACGGCCTCGACTACGTCGGGCTGCGCTACATGAACGTCTACGGCGCCCGCCAGGACTACCGCGGCGCCTACATCGCGGTGATCATGAAGATGCTCGACGCGATCGACCGCGGCGAGCCGGTGACGCTCTACGGCGACGGCTCCCAGGCCTACGACTTCGTCTACGTGACCGACTGCGCGGCGGCCAACGTGTGCGCGATGCGCTCCGACGCGACCGACGGCTTCTACAACGTGGGCACCGGCGTGCGCACGTCGCTGCGCGAGCTGGCCGAGATCGTGCTCGACATCACCGGCTCGGACGTGGGCATCCGCTACGAGCCGCAGGGCCTGACGTTCGTCAAGAACCGCATCGGCGACCCGACCGCGGCCACCCGCGACCTGGGCTACCGGGCCGCCGTCGGCCTGGAGGACGGGCTGCGCGAGCTCGTGGCCTGGCGCCGCGGCCACCTGGACGAGGTGGCCCGCAAGCGCGACCTGGCCGCCGGCGAGCAGCGCCGCGCGCTGGAGCTGGAGCAGCCGGTCGCGGCCGAGGCCGGCGCGGAGTAGGCCATGCTCGGCGCGCCCCTGGCCCGCCTGCGCGTCGCATGGCAGCGCCAGCGGGAGCGCGGCGACGCCGTCGAGTGCCCGATCTGCGGCGGCACCTTCCGCCGCTTCCTGCCCTACGCCGGGCGGGAGGGCGCGGTGTGTCCGGGCTGCGGCTCGGCCGAGCGCCATCGGCTGCTGTGGCTGTGGCTGTGTGAGGAGGACCGGCTGAAGGGCCGCGTGCTGGCCTTCGGCCCCGACGACGCGACCGACGCCAAGCTGCAGCGACTTTCGCGGGTGCGCTACGTCTCCACGGACATCGATGCCAGCCAGGCCATGGTCGCCGCCGACATCACCCAGCTGCCCTTCGACGACGACACGTTCGACGTCGTGCTGTGCTCGCACGTGCTCGAGCACGTCGAGGGCGAGCAGGCCGCGCTGGCCGAGCTGCGCCGCGTGCTGCGCCCCGAGGGGTGGGCGGCGCTGATGGTGCCCGTCGACCGCACGGTGGCCACCACCCTGGAGGACCCGACCGCGACGACCCAGCAGCAGCGGCTGGAGCGCTTCGGCCAGATCGACCACGTGCGCCTGTACGGCACCGACGTGGCCCAGCGGCTGGGCGCGGCCGAGGTGATCGACCCGCTGACCCGCTTCGGCGCCGAGCGCGAGGCGCGCTTCGGCCTGCGCCGCCAGGACCACTTCGGCCCGGACGAGATCTACCTGCTGCGGGCCGACCCGCCCTCGGCCTGATGGCCATGCGGCGCGCCATGGGCGCGGTCGTCGGGCTGTTCGTCGTCGCGCTGACCTGGGTGGCGGTGTGGGTGCCCTACCACGCCACCGACGCGCTCATCTACGGCCGCTGGTCGCGCCTGATCGAGCTGGGCGGGCCGATCGCGCCCGAGTCGCTGGGCGCCGGCTATCTGCACCGCCCGCTGTTCTACGTCGTGCAGGGCTGGCTGTGGGAGCTGTTCGGGTTCCACGAGTGGATCGGCCGCCTGTGGGCGCTGGTCTTCCTGGGCGCGCTGGTGTGGGCGGTGTGGCGGCTGTCGGGCAGCGACCGCGGCGGCGCGGTCGCCGGGGCGATCGGCGCGCTGCTGCTGGTGGCCACGCCCGACGTGGTGCAGCTGGGCGCCTCCGGCCTGACCGACGTGCCGGTGGCCGCCACGGTCGGCGTGGCCGGGGTGCTGGCGCTCGGCGTGGGCGGCCCGCGCAACCGCTGGAGCCTGGCCGCGCTGATCGCGCTGGCCAGCGTGCTGGCGGGCCTGGCCAAGCCGTCGAGCTTCATCGCGCTGTTCGGCATCGGGTTGGCCCTGTTCGTCGGCCCGCGCCGCGAGCTGCTGGCGCGGCTGGTCTGGCGCGGGGTGCCGCTGGCCGCCGGCGCGCTGCTGGCGCTCGTGTGGGCGGTGATCCAGGCCGGCCGGCTGGACCTGGGCGTGACCGCGTTCCTCAAGGGCGGCGACGCCGACACGATCAGCGCCGCGGTCTACAGCTTCTACGACCAGCTCAACGCCCAGTCGCGCGGCTCGTTCATCGCCGGGATGGAGTGGCTGGGCCCCTACCTGACGCTGCCGCTGATCTTCGCGATCGTCTACGCGGCGTTGCGCATCGCCGCCCGCTCGCACCGGCTGTCGGCCACGATCGCCGCGCCCGTGGCGATCGTGCTCTCGTGGCTGCTGCCCTTCCTGGCCAACCCCGCCGGCGGCACGGTCGGCCCCTACGACCTCGACCGGCCGATCGCCGTCGTGGCCACGGTCGTGCTGTTCGTCCCGCTGTGGCTGTCGCGCGACTGCCCCGAGGACGAGGCGCCGACCCGCGAGCACCTGGCCCGCATGGCGCTGTGGGCGCTACCGCCGACGCTGGCCTGGATCAGCTCGGCGCCGTTCAACACGCGCTACCTGTCGCCCGCCTGGGCGCCGCTGTTCGCGCTGATCGCCGTCGCGCTGTGGACCGCGCTGCGGGGCACCGCCGCGGCCCGCGGCGCGCGCTGGGCCTGGGTCGTGGTCGTCGTGCTGCTCGTCGTCGGCGTGGTCGACCTGCGCAACCTCGACGGGCTGGGCCAGCGGCCCGACGGGTCGATCGACGCGGCCCGCACGCTGCGCGAGCTGAAGGTCACCGGCTGGTTCGATGCCGACCGCGCGCGGGTGGCCGCCGATCCGTCGCTCGGCCTGCTGGTCGAGGACACCGCCGCCGCGCTGCGCGCACCCGGACGGCTGATCTCCGCCGACGGGCGGCTGCCCTTCTACTGGCCGCTGCGCACCACGCGCGCCGAGCCGCAGCGCTGCGGCGACCTGCGCGGCTACCGCACGCTGGTGGTCACCCAGAGCGCCAGCGGGCTGGCCGCCGATCGCCAGAAGGCCCTCACCCCGGCCGAGCTGGCCGAGGCCACCGGCGGACGCGCGGCGCAGATCGGCTTCTGGCCGCGCTGCCAGGATCCGCCGGTGCGCACGCTGTCGGCCGTGCCGCGCGAGTTCGCCGTCTTCCGCGTGGGGTCGTGAGCGTCCCCGCCGCGGCCCCCGCTGACGGGCCGCGGTCGCTGCGCAGCGGCGCGCTGCTGATGGGCGGCGCGCAGCTGCTCACGGCGGTCACCGGCTTCGCCACGACGATCGTGGTCGGGCGCGTGCTCGGGCCCGACGGGGTGGGCGCCTACACCGTGGCCCTGTCGGTCGTGCTCGTGCTCGGCGTGCTCGCGCCCCTGGGCCTGGAGAACGGGATCGCCTGGGCGGTGGCCGGCGGGCGCTGGGCGCCGCGCGACGCGCTGGCCCAGTCGCAGCTGGCCGCGTTCGTGCTCGGCCTCCTCGCGGCGGTCGTCGCGGTGGCCGCGCGCCTGGCCTTCCCCTCGGCCTTCGCGGGGCTGACCGTGGCGCTGATCGCCGCCGTCGGGGTGGGCCTGCCGTTCTACATCTCCTGGCAGTACACGCGCTGGCTGGCGGTGGCGCTGGACCGCTACGAGGCGTTCGTGCTGCCGCCCGCGCTGGCCTCGCTGCTGGTGCTCGTGCTGTGCGGGATCGGCGCCGGCGTGGACGGCGAGCGGGGCATGATCATCGGCATCCCCGTGGCCTACGCGATCACCGCCGCCGTGTCGCTGGGCGACGCGCTGAAGCGCACGCCGCACGACCATCCGGCCACCGCCCGCCACGGCGCCGAGCCGCTGCGTGAGGCGACCGGCTTCGGGCTGCGGGCCAACGCGGCCAACGCGCTGCAGTTCCTCAACTACCGGATCGACCTGTTCGTGCTCAGCGCGGTCGTCTCCGCGCATGACTTGGGCCTGTACTCGGCCGCGGTGGCCGTCACCGGCGTGATGTTCCTGGCCCCGCAGACGCTGGCCTACGTCGTCTTCCCGCGCGTGGCCGCGCTGACCGCCGGCGGCGCGGACGAGCTGGCCGCGCGCGCCGTGGTCGAGCGCAAGTCGCTGCGCCACGTGTCGCTGCTGACGCTGGTGTCGCTGCCGGTGGTCGCCGCCGCGATGGCCATCGGCATCCCGCTCCTGTACGGCTCGGAGTTCGACGGCGCGATCACGCTGGGCCTGATCCTGCTGCCCGGCGTGGCCCTGTTCGGCATCGCCGCGGTACTGGCCGCCACGATCAACGGCCGCGGCTTCCCGACCTACTCCCTGCGCGCGGCGGTGATCTCCACGCCGGTCGCGCTGGTCCTCTACGCGGCGCTGATCCCCACGCTGGGCGACAACGGCGCCGCGCTGGCCTCGACCGTCTCCTACGCGTTCAACTTCGCCGTCACCGCCGTCTACTACCATCGCGCCACCGGCGACCGCGTGGCGCCGCTGCTGGTGCCCACGCGCGAGGAGATCGCCGACCTGCGCGGGCTGGTGCGCCGATGATCATCGTCGCCCGCAGCCCCGGTCAGCTGGGCAACCAGCTGTTCCTGTTCGCCCACGCGCTGGCCTTCGCCGCCGAGGCCGGCGTGCCCGTGGCCAACCCCGCCTTCGCCCGCTACGGCGCTTGGTTCCCGGCCTTCGCCGGCGACCCGCTGTGTCGCTGGCCGGCCGCCCCGGGCTGGCGGCCCCGAGGCCGGCGTGTGCGCCGCGCCGCCACCGGGCTGGCCTCCCGCGGGCTGCCCGTGGCCCGGTGGCTGCCCGGCGTGGACGTCGTCGCGGTGGCCGACGACGAGGCGGCCGACCTCGACGATCCGGCGCTGCTGGCCCGCGCGCGATCGGCCCGCGCGCTCGTGCTGGCCGGTTGGGAGCTGCGGGGGCTGCGGGGGCTGGCCCGTCATCGCCAGACCGTCCTGCAGGCGCTGGCGCCCGACCCCCGGACCGAGGCTGCCGCCCGATCGGTCAGCGACCGCGCCCGCGGCGCCGGGCCGCTGGTCGGCCTGCACGTTCGCCGCGGGGACTACGCCGACTACCAGGGCGGGCGTTTCGACTTCGGGCCGCAGCGCTACCGCGCCATCGCGGAGCGAGCGCTGGAGGCCCACGGTCCCGGGGCGACGTTGCTGGTGTGCAGCGACCAGCCGTTGGACCCCGGCGTGCTGGACGGGCTGCCCGCCACGCCGGGACCGGGCGACGTGCTCGGCGACCTGTGCGCGCTGCGGGCCTGCGACACGCTGATCGGGCCGCCGAGCACGTTCAGCATGTGGGCCTCGTTCAGCGCCGGGCTGCCGCTGCAGACCCTCCAGGCGCCCGATGCGCCGATCGGGCCCCAGCACACCCGGATCGTCGCCGGCTGACCGGGCTCAGGCCGCGGCGGCCGCGGCGGCCGCCGCGACGTGCGCGACCTCGGCGTCGGTCAGCTCGGGGAACAGCGGCAGGGAGACGATCTCGCCGGCCAGCCGCTCGCTGACGGCCAGCGAGACGCCGTGCTGCCCCAGCTCGGCGTAGGGCGGATGGCCGTGGATCGGCCGCGGGTAGTGCACGAGCGTCTGCACGCCGGCCGCCTGCAGCGCGGCCTGGAAGCCGTCCCGGTCGGCCACCCGCACGACGTACAGGTGGAAGGCGTGGTCGCGCTCGGGCAGCCGGGCCAGCGGCCGCGCCGCGGTCCCGGCCAGCGCCGCGTCATAGGCCGCGGCGATCGCCTGGCGGCGCCGCACGCCAGCGGCGAGTCCGGGCAGGCGCACGCGCAGGATCGCCGCCTGCAGCTCGTCCAGGCGGCTGTTGACGCCGTGCTCGACGTGCAGGTAGCGCTCGGACTGGCCGTAGGCGCGCAGCAGGCGGACCCGCTCGATCAGCCCGGGATCGGGTGAGGCGACGGCGCCGCCGTCGCCCAGCGCGCCGAGGTTCTTCGTCGGGTAGAAGCTGAACGCGGCCAGGTCGCCCAGCGAGCCGGCCGGGCGGCCGCGCAGCCGGGCGCCATGGGCCTGGGCGCAGTCCTCCACGATGGCCACGTCACCGGCCACCGCGCGGATCGCGTCGACGTCGGCGCACTGGCCGTACAGGTGCACGGGCACGACGGCCCGGGTGCGGGGGGTCAGCGCGTGACGCAACGAGTCCGGGTCCATCGTGCCCGCCTCGTCCTCGACGTCGCACAGCACCGGCGTGGCGCCGGTGCGCTCGATGCCGGCGATCGTGGGCACGCACGTGTTGGCCTGGGTCACGACCTCGTCGCCGGGGCCGATCCCCAGCGCGCGCAGCGCCAGCTCGATCGCGTCGGTCCCCGACGCGACGCCCGCCGCGTGGCCGCCGCCGCACACCGCCGCGGCGAACTCGGTCTCGAAGGCGCGGCCTTCCTGCCCGAGCACGTACCAGCCGCTGTCGAGCACCCGGGCCAGCGCCGCGTCGTGCTCGGCCCGGGTCGCCGCCACCGCGCGGGTCAGGTCGTTGAACGCGACCTTCACGGCGCGGCCTGCGTGCCGTTGGGATAGCGGATGCGGGCCAGCGCGGGAAAGCGGCGCAGCGCGCTCTCGCCGAAGCGCACGCGCAGCTCGGCGACGCGCTCGGCGATCGGCGGGTCGTCGCCGAAGCCCGCGTCGAAGCCGGGGTCGATCGCCTCCAGCTCGGCCCGCGCGGCGTCGAGCGCGGCCAGGTAGGGCCGGTAGATCAGCCGCATCGTGCGACGCGGGACGTGGTAGCCGGGCGGGTGGTAGCCGTGGTGGCCGCTGCGGCGCAGCTGCACGCGGTGGAAGTGGAAGAACACCAGCGGGAGCCCGTCGACGGTCACCCGGCCGTCGCGGGCCACGATGTCGTACTGCAGCGCGTTCCACGGCGCCAGCCCGCCGCCGGGATGGGCCAGCTCGTGCACACCGTCAAAGCGCGTGGGCCAGTCGTCGAGGTACTTCTGGTCGCCCAGCTTGCCGTCCTCGAGGCGGTAGTAGCACCACTCCAGGCAGCGCTCACGCCACCAGCGCAGCGCCTCCAGGCCGTCCGCGGTGCGCCGGAAGGTCAGGAACTGGACGTTGTAGATGCCCGAGATCGCGTGGTGGGCGTACTCCGGCGCGTAGCGGTGCGGGGTGATCAGCACCGACGCGTCGCCCATCTCGTCGAACAACGGCTCGGGGCTGGAGTAGAACAGCAGGTCGGCGTCGAGGTAGGTCACCTCGGTCAACTCCGGACGCGTGTCCAGGAGGTAGAGCGGCAGCGCCGGCGTCGACGTCCAGCAGTACTCCACCGGCGTGCGGTCGCTCTTGACCGCGGCCAGGCTGGTGTCGTGGGCCTCCAGGTCGCGCAGGGGCACGACGGTCAGGTGCGGGAGCGCGAGGCGCCCGAGCAGCTCCTCGGCGCGCTCGTCGAACGTGAAGGCGGTCAGGTGGAACGGCTGGGCGACGCGCTCCATCGAGCGGTACATGGCCAGCGCCTTGACCAGGTAGTTGCTGTCGAAGAGCGTGCAGTACTCCCGCATCGCGACGGATGCTAGGAGCCGGACCCGATCGGCCGGGCGGGATTGCCGGCCACGATCTGCCCACGCGCGACGTGGCCGGTGACCACCGCGCCGGCGCCCACGACCGCGTCGTCCTCGATCGTGGTCCCCTTCAGCACGATCGCGCCCGTGCCCACGAAGACGTTGCGCCCGATCGACACGCGGTGCTGGGGCTGCGGCGTGGGCATCGGCGCGTGGCGGCGCTCGATCGGCTCCGTGGGATGGAAGTCCGTGTCGGCGATCGTCACGTTGGCCCCGATCAGCGTCCCCGCGCCGATCGTCACCTCGATCGCCGCGATGATCGCTCCGCCGCTGATGCCGACGTCCGGGCCGACGACCAGGCGCGCGCCCGGCGCCAGCGTGCGCAGCACCGTGGGGTGGTTGACCCCGAGGTCCGTTCCGCGCGAGTTGGAGCAGATGTGGACCTTGTCGCCCAACTCGATGGTGGAGCCGGGCACCAGGGAGACGATCGGGATGCCGTCGAAGACGACACCGGCGCCGACCGCGACGCCCTGCGCGCGCACGAGCCGGTCGGCCAGCCGCTGCTGCACCGCCCGCCAGCGGGCCTGCGCGGCGGGAAGGAGCGACGCGATCATCGTCTGGAGTCTATGACCGCGGCTTGGCCTGATGCCGCTCACGAAGGCCTGAGCGCGGCCCCCCTCGGGGCTAGGCTGTCGGACGCATGTCGGCTCAGGCAACGCTCGACCGGACGGATCCCACGCCGAACGGCGACGAACACCCGCACGCGGCGCGCCACGTCCGGATCGAGGCCACGCGCGGCTGGGTCTCGCTGCGCCTGGGCGACCTGTGGAGCTACCGCGAGCTGCTGTTCTTCCTGGCCTGGCGCGACGTCAAGGTGCGCTACAAGCAGACCGCGCTCGGCGCCGTATGGGCCGTCCTGCAGCCGCTGGCCCTGATGGCCGTGTTCGCGCTGATCCTCGGCCAGGTGCTGAAGGTCCCCTCCGACGGCGTGCCCTACCCGGTGTTCGCCTACACCGCGCTGCTGCCGTGGACGTTCTTCGCGCAGTCGCTGAACGCCTCGTCGACCAGCCTGGTGGCCAACGCCAACCTCGTGTCGAAGGTCTACTTCCCGCGCCTGGTGCTGCCCATCTCGGCGACGCTGGGCTTCCTGATCGACCTGGTCATCGGCCTGTGCCTGCTCGTGGTCATGATGGCGCTGTACTCGGTGCAGCCGACCTGGTGGGCGCTGCTGCTGCCCGTGCTGATCCTGTTCACGCTGATGACCGTGCTCGCCGCGGCGGTGTGGCTGGCCGCCGTCAGCGCCCGCTACCGCGACGTGATCTTCGGCATGCCGCTGCTGATCCAGCTGTGGCTGTTCGCGTCGCCGATCGCCTACTCGTCGTCGGTCATCCCGGGCAACTGGAAGTGGCTGTACGCCCTCAACCCGATGGCCGGCGTGATCGACGCCTTCCGTTGGGCGCTGCTGGGCGCCGACTCCCCGGGGCCCGAGGTGATCGTGTCGATCGCCGTCACGGTGATCGGGCTGGCCACGGGCGTGGCCTACTTCCGCCGCACCGAGCGCAGCTTCGCGGACGTGATCTGATGACCGACCTCGCCGTGGCCGTCAAGGGTCTGTCGAAGGAGTACCGCCTGGGCATGAGCGGGCCGCAGTACGGCCGCCTGACCGAGTCGATCTCCGACGCCTTCCGTCGCCGCGGCCGCCGCGAGCGGCCCGCCGTGGAGGAGCGCTTCATGGCGCTGGACGACGTCGACCTGGAGATCCGCGAAGGCGAGGTCGTGGGCATCGTCGGGCGCAACGGCGCGGGCAAGACGACGCTGCTGAAGATCCTCTCGCGCGTGACCGAGCCGACCACGGGCACCGTCGACCTGTGGGGTCGCGTGAGCGCGCTGCTGGAGGTCGGGACCGGGTTCCATCCCGAGCTGTCAGGCCGCGAGAACATCCAGCTCAACGGCGCGATCCTGGGCATGAGCCGGGCCGAGGTGGCGCGCAAGTTCGACGAGATCGTGGAGTTCGCCGAGGTCGAGCGGTTCATCGACACGCCCGTCAAGCGCTACTCCAGCGGCATGTACGTCCGCCTGGCCTTCTCGGTCGCCGCTTCGCTGGAGCCGGAGGTCCTGATCATCGACGAGGTCCTGGCCGTCGGCGACGCGCGCTTCCAGAAGAAGTGCCTCGGGCGGATGACCGAGGTGGCCCGCGAGGGCCGCACCGTGCTGTTCGTCTCCCACAACACCGGCGCGGTGGCGGAGCTGTGCACCCGGGCGGTGCTGCTCGAGCACGGCCGCAAGGTGACCGAGGGGCCCGTGGGCGACGTGCTGGTCGCCTACGCGCGCCTGGCCGGACCGGAGGACCACGAGGTCGACTTCGACGAGGACGAGTCCCTGCCCGTGTCGATCGTCGGGCTGTCGCTCCGCGACGGCAGCGGTGTGCCGTCCACGACCTTCGATCTCGCCGACGAGGTCGAGCTGCGCGTCACCTACCGCGTCCGCGAGCCCACCCACGGCTACCAGGTCGTGCTGAACCTGGCCCGCAACGTGGTCGACGTCCTGCACAGCTTCGACACCGATGAGCCGGACGCGCCGGAGGAGCCGCGCGGCCCGGGCACCTACGAGGCGACGTGCCGGCTGCCGGCGATGTTCCTCAAGGCGGGGCTGTGGTCGGTCAACCTGGCCGCCGGGACGCCGTCGCAGCTGTTCCAGTCCTGGGAGGGCGTCGTGCGCTTCGAGGTCGAGGAGCGCAACGCCAACACGCAGTTCCGCGGCTACCGCCGTGACCGTCCCGGCCACGTGATCTCGCCGGGCCGCTGGAGCACACGGGAGCTGCCGGAGTGACGCCGTCGCCCGAGCGGGTCGAGGTCGCCGCGCCGGCGCTGTTCGACGCCTTCCGTGAACGCCGCACGCGCGGGCAGCGCCGGCGGGCGCGGCGCGACGCGGTCTACACCGCCGTGGCGCGCCTGCGCCGGCGGCTGGGGCGCGGATGAGCGACTCGCTGGAACGCTCGTGGGGCGCGTTCACGCCCGGCCTGGCCGGGCGGTACCTGCGCAGCTACGGCGCGCCGGCCGAGGGCTCGCGTGTCCTCACCGCCGAGGTCATCGAGGAGCTCGCGCCCGCGGACCGTCCGGTTCGCGTCGTCGACCTCGGATGCGGCAACGGGCAGCTGCTGGAGCTCTTCCGCGAGCGCCAGATGAACCTCGAGTACGTCGGGGTGGACTTCTCCGAGCCGCTGCTGGACGTCGCCCGCGACCGGTTCGCGGGGGACGCGCGCGCCGCGTTCGTGGTCGCCGACGTCAACGAGCCGACCGGGCTGGAGGGCGGATTCGACGTCGCGCTGTACTCGCACGTCGTCGAGATCCTGTCCAGCCCCGAGGCGTCGTTGCGCCGCGCGCGCGAGCTGGCCCGCTACACGCTGATCCGCTTCTTCGAGCCGCCCGAGCATGACGTCGACGTGGTCGAGCTGCGCGAGATGGAGATCGGCGACGGCGCATCGGTGCCCTACCTGCGCCGCAAGATGGCCCGCGACAGCTACCGGCTCATGCTGGCCCGGCTGGGCTGCAGCGCCGTCGACGTCTACCGCGACCAGGGCTCGCGCGACCAGGTCCACGTGCTGCATTACCCGCCGCGCTGATGGCCAGCCTGCTGAAGCTGCCCGACGCGCGCACCAAGGGCGTGCTCACGGTCACCACGCAGGAGCGCGACAACCTGCTGCGCCCCTCGCCGGAGCTGACGGCGCGGCTGCTGGGGCTCAAGGACCGCTGGGTCGTCGGCCTGCACCACAACTGGCACGACCACCAGTTCCGCTACGACCCCCTCTACGACTTCAGCATGGCCGGCCCCGACGATCTGCGCGAGGTCGACGGGCGCCCGGTGCCGCTGGTCCAGCTCGACGCCTGCAACTTCACCCCGGCCGACTTCCGCCCGGGCCAGGTCGAACGCTTCTGGGACGTCCTCTACGTGGCCCGCCCGGTCGCCTTCAAGGGCTTTCCCACGTTCCTGGAGACGGTCCGGCGCCTGTACGACGACGGGCACGACCTACGGGTGCTGTGCCTGTGCCCGATGCCGCCCTACGTCGAGGCCGACCGCGACACCGTCATGTACGACGTGCGCGAGCGCTACGAGGCGCTGTTCCCCGACCGGGCCGAGCAGGACCGCTTCACGCTGCTGACCATGGACTGGCGCTATCCCTTCCCGCTGGACCTGCCCACGCTGGCCCACCTGTATCGCTCCAGCCGGGTGTTCGCGCACTTCGCTCCCGACGAGCGCCGGTGTCGCGTCGCCGCCTACGCCTGGTCGACCGGCCTGCCGGTGGTCGGCACCGCCGCGGTCGGCTCGCTGCTGCCGCCCGAGCTGCGCCGTCCGCCGGCGTTCTTCGAGGCCCAGCCCGACAAGGCCAAGACGTTCGCGCGGGCGATCGTCCGGGCGCTGGGCGAGGGGCAGGGCTATGACGCCGAGCCCGTGCGCGGCGAGGTGTCCGAGACGCGCACGACCGACCGGTTGCGCCAGGAGATCGACGCGGTCACCCCGCAGGCGGGCTGCGCGGGCGCGCAGATGGCGCTGGGCAAGCTCGATCTGCGCCTCGGCCGCCACCACGGCATCAGCCTGGGGACCAACCGCGTCCCGATGACGCTCGAGCAGCTGCTGGCCCGGATCACCCATGTGGATGAGCCGCTGCAGGCGGCCATGCGCGCGCCCGACCCCGAGCTGGCGCTGGCCGAACCGCCGATTTCGGGCCGCCGAACACTGCTAGCCTCGAAGAGCCTTCGACTTCTTCGACCCGGGAGCCGAGACCGATGAGCCTGACTGCCACCGCCAAGAAGATCCGCCACAACGCGCTGCCCACCGCGGTCCAGCTGCGGGCCGACTTCGACGACTACCGCGCCGGACGCGGCAACGACCTCGAGAGCAAGCTCGATCCGCGCCAGCTCAAGGCGCTGGCCGATCTGCGCCGCGATGGCTACGCGGTGATCGAGAACTACTGGGAGCACGACCGCGCGATCGCGCTGCGCGACCAGCTCGAGGCGCTCCTGGCCGAGGGCCAGGACCGCGACTGGGACGACGCCTGGCTGCGCTTCTGGGACGGTCGCGGCTACGACCAGGGCGTGCGCCGGCTCTACCACGTCGAGCAGGTCGTGCCCGAGCTGAAGGAGATGAAGGACGACCGCTTCATCTTCGACATCGCCGACGCCTACTACGGCCTCCCGTTCTACAGCGGCGCGCTGGTCTTCCAGCACAACCTGCAGAGCAACGCGAACACCCGCACCTACCACGTGGACGCGTTCATCAAGGAGTTCAAGTCGTTCCTGTACCTCGACGACGTCGACAACGGCAACGGCCCGTTCACGTACCTGCCCGGGACGCAGCGCAAGCACCTGCTGCGCCTGAAGAAGCAGCTGATCGGCAACGGCGAGGGCGAGTCCCCGACGACGGTCTTCCCCGAGGACATCAAGGCCAGCGAGATGGCCCGCGAGACCCGCATCACGGGTCCCGCCGGCACGCTGATCCTGGCCGACGTGCGCGGCCTGCACCGCGGCTCTCCGCAGGAGAACCGCTCGCGCTCGGTGCTGGTCAACTACATCGTCAAGCACCAGCACCAGCTGCAGATCGACCGCTAGCGGACCGCCTGCTCGAACTCCGGCGCCAGTGCGGCGCTGGTGGTCACGCTGATGTGCCCGCCGTCGCGGAACAGCGGTTCGCCGTCGCGGTGGGTCGAGCACACGTCGTGCGGGCAGAAGAACGCGCGGAGGTCGAGCACCTGCGCGCCGGTGGCCCGCGCCACGTGCTCGATCGCCGCCCGCGGCGCGGCCTGGATCTGATCGGCCAAGGCCCGCGGGGTGAGCACCGGGCTCGGGCAGCGGCCGCGCAGGACGCCGAGCGTCGTGCAGCGCGTCGGATCGAACAGGATGTCCACGTCGTCCCCGTCCACGCGCTGAGGCTTGGGGATCGGCTGCAGCAGCAGCACCGACTGGTCCGCCCCCTGGAGGCCCTGGACGATCGTCTGCAGGTCGCTCTCCAGGTAGGGGTGCTTGATCTTGGGGTCGTCGCTCTCGCTGACCCGGTCAGGTCCGGCGCCGACGTGTGGATCGACCCACAGCGAGTCGGAGATCCCGATCACCACGTCCCCCGGCATCGCCTGGGCCAGCCAACCCAGCGTGCCGTCGACGTAGGCCCGGCAGGCCTGCTGATGGGCGTCGTCGGAGTCCGACCAGGAACGGCCCAGGAACGAGCAGCCGTTGAACGTGGAGATCAGCACCGGCCGCCCCAGATCCTGGCCGGCGCGGATCAGCGCCTCGCTGAACTGATCGGCGTTGGAGTCGCCGATCACGTAGATCGGCTTCCCCGTCGCGTCGCCGTTCCAGACGCAGGTCGGCGTGGGCGTCGGCAAACCGTTGGTGCAGCCCGCCTCCGCGGCCGCATGCAGCGAGTCGACCGACGCCTCCAGGTCGCGCACGTTCGTGGACCAGAACCCCTGGTTGACCGCGACGAGCAGCAGCGCAGCCAGCGCCAGCGGCGGCACCAGCGTGGCCACGACGATCCGCCCCATGCGCTTCCAGCCCACGCTGCGCAGGCTGCGGATCGGCTGCTCGACGTAGCGATAGGAGAGCACCGCCGGCCCGAGCGAGACGAGCGCGGCCAGCTCGGTCGCCAGGTCATGGCCCGGCCACAGCAGCGCGGCGAACACGATCAGCGGCCAGTGCCACAGGTACCAGGAGTAGGAGATGTCCCCGATCCAGACCAGCGGGCGCGTCGACAGCAGGCGGGTGACCGGGTTGTCGTCGGCCAGGCCGGCGTGGATCAGCAGGACGGTGCCCACGACGGGCAGCAGCGTGGCGAACCCGGGGAACGTCGTCGTCGAGGTGATGACGTGCAGCGAGACGGCCAGCAGGAGCGCGCCGGCCAGCCCGCACAGCAGGCGCAGCGTGCGCCCGCGCAGCACCGCGGGAATCGCGATCAGGGCCAGGAGCGCTCCCGCGCCGAACTCCCAGGCCCGGGTCAGCGAGCTGTAGAACGGCTGCGCGGGCAGGTGCGAGATCCCGTAGCCGCCGCGGGCGATGACCACCGTCAGCAGGAGCGACAGGCCGGCCACCACGGCGGTGGTCAGCACCGGCCCCCAGGCGCCCAGCCGCAGCCGACGCCCGAGCCACCAGCCGACCATCAGCACGAGCGGGAACACCAGGTAGAACTGCTCTTCGACCGACAGCGACCACGTGTGCAGCAGCGGGTTGATATCGGCGGCGGCGTCGAAGTAGCCACCGGTCGTGTTGGCGATGACGATGTTGGCGACGAGCAACATCGCGCCCAACGCGGTGTGGGCGGCGTTGTCCTGGCCCTGGATCGGCGACAGGATCAGCGCGGACAGCACCATCGTCACGGCGACCATGAGCGCCAGCGCCGGGGTCAGACGGCGGAAGCGCCGGGCGTAGAACCGGGGCAGGTCGATGCGGCCCGACGCGCTCGACGTGCGGCGCAGCATCGCCGTGATCACGAAGCCCGAGATGACGAAGAACACGTCGACGCCGACGAAGCCACCCGGGACGGGAAGGCCGGCGTGGAAGACGACGACGAACAGGATCGCGACGGCGCGCAGACCCTGGATGTCCGGGCGCCGGCGACCCGGCTGCTCCGGAGCTGAGCTGGGCACTGGCGACACCCTAATGCGGCGAGGGATGTACTAGCTTGGCGCGAATGTCCCCCACGGTCGTCGCCGTCATCCCGGCCCGCGGCGGCTCGCGGCGGCTGCCCGGCAAGAACCTCGTCCCGGTGGCCGGGAAGCCGTTGCTGGTCCACACGATCGAGCAGGCCCGCGCCGCGGCGCGCGTACACGTCGTCCTCGTCTCCACCGATGACCAGCAGATCGCCGCGGTGGCCGACGCTGCGGGGGCCGAGGTGGTCGTCCGGCCGCCCGAGCTGGCCGGCGACCACGCCACCAGCGAGTCGGCGGTGCTGCACGCGCTGGACGCGCACGGGGACGATCCCGACATCGCGGTGCTGCTGCAGGCCACGTCGCCGGTGCGTCGTCCGGGCGACATCGACGCGATGGTCGCGCTGGTGGCCGAGGGCGGCGCCGACTCGGCCTTCTCGGCGGTGCCCGGGCACGTGTGGCTGTGGGAGGAGCGGCCCGAGGGCGTGCGCTCGGTCAGCTACGACTGGCAGGCGCGGCCGCGCAGCCAGGACCAGCACCCACAGCTGCTCGAGGACGGCTCGATCTACGTGACCCGGACGATGCTGCTGCGCGCGACCGGGAACCGGCTGGGTGGCCGCATCGCCGTGCACCGGATGGCCGTCGACAGCGCCATCGATCTGGACGACGCCGACCAGCTGGAGGCGCTGGAGGCCGCGATGGCGCGGCTCGACGTCCACTAGCCTCGGCGGCCGATGTCCGACGCTCCCTGGGCACCCCACCCGATCCGGCTGCGCGATCGCACGATCGGCGAGGGCGAGCCCTGCTTCATCATCGCCGAGGCCGGGGTCAACCACAACGGCCAGCTCGACCTGGCGCTGAAGCTGGTCGACATGGCCGCCGACGCGGGCGCCGACGCGGTCAAGTTCCAGAAGCGCCACCTGCCCAGCCTGTATCCGGCGGGGCTGCTGGCCGACGCCAACACGGCCGAGTGGAACTTCCAGTACCTGCTGCCCACGCTGCGCGACACCGAGCTCTCCGACGACGAGTTCCGCCGCATCCGCGAGCGCTGCCGCGAGCGCGACATCCGCTTCATGTGCACGCCGTGGGACGAGCACACGCTCGAGTTCCTGGAGGACCTCGACGTCGAGCTCTACAAGGTGGCCTCCGCCGACCTGATCAACCTGCCGCTGGTCGGCGCGATCGCCGACACCGGGAAGCCGCTGGTGCTGTCGACCGGCATGGCCACCTTCGACGAGATCGAGACGACCGCCGCGTTCCTGGGCGAGCGCGACGCGTCCTTCGCGATGCTGCACTGCGTCAGCACCTACCCGGCCCCGTTCGAGGGCCTGAACCTGCGCCTGATCGAGCGCCTGAAGGGCCTCGGGATCCCGGTCGGCTACTCCAGCCACGAGCGCGGCATCGCCATGCCGCTGGCCGCCGTGACGCTGGGCGCCTGCATCGTCGAGAAGCACATCACCGTCGACCGCACGCTGCCCGGCCCCGACCATCCCGCCAGCGTCGAGGCGGCGGGCATCCAGCGCCTCGTGCGCGACATCCGCAACCTCGAGCTGGCGCTGGGCGACGGCGAGGAGAAGACGCTGTCGGCCATGGAGCTGCAGAACCGCCAGGTGCTGCGCAAGAGCCTGGTCGCCGCACGCGACCTGCCCGCGGGCACCGTGGTGGAGCGCGACATGGTGGCCACGCTGGGCCCGGGCAAGGGCCTGTCGCCCCAGCGCATCGACGAGCTGGTCGGGGTGGAGCTGCACCGTGACGTGGCGGCCGACGAGCCGTTCGACGACGGCGATCTGGAGGGCCCGGCCGACCTGCAGATGCACACCGAGGGCCTGCGTCGCCGATGGGGTCTGAAGGCGCGCTTCCACGACCTGGCCGAGGTGCAGGCGCTCAAGCCCGACATCGTCGAGCTGCACTTCTCCGAGGACGACGTCGGCCACCCGTTCGTCGCGCCGGCCACGCCCTACGAGCAGCAGCTGGTGATCCACGCGCCCGAGTTCGCCGACCAGCGTCTGCTGGACCTGTGCTCGGCCGACCCGGACACGCGCGAGCGGGCCCGGGTCCTGATCCAGGCCACGATCGACCGCGCCGCCGACCTGGCCCCGCACTTCGCCGGCGGACCGGTCTCGATCGTCATCCACGTGGGCGGCATGTCGATGGACGAGCCGCAGCTGGACATCGACGTGCAGCTGCAGCGCGCGGCCGACGTGTTCCGCTCGTTCGATGACCGCGGGCTGACGCTGCTGCCCGAGAACCTGCCTCCGCGGCCCTGGTACCTGGGCGGCCAGTGGTTCCAGAACGCGTTCACGCACCCCGACCACCTCGTGTCCTTCTGCGAGGAGCTGGGGATCGGCTGCACGCTGGACATCTCCCACGCGCAGCTGTGGTGCGCGGAGAGCGGCATGCCGCTGCAGGAGTTCGTCGATCGCACGCTGCCCTTCGCGCGCCACCTGCACCTGGCCGACGCCGCGGGCATCGACAACGAGGGCCTGCAGATCGGCGAGGGCGTGATCGACTGGACCGCGCTGCTGACCCAGCTCGAGCGGGCCGAGTTCTCGTGGGTGCCGGAGATCTGGAGCGGCCACCTGCACCACCACCAGGGCTTCGTGCACGCGGTCAACCGCCTGGCGGCGCTGGGCGGGCTGTGAGCGACCCGCAGCGACGGCGGGCTCACGACTTCCTGACCACGCTCAGCGACGCGATCGCCGCTGCCGTCGACGACGCGGGGCCGGACGCGCTGCGCTACCGCGGTGCCGGCCTCGGTCCCGCCATGGAGCGCGGCCTGTTCGTCGCCTTCAGCAACGACGCCGCGCTGTACGACGCCTTCGCCGACGGCGCCGGGCTGGCGGTCAACGGCGTGCTGGAACGGGCGGTGGCCGAACGGTTGCTGGACGGACCGGTCACCGGACCGGGGGCCGTGCGGCGGCTGTGGGCCGGCCTGGGCGAGCGTCGTCTGCTCGGGCGGATGGGGCACGCGTCGTCGTCGTCGGCGGCGGGCTTCGGCGACCCGCCCGCCGGTGAGACGTGGTTCGTGCTGGACCATCCGAAGTTCCTGCCCCTGGTCGAGCCGATCGCCGGTGCGCTGGATCAGGCGCCCGCGCGGATCCTGTGGGCGGACGCGGCGTTGCGTCCCGCGGCCCGGGCGGGCGATCCCGCGCTGGACGAGGCGCCTGGCGCCGAGCCGTCGCGGATGGGCGACGCCGGCCGGGCGCTGCGCGGGCACGCCGGGCTGCTGGCCACCTACGACCGGCTCCTGGCCGCTCTGCGGGCGCTGGCCCCGCGCCGGCTGGTCGTGGTCGAGGGCAACAGCCCGTTGGACGCGCTCGTCGGCGCGGCCGGGGAGACCCTCGACGTTCCGGTGGTCTGCGTCCAGAACGGCTGGTCGCCGATCGTCCACGCCGGCTTCCGGCGCATGCCCTACCGGCGCATGTGCGTGTGGGGTGAGGGCTTCGCGGAGCTGCTGGCTCCGCACAACCCGAGTCTGGAGCTCGTCGCCACCGGTCATCCGACGCTCTCGGGCGACATCGGCGCGCCGGCCGAGCAGCCGACGGCGGGGTTCTTCCTGCAGCCCGGCTCGCCCTACAACGCGCCCGCCCATCTGGTCGAGCTCGACGCGCTCGTCGATGCCGTGGCCGAGGCCGCCCCGCAGGCGCGCGTCCTGGTCCGGGAGCACCCGGGGTATCCGGCGCCGACGCGCCCGCGCCCGGTCAACGTCGAGGCGGCCAACGCGCCGCAGGTCGCCCTGCGCGATGTGCTGTCGGCCAGCCGCGTCGCGGTGTCGATCTACTCGACCTCGCTGGTCGAGGCGACCGCGCTCGGGCGCCCGGCGGTGTCGCTGAACCGCACCGCGCTTCCGCGGCTGTCGCCCGATCTGCAGGCCGAGGGGGCGGGGATCGAGACCGCCGACCCGGCCGCCGCGTGCGAGGCGATCGTCGGGTTGCTGCAGCCGGGGGCCGGGCGACCATACGAGGCGGGCATGGCGCGGATCCGCGATCGCTACTTCGACGGCTTACGGCCTGGCGCCGCCGCCCGCGCCGCCGGCGCGATCATGGAGGTCTAGTGCGCATCGCGATCGTCGACACGCTCTACGCGGCCTTCGTGGCCGATCACTACGCGGGCCGTCCGGGGCTGGCCGACGCGTCCTACGACGCCCAGCACGCGGCGCTGATGGCCCGGTCGTTCGGGACGTCAGACGCCTACTCGGTCAACCTGCGGGCGCTGGGCCACGACGCGGTCGACCTGCTGGTCAACGTCGAGCCGCTGCAGCGCGCATGGGCGCGCGAGCACGGGGTGCGGCCGGCGCGCACGCTGTCGCCGCGGCTGCCCGCGCTGGTCCGGGCCCGCCTGGACGGCGGGGCGCGTCGCGTGGCCCGCGCGCAGATCGCCGCGCACGAGGCCGAGGTCGTCTACTGCCAGGACCTCTCGTTCTTCACGCGCGCGGACCTGGACGCGCTGCGCGGCGAGGGCCGCCTGGTCGTGGGGCAGATCGCCTCGGCGCCGCCCGACGAGGAGCGCCTGCGCGGCTTCGACCTGATCCTCACGTCGTTCCCCCACTACGTCGAGCGCTTCCGCGCGCTGGGCGTGGGCAGCGAGTACTTCGCGATCGGCTTCGACGCACGCGTGCTCGACCGCCTGCGGGCCGAGGGCGTCGATCCGGACCCGGGTGCGGCCGGGCGCGACGGCGCGGTGTTCGTCGGCGGGGTCAACCCACACGTGCACGGCACCGGCGTGCAGCGCTGGGAGCGCCTCCAGGAGCAGGTCCCGTTCGCGGTCTACGGCTACGGCGGCGAGCAGCTGGACCCGGCCAGCCGGCTGCGGGCCGCGTGGCGGGGCGAGGCGTGGGGGCTGGACATGTACGCGGCGCTGGCCCGGGCCGGCATCGCGCTCAACCGGCACATCGCCGCGGCGGAGGGCTTCGCCAACAACATGCGGCTGTTCGAGGCCACCGGCGTGGGCGCGCTCCTGCTCACCGAGCAGGCCCCGAACCTGGCCGAGCTGTTCGCCCCCGGCAGCGAGGTCGTCACGTACGCCGACGACGACGACCTGGTCGAGCAGCTGCGCCACTACCTGGCCCACCCCGACGAACGCCGCGCGATCGCGGCCGCCGGCCAGCGGCGCACGCTGACCGACCACACCTACGCCCAGCGGATGCGCGAGCTCGGCGAGATCCTCGCCGCCCACAGCGTCTAACGCGGCCGCAGGTCCCAGGCGTCGAGGTCGTGGAAGCGCACCGGCGTCGCGTCGTGCGTCGCCCGCCACAGCCGTTCGAAGGCGGCGCGGTTGCGCAGCCAGCCGGCGTTGGTCGCACCCCGGCGCGACAGCCGGCGCCGGACCTCCCAGGACATGCGCCGCAGGCCGGCGATCTCGCTGGCCAGCACGAGGACGCGGTGTCCGGCGAAGCGCCGCATGAGCGCGCGCCACTGGGCGTTGGTCAGCTCCGTGTCGACCCGGTGGAACAGGTGCAGCGGGGCGTCCAGCGGCGCGTCGGTGAGCAGGTCGAAGCGGAGCACCTCGGCCTCGGGAAACAGCGCGCCCAGCCGCTCGATGGCTAGCGGCGTGTAGTCGCTGAGCACGAGCGCGCGCTGCGGGCGCTCGCGCCACAGCAGGTACTCGAAGACCGCGCCGCCGACGCCGTAGGAGGCGATCCGGTCCAGGCCCTGGCCGTCGAGCCAGGTGTTCAGCGCCGCCGCGCGGCCCACCAGCTCCGGGCGCGACAGGGCGGTCTGCTCCCAGGTCGCGCGGTCGGCGGGCAGGGCGAACGGGCCATCGGTCTCCACGCGCAGCGCGTCCCAGGCCTCGGGGCGCACCAGGTCGTCCCCGACCAGCGCTCGCTCTCCGCCGAAGTCGTAGACGTGGCGAACGGTCAGCGGGATCATCGGAACAGCCCCGCGCGGATCGCCAGCCGGCCCAGGCGCGCCTGCACCCGCTCGCGGCCCGACAGGCGCGCGGCGAACAGCTCCTCGAAGCGCCGGGCCTCGCGCTTGAACGGCTCCAGGTCCGCCGACTTGGCTTCGCCATGCATGTACCGCACCGCCAGTTCGCGATCGACGAGGGCGGGCAGCTCACCCGCATAGGCCAGGCGCAACATGAACTCCGTGTCGAAGACGTAGTGCAGATCCTCGCGGAACGGACCGTACCGCTCGAACAGCTCGCGGCGCCAGAACGTGGCCGGCTGAGGCACCGCCCACGGCTGCAGCAGCCAGGAGAAGCGCCGCCCCTGGGGCAGCACGGGCCGCCACACGTGATCGATCTCGCCGCTGTCGCCGTCGACGAACTGGCAGGCGCCGGAGACCCAGCTGGCGCCCGTGCGCTCCAGCGCGGCCACGGCCGCGTCGATCGCCCCGGGCAGCAGGTAGTCGTCGCTGTTGACGTAGGCGATCACGTCGCCCGTGGCCCGGCGCAGCGCCTTGTTGAGCGCGTCGGTCTGGCCGCGGTCGGGTTCGCTGACCCACCAGGCCAGGCGGTCGGCGTAGCGCTCGACGATCGCCACGGTCTCGTCGGTCGACCCGCCGTCGACCACCAGGTACTCCAGCGGCTCGTAGCCCTGGTCGAGGATCGACAGCAACGTGCGCTCGATGTAGGCACCCTGGTTCAGCGAGGGCGTGATGACCGTGACCGACGGGCCGCTCACGACCAGTAGTGCTCCCCGTGCTCGCGGTAGAAGGCGAAGGTGCGCTCCAGGCCGTCGCGCAGCGTGACCTGCGGTTGCCAGCCGGTGAGCGCGCTGAGGCGATCGTGGGAGACGTAGATCGAGCCGATGTCGATCTTCTCGCGCTCAGGCGGCCACGGAACGGTCGTGGCGGTCCCGCCCGCGCCGGCCAGCTCCTGGCACAGGCGGGCCACGTCGAGCAGCGAGACGGGCTCCTGCCCGCCGACGTTGAAGGCGTGGCCGAAGGCGTCGTCGTGCAGCGCGGTGAGCAGGAACGCGTCGACGCAGTCGCTCACGTAGGTGAAGTCGCGCAGCTGGCTGCCGTCGCCGAACACCTGGAGCGGCTGGCCCTCCAGCGCGCGCCGGATGAACACGGTGATGAACCCCTGGCGGCCGTGCTTCATGAGCAGGTGCGGTCCGTAGGTGTTGGTCAGGCGCAGCGACGCCGCGCGGATGCCGTGCACCTGGTGGTAGAGCAGGTGGTAGCTCTCGCCCGCGATCAGGTTGATGCCGTTGACGTCGACCGGCACCAGCGGGTGGTCCTCGGTCACCGGGACGAACTGGGGCCGGCCGTACTGCTGGCGCGAGGCGGCCAGGACGATGCGCACGTCCGGGTTGCCCGCCCGGCAGGCCTCGAGCAGATCGACCTGCGCCTTGACGTTGATCTCCAGGTCGGTCTGCGGGTCGGTCATCGAGTCCACATGGCTGACCTGACCGGCCAGGTTGAACAGGAAGTCCTGGCCGCGCACGAGCTGGCGCAGCGACCACGGATCGCGGATGTCGGACAGGTTGATCTGGACGTCATCGGCGATGTCGCGCACGTTGAACAGGTTGCCGCCGTACTCGGGGATCAGCGAGTCGACGATCGTCACGTCGGCGCCGAGCTGCACCAGCCGGCGCGCCAGGTGCGAGCCGATGAACCCCAGTCCGCCGGTGATCAGAACGCGCGCACCGTTGTAGGACTCTTCGGGAACGGCCACGGGCGGCGATGGTAGTGGCCCTGGGTACCATCCGACCGCTCTGACCGTCTCTGTCGTCGTCCCGTCGTTCAACGGCGCCCGGTTCCTCGAGGCCGCGCTGCGCAGCGTCCTCACCCAGGATCCGCTGGAGGTGATCGTCCAGGACGGCGGCTCGACCGACGACACCGCGGCCGTCGTGGCCGCGCTGGACGATCCACGTGTGGTCTTCCTCAGCGAGCCCGACGCGGGCCAGTCCGACGCGCTGAACCGCGCGATCGCCCGGGCCCGGGGGGAGTGGATCGCCTGGCTGAACGTCGACGACCTGGCGCTTCCGGGGCTGCTGGCCACCGGCGCCGCGCATCCGCACGCCGATCTCGTCTACGGCGACTTCGACTTCATCGACGAGCACGATCGGGTCGTGCGCCACTTCGACCCGGAGCCGACGCTGAGCGCCCACCGGCTGCTCACCCACGGCTGCTACCTGTTCTCCGGCGCGGCCCTGTTCCGGCGCACGCTGTTCGAGCGCTACGGCGCGCTGGATCCGCAGCTGCGCTACGCGATGGACTACGACCTGTACCTGCGGGTCGCCCCGCACATCACGGCGGCCTACGTGCCCCAGACGCTGGGCGCCTTCCGGGTGCACGGCGCGTCGAAGACCAGCGGCCTGACCTGGGGCATCTTCCGGGAGACCGCGACGGTGCGCCGCCGCCACGGCGGCTACGGCTTCGAGACGCGCGTGCCGGTGCTGGTCAACCAGGCCAAGCAGCTGGTCGACCTGGCCACGCTGCCCGTGCGCCGACGCGCGGGGTGGCGATGACCGTCGGCGATCCCCAGCGCGCGGCCCTGCGGATCATCCAGGCGTTCCTGGCGGTGGTGCTCGTCGTGGCGCTGTTCCTGGCCCTCGTCGTGCCCTACCACGCGACGGACGGGCTGGTCTACGGCGCCTTCTCCAAGGAGCTGTCGCTGCATGGCGGGTTCCTGCTGGACCAGGTCGGCTACGGCTCCTACGCGCGCCCCCTGTTCTACGTGCCGCAGGGCTGGCTGTGGTGGGCCTTCGGCGCCCACGACTGGATCGGGCGGCTGCTGTCGCTGGCCTTCTTCGCGCTGCTGCTGTGGTCGGTCTTCCGGCTGACCGCCGACCGCACGCTGCCGCGCGTCGCGCCGTGGCTGGCCGTCCTGGCGCTGTTCGCCAGCCCCGACGTCGTCGTGCAGGCCTTCGCCGGCCAGACCGACGTGCCGGTCGCCGCGCTCCTGGGGGCCGCGGCGGTCGTCCTGTGGCGCCGGCCCGGCAGCTGGGGTGCGTTCGCGCTGATCGCGGTCATGGCCGCGGCCGCGGTCCTGGGCAAGTCGACGGCGCTGCCCGCGCTCGTGGGCCTGGGCCTCGCGCACCTGATCGGTTCGCGCCAGGAGCTGGCCGGGCGGGTGCGCTGGGGGATCGCGCCGCTCGCGCTGGGCGCGGTCGTCGGGCTGCTCTACGACTTCGCGCTGGCCCGGCACTTCGGCGTCTCGATCGACGTCTTCCTGGGCGGGGCCTACACCGATCCCGGCCAGTCGTCCCTGACCGGCGCGGTCTCCGCCCTGCCCGACGGCGTCGCCGCGGCGACGCCGTCGGGGGCGATCACCGAGCGCGTGCGCATCGCCTTCGACGCGTTCTTCGCCAGCGACCGGCACGCATCGGCGCTGGTCCAGTTCGCCTGGCTGGGCCCGTACCTGCGCCTGGTGCTGCTGTTCTCGCTGCTCTACGCGGTGGCCCGTGCGGTCGGCGTCGCGCACCGGCGCAGCGCGCTCGCCGCGATCGGCGTGACCGTGATCGTCTTCGTGATCGGTCCGCTGGTGCTGCCCGGCGCGGGCTCCATCGGCGGCGGCGGCGCGATCGCGCTGCTCGGGACGGTGGCCCTGGCCCTCGTCCTGGCCAGTTCGGCCTGGGTGCCCCAGGAGTGGGTGGTCTCGCGCGAGCTGGTGGCCCGGCTGCTGGTCTGGTCGATCCCCTCGATCGCCGCCTGGGTGCTGTTCGGCATCCTCGAGGACACGCGCACGATGTCGCCCGCCTGGCCCGCGGTGTTCCCGCTGATCGGGGCGACCACCGCGATGGGCGTCGCCGCGATCGCGGCGCGGCGGGCCTGGCTGGGCGCCGGCGCGGCGGTCGTGCTGCTCGTGCTGGCCGTGGCCAACTTCCGCAACTTCGACGGCCTCGGGGTCCAGCCCGACGGCAGCTACTCCGCCTGGTCGGCGCTGCGCAAGCTGACCCCCGGCACGTGGACCGACCCGGCGGCCGCCCGCCGGGCCGCCGATCCGCAACTGGGCGGGCTGGTCGATGGCGCCCTGGCCCGCGCGCCTGGGACGGCGGTGCGCACCAACGACGGGCGGCTGATCTTCTTCGATCCCGAGCGGACCACGGTGGAGCCGGCCCTGCCCGCCGACTGCGCGGAGTTGAAAGGCACCGGCGCGGTCGCGGTCATCACCGCCGGCTACCCGGCGGCCGATCTCCAGCGCCTCGCCGCGCTGCCCTGCCTGGAGCCGATCGGCGGCGCGCCCGGGTCCTGGGCGACCTACCGGGTGACCAGCTAGGGCACGCGCCGCGCGACGAGCTCGACGTTCGTCGCGAACTGGTTGAGGCCCGGCACCCGGGCCAGCGCGCGATTGGCCGCCCACACCGGGCCGGCCACGCGCTCGCCGCGCTCGCCCGTGATGCCCAGCGGCAGCATGTTGGCCAGCCGCAGCTCGGTCACCTCGAAGCCGCGCGCCTGCAGCAGCCCGCGGGCCACGGGGCGGGTGTACATCGTGTCGAAGGGCATGTGGCCGTGGTAGTACAGGCCGGTCCGCCGGGCCACCAGCTCCAGGTACGAGCGCCGGTTGGGCAGCTTGTAGACGTACAGGATCCCGCCGGGGCGCAGGACGCGATGGAGCTCGTCGAGGCTGCCCGCGGGGTCGCGGACGTGCTCGAGCACCCCCATCGAGAGGGCGGAGTCGAAGCTCGCGTCGGGGTAGGGCAGCTTGACCGGCTCGGACGTCATCAGCATCTCGACGTCGGGGTAGCGCTCGGAGCGCACGAGCGCCCCGTCGGTGGCGGCCGGATCGTGCTCCAGGGAGCTGACCGTCACGCCGCGCTCCTTGAGCAGATGCGACAGCTGGCCGTAGCCGCAGCCCCAGTCCAGCAGATGGCCCGGGCGGTCGGCGGCGATGCGGTCGGCGGCGGCGAGGTACTCGCGCATCTGGGGGCCCGAACGGAGGTGCACGTCGGCGCCGCGGTCGCGGCGGGCGCTGCGCTCGAGCTGTTGCTTGGCAGTCGGCATTCCGCCGCGGGAGCCTACTGCGCGTCGTTGCGCAGCCGGCCGACGAGCACGGCGCGGGCGCTGGAGTTGCGCCAGTCGTAGCTCAGCCCCAGAACGGTGCGCGGATCGACCTCCTGCCAGGCTGGACCGGCCGCGGTGCGCCGCAGCGCGCGCAGCTCCAGGCCGGGCAGCTCGCCGTCGGCCAGCGCGCGGTCCAGCTCGGGGTTGTAGCCCACCGGCACGGTGACCAGCAGCTCGCCGCCGGGGGCCAGGCGGCCGGCCAGCAGCGACGCCGCGGCCGCGCCCCGGCGCGGATCATGGGGGGCGTCGTCCACGCCGACGTGCTCCAACGTGGAGATCGACAGGATCAGGTCCCAGCGGCGGTCGGGCTCCAGATCGAGCACGTCGATGTTGCGCACGCCCGGGCCGTGCTCGTACTTGTCGACGACCTCGTGGGGCGGCGCGCCGTAGTGGGCCAGCACGTTGCCGATCTCCAGCACGCGCTGCCCGGCGTGCTCGGCGATCGTCTGCTGGGCGATCGGCACCTCGACCGCCCGCTCGTTCATCCACGTGTTGTTGTAGCGGTGGTACAGGTAGCCGACCGGCTCCCCGTCGAAGGTGAACTGGCGGCCGCCGCCGGTGAACGTCCGCAGGATGCCGGTCAGGAACACCGGATAGGAGTCCAGCGTCGGCACCGGCGACCCGCGCCGGGTGACCGTGCGGTGGCGCATCAGATGGCGCGACCAGTCGTGGCCGTCGGGCCGGTGTCCGCCGATCGGGCGAGCCAGGTCGGCGGGCCGGGCGTCGTGGGCGTCCTTGCGCGCCGCGGCGACCAGACGGGGCACGAGCTGCTCGGCGCCGAAGCGCTCGGTCAGCAGCGCGCGTTCGGCCGCCCCGTCACCGGTGGGCGCGGGCTGGGCCAGCGCGGCGGCCAGGCCGGCGGGATCGCGGTAGCGGCGCACGGTCAGGCCGTCGAAGTCCTCGCTCCACAGCACGTCGCGCAGGATCACCGGGCGCCCGTAGAGCAGCGCCTCGATGATCACCGTGGGCTGGCCCTCGTTGCCGGTCGAGGGCACGACGAGCGCATCGACGCCGGCGAAGAAGTCGCGCAGGCCGTGGACCTCGCCCAGCAGCTCGATGCGGTCGCCCAGGCCGAGCTCGGCGATGCGGGCCCGGACCGTCGCCTCGTAGCGCGCGTCCTGGGAGGGCGCGCCGATGCGCACGCGCTCCCAGGCGTCGGGGATCGCGGACAGCTCCTCGACCAGCTCGAGCAGGCCCTTCTCGGGGATGAAGCGGGCCAGCACGCCCAGCACCGGCCGCTCGCCAGCCGGCAGCGGCGTGCGCTCGGCGGCCATCCGGGCCATGTCCGCTTCGCCCAGGAAGTTGTTGATGCGGGTGACGGCGACGTCGGGCAGCCGGTCGCGGTAGGCCGAGGCGGCGTTCTCGCCGACCGCGACGAGCGCGCCGAAGCGCCGGTAGACGGCCCGTGCGCTGATCCGCTGGGCCGAGTCCTGCTCCTGCATCAGGTGCACGAACAGCGGCCGCTGGGGCAGCGCCAGCATCCCGGCGGTGGCGTAGCCCTGACAGCGGGCGGTGTTGCCGATGACCAGCGCGCCGGGCGGCAGCTGGTTGAACAGGTGGCGCAGGCGGTGCACGGTGGTCGGCATCGCCCAGAAGGCCGGCGGGACCAGGCGCGGGTAGTGCACGTCGGCCACCTCGAACCCCGCGGCCGCCGCCTCGCGCCCCAGGCGGGACTTGGCCGGGACGGCCAGGCCGACGTGGATGCCCTCGGTGCGCATCAGGTCGGCGAGGCGCAGCGCAAAGCGCTGTCCACCACCCATGATGAGGCCGTCGTCGAGGATCCAGGCCTCGGACGGGCGTACGTACTCGGCAGCCATGGGCCTCAGGACACTAGCCCGCGACGACGCGATCGCGGCCGATGTCGGACGGTTCGTGAGGCTCTTCGACCAGCTCGCGCTCGGGCGCCGCGTCGATGCCGCTGACGCCGGTGGTGCGCAGCCGGTCCTTCAGGCGCAGGAACGGGTTCTCGACGACGCGCCGGCTGATGTAGGCGGCCACGAAGGTCGCCGCGACGACGCAGGCGCCGCGCACCCACACGTTGTCGATGTGCGGGCGCAGGAGGATCAGCAGCGGCAGGTGCCACAGGTAGATGCCGTAGGAGATGTCCCCGGCGAACAGGAACAGCCGCCGTTTGAGGATCCAGGCCATCACGCCGTCGTCGCGGTGCGACAGCCGCAGGATCACCCCCGCGGCCCCGAACGCGGCGAACGGCAGCAGGATCAGGAACGTCGAGATGCGGATCGAGAAGGGCTCGGGGATGAAGATGACCATCAGCACGATCCCGATGCCGCTGACGTTGCCGATCCACGGGATCGCCCGGTCCAGCCAGCCGGGCAGCGGGCGGGGCAGCGCGGTCAGCGCGATGCTCATGGCGCAGCCGATCAGCACCTCGGCGAAGCGCAGGTCCGGGCGCGAGTAGACCGTCAGCGAGTTCGGCCACGGGCGGTGCACGAGGAAGTTGAAGACGTACAGCGCGACCGCCACGCCCAGCACCCACGCGGCCACCTTCAGCGTCGGCATCCGCTTGCGCATGACGAACACCAGGACGGGCGCCCACAGGAGGTAGAACTGCTCCTCGATGGCCAGCGACCAGGTGTGGGCCAGGCCGCCCATGGTCGACTCGTTCCAGTAGGTGGGCAGGTCGATCGTGTAGGTGATCGACAGCAGCGCGTCGCGCAGCCACCGGCCGTAGTCGCCGTACAGGGCCACGTCGCGGCCGAACGGCATGAGCAGCAGGATCATGACCAGCAGCGCGGGATACAGGCGCAGGAAGCGGCGGTAGTAGAAGCGGCCCAGGCGCACCCGGCCCTTGGCCTCGCGCTCGCCCAGCAGCACGCCGGTGATCAGGAACCCGCTGAGCACGAAGAAGATGTCCAGCGTGAAGTAGCCGCCGTTCGTCATCCCCGGGATCTCCGCGTGGAAGAGGACGATCGTCAGGACGGCGATGCCGCGCAGGCCGTCGAGCGAGACGAGCCGGCCGGCCGCGACGGCGTTGGAGCGCTTCGACATCGACGGCGAAGCGTAGATGAGTCGTACCCTGTCGCCCCGTGCATGTCGGGCTGAACCTGGTGTACCTGGTGCCGGGCTTCACCGGCGGCACCGAGGTCGTGGCGCGCGAGCTGCTGCCCGCGCTGGTCGCCGCGGCCGGCGACGACGTCCGCTTCACGGCGTTCGTCAACCGCGAGGCGGCCGAGGCGCCCGGCGGGCCGTGGAAGGAGCTGATGCCGACGGTCACGGTGCCGGTGCGCGCCCGCAACCGCGTCGAGTGGGTGCGTGGCGAGCAGCAGCACCTCCCGCGCCTGGCCACCCGCGCCGGCGTCGACGTGCTGCACAGCCTGGCCAACACCGCGCCGGCCTGGGGGCGCTTCCGGCGCGTGGTCACCGTGCACGACCTGATCCACCGCTTCTACCCCGACACCCACGGGGGGCTGAAGGCCAAGGGCATGCAGGTGCTGGTGCCGCTGGCCATCCGCCGCTCCCACCGGGTGATGGCCGACTCCGCCTCGACCGCCGCCGACCTGGAGCGCGAGCTCGGCGTACCCGCCGCCAAGGTCGACGTGGTGCCGATGGGCGTGGGCACCACCGCGCGGGCCACGCCCGAGCCCGAGGCCGAGCTGCGCGCCCGCCACGAGCTCGGCGACCGCCCGTTCGTCCTCACGGTCGCGGCCAAGCGCCCGCACAAGAACCTGCCGCGCCTGATCGAGGCGATCGCCCAGATCCCGCCGCAGCGCCGCCCGCTGCTCGTCGCGCCGGGCTACGGCACCTTCCACGACGACGAGCTGGCGCAGCTGGTGCAGCGCCTCGGCGTGGCCGGCGACGTGCGCCTGCTGGGCTGGGTCTCCGACGAGGAGCTGGAGGGCCTGTACGCCGCGGCGGCGCTGTTCGTGCTGCCGTCGCTCTACGAGGGCTTCGGGCTGCCGGTGCTGGAGGCGATGGCCCGCGGCCTGGCCGTGGCCTGCAGCGACCGCGGCTCGCTGCGCGAGATCGCCGGCGACGCGGCCCGCGTGTTCGACCCCGAGCGACCCGACGACATCGCGCGGGCGATCTGCGAGGTGCTCGACGACCCCGTCGAGGCCGAGCGCCTGCGCGTGGCCGGGCGGCTGCAGGCGGCCCGCTTCACCTGGGCCCGCACCGCCCAGCTCACGCTGGAGGCCTACCGGCGAACCTAGGCCTTGGTGGCGCGCAGCCCGACGACCCGCTTGGCGCTGACGAACACGTCGGCGGCGGCGAAGTGCTCGGTCGCCGCGGCCCGGAACGCGTCGTCGATCGCCGGGTCGTACAGGTTGTAGGCGCTCCAGTAGCCGACCAGCGCGTCGGCGGAGTCGAAGCGCATCTCGTCGGTGAACTCGAAGCGCTCGACCGTGGCGAACAGGTCGGCGCACCAGGCGGGCGCGTCGGTGGCCATGAACGCCTGGGCCGGCGTCGGGCCGGGCACCGGCTGGCCCAGCAGGCCGAAGTGCAGCTCGCGCAGCTCGCGGTTGTTGGCCACCGACGGGCCGCAGAAGAACAGGACGCCCGCCGGCTCCAGCAGCGCCTCGATGCGGGCCAGCAGCGCCTGCTGGTCGTCGGCGTAGTAGAGCGAGTAGCAGGCCAGCGCGCGCTCGAAGCGCCCGTCGCACGGCTCGCCGATCAGGTCGTCGAAGCGCCCGGCGCGTGTGGTCACGTTGTCGCGCCCGGCGGCGTCGATCGTGGCCAGCGACTCGGCCGAGGCGTCCACGGCCAGGATCGAGCGCACGTCGGGGGCCAGGCGCAGCGTCTGCTGGCCGGTGCCCGCGCCGAGCTCGAGCACGCGGTCGTCGGGACGGGCGCCCAGGTGCTCCAGCGCCCAGCCGGTCATGTCGCCGGTCGAGTAGCGCTGGTGGGCGGCGTTGCGGGCCTGCAGCGCGGCGGTGTCGGTGTCGAAGCGGCCGATCTTGCTCATCAGGTCGTGACCTCGGTCGGGGACAGCAGGCCGCTGCGGCGCGAACGGCGCACGACGTTGGCCAGGGTGCGGTCGAAGGCGAGCGCGTCGAACGGCGCCAGGCCGTTGGTCTGCTCGCGGTAGAAGGCCTCCAGGCGGTCGCCCGCGCTGAGGTGCTCGTCGCCCCACCAGAACGGGTGCACGAGCAGCTGGACGGTCTCGCAGGGTGGCTGGCGCATCAGCGGGCGCGGGTCGCCGTGGCGCCAGGCGCCGGCCGAGTCGGCCAGGTAGCAGCCCATCAGCGGCGCGGCGTAGGCGTTGACCATGCCGCAGACCTCCGACACCGGGCCCAGCGCGGCGACCAGCGGATCGGCGGGGCGATGGAAGGAGATCGAGCACACGTCCTGGCCGAGCACGGCCTGCAGGCGGTCGCGGCAGGCCTCGACCTCGGGCCGCACGTCCTCCAGCACGAGGCCGACGCGCTCGCCGCGCGGTCCCAGGTCCATGTGCAGGCCGACGTCGTGCCCCTGCTCGACGAGCGTGCTCAGCGCGGCCCGGGCGGCGGCCCGGTCGAGGTCGTACAGCGGCGAGTCGACCATCACCAGGAACGTCGCGGGCACGCCGGCCTCGGCCTCGACCGCGCCGACGGCCACCGCGCGCTCGAGCGACAGGTCGATGTCGTGGCGCACGACCAGGCCGGGCGCGTCGACGCCGTCGGCCAGCCGGCGCACGTCACCGCGCTCGCGGGCGATGGCCAGCAGCTCGCGCAGGAAGTCGTAGGTGAAGTCGCCCGCCCAGGGCCCCGTGGCGTTCACGCCAGGTCCCCGATGCGCGCGCCGCCTCCGTCCTTGGCCAGGCGATCGGCGAGGTCCAGGAACGCGGTCATCGCGCCCGGTCCGCTGTTGCGGAACTTGACGGCGTCCAGCTCGCCCACCTCGGCCAGCGGCTTGGACGCCTTCAGGCGCTCGTAGGGCTCGAAGGTCCGGCTGTTCAGCCACACGTGGACGGGATGGAAGTCGAAGATCCGCAGGCCGGGCGCGTCGGCCACGGCGGCGGCGTTCCAGTTGGGCTCGGGCGAGTACATCTCCATGTTGTCCTGCCAGACGTACGGGAGGCGCAGAAGTCGCCCGGCCGGGCTCCACTGGACGACCGGCTCGACGTCGACCGCGCCGGGCAGGAACAGCGAGACGTCGATCTGCACGTCGCTGCCCCGGATCAGCTCGTCGTGCAGCGGCGTGGACTGCAGCAGGCAGTGCGTGCGCACGGCGCGGGCGCCCGGCACCAGCGCGGCGCAGTGGGCGACGACGTCGGCGGGCGTGCGGCCGTGCGACGAGCCCTCCAGGAAGTTCGGGTGGATCCCCAGCTCGAACAGCTCGGGGTGCTCGCGCAGCCGGGCCACCGCCTCGCTGTGGTGCGTGAGGAACCAGGTCGCCTTGACCTCGCGGTCGACGAGCGCCTGCGCGGCCGCGTCGATCATGAAGTCCGGCGCCCAGTCGACGTCCAGCGTGATCGCGACGCGGCTCATGGGGCCACTCCCTGCAGGTCGATGGCCACGCCGTCCTCGAAGGAGATCGGCTCGGGCAGATCCAGCACGGCGCGGCGCTTGGTCAGGTCGGCGACGAAGCAGGGCGGCTCGCCGTCGCGCGCCTCGAAGACCGGCGCGCGCCCCACGACCCGGCCGATCGCCTCGGCCATGTCGCGGATGCCCAGCTCGGCGCCGCCGACGTTGAGCAGGTCCAGCGCGCCGGTGGCCGGCGGCCGCTGGACCGAGGCGATCACCGCGCGAGCGACGTCGGAGGCGTGGATCGGGCTGGTCAGCAGGCCGCGCTCGCCCTGGACGGTCACCGGGTGCCCGGTCTCGACGCGGTGCAGCAGGTCGGCGACCAGGCGCCCGTCGCGCACGGCGCCGTAGGTGGTGAAGATGCGCAGCGCCCGCACGGGCAGGTGCGCGGCGTAGGGGATGGCCAGCAGCTCGGCCGAGCGCTTGGAGGCGGCGTAGACGGAGTGCACCCGGACCGGCGCGTCCTCGGCCAGGGGCTCGGGGCGCGGCTCGTAGACGGTGGCGGTCGAGGCCAGCAGGACCTGCCCGATGTCGTGGCGGGCGGCGTGGTCCAGCAGCGCGGCGGTCGCGGTCACGTTGACGGCGACGACGCCGGGCGCGCACTCGGGGAAGTGGCGGTAGTCGCGCGCCTGGGCCAGATGGACGATCGCGTCCAGCCCGGTCGGGAGCATCGCGGCGAAGCTCGGATCGGTGAGGTCCGTGGTGACCGTCGCGATCCCGGGGATCTGGGCGCGCGCGACCGCCACCAGCTCCCAGTCGGCGGGCGCCTGGCGGACGACTTCGCGCCCGATGAGACCGGTCGCCCCGGTCAGCAGGATCCGCATCGGCTCGGAGGGTATCCCGCAACACGGGCGCCTAGGCTCCGTCTCCGCTCCTCGCCATGTGTGGCATCTCCGGCATCCTCAACCTCGACGGTGAGCCCGTCGCCCCGCACGCCGTGCGCGCGATGGCCGACGCCCTCGCCCACCGCGGGCCGGACGGCGAGGGCAGCTACGTCGACGGCGCGCTGGGCCTGGGGCATCGCCGGCTGGCGGTGATCGACCGCACCGCGGCCGCCGAGCAGCCGATGGCCACGCCCGACGGGCGCTTCGTGCTCAGCTACAACGGCGAGGTCTACAACTTCCGCGAGCTGCGCCGCGAGCTGGAGGCCCAGGGCTGGCAGTTCCGCTCGACGGGCGACACCGAGGTCGTCCTGTACGCGCTGGCCCAGTGGGGCGCCGGCGCGCTGGAGCGCTTCAACGGGCTGTTCGCGCTGTCGCTGTGGGACACGCAGGAGCGCACGCTGCTGCTGGCCCGCGACCGCTACGGGATCAAGCCGCTGTACTGGACCCGCCAGCAGGACACGGTGCTGTTCGGCTCGGAGATCAAGGCGCTGCTGGCCCATCCGGCGATGCGCGCGCAGATGGACGAGCGCGCGCTGCTGGAGTACTTCACCTTCCAGAACCTGTTCACCAAGCGGACGCTGTTCGCCGGCGTCGAGCTGCTGCCGCCCGGCACGTTCCTGCGCCTGCGCGGCGGCGACCCGATCCCCGAGCCGACGGTCTACTGGGACTTCGACTTCCGCGAGCCCGGTCCCGACGAGGGCCCGGTCGACGAGCGCGAGTACCTCGAGGAGCTCGACCGCCTGTTCCGCCAGGCGGTCAACCGCCAGCTGGTGGCCGACGTGCCGATCGGCTCCTACCTGTCGGGCGGCATGGACTCGGGCTCGATCACCGCGGTCGCCGCGCCCCAGTTCGACGTGTTCAGCTCGTTCACCGTCGGCTTCGACCTGAGCTCGGCGTCGGGCATCGAGCTGGCCTTCGACGAGCGCGACCGGGCCGAGCGCATGTCGTACCTGTTCTCCACCGAGCACTACGAGATGGTGCTCAAGGCCGGCGATCTGGAGCGCGTGATGCCCGCGCTGACCTGGCACCTGGAGGACCTGCGCGTCGGCCAGTGCTACCCGAACTACTACGCCGCCCGCCTGGCCTCGAAGTTCGTCACGGTCGCGCTCTCGGGCGCCGGCGGCGACGAGCTGTTCGGCGGCTACCCGTGGCGCTACTACCGCGCCGTCGTCAACAACAGCTTCGACGACTACGTGAGCAAGTACTACGGCTTCTGGCAGCGCCTGCTCCCGCCCGACCAGATCGAGCGCGTCTTCGCCCCGATCTGGCCGCGGGTCCGCGACATCGACACGCGCGAGATCTTCGCCTCGGCCTTCGCCACCCACGCATCCGAGCTGACCCGCCCCGAGGACTACATCAACCACTCGCTGTACCTCGAGGCGCGCACGTTCCTGCACGGCCTGCTGATGGTCGAGGACAAGCTCTCGATGGCGCACTCGCTGGAGACGCGCCTGCCCTTCCTGGACAACGACCTGGTCGACTTCGCCCAGAAGGTCCCGGTGGGGTTGAAGCTGGGCAACCTGGGCGAGGTCGTGCGCCTGGACGAGAACGAGCCCGGCTGGAAGACCGAGAAGTTCTTCAACAACGCGCGCGACGGCAAGCTGCTGCTGCGCCGCGCGATGGAGCGCTACGTGCCCGCCGACATCACCGGGCGCGAGAAGCAGGGGTTCGCCGCGCCGGACGCGTCGTGGTTCCGGGGCGAGTCGATCGACTACGTCCGCCGGCGCCTGCTCGACGGCGACGCGCGCATCTACGACTACCTCGACCGCGACGCCGTGCGCGTGCTGATCGAGGACCACCTGTCGGGCCGCGAGAACCGCCGCCTGCTGATCTGGTCGCTGCTCTCCGTCGAGGAGTGGTGTCGAACCTTTCTCACGAATTGAGACGCGAGGCGTAGAGTCGCGGCATGTTCATGCCACGTCGGCGGCCGCTCATGCGCGGCGCCATGATCGGAGGGGCCGGCTACATGGCCGGCAAGAACGCGGCCAACAAGCGCGCCGCGGAGCAGGATCAGAACGAACGCATCGCCGAGCTCGAGGCCCAGCAGGCGCCCGCGCCGGCCGCGGCCGCGATGGCCCCGCCGGCCGCCGCTGCCCCGGCGCCGCCCGTCCCGGCCGGCGGCACCGACATCGTCGCCGAGCTGACCAAGCTCAAGGGCCTGCTCGACGCCGGCGTGCTCTCCCCGGACGAGTTCGAGGTGGCCAAGCAGAAGGTGCTGGCCTCATGATCGGCCCCGTGCAGCTGCTGATCGTCGGCTTCGATCCCGAGGCCGAGCTGAAGGGCGAGATCCTGGCCGAGCTCGAGCGCCTGTCCGAGGCGGGCATCGTGCGCGTCGTCGACGTGCTGATCGTGGCCAAGGGCGAGGACGGCCTGATCGCGATCATCGACGCCAACGAGGACGGCATCGCCGCCACGCTGACCGGCCTGGTCGACGAGGACGGCGACGGCGTGCCCGACTCGATCGCCGGCATCGACGACCCCAACGTGCTGGTCGTGGCCGACGAGATCCCGCCGGGCGCGACGGTGGCCATCGTGCTGCTGGAGCACCTGTGGGCGCTGGGCCTGAAGGGCGCGATGCAGAGCACCGGCGGCATGCTGATCGCCGAGAGCTGGATCGACCCGCTCGAGCTCGAGGCCGTCGGTCTGACCTGATCCTTGCGGGGCCGGACGTGCGCGCGCCATACCATTTGGCGCCGCATGTCCGAGACCCGTTTGCAAGAAGCCTTCCAGACCGCGCTGGATCTCCCGGCTGACACCGACTGGGCGTCGCTGGCCTACGCCCAGCACGAGCACTGGGACTCGCTCGGTCACATGGCCCTCGTGGCCGAGATCGAGGAGGCCTTCGACATCATGATGGAGACCGACGACGTGATCGGCATGAGCTCCTATCCCGTCGCCGTCGAGCTGCTGAAGACCCGCTACGACGTCGCGCTGTGACGCCCGGCGTGGCGCTGGTCACCGGCTCCACGCGGGGCATCGGGCTGGCGGTCGCGCGCCGGCTGGCCGAGGACGGGTACACGGTGGTCGTCAACGGGACGGACGCAACGGCAGCCCAGGCCCGCGCCGAGGAGCTCGGCGCCGACGCGCTGGCCTTCGACGTGTCCGACGCCGACGCGGTCCAGGCCGCGGTGCGCGACCTCTTCTCCCGCCACAAGCGCCTCGACGTGCTGGTCAACAACGCGGGCATCCTCGACGACGCGCTCCTGGGGATGATCCAGCCGCAGCGCACGTTCGACATCAACGCGATCGGCGTGCTCAACACGATGCAGTCCTGCGCGCGCCTGCTGGCCCGCGGCGACGGCGGCGCGATCGTCAACGTCGCGTCGATCATCGGCGTGACCGGCAACACGGGCCAGGTGGCCTACGCGGGATCCAAGGCGGCGGTCATCGGCATGACCCGCAGCGCGGCCAAGGAGCTGGCGCCGAAGGTGCGCGTCAACGCGATCGCCCCGGGGTTCATCGACACCGACATGACCCGCGCGATGACGCCCGACGTGTTCGACGAACGCGTCGGCCAGGTCGCGCTGGGCCGCGCCGGCACGCCCGAGGAGGTCGCCGAGGCGATCGCCTTCCTGGCCTCCCCGGCGGCGCGCTACATCACCGGCCAGGTGCTCGGCGTCGACGGGGGGATGGTCATCTGAGCGACCCGGTCTTCCTGGAGGGCGACCGCACCTGGAGCGCCGACGAGTTCGCCGGCGAGCTGCCCGGGCGCGAGCTGGTGCTCGTGCGCACGCGCGCCGACGCGCGCTCGGCGCTGGCCTACCTGGCCGCCTTCCGCGCCGGCCACGCGGTGATCCTGCTCGAGGCCGACGCCGATCCGACGGCCATCCTCGAGACCTACGACCCGCGCTTCGTCGTCACCGGCGAGCAGGTCGAGGTGCGCGAGGACGCGGCGCCCGCGCAGCTGCACCCCGACCTGCGCCTGCTGCTGTCGACCTCGGGCTCGACCGGCTCGCCCAAGCTCGTGCGGCTGACCGAGGCCAACGTCCAGGCCAACGCGCGCTCGATCGCGCAGTACCTCGACCTCGGTCCCGGCGAGCGGGCGATCGCCTCGCTGCCGCTGTCGTACTCCTACGGCCTGTCGGTGCTCAACAGCCACCTGCACGCGGGCGCGTCGGTCGCCTTCTCGCCGCACAGCGTCATCCGGCCCGAGTTCTGGGCCGACGTGCGCCGGCACGGCGTCACCTCGTTCGCCGGGGTGCCCTACGCCTACGCGATGCTCGAGCGCATCGGCATGCGCGACATGGACCTGCCCACGCTGCGCACGATGACCCAGGCCGGCGGCCGGCTGGCCCCCGACGTCGTCGACCGCTTCGCGCAGCGGGCCCGCTTCTTCGTCATGTACGGCCAGACCGAGGCGACCGCGCGCATCGCCTACGTGCCGCCCGAGCGCCTGGCCGACAAGCGCGGCTCGATCGGGATCGCGATCCCCGGCGGGACCCTGGAGATCGACGACGGCGAGCTCGTCTACCGTGGTCCGAACGTCATGCAGGGCTACGCCACGCAGCGCGAGGACCTGGCCCGGGGGGACGACCTGGGCGGCGTCCTGCGCACCGGCGACCTGGGCCATGTCGACGACGAGGGCTTCTTCTACGTGACCGGGCGGGCCAAGCGGATCGCCAAGGTCTTCGGTCAGCGCATCAACCTCGACGAGATCGAGGCGGCCATCGACGGGCCCGCGGGCGCCGTGGCCGGCGACGACCGCATCGACGTCTACGCCGAGCGCGGCGCCGACGCGCGCGCCCTGGCCGCCCGCTTCCGCCTGCCCCCGCGCTCGATTCGCGTGCACGAGATCGACGCGCTGCCGGTCAAGGCGTCGGGCAAGATCGACTACGGAGCGCTGGCCGGTGGCTGAGTACGCGCAGCCCCAGGCCGAGAAGGCGGCGCGGTTGAGCGCGCGCCTGAGCGAGCTCGTGCGCCACCACCGCGACGCCTGCGCGCCCTACCGCCACATCGTCGACCACGTCGCGCCCGGCTTCGAGTCCGCGACCAGCGTGGCCGACGTGCCGCACCTGCCCGTGTCGCTGTTCAAGACGCACGAGCTGCGGTCGATCCCGGCCGACGAGGTCTTCAAGACGCTGACCTCCAGCGGCACCACCGGCCAGCTGCCCAGCCGGGTGTTCCTCGATCGCGCGTCGGCCGCCGCGCAGACCAGGACGCTGTCGACCACGATGCAGCACTGGCTGGGGCCCAAGCGGCTGCCGATGCTGATCGTCGACACGCGCAGCGTCCTGCAGGACCGCACGCAGTTCTCCGCGCGCGGCGCCGGGATCCTGGGCATGGCCCCGTTCGGGCGCGACCACCTGTACGCGCTCGACGTCGAGCCCGCGGAGGTGCAGGCCTGGCTGGACAAGCACGCGGGCGAACCGGTGCTGGTGTTCGGCTTCACGTTCATGGTCTGGCAGCACCTGCCCGAGGGCGTCGACCTGAGCGGGGGCGTGCTGATCCACTCCGGCGGCTGGAAGCGCCTGATCGAGCAGGCGGTCTCGCCGGCCGAGTTCCGGCGGGTGATCACCCAGCGCACGGGGATCGAGCGGATCCACAACTTCTACGGGATGGCCGAGCAGACCGGCACCGTGTACGTCGAGTGCGAGGAGGGCGTGCTGCACGCGCCCGACTCCGGCGACGTGGTGATCCGCGACCCGGTCACCTGGGCCGCGTGCCCGCGGGGCGAGCAGGGCGTCATCGAGGTCGTCTCCACGCTCCCGGAGAGCTACCCGGGCCACGCGCTGCTGACCGAGGACCTCGGCCGTGTCGTGGCCGTCGACGACTGCCCCTGCGGGCGCCTCGGCCAGGCGATCGTGATCGACGGTCGCGTCCCCAAGGCCGAGCTGCGCGGCTGCAGCGACACGGCGGTCTGACCGTGCGCGTCGAGACGCTCGTGCCCGCCCGCGGAGAGGGCGAGCTGGAGGAGATCGCCGCGAGGCTGTCGGCCGCGCCGTCGGCCACGCCGTTCGCCGACGAGGTGCTGGACTTCTGCCACGGCGTGTCGCGGGCGCTGTTCGCCGACAAACGGGCCAAGCGCCACCCCGAGCTGGTGCCGCTGGCCTCGTTCCTGCGCCGGGCCAGCGTCAGCGCGCTGGCCGACGAGTTCGCCGCCGGGGCCGTCGAGGGCGTGATCCAGGTCCCGCGCGGCCTGGCCTTCCACGTGCCACCGTCCAGCGTCGACACGATGTTCGTGTACTCGCTGGCCGTGTCGCTGCTGGTCGGCAACCGCAACGTCGTGCGCCTGTCCCAGCGTCGCTCGGAGACCACCGAGGTGCTGATCGACGCGCTCAACACCGTCGCGGCCGAGCATCCGGCGGTCGCGCGCTCGCTGGCCGTCGTCTCCTACGGGCACGAGCTCGAGCCCAGCGCCCTGCTGTCGCGGGCCGCCGACGTGCGCGTGATCTGGGGTGGCGACGCGACGATCGACACGATCCGGGCGCTGCCGCTGGCCCCGCACGCCACCGAGCTGCTGTTCGGCGACCGCTTCTCGCTGGCCGTGCTCGACGCCGACAGCGCCGAGGACGACCTGCCCCGGCGGCTGTTCAACGACGCCTACTGGTTCGATCAGATGGGCTGCTCGTCGCCGCGCCTGGTCGTCGCGGTGGGCGCCGGCGGGCCGCAGCGCCTGGAGCAGCTGTTCGACGGCCTGCACCACGAGATCGCCCAGCGCCACTACGAGCTCGAGCTGGGCGCCGTGCTGGCCAAGCGCGCCTACGCCTACGGCGCGCTGGCCGACCGGCCGATCGCCCGCTTCCGCGAGCTGGGCAACGCGCTGACCGTGCTCGAGCTGTCCACGCTGGACGGCTTTGACCGCACGCATCCGGGCGCGGGCCTGTTCTACGCGATCGCCCTGCCGTCGCTGGACGACCTCGCGCCCTACGTGGTGCGCAAGGATCAGACCATGACGATCAGCGGCATCGCGCCTGACCGCCTGGCCCGGTTCGTGCGCAAGGTCAACGGGCGCGGCATCGATCGCATCGTCCCGTTCGGCGAGGCGCTGACCTTCGGGCGCTACTGGGACGGCTACGACCTGCTGGCCGAGCTCACGCGCCGGGTGTACGCGCCGTGATCTCGCCCACCGCGCAGATCGCCCCCGACGTGATCATCGAGGCCGACGAGGTCACGATCGGCGACGGCGTCAAGCTGCTGCCGGGCACCGTGCTGCGCGGCAAGTCGATCCGCATCGACCGCCGCTGCGAGCTGGGGCCCGACGTGCGCATCGACTGCCGCGAGGTGATCCTGGGTGAGGAGACGATGCTGCGCGCCCGCGTGACCGCGGCCGGCCTGGCGCTGCCCGACTCGCGCCTGGAGCTGGGCCGCCGGGTGCGCGTCTTCCAGGACACCTTCCTGAACCCGTCCAAGCCGCTGACCGTCGGCGACGAGAGCGGCCTGGGCGGCCGCTCGCTGATCTTCACCCACGCGGCCTGGCAGTCGATCCTCGAGGGCTATCCCGTCGAGTTCGCGCCGATCACCATCGGGCGCAACGTGTGGCTGCCCTGGCAGGTCTTCGTGCTGCCCGGCGTGGAGATCGGCGACGACGTGACGGTCGCCGCCGGCAGCGTGGTGTCGCGCTCGATCCCCAGCCGCTCGCTGGCCGCCGGCTACCCGGCGCGCGTCCTGCGCCGCGCGCCCGACTACCCGCCCACGCCGGAGCCCGACGAGCAGTGGGAGATCGCCCGCCGCGTGTTCCGCGACCTGGCCTGGTTCCTGACCGAGCGCGGCGAGACGGTCACCGCCAGCGAGGGCGACGGCTGGCTGTCGCTGGGCACGGTGGCGCTGGTCCGCGACGGCCACGCGGCGATTCCGCCCGGCGCGCTCGTCGTGGCCGCGCTGCACGGCCGGCCCACGGTCGACGACGACGTCACCTGGCTGGCGCTGCTGGAGCGCGAGCGCGGAGGGCCCGAGACCGAGACGGCCGAGGCGGTGGCCGAGTTCGTGTCGCGCTACGGCCTGCGCTTCCAGCGCACCTAGGCGGCGACGGCCCGCGCGCCCAGCGCGGCGCGGACGATCGTGGTCGCCGCGTCGCTCCCGGTGGGCTGCTGCACGTCGATCGCGCTGAGCAGCGAGGCCACGAACGCGTCGGGCAGGTCGCGGCCGGCGGCAGCCACCTGGTCGGCGGCGTCCAGCGCGTTGCGGCGCACGACCGCGCGGGCCAGGCCGCGGGTCAGGTCGGCGATCTCGCGGCCGACCAGGAGGGGGGCCAGCCGGCAGACCACGCGGGCCAGGTAGGCCTGCAGCTCGGGCGCGCCGTTCTGCAGGCCGAAGCCGATCGCCTCGACGATCTGGGCGCGGGCGCCGGGCATGAAGTCGTCCCACAGCAGCGGCGCGGCGGCCAGCGCGGCCCAGCCGTGCACGATGTGCTCGCCCTCCAGCCAGCCGTCCTGCAGCTCGAGCGCCAGCACGGCGGGAATCACGATCCGGTCGCCGGCCTCCAGCAGGTCCAGCACGCTGGGGCTCAGCGCGGCGATCGCGCGCCGGCGCTTGCTGGGATCGCGCAGCAGCGCGCTGCAGCGCCCGGCCGCGGTGGCCGCGCTGGCCTCGTCGGCCTCGACGATCCGCAGGTACAGCGCGCGCGTCCCGCCGGCGGCGGGCGTCGTGCCCGGGCGCAGCAGGTCGTCGACGAGGTGCGCGGTGACCATCGGCCAGGCCCCGCGCGGCACCTCGGCCAGCAGGCGGTCGAGCTGCGCGGGCGTGGCCGTCGCCGCCAGCTGGGCGCTCTGCACGACGACCCGGCGGACCTGCTCGGCGCCGACCGCCTGCTCGACGAACCGCGCGCACAGGCTCAGCGCGGAGAGCAGCTCGAAGGCCGCCTGGGGCGAGGTCGCCGCGACCGCCTCGGCCGCGGGGGCGAGCGTCGACGTGGCGTTCAGCAGCGCCTCGATGCCGTCCTGGACGGCGAGCGCTCCGTCGGTCCCGGGCTCGACGAACCAGACGTCGCCCGCGGGCCGCGCCTCGGACACCGCGGCCCACGCGGCGCACACGGCGGTGCTCAGATCGCCGCGCGCCCAATCGGGCCGCGCCGCCTCTCGCACCAGCTCATGAAGGCCATCCAAGCCATCCGCATGCATGACCACTGTGTCGGGCGATCGGATGAGTGAGGCATAGCCGAGGTGCCGGTTTTCGATCAGATGTCCAATACCGACCCAGCACGGGTAGCGTCCGCACCATGGATCTGTGCGTGATGATCGAAGGCCAGGAGGGCGTCTCGTGGGCCGACTGGCAGGCGATCGCGGAGGCCTGTGAGGCACACGGCATCCCGGCGCTGTTTCGCTCCGACCACTACCTCCCGCTCGGCGGCCACGAGGAACGCCAGGTGCTCGACGCGTGGGGCACGGTGATCGCGCTGGCGGCGACGACCTCCACGCTGCGGCTGGGCACGCTCGTCTCGCCGGGCACGTTCCGCCACCCGTCGGAGTTCGCCAAGCTGGCCGTCACCGCCGACCACGTCTCCGGCGGGCGCATCGAACCCGGACTGGGCGCCGGCTGGAACGATCGCGAGCACGCGGCCTACGGCTTCCCGTTCGCCGACAGCGCCGAGCGCTTCGAGGTCTACGCCGAGCAGCTGGAGATCGTGCGCGGCCTGTGGGGCCCGGGCCCGTTCACCTTCGCCGGCAAGCACTACCGCCTCGACGACATCGACGCGCAGCCCAAGCCGCTGCAGGATCCGATGCCGCTGATCGTCGGCGGGTTGGGCAAGCCGAAGACGATCGCGCTGGCCGGGCGCTTCGCCAGCGAGTACAACACCGTCTTCGCCACCCCGCAGGAGGCGCGCGAGCGCCGCGCGCTGGTGGATCCGCGCTTGCGCTTCTCGGTCATGACCGGCCTGGTCGGCGGGCGCGACGAGGCCGAGCTGGCCCGCCGCCAGCGCCGCCTGGCCGACGAGCACGGGCACGAGGAGCTGATGGAGGGCTGGATCGTCGGCCTGCCCGACGCGCTCGAAGCCCGCCTGCGCGAGTACCGCGACGCCGGCTGCGATCGGCTCATGCTCCAGCTGCTGCTGCACGACGAGCTCGACCAGATCGCCCTGATCGGCGAGCTGGCCCAGCGGCTCTAGCGTCCGCGCGCCACGCCCGTTGTCCGCTTGAGCCCGCAATGCGGGTCGAATCGGACAACGGGCGCGCGAGGCGGACGCTCGCGGCCCGGGAGGTCAGCTCAGGAGCCGGTTGACCAGGTCGGCGTAGCCGGCCTTCAGCCGCTCCAGCGGCATCGAGCGGACCTGGCGCTGATGCACGAAGTTCTGCGGGCTGAGCGAGCTCAGCAGCACGTCGGTGGCGTAGTCGACGTCGCAGGACGGCCGCGCCGCCTCGACGAGCATGCGCATGTGCAGCCAGTAGACCGCGTACGGGCCTGAGCGGGCGAAGCCGCCGCCGCTGGCCTTCTCGGCGTCGAACAGGATGTCGGTGTTGGCCTCGAGGTGGTCGAGCATCGCGTCGCCGAACGCCCGCAGCCGCTCGCACGGTGCCGCGCCCGGCCCCAGCGGCGGTGGTCCGTGCAGCGCGCCGTCCTGGAGGGCGCGGGTCGACTCGTCCAGCACGGCCAGCGCCAGCGACGCGCGGTCGCCGAAGCGGCGGAACAGCGTGCCCTTGCCGACGCCGGCCTCGCTGGCGATCGCGTCCATCGAGGTGCAGGCCACGCCCTGCTCGGCGAACAGCTTCTCGGCCGCCGCGAGGATCCGCCGGCGGTTGCGGGCGGCGTCGGCGCGCTCGGGCGGCTCGGGCTGGAGGACGGGAAGTTCCATGGGGGACGTGGGAAGAAGCATCTCTATCGGACTGCGGTCCGGTTATGGTACCGTGCTCTGCAACAAGCGGACCGTAGTCCGATACAGCAACCCCAAGGAGCAACCGATGGCCACCGACGTCACCCAGGACCGCTTCACCGGCACCTGGAACTTCAGCCCCGTTCATTCCGCCGCGACCTTCTCGGTCAAGTACCTCGTCGCCAGCTTCAGCGGCTCCTTCAGCGAGGTCGAGGCGACGTTCGCCGACGGCAAGCTGTCGGGCGACGTCAAGGTCGCCTCGATCGTCGTCAAGGACGAGAACCTGGCCGCGCACCTGCTGGCGCCCGACTTCTTCGACGCCGAGCAGCACCCGACGATCTCCTTCGCCTCCGACGCCCTGACCGTCGACGGCGACGACCTCACGCTCGAGGGCGCGCTGACGCTCAAGGGCGTCACCAACCCCGTCCGCGCCACCGGCAAGGTCCAGGGTCCGACCGAGGACTTCATGGGCAACACGCGCCTGGGCTTCACGCTGTCGGCGACGATCGACCGCACCGCCTACGGCGTCAACTGGAACGCCGACCTGCCCAAGGGCGGCCGCGCGCTGGGCAACGACGTGACGCTGACCGTCGAGCTCGAGTTCGTGAAGGCGGCGTAGCGCGCATGCGGATCCTGGCCATCTCGGGATCCCTGCGACGCGAGTCGCACAACACGGCGCTCCTGCGGGCGGCAGCGGACCTGCTGCCGCCCGGGGTCGAGCTCGTGCTGCACGACGGACTTCGCGAGATCCCGCCCTACGACGACGACACGCGCCACGATCGCCCCGCGAGCGTGCAGCGCCTGTGGGACGAGGTCGCCGCGGCCGACGCCGTGCTCGTCTCCACGCCGGAGTACAACCACTCGATCCCCGGTCAGCTGAAGAACGCGCTGGACTGGCTGTCGCGCCCGCTGGCCGACTCGCCGCTGAAGGGCAAGCCGGCGGCGGTGGTCGGCGCCTCGACCGGCATGTTCGGCGCGGTCTGGGCCCAGGCCGAGGCGCGCAAGGTGCTCGGGGCGATCGGCGCCCGCGTGATCGATCGCGAGCTGCCGGTCCACACCGCCGACGAGCAGTTCGCCGACGGCCGGCTCAGCGACGCCGACATCGAGGCCGAGCTGGTCAGCATCATCGCCGAGCTGGTCGAAGCGACCCGCGCGCGTGACGCGGCCCGCGCCGCCGCGTAACGTTGTTGTCCGGTTTGGGCGCCCCCGTGCGTCTGACCGGATGACATGACCCAGCTGGAGACCATCTTCCACGAGCAGCAGCGGCCGCTGATGCGCCGGTTGGTGCGCATCGTCGGCGACCGCGAGACCGCGGCCGACCTGTGCCAGGAGACGTTCGTGCGGGCCTGGCGCAAGGCCCCGCGCGAGGCCACGCCCGACCAGCACCGCGGCTGGCTGCACACCACCGCCTCCAACCTGGCCCTCGACGAGCTGCGCCGGCGCCGGCTGCGCACCCACGCGCCGCTGGACGAGCAGCTCGACGCCGCCCCCTCCGACGACACGATCGAGCGCATGCACGCCCGCGAGGCGATGGAGACGCTGGCGCCGCACGAGCGCCTCGTGCTCCTGGCCCGCTTCGACATGGGCCTCAGCCACCGCGAGATCGGCGCGCTGCTGGACCTGACCGAGGAGGCGGCGCGCAAGCGCGTCGAGCGCGCCCGCGCGGCCTTCATCGCGGCCATACGCCGCGAGCGTCCGCTGGCCACGCCGACGGTCCTGTTCATCCGCGGCGAGCACGACGACGACTGCTACCGCGTGTGGGTCGAGCGCGCGGGCGGCCGCTTCAAGCCGATCGACCACCGTGACGTCGAGCGCGAGATCGCCTCGGCCGACGCGCTGCTGCTGGGCGGCTCCTACCGCGACGTCGACCCGTCGCTGTACGGCGAGACCGAGCGCTTCCCCGACGCCGAGTACCCGGTCGATCCCGTCGCCGACCGCCGCGACCTCAAGGCGCTGCGCCTGGCCCTGCGCCACGACGTGCCGATCGTCGGCGTCTGTCGCGGCCACCAGCTGCTGAACATCGTGCTGGGCGGGACGCTCTGGCAGGACATCGAGGGCGACGGCGCCGGCCACACCGACCACCGCGGCGGCGACCACTCGATCAACACCGGCGAGCACTCGCTCTCGCGCACGATCCTGGGCCGCTACGCCGAGGTGGCCTCCGAGCACCACCAGGGCGTCCGCCGGCTGGGCCGGGGCATCCGCGTCACGTCGGCCACGCCCGACGGCGTCGTCGAGATGCTCGAGGTGCCGTCCAAGCGCTTCGTCCTGGGCCTCCAGTGGCACCCGGAGCGGGCCGACGTCTCCGACGCGGGCGACCGCGTCGCCGAGTCCCTGCTGGCCGCGGCGCGCACGCGCCGGGTGCAGCTCAGCCGCGCGGCCTAGGGGTGCCGTAGGCGACCCCGACGCCGACGCGACGCCGGGCGGTGATCACGTCGCCGGAGACGGGCCCCCCGGGCGCAACCGGTAGAAGTGATAGGACCGCCAGGCGTCGATCTGGTGGTCCTCCTGGCCGGTCACGTCGAGGCCGGCGGCGGCGAACAGCGCGACCGCCTCGTCGGGTCCGAACCGCTCCATGTGGAAGCGGTCCTCGGCGCCGTCGGGCACCTCGAGCGCCTCGTACCAGTCGTGGGAGACCGTCGGCTTGGGTGCGCCCTCGCGCTTGTGGCCGAGGTAGACGGAGATCGTGCCGCCGGGGCGCAGCACGCGGATCGCCTCGGCCAGGGCGAGGCTGGGGTCGACGAAGTGGTCCAGCGTGCCGGCGAACAGGACCACGTCGAAGCCGTCGTCGCCGAAGGGCAGGTGCTCGGCCAGGGCGCGGAAGCGCTCGTAGCGGGCCTCGCGCTCGCCCACGAGCGGATCGACGCCGGTGAAGCGGGTGCCGTCGGCGTGGTGGTCGAAGTAGGCCGGCCAGGGCTGCGGGCCGCAGCCCACGTCGAGCACCTCGCCGTGCAGGCCGCTGAAGCGCGAGTAGCGCTGCACGTCCTCGCGGGCGCCGACGCCGAGGTTGTGCTCGGGGTCGGCCTCGTAGGACACGGCGCCGTTGGCCTGCAGCTGCTCCCAGGTGGCCCATTGCCCGTCGGTCAGCGCCTCGCGCGGCGGCGTCAGATCCCAGGCGAAGGGCAGGCGCGCGTAGCGTGCGCCGCAACCGGCGCAGCTGATCGCATCGCCCTCCAGGGCGGGCAGCGGCGTGCGGCAGGCGGGACAGGCGAGCGTCATGCGCCGGCTGAGGCTAGCCGGGCGTGGGTATCGGATCGCCATGCTCCTCCGTCTCGTCCCGGCCGCGGTGCTCGCGGTCCTCGCCGCGCTGGTGCTCGCCGCTCCGGCTCCCGCCGCCTTCCGCTCCTGCGGCAAGATCCCCATCGGGTTCACCTCGGCCAAGATCTCCGGCCAGGGCATGTCCTGCTCCGCCGCGCGCGAGCTCTTCCGCGCCTGGCGCGTGGTGAACCGCAAGGCGAGCAACGGCGGTCGGCCGCCCGCGCGCGTCACGGTCGGCCTGTTCTCGTGTCACCTCGGCGGCAACGACCTGACCGTCAGGCTCGACTGCGCCGGGGCGGACGGCAAGCAGGCGATGAAGGGTCGCTGGGGCGGCTAGCTCCGACTGTCGCGCCGGCTTGGGCGAACGGAATCATCGAAGAGAGCGTGCGCCGAGCGGCGCTGCCGGCGTTCGCGACAAGCGAGACGGTCCATCCGACCTCCGAATCTGTTGTCGTGCCGAGTGGCGTATTTCGCCCGCTGGGCGGGCGATATTCGCCACTCGGCGGAGATGGGGCAATCGGTCTCGCCTCTAGGGCTCAAGTGGGGCGCAAGCGTTTCGCTTCTCGCACGCGTTGGCGTCACGCGACCGCTCGCGTGCCTTCGATGATGTCGTTCGGCAGTCTCACCCCGCCAGGTAACGCTGCAGCGTCGGGCCGTAGAGCACGGCCAGCTCGTCTGACGTAGCCGAGGCCACGGGCTCGATCCGCAGCACGTAGCGGGCCGTGACGAGCCCGAGCACCTGGCTGACCGCGGCAGCGGCGCGCAGGGGCGCATCGGGGCGGTCGATCACGGCGGCGAACCGGCTGACGATCTCGCGCTCGATGAACTCGCCCAGCGCGTCGCCATGGCTGGGGGCGGAGCGCAGCACGGCCACGAGTGGGGCGCCGCGCTCGGGGTCGTCCCAGACGGTCAGCAGCGTGCGCACGAGCCGATCGCCGATGTCCTCCAGCCCGCCGCTGAGCAGGCCGTCGATCACCTGCCCGGGCGTCACGGGCAGCTGCAGGGTCGCGATGAACAGGGCGTTCTTGGAGCCGAAGTGATAGCTGGGCAGCGCGGCGTCGACGCCGGCGGCGCGGGCGATGGCCCGCAGCGTCGTGGCGTCGTAGCCGTTGAGGGCGAACTGCTCACGGGCGGCCTGCAGGATCGCCTCGCGCGCCTCGCCGGTGTTGGCTCTCGGTCCCCGCTGTTTCATCAGATGTTGAAATCTACACGACGTCGTGGCATAGTCGGTTTCAGCACCTGTTGAAATCAACCACGGAACTCCTCATGACCACTACCCAACGCCGCGTCCTGGCCGTGATGTGCCTCGCGCTGGCCACCGTCGTCAGCGCCGTCTCCTCGCTCAACGTCGCGCTGCCGGATCTGGCCCGCGCGACCGGTGCCTCGACCACCGAGCTGCAGTGGATCGTCGACGCCTACGCGCTCGTGTTCGCCGGGCTGCTGCTGCCCGCCGGCGCGCTGGGCGACCGCCTCGGTCGTCGGCGCATCCTGCTCGTCGGGCTTGGCGTCTTCGGCGCCGGCGCCCTCGCGGCCATGCTGGTCAGCGACCCGTCCACGCTGATCGCCATCCGCGCCGTCATGGGCATCGGCGCCGCGCTGATCATGCCGACGACGCTGTCGATCATCACCGGCACCTTCGGTCCCGACCATCGTGACCGTGCGGTGGCCGCCTGGGCGGGCGTGGCCGGCGGCAGCGCGCTGCTCGGCCTGCTCGTCTCCGGGGCGCTGCTGGAGGTCTTCTCGTGGTCGTCGGTGTTCGGCCTCAACGTCGTGCTCGCCGGCCTGGCGCTCGTCGGCACGCTGCGCTTCGTGCCCGAGGTGGCGACAGAGGACCGCACCGCGCTGGACCCGATCGGCGCCGTCCTGTCCGCGCTCGGCCTGGGCGCGTTCGTGTGGGCGTTCATCGAGGGCCCGCAGCGCGGTTGGACCGACGCGCTGGTGGCCGGCGGCTTCGTCGCCGCGGTCGTCCTGCTGACCGCCTTCGTCGTCTGGGAGCTGCGCCGGCGCGAGCCGCTGCTGGACCCCCGGCTGTTCGCCCTGCGTGGCTTCAGCGCGGGCTCGGCGTCGGTCTTCGTCCAGTTTTTCGCGGCCTTCGGGATGATCTTCGTGCTGCTGCAGTACCTGCAGCTGGTGCTCGGCTACTCGCCGCTGCAGGCCGGCGCCGCGCTGGCGCCGGTCGCGCTGGTGATGGTCGCCGTCGCGCCACAGGTGCCCAAGCTGGTCGAGCGCGTCGGCGTGCGGCCGGTCGGCCCCACGGGGCTGGCGTTGATGGCCGCGGGCTTCGTCGTGCTGTCCACGATGGGCGTCGGCTCGTCGTACTGGCATCTGCTCGGCGCCGGCCTGCTGTTCGGCCTGGGCATGGCGCTGGCCACCGCCCCGGCCACGACGGCGATCGTCGCGTCGCTGCCGGCCGGCAAGCAGGGCGTGGCCTCCGCGGTCAACGACACCGCCCGTGAGGTCGGCGGTGCGCTGGGCATCGCGGTGCTCGGCTCGATCCTGGCCGACCACGTCCAGGTCGGCCCGGGGATGGACCCCGGCGCGTTCGTCGACGGCTTCAGCGCCGCGCTGCTGGTCGGCGCGGGCGTCCTGCTGGCCGGCGCGGTGTTCGTCGCCCTACGGGTTCCCGGTGCCGCGCATCAGCGCGTCGACGATCGACAGGCCGGGCGGCCCGCCGGTGTCGGGATGGGTGAAGCCCAGTAGCCGGAAGCCCAGTCCGGCGGCGGCGTAGCGCGGCTCCTCCTGGTAGCCGTCGGCGCCGTCGCCCGACAGGTAGGCGTCGCCGCCGGCGGCCTGGACCAGGCCGATCAGCAGGTCGGTGGCGGCGGCGTCGACCGCGGGCAGGTCGGACTGGCGCACGAGCTTGTGCGCGTGGTCCGGGGCCAGCCGGCGGATCGACTCCTCGTTGAGCACCGCGATGCGGTCGGTGTCGAGCTCGAGCAGCTCGCGGACGATCGGCATCACCTCGGCGAAGCGCGGCGTCTTGGCGTAGCTCTGCTCGATCGACTTGATCGCCTTGCGCCGCCAGGGTTGGCGGTCGTCGATGCGGATCTCGCCGATCTCCTGGACGCCGTCGCGCACGACGGGCACCGTCACCCAGGCGGGCTGGCCGCCGATCAGCAGCTGCACGCGGTTGGTGTAGGTGCCGCGCGAGGTGCGCGGGAACTGGACCCGGTCCAGCAGCACGAAGCGATCGGCCTGGGCGAGCTTGTCGAAGTAGCCCAGCCAGGGCAGGAAGTTCGGCTGATGGCAGGCGACGAGCATCAGCCGGCCTGCCGCTCGAGGACGACCTTCTGGTCGTCGGTGGCCAGCGCGTCGACCGTCGTGCCCAATCGCGTGGCCTGCTCCTCGAGGATCTCGCGCAGCTGGCGGCCCGACCACAGCGTCGGATGCGTGAGGAACTGGATCCGCTGCGCGTCGCGCAGCTCGGCCTCGGGGTCCTTGCCGCGGAAGTTCTGGTTGGAGTCGCTCAGGTAGGCGATCTCGCTGAAGAAGCGCGGCGCGTAGGTGTTGACGCGGTCCTCGCCGAGCTCGAGATGGCCGACCGGGCGCACGCCGGGCATGTGAAACGAGACGACGCGGATCGGGGTGTCGTAGCGCTGCTCCAGCTGGTCGGCCTCGCGTGCGACGCCCTCGACCACCTCGTCGTCGGACGCCATGCCCGACGAGTCGAAGTGCAGGCCGAGCTCGTGGCCGTGGTCCAGCAGCGCGGCCACGGCGCGATCGGCTTCCATGTCGAGCCCGTAGAACGGCGAGCGCACCTGCAGGCAGTAGGTGGCCACCGCGCCCTGCTCGGCCTCGACGGCGGCCATCGGCTCGATCCAGCGTGGACGGTCGTCGATGTCGTGGCGCAGCAGCAGCGCGCGCTCGGGCAGCTCGTCGGTGAAGCGGAACGACGCGGGCGCCAGCGCGAGCAGGCGGCCGTAGTTCTCGAAGGTCATGACCCGTGACATGCGACGCGGAGGGTACTTTCCGTGGCCGTGGTCACCCTCGAGCCGCTTCGCGACGACGACTCCGACGCGCTGTTTGACTGGATCAACGACCGCGACCTCGTCGAGCACAGCGCGATCTTCCGGCCGGTCACACGCGCCGAGCACGACGCGTGGTTCTTCGCGGTGCGCACGCGCGACGACGTCGACATGCACGCGATCCGCGAGGACGGCCTCCTGGTCGGCACCTGCCAGCTGATCGTCGACGGCGCGCAGGCCGAGCTGCGCATCCGCATCGGCGTCGCCCGGGCGCAGGGCCGGGGGATCGGCACGTGGGCGGTCGACGAGCTGGTCCGCCGCGGGTTCGAGCAGCTCGGTCTGCAGCGCATCTGGCTGCAGGTCTTCGCCGTCAACGCCCGCGCGATCCGCAGCTACGAGAAGGCCGGCTTCTCCACCGTGGCCACCGGATCGACGCTGATCATGGAGATCCGGCCGGCCTAACGCGTCGCCGCCGGGCAGCGGGTCGTCTTGCACGGCCCGGCGGGTCGCGCGGGCGGCGACGGAACCGCCCGCCGCCCGCGCCCCGCCGCGCAGCGATGCGTCCGGCACGTGGCCGGCCGCTCGATCGCACGTCTGTGGCTCATTCGGTCGTTCACCCGACCATCTCCCGCGCCGGCCCGCCGGGGAGGAACATCGGCAGCGCGTCGGCCAGCGGCGCGACCGCGATGCGCAGGAGCGCCGGGCCGGGCTCGGCCAGCGTCGCGGCCAGCGCGTCGGCCAGGCCGTCGGCGTGCTCGACCGAGCGGGCGGCGATGCCGAAGCCGCCGGCCAGCATCCGCCAGTCCATCGTGTCGGCGAACTCGCTGGCCGCGCGGCGGCCCTCCCAGAACATGTCCTGCTGCTGGCGGACCATGCCCAGCGAGCCGTTGTCGATCAGGATCACCTTGACCGGCAGCTGCTCCTGCACCGCCGTGGCCAGCTCCTGCAGGTTCAGCAGCAGCGAGCCGTCGCCGCTGATGCACACGACCTGGCGATCGGGGAACGCCGCCTGAGCGCCCAGGGCGGCCGGCAGGCCGAAGCCCATCGTGCCCAGGCCCCCGCTGGTCAGCCACCGGCGCGGCGTCTCGAAGCCGATCCGGTTGGCCGCCCACATCTGGTGCTGGCCGACGTCGGTGGTGACGATCGCGTCGCGGTCCAGCGCGGCGGCCAGCAGGTCCAGCGCGCCCTCCGGATCGATCTCGCCCTCCTCGCCGTGCTCGGCCTCGCGCAGCGGATGCGCGGCGCGCCAGCCGTCGATGCGCGTCCACCACTCACGCCAGCGGCCGGGACCGGGGGCCAGCGTCGACAGCTCGCGGGCGATCCCCTCGAGCGCCTGCTTGGCGTCGCCCACGACCGGCACGTGCGCCTCGACGTTCTTGCCGATCTCGGCGGCATCGACATCGATGTGGATGATCCGCGCGCGCTGCGCGAACGTGCCCAGCTGGCCGGTCACGCGGTCGTCGAAACGCGCGCCCACCGCGATGATCAGGTCGGCCTCGTCCATCGCCCAGTTGGCCGGCCGCGTCCCGTGCATGCCGAGCATGCCCAGCCAGCGCCGGTCGGACGCCGGGAACGTGCCCAGCGCCATCAGGGTCGTGGTGACGGGCAGATCCAGGCGCCGGGCGAACTGCGTGAGGACCTCCGAAGCGCCCGAGTGCACCACGCCGCCGCCCGCGTAGAGCACCGGCCGGCGGGCCGAGGCGATCGCCGCGGCCGCCTTGCGCAGCTGCTTGCCGTTGGGCACCACGCGCGAGCGGTAGCCCGGCAGCGACGGCCGCTCCCCACCCTCGCGGGCCGGCGACTTGGCCGCATCGGCGGGCACGTCGACCACGACCGGTCCGGGTCGGCCAGTGCGGGCCACATGGAACGCCTCGTGGATCGCCTGCGCCACCTGGTCGGGACCCTCGACCGTGATCGAGTGCTTGACGATCGGGTGCGTCATCCCGATCACGTCGCACTCCTGGAAGGCCATCGTGCCCTTCAGATGCGTGGCCACCTGGGCGGTGATGAACACCGTCGGCACCGAGTCCATGAACGCGTCGGCGATCGGCGTCATCAGGTTGGTGGCGCCCGGGCCGCTGGTCACCAGCGCCACGCCGACCTTGCCGGTGGCCTTCGCGTATCCCTCGGCCGCGTGCCCGGCGCCCGCCTCGTGGCGGACGAGGACGTGGCGGATGGGCGCGTCGTGCAGCGCGTCGTGGATCGAGAGCGACGCGCCTCCGGGCATCCCGAAGACCGTGTCGACGCCCTCATCGACGAGCGCCTGGATCAGCCGGTCGGCGCCGCGCATGACCACTCCTGATGAAGATCGATGTTGGTGAGGACGGGGATGAGTACGAGCTCGAGAATGCGCATGGACGCGCTCCTTGCGGAGAGGGGGACTTGGGCGGAGAACGGTCGGACGGGCGAGAGCCCGTACGACCTAGCGAATGCCGATGGAGGAACCGGCTACTCGTACGCCGACGAAGACGCCTACGGAGGCGCCCGGAAGTCGAGTCGGCGTGAGGTGACGAGAAGTCACGGCGACGAATGATGCCACAACGGGCGCGCGGGTTCTACGGGCGGTTGCGTCCGTAGGCGTCGTGGGCGTCGACCCACTCCTCGGCGACGATCGCCGAACCCAGTGACAGCTCGCCGCACAGCACCGTGGCCGCGACGATCTCGGTGAACTTGCCGACCTTGCCCGAGCCGTAGCAGTCCATCAGCTCCAGGCACTCGCGCTGGGTGGCCAGGCCGGTGCCGCCGCCGTAGGTGGCGACGATCAGCGAGGGCAGGGTGATCGAGTAGTAGTAGTCGCCGTTGTCGCGGCGCTCGGCGTAGACCATGGCCGCCGAGGACTCGGCCACGTTGGCCACGTCCTGGCCGCAGGCGATGAACATCGCGGTGATGCCGTTGGCCGAGTGGGCGCCGTTGTTGTTGACGCCCGACAGGAACCCGCCCAGATGCGACACCTGCCGCGCGCGGTACATGTCGGCGCTGTTGGTGTTCATCATCGAGCGCAGGAGCGCGTCGGGGATCGTCGCCTCGGCCACGACGCGCTTGCCGCGCGTGCGCAGCATGTTGATGCGCGAGGCCTTCTTGTCGGTGGCGAAGTTCGCCTCCAGGAAGAAGCGCTCGATCTCGCCGGGGTAGTTGGCCAGGATCCACCGGCAGGCGTGCTGGGTGGCCTTGCCGGTCATGTTCTGGCCGGCGGCGTCGCCGGTCGTGTAGTCGAAGCGCGTGTAGAGGACGCGCGACGCGTGGTAGCGCTCGATCTCGATCAGCGTCCCGGAGCTGGTCGTCTCGCCGGCCACCGCGGCGATCGCGTCGAAGGACTCCTCCAGCCAGGTGGCGAACGCCTTCGCCCCGCGGGCGCTCTCGAACACGAACGCGGGCGCGCGCTGCATGCGGTCGTCGACGATCGTCGTCGTCACGCCGCCCGCCGCGTGCAGCAGCTTCATCCCACGGTTGTAGGAGGCGACCAGCGTGCCCTCGGCGGTGGCCAGCGGCACGTAGAACTCGCCCTGGGCGTGCTCGCCGTTGACCACCAGCGGCCCGGCCACGCCGATCGGCACCTGCGCCACGCCGGTGAAGTGCTCGACGTTGCCGGGCAGGATCGCCGGGTCGAACGAGTACTGCCCGACGTGCTCCAGCGACGTGCCGGTCTGCTCCGTCAGGAAACCGCGGCGCAGCTCGGCGGCCTCGCGGCTGTAGTCGTCGGACGGGTGGCGGGGAACCGGGACGCGTTCGTTCACGGCAGGGAGGATGCCGCATCGCCCCACGGCGCGGGCGGCAGCGTCCCGTCCAGCAGACCGCGGTAGATCCCGTCCCAGGCGCGCGCGGCCTCGCGCGAGCCGTGCCACTTGACCGCGAACTCGCGCGAGCGGCGGCCGATCTCCAGGCGCTTCTCCGGGTGGTCCATCAGGTCGATCAGCACGTCGCGGATGGTGTCGGGCGTGGCGCTGATGACCGGCAGCTCGTCGGCGTAGGCCGGCAGCTCGCGGCGCATGTTCTCCAGCCACTCGGGCTGCAGGTAGCAGACCACGGGCTTGCCGAGCATCATGCCCTCGCGCGCGGTGGCGCCGAAGAACCCCGCGGTGAGCATGTCGACGAACACGTCGGACTGGGCCTGGTAGTAGCGCAGCTCGAGGTTGGGGACGTCCTTGAAGAACAGCAGCTCGATGTCGCGGCCCTCGGCCTTGAGCCCGTCGATCAGCGGCAGGTAGACGTGCGTGGACTTCGTGTTGCGCATCGTCCCGGCCTGCGAGCGCGTGTCCGCGTTGCCGACCGAGTGGTAGACCTTGAACGTCTCGTCGGGGAGCCCGAGGCGGAAGTTGGAGGGGATCAGCAGGTCGGGCTGCCACAGGTCCTCGTCCAGGCAGTAGACCCACGGGTTCTCGTGCACGTTGGGCGCGACGTTGGCGTCGTAGCGGTAGCCGCCGAGCAGCGCGACGTAGTCGCTCAGCGCGTTGCGATCGCGGCCCCAGCCCACGTTCATCGCGTCGTTGCAGACGTCGGGGCGGGACTGGAACGGGCAGTCGTCGCAGGTCGGGAAGGGCGGCACGTTGCGGTAGGTCGTCTGGGCCACGCCGTCCAGGCAGCCGTTGGTCGTGTAGACGATCTTCTTGCCCAGCCGCCGCAGCAGGCGGATCTCGTCGTACTCGTGGAAGCGGTGCGCGGCGAAATCGTGGATCGCGTCGCCGAAGCGCAGGCCGTGGGCGTTGGCGAAGTGGAAGACGTCGTACTCGCGCGCGGCCCGGGCGAAGAACGCGGTGTGGCGGACCAGGTCGCGGCGCGAGCGGCCGACCAGCCGGACGTCCTGGCCGTGATAGTGGCCGGCGTGCCCCGCGTCGAAGTTGACCAGGTCGGCCTTCCAGCCCAGGTCGCGCAGCCGGCGCGACAGGTACCAGTGGTTGTAGTAGGCCTGGCCGACGAAGAGGACGGAGCGGCGCATCAGCTCGGCGTCAGCTCGTAGATCGCGCCGGCCTGGTCGTCGGAGACGTACAGCGACCCGTTCGGTCCGACGACCGCGTCGGCGGTGCGCCCCCAGCGCGTGCCGTCGGCCGCCTGGAAGCCGCGCAGCAGATCCTGGGGCGGGCCCAGCGTGCCGTTCTTCCAGGGCAGGAAGACGATGCCCGGGGGCTTGGGCGGCTGGCTGTTCCACGAGCCGTGCAGCGCCAGCGTGGCGCCGGCGGGCAGGTCGCCCAGCGCGCCGGCCTTGATGAAGTGCAGGCCCAGCGGCGCGTTGTGGGCGGGCAGCTTGACCTCGATCGGCGGCAGGTCGTCGCAGTTGCGCAGCGTGCCGCCGGGGTTCGTCTCCGCGTCGGGCGTGAACGTGTCCGAATCGGGCTCCGGGTTGCACGTCGGCCACCCCAGATCACGGCCCTTCCACAGCTTGGCCAGCTCCTCGGGCGGGTGGTCGTTGACGTAGGCCTGGTCGACCTTGCCGGTGGCGGGATCGAGGATGTTGTCGCGGTTGTTGACCGCGGTCCACAGCGACCCGTCGGGCGCGAAGGCCAGGCCCTCGCCGTTGCGGATCCCCTTGGCCCAGATCGTCAGCGACCCCGTCTTGGGGTCCACCTGGGCCACGGTGCCGCGCGGCGGATCCATCCGCTCGTCGGCCAGGCCCGCGTTGGTCGAGCTGGGCAGGGGCAGGTAGAGCATCCCGTCCGGACCGACGACGACGGACTTCCAGCGATGCACGTCGTCCCCGTCGATGTCGGTGTCGGGCAGGTGGTCGATCACCGTCTCGCGCGCGCCGAGCCGGCCGTCGGCCCAGCGGTAGCGCAGGATCGCGTCGGACTCGGCCACGTAGAGGGTGTCGTCCCCGGCGAAGGCCATGCCCTGGGGCTGCATCAGGCCGGAGGCGATGACCTTGGGCCGGCCGTCGACGATCTCGCTGATCGTGCCGTCGTCGGGAGAGGTGACCAGCAGCGTCTTCTGCGGCGTCCAGGCCAGCCAGCGGGGCTGGTTGAGCCGCGCGTAGACCGAGGCCTTCCAGCCGTCCGGGACCTGGACGTCGTGTCCGAGCAGCGTCGGCTTCTCGCTGCTGCCGCACCCGACGAGCGCCACCGCGAGCAGCGCGATGACCGCCAGCCGCCTCACAGCAGCCCGGGCACGTCGGCGATCGAGTCGACGGTCGCGGTCGGCCGCCAGCCGGAGGACTCGACCAGCTCCGCGCGGTACTTGCCGGTACGCACGAGCACGCCGTGCAGCCCGGCCTCCAGCGCGCCGCCGACGTCGGCCTCGACGTCGTCGCCGACCATCACGCACTGCTCGGCCGGGACGCCCACGCGCTCGACCGCCGCGGCGAAGAGCGCCGCGGACGGCTTGCCCACGGTCAGCGCCTTGACGTCGGCCGCGTACTCCAGCGCCGCCGCCCACGCGCCCACGTCGAGCATCAGGCCCTGCGGCCGCTGGTAGTAGCGGTTGTGCCCCAGCGCGAGGAGCTGGGCGCCGGCGATCAGCGCGCGGAAGGCCGCGTTGAGCGTGTCGACGTCGAAGCCGTGGCCGGTGTCGGCCAGCAGGATCGCCTGCGGATCGCCGTCCAGGCCGACGTCGTCGAGCTCGGTCAGGTCCTCGCGCAGGGCGTCGGCGACCAGGAGCGCGACGCGCTGCAGGCCGCGCTCGTGGCACGCGCTCACCGCGATGCCCGCGGGCGTGATCACGTCGCCGGGCTCCACGTCGAAGCCCAGCCCGCGCAGCTGCGCGACGACCCCGCCGCGGGACTTGGTCGTCGTGTTGGTCAGCAGCGCCACGCCGTCGGCGCGCTCGCGCAGCGCGGCCAGCGCCTCCAGCGCGCCGGGGATCGGCGCGCTGCCGTCGTGCAGCACGCCGTCGATGTCCAGCAGCACGCCGCGCACGTCGTTCAGTGAGGTCATCCGTCCACGCTCCAGGAGGTCTGCGGTCGCAGCGCACCGCGCACGACCGCCCACGGCCAGCGATCCTCGCCGCCGTCGAAGGCGGTGTTCAGCGCGGTGAAGGTCAGGGCCTGCTCGACGAAGTCCATGGTCAGCCCGATCAGCCGGTGCATGCCCACGTCGATCGTGAACTCACCGGGCAGCAGGGTGGTCGAGTCGAAGCGGGCGCGGATCTCGTGGCGGCCGGGCGTCAGGTTCAGCAGCGTGCCCTCGCCGTCGACGTTCTGCACGGTGGCCACGCGCGTGCCGTCGGCGGTCGAGATGCCCAGCTCGATGACCCCGTCCTCGACCGGCTCGTTGACCAGGAACGTCATCGCCACGCTGAACGGCTGGCCCAGCGTGAGGCGGTCGGTGGGCACGTTGTCGGCGCCGATCAGCGCGACCTGCTCGAGCGTCACCGCGCCGGTGGTCGAGCGCGGCACGTTGGGGCCGATCGTGGCGATGCCGCCGTCCTGCGTGGCCCCGGCGTGGTGCAGGTACTGGGCCACGACCTCGTTCGTCGGGCCCTCGGCCTTCAGTTGCCCGCCGTCGATCCAGTAGCAGCGCTGGCACAGGCGGGTGACCGCGCTGAGCTGGTGGGAGACGAACACGACCGTGCGCCCGCCGCGGGCGACGTCGTCCATCTTGCCGAAGCACTTGCGCTGGAACTCTGCGTCGCCGACCGCCAGCACCTCGTCGACCAGCAGGATGTCGGTGTCCAGGTGCGCGGCCACCGCGAAGGCCAGGCGCACGTACATGCCGCTGGAGTAGCGCTTGACCGGCGTCTCCAGGAACTTCTCGATGCCCGAGAACTCGACGATCTCGTCGAAGCGGTCCTGCACCTCGCGCCGGCGCATGCCCAGGATCGTGCCCGACAGGAACACGTTCTCGCGCCCGCTCAGCTCGGGGTGAAAGCCCGTCCCGACCTCCAGCAGCGTGCCCACGCGCCCGGTCAGCTGGATGCGCCCCTCGGTCGGCGGCGTGATGCGCGAGAGCACCTTCAGCAGCGTCGACTTGCCCGCGCCGTTGCGCCCCACGAAGCCGACGACCTCGCCCTGGTCGATCTCCAGGGAGACGTCGCGCAGGGCCCAGAAGTCCTGGCCCTTGGGCGCGCGGCGGCCGATGCGCTCGCTCAGCAGGTCGGTGGACGCGCCGCCCAGGCGGTAGCGCTTGCCCAGGCCCTCGACGTGGATGGCGGTCTCAGATGACATCGGCGAAGTCCCGTTCGGCTCGGGCGAAGTACCAGGCGCCGGTGACCAGCAGCACCACGGCGGCGGCCAGCGGGATCAGGATCAGCGCGCCCGGCCACTCGGCCGCCGGGAAGAGCATCCAGCGGAACGTCTCCAGCACGCCGACCATCGGGTTGATCGCGTAGAACGGCTGCACCGACTCGGGCACGCTGTCGAACGGGTAGACGATCGGCGTGACGAACAGCCCGACCATGATCAGGAAGGGCACGGCCAGGCGGATGTCGCGGTAGCGCACGTTGAGCGCGCTCAGCCACAGACCAGCGCCCAGCGCGACGACGAGCGTCACCGCCATCAGCAGCGGCACGAGCAGGATCTGGATCGGCGGCACGATCCCGTAGGCCAGCTGCACGATCAGCGCGACCACGAAGGCCGGGATGAAGTCGATCGCCGGCGGTACCACCGCCGAGACCGGGATGATCATGCGCGGGAACCAGACCTTGGCGATCAGCTCACGCGAGGACACCGTGGAGTCCGACGCGAACTGCATGGCCTGGCTGAAGTACAGCCACATGGTCATGCCGGTCAGCGCGAACACGGGGTAGGGCACGTCGGCGCCCGAGGGCACCTTCGCGTAGTGGCCCAGGAACACGCTGAAGACGACGGCCAGCAGCAGCGGCTGCAGGATCGCCCACACCGTCCCGATCAGCGTCTGGCGGTAGCGGATCGAGACGTCGCGCTTGACCAGGAAGAAGGCGAGGTCGCGGTACTCCCACAGCTCGCGCAGGTTGGGGACCTGCCAACCGCGCGGCGGGGTGATCTCGCGCGTGTCAGCCAACTAGGCCGCCGCAGCCATCTGCGCGTCGTGCTTGGCGATGCACGACGCGATGAAGGCCTCGTTCTCGCGCGTCCAGGCGATCTGGCGCTGCAGCCCCTCGCGCAGATCCACGGAGGTCGAGAAGCCCAGCTCCTCGCGCGACTTGGTCGGGTCGCCGAAGCGCTTGCCCGAGCGGTCCCAGTCGCGGGCCGGCGCCACCTCGACCGAGCCCGATCCGGCCAGCTCGACGATCGTCTCGGCCAGCTCCAGGATGCTCGTCTCCACACCGCTGGCCAGGTTGTAGACGCCGCCCGGTTCGCCGCCGTCGGCGCAGGCGATCAGCCCGCGCGCCATGTCCTCGACGTAGATGAAGTCGCGCGTGGCGATGCCGCCGTTGTCCAGCGGCAGCGCCTCGCCGTGCAGCGCCTTCCACACGAACGTCGGCGTGACGTTGCGCCACACGGTGTTGACCGTGCCGCGCCACTGCCCCGCGCCCAGCACCTCGCCCGGCCCGTACACGTTCTGGAAGCGCGCCTTGACGATCGGCAGGCCCTTGCGCATCCAGAAGTAGTTGCCGTACAGCTCGCCGACCACCTTGGAGATCTGGTACGGCGAGTCCAGGTACAGCGAAACCGGCGCGTCCTCCTGCGTGGCCGAGGCCGACTCGAACGTCTTCTCGGCCACCGTGCAGCCGGCGCCCGCGTAGACGACCTTCTGCAGGTTCGGCAGCTCGCTCAACCGCAGAAACAGGTTGAGCGAGGTCAGCAGGTTGTGCTCGTGGTCGGCCAGCGGGTTCGCCATCGACGACTGGTTGCCGTGGTAGGTGACGAGGTTGAACGCCAGCTCGATGTCGTCGGGCACCTCGAAGTCGTTGACCGAGGCCTCGACGAGGGCCGCGCCGTCCGGCACGTTCTCGCGCTCGGCGCTCAGCAGGTTGTCGACGACCGTGACCTCGTCGCCGCGCGCCAGCAGCGCGCGGACGAGGTTGGAGCCCACGAAGCCGGCGCCACCGGCCACCAACACCTTCATCGAACCCGCAGCTCCTCTTCCTTGAGGTGCGTGTAGGTCTGCTCGATCCCGTGCTCGCGGTACCAGGCGATCGCCTGGGCCACGCCGTCGGGCATGGACACGCTGGTCTTCCAGGAGAAGTCGGCCTCGGTGCGCGAGGGATCCAGCAGGATCGACTCGGCGTCGTCGGCCGCGCGCGGGCGGATCTCGACGTCGATCGAGCCCAGGTCCAGCGCCGTGGTGGTCGCGTCGAACAGCTCCTTGATGGAGACGTCCGAGCCGCTGCTCACGTGGTAGGCGCCCGAGCCGGCGCCGTCGATCGCCTTGACGACGACGTCGACGAGGTCGGTCACGAACAGGAAGTCGCGCCGCGTGTCGGTCACGAAGCAGGCCTTGTCCGCCGTCAGGCGGCTGAAGAACGTGGGCAGCGGGCCCGACAGGTTGCGCGGGCCGTAGACGTTGGCCAGCCGGAACGAGACCCAGTTCAGCGAGCTCAGGCGGATGTAGTCCTCGCCGGCCGTCTTGGAGATCGCGTAGCTCGACTCGTACGGGCGCAGCGGATGGTTCAGCGTGATCGGCTGCTCTTCGGGCTTGACGCCGTAACAGAGGGCCGTCTGGAAGTAGATGAAGCGCGACACGCCGGTGCGCTCGGCCGCCTTGACCACGATCGCCGTGCCCAGCGCGTTGGTGCGGGCGTCCTCCTCCCAGGCGTCGGGGTCCTTGTAGGACGCCGCCGCGTGGACGATCGCCTCGGGGCCGAAGTCGTCGACGACGCCGTTGAAGAACGTCTCGTCGGCGATCGAGCCCTCGACGATGGTCAGGCGGTCCTGCGGCGTGAGGTTGTCGCGCCGGGACGTGGCGTACGTGTCGACGGTGAGGACCTCGTGGCCCTCGGACAGGAGGCGATCGGCGAGGTTGGAGCCGATGAAGCCGCCTCCGCCGGTGATGAGGATCTTCATGTGGTGGTCTCCGTGGTCGGGGCGAGCAGCGCGTGGAACTCGTGCTCGCGGTCGTGGAAGCGTTGCTGCCAGAGCTCGAGGCTGAACAGCCCCCAGAAGGTGCGGCCGTACTTCGCCTCGCCATCCAGGCTGGCCAGCGGCAGCTCGCGGTCGCTGTTGGCGAAGACGTCGTTGACGTAGTCGCGGGCCGGCCCCTTGGCCCACTCGACGAGCGGCACCGGGAAGCCCATCTTGTCCTTGCGCTGGGCGATGCGCTCGGGCACGGCGGCCCGGCTGGCCTGCTTGAAGACGTGCTTGAGCTCGCCGCCGGGGAACTTGACGTCGGCGGGGATCGTCGCGGCCAGCTCGACCAGCGGGTGGTCCAGCAGCGGCACGCGCGACTCCAGCCCGTGGGCCATCGAGACCCGGTCCTCGACCTGCAGCAGCGCCGGCAGCAGCGTCTTGAAGTCGAAGTGGGTCATCTTGTCGAAGTAGGACTCGTGGCCGACGTTGCGGCCGTTGAAGATCTCGGCGAACGTCTCGAACGGGTCGTACTCGCCGTCGCGCTGGGCCAGGCGCGGCGCGCGGTTGATCAGCCGGAAGTAGCGCCGGTCGAGATCCTCGAACAGCCCGTCGCGCCAGAACTCCTGCAGCATCGGCTTGTAGTTCCGCAGCGAGGCCAGCTGGGGGATGATCGACTCGTAGGTGACGACGAACTTGCCGCTGCCCGACGTGCCCTCGATCGCCGCCTTGATGCACTGCTCGAAGTAGGCGATCAGGTAGCGCGTGTAGCCACCGAAGATCTCGTCGCCGCCCTGGCCGCCCAGGATCACCTTGACGTCGCGGGCCGCCGCCTCGGAGACCATGAACTGCGGGAACGAGCCGGGGCCGGCCACCGGGAAGTCGAGGTGGTAGATGACCCGCTCGATCTCGCGGGTGAAGTCGTCGACGCCGATGTCGACGACGCTCAGGTCCAGGCCACGCTCGTCGGCCAGCAGCCGCGCGTAGCCGGACTCGTCGTACTCGGGTCCCTCGGTGAAGCGGCCGGTGAAGGCGCGCATCGGGTCGTCGGACTTGAAGCTGGCCAGCCCGGCGACGGCGCTGGAGTCCAGGCCGCCCGAGACGTAGGCGCCGACCGGGACGTCGGAGCGCAGGTGCAGCCCGACCGACTCGTGCAGGAGCGACTCGATGCGCTCCTCGAACCACGCCTCGCGGTGCTGCCAGTCGAGGTCGTAGTAGACCTCCCAGTAGCGCTCGGCCGTGGCCACCCCGCCGCGCACGACCAGGCGATGACCGGGCAGCAGCTCGCGGACGCCCTCGAACAGCGTCTTGCCGGCCAGGCAGAACTGGAAGGCCAGGTAGTCGCGCAGCCCGTCGGCGTCGGTCCGGATGGCGGGCAGGAAGGGCAGCAGCGCCTTGGCCTCGGAGGCGAAGTACAGGACGTCGCCGACCTGGGCGTAGTACAGCGGCTTGATGCCGAACCGGTCGCGGACCAGCAGCAGCTCGTCGCTGTGCTCGTCCCACAGCGCGTAGGCGAACATCCCGCGCAGGTGGTCGACGGCGCTGCGGCCCCAGCGCTCGTGGGCCCGCAGCAGCACCTCGGTGTCGGTCTTCGTCGCCCAGGAGCCGCCGAGCTCGGTGCGCAGCTCGGGCCAGTTGTAGATCTCGCCGTTGAAGCTGGTGACGCTGCGGGCGGGGCCGTGCATCGGCTGGGCGCCCGCCGCGGACAGGTCGAAGATCGACAGACGGCGGTGGGCCAGGCCCACGTGACCGTGCTCGTGCGCCCACGTTCCGTGGCCGTCCGGACCGCGATGCGCGATCAGCTCACCCATCACGTCGAGGCGACGTGCAAGATCCGGCACGGGTTCTCCGCGCAGGTTGATGGCTCCGGCGATTCCGCACATAGGGCTGTTCGATCCAACGAGTCCAGCGGTGGGAAGTCGCGCCGCTGGCGGATTTCGCCAGACTCCCCGGCCGTGAACGTGACCGGAATCGAACAGGGATCGTACTTCCTGGGTCGGCTCAGCTCGGTGCTGGGCGGCCGTGACCTGCTGCCGTATCTGGGCGAGCTGCACGACTCGCCGCTGCCCCGGCAGTTCGAGCGCATCGTGGCCGACGAGCCGACCTTCGCCAAGAAGCGCTTCGACTCGATCTGGCAGCTGCGCCTGTATCGGGTCTGGGTGTACTGCCTGGTGCGTGACCTGCGGCCCACCGTGTTCATCGAGACGGGCGTGCTGCACGGCATGCTCAGCGCCTTCGTCCTGGAGGCCATGCGGGTCAACGGCCACGGGCGGCTGATCTCGATCGACCTGCCCTCCTACGCGGAGTCGGGGCCGAGCAACGTCGACGGCTACCAGGGCACGCTGCCCCCCGGCCGCGAGCCCGGCTGGCTGGTGCCCGACGAGCTGCGCGACCGCTGGGACCTGCGCCTGGGGCCGTCGCTGGAGCTGCTGCCGGGCGTGATCGACGAGACCGCGGGCCAGCTCGACGTGTTCCTGCACGACTCCGACCACACCCACGAGACGATGAGCGGCGAGTTCGACCTGGCCTGGCCGGCGCTGCGCCCCGGCGGTGCGCTGATCGCCGACGACTCGACCGACAACACGGCGTTCGCGGAGCTGTGCGAGCGCGTCGGTCAGACGCCGCTGCTGTTCCCCAACCCCAACGAGCAGCCCCACGACGAGGCCCGCGCGGGCCTGATCGTCAAGCCACCGACGTCGTGATGCAGCTCTGGACCTTGGCCTCGGAGGCCGGATCCAGCGCACCCGACGTGGCCACCTCGAGCACGTTGCCGACGGCCTGCGCGGCGGTGTTCACGACCGTCGCGTAGTCGGTCGGGCGGACCTGCTGCATGCGCTGCATGCGGGCCTGGATGTCCTGGTAGCCGAGCTGGGCCGCCTCGGCGGAGGGGAAGACGATCAGCGTGACCGGCTTGCCCTTGAGCGTGACGGTGAAGCCGGCGCCGTCCAGCTTGGTCGCGTAGTCGACGGTCCCCTGGAACCACTGGTAGGTCTCGGCCGCCTTGCCGCCGACGCACGGCTCCAGCTTGGCGAACTGGGCCTGGGCATCGATGGTGCCCGACGTCGTGGGCGTGGTGGCCGGGGTGGTGGCGGTGGTCGTCGTCGCGGCCGTCGTGTCGGTCGTGGCGATCGTCGGCGGGGTCGTCTGGCCCTCGACCGGGGTGGTGCTCGTGTCGCCACCGCAGCCGGTGACGGCCAGAGCGACGAGAACGATTGCGGCTACGAGGACACGCGGCATCAGGGGGCGTGATGGTAGATCGCGGCCTCGATCTCGGTCTCCAGCTCGGCGGCCAGCGCGTCGTAGTGGAACTGCGGGGCGACGCCGTCGGGTGCCGTGGGCACGCGGCCGGCGACGACGTCGGCCAGCGCCCGGGCGATCGCCTCGGGGTCCTCCATCGGGGCCGCGCTGCCGGCGCGCGCCTCGACGACGATCCGCGCCGCCTCGGTGCGGTCGCCGACGACGAACACGGGCCGGTCGGCGGCGAAGTACTCGTACAGCTTCTGGCCGGTCTCGCTGGGGTTGCCGGTGGTGATCAGCAGCAGCGTGTCGGTCGCGCGCTGCAGGCGCATCGTCGTCTCGCGATCCAGCGAGCCGAGCACGCGCGTCATGCCGGCCAGGTCGGGCGCCTCGATCTGCGCGCGCTCGTCGTCCTCCAGCGGTCCGGCGAACAGCACCTCGATGCGGGCGGCCACGTCGGGCTGGGTGGCCTGCAGCGCGCGCAGGCCGGCCAGCAGCGCGGCGGGGGAGCGTTTGACGTAGCCCAGACGCCCGGTGTACAGCAGCGAGTGGCGGTCGGGGTTCAGCAGCCCGTCGGGCGGCGGCCCGCTCAGCGTGGCCAGCTCCTCGAGGTCGAAGCCGTTGGAGATCGTGGTGGCGTGCGCCGCGCCCAGGCGCCGGTGGGCGTCGTTGGCGATCGGCGCCGTCACGGCGGTGACGCGGTCGGCCGATGACGTCAGGCGCTGGTCCAGCCAGGCGTCCAGCGCGCGCTGGACGGCCAGCGGGAAATCGCCGTGGTTGCGCTCGAAGCGCCAGCCGTCACGGATGTCGGCGATCCACGGGAGGCCCAGGCGCTGCTGGAGCGCCAGGCCGACGAGGTTCGTGGACGGCGGCGGCCCGGTCGTCCACACGACGTCGGGGCGTTCCTCGCGGGCCACGCGCAGCGCGGCGGGCAGCGCGAACGGCACCCAGCCCACGAGCGCCAGGTCCGGCACCACGACGTCCTCCAGGCGCGACGGCGCGGGCGCGGCGGCGCCTTGGGTGTTCTGGCCCTGCAGCGCGTCGAACGAGCCGCGGCGCCAGTTGAGGTTGGAGGCCATCACGTCGCGGGTGCGCACGACCCGGGCCGCACCCTCGATCGGGCCGCTGCCGGAGATCTTCGAGGTGACGACGATCACCCGATGCCCGCGGCGGCCCAGGTACTTGGCGAAGCCGGCGGTGCGGCGTGCCGCCGACAGCGGTGAGGGCGGCGACAGGTGCGCGACGAGCAGGATGGTCCGCTTCACGGGGCCGTACGGTACGCGGCGCCATGTCCGAGCATGCCGACGTCACCGCCGTCGTCCCCTGTTTCAACTACGGCGCGTTCGTCGCCGAGGCGGTCGACTCGCTGCTGGCCCAGGAGGGCGGGCCGCCCCACGTCGTCGTCGTCGACGACGGCTCCACCGATCCGGCCACGCTGGCGGCGCTGGCCGCGCTCACCGTGCCGGTCATCCGCCAGGAGAACGCGGGGTTGTCGGCGGCGCGCAACACCGGCTACGCCTCGACCGACACGCCGCTGGTCATCTCCCTGGACGCCGACGATCGCCTACCGCCGGACGCGCTGCGCGCGCTCAAGGCGCCGCTGGACGCCGATCCCGGCATCGGCTTCAGCTACGGCGTCACGCACTTCTTCGGCGATTGGGACGGCGACCTGGCCTTCCCGCCGCTGGACGCCTACCGCCTGCTCTACCGCCACATCATCGGCCCGGTCGGGCTGACCCGCCGCGCGCTGTGGGAGGACGTCGGCGGCTACGACCCGGCCTTCCGCACCGGGTATGAGGACTGGGACTTCTGGCTGGGGGCGCTGGAGCGGGGCTGGCGGGGCGCCAAGGTCGACGCCGTCACGTTCCTGTACCGCCGCCACGGGGAGACGATGGTGTTCGGCGCGCGGCGCGAGTATCGGCGCCTGTTCGCGCAGCTTCGCGCCAAGCACGCCGGTCTGTACGCTCGCCAACGCGAGCTGGCCCGGGCCAGCGATGCCGGGCGTCTGGAACAGGCGATATACCGCTACTTCTGGGGCCCGCGGCCCGTTCCCCCACAGATGGAGCAGGCCATCTACCGGCTCGTGTTCCGCTCCAAGCGCTGACGCTACCCTCGGAGACCTTCATGCCACTGCTCAAGCCAAACGTCGGTCGCCTGCTGAGCGCCATCGGCGCGCTGATCGTGGTGCTGGCGCTGTTCATGACCTGGTACCAGATCACCCGCAGCACCGGGGCCGTGGAGGACTCCACGGGCTGGGACACGTTCACCAACCTGCGCTGGGTGATCCTGGCCGGCGGCATCCTCACGGTGCTCTCGGCGATCCCGGCCCAGACGCGCCCGCTGCTGATCGCCCGCACGCTGCTCGGCCTGCTGCTGTTCGTCCTGATCGTGCGGCGCATCATCGACCCGCCCGACCTGGTCGACGCCACCGTGAGCGCGCAGATCGGCGTGTACGCCGGCGCCATCGGCGCCGTGCTGGTCGCGTTGGGCGGGCTCGTCGACACCGGCCGCCACGTGGTCGAGGTCTATCCGAGCCTGTGGCGCCCGCCCGCCGGCGAGCTGGGCCGCGGCTCGCGCTCGCTCGGCCCCGGCGACGACCGCTAGCCCTCCCGCGGCAGCCGTCCTCGCGGTGCGTCGCCCTCGCGTTCCACGGCCCCTGCTCGCCGTGCTCGGCGTGGTGCTGGTCGCCGCGCTGGCCTGGACGTTCGCCGTGCCGCCGCTGCAGGGCGCCGACGAGAGCGCGCACTTCTCCTACGTCCAGAAGGTCGCCGACGCGCACGACATCCCCTGGACCCGCGACGAGTCCGGGCTGCTGCAGCCGACCTTCGGGCCGGCGGTGTCGACCGAGCTGGTCACGGCCTGGGTGTGGGCGGGGCTGGAGCCGTTGCGCGGCAACCTGGCCGCGCGGCCGTTGTGGACCAAGGAGGACGAGCGCATCTGGGCCCGCCAGAACGCGACGCTCGGTCCCGAGGCGCGCCGGGACGGGGTCGGCTCCAACGTCTTCCTCAACCCGCCGCTGTACTACCTGAGCGCCGCGGTGCCCTACGAGATCGCGGGCGGCACGTTCTTCGATCGCCTGTACGCGATGCGCCTGTACGGCGTCGCGCTGCTGCTGATCACCGTCGCGCTGACCTGGCTGCTGGCCGGCGTGCTGTTCGCCGGTCGGCGCGAGGCGCAGGTGGTGGCCGCGGTGGCGGTCGGCCTGCAGCCCGTGCTCCTGGACGTGACGACGCGCGTGACGCCCGACGCCCTGCTGATCCCGTTGTGTGCCGCGTCCCTGTATCTGATGGTGCTGCTGGCCGCCCGCGGGTTCTCGTGGCGGCTGGTCGCGCTGCTGGCCCTGGCGGTGACCGCGGCCTGCTTCACCCAGGGCCGGGCCAACGCGTTCATCGTGCCCGCGCTGTTCGCGATCGGGCTGTCGCTGTGGCGGCGCGGCCGACCGCTGGACGGCGAGCGCCGGCTGGGCCGGGGCGCGACCGCGGCGGCCTGGGCCGTGGGCATCGTCGTCGTGGTGCTCGGCTTCGGCTTCTACGCGGCGCGCTTCTCGGTCAGCGACATCTCCGGCTTCTGGTCCTACATGTGGCAGTTCTACCTGCCCAAGCTGCCCGGGATGGCCCAGCCGATCGGGCCCGACTGGGACGTCGACAACGTCTACCTGACGCGCTTCTTCGGCACGTTCGTGCAGTTCGAGGTGGGGTTCCCGCGCGACCTGCTCAACTGGATCCGGCTGTGCGTGTGGATCGGGCTGGCGCTGCTGGTGCTCGCCGCCTGGCGCCATCGCGCGGCGGTCAGCCGGCGGCGCGACGTCGTGCTGGTGCTCGGCGTGGCGCTGGTGCTCGTGCTGATCGCCGTGCACGCGGCGGCCTTCCGCGCGCTGCTGGAGAACCCCGCCGATCCGGTCATCACCGGGCGCTACCTGCTGATGCTGATCCCGTTGTACGGCGTGGCGGTGGCCGGTGCCATGCGTGCGCTGCCCGGGCGGCTGCGGGCGGCGACGACGGGCGCGCTGCTGGCCGGGCTGGTGCTGCTGCAGCTGTCGGCCTTCGGCCTGATCGTGGAGCGCTTCTATGCGTAGCGCGGCGATCCTGGGCGCGGTGGTCGTGTTCGTCCTGGGCGGCCTGTTCGTCGTGCGCCCGTTCGTGGCCACCCAGCGCGACATGCCCGCCGAGATCCCCTCGCCGGCGTCGCTGCTGCAGACCTCCAGCGTGCCGCTGGCCCCCGGCCAGCCGGTGTGCTTCGACGACGCGGTGGCCGAGGCCCACAGCGAGCTGATCCGCTTCCGCGTGTCGGCGCCCGACGGGCCGGCGCCGCAGATGACCGTGACCATCAAGGGCCCCGCGTATGCGGCCAACGCGGTGATCCCGGCGGGGCTGCAGGACACGCAGACCGCGCAGGCGCCGATCCCCGCGCCGCTGGTCGACCAGCCGGTGCGCGTGTGCATCCGCAACGACGGGACCACGCCGACCGCGTTGTTCGCCTCCAACGACCGCACGCGCTCGCGCTCGCTGGCCCAGGTCGGCGGGAAGACCGTCGACAGCAGCGTGTGGTTCTCGTTCTACGAGCCGCGCTGGCGGGCGATCAGCGAGCGCGTGCCGCTGACGATCGACCGGATGACCGTGTTCCGCCCCGGCTACGCGGCGCCCTGGGTGCTGTGGATCATCGCCGTGTTGTTCCTGGTCGGCGTGCCGATCGCCACCGTCTGGGCGCTGGTGCGCGCGCTGCGCGAGGACCACGTCGACGACCCCGCGCGGGTCGATGTCGACGTCGCCCGGCCGGCCTGGCGGCGCTGGCTGGACTGACCGCTCAACGGTTCGAGGTTGCACGCGACGTTGCATGTGCGATATGACACGTCATGCCTGGAGGAGGAGAGGGCGGTGCCCCGCTCGCGCTCGGCCCAGGTCGCGAAGGTAAGCGTGTCAAGCCGGCACCAGGGTCAGCCGGCCAGTGCTTGCAAAGGAGAAGCTTCGCGACCGGGGGCCTCGAGCCGGCGGGGCGCCGTTCACCTTTCGGTGACGGTGACCGTGGCGCGCCCCGGCCTGGTCGTCGCGTCGCCCGCGTAGCGCACGCTCACGCGCGCCCGTCGCGTCGTCTTGGGCAGCGTCGTCGTCAGCACGAACCGTCCGCGCTCGATCGGACGCCGGACCGTCCGCCGCTTCGTCCCGGTGGTGATCGAGATCTCGACCGTGCCCGTGGCAGCGCGGTCGAGCGCGCCCCGGAGCGCGAGGCGGCCGGTACGCCGCGACAGCGTCGCCGTCGTGAGCCGCAGCGCGGCGTCCGCCTTGGCCGGCGTCGTCGGGAAGGTGGGTGTCGTCGGTGTCGTCGGTGTCGTCGGCGTCGGTCCGGTGGGGATCGTCGGCGAGTCCGGCGCCGGGGCGTCTGCGGGCGGGGTCGCGGGCTTGACCACGCCGCCGCCGCCTCCTCCGCCTCCGCCACCGCCGGCGGACGGCGCCGTGTAGGAGATGGTGTCCGAGGCGGCGTTCAGCGGCGTCGCGTTGCCGGCGCCGTCCACCAGCCAGACACGGACCGTGTAGGTCCCGCTGACGCTCGGCAGGTTGCCGCTCGCGCCCGCCAGGGTGCCGGTGCCGGTCACGCAGGTGCCCGACGAGCAGGCGTCCCACCGCGTGCTTGCGTACGGCGACCCACCGTCGGCGGCCGGCGCCGTCCAAGCCAGGTTGATCCCCGCCGACGCCCCGCCCCCGGTGACGTCCAGTGCGGTCGGAGCCGGCGGCGCCGTGTTGTCGACCTGCACCCCGAACGCCCCGCCCTTCGTCTCATTCCCCGCGGGGTCCACCACCGCCGCCTGAATCGACCGAGTGCCATCAGCAAGCCCCGTCGTGTCCAGCGAATAGCTCACGTTCGACGCATCCGCGCACGGAACCGTCGTCGAGAAGTCACACGCCCGATCGGCGCTCGTCGACACCAGAGCCCCGTCCGCGTACCACCGCACCTTCTGCACCCCCAGGTTGTCCGACCCAGAGATCGTCCCGGCGACGCTACCGCTCTTCCAGCCCCCGGTCGTCACCGCGCCTGCGGCCGTGACGCTTGTGGGGGCCTGGTTGTCTGTGAGCGTGACGGTCGAGGCGTAGATGTGCGCCCAGGCTTGGTGGAGAGACGAGCCGGTGTTGCACGATGGGTATCCGAGGTCACCACACTCAAAGCCCCAGGCGATCCACGCCGTGTTAAGGCCTGAGAAAGTCTGAGGCGCAGTTCCTGAGCCCCCTACGTAGCAAACGGCCTGTCCACCCGGGATCGCACAGGAGTTGTCGAGTACGGCGCCGCTCGCGGTCTTGCCGTAGAGCGCGTAGCCGTCGTTGCGCTTGCCGAGATCGCGCTTGAGACTCACTGCCGTGATCACGGTCCCCGCCGGCGCAGTGAGGCGCATCTGCGCGCCGTCGCCTGCCGTCGGCGCCACACCTGACATGAGCTTCGTCCAAACAGATCGGCCGAGGATCTGAGGGTGATCAAGATCTGTGCCGATGGCCGTGCTCGTCGGCGGGCACGCGGCGGTTGGAACTTCGTAGCCTGCCAGGTTGTCGGTGATCGGTTGCCACGCATTATCGACGCCGCCTGTGGGCGCATCACCGCAACTCCTGACCTCGACCGTCCCAGCAAGCGCGGTTGGCGAGGCAGCGAGCACGAGCGTGGCGACCCCGAGAGCGACAGGTGCGATGAGTCGAGCGAGGCGCGGCAGAGACGGAGACATGTGATCGGCTGCGGAAGCTGAAATCAGCTGGAGTCGGCGATCTAGCTATCGGTGCGGGACTTGGCGACTTTAATTCTGACTATAGGGATCGTCTGAGTGTCTAGAACTCGCGTTCTGCCCGAACGGTCAGCGACGGTGACACACCCACTCCTGGCCGCAAGAGGCGCACTTGGACCGCTCTCCAGCGCTTCGACGCCAGCCTGATCTGCAACACCGAGGTTGCACGGATGTACGTCTTCCTGTCGATGCGGTAGATCGCTAGCTCGCCACCCTGGCGGCCCGAAATCCGCACGGTCAGAACCCCATTTTTCATCGAGAGCGATCGAAGAGTCGGCCTCCGCAACCGAGACGCACCGACTGGGGCGGAGACGGTCGGAACATCCATGATCGGGGCTGCGACCGGAGGGGCCTGCATCTCGATCGGGTCCGATACCGGTTGAGCGTCGTGCTTCGCCGCCGTCGCCGCTGAACCGCCCGCGCCGACCGGAGCCGCCGAGGCCGCTTCACATCGACTGGCGGCCTGTGCATCGATCCCGCTATGCGGCGCCCCGGCCACCATGCCAGCAACTGCTGGGTCAGCCAAGAAAGCGTTCGCGACGTTAAGGACCCTGAAGCCATTGACGATATCCGCACCGTCGAGCAACAGTTGCTCGGCGTGAGCAGGCGAGAGCGCCGGATCGTACGAGCGCAGCGCGGCCAGTGAGGCACTCACTAGCGGTGCTGCATAGGACGTGCCATCGCCACTCGCGAGGCGGGTGCCTCGACTGGTCGTGATGCAGACGTCGACGCCAAGGGTCGAGATGTCGAGCCCGGCGCCACGGTTGGAGAAGGGTGCGATCACGCCGCTTGAGTTCGTCGCGCCGACCGCAAACACCCCGTTCGCGCTCGCCGGATAACCAACCGTTGTCGCCGAGCCGTTGTTCCCAGCGGCGGCGACGACATTGATGAAGTAGGGCGCTCCCAGTACCTCGGTGATCTTGTCGTTCAGACTGTCTCGCTGAGCGATCGTTGTCGCACCTAGGCCCGACAACGACAGGTTGATCACTTTCACGCCTGCTTGGTTCGAGCACCACGCCATCGCCCGGATGTAGTCGTTCACCGTCGTTGTTGCGGCGCCAGCGAAGACACGACTCGAGTAGATCTTTGCCGCGGGCCAGATGCCACTCGTGCCGATGCCGTCGGGCTGGCTGGCGACCACGCCGGCGACGTAGGTGCCGTGCTTGGGCAGCGCGTCGCCTGTGTCACTGACTGATCCCGCGTCCCCCGGATCGCCTGAGACACCGCCGATCTGTGCGACCCGACTCACGAGCGCTGGACCTAGGTCCGTGTCCGTGTCCACGCCTGAGTCGATGACGCAGACACCTCCGCCTGCTGGGGGTGCGGGTGCGTTCGCGAGGAACGTGGCGTTGGCGGCGGTGGCCTGTGGGGTTCCCGGGCCTTCGGCTCCGGCCCAGGCGGTGGCTGGCACCGCGAGGAGGGCTAGGAGGGTGGCGGTGGTCAGGCGCTTCATCGGGCCTCCTTGGCGGTGACGCGCACGGATTGGGTGGTTGAGGGGCCGCTTTGCGTCAGGGTGCGGAAGCGGTAGGTCTGGCTCTGGAGGGTTCGGGTGAACCGGTAGCGGTGGCTGAAGGCGCCGTTGCGCAGGCGCGGTGTGGCGATCGTCTTCCAGCGGCTGCCGACTTGGACCTGGAGCTCGACGTCGGTGGACGCCGTTCCGCGGAACAGGACGGACTGGCCGTTGGTGACCCTGGTGCGGTCGATCGTCAGGGTCGGCGAGGTCGTCGCCGCGGCGATCGGGACGCTGGCCCAGTGGACGTAGGTGGCGTCGGACAGGTGCTCGCGGTAGCCGAACGTGAAGATCCGTGCTCCGCCCGGCGGGGGCCGGAAGGTGAAGCGACCGTCATCGTCGGTCTGGACCGCGCCGGCGATCTCGCCCTTCGCTCCCCGGACGGCCGCATGGACCATCACGTCGAGCTGGGCGTCGGCGATCGGCTCGCCCGTCGCGGTGGTCAGGCGGCCGGCGATCGAGTCGGCCCGCAGAGCGGCCGCGACACGCGCGGTGCTCTCGCCGTTGCGGCCGTTGACCCGGTGGACGAGCAGCACGGTGGGTGTGGGGAGCTCGTCCTCCGTCAACCGGACCGCCGCGCCACCACCCACCCCGCCGCCGGTGGCGGCCTGGGCGATCACGTCGCGTAGGCCGCCGGCGCCACCCGCTCCGCCGCCGAGGCCCGTGCCGGCGATCGCGTAGGACGGGGCCGACCGAGCCACGACCGTGCCGCCGTTGGTCGTCGCGCTGACCACCGAGCGCACGGTGTGGTCGGCCATCGCCACCGTGAGGGTCAGGGTGGAGCCGTTCTCGCCGGCGATCGGCACGCAGGCCAGCCCGGCGACGTCGCAGAGCTCCCACGCATACGCGTACGTCGCGCCGACGACGTCGTTCCACGTGCCGGTGTCCGTCGACAGCGCGCCGAAGGTCGTGGGCGTCCCCGTCAGCGTCGGCGTGATCGTGTTGGCAGGCGCACGCGCGATGCACGTGCCCGACTCGTCGTGAACTCCGTTGGCGCACGCCGTGCCCGGATCGGCGAGCGTGCCGCCGGGCGCGTTGACCCGCAGGGTCAGCGCCGGATCGATCACGGTCTCGCGGCCGCCAGCGTCCTCGACGCCGAGCGTCAGCCCCGGATGAACGCCGTCGCCCAGCGCAGCCAGCGAGAACTCCGGCGCGTACGCACGATCACCGGTGCCGCAGGGCACGAGCGACGTCGTCGTCGCGGTGAACTCGTACGCCGAGCCGATACCGGGTCGAGCGTCGCGGCAGGTTGCGCTGGCCGGATCGGCGAGCGCGTAGGTCGTCGTGGCGCCGTCGCGCAGGAAGAAGCGGTAGACGCCGGCGCCGGTGTCGGCGCCACGGACGGCGGCGACCTCGCTGCCCAGGGTCTGCCAGGTGCCGTCCAGCAGCGCGCCGCCCGTGCCGTCGAGCGCGGCCGTCGGGGCGGTTGTGTCGCCGATCGTGAGCTCCAGGCGGCGCATCCGCCACCAGCTGTCCGGGACGCAGCGCGGGTCCGGGTCGCTGCCGCCGATCGTCTGGCTGCAGCGCACGGTGACGCTCAGCGTCGAGGGATTGTTGATCGTGAGCGCCCCGTCGCCGGACTCGCCGGTGTAGCCGGGGATCGCATCGACGTCGCCGCGGTACTCCCAGCTCGTGAAGATCTGCGGTTGATAGATCGCGGTCCCGGCCGGTGCGTCGAACGCCCGGTCGACCCATGCCGAAGCGAATGTCAGTCCCGGCGGACGTGCCAGCGTTGCGCTGCGACTCCAGCCGTCGCCGACTCCCGTCGGCAGGACCATCTCCAGCGGCCCTCCGCTGAGCGTGCCGCTGCTCCATCCGCCGTCGGTGCTCGCCCACGGCCCGGCGGGTGTCGGGGTTCCGTCGGGCATCGAGACGAGGTACTGGGTGTAGCGGCCGGGGGCGGCCGCGGCGGGCGCCGCGGCCAGCGCCAGGGCCCCGAGGGTGGCGGCCAGCGCGTACAGGCGGGTCATGGCCGCACCTGCACGCTGACGCGGTTGGACGTGCCCGTCTCGTAGGGCCAGCCGGCGTCGGTGCGCACGACCGTGCGGAAGACGTACCGCGTCGAGCGGGTGGTGCGGGTGAACCGGTAGCGGTAGCCGAAGCGGCCTCCGTGCAGGCGTGTCGTCGCGAACGTCAGCCAGTGGTCGTCCTGGTAGACCTGCAGCTCGACGACCTTGCGCGAACCGGCCGGCGCGCTCTCGACGCGGCCGCGGAACGCCACCGAGTCGCCGTTGCGCAGGGCCCGCGGCGAGGCCTGCAGGTGCGCCACCGCGCGCACGCCGATCTCCAGCTCGGCCGTGTCGGCGTCGTCTCCGTCGTCGGCGAACGCGCGGTAGCTGAAGCGGATCGTGCGCGACGCGCCGGGAGCGATGACCGCGCGAAACGCGCCATCAGCACCGGTGACGACCGGAGCCTGCGGCGTGCTCGCCTTGCCGTTGACGGCACTCACGCCGACGCTGGCGCCGGCGATCGGCGCGCCACCGCGGCCGGCCAGCTGGCCGGTGACGACGACGGTCTCGCCGTAGGCGACGCTCACCCGCCGGGTCGGCGCCCCGTTGACGCGCAGGCTCAGCGAAGCGGCAGCGCTGGCGCCGGTGCCGTTGCCTCGCCGCTCGTCGGCTGCAGGCGTCACCGCGACCGGCGTCGCGACGACGGGAGCGACCGGTGTCGAGACCGCGCTGGCGGGCACGGGCGTGACGCCACCCGCCCCGCCGGCCCCGCCACCGCCTCCTCCTCCGCCACCGCCACCGCCCGCGGCGGCCACCTGGCACACGCCCGCCTCGTCGTAGGTGCCGCCACCGCACGCCCCGCCGGGGTCGCCGAGCGCCCCGCCGGTGCCGTTGACCCGCAGCGTCCGGTTGGTCAGCACGGTGCGCTCGTTGCCGCCGGCGTCCTCGATCCCGAGCGACACGAGATGGCTGCCGTCGCCGAGCTGGGTCAGGTCGAAGCTCGGCACGTAGGTCGCCGGGTTGGTCTGGCAGGGCACGAGCGTGAGCGCGGACGACACGAAGTCGTAGGCGCTGGCGTTGCCGGGCCGAGCGTCACGACAGCGCGTCGCGGCGGGGTCGGCGGCCGCGTACCAGGTCTGACCGCCCTCGCGGATGAAGGCGCGGTAGACGCCGGAGCCGAGATCTGAGGCGTTGACGCTCAACGACGCCGCGTTGCCGGTCTGCCATGAGCCATCGAGCAGGTCGCCGGTCATCGAGCCGGTCACCGAGGGCGCGTCGTCGTCGTGGAGCACGAGGTCGAGGCGGTCGATGTAGTAGGCGCTGGGGGTGCACGACCCGGCAACGCCGTCGAAGTTGACGCAGCCGACGCGGACCGACAGCGCCGTCGGGTTTCCGGCGGACACCGAGCCGCTGCCGGCGTCGCCCGGGTACCCGCCGTAGATCGTGGTGCCGGCATACGGATGCCCGCGGTTCTCCCAGGTGGTCACCGCCTGCGGCTGTGAGTGGTTGGCACCGGCCGGCAGGTCGTAGTGGCGCTGCGCGGTGGCCGAGGCGAACGACAGGTGCGCCGGTGCCGACAACGTCGCGGTCCGGGTCCACCCCTCGGACACCGCGCCCATGACGACGCCGAACGACCCGGTGCCGCCAGGGGCGTTCTCCGTCAGGCCTGTCCATGGCCCGACGGCGGTCGGGGTGCCGTCGGGCAGCGCGCCGAGGTGAACATGGAGGTCGCCCGCGGCGTGCGCAGGTCCGGCGCAGGCCAACGTGACGGCGACGACAGCAAGAGCGCGTGCAGGAACCGCCCGAGAACGGGTGGGTGAAGCCAGCATTCGAGGAGCTCCTCAGGGGAGGTTGGTGATGTCTGCTGGCCCTAGGTGGGGCGGGCGAACTTCTCGCCCCCCGGGCCAGCCGAATGCCCGGTGTAGCGTGATCTCTCGAACGCTAAAAGCGTTTGTGGACGTTCGTCGCAGGTGAAATCTGCGCTAATTGCGAAGCAATTGTTGCTCCAGCGGCATCGCGAGCGACCGAGCGGGGAAGCGCCAGGTTGTCGACCGCGACCGCGATCGAACGCTCGTCGTTGACCACCGCGCAGGCGAACCCCGCGTCGCGGGCGATCCCGATTGTCAGGTCGCTTACATCGCGGCCGGGCACGCCGAACGGATAGGAGAACGCGGACGGCGTCGAGCCGACCCACCGGGCGAGCTCGCCGCGCGAGCGCTCCATCTCCGCGCGCTGCTCCGCGGCGGGCAACCAGCGCAGCGACAGGTGGTTGCGGCCGTGGGCGCCGATCGTCACGTGCTGGGCCAGCTCGCGCAGCTCGGCCAGCGTCAGCGGGCGTGGATCCTCGCCGGCGGGTGCGTCGGCCCACGCGCGCACCTGCGCGAGCGCGCGCTCGATGTCGGCGACGCTGCGCACCTGCAGCCAGGCGTGCAGGCCGCGCCGGGCCAGCTCGCGGCCGGCCGCGTCGCGCGCGGGCCAGGTGCGCACGTCGTCGTCCAGCGCGACGGTGAGCGGGGCCGACGCGGTCGCGGTGGCCAGCAGCCGGGCGAGCTCGTCCCACCAGAACGTGCGGCCCTCCTCGACGTGGCCGGTGGAGATGAACACGGTCACCGGCACGTCGATCCCGCGCAGCGCGGGCAGGTTGTCGGCGTAGCCGTCGTCGAAGGTGATGGCCACGGCGCCGTCGGGGAAGTCGCCCGAGGCGAGCTGCTCCAGCGGGACGATGCGGTCGCGCAGCGCGTCGATGTGCGAGGCGAAGTTGGCCGGGGAGACGGCCAGGCCGAGCGGGTCGTGCTCGACGTCGGCGACCCGGTGATAGAGCAGCGCGGTGCCGCGCGGGCCCTCGTCCTCGCGGCGCAGGGACGGGAGCTTCAGCGCACGCTGGGGCTCGGGCACCGAGGGCCGGAACGGCGTCGAGGGCGCCGTCGGCTGCAGGCCACGGTGGGCGACCAGGGGCGCCGCGATCGCGCCCGCGTTCTCGACCGCGCGGCCGGCGCGATCGGACGCCGTCGCCACGTCGCCCTGGACCAGCGCGGCGCCCGCGCCGGCGATCCCGGTCGCCGCGGCCTTGAGCGCGCCACCGATGTCGCGCTTGGTGCCGACCAGTTGCGCCCGCCCGCCGTAGCGCAGCCGCTGCGTGGCCAGCTCGCGCGGCTTCAGCGCGCCCACGCGGACGATCCGCTCGACGGTCAGCTCGGGGCGGTACTCGATCGACCAGCCGGCGGCGCCGAGCTCGCGCTGGGCCAGATGCTCGACGGAGAACCAGTCGCGCTCCCCGGCCAGCGAGGGCCAGAAGCCGCCGGCGGCGCGCAGCGCGGCGGTGCGAAAGCCGATGTTGCCGCCGCGCAGCGTGCGTTGGCCGGGATCCAGCTCCAGCGCCTCGGTGCCGTAGTCCAGCGGGGCCAGCGTGGGCAGCAGCCCGTCGGCCAGCCAGCGGGGACGCGGCGCGTCGAAGCGCAGCGCGATCGGGCCACCGAGCACGGCGCGGTGGTCTGGGGCGGCGTCCCAGGCGGCCTGGACGCGGGCCCGCCAGCCCGTGCTCAGGGCGACGTCGTCGTCGAGCAGCACGAGGACCTCGGCGTCCCCGGCCGCGGCCAGCGCAGCGTTGCGCGCCTGCGCGATCCCGGGCTCGGCCTCGACGACCTGCGCACCGGGCACGGTGCGCGCGGTCATCTGGCGCACCGCGACGATCTCGGCGGCGGTCAGCCCGGCCGCCGCGATGATCGGCTCGGCGACCTCACGGCCGACGGCGGCCAACGCCTCGGGCAGGGCCGGGGCCAGCCGGTCCAGGCACACGGCGACGACGATCGCGGGCATCGCGGGCAACGCTAGCCGGAACGCGATCGATGTCTCGTCAGCGGGCGGTGCTAGCGGTGGCTAGCACCAGCGCTAGCCACGGCTAGGGCTTTCCCAAATCACGATGACGATCCGAATTGCCAGCGGCGAGCTAGCCGGCCAGCGCCGAGCCGGTGCGGCCGGCAACGCCGAGGCCGCGCATCAGCAGGTCGTGCAGTTGGGCCAGCTCGGCCTCGTCGAGCCCCTCGAACAGCTCGGCGACGACCTGTTCGGCCAGCTTGTCGGCCTTGGCCAGCGTGCGCTCGCCCGCCTTGGTCAGCATCACGCGGGAGCGGCGGCGGTCGGCGGGGTCGCGGGTGCGCTCGACCAGGCCCTCGGCCTCGAGCGTGTCGACGGCGGTGACGACGAGCGCGGGGGCCTTGCCCAGCAGGCGCGCCAGCTCGAGCTGGGAGCCCGGTCCGTCGACGTCGAGGATCGAGAGGATCGAGTAGGTGCGCCCGTCGAGGCCGGCGGGGGCGAGCGCGTCGTCGGCGCGGTCGATCAGGAAGCCGCCGGCGCGCGACAGCAGCAGGGCGGTGCGCGTCTCGGCACCACGCGGGATGCAGAACTCGCCCTCGTGCATGGGCAGCAGCCTACCCGTGGGAGAATCGTTCACGAGTTGAATCATATCGAGACTGTTGTTACATTTCCGACCGAATCGTTCAACCGACAAACGTTTCGGAAGGTGAATGCAAATGCGAACGAGCCGCTGGGCCACCCTCGCCGTCCTGGCATTGGCGCAGTTCATGGTGGTGCTCGACGTGACGATCGTGAACGTCGCGCTGCCCGACATCCGCTCCGCGCTGGGCTTCAGCGCCGACGGCCTGCAGTGGGTCATCTCCGCCTACGCGCTGGCCTTCGGCGGGTTCCTGCTGCTCGGCGGCCGCGCCGCTGACCTGCTCGGTCGACGGCGGGTCTTCTTCATCGGGCTGGCGCTGTTCGGCGCTGCCTCGCTCGTCGCCGGCCTGGCCACCAGCCCCGGCATGCTCGTCGCCGCGCGGGCCGCGCAGGGCTTCGGCGGCGCGCTGCTGTCGCCCGCCGCGCTGTCGATCCTCACCGTCACCTTCGCCCACGGGCGCGACCGCAACATCGCCATGGGCGTGTGGGGTGCGCTGGCCGGGCTGGGCGGCACGCTCGGCGTCATCGCCGGCGGCGTGCTCGTCGACTGGCTGGGCTGGGAGTCGATCTTCTTCGTCAACGTCCCGATCGCCATCGCGACGCTGATCGCCACGCCGCTGATCGTGCGCGAGAGCCGGGTCGACGGCGCCGCGCGCGACTTCGACATCCCCGGCGCCGTGCTCGGCACGACCGGGCTGCTGGCGCTGGTCTACGGCGTGATCCGCTCCGAGCCGCTGGGCTTCGGCTCGGCCGAGGTGATCGCCTGCCTGGTCGCCGCCGTCGGCCTGCTCAGCGCGTTCCTGTGGGTCGAGTCACGGGCCACGGCCCCGCTCGTGCCGCTGCGGCTGTTCCGCTCGCGCGGCCTGCGGTCCTCCAGCGCGGCGCTGGCCCTCAACGGCGGCGCGTTCATCGCGATGTTCTTCCTGACGGCGATCTTCCTGCAGCAGGCGCGCGGCGACTCGGCCCTCCAGGCCGGCCTGCACTTCCTGCCCATGGGCTTCGCCGCGGTGATCGGGGCGACCGTCGCCTCGCAGTTCGTCACCCGCGTGGGCACGCGACCGGTGCAGCTGGTCGGCGCGCTGCTCAGCGTGGCCGGGCTGGTGCTGCTGGCCCAGGCCGACGCGACCGGCTCCTACGCGCTGGAGATCCTGCCCGGGATCGTCGTCTTCGGCGTCGGGATCATGGGGATCGGCGTGGCCGCCCAGATCGGCGCGATCGCCGACGTGCGCCATGACGAGGCGGGCGCCGCGTCCGGCCTGGTCAGCGCCGGCTACCAGATCGGCGGTGCGCTCGGGCTGGCGATCGTCACCACGATCTCCGCGCAGGCCGACAGCCTGACCGGCGCGTTCCAGCGGGGGATGCTGGTGGCGGCGGCGTTCGCGGCGGTCAACGTCGTCCTGGCGGTCGTCTCGCCGCGGATCGAGGCCACGCCGGAGCTGCTGGCCGAGGCGGCGGCGGCCTGAGCGGGGGCGTCAGCGGGATGGCGTGCACGCGGGGGCGCTGATCGACGCGTGGATCACGCCATCGCCGCTCATCACCCACAGCGTGTCGTCGGTCTGGGCGACGCGCGCCGGGCCCGGCTGAGCGGCGTCGCGGTACTCGGCCGTCGCGTCGAGCACGTCCACCTCGCCGAGACGCTCCTCGAGGATCTCCCAGTAGGCCGCGTTGTTGACGTGGTCGGCCAGGTCCACGTCGGCGGCGCGGAAGCGCCAGTCGGACTGGGCCGCGTCGGCGGGCGGCGAGCCGTGCTGCAGGCGGGCGCGCTCGGCCCGCCGGCCGGCCGCGGCCTCGCCGTAGACCGCGTCGAAGCGGTCGTCCAAGCGGGCGGGCATGAGCGTCTCCCAGTCCAGGAAGATCCACAGCGCGTCGGCCTCCACGCGCGCGCCGCCCGCGCCCGTCAGCGACGTGCGCCGCTGGGCCCAGCGCGGGCCGGTGCCCGAGCAGAAGGTCTGCAGCGTGACGGGCTCGTCGAAGCGCGGAAACCGCTCGACGACCAGGCGCGTGCGGCGCACCACCCAGGAGCCGGCGTCGGCCAGGCCGGCGTCGCTGACGTCGTCGTAGGCCACGTCCTGCAGCCAGCGCACGAGCGCGTCGGTGCGCACGCGCCCGGCGGCGGTCACGTCGCCCAGGCGCCCGCGCGCCTCCCCGCCGAAGATGCGGCCTCGCTCGGGCAGAGCGACGAGCTCGCTCATGCGGCCCAGCCGCGGATCGCCGCCTCGAGCTGCGCGGAGGCCTGGGGCCAGGTGCGCGTGCCGGCCAGGGCCAGGCCCGCGGCGGCCCGGCGGTCGCGCTCGGCGTCGTCGTCGAGCAGGCCGGCGATCGCCTGGGCCAGCGCGATCGGATCGAACGGCGCCAGGGCGATCGGCCCGTCCGCGCCGAACGTGCCGCGCATCGCATCGGAGGCCAGATCGACGACCGGCAGCCCGCAGGCCAGCATCTCCAGCGGCACCAGCGACGGGTTGGTCATCGACAGCACGACGCCGACCGTCGCCTCGGCGTACAGCTCGGCCAGCTGCGGGCCGTCGAGCACGCCGGGCTGCTCGGCGTCGAAGCCCGCGTCGATCGGGCGCGCCTCGCCGTACAGGACGATGCGCGTGCGGGGGCGCTGGCGGCGCAGCTCGCGCAGCGCGAGCAGGCCGAGCGGCACCGCCCGGCGCGCGGTGACGGCGCGCGCGTACAGGGCGACGGTGTCGGCCCGGCGCTCGACATCGGCCACGGGCGCGTAGACGGCGTGGTCGACGCCGAGGTCGAACGCGTCGGCGCGCGCGCCGTAGCGCTCGCGCAGCAGGCCCGCCAGCCAGGGCGACGCGGCGATGCACGGGAGCCCCAGCCGGTAGGTCTCCTCGGCCCACACGCGCTCGGCCGACGTCCCGTAGAACTCGGGCTCGTGGTCCTGGACGAGGTACCCGCGGGCGCCCGCGTTGGCCAGCCGCAGGACCCGATGGACGGTCTGCCAGCCGGTGGCCAGCACGACGTCGGCGCCGCTCCAGGCTTCGAACGTCGCGTGCACGTCGATCGCGCTCGCGCCGAACCACTCGCGAAACAGCGCCTCGACCTGCTGCGGCTCCTGGCCGTGGTGCGTGCCGTCGGAGTCCTCGATCCACACCGAGCACGAATGCCCGCGGGCGGCCAGGCCGCGCAGCAGGTGCAGGATCGTCGAGTGGCCGCCGCTGCCGCGACGGAACTGGGGCACGACGACGGCGATGCGCAGCCGCTCGGCCAACAGGTTCGCGCTGCCCAGCGGCACGATCCCCTCGTGCGCGACCTCCAACAGCGCAGGCGGCGCGGTCACGCGCAGTGGGCCGCCGTCGCCGCGGCCCAGCACCCGGCGGGCAGCGCCGCGGATCACGACGGGCGCACCCTTCGCCACACCTTGCGCAGCGGGGCCAGCACCCAGCGCAGCGGCGCGCGCTCGACGATCGCGTCCAGGCGCTCCAGCGGCGCCACGCGGTAGCGCAGCTTGTCGCGCTGGCTGACCACGAGCGCCTGCGCCTCGACGGCGGCGCGCACGGTGCCCAGCGCGTTGGCCAGCGCGGGCGCGGAGTCGGGCTGGGGGCGGCGCACCAGCTCGCGCAGCGCGGCGGCCATCACCGTGCCCGACTGCTCCCACGACGGCCAGGCCCGCGCGGTGGCCAGCGCGCCCAGGCGCAGCCGGTGCAGCAGCGCGCGGTCGGCGGCGAGCAGGTCCAGCGCCCGCGACGTGCCGCGCGGGTCGTCCCAGTCGACGACCAGGCCGTTGACGCCGTGCTCGACGTACTCCTCGTGGCCGGTCACCGCGGTGACCACGCAGGTCGCGCCCATGTGGAAGCCCTCCAGCGGCGGGCCGAACATGCCTTCCACGCGCGAAAGCTTCAGCACCACGTCGCTGCGCGCGTACAGCGCCGCCATCTGCTCGTGGCTGAGCGGGCCGACGACCTCGTCGGCGCCCGTCGTGTCGACGTCGCGGACACCGGTGACCAGCGTCACGTGCCGGGGCTGGGACATCGCGCGCACGGCGCCCAGCGCCTCGCCGACGCCCTTGAACCACACGTGCGGGTTGCCCTCGATGACGATCCGCAGCGGCTCGCCGCGGCGCACGTCGAGGCCGGGCGGGGAGACGAACACGTCCTTGGCGATCCCGTTGCGCACGAGCAGCACCCGCTGGTCACCCCGCAGCTCCTCCAAGGTCTGGGCGATCCAGCGCGCCTCGGTGATCACGTGCACAGGCAGGTCCTGGGCCAGCGCCGCGCCCAGCCGCTGGGGCTCGTCGCGGCGGTAGAAGCGGTCCTCGAGCGACTGCACGAACGCCGCGCGGTGGTCGGCGTCGAGGTCGAACAGGACCGCGCTCGTCTCCCACCAGGTGCTCAGCGCGACGTCGAAGCGGCGCTCGCGCGCCTGCCCCAGCGACAGCACCTCGACCTCGCCCAGCCCGCGGAAGCGCCAGTCCGGGTCCTCCTGCTCGCGGGCCAGCACCAGGTGTGCGGTGATCCCGTGTCCGGCCAGCTGCCGCGCGTGCTCGACGACGACCCCCACGCCCCCGGAGAGCTGCAGGTCGTTGACGAGGAACGCGACGTTCAAGACGGCTTCAGCTGGGCGTTGAGGCGCGCGATCTCCTCCGAGGACCACTTGACGTTGGCGCGCAGCTCCTCCAGCTCGGCCTCGAGCACGGCCAGCGTGGACTCGCGCTGCCGCTCCCAGGTGCGCTGCCCGTCGAGGTCGGAGGGGATGGCCAGGGCGCGGGCGACGAGCTCGCCGCCGCGCGGGCCGAACGCGGCCAGGAAGTGGGAGGGCACCGCGTCGGGGCGCGGCGTGACGGGCGGCAGCGCCAGCGGGACGCCGTCGCCGACGACGAGGTGCGAGCCGTCCAGCGGGATCTGCTGGGCGACGACCGCGTTCTCGGGCAGCAGCCGGCGCAGCTCCTCGAACGCGCCCTCGCCCCACATCGTCTCGTGGTAGGGGTTCTCCAGCGCCCAGAAGGCGTCGTTGGGGACGCTGAGCACGACGCTCCAGCCCTGCTCGGCCAGCTCGATCAGCGCGCCGATCAGCGGGACGAACGTCGGCAGGTGCTCGATCACCTCGAAGCAGGTGATCGTGCCGGCGGTGTCTCCGAGGGCGGCGCGCACGGCGGCCACGCCCTGGTCGGTGGCCAGGTCGGCCTGCACGCGGACGGTGTCGCGGGCGCGCAGGTCGCGCCCGGCCTGGTCGAGCGCGTCGGCGTCGGCGTCGACCAGCACGACGCGGCCGAGCTGCTCGTCGCCGAGCGCGTCGGCGGCGGCCACGCCGGCACCGCAGCCCAGGTCGACCCAGGTCGGGGCGCCGATCACCAGCGGCACGGCGGCGGCGTACCGCAGGTCGTGCTCGACGCGGATCGAGGGCTTCGTGTCGCGCGTGATGCGCTCTTGCCAGTCGGCCATGGCGCCGTGGAGCGTACCCTCCGCTCGCGATGACGCCCCGCTTCGGCGAACCGCTGCGCCTGGCCTTCGTGGGACAGCAGACGTACTTCGAGGCCTGCGCGCTGGACGAGCGGTCCGCGCGCGTGCGCACGACGTACGTCGACTTCCGCGAGGGCGCCGACGCCGAGGCGATGCGCGCCGCGCTGGATCGCTTCGCCCCGCACGCCGTCGTCGTGTTCCGTCCGGAGATCGTCCCGGCGGGCGCGTTCGACGGCCTGAAGGCGCTGACGATCGGCTTCCTGACCGAGCCGATCCCGCGCGACAGCGGGCGCAAGACGCACATCGACCTGCGCCGCCGGCGCGAGGACCTGCGCAAGGCGGACCCGGGCTCCTGGGATCGCACCGTGGCCTTCGACCCGATGATCGTCGAGACCGCCGACGCGATCCTGCCGGTGTGGCGGGCGCTGCCCATCCCGGTGGCCGATCGCTTCTACGCGAGCGCCAGCGGCGGGGACGGCGCGCCCCGCCTGGCCTTCGTCGGGCGCTCGACCCCGCACCGCGAGGCGTTCCTGCGCCACCCCAAGCACGAGCTCGACATCCTGCACGTCGCCTTCGGGCTGCACGGGGCCGAGCTGGACGAGCTGATGCGCACGGTGGACGTGGCCATCAACGTGCACAACGAGCCCTACCCGTCCTTCGAGAACCGGGTCTGCCTGCACCTGGCCGCGGGGCATCTGGTGGTCAGCGAGACGCTGTCGCCCACGCACGGGCTGGAGCCGGGCATCGACTACCTGGAGTTCTCCGAGCCCGACGAGCTGCTGTCGATGCTGCGGACCGTCGCGCGCCACCCCGGCGCCTACCAGCGCGTGCGCGTGCGGGGGCGGCGCAAGGCCGAGCAGTACCGGGCTTCGGTGGTGTGGCCGCGGCTGGTGGCCGACGCCTTCGAGGACGTCGCGGCCTTCGGAACGAATCGCCGCTGAGAGCGGGAACAAGGCCGCCGGTTCGTCCGAGGCGGGTACTAGGGTCCTGCGTCCCGATGGTCCCCCTGCAACTCCTCGAACGCGGCCCCGTCGCCCAGCATCATCCGCTCGGCGCATCGACGGGCTACATGGCGCAGCAGCGCGGCGACTGGGAGGCCTTGGTCGCCTCGGCGCTGGAGACCTCGTCGTTCGCGGTCGAGCTGGCGGCGCTGTCGGAGACCGAGCTGCCGGGCCTGCTGGCCTTCCTGGACGGGGCGCCGCCGCTGCCCTTCCGCTACGTCTCGGTGCACGCGCCGACCAAGCACCTGCGCATGAGCGATGCCGAGCTGGTCGACGCGCTGCTGGACGGGCTGCCGGCCTGGATCGACTCCGTCGTCATCCACCCCGACGTGATCGAGGACATCGGCGCGTACCGCCGCCTGGGCGCGCTGGCCGTCGTCGAGAACATGGACCCGCGCAAGCTGGCCGGGCGCACCGCCGACGAGCTCGAAGGCCTGTTCGTGGCGCTGCCCGAGGCCGGCTTCTGCTTCGACATCGCCCACGCCGCCGCGATCGACGCGTCGATGGACGAGGCGCACGAGCTGCTGGACCGCTTCGCCGGTCGCCTGCGCCATCTGCACGTCTCCTCGCTGGACGAGGACTGCCACCACGAGCCGCTGACGGCCGCCGACGAGTCCGCCTGGACGCCCGTCCTGCGCCGCTGCCGCGACGTGCCGTGGATCCTCGAAGCACCCCTGCACGGCTGACGCTGCAACGCCGCTGTCGCTGATCGCCGCGGCGATCGGCGATCCTGCCGCGCGTGGCGACTCCCCTGGAGGAGCTGGCCGTGCGCAGCCTGGACGGCTTCCCGCACCTGCTGGCCGCGCGAGAGCGCACCGATGTCGCGCTGGCCGCGGCGCGCGAGCGGCTGGCCGGCGTGCCGCGCGATCGCGACGCGGCCGTGGTGCTGTTCGGCTCCTGGGGCCGGCACGAGCTGACGCCGGGCAGCGACGACGACTGGCTGATCCTGGTGGCCGGCGCGCACCGCGACGGCGTGGCGCCCGACGCCGCGGCCGTCGACGCCGCGCTGGGGCGGCGGCCGGGGCAGACCGGCACGTTCGGCGAGATCAGCTTCGCCGGCGAGCTGGCCGGGCGCATCGGCCTGGACGAGGACACCAACCGCAACCTCACCCGCCGGATGCTGCTGATGCTCGAGTCGGTCGCGGTGGCCGGGGAGGACGCGCACCGGGCCGCGCGCGACCTGGTGCTCGACGGCTACCTGCAGGGCGACGTCAAGGACCACCGCCCGCCGCGCTTCTTCCTCAACGACGTGATCCGCTACTGGCGCACGGTGGCCGTCGACTTCGTGGGCAAGGAGCGGGCCGGCGGCGGCGAGAAGGGCGCGCTGCGCAACCTGAAGCTGCGCCTCAACCGCAAGGTGCTGTTCGCCGGCGGGCTGCTGCCGCTGCTGCTCTGCCATCGCCTGCGGGCCGACGCGATCGCCCCCGAGCTGCGCCGCCAGTTGGACCAGCCGGCGACCGACCGCCTGGCCGAGGTGTTCCTCGAGTTCGACCCCGACGCGGGGGTGCGCACCCTGGGCGCCTACGACCGCTGGCTGGGGATGCTCACCGACGACGAGGTGCGCGCCGAGCTGGCGGGTCTGACGCGCGAGCAGGGCGACACCAACCGCGCGTTCCGGACCGCCCGTCGCCACGCCGACGAGCTGCAGAACGGCCTGCTCGCCGTGCTCTTCGAGGGTCCGCTCCTACCGCTGGTTCGCGAGTACGGCATCTTCTAGCGTCGTGCGATCGAGCTCGTCCTCAATCGCCTGGGTGATGCGGTTCTGGACGCCGGTCATCAGCCCGCCGATGCGCGCGCCCACGGGGCACGCCTCCGCCGGCCCATGCAGGCCCAGCACCGGCTCGTCGCCGTGCACCGCGCGCCACACGTCGCCCAGCGTCAGGTCCGCCGCGGCGCGGGTCAGCAGCCACCCGCCGTGCGGTCCGGGCCGCGACGACACCAGGCCCGCGTCGCGCAGGCGGCCGAGCACGCGCCGCAGGTAGACCGGGCTGGCCTGCACGCTGCGGGCCATCTCCTCGGAGCTGACCGGACGCCCGTCCGCGGTGACGATCAGCACGAGCACGTGGGCGGCGACGGCGAACTGGGTGTTGGTCGGGCGGGTCATCGACCACCGATCCTATAACTGCAACCGGATCGGCTACGATTTCCGGTCATGACCACCTTCGCCATCACCGGTGCGTCCGGCCACCTCGGTCGCCTCGTCACCCAGGAGCTGCTGGACGGCGGCGTCGCCGCGTCCGACCTCGTGCTCATCACCCGCTCGCCCGACGCGCTGGCCGGCGTCGGCGCCGACGTGCGCCACGGGGACTTCTCCCAGCCCGACACCCTCGCCGCCGCCTTCGCCGGCGTCGACCGCCTGCTGCTGATCTCCACCGACGTGGTCGGCAGCCGGCTGGACGGTCAGCGCGCGGCGATCACGGCGGCCGCGGCCGCGGGCGTCCAGCGCATCGTCTACACGTCGGCCGGCAACCCCGTGCCCGAGAACCCGGTCGCGGTGGCGCCCGACCACCGCGGCACCGAGGAGGCGCTGGCCGCCAGCGGCGTGGCCTGGACCGCCCTGCGCAACGCGATGTACGCCGAGTTCGACGTGCCCAACATCCAGCACGCGATCGCCTCGGGCGAGCTCGTCACCAACCAGGGCGACGGCGCGACCACCTACGTCAGCCGGGCCGATTGCGCCGCGGCCGCGGCGGGCGCGTTGCTGGCCGACGAGGGGGTCGACAACGTCGCCTTCGAGATCACCGGCACCGAGCTGCTAACCGCCGCCGACCGCGCCGCGCTGGCCGGCGACCTGGGCGGCCGGCCGGTCGCGGTCGTCCAGGTCGACGACGCCGCGCTGGTCGCCGGTCTGGAGGGCGCCGGGCTGCCGCCGGAGGCCGCCACGGTGATCGCCTCGTTCGGCACGGCGATCCGCGAGGGCTTCCTCGACCAGCAGACCGACGCCGTGCAGCAGCTGGCCGGCCGGCCGCCTCGCAGCCTGCGCGAGGTCGTGGAGTCCGCGCTGTAGCGGGTTCTTGAACGCCGTTCGACACGAGGGCGTATACGGAACAGCAACGTCTCGACCACATGTCGATAACCGTGGGCGGCGCTGACTGGGAGGGTGCCGACTTCGCCCGGGCACGGCCCGGGCGCTGCTCGGCCCCCACACACATCGGAGACGGACCCCTTGTTGCGAAGCAGGACGAGCGCCGCGATGGCAGTGGCCGTCGCGTCGCTCATCGCGGTGCCATGCGCGAACGCCGCCACACTCTCGGTCGACGACGACGGCGCGCAGTGCCCAGCCGCGCCGTATCAGTCGATCCAAGCCGCGATCAACGCGGCCACGGCCGGTGACACGGTCGCGATCTGCCCAGGCACGTACGCCGAGGGCAGCGGTGCCGTCGCGTCCAACGCGCTGACCATCACCAAGAGCGTGACCCTCAAGGGCGCCGGGGCAGACCTGGTGACGATCACCCCCGTCAACGCCGGCGGCCAGATCGCCGAGGGCGGGACCCCCGACATCCGCAACGGCATCGGCGACATCGTCGTGGCCAAGGGCCTCGTCGGTGCGCCGATCACGGTCAACATCTCCGGCGTCACCGTCTCTGGCGCCGGCGTGGCCTCCGAGGCCGGCGTCGTCTTCCTCGACGCCCAGGGCTCGTTGGTGCGCAGCCGCGTCACCCGCGTGGTGACCTCGCAGGCCAGCGACGCCGCCACCCAGCCCGGTGGCTACCGCAGCGCGATGCCCGGCTACGGCGTCGCGCAGGTCAGCGCCGCCGACGGCACGATCAGCGGCCTCGCGCCGCGGCCGCTGCTGATCGATCACACGCGCATCGACCAGTACAACCGCATCGGCGTGCTGGCCGACTCGGCGACCACCACCGCCGACAGCGGCACGCTGACCCCCAGCGGCGCGGTCAACAACCTGACGCTGACCGGCAGCCAGATCGTCGGGCGGCTGCTGTGCATCAACTACGTGGCCGACGGCAACTGCGCCTCGGTCAACCTGCTCACCACCGGCCAGCTGTACGGCCAGGACGGCGTCCGCGTCACGGGCGGGGCGACGGCGGCGGTCAGCAACACGCTGGTCTCGCAGAACCTCGTCAACGGCGCCGGTGCGCCGACCCGCAACTCGGCGACGAACAACGCCAACCTGACGCTCGGCGCCGGGCTGCGCTTCGTCGGCGCGGGCGGAAGCTCGGTCACCGGCAGCAATATCGTCGACAACGCCTACGGCATCCTCAACCTGACGGCCGCGCAGACGGCGGCCAACACGACGACGCCGGTGGCGGCGGAGAACAACTGGTGGGGGCTGCGCTACAACTCGTCCACCAACCCCGGCCCGGCGATCTCGCCGACCACCAACCCGCAGGTGCCCGAGAACCCGGTCAACGGCACGGCCGTGGCCGACGGGGCGGGGACGACGTCGACCGCGGTCGACTTCTACCCCTTCCGCAACGGACCCCAGGGCAGCCCCAACACGGGCCAGTACGCGCTGCAGATCGCGCCGCTGGCCATGGCCGACCTGGCCCCGCGGATCACCGCGTTCAGCGGCACGCCCGAGCCGTACTTCCCGGGCGGGACGCTGACGCTGCGCGCCGGCGCGACCGACGACTTCGGCGTCAAGCGCGTGGTCTTCTACCAGGGCGCGGAGGTCATCGGGATCACCGATCGCCCGGCCTACGAGGCGTCGCTCACGCTGCCCACCGAGTTCTGCGGGCAGCGCACGTTCACGGTCGTGGCCGAGGACTTCCTCGGGCAGACGGGCGCCAGCGTCATCGTCGTGCCGGGCCGGTGTGAGCCCGAGGTCGTCGCCGGCGGTGGTGGCGGCGGTGGCGGCTCGACCCCCGCCGGTGGCGAGCCCAGCACGGCTCCGCCCCCGACGGTCGCGCTGATCAGCCCGCCGACGACCATCGGCGCCCAGGGCACCAAGCTGACCGTTGATCCGAAGGCCGACGCGGGCGTCGCGCGCGTCGACTTCTTCCTCGGCAACCGGCTGGTCTGCTCGGCCGCCAGCGCGCCCTACACGTGTGACGTCAGCCCGACCGGGGCCGACGTCGGCAGCCAGACGCTGCGGGTCGTGGTGACCGACAACACGGGCGCCACGGCGGAGACCACCAGCCAGGTCACGGTGTCGAAGTTCGACCCCGCGGCGCTGACGCTGAAGGTGGCCAAGAAGAAGGCGGGCAAGGGCCTGACCAAGCGGACGATCTCCGGTGGCCTCGACCTCCCCGGCAGCGTCACCGCGGCCCAGGGCTGCACGAGCGGCACCGTCACGTTGACGGTCAAGCGCGGTGGCAAGACGTTCGACAACACGCAGGTGAAGCTGGACGGGAAGTGCGCCTTCTCACGGTCCTTCACCACTCGCACGAAGGGCAAGCCCTTCTCCGTGAAGGCCGAGTTCGGCGGCAACGCCGTGCTGGCCCCGATCAGCAACACCCGGAGGTTCTCCTGATGTCCTGCCGCCGTCTCCTGGCGGCCGCCACCACCGTGGCGGTCGCAGCGGCCCTCGCTGCGCTTCCGGGCGCGGCTGTCGCCGCGCCGGATCCGGAGGGCTGTACGCAGGACCTCCAGTTCGACAGCTCGATCCCGACGTTCCAGCAGGTCACGGGCGTCGAGCTCGGCGCGGGGGGCACGGGCACCAGCCCGCGCAACCCCTCGGCGACGCTCTACGCCTACGGCGACGCGCTGGTGACGGCCACGGCCGACAACCCGCGTGTGCGCGTGATCCCCAAGACGCTGGGCACCACGACGCTCGGCACGCGCCCGCTGAAGATCTACGTGATCGGCACGCCCGAGAACATCGCCAACCTCGACGCGGGTCGCAACGACGCCGCGTTCTGGTCGGGGGTGCGCGCGGGCACGATCTCCGAGGCCGACGGTCTGGCCGCGGTGGACACGCGTCCGGCGTTCGGCTGGATCACGGCGACGCCGCACGGCAACGAGCCGGCGGCGGGCGAGGCGATCAGCCGCGTCATGTACGAGCTGGCCGCGCGCCTGGACTGCGACAACGCCAAGCGTCTGGCGAACCTGGACTTCTTCCTGGACCAGGTCCGCAACCCGGACGGTCGCGACAACAACCAGCGCACCACGGCGTGGGCGTTCGACCCCAACCGGGACTTCGGCACGCAGACCCAGAAGGACAACGCCCTGTTCATCCCCGAGATGAACCAGTACCCGGGGCCGTTCTTCATCGACGCCCACCAGCAGTCGTCGGGCTACTTCTTCCCGCCCAACGAGGACCCGGTGCACCACGAGCTGTCGGACTTCTCGCTGGAGTTCATCCAGCAGAAGATCGGCCCGTCGTTGCAGCAGGCGTTCAACGACCAGTCCTCGCAGTACCGCAACTACAACACCTACGACCTCTTCACCCCGGAGTACGGCGACTCCGTCCCCTCCCTGGTGATGGGCGCCGCGGGCATGACGTTCGAGAAGGGCACCAGCGAGGTCTACGGCAAGCAGGTCTACGACCACTACCTGGCCATCGACGAGACGATGAACGTCACGTCGGAGAACAAGATCGAGCTGATGACCGAGTGGGTCAAGCAGTGGCAGGAGGCCATCGACCAGGGTGCGGCCTGCCAGCTGCAGCCCAACAAGCTGGTCAGCCCGCTGCACAGCGAGATCATCCAGCAGCCCTCGCAGTCGGTGTGCGGCTACTTCTTCCGGGCCGGCGAGCACGCCGGTGACCTGTCGAAGCTGTTCACCGAGCTGCAGGACCTGGGCGTCCACATCTACCGTCTCGACGGCGACGTGACGACCGCGGGCGTGCACGAGTTCGGCAAGAGCGACACGGCCGCGACCCTGACCGCCGGGACGTACTACATCCCGATGGCGCAGGCGCAGAAGCACTGGATCCAGGCGGTGCTCGGGGAGAACCCGTACATCACCTACCGGTTCTGGTACGACGTCGTGACCTGGTCGTACTCGCTGCAGCGGGGCCTGGCCGGCGACGGCTTCCTGTCCTCGCCGCTGCCCGCGGGCACGGCGATGACGGAGATCGGCACGCCGCAGTTCGGCACGGTCACGCCGGGTGACGGCACGGTCTACGCGTTCGACACCGACTCGGCCGCGGGCCTCGCGCTGGCCGCCGACCTGCTGTCCAAGGGCGCGCAGGTCGATCGCGGCGCGACCGCGTTCGACGCCGCCGGCCGGCACTTCGACACGGGTGCCGCGCTGGTGCGCAAGTCGAGCCTGGTCGGCATCGACGTGGCGGCGCTGGCCGCCAAGCGGGCCACGCCGGTGTACTCGATCGACGGCTACCCGGTGGCGCACTACGCGCTGACCACGCCGAAGATCGGCATCTACGCCGGCGCCTCGGTGCCCAACAACCCGGTGACCAACGGCCAGCACTGCACGAGCTCGGCCTTCTGCGAGATGTACTTCGTGCTGTCGCAGAAGCTCGGTCTGCCGGCGTCGATGGTGGTCCCCGTGACCAACGCCGACCTGCCGACCCTGCGCACGGCCGGCTTCACCGCCCTGATCAACCCCAACTCGACGATCAGCGACACCGCATCGGTGACGTCGTTCGTCAACACCGGAGGCCGCTACATCGGCTACAACGCCAACGCCACGACGACGGCACGCAACGCGGGCCTGACCACCCTCAACGCGAACGCGATCTCCGGCATCGCCACGCCGGGCACCGAGTTCGACGGCACGTTCGACACGACGAGCCCGGTGGCCTGGGGCTTTGACTCGGGCGGCTGGATCTACCGCGACGCGACCGGCAACCCGATCTACGACCCGAGCACGCTCGGGGCCAACGGGAAGGCGGTCGTCTCCTACGGGACCGACCCCAGCAACTACGTCAACCTGGTGGGCAAGTACGGCCTGTCGGAGAACGCGCAGGGGCTGTCCGGTCGCCCGGCGGTGGTCGAGTCCACGCTCGGCTCGGGCCGCGCGGTCCTGTTCGGCTTCAACCCGTTCTACCGCGCCTGGAAGGCGCAGGACGACCGGCTGGTGCTGAACTCGGTGCTGTACCCGCTCGGCGCCCCCGTCGCGGCGGACACGGTGTCGACGCGCGCCGACAAGAAGGCGGCCGACGAGCCGCTGGCCGAGGACGAGCTGCCGGAGACCGGTGACACCGGGCCGACGCCGATCTCGGGCATCGACGACGACGTGATCATCACGGTGGAGCCGAGCAACGTCTCGGCGCTGAAGGCCACCGTGGCCACGGCGGAGATCCCGAAGAAGTGGCGCAAGAAGGCGGCCTACGTGACGGCGCCGGGCGGGAAGGTCTCGCTCGTCATCCGCAACGTGCGCACGGACGACATGCACGACCGTCAGCCCTACGTCACGGCGCTGATGAGCGGGCTCAAGGCCAAGTCGGTGCTGCCCTACAGCGCGCAGCTCTGACCGGAGGTTCCCGACTGGAGGGGACACGCGGGGCCGGCGATTTCGCCGGCCCCGCGGTCGTTCTCAGCCGGTGATCGCGAACGAGTCCTCGACGGTCTCGGTGTCCAGCACGTCGTCGGGGGTGCGGTCCAGCGCGTCGACGGTCAGCGTGACGAAGCGGTCGCCGTCGCGGGCGATCACCGTCGTCACGCGGTCCTCGCGGTCGGGATCGGTGAAGGTGATGCGCCGCGCCTCGTCGGCGCCGGGGACGTCGACGTCCTCGCGGCGCAGGTTCTCCGCGCTCGGCGCCGCCATCTCGATGTTCTCCAGTGTGAAGCGCTCGTACTGGGCCATCGACCGGCCGCGGGCGGGGACGCCCGCGACCTGCACGGCGTTGCCCTCGTTGTCGCCGGCGGCCACGAACACGTCGGGCTGGCCGGAGATGACGGTGCGGAAGCCCTCGGAGTCGGGCAGGTAGGCGCGCACGTCGCGCTGGGCGAACACGCGGTAGCCGTCGGGCGGCCCGGCGGTCGAGGCGACGGCCACGATCGCGCCCAGGCCGACGATCACGCACGCGCAGGCGATCGGGATGCGCGTCCTCATCCGCGCCGCCCCTTCAGCCACCAGCGCACGCGGCGCACCGGCGCCGTCGCCTTCAGGAAGATCCCACGCAGCCACAGCCCCACCTTGTACGCGTTCTGGTCCTTGACCTCCTTGAGCACCGTCGAGGTGATCGTGTGGTCCAAGGTCATCCGCTGGCCGATGGCCAGGTTCATCTGGAAGTCCCGGGCCAGGCGCGCGCCCGCCACCCGGGGCGACGGCGCGGGCTCGGCGGCGATGCGCCGGAGGGCCAGCGCCATGAAGGCACCCGCCTGCTCCCACGACGGCCAGGCCCGCGCGGTGGCCAGCGCGCCCGCGCGCAGCTGATGCAGCAGGGCCCGGTCGCGGGCCAGCAGGTCCAGGGCGCGCGCGGTGCCGCGCGTATCGTCCCAGTCGACGACCAGGCCGTTGACGCCGTGGCGCACGTACTCGTCGTAGCCGGTGACCGGCGTGACGACGCACGTGGCGCCCATGTGGAAGCCCTCCAGCGGCGGCCCGAACATCCCCTCCACGCGCGAGAGCTTCAGCACCACGTCGTGCTCGGCGTACAGGCGGGCCATCTCGCTGTGGGGCACCGCGTGGATGACCGCGTCGGCGCCGGCGGGCACGTCGCCGTCGCGGTCGGGGGTGACGAGCGTGACGTGGCGCTGCTCGCTCATCGCCGACGTCGCGGCCAGCGCATCGCCGATGCCCTTGAAGGCGATCTGCGCGGAGCCCTCGACGAGGATCCGCAGCGGGCCACCGAGCGCGACCGGCGCCTGCGCGGGGGAGACGAACACGTCCTTGGCGATCCCGTTGCGGACCAGCAACGCGCGATTGCCCGGCTGCAACGCCTCCAGCGCGCCGGCGATCCAGCGCGCCTCGGTGACGAACCGCACCGGCAGGTCCAGGGTCAGGCCGGCGGCGATCCGCTCGACCTCCTCGGGCAGGTAGAAGCGCTCCTCCAGCGACTGCACGAACGAGGCGTAGCGGGCCGCGTCGAGGTCGAACAGCCAGTCGCTGGTCTCCCACCAGGTGCTCAGCGCGACGTCGAACCGCATCGCGCGGGCATCCTGCAGGCCCACCACGTGCAGGTGCTCCAGGCCCCGGAAGGACCAGTCGGGCGCGTCCTGCTTGCCGGTCAGCACCAGCGACACGTCGAAGCCGTGGCGGCGCGCGAGCTGCGAGGCGTGCTCGACGATCACGCCCACGCCGCCCGAGAGCTGGAGGTCCTGGGTGAGGAAGGCGACGCGCACGCGCGGTTACTGTACGGCCCGCCCATGCGTCAGCCCCGCTTCGGAGAGCCGGTCCGCGTCGCCTTCGTCGGCCAGGAGACGTACTTCGCCCAGTGCGCGCTGTCGGCGCCGACGGGTGGCCTGCACCCGCGCTTCTTCGACTTCCGGGCCGGCGTGGGGCACGACGCGGGCGCGCTGCGTGAGGCGCTGGACGACTGGGGCGCGCACGTGGTCGTCGTGTTCCGGCCCGAGATCATCCCGCCGGGCGCGTTCGCCGGCCTGCGCGCCGCCACGCTGGGCTTCGTCACCGAGCCGCTCAAGCGCACCGGCGGGGAGGACCACCCCGACCTGGACTGGCGCGAGTCCGAGCTGGCGCTGACCGACCCTGCCAACTTCGATCGGATCGTCGCCTTCGACCCGCACGTGGCCGGCACCGCCGACCGCCACGCGCCCGTGTGGCGCTCGCTGCCGCTGCCGGTGGACGACCGCATCTACCAGCCGGTCGCGGCCAGCGCCGCCGTCCCGCGGATCCTGTTCGTCGGGTACTCGACCGATCACCGCGAGCGCTTCCTGATCAACGCCAAGCACGAGTACGACGTGCTGCACTACGCGCACGGCCTGCACGGGGAGGAGCTGCGCGACGTCTTCGCCCGCACCGACGTCGCGCTGAACCTGCACGGCGAGCCCTACCCGTCCTTCGAGAACCGGGTGCTGCTGCACCTGGCCGCCGGCCACCTGGTGATCTCCGAGCCGCTGGACCCCACGCACGGGCTGGAGGCGGGGATCGACTTCCTGGAGATCCGCCGTCCCGACGAGCTGATGACGATCCTCTACCAGCTCACCCGCCGCCCCGACACGTTCGAGCGGGTCCGCCACCGCGGGCGCGCGAAGGCCGACGACTACCGGGCCAGCCGCATCTGGCCGCGGGTGATCGGCGACCTGCTGCGCGACCTCAGGGCGTTTGGCGCACGTGCGGCTTGAGCAGGCCCTGGAACGCCTCGACCTTCTGCTGGTACTCGGCCGGGCAGCCCTGCAGGCGGTCCTCGCCGAGGATCTGTAGCTGCTGCACCTGGTTGAAGGCCTCTTCGCTGGAGCCGGCGATCCAGCAGACGATCGAGTACGCGCGCTGCTGGTCCAGCGAGTGCGAGTCCCAGTAGTCGGCGGGCGCGAGCTTGCGCTGGCGGGCCGACAGCGCGTGGAAGAACCGCGCCGCGTCGAACGCGTACTCGTCGCCGCCGTCGACCAGCTTCGTCATGAACACCGTGGCGATCGCGTCGGCGGCGTCCTCCTCCTTGCCCAGCACCGGCAGGTCGAAGACGTCGACCAGGGTGTGCGCGAACTCGTGGACGAGGATGAACCCGTCGACCGCGGCCAGCGACCGGCCGAACTGCTCGTCGTTGGTGCGCAGCTCGGGGAAGTTCTTCTTCAGCAGCCCGGCGGTGTAGTCGACGAAGCCGTAGGACAGCGTGATCGTCTTGTCGGCCGGCGTGTAGTGCGGGCCGACGGTCCCGTTGACCACGTGGATGGTCACGTCGGTGGGCAGCTTGAACGACTTCGTGAAGCCGGCGGCGACGCCGTCGGTGCCCCCGAGGCTGAGGATCTCCTTCGCCGTGGCCGCGATCGTGTCCTCGGGGTCGTCGTAGATGACGTTGATCTCGTGGATCTGCTCGGTGGTCGCCGTCCGGGCCGGCGTCGAGCTCGTGCCCGAGCTCGACGCGGTCGACGAGGACTCCGACGAGCCGCAACCGACGGCGAGCGCCATGATCAGCGCGGCGCCGCCCAGCCCGGCGACCAGGCGGCGCGCGCGGCTCATGCGCAGTCCGTGGCGCCGAGCTTCTTGGCCGAGCTCTCGACCTTCGCGCCCAGCGGATCCATCTTGGCCAGGTCCTCCATGCCGCTCGGATCGGCCGCGTCGGCCTTCTTGCGGATCGTCTGGACCAGCTCGTTGGCCGCGTTCTGCTGCACCATGAACGCGTCGTAGTCGGCCTTGACCTCGTCGTCGGGCTCCAGCGCGGACAGCTCGTCGACCTGCTGCTGGATCAGCGGCGCGGCCTCGTCGAAGTAGGCGGCGGCCTGCGAGGCGTCGGTGATGTCGGTCGGCTCGGCGATCTTCTTGCCTTGCGTCTCGATCTTCTTGCAGATGTCGTTGGCCTGAGCCGTCAGGTCATCGCGGTTGAGTCCGCTGGAGTCCTCGCCGCCGCAGGCGGCCAGCGCGAGGACGGTGGCGGCGAGCGCGGCCGCAGTCAGGGAGCGAAGCAAAGTGTGGGGCATCGCGGCATCCTCCGTTGCTGGTTGCACGTCCCGCATCGGGGTCGACACCCCGATCTTTTGCCGGCCGCCAAAGGTCAGGGGGGACCCCCGGATGCCGCCGAGCCGCTCGCGCTTCACCATCGCGTCCGTGAACCCGGTGCAGCTGCAGCTCACGATCACCGCTCTCGAGCCGCTGGCCGGCCACTTTACCGGCGCCGACGCGCGCCTGCTGACGTTCAGCGGATGGGCCGGTTTGGCCGTCGCGCTGGACGCCGCGATTCAGGCCGACAGCGCAGCCGACAGCCCGTCGCGGCCCGGGACGTCGAGCTTGCGATAGGCCTGACGCAGGTGCGTCTCGACGGTCTTCATCGTCACGAACAGCTCCTGCGCGATCTCGCGGTTCGTCAGCCCCGCGGCGGCCAGGTCGGCCACGCGGCGCTCGCTCGCGGTGAGCGCGTCGACGCCGCTGGTGCGCAGCCGTCGCGGCCGCGCGCCCAGGATGACCAGCTCCTCGCGGGCCCGTTCGGCCGTGGCCGTCGCGCCGCAGGCGGTGGCCGCGTCGGCGGCGCGCTCGAGCAGCTCGCGCGCCTCCGTGCGGCGCCCGTCGCGGCGGAACACCAGCCCCAGGGCCGCGTCCACCCGTGCGCTCTCGGCCCGCAGGCCCGCGCCGACCAGCGCGGCCTGCGCCTCGCGCAGGAGCGCGTCGGCCGCCTCGGTCGGCCCGAGCATCGCGTGGGTGCGCAGCGCCGTGGCCAGCGGGCCGGGTGCGCCCCAGGTGCGGCACAGCTCGAGCTCCTCCGCGGTCAGCGCGAGCGCGGCCGCGGTGTCGCCGGTGGCCGCGGCGGCGCGCGCCGCCCAGGGCCGCCACGACGCGGTGCGGTCCTCGTAGCCCACGGCCCGAGCCGTCGCGCCCACGGCCAGCAGGTCCTCCAGGGCTTCGCCCGAGCGTCCCTGGGCCAGCGCGACGATGCCGCGCGCCTGGCGGACCCAGGCCAGCTCGGGGCGCGCGGTCAGGTCGTGGTCGGCCGCCTGGTCGCGCACGAGCGCGGCGGCCAGATCGAGCTTGTCCTGCTCGACGAGCACGTCGGCCAGCCACAGGATCGCCACCGACAGCACGCGCAGGGCGACCGCGCTGTCGCCCCAGTCGCGGGCCAGCCGCACCGCCGACGTGCCGTAGGCGGCGGCCTGGGCCAGGTCGCCGCGCTGGCGGCAGGTGTCCAGGCGCATCACCTCGTGGGTGAGGAAGTCGATCGAGGAGCCGCGCGCCCGGGCGCGCACGAGCACGGCGTCCAGCTCGCGATCGGCGGCGTCGAGATCGCCGCCCAGGGTGAGCGCGTACAGCGGCGGGCCGTAGGCGGCCGGTGGGACCAGCGGGTCGCCGATCAGCGCTCCGTCATGGAGCGCGCGGCGGGCGATGGCCACGACGTCGGCGGCCCGCGCGCTGGGGACGAACGCCGCGGCGATCGCGGCCGTCGACAGCGCGGCCCGCTCGGCCGGCGTGTCCCCGGGCAGGCCGGTGAAGCCGAGCATCTCGCGCTGCGCGGCCAGCGTGCGCGACGGGTCGAACAGCGCGATCGTCACGCGCTGGACGTCCAGGCGCATCGCGGGGTCGCCGGCCAGGTCGGACGCGGTCGCCTCGAGCATCTCGACCGCCCCGCTGATGTCGCCGGCACCGGCCAGCGCCTCGGCCAGGACCTGGGCGATCGGGACACGCCGGTCGGGATCGGTCTCGGCGGCCAGCGCGGCGCGCAGCTCGCCGCTGGCGCCGGCGCCGTCGCCCAGCGCCAGGCGGGTGCGGCCCAGCGCGAAGCGCACGTCGGGCAGCTCCGCGGCCACCGGCGGTTCGGCCACCGCGCGGGTCAGCAGGCGCTCGGCGATCGCCGCGTCGCCCCGAGCCAGCGCGGTGGAGCCGGCGCGGGCCAGCGCACGGGCGTGGTCGGGGTTCCCGGCGGGCTCGGTGGCCAGCAGGTGGTGGGCGATCCGGTCGGGCTCGGCCTGAGCGGCGATCAGCGCCGCGGCGGCGCGCTCGTTGAGCAGCACGCGCGTGGCGGCGGTGAGGTCGTCGTGGACCGTCGTGCGGACGATCGGATGCACGAAGCGCGCGACCGCGTCGGGGGAGGCGATCCCCGCTTGGGCCAGCGTGTGCAGCGTGTCGAGCACGACCGCACGCGGTCGGCGGCTGACCGCCGCCAGATCGTCCAGCGCGCAGTCGTCCCCCAGCACCGACAGCGCCTCGGCCACCGCGCGGGCGTCGGCGCCCAGCCCACCCAGGCGCAGCAGGAGCGCGTGGCGGACGGCGTCGGGCACCAGCGAGCGGACGAGCTGCACGGCGTCGGCGTCGGTCGCGTGGGCGCGCAGCGCGGTGCCGATCTCGCCCAGGAAGAAGGGGTTGCCGCCGGTCACCTCGTGGCCGGCGCGGGCGGCGTCGGCGGGCAGCGTCGCGCCGGCGCGCGCGGCCAGCAGCTGCGACGCGGCGGCCGGGCTCAGCGGTGCCGGGCGCAGGACGACGGCCCCGGGCTCGGCGGCCAGCTGGTCGAGCAGCTCGGCGCCGTCGGGCGCGTCGGTGCGCCCGGCGACCACGAGGATCAGCGACAGCCCGGCTCGGCGCCGGGCCAGGTGGACGAGGAAGGCCAGCGAGGCGGCGTCGGACCAGTGCGCGTCGTCGATCAGCAGCAGCAGCGGCCCGGCGTCGACCAGGTTGGCCACCAGCCAGTACAGCCCCTGGCGCAGCGCGCCCTCGTCGACCGCCGGGGCGGCGGCCGCGGTCAGCGCCGGCAGGGCCAGCCGCGCCGCTCCGGCCAGCAGCCGCTCGCGTTCGGCGGGGTCCGCCTCGACCACCCGGCGCTCCAGCAGCTGGATGACGACGCCGAGCACGAGGTCGCGCTCCAGGGCGCCTCCGCGGGCCTCCAGCACCGCGATCCCCGCCGCCGCGGCCTGCGTACGGGCGACGTCGATCAACCGCGTCTTGCCGATGCCCGCGGCGCCGCGGATGACCACCAGCGGGCCCTCGCCGCCGCGCACGCCGGCCACCGCAGCGGCGATCGCCGCGATCTCCACATCACGTTCGAGCAGGTCGGTGGGCTCGCGCACTTGGCGAGTCTAAAGCGGATGTCCGCGTGCGGACCGAAACTCGGGCGCGGCGGCGCTACGTGTACGTCGACGGGCGCGGCGGCTTGGCCGGGGTGTAGAGGTAGTCCTGGAAGAACTGGTCCAGGTCGCGGCCGCTGACCTCTTCGGCCACCGCGATCACGTCGGCGGTCGAGATCGACCCGTGGCGGTAGCGCGCGGCGATCGTCGAGAGGATGTCGAAGAAGTCCGTCTCGCCGACGATCTGCCGCAGGCCTTCGTAGGTCAGGAACCCGCGGTAGTAGACCGACGAGGAGAACAGCTGCTCCGCGGTCGGCGTCGCCGGCGCGATCGCCCAGAATGACGGCCCCGCGCCGTTGTAGATGCCCTCGAACTGCGTGGCGGTGGTCTGCGGGTTGGCGTTGACGTCGTGGTTCCAGCGGGTCTCGAACCACGAGGCCATGCCCTCGTGGATCCACAGGTCGCGGATCTGGCGGTAGGTGACGCTGTCGCCGAACCACTGGTGCAGCAGCTCGTGGGTGTGCGTGGTCGCGGGCTCGGTCGCGCTCGGGTAGAACGGCTTGGTCGCCACCTCGAGCGCATAGCCCAGGTTCGGGGCGTCCGCGGCGATCGCGCCGTAGGAGCCGAACGGGTAGGGCCCGAGGAGGCCGGCGATGTAGTCCACGGTCGCGGTCTGCTGGGCCAGGATCGGGTTGAGCGTCAGCAGATCGACCGGGGTGAACGCCTGGTCGACGAAGTTGTTGATCTGACGGCCCTGCGGGTCGGTCGCCTGCGTGACGTCGTAGTTGCCGATCGTCGCGGTGGTCAGGTAGGTCGAGATCGGCTCGCCCATGTGCCACCGCCACGTCGTCCGGCCACCGCCGCTGGTCGTGCCCACCAGCTCGCCGTTGCCGATCCCCGACATGCCGTCCGGCACCGTGATGGCCATGTCGAACGTGGCCTTGTCGTAGGGCACGTTGTTCTGCGGGAAGATCGCCTGGCAGCCGATCGGCTGGCACACGACGGCGCCGCCGCCGGCCGTGGGGAACCAGCCCTCCTCGGCGTCGTCGGGATCGACGACGGTGTCGGGCACGCCGCTGTAGTCGACGGTGACCGAGAACGGGCTCCCGTCGACGATCCCCGACACGGGCGTGATGACCAGCTTGGAGGCGATCGTCTCCGCGTTGCGCGCGGCCTGCGCGGGGAGCTCGCGGCTGAACGTGACGTTCTGGCCGTTGATGCGCACGCGCTGCACGGTCATGCCCTGGAAGTCCATGGAGAACTGGCCGAGGTTCTGCGTCGCGACGGCGTCCATCGTCGCCTCGCCGGTCAGCGACGCGCTGGCCTGGTCATAGGAGAGCTTCAGGTCGTAGTGCCGCGCGTCGTAGCCGCCGTTGCCGATCTGCGGGAACAGGATGTCGCCGCCGCTGCGCGCGCCGGGCGGGAACAGGATGGGCGCCGCGGGCGGGGACGTCGCGGGCGGGGCGGGCGGCAGGTCGGTCGACGGCGCGTCGGCGGTGACCGGCGGCGTCGTGCGAGGTGGCGGCGCGAGCACCAGGACCTTGGGGCCGGCGGTGCGGCAGGCGCGCGCGACGCAGGCGACGACGTCGTAGCGGCCGGTGGCCGTGCCGTCGGGGATCGTCGCGGAGACCCGGTAGCGCGTCTTGTTGTGCGCCTTGGCCCGCACGCGAACCGAGCCGATGGTCCGCGTGGTCCCGTCGGCGCGCAGGCTGAGCCGCACGGTGACCAGCGCGGCCCGGTTGCCGCGGTTGGCCACCTTGCCGCCGGCGGTCAGCGTCTGGCCGGCGGTCAGCCCCGCGGGGCTGAAGCCGAGCGAGCCGACGGTCGGTGCCGCCTGGGCGGCGGTCGCTCCCGCCGCGAGCGACAGCACGACGACCAAGCCACCGCTCAGGACTCTCCCCATGGCCACCAACCTACAGATCTGCCAGGGCTACGCTCTGCGCGTGCCGCCCGCCCCGCCTGCGGTCGCCGTCGACGGCGTCTCGAAGACCTTCCGCCTGCCGCACGAGCGGGTGCACACGCTCAAGGAGCGCGCGCTGCACCCGCTGCGGCGCATGGGCACGGAGGCGTTCCCCGCGCTGAAGGACGTCTCCTTCGCCGTCGACAACGGCGAGTTCTTCGGGATCGTCGGGCGCAACGGGTCGGGCAAGTCGACGCTGCTGAAGTGCCTGGCCGGCATCTACGCCGCCGACGCCGGGCGCATCTACGTCAACGGGCGCCTGTCCACGTTCATCGAGCTCGGGGTCGGCTTCAACAACGACCTGCCCGCGCGCGACAACGTGATGATCAACGCGACGATGCTCGGGCTCTCGCCGCGCGAGGCCAGGCGCCGCTACGACGCCGTGATCGACTTCGCCGAGCTGCGCGAGTTCGAGGACCTCAAGCTGAAGAACTACTCGTCGGGCATGGAGGTCCGCCTGGCCTTCAGCGTGATGATGCAGGTCGACGCCGAGGTGCTGCTGATCGACGAGGTGCTGGCCGTCGGCGACGCCTCCTTCCAGCAGAAGTGCTTCGACGAGTTCGCGCGCCTGCGCCGCGAGGGGCGCACGGTCATCCTGGTCACCCACGACATGGGCAACGTGCAGCGCTTCTGCGACCGCGCGATGCTGCTGGAGCGCGGCCAGGTCGTCGAGCTGGGCGAGCCCGACCGGGTCGCGTCGCGCTACCTGGAGCTGAACTTCAACCGCGGCGACGTCGAGGCCACCCGCGAGGACGCCGACATCGGCCGCTACGGCGACCGCAAGGCCGAGATCGCCGAGACCTGGTTCGAGGACGACGCCGGTGCGCGCGTCCAGACGATCCCCGGGGCCCATCGGCTGGCCATCTGCTTCCGCGCGCGCTTCGTCGAGGAGGTGGTCGATCCGCTGTTCGGCGTGGTCTTGGCCGACGACCGCGGCACGCCCGTGTTCGAGGCCTCCAACCTGCTGCGCGGGCCCTCGGGCACCTTCGCCGCCGGCGAGGAGACGACGATCCGCATCGCCTTCGACAACGTCCTGTCGTCCGGGCGCTACGAGGCCACGCCGGCCATCGCCCACAGCGGCAGCGGCGCCGCCTGGATCGACCGGCGCGAGCGCATCGCCTCGGTCGTGGTGACCGCGTCGCGCTCGACCGACGCCGTGCTCGACGTGCCCTTCGACCTCGAGGTGGGGGCCCGTGAGCGCCGCTGACACGTCCCTCGGACGCCAGATCAAGGGCCCGTCGGCGGTGGGCAGCGACCCACGCCGCTTCTGGCATCTGACCCGCGCGCTGGCGGTCACCGAGTTCAAGCTGCGCTTCTTCGGCTCGGTGCTCGGCTACGCCTGGCAGGTGATGCGCCCGCTGCTGCTGTTCGGGGTGCTCTACCTGCTGTTCACGCAGGTCATCGACGTCGGCAACGACGTGCCCTACTACGGCGTCGCGCTGCTGCTCGGCCTCGTGCTCTACACGTTCTTCAGCGAGGCCACCGGCGCCGCCGTCGGCTCGATCGTCGAGCGCGAGAACCTCGTGCGCAAGATCGAGTTCCCGCGCCTGGCCGTGCCGCTGTCGGTCGTGCTGACCGCGCTGTTCAACCTGGGGCTGAACCTGTGCGTCGTCGTGGTGTTCCTGCTCGCCTCGGGCGGCAGCGTGCGCTGGAGCTGGCTCGAGCTGATCCCGCTGCTGGTGCTCCTGGCCATCCTGGCCAGCGGCGTGGCCATGCTGGTCAGCGCGCTGTTCGTGCGCGCGCGCGACATCAAGCCGATCTGGGACGTCGTCCTGCAGGTGCTGTTCTACGCCTCGCCGATCTTCTACGCGATCGAGACCGTGCAGGAGACCGCGCCGACGTGGGTGGCCAAGGTGCTGATGCTGAACCCGTTCGCGGCGATCCTCCAGCAGGCCCGCCACGCGATGATCGACCCCCAGTACGACACGGCCGCGCAGGCGATCGGGCCCGACTGGCGGCTGCTGATCCCGCTGGCCATCATCTTCGGCGTGTTCGTCCTGGGCTACCTCGTGTTCCGCCGCGCGGCGCCGCGCCTGGCCGAGGACCTGTGAGCACGGCCGACCGGGCCCGTGCCGCGCTCGGCCGCGCCTACACCCGCGCCTGGCACCGCGGCACGCCGCGCTCGGCCCGCCGGACGCCGCGTCTGCCCGAGGCACCGCTGTCGCAGCGGTTCGGGCAGGACCGCGGGCGCCCGATCGACCGGGTCTACATCGAGCGCTTCCTGGCCCAGCACGCCGACGACGTGCACGGCCGCGGGGTGGAGATCTACGAGCCGACCTACCTCGAGCGTTTCGGCCGCTGCGACCGGATCGACGTGCTCGACGCCGATCCGCAGGCCGCCCGGGCGACGATCCACGGCGACCTGTCGGCCTTGCCGCCGGACAGCTTCGACGTGTTCATCTGCACCCAGACGCTGCAGGCGATCGCCGATCCGCTGGCCGCGCTGCGCCACGCCCACGACGCGCTGCGGCCCGGCGGCGTCCTGCTGGCCACCGTGCCGGGCATCTCCCAGATCGCGCCCGGCGATCCGTTCCCCGACCACGTGCGCTTCACCTCCCACGGCCTGCGCACGCTGGCCGATCAGGTCTTCGCCGACGCACAGGTCAGCGCCCACGGCAACGTCGCCACCGCCGCGGCCTTTCTGTACGGGCTGGCCGAGGACGAGGTCGACCCGGGGGCCTTCGGCTCCGACGATCCGGCCTACGAGCTCGTGGTGACGCTGCGCGCGCGGCGCGCTCCCGCCTGAGCCGGCCTCACGTCCCGTGTTCGGCCGCCCGGGCGCGCCGCTCCTGCGCGACCATCGCGCGGGCCACGTCGAGCGCCCGGTCGATCGCCGCGGCATCCGGCGCCGCCGCCCACCCCATCGCCACCGGCGTCTCCCGCGGGTCGCTGTTGAGCAACGTGCGCACGCGCACCGCGGTCTCCATGCAGGCGGTCACCTCGCCGCCGCGCATCAGCACGGCCAGCTCGGTCGGGCCGACGCGGGCGACCAGATCGGTGCTGCGCGCGTTGGCCCGCACCGCGGCCGCCACCCGGCGCAGCGCGTGGTCCTCCGCCTCGCCGTCGACGAGCAGCACGGCGTGCGGGCCGTCGCCGCCCGCGGCGCGCCGGCGGACGGTCTCGTCCCACCCGCCGAGGTTGAGCAGGCCGGTGACCGGATCGCGATGCGCGGTGGTGCGCCGCGCGGGCGGTGGTCGGTTGTCGGGCCCCGGCCGGACCTCGTCGCTGGGGAAGAAGGCGCGCACCGCGGCGGCCGCGTAGCGCGCGGCCCCGTCGGTCGGCGGCGCGGCGAAGCCGGCCAGCACGACGATCGTGCTGCCCCGGCGGTCGTGGTGGGGGACGAGCACGGCGTCGGTCGCCCAGTACGGACCACAGATCCGGCGCCGCGGGCCGACCGGGCAGCGGACCGTGCCGTGGCCGGCCAGCGCCTCGCGGATCAGCGGCTCGTTGGCGGTGTCCAGCGCCAGCGGCCCGTGCCAGTGCTCGCCGGCGACGATCGCCTCGGTCAGGGTCAGGTGCTGCGGGCCGCGCGAGTGCACGAGCAGCAGGTCGGCGGCGCCGGCGATCCGGGCGGCATCACCCAGGGCGGCGGCGCGCAGCTGCGAGCGGTCCGAGGGGCTTGGTGTCGGATGAGAGGTGGGGGTCATCACGCCCGCTTGTCGTGCGCGGCCGGCGTCTGACCCCCCTCGAATACTTGGCCAGAACGCCCTCTGACCGTTCAAGCCCTGGCATACTTCGAGACCACGATGTCCCAGCTCGGGGTGCAGCAGACATGACCCCGCGGGTCCGCGCGGGACGCTTTCGGGCTCAGCGTCAGCTGGAGCGCGATTACGAGGCGCTGAAGCCCACGACCCTGCGGTCGGTGGCGTCCAAGCTGCGCAGCCGCGGCATCACCGTGCCCGACGCCGATCTGGAGGCGTTCTACAACCAGGCCTGGCACGCGCTGTACGAGCAGGTGTCCGAGGGCGTCGCGGTGGAGAACACCGGCGGGTTCCTCGTGCAGGTGGCCTACCGCCGCGCGTTGGACGACCTGCGCCGCCAGGCGCCGCTGCAGCGGGCCGACTTCGCCGATGTCGAAGGCCACGCGGTCGAGGACGCGACGCTGGACCGGATCGACGATCGCCGTCGCCTGCGCGAGTTCGTCGAGGCCATGCGCGACGAGCTCGACGAGCGCGAGCGGACCGCGGCCAGCCTCTGCTACCTCCACGGCTACACGCGTCCGCAGGCCGCGGAGGCGATGGGGCTGTCGGAGGGGCGCATGAAGAAGGTCATGGACGACGTCTCCAAGACCGTCGGCCGCTTCACCCGTCAGATCGAGGCGGGCACGCGCTGCGAGTCGCGCGACTCTGCCAACAAGGCCTACGCGATCGGGCTGCTCGATCCCGAGGGCCCGCGCTACACCGCCGTGCGCTCGCACCTGGACGACTGCTCGGCCTGCCGCGCCGACGTGCTGCGCATGCGCGGCCTGGCGATCGTCGCCCCGCCGGTGCTGCTGCCCTGGGGCGCGGCGCTGGCCGCCGGCGCGATCGCGGGCGGCGGCGGAGCCGCGGCGGCCGGTGGCGCGAAGGCCGGCTCCGGGGGCGCCGGCCAGGGCTCGCGGACGGCGCAGGTGGCCGTCGGCGCGGGCGTGGCCGCCGCGGTCGCCGCGGCGGTCGTGGTCGCGGTGTTGGCCCTGAGCGGCGGCGACCCGGCGCCGGAGCCGGTCGCCGAGGCGCCCGCGGCGACGACGCCGTCGGCCTCCACCCCGGCGTCGACCCCGGCGCCTGCGGCGACCTCGAGCACGCCGGCGGCCAAGACCAAGCCCAAGGCGACACCGGCCCAGGCGGCAGCGCCGACCAAGACGCAGACGACCCGCACCCAGACCGAGCAGAAGACCGAGCCCGCGCCCCAGACGACGACGTCGGCGGCGTCCGCGTCGACCAGCGCGGCGGCGCCCGCGGCGGCGACGCCCGTCGCGACGCCCGCGCCCGCACCCGTCACCCCGCCCACGCAGACGGCGACGCAGCCTGCCGCGCCGCCCGTCGATGCCTCCCAGGAGTTCGGAGTCGAGCCGTGAAACGAGCCCTGATCCTCGCCGCCGCGACCGCGGCCGTCGTGGCGGCCGCCCTGCCGTCGGCCGCGTCGGCGGCGGACTTCAGCGTGTGGGCCTGCCGCGACGCCAGCGGTGCCCCCGCGCCCTCGTCGGCCTGGGCGCCGTACGGCACCGTCCCCAACGCGGCCACCCGCACCGACACGTGCGCCTCGGGCGGGTACCTGGAGGTGACGATGCCCGACGCTGCCGACCGCCCGCCCGGCGGCACGACCGGCTTCAAGTACGTCTTCCCCGCGGGCGTGACGCCGATCGCCTACCGCATCGAGATGGCCGGTGAGACGTCGTCGCCGCCCGGCGGCACGCTGTTCGGGATCGGCCTGACCGTCGGTGGCGATCCGGCCACGGAGCACATCACCGACGGCTGCCAGGACGACTCGGCCACGTACTGCACGTTCGGTTCGCTGACCGGCGCCTTCGACCAGGCGGCCAACGTGCACAGCGGGACGCTCGCGCCCGGGGATGGCCTGGCCTTCAGCGCGGTCTGCATCGCCAGCACGAACTGCGTCCCCAGCGATGTGGTCAACACCGGTCGCCTGTACCGCAGCGAGGTCACCTTCCGCGACACGGCCGACCCGACCGTGGGCGCCGTCTCGCTTCCGGCGACGGTGACCGGTCATCAGCGGGTGACCGCGGTCCTGCGCGACGTGGGCAGCGGCGTCCAGCGCGCCGACCTGCTGGTCGACGGCGCGGTCGTCGACTCGATCACGGGCGACGGCGACTGCGTCGCGCCCTACACGTCGCCCACGCCCTGCCTGGGCGCCTGGAACGTCGCCTTCGACCTGGACTCGACCACGCTGGCCGACGGCCCGCACGACGTCGCGGTGCGGGTCACCGACGCGGCGGGCAACGTCACCGACGGCGGCACGCAGCCGATCGACGTCTCCAACCCGCCCGTGCCGCCCACGATCGTGGCGGTCCCCGGCCCGACGCGGACGGTCGAGGTGCCCGTCCCGGCGACCCAGGAGCCTTCGGCGCAGGCGCCCCAGGCGGACGAGACAGAGACCCCCAAGCCGGTCTCGGTCACCCTGCGCGCCGCGGCGGCGCGGTCGACGCTCCCGCTGGCCTCCGCCCTGCGCGGCACCGCGACCGCGGCCGACGGCAGCCCCAAGGGCGGCGTCCAGCTGACCTTCGAGCGCCGGCCGTTCGGCGGTGACGAGGACGACTGGAAGACGGTCGGCGCCACGACGACCGCCGGCGACGGCTCGTTCCGCTTCCCGGCGGTCCGGCAGTCCGGGCAGGTTCGCGTGCAACCGACGCTGCCCACGGTCGGCGGACGCGCGCTGATCGTCGGCTTCGTGCAACCGCTGGAGGCGACGCTGGCCAGCTCGGCCGACACGCTGGCCAACGGCGACACGGTCACGCTGCGCGGGCGCATCGACGGCGACGGCGGCGCCTGGGCCGGCCGCGACGTGCTGATCCAGGCGATCGTCCGCGGCACCTGGCGCACGATCGACAGCGCCGAGGTCTCCGACCGCGGCCGCGTGACCTGGGACTACGCGTTCGCGCACACCCAGAACACCGCCGACTACCGCTTCCGGTTGCGCCTGCCCGCCGCACGCGGACTGCCCTGGAAGGCCGTCACCACCGACCCCGTGTCGGTGCTGGTCAAGGGCGGCTGACAGAGGAGTATCTTCGGTTGATGGTGCACGGCCGGGAGTTGTTCCCCGCCGACCGGGGACTGCAGGCGCGGATGGTCATGGCGGCCGTCGTGACGCCCCTGCTGGTTCTCGCGGCCATCGTCGCCGTGGTGTGGATCGCCCCGACCCGCGTGATCATCTTCGTGGGCATCGCCGCGATCATCGGCATCGCCATGGCGGCACGGGCCTACGGCGAGCGTGGCCACACCCAGCCGGTCTCGCTGGCCGACGCGCCGGAGCTGCATGCCGTCACCGAGCGGCTGTGCGCCGTGGCCTCGCTGCCCAAGCCGGTGCTGTTCCTCGACCACGAGCGCCAGCCGAACTCCTGGGTGATCGCGCGCCCGCTGCGCCCCGCCGAGCTGCACGTCACCGACGGCCTGGTCGCGCTGCTCGAACCGGTCGAGCTGGAGGCCGTCGTGGCGCACGAGCTCGCCCATCTGGCCAACCGCGACGCCACCGTCATGACCGTCGTGGGCGGACCCGGCGCGGTGCTCATGGAAGGCGGCGCCCCGCTCGTGCGCATGGGCTTCTGGGGCATTCCCGGCGGGCTGGTGGCGATCGGGATCGGCTGGATCTCGCGGCTGGGCACGAACACGCTGTCGCGCTATCGCGAGCTGGCCGCCGACGCGGGCGGCGTCGCCCTGACGGGCCGGCCCAGCGCGCTGGCCTCGGCGCTGGGGAAGGTCAGCGGGCGCATCGACTGGATCCCCGTCGAGGACCTGCGCGTGGTCGCCGGCCGCGACGCCTTCCACCTGCTGCCGGTGGGCGAGCGGGCGGACGCGCCGTGGTTCCACAAGGGCGTCGGCGCCACGCATCCCGCGGTCAAGCTGCGCATCGAGCGCCTGGAGGCGATGGAGCGCCGCCTCCAGAACGCTCGCCTCCCGAATTACTAGTCTCCCGCGTCCTATGCGACGCCTCGACACGCGCCTGCCTGGCCCGATCCTGCTCGAGCCGACCGTGCACGGCGACGACCGCGGCTTCTTCGTCGAGACCTTCCGGGCGTCGGCGTTCGCCGAGGCCGGGATCGACACCACGTTCGTGCAGCACAACCACTCGCGTTCCTCGCGCGGCGTGCTGCGCGGGATGCACTACCAGCACGGGCTGTCCAAGCACGTGCGCTGCGCCCGCGGCCGCATCCTGGACGTCGTCGTCGACATCCGCCGCTCGTCGCCCTGCTTCGGCCAGTGGGAGGCGTTCACGCTCGACGACGAGCGCCACCACCAGCTGTTCGTCCCCGCCGGGTTCGCCCACGGCTTCGTCGTGCTCTCCGACGTCGCCGACGTCGTCTACCTGCAGGACGACTACTACGACCCCCAGCGCGACCGGGGCATCACCTTCGCCGACCCCGACATCGGCATCACGTGGCCGCGGGATCTGGAGCTGCAGACGTCGGAGCGCGATCGCCAGGCGCCAAGGCTGCGCGAGGTCGATCCGGAGGATCTGCCGGAGTAGGCGCCGTCTCGCGCAGGCGTAGCGCGCTGGTCACCAGGTGGGCCAGGCCGACGAGGCCGAGCATCATGTAGGTGATCGACGTGCGGTCGGCCGCGGTGTCCAGATGGAACTGGATCTCCAGCACGCCGGTCCAGAACACCCACAGCAGCGAGGCGAAGAACAGCAGCACCGCGGCCAGGTAGAACGCGGCGATCGCGCGCAACCGCCCGCGCCCGACGGCGATCGCGGCGATCGTCAGGGCCAGGAACGTCGGCGCCACCCACAGGTACACGCCCTGGTTGCCGACCACCACCAGCAGCCGATGGAAGGCCAGGTCCAGGCGATCGGTGCGGTCCGACAGGTAGCTCCAGCTCAGGGTGGTGCCCAGGCCGGGGACGTCGCGGTTGGAGATGTCGTGCGCGGCCATCCAGATCTGCCAGGGCACGATCGCGAAGGCGGCCACGCCGACCGCGATCAGCCACGGGCCGAAGCGCTCTCGCCAGGGCGCCCGCTCGCGCCGGGCCAGGATCACGACCAGCGCCACCACCAGCACGATCAGCGCGGCGATCAGGCCCTCGTTCTTCGTGGTCGCCGCGCCGCCCAGCAGGACGCCGCCGAGCACCGCGCGGCCCGCGCGCCCGTCCTCCAGCCACAGGGCGATCAGCAGCGCACCCGACACGCTCAGCCCGGCGACCAGCGTGTCGACGTTGCCCAGCGCGATGTTGTCGACCACCGGCGTGAGCATCGGCAGCACCACGACGAACGGCAGCCAGCCGATGATCCGCCGGCCGCCGCTGGCCAGCGCCCAGCCCACCGTCCAGGCGAAGGCGGCCATGCAGATCCACAGCTCCAGGTGCACCAGGCGCAGGTCCTCGCCGCCCATGAACCGGAAGATCGTCGAGTTCAGCAGCGGGACCAGCAGCGGGTAGTCCAGATGGCTGGTCGAGTAGGCCGCGCCGGTGAACATGTCCTTCTGCAGGTCGCCGTAGAAGAACAGCCCCAGCGTGCGCAGCGACCAGATGCGGGCGTCGTCGACCTGGGTGGGCAGCTGGTCGAACGAGCGCGAGCCGAGCACGAACCAGACCGTGGTGATGGCGATGCCCAGGTAGGACAGCGTGCGCTCGGCGGTGGTCCGGAAGGCGGCGGGCCCGGGCAGGGGCGGCTCCAGGCCCCGGCGGCGCCCGATCGCCCACAGCGCCGCGCAGAGCAGCACCGCGACGACCAGCGCGGAGGCCAGCGACAGCCCGATCCCGAGGATCGCCTGCAGCTGCAGGATCGGGAACGTCAGCGCGATGCCGAGCAGATAGGCGGGGCCGATGGCCAGCGCGGCCGAGCGCAGGCGGGGCTGGATCATGCTCGTGCACCACAGCAGGAGCAGGCCCGGCGCCAGCAGCACCAGGTGGGCCACGATGAAGCCCAGCACCGCGCGCATCAGCCGCCCACCTTCAACACGCCCAGGTTCGGGGCGTACGACTGGTAGTCGGGGTTGCCGGCCACGGCCTGGTCGGCGTACTGCGGCGGGATCGCGCCGAAGAACACGACGTACTGGGCCCGCGCGGGGTCACTGGTCTGCACCGACGGCGCCAGGATCAGGGCCAGGCACATCGGCAGGCCGGTGGCGTCCTGCGCCGTCGGCAGCGCCAGCTCGTAGCGCGAGTAGTTCGGCACGTTGGCCTGGACGAAGCGGATGAAGTTCAGGTCGGGCAGGCCCGGCTCGTTGACGCACCACGTGCGCGCGCTCGCCTTGTCGGTGATGGCGAACTTCTTGTCGACGCTCTTGAGGTAGTCGACCGCGCCGTGCACGCCGACCGCGTACTGCCCGGCCAGCAGGACCGCGGCCACCCCGGCCAGCGCGACGGTGAACGCGCCGCGGCGGCGCGCGCCGAACAGCGAGAGCGCCACCCAGCCCGCGACGACGATCGCCAGGACCTGGAGGAGAAATCCGAACCAATCGGAGTCCAGCACGGCGGCGCACCATATTCCTATCCTCCAGAGCGGTGCTGTCCCGTCTGCCTCGCATCAGCCCGCGTGCCTACGCGATCGTCACGATCGTCGCGCTGGCCTCGCTGGTGATCATCGTCCTCAGCGGCGCCGCCGTGCGCGTCACCGGCTCGGGTCTGGGCTGCCCCACCTGGCCGGAGTGCAACGGCGCGTTCCTGCAGACCGAGCTCAGCTCACACGCGGCGATCGAGTACGGCAATCGCCTGTTCACCGGCGTGGTCAGCGTGGCCACGATCTTGGCCGCGCTGTGCGCCTTCCTGCGCCGCCCGTTCCGCCGGGATCTGGCCATCCTCGGCCTGCTGCTGCCGCTCGGCGTCGTCATGCAGGCCGCGCTGGGCGGGCTGACCGTCATCTACGACCTGCGCCCCGGCTTCGTGATGAGCCACTTCCTGCTCTCGCAGCTGTGCGTCGCCGCCGCGGTCGCGCTGGCCTGGCGCGCCTCCCACGAGCCCGGCGATCGCCCGCGCATCGCCGACCGCTGGGCGGTGTGGCCGGTGCGGGCGCTGCTCGTCTACGGCGGGCTCGTGCTGTTCGCCGGCACCGTGGCCACAGGCGCGGGGCCGCACGCCGGCGCGTCGGGCACCGGCGAGGTGGTCACGCGCCTGAGCTTCTGGGGCGGCGGCACCGCGCACAAGGTGATCGAGTGGCACGGGCGCATGGGCACGGCGCTGTTGATCGCGGCCATCGGCGTGTGGGTGCTGCTGTGGCGTCGCGGGGCCAACGACCAGGTGCGCCGCGCGATGACCGTGGTGATCGGCGCGATCTGCGTGCAGGGCGCGATCGGCATGTGGCAGTACTGGGTCGGCGTGCCCGCCGAGCTCGTGTGGTTCCACGTCGTCGCCGCGACGGGCACGTGGCTGGCCCTGCTGTGGGCCACCGCGGCCGCGGGCAACCTCACGCCGTCCCGCGGCACCGCCGCGGAGCCGGCTCAGCGGTCGCGGCCGCTGGACGTCGAGCCCGAGCGCGTCGGCGCGTAGCGCGCGACGCGGCGTGTGCGGCCGCCGGGGAGCAGTCGCCGCCAGCTGCGGCGTCCGGTCCAAGTGCGGTCGCGACGGGTCATCGACGACGCGTAGATGAAGGCGGGGCGCTCCATCGTCTCCTCGTCCCGGAGCCGACCACGCGCCGCCCGGCGCCGTCAACCCGTGGCGGCCGGAGATCCCGCAACCTCCGGGGTTTGCTCGTCCCGCGGCGGCGGGCGCAGCACCAGCAGCGCGATGTCGTCGCGCTGGGGCTCGTCGGCCTGGAAGGCGATCAGCGCCTCGTCGATCAGCGCGGCGACCTGACCCGCGGGCTCACCGGCGCCGGCGGCGACCACCTGCTCCAGGCGCTCGAACCCGAAGCGGTCCCCGTCGCCGCGCGCGTCGGTGACGCCATCGGTGTAGAGCACGATCGCCTCGCCGGGCTCCAGGGTGGCCCGCACGTCGTGCCAGTGGCCGGGCTCGAACGCGCCCAGCAGCGTGCCGGGGCGGCCGATCTCGTCCAGCTGGCCGCCGGCGCGCACCCGCAGCGGCAGGGGGTGCCCAGCGGTGGACACGGTCAGGTCGGCCAGCGCGCCGTGCTCCTCCTCGCGCGGCTCGACGAGCACGCACAACGCGGTGCACAGCCGCCGCCGCTCGGTGTCGTGCAGCAGGACGTGGTTGAGCCGCTCCAGCACGCGGCTGGGCTCGTCCTCGTAGAGCGCCGCGGTGCGGATCGTGTAGCGGGCCAGCGCGGTGATCGCCGCCGCCTCCGGGCCCTTTCCGGTCACGTCGCCCATCACGATCATCCAGGCCCGCGGCGTGCCGGGCACCTCGAAGACGTCGTAGAAGTCGCCGCCCACGCTGGTCCCGCCGCCGGTGGCCCGGAAGCGCGCGGCCAGCTCGATCCCGACGATCGCCGGGAGGCTGGGTGGCAGCAGCGCGGCCTGCAGGGTGGCGGCGATCTCGGAGCGGTCGCGGTGCACGCGCGCGTGCTCGACGGCGATCCCGGCCCGGCGACCGAGCTCCTCGGCCAGCAGGAGGTCGTCCTCGCCCAGCCGGCGGTGCGACTCGATCGTGCCCATCGTGATCGTGCCGATGGTCCGCCCGCCCGCGATCATCGGCACGATCAGCACCGAGCGCGCGCCGACGTCGCGCAGCGCCTGCAGCTGCGCGTCGTCGGTCGAGGCCATCCGCAGCAGCTGCTCGTCGATCAGCGGGTACAGCTCGGAGACGCCGGTGCGCATCACGTTGGGCGGGCCCACGGGCATCTGCGGCAGGCCGGTGTTCTCGGCGATGACCAGGCGCGACAGGACGGTGCGCTCCGGGGAGCGGTCCGCCGTGGCCACGCGCTGCAGCCGGCCGCGATCGTCGGGCATGTCCACCGCGCACCAGTCGGCCAGGTCGGGCACCGCCGCCCAGGCCACGTCCTGCAGCGTCTGCTCGGGATCCAGCGACGCGGTCAGCAGCTTCGTCGCGTTGGCCAGGAACGTCTGGCCCTGCTCGCGACGGCGCTGGTCGGTGATGTCCTCGACGACGGTCACGGCCAGCCGCGGCCGCCCGTCGGGGCCGGCCACCGGCGAGGCCTTGGCCAGCCGCCACTGCAGGCTGCCGGTGCGGCGATCGACGACCTGCAGCACCTGCTCGGGCTGCTGGACGCCGGCCATCGCGCGGCGGCCGGGGAGCTGGGCCGGGAGGACGGGGGCGCCGTGCTCGTCCAGCAGCTCGAAGCGATCGAACAGGACGCGCTGCGGATGGTCGAGCAGCTCGCGCACGGTGGCCACGCCGCTGATCGCCGCGGCCTGCTCGTTGGCGTAGACGATGCGCCCGGCGCGGTCCTCGACGAACACCGCCTCGGCCAGCACGCCGAGGATCGTCTCCAGCTCCGAGGCGACCTCGCCCAGCTCCGTGTCCAGGCGCGCGTGGTCGATGGCCAGGCCGGCGCGGCGGGCCACCGCCATCGCGACCTCGAGGTCGTCGGGGCTGAACTGGCTGCCCGTCTTGAACCGGACCAGCGCCAACGTCCCGATCGTGCGCCCGCGCGCGCTCAGCGGGACGATGATCGCCGAGCGGTAGCTCAGGCGCCGCAGCAGCTCGAGGTGCACCGGGCCCGTGCCGCTGGCCCACCGCTGGAGCCGGTCGTCGCCGAAGTTGTTCAGCAGCACGGGCTCGCCGGTGCGGGCGACGACGGCCACCGGGTGATCGCTGTCGGGCTGGACGGGGTTGGCCTGGCGCGCGTCGCGCATCGCCTGGGCGTCGTTGGCGTTGCGCCCGGCCACGCCGCCCGCGCGCAGGGCGCCGTCCTCACCGATCAGGTCCACGACGCACAGGTCGGCCAGGTCGGGCACCGGCAGCGCGGCGATCGCGTCCAGGTGGGCGAGCGGATCGGCGCCGCTCTCGAACAGCTGGCTGGCCCGGGCCAGCAGCGTGCTGCGGGCCAGCGCGCGCTCGGCTGTGCGCCGCAGCGCCCGCTGGCGCTCGCGGGTGGCGGCGACGATCGCGCCCAGCACCGCGCCGACCAGCACGGTGGAGATGGCCACGATGTGCGTTCCGGACCCGCCCTCGCCCACGACGACGCCGAGCACCACCGCGGCGATCACCGCGACCGCGCCGACGATCCCGGCGCCGCGGGCGTCGGTCGTCGCGGCGGCCAGCAACGGCCCGACGACGAGCAGCGGGACCAGCGTCACGTCGGCGTCGGTGATCAGATCCAAGGCCGCGATCGCGACCGTCGCGGCCAGTGCCGGAGCCAAAGACCGCAGCGTTTCCCGCATCGCGGCCGACTCTACCCGCGCCGCTTGGGTAGGGGTCCTGATGTACCCCAACCAGGAGAATCCCGATGCCGGTCGCACGACGCAGAGCAGAGACCACGTGGCAGGGCAGCGCCGCTGAGGGCAGCGGAACGCTGGTGCTGGCCACCAGCAACGCGGGTGGAGCGTTCCCCGTGAGCCTGTCCAAGCGCGCCGAGGACGGCGATCGCACGCAGACCAACCCCGAAGAGCTGATCGCCGGCGCGCACTCCACGTGCTACGCGATGGCCTTCTCCAACTACCTGTCCCAGCAGGGCAACGTGCCCGACTCGCTGGACGTCAAGGCCCGGGTCACGCTCGACAAGGCGGGGGAGGGCTTCGCCATCACCGAGTCCGAGCTGACCGTGACGGGCGTGGTGCCCGGTCTCGACCAGGCCGCCTTCGAGGAGGCCGCGCGCCAGGCCGAGCAGGCCTGCCCGGTCTCCAACGCGCTGCGCGGCAACGTGGAGATCGTGTTGAAGGCGACGCTCGAGAGCTGAGCGCCGCCCGGGAAATGGAACGGCCGGGCCCGAAGGCCCGGCCGCACCCTCCCGCGACAGGAGCTTGGTGGAGCTATGCCCGGTGGGCGACCGGCGCGGGCTCGAGAGCGACCTCGAGCACCTCGTCGATGCTCATCACCGGGTGGAACGTCATCTGCTCGCGGACGTCCTGGGGGACGTCGTCGAGGTCCTGGCGGTTGCGCTCGGGCAGGATCACGTCGGTCAGCCCGGCCGCGTGCGCGGCGAGCACCTTCTGCTTGAGCCCGCCGATCGGCAGCACGCGTCCCTGCAGCGTGACCTCACCGGTCATGCCCACGGTGTGCTTGACGGGGCGGCCCGTGAGCAGCGAGGTCAGCGCCGTGGTCATCGTGACCCCCGCGGACGGTCCGTCCTTGGGGATCGCGCCGGCCGGCACGTGCACGTGGAACTCGCGGTCGTCGAAGGCGTGCGGGTCGATGCCCAGCTCCACCGCGTGGCCGCGGATGTAGCTGAGGGCGATCCTCGCCGACTCCTTCATGACGTCGCCGAGCTGGCCGGTCAACGTCAGCCCGCCGCCCTTGCCGTCCATCGAGGTGGCCTCGACGAACAGGACGTCGCCACCGACGCCGGTGACTGCCAGGCCGGTGGCCACGCCGGGCACCGCCGTGCGGATCGCCGCCTCCTGGAACACCTTCTGGCGGCCCAGGGCCTCACGCACGAGCTCGACGTCGACCTGGACCGGCGCCTGCGCCGCGCCCGAGGCGATCTTCGTCGCCGTCTTGCGCAGCACCGTCCCGAGCTCGCGCTCGAGCTGGCGCACGCCGGCCTCCCGCGTGTACTCGCGCACGATCAGCTCGAGCACGTCGTCGCTGACGGCGACCTCGTCCTCGCGCAGGCCGTTGCGCTCGCGCTGGCGCTTCCACAGGTAGTCGTGGGCGATCTGCGTCTTCTCGGCCACGGTGTAGCCGTCGAAGCGGATGACCTCCATGCGGTCCAGCAGCGGGCCGGGGATCGTCTCGGCGGAGTTCGCCGTGGCGATGAACACGACCTGCGACAGGTCGAGCTCCACGTCCAGGTAGTGGTCGCGGAACGTCGAGTTCTGCGCCGGATCCAGGACCTCGAGCAGCGCCGCGCTGGGGTCGCCGCGCCAGTCGGCGCCGACCTTGTCGACCTCGTCGAGCAGGATCACCGGGTTCATCGTCCCCGCGTCGCGCAGCGCGCGCACCAGGCGGCCGGGCAGCGCGCCGATGTACGTGCGGCGGTGCCCGCGGATCTCGGCCTCGTCGCGGACGCCGCCCAGCGACATGCGCACGAACTCGCGGCCCATGGCCCGGGCGATCGACTCGCCGATCGAGGTCTTGCCGGTGCCGGGAGGCCCGATCAGGGTCAGGATCGCGCCGGCCTTCTTGTCGGCCTCGATCCCGCGGTCCTCGCGCAGCTTGCGCACGGCGACGTACTCGACGATCCGGTCCTTGACGTCGGACAGGCCGGCGTGGTCGGCATCCAGCACCTCGCGCGTGTGCGTGGGATCCAGGTCCTCCTCGGAGAACTCGCTCCACGGCACCGCGACCAGCCAGTCGAGGTAGTTGCGGATCATCTGCGACTCGCCGCTCTGCTCGCCGGCGCGCTCGAAGCGGGCGAGCTCGCGCTCGGCCTGCTCGCGCACGGCCTCGGGCATGCCCGACTCCTCGATCTTCGTGCGGTACTCCTCGATGACCGAGCCGTCGTCGTCGCCCAGCTCCTTGCGGATCGACTCCAGCTGCTTGCGCAGGATGTACTCGCGCTGCTGCTTGGCGGCGCCGGACTCGACGTCGTCGCGGATGCGGCGGCGCACCTGCAGCTCGGCCAGGCGCTCGCGCTGCAGCGACAGGGCCATCTCCAGTCGGGCGGTGACGTCGATCGTCTCCAGCAGCTTGACCTTGTCGTCGAAGCCCAGGTCGGGGGAGTAGCCGGAGGCGTCGGCCAGCGCGCCGGGCTCGGTGATCGCGCGCAGGAACTGCGAGACGCGGCCGTCGTCGCCGCGCAGCTCGAGGATCTCGTCGTAGGTCGCGCGCAGCTCGCGCTCGAGCGTGCGGGTGTGGCCGTCGACCGGAACGTCGTCGGGGGCCTCGGTCACCTCGACGCGCAGGCGTCCGCGCGAGTCGTTGTGGGCGGCGCCGGCGATGCCGCGCGCGACGCCCTCGAGCTGCGCGCCGCGAGCGCCGCCGGGGAGGCGGACGACTTCGGCGACGCGGGCGATCGTGCCGACCGACGCGAAGCTGCCTTCGTGCCGCGGGACCAGGAGCACGCGCTCCTCGTCGCCCACGTCCACGGGCAGGGTCACGTCCATGGTCGGGAAGACGACGGTGTCTTCCAACGGGACGATCAAAAGCGTGGTGGTCAGATCAGGCACTGGAGCATCCAAACTGTTGAGGTCATAAACCTTTGTCCGTGCATAGTAGCGCACGATCTGCGTGGCGTCCACTGAGATCTCTGGGAGGCGTAGGCTACTCCCGGTGAGCCCGGTCCAGGCCCGGTTGACGATCATCGCCGCGGTCCTCGGGTCGGTCGTCGTGTTCGTCGACTCCACCGTCGTCAACGTCGCCCTGCCCGCGATCGGCGACGACCTGGGCGGCGGCCTGGCCGGCCAGCAGTGGCTCAGCGGCTCCTACCTGCTGACGCTCGGCGCGCTGCTGCTGGTCGGCGGCTCGCTGGGCGACCGCTACGGCCGCCGGCGGATGTTCAGCATGGGGCTGATCGGCTTCGGCGTCACCTCGATGCTCTGCGCGCTCGCGCCGACGATCGAGACGCTGATCGTGGCCCGCGCGCTGCAGGGCGCGGCCGGCGCGCTGCTGGTGCCCAACACGCTCGGGCTGATCGTGGCGAAGTTCGCGCCGTCCGAGCGCGGCGCGGCGATCGGCTCGTGGACGGCGTGGGCGGGCATCTCGACGATCGCCGGTCCGCTGGTCGGCGGGGTGATCGTCGACAGCATCTCCTGGCGCTGGATCTTCGTGGTCAACGTGATCCCGGTGCTGGCCGCGCTGATGATCGTCGCGCGCCTGGACGCGGCCCACGACACGCCCGGCAACCGCCACATCGACTTCCTCGGCGCGACGCTGGGCACGCTCGGCCTGGCCGGACCCGTGTTCGCGCTGATCGAGCAGCCCCACCGCGGCTGGGGTGACCCGGTGATCTTCCTGCCGCTGATCATCGGGATCGTGCTGCTCATCGCCTTCGTCGTCGTCGAGCGGCGCGAGCGGGAGCCGATGCTGCCGCTCGAGCTGTTCGCGATGCGCAACTTCACCGTCGGCAACATCGCCACGCTGACCATCTACGGCGGCCTGGGCGCGGCGCCGTTCTTCCTCGTGCTCTACCTCCAGCAGGTGGCGGGCTACGACGCGCTGCAGGCGGGCCTGGCCACGCTGCCGATCACGTTTCTGATGTTCGTCCTGTCCAAGCGGTTCGGCGCGCTGTCGGACCGCTGGGGCCCCCGGTTCTTCATGGGCGCGGGGCCGCTGATCGGCGCGATCGGGATCGCGCTGTACACGCGCCTGGACGCGTCGGGCGACTACCTCACCCAGGTGCTGCCCGCGGTGCTCGTGTTCGGCTTCGGCCTGTCGCTGACCGTCGCGCCGCTGACCGCGACGGTGCTCGGCGGCGTCGACGAGCGCGAGGCCGGGATGGCCTCGGCCATCAACAACGCGGTCGCGCGCATCGGCGGCCTGCTGGCGGTCGCGGCGATCGGCGCGGTCGTCTCGTCGCGGCTGGGCAGCTCCGAGGCCACGCTGGCCACGGTGCCCGTGGACACCGCCACGTCGGCCTTCCACCTGTCGATGTGGATCATCGCCGCCCTGGTCGGGCTCGGCGGCATCGCCAGCGCGATCGGCATCGAGAACCCGCGGCGCAAGGTGCCCGCCGCCGACTGCCCTGGTGGGGCGATCGTCGGCGCCAGCCGCGACGCGGACGGCCGCGCCGCCGCGCCGGCCGCGGCCTAGTCGCCGCTGACCTCGACCAGTTGGGGCGCGGCCGCCGGTGCCGCCGGCTCGCGGCGCGGGAAGCGCACCGTCGGCGTGGGCGTGGCCGGTGGGACGGGCGCTTCGCCCGCGCCCTCCGCGCCGAAGTACAGGACGCTGCGCCAGTCGCTGACCCGCTCGGCCGTCGGCACGGGCACCGGTCGCGCCTCGCGGGCCGGGACCGCCGGGCGCTGCGCGCCCGCGGGCACATACAGCCATGACACCACGTTGATCCACACGTCGGCCAGCGAGTGGCGCAGGCCGACGAAGGCGACGATCGCGTACGCGCCCAGCGCGGCGTTGCCCGCGGCGAAGAACGCGTTGGCCCAGTGGTGCAGCGCGATGTCCTGGCGCAGGGTGACCAGCGACAGCGCGATCAGCGCGTACGGGAAGACGACGTAGAGCAGCGCTGGGACGGTGCGGCTGCGGACCTTCGGGGTGCGCCGGAACGTGCCCTTGGAGCCGGTCAGGCCCTGGGCCAGCGAGCTGGCCCAACCGGCCAGGTTGACCGCCACCAGCAGGAGGTTGAAGGCGTAGATGCGCAGGACGTCCAGGCCCTTGTAGCCGCAGGCGCGCAGGTCGATGCTCATGGCCACGAAGTACGGCGCGGCCATCAGGAAGACCAGCGGGCTGAGCAGCTGGCCGTCGAACTGGTAGACGAGCAGCAGCGGCAGCGAGATCGACGTCCAGCAGATCGACATCATGTAGTTGGAGCGCAGGCACAGCTCGGTCATGCTGTTGCGCTCGCCCCGCGCCCGGCGGGCCCGGATGTAGCTCAAGAGCTTGGGGGCGATCAGCAGGCCGCCGTTGGCCCAGCGCTGGCGCTGGATGCACAGCGAGCCGAAGTCCGGCGGCGTCGCGCTGTAGCTGAGGCGCTCGCAGACGTTCAGCAGCTGCCAGTCGTGGATGACCAGGTCGATGCTCGACTCGGTGTCCTCGATGACCGTGCGGTCCTTGATGTAGCGGTGCACGGGCGCGTCGCCCTCGTACGTCGTCTCGACGATCTCGTTCAGCGCGCGCTTGCGCAGCACCGCGTTGGCGCCGACCCAGAACGTCGCGCCGTAGTGCGTCATGCCCTGGTGGACGATGTGCTGGACGTCGGTGGTCGCGCCGGCGATCCGCTCCAGGCGCGTGTCGGCGCCCGGGTAGGCGCTGTACGGCGTCTGGGCCACCGCGATGCGCGCGTTGTGGGGCTGCTCGAGCACGTCGACCAGCCGCATGCAGTACTCGGGCAGCAGCACGCTGTCGGCGTCGAGCGTCAGCACGTAGTCGGGATCCTCGACGACCAGATCCGCCGGACCGTCGCCCGCATCGACGAGCGCCACGCCGCCGGGGCTGGGCACCTCGCGGTACCGGCCGCCCATCAGCCCGATGTACGAGTTGAGGTTCATCGCCTTGTTGGGCTCGTGCGACAGCGACGTGTAGCGCTTGCGCTCGAAGCTGGACAGCCGGGCGGTGAACGTGTTGACCAGGCGCGCGTACAGCTGGTCGACCCGCGGGGCCGGTAGCGCGGACCGCTGGTCGGCGGCGCCGCGCAGCGCGGCGGCGGTCACCGACAGGTCGGCGGCCAGGCGGCCGAGCACGTGTCCGGCGACGAACTGCTCGGCGTTGTCGCCGTGCTCGTAGCCGGCGCTGATGTCGTGCAACCAGCGGACCGCGGCCTCGTAGTGGGCGGCCAGCTCGGCGATCTCGGTCGGCGTCGCGTCGCCGCCTGCGCGGCCCCGCGTGGCGAAGCGCTCGCGGGCCGCGCGGAAGCGGGCGGCGGGGGCCTCGAGCAACGACTCGACCTGCCGCGGGAGCCCCAGCGCCGAGCGCCGCAGGACGTCGGGGCCGGCGTGGCGCGGGCGCGGCGGGTCGTCGATGAGCAGCACGATCTCCAGGTCGGGGTACTCCTGCAGCGCGGCGGTCAGCAGCGTCAGGCGCACGACCCCGGCCTCCTCCTGGTAGGAGGGCACGATCATCGTCAGGCGCGGCGCGTGGGTGCCCAGGCGCTCGTCGAGCAGGGCGCGCGGGGTGCGCCGGTGCTCGCGCGTGCGCATGAAGAAGCCCAGGCGGGCGATCAGGTAGGCCAGCGCGGAGTAGGCCAGCGCGCTGACCAGCGCGACGTAGATGAGCGTCTCGGCCAGGCCAGGCGGGTTCGCGCCCGGCTCGACGAAGCGCTTCCACAGCGTGACCACGCAGAAGGCCAGCCACGCGGCGAAGGTGATGACCACGGCCATGCGGGCCACGGCGATCGTGCCCTCGCCGGCCGCGGCGGGCACCGTGCGGATCGGGTCGTTGTGGCGATCGGCACCCCATTGACGTCCGCGGGCCATCAGGCGCCTCCTCCAGGTTGGCCGGGTTCGCCGCGCGCGCTGAACAGCTGCTTCCAGGGCGCGTCGGGGCCGGCGGGGATCTCGGTGTCGGGCACGATGCCCTGGACGTACCAGCGGGCCTCGAACGGCAGACCGCGGTAGATCACGCGGTCGCCGGCCCGGTAGGTGGCGCCCGCGGTCCAGCGCGGGTGGTCCAGCCCGGTGGTCATCGTCATGCGCATCGGCGGGTCGTCCTCGCGGACCGGGCCGAGGAGCAGCCACGGCGTCTGCGCCGCGGCCGACACGGGGCTGTCGGGCGCCTGGTTCTGGCTGAACCACTTGGCCTGGTAGACGTCGCCGTGCCAGACCACCTTGAAGGCGGCGGGATACGCCGCCGCGGCGCGCCAGATCGGGAAGGGGCTGGTGGCCGGGTCATCGGCGGGCGGCTCGGCGACCTGCGGGATCGCCGCCTGATGCAGGGTGGCCGCGTCGGCGGTCGCGGTGCCGGGCAGGCCCATGAGGATGTCGGTGAAGGCCAGCGGCGCCTGGCGCACGCCGCTGCAGGTGTTCGACAGGACGGCGACGCGGGCGAACACGGCGCCGCACTGCGCGTCGCGGTTCAGCGACCAGGCCGATACGCGGCGCAGGTCGTGCTCGGCGGCGAAGGTGACGAGGCCACGAGCATCGGCCAGCGTGAAGACCTGCCCGGGCACGTCGTTGCGGCCGATCATCACCGTGGCGCCCAGCCGGCCCCACAGCGCGCGGTCGTCGAGGCTCAGGCCGGCCCGCCGGGTCAGCGACCCGAGCTGGTCGTGCGTGGCGGTCAACGAGCGCTGCACGGCCTTGAGCATGGTCAGCCCGCGCACCGAGGCCGGATCGAAGTCCATGGTCATCGCGTTGACGCCGGCCAGCCGCACGCCGGCCCGCAGCATCGAGGCGATCGCGGCCTGGCCCTGGACGGTGAGGCCGTCCGTGCCGGCCGGAAGCGTCAGCCACACCGACAGCGGGCGCTTGGCCGCGCGACGGGAGCGCTGGAGGGCGGCCACCGCCTGGGCGCGGCGATCGTTGGCCGCGGTGTCGGCCAGCGCGGCGCCCTCGATGTCGAAGTCGGCGGTGCTGACGCCGTAGCGATCCAGGACGCTGGCGTAGGCGCGGGTCAGCGCGCCCGTGTCGGCGCAGGCCAGGGCCAGCTCGGTGTTGGCCTGTCCGCCGAAGGAGACCACCGGGGTACCGCCCTGGGTGGTCACCTGGGCGATGCGCCGGTCGAGATCGAGCGCGGACTCGGCTTGGCTCATCGTGTACGCGCCGCCCCAGCTGGGTGCGCAGTTGGCGGCGGGCTCGCGGGCGGCGGTCACGAAGCCCAGCGCGACGTCGCCCACGGGGTTGGCCGTCGGGTCCTGGAACGCGTAGCTGGGGGTCAGCGTCACGTCGACGTAGGGCGAGAACACCGGGGCGCCGGCGGCGGCGTCCGCGGGTGCGATGGCCGCCCTGCCCGGGGCGAGCGCGACGACGATGACCGCGGCCAGCGCGCCGGCGACGAGCACCAGCGCGGAGATCAGCCGGATCGGCGACAGCCGCGGGGGCGGCGGGTCGCCCAGCTCGGACGGCGGAACGTCGAGCGCCCAGTCGGTCCGGTCGTCGATGAGCAGGGGAGCCACGTGGGCCACCTTACTGCAACGCGTTCCAATAAGGTAGTAACGCGTTACAACAAGGCCACACGCTCAGGCGTCGGCGGAGGCCTCGAGCGCCGGGATCGTGTCGCGCACCAGCTGCAGGCCGGCGAGCGTCAGCAGCCGCTCGATGTCCTCGCGGCTCTGGTCGCCGGCCATCCAGCCGCGCACGGCTTCGACCAGGAAGGCCTGGAAGCAGCGCAGCGCGAAGCGGGTCGTCGGCGTGTCCCGCAGCACGTCGCTGTTGGCCTCGAGCATGCGGTTCACGCTGCGCTCGCGCAGGGCGATCATCAGCGCGTTGATCTGCGGGTCCCCGCCGGTGCCGTGGCCCACGATCGCCAGCCACGTCTCGCGGTTGGCGGCGATCACGTCGAGCCCGGCCGCCACGTTGCGGGCCAAGCGCTCCTCCAGCGGGGTCTCCGGACCGGCGGCGCGCTCGTCGCTCAGCTGCGCGCCGCTGGCGGCGACGACCGCCCAGAAGACCTCGTGGATGCCGCCGAAGTAGTGGTGCACCAGCGACCGCGCGACGCCCGCCTGCGCGGCGACGTCGGCCGTGGAAACCTGGTTGAGGGGGCGGTCGGAGAACAGCGTGCGTGCCGCGTCGATGATCTGCGCGCGGCGTTCGGTGGGCGACATCCGCCGCCGCGCGGCGGCCGTCTCGTCGGGATCGCGGGCCATGGTCCAAGCGTAGTTGCTAACCGTTCCAACAGCACGCCGGCCGCGGGTTGTTGAAACCGATCACTGTGTAGTACCGTGCCCGACCGCATGGATGCTCGCGGCCGAGTCGTCGGCCTCTCTCTGGTGCTCGCGGCGCTCGCGTGCACCCCGGCCGTGGCTCAGGCCCGCGGACCTGTCTACGTCGTCGGCGCCAAGGGCCTGAGCGTCACGCAGCGCGACGGCGGCCCGGCCGTCGTGCGCCTGAGCGACCCCACGGCGCACGCGACCCACGTCTCGGCGCGCGGCCGGGCGCGGGGCGGCATGACGACGCAGCGCCTGGTGCGCCACTGGCGCAAGTTCGGCTTCCACGGCCGCGCGCTGGCCACGATCGACCCGGCCGGCGACCGCCGCGGGGCGACGCTCGTGCGGCTCGGCCGGCCGCGTCTGGTCGCCGACGGCACGGCGCTGGTCGCGCCGGTGCGCGTCGTGGGCGGCTCCGGCGGGCCGCTGGCCGACCGCCTGGTCGACCGCGCCGCCGCCCTGCCCGCGACGGCCGGTCCGACGACGCTGTCGATCGACGCCGACGGCGTCGACCCACCGCCGGTCCCCGGCCAGTGGGTCAGGATCCTGCTGCTCCACTCGCTGCTGCTCGACGGCCGCCCGGGCGACCCCGCCTGCGACGGGTGGGCCGCGGCCAGCGGGACCACTGGGAGCTGCACGCTGCAGGTCTACGCCGGCCTGCCGCCGTTCGTCGGCTGCGGGTGCACCTGGGCGTGGACGGACGGGCTCAACGCGATGAGCATCACGATGCGCTCCCAGGACCAGCGCGAGTTCGCCAAGCTCGTCGGCTCGCTCCCGGACACGGCGTACACGCTGAGCGTCAGCGGTGGGTACGTGAGCTCGCCCGATCGGCCGGTCCACACCGGCGCCGATCCCAAGCTGGTCGGCAAGCAGGGCGGGCCGCTCGCGGTCGATCCCGAGCCGTACTACAACCAGGGCACCGGCGCGACGGGCACGACGGTGCGCATGGAGGGCTATGTCTGGCAGCCGGACAAGCCCGCTTAACGGCGCCTGAGCTTCCTGCCGATACTGCAGGTGGGATGCGCCGTGCTCTGCTCATGTGCTGCGCGCTGCTGGCTGCCCTGGCCACCATCGCGCCTGCTGCCCACGCCCGGTTGGCGTGGCCGTCGACGACCCTGCAGATCGGCGTCGACGACGAGGAGGGCGGCGCCGCGGCGCTACGGGCCAGCGCGCCGTTCGGCCTGCGCTACCACTACCTCGCGGGCGGGGTGAATACCGGCTCCACCTGGCAGACGTGGGCCACCGGGAACGGCAGCTTCGTCACGAACTTCGTCAACGACTCGATCGCCAACGGCGTGATCCCGGTGTTCTCCTACTACGAGCTGCGCCAGAGCCAGCCCGGCGGCGGCCAGGGCGACGAGAAGACCGCCGTGCTCGGCAACCTGGGCAACGCGCAGACGATGCGGGCCTGGTTCGAGGACCTGAAGGTGTTCTTCCAGCGCGCCGGCGCCACCGGGCAGCCCGTGGTGCTCCAGCTCGAGCCCGACCTGTGGGGCTACGTCCAGGTGCAGGGCGGCGACGACGCGGCCGACGTCCCGGCCCAGGTCGCGGCCAGCGGGCTGGACGAGCTCAAGGACCTGCCCAACACGGCCGCGGGCGTGGCCCAGGGCGTCAAGCGCCTGCGCGACGCCTACGCGCCGCAGGTCCGCCTCGGCTATCCGATGTCGATCTGGGGCACCGGCAAGGACATCGCGGTCTCCAACGAGGGCGACGAGTCGATCGACGCGCTCTCGCAGCGCTCGACCCGCTTCTACCGCTCGCTGCACACCGCCTTCGACGTGCTCTTCACCGAGGTCGCCGACCGCGACTCCGGCTACGCGGTCAAGCGCGACGGCAAGAGCGCCGACGGCGCCTGGTGGGACGACGCCGACTGGGCGCGCTTCTCGCGCTACATCGGCAACGTGCACGCCGACACGAAGCTGCCGGTGACGATCTGGCAGATCCCGCTGGGCAACACGCTGTACCGGGCCATGAACGACACGCCGCACCACTACGCCGACAACCGCGTGCAGTGGCTGCTGGGCGGCAGCGACCGGGCCCACCTGCAGTCGCTGATGGCCTCCGGCGTCGTCGCGCTCATGTTCGGCTCCGGCCAGGCCGACGGCACCTGCGCCTGCGACGCGGCCGGCGACGGCGTCACCAACCCCCCGGCCAGCGGCACGGCGACGCGCGACTCGATCGACTCCGACGACGACGGCGGCTACTTCCGCTCCCGGGTGCGGGCCTACTACGGCGCCGGCGCGCTGGCCCTGCCCGCCGCCACCCGCGGGCGCCAGGTGAAGGTGCGCGCGCCCGAGAACCTGAAGAACGCCGGCCGCTTCTCGACCCGCGCGAAGGTCAGCCGGGGCACGGTCGGACACGGCGGCAGCGTGACGATCCGCGCCGCGGTCCGCCCGACCAAGACGCAGAAGGCGCTCGTCTCGATCGAGGTCTACTCGGGCACCAACCAGATCTTCCAGCGCTACTACGACCACGTCGTGCTGCAGCGCGGCCGCGCGCGCTCGTTCGCGGCCAAGTGGAGCGTCGGCGACGCCGCCGCCGGCAGCTACACCGTGAAGATCGGCGTGTTCAGCACGGGCTTCGGCACGCTGCGCAACTGGAACGACGGCGCCGCGCACATCACCGTCCGGTAGCTACGCGCCTCATCTCCATCGAGTTGCATCTGAGTGCCGCTGAGCGCAACTCAGACGCAACTCGACAGAAAGAGGACGATGGCGTCTCGCTACGAGCCCTAGCCTGCGGGGCATGGAGCTGGAACAGGTCGGCGCGACCCTGCGCTCGTTCGTGTCCAAGAGCGGCGCGCTGCAGGCGATCGCCGCGACGCCGTTCGGGCTGGTCACGTGCGACGTCGCCGGCACGGTCGTCTTCCAGGCCACCGAGGACGACGAGCCGGTCGCGGTCGACACCAAGGGCGTCGAGCCGGTCGCGCTGGACATGGAGGTCCGCCGCCTGCCGCCGTTCGTCGTGGACGAGCTGCGCGGCGAGGTGCACGGCCCGCTGGGCGGGCTGGAGCACGTGGCCGAGGGCGTGCTGTCGCTGACGCGCGCGCTGGGTGCGCCCAGCGTGGCGATGACGTGGCCCCCGACGACCGATGACGAGACCCAGTTGGTGGTCTCCGGGCGCGAGGGCGAGGGGGTCGTCGTCGTGATCGGCGACGAGTCCTTCACGATGGACGAGGGCTGGCCGCCGAAGCGGCCAGCACCCTAGCCCAGGTCGAGTCTTACTTGCGGAACGACTTGCTGCCGTTCTTGAACGCGGTGTAGCCGGGACGGATCGACCCGTCCGCGTTCACGAGGCCGGCGTCGAAGCGCTCCTCGCAGTCGTTGCCCCAGTACGCGTAGGCGTACATGCGGTCGAGGTAGCGGTCGTACTTCTTGGCGAACTTGAACATGTAGGAGATGCGGTTCGCCGCCCGCTTCTCGTTGCAGGGCCACGCCCGGCCGAAGTCGACCAGGCCACCGGTCTCGGTGATCCAGAAGTGGGCCTTGCTGTTGTACTTGCGCGTCGTCTTGAAGGCATCGATCGTGCCCTTGGCGCGCATGCGGTTGACGTCGGAGTAGTTGTGGATCCCGACGAGCTTCGCGCGGCCGCGCCACGTCTTGCTCAGCGACTTGTAGAAGCCGTCGATGTAGCTGCCCACCGACGGGGAGGTCTGGTCGAGCACGTCGAGCGCGACGACCGTGCAGCCCTTGCACATGCCGTACATGGCCTTGAAGAACTCCGCGGCGCGCTTGGGCGACTTGTAGGTCGGCTGCGAATCGTGGTTGGCCTCGTTCCAGACGCCCCACTCGTCGACGCCCATGGCCTTGTAGCGCTTGACCAGCGCACCGACCTTGGACTTGTAGGACGCCACGGAAGGCAGCTTGGCCTTGCGGACGGTGAGGTTGTCGGTCGACGGGGTCATGAAGACCTCGGCGCCGTCCTTGCGGGCCTCGTCGACGAAGATGTCAGCCTGCTGGAGCTGGTAGTCGTCGTCGATCGCGTTCCACTTGATGAAGTAGCGGACCTTCTTGACACCAAGGTCCTTGAAGTTCTGCTGGCCGAACATCGAGGCGCTCTGGTCGCCGAGTCCGACGTACACGTTGGTTGCGGCGGAGGCGCTCGCGGGGAGCGCGACCGCACAGAGCGCCACGGCGGCGCTCAGCAGCATCGTTCTGAAGGTGGGCATATCCCCCCGAACCGATCCTGCGCGCGTGAGTTGCGGTCTGTGTGCGCTGGGTCACACAATGGTGACGCGCGTGCAGCAGAACGTTCACCGCTGAACACTTCACCCAGTCAGCGCATTTCGGTGCGGTCGGCCGGGTAGATACCGGCTCCATGCTCGCTGCTGCAGGGATCGCGCTTGAGCTCGGCATCGTCGCCGGTGGGGTCATCGTCGTGCTGGTGACGATGCGCATCGCCGCGCGCGCCCGCCCGCCGGTGGCCGCCACCGCAGCGCCCGCGGTGGCCTCCGGGCCCGCGATCCGCAAGATCGCCGGGCCCGAGCGGCGCTCGCTGACCCGCGCGCCCGTGGTGCGACCGGTCGTGGTGCGCCGCCCCGCCGGCGAGCAGCGCACCTTCGCGCTGGACGTGAGCACGGGCGGCCTGCTCGTGGCCGGGCCGGCCGACCTGACGATCGGCGAGCTCGTCGACCTGCAGCTGGACCTCGACGAGCCGGTGCGCGCGCAGGCCGAGGTCGTCCGCGACGCGCCCAACGGCATGAAGGGCCTGCGCTTCAACGCGCTGGGCGACGCCGACCGCGACCGCCTCGAGCGGTTCGTGCGGTCGAGCGTGCCTCAGCCCGCGTAGGAGACGTTCAGGCTCACCGGGCCGCTGGCGCCGCCCTGGCGCTGGAGGTGCACGGTGACCGTCTCGGTCGGCTTCTCGCGACAGCCCGAGGACAGCGACCACGTGCGCGATCCCTCGCTGTGCTTCAGCGGCACGGTCTGCGAACCAGACGTGAGCGTGACGTTCAGCTTGGCGCCCGAGGGGGCGGTCGCCGTGACCTTGAACGACCCGTCGAGCGTGAGCGGGATGTCGAAGGCCTGCGAGTTGCGGTCGGCGGCCATCTCGAACGTCTGGCTCGTGTTGCCCGACCACGGCGTCGTGACGTCCTTGAGCGCCGCCGCCAGGGCGCCGGCGTCCGGGCGCAGCAGACCCGTCCACGTCCACGGCTGCTCGGGGTAGGTCAGGCGGGCGTAGGCCTCAGCCCAGGCCTCGCCCGGGTTGCTGCTGTAGTGCGCGTTCTCGTCGCCCGGGAACAGCTTCCCCTGGCCCGACAGGTCGCAGACCAGCTCGTAGGAGGCCCAGTACTTCGGCCCCAGGTCCACCGCGGTGCCCCGGCCCAGCGGGCTGCGGCGGTTGAACGCGATGTGGTGGCCGTACTCGTGCGTGAGCACGTAGCGCACGGTGTACTCGCCCACGGTCGTCGCCGTGTCCAGGCCGGTGGACGGCACGATCATCTGGTTGCTGGCGTAGCAGCCGAGCACCTGGCTCTTCTTGTCGATGCTGCCACCGCACAGCCGGTTGACCTCGCGCGGCTTGGCCACCAACAGGCTCAGGTCCCCGAGCTCGGGGCCGTGCGGCAGCGACTCCAGGAACGCGACGTACTGCTGGGCCAGCACGGGCTGTCGGCCCACGGCGGCGGTGAACGAGACCTTCACCGACCCGCCCTCGATCAACGGGACGTCGATCGGGCTCGACCCGGCCTGGGCCGCCTTGGCCGTCGGGGTGCTCGTCGAGCTCTTGGTGGCGACGCGGTCGTTGAACGGCGCCGCCTGGGCAGCGGCGGGGACCGCAGCGAGCAGCGCGATCGTGAGCAGGGCAATCCGACGAGACATGAGGCCCAGGGTGGATGCCCAACATCAAGAGCGCTGAAAAATGTGGAGGACCGCATCGGACACTCCCGAAGGGTGTTCCGATCGCCGATGCGCGTCCGCCCCGTTCTGCTCGCCTCCCTCCTGCTCGCCCTGCTGTTGCCCGCCGCGGCGTCGGCGCAGGACAGCCCCGTCGATCCGTTCTCCGGCCACGGCATGTGGATCTGGCAGCTGCCCAAGGCCGCGGGCGGCGATCCGGTCGGGATCGCCGCGCAGGCGCGGGCCGCGGGCGTGGACACGCTGATCATCAAGGCCGCGCAGGGACGCACGCGCTGGACCCAGTTCTCGCCTGACCTGGTCGCGGCGCTGCAGGCCGAGGGCTTCACCGTGTGCGCCTACCAGCGCCTGGAGGGCTCGCGGATGGTCGCCCAGGCGGCGGCCGCCGCGGCCGCGGTCGACGCGGGCGCCGACTGCTTCGTGATCGACGCCGAGGCCGAGCTGGAGGGCCGCTACACGCAGGCGCGCCAGTACATGGCCGCGCTGCGCTCGCGCATCGGCGACGACTTCCCGCTGGGCTTCACCTCGTTCCCCTACGCCGACCTGCACCCGCTGCTGCCCTACTCCGTCTTCCTCGGAGCCGGCGGCGCGACGGTGAACATGCCGCAGATCTACTGGAAGGACATCGGCAACTCGCCGAGCGTCGCCTTCGCCCGCACCGTGTCGGCCAACCGCCTGTACCAGCGGCCGCTGGCCCCGGTCGGGCAGCTGTACCTCAAGCCGTCGACCAGCGAGGTGCTGGCCTTCCGCCGGCTGGCTCTGGCCTACGACGTGCTCGGCTCGAGCTGGTGGAGCTGGGACTCGGCGGTCTCCACCGGCTGGAGCGCGATCGCCCGCGCGGTCACCGCGCCGGCGCTGCCGGCCAGCGTGCCCGCCTATCCGACGGTCCGCCCGGGCGCGCGCAGCGACTACGTCGTGTGGGCCAAGGACCACCTGCGCGCGCTCACCTACAAGGTCACGACCGACACGCGCTTCGACACGACGACGACGCGCGCCGTGCAGGCCTTCCAGGCCGACAACGGCCTGCCGGTCACCGGGATCCTCGATCCCGACACCTGGAGCGCCTTGCTGGACGCCCAACCGCTGTCAGACTGACGCCCATGTCCCGTTGTCTTGTGCGCGCCCTGGTCGGCGCGTGCGCGCTGCTGCTCCTCGCGCTCACCCCCGCCGCCAACGCGGCCACCAACCCGTGGATGACCGATCGCTTCCTGAACTTCGCCCACCAGGGCGGGGAGGACGAGCTGCCGTCCAACACGATGTACGCGCTGCGCACGTCGCTGGCCGCCGGCGCTGACGCGCTCGAGCTCGACGTCGGCTACACGAAGGACGACCAGCTCGTGGTCATGCACGACAACACGGTCGACCGCACGACGAACGGCACGGGCAGCGTCAACGACCTGACGCTGGCCCAGGTGCAGGCGCTCGACGCCGCCTACTGGTTCGTGCCCGGGCGCAACGCCGTCCACGGGCTGGACCCGGCGGCCTATCCGCTGCGCGGCATCCGCACCGGCGCCAAGACGCCGCCCAAGGGCTTCAGCGCCGACGACTTCCGCATCCCCTCGCTGGCCGAGGTGCTCAAGGCGTTTCCCGACACCCCGCTGAACATCGAGATCAAGGGCCGCGACGGCAGCGACGACGCCGTCTACTTCCACGGCGCCGACCTGCTGGCCGCGCAGCTCAACGCCGCGCGCCGCACCGACATCATCGTCGCCTCCTTCAACCAGAAGGCGATCGACCGCTTCCATGCCGCGGCGCCGACGGTCGGGGTCGCGCCGGGCATCGACGGGATGGCCAGCTTCCTGCTCTCCAACGGCTCCCCGGGCCCCGGCGTCGTCGCCTTCCAGATCCCGATCACCTTCCAGTTCGGCGGGACGACGCTGACCGTCACCTCGCCCGACACCGTCATGCGCGCCCACGAGGCCGGCTACGTCGTGCACGTGTGGCTGTCGGACGACGGGGAGGATCGCGCGACCTACGAGAAGCTCCTGGACATGTGCGTCGACGGGATCATGGCCGCCAACCCGACGGCGCTGGAGCAGCTGCTGGACGAGCGCCACGTCGTGCGGCCCAAGGACGACGGCCGGGGCTGGACGGGCTGGGATCCGTGCGGCACGAAGGTGTCGGCCCGCTCGGCCACGGTCCAGGGGACGAGCGTCGCGCTGGCCATGACCCGCCAGGGCCAATCGCAGGAGGCGCGCTCGGGCACGGTCACCCTGCGGGCCGGCAGGCGCGTGGTCGGCCGCGGCCGGTTCGCGCTCGGGCAGAACGCCGCCACGACGTCCGCGACGGTGCGCCTGACCACCGCCGGCCGGCGCGCGCTGGCCGCCCGTCCGCGCCTGAGGGTCACCGCCGACGTGATGGAGCGGGTGCCCGCGAGCCAGTCGGCGCTGACGCTCAAGCGCTAGCCAGCGACTACCCTCGGGCCTCGATCCCATGGGCGACGATCCTCGCGACATCCTGGTGTCCACGGTGAAGGCGGTCTACGCCGCCTTCACCCGCGGCGACGTCGAGGCCGCGCTGGCCTACGTCGCGCCCGACTGCGAGATGCGGCCCGAGGGGACGTCGGCGGCCACCGGGCGCGCGGTCTACCGCGGCCACGACGGCATCCGCGACTACTTCGCCGACGTGGCCCGCGTGTGGTCGGGCGGGCTGCACATCTCCCCGCTGGACTACCGCGCGGTGGCCGGCTCGGTCGTCGTGTTCGGCCGCATCCACGGCGTCACCGACCAGGGGCCGGTCGACCGCGAGGTCGTGTGGGTGTGGAAGCTGCGCGACGGGATGCTCGTCTCCGGCCAGGTCTTCGCGACCAGCCAGGCGGCGATGGCCGCCGCCCAGGCCGCCTGAGCGGCTCAGATCGCGACGGGGGTGCCGTCGGTGCCGTGTCCGCGGCCGACGAACAGCGCCAGCACGGCGCCCACGAGCGCCAGGCCGATCGAGACCTCCATGCACGCGTGCAGGCCGCTCATGAACGCCTCGAACGAGCCGTTGGTGACCGCCGCCGCGGTCTGCGCGGACATGTCGGAGGTGACGGGCGCGACGCCCTGGGAGACGAGCTCCTTCTGGTCGGCGACCGTGCGCGCGACGCCGGCCGGCACGCCCGCGGAGAGCAGGTCGTCCAGCAGCCGTGAGCCGACGACGCTGACGATCACCGAGCCGAGCACGGCTGTGCCCAGCACGCCGCCCAGCTGGTTGGCCGTCGACTGCAGGCCGCCGGCGACGCCGCCGCGCTCGACCGGAGCGTTGCCGACGATCGCCTCGGTCGAGGCCACGATCACCAGGCCCAGCGCCAGGCCGACGCCGAAGAAGTACGGCCACAGCGCGCTGTAGCTGGAGTCGACCTCCAGCCCGGTCAGGCCCCAGAAGCAGCCGGCCATGATCAGCATGCCGGCCAGGAGCGGGATGCGCGGGCCGAAGCGCTGCGTGAGCACGCCGCCCAGCGGGGCGCTGAACGCGAACACGCCGGTCAGCGGGAGCATCCGCACGCCGGTCTGCACGGGCGAGTACCCGTGGACGTTCTGCAGGTAGAGCCCGACGAAGAACAGCACCCCGAAGAGCGCGAAGAACGCCACGATGACCAGCACGACGCCGGCCGACAGCGAGCGGTTGGCGAACAGCTCCAGTGGCAGCAGCGGTTCGCGGGCGCGGTGCTCGCGCAGCACGAACAGGCCGAGCAGCGCCAGCCCGACGCAGCCGAAGCCAAGCACGTAGGCCGACGTCCAGCCGTGATCCTGGGCCTTGATCAGCGCCCAGATGACCAGGAACAGGCCGCCGGACAGCAGGCCGACGCCGGGCAGGTCGAAGCCGCCGACGCTCGTCGTGTCGCGCGACTCGCTGACCCAGAAGAACGCGACCACCGCGGCCAGCGCGCCGAGCGGCAGGTTGAGCAGGAAGATCGACTCCCAGGAGACGTGCTCGACCAGCAGCCCGCCGATGATCGGACCCGAGGCGACGGCCAGCGCGGAGGAGCCGCCCCAGATGCCCACGGCCTGGTTGAGCTGCTCGGGCGGGAACGTCGCGCGCAGGATGGCCAGGGTGCTGGGCAGCAGCAGCGCGCCGGCCACGCCCTGGAGCACGCGGAAGAAGATCAGCAGCTCGATCGAGCCCGACAGGGCGCAGCCCAGCGAGGCCAGCGCGAAGCCGACGATGCCGGCGATGAACACCCGCTTGCGCCCGAACCGGTCGCCCATCTTGCCGCCCACGATCAACAGGACCGCCAGCGCCAGCAGGTAGCCGTTGGTGACCCACTGCAGCCCGGCCAGCGTCGCGTCGAGGTCACGCTGGATCGTCGGGTTGGCGACGCCGACGACGGTGCCGTCCAGCCCGACCATCATCACGCCGAGCGAGATGGCCACGAGCGTCAGCCAGGGGGAGCGGGTCTTCGCCATCGCGTAGACGGTACAGCGAAGTCTCGATTCGGTGTGCGCGGTACGTTTCGACGAATGGCGAACCTGGGACAGACCGACCTCGACGTCCATCCGCTCTGCCTGGGCGGCAACGTGTTCGGCTGGACCGCCGATCGCGACGCATCCTTCGCGGTGCTCGACGCCTACGCCGCGGCCGGTGGCAACTTCATCGACACCGCCGCGGGCTACTCGGCCTGGGTGCCGGGGAACCAGGGCGGCGAGTCGGAGACGATCATCGGCGAGTGGTTCGCGGCCCGGGGCAACCGGGACGACATCGTCGTGGCCACGAAGATCAAGGACGATCTCACGCCCGACAGCGTCCGCCGCCGCGCGCAGGAGTCCGCCCAGCGGCTGCAGACCGACGTGATCGACCTGTTCTACATCCACTACGACGACGTCGATCGTCCGCTGGAGGAGATCCTGGCCGGGTTCGACGCGCTCGTGCAGGAGGGGCTGGTCCGCTACAACGCCTTCTCGAACATCACCCCGGAGCGTCTGCGCGAGGCGCTGGCCATCATCGAGCGCGAGGGCTACGCCCCGTTCGTGGCCTGGCAGCCGGAGTACAACCTGATGGAGCGCGCGACGTTCGAGTCGCAGCAGCGCCCGGTGGCCGAGGAGGCCGGGCTGGCCGTGCTGCCCTACTGGGCGCTGGCGTCGGGGTTCCTGACCGGCAAGTACCGCCCGGGCGTGGACGTCGACAGCCAGCGCGCCCCGGCCGTGGCCAAGTACGTCGACGACCCGCGGGCCGAGGGCGTGCTGGCGGCGCTGGACGAGATCTCCGCCGCGCACGAGACCACGGTCGCCGCGGTCTCGCTGGCCTGGCTGGCCGCCCAGCCGACGGTCTTCGGGCCGCTGGCCAGCGCCCGCACGGTCGAGCAGCTCGCCGGCCTGCTGGCCTTCGTCGACCTGTCGTTGACCGACGCCGACCTGGCCCGCCTGGACGAGGTCAGCGCCGGGTGAGCGCGCCGTACACGTCCGCGCTGGCCGCCGAGCTCGGCCCGGGTCTGCTCGAGCGGTTCGACCGCTACGCGCGCGTGTTCACGACGTCCGGCCGTGACGGCGAGGGCACGCCCTCCAGCCCCGGGCAGTGGGATCTGGCCCGCATCCTGGTCGACGAGCTGCGCGCGCTCGGCCTCGACGACGCCGACGTCGACGCGCACTGCTACGTGACGGCCACCCTGGTCGGCGACGGGCCGGCGATCGGCTGGATCGCCCATCTGGACACGTCGCCCGACGCGCCCGGCGAGGGCGTCGAGCCGATCGTCCATCACGCGTACGACGGCGGCGTGATCACGCTCCCGCGCGGGGGCACCGTGCTGGATCCCGAGCGCATGCCCGAGCTGCGCGACGCGGTCGGGCACGACGTCGTGACGTCGTCGGGCGACACGCTGCTGGGCGCCGACGACAAGGCGGGGATCGCGGCGATCATGTCGGCGGTCGCCCACCTGGTCGCCTACCCGGACCTGCCGCGCCCGACGCTGAAGGTGTGCTTCACGCCCGACGAGGAGATCGGCAGCGGCGCCGCCCTGCTCGACCTCGAGGCCTACGGCGCGCGGTTCGCCTACACGGTCGACGGCTCGACGCTGGGCGAGCTGCAGGACGAGACGTTCACCGCCGCCGAGGCGGTGGTGACGATCGAGGGCCACGAGGTCCATCCGGGGTTCGCCACCGGCAAGCTCATCAACGCCTCGCGTCTGGCCGCCCAGATCGTCGCGGCGCTGCCCGCGGAGCTGACGCCCGAGCGCACCTCCGGTCGCGACGGGTTCATCCACGTGTACGCGCTGGAGTCGACCGCCGGGCAAGCGGAGATCCGGGCCATCCTGCGCGACTTCGACGACGACCTGCTGGCCGGGCACGCCGAGGTCGTGCGCGAGGTGGCCGCGCAGGTGGCGGCGAGCGAGCCGCGCGCGACGATCACGGTCGACGTGCAGCCCCAGTACCCGAACATGAAGCGCTACCTGGCGCCGCATCCGGAGATCGTCGACAAGGCCGATGCCGCGATTCGCGCGGAGGGCATCGAGCCGCTGCACACGCCGATCCGCGGCGGCACCGACGGCTCGCTGCTGAGCGCGCGCGGGCTGCCGACGCCGAACCTGTTCGACGGCGGCCACGAGTACCACTCGGTGCGCGAGTGGGCGTCGCTGCAGGACATGGCCGCCGCGGCCGCGGTGCTCGTGCGCCTGGCCGGCGAGTGGGCCGGCGCCGAGTAAGGTCGCCCGCACACCCCAGGAGGAGGGACCCTTCGTGCTGACCCGTACCCGCGTGGCCATCGCGGCCACCGCTGCGCTGCTGCCCGTCACCGCCGTCGGCGCCTACGCGGCCGGCCGCGCCGCCCAGGACACCGCGCCCGCGGCCCAGCGCGTGGACCTCGCGCTGCTGGAGAACCCGGCGGGCGCCAAGGGCCGCACGCTGGGGCTCTCGCGGGTGGTGATCCCGCCGCACACGGCGCTGCCGCTGCACAAGCATCCGGGCAACCAGATCGCGTCGATCCAGAGCGGAACGCTGACCTACACGGTGCGCACCGGCACGGTCGAGGTGTACCGCGGGCCGGCCACCACCGACGCCAAGCCCGTGCGCCTGGTCAAGGCCGGCCAGACCGCGCGGGTGCACCGAGGCGAGTGGGTCGTGGAGTCGCCCGGCGACATCCACATCGGGGCCAACCGAGGCGCCAAGCCGCTGGTCATCCTGCTGGCCACGCTGTTCCCCAACGGCGCCCCGGCCTCGACGGTGGTGGCCGGCTAGGCACGGTTGCCCCCCGGACAGGTTGGCGTTTGGCGCGTAGGCACCCGGGGAGGCCTACTGGGACGAGATGCGAGCGCTCGAGCCCATCCAGCGGTCTGTCGTTCTGGTCGCGGTCCTTGCCGCGACGCTCGTCCTGCTGCTGTCCGCGTCCGCCCGGGCTGACGTCTCGGTGGCCGTGGGCGGCGCCCAGCTCGTCGACGTTCCCCTCCAAGGGGCCGACGCGTCCGTGGCCGCCGGCGCCGACGGCGTCGCCGTGAACGCCGCGGTCGGCGCCAGCGCGGCCGCTCAGCCGGCCGTGGCCGTCAGCGCGTCGGCCGCCCCGAGCGGCATCGACGTCCAGGTCGACGCGCCGGCCGTGGCCGAGACCGCGGTCGCCGCGACCGCGAACGCCACCGCGCCGCCAAGCGCTGCCGTGCAGGCCGCCGGCACCCGCGCCGAGGTGGCCGCGCCCGACGTGCAGCGGGATCTGCCCGCGACGCCCGTCACTCGTGAACCTCAGCCTGCTCCCGCAGAGGCTCCGGCGCCCGCCGCCACGCCGGGCGCCGGAGCCGCCCCTGCGCCCGCCGCGGTCAGCGCCGCGTCGGCGGCCACCCACGCCGGCGCCGCGACCGTCGGCCAGCGGGCCCAGGCGCCGCGCCAGGCCGTGCGCGACGCGCGCCTGGAGCGCCCGGCCGGCGCCGCGCGGCCCGCCGCCCTGCGCGCCGCGGTGGCCGTGGCCCCCGCGGATCACCACGAGACGCGGCCGGCGCCGGTCGACGACCGCGCCGTCGCGCCCCCGCAGAGCGCTCCCCGCGCCGACGCGCCGACGGCCCCGTTCTCCGGCCTGGTCGCGAGCGCCGGTGGCGCCGTCTCGTCGGTCGCCGCGGCCGCCGCCGGTGGCGGCGCCGCGCCCGTGGCCATCCTCTTGTTGATCGCGTTCGCCGCGGCCCGGTTGGCCCGCGGCGCGCGCGTCCCCGCGCTCGCTGTCTCCGCGCCCGCCGCGCCGTTCATCGGCCGGCTCGCGCCGCCTGGCTGACCGCCTTCGAGGTCACACCGCAGCACCCAATCCACCTCGAAGGAAAGGAGCGTGACGTCCATGCGACGTTGCCTCACGGTCCTGGCTGCCCTCGCGGCGACCATGACCCTGCCTGCCCTGGCGCAGGCACAGAACCCGATACAGCAGGCCACCGGCGCCGTCGGCGCCGTGCAGGCCGGCGCGATCGACGTGAACGTGCCGATCAGCGTGGCCAGCGAGCAGGTCACCCCGGCCGCCGCGACGCCGGCGCCGGCGCCCGCGCCGGCTCCGGCCCCGCAGGCCGCGACCGACTCGACCGGCAGCGCCCAGGCGGCGGCGATCACCGTCAACGTCCCGGTGCGTGTGCTCAGCGACGGCGACAACGCCTCCAGCCCGGCCCCGGCGGCGACGCCGCAGTCGGCCTCGGACTCGGTCGGCTCGGGCCAGGTGGCCCCGGTCAGCGTCGACGTGCCCGTGCGCGTGCTCAGCGACGGCAACGACACCAGCTCCGGCGGGGCCGGCGGCGGTGGCGGATCGCAGACCGCGGACGACGCGGTCGGCGCGGCCCAGGTCAGCGCGGCCGACATCGACGTGCCGGTGCGCGTCCTCAGCGACGGCAACTCGGCCGGCGCGAACGCCGGCAGCGGCAGCGCTCCGACCGTCGACGACTCCCTCGGCTCGGCCCAGGTGCAGTCCGTCGATCTCGACGTCCCGGTCCGCGTGGCCAGCGCCGGCGACGACACGGCCGGCGCCCCCGCGTCCGGCGGTGGCGGCGGCGCGCAGACGGTGACCGACTCGATCCTCGGCGCGCAACTCGGGGCGGTCGATCTCGACGTCCCCGTGCGGGTGCTCAGCGACGGCGATTCGACGGGCGCGTCCAGCGCCGCGGCGGGCAGCAGCGCGGCTCCGTCGGTCGGCGGTTCGACCGGCTCGGCGCAGATCGACTCGGTCACCGCTGCGGTTCCGGTGCGGGTGTTGAGCGAGGGCAACGACACCACGACACGCACCAGCGGGAGCGGTGGGGGCAGCACGTCCACCGGCTCGACCGGCGTCCTGCAGCTGGCCCCGGTGGCCGTCGACGTCCCGGTGCGGATCCTCAGCCCGGGTGACGACATCACGACGACGGGCTCCACGACCACCCCCGTCGGCGGCGGCGGTGGGACCCCGACGCCCACGACCGACCCGCCCACGGGCGGCGACGCCAGCACGACGCCGACGGCCACCGCGGCCCAGGCGCCGGGCGACACGGTGCCCGGGGAGGACGTCGGCAGCTCGACGGCGGGCGACGACCCGAACGCGACGGTCGACGCGGCCGGCAGCGGCAGCACGCCGGCCGACGTCGGCAGCGCGAGCGACGGCGAAGGGACCGGCGACGGCACCAAGGCCGACGGGACGGTCGCGACCCAGACCATCGCCGACACGACGACCGCGGCGAGCACCGCGGCCGCCGGCGACGAGCTGCCGTTCACCGGCATGGCGCTCTGGCAGCCGCTGCTGATCGGCGCGCTCCTGGCGCTGCTCGGGTTCGGCCTGCGCCGTACGGCCACGCCCCGAATGTGATGAACCAGACCACGGTGAGGCCGCCGGTGGGGCGGCCTCACCGGTGATCTGCAGGACAAACTGAGCACTCTCTTTCAAGGAGAAGCGCGAAAAGGTCGATTGCATCGGCAATGAATGCGTCAGGCGTTCGTCTCCGCCGTCTGGTGGAACATCCGCTCATCTGGGCGGTGGGCCTCGGCGTGGCCTACCTGGCGCTCTCGCGGCTGTCGCTGGCCTTCGTCACCGAGCAGACCGGCGCGGCCACCTGGTGGCCGGCCAGCGGCGTGGCGCTCGCGGCGTTCGCGCTGGCCCCCCGGCGCTCATGGCCCTGGCTGATGGCGGGCGTCTTCGTCGGCAACCTGATCGCCCAGCTGCTGGTCCGCGACTCCGTGACCGTCTCGGCCCTGCTGTCCGTGGTCGACGCGCTCGAGCCGGTGCTGGCCGGGCTGGTGCTCGTGCGGGTGAGCGGGCGGCTGCGCGCGGACATCACCTCCGTGCGCACCGTCAGCGGGATCACCGCCGCGGCCTTCGGGGCCAACGCGATCACGGCGGTGCTCGGCGCGGCCGTGTTGTGCATCGCGTTCGGCGGCCCGCCGCTCCCGACCTGGACCGCGTGGTGGCTGGCCGACGGCGTCGGCATGCTCGTCGTCGCCCCCCTGCTGCTCTCGCTGGCCCGGCCGTTCCCCGGCCCGGCGGGACGCTTCGAGTCGGTCGCGCTCGTCGGCCTGGCCGCCGCCGTGGCCGTCGTGCTGTTCGGGCACCACCCGTCGGACGGGCCGCCGCTGCTCGGCTACGCCCTGCCGGTCGTCCCCTTCCTGCTCTGGTGTGCGCTGCGCCTGGGCACGCGCGGGACGACCGTCGCGCTCCTCGCGGTCACATTGATCGCCTCGGTGGCCACCGCCCACGGCCTCGGCCCGTTCGCGACCGATGCGCTCACCGGTGTCCATCGGGCCCAGGCGCTGCAGGGCTTCGTCGCGCTGGCCGTGCTGTCGACGCTGCTGATCGGGGCGGTGGTGGCCAGCCAGCGGCGCGCCGAGTGGCGGGCCAGCGAGGAGGCCGAGCGCCTGGCCAGCGTCCTGCGCGCCTCCGATGCGGCGATCATCGGCGCCGACCTGCGCGGCACCATCACGCACTTCAGCGAGGGCGCCGAGCGCATGCTCGGTTACTCCGCGAGCGAGATGCTCGGGGAGGACGGCGGGCGCTTCCACGACCGCGCCGAGGTCGAGGCCCGCGCCGCCGAGCTCGACCTGGAGCCCAGCTTCCAGGTGTTCGTCCATGCCGCGCTGCGCGGCGAGACCCGCGACTGGACCTGGATCCGCGCGGACGGCACCCGCCTGACCGTGTCGCTGGCCATGTCCGCCCAGCGCGACCGCTCCGGTCGCCTGACCGGCTTTCTGGCCATGGGCAACGACGTGACGGACCGGCGCGAGGCCCAACGCCGGCTGGCCGCCTCCGAAGAGCGCCACCGCCTGGTCCTGGCCAACATGCCGGAGGCCCAGATCTACCTGTACGACCGCGACCTCGTCTGCCTGCTCGGTGAGGGCCAGTCGGTCCCTGATGACGTCGACGAAAGCACCTACGTCGGTCGCCACCTGAGCGAGCTGCTGCACGCCGACGACGCCGCCTACCTGCTGCCGCGCTTCGAGCGCGCGCTGGCCGGCGAGCCGACGCAGACGACCTACGTCTCGCCCCGCACCGGTCGCCACCACGACGTGCACCTGCTGCCCCATCGCGGCGCCGCCGGCGAGCCCGACGGCGAGCCCGACGGCGTGCTCGTCGTCATGCGCGACATCACCGAGCGCCGCCGGCAGGAGCAGGCCGTCCGGCGTGCCGAGGCCGATCTGCGCACGATCTTCGAGGAGGCGCCGATCGGCAACGCGGTGTTCGACGCGCGCCTGCGCCTGGTCGACGCCAACGCCGCGCTGTCGGCGATCACCGGCTACGCGCGCGACGAGGCGCCGAACGTGCCGATCGAGGCGGTCGTCACGCCCCACGACGCCGCGACCGTGCTCGACCTCCTACGTCGGGTCAGCCGCGGCGAGCAGCGCGACGCCGAGACCGACATCGTGCTGCGCCACGCCGACGGCCATCTGGTCGACGTGTCGCTGAGCATCGTCGGCCTCGGGGTCGACGGCGACAGCGACGGCTCCCGGCGACGCACGCTGGTGCAGGTCGTCGACGTCAGCGAGCGCAAGCGCTTCGAGGAGCGCCTGCGCGTCCTGGCCGAGACCGACTCGCTGTCCGGGCTGCTGAACCGCCGCCGCTTCGACATCGAGCTGGCCGCGCATCTGGACCGCGGGCGCCGCTACGGCTCCAGCGGCGCCGTCGTGCTCGTCGACGTCGACGCCTTCAAGCAGGTCAACGACACGCGCGGCCACGCCGCCGGCGACGAGGTGATCGTCGCCGTGGCCCGGACGCTGGCCGCGCGCCTGCGCTCCAGCGACGTGCTCGCCCGCCTGGGCGGCGACGAGTTCGCGATCCTGCTGCCCTCGGGCGGCGCCGACGAGGCGGCCGCCGTGGCCGACGGGCTGGTCGACGCCGTGCGGCGCGAGACCGACGTGACGATCAGCGTGGGCGTCGCGCCGGTCGAGCGCACCACCCCGCTGACCGCCGATCAGCTCCTGCGCGACGCCGACACCGCCATGTACGCGGCCAAGGCCGCCGGGCGCGATCGCCACGCGCTGTTCGGCCAGGCCGCACCGAACATCACGGCTGGCGCTGCGTCGGCTGAACCACCTTCGCACCCGACGAGCTGACGACGAAGCGCCGCACGACGCGGGGCGCCACCAGACGCAGCACGCCGAACAGCCAGTAGTACCGCGGCACGTAGCGCTCGGGGCGGTGGTTGAGGACGCAGTCGGCCACCGCCTCGGCGGCCGTGTCGGCGTCGGAGACCAGCAGCTTGGGCAGCTTCGTGTGCGGGAAGCCCTCGGTGGCGATGAACCCGGGCAGCACGACGGACACGTGCACGTCGTGGGCGCGCTCCTCGGTCCACAGCGCGTCGCTCCAGAACAGCAGCGCGGCCTTGGCGGCCGAGTACGCGCCGGTGCCGACGCGCGCGATGCGGCCCGCGGTCGAGGCGACGTTGACGATCGACGCGGGCGTCGATGCGCGCAGCAGCGGGAGCAGCGCCTCGGTCAGCCGCACGGGCGCGTCGAAGTTGACCTCCATCGTGTGGCGCACGTTGGCGTAGCCGCCCTCGGCGAACGGGGCGCTCCAGGCCGCGCCGGCGTTGTTGACCAGCGCGTCCAGCCGCCCGCCGTGCACCTCCTCGATGTGCGCGCGGATGCGGGCCGGCGCGTCGGGGTCGGTGAGGTCCACGGCGACGTACGTGGCCGGGCAGGACAGGCGGGCGGCCAGGGCGGCCAGGCGCTCCTCGCGGCGGGCGACGAGGACCAGCTGAGCGGCCGGCTCGCGCGCGAGCCGCAGCGCCGACGCCTCGCCGATCCCGCTCGAGGCGCCGGTGATGCAGACGATCATGGTGCGGCAGTCTGCCGCACCGGCCTACATGCCGTGCTGCGCGGCGGCGACCTGCTCGGCGTCGCCCAGCGTCGCGCGCGGGACGCCATAGGCGTCGACCAGCGCCGCGGCGTGCGGACGCAGCCGCGCGCACAGGCCGTTGACCGCCTTGAGCACCGCCTTGGAGCGCGTCGACGACAGCCGTCCGTGCTCCTGGAACCAGCCGCGATCGCCCTCGATGACCGAGAGGATGTACAGCGAGCAGAGGTCGTCCAGCACCGCGCGGTTCGGTCCCTCGGGGTGGCTGGCGACGGCCTCGGCGAACGCCTCGGCGATCTTCTTCTCCACCCACGCGCGGGCGCAGGCGATCACGTGGTCCTGGCAGTCGACCAGCACGCTGAACGGGTCTCGGCCGGCGTCCATCCCGCCCTTCAGCCGCCGCGCGGCGCCCGAGCGGATGTGGTCGGCCCGCCAGCTCAGGAGCTCCAGCTGCACACCGCGGTCCATCACCGGGCCGTCGTCGTCGCGCCCCGGACGCAGGTCGTCGGCCAGGCGGCCGAGCAGCTCGCGCATCGCGCTCTTCTCGGCGATCGTCTCCAGCACCTGCCCGGCGAAGAAGGTGGCCGTGCCCAGCGGGTCGAGGTCGCCCAGCTCGTCGCGGAAGTCGCTGAGCAGGTTCTTGGCCGCCAGCTGCAGCAGCACCGTGTTGTCGCCCTCGAACGTCGTGAACACGTCCGTGTCGGCCTTCAGCTCGGCGAACCGGTTGCCGCGCAGGTAGCCCGAGCCGCCGCACGCCTCGCGACAGCCCTGGATCGTGTTCGTCGCGTGCCAGGTGGCGATCGCCTTCAACGAGGCGGCCAGCGTCTCCAGCTCGCGCCGCTCGCGATCGAGCTGACGGTCGCTGGTGAACACGCCGTGCAGCTTCGTGCGCAGCTGCTCCTGGGCGAAGTGCAGCCCGTAGTTCTCGGCCAGCGGGATCAGCAGCCGGCGCTGGTGGGTGCGGTAGTCCATCAGCACCGCCTCCTCACCGCCGGGCGGGCCGAACTGACGCCGGCGCAGGCCGTGGTGCACGGCGATCGTCAGCGCGACCTTCGAGGCGTTGATCGAGGCGCCGCCCACGCTCACGCGGCCCTGGATGAGCGTGCCGAGCATCGTGAAGAACCGCTTCGTCGGGTTCTCGATCTCGCTGAAGTAGACGCCGTCCGCCGACACCGTCGCGTAGCGATCCAGCAGCGACTCGCGCGGCACGCGCACGTGGTCGAACCAGATGCGCCCGTTGTCGACGCCGTCCAGGCCGAGCTTGGCGCCGCAGTCCTCGATGCGCACGCCGGGCAGCACCTCGCCCTGCTCGTCGCGCAGCGGCACCAGCAGCGCGTGGACGCCGCGCTCCTCGCCGCCGACGTTCAACTGGGCGAACACGGCGGCCATGCGGCCGTCGCGGGCGGCGTTGCCGATGTAGTCCTTGCGCGCCGAGTCGCTCGGCGTGTGGATGACGAACTCCTCGGTCTGCGCGTCGTAGGTGGCGGTCGTCTGCAACGCCGCGACGTCGGAGCCGTGGCCGGTCTCGGTCATCGCGAAGCAGCCGGGCAGGCGCACCGCCGCGATGTCGGCCAGATAGCGCTCGTGGTGGCGGGCGGTGCCCAGATGCAGGACGGCACCGCCGAACAGGCCGAACTGCACGCCGATCTTGACCAGCAGCGACAGGTCGCCGAAGGCGAGCGTCTCGAACGCGGCGATCGACGCGCCGACGTCGCCCATGCCGCCGTACTCGACCGGGTAGCCCAGGGAGGTGCGGCCGTCGGCGGCCAGGTCCTTCATCCACGCGAGCACCTGCGCTCGGTGGGCCTCCATCGTCAGCTCGGCGCCGCCGGGTGCGTTGCCGGATCGCGAGAGCCACTCGCGCACGGTGTCGCGGACCTCGGCGTACTCGCCGTCCAGGAATGACTGCAGCGCCTGCGGGTCGACCGCAGCAGGTGGGGTGGTGGTGACGGTGGCCATGTCGGGGGCCCTGATACCCCGCCGGGGGAGTCGCTAGCCTGTATGGCGGATCTGCGGCCCGCTTTGCGCCGTGCGATCCATCACAGAAAGGAGCACCCATGCGATATCTCTGTCGCACGTGCCTTCGCCTGTGGCCCGCGTTCCGTGTTGAGAACCGCAGCGCCTGCCCGTTTTGCGGCGGCGCGCTTCTTCAGCGCTAACGCGATCCAATACGCCTCAGGCGAGGCCCCAACGATCGACGCCCGGCCTCATCCGCCGGGCGTTTCTCGTTCCGGCGCCGCGCCCGCCAGCTCTCCCGCCGCGGCGGCGGCCTTGGCCTCCAGACCGCTGAGCTGGTCGAGGTGCAGGCCCGCCCAGGCGATCGCGGCGGCGGCGAACACGCGATCGCGGTCGCCGGCCTGGTGGGCATCGCGCAGCGAGGCGATCAGCGTCGGGTGGAAGGCCGGGTCGGACAGGTGCGGCGGCGGCGCCGTCGCCCGCGAGGTCAGGCTGTCGCCCAGCGCGAGGTACCAGGCCGACAGCGTGCGCGCGTCGTCGAGCACCACGTGGGCGCCCTCGGGGCGGGGCGTGGCGCCGATGCGCTCGGCCAGGTACTGCATCGCGTCGCTGGTGGCGCGCAGGCGCGTCGCGACGCTGACCAGCCGGGTGTGCGCGGCCAGGCGCATGTCGTGGCTGGGCCGCTCGGCCAGCCGCTGGCGCAGCGCCACGTCGAGGCGGTCGTCGGCCGCGACCGCGGCCAGGCCGAGCTCGACCGCCGCGCCGGGCCGGCCGCCGGCCAGGTGCTCGAAGGCGGCCTGCGTGTAGCGCGCGCCGGCGGAGATCGCGTCGTCCAGCGAGCGCCGCAGCACGGCGCCCGCGCCGCGCGGCCAGAACAGCACGCCGACGCCGAGGCTGATCAGGAAGCCGAGCGAGACGTCTTCCAGGCGCACGAGGCCGACCTCCCAGCCGGTCGGCGCGAGCAGGTCGAAGATCACGAAGACGGCCACGGTGAACCCGGCCTGCCCGGCCGCGAACGAGATCGCTCGCGGCGCGTAGGCCGCGATGAAGGCGGCGAACGGCAGCACGATCCACGACGCGGTCTCGTTGCTGCCCAGCGCGATCAGCAGCGCCCCGCCGGCGACGATGCCGACGACCGTGCCGACCAGCGCCTGCAGGATCGTCGCGCCGGTGTTCAGCGCGCTGGAGCGCAGCACCGACAGCGAGCCGAGCACGACCCAGAACGCGTGCTGGATCGAGGTCTCGCCGGCGATCAGGACGGCGATCGACAGGCCGATCGCGCCACGGATGCTGTTGCGAAACCACACCGAGCGGGCGCCCGCGTGCGCGACGGCCAGCCGCTCGGAGGCCACCAGCGCCACGCCCTGGCGGCGGATGAAGCGCATCCACCGCGGGCCGCCGCCGTCGCTCTCGGCGCCGCCGCCGGCCTGCACGGCCTTGGCCGACACGTCGAGCGCGATGTAGGAGACGACGCGCACGTCCCAGGCGCGGGCGATCGCCGCCCACAGCATCGCGTCGTCGCCGAGCACGCGGGGGTCGTCGAGCTGGGCGACGAGCTCCTCGAACACGCGCTCGCGCCCGGCCTCGAGCGCGTCGCGGTCCGGCAGCGCGTGCGCGCGCCCCTCGACGAGCTCGGCCGAGGCCAGCAGCGCGTCGGCGGACACCTCACGCAGGGCGATCTCGCCCGGCGTCGGGGCCAGCGGCGCGTCCGACGAGGCCGGCGCCAGCGCCAGGCCCTTGAGCCAGTCGACCTCGTCGATCATCGTGGCCAGGGCGCCGGTCGCGCCGGTCGGGCCGGTCGGGCGAAACGGGGTGGAGGCGAAGCGCTCGTGCAGCTCCTCGACGGCGGCGGTCAGCACCAGGCGGCCGTCCTCGCTGGGGTGGCGCACGTAGGCGGCCAGCGCGCGGCAGGCGGCGGCCACCCCGTCGCGCACGCGGTCGCGCGGGCGCGCGGGGAAGAGCAGCAGCGTGGCCGGGATCGACAGCGCGACGGCGATCCACCAGCCGCCCAGGCGCGCGCCGATCTCGCTCGTCGCGGCGGGCACCATCGCGGGCAGGATGAACGTCAGCAGTGCAGCCGAGGCGGCGGCGGCGAAGTAGCCGTTGATCACGCCGGCGAACAGGATCGCGAACCCGATGACGAGCATCGCGACGGCGGCCAGGATCGCGTGGCCGGAGCACAGCGTGCCCAGCGCGATCAGGCCGCTGGCGATGACGCCCATCGTCAGGTAGGCGATCACGCGCACCGGCCGCGGACCGCCGAAGTCGACGAACAGCAGCATGGCGATCGAGCCGAAGGCGGCGAACAGCGCGGTCTGGGAGTCGCCGAGCCACTGACCCAGCGCGACCGCGATGGGCACGATGATGCCGGTGCGCAGGGCCAGGCGCAGCGCGAAGTGCCCCGGGTCCGACGGGTGCCAGCGCAGCGCCTCGCGCAGGCTGTTCATGCCAGCTCGCGCACGACGTGGTTGGCCAGCTGGCGGCCGCGCAGGGTCAGGACCGCGTGCCCGTCGTGGATCGACAGCAGCCCGCCGTCGCGCAGGCGCTGCAGCGCATCGGCGTCGCACAGGTCGGTGGTCAGCCCCGCGGCCATGCGCACTTCGAGCATCACGCGCTCCAGCCGGCGCGCGCCCGCATCCAGCGTCTCGGAGTCGGCCATCGGCGAGCGCCCCGCCGCCAGCGCGTCGGCGTACGCGCGGGGGTGCCGCACGTTCCACCAGCGCGTGCCGGCGAGGTGGGAGTGGGCGCCGGGACCGATGCCCCACCAGTCGCCCGAGCGCCAGTAGCCGATGTTGTGGCGGCACTGCGCGCGCGGCTCGCGGGCCCAGCTGGACAGCTCGTACCAGGTCAGGCCGGCCGCGGTCAGCAGCGTGTCGGCGACCGCGTAGCGGTCGGCCATCGTGTCGGGATCGGGCCCGGGGCGCTGGCCGCCGCGCACCTGCGCGCTCAGCCGGGTGCCCGGCTCGACGGTCAGCGCGTAGGCGGAGACGTGGTCGACGCCGGCGTCGAGGACCGCGCGCAGCGAGGCCTCCCAGTCGGCGGCCTCCTCGCCGGGCGTGCCGTAGATGAGGTCGGCGCTGATCACGTCGAAGCCGGCGGCGCGCGCGTCGGCGATGGCCTGCAGCGCGCGCTCGGGTCCGTGCAGGCGCTCGAGCGCGGCCAGCACGTGCGGGCGGACGGACTGCACGCCGAAGGACAGCCGCGTGGCGCCGGCCTCGCGCAGCTCGGCCAGCGCGGCGCGATCGACCGTGTCGGGGTTGGCCTCGAGCGTCACCTCCACGTCATCGGCCAGGCCGATCCGCTCGCGCAGGCGCGCGAGCAGGCGGCCGATCTGCGCGGGCGTCAGGACGGTCGGGGTGCCGCCGCCCAGGAACACGGTGTCGACCGGCCGGTCCAACGTGCGCGCGGCCAGGTCGATCTCGGCCAGGGCGGCGCCGACGTAGGCGTCGTGGTCGCCCGACGTGTAGGTGTTGAAGTCGCAGTAGCCGCAGCGGGTCAGGCAGAACGGCACGTGCACGTAGACGCCGAGGGGCGCGGACACGCCCGGGACGCTACCGCCGTCGGGGCCGGAAGACGACCTTGTCGACCTGGATCTGGCGCTGGCCGTAGCTGCCCTTGTACACCGGGCCCGAGCCGGCCGCCCAGTCGCCCAGATGCGGGTCCTTGCGCGGGCGCAGATGCTTGTTGACGTCGAGCACGGTCACGCCGGGCAGCGTGATCGAGCCGCCGGCGATGATCACGTGCAGGTCGCCGTCGCCGTCGGGATCGACCGACTGCAGCGCGATCACGCGCCCGCCGGCCGAGCGGCAGTTCGAGGCGTCGGCCGGGCAGCTGGGGATCGGCCCGGCGGCGGCCAGCATGGCGAGCAACGCGGTGAGCATCGCTGGTCAGCCTACGCAGGCGAGGTAGTTGCACATGCAAGCAAATGGCGCTATAGTTGTTCGTGCAACAACGCCTCTCCCGCGAAAAGGACCACCATGAGCACCACCACCGCCACCACCCAGATCCCCACCGGCACCTGGAACGTCGACCCCGGTCACTCGACCGTCGGCTTCGCCGTCAAGCACATGGGCATCGCCACGGTGCGGGGCAAGTTCGAGCAGTTCGAGGGCTCCCTGGAGATCACCGAGCAGGGCGTCGTCGCCCGCGGCACCGTCCAGACGGCGTCGGTCAACACCAACGAGCCCCAGCGCGACGAGCACCTCCGCTCGGCCGACTTCTTCGACGCCGAGGCCAACCCGCAGCTGACCTTCGTCTCCACGGCCATCGAGTCCGTCGACGAGGAGACCTTCGAGATCACCGGCGACCTGACCATCAACGGCGTGACCAAGCCGATCACGCTGAAGGCCGAGGTCCAGGGTCTCGACACCGATCCGTGGGGCAACGAGCGCGTCGGCCTGGAGATCACCGGCCAGCTCTCGCGCGGCGACTACGGCATGACCTTCAACCAGGCGCTGGGCAGCGGCAACATGCTCGTCGCCGACAAGGTGAAGCTCGCCCTCGACGTCTCCGCCGTCAAGGCGTCCGCGTAGCTCGCAACTGCATCACCGAAGCACGCGCGGCCGGGGCGAGAGCTCCGGCCGCTGCGGTTTCCGGGTCGGTTCGGTTCGACGGACGTGGTCGCTGTTAGACGTCCTGTGCACGTGTAAGCGCGACCACGTCGCCGCCTTCGCTGCCGTCGTTCGTCCGCGTCGCCAACACCGTGAACAGCAGAGGGATGGGCTCGACCCCGCCGAGCCGGACGCGACAGCGCCCGTCGGCCTCGCGCACCGCGACGGTCCCGCGCGGGTCCTCGTCGACGTCGAGGTGCTCGACCAGGCCGTCGATCCGCAGGCCCGCGTCGATCGCCGCGCTGACGACCTCGCCGACCGAGTGGGCGTAGACGACGGTCTTCGTCGCCGTGACGTCGGCGTCGGGATCCGCGTAGGAGCCGGGTTCGTCGAACTCGCGCCCGCCGTCGTAGGTGTAGGGGAAGTCGACGACCAGCGGGTCGTAGGTCAGGGCCATGCCGTACAGCGGGTGGATCTCGACGAAGACGAGCTTCCCGCCCGGGCGCAGCGCGGCCGCCGCGCTGCGCATCCAGGCGCCCATGTCCTCGATCCAGCACATCACGCCGATCGTCGCGTAGACGAGGTCGAAGCGCCCGTGCAGCTCGTCGGGCAGCGCCGTGGCCTCGGACTCCACGAGCGTCAGCGACACGCCGCAGCGCGCGGCCAGCTCGCCCGCGGCGGCCAGCGAGCCCGGCGACAGGTCGACACCGGTCACGCGGGCGCTCGCGCGCGCGAGGGCGATCGAGTCGATCCCCACGTGGCACTGCAGGTGCAGGACGTCCAGGCCGTCGACCGAGCCGACGGCCGCGTCCACCGCGGCCTGCTCGACATCGCCCAGCGGGCGGCCGGCGATCACCGCGTCGAGGTCGTAGTGCCCGCCCGGGATGCCCGCGCCGTGTACGGCGGCGAGGGCATCCCAGTGGGCGCGATTGGTCTCCAGGGCGTCGCTCACGCCCCGGACTTTACGGCTGGCCGGCCAGCAAGTAGGCCGACTGCAGCAGCTCCGGATGCTCCTTCAGCTCGGCCGCGGTCCCGGAATGCTGGATGCGCCCGCGGTCCATCACGTAGGCCCGGTTGCTGACGCCGAGCGCGACGCTGGCGAACTGCTCGATCAGCAGCACGCCGACGCCCGCCTCGGCCACCTGGCGCAGCGTCGGCACCAGGCGCTTGACGATCACCGGGGCCAGGCCCAGCGACAGCTCGTCGACGAGCACGAACTTCGGCTTGGAGACGAGCGCCTGGGCCAGGACGAGCATCTGCTGCTCGCCGCCCGACAGCGACCGGGCCGACGTGTCCAGGCGCTTCTCCAGCTCCGGGAACATGGCCAGCGCGTCCTTGCGGCCCTGGCGACCTTCCTCGCGCGACAGCGAGTACGTCGCCACGTCGAGGTTGTCGCCCACGGTCAGGCCCGGCAGCAGACGCCGGCCCTCGGGCACGATCGCCACGCCGGCGCCGCGGATGCGCTCCGGGCGCTTGCCCAGCAGGTTGCGCCCGTCGACCATCAGCTTCCCCGACGTGGCGGGCAGCACGCCGCCCACCGCGAGCACGAGGCTCGACTTGCCGGCGCCGTTGGGCCCGAGCAGGGCGGTGACCTCGCCCGGCGTGATCTCGATCGTCACGTCGCGCACGACCGGGCCGGCGCCGCGAGCGACGGTCAGCCCCTCGATCAGCAGTGGCTCCGTCATCCCAGTGCCTCCACTTCGTCGGTGTCTTCGGCACCGAGGTAGGCCTTGATGACGTGCTCGTTGCGCAGCACCTCGTCCGTCGGGCCCGACGCGATCATCTTGCCGAAGTCCAGCACCGAGGTGACGGCGCAGCAGGCCGACACCAGCGCCATGTCGTGGTCGACCAGGATGGCCAGGGCACCGGTGTGCTCGGGGATCCGCGCGATGACGGTCCCCAGGTGCTCGGTCTCCTCGTCGGGCAGGCCGGCCGCGGGCTCGTCGAGCATCACGACCCTGGGCTTGCCGACGACCGCGCGCGCCACCTCGATGAGGCGACGCTCACGGGCGCCCATCGTGCCCACGGGCACGTCGGGGTTGACCTCGACGCCGACGAACTCCAGCGCCTCCAGCGCGGCCTCGCGGCGCGCGCCGGCGTTGCCGGAGCCCGGCGTGTTCTCGAGCACCATCGCGACGTTCTGCGCCGCCGACAGCTCCTCGATCGCCTGCTCGGTCTGGAACGTCCGCCGCAGCCCCCAGCGCGCACGCCGGAAGTGGGCCATGCCCAGCAGGTCGTCGCCGAACGCGGTGACCGAGCCGCTGGCCGGGTTGACGAACCCCGACAGCACGTTGAAGAACGTCGTCTTGCCGGCGCCGTTGGGCCCGATCAGCCCGCACGTGCCCGGCTCGAACGTGACGTTCACGCCGTCCAGCGGCGTGACGCCGCCGAACCGGACCGTGAGGCCTTCGATGACCACGCTCATTGCACGACCCCTTCACCCGGTGGAGCCTTGGCTCGTCGTTTCTGCCCGGTGATCTTCCCGTACAGGTTCTTCATGTCGCGCGGGAACTGCTGGGCGATGCCGCCCGGCGCGGTCAGCAGGACCTGCAGGACCCCGACGCCGAACAGGATCGTCAGCCAGTCGGCGGCCACGCCCCAGTTGTTCAGCAGCGCCGGCACCAGCGAGTAGAACACGCCCGCGATGATGCCGCCCCACAGGCTGTAGATGCCGCCCATCAGCACCACGGCGAGCAGGATGATCGACTGCTGCGTGGTGAACGTCAGCGAGTACAGCCGCTGCACGTCGGCGGCCAGCAGGGCGCCGGCCACACCGGTCATGAACGACGCGAGCGCGAACGCCCACAGCTTGTAGAGCGTGATGTTCACGCCCGCGGCGATCGCCGCCGGCTCGCTCTGGCGGATCGCCGCCCACGCGTGCCCGGCCCGGCCGCGCACGTGCCACAGCGCGAGCGCGAACATGATCAGGCAGATCACCACGGTGTAGCGGAAGTAGCCCACGTCGGTCATGGCGATCGAGGGGCGGGCCACCGGCTCGCTGGAGTTCGGATCGTTGCCCAGGAAGCCCGGGCCGCCGTTGGGGAACTGCGTCGTGCGCAGCGCCACCGTGATCGCGCCGGCCAGCATCAGCGTGATCAGCGCCAGGTACAGGCCGCTGAGGCGCAGGGCCGGCAGCCCGATGATCGTGCCCAGCACCATCGTGATCAGGCCCGTGATGAGCAGGACCAGCGGGAAGGGCAGGTTCGTCGAGAACGACAGCTTGCAGGCGATCCAGGCGCCCACGGCCAGGACGGCGATCTGCCCCAGCGAGACCAGCCCGACGCGGCCCATCAGCAGGCCCAGGCCCGCCGAGACGACCGAGAAGTAGGCCACCGCGGTGCAGATCGACACCCAGTAGTTCGACAGCACCGCCGGCAGCACGGCCAGGGCGATGATCAGCAGCAGCGCCGCGAAGATCAGCGCGCGCACCTCGTTGCGCCGCAGACGGGGCGTCTCACGCGGAAGTCGCGTGGTCGCCGCGCCGGCGCTCGTGTCCACCGCACCCATCAGCGCGCTCCTCGTGCCGTGGCCAGGTTGCCCTTGCGCGACATGAACAGCAGCGCGACCACCGCGATCACGAACGGGGCCATGTCGCGGTACTGCGAGATCGACAGGATCGGGGTGGCCAGCGCCTGCACCAGCCCGATGAACAGGGCCGCGGCCAGCGTCCCGTACAGCGAGGACAGCCGCGCGATCAGCGCGGCCGCCACCGACGAGATCACCAGGAACGTGAGGGTCGCGGCATCGAGCCCGATCAGGGTGCTCAACAGCAGCCCCGACGCGCCCGACAGGATCCCGGTCCCCAGCCACGCCGCTGCCTCGACGCGCCGCACTGGCACGCCGAGGCTGGCGGTGATCTCACGGTCATCGGCGAGCGCCCGCATCCCGGTCCCGAGCTTGGTGTAGCGCAGGAAGGCGGCCGTGGCCACCGTTACCGCGACGCCGAGCGCCACGCCGATCACCTGTGTCCACGTCACGAAGACGCTTCCGATGACAAAGGCCTCCTTGGTCGTCGGCAAGATCATGGAGCGCGCCTTGTCGCTCCAGATCAAGGACATGAGCCCCAGCAGAATCAGGGCCAGGCCCAATGTCGCGACCGCTTTGACCAGCGGATCGCGCCCCGCCAGAGGCGGGCCGAACGCCATCCCATACGCGAGCGTCACCACGCCGCCGAAGAGGACGCACACCAGATACGACACGCCCTCAGGCCAGCCGTGGTCATTGATCAACGCCCATGCGATGAGTGCCCCCATCGCCCCGATCGCGCCAGTCGCGAGGTTCAGCACCCCGGTTGCCCGATAGAGGACCACCATCCCGACGCCCGACAGGGAGTAAACCCCGCCGAGCGCCAGGCCGGTGACGATGAAGGGCTGGAAGTCCTGCCAGCTCGGCATCTCTACTCGATCCCCTGTTCCTTCTCGATCGCGCGCACCTTGGCGATGTCCGGATCGGCGTCCGAAATCGGGAAGCACTCCTCCTGGATGACCATCTTCCCGTCCTTCGGGGTCGTGGTCCAGTCGGTGTTGTTGGGGATGTGCAGCGGTGCCTCGCCGTAGTACCACGGCTTGCACAGGATGTCCGTCTCGTAGTTCTTCGTCGCGACGATCGCGGCGTTGGCGGACTCCGGGGTGACGTCACCCTTGATGGTCAGCAGGGCGTCCGTCGAGATCTTGGCCAGGAGGAAGCCCATCTGGCTGAACGAGCCCAGCGGGATGTCCTTGTTGTACTCCTGGATGACCTTGTTGTAGAGCGCCGTGTCCGGGCCGTCATGGTCGACGACGTTCAGCTCGGCGTTGACGAACAGCTTGTTCTCCCACTCCGAGCCGAGTGCCTCGGCCAGGAAGTCGGTGTTGCACGGCGTCGAGCAACCCCACTTCACGCGGTCCTGCAGGCCCTGGGACTGCGCGGCCTGGAGGATCTTCAGCGCCTCGGGAGGCGTGAAGTTCAGGACCACACCGCCGCCTTCGCCGGCCGCCTGCACCAGCTTGAGGGCGATCGAGTTGGCGTCCTGGATCGGCACGTTGTCCTTGAGGGACTCGAACGGGAGCCCGGCGGCCTCGGTGACGGCCTTCGGGCCGGCCTCGATGTAGCCGGTGCCCGGCACGTTGGACTGGTCGAAGACGATCTTCTTGACGCCCTGCTTGATCAGCGCCTGCGTGGCACCGTCAGAGCTGTACCGCGGGCCCATGTTGACCGCCGCCGAGTTGGACGTGCCGTAGCACTCCGGCGCGATGCCGGCGTCCATCTCGTAGAAGCCCTTGGACTCGTAGTACTTGTGGTTGACGGCGCACTCGATGATCGAGAAGGAGCCGACGATCGCGACGACACCGTCGTCCTCGATCAGCTTCTTGCCCAGCGAGGCGACCTGACCGGGATCGGTCTGCTCGGTCTCGACGATGTACTGCACCGGCCGGCCGTTGATGCCGCCGTTGTCGTTGACGCAGTCGTAGTAGGCCTTGGCCATGTTCGACCCGTCGGTGAAGTCCGTGCCCGGCTGCTTGGTGACGATCGCGCCGATCTTGATCGGGGCGCCCGTGGCCTTCTCGCCGTTGCCGAGGCCGCAGACCTCTTCCTCGCCCGAACCGCTGTCGGTGCTGGCTGTCGTATCAGGGGCAGCAGTCGTGTCGGCCGGCGTCGACGCGGCCGGCGCCGCAGCGCTCGTGCCCGTCGAGTCGTCGTCGCTGCTGCCGCATGCGCCGAGCGTCGCTGCCACCGCGACGGCGAGCACCGCCGCCGCGAGCACAGATCGCATCCGGCGCCATGGGTCCATCCTCATCGTGCTTCCTCCTCCATCGTGCGTCGTAGAGCGACGCGGTGTGACCCTGCCGAGCGTGGCCAAAGCGGCCGCGTAGATGTCCTCCCGCCCCGGGACCCATTCGTCCTCGAGATGAGGGCTCAGTGGGATCGGGGCAAATGGCGCACCCACCCGTTCAATGGGTGCATCCAGGTCGTCAAACGCGGCCGACTGCACCTGCGCCGCGATTTCGGCGCCCACCCCGCCGTGGGCGACGGCCTCGTGGGCGACCACGAGGCGGTTGGTGCGCTGGACCGATCCGACGATCGCCTCCAGGTCCAGCGGCACCAGTGTGCGTGGATCGATGACCTCGGCCTCGATCCCTTCCTCGGCGAGCAGCTCAGCTGCCGCCAAAGCCTCACCGACCATGCGCGAGAGCGCGACGATCGTCACGTCGCTCCCTTCGCGCACGATGCGCGCCCGGCCGATCGGCACGGGCTCGATCTCGTCGGCCAAAGTTCCTCGTTGGAAGTACAGGCCCTTGTGCTCGACGAACACGACCGGGCCCGGGTCGGCGATGGCGCTGACCATCAAGCCGGCCGCGTCGGCGACGCCCGAGGGCATCACGACCTTCAGCCCGGGGACGTGGGTCAGCCACGCCTCGAGCGACTGGGAGTGCTGGGCGCCCCCGCGGTGGCCGGCGCCGCCCTGCGTGCGCAGCACCAGCGGGACGGTCAGCTGGCCGCCCGACATCAGGTGCGCCTTGGCCGCCTGGTTGACCAGGTTGTCCAGCGCCAGCGTGATGAAGTCGATGAACATGATCTCCAGCACGGGCTTCAGCCCCGACTGGGCGGCGCCGATGGCCACGCCGGTGATCGCCGCCTCGCTGATCGGCGTGTTGATCACGCGGTCGCGGCCGAACGCGTCGGCCAGGCCGGCCGTCGTCGTGTAGGGGCCGCCCTCGGCGACGTCCTCGCCGATCACGATCACGCTGGGGTCGGCGGCCATCGCCTCCGAGAGCGCGCGCCCGACCGCCTTGACGAAGGTCGTCTCAGGCATAGACCAGGTCTCCGACGAGCTCGGCCGACGGGAACGCGCTGTCGCGGGCGAAGGTGACGGCGGCCTCGACGTCCTCGGCGGCGGCGGCGTCGATCGCCGCGCACTCCTCGGCCGACATCCAGCCCTCGGCGATCGCGTGGCGCTGCAGGCGCAGGACCGGGTCCATCTGCTGCCACTCCTCGTCGGCGATCGCCTCGCGGTAGGCCGCGGGGTCGCCTTCGTAGTGGCCGCGCAGGCGGACGGTCAGGCACTCCAGCAGGAACGGGCCCTGGCCCGCGCGGGCCGCGTCCAGGAAGCGGCCGAAGTGCTCCCACACGGCGAGCACGTCGTTGCCGTCGACCGTCTCGCGCTCGAAGCCGTACGGGGCGACGACGTCGGAGACGCGCTCGACGACCGTGTGGGCCGAGCGCGGGGTGAACTCGGCGAAGCCGTTGTTCTCGCAGACCAGGATCAACGGCAGCTGCCACAGCGCGGCCAGGTTGATCGTCTCGTTGAAGCCGCCGGCCTGGACGGCGCCGTCGCCGAAGAACACGACGGCGACCGCGTCGGTGCCCTGGCGGCGGGCGGCCAGCGCGCTGCCCAGCGCGAGCGGGATGTTGCCGCCCACGACGCCGGTCGCGCCCAGGAAGCCGTGCTCGACGTCGACCAGGTGCATCGAGCCGCCCATGCCCTGGCACAGCCCGTCGACGCGGCCCATCAGCTCGGCCATCGTGCGGTCCATCGGGGCGCCCTTGGCCAGCGCGTGGCCGTGCGCGCGATGCCCGCTGTAGACCGCGTCGTCATCGCGCAGCTGGCCGCACGTGCCGGCCGCGACGCCCTCCTGGCCGATGGCCAGGTGGATCAGCCCGTAGACCTCGTCGGCCCGCTTGAGCCGGCCCACGCGCTCCTCGAAGTGGCGGATCCGCCACATCGTGCGCAGTACGTGAGGAGCGTCGTGGCCCTGCATCGGCTAGGCGGCCACCGGGGCTTCGCCGCAGACCTGCCGCGCCGCGGCCGCGACCTTGGCGGCGTCCGGCAGCACGTGGGCCTCGAGTGCCTCGCTGTAGGGGACGGTCGCGTCCAGCGCGGTGACCAGGACGATCGGCGCCTTGAGCGAGTCGAACCCGTGCTCGGCCACCTCGGCGGCGATCACGCTCGCCGCGGACGCGTGCCGCGTGCCCTGGTCGACGCACACCAGGCGGCCGGTCTTGGCCACCGAGGTGAGGATCGACGGCATGTCCAGCGGGTTCAGCGTGCGCGGGTCGATGACCTCGGCCTGGATGCCCTCGCCGGCCAGCGTCTCGGCCGCCTCCAGCGCCCGATCGACCGTCCAGCCGGTGGCCACGATCGTCACGTCGGAGCCCTCGCGGCGGATCGCCGCCTCGCCGAACGGGACCAGGTGCTCGCCGTCGGGCACGTCCCCGTGCTCGAGCGTCAGCAGGTAGTGGTGCAGGTAGACGACGGGGTTGTCGTCGCGGATGGCGGTGGCCATCAGGCCCTTGGCGTCGGCCGCGGTGGTCGGCGCGACGACCTTCAGGCCGGGCACGCCCATGAACAGCGAGGTCAGCGTGCCGGTGTGCTGGCCGGCCCAGCCGGCGGTGAAGCCGTAGCCCGCCTTGAGCACCAGCGGCACCTTCACCTGGCCGCCCGACATGGCCCGGAAGCGGTTGCCCTCGTTGGTCACCTGGTCCATGGCGACGAGCATGAACTCGGCCATGTACAGCTCGACGACCGGGCGCATGCCGGCCATCGCGGCGCCGACGGCCATGCCGATCTCGGCCGTCTCGGAGATCGGCGTGACGCGCACGCGGTCGGCGCCGAAGTCGCTGACGAACGGCGCGTTCTCGACGGTGGCCAGGTTCTGGCCGAAGTACAGCACCGTCGGATCGCGCTCCATCTCCAGGTGGATGGCCTCGTCGATGGCGGCGATGTAGGGAAGCTCGTGGGACATGGTCGGGCTCCTCACGCGTAGACGTAGGCGAGCGCCTCGTCCAGGTCGGGGAACGGGCTGTCGAGGCCGAACTGCACGGCGGCCTCCATCTCCGCCCGCGCGGCGGCGGCGATCTCGTCGGCCTGCTCGGTGGTCAGGTGGCCCTCGGCGATCACGCGGCCGCGCATCTGCGGGACCGGGTCGCCCTGGAGCGCCGCTTCGTACTGCGCGCGATCGCCGAACACCTCGATCGCCTCGTGCTCGGGGTAGTGGAGCGGCACGCCGGGCGGGGCGATGATGTTCCCGTGAGCGGAGAGTCGGTACACCTTGGACTCCACCAAGGTGGGGCCCTGGCCCGCCCGGGCGCGCTCAACGGCGGCGGACACGGTCTCGTAGACCGCGACGGGATCGCCACCGTTGACCGTCACGCCCTCCATCGCGTAGCCGGTGGCCTTGATCGACAGATCCTGGCCGGCGGCGGCGTTGGCGTCCTCCTGGAAGGACTGCGTGACGACGTTGTAGCCGTTGTTCTCCATTACGAAGACGATCGGGAGCTTCCACAGCGAGGCGACGTTGAGCGTCTCGTGGAAGGCGCCCTGCTTGGTCGAGCCGTCGCCGAAGAAGGACAGGACGACCTGGCCCTCGCCGCGGATCTGCGCGGCCCAGGCGGCGCCGGCGGCGTGCGGGATCCCCTGGCCGACGATGCCCGACGTGCCCAAGAAGCCGTTGGCCGGGTCGGCCAGGTGCATCGAGCCGCCGATGCCCTTGCACAGGCCGGTCTGGCGGCCGTAGATCTCGGCCATCATCGCGTTGGGATCGGTGCCCAGCACGAGCGGGTAGCCGTGGCAGCGGTAGGTGGCCAGGACCTGGTCGCCGGGGCGCAGCGTGGAGACCGCGCCGACGATCGACGCCTCGACGCCGTCGGCCAGGTGCGTGTGCCCGCGGATCGTGCCCGGATGCGCCTCGAAGGTGCCCTTCACCCGCTCCTCGAACTCGCGGATGCGGACCATCTGGCGGTACATCTCGACCATCTGGTCGCGATCGAGGTCGGTCATGAAAGCGGGCTCCTCTCCAGGAACTGACTGGCGGTGGTGTCGTAGGCGCGGCGGAAGATCACGTCGATCGGGTTGTTGCGCAGCTCGTCGCTGAGCACCTCGACGCCCCATGGGCCCTGATAGCCGGCGTCGCGCGCGGCCTCGATGTAGGCGCGGATGTCGAACTCGCCCTCGCCGGGCAGGTTGCGGTGGTTGATGACCTCGTCGACGTGGTCGTCGTCGGCCATCCACTCGAGCTTGCCGTCGCTGAGCTCGACCCAGGTCAGCCACTTGGCCGGGATGCGGCGCAGCTCGTCGGGGGCGATGCCGAGCTTGACCATGTGCCAGGTGTCGATGACCAGGCCGCCGTTGGGCGCGTTGGCGCCCTCGACGACGGCCAGGGCTGTGTCGACGTCCTGGACGTTGACGTCGTGGGGCATGAACTCGTAGACGACGCGGGCGTCGGTGTGCTCGGCCGCTTCGGCGCACAGCCGCGCGTAGGCCTCGGTCAGCGCGTCGATCTCGAACGGGACGCCCGGGATGTTCGTGACCTTGATGTGGTGGGCCTGCAGCGCGCCCGCGGCTTCCAGCAGCAGCTGACGCGTCTTGTCGGAGGCCTGGCGGCGCGGGTCCGCGGGGTCCAGGAACCAGTCCATCAGGCACTCGAGCTCGAGGTACTTCAGCCCGTGGTCCTCGAGCAGGCCGGCGATGTCGGTCAGCGTGCGCGTCTGCAGCACGTGCTCGAGATCGGCATGCCAGATGCCGATGCCCTTGAATCCGACCTTCTCGGCCTCGGCGCAGCGATCGCCCAGGTCGAACAGGCTCCACTCACGACCGAAATGCACCTCGACGGGTCCGGACAGGGTCCAGTACAGGCCGACGAGCTCGACGTCCTCTCCCATGGCTCTCCTCCTGGGGTCTGAAAAGCGACGGTACGCGCCCGGCCGGGAACGCGCTTGCGTCCGCGTGCACCCTTTCTTGCCGATTCGTGCGGCTTGTCTTGCCCCCGGATGAGGCCTGGTGGTTGGCTCGCAACATGTCCGCCGTGACCGAGTCCGCAGCGCTCGCCGACTTCGTGGCCGCGCTCGGCGACGACGCCGTCATCAGCGATCCCGACGCCCTGCGCGAGTGGCGCGACCCGTTCGCGCACCCGACCTGGGACGACTACACCGCCTCCGCCGTCGTGCTGCCCACGACGGTCGAGCAGGTGCAGGAGGTGGTGCGGATCGCCAACCGCCACGGCGTGTCGCTGTGGACCCACTCGACCGGGCGCAACAACGGCTACGGCGGTCCGGCCCCGCGCGTGCGCGGGTCGGTGATCGTCTCGCTGCGGCGGATGAACCGCGTGCTGGAGATCGACGACGAGTGCGCCTACGCGGTGGTCGAGCCCGGCGTGCGCTGGTTCGATCTCTACGAGGCGCTCCAGGCCGGCGACCACAAGCTGATGCTGTCGATCGCCGACCTGGGCTGGGGCAGCGTGATCGGCAACACGCTCGACCACGGGGTGACCTACCTGCCCTACGGCGTCGACATGGGCATGCAGTGCGGGATGGAGGTCGTGCTGCCCGACGGCTCGGTGATGCGCACGGGCATGGGTGCGATGCCGGGCAACCGCGCGTGGAACGTCTACAAGCGCGGCCTCGGGCCGACGCCCGACCAGCTGTTCATGCAGTCCAACTACGGGATCGTCACGAAGATGGGCGTCTGGCTGATGCCCGAGCCCGAGGTCTACATGCCGCTGTGGCTGCGCTGCTGGCGCGACGAGGACCTCGTGCCGCTGCTGGACACGCTGCGCGAGCTGATGCTCGACGGGACGATCCGCATGGTCCCGCAGGTCATGAACGCGATGCTGCTCGGGGCCGTGCTGTCCACGCGCGAGCAGTGGTACACCGGCGAGGGCACGATGCCCGACGAGGCGATCGAGCGCATGGCCCGCGAGCTGGAGATCGGCCGCTGGTCGATGCGCTTCGCCCTGTACGGGGACGAGCCGGTGGTCGACCACCGCTTCGCCAAGATCAAGGCCGCGTTCTCGCGGATCCCGGGCGCCGACGTGTGGGGCACGAAGGTCGCGCCCGCGGACATCGCCTCGCTCGAGCACCCGGCCGAGCGCATCCAGGGCGGCGTGCCCAACCTGGACTGGAACAACATGACGGCCTGGTACGGCGGGGAGGAGGGCGGCCACATCGGCTTCTCGCCGGTGGGGCGCCTGACCGGGTCCGACGGCGCGGCGCTGCGCGATCTGCTGCGCGGCATCGTCCAGGAGGCGGGCCTGGACTACATCGCGGGCCTGCTGCCGGTCAACGCCCGCTCGTTCGTCCACATCACGATGGTCATCTTCGACACGAAGGACCTGGGTCAGACGACCGCGGCCTACGACGTCTCACGCCGCCTGGTCGTCGAGGCGGCCAAGCGCGGCTACGGCGAGTACCGCGCGCACCTGGACTTCATGGACCTGGCCAGCGAGCAGTACTCCTTCGGCGACCACGCCTACAGGCGGTTCACCGAGACGATCAAGGACGCGCTGGATCCGAACGGGATCCTGTCGCCGGGCAAGCAGGGCATCTGGCCGGCGCGGCTGCGGCCGGAGCGGTAGCGCTCGACGCGGGCGGTTACGACGGGCAGCGAAGGCGAACGGACCGTTCCGCGCCGCAGGCGTCCGCGGGAAGTGGCACGTTCGCGCTCCCCGACGGCTTCATTGTCGGATTAGCGTCGAATAGCGACGGTGAACTGACAACGACCGGCGGGAAGAGCGGCGACGTGCCAGAACCCCCGGCGGTGGGCGCTGCCGGACCGCCCACCCTCCCTTCGATGCCAGTTGTAAACGCCAGGTGCCGACGCAAGCGCAGACGGCAGGCCGTTACCAGCCGGCGATGGACCCGACGTCCACGGGCACCTCGGCGCCGTTGACGAAGGACGCGTCCGCGCTGCACAGCCACACGACGACCGCCGCCACCTCCGCCGGATCGCCGAACCGCTTGAGCGGCTGGGGGAAGAGGATCTCGGCGCGGCGGTCCTCGTCGAGGTTCGTCGAGAGGGGCGTCTCGATCGCGCCCGGCATCACGCAGTTGATGCGGATGCCCTGGGCGGCGTACTCGACGGCGGCCACCTTGGTCAGGCCGTTGATGCCGTGCTTGCTCGCGGTGTAGGCGCCGATCAGGTGCACGCCGCGCACGCCCGCGTTGGAGGACGTGTTCACGATCGCGCCCTTCTGCGCCCCGTCGTTGCCCAGCATCGCGTTGATCTGGGCGCGCATCCCGCAGAACACGCCGCGCAGGTTGATCGCGATCGTGCGGTCGAACTGCTCGTCGGTCGTCTCGGCCAACGCGGCGTGGATGCCGATGCCCGCGTTGTTGTGGGCGAAGTCGATCTGCCCGTAGCGCGAGACCACGTGGTCCACCAGCGCATCGCAGTCCGCCGACGACGCCACGTCGCAGGCCACGAACTCGGCCACGCCGCCCGCGTCGACGATCGCCGCGACGGTCTCCTCGCCACCCGCCCGCGAGGACTCCAGGTCGGAGACCACGACGTTCGCGCCCTCGGCGCCGAAGCGCACAGCGGATGCGCGCCCGATCCCGCTCGCCGCACCGGTGACCAACCCGGAGCGGCCGCTCATCATGCCCGCCACCTCAGGCCTCCGCCGCGACGGCCGCGCCGCGCACGTCGCTGGGCGTCATGTCGAACTCGCGCCGGAACACGCGGGCGAAGTGGGCCGCGTCGCGGAAGCCCCAGCGGAAGGCGATCTCGGTGACCGAGCCGCCGGTCGGCCGGCGCAGGTCCTCCAGGCACCGGGCCAGGCGCTCGCGGCGCACGAGCCCGGCGACCGACTCCTCGCCGTCCTCGAACAGCGCGTGCAGCGTGCGCACCGAGATCGCGTGCGCGCGGGCGATCGACTCCGGCCCGAGGTTGACGTCCTGCAGGTGCGCGCGGATGTAGCGGCGCACGTCGGCGCGGATCGCGCTGCGGCGCGCGCTGCGCGTCGTCGGCACGCCCGGCTCGACCGCCGCCCGCAGCAGCTCCAGCGCCGCTTCGGCCGCGGCGGCCGCGGCCGACTCGTCCATCCAGGGCAGCTCCTGGGCCAGCGCATCCAGGTAGCGCACGAGCAGGCGCGCGGCCGGCCCCTGCTCGATCGGCGACATGGCCAGCGCGTCCTCCAGGCGCGGGCACACCGACAGCACGCGGTCGGACGGGAACATCAGCGTGCGCTTGGAGAACGGCTCGATGATCTCGACGTCGACCGGCTGCCAGCCGTTCCAGATGATCACGTCGCCCGCCGTCAGCGCCATCTCGTAGCGGTTGTCGCGCACGTGCTCGACGCCGCGGCGCACGAACTGGAAGCCGATCAGCGAGTTCGTCGTCGCGTCGGCCAGCGTCGACGAGCGGTGACCGCGCCACTGCGACGACGTGCAGTCGACGAGCATCAGGTCGCCGAAGCGCCGGCGGCTGACCGCGCCGCGGAACGTCGACGGCGTGCGGTGCGTGGCCTCGACGTCGAAGCCGACGTGGGTGATCGACAGGATGTCGGCCCACTCCTCCAGACCTTGCGCGGCGGGCACGCCACGCAGGTGCCACTGCTCAGGCGCGCGCGGAACGGGCGCCGGTTGGTCCGTCGTCAAGGCCCACCTCTCTCCTCCGCTCTGAGGCCCGGACTGCATGTCGGATCGTATCGGCATCGGACCCTAGAACGGGAAGGGCTCGGCCTGGTCGCGGGACGTGCGCCACTGCCATTCGGTCCACAGCTCCAGCTGCGTCACGCCACCGAAATGGCCGCCGTTGCTGGACTGCCCGAAGCCGCCGAACGGGGCGTTGGCCTCCTCGTTGACGGTCTGGTCGTTGATGTGGACCATGCCCGCGTTGAGGCGATCGGCGACGGCCGCGGCATGCTCCAGCGAGCCGGACTGGACGGCGGCCGACAGCCCGTATTCGGTGCCGTTGGCCAGCGCGATCGCCTCCTCGTCGGTCGAGAACGCGATCACCGGCGCGACCGGGCCGAAGATCTCCTCGGCGAAGGCGGGCATCGTGGCCGAGACGTCGGCCAGCACCGTGGCCGGGAAGAACGCGCCGTCGGGCTTGCCGCCGGTCAGCGCCAGCGCGCCCTGGGCGATCGACTCGTCGACGATCCGCTGGACCCGCTCGACCTGCTTGGGGTTGATCAGCGGCCCGAGCGCGACCTCGTCGGTGTGCGGGTTGCCGTGCGGCAGCCGCTTGGCCCGGTCGACCAGCGCCTCCAGGTAGGGCTCGACGACCGACTCGTGCACGATGTGCCGGCTGGCGGCCAGGCAGATCTGGCCCTGGTGCAGGAACGCGCCCCAGGCACCCGCGCTGGAGGCCGCGTTGATGTCGGCGTCGTCGAGCACGATCAGCGGGTTGTTGCCGCCCAGCTCGAGCACGACGCGCTTGAGCGTGCGCCCGGCCGCCTCGCCGACCTTGCGCCCGGCCGCGGTCGAGCCGGTGAACGAGATCATCCGCACGCGCGGGTCCACGCACAGCGCCTGGCCCACCTCGGCCCCGCCGCAGATCATGTTCAGGACGCCGGGTGGCAGCCCCGCCTCCTCGAACAGGCGCATGTTCAGCACGCCGCCGCTGACCGGGGTGTTCGGATCGGACTTCAGCACGACGGTGTTGCCGAGCACGAGCGCGGGCGCGAGCGAGCGCATGGCCAGCACGACGGGGAAGTTCCACGGGCAGATCACGCCGACCACGCCCAGCGGCACGCGCTTGGCGATCGACGAGCGGCCCGGCACCGCCGAGGCGAGCACGTGCCCGAGCGGATGGGAGATCAGCGCCGCGGCCTGCTCGATCTGGGCGATGCTCGCGTTCAGCTCGACCGCCGCCTTGGGCGGGATCGACCCGGACTCGCGCACGATCCACGACTCCAGCTCGGGATGATGCGCGGCGATCAGCTCGCCGGCCCGGCGGACGATGGCCACGCGCTCGGCCATCGGCGTGGCGGCCCAGCCGGCCTGCGCCTCGGCGGCGGCGGCGATTGCGCGGTCGGCGCTGGACAGGTCGCCGATCCCCGCCGTGCCCAGGACCTCGCCGGTGGCGGGCTCGGTGGCGTCGATCGTCTGCGGCGCGTCGACCCAGCCGCCGATGTACTCCTTGCCCTCCCACGAGCGATCGGTGAGCAGGCCGGTGGCCGGCTGGACCTCGGCGGACGGGATGGTGGTCGTGCTCATGACTCTCCTGTTCACGCCAGCGCGGTGACCGCGCCGGCCGGCCTCTTGCCGGCAATCAGGTCGGCCGCCTTCTCGGCGATCATGATCGTCGGGGCGTTCGTGTTGCCGCGGGTGATCGACGGCATCACCGAGGCGTCGACGACGCGCAGTCCCTCGACGCCCTTCACGCGCAGGTCGCTGTCGACGACGGCGCCGATCGCACAGCTCGACGTGGGGTGGAAGACGGTCATCGCGTTGGTCTGGATGAACGCCAGGATGTCCGCGTCGGAGTCCGAGGCCGGCACCCGGTAGGGCGTGCGCAGCAGCTCGGCCAGCGGCGCCTGGCGGGCGATCTCCAGCGCCATGCGGATGCCCGCGATCATCGACGCGCGATCGTCCTCCTCGGTGAGGAAGTTGTGCAGCACCCGTGGCTTGGCGTCGGGCAGATGCGAGCGCAGGAAGACCTTGCCGCGCGCCTTGGGCTTGGCGCCCAGCGGGCCGAAGCAGATGCCGTTGTCGTGGGGCGGAACCAGCCCCTCGTCGTAGAGCATCGACGGCGCGTAGTGGAACTGGATGTCGGGCGCGCGCAGGCCGGCGCGGGTGCGGAAGAACGCGCCCGCCTCGGGGATGTTGGAGGTCAGCGGGCCGCGGCCCTCCTCCTCCAGCAGCGCGATGTTCTCCGGCGTCATCGCCTCGAACAGCGACGGCACGTGCGTCTCGTAGTTGAGCTGCGCCATCAGGTGGTCCTGCAGGTTCTCGCCGACGGGCAGGTCGACGCGCACCTCGATGCCCAGCGGCTCCAGGTCGGCGGGCTGGCCGATGCCCGAGAGCATCAGCAGCACGGGCGATTGGTAGGCGCCGGCCGAGACGATCACCTCGCGCTCGGCGCGCACCTCTGAGAGCTCGCGGTCGCGGGCCAGCTCGACGCCCACCGCGCGGTCGCCCTCGAACAGCAGCCGCGTGACCAGCGCGCCCGTGATCACCTCGAGGTTCGGGCGCGAGCGCGCGGGCTCCAGGAACGCCTTGGCCGCCGAGCAGCGCAGGCCGTCGCGCTGGGTCAGCTGGAAGCGGCCCACGCCCTCCTGACGGGCGCCGTTGAGGTCGGGGTTGCGCTCGTGCCCGGCCGCGACGGTCGCGTCGATCATCGCGTCGACGAGCATGTGGTTGGAGCGGCTCTCGCTGACGGTCAGCGGCCCGTCGGTCCCGTGGAAGGCGTCGGCGCCGCGCTCGTTGTCCTCGGAGCGCTTGAAGTAGGGCAGCACGTCGTCGAAGCCCCAGCCCTCGGCCCCGTTCTCGGCCCACTCGTCGTAGTCGGCGCGGTTGCCGCGGATGTAGATCATCGCGTTGATCGACGAGCAGCCGCCGATCAGCTTCCCGCGGGGCAGGAACAGGCGGCGGCCGCCCAGCCCGGGCTCGGCCTCGCCGTACAGGTCCCAGTCGACCGCGCTCTTGAACAGCAGCGGGAAGGCCATCGGCATCTGGACCTCGGGCGCCGTGTCCGCGCCGCCGGCCTCGATCAGCGCGACGCGGGTGTCGGGGTCCTCGCTCAGCCGCGCGGCGAGCACGCAGCCCGCCGAGCCGGCGCCGACGATCACGTAGTCATACGCCGATGACAACCTTCATCACCTCCGTGGGGTGCTCCATCGCGAACGCCAGCGCCTCGGGCGTGCGTTCGAAGGGGAAGCGGTGGCTGATCAGGGTCTTGGCCTTGGCCTGGTTGCGCTCGATCAGCGACACCGCGCGGGCGAACTCGTCGGCGCTGCAGACGCTGACGCCGAGCACGTCGAGCTCCTTGGCCACGAAGGAGACGACCGGCAGCGTCACCTGCGCGCCCGACATGCCCACGATCGCCACGCGCCCCGCGCTGGAGGCCATCTCGACGGCGGCGCCGATCGCGTCGGGGTTGCCGGTGGCGTCGATCACGCAGGGCACGCCGGCGTCGCCGGCCCAGCCCTGCGCCGCGGCCACCACCGTGGCCCGGTCGGTCCACGGGTGCGCGTCGGCGCCCAGCGCCCGGGCGTAGTCCAGGCGCGCGGGGATCGGGTCGACGGTCAGCACCCGCGCCCCCGCGTCGATCGCGGCCAGCGTGACCATCTGCCCGATCGGCCCGGCGCCGAGCACGACGACCGGCTCACCGGCGCTGACGCCGGCGCGGGCGATGGCCCGCACGGCGATCGAGGCCGGCTCGACCAGCGCGGCCAGCTCGGGGTCGTCGACGGCGATCGGGAAGAGCTGGTTGGCGGGGACGCGCAGCCGCTCGGCCAGCCCGCCGTCGACGTGGATGCCGACGAGCTCGAAGGCGTCGCACACGTTGGGCCGTCCGATGCTGCACGGGTAGCAGTCACCGCAGGCGCGCAGCGGCCACATGGCCACGCGCGTGCCGGGCGTCAGGTCGACGCCGGGGCCGGCCTCGAGCACGATGGCCGACAGCTCGTGCCCCTGCACGCGCGGCAGCGTCGGGTTCCCGACGACGTCGAGCTCGCCCGCCAGCAGGTGCAGGTCCGAGCCGCAGACGCCCACGACCTCGGGACGCAACAGCACCTGCCCGGGACCGGGCGCTGCGGGTTCGGGCACGTCGATCAGTTCGATCGCGTGCGGGCCGCGCGTTACCGCGGCCAGCACGACCCTGGCCTCTCCTCCATGGCCGCGACGCTACCCGCGGCTCGCTCAGCGGGGCCAGTCTGCGGGCGCGGTCTTTCTTGCCGATGCGTGCGTCAGGGCGCTGTTGCGGGTATGGCGGTGCGCATGCTCCAAGCACGCACGCTTTCGATTGCCGTCCTCGCCCTCGCCGCTCTGGCCGTTCCCGGCTGCGGAGGCGACGACTCCGGCGGCGGAGGCGACGACGAGGCGCAGATCCGCGAGACGGTCACCAACTACGCCAACGCGGTGGCCGACGGCGACGGCGACAAGGCCTGCGGCTTCCTGACCAAGAGCGCCAAGGACCAGATCGACCAGGCCGCGGAGGCCCTGGGCACCAGCGGCTGCGCCGAGACGCTGGAGAAGGCCACCGAGGGGGCGAGCGACGACGAGCTCGAGCAGGTCAAGAACCTCGAGATCACCTCGGTGAAGATCGATGGCGACCGGGCGACGGTGATGACGAAGGTCGATGGGGTCGACGAGGCCGACGCCGAGCCGGCGATCCTGACCAAGGAGGACGGCGAGTGGAAGGTCGCGGCCGATCAGTCCGGCGGCGCGGAGTCCGCCACCGTCGAGCGCCCGCAGGTGACCGCGGAGGCGCCCACGGTGGCCACCGTCACGGCCCCGTAGGACCGCTCAGCCGGGCGACGAGGTCGCGCCGCGAGCGCACGCCCACCTTTTCGAACACGCCCTTCAGGCGGTCCTGCACGGTGTGCGGCGAGATGAACAGCTCGCCCGCCATCTGCTTGGTGGACCGGCCCTGGAGGGCGAGTTCGACGATCGCGCGCTCACCGGGCGACAGCCCGTAGGAGCCGAGCAGGATCGGCAGCAGCGCCGCCGGGGTGCCGGCCTGGCAGGTGATCGCCACGCGGCCGCGGTCGGTGGCCGACGCGTGCAGCAGGCGCCACACCCCGTCGGCGCCGGGCGCGTGCACGCGCGCGCTCTCGCTGCGCCCGTCGGCGGCGTGCAGGCGCGCGCGGATGGCCAGCGTGACCAGCACCTCCGGCACGCGCGCATCGGGGGCGCCGGGATCGCGCAGCGCGGCGACGTGCGCGTCGCCGCCCGCGGTGCGCTCGACCAGCACGTCGTCGGCGTCCAGGAACAGCACGGCCGGCACGTCGCTGACCGCGGCGGCGACGACGTCGGGCCCGAGCGCGGCGTCACGCAGCGCGGGGGCGACGATGCCGGCCACCCGGCCCACGAGCGCGGCCTCGTCGGCGTCGAAGTCCGGCCGCTGGTCGCCGCGGAACAGGTGGATGAAGCCCCAGGTGGTCTGGCCCGTGCGCGCCGCGGCGCGCAGCTCGTGGCGCACGCCCAGCGGCCCCAGCACCTCGCGCCAGCGGGCGGCCCGCTCGAGCTCGCCGCCGGTCGACCGCGAGAGGATCGTCACCGGCACGCGCTCGTGGACGAGGTCGCGGTGGCGCCCGGGCTCGGGCTCGGTCCCGTGCTCGATCCGGTACAGCTCGGGCGCCAGCGTCCGGTCGACGCCGTCGACCGCGGTCGCCGTGGCCAGCAGCGTGGCGGGGTCGGACGCCGCGAAGCAGAACCCGTCGACCGGGACGGCGCGATGCAGGCGCTCCATCACGGCGACGCGCAGCGCGTGGCCGTCGGTCTCCCGCTCCGCCACCCGCGCGATGTCGCGCTCGACTCGTCCATGGTCGGGCATGGGAATCAGGGTCTCAGGTGCGTGCGGAGCTGTCGAGCGGATCCCCACATTCCTGGGGTGGTCGGCGCCGGTCCCTGACGGCAGCCTGCACTCCCATGCACACCACCACCGACACCACCACCAACGCCCACTGGTTCATGGGCGGCCGCATGACCGTCCTGCTCTCCGGCGACGACACCGCCGGTGCGCTCAACGCGATCGAGCAGGACCTGCCGGCCGGCCTGGCCACGCCGCTGCACAAGCAGCCCAACGACGACGAGACGTTCGTGCTGATCGACGGCGAGATCGAGCTGTGGGTCGAGGGCGAGCTGAGCCGCGCGAGCGCCGGCCAGGCCGTCTTCGTCCCGCGGGGCACCAAGCACGCGTTCCGCGTCGTCTCCGACGGCGCCCACCTGATCAGCTTCGGCACGCCCGCCGGGCACGAGCAGTTCTTCATCCAGGGCGGCGAGCCGGCCTCCGAGGGATCGGCGCCGTCCGACGGGCCGATCGACATGGCGCGCATGGCCGCGGCGGCCGCGGCCGCCCGGGTCGAGCTGCTCGGCCCGCCGCCGTTTGCGGTCTAACCCTCGAAGCGATCCCGATGGGCCGTGATCCAGTCGACCACGTCGACCGGGTCGCGGCCCGTCAGCTCGCGCACGGTGCCGGTGACCAGGTCGGCGCCGCCCGCCTTCCACGCGCGCATGTGCGCGAGCACGCCGATCTCGGCCGCCTCGGGTGTCATCCCGACCTGCTGCACCAGCACCTCGGCGAACGCCTCGTCGGGCATGTCGACGTACGCCACCGGCCGCTCGAGCACCTGCGTGAAGGCGTTGGCGCAGTCGCCCAGGCTGACCGACCGGGGGCCGGTGAGCTGGTAGTCGCGGCCGGTCTGCGAGCCGTCCACCAGCAGCGTCGCGCCGGCGCGGGCGACGTCCTCCAGCGCCACGATGCCCGCGCGCCCCTCGCCCGAGCTGCCGTACAGCCCGCCGGCGTGGATGATCGCCTGGGCCTGGCTGAAGAGCGTCGTCTCCATCACCGAGCTGGGCGACAGCAACGCCCAGTCCAACCCGCAGTCGCGGATGGCGGCGATCGACTGCTGGTGCAGGTCGCCGAGCGCGTCGTGGTGGGTGACCGCGCCGTGCAGCTTGACGATGCGCGTGACGCCCACGCGCAGCGCGGCGGCCAGCAGGTTGCCCTCGCGCACCGCGATCTGGTCGTCCATGGGGGAGACCACGAACAGCGTGTCGGCGCCGGCCAGCGCGCGATCCAGCGACTCGGGCGCGTCCATGTCACCCAGCACCGGCTCGACGCCCGCCGCGCGCAGCGCCGCCGCCGCATCCTCGCGCCGGACCAGCCCGCGCACGTCTCCACCACGCGCGGCGATCTCCGCCACGATCGCCCCGCCGAACATCCCGCTGGCCCCGCTCACCACGATCATGGCCGTCAACCTAATGCTGGGCGGCGAAGAACGCCTCGACCTGCCCGATCGCCGCTTCGCGCTCGTGCGGCGTGGTCGGGTAGATCGGCGGGCCGAAGGCGATGCGCACCGGGTGGCGCGGCTGCCAGGCCTTGCGCTTGGGCCACGACTGCCCTGGGGGCATGGCCTCGCGGGTGCCGGTCAGGTGCACCGGGATCAGCGGCAGGTGATGGCGCGCGGCCAGCAGCGCCGCGCCGGTGCGCAGGCGCCGCGGCTCCTCGGCCCCGCCGTGGCGGGTGCCGGCGGGGTACATGAGCAGCGACCAGCGCGCGGCCAGCAGCTCCTCGACGTGCCCGAGGTCGGAGCTGCCGCCGCCGTCGCGCGCCACGGGCACGGTGCCGAACAGCAGCGACACGAGCGCGGCCTTCGGGCGCTTGACGTAGAAGTAGTCGGCCGCCGCGGCGACGACCGTGCGCCGGCGCCAGGCCCGCGGCAGCGCGTTGAGGATCAGCGGCGTGTCGATGTGGCTGGAGTGGTTGGCCACGAACACCGCGGGCGCCGGAACGCGCGCGAACCAGTCGGCGCCGCTGACCTCGCGGCCCGTGTACCAGCCGAGGACCGGTTCGAAGAACCCGGACAGCAACGCGCCGCGCGCGGCCCGCGCGGGTCCCGAGCGCGACCACGCTTCGTCCAATCGGGCGCAGCTCTCCACGGGAGACTGGACACCGGCGGACGCACTCGGTTTCACGCATCTGCGAGGCTGCGGGCATGGCCGCGATGAAATGGTGGGGCTGGGGCCAGGAGGGCATCGCCTTCAGCCACGAGGACAAGCCGGCGCTGCGCGACTTCATCAAGCAGGCCGTGGGCGTCGACGTGGCGCAGCGCGGACGTCCGCCGATCGGCTTCGACGCGCTCGAGGTGACGCCGTCCCAGCTGCCCGACGCGCTGCGCGACGCGCTGGTGCAGGCCGTCGGCGCCGAGCACGTCAGCACCGACGAGGCCGACCGCGTCGTGCACATGCGGGGCAAGTCGCTGCGCGATCTGGTGCGCACCCGCCGGGGTGACCTCGGTCGCCTGCCCGACGTCGTCGTGCGCCCGGCTGACGAGGACCAGGTCGTCGCCGTGCTCGACGCCGTGCTGGGCGCCGACGCCGTGCTGATCCCGTTCGGCGGCGGCACGAACATCTCCGGGAGCCTCGAGGCGCCCGCCGACGAGGAGCGCCCGATCGTCTCGCTCGACGTCACGCGCATGGACCGGGTGCTGGAGATCGACGCGGCCTCGCGCCTGGCCCGCGTGCAGGCGGGCATCTACGGCCCCGAGCTCGAGCGCCAGCTGGCCGCACAGGGCTGGACCTCCGGCCACTTCCCCGACTCGTTCACGCACTCGACGCTGGGCGGCTGGATCGCCACGCGCTCGTCGGGCATGCAGTCCGACAAGTACGGCGACATCGCCGACCTGACCCGCGCGGTGCGCGTCGTCACGCCCCACGGCGTGCTGGCCACGCGGCCGGTGCCGACGACGTCGACCGGACCCAGCGTGCGCGAGATGATCCTGGGCAGCGAGGGCCGCCTGGGCGTCATCACCGAGGCGACGATCCACGTGCATCGCGTGCCCGCGCAGCGCCAGATCCTCGGGTACCTGTTCCCCGACTGGCCGCGCGCGCTGGGCGCGATGCGGGCGCTGGCCGAGAGCGAGGCGACGCCGTCGGTCACGCGCGTCTCCGACGCCCCCGAGTCGGCCTTCAGCTTCGCCACGCGCAAGCGCCCGACGCCGCTGGACCGCGTCAAGTCGCTGGTCCTGCAGCGGGTGATCCTCAAGCGCAAGCGCATCGACGCCCACCAGATGTGCCTGTCGTTCATCGGCTTCGAGGGCAGCGAGGGCCACGTCAAGCAGCAGCGCAAGCTCGTGGCCGAGGTGATCAAGCCGTTCGGCGGCTTCTGCCTGGGCGCCAGCCCCGGCCAGCTGTACGACCAGAAGAAGTTCGACACGCCCTACATCCGCGACTTCCTGCTCGATCGCGGCGCGCTGGCCGACGTGTCAGAGACCTCGGCGCCCTGGAGCCGGCTGGGCGAGCTGTACGACGCGACGACCGCCGCCGCGCGCAGCACGTTCGCCGACCTCGGCGTGCAGGGCTGGGTCATGTGCCACATGAGCCACAGCTACCACGCGGGCGCCTGCCTGTACTTCACGTTCGCGATCACGCCGTCGGGCCGGCGCGACGAGCTGGAGGAGTACGACGCGGTCAAGGCGGCTATCCAGCAGTCGTTCGTCGACCACGGGGCGACGCTGTCCCACCACCACGCCGTGGGCACCGAGCACGCGCCGTGGCTGGAGCAGGACATCTCGCCCGCCGGCGTCGCGCTCCTGCAGGGGCTGTTCGCGGGCGCCGATCCCGGGGCCAACCTGAACCCCGGCAAGATCGTCGCCTCAGCGCCGGAAGCGGCCGAGCTGCTCGACGTCGAGGTTCTCGACTCGTAGGACGGTCGGCCGTCCGCCGCGCACGCGCGAGAACCGCACCGCGCTGAGGCCGGCCGAGCTCTCGCCCGGCGGCGTGTAGGCGAACGTGTCCCCGCTCCAGTGGCGCAGCGGGAACGCCTGGCCGCCGCCCGGACCGAGATGCAGCGTGAGCGCGCTGCCGCGCGCGGTCACGCGAGCGGGGCCGTAGAACGGGTTGTGGGCGTAGCGGCCGGTGTACGCGCGCACCGCGCGGGCCGGGGCCGGGCGGGCGGGCGGCCGGCGGCCGGCCAGCTCGCCGTGGTCCTCGGTCAGCGCGCTGAACAGCGGCTGGTAGGCCTCCAGCCAGTCGCGCGTGACGCGGCCCTGCTCGGCCAGGTCCAGGAAGTCCTGGGCGACCGTCTCGGCCAGCCCGATCGGCGAGCCGTTGGTCAGCACGACGATGCCCAGGTCGAGGTCGGGGACCATCCACACGGTCGTCGCGCCGCCCAGGGCGAAGGCGCCGGAGTGGCTCAGGCGCACGCGCCCGGTCTGGTCGGCGCTGAGCTCCATGCCCAGGCCGTAGAAGCTCGGCCGGGCGGCCGCGGCGGGCGTCACCGACGCGGTGACGATGTGCGGCGTGAAGCTCTCCAGCAGCGCGGTGGCGCCGATGATCCGCCGGCCGTCGAAGCGCCCGTCGGCCAGCTCCAGACGCACCCACTTGGCCAGGTCGTTGGCGCTCGAGCTGGCGCCACCGGCCGGGGACTGCGCGTCGGCGTCGCGCTGGTGGAGCGGCTTCCAGGTGCCGTCGACGTCGACGTGCAGGTCGGCGCGGTTGGGCGCCTTGACGAAGTCGGCGTAGGACGAGCTGGTCGAGCGCATGCCCAGCGGGCGGTAGAGCAGGCGCTCGGACAGGCGTTCCCAGCTGGTGTGCTCGGCGTTGGCCACCGCCTGCGCGGCCGCGGTCATGCCGAAGTTGGTGTACGCGTAGTGCGAGCGGATCGGCGTCAGCGGCAGGTAGCGCAGCCGGCGCAGGATCTGCCTGCGGGTGTAGCCGAGGTCCTCGAGTAGGTCGCCCGCGTGGTCGGGCAGGCCGCTGCGGTGCGCGTACAGGTCGGCGATCGTCAGCTGTCGCGTGGTGCTGGGGTCGCGCAGCGCAAACCACGGGAGGTGCTTGGTGACCAGGTCGTCCCAGGCCACCGCGCGCTGGCTGACCGCGCGGGCGATGACCGACGCGCCCAGGGGCTTGGAGACCGAGGCCAGCTGGAAGACCGTGTCGGCGTCCACCGGTCGCCTGGTCTCGGTGCTGCGCACGCCGAACCCCTTGGCGTAGACGACGCGGTCGTCGTGCACGACCGCGATCGACAGGCCCGGCACCCCGGTGCGCTGCAGCAGGCCGGCGGCGATCGTGTCCAGCTGGCCGACGGCGGCGTCGATCTGCGCGGCGGGCGCCGGCGTGGCCACCGCGATCGGCGGCGGCACGTCGGCCTGGTCCTGCGCCTGCGCCGGCGCGCCGACGCTTGTCACGAGCGCGGCCCCCGCCAGCGCCCCCCACCCAAGGAGTCCCCGCATGGGCAGGCAACCTACGACCCCCCAGAATCTGGAGTCAGCGCAGGCGCACGGGCAGCGTCCGCAGCTGGTTGGCGAACGGCGACTGGACGAACACCGGCCGGCCGTCGAGCTGCATGTCCGGGAACCGGGCCAGCGTCTCCTCGATGAGGATCTTCAGCTCCAGGCGGGCCAGCGCGGTGCCCAGGCAGAAGTGGCGCCCGCCGGCGCCGAAGGCCTGGTGCTCGGTGGTGCGGCGCAGGTCGAAGCGGTCGGGGTCCTCGAAGCGCGTCTCGTCGCGGTTGGAGGAGACGTACCACATGACCACCTTGTCGCCCTCCTTGATCTGCGCGCCGTTGAGCTCGACGTCGCGCATCGCGGTGCGGCGGAAGTGGGCGAAGGCCGGGAACATGCGCAGCGACTCCTCGACCGCCTGGCCGATCAGCGTGGGGTCCTCGAGCACGAGCGCGCGCTGCTCGTCGTCCTCCAGCAGGGCGCGCATGCCGCTGCAGTAGGTCGCCTTCGTCGAGTCGTTCCCCGCCGCCATGAGCAGGAAGAAGCCCATGACGATCTCGTGCTCCTCCAGGCCTTGGCCGTCGAGCTTCGCGTGCACGAGCACCGAGGTCAGGTCGTCGGTCGGGTGGGCGCGGCGCTCCTCGATCAGCGCGTGGCAGCGCTCGAAGATCTCGGGCACGTCGCGCTGCATCACCTGCTCGACGGGGTTGACGTCGGGGTCGCCGGCGCCGAGCGTCGCGTTCATCAGCCGCGCCCAGATCTCGTCGTCCTCGGGCGGGACGCCCATGAAGCTGCCGATCACGCGGGAGACGACCGGCTGGGCCACGTCGGTGACCAGGTCGCAGGTCGGGCGGCCGTCGTCGACGCGCTCGAGCACCTCGCGCGTGATGGCCCGGATGGCCGGCTCGTGCTCGGCGATGCGCTTGGGGGTGAACCCGCGCTGGAAGAGCGACTTGAGGCGGTCGTGCTTGGGCGGGTCCATCCCGATGAACATCGCCTGCTGCAGCTCGAGCGGGAGGATCGCGTTGGTCAGCGCGGTGATGCCGCCGCGCTCGGAGGAGTAGGTCTCCCAATCGCGGCTGACCGCGTGCACGTCGTCGGCCGTGGTGATCGACCAGTAGCCGGCCTCGTCGGGGTACTCGCTGATGTGCGGCGTCCAGTGGACCGGGCACTCGGACCGCAGCCGGGCGAACAGCTCGTGCGGCGGTCCGTCCGGCCACAGCTCGCGCTCGGTGACCTGCAGCCCCTCGAGATCGGGCAGGTGATCGGTCGACATCGCTCTCTCTCCTGGTTGGTCAGCCAGCCATAGTCTGCACGATCCGTTGCACCAGACGGAAATGCTGGGGGGATCGCGACGGCCCTTGCTAGCGTCGCCGACCTGCCGCCCGTGCTTTCCGCCTTGCCCAAGTTCCCCCGCTCCGCCTGCCTGGCGCTGCTCGCCGCGCTCGTGGTGGCCGGCATCGGGCTCGCGCTGGACGGCGCGCCCGCCCGCGGCGATCTGCAGAGCCGCATCGACGCCCGCCGCTCGGCCGCCGCCCAGCTGCAGGCCGCCGTCGACGCCGAGAGCGCGCGCATCGAGGCCACCGAGAACGGCCTGGCCGACGCGCAGGCGCGGCTGGGCGAGCTGAACGCCGTCGTCGACCGCCGGCGCGACGAGCTGCAGCAGGTGCAGGCCGATCTGGTCAAGGCGCGCGACCGGCTGACCGTGCTGGAGAACCGCTTCCACCGCGCCTCCGTGGCGCTGAGCGACAACCTGCGCGCGTCGTACAAGAACGGCCAGGTCGACCTGATCAGCGTGGTGCTCAACAGCAACGGCTTCTCGGACATGATGGAGCGGGTCGAGTTCCTCAAGCGCGTCGCCCGTCAGGACGCGCGCATCCTCGACGCGACGAAGACCACGCGCATCGAGGTGATGGCCACGGCCCGCCAGCTCGTGGACCTGCAGGACCGCAACCGCGCGCTGGCCGAGTCGGCCGAGAAGGCGCGCAACCAGGCCGCCGCGGTGCAGACCGCGATCCTCAACAAGCGCGCCGCGCTGCTGGCCGGCCGGGCCGACAAGCAGGCCGAGCTGGACCAGGTGCAGGGCGAGCTCAGCGACCTGAAGGCCGAGCAGGCGCGCGCGGCCCGGGCCGCCGCCCGCGCGGCCCAGCGCGCGGTCGAGGCGTCCGGCGCGTCGCCCAACTCGTCGATCGGCCTGAACCCGGGCGGCACCGCCCAGGCGCCCGACGGCGCGCCCGAGGCGGTCAAGCTGGTGATCGCCGCCGGCAACGCGATCGCCGGTCTGCCCTACTCCTACGGCGGCGGGCACGCGAGCTTCCAGGCCAGCGCGTACGACTGCTCGGGCTCGGTGTCCTACGCCCTGGCCGCGGCCGGGCTGGTCACCTCACCGCTGGACTCGACCTCGTTCGAGAGCTGGGGCGAGGCCGGTCCCGGCCAGTACATCACCGTCTACGCCAACGCCGGTCACGCCTACATGGTCGTCGGCGGCTGGCGCTTCGACACGAGCGCCCTGTCCTCCGGCGGGACCCGCTGGACGACCGAGATGCGCTCCAGCGCGGGCTTCGTGGCCCGCCACCCGCCCGGCCTGTAGGCCGGCGATCCCACCTCCGTAGAATCGAGGAGGTGGCGTTCCGTCGTTTCCTGCATGGCTCCAATGCCGGTGGTCCTGAGCGGGCCGGTGGCGCGGGCGGGCCGCAGGAGATCCGCCACGACGAGCGCAGCACGCGGATGGCGGCCGGCACGCTGGCCTGCCCGCGCTGTGACGCGCCCGTGCTGCTGAGCGCACCCGCGATGGCGCCGGGCGATCGGCTGGAGTGCGCGTTCTGTGCTCACGCGGGGCCGTTGCGCGACTTCCTGTCGCTGGCCACGCCGACCCGCCCGACGCGGGTCGAGGTGCACGTGCGCCTGGGCGCCCCGTCGATCCGGGCCGCGCGGCGTTCGCGCGTGCAGGAGTAGCGGCTACCAGTCGGCGGCGCCGGGCAGCTCGCTGGAGGCGGCCTGCCCGATCGCGGCGCGCGCCTGGGCGCCGGCCGGGATCACCAGGTCGTAGCCCTGCGCGGCCAGCGCGGCGGCCTGGGCCTGGGCCTCCTGCAGCCCGCCGGTGTGGCGGACGACGGCGGTCGGACCGGCCTGCGCGGCGGCGGCGGTAAGGACGGCGGGGCTGGCGTCGGCGCCGGCCAGGACGGCGACCTTCGGCGGGGTGGATACGGGCTCGGGGCCCTTGGAGACCGCGGCGCCCGCGCTGATGGCGAGGATCGCGACGATCGTGGCAGCCAGGGCCGCGAGGGCCGGCGCTCGGGTGGTCAGTGAAGTGGTCATACGTATGATGGTACTACGTATGACGATTGGCGTCCAGGCGGACCCCCGCAGGCCAGTCGACCCCCGGGCCTGCTGGAATCACCGCATTCCGACCTCGCCCCGTAGCTCCCGCGCGCCCCGCAGCGCCCGCAAGGTGACCAGCGTCGACGTCGCGCGCCACGCCGGCGTGTCGCAGTCGACCGTCTCGCTCGTCCTGTCGGGCAAGGCGCCGGGCCGCGTCTCGCCGGCCACCGCCGACGCCGTGCGCGCCGCCGCCCGCGAGCTCGGCTACCGCCCCAACGCGGCCGCCCGGGCGCTGCGCTCGGGCAACGCGTCGGCCGTCGGCCTGGTCGTCTCCGATGTGACGCACCCGTTCTTCGGGCCAACGCTGCGCGGCGCCCAGCGTGCGGCGTTCGAGGCCGGCTACGTCGTTGTCCTGATCGACGACAACTACGGCTCGGTGTGGAGCGACAGCTCGGTGGAGATCCTGCGCGAGGGCACCGTCGACGGGTTCGTCTTCTTCGCCGCCGACCCGCCCGCGTCGCTGCGCCGCTCCGGCGCGCCCCCGGTGGTGCTGGTCGAGTCCGAGCGCGCCCGCATGCCGTCGGTGCGCCTGGACGTCGAGGCCGGCACCGACGCGGCGCTGGACCACCTGATCGAGCTGGGCCACCGGCGCATCGGCTACCTGCAGGCCGGCGTGCCGGGGCAGACGTTCGCGCGCCGCCACGAGCGCTGGGCGCAGCGGCTGCGCGCGCTGGGCGAAGATCCGGGCGACCAGGTGGTCGTCGCGTCGCTGTTCAACTCCGAGGCGGTCGTCGCCGCGGGCCACCAGCTGCTGGACCAGCTGGAGCGCCTGACCGCCGTGATCTGCGACGACGACTTCCTGGCCGCCGGCGTGATCGCCGCCGCCGGCGAGCGGGGGATCGCGGTGCCCGACCGGCTGTCGGTCACCGGCTTCGACGACCTGGCCATCGCGCGGCTGGTCACCCCGCCGCTGACCACCGTGCGCTTCGACGCCGGCGACCTCGGCGCCGCGGCCTTCGAGCTCCTGCTCGCCCGCCTGCAGGGGCGGCGCACGACGAACCGGGTGCTGCCCTGCGAGCTGCGCGTGCGCGGCTCGACCGGGCCCGTGCGCGCATCGTGACCGCGGTCGAGTCGGGGGCGGGCCGCTGGTCGGCCCTGCTGCGCCGGCCCGGCGTCCCGCCGTTCGTCATCTCCAGCCTGCTCGGACGCCTGCCGCTGAGCATGCTCCAGCTCGGGGTCGTCCTGCTCGTGCGCGGTGAGGGGCACTCCTACGCGATCGCCGGGGCGACGGTCGCCGTCTACACGATCGCGCTGGCCGTCGCGCAGCCGATGCTCGGCCGCCTGGTCGACCGCATCGGCCAGCGGCGGGTGCTGATCCCGCTGGCCTTCGCCTTCCCGGCCGCAGTCGGCGGCGTCGTGTTGGCCGCGGTGTCGGGCGTGCCGTCCGGGGCGCTGCTGCCGCTGGCGGTGGTGATGGGCGCGACGCTCCCGCCGATCGAGCCCTGCGTGCGCGCCGCCTGGCCGTCGCTGGCCCCGACGCCGGAGCTGCGCGCGACCGCCTACGCGATGGAGGCGACGCTGCGCGAGCTGGTGTTCATCGGCGGCCCCCTCGTCGTCGCGCTGGTGGCCACGATCGTCTCGCCCGCCGCCGCGATGCTGCTGACCGGCGCGATCGGGCTGGTCGGGACGCTGAGCTTCACGGCCACCCATGCGGTCCGCGTGTGGCGGGCGGTCGCGCACGAGGGACGCCGGTCGCGCCTGGGCGCGCTCGTCGCGCCGGGCGTGCGCACGGTGATCGGCGCCAGCTTCGCGATGGGCCTGGCCTTCGGCACGATCGCCGTCTCGATGCCCGCGTTCGGCGAGGACCACGGGTCGCGCAGCCAGGGCGGGCTGTGCATGGCCACGTTCGCCGCCGGATCGCTGATCGGCGGCCTGATCACCGGCGCGCTGCCCCACGCCCGCCACCCGGCCCGCCGCTACGTGGTCGTGCTGACCCTGTTCGCGGTGGGCCTCGTGCCGCTGGTCATCGCCTGGGCGATCCCGGCGATGCTCGTGGCCACGCTGATCGCCGGGCTGGCCATCGCGCCCACCTTCGCCACCGCCTACGGGCTGGTCGACGACCTCGCCCCGCCCTCGACGGTCACCGAGGCGTTCGCCTGGATGAGCACGTCGGTGAGCGCCGGCTACGGGCTGGGCACCGCGGTCTCCGGCCTGGCCATCTCCGGCGGCGGGACCACCTGGGCGCTGGCCGTCGCCGTCGTCGCGGCCGGCGTGGCCGCGCTCGTGGCGGCGGTGCGCCGGACGACGCTGCAGCCGCTCAGCCGGGCGGCGTGACGGAGCCGCCGGCGACGGCGGCGAGCTGCGCGAGCATGCTGCGCTGCGCGGGCTCCGGGCCCCAGAACTGGTGCTGGGCCGTTCGGCCCGCGGCGGTGTAGGCGGCGGCCAGATGCAGCGGGAGCGGATCCCAGGCGCCGACGTCGCGGATCCACGCGCCGTCGGTGTCGCGCCAGATCAGCAGGTGCGACAGCCCACGGCCCAGGAAGTGGCCCTCGTGCGTGGTCAGGATGACCAGCGCCAGCGGCTGCCCGCCGTCGGGCAGCGCGGGGCGCGCGTCGGGGCCGGCGCCCGCGGCGTAGCGCTCGAGCAGGCCGGTGACCGCCGCGTCCAGCCGCTTGGCCGCATCGGGACCGGGGTCGCCGATCACGCTGGGTCGGGTCTCCAGCGTCGTGCAGGTCACGTAGCCGCGGGTGAAGATCGGCGAGCGGGGCGTCGGCTCGGCGACGACCTCGATCTCGAAGGTCTGGCCCAGCAGGCCCGTCGAGCGCAGCGCGGTGAAGCGCCCGTTGGCGGCGCCCATGTCCGGCCAGCGCGCGGGTTGGGCCAGGAAGCGCAGCGCCGCCCCCGGATCGGGCAGCGCGACCGGGTCGTAGGTGGCCCAGTGCTGCTCTGCGGGTGCCAGGCGGGGCGGCGTCAAGGGCTGCAGCGCCGAGCGGCGCAGGCGCCGCTCGGGGCGGAACGCCTCGCGCTCGGCACCGGTGGCGAACGCGACGCCGTGGGCGCGGCGGTCGGCGTCGGTCCAGGCGTCGGCGAACCAGTCGCCCAGCAGCGCGGTCGCCCCGACCAGCAACGCGTCGTGGTCCAGGCGCCCGCCGCGGCGCCGGCGCAGGCGCCAGAACGCGCGGTGCAGCGCGACCAGGTCCAGCGCGCCCAGCCGCCCGCGATCGCGCTGGGCCCAGCGCGTGGTCAGGATCCCGTGGGCCAGGCGCAGGTCGGCCACGTCGCGCTCGGCCTCGGGACGCGCGTAGTAGGCGGCGTTGAGGAAGTCGGTCACCCACGCGGCGGCGCCGGGCGCGGCGATCGACGATCCGGCCATGCGGGCAAAGCGGGCGGCTCCGGGCAGACGGGGCATCGGCGGCGATCCTCTCACGCGCCGTGGGGGAGGTAGCGACGGTGGGCGGCCAACCCGACCAGGCCGAGCGGCAGCGGCAGCCAGTAGGAGAACAGGCGGTAGGCCAGCGTGGCCACCACCGCGGCGCCCGCGGACACGCCGGCCAGCGCGAGCATGCCGGTCAGGCCGGCCTCGACGAAGCCCAGGCCGCCCGGCGTCAGCGGGATCTGGGCCAGGATCTGCGCGCCGCAGAAGGCCAGCAGCACCAGGCCGGGGCGCGGGTGCGCGTTCACGGCGGCCAGCGCGGCCAGCAGGGTCAGGTAGTCGAACAGCCAGCGGCCCGCGGTCGCGGCGGCGGCGCCCTTCCAGCGCGGGCCGAACGTCTGCAGGATGCGGTCGCGCTCCTTCAGCAGGCGCGCCGGCAGCGTGTGCAGCGGCGGGCGCTTGGGCCGCACCCGGTTGCGCACGCGCTGGGCGCCGCGCCCGACGGCCTCCAACGGACGATCGAGCGCCAGCAGCACGGCCGAGAGGGCGACGAGCACGACGAACAGCACGATGCCGACGATCGCCAGCTGCAGCAGCGAGCGCGAGACGCCGCCGCGCAGGAGCGAGGGGATGGCCAGCACCGGCAGGGACAGCACCGCGGCGAACACCAGCAGGTTGACCACGGTCAGCCCGCCCACGGCGCGCTCGCGATCGACGCCGACCTGCACGAGCATCCGGTACTGCAGCGCCGCGCCGACGGCGCCGCCGCCCGGGGCGACCTTCGACAGCGCGTTGCCCGCCAGCTGCGAGGTGATCACCGGCGCCAGCGCGACCGGTCGCAGCGCCAGGCGCTGGAGCAGCCACAGGCAGGCCAGGCTGGCGCCCTGGCAGACCGCCATCGCCGCGAACCACAGCGGGTCGATGTTGGCCAGGCGGTGCCAGGAGTCGAGCAGGTCCAGCAGGCTCGGCGCGACCACGTACAGCGAGATCGCCGTGATGGCCAGCCAGATCCCGGTGCGCACCCAGTTGCGCCGCGGCTCGGTCTCCAGCCGCCGCTCGCCCTCGACCACCTCGCCCGCCACGTCGAGGCGGCGCTCGATCGCCCCCTCGACGCGGTCGCCCATGCTCGTGCGGTGCTCGGGCGACGCGCTCATGGCGCGAGGCTACGGGTTCGTCATCGTTCAGGCTGCGTTCAGGTGGGTGGGCGCCGCATCGGGCATCCTGAGCAGTGGTGGCGAACGCGACGGCGGGCATCTGCGAGGACGACGACGAGCTGCGCGGGGTCCTGCGCCGCGCGCTCGAGGGCGAGGGCTTCCGGGTGCGCGCATCCGCGACCGGCAGCGACGCGGTCCGCGCGTTCAGCGACGACCCGCCCGACGTGCTCGTGCTCGACATCGGCCTGCCCGACTCCGACGGGCGCGACGTGTGCCAGGCGCTGCGGGCCAACGGCGTCAGCGCGCCGGTCCTGTTCCTGACCGCCCGCGACGCGCTGCCCGACCGGCTCAGCGGGTTCCACGCCGGCGGCGACGACTACCTGACCAAGCCGTTCGCGCTGGCCGAGCTGCTGGTGCGCGTCAACGCGCTGGTGCGCCGCGGCGGCGCCGAGGCGCCCGGCGGCGCGCTGGTGCTCGATCCGGCCGCCCACGCGATCCGCCACGACGATCGCGTCGAGCGCCTGACGCCGACCGAGTTCCGCCTGCTGGCCGCGCTGGCCGCGCGCCCCGGTGCGGTGGTGCGCCGGGCCACGCTCGTCGCCGCGGCCTGGCCCGACGGCGCGATCGTCCACGACAACACCCTGGACGCCTACCTGGCGCGGCTGCGCCGCAAGCTGCGCGCCGTCGGCCACAGCGCGGCGATCGAGACGGTGCGCGGCGTCGGATACGTGCTGCGGTGACCTTCCGCACCCGCCTGCTGGCGACCTCGCTGCTGACGCTGGTCGTCGGCCTGGGCGCGCTCGTCGTGGCCGGCAACGTGCTGCTCGCCGTGCAGATCCGCTCGACCCAGTCGAGCCTGCTGGCCGAGCGCGCTCAGGCGCTGCTGGCCTCGGTCGAGGTGCGCGACGGGCGCGTCGTCACCCGCGAGGCGCCCAACGACGCCCGCCTGGATCGCCAGTCGTGGGTGCTGGACGGCCCGACCGTGCTCGAGCGCCCTGGGTCGATCGACGCGGCCGTCGACGCCGAGGCCGTGCGCCTCGGGCGGACCGCCACCGCGGGCGATCACGAGGGACCGGACGACACGCGGCTGCGCGTCCAGCCGATCGTCGATCCCGCGGCGGACCGTCCGGTCGGCGCGGTCGTCGTCGCGCTCTCGGAGGAGTCGCTGGAGCGCGTGCAGAAGGCGGTGCTGCTCGGCTCGCTGGTGATCGCCGCGCTGGTCATCCTGGCCGGCGGCCTCGCCGTGCGCGGCGCGGTCGACGGTGCGCTGCGCCCGGTGGCGCAGATGACCGACGAGGCGCAGGAGTGGGGCAGCCACGATCTGGACCGGCGCTTCGCGCTGGGGCCGCCGCGCGACGAGCTGACCCGATTGGCGGCCACGCTCGACGGGCTGCTCGGGCGCATCGCCGCGTCGCGTCGCCACGAGCAGCGCTTCGCCGGCGAGGTGGCCCACGAGCTGCGCACGCCGGTGGCGGGCATGCGCGCGCGGGCCGAGCTCGCGCTGGCCAGCGGCGACGGCGACGAGCAGGTCGAGGCGTTGCGCGCGGTCGTCGCCCAGGCCGAGCGCCTGGACGCGGCGATAACCGCGCTGCTGGCCGTGGCCCGCCAGGAGATCGCCCCGGCCGCCGGCGCGTCGGACCTGGCCGGCCTGGCGCGCGAGTTCGAGGGCGTCGCGGTGCGCGCCGAGCCCGGGCTGCCCCGGGTCGAGGGCGAGGAGGAGGTCGTGCGCCGCGCGCTGGCGCCGCTGGTCGACAACGCCCGCCGCCACGCGGCCGGCGCCGTGACGATCGAGCTGTCGACCGACGGCGGCGTCGTGCGCGCCGCCGTGCGCGACGACGGCCCCGGTCTGGATCCGGCCCTGGGCGAGCGGGTCTTCGAGCCCGGCGTGCGCGACGACGCGTCGGGCGGCGCCGGCCTGGGCCTGCCGCTGGCCCGGCGCCTAGCGCAGTCCTGCGGGGGCGACGTCGTCGCCGGCGACGGTCCCGGCGGCTGCTTCGTGCTCGTCCTGCCCGCGCTCGGCCCCGGCGCGTAGCGCCAGGCGCAGCCACACGTCGGCGCCGCCCGGAGCGTCGGCGATGCCCACGTCCGCGCCGTGCGCGTCGGCGATCGCCCGGACCAGCGCGAGCCCCAGGCCGGCGCCGTCGCCCTCGCGGGCCGCGTCGCCGCGCGTGAAGCGCTCGAAGGCGCGCTCGCGCAGCGCGGGCGGGAACCCGGCGCCGTGGTCGCGCACGTGGATCGTCATGCGGCCCGCCTCCTCGCGGGCGACGAGCTCGACCGGCCCCTGGCCGTGGCGGGCGGCGTTGTCGACCAGGTTGACCAGCGCCTGCTCGATGCGCAGCGGGTCGACGTCGACGATCCGCCCGGGCGGCGCGTCGATCGCGGCCGGAGGCCGGGCGCGCGTGGCCACGCGTCGCAGCAGCTCGGTCAGGTCCGTCGGCTCGGGCCGGATGGGCAGCCGCCCCTGGTCGGCGCGCGCGAGCACCAGCAGGTCGTTGGCCAGCGTGATCAGGTGGTTGGTCTCCTGGGCCGCCGAGTCGACCGCGTCGCGCAGCTCCCGAGCGCTGCGCCGCCCGGTCGCGGCCAGATCGAGCTCGGCCTTCAGGCGGGCCAGCGGGGTGCGCAGCTCGTGGCTGGCGTCGGCGACGAAGGTCCGCTCGCGCGCGAAGGCGTCCTCCAGGCGAGCCAGCATCGCGTTCAGGCTGTCGGCCAGGCGGCGCACCTCGTCGCGGCTGGGCGGCACGGGCAGGCGCTGGGCCAGGTCGCCGGCCCCCAGGCGCTCGGCGTGACGGCTGAGGTCGGCCACCGGGCGCAGCGCGCGGCCCGCGGCTAGGTAGCCGGCCAGCGCGGCGACGACCAGCGCCGCCGGGAGGCCGAGCAGCAGGAGGCGATCGAGGTTGGCCAGCGCGTCCTGGCGCTCCTCGATCGACGCGCCGACCACGGCGACCCGCCCGCCCGCCGGCACGGCCAGCAGGCGAACGACGTCGTGCTCTCCGGGCAGCGTGCGGCGGTGGATCGTCAGCGGGCCCTGGCCGGCGCGCCGGACCTCTGCGGCGCTGAGCAGCGGGTCCGCGGTCAGCCCGGGCGCGGCGGCGACGACCGAGCCATCCGCGGCCAGCACCTGCGCGATGTTGTCGCCGGGATCGACCAGCCCGTCGCGCCCCAGGACCTGCAGGGACTGGGCGTCGACGGCCAGCGCCGACAGGTCGCTGGCCCGCTGGCGCAGCACCGAGGTGATCGAGGCGTCCAGCTCGGCGGCCAGGCGCTGGTGCAGGAAGCCCCCCAGCGCGGCCAGCACCACCGCGGAGGCCAGCACGAACGCGAGCGTGACCCGGACGCGCAGGCTGAGGCGGGCGATCACGGCGCGGGCACGGCGGTGCGCCCGCCGTCGGCGCGCAGGCGGTAGCCCGTGCCGCGGACCGTCTCGATCGACGCCACGCCGAACGGGCGATCGACCTTCTCGCGCAGATAGCGGATGTAGACGTCGACGACGTTGGAGCGGCGATCCTGGGCGGTGTCCCAGGCGTGGTCCAGGAGCTGTGCGCGATCGAGCACCTGGCCGCGGTGGCGCAGCAGCACCTCCAGCAGGGCGCGCTCGGTCGTCGACAGCTCCAGCTCGCGGTCGCCCCGCCAGGCGCGGCGTTCGGCGGGCACCATGCGCAGGTCGCCGGCGCGCAGCTCCACCGGCCGCTCGACCGGGCCGCGGCGGCCCAGCGCGCGCAGGCGGGCGCCGAGCTCGTCGAAGGCGAACGGCTTGGGCAGGTAGTCGTCGGCCCCGCCGTCCAGGCCGCGCACGCGGTCCTCGATCGCGTCGCGCGCGGTGAGCATCAGGATCGGCGTCCAGTCGCCCCGCTCGCGCAGGCGGGCGCAGACCTCGAAGCCGTCCCCGTCGGGCAGCATCACGTCCAGGACGATCGCGTCGACGCGGTCCTGCGCCAGCCAGGCCAGCGCGTCCGCGCCGGTGTGCACCACCTGTGCGTGCAGGTCGGCCTCGGTCAGCCCGCGGCGCAGCAGCGCAGCCAGCTTGCGGTCGTCTTCGACGATCAACAGGCGCATCGAGGGCCATCCTGGTGTCGGGTGATGAGCTGTGGATGAGAGCGGCGACGCGCCAGCTTCGGTCGCCTCATGTGCGTCTCATGGCCGCGCTGCACCGTGCAGGGTGTCCATCCGCACCAACCGCAGGAGACGCCATGAATCGCATCCAGAAGACCGTCGCCGGAGTCGCCGCCCTGGCGGCCCTCGGACTCGGCGGCAGCGCCATCGCCGGCGCCGCCGGGGGCAGCGGCAGCACGCCCGAGCCCGCCCAGCCCAACGACGCCCCGGACCAGCCGCTGACCGGCCCCGCCGCTCAGCAGGCCGGTGACGCGGCGCTGGCCAAGGTGGCCGGCGGCACGGTCGAGTCGGTCGAGGCCGCCGACGAGGGCGGGACGACGGCCTACGAGGTGAAGGTCACCGACCCCACGGGCCAGCTCGTCGAGGTCGGCGTGTCCAAGACCTTCACGGTCGTGTCCCAGCAGGCCGACGACGACGGCGCCCAGGGCGACGGCGACGGTGAGACCGCCGACGACCACGGCGCCCAGGGCGACGGCGACGGCGAGACGGCCGACGACCACGGCGCCCAGGGCGACGGCGACGGCGAGACCGCCGACGACGGCGCGGCGGCGAAGTAGCGATCGGGCTCGGTCAGGCATGGCCGCCGGATCATCGGCGCGCCTGCCTGACCAGCGCCTGAACGCGGGAGACTGTCTCCCGCATGCCCGACCGCAACCGCGTGACCCCGCTGGGCGACATCGTGGCGATCCCGCTGCGCGGCGCCTGGACCGGCAACCGCGGCCAGCTGCATCGCGGGCGCGAGATCGTCCGCTTCCACGCGGGCGATCTGTGGATCACCTGCGCGCTGCGCTTCAAGGACCGCTGGGACGAGCAGTGGCGCCCGCATCGCTTCACGTGGCTGTACTTCCACGACGAGGCGGTCGCGTTCGCCGCGGGGCACCGCCCATGCGGTGAGTGCCGGCGCGCCGCCTACGTCGCCTACCAGCAGGCGTGGGCGGCCGAGCTGGGCGGGCCGCCGCCGGGCGCGCGCGACATGAACCGCCGGCTGCACGCCGAGCGGCTCGTGCGCGGCACGCATCGCCGGCGCCGGCACGAGCTCCCGTGGCGCACCCTGCCCGACGGCTCCTTCGTGCTGCTCGACGACGCACCCGCCGTCGTGCACGGCGCCTCGCTGGTGGCCTGGACGACCGACGGCTACGGCGCGCGGCGCCGGCGCCCGGCGCGCGGCACGGCGACGGTCATCACCCCGCCGGCCAGCGTCGCCGTCCTGCGCGCGGGCTATCCGATCCAGCTCGATGCGGCCGCTTGATAGCGTCGGCGCATGCCCCTTACCGGTGAGTACGAGCCACATCCCGAGGCCTGGGTCCGCAATCAGGTCGAGGAGTACGAGGCCAGCAACGGCGAGCGCGCGAACACGCTGCTCGACACCGGCATCCCCGTGATCATCGTGACCACGCGCGGGCGCAAGAGCGGCAAGCTGCGCAAGTTCGCGCTGATGCGCGTCGAGCACGACGGCGAGTACGCGCTGGTGGCCTCGCTCGGCGGTGCCCCGAAGAACCCCGTCTGGTACGCCAACGTGATGGCCGACCCGACCGCGCTGATGATCCAGGACGGCGCCGAGCCGCACGACTACGTGGCCCGCGAGGTCGAGGGCGACGAGCGCGCCCTGTGGTGGGAGCGCTCGGTGGCCGTCTACCCCAGCTACGCCGACTACCAGGAGAAGACCAGCCGGGTCATCCCCGTGCTCGTGGCCAAGCCCGCCTAGGGACCAGCCGGGCGGTAGGTGCAGACGACGACGCCGGTGCTGGCGGTCGTCGCCGAGACGAGCTCCAGCGGCCGCGCGGCACCGTCCTGCGGGAACACGCGCTTGCCGCCGCCGACGATGATCGGCTCGATCAGGAACACGTACTCGTCGACCAGGTCCGCTTCGATCAGCTGCCGCGCGAGGTCCGAGCTGCCCCACGTCTGCAGCGCGCCGCCGTCGCGCTCGCGCAGCTCGCCGATCGCGCCGATCGCGTCGTCGGTGCTGAGCAGGTGCGAGTTGTTCCAGGTCAGGTCGTCCGGGCCGAGCGTGCGCGAGGCCACGTACTTGGTGATCGCGTTCATCTGGTCGGCGAACGGGTCGCCCGCGCGATCGGGCCAGGCGCCCGCCATCGTCGCCCACGTGCGCCGGCCGAACAGCAGCGCCTCGGTGCGGCTCATCACGTCGCCGATGACCGGTCCCATCACCGCTTCGTCGAAGTAGGGCGCCGACCAGCCGCCATGGGCGAAGCCGCCGTCGGGGTCCTCGCCCTGGCCGCCGGGCGCCTGGACGACGCCGTCGAGGGTCATGAAGTCAATGAGGATCGTCTGCATGCCCCCCAGACTGCCCTGGCGGGGCGGACTCATCGGCCGTTAGCGTTGGCGCATGACTGCTGCCCCGTTCGTGCTCGTCGTCGGTGCCGGCCCGACCGGCCTGCTGCTGGCCGCCGAGCTGCGGCGCCGGGGCGTCGCCTGCCGGGTGATCGACGCGCACGCGCAGGTGCTGGCCTGGGACCGCGCGACGGTGGTGCATCCGCGCTCGCTGGAGGTCTTCGAGTCGCTCGGGTTGCTCGACGCGTTCCTGGCCGCGGGGACGGCGCAGCGCGCGGCGCGGGTGTACTCCGACGGCGCCGTGCTCGGCGAGATCGACCTGGAGGGGTGCGGCAGCCGGCACGCGTTCAACCTGGGGATCTCCGAGCAGGTGACGGAGGCGATCCTGACCGAGCACCTGCACGCGTTGGGCGGCGCGGTCGAGCGCGGGGTGCGGCTGGTCGAGCTCGAGGTGGGGCCGGACGGGCCGGTGGCCACGCTCGAGCACGACGGCGTCCGTGAGACCGTCGCGGCGGACTGGGTCGTCGGCTGTGACGGGCTGCACAGCCTGACCCGCGAGCGGGCCGGCGTGGAGCTGGTCGGCCACGACATCCTCGAGCCCTGGGCCGTCTTCGACGTCACGCTGGAGCCCTGGGCCGAGGCCTACGACGTCAACCACGTCTACCTCGACACGCTCGCCGTGATTCTCACCGCGCTGCCCGATCGCCGCTGGCGGGTCTACGTGCGCCCCAGCGGGGCGGACTCCGACTTCGTCGCCGACGCGGCGGGCACGATCGCCCGCTACGCGCCGGCCGCGCGCCTGGTCGACGTGACCGACCCGCGCCGCTTCTCGTGCCACACCAAGGTCGCCTCGCGGCTGCGGGTCGGGCGCATCCTGCTGGCCGGCGACGCGGCCCACGTGTGCTCACCCGCGCAGGGGCACGGGATGAACAGCGGCATCCAGGACGCGTTCAACCTGGCCTGGAAGCTCGCGCTGGTCTGCGCGGGCGACGCGGGGGAGGCGCTGCTGGACAGCTACGAGGCCGAGCGCCGGCCGGTGGCCGAGCGCATCACGCGCTCCGGGGACGAGACCGAGCACGCGCAGACGCTGACCGATCCACAGGAGCGCCTGGCCCGCGACGCGACGCTGCGCGCGGTGCTCAGCGATCCGCAGACCCGCCATCAGGAGGCGATCGCCGAGGCCGAGCTGGACACCGACTACGCGGACTCGCCGATCGTCCTGGGCGGGCCGCGCGCGGGCCTGTGGCCCGGTCAGCGCCTGCCCGACACGCTGGTCGCGCGGCCGCAGGGCGGCGAGCCGGTGCCGCTGTACGAGCTGATCAACCGGGCCGGCCACACCGCGATCCTGATCGGCGCCGACGGCGCGTTGCGCGGCGCGGTGGCGGCGGCGGCGCGCCCGGCGATCGTCGAGGCGACGATCGCCGTGGAGGCCGAGGGCGACCTGGGCGCGGACGCGCCGACGCTGGTCGTCGTGCGCCCGGACGGGCACATCGGCGCGATCGCCGGTGGCGATCACGCCGAGGTGCTCGCCGCCTACCAGGCGCGGCTGGCCGGCTAGTTCCTAGGGCTGCTGCAGCTCCTTCTGGGCCTTCTCGAGCTCGGCCTTGGCCTCGTCGGGCACGCCCTCCAGATCGCCGGCGGTGTCGAGCGCCTCGCCTGCGGTCGTGCGCGCCTGCGCGTCGAGCCGGTCGGTCACCTCCTGGATCTGGGCCTCGGCGTCCTCGGCGCTGAGCTCGCCGGACTGGACCTTGCGCTGGATCGCCTCCAGCTGCGTCTTGGCGTCGGTGGCCGACTCCTGCAGCTGCGTGCCCTGCTGCTGGAGGGTCTCGAGCTTGTCGTCGTTGGAGCTGCCGCAGCCGGTGGCGGTGGCGAGGGCGGCGACGGCCAGGATTCCAGCGATGGCGCCGCGGTGGAGCGTGGGGTTCAGGTTCATGGGTCGACCGTCCCAGGGCGGGGCGCGCGCGTCAGTGCCGGATCAGTGTCATCTGCACTCACGAGGGCGATATGTAACCATATGGTGACACTAGGCCGATGACTTTGGCTTCGCGCCGACGTCTGAACAGCCGAACCCACAGGAGGAACCCATGCTTCCCCAGAACACCCCGCCGGTCGTCTCGCCCGAGCAGTGGCACGCCGCTCGCCAGGAGCTGCTGGTCAAGGAGAAGGAGCTGACCCGGGCGCGCGACGCGCTCTCCGCCGAGCGCCGGCGGATGCCCTGGCTGGCCGTCGAGAAGGACTACGCGTTCGAGGGTCCGGACGGACCGGTCAAGCTCGTCGACCTGTTCGACGGGCGCTCGCAGCTGATCGTCTACCGCTTCTTCTTCGAGCCCGGCGTCGGCGAGTGGCCCGAGAGCGGCTGCCGCGGCTGCTCGATGATGGCCGACCAGGTCACCAACCTCGCGCACCTCAACGCGCGCGACACGACGTTCGTCAACGTCTCACGCGCGCCGCAGCCCGACATCGAGCGCTGGAAGGCGCGGATGGGCTGGGAGATTCCCTGGTACACGCTGACCGACGACTTCGACGCGGACTTCGGCGTCGACGAGTGGCACGGGACCAACGCCTTCGTGCGCGACGGCGATCAGATCTACAGGACCTACTTCATCGACAAGCGCGGCGACGAGCAGCTCGGCACCGCCTGGGCCTACCTGGACATCACCGCGTTCGGCCGCCAGGAGATCTGGGAGGACTCGCCCGAGGGCTACCCGCAGACGCAGGCCTACGTGTGGTGGAACCTGCACGACGAGTACGACCACGCGACCGACTTCGCGGCCGCCACGGCCGAGTCGTCGGCCTCCCAGCGCGGCGCCAACAGCGTCTGATCGTGGTCGCGCACGTGGCCGGGGTGCCGCTGGAGGAGCTGCTGCCGTCGCTGGGCGGCGCGAGTGCGGGCCTGCTCATGGTCCGCACCTGGCTGGCGGTCCACCTGCGCCGCCGCCGGTCCTCAGAGCGCGTCGAGCTCGGCCCGAAACGCTGACGCCGGCGAGACCGCGGCGCCGGCCGCGCTGGCCAGATCGGACAGGACGTGGTCGGAGGTGACGACCCGCGTCTGGGACAGGTCGGCCAGCGCGTGCAGGCGCCGCACGATCTCGTCGTCGGCGCTGTTGGCCCGCGCCCGCGGCGCGTAGGCGATCTCCACCAGCGTCGAGCGGATCGGCGGCGAGGGCTTGCTCTCGAAGACCACCGTCACGTCCTCGCCGGTGGCCGCCACCCAGCGCTCCAGCTGCTCGACCAGCCGCAGCATCGCGGCATGCCGGTCGCGCCACCAGCCGTCCGGGCGGGTCCCGATCACGTTCATGCCGTCGACGAACCGGTGCATGCCGGCGGTCACATGCCCGTCTGGTAGCGGTCGCGCATGCGCTGGTCGGCCTCCAGGTGGCCGACGCGCTGCTCGACGCTGTCGACGACCTGGGCCAGCGCGATCAGCTGCGGGCGCAACGCGGCCAGCGCGTCCGGCCAGGACGGCTGCTGCGCGATGGCGTCCAGCGACTCGGTCAGTCCCTGCTCGATCGGTCCCATGGCCCGACGCTACCGGTCAGGCCAGCGGGCGGGTGGCCCGCTCCAGCAGGCGACCGGCTCGGGGCATGTGCGCGGTGCGCCACACGCCGCGCTGCTCCGGCGGCCACGCGTAGATCGGGCTCCCGTCCTGCACGAGCCCGAGCAGGCGCGGCTCGTCCAACGCGGTGGCCGACCACTCGTACAGGCGCTGCAGCCGCGGCACGATCACGGCGTAGTCGAGCATCCGACCCAGGCGCTGCTCGTCGGCGATGTAGCGGTCGACGTCGCGCACCAGCGGGTAGCGGTCGGGCAGGACGCGGTGCAACGAGAGGAAGGCGCCGGCCATCCCCAGGCGCGGATCCCCGAGCACGCGTCCGAACGGCGCGAACCGGCCCAGAGCCAGGCGCGGCGCGCCGGCCAGCGCGTGCGCGTAGAGGACCCGCACGAGCGCGACGTTCATGAAGAAGCGCTCGGGTGCGCTCTCGGACTCGGCCACCGATTGGTGCTCGAGGTAGCCGGCGACGACGCTCGCGTTGTGCGCGGCGTACCAGTTGGCGGCGGTCGGCCGGTCGGCGAAGGCCAGCCAGCGATCGACGGCGGGCGCCGATGGCGGGCCGGGCGCGCCGCCGAGCAGCGCGATCGTCTCGCAGCCGTCGCGCAGCAGCCCCTCGTTGACCGACCGCCACCACCGGCTGCCCGGTGGTGAGGCGTGCAGCGGCTCGAGCAGGCCGCGGCGCTGCTGCCAGCGCATGAACGACAGCGCCGCGCGCCGGTAGGGCAGGTGCCGCGGCGCGCGGCCGGTCGGCCCGCGGAACACGCGCGCCATCAGCGCAAGCCGCGCCGCCGGGTCGTCCCGGACGGCGGCGACCTGCGCCGCGGCGGACGTGCGCGCGTCGGTCAGGACTTCAGGAACTCCAGAAGGTCGGCGTTGATCGTCGGGGCCTCGGTCGTCGGCATCCCGTGCGGGAAGTTCGGGTACGACTTGAGCGTCCCGTTCTGGACGAGCTCGGCCGACAGCGGACCCGAGTCGGCGTAGGGCACGATCTGGTCGTCCTCGCCGTGCATGACCAGCACCGGCACCGTGATCTTCTTGAGGTCCTCGGTGAAGTCGGTCTGCGAGAAGGCGACGATGCCGTCGTAGTGCGCCTTGGCGCCACCCATCATGCCCTGGCGCCACCAGTTCTCCACGATCGCCTCGGAGAACTCGCGGTCGTCGCGGTTGAAGCCGTAGAACGGGCCGGAGGGCAGCGCCCGGTAGAACTCCGAGCGGCTGGCGGCCAGCTGCGCCTGGAGGTCGTCGAACACGCTCTTGGGCAGGCCGCCGGGGTTGGCCTCGGTCTGCACCATGATCGGCGGCACCGCGCTGATCAGCACGGCCTTGGCCACGCGGTCCTCGCCGTAGGTGCCGATGTAGTGCGCGACCTCGCCGCCGCCGGTGGAGTGGCCGACGTGGACCGCGTCGCGCAGGTCGAGGTGCTCGACCACCGCGCGCAGGTCCGCGGCGTAGTGGTCCATGTCGTGGCCGTCGCTGACCTGCGTGGACCGGCCGTGGCCCCGGCGATCGTGCGCGATCACGCGGTAGCCCTCGCTGAGGAAGAACAGCATCTGGGCGTCCCAGTCGTCGGCGGACAGCGGCCAGCCGTGGCTGAAGACGATCGGCTGTCCCGAGCCCCAGTCCTTGAAGTAGATCTCGACGCCGTCGTCGGTGGTGATGGTGGGCATGTCGGTGAACCTACGGCCTGGGCCTAAGCCTCGCATGTGTCATCTGACCGTCGTCGTCGCGCGTCGCCTCCGTGACTCGCCCGACCTGCTTGAATCGCCGCGCCATGAGCTCTCCCGTCACGTACGCCGATGGCCGCATCGTCCTCGACGACGGCAAGGTCAACGCCTTCTCGATCCCCACCCTGCGCGCGCTGCACGGCGCGCTCGACGAGGCCGAGGGCACCGGCTCCGGGCCGCTGGTCATCACCGGCCGCGACGGCTGCTTCTCGGCCGGCTTCGACCTGAAGGTCTTCCAGTCCGGCGACGGCGAGGCGGTCATCGAGATGCTGGCCATGGGCGCTGCGCTGTGGGAGCGCCTGCTCGCGTTCCCGCGCCCGGTCGTCGTCGCCGCCACCGGTCACGCGATGGCCGCCGGCGCCTTCGTCCTGCTCGCCGCCGACGTGCGCATCGGCGTCGACGGCCCGTTCCGGGTCGGGCTCAACGAGGTGGCGATCGGCCTGACCGTGCCCTGGGCCGGGATGGCGCTGGCCGAGTACCGCCTGGCCCAGCCGCACCTGCAGCAGGCGCTGTTGGGGGCGACGCTGTACGCGCCCGCCGACGCCGTGACGGTCGGCTACCTCGATCGGGCGGTGCCCGCCGAGCAGCTCGAGGCCGAGACCGCCGGGGTGGTCGAGCAGCTCGCGGCGCTCAACGCGGACGCCTTCGCCGGGACCAAGGCGCGCCTGCACCGCGACGTGATCGAGGCGGTGCGCACCGGCGCCGAGCGCACGACGGGCGAGCTGCGCGCGGTCGTCGACGCGGCCTGACGTCTACGGCGCCGCGGCGTGCCCGGCGGTCTCCCCGCCGTCCACGATGAACTCCGCCCCCGTCGAGTACGACGCGTCGTCGCTGGCCAGGTAGACGGTCAGCCGCGCGACCTCGACCGGCTCGCCGACGCGGTTCAGCGCGAACCCGGAGACGTCGAACTGGGTCTCGTCCTCGCCGACCATCGGGGTGCGGATCAGCCCGGGGTGGATCGAGTTGACGCGGATGCCGTACCGGCCCAGGTCCAGCGCGGCGGCCTTCGTCAGCCCGCGCACGCCGAACTTCGCAGCCACGTAGGCCGGCGCGGCCGGATAGCCGCGCAGCCCGACCGCCGAGGACACGTTGATGATCGACCCGCCGCCGGCCTCTCGCAACGCGGGGATCGCGGCCCGCATCCCGTTGAACACGCCGGTCAGGTTGACGGCCAGGACCGCGTCCCAGTCGGCCTTCGAGTGCTCCTCGATCGGGGCGTTGCGCAGGATGCCCGCGTTGTTGACCAGCACGTTCAGGCGCCCGTAGGCGGCGGTCGTCGCGGCCACCGCCGCATCCCAGTCCGCTTCGCTGGTCACGTCGAGGTGGACGTACGTGACGCTCGATCCCAGCTCCGCCGCCAGCGCCCGGCCCGCCTCATCCAGGACGTCGCCGATGACCACCCGCGCGCCGGCGCGGACCATCTCCCGCGCGGTCGCGGCGCCCATCCCCCGAGACCCACCGGAGATCAGCGCGACCTTCTCCTCCAGACCTGACACGACTTCCTCTCCTCGCCGAACAACGCAGGATCTCGTATCAAATCGTAATCGAGGATCGGTGCGCAGTTTCGAGGCGGGCGGGTGGCGCTACTCCGGCGGCCCTTGGCGGATGAGGCCCCGCGCCTGCTCGATCGACGCGTCGTCGGGCATCTGCTCCAGCCACCAGGTGAGGCCGAGGGTGGCGTAGGCGCCCGGGTCGGACGCGCTGGGCACGCCGCGCGTGCGCCCGCAGGTGACCAGGTCGTAGCCGTCGGGCACGCGGGTGGCGTCGGCGCCGAAGGTCAGCTGGACGGCGTGGGCGAGCTCATCCGGTGAGAGGGGCGGACCGGCCCAGTCGCTGGCCACGGGAAACAGGCCCTCCAGCGTCGCGGCGCGGGCGAACGGCTTGCGCGGCTGCCGCCGCCCGGGGTCGCGTTGGATCCGCGCTCCGGCCCAGAACGGGATGGCCTGCGGCGGTCGAGGTGTGAAGGCCGGGCTGGCGACGACCAGCGCGCCGAGCACGGCCTCGCGATCCGGCGGCCGGGTCCAGCGCACCGGGTCCGGGCTGGACAGGAGCTCGCGCACGATCTCCAGGCCGTCGTCCAGCGCCGCGCCGCGCTCCTGGTCGGACTGCAACTCGGAGCTGAACGCCCGATAGTCGGCCGGCACCCCGAGGCCGACGCTGGCCACGATCCGGCCCGGGGCGAGCGCGGCCAGCGACGCCAGCTCGCGCGCGACCTTCCACGGCCGCCGGCGGGCCAGCGGCGTGAGGAGCGCGCCGGTCGCCAGGCGCTCGGTGCGCGCGGCGATGGCCGCCAGCGTGATCTGCGGGTCGGCCGCTGCCGCGTCGGCGTCGAGCAGGTGGTCCCAGATGAAGAAGCCGTCCCAGCCGCTGGCCTCGGCCTCGAGCGCCAGGTCGAGCAGGCGGTCGGGGGAGCCGAAGTCCCACAGGTTGGGGACGTAGATGCCGTAGCGCACGCCTCCAGTGTCGCGGGTCAGAGCGACTGCAGGATGCGGGCGCGCTGCTCGGCGTGCTCGGCCGCGGTGATCGTGCCCGCGGCGCGCATCGCGTCGACCTGGGCAAGCCGGTCGGCCACCGTCGCGGGGGTGGCGGAGGCGGAGGCGGAGGCGGTGAGCGAGGACAGAAGCGCGGCCATGTCGGTCGGCGTGGCCATCCGCGTGGCACGCGTCCCGTAGATCGAGGGCGGCGGCGCCTCGCCCTCGGTCCACTGGCCGGCGGGCTTCTGCATGTCCGCGTCGTAGCGCGGGTCACCCTTGAGGTCGAACGCCGCCTTGTGGGTGCGCGGGTTGTAGCGGACCTTCAGCAGATCGCCGCGCTTGGGCGCCCAGAACAGCGTGAACGCCTCCTTGATGTGCGTCTGGAACGGCGCCTCGTCCGCCGGCTGAACCTCGACGGTGTACTTGCGGGTCAGGAAGGCATCCGGCTGCTGCATCGCCGAGACGGTCACGTCGAGCACGCGCGCGTCGGCCTGCGTGCCGTGCTTGAGCAGGCACCGGCGGAACGGGTTGAGGTCGATGTCATCCATGAGCCGAACCTACGTCTCGGCCGGACGCCAGTCAGTGCCGATCCAGTCCCAACGTCCGGGTCCGCCAACGCAAGTGCCCGCGTTGTTGTATTTGGCCGCGAAGGTCGGTGCGCTGGATTTTCACGATTGTTCGCCCGTCCACCTTGGGGCGGGCGACTTCAATAGCGGCAAGCTCGATGAGTCAGCCCGGCTCACCCATCACAACCGGGTCAGCTCGAGCACCGACCCCAACAACCACACCACGAGCTACGGCTACGACCCGGCGGGCAACCTCATCGAGATCACCCCACCAATCGTGTCGAGTGGCCCGCAGATCAACAAGACCACGATCGGGTACACGACCTCCATCAGTCGGATCTCCAGCGTCACCGACGGCAACTCACTTCGGCTACCGCTGGTACATGCTCGAGATCGGCCCTTGGACTCAACAGGTCCCGTTCAGCATGTCATCGATCTCAAGCGGCAATCGGTTCGGCTATGTCGGGGCGACCCGATCAACTTCACTGACCGATCGGGTCTCAAGCGCAGCGCCTGCATCAGTGGTGAGGCGGCATTTGCTGTTGATGACGCTGCCCATAAGGTGTCCAAGGCAGTCAGCGATGTCTTCTGACGCCGGCAACGAAGAGAAGTTCATCTCAAGTCCGCTATTCGGGGCGATTGCCTTCCTTCCGTTCGCAGTCTTGCTGGTCGGTATCGGCCTCGGCCTCTTGGTGTTGATCGCCGCCCCGGACGATGATGGGGGAGATTCGTCGGCGATCGGAGGCGTAGTGATCGTCGGCGTCTTGGCAGTTGCCATGGTGGCTGGTCTGTACTCGACCTGGCAATGCTGGAAAGACGCCACGATCCGTTCGAAACGAGATCCCGCAATTGCCCACTGGCGCAGCCAACTCTGGCTCTGGCCGATGTTCGCGGCGCCGGTGTACTGGCTGGAGGTAGTCCGCCCCGACTCTAAGAACGCGAAGACCAGTCCATAGGCGTGCGCTGATGCTGATCGCAGGCTTCGCACTAATCCTCGTGGCTGTCGGAACCGCGCTCATGGGCGTCCTGGCGGGGAACTGGACCGGCTCGGCTAACAGCACAATGAGATATGCGATCTTCGTCGTCAACGAACTCGGTGCAGTGGTGTGTTTGATCGTCGGGGCCGTACTTGTTCACGTCTCACGTCGGAAAGGGCCGGCGGGCCAGGGCGTCGCTGAGTAGGTCCCTCGCGATGACGGCTTGGGAGACCATGACTTGCCGATCAGCTCGGTCCACGCTCAGTCTCCGTCGATCCCAGCCTGGCTCAGTAGTAGACAGGCCTGGATTGCACGGCCATTCTGGCCCTTGCTGGCGTCCGGGCGGAAGACCCGGACGGCGTTGGTCTGGTAGAGCGTCTTGCCTGGCGCGTCGCCGCAGTTTGGCGCTGCAGTCGCGCGGGCGCCGTGAGCCATAACATCGCGACGGCGCTGAGGCAAGAGGTCGCCGTTACAACCGGGCGGACCACGCATCGGAGATTTCCCATACGGAGCCCCAGAGGTCCGCCTCGCGCAGTGACGGGGCCGGGTTGGATCGCGTTGTCCGCGTCAGCCACCTTCGGCAACACCCACGATGACGAAGTACACGAGGAGGTACGTCGCAACGCTCGCGCCGGTCAGCAGCAGGGACCTCGCCGGATACGGCGAGCGGCTCGCCGAAGTAAGTCCTGCGGCACCTAGTGCAAGCCCAGATAACGCCGTAGCGACGCCCGCGAGAGCCGGAAGACCCGACGTCGCGCCAGCGGTGACCGCGAACACCGCGCCGACCAGCAAGATGCCCGCAAGCACCGCAAGTGCTGCAACGAGCATCGCTATTGCGCGGACACCTTGGCGCTCATTCATCGGTGGCCGGCTCGATCAACACTTCAGGTGCCCCTCCAACGCGCCGTTGGTGGGCGCCGGCAGTCGCTCTCCGGGCGAGACCTTGGGCCGGTCGTGTCCAACCGTACGAAGGAAACGCCCCTGCTTCAGCGCGGCGCGCGTGGACTGGGCGAACAGCACGATCGTGACGCGCCCTGTGTAGATCTCGACCCGCCCATCGAGGATCGCGGCGGGAGCGCCGCGTACGCGGATGCGACGCTGCGGCGTCGTCGCAACGCTCGATGCGTTGCGTTCGCAGGCCGGCCAGGTCTGAACTTGCACTCCGATCGTGCAGGCATCGCATGTGTCGTACCGAGCGAACCAGAAGTTTGCCCGGACGGGCTCGCCGCGTGCGGGGTGCCTGTCGCAGGTACGGCCCGTTGCCTCGAGAGGCTTGCCTGCGGCGTCGGGTCCCAGGAAGTAGCGAGGGAACACTTGCGCTCGATCCGATCCGCACGCTGGCACGGTCGCGGGCGAAGTCGCCTCAGTTGGACCAGCCAGCACTAGAACGAGCGCGGTCGCGCAGGTAGTCAGCGCGGCGGTGCGTCTCAGCGCTGTGAGCGCGCAGTTACGGGGCCGTCGCGCCACGTTCGACCCGGATGAGTACGCCGTTGCCGTTGCTCCCCGCGAATTGCCCGTCGCACTGCTTCACCTGCTGCGTGTTACCAAAGTAATCGTCCTCGACGGGGTGCCGGCTGTGGCCGAGGTAGGCCTGGCGCATGCGTCGCCGGGCCAGGTCAAAGCCACTGGCCTGGCTCGAGGTGGTCGCATCGACCGCGTGCGAACCGGTGCCCGGTCCAGTGCCACAGTCGTTGTCGTTGTTCTGGCCGTCTCCCCACACCCAGTGCTCCTTGTGTGGCGTGGTGGACGCATAGAAGTTCTGGTTGGAATACCGGTTTCCTCGCAGGTCCCACATCCGCAGGTGGTAGCGGTCGTTCCCGAATCCGCTCGTCGAGGCGAGATCTGTATCTCCTGGATTCTCGACGCACCCATGGTCGGTCTTTGAATCCTGACGGAAGATGTTGTCCGTGTTGTGCCGCGTCCATCCGACATGACGAGTGATGTCGCCCAGAACGTCGCTCTGGAAAGGCCCGCCTCGGTCGTAGCCGGCCAGCCAGCGGTGCGTGGCGGCGGTTCCCCAGAACACGACCCCGATTGGGTCAGTCAATGCGCTTCGGGCGCTTCGACGGCCCCGGCGACCGGGGCGGGCAGGTTGCCGCTCGCGACGGTGACCACGGAGGGGCTCAGCGGTGGATCGGATGGCTCGACGCGCAATGCGTTGACGACGTCAGCGAGCTCCGTCGGGGTTCGGGCGAAGATGACGACCGTCGAACTGCCGGTGTAGACCTCGAGTCATAGTTCGTCGTCGAACTCGATGATGGGTACCCCGCGAGCCTGGCTTCCGAGCGCGGGAATCGGTCCGAGCAGGTCGGTCGCCAAACCGACTGTCAGGTCGGCGTAGCTTCGTTCGCACGCCGGCCAAGTTTGGATTTCGACTGGCGGGACGCAGGCCGAGCCATCGATGTCGGGGTCGACGTCGCAGGAACCGTAGATGTACGAAACGTAGTTGGCCCGGACGGATTCGCAGGCGTACGGCGCGTCGCACCGTCGAATCAGGGGCAGCACGGTCACCAACAGCTACAGCTACGTCGGTTCCCGTCGCGACACCATGACCGACGAGAACGGCGACGTTTGGACCGACGGCTACTGGCCCAACACCGATCGACTGAAGGTCGCCGCGAAGCACGCCGGCAGCCCGACCGGCCTGATCACGAAGTCGTACACATACACGTACGATAACGCCGGCAACATCACCCAGCGCGATGAGAAGACCGGCGGCACGACGGTCACCACCACCTACACCTACAACGAGGACAACGTCCTGCTCACCGACAGCTACACCACAGACGGCGCCGGGCAGCTAACCGGTGGCCCGGGTGGCCTATCGCTGAGCTACAACGCGCTGCAGCAGACCACTAGCGTCACGCCGGCCAGCGGAAGCGCCACCGCGCTTGGGTACGCCGGAGGCAACCAGGTCGAGCAGACCACCGACGGCACGACCACGCTGCAGAACTCGATCCTCGGCATCAGCCGGGCCATCGCCGCCTCCACCACCTACTACACGCGAGACAATCGCGGAGTACTCGTGGCCCAGCGGCGCTCCGGCAACAAGTGGTTCTACACCTACGACGGCCGAGGCAACGTCCGCGCCGTGACCAGTTCGGTCAACGGCAACAACTCGCAGTCCTACACCTACGACCCCTACGGCCAGACGACAGCAAGCGGCAGCTCCGCCAACGCGTTCCGATACCAGGGCGGATACACGTCCGCCACTGGGCTGACGCACTTCGGCTACCGCTGGTACAGCTCGGGCGTTGGACGCAGGAGGACCCGCTGAGCCACGCTGGCGATATTTCTCAGGGTGATCGTTTCACCTATGTGGGCGGAGACCCGATCAACCGCAGCGATCCGTCCGGTGAGGACTTCCTCGGTCTCGGCAGCACGTACAAGAAGATCAAGGGTGACATTGAGGCGGGGCTCGACACCGCCAGCGATGCCGCTACGGCCGCGGCACTACTCGGGTGTGCGGGCGGCGCGTATCTTGGACTACGTGTCGATGCGCCCGCCGAGGGATGCATCGCTGTCGGAGGGGCGGCGGCCACGGCCGGTGCCGTCGGTGGCTTCGGCTACGGCTACAGCAAGCACCGAGTCGAGTGCAGCGCGAAGGGGACGTGCTGAGGTGTCACGGCCCCAGAGGGTCCGCATGATGCTGCTCGGAGTCGTCATCGGCTTGTTGACGGTTGTCGCATACTGGGCGCTCGGAGATCCCTCGTCTCTCGTATTCGTCGGCGCGTCTTGCGTGCTGGCGCTGGTGATACTCGCCGCGGGCTACATCCGCCGCCGACGGGCGCAATAACGGCCCGTCCTGACGGTTCGAAGGGCGAGAGTGCGCACTGTGTGAGCCGGGGTGGATTCGACGGAGACCGTGATCTGACCCTGTTGCGGTGGAGTCGCAACGCTGGAATCAGGCGGTGTGGTTGGTGTCGTTAGTGATTGTGACGGAGGGCTCGGAGTCGTCGCCGTTTGGGATGGTCGCGCGGTCCGTCCTTGCGGCTCCCGTGGTGGTCGTGGCCGCGTTGGCCTGAAGCCATGCCGTCTCGATCTCGTCGGGGGTGCGCATCCCGAGCGCGGAGTGTCGGCGCCGCGGGTTGTGCCAGAGCTCGATGTAGTCGTGGATCGCGGTGGCGAGCTCGATGGCAAGGACGGGTTCGGCCGAGATGGCGCATGGTCGGGATGCTTGCTGGTCCCAGCGCGATGACGTGGCTGCGCTCGAGCGCAGATAATTCCGCAAAAAGCGGAAGAATATGCGAGCGCTGTCCGTGAGATGTAGATTTTTCCGCAAAAAGCGGTAGTATCTGCGTATGCCCGGCAAGCGCTACAACGAGCTGTATGAGCTGGCCACAGAGCAGTACGGCTACGTCACGACCGCTGACGCGCACGAACTCGGCATCGACGTCCGCCGCCTCAACGATCTGGAACGCCGCGGTCAGGCTGAGCACCCGGCCAGCGGCCTGTACCGCATCAACGCGATCCCGGTCACCAAGTGGGACCCGTACATGGCGGCCGCTCTGTGGCACCACGGCCTGGGCGTCATCTCGCACGAGACCGCGCTGGACCTCTATGACGTCAGCATCATCAACCCGGCCAAGATCCACGTCACGATCCCGCGCAAGCCGCGCCTCACGCGCACGCCCCCGCCCGGGTACGTCGTGCACAAGGACGCGCTGGACCCCAAGGACGTGACCCGCATGGAAGGCGTGCCGATCACCACGCTGGAGAAGACCATCCTCCAGTGCGCTGACGCGCACGTGCGCCCCGACATCCTACGCACCGCCATTGAGGACGGCTGGGCCGCCGGCTACCTCAGGCGCGAGCAGGCCGAAACGCTGCGCGACCGGCTCGGCTTCCCCCCGGCCACCTAGGCAGCATGAGCCCCGACGCCTCCCAGCCGCCGGCCAAACCCGTCAAGACCCCCAAGACCCGCAGCCGGCTTGAGCAGCTCGTCAGCCTGCAAGCGACCGCGACCGGACAGGCCCAGAACCGGCTGCGCAACTGGATCTCCTTCATGGTCTTCGCTGGCGCCATCGAACGCGCCGCCCTCAAGGACGGCAGCCCGGCCTTCTGGTTCAAGGGCGGGCTGACCATGGAAGCCCGCTTCCCCGGGCCAGCGCGTGCCACTCGCGACGTCGACGCGATGTTCCGCGTCAGCGCCTCAGCCCTGGACGGCGACGGCAACCCGCGCCGCCACGACGACGGAACCCCGATCATCGGCGTCGACGACGAGGCGCTGCGCGCCGTCTTGGACGCCGCGCTCGCCGACGAGTACCACGGCTTCACGTTCCAGGCCGAGGAACCCCAGCAGGTGATGGACACCGTCTACCGCGCCGCGCGCATCAAGCTGTTCTTCGCCGGGCGCAACTGGGGCAGCGTCAAGCTGGAGATCTCCCCGCCCGAAGGCAGCGCCCAGAAGCCCGACCAGGTCCCCGCGCTCCCGCTCGACTTCGCCGGCTTGCAAGGCCCCCGGACGCTGCCCTGCCTGCCCGTGCGCTACCAGATCGCCCAGAAGCTCCACGCCGTCACCGAACGCTTCGACCACCGCGAGAACGACCGCGAACGCGACCTGATCGACCTCATCCTGCTGCGCGAGATCGTTGACGACATCCCCGCCGTCCGCGACGCATGCGTCGAGATCTTCACCGGCCGCCGCAAGCACGCATGGCCGCCCACGCTGACCGCCGAGCCGGGCTGGTACGAACGCTACCGCGCCGCAGCCGCCGAGATCGGCCTCCCCATCACCGACCTCGACGAAGCCATCACCGAGGTCCGCGACTTCATCCGCGAGATCGCCGCGGCCGGCGGCGGCTAACCGCGCGGCGCGGGGCACTCTTAGTTTCGTGGCCAGCCACTCCCATTCAGCGGCCCGACAGGTCTCAATTCGTTGGCCGCGGTGGGGCGGCGACAATCAGGAAGGGCCCCGCTTGGCGGGGCCCTTCCTGGTCCTACTACGACTCCCGATCATGGGAGTCGGTGACATCTCGTGGCCAAACCGGTGCCATCCGGACGACCACTCAGATCATCAGCCGCAGCCGGTGTTGTTGCCGCAGCTCGAGCACGTGTAGCACGAGCCGGTCCGCTGCATCATGCCGCCGCACTGGTTGCAGGCGGGCCCGAGGTCGAGGCCCATCATGCGGGCGGGGACGACCGGTGGGGTCTGCGTCATGGCCGAGGCGGCCGGGGTGGGCGTCGCGGCGGGCAGGGTCGGCTTGGGCGCCGGGGTCGGGATGACGGCCTTGGCCGTCGCGCCGTTGGCCGGGCTGGCCGTGTCCGAGCTCATGCTGGTCGCCGTGTCCTGGGCGATCTTCCGCGACCGGACGGCCGGGGTCATGATCCCCAGCTCCTCCTGCAGGTCGGCGTCGCAGAAGCGCGAGGCCAGCCAGCGCATGATGTAGTCGGGCATCGACTTGGCGAACGGGATCTCCGGGTTCTGGGTGATCCCTTCCGGCTCGAAGCGCATGTAGGCGAACTTCTCGACCAGCGTCTCGAGCGGCACGCCGTACTGCAGCGCGATGGAGATCGCCGTGGCGAAGGAGTTCATCATCCCTCGCAGCGTCGAGCCCTCCTTGCCGATGTCGGTCAGGAAGATCTCGCCGACCGTGCCGTCCTCGTACATGCCGGCGGTGATGTAGCCCTCGTGGCCGCCGACGTTGAACTTGTGCGTGATCGACTGACGCTCACGCGGCATCTTGCGCCTGGCCGGGCCCATCTTCGAGCGCACATCGCTGACCGCGACGGCGACCGCCTCGTCCAGCTGCTCCTGCGTGTAGCCCTCGACGATCGTGACCGGCGTGTCCTTGCCCATCTGCGCGTCGGTGCGCAGCGCCTGCGCGGTCTTGGAGCCGTCGCGGTAGATGGCCAGCGCCTTGATGCCCAGCCGCCACGCCTGGGTGTAGGCGTCGGTGATGTCCTCGGCCGTCACCTCGTTGGGCATGTTCACGGTCTTGGAGATCGCGCCCGAGATGAAGGGCTGGACCGCGCCCATCATCTTGATGTGGCCCATGTGCGAGATGGCCCGCGCGCCGACGGCCACGTCGAAGATCGACAGGTGCTCGTCGGCCAGCCCGGGGGCGTCGACGATCGTGCCGTTCTCGTTGATGTGGGCCTCGATCTGCTCGATCTGCTCGGGCGTGTAGCCGAGCGTCTCCAGCGCCATCGGGATCGTCTGGTTGACGATCGTCATCTGGCCGCCGCCGACCAGCTCCTTGTACTTGACCAGCGAGAAGTCCGGCTCCACGCCGGTCGTGTCGCAGTCCATCAGGAAGGAGATCGTGCCGGTCGGGGCCAGCACCGTGGCCTGCGCGTTGCGGTAGCCGTGCAGCTCGCCGGCCGCGACCGCCTCGTCCCACGAGCGGCGGGCCGCGTCCAGGAGGTCGCTGTCGGAGCAGAAGCGGTCCGGGATCGCGTAGGACGCGTCACGGTGCATCCGCATGACCGCGTTGTGCGGCTCGCGGTTCTCCTCGTACTTCTCGTAGGGCCCGATGGCCCCGGCGATGCGTGCCGAGCCCAGGTAGGCCCGGCCCGTCATCAGCGCGGTGATGGCGGCGGCGGTCCCGCGACCCTCGTCGGAGTCGTAGGGCATGCCGTTGCTCATCAGGAACGCGCCCAGGTTGGCGTAGCCCAGGCCGAGCTGGCGGAACGCGCGAGCGTTGGCGCCGATCTCCTCGGTCGGGTAGCTGGACGGCCCGACGATGATCTCCTGGGCCAGGAAGACGATGTCGACGGCGTGCTCGTAGCTGGCCACGTCGAACGAGCCGTCCGGGCGACGGAACTTCATCAGGTTCAGCGAGGCCAGGTTGCAGGCCGAGTCGTCGACGTGCATGTACTCCGAGCACGGGTTGCTCGCGTTGATGCGCCCCGAGTTCGGGCACGTGTGCCACTGGTTGATCGTCGTGTCGTACTGGACGCCCGGATCGGCGCAGCGCCAGGCGGCGTCGGCGATCGCGTTCATGACCTCGCGGGCGGGCAGCGTCTCGACGACCTCACCGGTGACGCGAGCGATCGTGTCCCAGTCGTCGTCGGACGCGACGGCCTGCATGAACGCCTCGGTCACGCGCACCGAGTTGTTGGCGTTCTGGTACTGGATCGAGGTGAAGCCGTCACCGTCGATCGACATGTCGAAGCCGGCCCGGGCCAGCGCCTCGGCCTTGTCCTCTTCCTTGGCCTTGCACTGGATGAAGTCGATGATGTCCGGGTGGTCGACGTCGAGGACGACCATCTTGGCCGCACGCCGGGTCTTGCCGCCCGACTTGATCGTGCCCGCCCAGGAGTCGGCGCCACGCATGAAGGACACCGGGCCCGAGGCGGTTCCGCCCTTGGACAGCGGCTCCTTGGACGAGCGGATGCGGGACAGGTTGATGCCCGAGCCCGAGCCGCCGCGGAAGATCTTGCCCTCGCGGGTGTTCCAGTCGAGGATCGACTCCATCGTGTCCTCGACGGACAGGATGAAGCAGGCCGAGCACTGCGGCTGCTCCTCGAACCCGACGTTGAACCAGACGGGGCTGTTGAAGGCCGCCATCTGGTGCAGCAGGATGAACGTCAGCTCGCTCTCGAAGGCGTCGCCGTCCTCGGGCGTGGCGAAGTAGCCGCGCGAACGGCCCCAGTCGGCGATCGTGCCGGCGACGCGGGAGATCATCTGCTTGACCGAGCGCTCGCGGGTCGGCGAGTTGAGCTGCCCGCGGAAGTACTTCTGGGAGACGATGTTCGTCGCGTTCTGCGACCACGAGGACGGGAACTCGACGTCGGGCTGCTCGAACGCGACGCGGTCGCCGTGCCCGATCCGCGCGTCGCGGATCTCCCAATCGACGGTGTCGAACGGGTGCACGTCTGGCGTCGTGAAGAGGCGCCGGACGTGCAGCGCTTCACTGGCCGTGAAATCGGTGGCGAGTGGGGTCTGGGCGCTGATGTCCGTCATGCTGCTGCCTCCCGGAAAAGTGGGTCGAATGCGGGGAAATTCCCCTCCTGCCGCGGGTGAAGGGGTGTCTTCGGTGATGGGAAGACGGGGTCGTGAAGCGTCCTCTTCGGATCGGACGGAATCACGGACCTGGGGGGCTCTGCGCGAGACCACCCCGCATCCACCGCATATTTTAGCTCGCCGGGCTGCACAAACCCGGTCTTGAACCGGTTCGGAACGGGTCAGCGGTGGCGGGGCGAGAACCAGTCGCGAAACTGGGCCCAGGTGGCGCCGAAGCGGTAGCCGGCCTCGCCGACCGAGTGACGCAGCTGGGGCAGCCAGCCGGGCTCCCAGGCGGTCAGGCGCAGCAGCGCCCAGGCCAGGAAGGCGACCACGGCGAGGGCCAGCGCGACGAGCAGGCCGACGGCCAGCGGGGTCGGGCCGACGTCGTCCTCGGTCGGCCCGGGCGCGTTGATCTCGACCTGGGTGACGGGCTGCGTCGTGGTGGTGGCCGGAGCGGTCGACGTCACGGGCGGGACGCCCGTGGTGGCGACCGGCGCGGGCGTCGTCGCCGTCTGCGCAGCGGCCACGGCCGGCGCACACGCCAGCACCAGGACGCACAGCAGGGCGGCTCGCATCGCCCGGAAACTAGCCGAGTGCAGCCAGAGCATCGGCCAGCAGCGCGTCCGGGGGGCGCGAGGCATCGAGCACGACCCACCGCGCCGGCTCGGCCGCGGCCAGCGCGTCGTAGGCCGCCGCGATCGTCGCGAAGAAGTCCTGGCCCTCGGCCTCGAGCCGGTCGACCGGCTCGCCCCGCGCGCCCGCCCGCATCCGGGCCACCGCCGGGTCCAGCCGCAGCAGCAGCGTGCGATCGGCCACCAGGCCGCCGGTGCCGAAGTCGTTGATCGCCCGCACGGCCTCGACGCCCAGCGCCCGACCCGCGCCCTGGTAGGCCAGCGAGGAGTCGACGAAGCGGTCCAGCAGCACCAGCCGCCCGGCGGCCAGCTGCGGCGCGACGGCCTCCTCGACCAGCTGCGCCCGCGCCGCCGCGTAGAGCAGCGCCTCGGCCCGCGCGCCCACGCGCAGCCCCGGGTCCTTGACCACCGCGCGCACGCGCTCGGCCAGCGCCACGCCGCCCGGCTCGCGCAGCAGCACCGCATCGGGCAGCGCCGCGGCCAACCCGGCGGCCAGCGTCGACTTGCCCGCCCCGTCGATGCCCTCGATCGTGATCAGCGCCATCGGCGGGCAACCATACGATGAAGGCCGTCATGCTGCCCGGCCTCGAGGACCATCCCCACGCGCGCGCCGTCCTCACCGCGGCGCTGCCGCCCGAGGGTCACCCCAGCCACGCCTACCTGTTCCACGGCCCGGCGGGCAGCGGCAAGCGCGAGGTGGCCCGCGAGCTGGCCGCCGTGCTGCTGGCCGAGGGCGCTCCCGACCCACGCGAGGCCAGCGCCCGCGTGACGTCCGGCGCGCACCCCGACCTGACCTGGGTCACGCCCAGCGGCGCCGCCGAGATGCTCGTCTCCGACATCGACGAGCCGGTCGTCGCCGCGGCCACGCGCACGCCGTTCGAGTCGCGCCGGCGGGTGTTCGTGATCGAGCGCGCCGACACGATGAACGACAAGTCGGCCAACCGGATGCTCAAGACGCTCGAGGAGCCGCCGCCCTTCGCGCACCTGATCCTGCTCACCGACCGCCTCGGCGAGGTGCTGCCGACGATCGTCTCGCGCTGCCAGGTCGTGCGCTTCGACGCGCGCCCGCCCGCCGCGCTGGCCCAGAAGCTCACGCGGCACGGCATCCCCGACGCGACCGCGCAGGCCTGCGCCCGCCTGGCCCTGGGCGATGGCGACCGTGCGCTCGCCCTGGCCGTGGCCAACGGCCCCGCGATCCGCGACGGCGCCGAGAGGTTCGTGCGCGCGGCCCTCAACGACGACCTGATCGCCACGAAGCCCTGGGCGGCGCTGCTGGCCCAGGCCAAGGCGGCCGGCGAGCAGGCCGCCGCCGAGATCGAGGGGCGCACGCAGGCCGACCTGGAGGTGACGGCCAAGCGCGACCGCAAGCGCGTCGAGCGCGAGGGCGGCGAGCAGGGCAAGCGCGCCGCCCGCCGGGCCTCGACCTCGACGTTGGACCTGGGGCTGCAGCTCAGCGGCCTCTACCTGCGCGACCTGGCCTGCGTGGCCGACGGCGTCCCCGAGGTCGTCCACAACGTCGATCGCCAGGACCGCTTGGCGCAGGACGCGCGCGGCCGCGATCCCCAGCGCCTGCGCACGGGCGTCGACATCGTCGACGACACGCGCTTCCGCCTGCAGCTCAACGCGACCGAGGAGCTGGCGCTGGAAGCGCTGGCCTACCGGCTCGCGGACGCGCTGTAGCGATCGCGCAGCTCGCGCTTGAGGATCTTGCCGCTCGGGTTCTTGGGCAGCGCGTCGACGACCTCCACGCGCTTGGGCGTCTTGAACCCGGCCAGCCGTCCCCGGCAGAACGCGATCAGCTCGTCGCCGCTGACCGACGCGCCCGCGCGCAGCACGACGGCCGCCGTGACCGCCTCGATCCAGCGGTCGTCGGGCAGCCCGAACACGGCCACCTCGGCCACGTCGGGGTGCGCGTACAGCGCCTCCTCGACCTCGCGCGAGGCGACGTTCTCGCCACCCGTCTTGATCATGTCCTTCTTGCGGTCCACGACGCTCAGGTAGCCGTCGGCGTCGAACACGCCCAGGTCGCCGGAGTGAAACCAGCCGTCGCGGAAGGCCTCGGCGGTCTTGGCCTCGTCCTCCCAGTAGCCCAGCGTCGCGTGGGGCGAGCGGTGGACGATCTCGCCGACCTGGCCCGGCGCCGCCTCGACGCCGTCGTCATCGACCACGCGGGTCTGCACGAACAGCCCCGGCCGGCCCGCGGAGCCCGCGCGCGACTCCTGCTCGTCGGGGCGCAGGATCGTGGCCAGCGGCGCCATCTCCGTCTGCCCGTAGAAGTTCCACAGCGCGACCTCGGGCAGGCGCGAACGCAGCTCGCGCAGCACCTCGACGGGCATCGGCGACGCGCCGTAGTAGCCCTTGCGCAGCGTCGAGAGGTCGGCGTCGTCGAAGCCCGGATGGCGCAGCAGGCCGATCCACACGGTGGGCGGCGCGAACAGCTTCGTCGCGCCTTCGCGCTCGATCGCCGCGATCAGCGCCGCCGGATCGGGCCCGGGCAGCACCACGCTGGTGGCGCCGAGCATCAGGTCGGGCCCCAGGAAGCAGTCCAGCTGCGCGCAGTGGTAGAGCGGCAGCGAGTGCACGTCGATGTCGTCGGGCGTCATCGAGCCGTCGATCGCGCACGAGCAGTACTGGGCGATCAGCGAGCGCGAGGTGAGGATCGCGCCCTTGGGCCGCGACTCGGTCCCGCTGGTGTACATCAGGCGCAGCGGGTCGTCGTCGCCGACCAGCACGTCGACCGGCGCGGCGTCGTCCCAGCGCGTCCACGAGCGCACGTCCTCCCAGCCATCGGGCGCGTCCTGCCCGCCCAGCGCGATCCACCCACGCACGCGGGGCGCGTCCAGCCCGGCCTGCGCCATCGCCTCCACCGCCACGTCCGCCAGCGCGTCCTCGACCACGATGCCGACCGCGCCGCTGTGGCCGAGCACGAACGCCACCTCGCCCGCGGAGAGCATGAAGTTGACCGGCACGAGGATCACGCCCAGCCGCGCGGTGGCCTGGGAGAGCACGACGAACTGCCAGTCGTTGTGGCACAGCAGCGCGAGCCGGTCGCCGTGACCCAGCCCGCGGGTCGACAGGGCGTTGGCGGTGCGGTCGACCGTCTCGTCGAGCTGGGCGAAGGTCAGGCGCACGTCGCCGCTGACCAGGGCGAGCTTGTCGGGGTCGCGCCGGGCGCTGCGGCGCAGCAGATCGCCCAGGGCCTGCGAGCGGGCGACGGAGACGGACGAGGGCGAGGGCATTCCCGGAAGCTACGCCTTCGCCGATCGCAGAGAATGCCGCCCATGGACCAGGCCACCCTTCCCCAGATCACGCGTCCCGACGACGAGGGCTACGACGCCGGCCGCAGCGGCTTCAACCTGATGAACGACCTGCGGCCCTGGGGCCTGGCCTCGCCGACCACCGTCGAGGAGGTCCGCGCGCTGATCGCCTACGCCGCCGAGCACGACCTGGCCATCGCGGCATGGGCCACCGGTCACCTGGCCGGCGCGCTGCCCGACCTGTCGCGCACGCTGCTGATCAAGCCGCTGATCGAGGGCGGCGTGCGGATCGATCCCGACGCGCGCACCGCGCGGATTCCGGCGGGCACCCAGTGGGGCCCGGTGGTCGAGGCGGCGGCCGAGCACGGGCTGATCGGCCTGCACGGCTCCTCGCCCACGGTCGGCGTCGTCGGCTACCTGCTGGCCGGCGGCGCGAGCTTCTACGGCCGGCGCTACGGCGTGGCCGCCAACCACGTCCGGGCCATCGAGATCGTCGGCGCCGACGGCCAGCCCCGGCGCGTCGACGCCGCCAGCGACCCCGACCTGTTCTGGGCGCTGCGCGGGGGCGGCGGCACGTTCGGCGTGGTCACGGCCATCGAGATCGCGCTGTTCGAGGCGGCCACCGTCTACGCGGGCACGCTGTTCTACGCGGTCAGCGACGCCCCGGCGGTCATGCGCGCCTGGCGTGCGTTCTGCCAGACCGCGCCGCCGGAGATCTCCACCAGCTTCCGCATCCTCACGCTGCCGCCGCTGCCCGACGTGCCCGAGCCGCTGCGCGGCGTGCCCCACGCGGCGATCGACGGCGTGCTGCTCGGCGACGCGGCGACCGGCCAGGAGCTGCTGGCTCCGCTGCGGGCGGCCGCGCCGGTGGTGCTCGACGGGTTCGCCGAGATGCCCGCCGCGGCCGCCGCGCGCGTGCACGGCGACCCGGAGGTCCCGGTGCCCGGCCTGTCCACCAACGGCATGATCGACCACCTCGACGACGCGGCGATCGACGCGTTCCTGGGCGCGGCGGGCGAGGGCTCGGGCAGCACGCTGCTGGCCGCCGAGCTGCGCCAGCTGGGCGGCGCGCTGGCCGTCGCGCCCGCGGATGCCGGCGCGTGCGGTGAGCTGGGGGACGGGTACGTCCTGTTCGGCGTCGGCGTGCCGATGGGGCCAAACACGCCCGAGGCGGTCCGCGCCTCCTGCGACGGGCTGTACGAGGCCATGCGCCCGTGGCTGGGCGAGCGCGACTACCTGGGCTTCGCCGAGCAGGGCGGCAGCGCCGACCAGTGCTTCGCGCCCGACGTGTACGCGCGCCTGGTGGCGATCCGCGAGCGCGTGGACCCCGACCGCCGCTTCGTGGCCACGCACTCCATCGGCTGACCTACGAGATCGATCCGGCGGCGGTCAGCGCCAGGACGACGGCGCCGAGCACGATCCGGTAGACGATGAACACCGTCAGGTTGTGCGTGGTCAGGTAGCGCAGCAGCCAGGCGATCGCCGCGTAGCCGGTGACGAAGGCCAGCACAGTGGCCACCAGGGTCGGGGCCAGCCCGACGGAGCCCTCGCCGCCGATGTGGCGCGCCTCGAACAGGCCGCTGAGCACGACCGCGGGCACGGACAGCAGGAACGAGTAGCGCGCGGCGGCGGCGCGGTCGAACCCGCGCAGCAGGCCGGCCGAGATCGTCGCCCCCGAGCGCGACACGCCGGGGATCAGGGCCAGCGCCTGGGCCAGGCCGATCCACAGGCCGTCGCGCGCGTTGAGGTGCTCGATCGGACGCGCGCGCGAGCCGATCCGGTCGGCGATCAGCATCACGAACGAGAACGCGATCAGCACCGAGCCGATCAGGTACAGCGAGCGCGCGCCGTCCTCGATCTGGTTGCTGAAGGCCAGGCCGATGATGGCGATCGGGATCGTGCCCAGGATGATGAACCAGCCCATGTTGGCGTCCGTGCTGCGCTGGCGGTAGGGCAGGCGCAGCTCGGTCACCCAGGCGCGCGCGATGTTCCACAGATCGGCGCGGAAGTACAGGAGCACCGCCGCCATGGTGCCCAGCTGGATGACCGCGGTGAACGCGGTGCCCGGGTCCTCCCAGCCGGCCAGGGCGGGGACGATGCGCAGATGTCCGCTCGAGGAGATCGGCAGGAACTCGGTCAGCCCCTGCACGATCCCGAGGACGATGGCCTCGAAGATGCTCACAGCGCAGGAACGCTAGCGGGCGTCTATGAGACCGAGGCGGGGCGTGCGATCGGCCAGGTCGAAGGCCCGGAACTTCGAGAAATGCCGGTGCTCGGGGCCGTGGAAGTCGGCGCTGCCGGTGGTCAGCAGGTCGAGCTCCACCGCGCGGTCGTAGACCAGCTGCGTCTGCGCGGGGGTGTGCGTCGTGTAGAAGGCCTCGACGCCGTCCAGCCCGTAGCCCGCGTAGCGATCCAGCGTGGCGATCACCGCGTCGGGGTCCTTGATGTCCCAGAACGGATGCGCCCAGACGGCGACGCCGCCGGCCGCGTGGATCACGCCGATCGCCTCCTCGACGGTGGGCATCGTGCGCCCGGAGAACGCCGGCGTGCCCTCGATCAGGTAGGCCACGAGCACGGCGGGCGGGTCGGTCAGCTCCTCGGCGGCCAGGCGCTCCTGGTTGGCCGGATGGGCGAACACGGCGGCGGCGATGTGCGGGCGGCCGATCGGCTTGCCCGAGGCGGCGCGCTTCTGGATGCCCGACTCCTCCAGCTCCCAGCCCAGCTCGCGCAGCTTGGCGATCATCCGGTCCGAGCGCCCGTCGCGGTCGGCGCGGTAGGCGGTCAGCCGCTCCAGCAGCGCCTCGTCGTGATGGTCGATCCCGTAGCCGAGCACGTGGATGTCGGGATGCGCGCCGTCGGGCGCGGAGATCTCCACGGCGGGCACGAGCGTGATGCCGTGCTGGCGCGCGGCCGCCTGGGCCTCGTCGACGCCGGCGACGGTGTCATGATCGCTCAGCGCGAGGAGCTCGACGCCGGCGGCGGCGGCCAGCGCGACGACGTGCGCGGGCGGCAGGTCGCCGTCGGAGTGCGTCGAATGGGATTGCAGGTCGAAAGTGGGGGCGTCGGCCATGGTCGCCAGCCTGACAGGTGGCGGCGTTTGCCGGATGTGCGCCCCGGGCATGCCGGGAGGCAGACATGTGGATCACGGACGACGGACGAAACGACTGGATCGGCCTGCAGGTCGATGACCGCACGGGCGAGAAGATCGGCACGATTCGCGAGGTGCTGCTCGATCCCGAGACCGAGCTGACCTGGCTGCGGGTGCAGATGGGGAAGTTCGTCCGGCAGTTCACGCTGGTGCCGGTGACGGGCGACGCGATCGCCGCACGCGGGCATCTGCAGGTGGATCTGCGCCGCTATGACGTGCGCGAGGCGCCGCGGCCGATCACGCCCGACGCCTGGCAGACCGGCTCGTTCCGGTCATTGCTCTACCGCCACTACGGCCTCACCGGGCTGCCGCGTCAGCGCGGTGCCGCCGCCGCGCGCCCGTAGCGCAACGCGACGTCGCTGAAGCGCGCGACGTTCAGCGACCCCCAGCCGCTGGCCAGGTCGTAGCCCTTGGTGGCCGCGTAGCCGCCGACCGGCTGACCGTCTGAGAGCGGCGGCAGGATCGTCGAGCCGACGTCGTTGGTGCCCATCGTGACGTCGAAGAACGCGTTGCGGTCGGCCTTCGCGTTGGCCGTGGCGTAGATCAGCGGGTTGAGGAACCCGAGCGAGCGCTGGCCGCGCTTGGCCGCCGCCTGGTTGGCCTGCGCGATGCCCGCGGCGTACAGCGGCGTGGCCGCCGACGTGCCGCCGATCGTCATCCAGCCCACCGGCTGCTTGACCGCGGCGCACTCCGGGCTGGTGCAGTAGAAGACGTAGCCGGGCCGGTTGTCGGCCAGGCCCGAGATGTCGGGCACCGTGCGCTGCGGGCTGGCCACCCTGGTCTTCTGCCACCAGGGCGCGCCGAACAGCAGCGAGACGCCGCCGGTGCCGGAGGCCGGGCTCTCCGGCGAGTTGTTCCACACCCACTCGCCGACCAGCTGGTTGGCCGCGTTGAGCTCGATGTTCGTCCCGCCCACCGCGGTGACCCAGGGCGACGTGGCCGGGTAAGAGGGCGACAGGACCGGCAGCGGCGCGGTCGCCTGGGCGCTGGGGCTCAGGCAGCCGGTCGAGCCGGTGTCGCCGGTGGCCACCAGCACCGACGTGCCCGCGCCCGCGGCGAGCAGGAACTCCGCGTTGAGCAGCCGCACGTTGTCGATGAACTCGATCGCGTTGTTCTCACAGCCGGCGATCGAGATCGAGATCACGTCGGGGCGCGTCTTGGGGTTGCCCAGCGCCGCGGCCATGGCCAGCACGGGATCGGGGCTCTCGTAGACGTCGACGGACTCCAGATCGGGCACCGCGGCGGTCAGGATCTCCAGGTCCAGCAGCGTTTCGTCGCCCGTCGGGAACGGGTCCTTCATGCCCACCGGGATCGTGCGGATGGGCGGCAGCTCGTAGCCGAAGCAGGCCGCGAAGGTGGCCAGGTCGCTGGGGTCGAAGCCGTCGATCTCGATCAGCGCGACGCGCTGGCCCTGGCCGGTCAGCCCGCGCCGGCTCAGCGTGCGGTGGCCGTAGGCGGTCAGGTACTGGTTGGGCGTGAAGCCGGGCGAGTCGGGATAACGCGCGGCGTTGCGCCCCTCGGGACAGCCGGCGGCCGTGCCCGTGCGCAGCGTGCCCGACTGATCGACGCTGGGGTTCGTGGCCACCTGGGGCGTCAGGGCCAACGGGCGGCGCTGGCCCGCGCGCGGGCGCTTGGTCGGCTGCGGGCCGAACTGCTGGATCAGCTGATCGACGGTCCGGTAGCGGCGGTAGTGGCGGGAGGTCGGATCGGAGACCGCCCGCACGAAGGCCTGCAGGCCCTTCGAGGAGCTGAGGTGCAGCAGCGTCTGCTCCTGCTGGGCGGTCAGCCCGCTCTGGGCCACGGCGGGCGCCGCGGCGAGCAGGCTGAGCAGCGCGATCACGACCAAGACGATGCGTCTCATTGGATCGGCGAGACTACCGACGTGGAACCGTTGCGCCCTTCCGATCAGGCCACTGCCGCCGAGCCCGACTGGGGCGCCTGGTGCGACCACGTGATCGTCTGCGGCCTGCACACCGTGGCGCTGCGCACGGTCGAGCAGCTGCACCTGGCCGGCATCCCCGTGGTGGTCATCGACGACGAGCCCGACCCCCGCCTGGTCGGCACCGTCCAGGCCTGGGAGATCCCCTACATCCAGCGCAACACGCTGATCGGCGACCCCTTCGCCGCCGCCGGCCTGGCCGGGGCGGCGGCGGTCATCTGCGCCGAGAGCAACGACCTGCACACGCTGGAGACCGCGCTGCAGGTGCGCAGCCTGCGCCCCGACGTGCGCGTCGTCGTGCACCTCGACAACCCGGCGGTCGGCCGCGCGGTGGAGGGCATCACCGGCGTGGGCAGCGTGCTCGACGTGGCCGGGCTGTTCGCGCCGTCGGTGGTCGACGCCTGCCTGGGCCGCAACGCCCACGACCTCGAGCTCGGCGGCCAGCACTTCGTGGCCGTCGAGGTCGACGTGCCCCGGCTGGGCAGCCTGCGCGAGCTGTACGGCGACCTGGCCCCGATCGGCGCGCTGACCGGGCCCGACGAGCAGCTGATCGCCTGTCCGGGCCGTGACCTGGTGGTCGACGCGGGCGACCAGGTGACCGTGCTGGGCACACCGGGCGACATCGCCGCCGCGGGCATCGACGTCGACGAGCGCCACGGCGCGCCCCAGCGCCGGCGCGGGCCGCTGCGCCGCGTGATGCTGACCCTGCGCGACGCGGGCGACTACATCGACGGGCCGGTCCAGGCCACGCTGCTGGCCGGCCTGGCCATCTTCATCGTCTCGACGATCATCCTGCGCATCGGCTACGTGATCGCCGACGACCCCGACGGCCACATGAGCTGGCTGCAGGCGATGTACTTCACCGTCGAGACGAGCGCGACCGTCGGCTTCGGCGACTTCTCGTTCGCCAACGAGTCGTCGGGGATGCAGATCTTCGCGATCGGGCTGATCATCGCCGGCACGACGTTCGTCAGCCTGCTGTTCGCGTTCATCACCAACGCGCTGGTCAGCCGGCGGATCGAGGCGTCGCTGGGGCGCGCGAAGGTGCGCGGGACCGAGGGGCACGTGATCCTCATCGGCCTGGGCTCGGTGGGCATGCGCGTGCTGGAAGGGCTGCGCGACCGGGGCCGCGAGGTCGTGGTCATCGAGCGCGACGAGGACAACCGCTACTCCAGCCAGGCCCGGCTGATGGGCGTGCGGGTGATCGTGGGCGACTCGACCCTGAAGCGCACGCTGGAGGCGGCCAACCTGGAGACCTGCTCGGCGGTGGCGGTCATGACCTCGACGGACATGACGAACATCGAGACCGGCCTGGCCGTGCGCGACGGGCTGGGCGAGCGCTGGTCGGAGGTGCCGGTGATCCTGCGCGTGTTCGATCGCTCGCTGGGCCATCGCCTGGAGGAGACGTTCGACTTCCGTCACGTGTGGTCCACGGCGGCGATCGCGGCGCCCTGGTTCGTCGGCGCGGCGATCGGGATGGGCGTGCTGGCCACGTTCTACCTGGGCCGTCAGCCCTTCCTGGTCGCCCGCCTGACCGTCAGCGACGGCGGCGGCCTGTCGGGTCTGGAGATGCGCGCGCTATCGGCCAACGTGCGCGTGCTGGCCATCAGCCGCGACGCCGACGGCGGGCGCCTGGAGTACCCGCCGCGCCGCGATACGCGCTTCGCGGCGGGTGACCAGGCCTACCTCGCGGGCCCCTATGAGGAGCTCATGGAGGTCCTACGCAGCGATCAGTCGCGGGTCCCGCGGCCGTAGCCGAGTGCCGCGTCGGAGAACGCGGCGATCTTCAGCGAGCCCCAGCCCGTGACGTTGTCGTAGCCCTTGCCGGCGTCGCAGCAGCCGACCGGCTGCCCGTCGCCGACCGGAGCGGGCAGCGCCGTGCCGATGTCGTTGTTGCCGATCGTCACGTCGCTGAGCACGCGGCTGTAGGCCTTGGAGTTGGCCAGCTTGTAGATCAGCGGGTTGATCAGGCCGAGCGTCGGCTGACCGCGCTTGGCGGCCGCCTCGTTGGCCAGCGCGATGCCCGCGGCGGTCAGCGGCGTCGCCGCGCTGGTGCCGCCGAAGGACAGCCAGCCGCCCTGGGGCGCGCCCTGCAGCGCGCAGTCGGGGTTGGCGGTGCAGTAGATCGCGTAGCCGGGGATCGGGTCGCCCAGTGCCGAGACGTCCGGCGTGGAGCGCGTCGTGCCGTTGTCGAGGCTGACGCTGAGGCCCGGGCCGGTCTGCCACCAGGGACGCGGGAAGATCAGCGACTGGCTGCCGCTGGTCGCGCCCGCGTTGCCCGGCGCGTCGTTCCAGACGACCTGGCCCTGCAGCGTGTTGTCGGTGTTGAGCACGACGTTCGTGGCGCCGACGGCGGTCACGTAGGCCGACGTCGAGGGGTAGGTCGCGCCCTGCACCGGCAGGATCTGGTCGTTGGCGTTGCGGCACGGGGTCGAGCCCTGATCGCCGGTGGCCACCAGCGTCGTCGTGCCCGAGCCCGCCAGGACGGCGAACATCGAGTCGAGCACGTGCACGAGGCTGACCGCGTTGGTGTAGTTGTTCTCGCAGCCGTCCAGCGACAGCGACAGCACGTCGGGGCGGGTCTTCTCCGAGCCCAGCGTGGCGGCCAGCGTGTCGAGGATCGAGCCCTCGTAGATGTCGATCGCCTCGACGCCGGGGGCGCCGGCCGAGAGGATCTCCAGGTCGGCGGTCGTCTCGTCACCGGGCGGCAGGAGGTCCTTCATGCCGACGGCCTTGGCGTTCAGCGGCGGGATCTTCACGCCGAAGCACTCGCCGAACGTCTGGATGTCCTGCGGGTTGTAGCCGTCGATCTCCAGGACGCCCATGCGGATGCCCTTGCCGGTCAGGCCGCGCTGGTGCAGCGTGGTGTGGCCGTAGGCGGCCAGGTACTGGTTGGGCGTGAAGCCCTGGATCTCCGGCGGGCCGGGGGTGGCGTTCTGCCCGGCCGTGCAGCCGGCCGGGGTGCCCGAGCGGGTGCGGCCCGAGCCGTAGCCGGCCAGGCTGCTGCCGGGCGGCAGGGTCGCGGTGGCCTGGGCCTCGCTGACCGGGTTCTCGGGCAGCACGTCGGCGTTGGCCACGGCGCCCTCGAGGGCGGCGGGAACCTTCGGGCTCCAGGTCTTGGCGCCGGCGGCGGTGGCCGTGGTGGCGTCGCCGAACAGCGCGCCGGCCTGGTCGGGCGTGGTGGTGACGGTGGCGAACAGGCCGGTCTTGGAGACCTGCAGGTCGGCGCCGTTGTCGGCGGCCCAGCGCTGCGCGGCCTTGCGCGTCTTCTTCGTGGAGCCGAAGCGCTTGATCAGCTTGTTCGGCGTGGAGTACTGGCGGTAGTGGCGCGAGTCCGGATCGGACACCTGGCGCACGAAGTTGGGCAGGCCGGGCTTCTGGGCCAGCTGCAGCAGGACGGTGATCGAGTTGCTGCCGCCGCTCTTCTTCGTGGCGGCGTCGGCCGCGGGCGTCGCGGCGATGGTGGCGGTCAGAGCCAGGCAGCCGGCGCCCGTGAGCAGCCGGGAGAAGCGGGACATTCGGGGGAACCTTCCTTCGTGGAGCAGTGCGTCTCGGATGTCAATTCGGCATGTGCGGGCAAAACTTCAATTCAGGGTGGATTGGTCGAGCTCACCGAACCGCTCCTCCTCCAGATCGAGTTCGCGCTCCAGGCGCCGGGTGGTGGCCTGGTCGAGCTCCTCGTCGGAGTGCAGCTGCTCGATCGTGCGCCGCTCGGCCTCGACCAGGCGGCGCTGCAGGGCGCGCGCGGCGGGGAGCGTCTCGCTGTCGCGCTGCTCGCCGACGTGGCCGAGCCGGAGCTCGTAGCGCCGGCGGGCGAAATCGACCGCCTCCTCGGGGAGGTCGTGGTCCTCGCGTTGTGCTTCCTCGAGCTCGTGGAGCGCCGCCTTGGCCGCCTGCTCGCGGGCGTTGGACTCGGCTTCCTCGTCGGCCTCCTCGGGGGAGACCAGGTGCTTGGCCACCCAGGGCAGCGTCAGGCCCTGGCCGACGAGCGTGGCCAGGATCACCGAGAACGTGATGACCAGGATCAGCGGCCGGCCGTCGACGTCCATGGGGATCGACAGCGCCGCGGCCATCGACACCGCGCCGCGCATGCCGCTCCAGCCCAGCAGCGTGCGTTCGTTGAACGGCGTGGGGGAGCGGAAGATCGTGGGGACGACGAGCATCCAGAGCATGCGCGCGGCGATGACCGTGCCGATCGTCGCCGCCGCGGCCGCGACGACCGTCTGCGTGCTCGTGTTCTCGCTCATCGACTCGAGCACGGGCCGGATCTGCAGGCCGACGAGGATGAACAGGAGGCTGTTGAGCAGGAAGATCAGCACGTCCCAGAAGGCGAACGCCTGCAGGCGTGAGCTCGGGTTGAACAGGCCGGTGGGCTTCTGCCAGGCCAGGTACAGGCCGACGGTGACGGCGGCCAGGACGCCCGAGACGCCGAGCTCCTCGGCCGGGATGTAGGCCAGGAAGGGCGTGAAGAGGGAGAGGGTGATCTCGACGGGCGGGTCGTCGACGCGGCTGCGGATGTGGGAGACGAGCCAGCCCGCGGCGAGGCCGATGGCGATGCCGCCGATCGAGACCGAGACGAACTGCCAGCCGGCGTCCACGAAGCTGAAGCCGGCGGCGGTCGTCGCGCCGATCGCCACCCTGAGTGCGACCAGCGCCGTGCCGTCGTTGGTCAGCGACTCGCCTTCGAGGATGGTCGTGAGCCGCTCGGGCATGCCGATGCGGCCGAACACGCTCGTGGCCGCGACGGGGTCTGTGGGCCCGACCACCGCGCCCAGCACGAAGGCGGCGGGCCAGCTCAGGCCCCCGACCTCGTGGGCGACCAGCGCGACCGCCGCGATCGTCACGGCGACCAGGCCGACGGCCAGCAGACCGACGGCTCGCCATTCGCTCCTGAGCTCGCGCGGGCTGGTCAGGAAGGCCGCGTGGTAGAGCAGCGGCGGCAGGAAGACGAGGAAGACCACGTCCGGATCCAGCTCCACGTTCGGCAGCCCCGGAATCGCCGCGATCAGCAGCCCGCCGATGACCAGCAGCACCGGATAGGGCACCTGGATCACGCCAGCCAGCCGCGCGATGCCGGCCACGACGACGAGCAGGGTGATGAGCAGCTCCGCTTTGGACACGTGCGGAGCTGTTACCCCGTCTACAGGTCGATGACCTTCACGCTGTTATCGCGGCTTTGCAGGGCATCCGTGATGATCCGCCGATGGCAGCCCGCGGGGTCGGCCTCCAGGCACAGGAGCGCGGTCCGCGGGGCGTTCGGATTAGCGAGGTCCTGGCTCAGCTCGTCGATCGCCTCGGGTGCGTTCTCTTGCACGTGCGCGGCGTAGGCGGCGCGGGCTTCTGCGAGCTTGTTCTGATGGAACAGCGGCCGAATGTGCTGCGGCGTCCCGAGCTCCCTGCGGTGCTCATAGACGATCCCGTGATCCCGCAGCAGCTCCGAGAGCTTGGTCTTCGACATCCCCGCCCGCCGAGACTGAGGCCGCAACCGCACATCGATCACCCGCTGAACGCCCGCACCCACAAGCTCCGCCGCCAGTTCCGCCGGCAGCAGCTTCTCGTAGCCAATCGTCCAGATCGAGGGCACCGGCGTCGAAGCTAGCGCGACCAGACCGGCGCTACCATGGCCTGCGCGCCGACGTAGCTCAGCTGGTAGAGCACTTCACTCGTAATGAAGGGGTCAGCGGTTCGAATCCGCTCGTCGGCTCTTGGCGAAAGCGCCGGAGATCGCCAATATTCGGGCGCCGGCTGAGGGGGACGGTCATGAGTCCCCACCAACCATTCCGCCAACATGGCCATGGATCCTCGCCACGTGGTTTCTGCTGCGTGCACCGTCAGGGCGACGTTCGCACCGCCCCTCCGAGCGACCCGGTGTGGCTGCGATCTTGACTGCGCGCCTCAAGTAGCCCTCAGGCGGAATCCCTGCAAGCGCGCCACAACCGACGCCTCAGGCCCGAGTTGTCCGACGGCCTGTCTAGCGTGACCGGCCGTGACAGGTGGTGACAGCCCAGGACCGATGGTGCAGGGGATCGAGGTGCTCATGTCGATTGACGACGTAGTCGACGTGCTCCGCATCTCGGAAAGCGGCGTCTATCGCCTGGTTCGCAACGGAGAACTCCCAAGGGTCAAAGTCGGTGGTCGCACGCTCTTCGATCCCAACGACGTTCGTGCGCTCATCGCGAACAAGCGGCAGGGGGCAGGCGACCACGAAGGGGGGCGAGTTTTCTCGTCTCCGCCTCTAGAGGAGGGGTGAACCAATGGCTGACCAGAACGCAGTTGTGCTGCTGAGTGGAGGACTGGACTCGACCACGGTTCTGGCGATCGCCCAGGACCAAGGCTTCAACGTTCACGCGCTGTCGTTTAGCTACGGTCAGCGTCACAGCGTCGAACTCGACGCTGCCAAGCGCATCGCCGCGGCGGCGAATGTCGCAAGCCACGAAGTGGCGCAGATCGACCTCCGCACCTTTGGCGGCTCCGCGCTCACGAGCGACATCGAGGTTCCGAAGGCACGGTCGCTTGACGACATGGCGGATGACATCCCGATCACCTATGTGCCGGCGCGCAACACTGTGTTCCTGTCGTTCGCGTTGGCTTTTGCCGAGGTTGTGGAGGCCGACGACATCTTCCTGGGAGTCAATGCACTGGACTACAGCGGCTACCCGGACTGCCGCCCGGAGTACATCGAGGCGTTCCGGCAGATGGCGAATCTCGCGACCCGCCGCGGTGTGGAAGGCCATGAGATGCGGATCCACGTCCCGTTGATTGATCTGACCAAGGCGCAGATCGTCGCTCGCGGGCTCGAACTCGGCATCGACTACTCAGTGACCCTGAGTTGCTACGACCCGTCATCTTCGGGCGAAGCCTGCGGCGCGTGTGACGCCTGCCTGCTGCGAATCCGCGGCTTTGCTGAGAACGGCATCTCTGATCCCGCGCCTTACTCCGGGCAGGCCGCCGCGTAGATGTCGGGCGCGACCGTCAGCGCTCGCGCGCCCGCGCGAGCAAAGCTCTTCCCCGTAGTCGAGATCTTCGGGCCGACCATCCAGGGCGAGGGCGCTGAGGCTGGCTTGTCTACGCACTTCATCCGCGTCGGTGGCTGCGACTACCGCTGCAGCTGGTGCGACACGATGTATGCGGTCGACCCAGCGATCGTGCGAGCCACCGCTGAGAAGCTCAGCAGCAGCGAGATCGTGAGCCGCGTTTCTGCACTCCCGGGCCGCCCAGACTGGGTTGCCATCTCCGGCGGTAACCCGGCACTCCACGATCTCGGTGAGGTCGTCGCTGGTCTGCATCAGCGTGGCTTCCTCGTCTCGGTTGAGACGCAGGGTTCGCGCTGGGCATCCTGGCTCAGCGATGTCGATCGCCTGACGGTTTCGCCGAAGCCGCCGAGTTCGGGCATGGCAACTGCGCGTCACGCAGAGCAGCACGACTTGTTCATGCAGCAGGCCATCGCCCAGGCAGCTCGTCAGCTGGTTTTGAAGTTCGTCGCCTTCGACCAGCGTGACCTCGATTGGGCGACCGAGCTCGCTAGCCGCTGGGACGGCCTGCCGCTGTACCTCTCCGCTGGCACGCCAATGCCGGCTACATCCGATATCCGCGACGCGGTGGGCGACCGGTTTCGCTGGCTTTGTGAGACCGTCGCTGTCACGCCGGAGCTCAGCCGGGCCCGCGTCCTGCCGCAACTCCACGTCATCGCATGGAAGGGAGCGACCGGCGTATGAACCCGATCGAACTTCACGATCTTCGAGCGGCTCAGGCTCAAGCCCGGCCTTCGACCACATTGACTGAGATCTTCAAAGAGTTCACGTTCGAGTCGGCACACCGACTGCCGTACGTGCCCGAAGAACATAAGTGCGCACGCCTACACGGTCACAGCTTCCGCGTCGAGATCCACGTCTCTGGCGAAGTTGATCGGCGGGCGGGCTGGGTTATGGACTTCGCTGACATCAAGAGTGCTTTCGAGCCTCTCCACAGCCAACTCGATCACAACTACTTGAACGAGATTGACGGCCTGGAAAACCCGACCAGCGAGAACCTTGCTCGCTGGATCTGGGATCGCCTCCGACCCTCACTCCCTGGCTTGAGTCGCATCGTTGTTCGCGAGACCTGCACCTCGGGCGCCGTGTACCAGGGGTCGAGCGAGGACTAGGTTGTGCAGGTAACGATCACCGATGTCGCACTCCCGGACGTTCAGGCGGGCGAAGAGGATCGTGGGATCGCCATTGAGGCGGTCGGCGTCCAGGGCCTCCGTTACCCGATCACAGTGCGGCTCCCGGACGGGAGCGAGCACCCCACCTACTGTGAGGCGGAACTGACGGTCCCTCTTGCCGCAGATACCCGTGGCACTCACATGAGCCGATTCGTGGAGGCACTGCACGCCCATCGGTCGCGTATATCACCGGACGGGGTGCTTGCCCTGACGCGCGACGTCTCAGAGCGTCTCGGCGGTGCCGGCGCGACGGTTGAGTTGCGGTTCCCGCTGTTTGTGGATCGCTCTGCCCCTGTCACGGAGCGACCTGCCCTGCTAGCGGTCGACTGCTTGTTGTCGGCCAAGGTCAGTGATCAAAGCATGACGGTGACCGTCGGCCTGCGTGTTCCGGTGACATCGCTCTGTCCGTGCTCGAAGGAAATCTCCGACTACAGCGCGCACTCTCAACGCGGCTACATCACGGTTCGTGCCGTCGATGACGGACGGGCTAGCGAGGGCCACGGTATTTCGCCGCACGATCTGCTCGCTGTTTGCGACGGCGCGGCGTCGGCACCGGTGTATCCACTCTTGAAGCGTTCCGACGAACGCCACGTGACAATGCAGGCATACGACCGGCCGGCGTTCGTCGAGGACCTGGCGCGTGATGTCGCTTTCGCGCTCCAGGCCGATGACCGAGTCAGTTCGTTCACCGTCGAGGTGGTCAACCAGGAGTCGATCCACAACCACCAGGCCGTCGCCCGCATCGCGTGGCAACGGAGGGCGACATGACCGACGACCTCGTGGTGATCACGTCGTGCACAGCTTCAAAGCTCGAGCTTGCGGCAGGCGCGGACTGCGTCGCGGAGTCTTTCTACTCCGGTCAGCAGCACGTACGTTTGATGCGCGGGGTGCAGGAATATCGCGCTGCGGCTGAACCGGCGGGTGCGTTGCGACTTCGCATCCTGTCGGCCTTCTACGGCCTGTTGTCGCCGCAGCAGCGCATCACGGCGTATAACCACAGCTTTGCTGGAAAGCCCGTCCAGACGATCCGCCGCGAAGCCCGCGAGAAGCATGTTCCCGAAGCGATCCACGAGATTCTGCGCCAGCCTTTCGCTGCGGCTCTGCTCTTGCTCAGCGACCCGTACCTGCGGGCGTGTGACTTGTCCAATGATCTTCGTCTCGGTGGTCCTGTCGTGAGCTTCTGCTCACCGGCCGCCGCTCGTCGGATGCCGAACATCGCCGGGCTCCGCACGGTGGCGCTGAGCAACGCTGATACCCGTCGGTTCGCGTGCGGGCTAATCTCGCTGAAGGGAGAACTCGGCGGCCGAGTGCTGACGCGTCTTGCGGCGGGCCCGGGTGAGATCAGCGTGCTGACGTCACCGACCGCGAACCTCCTCGACTGGCTGGAGCCCACATCGCAGATGCCCTTGAGTGAGGCGGCGTAGTGGACTTCTACTTTCCTGACAGCCAGGATCAGATTGACCCGTTCTTCAATTTTGAGGACGACGAGCATCTGCCGTTTCATGTCCGGCAGCGCGATGATCTCTACGCCCACGAAGTCCACGATGAACCGCCGTACGAGGGGATTCTGGTTTCGAAGACGATGGTGGATGGCTATGAGGGCGCGGGGCGCTATACGGCGGCACATCGCCACCGGCTCTACCGCCTCGGTTTGCGGGAGTTCTACCGTCTCCCGGATGGCCTGAAGGTGCTCGGCGACTGTGGCGCGTTCAGCTACGTCGCTGAGGAGCGGCCACCGGTGACGGTCAGTGAGACGATTGACTTCTACGTGGGTGTCGGAGTTGACGAGGGTGTCTCCGTCGACCACGTGATCCTCGGCTACAAGCCCAATCTTGACCGCGATGGCGGGGTTCCAGAGGACTGGCTAGCGCGTCAGGCCCTCACGCTCGAGCTCTCCGTCGAGTTCCTAGAGGAACATCGTCGCCGCGCCTGCGCGTTCACCCCCGTTGGCGTTGCGCACGGTTGGAGTCCGCAGTCGTATGCGGCGTCCGTCCGGCGTCTTCAGGAGATCGGGTACCAGCGAATCGCCCTTGGCGGGATGGTGCCGCTAAAGACGATGCAGATCATCGAGTGTCTCGAGGCGGTGCGTGAGGTACGCGAACCGGGGGTCAGTCTCCATCTCCTTGGGATCTCGCGGACGGAGCACTATGCGACCTTCCGCGCCCTAGGGGTCCGCAGCCTTGACTCGACGTCGCCGTTTCGCCAGGCGTTCAAGGACGACAAGGACAACTACCACACGGCTACCGGGAACTTCGTGGCGTTGAGAATTCCGCCTTCCGACGCCAACGCCAAACTCCAAGCACGCATTCGTGCCGGCCACCTCGATCAGTCGACCGTGCGCTCAGCGGAGGAACGGGCACTAGACGCTGTGCGGGCCTATTCCGCGGATCACGGCACACTTACCGATGCAGTAGACGCCTTGCGCGCGTATGAGCATCTGCATGACACAAGCGGAAAGGATCGGACGACCTCGTATCGCACGTTCCTAGAAGCGCGCCCCTGGCTGAAGTGTCCGTGTGGCGTTTGTCGGCGCTGGGGCGTCGAGGTGGCGATTTTTCGCGGCACTGAGCGGAACAAGCGGCGGGGGTTCCACAACCTCTGGGTGTTCCATCAGGTCATGCAAGGTCACATCGCCGGCGCACCTCATTCAACGATCGAGCAGGGGTACGCGTGATGAGTGAACTGCGCCTTCCGGCGCTCGAGGTGCGGCAGGGCGATCGTCGGCTCTATCAGTTCGCCGTCGATGGCAAACGACTCCATGAGATCAGCACGGTGTCTCGGATCCATCGCGACGACCAGGGCGAGATCGGCGGCTACCAACGTCCCGAGGTTCTCCGGCACGTCAAGGCCATCCGTTCCTACCTCGAAAGCCCAAGGGCTCTCATGCCGAACGCCTTGGTCATCGCATTCGACTCCCGCGTCAGGTTTGAGCCAGTCGAGGGAGCAGAGGCTAACGCCAGCAGCGCGGTCGGCACCGTCGTCATTCCTATCGGCAAGAGCGGTGAAGAACCGCCGGGATGGGTGGTCGACGGCCAGCAACGTGCCGCAGCACTGCGGGACGCGCGCGTCGAAGCGTTTCCCATACCGGTCGTGGGATTCATCACGGATGACCTCGGCGAGCAGCGCGCTCAGTTCATCCTCGTGAACAACACCAAGCCTCTGCCGAAGGGTCTAATTCACGAGTTGCTTCCCGCGACCGATGGAGCACTGCCGGTTGCGCTGCTGCGCAAGCGGTATCCCTCGAAGTTGCTCGCGGCGTTGAACCTGACCCCTGGGTCGCCCATGCACGAAGCGATCCGGACACCGACGATGCCCGAAGGCCGAATCCGCGACAACTCTGTGTTGAAGATGATCGAGAACTCGATCACCGACGGCGCGTTGTACCGATACCGTAACCCGCGTACCGGCGAGGGCGACGGCGAGCGCATGCTCGAGATGCTCTGGAACTTTTGGACCGCGGTTGCGCAGACCTGGCCTGGAGCATGGGAGTTGCCGCCGCGCAAGTCTCGTCTCACACATGGCGCCGGGATCGTCGGGCTTGGCTACGTGATGGACGAGATCACTGACTGTGTAGCCGCGGGTAATGACGTCCCCAGTGTCGATGTCTATGCGCGCGAACTCGAGTCCCTCGTCGAGGTCTGCGCGTGGACGCGAGGGCAATGGGACTTCGGACTCCGCGACCGGCGCGCGTGGAACGAGATTCAGGTCACGCCGAAGGACATCCTCAGACTCGCAGATCTGCTGTTGCGGACCTACCGCGAGAGCCAGATAGCAACGGCGGGCATCGAAGAAGCGACGGCTTGACGCCGACGCTTACTCGCCGATCTTGATGTCCGGGTCCAGCGACCCCAGGATATTGTTGGCACGGGCCTCGAATGCAACGCGCTCAGCGCGCGGCGTACGCCGCCATTGTTTGATCATCACTGAACGAAGCCAAAGCTGATCGAGTAGCCGTCGGATCCGATCGTCCGTAGGTGAACCAAGAAGTTCGGCGCCTAGTATGTCGGCATCCCTCAGCGGCATCAGTAGTCGGACCGCGATGCCACTGGCGGGCCTCGCGACGGCGTTGGCTGCGTCGGTTCGTCTGGTCATGTCCCTGCAAGCTCGGCCGCTCGTCGACTGATGGTTCACGATGCACGAGCACCACCCCGTCGCCGTGGGCGGCCAACTGCCTCAGTCGCTCTAGGTGATCGAGCGCACTACGCCGCTTAAAGGTCGATCTTTGCAAATCGCTCTGACAACGAGATTGGATCCTCGCCTCTTACAGTGCAGTGCCCTTATCGATCGGGCGTCGGCGCGAGAGGGCCTCGCAAGACATGAACAGCCGCGCGATATGTGATTCGTAACGATGCCTGCCCTTCTGGTCTACGCCGTGAATCATTCGTTCTCCGTAGTCCTCTCAGACCCGGGCTGCCCACCGGGACGGATCAGTCCACCGAAGCAGGGGAAGGCGAGGCTCCCGTTCGAGGACTGACACGTGCTGTGCGGACGTTACGCTCGGCGGCACGCTGGGATGAGCCGTCCCGGGTCTTACCCGGCCCGGCGAGTGAGCGTGCAAACATGCGGCTGATCAGACGGCAGCAAGTTCGTCGAGGCGGCCCAGGACGGCGCGGACGAGACCTGTGCTGCCGGCGCTCCCGACCTCTAGCAGGGCGTCGTCGTCAACCACGCGGCGTATCGCGTCGGTAGCGGCGTGTTTCGCACTGGCGATCACCACGGCCATGACGTCCGCTCGGCGCGACAGGCTGCGCAATCGCTCGGACCCGTCGTGTTCGTGGTTCAACTCAATGATCATCCGCGGATAGCGCCGAGAGAGGATCGTCCGCGCACGCATCGCGGCCGGCTCGCTCAGCGTGTAGATGCCGATGAGCAGTTCACCGAGATCGCGCGCAGGCGAATCTGCGGGTGCCTCGACTTCACTGGTCGCGCCGTGTGTCGTCGCCAACGCTTGAACCTCGCCCTCGAATCGGCCTGCGAAGACCTGATCGGTTGCTAGGAGGGTGAGGAACTCGAGGTCGACGGAGTCGATCTCCCGCCAGGACGCCGCGTCGGCGAGTGCCTCTTGCACGAGTTCCGCTCTGGCGCCATCACTCGGGCATGGATGATCAACGAGCACTTGCAGGACGTCGACCAACCAGTCCAGGGTCTTGGGTGACCGCAGACCTTCCCGCCAGATATGGCCGGCCATCTCGATGATGCCTTCGTAGCTGTCGGCTGTAGGAGTGGCCTCCAGTAGGCGCGTCAGAACGGCGGTCGCTGCCTCCCGCACGGCCCGAGAGCGTGAGTCTCCGTAGGCGAGTAACTCGAGGATGGCGCCGTAGACAGGTGTAGAGGTGTCATCGGTCGTAGGGCGCCTGGTGAGGTAGGCGAGTAGGTGAGGAAGAGCGCGCTCCAGAGTCGGGCGCGCGCCGTCTGTAACGCTCGTCAGCGCGAGCGCCAGAGCCGATGCCTCCACTTCGTTCTCCGGTTCCGTAGGACGCCATTCCACCGAGCCGAGTTCAGCGATTTCGAGGGCGTTCGGAAAGTCTGCGTCCTCGGCCAGTCTTCTCAGCCACTGTTGCCAGGAGTCGATCACGGCGTCGCCGGCGCCGCCGAGCGTGAGCATGTCGCGCAGAGGCGTTCCGAGGAGAGGAAGCGCGAGCAACGTGTCTCGCTGATCCGCGCTCAACTGCTCGAACGCGACGACGACTTGGCGAGCAGCCTTCAGGCTGCGAATCGCCACCGCCGCGCCAAGAAGAAGCTCGACGGTCTCGATCGATGGCGGCGTTGCCTCAAGCAGTTGGAGCACACGGCGGTGGTCCTTCGCGTAGCCGGCTTCCCGAGCGGTGGCGATGAGCTGTGTCGCCTCGGTGCCGTCGGGCTCTGGCTCAACGGTTGGTCGCGCCTCCGTTGCGAGGTCAGCGAGGCGGTTGAGCCATGGCAGGTCGGTCGGTGGCGCGACTTCAAGCTGAGCGCGTGCTTCCTCTCGGGTGCCATCTCGCGAAACGATCTCAAGGATGCGCAGTTGCAGTGCATGCGCTGAGTCGAGGTCGGGGCCTGATTGCAGAAGCGGCGCAAATCGGTCGCGCACACCTTCTTTGAAGCTCGCGAGCGCCAGCGCCGCATCATCCGCAGCGGCCGCACGTGCGAAGTACACGGCATCCAGTGCCTCGACCAACATCGCCGTGACGCGGATCGGCCGTCGGGCGTTCACCACGTCATCCAGGCGCGGGTGTCGAAGCACTTCAGACCATCGTCCGGCGGCAGCCAGAAGGCGCAACTCGATAAAGAGCAGGTTCTGACTCGACATCTCGCCGCGCTCCCGAAGGACCACCAGGAGTCGTTCAGCCTCGGCAATCGAGGAGGTCTGAATAGCGAGCTCAATGTCCCGGAGCACCTCCGAGAGCGGCTCGAGGACCTCCCTTCGTGCCTCAGGGCGCTGATCCCAGGCGTACTTCAGTCGCTTCATCGCGGCCCAAGCCTTCGGTTTGTCGCGCACCGTCGCCTTCAACACCGGACCTCTGCCGAGCTCAGCCTGGAAGGCGAGCAGTGCAGCCTCTCGCGGGTCGGCGGGATCGAGTACAGATGGAGCGCCTTCGAAATCCGACCAACTCGGGCCAATCGCGGCCAGCAGTTCCTCTGCCAGACCTCGGGCCATCGGTCTTGAGCGTGCGATGCCGTAGAGGTGCAGGGCACCGTCGGCGTCCGTCGCTGGAAGGATCGTCGGCTGGCCGCGCCGCAGTCGCTCTACCCATGGAGCAAGCGACTGATGGAGCGATCCGTCGGAGCCCGCGAAGGCGGACAACAACTGGTTTATTGCGTCCTGGTCTTTGGCTACCACTGGTCGTCAAGCGCGATGCGCATCTCGGCGATCGCCGATTTGTCGACGTCGTACGTCACGGCTTCCTCGTTCAGATAAATTCCCTTGAGCGTAAAATTCATGGATCCGCGGATGAGGCACCGGCTCGTGAGCAGGCCCTTAGTGTGGAGGAGGGCGCTGCTCTTGGTGATGAGTTGCTCCGACGAATCGATGTCGTTCGCTCGACGCTCCAACTCACGGACGACCCCTACGCTGGCGTCCTCGGTTCCGGTCTTGAGCCGCACCGTCGTTCCGCGCTGGAGAAGGGTCATTAGGCAGTCCAGCAACCGGATCTCGCGGAGCCCCCAACGGGGCTGAACTGCGCTGAAGTCGCCGGCTCGGTTGTCGAGCACCGTCAAGTCGCGGATCCATGGCGACACGATCCAGATCTCATCCGAGGGACTCAGCAACTCACCGGCGAAGACTGCGCCGAGCAACTGACCGACCTCCTCCCTCGCTCGATCGTGGCGCTTGTAGATGGTGCGTGGTCCGGCGGACATCAAATCGGCGTCTCAAGCGCGATGGTGACGGAGAGGTCAGCAGCGTTCCGGTCGATGCGCTCGACCGAGGGGTGAAGCAGATAAGCGCCTGTGTCGATCGCCTGAGTTCCGAGGAGCGTCAAGGCGTCGGCCATCGTGTCCTCATGCGGCCGTGGGCACGTGAGGTCGCACATGCCCCTGTTCGCGAGGGCATCTGCCATCGCCGACCACCAGTCGGGCTCCGTGACGTCGACGCGCGTCACCGTGTCGGCGCCGAAGCCCCGGAGCATGCGGGCATCGGTCGGAATGGTCTCCTTGAACTGGTTGTAGTGCGACAGTGCGCCGGCCCTCACGCGCCAGCCATGGGGCCAGAGCAGTCCGAGGATTTGTCCGTATCGCCAGCCGGCATCGCCAACTCCGTTCCCTTCCGGGATGGCTGCCGCGACGTCCTCTCGTTGCCTGGACGCATAGGCAAAAATTCGTGTCTCGAGTTCGATACCGAGACGCTTCTCGGCCTCGGCCCAATCGTTGGCGAGGTCACGAAGCGCGATATCCGTGGCGGCCGAGGTTCCCGGCCGCAGCACGCGTGCGTTCAAAGCGGCCACTACTGCATGCCGGGTGTCAATGCCGGCAGCCCGCAGAGCGCGGACGAAGTCTTCGAGGGCGAGTCTCCTTTCTACATGGGACTCTGCGGCCCTGAAGCGAGCGACGGCGGTGCTCGTGGCTCCGGAGGTGGCGATGAGTTCCAGAGCTCTCGGGATCTCATGGTCTACGACCTCGAAGTCGCTCGGATCGAGCGTCCGATCAAGTAGCCGAAGAAAACGCCGGGGATCGGCGGTCATCCGGTGGTGCACCTCCTCGATCGCTCCACCGCCGCCGACAACACGTTCCGTCACCCAAAGGCTGGACTCGTCAACGCCGCCGTCTTGCTGCACTCCCCCGCCCATGTCCACGATGACCTCGTCCTCGGAGAAGTCGGGGCAGAGCCTTCCACAGGCAGAGGCGATAGCCGCCCCGAGGGTGGCGAGCCAACGCGCGCGTGCAAAGCGTTCCCACGCCTCATCCGCGGGATTCCAGAGCACAGGCGCGAGATCCCTCAGGACTTCGACGACTAGCGGTTCGTGCAGCAGCGCCGCGAGGCGATCGGCCCCCCGGCGGTCTTCTGCGCCATCCTGTGATCCGCTTGTGGGGATTGCGGTAGCGAAGATCCCGTCGACCGCTTCCTGCAGCACTGGCGTCGCGTCGCTGGCGTGAAGCCACTGCCAGGCGTCCTCCAGGCTGCAGTGCGCCGCGATCGCCCGGTCCACCAAAGCGCTCAGATAGAGGTGCTCGAGTTGCTGACGCTTGAAAACGTTGGCGATCCCGTCCAGGCGAGGATCCGCAGCAAGCAGTTCCGCGAACAGCGCCGTGCGGAAGGGACGCACTGCCTCCGGATCAACGTCAGACGGCGCGAAGCGCTCGGGCAAGTTCGGGCGAATGGTGAAGCCATCCACCTCGATCTCGTAGCCCAGGCCGACTGGCTCGTCATCTGCGACGAAGAGATACGAGCCCTCCTCTTCGGATCCGTCGCGGTGCAGCGTGGCGTAGTCCCCGCCGATCGCGAAACGACGAACGGTCACGGGCCCGCGCCGATTGTGGGTATGAAAGTCGATGGTTTCGATCAGGCTCCGCCAAGGGGATGCGCTGGGGACCTTGACCCTGTGCGGGGCGGCGCCTCCTGCAATCTGGCTCTGCCAATGCAGATTCCCGCGAGAACTGTCACTGACGTCCTCCGGGACGCCATCCGTTCGAAACTCCCAGGGCCGGACGCACGGAACTTCCCGCACCTCGCCGCTGGTCTCATAGGCGAAGTCACCCAGCGTCTCCCCACGCGTCATGAATGCGTCGATGGATACGGCGGCGCCGGCAGGCGCAGGGATCCACGACCTTGCACCGCGCCGCTCAACGGCGAAGCGCATGCTGACGTTGCCGGGCGCGAACGTACGAAGGGAGAGAAGAATGGGAACCGCGGCCGTCTCTTCGTCTGCATTGGCGCTCTGCGGAGGTGTCGTGACCAAGACCTCTGGCAGGCTGAGTTCGCTGAAGAGGTTGGCTGGGATGAAGTCCGGCAGGGGGTCGTACTTGGCCCGAAAGTCTCGGTCTCGTCCGCCACCGTTCCTTGTTGGATGGAACCAGTCCGACTGTAGGCGCCGCAGGGCGGTCGGCAGCACCGCCGTAAGCAGAGCCCGGGGCGGTTCCCATAGGACGCTTTCGACTTGATCGTCTGTGAGCTGAAGCGCTCGCCGGAGATGTGCCCGCAAGTCCGCGAGTACCGACGGACTGGAGAGCGTCTGCTCGATCAGCGCGGCTATGGCAGTCCGTTGACTCGAACTGCTTCGCGGGCCGGCTAATGCCCGCCAGCCTGATGAACGATTCTGCGACGGCGCCAACCGACGGGCCGTCCAGTCGAGCCAGGCGTACGTGGCCTGCATCCGTAGCACGGCCCGGTTGCCGATCGGAAGAGGTCGCGGCCGCAGGATCGGATCGAAAAGCAGGTCATACGCGTCGTATACGAGCCTGTCACGCCCGAAGTCGCCGAGTGTGACGACCGTCCACGGACGCATGGCTCGCGTTCTTCCCGCCCGGCCGCGACGCTGGGTGAACGCCGCCTCGTCCCGAGGGGCCTTGTGCTGTATGACCCCACCGACTTCAGGGTCGTTGAATCCGACCTCAAGTGAGGCGGTGGCCACGATGAGGTCCGAACGATCATTGACTCCCGCGTCCTGAGACGACACGCGCGTCACATGAAGCAGCGTCTGTCCGGACAGATCGTGCCCAAGGTTCTCTGAGAGGTCCCATGCCTGGCCGTCCTGCCGGCGGGCAGCCGTGTCGGGGCGGTCAGTGGCACGTAGTGCAGCCAATGGGGTGGCGCCTGGTCGGCGCTCCTGCCGGTAAGGACCTAAGGCTTCGGCGTCTCGCGTGGCGTGATAGAGGCGGTTAGTGATCTCGAGATCGTCAGTGAAGACGAAGGCCTTGCTGCCGTATGCGCCGTTGCTTACGGGATCGGACCGAACGTCGAGAACTCTCCGAAGCAGCATGGCCGCCTGGATCGTGGTGGAGAGCAATTGTGTGCCCGAAGCTGGATCGCCTCTGAGAACGAGTTGATACTCCATTCCCTCCTCTTCGAACTCGAGCGGTTCGATGAGGGCGACGCGATCCTCGGGCACTCCCGTGAGTCGGGCGAAGAACGATGCGGCATCCGCCAATGTTGCAGAGAGGCCCACAAAGTGAACCTTGCCGCCGACAGCGGCGTGCCACCGGCGGAGCAGGAGGGCCGACTGTGCGCCCGACACGCTCGCGTAGGTGTGCGCCTCGTCGATGAGCGCGACTCTTGGAGGGTTTGCCCCCAAACCCAACAGCTGTTCATCCTCCCACGTGCTGAGGTGCCGATTGAGCATCTCTGTCGTCGTGAATAGGACGTCCGGCGGGGCCTTCCGAAGAGCCTCACGGGTGAGCGGCAGCTCATCTCCCGGGATGGAGACTGAGCAGTGAGGGTCTCCGCAAGAGAGCCGCTCCACCCCGTTGTTGCGATCGACGTTCAACCAGACCAGGGGACCAGAGCAGTCAGGTCGTGGGCATCGCATATATGGACAGGCAAGGCCGTCGCCGGCGCGTGTCCAGCCTCTTTGGCTGAACCAACGATCGTCGTCATCTGCACTGTGTGGCGTTGCTCCGAACAGCGCTCCCACTGTGAGCTTCGTTCCCGCCTGGGTCGCGCCATCGAGGCGCCGGGCCTCGATGAAGGTCTGGGACAACTGGTCCTTGAGCAGTTCGTTCCGGGGGTAAATGGCGAGCGCGTGAGGGCCTCCTCCACCACGGCTAGCGATGTCCGCCAACACCGGGAGGTAGAAGGCGAGGGTCTTTCCGCTGCCGGTGCCAGCGGTAATGACCGTGGCGCCGGCCTCCGAAGACGCGATGCCTCTGAGGATCGACGCGGTGGCTCTCACCTGGAAGGTCGAGAGCGCGAACTCCTCCGCTCTCGAGGGGTCCACTCGCGAGGTGAGTAGAGCTCGAAGAGCGGCCGATGTTGAGGGGGGCAGATCGACAACGTCCGCTTCGATCAGGCTGAGCGCTTGGTCGATGGAGATGTCCCGTGTGGGGTAACGGCGGGGACGAAGCGCCAGCCTGAAGTCGGCGACGAGCCGAGAAGCATTTCGCCACCCGGTCCCGGAATGCTTCGGGAAGAGCTGACGCAGTCGCACGAGCAATCGAACTGTCTCGGCCATCCGCGTCCGATAGAGGTCCGGACGGTCTGGGACTGGGACGACGAGACGTTGTTCCAGCAGCGCGTCGAGGAGTTCGTCAGCGCTGATAGACGCGCGGTGTCGATCGACCTCGACTTGCAACGTTGCGAGAACGTCGTCTTCACTGAACCCGCTGTCGACGATGCCCCACGAGAGCAATTCCGCCTCGGTGCGTTCCAGTGCGCTAAGCGCTTCTAGTTGAGCAGCAAGGTTCATCGCCGAGTCACGATCCGGAAGTCCGCGGCGACCCCGCTCGCTTGGAGTTCAGTGAGCAGTTCCGCGTCGATGTCGGCAAGGGTCAACGAGGTACTCGAGGACGCATCCTGGACGAATCGCAGAAGCCTCGCTTTCCGCGGCTCCGCGAGTTCGGCTAGGAGTTCCTTGATCCTGACCGCCGCGGCGTCGACCTGCTCGAGGTCTTCCTTCGTGCGCGGGAGTGCAGCCGCGTACTCCCCGAGCGTCCTGATCTCGACCGCTAGCGCATCGGCTGCTTCTTGGAGGCCGATCTTGCGGAGCGCGGAGACCGTGCCGACCTCGATCCCCGCCCTGGCCTCGTCAACGATCCGCTTCAGCGCTGGCTCCACCGCCTGCCGGCCAGACTCGACATACGTCGACACCGCATCGAGCTGACGTCGTCGATTCCTCACAGCATTCGGGTCTGCGTCCACCCTCTCGGCGAGCGCACGTAGGGAGCGCGCAGTCGGCCGTCCGTCTGGCAGGTCGACCGAGCGCCCGGTGTCGGAGAGGGCCCGGGCGCTCCCATGCAGCGACCTGACGTCGGCGAGGCGGGCTTCGAAGCTGTCGCGCGCCTCCTCTAGTCCCTGCAGGGCGTCAGCGGTCTCTTCGCGATTCTGTAACTGGTCGACGGCGTCACCGAGTTCCGCGGCCCGGCGCAGAAGTGATGTTGATCGCTCAGAGGCAATCTCGTCACGAGTCTCCGTCACACCGTCACCTCTAGCTCGTCGGCCAGGGCCCGAATGGCGGACGCCACCTGCGCGCTAATGGACGCGATCCCAACTCTTGCCTCCGGACGTCCACCGAGACCCGCGACGACAGCCGTCTGAGCGACACTCAGCGTCTGGTCGGCCCAGACGAGGTAGGAGTCGATGGATTCCAGTTCCTCCCGTTGGGCGCGGACGAGGAGGTCGAGCCGTCGTGGCCACCTGAGCTCTCCGATGCGCTCGAGATCCTTCAGTCGATCGAGCGCTCGCAGATCGGCGCCTCGGAACCGAGCTTCCCGCTCGCTCGTGTCCACCTCGAACTCCGGCGTGGCGACGCCGGCGTCGCGCGCTGAGTCGTGCGCTTCGCCGACTGCCTCGGCGATCTGGGCCGCGTCTCGGATCCCTCCTAACAAGCCGAGGGCATGGGCGCGTTGCTCACCAAGGACTGCGAGATGCGCTTCTACTGCAGCGGGCAGTGTTCGGCTGAGCGCTTCGCTGTGTCTCGAGATCGCCCGATCAACTCCCTCCGCCACTGTGACCTCCTCCCAGCCGTTCTTCCGCAGTTCCTCGATCGCGGTCATGACGGTACCGGAGTCGAGCGCAAGTGGGAGGAGGTTGTCGCCGACGGCTCGTCTGAGTTCGGTCTGAGTCAGCAGGAGGTCGATCAGGTCTTGTCGACTCGCGCTACCCGACGGCCCGCTCATCAACGTCTGTTGATAGCGAAGCCAGCCCGCGTCCGATGTCCGGTCCCCAAGACTCGGCTCGGCGAAGATCGCCTCCAGCAGGCGCTCGTCCGTGTCGCTCGGGCCCGCGATGCCCAGCGCCGCTGTCCCCAGAAGCAGGGTCTGCGTGGCGGCAACGATCGATCCGTCCGATGGCCGCAGGCGGCGCAATGCCCCCACGGCCCATGCGTCCACCAGACCGCTGAAGGTGACGAACCGCTCGATTCCCCGCTCGAAATTCCAATCGCCGCGTGCCTCCGCTTGGAGCACACCTTGCAGCAGGAACGCGTTCGCGTCCGATGGCTCGACAGTGCCAAGCGTCGCGGACGCCACTGATCCTTCTCCACGCGCTTTCGGTCCCAACGAGAATGCGCTCTGGCTGACGAGCGATTCCAGGGCGCGCTTCCCCACACCGAAACTCGACCATTCGCGGGCGCCCCGCACCGCTACCGCCAACGTCTTTCGGATGCGGTTCGCGAGGCTTTGCTCTAGCACGCCTCCTCGGCCCCAGGTGTCGAGCGCGAGACTCTCACGGTCTTCAGTGCTCGACGGTTGGGTCTTAGTTGAACGCGGTTCTTCCCCCCGGTGGCCCGGCCGCATGCCTCCCGAGGGCGATGTCTCTTCGGGGGGCGTGACCACCGTGTCCAGGTCCGGCAGGTCCGAAAGCCGAGGCAGGTCAAAGGCCTCGTGAATCTCCGGGCGCAGGTTGACAGGCTCGCGCGGAGTTCCACCCCAGAAGGTGATGAGCGCCTTGCGGCGTTCAGCCGTCGGCGGATCGGCCTGCTCGTAAACAGTGGAGACGGCGGCCGGCAGGTAGCGCAATTCGGGTCTGCCAATGACCGCTTGCTCGTCGTAGCGCTTGAGCCATTCGTGGTCAGGAAATCGGCCAGCGGTCAGAACGGCGTGCTGCGTGCGGAGCGCACCTTCGAGGATCTGGAGGATGTGCCGTGGGTCGAAGACATCCGTCTGCGAGTTGATGATGCGTTGCAGCGAGGGGCGATTGAATGGGTAGAGCCCGAAGCCCTCTGACTCGCCGAACGCCTCATGACACTTCTCTTGGAAAGGGCAGTCGGTGCAAGCATTTGGGAGCCAGTCCTTGTTGCTCGTCGCAACGGTCGACCGGCTCTCGAACGCATGTGTGAGCTTCTGGCGCCCGACCCGAGCGGCGTTGAGGTACGTCGCGACGAACGCCTCCACCGCCTCGTGTCCGACCGCGGTGTCGGCCTCACCGAGTTCGGCATCCAGGCTGTACAGGTACCCACCGCGTGAGTGGATGCGGGTCAGCGCACCTTCCTTGCCTTCGAAGTAGCCACTGGTAACTGCGAGGGCGCTCCTCATGGGGCACAGGACTCGTTCTCCTCGGCTCTCGGCTTCCGCGATCATGGCGTCGAGTAGTTGTGTTTCGACGCCGCGGAGAAGTGCGAAGTCCTCGACCAGGAGCACCAGCGTCCTTCCCTCTTCGAACAGCGCCTCGCGGACGTCAAGCATCACGTCGTAGACCTGGCGCCGATCGATTCCGAGCAACCCGCCGAGCGCTGGATTTATCTGCTCGTTGAGCATGCGGACGGCAAGGGCGCGCTGCTCCGGGTCGCCGTAGAGATCTTGGCGAAGGTCCCGTGCTACCGCTCCCGCGCGCATTACGTCCTGAACGTCGAGGTCGAGATCGCTATCGGTGAAGGCCGGTATCTCGCCGTCGCTTCGCTTCTCACCCAGGGTCCTTGCCACAGTTTCGGCGATGACACCGTCATCGGCGAGAAGGGGAGCCCGAAACTCGGGATCGTTCAGGAGGTCCGGCAACGACTCCGCTAGATCCTGCCTGTCGAGCAACTCGTCATCAGAAGCGGTGACGTCTGCTCCGTGTTCGCGCACAGCGAACGCGATCTCGGAAAGCAGCTTCAGTCTCGCTATCCCCTCGTCCAGGCCGGCTGCCGCCTTGTCAACCTCCGCTCGGAGTTCGATGAAGCGCTCACGGTGGCGGATGTTGGGCTGATCCAGGCCTTCGAGGATCTTGTGGATGACCTGCTTCAGACTGGTGCCTCGCTTCTCGATGTACACCACGTGCAGGTCGTCGGACCGTTCGATGTTGGCATCAAGCCAGCGGATGAGATGGGACTTGCCTGTGCCGGACTCACCGACCACCGGAACGATGCGATCGTCGGTGGGATCACCACCGAGGAGCGCGTCGAGCACCTCATGCTCGGTTACCGGTGTTCCACGATCGGAGCGGCTACGGCGAATGTCCTTGCGGAGCACCCGCGCGGGTCGGTGAACAGCGCTGAAGACTGCGGGAGCGTCGCGGTTGGCGTCGTCGACGAGAGTGCTGCCAACCTCCTCCACCTTCCAGCATGCGAAGTTCTTCATCTGGGCTGCCTCAGCACCGCGTGGGTGTAGGGCTGGGCGCCGACAACCAGCGAGCCACCTCGGTAGTCAGCTCGGCGCTCCAGGCCGATCGCTCCGGCGTTCTGCAGCCGAAGCAATGCGAGGCTGAGGCTGCCTGACGCCACTCCTGGCGTCTCCTCCAGGCCGACGTGTGCCAAGACCTCGCGCCGGTATGTGCCCCCGTCGATCACTGGCAGCGCTTCGGCCACCCGGGCGAGCAGGTCGACAATGGGAAGTTCCGCTCCGGCATCAAGTTCGGAGACGGCGTCCTGCACCGCGGGGGTGGGATCGGGGAAGAGTCCGTTTCTTCCGTTGTCACGAGCGAAGCCAAGAAATTGAGACCACCGCCGGAAGTTCACCCATCGGTTGTTGTTGCTCACTAGGTCGCGACCGTCGTACTGGCCTTGCATCAACTGAACGTTCCGGTCCTCCGGGCCGGTCCATTCGAGGGGAGGGCGACCGGGGTCCTGAAGCAGTAGCCAGCAAAGGATTCGCGTGAATTCACGTGACTGGTTCGCCGAAAGGGCCTGGCCGTCGGTTCGCTCGTCCTGGTCGCCGCCCTCGCCGCCCTCGCCGCCCTCGCCGCCCTCATAGGCCTCGTCGGGTGAAGCCGGCTGAAAAAGCGAGTCGTTGTTGCGCTTGAGGAGGACGAGACGTCTGAGTTCTCGAACGAAGAACGCGTCCGCAACTTCCTCGGAGCCACGCTTAGGCGGCCTGGGCAGAGCCAGGCGGTAGCGGTCGTCTTCAGCGGACTCGAGCACACCGATCGACACTGCCTCCTTGACCGTTCGCTCGGCGCTGAGCCTGGGCGCGGAGCCTCGGTGAATCGCGGTCTTCGGCGCGAGCAAATTCACGTATCCGTCGGTCGTGGCTTCGAAGGCCGTGGGCATCCGGACGCACAGGCGGTACAGAGCACGCATGATGCCGGGATGGACCTCGGTCGGATTCACGATTCCCACTAGGTCAACCTTCGTAGCAGTTCGTCGAGATCCATGATTGGTCGCCGCACATCGACGATCGCTCTATCTGGCCGCTCGAAGTCCGGTAGGTCGGCCGGCGTGATTAGGACCCCCGGCACGCCGGCGGCGAAAAACGCATGAAGATCTCGCCTGGGCGTATTCGCATCCGCGATCAACAAGGAAGGGCAACCCGGCAACTGTGCTAACTGGAAGCGCCTGCCGACGAAGACCGCACGCGTCGGAGTGCTTTTCCAAGCCTCGCGAATCGGCGCGAGAGCAAGAACGTCTTCTGGCCCCACGAGGGTGCGGACGCCTCCGCGCGTCAGGGCGGGCACTGCGCGACCCAACTTGCGCCTCAGACTCGCCGTCTGTCCGGCGCTCGGGCGGACGAAGTGCACGGTGAGGACGCCTGCTTCCGGCACGAGGTGAGTCAACTCGCCGTATAACGATCGGTCTGCATCAAGGAGCGCTGGCGGGGTTGGCGAGGCGTCACGTCGGACTGGCCGCCCAGTGCGCCGAGAGGCGGTGCAGCCGCCGTGTGATCCACCGACCTTCACCGAGACTTGCGGGAGCGTCACGGAGTCCCCGGCCGAGATTTCGTAAGCACTCCTAAGGAGGGAATCGAGGGGGGTCTCGCCCGAGAGCGCCTCCTCCATCAACTGCAGCGATGCTTGATCGCGCTTGTGTACCTCCTTCGCCTCGTCCTCCAGATCGGCCCAGCGGGTGCTGTCAGCCAGGTTGCCCGCACGAAGCCGAACCAGATGCTGCAACCACAGCTCATCCCACGCTTCCGGGTCTTCCTCCGGCGTCGACTCCGGTGCCTCCGGAAGCTCGACATCCAGCATCCCGGCCCGTTGCATAAGGAGCAGTGTCAGAAGGTTCCACTGCTCGTTCTTCTCGCTGTTGGCTGGGAGATAGGGGGGAATCGTGTCGAGTCGCACGATGTCGCCGGCTTGTCGAGCGGCCCACATAGACCGCCATCGAACGCTTGCCTTATCAACGCCGATGATTGTCTTGAGCGAGAGTCTTCTCGCCACGTCGAGGTCGGAATCCGTATGAAGGACAAGCGACAGAGAGGGCAGGCCGTCGCGACCTCCCCGTCCCACCTCTTGGTAGAAGCGGTCGATGGACTCGGGCACGCAGGCGTGTAGCACCGCACGCACGTCGGGCTGATCCACGCCAAGGCCGTACGCGCTCGTCGCCACTACGACATCCACTCCCGTTCGAGCGCGCCCGTCCGAGTCGACCGCGTCGCCCCGGACGCGCGCGATGACGTCACGCCTGCCAGCAGCCGACGTCTTGCCAGTCACGCTGGCGACCCGCGCGTAGCCGTCATCCTTCAGTCGCCGCAAGAGGCGCTCGGAGTCCTTGACCTTCGTCGTGTAAAGGATGATCGGGCGCGGGAGTCGGTGAACTGCCTCAAGCAGTCGTTCCTCGCGTTCCTCTGTTGTCGAACTGTGGGCTTGCCAATACGAAGGCTCGAGCCGGAGATCAACTGACGAGACCAAGTGGAGGCCTAGAGGGGAGCGGAACAGCAGCACCAAGGCATCGAGGGTTGTAGGCGTCAGCGTGCCTGTCATCAGCAGCGTCGAGAAGGGCTGCGGGCTCGCCTCCAGGAGCGTTCGCCGAACACTGCCGAGCGCTTGGAACTCCGGACGGAAGTCCTCGCCCCACTGGGAAACAGTGTGGGCTTCATCCACAACGAACAGGCTGATTCTGCCGGCCTCAGCTGCTTCCCTCACCGACAGCCGGAGAGCACCGAGAAGCCCTTCGGGTGACGTGAACACGATCACCTGCTCGCCGTCGCGGATACGGCGCTTCATGTCCTGCTTCTCAGCCTCGCTGAGCGCGCTGTGAAACGCTAGGCGGGTGGGCGCCGATTCGATGAGCGGCGAGTTGAGCTCTAGGAATTGTCGCTCCTGGTCGACCGCGAGAGCCGTCGTTGGTACGACGACAAGGGTTGTCTTGCCCTGGCTCGCCCCGAGGATGGCGGGTAGGAACGCGAGGGCACTCTTGCCGCTCCGCGTCGGAAGGTTGGCAACGATGGTGCTTCCCGGTCTCGCTGCCAGGACTGTGTGGAGGGCTACTCGCTGACCGCGTGAGCGATAGTGCGTTCGCCGCGTCGCGGCGTAGTAGAACGGGTCGGCCGCCGGCCCATCGTCACGTACCGGGCCGATGCCCTCATACCTTCCGAGCGAGGCGGCCCGCGCGGGGGGTTCGGCGTCGGACCCCGGGAGCCACGGCGGCGACCACTGATTAGCGCGGATCGTGAAACCGCCCGCGAACGGCGTGCAACTGCAGCCCCCATCTTCCCACTGCTTCGGAGAGGGGAGCCGGGGGTCCGCAGCAACCGCAATGGGGAAACGGTGGCCGTTCTCACGTCCGAGCAGTAGATGGCGCACGAGCGGAACAAGATCTCGCGGCGCCGTCGGCAGCGTGCGGTCGCCTGATCGGGCGCCGTGTAGCGCATGGGCTAGCCGGCGCTGCGCGCTCGACCATTCGGAAAGCGGGAACGGAACCTCACCGAAGGCTGGAAAATCCTTCAGGGCCGCCAAACCCCACTGGAAGCCGTCAGTCACCGGCCGCCTCAATCCGGTTGCCCGACAGGATCACGAGTCCTGCGGCATCAACTTCCGCGTGTGGAGCCTCGACGGCACGTTTGACACGCGTGGCGGCCTCTTCCTCGAAGCGAAGGGCCTCGGCGGAATCAGGGAACAGGACATGCCGAGTCCGGAGCGCCTCGATTCTTGCTTCACCGAACCTGGTCGATTCGCCGGTTGCGGCCTCGATCCGCTCGAGCACCGTTTCGCGCTGCATGGCAACCGCCAGGGCAGATTCGCGAGCGTGTGTGCACCAAGCCTCCCAGTCGAGCCCGACTAGGGTCCGTTCGACGAGTTCCCACCGATCGAGGCCCAAACGGACGTCGCCGAAGGACGGGGAGTACTTCGCGGTGAACCGCGCTCTCAGGCGAGGGTCATCCACCTCGCGGTTGTCCACGCCGACCCAGACCGTTTCGATCATCGGGGGTAGGAGACTGCCTGCTCGCCGGTCGATCACCCTGTCTCCGGCGAGATCGCCGGCAGTTGGTGCGCTCCCCGCTTTCACAAGGATGTCGAAGCGAAGCGCGGCGGTCCAGTCGCCGGCTTCCATGTCTGGGAGGAGACGCCAGATGCCGTATGCCCGACCCCGAACATCTGTCTCGCGCACGTACCGCAGGAGTCCATCGAGGAGTGCATCGCCAGCCCTCCAGACGCGTGCGCCAGCGTGCCGCAGCGCCGCCTGCCGGTCATGGCTTCCGTTTCGGACGACGCCCCGCTCGGATGTCGCTCCGAGCATGAAGGAGGTGAGATCGCGCTGGGGTATGAGTGGTTCGGTTCCTCGGCGAGGATCCTTCGCCCAGTAACTGCAGAGGGCCGCGTCGCGGAAGTACGGCTCGCGTGTGAACCGCAGGTTGCCTTTACCGGCACAGATGAGCCCTTCGTGGGCGGCCTCAAGTTCCTCCCAATGGGCGTCTAAGCCCCTGAGTGCCTCGGCCACCGGGTGCGAGATCTCGATCGCCTCGATCGAGTCGAGTTGGTCCTGCTGACTGATCTCGCGCTTCTCTGCTTCGAGGCGCTCAGGGAGGCGATCCGCAATTCGCCGGAGTCCGATCGGGCCTTCCTGCATGATCGCTGAGGTGATCTCCGGCGCCAGCGCGTCGACGACGAACTGAAACGACGAGATTGACCTATCGAAGACTCCGAAGCCGTCCCGAAGAAGGGCGATGGAAGCATCAAGCAGCGAGCCTTCGTAGCCGTCACCCAGCAGGATGTTATCTGCAGGGGAGCGTTCTCCGTGCCGATCCAAACGCCCGATTCTTTGCTCGAGTCGGTTCGGGTCGCCAGGCAGTTCGGCATGGATGAGGACCTCCGCGAACTGGAGGTTCAGCCCCTCTTCGGCGGACTCGTCGCAGACAAGGACATTGCACGCACGCTCCTCGCGGAATTGCCGAAGCGCTTGCTCGCTCTGATCGAGCGACAGGTCGGTCGTGTGCGTGACGACCTGGTCGTGGTCAAGGAGTTCCACGAGAGCGCTTCCGAGCTTCGCTGCGGTCGAGGCGAATCCGGCGAACACGACGACCTTGCGTCGGCGCGGGAAGGTCCATATGAGATCCAGGACGTGCTGGATGCGCGACTCTTCGCTCTCCATCAGTTCGGCTAGATCGAACGCTGCAAGGGCCGCTCGTTCCTCGGGTCCAACGGGGGCGCTGAGGGCATCCCGATCGGCGGCTCCTGCGCGAGCCAGCGAATGGGGGCTTCGGTCTCCGAGTCGGTACGCGACTGCGGCGTGAAGCACGCTGGGAAATGCCATCGCTCGGTCGAGCATGCAGCGGGCCGTAGCCTGCTGATCGCTGTCGAGTTCAGCCCCGCAGTCGTTTGCGAAAGCGGCTCTCCAACGGTCAAGCCATTCCGCAAGTCGAACGCCGCTGGCCGGCGACGTTTCGATGATCCGGTCGAGACGCCTGCCGCGAATCGGGAAGTCTGTTGCCTCATCTCGGCGGCTCCGGATCATTCGGTAATGAAGCCGATGACGGTCGCTGATCGCCACACGCAGAGCACGGATCCGACTGTCGAGTTCGTCTTGTTCAGCGTCCGCACCCAAGTCCAGTAACTCGTCTAACCGGGTGAGACTGGCCTCGTCCGACCCCAGCAACTCACGAAGACGATCCGCGTTGCGCTCAAGTCGGCGGTACGTCTGTCCTGGCCGAAAGAGCACGAACGCTCGGGCGAGGTCATGACGGTTCTCGACCCGCTGGCGAAACTCCGCGGCCCGGTCCAGTGCGTAATTGTCGGGATCGAGGAGATGCAGCATGCTTAGGTAGGTCGTCTCGTTGTGCGCGACGGGCGTGGCGGAGAGAAGAAGCAGCCCAGCCGATGAGTGGGCCAGCCGAGCGGCCTGCGCGAACCGCCCCTGCTTCACAGGAGATGCATGCGCTAAACGGGCAACGTGATGGGCCTCGTCGATCACGAGGAGGTCCGGAGGACCTTGTTCCCTGGAGACTCGCCAAGCCCCAGGATCGGCAGCGTCGATGACTTCCACCGTTGAGAGGAGGCTGTCGTCGATGAAGAATCGTTCCCTCAACTCCCGCAGCCACTGCTGGCACATTCGGGCCGGAGCGACGACGCGTACATGGGCTTCGGGATCGTCCAGTAGTTGCTGTCGGATCACGAGGCCAGCCTCGATCGTCTTGCCCATACCGACCTCGTCGGCGAGCAGGAACCGCCGTACCGGGTCGGAGAGGACCCGGCTCGCTACCCGGACCTGATGGTCGTAGATCTCGACGGAGGCCGAGGTCAGGCTCCGGTTCCCGCGAACGGCGGCGTCCTGAGCGAGCATCGAGTCGACGAACGCCCGACGTGCGAAGTAGTAGTACGGCGTCTCCAGGGCTCGATCGCGCAGCACGGCGACGGGATCATCAAGAGGTTCGTCCCACCGCACGAATAGCTCTTCGATTCCGAGCCAGCGATCGGCCGTGTCGCCGGGGGGGCGTACTTGGACACGACCAAGCTCCTCGTCCATTACGCGTCCCACGCTCCACTTTGAGCCGTCTCGAAAGTACACGCGCAATTGACGTTCGAGGCTGGCGCGTACGACGCGGTCGCTGGAAACGGTGTGTCTACCGGCCGCCGGGTTCGCGACGGAATCGAAATACTCGATCGTGACCGTTCCGCTCTGCGTTGCCACGATCTTGCCGATGCCCAACGATGTGTGGTCAAGGCTGACAACCAGCGCGCCGATGTCCGCCGACTCGGCGGCGGAGAGCGCATCAGACGGCGTCAAATGAGGATGGGCGCCGCAGACGCCGGGGTCGGTTGGTGTTGTTCATGAGGTCGGGGTACGCATCGCCGCGATTGTGCCGACAGCGCAGTCGTTGAGTCCCGTGCACCTCGCGTACCTGACGCCGTCTTGGCCGAGTCCAGCAGATGGATGCCTCTACGCGCAGGTCTCGAGAGTTCCGTTCAGCAGCAGAGTGCCGCCGGCATCCTCGCCTGCGGCCGTCGGCACCAATCGATCGATCTCTCCGATGTCCCGCCTCAGCTCGTCGAGAAACGGCCGCGTACCCGCGCCGAGGTGGTCCCGCCGCAACGCGCACGCCTCGAACAACGCCCGTTAGTGCCACCGCACCGACTCGCCTTCGCCGGCCTTGAACCGGTCCCAGAGCGCCTGCGCCGTGGACTCGGTAGTCGAGGTGGATCGCCCGAGCGTTGTGGAGCCTGTCGCCAGCGGACGCGCAACTGGTCGGGCTCCTAGTGAGCGATCGCCGCGATCGATCGCCGCGATGTACTCCTGCTTGCCTGCCCGCCACGTCGGCTTGGGCTTGACGTCGGTGTCGCTGTTGGCGGACACGATGCGCGCGACGTCCGTGCCGACGTGGGCCTGGATGTCGACCAGTTCCTCAGGGCCGCCGTCCTCGACGACATCGTGCAACAGGGCGCCGATTGCCTCGTCCTCGGTGCCGCTCATCTCCAGGACGAGCGATGTGACGGCGAGCAGATGGGATGTGTAAGGCACGTCTGTGCTTTTGCGGCGCTGCTGCAGAGAGCAGGCGAGCAGCCGCGCCGCGTCGAATCGATCCGTTAGAAAAGGAGTGGGCGAGCTCATCGGTCAGCGAAGTATGCGGCACCGTCGATGATCCGGTCCTAGCGCGCCTAGTGCTCGCCGAAACGGGACGTCCGCCTCCAGGCGATCGCACGCGCCCAGTCGGCCGCTGAGCTCATCGACCGGGTGGACGAGCGTGGTCTCGCGCGTGCGGGGCGTCACCGGGGTGCCGTATTACAGGCGGCCGTGGCGGGAGAGTCTCACTTGGAGAAGGGCCTAGGGCCTCGGCGCAGCCGGAGGGAAGTCCGGGCTCGGCTCGATCTCCCGGCGCACGCGGCAAAAGCCCGGAAAACGGAGATGACGGGTGGATCTGGGAGGAAGGGAGCTAACGAGGATGAAGTCGCGCGCCGGGATGTGGTTCTGGGTGCGGCTATTGGCTGCGGTTGGTCGATGGTCCGGCGCTGAACGACCACCCGTTGCTGCGCGTGTACTGCGCCACCGTCGAGTGGGTCAGATGCGAGGACGACGAAGACCTGGCGCGCTCCAGAGCACTGGATGGCCTGGAGCTTCGGATCGACGCGCTCGTCGACGACCGGGTCGCGTGCTTCTGGTCATAGGGCCCAATCGATATGGAGGCGCCGGGCGCTTGGGAGGTACCGGGCTGGTGGTCCGCGGCAGCGTAGTGTCCAGTCGGATGCTCCAGATCCATCGCGCTGAGCGGGCCGACGGGCTGGTCGAGGCGCTTGCCGGGCTGCTCGGCGGTTCGGCTGGCGATGCGTTTGCGCTGGATGTCGTCGCGGTGCCGACTCGGGGGATGGAGCGGTGGCTGACGCAGCGGCTCTCCGATGCTCTGGGCATCTGCGCGAACGTGGAGTTCCCCAGCCCTCGGCGGTTGGTTGGCGATGCGGTGGCGGCCGCTAGTGGGGTTGATCCGCTGACGGATCCGTGGCTTCCGGAGCGGGCGGTTTGGCCTTTGCTGGAGGTGGTGGAAGGGAGCTTGGATGAGCTGCTGATGCAGGCTTTGGTGGCTCATTTGGGTGGGGAGACGCGGCGGGCTCGGCGGTTTACGGCGATTCGGCATCTGGCGGCGTTGTTTGATCGGTACTCGCTGTATCGGCCGGAGCTGGTGCGGGGCTGGGCGGCGGGTGTGGATGGCGACGTCGCCGCGGACTCGGCTTGGCAGGCGGAGATCTGGCGGCGGCTTCGCAACTCCATCGGTGTTCCTGGGCCGGCGGAGCGGTTGGTCACGGCCTGCGAGGCGTTGCGGGCGGACCCGGGGCTGGTGGATCTGCCGGAGCGGATCTCGCTGTTTGGGCTCACGCGCATCCCGGCGGCTCGCCTGGAGGTGCTGCGGGCGCTGGCCGTGCATCGGGACGTCCATCTGTTCTTGCTGCATCCGTCCCCGGGGCTTTGGGATCGGGTCGCCGCGGCGCCTCCGCCGCCGACCCTGCGGCGCAAGGACGACACGACGGCCTCGCTGCCGCGCAATCGGCTGCTGGCCACCTGGGGGCAGGACTCGCGGGAGATGCAGGTCGTGCTGGCCTCGGAACCGGGCTCGGAGGAACGCCATCACCCGACCACGGCGGCGGTGGGCTCGCTGCTGAGCCACCTCCAGGCGGATGTGCGCGCGGATCGGCGGCCGGATGGGGCGGCGAAGCTGCACGACGAGGACCGCTCGCTGCGGATCCATGCCTGCCATGGCCGCGCCCGCCAGGTCGAGGTCCTGCGGGACGCGATCCTGCATCTCCTCCAGGCGGACCCGACGCTCGAGCCTCGCGACGTGATCGTGATGTGCCCGGACATCGAGACGTTCGCCCCGCTCATCCACGCGACCTTTGGCGCCAGCCATACGGACGAAACGAACGACGATGGGCTCGACAAGCCGGACCTGCACGTCCGGCTGGCCGATCGCTCGCTGCGCCAGACGAACCCGATCCTGGGCCTCGTCTCCCAGCTGCTGGACATCGCCGACGGCCGGCTGACCGCCTCCGAGGTGCTCGACCTCGCGGACCGGGATGTGGTGCGCCGACGGTTCCGGTTCGATGACGATGACCTCGCGCGCCTCGAGGACTGGGTGGGCGACGCCGGCATCCGCTGGGGCCTGGACGCCGCGCATCGCAAGCCGTTCAGCCTCGACGCCCTCGCCAACGGCACCTGGCGCTCGGGCATCGACCGGGTCCTCGCGGGCGTGACCATGAGCGAGGACGATCAGCGGCTGATCGGAGGCTCGCTGCTGCCGCTGGATGACGTCGACAGCGGCTCGATCGAGCTGGCGGGGCGCTTCGCCGAGTACGTCGATCGGCTGGCCACCTCGGTCGACCGGCTCAACACGTCGCAGACGATCGACGATTGGGCCACGACGCTCACGGATGTCGCCGACGCCCTCTCCGAATCGGCACCGCTGGAGCAGTGGCAGAAGGCCGAGCTGCGGCGGATCCTCGATGACGTCGTCAACGAGGCCACGGCCAACGACGTCGTCCACCCGGCCGAGCTGGAGCTGCCCGAGATGCGGGCGCTGCTGGCCGACCGCCTCCAAGGCCGCCCCACGCGCGCGAACTTCCGCACCGGGCACCTGACCATCTGCACGCTGATGCCGATGCGGTCGGTCCCGCATCGCGTCGTCTGCCTGCTGGGCATGGACGACACGGTCTTCCCGCGCAAGGCCCCCCGCGACGGCGACGACCTGCTGCTCGACGACCCGCACATCGGCGAGCGCGACCCGCGCGCCGAGGATCGCCAGCTGCTGCTCGACGCGCTGATGGCCGCGACCGACCAGCTGCTCATCACCTACACGGGCAACGACGAGCGCACGAACACCCCGCGCCCGCCCGCGGTGCCGATCGGCGAGCTGCTCGATGTGGTCGATCGAACCGTCACGACCACCGACAACAGGCCGGCGAGAGACCACGTCGTCATCCGCCACCCGTTGCAGCCCTTCGACCGGCGCAACTTCACCCGCGGCACGCTGGAGCGCGGCCGCACGTGGAGCTTCGATCGCGTCGCGCTGCAGGGGGCGGAAGCGCTCGAAGGCGACCGGCCGGAGCGGGGCGCGTTCCTGACCCAAGCCCTGCCCTACACGCCCGGCCCGATCCTCGAGCTCGACGACCTCGTCCGCTTCGTCCAGCACCCCGCGCGCGCCTTCCTCAGACAACGCCTCGGGATCAGCCTGGCCGACTTCACCACCGAGGTCGAGGACGCCCTCCCGATCACCCTCGACGGCCTCCAGCGCTGGCAGATCGGCGAGCGCATGCTCCAGGCCCGCCTGAACGGCAGCGACGCGACCGCCGCCTACAAGGCCGAGATCGCCCGCGGTGCGCTCCCGCCCGGGCTGCTGGCCAAGCCGATCGTCGAGCAGCTGCTGCCCACCGTCGAGGGCATCATGACCGGTGTCGAGGCGCTGCTGGGCGACACGATCCGGGCCTCGGTGGACATCCGCGCGCCGCTCCCCGGCGGGCGCACGCTGACCGGCACCGTGCCCTCGGTGGCCGGCAAGACGCAGGCCACGATGACCTTCTCGCGCATCAACCCAAGGCACCGGCTCGCGGCGTGGGTCCGCCTCCTCGCCCTCTGCGCCAGCGACCCCACCCGCGACTACGACGCGCTGATCATCGGCAAGGCCCGCCGCGGCAACAACGCCGGAGCGCTGGCCATCGCCTCGCCCGGCCACCAGGCGGCCACCCAGCACCTGGCCGACCTCGTCGACCTGCACGACCGGGCCATGCGCGCGCCCGTCCCGCTCTACACCCAGACCTCCGCCGCCTACGCCGAGGCCGTCCACCGCGGCGACGACGGCGCGCGCAACGCCAAGGACGCCTGGGAGTCGAGCTTCGACTGGGACAAGGAGGACCGCGAGCCCGAGCACACGCGGCTGCTCGGCGACGGCCTCACGTTCGCCGAGATCCACCGCCCCGCGCCCCACGAGGACGAGCACGGCCAGCCCTTCGACGCCACCGAGCCGACCCGCTTCGGCCGCTACGCCCGCCGCCTGTGGGCGCCGCTGCTCGATCTCGAATACGACCCGACGGCCAAGCCCCAATGACCGTCACGCCCGCCTTCGACGTCTGCGGTCCGCTGCCCACCGGCGTGACCGTGCTGGAGGCCTCCGCGGGGACCGGCAAGACGTACACGATCGCGGGACTCACCGCGCGCTACGTGGCCGAGGGCAAGCCGCTGGACGAGCTGCTGATCGTCACGTTCACGCGCATGGCCACGGCCGAGCTGCGCGACCGTGTCAGGGAGCGCCTGGTCAGCGCCGAGTACGGCCTCGAGCAGGCCCTCAACGGCATCGCGCTGACCGCGGCCGATCCGGTGCTGGAGCTGCTCACCGACGGCACCCCGCCAGAGCTCGAAGAACGACGGCAGAACCTGGCCACCGCGATCGCCGACTTCGACGCGGCCACGATCGTCACCACCCACGGCTTCTGCCAGGAGGTGCTCGGCGGCCTGGGCATCGCCGGCGACCTCGAGCCCGGCATCACCTTCGTCGAGGACCTCGACGACCTCGTCTCCGAGGTGGTCGACGACCTCTACGTGCGCCGCTTCCACAACCACGAGCACCCGGCGTTCGACCGCGCCCAGGCGCTGCAGATCGCCCAGGAGGCGGTCAACAACCCGGGCGCGCCGATCGAGCCCAGCGACGCCAAGCCCGACAGCACCGCCGCGATGCGCGCGCGGCTGGCCCAGGCGGTGCGCGCCGAGCTGGACCGGCGCAAGCGCCAGCGCGGCGTCATGACCTACGACGACCTGCTCACCCGTCTGGGCCACGCGCTGACCACCACCGGCGGGACGAACGTGGCCCGGCGCCTGCGCGACCGCTACAGCGTGGTGCTGGTCGACGAGTTCCAGGACACCGACCCGACGCAGTGGGACATCATGCGCCGCGCGTTCGGCGACGGCAGCACGACGCTCGTGCTCATCGGCGACCCCAAGCAGGCGATCTACGCCTTCCGGGGCGCCGACGTCTACGCCTACCTCGACGCCGCCCGCAGCGCCGGCGAGCGCGCTGACCTCGACGTCAACTGGCGCAGCGACCAGGGCCTGATCGACGCCTACGACGCGCTGTTCGGCGGCGCCCAGCTCGGCCACGAGGGCATCGTCTACCGCCCGGTCCGGGCCGCACCGCCCAACCAGCAGCCGCGCCTGATCGACGCGCCCGATCCCGCACCGGTGCGACTCAGAGTGGTCCCGCGCCTGCAGGCCGGCCTGACCAAGACCGGCTTCGCCGCCACCGACGGCGTGCGCACGCTGATCGCCCAGGACCTGGCCGCCGACATGCTCACGCTGCTGGAGTCCGACGCGCACATCGAGGCCCGGGGCAAGGCCGGCGAACCGCAAGGACGCCGCCCGATCGAGCCCGGCCACGTCGCCGTGCTGGTGCGCCGCCGGGCCGACGCCGAGCAGATCCGCCAGGCCCTGGACGACGTCGGCATCCCCGCGGTGTTCAACGGCGCGGGCAGCGTGTTCGCCACCCCGCCGGCCGACGACTGGCTCAAGCTGCTGGAGGCGATCGAGCGCCCGACGTCCGACGCACGCATGCGCGCAGCCGCGCTGACCGACTTCCTGGGCTGGACCCCGCAAGAGGTGGCCACCGCCGACGACGACGCCTGGGAGGACGTGCGCCGCCGGCTGCACGAGTGGGCCAACATCCTGCGCGTCAGCGGCGTCGCCTCGCTGGCCGAGACGGTCACGCTGTCGGAGGGCCTGCCCCAGCGGCTGCTGCGCTGGGCCGACGGCGAGCGCCGCCTGACCGACCTGCGCCACATCGCCCAGCTGCTGCACGCCACCGCGATGGAGGAGGGGATGGGCGTCGCCGCGCTGACCGCGTGGATGCGCCGGCGCATCGCCACCGCGGCCGAGGAGGGCGACGAGGAGCGCAGCCGCCGCCTGGAGTCCGACGCCCAGGCCGTGCAGGTGCTGACCATCCACCGCAGCAAGGGCCTGGAGTTTCCCGTCGTCTACCTGCCCTACCTGTGGCACCCGAGCTGGATCACCAAGCACCCGGTGCCGGTGGCCTACCACGACGGCGACCAGCGCAAGGTCGACGTCGGCCTGGAGGGGCGCAGCTACGCCGACCACAAGCGCCAGCACATCGCCGAGCAGCGCGGGGAGGACCTGCGCCTGGCCTACGTCGCCCTGACGCGCGCCCAGCACCAGGCCGTCGTGTGGTGGGCGGGCACCTACGACGCGCCCAACTCGCCGCTGGGCCGGCTGGTGTTCGCGCGCCAGCCCGACGGCAGCGTGGCCGAGAGCGGGCCGCCGACGCCCGACGACGAGGTGGCGCTGGCGCGCTTCGCCGAGATCGCCGAGACGGTTCCCGGGCGCATCAGCGTCGAGCTGGCCGAACCCGGACGCGTGCGCCGCTACGCCGGGCCGGAGCCGACGCAGGCCCTGCTGGAGACCGCGACCTTCGACCGGCGCCTGGACCGCGGCTGGCGGCGCACGTCCTACAGCGACATCACCGCGGCCGCCCACGAGGCCTGGGTGGCCAGCGAGCCCGAGGACCCGATCCTCGACGACGAGCCCGCGGCGCTGATCACCGCGCCCGCCGTCGACGACGGCCACGGCGAGCTGCGCGACGTGCCGTCGCTGTGGGCCGACATCCCGACCGGCGCGGCGGTGGGCACGCTCGTGCACCTGGTCATGGAGGCGGTCGACTTCACCCAGCCCGATCTGGCCGGCGAGGTCGCGCGCGCCCAGGCCCGGCGGTTCACCGACGTGGGCGATCACGCCACCGTCGTCACCGCCCTGCAGGCCACCCTCGACACGCCGCTGGGCCCGGTCCTCAACGGGGCGCGCCTGGCCGACATCGCGCCACAAGACCGCCTCGACGAGCTGCGCTTCGAGCTGCCGCTGGTCGGCGGCGACGCGCCCACCGGCCGCTTGGCCCCGGGCATGATCGGCGCCGTGCTGCGCGAGCACCTGCCGCCCGGGGATCCGCTGGCCGGGTACGCCGAGCGCCTGGACGACGCGGCCCTGCGCCAGTCGATCCGCGGCTACCTGACCGGCTCGATCGACCTGGTCATCCGCCAGCGCGGCGCCGACGGCGAGCCGCGCTTCGCGATCGCCGACTACAAGACGAACTGGCTGGCCGCGCCGGGCGAGGAGCTCAGCCTCTACCACCACCGGCCCGCCGCGCTGGTGCACGAGATGGAGCGCTCGCACTACGGGCTGCAGGCGCTGCTCTACACCGTCGCGCTGCACCGCTACCTGCGCTGGCGCCTGCCCGGCTACGCCGCCGAGCGCCACCTGGCCGGCGTCGTGTACCTGTTCGTGCGGGGGATGGCCGGACCGGACACGCCGGCCGTCGACGGCGTCCCGGTCGGCGTGTTCAGCTGGCAGCCGAGCGCGACGCTGGTGCAGGCGCTGAGCGACGTGCTCGATCAGGGAGCGGGTCGATGACCGAGAGCACCGCGCTGGAGGCCTTCGACGCGCGCCGGGCCCGCGGCGCCCGGGGCCTGCTGGCCGCGTTCAACGACGCCGGCGTGCTGGCCGCCGCCGACGTGCACGTCGCGCTGCGCCTGTCCGCGCTGGCCCAGGACGAGGACGAGGCGCTGCAGCTGGCCATCGCGCTGGCCGTGCGCGGTCCGCGCCTGGGCCACACCTGCGTGGACCTGGCCACGATCCGCGACACCGCGACGGTCGATCTGGACGAGGACGTCGACCTGTCCGCGCTGCCCTGGCCGCAGCCGACCGCCTGGCTGACCGCGCTGCGAGCGAGCGCGCTGGTGGCCGACGGGGAGGAGGCCGGCGCCCCGCGAGACCGCCCGCTGCGCCTGGTCGACACGACCCTCTACCTGGATCGCTACTGGCGCGAGGAACGCCAGGTGGCCGCCGATCTGCGCACGCTGAGCGACTCGCCGGTGGCCATCGACGACGCGCTCCTCGACCAGGGCCTGGGCCGACTGTTCGACGACCCCGGCCAGCGCGCGGCGGGCGCCGCCGCGCTGCGCCGCCGCTTCGCCGTGGTCGGCGGCGGCCCGGGCACGGGCAAGACGACGACCGTCGCGCGGATCGTCGCGCTGCTGCTCGAGCAGGCGCAAGCCGCGGGCCGGCCCGCGCCGTTCATCGCCCTGGCCGCGCCCACCGGCAAGGCCGCCGCGCGCCTGGAGGAGGCCGTCCACGCCGAAGCGGCCACGCTCGACGTCGACGCGCCCACCCGCGCGGCGCTCCTCGCGCTCAACGCATCGACCCTGCACCGCCTGCTCGGCTGGCGCCCCGACAGCCACAGCCGCTTCCGCCACAACGCCACCAACCGCCTGCCCCACGACGCGGTGATCGTCGACGAGACGTCGATGGTCTCGCTCTCGCTGATGGCCAGCCTGGCCCAGGCGGTGCGCCCGGGCGCGCGGCTGATCCTGGTCGGCGACCCCGGCCAGCTGACCTCGATCGAGGCGGGCGCCGTGCTGGGCGACATCGTCGGTCCGGGCGAGCGCCCCGATGCGGGCATCGTCGTGCTCGAACGTGTCCACCGCTACGGCGGCGGCATCGCCCGGCTGGCCGACGCGATCCGCGCGGGCGACGCCGACGCCGCGATCGAAGCGCTGCAGGCTGCCCCTGAGGGCGTCACCTGGATCGACGCCGACGCGGGCGAGGTGGACCCCGCGGGACCCGAGCTGGCGCCGGTCCGCCGCGCCGCCCTGCAGGCCGGCCGGGCGACGATCGAGGCCGCCCAAGCCGGCGACGGCGCGCAAGCGCTGCAGGCACTCGGCGCCTTCCGCCTGCTCTGCGCCCACCGCCGCGGCCCGCACGGCGCGCTGTACTGGATGAGCCGCGTGGAGGGCTGGCTGGACAGCGGCATCGGCCACTTCGCCGCCGACGGCGCCTGGTACGTCGGGCGCCCGCTGCTGATCACCCGCAACGACTACGCGCTGCGCCTGTACAACGGCGACACGGGCGTGATCGTCCGCTCGGGCCCCGACGCGGTGGCCGCCGCCTTCGAGCGCGGGGGCGAGGCGGTGCACATCCGCCCGTCGCGCCTGGACGCGGTGGAGACCGTGCACGCGATGACGATCCACAAGAGCCAGGGCTCGCAGTTCGCCACCGCCGCGGTGCTGCTGCCCCCGCTGGGCTCCCGGCTCCTGACCCGCGAGCTGCTCTACACCGCGGTGACCCGCGCGCGCGAGTCGCTGATCGTCGTCGGAACCGAGGAGAGCGTGCGCGCCGCGGTCCAGCGCCCGGTGGCCCGCGCATCGGGGCTCGGCGAGCGGCTACGCGCCTGAAGTTGCAACGCTAAAGCTTCTGGAGCATTGGCCGAATCCTGCGACTGTGCCCCCTGTTCGCCGGTCGTTCCTCCTCGCCGGATTGCTTGGCAGCCTGGCCTTTGCCGGTCCCGCCCTCGCCGCACCTGACGATCACGAGTACGGCGTCCTGCTGCAGCCGCGCGATCCGGCCGCGCTGGAGGCGTTCGCGACCGCGGCCTCGACCCCCGGCTCACCCCAGTTCGGCCAGTACCTGCGCGGCGGCGCGTTCGGCGAGCGATTCGGGCCCACCCCCGCGACGGTCGACGCGGTCCGCGCCGCGCTGAGCAGCGCCGGCCTGGAGGCCGGACGACTGCCGGCCAACAGCCTGATCCTGCCCATGCACGGCACAGCGGCCGCGGCGCAGGACGCGTTCGGCACGCTGCTGGTCGACAACACGCCGTCCAATCCCCCGAGCCTGCCTGCGGCGGTGACCGACGAGATCGTCGCCGCGCTGGACTACGGCAACCCGACCAACCCCGGGGGAGCGCGCGCGGCGCGCGGGTCGACGGCACCCACGCGGTCCACGCCCGCTCGCGTCGCGCCGCCCACGCCCTGCGCCGAGGTGGTCGCCGCCGCCGACGCGGCCGTGACCGCCGGCGGCAAGCGGCCGTGGCTGTTTGACCAGATCGCCCAGGCCTACGACTTCACGCGCGTGCGCGCGGCCGGCGGCTGGGGCCAGGGCGTGACGGTCGCGCTGATGGAGTGGGAGGGATTCCTGCCCGCGGACGTCGCGCACTTCCAGCAGTGCTACGGCACGTCCGCGGACGTCGTGCCGATCGACATCAACGGCGGCCCGGACTCCACCGGCCATCGGGGCGAGGCCGAGCTCGACATCGACGTGCTCGCCGGGCTGGCTCCCGAGACGACGATCCAGGTCTACCAGGGCCCCAACGCGGAGACGAACACCGATTGGCTCAGCGTGTTCGCCGCGATCGCCACCGACAACGAAGCCGACATCGTCAGCACGAGCTGGGGCGGCTGCGAGGCGACGGGCGACGCGGTGGTGATCGCGGCCGAGACGCCGCTCCTGCTGCAGATGGCCGCTCAGGGCCAGAGCGCGATGGCGGCGGCGGGCGACGACGGCTCGGAGGACTGCGGATACCCGCACCACGGGCTGAGCGTCGACGACCCCGGCGCCCAGCCCTGGATGTTGTCCGTCGGTGGGACCGGGATGTCGGCGATCGGCGATCCCCCAGCACTGCGCCCGACCGAGGTGGTCTGGAACGTCGGCAACGACCCCAGCTACGGCGGGGGCGGAGGCGGCGGTGTTTCGGAGAACTTCGTGATGCCGCCGTGGCAGGCCGGGCCGGGCGTGATCGGCCCGCGCTCCAGCCACGACATCTGCAACGCGCCGACCGGCCAGCACTGCCGCCAGGTGCCCGATGTCAGCGCCCTGGCCAACTCCAACCAGGGCTACCTGATGTACGACACGAACAACGGCGGGGCGTGGAACGGCAACGGCGGCACATCCGCCGCGGCTCCGCTGTGGGCGGCCATGGCGGCATCGATCCTCTCGACGCCGCAGTGCAACGGACAGCGGCTTGGCCTGCTCGGCCCGCGGCTGTACCCGCTGGCGGCGGTGGGCGGGTCGGCGGCGTTCAACGACGTGATGACGGGAACGAACGACCTGAGCGGCGTTGCCTCGGGCTTCTACGACGCCACGCCGGGCTACGACATGGCCAGCGGCCTGGGAACGCCGGTCGGCGGCGGGCTGCTCGCCGGCATCTGTCCGGTCGCGCCCGTGCCCACGTCGGCCGGCTCCGGCGCCGAGCCCGCGCCCGAGCGTGCGCCGGATCCGGCGGCGACGCCCGCGCCGGCGCCCGTCCAGGTCCCGACGCCGGCCATCGTGCCCGAGCCGCCCGCAGCGGCACCGCGCGCGGAGATCCGCGGGCAAGCCATCACGGCGACGCCCGACGGGCGCCTGTCGCTCGGCGTGCGCTGCCCAGCGGGCGAGGCCGACTGCCGCATCGACATCCGCGTGCGCGGCCGGGGCGTCGACCTGCGCCTGCGCAACCGCCGCGTGGAGGCGGGCGCCACCCGCTCCCTGCCGTTCCGCCTGCCCAGGCAGGCGCGCGGGAAGTCGATGACGCTCACGGTGACGGTGACCTCGCGCAGCGCCGACGGCCGGACCACCACCTCGACGAAGCGGATCACCGTGCGTCCGCGCGGCCGCGGGAAGGGCTGAGCCATGCGCCGCCTCCGACGGACCCTCGCCCTGGCCGCGCTGCTCGTCCTCGCGGGCGCGGGCCCAGCCGCGGCGGCGCCGACAGTCGAGTACGGCGTGGCGCTGGCGCCGCGCGACCCCGCCGCGCTGGACGCGTTCGTGGCCGCCGTCTCGACGCCCGGCTCACCCCAGTTCGGCCAGTACCTGCGCGGCGCGGAGTTCGGCGAGCGCTTCGGGCCGGCGCCCGAGACGGTCGCCGCGGTCAGCGACGCGCTGCGGGGCGCGGGCCTGGAACCTGGCTCGCTCCCGGCCAACAGCATCATCCTGCCGGTGCGCGGGACCGCGGCGCAGGTGCAGGCGGCGCTCGGGCCGCAGCTGGCCGAGCCCGGTGTCGCCACGCGGACCGCCGGGTCGCCCCTGCCCGCGTCGGTGACCGATGAGGTCCTCGGGGTGCTGGAGCTGGGTCCCGTCGCGGCGGACGGAGCCAGCGCCCTGCGCGCGCAGGGCCCGGCCGAGCCGACCACCCGTTCGGCGCCCAGCCGTCTGGCGTCGCCTCCGGCGGCGTGCCCGGCCGCGGCCACCGCCGCGGCGGGCTACTCGCCCGCGCCGTGGCTGTTTGACCAGATCGCCACCGCCTACGACGTCTCCACCGTGCGCAACGCGGGCGGCTGGGGCGACGGCGTGACGGTCGCCCTGATGGAGTGGGGCTCGTTCAACTGGACGGATCTCGTGGCGTTCCAGCAGTGCTACGGCACGTCGGCGAACGTCGTGGACGTGATGATGAACGGCGGACCGGCGGGTAACGCGACGCACGCGGAGCCGACCATCGACATCCAGACCGTCGTCGGGCTCGCGCCGCAGGCGACCGTGTTCGTGTACCAGTCACCGGGTGGGTGGAACGCCTCGATCGCCCAGAAGCTGAGCATGTTCTCGCTCGTGGCGACGAACAACAGCGCCGACATCGTCGTCGACAACTGGGGCACGTGCGAGGCGGACGCGAACGGCGTGGAGCTCGTCGAGGCGACGCTACTGGCGCAGATGGCGGCCCAAGGGCAGAGCGCGATGGGCCACTCGGGCAACTGGGGCTCGGTGGACTGTGGCGGCAGCCTGAGCGTCGATGACCCGGGCTCCCAGCCAGACATGCTCTCGGTCGGAGGGACGACCATGTCGGCGATCGGATCGCCACTCGCCACGCCACCGACCGAGGTGACCTGGAACAACGGCGCGGCCAACGGCGGTGGAGCGAGCGGCGGGGGGATCTCCGAGCGCCACGTGATGCCCACGTGGCAGGCCGGTCCGGGCGTGATCAGCGCGTCGTCCAGCGGCACGCCCTGCTCGGCGCCCCCCGGGAAGCTCTGCCGTCAGGTCCCCGACGTGAGCGCGCTGGCGGACTGGAACCAGGGCTACCTCTACTACTACACGGGCGGGGGAGAGAACGGCTGGTACAAGGACGGCGGCTCCAACGCGGCCGCATCGCTGTGGGCCGGATTGACCGCGTCGATCCTGTCGGCGCCGCAGTGCCACGGTCAGCGCCTGGGCCTGCTCGGACCACGGCTGTACGCGCTGGCGGCGGCCGGCGCGCCGGCGTTCAACGACATCACGTCGGGGAACAACGACCTCGCCGGCACCGATCCGACGCACTACGCGGCCGGGCCTGGCTACGACATGGCCACCGGGCTGGGGACGCCGGTGGGTGGCGGGCTGCTGGCCGGGCTGTGCCTGCTTCCCGCGAGCTCTGCAGGCGGTGGCGGTGGCGGCGGCGGCCGTGCGGCCTCGGCCGAGCGCGATCCGGACGGCACGACGACGCCCGCGCCAACGCCGACCGCGGCGCCGGCGCCTGGGGCTCCGGTGCCCACCGGCGCGCCTGCCGCGCCGGCGCCGCGCGCCGAGGTGCTCGACAAGACGCCGACCGTGTCGCGCGACGGCCGCTTCGCCCTGGGCGTGGGCTGCCCGGCCGGCAGCGCCGACTGCCGCGTCGACGTGCGCGTGAAGGGCAAGGGCGTCGACCTGCGCATGCACAACCGCCGCGTCGAGGCGGGCGATCGGCGCGAGCTGCCCATGCGCCTGCCGCGGAAGCTGCGCGGCCGCGACCGGGTCACGCTGACGGTCACGGTCACCACCCGCACCGCGGCCGGCCAGACCACGACATCGACGCAGAAGATCGTCGTGCGGAGGGCACGCGGCGCCTGACAGACTGCGCCGCATGTCCCAGGAAGGGCTCCCCAAGCACCCCAACCTCGTCCTGATCATCACCGATCAGGAGCGCGCCCCGATGCACTGGCCGGAGGGCTTCGCCGACGCGCACCTGCCCTCGCGCCAGCGGCTGCTCAACCACGGCATCTCCTTCGAGCAGGCCACGTGCAACACGTGCATGTGCTCGCCCAGCCGCGCGACGTTCTTCACGGGCACGATGCCCGCGCAGCACCGGGTCAGCGACACGCTCACCTACGGCGGCATCTTCAGCCCGGGCGAGACCGTGCTCGATCCCAACCGGCCGAACCTGGCCACGATGCTGCGCGACGGCGGCTACGAGGTCCACTACCGCGGCAAGTGGCACCTGAGCAAGGGGCCCGAGGGCGGCGAGGACGTGCGCGCCGAGGACGTCGCCGCCTACGGCTTTGCGGGCTGGATCGGCCCCGACGCGGGCGGCAACACGCAGCCGGCCTCGTTCGGCGGCGGCCGCGCCGACCACGACGCGCGCTTCATCGAGCAGTCGCTGGAGCTGCTGGACGAGCTCGCCGCGGCCCCGCGCGAGCAGCCGTTCGCGCTGGTCATCTCGCTGATCAACCCGCACGACGTGCTCGCCTACCCGGCCGGCTCCTGGAAGGACGACTTCACTCCGCAGGACATCGTCGGCGACATCCCGCTGCCCGAGACGGTCGACGAGGACCTGGTGGCCAACCACAAGCCGACGGCCCAGGAGCGCCTGCGCGTGATCGCCGACTTCGGCCTCGGCCCGGTGCAGCCCGACGAGCGCGCCGGCTACGTGAACTTCTACGCCAACCTGACCGCGCGCATCGACCGCCAGATCGCCCCGATCGTCGATCGCTTCTACGCCGCCGACGGCACGCCGACCGCGCTGGGCCAGGAGACGATCGTCGTGCGCATGTCCGACCACGGAGAGCTCGGCCTGGCGCACGGCGGGATGCGCCAGAAGGCGTTCAACGTCTACGAGGAGGCGATCCGCGTGCCGCTGATCGTCTCCAACCCGCACCTGTTCCCAGACGCGCGCGCGACCGACACGCCCGCCTCGCTGCTGGACCTGATGCCCACCGTGGCCAGCCTGTGCAACGTGGCGCCGCCCGCGGGCCTGCGCGGCACCGACCTCAGCCCGGTCATCCACGATCCCGAGGGCGGCCCGGTCCAGGACCACGTGCTGTTCACCTTCGACGACACGCGCGCGGCCGCCGACTCGATCCGCGAGCCGGTCGCGGCGGCCAACCGCATCCGCATGATCCGCGAGGCGCGCTTCAAGTTCGCCCGCTACTTCCACGCCGACGGAGCCTTCCCGACCGAGTTCGAGATGTACGACCTGGCCGAGGACCCGCTCGAGCTGGAGAACCTCGCGCACCCCGATCACCCGCGCTACGCCGAGCCGGATGTGGTCGCCGAGCGCGAGCGGCTGGCGGCCAAGCTGGCCGAGGCCGAGGACCGAAACGCGCGCCCGCTGCCCGTCTGAGCGGGGCGGGCGCGGCGGCGTCGTACCCTCCACGGCGCCATGCTCGTCATCTTCTCCCCCGACGCCACGACCGCCGAGATCGATGCCGTCACCCAGCGCATCCTCGCCACCGGCGCCGGCGCGCAGCGCGTCGTCGGCGCTGAGCAGACCGTGATCGGCGTCATCGATGCCGATCGCGATCACATCACGAGCCTCGAGCTGGACGCCGATCCGGGCGTCGACCGCGTCGTGCCGGTCTCGTCGCCCTACAAGCTGGCCCACAAGCATCGCCACGGCGACGTCGCCCATCCGGTGGAGATCGCGGGCGTCAGCTTCGGTGGCGTGGCGCCCGAGTTCCGCTTGATCCTCGGGCCCTGCGCGGTCGAGACGCGCGAGCAGACGCTGGCGGCCGCGCGCGCCTGCCAGGACGCGGGCGCCGACATGCTGCGCGGCGGCGCGTTCAAGCCCCGCACCAGCCCGTACGCCTTCCAGGGCCTGGGCCTGGACGGCCTGAAGATCCTGGCCGAGGCACGCGAGGAGACCGGCCTGCCGATCGTCACCGAGCTCACCGACCTGCGCGACATCGACGCGGTCACCGAGTACGCCGACGTCGTCCAGGTCGGCGCCCGCAACATGCAGCACTTCCCGCTGCTGACCGAGCTTGGCCGGGCCAACCTGCCGGTGCTGCTCAAGCGCGGGATGGGCGCCTCGATCGACGACTTCCTGCTCGCCGCCGAGTACATCCTCACCGAGGGCAACCAGAACGTGCTGCTCTGCGAGCGCGGCATCCACGCGAAGGCCACGCCGGCCCGCTCCGCGCTGGACCTGGCCGCGGTCACGGTGCTCAAGGAGCACACGCACCTGCCGGTGATCGTCGACCCCTCGCACGCCGCCGGCCGGCGCGCGCTGGTCGAGCCGCTGGCGCTGGCCGCGGCCGCCTGCGGAGCCGACGGCCTGATCGTCGAGTGCCACCCGGACCCGCGCAACGCGCGCTGCGACGGGCCCCAGGCGATCACGCTCGACGCGCTGCCGCAGTTCGCCGCGCGGGTGCGCGGCGTCGCGGCGCTCGTCGCCGCCTGAGCCGCCGACCACGCAGGAAACGCAAACTGGGACAGCAACGCTCAAGTCCCGTCCCGGACAGCCGATACGAGACGGACCGAGCATGTCCGATCCCGCTGCCGCAGCCCATGCGGCTCTCGACCGAGCCCGCGACACCTACTGGGAGCGCACGACCCAGGCGCTGAGCGTCGCCCAGGACGCCGAGCGTCTCGGGGCGCGCCACGGCGACGCGTCGATCGTGGCCCGGGCGCTGGCCCTGCGGGGCAACCTGGCGCTGCACAAGGGCGACGTGCGCCGGGCCTTCCAGATCGCCGCCGAGGCCGAGCCGCACGCCGATCGCTCCGACTCCCCGGGCACGCGCGCGGAGATCGCCGCCTTCCGGGCGCAGCTGCACTTCTTCTCCGGCGCCTACGCGCAGGCGCTGGTCCAGGCCGAGGCGGCGATTGAGCACGCGGAGGCGGCCGGCGACCTGCAGCTGCAGATCTACACGCGCCGGGCGGCGTGCATCGTCTTCGGCAACGTCGGCGTGCGCGGCTGGCCGCAGTACCTGGCCGCGACGCTGGCGCTGGCCGTCCGCGCCGGCAACCGCTGGCAGGAGGTGATCACCCGCAACGACCTCGCGCACTTCCGCATGGTCGAGGGCGAACCGGTCGAGGCCTACGCCGAGCTCGACCGGGCGATGGCCATCGCCGAGGCGCTGGCGCCCGACAACCACTTCGCGCTGGGCGTCCTGTTCTGCACCCGGGCCGAGCTGCACCTCGACCAGCAGGACCCACGCGCCGCGCTGGCCGACACGCAGACCGCCGTCGACCACCTGACCGCCGGGACCGACGCCAACCACTACGTGCTGGGCATGACCGTCGTCGTCCAGGTGCGCGCGCTGCTGGCCCTCGGCCGCCTGGAGGAGGCCCGCGACCTGGGCGAGCGCGCTCTGCTGCGCATCGGCGACCAGCTGCCCCAGGCCCGCTCGTTCATCCTGACCAGCCTGGCCACCGCCCTGCGCGACGCGGGCCACGCCGACGCGGCCTACGACGCGCTGGAGCGCAGCGCCGAGCTCGAGCGTCAGGCCTTCCGTGAGCTGTCCGAGCTGCAGGTCGGCCTCGAGCGGGCCCGCCTGGAGACCGACGCCGCCCGCCGCGAAGCCGACGCGTTCGCCACGAAGAACTCCGAGCTGGAGCGCGTGATCGCCGAGCTGGCCGAGGCGCACACCCAGTTGGAGCACCGCACCGAGCAGCTCGAGGGCCTCCAGGACGCGCTGCGCGAGCAGGCCGAGCGCGACTGGCTGACCGGCCTGCACAACCGTCGCTACCTGGCCCGCGAGCTCGATCGCCTCAACGGGCAGACGCCGACCGGCGCGTTCAGCACCGCCGTGCTCGACCTCGACCACTTCAAGGCGATCAACGACCGCTACGGCCACGACGTCGGCGACCGCGTGCTGCAGCGTCTGGCCCGCCTGCTGACCGGCGTGCTGCGCGCCTCCGATCGCGTCGTGCGCACCGGCGGCGAGGAGTTCGTCCTGCTCATGCCCGGCGCCGACGAGCGCTCAGCCCAGATCGGCTGCGAGCGCGTCTGCCGCGCGGTGCGCGAGGAGGCCTGGCACGAGATCGCCGACGGCCTCAGGCTGACCGTCTCGATCGGCGTCGCCTCCGCGCGCGCGGCCACCGATCTGCAGCACCTGGTGACGCTGGCCGACCGCCGGCTGTACGACGCCAAGCGCGGCGGCCGCGACCGCGTGGTCGGCGAGGCCGACGAGCTTCCCGATGTCGAGCCCTACGTGCGGCGCTTGGACGCGGTGTAGCCGCGGTAGGCGGCGAACAGGACGACGAGCAGGACGATCAGGAAGAAGATCTTGAGGAGCATGTGTCCTTGCTCCTACCCCGGCGGGCCTCCGGCACAACCAGCGGCAGGCCGGTCTGGGGGTCGGCGATGACCTGGCAGGGCAGGCCGAACACCGCCTCGACCAGCGCTGCGTCGACGATGTCGCGCGGTGGGCCCTCGGCCACGATGCGCCCCTCGCGCATGGCGATCAGGTGGGTGGCGTAGCGGCAGGCGTGGTTGAGGTCGTGCAGCACGGCGACCATCGTGTGGCCGCGCTCCTCGCGCAGCTCGGCGCACAGGTCGAGCACCTCGATCTGGTGGGCGATGTCCAGGAAGGTCGTGGGCTCGTCGAGCAGCAGGATCGGCGTCTCCTGGGCCAGCGCCATGGCCAGCCACACGCGCTGGCGCTGGCCGCCCGACAGCTCGTCCACCGGGCGGTCGGCCAGATCGGCGGTGGCGGTGGCGGCCAGCGCGTCGGCCACCGCGCGCGCGTCGTCGGCCGACCACTGGCGCAGCAGGCCCTGGTGCGGGTAGCGCCCGCGGGCGACCAGATCGGACACGGTGATCGCGTCCGGGGCGATCGGCGACTGGGGCAGCAGGCCGAGCTTGCGCGCGACCTGCTTGGACGGCTGCGAGGCGATCGCGGCGCCGTCCAGGAACACGGTGCCGGTGCGCGGCTTGAGCATTCGCGACAGCGCGCGCAGCAGCGTCGACTTGCCGCACGCGTTGGGCCCGACGATCACCGTGAACGAGCCGTCGGGGATGGCCACGGTCAGCTCGTCGGCCACGACCCGGTCGTCGTAGGCCAGCTGCAGCCCGTCGCCGTGCAGGCGGGCGTCGGTCATGCGCTCCTCCGGGATCGCCATTCGTGGGCCAGCAGCCAGGCCAGGTACAGGCCGCCGATCGCGCCGGTCATCACGCCGACCGGCAGCTGCTTGGGGGCCAGCAGCCGCTGGGCGATCAGGTCGCTGGCCTGCATCAGCAGCGCGCCCATCAGCGCCGCGGAGATCAGGCCGGGGCCCGAGCCGCGGGTCAGGCGGCGGGCGATCTGCGGGGCGGCCAGCGCGACGAAGGCGATCGGTCCCGCGGCCGCGGTGGCCAGCGCGGTCAGCCCGACGCCGACGATGGCCAGCGACAGGCGCGAGCGCTCGACGCGCACGCCCAGCGCGCTGGCCGCGTCGTCGCCCAGCTCGAGCATCTTCAGCGGTCGGGCCAGCAGGAAGGCCAGCGGCAGCAGGATGGCCAGGCCGATGGCCAGCGGCACGACCTGATCCCAGCCGCGGCCGTTGAGCGAGCCGGCGATCCAGATCGCCGCCTGCTGGGCGTCCTCCAGGCGGGCGCGGGTGAGCAGGTAGTCGTTGAGCGCCAGCAGCATGAAGCTGATGCCGATGCCGATCAGCACGAGCCGGTAGCCCTGCACGCCGCCGCGGTAGGACAGCGCGTAGACGACGAGCGCGGTCAGCAGGCCGGTGCCCACCGAGCCCAGCGCGATCGCGTTCTGCTCGGCGCCGAAGATGATGATCATCACGACGGCGCCGGCGGCCGAGCCGTAGGTGAAGCCGATGATGTCGGGGCTGCCCAGGGGGTTGCGCGTGATGCTCTGGAAGATCGCCCCGGCCACGCCGAGCGCGCCGCCGACCAGCAGCGCGCAGACGACGCGGGGCAGGCGCAGCGTCTCGACGATGAAGCTGTTGGCCGGGTCGCCGGCGCCGACCAGGGTGGTCAGCACGTCGCCGACGGAGATCGGGTAGTCGCCGATCATCAGGCCGGCGATGGCCGCCGCCGCCGTGGCCAGGGCGATCAGCGTGCCGGCCACGATCGGGCGGCGCGAGACCGCGAACGAGACGCGGCCACCGAACGGACGGGCGACGGCGCTCACAGCTGGGCGATCCGCTTGCGGCGCACCAGCGCGATGAACACCGGGGCGCCGATGAAGGCGGTGACGATGCCGACCTGCAGCTCGCCCGGCCGGGCCACGAGGCGGCCGATCACGTCGGCGCCGAGCAGCAGCACGGGGGCCAGCACGGCCGAGTAGGCCAGCACCCAGCGCTGGTCGGGGCCGGTGATCGCCCGGGCGATGTGGGGGACGGTCAGCCCGACGAAGACGATCGGCCCGATCGCCGCGGTGGCCGCGCCGCACAGCAGGGTGATGGCCAGCGCGCCGATCGCCCGGGTGCGGCCGATGTGGGCGCCCAGCGCGCGGCCCGCGTCGTCGCCCAGGGCCAGCGCGTTCAGCGGCCGGGCCAGGATCGCGGCCAGCAGCACCCCGGCGATCAGGAACGGGGCGACCATCCCCAGCGTGTCGCTGTCGCGCCCGGCCAGCGAGCCGACCGACCAGTAGCGCCAGGCGTCGAAGGTCTCGATGTCGGTCAGCGTGATCGCCTCGGTGAAGGCCACCAGCGCCGCGGTGATCGCCGTGCCGGCCAGCGCCAGGCGGACCGGGCTGGCCCCGGCGCGGCCGGTCGAGCCCAGCAGGTAGACGACGATCGAGGCGAACGCCGCCCCGATGAAGGCGAACCACACGTAGCCGCTGAGCGAGGTGACGCCCAGCCAGGCGACGGCCACGACCACCGCGGCCGAGGCGCCGGCGTTGACGCCCAGCAGGCCGGGGTCGGCCAGCGGGTTGCGGGTCAGCGCCTGCATCAGCGCGCCGGCCAGGCCGAGGGCGACGCCGCAGCCCAGGCCGAGCAGCGTGCGCGGGACGCGCAGCTCGCGCACGATCACCGCCGCGTCGGAGTCGCCGCCGTGCCACAGCGCGTCCCACACGGTCCCGGGGTCGATCGCCCGCGCGCCGAAGGCCACGCTGGCCAACAGCACGAGCAGGAGGAGGACGACCGCAAGCAGAAGTCCCAGGGGGCGCACCGCCACGGGGCGGCGCAGGGTCGTCGTCGGGCTGACGGCCATTAGGGCGCCCGAATATAACTGTCTCGACGCCTGTGCTCCGTGCCCTCCTCCTCACCCAGCGCCGTCCGCTGGTCATCGCCTGCGCCCTGCTGATCCTCCATCAGGCCTGTGAGGCGCTCGTGCCGGTGGTCATCGGCGCCGCGCTCGACCAGGCGATCGGCCCCAGCGACAGCGGCGCGCTGATCGAGTGGCTGGCCATCCTCGTCGTGCTCTTCGTCGTGCTGTCGTTCGCCTACCGCTTCGGCGCGCGCTTCAGCGCGAAGGCCAGCCTGCAGGGCGAGCACGAGCTGCGCGTCGCGATCGCCTCCCGGGTGCTGGCCGGCGGCGCGGCGGGCGGGCGACCGCCGGGCGTGCTGCTCGGCCTGGCCGTCTCCGACGCCCAGGCCGGCGCGCGCGTGATGCGGGTCATCTCCGGCGGGCTGGCCGCGTGCGCGGCGATCGTCCTGGGTGGCGTGCTGCTGCTGTTGATCTCGCCCTGGCTGGGCCTGCTGGTGCTCGTCGGGCTGCCGCTGCTGATCCTGGCCGCCGAGCGCCTGGGCCGGCCGCTGGCCGAGCGCGCCGCCGCCGAGCAGGACCGGGCCGCGCGCGCCGCCGGCGCCGCGACCGACCTGGTGCGCGGGCTGCGCGTCGTCAAGGGGCTGCGGGCCGAGCCGGCCGCCACCGCCGCCTACCGGGCGACCAGCGAGGCGGCCCTGCACGCGACGCTGCGCTCGGCCCGCAGCGAGGCCGTGGTGGAGAACGCCGCGCGGATCGTCAACGGCGCCTTCCTGGCCATCGTCGCGCTGGTGGCCGGGCGCCTGGCCGCCGACGGGGAGATCTCGATCGGCGACCTGATCGCCGCGCTCGGCCTGACGCAATTCCTGATCGGGCCGCTCGGCGTGCTCGGGTGGGTGGGCGCCGGCTGGGCGCGCTCGCGGGCGTCGCTGCAGCGCATCGACGAGCTGCTGCAGGCGCCCGACGCGAGGGTCGCCCCCGCGCCGCATGCCGCGGCGCTGGTCGACGCGGCCCGCGGCGGCGACGCGCTGACCGCGGTCGTGGCCGGCGATCCGGCCGACGCGCACACGCTGCTGGAGGCGCTGGCCGGCGTCCCGGGCGCGCTGGTCGCCCCCCACGAGGCCGACCTGTTCGAGGGCACGCTGCAGGCCAACGTGGCCGCCGGCCGGGCGCCCGACGAGCGGGTGAGCGCGGCGCTGGCCGCGGCCGCCGCCGACGAGGTCGCCGACGCGCTGCCCGACGGGACCGCCACCTGGCTGGGCGAGCGCGGGCGCACGCTGTCGGGCGGCCAGCGCCAGCGCGTGGCGCTGGCCCGCGCGCTGGCCGCCGACGCGCCGCTGCTCGTGCTGCACGACCCGACCACGGCGATCGACGCGGCCACCGAGGCGCGCGTGGCCCACGGCCTGCGCGCGCTGCGCGAGGGCCGGCCCACGCTCGTGGTGACCAGTAGCCCGGCGCTGCTGGCGCTGGCCGACCGGGTCGTGGTCATCGACGACGGCGTGGTCCGGGCCACCGGCACCCACGCCGAGCTGCTGCGCGACGACCCCGCCTACCGCGAGACGGTCGCCGGATGAGCGCGCGCGAGCTGCTGCCCACCGCCGACGCGCGGACCACCCGCGCCGCCGTGGCCGCGCTGATCCGCCCGCACCGGACGCTGGCCGCGCTGACCGCGGCGACGCTCGTGCTCGAGGCGGTCGCCGGCCTGCTGGTCCCGCCGCTGCTGGGCCACATCGTCCAGCTCGTGGCCGACGGCGAGGCGCCGGGCGCGCTGACCACCACGGTCGTCGCGCTGCTCCTCGTCACCGTGGCCGAGGGCCTGTTCGGCGGCGCGGGCACGATCCTCGTCGCCCGCCTGGGCGAGCCGGTGCTGGCCCGGCTGCGCGAGCGGGTGGTCCAGCGGGTGCTGGCGCTGCGCATCGGCGACGTCGAACGGGCCGGGTCGGGCGACGTGCTGGCCCGCGTCGGCGACGACGTCGGCCACGTGGCCACCGCGCTGCGCGAGGCGGTCCCGGCGATGGCCGGCGCGGGCCTGACCATCGGCCTGACCATCGTCGGGCTGGCCGCGCTGGACTGGCGCCTGGCGCTGGCCGGGCTGTGCGCGGTGCCGATCCAGGCCTGGACGCTGCGCTGGTACCTGCAGACCAGCGGCCCGGTGTACGCGGCCGAGCGCGAGGCCGGCTCGGCCCGCGCGCAGCAGCTGCTGGAGACGCTGGGCGGCCTGCCCACCGTGCGCGCCTTCAAGCTGCAGGACGATCATCGCGACCTGGTCGAGGGCCGCTCGCGCGACGTGCTCGAGCTGTCGCAGCGCACGGTGCGCCTGCAGACGCGCTTCTTCGGCCGCCTGAACATGGCCGAGCTGGTCGGCTGCAGCGCGATCCTGCTCGTCTCCTACTGGCTGGTGCGCGACGGCTTCATCGACATCGGCGCCGCGACCGCCGCCGCGCTGTACTTCATCCGCCTGTTCACGCCGATCAACACGCTGCTCGGGCTGGTCGACGAGGCGCAGTCGGCGGGCGCGTCGCTGGCCCGCCTGGTCGGCGTGGCCGAGCTGCCCGAGCCCGGTGAGGCGCTGCGGCCGGCCACCCAGCCGGGCCTGCGCCTGCGCGACGTCCGCCACGCCTACGTGCCCGGGCGGGAGATCCTGCACGGCATCGACCTCGACGTGGCGCCCGGTGAGCGCGTCGCGCTCGTCGGGGTCAGCGGGAGCGGCAAGACGACGCTGGCCCGCCTGGTCGCCGGGGTCGAACCGCCCCAGCAGGGCACGATCGACGGCGCGCCCGCCACGCTGGTCGCCCAGGAGGTGCACGTGTTCGCCGGGCCGCTGCGCGACGATCTGCGCCTGGCCGCGCCGCAGGCCGCAGACGAGCAGCTCCTGGCCGCGCTCGACGCGGTGGGCGCGCGCGCCTGGACGGTGGCGCTGCCCGACGGCCTGGACACGATCGTCGGCGACGGCGGCCATCGCCTCAACGCCACCCAGGCCCAGCAGCTGGCGCTGGCCCGCCTGGTGCTGGCCGACCGCCCGGTGGCCGTGCTCGACGAGGCCACCGCGGAGTCCGGCAGCGCCGGCGCGCGCACGCTGGAGGCCGGCGCCCGCGCCGCGCTGGACGGCCGCACGTCGCTGGTCGTCGCCCACCGTCTGGCCCAGGCGGTCGAGTCCGACCGGATCGTCGTGCTGCACGAGGGGCGCATCGTCGAGCAGGGCGGCCACGACGAGCTCGTCGCGGCGGGCGGGCGCTACGCCGAGCTGTGGGCGGCCTGGTCGGCCGCGCGCGGCTAGGGCGCGTCGGCCTGGGCCTGCACCATCTTCGACGGCTCCCGGAAGGTGGTGGCCGGCGTGGCCGGCTTGTAGTCGAAGTTCAGGCGCTCGAGCGTCCCGTCGGTGACCAGGCCGGCCATGTCGTGCGGCTTGGCCCGCAGCGCGTTGACGTCGACGCCGGGCACGGTCACCGAGGGGATCGTCACGTCGCCGACGGTGACGCCGGGCGTGCTGATCGGCGGCACGGTGACCGACACCGGCGGCAGCGTGGGCGCGCCCGGCACGGTCGTCGGCACGATGCAGGCGGCCGAGATGACCTTGGCCGGCTCGGGCAGCGTCCCGACCTCCAGGCGGGGCTTGGACTCGAAGTCGAACGTGCGCCCGATGTTCGTGGCGTACTTGTCGCGCACGGTCAGCGGGGCCAGGCCGTAGCGGTACTCGATCAGCTTGAGGATCGACTCGAAGCCCGACAACTGGTGGCTGACGTACTTGCGCCGGGCCCAGGGCGAGATGGCCACAGCGGGGATGCGGAAGCCCATCTGGCCGAAGTTCTCGTTGAGGTTGCTGCTGGCCCGGGCGTCGCGCACCGACGGGGGCTTGACGTGGTCGAAGAAGCCGCCCCACTCGTCGTAGACGATGAACAGCGCGCCGCGCTTCCACTGCGGCGACTCGATGAACGCGTGGACGATGTCGGCCATGAACGCCTGGCCGGTGCGCACGTCGCCGTGCGGGTGCTCGTCACCCGAGGTGCCCTGCTCCTCGCCGACGAACGCGGGATCGACGAACGAGACCGCGGGCAGCGTCCCGGTGGCCGCGCGCTCGTAGTACTCGGTCACCTGGCCCGAGCGGGCGATGCCCGCCGCGCCCCAGAAGGCGCTGACCGGGACGTCGGTGTAGAAGTAGCGATTGGACACGCCCGCCTTGCTCAGCGCGTTGAAGATCGTCGTGTCCGGGAAGCCGCCGGTGGCCGTGGGCAGCGTGTTGTCCTTCATCCCGTAGGACTGCGCCGCGTGCATGTACTCGCGGTTGGGATAGGTGGAGGCCAGCAGCGAGCAGAAGAAGCGGTCGTAGGTGGTGAACGCGCGCGCGACCGCCGGGATGAACGGCAGGTCGGGCTCGGTGTAGTAGCCGATCGCGAACTCGTCGTTCTCGCCCGAGCGCAGGAAGCCGTCGAGCTTGCCCCCGTCGTACTGCTCGCGCCCGCCCTCCCAGGAGTGGTCGGGGTCGGAGAACGCGCAGCCCTGGAAGTCGCCGGTCAGGCGGTGCGTGCGCTCGCGCTGGCCGTCGCGCCCGGTGTAGATCAGGCCCTCCTGGCGCCCGTCGGCGCCGGGCAGCCAGCCCAGGTAGTGGTCGAACGAGCGGTTCTCCATCATCAGCACGACGAAGGTGTCGATCGGGAGGTTGCGCGGGCCGGGCAGCGGGTTCTGGGCCTGCGCGGCGGCGGCCGCCTTGACGAGCGAATCCGGACCCAGCAGCGAGGCGGCCGACAGCCCCAGCCCGGCGGCCATGGCGGTTCGCTGGAGGAACTCGCGCCGTCGCAGGTAGGCCTCGGGTGCGTCGTGGGCGAGGCGCTCAGCGGCCTCCCCATCGTGGCGTTCGCTCATAGCCGCAGCAACGCTACGGCTTCCGGGCTATTGCGGTTGTGAAAAACCGTCAGCCGCGGTCGCGCGCGGCCAGCGCCTGCACGCCGCCGCCGATGAACGTCATCGCGTCGTCGATCAGGTCGCGGGCCTGCGTGAACACGTCGCCGTCGACCGGCTGCTGCTTGATCTCGCGTCCGAGCGCGTCGAAGGCGGCGACGGTGGCGGCGCCGACCATGTGCGGGATCAGGTCGTCGGCGGGCAGCTCGAGGTCGATCGCCACCGCCTCGGCGACGATCTGCTCGAAGCGGGCCATCTGGCCGCGCTCGTAGGTCATCAAGGCCGGATCGGACTCGATCACCTCGCGCCGGCAGCGCGCGTCGTCGAGGTTCAGCTCGCTGGCCGTGACGTGCTCGGCGATCCACGCGCGCATCGCGTCGACGGCGGTCTCGCCGGGCGCGCGCTCGGTCAGGCGCGCGCGCACGTCGGCCATCGTCTCCTCGGAGTCGTGGAAGACGAGCTGCTCCTTGACGGGGAAGTACGCGGAGACGGTCCGCGGGGCGACATCGGCGGCGTCGGCGATCTGCTTGATCGTCGTCTCGGCAAAGCCCTGCTTGGTGAACAGCTCGAGCGCCACGCGGACGATCGTCTCGCGCGTGCGCAGCTTCTTGCGCTCACGCAGGCCGAGCTCGGAGGGCGCTTCTGACCCGGTCGCCATTGCCCAATACGGTAGCAGATAGTTGCAGCGAGTGCAATTTTGCATCGCTGGCGAACTTGCAACGACTGTGCTAGAGTGCCGACCCGCCCATGTCTGCACTTCTCTCTCGCATCGCCACCGCCCTCACCCGTCACTGGGGCCGTGGTCTCATAGGACTCGTCGTAACGCTGGTAGTCATCGGTGTGGCGATCGGGTCGCAGAGCGGCACCGCCGCCGACGACTTCTCGATCCCGGGAACGGAGTCGCAGCGGGCGCAGGATCTGCTCACCGCGAAGTTCCCGGCCAAGGCCGGCGCGGAGAGCACGATCGTCTTCACCGCGGAGAACGGCAAGCTCACCGACCCGGAGGAGAAGGCGACCGTCGAGGCCGCGCTCCAGGAGGTGGCCAAGCTCCCGCACGTCGGCGAGGGCAACGTCTCCAACCCGTTGGAGCCCGACTCCCCGGCGCTGTCGCAGGACGGCAAGACCGGCTTCGCGACGGTGTCCTACGACGTCCGCTCGCTCGATCTGGACAAGGCCGACGGCGAGAAGCTGATCGACACGGCCGAGACGGCCAACAAGAACGGCGTGCACGTCGAACTGCGCGGCGAGACGGTCGACCTGGCCACCCAGCAGGTCGGCGGGCTGGGCGAGATCATCGGCCTGGGCATCGCCTTCATCCTGCTGTGGCTGCTGTACCGCTCGTTCTCGGCCATGCTCGTGACCCTGCTGGGCGCGATCGTCGGCGTGGCCATCAGCCAGATGATCATCATCGCGCTGCAGAAGCCGCTCGGGCTGCCGGACTTCACGCACACGCTCGCGCTGATGCTCGGACTGGGCGCGGGCATCGACTACTCGCTGCTGATCGTCAGCCGCTTCAGAGAGCAGTTGGTGGCCGGGGACGAAGCGCCAGAGGCGGCCGGTCGGGCCAACGCCACCTCCGGCGTCTCCGTGGTGGCCGCGGGCATCATCGTCGTGGTGGCCATCGCCGCGCTGCTGACCGTCGGCATCCCGCTGGTCGGCAAGATGGGCATCGGCACGGCCATCGCCGTGGCCTGCGTCGTGGTCTCCTCGATCTCGGTGCTGCCGATCTTCCTGGGCGCCTTCAAGCGCTGGATGTACCCCAAGGACCCCGAGCACGTGGCGCGCTCGGAGGGCTTCACCCGCTGGGGCGAGCGCCTGACCGCGCGCCCGTGGCTGGCCGTGATCGGCGGCGGCCTGGTGCTGATCGTCATCGCCATCCCGTTCACCGACATGCGCCTGGGTCAGCCCGACGACGGCAACCAGTCGACGTCGACCACCCAGCGCAAGGCCTACGACGAGCTCAGCGCCGCGTTCGGGCCGGGCTTCAACGGCCCGTTCATCCTGGCCATCGGCTCCAAGGACGGCAACAAGCTCGACGAGGCGCAGCTGACCTCGCTGCAGGGCTCGCTGGAGAAGGTCGACGGCGTCAAGAGCGTCAGCGCCGCGGTGCCCAACGAGGCCGGCGACGCGGCGGTCATCCGCTTGACGCCGACCACCTCGCCGCAGGACGCGGAGACGAGCGCGCTGGTCGAGCGCCTGCGCGACGACGTGCTGCCCAAGGACACCGCCGACACCAACCTGCAGGTCTACGTGGGCGGGCAGACCGCCGGCTTCGAGGACTTCTCCGCGAAGGTCTCCGGGCGCCTGCCGCTGTTCATCGCGGTGGTCATCGGCCTGTCGATCCTGCTGCTGATGGCGGTGTTCCGCTCGATCCTCGTGCCGCTGGCCTCCGCCGTGTTCAACCTGCTGTCGATCGGCGCCGCCTACGGCGTGGTCGTCGCGGTGTTCCAGTGGGGCTGGGGCGCGTCGCTGATCGGCGCCAGCTCCGACGTCCCGATCATCTCGTTCATCCCGTTGATGATGTTCGCGATCCTGTTCGGATTGAGCATGGACTACAACGTCTTCCTGCTCAGCCGGATCCGCGAGGCCTACTTCGAGGGCGACACGCCGCCGGAGAGCGTTGTGCACGGCCTGTCGCGCATCGCCAAGGTGATCCTCGTCGCCGGCCTGGTCATGTCGTCGGTGTTCCTGGCCTTCATCATCGGCGGCGACACCATCACGAAGATGTTCGGCGTCGGGCTCGGCGCGGCCATCCTGATCGACGTGCTGATCGTGCGCATGATCGTCTCGCCCGCGCTGATGACGCTGCTGGGCGACAAGGCCTGGTGGATGCCCGCCTGGCTGGATCGGATCATCCCGAACATCTCGCTCGAGGGCGGCGAGGACTCGCGCGCCAAGGCGCTGGAGAAGCGCGAGACCGCGAACGTCTGAGCGCTGCTAGCGACGGCGGCCGCGCCGGGTGGCGCGGTCGCTGAGCTCGCAGACGATCACCAGCGGGATCGCGCAGATCAGGAAGAGCAGGACGAGGCCCATACCCGCTCGGTCGGCCGCGCGGAGGGGAATTTGAGCGCGGTCGGCGAGTGTGCGAGTCAGGCGGCGCGGACCGCGCCGCGCTCGTCCTCCAGGAAGCGCTCGACCCAGTCGCGGGAGCGGCCGTCGGACTGGCGCTGCAGCGGCGGCTGCGGGAGCTCGACGTCGGCGGCCGCGGGGATCTCGAGGTACTCCAACGCCTGGCGCAGCGTCTCGTCCCAGTTCTCGATCAGCTCCTCGTACAGGATCGTGTGGGGCAGGACGCCGGCCCGCGCGAAGAAGCTGCCCCACTGGTCCTCGTGCGCGGTCAGGTAGCGCACGAGGTGGGCGATCGCCCGGCGGTGGTAGACGGGCTCGCGGCCGACCGGCGCGCTGGCCACGCCCGCGCGCCAGGTCTGCGTCTGGATCGCCGTCCACAGCGACACCGCCTGGTCGACCTTGGCCAGGCGCACCACGCGCACGAAGCGGGCGCCCGGGAAGGCCGACGTCAGGACGCGCAGGTCGTCGCCGTCGAAGCGCCCGGTGTCGCGCAGACGCCCGGTGAGCTCGCCCAGGTAGCCGTACATGAGCTTGGCGGCGAACACGCCGTTGGGCGTGGTGCCCTGACCGCGGACCCAGGCCAGGTAGTCGAGGTAGGTGGCGGCGCCGGCCAGCTCGGGCGCCGGCGTCGGTTCGAAGCGAGGCAGGAGCGCCTCAAGCTCGGCGTCCGGCAGGTCGAAGTACTCCTGAGGCTGGCGCGGGACGTCGGTTCCGCGCAGGGCCTCGAAGTACTCCGCCGGCCGTCCGGCGACGCCCGTCGCGGTCAGCGCCTCGCAGACGAGGGTGCTGCCACTGCGCGGGGTGGCGCAGACGAAGTAGGACGTTTCGCGGGCTCCCGGCATTTACCGACCAATCCGATCGAGATTGCTACCTTGAGGACATCGACGTCATGACCCCCCGTATTCCCAACGTCCTCTACGTTCACTCGCACGACACGGGTCGCTACGTCCAGCCCTACGGCCACGCCATTCCGACGCCGAACATCCAGCGTCTGGCCGACCAGGGGGTGCTCTTCCGCCAGGCCTTCTGCACCGTGCCCGCCTGCTCGGGCAGCCGCGCCGCGCTGCTCACCGGCCGCCACGCGCACGCCAACGGCATGCTCGGCCTGGCCCACCGCGGCTGGGCGCTGAACGACCACACCCAGCACCTCGTGCACACGCTGCGCGAGGCGCGCTACTGGACCAGCCTGATCGGCGAGTCCCACGTCAGCGTCGATCCCGGCGCGCTGGGCTACGACGAGGTCGCCGAGCTGCCCGACCACCACGCCGACACGGTCGTGCCCGAGTTCTGGGCGATGCTCGAGCGGCGCCCCAAGGACCGTCCGTTCTTCGCCTCGGTCGGCTTCATCGAGACCCACCGCGACTTCGCCGAGCCCGTGTCCGCGCGCGATGCGCTGTACGGCCTGCCGCCCGCCAACCTGCCCGACACGCCCGAGACGCGTCGCGACATGGCCGCCTTCAAGGCCAGCGCGCGCAAGCTCGACCAGGGCGTCGGCGGCGTGCTCGACGCGCTGGACAGCGCCGGCCTGGCCCAGGACACGCTGGTCATCTTCACCACCGACCACGGCCTGGCCTTCCCGGGCGCCAAGGCGACGCTGACCGACCGCGGCCTGGGCGTGCTGCTGATCATGCGCGGGCCGGGCGGCTTCACCGGCGGTACCGTGCAGGACGCGCTGGTCACCCACCTGGACCTGTTCCCGACGATCTGCGCGCTGGCCGGCATCGACGCGCCCGACTGGCTGCAGGGGCGCTCGCTGCTGCCGCTGGCCCAGGGCGCCGTGGCCGAGCTGCACGACGCGGTGTTCGCCGAGCTGACCTACCACGCCGCCTACGAGCCGCAACGCTCGGTGCGCACGCGCCGCTGGAAGTACATCCGGCGCTTCGACGAGAGCCACGACGGGGTGGTTCCGGCCAACACCGACGACGGCCCGTCCAAGACGTTGTGGCTGGAGCACGGCTGGCTGGAGCGGTCGGTGGCCTCCGAGCAGCTCTACGACCTCGTCTTCGATCCCAACGAGGCGGCCAACCTGGCCGCCGACCCGACGTACGCGCCGGTCGTGCAGGAGCTGCGCGCGCGCCTGGAGCGCTGGATGGACGAGACGGGCGACCCGCTGCTCGACGGTCCGGTCCAGGCGCCCGAGGGCGCGTTGGTCAACAGCCCCGACGACGTCTCACCGGACGCCACGCCGGCGTCCACCGCCGGCGCCGTCGTCTACTGACTCCGTCTACGCCGCCGGATTGGCGGGGTCGCGCTCGTCGACCCCGTGCGGCGCGCCGTAGTCGGCCAGCAGGTCGAGGAACGGCACCGCGTCCAGCGCCTCCGGGCCGAGCACGCCCGCGCCGCTCCACACGCCGGAGGCGATCAGCTCCATCGCCACCACCGGGTTGATCGCGGTCTGCCAGACGACGGCCTGCGAGCCGTCCTCGCGCATCGTGCGCTCGTTGTCGACCAGGTGGTAGAGGTAGGTCGCGCGCGGGTTGCCGTCCTGGCCGGTGCCCGTGACCAGCGTGCCCGCGCAGGTGCGGCCGGTCATCTTGTCGCCGAGCGTCGCCGGATCGGGCAGCGCGGCGGCGACCACGTCGCGCGGGGAGACCGGCACGCCGCGCACCGACAGCGGCTCGGTCGAGTCCAGGCCGAGCTTGTGCAGGGTGCGCAGGACGTCGATGAACTCGCTGCCCAGGCCGTACTTGAACGTCACCCGCCGCGCGTCGACCCAGCGCGGCATGAGCACGACCTCCTCGTGCTCGACGTTGACGCATTCGATCTCGCCGATGCCCTCGGGGAACCGGAACAGCTCGGGCTCGGAGAACGGCTCGGTCGTGTAGAAGCCGCGGCCCTTCTCCCAGATCAGCGGCGGGTTCAGGCACTCCTCGATGGTCGTCCAGATCGAGAAGGTGGGGGCGAAGTCGTAGCCGGCGACCACGAGGTCGGCACCGTCGCGCACCCCCAGCTCGTCGATCTCGCTGAACAGGTGATCGGCGGCGAAGCGGGCGGCCACATCGGAGAAGCCCGGCTCCACGCCGATGCCGCACAGCGCCAGCTGGCCGGCCATCTCCCAGCGCTCGTGCTCGAGGAACTGCTCGTCGCCCAGCATCACGCCCGTCTGCTCGTACGGATGCTCGGGATGCGGCCGGCTCAGCGTCATCGCCATGTCGAGGTAGGTGCACCCCGCCTCGAAGGCGGCCTCGAAGATCGGCGGGTTCAGGCGCGGATCGCAGGCGTTGAGGATCGTGTCGGCGTCGACCTCGCGGGCCAGCGCGACGATCGCCGCCGCGTCGGAGGCGTCGACCGAGCGCGCCTGCATCCGGTCCGGGCGGCCGATCCGGTCCAGCGCGGCCTGCGCGCGCGCCTGGTCCAGGTCGGCCAGCACGAGCGTCTCGAAGAAGTCGCGCCGGCGGGCGATCGCCGCCACCGCGGAGCCGACGCCGCCGGAGCCGACGACCAGGATGCGCACGGCGCTCAGTCCTTCTCGGCCCGCGCCTTGAGCTCGTCGGCGGCGTCGCCGACCAGCACCTGGCGCACCTTGTCGACGACCGGCCCGCGCAGCAGCATGCCCAGCATGCGACCGGGATCGACGTCGAGCGCGTAGGTCGCGGCGGTGCGCCCGCCGCCGAGGTCCTCGAACGTCCAGCCGCCCTCCAGCGACTTCAGCTCGCCCTTCTCCTGGCGACAGCGGATCGCGCCCGGCGGGTCGTAGGAGAAGCGCAGCACGGTCTTGACCGTCTTCACGCTGGCGTCCGAGACGGTCTCCACGAGCGTCGGGCGGCCCTCGGCGTCGCGCTCGAGCACGTCGACGGACTGCAGGGAGCGCTGCCAGTCGGGCGCGCGCTCCAGGTCGGCGGCGATGGCGTAGCAGCGCTCCACGGGAGCGTCGATCTCCACGGTGCTCGTGGCGTTGATGGTCCCCATCGGGCGGAGCATATGCCCGCTCCGCCCGACGGGGTCCCACCTACTCGTAGGCCAGCGCCCCGAGAACGTCCATCCGGGCCGCTCGCCGGGCGGGCAGCGCCGCCGCGATCGTGCCGGCCAGCACCGCCAGCACGGCGAACACGACGAGCCCGGTGACCGGGACCACGAACTGCAGTCCCTGGTCGGCCAGCAGCGACGTGACGATCGCCGCCAGCCCGAGCCCGGCCAGCGCGCCGAGCGCGGCGCCCAGCAGCGCGGTGACGATCGACTCCGCGCGCACCATCCGCCGCAGCTGCCGGCGGCTCATGCCCAGCGCCCGCAGCACGCCCAGCTCGCGGGTGCGCTCCAGCGTGGCCAGGACCATCGCGTTGGCGATGCCCAGCAGCGACACGATCACGCACAGCGCCAGCAGCACGCCGAACAGGGCGACGATGCCGTCCAGGCCGGCCAGCTTGGCGTCGATCCACGCCGCCTTGGCCTCGACCTGGGCCTCGGGGAACCGCGCGACGGTGCGCGACAGCGCCGCGGCGTCCGTCGTGTCGGCCAGCGTGATCGTGCGGTCCTGGGTCGACCAGCCGCCGGCCGCGAAAGCCTGTGCGGAGACGGTGATCGGGCCCAGGTTCATCATGTCCAGCACCGGCGAGCGCTCGATGCCGCGGACGACCAGCGCCACCGGGGCGCCGGTCGGCGAGGTGACCGTGAACCGGTCGCCGACGGCCAGGCCGTGCTCGGAGGCGAAGCCGCTGTCCAGCACCGCGCCGTCGGCGGCCAGCTGCGCGAGCGTGCCCGGCGAGCCGTCGACCCAGTCGAAGTCGAACAGCCCGCCCACCGTGGCCGGATCGACCGCGTTGATGCGCTCGCGCCCGCCGAAGGCCAGCGCGCCGTCCTGACGCAGGCTGGTCACCGCGGTCACGCCCGGCGTGTCGGCCACCGCCCGCTCGATCGTGTCGGGGATCGGCGACCAGCCGTCGGACCCGGACACCACCTGGGCGGCCTGGATGCGGTGCTCCAGCGAGCTGCGCTCGAAGCCGCGGAAACCCGCGGTGGCGACGAGCACGACGGTCATCAGCGCCACGCCGATGGCCAGCGCGGTGGCCGTCAGCGTGGTGCGACCGGGGTTGCGCAGCGCGTTGCGGCGGGCCAGGCCACCGGCCACGCCGCCGACTCGGGCCGCCGGCCAGCTCAGCGCGCCGACCAGCGGCGCGACGAGGCGCCCGCCCAGCCCGCGGCGGCCCGCGCCGGCGCCCGCGGCCTGCGTGAGCGCGGCCAGCGGCGTCACGCGGGTCGCGCGGCGGGCGGGCACCAGCGCGGCCAGGAGCGTGGCCAGCGTTCCCACCGCGATCGCCACGATCACCGCGGACGGCTCGATGACCAGGCCCGAATGGGGCAGGTCCAGCCCGACCGAGGCCAACACGCCGTTGAGCAGCTTGGCCAGGCCGAAGCCGGCCACCAGGCCGGTCACCGACGCGGCCAGCCCGAGCACCAGCGCCTCGGTCAGCACCAGCCGGCGCGCCTGACCGCGCGATCCGCCGGCCATCCGCAGCAGGGCCAGCTCGCGCGTGCGCTGGGCCACGGCGATCGACATCGTGTTGAGGATCGTGAACGCGCCGATCAGCACCGCGAGGATGCCGAAGGCGGTCAGCACGGTGCGCACGACGCTGACCACGGTGCCCAGCTCGTCCAGCGAGAAGCGGTCCTGGTCGGCGGCCGTCGTGACCTGCACCGTGGGGATCGCGGCGGCCAGGTCGCGCCGCAGCGCGGCCGGGTCGGTGCCCGGGCCCGCGGCCACCAGCACGCTGTCGTAGCGGCCGGGCTTGTCGAACAGCCGCTGCGCGGTGGGCAGGTCGAACACCAGCGCGCTGGTCTTGCCGCCCAGCGAGTCGGCCCCGCTGAAGCGCATCACCGCGCTGACCACGAAGGCCTGGGCGGGGCCGCGCGCGGCGATCCGCACGGTGTCGCCGACGGCGATGTGCTGGCGGTCGGCGGTGCCGGCCTCGATCGCCACCTGGCGCGCACCGCGCGGCCACGCGCCGTCGCGCAGGCGGAACGGCGTCAGCGCCAGCGCGCCCGGGGTCGCCGTGTCGACGCCCTCGGCGAACGAGAGGCCGTCGTTGACCGGCCGGCCGTCGTCGCCGAGCAGGATCGCCCGGTCGGACACGTTGCCGGCCGCGACGCCGACGCCGTCGACCGCGCGCGCCCGGTCCAGGACGCCGGCGGGGATCGGCGGCGCCTGCTGGCCGTCGCTGACGATCGGGCGGAACGGCATGTCGGCGACGAGCGCCGCGTCGGTGCCGTCGTAGGCCGACGCGGTCAGCGCGTCGGCGGAGCGCTTCAACGTGGCGCCGAGCACGAGCGCGGCGCTGACCAGCGCCACGCCGAGCACGATGGCCAGCGCGCTCAGGGCCGTGCGCGTGGGGCGCGCGGCCAGTCCTCTGAGGGCCAGGCGGTTCATCGCACGGTCTCCTGGTAGGCGGAGGTGATCTCCGCGTGGGTGGGGGACGCCAGGTCGGCGACGATGCGCCCGTCGGCCAGGAAGACCGTGCGGTCGGCGGTGGCCGCCGCGCGCGCGTCGTGGGTGACCATGACGATCGTCTGACCGTCGAGCTCGACCGCCTCGCGCAGCAGGTCGAGGACCTGGCCACCGGCGGTCGAGTCGAGGTTGCCGGTCGGCTCGTCGGCGAACAGCACCGACGGCGTGTCGATCAGCGCGCGGGCGATGGCCACGCGCTGCTGCTGGCCGCCGGACAGCTGCGCGGGCCGGTGGTCGCGGCGCTCGTGCAGGCCGACGCGGTGCAGCAGCGCGTCGAGCGCCCGCGGGTCGGTGCGCCGGCCGGCCAGCAGCGCCGGCAGCGCGACGTTCTCGGCCACGGTCAGCGTGGGCAGCAGGTTGAACGCCTGGAAGACGAAGCCGACGTGCTCGCGGCGCAGCCGCGTGAGCTGCTTGTCGCCCATGCGGCCGATCTCCTGGCCGGCGATCCGCACGGAGCCGTCGGTCGGGCGGTCCAGGCCGCAGAGCACGTGCAGCAGCGTCGACTTGCCCGAGCCCGACGGGCCCATGACCGCGACGAACTGGCCCGCGGGAACGTCGAGCGTGACGCCGCGCAGCGCGGGCACGGCGGCGTCGCCGGTGCCGAACACGCGCGTGAGCGCGGTGCCCGAGACGGCGGTGCTGGTGATCGTGGGTGAAGCGCTGAGGGTCGCGTCGGTCATGCGTCGGCCTTCCGGCTCGTGGGGTTGGTGGCGGCGGTCCATGTCCGCATGGCCGGGACGATCTCCGCCGTGACGTCGGGCGTCGTCGGCCGCGATGGCGATCTGCGGTCCTCCCGGTGGCCGATCCCGGGTCATCCTCAAGGAGGACGACGGCGGCTGGCGCGCGCGTTACGGTGCGCCCGTGCACAGGCTCCGTCGCACGATCGCCTGGTTCCGCGCGCTCGATCCGTGGCGCTTCGACCTGGCCCTGGGCGCGTTCATCGCGATCGAGGGGCAGATCGAGCTGTCGCTGATCGACGCGCCCGCCGACGAGGAGCTGCGCGTGCGCTTCCTCGTGGTCGTGCTGGGGTTCGGCATCGCCCTGCGCCGGCGCTGGACGCTCCCGGCGGTGGCGCTGATGGTCGCCGCCTACACGCTGATCCTGTCCAGCGACCAGGCGATCAACGACAACCTGCTCGTCCCGTTCTTCTCGCTGTTCATCTCCGGCTACACGGTGGGCTCGCGCACGCGCGGCTGGGGCACCGCGCTGGGCAGCGGGCTGGTGCTGGCCGGCGCGCTGGGGGCGCTGGCGCTCGATCCCTACCCGGACAACGCCGGCAACTTCACCTTCGCCGTGCTCGTGCTGGTGGTCGGGCCGATCGTCATCGGGCGCGTCGTCTCCGACCGCGTCGCGCTGGCCCGCACGCTGCGCGAGCGCACCGCCGGGCTGCAGCGCCAGCGGGCCGAGATGGCCGAGGCGGCGGTGCTGGCCGAGCGGGCGCGAATCGCCGGCGAGCTGCACGACGTGATCGCCCACGCGCTCGGCGCGATGGTCGTCCAGGGCGGCGCGGCCCGGCGGCTGGCCGAGCGCGACCCCGCGCACGCGCGCGAGGCCTTCGCGGCGATCGAGGCCACCGGTCGCGACGCGCTCACCGAGATGCGCGCGCTGCTGGGCGTCCTGCGTCGCGAGGACGAGGAGCTCGCGCTGGACCCGCAGCCCAGCCTGTCGCACGTGTCCACGCTGATCCGCCGCTCGAGCGCCGCCGGCCTGCCGGTCGACCTGTCGGTGGAGGGCGAGCGCGCGACGGTCCCGGCCGGCGTCGATCTGGTCGCCTACCGGGTCGTGCAGGAGGCGCTGGGTGGCGCGCTGCAGGGCGGCAGCGCCGGACGCGCCGCGGTGCGCGTGCGCTACGGCCGCGAGGCGATCGAGGTCGAGGTGACCGACGACGGCGCCGATCCGCGCACGCTGCCGGGCCTGCGCGAGCGCGTCAGCCTGTACGGCGGCGAGCTGCACAGCGGCACGCGGCGCAGCGGCGGCCACGCCGTGCGCGCCCGGCTCCCGGTGGTGGCGTCGTGAGGATCGGTCGCCGCCGCATCTCCCCGCAGCTGATCGACTGGCTCCTGGCCGGGGCCTTCGCGCTCGCCTTCACCGTCTCGGGCGTCGTCGGCGCCCACGACGGGCCGACGTGGGTGACCGTGCTGGCCGGCCTGGCGCTCACGCTGCCGCTGGCCGCCCGCCGCCGCCACCCGCTGCTCGTCGAGCTGGTCGTCGTGGCCGTCGCGGTGGCGATGGCCGCCTGGCTGATCGACGGGTACGCGACGGTCTCGCCGCTGATCCCCGTGCTCATCGCGGGCTACTCGACCGCCGTCCACGCGCGTGGGCGCCAGGCCCTGGCCGGCCTGCTCGTCGCGGTGGCGGCGCCCGCGCTGATCGCCCTGGTGATGGGCTCGACGGTGTGGGGCGACTACGTGTTCCCCAACGCGATCCTCGGGTTCGGCTGGCTGGGCGGCTGGCTGGTGCGCTCGCGCACGGAGCTGGCCGCGCGACTGCACGAGGAGGCGGTGCGGGCCGAGGACGAGCGCGAGCTGCTGGCCGAGATCGCGGTGGCCGACGAGCGCCGCCGCATCGCGCGCGAGCTGCACGACATCGTGGCGCACTCGATGAGCGTGATGGTCGTGCAGGCCGGCGGGGCCCGGCGCATCCTGGAGCGCGATCCCGCGCGCGCCGCCGACGCGGCCGCGCAGATCGAGCGCACCGGGCGCGAGGCGCTGGGCGAGATGCGCCGCCTGCTCGGCGTGCTCGGCGTGGACGCGGAGCGCTCGCCCCAACCGGGCATGGACCAGCTCGCCGAGCTGGTCGGCCGGGCGCGCGCCGCGGGCCTGCCGGTCGAGCTGGAGGTCGAGGGGCCGCCGCGGTCGCTGCCCGCCGGCGTCGACCTGACCGGCTACCGCATCGTCCAGGAGGCGCTGACCAACACGATGAAGCACGCCGCGTCGGCGCCCACCTCGGTGCATGTCCGCTACGCCGACGATGCGCTGGAGCTGCAGATCGCCGATCGGGGCACGGTCGCGCCGCGGGCCGGCGATCCGGGCCACGGCCTGATCGGCATGCGCGAGCGGGTGCGGGTGGTCGGGGGCGAGTTGCAGGCCGGGCCGCGGGTGGGCGGCGGGTTCGACGTGCGTGCGCGGCTTCCGCTGGTACGCGAGGGAGTGAGCTGAGCGATGGCCGGACCGATCCGCGTCCTGATCGCCGACGACCAGGCGCTGGTGCGCGCGGGCTTTCGGATGATCCTCGACGCCGAGGACGATCTGCTGGTGGTGGGCGAGGCGCCCGACGGGCTGCAGGCCGTCGAGCAGGCCAGGCGGGCCAAGCCCGACGTCGTGCTGATGGACATCCGCATGCCCGAGCTGGACGGCATCGAGGCCACGCGCCGGCTGTTGGAGGTCGTGCCCGACGTGCGCGTGCTGATGCTGACCACGTTCGACCTCAACGAGTACGTCTACGACGCGCTGCGTGCCGGCGCGTCGGGCTTCCTGCTCAAGGACACGCCACCGGAGGACCTGGCCGCGGGCATCCGGGTGATCGCGCGTGGCGATGCGCTGCTGGCCCCGTCGATCACCCGCCGGCTGATCGTGGAGTTCGCCCGCGCGGCTCCGACCGCGCCCGCGCCGCCGCGTGGGTTGGACGAGCTGACCGAGCGCGAGCTCGAGGTCTTCAAGCTGATGGCCCGCGGGCTGTCCAACGCCGAGATCGCGGCGGAGCTGATCGTCTCCGAGACGACGGTCAAGACGCACGTCGCGCGCGTGCTGATGAAGCTCGGCGTGCGCGATCGCGTGCAGGCGGTGGTGCTCGCCTACGAGAGCGGGATCGCCGTGCCACAGTCCGGCACCTAGGTGGTCGCCCTGATCCTCAAGCTGACGCTCGGGCTGCTGCGGTGGGCCGCGCTCGTGGCGGTCGGGCAACGTCGCGCGTGATCTTCGGCGCGAGCCCGTGTTCCCAGGGGCATGCGACGTTCAACGATCCTGTCCCTCACCGCGGCCGCCGCGCTCGCCGCCGCCCCGATGTCGGCCCTGGCCCACGGCGGTCATCACGGCGATGACGCCGCCGCCACGCCGGTGGCGACGGTCGCCTCGTTCGCCGACGGCAAGCTCACGCTGACGCTGACCGACGGCTCCACGCTAGTGGCCAAGGTCACCGACCGCACGCGCCTGGCCTGCGAGAGCGCCGCCCCGACGGCCCGCAAGGCGACGTTCCGCGGCCGCCACCACGGCGACGACCACGGGCGCCACCGCTTCCAGCGGTGCGGCACCGAGAACCTGACGGCGGGCACCAAGGTCACGGAGGCAGAGGTCAGCGCGACGACGTCCGGCGCCGTCTTCCGCGAGGTTGACCTCGTCAAGTAGCGGGCACGCCAGCGGGGATGCAACCGTCGGGGCTGTTGTCCAATCCGGTCCGGCTGGCCGGCACGTCGCTGCTGCGGCTGCAGTCCGACGAGCGCCTGGTGGAGCTGGCGCGCGCCGGGCACGAGCCGGCCTTCGACGCGATCGTCCACCGCTATCGGCCCGCGCTGCTGCGCTACTGCACGCGGATCCTCGGCCCGCAACGGGCCGAGGACGCCGTGCAGCAGGCGCTGGCCAGCGCCCACACCGCGATGACCAACGGCGACGACCGCGACCTGCAGCTGCGGCCATGGCTGTACCGGATCGCGCACAACACGGCGCTCAACCTGCTGCGCGGCCGGCGCGACGAGGTCGAGCTCACCGACGAGCAGTTCGCCGCCGCGCACACGCCCGAGGATCAGGTGGCCGAGCGTGAGCGCCTGGCGTCGGTTCTCACGGCGATCGCCCAGCTGCCGACATCCCAGCGCGACGCTCTCCTGCTACGTGAGCTGGAGGGGCGCTCGCACGAGGAGATCGGACGGGCGCTCGGGGTCTCGTCCGGCGCAGCGCGCGCCACGCTGTTCCGGGCGCGCGCGGCGGTTCGCACCGCGTGTTCTGCGCTGACGCCAACGGGGCTGGTGCTGCGCGCGGCCGAGGTCGGCGGGGGCGATGCCTCGTCGCACGTGGCCGCCAAGGCGGTCGCCGGGGTGCTGGCCGGCTGTGCGCTGGTGGGCGGCGGGGCGACGAGCGGCGTGATCGGCGGGACGCACCATCCGGTCGCGCCGGCGACGACGCATGCGGCGGCGTCCAAGCGCGAGGTCAAGCCGGTGCGCCCGGCGACCGCCTCCACCCCCGCGGCGGCGGCGGTGCCCGCGGCCAATGGCGCAGCGAAGGCGCCCGAGTCGCCGGTGGCGCTCCAGGCGGTCGAGGCGCCCAAGCCGGGCCGCGTCGAGAAGGTCAAACCGGCGCGGCCAGCGAAGCCGGCGCCGCCCGAGCCGGAGCATGGGCGCGAGCGGGAGCATGGGCGCGGGCACGACAAGCACCTCGAGAAACCGCCGCCGCCCGACGACGTGTGGCGAAATGAGTCCGACGGTCGGACTGAATCCGCCACACGTGGCCATGGGGAGGACCGTGGGCGTGGGGAGGACCACGGACACGGACACGACCGCGACCGCGGCCACGGCCACGGCCACGGCCACGGTCACGGCCAGGACGACGACGGTCAGGCGATCGCGGGGGTCTCCGGCAAGCGCGACAACGCGGCCTCCATGTCGGACTCCGAGAACTCCGGGTCCGGGAGGGATCCCGACAAGTAGGCGTCGTAGGCGGCCATGTCGAAGTCGCCGTGACCCGACAGGCCGAACAGGATCACGCGCTGCTCGCCGGCCTCGCGGGCCGCTTCGGCTTCGAGCACCGCGCCGCGCACCGCGTGGGCGGACTCGGGCGCCGGGATGATCCCCTCGCAGCGGGCGAACTGCACGGCGGCGGCGAAGCACTCGTTCTGGCGCAGCGCGCGCGCCTCGACCAGCCCCTCCTTGACCAGCGCCGAGACCAGCGGCGAGTCGCCGTGGTAGCGCAGGCCACCGGAGTGCACGGGCGGCGGCACGAAGTCGTGGCCGAGCGTGTACATCGGCATCAGCGGCGTCAGCCCCGCGGTGTCGCCGTAGTCGTAGCGGTAGGCGCCGCGGGTCAGCGTCGGGCAGGCGGCCGGCTCGACCGCGACGAACCGGGTCTTCGACTCGCCCTGCAGCACGCGGCGCAGGAACGGGATGGCCAGGCCGCCGAAGTTCGAGCCGCCGCCGCAGCAGGCGATGACCACGTCGGGGTCGTCGCCGGCCAGCTCCATCTGCGCGATCGACTCGATGCCGATGACCGTCTGGTGCAGCAGCACGTGGTTGAGCACCGAGCCCAGCGAGTAGTTGGTGTCCTCGCGCTGGGCGGCGATCTCGACCGCCTCGGAGATCGCGATGCCCAGCGAGCCGGTCGGGTGCTCGGCGTTCGCCCGGCCCGCATCGGTCAGGTCGGAGGGCGAGCGGTGCACCGTCGCGCCCCAGGTCTGCATCATCGACCGCCGGTAGGGCTTCTGGTCGAACGACGAGCCGACCATGAAGACCTCGCACTCCAGCCCGAACAGCGCGCAGGCGAAGGCGATCGACGAGCCCCACTGGCCCGCGCCCGTCTCGGTGGTGATCTTGCGGATGCCGGCCTGGGCGTTCTCGTAGGCCTGCGGGATCGCCGTGTTGGGCTTGTGCGAGCCCGCCGGCGAGGTGCCCTCGTACTTGTAGTAGATGTGGGCCGGCGTATCGAGCTCGGCCTCCAGCCGCCGGGCGCGGAACAGCGGCGTCGGGCGCCACAGCTTGTAGGCCTCGCGCACCGCCTCGGGGATGGCGATCTCCGGCTCGGCGCTGACCTCCTGCTCGATCAGCGCCATCGGGAAGATCGCCGCCAGGTCGGCGGGGCCCGCGGGCTCCATCGTCGCGGGGGACAACGGCGGCAACCCAGGGCCGGGGAGGTCGGCCATCAGGTTGACCCAGGCCGTGGGGATCTGATCCTCGGACAGCAGGAACTTCGTGGGCTCGGACATCGGGCGGGCTCTCCTCGTCAGCAGATCGGACGCTTGGGCTGGTGGGGCGGGACGGCGCCGGTGCTGCGACCCAGGGCCCATTCCAGGTCACCGGCCAGGAGGTCGACGAGGTCGCGCGAGACCGACTCGCGCACGACCATGCGCAGCACGGCCACGTCCTCGGCGTTGGCCGGCAGCTTGTAGGCCGGGATGATCCAGCCCTGCTCGCGCACGTGCGCGGACAGCTCGAACACGTCGTGTGTGCAGTCGGGCTTCATGGCCACGGCGATGACCGGCATGAACGTCTCCTCGCCGATCATCTCGAAGACCTCCATCTCACGGAGCTTCTGGCGCAGCGCCTTGGCGTTGGTGTCGATCGCCTGCATGACCTTCTGGTAGCCGGTGAAGCCCAGGCGCAGGAAGTTGTAGTACTGCAGCACGACGCCCTGGCTGGCCTGGGAGAAGTTCAACGAGTAGGTCGGCGAGGAGCCGCCCAGGTAGGTGATGTCGAAGATCAGCTGGTCGTCGACGTCGGACTCGTCACGGAAGATCACCGAGCCCATGCCGGGATACACGAGTCCGAACTTGTGGTTGGAGATGTTGATCGAGCGCACGCGCTCCAGCCGGAAGTCCCACAGCAGATCGGGCTGCAGGAACGGCGCGACGAAGCCGCCCGAGGCGCCGTCGACGTGGATCGGCACCTCATAGGGCAGCGTGCGCAGCATCGCGTCGATGCCCGCCACGTCGTCGGTCTCGCCGGTGAACGTGTTGCCCAGGATCGCGCCCACCGCGACCGTGTTCTCGTCGACCACGGCCTTGACCCGGTCGGCGTCCAGCACGTAGCGGCCGGGCTCCGGCGGAACGATCCGCAGCTCCAGGTCGAAGTAGCGCGCCGCCTTCTCCCAGCACGTGTGCACCAGCCCGCTGCAGACGACGTTCGGCTGGCCGGTGCCCTGGCCGCGCTTGCGCCAGGAGAACTTGTGGGCCAGCAGGCCGAGCATGATCGCCTCCGAGGAGCCGACCGTCGCCGTGCCCACCGGCGTGCACTCGTCGGGCGCGTTGAGCAGCGAGGCGAGCATCGCGTTGACGCGCCGGTGGATCGCCTCCGTGCGCGGGTACTCGTCCTTGTCGACGAGGTTCTTGTTGAGGACCTCCTTGGCCAGCTGGTCGGCCTCGGGCTCCATCCACGTGGTCACGAAGCTGGCCAGGTTCTGGCGCGGGTTGCCGTCCAGCGCCAGCTCGTCGCTGACCATCTGGTAGGCGTCGCGCGCCGGCATCGCGTGCTTGGGGATCTCCCACTTCGGGATGCCCTCCGTGAAGTACTTCTCCGCGTAGCTCAGCTCGAGGTCTTCGACATGGCGCATGTCTCGACCATACGTGAGCTCAGTTCATCGACGGGTCATCAGGCATCCGGGCCACCAGCGCGTACTGCCCGCCCAGCTCCTCCAGCGCGCTGACCCACAGGTCGTCGGCCGCCTCGGAGAACGGATCGCCGGCGGTCATCGGCGCGACGATCCAGTCCTCGCGCTCGAGCTCGTCGTCGAGCTGGCCCGGGCCCCAGCCGCTGTGCCCGAGGAACGCGCGCAGCCGCCGCGTGCGCGCGCCCAGCTGCTCCAGCGGCGCGCCGTCGGTGACCAGACCGATGTCGCCGCTGATCAGCAGCGACTCGCCCGGATCGGCGAAGTCGGCCAGCAGCACGATGTCCGAGGTCTGCACCGGCCCGCCCAGCCACAGGCGTGCACCGGCGCCGTCGCCCAGCGCCACGGAGACCTCGGGCACCGCCTCGACGGCCTCCAGCGGCGAGGGCCGGTTGAGCACCAGCCCGAGCGCGCCCTGGCTGGAATGCACGCAGACCAGGACCACCGTGCGATGGAAGTTCGGGTCCTCCAACGTCGGCGCGGCGATCAGCAGCTGGCCCTTCAGCGACTCGTCCATCAGACCCCAAGTCTTGCGCGTGCGTCGCGAACGGCGCTGCGCGCCTCCTCGCCGTCCATGCCCATCCCGCGCAGCAGGTCCACCGCGGTGGACCGGACCTGGCCCACGATCACGCTGGCCGACAGGTTGCCCGTGACCTCCAGCGCGGCGGTCGAGCGGGCCGCCGCGCGCAGCGCCGCCTCCTCGGCCGCGCGGTCGCGCTCGGGGTCGGCCAGCTCGCGCTCCAGCGCCCGCACCGACACGGCCAGCTCCCGGATCGCCTCGATGGCCAGCGGCGGGACGTGCTCGTCCAGCTCGACCGCGCGGATCGCGCCGCGCCCGAGCACGCGCGTGTTGCGCACCGCGTTGTCCAGCCCGCTGACCGCGGTCTCGTAGGGCACCAGGCGCGGGCGCAGGCGCCGCCGCGTGGGGGCCAGCGCGACGGTCTCGCGCGCGACGCCCAGCGCCTCGCGGTAGCGGCCCATCAGCGGGTCGATGCCGCGCGCGCGGGTCAGCGCCCGGGTGGCCGCCTCGCGGTCGTCGCGCTCGATCGCCTGCGCGGTGTCGTCCAGCGCGGCGGCCAGCTCGGTCAGCACCGGCTCGACGTGGCGCTTGACCAGGCGCAGCGGATCGGTCGGCACGATCGCGTTGACCAGCAGGGCGAAGGCCGAGCCGATCAGCGCGTCCAGCCAGCGCGACGGGTCGATGCCGCTGGTCGGCACCTGGATCGTGGCCACCAGCACCGCCGACACCGCGCACTGGTTGACCAGCAGCGTCCCGCCGCCGGCCAGCACCGCGGCGGCCATGGCCAGCGCCACGACCACCGAGATCTGCCACCAGCCCGCGCCGATGATGAACACGACCAGGTCGCCGACGCCGATGCCCAGCGCCACGCCGACGGCCAGTTCGATCGCCCGCCGCCCGCGCTGGCCGTAGGTCAGCCCGAGGGTGAGGATCGCCGCGACGGGCGCGAAGAACGGGCTGCCGTGGCCGACCAGGTGCTTGGCCACCAGCCAGGCCAGGCCGGCGGCCAGCGCGCACTGCAGGATCGTGAAGCCCGCGGTGCGCAGCCGCTGCACGCGCACCCGCAGCGACTCCCGCGACCGGCGCGACGCCTGGCCGAGCAACTCGCCGGGTTCGCGGATCGAGGACACCACGGGCACCGTACCCCCGCGGCGGCCTTGCGCATCATGGCCCGGCGGTGCTCGGGCGGATGCGCCGGGCCATCGCCCCGGCCACGGCGATCACGCCCAGGCCGGCGACCAGGTAGGCCAGCCGCGGCGACCACACCGAGGTGAGCAGGCCGCCGAGCAGGAAGCCGACGCCCGGGGCGGCGGCCGCGACCGACTCCAGCAGCCCGACCACGCGGGCCTGCAGCGCGTCGGGCACCGCCTCCTGCACCGCGGTCAGCACCGACACCCACTGCAGCCCGTTGCCGGCCCCGCCGACGATCGAGGCGACGCAGGCCAGCGCGATCGTCGGCGCGACGGCCAGGCCGAGGTAGCCGACGCCGACGGCCACGGTCGAGAACACCACGAGCACGCGCGTGGGCGCGTTGCGCACGCGCGCGAAGAGCGCCGAGCCGATCACCAGCCCGACGCCCCACGCGGCCAGCAGGGCGCCGTAGCCGATGTCGCCCGCGTCGAGCGTGTCGACGGCGTAGACGACCTCGATCGGGATGACCAGGAAGAAGAAGACGAAGGCCAGCGTCTGCGCGGCGATCAGCGTCTGGATCGGCTCCTCACGCACGGCGGCGATGCCCTGGCGCATGCGCGCGGTCCAGCCGACGTCCTCCTCGTCGGGTGCGCCGGGCGGCAGCTCGCGGCCGCTGAACAGCAGCACGGCGATCAGCGCGAAGGAGGCGCAGTCGACCCACAGCGCGGCCGGTGCACCGGCGGAGGCGACCAGCACGCCGCCCAGCACCGGCCCCGCCGCCGAGGTCAGCGCGAAGGCGCCGTTGAGGATGGCGTTGCCGCTGCGCAGCGCGCCGTGCGGCTTGAGCACGGCGGCCACCGCGGCGCGCGACAGCCCGCGCGCGGTCAGCGCCAGCGTCCCGTCGATCGTGGCCAGCAGCAGGATCCCGGGCAGCCAGAAGCCGTGCGCGGCCAGCAGCGCCAGGCCGGCGAAGGCGGCCGCCTCGATCGCGTACAGCGCGGGCAGCGACCGGCTGACCAGCTGACGGTCCAGGCGGGCGGTCAGGGCGGGCGCCAGGAACGCCGGGATGAAGCGCGAGCACAGGAACAGCGCGGTGGTGGCCAGCGCCGAGTTGGTGCCCTCGAGCACCAGCAGCGCGAGCGCGACGACCCCGAGGTTGTCGCCCAGTTCGTTGACGGCGTAGCTCCCCGCCAAACGCCGGAAGCCTGGAACGCTCAGAGGTGCTCGTTCGTCGGTCACGCGGTCGGCCACGCTAGCGCGCCCAGGGCTCAACTTCTGGTGCATTCGCGCCGATAAGCGGGACGGTGCGTCGCAAGATCCAGATAGGCGTCGTCTGCGTGCTGCTGCTCGCAGCCCTCGTCGTCGCCGCACTGCAGTCCCGCACGGCCGACTGGGAACCCGTCTCCCTCGTCGTCGTGCTGGCCGCGCTGGCCGTCATCAGCGACGCCCTGACGATCGTCACCCGCGGCCTGCGCCTGTCGGGCTCGTTCCTGGCGCTCGTGCTGGCCATGACCTTCCTGGGTCCGGCCCCGGCGGTGGCGATCGCGGTGCTGACGATCAGCATCGACGCGCTGCGCACGCGGCCGCGCATCGACGGCGCGCTGTTCAACATCCTCACCTACGCGACCTTCCCGCTGCTGGGCGCGCTGCTGGCCCGGGCCGCCGTCGACGCCGGCGTCGATCCGACCACCGCCTCCTACGCGCTGGTCGTGCTCGGCGTCTACGCGGTGACGATCCTGGCCAACTTCGCGCTGACCGCGCTGGGGCTGTGGGTCTTCTACGACACCTCGCCGACCAGGCTCGCGCGCGAGGTGCTGGCGCCGATCCTGCCCTCCGAGGCCGCGGCGGCGATGCTGATCGTCGCCTTCGCGCTGACCTACATCACCGCCGGCCTGGCCGCCCTGGTCGTGCTGCTGGGCGCGCTGATCGCCTTCCAGTACCTGACCCGCGCGCTGCTCATCTCCGAGGAGCGCGCCGAGCAGCTGGAGGCGCGCTCGACCGAGCTGGCCTCGCTGCAGGTCGGCGTCCTGGCCGCGCTGGTCCAGACGCTCTCGCTGCGCGACAAGATGACCGCCCGCCACTCCGCCGCGGTCGCGCGCTACGCGCGCGCCATCGCCCGGGCCACCGGGTGCAGCGAGGAGCAGCAGGACCTGGTCCACACCGCCGGGCTTCTGCACGACATCGGCAAGTTCATCTTCCCCGACCGGATCCTGTTCGCCGACCGGCGGCTGAGCGAGGACGACTGGGAGATCGTGCGCCGGCATCCGGCGCAGGGCGCGCGCGTCGTCGGCAAGGTCGCCGGCCTGGGCCCGGTGGCGGAGATCATCCGCTGCCACCACGAGCGCATCGACGGCACCGGCTACCCGCGCGCGCTGCGCGGCGACGACATCCCCCTGCTGTCGCGGATGATCTCGATCGCCGACACGTACGACGTGATGACCGCACGCGACTCCTACCGCACGCCCGTCTCCCAGGAGGCGGCGATCGCCGAGCTGCGGCGCGTGTCGGGCACCCAGCTCGACGGCGAGCTGGTCGAGGTGTTCATCCAGCTGCTGTGCGAGTCGGGCGTCGGCTTCCAGCACACGACGGACGCCGACTTCGAAGCCGAGCTGAACATCGAGGCGCGCGTGCGTGCCTTCGTCGGCTGAGCCGCACGGCTGACGCCGCCTCGTACATTCGTCCAAACCTACGCAAAGCGCGCTAAAGCGGCCTTTGCGTCGACCGGGCGAGATGCCACAGTTCCGTTTGCGTGTTCGCACGCAGCACAAGACGGGCGCTGCAACGCCCGTCTCGTGACTTCGATGTGTGTTTCTGACCAGCGTGTCGCCGCAGGGGCTTGCGGCGGGAAGGAGCGCCACGGTGGGCTTCAAGATCTGATTTTGCGCCTGTTCACCAGGCAACCAGAGGGCGTCCCACCGGGGCGTCCTCTCTCTTTTTCGGCAGGGATCGCGCGGCATGGAGCGCTGCAACAGATCTTTCGACGGATGTTCTAGTCCGGACACCCGGGGGAACGGAGGGCGGGAATCGCCGACGCGTTGGAAAACGAGCTTGCGGCGCTCTCGGGCGTCGCCACCGAGACGATCGGCGCGCCGCTGCACGCGGTGGCGTTGCTGACCGCGCTGGCCGGCGAGCTGGACCCCGGCGCCGCCGACGCGCTGAGCCTCCGCCGCCACTTGGCGGCCGCGCGCCGGCTGGCCGCGCACGCGGCGCTGGCCGCCGCCTGCGTCAACGGCGCGTTCGGCGACCGCCCCAGCATGGAGCGCGCCCGCGCGCGCGTGCTGACCGGCCTCGTGCCGCTCGCGCGCGCGACGACCACGCCGCCCGGGCGCGCGCTCGGCGCGGTCGCCCAGGCGGCGCTCGAGCTCCCGCCGCTGGGGGAGGAGGGCAACGGCGACTGGCAGCTGCGGGCCATCGCCTTCGTCGACGAGCACGCCCTGCGCGCGCTGCACGACGCCTGCGTCACGCTGGCCGCGTCCGCCCTGCGCGAGGCGGCGGGTCGCTAGCCAGCTACGCTCGGCTCATGCTCGGGCCGCGCCCGTCACCGCCGGCGGCATGGGTGGGCATCCTCACGGCGGCGCTCCTGATCGCCGCGGTCACGCTGGTCATCCTTCCGCTGCGCGCCCACGCCCCGGTGGCCGCGCTGGGCGTCGCCTACCTGCTCGTCGTGCTCGTCGTCTCGGTGCTGTGGCGTCCGTGGGTCGGCGTGGTGACCGCGCTGGCCTGCGCGGTGGCCTTCAACTTCTTCCATCTGCCGCCGACCGGCAGCTTCGCGATCCGCGACTCCGGCAACGTCACCGCGCTGCTGGCCTTCCTCGTCGTGGCGGCCGCGGTGATCGCCGTCGCCCAGCTGGCCCAGCGCCGCGCGCTGGAGGCCGAGCGGCGCCGGGCCGAGGCGGACCTGGCCGCGCAGGCCGCGCGCGTGCTGCTCGGCGAAGGCGACCTGCGCGAGGGCCTCGCGCTGCTGGCCGAGCGGCTGGCCGGGGCGCTGGCGCTGCCCTCGGCGGCGGTCCTCGTCGGCCCCGCGCCGGAGCCCGACCCGCGCCGCGAGGCGGTGGCGCTGGGGGACGCGGGCTGGCTGGTGGTCCCCGCCGCGCTGCCCAAGCCGCTGCGCGCCGAGCTCGAGGAGCGGATCGCGCCGGCGCTGGCGCCCGTGCTGGCCGCGGCGCTGGAGCGCGAGCGGCTGCAGGGCCAGGTGGTCGAGACGGCGGCGCTGCGCCAGTCCGACGTGGCCAAGACCGCCGTGCTGCGGGCCGTGTCCCACGACCTGCGCTCGCCGCTGACCGCGATCGTCACCGCGGGCGAGGCGCTGCGCTCGCCGACGCTGAGCGACGGCGAGCGCGAGGAGCTGGCCGACGTCGTCGTCTCGGAGGGCTCGCGCCTGTCGCGCCTGATCGAGAAGCTGCTGGACCTGTCGCGGCTGCAGTCGGGCTCGGACCGGCCGCGGCCGGAGCCGATCTCGCTGGAGGAGGTCCTGGTCGCCGCGGCCGACGAGGTCGACGGCCGCTTCGACCTGTCGCTGGGCGATCTGCCGCCGGTGCGGGCCGACGCCGCCCAGCTCGAACGGGCCTTCGCCAACCTGCTGGAGAACGCCGCGCGCTACTCGGGCGGTGAGGCGGTCAAGGTGCGCGCGCGGGCGCTGCACAACCGCGTGGTCGTGCGCGTGGTCGACCGCGGACCGGGCATCGAGCGGGCCGAGCAGGAGCGCATCTTCGAGCCGTTCCATCGCGGCGAGGACCGGCGCCACACGGGCGCGGGGCTGGGGCTGGCCATCGTGCGCGGGCTGGTCGAGGCCAACGGCGGCAAGGTGTCGGTCGAGTCGCTGCCCGGCCAGGGCGCGTCGTTCGTCGTCGAGCTGCCGCTGGAGCCGGTCGGAGCCCCCACGGCTTGAGCTCGGGCGAGCCACCCCGGATCCTCGTCGTCGACGACGAGCACCAGATCCTGCGCGCGCTGCGGGTCATCCTGCGCGACGCCGGCTTCGAGGTGATCGAGGCGGCCACCGCCGAGGAGGCGCTGGACCGCGCCGCCGTACGCCCGCCGCAGGCGGCGATCGTCGACCTCGTGCTGCCCGACGGCGACGGCATCGAGGTGGCCCGGCGCCTGCGCGAGTGGTCGGCCATGCCGATCCTCGTGCTCTCCGCGGTGGGCGAGGAGGACGAGAAGGTGCGCGCGCTGGAGGCCGGCGCCGACGACTACGTCACCAAGCCGTTCGGCCCGCGCGAGCTGGTCGCGCGCCTGCAGGCCGCGCTGCGCCGCGCCGGCGGCGGCGCCGAGGAGCCGGTCGTCCGCTCCGGCGACCTGGAGGTCGACCTCGCCGCCCGGGTCGTCCGGGTGGCCGGGGCGGAGGTGCACCTGACGCCGATCGAGTTCGACTTGCTGCGCACGCTGGTGCGCAACCGCGGCCGGCTGCTGACGCACCGCACGCTCCTGACGGAGGTGTGGGGCGCCGGCTACGCCGACGACACCCAGGTCCTGCGCGCCCACATCGCCAACCTGCGGCGCAAGATCGGCACGGGCGCGGTCAAGACGGACCCGGGTGTCGGTTATCGCTTCGTCTGAACGGCGTCAGTCGCCGGGCGTGGGCACCGGCTCGGCCACGCCGGCCTTGGACTCGGCCGGATCGAGCACGTCGGCCTCGAACCAGGTGTAGCGCCCGTCCAGCACCTTCTGGGCGGCCGTGTAGTTGTCGGCGTCGTCGTTGGCCCACAGCTCGTGGAAGAGCTTGTCGGCCCGGCGATGGGCCTGGTGGGCGAACAGGTCGGCCAGCTCGCGCGCCTCGTCGGTGTCCAGCGTCGTGGCGTACGTGATCGCCGCGGAGATCGCGTACAGCTCGGCGCCGATGTCGACGACGCGGCCCAGCAGGTGGCCCTTCTGCTCCAGGGACGCCTGGTAGCGACCCATCAGGTAGAAGATCGAGCGGGCCAGCTTGCGCGAGGCCTTCTCGACGTACCGGGCGTGCTCGGCCAGCGAACCGAACTGCTCGAAGCTGCCCGGCTTCTGGCCCTCGCCCACGGCGAGCTTGGGGAACCAGGTGGCGTAGAAGCCGCCGGCCTTCAGCGCGCCCTTGGCCTTGTCGGCGATCGCCGTCTTGGGGTCGAGGATGTCGCCGGCCACCGACAGGTGGGTGTCGACGGCCTCGCGCGCGATCAGCAGGTGCATGATCTCGGTCGAGCCCTCGAAGGTGCGGTTGATGCGCATGTCGCGCAGCATCTGCTCGGCCGGGATCGGCTTCTCGCCGCGCGCGCGCAGCGACTCGGCGGTCTCGTAGCCGCGGCCGCCGCGGATCTGGACCATCGTGTCGACGACCTGCCAGCCCAGCTCGGAGGCGTACAGCTTGGCCAGCGCGGCCTCGATGCGGATGTCGTTGCGCTTGTCGTCGGCCAGGCGGCTGGACACGTCGACCAGCGCCTCGATGCCGAAGGCCGAGCCGGCCACGAACGCGACCATCTGCGCGACGGGGTCGTGCTTGCCCACCGGCGCGCCCCACTGCTTGCGCGTGGCGGCGAACTCGCGGGAGATCTTCAGCGCGTACTTCGTCATCGCGGCGCAGATCGCCGGCAGCGACAGGCGGCCGGTGTTCAGCGTCGACAGCGCGATGCGCAGGCCGTCGCCCTCGCGGCCGACGATGTTCTCGGCCGGCACCAGCACGTCGTCGAACGTGGTCAGCGAGTTCTCGATGCCGCGCAGGCCCATGAACTGGTTGCGCGTCTTGACCTCGATGCCCTCGCTGTCGTAGGGCACGATGAAGGCCGAGATGCCGCCCTTGTGGCCCTCGGACTTCGGCACGACGGCCATCACGATGACCACGTCGGCGATCGCGCCGTTGGTGGCCCACAGCTTCGTGCCGGTCAGGCGGTAGCCGGTGCCGTCCTCGGTGGGGACGGCCGTGGTGGTCATGCGCGCGGGATCCGAGCCGACGTCGGGCTCGGTCAGCAGGAAGGCCGAGATGTGCGTGCGCGCGACCTTCGGCAGCCACTCCTGCTTCTGGGCGTCGGAGCCGAACATGCGCAGCGGCTCGGGCAGGCCGATCGACTGGTGGGCCGACAGCAGCGTCGAGATCGCCGAGTGCCAGGTGCCGGTCAGCGCCAGCGCCTTGTTGTAGTAGACCTGGCTGAGACCGAGCCCGCCGTACTCCTCGGGGATCTTCATGCCGAGCGCGCCCATCTCCTTGAGGCCGTCGATGACGTCCTCGGGGATCTTCGCGTCGCGCTCGATCTGGAAGGGATCGACCTTCTCGGTCAGAAAGGCCCGCATCTGCGCGAGAAACGCCTCGCCCTTGGCGGTCGCCTCAGCGGGCTCGGCCGGCTGAGGGTGGATCAGGTCGGGACGGAACGAACCGAGGAACAGCTCCTTGCCGAACGACGGCAACTTCCACTCGGTTTCGCGACTCGCCTCCGCAACCTGCTTGGACTCTTCATAGGTGGGGTTCGCGGCCATGGGTCATATGTACCCGATTGGCGAGTCAACGAGCGCCGTTTTGCTCACACTTCTGGCGCGCGTACAGGCGGCGCATCTTCTCCCGGCTGCCGCACGCGCGCATCGCGCACCAGCGTCGTCGCCCCGTGCGGTCGTAGAACAGCCAGCCGCAGTGGCGCCCCGGGCAGCGTCCGACGCGGGCCAGCTCGGTGGGGTCGGCCAAGAGGGCGACGGCGTCGACGACGGCGGCGAAACGCGGCCGGCGCGGGTCGGTCCGCGGCCAGTCCAGACGGAACCCGTCGTCGCCCGGGCGCAGGATGCCCGCCGCGGCCGCTTCGGCGTGCTGGGTGCTGAGCAGGGCGAGGTCGCCGGGTGACGGCTCGTGCTGCTCGGCGATCGCCGCGAACACGCGGTAGATGGCGTCCCGGGCGCTGCGGGTGCGGGCCAGCTCGGGGCGGTCGACCGGGGCGACGCCGCGGCCGGCGACCAGGTCGAGGCGCCGACCCCAGCGCAGCAGCGCGTCCGCGCTGGTCAGGACGTCGGTGGGGTCCGCGGCCAGGTGCGTCGCGTCGGCCGACCAGTCGACGGTGTTGGCGAAGTCCAGGCACAGCCGGCCGCCGCGCAGGGGGATCGTCTCGGGGGTCGTGGTGTCGAGCATCCTTACCTCTTGAGAGACTCTACTGGTAAGGTCCGCCGCGCGCCGATGGAACCCACGCAACGCACCTACCGCGACGGCATCAGGCTGGCGCTCCCGCTCGTCCTGCCCACGCTGGCCATCGGCATCTCCTTCGGGGTGATCGCCGCGCCGGTCATCGGCAAGGGCGCCGCCAGCGTCATGTCGGTCGTGGTCTTCGCGGGCAGCGCGCAGGTCGCGTCGGTCACCGTGCTGGAGAGCGGCGGCGCGGTCATCGCGGCCATCGCCGCGGGCCTGCTGCTGAACCTGCGCTTCCTGCCCATGAGCTTCGCGCTGACCCCGGCCCTGCGCGGCGGGCGCCTGCGTCGCGCGGCCGAGGCGCAGCTGATCATCGACGCGAACTTCGCGATGTCGGCCGACGGCCAGGGCGGCTTCAGCCGTGAGGTGATGATCGGCGGGTGGGTGCCGCAGGCCTTCGGGTGGATCGGCGGGACCGTGATCGGCGTGCTCGCCGGCGGCGCGCTGCCCGAGCCGGCCACGCTCGGGCTGGACGCGATCTTCCCGGCGTTCTTCCTGAGCATCCTGGTCGCCGAGGCGCGCGCGACGGGCACGGAGAAGACGCTGCAGGCGATCGGCCTGGCCGCGGTCATCACGCTCGTGCTGCTGCCCTGGGCGCCCGCGGGCGTGCCGATCATCGCCGCGTCGGCCGCCGCGCTGCTGGGGCTGCGCCGGTGAACCACGGCTGGATCGTCATCGCCGCGCTCGCCGTGGGCACCGTCGCGATCAAGGCCGCGGGGCCGATCGTGCTGGGCACGCGGCCGTTGTCGGTGCGGATGCTGGGCGTGATCGCGCTGATCGCCCCCGCGGTGATCAGCGCGCTGGTCGTCTACGAGACGTTCGCCGACCAGCCCGACGGGATCGTCGTCGACGCCCGCGTCGCCGGCCTGGCCGCGGCCGGCCTGGCGCTGCTCGCGCGCCTGCCGATGATCGCCGTGATCGTCATCGCCGCGGTCGTCACCGCCGGCGTGCGCGCGGTGACCTAGAGCCACCCGGCGCGCCGGAACGCGCCCCACAGGCTGAGGGCGATCGCCACCATCAGGGCCAGCGCGAACGGGTAGCCCAGGCCCCAGCCGAGCTCGGGCATGTCGTCGAAGTTCATCCCGTAGATCGTCCCCACGAACGTCGGCGCGAAGAAGATCGCGGCCCAGGCGGAGATCTTCTTGACCTCCTCGTTCGTCGTGTTGGCGGCCTGGCTGAGCGCCTTGGTCTCCAGCGTCAGGTTCGTGCTGAGGATGTTCTGCAGCAGCTCGCGGAACCCCATCACCTGCTCCTGGATGCGCAACGCGTGGTCGAGCACGTCGCGCAGGTAGCGGTGCTCCTCGTCGTCGACGTCGGCCTCGTGCATCAGGCCCTCGAGGATCGGCACGAGCGGCTTGATCGCGCGCTGGAAGGCGATCACCTCGCGCGTCAGGTCGTAGATGCGCCGCGAGGCGCTCGGGCTGCCGTCGAAGACGTCGTCCTCGATCTCGTCGATGTCGTTCTCCAGGCCGGCGACGACCGGCTCGTAGTCGTCGACCACGCGGTCGAGGATCGCGTGCACGATCGTGCCGGTCCCGCGGCACAGCAGGTCGGGCCGGCTCTCGAGCTTCTCGCGCACGCGGTGCAGATCCGGCGCCTCGCCGTGGCGCACGGTGATGACGAAGTCCGGGGCGGCGAAGACGTGCACCTCGCCGAACTCGACGGTGTCGGAGGCGGCCACGTAGCGCGCGGGGCGGAGCACGAGGAACAGCGCGTCGCCGTAGTGCTCGAGCTTGGGCCGCTGGTGCGCGGTGACGGCATCCTCGACCGCCAGCTCGTGCAGGTCGAAGTTGCGCGCCACCTCGGCGAACTCGGCCGCGTCGGGCCGGTACAGGCCGATCCACGCGACCCCCGGGCCGCCCCGGCAGGCGGCGTTGATCGCGGCCAGGTCGTCGGGCGCCGGGGCGCGGACGCCGTCTCGGTAGATGGCCCGGTCGACGATCACTGGCGCCACCGTACGCGTCGCGGCGGACCACGGGCCGCGTCTTCACACGATCTTGATGCCGGGGCGCGGTTCCTGCACGGAAGGCGCACGCGGCCGGGCTGACGATCTGGCCCATGAGCACCACCGACCTGTTCGGGCTGATCGTCTCGGCCCTCCTCGTTGTCTACCTGGTCTACGCGCTGCTGCGCGCAGAGCGTTTCTAGCCATGCTCCAGGGCTGGCTGCAGATGGCCGTCTTCCTGGCCATCACCTTCGCCTGCGTGCCGCTGCTCGGCGGCTACATGGCCAAGGTCTTCACCGGTCAGCGCGTGTGGCTCTCGCCCGTGCTGGCCCCGATCGAGCGCCTCACCTACCGGGTGCTGCGCGTCGACCCCGAGCGCTCGCAGGGCTGGAAGGGCTACGCCGGCACGCTGCTCGTGTTCAGCGCCCTGTCGTGGCTGGCGCTCTACGCGATCCTGCGCACCCAGGCGCCCTGGGATCTCTCGTTCAACACGAGCTCGTCGTTCGTGACCAACACGAACTGGCAGTTCTACGCCGGCGAGACGACCTTCTCCAACCTGGTCCAGATGGCCGGGCTGGCCGTGCAGAACTTCGTGTCCGCCGCGGTCGGGCTGGCCGTCGCCGTCGCGCTGATCCGGGCGATCGCCAGCCGGCGCGGCGGCGAGGCCACGATCGGCAGCTTCTGGGTCGACCTGGTGCGCGGGCTGCTCTACGTGCTGCTGCCGATCGCGCTCGTCGTCGCCGTCGTGCTGGTCAGCCAGGGCGTCGTGCAGACGCTCGGCCACGCCGTCGGCTTCTCCGGGATCGGCGGGCAGGACGGGACGATCGTCGTCGGGCCGGTGGCCTCCCAGGAGGCGATCAAGATGCTCGGCACCAACGGCGGCGGCTTCTTCAACGTCAACTCCGCCATGCCGCTGGAGAACCCCACCCAGTTCAGCAACTGGGTCGAGATGTGGGCGATGCTGGTCATCCCCGCGTCGCTGACCGCCACCTACGGGCGGATGGTCGGCAGCCGCCGTCAGGGCTGGGCGATCTTCGCCGCGATGGCGCTGCTGCTCGTCGTCTCGACGGTCGTCATCTACCTGGCCGAGGCGCACGGGTCGCCGGCCCAGCACCTCGCGGGTCTGTCGGGCGGCAACATGGAGGGCAAGGAGCAGCGGTTCGGCATCGCCAACACGTCGCTGTTCACCGCCCTGACCACCGCGATCTCCTGCGGCGCGGTCAACGGCGCGCTGGAGTCGCTCACCGGCATCGGCGGGCTGATCCCGATGGTCAACCTGTCCTACTCGGAGACCGTCTTCGGCGGGGTGGGCGCGGGCATGTACACGATGCTGCTGTACGTCCTGCTGGCCGTCTTCATCGGCGGGCTGATGGTCGGCCGCACGCCCGAGTTCCTGGGCAAGAAGATCGAGGCGCGCGAGATCAAGCTCGTGACGCTGGCGGTGATCTTCACGCCGCTGATCGTGCTCGTGTTCACCGCCCTGGCGATCTCCAGCAAGTACGGCGCGCCGTCGATCTACAACGACGGGCCCCAGGGGTTCAGCGAGACGATCTACGCCTACCTCTCGCAGGCCAACAACAACGGCTCGGCCTTCGCCGGCTACACCGGCGTGACGTTCGCCGACCTGATGGGCGGCCTGGCCATGCTGCTCGGCCGCTTCGTGCCGATCGTCCTCGTCCTGGGCATCGCCGGGACGCTGGCGCGCAAGCGCATCGCGCCGCCGGGCCTGGGGACGTTGCGCACCGACACGCCCACGTTCGTCGGGATGAACGTCTTCGTCGTCGTCCTGATCGGCGCCCTGACGTTCTTCCCCGCCCTGCTCCTCGGCCCCGTCGTCCAGGGCCTGACCAACCAGCTGTTCTGACCCATGCGAAAGACACTCACCTCCTCCCTCATCGCCGTCGTGCTGTTCACCCTGGTGCTGGGCGTGGCCTATCCGCTCGCCGTCACCGGGATCGCCCAGGTGGCCTTCCCCGGGAAGGCCGACGGGTCGCTCGTCCGCGTCGACGGCCGGGTGGCCGGCTCGACGCTGCTGGCCCAGCGGTTCGCCGGGGCCAGGTGGTTCCACCCGCGCCCGTCGCAGACCGGTTACGACCCGTCGGCCACCACCTTCGCCAACAGCGGGCCCAACCAGCGGTCGACGAAGGACTTCTACGACGCGCAGATCGCCAAGTACCGGCGCGTGGAGGACACCGACGTCGTCCCGATCGACGCGGTCACCACCTCGGGATCCGGCGTCGACCCCCACATCTCGCGCGCCAACGCCGCGATCCAGGCCCAGCGCGTGGCCCGCGCCCGCGGACTGTCCGTGGACCGGGTCCGGCAGCTGATCGACGACCACACCGACGGCCGCTTCCTCGGGTTCGTCGGCCAGGCCGGCGTCAACGTCACCGAGCTCAACCTCGCTCTCGAACAGGAGGCGTCGCGATGAACGCCGACGTCCTGCGCCAGTCGCTGGTCAAGCTGGACCCGCGCGTGCAGATCCGCAACCCCGTGATGTTCGTCGTGGAGATCGGCGCGCTGATCGTCACCGGTGCCTTCGTCGTGGGCGGGGGGACCGACCCGCGCTGGTTCACCGGCGTGATCGCCGTCTGGCTGTGGCTGACCGTGATCTTCGCCAACCTGTCCGAGGCGCTGGCCGAGGGGCGCGGACGGGCCCGCGCCGCCTCGCTGCGGGCGATGCGCGCCGAGACCGTCGCGCGGCTGCGCGACGGGCGCGAGGTGCCCGCCTCGCAGCTGGCCAAGGGCGACGTGGTCGTCGTCGACGCGGGCGAGGTGATCCCCGGCGACGGCACCGTCATCGAGGGCATCGCCTCGGTCGACGAGTCGGCCATCACCGGCGAGTCGGCCCCGGTCATCCGCGAGTCCGGCGGCGATCGCTCGGCGGTCACCGGCGGCACCCGGGTGCTCAGCGACCACATCGTCGTGGAGATCACCCAGGAGCCCGGCGGGTCCTTCCTGGAGCGCATGATCGCGCTCGTCGAAGGCGCGTCGCGGCGCAAGACGCCCAACGAGATCGCGCTGAACATCCTGCTGGCCGGCCTGACGCTGGTGTTCCTGGTGGTGATCGTCACGCTGAAGCCGATCGCCTCGTTCGCCGGCACCGACATCTCGGTGACCACGCTGATCGCGCTGCTCGTCGCGCTGATCCCGACGACGATCGGCGCGCTGCTCAGCGCGATCGGCATCGCGGGCATGGACCGCCTCGTGCGCCGCAACGTGCTCGCCCTGAGCGGGCGCGCGGTCGAGGCCTCCGGCGACGTCGACGTGCTGCTGCTGGACAAGACCGGCACGATCACGCTGGGCAACCGCCAGGCCTCCGAGCTGATCGCGATGCCGGGGGTGTCCGAGGCCGATCTGGCCGAGGCGGCGCAGCTGGCCTCGCTGGCCGACGAGACGCCCGAGGGCCGCTCGATCGTCGTGCTGGCCAAGCGCTACGGCATCCGCGAGCGCGAGCTGGCCGCCGACTTCGTCACCGTGCCGTTCACCGCGCAGACGCGCATGAGCGGGGCCGACCTGGACGGCTCGCGGCTGCGCAAGGGCGCCACCGACGCGGTTGTCGCCTGGGTGCGCGAGGAGGGCGGCCCGGGTGGGTGGGATTTCGATCATCTGGAGGGCGTGGTCGACCGCATCGCCCGCGAGGGCGGCACGCCGCTGGTCGTGGCCCGCGACAGCCAGGTGCTCGGCGTCGTCTACCTGAAGGACACGGTCAAGGAGGGCATGGCCGAGCGCTTCGCCCAGCTGCGCCAGATGGGCATCCGCACGGTGATGGTCACCGGCGACAACCGGCTGACCGCGGCCAAGATCGCCTCCGAGGCCGGCGTGGACGACTTCCTGGCCGAGGCGACGCCCGAGCGCAAGCTCGAGCTGATCCGGGCCGAGCAGGCCGAGGGGCGGCTGGTGGCCATGACCGGCGACGGCACCAACGACGCGCCGGCGCTGGCCCAGGCCGACGTCGGCGTGGCCATGAACACCGGCACCCAGGCCGCGCGGGAAGCCGGGAACATGGTCGATCTCGACTCCAATCCGACGAAGCTCATCGAGATCGTCGAAGTGGGCAAGCAGCTGCTGATCACGCGCGGGGCGCTGACCACGTTCTCGATCGCCAACGACATCGCCAAGTACTTCGCGATCCTGCCGGCGATCTTCGTGGCCACCTACGCGGCGGCCGGCCAGGCCGACGGGCCGCTGGCCCAGCTCAACGTGATGGACCTGGGCACGCCCCAGTCGGCGATCATCTCGGCGATCGTGTTCAACGCGGTGGTGATCCCGCTGCTGGTGCCGCTGGCCCTGCGCGGCGTGCGCTACCGGGCGCTCGGGGCGACCGCGCTGCTGCGGCGCAACCTGCTGCTCTACGGCCTGGGCGGCATCGTCGCGCCGTTCGTCGGGATCAAGCTGATCGACCTCGTCGTGCACAACGTCCTCGGAGCCTGAGCTTGCCCGGCCACCTCAAGGTCTTCCTGGGCATGGCCGCGGGGGTCGGCAAGACCGTGCGCATGCTCCAGGAGGGCCGGGCCGAGCTGGAGGCCGGCCGCGACGTCGTGGTCGGCCTGCTGGAGACCCACGGGCGCGCGGACACGCTCGCCGCCGCGGCCGGGCTGGAGGTGCTGCCCCGGCGGCGCGTCGACTACCGCGACACGACGCTGGAGGAGATGGACCTGCCCGCGCTGCTGCGGCGCGCGCCCGAGCTGTGCCTGATCGACGAGCTCGCCCACACCAACGCGCCCGGCGTCGAGCACGACAAGCGCTACGAGGACGTGCAGCAGGTGCTGGCCGCCGGGATCGACGTCCTCTCCACCGTCAACGTGCAGCACCTGGAGTCGCTCAACGACGCGGTGGCCGAGCTCAGCGGCGTGCGCGTGCGTGAGACGGTCCCCGACTCGGTGCTCAAGCGGGCCGACGAGATCGTCGTCGTGGACCTGACGCCCGAGGCGCTGCTGGAGCGCCTGCGCGCGGGCAAGGTGTACCCGGCCGAGCGCGTCGAGGCGGCGCTCAACGGCTTCTTTCGGATCGAGTCGCTCGGCGCCCTGCGCGAGACCGCGCTGCGGCAGGTGGCCGAGGAGATCGGCGCGCGGCGCATCGAGGTCGAGGGGCCGCTGGGCACCCGCGACCACGCCGTCGCCGATGCCGCGCGGGTGGCGGTGGGTGAGCGGCTGATGGCGTTGGTCCGTCCGGTGCCCAGCGCGCAGCGGCTGATCCGCCGGGCCTGGCGCTCGGCCCAGCGGCTGGGTGCCGACCTCGACGTGCTGTGGGTCGCGCCCGCCGGTCGCCGCGACGATCCCGCGCTGGCCCCCCTGCGCCAGCTGTGCTCGGTGCTGGGCGCGACGCTGCTGGTGGAGGAGGGCGACGACGTCGTCGCGGTGGCCGCGCGGGTGGCCGCCGAGCGCGGCGTCACCTACCTGCTGGTCGGCGAGTCGATGCGCCGGCGCCCCTGGCGCGCGCCGCTGCCCCAGCGGCTGATGCGCGCCGCGCCGGGGGTCGACGTGCGCATCGTCGCCGACCGCTCGCGCGGGACGGAGAGCGCCCGATGAGCCTCTGGCACGTCGTCGCGCTGGTGATCGGGCTGACCGTCGGCGCGAGCGGCGCCGTGCTGGTCGGGCGCCGGTTGTCGTGGCAGCGCCGCCGCGGCGCGGGACCGGTGCGCCGGATCCTCCTGCCCTTCTCGGGCACGGCCATCTCGCGCCGCGCGCTGGACGCCGCGCTGCGCCTGGCCCAGGCCGAGCAGGCGACGCTGATGCCCGCGTTCCTGGCCACCGTCCCGCGCACGCTGCCGCTCGACGCGCCGCTGCCGCGCCAGTGCACGAACGGCATGCCGGTGCTGGAGGCGATCGAGCAGCTGGCCGCCCATCAGGACGTCGCCGTCGACGCGCGCGTCAGCCGCGGGCGCTCGGCCCGTCACGCGCTCGAGCTGCTGCTGGCCGCCGAGCCGGTCGACCGCGTCGTCGTGCCGGCCACCAACGGCCTGGACGCCGACGACCTGATGTGGCTGCTGGACAAGGCGCCCGCCGAGGTGGTGATCCTGCGCCCGGCGCCCCAGGACGCGCTGACCGTCACCGGGGCGGCGGTCGCGGGTCACTTCTAGATCGCTAGATCGGGCGCACGCTCACGCGCGAGCGGCGCTGGCGCTCGCTGCCCACGCGGTCGGCCATGCGCATGCAGACCACGGCCTTCGTGTAGGTGATCGCGTTGACGTTCACGCGCATGCTCGAGCGGGCGGGCATCACGAACCGGCGCCGGCGCTCGCCCTCGCAGCGACGCACGGTGGCCGCGCGGGCACCATCGCCCCCGGGCTCGAGCTCGAGGCTGCCGCTGACCACGAAGCGCTCCTCGTTGCGGATCGTCGCGGTCAGCTCGCCGTGCTCCAGGCGCACGTCCTCCAGGCGCACCTGGGCGCGGTCGCCGAACGCGCCGCGGAACGAGCGGTCGCCCGCGCTCTGCGCGCCCGCCCAGGAGGGCAGGCCGACGAGGCTCAGCGCCGGTGGCATGCTGCGCACCCAGGTGCCCACCGTGCCATCCGGCGCCCACGGTGCGCGGGTCACGGTCAGGCCATCCTCGCCATCGAGCACGCGCAGCTCCAGCAGCTCGGTGCGCGAGGGCGACGGCCAGCCGGCCACCAGCGCGTTGTCGCGGTCGAGGTGGATCGGCGTCAGCGCCTCCTGGCCGATGGATCCCTCGTACGGCCGTCCCGCCAGGTAGGCGCTGTCGGCGTACAGGCCGTAGGGCACGACGTACTGCATGCGCTCGTGGCCCGCGGTGGCCCACACCTGGCCGTAGGTGCCCCAGGTGGGCACGCCGCGCGACGCGGCCAGCGTGATCCCGACGGCCAGCCCGCGGCAGAGCACGTGGTCGGTCTGCGAGTCGCAGAACTGCAGCGCGAACACGTCGCGGCTGCGCGGCCCCGAGAGCGAGCACTCCTCGCCGCCCAGCAGCACGTCGACGGTGCACAGGCGACGCACGACGAACGCGATGTCGTCGGCCTCGCTGCGCCGGAACGCGACCTGCGTGCCGTCGGGCGAGAACGCCGGGTCCTCGTCGTTGGCGGCGGGCGGCGCGGTGCCCAGGCGCCGGGCCTCGCCGCCCTCGGTGGCCACGTACACGCCGGGCCGCGCCGTGGGGCTCTCGCGGCCGACGAAGGCGATCGTGCGGCCGTCCTGCGACCACGACGGATCGCGCGCCTCGGGCGGCATGACCGCGCGGAAGCGGCGGGCGTTGGTCCCGTCCAGCGACATCGTCCAGATCTCCGTGCGCCCGGAGATGCGGCGCGTGAAGGCCACGCGCTGGGGCACGCCGTTGTCCGGGCGCGACACGTCGGGATCGCGGTCCAGACCACCGCGGTTGGTCAGCCGGCGCAGGTCGCCGCCGCCCGGGGTGAACGAGTAGATCTCGCCTTCGGCGTCCTGGTGGACGGAGGCGACGAAGATGCGCCCGTCGGGGACCGCCAGCGGCCGGAAGCTGGTGCCGGGGCGGGGCTCGGCGGGCGGGGCGCCCTCGCCGCCCGACGTCTCGCCGGCCGATCCGCCCGACGCGCCGCCGCCTCCGCCGCCCGGCACGCCGCCACCGCCACCGCCACCGCCGCCTCCGCCGCCCGGCCCCGGCACCGGGCCCGAGCCGCTCGTGCCGTAGCTCCAGGCCGGGCGGTTGGCGCCGTAGTTGGGCACCGCGGTCAGCGCGCGCGTCGGCTCGTCACCATCCCAGGCGCCGTCGGCGTCCAGCGTGGCCAGGTGGATCTGGGGCGTCCCGCCGCCGGCCACGAAGGCGATGTGGCGTCCGCTGGGCGAGAACGCGGGCTGGTAGCCCGCCACGCCGGCCGCGTCGCCGACCGGCCGAGGCGGGCCGCCGGGGGCGGACACGAAGATGCGGTTGCTGACCGTGTAGGCCAGCAGGTCCCCGCTGGGCGACCAGCTCGGCTCCGAGGAGAGCGCCGGGCCCGCGGGGAAGTCGGCCCCGACGCCGCCGGCCAGCGTGCGCACGCGCACCGCGGTGGAGGAGAAGTCGGGCTCGTACGCGGAGTAGGCCAGCTGCGTGCCGGAGGGCGACAGCTCGGGATCGGACGGGTTGACGCCGTAGGTGGGGATCACCGTGCGGTTGCCGCCGTCGGCGTCGATGCGCTCGATCGCGCCGGTCGGGCCCGCGCTGCTGGCGAACACCAGGCTGTCCCCGTCCGGCGCCCAGGACGCCTGCGACTCGTTCGTCGCCGGGGTGTCGGTCAGCTGGGTCCGCTGGCCGTTGGACGGATCCAGCAGCCACACGTCGCCGTCGTAGCTGAAGGCGATCCGGCCGTCCGGCGCCGGCGACGGGTCGTGGCTGCGCTGTGGGGCGCCGTTGACCTCCAGCCAGGCGCCGCCGGCCAGCGGCACCTCGGCCAGCACGCCGGCCGCCGTCTCGAACGACGTGAACACCACCGCGCCGTCGCCGCCGGGCACGACCGCGGCGGCGGGTGTGGCGGACAGCAGAGCGAGGGCCAGGACGGCGGTCAGGACAGGGCGGCGCATGGCGGCGACCTTGACACCGGGTCGTCTCGGTTGCGACCGTGAAGCACCGAAATGCGTAAGGGCCTCCTGGAGCGCGACGTCGAGCTGGACCTGCTCGACGCGCGCGTCGATCGCGCCGCCCGGGGCGAGGGCGCGATCCTGCTCGTGCGCGGCGCGCCCGGCATCGGCAAGACCGTGCTGCTGGACGCCGCGGCGGAGCGCTGGACCGGGCCGCTGCTGCGGGCCACGGCCAGCCCGCTGGAGCGCGACCACCCCTACAGCCTCGTGCTGGCGCTGGCCGGGTCGGCGCTCGGCGTCGACCCCGCGCTGCGCGACGTGGCCGGGCGGGCGGTGTGCGGGCTGGTCGACGGGGCGGAGGACCTGGGCGGCCTGGGACCGCCCGACGCGCGGCTGGCCGTCGAGCGCGGCCTGCGCCGGCTGTTGGTCGCGCTGGCCGGCGCGCCCGGCGGGCTGCTGATCGTGGCCGACGATGCCCATTGGGCCGACGCGGCGTCGCTGCGCGCGCTCGCGCTGGCCGCGCCCGACGTGGCCGCGGCCGGCGGCCTGCTGCTGATCGCCACCCGCCCCAGCGAGGACGCCGAGCTGGCCTGGCTGGCTCGGATCGCCATCGTCGTCGAGCCGCGGCCGCTGGGCCAGGACGCCGCCGAGGTGCTGGCCGCCGCGCTCGGCGGGCCCGCCGCCGCGGCGCTGCTGCAGCGCACGGCCGGCAACCCGCTGCTCGTCGTCTCGCTGGTCGAGCACGTGCTGCGCACCGGCGTCGCCGTCGACGACGCGCTCCCGGGCGACCTGGTCGGCGCGGTGGCCGGGCGCCTGGCCGAGCTCGACGAGCGCGCGCTGGCCGTGGCCCGGGCCGCGGCGGTGCTGGCGCCCGAGGCGTCGCTGCACCGGGTCGCCGCGCTGGCCGGGCTCGATCTGGAGGCGGTGGCCGAGGCGACCGACGAGCTCGTCGCCGCGCACGTGCTCGCGCCCAGCGTGCCCCTGCGCTTCGCCCATCCGGTGGTGGCCGACGCGACGCTGGCCGCGATGCCCGCCGCCGCGCAGGGGCTGCTGCGCCTGCGCGCCGCGCGTCTGCTGCACGACGAGGGCGTGCGCCCGGCCCTGGTCGGCGCGCACCTGCTGGCCGCGCCGGCCTGTGGCGAGGCGTGGGCCGTGCAGGCGCTGGTCGCCGCCGGGCTGGACGCGCTCGCGCACGGCGACCCGCCGACCGCCGGGCGCCTGCTGCGCCGGGCCCTGGAGGAAGGACCCGAGCCGGCGCTGCGCGAGCGCGCGGCGCTGGCGCTGGCCCGGGCCGCGGCCTTCGCCGGAGACCCCGACGCGCGCGAGCGCCTGGACGACGCGCTGGCCGGCGCGCTGCCCGCGCCGACGGCGGTCCTGCTGCTGATCGAGCACGGCGACGCCCAGGTGGCCGCCGGGCGCCCGGACGTGGCCCGCGATCTGCTGGTCGACGCCCGCACGCGCGCGGCCGACGGCGCGGTGCCCGACGAGCTGCGCGCCTACGCGGTGCTGGCCGCCGCGACCGCCGCGTGGCTGCACGGCGCGCCCCCGGGCGACCGGACCGCGGCGGCGCTGCGCCGGCCGCAGCCCGCCGCCGGCGCGGGCCCGCTGGAGCAGGCGGCCTGCGACGTGTCGGCGGCCGCGGCCGCCGCGCTGGCCGGGGCGCCCGACGCGCCGGCCGGGGCGCTGGCCCGCGACGGGCTGGGCCGCCTGACCGGGATCGCTCGCCTGGGCGGCGGCTTCCTGGCCTTCATGGCGCTCGGGGCCGGCGACACGCCCGCCGCCCTGCACGAGCTGATCGAGGACGGCACGGCCTGGGCGCGGGAGATCGGCTCCCCGCTGGGCATCGGCACCTGGCTGGCCGCGCGCGCGATCCTGGCCTGGGGCGAGGGCGACCTGGACACCACGCTGGAGCTGGGCGGGCGCGCGCTGGCGCTGGAGGCCGACGGCTGGGATCGCCACGCGCCGGCCCTGCGTGCGGCGCTCTCGGACGTGCACGCCGCACGCGGCGAGTCGGCCGCGGCGCTGGCCGTGCTGGACGGACCGCCCGAACGGTGGGCCGACCGCGTCGACGGGTTCGCGCTCCCGCTGGCCGCCGCGTGGCTGGCCGAGCCGGCGCGGGCCGTGTCGCTGGCCCGGGAGGCCGGTCGCCGGGCGGCGCGCGCGGGGGTGGTCACGCCGGCCTGGGCCGGATGGCGCGGCGTGGCGGCGCGGGCGCTCGTGGCCACCGATCCCGCGGCGGCCCACGCGCTGGTCGACGAGCAGTTGGCGCTGGCCCGGACGGTGGGCAGCCGGCGCGCCGTCGGGCAGGCGCTGGCCGCGGCCGGCGCCGTGCGCCGGGACCCCGCGCTGCTGGAGGAGGCGGTGGACCAGCTGGCCGCCTCGCCCGCGCGGCTGGAGCAGGCGCGGGCGGAGCTGACCCTCGGCGTGGTCCTCCTGCGCGCCGGACAGCGCGTGGCCGCGCGGGGCCCGCTGCACGCGGCGCTGCGCACCGCGACGATCTGCGGGGCCGACGGCCTGGTCGCCCAGGCGCACGTCGAGCTGCGCGCGGCCGGCGGGCGGCGCCGCCCCGGCGCGGCGCACGACGAGCTCACGGCGGCCGAGCTGCGCGTGGCCCGCCTGGCCGCCGCCGGCGCCGCCAACGGCGAGATCGCGGCCCAGCTGTTCGTGGGCCGGCGCACCGTCGAGATGCACCTGTCGCGCGCCTACCGCAAGCTCGGCATCCCGGGCCGCGCGCAGCTGCGCGACGCGTTGGCCGACTGAAGGGCGCAAGTTCCGCGTAGCGGCGCCGTTAGGGCGGACATGCTCCGTCACGCCGTGCTCCTCACCGCGAGTGCCGCCGCGCTCGCCGTGCCGGGAGTCGCCTCCGCGGCCCCGGCCTCGCTGCCCCCGGTGGAGCGCGCGCTGAGCGCGGCCGCCGGGCACTGCGACACCACCACCTATCAGGCGCCGATGTCCGGCTTCCTCAACACGCGCCTGGCCGGGCGCTCGGGCGACTGGGATCTGGCGCTGCGCGATGCCGCGACCAACCTGCCGCTGCGCACGTCGCGCTCGTTCGGCTCCGACGAGCTGATCCAGGGCTTCGTGGCCTCCGGTCAGAAGCTGATCGCCCAGGGCTGCCGCCGGGCCGGCGCCTCGGAGACCGCGACCGCGAGCTTCGAGATGGTCGACGTCGCGCCGCCCGCGTCGCAGACCGCCTCGCTGGTGCGGGTGCCCGCCAACCCCGCGCTGTTGGATCGCATGCAGCAGCTGGGGCTCGACGTGACCGAGCACATCCGCAACGGCAAGGCCGACGTCGTCGTCAACGGCGCCCGCCAGCTGGGCCTGCTGCGCGATCTGGGCCTGACGCCGCAGACGCGCATCGCCGACCTGGGCGCCTACTACGCGCAGTCGCGCCGCGCCGACGCCGCCTACGCGGCCAGCGTCGACGGGACGTCGTCCCTGCCCTCGGGCCGCACGAGCTACCGCGACCTGGACGACATCCAGGCCGAGCTCAAGCAGCTCGTGGCCGACCACCCCGACAAGGTGCGCCCGGTGACCATCGGCACGTCCTTCCAGGGTCGCTCGATCGACGGCGTCGAGATCGCCAACGACGTGCACGCGGCCGACGGGCGCCCGACCTTCTTCCTGATGGGCACCCATCACGCCCGCGAATGGCCGGCCGACGAGGCGAACATGGAGTTCGCCCACCTGCTGGCCGAGGACTCCAGCGCGCGGGTGACCGACATCCTGCGCAACGAGCGCGTGGTGATCGTGCCCGTGGTCAACGTCGACGGCTTCGTCTCCTCGCGCAACGCGGCGACGATCGACCCGGCCGACGCGATCCGCGACGCCAACGGCGGCGAGGAGGCCGACCCGCTGGGCACCGGCCTGCCGCTGTCGACCGTCGAGGCCGTCGTGCCGCCCGGCGGCATCCTGACCTACCGCCGCAAGAACTGCGACGGCGCGATTCCCGACCCCAACGTCCCGTGTGAGCTGCAGTGGGGCGTCGACAACAACCGCAACTACGGCAACCTGTGGGGCGGCCCGGGCGGCTCGCCGGACCCGACCTCGCAGAGCTTCCACGGTCCCGGTCCGCGCTCGGAGCCCGAGACGCAGGCCGTGTGGAACTACGCGCGCACCCACCAGGTGACGATGCTCATCTCGATGCACAACGTCGCCGCGCTGGTGCTGCGCCCGCCGGGGCTGGCCCAGCTCGGCCTGGCCCCCGACGAGAGCCGCATGAAGGAGATCGGCGACGCGATCGCCGCCGACACGGGCTACACGTCGCAGTACTCCTGGCAGCTGTACGACACCGCCGGCACGACCGAGGACGACACCTACGCGGCCACCGGCGGCTACGGGTACACGATCGAGATGGGGCCGGTCGACGGCGCCTTCCACATGCCCTATGAGACCGGCGTGGTCGACCAGTGGGACGGCACCGCGGCGGGCAACGGCAAGGGCCTGAAGGACGCCCTGCTGATCGCCGCCGAGGCCGCGGCCAACCCGTCCGACCACGCGGTCATCTCCGGCTCGGCGCCGGCCGGCAGCGTGTTGCGCCTGCACAAGGACTTCGTCACCGAGACGAGCCCCTACTGCGCGATGGGCATCGACCCGGTGATCTCGGTCACCGACCCGGTCTGCCCGACCGGCGTGCAGGACCCGCAGGCGCTGCAGGACCAGCTCGACTCGACCACCACGGTCCCCGCCGGTGGCGCGTTCAGCTGGCACATCAACCCGTCCACGCGGCCGTTCGTCGGCGGTGGCGGCGTGGTCGAGGAGCTCGACGACGAGCCCTACGACACGCAGGAGAGCGGGCCGACGTCCGACGGGCGCGTGCCGTTCACCGTGACCGACGCGGATGCCTCGGGCGCCGTCAAGGTGACGCTCACCCCGACGATCGCCGTCGAGGACTACGACCTCGAGGTCTACAAGGTGCAGGGCGGGACCGAGACGCTCGTGGGCTCCTCGGGCAACGCGCCGGGTGCCGCCACCGAGCAGGTCGTCCTGTCCAAGCCGGCCGCGGGCTCCTACGTGGCGAAGGTCGTCAACTTCACCGCGCTGACCAACCAGTGGTCGCTGTCGGTGGACCACTTCAAGACGACGCGGACCGTGACGCCGGGTCACACCGAGGCCTACACGCTGACGTGTGAGACGCCGTCCGGGACCGTCCTGGGCACCACCTCGCTGACGATCGCGCGCGGAGAGTCGCGGGCCATCGATCCGCCGTGCGGCGCGGTGGCGCCGCCGGCGGGCGGTGGTGGAGGTGGCGGTGGCGGCGGCGCGGTGACGCCTGCGGCTCCCGCTCCCGCACCCGCTCCGGCGCCGGCCGCCGAGGCGCCCGCATCGGGGGTTGCTCCGGCCGCCGCGCCCGGGCCGACGACGGCGGCGTCGAAGCCGGCGTCCACGACGGCAGCGAAGAAGAAGACGGCGGCGGCGAAGAAGGCGGCCGCGAAGAAGCGGGCGAAGGCGGTTGCCACCTGCCGGGCGAAGGCGCGCAAGGTGCCGGCGGGCGCCAAGCGCCGTGCGGCGCTGGCGCGCTGCGCGAAGCTCGCCCGCCGCACCACGTAGTCCGCCCGGGGCACGTGTGGCACGCTCGCCGCCACGACGGCGGTCAGGGTGCCACACGTCGCTCCTGGGTGAATGGTGATTAGACTCAGTCTCATGTTGGAGCCGTTCACCCTCCCGTTCATGCAGCGGGGACTCATCGAAGTGCTGCTGCTGGCCACCGCCGGAGGCCTGCTGGGGACGTGGATCGTCCTGCGTGGCCTGGCCTTCCATGCCCATGCCGTCGGGACGGCCACGTTCCCCGGGTTGGTGCTGGCCGACGGGCTCGGGTTCGCCGCGTCGCTCGGGGCGCTGGGCGCGGCTTTGCTCTTCACCGGTGGCGTGGCGGTCGCCGCGCGGCGGGGCTCTGACGAGCACGGACCCGCCACCGCGCTGGTGCTGGTCGCCTGCCTGGCCGGCGGGGTGATCCTGGCCTCCGATGTGTTCCACTCCGCGGCCAACGTCGACTCGCTGCTGTTCGGGTCGCTGCTGCTGATCGACACCGGCGACCTGGCGCTGGCCGGCGCCGCCGCCGCGCTGGCGCTGATCGCCACGCTGACGCTGGGCTCGCGCTGGCTGGCCCAGGGCTTCGACCCGGCCTCCGCGCCGGCGCTCGGGCTGCGCTCACGGATGCCCGACGCGGTCCTGCTCGTGCTCGTGGCCTTCACCGCGGTGGCCGCGCTGGCCGCGGTCGGTGCGCTGCTGGCCACCGCGCTGCTCGTCGTGCCCGCGGTCACGACGCGGCTGCTGATCGACCGGCTCGCGCTCTGGCAGGCGGCCACGGTCGTGCTGGCCGCGCTGGAGGGCGTGGCCGGGCTGCTGCTCAGCTACTGGACCGACGCACCGCCCGGCGCCACGATCGCCGTCGTCTCGGGCGTCGCGTTCGCCGCCGTCGCGCTGATCCGCGTGGCCCGCGGGCGCCGGGCGCTGGTCGCCGCCGCGGCCGTTGGCCTGATCGGCCTGGCCGGGTGCGGCGGGAGCGGCTCCAGCGGGGGCGAGGCCACGCTGAAGGTCGTGGCCACCACGCCGGTCGTGGCCGACTTCGCCCGCCAGGTCGGCGGCGACGCCGTCGACGTCACGCAGCTGCTGCAGCCCAACAGCGACCCGCACGCCTACGAGCCCCGGCCCAGCGACGTGCGCGAGACGGCCGACGCCCAGGTCGTCCTCGAGAGCGGCTTCCACCTCGACCACTGGATGGACGAGGTGATCGACCAGTCCGGCGCGGACCCCAAGGTGGTCGACCTGTCCAGCGGCCTGCCGGTGAAGCTGGCCGGCGACGAGGAGGAGAGCCCCAACGACCCGCACTGGTGGCATGACCCCGAGAACGCGATCGCCGCGGTGACCGAGATCTCCACCGCCTTCGCGCAGGCCGAGCCGGACAAGACCGCGACCTTCGACGCCAACGCGACGGCCTACATCGCCAAGCTGCAGGCCCTCGAGGAGCGGGTGCGCGCGTGCGTCGACGCGGTGCCCACCGCCCAGCGCAAGCTGGTCACCGACCATGACGCGCTCAACTACTTCGCCCAGCGCTACGGCATCGAGGTGGTCGGCGCGGTGATCCCGTCGCAGTCCACCCAGGCGCAGAGCTCCGCCGGCGAGGTCGCCGACCTGGTGCAGACGATCCGCGCCGAGGACGTCAAGGCCGTCTTCCCCGAGAGCTCGGTCAACGAGAAGCTGGCCCGCCAGATCGCGCAGCAGACCGGCGCGCAGGTGGGCCAGGAGCTGTACGCCGACACGCTCGGGCCGTCGGACTCCGATGGCGCCACCTACCTGGCCGCCGAGCAGCACAACGCCAACGCGATCGTCGAGGGCTTCACCGGCGGCGCGCAAGGATGTGGGGATGGCTGAGCTGGTTCACGCCCACGGGCTGTCCGGGGGCTACGGTGCCGCGCCCGCGATCTCGGGCCTGGACTTCACGCTGCCCGCGGGCGCGCGCGTCGGCCTGCTCGGGCCCAACGGCGGCGGCAAGACCACGCTGTTTCGCGCGCTGCTGGGCGAGCTGCCCCACCGCGCGGGCGAGCTGGACGTGCGCACGCGCTGCGGCGTCGTGCCCCAGACCGAGCGCTCGCGGCTGGACTTCCCGGTCAGCGCGCTCGACGTCGCGCTGATGGGCACGCTGTCGCGGCTGCCCTGGTGGCGACGGCCCAGCCGCGCCGACCGGCGCAGCGCGCTCGACGCGCTGAGCCGCGTCGGCCTGGGCGACCGGGCCCGGGACACGTTCGGCGAGCTCTCCGGCGGCCAGCGCCAGCGCGTGCTGATCGCCCGCGCGCTGGTCCAGGACGCCGGGCTGCTGCTGCTCGACGAGCCGTTCTCCGGCCTGGACGAGCCCAGCTCCCGCCTGCTGGAGGACCTGCTCTGCCAGCTGGCCGACGAGGGCAAGGGCCTGCTGATCTCCACCCACGAGGTCGAGCAGGCGCGCCGCTGGGACCTCGTGCTCTGCCTCAACCGCACGCAGATCGCCTTCGGCCGGCCCGACGCGGTGCTCACGCGCGACGTGCTGGAGCGCACGTACGGCGAGCAGGTCGTGGAGCTGCCCGACGGCGGGCGCGGGGTGCTGCCCGCCCACCACTGCGACCACGACCACGAGCACGACCCCGCATGATCGCCTGGCTCCTGGACCCGTTCAGCGACCCGATCGTGCGGCGCGCCGCGTTGGAGGTCGTCCTGCTCGGCCTGACCGGCGGGCTGCTCGGCTGCTGGATCGTCTTCTACGAGCTGTCCTACTCGGCCGAGTCGCTGGCCCACTCGCTGTTCCCGGGTCTGGTCGGCGCGGCGCTGCTGGGCATCCCGATCATCATCGGTGGCGCCGCCGGGCTCCTCGTGGCCGCGCTGGCCGTGGCCCTGGCCGGGCGCGTGCCGGGCGTCGGGCGCGACAACGCCACCGCGGTCGTGGTCACCACGCTGTTCGGCGCGGGCGCGCTGCTCGCGCTCTCGCGGTCCTCGCCGCCGGGCCTGGGCGAGCTGCTGTTCGGCGACGTGCTCGGCGTCAGCGACACCGACCTGATCGCCGCCGGCGTGCTGGCCCTCGCGGTGGTCGTCGCGCTGGCGCTCCTGCACGGCCGCCTGCTGGCCGTCGCCTTCGACCGCTCCAGCGCCCGCGCGCTGGGCGCCGCCCCGGGCCTGGTCGACGCGGCCCTGCTGATCCTGCTGGCCGCGGCGATCCTCGTGGCCGTGCAGGGCCTGGGCAACCTGCTCGTCGTCTCGGTGCTGGTCGGGCCGGCCGCCACCGCGCGCCTGCTCAGCGACCGGTTGGCCACGATGATGGCCTGGTCGGTCGGGCTGGCCGTCGTGGCCGGGATCGGCGGGCTGCTGGTCAGCTATCACGCCGACACCGCGGCGGGCGCGTCGATCGCGCTGGCCACCGTCGTGCTGTGGGTCGCGGCCTTCGGGGCCCGTGCGCTGCGGCGCGCGCGGCAGCGCGCCCAGGTCGCCGCACTACCCTCCACAGCGGCATGAGCGAGGAGTGGATCGAGCACGCCGAGCGCACGCTGGCCTCCGCCGGCTTCCGCAGCGGTGCCGCTCGCCGCGCGGTCATCGAGCTGCTCGGCCGCAACCCGTGCGCGATGACGGCGGCCGAGATCGAGGAGCGGCTGCGCAGCGGCGACCGTGCCGTCGGCCGCGCATCGGTGTACCGCACGCTGGAGCAGCTCGACGAGCTGCACCTGGTCTCCCGCCTGGACGTCGGCTCGGGCACCGCGCGCTACGAGGCGGCGCTGCCCTCCGGCGAGCACCACCACCACCTGGTCTGCGACACCTGCGGCAAGGTCGAGCCGTTCGAGGACCCCGAGCTGGAGTCGGCGATCGAGCGCGTGGCCGAGAAGGTCGGCTCGTTCACCGTCGGAGAGCACGACATCGTGCTCCACGGCGAGTGCGCCACCTGCGCGGCTTAGAACGCGGTCTTCGTCAGCGCCAACAGCGCCTGCGCGGTCACCCACACGGGCGTCTGCGCGCTGGTGCGCGAGTAGCGCACCGACCCGTCGGCGGCCTGCAGGCTGCGCAGGTAGCTGAGCGGATCGCGGCTGCCGCCGCGGGTCGTCCTGGCCGGGTCGGTCCCCGCGGCCACCAGGCCCTGGATCGCCCACGCCGTGGACTGCGCGTTGGAGGCCGCGCCGATGCGCAGCGGGAACCCGCCGTCGGCGCTCTGCTGGGAGCGCAGGAAGCGCAGCGCCGACCGCACGCTGGCCGACGAGCGCGACGCTCCGCCGCGCACCAGCGCCTGCAGGCCGGCGGCGGTCTCGTCGATGCCGCTGGCCGCGCCCTTCCCGGCCGCGCTGAACCCGCCGTCGCGGTTCTGCTGGCCGGTCAGCCACGCGCCGGCCCGGCGCACAGCCGTGTCGCGGGTCGAGCGGCCCGACGCGCGCAGCGCGAGCACCCCGAACGCGGTCGTGGTGACCAGGCCGTCGAACGACCCGTCGCTGCCCTGCAGCGCGGCCAGCCGCCGGGCCAGCGTGCTGGCGCCGCCCGACGCGCGCAGGGCGAGGATCGCCCGCGCCGTGCTGGAGGCGTTGTCGAGCTCGCCGCCCGCCGTGCGCGCGACCGCGGTGGCCAGCGTGTCGCCGCCCAGGTGGGCGATCTTGGCCGGGTCACGCCCGGCCGCGCCGAGCCCCATCGCGGCCCACTGCGTCCCGATCGCCGTCGTCGAGTCGCCCGGGGCGAACCCGAAGCCGCCGTCGGTGTTCTGCGCGCGCTCGAGGTAGACGACCGCGCGCTGCGTCGGCGTCGCCGCCGGCGCGACGGCCGGGGCGACGAGCGTCGCCCCGGCGATCAGCCCGATGAGGGCGCTACGCCACACGGAACCGCAGGCTCTGCACCGAGCTCTGGTTGCCCGCGGCATCCGTGGCGCGGACCTGCAGCTGGTACAGCCCCGAGGCCAGCTTGGACGGGAGCAGGTAGCTCCAGTCGGCGGTCGAGCCGACGCTGAACCAGGCGGCCTGCTTGGCGCACGAGGTCTTCGCGAAGCGCTCGGCGGTCCCGTCGAACGAGAAGCAGGCCTTGCCGCTCTGGCGGCGCAGGCGCACCTCGACGGACTTCAGCGCGCCCGTGTCGCTGACGGAGCCCTTCAGCTCGCGCGGGCCCTTGCCCTTGGCGAAGCGCTGGCGGTTGGTCAGGCTGGCGATCGTGGCGATCGGGGCCTTCGTGTCGGCCTGCGACGGGGCGTCCGGGGTCGGGGCGGTGGTGGCCGGCGTCGTCGTGGTGGCCGGCGGCGTGTCGACCGGCGCCGACGTGCTGGGCAGGACCGCGACGACCGCCACGTTCGGGCGGGGCGAGTTGACCCGGCTGCCCTGCGAGGCGACCAGCTGGATCGGGCCGCTGAGCGGCGCGGTCAGCGTGGCCTGGCCGTTGCTGTCGGTGACGGCGCTGGAGCTGCCGTCGCTGACCGTGGCGCCGACGGCGGGGCCGGAGGTGGTCGTGGTGCCGTCGCTGAGCCGCTCGATCACCGAGACGGTGTAGGGCGCACCGGCGGCGACGGCCGTCGGGGCGCTGGAGAAGTACAGCGGGTAGATCGTGCCCACGAAGCCGGGGCCGTCGACCTGCTTGTAGAACAGCAGCTCGTCGCCGGGCTGCACCGTGTAGGCGCAGATGCCGACCTGGCTGTAGCTGCCGTTGACCCAGAAGGCCCAGTAGTCGCTGGCGGCGTAGGAGTGGTCCTCCCCGAGGATCGTCGAGACGAACGCCGAGCGATCCCAGTTGCCCAGCGTCGCCTTCTCGAGCGCCTCGCCGGCGCTGTTGGGCCCGCACGAGGCGAGGCCGGGGACGCCGGAGCCCGTCGTGTTGACGGGGATCGCGCCGGCCACCGTGTCGCCTTCGATCCGCACGGTGACGGGCGTGGCGAGCGCTGGCGCGACCAGCAGCGCGAGAGCGAGGACGGTGCCGGCAACCAGCCGGGCTAGGAAGTGCTGCATTTCGGGAGCCCCTTTCCGCGAGGGCGTATGTGATCCGTTGACTCGGCCGGAGGTAGGTCTCCTGGCTCCCGGGCCCATCGGGTCACGCCTTCCCAGCGGCGACATCGCCCCCAGTGGCTGCGCGTTCGTGCGCGGTGACCGGACATCCCCGGTGACAGTGGCGGGACCGCGCCGGATTCACACCGGACTTCCCTGACCACCGACCGTTGCCCAGCAGGTTACCGCGCGACGGCGCCCATCACCTCTTGCCACCAGCCGCGCTCGTCGTCGGTCTGCGCGCGCTCCAGGCGCCGGCGGGCGTAGCGCTGCAGGTCAGAGGCCGAGCCGATGGCCAGCGTCGGGCCGGTGACGGCGTAGCGCCCGTCGTCCAGCGCGACGAGCGAGCCGCGCACGTCGCGGCGGTTGCGCATGCGCTCGATCACCTTGACGCCGAGCACCTGGGTCGGGCGCGCCGGGTCGCCCAGCCGGTCGTTCCACGGGCGGGTGGAGAAGATCACCTGGCGGCCGTGGACCGCCGGGCGGCGCCGCGGCGCGTCCTCGAACGGGCCGTTGCGCCAGCGGTCGATCAGGCTGTCGAACTCGCCCGAGACCTCCTGCAGCACGAGCACGTGCAGGCGATCGCCGGCCTCGATGCGCGTCGAGCCGCGGGGCGGGAGGACTTGCTCGTTGCGCACGATCACGTTGACCAGCGAGTCGCGCGGGAGGCCGAGGTCGCGCACGCGCCGCCCGATGATCGCGTCGCTCTGGCCCACCGGGTACTCGACGACGTCGGCGCCGAGCGAGCGGATGTTGCCGGTCTCCAGCAGCGGCGCGGGCACGGCCGGCTCGTCGGTGGTGACGCCGAGCAAGGTGGCGAACGGGACGAACGTGACGCCCTGGACGATCGTCGAGATGACCACGGCGAAGAAGACGATGTTGAACAGCTCGTTGTCGTGGGGGACGTCGGCGATCACCGGGAAGATGGCCAGCACGACGGGCACGGCGCCGCGCAGCCCGGCCCAGCCGAGCAACGCCTTCTCCTGCCAGGAGAACCCCTGGAAGGCGGTGGATATGACCGTGGCCACGGGGCGGGCCACGGCGACCACGACGAGCGCGATCACGGTGCCCTGCCACCAGAAGTCGACCAGCGAGCTGGGGAAGACGAGCAGGCCGAGGGTCAGGAACATGGCGATCTGCGCGACCCAGGCCATGCCCTCGTGGAAGGCGACGACGGTCGACTTGGCCGGGATCTGGCCCGAGCCCAGGGCCAGGCCCGCCAGGTAGACGGCCAGGAATCCCGAGCCGTGCAGCGCGTCGGCCGCGCCGAAGGCGATCGCGGCGGCGGTGATCGAGGCGACGGGGTACAGGCCGGCGGTGTCCAGGCGGGCGTTGCGGAAGGCCCACACCGCGGCGAAGCCGACCGCGGCGCCGACGGCGCCGCCGATCGACATCTCCAGCACGAACTCCCACAGCATGTCCAGCGCGCCGTAGTGGGGCTCCTCGATCCACTTGATGAAGCCGAGCACGAGCAGCACGGCGACCGGGTCGTTGAAGCCGGCCTCGCCCTCCAGCGTGCGGGCCAGGCGCCGGCGCAGCGTCGAGCCGCGCAGCAGCGCGAACACCGCGGCGCCGTCGGTGGAGGACAGGACCGCGCCGATCAGCAGGCCCTCCAGCAGGGGCAGGTCGAGGATCCAGGCCGCGATGAACCCGGTGATCAGCGCGGTGATCAGCGTGCCCACGGTGGCCAGCGACAGGGCCGGGCGCAGCACCGGGCGGATCTCGGCGAAGCCGGCGCTCAGGCCGCCCTCGAACAGGATCAGGGCCAGGGCGATGATGCCGACCGTCTGGGCGACCTCGTAGTTGTTGAAGTCGATCCAGCCCAGGCCGTCGGTGCCCAAGATCATCCCGATGGCCAGGAACAGCACCAGGCCGGGCAGGCGCAGCTGGCGGGCGAGCAGGGATGCTCCCAACCCCGCGGCAAGCAGGGCGCCTGCTACGAGGATGAGCTCGCCGTCGGACACGCGTTGGCGATTCTAAAGGGAGCGGTCCAGTCGGGCACGTGTGTTAGGGTGCCCTAACAGTGCTCCCGTTCTCGCTCGCCGCCGGTCTCAGCTGCCCGACGCACGCCGATCTGGCCGCGGCGCTGGCCGCGGAGTTCCACCCGGTCGACGAGACCGCGGTCGACGACGCGCTCGACGCGCTGGCCATGGGCCTGGCGCCCGCCCGCGGCGCCGATCCGCTCGATCAGCTCGACGCGCTGACCGGTGCGATGGCCGCCTTCGAGGCAGTCGGCGCGGCGCTGGACGCGCGCGCCGTGCACATCGACGTGACGCTGCAGAAGCTGGCCGGACACCCGACCACGCTGGCCGTGATCGCCACCGAGGTCGCGCGCCGCGCCGGCCTGGACCTGGCCATCGCCGCAGCGGGCGGCCACCACGTCGTCGCGCACCGCGAGTACGGCGTGCAGGTGGCCTTCGACTCGGCCCTGCCCGGCGTGCGCCGGGTGCGCCCCGGCGTCCAGGCGCCCACGTGGCGCTGCTCGCACCAGGTCGCCTTCACGCTGCTGCGGGAGCACCTCGACCGCGCGCTGCGCGCCGGTGACATCGCCGGCGCGCTGCGGGCGGCCGAGCTGCGCCTGGAGCTCCCGATCGACGCGGCCACGCGGTCGCGCCTGCGCATGGAGCAGCTGATGCTCCGCTCCCGCCTCAACTAGTCGGCCCACCAGTCGCGCGTGCCCTCGACGTCCCCGCGCGGATCGTCGCCCAGGTTGGGCGCGCCGATGACCAGCAGCTCCAGGCCGTCCGGTCCGGCCTCGTAGCCGCGCCAGGCGCCGGGCGGCACGCGCACCGCGTCCCATTCGCGCAGGTCGACGATCGCGTCGTCGACCTTCATCCGTCCGCTCCCGCGCACGACCACGTAGACCTCCTCCTGCGTGCGGTGCGTGTGGCCGTAGGGAAACCGGTAGCCGGGCGGGACGCGCTGGTAGGTCAGGCCCGAGCGCTCGAGCTCCAGCGCCTTCGTCGCCGCGCGGAACTCCAGGTCCGGCGGGCCGTCGAAGTTGGAGCCGAGGTCCTCCAGATCCGCCTTGAGGTTCCTGCGCGAGAAGGGCACCGCCCGACGCTAGTTGAGCTGCTCACGGACCTGCTGAACAGGGCAGGGCCGCGTATTTGATGGATGTGTCCGGCCCCGACCGGAGGCTGAGAGGTGCGACCCACCACAGCCCAAGAAGGGACCGGACACATGACAGACCGTAGATGTCGCTATGCGATGGCGGCGAGGATCGAGATGGTCCGCCGCCGCCAGGCGGGCGAGTCGTTGCGGCAGATCGCCGCGGCGGTCGGGTGTTCGCCAACCACGGTCAAGACGATGTGTGACCGGTTCGGCCAAGCCAGCGAGGCCGAGAGGGCAGATTTCTCGTGCTTGGCGCCGAGGCGGCCGGTTCCGCTGTCGTGTCCTTGGGCGCTGACGGCGGCCCAGGAGCGCGAGATCCTCGACGCGCGCCAACGCACGAACTGGGGGCCGATGCGCCTGGCGTTCTTGACCGGCCGTCACCGCTCGACGAACTGGAAGGTGCTCAGGCGCCACGGCGTCAGCCGCCGACGCCGCAGCGAGCGGGCGACCGTTGGCAAGCGCTATGAGTGGACCCAAGCCGGCGCCTTGTTGCACATCGACGCGTTCTCGGCAGCGAAGTTCGATGAGCCCGGGCATTGGGCGACCGGTGATCGCTCCCAGGCCCAGCGCTCGCGCGGGGCGGGCAAGACGGTGGTCATCGGAGTGATCGACGACCACACCCGCCTGGCCTACTGCGAGCTGCACGCAGCCGAGAACAAACACACCGTCTCAGCCACGCTCAAGCGCGCCGCGGCCTGGATGGCAGAACAAGGCTGCGGCCCCGTCCAGGCGGTGATGAGTGACAACGCCAAGTGCTACTCCGAGAGCCACCAGTTCGCCCAAACACTGCACCAGCTCGGTGCCCGCCACATCCTCACGCCGCCCTACACCCCCCGCTGGAACGGCAAGATCGAGCGCTTCTGGCAAACCCTGGACACCGAATGGGCCCACAGCCGCGTTTGGCCCAACAGCACCCAACGCGACCGCGCCCTGTCATCGTTCATCCGCTTCTACAACCGCCAACGCCCACACTCAGCCGCCGGCGGCCGACCACCCATCACCCGCGTCCAGCAAGTCCGCGAGCAGGACAGCTAGCGCAGCGGTGAGACCTCGTCGGGCTGTGGCTCGGGCTCGGCCTCCAACACCGGCTCGGGCGCGGGGCCGTCGCCGTTGGCGGCCGCCGCCGCCTCCGCCTCCGCGCGCTTGCGCGCCTGGCGCCGCGGGCGCTTGATGCGCACCTCCTCGGCCAGGTAGTACGAGCCGATCACGAACGCCGCCGCGAGGATCTGCGCGCCGATCGTCTCCCACGTGGGGTAGACGCCGAGCCACTGGCCGGCCCAGTAGGGCAGGTCGATGTCCAGCGGGGTGATCGGCGCCCAGCCGGTGCCCTGCATCGTGCGCACCGTCTGGCCGACCATCATCACCAGCACGACGCCGATCATCACGCCGGTGACGATCAGCATCTTCTTGTAGGGCAGCTTGCGCTGGAGCGCGAAGGTGGCGATGGCCACGAGCAGGGTCAGGCCCAGGCCCAGCGCCGTGCCCTCGAGGACGGCCACCGTGCCGGCGCTGAGCTGCAGCGACTGCAGGAACAGGACGGTCTCGAAGCCCTCGCGGTAGACCGAGGTCAGGCCCAGCAGGCACAGGCCGACGGCCTGCGCGCTGAAGAACATGAACTTGTCGCCCTGCTGGATCTTCTTGCGGCGCTTGTGGAACGAGCTGATCCAGCCCGTCCAGTAGACCTTGTGGAAGAACCAGTTGGTGATCAGCAGGAGCACCGCGATGGCGATCAGCCCGACCACCGCCTCGAGCTTCTCGCCGTACTGCGACAGCGACTTCAGCAGCGTCTGCGCGGCCACCCAGGTGATCACCGAGACGAGCAGGCCCAGGCCGGCGCCGATCAGCACCGGACGGCGCTCGCGCCGGCGCGCGGCGGCGAAGCTGGCCGTGATGGCGGCCAGGATCAGCACCGCCTCCAGGCCCTCGCGGAAGACGATGATCGCGGCGTTGGTGACGACCGTGGCCCGCGAGGTCGAGTCGCCCAGCGTGGCCTGCGCGTCGCTCAGCGCCTCGTCGAGCTTGATGCGCGTGGGGCGTACGTCCTGGCGGCTCTTGTGGTCGGCGATCAGCGTGGCCAGGCCCTCCTCGCCCTGCGCGCCGAACCAGATCAGGCCTTCGATGTCGTTGGTCAGCGCCGGGTCGAACGCGACCAGGCGGCGCTCGGGGCCGAACTCGAAGAACGCGTAGGCCTCCAGGCGGGCCTGCTCGGCCTGGCCGAACTGGCCCGCGCCGATGGCCGCCTCCATGCGGTCCAGCGTGAGGTCGATCAGGTCGAAGTCGGAGTCGGTGGTCGACTTCTTCCAGGCCTCGGGGAACGTCGCGTCCAGCTGGTCCTCGATGCGGTCGCCGAGCGCCTGCACCTCGTCCTCGGGCGTGACGCCCTCGGTGCGCTGCCCGGCCTCGTCGACCATGCCCTGCAGCTGGTCGAGCTCCTGGCCCACCCGCTCGGTCATCGCCGGATCGAGCTTGGCCAGCGGGTCGCGCAGGTCGTCGAAGGCGCCGCGAGCGCCGGTGGCGAAGGCGATCGCCTCCTGGATCTCGAAGTCGAGCGTGACGCGGTCGCCGTCGACGCCGCGGCCGTACTCGACCGGGACCAGGGCCAGGAAGCGGATCAGCTGCTGGGCGCGCCGGGCCGCCTCCTCGGGCGTGAAGGGCGCCGCGGTGAAGCCCTCCAGGGCCTGATCCACGCGCCCGCGGGCGTCGGCGAAGGCCGCGTCGTCGGAGGCGATGGCCGCGGCGCGCAGGTCGGCGAAGGCCTCGCGCGCCTGCTGCGTCTGGGCCGCTCCGCGCTCCTGCTGGTAGCGGGCGGCGAGGATCTCGAACGAACCGGCGGCGTGCGCGGCGGCCTCGGCCCGGCGCGAGGCGTTGCCGTTCTCGGCGGCGGCGTCGGCGTCGCCCAGGTGCTCGCGCAGCCGGGCCTGGTAGCCGTCGAGCAGGTCCTTGTTGACGATCAGGCGGGCGGCGGCGGGCTGGACCGCGCCCCGGGCCAGGTCGGCCACGGCGCGCGTCCCGTCGACGCCGGGGCGGGTGAAGCGGGTGGCGGTGCGGAACTCGCGCAGCTTCAGCCAGGAGGCCGCGGTCTCGGCGTCGCCCGCGGCGACCGCGTCGAGCGTGACGGCGTAGGAGCCCTGGTAGAGCGCCCCGCGGATGTCGCCCCGGGCGGCGGCCAGCGCGAGGTCGTCGTCGGCGGCGACGGCCTTGGCCGCCTCGCGCAGCCCGCGCCGCACCGCGGCGTCGGCCTTGGGCGCGTCGGCCCGGAAGCTGCCGCGCAGGTCGCCGTCGTAGGCCGCCCGCGCTTCGCGCACGTCCTGCGCCGCCACCGAGGCGTCCGACAGGATCAGCTCGGTCTGGGCGGCGAACAGCGCCTTGTCCAGCGCTGCCGCCGCCTGCCAGGGCGGGGCGTCAGCAGCGCTGGCCGAAGGGGCGACCCCGACCGCGGCGGCGGCGCTCAGCGCGAGCGCGAGTGCCCACCGCCGCACCTGCATCAGGCCTGCAGCTCGATTCCCAGCTGCTCGGCCGCCTGCGTGACCTGGCCGGCGATGGCCTCGGCCTGGTCCTGGGCCTCGGAGCCGAGCGTGTCGGCGTCCTGGGCGGTGAACTTCTTGCCGTTGGCCTCCTCGTCGCGCAGGCGCGCGGCGAACTTCTGCAGGTCCTCCAGCGACTGCCCGGTCTGGGCGGCCTGATCCGGATCGGCCTGTTCGATCAGCGGGCGCACGTTGTCGTATACGAGCACGAGGCCACCAAGGATGTCAGCGATGTCCTGCAGACGCGATGCGGCCACGAAGCCGGACTCGGTCGCCTTGTCGCCGGCGATGGCCCGCGAGTTCTTCCAGGCGGCGAAGTACTCCGACATCGTCGGGGTCATCACGACCAGCGCGGTGAGGGCGTCGCTCTGGGTCGGCTCCCAGGCCTGCGCGTCCTTCTCCAGCTCCTGCGCCATCGTGTGGAAGTCCTTCGTGGCGGCGACGAGGAAGTCCGCGTCGGGGAGCGCCTCGCCGAAGGTCACCTTGCCGTTCCCGTCGAGGTCGGGCTTGACGCCCTGGGCGACGAACTGCTCCTCGGTGCCCCACAGCGAGGTCTCCGTCAGGAAGAAGAAGTTGCCCGGCTGCTTGAAGGTCTTGCCGCCCGGCGTCTCGATGGTGAACGAGACGGCGCTCTCCGGATCGCTGCCGTCCGAGCCGGCGTCGATCTGCACGTCGTAGTCGGCCAGCGACGGAACGCCCGCGACGACGCCCTCCATCTGCTCGTAGGCCGGGTTGGCCTTCTTGAAGGTCGCCTGCATGCGCTCGATCAGGCCCTTGACCTCGTCGCCGTGGTCGGCCAGGAGCTTGTCGTAGTCGAAGTCGACGCTCTCGGCCAGGTCGTAGTACTGCTGCGCGTCGGCGGCGAGCGTCGCCGTCTCGGTCTCCAGCAGCTCGGTGTGCTGGGTCAGGTAGGACTTGATCGCCGACAGATCGACCGCTTCGGTCGCCGTCTCCTCGGCGGGCGTGGAGGTGGCGCCTGTGGCGGCCGCCACCGTGGCGCTGCTGGTGTCCGAGCTGTCGTCGCTGCCGCAGCCGACGACGAGGGCGCCGCACAGCAGCAGCGCGAGAAGGCCGATCCGGGGGTTCATGGCCCGGAGCTTAGTCGGTTCTTAGGGAGACCTAATCGTCTGGCTTGTCCTGGCGCTTGCGCCTGCGGTCGCGCCACTCGCTCCACTTGAGCAGCGCGACCACCGCGAGCACCGGGGACAGGTACACCGGCAGGCCGACGTACCAGTGCCCCAGGTGCGCGAACGGCACGATCACGGCGCCCTCAGCGCACCGTGAACTTCCACGTGCCCGACTCGCTGTGGCCGTCGTCGGCCCGGGCCCGCCAGCTGACGGTGTAGGTGCCCTTCGACAGCGCCTTGGCGAACGTGGCCTGCAGGACCGCGTGGTTGGAGGCCTTCAGGCCGGACGAGGCCGCCTGCACGTCGCTGCCGCCCTTGGTCACCGAGATGAGCCCGGTGACGACCGACTCGCCGAACGTCACCTTCACGGACTTGACGTTGGCGGCCGTGGAGCCGGGGGCGGGCGTGCGGCTCTTGACCGGCGAGTGGGCGGCGGTCGCCGTCGGGCCGCGCAGTGCGGCGGGCGGCGCGGCCAGCGTCACGGTCGGTGCCGGGGTGTCGGCGCCGGGCGCGCCGGTCCACTTGACCACCTCGCCGTCGGAGTAGGTCTGGTAGGCCGGGAAGGTCAGCGTGGACCCGGGCTGGTTGGGCATCTGCAGCGACAGCGGGAACTCCTTGAACTGCCCCGGGGCGATCCGGCCCAGCCCGCGGCCGCCGCCCGTGAAGGTGACCGAGCTGACGCGCTGGGTGATCGGGCCGTCCTCGGTCTGGACCGGGGTGGCCATCGTGGTCTTGCGCACGACCGCCTTCCAGCCGGCCTGCGCGGCGTAGGAGACCGAGTAGATGCCGTCGGGGAACTCGACGCGGACCTTCGTCGTGGAGGCGTCGTCGCGCTCGTTGGGCACGCGCACGTTGACCACCGTGTAGGCGCCGGCCACCTGGGCCTTGGGCTGCAGGGTCACGTGGGCGCTGGCGCTGGCCGGCAGCGCGATGAGGGTGCCGACGACGAGGGCGCCGGCGAGAAAGCGGTGCTGCATGGGAGGAACTCCTGAAGGTTGAAGGCGAACGATGCGGTTGAGCCATCGATCGACCGTCGGCGGTCCGCGGCCGGCCAGGCCGGCGGCGATCAGGAGGCCGCCGCGCGGCGAGGTGCGGCGCGGCGGGCGGGGAAGCGGCGCGCGGACCGGGCGCCGCCGGGGTCGCGGGCGGGCCCGCAGCGGCCGGGCCAGCACGTGCTCGCCCGGGTAGCGGCCACCGAGCAGGAACGCGGCCAGCAGCAGCGCCGGCGCGAGGTACAGCAGCCCGATGACCGTCGCGGCCAGCATCGGTCAGGCGGTCCTCCGCCGGCGGGTGGCCAGCAGCGTGCCGAACGCGGCCAGCAGCGCGACGACGCCCAGGGCGAGCGCCGCGACGGCCATGCCGTCCGCCGATCCGCCGTCGTCATCGGTGTCGGTGTCGGTGGCGGGTGCGGCGGCGGCGGTGGTGGGCTGCGCGTCGGCGCTCCCCGCGGCGGTGACGGTCACGGTCGGCGCCGGCTCGTCGGAGCTCGGGCTGCCGATCCAGCGCACGACCTCGCCGCCGGAGTACGTCTGCAGCGCCTTGAAGGTCAGCACGTCGCCGGCCTTCCCGGGGATCTGCATGGAGATCGGGAAGTCGCGGAACTGGCCGGGGCCGATCTGCCCCTCGCCCGAGCCGCTGCCCGTCCACGTGACCGTCGAGACCGCCTCGGTGATCGGCCCATCGGGCGTCTGGATCGGCGTGTCCAGCTTGGCCTTGGCCACCTTCGTCGTCCAGCCGGGCGTCGGCTCGTAGGAGACGCCGACCACGCCGGGCGGCATCTGCACCTCGACCTTGACCGTCGACGCGTCATCGCGCTCGTTGGGCACGCGCACGTCGAGCACGGTGAACGCCTCGGCGGGCGCCTGCTTGGGGTTGACCGTCACGTGCGCGGACGCGGCGGCGGGGGCGGCCAGGGCGAACGCGACGCTCGCCGCGGCCAGGGTTCTGCGGCTCATCGGATGGGCACCTCGATCTGCTGCTCGTATTGGTCGAAGTCGGAGACCCGCACGGCGACGTCCAGCGTCCAGTCGCCGGGCACCGCCAGCGCGGCCGGGGCGGACGTGACGTAGTGGCCGGGGCCGGCCTTGCTCAGCGGGATGGACAGTGGGCCGATGCCCTTCTCGGGCTGGGTGGCGCTGAGACGCACCTCCTTGGCCCGGTCCCACTGCGCGCCGTCGCTGGGGTCCAGCAGGTACAGGTGGATCTCGTTGGCGCCGACGCCGGCCAGGTCCACGGTCAGCTGCAGCTGGGCCGGACCGACCATCGTCGTGCGGGCCACGGGGCCGGAGGCCTGCACGGTGGACGGCGCGTAGGAGGTCAGCGCCGCGGTCACGCCGAGCACGACGACGATCAGCGCGACCTCGGCCCGCAGGGCCCGGCGCACGGCCACGCCCGCGCCCGCCGGCGGCTGGCCGGCGGCGGCGATCGCCTGCAGGCCGGGGATCGAGGCGCGCCGGTGCCAGGCGCCGATGGCGATCAGCGCGCACAGCAGCACGACCTTGATCAGCACGCAGCGCCCGAACGCGGTGTCCAGGAGCGCCCCGAACGAGTTGACCTCGACGATCGCCTGCCCGACGCCGGCCACCGTCAGCACGGCGACGGCGCCCAGTGCGAGCGGCGAGAAGCGGGCCAGCGTGCCGGCCAGCAGCCGCGTGCGCCCGTCCGCCGGGAGCTCGCGTGTGGCCACCGGCAGCGCGGCGACGAGCATCACGAGGCCGCCGGCCCACAGGCCCATCGCGGCGACGTGCAGCGCGTTGGCCGGGAGCATCAGCCACACCGGGTCCTGGGTGCGCGCGTGGCCGCCGAGGCCGGGCACCAGGATCAGCCCGACGGTGGTCAGGATCAGCAGGCCCAGCCCGACCGTGGGCCGCGGCCGGATGGCGATCAGCGCGAGCAGGGAAGCGGCCAGCCAGAGCAGCACCGACACGCCCCAGACCAGGCCGATCGTCGTGCCCAGCGTCTCGGAGACGATGTCGGGGTCCAGCGCCGACCAGCCGCTGATCCCGGCCGCGGTCGCGCCCTCGAGCACGACGACCCCGGCCGCGCCCACCGCGCCGACGAGCCCGGCGCCGACGAGCAGCGCGCGCAGGCGCCGGGTGAAGGCCTCCGAGGTCCCGCGCCAGCACCACAGCAGGAAGCCCAGCCCGCCGACCAGCACGGCCAGCGCCGCGAAGGTCAGGCCCTTGGCCACGCCCGCGGCGACCTTGGTCACCGGGCCGGTGTTCGTGCCGGCCAGCAGCTGCTCCACGGTCTCGCCGGGGCCGGTGGCCGCGCCGATCGAGAACGTCGAGCCGCCGCTGACCACGTGGCCGTCGCTGGAGACGACGCGGTAGGTGGCCGTGTAGGTGCCGTCGGCCAGGGACGGCTTGAGGTGGACGGCCAGCTGCTCGCCGTGGCCGTCGGGATGGAACGCGTCGCCCGCGTCGGCGCGCTCGCCGGTGCGGTCGTACACGCGCACCGCGCCGAAGTTGCCCTCGACCGCCTCGTCGAAGCGGAACGTGACCGCTCCGGGCTGGGGATCCACGACCGCGCCGCGCTGTGGGGTGACGTCCTCGAGCTGGGCGTGCGCCAGGGCGCCGGCGGGCAGCGCCAGCGTGACGACCAGCGCGACGAGGAGCGCTCTCACCATGCTTCGCGCTCGACGGTCGGCGCGCCCCGGCGCCGGCGGCGCACGAACACGACGAAGCCGCCGCCGACCAGGGCCAACGCGATCAGGCCGACGATCGCCGCGACGGGCGGGCCGGCGTCCTCCTGGGGCGTCCAGAACAGCGTTCCGGTGATCGTGCCGTCGCGGTCGCCGACCTTGATCGGGATCGACCAGTCGTTGACCTTCGTCGGCTGGTCCGGGTCCTTGACGTTCGGCGGCGTGCCCGTGCCCATCCAGTGGAAGCGGTGGTCGTGCCACTCGAACTTGCTGTTCCTGCTCTCGGTCCGCCAGTCGACCGGCGCGCCCTTCTGCGCGTTGGCGGGCACGGGGACGTCGCCGTCGCGCTCCTCGTTGAGGTAGGTGGCCGGGGAGTTGCGGTTGACCTGGACGGTGCCGTCGGCCAGCACCCGCGCGTACGGCTCGCCCTCGTAGCCCTCGATCTCGATCGTCTGATCGGACCGGTTGGTGAGCAGCAGGCGATCGTCGCGGTTGAGCACCTCGATCGTGACGCCGTCCGTGGTGGGCGTGAGCGCCCGCACGTCGGAGCGGAAGTTGGGGTTGCCCTGGTGGGCGGATGCCGTCGCGACGGGCGCCACGCAGGCGCAGCCGATCGCGATGGCGAGCAGGCGGCGCACGTGCGCCCTCCTCTCGACTCGGAGTTGACCGGGGTTAGGTCAGAGCCGGGGGAGGCCGCGTCGCCAGCGAGGAGGCGAGCAGCAGGCCGCCGCGGGGCACGAGCGCGAGGCTCGGGCGGCGGCGGGGTGCGGCGGATGTGCGCGCGCGGCGCGCGGGCGGCGCGCTCGCCCGGGCGGTGCGGACGCGATCGATCGTGCGCTCGCCGAGGTAGCGCCCGGCCAGTAGCGGCAGCGCGAAGGCCAGCGCCGGAGCCAGCATGACCAGCCCCTCGGTGGGGGCCCCGACGCCGTGCGCGAGCACCCAGGCCACCAGGGCCAGGGAGGCAACGACCAGCGACAGCAGCGCGCGGCGCACGGCCAGGAGGCTACTTACTTCCCGGCGTTGTCGGCGACGTACTGCGACACCGCCTGGATCTCCGCGGGGCTGAGCGAGTCCTTGAACGCGGGCATGCTGCCGCCGCCGTTGGTCACCTGCTTCTCCACGGTGGCCAGGTCCGGCTTGAGGTCGTCGAGGTTGGGCCCGACGCCGCCGGTCGAGTCGGCGGCCTTCAGCGTGTGGCAGCTGGCGCACCCCGACGAGGCGAAGATCTTCTCGCCGTCGGCCGACGCCGTCGCGGTCGAGGCCGGCGCGGAACCGGTGCTCGCGGACGAGCTGGTGCCGCCGCCGGAGTCGCCGCCGCAGGCCGCGAGGGTGAGCGTGGTCAGCAGCGCGGCCGCGAGCGACAGGGCGCCGCCGCGGCGCAATTTGGTGCTCGGCATGCACGCAACGATGCCAGGCAGGCGCCCGCAGGTGCGTCGCGAAGAGTCTGGTGGCAGACCGCTCTGCATGGCGTCCTGCCGTGTTTTCGGACCGAGATGGCCACCATGGACTGCTGCGCATGACCCCTGTCCCCTCTGATCTCACCCGCCGCCGCCTGCTCGGGCTGGGCCTGCTCGGCGCCGGCGCCGTCGTGCTGGAGTCCGTCCCGGGCGCGAGCAGCGCGCTGGCCGCCGACGGCCAGCTGCGCGCCCGCTCGGCGGTGCTCGGCCTGCACGACGCCACCCGCCTGGGGCCGATCCGCGTGCCCGGCGGATTCGACCTCGCCGGGCTCAAGTGGGCGGGCCGCTCGCAGCCCCGCATCGAGCTGCGCGCGCGGCGCCGGCGGGGCGCCTGGACCGAGTGGCTGCCGGTCGGCAACGCGCACGATCACGGCCCCGACGCGACGCCGGCCAACGCGGCCACCGATCCCGTGTGGACCGGGCGCGCCGACGAGGTCGAGCTGCGCCTCAGCCATGCCGTGCGCGGCCTGACGCTGCACACCGTGCGCAGCGACGGCCTGCGCCGGCGGATCATCGTGGCCCGCGCGGCCCAGACGCCGACGCCGCCCGGGATCATCACCCGCGCCGCGTGGGGCGGCACCTCGCTGAAGACCCGCGGCACCCCGCAGGTCGGCACCGTGCAGATGGCCTTCGTCCATCACACGGTCAACGCGAACACCTACACGGCCGAGGACTCGCCCGCGATCGTGCTGGCCATCGCGAAGTACCACATCAGCTCCAACGGCTGGAACGACATCGGCTACAACTTCCTCGTCGATCGCTACGGGCAGATCTTCGAGGGGCGCGCCGGCGGGATCGACCAGGCGATCATCGGCGCCCAGGCGCAGGGCTTCAACTCCTACTCGACCGGCATCTCGAACATCGGGACGTTCGAGTCGGTGGCCCAGACCGACGCCGCGATCAACGCCCAGGCGCAGCTGATCGCCTGGAAGCTGGCGATCCACGGCGTCACCCCGGACGGCACCGTCGACCTCGTCTCGGCCGGCGGCGAGTCCAACCGCTACCCGACCGGCCGGACCGTCACCTTCCAGCGGGTCTCCGGCCACCGCGACGCCGACAAGACCTCGTGCCCGGGCAACGCCCTGTACGCGCAGATCCCGACCATCCGCGCGCGGGCCATCGCCCAGGACTACCCCGTCGCCGACACCACCGCGGTGGGCGGCACGGTCGGCGTCGACCAGCTGTCGATCGCCGCCGCGGCCACGCAGGTCGCCGCCTACACGCAGGTGCAGGTCACCGGCGCGCTGGCCGACGTGGACGGCGGCCCGATCGGGGGCGTCGAGGTGCGCGTGCAGAAGCTCGGCGCGACGCGCTGGTCGACCGCCGCCCGCGCGATGACCGACGCCTCGGGCCGTTTCACCACGCCGGTGATCGTGCGCCAGACGGCCAAGCTGCGCGCCTACTACGGCGGCGAGCTGGCCATCGGCGGCGAGGCATTGACCTCGGCCGAGGTCGCGGTCAGCGCGATCCCCAAGCTCTCGATCGACCTGTCGGCCAAGCACGTGGGCATCGGCCAGACCGTGACGGTCAAGGTCGCGGCCAAGCCCAGCCGCTCGCGCATCGAGGTCACGCTCTCCAAGCGCGGCACCGACGGGCGCTACCGCACGGTCACCCGGGCCAAGATCACGCTGAGCGGCGGCGTCGGGTCGACCGCGCTGCGGATCCCGTCGGCCGGGCTGTACGGCGTCACCGTCGCCTCGCCGGCCGACGACAAGGGCATCGCGGTGACCGCGCCGCGCATCCACGTGCGCTGCTCGCGCGGCGCGACGGCATCCGATCCGACGCACATCGAGGCGGGCGGCATCGTCGAGACCTCCGGTGGCGCGACCGTCGCCGCCTCCTGAGTAGACTCAGTCTCATGTGTGGGCAATGCGTAGCCGTCGCGATGACCGCGGCGGCCGGCGCGTCGGGCGCGCGCTCGGCGCTCAGCGGCTGGGTGCGGACGCGCTTTGGCGAGAAGGCGCTGTCGCGGATGACGGCGGTGCTGCTGGGCAGCGTGCTGATCGCCTCGGCGCTGCTGGTCTCCGGCTCGTCCTAGACGAGCGCCAGGGCGACGACCGGCGCCGGCCCCGCGACCTCGACGCGATCGCGGCCGCCGCGCTTGGCCGCGTACAGCGCCTGGTCGGCGGCGTCGAACAGCGGCCCGTAGGCCACCTCCGCGCCCGCGCCCGCGCTGACCCCGAGCGAGACGCGCACGTCCAGGCCGTCCGGGTGGCGCTCGGCGATCCGCAGGCGCAGCCGCTCGGCCACGCCGGCGCCGTGCTCGAGGTCCACGCCGGGCAGCACGATCAGGAACTCCTCGCCGCCCACCCGGTAGGCCAGCTCGAACGAGCGCAGCTCGCCGCGGATGGCCGCCGCCACCTCGCGCAGGACGGCGTCGCCGCGTGCGTGCCCGTGGGTGTCGTTGATCTGCTTGAAGTGGTCGATGTCCAGCGCGATCAGCGCGACGGCGTCGCCGGTCAGGCGCGCCTGCTCGGCCAGCTCGGTGAAGCGCCCGGGCAGCGAGCGGCGGTTGAGCAGGCCGGTCAGGTCGTCCAGCGAGGACTCGGTGCGCGAGCGGCGCTCGGCGCCCATCATCGCCGCCGAGAACCAGCCGATGGCCAGGGTCAGGGGCACGACGGCGATGACGAACACCGGGTCGTCGACGAACGCGTGCGGGTGCAGCGCGCAGATCGCCGCCAGCGCCAGCAGCACGATCCCGGTGCCGCCCCACACCCCGCGCAGGTCGAAGCGGCCGGCCAGCGACACGACGGGGATCACCATCCAGGCGATCAGCGGGCTGGCCGGGCCGCCGGTCAGCGCGGCGGCGGAGGCGATCATGCCGACGTTCAGCACGAACCCGGCGCTGACCAGCACCGCGGGATGGGCGCTGCGCTCCAGGCGCCGGCGGATCAGCAGCTCGTAGGCGCCGCCGAGCAGCGCGACCATGCCGATCGGCCACCAGCCCACCCACGGCCCCATGATCAGCAGGCCGATCGCGCAGCCGCCGTAGCTGAGCAGGCGCGCGCGACGCAGCGGCCGCTCGAGCTCGATCAGCCGCTCGCGGTCGCTTTCGGCGGGACACAGGAACGCACTGAGCGGATCCATACTGCGCGCATCGGCTGCTGACGCGCCGTGATGAAGAAAGTCGAACGGGAGTCGGTCATGCGTCCGACTCGTCCGTTCAGCGACGCAACCGGACCCGCTGGCGGGTGGTCGTCCGCTGGTCGCCGGCCTGGACGGTGGTCTGCACGAACACCACGACCGAGCGGTGCTGGCGCATCAGCTTGCGGCCGGCCGGGTTGAGGCGCAGCCGGACCCGCCGCGTCGCGCCCGCGGGCACCGTCACCTGGGCGCGCCCGAGCCGCTGCAGACGCGGCCGCGCCGCGGCGGCCCGCGCCGTGTTCCCGCCCAGCGGGCGGCCGAGCACGAAGATGAAGCGGCACGGGGTGCTCTCGACGAAGCACTCGCCCCGCAGCACGATGCGCTCGGTCGGATCGACCCGGATCGGGCCGTCGACGACGATGCCCCCGGGTGCGGTGACCGCCGGCGGTGGGGTGGGCGGGGCCGGGAACGCGGGAAGCCCGGGCACCGGGGCGTCGGCCGACGGCGCCGACGTGGGGGTGGCCGGGGTGGACGGGGTCGTCCCGCCGCCGCCGCCCGTGGCCGGCGGGTTCGGGGTGGGCGTCGGGGTCGGGTCGGGACCGGGGCCGGGCGGCGGCGTGGCGGGATCCTCGAAGACGCGCACGCGCTGCACGAGCGCAGCGCCCGCGGGCTCGCGGTAGACGAACAGCGCGCCGCCGGTGCTGCTGACCGCGAGGTCGTCGGCGATCACGCCCTGGCCCGCCGGGGCCACGGCCAGGGTGGTGGGCGGGGCGATGGCGGTGCCGGCGCCCAGCGCCACCGACAGCGAGGACACGTTGTCGCTGGACGTGCAGCGGTCGCCGTCGTCGCCGTCGGTCTGGCTCACGAACGACACGCCGAGCCGGTCGCCCGCGACGGCCAGGCGGGCCAGCTGGGAGTAGCCGCCCGCGATGTCGGCCGGCGTCTGCCAGCCGTCGGTGTCGCGCACGGCGACCTGGACCACGGCGTTCGGGGGCCGACAGCCGGGCGTGTCGCCCGGTTGCGGGTAGCGCGTGTAGGCCACGACCGGGTGGCCCGAGCTGGTCACGGCGAGCGCCCAGTCGTTGTCGATCGCCTCGTCGGCGCCGATCTGCACGACGGTCTCGGGCGCGCCGAACGCGCCGCCGGGCGCGCGCACCGCGGCGACGATCCGGTGCGGATGCTGGTTGGCGTCGACGTCGGCGCCCCAGGCGACGATCGCGTGGCCCGACGGGCCGGCCGCGAACACGTGGCGGACGGCCGACGTGGGGATGGCCACCGGGGTGCCGAACAGCGGCGGCGTGCCGGTCGTGGACGTCTGCAGCAGCGTGCCCGACGGGCGGCTGCGGTACACCGCGGCGGCCTGGCCGTCGGGGTCGTAGGCCACGCCCACGGGCGTGCTCTGCGTGTCGCCGTCGGCCGGCGGCAGCGCGATCGCGTTGGCCAGGTCGAAGTCGCTGCCCAGGCCGGCGGGGCGGAAGAGGATCCGCGACTGCGCCCCGGTGTCGCTGATGGCCAGCGCCGGGCCGCTGTCCAGCAGCCGCGCGGCGGCGATCCCGGTGTTGCCGGCGCCCGCGGGACCGAACGCGGCGCCGGCGCCGGCCGGCCGCAGCGCCGTGCGGCGGCTGTCGAAGCTCCACAGCAGCGCGTTGCCCGCCTGGTCGGTGGTCAGCAGCGGGGCGGTGTTGCCGCCGGCCATGCCCGTGGGCAGGCTGGTCAGCGCGCCGAACGGACCGCCGAGCGGGCGCACGCCCAGGCGGAACGCGTCCACGCCGGCCGACGCGCGGACGAGCGAGTACGCGGTGCCGGCGGCGTCCATCCACGAGCGCGAGTAGGTGCCGAACGCGGTGCCGCCACCGGCCGGGACGATCTCGCCTGCGGTGACCGTCGGCTCGGGCGCCTGCCAGGCCGGTGTGGCGGCGGCGGGAGCGGCGGCGAGGGCCATGACGAGCGATGCGGCGGCCGCCGCGACGAGGCTGCGAGGCATCCCGTGACCCTTCCAACGGCCCCGCGGGCGCGCAATACGGCGATCACCGTACTTCTGGGGCGGCCCCGTAGGCCCGCGCGACCGCCTCCGCGCGGGTGTGCGCGCCGAGCTTGTCGTAGATGTGCTCGACGTGCTTGCGGACCGTGCGCACGCTGATCGTCAGCTCCTGGGCGATGTCGCGGTCGCCGAGGCCCAGCGCGGCCAGCCCCAGCACCTGGGCCTCGCGCCGGGTCAGGCCCAGCGCGCGCAGCGCGTCGGGATCGGGACCCGTGCGCCGCTCCTCGATCAGCAGCAGCGCGTCGAGCAGGCGGATCGTCAGGGTGCGCCCGGGCACCTCGACGCGCAGCGGCTCGCGGCGCGGGTCGCCGTCCAGCCAGGCCCGCAGCTCGTCCAGGGTGACGGCGTCGTCCAGGAGGGCGCGCGCGTCGGCGGGCAGCGCATCGAGGCGGTCATCGCGCTCGAGCAGCACGACGGCCGCGCCCGCGCGGGCGGCCGCGGTGCCCAGCGCCGACAGCGCCGCCCGCGCGCGCTCCCACGCGCGGGCCTGCTCGTAGGCGTGCGTCAGCGCCGGCCGGACCGCCTCCAGCACCGCCCGGTCTCGCGCGGTGAAGCTCCGGCGCGCGCGGTTCATGGCCACGCCGACGACCACCTGGCCCGGCAGGCCGAACGCGAGCTGGTCCTCGGCGCCCAGGCGCCGGTACAGATCGGCGTACAGCTCCAGGCGATGCAGCTGGCGCGCCGTCAGGTGGTCGGAGATCGTCGCGGCGCGCAGGTCACCCCGGGCCTGGCGGGTGATCAGCGGGTGCTCGTGGGCCACGCGGGCCAGCGTCTGGTCGATCCCGTCGAAGGTGGCGTCGACCGGATCGAGCACCACCAGCGCGTCGCCGGTGCGCACGTCGACCTCGTTGTAGCCGAACAGGTCGGCGGCCACGAGCTCGCGCACGCGGTGCAGCGTCAGCTCCCGCACGGCCGCGACGCTGCGGCAGCCTCCGGCCTCGCCCGTGATGTCCAGAACAGCTTCCAGATCAGCGCGGGCGAGCTGGCCCATGCCCTACCCGATGCGCCCCGCGTCGCGCGCGGCCTGCTCGGCCGCCTGCAGCTGCCCCTCGACCAGGTCCAGGCCCGCCGACCAGAAGCCGGGGTCGGTCAGGTCGATCCCGACGATCTTGCCCAGGTCCTCGGGCAGCATCGAGCCGCCGGCGCCGAGCATCTCCAGGTAGCGCGGCACGAACGACTCGCCCTCCTCCAGGTAGCGCCCGTAGACCGACAGCGCCAGCAGCTGGCCGTAGGCGTAGGCGTACACGTAGCCGGGCGTCCCGATGAAGTGCGGGATGTAGCTCCACCACGACTTGTAGCCCTCGGTCAGCTCGACGGCGTCGCCGAACAGCTCGCCCTGGGACTCGGCCCACAGCTGCGCGAAGCGGTCGACCGACAGCTCGCCCTCGGTGCGCCGCGCGGTGTGCACGCCGGCCTCGAACTGGTTCATCGCCGTCTGGCGGAACACGGTGGCGATCGCGCCCTCGATCGCCTCGGCCAGCAGCGACAGCCGCGACTCGGGATCGGTCGTCTGGTCCAGCAGGCGGTTGAAGACGATCGTCTCGCCGAACACCGACGCGGTCTCGGCCACGGTCAGCGGCGTGCCCTGCTGCAGCACGCCCTGCTTGGCCGCCAGCGCGAAGTGCAGGCCGTGGCCCAGCTCGTGGGCCAGCGTCAGGACGTCGCGCCGGTTGAACGTGAAGTTCAGCATCACGTACGGGTGCACGCTGGGCACCGCCGACGCGCAGAACGCGCCGCCGCGCTTGCCGGGACGCACCGGCGCGTCGATCCAGCGCTCGTCGAAGAAGCGACGGGCCAGCGCCTCCATCTCCGGCGAGAACGAGCCGAAGCTGTCGAGCACGAGATCGCGCGACTCCTCCCAGCCGAAGCGCTCGTCGGCGGTGGTCACGGCGGCGCTGCGGTCGTAGTCGGCCAGCTTGTCGACGCCGAGCATCTGGGCCTTCAGCCGGTACCAGCGCTGGGGGATGTCGTAGCGCGACTTGACCGCGTCGACCAGCGCCTGCACGGACTCGTCGGAGACCTCGTTGGACAGGTTGCGCGAGGTCAGCCAGGTCGGGTAGTTGCGCAGCCGGTCGTCGACGGCCTTGTCGTGCAGCAGCGTGTTGAAGATGAAGGCGCGCGTGCGCAGCCCGGGCTCCAGCGCGCCGGTGACCGCCTCGGCGGTGGTCCGGCGCAGCTCGCGGTCGGGCGACAGCAGCTTGCTCAGCGCGACGTCCAGCGCCTCGCCCTCGACCTCGATCGCGCTGACGTGCTCGGAGAACAGGCGGCCCCAGGCCGAGCGGCCGGTGACCGACTTCTCGGTCAGCAGCTTCTCCTCGGGCTCGCTGAGCAGGTGGGGCCGGTAGCGGCGCTCCATGCGCAGGTAGTGGCGCGCGAAGTCCAGGCCGTCGGCGGCCAGCAGCTGCTCGGCCGTCTCGTCGTCCAGCGCGGCCCACTCCAGGCCGAAGAACAGGAGCTTGGTCTCGATCGCCGTGCCCCGCTCGGAGACCTTCTGCAGCAGCGCGCCGCGGGCCGGGTCCGAGGTGTCGGTGGAGAAGCGCAGCGAGGCGTAGGAGCCGGCCTTGCCGACCAGCTCGTACAGGTCGGCGATCTCCTGGATCGCGGCGACGAACTCGGCGGGCTCGAGCGTGGCCAGCTGTCCCACGTAGCGCTCGGCGAACGCGTCGGCGCGGGTCTGCGCCTCGGCGAGCTGCTCGTCGACGCGTTCCTCGCCCTGGCCGTCGAGCAGCGGCTCGAGGTCCCAGGCAGCGGCTTCCAGTGCGGGGTCGGTCTGCGTCTCGGCGGCCATGGTCTGAGGTTACTCAGCCAAACAGGCCTTCGAGAATTCCGCCGATCGAGCGCGGATCCTCGTGGTACTTGGCCTGGAAGCGCTTGTTCTCGGCATCGTCGGCCAGCGCCAGCACGAGCTCCTCGCGCGACGAGCCGAACTCGCAGGCCGCGCGGTCGATGCGCCCCAGCGCGAAGTCCTGGATGGCCCCGAAGATGCCGCCGCTGTCGGGCTGTTCTCGGTCCTGACAGGGGTCGGCCAGCACCACCGGCTCGGGCTGCTCGCGCTCGTCGATGCGGATCGCCGCGACGACCGCCGTGGCGCACAGCAGCGCCACCGCGGTGGTGGTGGCCAGCGCGACCATCCGGAAGCGGACGAACAGCACGAGCACCAGCGCGGCGGCGAGCGCGATCGCCGCGGTGATCAGGAAGGCCGGCTTGAACGCCTTGGCCACCGCGGCGACGATCACGTCGTCCAGGCGGTTGGCCAGCTCGTCGAACACGACCTCGTCGTCGCCGACGAACTGCGCGCGCTGGGAGTCGACCGCCTCGGTCAGCCCGCCGCGCGGATCGTCGGAGTCCACGCCGCCCAGCAGCGCGGGCGCCAGCGCGATCTTGTCGCGCGGGTCCAGCTTGGCGTCGAGCACCACCGCGACGCCCTGGTAGCGGGCGGTGTCGGTGATCGTCTCCAGCTGGTTGGAGACCACCGGCGCGAGCACGAGCAGCGCGATCACGATGCCAGCGTGGCGGGCGATCAGCAGCCGCGCGGCGTCGCCCGAGGTGCGCTCGGGCAACATCCCGCCGGCCAGCGCCGGGAAGGCCAGGCCCATGCCGGCGCCGGCCAGGACCTGCGGGGCGACGGTCCAGATCAGCTCGGCGTCGGGCAGGTAGGCCAGCGCGGCCGCGCCCGCGGCCACGAGCAGGCAGCCGCAGGACGCGCGCACGTGCGGGTCGCCGGGGATGCGGCTGGCCAGCAGCGCGGCGGCGGGCAGGACGGTGACGGCGATCGCGGCCGACAGCGGCTCGACCGACCAGCCGGCCACGAGCTCGAGCACGAGCAGGAACAGCACAGCGGTCAGCGCGGCGGAGATCGCGCCCAGGGCGATCGTCGGTCGCCACAGGATCGGCCCGGTCGCGTGCGCGCCGGGCGCCGGGACGCGCAGGCTCCAGCAGGCGATCGCGGCGGCGACCCCGACCGGCGCCTGGGCGATGAAGATCGCGCGCCAGTCCAGCGCCTCGGTCAGCGCGCCGCCGATCGCCGGGCCGGCGGCGCTGCCGAACACGGCGGCGGCGATCCACAGCTTGCGCCCCAGCGAGCCCTCGTGGCCGCCGGCGTCCATCAGGTCGAACACGGCCAGCAGGCCGGCGGCGCCGCCGGCGGCCTGTACGCCGCGGAAGATCAGCAGCGTGGTCAGGTCGTTGGACACCGCGCAGCCGATCGACGCGCCCGCGAAGATCAGCATGCCGATCGCGCCGACGTGGTTGGCCCCCAGGCGGCGGGCCAGCCAGGCCGCGGGCCAGATGCCCACGGCCAGCACGAGCGTGTAGACGCCGATGACCGCGGCGACGCCGGTGATCGACGTGTTCAGCTCGGTCAGCAGCGGCGGGAGCGCCAGCGCGACGATCGACGAGTCGGCCAGCGCGAGGCCGGCGGCGAGGGCGACGATGATCAGCTGGGCGCGGCGCACGCGGCGCAGTCTGCCGGACACCGGGTCCGCGCACAGTGGGGCCAGCCCTACTTCACGACGCGGTCACGAGCTCCAGCGTGCCGGCGGGGACGTAGCGCCCGTCGGGCATGGGGCGATCGTGCCGGGTCGGGCCAACGGCGGGCAGCGAAGACGCGCGAGCGCTTGTGGTGACGCCACCGACCGCAGAGGCTGGCACGTTCCCGCTCTCCGGCGAGACCGTTGTCGGCTCGGCGTCGCTATGCGACGCCAACCTGACAATGACCTGGCTGGGGAGCGGGAACGTGCCAGAAACAGCGGCCGCTGGAACCCGCGGAAAGGCCCGCTCGCCTTCGGTGATGCCGTTCGCCCGACCCGTCCGGGCGGCCTGAAGTCCGTCTGGCGGACCGGCTAGGTTCCCGCCCTCTTGACGGACCTCGCAGCACCCATTCACCGCGGCCGGAAGCTCCCGGATTGGCCCGCGAACCGGCCTCTGCGGGCCTGGCAGCGGGAGGCGCTCGCCGTGCTCGCCGAGCACGATGGCTCGTCGTTCCTGGCCTCGGCCACGCCGGCCGCTGGGAAGACGACGTTCGGCCTGCGCGTGGCCTGGGAGATGCTGCGCAGCGGGCGCGTCGCGCGCGTCGTGGTGGCCGGGCCGACGACGCACATCTGCCGCCAGTGGGCGGCCGACGCGGCCCGCTACGGCATCGACCTGGAACCCAACCGGCCCAACGCGGAGGGCCCCGAGCCGCGCGACCGCGACGGCGTCGCCGTCACCTACCAGACGATCGCCGCGGGCCCCAAGCTGCACGCGGGCGCGACCGCGCGCCGGCCGACGCTGCTGATCGCCGACGAGCCCCACCACATGGGCGAGCACGCGGCCTGGGGGCGCAACGCCCAGCAGGCGTTCGGCGGCGCCGTGCTGACGCTGCTGCTCTCCGGCACGCCGTTTCGCTCCGACAACTCGGCGATCCCGTGGGTCACCTACAGCGACGAGGGCATCTCGAAGGCCGACTACGTCTACGGCTACTCCCAGGCCCTGGTCGACGAGGTCTGCCGCCCGATCACCTTCCTGCCCTACGACGGCGAGATGGAATGGCGCAGCGACGGCAAGCTGCGCACGGCCGGCTTCGACCTCGTGCTGCCGGCGGCCGAGTCCGCGCGGCGCCTGCGGACCGCGCTGGCCGCCGACGGCGACTGGATGGGGGAGGTGCTGCGCGACGCTGACGCGCGCCTCTCGCGGGTGCGGGCCGACGGCCATCCCGACGCCGGCGGCCTCGTCGTCGCCTCCGATCAGGAGCACGCCCGGGCGATCGCCGCGCGGCTGGGCGCCCTGTGCGGCGAGACGCCCGAGATCGTCATGAGCGACGAGCCCGAGGCCAGCGCGCGGATCGCCGCGTTCAGCGCGTCGTCGCGGCGCTGGCTGGTCTCGGTGCTGATGGTCTCCGAGGGCGTCGACATCCCGCGCCTGCGCGTCGGCGTCTACGCGACCGCCGCGCGCACCGAGCTGTTCTTCCGCCAGGTGGTGGGCCGCTTCATCCGCCGCACGCCCAATCCCCCGCCGGCCAAGCAGATGAGCTACCTGCTCCTGCCCGCCGACTCGCGCCTGAAGGCGCTGGCCTTCGCGATCGAGGAGGAGCGCCGCCACGCGCTGGACCTCTCGCCCCGCGAGCTGGGCGACGACCCGCTGGCCCTCGACGAGATCCCCGAGGAGCAGGAGCGCCGGCCCACCGGCGAGGGCTTCGAGGTCCTCTCCTCGCACAGCGCGACGCTCGACGGCGAGATCCTGTCGGAGACGACGATGCAGCTGTTCTCCTTCGAGGAGCCCAAGCCGCACGCGGCGCTGGCGGCCTTCGGCGGGGCGATCGACCGCACGCAGGCGATCCAGGCCGGCGACGGCGGCGCGCACGACCAGATGCACGAGACCGCGTTCGCCTCCCGCGAGAAGCTGCGCGACGAGCGCGCGTCGCTGGTCTCCCAGCTGTCGCGGCGCACCGGCGAGCCGCACCGCGACATCCACTCGCGCATCAACCGCAAGACCGGCGCCCCGTCGGTCACCGCGGCCACCGCGGAGCAGCTGCGCAAGGGCAACGAGCTGATCCAGCGCCTGCTGGCCAAGTAGGCACGCCGCCGGGCGAACGGTCCCGTACACTTCCAAAGATGACGCAGGCGTCATTTGATGTGGACTGGGTCGTGATCGGCTCCGGGTTCGGGGGGAGCGTCAGCGCGCTGCGCCTGGCCGAGAAGGGCTATTCGGTCACCGTGCTCGAGCAGGGCTCCGAGCGCGACGACGCCGAGATGCCGCGCTCGACCTGGGATCTGCGGCGCTACTTCTACGCGCCCCGCCTGGGCCTGCGGGGGATCTTCCGCATCACGCCGTTCAAGGACGTGCTGGTCGTCTCCGGCGCGGGCGTCGGCGGCGGCTCGCTCGGCTACGCGATGACGCTCTACGTCCCACCGCCCGCCTTCTTCGCCGATCCCCAGTGGGGCGCGCTGCGCGACTGGCGCACCGAGCTGGCCCCGCACTACGAGACGGCCCAGCGGATGCTCGGCGTCACCGACGTGACCGCCGACGACCCGGCCGACGGCTGGCTGCGCGAGTACGCCGACGAGCTCGGCGTCGCCTCGACCTACCGCAAGGCCCGGGTCGGCGCCTACCTCGACAACCCCGGCGAGACCGTCTCGGACCCGTACTTCGGCGGCGAGGGTCCAGCCCGCATGGGCTGCCAATCCTGCGGGCGCTGCATGGTCGGCTGTCCGATCGGGGCCAAGAACAGCCTGCCCAAGAACTACCTGTGGTTCGCCCGCAAGCGCGGCGCCAAGGTGCAGGCCGACCGCCAGGTCGTCGCGCTACGCCCGCTCGGCGGCGCCGACGGTCGCGACGGCTGGGAGATCGTCCACGAGCGCACCGGCGCGTGGCTGCGCAAGGACCGGCGCACGATCCGGGCCCGCGGCGTGGTCGTGGCCGGCGGCGCGCTGGGCACCAACCGCCTGCTGGCCCAGGCCCGCCAGGCCGGCGACCTGCCCAACCTGTCCGCGCGCCTGGGCGACCTGGTGCGCACCAACAGCGAGGCGGTCCTGGCGGTCACCGTGCCCGAGGGCCAGGCGGCCAACCTGCAGCGCCGCGTGGCCATCACCTCGTCGATCTACCCCGACCCGCACACGCACATCGAGACCGTCGTCTACGGCACCGAGGGCGGCGCGATGCGCTCGATGTTCTCGCTGATGACCGGCGACGGCTCGCGCGTCACGCGCCCGCTGAAGCTGCTCGGGCAGATGCTGCGCCACCCGCGCCGCCTGGCCGAGATCAGCTTCTCGCGCAACTGGGCCGGCCGCACGGTCGTGGTGCTGGTCATGCAATCGCTGGACAACGCGATCAAGCTGCGTCCGCGCCGCGGCCCGTTCGGCCTGCGCCTGCAGACCGAGCAGGACCCCGAGAAGCCCAACCCCACGTTCATCCCGGTGGCCAACCACTTCACCGACTGGCTGGCCCGGCGCACGGGCGGCGTGGCCTCCAGCTCGCTGCTGGAGTCGACGATGTCGATCCCCACCACCGCGCACATCCTGGGCGGCGCGCCGATCGGGGCGACCGCCGCCGACGGCGTCGTGGACGCCGACCAGCGCGTGTTCGGCTACGAGAACCTGCTCGTCTGCGACGGGGCCGCGGTGCCCGCCAACGTCGGCGTGAACCCGTCGCTGACCATCACCGCGATGACCGAGCGCGCGATCGCGCAGCTCCCCGACAAGCCCGGCGCCCCCGTGTACGCCCCGGTGGGGGTCGATCCGGTGGCCGAGCAGACCGCGACCGCCGCGCCCGAGCCGCTCCCGGCGTGACCGTCCACGCGCTGCAGGACGTCGCCGGCGTCCCCGAGTCCGCGCTGGCCGACGCCGTCGCCGCGCAGTTCCCGCCGACCAGCGCGCCTCCGCCCTGGAACACGCGGGCTGACGTGCTGGTGTGGATGCACCGCGCGGCGCCCGACGCCGCGCGCCACCTGCCCGACGCGTTGCGCGACCGCCGCACGATCCCGCTGACCGTCGGCGCCTTCATCCGCTATCTGGACACGCCGGTCGGCCCCTACGGCGAGATCCTGGCCGCGCCCGTGCTGCTGGCCGAGGCGCCCGTCCCGCCGTCCTGTGTGCCGTTCATCGCGGTGGACTCGATCCCGTCGATCCGCGGCGGACGCGAGAACTGGGCGCTGCCCAAGACGCTGGCCCGCTTCGCCTTCGGCAACGGCACGATCAGCGCCGAGGGCGACGGGTGGCAGGTCGACGCGCGCGTGCGCGCCCGTCCGCGCGGGCTGCCGGTGCGCCTGCCCGTGCGCAACCGCCAGCCCGGCGTGGGCCTGATCGACATCCTCGGCACCGGCCGCGCGCAGCTGGCCACCGTGGACCTGAACGTGGCGGGCCCGGAACTGCCGAGCTGGCTGCTTCCGGGCCCGCATCCTGCGCTGGTCATCCGCGACGGGCGGATGACGTTCGGCGCACCGCGCTAGTCGCTAGGCGACGACCTTCTCCCGCTGCGGCTCGAGCGTTCGCTCCGGCTCGACCACCGCCGGACCGTGCTCGAAGCGCGGCAGCCACTCCAGCCAGCGCGGCAGGTACCAGTTCCAGTCGCCCAGCAGCTTCATCGCCGCCGGGAGCAGGACCGCGCGGATGATCGTCGCGTCGATGAGGATCGCCACGGCCAGGCCGACGCCCATCTGCTTGAACTCGAGCATCGACAGCGTCGCGAAGATCGAGAAGACCGCGACCATCACGATCGCCGCGCTCGTCACCACCGACGCGGTCGCCTTGATGCCCTCGCTGACCGCCCGGTCGGTGCCCAGCCCGCGATCGACGCCCTCGCGGATCCGGCTGAGGATGAACACGTGGTAGTCCATCGACAGGCCGAACAGCACGACGAACAGGAACAGCGGGAGCCAGCTGGTGATGCCGCCGTTGGAGTGGAAGCTCAACAGCTTCTCGAAGTGGCCGTCCTGGAAGACCCAGACCAGCACGCCGTAGGCGGCGGCCACGCCCAGCAGGTTGAGCACGATCGACTTGATGGCGATCACCAGCGAGCGGAACGTGACCAGCAGGAGCACGAAGGCCAGCAGCAGCACGAAGGCGAACACCAGCGGGCCGCGTGAGGCCATCAGCGAGCTGAAGTCCTCGGTGCCGGCGGTCATGCCGGTCACGTTGACCTCGGCCCCCGGGATCGTCCCGACCGTGGCCGGGATCACCTCGTCCTTCAGGCGCTGGAGCGCCGCGCTGGAGGCCGCGTCGGTGCCGCTGCCCGCCAATGGGATGTCGACGATCGCCGCGTGGCCCTGGGGCGACAGCGTCACCGACACCGGCCCGCCCATGTCGTCGGCCGACAGCGCCTCCTGGCGCAGGGCGTCGATCTGCTTGGTCACCTGCGGCGCGCGCACGTCGTCGGCCTGGACGACGACCACGGCCGGCGTCGGGCCGCCCGGGAACGCGGCCTGGATGCGGTCGTAGGTCTGCATCACCTTGATGTCGCGCGGCAGGCTCTCGGCGCCCGGGATCACCAGGTGCAGGTTCAGCGCCGGCAGCGCGAGCGCGACCAGGACGGCGATCGCGGCCACGGCGGAGACCGCGGGATGCCGCAGCACGCGGTCCAGCAGCCAGTTCCAGGCGCGCGGCGTCTGGCCGGGCTTGCGCAGGCGATGCAAGAGCGGGACCCGGCCCTTGTTGACCTTGTCGCCCAGGACCGACAGCAGCGCGGGCAGCACGGTGACCGAGCCGATCATGGCCACGCCGACCACGATCAGCGTGCCCGTGGCCATGCCCGTGAACGTCGGGTCGCCGGTCAGGTACATCCCGGCCATGGCGATCATCACGGTCAGGCCCGAGATGAGCACCGCGCGTCCCGAGGTCGCCGCCGCGATCTGCAACGCGGCCCGCGACGAATGTCCGTGCTCGCGTTCCTCTCGTTCTCGGCGCATGTAGAACAGCGAGTAGTCGACGCCGACCGCCATGCCGATCAGCAGGATCACCGAGGAGACCGCGTCGTCGACCGGCCAGATCTGGCTGGGGATGGCCACGAGGCCGAGCGCGGCGGCGACCGAGGTCAGCGCCAGCAGCACCGGCAGACCCGCGGCCACGAGCGCGCCGAAGGTCACGATCAGGATGGCCAGCGTGATCGGCAGCGAGAGGAACTCGGCCTGCTGGAAGTCCTTGTCCAGGCGCTCGCCCAGTGCCTTGTCGGCGCTGGCGTCGCCGAACTGCTCGATGCGCAGCTCGGGATGGGCCTTCTGCGCGTCGGCCACCGCGGCCAGGATCGTGTCGACCTTGTCCTCGGCCTGGTCGGAGTCGCCGGCGATGTCGAGCTCGACCAGCGCCGAGCGCCCGTCCTTGGAGATCTGGCTGGCGTTCTCCTGCGTCAGCGGGGAGAACACCTCCTCTACCTCGGGGAGCCGCTGCAGCCGTCGTTGGACATCACGGATGGCCGCGGTGAAGGCTGGATCGCCGGCCTGCAGCTGGCCGTCGCGCGCCTGGATCAGCACCGTCTCGGAGGCGGTGTCGGGGAATTGCTCGTTGATGACCTGCTCGGCCCGGCCCGAGGATCCGCTGCCGGTGTCGTCCTCCAGGGACTTGGTCCCGAGCATCCCGCCGATGACGAGGCTGACGAGGACGAAGGCGAGCCATCCGACGATGGCCGTCTTGCGGTGGCTCGCGCTCCAACGACCGGCGCGAGCAGCGAGGCTTTCACGTGTGGGAGACATGGTGCAGAGGCTCCCGCCGACGCGAGCCGCCGGGTAGGGAGGCGACCCGGTGGACCGGGGACGGCCACCTCCTCAACCTGGGTGCGGACAACCGCACCGGTAGCCTGCGCGCCGATGCGACTCGCCACCTTCGTCCCACTCGATGGCGCCCCCGACGCGGCGCCCCTGGCCGGTCAGGTCGACGGCGACCGGATCGTCGCCTTCGCCGACGGATCGACCGTCCTCTCGCGCCTGGCCGACGGCGACCGCACCCCGGCGGCCGGAGACGCCTGGGCGCTGGGCGACGTGCGCCTGCTGGCACCGGTCGCGCGGCCCCGGGCGATCTTCGCGATCGGCCGCAACTACGCCGATCACTCGGCCGAGATGGGCAACGAGCCGCCGCCGGAGCCGATCGTCTTCCTGAAGCTGCCCACGAGCTCCTGCCCACCCAACGACCCGGTGGCCGTGCCGCAGGCCGCGCGCGGGATGCTCGACTACGAGGGCGAGCTGGTGCTGGTCATCGGCGGGGACGGCCAGGTGGCCGGCTACGCGGTGGCCGACGACCTCAGCGCCCGCGACCTGCAGGGCCGCGAGCCGCAGTGGACGCGCGCGAAGGGCTTCGACAACAGCTGCCCGTGGGGGCCGTGGGTGACGACGGCCGACGAGATCGCCGACCCCGAGACGCTGTCGCTGCGCACCTGGGTCAACGGCGAGTTGCGCCAGGACGCCTCGACGTCCAGCCTGATCTTCGGCATCGACGCGCTGATCGCCTGGATCTCGGCGACGATCACGCTGGAGCCCGGCGACCTGATCCTGACCGGGACGCCCGCGGGCGTGGGGATGGCGATGGACCCGCGCCGGTTCCTGCAGTCCGGCGACGTGGTGCGCATCGAGATCGAGTCGCTCGGCGCCATCGAGCACGCCGTCGCCTAGCTGACCGATCGGTCAGAACAGCGATTCGAAACAGCTCTGTCGGGGCACGGGAGGGCTATGCCACCCCGCTGCCGGATGCTGCTCGCCCTCGTCGCCTCATTGCTGCTGCTGGCTCCCGCCGCGGCCTCGGCGCGCACCTACAGCGCGACGGTGATCGCCCCGGCGGCGGCCGACAGCGCGGGCCGGCTGACGCTGCCGCTGCTGCTCAGCCCGCGCGGCGAGCTGCGGGCCAAGAAGCCCGTGGTGGCGCCCATCGTCCCGTCCGGAGCCCGGCCGGTGAAGTGGGGCACGCGCCGGCTGGCGCTGGCCCAGCTGCGCCCCGGGGACAAGGTGTCGGTCGACCTGCGCGGATCGCGCGCCCGCACGATCTCGCTCCAGCGCAGCGGCTCGGCCGACGACTTCGACCGCATCTACCGCCAGCTCAAGGCGCTCGGCGCCGCGGCGACGAAGACCACCGAGCTGGGCACCCCGGTGGCCGCGGCGGCCGGCGGCTCCTACCCGCGCGACCAGCTGAAGGTGCTGCGCGACCAGGTCAGCGAGCTGCAGGGCCAGCTGGACGCGATCGACTCCGACGTCCAGACCTCGCTCACCCGGCTGGCCGGCGTGCGCCCGCGCGAGCAGCACCGCCACGACGCGGTGGCCGCCGCCCAGGCCGCCTACGAGAAGCAGCTGACCGGTGTGCGCGACGCCGCCCGCACGGCGCGCCAGCAGTCCGAGCTGGCCGCCGAGGGCCTGGACGCGGTCGCGCTGATCCCCGGCTCCAACGACGGCACCCAGACGCCGGTCGATCCCGCCGCGCCGATCGAGCTGCCCTTCGGCACGACCTCGACGGTCAGCGGCCTGCTGAACACGCTGATCGTGCTGTCGGACTCGATCAACCTGGCCGAGCCCCCGCTGATCGGCTAGGTCCCAGTGTCAGGGCACTAGTGCCCTGAGTCACTAATTCGCCCGCATCTGGCGGCGCCGGAATCGTGTCTGCCGGCACTCGCCATCACCACCCGGACCACCAGTACGACAGGTGATGGCGATCACCGGCAGACCCGCCCCGGCATCCACCAGCTGCACACGAATTACCGACTCAGGACACTAGTCCGGCAGCCCGACCAACGCCGCGATCGCATCCTCGATCGCGGCGCGCAGCTCGCCCGCCTCGGCCGAGGCCAACGGCTCGATCGGCGCCATCGAGCGCAGCGCGACGATGCCGTTGAACAGGGCGAGCACCAGCTGGGCGCGGAGCTCGACCTGGCGATGACGCGGCGATCCGGGCGTCCCGGGGTCGACGCCGCTCCAGGCGATGATGCGGGCCACGCCGCCCGCCATCCCGGCGGCGCGCAGCGTCTCGACCTCCTCGCCGGCGCCGCTGTCGCGCAGCAGCAGCAGCAGCGGATGGCTGCCGAACTCCGGCCAGGCCTCGGGCCGTAGCCCGTCGAGGAAGTCGCCGACCAGGTCGCCGCTGCCCTCCGGGGCCTCCAGCACCGCCTGCGGCGCGCTCTCGACGACCGCGCGGAACAGGCCGTCCTTGCCGCCGAAGTACCGGTTGATCAGCGAGATGTTGACGCCCGCGTCCTGGGCGACGTCGCGCGTCGTGGTGCGGTCGTAGCCGAGCACGGCGAAGCGCCGGCGCGCGGCGGTCAGGAGGTCGCGGCGCGTGGCCTCGGCGTCGCGCGGGCGGTGGGCGGGGGGATCGGTCATGTAATCGCTCGTTGACAAGTCGGTGGATCGGGCGTAGTCTGCGCTATGTAATCACTCGTTTGCAACTCTACCGCCACCTCTGCTCCCATGAACTCTTCCGCTCCTGACCCCACCGCGCCCGCTCCGGCCGCCGGGCTGGCGATCGCCGCCGTCGGCCTCGGGGCGCTGGCCGCCGCGCTGGCGCAGACCCTGATCATCCCGGTCCTGCCCCGACTGGCCGCCGATCTCGACGTCAGCACCGGCGACGCCCAATGGCTGCTGACCGCCACGCTGCTGGTCGCCGCGATCTCCGTGCCCGTGCTCGGACGCCTGGCCGACATGTTCGGCCGCCGCCTGGTGCTGCTGGTCAGCCTCACCGGCCTGGCCGCCGGCTCGCTCATCGACGCGCTCACCTCGAGCTTCGGCATGATGCTCGCGGGCCGCGCCGTCGCGGGCCTGTCCGCCGCGGCGATCCCGCTGGGGATCAGCCTGCTGGCCACCGTTCTGCCCCCGCAGCGCCGCGGTTCGGCCACCGCGCTGATCAGCGCGATGCTGGGCATCGGCGGCGCCCTGGGGCTGCCGCTGGCCGGCCTGATCGGCGACAACGCCGACTATCACGTCCTCTACTGGATCGGCTTCGGCGGCGCCGTGCTCAGCGCGCTGGCCATCCTCGCGTTCGTCACCGAGCCGCCGTTCGTGCGCCAGCGGCAGATCGACTGGGCCGGCATCGTGCTGCTGGCCGTCGGCCTGGGCACGCTCGTGCTGGGCATCTCCCAGGGGACGTCGTGGGGCTGGGGCTCGGCCCGCATCCTCGCGCTGTTCGCCGTGGCCGTCCTGGCGCTCATCGCGCTGGTCGTCGTCGAGGGACGCGCGGCGAACCCGCTGATCGACCTTCCGGCGCTGCGCCGGCCGCCGATCGCGCTGACCAACATCGCCTCGCTGTTCATCGGGTTCGCGCTGTTCGCCAGCTTCACCGGCACCGCGTCCTACGTGCAGGCGCCCGAGTCGACGGGCTACGGCTTCGGCTCCTCGATCCTCACCGCGGGGCTGTGCCTGCTGCCCAGCGGTCTGCTGATGCTCGCGCTGGCCCCGGTCGCGGCCAAGCTGATCGGCCGGTGGGGACCCGCGCAGGTGCTCGCGCTGGCCGGGATGATCCTGGCCGCGGGCCTCGTGTTCCGCATCGTCTTCGTCGACGCGCTGTGGCAGGTCGTCGTCGGGACCTCGATCATCGGCGCGGGCACGGGCATCGGCTACGCCGCGCTGCCGTCGCTGATCAACACGCACACCCCGACCGCCGAGCTCGCGGCGGCCAACGGGATCAACGCGCTGGCCCGCAGCCTGGGCAGCTCGCTGGCCAGCGCGGTCGGCGGGGCGCTGCTGTCGGCCCTGACGATCAGCGTGGCTGGGGCGGCGCTGCCGTCGCTGGGCGCCTACCGGGTCCTGTTTGCGATCTGCGCGGGCGCCGCCGTGCTGGCCAGCCTGATCGGGTTGGCCATCGCCGCGCGCACGCGCGGCGAGCGGCAGGCGCTGGCCGGCGTGCCCAGCGCCTGACGCCTAACGCCTAGTGCGAGGAGATGACGCGATCGATGAGGCCGTACTCCACGGCCTCATCGGGCTTGAAGAAGCGGTCGCGCTCCATGTCCTTGTGGACCTCTTCCTCGGGCTTGCCGCACGCCGCGGCGTAGATCTCGTCGATGCGCTTGCGCGTCTTGAGGATCTCCTGGGCGTGGATCTCGATGTCCGTGGCCTGTCCCTCGAACCCGGAGGACGGCTGGTGGATCAGGATGCGCGAGTTGGGCAGCGAGAAGCGCTTGCCCTTCTTGCCGCCGGCCAGCAGGAGCGAGCCCATGCTCATGGCGATCCCGCAGCAGATCGTCGACACGTCGGGCTTGATGAAGTTCATCGTGTCGAAGATCGCCAGACCGGCGTAGATCGACCCGCCCGGCGAGTTGATGTAGATCGAGATGTCCTTGTCGGGATCAGCCGACTCGAGGTGCAGGAGCTGCGCCACGATCAGGTTGGCCACCTGGTCGTCCACGGCCGAGCCCAGGAAGATGATCCGCTCGTTGAGGAGCCGCGAGAAGATGTCGTACTCGCGCTCCCCACGGGCGCTGCGCTCGACGACGGTGGGGATCAAAGGCATGCCGTTGAGACTAGTGCCCCGCCGCGTCGTCGGATGCGCAGGCCAGCAGCGCGCTGACCACGTCGCTGACCGGCGTGGCCACGCCGACGCGGCGCCCGGTCCGGCCGATCACGCCGTTGCGCGCGTCCCACTCCAGCTCGCGGCCGTTGGCCTTGTCGACGGCGATCGAGGTCGTCGCCTCCGCGGGCAGCGCGCGCAGGTGCGCGATGACCCGCTCGGGCAGCTCCTCGTCCAGCGCGACGCCCGACGCGCGCGCGACCGCGACGACCTCGCGGGCCAGCTCCAGCGCGACCGCGCCGCTGTCGGCCCGGGTGAAGACCGAAGCGCCCGACGTGCCGGTCAGCGCGAGCAGGCCGGCGACCGCGTTGACCGCCAGCTTGTGCCACAGCTCGCGGTCCAGCGTGTCGGTCTGCTCGACGGACACCAAGCTGCCGGCCAGCGCGTCGGCCAGGCGCTGACCCGCGGCGCCGCGTTCGGTGACGAGCCCACCGGGCCCGTTCACCGTGGCCCGTCCGGGACCGTCATGCGACACCGGCGCCCAGACCACGCACGGGATCACCGTCGCGTCGCCGGCCAGCGGCCCGACCTGCTCACGCTGCTCGACGCCGTTCTGCAGGACCGCGACCACCGTGTCCGCGCCGCACAGCGCGGTCAGCCAGCCCGCCGTGCCGGCGGTCTGATGCGCCTTGACCGCCAGCAGCACGAGGTCGACCGCGGCCGGCGCGTCCGCCGGATCCAGCAGGACGGGGGCGCGCACCTCCAGGGGCGGCGAGCCATCGCGGTAGGACAGGACGAGCGTCTCGGGCAGCGCCGACCGCGCGCAGACGACCAGGTCGTGGCCGGACTGCGCCGCGGCGACGCCGAAGGCCAGCCCGATCGCTCCTGGTCCGACGAGCGCGACGCGCATGCTCAGCGTCCGACCGACCGCAGCGACGCCTCGGGGTAGCGCGTCCCGGCCGCCTCGGGCAGGGCGTCGGCGATCGTCGCGCGCTCGTCGGCGCTCAGCGTGATGTCGGCGGCGGCGACGTTCTCCTCCAGGTAGGCGCGCCGCTTCGTGCCCGGGATGGGGACGATGTCCTCGCCCTGGGCCAGCACCCAGGCCAGCGCCAGCTGCGAGGCGGTCACGCCCTTGTCGGCGGCCAGCCGCCCGATCACGCCGACGAGCTCGAGGTTGCGGGTGAAGTTCTCGCCCTGGAAGCGGGGGGAGCTGGCCCGGAAGTCGTCGTCGGCCAGGTCGTCAGGCGACCGGATCGCGCCGGTCAGGAAGCCCCGGCCCAGCGGCGAGTAGGCCACGAAGCCGATGCCCAGCTCGCGCACGGTCGGGAGGATCTCGTCCTCCGGATCGCGCGACCACAGCGAGTACTCCGTCTGCAGCGCCGCGATCGGGTGCACCGCCTGGGCGCGGCGGATCGTCGCCGGGCCCGCCTCCGACAGCCCCAGGAAGCGCACCTTGCCCGCCTCGACGAGCTCCTGCATCGCGCCGACCGTCTCCTCGATCGGGACGTCCGGATCCACGCGGTGCTGGTAGTAGAGGTCGATGTGGTCCAGGCCGAGGCGCCGCAGCGACGCCTCGGCCGCGGAGCGCACGTACTCCGGCCGCCCGTCGATGCCGCGGGCGGAGGGGTCGTCGGGATCGCGCACGAAGCCGAACTTCGTGGCCAGCACCACCTGGTCGCGGCGGTCGGCGATCGCGCGCCCGACCAGCTCCTCGTTGATGTGCGGGCCGTACATGTCGGCGGTGTCCAGCAGCGTGACGCCGAGCTCCAGCGCGCGATGGATCGTGGCGGTCGACTCCGCGTCGTCGCGGGCGCCGTAGAACTCCGACATCCCCATGCAGCCGAGGCCGAGAGCGGAGACGGTCAGGTCGGTTCCGAGCTTGCGCGTGTCCATCCGGTAGACGGTACGCCTCCTAACCTCTGGGCCGGTGTCTGTCCCAGCGCTGCAGCTGACGGGTCTCACGAAGCGCTACGACAGCGGCTTCCTGGCGCTCGACGCGTTCGACCTGACCGTCCCCGACGGCGAGTTCTTCGGCCTGCTCGGTCCCAACGGCGCGGGCAAGACCACGCTGATCAGCGCGGTCTGCAACCTGATCCGGGTGACCTCGGGCGACGTCAGCGTCTTCGGCCGGCCGCACACCGACTGGGAGGCCCGGCGGCTGATCGGGCTGGCCGAGCAGGACGTCAACCTCGACCGCTTCCTCGACGTCGAGGAGACCCTGGTGTTCCACGGCGGCTACTACGGCATGAGCCGCGCGCATGCGCGCCGGCGGGCGCGGGAGATGATGGACGTCTTCGACCTGCGCGCGAAGGCGGGCACGCGCGCCCCGGCGCTGTCGGGCGGCATGCGCCGGCGCCTGCTGCTGGCCCGCGCGCTGATGCACGAGCCGCGCCTGGTGATCCTCGACGAGCCGACCGCGGGGGTGGACATCGAGCTGCGGGTGGAGCTGTGGCGCTACATCCGCCGCCTGCACGACCTGGGCACGACGATCCTGCTGACCACGCACTACCTCGAAGAGGCCGAGGAGCTCTGCCAGGACATCGCGCTGATCCGCGACGGGCATCTGATCGCTCGCGACACGGCCGACAACCTGCGCCTGCAGTTCGACGCGGCGACCCTCACCGAGGTCTACATGAAGGCGATGGCGGCTTGAGGACCGGGCTGCTCGCGCTGACCCACCGCGAGGTGGTGCGCGTCCTGAAGCTGTGGACGCAGACGATCGCCGCGCCCGTCGTCTCCTCGTTCTTGTTCATCCTCGTCTTCGGGCTGTCGCTCGGCGGGCGCATCAAGCAGGTCGACGGCGTCGACTACGAGGTCTTCATCGTCCCGGGCCTGATCACGATGGCCATGGTCCAGGCGGCCTACTCCAACAACTCCGCGACGGTCTTCCAGGCCCGCTTCGACCGCTACCTCAACGACATCCTGGCCTCGCCCATGCGCCCGTGGGAGATCAACCTCGGGCTGACGCTGGGCGGCGTGGTGCGGGCGCTGCTGATCGCGCTCGGCCTGCTCGCGCTGGCCATCCCCGTGACGGGCGTCCCGATCCACCAGCCGGTCGAGCTGATCGTCGCCGTCGCGCTGGGCCTGACGCTGTTCGCCTCGCTGGGCGTGGTCGTGGGCATCTACGCGGAGTCGTGGGACCACGCCGGGTTCGTCAACAACATCGTGATCCTGCCGCTGACCTTCCTGGGCGGCGTCTTCTACTCGGTCGACCTGCTGCCTGCGCCGTGGCAGGAGATCTCGCACGCCAACCCGATCTTCTATCTCGTGCAGGCGATCCGCTACGGCTTCCTGGGCACGAGCGACGTGAGCGTCGCGCTGTCGCTCGGGGTCACCGGCGTGCTCGCCGCGGCGATGGTCGCGTGGTCCTCGTGGCTGTTCCAGACGGGTCGCAAGCTCAAGCCGTAGGCGTGGCCGGGCCGCTGGATCGCGTCCCGCCGCTCGCGCTGATCCTCACCGGGATCGTCTCCGTCCAGGTGGGCGCGGCGCTCGCCGTCGGCCTGTTCGACGACGTCGGCGCCGCCGGCGCGGTGCTCCTGCGCATCGGCTTCGGGGCGCTCATCCTCGCCGTGGTCGTGCGGCCCCGCTGGCGCGGCCGGTCCCGGGCCGACCTGGGACTGATCGCCGTCTTCGGCGTCGTGCTGGGCGTGATGAACCTGACGTTCTACGAGGCGCTGGACCACATCCCGTTGGGCATCGCGGTGACGATCGAGTTCTGGGGGCCGCTGGCGGTCGCGGTGATCGGCTCACGCCGCCCGCTGGACCTCGTGTGGGTGGTCCTGGCCGCGGCGGGGATCGTGCTGCTGGCCAACCCCGGCGGCGGCGGCCTCAACGCGCTGGGGCTGGTCCTGGCCGCGGTGGCCGGCCTGTGCTGGGCGCTGTACATCGTGCTGGCGGCGCGCGCGGGGCCGCGGTTCCGCGGCGCCGACGGCGTGGCGATGGCCATGGTCGTCGCGGCGATCATCCCGATCGGTCCGGGCATCGCCGAAGGCGGCAGCGCGCTGCTGCGCCCCGAGATCCTGGCCATCGGCATCGGCGTCGGGCTGCTCAGCACGGCGATCCCGTACGCGCTGGAGACCGAGGCGCTGCGGCGCATCCCGCGCCACGTGTTCAGCGTGCTGATGAGCCTGGAGCCGGCGGTCGCAGCGCTGGCCGGCTTCGTGATCATCGGGCAGGACCTGCACGCCCGCGAGGTCGTGGCCATCGGGCTGGTCGTCGTGGCCAGCGCCGGCGCATCGAGAAACGCCGCACCCCTGCTCGATCCGTAACGTTCTCACCACAGCCCGTGTTCCCGGTCAACCTGCCCAACGTCCTGACGGTCCTGCGCATCCTGCTGGTGCCGGTCGTCGTCGTGGCGCTGCTGAACGAGACGCCCAACGGCGACCTGCTGGCCGCGATCGTGTTCGCGCTGGCCTCCGTCACCGACTGGGTCGACGGCTACCTGGCCCGCTCGCGCGGCTCGATCACCACGTTCGGCAAGCTGATGGACCCGATCGCCGACAAGCTCCTGGTCGTCGGCGCGCTGGTCTCGCTCGTCTCCTTGGACCGCCTGCAGGCCTGGGTGGCGATGGTCATCATCGCCCGCGAGCTGGCCGTGACGATGAGCCGCATGGCCGCCACCGGCCAGGGCGTGGTGATCGCCGCCAACCGCTGGGGCAAGGTCAAGACCGCGCTGCAGGTGCTGATGATCTTCCTGCTCATCACGGTCAGCGGCTCGCCGCTGTGGCTGGACCTGCTCGTCTACGGGACCGTCGCGGTGACGGTCATCTCCGGCCTGGAGTACTTCTTCGGGCTGCGCCGCAGCCTCAACGCCGCGAAGCAGCGTGAGCAGGCGCCAGCAGCGCCGCGATCGCCTCAGGGCTGACCGGGCGGCTGAACAGGTAGCCCTGGCCCAGGCGTGAGCGCATCGAGCGCAGCTGGTCGGCCTGGGCGATCTCCTCGATGCCCTCGGCCACGACCTCCATGCGCAGGCTCTCGCTCAGCTGGACGATGCCGGCCACGAGCTTGGCCTGCTCGGGGCTGGTGTGGATCGTGTCGACGAACGACTTGTCGATCTTGACGATGTCGATCGGGAGCTCCTGCAGGTAGGACAGCACCGAGTGGCCGGTGCCGAAGTCGTCCACGGCCAGGCGCACGCCGATGGCCTTGATGCGCTCCAGCTCGACGATCGTCTCCGCGGGCTCCTCGATCAGCAGGCTCTCGGTCAGCTCGACCACCAGCGACTCGGCGGGCAGGCCGCTGTCGGCCAGCACCGCGGCCACCTGAGCGGGGAAGTCGCCCGCGCGCAGCTGCTTGATCGAGACGTTGACGCTCAGCTCGAGGTCCTCGCAGCCCGGCTGGGTGGTGCGCAGGCGCTGGACCTCGAAGCAGGCGTGACGCAGGACCCAGGCGCCGAGCGCGACGATCGCGCCGGTCTCCTCGGCCAGCGGGATGAACTGGCCGGGACCGAGCAGGCCGCGGGTCGGGTGCTGCCAGCGCACGAGCGCCTCGACGCCGGTGATGGCCTCGGACTCCAGCTCGACGATCGGCTGGTAGTCGAGCACGAGCTGCCCGTCGGCGATCGCATGGGCCAGCTCGGAGCCGAGCTCGAGGCGGTCGACGGCCATCTGGTGCAGCTGGGCCTCGAAGACGCGGATGCCGCCCTTGGCGTGCTGCTTGGCGCTGTACATGGCGATGTCGGCGTTGCGCAGCAGCTCCTCGGCGCGCGCACCGGGCTCGGCCATCACCAGGCCGATCGACGCGCTGATGCTCAGCGCTCGACCGCTCAGGCGCAGCTCGGGGGCCAGCGCGGCGGCCAGCCGCTCGGCGACGGCCAGCGCGGCGCGCTCGTCGTCGACGTCGCAGAGCAGAACGGCGAACTCGTCGCCGCCCTGGCGGGAGGCCAGGTCCTCGGCCCGCAGCACCGACGTGATGCGCCGGGCCACGATCCGCAGCAGCTCGTCGCCGGCCTCGTGGCCGAGGCTGTCGTTGATCGTCTTGAAGTCGTCGAGGTCCAGGAACAGCAGCGCGACGTCCTTCTCCGAACCCGACGCGGCGGCCAGCGCGGTGTCCAGGCGCTGCCCGAAGAGGGTGCGGTTGGCCAGGCCGGTGAGCGGATCGTGGAAGGCCTGGTGGCGCAGCTGCTCCTCCAGCGCGCGGCGCTCGCCGATGTCGCGCAGGCTGAGCAGCAGGCCGCGCACGGCGGGATCGCTGATGCGGTTGTCGGCGATCACCTCGACGTGGACCCAGGTGTCGTCCTCGTCGTGGTGCACGCGGGCGGTGAAGGTCTGGGTGCCGCCGCCGGCCAGGCAACGCACGAGATGGCGCTCGACGCGCACGCGGTCGTCGGCGTGCACGAGATCGACGAGCGGGCGCCCGAGGCGGTCCTCGGCCTGGCCGCCGAGCATGCGCTGCACCGACGGGGCCTGCCAGGCGATGGTCAGGTCGCGGTCGACGATCGTCACGACGTCGGAGGCGTGCTCGACCAGCGCGCGGATGCGCTCCTCGCTGCGGCGCTCGACGGCGCGCACCTCGCGGTCGACGGAGGCCCGCCGGCGGATGCGGGCCATGGCCAGCGTGAGCAGCAGCAGCAGGAGCATGCCGCCGGCCAGGGAGGCGAGCACGGCGATGCGGGCGCGCTGGCTGGCCTCGTCGGCGGCTCGGTCCTTGGCCACGCCGACGGTCTGCAGCTCGCTCTGCAGCTTGGCCAGCAGCGGGCGGATCTGGCGCTGCTGCGTGGTGACCGCGGCGCGCAACCCGCCGCCCTGGGCGTCGGCCTGCAGGCCGGAGATCTCGTCGAGCAGGCGCTTGACGTCGGTGGCCAGCGCGTCGGTGCCCGGGCCCGGGGCGACGTCGCGCAGCCGGTCCAGCGTGGCGTTGGTCTCGTTGTAGAGCTTCACGCCGGGCTCGGAGAACCGCAGGATCACCTCGCCGATGGTCAGGTCGCCGACCAGCCGGGCGACGGCCGCGTGGCCGGCCAGCGCGTCGAGCGACTGCGCGTCGGCGTGCAGCCGCTCGACCGCGGTCTGGGCGCGGCGGGCGCGGTCGGACTGGTCCTGCGCGCGCAGGGCGATCCAGGCGGCAACGGCGGTGATGGCGACCGCGCCGACGATGAAGGGCCACACGCGCAGCGTGTCGAGGACGCGGGTGGGCAGGCGCAGCGAACGCGACATTGGACCGGTCATCGGTCAAGCGCGGCACGCTTTGAGGGGTCCGCGCTCGGTTCAGGTGGTCTCGGCGTCGTGCACGAGCAGCGCGACCTGCACGCGGTTGTCGACGTCGAGCTTGGCCAGCAGCTTGGACACATGCGCCTTGACCGTCGGCACGCTCATGTGCAGCCGGCCGGCGATGTCGGCGTTGGCGCAGCCCTCGCCGACGGCCTGGGCGACCTCCAGCTCGCGGGGGCTGAGCGTGCCGAGCTTGGCGCGTGCGCGGTCGCGCCGGGCGCCGGCGTCGTCGCCGGCCACCAGCCCGATCAGGCGCCGTGTGACGGTGGGCGAGAGCATCGCGTCGCCGCCGTGGACGAGCTCGATCGCCCGCACGATCTCGGCGGGCGGCGTGTCCTTGAGCAGGAAGCCGGACGCGCCGGCCTGCAGGGCGCGCAGCACGAGCTCGTCGGCGTCGAAGGTCGTGAGCACGACGACCGCGGGCGGCGAGGGCTGCGCGCGGACCAGGCGCGTGGCGGCGATGCCGTCGAGCTGGGGCATGCGGATGTCCATCAGCACGACGTCGGGGCGGTGGCGATCGACCGCGGGCAGCACGGCGCGGCCGTCGTCGGCCTCGCCGACCACCTCGATGTCCGGCGCGCCGGCCAGCAGGAGCCGCAGGCCCTGGCGGACCAGCGCGTCGTCGTCGACCAGCAGCACGCGGATCATCCGGCCGCCCAGGGGAGCGTCGCCTCGAGCACGAAGTCGCCGATGTCGTCTCGCCCGCTGGTCAGCTGGCCGCCGGCCAGCACCACGCGCTCGCGCAGCCCGATCAGGCCGGTCCCGGTCCCGGGCGGCGGCGGGGTGAGGGCGACGCCGACGGGCGGACGGCTGGCGATGCGCACGGCGAGCGCCTCGGCCGTGCCGGCGATGGTCACGGTGACCGACGCGCCCGGTGCGTGCTTGCGCGCGTTGGTCAGGCCCTCCTGCACGATGCGGTAGGCGGTCCGGCCGAGGCCGACGGGCGGCGCGCCGGCGGACAGGTCGACGACGAGCTCGACGCGCGTGCCGGCGGCGCGCGACTCGTCGACCAGCGCGCCGATGCGGTCCAGCGTCGGCTGCGGCGGCGCGGTGCCCGCGCTCTCGGCCTCGCGCAGCACCCCGATCACCTGGCGCAGCTCCTCCAGCGCGGCGTGGGCGTTGTCGCGGATGACGGCGGCCGCCGCGCGCACCTCGTCGGGCGAGGCGTCGGCGCGGTACTCCAGCGCGCCCGCGTGCAGCGACAGCAGCGACAGGCGATGGGCCAGCACGTCGTGCATCTCACCGGCGATGCGCCGGCGCTCGGCCTCGCGGGCCTGCTCGACGCGCATGCCCTGTTCGGCCTCCAGGCTCTCGGCCCGGGCCTGCAGCTCGACCAGCAGCTGGTGGCGGGCGCGCGCGTACAGCGCCCAGCCGAACACGATGGCCAGCACGAGCAGGCCGAAGACCAGCTCGAACAGGTAGCCGTCGCCGGTGGGGTAGACGAGCGGGACGGTGGCGGCCGAGACGACCGCGCTGGCCCACACGGGCACGAGCGTGCGGGGCGAGCAGCGGACCGTGGCGGTGAAGGCGGCGACGACCGCGGGCCCGGCGGCCAGCCCGGAGACGATCGCCGCCAGGTTGAGCGCGATGGCGATCGGGGCGGGATGCCGTCGCCGCCAGCACAGGGCGGCCAGCGCGGCCAGCCCGAGGACGACGTCGACGGGCCAAGTCAGGCCGTTGTGCTCCTGGGCCGTGGTGGCCAGCACGGCCACGCCGACGCCGAACGCGAACGCGAGCGCCGCGACGTCGACGACCCAGTCGCTGACCGTTCGGCGTCCCGTCATGGAGGCCAGCGTACGCCCGCTCGGCGCGCCGCACCCCCTACCGAAGTCGATGGCGGACTATGCCTGTGGCCGATGTCGGCCGCCGCCGCGACCGCCAGGATGGCGGCCATGATCGAGTCTGCTGGGCTGACCAAGCGGCTGGGGGGACGCGTCGTGGTCGACGACGTCTCCCTGCGGTGCGAGCCGGGGACCGTGACGGGCTTCCTGGGTCCCAACGGCGCCGGCAAGACGACGACGATGCGGATGCTGGTCGGGCTGTCGCGCCCGGACGCCGGCAGCTCCACCGTGCTCGGCGTGCCCTACGCGGCGCTGCCGAACCCCGGGCGCGAGGTCGGCGTGCTGCTCGACGCCGCCGCCCAGCACCCCGGCCGGCGCGGGCGCGAGGCGCTGGCGGTGTCGGCCCAGACGATGGGCGTGCCCGACGCGCGGGTCGACGCGCTGCTCAACCGCGTGGGCCTGGACAAGTCGGCGGCGCGCAAGCGCGTGCGGGCGTACTCGCTGGGCATGCGTCAGCGGCTGGGCATCGCGCAGGCGCTGCTGGGCGACCCGCGCGTGCTGATCCTCGACGAGCCGGCCAACGGGCTGGACCCCGAGGGGATGCGCTGGATGCGCGAGCTGCTGCGCGACTTCGCCGATCGGGGCGGGACGGTGCTGCTGTCCTCGCACCTGCTGCGCGAGGTCGAGGCGGTGGCCGACCAGCTGGTGATCATCGGCGACGGGAAGATCGTCGCGTCGGGCTCGCAGTCCGAGCTGCTCACCGGCGTGGGGGTGACGCTGGTGCAGGCGACCGACGAGATCGCGTTGGTCGCCGCGCTCGGTGACGCCGGGCTGTCGGCGCGGCGCAACGGCGCCGACGGGTCGTTCCTGGTCGACGCCGAGCCGGAGGCGGTGGGCCGCGCCGCGCTGGAGGGCGGCGTGGTGCTGACCCGATTGGGGCCGTCGGAGAGCGCCGGCCTGGAGAACCTGTTCTTCGAGCTGACCGGAGGTGCGCGATGAGCGCCGAAGCGATCACCCGCCCGCCGCTGCCCCGCCTGACCGCGGTCGAGCTGCGCAAGATGACCGACACCCGCGCGGGGATGTGGCTGCAGATCGTCGTCGGGCTGCTGACCTTCGCCGTCGTGGTCCTGGTCGTGGCCGTCGGCAACGACCAGGACCGCACGTTCCACGAGCTCGCGCACGTGGCGATCCAGCCGGCGACGCTGCTGCTGCCGGTCATCGGGATCCTGCTCGTCACGTCGGAGTGGTCGCAGCGGACGGCGCTGATCACCTTCGCGCTGGTGCCGCGGCGCGAGCGCGTGGTGATCGCCAAGCTGGGCGCGGCGATCGGCCTGGGCCTGCTCGTCGTCGTGCTGTGCCTCGCGCTGGCGCTGCTGGCCACCGCGGTCGGCGGCGGCTCGGACTCCGACACCTGGACGTTCCGGCCCGGCCTGATCGGCCAGGACTTCCTCTACGTGGTCACCGCGATGATCACCGGCGTCGCGTTCGGCATGGTCGCCCGCGCGTCGGCTCCCGCGATCGTCGCCTACTTCGCACTGCCGATCGCCTTCGCGTTCCTCTTCGCGATCCCGGGCCTGGAGGGCGTGGGCCACTGGCTCGACACGACCCAGACCCTCGAGCGGCTGGTCGAGGGCTCCCTGACCGGCACCCAGTGGGCCCAGGCCGGCGTCTCGCTGCTCGTCTGGATGGTCGGCCCGCTGGTGCTCGGCACCTGGCTCTTGCTGCGCGGCGAGGTCCGCTCGTAGCGAAGGCGGTCCTCCAGGCGTTGCTTGTCAGATCCATGTTCATCGAGACCATCGATCCGACAAGCAACGCCTGAGACGGGCGAAGCCTCTCGGGGTCCTACGCGGCCTCGCGCCGGTACGGGATGCCGTCCGCGGCCGGCGGCGTCGACCGTCCGACCAGGCCGGCGACCGCGATCAGCGTCAGCACGTAGGGCAGCGCCTGGAACAACGTCCCGGCCTGCTCGGAGAACGCGGGCAGACGCTGGGCGACCGCGGAGGAGGCGCCGAACAGGAGCGTCGCGCCGAGCACGCCCATCGGCTTCCAGCGGCCGAAGATCAGCGCGGCCAAGGCGATGAAGCCCTTGCCGGCGGTCATGTTCGGGCTGAACGAGTGCACGAAGCCGATGGACAGGAACGTGCCGCCGAGCGCGGCCAGGCCGCCCGAGGCGATCACCGCGACGTAGCGGGTGGTCAGCACGCGCACGCCGACGGTCTCAGCCGCGCGCGGGTTCTCACCGACGGAGCGCAGGCGCAGGCCGCCGGCGGTGCGGAAGATCACCACCCACACGACGAACACGGCCAGCAGCGAGCCCCACACGAGCAGGTTCAGCTCGTGGAAGCCCTCGCCGATGAAGCCGAGGCTGTCGATCGGCAGCGTCAGGTTGGGCACCTGGGCCAGATCCGACGGCGTGCCCTGCTCGCCGTAGAACTGCACGTACAGGTACCCGGTCAGGCCCAGCGCGATGAAGTTCAGCGCGGTGCCCGAGACGATCTGGTCGGAGCGCAGCGACACGGAGAAGATCGCGTGCACGAGCGCCAGGAGCATGCCGGCGGCCACGCCGAAGACCAGGCCGAGCACCCACGAGCCGGTCTCCGCCGCGCCGTAGGCGCCGAAGAACGCGCCCATCAGCATCATGCCCTCGAGCCCGAGGTTCACGACGCCGGAACGCTCGCTGACCAGGCCGCCCAGGCCGGCGAACAGCAGCGGCGTCGCGTAGCGCAGCGTCGCGGCCAGCAGCGCGCCCCACGAGACGACCGCCTCGAGGTTGCCCACGCCCGACTGCGTCGCGCCCCAGCCCAGCCCGAAGGCCACCACCGCGGCCACGATCGCGCCCCAGGCCAGGCGCTTCTCGCCGCCCATGCGCAGGCATTGCGCGCCCAGGCCGGCGGCGATCAAGGCCAGCAGGAGCGTCGGGACCCACGTGCGCACGGTGAACGGCGGCAACGTGATCAGGAAGGCGATGATGGCCAGCACGACGCCGCCCCAGCCCACGAGCCGGTCGGGGGTCAGGCCGCGCTTGGGCCCGCCCTCGGGCGCCTTGGTGGAGCGCAGCCGCTCCAGCCAGCGATCGGTTCCACGGTCGCTCATGCCGCGCCCTCCGCGGGCTCGAGCGTCGCGCCACCGCGTCGTCGTCGATTCAACAGCCGCTTCCACAGCACCACGACGAACACGTCGATCGTGGCCAGCAGCACGACGAGGCCCTGGATGATCGTGGTCAGGTAGCCGGCCAGATCGGGCTCGAACACCGACGGATCGAGGTTGCGCACCGACGTGCCGTTGACCAGCGCGCCGAACAGCAACGCGGCGGCGAACGTGCCCACCGCGGTGTTGCGGCCCAGCAGCGCGACCGCGATGCCCAGGAAGCCCAACTGGGTCGTCTGGATGTCGTTGGTGGCGATGTGGAACTTCCAGCCGAGCACGTCGATCGCGCCGGCCAGCCCGGCGAAGATGCCGCACAGCACCATCACCCGCACGTAGGTCTTGCCCACGGGAATGCCGGAGGTGCGCGCCGCCTCGGGGTTCAGGCCGACCGCGCGCGCCTCGTAGCCCCACGTCGTGCGCTGCAGGATGATCCAGAACACGATCCCCGCGGCCAGCGCGATGAACAGGCCGATGTGCAGGCCCTGCAGCTCGGCGTCGCCCCAGAACACCGGCAGGTGCACGTTGGCGAAGATCTCCTTGGAGATCGGGACGTCGGGCTGCTCGGGGTCCTGCAGCGGGCCGCCGAGCGAGAACAGGTAGACGCCCACCCAGATCGCGATCCAGTTGAGCATGATCGTGGTGATCACCTCGTTGGCGCCGGTCGTCGCGCGCAGCAGGCCCGCGATGCCCGCCCAGGCGCCACCGGCCAGCGACCCGACAACGATGGCCAGGACGATGTGCAGCCAGCCCGGCAGCCCACCGAACGACGACCCGACCCACACGGCGAAGACCGAGCCGACGATGTACTGGCCCTGGCCGCCGATGTTGAACAGGCCGGCGCGGAACGCGTAGGCCACGGCCAGGCCGAGCAGGGCCAGCGGCGTGGCGATCAGCAGCGTCTGCTGCAGGTTGATGGCCGACAGCTCGCGGTCGTCCGACCACGGGATGAACCAGTTCAGGCCCGAGCCGTTGAAGATCGCCTTGTAGGTCGAGAACGGGTCGTGGCCGGTCAACGCGACCGCCACGCCGCCCGCGGCGAAGGCCACGAGGATGGTCAGGAACGCGGCGATGATGCCGCCGCCCTGCAGGTGCTGGGTCAGCCGCGTGGCGACGGTCGGGCCGGCGCCCTCGAGCGGATCGGCGTCGGGCCCGGGCTGGATGTCCTCGGGCTGGCTCATGCCGCGCCCGCGTCCGCGGTCGGCCCGCCGCCGCCGGTCATCATCAGGCCCAGCTCCTCGTCGGAGGCGTCGGAGGAGACCTCGCCGACGATCTGCCCGGCGTACAGGACGAGGATGCGGTCGGCCAGCGCCCGCACCTCCTCCAGCTCGAGCGAGAACAACAGGATCGCCCGGCCGCTGTCGCGCTCGGCCAGCAGGCGCTTGTGCACGAACTCGATCGCGCCGACGTCCAGGCCGCGGGTCGGCTGCGCGGCCACCAGCGCGGCCGGGTTGTCGGACACCTCGCGGGCGATCACGACCTTCTGCTGGTTGCCGCCCGAGAGCGATCGCGCCGGCGTGCCCGGCGAGCCGCCGCGCACGTCGAACTCCCGCAGGAGCTTGCCGGCGGTCTCGCGCATCCCGCGCATCGACAGCATCGGGCCGCGGGCCCGCCGGCGGTAGCTGCACAGCGCGAGGTTGTCGGCCAGGGAGAAGTCGAGCACGAGGCCGCGCTTGTGGCGGTCCTCGGCGATGTGGCCGATCCCGGCGTCGCGGGCGCCGGCCACCGACGCGCCGGTGATGTCCTGGCCGTCGACGCGCACCAGGCCCGACAGGGGCGAGCGCAGGCCGGTGATCGCCTCGATCAGCTCGGTCTGGCCGTTGCCGTCGATGCCGGCCACGGCGACGATCTCGCCGGCGCGCACCTGCAGGGTGACGCCGTTGACCGCGGGCAGGCCGCGGTCGTCCTCGACGTGCAGCTCCTCGACCTCGAGGATCGGCTGCTGCGGCTGGGAGGGCGTCTTGTCGACGCGCAGGACGACGTCGCGGCCGACCATCATGCGGGCCAGCAGCGCCTCGTCGGCGCCGGAGGTCTCGACGGTGCCGATCGTCCTACCGCGCCGCAGCACGGTGACGCGGTCGGCGATGTCGAGCACCTCGCGCAGCTTGTGGGAGATGAAGACGATGGAGGTGCCGCTGTCGCGCAGGCCGCGCAGCACCACGGCCAGATCGGCGGTCTCCTGGGCGGTGAGCACCGCGGTGGGCTCGTCGAGCACCAGGATCTTCGCGCCGCGGTCCAGCGCGCGCAGGATCTCGATGCGCTGCTGCTGGGCGACGGACACGTCGGCCACGACGGCGTCGGGATCGACGCGCAGGCCGTGGCGGTCGGACAGCTCGCGCGTGCGCCGCTTGGCCGCGCCGATGTCGAGCAGGCCGCCCTTGCGCGGCTCGGCGCCGAGCACCAGGTTCTCGGCCACCGTCATGACCGGGATCAGCATGAAGTGCTGGAAGACCATCCCGATGCCGTGGGCCATGGCCTCGCGCGGCGAGCCGATCGTGACCGGCCGGCCGTCGACGCGGATCTCGCCCTCGTTGGGGGTGAGCATCCCGTAGACCATGTTCATCAGCGTCGACTTGCCGGCGCCGTTCTCGCCCAGGAGGGCGTGGATCTCGCCGCGACGCAGCTCCAGGTCGACCCCGTCGTTGGCGGTCAGCGCCCCGAAGCGCTTGACGATGCCGCGGAGCTCGAGTGCGAGCTCCGCGGCCTCAGTCGTCACAGGTGACGTCTCCGTCAAGGTCCTACTTGACCGTGTCGGGCACCGTGATGCTGCCGTCCATGATGCCCTTCTTGGCCTCGTCGACCTGGGCCTGGTACTTCGTGCCCTCGGCGTTGAGCTTGCCCACGCCGACGCCGTCGGTCTTCAGGTCGAAGATCGTGTCGCCCGCGGAGTACGCACCGTCCTGCACCTGCTTGACGGTGTCGAACACGGCGACGTCGACCTTCTTCTGGGCGCTGGTCAGGATGTAGTCGCCCAGGTAGGCCTGGTCGGCGTCAACGCCGACGCCCAGCTTGCCCTGCTCCTTGGCGGCGTCCAGCGCGCCGAGGCCACACTGGCCCGCGACCTGGAACACGACGCCGGAGCCCTCGTTGATCTGGTTGAGGGCGAGCTCCTTGCACTTCGACTGATCGACGAAGTCCTGCGAGTAGCCGTTCAGCGTCTTGATGCCGGGATCGGCGGCCTTCGCGCCCGCCTGGAAGCCGGCGATGTAGCGGTCGACCGGCGGGATCTTCTGACCGCCGACGGTGGAGACCGCGTCGATGCCGTTGTCCTTGGCGTAGTTGCCGGCCACGATGCCCGCGAGGTACCCAGCCTCCTGCTCCTTGAACAGCAGGCCCTCGACGTTCGTCGGCTTCGTCTTCATGTCGGCCTGGGCCGAGTCGATGATCGCGAACTTCGCGTCCGGGCACTTGTCGGCGACCTTCTCGACCGACTCGGCCATCAGGAAGCCGACGCCGATGATCAGGTCGTACTTCTGCTGGCACAGGCTGGTCAGGTTCGGGACGTAGTCGGCGTCGGACTTCGAGGTCAGCACGCGACCGTCGATGCCCAGCTCCGTCTTGGCCCGCTCCAGACCGTCGTTGGCCAGCTGGTTGAACGAGCGGTCGTTGAGGCCGCCGATGTCGGTGACGAGGCCGACCTTGATGGCCTCGCCCTCCGGCGCGGCCGCCGTGGTCGACGCGCCGGTGTCGGCCGCAGCCGTCGAGGCGGCGGTACCGGTGTCGGAGCTGTCGTCAGAACCGCATCCGGCGGTGACGACAGCAAGCGAAGCGACACACGCGAGCGGCGCGATCGCTTTGAACAAGCGGGATGACAGCAACAGACTTCCTCCGTGTGTGGAACGAGCGGAGGGACAGGCGGCCCATATGACCCGGGTCGCAACGGGAACCCTACTGGTCCCGCAGAAACCCGCGTCACCCCCAGGACCCGTCGCCTCCGCGTAGCGAAGCGATCACCCTATCCGCTCGACCACGACCGGCGTGGCAGCCGAAGCGGCATCTGAGACGGAGATTGCCGCAACGAGCGAACGTTCTGCGGCCGCGGCGGCCGCCTCGTCGCGGGCGTGGACCACCCCGAGCGGTCGGCCGCCGGGGGAAACGTCGTCCCCTACCAGGGCAATTTGTGAAAGCCCGACCGCGTGGTCGATGCGCTGGCCGTCGCGTTCGCGGCCGCCGCCGAGGGCCAGGACGGCCAGCCCGAGGTCGCGCGTGGCGTGCTCGCTGACCACCCCGGCGGTCTCGGGATAGACCTCGACGACCACGGGCGCGCGGGGCAGGTGCCGGGCGGGGTTCTCGAGGATGTCGGCCGGACCGCCGAGCGCGGCGACCATCCGCGCGAAGTGGTCGGCCGCGGCGCCGGAGGCCAGCGCGGGACGGGCCAGCGCCGGGTCCAGGCCGCCGAGCTCCAGGAGCGCCTCGGTCAGGGCCAGCGTGACCTCGACGAGCCGCTCGTCGGCGGTCTCGTGGCCGGTCAGCACGTCGATCGACTCCTGCACCTCGAGCGCGTTGCCGGCGCTGTGGCCCAGCGCGGCGTCCATGTCGGTGATCAGCGCGACGGTGGGCAGGCCGGCGGCGACGGCCACGTCGACCAGCGACCGGGCCAGCTCGCGCGCGTCGTCCAGCTCGGGCAGGAACGCGCCGGAGCCGTGCTTGACGTCCATGACCAGGCCGTCCAGGCCGGCGGCGAGCTTCTTGGAGAGGATCGACGGGACGATCAGCGAGCGCGTCTCGACGCTGCCGGTGGCGTCGCGGATCGCGTACATCTTGCGATCGGCGGGGGCCAGGTCGTCGGTCTGGCCGATGATCGCGCAGCCGGCGGGCCCGGCCACGACCTCACGCAGCCGCGCGGGATCGGGTGCGGTGTCGTAGCCCGGGATCGACTCGAGCTTGTCCAGCGTTCCGCCCGTGTGGCCCAGGCCGCGGCCCGAGAGCATCGGCACCCCGGCGCCACAGGCGGCGACCAGCGGGGCCAGGATCAGCGAGACCTTGTCGCCGACGCCGCCGGTGGAGTGCTTGTCCAGGACCGGCTTGCCCAGCCCGTCCCAGTTCATGACCCGCCCGCTGTCGCGCATGGCCAGCGTGAACGCGGGCAGCTCGTCGGCCGGGTCGAGACCCTGGAAGTAGATCGCCATGGCCAGCGCGGCCACCTGCGCGTCGGTCAGGCCGCCGTTGGCGATCCCGTTGGCCAGCCGGCGCAGCTGCGCGCCGGTCAGCGTGGCGCCGTCGCGCTTGGCCCGGATCAGCTCCTTGAAGGGGGCGTCGTCGGGCAGGCTCATGCGAGGAGCTCGTCGAGCAGGGAGCTGGCGCCCAGGCGCACGGTGTCGGGCGAGACCCAGTCGGGACCCAGCAGCGCGGCGGCCTGGGCGATGTAGGCGTCGGCCTGCGCGCCCGTGCGCACGCCGCCGGAGGCTTTCACGCCGCCGTGGCCGGCCGCTTTGACCGCTTCCAGCAGGACCCCGAACGCCTCCGGGCTGGCGCCGTCGCCGTGCTTGCCGGTCGACGTCTTCAGGAAGCCGGCGCCGGCGGCCAGCGCGGCGTCGGCCATCGCCCGGGTGGTGGCCGCGTCCGGATGCGAGCCGGTCTCCAGGATCACCTTCAGCGTCTTGCCGCCGGCCGCGTCGACGCAGGCCGCGACGAGGTCGCCCACCGCGCTGGCGTCACCGGCCAGGTGCGCGCGCCAGGGCGCCACGACGTCGACCTCGTCGACCCCGTCGCTGACCTGCGCGGCGACCTCGCGGGCCGCGGCGAGGACGTCGTTCTCGCCCGCGGGGAAGTTCGCCACGGTGGCCACCTTGATCGGGCTGGTGCGCAGCTCGCGGACGGCCAGCGCCCCGAACGGCCCGTAGACGCAGACCGCGGCCACCGGCCCGCGCGGCGTCTGCGCCTTGGCGCACAGCGCGACGATCCGCTCGTCGGTGTCGTCGTCGTTGAGCGAGGTGAGGTCGAGCAGCGAGATCGGGTCGATCATCGATAGTCCTCCGCGAAGCGCACGAGCAGGCGGCGCAGGTCGTCGGCACCGCGCTGGGCGCCGGCCAGCGTGTGCTCGTGGGTCAGGGGCGCGTCGCTCATCCCGGCGGCCAGGTTCGTCACACACGAGATCGCCGCGACCCGCAGGCCGCAGTGACGGGCGACGATCGTCTCGGGCACGGTCGACATGCCGACCAGGTCGGCCCCCATCGTCTTGAACGCGCGGATCTCCGCCGGGGTCTCGAAGCTGGGGCCGGCCACGGCCAGGTAGACGCCCTCGTCGAGCTCGACGCCGAGCGCCTGCGCGGTGGCGTGCAGCGCGGTGCGCAGCGCGGGGTCGTAGGCGTCGTCCATCCCCACGAAGCGCGGGCCGATGGTCTCGTCGTTGGGCCCGATCAGCGGGTTGGCCCCCATCATGTTGATGTGATCGCTGAGCGCGACGAGGCGGCCGGGGCCGATCTCGGCCCGCAGCGAGCCGGCGGCGTTGGTCAGCACCAGCGTCTCGACGCCCAGCGCGCGCATCGTGCGCACCGGCACGGCGAGCTTGGCCGGGTCGAAGCCCTCGTACAGGTGCGCGCGGCCCTGCATGACCGCGACGTGCGTGGGGCCGAGCGTGCCCAGCACGAGGCGCCCGTGGTGGCCGGCCACCCCGCCGACGGGGAAGCCCGGCAGCTCGTCGTAGGGCAGCACGAGCTGGTCGGCGACGGCGTCGGCCACGCCGCCCAGGCCGGAGCCGAGCACGATGGCCAGGCGCGGTGCCGGGCGGTCGCCCAGGCGGGCGCGGATGACGTCGGCGGCCTGGGTCATCTCAGGTCAGGTCCTCCGGGCCGAACGACAGCGGCAGGAGGTCGTCGAAGGTGACCGTGCGGCGCAGCCCCTCGGGTCCGCACAGGTGGACCTTGACGTCGGGCGCGGTGAACTCGCGCAGGCGCTGGCGGCAGCCGCCGCAGGGCGTGATCAGGTCGGAGTTGCCCGCCACGGCGATCTCGGTGATGCGCGCGCCCCCGCCGGCCACCAGGACGCCGATCGCGGAGGCCTCGGCGCACTGGCCCTGCGGGTAGGCGGCGTTCTCGACGTTGGCGGCGGCGTGGATCGTCCCGTGCTCGTCGCGCAACGCCGCGCCGACGGGGAAGCGCGAGTAGGGGACGTAGGCCCGCTGCATCGCCTCGCGGGCGCGATCGACCAGCGCCTCGCTGCCGGCGCCCAGCAGCAGCGCCGCGTAGCCGCGCGGCTCGAGCTGGTCGTCGGCGATGTCCAGCGCCGTGCGCAGGTGCGCGACCTTCGCGTGCTCGGCCTGCAGATCGGAGTCGGCGGGCGCCACCGCCTCCAGCTCGACGAAGCTGCCCAGGCCGGCGACGGTGTCGAGGTGGATGCGCACGCCGTCCCACAGCAGCAGGCGGCGCTCCTTGATCACGTCGACGCTGACCCCGTAGGTGCTCCCAAGCGCGGCGGCCAGGGCATCGGGATCGGGCACGTCCACGAGCCGGTAGGCGCTCTCCCGGGCGCCCGGCGCGTCGGCCCGGTCGTAGGCGATCAGCTGGGCGCCGTGGTCCTCGCGGCGCAGCTTGAGCCGGCCGGTGGCCGCGCGGAAGTAGGTGTCGCGCTGGTGCAGCACGCCGCGGTCGTCGACGCCGTCGAGCGCCAGGGCGCCGTCCAGCGTCGCGGCCGGGTGCGGGTCGTGGGCCTTGAGCTCGACGTTGCGGCGGTCGTGCATGGTCGCGGCGAGGCTATCGCCCGGCCGCGTCCAGCCATTCGCGCGTGCTCGTGTGCGTGAGCGCGTGCTCGCCCGTGCGCAGCTCCTGGCGCAGCTCGCCCAGCAGGCCGAAGCGCTCGGCGACGACGTTGTGCTGATGGATCGTCTCCAGGTTCTCCTGGCGGGCCGAGACGAAGTGCTGGTCGGAGAGCTGGGGCAGCTCGTCGACGACGCCGCGGATCATCTCGCGCACGCAGTCCTCGACGAACCGCGGGCGGCGGTGGGCCTTCTCGACGACGGCGCCCTCGTCGGAGCGCTTCATCATCTCGTAGATCTCGCTGGACATCGAGTCCTCGGCGATGCGCAGCAGGTCGGCGGCCTCGAGCTCGATCTCGCAGCCCTCCGGGCAGCCGATGTGCAGCGTGGCCAGGCCCCGCTGGTTGTGCGTGGCCACCGGAACGTCCTCGAAGATCTGCTCGATCTGCTCGTCGTTGAAGCCGTGCCCGACGAGGCGCTCGCGGGCCGCGCCGGCGACGAGCTGCTGGGCGCACGGGCAGGCGGTCATGCCCTGGGCGGCGACGCCGACGAGGCGGCGCGTACCGGCCTCGCTGGCGGCGGCCGAGCCGTACAGCGTGTAGATCTCCTGGGTCTGGATGCCCGAGACCGGCGCCGGCTTGTGCTCGGGGTATCGGGCGGCGATCGTCACCTCGGCGCGGCGCGCGCCCTGGCGCTCGCGCACGAGCTCGGCGATGCGCACGGCCAGCGTCTCGGCCCGGAAGGCCTGCTCGCCGAGGATCACCTCGCCGATCACGTCGTTGACCGTCTCCTCGAAGCGCGACATGTGCGCGCCCTTCTGGGCAGGGCCCAGATCGACGAAGCACTCGAGCTTGGCGTAGAAGAGCTGCTGCTGGACGCGGATGACCTTCTCGACCCCGGTCACGCCCACTCGCGAGAGGGAGATGCGGACCGTCGGGAGGCTGGCCTGGACGTCTGGGACTTCGACTAGCTGCATGTTCGATAGCCAACGGTAGCTGAGTCCTGTGCTATCACTCCGGTCGGGGAAAAGGGATTTCAAGCCTCACGCCGACGCGGTCGATACCGCAACTGGACATTCGTACGACTGCTGTACGGGGAAGCTCATGCTCAGGGGGAGCAGGTTTTGACGGACAAGGCTGAGGTGCTGCTGGCTGACGAGGCGCCGATCCACGAGCTGGACGAGCTGCGAGACCTGATCGCCGCCGGACACGATCGTGGGTTCGTCACCATCGAGGAGATCACGACCTGTCTGGAAGAGGTCGAGGTCACCAAGGAGCAGGTGTCCGAGCTGCATGGGCACCTCGTGGACCAGGGCATCGACATCGTTGGAGCCGACGGCAAGCCCGTCGCGGGGCCGTCAGAGCCCAAGCGCAACAAGGACGACGACGCGCCGGACGGCACGGCGGTCAAGAAGCCCGAGATCGACCTCACCGTCGAGCCCTCGCTGGACTCGCTGCGTCTGTACCTGCGCTCGATCGGTCGTGTGCCGCTGCTCACCGCCCAGGAAGAGGTATCCCTGGCCAAGCGGATCGAGCGCGGCGACATGGCCGCCAAGCAGCAGATGGTCGAGGCCAACCTGCGCCTCGTCGTGTCGATCGCCAAGGGCTACCTGGGCCGCGGGCTGACCTTCCTGGACCTGATCCAGGAGGGCTCGCTGGGCCTCATCCGCGCGGTCGAGAAGTTCGACTACCGCCGCGGCTACAAGTTCTCGACATACGCGACGTGGTGGATCCGCCAGGCCGTGACGCGCGCGATCGCCGACAAGGGCCGGACCATCCGCATCCCGGTGCACATGGTCGAGAAGCTCAACAAGGTCGTCCACGTCGAGCGTCAGCTGGTCCAGTCGCTGGGCCGCGAGCCCACGCCCGAGGAGATCGCCCGCGAGCTCGAGTGCCACCCGCGCGAGGTGCGCGACATCCTGCGCATGTCCCAGCAGCCGATCTCGCTGGAGAAGCCGATCGGCGAGGAGGACGAGTCCGAGCTGGGCGACTTCGTCGAGGACCAGACGGCCGAGTCGCCGTTCGAGCTGGCCTCGGAGAACCTGCGCCGCGAGAACGTGCGCAAGGCGCTGGCCGCGCTGCCCCAGCGCGAGCGCGAGGTCATCGAGATGCGCTTCGGCCTGACCGGCGAGCGCCCGCGCACGCTGGAGGAGGTCGGGCGCGCGTTCAACGTCACGCGCGAGCGCATCCGCCAGATCGAGAACCACACGCTGAAGAAGCTCGAGTCGCTGCCCGAGGCGCAGCGGCTGCGCGACGCGGGCTAATAGCCGCCGGTCCCGGCCGTCTCCCGGTCGAGTGGCGATGTGGTCCCGCTGGGCGGGACCACATCGCCACTCGGCGCGCGGGCGGCTGGTGCCACGGGCCAACGCGACCTGATCGCTACACTGCCCCGCGCGTCGTTTGGGCGCCCTGGCGGGATTCCCGAGCGGTCAAAGGGGACGGACTGTAAATCCGTTGGCTCAGCCTTCGAAGGTTCGAATCCTTCTCCCGCCACTCAAGGCTCCGCATCGCGGAGCCTTGGTCGTTCTTGGCCCATGAGGTCGGTCACGTCGCCCCCTTTCGCCGCGCGTCCCGCGGCGCGCGGACGACTCAGCCTTATGCGCGTTATACGACCTACGTGACGATCAGGACCGGCACGGAGCTGTGCTGCGCGAGTCCCGAGGAGACGCTGCCGAGCACGGCGGCCTGGAGGCTCGAGCGGCCGCGGGAGCCGGCGACGATCGTGCTCGCCTCGTGCTCGCGCGCTGCGGCCAGGACGCCGGCCCACACGTTCGTGGTGGTCGAGCGCGTGGCCGCCTCGGCGGCCCAGCCCGCGGCGACCAGCTGCTCGACGCCCTCGGCGGCCAGCGCGGCCGCGTCCTGCTCGGCGGCCGTGTCGAGCTTGCCGATCGCCTCGCGGGTCACGCTGTCGGGGACCGCCAGGCGGCCCAGGCCGGCCGAGCGCTCGTGCGAGCTCCACACGGTGACGACGACGCCGTCGCGGCCGGCCAGCCGCGCGGCGCCCTCGGTCAGCGCGCGCTTGGCGGCGTCCGAGCCGTCGTAGGCGAACAGGACGGGGCCGTCGGCGCTCATGCGCGTCAGCCTACGTGACGCGCGCTCCAGTCCCGCAGGGTCGTCGAACCCAGCCACGCGCCGGGACCCGGGACCAGCGTGTCGGCGGCCGCATCGGCGCCGAAGTAGCCCACCGATGGGTCGCTGACGACCGCGCGCTCGTCACCGCGCTCGCGCAGCACGCCCGCGATCAGCTCGTCGAGCCGGAAGGCCTCAGGGCCGCCGATCTCCGTGGCCGCGTTCGCGGGCGCTGAGACGGCCGCCACCGCCACGCGGTCGGCCACCTCGTCGGCGGCGATCGGCTGGATCCCGATCGGCGCGAGATGCACGCCATCGGGCTGGGCCGAGCCGGCGATGATCCCGTCGAGGAACTCGAAGAACTGGGTGGCCTGGACGATCGTGTACGGGATCGGCGACGCCGTGATCAGGTCCTCCTGGGCGATCTTCGCGCGCATGTACGGCGAGCCGCCCAGCGCGTGCACGCCGACGATCGACAGGGCGACGTGATGGCCGACGCCGGCGGCCTGCTCGGCGGCCAGCAGGTTCGCGGTCGCCGTCTGGAAGAAGCGCAGCGCGTCGTCGTTCTCCCAGGACGGGGCGTTGGCGACGTCGACGACCACGTCCGTGCCGGCCATCGCCTCCGCCAGGCCGGCGCCGCTGATCACGTCGACGCCCGAGGACGGCGACGCGGCGATCGCCTCGTGGCCCTGCGCGGCCAGGCGCTCCACGACCTTGGCGCCGATGCGCCCGCTGCCGCCGATGACGAGGATCTTCATGGTTGGTGCCTTTCGATTCGGGGGTTCACCAGCCCAGACCGGACAGCCCCGCGATCTGTGACGGGCCTACGCTCTCCCGCGTGTCCGTGGACGCCCTCGACGCCTTCGCCGCGGCGCGCCCGCGACTGTTCGGCATCGCCTACCGGATCACCGGCAGCGCCGCCCAGGCCGACGACCTCGTGCAGGACACGTGGCTGCGCTGGCAGTCGGCCGATCACGCCACGGTGCGCGACGCGCCCGCCTTCCTGGCCACCGTCACCACCCGCCTGGCCATCAACGCGATCCAGTCCGCCCACGCCCGCCGCGAGACCTACATCGGCCCGTGGCTGGCCGAGCCGGTCGACACCAGCGCCGATCCGCTGCTGGGCGCCGAGCGCGGCGAGGCGCTGGAGCTCGCGGTGCTGGCCGTCCTGGAGCGGCTGACGCCGAGCGAGCGCGCCGCGTACGTCCTGCGCGAAGCGTTCGACTACCCCTACGACCGCATCGCCGAGATCCTCGAGACGACACCCGCCAGCGCGCGCCAGCTCGCCTCGCGGGCGCGCGGCCACGTGGATGGAGAGCGCCGCAACACGGTCAGCGCGCCGGAGCGCCAGCGGCTGCTCGGCGCCGTGGTCGACGCCGCTCGCGACGGCGAGCTGGAGCGGCTGGAGCGGCTGCTGGCCGACAGCGTCGTGTCGATCTCCGACGGCGGCGGTGTCGTTCACGCCGCCCGGCGCCCGGTGCTCGGCCAGCACAAGGTGGCCAACGCGCTGCTCGGCTTCGCCCGCAAGTACTGGCAGGGCGCGACCGTCGACCCCGTCTCGTTCAACGGCGCGCCGGGCCTGCGGATCGCCCGCGGTCAGGAGCGGATCGCGCTGATGACGCTCGAGGCCGGCGACGACGGCGTCCGGCGGATCTTCTTCGTCGTCAACCCGGAGAAGCTGACGCGAGCGTAGATGACTGATTCATCTAGGCCTGGCGGAAGGCGTCCTTGAGGCGAACGCGGGCGCCCATGCGCATCACCGCGTTGGCGTAGATGCGCCCGGTGATGCGCACCAGCGCGGCCACCAGCACGGCGGTCAGCACGAGCGAGAAGATCAGCTCGCCCGCGGTGGCGACGCCCATCGCCTCGCGCATCGGCATGAGCATCGGCGAGAACAGCGGGATCAGCGAGAGCGTGCGCACCAGGCCGTTCTCGGGGTCGGCGGGCAGCGCCGAGACGCCGACCACGTAGGGCACGATGATCAGCATCATCAGCGGCATGGTCACGCTGCCGACGTCCTCCTGGCGGGAGACGAGCGCGCCCGCTGCGGCGAACAGCAGCGCGTACAGGAAGTAGCCCAGCAGGTACCAGACGATGGCCCAGGCGATCGTGCCCGCCGCGACCGACGTGGGCAGGCTCAACACGCCCGTCACGGCCGCGGCCAGCGCACCCGCACCAAGCACCACCGCCAGCTGCAGCAGGCCGACGATGCCGATGCCCAGGACCTTGCCGGCCATCAGCTGCCAGGCCCGGATCGTCGACAGCAGGATCTCCACGACGCGACTCGTCTTCTCCTCGACGACGCCCTGGGCGACCGCCTGCCCGTAGGCCAGCAGGCCGACGTAGATGAGCACGCCGACGATGATCCCGATGATCAGGCGCTCGTCGTGGTAGGGCTCCTGGGGCTCCAACGAGGAGACCTCCAGCCGCGTCCGGGCCAGCGCCGCGTTGACCTGCGTCGGATCGCCGCCCAGCTGCGTCACCTGCCGGTCGAGCGTCTCCTGGCGCGCGAGCGCGGTCAGTGTCAGGCGCAGGCTGTCGTCGAGCTCGTTCTTGACGCTGACCCGGAAGTCCGTCGGCGGGCCGGCGATCAGCGCGTCGAGCTGGCCGTCGCGTACGGAGCGCGCGCCCGCGGCCGGGGAGATCACGTTGACGGTCTCGATGTCCTCGCCGCTGGCCTGCCCCGCTGCGCGCAGCGGCTGGGCCAGCTGCTCCGCCTCCTGGGTCAGGCCCACCTTCTGCGCCGACGAGCCGCCGCCGGTCAGATCCAGGACCACGATCAGGCCGACGAGCGCGACGACCATGATCGCGGTGACGATCTTCGTCGCCTTGGAGCCGATCCGGGTGCGGATCTCGCGGCCGGCCACCAGCCGCACGACGGGCCACCAGCTCACGGCGACACCACCTCCTCGCTGACCACGTGACGGAAGAGCTCCATCAGCGACGGCTGGCGGCGCGCGAACTCGTGCACCGGCCCCGTGGCCAGTGCGGCGGCCAGCACGGCCTGGTCGTCGGCGCCCTCGTCGAGCTCGAGGATCGTCCGTGGGCCTTCCTGGCCGCGGACGGTCACGCCGGCCAGCCCGTCCGCCCAGCCCGGCGGGGCGGCGGGCGCCTGCACCGCGAGACGCTCGGTGCCGCCCGCGCGCAGCTCGTCGACCGTCCCGCTGGCCACCATCGCGCCGTCGCGCACGATGCCGACGCGGTCGCACAGTCGTTCGACCAGATCGAGCTGGTGGCTGGAGAAGACGACGGGCACGCCGGCGGCGCTGGTCTCGCGCAGCACGTCGCTCATCACGTCGACGGCGACCGGGTCCAGCCCGGAGAACGGCTCGTCGAGGATCAGGATCTCGGGGGAGTGCACGAGCGCGGCGGCCAGCTGCACGCGCTGCTGGTTGCCCAGCGACAGCTTCTGCACCTCGTCGTCGCGCCGGCCGGCCACCCCGAGGCGCTCCATCCAGGTGTCGGTGGCGCGCTGGGCCGCGTCGGGCTCCAGGCCGTGCAGGCGCGCGAGGTAGACGAGCTGCTCGGCCACCTTCATGCGCGGATACAGCCCGCGCTCCTCCGGCATGTAGCCGGTGCGCCGGCGCATCTCGAGGTCGAGCGGGCGCCCGTCCCAGCGCACCTCGCCCGAGTCGGCGGCCAGCACGCCGAGCGCGATGCGCATCGTCGTGGTCTTGCCCGCGCCGTTGGAGCCGACGAACCCGAAGAGCTCGCCGGCCGCGACGTCGAACGTCATCTCCTGCAGCGCGACCACGTCTCCATAGCGCTTGGAGACGTGGTCGATCTCCAACTCCCGCCCTGCCATACGGCAGGTCCTACCCGTCTTCCTAGTTGCGATTCCCGCCGAAGATCGACAGGAAGAACAGGAAGATGTTCACGACGTCGAGGAAGATCGACGCGGCGATCAGCGGGGCCACTTCCATGCCCGACCGCTTCAGGCGGTTGAAGTCCAGCACCGTCAGCAGCCCGAAGACGCCGAGGCCCAGGACGCTGTAGATGATGTTCTCGCCCGGGATCGACACGAAGAACAGGACGAACCCGAAGATGATCAGGCCGATCAGCGCGAAGAAGGCGTAGCGGTACAGCGCCGACAGATCCCGCGAGGTGGCGTAGCCGAACGAGCCCAGCAGGCCGACGAACAGGCCGGTGGCGATGCCCGCCTGCCACACGACGCCCGGCTCGGACGACGCGTAGTAGTTGATCGTGGGCGCCAGACCCAGGCCGAACAGCAGGCCGAAGCCGAACAGCAGCGCGATGGCCAGCGACTGGTTGCCCTTCTTGACGGCGAAGTTCATCGCGATCAGCGGCACGAGGCCGCAGAGCATCAGGATCAGGCCGGTGGTGCCGCCGAGATCGCGGCCGATGTAGGCCCCGAGCGCGAAGAAGCCGAGCGTGAACCCGACCAGACCCATGGTCTGGCCGAAAACGGCACGCGTGTCGGTTTCCTGCGCGGTGGCCTCCCGCCCGAAGGCGAGGGACGGATCGGTGCCCATGTGAGCAGCAGTCCTTTCTAGGAGAAGGGTTCCCGAAAGGTATCGGCAAAATCGGCCGGGAATCCAGTCGGAACGGGCCCAGTGCTTGCCTGTGCAAGCATCTGACCTATGCCGCTCGACGTCACCGAGTTCACCGACCCGGGCTGTCCCTGGGCCTACTCCGCCAATCCGGACCTCGCCGCCCTGCGCTGGCGCTACGGCGATCAGCTCGACTGGACGCTGGTGACGATCGGCCTGACCGAGGAGCGCCGGCAGTACGAGGAGCGGGGCTACAACCCGGTGCGCTCGGCCAAGCACCAGCGCGCGTTCGCCCGCTTCGGCATGCCGTTCTCGCACGAGCCCAAGGCGTCGGTGGCCGCCACCGCCCGCATGTGCCGCACGATCGTGGCCACGCGCCTGCAGGCCCCAGAGCGGGAGCGCGCGGTCTTCCGGGCGCTGGCCTTCGGGCAGTTCACCACGCCGCTGGTGATGGACGAGGACGCCTCGCTGCTGGAGCGCGTGCGCCTGGTGCCCGGCGTCGACGCCGAGGCGATCGTCGGCGCGCTGGACAGCCCCGAGGTGACCGCCGGCTACGAGGCCGACCGCGCCCGGTCGCGCAGCGCCGAGGGCGGCGCCACGCACTTCCAGGGCAAGCACGCCGAGAGCGACGGGCCGGTCCGCTACACGGCGCCCTCGCTGATCTTCGTGACCGAGGACGGGCGCTCGCTGGAGGCCGGCGGCTTCCAGTCGCTGGAGGCCTACGACGTGTGCATCGCCAACCTCGACCGCTCGCTGGATCGGCGCCCGGCGCCGGAGGATCCGCTCGACGCGCTGGCCGCGTTCCCCTATCCGCTGGCCACCGCGGAGCTGGTGGCGATCATGACCTCGGGATTGGCCCCGCGCGAGCGCCAGCCGGTCGACGACGCGCTGATCGACCACCTGGCCGCGGGCCGCGTCCAGCGCATCGCCGCGGGCGACGACGCGCTCTGGCGGCTGGCGGGGTAGACCCGCCGCGCTGCGGGTGGGACGATCAACACCGTCCCACCTGAGAGAGGAGCCTGAGCATGGAGTCGTCCACGCCGACGCGGGTCCTGATCGTGGCCTACAAGACCGCCGCCACGCCGGCGCTGCTGGCCGCCGTGCGCGAGCGCGCCGCCCGCGGGCCGTGCCGCTTCACCCTGCTGGTCCCCGCCGCCGCCCACGGCCTGCAGCGCGTGGTCGATCCCGAGGACGCGGACCGCGGCGAGGCCGAGGCGGTGCTCGAGCTGGCGCTGCCGCTGCTGGAGGACGCGGCCGGCGCGCCCGTCGAGGGGCTGATCGGCGCGCCCGCCGCGCTGACCGCGGTGATGGACGCCGTCAACCTGCACGGCTTCGACGAGGTGATCGTCTCGACCCTGCCCGCGCACATCTCCAAGTGGCTCCACCTCGACCTCCCGGCGAAGATCGGCGGCCTCGGGCTGCCGGTGACCACGGTGACGGCGAAGGAGCGGTCGAAGGTCGCGCTAGAGTGACCCGCTACGCCCTCCTAGCTCAGTTGGTAGAGCACTTCCATGGTAAGGAAGGGGTCATCGGTTCGAGTCCGATGGAGGGCTTCGCACAAAAGCCCCGCTAACCGGATGTTTCGCTAGGGCGGGGCTTTCTTTACGCTGGTCGCGCTGCGGCGTTTTGGAAGCGTTTTGGAAGCAGTCGCCATCGAACGGGCTCCAACGCAAGAATGCGCGCGGGCAGGCACGCGACTTCCGACCGTGGGCCGAGATTGCGGACCCTCACGTCCAGCGTCACACCGAACAGGCTGTCAACCGAGCCGCTCGGCAAGTAACTGCAGCGTGGCGTCCGCCGTCGCCGCACCCTCGTAGGGCCCTGGCATCACGAACACGTCGATGCTGGCGACGGTCACGCCGGGCAGGAAGCCGTTGCCGTTGAAGTTGCCTACCAGCACTTGTGCCGTCTTCTTGAACGTGAAGATGACGAGTTCCACTCCTCCAGGCGATACGGAGCCAGCAGCTCGTCCATCTCGGCGAAGCGGCCGGCCAGCGTCGCGGCGTTCGCGTCCATGTTGACGAAGACGAAGCCCTGCCAGATCTCGACGGCGAACTGGGACAGGCAGTAGCCGTCCTTCTCGCGCTCGAACAGGGTGCTGCGGTTCATCAGCGGGGCGCCCGTGAGCGAGCCCTCGGTGTCGAACGCCCACGAGTGGTACGGACACACGAACGAGTCCTTGTGGCCGTAATCGTGGCCGGCCTCGCGCTCGACCTTCAGGATGTCCATGAATCTGTGCGGGCAGACGCGTGACAGCGCGCGGACCCTCATGTCCTTGCCGCGCACAAGCATGATCGGCTCGCCGGCGATCTCGGCCGAGTACCAGTCTCCGGGGTTCTCGACCTCGTCCGTGCGACAGACGTACAGCCAGTCGCGCCGGAAGATCTTCTCGACCTCGAGGTCGTAGAGGGCCTCGCTTATGTAGTAGGAAGCAGGCAGCGCCTGCGCCTCCTCCATCGGGCGCGAGGCGTGCTCGACGATCAAATCGACGAGCTCCTGCGCCGTCGGCTGGCCGTTGCGGTGGGGGTGGTTGCCGTTGGCTTGGCCGGTGTGGTGGCCGTTGCTCAGCGCCTGCGGACCGGGATGCATCCGATTCTCCTCACGACGTCTGACAGGGAGCGCTGCAGCGTGTCGCCGCAGTGCACCGGGAGAAGGTTGCGCTGCTGCGCGGGTACGGACAATCGGCCGAACGGCCAATCTTGGGCCCGCCCGGGCCTCGGAAGTGTCCTTTCGGACAATGGCGCTCGGACGGCGCGCGAGGTTAGCTAGCGGGGCGGTTCCCGCACGTGGAGCAAGGGACCGTCCGAACGTTGGCAGGACGGACTGGAGAAGGAGGCCCAGATGCCCCAGTTGCGGCGATCTGATTGGTACGACATCGCGCGGGACATGAACTGGACACTGAGCTACGTCCCGTTCGAGGAGGCGTTTCCGCCCCAGCTCGTCGGCTCGATGGGCGACACCTCGCCGGCGACGTGGTGGAAGTGGGACGAGCCCTACAAGCTGTCCTACCGCGAGTACGTCTACAACCAGGTCGACAAGGACGCAGGCGTCGCCGCCGTCGGTGCCGCCATCGCCCGCTCGCACCTGTTCGACCAGCTCGACGAGGGCTGGAAGGGCGCGATCAAGGCGCACTTCGGCGCCGTCACCGTCTCCGAGGGGCAGTCCACCCTCGCGGAGTCGCGCATGGGCCGCTTCGGACTGGCCGCTGCCTGGCGCAACATGGCCCTGTTCGGCGCGCTGGACGAGATGCGCCACGTCCAGATCCAGCTTCGCGTCGCGCACTCGCTGCTCGAGAAGGACCAGCAGTTCGACTGGGCGCACAAGGCCTACCACACGGGCAACTGGGCGATCATCGCCGCGCAGAGCCACAACGACGAGCTGTTCATGGCCAGCGACGTCATCTCGACGGCGATCCAGCTGACGTTCACGTTCGAGACCGGCTTCACCAACCTCCAGTTCATCGGCATGGCCGCTGACGCCATGGAGCTGGGCGACGTCGAGTTCGGCGCGCTGATCTCCAGCATCCAGACCGACGAGGCGCGCCACGCCCAGCAGGGCGAGCCGACGCTCAAGCTCCTGCTCGAGACGGGTCAGCGCGAGCTGGCGCAGAACCTGATCGACGTGTCCTTCTGGCGGGCGTGGCACCTGTTCGCCACCCTGACCGGGCCCTCGATGGACTACTGGACGCCGCTCGAGCACCGGACGATGTCCTTCAAGGAGTTCATGGAGGAGTGGATCATCCGCCAGTTCATGGACCAGCTCGAGGACCTCGGCCTCGAGAAGCCGTGGTACTGGGACCAGTTCCTCGACGAGCTCGACTGGTATCACCACTCCGAGCACGCCGGGATCTGGTACTTCCGCAACACGGTCTGGTGGCACCCCGACGCGGGCGTCTCCGACGCAGAGCGCGAGTGGCTCGAGGCCAAGTACCCGGGCTGGGAGAAGAAGTTCGGCAGCCTCTGGGACACGATCGGCGAGAACGTGCGCGCCGACAACATCGACGCGAGCTTCGGCAAGACGCTGCCGATCCTGTGCAACACGTGCCATCTGCCGGTCTTCAAGATCCCGGGCACCACGTCGGACTGTGACCCGCGCCAGTCGGTGCACGGGGAGCGCAAGTACTCGTTCTGCTCGGAGCCGTGCCAGTGGATCTTCGACCAGAACCCCGAGCGCTACGCCGGCACGAAGACGATCATCGACCGGCTGATCATGGGCGACATCCAGCCGCCGACGATCGAGGGCATCCTCGACTACATGGGCATCACGCCCGACATCGCGGGTGACGATGCGGCGGGCTACCGCTGGGCCAAGCCACGCGAGTCCGCCCTGGCGTCCGGCGCCAGCGCGGCCTAGCCGCAGACCATTCCCAGCCAGGAAGGAACAGCACCGATGTCAGACGCCCCGACGGGGCTCGACGGGGCGCGCGTCCCAGGCGCACCCCCGGAAGCGAACCCCGGAATCCTGCCGATCGGCTTCATCTTCGGCGACGACTTCCTCGTCCACCACGTCAACGTGGACCCGGAGGCCACCGTCCGTGACATCTGCGAGACCGCGGCGGATTTCGTGTCCGGCATCCGGGTGCCCGAGCAGGGCCGCGACTTCCGCCTGCTCTTCAAGGGCGTGGAGCAGCCGCTGGACGCCCGCGCGGTGGACGTCGGCATCGGCTGGCTCGACTACGTCGAGATCAAGGTCGGGGGCTAGGAGCCGCCCGTGGCCGTGAAGAACGACGACCGCTGGGTCAAGGCGGTCGAACTCGACGATCTGTGGGAAGGCGAGCTGATGGCGGTGACCGTCGACGGCGAGGAGCTGATCGTCGTGCACCTCGAGGGCGGACGGGTCAGCGCGTTCCTGTCGTCCTGCCCGCACCAGGGCACATCGCTCGCTGACGGATACCTGGAGGACGACAAGCTCGTCTGCCCGGCGCACCTGTGGGAGTTCAACGCCGAATCCGGCGCCGGGGTCAACCCCGACAACACGTGCCTCGTGCAGCGGCAGGTGCGCATCGAGGACGACGCGGTGTGGATCGGCCGTCCAGCGAGCCAGGCCGTTGGACATTCATCGACGAGGAGCAACTCACCTGATGGCTGCTGAACAGAGGACGAGGTACGTGGGCCCGGTGATCAGCAACAGCCACGTGGCCGAGGCGGTCGCGCGGGCGATCGCCACCGACAACGGTCAGACGCCGACGTTCGACGACCGGGGCGCCTACGTCCGCATCGGGCTGCCGTCGGAGTGCCGGCTGACCCAGCAATCGCTCGACGAGGAGCTCGGCGGCGAGCTGCGGATCTCCGCGTTCGAGAGCGTCATGCCGTCGTTCGCCGGTCGCATCAAGGTGACCGACGACGAGATCGTCTGGTACCTGGGGGAGGGCAAGTGAGCGGTCCGGAGACGTCGCGCCCGGCGCGCAAAGCGCCCAAGACGTGGAGCCAGCTGTCGACGGGGGCGCGGCGCAAGCCCTCCGAGTACGAGGTCGTCACCCACAACCTCATCTACCACCACGGCAAGTCACCGGCCCCGTTCGAGGTCTCGCCCACGGCGCCGCTGAACGCGTGGTATCTCCAGCATCGCGAGGGATCGACGTTCCGCGTGGACGACTGGAACGGCTTCCGCGACCCGCATCGCCTGACCTACCACACGTACGTCGAGCAGCAGAACCGCCGTGAGACGTACCTGGACGGGATCGTCGAACGCTTCGAGAGCGGTGGCCGTCCCGGGGCGCCGTCCGCCGAATGGGTCGACGTGCTGAGTCGCGTGTACCTGACCTCGCGGTTCTCGTGCCATGTGCTGCAGATGGCGGCGATGTACCTCGCCCAGCTGTCGCCGAGCTCGTACATCTCCAACTGCGCCGAGTTCCAGGCCGGCGACGAGATGCGCCGCATTCAGCGCATCGCCTACCGCGCGAAGTCGCTGAGCCTCGAGTTCGGCGCGGAGCTGGCCGACACGCAGACGGCGCGCGCGATCTGGGAGGAGGATCCCTCCTGGCAGCCGCTGCGCAAGGTCCTCGAGGAGCTGCTCGTCGCCTACGACCTCGGCGAGTGCTTCGCGGCGCTCAACCTGGTCGTCAAGCCGCTGTGCGACGGGCTCTTCGTCGACGTGCTGCGGCAGACGGCGGAGGCCGAGGGCGACGAGGAGCTCGCGCTGACGCTCGACGACATCCGCCTCGACAGCGAGCGCTCCAAGGACTGGAGCAAGGCGCTCGTGGCCTACAGCGTCTCGCAGCGCCCGGAGAATCGCGAGGTCCTCGACGGGTGGATCGAGAAGTGGCGCCCGCGCACCGAGGAGGCGGTCGCGGCGGCGTCGGCGATGCTCGCCGGCTCCCGCTGGCCTGATTCCGCCCCCGACCGCGGCGAGGTCGTGTCGGCGGCCCACACCGCGTTCCTCGCGGAGTGCGGCCTGCAGACCGCGCCGGCGGCCTGAGGCGGGTGCGGACGCAGGTGCGCACGGCGGTCGAGCGTCCGCGCTGGCGGATCACCGAGGACTGGATCACCAAGGATCCGCCTCGGTGCCTGCAGGATGTCCCGCGGCGAGCCGGTGGCCGCGCGGACATCGCTCGGCAGTTCCCGTGCGCGCAGGTGACGCAGGCCGACCGGGCGACGGCCCAGGAGGAGATCCTGGCGCTCGTCGCCACCTGGCCCGAGGTCACCGTCGCGCCCGTGCGACAGACGATCCCGGGCGCCCAGGCCCTGCTGCTGGACGAGCGCCGGGCCGAAGGTCAGGGGGAGGCGTTCATCCTCGGCCTGGAGTTCGCGCACGTCCGGGCCGAGGGCAGCGTCCACACCGCGCTCGCGCCCGAATGGGCCGAGCCGCTGCTGGAGAAGGGGTGGGGGCAGATCCACCCGCTCGCGCTCTACGGGTTGATCCAGCCCCAGAGCCTCGTGTTCTACGCCCCGCGCGACGAGAACGAGCTGGGCGTGATCGAACGCATCCTGGTCGCCGCGTACTCGTATGCGTGCGGCCACTACGTCGAAGGCGCGCGGTGATGGACGCGCGCGCCGATGCGATCCGCACAGCCGCGCGCGACCTGGGCTTCGAGGCCCGCTGGGGGGAGGGGGACCTGCCGCCCTTCGTGATCGAGCGCTACGCGAACTGGCTGAGCGAGCGCCGGCACGCGACGATGGGCGAGCTGCAGCGCGGCGTCGAGGTGCGCCTCGACCCGCTCCAGCGGTTCGGCTGGGTGCGCAGCGCGCTCGTGCTGGGCGCCGCGCACGCCTATCCGGATCCGGGGGCGCCCCAGGACGGCCTGCGCATCGGCCGCGTCGGCCGGATGTACTGGGTGCGCGAGCAGGGCTACGTCGAGCGCGTCCTGCGCCCGCACATCGAGCAGCTCAAGAGCGTGTGTCGGGAGCATGGCGTGCGGGCGCGCGACTGGGTCGATCAGGGACCGCTGCCGGTGCGCAGCTACGCCGCGCGCGCAGGCCTCGGCTGGGTCGGCCGCAACGGGATGGTCATCACCCCGCAGCTGGGGACCTACACGACGCTGACCGTGCTCCTCACCGATCTCGAGGTGCCAGCGGCGGTCGAGCACAAGAACCGCTGTGGCAGCTGCACGCGGTGCCTGCCGGCCTGTCCCACCGGAGCCCTGCTCGGCGACGGGACGATGGACGCGCGGCGCTGCATCAGCTACTGGACGACGCAGCATCCGGGGTTGATCCCCACCGAGATGTGGTCCGGCATGGGCACATGGGTGTTCGGCTGCGACGTCTGCCAGGAGGTCTGCCCGTGGAACGCGAAGGCCGAGGCGTTCTGGTCGGGATACATGCCCGAGGCGACGCTGGCGCATCCCGACCTGCGGACGTTCTTCTCCGCGCATCCGGAGGCCGGGATCTTCGAGCGCCTCTACGCGGGCAGCGCGTTCGCCCGCGCGGGACGCGGCCGCGTCGCGCGCAACGCACTCATCGCGCTCGCCAACACCGGCGACCCGGTGCACCGGCCCTCCTGTCGACTCGGCGCGAGCGACGTGGATCCGATCGTCCGCGCGACCGCAGCCCACGCACTCGTCCGCCTGGGCGATCGCCGGTCCGTCGGCCAGCTGCTCGATGACCCTGACGAGGCCGTGGCGCGCGCCGCGCGCGCGGCCCTGATGGACGAGCCGGACGGGCTGAGAGCTCCGCCGCAGACGCCCGATGTCACCGCAGCGATGGCCTGATGAAACGAGAAGGAGGACGTCCGCGATGATCGCGAATCCTGTGCCCTGGCCCAACAACGCCCGTGTGGCGGTGTCGTTCACGTGGGACGAGGACGCCGACAGCATCCTGCATCTGATGCACCCGGAGACGGGGCACCGCAAGGTCGACACGCAGACGTTCCTGCGTTACGGCCCAGACGTCGCGGTCCCGCGGCTGGTCGACATGGCCAAGCGGCAGGAGATCAAGATGACGTTCTTCATGCCGGGGTGGGCCATCGAGACCTATCCGCGGGCGGCCGAGCTGATCGTCGCCAACGGGCATGAGCTGGGCCACCACGGCTACATCCACGAGATGCCCAACGAGCAGTCCCCCGAGGAGGAGGAGCACTGGCTCGTGCGCGGCATCGAGATCATCCAGGGCATCACCGGTCGGGCTCCGGTCGGCTACCGCGCCCCGTGGTTCAAGTACTCCGATCGGACCACCGACCTGTTGATCAAGCACGGCTTCCTCTACGACGCCAGCCTGATGGGCGACGACATCCCGTACGTGATGCGGGGCGAGGGCGGAGAGGTCATCGAGCTGCCGTCGCACTGGGGGATGGACGACTACCCCCACTACGCGCACGTCCCGGACTACGACTACATGATGCCCCCGAAGTCCGGGGAGGAGGCGATGCGCGTCTTCCGCGAGGAGTTCGACGCCATGTGGGAGCACCGCGGCCTGTGGGTCACGATCTGGCACCCCTTCAACTCGGGTCGCCTGGCGCGGGCGATCGAGGTCGAGAAGCTCATCGAGTACATGAAGGACAAGGGCGACGTCTGGTTCGCGACGACGCAGGAGATCGCCGAGCACGTCCGCGCGTGCATCGACGACGGCTCGTACACGCCGCGCGTCGACACCCTGCCGTACTACCCCGACGCCGTTCAGCCCAGGACGCCGACCGCATGAGCGCCGGCACCACGACCGACCAGGGCGCCCGCTACTTCCCGCTGTCGGAGTACCACGAGCGGTGGGAGCGGGTCCATGACGAGATGCGCCGGCGGGGCTATGACGCCGCCGTCGTGTGGAGCCGCTCCGGCGGCTCCTACGACCGGTGCGCCGACGTGCTGTGGCTGGCCAACTACTACTCCCAGGCGTCCGGGCAGGGCCTCGACACCGCCGTGTTCAACGCGCGCGGGCTCGGGGCCGTGATCCTGCAACCAGGCACGGAGGCCGACCTGCAGGCCGATGAGCCGTGGCCGCGCCTGGACGTCGTCGCGGCGGGGAACGTCGAGTGGCACTACGACCCGATCAAGGGCGTCGCCGACGCGCTGCGCCGGCGCGGGATTCGCGGGCGTGTGGCGATCGTGGGGACGCAGATCCTCCCGATGAAGCACTGGCTGCAACTGGAGCGCGAGACGACGGCGGACGGGATCGAATGGGTCCACGACGACGACCTCGTGCTCGACGTCCGGCGCAAGAAGTCGGCGGCGGAGATCCGTTGCATGCGCGAGGGCGGCCAGGTCATGACGCTGGCGCTCAACCGCCTCATGCAGGGCCTCATCGACGGGGAACGCGAGAACGTGGCGGCCGGCGCCGCCAGCGAGATCATCGTGCGCGAGGGCGGGGCGGTGCACATGGTCCCCTGCTCCCATGGAGAGATGATCCGCTACTGGGTCAGCAACCCGCTGACGGGGCATTCGGATGTCGCACCCAATCCGGGCGATCTCGTGCGCGGTTGGATCTACGGGCCCGTCCGTGAGGGCTACTGGCTCGACCCCGGCCGGACGGCGGTCTGCGGCGGCCAGCCCAACGACGACCAGCGGTCGATCGTCGAGGACAACGCGCGGATCATCCACACGCTCATCGACGCCATCAAGCCGGGTGTCCGCGTGAAGGAGGTCGCCGAGCTGGGAGAGAGGCTCGTCACGGAGGCCAGCGACGAGAAGGATCAGGCGGCCGAGAAGTGGCCGCACTTCGGCCACTACATGGGGATGTTCTTCGAGACGCCCTACATCGGCGCGACCATGTGCGGCGACGACGACGTCTTCGAGGCGGGCACCGTCCTCGGCGTCGAGGCGTTCATCGCGCGCAAGGACGTCGGGGCCTCGGGCATCGAGCAGAACTTCATCCTGCACGAGGACGGCAGCATCGAGCACATCACCACGACGCCGATGGTGTGGTGGTGATGTGGACCAACCGTATGGCATGAGTCCGCCCACATTGCCATTGCCAGCCCGGGTCAGGCGACCATAGGGTCTCGAACACATGTCGGGCGGCGTCATCGACGTGGTGTCCAGGGCGGCGGAGATCGCCGCCTCGGGCTCCGACGTCGAGGAGAAGGTGGCGGAGATCCTCGATGCGGCCGAGCCCATCGCGCGGGTCGACGGCTGGATGATCTGGGGCCTCGACCCGATGACCGGCCAGCGCCACCAGCTGTACGCCAAGGGCTATCCCGCGGACCTGATGACGTATCTGGACGGCCCGGATTTCGAGATCGACGTGCTGACGCCGTTCGCGCAGGCCGAGACCGGTTGGCCGGCGCGCGTGCGCGACCTGCCGTTCAGGCCGTCCGATCTGCGGTGCATGTCCGAGTTCTACCTGCCGGTCGGGTTCGTCGAGGGGCTCGTGGCGCCGCTGGCGTCCGCGGGTGGTCGCCTGACGGGGTTCCTGGACTCCTCGGCGTCCGATCGGCGCAACCCCTCCGACGAGGCGCGCGAGCTGATGTCGCATCTGTCGCGCGTGCTCGGTCGCGTGATCGACCCGGTCGAGGAGAGCCGGCGGGCCGGACAGCTCCTCGCCGGCGAGCAGTACGTGCTGAAGATCGAGGCCGAGCGGGACGGGGACACGAGCGGGCCGCAGGTCGAGGTCGTCCGTCGCCGGGCCGAGGAGGGGCACGAGCTCGTGGCGTTCTTCGCCGGCGTCGTCGACCTCATCCTCGCGTCCCAGCGCGACTGGTGGACCACCCAGTTCTTCTGGGAGGGAGCCGCGGATCAGTGGTACCGGTGCCGGTGCGTGCGTCGTCACGACGGCGGGATCATCGCGGGCCTGTCCCGGCTGGAGCGGCTGCCCTACGGGCTGTCGCGACGCGAGCTCGACGTGCTCACCCTGGTGGCCGACGGTGCGCGCAACGACGACATCGCCGCGGCCCTGGTGGTGACGACCCGCACCGTGAAGGCCCACGTCCAGCACATCCTCGAGAAGCTGGACGTGTCGAGTCGCTCGGCGGCGACGCGAACGGCGATCGAGGAGGGCATCCTGCTGCGCCCGCCGCGGACCGCGCTGGTGGGCGGCGGGCCGACGAGTCACGACCGGTGGCCGCTGCCTGCGCTGCGGGCCGCCACCGCACGGGCAGCGCACACGCCGCCCGACGTGCGGTGACGGCGGCGGCCGTCCCAGGAGAGGCGTCCTCGCGGACGCGCGACGTACACCCGACCCGCGAACCGGCGGTTCACCGAGTGCGGAGGTCGGTTCGGATCGAGGTCACGAGAAGGGCAGGACGGAGAGAGACATGACGATCAAGACGGTGGCGATCATCGGGGCGAGCCTGGCGGGGGCCAGTGCGGCGGTGACGCTGCGGGACGAGGGCTTCGACGGCGAGATCCTGCTCCTCGGAGACGAGCAGGAGCTGCCCTACGAGCGGCCGTCGCTGTCGAAGGAGTACCTGGCGGGCAAGCAGCCGTTCGAGCAGGCGCTCGTGCACCCGGCCGAGGCGTACGAAGGGCGCGCGATCCAGCTGCGCTCCGGTGCGGCGGTCGCGTCGCTGGACACGCGGGAGCGGGCGGCCGTGCTCGCGGACGGGACGCGGCTGCGGGCCGATGCGTTCGTGATCGCCACCGGCACCCGCAGCCGGCGGCCGGCGATCCCGGGGCGGGAGCTCGAGGGCATCCACGACCTGCGCTCGCGCGCCGACGCAGATGCCCTGCGCGCGGAGATCGCGCCCGGCCGGCGCGCGGTCGTCGTCGGAATGGGGTTCATCGGCTGCGAGGTCGCCGCGACGCTCGGCCAGGCCGGCGTCGAGGTCGTCGCCATCGAGGCGTTCTCGGTCCCGCTGGAGCGGATCCTCGGGCTCGACGTCGGGCAGGTCGTGGCCGACATACATGCCGAGCGCGGGGTCAAGCTGCTGCTCGGAGACGGGGTGCACGCCTTCGAGGGCGACGGACGCGTGCGCGCGGTCCGCACGGCGACCGGCCGGCTGGTGGAGTGCGACTTCGCGGTCGTCGGTCTCGGCACCCGGCCCAACACCGAGCTGCTGGATGGCAGCGGGGTCGGCGTCGCCGACGGCGTGGTCGTCGACGAGTACTGCCGCACCAATGTCGAGGGCGTCTACGCCGCCGGCGACGTGGCGCTGCACGCCCACCCCCTGTTCGGCGGGCACATCCGCGTCGAGCACTGGCGCAACGCCGCCCGCCAGGGCGCGGCCGCCGCGCGCTCCATCCTCGGCAAGGGCACGCCGTACGAGGAGCTGCACTGGTTCTGGTCGGACCAGTACGACACCAACATCCAGTACCTCGGCCATCACGGCCGCTACGACGAGCTGGTCGTCCGCGGGAGCCTCGACGACCGGCGGTTCCTCGCGTTCTACCTCCAGGACGGCGTGCCACAGTCGGCGGTCGCGGTCAACATGGGGCGCGACCTGCGACGCGCGTCCAAGATCCTGGAGGCGCGCCGACCGGTCGACGCCGGGCTGCTGCGCGATCCCGACGCCGACCTGCGGCGGGTGGTGGCGGCGTGAGCGCCACGAGCACCGCGCACGTCACCATCGACCGGGAGCGCTCTCGCGACCGCATCGCGCGCGACGTCCTGACCTTGGCGGGTCCCCAGTACACCCGCAGCGCGGACGCGGTGTGCCGCTACGCGTACACGCCGCAGTGGCGGCGGGCGCACGAGTACTTCGCGCAGCAGCTGCGCCAGCTCGGCTTCGAGGTGCGGGACGATCCGGTCGGCAACCTGGTCGCGCAGAACGTCGCGCGCGGCGAGCCGGTGTACGGGCTGGGGTCGCACTGCGACTCCAATCGCAACGGCGGGCCGTGGGACGGTCCGCTCGGCGTGGCCCTGGCGGTCGAGGTGGCGCGGCTGGACCGCGAGCAGGGCCTCGGCCTGCCCCTGCGGATCATCTCGTTCCTGGAGGAGGAGGGGTCCGGGTTCGGCCAGCTGCTGCTGGGCAGCCGGATCGCCGCGGGGCGGATCGGCGAGGCGGAGCTGCGCGACGACGTGCGGGCGCTCGACGACGGCCGGCCGTTCTTCGAGCTCGCCGCCGAGGCCGGCCACCGGCCGCAGGACTGGCGCGAGTGCGCGGCGACGCTGGACGATCTGGTCGGCTGGGTCGAGACGCACATCGAGCAGGGACGCGTGCTGCAGGACGAGCACGTGACGCTCGGGGTGGTCGAGGCCATCTCGGGCTACGTGCATGCCGACGTGCACCTGACCGGCCGATCGGGGCATGCCGGCGCGACGCCGCTGGCCGGCCGCAGCGACGCGCTGGCCGCGGCGGCCGAGATCGTCCTCGAGGTCGAGCGGCTGGCCGCGGCCGCGGGGCGCGGGACGGTGGCGACGGTCGGCGAACTCGATGTCGAGCCGGGCCTCATCAACGTGATCCCCGGCGCCGTGCGCCTGTCGCTGGACATCCGCGGCGTGGATGGCGATGCGGTGCAGGGGGTGGCGGCGGCGATCGAGGCGTTCGCCGCCGAGGTCGGGCGCCGGCGGTCGGTCGGCGCCCGCTACGCGGTGCGCCAGGCCGTCGCGCCGACGCCGATGGATCCGTCGATCCTCGAAGCGCTCGAGGCCAGCGCCGCGGCCGCCGGCGTGACGCACCGGCGGATGACGTCCGGGGCGGCGCACGACACCATGTGCGTGGCCGACCGGTCACCCGCGGCGATGGTGTTCGTGCCGTGCCGCGACGGCATCAGCCACGCGCCCGAGGAAGAGGCGGACCCGCTCGACGGGGCACGCGCCGCGGAGGTCGTCCTCAACGCGCTCGTGCGCCTTCAGCAGGCCGGGACGCTCACCGCCAGGCCGCCGCGGGCGGTCTCCTTGTAGCTCTCGTGCATGTCGCGCCCGGTGCGGCGCATGGCGTCGATGACGTTGTCCAGTGACACCACGTGGACGCCGTCGGAGCGCAGAGCGAGCTTGGCGGCGGCGATCGCCTTGCCGGCGCCGAGCGCGTTGCGTTCGATGCAGGGCACCTGCACGAGGCCGCCGATGGGGTCGCACGTCATGCCCAGGTGGTGCTCCAGGGCGATCTCCGCCGCGTTGGCCACCTGGGCCGGCGTTCCCCCGAGCGCCTCGGCCAGAGCGGCGGCAGCCATGGAGGCGGCCGATCCAACCTCGCCCTGACAGCCGACCTCCGCGCCGGAGATCGAGGCGTTGTGCTTGATGAGGGCGCCGATGGCGGCGGCGCAGAGCAGCATCCGCACGATGCCCGCATCGTCGACGCCCTCCACCCGCTGCGCATAGCGCAGCACGGCCGGAAGCACTCCGGCAGCGCCGTTCGTCGGCGCCGTCACGACCCGGCCGCCGGCGGCGTTCTCCTCGTTGACGGCGATCGCCCAGAGCGCGACCCACTCGAGCTCTTCCAGGGGCCCGCCGCCGTTGGTGAGCAGCGACTGGTGCAGGCCCGGCGCCCGTCGGCGGACCCGCAGGCCGCCCGGGAGCTCCCCCTCCGATCGCAGACCGCGCTCGATGCAGTCGCTCATCGCCTGGGCGATGGCCTGCAGGCCCGCGGTGACCTCGACGGCGGGGCGGCGCGCGGCCTCGTTGGCGGCCGCGACGGCGGCGATGCTGCCGAGCCGGTTGGCGTGGTCCAGGAGCTCCTCGCCGGACGTGAACGCGAACGGGAGCTCCGCCGACTCCGACGTCGACGGCGCCCCGTCCTGCGTCAGGAAGCCGCCCCCGATCGACCGGTAGGTGCGGTGGAGCAGCATGCCGCCCCGGTGATCCGTGGCCTCGAAGCGCATCGCGTTGGGGTGCCCGGCGGGACCGCCGCGAGCCTGCTTGTGCAGCTCGTAGCGGACGGACGCGCCGTCGGACAGGACCACGCGCTCGGGCGTTGCCGGGAGACCGAGGACGAAGGCTGGGTCGATCGTCCGCGGATCGGCTCCGCCCAGGCCGGCGACAAGGGCCCGATCGGTTCCGTGACCCTTGCCGGTGAGGGCCAGGGATCCGAACAGCACCACGCGCACCACGGCGACGGGGGCGCCGGCCAGGTCGGCCGCGACCAGCCGGGCCGCCGACATGGGGCCGACGGTGTGGCTGCTGGAGGGACCGACCCCGATGCGGAACAGGGCAAAAGCGCCGGCGAGCATCGCTGGAGTATTGGTCCAACCATTCGCCCGAGCAATTGGTCCAACGATCAATTGACCGACCGTCCGCGCGGGGCCACAGTGATCGACCGAGATCTGATGATGACCGTGACCGACGTACCCCAAGACGTGCTGAATCGACCGCTCGCCCAGGTCGATCCCGAGATCGCCGAGGTCCTCCGCGGTGAGCTGACCCGCCAGCAGAACACGCTGGAGATGATCGCCTCGGAGAACTTCGTCCCACGCGCCGTCCTGGAGTGTCAGGGCAGCGTGCTGACGAACAAGTACGCGGAGGGCTACCCGGGCAAGCGGTACTACGGCGGCTGCGAATGGGTCGACGTCTCCGAGCAGCTGGCTCGGGACCGAGCGCGTGCGCTGTTCGGGGGCGACCACGTCAATGTCCAGCCGCACTCGGGGGCGCAGGCCAACGCAGCGGTCTACCACGCGCTGCTCGATCCCGGTGACACGCTGATGGGCCTGGCCCTCGATCACGGCGGCCATCTCACCCACGGGATGAAGCTCAACGTCTCGGGGCGCCTCTATCGCGTCGTCGCCTACGGCGTGCGACGCGACACGGGGCTGATCGACCTCGACGAAGTGCGCGAGATCGCGCTCGCCGAGCGCCCGAAGGTGATCGTCGCGGGCTGGTCGGCCTATCCGCGCCAGCTGGACTTCGCGGCGTTCCGTGAGATCGCCGACGCGTGCGGGGCACAGCTGGTCGTGGACATGTCGCACTTCGCCGGGCTGGTCGCGGCCGGGCTGCACCCCAGTCCCGTGCCCCACGCCGACGTCGTGACGACGACGATCCACAAGACGATCGGCGGCGCGCGCGGCGGGATGATCATCTGCCGGGAGGCGCTGGGCCGCAAGATCGACTCCGCGGTGTTCCCCGGTCAGCAGGGCGGGCCGCTGCAGCACGTGATCGCCGGGAAGGCGGTCGCCCTGCGGATCGCCGCTTCGCCCGCGTTCGCTGAGCGCCAGCGGCGCACGCTGGACGGCGCCCGCGCCGTCGCGGAGCGGCTGCTGGCGGGCGACGACGGCCTCGGCGTGTGGTCGGGCGGGACCGATGTCCACCTCGTCGTCGCCGACCTGCGAGGCACCGATCTCGACGGGCAGCAGGCCGAGGACCGGCTGGATGCCATCGGCATCACCGCCAACCGCAACGCCGTCCCGTTCGACCCGCGCCCGCCGATGGTCTCGTCGGGTCTGCGACTCGGGACGCCGGCGCTGGCCACCCGCGGCTTCGGCCAGGACGAGTTCACCGAGTTGGGCGACATCATCCGGATCGCGCTGTCGCCCTCGTTCGACGCCGAGCAGGACGCGCTGCGTGATCGCTGCCGCTCGCTCGCCGCCCGCTTCCCGCTCTACGAGTTCCTGGGGCCGGCGGGCGCCACCGCATCGTAGATCGGCGCGGGTTCCGGTCGCTGGCGCGGCAGAGATGGTCCTTTTGGCCAATAGCCCCGTGACGAGGCCCGACAGATGATGGGCACGGCTCTGGATGGAGGAGAGCTGCGACAGAGCCAGCCCATTCGCCCGTAGTCGAGAGGAAGTTCGTGCCACACCTGATTGCAGCCGTCTTCGAAGACCAGACGACCACCGACATCTTCGCCCAGGTGGTGTTCTACGGCGTCGCCGTCGCAGCGCTGTTCCTGGCCGCGGTAGCGCTCGCGTTCATCGATGCCGGCGGTGTCCGGCGCAAGAACCTCGTTGATACGTGGGTGCAGAAGCTCATCGCCATGCTCATCGCCGGCGGCTCGATGATGATCATCGGCTACGGCGTGTGGGAGTGGCAGTTCAACCAGGCGTTCGGCGTGCCGAACCCCCTGGGGGAGGCGTTGAAGGGATGGTGGCTGGGCGGGACGAACTATCGGACGCTCGCGCAGAACCTCGATCCGGCGATCGTCCCGAGCGCCGACGTCCTGCAGATCTTCGGGGCCTTCTTCTTCACGTGGGCGGCCGTGTTCGGCGCGCTCATCCACAGCGCCGGCCTCGAGCGCGTCAAGGCGTCGGCGACGTACATCCTCGCGGCCGTCGGCGGCGGCATCGTCATGCCGATCGTGGCGTACCTGAGCTGGGGCTCGGCGGGACCGCTGACCAACGCCGGGCTGCACGACTTCCTGGGGGTCTACACGCTGTACATCCTTGTGGGGGTCTGGACCCTGATCCTGGCCTGGCGGGCCGGCCCTCGCCGTGGAACCCCCGTCCCGCACAACCTGAGCTGGACCGCCGCCGGCGTCGGCCTGTTCCTCTTCGCGCTGCCGCTGGCCGTCGTCGGCTGCGGCTACTTCATCCCCGGCTCCGGCTATTTCGGCATCTCGATGGCCGACTCGAGCATCGGCATCGTGGTGACGAACGTCTTCGTTTCCTACTTCGCCGGCGCGCTCGGAGGCGCGCTGATCGCCTACCGAACGCGCAACGTCGCCATGGCGCTGCTGGGTCCGGTCGCCGGCTACATCTCGTGCGCCTCCTCGTTCGATGTATACCGCCCGTGGGAGACGTTCATCGTGGCGTTCTTCGGGCCGCTGGCCGTATACCTCGGCATCCTGTTCATGCGTCGTATCCGGGTGGACGAGGGCAAGGTCGTGGCGTTGACGCTGTTCGGTGGCATCTACGGGGTGGTCGTCAGCGGCTTCGTGGCCTGGCACACGAAGGTGGGCGGCTACTTCGGGATCACCGAAGGCAAGTACGCCTTCCAGAACGCCCAGGTCACGCCCTGGATGCAGCTCTGGGGGGTCGTGCTGATCCTGGCCATCGCCGCCGTCACCGGCCTGGCGCTCGTGTTCCTCATCGAGAAGACCATCGGGCTGCGGGTCAAAGCCGCCGATGAGGATGCGGGTCTGGACGTTGCGTACTGGGATCTGCCCACCCAGGACGACCCGGAGGTCACGGAGATCGCCAGGTCCGTCGCGATCGCGGCGCGACCCGAAGGCGAGCCGGAGCCTGTGTTCTGACAGAGCGCACTGATGACCTCCGCCGCCGCCCGACTCCAGAGGCATCCTCACCCGCAAGCGAGGGCGTGTGCATCACTGTCCGATGCGTGTACCGCGTTCCGGGGTGCGGCGTCGCGAATCCGAGACCGGCGGTTCGTCGGTCCGTGCCGCGTACTCCCTGCGTACTCCCAACTCGGAAGAACGGGGCGAGCGGTGGAGCACTACACCGAACTGAAACGCCCGAACAGGGCTTGAGAGAGCCAAATTTGGCGCCTCTCATAATCGGTCCTATGGACCCTGCGGCGGTGATCCGTCACGGAGGTCAGTCGGCCGGCGCGGTCCGGAGGCGGTCAAGGCACTGTCGCGGCGTCCAGACCGGAGGATCTTCCAGTCCCACCTCGACCAGGTCCTTGTCGCCGCTGACGATCGCATCCACGCGTTCCCTGCGGGCGAGCGCGACGAGGTAGTCGTCGTCGGGGTCTCGGGTCGCGCCCTCTGAGCCGCCCGGGTCGTGGACGACGTCCGCTTGGAGTCTCACGCGAGCCAGATACTCGTCACGCTCGCTCGGCGTCACGCGTCTGCTGAGCTTGGGACGGTGGAGAACCTCCTCCAACTCCTGGAGGACCGTCTCACTGATCACGATCTCGATCTCGTCTTCGGCCAGCGCATCAAGGATGACGCGGGGCGCGGAGGTGGCCTTGCCGATGAGACCTGAGACGAGGACGTTCGGGTCGAGGACGAGCCTCACTCGGCTGCGCGACTGACCCGCACAGCCCGCTGCTCCTCGAGAGCGAGTTCCATCGCGTCGTCGTCGGAGAGGTCCGACCGCGCGTTGACCTCGTCGAGCAGCGCTTCGAGCAGATACCCGTTGAGCACGCGCTGCACGACGACGGCGTCGGGCTCGCCGGGCGCGGCGCCCAGACGTGCGCGGGCCTTGGCGACATCGTCAGCGTCGAGTTCGACCGTGACCTTCGCGACGTCAGCCATGCCGTTACGGTACCGCTGACCCCGGTCGCTGGCCAATCCTGGAGGGCTCTGGACTCATGAAGATCCGCGTGACGAACGACGAGCCGTCGGCCGAGACGACATTGGTCGACCCCGCGGACTTCCAGGCGTTCAGCGTCGAGATCGTCGGCGAGGCGAGCGTGGCCACCGATGGCGCGCTGGATGCGCTCGGTCGCGTCGACGATGACGACCACGTGTGGGTCGACCAGGCCGCGCTGCTGCGGCTGGCCGGATCGCACGCCGACGACCCCGCCTGGCGCGACCGCCTGACCGGGATGATCGGCTACGCGCGGTCGCGCGACTGGGTCGACGACAGCGGCGCGATCCGCGCGCACGTCGAGCACACGCTCCGCTAGCGCGGTTTCACAGGTCGGCCGGACGGCGCAGCTCGGGCACGTGGGCCGTGCGCACGTCGACGATCGTGCCGTCGGGCATCCGCGCCGCCGGGGTGGCCTTCGGGCCGGGGGAGACGGCGGCGCATTCGCTGGCGGTCATGAACGCGCGGCGGTCCTCGCCCCGGGCCCAGATCGGGCGGCCGCCCGGCGGGCGGAAGCGCGGCATGACCTGCTCGGCGAACAGCGTCATGCTCTTGTCGATCATCCAGCGGGGCGTGCTGCCGTGGTCGAACATCAGGATCACGCGGCCCGCCTCGGTCTCGTCGGTCAGCTCCTCCAGACGCTCCGCGACCGTCTCGGGTGACCCCGCGATGAGGTTGCCGGCGATCATGTCGTCCCACGTCGCGTCGGAGAAGTCCCGGCTGCGGTAGCCGCCCATGGCCAGCGCGGTCGCCCGCAGGGACGTCTCGCTGACGTGGCCGGGTGGGAAGGAGTCCTGGAAGGTCGAGCGCAGGAAGTTCTGCATCTGCCACCCGAGATGCGCCTCGGCCTCCACGCGCGCCTGCGCGTCGGTCTCGGCGGTGTGGATGAGCGCGACGAGCGTCACCTGGCGCGGATCGGCGGTGTAGCCGTGCTCCTGGCACAGCTCGCGGAACAGCCGGATGTTGCGCAGGTTGACCTCGCGTGCGCCGCCGACCACCTGGTAGGTGTAGCGGTGCTTGGCGCACAGCTCGAGCGTCTCGCGCGAGCCGGCCGCGGGGATCCAGATCGGCGGATGCGGCTCCTGCACGGGACGCGGCCACAGGTTGACGTAGGGCACGTGGAAGAACTCGCCGGCGAACTCGAACGGTCCCGGCTCGGTCAACGCGCGGATCAGCAGGTCGTGCGCCTCGCGGTAGCGCGCGCGGGCCAGCGACGGGTTCATCACCCCGTAGGAGTGGTACTGGCCGCCGATGCCCATCGGCAGCCCCATGATCAGCCGCCCGTTGGACATCATGTCGACGAGGGCGATCTCCTCGGCCAGCCGCACGGGGGACAGGTAGGCGTTGAGCACCGGCCCGACCGCGGCGATCAGCAGGCGCTCGGTGCGCGCGGCCAGGTAGGCGGAGGTGACCATCGCCTGCGCGCTCAGCCCGATCGGCGTGTTGTGGTGCTCGGAGTGCACGATGCCGTCGTAGCCCAGGCGCTCGGAGTTGATGGCCACCTGGACGAAGTCGTCCAGCGTCCGCTGCCCCAGCGCCTTGTCGTAGAAGGTGTTGGGGAGCGAGATGTAGTTGGACCGCGAGTGCTCCTCGACCACGCTCTTGTGGGGCATCCACCGGTACGCGTTGTGATGCATCGCGTAGAACTCAAGCTCTCGCACGGCGTCCATCGTACACGATAAGTGTCCGGAAAACGTGCTTGCGTGTCCGATAGTGCGGCGGCGTGCCGGATCGGCCAGGCATCGGAGGTGGTGCTTGCACAGATCGTGCACGATCGACTAGCGTGATCGAACGCCGTCAACCGAATACCGGCCACGGCCTCGAGGCAACGGAGAGAGAGGGAGCGCACACGAGATGGGACGGACAACGACTTTGAGCGTCGCCGCGCTGGTCGGGCTGGCCGCCATGAGCGGCTGCGGCTCGAGCGATTCGGGCTCGACCTCCACGACGCCGTCCACCGGCGGGGAGACGGCCGCGACGACCGCCGCGGCCAAGCCCGCGAACATCGCCTTCATCAGCGGCTCCTACACCGACTTCAACCAGGTCGAGGAGCAGGGGCTGAAGGACGTCGTCGAGCCCGGCGGCGGCAAGGTGCAGACCTTCAACGCCCAGTTCGACCCGGCGAAGATGCTCCAGCAGTGCAATGACGCGATCAGCAGCGGTCGCTTCAACGCGATCGTCATCGAGGCTGACCCGGTCAGCGGCCCGCCGTGCGTGCAGGCCGCCGCGGTCGCCAAGATCCCGGTGGTCCAGCTCGACGTTCCGCTCCCCGACGTGGCGATCGACGAGCCACAGCTGGAGGGCGTCGTCGGCAGCGCGGTGCTGTCGCTGAAGTCGAACGTCGACAACAGCGTCAAGCTCGTCGAGGACGCCTGCCAGGGCCTGGATCCCTGCAAGGTGGTGGCCGAGATCACCTCGCCGCCCGACACGTACTACGGCCCGGCCATCGAGGCGGTCAAGAAGCTGCCCAACGTCGAGGTGGTGCAGACGATCTCCGGGAAGTTCGACCCGTCGGTGATCGCGACGACGATGCCCGACGTCCTCACCGCACACCCGGACGTCAACGTGTTCCTGTCGACCGCCGACAGCCAGGCGCTGGCCGCGATGCCGGCCATCAAGCAGGCGGGCCTGGACGGCAAGATCAAGGTGATCGGCAACGGCGGCAGCCGGCTGGGCGCCAAGGCCGTGGCCGACGGCACGCTGTTCGGCTCCCAGGGCAACTGGCCCAAGCAGGGCGCGGAGGCGGCGGCCAAGATGGCCATCCAGGCGGTCAACGGGGAGCCAGTCGACCCGCAGGTGGTCGACGTGTCCGCGATCGACTCCCCGATCCTGCTGACCAAGGACACCATCGGTCAGTTCACGCCGGAGTGGGGTGCGGAGTGACGGACGTGACGGCCGACCACGTCGACGTCGGTGGCGTCGACGTGGCCTACCGGCGGCGCGGGAACGGGCCGCCGCTGTTGTTCTTCCACGGGCTCGGGCTGAGCCAGCGCTGGCTTGAGCTGTACGACCGGCTGGCCCGCGACCACGACGTGATCGTGCCCGACCATCCCGGCTTCGGCGATACGGCGCCGGCGCCGTGGATGGCGGACTTCGACGACCTGGCCCTGCACTACGCCGAGCTGGCCGATCGGCTGCGGCTCGGCCCGTTCCACCTCGTGGGGCACTCGTTCGGCGGGTGGGTGGCGGCCGAGTTCGCGGCGTTCTACCCCGAGCGCGTGCGGTCGCTCACGCTGATCACGCCGCTCGGTCTGCGCGTCCCCGGCCATCCGCCGACCGACCTGTTTCGCACCGGCGCGGAGGGTCGCTTGGAGCTGTTGCTCAACGGGCAGGCCGAGGCGATCGCGCAGGTCATCGGGCAACAGGACCCGCTCGAGCAGCTCCTGCAGGACTACGGCGACCTGACCGCTTTCGGCCGGTTCGCCTGGAACCCGCGTTACGACGCCCGCCTGGAGCGGCGCGTGGCGCGCATCGCCGGACCGACGCTGATCGTCGGCGTCGACGAGGACCGGATCCTGCCGGCGGCGCACATCGCCCGGTGGGCGGAGGTCGTGCCCGGCGCCCGCGCGGTGACGGTGTCAGGCCGTGCTGCCCCCAGTGGGCACGGCGTGGTGGTCCAGGAACCCGAGGCGATCGCCGCGGTGATCGACAGCAACACGAAGGGGCAGTGATGCAGGAGCTCGAGTTCTACACGATCGTCGACCGGGTCTACCCGTGGTTTCCGCCCACCTTCGACCGCGACTCGATGGGGATCGACCTGACCAACGGCCACTACGACCCGGATCTCGGGCAGGAGGTGCTCGAGCAGGTCGTCGACAGCACCGTGCTGGCCGAGCGCCTCGGCTTCGACGGCGTGCTGATCTTCGAGCAGCACGGCCATCCGCTGGCGCTGTTCGGCAACGCGCTGACCGGCGCGGCGTGGCTGGCGGCCAAGACATCCGGCATCCGCATCGTGGCGGGCGGGCCGATCCTCAACGCCTACCTGACGCCCGTGCGCCTGGCCGAGGAGATCGCGCTGATCGACGCGCTCAGCGGAGGCCGTCTGACCGTCGCCTTCCCGTTGGGGATCGGCGCGCAGTACCACGCGATGGGCGTCACGAACCCCGTTCACGCCCGCGCTCGCTTCCACGAGACGATCGCGCTGCTGCACAAGATCTGGACCGAGGACGGCCCGTTCGAATGGGCGGGCGAGTACTTCCACATCCCCTACGTGAACGTCTGGCCCAAGCCGCGACAGGCGCCGCACCCGCCGGTGTTCCTGCCCTCGGCGGGCTCGCGCGAGACGATCGAGCTGGCCGCCAGGTACCGCTTCACCTACCAGGCGATCCTGCTGCCCAAGCCGACCCTGCTGCGCAGCTGCCAGCTGTTTCGCGATCTGTGCCAGGAGCACGGCTACGAGGCCGACCCGCGTCAGATCACCGCCGTGGTCGGGGTGCACACGGCCGAGACCGATGAGCAGGCGCGGGCCGAGCTCGAGCGCCACGCGCTGTGGGGCGCCCAGAACATCGTGCGGTTCGCCTTCCACGAGTCGTTCCCGCCCGGCCACGTGAGCCAGTCGTCCCTGCGGGCGATGATGTCGGGCGGCTACCGCAGCTCGGATCCGTCCCAGATGACGTGGGAGGACATGGGCTACATCGCCGGATCGCCCGAGACGGTCAAGCAGCGCCTCGCGGACCTGACCGGGGAGATGGGCGCGGGTCGGGTGATCGTCAGCCAGGAGTTCACGCTGCCGGCCTGGCTGCAGCACAAGTCGATGGCGCTGTTCGCCGAGCAGGTGATGCCCGCGTTCCGCGCGCCCGACGGCAAGGCCGTGTGGCAGCGCGAGCCCAAGCTGGGCTACGACACCGTGACCGAGCGGATCGGTCGCGAGCCGCGGCGCGGCGGGATCCCGCTGGTCCAGATGAACGGGGAGCGGGTGCCGCTCTACCCGGAGATCGGCGCGGCGAGCTGAGCGTGCCCGACCAGGTCCAGCGAATCGAGCGCGGCGATGCCGCAGCGGGGGTCGACGCGGATGATGTGCGCGTCGTCCCCGCCGCCGGCGGCCGGATCGCTGCCCGCCTCTTCGACGAGCAGCCACGGCCGTCCGGCCGCGTAGTGCGCAACCGCCGGCGCCTTGCCGAACTGCACGGGCAGGAAGGTCCAGGGCTGCGCGGGGAGCCGCAGCACGGGCGCCAGCGCGGTGTGCGCGTTGTGCCCCCAGGCGCTGGCCCACACGATCTCGAAGTGCTCGGCCAGGCGAGCGATCCGGTCGGCCGCGACGACGGGCACCTGGATGTCGCGCCGCCAGCGACCCCAGGCGCTGACGCGGTGATCGGACACCGGCACGCGGGCCGGCGCCTCCAGGGCGATCACCCCGTCGACATCGAGCGCGAGCACCGGCACGGGCATGCGGCGACCATACCGCAATCCACGACGAATCGTGTACGATTCTGCGACCGGGAGGCGCGCTGATGGACACCGGGACGGCCTACGGACGCGCCGCAGGGGAGCCGCTGTACCAGTTGGCCCAGGTCGGGCCCGGCACGCCCATGGGCGAGGTGCTGCGTCGCTACTGGCAGCCGGTGGGGCTGGCCGCCTACGCGACGACGACCCCACGGGCGATCCGGATCCTCGGCGAGGACCTCATCCTGTTCCGCGACGGGCAAGGACGGCCGGGGCTGCTGACGCCGCGCTGCTGCCACCGCGGCGCCTCGCTGTTCTTCGGCGGCGTCGAGGCCGACGGCATCCGCTGCTGCTACCACGGCTGGGTCTTCGACGTCGAGGGACGCTGCATCGAACAGCCGTGCGAGCCCGAGCTCGGGCTGCACCGCGACCGCGTGCGCCAGCCCTGGTATCCGCTGCAGGAGCGCTACGGCCTGATCTGGGCCTACCTGGGGCCGGCCGAGCGCAAGCCGCTGCTGCCCCGCTACCAGGTGCTCGAGGAGCTCGGGGACGGCGAGCAGGTCTACGCCGACGACACGTCGCTGGGCGGTGGCGGCCCCCAGGTCCTCGACTTCAACTGGCTGTCGCACTGGGAGAACGTGCTCGACCCATTCCACGTCCCGATCCTGCATGCGCGTTTCAGCGGCAACCAGTTCGTGCCCGAGATGGCGATCATCCCCGAGTGCGAGTTCGCCTACCGCGACACGGGGGTGCGCACGATCCAGCACCGCGACCTGCCCGACGGCCGGCGGCTGCGACGCATCACCGAGACGGTCTTCCCCAACCTGCGCGTGGTCGCCGACCCGAAGCTGACGATGGGGCCGTGCGACCTGCTCGGCTGGGTCGTGCCGATCGACGACACGAGCTTTCAGATCTTCACCGCCTACCGGTCCGCCGACCCCGAGCGGCTGGCCAAGATGCGCTCGACCTTCGGCGGCAAGGCCTGGGCCGAGCTGACCGACGCCGAGCACCAGCGCATGCCCGGCGACTACGAGGCGCAGCGCAGCCAGGGCCCGATCAGCCGCCACACGGAGGACCACCTGACGACCACCGACCAGGGCGTCACGATGCTGCGCCGGATGATGGGGCGGGTGGCCCAGGCCGTGGCCGCCGGACAGGACCCGCCCGGCCTCGTCTTCGACGAGGCCGACACGCTGGTGAGGATCGAGGCGGGCAACTTCATCGAGGAGGCGCCCCACCAGGTCTCCCCGGGCTGATGCGCGCCCTGCGCGTCCGCGCGTTGCGCTGGGAGGCCGAGGGCGTGGTCTCGATCACCCTCGAGGACCCCTCTGGTGCGCCGCTGCCGGCGTGGACGCCGGGGGCCCACGTGGCGATCGCGCTGCGTCCGGGGCTGGAGCGGCAGTACTCGCTGTGCGGCGACCCGAGCGACCACGCCAGCTGGCAGGTCGCCGTGCTCCACGAGCCCGACGGACGGGGCGGATCGGCCTGGGTGCACGAGCGGCTGCGCCCCGGCGATCTGGTTCACGCGCGCGAGCCGCGCAACGACTTCGCGCTCGTCGCCGCCGACGCCTACCTGTTCATCGCCGGCGGGATCGGCATCACGCCGATCCTGCCGATGCTCGCGGCGGCCGACGCGGCGGGCACGCCCTGGCGCCTGCTGTACGGCGGCCGCCGCCGCGCCTCCATGGCCTTCGCCGCCGCGCTGGCCCGCCACGGCGAGCGGGTCACGCTCGCGCCGGAGGACGAGCACGGCCTGCTCGACCTCGATCGAGCGCTGGCCGACCGTGGGGCCGGGGACCGCGTCTACTGCTGCGGACCGGCGCCGCTGCTGGCCGCCGTCCAGGAGCGCGTGCCCGCCGCCGCGCTGCACGTCGAGCGCTTCGCGCCGCTGCTGGACGCCGAGCAGGCCCGCGACGGTCAGGCGTTCGAGGTGCAGCTCGTGCGCTCCGGGCTGACGCTGCAGGTCCCCGACGGCCGGTCGATCATCGAGGTCGCCGAGGCCGCCGGCGTGGTGATCGAGTGCTCCTGTCTGGAAGGCACCTGCGGCACCTGCGAGACCGTGGTGCTCGAGGGCCGACCCGATCATCGCGACGTGATCCTCACCGAGGAAGAGCGCGCCGCCGGCACGACGATGATGATCTGCGTCAGCCGCTCGCGCTCACCCGTGCTGCGCCTCGACCTCTGAGTCGAGCCGCACCTCGAGCCCGTCCGCGGTCTCGCGCACGGGGAGGAACGTCAGCGGGATCTCGGCCGGCTCGAGCTGGACCGACCCGTCGATCAGCGAGAACTCCGCGCCGTGGCAGTTGCAGATCAGCACGCCTTCGGCGGGCTCGACCTCGCCGTAGTCGCTGAAGGCGCACTCGGCGTGCGTGCACAGGTCGGCGAACACGCGCCAACGGCCCTCGTGCAGCACGGCGACGAGCGCCCGGTCGCCGGCCCGGGCCTCGATCACCTCGTCGGGCTCGGCCTCGCCCAGCAGCTCCAGCGTGAGCCAGGACTCCGTCATCGCCGTCAGACCTCCAGCGCGGCCGCGCTGCTGGCGTGGCGGCTGGCCGCGACGGTGCGCAGCGTGTGGGCGCGCGCCTCGGCCTCGATGTCGAAGCTCGGCGCGCGCGTGGCGATCAGGGCGATCAGGTGGTCGTGCTCCTCCAGCGACGTGAACGCGCGCAGCGGGATCGCCCCGTACAGCGTGCTGCGGGCCACGTGCAGCTGGCGCCACGTCTCGGTGATCGAGCGCTTGAGCTCGGGGTTGGGCGTGTGGTCGAAGATCCGCTGGTGAAACCGGGCGTTGAGGCCGGTGAAGGTGGCGAACCCGTCCTCGGCCACCGACGCGCGCATCTGCTCGTTGAGCGCCCGCAGCTCGGCCAACCCGTCCCCCGCCCGCAGCGCCTCGGCCGCCTCGGCCGTCGCGTAGCCGGCCAGCACCGCGAAGGGCGTCATCACGTCGACCCAGGCCTGCGGGTCGCGCTCGGCGACGCGCATGCCGGCGTTGGGCTCGTAGCGCAGCCACCCTTCGGCCTGCAGGCGCCGCAGCGCCTCGCGCACGGGGATGTTGCTGACGTTCAGCTCGCGCGACAGCTCGGCGACGTTCATGCGTCGCCCCGGCGCATACGCGCCGTCGATCAGCCGCGAGCGCACGTACTCGTAGACCTGGTGCTGCTTGCTCGGCGCCGACTCGGCCATCAGCTCGACCATATCGATGGCCCGCTCAGCCGCGCCTGGGCAACAGGGCCACCGACGGGTTCTCGGCGTCGATCTCCCGGGCCAGCCGCTGGCCGCTGAACAGCGCCTCGGCCAGGTCCTGCGGGGCGGCGCAGTCGCCGATCCGGTACAGCGCCTGGATCCCCGCCTCGGCGCGCCGCTCGGGTTGGCCGAGGAGCTCGAGGTAGAGCGCGTCGTCGGAGGCCCGGCGGGTCAGCAGCACGACGGCGTCGCAGGCGACGCGCTCCTCGTTGAACGCCTCGTCCATGAACGTCGCCCCATCGGGCCGGACCTCGGTCAGGACGCGTCCCGGCCGCAGTCGCCCACCGGCCGCCAGGATCTCGCCGCGCAGCGCGAACGAGATGCCGTCCTGGTGGGCGCGCATGCCGATGTCCGCGAACGGGCTGGCCAGCTCGACCTCGTGGCCCTGGGCCTGCAGATACTGCGCGACGGCCAGCGGCGTCTGGTCGGCCTGGCAGTCGTAGACCAGCACGCGCCGCCCGGGCACCGGCTTGCCCCCCAGGATCACCTGCTCGGGCGTCAGCACGTGGGGGAGCCCGGCGTCAGCGCCCGGGATCGGCTGGTTGGAGAAGAAGTCGACCGCCTGCGTGGCCCACGGGGCACCGGTGGCGATGATCACGATCGCGCCGCCGTAGTCCAGCACGCCGTCGGTGTCCAGACGGGTGTTGGGCACGAAGGTCACCTCGCGCAGGTGCTCGACCAGCCACTGGCGGTGCTCGACGACGCGACCGACGGCGTTGTAGCCGGGCAGCTGCGTGTACCAGCGCAGATGGCCGCCCATGCGCCGGTCCGCGTCGACGATGTGGATCTGCTCGAACCCGCGGCGGGCCAGCACGGTCGCGCACTCCAGTCCGGCGGGCCCCGCGCCGACGATCAGCACGGACTGGTCGGCGTTGGTGGCGCGGCTGTACTGCTCGGGATGCCAGCCGCGGCGGAACTCCTCGCCGGTGGTCGCGTTCTGGCTGCAGCCCATCGTGCTCTGCACCTGGCTGTAGGCGCAGTGGTTGGAGCCGATGCACTCGCGGATGCGTCCGAACTCGCCGGCGGCGATCTTGCGCGGCAGGAACGGATCGGCGATGCCCGGGCGGGCGGCGCCGATGAAGTCCAGGTCGCCGGACCGCAGCGTGCGCAGCATCAGGTCGACGTCGGTGAAGCGGGCCGAGCCGACGACGGGCTTGGCGGTCGCCTCCTTGGCCCGCCGGCTCCACTCCAGCGAGGCCCCCTCCTCGTACAGGCGCGACGGGGTCAGGTCCCGGTCGGCATTGGCCAGGCCGCCGATCGCGATGTCCCACAGGTCGACGAGCGGATCCGCCATCCGCATCACCTGCAGCGCCTCCTCGATCTCCAGGCCGCCCGGGCCGAGCGCCTCGATCGCGAAGCGGCAGGCGATCGCCGTGTCGTGCCCGATCTCGTCGCGGATGCGCTGCAGGATCTCCAGCAGGAAGCGGGCGCGGTTCTCCAGCGAGCCGCCGTACTCATCGGTGCGCTGGTTGTAGTACGGGGCCAGGAACTGCATCGGCTGGCCGCTGTGGGCGCAGTGCACGTAGACGATGTCGAAGCCGATCTCGCGGGAGCGGCGCGCGGCGGCGACCCATTCGTCCTGCACGCGCCGGATGTCCGGCAGCGTCATCGTCTGGCCGACCGCGCTGGAGAAGAACAGCGCGTCGCTCTGCATCTGCGTGGTGGCCAGCGCGGGCACCCGGAACTGCCCCGGGTTGGCGATGCCGCCGTAGTGGACGAGCTCGATGCCGGCCAGCGCGCCATGCGCGTGGATCGCCTCGACGATCGGCTGGATCTCCCGCGCGTCGGCGTCGTCGAACAGCTCCAGGCCGGGGATCAGCTGCGTGGTGCCTTCGGGCGCGACGACCGCTTCGCCGGTGGTGACGACGCCCCAGCCGCCTTCGGCGCGGATCCCCCGGTGGGCGACCTCGAGGTTGAGCTCGTGCATGCTCCAGCCCCCGGCGTAGGGGACGCTGTAGAACCGGTTGGGCGCGATCTTGGGGCCGATGGCCAGCGGCTCGTACAGCGGCGCGTAGCGCTCCGGCGCGCTGCTGCGCAGCTCGTCGTGGCTGAACGTCCCCATGTTCCAGCGGTGTGCCTGTGACACGTCTGACTCCTCCATCGCGGCGGTCGTGGTGGTAGATTATCGGGGCACGCTGTCCTGATATCGAACACGTCGGAGGAGTCACCGTGTCCGCCGAGTCGCCGCCGGCCGAGCACCCGCAGGTTCGCCTGCCCCAGCGGGGCCTGTTCATCGACGGCGGATGGCGCGACGCCGAGGGCGGCGCGACGTTCGAGGTCATCAACCCGGCCACCGGGCAGGTCGTCACGACGGTGGCCAGCGCGTCGGCCGCCGACGTCGACGCCGCGGTGCAGGCGGCGCGCCGCCAGTTCGACGGCGGCCCGTGGTCGCGGCTGTCGGGCCCCGAGCGGGCCAAGCTGCTGTGGCGGGTGGCCGACCTGATCGACGCCGACACCGCCAACCTGGCCGCGCTCGAGGCGATCGACGTGGGCAAGCCCGTGGGCGATCCCGCGGCGGTCGACCTGCCGATCGCCTCCGACACCTTCCGCCACTTCGCCGGCTGGGCCGACAAGGTGCACGGCAGCACGGTGCCCGTGCCCGACTACTTCGGGCGCCCGCGCTTCTCCTACACGCTGCGCGAGCCCGTCGGCGTGGTCGGCGCGATCACGCCCTGGAACGCGCCGACGATGATCGCCTCCTGGAAGATCGCGCCCGCGCTGGCCGTCGGCTGCACCGTGGTGATCAAGCCGCCGGAGGACGCGTCGCTGTCGACGCTGCGCCTGGCCGAGCTGATCGCCGAGGCCGGGGTTCCCGACGGCGTCTTCAACGTCGTGACCGGCACCGGCCGGGGCGCCGGCGCCGACCTCGTCCGTCACCCTGGCGTCGACAAGGTCTCGTTCACCGGCAGCCCCGAGGTCGGTGCCGAGATCGCCCGCGAGGCGGGCGCCGCGTTCAAGCGCGTGACGCTCGAGCTGGGTGGCAAGTCGCCCCAGCTGATCCTGGCCGACGCCGACCTCGACGCGCTGATGCCCGTGGCGGCGGCCGCGCTGTTCGCCAACCAGGGCGAGATCTGCGCCGCAGGGACGCGCGTGCTGGTGCACAACAGCGTGCGCGACGACGTCGTCGCGGGGCTGGCCGAGCAGGCCCGCGCCGTGCAGGTCGGCGACCCGTTCGCGCCCGACACGACGATGGGCGCGCTGATCAACGCCCGTCAGCTCGATCGCGTGATGGGCTACATCGAGCAGGGCACGGCCGAGGGCGCCGAGCTGATCACCGGCGGCCGGCGCCTGGACCGCCCGGGCTTCTTCGTCGAGCCCACCGTCTTCGTCGGCACCAACGACCTGACGATCGCCCGCGAGGAGATCTTCGGGCCGGTCGGCACGGTGATCGGCTTCGACAGCGTCGACGAGGCGGTGCGCCTGGCCAACGACACGCGCTACGGCCTGGCCGCCGTCGTGTGGACCAAGGACCTGTCGCTGGCCCACCAGGCCGCTCACGCCCTGCGCGTCGGCGCGGTCTGGGTCAACGGCTGGGGCGCACCGGACCCGCGCCTGCCCTGGGGCGGCACGAAGACCAGCGGCATCGGTCGCGAGCTCGGGCTCGCCGGCATCGACGGCGCGACCGAGGAGAAGGTCGTCTCGGTGATCCTGTGATCGCCGGCGACGCAACGACAACAGCGAAGGACTCATGAGACTCGCCACGTACCTGCAGGTCGGAGACGCGCGCTTCGGCGCCGTCGACGGTGATCACGTCATCGACGTCAACCGGGCCGCGGTCGCGCTGGCCCGCGCGCGCGGTCACGCCGCGCCGCAGGCCGCCGCCGACGCGGCGGTGGGCACCGACGTCCTGCAGTTCCTCCAGCTCGGCGCCGACGCGGTGACCGCCGCCCAGGAGGCCGTGGACCAGGCGGGCGCCGACCTGCGCACCCCGCTGGCCGACGTGACGCTGCTTCCGCCGGTCCCCAACCCGCCGAAGATCATCTGCGTGGCGCGCAACTACGCCGAGCACGCCAAGGAGGCCGGGCTGGAGATCTCGCCGATCCCGATCGTGTTCGCGCGCTTCGCCAGCACGCTGGTGGCCGACGGCGCGCCGATCGTCCGCCCCGCGGTCTCCGCGGATCTGGACTGGGAGGGCGAGCTGGCCATCGTCATCGGCAAGGGCGGGCACCGCATCACGCGGGAGAACGCGATGGAGCACGTGGCCGGCTACTCGGTGTTCAACGACGTGACCGTGCGCGACTACCAGTTCCGCGTGCCGCAGTACACGTCGGGCAAGAACTTCGACGCCTCGGGCCCGTTCGGCCCCTACCTCGTGCTGGCCGACGAGATCGCCGATCCGCACAAGCTCGACCTGTGGCTGGACGTCAACGGCGTGCGCAAGCAGACCGGCAACACGTCGGACATGATCTACGACATCCCGACGATCATCGAGCACATCTCCGAGTGGATCACGCTCGAGCCGGGCGACGTGATCCCCACGGGCACCCCGTCGGGCGTGGGCTTCAAGCGCAACCCGCCGGAGTTCCTCAAGGCGGGGGACACCGTCACCGTGGGCGTCGAGCACGTCGGGACGCTGACCAACCCCGTGATCGAGGAGAGCGACCGATGAGCCAGGAGCTGTTCGACAAGGGCCTGCAGATCCGCCGCGAGGTGGTCGGGGCCGAGTACGTCGACCGGTCGCTGGCCCAGGCCGACGACTTCTCGCGTCCGTTCCAGGAGCTCGTCACCGAGTACTGCTGGGGCGCGGGCTGGGGGCGCGAGGCGCTGACCCGCCGCGACCGCTCGCTGCTGAACCTGGCCATGATCTCGATCCTGGGTCGCAACGCCGAGTTCAAGCTGCACCTGCGCGGTGCGCTGCGCAACGGCTGCACGAAGGCCGAGATCCAGGACACGCTCATCCAGATGTCGATCTACGCCGGCATCCCCGCGGGCGTCGAGGCCTTCCGGCTGGCCAAGGAGGTCTTCGCCGAGGTCGAGGCCGAGGAGGCCCCGACCGCCTAGGCCGAGACCGGCTCGCCGTGCAGCGTCTGCGACAGGCGCGCCGACGCGGCCAGCAGCGCGTCGGTGTGCTGCGTGAGGTTGTTGGCCCGGGTCACGGGCACGAGGATCGCCAGGCTGGCGACCGCGTGCCCGGTCTGGTCCAGCACCGGAACGGCGAGGCCGTGGACGCCCTGCTGCAGCTCGTCGTGGGAGACCGCGTAGCCGAGCTGGCGCACGCCGTCGAGCTGGCGGCGGATCGCCTCGGCGTTGTCGAGCTTGCGGGTCACGCGCTCGATCAGGTTGGGCGCCTGGAAGGCCAGCAGCGCCCGGCCGCTGGCGCCCGACAGCAGCGCGTGCCGCGAGCCGATCTCGTGCTCGACGCGCACGACGTTGCGGTCGGAGACGACCTGGTCGAGGACGACCGCGTCCTCGCCGTCGGCGATGTGCATGACGACGGTCTCGCCCACCTCGTCGGCCAGCCCGCGCATGACCTTGCGGCCCTGCGCGCGCAGCTCCGGCTGGACGTGCTCGGCGATGCGCACGAGGATCGCGCCCGGCACGTAGCCGTTCTCCTGGCGCGTGATGAACCCGCGCTGGTGCAGCGTCGACAGCAGGCGGTGCACGACCGTGCGGTTCATGCCCAGCGTGCGGGCCAGCAGGGCCGGGGTCGCCGGCCCGCGCTCGCCCACCTCGAGCAGCACGGTCAGCGCCTGGTCGGCGGTCTTGGAGATCTCGGCCACGGCGAGACCATATAGACCACACGCGACGGCCCTAGATGGTACCGTTTGTCGAACGTCGTATCACGTAAATCGAACAGTGCGAGAGGGTTAGAAGAATGAGCCAGACCGCCGAGGCGCCGCGCGACTGGGCGCACTGGACGGAGCCCCAGTGGGTCGAGGTCGACGGTCTGCCGACCGCCTACCGGCGCAAGGGCCAGGGCCCGCCGCTGCTGTACCTGCACGGCGCCGGCCTCACGCGGGCCTGGCTGCCGCTGTACGAGGAGCTCAGCCAGCGCTACGACGTGATCGTGCCCGAGCATCCCGGCTTCGGCGACACGGCGATGCCCGACTGGCTGCGCCGGATAGACGACCTCGTCCTGCACTACGACGGCTTCCTGCGCGCGCTGGGCATCGAGGACGCGCACCTGGTCGGCCACTCGCTGGGCGGCTGGATCGCCGCCTCCCTGGCCATCTTCTACCCCGAGCGCTTCCGCTCGCTGACGCTGGTCACCCCGATCGCGCTGCGCGTGCCCGAGGCGCCGATCACCGACCCGTTCCGCATGGGCCCCGAGCTGGCCATGGAGACGCTGCTCAGCGGCGCGCCCCCGGAGCAGTACCTGGAGTACTTCCAGCAGGGCGACGAGATCGAGAACACGATCCAGGTCTACAGCGAGTCGATCACGTTCGCCCGGCTGCTGTGGAACCCGCGCTACGACATCACGCTGGACCGGCGCCTGGGCCGCATCCAGATCCCGACGCTGGTCATCGGAGCCGACGAGGACCGCCTGATCCCCAACGTCCACGTCGAGCGCTGGGCCGAGCACATCGCGGGCGCGCGCACGACCACGGTCGCGGGCGCGCCGGGCGAGCCCACCGGCCACCTGCTGATCATCCAGCGGCCGGCCGAGCTGGCCGCGGCGATCGCCGCGGGCGTCGCTCAGTAGCCGATCGTGAAGCGGCGGCCGCGGAACTGCGGCCGCTCGAGCTCGTCGAGCACGGCGATGGCGTAGTCGGGGATCGTGATCCGGCTGTGGCCGTCGTCGTCGACGACGAGCGCGTCGCCGCCGGTGCGGTAGCTCCCGGTGCGCTCGCCCGGCTCGATCACGTGCGCGGGGCTGAGGTAGGTCCAGTCGATGCCCTCGCCGGTCTCGCGCAGGATCGTCAGCGCCTGACCCTGGGCGTGGGAGCTGGGCTTCCACGCGTCGGGGAAGTCGGGCTGCGAGGAGACGGTGCCGCCGTCGGGGTGCTCCAGCGATCCGGCGCCCCCGACGACGAACACGCGCGCGCCGTCGACGTCGCGCAGCCCGGCGACCAGCGCCCGGGCCACGTCGACCACGACCTCCGGCCGCCCGTCGCCCATGCCGCCCACCGCGCTGACCACGACGTCGGCGTCGGCCGCCGCGGCGGCGACCGACGACGGGTCGGTGGCGTCGCCGGTGGTGGTGGCCAGGCGCTCGTGGGTCTCGGTCACGCGCGCGGGATCGCGCGCGACGGCCACGACGTCATGGCCGCGCTCGAGCGCCTCGGCGGTGATGGCCGCGCCGATCGAGCCGTTGGCCCCGTAGATGGCGATGCGCACCGCGGTCAGTCCTTCCGGGCGTGCGACGTGCGCACGTCGACCCGCTCGCCGTCGGGCATCACGGCCTCCGGGTGGCCGCGCAGCTCGCGGCCCATCAGGTCGGCGCCGAGCTGGGCGTGCGTGGGCACGGGACGATCGTCCTGGCGGGCCCACACCGGGGCGCCGCCCGGCGCGCGGAAGCGCGGGATCACCTGCTCGGCGAACAGCGTCATCGACTTGCGCACCATCCAGTTGGGCATGGCGCCGTTGTCGGCGATGCAGATCACGCGGCCGGCGCCGAGCTCGTCGACGATCGAGGCCAGCTGCTCGGCCACCGTGTCGGGCGAGCCGATCACGCCCCAGCCCTCCTCGACGATCTCCTCGTAGGTCATGTCCCCGATGTCGCGGTTGCGGTAGCCGCCGCCGGTCAGGAAGCCGCGCAGCGACGCGGGGCTGAAGTGCCCGGGCGGGAACGCGTCGTACGCGTTGGCCCGGATCATGTTCTGGAAGACCCAGCGCAGATGCGGCTCGGCCTCCAGGCGCGCCTGCGCGTCGGTCTCGGCCGTGTGGACGAACAGCACCGACACGATCTGCTTGGGGTCCGGCGTGTAGCCGAACTCCTCCTCGGCCACCTTGCGGAACGCGGTCACGTTGCGCAGCAGCGCCTTCTTGGGCGAGAACAGCGTCTGGTAGGTGTAGTGATGGCGCGCGCAGCGCTCGAAGGTCAGCTTCGAGCCGGCCGCGGGGATCCAGAACTCGGGATGGGGGTCCTGGACCGGCTTGGGCCACAGGTTCGCGTAGGGCACATGGAAGTACTCGCCCTGCCACTCGAAGGGCCCCGGCTCGGTGAACGCCTTGATCATCAGATCGTGCGCTTCCCAGTTGCGGTCGCGCGCGTAGGCGGGGTTCATCCCGCCGGCGGCATGCCAGTTCTGGCCGTGGCCCATGGGCAGGCCGACGATCAGGCGCCCGCCGCTCATCGCGTCCAGCAGGGCGATGTCCTCGGCGGCGCGCATCGGCGACAGGTACGTGTTGAGGATCGGTCCGAGCGCGACGATCCGGATGCGCTCGGTGCGCGCGGCCAGGAACGCGGCGGGCAGCGTCGAGCTCGGCGTCACGCCGATCGGTCCGCCCATCTGCGTGGTCGTGCACAGCCCGTCGAAGCCGAGCTTCTCCCCGAAGGCCAGCGTGTCCAGGTAGGTGTCGAGCACCCACTGGCCCTTGCGCCGGTCGTAGTAGTCGTTGGGCAGGTCGATGTACAGCGAGCGCCGCGGCGTGTCGTCGACGTGCGGGACGTCCGGGTAGGACCCGAAGTTGAACAGGTAGAACTCGAGCTCGGACATGGCGGCGGCCTCAGCTGTCGGAGAGCACGGCGGCCCACTCGAAGGAGACCATCTCCACGAGCGAGCCCCACTCCTCGAACAGCGGTGTCAGGTGGGTGTTGGCCAGCGCGTGCTCCGCGCCCTCCTTCGAGGTCCAGTACCACAGGTCGACCCAGGTCCCGCCCTCTTCGGGGGCGAGCAGGCGACAGCTGACGAACACGTCAGGGAACTGCTCGCGGTAGGACTGCACGAGGTCGTCGCGGATCTCCAGCAGCCGCGCCTCGGCAGCGGCGTCCTTCGGGCGGATGCGGACAATCTCCGCATAGAGGTCGTCGGCCATGGGGCCGATCGTACCCATAAACGAACCACGATGCACGATTAACGTGTCATGATCGCCGGGTCGTGCTGCTGGCGCTCCTGCTCCTGACGCAGTTCCTCGTCGTCCTGCTCGATGTCGACGTGACGCTTGCGCTGCCCCACATCCAGCGCGAGCTGGGCTTCAGCGACGCGGGCCTGCAGTGGGTGCAGACGGCCTACATGATCGGCTTCGGCGGGTTCCTGCTGCTGGCCGGCCGGGCCGCCGACCTGTTCGGCCGCCGGCGCGCGCTGGTCAGCGGCCTCGTCGTCTTCACCGCGGCCTCGGTGGTCTGCGGGCTGGCGGGCTCGGCCGAGGTGCTGGTGCTGGGCCGCGCGGCGCAGGGCCTGGGCTCGGCCCTGGCCGGCGCGGCGGCGCTGTCGATCGTCACGGTGACCTTCACGGCGGAGGGGGAGCGCGAGCGCGCGCTCGGGCTGCTCGGCCTGGTCTCCGGCGTGGCCGCGACGCTCGGGCTGGTCCTCGGCGGCGCGGTCACCGAGCTGCTGGACTGGCGCTGGGTCTTCCTGCTGCTGGTGCCGGTCAGCGCGGCCGCGGCGCTGGCCACCCAGCGCGTCGTGCCCGCGCATCCCGGCGCGCCGGGCGCCGGACCGCTGGACGTCGTGGGAGCCGTCGCGGCCACGGCGGCGATCGCCCTGCTCGTGCTCGGCGTCTCGCAGTCGGGCAGCGCCGGCTGGGGCGCACGGGCCACGCTGGCCCCGCTGCTGTCGTCGATCCTGCTGGTCGCGTTCTTCGTGGCCTGGGAGCGGCGCGTGGCGGCGCCGATCCTGCCGCTGTCGGTCTTCCGGATGCGCAACCTGGTGGGCGGCAACGTGGGGACGATGGTCTTCGGCGCGCTGATGCTGGGCATCCTCGCGCTGCTGTCGATCTACCTGCAGGACGCGCGCGGGCTGTCGCCGATCGAGTGCGGGCTGTGGATGCTGCCCACCGGGCTGGGCTCGTTGCTGCTGTCGGTCGTGGCCGCCCGACTGGTCGCCCGCTTCGGCTTCCGGCGGATGCTGGCCATCGCGCTGGCGCTGGCCAGCGCCGGCGCGGCGGGCCTGGCCGCGGTGGGCGCCGACGGATCGCTGTGGCTGGTCTACCTGCCCGCCGCGGCGCTGTTCGGCGTGGGCATCTGCTTCTCGGAGGTCTCGTCGGTGATCGCCACCAGCGACGACCTCGGCCACGGCGCCGAGGCGGGCCTGTCCTCGGGGCTGTGGAGCACCAGCACGCAGGTCGGCGGCGCGATCGGCCTGAGCGTGATGGCCACCGTGATGGCGCACGCATCGGACCTGCCCGGGCCGGCCGGCGTCGCCGTCGGCTTCCGGGACGCCGCGCTGCTGGGGGTGGCGGTCGGGCTGGTCGGCGTGGTCGCCGTCCTGGCCATCGTGCGCGACTTGACGACCGAGCAACGCCGTGGAAGGGTGTCGTACAGGAAACGATCGTTCAACGAAATGCACGACTGAGGCCTGGTATGCGCACCACCGTCGAGTGGATCTCCGACATCACCCCCGACAGCCTGGACGCCGATCCGTACCCCGCGTACGCCCGGCTGCGCGACGAGGCGCCGGTCAGCTGGCTGCCCTGGGCCGAGGCGTGGCTGGTCACCCGGTGGGACGACTGCGCGGCGGTCTCGACCGATCGCCAGACGTTCACCGCGGCCACGAACCACCCGACGCTGAACCGCATCTTCGGCGAGCCCAACGTGCTGACCACGGCGGGCGACGTGCACCAGGACCTGCGCGACGGCGTGGATCCGCTGCTGCGCCCGCGGGCGGTCAACGGCTACATCGACGAGCTCGTGCGCCCCGCCGTGCGCGAGTATCTGGCCACCCTGGCCGGCCGCGGCGAGGCCGAGCTGATGGGCGACTTCTTCGAGCCGGTCAGCGTGCGCGGCCTGGGCGACCTGCTCGGCCTCGGCGTCGACGACGCCACGCTGCGCCACTGGTTCCACGAGCTCAACGTCGGGATCTCCAGCTCCGATCTCGACCCGGCCAAGCTCGCGCGCGCCGACGCCGTGTCGGCCGACATCGAGGAGCGGCTGGTCCCGCTGCTCGAGCGCCTGGTGGCAGAGCCCGACGACAGCATGCTCTCGCACATGGTCCACGGCGGCCGGGCCGACGGCGATCCGCGCACGCCGGACGAGGTGATGCCGTCGCTGAAGGTGATCCTGCTCGGCGGCATGCAGGAGCCCGGCCACGCCGCGGGCTCGACGATGCTGGGGCTGCTGGGCCGGCCCGACCAGCTCGAGCGCGTCGCCGCAGACCCGTCGCTGGTGCCCACCGCGGTCACCGAGGGGCTGCGCTGGATCGCCCCGATCGGCTGGACCGAGCGCCAGGCCGCGCAGGACACGACGATCGCCGGGGTCGACATCGCCGAGGGGGACGTCGTCGAGGTGGTGCTGGCCTCGGCCAACCGCGACGCGACGCGCTTCGAGCGCCCCGACGCGTTCGACATCGACCGCCCGCGCCAGTCGCACATGTCGTTCGGCAACGGCGAGCACTTCTGCTCGGGCCACTACTTCTCGCGTCAGCTGGAGCGGATCGCGCTCGAGGAGCTGCTGCCCGCGCTGCCCGGCCTGCGCCTGGACGCCGAGCGCGAGCCGGTGGTCAGCGGCTTCGCCTTCCGGGCGCCCAAGCAGCTCTACGTGCGCTGGGACGCCGCATGACCGACGCCGCCGCGCACGTGGCCGGCAACGTGCGCCTGCTGCGCACGCGCCAGGGGCTGAGCCTGGGCCAGCTGGCCACGCGCGCGGGGATGTCCAAGGGCACGCTGTCCAAGCTGGAGACCGGCGCCGCCAACCCGACGCTCGACACGCTGGCCACGCTGGCCGGCGCGCTCGCCGTGCCGCTCAGCGAGCTGTTCGCCGCCCCGCACGCCGGCATCGAGGTCGTGCGCGCGGGCGGGGGCCTGGAGCTGGGCGACGCCGAGATCAGCGCCCGCCTGGTCCACGTCCTGTCGCGCGATCAGCTGCTCGTCGAGGTGCACGACCTGACCATCCCGGCGGGCATGGCCGAGGTGTCGGCCACCCACGGCGAGGGCTCGTGGGAGCACGTCCTCGTGCTGTCGGGCCGCATCGCCGCGGGCCCGATCGACGAGGTCGCCGAGCTCGACGAAGGCGACTACGCCGTCTATCCCGCCGACCGCCCGCACCGCTGGGAGGGCCTCGGCCCCGGCCCCTCCCGGGTGTGGGTCGTCCTCACGACCGCGCATCTCCCGCGCACGTCCTGATCAGGAGCACGATGCCCGAACCGACCATCGCCACCGACGTGATCCCCCTGTCGGAGCAGTTCGACAACCACGACGCCTACCGGCCCGAGCCGACCGACGCGCTGGCCGGCCGCGCGCTGGCGCTGCACCTGAAGGACGGCTCGACGCTCGACGTGCGTTTCGACAGCGCGACCGAGCTGACCTGGAACGAGGGCACCGACGCCTACGAGGCGATCGAGCTGCGCCCCGAGCTGTACCTCGTGGTCGCGGCGCGCCTGGCGCAGCGCACCAGCCTGCTGGCCATCCTCGACCTCGCGCACGCGCGCGTGCTGCTGAACCTGACGCGGCTGGTCGACAACGGCGACGGGATCGAGGAGGTCACGACGTTCGGCCAGGCCGGGATCGGCGGGCCGGTCGGCGCGCGCTTCCAGCGCACCGACGAGCTGGTCGGCAAGCGCGTGCACCACCGCTACAGCGACACGCACGCGTTCGAGCACATCTACCTGAGCTCGCGCACCTACGCCTATCAGGGCCTCGAGGGCCCCGAGGCGGGCATCGCCGACGTCGACTTCACCGACGCCTACAAGCTGGACGACCGCCTGTACCTCTTCTCCTGGCACGAGCGCGCGCAGCCGTTCAACGGCGCCGTCGTGCTCGACCTCGAGGCGGGCCGGGCCACCGGACGGCTGTTCGGCTGGGAGTCGCAGACCGGTCGGGCCCTGCAGATCCGCACCGGCTCGATCGCCACCTTGCTCAACGAAACAACCTACGAGGGGCTGTAGCCATGACCGCCGTCGAGACGTCCCGCCAACCGCGCACCATCGCCCGGGCCGAGCCGGTTGGGAGCCTGCTGCGCAACGCGCAGATCACCGCCCAGATCGACAAGATCTTCGAGGGGTCGACCACCTACGTGCGCCCGCTCGTGCTCGAGCACCGGGCCGAGCAGATCGCCGAGCTCAACCGCCTGGCCGACACGGCCGCCCGCGACCTGGTCCAGCGCCAGATCGACGCCGGCCTGGACGTGGTCACCGACGGCGAGCAGCGCCGCAGCACGTTCATCGGCAGCTTCTACGACTCCGTCGACGGCCTGGGCGAGCCCGACAGCCGCATCACGGTGGAGACCGAGAGCGGGGTGTACGACAACTTCGGCGAGCCGCTGTTCATCGACCGCGTCCGCAAGGCCTACGCGCCCGCCGCCGAGGAGGCGGCGTTCATGCGCTCGATCGCCGGCGACTACCCGTTCAAGATCACGATCCCGGCGCCGTCGTACTTCCTGACCGACTTCATCGTCCTGGAGGGCGGGGCCTACGCGTCGCACGCCGCCTTCCTGGAGGACGTGGTCGCCGTCACCCACCGGATCGTCTCCGAGGTGATCGCGGCCGGCGCGCGTTGGATCCAGTTCGACTTCCCGATCTACCCGGCGCTGGTGGCCGAGAAGACCAGCAGCCTGGGCTCGATGCTGCAGTCCGCCGAGGGCCAGGGCGAGACGAAGGCCTCGCTGCTGGACAAGGCGCTGGCCGCCGATGCCGCCGTCGCGGCGGCGATCCCCGACCACGTGACCACGGCGCTGCATCTGTGCCGGGGCAACTTCGAGGGCGGCTTCTGGAGCGGCTCGCTGGCCCCGATCGCCGAGCGCATCTTCAACGAGCTGCCCCACGAGCGGTTCCTGTTCGAGTGGGAGGACATCGGCCGCGAGGGCGACTACTCCCCGATCCAGTCGGTGCCCAAGGACCGCGTGATGGCCATGGGCGTGGTCAGCACCAAGACGCCCGAGCTGGAGTCCGAGGACGAGGTCGTCCGCCGCATCGAGGCGGCGGCCGAGCACCTCGACATCGACCAGCTGGCGCTCTGCCCGCAGTGCGGGTTCGCCTCCATCTACGGCGACCACCTGGTCAGCGCCGAGGACGCGCAGTGGCGCAAGCTCGAGCTGATCGGCCGCGTCGCCGACCGGGTGTGGGGCAGCGCCTGACGCCTACGCCGGGCTGACCGCTCCCGCCGCCGCGGCGAGGTCGGGAGCGGTCCAGCCGTGGCGGTCGTAGTCGGACATGCAGCGATCGACCAGATCGCGGTAGCGCTGCACGGAGCCGTCGCCCTCGGCGATCTCCAGCATCCCCAGGTGGTTGAGCTCGGGCGGCCCGAAGTAGTTGAGCTCGTACAGCTCGTGGCGTCCCCCGAACTCGCTGCCGATCGCGTCCCAGAAGAGCTTCATCACCTTCGAGCGCTCCTCGGCGGTGATGCCGCCGGTGCCACGCATGAAGCGATCGAGGTACACGCGCATCTCGGGCGTGTCGAAGTCCACCGCGCTGGAGTTCAGGTAGATCAGGCCGGAGGAGACCGTCGACTGGATGATCTCCTTGACCCGCCGGTACATGACCGGGGCCATCGCCGCGTAGGCGGTGCCGTAGGACTCGTTGGGGATCAGGGCCCGGCCGCCGTTGTGGGGCAGTGCGTTCTCGATGCAGCCGTCGACGATCGCCGCGACCGCGTTGCGGTAGACGATGATCTCGCCGAACGCGGCGCGCAGCTGGCGGCTGTCGCCGCCGCCCTTGATCTCCAGCGCCTTGCTCATCAGGCCGGCCAGGAACTCGAGCTTGACCGTCATGCGCGTGGCCGCCTGCAGCAGCGCGCGCCCGATCCAGCCGCTGCTGGCGTCGAACGCGTTGGTCCGGTCGACGTCGTAGACCAGCACGTTCTCCCACGGGATCAGCGCGCGGTCGAAGACGATGATCGAGTCGTTCTCGTCCAGCCGGCTGGACAGCGGGTAGTCGAACGGGCTGGCCGCGCGGTGGGCGACCAGCTCGTAGGACGCGCGCGAGAGGAGCTTGACGCCGGGCGCGTTGGTGGGCGCCATGAAGATCAGCGCGTACTCCTGCTTGCGCAGCGGCACCCCGAAGTGCGAGATGAACACGTTCTGGGTCAGCGGCGACCCGGTGGCCACGACCTTCGCGCCGCTGACGATCAGGCCGTTGTCGGTCTCGTCCTCGACGTGGACGAACACGTCGGCCACGTCGTCGGGCGGCAGGTGGCGGTCGACGGGCGGGTGCACGATCGCGTGACCCAGGTACAGCGTGCGCTCCTGGCCGTCGCGGTACCAGCGCTCGGCGTTGGGCGCGTACTCGCCGAACCACGCCGGGTCGGCGCCCAGCGCGCCGAGCAGCGACGCCTTGTAGTCCGGTGAGCGACCCATCCAGCCGAAGGTCAGCTCGGCCCACACGCGCACGGCGTCGCGCGAGGCGCGCAGGTCGTCGCGCGTGTGCGCGACCTTGAACAGGGGATGCGTGAAGCCGCCGTTGCCGGTGTCGGTCGGGGCGGTCAGCCGGTCGGCGTACTGCGGGTCGTGCAGCGCGTCGTACAGCCGCGCGATCGAGCGAGCGGAGTTGCGGAAGGCCGGATGCGTGGTGACGTCCGCGACGCGTTCGCCGTAGAGCCACACCTCGCGGCCGTCGCGCAGGCTCTCCAGGTACTCGTCGCCCGTGAACGGCAGCTGCTGCTCGATCTGGGTCATCCGCTCTCCAAGGTGCATCGGTGGACAGGCTTATGGACAAGCGTCCATATAGCGGTACCGTAGCACGGACTGTGGAGACCGAAAAACGAACAGCAGGGCGCCGACCGCTAGCCCGGCAGGGCGTGGCGGAAGAGCGGCTCGGCCTGGGTGGCCGGGACCGGGCGATCGAGCACGACCGCTTGGACCAGGAGCCCCTCGAAGATCTGCGCCACCACGAGCGCGGCGACGTCGTCGGGGGCGAAGCCGCGGATCAGGGCCTGGATGTCGTCCAGCCAGCGCTGTGCGGCCTCGCGCAGCGCGGGCCGGCGGCGCGCGGCCAGGAACAGCTCGTAGTCGAGCACGAGCCGCTCGCGCTGGCGGACCGTCAGCTCCTCGACCAGCCCGGCCATGGCGGCGGCGAGGTCGCGCGCGGGATCCAGGCCCAGCAGGATCTCGGTGAGCGCGTCGCGGTTGAGCTCCTCGGCCAGCTCGACGGCGCTGTGGAGCAGCTCGTCCTTCCCGGCGAAGTGGTAGCTCGTCGAGCCGAGCGGGACGTCGGCCTGCTTGGCCACCGCTCGGTGGGTCAGTCCCTCGATCCCGTCGCGGGCCACCACGTCGATCGCTGCCGCGGCGATGCGGCGGCGGCGGTCGGGGTCGTGGCGGCGGCGACGCGGCTCGGGGAGGGCAGGTTCCACGCGGCAACCGTATCGACCGTCGGTCGGAGTCCAACCGCAAAGTGCCCGAATATCGTTGCAACCTGTTCGGATTCAGTTACGATCCCGCCACCACCGCGGGATCGTGGTGGGCGCGCACGACGGGGAAAGGACCGGGGATGGACGGCGACGGGGTGAGGCCGACACACGTCGAGCTACGAGGCGTGTCGAAGAACTATGGCGGCGTCCAGGCGGTCCGCGACGTCAGCTTGTCGATCGCGCGCGGATCCATCCACGCGATCGTCGGCGAGAACGGCGCGGGCAAGTCGACGGTCAGCAAGATGATCGCCGGCGTGATCCCGCCCAGCGACGGCGAGCTGCTCGTCGCCGGCGAGCCGGTCAGCTTCGGTTCGCCGCGCCAGGCGCTGGCCACGGGCATCGCGATCATCGACCAGGAGCTGGCGATGGTGCCCGCCCGGTCGGTGCTGGACAACGTCTTCCTGGGGACCGAGTCGCGCAAGGCCGGTCTGTTCGACCGCCGCGGCCAGCGGGCCCGCTTCAAGGAGCTGATCGAGCGCACCGGCTTCGACCTGCCCCGTGACACGCCCGTCGGCGCCCTGCGCGTCGCCGAGCAGCAGAAGGTCGAGATCCTGCGCGCGATCGCCCGCGACGCCGAGTTCATCATCATGGACGAGCCGACCGCGCCGCTCACGCAGGTCGAGTCCGAGCAGCTCTACGAGATCATCTGGCAGTTGCGCGACGGCGGCACGACCGTCTTGTACATCTCGCACTTCCTCGAGGAGGTGCTGCACGTCTCCGACACCGTCACCGTGATGCGCGACGGGCGCCACGTCAGCACGAAGCCGTCGGCCGAGGAGACCGAGGAGTCGCTCGTGCGCGGCATGCTCGGGCGCTCCCTGGAGATGGCCTTCCCCGACCGGCGCCCGTGCGATCCCGACACGGCCCCCGTGCTGGAGGTGCGCGACCTGTCGGCCGCCGGCCGCTTCGCCGACATCAGCTTCGACCTGCGTCCGGGCGAGATCGTGGGCATGGCCGGCCTGATCGGCAGCGGCCGCTCCGAGGTGCTGCGCGCGGTCTTCGGCGCCGATCCCGTCGACAGCGGCGAGGTGCTGCTGGGCGGGCAGCGGCTGCGGACGTCGCCGCGCAAGGCGATCGCCAACGGCCTGGTCATGCTGCCCGAGAGCCGCAAGGACGAGGGCCTGGTGATGGTCCGCTCGATCGCCGAGAACATGGTCATGGCGCACCTGGACGACGTCAGCTCGGCGGGCATGCTGCGCCCCGACCGCCAGAGCGCCGCGGTCAAGAAGCTGATGGCCGACCTGGACGTGCGCGCCGGCAGCTCCGCCGCGCCGATCTGGAGCCTGTCGGGCGGCAACCAGCAGAAGGTGCTGTTCGCCAAGTGCCTGATGGGCAACCCGCGCGTGCTGCTGATCGACGAGCCCACACGCGGCGTCGACGTCGGCGCCAAGCGGGCGATCTACGAGCTGATCGTCTCCCTGGCCGCGGAGGGCATGGCGCTGCTGGTCGTCTCCAGCGAGCTGGAGGAGGTGATGGGCCTGGCCCATCGCCTGCTCGTCATGCGCCGCGGACGCATCGTCGCGGAGATGCCCGCTGACGAGGCGACCGAGGAGACCGTGCTGGCCGCGGCCTTCGGCACCGCGGTGGCCGCGTGATGCGCCATCCGTTGCTAATGTTCGAACGCATCGCTCCGAATAACGAACGACAGGGATTGGAAGGATGACCACCTCGGCCCCGCCCTCAACGCCGCCCGCGGCCACCACCGAGCGCCGTCGCCTGCGATCCCCGCGTGTGGCGGACCTGCGCGACTACGGGATCGTGCTGTTCCTGATCGCGCTGATCATCGGCCTGTGGATCTCGACCGACACGTTCATGACGGTCACGAACCTCAAGAACGTGCTCGACGGTGCGGTGGCGGTCGGCCTGATCGCCGGCGCCGGCACGATCGTCATCATCGCCGGCGGCTTCGACCTCTCGGCCGGCGCGATCTTCGCCGTGTCGGCGATCATCGGCGTGAAGGTCAGCAACGACGTGAGCCCGATCGTGGGCATCCTCGTGGGCATCCTGGTCGGGTGCGGCCTGGGCCTGATCAACGGCCTGCTGACCACCGTCGGCCGCATCAACGACTTCGTGGCCACGCTGGGCACGATGATCGCCTTCGGCGGCGTCGCCGTGGCGATCAGCGGCTCCGGCCTCGTGCTGATCAACGACCCGTCGTTCGCCAACCTGGCCAACACCGACGTGGCCGGGTTCCACCTGTCCTCCTGGATCCTCGTCCTGGTCCTGCTGTTCTGCGCCTTCCTGCTCAACCTGACCGTGTTCGGCCGTTCGGTGTTCGGGCTGGGCGGCAACCCGGCGGCGGCGCGCCTGTCGGGCCTGCCCATCAACCGGGTCAAGACCGCGACCTACGTGCTCTCGGGTGGCGTGGCGGGCCTGGCCGGCCTGATCGTCGCCGCACGCAGCCTGTCGGTCAGCGCCAACGCGGGCTCGTCGATCATCTTCGACGCGCTGGCCGCGATCCTGATCGGCGGCAACAGCGCGTTCGGCGGCGAGGGCGCGATCTGGCGCACCGCGGTCGGCGTGGCCATCCTGGCCATCATCAGCAACGGCTTCAACCTGCTCGGCGTCGATCCGCTGTACCAGCAGATCGTCAGCGGCACGATCATCCTCGTGGCCGTCGGAGCCGACGCCTGGACGCGCCGCCGCGTCTGACGCACCGCGCCGAACGCGCCCCTGTAGTCCGATGCCCGGATCATGTGATCCGGGCATCGGTCGTTCAGTTGGCAGTTGCGCCAACTGCGGCGAGTCGTTATCGTCGATCGGACAAGTACGTTCGATAATCGCACTCTTCTGAACGCGGGGCTCGGGCCCCCGTCCGACGAGTCAACGAGGGGGAAAGTCAATGCGGTGTGCACGGGTGCTCGCACTCGGAGCGGTGATGAGTGCAGCGGCGCTGGCCGTTGCCGGATGCGGTTCCGATGACAGCGGCTCAACCTCGACGGCGAGCACGAGCGGCACGGCGGCCGCGACCGGCGCGTCGACGACCGCGGCCGCCGGCGGCGATCCGGTCAAGGTGGCCTACCTGACGTATGCCCTGACCGACTACGTCCAGGCCGAGGAAGAGGGCATCAAGGGCGTCGTCGAGCCCGGTGGCGGCAGCGTGACGGTGTTCAACGCGAACTTCGATCCGACCAAGCTGGCCCAGCAGTGCCAGGACGCGGTCAGCAGCGGTCGGTACAACGCGATCCTGCTGGCGGCCGTGACGCCGCCGACCGGCGTGCCCTGCGCGACCGCCGCCAAGGCGGCCGGCATCCCCGTGGTGACGATCGAGGGCCAGACCGGCACGTCGGTCGAGGACATCAACCCGCAGGTCGACGGCGTCGTGGGCGTCGTCACGATCCCCGTCTCGGCCAACGCCAAGGCCGTCGCCGGGATCACCGAGGAGGCCTGCAAGGGGCTCGATCCCTGCCAGGTCATCGCTGAGGTCGCGACGCCGAACGACCCGCTGACCACCACGGCGATCGAGGCGGTCAAGAAGCTCCCCAACGTCGATGTCGTGCAGACGATCTCCGGGCAGTACGACCCGAGCGTGATCGCCAAGGCCTTCCCGGACGCGCTCAGCGCCCACCCGGATGCCCAGGTGTTCGTCTCGGCTGCCGACTCGCAGGCGCTGGCCGTGGTGCCGGCCCTCAAGCAGGCCGGCAAGCTCGGCGAGATCAAGCTCGTCGGCAACGGCGGCAGCCGTCTGGGCGCGAAGGCCGTGGCCGACGGCACGCTGTTCGGCACGATCGGGAACTGGCCGAAGCAGCAGGGCGAGATCGCCGGCAAGATGCTGACCCAGGCGGTCAACGGCGAGACCGTCGACCCCAAGGGCGTCGACGGCCTGCAGATCGACACGCCGTTGCTGCTGACCAAGGACAACGTCGCCGACTTCACGGCGGAGTGGGGCGCCGAGCGCCCCGAGTAGTCGGCGCCAAGCCCGACGGACTGCGGCGGCCCTAGGGCCGCCGCAGCACCGCCTCGAAGATCCCGATCGAGCCGACCTCCATGTCCTTGACCGAGTTCTCGGCCATCACCAGGGTCTGCTCGCCGAACAGGAGGAAGATGTCGAGCCCCTCGATCGTCTCCTCCTGCAGCTCGCTCTTGGCGTGCTCCTCGTCCATCGCGTCGTTGGCCTCGTGCGCGGACGCGGTGGTGTCGTTCCAGTCGACCACCTCGAACCCCGCCGACTCCAGCGCGTCGCGCATCTCGGCGTCGCTGAGCAGGAAGCTGATCGAGTCGTCCTGACCCCAGAAGGCGGGGAAGTGCACCGGGTCGCCGGCCCCGCGGTAGAGGTCGTGGACGACGGCCCGGCCGCCGGGCTTGAGCACCCGGAAGAGCTCGGCGAAGAACGTCGCCTTGTCGGGGATGCTCTGCGCCGCGTGCTGGGTCCACACGACGTCGAACGCGCCGTCGTCGAAGCGGATGGCGGTGGCGTCGCCGCGCTCGAGCAGCACCTGGTCGCTCAGCCCCGTGACCTCGTTGAGCAGCTCGGCCGTCTCCAGGTAGGGCTGGGTCATGTCGATGCCGCGCACCGTGCAGCCGTAGGTGCGGGCCAGGTAGCGCGCCGGACCGCCCATGCCGCAGCCGACGTCGAGCACGGCGTCGTCGCCGCTGACCTGCGCCAGCTCGGCCAACCGCCGCGTCGGCACGAGCCCCTCGACGTGCCACTGGTCGAGGCCCGCGAGCTCCTCGACGGTCGTGTTGGAGGCGTCCTTGCCCGCCTTCTGCAACACGGCGGCGACGCGGTCGCGCAGGTCCGGGGGCGCGAAGTGCGCCGCCATCTTGTCTACGACTTCGGACATGGGTCCCCCTCGAATTTGGATGCCCGCGCGACGCTACGGAATTCGCATATCGGTCGCAAGTGTCCGTATGATGGGCACATGGCCGCAGTCACGAGTCCTCCCCGCACGATCCCCCGCGCCGAGATGGTCGGCAGCCTGCTCAAGCCGCCGCGCCTGCAGGAGCTCTTCCAAGAGGTCTACGCCGGCATCAGCGCGCAGGAGGTGCTGGTTCCCGCCGAACGCCAGGAGCGCCTGGCCGAGCTACGTGCGGTCGCCGCCGAGGCGATCCGCGACGCGGTGGCCCGGCAGATCGACCTCGGTCTCGACGTGATCGGCGATGGGGAGCTGAACCGCGGCTACTTCCTCAACTCGCTGTATGACGGCGTCGACGGGCTGGAGTCGCTGTCCGAGGAGCAGGACCCGATCTTCGCGCGGCTGGAGCCCTACGTGGCCGGGCCCATGCACAAGGTGGCCAACCCGCTGGCCGAGGAGCTGGCCTTCCTGCGGTCGCTGACCGACCGGCCGGTGAAGGCCTCGCTGCCCGCGCCGTCGATCTACCACATGAACGGCTACAGCCGGTCGGCGGACGCCTACGCCGATGCGTACGCGTTCATCGCCGACGTCGTCGAGATCGAGCGCGCGATGGTGCGCGAGGCGGTGGCCGCCGGTGCGGACTACGTGCAGTTCGACTACCCGATCTACACGACGCTCGTGGACCCCAACGCCCAGGGGATGGTCTCCAGCGACTGGCAGCGCGCGTTCGACCACGCGCTGGCCGCCGATGCCGCGGTGCTGGCGGAGCTGCCCGAGGGCGTCATGACCGCGATCCACATGTGTCGCGGGAACTTCAAGTCGGAGTCGATCGTCACCGGCGCGCTGGACCCGATCGCCGAGCGCGTGTTCAACGAGCTGCCCCACGACCGCTTCCTGATCGAGTGGAACGACGAGGCGCACACCGGCGGCTTCGACGCGATCCGCTTCGTGCCCAAGGGCAAGGTCGTGGTGATGGGCCTGGTCTCCACGCAGAGCGAACGCCTGGAGACGCCCGACGAGCTGCTGCGCAAGCTCGACGAGGCGCAGCGGTTCCTGCCCGTCGAGCAGCTGGCCATCTCGCCGCAGTGCGGGTTCGCCTCGTTCTTCGAGGGCAACGAGAACGCGCGCGACGTGATGTGGCGCAAGCTCGAGCTGGTCGCCGAGGTCGCCGATCGCGTGTGGCCGCGCTGATGGCCCGCTCGATCCCGCGGGCCGAGACCGTCGGCAGCCTGCTGCGCCCGCCGGCGCTGCGCGCGATGTTCCCCCAGGTCTACGCGGGCCACAAGACGCCCTCGCCCCGGCTGCTGGACGCCGCCGGCCTGGAGCGCCTGGCCGAGCTGGAGCGCCTGGCCGACGCCGCGGTCACCGATGTCGTCGCCCGCCAGATCGAGCTGGGCCTCGACGTGATCACCGACGGCGAGATGCGCCGCGCCTCGTTCACCCATTCGCTGGTCGACGCGCTGGGCGGGTTCGACGACAGCGAGGTCGAGTTCGCCTTCACCAACCAGGCGGGCGAGGTGATGGTGCCGCCCAGCGGCCCCGCCGTCGGCGCCCAGCGCGTCAGCAAGGTGGCCAACCCGGCGGTCGACGAGGCGCGCTACGTGCGCTCGTTGACCGACCATCCGCTGAAGGTCACGTTCCCGGCGCCGTCCTACTGGTTCTGCGAGCCGGTCGACCTCGCGGGCGGCGCCTACGCCACCCAGCGCGAGTTCGTCGACCAGGTCGTGGAGATCCAGCGCGAGCTGCTGGCCGAGGTCGTGGCCGCCGGCGTCAAGCACGTGCAGATGGACTGGCCCGCCTACGTGATGGCCATCGACCCGCGCTGGCGCGACCACCTGCCCGGCACCGAGGGCCTGGACCTGCCGGAGCTGATGGCCGAGCTGATCGCCGTCGACAACGCGGTCATCGCCGATCTGCCCGACGACGTCACCAAGGCGCTGCACGTGTGCCGCGGCAACTACCGCTCGATGTGGATGACCGAAGGGTCGCTGGAGCCGATCGCCGAGCAGCTGTTCAGCGAGCTCGACTACGACCGTGTGCTGGTCGAGTGGGACGACAGCGCCCGCGTCGACGACTTCGCCATGCTCCGCCACGTGCCCGCCGACGGCCCGGTCGTGGTGATGGGCATCGTCAGCTCCAAGAGCACCGAGGTCGAGTCGGCCGACGACGTCCAGCGCCGCCTGGAGGAGGCCGCCCGCCACGTGCCCATCGAGCAGCTGGCGATCTCCCCCCAGTGCGGGTTCGCCTCGACCTGGGAGGGCAACGAGCTCGCCGAGGAGAGCCAGTGGCGCAAGATCGAGGTCGTCGTCGACGTCGCCGATCGGGTCTGGGGGCGGTAGTTCCGGACCCGGTGGTGACGCTGCTGAGCACGACCCCGATCAAGGGTCTGCGCATGCATGCTCCGGCCGAGGTGCAGTTGGACGCGGGGGGAGCGATCGGGGATCGCGAGTTCCTGCTCGTGGACGGCGACGATCGCGTGCGGTCGGTGACGCTGGAGGGCGCGCTGCTGACGATGACGGCGACGTACGACATCGAGCGCGGTCGGCTCACGCTGGTCTGCGCCGACGGGCGTGGTTGCGAGGGGCCGGTGCGGCTCGGTCGCGCGCTGGTGGCCAACGCGCTGGACGTGAGCTTCATCCCCGCGCGCGAGGTCGAGGGACCGTGGAGCGCCCTGATCTCCGACGTCGTGGGCAGGCCGCTGCACCTGGTCAAGGCCGACCGGCCCGGCACCGCGTCGGATCTGGCGCCCGTGACGCTGCTGGGCGACGGGTCGCTGCGCGAGCTCGAGCGGCGCGCCGGTCTGGAGACCGTCGACCCGCGCCGGTTTCGCATGCTGATCCAGTTCGGCCCGGGCGAGGCCCACATCGAGGACACCTGGGAGGGCCGCACGCTGACCATCGGCCAGGCGCGGCTGCGCGTCGGCGCGACGGTGCCCCGCTGCGCCGCGACGACGCGTCACCCGCAGCGCGGCGTGCGCGACGCGCCCATCGTGCGAGCGATCCGCGACTACCGCGGCGTCCAGCCGACCGGCTGGGGCGACGGCGTGCCGTTCGGCGTCTACGCCGAGGTGATCGAAGGTGGACGCGTCCGCCTCGGCGATCCGGTCCGCATCGACCCGACGACTTGAGAACCACCCGAGGAGCAGCCATGCCCGAGTACCGCGTCATCCCCAACCCCGCGCCCACCCACCCGTTCTCGCTGGCCGCGGCCGGCGATGAGCTGGTCTTCATCACCGGTCTGGGCGGCCACGAGCCGACGGGCGACATCTCCGAGGACGCGTCCGAGCAGACGCGCCGGGCGATCGCCACGATGGAGGAGCTGCTCGTCGCCTCCGGCAGCGCGCTGTCGGAGATCGTCTTCTTCCGCCCGATGGTGACCAAGCGGGAGTACGCGTTCGAGATCGACGCCGTGTTCCGCGAGCTGCTGCCCGACCCCAAGCCCGCCTGCGCGGCGTTGCTCATCTGCGAGCCGGCCGATCCGCGCATGAAGGTCGAGATCGAGGCGATCGCCCACCGCGGCGCGAAGCTGACGGTGATGGCGCCGCCGCAATGACCGAGGACCGGTTCTCGATCGCCGGCCGCCGCACGCTGATCACCGGCGGGACGGCGGGGATCGGGCTCGGCGTCGCGGCGCACTTCGTCGACGCGGGCGCCGAGGTGGTGATCAGCGGCCGGCGCGCGGGCGGCGACAGCGTCGCCCGATCGGTCGGCGCGCGCTTCGTGGCGATGGACGTGCGCAACGACGCTTCGGTGCGTGACGGGACGGCCGAGGCCGTCGGTCTGCTCGGCGGCCTGGACGTGCTGATCCTCAACGCCGGGGTCGCGCTGTCCTGCGGGCCGCTGGCGCAGCTCGACCTCGACCGCTTCCGCGAGGTGATCGACGTCAACCTCGTCGGGGTCATGCGCGGCCTGCGCTTCGGCCTGCCGCACATGCGGACCGGCGGCGTCGTCCTGGCCACCGGATCGCCCGGCGGCCGCCAGGCGCTGGCCGCGCCCGGCCTGGTGGCCTACTCGGCCTCCAAGGCGGCGCTCGACATGGTCGTGCGGTCGGCCGGGCTGGAGCTCGCGGGGAGCGGGATCCGCGTGTCGGGCGTCCTGCCCGGGTTCATCCACAGCGAGCTGGGCGGCGACGGCGACGCCTCGTGGCTGGCCCAGTTGACGGCCAGCGGCCAGGCCCGCGAGCCGGCCGACATGGGGCCGGTGTTCCACTTCCTGGCCAGCGACGCGGGCGCGATGCTGCAGGGCTCGGTCGTGGCCGCCGACGACGGCTGCACGGCGGGCCTCAGTGCGGCCGTGCTGGGCCGTCTGGTCGGTGCCTAGCCGGCTGGTCCACCGATCCGTGAGAGGCCGATAAGCGAACATGGTTGCCCGATAAAAGAGCATCCGTTACCGTCGAGGGAAGACCGTCCCTTCGAAGGAGCGCGCGCCTTGCCATCCGGATCGACCCCCACCACCCTGCGCCGCCCCGCGCAGCACCTCGACGTGCGCGGCCTGGACGTCGCCTACCGCCGGCAGGGTGACGGCGCCCCGCTGCTGTACCTGCACGGCATCGGGATGACGCAGCGCTGGCTGCCGCTCTACGAGACGCTGTCGCAGTCCGCCGACGTCGTCGTGCCCGAGCACCCGGGGTTCGGCGAGACCCCGATGCCGGAGTGGCTGGACGGCTTCGACGACCTGGTCGTGCACTACGCGGAGCTGATCGACCGGCTCGAGCTTGGCCCGGTCGACCTGGTCGGGTACTCGTTCGGCGGGTGGATCGCCGCCGAGCTGGCCGCCTTCTACCCCGAGCGGCTGCGCAGCCTGACGCTGATCGCGCCGCTCGGGCTCCGGGTGCCCGGCCACACGCCGACCGACGTCTTCCGCATGAGCCATGAGCGCTTCGTGGAGGAGTGCTTCAACGACGACGCGTCCGCCTACGCCGAGTACGTCGACGACGGCGACGAGACGCTGTTCACCTCGTACGCGGAGATGACCGCCTTCGCCAAGGTGGCCTGGAACCCGCGCTACGACCGCAAGCTCGACCGCCGCCTGGGTCGGGTGACCGCCCCTGGGTTGGTGATCGCCGCCCAGGACGACCGGATCCTGCCCCGCGCCCACGCCGACCGCTACGCCGAGCTGATCGGCGCCAGCGTCGCCGTCGTGCCCGGCACCGGCCACGGTCTCGTCGCGCAGGAGCCGGCGCTGGTCGCCGAGCAGATCACCGCCCTGATCGGAGCCCGCTGATGCATCAGCTCGAGTTCATCCAGATCGTCGACGCCTCCTACCTGTGGTTCGAGCTCGGCGAGCGCGAGTCGATGGGCATCGACCTGCCCAACGCGATCTACGACCGCGACCTGGGCCAGCAGGTGTACGAGCGGGTGCTGGCCAGCACCCGCAAGGCCGAGGAGCTGGGCTACGACGGCGCGCTGATCTTCGAGCAGCACGGCCATCCGCTGGCGCTGTTCGGCAACGCGCTGACCGGGGCGGCCTGGCTGGCCGGCGAGACCGATCGCATCCCGATCGCCGCGGTCGGGCCGCTGGTCACCAACTACCTCACGCCGGTCCGGCTGGCCGAGGAGATCGCGATGGTCGACGCGGCCACCGGCGGGCGCCTGATCGTCGGCCTGCCCATGGGCATCGGCGTCCAGTACCACGCGATGGGCATCCCCAACCCGGCCCACGCCCGCTCGCGCTACCGCGAGTCGGTCGCCCTGCTGCACAAGATCTGGACGGAGGACGGCCCGTTCGCGTGGGAGGGCGATCACTTCCACATCCCCTACGTCAACGTGTGGCCCAAGCCGCGCCAGGAGCCCTACCCGCAGGTGTTCATCCCGGCCGCGGGCTCGCGCGAGTCGCTGGAGCTGGCCGCCCGGTATCGCTTCACCTACCAGGCGATCCTCGTGCCGCGTCCGGTGCTGCTGCGCAACTGCGAGACGTTCCGCGAGCTGTGCCGCGAGAACGGCTACGAGGCCGACCCCCGGCAGATCGCCGCGGTGCTCGAGGTCCACGTGGCCGAGACCGACGAGCAGGCCAAGCGCGAGATCGAGCACCACGCCGTCTGGACCTACCAGAACGTCTTCAAGTTCCCCTTCCACGAGTCGTTCCCGCCCGGGCACGTGAGCATGGCCTCGCTGCGCGGCATGATGGCCGGCGGCTACCGCAGCAGCGACCCGTCCAAGCTGACCTTCGAGCAGCTGCTGGAGACCAACTCGATCATCGCGGGGTCGCCCGAGACGGTGCGCGAGAAGATCGCCGAGCTGACCGGCGCGATGGGCGCCGGCCGGGTGATCGTCGGAACCCCGTGGTCGATGCCCATGTGGATGCAGCACAAGTCGATGACGCTGCTGGCCGAGGAGGTCATGCCGCACTTCCGCCCGCCGGCCCCCAAGCCGCACTACGCGGGACGGCCGTACGTGACCACGCCCGACGGCGGCCGCGTCGAGCTCTACCCGACCGACGCGGCATGAGCGTGACCGAGTTCTTCGTCGTCCTGGACGGCGCCTATCCGCAGGTGCCCTACGCGGGCAAGCGCAAGTCGAACTTCGTCGACCTCCCCAACGCGCACTACGACCGCACGCTCGGGCAACGGGTCCTGGAGGACCAGCTCGAGACGGCGGCCGCGCTGGAGGACCTCGGGTTCGACGGCGTCGTGGTCTCCGAGCAGCACAACGGGCCCATCGGGGTGCTCGGCAACCCGATGATCGCCGGCGGCTGGCTGGCCGCGCGCACACGACGCCTGAAGATCGGCGTCGTCGGGTCGATCATCAACGACTACCTGACGCCGCTGCGCCTGGCCGAGGAGATCGCCACCGTCGACACGATGTCGCGCGGGCGTCTGATCGTCGGCCTGCCGGTCGGTCACGGCATGCAGCACCACTCGACCGGCGTGATGAACCCCGCGCTGACCCGCGCGCGCTACCGCGAGGCGCACGAGCTGCTGATCCGGGCCATGACCGAGGACGGCCCGTTCGCCTTCGAGGGGGAGTTCTTCCACATCCCGTACGTGAACCTGTGGCCCAAGCCGCTGCAGGAGCCCCACCCGCCGATCTGGATCCCCGGCGGCGGCTCGGCCGAGACGCTCGAGCTGGTGGCCAAGCACCGGTACACGTACATGGCCGTGCTCAGCCCTCGGGCCGTGCTGCTGAAGAACTTCCAGCGGCTGCGCGACCTGTGCCGGCAGGAGGGCTACGAGGCCGACCCCAAGCAGATCGTCCAGGTCGTCGCGGTGCACGTGGCCGAGTCCGACGCGCAGGCCCGCCGCGAGGTCGAGGCCCACGAGCTGTGGGTCTACCAGAACTTCTTCCGCTCGCCGATGCACGACAACTTCCCGCCCGGCTACACGAGCAAGGCGTCGCTGGCCGGGATCCTGGCCGGCGGCTACCGCAGCAAGCCGCTGTCGGAGCTGCGCTACGACGAGCTCATCGAGATGGGCTGGCTGGTCGCGGGTTCGGCCGAGACGGTGGCCGCCCGCCTGGGCGAGCTGGTCGAGGAGGCGGGCGCCGGCCGCGTGGTGATCGGCGCCAACAACGGCTCCAAGCCGCGCTGGCTGGCCATGAAGAGCCTGACCATGTTCGCCGAGGAGGTCATCCCGCGGCTGCGCCCCGGCGGTCTGCCGACGTGGCAGGACGCCAAGCTGACCGGCTACGAGTCCAATGCCGAGTTCGGTGCGCGCCAGCCCGCCGACGCGCCGGCGCCGACGGCCGCGGGGCTCGTGGACGGCGCGCTGGTCGACGTGCGCACCGCCCACGTCGAGGAGCTGCGCCGCCCGGTCGAGCGCTGGCCGGCGTCCTAGCCGTACAGGCGCGCGCTGGCCAGCCGCGCGCCGTCGACCAGCGCGCCGAGCTTGGCCCACTGGATGCTCGGGTGCACGCGCTGGACGTAGGGGCCCTGGGCGAAGCCGCAGTCGGTCCCGGCGATGACGTTGTCGGGACCAACGATCTCGGCCAGGCGGACGATCCGCTCGGCCACCAGCTCGGGGTGCTCGACGACGTTGGTCACGTGGCTGATCAGCCCCGGGATCAGCTTGCGCCCCTCGGGCAGCTCGACGTCCTTCCACACCTGCCACTCGTGCTCGTGGCGCGGGTTGGCCTGCTCGATCTGGTAGCCGCCCACGGGCACCTGGAGGACCAGGTCGACGATGTCGCGCAGCGGGATGTCGCCCACGTGCGGCGCGTTCCACGAGCCCCAGCACACGTGGTAGCGCGTACGCTCGGCGGGAATCCCGTCCAGCGCGCGGACCAGCGCGTCGATGCGCAGCTGCGCCCAGGCGCGGTACTCGGTCAGGTCCGTCGGTGAGCCCATGGTGTCGAACACCGTGGCCAGGTAGGCGTCGTCGATCTGGCAGATCAGCCCGCTGTCGACGATCGTGCGGTACTCGGTGTTGAGCGCGTCGGCGACGGCGAAGACGAACTCCTCCTCGGTGGCGTAGTGCTCGTCCTCGCGCAGCGGCACGACGCTGGCCGGCGCGACCACGGGCAGGAAGCCGTCGACGACGTCGACCTTGGCGACGGCGGCCTTGATGTCGTCGATGTCGCGCTGCAGAGCGGCGACCCCGGTGTACGTCACGTCGCCGGTGCACACCCAGTTGGTGATCGTGCCCGTGAAGTTCTGCGTCTTCTCGTACGCGTCGTAGAAGTCACCGAACAGCTGCTTGTCGGTGCCGGGCAGCACGTTGCGCCCGGTCATGTCGGCGGGCATCTCGCGCTGCTCGAACCCGCCGATGCGCTCACGGATGTAGCGCGCCCAGCTCAGCGTCTTGCCGTACTCGCCGTCGCTGACGATGTCCAGGCCGAGGTCCGCCTGCTGGGCCACGACCGCGTCGACCGACTCGCGCAGGACGCGATCGAACTCGGCGTCGTCGACCGGCTGGCCGTCGTCGCGGGCGCGCAGCAGCGCGACGAGCTCGGGCGGACGCACGAGGCTGCCCACGTGCGTGGTCAGGATCCGGTCCACGTCAGCGCTCGCCGGCCAGCTCGGCGACGCGGTCGGCGATCGCCTGGGGCTCCTGCACGATCAGCAGGTGACCCGTCGGGTAGGCGGTGCCGGGGATCGTCACCACCGGCACCTGGCCCAGCCAGTAGGCCCACGCCTCGAAGTGCTCGTGCGGGATCAGCCGGTCCTCGTCGGGGATCAGCACCTGGCAGTCGGCCTGCACGCGGGCCAGGCGGCGGTACAAAGACGGCGCGGTGTCGTAGGAGAACCGCACGGCAGCGGAGAACTCGTCGTCGGCGGCGGCCACCACGAGCCCTTCGTCGTCGCCGTTGCGGTAGGCCTCGTAGGCGGCCTGGTTGTCGTTGAGCAGGACGCTGTCGAAGTCGAAGCCGGGCGGGATCTCCCCGTCGGGCTCCATCGCGTCGGCGGGCGCGACCGTGGCCATCGGTGCGGGCGTGATCAACGTCAGCGACAGGACGCGCTCGGGAAACAGCCCGGCGAACGCGCCGGCGACGCGCCCGCCGAAGGAGTGGCCGACGACGTGGGCGGCGTCCACGCCCAGCGCGGTCAGGAAGTCGGCGTGGTGGATGGCGATGTCGTCGACGTCGCGAAACCAGGCCGGGCGCACGGTGTCGCCCCAACCCGGGTGCTCGGGGACGATCACGTCGAAGCGCTCGGCCAGCACCCCGTAGAGGTCCAGCCAGCGCCGGGTCAGGCCCATCCCGTGGAAGTAGACGAGCGGCGGGCCGGAGCCGGCCCGGCGGTAGGCGACGTCGACGCCGTTGACGTCGAGGTGCAGAGGCGTGTCCATGGTGTCGTTCATCCGATGTGTCCGGTGTAGCCAGCGACGCGGTTGCCGAAGTCGATGACCTTGGAGGGCTTGCCGGTGCGCAGCTCGGCGTGGTCGCCGTACTGGCGCAGCGTGGCGATCGCGGCCGAGCCGATCGCCCGCAGGGGCTCGGGCTCCCACTTGCGTGCGGGCGGCCCGACGTAGGGCAGGCGGGTCAGCTCGGTGTCCTGCCCGAGCAGCAGGTCGCGCAGCGTGCGGCCGGCCAGGTTGGACGTGGCCACGCCCTCCCCGACGTAGCCGCCGGCCCAGGCCAGGCCGGTCGCGCGGTCCAGCCCGACGCCCGGCGCCCAGTTGCGCGGCGCCGCGAACACGCCCTGCCAGGAGTGCTCGATGCGCACGTCGCGCAGCGCGGGGAACAGCTTGATCAGCTCGCCGCGGTACATCTCGAGGACCTTCTGCGGCGCCGCCTCGTCGCGGCTGGGCGCCGATCCGTAGCGGTAGGGGATGCGGTTGTCGTCGCCGCCGATCGTGATGCGGTGGTCGGCGGTGTGCTGGAGGTGCAGGAAGGGGTGCTCGGCCAGCAGCGCCTCGCGCCCGTCCCAGCCGATCTGCGCCCACACGTCGTCGCCCAGCACCTCGGTGACCAGCATCGACGTGTGCACGGGGACCATCAGCCGCTTGTGCGTCTCCAGGCTCTCGGTGTAGGCCTCGGTCGCGCGCACGACGAATCGGGCGCGCACCTCGTGCCCGTCGGCGGTGCGGGCCACGCCGGGCTCGATCGCCGTCACGCGGGTGCCCTCGTAGATGGTCGCGCCCAGGCGCTCGACGGTGTCGGCCAGGCCGCGGACCAGCGCGCCGGGGTGGATCGAGGCGCAGTGCGCGTTGTAGCGGGCGCCCAGCGCGCCGGCCACCTGGATGCGCTCGAGCACCTCCGGGCCGGTCAGGTAGCGGGTGTCGTCCTCGGTCAGGCCCCACGCGCGGTCCTCGTCGATCGAGGCCTTGAAGCGCTCGTTCTCCAGCGCGGTGCGCGCGACCATGACGACGCCGTTGCGCGCGTAGGAGCACTCGATGCCCTCGCGCTCCACGGCGGCGCCGACCTCCGCGACGGCGCCCTGCACGGCGCGCTCCATGGCCACGACGCCGGCCCGCCCGCCGCGCTTGCCCCAGTAGTCGCGCGAGCCGTTGAACTGCGCGATCACGGCGCCGCCGTTGCGGCCGGAGGCGCCGTAGCCGGCCACCTCGGCGTCGAGCAGGACGACCTCGAGCGACGGGTCGGCGCGGCGCAGCTCGTAGGCCGCCCACAGGCCCGTGTAGCCCGCGCCGACGATGCAGACGTCCGCTTCGCGCGAGGCCGACAGCGCCGGTCGCGCGGTCAACCCCGAGGGGTAGAGCTGCCGGAACCAGTGGGAGATGCGCCCGGGGTCGGCGAGGACAGAGCTGTTGGACACGGGACCGCCTGATCGGTTGTGCGAATATCGATCACCGCTGACCGAATTCGTTTACCCTATGGCCTCGCTGCTCGCTGCGCAAGCGCCGACCCGGAGAAGCTGACATGGCTACGACCGCCGAGAACCAGGCCCCATCCTGGTCGTTCTACACCCCGCCCGAGACGATCGACATCCGTGGTCTGGCCACGGCGTACCGTCGCGGCGGTGAGGGTCCGACCGTCGTCTACCTGCACGGCGCCGGCCTCACGCAGCGCTGGCTGCCGTTCCACGAGCGCCTGAGCCAGCGCGTCGACCTGCTCGCGCCCGAGCAGCCCGGATTCGGCGACACGCCGATGCCCGACTGGCTGCGCTCGATCTCCGACGTCGTCCTGCACCTCGACGACCTGCTGGCGGCGCTGGGCATCGAGGACTTCCACCTCGTCGGGCACTCGCTGGGCGGCTGGATCGCGGCCGACTTCGCGGTCACCTACCCGCGCCGCCTGGAGAGCCTGACGCTGATCGCGCCGCTGGGCCTGCGCGTTCCCGGCAGCCCGCTGTACGACATCTTCCGCATGACGCCCGACGAGGCCGACGACGTCCTGTTCAACGGGCAGGCCTCCAACTACGGCCCCTACCTGGAGTCGGGCGATCCCGTCGAGGCGCTCGTGCACGGCTACGGCGAGCTGACCGCCGCCGCGCGCCTGGCCTGGAACCCGCGCTACGACCACCGCCTCGACCGGCGCCTGGCCCGCGTGGAGTGCCCGGCGCTGGTCGTGGTGGCCGACGACGACCACGTGGTGCCGCGCTCGCACGGCGAGCGCTACGCCGAGCTGCTGCCCCAGGGCCGCCTCGAGGTGATCACCGGCACCGACGCGCCCACCGGCCACCTGCCGATGGTCCAGGAGCCCGATCGCCTGGCCGACCTGATCGCCGACTTCGTCACCGAGACCGCCCGATGAGCGAGCTCGAGTTCTACGCGTTCCACAACGCGGCCTACCCGCACGTCCCGCACAAGAGCGTCATCGCCGAGCACTCGCGCTCGAACTTCGTCTCGCTGCCCACCGACTTCTACGACGGGGCGCTGGCCCAGCGGGCCTGGCAGGACTTCGTCGACCTGATGGTGCACTGCGAGCGCCTCGGCTTCGACGGGGTGCTGCACTCCGAGCAGCACAACGGGCCGATCGGCCTCAGCGCGCAGGGGATGGTCACGTCGGCCTACCTGGCCGCGCAGACCGAGCGGATCCTGATCGCCGCGGTCGGACCGATCCTCAACGCCTACCTGTCGCCGGTGCGCCTGGCGGAGGAGGTGGCGATGGTCGACATGATGTCCAACGGCCGGCTGATCCTCGGCCTGCCCATGGGCCTGGGCGCGCAGTACCACTCCTACGGGGTCACGAACCCCGCGGCGGCGCGCGACCGGTTCCGCGAGGGCCACGAGCTGCTGATCCGCGCGCTGACCGAGCCGGGCCCGTTCGCCTTCGAGGGCGACTGGTTCAACGTGCCCTACGTCAACCTGTGGCCGCGGCCGGTGCAGAAGCCCCACCCGCCGATCTGGGTGCCCGCGGCGGGGTCGCGTGAGTCGCTGGCCCTGTGCGCGCGCAACCACTACACCTACCAGGCGATCCTGGCGCCGCGGAAGGTGCTGCTGCGCAACGTCGACCTGTTCCGCCAGCTGTGCGCCGACGAGGGCTACGAGCCCGACCCGCGCCAGATCGCGGCGGTCCTGTTCGTGCACACGGCCGAGACCGACGAGCAGGCGCGCCGTGAGGCCGAGCCGCACTACGCGTGGCTGATGCAGAACTTCTTCCGCTCGACGTTCCAGGACGCGTTCGCGCCCGGGCACGTCAGCGAGCCGTCGCTGCGCGGCATGATGGCCGGCGGGTACCGCAGCCGCGACATCTCGGAGATGACGTGGGACGACCTGGTGGCCGAGGACTGGCTGATCGCCGGCTCGCCCGAGACGGTCGCCGAGCGTCTGGAGGAGCTGACCAGCGAGATGGGCGCCGGCCGCGTGATCCTCGACATCGACCACGGCAGCATGCCGCGCTGGATGATCGAGAAGAGCGCGACGATCTTCGCCGAGCAGGTGATGCCGCGCTTCCGCCCGCCGGGCGGCCAGCCGGTGTGGGCCCGCGGGGAGGATCGCCGCGCGCTGGTCACGGCGAGCGAGTGCGCGGCCCGCAGCGGCGGTGCGCGGGCCGTGGCGGCCAGCCAGCTGGCCAACGGCGACCTGATCGAGACGGGCACGGCACACGTGCCCGAACTGCGCCGGCCCGTGGAGCTCTGACGGGCCGCGCCGCAGTTGACGGTCCCCAGGGACTGAAGTAGGGTAAACGACATTCGAACGTCGCTGTTCGATATTCGGCCGATTAAGGAGACAACGCTGTGCAGGTCCGAGTCAGGAAGCTGGGTCACATTGGGATCACCGTGCGGGATCTCGATCGGTCGGTCGACTTCTACACCGACATGCTCGGGATGCGCCTGACCGAGCGGTTCCAGTACCCCGCCGACGAGGTCGGCCACGGCGTCACCGTCGCCGCCGGCGCGTTCGTGCGCTGCACGTCCACGCACCACGCGATCTCGATCTTCCAGCTCAAGGACGGGCTGGTGCCCGACGACGCGCCCGACAGCTCGGTGCCGGTCATCGGGTTGCACCACATCGCCTTCGAGCTGGCCACGCCCGGTGAGCTGCTGGCCAAGCTGCGCGAGTTCCGCGCGGCCGGCGTGCCGATCGTCAACTGCCGCAAGGGCGGCCCAGGCAACCAGCCGCGGTTCTACGCCCGCGATCCCGACGGGCATCTGCTCGAGTTCTACTGGGGCATCGACGACGTGGGCTGGGACGGCGTTCCCCGCGAGTACGAGCCGATCCAGGAGATCGACCTCGACGAGTTCGACTTCGAGGCCTACCTGCAGGAGCGCGAGCAGGCCGCCGAGCGCATGCAGTCAGCCGCCGAAGCGGCCAAGCTCGAGCGCGCCTGACCCATTGGCGGCCGACCCGCGGCCGTTGCGCCGGCTCATCCGGCTGGCCGCGGTCGCGCTGAGCCTGGAGGCGGCGCTGTACTCCGCGGTGGCGCCGCTGCTGCCGCACTACCGCGACGAGCTGGACCTGTCCAAGCCCGCGGCGGGGATCCTCACCGCCAGCTACACCGCGGGCATGGTGGTCGGCTCGCTGCTCGGCGCGCTCGGCTCCAGCAAGCTGGGCCCGCGCCGCACCGTGGTGGTCGGCTTCGTGATCCTCGGTCTGGCCAGCATCGCGTTCGGCTTCGCCGGGTCGATCGAGCTGCTCGACCTGTCGCGGGCCATCCAGGGCCTGGGGGCCGGCATCGTGTGGTCCGGGATGCTGGCCTGGCTGATCGCCTCCGCGCCCGACGACCGGCGCGGCCAGGTGCTCGGCGCGGCCATGGGGGCGGCGATCTTCGGCACGCTGTTCGGCCCGGTGCTGGGCACGGCCGCGGTGGCCGTGGGGCCGAGGATCGTGTTCCCGTTGACCGCGCTGCTGGCCGCGGTGATCATCGGCGCCGTGCTGCGCACCCCGGCGCCCGCGCGCGAGGCCGACCTGCGCACGGACTGGCGCCGGGCCGTCCACCACCGGCTGCTCATCGCCCTCGCCGCGTTGAGCCTGCTGCCGGGGATCGTGATCGGCGCCATCAACGCGCTGGTCCCGCTCCGCCTCGACGCCGGCGGGCTGTCGGAGGCGATGATCGGCGGGGTGTTCCTGGTCGGCGCGCTGCTGGCCGCGGTCACCTCGCCGCTGGTCGGCCGCCAGTCGGACCGGATCGGGCGCGTCCCGCTGATCGCCGCCGGTCTGGCCGCCGGCACGCCGGTGCTGATCGCCCTGGGGATCGTCGAGTCCGGTTGGGCGATCGCCGCGCTGATGGTCGTGGCCTTCGGCGGGGTCGTGACCGCGTTCAGCGTGCCGCTGATGGCGCTGCTGTCACGGGTCGCGGAGGGCGCGGGCCTGACCGCCGGTCCGGCGGCGGCGCTGATCAACCTGACCTTCGCGGGCGGCGAGACGATCGGCGCGCCGGCCAGCACCGGCCTGGCCAGCGCGACGAACGACGGGCTGCCGTTCATCCTGCTGGGCGTCGTCGCGTTCGGCGCGATGCTGCTGGTGGTCCGACGCGTGCGCGACCCAGGCGCTGCGCCTGCGCCCGCGGTCGCTCAGCTGCGCCCGTAGAGCGCGCGCGACAGCGAGGTCGACGTCTGCGTGAGCGCGTCCAGGTGCGCCGGCAGGTCGCTGGCCCGCGTCGTCGGCGCGAGCAGCGCGATCGAGGCGACCGCATGGTCGTCGGTGTCGCGCACCGGCACCGCCAGGCCGTGGACGCCCTGCTGTAGCTCGTCGTGGGAGAGCGCGTAGCCGAGCTGGCGCACCGTCTCGAGCTGGCGCTGCAGTGCCTCGGGATGCTCCAGCGTCGCGCTCACGCGCTCGATCGCCGGCTGGCCCAGGAAGGCCAGCAGCGCGCGGCCGCTGGCGCCCTCGTGCATCGGATGGCGCGAGCCGATCTCGTGCTCGACGCGGACGATGTTGCGATCCGGGACGGCCTGCTCGAGCACGACGGCGTCGGCGCCGTCGGCGATGTGCATGACCGCCGTCTCACCGACGGCGGCCGACAGCTCGAGCATCGCGGCGCGCCCGGCCGAGCGCAGCTCGGGCTCGACGCGCTGGGCGATGCGCACGAGGATCGCGCCGGGGACGTACCCGCCCTCCTGGCGCGTGACGAAGCCGCGCTGGTGCAGCGTGGACAGCAGGCGATGCACCACGGTCCGGTTCAGGCCCAGGGACCGAGCCAGCTCCGCCGGGGTCATCGGGCCGTTCTCGCCCACCTTCAACAAGACGGTCAGCGCCTGGTCCGCGGTCTTCGAGATCTCTGCCACGCGTCAAATGATACTCGCTACCGGGTCGGAATGACCGGATATCGACCGGTTCGGGGGTGGAATGACCGATGAGTGGCCGGTGTCCGATAGTCGCACGCTCTTGCCCGATTCGGTGCCGTCCCATAGGGTGATGCCCGTCGTCGCCCTCGTCAGGAGCTTCCATGGCCGTCGTCTGCACCGTTCGCATCCCGCATCCGCTCGATCACGTCCAGCAGGTCGAGCAGGACAACCCCGACGTGATGGAGGCGATCATGACCGCCGCCATGAAGTACATGACGGGGCACCGCCGCACGACGGCGGGCGACGAGGTGATGGACCTCGACGAGTTCGCCAGCCGGGAGGACTACGACGCGTTCATCGCCGAAGCGGGTGCGGCGATCCAGCGCTACGGCGCGCTCCTCGGCGCGCCCGCGCAGGACACGGTCTACACCGTCGTCGAAGGCGGCTGACGTGTCGGCCATCCCGGAGCGCACGGACGTGGTCGTGATCGGCGCCGGCCTCTCCGGTCTGGTCACGGCGCGGCGGTTGGCCGCGGCCGGTGTCGACGTGGTGGTCGTGGAGGCGCGCGACCGCGTGGGCGGCCGGGTGTGGCGTGTGCCCACCGCGTCGGGCGGCGCGATCGAGGGCGGCGGCGAGATGGTCAGCCCCCACCAGCCCGCGATCAACGCGCTGGCCGGCGAGCTCGGCGTGCCGATCATCGACCTGCCCCTGACCGAGGGCACGATCGTCCGCTTCCACGAGGGCGAGCGGCTGCTGGAGTCCTTCCCGTACGAGCGCAACCCGGAGATCGCCGAGGCGCTGAAGGCGGCCACCGACGCGCTGGACGAGCTCGCGCGCGAGGTGCCCGTCGAGGACCCGTGGAACGCGCCCCGCGCCGCCGAATGGGACGCCCAGACGCTGCTGCAGTGGGTCGAGGCCAACGTCGAGAGCCCCGGCGCGCGGGCCGGTCTGGCCGGCGAGTTCAACTTCTGCGGCGGCAGCTTCAGTGAGCTGTCGCTGCTGTACGCGCTGTGGACGATCCACGCGATGGGCGGGTGGGAGACCTGGGAGATGGGCACCAGCCAGCGGCTGCAGGGCGGCTCGTCGGAGCTGGTTGCCCGCATGGCCGCCGAGCTGGGCGACCGCATCGTGCTCGACGCGCCGGTGCGGCGGGTCACCCACGGCCCCGAGGGCGTCAGCGTCGTCACCGACCGCGGCGCGATCGCCGCCGCCAACGTCGTCGTGGCCATCTCGCCGATGCTCTGCTCGCGGATCGAATGGCAGCCGGCGCTGCCGCCCGCCCGCGACCGCCTGCAGCAGCGCTACCTGATGGGCCACGGCATCAAGTTCGTCGCGCTCTACGACCACGCCTGGTGGCGCGACGCCGGGTACATGGGCCTGGGCTCGGGCCAGGACCCGGTCTGGGTGCTGATCGACGTCACCGGCCCCGACGATCCCGGCGCGCGCCTGGTCGGCTTCTCGGCGATCACCGGCGCCGACATCGCCAAGTGGTCGGACGTGTTCGCCGACCAGGACGCGGCCAAGCGGCTGTTCGTCGACCAGGTCGCCGCGTACTTCGGCGACGGCCCGGCGCCCACGGAGCTGCACCTGTTCGACTGGAGCGGCGATCCGTGGTCGACCGGCTGCGCCGCGGGCCTGGGGCCCGGAACGCTGTCGACCGTGGGCCCGTGGCTGCGCGCCGCGGTCGGCCCGATCGTGTGGGCGGGCGCCGAGACCGGCATGCCCCAGAACGACTGGATGGAGGCGGCGATCTCCGCGGGCGATCGCGCCTGCGGCGAGGTGCTGGAGCAGCTCGGGGCGCGCTCGCGCGCATGAGCGCGGGCGAGCTGCGCTGCGAGCAGGGGTTCCGCTGGGTCTCGGTGGCCAACACCGCGACCGTGCCCGATCCGGTCGCCGGCACCAGCGTCGTGCATCGCTCGCCCGACGGAAAGGTCACGACCGCGTACGAGAGCCTGCGCGACGGCGTGCGCTTCCACCAGCCGGCCGACGCCGTGGACGAGGTGTTCTACGTCGTCGAGGGCACGATCACGTGCACGCTGGACGACGGGACGGTGCAGGTCTGGCGCACCGGCGACCTCGGGTACCGGTCGACCGCGGCGCCCTGCGAGGTGGCGTTCAGCGACGGCCTGCGCGTGGTGCGCTTTCGCTGGTCGCGCACCGTCGCTCGGGCGGCGCCACCCGCGGGCCTGCATGTCTTCGGCGACCAGGGCCCGATGCTGCGCTACCACGGCGCGCCCGTCAGCAACCGGGTCGTGCACGAGTCGGCCGACGGGCGCGTGCTCGGCTTCTACGGCGTGCTGCCGGAGGGCGTCGCGTTCACCGAGGTCCCGGCCGATCTGCACGAGAGCTTCTACGTCGTGCAGGGCAGCATCCGCTGCCGGCCCGAGGGCGGCCCGCCGATCGTGTGGCAGGCCGGCGACCTGGTCTACTGGCCCTACGACCGCCGCTTCGCGCTGGAGTACAGCGTCGGGTTGGGCTGCGTCTGCTTCTTCTGGTCCGACGAGCGGCTGCCGGACTTCACCGGCGGCGCGCAGTCGATCTAGGCGGGCCGCAGCAGCGGCGCGTGCCCGCTGACCGTCAGCCCGTAGCCCTCCAGGCCCGGGAGCGGGCGCGGGTGGTCGGTGAGCACGTGGATGGTGCGCAGCCCGAGGTCGACGAGGATCTGGGCGCCGATGCCGAAGTCGCGCACCTGCTCGTCGCTGGCGCGCTCCTGATGATGGTGGTAGCCGCGATGGGCCAGGTGCACGATCACGCCGCGATCGGCCGCGGTGATCGCCGCGGTGGCCGCGTCCAGCCGTGCCCGGCAGTCGCACGCGCGGCTGGTGAAGACGTCGCCCTCCCAGCAGGACAGGTGGATGTAGACCAGGACGTCGTCCTGACCGGCCACGTCGCCGCGGACCATCGCCATGTGCTCGGCGTGGTCGAGCGCGGCCAGGTAGCCGTAGGCGCGATACATGCCGGTCGCGGTGGCGATCGACGCCTCGGCCACGCGGTCGACCAGGCGCTCGGTCTGGCGCCGGTGGGCGATCAGGTCGCCGATCGTCAGCATCGGCAGGCCGTGGCGGGCGGCGAAGGCGGTCACCTGCTCGCCCTGCATGGCCGAGCCGTCGTCGTTGGCCAGCTCGCCGGCCACGGCGGCGGGAGTGAGGCCGGCCAGCGCGGCCAGGTCCAGCGCCGCCTCGGTGTGCCCGGCGCGCTTGAGCACGCCGCCCGGGCGGCCGCGCAGCGGCAGGATGTGGCCGCCGAAGCGGATGCCCTCGCGCCCGATGGCGGGGTCGATCGCCACGGCGATGGTGTGGGCGCGCTGGTCGACGCCGACGCCCGCGCCGATCGCGTCACGGGCCTGGATCGTCACGGTCAGCGGCGCGTGCTGGAGGGAGTCGTCGCGGGCCGCGACGAGCTCGAGGCCGAGCTCCGCGCAGCGCTCGTCGGTCAGCGCCAGGTAGCTCCAGCCGGTGGCCAGCCGCCCGAGCGCGTGCAGCTGCGGCGGGGTGGCGAACTGGGCGCCGAGCACGACCATGCCGAGGTTGTCGGGGCTGTCGGTGTCGACCAGGACGACGAGGTCGCCCCGGGCGATCGCCTCCAGCGCAGGCGGGACGCGCCCGCTGTCGGCGGTGTCAGGCGTCACGCGCTGGGGTGTCTCCGTGTCTACCGGCATTCGGAACGTGTTGTTCGACTACCGGAGTGTAGGGCATCGGGACGCGCTACAGGAACGAGCCCCCGCTGGCGTCGACGACCTGCCCCGTGATCCACCGGCCGGCGTCGGACGCCAGGAAGGCGACCACGTCGGCGATGTCGTCGGGCGTTCCCATGCGGCCCAGCGCCGCGATGGCCATGGCGTCCGCGCGATCCTGGGCGCTGACCATGGTGTCGGCGTTCATCTCCGTGTCGACGACGCCGGCCGCCACGGCGTTCACCGTGATCCCGCGCGGCGCCAGCTCGCGCGCGACGATGCGCGTCATGCTGTCCAGCGCGGCCTTGGTCATCGTGTAGACCAGCCACTCGGGCAGCGCCTGGCGCGTCGAGGCCGAGGAGATCGACACGATCCGCCCGCCGTCGCCCATCCGTGGTGCGGCCGCCTGGGTGGCCAGCAGCGCGGCGCGGGTGTTGATCGCGAACTGCTGCTCGAAGGCGTCCGTCGTGACGCCCTGCAGGCCGTCGGTGATCGCGATGCCCGCGTTGTTGACCAGGACGTCGAGCCGCGGCTGCGTCAGGCGCTCGCCCAGCTCGCGGTCCAGCGCGGCGAACAGGCCATCGATGTCGCCCGCGGCGCCGAAGCGCTGGGCGACGGCGAAGGCGCTTCCGCCCGCGTTCTCGATCAGCGCGACGGTCTCGCTCGCCGCGCGCGCGTCGGTGCCGTAGTGGACGGCCACCAGCGCGCCGTCGGCGGCGAGCCGCTGCGCGATCGCGCGGCCGATGCCGCGCGATGCCCCGGTGACCAGCGCCACCCGTGCGCCGTCCATCGGCTACGCCGCCTCGCCCAGCAGCTCCAGGTACTCCTCGAGGGCCGCCTTGATGAACGACTCGCGCGTCGGGCTGTTGGGCCCCGGGACGAACCGGCGGGAGTTGACGCCGCGCTGGTTGAGCGCGGCCAGCTCGCCGTCCTCGATGTTGGTCACGTGGAAGACGCCGATCAGCTTCTCGACGTCGTAGTCGACGCCCTCGACCGCGTCCTCGTGGACGATCCACTGGCAGACCAGGCGCGTGTGGTCCTTGTCCAGCGGCGTCAGGTCGAGGTGCACGCCGTGGTCGGCGAAGTACACCGGCCCGGAGAAGAACGGCACGTTGAGGTAGCCGGTGATGTGCCGCGGGTCGAAGCCGGCGCCGAGCGGCTTGCGGCACACCCACTCGCCGTCCATCGAGAACGTCTTCATGCCGTCGCGCAACGGGAAGTGACCCTTCTCGGCGTTGAGCGCGCGGGCCTCCGCGTCGCGCGGCGCGAAGAAGGCCGCGTAGTCGCAGGTGGCGGCCAGCGACGGGTGGGCGCCGGCGCAGTGGTAGCACTCGCAGTTGTTCTCCAGCAGGAGCTTCCAGTTGGCCTTGATGTCGTAGACCTCCTGGTGGGCGATCTTCGTCTTCTCCGGCTCCAGTGCCGCGAGCATGTCGAGATCGTGGGCCATGCCGCCCAGCGTCTCGCCCAGCGGCGGGGCCTCGGTGGGGTCGCCCAGCCACACCCAGATGCCGCCGAAGAACGTGTCGCACAGCGCCTCGTGCATGGGCCAGTCGCGGTAGTCGAAGTCGACGCCGTCGGGCGAGCCGGGCGCGCCCAGCAGCCGCCCGTCCAGGCCGTAGCTCCAGCGGTGGTACGGGCACACGAACTGCTTGGCCCGGCCGGCGGTCCCGGTCTCGCACAGCTGGGCGCCGCGGTGGCGGCAGACGTTGAAGAACGCCCGGATCGCGCCCGCGTGGTCGCGCGTGACGATGATGCTCTCGGCCCCGATGAGCCGGCTGAAGAAGTCCCCGGTCTCGCGCACCTGGCTGACCTGCCCGGCGTACAGCCACTGGCGCTCGAAGACGCGCTCGAGCTCCTGCTCGTAGATCGCCTGCGACGTGTAGTAGGTCCCCGGCAGGCTCGTGAAGTACCCGGGGTGCTGGATCACCGACGACATGCGTGCCTCGCTGTGAGTTGGGACAAATGGTCCAAGTCGGGACGGACTATACGCTGCGGCCCGATGGCCGTGCAACCACCGCGCCGGATCGACCGCCAGCGCCGCCAGCGCGTGATCGACGGGGCCCTGGATGCGATCGCCATCCACGGCGTCGAGGGGCTCACCCACCGCAAGGTCGCGGAGGTCGCCGGGGTGCCCAAGTCGGCGACGACCTACTACTTCAGCTCGCTGGAGGATCTGCTCGACGCGGCCATGAGCGACGCCGCGCAGCGCGACATCGCGGCGCTGCGCGCGCGCTTCGGCGCGCCGGGCGATCCCGTCGACGTGGTCGAGGTGCTGACCGCCTACCTGTACGACACCGCCACGGTCAACCGCCGCGAGGGCGTGATCGTGGCCGAGCTGTACGTCGCCGCGCTGCGGCGGCCGCGGCTGCGCGCCGTGGGCGCGGCCTGGGACGCGGCGTGGGCGGAGCTGCTCACCCCGTCGCTGGGCGACGCCGCCCGCGTGGTCACGACGGCGATCGGCGGCCTCGCGCAGCGCGCGTTGCTGTCCGAGGGCGACGTCGACCGCGACGAGATCCGGCGCGACGTGCGCCTGCTCGTCGGGACGGCGGGTTAGTCGTCAGTTGGTCTCGCGCGCGGCGGGCTCCACGATCGCGCCGTGAATCGCCGGCCGCGTCGTGTACCAGAGGGTGAAGCGCCCCACGAGGCGGCCACCGTCACGGATGAACCCGGCGAGCCGCTGCTCGAGCGACGCCGAATCGGTGTCGAAAAGGCTCTGCCTGTCTCCCATGGCCTGATGATCGGCCGGTGGGGGGCAGATCTGTATCAACCAGGGGTCCAGGGTTGTTCCCCCTGCACCCGGCCAGGTTGTCGACCGTTCGGCACCGTCCGATCCGGCCGGACCTGACACGCTGCCCGGCATGACCGACGACGCGACGTTCGTGGCAGGCGATCTGAACTGGTTCTCGGCGGCCGCGCGCGGCGGTGGCCTGGTGTTCCTGGCCGGCCATGTCGGCAGCCAGGCCGACGGCAGCGGGGAGCACGCGCCGTTCGCCACCCAGGTGGAGCAGACGCTCGACAACCTCGAGGCGACGCTGGCCAAGGCCGGGCTGACCTTCGGCCACCTGCTGAAGCTGAACGTGTACCTGGCCGACATCGCCGACTTCGCCACGTTCAACCAGATCTACTGCGACCGCTACCCCGAACCGCGGCCGGCCCGCACGACCGTGCAGGCGCCGCTGGCCAAGGGCTGGCAGTTCGAGGTCGACGGCGTCGCCCGCGACGCCGCCTGACCTCGACCGCCGTGCTCAGCGCGCGTCGTTGAGCCCGTTGAGCAGCACGCCGCACTGGGTGTTGCCGGTGGGCCGCTGCGAGTTCATCAGCAGGGCCAGCGACAGCTTCTGGGGCCCGGTCATCACGCAGGTGTGGATCTCGGTGTTGGGGAAGTAGCCGTCGCCGCCGTGCCACCACACGTCGGCTGACTTGAACGCCGGGTTGTTGGAGTTGGGGTTCCAGCCGAGGCGGTTGTCGAGCATGCTGGTGCGCGCCGGCGTCGACAGGATCGCGTCGGAGTTGCGCATCCGGTCGGCCACGGCCGCCAGGTCGCGGGCCGACAGGTGCAGGCCGCGATGGCCGCCGCACTCCTGGGTCACGGTGCCGGTGTACTCGATCTGCTGGCCGCCGTTCTGCAGGTTGTTGCGGTCGTAGGCGCGCGCCGCGGTGTCGTCGAAGTCGTCCCAGCACTTCGCCGCGGAACGGCCGGCCGGGATCATGATCTTCTCGTTGACGTAGGCCCGGTAGCGGTCGCCGTGGTTGGCGGCCGTGACGGCGGACTGCGGCCCGCCGGACTTCTTCCACAGGCCCGGGAGCAGCACCCGCAGCATCGCGTAGTTGGCGTTCTTGTAGGAGTAGGTGTTGGGCACCACGCCGGTCTTGACGATCGCCTGCACGCCGGCGAACGTGTTGCCCCAGGCGGACGTGTCGATCTGCGCGTTGCCGAAGGCCTGGTTGATGCCCGACGTGTGGGTCAGCAGGTGCTTGAACGTGATCGCGTTCGGCCCCGAGCCGACGAAGCCGGCACCGTGGGCCCAGCCGGCCGGGAGGTAGGGCCACACCGGGTCGTCCACGCTGACGCCGGCGTCGTCGAGCGCCTTGACGATCGCCATGCCGGTGATCGTCTTGGTCGCGCTCATCAGCTCCATGCGTGTGTTGATCGTGAAGATCGTGCCCTTCGGGTTGCCCTCGCCGTCGTTGGGGCGGCGAGCGAACCCGAACCCGTCGCCGGCCACGAACTTGCCGTCCTGCAGCACGACGTAGGCCCAGCCGACGGGCTCACCCTGCTTCATGCGCGACTCGATGCCGCTGACCAGCTTGGGGATCGAGACGAGCGCCGCGCCCGCGGTGCCCGGTGAGGGGTTGGCCGGCGCGGGCGGGTCGGGCGTCGGCGTCGGGGCGGGGACGCCGATCGGGCCCGGCGCCGGAGCGGGGGTCGGCGTCGGCGTCGGCGTCGGCGTCGGCGTGGGCGTCGGGGTGGGGGTCGGCCGCGTCGGCGGCGGCGGGGGATCGACCGGATCGGTGGGGAGCTGGGCGGAGGCCACGGCCGGGAAGGACAGGGCCAGTGCGGCGACGAGCGCGGCGCGGGTCAGCGTGCGGGGAGAACGGAGCATGGGTGCAGCCTCCCGGCGGGCGTCCGAAACCGCATGAGGGGTTGACCCCTGTCTTGCCTCTGGGGGATTCCCGGCGCCGATGCCGTAGAACACGACCATGGCCGCGTCGTCGGAAGCTTTCATCGAGGCTGGTGGGCGCGAGGTGCGGGTCTCCAGCGCCGACCGCGTGATCTTCCCGCAGACCGAGCGCACCGCGGCGGTGACCAAGCTCGACGTGGCCAACTACTACGTCTCCGTCCAGGACGGCATCATGCGCGCGCTGCGCAACCGGCCGACCACGCTGGAGCGCTGGCCCAAGGGCGTGCACGAGGGGATCGTGCTGTCCACGCGCGAGCGCGGCGGCGGCGACGCGTTCTTCCAGAAGCGCGTGCCCAAGGGCGCGCCCGACTACGTGGAGACCGCGCGCATCGCCTTCCCGTCGGGCCGGTTCGCCGACGAGATCGCGCCCACCGAGATCGCCGTCGTGGCCTGGGCGGCGCACATGGGCACGATCACCTTCCACCCGTGGCCGGTCCGCCGCGACGACGTCGACCACCCCGACGAGCTGCGCATCGACCTCGATCCGCAACCCGGCACCGACTTCGCCGACGCCGTGCGCGTGGCCGCGACCGCGCGCGAGCTGCTGGCCGATCTGGGCTACGTCGGCTTCCCCAAGACCTCGGGCGGTCGCGGCGTGCACATCTACGTGCGCATCGAGCCGCGCTGGACGTTCACCGACGTGCGCCACGCGGCGATCGCCTTCGGCCGCGAGCTGGAGCGCCGGCGGCCCGGGGAGGTCACGACGAAGTGGTGGAAGGAGGAGCGCGGCGAGCGCATCTTCGTCGACTACAACCAGAACGCCCGCGACCGGACGATCGCCTCGGCCTACAGCATCCGGCCCAGGCCGGGCGCGCCCGTGTCGGCCCCGGTCACCTGGGACGAGCTGGGAGACGTGCGGCCCGAGGACTTCACCGTCGCGACCATGCCGGCGCGCTTCGCCGAGGTCGGCGACCGCCACGCGGCGATCGACGACGTGCACCACTCGCTGCAGCCGCTGCTGGACATGTACGCGGCCGACGAGGCCGGCGACATGCCCTATCCGCCCGACTACCCGAAGATGCCGGGCGAGCCCAAGCGCGTGCAGCCGTCCCGCGACCGGGACCGGCCCAAGGACGAAGGGGACTAATCCTCGGGCGCGGACTGGGGCAGCTTCTTCGCGCCCCGCTTGGTCACCGGCGCCGAGGGCGGCGGCACGACCGGCCCGATGTCGCCGTCGGGTGCCTCATCCAGGTCGACCATCACAGGGGCGTGGTCGGACGGCCCCTTGCCCTTGCGGGCCTGGCGGTCGATCCACGCCGCCTGCACCCGCTCGGCCACCGCGTCGCCGGCCAGCACGAGGTCGATGCGCATGCCCAGGTCCTGGTGGAACATGCCGGCGCGGTAGTCCCAGTAGGAGAACACGCGCTGGTCGGGCCAGCGGTCGCGCACCACGTCGTGCAGGCCGACGGCCTCCAGCGCGGCCAGCGCGTCGCGCTCGGGCTTGGTCACGTGCGTGTGGCCCGCGTAGGCCTCGGGGTCGAACACGTCGGCGTCGGTCGGGGCGATGTTGACGTCGCCCAGCACGACGGTGGACGTCGGGTCGCCCGCGGCCACCAGGTCGCGCAGGACGCCCAGCCACGCGAGCTTGTAGCGGTAGTGGTCGGAGTCCGGCGTGCGCCCGTTGGGCACGTACACCGAGACGAAGCGCACGCCGCCGCAGGTGGCCCACACCGCGCGCGGCTCGGGATCGGGGAAGCCGGGCCCGTCGGGCAGCCCGAGCACGACGTCCTCGAGACCGACCTTCGACAGGATCGCCACGCCGTTCCACTGGGCCACGCCGTGTGCGGCGTACTCGTACCCGCGGGCCTGGAGCTCCCCGCCCAGCAGCTCGGTGAACGCGGCGTCGGCCAGCTTGGTCTCCTGCAGGCAGACGACGTCGGGCCGGCGCTCGTCCAGCCAGGGCAGGAACCGGGGCACGCGCTGCTTGATCGAGTTGACGTTCCAGGTGGCGATCCGCACCCGCCCTACGGTACGCGCGTCAGCCGACGTCCGGCGGGTGCGCCGGTGTGTTCTGCGGCGTGGTGTAGACGTGCTCGCAGTGCGTGAAGGTGTCGTGCGGGTCGCCCACGGCGACGTCCTCGCCGGGGCCGCAGTCGATCACGTCGTGGTTGCCGTCCTTGGTGGAGAACCGGTCGTTGCCCGGGCCACCCTCCAGGATGTCCTTGCCGTGGTCGTCGAACAGCTCGTCGTCGCCCGGCCCGCCGGACAGGTGGTCGCGGCCGGCGCCGCCGAGCTCGATGTCGTCGCCGGCGCCGCCGGTCATCGTGTCGTCGCCGGGGCCGCCGATCAGCTCGTCGCTGCCGGCGCCGTCGTGGATCACGTTGTCCTCGTCGTCGCCGTGGCGGACCGTCGGGACCGGGTCGGCGACCGTCGTGCGGGCCATCGCGGCCACCGGCGCGACGAGGCCCGAGGTCTCCGGCGTGCAGTCGTGGAACGTGCGCACGCCCCAGCCCCACGGGCTCCAGTTGTGGTAGGTCGGGTACACGCCGGAGTCGCCGTCGGTCTGCGCGCCGCTGCGCGTGTAGGCCGGGCGCAGCTCGCCCAGCGGGAAGTTCCAGACCACCCACTCCCCGTTGTAGGTCCAGTAGTCCCAGGCCATCGCGCTGACCAGCTTGGCCCCGTTGGAGCCGGGGATCCGGTACCCGTTCGGGCAGGCGGGCCCGCTCGCCTCGGCCGGGTCGCGGGCGGATCGGTGTGGTGGCGCCTGGAACCGGGCATAGCAGATGCGCGTCGGGTTGCCGTGCCCGTCGCGCTGTTGCGAGATCCCGTCCCCGTGGCAGGGGTCGTGCGGGGTGCGGGCCTGGGCGGCGGACGCGCCGGCGAGCAGGACGCCCGCGGCCAGGGCCGGGATGAGCAGCCGGCGGAGCATCAGCCCACGTGCGGCGGATGGGCCGGATCGTCGGCGGGCGAGCGGTAGGCGTGCTCGCAGTCGACGTAGGTGTCGTGTGCGTCGCCGATGGCGATGTCCTCGCCGGGGCCGCAGTCGATCACGTCGTGGTTGCCGTCGCGCGCGGAGAAGCGGTCGTTGCCCGGGCCGCCCTCCAGGATGTCCTTGCCGTGGTCGTCGAACAGCTCGTCGTCGCCCGGGCCGCCGGACAGGTGGTCGGCCCCGGTGCCGCCCAGCTCGACGTCGTCGCCGGCGCCGCCGGTCATCGTGTCGTCCCCGGGGCCGCCCACGAGCTCGTCGCTCCCCGCGCCGTCGTGGATCACGTTGTCCGCGTCGTCGCCCTGGCGCACGTCGGGTGCCGGCTCGGCCAGCGTGGTCCGGGCCATCATCGCCACGGGCGCGACGAGACCCGAGCCGATCGGCTCGCAGCCGGCGAACGAGCGCGCACCCCAGTTCCACGAGCCCCAGTTGTGGACGTAGGGGTAGTAGCCGGAGAGGCCTGTCGCTCTCGTGCCGTCCGTGTTGGTCGCGTGCACGCTCAGGCTGTACAGGTTCCAGGTGACCCACTCGCCGTTGTGGGTCCAGTAGTCCCAGTCGGACGGGAAGCGCCCGCCGTGATCGCCGGTCGAGCCGGGGATCCGGTACCCGTCGGGACAGGTCTCGCCCGCTCGGTGGTGCGTGCCGGCCGGGTCCACCATCGTCCGGTGCGGCGGGACGTGGAACCTGCGGTTGCAGGCCCGCTGGGGCTGGCCGTTCTCGCGTTGCAACGAGAACCCGTCGCCCTGGCAGGGATCGTGGGCGGTGCGGGCGTCGGCGGCCGACGCAAGGACCGACAGGGCGCAGACGGCCAGCGCGAGGCACAGAGAGCGGCGGACCACATCCCGGAGTATCAGGGTTCGGCGACGCTGGTGGACCCGCGACTTTGGGCCGGGCCACCCTGCAATTTCGCGCCGATCAGCGACTGCGGGCCACGCGCCGGCCGCGCGCGTCGTAGCCGCTGACCCCGGTGACCTTCGCCGTCGTCGTGGGCAGCGCGTCGGCGCCGAAGTACCGGACCTTGGCGCCCAGCACCCGGCTCCACGCCTGCGGGCCGGCCTTCGTGGCGATCTTCAGACGCTGGCCATCGGCGAAGGACACCGTCACCGACCGCGCCTGGGCGGTGACCACGCCGCCGACGACGTAGGACGTGGTCGTCTCGCCCGACGCGCTGCTTGCGCTGACCGGCACCACGTTGCCGCCGGCGTGCAGGCTGCCGGCGGCGCAGCCCGTGCCGGTGCCGGGGTGGAACCCGTCGGCCAGCGTCGCGTCGATGTCCAGGCACACGCCCTTGACGCCGCCGAGGCTCTGATGGTGCGCGCTGATCGACCAGGTCCCGCCCGCGGCCAGCGGGCCGGAGAGGATGGACGTGGCGGCGGCGGCGATGGCGAGGATCATCGGGTGGCTATCCCCGCTGACGGCGCACTTGAGACGCGCCGGGTGCGCGCGTAGGCTCGCGCGGTCCACGCAGGGCGGCAACCGAGGCGGGCGGAGGCAGCATGGCCAAGCAGTTCCAGGGCAAGATCGAGCTCGATGTGCGCGACTCGGTGATGGATTGGGGTCCCTACCGCGAGGAGCCGGCGCCCGAGGGCGCGCCCAACGTGCTCGTCGTGCTCTACGACGACACGGGACTGGCGGCCTGGTCGCCCTACGGCGGGCGCATCCAGATGCCGACGATGGACCGCCTGGCCGCGGGCGGCCTGACCTACTCGCAGTGGCACACGACGGCGTTGTGCTCGCCCACGCGCTCCTGCTTCCTGACCGGGCGCAACCACCACCAGAACGGGTTCGCGCAGATCGCCGAGGGGGCGCAGGGCTTCCCCGGCCACACCGGCCACATCCCCATGGAGAACGCCACCGTCGGTGAGGTCCTGCGCGAGAACGGCTGGAACACGTTCTGGGTCGGCAAGAACCACAACATCCCCATCGACGAGTGGGCCATGGGCGCGACCAAGCGCAACTGGCCGCTGGCCCGGGGCTTCGACCGCTTCTACGGCTTCATCGCCGGCGAGACGAACCAGTGGTATCCCGACCTGGTCGAGGACAACCACTACACCGAGCCGCCTTACACGCCCGAAGAGGGCTACCACCTGTCCAAGGACCTGGCCGACAAGGCGCTCGGGTTCATCCGCGACTCCAAGCAGTCGCATCCCGACAAGCCCTGGTACATGTGGTTCTGCCCGGGCGCCAACCACGCTCCGCATCACGCCCCGCAGGAGTACATCGACAAGTACAAGGGCCAGTTCGACGACGGCTACGAGGCCTATCGCGAGTGGGTCCTGCCCCGGATGATCGAGCGCGGCATCCTGCCCGAGAGCACGGAGCTCTCGCCGCTGAACCCGCTGCCCGACGGTTGGTCGATCGACTCCGACCAGGTGCTGCCCTGGGAATCGCTGAGCGCCGACGAGAAGCGCCTGTTCAGTCGCATGGCCGAGGTGTACGCGGGCTTCAGCGAGTACACCGACGCCCAGGTCGGGCGGATCGTCGACTACCTCGAGGAGTCCGGCCAGCTCGACAACACGCTGATCCTCTACTGCGCCGACAACGGCGCCTCGGGCGAGGGCACGCCGACCGGCTCGGTCAACGAGCAGAAGTTCTTCAACGCCTGGCCCGACAGCATCGAGGACAACCTGGCGATGATCGACAAGCTCGGCTCGCCGGAGACCTACAACCACTACCCGACCGGCTGGGCCGCGGCGTTCTGCACGCCGTTTCAGATGTTCAAGCGCTACACGTACCAGGGCGGGGTCGCCGATCCGCTCGTGGTGCACTGGCCCAAGGGCATCAAGGCCCGCGGCGAGGTGCGCGACCAGTACCACCACTGCACCGACATCGTCCCGACGATCCTCGAGTGCTGCGGCGTGTCGATGCCCGACTTCGTCCAGGGCTACGAGCAGACGCCGCTGCCCGGCGTGTCGATGAAGTACACGTTCGACGACGCGTCGGTGCCGACGATGAAGCAGGTCCAGTACTACGAGATGTTCGGCACCCGGGCGCTGTGGCGCGACGGCTGGAAGGTCGTCGCCCAGCGGGGGCCCAACGTGGGCAAGGGCCACTTCGAGAGCGACACCTGGCAGCTCTTCCACGTCGAGGAGGACCGAGCCGAGAACCACGACCTGGCCGGCGAGAACCCGCAGCTCGTGCAGCAGCTCGTGGCCCAGTGGTACGTCGAGGCGGGCAAGTACGACGTGCTGCCGTTGGACGACCGCACGGTGGCCGAGCTGATCGCCACGCAGCCCGAGGCGCTGATCCCGCCCGGCGGGATCTACCGCTACTACCCGGGCACGCTGGAGGTGCCGGAGTTCGCGGCGGCCAACACGCGCGGCCGCTCGTACAAGATCCTCGCGCAGGTGGAGCTCGACGACGGCGGCGCCGAGGGCGTGATCTACGCCCAGGGCGCGCGCTTCGGCGGCCACTCGCTGTTCATCAAGGGCGGCAAGCTCTGGTACGTCTACAACTTCATCGGCATCCCGCCAGAGCAGCAGCTCGTCTCCGAGGTCGACCTGACCCCGGGCCAGCACGTGCTGGGCATGGAGTTCGTCAAGGAGTCGACCGACGACCGCCACACGTCGCACGGCACGGCCAAGCTCTACGTCGACGACGCGGTCGTGGCCCAGGCCGAGCTGCGCACCCAGCCGGGGCACTTCGCGCTGTGCGGCGAGGGCCTGACCATCGGTCGCGACGGCGGTGACCCGGTCTCCAAGGAGTACGCCGCCGGCTTCGGCTTCACCGGCGGGCGGATCCTCGAGGTCGAGGTCAACATCGGCGACGACGTGTACCTCGACGTGGAGCGCGACTTCGCCGCCGCGCTGGCGCGCGACTGATGCTCCAGCAGGCCATCGGGCAGGTCCTGTCGTTCGGCGTCGGCGTGGCCATCAGCCCCGTGCCGATCATCGCGGTCGTGCTGATGCTGGGCACGCCGCGCGCGCGGTCCAACGGGCCGGCGTTCCTGGTCGGGTGGATCGTCGGCCTGGCCATCGTCGGCGCGATCGTGCTGCTGGTGGCCGGCAGCGCCGGGGCCGACGACGACGGCGGGACATCGGGCGGCGTGGCCTGGGTGAAGATCGTGCTCGGGCTGGTGCTCATGCTGCTGGCGCTGCGCCAGTGGCGCTCGCGTCCGCACGGCGGCCAGCAGGGCGAGCTGCCCAAGTGGATGGCGGCGATCGATCAGTTCGGCCCGCCCAAGGCGGCGGGCATCGCGGTGGTGCTGTCGGCGGTCAACCCGAAGAACCTGCTGCTGACCGTGGGCGCCGGGCTGGCCATCAGCCAGACCGGCGCGTCGACCGGCGACGAGGTCGTCGCGCTGGCCGTGTTCATCCTCATCGCCACGCTCGGCGTGGCCGCCCCGATCGTCATCTTCTTCGCCATGGGCGAGCGCGCGGTCAAGCTGCTGGACGGCATGAAGACCTGGCTGGGGGCCAACAACAACGCGGTCATGGCCGTGCTGTTCCTGGTTCTCGGCGCCAAGCTCCTGGGCGACGGCATCACCATCGCGTGACCTGGCTGCTCCCCTCGCTGCGGGGCTATCAGCGAGGGTGGCTGCGCGGCGACCTGATCGCCGGGCTGACCGTCTGGGCCGTGCTCGTGCCCGAGGCGCTGGCCTACGCGACGATCGCCGGCGTCTCGCCGGTGGTCGGGCTGTACGCCGCGCCGGGCGCGCTGCTGCTCTACGCGCTGCTGGGCAGCTCGCGCCACCTGGTCACCGGGCCGATGTCGGCCACCGCGGCGCTGAGCGCGGCAACGGTGGCCGACGTGGTCACCGGCGACGCGGGCGCGTTCACCACGGCGACCGCGGCGCTGGCCATCACGGCGGGCGGCGCCGCGCTGGTCGCCGGGCTGCTGCGCCTGGGCTTCCTGGCCTCGTTCATCTCCGAACCGGTGATCAAGGGGTTCATCGTCGGCCTGGCGCTGACCATCATCGTCGGCCAGGTGCCCGATCTGCTGGGCATCCCCAAGGGCTCGGGCGACTTCTTCGAGAAGGCCTGGGACGTCCTGGCCAACCTGGGCGACGCGCACGCGCTGACCGTGGCGGTGGGGGTGGGATCGCTGGCGGTGGTGCTGGCGCTGCGGCGGTTCGTGCCCGCGGTCCCCGGATCGCTGGTCGCCGTGGCCATCGGCATCGCGCTGGTCGAGCTCTTCGGCCTCGACGACCACGGGCTGGAGATCGTCGGCCACATCGACAGCGGCCTGCCCGCGCTCGGCCTGCCCGACGCCTCGGCCCACGAGTACGGCTCGCTGGTGGCCGGCGGGATCGGCGTGATGCTCGTCGGGTTCGCCGAGGGGCTGGGCGCGGCCAAGACGTACGCGGCGCGCGAGCACTACGAGATCGACGCCAACCGCGAGCTGCTGGGCCTGGGCGGGGCGAACCTGGCCGCGGGCCTATCGTCCGGGATGGTGGTCAACGGCTCGCTGTCCAAGACGGCGGTCAACGGCTCGGCCGGCGCGCACACCCAGCTGTCGGGCCTGATCGTCGCCGTGCTGACCGTGGTCACGCTGCTCGTGCTCACCGGCCTGTTCGAGTCGCTCCCGTTCGCCACGCTGGCCGCGGTGGTCATCGCGGCCGTGATCGAGCTCGTCGACGTGCCCGCGCTGGTGCGCCTGTACCGAGTCACCCGCGGGGTGCGCGCCGACTTCGTCGCGGCCATTGCCGCGCTGCTCGGCGTGACCATCTTCGACACGCTGCCCGGCCTGTTCATCGGGATCGCCGCCTCGCTGGTGCTGCTGCTCTACCGCGCCTCGACGCCACACGTCACGCCGCTGGGCAAGGTGCCGGGCACGCCCGATCAGTACGGCGATCTGCGCCGCCATCCGGAGAACGTCGTGCCCGAGGGCGTGGTGATCCTGCGCGCGGAGGGCACCCTGTTCTTCGCCAACGCCGATGCGGTGCGCGAGCGGATCCTGCACGCGGCCGCGGCCGACGGCGTGCACGCGGTCGTGCTCGACGCCGAGACGGTGCCCGACGTCGACGTGACCGCGGCGACGATGCTGGTCGCGCTGGACGGCGACCTGCGCCGGCGCGGCGTCACGCTCGTGCTGGCCCACGACGTGGGACGCGTGCGCGACGCCCTGCGCCGGACCGGCGACGCCCCACGCGTGGAGGCGACCGTCGCCGCGGCGGTCGCAGCCGTCAGCGCACGCTGAGGCCGAGCTGCGCGAACGCGGCGGTCCAGCCCGCCTCGGCCCGCTCGGCGCCCCCCGGCGGGAACGGCCCGTCGCTGAACGTCATCCGCGTGCGGTCGCCGTGGTCGTGCAGCTCGATGCGCACGTAGCTGGGCTCGAGCATGCCGGCCTCGGGGATCGGGTCGGCACGCAGGACCAGCAGCGCGGGCGCGTCGAGCTCCACGATCTCGTAGACCAGCCGGTGCGCGCCCCGCGGGCCGGCCATGGTCAGCGCGTACTGGCCGCCGACGCGCAGGTCGATGTCGACGCTGTCGCGCGCCACGTCCATCCCGGGTGGCCCGAACCACGCCGCCACGTGATCGGGGTCGGTCCAGGCCCGGAAGACCCGGTCGCGGGGTGCGTCGAACACGCGCGTGAGCAGCACGGTCTCAGGCATCGGTCATCTCCTCCAGGTGTGCGTCCAGGCGATCCATCCGGGCCTCCCAGGTGCGCTTGCGCGACTGCATCCAGGTGACGGCCTGGTCGAGCGGCTCGGCCTGCATCCGGCTCGGCCGCCACTGGGCCTGGCGCCCGCGCACGATCAGCCCCGCCTGCTCGAGCACCTTCAGGTGGCGCGAGATGGCCGGCTGGCTGATCGGCAGCGGCGCGGCCAGCTGGCCCACCGTGGCCTCGCCGTGGGCCAGGCGCGAGAGGATCTCGCGCCGCGTGGGATCGGCCAGGGCGGCGAACGTCTGGCTGAGCGGGTCCGGATGAGGCATATAGCAATAATGCTATATAACGAATCAGCGAAATACTAGGCGATGAGGTTCTGGGTCGCGACGACCCGGAGGCGCCGATGGTCGATCCGGCCGCGGCTGGGGCGCTGACTACGAGACCGCGCCCACGGCGCGGCGCGAGCCGGCGATGCGGTTGACGACGACGGAGGTGCCCGCCGGCACGGCCCCGGTCAGCAGGCCGGGCAGCGCGTCGTCGTCGCCGCCGTCGCTGGTGCCCTCGACGATCACGATCAGATCGGTTCCGCTGAAACGCGCACCGACGAAGCGCTCGTCGTTGCCGGTGGCCCAGCGCGAGGCGATCGCGTTCACGTCGTCGAGCCGATCGGCGAGCTGGACGGTGCGCGCCGTCGTGACCCCCAGCGCCGCGACGACGACCGCGGCGCCGACGGCCACGACGGCGAGCACCGGCCGGCGGCGCAGCGCGTCGGAGTGCGTGGGGATCGGCTGCAGGCGGGTCAGGCCGAAGATGGCCATGCCGACCACCACGATGGCCAGCACGTTGGTGACGAACAACAGCAACGCCCCGCCCGCGTCGTTCCAGTCACCGGCCTGAGCGGTCACGCCCACCACCGCCAGCGGGGGCACGAGCGAGATGGCGATCGCCACGCCCGGCAGGATGTCGCCGACGTCCCGACGGGCGACGGCGAACGCGCCCGCTGCCCCGGTGGTCGCCGCTGCGACCAGGTCGACGATCGTGGGGGAGACGCGCGCGGTGACCTGGGTGTTGTCGGCCAGGTCCTTGAGTTGGGGCAGCAGCGCGCCCAGCGCGGCGGCCAACCCGACGACGACGACGATCGCCGACAGCAGGATCAGCAGCGAACGAACGAGCGGGCGGACCTCGCCGTAGGCGATGGCCAGCGCGATGCCCTGGATCGGGGTGGCCAGCGGGGCCACGATCATCGCCCCGATCACCGTGGCGGTGGAGTCGCCGACGATCCCCGCCGTGGCGATCGCCGCGGCCAGGACCAGCAGCAGCCAGAAGCGCGTCTGCTTGGCCGCCACGTCGCCGGTGGACAGGTAGACGGCGTCGCGGATCTCCTCCGGCGTGCGCCGCTCGCTCATCAGTCGTTCGGTGAAGCGCGACGCGTGTCCCATCCGGCGGTCCTTCGGCGTCCGCGACGAGGTTTCCTGCGCGCTGCGGGTCGGTCTGGCGGTTTGCCCGGCTGAGCGCTAACGTGCCGTTTGGGAGCGAGGGAGGTGTGCGTGTCGGGCGGGTGCGCAGGTTGGATTTCGGTCGGGTTGGTCGCGATGGCGTGGCTGTGTGCCGCGCCGGCGGTCCACGGGGCCGGTGAGCGTCTGTCCAACGAGCGCACGCTCACCCGCTGGGCGCACCCGGTCCAGCTGGTCCAGGCCCGGCTGAACCCCGATCCGCGCTCGCGCTCGGTGGCCCGGCTGCACTGGCTGACCGAGGACGGACGGCCGGAGGTCTACCTGGCTCTGCGCGAGCGACTCGACGGCGCGGGCCGCGCGTGGGTGCAGGTGCGGCTGCCGCGGCGACCCAACGGCGCCACCGGCTGGGTGCCGCGGACCGCGCTGGGCGTGCTGCGCACGGTGCGCACGGCGCTGGAGATCGACCGCGGGGCGCTGCGCATCCGGTTGCGCCAGGCGGGCCGGGTCGTGTGGTCGGCCCGCGTCGGGATCGGTGCGGTCGGCACGCCGACGCCGGCCGGGCGCTTCTACGTGCGTGAGAAGCTGCGCAACCTGGCCGGCGGCAACCCGCTGTACGGCCCGTGGGCGATCGGGACGAGCGCCTACTCGCGGCTGACCGACTGGCCCGGCGGCGGGGTGGTCGGCATCCATGGCACCAACCAGCCGCAGCTGATCCCAGGACGTCCGTCGCACGGATGCGTGCGCCTGGCCAACGACGACATCGCGGCGCTCGTGCGCCGCCTACCCGTGGGGACGCCGATATGGATTCGCTGACGTGGCGGCGACTGGCCGCGATGGTGACCGTGCTCGTGCTGGGCGGCCTGGTCGCCGCGCTGGCCGCGGACGCGCAGAGCGGCACGCCGGAGACCACGACCACGAGCACGACGCCGACGACCACGACCCCCACCACGCCGACCACGACCACGCCGACGACGACCACGCCGACGACGACCACGCCCCGACGCACCCCGAAGGTGTCCAAGCTCGTCACCTACGCGGCGCGCGTGTGCGACAGCTACACCGACGTCACGGCCAACCTGGCCCGCAACGACATCCAGGAGAGCCTGCGCGACCTCGGGCCCGACACGCTGTACACCGGCGGCGAGCCGATCTCACCGGCCAAGGAGGCCCAGGGCCAGCCCAACTGCCGACCGCTCTCCGGCTGGCCGTTCGTGCTCGGCCAGGGCTACGTGGGCGCGGCGGCCGTCGGTCCCTGGGGGTCGATGTCGGCCGTCAGCGGCGCGTACGCGACGCCGATCGTGACGCTGCCCCAGGTCGCCCTGCGCGACGCACAGGGCCAGGACACCGGCCAGACACTGGCCGGCGCGGTGACCCTCCCGCTGACCGCCGCGCAGGCCGACCGGGCCTCCGCCGGCCAGTCGCTCTGGCTGCAGGGCGGCCTGCCGGCCGACCCGGTGCTGAACACCGCCTACCCGGGGCGCTACGGGTTCGCGGCGCTGCGCTGCGCCATCGACAACCTCAACGGCGACAACGTCGAGTACATCGGCTTCCCGGCCGGGACCGATCATGTCTTCTGCTACGCCTACTACGTCACGCCGCCGCCCACCAGCGGGACGATCATCGTCAAGAAGGTCGTCGACGACCCCACGGCGACGGCATCGCAGGCGTTCACGTTCAGCGGCAACATCTCCTACAACGCCGACCATCGCTTCACGCTGTCGGCGGGCTACGGGGCGCCCGCGCAGCAGTCCTTCTACCGGGGCGCCGTCGGCCCGGGCGATCCGGCGTGGACGTTCCAGGAGGAGGTGCCCGACGGTTGGACGCTGAAGAGCCTGGACTGCGTGTCGGCCAGCGGCGCGAGCACGTCGACGACCGACGTGGCGAGCGGGCAGGCGTCGGTGACGCTGGCTGCCGACGACACGGTCACCTGCACCTACACCGACAGCCTGCAGCCGCCCCCGTCGGGGCTGCAGCTGGGCAAGCGCACGATCGGGGGGATCGGCACCTTCGACTTCTCGGTCAGCGGCCCCGGCAGCACACAGCAGACGATCGCCACCACGGCCGAGGGCGTGTGGACGGGCGGCGCGCCGCTGACCGGCGTGTCGGGGACCTACCAGGTGGCCGAACAGGCGCCCGCGCCGCGGGCGGCGGGCACCTGGCGCACGACGCAGGTCGTCTGCAACGGCGCGGCCCAGCCGCTCAACGCGCCGGTCAGCCTGACCGTGCCGCCGGGTGAGGGCGCGACCTGCGGCTTCACCAACACGTTCATCCCGGGCGGCTCGCTGATCGTGCGCAAGGAGACGATCGGGCGCACGGGCGACGCCGGCTTCCAGATCGCGCGGGTCGGCGGGACGGCGGCCAGCTACGACCAGACGGCCAAGGTGCGCGACACCAAGACGCCGACCCTGGCCCGGGGCGACAGCACGACGAGCATCCCGCTGGGCACCTACACGATCACGGAGTTCGCGCTGGCCCCGCCGACGAAGGGCGCGTGGCGCCTGCAGTCGGTCGTCTGCAACGGGCGCCCGATCACCGCATCCGGCGGGCAGGCGCAGGTGCAGCTGACCAACGCCGAGCCCAAGCTCGACTGCACGTTCACCAACCGCTACGACCCGGACCTCAAGCCCCGGCCGACGCCGACGCCCACCCCGACGCCGTCACCCCCGCCGGCGCCGACACCCACACCCACGCCGGACGGCGGTCAGCCGTCCACGGACGACCTGGCGCCGGCCGACGGCCCGTTCGCCGATCTCGTCATCACCAAGACGGTGACGCCGTCGAGCGTGCGCATCGGCGACAAGGCGCACTACGAGATCGTCGTGGTCAACCGAGGGCCCGACCCGGCGCAGGACGTCGTGGTCACCGAGGTCTCGCCCAACGGGGCCCGCGTGCTCACGCTGAGCAGCACCAAGGGCACCTGCGACGGCCGGCGGCCGGCCAGCTGCTCGCTGGGCACGCTTCAGCCGGGCGAGCGCGTGGTCATCACCACCGACAACGCCCCGGAGCGCGTGGGGCGGCTGGTCAACCGCGTGGCCACGACCTCGTCGACCAGCGACCCCAACCCCGACGACAACGAGGCCCGGGCCGGGCTGACCGTGCGTCCGCCGCTGCCCGAGCAGGGGGCGGTGTCGCCGGCGTTCACGGGCTAGTGACTCAGGGCACGAGCGAACACGGTCTCCCAGTCGCGCCGCATGCTGACGACGATCCAGCCGAGCCGGGCGCCCACGTCGGTGATCGCCTCGTCGGCCTGGAAGGAGACCGCCTCGCCGGCGTAGGCGAACTCGCGCTCGGCGTCGTCGTGGTCGATCAGGACCGCGACGCCGCCGCGCGGGTGGGCCTGCGCCCACTCGAGCATCTCGCGGTCGCCGGCCGAGTTGCCGGCGGCCAGGATCGGCGCGCGGCCGACCTGGGACTGGATGTTCTCGATCTTGGCGCCGCCCTCGTTGGCCTTCCCGATCTGCGCGATCGTGCGGCGCACCACCGGGTGCCCCGCGTCGTCGCGTCCGGACTCGTAGCCGATCAGGGTGCCGACGACCATCCCCGGCTCGACGCCGTAGTACGTCTTGCTCACCCGCCGGACGAACTCGGTCCCGCCGCCGGTCACGATGCCCACCGTGAACTCGTGCGCGCGCAGCTCGGCCAGCAGCTCGAGCATCGGCTGGTAGATGACCCCGCCCACGGGCACGTGCCGGGTGGGATGGCGGTAGCGGGTCAGGAAGTCGTCGGCCGCCGCACCGAACTCCTCCGGCGTCTGCCCATCGAACAGCGCGGCCAGCGCGCCGGCCACCTTGGTCAGGCCGATCTCGGCGATCGCGGCCATGTCCCCGGCCAGGACGGCGGCGAACTCGGGCCGCTGCGCCAGCGCGGGATCCGCGGTCGCGCGTTGGCGCAGCGCGTCGACGAAGAAGTCGAGCTGCACGTAGCTGGGCTTCTCGCACCACATCGTGCCGTCGTTGTCGACGTAGGCCACGCGCTCCTCGATCGGCACCGCGTCGATGCCGTCGAGGAACGCGATCAGGGCATCGCGGGTCGGGCCAGGACGCCACGAGGGCAGTCGGTCGCTCATCTCGCCTCCGATGTGGGGGGTGGTGGTTCGGTCGCGGGCCACACGCAGCGAAAGCCGATGTGGCTCATGCCGGTGTCGATCATCTGCGGGCGGCGCGCGGCCGGCCGGTAGCGCAGGCAGTAGCTGTCGGCGCACAGGTGCGAGCCGCCCTTGATCACCTTCCGCGGGGTGCGGAACTGCGGCTGCGCGGGATCGAGGCTGGACGCGCGATCGCCGCCGCGCGGGTTGACCGGCGCGCAGCAGGACCCGCCGGGATCGGCGTGCGCGGCCCACCAGTCGTCGGTCCACTCCCACACGTTGCCGGCCATGTCGTGCAGGCCGAAGCCGTTGGCCGGGAAGGCGCCCACCGGCGCCGTGCGCAGATGGCCCGACGCGCCCGTGGAGCGCCAGGGGAAGTCGGGCCCGTCCCAGGTGTTGGCCATCAGCCGGCCGTCCGGGCGGGGCTCGTCACCCCAGGTGAACGCCGCGCCCTCCAGGCCACCGCGGGCGGCGAACTCCCACTCGGCCTCGGTGGGCAGGCGGGCGCCCGCCCAGGCGGCGAAGGCGGCCGCGTCCTCGTGCGCGATGTGGACGACCGGATGGGCGGATCGCTCCGCGACCGACGAGCCCGGGCCCTCCGGCGCGCGCCAGCTCGCGCCGGGCACCCAGGCCCACCACTGGCTCAGGTGGCGCAGGTCGACCGGACCCGGGGTGGGGACGAAGACCAGCGAGCCCGCGACCAGGTTCTCCGCCGGGGCGCCGGGGAACTCGGCCGGGTCCAGCGGGCGTTCGGCGACGGTCACGTAGGCGGTGGCCTGCACGAAGGCGGCGAAGCGCGCGTTGGTGACGGCGTAGCGGTCGATCGCGAACGGGTCGAGCCGGACGCGATGCACCGGCGCCTCCTCGGCGTAGTGGCGGTCGGAGCCCATGGTGAACTCGCCGCCGTCCAGGGCGACGACGTCGGCGATCATCGGCCACTCCGATCGATCACGACGAGGTCGTGGCGCCACAGGCGCTGCACGAACGCCGGGTCGCCCAGGTCGGCGATCGTCCGCTGACCGTCGATCGCCTGGAAGACGTCGAGCTCGCGGGCGTCGGCGAACAGCACGAGGTCGGTGTCGGTGTGCGCGCGGTTGATCAGCGCGGCGGCCACCCCGGGCGGCAGGCGCTCCCGCACGACGACCGCGGTGGGCACCACGACCGGCACGCCGGCCCCCGCGAAGTCCAGCGCGCCGGAGCCGGCGTCGTCGGCGGCGAAGGCGATCGCCGTGTGCCGGGTGATCGTGCCTCGGAACAGCTCGACCGCGGCGTACTGCTCGGCGGAGGTCAGCGCCGCGATGCGGGCCGCGTGCGGCGTCTCGCTGATCGCGCCGCAGTCGGGCAGGTACGGCGCCTGGCGCTCCCAGCGGCCGAAGCGCAGCCCCGCCCCGTCGATCAGCGCCAGCAGCTCCGGCACGGCGTAGGCGCGATCGCGCGGGTTGCACAGCGCGTCGGCCAGGGCGCCGTCGTCGGCGAAGTCGCGCGCCTCGCGCAGCAGCCGGCTGAGCGGATGGCCCAGCGGGATCTCGCGCAGCGTGGCCACCAGCTCGGCGAGCTCGGCGGGATCGGTGCCGACGCCCAGGCGCCGGCAGTACTCCTGCAGCAGGTACACGCCGGTCCGTCCGTGGCGCGCGTAGACCATCAACGTCACCGCGCCGCCGGGGGCCAGCACCTCGCGCAGGGCGCGCAGGCCGGCGTCGGGGTCGGCCAGGTGGTGCAGGACGCCGGTGCAGACGACGTGGTCGAAGCGCTGGCCCAGCGTGGCGGCGGCCTCGATCGGCAGCTCGTGCAGCTCGAGGTTGGTGACCGCGTGATGGGCGGCCAGCGCGCGCGTGTGCGCCAGGCTCTCGGCGCTGACGTCGATCCCGACGACGGACGCGCCGGGGTGGCGCAGCGCCCAGCGGACCGCCTGTGCCGTTCCGCACCCCGCGACCAGCACCGACCCGACCGAATCGGCCGGCCGTCCCGGCCAGATCCGGTGGTGGGCCACCCGCGCCGCCCGCCCGTCGTCGGAGCGGGCGGCGACATCGCCCAGGTCGGCGACGGGCGGCGGGTAGGGGTGGCGGTCGTAGAACGCCGCGATCGCGTCGGCGGGCACGCCGCTCACGCCGGGGCCGCCGTCACGAGCTGCCCGCGGCTCCCGCCTGCAGTTTCTGCAGCACCTGCTCGATGTTGAACGACGCCGGCTCCTGCCGCGCCGGGAACTCGACCAGCGACTGCAGCATCTGCGCCACGTACTGCTGGGCCGGAATCAGCAGCCAGGCCCGGGTGAGCAGCCAGTCGTAGTACGTGTTGGAGGTGATGTCGGCCCGTTCGTAGGGATCGGTGCGCAGGTTGAAGATCTTCGGCACCCGCAGCTCGGTGAACGGCTCGGCCCACACGCGCAGGGTCCCGGCGGCCCGCTGCTCGAGGAAGACGATCTTCCAGTTGTCGAAGCGCAACGCGCTCAGATCCCCGTCGTCGGTGACGTAGAAGAAGTGGTGGCGCGGGGAGGCGTCGGCCGCGCCGGTGATGTACTCCAGCTGGTCGAAGCCGTCGAGGTGGACCTTGTACTGCGTCCCGTCGAGCTCGGCGCCCGCCCGCAGCTGCTCGGCGATGTCGGGGTTGCCGGCGGCGGCCAGGAGCGTGACGAACCAGTCGGCGTGGCTGACGATGCCGTTGAGCACCGTCCCGGCCGGGATCCGGTCGGGCCAGCGCAGCAGCAGCGGCACCCGATAGGCGCCCTCCCAGTTGGAGTTCTTCTCGTTGCGGAAGGGGGTCATGCCGGCGTCCGGCCACGAGTTCATGTGCGGGCCGTTGTCGGTCGAGTACATGACGATCGTGTTGTCGGCGATGCCCAGCGCGTCGAGCTCGTCGAGCACCTGGCCGACGATCTCGTCGTGGTAGACCATCGTGTCGTGATAGGGCGACTGCCAGCGCCCGGCCCGGCCCAGATCCTCGTCGCGCGTGTGCGTGCGGAAGTGCATGTGGGTCGTGTTGAACCACAGGAAGAAGGGCGTCTCGTCCTCGTGCTGGCGGCGCATGAAGTCGATCGCCGCGTCGCGGAACTCCTCGTCGCACGTCTTCATCCGCTCGATGGTCAGCGGCCCGGTGTTCTCGATGCGCTGCGTCCCGTCGCCGTTGGCCCACGTGTGCAGCACGCCGCGCGGGCCGTAGCGCTCGCGGAAGTTGGGGAACTCCTCCTCGGTCGGGTAGTCGCGCTCCTCGGGCTCCTCCTCGGCGTTGAGGTGGTAGAGGTTCCCGAAGAACTCGTCGAAGCCGTGCATCGTGGGCAGGAACTCGTCGCGGTCGCCGAAGTGGTTCTTGCCGAACTGGCCGGTGGCGTAGCCCTCGGCCTTCAGCGCGGTGGCGATCGTCGGGTCCTCGGCCCGCAGGCCGATGTCGGCGCCGGGGAAGCCGACCTTGGTCAGCCCGGTGCGGTACGGGTTCTGGCCGGTGATGAACGCCGCGCGGCCGGCGGTGCAGCTCTGCTCGCCGTAGGAGTCGGTGAAGCGCACGCCCTCATCGGCCAGCCGGTCGATGTTCGGCGTCCGGTAGCCCATCAGCCCGTCGCTGTAGCAGCTGAGGTTGGTGATCCCGATGTCATCTCCCCAGATGATCAGGATGTTCGGCTTGTCAGCCACGGCGGCCTCCTCTTGCATCGACGGACGTGCACACTCCCGGCCGCGGCGAGTCTACGCGCGAATAGGCTGCCGTGTCGGCATGGACACGCGCACCCCGCCGACCGACATGACGTGGATTTCCGGTGCGACGTTCCGCATGGGCTCCGAGCGGTTCTACGCCGAGGAGGGGCCGGTCCATCGCGTCGAGGTCGACGGGTTCTGGATCGACCGCAGCCCGGTCACCGTGCGCCAGTTCAAGCGCTTCGTGGCCGATACCGGCTACGTCACCGTGGCCGAGCGCCCGCTCGATCCGGCCGACTACCCGCAGGCCGATCCCACGCTGCTGGTCCCGGGCTCGCTGGTCTTCGTCAAGGCGCCCCACCGCGTGCCCCTGCACAACCATCAGCAGTGGTGGGCCTACGTGCCGGGGGCGTCATGGCGCTCCGTGCGCGGGCGCGACAAGCACCCGGTCACGCACGTCACGCACGAGGACGCCGCCGCCTACGCGGCCTGGGCCGGGCGGTCGCTGCCCACCGAGGCCGAGTGGGAGCTCGCCGCGCGGGGCGGGCTGGACGGCGCGACGTTCGCCTGGGGCGACGAGGAGCGCCCGGGCGGCAAGCTGATGGCCAACACCTGGCAGGGCGAGTTCCCCTGGCAGAACCTCAAGGCCAACGGCTACGAGGGCACCTCGCCGGTGGCCACGTTCCCGCCCAACGGCTACGGCCTGTACGACATGACCGGCAACGTGTGGGAGTGGACCGACGACTTCTTCACGCCGCGCCACCCCGACGACGAGCTCGGCGACTGCTGCCTGCCGCGCAACCCGCGCGTCGACTCGCCCGAGCGCAGCTACGCCGTGGGCCAGCCCGGCGCCGACATCCCGCGCCGGGTGATCAAGGGCGGCTCGCACCTGTGCGCGCCCAACTACTGCCTGCGCTACCGGCCCGCCGCCCGCCAGGCCGAGGCGATCGACACGTCCACCAGCCACATCGGCTTTCGCTGCGTCCTGCGGGCGCCCGGGCCGTGAGCGCCGTAGCGCTCCCGGCGTGGGTGCGGGAGTACCGGTCGGCCGATCTGCGGCCCGATCTGGTCGCCGGTCTGGTCATCTGGTCGGTCGTCACCCCGCAGGCGGTGGCCTACGCCCAGATCGCCGGGCTGTCGCCCGCGGCCGGGCTGATGGCCGCGCCGGGCGCGATGCTGGCCTACGGCCTGTTCGGCACCTCGCGCCAGCTGATCGTCGGCGCCACGACCTCGACCGCGGCCGTGTCGGCCGCCGCGGTGGGCACGCTGGCCGCCGGCGACCCGGCCAAGTTCGCCGCGCTGTCGGCGGCGCTCGCGGTCGTGGCGGCGATCGTGTTCGTGATCGCCGGCCTGCTGCGCTTGGGCGCGGTCGCCGACCTGATCTCGTCGTCGGTCATGACGGGCTTCCTGTTCGGCCTGGGCCTGACCATCGCCGTGGGTCAGGTGGCGGCGCTGCTGGGCGTCGAGGACCCGGGCGGTGACCCGTTCCCGCGGGCCTGGCACCTGATCGGACGCCTGGGCGACACCGACCTGCTGACGCTGGTCGTCGGCTTGGCGTCGGTGGCCATCCTGCTCGGGGGCCGGCGGGCGGCGCCCCGGCTGCCCTGGTCGCTGATCGTGCTCGTCGCCTCGGTGGCGCTGTCGGCCATCTTCCAGCTCGACGAACACGGCCTGGCCACCGTCGGCGATCTGCCCACCGCGCTGCCGGATCCGTCGCTGCCGGACGTCAACGCGGGCGACATCGTGCAGTTGATCGCGCCGGCGTTCGGCGTCCTGATCCTCAGCGCCGAGGCGATCGGCGTCTCGCGCTCGCTGGCCGCCAAGCACGGTGACCCGATCGACACCAACCGCGACCTGGTGGCCATGGGCGGCTCCAACCTGCTGGCCGGCCTGTCGGCGGGCTTCGTGCAGACCGGCGGCGCGAGCCAGACCGCCGCGGCGGACGCGGCCGGGACGCGGACCCAGTTGGCCGGCCTGGTCTGTGCCGCGCTGGTGCTGGCCACCGGCGCGTTCCTCTCGCCGCTGTTCGAGCCGCTGCCCAAGGCGACGCTGGCGGCGATCGTGATCGTCGCGGTCTCCGGCTTCTTCAACGTCGCCGCCATGCGCCGGTTCGCGCGCGTGCGGCGCGTGGCGTTCGTGTGGGCCTGCGTCGCGCTGCTCGGCGTGCTCGTGCTGGGCATCCTCCAAGGGCTCGTCGTCGCGGTCGTCGGGACCCTGATCTACGTCGTCCAGCGCATCGCCCGACCCGACATCCACGTGCTGGCCCGCGATCCCCTCAGCGGCGTGTGGGGCGCGCTGGACCGCCACCCCGACTGGCGCCCGGCGCCCGGCGTGCTCGCGGTGCGCTGCGACCTGATGCTGCTGTATCCGAACGTCGGCGTGTTCAAGGACCGCGTCATCGCCCTGGTGGACGGCGCCCAGCCGGCGCCGACCGCGGTCGTGGTCGACATGGCCCCGACCCCGGAGCTCGACGTGCAGACGGCCGACACGCTGGGCGAGCTGGCCGACGTGCTGGACCGGCGGGGGATCGCGCTGCGCCTGGGCGAGGTCCGCGAGCCGGTGCGCGAGGTGCTCGAGCGCGCCGGCGTCGCGCCGCGGCTGGCGATCCGGCACTCGTTCGACGAAGCTGTGGCCGGATGAAAGACCGGCTGCTCCAGCATCGACACGTCGCCGCGGCGATCGCCTTCGTCCGCCATTGCCTGCAGCGCCTGGTCGAGCTCGAGTTCGTCGATCGATCCGTCGCGCTGGCCTCGCTGACCTTTACCGCCCTGATCCCGCTGGGCGTCGTGCTCGGCTCGATCGTGCCGGGCATCCACCGGGGCAACTTCGCCGACTCGTTGATCGAGCGGTTCGACCTCGATCCGCGCACGGCGGAGATCGTCCAGGCCGCCTTCTCCCCACCGCCGAACGTGCAGTCGTCGCTGTCGGTGCTCGGCGTGCTGCTGCTGATCGTCTCGGCGCTCAGCTTCACGCGCGGCCTGCAGCGCGCCTACGAGACGGCCTGGCGGCTGCCGCGGCTGGGCGTGCGGGCCACGCCGTCGGGTCTGATGTGGCTGGTCGGCGTCGCCGCCTTCCTCTCGATCTTCGGCGGCCTGCGCTCGGCCGCGGTCGATCTGTCGCGCCCGTTCATCTCCGCGGTCGTCGCGCTGTCCTTCTCGGGCGTGGTGTGGCTCTACACGCCGTGGATCCTGCTCTCGCGGCGGGTGCCCTGGCGGGCGCTGATCCCGACCGCCGCCCTGACCTCGGTGTGCATGACCTGCCTGTCGATCGGCGGGATCATCTACCTGCCCAAGTCGATCTCCAGCTCGGCGGCCAGCTACGGCACGATCGGCGTGGCCATCTCGCTGGTGTCCTGGTTCGTGTCCGCCGGCTTCATCCTGGTCGGCTGCGCGGCGGTGGGCGCGGTGTGGGGCGAGGCTAGGTTGGAGCAGCCGCTCCCAGGCGCGCGGGCCGCGGGAGCGTCAGACACGTCAGCGCCGCGATGACCAGGACGACGGTCGCCGCGGCCAGCATCGTGTCGTAGGAGCCGGTGGCGTCGTACAGGACGCCCGGGATCCAGGCGCCGAAGGCCGAGCCGAGCTGGTGGATCCCGTTCAGGCAGCCGAAGGCCAGGCCGACGGTCTGGGGTGAGACGTAGCGGGCGGCCAGCCACTGCGTGGGGGCGACGACGCTGAAGTCCACCACGCCGAACAGGAGGGCGAAGCCGATCAGCGCGCGGGCGTCGACCAGCGTGGCCAGCACGACGAACGACAGCGCCCGCGTGCCGTACAGGGCGGCCAGCAGCAGCCGGTTGTCGACCCGGTCGGCCAGCGGACCCGACAGCAGGATGCCGGTGACGTTGGCCGCGGCCAGCAGCGCGACGGCCAGCCCGGCCGTGCCGCCCGGTATGCCCCGGTCCTGGGCCAGCGGGATCAGGTGGGTGTCGACGAACCCGGTGGTGGTCAGGCCGCACACGAAGAACGGGATGCCCAGGCCCCAGAAGCCGCGCGAGCGCACGAGCTGGCCGAAGCCGAGCGCGAGCGGTGGCGCGTCGGAGTCGGGGTGGTCGTGGGTGGCCACCGCGGCCGGGAGCGGACCGCCGATCGGCAGCAGGCCGACGTCGGCCGGGCGGTCGCGCAGCCAGCGCCACAGCACGGGCGCGACGACCACGGCCAGCAGCGCGGCGCCGGCCAGCAGCGTGTCGCGCCAGCCGATCAGCGAGACGAGGCCCAGCGCGAGCGGGACCAGCAGCAGCTGGCCCGCGCCGAACCCGGCCTCCACCAGCGCGAAGGCCACGCCGCGCCGCTGCGTGAACCAGTAGGTGACGGCCACCGAGGCGGCCACGCCCGAGGCCCCGCCGAAGCCCAGCGACGCCACGACCCCGTAGGCCAGCGCCAGCTGCCACACGCTCTGGGCCAGCGCGCTGAGCACCAGCCCGACCGCGACCAGCAGCGTGCTGACCGTCAGCGTGCGGCGGATGCCGAAGCGGTCGACCATCTTGCCCACGAACGGCTGCGAGCCGCCGTAGACCAGGAACGACAGCGACCCGATCAGGGTGATCGTGCCCCGCGAGGCGCCGAACTCGTGCTCCCAGGGATTGACGAACGCGCCGAAGCTCAGCCGCACGCCCTGGGCGAAGAGGATCGCGCCGAAGCACAGCGCGAGGATCTTCCAGGCGTAGTGGCCGCGCACGCCGTCCCGCGCCGCGCGTCAGCCCGCGGGGGTGCCGTAGACGCGGTCGCCCGCGTCGCCCAGGCCGGGGCGGATGTAGCCGTTCTCGTCCAGGCCGCGGTCCAGCGCGGCCACCCAGATCGGCACGTCGGGATGGCGCTCGTGGACCGCGGCGACGCCCTCGGGCGCGGCGACCAGGCAGATCAGGCGCACGTCGGTGGCGCCGACCTCGGCCAGGCGGTCGAGCGCATGGACCGCGCTGCCGCCGGTGGCCAGCATCGGATCGAGCACGAAGGTGTGGGCGGCGTCGAGGTGGGCGGGCAGCCGCTCGAAGTACCCGCGGGGCGTCAGCGTGTGCTCGTCGCGCTGCAGGCCCAGGTGCCCGACGCGCGCATCGGGCAGCAGGCGCAGGAACCCGTCGACCATGGCCAGGCCCGCGCGCAGCACGGGCACGACGGCGACCTCGCCCTTCAGGCGCTCGGCGGCGGTCGTCTCCAGCGGCGTCTGCACCTCGCCGGTGACCGTGGGCAGGTCGCGGGTGGCCTCGATGGCCACGATCGCCGAGGCCTCGTGCAGGGCCCGGCGGAACGCGCCGTGCGGGGTGGTCTCGTCGCGCAGCAGGGCGACGCGGTCGCGCAGGACGGGATGGTCGACGACGGTCAGCTCGGCGGGCATCGGGCGATGCTCGCACGAAGTGCTCAGACGTGCATCTCGGCCAGGCGTTGCGCCTCGGCGCCCACCGCTCGGCGATCGGCGCGATCCAGCGGCGTCTCGGGTCGAAGCGGACAACGGCGGGCAGCGCAGGACGGCGAGCGGTGGCGGAGACGCCACCCGCCGCGAGAAGTGGCACGTCGCCGCTCCCCACCGGCGCCGTTGTCAGCTGGGCGTCGCATAGCGACGCGAACCTGACAACGGGCGACTTCACCTCGGAGTCTGCCCAGAAACCACGAAAGGCCCCGGCCGAAGCCGGGACCTTTCGATCAGGTGTCTGATTCAGAGTGGCCTACGTCCGGAGGAGAGAGGGGAGGACGCAGACCGGTCATTCACCAACGATCGTCGCGGGATATGGGCGACGAACAAGACGGATGATACGGCAACTAAGGGTCTCGTTTGTGTGACAACGATCACCTTTCCCCCGAGTGGGGGAGTGGCGTTCAGGAGCGGGCGCGCGAACGCTGTCCGCCGCGGCGGCGGGAGCGCGAGCCCTGGCCCTGACCCTGCCGCGGGGCCGGTCCGGCGCCCGCGGTCGAGTTGGACTGGAAGCCCGAGCGCGCGAACTCGCGCGACAGGTCCAGGTCGCCGGCGATCTTGGCCACGTCCTTGGCCTGCTCGGCGCCCACGAACGTGATGCCGATGCCCGTGCGCCCGGCGCGGCCCGTGCGGCCGACGCGGTGGACGTAGCCCTCGCGGTCGTCCGGCGGATCGAACTGGATCACGTGCGTGATGCCGTCGATGTCGATGCCGCGGGCGGCCACGTCGGTGGCCACGAGCGTGTCGACGGTGCCGGCCTCGAAGCGGGCCAGCGCCTTCTCGCGCTGGGACTGCGACTTGTCGCCGTGCATCGCGACGGCGCGCACGCCCTCGCGGTCCAGGCGCTTGACCAGACGGTCGGCGCCGCGCTTGGTGCGCACGAAGACGAGCGCGCGGTCGCGGTCGCCGTCGCGCAGCTCGCGGACGAGCGCGTCGAGGCGATCGTCGCGCTCGGCCCGCACGAAGCGGTGCTCGATCTGCGCGGTCTTGTGCTCGGTGGGGACGTGCTCGTGCAGGCGCGCGTCGTTGGTGTACTGCTGCGCGATGCGGCCGGCCTCGCCGTCCAGCGTGGCCGAGAAGAACACCGTCTGGCGGTCGCTCGGGCACTTGGCGACGATGCGGTCGACGGCCGGGCGGAAGCCCATGTCGAGCATGCGGTCGGCCTCGTCGAGCACGAGCAGGCGCACGTGCTTGAGCGAGAACGTGCCGCGCTGGAGGTGATCCTCGAGCCGGCCGGGCGTGGCGACGATGATGTGCGCGCGGGCGGCTTCGCGGCCCTGCTTCTCCATGCCGACGCCGCCGTAGACGGCCTTGATGCGCAGCGCGCGGGAGTGGGCGACGGTGTAGAGCTCGTCGACGATCTGGGAGGCGAGCTCACGCGTGGGGGCGAGCACGAGCGCCGCGGGGCGCGGGTCGTTGGCCTCGATGATGTCGACCATCGGCAGGCCGAAGGCGAGGGTCTTGCCCGAGCCGGTCGGCGACTTGGCCAGGACGTCATGGCCGGCCAGCACGTCTTCGATGACGAGCTGCTGGATGGCAAAGGGGGACTCGATGCCGCGCTCGGTCAGCGCCGCCACCACGGGCGGCGACACGCCGAGATCGGCGAAGGTCTGCGTAGACACTGGAACTGCTCCTTCTGAGGCGGCGCTACCGGGCCGCGGAGATTCGGGAGACGGCTACAAGACCCGAACCGCCGGCGGCGGAAGAGAGCAAGCGAGCTGCCTCGCGGCCGACCGGTTGTCGACCGCACGTAAGACACAGACTAGCGACGTTCGCTGCGGGCGAGCGCCAACGTGACCAGAGCCGCCGCCGCGGCGTAGCCCGCGGCGACCCAGAACGCCGCCTCGTAGCTGACCAGCGCGGCCACGGCGCCGGCGATCGGGGCGCCGATGCCGAAGCCGGCGTCGAAGAACGCCGTGAAGGTCCCCAGCGCGGCGCCCCGGCGCTCCTCGCCGACGCGATCGACGACCCACAGGGCCAGCGCGGGGTACAGCGTCGCGAAGCCGAAGCCGGTGACGACCCCGCCGACCGCGGCGATCGGCCAGTCGTGGGCCACCGCGATCAGCGCCAGGCCGGCGCAGGCCGCCAGCGCGGCGGCCATCGCCGTGGGCAGCGGGCCGAGCCGATCGGGCAGCGAGCCGAGCACGAGCCGCGTGGCCACGACCGTCGCGCCGAACGTCACGAAGACCAGCGTCCCGTGCCCGGCGCCGCGGGCGGCCAGGTGCAGGCCGACGAACCCGGCCAGCGTCGCGTAGCTGGCGTTGATGAGCAGCAGCGCCACGCCGGGGGCCAGCGCCTCGCGGGTGATCAGCGGTGCGCGGGGCGCGTCCGGATGGGGCACGCGGGCGTCGGACGGTTCGCGGGCCGCCACCACGGCGCCCGCGAGCGGCAGGAGCGTGGCCAGCGCCCACACGGCCTCGTATCCGCCCAGCGAGTCCATCACGGAGCCGATCGCCGGACCCAGGCTCAGCCCGAGCCACACGGACACGCCGAACCAGCTGATCGCGCGCCCGCGCCGGTCGGCGCGGGCGAGGTCGACGATCCAGGCCGAGCCGGCGGTGAACACCACGCCCTCGCCGACCCCCACCACGAGCCGGGCGACCAGCGCGCCGGGGACGCCGGCGGGCACGAACATCAACGCGCTGCCCACCGAGACGATCAGGCACCCGCCGATGACCATCAGGCGCCGCCCGCGCGCATCGGCGTTGCGCCCGGCCCACGGGCGCGCCACGATCGCCGTGAAGGCAAAGGCGCCGACCACGAGCCCGGTCTCGACGTCCCCGCCGTGCAGCGGTCCGTGCACGTAGCGGGGCAGGATCGGCAGCACGCAGCCGATCGCCGCGAAGCAGCACCAGCTGGCCAGGAAGACGGCCGCGGACGATCCGCGGACCTTGTCGGCGGGTGCGCCGGACGCAGGCGCGACGTTGGCCGACATGGCGATCAACGGTAGCCCGCCGGTCGAAGCGGGAAGCTGTGTGCCCGTGGGAAATTCCCGACCCGTGACGATCTCGCCGACGGCGCCCTTCTACGACGAGCTGGTGGACGCCGCCGGCGGCGCTCGTCCGCACACCGCCGGCCTGGTCGACGCGCTCAACCGCATCGGGGGCGACGGGCTGGTCGCGGCCGGTCGCCGCCGCGACGCGATCTTCCTCCAGCAGGGCATCACCTACGAGGCCAACGAACAGGGCGAGGTGGTCAAGGACCGCCCGTTCCCCCTGGACCTCGTGCCCCGCGTCATCCCCGCGGGCGAGTGGGCCGAGCTCGAGCGCGGGCTGCGCCAGCGCATCCGCGCGCTGAACGCCTTCATCGACGACGTCTACCACGGCCGCGAGATCGTCCGGGCCGGGATCGTGCCCTGGTCGCTGGTCGTCTCGCGCACCCACTTCGCGCGTGCCGTGCACGGCATCCGCCCGCCGGGCGGCGTGTACTGCCACGTCGCCGGCTGCGACCTGGTGCGCGACGCCGACGGCTCCTGGCGCGTGCTCGAGGACAACGTGCGCACGCCGTCGGGCATCTCCTACGTGCTGGAGAACCGCGTGGCGATGACGCGCCTGCTGCCCCAGCTGTTCGCCGGCCACCGCGTGCGGCCGGTCGACCACTACCCGCAGCTGCTGCTGGCCGCTTTGCGCGCGGTCGCGCCCGCCGCCGAGGGCGAGGCGACCGTCGTGGTGTGGACCCCCGGCTCGCTGAACCCCGCCTACTTCGAGCACGCGTTCCTGGCCCGCCAGATGGGCGTCGAGCTGGTCGAGGCCTCCGACCTCGTCGTGCGCGACGACGTGCTCTACATGCGCACGACCAGCGGCCTGCAGCGCGTCGACGCGGTCTACCGCCGCCTGGACGACGACTTCGTGGACCCGCTGGAGTTCCGGCCCGACTCGCTGCTCGGCGTCCCCGGCCTGATCCGGGCCTACCGCTCCGGCAACGTGGCCATCGCCAACGCGATCGGCACCGGCGTGGCCGACGACAAGGCGGTCTACCACTACGTCCCGGAGATGATCCGCTTCTACCTGGGCGAGGAGCCGATCCTGCAGAACGTGCCGACCTACCTGCTCAGCGACCCCGAGCAGCTCGACCACGTGCTCGGCCGCCTCGACCAGCTGGTGGTCAAGCCCACGGGCGAGTCGGGCGGCAAGGGCGTGTTCATCGGACCGCGCTGCACCGACGAGGAGCTGGCCGGCCTGGCCGAGGTGATCCGCCGGGTGCCCGAGCGCTGGATCGCCCAGGAGGTGGTGCAGCTGTCGACCGTGCCGACCGCCGACGGCGAGGGCACGCTCAGCCCGCGCCACGTCGACCTGCGCCCGTTCGCGGTGTTCGGCGAGACGATCGAGATCATCCCCGGCGGCCTGACCCGCGTGGCGATGGTGCCCGGCTCGATGATCGTCAACTCCTCGCGCGGCGGCGGCTCCAAGGACACCTGGGTGCTGGACGAGGCGGCCGAGACCGGGCGCCGGCCGCGGCCCGCCCCGGTCGAGCAGCCCGCGCTGCCCGACCTGCGCTACGGCGGCTGGCAGTCGCAGGCCCAGCAACAGCAGCAGCACCGTCCGCTCCGTCCCCAGCCGCGCGGCGCGCAGGGCCGCTAGATGCTCGCGCGCATCGCCCACGACCTGTTCTGGCTCGGGCGCAACCTGGCCCGCGGCGAGCACACCGCGCGGATGCTCGAGGGCGTCTCGCAGGCCGACCTGCAGTCGCCCATCGACGACGACCCCGGCGCCGTGCTGCTCAGCTGGGACGGCGTGCTGGCCATCATGGGCGCGCCGCCGCTGGACGGCCACGCCACGCGCGAGCAGGCCCTGCGCGTGCTGACCACCGAGTCGACCAACGACGCCTCGGTGCGGGCCTGCGTGGTGCGGGCGCGTGAAGGCGCGCGGGTCGTCCGCGACGTGATCTCGGCCGAGATGTGGACGGCGGTCAACCGCCTCTACCTGGAGATCGAGGCGGCCGACTACTCCGGGCCCTACGGGTTCCTGCAGCGCGTCAAGGAGCGCACCGCGCTGTTCTGGGGCGCCACCGAGGCGACGATGCTGCGCGACGAGGCGGCCGCCTTCCTGCAGGTCGGGCGTCGGCTGGAGTCCGCCGACATGGTCCTGCGCATGCTGCGCGTCGCGCTGCCCTTCGGCCGCGAGGACGGGGCCACCGACGGCCAGGCGCTGGCGCTGCTGCAGGCGGTGGGCGGCTTCCAGGCCTTCCGCCGCGCTGTGCCCGCGCCGCCCAACGCCGGCCCGGTCGCCCGCTTCCTGCTGTTCGAGCGCGCCTATCCCGACTCGGTCGCCGCCTCGGTCGAGGCGGCCCGCGCCGCGCTGGCCGCCGCCGACCACAACGACCGCGTGTCCGAGCCGGTCCTGCGCCTCAGCCGCGTGGTGGCCGACCTGGAGTTCCGGGCCCGCGACGGCGCCGACCAGGACCTGCGCGAGGTGTTCGCGCTCGTCGGGCGCGAGCTGCAGTCGCTGGACCGCGACATCTCGTCGCGATACTTCGCGGGCGCCCTCTCCTGACGCCATGCACTTCCAGCTCCGCTACCTGACCGAGTACCGCTACGACGAGAGCGTCAGCGACAACCTCAACGTGCTGCGCGTGCGCCCGACGAACAACCGCACGCAGCGCATCGACGACTTCGTCGTGCGCGTCGACCCGGAGACGCGCCTGGGTCGCCACGAGGACTACTTCGGCACCGAGGTGATCGAGTTCGGCATCAGCCGGCCCCACGACCACCTGACGATCGACGTGCGCGCCCGCGTGACCACGTCGGACCCCGGCGACCCGCCGCAGGCCGGCTGGGACGCGGTCTCCACCGACGCCTACGCGCAGGCGGGCGGCGAGTTCCTGCTGCCCGACGCCGACACCACCGGCGACGCGCGGCTGGACGACCTGACCGAGCGGCTGCGGGCCGAGACCCCGCTGGAGACGTTGCGCACGCTGACCACGCTGATCCCGGACGCGTTCGAGTACCGCCCCGGCGTGACCTACGTGGACTCGACCGTCGAGGACCTGCTCGACGGCGGCGCCGGCGTCTGCCAGGACTTCGTGCACCTCGGCCTGCTGCTGCTGCGCCGCCACAAGATCGCCGCCCGCTACGTCTCGGGCTACCTGTGGTCGCCCGGCGAGGGCGGCAGCGAGGACAGCATCGAGGTCGACACCCACGCCTGGCTGGAGGCGCTGCTGCCCTCGCCCGAGGGCGCGGGCGAGCCGGTCTGGTGGGGCGCGGACCCGACCAACCGCCGCCTGGCCGGCGAGGCCCACGTGAAGATCGGCCACGGCCGCCACTACCGTGACGTGCCGCCCATCCGCGGCGTCTACCGGGGGGCCGCGGAGGCCCACCTGGACGCCTCGGTGACGATGACCCGGCTGGACCCAGCGGCCAGCGCCCGGGCCTGATCCCGGCACGTAGTACCATGGTCTGTCCGACCTGCCGCCGGCGGGTCGTTCCTTTGTGTCCCGAACCGGGAGCCCGCCGAGATGGCCCGCGGAGACGTGCGCATCGCTGTAACCCTCGCCTGCGAGGACTGCAAGCGGCGCAACTATCAGACGAACAAGAGCAAGCGAAACAACCCCGACCGCATCACCCTGCGCAAGTTCTGCAAGTGGTGCCGGTGCGTGACCAGCCACCGGGAGACCCGGTAGGCCTCACCCAGTCATGGCTAGTGATCGCCCTCGCAACGACGACGACCCACTCCGGAGAGAAGATCTCCCCGGAGAGCTCGAGCACGCCTCGGGCGATGTCGACGAGGTCGAGGCCCGGATCGTCTCCGGTGCCGGGGGGGATGTCAGCGAGCTCAGTGACAAAGAGCTGGAAGAGCAGGCCATCGCTGGTGGCGCGGCTGCTCGCATTCCCGCCGACGAGCGCGGTGGACCGCGCCCGGGCGGCAACCGTGTCCTGAACTTCCTGCGCGCCAGCTGGGCCGAGCTCCAGCGCGTGCAATGGCCCGATCGCCGGCAGGTCACCCAAGCGACCGCCGTGGTCCTGGGCTTCGTCGCGATCGCGGGCGCCTACCTCGGCGCCGCCGACTGGGCAGCCCAGCGGGTCGTCGACTTCATCATCTGATCAGAGAGAAAGCATGTTCCGCTGGTACGTCGTCAACACCTATTCAGGGCACGAGAAGAAGGTCAAGCAGAACCTCGAGCACCGCGTGGTCTCGCTGGGTCAGCAGCGCTCCGTGCGGTCCGTGGTCGTCCCGACCGAGACCGTCTCGGAGATGAAGGACAACCAGAAGGTGATGACCGAGAAGCGGACGATGCCCGGCTACGTGCTCGTCAACATGGACCTCAACGAGGACTCATGGACGCTGGTCAAGGGCACGCCCGGGGTGACCGGCTTCGTCGGCGCCTCCAACGAGCCCGTGCCGCTCACGCAGGCTGAGGTCGACCGGCTGCTGAAGAAGGAGGTGGCGACCGCTCCGCGGACGCGCGCCCAGTTCTCCATCGGAGAATCGGTCAAGGTCATCTCCGGCCCCCTCTCGGACTTCTCTGGGGAGATCTCCGAGATCAACGAGGACGCCAGCCGGCTCAAGGTCCTCGTCTCTATCTTTGGACGCGAGACCCCGGTCGAAGTGGGCTTCGACCAGGTCAAGAAGATCTAGGAACCCGCACTCATGGCGAAAAAGGTCCTCACCACCATCAAGCTTCAGGCGCCGGGCGGCCAGGCCAGCCCCGCGCCGCCCGTCGGCCCGGCCCTGGGTCAGCACGGCATCAACATCATGGAGTTCGTCAAGGCGTTCAACGCCCAGACGGCGAACGACATGGGCACGACGATCCCGGTCGTCATCACCGTGTACGAGGATCGCTCGTTCACGTTCGTGACCAAGACCCCGCCGGCCGCGGTGCTGATCCGCCAGGCGCTGGGTCTGGACAAGGGCTCCGCCGAGCCCAACAAGACGAAGGTCGGCACGATCTCCCAAGCGCAGCTGCGCGAGATCGCCGAGAAGAAGCTCCAGGACCTGAACGCGCACGACGTGGACCAGGCCGCGAAGATCATCGCGGGCACCGCCCGCTCGATGGGCGTGGAGGTGGCTGGCTGATGGCCAAGCATGGGAAGTCGTACGTCGAGGCCCTCGGTCAGGTCGACCGCGAGCGCGAGTACCAGCCGTCGGAGGCGATCGAGCTCGTCAAGGAGCTCAAGCGGGCCAAGTTCGACGAGTCGATCGAGGTCCACATCCGCACGGGCCTGAACGTCCGTCACGCGGACGAGCAGCTGCGCGGCACGATCGGCCTGCCCAACGGGCTGGGCAAGAACGTGACCGTCGCCGTCTTCGCGCAGGGCCCCAAGGCCGCCGAGGCCGAGGCCGCGGGGGCCGACATCGTCGGCGCCGAGGACCTGGCCAAGCGCATCGAGGACGGCTTCAACGACTTCGACGTGGCCATCGCCACGCCGGACCTGATGCCGGTCGTCGGCCGTCTGGGCCGCATCCTCGGGCCGTCGGGCAAGATGCCCAACCCCAAGGTCGGCACGGTGACGATGGACGTCGCCAAGGCCGTCGAGGAGTCCAAGGCCGGCAAGGTCGAGTACCGCACCGATCGCACCGCGATCGTGCACTTGACCATCGGCAAGACGTCGTTCGACAGCCAGGCGCTGTTGGAGAACTACGCCGCGGTGATCGACGAGATCATCCGCGCCAAGCCGTCGGTGGCGAAGGGTCGCTACATCCGCTCGATCACCCTGGCTTCGACCCAGGGCCCGGGCGTGAAGGTCGACCCGAGCCGTACCCGAGACATCGTTGGGGAGCCTGCGCCGGCTGCGGCCTGAGCACGCTCCTCTCCGCAGACCCCCGGCAATCTGTAAGCCCGGGCTAGGAGGCTGATGAACCGAGAGCAGAAAGCTGCGGCGATCGAAGAGATCGCCACCGAGATCCAGGAGTCGTCCGCGGTGTTCGCCGTGGACTACCGGGGCATCTCGGTCACGCAGGCGGCCGAGCTGCGCACGCGACTGCGTGACGCAGACACCCGCTTCCGCGTGGTGAAGAACACCCTGACCGAGCGCGCGGCCGACCAGGTCGAGACCCCGGCGTTGAAGGACTTCCTGCAGGGCCCGACGGCCCTGGCCTTCGTGCGCGGCGATGCTGCCGCGGCCGCCAAGGCGATCGCCGACTACGCGCGAGCCACCGACCTGCTGCCCTTCAAGGGCGGCATCCTCGATGGCGAGACGCTGGATCCGGATCAGATCCGGGCCATCTCGCGCCTCCCCTCGCGTGAGGTGCTGTACCAGCAGCTCGTGGGGATCGTGGCGTCGCCCATCTCGGGCCTCGCGCGCACCCTGAACGCGCTCATCGGCGGCCTGGCGATCCAGCTGGGCCAGATCCAGGAGCAGGGCCTGGTCGGGCAGGGCGCCGAGGCGCCTGTCGCCGAACCCGCTTCCGAGCACGAAGCCGCCCCCGCGGCCGAGGAGCCCGAGGCTGCGGTGCAGGAGCCCGCCGCCGAGTCCGACGCCGAAGCCCCTGAGGCCGTGGCCGACGACGCATCAGCAACCACTTCGAACGACGAGGAGCAGTAATCACCATGGCCACCAGCACCGCTGATTGGATCGAAGAGCTCAAGGGCATCTCCGTGCTCGAGCTCGCCGAGCGCATCAAGGCGCTCGAGGAGGAGTTCGGCGTCTCGGCGCAGGCCGTGGCCGCGGCCGCGCCGGCCGGTGGCGGTGGCGGCGACGCCGCGCCCGCCGAGGAGGAGTCCTCCACGGTCGACGTCGTCCTGACCGCCGCTGGCGACAAGAAGATCCAGGTCATCAAGGTCGTCCGCGCGGCGACCGGCCTGGGCCTGAAGGAGGCCAAGGCGCTCGTCGACGAGGCCCCCAAGCCCGTCAAGGAGGGCATCGAGCGCGACGAGGCCGAGAAGCTCAAGGCCGAGCTCGAGGAGGCCGGCGGCTCCGTCGAGCTCAAGTAGCTCGCGGCCACCAGGCTGCAGTCTTGGACGGGGCGCCTTCGGGCGCCCCGTCTGCGTTCGGTACCGTGCCCGGCCGTGCTCACCCTGCGCGCCGGACAGATGGAAGCCGACGTCGCGCCCGAGGCGGGGATGGTCGTCGCCTCGCTGCGCTGGCGCGGCCAGGAGCTGCTCGGGCTGCGCAAGGGCCTGGACGCCTACGTCCAGTCCGGCGCGACCTTCGGCGTGCCGCTGCTGTACCCGTTCGCCAACCGCCTGTCGGAGGTGGTCGGCGAGCGCATCGACGCCAGCGACGCGCGCCGCGACCCCGCCGGGCTGCCGATTCACGGGCTGCCCCGGGCCCGCGGGCCGTGGCGGGTCGAGGACGACACGCCTGAGACCGTGCTGGGTTCGCTGGCCTGGGACGACCCGGCGTTCGCGCCCGCCCATCGCGTCGAGGTCTCCCACGCGCTGGACGGCGCCGGGCTGACGGTCACCACGCGCGTGCTCGGGTCCGGCGTCCCGGTCGCCTTCGGGTGGCATCCGTACCTGGCCGTCGATCGGGCCTCGTCGGTGATCGAGGTGCCGGCGCTGCGCCGCCACCTGCTGGACGAGCGCGGGCTGCCGTCGGGGGAGACGACCGAGGTGGAGGCCTGGTCGGGCCCGCTGGGCGATCGCGCGCTGGACGACCTCTACGAGGCGCCCGCCGGTCTGCGCGTGCGCGCCGGCCGCGTGGCCGTGGTGTTCGAGGCGGGCGCGCGGTGGGTGCAGCTGTTCGCGCCCCCGGGTGAGGGCCTGCTGGCCGTCGAGCCGATGGCCGCGCCCACGAACGCGCTGATCAGCGGCGACGGCCTGCAGACCTCGCCCTACGAGCTGCGCTTCCGCATCGAGCTGGCCGATCGCGCCGACGGCTAGCGCGGGCGCCGGCCGTTGTCCGATTCGTCCCGGTATGCGGCTTCGATCGGACAACGGCCTCCCGCGGGCGCTGGCGCCGGTGGCAAGGCCGCGTTCGTCTTCGCCGCGCGTCCGCTCTCTCCTAGTCTCCGCAGGCGTGATCCTGGCCGACCGCTGGGCGACGATCGATGCGATCGTCGCCGCTCACCAACCGCTCAAGCTCGACCTGGGCTGCGGCTACGTCAAGGAGCCGGGCTACGTGGGGCTGGACGACCTGCGGGGCGTCGGCGGGCTGGCCGGGCAGTTCCCCTCCGTGGAGGGCGGTCCCGACGTGCTGCTCGATCTCAACGAGGACGCCTACCCGTTCGCCGAGGGCAGCGTCGAGGAGATCCGCTCGCGCCACTTCCTCGAGCACTCGCACCTGGACCACGTCTTCGAGCAGTCCCACCGGCTGCTGCGCCCGGGCGGGACGTTCGTGGGGATCGTGCCCTACGCCAACAGCGCCGACGGCATGTCGCCCGGCCACAACGTGTTCCTGACCGAGCGCTTCTTCGAGCGCAATCCGTCGTTCGGGCAGAAGTTCCAGATCACCCGCATCAGCTACCGCCAGAGCGAGGAGTGGGAGGCCTGGCCGCGGGTGCTGCGCCGGCTGATCCCCTACGACTGGGCTCGGACGCATCTCTTCAACGTCTGCAAGGAGATGCGGGTTGAGGCGGTCCGCCGACCGTAGCGACGGCGTCCTCGGCTTCCGCGACTTCCGGCTGCTGCTCGCCGCCTGGGGCCTCAGCGCCCTCGGCGACTTCCTCACCGTCGTCACGCTGACGCTGCGCGTCCAGGAGCAGACGGGCTCCGGCTTCGCCGTGTCCGGCCTGCTGATCGCCTCGGCGCTGCCGCTGGTCCTGATGAGCACGCTGGCCGGCTGGTTCGTCGACCGGTTCGAGACACGGCATGTCCTGGCGGTGACCGCCGGCCTGCAGGGCGTCTGCGTGCTCGCGCTCGCCGCGGTCGACCACCTGGCCGCCACCTACGCGCTCGTGTTCGCGCTCAACCTGGGCGGGGCGATCGAGCGCCCGGCGCTGTTCGCGCTGATCCCGCGGGTCGTCGGCGAGGAGCGCGCGCCCGCGGCCTACGCCTGGTTCGAGTCGCTGAAGTACGCCACGGTCACGCTCGGCTTCCTGCTCGGCGGCGTGCTCACCGGCCTGGTCGGCAGCTCGACGACGCTGCTGATCGACGCGTCGACGTTCGTGGTCAACGTGGTGGTGGCGCTGGCGCTGCGCACCCGCCGGGCGCCGGCCCCGGAGGCCGCAGGGCCGGTGGAGCGCGAGGCCGACGCCGAGCGGGCGATGTCCGCGGGCCTGCGCCTGCTGCGCCGCGACCGCGTGCTGCGCGCGATCGTGCTGGTGGTCGCCGGATCGATCCTGTTCGGCGGCATCGACAACCTGGCCAACGTGTTCTTCGCCAAGGACAGCCTGAAGGTGGGCGACGCCGGCTACGGCGCGCTGGCCGCGGCCTGGGGCGTGGGGATGATCGCCGGCGCGGTCGTCGCCGGGCGGCGCATCACCGCGGCGATGGCCACCACCGCGGTGGTCGGGGCCGTCGCCGTGATGGGCCTGGGCATCCTGCTGACGGCGCCCGCGCCCGCGCTGTGGGTCGCGCTGATCACGCTGGCCGCGGGCGGCGTGGGCAACGGGCTGTCGAACGTGTCGCTGCGGGTGCTCATGCAGGCGCGCGTCGAGGACGCGCTGCGGGGCCGCGTCTACTCCGCCGCCCAGGCCTGCTACACCGTCGCCGACTTCGTGGCGCTGGGGCTGGGCGGCGTCCTGGTCCAGCTGCTGGGGGCCCGGACGACGCTAGCCGTGGCGGGCGGTGGCTGCCTGCTGGCCGCGCTCGCCGGCCTGCCCGCCGTGCGCCGCGCCCGCGCCGCTCAGCCCGCCGGGTAGGCGATGATCTCGATCGGCTGACCGCCCGGCGCCTCGAGATAGAACGAGCGCGTGCCGTCGCGGTGCGGGTGGATCGCCATGTCGTGGTGCGCGGCCAGGCGCTCGAGCTCGGCCTCCGACACGCGCCAGGCCAGGTGGTTGGGGTGCTGGTCGGCCATCACGAACGCGAGCTTCGCGCCGCCCGCCTCGATCAGGCCCCAGGTGGGGTCCTCGTAGAGGACGGTCACGCCCGGCACCATCTCGCGCCACCAGGCGATCGCGGCGCCGATATCGGGGACCTGCTGAGCAACGTGGTCGAACTGCATGTTCGTTGGTACAGTACGCGCCGTCGGCCGATAGTCGCAGCCGCCCAAGCAACGCCGTCGCGCCACATACGCGATTGGCCCGGGCGGGGTCCGTGAGCGCCGAACGCCCCCCGTGGGGGCACAGCCATGCGCTGTGCTAACTTGGAACGTCGCGCGTTCTCTTCGGAGCACGCGATCCCCGCCGCCCGCTTCACCTTCGACCCTTCCAGAGGAGTCGCCGTCTTGGCTGCTACTGATGCCACGCGCACGCGCCGTACGTTTGCGCGCCTGAGCAAGCCCCTCGAGGTCCCGAACCTCATTGACATTCAGCGCCGTTCGTTCGAATGGCTCACCGATCCCGAGAACGGTGGCCTGCGCGAGACGATCGACGACATCACGCCGATCGAGGACTACACCGGCAACCTTGCCGTCGACTTCGGCGAGTTCACCTTCGACGAGCCCGTCGCGTCGATCGAGGAGTGCCGCGAGAAGGACCTCACCTACGCGCGTCCGCTGACCGTCACGGTCGCGTTCGTCAACCGCGAGACCGGTGAGATCCGCGAGCAGTCCGTGTTCATGGGCGACTTCCCGTGGATGACCGAGCGCGGCACGTTCATCATCAACGGCACCGAGCGCGTCGTCGTGACGCAGCTGGTCCGTTCGCCGGGCGCCTACCTGATGGAGCCCAAGGATCGCGAGAAGCAGGTCTTCATCGCGAACCTGATGCCGGCTCGCGGCTCGTGGCTCGAGCTCGAGATCGACAAGAAGGGCAAGGTCTTCGTCCGCATCGACCGCAAGCGCAAGCTGCCGGTCACGGTGCTGCTGCGGGCCATGGGCTACGCCAGCGACGAGGAGATCCTGCGTCTCTTCGACAACAGCCTCTACATCCGCAACACGATCGACAGCGACACCGAGGTCACCAAGACCGAGGAAGGCGCGCTGATCGAGCTGTTCAAGAAGCAGCGCCCCGGCGAGCCGCCGAGCGTCGACAACGCGCGTGCGCTGCTCAACCAGCTGTTCTTCGACCCCAAGCGCTACGACCTCACCCGCGTCGGTCGCTACAAGCTGAACTCGCGTCTCAACCTCGACATCGACCTCGAGACGCGCACCTTGACCCACGACGACATCCTGGCCCTGGTCAAGGAGCTCGTCGCGCTGCCCAAGCTGCTCGGCATGCCCGAGGAGCCGGAGGTCGAGATCAAGGACTACGCGGCCGAGTCGCAGGCGATGCCGCGCGAGCCCATCCAGGAGCACCTGGATGAGTACGAGCACTTCGGCAACCGCCGTCTGCGCACCGTCGGCGAGCTGATCCAGGAGGCCTTCCGCATCGGCCTCTACCGCATGGAGCGTGTGGTGCGCGAGCGCCTCACCACCGAGGACGCGGACACGATCACCCCGCAGACGATCATCAACATCCGCCCGGTCGTCGCGGCGCAGAAGGAGTTCTTCGGCTCCTCGCAGCTGTCGCAGTTCATGGACCAGACGAACTCGCTGTCGGGCCTCACGCACCGTCGCCGCCTGTCGGCGCTGGGTGCCGGCGGCCTGACCCGCGAGCGCGCGCCGATCGAGGTGCGCGACGTGCACCCGACCCACTACGGCCGCATGTGCCCGATCGAGACGCCGGAGGGCCCGAACATCGGCCTGATCGGCTCCCTGTCGAGCTTCGCCCAGGTCTCCGAGCACGGCTTCGTGACGACGCCCTACCGCGTGGTCAAGAACGGCGTGCTGACCGACGAGATCGTCCACCTGGATGCCACCCAGGAGGAGGAGCAGCTGATCGCGCAGGCCGACACCCCGGTCGACGCCAGCGGCAAGATCACCGCCGAGGAGTGCCTGTGCCGGACGCAGGCCGGTCAGTACGTGACCGTCCCGCCGGCCGAGGTCGACCTGATGGACGTCTCGCCCGAGCAGATCTGGTCGGTCGCGACGGCGATGATCCCGTTCCTGGAGCACGACGACGCCAACCGCGCGTTGATGGGCTCCAACATGCAGCGCCAGGCCGTGCCCCTGCTGAAGACGGATGCTCCCGTCATCGGCACCGGCATGGAGCGTCGCGCGGCCCTGGACACCGGTGACGTGGTCCTGGCCAAGAACACGGGCACGATCGCGTTCGTCGACGCCACCCACATCACGGTGGAGCACGCCGACGGTCGCGACGAGTACGCCCTGCAGAAGTTCATGCGCTCCAACCAGGGCACGCTCATCCACCAGAAGCCGCTGGTCAAGCCGGGCGACTCCGTGGAGGCCGGCGACGTGCTGGCCGACGGGTCCTCGACCGACCACGGCGAGATGGCGCTGGGCAAGAACCTGATGGTCGCCTTCATGTCCTGGGAGGGCTACAACTTCGAGGACGCGATCATCCTTTCGAAGCGCCTGGTCAAGGACGACGAGCTCACCTCGATCCACATCGAGGAGTACGAGATCGACGCCCGCACGACCAAGCTGGGCGACGAGGAGATCACCCGCGACATCCCGAACCGCAGCGAGGAGTCGCTGCGCAACCTCGACGACCGCGGCATCGTCCGCATCGGCGCCGAGGTCGGGTCGGGCGACCTGCTGGTCGGCAAGGTCACGCCGAAGGGCGAGACCGAGCTGACGGCCGAGGAGAAGCTGATCCGCGCGATCTTCAAGGAGAAGGCGCGTGAGGTCCGTGACACCTCGCTGAAGGTGCCCCACGGCGAGGGCGGCGTGGTCATCGACGTGATGACCTTCAGCCGCGAGAACGGCGACGACCTGCCGCCGGGCGTCAACGACCTCGTCCGCGTGTTCGTGGCCAAGAAGCGCAAGATCTCCGAGGGCGACAAGCTCGCCGGACGCCACGGTAACAAGGGCGTCATCTCGAAGATCGTCGACGAGCAGGACATGCCGTTCCTCGAGGACGGCACCCCGGTCGACGTGATCCTGAACCCGCTGGGCGTCCCGTCGCGCATGAACGTCGGCCAGCTGCTGGAGACCCACCTCGGGTGGGCCGCCGCGCAGGGCTGGTACGACGACGGCACCGAGGCCTACAAGGAGGCCCAGGAGCGCAAGGCCAAGGTCTACGTCTCCACGCCGGTGTTCGACGGCGCCACGCTCGAGGACGTCGACAACGCCCTGGTCAAGTGGCAGGAGCACCACAAGGGCGCCATCAAGATGGACATCGACATGAAGCGCCGTGACGGCGAGAAGGCCTCCGGGAAGCTGCAGCTGTTCAACGGCCGCACCGGTGAGCCCTTCGAGCAGAAGGTCACGGTCGGCTACATGTACATCCTGAAGCTGCACCACCTGGTCGACGACAAGATCCACGCCCGCTCGACCGGCCCGTACTCGCTCGTCACCCAGCAGCCGCTGGGCGGCAAGGCGCAGTTCGGCGGTCAGCGCTTCGGCGAGATGGAGGTGTGGGCGCTGGAGGCGTATGGCGCCGCGTACACCCTCCAGGAGATGCTGACCATCAAGTCCGACGACACCGTCGGGCGCGTGAAGGCCTACGAGGCGATCGTCAAGGGCGAGAACATCGCCGAGCCGTCGATCCCCGAGTCCTTCAAGGTGCTCCTCAAGGAGATGCAGTCGCTGGCGCTCGACGTCAACGTCGTCTCCGACGAGGGCGCACGCGCCGAGATGGGTGACGAGGACGACGACCTGTTGCGCGCGGCCGAGGAGCTGGGCATCGACCTGTCCGGCGTCCGCGCTGGCGAGGCTGCCGGCGCCGACGAGCAGGTCGAAGGCGAGGACGACACGGATGCCGTCACCGCCGACGATGACGAGGACACCGAGGCCGACGTCGATGTGGACATCGACGCCGACGTGAACATCGCGGACCTTCCGCAGGAGTAACGGCCTACATGATCGACATCAACAACTTCGACGCCATCGAGATCGGTCTCGCGTCCTCCAAGCAGATCCGCAGCTGGAGCTCCGGCGAGGTCACGAAGCCCGAGACGATCAACTACCGCACGCTGAAGCCCGAGAAGGATGGGCTCTTCTGCGAGCGCATCTTCGGTCCCACCAAGGACTGGGAGTGCTACTGCGGCAAGTACAAGCGCGTCCGCTACAAGGGCATCGTCTGCGAGCGATGCGGCGTGGAGGTCACGCGGTCCAAGGTCCGCCGTGAGCGCATGGGCCACATCGACCTGGCCGCCCCCGTGAGCCACATCTGGTTCTTCAAGGGCGTGCCGTCGCGCATCGGCTACCTGCTGGACATGGCGCCCAAGGACCTGGAGAAGGTCCTGTACTTCGCCGCGTCCATCGTGACGTGGGTCGATGACGACGCCCGTCAGGCCGACCTGCCCGAGCTGGAGACCCGTGTCAACGAGGTGCTCGACTCCTACGCCGCCGAGCGTGAGGAGCGGGTGCTGGAGCTGCGCGAGTCGCTGGCCCGCCGCGAGGCCTTCCTGACCGAGGGCGACCAGAAGGGCTTCAGCGACGAGGACCACCTGTGGGCCGACTCGCTGGACATCAACGTCAAGAAGCTCGACGACGACGAGCGCGACAAGCTCCTCAAGGAGCTGCGCAAGACGTTCGAGGCCGACATCTCCGACACGGAGGCCTACATCGAGGACGCGGCCGAGCGCATGCGTCAGGTGTGGGACCTGTTCAAGGAGATGGAGCCCAAGCGCATCGAGCACGACGAGACCACGTTCCGTGAGCTCAAGGAGCGCTTCGGGTCCCCGTACGGCTTCGGTGAGTACTTCCGGGGCGGCATGGGCGCCGAGGCGATCCGCGACCTGCTCGAGCAGATCGACCTGGACGCCGAGGCCGCGCACCTCGAGGAGCAGGTGCGCACGGCCAAGGGCCAGAAGCAGGCCCGCTCGGTCAAGCGCCTGAAGGTCGTCTCGGCCTTCATCCAGTCGGGCAACCGGCCGGACCAGATGATCCTCGAGGCCGTTCCGGTGATCCCGCCGGAGCTGCGTCCGATGGTGCAGCTCGACGGTGGCCGTTTCGCGACGTCCGACCTCAACGACCTGTACCGCCGCGTGATCAACCGCAACAACCGCCTCAAGCGGCTGTTGGACCTGGGCGCGCCGGAGATCATCGTCAACAACGAGAAGCGCATGCTCCAGGAGGCCGTCGACGCCCTGTTCGACAACGGCCGCCGTGGGCGCCCCGTCACCGGCCCGGGCAACCGGCCGCTGAAGTCCCTGAGCGACATGCTCAAGGGCAAGCAGGGCCGCTTCCGTCAGAACCTGCTGGGCAAGCGCGTCGACTACTCGGGCCGCTCGGTCATCGTGTCGGGTCCGTACCTGCGCCTGCACCAGTGCGGTCTGCCGAAGCTGATGGCGCTGGAGCTGTTCAAGCCGTTCATCATGGCCCGCCTCGTCGAGCGCAAGTCCGCGCAGAACATCAAGGCGGCCAAGAAGATGGTCGACTCGATGATCCCCGAGGTGTGGGACGTGCTCGAGGAGGTCATCCACGAGCACCCGGTGCTGCTCAACCGCGCGCCGACGCTCCACCGCCTGGGCATCCAGGCGTTCGAGCCGATCCTCGTGGAGGGCAAGGCCATCCAGGTCCATCCGCTCGTCTGCTCCGCGTTCAACGCGGACTTCGACGGCGACCAGATGGCGGTCCACCTCCCGCTCAGCGCCGAGGCGCAGGCGGAGGCCCGCATCCTGATGCTGTCGGCCAACAACATCCTGTCCCCCGCGCACGGGGCGCCGCTGGCGACGCCGTCGCAGGACATGGTGCTGGGCGCCTACTACCTGACCTACGGTCCGGAGCCCGACGAGATCGCCAAGCTGGATCCGGCGAAGCTCGAGAAGCGTCCGCGCATCTACCGCACCGCCCAGGAGGCCGAGCAGGCCTACGACCACGGCGCGGTCAAGCTGCACGACCTGGTCGAGTACCGGCCGGTCGGGCAGGACAGCCACATCCTGACCACGGTCGGGCGCATCATCTACAACGACCGCATCGAGCGGGCGCTGGAGGAGGCCGTCGGGGAGAGCTTCGACCCGGCCAGCTACGTGTTCGTCAACCAGCCGATGAAGAAGCGCGACACGTCGCGCATCATCGACGCGCTGGTGCAGGCCTACGGCGCCCCCGCGGTGTCGCTGGTCCTGGACGCGTTCAAGGACCTCGGGTTCAAGTACGCCACGCAGGCCGGCATCACCGTGTCCAAGAACGACGTGGTCGTGCCGCCGTCCAAGCCGGAGATCCTCACCAAGTACGACGGCCTGGTCGCGGAGATCGAGGACCAGTACGAGATGGGCCTGATCACCGAGGAGGAGCGCAAGGAGGCGATCGTCTCGCAGTGGGACGCCGCCACCGACGAGGTCGCTGAGGCGATGGTCGCCAACCTCGACGTGCTCAACCCGATCTACATGATGGCCAACTCGGGTGCCCGTGGCTCGTTCAAGCAGATCCGCCAGCTGGCGGGCATGCGTGGCCTCATGGCCAACCCGAAGGGCGAGATCATCCCGCGTCCGATCAAGGCCAACTTCATCGAAGGCCTGTCGGTGCTGGAGTACTTCATCTCGACCCACGGCGCCCGCAAGGGCCTCGCGGACACCGCCCTGCGTACGGCCGACTCCGGGTACCTGACCCGGCGCCTGGTCGACGTCTCGCAGGACGTCATCATCCGCGAGCCCGACTGTGGCACCGAGGCGTTCATCGAGCTGCCGATCTTCAACGAGGCGGGTGAGCCCAACGACAACCTCGTCGGGCGCTGGATGCCCGCCGCGGTGAAGGGTCCGGACGGCAAGACGGTGATCGTGGCCAAGGGCGACGAGATCGGTCGCGCGGAGTTCGCGCAGATCATCGAGGCGTTCCAGCCCGGGTTCGACGACGACAAGGTCAACCCGCGCATCGCGGTGCGCTCCGTGCTCAAGTGCGAGGCGCTCTCGGGCGTGTGCCAGGCCTGCTACGGCCGGTCGATGGCCACGGGCCAGACCGCTCAGATCGGCGACGCGGTGGGCATCATCGCCGCGCAGTCGATCGGCGAGCCGGGCACGCAGCTGACCATGCGCACGTTCCACACCGGCGGCGTCGCCGGCGCGGACATCACGCACGGCCTGCCGCGTGTCGTCGAGCTGTTCGAGGCGCGCAAGCCCAAGGGCCTGGCGCAGATCAGCGAGGTCGACGGCACCGTCGCGCTGGAGGAGACCGAGAAGGCGATCAACATCCTGGTCACCGACGACGCGGGCGACGAGCACAAGTACTCGTTCCCGCGGCGCACGCGCATGTTCGTCGAGAACGGCCAGAAGATCGAGCGGGGCACGCAGCTCAACGAGGGCTCGCTGTACCCGCACGACGTGCTCCGCGTCCAGGGGCGTACGGCGACCGAGCAGTACCTCGTCAAGGAGGTGCAGGTCGTCTACAAGTCCCAGGGCGTCGACATCAACGACAAGCACATCGAGCTGATCGTGCGTCAGATGCTCAAGAAGGTGCGCGTCGACCAGAAGGGCGACACCGAGTACCTGCCGGGCGCGTTCATCGACCGCTACGACTTCGCGCGAGCGAACGACGCGGTCAAGGCCGCGGGCGGCGAGACGGCCCAGTACGAGGAGATCATCCTCGGCATCACGAAGGCCTCGCTGAACACGGACTCGTTCCTGTCGGCGGCCTCCTTCCAGGAGACCACCAAGGTCCTCACCGATGCGGCGCTCGAGGGCAAGATCGATCGCCTCAACGGTCTGAAGGAGAACGTGATCATCGGCAAGCTGATCCCGGCCGCGACCGGGCTGAAGCGCTACCGCCGGATCGAGATCGAGCCGTCGGAGCCGCTGCCGCGGGCCGACGAGGTCGGTCTGCTGGACTCCGACGACATCGCCGCCGAGCTCGGGCTCAACGGCGAGGGTCTGGGCGGGTTCGGCTTCGACGACCAGGAGCTGGCCTCGCTGGGCGAGATCGGCAACGGCGGGGGCGTCGACCCCGGCTTCGCCGAGGAGCTCGCCGACCTGGACGTCCCGGATCCGGACGACCGCAAGTAGTCAGGCGCCGTTGGGGAGCGCCTGCGCCCAGGTGCGCAGGCGCTCCGCCAGCGCGTCGGTCAGACCGCTCACAGGGGCCGTCTCCACGATCAGCGTGGGGGCGGCCCTTTGTGCTGCCCAGTCGCGGACGGCGTCGTTGACGTCGTCGTCGATCCAGGCCAGCGGCCGCTCGCCGGCGTGGGCGATGACCGACGCGAGCTTCCAGTGGCCCGCGCTCTCGCCGAACGTCAGGTGCGGGTAGGGGCCCAGCCGGAGCACGTGGGGGAGGTGATCGTTGGCGCGGTCCTTCCAGCCCGAGCACCAGACGATCTCGTAGGTGGCGTCGAGCCGTTGAAGGTGCTCGGCGGCATCGTGCGAAAGGAGGTGCAGGATGCCGTCGACTTGGTGCCAACTGCAACGTTCGGGGACGTCACTCGGACGAAAGCCGAAAAGACTCAAGACGCCGTCGATGTCGACGAAGAGCAGTGGTTTGTCGCGCATTTCCAGGAATTCTCGAAGAGGTCGACCGATTGGCCTGGGCTTTAGGCCCGGATCGCTATGGTGCCAACACACGCCGGGCATCAAGGTTGGTGCCCCGGTGGTCGATTCCCCTAGTAGACCCCGGCCACCGCGATTTTCCTACCGCCGCGGCGTTCTCTCTTTCTGAATGACTCTTCATCTCGGCATCCTTTTCGCGCTGCTCTGCGCCTTCGTGACGAACCTCGCGTTCCTCTACAAGCACCGCGGCGCGTGCGCAGCACCGCCGGTTGACATCCGTCATCCCCTGGCCTCCGCGGCCGGGCTGTTCCGCTCGCCGTGGTTCGCGATCGGCATGCTCGTCGCCGTCGGCGCGTGGGTCTTCCACGTCGCCGCCCTGGCCATGGCTCCCATGTCCGTCGTGCAGGTCGTCCTGGCCGGCGGCCTCGTGCTGCTCGCCGTGATGGCCGACCGCCTGTTCGGCTTCACCGTGGGCAAGCGCCAGTGGTTCGGCCTGGCCGCGATGGCCATCGGCCTGGGCCTGATCGCCCTCACGCAACCGGCCACCCACGGCTCGCACTCCTCCTACTCCGTCTTCGCGATGGTCGCCTTCGAGGGCGGTCTGCTCGGCATCGGCGCGCTGCTGATCGCCGGTCCCCGCGTGGTCGGCGCCCGCGAGGAGCACCACGGCCTGGCGCTCGGCGCCGCCGCCGGCGTCCTCTTCGGGGTCTCCGACGTCGCCATCAAGGCGCTCACGGGCCTGATCGGCCTGGACGGGATCTTCGGGCTGCTGTCGCCCTGGCTCGTCGTGGCGATCGTCGCCTCGATCGCCGCCTTCTACGCCTCGGCCCGCGGCCTGCAGGACGGCGAGGCGGTTCCGGTCATCGCCATCACCGGCACGGCGGCCAACGTCTCCTGCATCGCCGGCGGCATCCTCGTGTTCGGCGACCCGATGCCCGGCGACGCGATCGGCATCGCCCTGCAGTCGGTGGCCTTCATCCTGATCATCGTCGCCGCCGCGCTCACGCCGGCCCCGGTCCGCGCCGCGCGCGTCGACGGGGCGCTCGCGCCCGCCGCGTAGCCGCCCGCCCTCAGAGCAACGTCAGCGCCACCCCGGCGCCCGCTCCGAGCGCGAGGCACGGGCCGAAGGCCAGCGTCGCGGTGCGGTAGGCGCGCAGCCCGCGCCGGGCGAGCACGCCCAACCCGTACGCCGTGCCCGCGGCGAAGGCCACGACCAGCGCCACGGCGACCGCGGCCCCGCCCAGGCACAGGCCCATGACGCCGGCCAGCTTCACGTCGCCCAGCCCCATGGCGCCCGGACGCACCAGCGCCGCGCCGAGCAGGAAGCCGGCGGCGGCCAGCCCCGCGGCCAGCCGCTGCGGCTGTCCCGCGGGGTCGAGCACCAGGCCGACCAGCAGCGCGGCCAGCGCGCCCGCGCCGGTCAGCGCGTTGGGGATCTCGCGCCGGGCCAGGTCGGTGCGGGTCGCCGCCGCGGCCACGACGAGCACGAGCGCGCTCAGCGCCCACGCCGCCATCACCGCCCCGCCGCCAGGAACGCGTCGGCCTGGCCGGCCACCACCTCGACCACCGATGCGGCGGCCCAGCAGCAGCGCAGGCGCCGCGGCCGGACGCCGCGATCGACGCGCACGACCGCGCCGCTGTCGTCCAGCCACAGGAGGTCCAGCGCGAAGCGCATGCCGCACGTGTGCACCGACCGGCAGCGCGGGATCTGCAGGCCGGCCATCGGGTCCAGCGCGTCCAGGCGGGCCAGCCCGCGGGCCCGGGCCACGCGGGTCGTGGCCAGGAACACCACGCGCCCGCCACCCAGCCAGCGCTGCGGGAGATTGGAGAAGCGGCTGATCGACACACCGCCTCTAGGGTCCCCCCGCGCGCTATTCGCCCCCCGCGCTCGCCTCCAGCAGCAACGCGGCGACGCGCGCCGGGTCGTCGAACATCGGCAGGTGGCCGAGCCCGGGGAGCGTCACCACGCGCGCGCCGTCGAGCACCCGCGCGGCGCGCCCGGCCTGGCGGGGCAGCAGCAGGCGGTCGCGCGTGCCCCAGCCGATCGTCACCCCGGTCCCGTCTCCGCCGGGCAGGCGGTAGTCGCGGTAGGCATCGGCGATCGCCGCGAAGCCGGGGATGGCCACGTCGGACAGCCCGAACGCCTGCTGGGGCGTCAGCGCCCACGGGCGCGCGACGACGTGCGCGTAGCCGAGCGTGCGCGTCACCGGGGTCGCGGCGATCGCCCGGCGCAGGGCGGCCGGTCCGTGGATGAACTGCGCCGACGCCCGCACCAGCCCCTGCACCCAGGCGGCCTCGCGCGGCGTCCACAGCCCGATGGGCGCCAGCGCACAGGCCGATCGCGCCCGTCCGGCCAGCGCGAGCTCGATGGCCACCGCCGCGCCCAGCGAGCTGCCCGCGACGTGCGGGCGCTCCAGCCCCAGCTCGTCCAGCAGCCCCGCGACCGCGCCGGCCAACGCGGCGGGCGTCGGCCGTTGGGCCAGCGGCGCCGACGCGCCGAAGCCCGGCAGGTCGACGGCGATCACGTCGCGCCGGGCCGCCACGGCGTCGAACACCGGTCGCCACACGCGCCAGTCGCAGGCGGTCCCCGGGATCAGGACGAGCGGCGGGCCGGAGCCGAGGCGGACGTGGTGCACGGGGAAATCAAATACCGTTCGAACGACGATGTCGAGCACCGAGTCGGTTCACGCGGTCAGTCACCAGGAGCAGGCCCGCCGCCACCTGTGGATGCACTTCTCGCGGATGGGCGCCTACGACGCCGACCACGAGATCCCCGTGATCGTCCGGGGCGAGGGCTGCCACGTGTGGGACGAGCACGGCCGCAAGTACTTCGACGGCCTGTCCGCGCTGTTCTGCGTGAACATCGGCCACGGCCGCGCCGACGTGGCCCAGGCCGGCGCCGATCAGGCCAAGGACCTCGGCTTCTTCACCAACTGGTCCTACGCGCACCCGCCGGCGATCGAGCTGGCCACGCGCATCGCGCAGCTCGCCCCGGGCGACCTCAACCGCGTGTTCTTCACCAGCGGCGGCAGCGAGGCCGTCGAGTCGGCCATCAAGCTGGCCCGGCATTTCCACAAGCTCACCGGGCATCCCAACAAGACGAAGCTGATCGCCCGCGAGGTGGCCTACCACGGCACCAGCCTGGGCGCGCTGAGCGCGACGGGCATCACCGCGCTGCGCCAGCCCTACGAGCCGTTCACGCCGGGCGGCTGCCACGTGCCCAACACCAACCAGTACCGGCTCAAGCCCGGCTACGGCGCCGAGACGCTGGCCGAGGCGGTCCGCGAGCGCATCGAGTTCGAGGGCCCCGACACGGTCGCCGCCGTGATCATGGAGCCCGTCCAGAACGCCGGCGGCTGCTTCACGCCGCCCGAGGGCTACTTCCAGCGCATCCGCGAGATCTGCGACGAGTACGACGTCCTGATGATCTCCGACGAGGTGATCTGCTCGTGGGGCCGTCTGGGCGAGTGGTTCGGCGCCCAGCGCTACGACTACCAGCCCGACATCATCACGACGGCCAAGGGCATCACCTCGGCCTACGCGCCGATGGGCGCCATGCTGTTCTCCGATCGCCTGGCCGAGCCGTTCCTGGAGGGCAACGCCAGCTTCACCCACGGCTTCACCTTCGCCGGGCACCCGATGGCCTGCGCGGTGGCCAGCGCGAACATCGACGTGATGGAGCACGAGGGCGTGCTGCAGAACGTGCGCGACAACGAGGCGGGCTTCCGGGCCATGCTCGAGTCGCTGCGCGACATCCCGATCGTCGGCGACGTGCGCGGCGCCGGGTACTTCCACGCGATCGAGCTGGTCCGCGACCGCGACACCAAGACGTCGTTCAACGAGGACGAGTCCGAGTGGCTGCTGCGCGGGTTCCTGTCCGGCGAGCTGTACCGCCGCGGCCTGATCTGCCGCGCCGACGACCGTGGCGACCCGGTCATCCAGCTGTCGCCGCCGCTGATCGCCGGGCCGGCCGAGTTCGAGGAGATCGAGTCGATCCTGCGCCCGACGCTCGAGGACGCCTGGGCCGAGATCGGCCGCCGCTCGCACTAGAAGTCCAGGGTGGCACCCGGTGGCTATGGCCTCGCCGGCGGGGCGAAGCTCCGGCGATGCGTCCCCTCATCGCCGTGCTCGCGACCCTCGCCATCGCGCTGACCGCCGTCTCGACCGCGGCGGCGGCCGAGCCCATCTCGCAGTTTCACCTGGGCGTCGACGACGCGGTCACCACGCGGGTCAAGATGAAGGCCGGGCAGGTCTATCCGATGGAGATCTCGGGCACGCGGACGAAGGTCCTGGGCACCAGCCCGCCCACGACGTCGTTGGAGGACGCGTTCTTCTGCGTGACCTCGACCAACCCGTCCTGTCCGCCGAAGGCCGACGCGCCCAGCGCCGGGGTGCCGATCACGGCGCGCACGTCGGAGACCACGACGCTCCATCCGCTGCAGGAGTACGTCGCCGAGGGCGAGCCCATGGCGCTCAACCCGACGTGGAGGCACCCGCCCTACAACGCCGGACACGTCTACGCCTTCGGCTTCCGCCCGAAGCTCAGCGGGAAGCTCATCATCACGACGAGCGAGACCTGCTCGCCGCCGAGCCGCTGCTCCGGCGCCGGCTTCGACGTGAAGATCTTCGCGCCGCAGACCGAGGAGCCGGCCGACCCGTGTGACGGCGCGGCGCCGACGGCCGGCACGGCCGCGGTCAACGAGGTGCGGGTCGTCGCCGTGCAGCCCGACGTCCAGTGGCATCCGGCGGGCGCGCCGGAGGACGACTGGCGCCCGGTGTGCCGGGACACCGTCCTGCAGCAGGGCGACGAGATCAGCTGCGACCCCGATGGCGCGGTGACGCTCCAGTTCGCCGACAACTCGACGGTGGTCGTCAAGAACACCACCCAGCTGAAGATCGCCTCGTTCTTCACCGAGGGCGGCGTCGTGCGCACGGAGATCCTGCTGAAGATGGGCGAGATCGCCGCGCAGGTGCACAAGTCGGAGGCGACCGCGTCGGACTTCCGCATCAAGGCGCCGACCGGCACCGCGAGCGTGCGCGGCACCGACTTCAGCGTCGCCTACGACCCGGGCGGGAAGGCGATGGTGACGACGGTGCGCGAGGGCGTGGTCGACGTCGCGCCCGAGACCGCCGGGCTCCAGCCGGCGCAGCTGACGGCCGGGCAGGAGGTCGAGGTGACGACGCAGGCGGTCTCGCCGGTCGCCCCGATCGGCCAGGCCGGCGCCCGCGGCGGGCTGGGGCGGTTCGCCGCGCTGGCCACGGTCCTGCGCACGGTGGCCCGGGCCGACGAGGCCTGCCGGATCACGCTTCCGCGCGTGAACGCGTTCGCCGTCACGGAGGCGCCCGGCGGCTGGAGCGTGCGCGTGAAGGTGCTGGGCAAGCGCAAGGGCCTGGCCCGCTGGACGATCAAGGGCCCTCGCGCGACGGCGGCGAACCCGCTGGCCAAGGCGATCACGAAACGCTGTCGCTAGGAGTCGGCGCCTGCGTCGTCGACCGAGCGGCGGAAGGACCGCGTGCGCATGACGATGCGCGTCTCGGTCACCGCGGCGCCGGCGCGGCGCAGCGCGCGCACCGTCTGGTCGAGGTCGTCGGCGTCCAGGCAGGACGCGCGCAGCTGGTAGTCGAAGCGCCCGGTCAGGAACGTCAGCTCCCGCACCGAGGGCAGCTCGGTGCAGCGCTGCTCGAAGGCGTCGGGGTCGGCGTTGGAGCCCAGGCGGAGGTCGACGAGCGCCTCCAGCCCGCGCCCGATCGCGCCGAAGTCGACGGTCGCGGCGAAGCCGGTGATGACGCCCGCGTCGACCAGGCGACGCACGCGCGGCCCGACGGCGTGGGGGCTGAGCCGGGTCAGCTCGCCGAGCTGCGTGTAGGTCGCGCGTCCGTTGTGGACCAGCTCGCTGAGGATCACTCGGTCGATGTCGTCCAACGCGATCGATTTCACGGTCCTACTCCATGTCCAGTGACATCCATGTGGGCAGGAGAGATGATGACGCGCATGACCGTGATCGGCGTCCCCACTGAGATCAAGACCGACGAGTACCGCGTGTCGCTGACGCCGTCAGGAGCCCGCGAGCTGACCGACCACGGGCACGAGGTCATCGTGCAGTCCGGCGCCGGAGTCGGCTCCGCGATCGAGGATGCCGCCTATGTCGAGCAGGGCGCGCGCATCGTGCCCGACGCCGACGCCGTCTTCGCGGCCGCCGAGCTGATCGTCGGGGTCAAGGAGCCCCAGCCCGAGGAGGTCGCGCGGCTGCGCCCGCACCACACGCTCTTCACCTACCTGCACCTGGCGCCTGATCCCGAGCTGACGCGGTCGCTGATGGAGACGGGCGCGACCTGCATCGCCTACGAGACGGTCACCGACGCGCGCGGCCGCCTGCCGCTGCTGGCCCCGATGAGCGAGGTGGCGGGCAAGATCGCCACGCAGGCCGGTGCGTTCATGCTCGAGAAGCCGCTCGGGGGCCGCGGCATGCTGCTGGGCGGCGTGCCCGGCGTGGCCGCCGGCAAGGTGATGGTCATCGGCGGTGGGGTCGTCGGCCAGAACGCGGCCGAGATCGCCGTCGGCCTGGGCGCCGAGACCTACGTCTACGACCGCTCGATCGACCGGCTGCGCGAGCTCGAGGTGCTGCTCAACGGCAACGTCTCGACCTGCTTCGCCTCGACGCTGGAGATCGAGTCGCGCCTGCCCGACATGGACCTCGTCGTCGGCGCCGTCCTGATCCACGGCGCCAAGGCCCCGCGCGTGATCACCCGCGATCAGCTGAAGATCATGAAGAAGGGCTCCGTGCTCGTCGACGTCTCGATCGACCAGGGCGGCTGCTTCGAGACCTCCCGCCCGACGACGCACTCCGACCCGACCTACGAGATCGACGGCGTCATCCACTACTGCGTGGCCAACATGCCCGGCGCCGTGCCGATCACCTCGACCTACGCGCTGACCAACGCGACGATGCCCTACATGGTCAAGCTGGCCAACCGCGGCCTCGCCGCCCTGGCCGACGACCCGGGCTTCCTCGAGGGGCTCAACGTCTTCGACGGCAAGGTCACCTACGCCCCGGTCGCCGAGGCCGTGGGCGTCGACGCGTTCGACCCGGCCGCGGTCGTCGCCTGAGCGCGAGACGCTCTCCTCGGCTCGAGGCCGTCGCGGGTTCGGGCCCCGTCCGCGCCCGTTGTCCGCTGAGGCCCGCATAGCGACCGTGAGCCGACAACGACCGCTTCCCGCGGCCGTCGCTACGGCCGCGCGGCCGCGTTCCTCTTCGGTGCCTGTCGTCACCGCTGCGACCCGGCGCGCGGCGTCCTGCGTCGCGGTTACGGCGGGCAGCGAAGGCGAACCGGCGGTCGCGGGTTCTGGCCCGTCCGCGCTTCCCGCCAGGTCCGCGCTCCCCGCCACGCGTTGTCAGGTTGGCGTCGGATAGCGACGCTCGGTCGACAACGGTTCGCGCGCTCGGTGCTCGTTGTCGGCTGAGGTCCGCATAGCGACCGTGAGCCGACAACGACCGCTTGACGCGGCCGTCGCTCGCGGCCGGGCGGCCGCGTTCCTCTTCGGTGGCTGTCGTCACCGCTGCGACTCGGCGCGCGGCGTTCTTCGTCGCGGGTACGACGGGCAGCGAAGGCGAACCGGCGGTCGCGAGTTCTGGCCCGTCCGCGCTTCCCGCCACGTCCGCGCTCCCCGCCACGCCCTTGTCAGGTTCGCGTCGAATAGCGACGCTAGGTCGACAACGGTTCGCGCGCTCGGTGCTCGTTGTCGGCTGAGGCCCGCATAGCGACCGTGAGCCGACAACGGTCCGCTTCCCGCGGCGGTTCCGCGGGGCCGCGCGGTCGCGTTCCTCTTCGGTGCCTGTCGTCACGGCTGCGACCTGGCGCGCGGCGTCCTTCGTTGCGGGTACGGCGGGCAGCGAAGGCGAACCGGCGGTGGCGAGTTCTGGCCCGTCCGCGCTTCCCGCCACGTCCGCGCTCCCCGCCACGCCCTTGTCAGGTTGGCGTCGGATAGCGACGCTCGGTCGACAACGGTTCGCGCGCTCGGTGCTCGTTGTCGGCTGAGGCCCGCATAGCGACCGTGAGCCGACAACGACCGCTTCCCGCGGCCGTCGCTCACGGCCGCGCGGCCGCGTTCCTCTTCGGTGCCTGTCGTCACCGCTGCGACCTGGCGCGCGGCGTCCTGCGTCGCGGTTACGGCGGGCAGCGAAGGCGAACCGGCGGTCGCGAGTTCTGGCCCGTCCGCGCTTCCCGCCACGTCCGCGCTCCCCGCCACGCCCTTGTCAGGTTGGCGTCGGATAGCGACGCTAGGTCGACAACGGTTCGCGCGCTCGGTGCTCGTTGTCGGCTGAGGTCCGCATAGCGGCCGTGAGCCGACAACGACCGGTTTCCGCTATTTCGGCGACGGCGTGTCGCGGCCCACGAAGGGCACGCTGGCCAGGTCCGCGCGCAGCGCGGTGAGCTCGGTGGCCATCTGGTCCATCTTCGGCGGCAGCGCGTGGACGCCGCGCTCGACGGAGGCGAGGTCGTCGTCGAGGGGGTCGATGCCCTTCTGGATGCCCTCGAGCTGGTGCTCCATCGTGGTCAGGCTCTTGGTCAGGCCGTCGATCTCGCCGCGCAGCAGGCCGACGTCCTGGTGGACGTCGCGGAGCAGGCGCGAGATGCGGGGGAGCTCGGCCACCGCGTCGGCGATGCGGGTGAGGTCGCCGGCCAGGCGCAGGGGAAGCCGGAAGGGATCGAGGGGAGAGGGCATTCTCCGTCGCCTACCCGTCGACCGGACGTCGCATCCGGACGCTGCTACGCTTCTCCGTCGCATGCCCACGACTTCCCAGCTGATCCGCAAGGGCCGGAAGGCCAAGCCCAAGAAGCTCGCGACCCCCGGTCTCAAGTCCGGCAAGGGCCGCAAGAAGCAGGTTGCCGCGCCCCAGCGTCGCGGTGTCTGCACGCGTGTGTTCACGACCACGCCGAAGAAGCCGAACTCCGCGCTGCGCAAGGTCGCGCGTGTTCGCATCACGGGCTCGATGGAAGTCACCGCCTACATCCCCGGTGAGGGGCACAACCTGCAGGAGCACTCCGTCGTGCTCGTGCGTGGCGGTCGCGTCAAGGATCTTCCGGGTGTGCGCTACAAGGTCGTCCGCGGGACGCTCGACGCCGCCGGCGTGAGCGACCGCAAGAAGGCCCGCTCCCAGTACGGCGTCAAGAAGAAGTAGAGAAATGCCTCGTCGCGCAGCTGCCCAGATCCGGCCGATCGAGCCGGACCCCGTTCTTCGCTCCCGCCTCGTCCAGCAGGTCATCAACAAGGTGATGCTGGACGGCAAGAAGTCCACCGCCGAGCGGATCGTCTACGACGCGCTCGCGATCATCGAGGAGCGCACCGGCAAGGACGCGATCGAGGCCCTCGAGGCGTCGATCAAGGCCCTCACCCCGGTGCTCGAGGTCCGCTCCCGCCGCGTCGGCGGCGCGACCTACCAGGTCCCCGTCGAGGTGCCGCAGCGCCGCGCCCGCACGCTCGCCGTGCGCTGGCTGGTCGAGTTCGCCCGCCAGCGTCGCGAGAAGACGATGGCCCAGCGCCTCGCCAACGAGCTGATGGACGCGTCCTCCCAGCAGGGTGGCGCCTACAAGCGCAAGGACGACATCTACCGCATGGCGCAGGCCAACAAGGCCTTCGCGCACTACCGCTGGTAGTCGGCCCCACCATCTGAAGCATGCGTTGATCGCGCGCCCACCGGGCGCGCTTTCTCGTTCTAGGGCGGCCGCTCAGACGTCGGAGTCGAGCTCGGACAGCCACGCCGTGGCGTTGCCGTCGCTCGGCGCGCGCCAGTCGCCGCGCGGGGACAGCGAACCGCCGCTGCCCACCTTCGGCGCGTTGGGCATCGCGGAGCGCTTGAACTGCGACGTGCGGAAGAAGCGGTCCAGGAACACGCCCAGCCAGTGGCGCACGCGCTCGGGGTCGTACACCTCGCCCCAGGCGTGATCGGCCAGGAAGGCGACCTTCGTGGGGCGGTGGCCGAAGCGCAGGACGTAGTAGAGGAAGAAGTCCTGCAGCTCGTAGGGCCCGACGACGCTCTCGCTGTCGGCCCGCGGCGCGTCGCCGTCGCCCTCGACCAGCGGGATCAGCTCCGGCGAGATCTCCGTGTCGGCCACCGAGCGCAGCACCGCGCTGGCCTCGGGCCCGAGCTGGTCGGTGTCGGCGGCCCAGCGCACGAGGAACTGGATCAGCGTCTTGGGCACCGAGGCGTTGACGTTGTAGTGCGACATGTGGTCGCCCACGCCGTAGGTCGCCCAGCCGAGCGCCAGCTCCGACAGGTCGCCCGTGCCGAGCACGATGCCACCGTGGAAGTTGGCCAGGCGGAACAGGTGCGACGTGCGCTCGCCCGCCTGCACGTTCTCGTAGGTGATGTCGTAGACCGGCTCGCCCGCGGCGGCCGGGTGGCCGATGTCGCCCAGCATCTGCGTGGCCGCCGGCTTGATGTCGATCTCGTGGGCGCTGACGCCCAGCGCGCGCATCAGCGCGTGCGCGTTGGCCAGCGTGTGGCTGGACGTGGCGAAGCCCGGCATCGTGTAGCCGAGCACGTTCTCGCGGGGCAGCCCGAGCTCGTCCATGGCCCGCACGGCGACGACCAGCGCATGCGTGGAGTCCAGCCCGCCGGACACGCCGATGACGACCTTCCGGATGCCCGTGGCGCGCAGCCGCGTGGCCAGCCCCTGGACCTGGATGTGGTAGGTCTCCTCGCAGCGCTCGTCGCGTCGCGCGTGGTCGGCCGGGACGTAGGGGAAGCGCTCCACGACGCGCTGCAGCGGCACGTCGCGGTCGCCCAGGCCCAGCGTGAACTCGACCCGGCGCAGCGCCTCGATGCGCGCGCGGTGGTCGCCGACCGCGTCGACGAAGCTCGTCATCCGCATGCGGTCCTGCACGAGGCGGTCGAGATCCACGTCGGCGGTGATCACCCGGTCGGCGTCGCTGAAGCGCTCGCCCTCGGCCAGCAGGTCGCCGTTCTCGGCGATCAGCGCCTGGCCGTCCCAGGCCAGGTCGGTGGTCGACTCGCCCGCGCCCGCCGCGGTGTACACGTAGGCCGAGATCGTGCGCGACGACTGGGCGAAGCACAGCCCGCGCCGGTAGTCGGCCTTGCCCACGGTGATGTTCGAGGCCGACAGGTTGGCCAGGACCGTCGCGCCGCCCATCGCCGCGTACGTGCTGGGCGGGATCGGCGTCCACACGTCCTCGCAGATCTCCACGTGCAGCGAGAAGTGCTCCACGTCGGCGCAGTCGAAGACGAGGTCGGGGCCGAAGGGCACGCGCTGGCCGGCCACGACCACCGTGTCGGCGATCGCCGAGCGCGCCGCGGCGAACTGGCGCTTCTCGTAGAACTCGCGGTAGTTGGGCAGGTAGCTCTTGGGCACGACGCCGAGCACGCGGCCGCCCTGGATGACCACGGCGCAGTTGAACAGGCGCTGCTCGGTGACCAGCGGCGCGCCGACGACCAGCACCGCCTCCAGCTCCGCGCTGGCGGTGACGACGTCGGCCAGCCCGGCGCGCGCGGCCAGCAGCAGCGCGTCCTGGTGGAACAGGTCGTCGGCCGTGTAGCCGGTCAGGCCCAGCTCGGGGAAGATCACCAGCGCGGCGTCGCGCGCCGCGGCGTCGCGGGCCAGCGCGATCGTCCGCTGCGCGTTGTGGCGCGGGTCGCCGACGCGGATCGTCGGCACCGCCGCCGCCACGCGGACGAAGCCGTGGCGGTAGATCGAGTCGCTCATCGCTCCATCCGGCGCACGCCGCCGGCGGGCGTCCACAGCTCGATGACCATCGCCGTGCGCTCGGCGTTCAGCCCGGCCACGCTGAGCTCGTCGATGTCGGCCCGGAACAGGTGGGCGTCGCTGAAGTCCGGGTCCTCGGGCTCCTCGGCGCTGGACGGCGTGCGCAGCGCGAACACCGCGGCCTTGCGGGCGTCGTCGGTGATCTCCTCGACCACGCCGGCGAACTTCGCGTCGCCGTCCCAGCCGGCGCCCGGGTCCTTGGAGCCGCTGTGCAGCGCGTAGCGCGGATCGCGCTGCAGATCGCGGGCCTTCAGCGCGCCGGGCATCGAGCCGAACCAGATGTCGCCCTCGCCGAAGAAGATCTCGGTGCCGCTGATGCGCGGCGCGCCGTCGCGCCGCAGCGTGGCCAGGGTCTTGTGCACGTGCGCGTCGAGGTAGGCCCGGGCGCGGGCGGCCAGCTCCGGGGCCGCCTGTTCGATCTCGCTCCAGCTCGCCATGACGCCGATCCTACGAGGCCGACGGCACCCGATCGGCAAGGTGCCGGTCACCGCCGCTTCACTGGCCGGTGAAAGGTCCGTGAACGTTCGTGCGCGGGCCCCGCCGGCGGGCATAGGTTGCTGCACGTCATGGATACCGGAGACATCATCGTCGCACTGGTCGTCGCCTTCGCGCTGACCTTCGACTTCACCAATGGGTTCCACGACACCGCCAATGCGATGGCGACCACCGTGGCCACCGGCGCGCTCAAGCCGCGCATCGCCGTCGCCATCGCGGCGATCCTCAACTTCGTCGGCGCCTTCATCTCGCTGAAGGTGGCGGCCACGATCGCCAGCGGCATCGTCGACTCGGGCGCGATCACGCCGACCGTCGTCTTCGGCGGGTTGGCCGGGGCGATCGTCTGGAACCTGATCACCTGGTGGTTCGGCCTGCCCTCGTCCTCGTCGCACGCGCTGATCGGCGGCATCATCGGCTCGACCTTCGTCGCCGTGGGCAGCTCGGCGATCGAGTGGGGCGGGATCATCTCCGACGTGATCATCCCCGCGTTCGCCTCGCCGATCGTCGCCGGCCTCGTGGCCGCGCTCGGCGTCTACCTGGTCTACCGCATGATCCGCCACTTCGTCCCGACCCGCTCCGAGCGCGAGTTCCGCTGGGCCCAGGTGGCGTCCTCCTCGATGGTCGCGCTCGCGCACGGCACCAACGACGCGCAGAAGACGATGGGCGTGATCTCGCTGGCCCTGATCGCCAACGGCTCGATCTCCGGCGGCGAGAACTTCGACGTGCCCACCTGGGTGGTCGTCTCCTGCGCCACGGCGATCGCCCTGGGCACCTACACCGGCGGCTGGCGCATCATCGCCACGCTCGGCACGAAGGTCGTCGAGGTCCGCCCGCCCCAGGGCTTCGGCTCGGAGACCACGGCCGCCGCGGTCATCCTGGCCTCCTCGCACGTGGGCTTCCCGCTGTCGACCACGCAGGTCGTCTCGGGCGCCGTGGCCGGCTCGGGCGTCGGTCGCCCCGGCGCGGTGGTCAACTGGCTGGTCGCGCGCAACATCGTGATCGGCTGGCTGCTGACCCTGCCCGCCGCGGCCATCGTGGCCGGCCTGGCCTACCTGGTCATCGAGCTGTTCGGCGAGAGCAGCGCGGTCGGGCCGATCGTCCTCAGCGTGGTCTTCATCATCGGCGGCGTGCTGCTCTTCCAGGCCAACCGCCGCCACGGCATCAAGCCCGAGGACACCGTGTCCGAGAACCCGACGTTCGGCGTCAAGCCGGGCGCCCAGCCGGAGGTGCAGCCCGCATGATCTTCTCCGCCGTCGACGTCGACTGGGCCAAGCTGTTCGAAGCGGCCTACGTCTCGGCCGGGTTCGCGCTGGGCGTGATGATCGTCGGCGGCCTGGCCGTCGTCGCCTCGCTGCGCGGTCAGGACCGCAAGGCGGCCGGCGAGGGCGGCGTGATCGCCTACGACGTGCTCACGGGCGCCTGCGTCCTGCTGATCGGCGCGGCGATCGTGTTCGGTATCTACATCATGACCCAGAAGTGATGCCCGACTCCAAGGACTCCATCCTGCGCCAGCGGCCCGTCGTCAGCGTCCTGGACCTGCTGCGCAAGCGCATCGACCACCACGACTTCGACGCGGTCGCGCTGTCGCTCGACGCGCTCGTCGTGGACCTCGGCTACGGCGACGTGCGCGCGCTGGCCGGCAGCGTCAAGTGGATCGAGAAGCTGCGCGACGAGCGCAAGAAGATCGCCGTCGTGGCCTCCAGCGACCGCGCCTCCCAGGCGCTGGAGCTGGCCGACATCGACGCGCTGGTCGACGTCGTGGTCAGCGGCTCGCACGCGGCCGAGCGGATGGCCGAGCTGTTCGAGAGCCTCGACGTCGAGCCGGCGCGCATCGTGCTGGTGGCCACCGACGCCGACGAGCTGCGCGCCGGGGCCGACGCCGGCATCGGCGTCGACATCGGCCTGGCCCGCGGTGGGTCGTCGCCCGAGCAGCTGCGCCGGGCCGGCGCGGATGCCGTGGTGGCCGACCTGGAGGAGTTCCTCCGGGTCCCGTGAGCGCGCGCGCCGGCAGCCGTGAGCTGCTGGCGCTGGGGTTCCTGCTCTGCGCGGCCGCGGTGCTGATGACGCGCAGCCTGGGCGCGCCGTCGTTGGACTTCGACGAGGGCGTGTACCTGTCCAGCGCGCAGCTGGTGGCCGGCGGCCTGCAGCTGGGCACCGACGTGTTCAGCTCCCAGCCGCCGCTGTTCTTGACGCTGCTGGACGGCGCGCACCGCCTGACCGGCGGGGATGCGGTGGCCATCCGCCTGCTGCTCGTCGCGCTGACGATCGCCGGTGCGGCCGCGGGCTGGGCCCTGGTCCGCCACATCGCCGGACCGGTCGCGGGCCTGGCCGCGGCGGGGCTGGTGGCGGTGGCGCCGGGCGTGATCGACGGGGCCGCCGTGGTCAGCGCCGACGTCCCCTGCGTGGCGCTGGGCACGGGCGCCCTGCTGGCCGCCCGGGCCGCGCGCGGACAGCCGCGCTGGGCGCTGGCCGCGGGCGCGCTCCTGGCCGCGGCCCTGCTGGTCAAGCTGCTGGCGCTGCCCTTCGCGCTCGCGCTGGTCGTGGGCGCGCTGGTCGATCGCCCACCCCGGCGCGCGCTGGCCTGGTTCGCGGCGGGCGTGCTGGGCGTGGCGGCGGCCACGGCGCTGGCCAACCTCGGCGCCCTGGGCGCCCTGTGGAACGGCGCGGTGGTCCTGCACCTCGAGGCCCGCGCCGCCGGCCCCAGCCACCTGCCCGGCCCTCCGCAGACGCTGCTCGTGGTGCTGATCGTGCTGGGCTACGCGGGGCTGCTGACGATCCTGGCCGCCGGCTGGCCCAGCCGGCGCCGCCTGCGCGAGCGGGCCGACCTGATCGCGCTGGTGCTCGGCGGGATCGCGCTGTGCGCCGTGCAGAAGCCGCTGCTGCACCACCACCTGGTGGCCATCGCCTGGCCGCTGGCGCTGCTGGCCGCCTCGACGCTGACCGAGCGCCCGCGCGGGCGCCGGCTGCTGGTCGTGGGCGCGGGGCTGGCCCTGCTGGCACCCTGGGTGGCGCACGGGCGGATCCTGCTGCCCGCATCCGACCAGGCCCGCGTGCAGCGCCTGGCCGCCGAGATCCGGGCCAGCACCGAGCCCGGGCAGCCGGTGGTCAGCGACCTGCCGCTGGTCGCGCTGTACGCCGGTCGTCCGGCGGCGGCGCTGACCGCGGACCCGTCCTTCGTGCGCGTCGACACGGGTTCGCTCACGCGCGCCCAGGTGCTGGCCGCCGCCGACGGCGCGGGCGCGGTGGTCGTGGCCCGCGCGTTCGCCACGATCCCCGGCCTGGACGGCGCGCTGCGCGACCGCTTCACCGCCCGCGAGGTGATCGACGGCGCGGTGCTCTACGCCCGACCCCGCCCCGATCCTCTTTGGATCAGCGACCAGACGGCCGAGCCCAGCAGCGCGAGCGCCGCCACGAGCTCCAGCCAGAAGCCGAAGCCGGCGTTCGTGCGGCCGGGGTCGCCGGCCAGCCCGTAGGGGCCGGTCGCGCCCACGTCGGGCAGGTCGCCCAGGGCCCACAGGCCGAGCGTCACCAGGCCCAGCAGGCCCAGCCCGGCGATGCCCACCAGCACCGCTGCGCCGCGCGCCCGTCCGCCGTAGACGATCCAGGCCAGCGCGAGCGCGCAGAGGGCCAGCAGCGCCGGGGCGACGCCGTGCCGGTCGGCCCCGGAGATCGTGTCGCGCACGCTGGTTCCGACCGTCACCTCGACTACCGTGGCGACCTCCACCACCCCGAGCAGGACCGCCCCGACGACTGCCATGAGCAGAGGGCCGAGACCCGGTCCGCTGGTGGTCTGGGGCTGCTGCGGCTTTTTGCTATCGTCCTCTGCCGCTGCGGATTGGTGCGCAATCACCGCAGCGACCAAACCCGCACGGATGGTGACTTCGACCAGATAGCGACTTCGTTGCCGATAAGGACGGAGTCGTGTGCGGGCCCACTGGGCCCGTTCTTTTTGCCCGAAGTACCCCCGTAGACCAACAGATCGCTCTTTCTCATGCCCCGTAAGTTCAGCCTCTTCAACACCCGAAACATCGGGATCATGGCGCACATCGACGCCGGTAAGACGACGACGACCGAGCGCATCCTCTATTACACGGGCCGCACCTACAAGATCGGTGAGGTCCACGAGGGCGCGGCCACGATGGACTGGATGGAGCAGGAGCAGGAGCGGGGCATCACGATCACGTCGGCCGCCACGACGTGCGAGTGGCGCGACCACCGCATCAACATCATCGACACGCCCGGCCACGTGGACTTCACGGTCGAGGTCGAGCGCTCGCTGCGCGTCCTCGACGGCGCCGTCGCCGTGTTCGACTCGGTCGCCGGCGTCGAGCCGCAGTCCGAGACGGTGTGGCGTCAGGCCGACACGTACCACGTCCCCCGCATCGCGTTCATCAACAAGATGGACCGCATCGGCGCGGACTTCGACCGCTCGGTCGAGACGATGATCGACCGCCTGGGCGCCAACGCGATCCCGATCCAGCTGCCCTGGGGCTCCGAGTCCGACCTGATCGGCATCGTCGATCTGATCGAGATGAAGGCGACCCGCTACCTCGACGACCTGGGCAAGGACATCGAGGTCGTCGACATCCCGGCCGAGCTGGTCGAGAAGGCCGAGGCCGCCCGCGAGGCGCTCATCGACGCCGTCGCCACCTTTGACGACGATCTGGCCGAGTCCTACCTGGAGACGGGCGAGGTCGACACCGCGCAGCTGAAGGCCGCGATCCGCACGGCCACGCTGGCCCTGGAGATCAACCCGGTCCTGTGTGGCTCGGCGTTCAAGAACAAGGGCGTGCAGCCCCTGCTCGACGCCGTGCTCGACTACCTGCCCAGCCCGCTCGACGTCCCGCCGGTCACCGGCGTCGTCGAGGTGCGTGGGTCGGACGAGCCGCGCGAGGAGACCCGCGAGACGAGCGACGACGCGCCGTTCGCCGCGCTGGCCTTCAAGATCATGGCCGACCCGTTCGTCGGCAAGCTCACCTACTTCCGCGTCTACTCGGGCAAGCTCGAGGCAGGCTCGAGCATCCTCAACGTCTCCACGGGCAACCGCGAGCGGATCGGCCGCATCCTGATGATGCACGCCAACGATCGCGAAGAGGTCCAGGAGGTCTACGCGGGCGACATCGCCGCGGCGGTCGGCATCAAGAAGGTCATCACCGGCGACACGCTGGCGGCGATCGACAAGCCGATCAAGCTGGAGACCATCGACTTCCCCGAGCCGGTCATCAAGGTGGCCGTCGAGCCGAAGACGAAGTCCGACCAGGAGAAGATGTCGGTCGCCCTGGGCCGTCTGGCCGAGGAGGACCCGACGTTCCAGGTCCAGACCAACGAGGAGACCGGGCAGACCGAGATCTCGGGCATGGGCGAGCTGCACCTCGAGGTGCTGGTCGACCGCATGAAGCGCGAGTACAAGGTCGAGGCCAACGTCGGCCGCCCGCAGGTCTCCTACCGCGAGACGATCAAGGGCACCGCGACGAAGATCGAGGGTCGCCACGTCAAGCAGACCGGTGGCTCGGGCCAGTACGGCATCGTCTACATCGACATGGAGCCGGCGCCCGGTGAGGGCTTCGACTTCATCTCGGCGATCAAGGGCGGCTCGGTTCCGATCGAGTTCATCCCGGCCGTCGAGAAGGGCTGCGAGGACGCCATGCAGACCGGCGTCCGCGCCGGCTACCCGATGGTCGACGTTCGCGTGAAGCTCGTCGACGGCAAGTCGCACGACACGGACTCCTCGGAGATCGCCTTCCGTCTGGCCGGCCGTCAGGCCTTCCAGGAGGCGGCGCGTCGCGCCAAGCCGATCATCCTCGAGCCGATCTTCGCGGTCGAGGTCGTCACCCCGGAGGACTTCCTGGGCGACGTCATCGGCGACCTGTCGCGTCGCCGTGGCCGCATCGAGGGCCAGGACCGCCGCGGCAACGCGCTGGCGGTCACCGCTCGCGTCCCGCTGAGCGAGATGTTCGGCTACGCGACCGACGTGCGGTCCATGACCCAGGGTCGCGCCAACTACACGATGCAGTTCGACGGCTACGAAGAGGTGCCGCCGAACATCGCCGACAAGATCGCCGGCGAGCGTACGGGCGATCCGGTCCCGGCCTAGGCCCAAGGACCTAGTTCGTGATTTTCAGTACTTTCCTTCAGTTCGAGATTTCAAAGGGAGAAAGGCACAGTGGCTAAGGAGAAGTTTGAGCGCGGCAAGCCGCACGTCAATGTCGGAACGATCGGTCACATCGATCACGGCAAGACGACGCTGACCGCTGCCATCACCAAGGTCCTCGCCGACACCTACGGCGGGCAGGCCCGTTCGTTCGCCGAGATTGACAACGCTCCGGAGGAGAAGGAGCGCGGCATCACGATCGCTACGTCGCACGTCGAGTACGAGACGCCCAACCGTCACTACGCGCACGTCGACTGCCCCGGTCACGCCGACTACGTCAAGAACATGATCACGGGTGCCGCCCAGATGGACGGCGCGATCCTGGTCGTGTCGGCCGCCGACGGCCCGATGCCCCAGACGCGTGAGCACATCCTGCTCGCCCGTCAGGTCGGCGTCCCCTACATCGTCGTGTTCCTCAACAAGGCCGACATGGTCGACGACGAGGAGCTCCTGGAGCTCGTCGAGGTCGAGGTGCGCGAGCTGCTGAGCGAGTACGAGTTCCCGGGCGACGACATCCCGTTCGTCATCGGGTCCGCGCTGAAGGCGCTCGAGGGCGACGAGGAGTACACCGCCAAGATCGTCGAGCTCGCCGAGCAGCTGGACACCTACATCCCGGAGCCCGAGCGCGACCTGGACAAGCCGTTCCTGATGCCGGTCGAGGACGTCTTCTCGATCACGGGTCGCGGCACGGTGGCCACGGGCCGCATCGAGCAGGGCATCGTCAACACGGGTGACACCGTCGAGATCGTCGGCGTCAAGGACACGACCACCACGGTCGTGACCGGCGTCGAGATGTTCCGCAAGATCCTGGACCAGGGCCAGGCGGGCGACAACGTCGGCTGCCTGCTGCGTGGCACCAAGCGCGAGGAGATCGAGCGTGGCCAGGTGCTGTGCAAGCCTGGCTCGATCACGCCGCACACGAAGTACAAGGCGGAGGTCTACGTCCTCAAGAAGGAGGAGGGTGGCCGTCACACCCCGTTCTTCTCGGGCTACCGTCCCCAGTTCTACTTCCGGACCACCGACGTGACCGGTGTCGCCAACCTCCCCGAGGGTGTCGAGATGGTCATGCCGGGCGACAACGTCCAGATGGAGATCGAGCTGATCCAGCCGATCGCCATGGACGCCGGCCTGCGGTTCGCCATCCGTGAGGGTGGCCGCACCGTCGGCTCGGGCGTGGTCACCGAGGTCATCCAGTAGGAAGGCCTCCGGCCACGAAAGGAATTCGCTGAGCACGGGGGCGGCACGCAACACCTGCCGCCCCCGACTCACGAGACGTAACAGACACCATGGCAACCGCCGCCCAAAACAAGATCCGCATCCGCCTCAAGGCATACGACCACTCGGCCATCGAGACGGCGGCCAAGGAGATCGTGGAGACCGCGACGCGCACCGGCGCGACGGTCTCCGGTCCCGTGCCGCTGCCGACCGAGAAGAACGTCTATGCCGTGGTGAAGTCCCCCTTCAAGGACAAGGACTCCCAGGAGCACTTCGAGATCCGCACCCACAAGCGGCTCATCGACATCCACCAGCCCACCCCGAAGACCGTCGACTCGCTTCAGCGCCTGGACCAGCTCCCGGCCGGCGTCGACATCGAGATTCGTCTCGCCTAAGACTGCAATGACCGCCATCCTCGCCCGCAAGCTCGGCATGACCCAGGTGTTCGCCGAAGACGGCCACGTCGAGCGCGTGACCGTCCTCGAGGCCGGCCCCTGCCCGGTCACGGCGATCCGCACGCTCGACCGCGACGGCTACGAAGCCGTCCAGCTCGCGTTCGGCGCCACCAAGGAGAAGCACCTCACCAAGGCCGAGCTCGGCCACCTCAAGAAGGCCGACGCCCCGCCGATGCGCCACGTCGTGGAGTTCCGCGACGAGGCCGGCGAGCTGATGGTCGGCGAGACCGTCACCGTCGAGGCGTTCACGCCCGGCGACAAGGTCAAGATCGCCGGCACGTCCAAGGGCAAGGGCTTCCAGGGCACGATCAAGCGCCACAACTTCGCCTCCGGCCCCAAGAGCCACGGCTCGCACAACAAGCGTGCGCCGGGCTCGATCGGCGCGTCGGCCACGCCGTCGCGCGTGTTCAAGGGCATCCGCGGCCCGGGCCACATGGGCCACGAGCGCGTGACCCAGAAGGGCCTGACCGTCGTCGAGGTCCGTCCCGACCAGAACCTGCTGCTGGTGCGCGGTGCCGTCCCCGGCCCCCGCAACGGCGTCGTGGAGGTGCGTACCGATGGCTGACGCTCCCGTCCTGGGCGGCACGAAGAAGGTCACGCTCGACGACAAGGCGTTCGGCGCAGCCTGGAACGTCTCGCTCGTCCACGAGTCGGTCCGCGCCGAGCTCAACGCTCGCCGTCAGGGCACGCACTCGACCAAGACGCGTGGCCAGGTCTCCGGCGGTGGCGCCAAGCCGTGGCGCCAGAAGGGCACCGGCCGCGCCCGCGCCGGCTCCTCGCGCAACCCCTTGTGGACCGGCGGCGGCACCGTCTTCGGACCCCAGCCGCGCCACTACACGTTCAAGGTCAACCGCAAGGAGCGCAAGGCCGCGCTGCGCAGCGCGCTGTCGCTGCACGCCGACCGCGAGTCGCTGGCCGTGCTGGACCCCGCGCCCTACCTGGACGCGCCGTCGACCAAGCAGGCCGCGGCGCTCCTGGCCGACTGGGCTCCCGAGCGGGGCGGCGTGCTCGTCGTCCTGACGGACGCGCAGTCCAAGGCCTCCCTGTCTTTCCGCAACCTCGATCGCGTGTCGGTGCTGCCGGCCACCCACGTCGGCATCGCCGACCTGGTGGGCGCCGCGGCGGTGCTGGCCTCCAGCGATGCCATCGACCAGCTCACGGAGCGTGCCAAGTGAACGCCACCCAGGTGATCATCCGCCCGATCGTGAGTGAGAAGAGCTACGTGCTCTCCGCGGTCGACAAGTACACCTTCCGCGTTCATCCGAACGCGCACAAGACGCAGATCCGCCAGGCCATCGAAGAGCTCTTCGACGTCCACGTGGTCTCCGTCCACACCATGTCGGTCAAGAGCAAGCCCAAGCGCCGCGGCTTCACCGCGGGCCGGACGCGCTCGTGGAAGAAGGCGATCGTCCAGCTGAGCCCGGGCGACAGCATCCCGCTGTTCCAGAGCGGGCTGGAGGACCTGTAGCCACATGCCCATTCGCAAGCCCAAGCCGACGAGCCCGGGACGCCGCTTCGCGACGTACCCCGACTTCGCCGAGATCACCAAGAGCGAGCCCGAGAAGTCCCTGGTCGAGGGTCTGACCAAGTCGGGTGGCCGCAACAGCTACGGCCGCAAGACGTCCCGCCATCGCGGCGGCGGCGCCAAGCGCCTGTACCGCCGGATCGACTTCAAGCGGACGAAGGACACCGTGCCGGCGAAGGTCGCCGCCATCGAGTACGACCCGAACCGCACGGCCTACATCGCGCTGCTGCACTACGCCGACGGCGAGAAGCGCTACATCCTGGCGCCCAACCGCCTGCAGGTGGGCATGACCGTGATCAGCGGTGAGGGGGCCGACATCGCCGTCGGTCACTGCCTCCCGCTCGAGCGGATCCCCACCGGCACCGTGGTGCACAACGTCGAGCTGCAGCCGGGCCGCGGCGGGCAGATGGCCCGGTCCGCCGGCGCCGGCATCCAGCTGATGGCCAAGGAGCGTGGCATGGCCACCCTGCGCCTGCCCTCGGGCGAGATGCGCCTGGTGCCCGCCAGCTGCCGCGCCACGATCGGCACCATCGGCAACGCCGAGCACCAGAACGTCACGGTCGGCAAGGCCGGTCGCAAGCGTCACATGGGCGTTCGCCCGCAGACGCGTGGCACGGCCATGAACCCGGTCGACCACCCGCACGGCGGCGGCGAGGGCTCCACCACCCCGGGTCGTCACCCGGTGACCCCGTGGGGCGTCCCGACGCTGGGCTACCGCACTCGTAAGAAGAACAAGGCTTCGGACCGCCTCATCGTGCGCGGCCGCAAGCGTGGGAAGGGCCGGAGCCGATGAGTCGCTCAAGCAAGAAGGGACCGTTCATCGAGGAGCGCCTGATCGGGCGCATCGAGGCGATGAACCAGTCCGGCAACAAGACGATGATCCGCACCTGGTCGCGGACCTCGACGATCTTCCCGGAGATGGTCGGGCACACGATCGCCGTCCACGACGGCCGCAAGCACGTGCCCGTGTTCGTCTCGGAGTCGATGGTCGGGCACAAGCTCGGCGAGTTCGCGCCCACGCGCACCTACCGTGGCCACGCCGGCTCGGGGAAGGTGCGCTGATGGCCGACGAGGAGAAGAACGTGGAGGAGACCGAGGTCGAGGAGACCCCGGTCGCCGAGGCGGACGCTCCCGTCGAGACCGCTGCGCCGGACGAGCCGGTGGCTGAGGTCGAGGAGGCTCCCGCCGAGGAGGCCGTCGCCGACGAGCCCGTCGCCGAGGAGACGCCCAAGCCCAAGCGCGCCCCGCGCAAGAAGGCCGAGCCCAAGGTCGAGGCGCCCGCTGCTCCGGCGCCCAAGGCCGCCAAGGCCAAGCCGGAGACCGAGGCCACGCCGCCGGTCGTGCGCGCCCAGGCCAAGTACGTGCGCACCTCCGCGCGCAAGGCCCGCCTGGTCTGCGACAACATCCGTGGCAAGTCCGTCGACGAAGCGCGCGCGATCCTCGCGTTCACGCCGCGCGCCGTCGCCAAGGACTGGGCCAAGCTGCTGAACTCGGCCGTGGCCAACGCCGAGCACAACCACGAGCTGCTGGGCGACGATCTGAAGATCGAAGCCGCGTACGCGGACGAGGGCCCGACCCTCAAGCGCTTCCAGCCGCGGGCCATGGGCCGCGCGACGAAGATCCGCAAGCGCACCAGCCATCTCACGATCACACTGACGCCGAAGGGGTAACGAATGGGACAGAAGGTTCATCCCGAGGCCCTGCGGGTCGGCTACATCCACGACTGGAAGTCGAACTGGTTCAACGAGCGCCAGTTCGCCGATTACCTGGCGGAGGACGTGGCGATCCGCCGCCACATCATCGGGAAGCTCTCGCACGCCGGCCTGAGCGACATCACGATCCGCAAGGACGCCAACGAGGTGGAGGTCAACATCCACACCGCGCGTCCCGGCATCGTGATCGGCAAGTCCGGCAGCGAGGTCGATGCGCTCCGCAAGGACCTGCATCGCATGACGCAGAAGTCGATCAAGGTCAACATCCTCGAGATCAAGCGCCCGGAGCTGGACGCCAAGCTCGTGGCCCAGTCCGTGGGTGAGCAGCTCCAGAACCGCGTGGCCTTCCGCCGCGCGATGAAGCGCGCCCTGACCAGCGCGATGCGCTCGGGCGCCAAGGGCTGCAAGATCCAGGTGTCCGGTCGCCTCGGCGGCGCGGAGATGGCCCGTACGGAGATGTACTCCGACGGTCGCGTGCCGCTGCACACGCTGCGCGCGGACATCGACTACGGCTTCTACGAGGCCCGCACGACCTTCGGCCGCATCGGCGTGAAGTGCTGGATCAACAAGGGCGAGATCATGCCCGAGGGCTTCACCGGCATGGACCTCACCGACATGAACGCGCCTGCGCCCCAGCAGGATCGCGATCGCCGCGACGGCCGTGACGGCCGTGGGCGCGGTCGCGGTCGCGGTGGCCAGGGCGGCGGTCCCGGTGGCGGCCAGGGTGGCGGCGGCGGTGGCCGTGGTCGCGGCGGTCAGGGCGGCGGCGGGCGTGGGCCCGGCGGCCCGGGCGGTCGTGGTGGCCAGGGTGGCGGCGGTCGTGGCGGCCAGGGTGGCGGCGGTGGGTACCGCGGCGGCCAGGGTGGCGGCGGCGGTGGCCGACCCGGCGGTGGCGGCGGTGGCCGTCCCGGCGGCGGTGGCGGCGGCGGTGGCCGTGGCCCGCAGGGGGGTGGGCGCTAGATGCTGTCCCCCAAGCGCGTCAAGCACCGCAAGCAGCACCGCGGGCGCAAGCACGGGTTCTCGCGCGGCCAGACCACGGTCCAGTTCGGCGAGTACGGCCTGAAGTCGCTGGACGCCAGCTGGCTGACGGCCCGCCAGATCGAGGCCGCTCGTATCGCCATGACCCGCAAGATCAAGCGTGGCGGCAAGGTGTGGATCAACGTCTTCCCGGACAAGCCCTACACGAAGAAGCCGGCCGAGACCCGCATGGGCTCCGGCAAGGGCTCTCCGGAGGGCTGGGTCGCCGTGGTCAAGCCGGGTCGTGTGATGTTCGAGCTGGCCGGCGTGCCGGAGCCCCTGGCGCGCGAGGCGCTGCGCCTGGCCGGCCATAAGCTGCCCGTGCGCACCAAGTTCGTGACCCGAGAGGACGGTGAGAGCTAGATGGCAACGACTCAGACCGCTCTCGAACTGCGTGAGCTCGACGACGAAGCGCTGATCGAGCACATCAAGACCACGCGCCGCGACCAGTTCGGCCTGCGCTTCCAGCACGCCACCGGCGAGCTGGAGAACACCGCGGGCCTTCGCAACTCCAAGCGCGCGCTCGCGCGGGCCCTCACTGTGGCCCGCGAGCGCGGCATCGACACCAACGAGATCTGATGGCTGACGAAGAGACAACCGAGGAGACCACGACCGCCGAGGAGACTCCGGTCGAGGCGACCGAGGCCGCGCCGACGCTGACCCGCAAGGAGCAGCGCACGCAGGCGCAGCATCTGGCTGCCTCCAAGCGTCCCGCGCGCACCCCCGAGGAGCGCCAGGCCGAGCGCGACGCCGAGCGCAAGCGCAAGGCGCGTCTGCGCACCGCCCGTCGCGCCAAGGAGCGCGCCGCGCGCAAGGACGAGCCCAAGACCGAGCCGCCGGCTGCCGTCGAGCACGTCCACGGGCGCAAGAAGGTGCGCCAGGGGATCGTGACCTCCGACAAGGCCGACAAGACGATCACCGTCCGCATCGACTCCGCCCGCCGTCACCGGCGCTACGAGAAGGTCGTGCGCTCGTCCAAGTCGCTGCACGCCCACGACGAGACCAACGACGCCCGCGAGGGCGACACGGTCCGCGTGGAGGAGAGCCGTCCGCTGTCGCGCTCCAAGCGCTGGAAGCTCATCGAAGTCCTGGAGCGCGCCAAGTGATCCAGAACGAGTCCCGCCTCAAGGTCGCCGACAACTCGGGTGCGCGCGAGATCCTCGTGATCCGCGTGAAGGGTGGCTCACGCCGCCGCTATGCCCACGTCGGCGACGTCATCACCGCGACCGTCAAGCAGGCCAACCCCCAGGGTGCGGTCAAGAAGGGCGAGGTCGTGACGGCGGTCGTCGTGCGCACGAAGAAGTCCTTCGGCCGCGACGACGGCACGTACATCGCGTTCGACGAGAACGCCGCGGTGATCATCGACGCCCAGAACAACCCGCGCGGCACCCGCATCTTCGGGCCCGTCGCGCGTGAGCTGCGCGATCGCAACTTCATGAAGATCGTCTCGCTCGCTCCGGAGGTGCTGTAGCCGATGGCCGCTAGCCTGAAGATCCGGCGCGACGACACGGTGATCGTCATCGGCGGCAAGGACCGCGGCAAGACCGGCAAGGTCTTGCGGGTCGACCCGAAGAAGCAGCGGGTCTACGTCGAGGGTCTGAACATCGTCAAGCGCCACCAGAAGCCGTCGGCCCTGAACCCAAACGCTCAGGCCGGCGTCATCGAACGGGAAGGCCCGATCCACGTGTCCAACGTGGCGCTGGTCGACCCGAAGGACAAGAAGCCGACGCGCGTCGGCATCAACCGCGAGGACGGCAAGCGCTTCCGCGTCGCCCGTCGCTCAGGACAGCAGATCGACTGATGGCCACCGACACCACACCCACCCAGCCCGCCCGTCTGAAGACGCGCTACGTCGACGAGATCCGCCCTGCCCTGCAGGAGCAGCTCGGCCTGGCCTCGATCATGCAGGTCCCGAAGATCGAGAAGATCACGCTGAACATGGGCGTGGGCGAGGCCAAGCAGGACAGCAAGATGTTCGAGGCCGCTCAGGAGCAGCTGGCCACGATCGCCGGCCAGCAGCCCAACGTCCGTCGGGCCCGCAAGTCGATCGCGGCGTTCAAGCTGCGCGAGGGCATGCCCGTCGGCCTGACCGTCACCCTGCGTGGCGACCGCGCCTACGAGTTCCTCGACCGGCTGCTGTCGATCGCCATCCCGCGCATCCGCGACTTCCGCGGCCTCAAGCGCACCTCGTTCGACGGCCGGGGCAACTACACGCTCGGTGTCCGCGAGCAGATCATCTTCCCGGAGATCGACTACGACGCCATCGACCAGGTCCGTGGCCTGGACGTGACGATCACGACCTCCTCCCCGAACGACGAGGGCGCCCTCGCGCTGCTCCTGGCGTTCGGCATGCCCTTCACCCGAGAGGACCAGTAACCCCGCCATGGCGAAGACCTCGCAGCGCGTCCGCCAGGCGCGCCCCGCCAAGTACAAGACCCGTGAGTACACTCGTTGTCGCCGTTGTGGCCGCCCCCGCGCCGTGTACCGCAAGTTCGGCATCTGCCGGATCTGCCTGCGCGAGCTGGCCCACGATGGCTACATCCCCGGGATGACGAAGAGCAGCTGGTAGCCCCATGTCCATGACCGATCCGATCGCCGACTTCCTCACGCGCATTCGCAATGCGATCCATGCTGCGCGCGAGACCGTCGAGATCCCTTCGAGCAAGCTGAAGGTCGAGCTGGCCCGCATCCTCAAGGAGCAGGGCTACATCGACGGCTACGAGATCGAGGCGCCCACCGCGGACCGCCCGGCCGAGCTGATCATCGTCCGCCTCAAGTACACCGACAGCCGTCAGTCGGCGATCACCGGGCTGCAGCGCGTGTCGCGCCCCGGCCAGCGCCGCTACGTCCCGGCGACCAACATCCCCAAGATCCAGGGCGGCATGGGCACGGCCATCGTGTCCACGTCCCACGGGGTCATGACCGGCCATGACGCGCGTCGCGCGGGCGTGGGCGGCGAGATCGTGGCGAAGGTGTGGTGACGTGAGCCGCATCGGACGCAAGCCGATTCCCGTGCCCACGGGTGTGACCATCTCGATCGAGCCCGACGTCGTGCGCGTGCACGGCCCCAAGGGCGAGCTGACCGAGCGGGTTCACCGTGACATCACGGTGACCCAGGACGGCGACACGCTGACCGTCACCCGCCCGACCGACCGCGGTCCGCATCGCGCCCTGCACGGGCTGACGCGGTCGCTGGTGGCCAACATGGTCGAGGGCGTCACCAACGGCTACACCAAGACGCTGGAGATCCAGGGCGTCGGCTACCGCGCCGTGCTCAAGGGCCGCGACCTCGAGCTCGCGCTCGGCTACTCGCACCCGGTCTCCATCAAGGCTCCGGACGGCATCGATTTCGAGGTGCCGATCCCGACCCGCGTGATCGTCAAGGGGATCTCCAAGCAGGTCGTCGGCGAGATCGCGGCCAACATCCGCAAGCAGCGGCCGCCGGAGCCCTACAAGGGCAAGGGCATCCGCTACGAGGGCGAGTACGTCGCCCGGAAGGTGGGCAAGCGCGCATGAGCGTCAAGACGAAGGAAGCGCGCCGCCTGCAGCGCCGCCGGCGTGTGCGCGCGAAGATCACCGGGACCGCCACGCGTCCGCGCCTGGCCGTGTTCCGCTCCAACAACGGGGTCTTCGTCCAGCTGATCGACGACGAGGCCGGCGTCACGCTGGCCGCCGCGCAGTGGACGGAGTCCGACGTCAAGAGCCTGGGCCGGACCGAGCAGGCCACGAAGATCGGTGAGCTGATCGCGCAGCGCGCGAAGGCCGCCGGCATCGAGAACGCCGTGTTCGACCGTGGCGGCTACCAGTACCACGGTCGCGTCAAGGCCGTGGCCGAAGGTGCCCGCGAAGCCGGACTGGCAATCTAGGACTGAGTTGCAAATGCTTATCGATCGTTCAGTGAGCCCCGCCGGGCTGGACCTCCAGGAGCGCGTGGTTGAGATCAACCGCGTCGCCAAGGTGGTCAAGGGCGGCCGGCGCTTCTCGTTCACGGCCCTCGTGGTCGTCGGTGACGAGGAGAGCGTGGTCGGCGTCGGCTACGGCAAGGCCAACGAGGTCCCGCTCGCCATCCAGAAGGGTGTCGAGCAGGCCAAGAAGAACCTCTTCCGCGTGCCCAAGCACGGCTCGACCATCACCCACCCGGTCGACGGCATCTTCGGCTCCGGCCACGTGATGCTCAAGCCGGCTTCGCCCGGTACCGGCGTCATCGCCGGTGGCGGCGTGCGCGCGGTGCTCGAGCTGGCGGGGATCCACGACATCCTCTCCAAGTCGCTGGGCACCCAGAACCCGATCAACCTCGTCAAGGCGACGATCGCCGGCCTGCAGGGCCTGCGTCGGCCCGAGGAGGTCGCGCAGTTGCGCGGCCTGTCGATCAACGCGGTCCTCGGGCTGGGCGGCGACGCCCCGGCGCCCGAGGTCGAGCCCCAGGAGGCGACGACGGCCGCGGCCGACGCGCCCGCCGAGGAGGTCACCGCCTGATGCCCGCCGTGACGCAGGTCAAGAGCAAGAACGGCGCCAACCACGCGCAGCGCGAGACGCTGCGTTCGCTGGGGCTGCGCAAGATCGGCCAGACGGTCGAGGTCAAGGACAACGAGCAGACCCGGGGCATGCTGCACCGGGTCCGGCATCTGGTGAAGGTCGATGGCTGACAACGAAGAGACAACTGAGCGGATCGGGCTGCACTCCCTGCACCCGGCTGAGGGCTCGCGCAAGCCGCGCAAGCGCGTCGGCCGTGGCGAGGGCTCGGGCACCGGCAAGACCTCGGGTCGCGGTCAGAAGGGCGCCGGCTCGCGAGCCGGCTCCAAGGACCGCTCGCGCTTCGAGGGCGGCCAGATGCCGATCCACATGCGGATGCGCAAGCTGCGCGGCCCGCACATGAAGAAGTCGATGCCGTTCGAGCCGTTCCGCACCCACACCCAGCCGGTCAACCTGGGCGACCTGGAGCGCCGCTTCGACGCGGGCGCCGAGGTCACGCTGGAGGACTACGCCAAGGCGGGCATCGCCAAGCGCAAGGGCGTTCCGGTCAAGGTCCTGGCCAAGGGCGATCTCAGCAAGGCGCTGACGGTCCACGCCCACGGGTTCAGCGCGGGTGCGCGCGAGCGCATCGAGGCCGCCGGCGGCACGTGCGTCGTCGTCGAGTCCTAGCGGACCGGCGAAAGCGCGAGCGTCGGTAGTCTCAGGACGGTCCCATGCTGTCGACGATCCTCAGCGCGTTCACCGTTGCCGACATCCGCAAGAAGCTGCTGTTCACGGCAGCGATCCTTGCGCTGTACCGCCTCGGGTCGCACATCCCGGTTCCCGGCGTCTCTGCTGACGCGGTCGACGCGCTCAAGGCGCAGTCGCAGTTCAGCAACGGCGGCGTCCTGCAGTTCCTGAACGTCTTCTCCGGCGGTGGCCTGTCCCGGATCGCGCTGTTCGCGCTCGGGATCATGCCGTACATCACGGCCTCGATCATCCTGCAGCTCCTGACGGTCGTCGTGCCGTCGCTGGAGAAGCTGCAGAAGGAGGGCGAGGTCGGCCAGCAGCGCATCACGCAGTACACGCGCTACCTGACCGTCGGCCTGGCCTTCGCCCAGGCCATCGGCTACGTCTTCCTGTTCAAGTCCTTCACCGACGACCAGGGCGTGCCGCTGATCCAGCCCTTCAACGTGGGCACGGTCTTCCTGATCGTCCTGTCGCTGACCGCCGGCACGATCCTGCTCATGTGGATGGGCGAGCTGATCACCCAGCGCGGCATCGGCAACGGCATCTCGCTGATGATCTTCGCCTCGATCGTCGCCGGCCTGCCCAACGGCATCTCCCAGTGGTGGAACAGCGACGACGCCGTCTTCAAGGTGATGATGCCCTTCCTGGCGCTCGGCGTGATCGCCGCGATCGTCTTCATCCAGGAGGGCCAGCGCCGGATCCCGGTCCAGTACGCCAAGCGGGTGATCGGCCGGCGCATGACCCAGGGCGGCCAGACCTACCTGCCGCTGCGCGTGAACATGGCGGGCGTGATCCCGGTCATCTTCGCCGCGTCGATCATGGCCTTCCCGCCGACGATCGGCCAGCTGCTGAACACGCCATGGGCGACGGACTTCTCCAACTTCTTCGCCCCGTCGAAGTGGCCCTACCTGGTCGGCGAGTCCTTCTTCATCATCATCTTCACGTACTTCTACACGGCGGTCACGTTCAACCCCGTCGACCAGGCGGAGAACCTGAAGAAGTACGGCGGCTTCATCCCCGGGGTGCGACCAGGGCGCCCCACGGCCGAGTTCCTCGACCGCATCCTGGCGCGCCTGACCTTCCCAGGAGCGCTCTACCTGGCCGCCATCGCTGCGCTCCCGACGATCCTCATCAGCCAGACGTCGGCGACCTTCTACTTCGGCGGTACCTCGATCCTCATCGTCATCGGCGTTGCGCTGGACACGATGAAGCAGCTCGAGGCACAGCTGATGATGCGCAACTACGAAGGCTTCTTGAAATAAGTAGGCTCGGACGTCCGTGTCGGAGCTGAATCTCATCCTCCTGGGTCCCCCGGGGGCCGGTAAGGGCACGCAGGCCGAGCGCCTGCAGCAGGACTTCTCCCTGCTCTACCTGGCCACCGGCGACATCCTCCGCGGCGCGGTCAAGGACGGCACCGAGCTGGGGCAGACCGCCAAGGGCTACATGGATCGCGGCGAGCTCGTGCCCGACGAGGTGATCATCGGCGTGATCGTCGATCGCCTGGGCGGCGACGACGCGGCCGACGGGTTCCTCATGGACGGCTTCCCGCGCACGGTTCCGCAGGCCGAGGCGCTGGAGGAGGCCGTGGGCGAGCTGGGGCGGACGCTGACCGCCGCGCTGGTCATCGACGTGCCCGACGAGGTGGCCATCAAGCGCATCTCCGGCCGCCGCGTGAGCGCCAAGACCGGCCGCCTGTACAACGTCTACTACGACCCGCCCAAGCACGAGGGCATCTGCGACGTCGACGGCTCGCGGCTGATCCAGCGCGACGACGACAACGAGGAGACGGTCCGCCGTCGCCTGCAGGTCTACCGCGAGCAGACCGCTCCGCTGGTCGACTACTACGAGGAGCGCGGCCTGCTCAAGCGCTTCGACGGCTCGCGCCAGCCCAACGAGGTCCACGACCACATCCGGGCGACGTTGGCGACGCTGCGCCTGGAAGAGCAGATCTAGCTTCTACCCTGGGTCGTCGGATGATCGTTCGCAAGACCCCAGAGCAGATCGAGAAGATGGCCGCCGCCGGTGAGGTCCACCGGCGCACGATGAAGCTGCTCGAGGGCAAGATCCGCCCGGGCGTGACCACCAAGGAGCTCGACACGGCGGCGGAGAAGTACATCCGCTCCCAGGGCGCGGTGCCCTCCTTCAAGGGCTATCGCGGGTTCCCCGGCTCGATCTGCGCCTCGCCCAACTCGATGGTCGTCCACGGCATCCCCGGCAGCTACACGCTGGAGCGCGGCGACATCCTGTCGGTCGACATCGGCGTCACGCTCGACGGCTGGGTGGCCGACGGCGCCCGCACGTTCCCGGTCGGCGCGATCTCCCCGATCGCCCGCAAGCTGCTGGACGTGACCGAGCAGTCGCTGTTCGACGGCATCGCGTTCGCCAAGGCCGGCAACCGGCTGGGCGACATCTCCCACGCCGTGCAGGCGACGGTCGAGGCCGAGGGCCTGTCGGTCGTGCGCTCGCTGGTCGGCCACGGCATCGGCCAGGAGATGCACGAGGACCCGCAGATCCCCAACTACGGCGATCCGGGCCGCGGCCCGGTGCTGGAGGAGGGGATGGTCCTGGCCATCGAGCCGATGACCACCGCCGGGCGCCACGCCGTGCGGATGGGCTCTGACGGCTGGTCGATCTACTCCCAGGACGGCTCGCTGGCCGCCCACTTCGAGTTCACCGTCGCCGTTGGCGTCGACGGGCCACGGATCCTCACGCCGTGGCATCTGGACACGGCGCGCGCAGCGGCGTGACGACCGCCGCGGCGGTCGTCGAGGTCGACGACCTCCACAAGCGCTACGCCTCCGCACCCGACGAGGCGGTGGCCGGCGTCAGCTTCTCCGTGCTGGAGGGCGAGATCTTCGGGCTGCTGGGCCCCAACGGCGCGGGCAAGACCACGACGATCGGCACGATCACCACGCGCGTGCGCCCGACCGGCGGTCGCGTCACGGTCGACGGCTTCGACGTGCTGCGCGCGCCGGTCGCGGTCAAGCAGCGCATCGCCGTGGTGCCCCAGCGCCCGAACATCGACCGGTCGCTGACCGCGCTGGAGAACCTCGTCTTCCACGCCGCCTACTTCGGCGAGCCGCGCGCCTCGCGCCGGGCCCGGGCCGAGGAGCTGCTGGGCCGGATGGGGCTGGAGGGCCGCGGCGGCGACAAGGTGGACAACTACTCGGGCGGCATGGCCCAGCGGCTGATGATCGCCCGCGCGCTGATGCACGAGCCGCGCGTGCTGATCCTCGACGAGCCGACCACCGGCCTGGACCCGCAGTCGCGCCTGTTCCTGTGGGAGACGATGGTCGATCTGCGCGCCCGCGGGGTGACGCTGATGCTGACCACGCACGACATGGCGGAGGCGGACCGCCTGTGCGACCGCATCGCGATCGTCGACCACGGCAAGGTGATCGCGCTGGACACGCCGCGCGGGCTGCGCCGGCTGCTGCCCTCCGAGCACGGGCTGGAGGTCGTCGTGGCCGGTACCGAGCCGTTCGCCGGCGCCGAGGGCGCGGCCGAGGAGGACCGCTGGCGCGGGCGCGTGTACGGCGAGGTCACGCCGGCCGAGCTGGCCCGCCGGGTGGCCGACGCCGGGCGCGACCTGATCGAGCTGCGCACGCTGGAGGGGTCGCTGGAGGACGTCTTCGTGCATCTGACCGGGCGGGAGCTGCGATGAGGGTCGAGCGCGCCTCGATCACCGCCTTCCTCGCGTTGTGCGAGCGCGACCTGTACGTCACGGTGCGCCGTGACCTGCTGCCGTTCCTCAGCCAGGCGCTGCTGCAGCCGATCTTCTTCCTGTTCGTGTTCGGCCGCGTGCTGCCGGAGATCGGCGCCGCGCAGGGCGCCTACGGCGACGAGCTGCTGCCCGGCGTGCTGGCGCTGACGCTCGTGCTCACCGCCCTGCAGAACGTGGCGCTGCCGCTGATCATCGAGTTCTCCTTCTCGATGGAGATCGAGGACCGGCTGCTGGCCCCGCTGCCCGTCACCTGGGTGGCGGCCGAGAAGCTGGTGATCGCGTCGCTGCGCGGGATCGTCGGTGGCCTGCTGATCCTGCCGCTCGGCGCGCTGATCCTGCCCGGCGGCATCAACCTGGGCGACGCCTCGATCCCCGGCCTGATCGTGATGATCGTGGTCGGCGCGATCGTCGGCGCCTGCATCGGCCTGGTGCTCGGCACCGCGGTGCCGCCCAACCGGATCGCGGTCGCGTTCGGCCTGATCCTGACGCCGATGATCTTCACGGGCGCGACGTTCTACCCGTGGGAGGCGCTCGACGGGCTACGCTGGTTCCAGGTCATCACCCTGGCCAACCCGATGACGTACGTCAGCGAGGGGATGCGGGGCGCGTTGACCGACACCCCGCACCTGGCGACGGGTTGGGTGGCACTGGGAATCGTCGTCTCGCTGGGCGTCTTCGGGACGCTGGGCGTGCGGGGATTCCTGAAGCGCGCCGTCGATTGACGCGGCAGTTAAGCCGTCCGATCGCCTGTGCTATCTTCAACGGTCGCGCGTTTTGCGGGTCCCTGCCTGCGATCGCCTGTTCTTCTTCCCTTGAAAGGTCCCATGAAGGTACGACCGTCGGTCAAGCCGATGTGCGAGAAGTGCAAGATCATCCGCCGCCACCGCGCGGTGCTGGTCATCTGCTCCAACCCCCGCCACAAGCAGCGGCAGGGCTAGAGCATGGCGCGCATCTCCGGCATCAACATTCCTCTGAACAAGCGCGTCGAGATCGGCCTGACGTACATCTACGGCATCGGGCGCTCGACCTCCAACGAGCTCCTCACCGAGACGGGCATCTCGCCGGACACCTACGTCCGCGACCTCACCGAGGACGAGGTCTCCAAGCTGCGTGACGCGATCGACCGTGGGCTCACGGTCGAGGGCGACCTGCGCCGCGAGCGCTCTCAGGACATCAAGCGCCTCATGGAGATCGGCTGCTACCGCGGCCTGCGCCATCGTCGCGGCCTGCCCGTGCGCGGCCAGAACACCAAGACCAACGCCCGGACGCGCAAGGGTCCCAAGCGCATGCAGGTCGCCGGCAAGAAGAAGGCAGGGAAGAAGTAGTGCCCGCTCCCAAGCGCCCCTCGCGCGGCCGCCGCAAGCCGAAGAAGAACATCCCCATCGGCCAGGCGCACATCAAGACCAGCTTCAACAACACGATCGTGTCGCTGACCGACCGCGAAGGCAACGTCATCGCGTGGGAGTCCGCCGGCGGCGCCGGTTTCAAGGGCTCGCGCAAGTCGACGCCCTTCGCCGCGCAGGTCACCGCTGACGCCGCCGCCCGCAAGGGCATGGAGCAGGGTCTTCAGAAGGTCGAGGTGTTCGTCAAGGGGCCGGGCTCCGGTCGCGAGACCGCGATCCGCTCGCTCCAGGCCGCCGGCCTCGAGGTCACCGGCGTGCGCGACGTCACCCCGCAGGCTCACAACGGCTGCCGCCCTCGCAAGCGGCGCCGCGTGTAGGAGAACCCCCTTGGCTCGAGATACTTCCCCCCAGTGCAAGCAGTGCCGTCGTGAAGGCCAGAAGCTCTTCCTCAAGGGAGAGCGCTGCCTGACCGACAAGTGCGGCGTCGAGCGTCGCAACTACCCGCCGGGTGACCATGGCCGTGGCCGCCAGAAGCAGTCGGAGTACCGACTGCAGCTGCGCGAGAAGCAGAAGGCCAAGCGCTACTACGGCATCCTCGAGAAGCAGTTCGCCAACTACTACGAGAAGGCGAGCCGTCAGACGGGCATCACGGGTGAGAACCTGCTGTCCCTGCTCGAGCTCCGACTGGACAACGTCCTGGTGCGTCTCGGCTTCGCCGCCTCGCGCCGCCAGGCCCGCCAGCTGGTCCGCCACGGCCACTGGCTCGTCAACGGCCGTCGCGTTGACATCCCCAGCTACCAGGTGCGTGCTGGCGACGTCATCTCGATCAAGGCTGACAGCTCCGCCGAGGCGGCCATCCGCGACGCGACCGAGCTCACCGGCCAGGTGCCCGCATGGCTGCAGGCCGATCACGACACGCTGACGGCCAAGGTCCTGCGCAAGCCGGAGCGCCGTGAAGTGGCTGCTCCGGTGCAGGAGCAGCTCATCGTCGAGCTGTACTCGAAGTAACGAATCACTTAGAGAGACGCGCGGCGCCCTGGGTTGTCCCCGCGCCGCCCCCAGAGAACGACAGTTAGGCCCCCATGCTCGACTTCCAAGTCCCCCGGATCACCAGCGAATCGGTCGACGACAACCGCGGCACCTTCACGATCGAGCCGCTCGATCGTGGCTTCGGGTACACGTTCGGCAACTCGCTGCGCCGCGTGCTGCTCAGCTCGCTCAGCGGCGCTGCGGTGACGAGCGTGCGGATCGAGGGCGTCGCCCACGAGTTCTCGACCATCCAGGGCGTCAAGGAAGACGTCACGGACATCGTCCTGAACCTCAAGGGCATCGTCTGCAAGATGCACTCCGACGCCAGCGAGGTCGAGGCCCCGCTGGTCGTCACGGGTCCCGGCGACATCACCGCCAAGGACATCGACCTGCCCGCGGGCGTCGAGATCCTCAACCCGGACGTGCACGTCGCCACGCTCGAGAAGAAGACCAAGCTCGAGCTGTACCTGACGATCGGCCGCGGCCGCGGCTACCGCCCGGCCGAGGACAACAAGACGGCCGACCAGCCGATCGGCGTCATCCCGATCGACTCGATCTTCTCGCCCGTCCGTCGCGTCGCCTACGCCGTCGAGCCCGCCCGCGTCGGTCAGCGCACGGACTTCGACAAGCTGACGATCGACATCGAGACCGACGGCTCGATCGACCCGCACGCCGCGCTGCGCGAGGCGGCCGAGCTGCTCATCTCGCAGCTGGCCATCTTCACCGACGCCGACCGCGTCGAGGAGCTGCGCGCCGGTCCGGCCGGCCAGCTGGCCGACGGACTCGCGGCGGCCGGCAACGGCCACGCCGGTGGCGCTGCCGCTGCGGCCTCCGGTGGCCCGATGCACGACATCCTCATCGAGGAGCTCGAGCTCGGCGTCCGTTCGTACAACTGCCTCAAGCGCGCTGGCATCCAGACGGTTGGTGACCTGGTGTCGAAGTCCGAGGGTGAGCTCAACGCGATCCCGAACTTCGGCAAGAAGTCGATCGACGAGGTCATCGAGACCCTCGAGGCCCGCGGGCTGAACCTCCGCGAGGACTAGGACCAACGCCATGCGCCATCAGAAGACCCGCCACAAGCTCTCGCGTGACACCGCCCATCGCAAGGCGCTGCTGCGCAACCTGAGCAAGCAGCTGATCGAGCACGAGCGCATCAAGACCACCGAGGCCAAGGCCAAGGCGGTCAAGCCCGAGGTCGAGAAGCTCATCACCCTGGCCAAGCAGGGCGACCTGCACGCTCGTCGCCAGGCCTACAGCACGCTGGGCCAGAGCACCTCGACGGTGCACGTGGTCCACAAGCTGTTCGAGGAGGTCGCCCCGCGTTACAGCGAGCGGCCGGGTGGCTACACCCGCATCCTCAAGATCGGTCAGCGTTCGGGTGACGCGACCGAGATGGTCTACCTCGAGCTGGTCTAGGACCGGCCCGCGGTTGACTACCCTGGCGGGTATGGCCGGGGTCGTCCTTGCGTCGGATGCAGATCGCGAGCGCTGCTCGCGTCTGCTCCACGGCGCCTACGCCGAGGGCCGCATCTCGATCGACGATCTCGAGGCGCGCCTGGAGCGCGTCGAGCGCGCGTCGTCGCGCGTCGAGCTCACCCTGCTGGCCCGTGACGTGCCCAAGCAGCGCGTGCAGCGTTTCGGCGCCGCGGTCGATCGCTTCGACCGCGCCGCGCTGAAGGCGCACGGCACGTCGGTGGTCGTGGTCAACGGCTCGCTGATCGGCATCTGGGAGCTGACCGGCGGCTCGGGCTTCTTCTGGCCGGCCATCGCGCTGGTGCCCAGCGCGCTGCTGTTCACCTGGCACGGCCTGTCGTCGTGGACGGTGCGGCGCTTCGTGCGCCGCCGCTTCGGCTGATGCTCGCGGCGGTGGTCGCGATGACCGCGCTGGCCGGCGGGCCCGTCCCGACCGATCGGCCGCTGGACTGGGCCCTGGCCGGCGTGGGCTCCGGTGGGCGCGCGCTGATCATCCAACCGGGCGTCACGGGCGGCTGCGACCAGGGCGACCCGCAGATCTCGGTGCGGGCCGGCGCCACGGAGCTCGTCGTCGCCGTGAGCGTCAAGTCGGTCCAGGGCCCCGAGGTCGTCTGTCCGGCGATCGCGCATCTCAACCAGCCCCAGACCGTGCGCCTCGCGGCCCCCGTCGCGGGCCGGACGGTGAGCGGCGACCTGCGCTCCGCGCGGCCCGGGTTCCTGCTGGAGTCGCGCACGCCAGCCAGTGGCCCGCCGCGGGTCCCGCGCGTGGTCGGCCTCGCCGCGACCGACGCCCGCCAGGTGCTGTGCAGCGCCCAGATCCGCGCCGTGGGTGCGAACCGCGGGCGCGTCGTCGCCCAGCGTCCCGCCGCGGGCGTCGCCTACCGCGTGCCGACCGTCGCCGCGCCGAACGGGTGCGGGGGCCTGCCGGCCCGGCCCGTCGCCCGCCTCACCGTTCGGTGATCTTGATCTTCGGCACGACCCGGAAGGCGCCGCGCATGAACGGGTGGATCCGGCAGAAGTAGGTGTAGGTGCCGGGCGAGAGGTTCTTCGGCGTCTTCCACGTGTCGGTGCCGATGCAGCTGGTGGTCAGCGCCTTGGTCAGCGCGCCGGGGCCACCGGTCGTGCAGTTCGCCGCGGCGGCGGGCGTCTCGACCACCGGGGTGAGCGGGACCTGGTCGCTGTCGCCGTAGATGGCCCCGGAGATCGTCGGCCCGAAGCCGAGCTCGCCCGAGTCGAACAGGCCGGCGCCGTTGGCCAGCGGGAAGCCGATGCCGCTGCCCCGGTTGCACGGGGCCGCGCAGGCGGTGACCGTGTGGAAGCGCACGGTCGTGGGCTGGTCCTCGTTGACGAAGGTCAGCGACTGGCCCTGCACGACCTGGGGCGGCTGGCCCTGGCGACCGGGCATGGTCAGGTCGCCCTGGCCGTAGACGAAGTTGCGGATCACGACCTTGCTGACCAGCGGCCCGGAGCGCATCTTGGCGGCGACGTTGTAGGCCGGGTTGACCTTCGTGGTGCCGGCCGGGTCGATGTTCTCCTTGAGCCGCCCGTGGGTCAGGTAGCCGGCCTGGTCGACCTGGCCGGTGAACGGGTCGACGCCGCCCTGGTCATCGGTGGTGATGCCCACCACCATGATCCCCATGACCTCGTACCACGAGGCCTTGCTCGTGTCGTAGGTCGCGTTCGTCGAGAGGATGTCGCCCTTCTCGATGTGCACGCGCCAGTCCGGCGGGGTCGCCTCCATCGCGACGTCCCAGGACACCGCGCCGCTGGGTTCGTAGTAGTTCGCGCGCGAGCGGAAGAGCCGCACGGTCTTCCCGTCGCGGGTCAGGTTGAGGTCGGTCCACAGCCCGCCCGGGTGCAGATGCCCGGCGGTGACCACGAGCGTCGCGTCGCGGTCGGCCACCCACTGGTTGCGCGGCCGGTCGGGCCGGTCGGGGTAGGGGTTGGTGGCCTGATCGGGGAAGGTGAAGCGGCCGTTGGTCCCCGAGCCCTTCAGCGCGTTGAACACCGGGTAGGGTTTGACGCCCTCGACGTCCATCCACTGCGTGCGGATCTCGTGCATGCCCGCGGCCTCGGGGGCCGTGTCGGGGATGAAGTAGATCGTGTAGGTGATGTACACCTCGTGCGGCTGGCCGACCAGGTCGTGGATCATGTGGTTGATGAGCCAGTTCTGCTTGGTCGTGTAGCGCCAGCCGAAGCCCTGCGGGGCGTTGAAGTTCGTCTTCTCCTCGCCGGCGGCGAACGTCGGCTGCAGATCGACCAGCCACACGGCATGGTGCAGGTGCACCTCGCTGACCGGCGGGTTCTTGCCGGTCTTGGCGTCGATCAGCCCGGGGCGGAAGCCGACGATCCAGCCGTCGACGTCGGGCCGCTCCTTCTGCACGTCGATGTCGATGACGTTCTGCCCGGGCTGGATCTTCATCGGGCCGAACCGGTACTTCAGGACCTGGGCCCCGGGCGGCGGGGCCGGATCGCGCACCGGGATCTCGGGCGTGGTGGCCCGGAAGGCCGACGCGCCCGCGTGGGCGGACGTCGTCAGGAACGCGAAGGCGATCGCGGCCAGCGCGACGCAGCGGAGAAGCGAGGACACCGAGCTGACCACGAGCCAAACCTAGCCGCTCACGATGCGTCGTGCGCCACAAACGTGCGGTGCTGCCCGCGCGCGGCGACCAGGTAGAAGATCGCTCCCAGCGTCGCGTAGGCGGCGAGGCCCGTCACCTTCGGGTCGTCCGCCGCGGCCATCGAGACGAAGGCGACGCCGGCGATCGCCGAGATGCCGCCGCTGAGCATCAGCGGAAGCTGACCGGGCACCCGCCGCCTGCGGTGGAGCGCGACCGCCAGCTGCAGGGCTCCGCTGACCAGCGCCCAGACGCCGAACACCCGCAGGACGGCGGTGGTGTCCTGGCCCGCGGCGATGGCGATCGCGACGAGGGCCGCGGCGCTGAGGCTGGCGTTCAGCCACTGCACCCGCAGCCGCGTCGAGCGCGCGTCGGCCACGGAGGCGACGACGTCGATCGCGGGATAGGCGATCAGCAGCGCCGTGGTGGCCCCGCCGAGCTCGCCGCCCGCGAGCAGCAGCGCGGCGGCCCACAGGAGCGCGACGCCGGCTCGGGTGAGGGAGATCCGTTGCAAGAACGATCGTTCTCTCTCTGGTAGATTCACCCGATGTCGCCGGCCGCCTCCGAGTCCCCCCGGGATCGCCTGCTGACCACCGCGCTGCGGTTGTTCTACGAGGAGGGCGTCGGCCGGATCGGGGTCGACCGGATCGTCACCGAGGCGCCGGTGACGCGGGCGACCTTCTACCGCCACTTCCGCAGCAAGGACGAGCTCGTCGCGGCCTGCCTGCAGACGTTCGATGCGCTGCGCCGCGCGCAGGCCGAGGCGCTCGCGGCCGAGTCTCCGGCCCCGGCCGACCGGCTGCGGGCCATCGTCGCGGGCATCGGCGACGAGCTGTGCACGCCGGGGTTCCGCGGCTGCGTGTTCATCAACGCCGCGGCCGAGTACCCGGATCCCGCGAGCGCGCCGCGCCAGGCGATCGAGGAGCACCGGCGCTGGTTCGCCGAGCACCTGCGCGGCCTCTTGGCGGAGGCCGGCCACCAGCATCCCGACCGTGCGGCGCGGCACCTGGTGATGTTGCGCGACGGAGCGATGGTGGCGGGTTCCCTGGCCGACCCGGTCGCGGCTCGCGAGACGCTGGTCTCCGGGACCGATCGCCTCCTGCGCGTCTCCGGCATCGACTGAACGTGCCGACGACGCGCCTCACGATCGCCTACGACGGCGCGCCCTTCTTCGGATGGGCCAAGCAGCCGGGCCTGCGCACGGTGCAGGCCGAGGTCGAGCGCGCGCTCGGCGTGCTGCTGCGCGGCCCGGTGGCGCTGACGGTGGCCGGGCGGACCGACGCGGGCGTCCACGCGTGGGGCCAGGTCGCCTCCTACCCCGGCGAACCGCCCGATCGCCTGCAGGGCGTCAACGCGCTGCTGCCGCCCGAGATCGTCGTGCTCGACGCGCACGCCGCGGCGGACGGCTTCGACGCGCGCCGCGACGCCCGCTCGCGCACGTACTGCTTCCGCGTGCTCAACCGCCGCACGCGCGACCCGTTCGAGCGTGGCCGCGCCCTGCACTGGCCCGCGCAGCTGGACCGCGACGCGCTGGACGCCTGCGCCGCGCTGCTGCCCGGCCCGCACGACTTCACCGCGTTCACCCCGACCGAGACCGACCACGTGCGCTTCGAGCGGATCGTGTCGACCGCCCGGTGGGAGCGCCACGGCGACCTGCTCAGCTTCTGGATCACCGCCGACGCGTTCATGCGCAACATGAACCGGATCCTGGTCGGCACGATGCTGGAGGTGGCCATGGGGCGGCGCAGCGTCGAGGACTTCGCGGTGCTGCTGACCGGGCGCCCGCGCAACGAGGCGGGGCAGACCGCGGCACCGCACGGGCTGTACTTCGCCTCGGTGGACTACTCCTAGAATCCGCCCCGCGATGCGGGTCCTGCTCACCAACGACGACGGCATCCACGCCGAGGGGCTCCAGACGTTGCGGCGCGCGCTGCTGGAGGTGCCCGACGTCGAGCTGGTGACGATCGCGCCCGACGGCAACCGCTCGGCGACGGCCCGCTCGATCACCACGCGCCGCCCGCTGTGGGTCGAGCGCGTCGAGTTCGACGACGGCACGCACGGCTACGCGACCGACGGCACCCCGGTGGACTGCGTGCGGCTGGCCACCCACGGGCTGGTCGAGGGCTTCGAGGCCGAGCTGATCGTCTCGGGGATCAACCACGGCGCCAACCTGGGCGACGACATCACCTACTCGGGCACGGTGGCCGCCGCGCTGGAGGGCGTCCTGCTCGGCCTGCCGGCGATCGCCGTCTCCCAGCAGTCGTCCGAGCGCGAGATGGACTTCCGGCCCCCGGGGACGTTCGACTTCCGCGTCGCGGCCCGCTTCGCCGCGCAGATCGTCGACCGCCTCGACGAGGTGCCGCTGCCCGAGGGCACGCTGCTGAACATCAACGCGCCCGGCCGCCATCCGGATGGGGTGGAGGTGTGCGGGCTGGGCAAGCGCGTGTACCGCGACGAGCTGCAGCTGAAGGTCGACGAGGGCGCGCGCCGGCAGTACTGGATCTACGGCACGGCCGACCAGCACGGCTACGTCGAGGGCGACGGCACCGACCTGGCCGCGGTCGACGCGGGGCGGATCGCCGTGACGCCGCTGCACTTCGATCTGACCGACGTGGCCGGGATGGATGCCCTGCGCCGCTACGACCTCGCGCGCATGGTGGCGCCGGCGGCCCAGGACCTGGAATGACGCCGGCGGAGCGGGTGGCCGAGCTGCGGGCGTCACTGCGCTACCACGCCAACCGCTACTACATGCTCGACGACCCGGAGATCGGCGACGACGAGTACGACGCGCTGTACCGCGAGCTCGAGCAGCTGGAGGGCGCGCATCCCGAGCTGGTCACGCCCGACTCGCCCACCCAGGTGGTCGGCGGCGGCCTGGTCGCGGTCAGCCGGCTGGAGAAGGTCGAGCACCTGCAGCCGATGCTGTCGCTGGCCAACGCGCGCTCCGAGGCCGAGCTGCGCGACTGGGTCCAGCGGATGCGCAATCACCTGGCCCGCGAGGGGATCGAGGACCCGGCGTTCCGCTTCGTGTGCGAGCCGAAGATCGACGGGCTGGCCATGTCGCTGCGCTACGTCGACGGGGTGCTCGAGCGCGGCGTGACCCGGGGCGACGGGACGGTCGGGGAGGACGTCACCCACAACCTGCGCACGATCGCCGCGATCCCGGCGCGCATCGACGACGCGCCGGCGCTGCTGGAGGTGCGCGGCGAGGTGTACATGTCGCTGCCCGACTTCGCCGCGCTGAACGAGCGCCGGGCCGAGGCGGGCGAGTCGACGTTCATGAACCCGCGCAACGCGGCCGCGGGCACGATCCGCCAGCTGGACGCCAAGCTCGCCGCGCAGCGTCCGCTGTCGTTCTGGGCCTACGGGGTCGGCGCGATCGAGGGGCACGCGTTCACCAGCCACCACGACGCGCTGGCCTGGCTGCGCGCGCACGGCTTCCCGGTCAACGCGCAGATCGCGGTCGTGGACGGGGAGGAGGCGGTCGTCGAGCGCTGCCTGGACTGGGAGCAGCGCCGCGGCTCGCTGGACTTCGAGATCGACGGGGTCGTGGTCAAGGTCGACGACGTCGAGCTGCAGCGGCGCCTGGGGGTCGTGGGACGCGATCCGCGCTGGGCGATCGCCTGGAAGTTCCCGCCCACGACGAAGGTCACCCGGCTGAAGCGCATCCTGTGGAACGTCGGCAAGTTCGGCGACCTGCACCCGTTCGCCGATCTCGAGCCGGTGCCCGTGGGTGGGGTGATCGTCAAGCTGGCCACGCTGCACAACGAGGAGGACATCGTCCGCAAGGACATCCGCGAGGGCGACGACGTGATCGTCCTGCGCGCGGGCGACGTGATCCCGCAGGTGCTCTCGCCCGCGCCCCACGTGGCCGAGCGGACCGATCGCAACCCGCCGCCGCACCCGCCGCCGCGTTGCCCGTCGTGCGACACGCCGACGGTCAAGCCCGAGGGCGCCGTGTTCACCAAGTGCCCCAACCGCAAGGGCTGTCCCGGCCAGCAGTGGCAGCTGACCAAGCACTTCGTCTCGCGCGGCGCGATGGACATCGAGGGCCTGGGGGAGCTGCAGGTCGGCCGGTTCCTCTCCGAGGGCCTGATCGCCGACGCGGCCGACCTGTACACGCTGACGCCGGAGCGCATCCAGGCGCTCGACGGCTACGGCGATGTCTCGGCCGGGAACCTGGTCGACGCGATCGCCCGTTCCCGCGAGGTCCCGTTCGGGCGCGTGCTGTTCGCGCTGGGCATCGAGGAGGTCGGCTTCGTCACCGGCCGCAACCTGGCCGCCCACTTCCGCACGATCGACGCGCTCCTGGACGCCACGCCCGACCAGATCGCGCAGACCCCGGGTGTCGGCCCGAAGATGGCGCTGGTCATCGACGAGCAGCTGGCCGACCCGGACATGCGCGACCTGATCGACCGGCTGCGGCCCTACCTGCGTTTCGAGCAGGAGGGCCCCGCGCCCGGCGAGGGCACGCTGGCCGGACGCACGTTCGTCCTCACCGGCGCGCTCCCCGACCTCACGCGCGAGCAGGCCACCGAGCGCATCACCGCCGCCGGCGGCCGCGTCACCGGCTCGGTCTCCAAGAAGACCGACTGGCTGGTGGCCGGCGAGGGCGGCGGCGCCAAGCGCGCCAACGCCGAGCGCCTCGGCGTGGCCATCATCGACGAGGCGGCGCTGCTGCAGCTGATCGAGCACGGACCGCCGGACGAGCCGGCGGCCGCGCCCTGAGGTTCACGATCGCCCCGTCTAGTGTCAGGGCACTAGACCCCGTTCACCGACACGCTGATGTCGTAGGGCGAGTTCTGCGCGTTGCTGACCAGCGTGAGCGTGCCGCTGGCCGGGCCGGTCGTCTTGGGCCGGGTGCGCAGCTGGATCGCGCAGTAGTCCCGGACCGCCCGGCTGGTGCAGTCGGTCGCGCTCACGCGGAAGCTCGCGCCGCCGCTGGTGTACATCGCCGACGTGATCCTCAGCGGGACGTCGCCCGTGCTGAAGATGATGATCTGGCGCGGCGCGGACAGCGTGTCGGTCGGCTGGTCACCGAAGTCGACGGGTCCGCCGTAGTAGGCCAGGCCGGCGGCGATGCCCCGGACCTTCAGCGTGAAGCTGGCCGAGCCGCTCGGGGTGTTGGTCTTCAGCACCACCGAGGCCGAGGCGGCGCCGGTCTGCCGCGGCCGCGTGCGGACCACGACGTCGCAGGTGCCGCCGGGAGCGATCTCGCCGGCGGCGATGCAGCCGGAGGCGTCCACGCGGAACGACTTCTGGCCGTCGGGGCTGATGGCGGCCAGCGACGCCGCGCTGATCTTCAGCGGCGCGTCACCGGAGTTGGTGATCGTCGCGGTCCGCGGGCCCGACAGCGTGTCGACCAGGACATCGCCGAAGTCCACCGGGTCCGGCGACGCGGTGACGGCGGGCGCCAGCCCGTGCGCGGCCAGCCCGACCACGATCGGATCGGTCGCGGCGGTCGTGGTGATCTGCAGCTCGGCCGTGACATCGCCGCCCGCGACGGGCCGCGCGCGGACGCGCACGACGCACGTCGCGCCGGGGCTGAGGCTCGGCGCGCTGAGGCAGTTGCCGGCGTCGACGCGGAAGCTCGACTTCGCCGGCCCGGCCAGCACCGCGCGGGTGAACGTGATCGGCGCGCCACCGGTGTTCTCGACCGTGACGTTCTCGGCGTCGCTGAGCGTGCCGAAGTGGACGTCGCCGAAGTCGACCGCCATCGGCGACGCCGTCGCCCCGGCGAGCACGCCGGTGGCGCTCAGCGGCACGTCCAGGGTGGCCGGCCGGCCGTCGCCGGTGACGCGCAGGGTGGCCGAGACGGGGCCGACAGCCTGCGGGCGCGCCCGCGCGTCCACCGAGCAGGACTGCCCCGGCGACAGCGTGAGGCCGGTGCACGAGTTGCCCACCACGCGGAAGCTGCCCGCGCCCGCGCCGGTGAGCTGGACGCCGCTGAGCTGCAGATCGGCGTCCCCGTCGTTGGCGATGGTGATGCCGCGCGTGTGGGAGCCGCCGACGAGCACGTCGCCGAAGTCCACGGACGTGGGATCGGCCGTCGGCTGGCCGCTGGGCGGGTAGATCGTGACGTCATAGGGCGCGGTGGCCCCGTCCATCGTGGCCGTCACCGTGCCCGAGCCACCCTCCGCGGGCGTCTGCACGACCGCCGTGGTGGTCCCGTCGCTGCCCAGCACCGCCGACGTGGGCGACACGGTGCCCAGCGTCGTGCTCCACTGGATCGCGAACGGGGCGATCGGGGTCGACGGCGCCGAGCCGTCGCTGGGCCGCAGGCCGGTCTGGACCGTCAGGTCGCCGCCACCCGACGGCGTCGGGCCGACGGCGATCGTCTCGAACCGCAGCCAGGGTGACGTGTCGACGGCACCGGTGGGGGCCGGCGAGCAGCCGTCCACGCCGGGACCGCCGTTGCAGCCCCAGTAGTTCTCGGTGGCGTCGACGGTCGCGCCGCCGGGGAAGCTCTCGACCGCCGGCCCTGACGTCGACGGCGCGAAGCGGTTGGCGTGCAGCTGGGCCGTCCCCGGGTCGTAGAACCAGAACGCCGGCGCCGTCCCCGTGAAGGTGTTCCCGGTGGCGGTGAGGTCGACCGGCACGCCGCCGTACATCGTGATGTCGTTGACGTGGACCGAGGCATCCGACGTGCCGGTGTTGTCGAACGTGTTGTCGGTGAGCACCGCCGGCCCGGCGAACGGGTTCAGGACGACCGCCGGGGCCGACCCGACGAACAGGGACCGCTCGATGGTCACGGCCTGGCTGGACTGGAGCACGCCCACGCCCACGGCCTCGAACCGGGAGTTGCGCAGCGTCGTCCCGGGGCCGCCGATCAGGCCGATGCCGGCCTGGCCCGTGCTCGGGTTGACGAAGGAGAGCCCGTCGACCACGATGCCCGGCGCCGCGAAGTCGAACAGCGCGTTGCTCAGGCCGGACTCGTCGCGGCGGTAACGCAGCGTCGCCTCGGGGCCGCTGCGCCCGGGCGCGGCCACGCCGGCCTGCGGTCCGGAGATCGTCAGGTTCGCCTTGTTGACCGTCGCGCTGTCGGGGAAGTTGGCCAGCGTGTAGTCGCCCGCGGCCAGGTGGATCGTGTCGCCCGCGGCGGCGACGCCGTAGACCTTCGGCCAGGTCAGGCACGGGGCATCCGCATCGGTGCAATCACCGGCGTCGACGCCGTCGACGGCCAGGTAGCGGTCGGCGGCCGAGGCGGCCGAGGCGGAGGTGGCCAGCAGGAACAGGGCGCCGAGCACGGCGAACAGCGAACGCAGGGACATGGAGCCGACGGTAACGCTGGAAACCGGTGCGAAAACCCTCGACTTTCGCCGTCTGAACCCTCGAATTTGAGCGTGCGCTAGCCGGGCTGCGGCGTCAGCTCCGACGTGCAGAACGCGCACCGGCGGGCGGCGATCGGCACCTCGCTGAGGCACTCCGGGCAGGTGCGCGTTGTCTTGGCGATCGGCGGCTCGGTGCGCATCGCGGCCATCAGGCGGTTGGCCGGCAGGACGACCAGCCAGAACACCGCGGTGGCGATCGTCAGGAACGAGATCACGGCGGTCAGGAACGCGCCGTAGCCGAACACCGAGCCGTTGATCGTGAAGGTCAGGTCGGAGAAGTCGGCCTTGCCGAAGATCGCGGCGACGACCGGCGTGACGAGGTTGGTGACCAGCGAGGTGACGACCGCGCCGAACGCGGCGCCGATCACGACGGCCACGGCCAGGTCGACGACGTTGCCGCGCAGCAGGAAGTCCCGGAACTGCTTCAGGTTGTCCGACATGGGGCGGTCTTCGCCGCCCGCTCGTGTGGTCCTACTGCAGGCCGGCGATCGACGTGACCATGCGGTCCTGCAGGACGTGCGCGGTCGTCGGGCTGATCGAGTTCATGAGGATCGCGAAGGCGACCTGCTCGCCGCCGGCGGTGGTGCAGATGCCGGCCACGTTGCTGACGTCGTGCAGCGTGCCCGTCTTGGCGTGGCAGCGCCCGGCGGCCGCGCCCGTGCGCATCCGGTACATGAGCGTGCCCGAGCGCCCGGTGACGGCCAGCGAGTCGACGAAGTCGTCGCTGTTCTCCCCGCCGGCCATGGTCAGCAGCAGCTGGACGACCATCCGCGTGGTGGTGCGATCGCCGCGCGACAGGCCCGAGCCGTCGACCACGGTCGGCTTGATGTCGAGGTCGCTCAGCTCGCTCTGGACGACCTCGGCGCCGTCCTGGGTGGTGCCGCCATCGCCGTAGGTCGCGCCGATCAGCTTCAGCAGCGTCTCGGCGTAGAAGTTGTCCGACGGCGTGTTGGTCAGGCGGATCAGCGTGGACATCGGCGCCGAGCTGATGCTGGCCAGCTCGGTTGCCTCCTCGGGCGCCGTGCCGACCCCGGCGTTCTTGCCCCGGACCGGGATGTCGCGCTGGACCAGCGCCGAGCGCAGCGCGTCCGCGGCCACGGCGGCCGGTCGCTTCTGCCAGCCGCTGGAGGCGTACCCGCGCGAGGTGATCAGCGCGCTGAGCTGGCCGCCGATCTCGCTGTCCAGGCGGCCGCCCGTGTTGGTCGAGCCGCGCAGCTGGTCGAAGAGCGACTCGTCACCGAGGACGGCGCCGTCGACACGCGTGAGGCCGGCGCTCTTGAGCGCGTCGGCCAGCTCGCCCAGGCGGGCGCCGGAGAGCGTCGGGTCACCGCCGCCGTGCAGGTACAGGTTGCCCTTCAGCACGCCGCCGTCGTCCAGCGCGACCTTCGACAGCGCGGTCGTCTCGATCCGCTCGCCGGGGCCGAACAGGTCCAACGCGGTCGAGGTGGTGAAGAGCTTGTTGACGGACGCCGGGATCAGCGGCCGGTCGGCCCGCAGCGTGTAGAGCGGCTCGTCGCCGTCCACGCGGACGACGTAGACGCTGGACGCCGCGCCCGCCTGGCGCATCTGCGCGGCCAGCGCGGAGCGCAGGCCGCTTTCGGAGATGGCCAGGGCGGGCGCGGGCAGCGCGAGCACCACGGCCACGAGCAGGCCGGGGGCGAGACAACGGCGGAACACGGAGAATCGGAACACAGTCGGTCGGCGAGGGTTGCGGGCTCTAGAATGCCCGAGGCGATGGACAACGTCGTCCACCTCCCACCGAAAAGCGGTGGAAAGCAGCGCCGATCCCGCAAGCGCTCGAAGACCGCTCTGGTCCTCGGGGGCGGCGGTTTCACCGGCGCGGTCTACGAGATCGGCGCCCTGCGCGCGCTCGACCTGCTCTCCGTCAACCGCACGGTCAACCAGTTCGACGTCTACGTCGGAACGTCGGCCGGCGCCTTCGTGGCCGCGATGACCGCCAACGGCGTGACGCCCGAGGAGATGATGCGCGTCGTCAACCAGCAGGTGCCGACGCCCTTCCGCGACGTCGACGTGGGCACGCTGCTGCGGCCGAACCTGCTGGCCTGGGCCCGCAAGGGCGCGGCGCTGCCGCTGCGCGCGGCGCTGCTGGCCCGCGAGCTGGCCGGGCAGAAGATCGGCTCGGTCTCGATCATGGACCTGCTGCTGGGGCTGGCCGAGGGGCTGCCGTCGGGCATGTACAGCGGTGCGGGCCTGGAGAAGTACGTGCGCAACGTCCTGTCGGACCCCGATCGCTCCGACGACTTCCGGTTCCTGGATCCGGAGCTGTACCTGACCGCGACCGACCTGGACACGTGTGAGCGCATCGTCTTCGGCTCGGAGGGCTGGGACGACATCCCGATCTCCACCGCCGTGCGCGCGTCCACCGCGCTGCCGATGGTCTACGAGCCGGTGCGGGTGGGCGATCGCGAGCTGGTCGACGGCGGGATCGTCTCGACCACCAACCTGGACATCGCCGTGGAGGCGGGCGCCAAGTTCATCGTGGTGGTGAACCCGCTGGTGCCCTACGTCAACGACTTCACCAAGGACACACCGACGCTGTTCGGCTCGCGCCCGCGGCGGGTCAGCGACATGGGCTTCCCGCAGATCGGCTACCAGGCCTTCAAGCTGCTGGCCTACCAGCGCCTGCACGAGATGGCCCGCCAGTGGGAGCAGCGCTATCCGGGCGTGGACATCGTCCTGATCGAGCCGGCTCCCGACGACGAGCTGATGTTCCAGACGTCGATCATGAACTTCACCAAGCGCGTCGACATCGCCCGCCACGGCTTCGAGACGGTCACCCTGCGCCTGGCCTCCGACTACGACCACTTCCGCGAGATCTGCGAGCGCCACGGCATCCAGATCTCCGCCACCCGCGTGCGCAAGGTGGTCAAGCACTTCGCCGCGCGCGACGCCGAGGAGCCCGACGATCCGCGCGCCTGGCGCCGGATCCTCGAGCAGACCACCGGCACCCTGCTGCGCCAGTCCGCCGACGACTGAGCCGGCTCAGGCGACGGCGTGGGTGATCGCCTCGAGCAGGCGGTCACCCGCGGCGCGGTCCTGGACGGCGGCGCGCACGTGCGTGTCGCCGCCGAAGCGCCCGCCCGAGGCGACCAGGACCTTCGCGCGCTCCAGGCGCGCGGCCAGCTCGGCGCCGTCCAGGCCGTCGGCGGCGATCCACAGCAGGTTGGCGGCGCTCGGGGCGACGGTCAGGCCGAGGCGCTCCAGCTCGCCGGTCAGGCGCTGGCGCTCGGCCTCGACGTCGGCGACGCGCCGGTGCACGACGCCCTCGCTGCTGCGCAGGGCCTCCAGCGCGCCCGCCTGGGCCAGGTCGCCGACGCCGCCCGCGGGCACCAGGCGCTCCAGCAAGGGCTCGCTGCCCGGGCCGGCGGCGGCGTACCCGACGCGCAGGCCGGCCAGGCCCCAGGCCTTGGAGAACGTCCGGACGGCGAGCAGGCGTGGGAAGCGCTCGACCAGCCGGGTGGCGGCCGAGGGCGCGTACTCGACCAGCGCCTCGTCGAGCAGGACGACCACGCGCTCGGGCAGCTGGGACAGCAGGTCGCCCAGCGCGGCCTCGTCCAGCCACTCGCCGGTCGGGTCGTTGGGGTTGGGCAGCGCGACGACGCGCGTGCGCTCGGTGACCGCGCGCAGGATCGTCTCGGCGCCGAAGCCGGGGGCCGGCACGGCGGTGGCGCCCGCGCGCGAGGCCAGCACCGGCAGCAGCGGGTAGGAGGGCCAGGGCGTGACGAGCTCGTCGCCGGCCTCCAGCAGCGCATCGGCGGCCGCCGCCAGCAGCTGCGCGGCGCCGCTGCCCACCACGACGCGCGTCTGCGGGAGCTCCAGGCGATGGGCCAGCTCGGAGCGCAGCTCGCTGGCGAACGGATCGGGCGGGCGGTGCAGCCCGCGGCGGGCGACGTAGGTGACCGCGTTGACGACGGTCGAGGGCGGCAGGTGGGGCCAGGTCAGCGTCGACAGGTCGACCGTGTCGACCTGGGCCAGCGCGACGCGCCGGCGCTCATCGGCCTGCGAGCGCAGCCGCGCGCTGGTCTCCTCCGGCGGCTCCTCCTCGAACTGGCGGTAGTAGTCGCGCAGCCCCACGGAGCGTCAGGATTGGCCCGGCATCGTCGACGAGCCGAGGCCGGCGATGAAGATCAGCCAGATCGTGAAGCTCGCGCCGCCGATCACCGCGCACACGGCGAACATCGGCCCGATGATGCCCTTGCGCTGGTCGTGGCCGGAGGCCCGGCGCAGCAGGATCCACAGCGCGTCCAGGCGCTTGAGCACGACGAGCCCGATCATCAGCACGGCCAGGCACAGGCCGAACGCGGCGACGATGGCCAGGAACACGTTCTTGCCGTCGTCGCTGATGTGGGCGGCCACCCACAGCGCGGCCGCGGGCGCCGGGCCCCAGAACAGGAGGTTGACGACGGCCATCAGCCCGGCGACGACGACCGCGAACAGCGCGTCGACGTGCTGGCGCCGCGACGAACCGCGCTCGGGCGTCTCGCGATAGCGCACCGGGGCTGTGCCCGGGCGACGCCCGGTGAACAGCCCTCCCGTATCGGTGGGATCAGTGCGCATGGCGACTCGTCTTCAGGCTAGCCGCCGTAGAGCTCGTCGAAACGCTCGGAGTAGAGGTCGTTGACCACGTTGCGCTTGACCTTCAGCGACGGCGTCAGCTCACCCGTCTCCTGCGTGAAGTCGTGATCGAGGATGAAGAACTTCTTGACCTGCTCGACCTGCGCGTACTTCGCGTTGGCCTTGTCGAGCTCGTCCTGGATCAGCGCGACGACCTGCGGGTTGGTGGCCAGCGTGGCCAGCGACGCGTCCTCGATGCCGTTCTGCTGCGCCCACGGGACGATCGTCTCCTCGTCCAGCGTGATCAGCATCGACGGGAATGGCCGACGGTCGCCGTGCATCACGGCCTGGGAGACCCACTGGGACTGCTTGAGGTCGTTCTCCAGGTTGGCCGGCGTGAGGTTCTTGCCGCCCGCGGTGATGATGATGTCCTTCTTGCGGCCGGTGATCGACAGGTAGCCGTCCTCGTCCAGCGAGCCGAGATCGCCGGTGTGCAGCCAGCCGTCGACGACCGCGCCGAACGAGGCGTCGTCGTTGCGCCAGTAGCCGCGGAACACGTTGGCGCCCTTGATCAGGATCTCGCCGTCGTCGCCGATCTTCAGCTCGACGCCGGGCAGCGCGCGGCCGACCGTGCCGAACTTGTGGTTCTCGGGCGTCGAGACGGTCGCCGCGGTGGCGGTCTCGGTCATGCCGAAGCCCTCCATCACCGGCACGCCGCAGGCCCAGAAGAACTCGAGGATCTCCTTGGCGATCGGGGCCGCACCCGTGACCGCCTCGCGCAGGTTCCCGCCGAACGCCGCGCGCACGTTGGAGAACAGCGTCGCGTCGAACTGGTCGTAGGCCGCCTGCAGCTCGTCGGGGACCGGCTGGCCGGCGATGCGCAGGTCCGCGACCGCGCCGCCCACCTCGATCGCCTTGGCCAGCGTGTCGGGCTCGACGTTGGCGCCGACGAGGCCGTAGATCTTCTCGAAGATGCGCGGCACCGACGGCAGGTAGGTCGGCTTGACCGCGGCCAGCTCGGCGACGATCTGCTTGACGTCGCCGCCGAAGTAGGCGATCGACGTGCCGCCGTCGAACGCCGCCAGCTCGACGAGCAGCGCGAACGAATGGGCCAGCGGCAGGTACAGGTAGACGAGGTCGTCCTTGCCCCGGAACAGCTCCCGCGCGTTGACCATGTCGATGATCTGGCGGTAGTTGCCGTGCCCGAGGATGCAGCCCTTCGGCGGCCCGGTGGTGCCCGACGTGTAGATGATCGTGTACGGCTCGTCGGTGGAGACGGCGGCGGTGCGCGCCTCCAGCTCGGCGACGTCGCGCGCGCGGCCGCGCTCGCGCAGCTCGGCGACGCTGATCGCGCCGTCGACCGGCTCGATCGAGATCACGTGGCGCAGGTTGGGCAGGCGGCCCTCGACCTCGCGCACCTTGGCCACCTGGCCCGCGTCCTCGCAGAAGACGGCGACGGCCTCGGAGTCCGACAGGACCCACTCGCACTCCTCCGGCGAGTTGGTCGGGTAGATCGGGACGACGACGGCGCCCGTCTCGGTGATGGCGAACGACGCGTACGTCCAGTCCGGACGGGTCGTGCACAGGATGCTGACGCGGTCGCCGGCGGCGATCCCGAGGTCGAGGAGGCCGAGCCCGATCTCACGGGCGATCTCCCCGACCTCGGCAAAGGTCAGCTCGCGCCAGTCGTCACCGACCTTGTGCTTGATCGCGACGTGGTCGCCGAACAGCTCCGCGGCCCGCGGCAGCAGGTCGGCGATGGTGCGCGACCCCGTCTGTGACGGGGTCGCCGTGGTGGCCTCCATGTCCTCTTCCTCCTCCAGGAATCAGATGCGAGGCCCGATGCTACTTCGAAGCCGCCGCGCCGGCGACGGCTTCAGACCCTGGAGGGCTGCGCCTGGGGTACGTCCTCCGCGCGCATGGTCTCCATGAAGAGGCTTTTGTCGATGCGACCCTGGAAGATCGGCACGCCCAGCTCCATGCACTTCGAGATGACTTCTCGTCGTTCGAGTCCCGATTCGCGTGCGAGCTCGGTGGGCGTGAGGTGGATCGCCATTGGCCTTCCCCCTGTGTTTGGTGGACGTGCCGCGACCGTAGCGCACCTTGAGGACGTCCTCAACGTTCCCTGTCAGACCGGATTCGGGAGATCGACGAACGTGTGGCGCATGCCGAAGCGCTCGGCGAGCAGGTCCCCGAGTGCGCGGATTCCGAAGGTCTCGGTGGCGTAGTGCCCCGCGGCGAGGAACGTCACACCGCCTTCGTGGGCGATCGACATGATCCGCTCGGCCGGCTCGCCGGTCAGGAAGGCGTCCAGGCCGCGCTCGATCGCCTCGCCGATGTCGTCGGCGGCGCTGCCCGAGACGATGCCCAGGCGGCGCACGAGCGCCGGCCCGGCCGGGAACACGAGCGGCTCGCGGGCGGTCAGGGCGGCCACGTCGGCGACCAGCTGGTCGCGCTCACGCGGCGGGTCGAAGTCGGCGATCACGCCGATCGCCCGGCCGCGGTGCACGGCGAACGGCTCCGTCCCGGTGGCGCCCAGGCCGGTGGCGATCAGCGCGTTGTTGCCGACCTGCGGGTGCGCGTCGAGCGGCAGGTGGTAGGCGGCCAGCGCCATGTCGTGGTCGAACAGGAGCTGGAGGCGGCGCTTGAGCGCCGGGGTGATCGGGCCCGCCGGCTCGCCCGAGAACAGGCCGTGGTGGACGAGCACGAGGTCGGCGTCCAGCGCGGCGGCGCGCTCGAACAGCTCGGCCGACGCCGACACGCCGGTGACCACGTGCGCGACCTCCTCGGGGCCGGGCACCTGCAGTCCGTTGGGGCCGTAATCGGCGAACGCCGGCGACTCCAGCAGCTCGTCCAGATGGCTGATCAGCGCGCGAATCGAGGTCATTGGAAAATTCCCGGGTTTGTATGCGTTTGTGAACGTTGGCGTTCGGGTACCGACGCGCCTGGGGCTATGGAGGACTCACGGACGCGGGTGCAATGGAAGCAGCAACGCTGACGCCTTTGGCGCGCGGGCGACGCGCGCTGGCCACGGACGAGAAGCTGGTCGCGGCGACGCGCCTCGGCGACGACGGCGCGTTCGAGACGCTCTACCACCGCTATCACCGGCGCATCAACGCCTACGTGCTCGGCATGGTCAAGGACCACCAGCGGGCCGAGGACGTGACGCAGGAGATCTTCATGAGCGCGCTGCGACGCATGCGCGCGACCGACCGCGACATCGTCTTCAAGCCGTGGATCTACGAGATCGCCAAGAACGCGTGCATCGACCAGTTCCGCCGCGCCCGGCGCACCGACGAGGTGTCCTACGACGCCGACGGTGAGGAGGGCGGCGTCGCGCCGCTGGTCAGCAAGGGCCTGGCGCCCGACGAGGCGGTCGAGTCGCGCAAGCAGCTCGACGACCTGTGCGGCGCGTTCGGCGGCCTGTCGGACAGCCACCACAAGATCCTCGTCCTGCGCGAGCTCGAGGGCCGCAGCTACCAGGAGATCGGCGAGCGCATGCAGATGACGCGCCCGGCGGTCGAGTCGACGCTCTTCCGGGCCCGCAAGCGCCTGGGCGAGGAGTACGGCGAGCTGGTCAGCGGCGAGCGCTGCCAGAAGGTGCAGGCGATCATCTCCACGGCCAGCGAGGGGTCGCTGGGCGTGCGCGACAAGCGCACGATGGCGCGCCACGTGTCGCACTGCCAGCCCTGCCGGCGGGCGGTCGCGATGGCCGGCCTGACCGAGCTGGTCCCGGCGCGCACCGGCGTGCGGGCGAAGATCGCCGCGGCGATCCCGCTGCCCGCCTTCCTGCGCGACCGCTGGCTCGGCGTCGGTTCCCAGCACGCGGCCGGCGCGGCCGACGGCGGCGCCGCGGGCGTCGGCCTGATGGGCTGGCTGCACGCGGCCGCGCCGATGGCCGACAACGCCTCGGGCTGGGTGAAGGCCGTCGCGGCGACCGTCACGGTGGCGGTGGCCGGCGTGGGCGCCGGCGCGGTGGCCACCCACAACGGCGGCGACGATCGTCCGGCCCCGCCTTCGGCGCAGCAGGGCAAGGTCACGCGCGCGGGCGGCCAGGCCGTCGCGACGCGCGCGGCCACGGCGTCCACGCCCGCCGGCGCGGCACGGTCCTCCTCGTCTTCGTCCACCGCCAGGCCCGAGTCGACCAAGACCTCGGCGCAGGCCCCGGTGGAGGTCTCCCCGAGCAGCGGGCTGGGCCAGGCCGGGCAGACCGCGGCGGCCAGCGGCGACACGGCGGCCAAGCGCACCGGCAGCTCGGGCACCACGTCCTCGGCGTCCGCCGCGCTTCCGGCCACGCCGGCTGATGCGGCGGTCGACCACGCGGCCGACACCGCGGACTCCACGGCGAGCAGCACCAAGGACACGGTGTCGACCGCGACGCAGGGCGTGAAGGTGACCCCGCCCGTGCCGGTGGTTCCCTCGATTCCGCCGGTGGGGGATACTCCGCCCACGGTGCCCTCGCTCGGTGACGTGACCAACGCGGTCGGCGACACAGTCGACCAGACCCTGCAAGGCGTGCAGGGCGCGGTCGACGACGCGCAGGACGGGCTGAAGGGCGCCGCCACCGGCGGCGTCAACCTGTCCCCCGGCGGTTGACCGCCGACCCGCTGCCCGACCCCGGCCTGGAGGCCGGCGAGTTCCTCGCGTCGCTGACCGACACGAGCCTCTACTCGATCGGCGCCTTCTTCGCCGATCGCCATCCCGACCTCGTCGAGGACGTGATCGCCCAGGCCCAGGAGATCGAGGACGTCGGCCTGGAGCCCTGGGCCGCGGCCGAGGAGATCGAGGTCCAGCGGGCCTTCCAGACCCTGATCACCGGCCTCGCGGTGCGCTACTACAAGGCCGTCGCGGGCGGCGGCTGACGATCTTCTAGACTGCGTCCCCTCATCGGGGCGTGGCGCAGCCTGGTAGCGCGCACCGTTCGGGTCGGTGAGGTCCCGAGTTCAAATCTCGGCGCCCCGATTGTTGTTCCGAAGGGCCGCGATTCGTCGCGGCCCTTCGGCGTTTCTACATGCGCAACAGGGCCAGGACGTCCTCGGCGACGAACTGAACCCACGCCGTCGTCAATCGGAGTCCAGCTGTGGGCGATCGAGGTCAGCCGGGGAGCGTCCGCGCGAAGCCGAACGCGGTGTTCAGCGTCGGGTCGTGGAAGGCGACGACGCGCGTGACGCCGGTGGCGGTCGCGGCCAGCACGACCACGCCGGCGGCCCGCAGCACACCGGCCGGATCGCGGCGGTAGATGGCCGCGGCCGGCTGGCCGTTGGCGCTGGTGGGGAGCATCCGCCACTGCCCCGGTGCGTCCAGCACGTCGGTCTCGAGCAGCCGGATGCAGTCCACCCGGCCGGACCGCCATTCGCGCAGCGGCGTGGCCTCCAGCGTGGCGTCCATGCGCAGCACGCGTTCGAGCAGGCTGGCGTCGGCGCTCTCGAAGGCCGCGATGTAGCCGTCCAGCAGGGCTCGCGCTCGCGGGTCGGTCGGCTCGAGCAGCTCGTCGGGCTGGGGCTCGAGCGCGTGCATGCGGGCGCGGGCCCGCTGCAGGCCGCTCTTGACCGCCACCGTGGTGGTGTCGAGCAGCTCCGCGGTCTCGGCCGCGCTGAAGGCCAGCACCTCACGCAGGATGAGGATCGCGCGCTGGCGAGCCGGCAGGTGCTGGAGGCTCGCGATCAGCGCCAGGCGGACCGACTCGCGGGCCAGCGCCCGCGCCTGCGGATCCTCATCGTCGTCGATGGCCAGCCAGCGGTCCGGCAGCGGCTCCAGCCACGAGACCTCGCCGGCGGGCCCGGTCAGGCCCGAGGGCAGCACCCGGAACCGGCGCGGCTCCAGGGCGGTCAGGCAGACGTTGGTGGCGATCTTGTACAGCCAGGACCGCAGCGAGGCGCGACCCTCGAACCCGGGGTACGACCGCCACGCCCGCAGGTAGGTCTCCTGCACCAGATCCTCGGCCTGGTGCGCGGAGCCGACCATCCGGTAGCAGTGCGCGAGCAGCTCACGGCGCAACGGCTCGGTATCGGCGGCGAACCGGTCCTGGCTGGTCACGTGGCGGGCAGCAGGGCCAGCTTGCCGACCGTGGCCCGGGACGCGAGGTCGGCCAGCGCCTGCGGGCCGTCGGCCAGGCCGTAGGTGGTGGGACGGCCCGGGCGGATCACACCGGTGCCGATCAGCGCGAACAGCTGGGCCATGACGTCGCCGAAGAGATGAGGGGTGAACTGGATCAAAGCGCCGAGGTTGAGGCCGATCAGCTGGACCTGATGCTTGTACACGAGATCCCAGTTGGTCACGACCGCGTCGCCGCCCGCCACGCCGTAGACGACGACGCGGCCGGTGACCCGCTTGGCGGCGGCCAGGCTGGCCGCGAAGCTGGTGCCGCCCGCCGACTCCAGCACCAGATCGGCACCCGCGCCGTCGGTCAGCGCGAGCACCTGCGCGGCGAGGTCGCCGGTGCGGGAGTCCACGACGTGGTCGGCGCCGAGGGCCAGGACCGTCTCGTGCTTGTCCGGCGCGGCGGCGGCGATCACCCGCGCGCCGTGGTGCTTGGCCAGCACGACCGCGGCCTGCCCGGTCGCGCCCGCCGCGGCGCCGATCAGCACCGTCTCCCCGGGAGCGAGGCGACCCAGCGGCCGCAGCGCGGCGAGCGCGGCGGGCCAGTTGACGACCAGCCCCAGCGACTGCTCGGCGCTCCAGCCGTCCGGGAGCGGCAGCGCCGCGGCGGCGGGCACAACCATGTACTCGGCGAAGGCGCCCCCGGCGGCGCCGATCACGTGCGCGCCTCGCGGCGGCGCGGACACGCCGTCGCCCACCTCGACGACCTCGCCCGCGCCCTCGAACCCGGCCACGAACGGTGGTTGCGGCCCACCCAGGAAGGTGCCGTGGGCGCGCGAGATGTCGACGAAGTTGACCCCGGCGGCGGCGACCCGGACGAGCACCTCGCCCGGGCCGGGCCGCGGCACCGGTGCATCGCTGATCAGACGTGTGTCCTGTGGGCCGTGCAGCGACGTCTGCTGCAGGGCGCGCATGGTGGTGGGAGTGGGCATCGATCAGGTAGACCGCCCACACCGCCGGAAGGAATCGGCCGACGGTCAGTCCGGCGTCAGAGCCGCCGCCCAACGGGGGATCAGCGCCTCGACGTTCGTCGCGTCGATGGCGGCGCGCTGCTCGCCCAGGAAGGCCAGGTCGGGCGCCGGGTCGCCGGGCGTCTCGGGCATGGCCAGGTAGGGCCAGTCGGTGCCGAAGACGAGCTGCTCGGTGGGCACCAGCAGCTGCGTGGAGCGGATCGCGATCTCGTTGTTGGACAGGCCGGTGTCGTAGCGCAGGCGCGACAGGTACCCGAGCGCGCCCGCGGGCGCGAGCTGGGCCAGGTGCGGCTCGCGCGCGGCCAGCGAGGCCAGCCGGTGGGCCAGGAACGGCGCGGCGCCGCCCAGGTGGGCGACCTGCCAGCGGATGTTGGGGTAGCGCTCCAGCGTGCCGGTGTAGATCAGGTTGGCCAGCGCGCGGACGGTGTCGAAGGGGAACTCGTACAGCCAGCCGGGATGCGCGAGCGCGACGCCGTTGGCCGGGATCGTCGGGTGCAGGAAGACGTAGGCCCCGCGGCGATCGAGCTCCTCGTACAGCGGCGTGAGCGAGTCGTCGCCCAGGTAGGTGCCGGCGACGTGCGAGGTCAGGATCACGCCGTCCAGCGCGAGCGTGTCCAGCACGTGGGCCAGCTCGGCCAGCGCGGCGTCGACGGACGGCAGCGGGACCATGCCCAGCGCGGCGAACCGGTTGGGGTCGCGGTCGCGCACGCCGGCCATCGTCTCGTTGACCAGCCGGGCCAGCTCGTCGGCCTGGGACTGGTCGCCGAAGAACAGCCCGGGCGGTCCGACGCTGACGATCGCGCGGTCGATCGCGTAGCGGTCCATCATCGCCTCGAGCTGCTCGACGGTGACGATCGGGGGCTTGGGCAGGTTCCCGCCGGGCTCGGGGATCGCCTCGATGTACTCGCGCGGCAGGACGTGGCTGTGGGCGTCGATCCTCATGCCGGCTCCGCCACGCAGGCGTTGCGCTGGGCGCCGAGGCCGGTGATCGACCCCTCCATCACGTCGCCGGCCCGCAGCCAGCTGTTCTCGTGGTGGGCGGCGTTGCCGGCGGGGGAGCCGGTCAGCAGCAGGTCACCGGCGCGCAGGTCCACGACGCTGGAGACGAACGCGATCAGCTGCTCGATGCCGTAGATGATGTCGTCGACGCCCTCGTCCTGCTTGACCTCGCCGTTGACGCTCAGCGTGATGCGCAGCGCGCGGTAGTCGGGGACGAACTCGGTGGGCACGATGTACGGACCCACCGGGAAGAACGTCGGGCGCAGCTTCGTCATCGCGAAGTCGGTCATCGGGAAGCGCGGGCGGAACATCACGTCGCGCGTGCTGACGTCGTTGGCGATCGTGTAGCCGGCGACGTGCGCCAGCGCGTCCGCCTCGGGGATGTTGCGCCCGCCGCGGCCGATCACCACGGCCAGCTCGAGCTCCCAGTCGTGCTCCTCGCCCGGGCCCCACAGGATCACGTCGTCGGTGGCGCCGCACAGCGCGCTGGGCAGGCCGGCGAAGAAGTACGGGTCCTCGTCGGTCGCACGGCGCGCCGCGGTCTGCACCGCCTCGGCGCGGACCTCCGCCTCGGGGCGGGTGTCGCCCTCGCGGCGCAGATGCGCGTAGACCATCTGGTGCAGGTGCTTGTAGTAGTTGGCTCCGCCGCACAGCACCTGGCCCGACGGCTCGACCGGCGGCAGCGGGCGCAGCGCGTCCAGCGCCTCGCCCGCGGGTCCTGCCCCGGCCAGCTCGCGCAGCCGCGGCAGCGTCGCGTCCCAGTCGCGCAGCATGGCCAGCGTCGAGCTGAACTCGGGGCGCAGGTCGCGCACGTGCCCGTCCACGACCAGCCCCGGATACGGCGCGCCGTCGGCGGCCGCGAACGTCCCCAGACCGAAGCTCACTGGACCGGGCCGGGGGTGGTGAAGAAGTCGTCCAGGAACGGCGACGGCATGAAGCTGTCGGGCGCGCCCGGGACGGTTCCCTGGGTGGTCAGCGTCCAGCCGGGCTCGGCCCAGTCGGCCAGGTTGGCGTCGTTGATGATCGGCTCCTCGGCCACGAGCGTGTTCAGCTTCACGCCCTGACCGGCGAGCATGCGCGCCGTGATCTCGGCCACCGCGCGGGCGGCCGGCACCGGCGGCATCGACGTCGACGAGGCGTGGTAGGTGGCCTGGTTCTCGTTCCAGTAGCCCAGGAAGCCCTTGTCCATGCCCACCTCGGCGGCGGGCGGGATCGGGCGGCCGAGCTGCTGGAAGGCCTGCAGCGCGCCGACCGCCTCGCCCGGCATCACGGCCAGACCGTCGACCTTGGTCGGGTGCGTGGCCAGGAACTTCTGGGTCTCGGACTTGGCGCCGGCCTCGGAGAAGCCGCCGTAGACCTCGCCGAGGATCTTGATCCCCGGGCACGAGGCGAACGCGTTCTTCCAGGCGGTGGCCAGCTGGGAGTCGACGCCGGCCACGGCCAGCGCGCGCACCAGCAGGACGTTGCCCTGGCCGCCGAGGATCTTCGTCAGGTACGAGGCGCCCTCGGCCGCGCTGAGGTAGTTGTTGCCGTCGACGTTGACCGCGCCGTCGACCGGCACGGGGCTGAGCAGCGTGACCGTCGGGATGCCCTGGTCGGCGGCCTTCTGGATCGAGTCGTTGAAGGAGTCCGGCGACGGCGACTCCATGATGATCAGGTCCGGCTTGGACTGGACCAGGCTGTTGTACTGCTGCAGCTGCTGGGCGATGTCCAGGTTGCTGCCCGTGGTGCGCACCTCGACCTCGCCGATGCTGTCGTAGCCGTCGAGGTCCTTCTTGAGGTTGTCGAGGATCTGCACCTGGAAGTCGGAGACGAGCTGGCCCCAGGACACGGCGACCTTGAACGGGCCGGCGTGCGCGGGCTTCCAGTCGGCCCAGCGGCTCTTGAGGACCTGCACCGTGGAGCCCTTGTAGTCGGCGTAGCCGCCGAGCGCGGTCTGGTGCGCCTGGTCGAGCGCGGCGATCACGCCGTCGGGATCGGCGGGCGTCTTGACCGGGTAGCTGCCGCAGCCGCTCGTCGGCGGGGTGAAGTTCGCCGCGTAGGACGGGATCTTGGCCCCGTCGGCACCGCCGCCCGTGGCCGGCGTGCTGCCGCCGCCACCCGAGTTGCCGCACCCGGCAATCGCCACACACACCGTGGCCGCCGCAGCGGCCATGACCACACGCCTCATCGATCCTCCGGACTCTCTCTCCAAGCGAGCAACGAGCGTAACCCACAGCCGAACTGGAAATCAAGTTCGAATCTGCGCGAACGCATATTCGGGTTTTGCGTTAGGGTCTGGCCATGGCGACCACCGAGCCCGAGGCGCTGCGTCCCCCGCTGCAGAACCGCAGCCGCGAGACGCTCGAGCGCGTGCTCGACGCCGGCGAGAAGCTGCTCGTCGAGGCGGGCTGGGACGGCTTCACCGTCCAGGAGGTGAGCCGGCGCTCGAAGGTGTCGATCGGCTCGATCTACGCGCGCGCGCCCAGCAAGGAGGCGCTGCTGCTGGCCATCTACGACCGGGCCACCGAGCGCATGGCGCAGGAGAACGACGCCAAGCTGGCGCCCGACGAGCAGTGGGACGGCCTGGAGCCGCGCGAGCTGATCCTCCGCGCGACGCGCGAGATGGGCGAGCAGATGCTGCGCAACCAGGACATGCTGCGGGTCTTCATGAACCGCTCGCCGGTCGATCCCGTGATTCGCGAGCGGGGCGCCAAGACCGTGCGCCGGCTGGCCAGCCGCTACGAGGAGCTGCTGCTGCGCCACAAGGACGCGTTCACGCATCCCGATCCGGACCTGGCCATCGAGATCGCCTTCCGGATGGCCTTCGCGCCCATGCGCGCGCGGGTGTCGATGGGCACAGACTTCGGTGCCTACCGCATGGTCGACGACGACGCGCTGGTCGACGAGCTGGGCCGCGGCGTCGCGGCCTACCTGCTCGAAGCGCGCGGCCGCTGATCAGCGGCCGCGCCCTCGGGGTCCGGCCGCTAGTACTTGACCGAGCCGATGTAGGTGAAGGTGCCCGTCGACAGCTTGCCGGTGAACGTGCCCTTGCCGGTGATGCCCTTGAACTTGCCGGTGCCCGAGCCCTTGGTGATCGACCAGGTGCCCTTGGCGTCGTCCGCCGCGCCGGTGGTGCCCACGCCGACGACCTTGAAGCTGCCGCCCTTGCACACCCAGTTCTGCTCGGTGTTGGGGATGACCAGCTTGCCCGTCATCTGGCAGGTGCCGAACGGGGCGCCCTTGTAGGTTGACTTCAGGTCGACGCCGGTCTGGCCGCCCTTGCCGATGACGTTGACCTTGTAGGTCTTGGCCTTGGCCTCGGCGACGCCGGTGAGGGCCAGTGCGGCGACCGCGGCGAGCGCGGTGATCTTGCTGATGCTGCGAAGCATTGCTTCTCCTCCTGGTAGGGAACGGCGGTGTTGGTGTTAGACCCGGTCTCTCAGCCGCCGTTCGCGGCCATAGCTGGCCACGACGAGCAGGATGAGGACCCCGAAGATGATCTGCTGGTCGGCCTGGTCGTAGCCCTTGCCGACCAGGATCGTGGTGAGCACGGTGAGGATCAGCGCGCCGATCACGGTGTGCGTGTAGTCGCCGCGCGCGCCCATGAACGTGGTGCCGCCCACGATCACCGCGGTCAGGCCGCTGAACAGGTACGGATCGCCCAGCGTCTGGTCGGCGCCGGCGAAGCCGGCCAGCAGCACGCCGACCATCCCGGAGGCGATCGCGCTGAGCAGGAACGTCCCGACGACCACGCGCCCGGTCTTGATGCGGGCCAGGCCGGCGGCGCGCGGGTTGGCGCCGGTGAAGTACAGGTTGCGGCCGCCCAGCGTGCGGTGCAGGGCGACGGCGCCGACGATGGCCACCAGCGCCCAGATGACGACGACGGGCGGGATCGACAGGCCGAAGGTCGTGCCCGTGGCGGTGGTCAGCTTGGACAGGAACGGCGGGGCGGCGCCGGTCAGCTTGCCCTCGGTCCAGGCGACCGCGCCGCCGGCGCTGAGCGCGCCCATGCCCAGCGTGACGATCAGCGGCTGCACGCGCCAGCGATGGCAGATCCAGCCGGTCAGCGCGCCGAGGACGCCGGCGATCACGACGACGGCCAGGATGGCCAGCACCGGCGACCAGTGATACGTCCCGTACAGCTGGCTGACCACGATCGCGCCCATGACGATGTGGCCCGGCACGCTGAAGTCGATGCCGCCGAGCACGAGCACGAGCGTCTGGCCCAGCGCGGCCAGGCCGAGCAGCGCGGCCAGCACGAGCATCGAGTCGACGCTCGTCTCGGTCGAGAAGCCGTCGATCGTCGAGGCGCCGTACAGGAACAGGACCAGCAGCGCGAGCAGCTGCAGCAGCGGCATGCGCCGCTGGGCGGAGACCAGGCGGGTCATGCCGCCGCCCCCCGCGGGCGCAGCGTGAGCAGCTTGGCGCCGACCACCACGCCGGCCACCAGCATCGCGCCGTAGACGAAGTTCAGCCACGAGCTGGACACGCCGGCCGCGCCCAGGAGCGTCTGCATCAGGTAGATGCAGCAGGCGCCCAGCAGGGAGGCGATCAGGCCGCCGCGACCGCCCGCGAACGAGGTGCCGCCCAGGGCGACGGCGGCCAGCGCGATCAGCGTGTACTGGGCGAACCCGGCGCTCTGGGTGGACTGCACCAGGGCGGTCAGGGCGATGCCGCCGATCGCGGCGAAGCAGCCGCCCAGCGCGTAGGCGATGATCCGCGTCGCGGTGACGTTGACGCCCGCGCTGAACGCGGTGGCGTCGTTGCCGCCGACGGCGTACAGGTTGCGGTGGAAGGCGGTGCGCGAGAGCACGAACCAGATCACCAGGGGAATCGCCAGCAGCAGCAGCGCGCCGGGGATCGGGCCGACCGTGTCGGCCAGGTTGACCGTCCAGTTGCCCGCCTCGGGGGTCTTGGGCGTGGGCGCGATCTTGGCCACGACGCCGGCCACCACGAAGAACGTGCACAGCGTGGCGATCACCGACTGGTAGCGCAGCACCGCGACGAGGACGCCGTTGACGGCCCCGATCCCGGCGCCGATCAGCATCAGCAGCGGGATCCCGACCCACGCGCTGTCCAGCCCGGAGTGGGGCAGCAGCCAGGCCACGAGGATCACGTTGGACAGGACGGCGATCGGCCCGATCGAGATGTCCAGCCCGCCGCCGCCGGACAGGATCGCCGGCGTCGAGGCCATCGCCACGATCGCGAACGGCGCCAGCGTGCCCAGCTCGACGGCCCAGTTGCCCGGCTTGCCGAACGTCGGCTCGGCGATGATGTTGGCGGCCAGCAGGGCGATCGCGAGCAGCGCCGCGAACAGCCAGGGCCGACGTCGCAGCTGATCAGCCAAAGAACGCTCCCACGATCGACTGGCGCGACAGCTCGGCGCGGGCCAGTTCCTTGTTGACGGCGCCCTCGCGGAACACGAGGACCCGGTCCATCAGCTCGACGTGCTCGTCGACCTCGGTCGACAGCATCACCACGGCCATGCCCTGTCCGGCCAGCTCGAGCAGCAGCGCGTACAGGTCGCGCTTGGCGCCGATGTCCACGCCGCGCGTCGGGTCGTTGAGCAGCAGGATCTTCGGATCGGTGGCCAGCCAGCGGGCCATGACGACCTTCTGCTGGTTGCCGCCCGACAGCGTGGTGATCAGGTCGTCGCTGCCGCCCAGCTTGATCTTCAGCCGGTCGACGTAGCCGGCCAGCCTCGCGCGGGTGCGCTTGGGCGAGATGACGCCGCCGCGGGTGTCGCGGCCCAGCGTGACGACGGCGAAGTTCTCCAGGATCGACTTGGACTCGAAGATCGACTCGGCGCGGCGCTCGCGGGGCACGTAGGCGGCCTGCTCGCCGCCGGCCGCGGCCAGCGCGCGCAGGAACGCGTCCTGCCCGTGGCCCTCCAGGCCGGCCAGGCCGACCAGCTCGCCGGCGTGCAGGTCCAGGCCGGGGACCGACAGGACGACGGCGCCCGGTTCGCGATGCGGGCGGTGCGCGACCTCGGCGGTCAGCTGGTCCGCTCCGGTCATCAGGCGCACGAGCTCGTCGGCGGTCGCGTCGCCGCGCTCCAGGGTGGCGACGGTCTCGCCGGAGCGCATGACGGTGCAGCGGTCGCCGATGTCGGCGATCTCGTCCATGCGGTGGGAGATGAAGATCGCGCTGGCGCCGGCGGCGACGCGCTCGCGCACCAGCCCGAACAGCCGGTCGCGGGTCTGCACGTCCAGCGCCGAGGTGGCCTCGTCGAGGATCAGGATCTGGGGATCGCGGACCAGCGCCCGGGCCAGGCAGCAGGCCTGGCGCTCGCTCAGCGACAGCTGCTCGACCGGCATGTCCAGCGGCGGCGCCTGACCCAGGAGCGCGGCCAGCACCTGCGTGGCCCGCTCGCGGCGCTCGGACGCGGGGACCTTCGTGGCGAACACGCCGTCGGTGCCCATCCAGACGTTGTCCAGGACCGAGCGCGGCTCGACGACCAGCACCTCCTGGAAGACGGTGGCCAGGCCGGCCGCGGCGGCGCGCCGGGGCGAGGACAGCGCGCCGGCAGGCTCCCCGCGCAGCTCGATCGTGCCGGCGTCGGGCGCGTGGACGCCGGACAGGATCTTCACCAGCGTCGACTTCCCCGACCCGTTCTCGCCGACGATGCAGTGGACCTCTCCGGCCCGCAGCTCGAACGAGCACGCACGCAGGGCCTGGGTCGCGCCGAACGCCTTCGCCAGGTCGGCGACGCGTAGGGCGACGGGGTCCAGGGACGCGTGGTCGCGGGCAGGGATGTCCGTGTTGATGGGTACGCCGGCTGACAAAGCCGCTCACTCTCCTCCGACGAACTCGATCACGAGTACGAGTTCTAATTCGGACTTCTACCGGACGGTCGCGGGCCACGTCAAGCGCCGACCCGCGAGTTGACTTTCGACGGACCGCGGGCGTACTATCGAATTAGAACATCGGTTCCAGTTGTTGGTCGGAGGAGAGGTACATGGACGAGATCGAACGGGTCCTCGTCGTCGGCGGCGGGATCGGCGGGCTGTCGACGGCGATCGCGCTGCGCAACGTCGGGGTGGCGGTCGACGTGGTCGAGCGCAACCCGCAGTGGGATGTCTACGGCGTGGGGATCATCCAGCCGCCCAACGCGCTGCGCGCGCTGGATGCGCTCGGCCTGGCCGAGCGCTGCCTGGCCGCCGGCCACCCGATCATGGGTGGGCGCAACTTCCTGGCCGACGGCACGCCCTTGGGCGAGGATGACTATCCGCCGGTGGTGCCGGGCTGGCCGCCGATGAACGGGCTGACGCGCTCCGCGCTGCACGAGATCCTCACCTCGACCACGCTGTCGTCCGGCGCGCAGGTGCGCGTGGGCGAGACGATCACCGAGATCGTCCAGCGCGAGGACGGCGTCGACGTGACCTTCACCGACGGCACCGGCGGGTCCTACGACCTGCTCGTCGGCGCGGACGGCCTGTACTCCGAGGTCCGCGAGATGGTCTTCGGCGCCGACGTGCGCCCGCGCTACACCGGCCAGGCCTGCTTCCGCTACAACCTCCCGCGTATCGAGGGCCTCGATCGCATCGAGGTCTACGTCGGTGGCCTGGCGGGCACCGCCGGGTTCGTCCCGCTGTCGGACGAGCTCATGTACATGCTCTTCATCCTGGCCTGGCCCGAGGATCAGCGCCGGCAGGACCCCGCCGGCCTGGCGGACCTGATGCGCGCGCACCTGGCGCCGTTCGGGAGCCGGGTGGCCGAGTACCGCGACCTGATCGTCGATCCGGCGCAGGTCGTCTACCGCCCGGTCGACAACGTCCTCGTCCCGGCGCCCTGGCATCGCGGCCGCGTCCTGCTGATCGGCGACGCCGCGCACGGCACCTCGCCGCACGCCGGCCAAGGGGCCGCACAGGCGATCGAGGACGGCGTGGTGCTGGCCCAGGAGATCGCCGCGGGCCAACCGGCGTCCGCCGTGTTGGACGCCTTCATGGCGCGCCGGTTCGAGCGCTGCCAGCAGGTGGTCGAGCTGTCGGCGTCCATCGGCGCGTGGGAGCAGCGCCCCGACCCGGCGGTCAACCCGGGCGACATTCGCAACCAGATCATGGCCGTCTGCGCCGTGCCGGTCTAAGAGGAGAACCCGATGATCGAGAACCACCGCGGCGACGTGCTGCTCGTCGGCAGCATGCCGTTCGACACCTCCGAGGAGGCGATGCGGGCCGCCGCCGAGCACCTCGGCGACCACCTGCCGTCGATCGGCGACGGCGAGGTCGGCCTGCGCAAGATCTGGATCGGCTACCTGCCGATGACGATCTACAGCCGCCACCCGCAGCTGGAGGTCCTGCGCGCGCCCGAGGGCGGCGCGCCCAAGCCGCCCACCGACGGCAAGCCGGACGTCTACGAGTCGGCCTTCCTGGTCGGCATCAAGGACGGCGAGGAGCTGCGCTTCGAGACGACGACCTACGGGCCGATCGGCGTCGAGTCCTACGCGACGTTCAAGCGCCTGCGCGAGGAGGGCGTGATCCCCGAGGGCGTGCGCTTCAGCGTCACCTTCCCCGGCACCGGCAGCGCGATCTCCTACTTCTTCCGCGAGTCCGACTGGCCGGCCGCGCACGCCGCCTACCACGACGCGATCCGGCGGGACATCGAGCTGCTGCTGCAGACCGTGCCCGCCGAGGACCTGCAGATCCAGTTCGACCTGGCCCAGGAGTTCGTCGACATGGCCGCCGGCGACGGGCGCGGGATCGCCGACTGGCCCGCGGACACGCTGGAGGAGAAGATCCAGCGCCACGCGGCGACGCTGCCCGAGCTGGCGGCGACGGTGCCCGAGGGCGTGCGGCTCGGCTTCCACTGGTGCTACGGCACGTGGGGCGGCTGGCCCATGAAGGACATGGCCGACATGGGCCTGTGCGTGCGCATGACCCAGGAGGCGATCGATCGCGTCGATCGCCAGGTCGACTACGTGCACATGCCGGCGGTCAAGCACCCGCAGGCCGAGTTCTTCGCGCCGCTGGCCGAGCTCGACGGCGACGCGCTGAACATCTACCTGGGCCTGATCCACCATTCCGACGGCGTCGAGGGCTTCCGCGAGCGGATGGAGCTCGTGCGCCGCTACCTGCCCCGCTTCGGCATCGGCGGCGTGTGCGGCTACGGCCGGGTCGATCCCGCCGAGCTGCCGCACGTGCTGGCGGTCCACCGCGACTGCGCCGCCGAGCTGCGCAAGGAGGGCGCGATCCGTGGCTGACGCGATGCTGGTCGGGAGCGCGAACGTCGAGGACGCCGAGGAGCTGTTCCGGCTCGTGGCGGCCACCAGCGACGGCACGATCCCGCGGATCCCCGACGGGGAGCGGGGCCGCCGGCGCAACTGGCTGGCCGCGCAGGGGCCGTTCCTGGCCTCGACCGAGCAGCTCGAGGCGGTCGACACCGGGCCCAACCGCTACGGATCGCGTGGGCAGGTGGGCAAGCGGTTCCGCCCGCGCGACGGGGTCGATCTGGCCACGCTGACCCTGGACCTGCCCTACTTCGAGGACGCCGTCGAGTCGTTCGCGACGTTCCGGGCGCTCCAGGACGACGGCGTGCTGGAGCCCGGCACGCGCATGCAGGTGTGCATCCCCACCGCGATGGCCACGTGCCTGGCCCTGATCGCCCCCGAGGTGCAGCGCGCGATGCTGGCGGTGATCGAGCGCACGCTGGCCGACCAGGTGCGGCGGATCGCCGAGGCGCTGCCGCAGGACGCGATCGCGATCCAGTGGGACGTGGCCGCCGAGTTCATGCACATGGAGCTGGCCGGCGGTGCCACGTTCCCCCAGGAGGAGATCGAGGCGGCGCTGGTCCGGCTGGCCGCCCTGGTGCCCGACGCGATGGAGATGGGCTACCACCTGTGTTACGGCGACGCGCCGCCGGAGCCGGGGGCGAAGGGCAAGCACTTCGTCGAGCCCTCCGACGCCGGGCGGCTGACCGAGATCGCCAACGCGATCGCCGCCGGCGCGGACCGGCGGGTGGACTGGATCCACATGCCGGTCCCGATCAACCGCAGCGACGAGGCGTACTTCGCGCCGCTGGCCGGCCTGCGCCTGGCCCCGGAGACCCGCCTGTACCTCGGGCTGGTGCACGAGGAGGATGGGCTGGAGGGCGCGCAGCGGCGGGTCGCCGCGGCCGCGCCCTACGTGACGGGGTTCGGGGTGGCCACGGAGTGCGGCCTGCAGAACGAGCCGCGTGACGCCCAGGCGCGGGTGCTGGAGATCCAGCGCGACCTCGAGGTGCCGTCGGAGGTCGCGACCTAGGCAGACGTCGGGCGCGGCGCCATGTGGTCAGCGGATGGCCGCGCCCGACCCCTCGGCCGTCAGCCACACGTGATCGGCGGCGATCTGCCGCGCGCGTTCGCCGTCGTGCTCGGTGAGCGCGTCGATCAGGGCGGGGTGGTGCGCGTGCAGGCGGCCCAGGAGCGCCGGATCGATGCCGCCGGCCAGGTGCAGGTGGGCGTAGGCCGCGGCGGCGTCGCGCAACGACTCGATCATCTCCAGCAGCTGGGGCCGCCCGGCCGCGGCGAAGATCGCCTGGTGGAACGCCCGGTCGGCGCGCTCGTAGCTGTCCGGGTCGCCGCCACCGCGGGTGCGCTCCACCGCGGCGTCGACGTCGGACAGCAGCTGGCGCAGGTGATCCGCCGCGGCCGCGTCGAAGCGGGCCGCCGCGAGCTCGGTGGCCAGCGGCTCCAGCGCCAGGCGGATCTCGAAGTTCTCGCGCACGTCCGCGGCGGTGGGCGGGAAGACGATCGCGCCGCGATGCGCGTCGTGGTGCACGAGGCGCTCGCGCGTGAGCACCGCGAGCGCCTCGCGCACGGGGGTCGAGCTGACGCCGAACTGCGCGGCGAGGTGGTCCTGGCGCAGCCGGGTGCCCGGGGCCAGCTCGCCCGAGCGGATCATCCGCCGCAGCTCGTCGGCGATCAGGGCGGAGCGGATCTTCGTGCGCGGGCCCCGGCGGGTCATGCCCGCAAGTGTGCCCAACGCTCCGTGTCGAGCACCTCGGGGTTGACGGTCGCGGCGGGCCGGTGCCCGCAGAGGACCGCGGCCACGTTCTCCGCCGCCAGCCGGGCGAGCTCGGCCATCGACTCCTCGGAGTAGAAGGCGGTGTGCGGGGTGGCCAGCACGCGGTCGCTGCGCAGGAGCGGATGGTCGGGATCCAGGCGCTCGGGGACGAACACGTCCAAGCCGGCGCCCTCGATCGCGCCCGCCTCGAGCGCCTCGACGAGCGCGTCCTGGTCGACGATCGCGCCGCGCGCCGCGTTGATCAGGTAGGCGGTGGACGGCATCGCGGCGAAGAACTCGCGGCCGATCAGGCCGTGGGTCTGCGCGGTCAGCGGCACGTGGACCGAGACGAAGTCGGCGCGGCGGGCCAGCTCCAGGAGGTCCACCACCTCGACACCGGCCGCTCGGGCTCGCTCGGGCCCCAGCGGCTCGTAGGCGATGACCTCCAGGCCGAAGGCGCGCGCCCGCCGGGCCAGCGTCTCGCCGATCCGACCGAACCCGACGATGCCCAGCGTCCGGCCGCGCACGCGCCGGGTCGGGAGCCCCGTGGCCAGCGACCAGTCGCCGGTGCGGACGGCGCGGTCGTAGCGATGCAGGCCGCGCACCAGGCTGAAGATCATCGCCAGCACGTGCTCGGCCACCTCGTCGAGGCAGTACGCCGGCACGTTGGTGACGGGGATCCGGCGCGCGGTCGCCGCCCCGACGGCGATGTTGTCGACGCCGATCCCGTAGCGGCCGATGACCTGCAGCCGCTGCCCGGCGGCCACGACGGCTGGTGTGACCTGCGCGAAGCAGGTGAGGATCGCGTCGGCCTCACGGACCAGCTCGACGAGCTCGGCCTCCCCACCGGTGGGCGCCAGCACGAGCCGCGCGTCGACACGATCCAGGATGGCCTGCTCGACGCTGGTGTCGGGCCAGCTGATGTCGGTCACGAGGACCGTCGACTCGGGCATGGACAGATTATGCATAATCTTCGGCCATGGAGTTGAACCAGGCATCCCTCGGCGCGTACCTGCAGGGTCGCGGCGTCGCCCCCGAGGACGCGGCCATCGAGGTCGTCGAGCTGGCCGGTGGCGTGTCCAACACCGTCCTGTGCGCGCGCTGGCCCGGCGGTGCGGTGGTGGTCAAGCAGTCGCTGGCCCGGCTGCGGGTCGCCGTGGACTGGCAGTTCGACCGCGCACGGATCCTGGTCGAGCGCGACTGCCTGCTCACTCTCGACGAGCTGCTTCCTGGCGTCGCGCCGGTGGTCGTCTTCAGCGACGAGGCCGAGTTCGTCCTCGGCATGACGCTCGCGCCGGACGACGGCGAGGTGTGGCGCGCGCAGCTGGCCGACGGCCGCGTCGACCCCGCCACGGTCGAGCGCGCGGCGACGCTGCTGGCCCGGCTCCAGGGGGTCACGGCGGACTCGGCCGCGGTGGCCGCGCGCTTCGACGATCGCATGCCGTTGATCCAGGGGCGCCTCGATCCGTTCCATCGCCACGTCGCCCAGCGGCATCCGGACCTCGCCGGGCGCATCGAGGACGAGATCGCGCGGACGCTGACCACGCGGTCGGCGCTCGTGCACGGCGACTACTCGCCCAAGAACCTGCTCGCCTACCGCGATCGGGTGCTGGTGCTCGACTGCGAGGTGGCGCACTGGGGCGATCCGGCCTTCGACGTGGCCTTCCTGCTCTGTCACCTGCTGCTCGACGGCGGCCATCGGCCCGAGCTCGCACCCGCGTACGCCGGCGCCGCGATCGACGCCTGGCGCAGCTATCGCGCCGCCGGCGGCCGCGCCGACGACGAAGCGGCGGTGGTGGCCGAGCTCGGCTGCCTGGTGCTCGCTCGCGTCGACGGCAAGTCGCCGTTGCCCAACCTCGTCGACCGGGCCGACGCCGTGCGCGCGTTCGGTCGCGATCTGCTCGTGCGCTCGCCGGCCGTCGGCGTCGAGGCGGCGATCGCGTCGTCCGTCGACTTCCTTGCCCCCTCGTCCCAGGACCGTGCCTGATGCCCCCCACCATCGCTGCCGTCGACGCCCTGCAGGTCCTCGACTCCCGAGGTCGCCCCACGGTCGAGGCCTCGATCACCCTCTCCAACGGCGAGGTCGTGCGGGCCAGCGTGCCGTCCGGCGCCTCGACCGGCACCCACGAGGCGGTCGAGCGGCGCGACGGCGACCCGGCCCACTACGGCGGGCGCGGCGTGCTGGGCGCGGTCGCCGCGGTCGAGGGGGAGATCGCCCGCGAGGTCGTGGGGCGCGAGCCCGACCAGCGCGAGGTCGACGACGCCCTGCGCGCGCTGGACGGCACGCCCGACAAGTCGCGCCTGGGCGCCAACGCGATCCTCGCCGTCTCGCTGGCCACGGCGCGGGCTGTCGCGGTCGTCCGCGGCGTGCCCCTGTGGCGCAGCCTGGCAGGCGACGGGCCGGTGGCGCTCCCGCTGCCGATGGTCAACATCATCAGCGGCGGCCTGCACGCCGGCCGCCAGCTCGAGTTCCAGGACTTCCTGGCCCTGCCGGTGGGCGCCCACACCTTCGGGCAGGCGCTGGAGATGATCGTCGCCGTCCACGCCGCGACCGCCGCGCTGCTTCAGGAGCGCGGCCTGACCACGCTGAAGGCCGACGAGGGCGGCTTCGGACCGCCCCTACCCGACCACGGCGCGGCGCTCGACCTCCTGGACGCCGCGGTGCAGCGCGCGGGCTACCGGCTGGGTGACGACATCGCCTACGCGCTGGACGTGGCCGCCACGCACTTCCACGATCCGGCGACCGGCCGCTACGCGCTGCGTTCCGAGGGGCGCGACCTCGACGCGGACGGCCTGGCCGACTACATCGCGCAGCTGGCCGCCGCGCACCCGGTCGTCTCGGTCGAGGACCCGCTGGCCGAGGACGACTGGGCGGCCTGGACGACCTTCACCGCGCGCCTGGGCGACCGGCTGCAGATCATCGGCGACGACCTGTTCACCACCGACATCGCCCGGGTGCAGCGCGGCATCGCCCAGGGCGCGGGGAACGCGGTGCTGGTGAAGATGAACCAGATCGGCACGATCACCGAGACGCTCGAGGTCGTCGCCCGGGCGCAGGCCGCGGGGTGGCGCACGGTGATCTCGGCGCGCTCGGGCGAGACCGAGGACGACGCGCTGGCCGACCTCGCCGTGGGGTCCCGCGGCGGTCAGATCAAGGTCGGATCGGTCACGCAGTCCGAGCGGCTGGCCAAGTACAACCAGCTGCTGCGCATCGAGCGGGCGCTCGGCGACGACGCGCGCCTCGCGCCCGCGCCCGCCTGAGCGCGGTCAGGCCGGGCTGGCCGGGCGCGCCGCCTCGACGGCGTCGATCTCGGCCAGCTGCTTGAGGATGTGCCCCGGTGTGGCCTCGCCGATCACCTTCTGCAGCAGCGGGGTGTGGTCGTAGACGAGGTCGCGCACGGGGCGCAGCGGCGCGGGCAGGTGGTGGAACATGCGCCCGAGCCGGTAGGCCATCTCGGTCACCTGCTTGGTGTGCGGCTTGCGGCGCTCCTCGAAGGCCTGCAGCGCGCCGCGCACGGCGACGGCGTCGGTGACGTCGATGCGCTCCAGCTCGGCGGCCAGGAAGTAGCCGTCCTCGATCGACATGCCGGCGCCGTAGGCGGCGTACGGCGAGGTCGGGTGCGCCGCGTCGCCGACCAGCGTCACCCGGCCCTGGGACCACTGCTTCAGCGGCTTGCGGTCGCGGATCGGCCAGCGCTGCAGGTGCTCGGCCGGGGTGTCGGCGACGAGCTGGGGGAGCGGATCGGCGAAGCGCTGCGCGCGCTCGCTGGCCCAGGCGTGCAGGTCCTCGTCGAACGGCTTGGACGGATCGAAGGCCTCCAGCACCCACCACTCGTAGCCGTACTTGCCCTCGTGGCGGATCGCCGAGTAGCTGCCCTGCGTGGTGCGGTCGTGCATGATCACCGTGTCGTTGGGCGGCGGCCCGTCGAGGAACAGGTAGCCGCCGACCAGGTGCAGGCCCTGCTCGCGGATCGGCTGGTCGCCCCACAGCTGCCGGCGGACGGTCGAGCGCAGCCCGTCGGCCCCGATCAGCACGTCGGCCGCGGCGCTCGTGCCGTCCTCGAACTGCAGCGTCACGCCGGTCGGGCCGTCGGCGAACGAGGCCAGCCGCTTGTTCATGTGCAGCACGCCCGCGGGGAGCGCGTCGATCATCCGCTGGTACAGGCCCCAGCGCAGCAGGCCGATGAAGCCGCCGCCGTACTCGGCCTCCACCTCGGGCGTCAGCGTGACGTCCGCCCGCAGGTGGCCGTCGGCGCGCCGGAAGGTGGAGTGCGCGGGCGCGCCCAGGTCCACGGTGTCGACGCCGATCAGCTTGAGGACCTTCTGCGGCGGGGGCCACAGGTTGAGGATGTTGCCCGCGGCCTTGATCTCGGGATAGGCCTCGTACAGCGCGACGTCGAAGCCGCTGCGGTGGGCGGCCAGCGCGGCCGCCATGCCCCCGGGGCCGGCGCCGACGATCGCCACCCGACCCGTGTTCGTGCTCTCCATGGCCGGATCAGACCACAGTCGCGCGTCCGAGTCAATAACTTGTATTACAGTTACGTTCCTGCTGGGATCCCGTCCGTGAGCGAGCCCTTCCCGGCGATTCGCGCGCCCCTCCAGGCGCGTTCCCGCGCGACCTGGGCCCGCGTCCTGGACGCCGGCGTCGACCTGCTCGAGGAGGGCGGATACGACGCGCTGACGATCGGCGCGCTGTGCGAGCGCGCGGGCACCACGCCGCCGGCGATCTACGCGCGCGCCGGGAGCAAGGCGGGCGTGCTGCGGGCGATCTACGACCACGCGCTCGACCGGATCAACCGCACCGCGATCGACCCGGCCGATCCGTCGTGGGACACGCTCACCCCCGACGCGGTGATCCGCCGCGCGGTGCTCGCGCTCTGCCGCACGTGGCTGGACAACGCCGCGCTGCTGCGGCCGATCGTCCATCGTGCCGCCACCGACGACGAGGTCTTCGGCCGCGGCTCGCAGACCAGCCAGATCGAGGCCGTCGCCTTCCGCGCGGTCCTCGCGCGCGCGGGAATCGCCGAGGATCGCGCCGACGCGGCCTTCCGCGTGGTCTACGCCGCGCTGGTCCAGCGGGTCATGTACGGCGAGCGCTTCGAGTCCGACCGGCCGCTGCCCGACGACGAGCTGTCCGAGGTGCTGGTCGCCGTCGTGGTGGGCTTCGTGGAGATATAAGAACAAGAGATCTGATTCTGTTTTTCCGATATGGTCGTTCCCGGGCGCAGGCCCGAGGGACCATTCAGAGGAGAGGCGGAGTAGGGCGTGGATCAGATCGTGCTGTTCGTGCTGCTGGGGCTGGCCCCGGGCGCGCTGATCGCGGCGATGGCGCTGGGCGTGGTGCTCGCCTACCGGGGCGCGGGCGTCATCAACATGGCCACCGGCGTGATCGCCGTCTGGGGCGCGTACGTCTTCTACGGCCTGCGCACCGAGGGCTCGCTGTTCCTGCCCCCGCTGCCGTTCTGCCCGCACTTCTTCAACTTCGGCGCGCCTTGGGGCATGGTCCCGGCGCTGCTGGTGGCGATCCTGTACTGCGCGGTGCTCGGGCTGCTGTTCGAGGTGCTCGTGCTGCGCCCGCTGCGCACGAGCTCGCCGCTGGCCAAGCTGCTCGCGTCGCTGGGCGTGTTCCTCACGCTCCAGGCGATCCTGCAGATGCGCTTCGGCTCCGACGGGCAGACCGCGCCGTCGGTGCTGCCCAACGGTCCCGACGACGTCGTGGCGATCTTCGGCGTCAACGTCCCGTCGGATCGCTTCATCCTGACCGGCATCGTGATCGCGGTGACGGTCGCGCTGATGGCGCTGTACCGGTTCACCCGCTTCGGCCTGGCCACGCGCGCGGCGGCCGAGAACGAGACCAACGCGACGCTCTTCGGGCTCAGCCCCAACCGGCTCTCGCTGATCAACATCCTGCTCGCCTTCGTCCTGGTCGGGGCGCTGGGCGTGCTCGTCGCGCCGGTGACGACGCTGGACCCGATCACCATCCCCAACACGATCGTCCCGGCGCTCGGCGCCGCGCTGCTGGCTCGCTTCACGTCCTTCGGAATCGCCGCGGCGGCGGGCATCGCGATGGGCGTGCTGCAGTCGCTGGTGGTCTACGCGCAGACCAAGAGCTGGTTCCCGACGACCAACGGCGGCGAGCCGCTGCCCGGCGTCAGCGACCTGCTCTTCTTCGTGATCATCGTTGCGGCGATGTACTGGCGCGGCGCCAGCCTGCCCACGCGCGGCATGCTCAGCGAGCGCCGCCTGCCCGCCGCGCCGGCGGCCCGCCGAATGGCGCTGCCCGCCACCGTGGGCGTGCTCGGCTGCGTGATCTTCTTCCTGGTCGTGCCCTTCGACTGGCGCCAGGCGGGCACGAACTCGCTGATCGGCGTGATCGTCTGCCTGTCGTTGGTGGTGATCACCGGCTTCATCGGCCAGACCTCGCTCGTGCAGGTGGGCCTGGCCGGGGTCGCCGGGTTCGTGCTGTCCAAGCTGGCGGTGCACGCGGGCCTCGGCTTCCCGCTGGGCGCGTTGATCGCGATCGCCGCGGCGACCGCGATGGGCGTGCTGGTGGCGGCCAGCGCCTTGCGGGTACGCGGGGTCAACCTGGCCATCGTCACGCTGGCAGCGATGGTCGCGCTGGAGAACTTCGGCTTCGCCAACTCGACCTGGGGTGGCGGCCCCAGCGGATCGCCGGTGCCCGACCCGCACCTGGGCCCGGTCAACCTGGGCAACACCGCGTCGTTCCCGATCAACGGCGGGTCGCTGCCCAGCCCGGTGTTCGGCTTCGTGTGCATCGCGGTGGTGCTGATCACCTGTCTGATCGTGGCCAGCCTGCGCCGGGGCGGGCTGGGGCAGCGGATGCTGGCCGTCCGCTCCAACGAGCGCGCCGCGGCCGCGGCCGGCATCGACGTCGGGCGGACCAAGCTGCTGGCCTTTGCGCTCTCCTCCGCGCTGGCCGGGACCGCAGGCGTGCTGTACGCCTACAACTTCGGCTCGGTCACCGGGGCGCGCTTCGGCCTGTTCATCTCGCTGACGTTCATCGCGTTCGCCTACATCGGCGGCATCACCACGGTGCAGGGCGCGTTGCTGGCCGGTCTGGGCGTCACCGAGGGCATCCTCAACCTGGTCCTCAACGACAAGATCGGGATCCCGGTCGAGTACCAGTTCCTGCTCGGTGGCCTCGCGCTCGTCGTGATCATCATCACCAAGCCCGAGGGCCTGGCCTCCAACAAGGGCATGACCCCGCCGCACCTGGTCCTGTACCGCTGGGTGACCGGTCGAGGAGCCACCGCCGCGCCGACCGCGGAGGTGACGAAATGACGGTCCTGCAGACGCGCGGCCTGTCGGTCCACTACGGCGGCGTCAAGGCGCTCAGCGACTGCGACCTCGAGGTGGGCGAGGGCCGTCTGGTCGGCCTGATCGGCCCCAACGGCGCTGGGAAGACGACGTTCATCGACGCGGTCACCGGCTTTGCCGCCGCGTCGGGGACGGTCTCGCTGGACGGTCGCGACATCTCCGGCCTGGCGCCGCATCGGCGCAACCGCGTGGGCCTCGGGCGGACGTGGCAGTCGGCCGAGCTGTTCGACGAGCTGACCGTGCGGGAGAACCTCGCGGCGGGCACCGGCCCGAAGACGCTCAAGGCGGTGTGGCGCGAGCTGTGGCGGGCTCGCGCCGAGGTCCCGCCGGTGGTCGACGAGACGATCGCCCAGCTCGGCCTGGAGGAGCTGGCCGACCGCTCGCCCGACGAGCTCACGCAGGGCCAGCGCAAGCTGGTCGGCGTCGGCCGGGCGCTCGCCGGCCGGCCGCGCGTGGTGCTGCTCGACGAGCCCGCCGCCGGTCTGGACACGACCGAGTCCCAGGAGCTCGGCCGCGAGCTGCGTCGGCTGGTCGACGACGGCCAGGCGATGCTGCTCGTCGACCATGACATGGGCCTCGTGCTGTCGGTCTGCGACGAGGTCGTGGTGTTGGAGTTCGGCGCGGTGATCGCGCGGGGCACCCCGGACCAGGTGCGCCGCGACCCGAAGGTCGTCGAGGCCTATCTCGGCGGCGCGGCCGAGGTGCTGGCGGGTGCGACACAGGAGGAGGGCCAGTGACCCTGTTGGAGCTGGACGGCGTCAGCGCCGGATACGACGGCGCCGCCGTCGTGCGGAACGTGAGCCTGACCGTCGCCGCCGGCGAGGTGGTGGCCGTGCTCGGTCCCAACGGCGCGGGCAAGACGACGACGCTGCGGGCGATCACCAACGTGCTGCGCCCGCTGGCCGGCACCGTGACCTTCGACGGCGTGCCGATCGGGAAGACCTCGCCGCAGCAGCTGTCGCACCTGGGCATGGCGCACGTGCCCGAGGGGCGCGGCGTGTTCTTCGGGCTGACCGTCGGCGAGCACTTCCGCCTCGGCCACCGGGGCAAGGGCCTGGACTTCGATCAGGCCTGCGACTACTTCCCGGCGCTGCGCGAGCTGCAGGATCGCCAAGCGGGGCTGCTGTCGGGCGGCGAGCAGCAGATGCTCTCGCTCGCGTGCGCGCTCGCGCGCGCGCCCAAGCTCCTGCTCGTCGACGAGCTCAGCCTCGGTCTGGCGCCGGTGATCGTCGAGCGGTTGCTGCCGATCGTCCGCCGGTACGCGGACGAGGCCGGGGCCGGCGTGCTCCTGGTCGAACAGCACGTGCAGCTGGCCCTGGAGATCGCGGATCGCGGGGTCGTGCTCGCCCACGGCGAGGTCGTGCTCGCCCGTTCGGCCGCGCAGCTGCGCAACGACCGTGCGCTGCTCGCCGCGAGCTATCTGGGCGAGGCCGTCACGACAAAATAGAAATCGGACTCTGTTTCTGTTACGTTCGGTCACCATGCGGATCGACGTCCACGCCCACTACTTCCCGACGGCCTACGTCGAGCGGATGCGCTCGCTGGGCCGGACCGACCTCCACCCCGGCATGGGGCAGTCCAGCGACCTCTCGTCGCGGATCGCCACGATGGACGCGGCCGGGGTCGAGCTGCAGATCCTCAGCGCGGTCGGGCTGGACTGCCAGATGCACGACCGCGACGCGGCGGTCGACGCGGCCCGGTTCATCAACGACACCTACCGCGAGGTGATCCAGGAGAGCGGTGGCCGCTTCGGCGCGTTCGGCTGGCTGCCGCTGCCCTACGCCGAGGAAGCTCTCGCCGAGGCCGCCCGCTGCCTGGACGAGCTCGACTTCCACGGCATCGCGATGTCCTGCTCCTTCCAGGGCCGCTCCTTGGACGACGCCGAGTTCGAGCCGTTGTGGGCCGAGCTCAACCGCCGTGCGGCCGTCGTCTACGTGCACCCGGTCGGAGCGCACTCCTGCGGCCACCCGGGCATGGATCGCTACGGCCTGCACACCGCCTACGGCAGCTTCGTCCAGCCGAGCCTGGCCGCGACCCGCCTCGTCTACTCCGGCGTGACCCACCGCTATCCCGACATCCGCTTCACGTTCGCCGTCTGCGGCGGCGCCCTGCCCTACCTGTGGCCGCGGGTGGAGCGCAACCTGCGCCGCGCCTTCGATCAGAGCGCGACCGCGGCGGTGGGGGCCGGCTTCTTCTCGTGGATCAAGGAGCTGCCGCTGGAGGCCGACGACCCGATGGCCCCGTTCCGGCGCTTCTTCTACGACACCAGCGTGCAGGACCTGCCGTTCGCGTTCATGCACGCTCGTCACACCTACGGGGTCGATCGCCTCGTGCTCGGCAGCGACGAGATCTTCGCCTCGCTGGCCGAGATCGTCGAGCAGATCGAACAGACCGAGTACCTGTCCGCCGAGGAGAAGGTGGCGATCCTCGATCGCAATGCCCAAGCGCTCCTCCGTCTCGCCGCCTGACCCAGGAGTTCGCGATGCACCTCTCGATGTTCCTCGGCCCGATCGTCTTCGGCCCCCAGATGGACAAGCCCGTCATCGATGCCGGAATCGAGCAGGCGCTCGAGGCCGACGACGCCGGGTTCGCGGCGATCTACGTCGGCGAGCAGCACAACAACAACTACGAGCCCTACAGCAACCCGTTCATGATGGGTTCCTACCTGGCCGGGCAGCTCCAGCAGGCGTGGATCGGCACGAGCGTCGTGCCGCTGATCCTGCACCACCCGATGTTCCTGGTCGAGCGGTTCAACCTGCTCGATCAGCTCACCGAGGGCAAGGTCATGTTCGGCATCTCCGCCGGGCGCCCGGGGGACGGCAAGACGTTCGGCGTCGACGCGCTCAGCGCCGCCGAGCGCCAGCGCCTGTTCGAGCAGCGCCTGGACGTGATGCGTCGCGCCTGGGCCTACGACCCGACCGACGGCCCGTTCACGTTCGCCACCGACCGCGAGGAGGGCGTGATGGAGGGGCGGGTGATGCCGTACTCCTACCGCGCCGACCACCCGCTGTTCGCGGTCTCGACGAACACGCCCGCCAAGGCGCTGCAGGCCGGCACCGACGGCCACTACCTGCATCTCGGCCCGATCAACCTCGACGGTGCGGTGGAGATGGCCGGCCTCTATCGCGAGGGGCTCGCCGCGTCGGGCGCGGACGAGGCGGCGATGGCCGCGCGTCTGCGCTGGCTGTTCTCGACGAAGTGGATCTACACCGCGGAGACCGAGGAAGAGGTGTGGGAGGGCGCCGAGCAGCTGTGGAGCTTCGGACTGCGCGCGCTGCCCTGGCTGCAGCAGGAGGGCTACGAGGGCATGTCGGTGCGGGAGATGTACACCTGCGATCCGGGCCCGTTCGCCCCCGCGCCGGGCATGCCCGAGTCGCCGGCCGCCTGGCTGCAGCGCGGGATGATCTGCGGCACGCCTGACCAGGTGGCCGCCGAGTTGCAGCGCTGGGAGGCCGCCGGATTGGCGCACGTGCACACCCGTTTCCTGATGAACGGCATGCAGATCGACCGCTGCGCCCGCTCGTGGCGGCTGTTCGTCGACGCCGTGGTGCCCCAGCTGGATCTGCGGCCGATCCCTGGCCCGACCGCCGAGGAGGTCCGGCCGATGTACCGGGACACCAGTCCGGAGCCGGTCGCCTGAGCAGCTGGCGGCGGCGAGCGCTCCGCCACCGCTCCTCGGGCATTCACTCTCCCCTGGGGTCGGTCGGCGGAGCGCTCGCGGCCGCCAGCTCGGTCAACGCGTCGATCGCCGCCAGGAACTTCTCCTGGGTGCCATAGCGGCCCATCCCGCACTCGGTGGCGATGCCGAACGGGCGCTCGACGCACGCCCGGGCATGCGCGATGCGCGTGCGTGCCGCGCCGGCTCCGTCCTGCGGATGCACGACGCCGAGGAACAGCTCGGTGTCGGGCAGGTTGCGGGCCACCTGACCCAGCGGGGCGAAGTCGGCGCCCGAGGCCCAGCCGATCGGTATGGCCGTGTGCACGAAGTCGACCCGCCGCCCCACGTGTGTGGCGATCGCCGCGCTGATCCCGGCCAGCGGGCTCGCGTCGTCGGGCCGCGCGCCGTCCAGCTGAAACGGTGAGGGCAACCCCGGGCGGATGTTGTCGCGATTCGTGTCGCCGAAGCACAGGTGGAAGCCCAGCTGGACATCGGGCGGGATCCAGCTGGACAGACGCGCGAGCTCGGCCTCGACGTCGCCGGTCTCGAAGGTGCCGCCGAGGTCGGTCGTGCCGTACGGACCCAGCTCGCCGACGAGGTCCCACTGGATGGCCAGGTCCTCATGGGGGAGGGCATCAAGCATCTCACGCACTGACGCCTCCAATTGCGCCTCATAGGGCGCGACCGAGGCGCGGCGCGAGTCGGGGTGGACGAAGATGCCGATCGGGTTGATCGGCGCGGGCATGCAGACGAGCAGCCGGGCGTCCGCGCGGACGGCCCCGCGCTCACGCGCCGCGACGAACAGCGCATGCGACGCGATCGCCGCGCGCCCGTAGTCGAACGAACCGAAGGTGACGTCGGCGGCGTCGTCGCGGATGCGCGCGCTGGGCATCGGGACGATCGCGTCGGGTGCCGGGGGCACCAGCTCGTAGGCCGGGTTGGCCGCGAAGAACGGGATCTGCGTGGTGATCCACGCCGCGCGGTCCCCGGTCTCGTCAGGCACACGCGTGACCCACGGCTTCAGCCGCTGGCCCACGAAGGCGAACAGCTCTTCGCCCGTCTCGAAGGGCATCGAGCCGACGAGATGGATGTCCGTCATGTCACAGCCCCTTCGGCGGCGGCGCCGCGTTGAACATCACCCATCTCCACTCGCCCGCCTCGCGCCGGTAGACGCAGTGGGCGATCCAGCCCGTCTCGGGAACCCCGGGCAGCACCAGGCGCCCCTCGGCGTAGGCCCACCCGGTGTCGCCGTCGCGGTAGGCCTGGACGGAGTCGAACCACACCTTGCCGCCGTCGGGTCCGGCGGAGGCGGGCACGACGGCGCGCAGGAAGGTCGCGATCGCCTCGCGCCCCACCGTCAGCCCGCCTGGGCCGCCCATCACCACGAGCGGGTCGTCGGCGATGGTGGCCAGGACGCCGTCGGCGTCGCCGGCGCGCCAGCGCTCCGACATCGCGCGGACGGCGTCGGCCACGTCGGGCGCTGCTTCGATGGCCATGACGCTCAGCCCCAGGCGCGCTGGGCGGTGTCGACGATCAGCTCGAGCTTGGCTCGCTCGGCGTCGATCGACATGTAGTGGCTGTCGCCCGGGCGCGCCCCCGAGGCAAAGCCGCACTGCGGCCCCAGTGCCAGCTGCCCGGGATCGATGAACCGCGACGCCTCGTCGATCCGGCGTAGCAACGCGTCCTGATCCTCGAGGTCCGGCGTCTTGGTGCTGACCAGGCCCAGCACGACGACGCGGTCCTGGGGCACGAACCGCAGCGGCTCGAACCCGCCGGCGCGATCGGTGTCGTACTCGAGCAGCAGGCGGTCGACGTGCAGATCGCTGAACAGCTGCTCGGCCGCGGCGTCGTAGGGGCCGCTGCCGAAGTGCTCCTCGGTGTTGCCGCGGTTGCCGCGACAGAAGTGGATCGACGTGGTCACGCCGCGGCCCGCGACGCTGTCGTAGGCGCGGTTCTCGCAGGCGATCTCGGCGGCCAGCGCCTCGACCGGGTCCTCGCCGCCGGCGCGCATCGCCGCGCGGATCTCGTCGTCGACGAACGCGGTGATGACCTTGTCGAACTGCAGGCGGGACACGCCCTCGTCGGCCAGCTTCTGCATCTCGTCGATGTAGGCGTCGACGATGTCGGCCTGCACCTCGCTCCAGTCGGCGTAGGGCGCCGGCGGCTGGTCCTGCAGCTCCATGCCCGGGAACAGGAAGCGCAGCATCTCGGGGCGCACGAGGCACGGCGTGGGCATCGTCATCTTCAGCGGGGCCTGTGCGCGCTCGAGGCTGAAGGCGACGTCGGCGGGGTCGAAGAACCGGCGGGCCTTGGTCAGCTTGCCGTCGATCCAGCCGAAGCGCTCCTTGGAGTAGCCGTCGATCGCGTCGATCACGTGGCTGCCGTAGTGCAGCCGGCGCATCTCGCCGTCGGTCAGGACGCCCACGCCGGTCTCGCGCTGGAGCCGGAAGGCGTCGTCGATCGCCTCGTTCTCCAGCGCGTGAAGCTCCTCCGGCGTGATCTTGCCGATCATCGCGCGCAGGCGGGCCTGCATCAGCTCCTCCGGGCGCTGCAGGGACCCGACATGCTCGGTACGCATAGCTCTCCTCCTAGGTATCTTCCTGAGGAAGATACCAAAAACAGAGAGAAGATTCTGTTATTCGGCGAGCCGCGCGCGATAGGCCGCGGTCTCGTCGCGGATGAACTCCAGGTAGCGCAGCAGCGTCTCGAGCTCGGCCGGCTCGCGTTGGGCCAGATAGGTGCGGGTGACGGAGGCGAGCGGCTCGTACAGGTCGACGAGCTGCCGGCGTCGCACCGGATCGGCGGTGACGACGACGATGCGGCGGTCGTCCGCGGGGCGCTCGCGGCGCACGAAGCCGTCGGCCGCCAGGCGGTCGATCGCCTTGGTCGTCGCCCCGGTCGTGAGCCCGCTGAGCTCGGACAGGCGGCCCGCCGTGAGCGAGCCGCCGTGCTGGTCGAGCAGGTCCAGGCACCGCGCGTCGGTGCGGTTGAGGTTCAGCCGCTCGGCGACGGTGTGGTCCAGCCCGTCGCCCTCGAAGTGGACCGCCCGATAGGCGGCGCCGATCGCCTGGACCAGTTCGTCGTCGGTCACCGGCCGATCGTAGGGCGGCGTCAGCCGCCGCCCAGCTCGCCGACGATCCAGTTGCCGTCGGTTGCGTCGGTCCACTGATCGTCGCCGTCGTACTGGAAGAAGCGCATGCCCAGGCCGGGCAGCGCCGGCAGCATCTGGATGGCGCCGTAGGCGACGGTCGGGATCCCGATCCACATGGGGCCGGTGAAGGCCTTGGCCGCGGTCGAGAGCTGGGCGCGGGTGGCGGCGGCGCCGCCGGCCTGGTTGAGGGCCCGGACCGCCGTCAACATGACCTGCAGCGTGACGATCGGCTGCGTGTCGTCGCCGGCGGCGGCCAGCGGGGCGAACCAGTCGTTGGATGCCTTCAGCTGCGCCTCGACCTGCGGGTCCTGGGAGGGGACCAAGACGCTGTCCGTGTCGGCGCCGTAGATCCACTTCGGGTAGTCCCCGAAGCCTTGCTTCAGCGTCGAGGTCAGGCACCCGTAGAGCGCGAGCACCGGGGTGTCGGCGACGTTCAGGCGCTTGAGCGTGTTGGCCATGCCCAGACACTGCGGCGGCGTCAGCACGAGCGGGACGATCACGTCGGCCTTGGTGGCGCCCGCCGCGGCCAGCGGCCCCGTGACGTCGGTCTGGGCGATCGAGAACGACGACTGCTGGACCTTCATGCCGGCCAGCTCGAAGCCCTGCTTCATCAGGCGCGCGACGCTGGTGGAGGTCGGCTCGCCGGCGACGTTGACCAAGGCGACGGTCTTGGCGTGGAGGTACTCCTTGGCGAACTTCACGTAGCCGGGGATCGTTCCCATGATCCCGGCTGCCGTGTAGTAGGAGTCCGGCGACAGCGCGTCGACGGTCGAGACGGCCAGGCCGCCGATCACCGGGATCTTCCGGGCGGCGACGGCGGAGTGGAACGGTCCCTGTCCGTTGGACAGCGCGAACTGCAGGACCGCCTTGATCTGGTCGTCGTTGGCGAACTTCTGGCCGCAGCTCTGGCCCTCCTCCTCGGCCGAGACGACGTAGCACTTGACCAGCTGCAGCGGGTGGCCGCCGATGCCCCCGAGCTCGTCGTTGATCGTCTTGACCATGGCGTCGGCCTGCGTGGTGAACTGCGGGTAGGAGAACGCGCCGCCCTCCTGGTTGATGAAGCCGAGCTTGACCGGCGCGAGCGAGGGGTCCGCCGCGCCGAGCTCGGAGCCGGTGTAGGCGGCGAACTCCTTCAGGGTGGCGGGGCTGGCCTGGCCCGGCGCCGCGTCGGAGGAGGCGGTGTCCGTGGTCTTCTGGTCACCGCCCACGCTGCTGGTGCCGCCGCAGCCGACCAGCGCCGCGGCGCCGATCAGCGCGGCGATCGTCGCGCGCCTCACTGTGCCTCTCCGAGCTTCCCGGCGATCCACTGGCCGTCCGCGGCGTCCAGCCACGTGCCGTCGCCGGTGTACTGGTAGAAGCGCAGCGCCAGAGACGGGAGCGCCGGCAGGATCGGGATCCCGCCGTAGTCGACATCAGGCGGGCCGAGGAAGATCGGTCCCTTCCAGGCGCTGGCGGCGTCGATGATCGACGCCCGGCTCGCGTCGGCGCCGCCGGAGTCGTTGAGGAACTTGACCGCGGTCAGCACGCCCTGCAGCTGGCCGACGCCGCTGGTCTCGTCACCGGCGTCCTTGAGCGGCTGGAACCACTCCTTGTAGGCGTCGACCTGCGCCTGCTCGGTGGGGTTGGCCGCCGGGGCGAGCTCGCTGACCAGGCCGGCACCGTAGTACCAGCGGGGGTAGTCGCCGAACTGCTTGGCCACCGACTCGGTCGCGCAGCCGTAGAGGGCGAGCGTCGGCTTGTCCTCCAGTCCGGCCCGCTTGAGCGTGTTGGCCATGCCCAGGCATTGGGCCGCCGAGATGACCAGCGGGATGATCAGGTCGGCGTTCTGCGCGTCGGCGGCGGCCAGCGACGCCGTCGCGTCCGTCTGGCCCTGGGCGACCTGCGCCTGCTTGACCTGGAGGCCGGAGAGGCCGAAGCCCTGGCGCATCTGCCGCGCGACGAGTCCCGAGACCGGATCGCCGGCCAGGGTGATCAGCGCGATCTTCTGCGCGTGCAGGATGTTCTTGGCGAAGTAGACGAAGTCCGGCACCGTGCCGTAGACGCCCGAGCTGAGATAGAAGCTGTTGCGGGAGAGGTTGTCGGCCACGGCCAGCGGATAGCCGCCGGTGACCGGGATCTTCTGCTTGTCGACCACCGCGTGGAACGGTGCGGCGCCGTTGATCAGGGGGCCCTGGACCACCATGCGCAGCTGCGCGTCGTTGGCGAACTGCTGCCCGCACTTCTGGCCCTGCTCCTCGGCGCTGACGATGATGCACGTGACGAGCTTCAGGGGGTGGCCGTCGATGCCGCCCATCTGCTCGTTGACGAGCCTGACCGCATCCTCGGTCTGCGTGGTGAACTGCGGGAACGCGGCCGGTCCGCCCTCCTGGTTGAGCCAGCCGATGGTCACGGGCGTCGCGTCGGGATCGGCCTTGCCGGCCTTCGAGCCGGTGTAGTCCAACAGCGTCTGCAGGGACGCGGAGGAGAGGGCCTTGGACGAACCGCCGGTCGTCGGGGCGGCGGTGTCGCTCCCGCCGCAGCCGGCCAGGGCGGCGAGTGCCACCGCCACGGCGGCCGCGGTGCGTACTCGGGTACTGCGACCCATCGATCTCTCCTCGTCGGCTAAAACAGAGTCAGACTTCTATTTCTAGTTACGCTAGCCTTCTCGCCGAAGGCCGTCAAGCGACAACCGACGGGTGTCGCCGCCTGAGCGTCGCCTAGGCTTGCCCCGAATGTCCGCCAACCCCGAACCGCTCATCCGCCCCCCGGTCCAGCAGCGCAGTCGGGACACGCTCGAGCGGGTGCTCAAGACCGGGGTGGAGCTGCTGAGCGAGGGCGGTTGGGAGGCGGTCACCGTCACCGAGATCGGCAAGCGCGCCAAGGTGTCGATGGGCGCGCTGTACGGTCGCTTCTCCAACAAGCGCGCGTTGTTCCTGGCCATCCAGCAGCGCGTGCTCGACACGTTGGCGGCCGAGCAGCGCGAGATCTTCGACGACCCGATCTGGGAGGAGCTCGACGCGCGCGCGGCGATCGACCGGGCTGTCCGCCAGACCGCCGCGTTGTTCGAGCGCAACGAGCGCGTGCTGGGGCAGCTGATGGCGCGCAGCACGGAGGACGAGGAGGTGCTGGCCCGCGGCTCGGCGTCGGCGCGCGATCTGGGCATCGCGTTTGTGCGCGTGTTGTCGGCGCACCGCGCGGAGATCCAGCATCCGGACCCTGAGCTGGCGCTCCAGTTCGGCTTCCGCGCGGCGGCCGACATGCTCGCCCGGCGCGTCACGGACCTCGCGCAGGTCCGCGGCAGTCACCAGCTGGGCTGGGACGTGTTCGCCGACCAGCTCGTCCGGCTGGTCACCAACTACCTGCTCCTGCCCGAGGCATAGCCACTGGGCCGGGGCCGGCGCGCGCACCGGCCCCGGCGCAGCGTCACCAGGACATCGAGCCCTTGAAGGTGAACGGGGCGCCCGCCTTGAGCGCGCCGGTCAGCGTGCCCTTGCCCTTCGCCTTCTTGTACTTCCCGGTGCCGCCCGTGGCCTTCCAGGTGCCGGTGATCTCCGACGACTTGAGCACGGTCGTCGCGACCAGGTTCACCGTGCCGCCCTTGACCGACAGCTTGTAGGTGACGGTCGGCACCTTCGACGAGTCGACCAGCGCCTTGAACGTGCCGAACGGCGCGCCCGAGCACGACGAGGTGACCGGCTTGGTGATGTCGGTGGTGGCTGCGCCCTTGCAGCTGAACGACACGCTGGCAGCGGATGCGGCCGACGGGATCGCGAGAACGGCGGCGACCAGGCCAACCGCGGACAGCGCGGCAACGCGCTTCATGGCTCTCTCCTCCTTGATGGATGGATGGGGGTCCGGTATAGATAACAGAAACAGAAGCCTGATTCTGAAAATCAGAGGAGAGTGAGGCACGACATGAGCATCGACGGAACCTGGCAGATCACCATCCAGACGCCGATGGGCGCGCAGCAGTCCAAGCTCGAGGCGGCGACCGACGGCGCCGCGCTCAGCGGCACCTTCGCGGCCGAGGGCGAGATCCAGTCGATCTACGAGGGCAGCATCGACGGCGACACGGCGACCTGGAAGGTCGACGTGACCAAGCCGTTCCCGCTGAACATCACGTTCACCGGAACGATCGCCGGCGACGAGATGACCGGCGACGCCAAGGCCGGGATGTTCCCGGCGTCGCCGTTCATCGCCGAGCGCGCCTAGTGTCCTGATTCGGAAATTCGTGTGCAGCTGGTGGATGCCGGGGCAGACACGATTCCGGCGCCACCAGATGCGGGCGAATTTTTGAATCGGGGCACTAGTACGGCTTCTCCAGCTCCATGATCGCCGGGACGCGCACCTGCGCGATCTCCATCGGGGAGCAGCCCTGCTGCTCCATCTCGGCGACGCGCACGGAAGCGCGCACGACCATCGCGGCCCGGTCGAACCGCCGGGCCGCGTAGGCGCCGAGCGCCGCTTCGATGTCGAGGTCGGCCAACTCCTGGCCGAGGACGACGGCGTCCTCGAGGGCCATCACGCCGCCCGAGGCCATGTGCGCGGTCGTGGCGTGTGCGGCGTCGCCGACCAGCACGACGCGCCCGCGGACCCACGGCTCGTCGACGAGCACCCACCGGTAGGCGCGATAGAGGACCTCCTGGTCGTCGCGCAGGCGCTCCTTCAGCGCGACGACGTAGGGCGCGGTGAAGACGTCGAGCTGCTCGCGCAGGAGCGCGACCGCCTCCGGGCCGGCGACGTGGCGCTCCCCGCCGTCGTCGAAGTTGACGGCGACGTAGGTCGTGCCCTGCGGGAGGCCATAGCTGGCCAGCTGCACCGGGCCGGCGCGGTAGAACGAACCGGGGCCCTCCGGCGGCGCGCCGGGCGCCATCCAGCGCAGGGATCCCTGGCCGGCAAGCGTCGGCTCAGCGGCGTCGGGAAAGACCAGCCGGCGCACGGTCGAGTTGATGCCGTCGGCGCCGATCACCAGGTCGTAGCGCCGCTCGGTGTCGTCGTCGAACCGGGCGCTGCCGGTGGCATCCAGGTCGACCAGCCGCGCGCCACCCACGACGACCGAGGCGCCCTGCGCGCGGGCGGCAGCAGCCAGGATCTCCGCCAGCACGGGCCGGTGGATCCCCACGCCGCGCGGCGGCCCCTCGCCGGGCGGACCGAGCGCCAGCGTCTCGTGGCCCGCGCCGTCGAAGAACCGCAGCTGGGTCTGGGTCATCGGCGTGCCGGTGGCCAGGCAGTCGTCGAGCACGCCCAGCGCGGCCAGCGAACGCATCGGCGAGCCACCCGAGAACGAGATCGACGTGCCGATCGGGCGATCGGAGAGCTCGATGACGTCGCAGTGCGCGCCGGCCTGCCCGAGGGCGATCGCGCTGGCCAGACCGGCGATGCCGCCGCCGACGACGAGGGCCGACAGCTCAGCCATGCGCGACGGCGCAATCCAGCTCGGTGGCCAGCTCACGCAGGGTGGCAACCGCGGCGTCGAACTTCTCCGTGGTGCCGTAGCGGCCCATCCCACACTCGGTGCCGATGCCGAACGGACGACCCTCCAGGGCATCGGCGGCCAGGCGGGCGCGCACACGGGCGCCATCGATCCCGTCCTGCGCGTGCACCACCCCGAGGTAGACCTCGGCGTCCGCGGGGAACCGGGCCACGCGCAGCGGGGCGAACGGCTCGGGTTGCGTGAACCCGATCGGGATCGCCAGGTGCACGAAGTCCACCCGCCGCTCGACGCCCTCCGCGATGGCCGACAACGCACCGGACAGCTGCTCGGCGTCGCTGGGACGGTGGCCCTCGATCGTGAACGGCGACGGCACGCCAGGCCGGATGTTGTCGCGGTTGGTGTCGCCGAAGCACAGGTGGAAGCCGAGCTCGACGCCGGCGGGGACCCACCGCGCCAGCTCGCGGACCTCGGAGATGACCTCCTCGCGGTCGAACACCCACATGGCCTCGGCGCCGACTGATGCACCCAGCTCGTTGACGAGATCCCACTGGATCGCCAGGTCCTCGGGAGGGATGGCCGCAACCAGCGTCTCGACGTTGCGCCGATGCGCGGCCATGTAGGCCGGCAGCACGTCGCGCTGGCTGTCGGGATGGCTGAACATCCCGACCGGGTTGTGCGGCGCGGGCATCGCCACCAGAAGTCGCGCGTCCGGTCGCAGCTCGCCGCGCTCGCGCGCTCCGACGAGCAGAGCGTGCGAGGCGATCGCCGCCTCCGCGTAGGCGAAATCGCCGAAGGTCAGGTCGGCGGGATCGACATCGGCGCGCAGTCGGGCAATCGGCATCTGCACCGGCGAGCTGGCCGGCGCCGGCGCCATCTCGAAGGCAGGGTTGCTGAAGAAGAACGGCAGCTGCAGGGACACCCAGCCGGCGCGGTCGCCGGTCTCGTCGGGCACGCGGCGGACCCACGGGCGCAGCTGGTCGTAGACGAAGGCGAACGCCTCGTCGCCGCTCTCGAACGGGAGCGATCCGACGAGGTGCACGCCGGGGAACGCGCCCGCCATCAGAACGCCGGTCCCTGGTCGGTCCAGCGGATCGTCAGCTCGACGCTGGTGAAGCGCCAGCGGTCGGCGTCGCGCCGGTAGGCGCAGTCGTACCAGCCGCCCGCCTTCCAGCACTTCGTGGGGTCGGCCTCGTCGCGAACGTGCGTGGCCTGCAGGTAGGACCGCGACCGGGCGACGTCGCCGTCGATCTCGATCTGGTGGTTGGTCGACAGGTGGTGCGTGGCCATCGGCGGCGGGGGGCCGGTCATCGCGGCGATGGCGTCGCGCCCCTCGAATCGCCCGAAGGGCAGCGCGAGGACGGCGTCCTCGGTGAAGTTCGCGGCGTAGCCCGCCTGGTCGTGGGTGTCGATCCGCCGGGCGAAGTCCGCCAGCAGGTCGCTGATGCACGCGCGGTCGACGAGCCACTGCAGCTGCGCGGCCGGGTCGCTCGGCGGCGGGGTGGTGAACCCCGCCGCCGAACCGAGCTCGAGCGTCATCAGTAGCTGACCTTGCCCTTGAAGTGGAAGGGCACCGATCCGTCGATCGCGCCGCGTGCCGTCCCGCTGCCCTTGGCGCCGGCGAACGTGCCGGTGCCGCCGGTGATCTTCAGCGGCCCGGAGGCGATGATGCCGTCGAGCTTGGCGTCGAACCGCGCGCTGATCGTGCCGCCCTTGAACTTCCACACGTAGGTCGTGACGGGCACGATGGTCTTGCCCGTGAACGAGCCGTTGCCGAACGGCTTGCCCACCAGCTTGCCGCTGAGGTGCGACAGGTCGGTGGGGACCTTGCCGGTCTTGGCGATCGAGTAGTCGAAGGCGACCGTCTTGGCCTGCGCTGCCGGGACGGCGACGAGCGTCAGGCCGGCGAGGCCGGTGATGAGTGCCACGGCGAGGGCGCGGCGGGGACGACGGGACATGCTGTCTCTCCTCCTGGGGTTGGTGATCACTTCGGGGTCGAGCCGTTGTCGAACAGCGGGTCGAGGTAGTCCTCCGTGAGGAAGACCCCGTCTGGGCCGAGCGCGGTGCCGACCGTGCGCAGGTCCCAGCCGGGCTCCACCCACTCGTCGAGGTTGCGCTCGGTGATGAGCGGCAGACGCTGGGTGATGAGGTTGGACTTGACGCCCTGCCCCTCGAGCATCCGCAGCGCGACGCTGGCCGCCGCACCCCCGAGCTGCTCGGGCGGCAGACCGGCGCCCACGCCGAGGTAGTCGGCCCGGTGGTCGTTCCAGTAGCCGAGCGAGCCCTTCTGGTTGCCGATGTCGCCGACCACCGGCATCGGGCGCCCGGTCTGGTCGAACGCGCCCATCACGCCGGGCGCCATGTTGGCCACCTGCAGCACCGCGTCGATCTTCTGCGGGTGCGTGCCGAGGAACTTGAGCGTCTCGCTCTTGGACGTCGAGGTGCTGAAGGCGCCGGTGACGTCGCCGAGCTTCTTGACGTCAGGGCATTGGTCGAGCACGGCGGCGAACGCGGCGGACTCGGTGTTGTCGACCTGCATGCCGATGACGCCGTGGGCGAGGATCACGTTGCCCTTGCCGCCGATGATCTGCATCTGCCGGGCGGCGGTCTGCGCGGCGGCGGCGTAGTTGTTGGAGTCGACGTTGACCGCTTCGGCGATGGGCGGGCCGCCGAGGACCGTGACGACCGGTGTGCCGGTCGCGGCGATCTTCTTGATCGGGCCGACGAACGCCTCGGGTTGCCCAGGCTGGGTGATGATCAGGTCGGCGTCCTGCTGGGCCGCGGCCGCGAGCTGCTGCAGCTGCGCGGGCACGTTGAGCTGACCGAGGGTGCTCGTGCTGACGTCGCTGATCAGCGGGCTGGCCTCCAGGCGCTTCTTGATCGCGTCCAGCGTCAGCGTCTGGGAGTCGCTCTGGGGCGGGCCCCACACGATCGCGACCTTGTAGGGCGGCGCGTGGTCGGGCTTCCAGTGGCGCCAGGCGCTCTCCAGGACGGGATCCGGTGAGCTGTCGTACTGCGCCTTGTAGGAGGCGGGCAGGCTCGCGACGACGCCGTCGGGGTCCTTGACCGCCGGGTTGGGGACGCTGCCACAGCCGCTGTCGGGCGGGGTGGCGGCCAGGGTGCGACCGGGGCCGTCGTCGGTCCCGCCGCTGGTCGTCGTGTCGCTGCCGCCGCAGCCGGCCATGGCCAGCGCGAGCGTGAACAGGCCGGCGCACAGGGCGGTGGTCCAGGTGGTCCTCATCAGCTCTGCTCTCTCCTCGGGGACTGACGGGCGGCGACTGTACAGATGGATTGAGTGGGACTCAACCCTCAACCGCGGGCAGGCCGAAGCGCTCGCCGGTGGCGAGGCTCGTCCAGGTCGCTTGGCCTCTGGTCAGCGAGCGAGGAAGAAGGCCGCGTCGACGCCCGACTCGGGCTCGACCGCGGCCACGTGCGCCAGCGTCGCGTTGAGGTCGTCGACGAACAGGTCGCGGACCTTCACACGGCTGACCTCCGGCGTGGAGAGCCACACCATCGCGCCGCTCATCAGGCACCCCATCCAACCGCGCAGGGCGACCCGCAGGAAGGGGGTCGGCTCCTCGATGCCCATGCGATCAAGCACCCGGCGAATGCCCCACTCCTGCTGCTCGTCGACCAGTTCGCTGACCTCGGCGAGCAGGTCAATCCCAGCGCCGATCGACTTTGGTGGCCGCTCGAGCATCCCGAACAGGAACGTCTCGATCTCCTGCACGATCCACCGGTGTGGCTCGGCATCCGGGTTGGCCTCGAAGCCGGCACGGATCTGCGCCAGCGCGAGGCGGTTCACCTCGACATAGAACTTGCGCTTCGTGCCGAAGTAGTGGAACAGCAGCCCTTGGGCGACGCCGGCCCGCTCGGCCACACGTTCGGTCGAGACCTGTTCGTAGGAGAGCCGCCCGAACGCCTCCAGGCCAGCCTCCAGCAATCGCTCGCGACGATCAGTGGTCAGAGGGCGTGCGGGCACGACCACGAATCCTATCGTGCGACTATGGGTTGATTGGGACTCAATCTGTCGGTACGGTGCCGCGCCGAAGGAGGAGAGTCCTGTCCGAGAACCCCCATACCGCCCTCCGCGCCCTTGGCGTGGCCAAGTCGTTCGGTCCCACCCAGGCAATCCGGTCGGCCACCTTCGACCTGCTCCCGGGCGAGATCCATGCGGTCGTGGGCGAGAACGGCTCGGGCAAGTCGACGCTGGTCAAGCTGCTGGCCGGCGTGCATCAGCCCGATGGAGGGAGCCTGGTCGTCTCCGGGACACCGCGCCCAGGCGGCCTGCGCAACCCGCGCGCGGCGCTCGGCGCCGGGATCTCGACGGTGTTCCAGGAGGTGCTGGTCGTCGAGGGACGCTCGGTGCTCGACAACGTGTGGCTCGGGAACGAGGGCTTCCTGCGGGCGACGATCTCCGACGCGGCCAAGCGGGCGCAGGCGGCGCAGCAGCTGCAGATGCTCCTCGGGTACCCACCGCCGCTGGACGCACCCGCCGGGATGCTCTCGCTCAGCGACCGCCAGGCCTGCTGCATCGCCCGGTCGCTGGTGCGTGAGCCACGTGTGCTCCTGCTCGACGAAGCCACCTCCGCGCTGGACGTGGCCACCAGAGGGCGTCTGTTCGACCACCTGCGACGGATGGCGGCCGGCGGTGCCGGGGTGGTGTTCATCTCCCATCGCATGGACGAGATCGACGAGCTCGCCGACCGGGTCACCGTGATGCGCTCCGGCGAGACGGTGGCCACGCTGGCCCGCCAGGACGCCACCACCGACCGGCTCGTCGAGCTGATGACCGGGGCCGACCACCTGACCGCGGGCGTGGGCGCGCCGTCGGCGCGGGAGGCGGCGGCCGCCGCCGGCCAGACGCCGATCGTGCTGCGCACGCGCGACCTCCGCCTGCGGCCCGGCGGCCGGCCCATCGACCTCGATCTGCGTGAGGGCGAGCTGGTCGGGCTCGCCGGCCTCGAGGGCCATGGTCAGGACGCGTTCCTGCGCGCCCTGTGGGGCGGAGGATCCGCCGGGGGTGGGGAGGTCGAGCGCGAGGGCGCGCCGATCACGTCGCCCCGCCAGGCCGCGCGCCTGGGCGTCGCCTACGTGCCGCGCGAACGACGGGCTGAGTCGCTGTTGGCCTCGAAGTCGATCCTCGAGAACTTCGCGGTGGCCACGCTCGGCCGCGACGCCGCCGGTGGCCTGCTGTGGCCCGCGCGCTCGCGCCGCCGTTTCGCCGAGTACACGGAGCGACTGCGGATCGTGCTCGGCGACCCCGGCGACCCGATCACGTCGTTGTCGGGCGGCAACCAGCAGAAGGTCGTGATCGCGCGCTGGCTGGCCGCCGGACCGCGGATCCTGCTGCTCAACGACCCGACGCGGGGGATCGATCTGGGGGCCAAGCGCGACGTGTACCGGCTGCTGCGCGAGCTGGCCGCCGGTGGCGTCAGCGTGGTGATGCTCTCGACCGAGGTCGACGAGCACGTCGAGCTGATGGACCGGGTTCTCGTCTTCCGCGAGCACGAGCTGGCCGCCGAGCTCGCGCGCGAAGGGCTGAGCCGCCACACCCTCGTGTCCACGTTCTTCGGAGGGACCGTCCATGCCTGACGTCGGCCGGGCGCTACGCACGCATCCGTGGCTGTTCGCAGCCTCGCTGTCGCTCGCGTTGCTGATCGCCAACATCGCGGTCGAGCCGAACTTCGCCAAGCCCGGCAACTGGCCGCTGCAGCTGGCGACGCTGGCGCCGCTGGCGCTGGCGGCGATGGCTTCGACGCCGTCGATCGTCTCCGGCGGAGGCGGGCTGGACATCTCCGTCAGCCCGATCATGGTGCTCGTCAACGTCGTGTTCATCAAATGGCTCGTCGGCCACGACGTGATCGGCGACTGGTACGTCGCGCTCCCGCTCCTGCTGGCCATCGGCGCGGCGGTGGGCGCCGGCAACGGCCTGATGGTCACGTTCGGGCGCATTCCACCGGTGATCGCCACGCTGTGCACGCTGTTCGTGATCGGTGGCCTGGCCGTGAAGATCGCCGGCGACCCGCTGCCCGCGCCGGCCAACTGGACGAGCGATCTGGCCGACCAGGTGTGGTTCATCCCGGGCGCGCTGATCCTGATGGCCATCCCGGTGGTCATCTGGAACGTCCTGGCCCGTACGCCGTTTCACCGCACGCTGTATGCCGTCGGCGGCAACGACGCGACGTCGTACTCCGCCGGCGTCGACGTGTACCGCACGCGCCTGATCGCCTACGCGCTCAACGGGCTGTTCGCGGCCGTGGGCGGGATCGCCCTCACCGCGCTGGTGCAGTCGACGCAGGCCACTGCCACCGCGCAGTACCTGCTCGTCGCGCTGACGGCGGTGGCGCTCGGCGGGACCCCGCTGTACGGCGGCCGCGGGGGCCTGGCCTGCTCGTTCTTCGGGGCGTTCGTCCTCTACCTGGTCCAGACGTTGCTGTCGGCGGCGCAGATCTCCTCGACCTGGTTGAACCTGGTCTACGGCGTGATGCTCGTGGTCGGGGTCGTCGTCGGCGCCCGGCTCACGTTCCAGCGTCGCGGGCTGGTGGCTGCATGAGCGACCTGACCACCATCCAGCGGATCTCCCGCGTGCAGCGGCGCGTTCCGATCCTCCAGCTGGTCGCGCTCGTCGCGCTGTTCGTCTACGGCGCGACGACGATCGACTCGTTCTCCAGCAGCTCGTCGATCCGCTCGATGCTCGTCCTCGCCGCGATCACCGGATTCGCTGCCGCGGGGCAGACGCTGGTGATGATCGTCGGAGGCCTGGATCTGTCGATCTCCGGCTACATCTCCGCCGCGGCGATCATCCTGGCCCAGCTGTGCGGCGCGCACGGCTGGGGGTTCCTGGCCGCCTTCGCCTTCATTCTCGTCGTCTTCGCGGCCCTCGGCGGCCTGGCCGGTTTCATCTGCCACCGCTTCATGCTGCAGCCGCTGATCGTCACCCTCGGCCTCGGCTCCGCTGCGCTGGGCGCGTGCGTGGCCTGGACCGGTGGGCAGATCACCGGCAGCGCGCCCGCCTTCCTGTCGGAGATCACGGCCGCCAACGGCACCACGTTGGGCATCGAGGTGCCGCCGGTCGTGGTGATCTGGGCCGCCGTCGCGGTCGCGCTGGCCGTGTTCCTGCATCGCACCGTGGCGGGCCGACGGGTGTACGAGACCGGTGCCAACCCACGTGCGGCGGGCCTGGCGCTCGTGCCCACCCGCGCCGTGTGGATCGGCGTGTTCGCGGCCAGCGCGATCTTCAGCGCGCTCGCTGGGGTGCTGCTGGCCGGGTTCTCCGGCGCCGACCAGACCGTCGGCGACCCGTTCTTCTTCCAGGGTCTCACCGCGGTGATCGTCGGCGGCACCACCGTGATGGGCTCGCGCGGCGACTACACGCACACGGTCGTGGGTGCGCTGATCCTGACCGTGCTGGGCACGGTGCTGGTCGGCAAGGGCTACGACTCCGCCGACCAGCAGATCATCTTCGGCGTTCTGATCGTCGCGGTGGTGGCGACCTACGGGCGCGAGGCGCGCCTGCGCGACCGGATCTAGTGCCCTGAGCAGAAATTCGCCGCCAGATGCACACCAACCACCGACGCACGACACTAGACCTGCGGGCGGACTCCGGCGAGGACTTCGTCGGCGGCGATCGCCGAAGCGAGCGCGACAAGCGTCTCGCCTTCGCGTCGAGCGGCCGCGCGCGCCTCGCCGGTGAGCTGCTTGTCCTCGGCGAAGCCGTCCGTTGACAGGTACAGGCCGGGCGGCACGACCCAGGCGCCGAAGAACGTGGAGAGGACGTCACGCAGGTCGTTGAGCGCGAGGAAGTGATGCCACGATGCGCCGGTCGCGACGATCGAGACGGCGCGGCCGGTGATCGGCGCCTCGGTCTCGCCCCAGAATCCGCGCGGCAGCGCATCCAGGAACGCCTTCGTCTGCGCGGTGTAGGACGCCCGATAGACCGGCGTGCCCAGCACGAGCGCGTCGGCCCGTGTCGTCGCCTGAACTGCGCTGGCCGCGTCGGTCTCGGCGAGGGACACGAGGCTCGTCGTCGCGCCGGCCGAGGCGGCGCCCTCGAGCACCGCCTGCAGGACGCGTTTCGTCCGCCCGCCGGTCGGCGAGCCGTCGACGGCCAGGACCCGCATCAGGCGACCGCGGCGGCGGCCGCCGCGACGTCGTCGGCCGTCCCCTCGTCCTCCCGCAGCCCCGCGTCGATCAGCAGCGGCAGGAGATGCTCGCGGAACTGCACGAGGCCCTCCTCGTAGTTGACCCACTGGACGGTCAGGCCGTCCAGCCCCGCGTCGGCGAACCCGGCCATCTGCTCGACGATCGTCTCGGGCGTCCCGATCAGCGGGACTGCACCGTGGCCGGCGATGAAGTGGCGGGCGAAACCGCGCATCTGGGGCGGGAGCTCGCGCGCGCCGCCGGTCGCGTCCTGCACCTGCGGGAACAGCGACGAGAGCACGTTGGCGGCCGCCTCGTAGTCGCCCATCTCGTCGACGTAGTACTCGAAGTAGCGCTGCGCCTCGGCCTCGGTGTCGGCGCAGACGATCTGGACACCGCCGAAGACCCGGATCTCCCGCCCGAACTCGTCGCGGGCCATGCGCTTGGTGTCGGCGACCATCGCCGCGGCGGATGCCGGGTCCTGCATGACCACGAAGTTGATGTCGCAGTTCTGGGCCGAGAAGCGGCGTCCGCGCGGGCTCACGCCGGCCGACATGTAGACGGGCCGCGGCGCCTGGATCGGCTTGGGCTCGGAGTAGAGCCGCTCCAGGTCGAAGAACGCGTTGTGGATGTCGAAGTACCCGTCGCGGTCCATGAGCGCGTTGCAGACCTCGAAGAACGAGTCGGCGTACTCGTAGCGATCGTCATGCTCGCGCTGCTCGTGACCGAACATCGCCATCTCCGCGCTGTTCCAGCCGGCGACGATGTTCAGACCGAAGCGGCCTCGCGCGACGTGGTCGATCGTGGCGATCGTCTTGGCCAGGCGGACCGGGTGGGCGGTCGGGACGTGGTAGGTCGCGAACACGGAGCACTGCTTGGTGACGGCGGCCATGGCGGCCGCCCACGGCAGCGTCTCGTACGTCTTGCCCTGGAAGTTCGTCGGTCCGCCGTAGCCCGCCCAGCGTGCGCCCGGCAGGACCGCCTCGATGTTCGCCTCGTCGGCGAGCCGGACGATGCGCAGCTGCTCGTCCCAGTCGTCGCCCTTCGGCGGCCCGGGGGCGGCGGTGACGGTGGTTCCGCCGGAGCCGCTGAAGCCGAACACCGCGAGCTTGAGCTTGTTCGGGCTGGCCAGGATGCGGTTGTGCGTAAAAGGGACTCTCTCCATGGAAAGCTTTCTACAGAAAGATTCTCTCCTAGGCAAGGTGCAGGGGCGGCGATAGGCTCGCGCTCGATGTCCGAACGCTCCAAGGTCGACCTGCTCGACGCGATCGGCGAGGCCTACCGCGCGTTACACGTCGAGACCGCGGCCCTCGACGAGCTGCTGGCCGACCGCCAGGGCCTCAACCGCACCGATGCGCGGTGCCTGGACCTCATCGACCAGCACGGCGGATCGCTCGCAGCGGGACGCCTGGCTGAGCTGACCGGGTTGACCACCGGGGCGATGACGAAGGCCATCGATCGCTTGGTCGCGCGCGGCTTTGCGCGGCGCGAGAGCGACCCGGCCGACCGGCGCCGCGTCCACGTCGTGCTCGACGAATCCCGGCGCCGCGAGAGCCTGGCCTACTACGAGCCGATCGCCACCCGCAGCCGCGCGCGCATGGCCCGCCACACCATCTCGGGCCTCGAGAGCGTCCTCGCCTTCCTGAGCACCATGCACGACGAGACCGCGAGCCGGCGCCGACAGCTCGACGTCGATCCGGCGGACTGAGGCAGCGCGGCCAGGCAGCTGATGGTCGACCGCTACGCGATCGCCCAGGACCGCGTCAAGGGCCAGCCCTACTGGGTGGCCGGCCGCGAGACGGGCTCGCGCTCGCCCGCCGCGCGCAGCAGCCAGGCCACGTGCGCCTGGTGCTCCAGCGACTCGGCGATGTCGACCGCCTCGGCCAGGGTGCGCCCGACGGTGATCGCGCCGTGGCGCTCGAGCAGGACGGCGGCGCCGTCGCCCAGCGCGGCGACCGCGGCGGTGGCCAGCTCGGGGCTGCCGCCCGTGGCGTACGCGGCGACGCCGACGGTGCGGTCCATCGCGTAGTAGCGCGTCTCCTCCAGCGGCATCTCGAAGCGGTCGGTCACGCACGACCAGGCCGTCGCGTAGGGGCTGTGGGTGTGCACGACCGCGTGGATGTCGGGGCGGGCGGCGTAGATCGCCGCGTGCGTGCCGAGCTCGCTGGTGGCCCGCGTCGGGCGCTCGTCCAGGCCGGCGACGTCGACGAGGTCGAAGGCGGCCAGCGCACCGAGGCGGGCGCCGCCGGCGGTGACCAGCAGCCCACCCGGCGTGCGGACGCTGATGTTGCCCGAGCGGGCGCGCAGCAGCCCGGTGGCGGCCAGGCGCCGACCGGCGTCGATCAGCTCGGCGTGCGGCTGGCCGCGGTCGGCGCTGGACAGGTGGCGGGCGGGGTTGGTGCTCATGACGGGCGCACAGTGTCTCCGAAACCGCCGGTGGCGGCCAAGACCCCCGGTTGGGTGTATCCAGTCGACTGGACTGGATCCACTTGAGTACGGTTCGCGAATGACGCGCTGGGTGGTGGACTTCAAGGACGGCTCGCGGGAGCTGCGGGACCTGCTGGGCGGCAAGGGCGCCAACGTCGCGGAGATGACGCGCGTGCTCGGCGCCGAACGGGTGCCGGCGGGCTTCACGATCACCACGGAGGCCTGCGTGGCCACGATGCGCGACGGCGCCTTCCCCGACGGCATGCTCGACCAGGTGCGCGAGGCGCTCGGCCGCCTCGAGGCCCAGGCGGGCCAGGAGCTCGGCGACCCCGACGACCCGCTGCTGGTCTCGGTCCGCAGCGGGGCGCGCGAGTCGATGCCCGGCATGCTCGACACGGTCCTGAACCTCGGGCTCAACGACGCCAGCGTCGTCGGGCTGGCCCAGAAGACCGGGAACGAGCGGTTCGCCTGGGACTCCTACCGGCGCTTCGTGCAGATGTTCGGCAACGTCGTGCGCGATGTCGCCGGCGAGCGCTTCGAGGCGGAGATCAAGCGCGTCAAGGCCGACCGCGGCGTCACGCTGGACACCGAGCTCGACGTGGCCGCGCTGCAGGAGCTGACGCGCGCGTTCCAGGCCTTCTACGACTTCCCCCAGGACCCGCAGGTCCAGCTCGAGCAGGCGATCCAGGCCGTGTTCGACTCGTGGACCGGCGACCGGGCGATCAGCTACCGGCGCATCAACCACATCCCCGACGACTGGGGCACGGCGGTCAACGTCCAGCAGATGGTCTTCGGCAACAAGGGCGACACGTCCGGCTCCGGCGTCGCCTTCAGCCGCGACGAGGTGACCGGCGCGCCCGAGCCGTCGGGCGACTTCCTGGCCAACGCGCAGGGCGAGGACGTCGTCTCCGGCGTGCGCAACACGCGCGACATCGCCGAGCTGCGCGACTGGCTGCCCGACGTGCACGCGCAGCTGATGGAGATCCTGCGCACGCTCGAGGCCCACTACGGCGACATGCAGGACTGCGAGTTCACCGTGGAGGAGGGCCGGCTCTACATGCTGCAGACGCGCAACGCCAAGCGGCCCGCGCAGGCCGCCGTGCGGTTCGTCGTCGACGCCGTCAACGAAGGCCTGCTCGACAAGGCGGCGGCGATCGCCACGATCGACGCGGGCAAGCTCGACGCGCTGCTGCACCCGACCTTCGATCCGAGCGCCGCCTACACGGTGCTGGCCCGCGGCGTGGCCGCCTCGCCCGGCGCGGCCAAGGGCACGATCGTCTTCACCGCCGCCGACGCGGTGGCCCAGGGCGAGGCCGGGGAGGACGTGATCCTCGTGCGCCCGTTCACCGAGGCCGACGACGTGGCCGGCTTCCACGCGGCGCGCGGGATCCTCACCTCCGAGGGCGGCAAGGCCAGCCACGCGGCGCTGGTGGCCCGGGGCATGGGCGTGCCCGCGGTGACCGGCGCCAGCGCCGTCGAGATCGACCTCGACGCCGGCCAGGCGCGCGTCAACGACACGGTGCTCAAGGCTGGCGACCGGATCGCCATCGACGGCACGACCGGCACGGTCACCGTCGACGACGTGCCGCTGATCGAGCCCAAGGTCGACGAGCACTTCCAGACCGTGCTGGAGTGGTGCGACGAGCTGCGCCGCCTGGGCGTGCGGGCCAACGCGGACACGCCCGACGACGCGGCCAAGGCCCGATCGTTCGGCGCCGAGGGCATCGGCCTGTGCCGCACCGAGCACATGTTCCTCGGTGACCGTCAGCAGCTGATGGCCGACGTGATCCTGGCCGCCGACGAGGCCGGCCGCCGGGCCGAGCTGGCCAAGCTGCTGCCGCTCCAGCGCGAGGACTTCCGCCAGATCTTCGAGGCGATGGAGGGCCTGCCGGTGACGATCCGGCTGCTCGACCCGCCGCTGCACGAGTTCCTCCCGCACCCGTCCGAGCTGGAGCCCGGCTCGGCGATCCGGGCCCGCGCCGAGGCGCTGCAGGAGACCAACCCGATGCTCGGCATGCGCGGGGTGCGCCTGGGCATCGTCCACCCGGAGATCTACGCGATGCAGGCCGGGGCGATCGCCATGGCCATGCGCGACTTCTACGAGACCTGGCAGGTATGGCCGGCCGTCGAGGTGATGATCCCGCTGGTCGCCTACGAGGCCGAGCTGGCGCTGGCCGCCACGCTGGTCGAGCAGGTGATGGCCGACTCCGAGCTGTACCGCGGCGAGCACTACCTCGTCGGCACGATGATCGAGCTGCCCCGGGCCTGCTTCATCGCCGACCACATCAGCCCCGACGCCGATTTCTTCAGCTTCGGCACCAACGACCTGACCCAGACCGCGCTGGGCTTCAGCCGCGACGACATCGAGGGCAAGATCCTCGACCGCTACATCGACACCGGCATCCTCGACCGCTCGCCGTTCGAGACGATCGACACCCCGGGCGTCGGCCAGATGGTGCGCATGGGCGCCTGGCTGGGCCGCCAGGGCCGCCCGTCGCTGAAGCTCGGCATCTGCGGCGAGCACGGCGGCGACCCCGACAGCATCGAGTTCTTCCACCACAACGGGCTGGACTACGTCAGCTGCTCGCCCTACCGCGTGCCGATCGCCCGGGTGGCCGCGGCCCAGGCCGCCGGGACCCCGGGTTAGGCGTCGGGCAGCGCGTCGAGCCCGGCCCGCAACCCGGCGCCGAGCTCGACGAGCTCGGCCTCGGTGATGGTCAGCGGCGGCGAGACGGCCAGGCCCGTGCCCAGGCCGCGGGCCAGGACGCCCGCCTCGCGGGCGGAGCGCTGCCAGGCGCCGACCGCACCGGGCTGCTGGGCCAGGTAGGCGTCGCTGAGCTGGGCGGCGGCCATCAGGCCGGTGCCGCCCCGGACCTCGGCGATACGTGGGTCGTCGGCCAGCGGCGCCAGGGCGTCGTGCAGCGCGCCTTCGAGCTCGCGGCCGCGCGCGATCAGGCCATCGCGCTCGTACAGGTCCAGCGCGGTGAGCGCCGCGACCGAGCAGGTCGGGTGGCCGGCGTAGGTGGCGCCGTGGCGGAAGATCGGTGCCCCGGGCCCGGCGGGGAAGAACGGGGCGGCCACGTCGGGGCTGACCACCACGCCGCCCAGCGGCAGCGTGCCGCCGGTGACGCCCTTGGCGAAGACGATTAGGTCGGGCCGGATCGGCCAGCGGTCGACGCCCCACCAGGTGCCCAGGCGCCCGAACGCGTTGATCACGCAGTCGGCCACGAACAGCACCCCGTGGCGGGCGCAGATCGCCGCCGCCTGCTCGATGTAGCCGTCGGGCGGTGCGTAGACGCCGCCGGCGCCGATCACCGGCTCGCAGAAGAACGCCGCGACCGTGTGGGCGCCCAGCCGCTCGATCTCCGCCTCCAGCGCGGCGGCGTCGTCGTAGGGGACCACCGAGGCATCGGGCACCACATCGCCGAAGTGCTGGGCGTTGGCGGGGATGCCCGCGATCCCGGTCCCGATGCCGTGCGTGCCGTGGTAGCCGTGCTCGCGGCTGATCAGGTGGACGCGCTCGGGCTGGCCGGCGTGGCTGTGGAAGGCGCGGGCGATCTTGGCCGCGGTGTCGATCGCGTCGCCACCACCGGAACCGAGGAAGACCTTGCTGCCCGCGGTGGGGGCCAGCGCGCTGAGGCGGTCGGCCAGCTCCAGGGCGGGGCGGTTGGCGTAGTCGCCGAACGTGCTGTAGGCGTCCAGCTCCCGCAGCTGGGCCGCGACGGCCTCGGCGATCTCCGGCCGCCCGTGGCCGAGGTTGGCGTACCACAGCGAGGCGGACCCATCGAGGTAGCGGCGGCCCGCCTCGTCCCACACCCAGACGCCCTCGCCGCGGGTGATGACGAACGGATCCGCGGCCACCGCGCCCATGTCGGCGAAGGGGTGCCACAGCGCGTGCGCGGTCATGTCTCTCCGATCAGCTGTGCGGCTCGCTCGGCCAGGACCATGACCATACCGACAGGGTTCAGCGCGGTCATCGTCGGGAACACCGACGCGTCGGCGACGCGCAGCCCGGTCAGGCCGCGTACGCGCAGCTGGGGGTCCACGACGGCGAGCGGGTCGTCGGGGGCGCCCATGCGGCAGGTTCCGCACACGTGGAAGACCGTGCTGTGGGTGGCGCGGACGACCTCGGACAGGTCGGCGTCGGAGACGACATCGGGGCCGGGGAAGACCTCGGCGCCGAACCACGGTGCGGCCGGCTGGGCGCGGGCGATGCGCCGGGCCAGGCGCACGCCCTCGACGAGCACGCGCGCGTCGTGGCCGTCGGGATCGGTGAACGAGCCGTAGTCGATGCGCGGGGGCGCGTCGGGATCGGCCGAGTCGACCCACACCCGGCCGCGGCTGTGCGGCTTGGCCACGTTGGGCGTCATCGTGATCGAGCGCTCCGGGATGGCCACGCCGCGGGCCAGCGCGTGGTCGGCGTAGGTCATCAGCGGCAGGTGGATGACCACGTCGGGACGGTCGGCGCCCGGATCCAGGCGGGCCAGGACCGCGGCGTCCCAGTACGAGGCGTGCGTGTGCGGCAGGTCGCGCGCCGCTTCCCACACCACCAGGCCCTCGGGATGGTCCTGCAGGTTCTCCCCGACGCCCGGCAGCTCGTGGACGGGCGCGATCCCCGCCGCCCGCAGGACGCCGGCGGGTCCGATGCCCGACTGCAGCAGCAGGCGCGGCGTGTCGATCGCGCCGCAGCACAGCACCACCTCGCGGCGGGCCCGCACGGTGTCGGTCGTCCCGTCGGGGGCCAGCGTCTGCACGCCGACCGCGCGGTCGCCCTCCAGCAGCAGCCGGGTGGCGCGCGTGTGCGTGCGCACCTGCAGCCCGTCGCGGTCGGCGATCGGGTGCAGGTAGGACGCCGACGAGGACGAGCGCCGGCCGGTCGACGGGTCGTAGGCGATCTCCACGAAGCCGGCGCCGTCCAGGATGGCGGAGCCGTCGTTCCAGCGCGAGCGCAGCGGCACGTCCAGCGCGGTCGCGGCGGCCTGCACGGCGTCGGCCAGGAACGGGTTGCGGTCCGCCGGCGCGACCGGGCCGAAGCGGGTCGTCTCGCGGAAGCGCGCGACGGCGTCGCCCAGGGCGGGCGCATCCCAGCCCGCGGCGCCCGCGGCCACCCACTCGTCCAGGTCGCTGGCCAGCGGCCGCCAGGTGATCATCGTGTTCACCGACGACGATCCACCCAGGATCCGCCCGCGCGTCTGCAGCACCGCGCCGTTGCCGGCGGCCTGCGGCTCGCACGGGTAGTGGACCGCGTGCTCGCTCTCGAACAGCTCCGGCCAGCGGTCGAGCTGCAGCGCGCGCGGCTCGTCCTCGTCGCTGGCGCCCCACTCCAGCAGCGCCACGGTGCCCTGGCCGCGCTGGGCCAGCCGCGCGGCGATCACGGCGCCGGCGGCACCGCCCCCGACGACGACGTAGTCGAACGTGCTCAGAAGACGACCGTCGCGTTGCCGTCGACGATCACGCGGTCCTGGCAGTGCCAGCGCACCGCGCGTTGCAGGACGGTGCGTTCGACGTCGGCGCCGGCGCGGGTCAGCTCGGCGGCGCTGTCGGCGTGGGTGACGCGGACGACGTCCTGTTCGATGATCGGGCCTTCGTCGAGGTCTGCGGTGGCGTAGTGGGCGGTGGCGCCGATCAGCTTGACGCCGCGTTCCTTGGCGCGTTCGTAGGGGCCGGCGCCGGCGAAGGCGGGCAGGAAGGAGTGGTGGATGTTGATGACCGGGCAGCCCACGGCGCGTAGGAAGTCGTCGGACAGGATCTGCATGTAGCGGGCCATGACGACGAGGTCGTATTGGCCGCCGCCGAGCAGCTCCAGCTGTGCGGCTTCCGCGGCGGGTTTGGTGTCCTTGGTGACGGGGATGTGGTGGTAGGGGAGGCCGAAGCCCTCGACCTCGCCGCGCAGGTCCTCCCAGTTGGACACGACCGCGCCGACCTCGATCGGCAGCTCGCCGCGGCGGGCGCGCCAGAGCAGATCGACCAGGCAGTGGTCGTAGCGGGAGACCATGATCGCCACGCGCTTGGGCACCGACGCGTCGAACAGGCGCGTGTCCATGTCCAGCTCCTGCAGGCGCGCGCGCAACCGCTCCAGGTCGCCCTCGAAGGAGAAGGCCATGCGCAGGAAGAACCGCCCGCCCTCGGGGTCGGTCGAGTATTGGTCGGACTGGGCGATGTTGGCGCCCTCGGCGGCCAGCAGCGACGAGACCGCGGCGACGATCCCCGGCCGGTCCGGGCACGAGACGAGCAAGTGGAACATGGCGATCAGTGGCTGACGGCGGCGGCCGCGAGCTCGGACACGAGGTTGTCCTCGTAGAAGCGCTCGAGCGCGAACGGGGCGATCAGGTCGGGGGTGCGGCCGGTGGCCACCAGCTCGGCCAGGGTCTGGCCGACGATCGGCGACGCCTTGAAGCCGTAGGTGCCCCAGCCCGCCGAGACGTGGAAGTTCTCCACCTCGGTCTGGCCCAGGATCGGGCTGTAGTCGGGGCTCAGGTCACACAGGCCGGCCCACGCGCGCAGCAGCCGCGCGTGCTCCAGCTGCGGGAACAGCTCCAGCGTGTGCTTGGTCAGGTCCTGCAGGAAGTTCAGCGTGCCCTGCGTGCGATACGTCGTCCACGGCTCGATCTCCGAGCCCATCACGAACTCGCCGCGATCGGACTGGGAGATGTAGACGTGCATCTGGGAGCTGACGATGACCACGTCCAGGAACGGCTTGACCGGCTCGGTCACGCAGGCTTGCAGGATGTGGGTGGTGATCGGCAGCTGGACGCCGGCCATGTCGCACAGCAGCGTCGACCAGCCCGCCGTGCAGTTCAGGACCGTGCCCGCCTCGACGCGGCCGCGGTTGGTGTTGACGGCGGTGATGCGGTCGCCCGTGCGCTCCAGGCCCGTGACCTCGGTGTACGGATGGATCTCCGCGCCGCCCTCGTCGGCGCCGCGGGCGAACCCCCACACCACCGCGTCGTGGCGGATGATGCCGCCGGGCGGGTGGTACAGCGCGCCCAGGATCGGATACGTCGTGTCGGGCCCGACGTACATCGTGGGGGCCAGCTCCTTGACCCGGTCCGGGCCGATCAGCTGGCTGTCGATGCCCTGGAGGCGGTTGACCTCGGCGCGGTTGGCCATCACGAACATCGCGCGGTCGCTGTGGGCCAGCGTCAGGTGCCCGCACTGGCTGAACAGCAGGTTGAAGTTCAGGTCCTGACCCAGCCCCTCGTACAGCTTGACCGAGGCGTCGTAGAAGCGCGCGCCCTCGGGCGTCTTGTAGTTGGAGCGCAGGATCGTCGTGTTACGTCCCGCCGCGCCGGACCCGATGTAGCTCTTCTCCAGCACGGCGACGTTGGTGATCCCCTGCTGGCGCAGGTAGTAGGCGGTGGCCAACCCGTGTGCGCCGCCGCCGATGATCACCACGTCGTAGCGCTTCTTCAGCTCGGCGCGCGGGCGCCACATCCGCCGCTTGCGAAACAGGTCACGCATCCAGGGCCTCCGATCCGACCGCACAACCGCCCAGACGCGTCGCCGCGTCGGTGACGACCTCCCACACGTAGGCGCCGTAGGCGGCGCCGAAGAGCATCAGGAAGCGCTCGTCGTCCTCGCGCAGGACGAAGCCGGGGGTTCGCGCCACCGAGCCGGGGCGGAAGCCCGTGACCGGCAGCTTGCTGGCCCGCAGGTCCAGCGCGCAGAAGCGGGCGAACGTCTCGCGGGCCAGCGGGCCGGCGATGACCAGCGCGCCGAACACGCCGGTCACGTCGAGCGCGCGGGCGCCGGAGGGGACGTCGGCCGGGGCGCCGATGACCAGGGCCCGACCGGGCGTCACCGGGCAGTACCAGCCCGCGCCGGTGCGCACGGCCGTGTTGAGCTCGTGGCTCAGGTCGCCCTGGAGCTCGGTCTTGCGCAGCAGCGAGACGTCGGCCACGGCCACCGTCTCGACCACCGCGCGGCGCTGGGCCGCCGGATCGCCGAGCGTCGGCGGGGCGATCGGGCTGACGGCGTTGCCCGCGCTGGGATCGACCTCCAGGAAAGCGAGAGACGTCACGAGCGCAGCACCTTCCCTTCGGGGTCGTAGAACGGCTTGGTGGTGACGACCGCGTTGATGCGCTGGCCCGCGTCGGAGATCACGATGCGCGCGTCGTCGGTGGCCAGGCCGGGCGGCACGGTGGCCATGCCGATGGTCATGGCCAGCTTGGGCGAGTGGCGTGAGCTGGTCACCTGACCGGCGGGCTCGCCGTCGACGAGCACCACCGCGCCCTCGGTCGGCACCTCGCCGCCCGGGCAGGTGAAGCCGACCAGGGCGCTCTCGGGCGCGCGGTCGGCCGCGCGCTCCAGCGCCCACTTGCCGATGAAGTCCTGGTCCTTGCCCAGCTTGACCGCCCAGTCCAGGCCGGTCGTGTAGGGCGTGGACTCCGAATCGGTGTCCTGGCCGACGAGGATGTGCAGCTTCTGCAGGCGCAGGATCCGCTGGGGCTCCAGGCCGAAGCGGCGCAGCCCGTGCGCCTGGCCGGCGGCCAGCAGCGCGTCCCACACCGCCTGGGCGTGGGGCGCGGCGCAGTGCAGCTCGTAGCCGACCTCGCCGACGAAGCCGATGCGCAGCGCCAGGCAGGTCACGCCGGCCACGGTCAGCTCGCGGGCGTCCAGGTAGGTGAAGGCCTCGTTGGACACGTCGGCGTCGCTGGCCGTGGCCAGGATCGCGCGGGCGTTGGGCCCGGCCAGGTTCATCGCCGCGATGCCCTGGGTGACGTCGGTGACGCACACGTCCAGCTCCCATGCGGTCAGCCACCAGGTCATCTGGGCCTCGACCGCGGCGGCGCCGCTGGAGGTCGTCGTGACGTAGAACGTCTCGTCGTCGATGCGGCAGACCGTGCCGTCGTCGGTGATGCGCCCCGCCTCCGAGGTCATGATCCCGTAGCGGATGCGGCCCGTCTTCAGGCTGGACATCGCGTTGGGGTAGAGGCGGTCGAGCAGCTCGCCGGCCTCGGGCCCGCGCACGAGCAGCTTGCCCAGGGTGGAGACGTCGATCAGCCCCGCCGTGGTCTGGACCGCGAGCGCCTCGCCCTGGGGATCGCCGTAGTCGTAGGCCCGGCGCCAGTCGCCCGCCCACTTGACGGTCGCCCCGTCCAGGGCGATCGGCGAGCGCTTGCCCGCCTCGAACGGCCGGCCGGCCAGCGCGCCCATCGGCACGGTCACCCACGGCGGGCGGGCCGTGGTCAGGCCCACGTCGCCCAGCGTCTGCCCGGTCGCGCGGCCGAGCGCACGGACCGAGGCCAGCTGGGAGAAGCGACCCTGTGACGGGCCCATCGTGACGGTCGTGTAGCGCTTGGACAGCTCGATGCTGTCGTAGCCCTCGTCCACGGCGTACTCGATGTCCTTGACTGTGATGTCCTCGTCGAGATCGACGAACGCCTTGCCCTTCGTGCCGCCGTCGGTGGCCAGCGCCGGCGGCGTGGCCACCGGGCTGAGCGCGGCGGGGACGGAGGTCGACGCGGAGACCCGGCCGGCGGCGGCATCGGCGCCGGCGCGAGCGCCGGACTCCTGCGCGTCGTCGGCGCTCTCCCGGCCCGCGACCGCGCCGGCCACGTGCACGCCGGCGGGCAGGTCGCCGGCCTGGAAGCGGCCGGTCGACGCGTCGTAGCGGGCCCGGGCGCCGGACTGCAGCAGCAGCGAGGTGGCGGGCGCTTCGGGGCCGTTGACGACCAGCAGGTCGCACTCGACGCGCTCGGGCGTTCCGATCGCGTAGCCACGCTCGTCGACGGCGGCCAGCGCCGCGCCGGTCACGCCCTTGCTGCCCAGCGCGCGGACGACGGTCGCGCCCTGGCGGACCGAGATGCCCGCGGCCTGCAGCTCGGCGGTCAGCGCCGACGGCGCGTCGCGCAGGTCGGCCACGGCGGCGACGCGCACGCCGGCGCGGTGCAGCGCCAGCGCGGCATCCAGCCCGCGGTCGCCCACGGCGGAGACGACCGCGGTCTGGCCCGGCCGCACCCCGAAGACGCCGGTCGCGCGGCGCGCCGCGCCGGCCAGCATCACGCCCGGGAGGTCGTTGTCGGGGAAGATCAGCGGCTGCTCGATCGTGCCGGTGGCAGCCACGAAGCGGGCCGCGCGGATCTGATGCAGGGTCGAGCCCTGCCACACCGGCACCAGCCCGTCGAAGAAGCCCAGCGCGGGGGCGCGGGAGAGGATCTCCACGCCGGCGGCGCGGCAGGCGTCGGCCAGCGCGCGGGCCCGGTCGCGGCCGCCCTCGGCCAGCAGCTGCCCACCGGGTTCGACGTCCTCGTCGCACAGCACGACGTCGGCGCCCGCCTGCGCAGCGGCCAGGGCCGCGGCCAGGCCGGCGATCCCGCCGCCCACGACGAGCACGTCGCAGTGGCGACGGCGGTACTCGGTCTCCCACTCGCGCTCGTCCTGGTGGCGCGGCAGCTTGCCCAGGCCCGCGGCGCGGCGCAGGACGGTCTCGTAGACCGGCCACAGCTTCCGCGGGCGGATGAACGTCTTGTAGTAGAAGCCGGGCGGCAGCAGCTTGCCGCCGAAGCGGTTGGTGGCCGCCATCACGTCGAAGTCCAGCGACGGCCACGCGTTCTGGTGCTCGACGCGCATGCCGGCGACGATCGGCTCGCCGCAGGCGCGCACGCCGGGGCGGCCGTCGACGGTGACCAGCGAGTTCGCGCAGGCGCCGCAGAAGCACAGCTCGCCGCGCGGGCGGTGGTACTTGAACGAGCGCGAGAACACGCGCGTGCCGGAGGCGAACAGCGCCGAGGCGATCGTGTCGCCGGCCAAGCCCGAGACGGGCTTGCCGTCCCAGGTGAACGTGACCGGGGCGGCGCGGTCGATGCGCTCGCCGGGCTGGGCGGGAAGCCGGGTCATCCCGCGACCTCGGCCGACGCCGGGGCGTCGGCGGGCAGGGCGGTCCACTGCACCTCGTTGGTGCGCGTGTCGCGCTCGGCCAGGAACCAGGCGCGGCAGCCCGAGCGATGCACCCACCACTCGCGCTGAACGCCCGCGGCGTTGCGGCGGAAGTAGTTGTAGGCGTTGAGCTCGCGCTCCGAGGGGCGCTCGGTCGGCCGGGGCGAGACCTCGCCGCCGAAGCCGAAGTCGGTCACCTCACGCACGCCGCAGTTGGGGCAGGTCAGCAGGAAGGACATCGCAGGTCAGCGCCCCGGGACCCAGGTCGTGCCCGCCAGCGGCACCCGCGCCATCGCGGCCGCCTCGACGGTCAAGGCCACGAGGTCCTCGGGCTCCAGGTTGTGGACATGGGACTTGCCGCACGCGCGCGCGAGCGTCTGCGTCTCGAGCGTCATCGTGCGCAGGAAGTTGGCCAGGCGACGGCCGCCCAGCTCGGGATCCAGGCGCTCGGCCAGGGCGGGATCCTGCGTGAGGATCCCCGCCGGGTCGTTGCCCGCGTGCCAGTCGTCGTAGAAGCCGGCGGCCGAGCCGATCTGGGCGTAGTCCTCGTCGAGCTCGGGCGCGTTGTCGCCGATCGCGATCAGGGCGGCCACGCCGATCGACACCGCGTCGGCGCCCATGGCCAGGGCCTTGGCGCAGTCGGCGCCGGAGCGGATGCCCCCGGAGACGATCAGCTGCACCTGGCGGTGCATGCCCAGCTCCTGCAGCGCCTCGACGGCCTGCGGGATCGCGGCCAGCGTGGGGATGCCGACGTGCTCGATGAACACCTCCTGCGTGGCGGCGGTGCCGCCCTGCATGCCGTCGAGCACGACGACGTCGGCGCCCGACTTCACGGCCAGCGCCGTGTCGTAGTAGGGCCGCGACGCGCCGACCTTGATGAAGATCGGGACCTGCCAGTCGGTGATCTCGCGCAGCTCCTGGATCTTGATCTCCAGGTCGTCGGGACCGGTCCAGTCGGGATGCCGGCAGGCCGAGCGCTGATCGATGCCCTTGGGCAGATCGCGCATCTCGGCGACGCGGTCGGAGATCTTCTGCCCCAGCAGCATGCCCCCGCCGCCCGGCTTGGCGCCCTGGCCGATGACGATCTCGATCGCGTCGGCCTTGCGCAGGTCGTCGGGATTCATGCCGTAGCGCGACGGCAGCAGCTGGTAGACGAGCTTGTCGGAGGACAGGCGCTCCTCGGGCGTCATGCCGCCGTCGCCGGTCGTGGTCGACGTGCCCATCGCCGAGGCTCCGCGACCGAGCGCCTCCTTGGCCTGGGCCGAGAGCGCGCCGAAGCTCATGCCCGCGATCGTGATCGGGATGTCCAGGTGGATCGGCTTGGCCGCGAAGCGCGAGCCGAGCACGACGTCGGTCGCGCAGCGCTCGCGGTAGCCCTCCAGCGGATAGCGCGACATCGACGCGCCCAGCAGCAGCAGGTCGTCGAAGTGCGGCACCTTGCGCTTGGCGCCGTGGCCGCGGATGTCGTAGATGCCCTCGCGGGCCGCGCGCTGGATCTCGGCGATCGTGCCGCGGTCGAACGTGGCCGACTCGCGCAGGGACCAGGAACTCATCGGTAGGCCCCCGCATCGTCGACGTTGAAGGTGTACAGCTGGCGGGCCGAGCCGTAGCGGCGGAAGTCGCCGGCGTCGAGGTCGGTGATGCCCGCGGCGGCCAGCAGCTCGGTCAGCTCCTGGGCGTGGAAGGGGAGGAGCTCCTTCTCGATGCAGTCGGCGCCCAGGCTGGCCACCGAGCCCGCCACGTACAGGTGGGCCTCGTAGATCGAGTCGCCCAGCGCGTCGCCCGCGTCCCCGCACACGACGAGCCGGCCCTTCTGGGCCATGAAGGCGCTCAGGTGCCCGACGGAGCCGCGCACGACGATGTCGACGCCCTTCATCGAGATCCCGCAGCGGGCCGAGGCGTTGCCGTGGACGACGACCAGGCCGCCGTGGCCGGTGGCGCCGGCCGACTGGCTGGCGTCGCCGTCGACCTCGACGCGGCCGGACATGATGTTCTCGGCCACGCCGACGCCGCAGCTGCCGTGCACGCGCACGGTGGCCTGCTGGTTCATCCCGGCGCAGTAGTAGCCCGCGTGCCCGTCGATGTCGATCTCCAGCGGGGCCTTCACGCCGGCGGCGATGGCGTGCACGCCGCGCGGGTTGCGCACGAGGAAGCGGCCCTCGCTGGCCTCGTGCAGCGACTGGTTGAGGTCGCGGACGCTGGTGGTGGCCAGGTCGACGTCGACGACGTCGGTCGACGCGCTCATGCGGTGGTCACCGCGCCCCAGCTGTAGACGACGCCGGGGCTGGGCTCCCACACGGTCGCGTCGCCCGCGTTGGGCAGCTCGGCCAGCGCGCGGTACTCCGAGGCGATCGCCACGTACTCGTCGGTCTCGGCCATCACCGCGGGCTTGCAGGCGATCGGGTCGCGCAGCACCGCAAAGCCGTCCGAGGTGCCGACGGCGAAGGTGTAGAAGCCGTCGAGGTCCTCCAGGCAGCCTTCGAGGGCCTGCTCGAGCGTCGCGCCCTCGCGCATCCGCCAGGTCAGGTAGCCGGCGGCGACCTCGGAGTCGTTCTCGGTGCGGAAGGCGATGCCCTCGCGGCGCAGCTCCTGGCGCAGCCGGTTGTGGTTGGACAGCGAGCCGTTGTGCACCAGGCACAGGTCCATGCCGGTGGAGAAGGGGTGCGAGCCGTCGGTGGTGACCTTCGACTCGGTGGCCATGCGCGTGTGGCCGATCGCGTGCGAGCCGGCCATCGAGGCGATGCCGAACGTGTCGACGAACTCGCGGGGGCGCACGGCCTCCTTGTAGATCTCGATCTTCTGGCCGGTGCTCATGACGGTCACGCCGGGCAGCGCTGCCTCGGCCCAGGCCTGCGCCTCGCTGGGCTCGACCTCGACGTCGAGCAGCAGGTGGCGCGCGGTGACCGGCACGCTGCGGCTGACGCCCAGGGCGGCCGCGGCCGCCTCCTCGACGTCGGGCCAGCGCACGCCCGGGTCGGTCGCGTACAGCGACAGCTTGCTGGCGCCCGCCGCGACGGGGTCGCGATAGATGGCCACGCCCGCGCTATCGGGGCCGCGATCGCCCATCTGGACGAGCATGTCGCCGACGAGCTGCCCGAGCTGGTGCTCGATGGCGGGGGTCTTGCAGAAGATTCCGACGATGCCGCACATGTGGATCGGGAAGCTACGCCGCCCCACATGGACCTTCCATGGCACACAGGCGCACACTTGCCCCAGTTGCTGTAGATGAATCGTCTACATCTGTTGGCGAGTCCGGCGAGGTATTGTGGGCTAGCTCCACGCCGGACGACCGGGATGCGGAGGATGTCCACATTGTCTGGATCCTCCATGCCCGGTTGGATTGGTCGCCCGACCTAGAACCCAGGAGCTCGTGAGCACCGTGCCAGCACTTCCGACCACCGCCGACGACGTTCGGGCCTTCGTCGCCGACAACGGCGTGCGCTTCATCTTCGCCCAGTTCGTCGACATGCACGGCAAGCCGAACGCGAAGCTCGTGCCGGCGCATCATCTCGACGACCTGTTCAGCGACGGCGCCGGATTCGCGGGCGCGGCGGCGGGCGACATCGGCCAGCGGCCCAACGATCCCGACCTGGCCGCGATGCCGGACGCGCGCAGCTTCACCCCGCTGCCCTGGCGCCCGGACATCGCGCGGATGGCCTGCGACATCGAGGTCGAGGGCGAGCAGTGGGGCTACGACCCGCGCACGATCCTGCGCAACCAGCTCAAGCGCGCGGCGGACCTGGGCTACGAGTTCAAGATCGGCGCCGAGCTGGAGTACTTCCTCGTGCGCCAGACCGAGGACGGCGGCATCGAGGTGGCCGACAAGCTCGACACCCTCGACCAGCCCTGTTACGACATGCGCGCGCTGACGCGCAACCTGGACTTCGTCACCGAGGTGGCCGACCACCTCACCGCGCTGGGCTGGGACAACTACGCCACCGACCACGAGGACGCCAACGGCCAGTTCGAGCAGAACTGGGGCTTCGCCGACGCGCTGACCACGGCCGACCGGGCGGTGTTCTTCCGCTACATGGTCGAGACGCTGGCCCAGCAGCGCGGCCTGATCGCCACCTTCATGCCCAAGCCGTTCGGCCACCTGACCGGCAACGGCTGCCACTTCCACATGAGCCTGTGGAAGGACGGCGTCAACGTCTTCGAGGCCGACCCGGCCGAGGACGCTCACGGGCTGGGCCTGTCCCAGACGGCCTACCACTTCCTGGGCGGTCTGAAGGCGCACGCGCGCGCCTACATCGGCCTGACCGCGCCGACCGTCAACTCCTACAAGCGCCTGGTGATCGGCTCGCAGAGCGGCTCGGCCTGGGCGCCCGTGTACATCAGCTACGGCAACAACAACCGCACGCAGATGCTGCGCATCCCCGGCCCCGGCCGCATCGAGGACCGCACGGTCGACGGCTCCTGCAACCCGTACCTGGCCGCCACGGCGGTGCTGGCCGCCGGCCTGGACGGCATCGAGCGCGGGCTGGACCCGGGCACCCCCAGCTCCGGCCTGAACCTGCACGAGCTGTCGGCCGCCGACCGGGCCGAGCGCGGGATCGACACGCTGCCCGGCAACCTGCTGGACGCGATGCGCGAGCTGGAGGCCGACGATGTCCTGCGCGCGGCCCTGGGCTCCTGCGGGCGCGAGGACTACCTCGACTACTACGTCTCGACGAAGAAGGCCGAGTGGGAGCAGGCGCACAACCAGGTGACCGATTGGGAGCTGAAGCGCTACCTCCAGCTGTTCTAGGCCCGCCCGATGCGTCGCAGCTGCGGCTCGAGAACGAGACGCTCTCGGCCGTCGTCGCGATCATCAGCTCGACGCCGGACCTCCAGCAGGTGCTGGCCCGGGTCGTCGACCTGCTCACGCGGGCGACGGCCTGCCACGCCTGCTTCGTCTACCTGCTGGAGGACGACGAGCTGCGGCTGCGCGCCGCGTCGCCGGTCTACGCGCACCTGATCGGGCGGGTGCGCTTCGGCGTCGACGAGGGGCTGGCGGGCTGGAGCGTGCGCAACGGCCAGCCCGGGTTCATCCGCGACGAGGCGATGAACGACCCGCGCACCGTCTACGTGGCCGAGCTGGAGGAGGAGCGCTTCCAATCGATGGTCGCCGTGCCGATCCCGGCGCGCAACCAGCAGGCGCTCGGCGCGATCGTCCTGCACACCGAGGCGCCGCGCGAGTTCGACGAGGCGATCATCCTGGTGCTCACGCGCGCGGCGGCGCTGGTCGCCGGCGCGATCGAGAACGCCAAGCTGTTCGAGGAGTCCGAGCTGCGCGTCCAGGCGCTGACGCGCTGGACCGACCTGGCCCAGCGGCTGGCCGGAGCGGTCGACCGGGCCGAGCTGTACCGGCTGGCGCTGGCCGGCGCGCGCGAGCTGCTGCCCTGTGACCACGCGCGCCTGTACGAGCTGGACGCCGACGATCGCCTGCGCGCGGTGGCCGAGGATCCGCCCGCCGACCCGCCGCTCACCGAGGGGGCCAGCGCGCGCGTCGTGCTCGACCTGCTCGCCTCACCGGCGGTCGACGCCTCGCGGCTGGAGACGGTCGGGCGCGAGCTGGGGCTGGACGAGACGCCCGGCGCGGCGATGGCGATCCCCTTGAGCGCCGGCAACGAGCAGCGCGGCGTCCTGCTCGTCGCCGCGCGCGAGCCGTGGCGCGCGCACGGCGCCGAGCTGGCCCGGGCGCTGGGCCACCTGCTGGCACTGGCCCTGGAGAAGGCGGACCTGATCGAGCACCTGACCGTGGAGAACGTCGCGCGCGAGCTGTTCGACGCGTTGGGCCGCGGCGACGAGGCGCGCGCGCTGGGCCGCGCGCGCAGCGCCGGCGTGGACCTGGAGCGGGCCCACGTGATCGTCCACGCGCGCCCCTTCGACGCCGCGGCCGACGCCGACTGGGAGACCGATGGGCCGCGGGTCGAGCGCACGTTGCGCGCCGCGGTGCCCGGCGCGCTGTGTGACCTGGGCGCCGGCGAGCTGCGCTGCCTGCTGCCGGTGGCCGAGCACGGCCCGGCGCCCAGCCGCGAGCTGCTCAGCGTGCTGGAGCGCATCGCCGGCGCGCACGGCGCCGCGATCGGGCTCAGCGACGGGCGCGGCGGCGCGGCCGGGGCCGCGCGCTCGCTGACCGAGGCGGTCGACGCGTCACGGCTGGCCCAGGCGCTGAACGAGACGCCCGCGGCGATGCTGCATCGCGACGCCGGGGCCTACCGCTACCTCACGCACCTGCTCGACCAGGACGCGCCGCGCGACCACCTGCACGAGGCCGTCGCCGCGCTGGCCGCCTACGACCGCCGCCGGCAGGCCAACCTGCTGCCCACGCTGGAGCGCTACCTGGAGTCCGGCCGCGCCTACGCGCCCACGGCGCGCACGCTGAACATCCACGTCAACACGCTGCGCCAGCGGCTGCAGCGCGTCGAGGAGATCAGCGGGCTGTCGCTGGAGGACGAGGACCTGCTGTCGCTGCAGCTGGTGATCAAGCTGGCGCGGGCGCGCCGTCCGAGCTCTTGAGCACGGCGCAGATCTCCGCGTAGACCGCGTCCTCGGTGCCGCCGCCGTCGATGCGGTGCAGCCGCTCCTGACGGGCGTAGTAGCCGGCCACCGGATCGGTCTGCTCGTGGTAGACGACCAGGCGCCGGCGGGCGGTCTCCTCGGTGTCGTCGGCGCGCTGCTGGTCGGCGGCGCGGCCGATGATCCGCCGGACCGCCTCGTCGTCGTCCAGCTCCAGCAGGACCGCGGCGTCCAGCGCGCGGCCCAGCTCGGCCAGCGCCGCGTCGAGCGCCTCGGCCTGGGCCACCGTGCGCGGGAACCCGTCGAGCAGGAACCCGCAGTCCGGGTTGGCGTCGCGCAGCGCGTCGGCGATCACGTCGACGATCAGCGCGTCGGGTACCAGGTCGCCCGCGTCCATGAACGCCTTGGCCTGCCGGCCGAGCGCTGAGTCGTCGGCCACCGCGGCCCGCAGGATGTCTCCCGTGGCCAGGTACAGCAGGGACGGATTGGTGCGCAGGCGGGCGGCCTGCGTGCCCTTGCCCGCGCCGGGCGGCCCGAGGAGGATGACGTTGGTGGGACTCTCGTTCACGCAGGAAGCAAATCGAAAGTCGTCAGCGCGTGCAGTTCGGCCACGCGGGCGTCGACCTCGTCGCGGGTCAGGCGGGCGACGCGCTCGGTGCCGAACTCCTCGACGTTGAAGGACGCCACCGCGGTGCCGTAGGCCACCGCGCTGCGCAGGTCGGTGCCGGTGGCGATCGCGCCGACGAAGCCGCCCGCGAACGTGTCGCCGGCGCCGGTCGGATCGACGACGGTCTCCAACGGGAAGGCCGGCAGCGAGAAGTACGTGTCCGCGGAGATGGCCACGGCGCCGTACTCGCCCTGCTTGGCGATCACCACGGACGGGCCCATGGCCAGCAGCTCGTTGGCCGCCGCGACGAGGCTCGGCTTCCCGGTGAGCATGCGGATCTCGGCGTCGTTGAGGATCAGGCAGTCGACGCGCTCGATGACCTTGACGAGATCGTCGCGGGCGATGTTGATCCACAGGTCCATCGAGTCCAGCGCGGTGAAGCGGGGGCCGTCCATCTGCTCGAGCACGTCGAGCTGCAGCGACGGTTGGATGTTGGCCAGGAACAGCACCTCGGCGGCGCGCGAGGTGGCCGACAGCTTGGGCGCGAACGTCTCGAACACGCCCAGCTGGGTGTCCAGCGTGTCGCGCGAGTTCATGTCCCAGTGGTACTCGCCGGCCCAGAAGAACGTCTTGCCGCCGGCCACGCGCTCGACGTCGTCGAGGTTCGTGCCGCGGGTGCCCAGGACGGCCAGCTCGGCGTCGCCGAAGTCGTCGCCCACCGGGCCGACGACGTTGACCTCGTCGAACAGCGAGGCCGACAGGGCGAAGTGCGTGGCCGCGCCGCCGAGCATGCGCTCGCGCTCGCCGAAGGGCGTCTTGACGGCATCGAAGGCCAGGGAACCGACGACGGTGATGCTCATGGTGAGGTCCTCTCGGATCAGGCGACGACGGCGAGCGGCTGCACGGGCTCCGCGGCCGGCCGGGTGTAGGCGTCGCGCGGACGCGCGGTCAGGACGACGGTGTTGGAGCGGTCGCGATGGGCGAACGGCTGGACGCCCACGCGGAAGCCGCTGCGCTCCCCGACGAGCTGGAAGATCGGGCCGTTGAGCCAGTTGAGGATCGAGCCCTCGAGCTTGCCGGGGCCGCGGAAGGCGGCGTACTGGCTGGTGTCGCGCACGAAGATGTCCTGGGCCACGAGCAGGCCGTCCTGGTGCAGCAGCGCCAGCGTCTGGGCGAAGCTCTCGACCGCGACGGTGGACATGTGCACGCGGGTCCACTCGGGCAGGCCGTCGAGCAGCTCGTCGAGATGGACGTCGGCGCTGGGCGCGACCCGCCGGGCCGCGGGGGCGGGCACCTCGACGTACAGCTCCTCGAGGTGGACGGCGTCCCACACGTCGGCCCAGAAGCGCACGCCGGCGCTCAGCTCGCCGTGGGCGGCGGGCCCGTCGCGCAGGATGCGCTGGACCGTGCAGACGATGTCGGCCTCGGCCACGCCGTGGTCGCGGGCGATCGTGGCGATCTCGCCCGGGGTGATCGACGCGCGCACGAGCGGCTCGTAGGCACGGTCGCCGACGCGCATCAGCTCGTCGGTGGGGAGGTTGTCGTACAGGTTGCAGGCGTGGACGAACAGCACCTTGCCGCGCAGGTGGCCGAGGCCGAGCACGGGGTTGCGGAAGTCCAGCTCGAGGCACTCGACGCGGTCGTCGTAGGCGGCCAGCGCCTGGCGGGCGCGCTGCAGCACGTGCGGCGAGTAGTCGGCCATCACGTAGCGCACGCGGGACAGGTAGTCGCGTCCGCGGGCGGCGCATCCGGCGGCGAACGTGTCCAGCCACACCTTGGCCTGCTGGCCGTCGCCCACGCCGAACTCGAGCACGGGGATCTCGTCGGGCAGCTCGGACCACTCGTCCAGGCGATCGAGCGTGTCCAGGAACGTGTCGACCTGCTCGGCCCAGAAGGCGGGGTTCGTGCCGTCCGAGACGCCGCCGGGCAGCGCGGCTGCGTAGTCCTGCTGGAAGGTCTCGTCCCAGGCGGCCAGATGGCGCCAGTAGGAGCGGTTGAACGACCAGACCACGCTCTTGGACGGGCGCACCCACTCCTCGAGGTGGACGCACTCGTGCACGTCGGGGACGATGCCTAGCGCCTTGCGCACGCGGTCGGCGATCTGCGCGACGAGCTCGTCGTGGGGGATCTCCTTGGCCCGGCGCACGTCGATGGCGATCTCGGCCAGCGGCCCCACGTCGGGGCTGCCCGGCTCGCGCCCGAACGGGCGCACCATCACCGGCGCGCGGAAGTTCTTGCGGTACTGGACCCAGTCCAGGACGGCCGCCAGACGCGAGTGGTCGAGGTCGGGCGCGTCGGTCGCCTCGGCCAGCGCGGGGAGGATGGTGGCGAGGTCGTTGGGGTCGGCCCGTCCGACGCAACTGAGCTGGATCAGCATGGTGGGCATGCTCCCGGCCGGGGTCCGCTCGGCGCGACGGCCGATGGGGCGGTATTGCCTCACCCAACGGATAGGTCGGGCGGGCAGGCCCCCTCCGCGAAGGGCGCAAATCCCCTCCCTTCGAGAGGCGCAGGCGGGGAGGAGGCCGCTCTACGGTCCTGGCCATGAGCGAGAGCGAGTACCTGTTCACCTCGGAGTCGGTGACCGAGGGACATCCCGACAAGGTCGCCGATCAGATCTCTGACGGCGTCCTGGATGCGGTCCTGCGGGACGATCCGACCGGCCGTGTCGCGTGCGAGACGCTGGTCAACACCGGCCTCGTGGTGGTCTCGGGTGAGATCTCCACGTCGACCTATGTCGATGTGCAGGACATTGCGCGGTCGGCGATCCGAAAGATCGGCTATGTCGATGCGGATCTGGGGTTCAGTGCGGATTCGTGTGCGGTGATCAACGCGATCGACAAGCAGTCTGCGGATATCGCGCAGGGTGTGGATGCGGCGTTGGAGACGCGTGAGGGCGGCGATTCGGGTGAGTTGGACATCGCTGGTGCGGGCGATCAGGGGATGATGTTCGGCTACGCGTCCAATGAGACGGCGGAGTTGATGCCGTTGCCGATCAGCTTGGCGCACAAGTTGGCCAAGCGGTTGGCTGATGTGCGTAAGGACGGGTCGGTGGGCTATCTGCGTCCGGATGGCAAGACGCAGGTGTCGGTCCGTTATGTCGATGGTCGGCCGGTGGCGATCGAGAAGCTGTTGATCAGCACGCAGCATGCCGACAGTGCGACGAACGACCAGATCCGCAAGGACTTGTGGGAGCAGGTCGTCCTGCCGGTGCTGCCCGCCGATCTGTTCGATGAGAACGCGTTGGCCAAGGAGTTTCTGGTCAATCCGACGGGCCGGTTCGTGATCGGCGGCCCGGTCGGTGACTGCGGCCTGACCGGGCGGAAGATCATCGTGGACACCTACGGTGGGATGGCTCGTCACGGCGGTGGCGCGTTCTCGGGCAAGGACCCGAGCAAGGTGGATCGCTCGGCGGCGTATGCGGCGCGGTATGTGGCCAAGAACATCGTGGCTGCGGGGTTGGCGGATCGGGCGGAGGTGCAGGTGGCCTACGCGATCGGTGTCGCGCATCCCGTGTCGGTGATGGTCGAGACGTTCGGGACGGAGAAGATCGGCCGGGGCCGGATCGCGGAGTTGGTCAACGAGCATTTCGACCTGCGTCCGGGCGCGTTCCGTGAGTACCTCGATCTGCATCGGCCGATCTACCAGAAGACCGCCGCGTACGGCCACTTCGGCCGCGACGACGCGGACTTCACGTGGGAGCGGACCGACCGTGCCGAGGCCCTGGCCGACGCCGCCGGCCTGGCCGAGCCCGCGATCGCCTGAGCGACACGGACGATGACCGCAGAGCTGATCGACGGCACCGCGGTCGCCGCCCGCGTGCGCGCCGACGTCGAGCGCCAGGTGCGCTCGATGTCGGCGCCGCCGACGCTGGCCACGATCCTCGTCGGGGACGACCCGGCGTCGGAGATCTACGTCACGCGCAAGCGCCGCATGTGCGTCGAGGTGGGCATGCGCGACCTGCACCATCGCCTGCCCGGGGACGTCACCCAGGCCGAGGTGGCCGCGCTGATCCGATCGCTGTCGGCCGATCGGACCGTCCACGGGATCCTGCTCCAGCTGCCGCTCCCGCCACAGCTCAACGCCCGGCGGCTGATCTCGCTGATCGATCCCGACAAGGACGTCGACGGGCTGACCTCGGAGAGCGCCGGGCGCCTGACGCTGGACGAGCCGGGCCTGCGCCCGTGCACGCCGACCGGCGTGATGGCGCTGCTGGACGCCTACGACGTCGAGATCGAGGGCGTCGAGGCGGTCGTCGTCGGCCGCTCGGACCTGGTCGGGCGCCCACAGGCCCAGATGCTGCTGGAGCGCGACGCCACGGTGACCAGCTGCCACAAGGGCACGCGCGACCTACGCGCGATGACCCGGCGGGCCGACATCCTCGTCGTGGCCGCCGGCGCGCGCGGCCTGATCACGCGCGACCACGTCAAGCCCGGCGCGACGGTCATCGACGTGGGCATCCACCGGACGGCCGACGGACTCTCCGGCGACGTCGTCTTCGACGAGGTGGCGCCGATCGCGTCACGCATCTCCCCGGTCCCCGGCGGCGTCGGCCCGATGACCATCGCCATGCTGCTGGCCAACACCGTGCAGGCCGTCCGCCTGCAGGAGCTGGCCTGGCACACGCGCCGCCTGGAGGCCGTCGGTGAGCGCTGACCCGCGGCACTCGCGCTTCGAGATCCTGCCCTTCGGCACCGGGGAGGAGGAGGCGCTGGCGCTCGACCACCCGGTGACGATCACCGTCACCTGCTCGCCCCGCCACGGGATCGATCGCACGCTCGAGGTGGCCACCCGGCTGGCCGGTCACGGCCACGACGCGGTCGTCCACCTGGCCGCGCGCCAGGTGCGCGACGAGGCCCACCTCGACGAGCTGCTGGGCCAGATGCACGCGGCCGGGATCCGCGACGTCTTCCTGATCGGCGGTGACGCGCCCGACCCGCACGGGCCGTACCACTCGGCCGCGCTGCTGCTCGAGGTCCTGCACGAGCACCGGCACCGCCCCGCGCGCATCGGCATCGGCGCCTACCCCGAGGGCCATCCGCTGATCGACCCGCCGACGCTCCAGCGCGTGCTGGCCGAGAAGGGCGCGCTGGCCGACTACGTGGTCACCCAGCTGTGCTTCGACCCGGGCAAGCTGATCGCCTGGATCGCCGAGGCGCGCGCGACCGGGCTGGCGCTGCCGATCTACGCCGGCATCCCCGGCGCGGTGGATCGCAAGCGGCTGCTGGAGGTGTCGATGCGCGTCGGCGTGGGCGCATCGGTCTCGTTCCTGCGCAAGCAGCGCGGGCTGCGACGGCTGTTCAGCAGCCCCGTGCACGCGGCCGAGCGGCTGCACGGCGCGCTCGCGCCTCGCGTCGGGGACCCGCAGCTGGGCCTGGCCGGACTGCACTGGTACACGTTCAACAAGCTGCAGGACACGATCGCCTTCGAGCGCAATCGGCTGGCCGCCGAGGCCCGCGCGCTGTCATAAGGCGGACACTTGTCCTGAAACGGCCGGGCTTCGTCAAGCTCGGAGCGGACGCAGCCGTCTCAGTTCCCCATGCGACTGGTACCGGTCGAGCTCCTGGCGGATGACGCGATCCTGGCGCGCGAGGTGCGCGTCGGCGCGCCCGGGACCGCGCCGCTCGTGCGCGTCGGCGCCACGCTGAGCGCGTCGCTGCGCGAGAGCCTGCGCCGGCGCGGGGTGGGCGCGGTGTGGATCGACGATGGCGCGCTGTCGGAGGGCGTCGAGCCCAACGACCCGCTGCCCGCCGGCCTGCGCGACGACGCGCAGGCCACGGTGATCTCGACGCTGGCCACCGCCCGCCGGCGGCTGGAGCTGGGCCGGACGCTGAGCGACGCCGACATCGCCGAGCTGTCCCAGGTGGCCGACGCGATCGCCGGGCATCTGGTCGACGCGCCCGCCGCGGTCTACGCGCTCAACGAGATGAGCACGTCGGACCAGTACACGCACGAGCACTCGGTGCGGGTGTGCACGCTCGGCGTCCTGCTCGCCTCGCACCACTGGCGCCGCCACGGCTGGACCGACTACCGCGGCCGCCCGCGCTACGACGGCATCGAGCGGCTGCTGGCCCAGCTCGGCCTCGGGCTGCTGATCCACGACATCGGCAAGCTGCAGATCGACCGCGCGATCCTCGACAAGCCCGGCCGGCTGACGCCCGAGGAGCGCGTCGAGATGGAGCGCCACCCGACGCTCGGCCGCGAGATGCTCGTCGGCACCGAGATGTCGATGATCTCGCTCGGCGTGATCCAGTCCCACCACGAGCGCTGGGACGGGCTGGGCTACCCCAACGGCGTGCGCGGCGAGCGCATCCAGGACTTCGCCTGCCTGGCCGCGATCGCCGACACCTACGACGCGGTCTGCTCCGTGCGGCCCTACAAGGCCGCCCAGCCGCCGCACGTCGGCGTGCGGATCGTGCGCGACGGCGCGGGCACGCAGTTCAACCCGCCGATGGTGGAGACCTTCTGCCGGTTGGTGATGCCCTATCCGGTCGGCCACCAGGTCGAGCTGTCCGACGGGCGCGACGCGGTCGTCGTCGCCGTCGATCCGGCGCGGCCCTACCAGCCGACGGTGCGGGTGCGCGAGGGCGGCGCGGTGATCGAGCGCGAGGTCAACCTCGGCGAGCCCTACGCGCTGCAGACGGCGCTGGCTGCTTAGTGTCCTGATTCGAGATCCAGCAGCGCGCGCTTGACCTCCAGCCCGCCTCGGTACCCGGTCAGGCGACCGTCGCTGCCCACCACGCGGTGGCAGGGCATGACGATCGGGATCGGGGTGCGGCCGTTGCTGGTGCCGACCGCCCGGCTCAGGCGCGGGTCGCCGAGCTGGCCGGCCACCGCGCGGTAGGTCGTCGTCTCGCCGTAGGGCACGGCCTGGACGGCGGACCACACGCGCCGTTGGAACGGCGTCCCGGCGTGGTCGAGCGCGAGGTCGAAGACCCGGCGGGTGCCGGCGAAGTACTCCTCCAGCTGCGTGCGGGCGACGGCCAGCGCGGCGTCGTCGCGGGCGGCGGGGTCGGGCGCGACGCGCTCGTTGGCGAAGTGCACGCCGCTCAGCCCCCGCGGCGTGGCGGTCAGCGTGAGCGGCCCGATCGGGCTGTCGAGGATCGTCCAGCGCGCGTCCATCGCGGGGCAGACGCTACGCGGGCCGCTCACGTGAGGCGGTCAGGGCAGCAGCACGATCTTGCCCCGGGTGTGGCGCTTGGCCAGCTCGTCGAAGGCCTCGCGCACCTGGTCAAGCGGGTACGTCGCGGCGATCGGGAGCTCGAGGTCGCCGGCGGCGATCAGCCCGACCAGCTCGGCCAGGACCTCGGCCGAGGTGCCGGCCAGGCTGCCCTCGCCCTTGACGCCGTCGCGGCGCTCGGGCGGGATGATCGTGTTGACGCGGTCGGGGGCGACGCCGAGGTCGACGAGCGCCAGGTCCAGGTAGCCGCCGAACGTGTCGACGAAGGCGTCGACCCCGTCGGGTGCCGCGGCGCGGATGCGGTCGGCCACGCCGTCGCCGTAGGCCACCGCGATCACGTCGTGGGCGCGCAGCCAGTCGTGGTTGGCCGCGCTGGCCAGGCCGATGACGCGGGCGCCGGTGCGGCGGGCCAGCTGCACGGCCAGCGAGCCGACGCCGCCCGCGGCGCCGGAGATCACCACGGTCTCGCCCGCCTGGGGCGCGACGGCGCGGACCGCGGCCCACGCGGTGGCGCCGACGACGTACAGCGCGCCGGCCACCTCCCAGGGGACCGACGGCGGCTTGGCCGTCAGCTGGTCGGCGCCGACGACGACCAGCTCCGCATGGCTGGAGCGCTGGTCGCTCCAGCCGAGGACCTCGTCGCCGGGCTGCCAGGCGGTCACGCCGGCGCCGACGGCCTCGACCACGCCGGCCAGGTCGCTGCCCTCGCCCGACGGGAAGGTCGAGGGCCAGACGGCGTCGAGCAGGCCCTCGCGGATCGAGGCTTCGCCGGGGTTGATGCCGGCGGCCTTGACGCGCACGAGCACCTCGCCCGCGCCGGGGGTGGGATCGGGGACGTCGATGACCTGCAGGACGTCGACGTGGCCGTATTCGTGGAGGCGGACTGCTTTGGACATACGCACAGTTCAGCGCATGCTGGTGCGGCTATCCATGCTGGAATTGTGCGTATCCATATGCAATCGTCTCAGCAGATGGACGTTCTCACGGATCTGCTGCAACGCTCGCGTGCGCGGGGTGCCGCGTTCTCGCGCTCCACGGTCCGCGGGGCCTGGGGTATCGCCTACGGCCCGTCGAAGGGGATCGCGGTCCACGGGATCGTCGAGGGGGAGACGTACCTGTGGGCCGACGATCCGGCGCGGGCCCGCCACGTGCTGGCCGGCGACCTGGTGCTCGTCCGCGGCGCCGTCGCGCATCGCCAGGCGCATGCTCCGGGGGCGGCCTGTCGCCCGATGGCCGAGGTGCGGGCCACCGGCGCGATGGGCGCGGCCACCCGCACCCTGCGCATCGACGATCGCGGCGACGGCCCGGGCGCGGTGTTCTTCTGCGGCGCCTACCAGTTCGACGGCGACCTGGCCGGGCCGCTCCTGGCCGGGCTGCCCGACGTCATCCACCTGCGCCCGAAGGTCGGCTCGACCCTGCGCGCGACGATGGACATCATGGGCGCCGAGCTGCTGCAGCCCGAGCCCGGCCAGCAGGCGCTGCTCGATCGCCTGCTCGACGTCGCGCTGGTGCAGGTGCTGCGCGAGCAGTTGGCCGCGGACGTCGAGGCCGCGCCGGCCTGGTTTCGGGCGATGGACGATCCGGCGATCGGCACGGCGCTGCGCGCGGTGCACGCCGAGCCGCAGCGCCCGTGGACGGTGGCGGAGCTGGCCGCCGAGGCCGCGCTCTCGCGGGCCACGTTCGCGCGGCGCTTCCACGAGCTGGTCGGCGTGGCGCCGCTGACCTACCTGACCGACTGGCGCATGGCGCTGGCCCGCGAGCAGCTGCGCGACGGCGACGCCGGGCTGGCGGCGATCGCGCAGTCGCTCGGCTATGCGTCGGAGTTCTCGTTCGCGGCGGCGTTCAAGCGGCGCGAGGGCGTCGCACCGGGGCGCTGGCGAGCCGCCCTCCGTACGTGATAGCGTACATCTGTATGTCGACACGGGACTTCGACGCGCGCACCTACCACCGCGTCTCGACGGTGCATCAGGACTGGGCGGAAGGGCTGTTCGACCGCCTCGCGCTGACCGGTGACGAGACCGTGCTGGACGCGGGCTGCGGCTCGGGCCGGGTGACGGTCAAGCTGCTCGATCGGCTGCCGCGCGGACGGGTGATCGCCGTCGACGGCGCGCCCTCGATGGTGGCCGAGGCCCGCGCGCTGCTCGGTGATCGCGCGACCGTGATCGCCTCCGACCTGGTGGGGCTCGAGCTCGACGAGCCGGTCGATGCCGTCTTCTCCAGTGCCGTCTTCCACTGGATCCCCGATCACGACGCGCTGTTCGCGCGCCTGTTTGCCGCGCTGCGGCCCGGCGGGCGGATGGTCACCCAGTGCGGTGGCGCGGGCAACATCGCGCGCTTCCGCGAGCACGCGGCGATCGTCTCGGCGCGCGAGCCCTACGCGGCGCACCTGGCCGGCTTCACCGGCGTGTGGAACTACCAGGACGCCGAGCGCACGGCGGAGCGCCTGGCGGCGGCGGGGTTCACCGACGTCGAGACCTGGCTGCAGCAGTGGGCGACGACGCCGCCGGAGCCCGAGGCCTTCGTGCGCACGATCTGCCTGAACCCGCAGCTCGAGCACCTGCCCGCGGCGCTGCACGACGCCTACGTCGCCGACGTGCTGGCCCAGGCGGGCGACCCGCTGGTGCTCGACTACGTGCGCCTGAACATCAACGCGCGGCGTCCGCTCTAGCGAGGGCGATCTCGGCCTCGGCCATGTGCTCGCGCAGCACGTCGGGGCCGTCGCGCTCGATGGCGGCCAGCAGCGCGACGTGGTCGGGCCCGAGGCGCTCGCGCGTCCAGGCCGGGCGCAGCTGCGTGACGAACAGGCGCATCTCGGCCTCCAGCGCGTCGTAGGCCCGGCTGATGCGCGGCGCGCCGGCCGCGTGCACGAGCGCGCGGTGCACGTCGTTGTGGGCCTCGGCCACGTCGGCCCAGGACGCGCGGCGGCGGGCGGCGATCGTGGACAGGCGCTCGGCGGCGGCGTGGACGGCGGCGGGGAGGCGCTCGTCGTTGGCGGCCAGCGCGAGCGCCGCGGCCTCGCGCTCGAGGGCCAGGCGCAGCGCGAACAGGTCGTGCAGCGCCGCGGGGTCCAGCTGCGCGACGCGGGCGCCGCGGTTGGGCTCGATCGTGATCAGGCCCTCGGCGGCCAGCACGCGCAGCGCGGCGCGCAGCGTGTGGCGGGCGACGTCGTAGCGCTCGACCAGCTCGCGTTCGACCAGCCGCTCGCCCGGCGCCAGCTCGCCGTCGACGATCCGCTCGCGCAGCACCAGCACCAGGGCGTCGACGGCGGACACGCGCGGCAGGGCGCTCAAACGGGAAGCACCTCCGCGGGGATCGGGCGTCGGCGTCCGGGCAGGGCGAGCACGGCCAGCCCCGCGAGCACGAACGCCGCGCCGGCGATGGCGATCGTGCCGGGTTGCTCGCCCAGCACGACGACGCCGAGGATGACCGCGGTCAGCGGCTCGGCCAGCACCAGCGTGGTGGTCTCCCCGCTGGACAGGTGCCGCAGGCCGCGCGCGAACAGGACGTAGGCCAGCGCCGTGGGGATCGCGCCGAGGTAGAGCACCATGGCCAGGCCGCCCGCCTCGCCCAGGAAGCCGGGGCCGGCCAGCAGCAGGACGGGCACGAGCAGGATCCCGGCGCCGCCGAAGCCCGCGGCCATCACGCCGATCGGCTCGGCGCCGCCGTCGAGCAGGCGCTTGGCCATGACCGTGTACGTGGCGTACCCGCTGCCGGCCAGCACGGCCAGCAGGATGCCGCCGATGTGCACGTCGGCCTCGTTGCCGCCGGCGGCGACGAGCAGGACGACCCCGACGGCGGCGAGCGTCGTGGCCGCGGCCCAGCGGGCGGTCAGGCGCTCGCCGTTGACCAGCGCGCCGAGCAGGCCCGCGACGGCTGGTCCGGTGCCGATGGCCACGACGGTGCCCACCGCCACGCCGGTCTGGTTGACCGAGGCGAAGAAGGCCAGCTGGTAGATCGCGATGGCCACGGCGATCGCCGCCACGACGCGCGGGCTGCGCGGAAGGGCGGCGCGCAGCACGCGGGCGCAGAGGACCAGCAGCGCGCCGCCCACGATGATGCGGGCCGAGCCCACGGCCAGCGGATCGGCCGACGGGCCGAGCGCCTGGGCGGTGCCGGTGGTGCCGAAGCAGATCGCGGCGAGCAGGACCTGGAGGCGGGCGGCGGCCATGACATGTGGAATTGTTCCACAATCTGACGGCGGCCGCGAGCGGGGTGCTAGGCGGCGACGAGCGCGGCGGCGTCGTGCAGCCGCCCGACGGCGGCGTGTCCTCCGGCTCGGCGGAAGCGGGCGGCGGCGAGCTCGTGGTTGGGCGCGAGCGGGTCGGGCGTGAGCAGCAGCAGGACGTCGGCGTGCAGGTCGGTGGCCAGGGCGGCCGAGGCCAGGGCCGGGTCGAAGCGGTCGTCCTCGGCTTCGCAGACCGCGACGATGCCCGCATCCAGGAGCGCCTCGACCGCCTGGCGCTCGGCCACGTGCAGCGCGCCGTCCGGGCCGGCGGCCGTCTGGGTCAGCAGCGTGGCCACCGCGCGTGGGCGCAGCAGCGCGGCCAGCTCGCGGGCGATCGCGCCGGCCGGGCCGTCCGTCGGATCGGGCGCGTGGGTGACCACCAGCTCGTGCTCGGCGGCGACCTGCGCGAGCGCGCGGGCGGCCGCGATCGGATCGGTCCGTGGGAGCCCGAGTGATGCGACGACCCGCATGCGAGCGCGAGCCTACGCGGAAGACGAGAAGGCTGCGCGCACGCGGCGCACCGCGGCCGACGGCGACCCGGCGCGCCAGAGCAGCACCAGGGGGAGCGTGACCGCGTCCTCCAGCGCGACCTCGACCACGCCGCGGCTGGGTGCGGAGTCCACCGCCCGCAGCGCCACGCTCTGGGTGCTGGCCAGCTCCTCGAAGGACATCGCCCCGGTCACACGCGCCTCGACCGGCTCGACGTGTGCACCCGCGGCGGCGACCTGGGCCAGCAGCAGGTCGGTGAACGGCGTCCCCACCGGGCTGCGCACCAGCAGCCGCTCGCCGTCGAGATCGGCCAGCCGGATCGACGCGCGCGCGGCCAGCCGGTGGCCCTCGGGCACCACGGCCAGCGCGGGCAGCGGCCGCAGGGCGACCGAATCGACCTCGGGCCCGCTGCGCGAGGTGTGGGCCAGCACCAGATCGAGCTCGCGGTCGTGCAGCATCCGGGCCACGTCGCCGGGGCGGACCTCGAGCACGGACACCGACAGGTCGGGCGCGCCGTCGCGCAGCACGCGCACGACCTGCTCGCGCAGCGCCGGCCCGATGGGCGGGGACACGCCGACGTGCACCGTGCCCGACAGGCCGCGCCCGACCTCGACGGCGCGCGCGAACGCCGTGTCGGCGGCGACCAGCAGCTCGCGTCCGTCCTCCAGCAGCGACGCGCCCGCCGCGGTCAGGCGGACCTCGCGCGTCGTGCGCTCCAGCAGCTCGACCCCGAGCTCGGCCTCGAGCTGGGCGACCGACTTGGACACCGCCTGCTGGGCCAGGTGCAGGCGCTCGGCCGCGCGCGTGAAGTTGCGCTCCTCGGCCACCGCGACGAACGTGCGCAGCTGACGCAGGTCAGGCACCGCGGACACCCACAACGATCGGTGGTGAAGCGACGTCCGAGCGCTGTTTCCCTTGGCCGCGCACGGCACCGATCATCGCACTCATGACCACGAGAACCCTTGGCACCACCGGCCCCACGGTCTCCGAGCTCGGCCTGGGCTGCATGGGCATGTCCGACCTGTACGGCCCGGCCGACGAGACCGAGAGCATCGCCACGATCCACGCCGCGCTCGACGCCGGGATCACCCTGCTGGACACCGGCGACTTCTACGGCATGGGCCGCAACGAGCTGCTGATCCGCGACGCGCTGCGAACGCGTGATCGCGACGACGTCGTCATCAGCGTCAAGTTCGGCGCCCAGCGCAGCCCCGACGGCGGCTGGATCGGCTACGACGCCAGCCCGAACGCCGTCAAGACCGCCGTCGCCTACACGCTCAACCGCCTGGGCACCGACCACATCGACGTCTACCGGCCCGCCCGCCTGGACCCCACGGTCCCGATCGAGGAGACGGTCGGCGCGATCGGGGAGCTCGTGCAGGCCGGCTACGTGCGTCACATCGGCCTGTCCGAGCTGGGCGCCGAGTCGATCCGCCGGGCCGCGGCGACCCATCCGATCGCCGATCTGCAGATCGAGTACTCGCTGCTGTCGCGCGGCATCGAGGCCGAGGTGCTGCCCACCTGCCGCGAGCACGGCATCGCGATCACCGCGTACGGCGTGCTCAGCCGGGGCCTGCTGTCGGGGCACTGGTCGCCCGAGCGCGACCTCACCGCGACCGACTTCCGCGCCCACAACCCGCGCTTCCAGGGGGAGAACCTCGAGCGCAACCTGGCGCTGGTCGAGGCGCTGCGCGCGGTGGCCGACGAGCAGGGCGCGACGGTCGCGCAGGTGGCGATCGCCTGGGTGGCCGCGCAGGGCGAGGACATCGTCCCCCTGATCGGCGCCCGTCGCCGCGAGCGGCTGCACGAATCGCTGGGCGCGCTGGCGCTCACCCTCGGCGCCGACGACCTGGCCCGCATCGAGGCCGCGGTGCCCGCCGGGGCGGCCGCGGGCGACCGCTACGACGCCCGCGGAATGGGAACGATCGGGGTTCGCTGAGGGCGAAATGGGACGCTAGGTTTCCGCCATGCGCAAGGTCCAGCTCGCTCTCACCCTGGCCACGGTCGGCGCCACCGCCGCCGTGGCCGGCCCCGCGATGGCGGAGACCAACGTCTCCACCCAGGTCGCCACGTCGACCGCCCCGCAGTTGATGCCGATCCTGTTCGGCGGCACCGCCTCGATCTACGGGCAGCGCGTCGACCAGGGCGATCCGATCCCCAAGGGCAGCACGGTCGTGACGATCACCATCCAGCCGCTGGCCGGTCAGACCGGCGATGCGCTGTTCACGGCATCGTGCCCGGAGGGCAGCGGCGCCGCCGACTTCGGCCAGCCGTCGGGCGGCGCCTCGCTGGGCGGCGGCTTCGACGCGCCGCTGGCGCAGCAGACGATGCAGTTCCGCTTCGTGCCGCCGTTCACCGGCGCGGCCGGCTTCAGCGACGTGTTCATGCTCTGCCTGCCCACCGTCTCCAACCAGGTCACGACGCTGAAGACGAAGATCGTGCCGGTGACGATCCCGACCGGGAACCCGCGCGAGAAGCTGACCAAGGGCGCGCACCTGCCCGCCGGACAGCTGCTGGTCCGCAACCGCCTGGTCGGCCTCCAGCAGGGCGAGGCGGCCCAGGCGCTGACCAGCTGCCCGAAGCGCTATCTGCCCAGCTACGCGGCCAGCGCCACGAAGGGCGTCAAGGTCATGGCCGGCGGGGACGTGCTGGGCATCCTGCCTCCCGCCAAGGGCGTCACCCGCGCCACCGTCTACACGGTGTGTGCGTCGGCCGCCGTCCGCTGATGGCATGATCGGCGGCGGGTCATGCCGCTCGTCGCCGATCTACCGCTTCCCGAGCTCGACGTCTCCGATCCCGACCTGCGCGGTGAGCGCTGGCACGCGGCGATGGACGAGCTGCGCGCCGGCGGTCACTGGCTGGCCCGCGCGCCCCTGGCCACGGTGGTGCTCGACCGGGCCGCCGGCGAGCACTTCCTGCGCACGAAGGCGGCGATCTTCCCGGGCGTCCTGATCGCCGAGCTGTTCGGCATCACCGACGGCCCGCTGCACGAGCAGGTGCAGGCCAACATCATCAACGTCAACGGGGACGCCCACCGGCGCCTGCGCAGCCTGGTCAACCCCGCGCTGGCGCCGCGCGCCGTCGACCGCTACCGGCCCGTGATGCGCGGCTTCCTGGACGAGCTGTGGTCGGCGGTCGCCGCCGACGGGCGCTGCGAGCTGGTCGACGCGGTGTGCAAGCCCTACCCGGCCCAGACGATCGCCACGGTGATGGGCGCGCCGCTGTCCGACGCGCCCAAGCTGCACGACTGGTCGCAGTGGATCCAGCGCCAGTTCGACCCGATCGCGCTGTCCGATCCCGCGCAGCTGGAGGCGATCCAGCGCAAGGTCGGCGAGTTCTACGCCTGGGTGCGCCCGCTGATCGCCCGCCGCCGTGACGACCCGTCCGACGACCTGATCAGCACGCTGATCAAGGCCGAGGAGGAGGGCGACCGGCTGTCGGACGTCGAGCTGGAGAACCTGGTGCTGAACATCCTCGTCGGCGGCGTCGACACGACGCAGAGCCAGCTCGCGCACGCGGTGCGGCTGCTGGCCACGCACCCTGACCAGTGGGCCGCGCTGCGCGCCGATCCGCAGCGGCTGGTCCCCCGCGCGGTCGAGGAGACGCTGCGCTTCGAGCCGATCACGCCGTTCACGGCGCGGCTGCTCGTCGAGGAGGTCGAGTACGACGGCGTCACGTTCCCGCCGGGGACGGTGCTGATGGTCTGCGCGTTCAGCGCCAACCGCGACCCCGAGGCCTTCGAGTCGCCCCAGGCGTTCGACCTGACCGGCGAGGCCAAGCCGGGGCGCGTGCTGACCTTCGGGGCCGGGATCCACTACTGCGTCGGGGCGAACCTGGCCCGGGCCGAGCTGCAGGAGGCGCTGGGCCTCCTGGTCGAGCGGGTCGCCACGCTGCGCCTGGACGGCGAGCCCGAGCTGCAGTCGGTCAGCGGGATCTACGGCACCGACGCGCTGCCGATCGCCTTCACGGCTGCCTGACCGGCGGCGGCCCGTGGGTCGCCCGGGCGACCAGCGTCGGCTCGATCACCACGCGTCGGGCGGGCAGCGGGTCGGTCGCGTCGATGCGCTCCAGCAGCAGGTCGACGGCGCCCCGCACGAGCCGATGCAGGTGCTGGGAGATCGTGGTCAGGCGGAACGTCGACCAGCGCGCCATCGCGATGTCGTCGAAGCCGATCACCGTGATCTGCCCGGGCACATCGACTCCCCGCGCGTGCAGGGCGTCGAGCGCGCCGAGCGCGAGCACGTCGTTGGCGCAGAACAGCGCCGTCGGCGCCCCGTCGAGCAGCGCCATCGTGCTGGCCCGCCCGAAGGCGAAGTCGAACGGCCCCCGCCGCTCGAGCGCCGGGTCCAGCTCGACGCCGCCGGCGCGCAGCGTCGTGCGCAGACCGATCTCGCGGTCGCGGCCGGTGCTCGTCGTGGCCGGTCCGTGGATCGCTGCGATGCGCCGGTGGCCCAGCCGCAGAAGCTCGGCCGCGGCCAGCGCGCCACCCGCGCGGTTGTCGGTCACGCACTGGTCGCCGGCGACGTCGTCGACCGTGCGGTTGAGCAGCACGAACGGGAACTGGCGGGCGGCCAGCTCGCGCGGGAGGGTCGAGGCCAGCGACGTCGTCGTCAGCAGCGCGCCGTCCAGCGAGCCGTCGAGCAGCCGGCTGAGCAGCGCGTCGTCGTCGCCGTCGTGGGTGAGCGCCAGCAGGCGCAGGTCGGCGGCGGCCAGCGCGGTGTGCGCGAGCTCGAGCACCTCGACGAAGAACGGGTTGGCCAGGTCGCTGACCACGAGGCCGATCTGGCCGGTGCGTCGAGTGGACAGGCTGCGTCCGCGCTGGCTGGCGACGTAGCCCAGCTCGGCGGCCGCGGAGCGCACGCGCTCGCGCGTCGCCGCGGCCACATGGGGATCGTCGCGCAGCGCCCGGGAGACCGTCGGCTGCGAGACGCCTGCCAGTCGGGCGACATCGTGGCTCGTCGGCACCGGGCTCATGTATGGTTCAGCATACGTATTCAGACGAGGAGAGCAAGCGATGATCGTTGAGCGGGTGCTGATGCCCGTCACCCCCGGAAGCGAGGCCGATTTCGAGGCCGCGATGACCCAGGCCCGCGTGGTGGTCGCCCAGGCCAAGGGCTTCCGCTCGATCCGCGTCACGCGCGGCATCGAGAGCCCGTCGACCTACCTGCTGCTGATCGAGTGGGACACCGTCGAGGACCACATGGTCGGCTTCCGCGAGTCGGAGGCCTTCCAGCAGTGGCGGGCGCTGATCGGCCCGTTCTTCGCCGAGCCGCCCGCCGTCGAGCACTACACCCCGATCGACTAGGAGCGCACGATGCGCATCGCCACCTACGAGCACGACGGCGCCGAGCACGTCGGGATCGTCGTCGACGACACCGTCCGCCGGCTGCCGCCCGACATCACGGTGCTGGACCTGCTGACCGCCGACCCGGCCGAGCGCGCGGGCCTGGCCGCCACGGCCGACGAGCCGACGCCGCTGGACGGCGTGCGCCTGCGACCGCCGCTGCACCCGCCGACGGTGCGCGACTTCGTCGCCTTCGAGCAGCACATCGAGGGCATGATCATGACCGAGGGTCCCGGCGCGGCCGTCGCGCCCGAGTGGTGGACGGTGCCGGCCTTCTACTTCAGCAACCCCAACGCGCTGTTCGGCGTGGGGGACGAGATCGAGGTCCCGCCGCGCTGCCAGCGCCTGGACTACGAGCTCGAGGTCGCCGCGATCATCGGCACGCCCGGGCGCGACCTGACCGTGGAGAACGCGCGCGACCACATCGCCGGCTACGCGATCTTCAACGACTGGTCGGCCCGCGACCTGCAGGGTCTGGACATGAAGCTGAAGATGGGCTGGGCCAAGGGCAAGGACTTTGCGTCGACGCTCGGCCCGTGGATCGTCACCGCCGACGAGCTGGAGCCCCACCGCAACGCCGAGGGCCGCCTGGATCTGGCCATGACCGTGTGGCGCAACGGCGAGCAGATGGGCACCGACACGCTGGCCTCGGCCGCCTGGTCGTTCGAGCAGATGCTGGTCTACGCCTCGCGCGGCGTGTGGCTGGTGCCCGGCGACGTGATCGGCTCGGGCACCTGCGGCGCCGGCTGTCTGGGTGAGCTGTGGGGCCGTGCGGGCCGGGTCGAGCCGCCGCCGCTGGCCCCCGGCGACGAGGTGACGATGACCGTCGAGGGCATCGGCACGATCACCAACACGATCGTCGCCGGCGTCGAGCCCGTCGAGATCGGAAGCCCCAAGCGCCGATGACGCATTTCCTGAAGGACCCCAACCCGCCGACCATGCAGGCGACGGACGACCTGCGCGATCGCGTGGCGTCGATGCTGCGCGACATCGAGCTCGGCGGTCTGGACGCGGTGCGGCGCTGGTCGCTGGAGCTCGACGGCTGGGGTGGGTGGGATTCCGGTTCGTTCGTGGCCTCCGACGCGGACTTCGCGGCGGCCGAGGCGCAGATCGATGACGAGCTCAAGGGCCACATCGCCTTCGCGCTGGAGCAGGTGCGCGGGTTCGCCGGGGCCCAGCGCGACTCGCTGAGCGAGGTGACCGTGCAGATGGGGCCGGGCGTGACGCTCGGCCACAAGCTGATCCCGGTGCAGACCGTCGGCGCGTACGTGCCCGGCGGGCGCTACCCGATGCTGGCCTCGTCGTTCATGACGATCGCGGTGGCCAAGGTGGCCGGGGTCGACACCGTCGTGGGCTGCGCGCCGCCGCAGCGCGAGGGCGGCGTGCACCCGGCGATGCTCTACGCGATGCAGCAGTCGGGCGCGGACGCCGTGCTGTCGCTCGGCGGCGTGCAGGGGCTGGCCGCGATGGCCTACGGCCTGATCGACGGCCTGCCGGCGATCGACATGCTCGTCGGCGCGGGCAACGCGTACGTGGCCGAGGCCAAGCGTCAGCTGTTCGGGCGCGTGGGCATCGACCTGCTGGCCGGGCCGACCGAGGTGCTGGTCATCGCCGACGACAGCGCCGACCCGCGCCTGGTCGCCGCCGACCTGCTCGGTCAGGCCGAGCACGGGCCTAACTCCCCGGCGGGGCTGATCGCGATCGGCGAGGACGTCGGGCGCGCGGTGATCGCGCAGGTCGAGGACCTGCTGGAGACCTGGCCCACGGCCGACGTGGCCGGGGTGGCCTGGCGCGAGCACGGCTGGGTGGCGGTCGCCGCCGACGACGACGAGGCGATCCGCCTGTCCGACGAGGCGGCCAACGAGCATCTGGAGGTGCAGGTGGCCGAGGACAAGCTCCCCATGTACCTGGAGCGGCTGCGCAACTACGGCTCGCTGTTCCTGGGCGAGCGCGCGACCGTGGCCTACGGCGACAAGGCGATCGGCACCAACCACGTGCTGCCCACGCTGGGTGGCGCGCGCTACACCGGCGGGCTGTGGGTGGGCAAGTTCCTGAAGACCTGCACCTGGCAGCAGCTGACCGACGAGGGCACGCGTCGCGTCGCGCCGGCGGTCGAGGCGATCTGCGCGGCCGAGCACTTCGCCGGGCACGGCCTGACCGCGACGATGCGCCTGGAGCGCGCCGGGGCGGCCGCTTGACCGATCGGTGGCGGCTGGACGGGCGCGTCGCGCTGATCGCCGGGGGCAGCCGGGGCCTGGGCCTGGGCTGCGCGCAGGTGCTGGCCCAGGCCGGCGCGACGGTGCTGATCGCCGCGCGCGACGGCGACGTGGCCCGGGCCGCCGCCGCGGCCATCCCGGGTGCGGCGGCCCACGTGGCCGACGTGACCGACGAGGCGCAGATCCCGGGGCTGCTGGAGGCCGCGCACGCGCTGGGCGACCTGCGCGTGCTGGTCAACGCGGCGGGCACGAACCGCACCGGCCCGGCGCGCTCCTACGCCGTCGCCGACTGGGACGCGCTGTTCGCCGTCAACGTGCGCGCGACGTTCCTGACCTGCCGGGCCGTCGGCGACGACCTGCTCACCCGCGCGGTGCCCGGCGCGATCGTCAACCTGTCCTCGCAGATGGGCAGCGTCGGCTACCCCGGCCGCGCCGCCTACTGCGCGACCAAGCACGCGGTCGAGGGGCTGACCAAAGCGCTGGCCGTCGAGTGGGCCGCGGACGGGATCCGGGTCAACGCGGTGGCCCCGACGTTCGTGCTGACGCCGTTGACCGCGCCGATGTTCGAGGATCCGGCCTTCACGGCCGAGGTCATCGAGCGACGCCTGCCCACCCACGAGCTGGCCACGATCGAGCAGGTGGCCGACGCCGTGCGCTACCTGGCCTGCGACGCTTCGGGCTCGGTGACCGGAACCACGTTGAAGGTGGATGGGGGCTGGACTGCATGGTGAGAGCGGGCCGGGTGGCCGGTCGGGTGATCGTCGTGACCGGCGCGGCCGGTGGGCAGGGGGCCGCGGAGGTCGACGCGCTGGTGGCCGAGGGGGCGTCGGTGATCGCCGCCGACCGGCAGGCGCCGCCGTCGCGCGAGCACGTGGTGGGGGTGGCGCTGGACGTCGCCGACCCCGATGCGTGGGCCGGCGTGGCCGAGCTGGCCCGCGCGCGGTTCGGTCGCGTCGACGGGCTGATCAACAACGCGGGCGTGACGTCGCGCGTGCGCATCGGCGACGTGACGCCCGCGGAGCTGACGCGCGTGCTGGACATCAACGTGGCCGGCGCCGTGTGGGGGATCCAGGCGCTGCTGCCGCTGATGGGCGAGGGCGCCTCGATCGTCAACGTCGGCTCGCTGGCCGGGCTGACCGGGCACTACACCGTCCCCTACACGACGTCGAAGTGGGCGCTGCGCGGGCTCACGCACGCGTGCGCGATGGAGCTCGGCCCCCGCGGCATCCGCGTCAACGCGGTGCATCCGGGCTATATCGAGACGCCGATGACGGCGACCGCGCCGTCGACGTTCCTGGCCGCCAACGTCGCGGTCACGCCGCTGGGCCGCCCGGGCCAGCCCGAGGAGGTGGCCGCGCTGATGGTCTTCCTGATGTCGGACGAGTCGTCGTTCATCACCGGGGTCGACATCCCGGTCGACGGCGGCATCCGGCACGGCGGCGTCCCCAAGTACCTGTCCGACGAGGTCCGAAAGGCCCAGCCGTGAGCCACGTTCCCCGCCGCATCGTCACCGGCCACGACGCCCAGGGCGTGTCCGTCGTCCTGTCCGACGGGCCGGTGCCGGTCTCGCGCGAGCTGCCCGACGACGGGGTGGTCTTCCACGAGGTGTGGAGCACCGACACGGCGCCCGCGCCGGTGGGGCCGGCCGAGCCCAGCGAGCCGACCGCGCGCTCGCTGCGGGTGCCGCCCGAGCCGCTGGGCACGAAGATCCGTGTCAACGTCTTCCACCCCGGACACCTCGACGATCGCGGCCTGCAGTCGCCGGTGCATCGCACCGAGTCGGTCGACTACGGCATCGTGCTCGAGGGCGAGATGGTGCTGATCCTCGACGACTCGGAGGTCGCGCTGAGGGCGGGCGACATCGTGGTCCAGCGCGGCACCGACCACGCCTGGGCCAACCGCTCCGACCAGGTCGCGCGCATGGTCTTCGTGCTCGTCGACGGCCGCTTCACCGACGAGCTGCGGGCGATCCTGCCCGAGGGCGCGGTCGAGGGGCTGATGCACGGGGCCCCGCGCCCCGAGGCCGAGTAGTCCAGGACCCGCGCGTTGGCCCGTTGCGGCCGCGCGGACCGCGCGTAGCGTGCCGGGTATGACTCCGACCGGCCAGCACATCTGGATGAGCGGGCGCGTGGTGGCCTGGGCGGACGCCAACGTCCACGTCCTCACGCACGCGCTGCACTACGGCACCGGCGTGTTCGACTCGCTGCGCGCCTACGACACCGACGACGGCCCGGCGCTGTTCCGCCACCGCGAGCACCACGAGCGCCTGCACCGCTCCGCGCGGCTGTACGGGATGGAGCTGGCCTGGGACGTCGACGAGCTGATGGAGGCCACGCGCGGGCTGGTGGCCGGCAGCGGGCTGGACGAGGCCTACGTGCGCACGATCGCCTTCCGCGGCGCCGGTCCGATGGGCGTGTCGCCGCGCGGGTGCCCGATCGAGCTGGCCATCGCGGTGTGGGCCTGGCCGGCCTACCTGCCGGGCGCCGAGCAGGGCATCCGGGCGAAGGTGTCGTCGTGGTCGCGGATCGGCCACGACGCGCTGCTGCCCGGCGCCAAGGCCACCGCGCACTACCTCAACTCCGTGCTCGCGCGCACCGAGGCCGAGGAGCTGGGGTTCGACGAGGCGATCCTCCTGGGCACCGACGGGATGCTGGCCGAGGGCTCCGGCGAGAACCTGTTCCTGGTCGAGGGCGGCACGCTGCTGACCCCGCCGCTGGCCTCCGGGGCGCTGGGCGGGATCACCCGCGCGTCGGTGCTGGCGCTGGCCGACGCGCTCGACATCCCGGTGCAGCAGCGGCCGCTGACCCGCGGCGAGCTGTACCTGGCCGACGAGGTGTTCATGACCGGCACCGCGGCGGAGATCGTCCCGGTGCGCGAGATCGACGCGCGCGTGGTCGGCTCCGGCTCGCCGGGACCGGTCACGTCCCGGATGCGCGACGCCTACCGCGACGTCGTGCACGGGCGCGACACGCGCTTCGCCCACTGGCTGGACCCGGTCCGCGCCGCCGTCAGGGCGTGACGGCGGCCCACGCCGCGGCCAGCCGGCGCACGCCCTCGCGCAGCACGTCCTCGGGTGGGGAGAAGGCGACGCGGATGCTCGTCGACGCGCCCTCGCCGGGAACGTGGGCGCTGCCCGGCCCGACGCGCACGCCATGCGCGGCCGCCGCGGCCGTGAACGCGTCGCCGTCGACGGCGCCCAGCTGTGCCCACAGCGCCCAGCCGCCCTCCGGCACTCCGAGCGTCCAGGCCGGCAGCGCCGCGGCCAGCTCGGCGCGCAGGAAGGCCAGGCGCGCGCGCCCCTGAGCGACGCGGGCGGCGCGCAGCGCGTCGACGTCGCCCAGCAGCCGCAGCGCCGCGAGCTGGCCCAGCGCGCCCGCGCCGATGTCGCGGGCGCCCTTCAGCCGGGCCAGCCGGCCGACCAGGTCGCGCGGCCCGCAGATCCACCCGACGCGCAACCCCGCCCACCCGAGCTTGGACAGCGACCCGACGTGCAGCACCCGTGCGGGCGCCAGCGCGCGCAGGGCGACCAGCGGCCCGTCGAAGCGCAGTTGCTCCAGCGCGGCGTCCTCGACGACCAGCGTGTCGTGCGCGGCCGCGGCCTCCAGCAGCGCCGGCCGGCGCCCCGCGGCGACCGACCGCCCGGTGGGGTTGGCCACGCCGGGCATCAGGTAGACGAAGCCGACGCCGCCCTGGGCCAGCACGGCCTGGAGCGCGTCGGCGCGCATGCCCGCCGAGTCGCCGGCCACCGCGACGGGCTCGCCGCCCGCGCGGGCCAGCACCTCGAGCAGCCCCGGGTAGGTCAGCGGATCGACGGCCACCGGCTGGCGCCGGCCGACCAGCAGCGCGGCGATCAGCGCGAGCGCCTCGTGCGCGCCCGAGGTGATCAGCACCTCCTCGGGTGTGGTCGGCGCGCCGCCGCCCGTCATGAAGGCGGCCACCGCCTCGCGCAGCGCGGGCAGGCCCCAGGGCGCGTACCCGTGGCCGCCCGCGTCGCCCAGCGCCACCGACACCGGACCGACGACCTCGTCGATCACGGGGGAGGGGATCGACAGGTCGATCGCGTCGCTGGGGGTCAGCAGCTGGGCGAGCTGGAACATCTGCCCGCGCGGCGCGACCTGGCGGCGGCGCAGCGGGCGCACGACGGTGCCCGAGCGCTCGCGCGACGCGACCAGGCCCTGCTCGCGCAGCGACTCGTACGCGCGCACGACGGTCGACCGCGACACGCCGAGCGCCTCGGCCAGCCGCCGCTCGGCGGGCAGCACCACGCCGTCCAGCGACCCGCGCTCGATCGCCCCGGCCAGCGCACCGGCCAGGCGCGCGAACTGCGGGCCGTCGCCGTCGCGCCAGGCGCCGAGCAGCGCGGTGACCCGGGCGGCGTCGGCCATCAGCCCGCGCTGAGGCCGACCAGCCGGAACGTCTCGACGTCGACCAGCCCCTGGTCGGTCAGCTTGAGCGCCGGGATCACCGACAGCGCCAGGAACGACAGCGCCATGAACGGCGTGGCCATCGACACGCCGCTGTCGCGCAGCTGGCCCTCCAGCGCGTCGAGCGTGTCGACGACCAGCGCGGCCGGCTCCTCGGACAGCAGCCCGGCGATCGGCAGCGCCAGCTCGCCGGTGATCGCGCCGTCGCGGGCCACGCACACGCCACCGCCCAGCTCGGCCAGACGCTCGACGCAGGCCAGCATCGACGCGTCGTCGCAGCCGACGACGACGATGTTGTGGGCGTCGTGGGCGACCGTCGAGGCGAACGCGCCGCCCTGCAGCCCGAAGCCGCGGACCAGGCCCAGGCCGACGTTGCCGGACCCGTGGTGGCGCTCGATCACGGCCATCTTGGCCAGGTCGCGCGCGGGATCCGCGACGATCTGCCCGTCGGCCACCGTCGGCTCGTCGACCAGCGACTCGGTGACGATCTGGCCCGGGATCACGCCGATCACGCGCACGCGCTGCGGGCCGGCGTCGAGCACGAGATCACGGGCGTGGACGGGCGCCGGGCGGACCGTCCCGCGCACGAACGCCGGCACGGGCGCCGGGTCGAACGGGAGCACCTGGCCGTCGCGGGCGACCAGCTCGCCGCCCCGCCACACGTGCGTCGGGCGCAGCAGCGCGGGGTCCTCGACCAGCGCCATGTCGGCCAGGAACCCGGGGGCGATCGCGCCCAGGTCGCTGAGCCCGTGCGCCCGCGCCGCGTGCAGCGTGCCCATGGCCAGCGCGTCCTCGACGGCGATCCCGTTGGCCACGCACAGGCGCAGGCCGTGGTCGACCGAGCCGTCACGCAGCAGGTCGTTGGGCTCGGTGTCGTCGGTGCACAGCGCGCAGCCCTCCGGCCCGTAGCGGCGCACGAGCTCCAGCAGCTCGACCAGGTTGCGCGCGTTGGAGGCCTCGCGCAGGAACACCCACATGCCGCGGCGGCGCTTGTCCAGCGCCTCCTCCCAGGTGACCGACTCGTGGTCGGAGCGGATGCGCGCCGACGCGTAGGCGTCCAGCGCGCGCCCGCGCACCTCGGGCGCGTGGCCGTCGACGTGCGTCGCGCCGCGCACCGCCATCTTGGCCAGCACGTCGGGGTCGCCGGCGATGACGCCCGGGAAGTTCATCATCTCGGCCACGCCGAGCACGCGGTCGCGCAGCAGCAGGCCCTCCATGTCGCCGGGGCCCATCGGGCGGAACGCCGTCTCGAAGTCGCTCGCGGGCACGCAGGACGGGGCCATCACCCAGACGCGCAGCGGTAGCCCCTCGGTCGCGTCCAGCAGCCAGTGCACGCCGTCGGGGCCGAGCACGTTGGCCAGCTCGTGGGGATCGGCGACGACCGACGTGACGCCCCGCGCCACGACCACGCGGGCGAACTCGGCGGGCGACAGCTTCGAGGACTCCACGTGCATGTGCGCGTCGATCAGCCCGGGCACCAGCGACCGGCCCGCGGCGTCGATGCGCTCGGTCCCGCCGGCGAAGGATCCGACGCCGGCCACCCGGCCCTCGGCCACCCCGACGTCGCCCTCCAGCCACTCGCGCGTGAACGGGCAGAACACGCGCGCGCCCGTGATCACGAGGTCGGGCTCGGCGTCACCGCGCGCGACGGCGATCAGGCGGGAGAGGGCGGTCATGCCAGCGGTGTCTAGCAGCTACAGCGATCCTGGTCGGTAGCCGATACTTCACCGGATGGCCACAACCGGACGAGTGGCGCGCGAGCGCGCACGCAAGCAGATCGCCAGCAGCGGCGCCGCCGCCCCGCGCGGCCCCAAGGCCCCCGGCACGCCGCCGCCGACGCCGACGGTCTGGCAGCGCCTGCGCTACCGCTTCGACGCGACGATGTCCAACGGGCCGATCGCGCTGGTCCTGTGGCTGGCCGCGCTGACCGTCGTCCTGATCCTGGCCGGCGTCGCGCTCGTGCTGGTGCTCGGGCTGGTGCCGCGCGACGGTCGCCACAGCTTCATCGGCCAGATGTTCTCGACGCTGATGCACGCGCTGGACCCCGGCACGGTGGCCGGGGACGGCGGGGGCGCGGGCTTCCTGATCGTGATGCTGCTGGTCACGCTCGGCGGCCTGTTCATCGTGTCCGCGCTGATCGGCGTGATCGCCACCGCGCTGGACGAGAAGCTGCTGCACCTGCGCAAGGGCCGCTCGTTCGTGATCGAGACCGACCACACGATCGTCCTCGGCTGGTCGGAGTCGGTGTTCACGATCCTCTCCGAGCTGGCCGTGGCCAACGAGAGCGAGCGCAACCCGTCGGTGGTCATCCTGGCCGAGCAGGACAAGGTCGAGATGGAGGACGCGATCCGGGCCAAGGTCGCCGACCTGCGCGGCACGCGCGTCGTCTGCCGCACCGGCTCGCCCATCGACCTGACCGATCTGGCCATCGTCAACCCGCAGTCGGCGCGCTCGATCATCGTGCTGTCGCCCGCCGGCGAGGATCCCGACGCCGAGGTCATCAAGACCGTCCTGGCGCTGACCCGCGGCCCGCATCGGCGCGCGGACGGCTACCGCATCGTGGCCGAGATCCACGATCCGGCCAACCTCGAGGCCGCGCACCTGGTCGGCGGCGATCAGGCCGTCTTCCTCGACAAGCGCGACACGATCGCCAAGCTCATCGTGCAGGCCTCGCGCCAGGCCGGCGCCTCGGTGGTCTACGGCGAGCTGCTCGACTTCGACGGCGAGGAGATCTACTTCCGCCGCGACGACGCGCTGGCCGGGCGCCGCTACGGCGACGCGCTGCTGGCCTACGAGGACGCCACCGTGATCGGCGTCCAGCGCGCCGCGGGCGACGTGCTGGTGAACCCGTCGATGTCCACCGTCATCGAGCCGGGCGACAGCGTCATCGCGATCGCCGAGGACGACTCGGTGCTCGAGCGCGCCACCCCGTTCGCCGGCAGCGTCGACACGACCGCGTTCGTGCAGCGCGTGCGCACCCCCGAGCTGCCCCAGCGCGTGCTGGTGATCGGCTGGAACGGGCGCACGTGCACCGTCGTCAGCGAGATCGATCACTACGTCTCGCCCGGGTCCGAGGTCGTCGTGGTGGCCGAGACGCCCGCCGCCGAGACCGCGATCGCCGTCAACTGCAGCGACCTGGCCAACATCGCCGTCAGCTTCCGCCACGGCAACACGACCGACCGCGCGACGCTCGAGTCGCTCGACGTCGGCACCTTCGATCACGTGATCGTCATGTGTTACGCCGACCACCTCGATCCCCAGCGCGCGGACGCCCGCACGCTGATCACGCTGCTGCACCTGCGCGACATCGCCTCGCGACTGGACCACCCGGTCTCGATCGTCAGCGAGATGCTCGACGACCGCAACCACGAGCTGGCCCAGGTCACCCAGGTCGACGACGTGATCGTGTCCGACAAGGTCCTGTCGCTGCTGCTGGCCCAGATCTCCGAGAACGAGCACCTGGCGGCGGTCTTCGCCGAGCTGTTCGAGGCCGACGGCTCGGAGATCTACCTGCGCCCGGCCGAGGAGTACGTCGAGCTGGGCACCGAGGCGAGCTTCGCGACGGTCGTCGCGGCGGCGCGTGAGCACGGCGAGACCGCGATCGGCCTGCGCCTGGCCGAGCTGTCGTCGGACCCGTCGGCGGCGTACGGCGTGCGCCTGAACCCGGCCAAGTCGGCGCCGTACGTGGCGGCCCCGGGCGACCGGGTCGTCGTGCTCGCCGAAGACTGAGGGAGAAGTTGAGGGAGCCTCCCTCAGGCGCCTGAGGAGTGGGGGCGGAAGGCTGCGCGCATTCCTCTTCCTGACCCCAAGGAGTGCTCCATGCGCCGTCCCAGTCCCGCCCTCGTGATCGCCGTCACCGCGCTGATCTTCGCCTTCACCGGCACCGGCTACGCAGCGTCGAAGTACATCGTCTCGTCCAAGTCGCAGATCGCGCCCAAGGTGCTCAAGGCGATGAAGGGCAAGACCGGCAAGACCGGGAAGACCGGCCCCGCGGGCGCCGCCGGCCCGCAGGGCCCCAAGGGCGACGCCGGCCCGGCGGGCGCCCAGGGTCCCGCCGGCGCGACCGGCGCGCAGGGCCCGGCCGGTCCGACCGGGGCGCGCGGCGCCACGGGCGCCACGGGTGCCGCCGGCACGAACCTGACGACGCAGACCCCGCTGGGCCCCGGCGAGACGGAGTCGGGCACCTATGGCGTGAGCATCACGCCGCCGGCCAACAGCATCGGCCACGGGATCCCGTCGATCTCGTTCGCCCAGCCGCTGGCCGCCTCCCTCGACGCCGCGCACGTGGTCTACGTCCCGGCCGGCATGTCGCCGGCCACCCACTGCCCGGGCGCCGGCCAGGCCGACCCCGGCTACCTGTGCGTGTACGAGACCGCCAACGTCAACCTGACCCCCATGGCGGCCCCGATCCAGAACCCGGTCACCTTCGCCGACGGCTCATCGCCGTACGGCGCGGTCATCCGCTACACCGCGGTCTCCGGCAACACGGAGATCTTCGCCTACGGCTTCGGCTCCTGGTCGGTGACGGGCGCCTGAGCCGTCGGTCCTCAGGCGCGGGCGCGCAGATGGACGCGCTCGCCCTGAGGACCGAAGATGGCCAGGATCTCCGCCGGGCCGTCGACCGCGCCCATCCAGTGCGGCGTCCAGGTCGAGAACTCGGCGGCGTCGCCGGGCTCGAGGATCAGGTCGTCGTCGCCGAGCAGCAGGCGCACGCGGCCGTGCAGGACGTAGAGCCATTCGTGCCCCTCGTGGCTGCGCTGGTCCGGCGCCGAGGGGAGGTCGGGCAGCGCCATGCGGAAGACGCGCATGCCGCCGGGCGCGTGCTGCGACAGCGTCCACACGGTGTGCTGGCCGACCTTGCGCGGGCGCGCCCGCACGCGCGGGTCGCCGGTGGTGGCGGGGGCCAGCAGCTCGCCCACGTCGACGCCGAGCGCGCCGGCCAGCGGCGTCAGGTGGTCGAGCGCCAGACGGCGCGCGCCGGACTCCAGGCGGCTGAGCGTCGAGGTGGCCATGCCCGCCCGGCGGGCGACCTCCTCCTGGCTCAGGCCGCGGTCGGTGCGCAGGGCGCGCAGGCGCTCGCGCACGAGGCGATCGGTGTCGTTCGTTGCCATTTCGGCATGAAATGTTGCCACAACCGTCCGGCGGGACTCACCCTGGAGCCATGGACTTCGATTGGGATTGCATCGTCATCGGGGGCGGCCCGGCCGGGCTCAGCGCCGCGTTGACCCTGGGCCGCGCCCGCCGCCGCGTCCTCGTCCTCGACGACGGCGCCCCGCGCAACCACGCCGCCCTCGCCATGCACGGCGTGCTCGGCCACGACGGCATGGCGCCCGCGCAGCTGCGCTCGCGCGGGCGCGAGGAGGTGGCGCGCTACGGCATCGAGGTGCGCGACGCCGATGCCGACGCGGTCGCGCTCGTGGACGGCGGCGTGGTGGTCGACGGCGAGCGCGCGCACACGCTGATCCTGGCCACCGGCCTGCTCGACGAGGTCCCACCGATCGACGGGTTCGCCGACCTGTACGGCGTCAGCGCGCACACCTGCCCGTACTGCGACGGCTGGGAGCACGCCGACGAGCGCATCGCGGTGCTGGCCGCCGAGCCCGAGATCGTCGACCACCTGGGTGGGCTGCTGCGCCAGTGGTCCGCGGACGTCGAGCTGCTCGCCGTCGACGAGGTCGCGCGGTTCGAGAGCGAGGACGGCCGCCTGCGCCGCGTGCACTTCGCCGACGGCCGCCCGCCGCTGGAACGCGACGCGCTGTTCTTCCACCTGGCGCTGCACCCGCGCAGCGTGATCGCCCAGGCGCTGGGCTGCGCGGTCGACGCGGCCGGGTTCGTCGAGGTGGCCGACGACCGCCAGACGACGGTCGACCGCGTCTACGCCGTGGGCAACGTCGCCGACGCGCGGATGAACGTGCCGATGGTGATCGCCGACGGCGCCCGCGCGGGCGTGGCCGTCAACGTGCGGCTCGTGCAGGAGGGCTACGTCCAGCCCGGGCGCACCAGCCCCGTCTCGTAGGCCCGCCGCTCCGCGTTGCTTGTCAGATCCATGGTCGTCTTGACCACCGATCCGACAAGCAACGGCGGGGCGGGGCGGTCGGTCGGCGGGTCAGCCCCAGATGAGCAGCCGGCTGATCGCGAACAGACCGACGACGACGATCAGCGCGCGCAGGGCGTTGGGGGGCAGGCGGCGGCCGTAGCGGGCGCCGAGGATGCCGCCGATCAGGGAGCCGACGGCGATCAGGGCGACCGGGCCCCAGGCCACGTCGGCCACGATGATGAAGACGATGCCCGCGATCAGGTTGACCAGGCCGGCGAGGACGTTCTTCAGCGCGTTGATGCGCTGCAGGTCGTCGCCGATGGCCACGGCCATGACGGAGATCAGCAGGATCCCCTGGGCGGCGCCGAAGTAGCCGCCGTAGACGCCGCAGGCGAACACCGCGAACCACAGCCACAGCGCCTCGTCGCGATTCTCCGGGCGGTGCTTGGCCACGAGCGCGGCGAGCCTGGGCTGCGCGACGATCAGCACCAGCGCGAGCGCGATCATCGCCGGCACGATCGCCTCGAAGACCGCATCGGGCAGCGTGAGCAGGGCGATCGCGCCGCAGATCCCGCCCAGCACGGAGGCCGGGACCAGGCGCCGCAGCCGCGCCCGCTGCGTGGACAGCTCGCGGCGATAGCCGACCGCGCCGCTGACCGACCCGGGCACCAGGCCGATCGTGTTGGAGACGTTGGCCACCACCGGCGAGTAGCCGACGGCGAGCAGGACCGGGAAGGTGAGCAGCGTCCCGCTGCCGACCACGACGTTGATCATGCCCGCGCCGATCCCGGCCGCGAGCACGGCGATCATGTCCAGCGCGCTCACGGCGACGGCGCCGGCGGCTCCAGAAGCTCAGGGCCCTCGTTGGCGACGTTGTTGACCAGCGGGTTGGCGGGCGTGACCGTGAGCAGGCCCTCGCCCAGCGGTCGCAGGACGTCACGCACGCCGTCGTAGTCCAGCTCGCGATCCAGCCAGGTGGCCTGCGCCTCCTCGTCGGCGAGGATCACGGGCATCCGGTCGTGGACGGCGCGGACGGTCGCGTTGGCCGCCGTCGTGATGATCGTGCAGGTGGCGATGCGCTCGGCCTCGGGCTCGTCCTTGGGCCGCCAGTAGGTCCACAGGCCGGCGAACGTGAACGGCGCGCCGCCCTCCAGCGCCATGTGCATCGGGATCTTCTGGCCCTTGGGGTCCTCCGGGCGCAGCCACTCGTAGTAGCCGTCGGCGACGATCAGGCAGCGCGAGCGGCCGTTGGCGACGAGGTTGCGGAAGGCGGCCTTCTCGCCCAGCGTCTCCGCGCGCGCGTTGATCATCTTCGACCCGATCTTCAGGTCCTTGGCCCAGAACGGGACCAGCCCCCAGCGCAGCGGGCCCATGCGCCGCTCGCCCGCCTTGTCGGTGACGACGGTCAGGACGTCGTCGGTCGGCGCGACGTTGAAGCGCTCGAACAGGTCGTCATGGCCGCTGATGGAGCCGACCTGCGGGAAGATGCCGGCGAGGTCGTCGCGCTTGAGCGTTTGCGAGTAGCGGCCGCACACGCCCCGCACTCTAGGACCCGTCGCCCCGGCCTCTTCGCTGGTTCTTCGGCGGTATTCGGGGTTGCTTCAGCGGTCGATGATGCGATCATCGGATGCGCGTGAGGATCCTCGTGGTCGACGACGAGCCGGCCGTGCGCTCCGCCCTGGAGCGCGCGCTGCAGCTCGACCACTTCGATGTCGAGCTGGCCGCCGACGGGCGCGACGCGCTCGATGTCCTGGCCCAGCGCCACGTCGACGCGATCGTGCTCGACATCGGCATGCCGCGCCTGGACGGCCTGGAGGTGTGCCGGCGCCTGCGCTCGGCCGGCGACCGCACGCCGGTGCTGATGCTGACCGCGCGCGACGCCGTCGACGACCGCGTCGAGGGCCTGGACGCCGGCGCCGACGACTACCTCGTCAAGCCCTTCGCGCTGCGCGAGCTGCAGGCCCGCGTGCGCGCGCTGCTGCGTCGCACCGAGGCGGTCAACGAGGCCGACGCGCTGCGCTTCGCCGACCTGGTGATGGACCCGACCGCCCACGAGGTGCGCCGGGCCAACCGCCTGATCGAGCTGTCACGCACCGAGTACTCGCTGCTGGAGCTGTTCCTCAGCCACCCGCGCCAGGTGCTGACGCGCTCGACCATCTTCGAGCGCGTGTGGGGCTACGACTTCGGCCCGACCTCCAACTCGCTGGGCGTGTACGTCGGGTACCTGCGCCGCAAGCTCGAGGAGGCCGGCGAGCCGCGCCTGCTCCACACTGTTCGCGGTGTGGGCTACGTGCTGCGGGACTAGCGGGACGCGATGTCGCTGAGGCGCCGCCTGGTGCTGCTCTCGGCGACCGCCGTCGCGGTCGCGGTGATCGCCGCCGCCCTGATCAGCTACGTCGTCGTGCGCAACGAGCTGCGCGACCAGGTCGACTCGCAGCTGCGCGACCAGGCCGGGATGGTCGACCGCCTGCCGCCCGGCGGGTTCATCATCCAGACGCCGGACCCCAACCAGATCCCCGACCTGCCCGCGCGCCGGGGCGGCCCGGCGGGCTATGCGCAGTTCGTCGCCCCCGACGGCGAGTCGGCGGCGCGCGATCCGTCGTCGGCGCTGCCCGTCACCCGGTCGGTGCTGGCCGTCGCCCGCGGCCAGCAGACCCAGCTGGTGACCGACGTGACCGTGGACGGCGAGCACCTGCGGATGCTCGTGCGCCACGTCCCCGGCGGCGGCGCGCTGCAGCTCGCGCGCTCGCTGGAGAGCGCCGACGCGGTGCTGCGCCGCCTGGCGCTGATCCTGGTGCTGCTGTGCGTGGCGGGCATCGCGCTGTCGGTGCTGCTGGCCCGGATCGTCGCGCGCTCGGTCCTGCGTCCGATCGACGACCTGACCGAGGCGGCCGAGCACATCGAGCTGACCGGCGACCTGCAACGGCGCATCGAGGCGCCCGGCACCGACGAGGTCGGGCGGCTGGCCGCGCGCTTCAACGCGATGCTCGACCGCCTGGGCTCGTCGCTGGCCGCCCAGCGCCAGCTGGTGGCCGACGCCTCGCACGAGCTGCGCACGCCGATCACCAGCCTGCGCACGAACATCGAGGTGCTGCTCGAGGTCGACGACATGGACGTCGTGGCGCGCCGCGAGCTGCTGCACGACGTCGTCGAGCAGAGCGACGAGCTCGGCGCGCTGGTCGGCGACCTGATCGAGCTGGCCCGAGCGGACGAGCCGCCGTCGGTGGCCAACGAGGACGTGCGCCTGGACGCGCTGCTGGAGGACGCGGTCGCTCGCGCGCGCCTGCACCACCCGGGGGTCGACTACCGGCTCGACAGCGAGCCGTGCACGCTGGAGGCGCGCCCGGATCGCCTGGGGCGCGCGGTCAACAACCTGCTCGACAACGCCGCCAAGCACGGCGGCGACGGCCCCGTCGAGGTGACGCTGCGCGACGGCGTCCTGCTCGTGCGCGATCACGGTCCGGGCGTGCCCGAGGCCGACCGCACGCTGATCTTCGACCGCTTCTACCGCGGCGCCGCGGCGCGCGCCGGCTCGGGCACCGGCCTCGGCCTGGCGATCGTCCGCCAGGTGGCCGAGGCCCACGGCGGCAGCGTCGCGTTGCGCGTGCCCGCCGACGGCGGCGCCGCCTTCGAGCTGCGCCTGCCGGTCGAGCGCCGCGTCGCGGCGTAGGCTGCAGGGCATGTGGCAACGGCTGGCCATCGCCTGGGCGTGCAACATCGCCGCGATCTTCGTCGCCGCCGCGCTGCTGGACGGCATCGCCTACGGCGACAGCTGGTGGGCGCTCGTGCTCGCCGCGCTGGTCTTCAGCCTGGTCAACGCCTTCGTCCGGCCGGTGATCTTCGTGCTGTCGCTGCCGCTGATCGTGCTCACCCTGGGCATCGCGCTGTTCTTCGTGAACCTGCTGATGCTCTACGTGACCAGCTGGATCGTCAGCGACTTCCGGATCGACGGCTTCTGGTCGGCGGTCGGCGCCACGATCATCATCTGGCTGGTCAACGCCCTGCTCCAAGCCACCGTTTTCAAGCGCTTCAACGAGGAGCAGAAGCGCGAGCGCGAGGAGCGCTACCGCGTCTGAGAACGGCATCCCCCAACTGGGGGATATTGGAGCCAATGACTTGCATTGGATCCACGGCGGGGGTAGCTTACGAAAGGTGATTGCGACTCATATGACCCTCATGGTCACTCGCTCTCACTTCACATAGCGAATACCCGTCCCTTCGGGGACACCCTCTCCTCCCCTTGAACGCCTCGGTCCCCACCGGGGCGTTCATCTTTCTCCAGACGTTCACGCGCGCCTACCATCAGGGGCATGTCGTCCGAGACCGCACCGGCAGATGTCGTCGACCTGATCGTCGGCCTGCTCGGCGAGGTCGACGAGGAGGACTTCCACCTCGCGCCGCGCTCGGAGTACTACAGCCGGCTGTGCCAGGCCGTCTGCCAGGTGGTGGGGATGGACCGCGCGCTGCTGTTCCTCGATGACGAGGTCCGGCGCGCCGTGCGCCCGATGGGCAGCCACGGCTTCGACGGCGCGCTGCTGGAGTCGATCAACGCGCCGCTGACCAGCTCGCGCCTGGTGCAGAACGCGCTCGGCCGCGACGAGGTGATCGTCTTCAACCCGCCGTTCACCGAGGACGAGCTGCCCAGCGAGTACGTCGACGCGTTCGGCCTGTCGACCGTCGCCTGCACGCCGCTCAGCGCGGCCAGCCGCTGGCGTGGCGTGATCATCTCCGACCGCGGCGGCCAGCCCTTCACGCTCACCGCGCAGGAGCGCGACCGGCTGTGGTCGCTGGGCAAGGCCGCGGCGCTGGCCGCCACCGCCCGCGTGGCCACCCGCCAGCAGCTGCTCAACCAGCAGCTGTCCGAGCGCCTGGGCCTCGCGCGCGAGCTGCACGACTCGGTCATCCAACGGCTGTTCGGCATCACCGCGCTGCTGCGCTCCGGTGAGACGCTGGGCCCCGTCGAGCGCGAGCGCTGCGCCGAGGAGGCCGAGCGCGCGATGCACGAGCTGCGCGAGGTGATCGAGCGCCCGCTCGCGCCACCGGACCTCGACGACTCCGCCCTGACCCTCAGCCAGGAGCTCGAGCGCATCAACGGCCAGCCCGGCCAGACGCCGCTCGACGTGCGCTGGCAGCGCGGCTGCACAGTGCCGCCCCAGTACGAGCCGTTGCTGCAGTCCGTGCTGCACGAGGCGCTGCGCAACGCCGACAAGCATGCCCACGCGACGACGATCGAGGTCGACGTGCGCGCGACCGAGGAGGCGCTGCACATGACGGTCGTCAACGACGGCATCATCCCCAACCCGTCCAACAAGCCCCGCGGCACCGGCGTCGGACTGCGCCTGTGCGCGATGGAGGCGCTGCGCGACGGCGGCGCGCTGGAGTTCGGCCCGCGCGGCAACGGCGTCGAGTGGCGCGTCCGCGTGACCCTGCCGCTGCCATGAGACGCCACTACGACAAGCTGCGGGTGCTGATCGTCGACGACCACGAGGTCGTCCACTGGGGCCTGCGCGCGCTGCTCTCCGGGCAGGAGTGGGTGGAGCGCTGCCTGGTCGCCTCCAACGCCGCCGACGCGCTGGAGATGACCGAGCGCTACGAGCCGCACGTCGCGCTGATCGACCTGTTCCTGGGCGACGCGTCCGGCGCCGAGCTGTGCCGCGAGCTGCGCAAGCGCTCGCCGATCACCAACGTGCTGCTGTTCTCCGGGTCCGGGCGCATGAGCGCCGCGGCGGCCCGCGCGGCCGGCGCCTCGGGGTTCGTCTCCAAGGGCCTGGGCGCGCGCGACGTGATGTCGGCGATCCGCGTGATCGGGCTGGGCGGGCAGGTGTTCGGCGAGGGCACGCCCGCCGCCGAGGAGAGCCAGCAGCTGACCGAGCGCGAGCGCGAGGTGCTCGCTCTGGTGGCCACCGGCGCGACGAACCGCGAGATCGCGCTGCAGCTGCATCTCAGCCACCACACGGTCAAGGACTACACGCGCAACGTGTTCCGCAAGCTCGAGGTGCGCAACCGCGCCGAGGCAGTCCAACGCGCCCAAAGGCTCGGCCTGCTGGCCTGACCGGGCACGGTTTTGTCCCGATCGGGGTAGCTTGGCCGTCATGCGATGCGGGATCGCGCTGGTGTTGACCGTCGCCGCCACGGCCCTGGTGGCCTGTGGCTCGGATTCGACGGACGCACCCGCCAAGACAGTGGACACGTCCACCGCGGCCGAGTCACCGGCCGCCACCACGGCACCCCAGACCGAGCCCCAGGCCCAGGCCGCGGCCAGCGGCGTGCGCCTGAAGAAGGTGGGCACGTTCACGGAGCCGGTGGCCTTCGCGGCGCCGCCCAAGGACACCCACCGGCAGTTCGTCGTCGAGCAGAGCGGGACGATCAAGGTCATCAAGGACGGCAAGGTCCTGGCCACGCCCTTCCTCGACATCCGCGACCGCGTCGTCGCCGGCGGTGAGCAGGGCCTGCTCGGCCTGGCCTTCGCGCCCGACTACGCGACCTCCAAGCGCTTCTACGTCTACTACACCGCCAAGGGCGACGGGGCCAACACGGTGGCCGAGTTCCGGGCCGCCAGCGCCGACCGCGCCGATTCCGGCAGCGCGCGCGTGCTCTTCGCCCAGCCCGACAGCGAGTCCAACCACAACGGCGGCCAGCTCCAGTTCGGCCCCGACGGCCTGCTGTACGTCGGCCTGGGCGACGGCGGCGGCGGCAACGACCAGCACGGCTCGCGCGGCAACGGCCAGAACAAGGGCACGCTGCTGGGCAAGATCCTGCGCATCGACCCGCGCGAGTCCGGCGGCAAGGCGTACTCGATCCCGTCGGACAACCCGTTCGTGGGCGAGTCGGGCGCGCGCGGCGAGATCTACGCCTACGGGCTGCGCAACCCCTGGCGCTTCTCCTTCGACCGGGCCAACGGCGCGCTGACCATCGCCGACGTCGGCCAGAACGAGGTCGAGGAGATCGACTACGCCTCCAAGGGCAAGGCGCGCGGCGCCAACTACGGCTGGCGGGCCATCGAGGGCGACCGCAAGAACTTCGACGAGCCCGCGCCCGGCGCGGTCTCCCCGGTGCTGACCAAGACCCACGGCGACGGCTGGTGCTCGATCACCGGCGGCTACGTCGTGCGCGATCCGGCGCTCAAGGCGCTGGCCGGCCGGTACGTCTACAGCGACTTCTGCCTGGGCGAGCTGCGCTCGGCGCGGCTCAGCGACGGGCGCGCCACCGGCGACCGGGCGATCGCCGGCCTGCCGAAGGTGCAGAGCGTCTCGTCCTTCGGGGAGGACGCGCGCGGGCGCGTGTACGTTCTGTCGCTCAGTGGCCCCGTGTACCGCTTCGTCAGCAAGTAGGCCGTCGTGATCGCCGGCGTGGATGTCGCGCTCGTGCGAGCCGACAACCCGGGACCGCTGACCCTGAGCGGCACGAACACCTGGCTGCTGGGCCGCGATCCGTGCTGGATCGTCGATCCCGGCCCGGCGCTCGACGGCCACCTCGACGCGGTCGCGCACGCCGCGACGCTGCGCGGCGGGGTGGGCGGCATCGCGCTGACCCATGACCACAACGACCACAGCGATGGCGTGCCCGGCCTGCTGGAGCGCGTCGGCGCGGTCGAGGTGGCCCGCATCGGCGAGCTCGGCCCGCTGCGCGCGCTGCTCTCGCCGGGGCACTCGGCCGACTCGGTCACCTGGATCGCCGGCACGGTCGCGTTCTCCGGCGACACCGTGCTGGGCGCCGGCAGCGTCTTCGTCGCCGGCCAGCTGGGCGAGTACCTCGACGCGCTGGAGCAGCTGCGCGCGCTGGAGCTGACGCTGCTGCTGCCCGGCCACGGCGATCCGGTCCTGGATCCGAGCGCCCGCGTGGGCGAGCTGATCGAGCACCGCCTCGAGCGCGAGCGCAAGCTGGTGGCCGCGCTGGACGACGGCGCCCGCAGCGTCGACGCGCTGCTGGACCGGGCCTGGAGCGACGCCCCGACCGAGCTGCGCCCGGCCGCGGCCTGGAGCCTGGCCGCCCACCTCGACAAGCTGGAGGCCGAGGGCCGGCTGCCCGACGGGGTGCAGCGGCCCTAGCCCTGACCGCCGGTGGCGGCCTGGGCACGTCGGGCTGGGGAGCGCGACGGGCCGGAGCTTGCGGCCGCGCTCAGCGGACCTGGATCGGCGTGCCGATCGGCGCGTGACGGGCCAGCCAGCGGATGTCGGCGTTGCGCAGGCGCATGCAGCCGTGCGACGGGCGGCCCGGCAGCAGCTCGGGCTGGTCGGTGCCGTGGATGCCGATCACGCCGCCGCCCGGCCAGTCCGACAGGACGGAGTAGTTGCTCGTGCCGAACGCGTACGGGCCGTACATCGGGTGCCCGGCGGGCACCTTCAGCAGCTCGCGGATGACGAAGCGGCCGGCGGGCGTCGGGGTCGCGGCCTTCCCCACCCCGACGGGCAGGCGCCGGACGAGGCGCCCCGCGCGGTACAGGGTCAGCGTCAGCTTGCGCCGGTCGACGACGATCGCCTCGGCCACGACGTGGATCGCGCCCAGGGCGTTGCGCGGGACCCAGCCCGTGCGGCCGTTCGGGCGGCCGGGCACGCGCAGCTGCACCCACCTCTGGCCGTCGGCGGTGCTGCGCTTGCGCAGCAGGAGGTACACCTCGCGCTGCTCGTCCTCGGTGCGGCTGTGCAGCCGCGTGATGCGCGCCGCGGTCGCCGACGGGCCGGTGCGGATCCACGCCGCCGCGGCCGGGTGGGCCCAGCGGCTCTCGGTCCGCTCGTCGGACAGGCGCGTGACGTGCGCGGCGCGGGCCGCCGGCGCCCCGAGGGCGCCGGCGGCGAGCAGCACGATCAGCGTGGCGGACGCGCGCCGCACGGTCAGCCGGTGAACGACGGGCTGACGGCGGCCGGCCGGCGCTCGGCCTGCGCGGCCTTGGCCAGCGGGATGCGGATCACGACGCGCTGCACGGTGCGCACGTTCGGGCCGCCGTCCAGGTGGTTGTCGATGGTCAGCGTGGCGCGGACCTTGCGGATGCCGTCGTGCTGCAGGCGCTTGACCACGGAGGGCTTCAGGCGGACCTTCAGCAGGTGCGACTGGCCCGCGGCGATCTCGACGCCCCGGAAGCTGGCCAGCGTCGTGAGCCTGCGCGCCGCGGCCCGGGCCAGTTCGGTGGGCAGGTCGATCGTCAGGTCGCCGCTGGCGTCACAGCCGGTGGCGGTCGCCGGGCAGGCCAGCGGCAGCTTGGCCTGACCGGCCTTGGTGGTCGGGACGACCGGCAGCGACGAGCGGCCGTCGGAGGCGCCCGAGCCGCCCTCGTCGGCGCCGCTCAGGTGCACGCCCCAGGCCGTCTGGACGGCCTTGGTGTTCGCCGTGGCGGCGGTCGGCAGCGTCGGGCCGCCCGCCGTGGGGGCCTTGGGCGTGAGCGTGACCGGGCCCGGCAGGTTGGTCGGCGCGGTCGGCTCGGGAGCCGTGGCCTTGGGCGCTTCGGCCGGGGTGGTGGTCGGCGTCGTGGGGAACGGCGTCGTCGCGGGCAGCGCGTCGACGGTCCAGGTCAGCTTCACCGAGCCGACGCCGTACCCGGTGGCCAGCGCGTACGCACAGCTCGTCGCGGGGGACGAGCAGTCGGACATCCCGCCGCCGCCCGGGCCGCCGTAGCCGTTGATCGAGCTCCCGCCACCGCCGCCGCCGTACAGGCCGGACCCGCCGCCACCGCCGCCCCGGAAGGCATCGGGCGCGTTGACCGACCCGTTGGCGCCCTGTCCACCCTCGCCCGCCTCGCCGAGGACGGTGAAGTTCGTCCCGGGGACGCCGTCCTCGACGTAGTCGAACACGTGCGTGCCGGTGTTGGGATCCTTCGCGCCGCCGGCACCGGGGCCGGAGTCGGTCGCGCCCAGGCCGCCGGCGCCCTGGCCGGGACCGGCCGGGAGGTCGGTGATGCCGTCCCCGGCGGGATGGCCGGGCCAGCCCGCGTCGCCCCCCTGGCCGTAGTGCGGCGTGATGCCCATGCCGAAGTTGCTCGAGCCGCCGCCTCCGCCGCCGGCGGCGATCAGCTGGGGACGCACGGTGTAGCCCCACGGCGCGATGCTGACGGACGCCATGCCGCCACCGTCGCCGAAGCCCATCAGGTCGCCACCCAGCGCCTGGGAGCGGTCGACGCAGACGTACACCGACTGGCCGGCGGTGACGGGCCAGTCGGCGGTGACCACCGCGCCGCGGCCGGCGGGGTTGGGGTCGAGGTCGGTGTAGCCCGGTGAGCCCGAGGCGCCCTGCGCACGGATGTGCAGCGTGGAGACGCGGCTGGGGACGACCGCCTCGTAGCAGCCCTTGACCGAGAACGTGGTGGGGCTGGAGACCAACGGCGTGATGGTCGGGGGCGGCGGACCGCCGGCGGCGAGGGCGCCCGGCGCGGTCGACGCGGCCGCGCCGATCAGGAGGAAGGCCGACGCGGCGCCGGCGGTGAAACGAGACATGGCCGCTTCGATCGGCTCGGCCCGGGCGGCCTGAACCCTTGATCGGTCATCCGGCCAGCAGGTTGCGCCGGGCCAGCTCGTGGGCCGCGGTCAGCGGCGTCGCGTCGATCGCGCGGGCGTCGGCGTAGACGCGGCGCAGGGTGTCGGCGATCCCGCGCACGCGTGTCCGGGCCCGGCGCGGGTCGTAGCCCTCGGGCTCCAGCTCGACGGCGATGTTGATGATCCCGCCGGCGTTGGCCACGAAGTCCGGCGCCCACAGGATCCCGCGCGCGTGCAGGAGATCGGCGACGACGTCGTCGGCCAGCTGGTTGTTGGCCGCGCCGGCGACGACGGCGCAGCGCAGGGCGGGCGCGGTCTGGTGGTCGAGGACGCCGCCCAGCGCGCAGGGCGCCAGCACGTCGACGTCGGCGAGCATCGCCTTCTGGGGCGTCATCCAGCGCGCGCCGAGGTCGGCGGCCAGGGCGCGCTTGGCCGGATCGATGTCGGCCACGACGAGCTTGGCGCCCGCCTTCGCGCAGGCCTGGGCCACCCGCGCGCCGACGTGCCCGAGGCCGACGACGGCGACCGACCGGCCCTTCAGCGACGCCGAGCCGAGCGCCTGCTGCACCGAGACGCCGATCGCCGCCTCGACGCCAAGCGCGGTCCACGGTGACGGGTCGCCCGAGCCGCCGCGCTTGCGCGACAGGCCGGTGACGTGGCCGGTCACCCCGGCGATGACCTGCATGTCGCGGGCCGAGGTGCCCACGTCCTCGGCGGTCACGTAGCGGCCGTCGAGCGCGGCCACGGTGTCGCCGAAGTCCGCCAGCGCGGCGCGCCGGCGCGCGGGCGAGATCGGTTCGTCGGCGGGCAGCATCACGACGCCCTTGCCGCCTCCGAGCGGCAGCGCGGCGACCGACGACTTGAACGTCATCGCGCGCGACAGCCGCAGCGCGTCACGCAGCGCAGCGCGCGCGTCGTCGTAGCGCCACACGCGACAGCCGCCGAGCGCCGGCCCGCGCACGGTCGAGTGGACGGCGACGATCGTGAACAGCCCTGATCGCCGCCCGCGGCGGATCAGGACCTCCTCGTGGTCGAGCGTGGCGAGGTACTCCACGCCGACCGGGGAGGTCAGGGAGCGACCGTGCCGACCGGCGTGCTGGCCGTGATGGGGGCGGCCGTGCCGGCCGCGGCCGCCGGGCCGGTGGAGACCGACCCTGAGGCTGAAGTCGAGGTTGAGGTCGAGGAGGTCCCGGACGTCGTTCCGGTGCTCGTGCCGGTCGTCGTCGTCGCGCTGGCGCTCGTGCTGCCGGTCGCGCTCGTCGTCGGGGCCGAGCCCGTCGCGCTGGTCGCGCCCGTCGTGCTCGTCGGATCCGTCGTCGGGGTCTCGGTCGGCGGAGACGGTGCCACGGCGCCGCCGGTCACGTTGGCCACGGCCGGCTTGGCCGTCGCGCTGGCCGCGGCGTCCTGCGCGTTGGCGTCGGCGTAGATCTCGTCATCGGGTGTGATCGGCTGCGGCGCGTTGGCCGCGGCGGCGGCGCTCGGCTTGGCGGCTTCGCGCAGCGCCCGCACGTGGGTGGCCCGGTCGGCGGCGGCGGTCGTCGCACCCGCGGCCGCCGAAGCGGCCACCGGCGCCGCGGTCAGCTTCTCCATCGGCGAGCGGCTGAGCGTGGCGCCCCGCGTCACCGGCGTGCGGCTGGCGGCGTTGGCGGACGCGCCGCTGATCGAGGCAGTGTGCGCCGGGGCGGTCAGCGGCTGCACCGCGCGCTTGACCGCGTTCTCGATGTCGCCGGCCGCGCCGGTGACCAGCGCGGCCGAGCACACGACGACGGCGACCTTGCAGGCCGTGGCCGTCGCGGCACCGCCGCCGACGACCGTGGCCGCGCCACCGCCGCCCAGCACGGCGCCGCTGCCGGCGGCCGCGCCACCGGCGCCGCTGCCCAGGCCGAAGAGCTTCAGGAACGCGCCCATCGGGCCGTGCGACGGCGCCAGGGCGCCGAGCCCGCGCTGCAGGCTGCGCAGCTCGGTGCGGTAGGTCCGGCAACCGGAGCAGTCGCGCAGGTGCCGGCGCGCCTTGCCCGACGCGCGCACGCCCTTGTCGTAGGACGCCATCAGGTCGTTGCGGATCTCCACGCAGGAGGTGTCGCGCGCCTCGATCGCCTCGACCAGCCCGATGCGGGCCCGGACGAGCAGCGACTTGATCGCGGGGACGGTGACGTCCAGGGCGTCGGCCAGCTCCTGGTAGCTGAGGCCGTCCATCTCGCGCATCAGCAGGGCGGAGCGCTGCGCCTCGGGGAGCCGCTGGACGTCCTCGACGAGGCGGCGCAGGTCCTCGCGGCGCTGGCTCTCCTCGAGCGGGTCGCGCAGCGGGGAGCGCGAAAGATCGAACACGTCGGCCTGGGCGGGCGTGGGCCGGCGCAGCTGATCGATGCAGCGGTTGTGGGCCACCCGGTACAGCCAGGCGCGCAGCGACAGGGGGCGGTCGTTGGCGCGCAGCGCGCCGTAGGCCCGCAGGAAGACGTCCTGCAGCGCGTCCTCGGCGTCCTGGCGCGAGCCGCCGAGCATCTGACGGGTGTAGGCGAAGAGCCGTTGCCGGTAGCGGTCGAAGATCACCTGGAAGGCGTCTTCGTTGCCGGCGCGGAAAGCGGCGACGAGCTGCTCGTCCGAACGGAGACGCAGAAGCGGGCTCGCGATCGAGATCCGACTGAGCCCTGCAGGTGCGTGAAGTGCGCCGGCTTCCATTGGGTGTGCTCCTTTCCGGCGACTCTAACCCCTCACGCCGCCGGAAGTTTCTCCCTTTGGTCCGGCGAGGACGTTCGGCGGCGCCGGGGTGCGCGGGAGTGCGCCCGGTACGCTGCCGCGATGGCGGACGCCTCCCCCTTCCCGCGCATCGCGGACTACGCGTTCCTGTCGGACTGTCACACCGGGGCGCTCGTCGCTCCGGACGGCTCGGTCGAGTGGCTGTGCCTCCCGTGGTTCGACAGCCCGAGCGCCTTCTCGACGCTGCTCGATCGGGGCGCCGGAGCCTTCCGCGTGGGTCCCTACGGCGTGTCGGTCCCGGCCGGTCGCCGCTACGACCCGGGCACCAACGTGCTCGAGACGACGTGGATGACCAAGGGCGGTTGGCTGGTCGTGCGCGACGCGCTGACCATCGGCGAGTGGCGCGACGACGGGGAGAGCCAGTCGCACGTGCGCCCGCCGCAGGACTACGACGCCGAGCTGATGCTCGTGCGCACGATCGAGTGCACCTACGGCGAGGTCGCGGTCGAGTTCGTCTGCGAGCCGCAGTTCGAGTACGGCCAGATCGCCGCCAGCTGGGAGGCCTCGCCGCTGCCCACCGGCCACCAGTCGTTCATCACCACCAGCGGCGGCGAGCCGGCGCTGAAGCTGACCAGCTCGCTGCGCGGCGGGATCGAGGGCGACCGCGTGCGCGGCCGGCACGTGATGACCGAGGGCGAGCGCGCCTTCGTGGCGCTCTCGTGGCGGGGCGACGACGAGTTGCCCCACGACGTCGACGACGCCTGGGCCAGGGTCGACCGCACGCGCCACTACTGGCGCCGCTGGCTGGAGACCGGCGAGTTCCCCGACCACCCGTGGCGGGTCTACCTGCAGCGCTCGGCGCTGGTGCTCAAGGGCCTGACCTTCCAGCCCACCGGCGCGCTGGTCGCCGCGCCGACCACGTCGCTGCCCGAGACGCCGCAGGGCGAGCGCAACTGGGACTACCGCTACTGCTGGATGCGCGACGCCGCCTTCACGCTGTGGGGGCTGCACGCGCTGGGCATGGACTGGGAGGCCGAGGACTTCCTGCAGTTCGTCGCCGACCTGGAGCGCAACGCGGACGGCTCGCTGCAGATCATGTACGGCATCCGCGGCGCCAAGGACCTGACCGAGTCGACCTTGGACCACCTCAAGGGCTACGAGGGCGCGGTCCCGGTGCGGATCGGCAACGGCGCGTTCGACCAGCGTCAGAACGACGTCTACGGCGCGGTGCTCGACTCGGTCTACATCCACACCAAGGAGACCGACCACATCCCCGAGCGGCTGTGGCCGGTGCTGGTCGACCAGGTCGAGGCGGCGGCGCGCGTGTGGTGTGAGCCCGACCAGGGGATCTGGGAGGCCCGCGGCGAGCCCCAGCACTACGTCTCCAGCAAGGTCATGTGCTGGGTGGCGATGGATCGCGGGGCCGATCTGGCCACGCTGCGCGGCGAGACGGAGCTCGCGCTGAAGTGGCGCGCGATCGCCGACGAGATCCACGCCGAGGTGCTGGAGAAGGGCGTCAGCGAGCGCGGGGTCTTCCGCCAGCACTACGCCACCGACGCGCTGGACGCCTCGACGCTGCTGATCCCGCTGCAGCGGTTCCTGCCCGGCGACGATCCGCGCGTCCGCGCGACGGCGGAGGCGATCGCCGACGAGCTGACCGAGAACGGGCTGGTGCTGCGCTACAAGGTCGACGAGACCGACGACGGCCTGCACGGGCGCGAGGGCACGTTCCTGATCTGCTCGTTCTGGCTGGTCAGCGTGCTCAGCGAGATCGGCGACAAGGACCAGGCCAAGGCGCTGTGCGAGCGACTGCTGTCCTACGCCGGGCCGCTGCTGACCTACGCCGAGGAGCTCGATGCGGTGTCCGGCCGCCACCTGGGCAACTACCCGCAGGCGTTCACGCATCTGGCGCTGATCAACGCCGTCTCACATGTGATCGCCGACGATTCGTGACGTTTCGCATTTAGACGCGCCGGGAATTGGTGGAGCGCCATGAAGAGACTCCTCCTCCTCGGCGCCCTCGGTGGCGCCCTCATCGCCGCTGGTCCCGCTGAAGCCGCCAAGGTGCACCCGTGTGGACGCAGTGGTCTCGCACAGATCACGAAGGTGTTCCACGCGGGCATCTCGTGTGGCGACTCCCTCGTGGTGGTCCGCTCGGTCGAGGCCCACAAGGCGCAGTGCGCGCCCTACACCCAGCAGACGGTCGCGCCGTTCCGCGAGTGTGTGGTGACGCCCGCGCTGTCGGTCGGCAACCGCAACTTCTTCTGCCGCTCGGCCTACGAGACCAACGACTCCAACAAGCGCTACTGGCGCACGACGTGCAAGTCGTTCTCCGGTGACGTCGTGAAGTACCGCCGCGACGGTCAGTACGTCGGCTGATGCAGCTGCTGGTGCTCGCCGACGAGCCGGTCGACGCCGCGCGCGTGCGCGCGGCGTTGCCCGACGAGTCCGGCCTCGACGAGGCGCGCGTGCTCGTGGTGACGCCCGCCCGCAACGAGTCGTCCCTGGCGTTCTGGATGTCCGACAGCGACGAGGCGATCGAGGACGCCACCGAGACCGAGGAGCGCAGCGTCGAGGCGTTGCGCTCCGACGGGATCCAGGCGGCCGGTGAGGTCGGCGAGAGCCAGCCGCTGCTCGCGCTGCAGGACGCGCTGGCCACCTTCCAGGCCGATCTCGTGCTGCTGCTGACCGAGGACGACGAGCTCGAGCGCCAGGCGCGCGAGGAGCTCGACGTGCGGGTCGTCCGCGGCTAGAGCTCGAGGTCTTCGCGCGCGGCGACGACCGTCTCGTGCAGGGTGGCGCGCGCGTCGTGGCGCGGGCGCCACTTCAGCTCGCGCCGCGCCTTGGTCGCGCTCATCAACACCGGCGTGCGCGCGGCCTCGATCCACTTGGCCTCGTCGGGCACGAACGGCAGCCGGGCGACGACCTCGGCCACCGCGTCCACGGCCAGCTCGGGCACCGGCACGCTGTACCAGTGCAGCTCGTCGGCCAGATCGGACATGGTCACCTCGCCCGACGCGGCGAGGTTGTAGACGCCGGCCGGGCCGCGGCCCAGGATGCCGGCGCGCAGCGCGGTGGCCACGTCGTCGTGGTGCACGAGCTGGAACGGGATGCCGGGATCGGGCAGCACCGGCTTGAGCACCGGGACGCTGTCGAACAGCGCGCGGATCGCGCCGGGCAGCTTCGCGCCGATCCGGATGTAGGGGAGCTCCTCGATCAGCATCAGCGCGTCGGGCCCGGCGACGATGCACGGCCGGAACACGTAGGTGTCGATCGACGCGCCGTCGGTCTCCTGGGCCAGCACGTCCTCGACCGCCGCCTTGTGATGCGAGTACGGATGGCGCTCGGACCCGCGCGTGGGGACGTCCTCGGTCAGCGGCGACGGGTTGTCCTCGTGGAAGCCGTAGGCCGCGACCGACGACGCGTAGACCAGACGCTGGGCGCCGGCGGCGATCGCCGCCTGGAAGACGTTGCGCGAGCCCTCGAGGTTGATGCTCTCGCTGGCCGCGGATCCGGCCACGATCACGAAGGCCAGGTGGACGACGACGTCGGCGCCGCGGACCAGCGCGTCGACGTCGGCGCGGTTGGTGACGTCGCCCTGGCGGAACTCGACCTTGCGCAGTCCGTCGGCGTGCGGGTCGTACGGGCGCCGGGCCATGGCCACGATCTGCGTCACGTCGCGCGAGCGGTCCAGCGCGCGCAGCAGGGGACGGCCGAGGTCGCCCGTGGCGCCGGTGACCGCGACGCGCACGCTCATGACTCGGGGAAGCCGGGTTCGCCGGGCAGCAGGATCCGCGCGGTCTCGCCGGTGACCACGACGCGCGGCTCGACGGGCACGACCTCGCTCGTGCGCGCATGGGCCAGCACCGCATCGGCGCTGTCGAACAGCCGCAGCTGCTCGAGGTGCTTGATGGTGGGGAAGACCAGCAGCAGCTCGCCGGCCTGATGCGCGGCCAATGCGCCGGCCGGGCTGAACCAGCCGAAGTCGACGCACTCGCCGCCGTCGACGCTGGGCTCCTGGCCGGCGGGCAACGGCGTCACGAAGAAGCGCGTGTCGAAGCGGACCTTCAGCTCGGGCGGCGTGATCCAGCGGCTGAACGTGGTCAGCGTGTCTGGATCGACCCGGACCGCGGCCTCCTCGTGCAGCTCGCGCGCGGCGGCCTCGGTGTCGCTCTCGTCGGCCTCCACCGAACCGCCGGGGAAGACCCATGCGCCGCCCATGAACCGCGACTGCGGATTGCGCTGCACCAGCAGCACATCGAGCGCGTCCGCGCCGCCACGCAACAGGATGACCGTGCACGCGTCACGCGGCACGACCACGACCCCGTCGTCGCTGAGCTCCTCCACCACGGCCACGACGATACCGTTGCGGACATGAGCGAGACGAGCACCGTGCAGCAGTGGATCTGCGAGTCGTGCGGATTCATCTACGACCCGGCCGAGGGAGACCCCGACGGCGGCATCCCGCCGGGCACGGCGTTCGCCGACATCCCCGACACCTGGTTCTGCCCCGTCTGCGGCGCGCGCAAGAAGGACTTCGTCCCCTACGAGGACTGAGCCGACAATGGCGCCCAAGCCCGACAAGAAGGCCGCGAAGGCCGAGGCCAAGCTGGCCAAGGTCGACGCCGCACCCGCACCCGCACCCGCGCCGGCCACCGTGCCGGCCGTTGCCGCACCGCCCAGCGGGGCGCCGCTGATGGAGGTGGCCGACCGTCTCGGTGGCGCGCGCCTGTGTTACGGGTCGCCCGTGCAGCAGGGCGATCGGACGATCGTCCCCGTGGCCCGGGTGCGCGGCTTCGGCGGCTTCGGCTGGGGCGCCAACCGGGGCGACAGCGGCGGCGGCGACGGTGGTGGGGGCGGTGGCCGCATGAACGCCGTCCCGATCGGCTTCATCGAGGTCGGGCCGACCGGTTCGAGCTTCACCCCGATCGTCGACCCGATCGCCCGCGCGCGCACCGTCATGGCGGTCGCCGCGGCGGCGGTCAGCGTGGCCGGCGCGGCCACGGTGACGGTGGCCGGGGGCCTGGCCGCCGCCCGCCTCGTGCGCGCCGGGCGCCGCGTGCGCCACCCGTTGCGCCGGGGCCGCTGACCGCGCGCCCCTAGTCTGGGGCGGCCGCCAATGCCGTCCCTGTCGACCACGCGCCGGATCCAGCTGATCGCCTTCGTCGAAGGCGTGTCGACGCTGGGTACCGAGATCGCCGCCGCGCGCCTGCTGGCGCCGTACTTCGGCGACTCCACGCTGATCTGGGCCAACACGATCGCCACCGTGCTGGTCGCGCTGTCGATCGGCTACTGGATCGGCGGTCGCTGGGCCGACCGCGATCCGACGCTGCGCGGGCTGTGCCGGCTGGTGCTCGTGTCGGCGGCGCTGCTGGCCATCGTGCCCTTCGTCGCCCACCCGTTCCTGGGCTCCGCGGTCGACGCGCTCGACTCGATCGAAGCGGGCGCCTTCGTCGGCTCGCTGATCGCCGTGCTCGTGCTGGTCGCCGTGCCGGTGCTCGTGCTCGGGATGGCCTCGCCCTACGCCCTGCGCCTGAGCATGCGCGCCGTCGAGGAGGCGGGCAGCACCGCCGGGCGCCTGTCGGCGATCTCGACGATCGGCTCGCTCGTGGGCACGTTCCTCAGCGCGCTGCTGCTGATCCCGTTCATCGGGACGCGGCGCACGTTCCTGGTCTTCGCGCTGCTGCTGGCCATCGCCGCGGTCGTCGGGCTGGGCCGTCGCGCGCTGGTCGCGCCGGCGATCGTGATCGGGCTGCTGGCCATCCCGCCCGGCACGATCAAGGAGGCCACCGACGGCGGCCGCCTGCTCGAGGAGGCCGAGACCGACTACGGCTACGCGCGGGTGATCGAGCGCCCGACCGGCGCGCGCTGGATGGAGCTCAACGAGGGCCAGGCGATCCACTCGCTGCTGCCGCCCGACCGCTCGTACCTGACCGGCGACTACTGGGACGAGCCGCTCGTGCTGCCGTTCGCCGGGCGCCCCGCCGCCGACCCGCCCAAGCGCGTGGCGATCCTCGGCAACGCGGCCGGCACGATCGCCCGGGCCTACGGCCACTACTTCCCCGACACGCGCGTGGACGCGGTCGAGATCGACGGCAAGCTGACCGAGATGGGCCGCAAGTGGTTCGACCTGCGCGGGCCCAACCTGCACACCTACACGGCGGACGCGCGGCCCTATCTGCGCGCCACCGACGCGCGCTACGACCTGATCATCGTCGACGCCTACCGCCAGCCCTACATCCCGTTCTACCTGACCACGCGCGAGTTCTTCGAGCTGACCCGCGACCGGCTGGCCCCCGGCGGGATGGTCGTCATCAACGTCGGCCACCCGGACTCGTCCGACAAGCTCGAGCAGGTGCTGAGCGAGACGCTCAACGCCGTCTTCCCGGTGGTCGTGCGCGACCCCGTCCAGTCGACGAACACGATGCTCGTGGCCAGCGAGTCGCCGGTCTCGGCCGACGCGCTCGACGCGGCCGCCGCGCAACTGCCGGCCGATCTGGCGCCGGTGGCCCAGGCCACCGCGCAGCGCCTGGCGCCGCGCCTGCCGGGCGGCACGGTCTACACCGACGACGTCGCGCCGGTGGAGTGGCTGGTGGACTCCTCGATCCTGCAGGTCGCCGAGACCGGAACGCGCTAGGCCGCGCGGGGCATCGCGCCCGGCGCCTGCCCGTCGAACGGGCGCGGCGGCAGCGCGGGCGCGCGCTCGCCGGGCTCGGCCGCGTGCGTCGCGGCCAGCGGCACGCCGGCGGCCGGGCGAAAGCCGCAGCGCATCGCGGCGCGGCCCAGCACTTGCGCGGCCTCGCGCAGCTCGTCCTTCGTGTGGGAGGCCATCACCGTCAGGCGCAGGCGCGAGGTGCCGGCGGGCACGGTCGGCGGGCGCAGCGCCTCGGCGAACACGCCGTCCTCCAGCGCCGCCTCGCGGATGCGCACGGCCAGCGCGGCGTCCCCGACGACGAGCGGCACGAGCTGGGTCGTCGAGCCCGCGGTCTCGAAGCCCTCGCGGGCCAGCTCGCTGCGCAGCACGTCGGCGTTGGCGTGCAGCTTGTCGACGCGGTGGGGCTGCTCGAGCAGCAGCTCCAGGGCGGCCAGCGCGCCGGCCACGGCGGGCGGCGGCGGCGCGGTCGAGGCCAGCAGCGTGCGCGACCGGCTGGCCAGGAAGCGGGCGGTGGTGGTGTCGCAGGCCACGTAGGCGCCGTAGGAGCCCAGGGCCTTGCCCAGCGAGCCGATGATCACGTCGACGTCGTGATCGAGGCCCGCCTCGGCGACCGCGCCCCGGCCCGCCGGCCCCAGACAGCCGATGCCGTGGGCCTCGTCGATGACCAGGCGCGCGCGGTGGCGGCGGGCCAGCTCGACGAGGTCCTCCAACGGCGCCACGTCGCCGTCGGTGGGGAAGACGGCGTCGCTGGCCACGATCAGGGGGCGACCGGCGCCGGCGATCAGCAGCGACTCGAGGTGCTCCATGTCGCCGTGGGCGTACAGCTGGGTCTGGGCGCCGGTCAGCGCGCAGCCGTCCAGCAGCGACTGGTGGCTGAGCTCGTCGCACAGCAGCAGCGCGTTGGGCTCGGCCAGCGCGCCGACGACGCCGAGCGCGGCCAGGTAGCCGGAACCGAACAGGAGCGCGTTCTCGGTGCCGTGGAAGGCGGCCAGGCGCTCCTCCAAGCGGCGGTGGATGGTCATGGTGCCCGCGGCCACGCGCGAGCCGCCGGCGCCCACGCCCCAGCGCATCGCCGCGTCGGCCGCGGCCTCGCGCACCCGCGGATGGTCGGCGAGACCGAGGTAGTTGGACGAGCACAGCAGCAGGACGGGCTTGCCGTCGAGCACGACGCGCGGACCCTGAGGCCCGCTCACCAGGCGCATGCGGCGATAGAGGCCGAGCTCTTTGAGCTCGTCCAGTCGCTGCTCCAGATCCATCGAGACCTCTCCCTCGTGGTCAGCCCAGCCACCGCGGGGCGGATCGCCGGATCAGCGGTGGCTGCATGCTCGCGCAATGTAGGCGGCGCATCGGACTGAAACGGTTGTCCAGGCGCCCGGAGAGTCGCCGGACGCGTGGGTAGCGTGTTTCGAATGGCCGTTCGAGTCTTCCTGTGCGATGACGTCCCGGAGTTCCGGGCGCTCATGCGTGCCGTTCTGGAGGACTCCGCCGGCTGCGAGGTGGTGGGGGAGGCCGCCGACGGCGTGGAAGGCGTGATGGGCGTGACCGTGACCCGCCCCGACGTGGTGCTGCTGGACCTCGACATGCCCGGCGGCGACGGTCTGTCGGCGATCCCCGGCATGCGCCGCGCCGTGCCCGACGCGCGGATCATCGTGCTGTCGAGCTTCACCGCCGAGCGGATGGAGCGGCGCGCGCTGGAGGCGGGCGCTGACGCCTACCTGGAGAAGCGCACGCCGCTGACCGAGGTCTGCGCGGCCGTGTGCCGCCCGCCCTCCGGCGGCGCTCAGGCCGCCGCGCGATAGCGGTAGGCCAGCTCGGCCCGTTCGACGAACCCGTCGCCGGCATAGAGCGCGCGCGCCGGGAGGTTGTCGCGCTCGACCTGGAGGTAGAGCCGCTGGGCGCCCGGTGTCGCGTGCGCCGCGGCGAGCAGCCGGCGGGCCAGCCCCGCGCGGCGCGCGGCCGGCGCCACGACCATGCAGAAGATGCCGGCCAGCGGCCCGTCGGCCACGACGATCGCGGCGGCGCGCTCGTCGATCAGCAGGTAGCGGACGGGCGGCTCGATGCGCGCCAGCACCTCGCGCTCGGTGGCCTCGACGTCATCCCGGCCGGCCAGCGCGCTCCAGGCCCGCACCCACGTCGCCCGCTCGACGTCGAGGGGCTCGCTCGCGCCGCCCCGGGCCGGCGCGACCAGGATCGCCGTCTCGGCCTCGGCCGCCCAGCCCCGCGCCGCCAGGCCGCGGTCGACGGCGTCGTCGAGGCCGACCTGCACGAGCCGCGACGGCACCCGATCGAGATCCGGCGCCGCGACCAGGGCGCGCGCCGAGTTGCAGCGCCGGCGCGCGACCCCCGGCGTCTGGCGCAGCTCCCAGCCGCCGTCGACGCGCGCGCGTCGCGCCGACGGCCACGCGCGGTCCATCGCGGCCACGTACGCTGCGGAGACGGTGTCGAACTTCATCAACGACGACGCTAGGGCGGTGCTCGATCGGTACGCGACGTGGGCGGTCGTCGGCTGGTCGCCGGATCCGTCGCGCGACTCCAACCGCATCGCTGCGCTGCTGGAGCGCATCGGCAAGCGCGTCATCCGCGTCAATCCGGTGGCGCCACCGGAGACCGGGGCGGTCGCCTCGCTGGCCCAGGCGGGCGACGCGGTCGACGTCGTCGACGTCTTCCGGCGCGCGGACCAGGCCGGCGTGCACGTCGAGGAGGCGATCGCGCTGGGCGCCCAGGCCGTGTGGCTGCAGCTCGGCGTGATCGACGTCGCCGCCGCCCAGCGGGCGCGCGACGCGGGCCTGGAGGTCGTCATGGACGACTGCCCGGCGATCGTTCTGCGGCGCGGGTGATCCCGCGGGCGCCCGCCCGCGAACCCTTGGTGATGCTTCCCGCCGCCCTGGACACCCTGCTGGACCGCACCATCGCGCCCGGCTACTCCCGGGTCGGCTATGCGGTGCGTTCGCGGGCTTGGCACGACAGCGACCCCGCGCCTCACGCGCTGCGAGGGAAGACCGTCGCGATCACCGGTCCCACGTCGGGGATCGGCCGAGCGGCCGCGCAGGCCTTCAAGGACCTGGGCGCCGACGTCCTGCTCATCGGGCGCGATCCCAAGCGCACCGAGGACGTGCGCGTCGAGCTCGACGCCGAGGCCGAGCTGTGCGACATCAGCCGGCTGTCCTCGGTCCGGGATCTGGCCGCCCGGCTGCAGGGCCGTGAGCTGCACGCGCTCGTCCACAACGCCGGGGTCATGCCCGACGAGCGCACCGAGACGGCGGAGGGCAACGAGGTCACGCTGGCCACGCACGTGCTCGGCCCGCACCTGCTCAGCCGGCTGCTCGCCGATGCGCCGCCGACCCGCACGATCTGGGTCTCCTCCGGCGGCATGTACGCGCAGCGGCTGGACGCGCGCGACCTGCAGTACACCGAGGGCGACTTCAACGGCACGACGGCCTACGCGCGCACGAAGCGCATGCAGGTGGTGCTCGCGCAGGAGTGGGCCAAGCGCACCGCCCGGCCGGCCGTCGTGCACGCGATGCACCCCGGCTGGGTCGACACGCCCGGCGTGATCAGCGGCCTGCCCACGTTCCACAAGCTGACCAAGCCGATCCTGCGCCCGCCGGCCGAGGGGGCCGACACGATCGTCTGGCTGGCCGCGGCCGACGCGCCGGCCCACAGCACCGGCGGGTTCTGGTCGGACCGTCGCGAGCGGCCCACGCACTACCTGGGCCGCACGCGCGAGAGCCCGTCAGACCGCGACGCCCTGTGGGCGGCCTGCGAGCGCCTGACGGCCGACTGATGCGGAGGGCGCGGGCGCCGCGACCGCCTCGGTGACCGGCTCGTCGGCATGCACGATCAGCACCGGGATCGGGCTGTGGTGCAGGACGTGGTGGCTGACGCTGCCCAGCAGCGCGGCCGAGACCGCCCCGCGGCCCCGGCTGCCCATGACGATCAGGTCGTGACAGCCCTGGTCGGCGCGGGCCAGCAGCGCGCGCCGGATCGGCTCGGCGGTCAGGACCGTCGTCACGGGCACCTCCTGGGGGACCAGCGAAACCGCATGTTGGAGGAGCGCCGCCCCGCGCTCCTCCAGCTGGGGACCCAAGCTTCGTGCGGCGGCGAGCGTCTCGGGGGTCGAGGCGGTCCAGCGCGCCGGTGTGCAGATCGCCGTCAGCACGGTCAGCCGGCCGTGGCCGCTGGCCGCGAGGTCGATCGCCTCCAGCAACGCCTTCTCGGCGTGAGCCGAGCCGTCATAGGCGGCGAGGACGTTGCGGAACATGGTTGCTTAGCTAGCTTATCAAACTCGCTTGGGGTGACGCGGCGACGACCCGCGCGGCTTCTGACTGGCGGGCGGGATCGGCACGCCGCAGAAGGTCAGGCCGGTCGTGCAGGTCACGTCATCGGTCTGCAGGAAGCGCAGCCGCTGCCACACGCGCGTGGTGACGCACCGGCCCGAGCGGACGTGCTGGCCGGCGATGTACTGCGCGATCTCCATCCCCAGGCAGTCGTAGTCCTCACCGTGGGCCTGGTTGAGGAACGAGTACGTGCTGGGCAGGCCGGTGGTGTAGCTGGCCGGGTTGATCGCGGTGCCGAACACCTGGTCGACCATCGTCTGCCCTGACGGCGCGCAGTTGGCCATGCGCGCCCGCTGCATCGCGTTATTCACGTAGGACGAGGTGATGCATTGGCCGGTGAGCCGGTTGACCACCTTCCACGCGCTCCCGTCGGTCCCGTGCCCGGAGAACGGGCAACCGACGTGGATGGCGCAGTCCCAGAACGTGTCGAGGAAGTCGGTGAGCGGGCCGCTGCCGGTGACGTCGGGCACGTGGGGGTACATCGGCTGGGCCAGCACCCACTGCTGGCTGAGGTCACCGGAGCGGTAGCGCTGCAGGTCGAGCGAGCCGTCGGGCTCGGCCGTCAGGAACAGGCTGAGCTGCCCGGGGTACTCGGCCTGCACGTCGATCGAGTAGAAGCGGGTGCGGGTCTGGTCGGCGCTGGCGACCGTCGCGCAGGCCAGGACGGCGACGGCGGCGACGGCGAACGTGGCGATGAGCTTCTTGGCGAGCATGGCGCCATGCTCGTCTGGCGGACGCGCCAGCACCGTCGGCCCGCGACGGTGCGAGTGTCAAATCGGCGACGCTAGCGACCCTGCCAGCGGGCCTGGCGCTTCTGCCCGAACGCGCGCACGCCCTCGCGCAGGTCCTCGGAGGCGAAGCAGGCCTTGCGCAGCGCGATCAGCTCGGCCTCGATCGCCGGGTCCAGCTCGCCGGCCGCGCTGAGCAGCTCGCGCAGCACGCGCTTGTTGCCGGAGATCGACAGCGGCGCGTTGGCGGCCAGCTCCTCGGCCAGCTCCAGCGCGGTCTCCTGCAGGTCGGACTCGCCCACGACGCGGTGCACCAGACCCCAGTCGGCCGCGGTCGCGGCGTCGATGTTACGGCCCAGCAGGAACAGCTCACGCGTGCGCGGCTCGCCGATCGCGTCCAGGAACTTGCGCAGCCCGGTGTGGGAGTAGACGAGGCCCAGCTTGGCCGGCGGCATGCCGATCTGGATGCCGTCGCGGGCCACGCGCATGTCGCAGCTCAGCGCCAGCTCCAGTCCGCCGCCGATCGTGTGGCCGGACATGGCCGCGACGGTGGCGTACGGGTAGCTCTCCAGCGCCTGGATCGCCGCCGTGAACGGGTGGGCGACGAGCTTCTCGGCCTCGACGGAGAAGACGTCTTCGGGGATGTCGCCGATGTCGTAGCCCGAGGAGAACATCCCCTGGGTCCCGGTCAGGATCACGCAGCGCGCGTCCAGCCCGCCGAGCAGCGAGGCGAGCTGGTCGAGGATCGCGTGGTCGAGCGCGTTGCGCTTCTCGGGATGGGAGATGGTCAGACGGACGACGCCCTCGGCGGGCTCGTCGAGGAGGACCTCGCCGGGCATGGGGCCGGCCTACTCCAGGACGACGAGCGTGTCGCCTTCGCTGACCGCCTGGCCCTCTTCGCAGCGGATCTCCTTGACCACGCCCTCGTCCTCGGTCTCGACGGGCATCTCCATCTTCATCGACTCGAGGATCACCACCGTGTCGCCCTCGGAGACCTCGTCACCGACCGCGACCTCGATCTTCCAAACCGTGCCGGTGATGTGGGCTTCGACGTCGGGCAACAGGAGCTCCAGAAAGGTCGGGGACTGCGGTCGGTGGGACGATACCCGCCGCCATGCCCGCACGACCGCCCGTCGTCCTGATCGCCGCCCGTGACGAGGCCGCGCGCCTGCCCGCCACCTTGGCCGCGCTGGAGCGCGCCTTCCCCGGCGCCCGCGTCGTCGTGGCCGACGACGGCTCGACCGATGCGACGTCCGCGCTGGCCCGGGCCGCCGGCGCCGAGGTGGTGCGCGCGCCGCGCGCGCTGGGCAAGGGCGGCGCCGCGACCCTCGCCGCGCGCGCCGTGCTCGACGCCACGACGGCCACCGACCCGCCGATCGTGCTGCTCTGCGACGCCGACCTGGGCGACAGCGCCACGCGCCTGAGCGCGCTGGTCGACGCGCTGGAGGTGGGCGACGTCGATCTGGCGGTGGCCGTGTTCGCCCGACGGGTGGGCGGCGGCTTCGGCCTGGCCGTGGGCGCGGCCCGCCACGTGATCGCCCGGGCCACCGGGCTGCAGCTGCAGGCGCCGCTGTCGGGCCAGCGCGCGCTGCGGGGCGAGGTCCTGGCCTGCGTCGTGCCGTTCGCCGAGGGCTTCGGCATGGAGGTGGGCATGACGATCGACGCGCACCGCGCGGGCTTCGCGGTGGGCGAGGTCGAGCTCGAGCTGGAGCACCGCGCGACCGGCCGCTCGCTGCGCGGGTTCGCCCACCGCGGGCGCCAGCTCCGGGACCTCCTGATCGCCGCCGCGCGCCGGCGCTGAACGCGGCCCGGCGGGTTGGTACCGCCGGTCGATCGAAGTTCCGACCGCCGGTCGATGGGAGGGGGGTCGGGGCGGGCGTACCTTTCCACCCATGCACTCGACAGCCCACAACGGACGTCCGGCGGTCTCTCCTCCTCCGGCCGGGGCTCCGGGTGCGAATGGCGCGACGGTGGCCTGACCCACTGCCGTCGACCACGGTGAGGGACCGGCCGGGGCGTTTTCGCCCGGTTGCTGGACGGGACAGCCAGCAACCGGGTGGCCCCGGCCGGGATCACCTCACCTCCTGACCCGCAGGCCGCATGACACGATGCGGCGATGCTCCTCGCCATCGACCAGGGCACGACGGGCACGACCTGCCTGGTCTTCGACGAGACCGGCGAGCTGATCGGCCGGGCCTACCGCGAGTTCGAGCAGCACTTCCCCCAGCCCGGCTGGGTCGAGCACGACGCCGCCGAGATCTGGGCGGTCACGCGCGCGGTCGCCGACGCGGCCCTGGAGGACGCCGGCGCCGACGAGGACGAGCTCGCTGCGATCGGCATCACCAACCAGCGCGAGACGGTGTGCGCCTGGGATCCGGACACCGGCGAGCCGCTGACCCGCGCGCTCGTCTGGCAGGACCGGCGCACCGCCGCCCGCTGCGACGAGCTGCGCCAGGCCGGCTACGAGCCGCTGATCCGCGAGCGCACCGGGCTGGTGCTCGATCCGTACTTCAGCGGCACGAAGATCGAGTGGCTGCTGCGCAACGTCGACGGGCTGGCCCAGCGGGCCCGCGAGGGGCGGGCGGTGTTCGGCACGATGGACGCGTGGGTCGTCTTCCAGCTCACCGGCGAGCTGGTCACCGACGCCTCCAACGCGTCGCGCACGCTGCTGTTCGACATCCGGGCCGGCGACTGGGACGACGAGCTGCTGGACCTGTTCGGCGTCCCGCGCCGGGCGCTGCCGCGCGTGGTGCCCAGCTCCGGCGAGGTGGGGCGCACGGCGTCCGGCGTGCCGGTGGCCGGGATCGCCGGCGACCAGCAGGCCGCGCTGTTCGGTCAGGCCTGCCTGGAGCCCGGCCTGGGCAAGAACACCTACGGCACCGGCTCGTTCGTCCTGCTCAACGCGGGCACCCGCACGCCGCCCGCGCCCGAGGGCCTGCTGACCACGGTCGCCTGGCGGATCGGCCACAGCACCACGTACGCGCTGGAGGCGGCGATCTTCGTCACCGGCGCGGGCGTGCAGTGGCTGCGCGACGGCCTGGGGATCATCCAGCAGGCGTCCGACACCGAGCCGCTGGCCGCCTCGCTGGACGGCAACGACGGCGTGTACTTCGTCCCGGCGCTGACCGGGCTGGGCTCGCCCTACTGGGATCCCTACGCGCGCGGCACGATCGTCGGGCTGACGCGCGGCACCGGACGCGCGCACCTGGCTCGCGCGACGCTCGAGGCGATCGCCTACCAGGCCGTCGACGCGGTCAGCGCGATGGAGCGCGTCGGCGCGCCGCGGCTGACCGAGCTGAAGGCCGACGGCGGCGCGACGGTCAACCGCTGGCTGATGCAGTTCCAGGCCGACGTCCTCGGCGTGCCGGTCGTCGTGCCGGAGATCGCCGAGACGACGGCGCTGGGCGCCGCCTACCTGGCGGGCGTCGGTGTCGGGATGTGGACAATCGACGCCGTCGGGCGCAACTGGCGCGAGCGCGAGCGCTATGAACCACGCATGGACGCCGCGCAGCGAGAGGAGCTGTTGCACGGGTGGCATCGGGCGTTGGAGCGGGCCGGTGACTGGGCGCGGTAACCGCGCGCGCACCGTCGGGTAGAACTTCTCACCAGATGGCTGACGAGAACCTCTCGGAGATGAAGGCGCAGGTCTACAAGGACCCGCGGCCTGCCTCCTACTTCACCCGTTTCCACGAACGCGCCCGGTCGCGCCAGCCCGACTGGGTCTACGAGGTCGTGCGCGTCGTCACGACGATCTACGGCTACGTGTTCTTCCGCGCCCGTGGCATCGGCGCCGACAACGTGCCCGTCGACGGGCGCGTGATCGTCGCGCCCAACCACTTCTCGTTCATGGACCACTTCTTCACCGGCATGTTCATCCGCCGGCGCGTGCGGTTCATGGCGAAGTCGCAGCTGTTCCACGGGCCGATGCAATGGATCTACATGCACGGCGGCGTCTTCCCGGTGCGCCGCGGCCACCGCGACGAGGAGGCGTTCGCCACCGCCACCGGCATCCTCGAGGCCGACGGCTGCATCACGATGTACCCGGAGGCCGGACGCTCGCGCACGGGCAAGCTGGCCGACTCGGCCAAGCCGGGCATCGGGCGCTTGGCGCTGGAGACGGGCTCGCCGGTGGTCCCGGTGGCGATCTTCGGCTCGCACAAGGTGCGCAACTGGAAGAAGCTCCAGTTCCCGAAGGTCACGGTGCAGTACGGCGAGCCGCTCACCTACCCACGGGAGGCCAACCCGTCGCGCGAGCGCATGCAGGAGGTGGCCGACGAGGTCTTCGCCCACATCCGTGAGCTGCACGCCGGGCTGGAGCAGCACGGCCGCAAGGGCATCGCTCAGCGAGTGCGCGAGCAGCAGCGCGCGCTGCGCCGGGCCAAGCGCCGCCCGGCCGCGCCCGCGTCCTAGGAGTAGACCTCCGAGAGCTTGGGCCAGTTCTCCGGGTCGTGCCCGCAGATCACCTCGGCGGTCGGGGTCAGCTCGAGGTACTGACGGATCTCGCCGAGCGAGCGGTCGAAGCGATGCTCGTCGGCGATCAGCAGCGGCTGCTCGCCGGGGTCGATCGTGCGGCGCCGGTAGGCCGCGTCGCCGGTCAGCAGCAGCTCGCGGTCGTGCAGGCGGACGATCACCGACTGGTGACCGAGCGTGTGACCCGGGGTGGAGACGAGCCGGATCGACCCGTCGCCGAACAGGTCGACGGAGCGGCCGAACGCGGCGAACGAGCTGACGTGGTCGGTGCCCTCGTAGTCGATCGTGCGCCAGTCGAAGGCGTGGTCGAACTGGCGGGTGCGGTAGCCCTGGAACGTGCCGCCCCGGGACGCCGCCTCCCACTCGGCCCGGCTGACCACGAACGTGGCCTGCGGGAACTGCGCGACCCCGCTGGCGTGGTCGTAGTGCAGGTGGGTCATGACGACGGTCTTGACCGCGTACGGGTCGACGCCGAGCGCCTCCAGCTGCGCCGGGATCGCCTGCTCGGGGCGCATGCGGATGGCGTACATCCGGGCGCCCAGCGCGCCGAGGTTGTCGCGCGGGTCGGTGGCCACCGAGGCGTGCAGCCCGGTGTCGACGAGCACCGGCCCGGCGGTCGGATGGTCGATCAGGAAGGCGGGGATCGGCGTGGGGCGCCAGGTCGAGCGGCGGGTGGCCATCACCCGGGCCATGGCCAGCGGGAGCGGGCCCGACGGGCGGTCGTAGAAGCCGGGCTCGGGGCAGAGGATCTCGGCGCTGAGCAGCGGGCGCACGCGGACGGTCGCGCCTTCCTGTCCGCCGGGCAGCGCGTGGATGAACGGCTTGGGCTCGGCGGCGACGGGCATGGTCGCGGGACGCTACCGTGCCGCGCGTGCTTCGCGAGGGCCTGCTGACCGATCTGACCGTGCTGGCCGCGCCGCGCACGGCGATGACCGACGCCTGCCTGGCGCTGGGCGCGCGCGTGGACGCGCTGGAGACCGACCTGCTCGACGAGGCCGCGACGCTGGCCGCCGCGGAGGGACTGACGCCCGACGTGATCGTCGTCGACGCGGGGCCGCTGTTCGGCGCCGGGGGAGAGGCCGCGCTGCGCGTCGGCCTGGACGGCACCTGGTCGGCCATCCACGCCGGCTTCGCCGCCGAGCGCGCCGGTCAGGTGCTGATCGTCGGTCCGCGTCCGGGCGCCGGCCCGTTCGCCGAGGCGCTGCGGACCGGCCTGGAGAACCTCGCGCGGACGCTCTCGATCGAGTGGTCGCGCTACGGGTGGCGGATCGTGACGATCCTGCCGGGACGCCGCACGAGCGACGCCGAGGTGGCCGAGCTGGTGGCCTTCCTGGCGTCGCCCGCGGGCGCCTACTACAGCGGCTGTGCGCTGACGCTGACCTGAGTCAGGTGGTCATCCCGCCGAACATCCCACCGGTGATGTTCAGCACCTGCCCGTGCACGTAGTTGCTCCACGGTGAGCACAGGAAGAAGACGCCGCCGGCGGCCTCGGCCGGGGAGGCGGGACGCCCGAGCGGGATCATCATCGAGGCCATCCCGCGCATCTGCTCGGGGATGCCCAGCTGGACCTTCTCGCCGTCGATCTCCATCTGGTTGTCGTCGACCTTGGCCTGGGTCAGGCGCGTGTCGATGAACCCGAAGGCGACCGCGTTGACGTTGACCTTGAACTGGCCCCACTCCTTGGCCACGGTCTTGGTCAGGCCGACGACGCCCGCCTTGCCGGCCGAGTAGTTGGCCTGGCCGGCGTTGCCGAACGTGCCGGACGTGGAGGAGACGTTGACGATCTTGCGGAAGACCTCGGTGCCCTCCTCGCGCTCCTTCTTGGCCGGCTCGCGCAGGTGCGGCGCGGCGGCCCGGATGACCTTGAACGGGACGGTCAGGTGGATGTCGAGCATCTTCTCCCACCAGTCGTCGCTCAGCTTGTGCACGGGTCCGTCGAGGGTGTAGCCGGCGTTGTTGACGACGATGTCGAGCTTGCCCCAGGCGTCGATCGCGGTCTGGACGAGCTGGTCGGGCGCGTCGCCCTTGGTCAGGTCGCCGGAGTAGACGACCGTCTCGCCCTGGATCTCCGAGGCGGCCTGCTGGGCCACGTCGCCGTCGAGGTCGTTGATGACGACCTTGGCGCCGTGCTCGACCAGCAGCTCGGCGGTCGCGCGGCCGATCCCGCGCGCGGATCCGGTGACGATCGCCACCTTGTCGTCGAGGACACCCATTTTCTCGCTCCCTCCAATTGGTTCAGCTGAAGGCGCCGGAGGATACGGCGAGCGGCGATGTGCCGATCAGATGACGCTTCGTCATCGATCGATGGGTGGCGGTAGGCTGGGTCGCTCGATGAGCACGCCGACCCGCGCCCGGCCCCGCCAGCAGCCCGACGAGACCCGGACGTTGATCCTCGACACGGCCGAGGAGCTGCTGCGCACCCGCCCCTTCCGTGAGCTGTCCGTCGACGAGGTCATGCGCCCGACCGGCTACGGGCGCACCGTCTTCTACCGCCACTTCGCCGGCCTGCCGGACCTCGTGCTCGCCGTCCTGTCGCGCGTCCTGCCCGAGTTCACGCAGGGCACCCAGGCGTTCCTGGCCGTGGCCGGCGACCCGCTGGACATGGACGACGCCCGCACGATCCTGCGCCCGATCGTCGAGCACTGGGCCGCCCACGGGACGCTCATGCGCTCGATGCGCGACGCCGCCGTCTACGACGAGGCGATCGACGAGCTGATCGCCACCACCCAGGCCAACTACCGCGCCCTCGTCCTCCAGGCACTCGAGCGCCGTCGCGAGACCGGCGTGCTCCAGACCGCGAACCTCCCGGAGGTCGCGCAACTGCTGGAGGCGATGAACCAGCGCTACCTGGTCGCCACGTTCGGCCAGGGCGGCGGCGACATCGAGCTGGCCATCGACACGCTCGCGCTCGGCTGGTTGACGATCCTCAACGCACCCTGACGGCCCGCGGTCGCCCAAACCGATGGTCCTGGTTCACGATCGCCAACTGGATGCGTCGAAGCGGCGCCGCTGTGGTGCCCGACACGCTCAGGACGAACCGCTGCCGCCCGCGGCCTCGGACGTAATCGCTGGAATTCTGGCTCAATGCGGCTGGTCGGCCATAGGCGTAGAGCACGCCGCGGAGCGGGCGGTCAAGGCGCACCACAACGCGCACAGACAGTCCGCGTCGGGTGGCCCTCACCCCAACGATGTGCGGCATCGGGCGGAGCGGCGCACCGCGCAGCCGTGGGCGCAGGGTGCGGGTGGTCGCCCCTGAGCCGTCAGGCGTGCAGGCGGTCACGATGACCGGAACTCTCGCGACGGTTCCGGGTGCGACGAACGTCGATGGGCCGGTCGCCGGCAACCGGAGCGTGGCACCCTGCGCGTCGACCGGGCGCGAGATCGCAACAGGACGCCCATCGGACTGGCGTCTGTCGTCAAGCAAGCGGGTCTTTGAGCGCGTGTAGACCTCGCACGGTCCCGACGGGCAGCGCACCTTCAGCTTCAGCGGCTCACCGGCGTGCACGGTCGACGACGAGACGAACGTCGCCGTCACACGCGGGGCAGCCGCGGGCGGTGGCGTGGAACCGGTGCGGACGATCGAGAGGCGCCCGTCGCCCTCCGGGAACGCCAGTCCGAAGTCCTGGGCGGCCCGCGCGTTGTCAGCCCAGGCAACGGCGACCGTGGCGTCGTCCAGGACCACAGCAGCGATGGCATCGGCGGCGCGACATGGGCTGCCGAGTCGCTCAGGGCGTCCGAGGCCGCCGGAGATCGTGCCGAAGGCGGCGTTGGGCGTCGCCGCAGAGCCGTCGTCCGGCTTGTCGATCCAGGCAACCACCGCCTGGTCACCGTGCACCGCCGCCGACAACACTCGCGACGAATCGCCGTCGTAGGGGACGCCAGGGCGGTCGCCAGCGCTCAAGAGCGAAAAGCCCCCGCCGATGAAGCCGCCCGCGGGAGGCGGCCGATGTGTGAGGTCGATCAGGTCGCCGAAACCCCGCTCCGCGGGGCGCGTCGCGTAGAAGACGCGGCCCTCGTCGCCGCTGGTGGCCACGACCGCCTCGCCCTTCGGTCCCAGCGCGAGCGCAACGGTCGCCGCGCTCACCGTCGGGTCGCCATGCGGCTGCGGCAGCGACGTGAAGCGTGCCGCGCCGGGCTGGCGCTCGTAGAGGAGCGGAAGCCCGCTGAGCGAGGCGAGCAGCGCGCGACCGTCGGGGTTGACCACCAGTGCCAGGTCGTCGATCACGCCGGCGTCGAAGCGCTGATCGACCGCGAACACACCGTGCGCATCGGCGCTCGCCACGGACAGCGACGGTTCGAACTGCCGGCCCTCGCCGCTGGTCCAGGCCAGCGTTGCCCGACCGGCGCCGTCGATGCCGGTCACGACATCCACGCCGGTGTATCGGTCCAGGTCTTTGTCGACGACGGTCGCCTGGCCGAAGGTGGCGCCGCCCGCCGGCCGCATCGCCGCGAGCAGTCGCGCATACGGACGTCCCGGGCCACCCAGGTCCATGTTCGTCTCGACCCAGGCGACGACGGCGGCTCCGGACGCGTTGACCGCCAGCGACTGATCGACGAATCCGGCGGTCGCGGGGCGGCCGATGGATTGTGGCGTCGTACCGGCGGTCGCGGCGCGCATCTGCTGTGACCACGGGACGTCGTCGGCATGGGACGTGAGCGCCACACCGGCCAGGGAGACCCCGCCGCCGGCTGCGCCGCTGACCGCCGGGCAGTCGACCAACCAACCGAGCGACGTCGCGCTGGTCGGTGCGAGCCCGTCCGACCCGAGTTGGAGCACGTCCATCGCTGTGGTCGTGCGGCCAAGCCTGCCGAGGAGGCCGAATCGCCCCGCACCCGCGTCACGCAAGCAGGTCGCCACGCCGTCGTCGGGGACGTCGTAGGTCGCGACCGGCACCCACGCCTGGGCCGAAGCGGCCAGGACGAGCACGCTGATGCAGGGCGCGAGCGCGCCGATGATCCGCCGCATGAGGCGGCGGATCCTGTCAGAGACCGAGGGTCTTGCTCAAGATCTCCCGCATGATCTCGTCGGTGCCGCCGCCGATCGGGCCGAGGCGGGCGTCGCGGGCCATGCGCTCGATCTCGTATTCGCGCATGTAGCCGGCGCCGCCGTGGATCTGCAGGCAGGCGTCCATCACGTCGAACGAGGCCCGCTGGGTGATGAGCTTGGCCATCGTCACCTCCTGCACGGCGTTCTCGCCGTCGAGGAAGCGGGCCAGGGCGTCGTAGGTCACGCAGCGGCCGGTGTGGATCGTCGTGTAGATGTCGGCGAGCCGGTGGCGCAGGGCCTGGAAGCCGGTCAGCGGACGCCCGAAGGCCTGGCGGTCGCGCGCGAACGCGACGGTCTTCTCGTAGGCCACCTCCATCGCGGCGACGGCACCGAGCGCCATCAGCAGCCGCTCCCACTGGAAGTTGGCCATGATCAGCTTGAAGCCCTCGTCCAGCGGCCCGAGCAGGTTCTCCTCGGGCACGAAGGCGCCGTCGAAGGCGATCTCGGCGGTGTCGCTGGCGTGCCAGCCGAGCTTGCGCAGCTTGCTGGACCGCACGCCCGGCTGGTCGGTGTCGACCAGCAGGAACGAGATGCCGGCGTGGCCGGTCGTCCCGCTCGTCCGCACGGCGGTGACGATCACCCCGGCGCGCACGCCGTTGGTGATGAACGTCTTGGCCCCGTCGACCGCCCAGCCGCCGTCGACGCGCGTCGCCCGCGTGCGCAGCGCGGCGACGTCCGATCCGGCGTCGGGCTCGGTGATGCCCAGCGCGGTGATCGTCTCGCCGCGGATCGCCGGCGCCAGGTAGCGCTCGTGCTGGTCGGGCGTGCCGAACTTCCAGATCGGCGGCGTGGCGATCCCGGTGTGCGCGCCCAGGCCCGCGGCGACGCCGCCCGAGCCGCAGCGCGCGAGCTCCTCGGCCCACACCGCGTCGTGCAGGTAGTCGCCGCCCTGGCCGCCCAGCGCCTCGGGGTACTTCAGACCGAGGAAGCCGAGCTCGCCGGCGCGCACGAAGATCTCGTCGGGGAACCAGCAGGCGTCCTCCCAGGCCATCGCGTGTGGTCGCAGCTCGGCGGCCACGAAGCGGCGGATCGAGGCGCGCAGGTCGTCGTGCTCGGCGGTGAACGGGGAGGGCACGCCGCGAGACTACGCGACGTCCAGATCTCTCAGGGCGCGGCGAGCGCGCCCTGAGAGGAGCCTGGGATCAGCTGGTCGGCGCGTTTGCGCACTGGAACGGCTGGTTGATGACCTTCGGGCCCTTGGGCTTGGCGCCGGTGTAGGTCATCTGGACCTTGCGGAACTGGAAGGAGTCACCGCACTGCGTGACCTTCGAGAACGCGAGCTTGACCGGGAACTTCTTCGTCTTGCCGGCGGCGCAGTTGGGCTCGCACAGGTTGACGTAGGCCGTACCGGTGGCGGCCGCGGTCTTCGCGCCGTAGCTGGAGTACTTGATCGACTTGACGACGATGCCGGCGTCGGCACAGGTCAGCGTGATCATCTTCGGCTTGTAGACCTGCGTCTCGCAGTTGGAGACGTACACGCGCAGGTTGTCGTTCTGTGCGGAAGCGGCGGTCGCCGGAATCGCCACGGCGGCGATGGTCGCCGCGGCGACGAGGGCGGGGAGAGGGCGGAACATGGCGGCAACCTAGCGCTGGCGCCTGTCACCATTGCCACATGCCTCGCAGCACGACGGTCACCTGGCACGATCCACACGAGGTCCTGGCGCAGATCGGCGACCTCGACGGGCTCGGCTACGTCGAGGCGGTGCGCGACGGGCTGATCCCGCCCGATCCGCTGATGGAGGCGATGGGCATCCGCACGGTCGAGGTCGGGACGGGTCGCGTCGTGATGACCTGCGTGCCCGCCGGCCCGCACATCAACCTCGGCGGCATCGTCCACGGCGGCGTCCTGTCGACGCTGATGGACTGCGCCACCGGCTTCTCCGTCCACTCGACGCTGCCGCCCATGTACACCGCGCCGCACGTGTCGGCCAACTACCAGTTCCTGCGCGCGGGGAAGGCCGGCGTCGAGCTGCGCTGCGAGGCGAACGTGCAGCGCCGCGGACGGACCGTCTCGCACGCACGGGCCGAGGTCCACGACGCCGACGGTCGCCTGCTGGCCACCGGCGAGACGACGCACGGGGTGCTCGACGTCTCCCGCGCCACCACCATGCGTCCCGGTCCGTCGGCCTAGTGCTCGTCCAGATCTCCGACCCGCACCTCGGTCGCGAGCCGATCGCCGGGGAGCAGCTGGGCGACGCGGTCGGACGCATCCTCGCGTTGCCCCAGGCGCCCGACGCGGTGCTGGTGACCGGCGACCTCGCCGACCACGCGGCGGCCGAGGAGTACGACTGGGTGCGCGAGGGCCTGTCGCCGCTGACGATGCCCGTCCACGTGCTGACCGGCAACCACGACGACCGCGCGCTGGTGCGCGAGACCTTCGGCCTGCCCGGCACCGGGGCCGAGCCGATCCGCTACGCCGTCACGTGCGGCGACCTGCGCCTGGTCGCCTGCGACACGTCGATTCCGGGCTCCGACGACGGGACGATCGACGTCGCCTGGCTGGCCGAGACCCTCGATGCCGACACCGAGACGCCGACGATCGTCGCGCTGCACCATGCGCCCATCCCGATCGGCATCCCGGCCATCGACGCCAGCCTGGCGCCGGCCGAGGAGCGCGACGCGCTGTCGGACCTGCTCGGCCGCTCGCCCCAGGTCCGCCGCGTCGTGGCCGGCCACGTGCACCGCACCGCGTTCGCGACGCTGGCCGGCTGCCCGGTCCTGCTGCTCGGCTCGACCCAGGTCGCGCTGCATCTGGACTTCACGGCGACCGAGTTCGACATGCGCTCCGAGCCGCCGCTGCTCGCCGTCCACCGGATGGTCGACGGCGAGCTGGTCACGCACCTCCAGCCGGTCTAGCCATGGATCAGATGACGCGCGACCTGCTCGACCGTGTTGTCGCTCGCGCTGCCGAACTGCGGGTGCGGGGCGCCTGGGCGGCGGAGGCGGATGACCGGCGCGCCGCCGTCGTGCGCTGGCGTCTAGCCAGCTCGTCGGCCGGCGACATCGTGAGTGCGGTGCCGCTCGTCGCTCGGGCGGGTCAGGGCCGGCCGGGACGGTGGCTCGATCCCGGTGAGGAGGAGGAGGTCCATAGTCGCGTCCGCGTTGGTTTCGACCGCGAGGATCGACCGCTCATCCATGAGGACGACGACAGTGAGTTCGTGTTCGTCCATCACACCTGGCGCTACTGGGACGATCACCTCGAGGAGACGTCCTTTCACGGCGATGAGCCGCATGTCACCTGGCTCGTCGAAGCAGGCGCGGTCGGTGTCGTGCGCGCCGAGCGCTGGGTCGAGCAGTGGGTGAGCGATGCCGAGGGGCGGATCGGGCGCGTGGAACGGGCCGAGGCGGGCGAGAACCGATGGCTGGACGTGTCCGCCGCGACGGCTGAGTACGACGGCGACGGCCAGGTGCTGTGCATCCGACGAGCGCGCGGCGCGCATCCGGCTCGAGAGGACAACCGCCTCGCTGCCGATGCGGTGGTCCCGGCGATCGAGCGGGGCCTGAACGAGGCGCAAGACCTGCTCTGCGACGAAGTCATTTGGACGGCGCGCGCACAGCGACCCGAGCGGCTGCGTCAGGACATTCTCGACTACGTGCCGCGGTTGGCGGACGCCTTCGATGCCGCGATCCGTGCGGCGCAGCGCGAGACCGGCCCGCCGCATCCGTTCACGGCGACGGTCCGACTGAACGCACTCGATGCCGGCGCGCTGCCACCGGGAGTTGGGGTGGGCGATGTGTCATGGCGGAACGCCGTGCGTGCTCGCTCTCCGGTCGATGGGGAAGCGGTCGCGACGCTATGGGCGGGACGTGAGTCGGGGCAGGTGGTCTGGCTCGAGCTGGCGCCGCGCTGTGACGACGAGACGATGCGCCTCTGCCGCGAGCTCAACGGCGCACTGCGCTTCGACGCGAGGCGCGCCGAGGCCGCGCGCGCCGGCGCGGTGGTCGAAGCGCTCGGCGAGGAGCTGACCCGGCGGCTGAACGCGCCGGGCGTCTTCCCTGGCGCGGTGCCCGAGTTCCTGGCCGACGTGAACCTCTCTGCCAGCGTGTGTTTGGCGGAGCACCGCGATCGCGACCGCACACGGCGACTTCTGGGCGACGAGCGCGTCGACCGGTTCTTGGAGTCCGTGCGCAGCCGCAGTCGCGTGCGGGATCCCGACCCGATGTTGGCGCTGCGGGCGACGGCTGATCGCGATGGGCTGGCGGAGCTCCTGAGCGTGCACGGCATCGATGCCGTCACGGCATCGCGGCTGGCCAACGATGTCGCGGAGCTCGGCCTGCTGCTCGTGGAGGACGCCGGTGCGCGCAGTCGGCTGGGCGGCCCCGGCCTCCTTCCGCCCGGCGCCGATTGGCCCCACGCGGCCGGCGAGCGGCCGCTGAGCTTTCTCGGCGGCATCGACCTCGGGGAGTTGCCGGCTGGGGTGCTTCGCGCTCAGTGGCCGCGTGACGGCTGGTTGCTCTTCTATGCGGACCTCGACAACGAGGAGGCGTTGGGGCTGATCGAGCCAACCTCTGCCGCGGACGAGGGCGCGCCGGCGCGGGTGCTCGTGGTCGCACCGGGGGACGCCCCAGCCGCTGCCGCGCCGCCCGCGTTCCTGGTCGAGCGCATGCTGGTGCTGCGCGAACGCCGCGTCGGCGTTCGCGCGCAGCTCACGCTTCCCGACGGGTTCGGGGCGGCGCAGGAGCTCGGTCTGCCCGCCGCCGACGCAGTCGGCTACCGGGCCGCGATCGGCGCGCTGTCTGCGGCCCGCCTCGCTGACCTGCGGCAGCCCCACCATTGGATCGGAGGTCATGCGACCGGCGCCCAGGGTGAGACGCCGGACGCGGGGACGACCCTTCTGCTCCACCTCGAGGGCGACGACGCACTGGACTTCGCATTCGAGGATGGCGGCGTGATCCAGTTCCGCATCCCTGACGCCGCGCTGGCCGCCGCCGATTGGTCTCAGGCGACGGCCGAACCCGATTCGTGCTGACTACAGCCCGTACGACCGCCCGATCACGTCAAGCATGATCTCGTCGGTGCCGGCACCGATGCGGTTCAGGCGCATGTCGCGCCAGACGCGCTCGACGCCGTACTCGCGCATGTAGCCCGCGCCGCCGTGGATCTGGATGCACTCGTCGGCCACCTCGACGGCGATGCGGGCCGCGTGGAGCTTGGCCATCGAGATCTCGCGGACGGGGTACTCGCCGTTCTGGAAGCGCCAGGCGGTCGTGTAGGTGAGCTGGCGGGCGGTCTCGATCTTCGTGGCCATCTCGGCGAACTTGTGGCGGATGACCTGGAACTTGCCGATCTCGCGGCCGAAGGCCTTGCGCTCGGTGGCGTACTTCAGCGTCATGTCGAAGCAGTGCTGGGCACCGGCGACGCAGCCCGCGGCGCCGATCAGACGCTCGCCCTGGAGCTCCCACATGATGTGGTAGAAGCCCTTGCCGACCTGGCCGAGGACCGCCGACTCGGGCACGCGCACGTCCTGGAAGGCCAGCAGCGCGGTGTCGGAGGCGTGCATGCCCAGCTTCTCGAGCTTCTTCTCGCGGATCACGCCGGGCGCGTCCATCGGCACGAGGAACAGCGTGAAGCCGTCGTAGCCCGCGTCGGGATCGGTCTTGGTCACGAGGACGATCACGTCGGCGCGGTGGCCGTTGGTGATGTACGTCTTGGACCCGTTGATGACGTACTCATCGCCGTCGCGCACCGCGCGCGTCTTGATGCCCGAGACGTCGGAGCCGGCGTCGGGCTCGGTGATCCCCAGGCTGAGGATCTTCTGTCCGGCGATCGCGGGGGTGACCCACTCCTGCTTCTGCTCCTCGGTGCCGAAGGCGAGGATCGGGGGCATCGCCATGTCGGTGTGGACCGCGATGCCCATGGCCAGGCCGCCGGAGCGCGCGTGCACGATCTCCTCGGCCAGCACCAGCGACGTGTAGTAGTCGCCGCCCTGCCCGCCGTACTGCTCCGGCTTGTCGAGCCCGAGGAAGCCGAGCTCGCCCATCCGGTGGAAGACCGAGTCGGGGAAGGTCGTCTCCTCCCACTCGTCCGCGTGCGGCGCGAGCTCCTTGATGGCGTAGTTGCGGATCGACTCGCGCAGCTGCTCGTGCTCGTCGTTGAAGATGAAGTGGCGGCGCTTGGCGCCGAAGTCGGGCTTTTGGACGGTGTCGGTGGCGGCCATTCGCGGACGGTACCGCGATTCGCGTAAAGTGGGAAGTGGAACGTCCTACTTCCTAGGAGTGCGGGTTGAAGGTTCGCTACGCAGCGGGGACGGGTGGGTTGTCATCCGTCGCCACGATCACGCTGGATGACCCCGACACGCGCAACGCGCTGTCGACGGAGCTGCTGGACGAGTTGATCGAGGCCTTCGAGCTGGCCCGCGACGACCCCGGTGTCCGCTGCGTGGTGCTCGAGTCGTCGCACGAGCGCACGTTCTCCAGCGGGGCGAACCTCGGCGGGTTCGGGGTCGACGCGCCGCTGACGGCCAAGCACGAGGCGTCCAAGCGCTTCGTGGACCTGTTCCAGATGATCGGCGAGCTGGGCAAGCCGACGGTGGTCAAGGCCGGCGGGCACGTGCTCGCCGGAGCGCTGGGCATCGCGCTGGCCTGCGACCTGATCGTCGCCTCCGAGAGCGCCAGCTTCGGGACGCCCGAGATCAACGTCGGGGCCTTCCCGTTCATGATCATGGCGATCATCTACCGCAACGTCGGGCGCAAGAAGACCAGCGAGCTGCTGCTGCTGGGCGAGCGCATCAGCGCCCGCGAGGCGGAGCGGATCGGGATCGTCAACCGCGTGGTGCCCGACGAGGAGCTCGACGGCGCGGTGGCCGAGTGGGCGGCCAAGCTGGCCGCCAAGTCGCCGCTGATCATGCGCCTGGGCAAGGACGCGATGTACCGCCAGATGGACATGGACTTCGTGCAGGCGCTGGACTTCCTGCGCAGCCAGCTGACCATCGCCCAGTCGACCGAGGACATCGTCGAAGGCGTGACGGCGTTCTTCGAGAAACGGGATCCGGTGTGGAAGGGCCGCTGATCGCGGTGCCCGGGTCGTTCACCGGGCGGACCGACGTCGGGCCGGGCACCGAGGCGCTCGCACGCCTGCTCGGCGAGCCGGCGATCGTCGACGCCGACGTGGCGGCGGTCCGGGCCGGGCAGTGGGACGCCGGCGCGAGCCCCGTCGCCGACGTCCCCGCCGCGCTGGGCGACGCGCCCGTGCACATCCATCTCGACTGCGACGTGATCGAGGGCTACCCGGCGGCGTTCCCCGTCCCGGGCGGACCGAGCGCCGAGCAGGTCCGCGCGCTGCTGGCCTCCGTGGTGGACGGCCGGCGCGTCATCGCCATCACCGTCACCGCTGTCACCGGGGACCCACACGTGCCCGCATCGATCCTGGAGGTCCTGCCTTGACGTCCCTGCTGCGCCCGCTCGTCGAAGAGCTGGCCGAGCGCCGCGCCGCCGCCCGCGCCGGCGGCGGCGAGGAGCGCGTCGCCCGCCAGCACGACAAGGGCGCTCTGACCGCGCGCGAGCGCGTCGACCTGCTGATGGATGACGGCACGTTCGTCGAGCTCGGCCTCCACGCCGGCATCCACTACAGCGTGCGCGGCCTGGAGGACAAGGAGGCGCCGGCCGACGGCGTCGTCACCGGCTACGGCAAGGTCGACGGGCGGATGGTCGCCGTCGCCGCCTACGACTTCACGGTGATGGCGGGCTCGATGGGCATGACCGGCGAGCTGAAGGTCACCCGCCTGCGCGAGCTGGCGCTGAGCAAGCGCATGCCGCTCGTCTGGCTGCTGGACAGCGCGGGCGCGCGCATCCAGGAGGCGGTCGGCTCGCTGTTCGCCGGCTCCGGGCACCTGTTCCGCGAGGAGGTCGTGGCCTCGGGCGTGATCCCGCAGGTCGCCGCGCTGCTGGGGCCGTGCGCCGCCGGCACCGCCTACATCCCCGGCCTGGCCGACTTCGTCCCGATGGTCAAGGGGCGCGGCTCGATGGCGCTGGCCGGCCCACACCTGGTGCGTGCCGCGATCGGCGAGGACGTCACCCAGGAGGAGCTGGGCGGCTCGCGCGTCCACACGCGCAAGTCGGGCGTCGGCGACATCGAGGTGGCCGACGACCAGGAGTGCATCGCGGTCATCAAGCAGTACCTGTCGTTCATGCCCTCCCACAACGAGGAGCCGCCGCCGATCGCCGCGGTCACGGACCCGATCGACCGGATGGAGGAGGCGCTGCTCGACGTCCTGCCCGAGTCCAACCGCAAGCCCTACGACATGTACGAGGTCATCTCGCGCATCGTCGACGACGGCGAGTGGCTGGACATGAAGGGCGCGTGGGGCAAGACGATCATCACCTGCTTCGCGCGTATGGGCGGGCGGCCGGTGGGGATCGTGGCCAACCAGCCCAAGCAGCTGGGCGGCATCCTCGACAACGACTCGGCCGACAAGGCCGCGCGCTTCGTCAACCTGTGCAACGCCTACGGCATCCCGCTGATCTTCCTGATGGACGTGCCGGGCTTCATGGTCGGCACGAAGGTCGAGGCGGGCGGGATCATCCGCCACGGCGCGAAGATGCTCTACGCGGTGGCCAACGCGACCGTGCCGAAGATCACCGTCGTGCTGCGCAAGGCCTACGGCGCCGGCTACTACGTGATGAACGGGCGCGCGTACGAGCCCGACCTGATCGTCGCCTGGCCCAGCGCCGAGATCAGCGTGATGGGCGCGGAGGGCGCGGTCGAGATCGTCTTCCGCAAGCAGGTCGAGGCGGCCGACGATCCCGCGGCGATGAAGCAGCAGCTGATCGAGAACTACCGCAAGATCATCGACGTCTACATCCCGGCCAAGAACGCGATGATCGACGACGTGATCGACCCGCGGGAGACGCGTCCGACGATCATCCGCGCGCTGGAGATGGCCGAGCGCAAGCGCGTGCAGCGCCCGTGGAAACGCAACGGCGTCGTACCGGTCTGACCGGAATCTGGTTGACTGCCGCTTCGCATGGACGCCAAAGCACGAGAGTCGATTGAGCGCTTCGAGGGCGCGCACCGTCACGCCGAGCACAACGGCGACGGGGACGGGGACGGACCGACGCTGCACCTGATGCGCAACGCGGCGATCGTCGTCGCGATCTTCGCCGCCTTCCTGGCCATCGCCACCTTCATGGGCGAGACGGCCATGAAGGAGGTCATCACGGGCGAGACGAAGGCGGCGGACGCCAGCGCCAAGCTCGAGGCCAACTCGATCAAGACGACGATGGCCGAGAACGACGCGACGGTTCTGCGCGCGGTGGCCGACGACAGCGAGGAGAAGGCCGCGACCAAGCACGCGGCCCTGCTCGAGGAGCGACTGGTCGAGCACTACGGGCCGATCGACGAGGAGCTCACGCACGAGATCGCCTTCGAGGAGCACGAGCGCGACCACGCGGAGGAGCGCCACCACCTGTTCGAGTTCGCCTCGGTGGGCATCCAGATCGCGATCGTGCTCGCGTCGATCTCGATCATCGCCCGCAGCGTGGCGTTGCTGCGCGGTGGCGCGGCCCTCGGGGTCGTGGCCATCGGCGTGCTCGCTGCCGGATTCCTGGCCTAGCAGCCGGCGATCTGGCTAGGCTGCCCGCTCCGCATGGAGGCGAAAGCAAAAGAGGCGCTCGAGCACTTCGAGCACGCACAGCACGCTGGGGGCAGCGGCGGCCACGGTGACTTCGACGACGCCTCGACGTCCCACCTGGTCCGCAACGCCGCGATCACGGTGGCGGTCCTGGCGGCCTTCCTGGCCATCGCCACGTTGCTGGCCACCAAGGCGATGACGAAGGTCATCACGGGCGAGACGAAGGCGGCCGACACCAACGCGGCGCTGCACGCCAACGAGGTCAAGACGACCTTCGCCGAGCATGACGCGCAGCTGCTGCGGGTGATCGGGGTCGGCAACACGCAGGAGCAGGCGGCGGCGGAGCGGGCCGCCGAGATCGAGGAGCAGATCGTCAACCACTACGGGCCGATCGACGAGAAGCTCGCCGCCAAGGCCCACGCGTACGAGGCCTCGCGCGACGACGCCGAGCAGAAGCACAAGCTCTACGAGTACTCGACCGCCGGTCTGCAGATCGCGATCGTGATCGCGTCGATATCGATCATCGCCCGGCGGCGCTGGCTGTTACAGGGCGCGGTGCTGGCCGGCGTGGCCTCGGTCGGCGTCCTGGCCGCCGGACTGATGGCCTGATGTCGCCCCTGCTCGCGGGCGGCAACCCGCAGATCCCCAAGGGTGACGGCGACGGCCCCGTGCAGGCCTACATCGCGGCGATGCCCGGCTGGAAGCAGGACGTGGGGCGCCACCTGGACGAGCTCATCGTGCGGACGCTGCCCGAGGTGGAGAAGGCCGTCCGCTGGAACTCGCCGTTCTACGGCGCGGGCGGCGAGGGCTGGTTCCTCAACTTCCACTGCTTCACGAAGTACGTCCGCGTCGCGTTCTTCCGCGGCACGTCGCTGGAGCCCATGCCGCCGGGGAGCTCCAAGATCGAGGGCACGCGCTACTTCGACATCCACGAGGACGAAGCGATCGACGACGCGCTGTTCGCCGGCTGGGTGCGGGACGCGTCCCAGCTGCCGGGCTGGGCTCCGTAGCGTCCGGCTAGTTCGAGCGGCGCTTGGGCAGCTTCGCGCGCGGGGCGCCGGGCGGCGTCTGCGGGCGCCGCTTGGTCGGGCGCAGCGCCTCGGCCAGCGCGCGACGACGAGCCATCTCGAGGCGGACGCGGTCGACGAGGGGTGACGCCGGGTCCTGTGGGGCGGGGCTGCTGCTATCGGTCATGCGGGTCCTCCATGGTCTCTGCTGTCCTGCCAGAGGGCCAAGCCCGCGCAACCGCTGCGGATTCACCAAGCCGTTCCATCTGGCGCTGCTGGGCGACGCGTTCCCCGAAGGTCTCGCACCGCTCGGATCGTGGGTACCCGGCCGGTCGCTGTCTCATGCAGGACATCTGTCGCTCGGGCCACATCGCGCCGCGGGCGACGCGACCTCGGCCTCCTTGACCCATCGGCTCGCGTCCGCGAAAGTGGGTAGTAGGACTTCCCACTCCCAACGGAGGCAGTTGGCTTGTGAGCCTCGACGACCCGGTCATCATCACCTGTTCCATCTCCGGCGTGATCGCCAACCGCGATCAGTGCCCGGCGATCCCCTACACGCCCGCGGACTACGCGGCGGAGGCCCGGCGGATCGTCGACGAGGGCGGCGTGATGATCCACATCCACGCGCGCAAGCCCGACGGCTCGCCCAGCTACGACGTGGAGGACTTCCGCGCGATCACCGAGGCGATCCGGGCCGAGACGCCCGAGGCGATCATCAACTACTCGACCGGCGCGATCGGCGTGCCGCTGGACCAGCGCATCGCCTACCTGCGCGAGCTGCGTCCCGAGGTGGCCGCCCTGAACATGGGCTCGATGAACTACGCCAAGTACTCGTCGCGGCGCAAGGACTTCGTCTTCTCGACGGTCTTCACCAACCCGTTCGAGGAGATCATCGAGCTGCTGGGCGCGATGAACGAGGCGGGGATCAAGCCCGAGCACGAGTGCTTCGACCTCGGCCACGTCGGGTCGCTGGCGCCGCTGGTCGACATGGGCGTGCTCCAGCCGTCGCTGCACGTCAGCGCGGTCATGGGGATCGTCGGCGGCGTCCCGCCGACCGCGCGCAACCTGGCCGCGATGGCCGACAACGTGCCCGAGGGCTCGCACTGGGGCGTCATCGGGATCTCGCGCAAGCAGTGGATGCTCGTGGCCGCCGCGCTCACGCTGGGCGGGTCGATCCGCGTCGGCCTGGAGGACAACTTCTACCTGCCCAACGGCGACATGGCCCGGTCCAACGGCGACCTGATCGCCAAGGCGCGCCAGATGACCGAGGACGTCGGTCGCCGGCCCGCGACGTTCGCGGAGGCGCGGGCGCTGCTCGGCATCCCGGCCCGGGCCGTCGCCTGATGGGCCTGCCACTGGAGGGCATCCGGGTCCTGGACCTGTCGCGCCTGCTGCCGGGGCCGTTCTGCTCGCTGCTGCTGGCCGACTTCGGCGCCGACGTGGTCAAGGTCGAGGACACCGGCATGGGCGACTACGCCCGCTGGGCGCCGCCGAACTTCGCCGGCGTGGAGAGCTCCGCCGCCGGCGCGTTCTTCCTGGCGCTGAACCGCAACAAGCGCTCGATCCGCATCGACCTCAAGACCGAGGGCGGGCGCGACGTGCTGCTGCGCCTGGCCCGCGACGCGGACGTGGTGCTGGAGTCGTTCCGGCCCGGCGTGCTCGACCGCCTCGGCGTCGGGTACGAAGCGCTCAAGGCCGAGAACCCGGGCATCGTCTACTGCGCGATCAGCGGCTACGGCCAGGACGGGCCCTACCGCGACCGCTCCGGGCACGACATGAACTACCTCGGCCTGGCCGGTGTGCTCGGCCTGACGGGGGAGAAGGACGGCCCGCCGGTGCAGGCCGCGGGCCAGATCGCCGACATCGGCGGCGGCGCGCAGATGGCGGCCTTCGCGATCCTCGCCGCCCTGCGCGAGCGCGACCGCTCGGGTGAGGGTCAGCTCGTCGATGTGTCGATGACCGACGGGGCGCTTTCGTGGATGACGATGCTGGCCGCGCGGGTGTTCGCCGGCGACGGGGCCCCGCAACGCGGGGCGCTGGAGCTGGCCGGGAACCTGGTCTGCTACCGCCCGTACGCGGCCTCAGACGGCTGGGTCACGCTCGGTGCGCTGGAGCCGAAGTTCTGGCAGGCGTGGTGTCGCGGCGTCGACCGCGAGGACCTGATCGAGCGCCAGTTCGACCCGCCGGGGACCGAGGCCCACCGCGAGGTCGAGGCGATCTTCGCCGCGCGCACGCGTGACGACTGGCAGGCGTTCGCCTCCGAGCACGACTGCTGCCTGGAGCCCGTGCTCGAGCTCGACGAGGTGCTCGACTCCGAGCTGGTCGCCGCGCGGGAGATGGTCGTCGAGCTGGACCAGCCGGGCGCCACCGAGCCGGTCCGCGCGCTGGGCGTGCCGATCAAGCTGTCGCGCACGCCGGGCGACCCGCACCGCCTGCCCGGCCCCGGGCTGGGCGAGCACACCGCCGCGCTGCTGGCCGAGTCCGGCTTCGGCGAGGACGAGATCGCCGCGCTGCTCCAAGCGGGCGCGGTGGCCGGTCCGGCCCAGCAATCGCAGGGGTCCTTCCGGGCATGAGCACGGCGGACGGCCTGCTGAAGATGAGCGAGTTGGCCGACCAGTCGGGCGTCAGCGCGGGCACGATCAAGCACTACCTGCGCGAGGGCCTGCTGGGCAGCGGCGACGAGGTCGTGCGCACGTCGCGCAACATGGCCTGGTACCCGCCGATCTACGTCGAGCGCATCCGGCTGATCAAGCGACTGCAGGAGGAGCGGTTCATGCCGCTGAAGGTGATCGCGCAGGTGATGTCCGACGACCCAGACCGGGTCGCCGCGCTGATCGAGCTCGAGGACCGCATCCTGGAGCGCGCGATCACCGCCCAGGAGACCGATCGCGTGACGCGGGCCGAGGCGAGCACGCGCTACGACGTGCCCGATCCCGTCCTGGACCGCCTGGCCGAGATCGGCGTGCTCACGCCCACGCCCCGCGGCTACGACGCCGACGACGTGGCGATCATCGAGGCGATCTCCCGCTTCCGGGCCGGCGGCTACGACGAGGCGCTGGGCTTCACCGTCTACGACACCCTGCGCTACAAGGAGGCGCTCGAGCCGCTGGTCGAAGAGGAGATCCGCACGCTGCTGGAGCGCCTGGCCGGCGAGGTCGAGCCCGACCGCGCCGCCGAGATCATCGCCTCGGGCGCCGAGCCGCTGCGCGAGCTGATCGGCGCGATGCACTCCAAGCTGCTGCTCGTCGCGCTGCACCGGGCGCGGACGTCACGCTAGTCGCGTTGTCGATCACCTCGATGAGCTGTTCGAGGGTGAGGACTTCGGCGAGGTCGAGGATCGTGTGGGCGATCTTTGTGACGCGGATGCCGTCGACGCGCATCGTGTCTCCCGGGTGCAGGCGTCCGACGTTGCGGTGCAGCCACCCCGCAGCTACCCGGTGCTTCACGCCGTCTGGAGAGACACCGGCATCGAGGAGCTGGGCGTAACGGATCACACCGTGCTGCCGCGCCGCGATCCAGGCGACCCGCGCGTCCTTCGCCAGTGACGTGCCTGCTGTTATGGGCGTCATACGCCCATAAGGGCAGGCACGTCGGGAATTCGCCCCCCCGTATGGTGCAAGCGCATGAGGCCCGAGATCGCCACGCTGTTCGGGGAGGGGCGCAACTACCCGACGCTGGCCACCACGATGGACGACGGGGCGCCGCATGCGGTGTCGCTGTGGAGCGGCGTGGAGGGCGACAACATCGTCTTCTTCACGTCGCCGACGTCGCGCAAGGGGCGCAACATCGAGCGCGATCCGCGCGTGGCGTTGAGCTGCGTGAACTTCGAGAACCCGTACATCACCGGTCGCGTTCGTGGGCGGGTCATCGACCACTTCGACGGTGACCGCGCGATGGAGGTCGTCGACCGCATCGCCGCGCGCTACATCGGCGCGCCGTTCCCGATGCGCGAGTCGACGCTCTACGTCGTCGAGGTCGTGCACGAGGAGTTTCAGGAGCTGCCCTTCCAGGAGCCGCCGAAGCGCGTGTGACGCGCGCCCGCAGCGGGGACATCGCCGCTGATGTCGGTGACCCGAGTCCTGTTGGCGGTGGCGCTGGAGTCCGAGCGCGAGCGCATCGCCACGCGCCGGGCCCGCTTTGACGAGGCGCTCGCGCTCGCCGGGCCGGAGCTCGACGCCTGGCTGGTCGAGCGCTGGGTGCAACGCGGGCTGCGCAGCGGGGGGCGCGTGTCCTGGCTCCAGCTGCTGCTGGCCGACCCGGCGCTGGCCGGGGCGGCGAGCCGCTGGCTGCGCGAGCACGGTCATCCGCTCCCGTCCGAGGTCGCCCACACGCCGCAGGCGCAGCTCCCGCTGACCGACCAGGATTGGGCGCTGCTGGTGGCCGACTACGCGCGGCACGCGCCGCCCAGCCCGGCCCGCGGGGCCGTCGTCGACGCGCAGGCGGAGCTGGCCGGCACCGCCGCCACCGTGCTGCGCGGCTCGGCCGTCAAGCCGGGGCTGGCCTGCGACGCGCTGGCCGCCGAGGACGAGGGACGCGGCGGCGCGCTGCGGGCGGTCGTGCTGGCCGATGGCGTCGCGCAGGCCCAGGCGGTGCGCGAGGCGATCGCGGCCGACGAGCGGCTCGTGGACCTGGGCGACCGCGCGACCGTGCAGTCCGACGGCGACGGCGACGGCGACGGCGGGTGCGGCGATGCGAACGTCGTCGTCGACCTCCGGGGCGAGGCCCGCGCCGACACCGTGTGGGTGATCGTCTGCGTGGACCCGGGGCTGCCGGGCGGCGGGCCGGACTACGCGGCGCTCGTCGCCCGGGCCGCCGACCCGGCGGCGATCGACCCCGCGCTGACCGCCGCGGGGGCGCCACCCGCCGAGCGCTTCGCCGAGATCAACCTGCGCCAGCGCGACGCGGCCACCGGCGGCGCGATGGGGGCGCCCGCGCTGCTCGCACCGGCGACCGCCGCTGCGCCGGTGCGGCACAAGGCGACGCTGTGGCAGAGGTTCGTCGCCGCGGTGCGGCGGGCCGGGCGCCGCCGGCCCGCGCATCCCGACCAGGCCGAGCTCCCCGCCGACTGGGCCGCCCACGCCGTCTGCGACGCCTACGTCGCGCTGGGCGAGCTGCGCCGCCACTTCGGGATGCGCTTCACGCCCGGCTCCGACGGGCGGCTGCGCCACGAGCTCCAGGGCGTCGACGACGCCGAACGCGCCCGCGTGCAGTCCGCGCTCGCTCCGCTGCTGGGACCGGGCGCCGTGCCGACGTGGGTCGTCTCGCGCCAGGTCGTGCTGCCGGGGGCGCGGTCCAGCGCGCGCGCCTGGTATCCGGTGCCCGACGACTTCGCGCGGGCGCCCGAGCGGCGGGCGGCGTTCGTCGAGTCGTGGCGGCGGTGGATGGGCCCCGGCTGGCTGCTGGAGATCGGCGAGGCCGAGCTGGAGGACCCCGAGCTGGCCGCGCTCGCGGTCCTGGCCCAGCGCCCGGGCGGGGTCGACGACGGCAGGGCCGACCTCGGCGACCGCCCCGACGACGGCTCAGACCTCCCAACCCTCCCCGAGCGTGCGCGCCTCTAGGAGCACCCGGTCGAGCTGACGCAGCGCGCCCGGCAGCGTCGTGGCCAGCTCGACGCCGTGGTCGGTCAGCGAGACGGCGCGGCTGGTGCGCTTCAGCAGCAGGCAGTCGAGGTCGTTCTCCAGGCGCCGGATGCGCCGGCTCAGCGTGGGCTGGGAGATGTCGAGGCGGTCGGCGGCGCGACCGAAGTGGAGCTCGTCGGCGAGCACCAGGAAGGCGCGCAGGTCTCGGAGCTCGGCCATCGGTTCATGGCCGACCCTAACCGATGCAGCTATTGCATCGAAAGCAGACGCAGGATGGCGTTGATCGCCGGCGCGTGCCCGCCTAGGTTGCGTCCGGAGAGAGAGTCCACCGGAGAGGAGAACGGTGATGGAGTCGAGCATCGGCATCGTCGGGTCCGGCGTGTCGGGGTTGCACCTCGGGCTGTACCTGCGTCAGCACGGCGTCCCCGTGACGATCTACGCGGAGCGCTCGCCCGACGAGCTGCGTGCGTCGCGCCTGCTGAACACGGTGGGGCACCACCACCACACGCTGGAGCGCGAGCGCGCGCTGGGCGTGCACCACTGGGACGCGGAGGAGTACGGCTACTCCTGCCACCACCACACGATCCTCACGCCCGACGGGCCGCTGAACTTCCGCGGCGACTTCGACCACAACTCGAGCGTCATCGACTACCGCCTGTACCTGCCCAAGCTCATGGAGGACTTCGCCGACCGCGGCGGCGAGCTGATCGAGCAGCGAGTGACGATCGACGACATCGAGCGCGTCTCGCAGAACCATGACCTGATGGTCGTCGCCGCCGGTCGCGGCGCGATGGGCGAGCTGTTCCCGCGCCGCCCCGACAAGTCGCCCTACACCAAGCCGCAGCGCCGGCTGTCGGCGGGCATCTACGCCGGCGTGACCTACTCCGACCCCAAGGGCGTCGGCGTGCACTTCTCGCCCGGTCACGGCGAGCTGCTGGAGCTGCCGATCTTCTCCCACGACGGGTTCGGCACCGCGCTGCTGTTCGAGAACATCCCCGGCGGCGACCTCGAGGTGCTGGCCGACATCCGCTTCGACGACGACCCGGCCGCGTTCAACGCGCTCGTCCTGGAGAAGCTGCGCACGCACTACCCGAGCGTGGCCGAGCGCGTCGATCCCGCGGCGTTCACGCTGTGGTCGGGCCGCGACATCCTGCAGGGCGCGCTCACGCCCGTCGTGCGTCAGGACTACGCGCGGCTGAACACCGGCACCTACGCGATCGCCGTCGGCGACGCCCACTGCGTCGTGGACCCGATGATGGGTCAGGGGGCGAACTCGGCGTCGTTCTCGGCCTGGACGATCGGCGAGGCGATCGTCGACGACCACTACTACGACGAGCGCTTCTGCCAGCGGGTCGCGCGCAACCGCGAGCGGTTCGTGACCGGCGTCAGCGACTGGACGAACATCATGCTCAACCCCCAGCCGCACGTGATGGAGTTCATCGGGGCGATGTCGCAGGACAAGGCGCTGTGCGACGAGTTCACGACGAACTTCAACGACCCGGCGCGGCAGGTCGACGTGCTCTCCACGCCGGAGCGCACCCACGCGTTCCTGCACGATCGCGCGGCCGCCGCATCTGTGGGAGGCTGAGCCGCATGCACCGCATGCTCGTCCTGTACCCGCCGCCGGCCGATCCGGACGCGTTCCGGACCTACTACGAGGAGACGCATCTGCCGCTGGCCGATGCGATCCCCGGCCTGCGCTCGCGCACCTATGGCTTCGACCTGGCCACGCCCGACGGCAGCGACTCGCCGTACTTCGCCAAGTTCGAGGCGGAGTTCGACGACGAGGCCGCCTTCGGGGCCGGCCTGGGCTCGCCCGAGGGGCAGGCCGCCGGCGCCGATCTGGCGAACTTCGCCACCGGCGGCGCCGTGCTGTTGCACTACGACGTGCGCTGACGCTCCACGCGCAGGACGTGCTGGCGCCGCCCGCGACGGCGGCGCCGGCCCGTCTCCTGGAAGCCGAGCTTGTGGGCGACGGCCAGCGACGCGTCGTTGCCGACGTCGACCACGGCCAGCAGCTCGCGCTGGTCGAGCGCGTCGAAGGCGACGTCGCGGCAGGCGCGCGCCGCCTCGGTGGCCAGCCCTCGTCCCCAGCGGTCCTGGCGCAGGAGGTAGCCGAGCTCCAGCTGCGGCCCCTGGCCGTCGAAGGGCGCCAGCCCCGCCTCGCCGATCAGCTCGCCGGTGGCGCGCTCCTCCAGCGCCCAGAAGCCGAAGCCGAACTCGGTCTGGTGGCGGATGTAGGCCGCCACCCACGTCGACGGGTCCTCGCCGCGCGTGTCGATGTGGAGCATCACGCGCGGGTCGGCGTACATCGCCTGCATGGCCGACTGGTCCGCCGGCGTGAACGCACGAATGGCCAGACGGTCGGTGTGGATGGGCAGGACGACGGGCACGACTGGGAAGGTTCGCGTATGGAGCGCTTCTTCCACATCCGGGAGCGAGGATCGACGCCGCAGCGCGAGGCGCTCGGTGGCGTGTCGACCTTCCTGGCGATGTCCTACATCGTGTTCGTGAACCCGGCGATCCTGTCGGAGGCGGGCGTGCCCTTCGCGGGCGTCGCCGTGGCCACCGCGCTGGCCGCGGGCATCGCCACGATCGTCATGGGGCTGGTGGCGAACATCCCCCTGGCGCTCGCCTCGGGCCTCGGCCTCAACGCGGTCGTGGCCTTCGACATCATCCTGGGCCAGAACGTCGGCTGGGGCGTGGGCATGGCATGCGTGGTGATCGAGGGGCTGATCGCCGTGGTGCTCGTCGTGGCCGGCCTGCGCGAGGCGGTCGTGCGCGCGGTGCCGCAGTCGCTGAAGCTGGCCATCGGGGTGGGCATCGGCATCTTCATCGCCTTCATCGGGCTGCGCGACGCCGGCATCGTGGTCAACGACCCGGCCACCGGCGTGGCCCTGGGCGACCTGACCGCGGGGCCGCCGCTGATCGCGTTGGCCGGGATCTTCGTGGGCGCCGCGCTGACCGCCCGCGGCCAGCGCGGCGCGGTGCTCGTGGCCGTGCTGACCACGACGGCGGTGGGCCTGATCTTCGGCGTCCTGGACGGCCCGGACGGCATCGCCCGCTGGCCCGGCTCGGCGGGCTTCGAGACGATCGGGGAGGGCCTCAAGCCGAGCAACCTGGCCGACGCGCTCACCTGGGCGCTGGTCCCGTTGATCTTCGCGCTCTTCATGTCGGACTTCTTCGACACGATCGGCAGCGCGGTCGCGGTCAGCACCGCGGGCGGGCTCAACGACGCCAACGGCGATCCGCCGGAGCTGAAGAAGCTGCTGCTGGTCGACTCCGGCTCGGCCGCGTTCGGCGGCGCGATGGGCGTCTCGTCGGTGACCGCCTACGTCGAGTCGGGCGCGGGCGTCGCGGAGGGCGCGCGCACCGGCTTCGCCAACCTCGTGACCGGCGCGCTGTTCCTGGCCACGATCGTCTTCGTCCCGCTGATCGCCGTGGTCGGGCAGTCGGTGCCCTACGTCGGCGGCTCGTCGGTCTCGCCGGCGATCGCCCCCGCGCTCGTGCTCGTCGGGTACCTGATGATCCGGCTGGTCGCCGAGATCGACTGGCAGACCCCCGAGCACGCGCTGCCCGCCTTCCTGATCATCGTCGGCGTCCCGCTGACCTTCTCGATCGCCGCGGGCATCGGCCTGGGCGTGGTCGGCTACGCGGTCGTGATGCTCGCCCGCGGGAAGGTGCGCGCGGTGCACCCGGTGATGTGGCTGATCGTGGTGCTCTTCCTGATCTTCTTCGCCAGCGACTGGCTGCAGGCCAACGTGTTCTGATGACGGTGGCGCAGTGACGGCGTCTGCCTCCTACCACCGTGCTCGGTGGTCCTCCATCACGCCGAAGCCCTCGCGCAGCGCGACGCCGCCCGGGAGCGTGCCGCTGAACGTGCCGAAGGGCTGGACGTAGTCGCTGCGGGCGAGCAGCAGCTCGTCGTGGCGCTCGCGGGTCGCCTCGGCGACGAAGTCCAGCGCGCCGCCGTCGGCGGGGCTGCGCACCGATGACAGATCGGCGGCGAAGGTGCACGGGGCGGCCTCCTGCACGAGGCCGTCGATCCACACGGAGCGCTCGCTGCGCTGCGGCGGGTCGTTGACGCCGGAGACCAGGTTCCACCCGGCGGGACGGCCGTCGGCGGTGGTGCCCACGCCGGCCGACCACTTCCAGGCGGTGTGCTTGGCGTGATAGCCGGCCGTGTCGTCGACCGCGCCGAAGCCATCGAGCCGCAGCTCGCGGCCGTCGCGCAGCCGCACGCTGCCGCGCATCGCGACACCGGCCTGCTTGCGCGTCCAGATCCAGCCCGCGCCGTGCGGGCAGACGGTCTCCACGCCGGGGGTCTCCGGGAACGTCAGGTCGATCGCGGTGTCGCGGTCGCGCACCGTGACCAGTCCGGGACCGAAGCGCACCGCCGCGCGCGGGCGGATGAACACGGTGTGCTCGTCCAGCGTGCGGGCGCTGCGGTCCCACACGGCCCACCACGACTGCGGGATGCCGCCGACGTGCGCCAGCCCGGCGCACAGCATCAGCTCCGGCGAGAACGCACCGACCCAGCGCCAGCGCTTCAGCCCGCGGCCGTCGCGTCGGGTCGGAAGGTCAGACAGCTCGACCGGGCGGGGCCCTGCGTCGTCGGTTGAACGCCAAGGTTCCATGAGACCCGAACGCTATCGTTGACCCGCGAGTCAACGAGATGGGGTCCACTCCGACACTCCGGGCGGCTGCGGTGCAGCTCAACGCGACCGACGACGTCGCGGCCAACCTGCACGCCGCCGACCAGCACGTCCGCGCCGCCGCCGCCGACGGAGCCACGCTGATCGTCCTGCCGGAGAAGTGGTCGGTGCTGGGCACGACCGAGCACCTGCGCGCCGGGGCCCAGCCGCTCGACGGACCGATCGTCCAGTGGGCCCGGGACATCGCCCGCGAGCTGGGCGTCGACCTCGTCGCGGGCTCGATCTCCGAGCGCGTGGAGAACGAGGAGAAGCTCAGCAACACCTCCCTGCACGTGGGCCCGGACGGCGAGCTCAAGGCCGCGTATCGCAAGATCCACATGTTCGACGTGACCGTCGACGGCAAGGAGTACCGCGAGTCCGACGGCGAGCAGGCCGGCGACGAGATCGTCACGTCGGTCACCGCGGAGGGCGTCGAGCTGGGCCTGAGCATCTGCTACGACCTCCGCTTCCCCGAGCTCTACCGCGTGCTGGCCCTCCACGGCGCGCGCGTGCTGACCGTGCCCGCCGCCTTCACGCTGGCCACCACCCGCGACCACTGGGAGGTGCTCGTCCGCGCCCGCGCGATCGAGCAGCAGGCCTTCGTGATCGCCGCCAACCAGATCGGCCCGCACCCAGGTGGGATGCGCTCGGGCGGGCGGTCGATGATCGTCGATCCGTGGGGGCTGGTGCTGGCCACGATGCCCGACCGCGTCGGCCACATCGTCGCCGACCTCGATCTCGACGCGCAGGCGCGCGTGCGGGCCGAGCTGCCGTCGCTGGCCAACGCGCGGCTGGTCGATCGCCCCGAGGCGGAGGCGCACGCCTGATGGCCGCCACCAGCCGCAGCCAGGCCGCCGCCGACAAGCGCCGCCTGATCCTCGACGCCGCCGTCCGCGTGTTCGCCCGCCAGGGCTTCCACGCCTGCCGCGTCTCGGACATCGCCGACGAGGCGGGCGTGGCCTACGGCCTGGTCTACCACTACTTCTCCAGCAAGGACGAGATCCTCGACACGCTCTTCCTGGAGCGCTGGAACGTGCTGCTGGCGGTGATCGCCCAGAGCGACGCCCGCGACGTCCCGGTGCGCGAGAAGCTGCAGGAGATCGCCTCGTTCATCGTCGACTCCTACGTCCACGATCCGGACGTGATGAAGGTCATCATCGTCGAGGTGACGCGGGCGGCCAACTCGTTCGGGCGCACCCACCTGGGGAAGATCCGCGAGGCCTACGAGCTGATCGGCGAGATCGTCGCCAAGGCGCAGGCGGCGGGCGAGCTGCGCACCGACGTGACGCCCGACTTCGCGGCCCTGGCCTTCTACGGCGCCATCGAGCAGGTGCTCACCGGCTGGATCTTCCAGCTGATCCCGCAGACCGCGGCCGACACCGAAGCGGCCAAGTCCCAGATCGTCGACACGATCTGCGATGGTCTCGACGTGATAGGACTTCCCTCCGCATGACGAACAACGACCTCACCAAGCGCCTCATGTGGTCCGGCCTGCTGGCCGGCCTCGGCGCGCTCGCCTCGATCGCGACCACGAAGGCCGCGACGGTGATTTGGCGTCGGGTGTTCGGGGAAGACCCGCCGGACCAGTGAGCAGCGACGCGACGACGACATCCGGTCCCAACCCGGCCATCCTCGTGGGCGCAGCCTTCGCCGGCGGCTTGATCGCCGCCCAGATCCTCAAGCGCATTGTCCCCTGAACCAAACGAACCCACGGGTAGCCCCAAGGAGATCTCCGCCGCCGTGCAGGAGGTCGCCGCGCGGGCGCAGATCCTGGTCCGCGAGGAGATCGAGCTCGCCAAGGCGGAGATCACCGTCAAGGCGCGCAAGCTGGCCAAGGGCGGCGCCATCGGCGGCGCCGCGGCCATCTTCGTGCTCGGCGCCCTGCTGCTGATCCTGCACGGGTTCGCCTGGCTGATCTGGTGGCTGCTGCCGGTGGGCGAGAGCATGTACTTCGTCGGCTTCTTCGTCGAGGCGCTGGTCCTGCTGATCTTCGCGGCGATCGCCGGCCTCGTGGCCTCGAAGCTGTTCAAGGCCGGCGCCCCGCCGACGCCGGATCTGGCCATCGAGGAAGCCCAGCGCATCAAGGACACGGTGACGCAGTAATGCCGCCCCAGCGCAGCCCTCAGGAGATCCGCGCCTCGGTCGAGGCCAACCGCATCGAGCTGGGCAACTCCGTCGCGAAGCTGCGTGGCGAGGTCGGCATGGCCACCAACTGGCGCTACCAGCTCGAGCAGCACAAGCAGCAGGTGATGATCGGCGCCGCGGTGGCCGGGTTCGTCATCGGCGGCGGCCTGGCGATCATCACCCGCCGCAAGCGCAACCGGCGCTGACGCCGGTCGCGCCTGGCGACACGTCTACTCGCAGACCGGGACGCCCGGGATGCCGATCGTGTCGATCTTGCCGGTCTTGCTGTCCACGAAGAACTGGATCCGGCCGCCGGCCGCCTTCGGGATCGTCACGAAGTCGCCGCCGAAGGTGTCCTCGAGCGACTTGTCGACCTTGACCACCTTGAAGGCGCTCTTGATGTCGGCCAGCGTGTCGCCGACCTCGACGCCGTTGGCCGAGGGGCCGCGGCCGTAGACGGCGATCACGTTGACCTTGCGCGGGTCGGACATGGTCATGCCGACGGTGCCCTTGAAGGCCTTGACGTCGGCGGCCTTGGTGCCGGGACCGGCCAGCTCGCAGCCGGTGACGAGCTTGCCGATCAGGCCCTTGTCCTGCAGCGACGCGGCGCTCGCGCCCAGCTTGACCTGGCCGACGCCCTGCGGCGTGATCTTCTGGTTGTTGGTCGCGCCGCCCGCGGAGGCGACGAGGGCGACGGCGACGCCTCCCGTGATCAGGACAGCAGCGCCGGCGCGGCGCAGGTGAGGAGCTTGCATCGCGCGACCCTACCTGGCGACTCAGCCGTAGGTAGAGGATCAGCCGAGCAGGCCGCGCGGCACGCCGCCGGCGCCGATCAGGCCCGGTCCGACGTGCGCGCCGATGACCGGCCCGATCTCCGAGACGAAGACCGGCTCGGTGCCGAAGATCTGGCGGCCCTCGTCGGCCAGCCGGGCGGCCTCCTCGGGCGCCTGGATGTGCTGGACCACCCAGCCGTCGACGCCGTCGGCCTGCAGCGTGCGCAGCATCTCGGCCATCCGCGCGAACGCGCGCGCCGAGGTGCGCACGCGCTCGACGGGCGTGATGTCGGACTCGACCGACAGGATCGGCTTGATCCGCAGCGCCGAGCCGACCATGCCCTGGGCCTTGCCGATGCGCCCACCGCGCACGAGGTACTCGAGCGTGTCGATCGCGAACCACAGCGTCAGCCGGTCGCGCGCCTCGCTGGCCCGGGCCAGGCACGCTTCGATGCCGATCCCGTCGCGCGCCCCGGCCGCGGCGGCCAGCGCCATCAGGCCGAGGCCACCGCAGGCGGTGGCCGAGTCGACCACGTGGACCTTGCCCGGCTCGCACTGGGCGGCGGCCTGGCGCGCGGACTCCACGGTCCCGGAGATGCCCCCCGACAGGTGCAGCGAGATGATCTCCTGGCCCGCGGCGACCAGCGGCTCGTAGACGGCCAGGAAGTCGCCCACCGACGGCTGGGACGTCGTCGGCAGCTCGCGCGAGGCGCGCAGCCGGTCGTAGAAGGCGTCGAACGAGGGCATGTCCGACTCCCGCTCCTGGGCGTCGGGCCAGTTGACGTAGAGCGACACCTGGTGGATGTCGTTGGCCTCCACGAGCTCGCGCGGGAGGTAGTGCGTTGTATCGGTGACGACCGCGACCCCGGACATGGGCGGGACCCTACTGAGTAGCCTGGCGGGCGTGACCACGCTGGTGACCGGAGGAGCGGGCATGGTCGGGTCGCACGTCGCCCGCCAGCTGGCCGCGCGCGGCGACGACCTCAAGCTCGTCCTGCGCCGCACGAGCCGCCGCGACAACCTCGCGGGCCTGGACGCGAAGATCGTCGTCGGCGATCTGCTCGATCGCCAGGCCGTGCGGCGGGCCATGCGGGGCGTCGATCGCGTCTTCCACGCGGCCGGCCTGACCTCGCTGCGCGCGTCGCCCGAGCGGCTGTACCGGACCAACGTCGAGTCGACGCGGATCGTGCTCGAGGAGGCGCTGCGCGCGGGCGTCGAGCGGGTCGTGTTCACCTCGTCGATCGCCGCCGTCGGCCCGGCCAAGCGCCACTCGACCGCCGACGAGCGCCAGCGCTATCCCGGCGAGCCCGCCCAGATCCCCTACGTCCGCTCCAAGCGCGAGGCCGAGGTCGAGGCGCTGCGCGTCGGCGCGCTCGGCCTGCCGGTGGTGATCGTCAACCCCGCCCACGTGTTCGGCCGCGGTGACGTCAACCGCTCCTCGACCGATCTCGTGCGCCGGTTCCTGCGCCGCGAGCTGCCCGCCTACGTCGACGGGGCGATCAACATCGTCGACGCCGAGGACGTCGCGCGCGGGCACCTGCTGGCCGACGAGCTCGGCGTGCCCGGCGAGCGCTACATCCTCGGCAATCGCAACTTCACCTGGGACCGCCTGTTCGCCGACCTCGGCCGGCTGTCGGGCGTGGAGCCGCCGGCGCTGAAGCTCCCGCTGCCTGCTGCGTTGGCGCTGGCGTCCGCGGCCGAGCGGCTGCCGGGTCGGCCGGTGCTGACCGTCGACGAGGTCCGCCTGGCCTCCTACTGGTGGGCGCTGCGCTCCAACAAGGCGCGCCGCGACCTCGGCTGGCAGCCCTCCCACCACGAGGACACGCTCCAGGCGACGATCGACTGGTACCGCGAGCGCGAGCCGCACCGCCTGGCCCCGGCGGGCGCCCGCCAGCCACTGGCCCTGCGCGTCGCCGGCGGCACGCTGCGCGAGCTCGGCCGAGCGGTCGGCCGCATCCCGGTCGGATGACGCCGACGCTCTACCGCTGCCCGACGCGCACGAACTGGCTCTGCCCCTGCGGCCGCGTCGAGCGCGAGCTGCGCCGGGCCGGCATCGAGCACGAGGTCGTCCGCGTGCCGTACGCCAAGCGGCGGCGCGACGACGTCCAGCGCGTGTCCGGCCAGCGCGTGGTGCCGCTCCTGGTCATCGACGCCGAGCCGATCTGCGACTCCAAGCGGATCGTCGAGCACCTGCGCTGGCGCGCGGCTACTGCGCAGCGGTAGGGCTAGGGCCGCAACGACGCGCGCAGCGCCAGCACCCGCTCGGCGCCCGCTTCCAGCTGCGCCCGGGGGAGCTTCTCCAGCGACCGCGCGGCCCGTTCGGTCGCCGCGTACGAACGGGCGTAGAGCAGCAGGTCGACGCCCGCGCTGACACCCAGGCGGGCCAGGCGGCCCGCGTCGCCGTACGGCTGCAGGGCGTTGGCCTCGAGGTCGTCGCTGATCGTCACGCCGCCGAAGCCGAGGCGGCCGCGCAGCTCGCCCGCGACGATCGGGCGCGACAGCGAGGCCGGCAGCTTGGGGTCCAGCGCCGGGTACAAAGCGTTGGCCAGCATGACCAGCGTCGCCCCGGCGCGGACGGTCGCGGCGAACGGCGGCATGTCGCGCTCGCGCAGCGTCTGGGCCGTCAGGTCGATGCGCACGACGCGGTCGTCGGTGTTGCTCGTCGCCGCGCCCAACCCCGGGAAGTGCTTGGCCGTGGCCAGCACGCCGCCCTCGCGCAGGCCGGCGGCGAACGCGCCGGCCAGCGTGCCTGCCGCGGTGGACGTCGCCGCGAACGTGCGGCCTTCGCCGGCCAACGCGCTGTCGGGGCGGCTCAGGTCGGCCACCGGAGCGAGGTCGACGTTCACGCCGGCCTGGCGCAGGGCCCGACCGGTGGCCCGGCCGGCGCTGCGCACGCCGCGCGCGCCGGAGGCGGCCAGCTCGTGGGCGCTGCGGGACGGCGGCGCGTCGCGCAGGCGCCGGACCGCGCCGCCCTCCTGGTCGATCAGGACCAGCAGCGGATCGCGCAGCCCGGCCGGACGCGGGATCGCCTGCAGCCGGTCGGCCAGGCGGCGGGCCTCGGCCACGGTGTCGGCGTTCTCGGCGAACAGGATCACGCCGGCCAGCTCGCCCCGGCGGATGCGGGCCAGCAGCTCGGGCGGCGGCGTGCCGGTGCCGCGGAAGCAGGCGATCAGGCGCTGCCCGGCCAGCTGGGCGACGGTCAGCTGGGACGCGGCACGCTGGGCCGCCTGGGCGACCGCCGGCGCGGGCGCGCCGGGACGCGGCGCGGAGGTGGCGGCGTGGGGCGGCGCGGCGTCGCCGCAGGCGGCGAGCACCACGGCCAGGACGAACGCCAGGGACAGGCGGCGGAGCGGCACGACGCCAATCATGTCGGGTCCGGGACAGCACGGCGCGGACGGGCGCCGGACGCGAAGTATTGTGCTGCCACTGAATGCTCCGACGCCTGCTGACCGCGACCGCTCTGCTGCTGCTCGCGGCCGCGGCCCCCGCCCTCGCGGCGGACCCGATCATGCCCCTCTCCGAGGTCCAGCCGGGCATGCGCTGCACCGGCCTGACCGTCGTCCAGGGCACGACGATCTCCTCGTTCGTCGTGGACATCGTCGACGTCGTGCCCGGTGACCAGGTCGCCGACCAGCCGCTGCTGCTCGTGCGCGTGTCGGGGCCGGCGGTCGACGACTACGGGATCGCCGAGGGCTTCTCGGGCTCGCCGGTCATCTGCGACGGCCGCATCGCCGGGGCGATCGCCTACGGCAGCGGCGACTACGGCAACCAGCTCGGCTACGCGACGCCGATCGAGGCGATGCTCGGCGAGCCGGTTCCGCCGGTCCCGTCCACCAGCCTGACCACGTCGCCGGCGCTGCGGTCGCTGGCCACCCCGATCTCGGTCAGCGGCATCTCCGAGCCGGTCTTCACCCCGTTCGCCCACGCGGCGGCCAAGGCCGGGATCCGGCTGACCACGGTTCCGGTGGCGCCCGACGTCGCGCGCTTCCCGGCGCAGACGCTCGTGCCCGGCGCGTCGGTCGCCGTCGGGCTGTCCAGCGGCGACGTGACCGCCGGCGCGATCGGCACCGTCAGCTACGTGGACGGCGCCAAGGTCTACGCGTTCGGTCACCCCTACAGCGGCACCGGCCGGCGCTCGCTGTTGCTCCAGGACGCCTACATCTACGCGGTGGTCGACAACCCGCTCGGGCTCCAGGACGCCGTCTCCGCCAAGCTCGGCGCGCCCGGTCACGACCTGGGCACGCTGACCTACGACGGCCGTGACGGCGTGGCCGGCCTGCTCGGCGGCCTGCCGCCGTCCACCGCGCTGACCATCAGCGCGCGCAACGCGACCACCGACGTGACCCGCGTCTCCCACGCGCGCGTGGCCGACGAGGCCGAGGTGGGCCTGCCCGACGGCGTCTCACCGATCGTCCTGGTCGGGCCGATGGCGCTCTCCCAGGCCGCCTACACCGGGCTGGACGGCAGCCCGGTGTTGCAGAGCGCGCGCATGTGCGTGCGCCTGACCATTACCCAGCTGGACAAGCCGACCGGCTTCTGCCGTCGCTACGTGGGCGCCTACGGCGGCGACCAGGCATCCGCCGGCGGCCCGTTCGTCACCGATCTGCAGACCGCGCTGACCGACATCGACCTGTTCTCCTACGGCACGCCGCAGCTGACCAAGGTCGACGTCACGGTGACGCTGGAGCCCGGCCTGCGCCAGGCGCTGCTGCGCGGCGTCATGGGACCGGCGCGGCTGCGCCCCGGCCACGACGCGCGGCTCGTCCTGCAGCTGCAGCACTACCGCGGCGAGCGCTTCACGCGCGTCGCGCACCTGCGTGTGCCGCGCGACACGCCACGCGGGCCTGTCGAGGTCGAGCTCGTCGGCAAGGGCCTGGACGGCGGGATCAACGGCGACGACATCGAGATCGTCCTGGGCGGCCAGGGCGCCGATGACGGCGGCGACCCCGGCCCCAAGTCCTACCGCGGGCTGGACGACCAGATCCGCGCGTTGGGCGGCTTCGACGGCGTGCGCGTCCGCATCCGCTCCAGCGGCGGCAAGGGCGGGCGCGCGCCCGCGCGGCGGCTCTACGCGGACCCGCAGGTCCGCATCAGCGGGACGGCGAGCTACCGCGCCCGCGTCGTGCGTTCGCGCTAGCCGAGGCGGTTCTCGATGCCCAGCGGAGCGGCCTGGCCGGCGGGCTCGGCCGGAGCGGACGTGTGCGCCGGGGCCTCGACGCCGAGCGTCTCGGCCAGCTCGCCGTTCTCGTAGAGCTCCATCACGATGTCGCAGCCGCCGACCAGCTCACCGTTGACGAACAGCTGCGGGATCGTCGGCCAACCCGACAGGCCCGACAGCTCCTGGCGGATGCGCGGGTCGGGGAGGATGTCGACCGCCGCGAACGGCGTCTCCAGGGCCTGCAGCGCGGCGACCGTGCGCGCGCTGAAGCCGCAGGCCGGCGCGTCCGGCGTGCCCTTCATGAAGAGGATCACGTCGTTCTCGCGAATGGCCTCGTCGAGGGCGTCGCGAAGGGGGTTCTCGGACATCTCTAGGGCTCCTGGGTCTTGAGCGAGAGGGCATGGATGGCGCCGCCGATCTCATCACCGAAGACGGCGTAGACCATCTGGTGCTGCTGGATCCGCGTCTTGCCGGCGAAGGCGGGGGAGACCACGACGGCGCGGAAGTGATCGCCGCCGCCGGTCCAGTCCTCCACCTCGGCGGTGGAGTCGGGGATCGCCGCTTCGATGCGGTGCTTGAGCTCGTCGGTGCTGGGCATCCTTCGCAGACAGGTTAGAGAACACGGGGGCCCGCCTTGCAGCGGGAGACACCGGATACCTCCTTTTTCGGCCAGGCCGCTGCAGGCACCCCTGGCCGCTCGCTATCCTTTTTGAAGCGACCTCCATTCGCTCCCAGGCAGGAAGGCGAAAGACCCACCATGATCCTCATCACAGACAAGGGCGCCGAGAAGGTGCACGAGTTCCTCTCCGGCCAGAACGCGGACGTGCAGACCGCCGGTCTGCGGGTCGGTGTCCGTGGTGGTGGCTGTTCGGGCTTCCAGTACAACCTCGCCTTCGACGAGGTCCGCGAGGACGATGCGGTCTTCGAGACCCACGGCCTCAAGCTCCTGTGCGACCAGCAGTCGCTGCCCTACGTGGCGGGCTCGACGATCGACTACGTCGACTCCCTCCAGGGCGCGGGCTTCCAGGTCAACAACCCCAACGTCGTCGCCGCCTGCGGCTGCGGCTCGTCCTTCCGCGTGGCGGAGGACGAGGCCGTGAGCGCTGTCTAGGGGTGCCGACGCCGCCCCCGGCGGCTTAGGGTTGGGGTCCGGCCGCTGGCGGCGGGAGGCGGGCCCCCGTGCGCTCTAAGCGACACGGACTCCTCGCCGCGGGCGGTTCGCTCGCGGCGGTCCTCATCGTGGTGCTGGTCGTCGTGCTGACGCGCGGCGACGAGTCGCCGCCCGCTCCGCCGCCGCCAACCACGGCGACGACCGCGCCACCGGCCACCCAGACGACGCCGGCGCCGCCGCCGGACCTGCCCCAGCCCGGTGAGGTCCCGCTTGCGCTCGGCCTGACCGAGGCCAACCCGCACCTGATCGCGCCCGGCGCCCAGCCGCCCGAGTTCACGCCCTGGCGCGACGACGCCGCCGCGCTGCGGGCCGGCATCCTGCGCGTGCTCGTCGACTGGCGCCGCGTGCAGCCCGCGCCCGACGTGCCGCCCGACTGGAGCCAGCCCGCCGACGGCTGCCTGCGCGGCCTGCCGCCCTGCGCGTCGTTCTCGGGGATCGCCGACGAGCTGCGCGCGGCCAAGGCGGCCGGCATGACCCCGCTGATCGTCATCCTCAACACGCCCGACTGGGCCGCCTCGCCGGCCGCCGGCTGCGAGGCCACCGAGGCCACGCCGCAGGCGCGCATGCCCGCCGACCTGACCGCCTACCGCGCGCTGGTCCGCTCGCTGGCCGACTTCGCGCAGGCCCAGGCCGTCGACCTCCCGCTGTGGGCGCCCTGGAACGAGCCCAACCATCCGCTGTTCCTGGGCCCGCAGCGCGCCGATTGCGACGTCGACTCCGCCGCGCTGACCCCGGGGCTGTACACCCAGCTCGCCCAGGCCATGCAGGACGAGCTCGACGCGGTGCCCGGCGACCAGCGGCTGGTGCTCGGCGAGACCGCCGGGTTCGACGCGCCCCGGACCAAGGCGGCCGGCGCGGCCGAGTTCGTCGCCGCGCTGCCGGACGCGCTGGTCTGCGGCGCGGCCGCCTACGGTCAGCACGCCTACGTCAAGGTCGAGGGCGATCTGGCCGCCGACGGCACCAACCCGACCACGGCGCTGCTGTCCGGCCTGCGCGACGCGCTGCGCGCCCACGACTGCCCGGGCGGCCCGCCGCCGATCTGGATCACCGAGACCGGCACCGCCTCGACCGCCGGGGCCGACGGCTGCCGGGCGATGGGCCAGGCGCTGCAGGCCTGGAGCGACGATCCGGACGTCGAGCTCGCCGTCCAGTACACGTTCCGCGAGGACACGGCGTTCCCGGTCGGCCTGGCCGACGCCGGCCTGACGACGCTCGAGCCGGCGTATCCGGCCTGGCTGGCGGTCGCCGAGGGTCGCGACCCGGTCGCCGCCTGCGGATAGGCCGATAGCCTCCACGCGCCCCATGGCCCTCCTGCCGCCCGCGCTTCGCCGCCTCACGCCCGACCGCCTGCGCGACGACCCGCGCCTGCGCGCGCTGGCCGTCGGCTCCGGTCTGATCCCGCCCCGCACGATGCACTCCGACGTCGAGGCCGACCTCCTGCGCCGGCTGGGCGCCGAGGCCCGCCGGGTTGTCGAGATCGGCGTCTACGAGGGCAGCTCCGCCGTCGTGCTGGCCCAGGTGATGGGCCCGACGCAGGAGCTGCACCTGATCGACCCCTTCGGCCACCACGCGATGGCGCTGCCCTCGGGCTGGGGCGCCACCGAGCGGGCCAGCAAGCGCGTCGTGGCCCGGGCCGCGCGCGACAACGGCCCACGTGTCGTGTGGCACCCCGCCTTCAGCTTCGACGTGGCGCCCGACTGGGTCGCGCCGATCGACCTGCTGTTCATCGACGGCGACCACGCCCAGGACGGCGTCCAACGCGACTGGGACGACTGGCACGGGTTCGTGGCGGCCGGCGGTCACGTGCTCTTCCACGACGCCCGGCTGGGGCAGGAGGGCGGCCGCGGGCTGCCCGGCCCGACCGCGGTGGTCGATCAGCTGCTGCGCGGCGCCGGTGGCCCGCCACCGGGCTGGACGATCGCCGCCGAGGTCGACCGCACCGTGGCGGTCCGCCGTGACTGAGCTGTGGCTCCACGGCTTCCCGGTGATCGGGGCGAGCGCCGACCTGGCCCGACGGGCCGAGGCGTGGGGCTATGACGGGCTGCTGCTGGCCGACAGCCAGTGCCTGCAGGGCGACGTCTACGCCGGCCTGAGCGCCGCGGCGGCGGCGACCACGACGCTGCGCATCGGAACCGGCGTCACCAACCCCCTGACCCGCCACCCGACCGTGACGGCGTCGGCGATCGCCACGATCCAGGCCGAGTCGGGTGGCCGCGCGCTGCTGGGCATCGCCCGGGGCGACTCGGCGGTCGCGCAGATCGGGATGGCCGCGGCCACCCCGCAGGAGCTGGGCCGGCACGTCACCCGCCTGCGCGCGCTGCTGCGCGGCGAGCAGACCGATGCCGGGACGCTGCGGTGGCTGGATCCGACGCTGGCGCCCGTCGCGGTCGACGTCGCCGCCACCGGTCCGCGCACGATCGCCGTCGGGGCGTCGGCGGCCGACCGGGTCACGCTGACCGTCGGCGCCGAGCCGGCGCGCCTGGCCGAGGCGATCGCCGCCGCCCGCGCCGCCGGGCCCGCGCGCGTGGGCGCCTACGTCAACGTCGGCTGCGCCGAGGACCCCGCCGCAGCGCGCTCGCTCGTGCGCGGCAGCGCGGCGATCTTCGCCCACTTCTCCGCCCAGGCGCCCGCCGCGGCGCCCGACGTCGATCGCGAGGTGATCGAGCACATCGGGCGCGACTACGACGAGGCGCGCCACGGGCAGTCGGTCGCGCGCCACGCCACGGAGCTCCCCGACGACTTCCTCGATCGCTTCACCGTCGTCGGGACGCCCGCGACCGTGCGGGCGCGCCTGGAGGAGCTGATCGCGCTCGGTCTCGACCACCTCGTGCTGGTGCCCGGGTCCAAGGACAGCGACCCGGATCTGCTGGCCCGCAGCGATGCGCTGGTCGCCGGCGTGATCGGCGCCCTGAGGTAGTCAGCAGGCGCGGCGGCCGCCAGCAGGGAGGAGCCGCCGCGCCCGCCGCTGTGCGCCATCCGGGCGCCGGCAGGACTGCACGCATCCGTGCGTTGAGGCGACTATACGGATCGACGTTCGGTTCGTGGGAAATTATTGGACGACGTGCAACTTGGGCGCGACGACCGGCTCGGGCGCCGCCGGCGGCGCGCCCGCGTGCAGCCCGTGTGGGGTCTTCTCCCACAGGAACGGGTTGCGGATCAGCTGGATCAGCGCCCGCCACGCCGCCCACGAGTGCAGCACCCAGTAGAGCGGGTTCAGCAGGGCCAGCGGCGCCCAGCGCCAGCCCCGGTCGCGCACCGCGGCCAGGGCGCACAGGAAGATCATCGCCACGTTGCCGGCGACCAGGTCGCCGAGCGCCACCCAGGCCATCCAGCCGTGGCTGACGATGGGCAGGTCGGCCCCGAAGACGAGCAGCGCGATCGTGCTGACCCACAGCAGCGGCGCCAGCAGGAAGGTCAGCGGCGTGCCGGCGATCAGCAGCACGAAGCCGAGCGTGTCGCGGAAGCCCAGCGTGCGTGCGAGCTGGATCGGCGAGCGCGAGTGCACGATCACCGTCTGCATGTAGCCCTTGATCCAGCGCGTGCGCTGACGGATCCACGGGCGCACCTGCGAACAGGCCTCCTCGTCGGTCCACGAGTCGATCACCTCGACGCGGTAGCCCTCGACGGCGGCCCGGATGCCCAGGTCGGCGTCCTCGGTGACGTTGTGGGGGTCCCAGCCGCCCAGCTTGCGCAGCGCGTCGACGCGGAAGTGGTTGGACGTGCCGCCGAGCGGGATCGGCAGGCGCAGGCGATCCAGGCCGGGCAGCATCGTCCCGAACCAGTAGCCGTACTCCAGGCCGAACATCCGGGTCAGCAGGTTGTGGCCGGCGTTCCAGTAGAACAGCCGCGCCTGCACGCAGACGGTCTGCGGGCCGGACTGGCGGAACGCCGCGACGGCCTTGCGCAGCTGGTCGGGCTCGGGGCGGTCCTCGGCGTCGTAGATGACCAGGTGCTCGCCGGTGGCCAGGAACAGGCCGACGTTGCAGGCCTTCGGCTTCGTCTTGGGCTGCGCGTCGGGCACGACCACCAGGCGGACGGTCTCGGGCGGCCGGGCGGCGCGCGCGGCGTTGATCGTCTCCTCGTCGTCGGACTCCAGCAGCACGAGGATCTCGAGCTTCTCGGCCGGGTAGTCCAGCGCGCCCAGGTTGCGCATCAGGTCGCCGATGATGTTCGCCTCGCGGTAGACCGGCACGAGGATCGTGTAGCGCGGCAGGTCGCGGTCCTCGCGGGCCACCGGCTGGATGTGGCGGCGGCGGGCGCCGATGCCCAGCAGCGAGGCGACGACCTTGAACAGGATCGCGCCCAGGAAGACGAGGTCGGCGCCGGCCAGCAGCAGGCCGAGCGTCAGCGCCCAGTTCCACACCAGCGCGCCCACGATCGTCAGGGCGCCCACGACCAGCCCGGCCTTCTGCTGCCAGGAGTACCCCGAGGCGGCCGACAGCTCGGGGCGCTCGGTCAGCAGCTCGACGGTCGAGTGCTCGACGATGAAGTGCTTGAAGCACGACAGCACGGCGCGCTCGATGTCGAGCGTCGTGGTCGTGCGCTGGTCGATGACGATCCGCGCGCCGAGCTCGCGGCGCAGCGCGTCGCGGATCGCGTCGGTCAGCGGCTCGCAGGTGGCGACGACCACGCGGCCGCCGTCGCGGCGCACGGGCATCCAGCCCTCGGCCACCAGGCGGTCCGGGGCGAAGCGCTGGGCCAGCTCGGTGTCGATCGGCGTGTGCAGCAGGTCGATGAACGGCAGGCCCCACTGCTCGGCCAGCACGTGGCGCAGGTCCAGGCGGCTGACCTTGCCCGCGGCCAGCAGGACGCGGCCGAGCCGCTCGCCGGTGTCGCGCTGGCGCTGCAGCGCCCAGGTCAGCGTGTCGCGGTCGATCAGACCGCGGTCGATCAGCAGCTCGCCCAGCGGCCGCTGCGCCGGCGCGGGAGCGGCGGCGTGCGAGGAGGCGTTCCGGAACAGACGCAACAACGGCACGTCTGTTGCATCGGCAACGACGCTGGCGCGCTCGCGTTCATTGGACGCTCGTATGAGCGCCGGTCATCAGATCGGCTCATTCTCCAGCGACTGCCACAGGTGCCGGCAGGCCTGCGAGCGGTAGGGACGCCAGGGTTCGGCGATCGCCTCCAGCTCGCTGGTGCTGGGCAGGTCGTCGAGGCCGTACAGGCGCTTGACCGCGTGGCGGATGCCCAGGTCGCCGACGGCCAGCACGTCGGGGCGCTGCAGCTGGAACATCAGGAAGACCTGGGCGGTCCACGGGCCGATGCCCTTCACGGCGGTCAGGGCGGCGGTGACCTCGTCGTCGGAGTGCTCGGAGAGGTGCTCGAGGTCCAGGGCGCCGGACTCGACGTGCTCGGCCAGCGAGCGCAGGAACGTCGTCTTCGCGTGCGACAGGCCGACCGCCTCGCGCAGCGTGTCGGGATCCTCGGCCAGGATCTCGGCGGGCGTCGGATCGCGCCCGGCGTAGCGCTCCTGGATGCGACCGTGGATCGCGGTGGCCGAGCGCACGGACAGCTGCTGGCCGATGATCGCCCGGACCAGCGCGCCGTACGGGCCGGTCGGCGGACGCGGCGGTCCGAGCGGCCCGTTGGCGTCGATCAGCGCGCCCAGGACCGGATCGGCCCGGCGCAGGTGCGCGTCGGCCGGATCGGGCTCAGTCACCGAGCGACGGCTCGCGCGTGAGCGCCTCGCCGTCCAGGGCGTTGAGCGCGCGCTCGACCGACGAGCCGATGCAGGTGAACGACGGCGTGTCGCGCAGCGTGTACTTCGAGGCCTCGGTCGTGCGCAGGCGCTGCACGAGATCGAGGAACGCGGCGATGTCGTCGGTGTCGAACGCGACGACGAACTCCTGGTCGTCCAGGCCGAAGCTGTAGGTCGTGTGGTTGTCGACGTTGGGGTACTCGCGACCGACCTTGATGTGCTCCTGCATCGCCTCCCAGCGGTCCTCACGGCTCATGCCGTACCAGGCGCGGGTCTTCACGAAGGGGTAGACGAACAGGTACTTGCCGTTGAACGGCCGGGCCACGAAGCGCTGGTCGTCGGAGTACTCCGAGCTCTTGCGCATCCCGAGGAACGAGTAGGGCATCTCGGCCCACTTCATGACGCCGGACTGGGCCAGCACGACGTGGAACTCGTGGATGCGATCGAGGTTCTCCGCCTCGGCAACGAGCATCATGTCGACATCGCCTCGGGTTCCCACGAGGCTGAACGCCTGCAGCAGGTGGTCGGTGCCGAAGTCCTCGCAGGCGGCGAGGAACTCGCGCTTGTGCTCCGCGCGCTCGGCCTCGTCCAGGCGTCGCCACGCCGGATCCATCTTCAGGAAGGTGTACTTCACGAAATGACGCTCGTCGGCCATGCAACGAGGATAGGCGCCCTGGCGCTGGCGCTGCTCGTGCTCTGCGTGGCCCGAGCCGACGCGGCAGCGCTCGTGGTGTTCGTCCCCGGAGCGACCGTCGAGCAGCTCGCCGATCAGGACGGGGCGTCGGCGGCCCTGCTGAACACCTCGCAAGGCCGCTACGACCGCACGCAGTTCCTGCTCGACGTCTCGCAGGGCGCGCGCACGTCGATGTCGGCGTACACGCCGCACGACCCGCCGGTGCTCCGCGTGACGGCGGGCGGACGCGTGCTCGGCTGGCCGGCGGCGGTGGCCCGCGCGGACGGCGCGCCCGCGACGGTGGTACCGGGTCTGCTGGGTTCGTCGGTGGACACGGCCTTCGTCGGTGGGTCCGGTGCGCGGGACCTGGGCGTCGTCGCGGCCACCGAGGCGGGGCGCGTCGATCTGCGTCCCGGGCCGCGTGACGTCCGGTTCACGCGCGTGCCGGATCTGGACGGTCTGCGAACGCTCGTGGGCCAGCGGCCGGCAGGCGATCTCCTGCTGGCGATCGCCGAACCGCCGGATGGCCCGCTTCCGGGGGCCGTGCTGCCGGTCGCCGCCTTCGGCCTGGGGGATGGACGCGCGCTGCGATCGGCGACGACGCGCACCGACGGGCTGGTCAGCGCGATCGACATCGCCCCGACGCTGCTGTCGTGGGTCGGCCGCCCGGTCCCCGACGACATGACCGGCGAGCCGATCCGGGCCGGCGGCGCGCTCGACCTGGCGGCGCTGGACTCGCTGCGCGACCGGGGTGCGGTGGTCAAGGGCCGCCGCCTGCCCGCGCTGGGAGCGCTGATGGCCGCCTGCGCGCTGCTGGCGCTCGGCGGGTTCGTCGTCGCCCGGGGCCGCGGGTTGCGCTGGGCGGTGCGCACGAGCGCGCTGGCCGTGCTGTGGGTGCTGCCGCTGCTGCTGCTCACCGCCCGCCTGGCGCCCAGCGCGGTCGTGGAGGTGATCGCCGTGGCCGTCGGCGCGCTGGTGCTGGGCGCGCTGACCGACGCGCTCGTGCGCTGGCCGGTCGGGCCGCTCGTGCCCGGCGCGATCACGCTCGTGGCCTACACGGTCGATCTGGCCTTCGGCTCGCCGCTGATCGTGCGCTCGCTGCTGGGCTCCAACCCGCTCGGTGGCTCGCGCTTCTACGGGATCGGCAACGAGCTGGAGGCGCTGCTGCCGGTGATCGCGCTGGGGGCGCTGGCCGCCGGCGCGTGCGCGGTGGGCGCCGCGCGGCGCTCACCGCGGCTGGCGCTGGCCTTCGGGCTGGCCGGCGTCGCGCTGGGCTTCGTGCTGGGCTGGAGCCGGCTGGGCGCCGACGTCGGCGGCGTGATCACCGTCGGGGCCGGGTTCGCGGTGGCCACGATGCTGGCGCTCCCCGGCCGGCTGACCTGGCGGCGCGTGGCCATCGCGGTGGCGGTGCCGGTCGCGGCGCTGGTCGCGCTCGCGGCGCTGGATCTGGCCACCGGCGGCGAGGGGCACTTCTCGCGGCTGGTGCTGCACTCCGGGCGGGGCGAGGCGTTCGGCGACGCGCTGCACCGGCGCGGCGACCTGGCGCTGGACAACCTCCTCTACAACGGCGCGATGCCCGTGCTCACCGTGCTGGCGCTGGGCGCGATCGCCTGGGGCGTGTGGCGTCGCGACGCCCTGCTGGCCGGCATCCCGGGCGCCGACGCGTGGCGTTGCGCGCTGGCCGGCGGCGCCACGGCCGCGGTCATCGGCGCGCTGGCCAACGACTCGGGCCCGCTGCTGCTGGTCTTCGCGATGTTCGTGACCGCCTGGCTGGCGGCGTACCTGGGTGCGGGTAGCCGTATGGGAGCGGACCACCCGATGGTTTAGGCTGCCTTGAATGCGCATCGCCCTGGTGTCGCCATATTCATGGACGTACCCCGGGGGCGTGACGCGGCACATCGAAGCGTTGGCGGGTCAGTACCTCCAAGGAGGGCACGACGTTCGGGTGCTTGCGCCGTACGACCCCGACGATCGCCGCTCCGTGCGGATGCATCGTGGCGCCCAGCCCCAGCCGCGCGAGATCCCCGACTACCTGGTGCCGCTCGGGCGCACGATCGGGGTCCAGTCCAACGGCGCGGTGTCCAACATCGCCCACGCGCCCAGCTCGATCGTCGCGATGCGCCGCGAGCTGCGCACCGGCGGCTACGACGTCGTCCACCTGCACGAGCCGGTCGCCCCGACCCTCGGCTGGGACGCGCTGATGTCGACCGACGCGCCGCTGGTCGGCACGTTCCACACCTACTCCGAGAACGCGTTCTCGCACGGCACCGCCGCCCTGCTGGGCTCCCGCCGGCGCATGAACCGCCTGGCCGTGCGCGTGGCCGTCAGCGACGCCGCCGCGTGGACCGGGCGCCGCTTCTACGGCGGCCGCTACCGCGTGATCCCCAACGGCGTCGACGTGGGCGAGCCGATCACGCGCCCGCTGCGCGCCGTCGATGAGCCGCTGCGCATCGCGTTCGTCGGCCAGGCCGTGGAGCGCAAGGGCCTGCCGATCCTGCTGCGCGCCTTCGAGGCGCTGCGCGAGCACGTCCCGGCCCACCTGGACATCGTCGGCGCCAACACCGCCGACGTCGCGATGCTGCTGGAGGACCTGGAGGGCATCGACGCGTGGGGCCCGGTCGACGACGCCCGCAAGCTGGAGATCCTGCGCACCGCCGACGTGCTGTGCGCCCCGTCGCTGGGCGGCGAGTCGTTCGGCATGGTGCTGACCGAGGCGTTCGCCGCGGGCACGCCGGTCGTCGCCTCCGACATCGCCGGCTACCGCGACGTCGTCCGCCACGGCCGCGACGGCCTGCTGGTTCCCCGGGGCGACGCGACCGCGCTGGCCGAGACGCTGCGCGACCTGGCGCTGGAGCCAGCCCGCGGGCACGAGCTCGGCGCGCAGGCCGCGCAGTCGGCTCAGCGCTTCGCCTGGCCGACCGTGGCCGGGCAGCTGCTGGAGAGCTACGAGGACGCGGCGGCGATGCCCGCGCCCGAGGGCGCCGTGCGGCGCTTCGGGGCCAAGCACGGGCTCGTGCCCGCCGACGGGCAGCCCTATGAGCGCGCCCGGCGTCAGCCCAGCCTGGAGCCGGCGCCCGCCGGTACGCGGCCGGGCTGGGTCACCTTCGCCCGGCGCTTCGGCGTGATCCTGGCCGCCCTGGCCGGCATCGGCCTGTCCTGGCTGGCGCTGGAGCGGATCGGCGTGCAGCGGATCGGCGATGCGCTGTGGCGCTCGAGCCCGACCTGGGTGCTGACCGGACTGGCCCTGATGTGCCTGTCGATGGTCGTGCGCTCCGTGGCCTGGCGGGCGATCCTGCGGGCGGCGTTGCCGGGCGTGCGGGTCGGCCGGCGCGATGTGCTGCGCGGGACCTCGATCGGCGTCCTGATGTCCGCGACGCTGCCGGCGCGCCTGGGCGAGCCCGCGCGTGCGCTGGTGGTGTCCCGGCGGATCGGCGGCCGTCAGCGCGAGGTGCTCCCGACCGTGGCGGGCACGATCGTCTCCCAGGCGCTGCTGAACGTCTTCGCCCTGGTGCTGCTCGGCATCGTGATGTTCTCGTCGATCGGGCTGTTCCGCGGGCACAAGGGCGCGCTGATCGCCTTCGCGGTCGTGCCGCTGATCCTGCTGGTCATCGTCCTGCTGGCGCCGGCGCTGCTGCGCGCGGGTGCGCCGTCGCGTTCGCGCCGGGTGCGCAACGCCGTGGCCAAGAGCCGCGCGGCGCTGACCCGGGTGCGCGAGGGTCTGGCCGTCTTCCGCAAGCCGCGGCTGGGCTCCGAGGCCGTCTTCATGCAGCTGCTGGCCTGGGTCATCCAGTGGATGTCCTGCTACGTCCTGCTCGTCGCGCTGGGGCTGGACGCGCGCGCCGGCCTGGCTGCCGCGGCGGCCGTGCTGTTCGCGGTCAACGTGACGGCCGCGGTGCCGATCACGCCGTCCAACATCGGCGTCTTCCAGGCCGCCTGCGTCGCGGTGCTGACCGCCGGCTACCACGTCTCCTACGCCGACGCGCTGGCCTACGGCATCATCCTGCAGGCCGTTGAGATCGCCACGGCCTTCGTGATGGGCGCGCCGTCGCTGGTCAAGGAGGGGCTGTCCTGGAAGGACGTTCGCCTGCGCGCGATCCACACCGCGCCGGTCGAGCTGCGGCCGCTGCGCAACGACGGCGGCAGCACGGCCAAGGTCGAGGCCTAGCGCGAGCGTCCGCGAGCGCCCGCCACCGTTGTCGGATCGGCGTCGCTATGCGACGCCAACCTGACAACGGCCCGGGGGTCAGCGAGCCGGTCCAGCACCGCGGCGTTCTCCGCCACCAACGCGCGCCCGGTCGCCTCGAGCGCGGCGAGGTTCTCCGGCGACGCGTCGTCCATGTCGTCGTTGGCCCGATCGAGCGCGGTCTGCAGGCGCACGTAGCGCTCGCCGAGCACGTGCTCGAGCTGGTAGTCGACCGCGTCGCTGGACCCGTCGAAGACGACGTCGATGATCGGGCGGGCCCATTCCAGGACGCCCCAGCCGCGCGCGTGCTCGAGCGGGATCGGGCGGGTCTGGCTGCCCGTGCCCAGCGATAGGACGGTGATGTCCTCGCCCGGCCACAGGCGCACCGCCTCGGCGTAGGCGCACATCGCCGGGTTGCCCGCGAACACGCCGCCGTCGATCAGGGCGGCGTCGCCGACGGCGACCGGCTCGAAGTAGGTCGGCGCGGCGGCGGTCGCCTCGGCGGCCAGGGCCATCGGGATGCCGGCGTCCTCGCGCCAGCTCTTGAAGAACCTCGGCTTGCGCGCGATCAGGTCGTAGGTGGTGACGAACACGTCCGTCAGCGCCTGGTCGACGGTCGTCTCGCCGAGGTAGCGCTGGAGGACCTCGCGCAGCGGCACGTTGGAGTAGCGCTCGTCGATCAGGCCCTCGACGCTGCTGATGCGCCGGCCCAGCGAGCGGGAGAAGATCCGCGGGCCCTCCTCGCGGTACAGCGCGACGATCTCCTCGGCGGTCCAGCGGGGCGCCCCGTCGCCTGGCCGGGTCAGGGCCAGCGCGAGGATGCCGCCCGTCGACGTGCCGCCGATCAGGTCGAACAGCTCGCACACCGGCCGCCCGGCGCGCGCCTCGAGCGCGGCCAGCACCGTCGCGGGGACGATGCCCCGGATTCCCCCGCCATCGATGCTCAGGACCCGCATCGCAAACGCCACGTTACGCCTTTCCGGGACGCCGGGCGATAGCGTGCCGGACGGATGTTGCACACGGTTGTCGGTCTGATCCTCGCCGCGCTCCTGCTCGCCGCTGCGGGGCTCAAGCTCGCAGCGCCCCGCACCAGCGTGGCGGCGCTGGCCACCTTCGGCCTCCACGCGCCCGCGCTGCAGCGCGTGGCCTGGGCGGCGGTGGTGCTGGCCGAGGTCGTCCTCGCCGTGACGGTGGCGATCGGCCTGGATCCCGCCGCCTACGCCGCCGCCGCGCTGATGGCGGCGTTCGCCGTCGGCCAGGGCGTCGCGCTGGCCCGCGGCCGCCGGGGCGCGCCGTGCGCCTGCTTCGGCGCCCGCTCGACCGTCAGCCCGGCCGCGGTCGTCCGCGACCTGATCCTGGCCGCCGCCTTCGCCGCGCTGCCCTTCCTGCCCGACGGTCCGGCCTCGACGCAGGCCTGGCTCGCGCTCGGCCTGGGCGCCTGCGCGGTGGCCATCGCCGGCCTCGTGGTCGCCGTGCTGGCCCTGGCCCGCGAGGTCGGCGTCCTGCGCATGGCCATCGGGCCGCAGCAGGCGCTGGAGATCCCCGAAGAGGGTCCGCCGCTGGGTGAGCCCGCGCCGCTGCTGCTCGAGCGCGCCGAGCCGACCGCGCAGACCCGTCTGGCGCTCGCGGTCTTCTCGTCGGAGGGCTGTCGCATGTGCCAGGCCGTGGCGCCCGCCGTGGCCATGCTGGCCCGCGAGGACGAGCTCGCCGTCGTGGTGCTCGACGAGGTGGCCGACGCCGACGCCTGGCGCGCCGCGGCGATCCCCGGCAGCCCGTTCGCGGTCGCGCTGGACCCGCTCGACGCGACGGTCCTGGCCAAGGGCACGTTCAACGGGCTGGGTCAGCTGGAGAGCGTGCTGGCCACGGCGCAGCACCGGGCCGCGGAGGGCGTGGGTGGCTGAGCCCGACGGCCGGCGGAGCGTCGGCGACCTGGCCGAGGGACTGGCCGCCAACACGTCGCGTCGCGGGCTGCTCGCGCGCGTCTCCAAGCTGCTGTTCGCGGGCACCGCGGCGGGCGTCGCGGCGCGCGCGATCAAGCCCGGGGAGGCCGAGGCCTTCCACTTCTGCGGCCACATCTACACGACCGGCTCGTGCCCACACCCGACCGGCCTGCCCCGGATCGACGCGCGCGGGCTCCCGATCCGGGCCAAGGACGGCAAGCCGGTCGACGACCTGGGTCGGCGCATCGACGCCCAAGGGCGCCCGGTGGCCGAGGACGGCACGCCGCTGACCGATCCCGACGGGCGCCCGCTCCCGGTGGCCACCCGCACGAAGGTCTGCACCGCGGCCGGCGACCGGTTCGACTTCCAGCCCCGCGTCGACGGCTCCTGGTATCGGTGCTGCGGCGGCCACGTGCGCAAGCTCGTCGACTGCTGCGCCCACCACGACAAGCGCATCAACGGCGACGCCGCGCTGACCGGCTACTGCTACGAGGGCCGCAAGGTCTTCTGCGTCATGTACTTCCAGACGAAGGTGCCGTGTTGACCGTCACGCTGGCCGCGATCGCGTTGGCCGTGGCCGGCCTGGTCGCCGGGTTCACCGGCACCTGGTCGCCCTGCGGCTTCTCGATGATCGACACGCTCGGCCCCGCCGGGCACGCGGGCGGGCGCCGCCGGACGATCGCCTCCTGCGTGACGTTCGCGCTGGGCGCGCCGCTCGGCGGAGCGATCACCTTCGGCGGGCTGGCCGCGCTCGGCTCGGCCCTGCAGGGTGGGGGCGCGGCGCTCGGCCTGGCCGCCGCGATCGCGCTGGTGGCCGCCGCGCTGGACGCGCTGGGCATCCGCATCGCGCCCCAGCTGCGCCGCCAGGTGCCCGAGTCATGGCGGCGCGTCCTGCCGCTGCCGGTCGCCGCGTTCCTGTACGGGATCCTGCTCGGCCTCGGCTTCACCACGTTCGTGCTCTCCTTCGCGCTGCCCGCCCTCGCCGCGGTCAGCGTCGCCGTGGCCGACGTCCAGCTGGGCCTGATCCTCGGCCTGGCCTTCGGCGTCGGCCGCGCGCTGCCGATCGTCGTGCTGGCCCCGCTGACCGACACCGCGTTCGGCGCCCGCGCGATCACCGCGATGGCCGAGCGCCCGGCGCTGCTGCGCACCACGCGCCTGGTCGACGCGCTGGCCCTGCTCGGCGTGGCCGGCGCGCTGGCCGGCGGCTCGGCCCACGCGGCCACGCAGGTGGCCAGCCCGGCCACGGATCCCAGCGTCGACACCGGCGCGCTGGCCTGGAGCGTTCCCGGCGCCGACGGTTTGATCGCGGCCGGCGCCGCGCCCACGTCGGTCGGCGGCCGCCTGCCGGCACTCGGCGGGGGCAAGCTGGCGTTCGTCGCCGCCGACGGCACCGTCACCGTCGTCGACCGCGCCACCGGCGCCGCGACGCCCGTCCCGCTGGCCGCCGGCGCCGACGCGCTGGCCGTCTCGGCGCGCTGGCTGGCCTGGCGTCAGCCCAGCCCCGACCGCGTGCGCGTGCTCGACCTGGCCACGCCCGGCGCTCTGCCGCGCACGATCGACAGCGCGCCCGCGCCCGGATCGATCAGCCGCCCCGCGTTGAGCGGCGACCTGCTGGCCTGGGCCAGCGCGACGACCCGCGGCTCGCAGATCCGCGCGCTGAACCTGGCCACGCCCGGCGCCCGCTCGACGACGCTGCGCCGCGAGGCGCGCGTGCTGCTGACCGCGCCCGCGCTGTACGGCGACCAGCTGCTGTTCGTGCGCGCGACCGGGCTGCACCAGGAGCTGCGCCTGACCACGGCGCGTCCCGGTCGGGGCGGCCGGGTGCTGCTGCGCACCGGCGGCCTGGCCGCCCGTGACGGCGGCCACGGCCACGGCCACACCGACCAGGGCGTGCGGCCCGAGGATCGCGACGGCGTGGTGCCCGCCGCGCCCTATCGCCTCCTGGGCACGGCGCTGGACGCCACGGCGGCCTACGTCACCCGCCAGCCCCGCCGCGGCGGCGCGCCCAGCGTGCTGCGGGTCGCGCGGTGAGCGACGCCCCCGCGGCCTGGGTGTACCTGTTGCGCTGCGGCGACGGCTCGCTGTACTGCGGCTGGACCAACGACCTCGATCGCCGCGTGGCCGCGCACGCGGCCGGCAAGGGCGGGCGCTACACCGCCAGCCGCCAGCCGATCGAGCTGGCCGCGGCGCTGCCGATGGTCGACCGCTCGGCGGCGATGCGTGAGGAGATCCGCATCAAGCGCCTGACGCGGGACGAGAAGCTCGCGCTGGCCGCGCGCCACACGCCGCCCGTTCAAGCTTCCTGAACCTGCACGTTTCGCGTCGTCTCTGGGCGCGAAACCTCCACATCGCTGCGCGTCCGTCTCGGATCGGCGCGGTCGTGCGCGACGGTGGCGGTCCAGCCCGCTTGGGAGGCGGCGGGAGATTCATTCCCCAGCTGGAGAACCCCCGGTGATCTACATCAGCCTGCTCGGCATTCCGATGGTCCTGCTCGTGGTCCACATGCTGCTCGTCCTGTCCAAGCCGTCGATCGAGTCGCAGCGCACCGCGGTGCAGACCTCGGTGCGCCGCTCAGGCTGAGCGCGTCAACAGGCGCGTCGGCGTGCGCCCGGTCAGCGACCGGGCGTCGCCGCTGAGGTGCGCCTGGTCGGCGTAGCCCGCGGCGGCGGCCAGCGCGGCCAGCCCATCGGCCGGGGCCGCCCGGGCCAGCGCCAGGAAGCGCTGCAGGCGCAGCACGCGCCCCAGCGTCTTGGGCCCGTAGCCGACGGCGTCGTGGAAGCGCCGGCGCAGCTGGCGCTCGCTGAGGGCCACGTCGCGGGCCACGTCGGCGACGCGCTCACCGCGGCCGATGCGCTCGGTGGCGGCCAGCGTGACCGGATCCAGCGGCCCGACCCGCGCGGCGACCGCGTCCTCCAGCAGGGCCGCGCGCTCGGCCACCGAGCCGGCGTCCTGCAGGCGCTCGGTCAGCTCGCGTGCGGTCCGCGCGCCCCACACGTCGGCCAGCTCGACCCGGGCGTCGCGCAGCTCGCTGGCCGGCAGCCCGAGACCCGGGCCGCCGGCGCCGGGCCGGAAGCGCACGCCGACGATGTGCGTGGGCTGTGCGGGGACGGCCGAGCGGTTGGCGATCGTGTCGGTGCCCGCGACGAGCAGCCGGGAGCCGGTCCACAGCACGTCCATGCAGCCGTCGGGCAGCACGTCCTCGGCGTCGTCGGAATCGATGTCCCAGACGCACTGCACCCACGGCCGCACCGGGGCGGCGCCGGCTCGCTCGCGATAGCCCACGAGCCTCAAGCTACCCCGCCGGCAGCGCTCCCAAAGACGCGTCGCGGTCGGAGCCCTTGATGACGTCGTCGGGCGAGGCCTCCTCCGGCAGGAACCCGGACTTCATGCCGAAGTACACGGCCTGCGGGTGGTGCGCGACGATCGCCACGGTCGACTGCTCGGGCTCCAGCGCGTAGCCGCCCGACAGGCGCAGGCCGATCGACGGCGCTTCCATCACCGTGAAGAACTTCGTCAGCTCCGACTGCTCCGGCGCGGCCGGGTAGCCCCACGACCAGCGGCGGCCCTGGGTGGCCTCGATGCCCAGATCCGAGCGCACCTTCGCGTGCACCCACTCGGCCAGGCCCTCGGCCACCTGCACGCCGAGCCCGTGCACGAACAGCTGCTCGGCGAACTCGCCGTCCTGTTCCAGCTTCGCCATCAGGTCGGTGACCTCGTCGCCGGCCGTGACCGCCTGGAAGGCGACGACGTCCAGCTCGTCGCTGTCCTTGGGGCGGTAGAAGTCGGCCAGGCAGATGCGCGAGTGCTTGGGCTGGCGCGGGAAGACGAAGCGCTCGAGCACGGTCTGGCGATCCTCGGGATCGAGCACGACCAGCTCGTTGCCCTCCGAGTAGCACGGGAAGTAGCCCAGCTTGGCCTTCGGGCGCAGGTAGTCCTGCTCGCGCCACATGCGCTCCAGCCGGGGCTGGAAGTCCTCGTTGACCAGCTGCTCCCAGGCCTCGCCCTTCACGCCGCGCCCGCCCCAGTGGAGCTTGAACAGCACGTGCGTGTCGAGGTGGGGGTAGACGTCCTCGAGGTCGACCTCCAGCTCCCGCACGCCCCAGAACGGCGGCTCGGGAACCGGGTTGTCGGTCCGCGCCGCGCTGCGCACGCTGTCGTCGCCGGTGTCGAGCTCCTCGGCCTGCGGGCCCTTCTCCCGCAGCCGCTGGGCGCGGTCGCGCGTGTCGGCGACCAGCGCCGCGCGCGCGTCGGGCTCCACCAGCGCGTCCATCTTGGCCAGGCCCTCGAAGGCGTCCTTGCAGTAGAACAGGCCGGCCTCGTAGGTCTCGTCCGAATCGGCGCCCTTGGGGTACAGCGCGCGCAGGGCGAAGTCGCGGTTGATCGCCGCGCCGCCGACCAGCACCGGGAACTCGAGCTTGCGCTCGTGCAGCTCCTGGATAGCCAGCGGCATCTGCTTGGAGGTCGAGACGAGCAGCGCGCTCAGGCCGATCGCCGTCGCGTTGTGCTCGACCGCGGCCTCGACGATCGTGCCGATCGGGACCTGCTTGCCCAGGTCGATGACCGTGTAGCCGTTGTTGGACAGGATCGTGTTGACCAGCGACTTGCCGATGTCGTGCACGTCGCCGAACACGGTGGCCAGGACGACCGTGCCCTTGGTGTAGCCCTCGAGGCGGTCCAGGTAGTTCTCCAGGCGCGCGACGGCCTTCTTCATGACCTCGGCGCTCTGCAGCACGAAGGGCAGGATCAGCTCGCCGGCGCCGAACTTGTCGCCCACTTCCTTCATCGCGGGCAGCAGGACGTCGTTGAGGGTCGGGACCGCGCCGATCTTCTCGACGCTGCGGTCGATCCAGTCCTCGACGCCGTCCTTCTTGCGGCGCAGGATGTGGAAGTGCAGCGCCTCCTCGGGCTCCATGCCCGCGGTGGCGTCGACCTTCTCGTCCTCGGCCACCGCGCCCTTGGACTCGAAGTGGGCGATGAACTTCTCCAGGGCGTCCTCGGAGCGGTTCCAGACGAGGTCGTCGGCCAGCTGGCGCTCGTGCTCGTCGATCTCGCCGTAGGGCGTGATGTGGTTGGGGTTGACCATCGCCAGGTCCAGCCCGGCCTCGACGCAGTGATGCAGGAAGACCGAGTTGAGCACCGCGCGGGCGGGCTGGCCCACGCCGAAGGACACGTTGGAGACGCCGAGCGACGTCTTGACACCGGGCAGCGCGGCCTTGACCTCGCGGATGCCGTGGATCGTCTCGACCGCGGACGGGCGCCACTCCTCGTCGCCGGTGGTCAGCGTGAAGGTCAGCACGTCGAAGATCAGCAGCTCGGGGTCGAGCCCGTGCTCGTCGCAGGCGATCTCCTTGATGCGCGTGGCGATCTCGACCTTGCGCGCGGCCGTCTTGGCCATCCCGACCTCGTCGATGGTCAGCGCGATCAGCGCCGCGCCGTGCTCGACGGCCATCGGGATCACGGTGTCGGCCTTGTCGCGGCCGGCCTCGAGGTTGATCGAGTTGACGATCGCCCGGCCCGGGATCTGGTCCAGGGCCTTGGCGATCACGTCGGGCTCGGTCGAGTCGACCTGGATCGGCGCGGGCTGGGCCAGCGACACGCGCTTGGCCACCGTGCGCATCTGCTCGTCCTCGTCGGCCCGCTCGGTCAGCGCGACGCACAGGTCCAGCACGTGGGCGCCGCCCTCGACCTGGTCCTCGGCGACCTGCACGAGGCCGTCGTAGTCGTCGGCCAGCAGCAGCTCCTTGGCCTTGCGCGAGCCCTGCGAGTTGACGCGCTCGCCGACCAGCGTGGGGGAGGGCTCCTGCACCAGCGGCGTGGCGGCGATCATCGACGACACGCGCGGCGGGCGCGGGGCCGGGCGCGGGCCGAGCTTGTGGGCCTTGCAGCGCTCGGAGATCGCGTGGATGTGGCCGGGGGTGGTGCCGCAGCAGCCGCCGACGATGCCCACGCCGTAGCGCTCGACGAAGTCGCCCAGCGTGTGCGAGAGCGGGCCGGGCTCCTCGGGGAAGATCGTCTCGCCGTGCGGGCCCTGGATCGGGATGCCCGCGTTGGGCACGCACGAGATCGGCAGCGGGGAGTTCTCGCCCAGGAAGCGGATCGCGTCGCGCATGTCCTCGGGGCCGGTGGAGCAGTTCAGGCCGATCACGTCGACCTTGAGCGCCTCCAGCGTGGTCAGCGCGGCGTCGATGTCGGTGCCCAGCAGCATCTTGCCGCCGTTGGGCAGCAGCGAGACGGAGACCTGGATGGGCACGGCGCGGCCGGCGGCCTTGAACGCCTCGCGCACGCCGAACACGGCGGCCTTGGCCTCGAGGATGTCCTGGACGGTCTCGATGACCATCAGGTCGACGCCGCCCTTGAGCAGGCCGCGCGCCTGCTCCGCGAAGATCGCCACCAGCTCGCGGAAGCCGATCGCGCCGAGCGTGGGGTCGTCGGAGGCGGGCAGGAAGCCGGTCGGCCCGATCGAGCCGGCCACGAAGCGCTCGTCGCCGCCGCCGATCGCGTGGCGGGCGATCTCCGCGGCGACCTGGTTGATCTCCAGCGTGTAGTCGCCCAGGCCCCACTCGTCGAGCTTCAGGCGGCTGGCCTGGAAGGTGTCGGTCTGCACGACGTCGGCGCCGGCGGCGACCATCGAGTCGTGCACGCCCGCGATCACGTCGGGGCGGTGCAGGATCAGCGCCTCGTGGCACTTGCCCGGCAGCCCGCCGTAGTCGGCCTCGGTCAGGTCGAACTGCTCGAGGGTCGCACCCATGCCGCCGTCGAAGATGACGACGCGCTCGCGAATGGTCCTGGCGTAATCCCGCATCGACACGAGATCCTAGCGCAACCTTGACACGACCGCGTCAAGGTTGTGGACGGATGGTCATGCACTAGCGTCGCCGTCATGGAGAAGTGGCTCTGGCGCTCGTTCGTGTGGCACACGTGGCTCGTGCGCATCACCCGCGGCAGGATCGGCGGCCGCTTCGGGCGCCTGCACTTCCTGCTGCTGCACCACGTCGGCGCGAAGTCGGGCACGCCCCGGACGACCCCGCTGCTCTACCACCCGATGGCCGACGGCTCCGGGTACGTGATCGTCGGATCCAAGGGCGGCACCGCCCACAACCCGTCCTGGATCTACAACCTGCGCGCCCACCCCGACGTCGAGATCGAGATCCCCGGAGAGGACCGCCGCCGGGCCGTGCACGCGCGCGAGGTCCCTGAGGGCCCCGAGCGCGAACGGCTGTGGGCCCTGATGGTGGCCGACTGGAAGTTCTTCGCCAGCTACGAGAAGCGCACCGAGCGGCGCATTCCCGTGCTGCTGCTCGAGCCCCGCTAAGGCGCTTAGACCGGGCTGCCGAAGCGCTTCAGCGAGCGCGCGATGCCCAGCATCTGGTTGTTGCTGAGCGAGTTGGTCAGCGTGTTGGAGACCCAGTACACGCCGTTCTTCGTCTTCAGCGCCACCACGCGCAGCTTCTTGCCGTCCCAGTAGAGCTGGAACGTGCGCCCGTCCATGCGGCGCTTGTCGAACGACCCGTCGAGGATCGGCGGGTTCATCCAGTTCGTGCCCTGGATGCCGTAGTACTGACCCAGCACCGGGTTCTCGGACACGACCAGCCGGTAGGCGCGGTGCTTCTTGTCGTCGCGATCGCGGATCGTGTAGATCCGCGGCGAGCGGGCGTTGGGCGGCGTGTCGGCGGCGTAGCGCCCGTTCGGCGTCAGCCAGCTGGGCAGCAGGAACGGCAGGTCGCCCCGGTGCTTGGTCATCGTCGTGGCCACCAGGTCCTCGCCGGTGGTGCGCGCGTCGATCAGCCCGTAGTGGTCGGGCTCGTCGTCGCGGCTGGTGCGCTTGCTCTCGGTCGCCTTCTGCTTCTCCGAGCTCGACGCGTCCGGGGCGGCGTCCTGGTCGGACTGCTCGCCCTCGGGTACCGGCGCGGCGTTCATGAACTCGTGGACGATGTCGGCCAGCTGGTCGGGCGTGGCGGTCACGTAGTCGCCCATGCCCGTGACCGTGCCGTCGAGCAGGCCGTCGGTCTGGTTGACGAAGGTGGCCGGGAACTTGATCTGACGCACCGGATGGCCGGAGGAGTAGATGGCCAGGCGAGCCAGGCCGAGCAGCGACGACGAGCTCTGCAGGCTCTTGTCGGTCTCGGTCGCCTTGGCGAAGATCCGCACCAGCGGCTTCATCTGGCCGAGCAGGTCCTGGGTGGCCATCTGATCCTTGGCGTCGCGCAGGAACGCCTGCTGGCGCGCGGCCCGGACGAGGTCGTTGTCGAGATGGCGGAAGCGCACGAAGGCCAGCGCCTGGTTGCCGCACAGCTTCTGGTAGCCGGGCTGGATGTTGATCTCGGCGTACTGCTCGGAGGCGGGGAGGCCGGCGTTGGAGTGGTAGTAGCGACGGTCGACCTCGGAGTACACGCAGCCGATCTGGTCGACCGCGTCGCGGAAGCCGACGAAGTTGACGCCCACGACGTGGTTGATCTTGAACGGGTCGCCCGGCTGGGAGAGCAGCTGCTTGATCGTGCGCGCGACGAGGTCCAGGCCGCCCAGGCTGTAGGCCTCGTTGATCTTCGCGATGCCGCGCCCGGGGATCTCCACCTGCAGGTCGCGCGGGATCGACAGCACCGCGGTGGCCTGCTGATCGGGATCCAGGCGCACGAGCATCATCGTGTCCGAGCGCGCGTCCTGGCGCTCGGTGCCGTAGCGGTGGTCGGACCCCACGAGCAGCAGCGTCTGCGGCTTGCCCGGCTTGACCGGCTCCAGTGTGCCCGGGCTGACCTGGGCGACGTGGCCCTCGTTGCGGATGATGTCGACGACGTCCTTGACCTGCAGCAGGACCGTCGCGGCCACGGCGCCCGCCGTGGCCAGCACGATGATGACCCCGCCCAGCGCCAATCGCCACAGGACGCTGAGCGCGACCCGCGGTGGGCGATCGTCGTCGATGCTCGTCCCTGAAACCGCCAAAGGCGTCAGGGTAGTCAGGCAGCAGGACGCTTTCCGGGGTAGGCTCCGCGCGATGCCCAGCTACAAGCCGCCCAAGCCGGACTCCAAGGCCTGGAAGGCGATCGACCTCGCGGGCAAGCTGCACGTCGTGCTGCTGCGGGTCAGCGGCGGGCGGATCGGGGCGAAGTGGGGCAAGGCGGGCATCCTCGTCCTGCACCACGTCGGGGCCAAGTCGGGCACCGAGCGGACGGTGCCGCTGGTCTTCGGCCACGACGGCGACAACCTGGTGATCATCGCCTCCCGGGGCGGCTCGGACCGCAACCCGGCCTGGTACCACAACCTGCTCGCGCACCCCGACGTGACCGTCGACCTGCCCCGCGAGGACGCGCCGCGCCCGGTGCACGCGCGCGTCGTGGAAGGCGAGGAGCGGGAGCGCCTGTACGAGATGATGGTCGAGCTCTACAAGGGCTACGACACCTACCGCCAGGCCACCGACCGCCACATCCCGGTGCTCCTGCTCGAGCCCCGCTAGCTCGTCTGGGCCTGCGCCGCGTGGCGCTCGCGCCCGCGCTGGTGCAGGAAGGCGCCGAACGCGCCGGCCAGCGTGGCCACGACGGTGATCGCGTAGACCTCCATCCCGACGTCGAGGATGCGCCCGCCGGTGGTCAGCGGGTTCTTCATCGAGGACGAGACGGTCAGCAGCTGCGACGACGTCCAGAACAGCGCCGAGCCGAAGGTGTGCACCTCGGTGTCCGGCGCGTGGCGCTCCAGGCGCCAGGCCAGCACCCCGCAGATCAGGTCGACGATGACCGTGAACAGCACCAGCGCGACGATCCGCTCGCGCAGGCGGTTGTGCGTCTCGGTGGCCCCGCGCAGCACCCGCCCGATCTCCCGCGCCGCCTCGGCCATCACGCGGTGCGGGCGCACGCGGCTAGGCCGACTTGACCAGGTCGCGTGCCGGGTCGATCGCCCAGCGCTCCGCGACCTGCGCGAGCTCGCCGTCCAGCGTCCAGCGATCGGGCAGCGCGTCGCCCTCGTGCTCGGGCGAGCCGCCCTTCAGCGCCATCGAACCGACGTTGTCGCCGATCGCGCGCAGCTCGTCGACCTCGGCCGCGCTGAGCAGCACCTCCGCGGGCAGCGTGGCCATCTCCTCACGCTTGTGCTCGACCGTGCGGGCGCCCGGTCCGGCCTCCTGGATCAGCGAGGGGGCCACGCAGCCGACGGTCGGGTGCGCGAGGTTCCACTGGCAGGCCAGCTGCATCACCGTGAGGCCGTGGCGAGCGGCGATCGGGCGCATCCGCTCGAGGCGCTCGCTGCCGCGCTCGATCCAGCCGGCGGGGCGGAAGCGGCGATGGTCGTGCTCGCGCAGGTCGTGCCCGGGCCGTACGTCGTCCCAGAACAACCCGCCGTAGTCGGCCACGCGGGTGATCGTGCGCACGTCGTGCGCGGCCGCCGCGTCGAGCACGAGCTCGCCCGGCCAGGGCTCCATCGGGCTGAGGATGATCATCGCCCAGTCGATGCTGGAGCCGAAGCGCTCGAAGCAGTCGATCAGGTCCAGCGTGAAGCCGTTGGCCGGACCGGGCGCGACGCCGAGCCGGCGCGTGAGGCCCGCCGCCCGCACCGCCTCCAGCCCCTCCCACACGCGCGGGTCGCTGTAGCCGGCCCGGTCGGGGTTGTGCAGCAGCAGCAGGTCGAAGGCGTCGACGCCGCAGCGCTCGGCCGAGCGCGCCGTCGCGTCGCGCAGGTACGTGGCCCAGCGCTCGGGCGGCTGCGTGGCGGTGAAGCGGGGGAAGCCCTTGGCCCCTTGGCGCTCGCCCTCGTAGAAGTCGTGGCCGACCGCGCCGACCAGGCAGAAGCTGTCGCGGGGCCGGTCGGCGATCGCCCGGCCGACCAGCACGTCGGCCTCGCCCTGGCCGTAGACGTCGGCGGTGATCACGGTGTCGACGCCGTCGCCGGGGGTCAGCAGCGCGGTCAGGCGCTCGTCGTCCAGCGGCTCGCCGAAGTGCATGAAGCGCCCGCCCGACCAGGCGCCGAGCGCGGTGGGCGTGGGGTCCAGAGCCATGCCCCGCAGGCTAGTGGGCCACCCGCGATACTGCGGCCCGTGCTGATCGACGAGCTGACCGCGCTGCTGGGGTCCGAGCGGGTGCAGACCGGCGACGACGTGCGCCGCCAGCACGGCACGGACGAGTCCTTCCACGCGCCTGCGCCGCCGGACGTCGTCGTGTTCCCGCACAGCAACGAGGAGGCCGTGGCGATCGTGCGCATCTGCCGCGCGCACGCCACGCCGATCGTCCCGTTCGGCGCGGGCACCTCGCTGGAGGGCCACATCGCCGCGCTGCGCGGTGGCGTGTGCGTCGACCTGAGCCAGATGAACCGCATCCTGCGCCTGTCGATCGACGATCTCGACGTGACCGTGCAGGCCGGCGTGACCCGCCGCCAGCTGGAGGCCAAGCTGCTGCCCGAGGGCGTCTTCTTCCCCGTCGACCCCGGTGCCGACGCGACGATCGGGGGGATGGTGGCCACCGGCGCCTCGGGCACGATGACCGTGCGCTACGGCGCGATGCGCGAGAACGTCCTGTCGCTGCTGGTGGTCACGCCGGGCGGTGAGCTCGTGCGCACGCGGTCGCGGGCGCGCAAGTCGTCGGCCGGCTACGACCTGACCCGGCTGATGATCGGCTCGGAGGGCACGCTCGGCCTGGTGCTCGAGGTGACGCTGCGCCTGCAGCCCACGCCGGAGGCGATGTCGGCCGCGGTCGCGGTGTTCGCCACGCTGCGCGCGGCGGTCGAGTGCGTGATCGCCGTCAGCGCCGAGGGCGTGCGCGTGGCCCGCATGGAGCTGATCGACGAACGGCAGGTCGAGGCCACCAACCGCTACGCGCAGATGGACATGACCGTCGCGCCGACGCTGTTCTTCGAGTTCCACGGGGGCGCGGACGAGGTCGTCACCCAGGGCGCCGACGTCGAGCGGATCGCCGGCGAGCACGGGGTGCTGGAGTGGCGCTTCGCGGCGTCGGAGAGCGAGCGCCGCGCGCTGTGGCGGGCCCGCCACGACGCCTACCACGCGGCCAAGTCGCTGCGCCCGGGCTGCACGGTGATGACGACCGACGCCTGCGTCCCGGTCAGCGCCCTGGTCGACGTGCTGCTGGCCACTCGCGCCGACCTCGATGACCACGGCCTGATCGGCACGATCCTCGGCCACGTCGGCGACGGCAACTTCCACGTGACGCTCCTGCTCGACCCCGACGACGCCGCCGAGCGCGACCGCGCGATGGCCTTCCACGACCGCCTCGTGCGCCGGGCCATCGACCACGAGGGCACCTGCACCGGCGAGCACGGCGTCGGCTACGGCAAGTCCCAGTACCTGGAGGCCGAGCACGGCGCGGGCGGCGTCGAGCTGATGCGCGCGATCAAGCGCGCCCTCGATCCCGACGACCTGTTCAATCCCGGGAAGGTCGCTAGCGGCGCCTAGCGCGGGCCGTGGCGACGATTGTCGGTTCAGCGTCGCTATGCGACGCCAAGCTGACAACGGCGGCCGCGCGCGGAACGACGAGAGCCCCGGCCGGGGCCGGGGCTCTCGCACCACATCAAGGTCGGCCGGGGCCTACTTGATGAACAGCATCTCCCAGTACTTGGGCAGCGGCCACAGGTCGTCGGCCACGATCTTCTCGAGCTTGTCGGCCACCTCGCGCACGCCGAGCATCGCGGGGATCACGACCTCGAGCATGTACTTGGCCTCCTCGTGGATCGTCGAGTCCTGGTGGACCTCGTTGGCCGACTCGAGCTTCTCGATGGCGAAGAACAGCTCCTTGAGGAGCTCGTCCGTCTCGCCGATGAGCTGCTCGTTGCCGGCCGCCTTCAGCTCGGACAGGTGACGGACCGCGGCGGGCAGGATCATCGTGCGCGCGATCTGGGCGGTGGTCTCGCCCTCGATGTTGAGCTTGATGACGTACTGCTCGGTGAGGATCTCCTCGCGCGCCTCCAGCTCGCGCTCGGACAGCACCGCGTACTTCTCGAACAGCGCCACCGTGGCCGCGTCGGTCAGGTAGGGCAGCGCGTCCGGCGTGGTGCGCAGGTTCAGCAGACCGCGCTCGGCGGCCTCCTTCTCCCAGTCCTCCGTGTAGCCGTCACCGTTGAACACGATCCGCTTGTGGGCGGTGTAGGTGTCCTTGACGACCTTCAGCACGGCCTCGCCGAGGTCGGTGCCGGCGTCCAGCAGCGGGGCCAGCTGACCGGCCAGATCGTCGATGGCCTCGGCGGCGATCGTGTTGAGCACCGTGTTGGTCAGCGAGATCGACTGCGACGAGCCCAGCGCGCGGAACTCGAACTTGTTGCCCGTGAAGGCGAACGGCGAGGTCCGGTTGCGGTCGCCGCCGTGCTTGGGCAGCACGGGCAGCAGGGGCGTGCCCAGGTCCAGCGTCTCCTTGGGCGTCTTGCCGTCGCCGACGCCGCTCTCGATGAACTCGAAGGCGTTGGTCAGCTCGGAGCCGAGGAACACCGAGATGATCGCCGGCGGGGCCTCGTTGGCGCCCAGGCGGTGATCCTGGCCGGCGTTGGCCACGGTCGACCGCAGCAGCGCCTGGTAGGTGTCGACGGCCTTCAGGACGGCGGCGCAGAAGAACAGGAACGTCAGGTTCTCGTGCGGCGTCTCGCCCGGATCGAGCAGGTTGGCGCTCGACGTGCCGATCGACCAGTTGTTGTGCTTGCCCGAGCCGTTGACCCCGGCGAACGGCTTCTCGTGCAGCAGGCAGACCAGCCCGTAGTTGCGGGCCACGTTCTGCATGATCTGCATCGTCAGCTGCTGGTGGTCAGCGCCGACGTTGGAGCCCTCGTAGATCGGCGCCAGCTCGAACTGGTTGGGCGCGACCTCGTTGTGGCGGGTCTTGATCGGCACGCCCAGGCGCTGGAGCTCGCGCTCGGACTCCATCATGAACGCGAGGATGCGCTCCGGGATGGCGCCGAAGTAGTGATCGTCGAGCTGCTGGCCCTTGGGCGGCTTGGCGCCGAACAGGGTGCGTCCGGTGTTCACCAGGTCCGGGCGCTCGTAGTAGTACTGCTCGTCGATCAGGAAGTACTCCTGCTCGGGCCCGACGCTCGTGTAGACGTGGTCGGCCTCGACGCCGAGCAGCGCCGCCGCCTTGACCGCGGCCTTGGAGAGCGCGTTCATCGAGCGCAGCAGCGGGATCTTCTGATCCAGCGCCTCGCCGGTCCACGAGACGAACGCCGTCGGGATGCACAGCAGCGCCCCGTTGGGGTTCTCCAGGATGAAGGCGGGCGACGTCGGGTCCCAGGCGGTGTAGCCGCGGGCCTCGAAGGTCGCGCGCAGACCACCGGAGGGGAACGAGGAGGCGTCCGGCTCGGCCTGGATCAGGTCCTTGCCCTTGAACTCCGTGATCGCGGTGCCGTCGGGCTGCGGGTCGAAGAAGGCGTCGTGCTTCTCCGCGGTCGCGCCGGTGAGCGGCTGGAACCAGTGGGTGTAGTGGGTCGCGCCCTTCTCCAGCGCCCACTCGAGCATCGCGTTGGCGACCTCGTTGGCCAGATCGACGTCCAGACCCTCGCCGTTGGCCACCGCGGCCTGCAGGCGCTTGAACGTGTCCTTCGACAGGCGGTCCTTCTGCACTGCGGGCGAGAAGACGTTCTCGCCGTAGTAGTCAATCGACTCGGTGAGGTCGGTGGCGCCCAGACCGCCATTGGCTGCCCACTGGGCTGCGGTGACGTTCTGCTGACGGGTCCTCGGGGCGGGCATGGGTGAGGTTCTTCCTCCTCGTAAAAAGTCCGGTTCGGCCGTGAGCGGGTGAGGCTAGATGCGCAGGCGCTGTTCGACCTTATCCCGCTGTCGAAACATGGTGTAGCTGCTTTCGCACGTCGGGCCAAGCCCTCTCGACAACGTGGACAACCCGGGTCAGCGGATCTTTCGACATCGGTCCATATGAGGGTGCGGGGGTTGTCTTGAGGATTCACGTCGCACTCTCACCCCCCGAGGAGGACATCCTGGCAATGAGTCGTTCACGCCTGGCTGCGACCGCGCTTGTCGTCGCGGTCGCCGCATTGGCACTTCCCCAGGCGGCGTTCGCCGACTTGTACACCGGCAGCCCCGCGGATTCCGTCGGCATCAACTCGATGTGGGTTGCCGTCGCCGGCATCCTCGTCATGTTCATGCAGGCCGGTTTTGCTTTTCTCGAGATCGGCTTCTCGCGTGGAAAGAACGCAGGCACGGTCGTCGCGAAGGTTCTGACCAACTTCTCGATCGCCGCGATCTGTTACTGGGCCGTTGGCTTCGCGTTCGCCTTCGGCGGCGAGGCCGGCCACATCATCGGCACGCACGGGTTCTTCCTGCGCGACTTCGGCGATCCCCAGACGGCGTTCCCGATCATGGGCTTCTCGGACGCGACGATCGAGTCCAAGTGGTTCTTCCAGATGGTGTTCTGCGCCGTGTCGCTGGCCATCGTGTGGGGGACGACGCTCGAGCGCATCAAGTTCGGCGTCTACATCATCTACGCCGTCATCTTCGCCTCGGTCATCTACCCGATCTTCTCGGGCTGGGTGTTCGGCGGCGGCTGGCTGCAGAACAACCTGGGCATGCAGGACTTCGCCGGTTCCACGGCGGTCCACCTGATCGGCGCCACCGGCGGCCTGGCGGTGCTGCTGCAGCTCGGGCCGCGGAAGGGCAAGTACGACAGCAACGGCAAGCCGCGGGCGATTCCCGGGCACAACATGCCGCTGTTCGGCCTGTCCGTGTTCATCCTGTGGCTCGGTTGGTTCGGGTTCAACCCGGGCTCGACGCTCGGCGCGCTGGACGGACGCTTCACCGAGGTCATCATCACCACGCAGCTGGCCGCCTCGGCGGGCGTGCTGCTGGCGCTACTGACCGCGAAGCTGAAGACCGGCACGATCGACATCGGCATGGCCGGCAACGGCGCGATCGGTGCGCTCGTGGCCATCACCGCACCATCGGGCTACGTGGCCCCGTGGGCGGCGGTCGTGATCGGCGCCGTCGCGGGCGTGATCGTGCCGCTCGGTGTGTACGCCATCGACAAGAAGCTGGACGATCCGGTGGGCGCCCTCACCGCGCACGGTCTGTGCGGCATCTGGGGCACGCTCGCCTGTGGTCTGTTCACGCTGCCGGCGCTGGCGGAGTACAACGCGGTCGGCGATCCCGGCCTGGTGTACAGCGGTTCGTTCGAGCAGCTCGGCGTCCAGGCCCTGGGCGTGGCCGTCGTGTTCTTCGGCGTGCTGATCAGCAGCTCGATCGTGTTCTACCTGATCAAGGTCACCTACGGCCTCCGTGTGACGGAGGAGGAAGAGGACGCCGGTCTGGACATCTCCGAGCACGGGATGTACGGGTACCCGGAGCAGTTCATCCCGCCGGCTGAGCTCATCGGCTACGGCGGGGGTCCGACGGCGACGGTGGCGCCTGCGCCGGTCGCCTCTTCCCAGGAGGTCACGACATGAAGATGGTCGTCGCTTACGTGCGGCACGAGGCGTTCGAGCCGATCCGTACCGAGCTGCTGAACCTCGGGTTCCCCTCCATCACGATCACGGAGGTCAAGGGCTCGGGGCGGCAGAAGGGGATCACGGAGCGCTATCGCGGCGCCGAGCTGACCAACTACCTGCGGCCGAAGATCAAGGTCGAGTGCGTCGTCGCTGACAGCGACGTGCAGACGATCGTCGACACCGTTCTCAAGCACGGCCGCACGGGTGCGGTCGGCGACGGGAAGGTGTTCGTGCTGCCGGTCGAGCAGGCGTTCCGCGTGCGGACAGGAGAGTCCGGCGAGGAGATCCTGCAGTCCCACCCCGATGCGGCGGCCGCCGCGTCCTGAGATCCGCGCCACGGGTGCGGGGGAGGCGGGCACCGATGCCCGCCTCCTCCGCCCCGGTGCGCAACACCTTCTTTGAATCGATGTCCCTACCGATGCCTCAGCCTCGACTTCAGCCTGACAGTGGCGCGGGTGCGGGTCTTGTCACCCGCCTGCGCGAGCTGCACCTCCAGATGGTCGACGCCGTCCTCGGCGGCGAAGGCCTGACCCGGGTCGCCCAGCTCGCATCCAGCGCTGCCGGCGGGCCGGTCGCCATCGTCGTGCCGCGACTGGCCGTCGCCGTCGCCTTCCCGGAGGACGCCGAGATCGGCGCGCTGCGCCGCTACGCCACCGATCGCGTCAAGGACCGGCCCTCGCCGCTGCCCGAGAACCTGGTGGCCGAGGCCCCGATCCAGTCCGGCGACGACGTCGTCGGCGTGGTCGCGCTCCTGACCGCTCCGGGCGAGCCGCACCCCGACGCCGCCGAGTTCCTGCACCTGGCCGCGGTCGCCTCGCTGACCGAGGTCGCCGTCGAGGAGGCCAAGGAGGAGGTCGAGCAGAACCTGCGCGGCTCGCTCCTGGAGGAGCTGCGCTCGCGCCCCGACCTGGATCCGCGCGAGGTCGTGCGCCGGGCCGGCCGCCTGGGCTGCGACCTGTCGCGCGGCGCCGTGATCCTGTGCGCCGAGCTGACCACCGACCGTCCGCGCCACGTCGTGGCCACGATCTCCGGAGAGCACCCGGGCGCGCTGGCTCAGCACATGGACGACGCGCGCGTCTACGCGCTGCTGCCCGCGGTGGGCGGCGACGACGCGCCGGAGCGCACGCTGGAGGCCGCGCGCCGGCTGGCCACGCGCCTGCAGCGTCACGGCACCGTTGGCGTCTCGTCGTTCTACGCGGACCCCAGCGACCTGTCGCGGGCGATCCAGGAGGCCGAGCTGGTGCTCGACGTCCTGCGCCAGAGCGACGCGCCGATCGCCGAGGACATCGGCACCGGCACCTACCGGCTGCTGTTCCGCGTGCTCGCCTCGCACCCCGAGGAGGTGCGGTCCTTCTACGAGGACACCGTCGCCCCGATCGTCCGCTACGACGACCAGTACCGCACGGACCTGGTCGGCACGCTCGAGGCCTACCTCGAGCAGAACTGCAACATGAACGCGACGGCGGCGACGATCTACGCCCACCGCCACACGGTCGCCTACCGGCTCGACCGCGTGAAGGAGCTGACCGGCCTGGACCCGATGCAGTCCGAGGACCGCGAGCGCCTCGGCCTCGGCCTGAAGGCCTACCGCATCATCGCTCCGCGCCTGCCGCGCTGAGCGCACGCTGGAGGAGCACCGCGACGGCTTGCGGTTCCCGGGTGATGCGCCGATGCGTGAGGCGCATCACCCGGTAGCCGTTGGCGACGTGGTCGGCGTCCCGCCAGCGGTCGCGCTCGAAGGCCAGCAACGTGTGGTGGTGCGCGCGGCTGTCGAGCTCGACCACGAGCCGCTGCTGCGGCCACTGGAGGTCGACTTCGTGGCCGTGCAGATGCAGGTTGACCTGCGGCATCGGCAGGCCCGCGTCGCGGATCAGCGGGAGCGCGTGACGCTCGAGCCACGAGCTCAGGCGCCGCGGCTCGGGGACGTAGACGTCGAGCGCGCGCCGCAGCGGCTTGACGCCCCGGCGGCCCTTGGCCCGATCGAGCACGTCGAGGACGGCGTGCAGATCGAAGAGCCCGCGCTTCTCCGACTCCTCCAGCGCGCGCTCCAGCTGACCGGGGCGCGCCACCTCCGCGAAGTCCAGGAACGTCCGCGCGAGCGTGGTCACCGGGATCCCGCTGCGCTCGGTGACGTCGCCCGGATCGAGCTTGCACCGATGGATCGTGATGCCGTCCGGGTGCTTGGCCCCACCGGTGCGACGCGGAACGGTCACGTCGATGCGCGCCCGGCTCGTGCGCGCCACCTCCCAGAGCATCGCCCCGTCGCGGAAGGTCAGCGCGGCATCCGGTCCGCAGGCCAGGACCGCCGCCATCCACCGGCCCTCGATGAGCAGGGCGGCATGGCCGACCGCGACCACGCCGCGGTACAGGGGGACATACCGGCGATCACCGACGCGGTGGCGGATCATGTCGTCGCTGACCCCGAGGTCTCGGAGCTGCCGCGTGGCGACGACACCATGCTGCCGCTCGGCCAGCTCGCCCACGGAGCGATGGATCCGCGCCGCATCGGGACGTTGGCGGAGTTGTCCGCGACTGTCACGGCCTTCTCCGCCAACGTCGCGGGGGTGGGGCGGGTTCGTGGCCATGGCGCCAACCGTGGCCGGGATCGTGTTACAGCGCTACACCAGTGTGCGACGAACGTGCGTCAGAACGGACCCACGCGCAACACGACGACGAGCACGAACGCGGCGATCGCCACGGCCAGCGCGATGAGGGCGCCGATCCGCTGGGGCTCGCGCGCGCGGGAACGAGTGGGCGGGGTCGATCGGCTGGAGCCGATCGAGCGGGCGCCCACGCGCGTGGCGCCGTCGGCCAGCGTGGCCGGCTCGCGCTCGTCCTCGGCGCTGTGGCGCGCGCGGCGGCGGCCCGACAGCACGCGGACGGTCTCGTCGTTGCCGGTGTCGACGACCTCGGTCGGCGCCGCGGACGCCGGGATGGGCGTCGGCGTGGGATCGCGCCACAGCTGACCGGCCGCCGTCGACGGGCGCACCCGCTCGGCGGGCTGCGGAGCCGCGTCGCCCGCGGCCGCCTGCTCCTCCAGCGCCGTCTTCATCGCCCGGTCGGCCTGCTCGCGCACCGCGGCCAGCTCGCGCTCGTGGCGCTGGCGCTCGGCCTCCGCACGCGAGCGCACCGCGTCGATCGCCTGCTCGGCCTCGTCCTCGGCCGTGGACAGCGAGTGGTTGGCCTGCTCGCGCACCGCGGCGACCTCGCGCGCGTGGCGGGAGCGCTCGACGTCGAGCGCCGCCTCGGCCGCGGTGGCCGCCGAGGCGAGCAGATGATCGGACTGCTCGCGCACCGCCTCGACCTGCCGGGCGGCCTCCTCGGTCGCCGCCGCGGCCGCCGCTTGGGCCTTCTCGACCGCCGCGGCCGACTCCAGGCGCGCCAACTCTGCCGCCTGCTCGGCGGCGGCCGCCTGCTCGGCCGCCTCGTCCAGGCGCCGACGCAGCTCGTTGGCCTCCCGGGCGAGGCGGGCCAGACGCTCGCCCTCGTCGCGGTCGCCCTCGCCGACGTCCGGCGCGGGCAGGTCGACCAGCAGGTCGCGACCCACCTCGAGCGCGAACGTCGACCGGCCCAGCGCCGCGGACGGCAGCGCGAACGACGCCCGCCAGGGCACGCCGCCCGGCCCCGCGGCCGCATCGGCGCCCGCGACCGGGCTCAGCTCGAAGCGCTCACGCCCGGCCTCGACGAGCAGCGACGGCCGGCCCAGGCGGGTCGGCGTCGGATCGCTGAAGCGTCCCTCGAGCTCCAGGACGACCACCGCCGAGGTCACCGGCATGGCGCGGAAGGCGCGGACCTCGAACGTCGGAGCGCTCACGGGCGAAGGCCGGGGCGGGTGGGCGGGACCGCTTAGGAGGCGTCGTCGCCGTCGGGGCGGTCAGAAGGCTTGAGCGGCTGGGTGCGCTCGGGGTCCGGCGAAGCGGCCGTCGACTGCGCCGGCGGCTTGGGCCGCGCCGGCCGCTTGGGCTTGGGCGGCGCGGGTGGGGGATCGGGCACGTCGGAGACCGTCGTCGGCGCTTCGGCCGCTTCGGGCGTGCCGGCCGACGGGGCCTGCCACAGCCCGGAGGCCCCGCCCGGGCCGCTCGGGCCGGGGGAGGGAGCCGCGTCGCCGTCCTCCGCGCGCGCGTCCACGGCGGCCATGCGCTGGCGGCGCTCACGCTCGGTCACGTCGATCGTCACCGAGATCTGCAGCAGCGCGAGCACCGCACCACCGACCATCAGCGCCGCGCCGGCCAGCGCCAGCCACGCGCCGATGTCGCGATCGGCACCGCGGGCGGCCGGCGGGGGATCGAGCAGCTGGGCCACGATCACGAAGGCCAGCAGCCCGCAGATCCAGGCCAGCCGGTTGGTCGGGGCGCCGCTGGAGCCCGAGAACGACTCGGTGGCGATCACCACCAGCGCGCCGATGGCCAGCGCCACCAGCAGCCAGTCGGTGAGCTCGAACACGTCGAAGGCGTTCAGCCCCGGCTCATACCAATCCAGGAACAGGCTGACCAGGACGGCCACCGCTCCGATGCCGACGAGGGCTGTGCTGAGGTCGTAGTTGCTGCGCCGCACTACCCCGACACTACCTGGCCGGTGTCGGGATCGACGCGTGCGGCGGCCGGTTCATCCGACACCCGCACCGTGAACGTGCCCGCGGGACGGGACCCGCCCGACGAGCGGGCCATCGCCTTGCCGTTGAGGCCCGCGGCGACGGTCCACTTGACCTCGTGGGTGCCGGGCACCGCCGGGGCCAGCTTCAGCTTGAACTCCTGCGTGCCGCCGGGCGGCAGCGGGCCCATCGCCCAGGTGAAGTCGAAGGCGGTCGAGTCGGCCGTGGGCTGGCTCTCGATGATCCACACGGGCTGCTCGGGATCGGCCAGCCCCGGACCGGGGTTGCGATCCGACAGGCCCTGCAGCGAGATGGCCAGGTCGGGCACGGTCTGCTTGCCGGCGTTGCGCACGACGATGCGCATCGGCACCGGGCTGGAGATCGACTGGTCCTCGGGGAACGACGCGGTCACGACCTGGATGTCGAACGTGCCCGCCGTCTCGTTGGCGTCCTGGCGCTCGCCACCGCCGCAGCCGGTCGCCATCGCGACCAGCGCGCAACACACCGAGAACGCGAGCACCCCTCTCACAGGGCCGGGACGGTACCACTCGCGGCGGCATCCGAGGTGCAACTGAACGTGCGGTCACCTAGGATCACCGCCAGTCCAGGGTCTGTGCTGCGTTTCACACAGAGACATGAACAGTTGTGGTTTGGCAGGGATCCGGTTCGTTGCATACGATCCGGCCCGGTCAGCGGGTTCCCGAGGGTGCCTGCCTGACTCCCGCACTTCAGGAGGGTGGTGATGGTCCGAAGCGTCGCCGATCGAGCGTTCTTGCCGACGAAGAACCTGCTCGAAGAGACGGGCGACATGATGATCCTTACGGGGAAGACGATTTCGTCTGCCCTGCGGCCGCCCTACCCCTATGGCGGCGAGTTCGTGTCGCAGTTCCTGTTCGCGATCAAGCTGTGCTGGTTCCCGCTCCTGGTCAGCACGGTCGCGTTCGGCTACGGCGCTCCCGGCCTGCAGGCCGCGAACTTCCTGGTCATCTTCGGCGCGCTGGATCGTCTCGGCGGCTTCTTCGTGCTCGCGTCCATCCGCGAGTTCGCCCCCTTCGTGACGGCGATCGTGCTGGCCGGCGTGGCCGGCACGGCCATGACCGCCGACCTCGGGGCCCGCAAGATCCGAGAAGAGCTCGACGCGCTGCAGGTGCTCGGCGTCGACCCGATCAAGAACCTCGTCGTGCCCCGCTTCCTGGCGCTGATGCTGGCCACCGGCCTGTTCAACATCTACGCGCTGATCTTCGGCGTGTTCGGCGGCATCCTGGCCACGCTGACCAACGGCGCGCCGCTCGGACCGTTCTGGGCCACCTTCTTCACGAACGCGTCGACCACCGACCTGTGGGGCAGCGTGCTCAAGACGACGCTGTTCGGCGCGATCATCGCGATCGTCTGCTGTTACAAGGGCATGACCGCGTCCGGCGGCGCCGAAGGTGTGGGCCGCGCCGTCAACCAGGCCGTGGTGATCGCCTTCCTCGGCGTCTTCGCGTTCAACTACGTGTTCACGCAGACGCTGCTGGCCACGCACCCCGAGATCCTGGTGATCCGCTAGATGGGGTGGCTGACCGTCCCACTCGACTGGCTCTCCTCGTTCGGGGAGATCGCCAAGTTCGGCGGGCGGATCCTCGGTCAGGTCTACTCCTTCAAGGTCTTCCGCTTCTTCGGGGAGACGCTGCGCCAGGCGGGCATCCTGATCGTCTCCTCGACGATCGTCATCTGGGGCCTGGTCTTCATCATCGGCCTGCAGTGCGGGATCGAGGGCGCGTACTTCAGCCGCTCGGTCGGCGCGCCGTCCAACGCCGGCGTGTTCGCCGCCTGGTGCGATCTGCGCGAGGTCGTGCCCTACGCCTTCGGCTACATGATGGCCGCCAAGGTGGGCACGGGCATCGTGGCCGAGCTCGGCTCGATGCGCATCTCCGACGAGATCGACGCGCTCGAGGTGATGGGCATCGACTCCGTCCTGTTCCTGTGCGCGACGCGCCTGCTGGCCAGCTGGATGGTGCTGCCGTTCGTGTACCTGGCGGCAGTCGGCGCCGGCTTCTTCGCCTCGTACCTGGCGGTGGTCGAGCAGATAGGCGAGGTCTCCAGCGGCGGCTATTTCCTCATTTTCTGGATGTTCCAGAACCCACCCGACTTGCTCTACAGCCTGATCAAGGGCATGGTCATGGCCACCGCGATTGTTTTGGTCGGGTGCTACTACGGATACAACGCGTCCGGCGGTCCGGTGGGAGTTGGCACCGCGACGGCGAAATCCATGGTCTTGAACATCGTGCTGGTCCACCTCATCGGGATGTTGGGGACGCAGGTGTTCTGGGGCTCCAACCCACGAGCTCCAATCGGAGGGTGACATGAGCGAGGACGACAAGAACAAGCCGATCGAGGACCCGCGCGAGAAGCTCGAACGCGCGCGGGCCGACGCCGGCCCGGTCGAGATCCCCGACGAGGTGCGCGAGAGCCCGACGCCGCAGGAGCGCGACGAGGCCGCCGACGAGGAGCGCGCCGAGGAGCAGTCGCGCGTGTCCGTGGTCAAGGAGAACCCGGGCACCGGCGAGGGCCAGGACGACGAGTTCAAGTGGCACACCGGCAAGCAGCAGCCGACCGGCGTGCAGGACGCGATCGAGTTCGTCGACGTGCACAAGGCCTTCGGTCGCAACAAGATCCTGCGGGGCCTGAACATGGGCATCCCCGAGGACAAGATCTCGATGATCCTGGGGCCGTCCGGCACCGGCAAGTCCGTCTGCATCAAGCACATGGTCGGCCTGCTCTATCCCGACCAGGGCGACGTGATCGTCCACGGCGAGTCCGTGCCCAACATGCACGACGACGAGCTGTTCGACATGCGCAAGCGCTTCGGCGTGCTGTTCCAGGACGGCGCGCTGTTCGGCTCGATGAACCTGCTCGACAACGTCGCCTTCCCCCTGCGTCAGCACACCGACAAGGGCGAGGAAGAGGTCATGGAGATCGTCAACCGGCGCCTGGCCGAGGTCGGGTTGACGAACGCGGGCGACAAGATGCCCAACGAGCTGTCGGGTGGCATGCGCAAGCGCGCCGGCTTCGCGCGGGCCCTCGTGCTCGATCCCGACATCGTGCTCTTCGACGAGCCCGACTCGGGCCTGGACCCCGTCCGCACGGCGCTGCTGTGCGAGCTGATCCAGGAGATCCACGAGGAGAACGGCGGCGCCTACGTGGTCATCACCCACGACATCATGAGCGCCCGCCGCGTGGCCGAGCACATCTCGGTGCTGTGGAAGGGACGGATCGTCGAGTCCGGTCCGGCCGAGCAGCTGTTCAACTCCGACAACGCGTTCGTGCGCCAGTTCCTGTCAGGGGACTCCCAGGGTCCCCTTGGCATGGAGTAACCCCACACCGGTGAGGGTCAACCGCCACCCATGATCGCCCGCGGCATCGCATTCGCCGCGCTGGTCGCCGCCGTCGTCGTGGTGGCTGTCCTGCTGCTGCGCAGCGGCGACACCCACAAGTACGACGTGGTCTTCGAGACCGCGGGCCAGCTCGTCAAGGGTGACCAGGTGCAGGTCGGCGGCCGCGCGATCGGCTCGGTCGACGACATCTCGCTGACCAACGACAACCAGGCGAAGGTCGAGATCTCCGTCGAGAGCGGCTACGCGCCGCTGCGCGAGGGCACGACGGCGCTGATCCGCCAGACGTCGCTGTCGGGCGTGGCCAACCGCTACATCGCGCTGACGATGGCGCCCAACAGCAACCGCGCGCTGGACGACGGCGCCACGATCGGCGCGGAGAAGACCACGTCGCCGGTCGACCTCGACCAGCTGTTCGACACGCTCGACGCGCCCACCCGCAAGGCGCTGCAGAACGTGATCCAGGGCTCGGCCACCCAGTTCCAGGACAAGGGCGAGCAGGCCAACGCGGCCGCCGAGTACTTCAACCCGGCGCTGTCGACCACCCGCGCGCTGGTCAACGAGGTGACCAGCGACCAGCAGGCGCTCAGCGACCTGCTGTCCAACGGCGCCGACGTGACCCAGGCGCTGTCGGCCCGCTCGGACGACATCACCAACCTGGTCACCAACGCCAACGCGACGACCGGCGCGATCGCCCAGGAGCGCGCCGCCCTGTCGGAGGACCTCCAGCGCCTGCCGGTCACGCTGCGCCGGGCCAACACGACCTTCGTCAACCTGCGCGCCACGCTGGACGACCTCGACGTGCTCGTCGACGCGTCCAAGCCGGCCACGAAGGACCTCGCCCCGCTGTTCCGCCAGCTGCGCCCGCTGGTCCGCGACGCGCGCCCGACGATCGCCGACCTGCGCACGCTGATCAACAACCCGGGCGCCAACAACGACCTGACCGACCTGCTCAACAAGGCGCCGTCGCTGGACCGCAACGCGACGCCGGCCTTCAAGAACGCCACCACGGCGCTGCGCAAGTCGATCCCGGTCCTGAACTTCATCCGGCCCTACACGCCGGAGCTCGTCGGCTTCCTGCGCGACTTCGGCCAGGGCGCGTCGAACTACGACGCCAACGGGCACTACGCCCGGATCATGCCGATGTTCACGCCGTACTCCTTCACCGACAACCCGGCCGGCGGCCTGCTCACGCCGCAGAGCCCGGTCGGGAAGCTGACCGGCACCTCGACGCGCAACGTGACGCGCTGCCCCGGCGCGGCCAGCCAGCCGGCGGCCGACGGCTCGGCGCCCTGGCGCGACACCGACGGCAAGCTCGACTGCAACCCGGCGGAGGTGCTCCCCGGGCCATGAAGCGGGCAATCGGCATCGTCGCCGTCCTCGCCGCCGCGGTCGTCGTGGCGGTCCTGGCCATCGGCGCGTCCAACGACGACAACGGATCGGGCACCTACCGGGTCCGCGCGATCTTCGACTCCGCCTTCTCGGTGATCCCGGGCGAGGACGTCAAGATCGCCGGGGTCAAGGTCGGCAAGATCACGGCGCTCAGCGTCACCGACGACAACAAGGCCGCGGTCGTCATGGACATCGACAAGGCCGGCTTCGGCGACTGGCGCCAGGACGCCACCTGCCAGATCCGCCCGCAGTCGCTGATCGGCGAGAAGTTCGTCGAGTGCACGCCGACCGAGCCGCGTGGCGAGGACGAGCAGGCGCCGCCGCCGCTGAAGAAGATCGAGTCGGGGCCGGGCGAGGGCGAGTTCCTGCTGCCCGTCACCAACACGCTCAAGACGGTCGACCTCGACCTGATCAACAGCATCTACCAGCTGCCCGAGCGCCAGCGCCTGACGATCATCCTCAACGAGTTCGGCACCGGCCTGGCCGGCCGTGGTGGCGACCTCAACGAGGTCATCCGCCGCGCGAACCCCGCGCTGATGGAGACCGACAAGGTCCTGGCCATCCTCAAGGAGCAGAACCAGGTCCTGGCCGACCTGGCCGAGGAGTCCGACGCCACGCTGGCGCCGCTGGCCGAGAAGCGCGCCCAGGTCGCCGACTTCATCACGCGGGCCAAGAACGTCAACCAGACGACCGCCGAGCACCGCGGCGCGCTGGAGGACAACTTCGAGAAGCTGCCCGTCTTCCTGCGGGAGCTGCGCCCGACGCTGGTCCGGCTGGGCCAGCTGAGCGACCAGATGACGCCGGTGCTGACCGATCTGGACGCGCAGTCGGACAACATCAACACGCTGATCCAGCGGCTCGGGCCGCTGGCCGAGGCCGGCCGCGCGTCGTTCCCGTCGCTGGGCCGGGCGGCCGAGGTCGGCACCCGGGCCATGAAGACGGTCCGGCCGATCACCCAGGACGTCAACGACCTGTCGACCTCGCTGGCGCCGCTGGCCAGCGACCTCAACAGCCTCCTGGTCAGCCTGCGCGACACGGGCGGCATCGAGCGGGCGATGGACTACCTGTTCTTCCAGATGACGGCGATCAACGGGTTCGACACCGCTGGTCACTACCTGCGCGCGGGCCTGCTGCTGAACACCTGCTCGACCTACGCGACCGAGCTGACGATCGGCTGCGAGGCGACCTTCACCAAGGCGGGCGCCACCGCGCGCAGCGTCGAGGACGCGGGCACCAAGGCGCTCAAGGGCTGGGGCGACAAGCAGTCCGGCGACGACCCGGCCAGCGCCGCCGAGCAGCCGATCTCGCTGCCGCCGGCCGTGCTGCCCGGCTCGACGCCCGCACCGTCGGCGCCGACCACCGCCGACCCGGCCGCCACGAGCGATCCGGCCGCGGCGACCACCACCGCGGCACCCACCACCACCTCCGCTGATCCCGCGCCCGCCGCGGCCGACCCGGCGGCCAGCAGCACCGATCCGACCGGCCGCCTGCTGGACTACCTGCTCGGAGGCGGCAAGTGAGGCGCCGTCGCCGTCAGAGCTCGATCGCGGCCAACCCGGTGCTGATCGGCGCGGCCACCGTGCTGGTCATCGTCGTGGCCGTCTTCCTGGCCTACAACGCCAACAACGGCCTGCCGTTCGTGCCGACCTACACGCTGAAGGTCAACGTGCCCAACGCGGCCAACCTGGTCGTCGGCAACGACGTGCGCGTCGGCGGGACGCGCGTCGGCGCGATCTCCGAGATCACGCCCAAGCGCAGCCAGGACAACCGCTACTACGCGCAGCTGACGGTCAAGCTGCAGACCGACCAGGACCCGCTGGCCACCAACTCGACCTTCCAGGTGCGCCCGCGCTCGGCGCTGGGCCTGAAGTACCTGCAGATCAACCGGGGCGACGGCAAGGAGGGCTTCGAGGACGGCGCCACCACGCCGATCTCGCAGGCCAAGCCGATCCCGGTCGAGTTCGACGAGTTCCTGAACATGTTCAACGAGCCGACGCGCAAGGCGCAGCAGGTTCAGCTGAACGAGTTCGGCGCGGCGCTGGCCGGGCGCGGTCAGGACATCAACCGCGCGATCGAGGAGCTGAACCCGCTGCTCGCCAACCTCGTGCCGGTCATGCAGAACCTGTCCGACCGCCGCACGCGGCTGGGGCAGCTGTTCCAGGCGCTGGAGCGCGGCGCGCGCATCGTCGAGCCGGTCGCCCAGACCCAGGCCGACCTGTTCGTCAACCTCGACACCACCTTCAAGGCGCTCGACCAGGTGCGCCCGGAGATCGCCGAGTCGATCGAGGGCGGCCCGGCGGCGCTGGACGCGGCGATCACCGGCTTCCCGCAGCAGCGGCCGTTCCTGGCCAACTCGGCCGCGCTCTTCCACGAGCTGCGCCCGGGCGTGCGTGCGCTGCGCACCGCCGCGCCGGACCTGGCCGAGGCGGCCACCAACGGCGAGCGCTCGCTGCGCCGCTCGATCGCGCTCAACGAGCGCCTGATCCCGACCTTCGAGTCGCTGGAGCGCTTCGCCACCAACCCGGCGACCTCGCTGGGCATCGCCGACCTGCAGACGACGACCGACATCCTCGCGCCGACGATCAACCACCTGGCCCCGGCCCAGACCGTCTGCAACTACATCACCCTGTGGTTCCGCAACATCGCCTCGCTGCTCAGCGACGGCGACGCCAACGGCACCTGGCAGCGGTTCATGGTGATCGTGGCCCCCAACGGGCCCAACAACGAGGGCGGCCCCGCGTCCAAGCCGGCCGCCGGCCCGCTGCGCGACAACTACCTGCACACCAACGCCTACCCGAACACGGCGTCGCCGGGCCAGCCCGACGAGTGTGAGGCGGGCAACGAGACCTACATCCCGGGTCAGACCGTGATCGGCAACCAGCCGGGCACGCAGTCGAACACGACCGAGAAGACGACGCGGAGCCTGGACGACTGATGGCCCTCTTCCGGCGCAACGGGGCGGGTGGGACCGACAAGCCGCGCATCCCGCGCAAGGACCGCCGCGGCATCCACCCGGGCCTGGCCGGCGGGCTGGTGCTGCTGGTCTGCGCGATCGGCGTGTACTTCGCCTTCGCCAAGAAGGTGCCGTTCACGCACGGCTTCCGCGTCCAGGCGGTCTTCCAGAACGCCAACTCGATCCGGCCCAACTCGCCGGTGCGCATCGCCGGCGTCGACGTGGGCAAGGTCACGAAGATCGAGCGCTGGAAGGACACCGACATGTCGGTGGTCACGCTCGAGCTGAAGGACAAGGCGCTGCCCATCCACAAGGACGCCACCGCGAAGATCCGCCCGCGCATCTTCCTGGAGGGCAACTTCTTCGTGGATCTGCAGCCCGGCACGCCGAGCTCGCCGACGATCGACGACGGCGACTCGCTGAACTACACGCAGACCGCCGCGCCGGTGCAGTTCGGCGACGTGCTGACCGCGCTGCAGCAGGACACGCGCCGCTCGCTGCAGCAGGTGCTGCAGGACTACGGCAACGCGCTGACCGCCCAGCCGACCCCCGCCGACGACGCGCAGGCCGACCCCGACACCCGCGGGGAGACGGCGGCGCAGTCGCTCAACGACGCGTTCGACACGGCCGGCCCCGCCGAGAAGAACGTCTCGATCGTCAACGAGGCGTTCCTGGGCCAGCAGCCCGACGACCTGTCGACGATCATCGCCAGCCTGGCCAAGGTGACCGGCGCGCTGGGCCGCAACGAGCGCGTCCTGCAGGACTTCGTCACGAACTTCAACTCGACGATGAAGATCTTCGCCGACGAGTCCGACAACCTGCGCACGACGATCCGCGAGCTGTCGCCCACGCTCGACGTGACCGACCGCACGCTGGCCAGCCTCAACCGCGCCTTCCCGCCGACGCGCGCCTTCGCCCGCGAGATCCTGCCCGGCGTCAAGGAGACCCCGGCCACGGTCAAGGCGTCCTTCCCGTGGATCAAGCAGACGCGCGCGCTGCTGCAGCCCAGCGAGCTGCAGGGCCTGGCCCGCGAGCTGTCGCCGGCCACGCAGGACCTGGCCAAGGTGATCGACAGCACCAACGAGCTGCTGCCCCAGACCGACCTGGCCTCCAAGTGCGTCGCCCGCGTGATCCTCCCGACCGGCGACATCGTCATCGAGGACGGTCCGCTGACCACGGGCAAGGAGAACTACAAGGAGTTCTGGTACGCGATGGTCGGGCTGGCCAGCGAGGGGCAGAACTTCGACGGCAACGGCATGTACGTCCGCTTCCAGCCCGGTGCCGGCACCCAGACGATCTCCACGGGCAAGAGCGCGATCTCCGGTGAGCAGCTGTTCGGCCGCGCCGACACGGCCCCGCTGGGCACGCGCCCCGCCTACCCGGCCCAGCGCCCGCCCTACCGGCCCGACGTGCCCTGCTACACGCAGCAGCTGCCGGACCTCAACGGTGCCGCGGTGGGCGCCGGCGAGTCGTCGCGCACGACGCCGCCGACGACGATCGGCAACGCGACGCAGCTCGTCGACACCGCCGCCGGCCCGCTGCAGCCGATCATCAACAGCCTGGTCACCGACCTCACCGGGCTGGCCGACCAGCTGACCAGCCAGGGCGCGATCGGCACCGTCACCAACACGGTCACGGGCGCGGTCGGCCAGGTCCTGGGCGGCACGCCGGTGGGCGGCGGCACGACGAAGCTCAAGGCCAGCAAGAGCGCCAAGAAGCAGGCGGCCAAGACGAGCAAGGCCAAGGCCGCCAAGGCCCGCCAGCGCGCCGTCGTGCCCGACGACGACGTCGCCGGCCAGCTGCTGAGCCGTCTGAACCCGTTCCGCGGCGTGGGGAGCGGCGGCTGATGGCCCGCGCGATCCGCAACCACGCCAAGGACTTCGCCGCGATCATCGTGCTGCTGCTGATCGCGATCGTGGTCGGCGGCTACATCCTCTCCAACCAGCGCTTCTACCTGCCCGACTGGGTGCCGATCGTCGGATCGGACTTCGTCGACCGCCAGCTGGAGATCTCCACCGCCCAGGCGCTCATGCCGGGGCAGGGTCAGGAGGTGGCGATCGCGGGCGTCAAGGTCGGCGAGATCGCCAAGGTCGAGCTGGTCAACGGCCGCGCCGTGGTGACGATGAAGATCCACCGCGGCGACGCGCAGCTCTACAACAACGCGACCGCGGTCGTGCGGCCCAAGACCGGGCTGAACGACATGACGATCCAGCTCGATCCGGGCACGCCGTCGGCCGGCAAGGCCGCCGCGGACTGGGTGATCCCGTCCAGCCACACCGAGGCGACGGTCAACTTCGACCAGATCCTCGCCTCGCTGGACACCGACACCCGCGAGTACCTGCAGATCCTGCTCGGCGAGGCCGGCCGCGGGCTGAAGGGCCGCTCCAACGACCTGGCCAACACCTTCCGCCGCTTCGAGCCGACCAGCCGCGACCTGCTGGAGATCACGCGCCTGCTGGCCGAGCGCCACGAGAACATCAAGCGCTCGATCGGCAACTTCCGGCTGCTCACCGAGGCGGTCGCCACGAAGGACAAGGACCTGGCCCAGCTGGTCGACGCGTCCAACGCCGTCTTCCAGGCCTTCACCAACCAGGACCGCGCGCTGCGCTCGACGCTGGACCAGCTGCCCGAGACGCTGCAGGTGGCCCAGACGAACCTGGGCAAGGCCAACAAGCTGGCCAACGTGCTGGGGCCGACACTGCAGGACCTGCGACCGGCCGCCCGCGCGCTCGGGCCCACGCTGCAGCAGATGCGGCCGTTCCTGGAAGAGACGACGCCGATCATCCAGAACCAGCTGCGCCCGTTCGCGCGTGAGTCGCTGCCCACCGTGCGGATCCTGCGGCCCGCCGCCCAGAACCTGGCCAAGCTCACGCCGGACCTGACCAGCGCCTTCAAGGTCGTCAACATCCTGCTCAACGAGCTGGCCTACAACCCGCCCGGCGACGCCGAGGAGGGCTACCTGTTCTGGGCCGCGTGGACCAACCACGCGGGCAACTCGATCTTCGGGGCCCAGGACGGCATGGGCGCGATCCGCCGCGGCGCGGTGCTGGCCTCCTGCTCGACCCTGCAGACGTTGCCGAACCTGATCCGGGCCAACCCGCGCCTGGGCCAGCTGGTCAGCCTGCTGAACCCGGTCACGCCGAGCAGCGTCTGCTCGACGCCGGCCTCGGCGGGCACGACGCCGCCGTCGACCACGGGCACCGGCACCGCCGGCACACCGACGGTTCCCACCGCCGCGACACCGGGGGCGGGTGGGTAGTGGTTCCTTCCGCACACCCCCGCGCCGCCGGGAGGAGCCACTGATGCAGAAGCAAGCTCCGACCTTCGGCCGACTGCTCGTGATGGTGGGCTTCGCGCTGTCCTGCTTCGGCCTGCTGCTGTTCCTGTGGCTGGCCTTCGGCGGCCCGACGCCGCTGGCGCCCAAGGGCTACCGCTTCACGACCTCGTTCGGCGAGGCCACGCAGCTGGCCAAGGAGGCCGACGTGCGCATCTCCGGCGTGTCGGTCGGCAAGGTCAAGCAGATCGAGACGACGAACGACGGCCGCTCGATGACGGTCATCGAGATGGACCGCGCGTACTCGCCGATCCCCAAGGACACGCGCGCCGTCCTGCGCCAGAAGACGCTGCTGGGGGAGACCTACGTCGAGCTTTCGCCCGGGCACAAGGACAAGGGCATGCTCCCCGAGGACGGCAACCTGCCCGCCTCGCAGGTGTCGGACACGGTCGAGCTGGACGAGCTGCTCAGCACGTTCGACAAGAAGACGCGGGACGCGTTCCAGGTGTGGCTCCAGGCGCAGGCCCAGGGCCTCAACGGGCAGGGCAAGAACATCAACGACGCGCTGGGCAACCTGGCGCCGTTCGCCGTCGACACCAACCAGCTGCTGCGCATCCTCAAGTCGCAGGGCACCGACGTGCGCAACATCGTCAACGGCACCGGCGACGTGTTCAACGCGCTGACCGCCCGCGACGACCAGCTCGCCTCGCTGATCACCAACTCCAACGCGGTCTTCCAGACCACGGCCCAGCAGGACGAGGATCTGCAGGCCTTCTTCAAGGCGCTGCCGACGTTCGAGCAGGAGTCGACCGAGACGGTCAAGCGGCTGACGGCGTTCGCCAACAACACCAACCCGCTGGTCACCCAGCTGCGCCCGTTCGCGCGTGAGCTGTCGCCCACGCTGAAGGAGCTGCAGGGGCTGGCGCCGGACCTCAACGCCTTCTTCCGGGATCTGGACCCGCTGATCGACGCCTCCGAGAAGGGGCTGCCCGCGGTCCAGTCCTTCCTCGATCAGCTGGCGCCGTTCCTGGGCGAGTTCGACGCGCCGCTGGCCCAGCTCAACCCGGTGCTGGCCTTCATCGGCGAGTACCCGCGCGAGCTCAACGCGTTCTTCGCCAACGTCGTCGCGGCCACGCAGGCCACGGCCCCGTCGGGTGACAGCCCGCCGATCCACTACCTGCGCACGCTCAACCCGATCACGGCCGAGAACCTGGCGATCTATCCGCGCCGGCTCCCGACGAACCGCCCGAACCCCTACCAGCACCCCAACGCGTTCGACGGGCTGGCCCAGGGCCTGTACTCCTACGAGACGCGCCAGTGCCTCGACGGCCGTGGGCTGCCCGCCTTCGCCACGCCGGAGCTGCTGATCGGCGCGGTCGGCGGGGCGACGAACTCGCTCACCTCCCTGCTGCCGCCGGCGGTGCAGGGCCTGACCGCCGAGCAGGGCCAGCAGCTGGTGTCGATCTTCAACTCCTACGTCGCGCCGGCGCTGCAGCTGGACCTGCTCACCAACCTGCTGGGCGGCTCGCTGACCACCGGCCTGCTCGGGAACATCGCGCCGCCGTGCAAGCAGGCCGCGGACTTCACCACGCGGGCGGGCACGACGCAGTACCCGCAGATCTCGGCCGCGCCCAACGGGCACACGGCCGAGCCCTAGCCTGAGGCCATGACCTTCCTGGCGCGGTGGGTGGCCCAGGTGGGGCGCCGCCCGCGGACGGTGCTGGCCGTCGTGCTGCTGCTCGCGGCCGGGGCGGCCGCGCTGGCCGTCACGACGCTGAAGCCGTCCAGCGGCGCCGACACGCTCGTCGGGCAGTCCTCCGACGCGTGGCAGTCGACGCAGGACTACTACGAGCGCTTCGGCGACGACGCGGTCTACGTGCTGGTGCGCGAGGACCTGCGCCGGCTGCTGCTGACCCAGGACCTCGACGCCGTGCTCGGGCTGGAGGGGTGCCTGTCGGGCAACCGTCCGTCGGACGCGACGCCGCCCGGCGGCGTCGACTCGCCCTGCGGCAAGCTCGCCGCGCTGAAGCCGGTCCAGGTCGTCTACGGGCCGGGCACGTTCGTCAACGAGTCGGTCCGCCAGATCTCCGACGAGTTCCAGAAGCGCTCGACGGCCAGCGCCGCGCAGGCCAAGCAGGCGGCCACGGCGGCCCGCGAGCTGGCGCTGAAGAAGGGCTACTCGGCGGCCCGCGCCGAGGAGTTCGCCAAGCAGGCGCGCGAGGTGGTCAACGCGCAGTACACGCGCGACGTCCTGTCGATCGCGGTCCAGTACGGGCTCACCGGGGTCCCGCAGCTGAACGACACGAGCTTCGTCAGCAAGCTCGTGTTCGCCGACGGCTCGCCCGACGGCGCCGGCGTGCCCAAGGCGCGCTTCGCCTACCTGTTCCCGACGCGCGGCTCCGCGCTGATCCAGGTGCGCCTGCGCCCGGGCCTCAGCGACGCCGACCGGCGCGAGGCGATCGCGCTGATCCGCCAGGCCGTGGCCATGCCGCAGTGGCACCTGGGCGAGGGCGGCCGGTACGTCGTCACCGGCGCGCCGGCGGTGCTCAACGACCTGGCCGACGCGATCACCCATTCGCTGGTCACGCTGCTGATCGTCGCGCTGGTGGCCATGGCCGTCGTGCTGGCGCTCGTCTTCCGGGGGCGCCCGCGGCTGCTGCCGCTGCTGATCGCGCTGTGCGCGGCGGGGCTGACCTTCGGCGCGCTGGCCCTCGCGGGCCTCCCGCTGACGATGGCGTCGATCGGTGTGGTGCCGGTGCTGATCGGCCTGGCCGTCGACTACGGCATCCAGTTCCAGTCGCGCGCCCGGGAATGCGATCCCGCCCACCCCGATCCGGTGGCCGCGGCGCGGCTGGGCGGCCCGACGATCGTCACCGCGGGCATCGCCACCGCGGCCGGCTTCGCGGTGCTGGGACTGTCGCCGGTGCCGATGGTGCGCGACTTCGGCCTGCTGCTCGTCGCGGGCGTCCTGCTGGCGCTGGCCTGCACGCTGACCGCCGGCGCGGCCGTGCTCACCCTGGTCCGGCGCCGCGGCCCGGGCGGGGCGCGGCTGCGGGCCTGGCGCGGCGCCGTGGCGGGCGCGGACGACCTCGTGGCCAACAACCCGCTGGCCCGCGCGGTGCGCCGCGGCGGGCGGCGCGCGGGCGACTGGGTCGTTGGCGCGGCGCTGCGGCGCGGGGCGGTCGTCGTGGGCGTCGCGGTGGTGCTGGCCGCGGCCGGCTGGGCGCTGGACACCCAGGCCACGGTCGAGTCCGACGTCAACAAGCTCGTGCCCCAGGACCTGCCCGCGCTGGGCGACCTGCGCGCGCTGCAGGAGTCCACGGGGGTGGGCGGCGAGATCGACGTGATGGTCGACGCCGACGACCTGACCGACCCGGCGGTGCTGTCGTGGATGGCCGACTACCAGCAGCGCGTGCTGCGCGAGTTCGGCTACGGCAGCGGCCAGCGTTGCGGGCAGGCGACGCTGTGCCCCGCCTTCTCGCTGCCCGACCTGTTCGCCGGCCAGGACACGCCCACCCAAGCGCAGGCCAAGGCGCTGCTGGACGCGGTGCCGCCGTACTTCTCCCAGGCCGTGATCACGCCCGACCGCAGCGCCGCGACGCTGGCCTTCGGCATCCGCCTGATGCCGCTGGAGCGCCAGCAGCAGGTGATCGACACGATGCGCGCCGAGCTCGATCCGCCGCCCGGCGTGACCGCCAAGCTCGTCGGCCTGCCCGTGCTGGCCGCGCAGGCCAACGACGCGGTCGCCTCGCCGTGGCGGCGCTTCGGGCTCCTGCTGGCCTCGCTGCTGGCCGTCGCGCTGGTGCTCCTGATCGCGCTGCGCTCGGCCCGGCGCGCGCTGGTGCCGCTGGCCCCGATCGTGCTGGCCACCGGCTGGTCGGCGCTCGTGCTGGCCGTGCTGCGCGTCGAGCTGAACCCGATGTCGGTGACGCTGGGCGCGCTGGTGGTGGCGATCTCGACCGAGTTCAGCGTGCTGCTCTCCGAGCGCTACCGCCAGGAACGCGAGGGCGGTCTGGAGCCGCGCGCGGCGCTAGAGCGCACGTACCGCTCGACCGGCGCGGCGGTCGTCGCCTCGGGCGTCACCGCGATTGCCGGGTTCGCGGTGCTGATCGTCTCCGACATCCAGATGCTGCGTGACTTCGGCTGGGTCACGGTGATCGACCTGGCGGTCTCGCTGATCGGCGTCCTGATCGTCCTGCCGGCGGTGCTGGTGGCCGCCGAGCGGCGGGCGGCGCGACGCGCGCGCCGGGCCGACGAGCGACCGCAGCCGGCGGTCCCCGCCTGATGGGCGGACCGCTCGACTTCCGCCCGGACGCCGAGCCGGACGAGTCGCCCCCGCCGTCCGCCCCGCCGCCGCGCAAGCCGCCCACCGCGCCGGTGCCCAACGTGCGCCCGCCGTGGGCCAGCCGCTGGGGCTGGCTGGTCGGTGCGCTGGCGCTGGTGGGGATCGCGCTGATCACCCTGAACGCGTTCGGCGGCGACGCGGGCGGCTCGTCGGGCCTGGCCCCGGGCACGCGGATCCCGCCGTTCGCGGCGCCGCTGGCCACCAGCGACCTGGAGGGCGACGTCAACGTCGCGCGCAAGCCCGACTCGGGCAGCGCGGGCGACCGGCCCGCCTGTGCGGTGCGCGGGCCGAAGGTGCTCAACTCGTGCGAGCTGCTCGAGCGCGGCCCGCTCGTGCTCGCCTTCCTGGCCACCCGGGGCGGCGACTGCACCGACGCCCTCGACGATCTCCAGGACATCCACCAGCGCTACCCCAAGCTGCAGGTCGCGGCGGTGGCGATCCGCGGCGACCGTGGCGACCTGCGCCGGACGGTGGCCGAGCACGGCTGGACGTTCCCGGTCGGCTACGACCACGACGGCGTGCTCGCCGGCCTGTACGGCGTCGCCGTCTGCCCGCACGTCGCGTTCGTCTACCCCGACGGCACCGTGCGCGGAACGGTGCTGGGCCACGAGCCGGCGGCGGAGCTGGACGGGCGCGTGCGGCGGCTGCTGGCCGCCTCGCGGGAGCGCGGGTGGACGGGCTGATCGAGGTCGGTGCCGTCGCGCCGGCGATCGCCGAGGAGTTCCCGGCGCTCGGCCTGCTGTGGACCACGGTGGCCGCCGCGCCGATGCGCACGCCGCCCGACGTGCGCGCGCGCCTGGCCCACCTGTCGGACCGTTGGCGCGGCCCGCAGGCGGTGGCCCTGCGCCGCCAGCCGGTGGCCCACGCGCACCGGGTGTTCTTCCGCCACGTGGGCGTCGACCCCGACGTCCACCGCGTGCCCCAGGAGGAGGCGGTGGTCAAGCGCCTGATCGACGGCGGGTTCCTGCCCCGCGGGCTGCCCGACGACGCGCTGACGATCGCCTGCGTGGAGACGGGCGTGGGCGTGTGGGCGGTGGACGGCGCGGCGGTCGACGGCGCGCTGGCCCTGGGCCTGGACGACCTCGGGCGGATCGCGGTGTGCGACGCGACGGGCGTCGTCGCCGCGCTGTTCGGCGCGCCCGGCGAGCGCGCGGCGGCGACGAAGGCCACCCGCACGCTGGTGCTCTACGCGGTCCGCGCGCCCGGGGTGCCGGAGGTCTTCGTGCGTGAGGCGCTGGAGCTCAGCGCCGAGCTGCTGGACCCGGACGGCGCGTCCGGCGGCGGGGCGGAGTAGCCTCCAGCGCATGGTCGTCGTCCTCGACCGTGTCGTCGTCCCCGACCACGCCGCCGCCCGCGCCTCGCTGCGCGCGCAGCTGACGCGCCTGGAGCGCGAGCTGTCGGCGCTGGACGTCGCGCTGGCCACGCCCGGACGCACGCGCGGCGCGCGGCTGCTGAGCCTCGGCGAGCTGGAGCGCGCCCGCGACGCGCTCAGCGCCCGCCTGGCCCACGCGCAGGCGCTGCAGGCCGAGCGCGGCCGGGCCCAGGAGCAGGCCCGCGTCCAGCTCGAGCGGATGCTGCTGGCGCCCGGACGCCACCGCTTCGCGCGGATCCCGGCCAGCGCGCTGGGGGAGGGCGGCTGCGGCGTCTACGCCGTGCGGCCGCGCCTGGGGATCATCGGCATGCTCGCCGGCTGGTGGCACGTCAAGCTGTCGTCGGGCTGTCCCTTAGCCAGCTGCTAGCCCGCTGACATGGCCACCCGCAAGAAGCGCAAGCGCCCGGCGCACCGCGCCGCCACGCCGCGGTCGCGCGCCCGCGCCGAGCAGCCGCCCGCTGCCCCGCCGACCGATGCGCCGACGTCCGCGCCGGCTCCGGCTCCGGCGCCGCCGGCCGCGCTGCCCCGCAGCCGCCGCGCCCGCCTGGAGGAGGCGCCCAAGGCGCCCTGGAGCCCGTTCCCGCTCGTCGAGCTGACGATCCTCGGCGGGATCGTGCTGCTGATCCTCGGCCTGTTCGGGGTGGCCTCCGACCAGAAGGCGTTCGTGATCTGCGGGCTGGCGCTGGTCAGCGTGGCCAGCCTCGAGCTGTCGGTGCGCGAGCACTTCGCCGGCTACCGCTCGCACTCCTCGCTGCTGTCCGGCGCGGCCGTCGTGCTCGTCGTCGGCGGCCTCGCGTTCTTCACCGGGATTCCCCGAGTCGCGCTCATCGGCGTGGGCGTCGTGGTGTTCGCCGCGTGCTTCTTCGCGCTGCGAACCGCCTTCCTGCGTCGGACCGGCGGGCTAGGGTTCCGGACGTGACCGAACCGACCGCGCCTCGGCGCATGCAGCTGACCGGGCTCCACCACGTGACGTTGATCGTCCGTGACCTGTCCGCGACCACCGCCTTCTACCGCGACACGCTGGGGCTCGCGCTCGTCGAGCAGGGCGTCAACGAGGATGACACCGCCCATCACCGCCACTTCTGGTTCGGCGACGGCGCGGGCAGCTCGGGATCGCTGCTCTCGTTCATGGAGTACACCGAGATGCAGCCCGTGCGTCCGGGGCCGGGCGCGGCGCACCACCTGGCGCTGACCGTCGACTCCGGCGAGGAGCTGGACGCCTGGCGCGACTACCTGCGCAGCCGCCAGGTGCAGACCACCGAGATCATCGACCGGGGTCGGTTCCGGTCGCTCTACCTGCGCGATCCCGACGGGCACATTCTCGAGCTCGCCACGCGCGTCTGAGCCGCAGACCAGACGCGCGCGGCGAGTCCGAGCAGCGGCTCAGGCGACGGCCGCGACCTGGCGCGACGCGCGTGACAGCACGCGCGCGTCCTCGGTGATCAGGCCCACTCCGACCGGGACGCTCCCCAGCGACGTCGCCACAGCGCGGCGCTGGCGCTCCGTGAGCGAGCCGATCGTCTTGGTCTCCGAGAGCGGCACAGAAGCCAGGAATCGCCGGCAACGGGTCCGACCCCACCGGCGCTGGCTCATGAGCAGATCGGCGACGGCCATGCTCTCCGCCTCCCACGGGGCGTCGAGGACCACCTCCGAGGCCGTCAGCTCGCCGTCGGCAACGCGGCGCTTGAGCTCAGCCCTGGCGAGGCGGACCTCATTCGCGCGCTGCAGTGCCCGCAGATGTTGCGGTGCAGGGGCGATCGCTGTTGGCGATGTCATGCTTCCTCCCTGCCTCGGGCCACCGGCCCTCGGCATCGATTCGTGTGCGAGTGCGTGCGCCAGCGCGGGCATGGGACAGGCTCCCAGTCCGGGGTATCCCTGCAGGGTCTCCCTCTCGGCCACCGGTCCCGACCCAGGTCCGGTGTCGCCTGCTCTCTCCTTCCCCATGCGACCGCGAGGACGCTCCGAAAACCTACGGGCCGCGGCGCGGGACGGTCAACCGTTACAACTGGGAAACATGCGCTCGGAGCGCACGTTTCTTCACAGTCTCGATACAGCGTCGAGACATCTGCCGCGGGACGCTCAGGGCGTGGGCAGCGGACCGTGCTCGGCCTCGAACGAGGCCTTCACGGAGCTGAACGCGTCGAGCGCGCGATCGAGCGTCACGGCGTCGTGCGTGGCCATCACGGAGGTGCGCAGGAGCGCGCCGCCGGGCGGCACCGCCGGGTGGATCGCCACGTTGACGAACACGCCCGCGTCGTAGAGCGCGCGCCACAGCAGGGCGGCCTTCCAGTCGTCCTCGACGAGCACGGGGATGACCGGCGTGCCGATCTCGTGGTCGACCGTCTTGAAGCCGCGCTCGCGCAGGCCGCGCCGCAGGTAGTCGGCGTTCTCCAGCACCTTGGCCATCAGCTGCGGGCCCTCGTCGGAGCGGATGATCCGCAGCGAGGCCAGGGCCGCGCCGACGGCCGCCGGCACGCCGGCGGCGGTGAAGATGTAGGCGCGGCTGGAGATGCGCACGAAGTCGATCACCTCGGCGTCGCCGACGACGAACCCGCCGCAGCTGGCCAGCGACTTGGAGAACGTGCCCATGCGCAGGTCGACGCGGTCCTCGACGCCGAGCAGCTCGCTGGCGCCGGCGCCGCGCGCGCCGAGCACGCCGGCGCCGTGCGCCTCGTCGACCATCAGCCGCGCGCCGTAGCGCTGGCACAGGTCGGCGATCTCCGGCAGGGGCGCGACGTCGCCCTCCATCGAGTAGACGCCGTCGACCACCACGAGGATGCCGCCGCCGTCCTCCTGGCCGCGCTGCAGCTGCTTCTCGAGCTTGTCGAGCTTGTTGTGGCGGAACGGGCGCATCTTGGCCCGCGACTGCAGGACGCCGTCGAGGATCGACGCGTGGTCGCCCGAGTCGACGATCACCGTGTCGCCCTGGTCGAGGATCGTCCCGATCGTGCCCAGGTTGGCCTGGTGGCCCGTGGTGAACACGATGCAGTCCTCGGTGCCCATCCAGTCGGCGATCTCCTGCTCGAGCTGGACGTGCAGGTGCGTGGTGCCGTTGAGGAAGCGCGAACCGGTCAGGCCGGTGCCGTACTTGTCCAGCGCGTCGCGGGCGCCCTGGATGACGCGCGGGTCCCCGGTCAGGCCGAGGTAGTTGTTGGAGCCGAGCATCACGCGCTCGGCGCCCTCCATCTCCGTGATCGGGCCGGCGGGACCGGTCAGCTCGCGGAAATAGGGGATCAGATCGGCCTCGCGAGCGGCGCGCAGCTGTTCGGCGCGCTCGTGCCCGCGGACCTTGGCGAAGACGTCTACGGTGGTGGGCATATGAGCCTTGAGATCCGGGCGGTGTCGTCGCACCGCGAGGTTCGGGAGTTCATCGAGCTCCCGTATCGGCTGCACTCTACCTCCCCGCAGTGGGTGCCCCCGCTGCGCATCGAGCGGCGCCTGTTCCTCTCGCGCAAGCACAACCCGTTCTTCACCCACGGCGACGCGCGCCTGTTCCTGGCCTGGCGCGACGGGCGCGTGGTCGGTCGCATCAGCGCGCAGGTCAACGAGGCCTTCAACCAGGTGCACGGCGATCGGACCGGCATGTTCGGCTTCCTCGAGCTGGAGGACGACCCCGCGGTGCTCGACGGCCTGCTGGCCGCCGCCGAGGGCTGGCTGCGGGCCCGCGGGCGCGACCGCATGATCGGCCCGATGGACTTCACGATGAACGACGAGAGCGGCATCCTCGTCGAGGGCTTCGACCGCGAGCCGTTCATCCGCCAGCCCTGGCACCCGCCGTCCTACCAGCGCCTGTGCGAGGCGGCCGGGCTGACGAAGGCGATGGACCTGCTGATGTGGGAGCTGCACATCGCCGATCGCAGCAAGATCATCCCCGCGCTGTTCACGCTGGCCGAGGAGGCCGACACCAAGCACGGGGTCAAGCTGCGCAAGATGAACCGGCGCAACCTGCGCGCCGACATGGACCGCTTCGCCGAGGTCTACAACAGCGCCTGGGCCGAGAACTGGGACTTCGTGCCGTTCTCCAAGGAGGACCTCGACGCCTACGCGCTGGACATGCAGCTCGTGTTCGACCGCGACTGGTTCATGGTCGCCGAGAAGGACGGGGAGACGGTGGCGGTGGCGATCACCATCCCGGACATGAACCAGGTGCTGCGGCGCATGCAGGGCCGCGTGCTGCCCTTCGGCTGGGTCCACTGGCTGCGGCGCAAGACGATCATCGACCGGGTGCGCGTCGGCTTCCTGGGGGTCAAGCCCGAGTTCCAGCACACCGGGGTGGCCGCACAGCTGTACATCGAGCACTTCGACATGGCCGATCAGACCACGCGCAAGTGGGGCGAGATGGGCTGGATCCTCGAGAGCAACACGGCGATGAACCGCGGGATGGAGGCGATGGGCGGACGGATCGTCAAGCGCTACCGCGTGTATGAGCGTGCCCTCTGACCGCGTTGGTAGGTTTCGTAGTTCATGGCGGATGACATAACCCAGGCGCAGACCGAGCCGGAAGTGGTCGACGGCGTCGTCGTCCGCGAGGCGGCCCCCATCGAGCGGCGCACGGCCACGCCGATGGCGGTGCAGGCGGCTGCGGTGGCGGGCGCGTCGATCGTCGCCGGCGCCACCGCCGTCGTGCTGGCCAAGGGCGTCGCCCGGGCGGCCCGCGCCCCGCGCCGGCGCTCGGGCTCCGGCCTGCGCCTCGGCGGCCGCCGCAAGGGCACCCGCCTTGACGTCGTGGCCACGCGCACGTTCCTGGTGGACGTGCACCTCGTCGACCGCCGCTGAGCGTCGCGTGCTCGAAGTCCGCGTCGAGGTGCGCCCGCCGTGGCCGTTTCGGCTGCAGCGGCACGGCGGCAAGGACGGCGTCCTGCGCTGTCGCAACGGCGTGCTGCAGCGCCTGCTGCACGTCGAGGGCGAGCCCGCGGTCGTGCGCGTCGCGCAGCCGTCGCGCGAGCGGGTGGTCTTCGGCGCCACCGCCGAGCACCGTGACGTGGCCGAGTACGCGATCCAGCGGATGCGCTTCGCGGTGGCCGTCGACGACGACCTGCGCCCGTTCTACGAGCGCTTCCGCTTCGACCCGCTGATCGGGCCGTCCGTGCGCGCGCTGCCGCACCTGCGCATCCGCCGGCGGCCCGAGCCGTTCGAGGCGCTGGCCTGGGCGGTGTGCGAGCAGCTGATCGAGTTCGAGCGGGCCTGCGAGATCGAGCGCCGCATCGTCTGGCACGCCAAGCGCAAGGATCCGGCCAGCGGCCTGTGGGACGTGCCCACCGCCGCGGAGGTCGTCGCGATGAGCGCGCCCCGGCTGGAGTCCTTCGGGTTGACCGAGACGCGGGCGGTGGCGCTGACCCGCGCCGCGCGCGAGGTGGCCGCCGGACGGGTCGACCTGCACGACCCCGATCACGAGCGCGGCTGGGCCCGATTGCGTCAGATCCGGGGCATTGGGGAATGGACGTTGGAGTTCCTGGCTCTGCACGGGCAGGGCCGTCATGACCAACTGCCCGCGGGCGACCTCGCGTACCGCAAGTTCCTGGGGAAGCTGCGGGCCGGAGGACGCCCGTCGGCACGGGCCGAGGAGGATGAGGTGCGCGAGTTCTTTGCTCCCTACGGGGAGTGGGCCGGCCTGGCGGGCGCCTATGCGCTGGCGGGATCCAGCCGCACGTCACGGGCGCTGGCGGCATGAGCCCGCGCGTCCTGGCCGCCGGCGCGGCGCTGGCCACGCTCGTGGTTCCGGCCACCGCCGCCGCTCAGCCCACGCCCAAGCAGGTCGCGGCCGCGGTGAAGGTGCCGGCGATGATGAAGCACCTGGCCGCGCTGCAGGGCATCGCCGAGGCCAACGGCGGCAACCGCGCGGCCGGCACACCCGGCTACACCGCCTCGCGCGACTACGTCGTCGCCCAGCTGAAGGCCTCCGGCTATCGGCCCGAGGTGCAGGAGTTCACCTTCACGCGCTGGACCGAGCTGGCGCCGCCCGTCCTGGAGCGCACGGCGCCCACGCCGGCGGCCCTGGCGGTCAAGACGGTCTCCTACTCGGGCGCTGGCGACGTGACCGCGGCGGCCGTGGCCGTCGACGTGCACCTGGACGGTGACCGCGCCTCGACCAGCGGCTGCGAGGCGGCCGACTTCGCCGGCTTCCCGGCCGGGGCCGTCGCCGTGCTGCAGCGCGGCACGTGCACGATCGGCGAGAAGATCGACTTCGCGCTGGCCGCGGGCGCCGCGGGCGTGGTCGTCTTCAACCAGGGCGACACGCCGGACCGCGAGGGCGAGTTCGAGGTCACCGCGGGCGACCCGAAGACGATCCCGGCGGTGACCACGACGTTCGCCGCGGGCGCCGAGCTGGCCGCCGGTGGCGCGACCGTCCACCTCGCGGTCAGCACGCAGACCGACGTCGTGCCCACCTGGAACGTGGTCGCCCAGACGCCGGGGACCGGTCCGGCGCTGACCGTCGGCGCGCACCTGGACTCCGTGCCCGCGGGCCCCGGCATCAACGACGACGGATCGGGCACCGCGTTCCTGCTCGAGCTCGCGCGCCAGGTGCACCGGCTCGGCCTGCGGCCGGCCGCGCCGCTGCGCTTCGGCTTCTGGGCCGCAGAGGAGGAGGGGCTGTACGGGTCGGCGCACTACGTCGAGGCGCTGGGCGACGGCGCGCAGGCGGCCGTCTCCGGCTATCTGAACTTCGACATGCTCGGCTCGCCCAACGGCCTGCGCCTGATCTACAAGCCCATCGAGAGCACGCCGCCCGGCTCGGCCAACATCGAGGGGGCGTTCTACTCGTGGTTCCGGGCCAACCACCTGACGGCCGAGGCCACGCCGATCGACGACCGTTCCGACTACGCCTCGTTCGCGGACGTGGGCATCCCCGTCGGCGGTCTGTTCTCCGGCGCCGAGGAGCTGAAGACCGAGGCGCAGTGGCGCGAGACCGGCGGCATCGTCGGCGTCCTCACCGACCCCAACTACCACACGGCCAACGACCGGCTGTCGAACATCAACACGAAGCTCTACGGCCAGCTGACCAGGGCCGGCGCGCACGTGGCGGTGCGCCTGGCGCTCGACCCGGCGCTGCTGACCCGGCCGTAGCCCGCATGGAGGCCGGGGTCGCTCGACGGGCCCCGGCCGCCGCGCTGGCGCTGCTGTGCGTCGCGCAGTTCGTGCTGCAGCTCGACTTCAGCATCGTCAACGTCGCGCTGCGCACGATCCAGAGCGAGCTGCACTTCGCCGCCTCCTCGCTGCAGTGGGTGGCCACGGGCTACGCGCTGACCTTCGGCTCGCTGCTGCTGTTCGGTGGTCGCCTGGGCGACGTGCTGGGCCGGCGCCGGCTGCTGGTCGTGGGCCTGTGGGCGTTCGGCGCCGCCTCGCTGGCCTGCGGCCTGGCGGGATCAGCGGCGCTGCTGGTGATCGCCCGCTTCGTGCAGGGCGCGGGCGCGGCGCTGATGGCGCCGACGATCCTGGCCACGCTGACCGCGCTGACCTCGCAGGGCCCGGAGCGCAACCGCGCGCTGGCGCTGTGGACGACGGCCACCGCCGCGGGCGGCATGACCGGGATCGTCCTCGGCGGCGTGCTCACCGAGCTGCTGGGCTGGCGCTCGATCTTCCTGGTCAACCTGCCGATCGTCGCCGTGCTGATCGTCCTGGCCCGCACGCAGCTGCCCGAGCTGCCCGGCGATCGGCGCATCCGGCCCGACGCCGGCGGCGCGGCGCTGGTCACGCTGACCATCGCGGCGCTGATCTTCGGGGTCACCGACGGCGAGCAGCACGGCTTCGCCAGCGCGAGCGCGCTCGCCGCGCTGGCGGCCTGCGTGATCCTGGCCGCCGCCTTCGTGGCCTATGAGCGCCGCCAGAGCCATCCGATGATCCCGTGGTCGTTCCTGGCGGTCCCGGTGCGGCGCACCTCGCTGGCGGTGATGTTGATCGTCGGCGGGGTCTTCGCCGCCTACGCCTACGTGATCGCGCTCTACCTCCAGCGCGTGCTCGGGTTCAGCGAGATCCAGACGGCCTGGGGGCTGGTCGCCGCCCCCGCCACCCTGGCCGTCGTCTCCGCCTTCCTGGCCCGCCGGGTGATCGCCCGGATCGGGCTGAAGGCGACGATGCTGGTCGGGCTGCTGCTCGTCGGCGCCGGGCAGCTGTGGCTCACCCGGCTGGGCTCGGACAGCAGCTACTGGCTCCACGTGCTGCCCGGGATCGTGCTCACGCCGGCCGGCGGCGGCCTGCTCTTCCCGGCGGCGTCGGTCGGCACGATGCGCGACGTCGGCCAGGCCGAGCAGGGCCTGGCCGGCGGCCTGCTGCCGACCGCCCAGCAGGTCGGTGCCGCGATCATCCTGGCCGTCCTGGCCACGGTCGCCGCGGCCCGCACCGACCATGCGCACGGATCGCTGGTCGCCGGGTACCGCCTCTCCTACTTCGTCGCGGCCTGCTTCATCGGGGTGGCCGCCGTGCTCGTGGCGTCGACCCCGATGCACCGCCAGGCGGGTGCCTAGCCGGCGGTGGGGTCGTCGGCCGCCTCGAGGCCGGCACCGGGCAGGAACTCGTTGGTGATCGAGCGCGGCAGCGGGCGCGCCTTCAGCAGCTGGTGGTCGTACATCCAGTCGCCGTACCGGCCCCAGGCGCCGCCGTCCTGCCAGCCGAACGGCTCATCGGGGTCGGTGGGGAAGAACGCCGGCAGCGTCTTCTCGACCTGGGCCAGCGTGTCGGCCGGATCGAGGTCGGGGTTGGCGTCCAGCAGCGGCTGGATCCCCTCCTGCGGGTTGTCCTTCAGCTGCTGGTGGCTCTGTGCCAGCGCGCGCAGGAACGCGCGCAGCACCGGCCCGCGGTTGCGGGCGGTGTCGACGCGCACGGCGAAGACGAGCTCGTCGTACGTCGGCACGCCGGCCTCGTCGACGGGGATGATCAGCGGATCGCGCTTGGCCCGCTGCAGCTCCACGCCCTCCACGTTCCAGAAGGCGCCCAGCGTGGCGTCGACCTTGCCCGAGAGCATCGCGGGCACCAGGTTGAAGCCGACGTTGACCTCCTTGACGGTGGACGGATCGACGTTGGCCTCCTCGAGGATCGTCTTCAGGTAGGCCGACTGGTAGGGGATGCCGGCCGTGCCCACCGTCTTGCCCTCGAGGTCGGCGATGCCCGTGACCTTGCTCTTGGGCAGCGACATGACCGAGGTCAGCGGCTTCTGGGCGAGCGCGCCGATCGAGACGATCTGGGCGCCCTGGTCGCGGGCCAGCAGCACCTCGGGCTCGTAGGAGATCACCACGTCGACCTTGCCGGCGGCCAGCAGCTTCAGCGGCGTGGCCGGATCGGTGGGCGTCTGGATCTCGACGTCGAGGCCCGCGCGCTCGAAGTCGCCCGCGCCCTGGGCCTCGTAGATGCCCGCGTGGTCGGCGTTGGGCAGGTAGTCGAGCATCAGACGCACCGACTCGGTGGCCGGCGCGGCGGTGTCGTCGGACTTCTCGCCACAGGCGGCGAGCGACAACACGGCGGTGAGGGCGATCAGGGCGGCGATCAGGCGGCGGATCACGGGGTCCTTTCGGTCGAGGTCCAGGGGACGAGGCGACGCTGCGCCACGTCCAGCGCGGAGAAGAGGGCGATCGCGAACGCGGCCAGCACGACGACCGCGGCCCAGGCACGCGCGGTCTCCAGCTGCGGGATCGCCTGGAGGATCAGGTGGCCCAGCCCCTCGCTGGAGCCGGAGTACTCGGCGAAGACGGCGCCGATCACCGCGATGGCCACGGCGATCTTCGCGCCGCTGAGCGCGGCGGGCAGCGCCGCGGGCGCCTCGGCGAAGCGGAAGGCCGACCAGCGGCTGGCGTCCAGCGTGGTCAGCAGCTTGAGCGTGTCGCGGTCGACGCGGCCGAGCGCGTCGAGCGTGGTGACCACGATCGGGAAGAAGCAGACGAGCGCGATGATGGCGATCTTCGGGGCCAGGCCGAAGCCCAGCCAGACGATCAGCAGCGGCGCGACGACGACGATCGGGATCGCCTGGCTGGCCACCAGCAGCGGGTAGGTGGCCTTGCGCAGCGATCGCGAGAAGTGCAGCGCGACGGCGCACGCGAACCCGAGCACGAAGGCGGCCAGGATGCCCAGCGCGACCTCCTGGGCGGTGACCAGCAGGTTGTCCCACAGCAGCCCGCGGTCGTCCCACAGGGCGGTGGCCACCTCGGTGGGGGCGGGCAGGATCAGGTCGTCGACGTTGCCCAGGTCGGCGTACAGCTGCCAGGCGCCCAGCAGCGCGGCGATCAGGATCAGCGCGATCATCGGCGCAGCGCCTCCAGCGCGCGGGCGCGCAGCTGCACGACGCCCGGATCGGTGGCGCTGCGTGGGCGAGGCAGGTCGACCGCGATCTCGGCCACCACCCGGCCCGGGCGCGGGGACAGCACGACGACGCGGTCGGCCAGCACCACGGCCTCCTCGACGTCGTGGGTGACCAGCAGCACCGTGCGCGGCTCCTTGGCCAGCGCGTCGGTCAGCCAGCGCTGCATGTCGGCCCGGGCCAGCGCGTCGAGCGCGGCGAACGGCTCGTCCAGGCACAGCACCGGCTTGCCCGCCAGCAGCGTGCGCAGGAAGGCCACGCGCTGGCGCATGCCGCCCGACAGCTCGGCGGGGCGCGCGCGCTCGAAGCCGCCCAGCCCGAACTCGGTGAGCACGGGCGCCGCGGTGGCGCGCGCCTGGGCGCGCCGGATGCCGCGCACGCGCAGCGGCAGCGCCGCGTTGTCCAGCGCCGAGGCCCAGGGCAGCAGCAGGTCGCGCTGGGGCATCAGCGCGGCGGGATCGGCCTCGACGCTGCCCGCGTCGGGCGCGGCCAGCCCGCACACCAGCTCCAGCAGCGTCGACTTGCCACAGCCAGACGGGCCGACGACCGCGACGACCTCGTCGGGCGCGACGCGCAGCGACAGGCCGTCGATCGCCGTGACGTCGCCGAAGCGGCGGGTGGCGTCGGCGACGCGGATCCCGATGCGGGACTCTGGCGGCACGGTCGCCGCCGCGGATGTCGTGATGGACGCGCTCTGCATGCTTCCCTTCGCGGGGATTGCCCCACAGGTTCGAAGGGTCAGCGCCGGTGCGAAGCGCTATCTCAGCCGGCCGTTCCCGCCAGCCCCCCTGCATGTCAACTGCCTGGACTGTAGTGGTCGGGCGGTCGCTACGCCGCCACTGACAGGTCGATGCGCGCGTCCAGAACGGCCCGGAAGGCGGCGACCACGTCCGGGTCGAACTGCGAGCCGGCGCAGCGCTGCAGCTCGGCCAGCGCGACGGCGGGCGAGAGCGCGCGGCGGTAGGGCCGGTCGGTGACCATCGCGTCCCAGGCGTCGCACAGCGCGACGATCCGGGCGCCCAGCGGGATCCGCGCGCCGGCCAGCCCGTCGGGGTAGCCGCCGCCGTCCCAGCGCTCGTGGCTGGCCCGCACGAGCGGGGCGACGTCGGCCAGCGCGGGCGCGGCGAGCAGGATCCGCTCGCCGACGATCGTGTGGCGGTGCATGAACGCCCACTCGGCCGGGTCCAGCGGGCCGGGCTTCTCGAGGATCGCGTCGGGCACCGCCAGCTTGCCCACGTCGTGCAGCTCGGCGGCGGCGCGCACGCGCTCGACGTCCTCGTCGGTCAGGTCCAGCTCGCGGGCCACGAGCACGGCCACGCCGGCCACGTCGCCCACATGCCCGCCCAGCGCGGGGCTGCGCTCCTCGACGGCGCGCAGCAGCACGTCGCGGGTCTGGGAGATGGCCGAGACGCGTCCACCGCGCTTGGCCGCGTACATGCGCTGGTCGACCAGGGCCAGCGCCCCGGCGGCGTCGGCCACGTCGTCGGGCAGGCGCACGACGCCGCGTGAGCCGACGATGTCGAAGCCCTCGCCGTGCTCGCGCAGCGCGGCGTCGGCGGCGGCCAGCACCGGCTCGGCCTGCGCGGGGTCGACGATCACGCAGAACTCGTCGCCGCCGATGCGGAACACGCGGCCCGGGGCGGGGACCGCGGCCAGCAGGCGCCCGGCCAGGCGCTGGAGCAGCGCGTCGCCGGCCGGGTGGCCGTAGCGGTCGTTGTAGGTCTTGAAGCCGTCGAGGTCGTACAGGGCGAGCACGACCGGCCACGCGCGCGTGTCGATCCAGTCGAGCGTCTCGATCAGCGAGCGCCGGTTGGCCAGGCCGGTCAGCGCATCGGTGCGCGCGTCGCGCTCGGAGGCGTCGAGCATGCGCCGGTTGGCGTGGGCCAGCAGGGTCAGGCGGGTCAGCAGGCCCGCGACGCAGGCGGCGCCCAGCCATAGGCTGGCGGCGGGCAGGCGCTCGTAGTGATCGACGAGCAGGAGCGCGATGACGATCACGCCGGTGGCGCAGGGCACGAGCAACGCGCCGCGCGGGTTGCGGCGCTGCGCGGCGATCGGCCGGCTGGGTGGCCACGCGGCCAGCGCCAGAGCCAGCAGCGCGGCCGGCCACAGCGCGTCCAGCAGCGTGCCGATCTCATAGCCGCCGGCGGCCACGCGCAGCAGGAAGACCAGGTCGGCCCAGACGAACAGGGCCATGCCCAGCAGCAGGAGACGGCAGCTCGTGCCGCGCGAGCCGAGCACGCCGAACAGCCCCGCGACCATGCCCAGCAGGACGAGGTCGCAGACCGGATAGGCCAGGGAGGTGAGCACCACGAGCCGGTCGCCGCCGGTGTCGCGCAGCAGCGGCGCGGCCACCGCCACGGCGAGCGCCCCGGCGCCCAGCGCCGCGATAACGCCGTCCAGCCACTGCAGCCGCGACACGCGCTCGCGGCGGGCATGCGCCAGCAGGCCCAGCGCCAGGTAGGCCAGCGGGTAGAAGGCGAGGTAGAGCGCGTCGCCGATCGTCGGGAAGTCGACCGCGTCGGGATCGGGCGCGATGACCAGCCGGTAGTGCAGCGCGGCGGCGGCCCAGCAGCTGATCGCCGCGGTCATGGCCAGCCAGGCGGCGCGCTCCGCGCGGACGGTCAGCGCCCGCCAGCCGCACAGCACCGCGGCGCCCACGGTCACGCCGGTGAACGCGAAGCTGGCGACGCCGGGCAGGCGGTCCGGTCCGACCAGCGCCCGCAGCGCGACCACCCCGAGCAGGGCGAGGAGCAGGGCGAACAGCAGACGGGGACCGCGGGGAACCGGCGACATCCCGTCTCACATCGTCCGCGGGCCGCGCGGGCTTGAGCGCTATTCGTAGACGACGACGTTGGGCGGCGGCTTGAGCCTGACCACCTGGCGCGGCTTGAACAGCCCCGAGTCCTCCTTGAAGAAGAGCTTGAAGCCGTTGTAGAAGCGCGTGTTCTGGCGGGCGAACTCGCGGTACTTGGCCCGCTTGATCGCCTGGCCGCCGAAGCCGTCGACGTTGATCGTCAGGGCCAGTCCGGGACGCTCCTTGAGCAGGTCCTGGTCGGCGATCATGTCCTCGGTGAAGCGGTGGATCAGGAACAGCTTCTGGGGCAGGTTGCCCTCCTTGACCAGCCCGGCCAGCCAGTACGACACGGCGTTGACCTCGCGCGCGCTGACCGAGCCGATCACCTGCCCGGGGACGTTGGCCGCGTCGACCCGCCACTCCGGGTCCAGCGCCAGCGACACGTCGGGCTTGCGCAGCCACTTCTCCAGCGCCATCGCCTCCTGCAGGAAGTCCGACCGGCCCGGCTGGATGTCCAGGATCAGCAGGGCCTTGATCTTGCGCGCCGCCCGCAGGTAGCGGCGGATGACCGCGTCGGTCTGGCGCGTGCGATACATGCCGTCGTCGCCGGGCGCCGCGTTGGCGATCACCGCGATCAGCTCCATGGCCGGCAGCGTCGGGCCGTACTGGTCGTAGGCCTTCGTCGTCTTGGCCAGCTCCTGGCCCGCCTGGGCCGGGGTGCCGATGCCCAGGATGCCCAGCTCGTCGTCCTGCGGGGCGCCGTAGTAGGCGATCACCCGGTGGCCGGGGAGGATCCGCCGCCCGCCCTGGGGCAGCTGTGGCGGCGCCGCCCGGTCGGCCGACGCGCTGTCGTCGCCCGAGCCCGAGTCCGAGCCGCCGCAACCGCGCGCAAGGATCACGACGGCCACGAGCAGGACCGCCAGTCCGCCGATCAGGATGGCGCGCCTGCGCCAGAAGACGGTCTGCACGGCGCGAACGCTATCCGCCAGCGGGCGATCGGGTCAGAAGACGCGGACGGGCGTGCCGATCGAGACGAACGCGTAGACCACCGGCGCCTCGGGCAGCGGCAGCCGCGCGCAGCCGTGCGACGCGGGCTGGGCGGGGACGTCGGGGTACCCGTGCAGCGCCCAACCCCGATCCCAGTAGGCCGCGTAGGGCAGCCACGTCTTGAAGGGGATCGACCACGACTTCTGTTCCTTGCGGTAGATCTTGAAGCTGCCGGGCGGCGTGCCCAGGTCGGGGTCGTCGCCGCCCTGGCCGGTGGACGTGTGGATCGCGCGCACCGTCGTGCCGTTCTCGATCAGCAGCACGACGCCCTGCTCGCGATGGATCTCGACGCGGCGGCCGGCGCCGCGCGCGCCGGGCACCGGCACCGCGGCGGTCTGCAGCCTGGCCGCGGTCAGCGGGCCGACGACGCCGTCGCGGCCCAGGCCCTCCCAGGACTGGAAGGCCAGCACCGCCTGCTGGGTGCGGTAGTCGAACGTGCCCGAGGCGGCGTCGGCCGGCAGGTAGGTCAGGCGGATGAGCGCGGCCTGGACGGAGGTCACGTCGGTCGGCGCGGCGCCCTTGACCGGCGGCGCGGTGGGCGCGTCGTAGCGCGTGGGGTCGAAGCTGTTGCGGGTCAGGCGCACGGCCTTGCGCGACCGCACGCGCACCGTGACCTTGTCCAGGCCCGTCAGGCCGGTGGCGGTGTAGACCACCTGGGCCAGGCGCGCCCCGAACAGCGACAGGTCGTCCTCGCCGGCCGGGTCCTCGGGATCGGCGGCGAAGCGTTTGTCGAAGGACAGGATCACGCGCCGGTGTGGCGCGTCGACCCGCGCGGACAGGAGCTTGGCGCCGTCGGGGATCGACGAGCCGAAGCCGTCGCGCTCCTCCTTGGCGGTCGGTCCGGCCAGCAGCTGACCGATCGTGTCGGTGATGATCGTCGCGCCGTTGGGCGCCTCGCGCTGCACCGGTGAGAACGTCTCGCCCTGCAGGAAGAAGACCTTGACCGTGGCGGCATGGGCGACGGCCGGCGCCAGCAGGAGCGCCGCGACGGTGAGCAGGATCAGACGCCGCATCAGCCGGTCATCGGCTTCGTCAGGTCCTTGACGAACTCCTCGAGCTGCTGGGTGGTCCAGCACTCGTAGGCGTGGCAGTACTGCTCGTAGGCGGAGATCACCGAGTCGCCGTAGTTCCAGTACAGACGCGGCTCGGGATTCAGCCAGAACGTGCGTCCGGCCAGCGAGGCGACCTGGCCGAAGACGTCGGCCCGCGGGTCGCGGCCGTTGGTGCGCGCGTCGCCCAGCACGATGATCGTGGCGCGCGGGTGCAGCTCGTCGGCCACGGCGTCACGGAACTCGTCCCACACGCGGCCGTAGTCGGTGTAGCCGGAGATGTCGGCCACGCCGGCGTCGCGCGAGATCGCCTGGTTGACCGCCTGGAAGTCGCGCTCGCGCTCGAAGACCTCGGTGACCTCGCTGATGCGCTCGATGAACACGAACGAGCGCATCTTGCGGAAGCTGTCGTGCAGGGCGTGCAGGACCGACAGGAAGAACACCGAGGCGCTGGTCACGCTGGTGGAGACGTCGCAGAGCACGAAGATCTCCGGGCGGCGCGGGCGCTTGGGGCGGAAGCGCAGCTCGACGGGCACGCCGCCGGTCTGCAGCGAGGCGCGCATCGTGCGGCGCACGTCGATGGCCGTGTTGCGCTTGCGGCCGCGCTGCTCGTTGCCCTGGGTGGCCAGGCGGCGGCGCAGCTGGGCGACGACCTTGTGCACGGCGGCGAGGTCCTGCAGCGGGCCCGAGGGCAGCGAGCGGTCCAGCTCGTTGAGCGGCCGGGAGGCCGGCAGCGTGGCGGTGCGCTCGATCTGCCCGCGTTCCAGCTCGCGGCGCAGCAGCTGCTCGAAGCGGCGCAGCTGGTCGCGGGGGAGGCCGTCGCGGCGTGGGTCCTCCTCGGGCAGGTCGGGCTGGGGCTCGGAGCGCAGGCCCAGCGAGCGGCGGATGCGCTGCACGTCGACGCCGATCACGCCCGAGCCGGTGCCCTGGCGCCCGAACGCGGCGATGGCCAGGCGGGCCAGGTCGCGCATCGCGCCCTCGGCCCCCTCGCGGATCGCGTTGGCGATCGCCTCGCGCAGGGCGTCGAGGTCGATCTCGCCGCCCTCGCCGTTGCCCTCGCCCTCGCCGGGTGCCCCGTCACCCTCCGAGGAGCCGTCGTGCTCGCGGATGCCGGCGTGCACCGCCGCCGCCTCGGTGGCCCGGAAGAAGAAGCGGTCGAAGACGAGCTCGAAGATGCGCCGGTTGTCGGGCGACTTGGCCAGCGTGGCGGCCAGCGCCTCACGGAAGTCGGCGGGCTCGGTCCAGGGCACCTCGTTGAGCGCCTCGAAGGCGTCCAGCAGCTCGGAGGTGCCGACCGCGACGCCCTCGCCACGCAGCGCCTCGCCCAGCTCGATCAGGCGAGCGGAGATCCCGGGGGGACCGGGCTCAGGCAGCCTGGGAGCCAAGGCCGCCCCCGAGTTTGACCCCGACGCGCTCGGCCACGATGTCCAGGTCGGTGCGGTGCTTGACGATCACCGACATCGTCTCCTTGAAGACCTTGGCGTCGATGTCGTCGGCGCCGAGCAGCAGCAGGGCGCGGGCCCAGTCGATCGACTCGGCGATCGACGGCGGCTTCTTCAGGTCGAGCTCGCGGACCATCCCCACGACCTCGACGAGCTTGGCCGCGACCTGGTCGGACAGCTCGGGCGTGTGCAGCTTGACGATCGCCAGCTCCTGCTCGACCGGCGGGTAGTCCAGCCACAGGTACAGGCAGCGGCGCTTGAGCGCCTCGGTCAGCTCGCGCGTGTTGTTCGACGTGAGCAGGACGATCGGATGCGACTTGGCGTGGATCGTGCCCAGCTCGGGGATCGTGATCTGGAAGTCCGACAGGATCTCGAGCAGCATCGCCTCGAACTCCTGGTCGGTCTTGTCGATCTCGTCGATCAGCAGGACGACCGGGTCCGGCGACGCGATCGCGGTCATCAGCGGGCGCTCGAGCAGGAACTCGTCGCCGAAGATGTCGTCCTGGACTCGCTCCCAGCCGGTGTCCGTGGCTTCGGCCTGGATGCGCAGCAGCTGCTTGCGGTAGTTCCACTCGTACAGCGCCTTGGCCTCGTCCAGGCCCTCGTAGCACTGCAGGCGCACGAGCGGGCGCTGGAGGTAGCGCGAGAGCGCCTTGGCCAGCTCGGTCTTGCCGACGCCCGCGGGCCCCTCGACGAGTACGGGCTTGCCCAGGCGGGTGGCGAGGTAGGAGACGAGAGCGGTCGACTCGCCGGGCAGGTAGCCCACGGAGCCGAGTCCCTCGCGCACCTCGTCGACGGAGGTCGGGTCGGTCATCGGAGCGCCAGATGGTAGAACGCCTCTTCCCGATGGTTCCGATCGCTGCGTCGCAGCTTCCCGCAGCGCCGTTCCTCGCCGTCATGGCCTTCGGCGTCCTGGTGGCGATCGCGGGCCACATCACCAAGCTGCGCTGGCTGGTGGTCACCGGCCTGATGCTGCTGTTCGTGGCCACCGCCGGGATCTTCGTGAGCGGGTTCATCTCCTACCACGACGACCCCAACAGCGACCCGCGCCAGGAGCGCAACTACAAGGAACCCGCCTTCTAACGCGTGACGACGATCTTCGTCGCCGGCTCCAGCAGCGCCTCGGCGGCGTCGGCCCAGGCGACGTGGGCGCTGGTCACGCGCTCGGGGTGCAGGCGGCCCGCGGCGACCAGCTCGAGGATCTGCGGGATCACGGGCCGGGCCATGACCCGGCCGACGTGCAGGTTGATGCCGCGCACGTACATCTCGAACATCGGCATCGGGGTGTCGGCCTCGAACAGCATGCCCACCGGGGTGCAGTCGCCGCCGGCGTCGGTGGCGCGGATCGCCGTGGTCAGACCCGCGCGGGTGGCGGTGGCGTCGACGACGATCGGGAAGTGGCCGCGCTTGGCCTCCAGCGGGCCGTCGTCGGGCTCGGCGCCGAGCGCCTGGGCGACCGCGAGCCGGCCGGGGTCGTCGTCGACGTAGACCACGCGGGAGGCGCCCAGCGCCAGCGCGCAGTCGACCGCGTACAGGCCGATCGAGCGGGCGGTCCCACCGAGGATCAGGACCTCGGCGCCGGGATGGCGCTCGAGGTGGGGCGCGACGGTGCGCCAGGCGTCGGGGACGTTGTCGGCGACGCTGGCCACGGCGGCGGGATCGACGCCGTCGGGCAGGCGCACGAGCATCGCCTCGGCGTAGGGCACGCGCAGCAGGTCGCTGAGCGCGCCGCCCCAGTCGCCGCCCAGCGTGCCGAAGCCGTACATCGCCGTGCCGCGCACCGCGTGGCAGGAGCCGGTCAGGCCGCGGGCGCAGCGGTCGCAGTCGCCACAGGAGATCTGGAAGGGCACCACGACGCGCTCGCCCGCCGCGAACCCGCCGCCGGCCTCGACGACCTCGGCCACGCACTCGTGCCCGAGCGCCATCGCCCCGCCGATCGGCGCCTCGCCGAAGATCATCGGCTGGTCCAGGTCGCACAGGGCCACGGCCAGCGGCCGGACGATCGCCTCGCCCTCGCCCTGGCGCACCGGGTCGGCCACGTCGTGCCACGCCAGCCGGCGCGGTCCCTCCAGGGTCAGCTGGCGCATGGCCGCGACGCTACCGGTCGGGCTCGCACGCGGCGAGCAGCTCGAGCACCGGCTCGCGGTCGATCGCGTTCTCGGCGGCGATGCTCTCGATCCGCCAGCGGCTCAGCGCGTCCTCCAGCAGCGGGCCGTCGGGATGCGCGGCCAGGCGGTCGGCCGCCGCGGCGATGTCGCGCCCGTAGTCGGCCTCGATCTCGAAGAACGTGGCGCAGTCGCCGCTCAGGTCGTGGGCGAAGCCGTCCTCGATCGCCTGGCTCTCACGGGCGTACTCGACCAGCGCGCTGGCCTGCGCCCGCGCGCACGCGCCGTCGGTGCAGGCCGACAGCCGCTCCTTGCCGGCGGCCATCCGCTCGGACACACGGCAGTCGGTGTCGATGCGCCGCAGCGCGCTGTCGACCTCCCCCGGGGGCAGATGCCCGCACAGCAGGTCCTGGCGGTCGGCGCCGCTCAGGTCCACGACGCCGATCCCGATCGACCGGGCCATCGCCGTGTACGCCGGCCGGCTCAGCTGCGTCGGCGCAGCGGGGGAGAGGATCGCGGCCACGATCGCCACCACCACGAGGAGCCCTCCGGCGAGGGCGACGGTCACGGCGAGTGGGCGCACACGGCGCGATGATGCCAGCCGCGCGGCCGCGGGCGACCCAGCGGGCGGCGCGATCGTCGCCACGGCGCCCGCTCGCAGCACAGCGAGGCGCGTCGAAGGCCTCGAGCGCGGCCGTCACTGCTCGTCGGGCAGGCGCTGCTTCTGCGTCTCGGCCTCGTCGAAGGACAGCTGGCCGCGCATCTGGCCCTCGTCGTCTCCGCCGCCACCGTCGCGCGGGCGCCGGCGGCGGGCCGCCGGGGCCTGCTCGGTGGGGGCCTCGGAGGGCAGCGGGGGCGGCGGGATCTCGGTGGGGATGTCGCGCCGGGGGCGCTCGCCCCGGCGACGGGGCGGCACCCCGGGCGCCGCTGCGGGCGGGGGCGGCGTCACGGCGATCGTCGGGCCGGTCGCGCCGGTCACGTCGTCGGGCAGCGGCGGCTCGGCCCGGTGCGCGGCGTGGATCCGATAGCCCGCGTAGACGAGGAACGCGGCGGCCAGGAAGGCGATGAACACGCCCCACTGGATGCCGATCGTCGCGCCGCGGCCGCTGACGTCGGGGTGGTCGAGCACCCGGTAGAAGATCAGCAGCGCGGCCCAGCCACCGGCGGCCATGATCACGATGCCGTCGCCGAAGGGCAGGTGGAACGCGCGGTCCTCGCCGCGGGCCCACAGCAGGGCCAGCACGCCGAAGGCGACGAGCACCACCGAGGCCATCACGAAGTCGGCCGAGCCGAAGCCGGTCAGCGCGTCGGGGACGAACTTGCCCTGCTTCTCGTCGAAGATCGACTTCTGGTACCAGGGCAGGAAGAGCGTGGCCAGCAGCACGAGCGCGGCGATCGCCGCCACCCGCTGCTCGCGGGCCAGCGTCTTCCAGACGCCTCTAAGCCGGTCCACCGGACTCCAGCGCCGACAGGCGCCGCTCGATCAGCGCGGCCACGCGCTCGTCCACGCCGCCGCCCGCGGCGACCTCGCGCGCCTGCAGCAGCGCCTCGCGGGCCCGCCGCTGGCGATCGTCGTGGTCGCCTTCGTTCTTCAGGACGTTGTCGGCCCGCAACAGCAGGGTGCGCACGCGGTCGGCGGGATCGGTCACGCGCGCATCCAATCAGGCGATCGGGATGTCCTCGGCCGTGCGCGTGGATCCTTCGCGGGTGGCCTCGACCTCGCGCTCGATACGGGCCACGAGCCAGTCGATCAGCGCGCGCAGCACCAGCAGCAGCTGCCGGACGAGATCGGTGATCTGCTCGCGCAGCTCCGGGGGCACGAGATCGCGCAGCGCCTGGAGCAGGCTGACCAGCGCCTGGACCTCCTCGGTGAACCCGCCGGCGTCGCCGCGCGGCACGTCCCACCCGCGTGAGGGCACGCCGCTGCCCATCAGCCGCTCGGCGGCCTCCTGGGTGGCGCGCACTTGGGCGCGCAGCTCGTCGAGCGGGTCAGGATCGGCCATCGGGATCGTCGAAGCGCAGTTCCAGAGCGCCGTCCTCGAACGACGCTCCTGCCGCACGATAGCCAGCGAGGGCGGCCGGGAGGACGACCGTGCGCTTGTGCCCGTCGACGCGGACGATCACCTCGGCCCCGATCTTGCGCAGCGCGATGTCGGCCTTCTCGATGAACGGCAGGTCCAGGCGCAGCGTGGCGGTACCCTCGCCGAGCAGCAGCTCCTGGGCCAGGCGCTTGTGCAGGAGCGCCTCGGGCGCCTGGTCGGCGAACAGCGCGTCGGCCAGCTCGTCGAGCCGCTCGCCGCCCACGACCTCCTGGGAGAAGTACGGCGCGGTCAGCACCGGCACGGGCGCGAAGCCCGCGCGCACGTCATCCAGCGTCTTCAGCTGACGCTCGCGCCAGGCGCCGAAGTAGCCGCCCACGTCTTCGGGGAACACGCGGTTGACCACGATCGCGTCGGTCAGGAACCCGTACAGGTTCAGGTAGGTGAACGTGCGCCGGGCCTCGTCGACGACCATGCGGTCGGGCGTGGTGACCAGGCGGATCGAGACGTGCTCGCGGTCGCGGAGGATCTCGTTCATGGCGATCAGGTTGCTGACCAGCCGGTTGACCTCCTCCATCACCTCGTCGCCGGGCAGGCGCAGGTCCAGCATCACGCGGGCGATCGGCCGGGCCGCGTCCATCAGGCGCGACTGCTGCGGGAAGACCTTCGACAACCACCAGCGCAGCACGTCGGGGAAGGACAGCAGCCGCAGCGTCTCCCCGGTGGGCGCGCAGTCGACGATCACCACGTCCCACTCGCCGCTCTCACGATGCGCCTTGAGCTGCAGCAGCGAGAACAGCTCGTCCATCCCCGGCGGCACCGTCAGCTCCTCGGCGCTGATGCGGTCCGCGCCCCGCTCCTGGAGCAGGTCACCGGCCCAGGCCTGGACGGCCGACCAGTGGCGCTCCATCTCCTCCTGGGCGGCGACCTGCTGGCCGTAGAGCCGCTCGGCCACCGGCGTCGGCTGCCCGCCGAGCTCGAGCTCGAAGGCGTCGGCCAGCGAGTGCGCGGGATCCGTCGACAGCACGATCGTCCGCAGCCCGGCCGCCGCGCAGCGGCGCGCGGTGGCGGCGGCGACCGAGGTCTTGCCGACCCCGCCCTTGCCCGTGTAGAGGATCGTCCGCGGCGTCATCGCCGCGCGAACCTACCCCTTCCGGGAGAGGACGATCTCCTTGGAGACCTCGGCGTCGTTGCTGGCCAGGTCGCGCGCCTTGAGCGTCACCGTGTAGGTGCCCGACTTGGACGAGCCGGCCCAGGTCAGCGTGTGGGTGCCATAGGCCAGGTAGGCCGACGTGATCGGCACGTCGTTGACGTACAGGCTCACCGTCGAGCGCTTGCTGAGCGTGAAGCGGATCGGCACCGACGCCTTGGTCTTGGCCTTCGACGTGACGATCCGCAGCGCCGGCGGCGTCGTCTGGTCCGCGGTGAACCGCGCGGCGGTGTCGCAGTAGATCGGCGTCTGCGTGCGGTCGCACAGGTTCTGGGCGAACCCGGTGACCAGCTGGTGGTAGCTCAGCGAGGACTCGTTGGTGCCCTCGTACAGCGACCAGGCGCCCGTGTCGTACTTGGGGATCTCGGCCTGGGCCTCGGTGTCGCCCTGCTCGAAGAGCTGCAGCCCGACCGGATCCTGCGACAGCTGCGCGTAGTCGTACAGGCCGGTGATGGCCTGCAGGAACCCGTTGAGCACCAGCAGCCTGGAGTTGGTCGAGTAGATCAGGTAGTGGACGCCGTTGTCCTCGGGCAGCGCGACGCCCTCGGGCGGCGGCGTCTTGAAGACGCCCAGCGCGTTGGTGGCGTCCGTCATGTAGTCGGGGCGGGCGAGCTTGGCGCCGGCGTGGGAGTAGGCCGAGATCGCCGTGCCCTGGGTCAGCGCGCTGACCCACACGGGCGCCGCGCCGCTGAACGAGAAGAAGCTCTCCCAGGCGATCCCGCCCGCGCGGGGCGTGGCCAGCGTCAGCGCCTCGTCGAGCGTCTCGACGGTGTCCGCGGTGACGCTCTTCTTCAGCGACTTGGAGCTGGCCTTGGAGTTGGCGAAGCCGAACGTGCCCAGCCACTGCGGCTGCAGGCCCGCGCCCGGGTAGAACTGCCACACGATCCGGCTGCCGGTGAAGTCGACGCGCGCGCCGTAGGCCAGCAGCGCCCCGTTGTTCCAGTACTCGGCGTTGCGGGCCACGATCTCGGTGATCACCGGCACGCGCGCGGCGGTCAGCTGGTTCTTGGCCGCCAGCGCGTCGGCCAGGTCCAGCGCGTCCTGCAGGTTGTCCTTGCGGGCGCCGGCGGGCAGCTTGCGCAGCAGCGAGCGCGTGGCGGCGGCCGCGTCACGAGCCGCGTCGTACTGCAGCTCGTCGATCTGGCCCGCGGCGAACAGCGTCTCGATGGTCTGGGCGAACGTCTTCTTCGTGGCCGCGGCGCGCGCGGCCAGGGCGCTGACCTTGCGCTGGGCGTGGGCGGAGACGGCCGCCGGGGGGAGCGGGTCGGCGGGCGGAAGGCCGGCCACGTCGCGCACGACGGTGCGTCCATCGGGCTTGAGCACGTGGATCGACGCCGCTGGCGAAGAGGCAGCGAAGAAAAGGGTGGCGAGGGCCGACAAGGCCAGCAGAACTGCGGTGCGGGGCACCATCACGATGCTAGGTTCAACCGCCCATGCGGCCGCAAGTTGCGTTGCCGTCCATCCTGATCGCAGTCCTGCTGGGCGTCTTCGTCCTCGCGGGTTGCGGTGGAGGGGACGATGGATCAAGCGAGTCGGCGTCTGAGCTGATCAAGCAGACGTTCGGCAACGACGCCCAGCTCAAGAGCGGGCGGATCGGCCTCGGCATGGACGCCGAGCTGAAGAGCGGCACCGTCCAGGCCAGCATCGACGCGCGCTTCGCCCAGGGCGATTCCGGCCAGCTGCCCAAGCTCGACGGCACGCTGAAGCTCGACTCGGGCACCAGCGGCACGCTGCAGGCGGGCGCCATCTCCACCGGCGACAAGGGCTACGTCACGGTCGCGGGTCAGGCCTTCGAGATCCCGGCGTCGGAGTGGAGATCATTCACCGACGGCTACCTGTCCGATCAGAAGGAGACCGACCAGAAGCGGGCGTCGTCGCCGTCGCTGACCGCGTTGGGGATCCATCCCGAGCAGTGGCTGACCGATCCGCAGAAGGCCGGCGAGGGTGAGGTCGGCGGGGACAAGACGATCCACATCACCTCGGGCGTGGACGTGCCCAAGATGCTCGCCGACGTGGCCAAGGTGGCCAGCAAGACCAGCGCGGGCACGCAGCTGACCTCGTTGGGCGCCGACATCAAGTCGGCCACCGTGGAGATCGACACCGGGGCCGACGACCAGCGCCTGCGCCGCCTGGCCATCCACATGGTGCTGTCCAGCGGCACGCTCGATCTGCGCATCTCCTACAGCGACCTCGACCAGCCCCAGACGATCGACACGCCCAAGGACGCCAAGCCGCTGTCGGACCTGACCGACGCGCTCGCCGCGGCCACCGGATCGACCGGCACCGGCACGTCGACGACCCCGCAGGCATCGGGGTCCAACAACGCGAAGTACCTCGAGTGCCTGCAGGCGGCCGGCCAGGACGTGGCCAAGGTCCAGGCCTGCGCGAAGTACCTGTAACGTCCTTCGCAGTGCGGTTGCGCTTCCTGACCAGCTCTGAGGGCTGGCCTTATCTGCTGGTCCCGATGATCCCGATCGCGATCATCCTGGACATCGTCGCGGCCGGGCCGGTGGTCATCTTCTTCGCCTCGGCGCTGGGCGTGATCCCCACGGCGGCGCTGATGGGCCGGGCGACCGAGGAGCTGGCCGCGCGGTCGGGCCCCGGGATCGGCGGCCTGCTGAACGTCACCTTCGGCAACGCGCCGGAGATCATCATCGCCCTGTTCGCGCTGAACTCGGGCCTGCACGAGGTCGTCAAGGCCTCGCTGGTCGGCTCGATCATGGGCAACATCCTGCTCGTGCTGGGCGCGTCGATGGTGGTCGGCGGACTCGGTCGCGAGCGTCAGTTCTTCGACCGCACCGCCGCCAACGCGCAGTCGCTGATGCTGCTGCTGGCCGTCGCGGCGCTGTGCGTCCCGGCCATCTTCGAGCTGGTCGAGGGCAAGGGCCTGCCGGCGCCGGGGTCGGAGATCGTCAACTACGACTCGACTGTCGAGCAGCTGTCGCTGGCCGTGGCGCTGGTCCTGATCGTCACCTACTGCTTCGGGCTGCTGTTCTCGCTGAAGACGCATCGCGAGCTGTTCAACCCGCACGAGCAGCGCGATCCCGAGGCGCCCGCGGAGGCCAGCGCCCCCAGCGACGAGGACGAGCACGGGGAGCCGTGGTCGGTCAAGAAGGCGGTCATCGCCCTGGCCATCGCCGGCGTCGCGGTCGGCGTGATGAGCGAGATCCTCGTCGGCTCGATCTCCGAGGCGGCCGAGTCGATCGGCCTGAGCGAGTTCTTCGTCGGCGTGATCGTCGTGGCGATCGTCGGCAACGCGGCCGAGCACTGGGTCGCCGTGCTCGTCGCCCGCAAGAACAAGATGGACCTGGCCGTGAACATCTCGATCGGGTCCAGCGCGCAGATCGCGCTGTTCGCGGTGCCGGTGCTGGTGATCTGCTCGTTCTTCCTGGGGCCGCACCCGATGCCGTTCGTGCTCAACGGCTTCGAGCTGGGCGGGATCATCCTGGCGGTGATCATCGCCAACCAGGTCACCAACGAGGGCGAGTCACACTGGTTCGAGGGCGTCCAGCTGCTGGCCGTTTACGTCGTCTTGGCCCTGGGCTTCTACTTTGCTTAGCTGAATGTCGTCCTTCGCGGTCATCTCCGGACCGGGCCCGATCGCCGCCGCCGCGGCGATCATCATCGCGCTCCTGCTCGTCGACCTGCTGCTGTTCGCCCGCGGTCGCGAGCCCACGTTCCGCGAGGGCGTGATCTGGTCGATCGGCTGGCTCGTGCTGAGCATGCTGATCGCGCCGCTGCTGATCCTGATCGGCGAGACCGACGTCGCGGTCGACTACACGACGGTCTACCTGATCGAGCGCACGCTGTCGCTCGACAACCTGTTCGTCTTCCTCCTGCTGTTCTCGTACTTCGGCATCCCGGCCGAGAACCGCCCCAAGCTGCTGTTCTGGGGCATCTGCCTGGCCCTGGTCATGCGCGGGCTGGCCATCATGGGCGGCACGGCGCTGCTGGAGGAGTTCCACTTCGTCATCTACATCCTGGCCGCGACGCTGCTGGTGCTGGCCTACCGGATGTTCAAGGGGGTCGGCCACGACACCGACCCGGAGAAGACGTTCCCGGTGCGGATCGCCCGGCGGGTCAACCCGAACGCCTCGCCGCTCGTGCTCTGCCTGGTGGCGATCGTCTTCGCCGACATCGCCTTCGCGATCGACTCGATCCCCGCCGCCTTCGCGATCACCACCGACGCGTTCGCGATCTGGATCGCCAACGCGTTCGCGCTGCTGGGCATGCGCGCGCTGTTCGTGCTCGTGGAGGGCCTGGTGCGGCGCTTCCGCTACCTGGACGAGACGATCGCCATCGTGCTGGCCATCGTCGGCATCAAGCTGCTGATCGAGGACCTCGTGCACATCGGTCCCGAGGCCAGCCTGGGCATCGTCGTGCTGGCCTTCGCGATCGGCATGACCGCTTCGGTGATCGCCGACAAGCGCGACCCCGACGCCGAGGCCAAGAAGGCCGAGCGCGCCGACAAGACCTCGGCGCACTAGGCCTCAGGCCACCAGCGCCAGGCGCTCCTCCGCCACCCTGACGGTCAGGCGCTGGCCCCAGTCGAAGGCCAGCCAGTCGCTCTCGATGCCGTCGCCGAACACGACGCCGCCGGCGCCCAGCTCGCTGGTCACGGTCAGCGTCTGGTCGGGGCCGACCAGGCCGCCGTCCAGCTCGACACCCGTCGCTGCGCTGGGCCAGGCCTCACGGACCAGGCAGGCCAGCGCGGGCTCGGTCGGGCCGGGCAGCGCCAGCGGCTGGCGACGCGCGCCGTTGATCGACGCCGCCCATCCGGTCGCGCCCGTGCCGGTGGCGACGATCAGGCCCGACGAGGACTGGTGCTCGCTGCGGTCGCCCAGGCGCAGCTCGTAGCGCGCCGACTGGTGGCTGGCGTGGCCGACGAACAGCTCGTTGAGCGCCAGCAGCCGCTGGCCGTCGTCGAGGCTGCCCTCGGCCATCGTGCGCGCCTCGATCGCCGCGCGACCGCGCTGCACGTCGGCCAGCAGGTCGGCGGTCGCGGCGGGCGCGTGGCGCACGAGCACGCCGGGGTGGCGGTCGGGCTCGGGGTCCAGCCCGATCACCGGCTGGCCCCGCAGGTACTTGGCCACGTTGGCCACCAGCCCGTCCTGGCCCAGCGCGATGACCACGTCATCGGCGGCGAACAGGAACCGGTCCAGCTCGGAGCGATCGACGACGCTGCGGCGCCAGTCGGCCGGGATGGCGGCGAGCACCTGAGCGCGGGTCTCCTCGTAGGCGAGGTGGCGCCGCTCGACCGTCTCCAGCGTCAGGCCCCGGCCGGCCAGGAAGAAGCGCACCTGCTCGCGCGTGCCGTGACGCGCGAGCAGGTCGCGGTACTCCGTCGGCCGCTCGACGAGGACGGCGCGGGGGAGCATCGCGTCACGCCTCCTCGCCGGTGGTGACGGCCGGCGGCTGCTGCTGGGCCGCGCCGACCTTGGCCAGCAGCGGGGTGAGCAGCTCGGGCGTGATGGTCAGGTGCTCGACCTGGCCCAGCTGCCCGGCCAGCTCCTGCAGGGCCAGCGCCAGCAGGACCTGCGGCCCCATCGTCTTCTGGATCTCACCGCGCTCGCGCTCGGCGGCCAGCTGAGCGGCCTCGACCACCTCGGTCGTGCGGGCCTGGCGTGCGGCGTGCAGCTCGGCGCGCTCGTCCTCGGCGCGGGCCGCGACCAGCCGGGCCGCCGCCTGCTCCTCGGCCCGCCGGCGGTCGTTGGCGCCCTCCTGGGCGACCAGCGCCTCCTGGCGCTTGGCCAGCTCGACGCGGTTGGCCAGCTCGTTCTCGGCGATCGCGCGCTCGCTGTCGACCGCCTGCGCGCGCCGCTCGAACGTGGCCTCGTCGGCCCGCTGCTGGATCGCCTCGCGGGTGGGCTGCTGGAGCGCCTTCTCGACGTCGGCGGTCGGCGTGACCGCGGCCACGCGCACCGCCACGACCTCCAGCCCCAGGTCCGCCAGGGCCTGCTCGCCGGCCAGGCCCGCGGCGATCCGGTCGCGGATCGGCGCGACGCCGTCGGTCAGGATCGTGCGCACGTCGAGCTTGACCAGCTCGTCGATGACGAACTGCTGGCCCAGCTGGGTGAGCAGGCCGGCGACCTGCTCCAGCGGGGTCTGCGTCCAGCGGCCGGTGCGCAGGTCGATGCTGAAGTCGACGCGACGCGCCAGGTGCTGGGGCTCGGCCACGCGGAAGGTGATCACGCCCTGGACGTTGAGCGGCTGGAAGTCGGCGCTGCGCGCGTGGAACAGGAAGGGCAGCTCGCGGTCGTCGACCGGCACCTCGGCGATCGAGGTGTGCAGCGGACGGAACCACCAGGCGTCGCCGGCCCCGTCGTGCACGAGCGTGCCGCGCCGCCAGCCGAGCACGTGGCTGGTCGGCTCGGCGCGCAGGTGGCGGACGAAGGGATAGGTGCGGATCTCAGCCATGACGGTGCCTCCTCGGTAGTTATTGTCATACTGCCCATAAATGGAGCGTAGCATGCACGAGATGGCGTGGACGGCCCGCAATTCCGAGGGATACCAGGCACCCGTGGCGCTGGCCGCCGACGCCGTCGTGCTGACGGTGCGCGACGGCGCCCTGCTCGTCCTGTGTGTGAGCGGCGCCGACGGCGGGCTGGTCCTACCCGGCGGCTTCGTCGGCGAGTCCGAGACTCCGCTGGACACCGTTCGGCGCAAGCTGGCCGAGAAGACCGGGGTGGACCACGGCTACTTCGAGCAGCTCGAGACGTTCGCCGATCCCGGTCGCGATCCGCGCGGCTGGATCCCGACCGTGGCGCACCTCGCGCTCGTCGCGCCCGTCACCGAGCCGGCCGATCCGGCTGCGTCCTGGCAGCCCGCGCGCCCGGCGCCCGCGCTGAGCTTCGACCACAACGCGATCCTGGCCACCGCGCTCGAGCGCCTCGAGGGGAAGCTGTGGTGGTCCAACGTCGTCGTGGGGATCCTCGATGGCCCGTTCACGCTGTCGCAGGCTCGCGCGGTGTACGCGGCGATCGCCGGCGTCGAGTACGACCCGGCCACGTTCGCGCGCGACCTCAAGGCCACCGGGCTGATCGAGCCGACGGGTGAGCAGCGCGCCGAGGGCCCCGGTCGCCCGGCCGCGCTGTTCCGGTTCGTCAGTGCCGATCCGGCCTGGGGAGCGGGGCGGCGCAAACGGGTAGCCCCGTCCTGATGGATCGTCTCCAGGTCGTCCGCGACAGCTACGCGGCGTTCGCCGCCGGCGACCGTGCCTGGATGGAGACGCTGCTGGCCGACGGGTTCCGCTTCAGCGCGCCGCCGGACCCGCTGCTGGAGGGCGAGGACTACTGGGAGCGCTGCTTCGCCAACGGTGGCGACGGCACCGCGTTCGACGTCGTCCGCCTGTTCGAGCACGGCGACGAGGTGGTCGTTACCTACGAGGCCACGCGGCCCGACGGCACCCGCTTCCGCAACACCGAGGTGTTCGGCTTCGACGAAGGTCGGATCGTCCGCATCGAGGTCTACTTCGGCTGGAATCTGCCCTGTTCGCGCGGTTAGGCTGGCGCTCATGCGCCATCTTCTGCTCGGTCTGGTCGTCGTCGCGGGGCTGTTCGCTGCTCCCGCTGTCCATGCCCAGGGGCCCGGGTCGGTCACGCTGCCCCCGGGGCCGCTCGCCTTCACCGAGGGCAACGGCTCCCCCGGCGGCGTCTACACCGTGCAGCTGAGCGGCCAGAACATCGATTTCCTCACCGGCGGCCTGCTGCCGTCGTTCTCGCCCAACGGGAAGCAGATCGCCACGGTCGGCCTCACCGGATCGGTCTACGTCTCGAACGTCAGCGGTGGCGGCGGGGCCAAGAAGGTCGCCTCCCAGGAGGGCATCGGGCTGAACTACGGCCCGGCGGCGTGGTCGCCCAACGGCAAGCAGCTGGCCTACACCTCGGGCGGCGACGTCTACGTGGTCAACGCGACCGGCGGGAAGCCCAAGCAGGTCTACAGCCAGAGCGCGTTCCAGAACGAGGCCACGCATCCGGTCTTCTCCAAGAGCGGCAACAGCGTCTACTTCATCGTCCTCAACGAGGCGGCCTCGGCCGAGGTGCCCTTCTACGAGGTGATGAGCGCGCCGGTGAACGGCTCCGGCAAGCCGGTGACCATCCAGCCGAGGATCCCCCCGGCGACGCCGTACTGGGGACTGACCCCGTTCTCCCTGAGCCTCTCGCCGTCGGGCAGCACGCTGGCCGTCACGCTGGCCCAGCGCGCGACGCCCGCGCCCGGCAGCAGCGCCGCGCCCTACACCGCGTTCGCTGTCGGCCTGTATCCGACCGTCGCCAGCGCCGCCTCCAGCCCCTTCGTCACCGTCGTGCCGGGCTTCAGCGCGGCCGCCTGGGCGCCGACCGGCTCCCAGCTCTGCGCCAACGACAGCTCGGGCAACCTCGACGTGATCGACACCAGCGGCAACATCAGCTCGACGCCGGTCGCGGCCAGCGCGAACCCGGCCGCCTGCACCTGGGTTCCGTAGGCGCAACTTGGCCGGCTGCCAGCGCCGACGACGTCCTCCGCCGCGGCACCGTCACGGCGCCTACGGCAAGTCCTTCGCCCTACCGACCTGAAAAGGGGGGGGCGAAAGCCCGACGTGCCTGCCCTTGTGGGCGTATGACGCCCATAACAGCAGGCACGTCATTGCCGAAGGACGCGCGGGTCGCCTGGATCGCGGCGCGGCAGCACGGTGTGATCCGTTCCGCCCAGCTCCTTGATGCCGGTGTTTCTCCAGACGGCGTGAAGCACCGGGTAGGTGCGGGGTGGCTGCACCGCATCCACCGCGGCGTTTTCGCCGTCGGCCATCGCGGGCTGACCCCGCGCGGCGTCTGGGCGGCCGCCGTCCTGTCGGCCGGCGATGGAGCGGCCCTGTCGCATCGCTCGGCCGCCGCGCTGTGGGGCATCTGGCCCGATGGCGACCGACCCGCCATCACCTCCAACGGGATCGACCGACGAGGCGCACCCGGCATCGAGACCCACGTCGGACGCCTGCACCCGGGAGACACGATGCGCGTCGACGGCATCCGCGTCACCAAGATCGCCCGCACGATCCTCGACCTCGCCGAAGTCCTCACCCTCGAACAGCTCATCGAGGTGATCGACAACGCGACGAACAACCGCCAGCTCCGCCCAACCCTCATGTCCTCGATGATCAAGCAGTCCCAGGGCCGCCACGGGCTCAAGCCCCTCAAGCAGGCCCTCCTGATCACCAGGCCCCAAGACGTCCTCACACGGTCAGAGCTCGAACGCCGCGCCCTCAAGCTCATCAACAAGGCCGGCCTCCCCAAGCCCGAGGTCAACCAACACCTCCACGGCTACGAAGTCGACCTCCTCTGGCGCCCCGCCCACCACATCGCCGAGCTCGACGGCCGCGAGTACCACGACCCCGAACGCGACACCCGGCGCGACAACAACCTCCTGGCCCACGGCTGGACCACCAACCGCTTCACCTGGCGCCAGGTCGTCAACGACCCCGACTGGGTCGTCGACTGCCTGACCACCTACCTCCGAAGCTGACTAGAGGTCGTCGCGGCCGACTTCCTGGTCGTCGGCTTCGAGCTCGTCGACCTCGGCGTCGTCCTCTTCGTCCTCGGCGGCGTTGAGCGTGCGCTCCGTGCCGGGGTGGTAGCGGACCTGGAAGCCCTCGATCAGCTCGTCGCGCGTGTTCTCGTCGACGGGGACCTCGTCGGCCACGAGGACCCACTCGGCGCCCTCGTACTTCTCCATGTTGAAGATCTCCTGGTCCATCTCCGGAGAGTCGTCGACGATCAGCAAGACCTCGGTCTGCGGATTGAAGTACGTGCCTGGTCGGTTGACCAGGTCTTCCAGTTCGAAGACGCGCGGATCTGCCATGTCGCGTTTGTACCAGGAACGGATCGCGGGGTCCCGGCTCAGCCCAGGGCGTCGAGCTGGCGGCGGACCTCGGCCTCGACGTCGAGCGGCTCCTGGCCCTTGCGCGCGCGGCGCGCGTTGCGCGCCACGACGAGCTCGCGCACCTCGGCCTCCAGCGCCTGGTCGACGATCGGCCGTTTGAGACGGGCCAGCTCCTCGTCGACGTCGCGCGGGGCCTGTCCGCGCCGCTCACGGCGGGCGTTGGCGGACTCGATCATGTCGCGGATCTCCGCCTCGGTGGCCGCGGCGACGGGCTTCTCGGGCGGCGGCCGGTCGATCGACAGCCCGCCCTGGCCGATCTCGTCGTAGGCCTTGTTGCGGGCCGCGAGTCCGGCCACGGCGACGATGATGGCCAGGAAGACCACCACGAAGACGACGATGCCGAAGGCGTCCTGCATGTGCGAATTGTGACGGACGTTCGTCCAGTTACGTTCCGGACGCGTCCTCTTGGGTACCCTATGCGTAGGTCGTTGACTGACGAGTCAATCGCACGAACGCCAAGAGAAGGATCAGCATGGTCGACTTCACCCTCACCGACGAGCAGAAGGCCCTCCGCGAGCTTGCGCACGACTTTGCCGAGAAGGAGATTCGGCCGGTCGCGTGGGAGCACGACAAGGACGGCAGCTGGCCCCAGGAGGTCTTTGACAAGGCCTGGGAAGTGGGGCTCATGAACACCCACGCGCCCGAGGAGTACGGCGGACCCGGTCTGTCGTTCCTCGACGGTTGTCTGATCGAGGAGGAGCTCTCCTGGGGCTGCTCCGGCATCACGACCTCGCTGGGCGCCAACGGCCTCGCGGCCGCCCCGGTCGCCCTCGGCGGCTCGGAGGAGATCAAGAAGGAGTACTTCACCGATCTCACCGAGAACCGCGCGCTGGCCTCGTTCTGCCTGACCGAGCCCGACGCCGGCTCGGACGTCTCCGGGATGCGCACGCGCGCCGTCAAGAAGGGCGACAAGTACGTCCTCAACGGCAGCAAGTGCTTCATCACCAACGGCTCCTACGCCGACTGGTTCACGGTCTACGCCAAGACCGACCCGGACGCCGGCCACCGCGGCATCTCCGCCTTCCTGGTCCACAAGGACGACACCGTCTCCGTGGACAAGAAGGAGGACAAGATGGGTCAGCGGGCCTCCAACACCGCGACCATCACGTTCCAGGACACCGAGATCGACGCGAAGTACCTGATCGGTGAGGAGAACAAGGGCTTCAAGCTGGCGATGATGACCCTGGACCGCACGCGCCCCGGCGTGGCGGCCATGGCCACCGGCATCTCCCGCGCGGCCTTCGAGTTCGCCACCGAGTACTCCAAGGAGCGCGTCCAGTTCGGCGTGCCGATCGCGATGCACCAGGCGATCCAGTTCATGATCGCCGACATGGCCACCAAGGTCCACGCCTCGCGCCTGATGACCTGGAACTCGGCCGTCCTGCTCGACCAGGGCAAGCGCAACACGCTCGAGTCCTCGCACGCCAAGCGCTTCGCCGCGGACTCCGCGATGGAGGTCACCACCGACGCCGTGCAGGTCTACGGCGGGTACGGCTTCATCAAGGAGTACCCCGTCGAGAAGCTGATGCGCGACGCGAAGATCATGCAGCTCTACGAAGGCACGTCCCAGATCCAGCGTCTGGTCATCGCCCGCGAGACGCTGCTGCCGCGCCGGGTGGAGACGCCCGCCGCCGTCTGAGCACGCGCTGACACAGCACTTCCGCTCCACAAACCGGAACCACAGGGCCCGCCACTCGGCGGGCCTTGTGCGTTGTGGGGGGCTCGCGGCCGATTACCGGGTACATGCGTGCCGTGTATCGCCTCCTCCTGCTGGCCCTGCTGTTCTCGGCGGCGGCCGCCCCCGCGTCCGCGCGCTCCTACGTGGAGCGCACGGGGCCGGAGACGACCAGCGGCGCCGTGATGGTGCTGCGCGGCGGGGGCTGGGTCGGTGACCAGCCCTGGAAGGTCGCGGCCACGCGCGCCACCGCGCGCCGCTTCGCCGCCCACTGGCTGACGCTCAACACCGACTACCGCTCCAACGCCGCCGGCTTCGACGACGTGCTGGCGCTGTACGACTACCTGCGGGCCGAGCGCGGGCCCGACTTCCCGATCTGCGTGTGGGGCTCGTCGGCGGGCGCGACCTGGGCGCTGCTGCTGGCCCAGCAGCGCGACGTCGCCTGCACGATCGCCGAGGCCGCGCCCACCGATCTGCGCACGGTCAGCCCGTTCCTGCGCCCGGCCGTCGGCTGGGCCTTCGGCGGCGATCCGGCGGTGCTCGAGCGCTACAGCCCGGCCGCGCACGCCGCCGACACGCACGGACCGGTGCTGCTGGTCAACGCCGATCCGGACCTGATCGTCGGGCGCGACCAGGCCGACGCGTTCCTGGCCGGGGCGCCCGACGCGCGCCTGATCACCCTGCCCGCGGGCGACGGCAAGCTGCTGCACGCCCACGCCGCGGTCGACGCGGGCGCGCTCACCGCCGCCTGGGACGACGAGGTCGCGTTCGTCGCCGACGCCCTGGGAGACTGAGATGCGTGCAGATCCCGATCGCCACGCTCCGTGCGATCCAGGCCGGCGAGGTGACGCTGGCCTTCCGCCGCTGGGAGCGCCCGCGCGTGAAGGTCGGCACGCGGATGCGCACGGCCGTCGGGCTCGTCGAGGTGCTGAGCGTCGAGCCGGCTGAGGTCGCCGACCTGACCGAGGCCGATGCCCGCGCGGCGGGCGCGCGATCGCTGGAGGCGCTGCGCGCCGCGGCGCCCAAGCGGGCCGCCGCCGGCCAGCCGCTGTGGCGCGTCGGACTGCGCTGGGCGGGCGAGGATCCGCGCGCGGCGCTGCGCAAGGATGCGGCCGGTCTGGACGAGGTCGTCGCCGCGCTGGAGCGGATCGACGCGCGCAGCACCCGCGGCCCATGGACGCGCGAGGTGCTCGAGCTGATCGGCCGGCGTCCCGAGACGCTGGCCGCCGATCTGGCCGCCGAGCTGGGCCGTGAGCGCCTGCCCTTCAAGGCCGACGTGCGCCGCCTCAAGGAGCTCGGCCTGACCGAGAGCCTGCCGGTCGGCTACCGGCTCTCGCCGCGCGGCCGCGCGGTCCTGGAGCGCGTCACCTTTGCCCTCTGACGGGGTATGTGTCGGTGAGATGCGCATCATCACCACCGCACGTACGAGCGCCTCCGCCGCGCGCTCCCTGCACCGTCACCGCCACGAGCTGCGCGACGGCGAGCAGCGCCGCGAGGGCCTGGCGCTCGTCGCCGCCGAGGTCGGGCACGAGCCGCTGAAGATCGCCGCCGAGACCGTCGCCGTGGCCGGCACCGCGCGCCTGGTCGCGGGCGGCATCGCCGCCGGCACGATCGCCGCCGGTGGGGCCACAGCCGTGGCCGCGCCGATCGTGGCCGGGGTGGCCGCCGCCTACGTGACCGGCAAGGCCGTCGACCACGTCCACGGCCGCTACACCAGCGGTCGGGCCACGGTGGCCGGCGATCTGAACCGCGTGCGCGGCGTCGTCGGCGCCGGCACGCGCCCCGTGCGCGGGCTGCTCGGCGGCGCCAAGCAGCGCTTCGCGCCGCCCATCGCATAGCGTCTGCGGCCTGCCCGCTCGCCGCTCCCGCAGCTCGACTGATGAGGCCGTCGCCGAGGCGGCGCCCCTGGAGGACGCGCGCCGGGCCGCGGGCGCACCCGCCGGCGGTACGGGATCGTCGGATCCGCTCGTCGCCGGCCTGCGTCGGGCCGGGCTGCTGCGGCTGCTCGTGCTGCACCTGTGCGGCCAGGAGCCGCGCTACGGCAACCAGCTGATGGAGCGCATCGGCGAGCTCAGCGGCGGGCTGCTGGCCGTCAACCCCAACACGATGTACCCGCTCTTGCGGCAGCTCGAGGCCGACGGCCTGATCGCGGGCGAGTGGGAGCACCCCGAGCGGCGCTCGCGGCGCTTCTACCGCGTGACCGAGGCCGGCGAGGCCCAGCGCGTGCAGCTGGCCCAGGAGATCGGGCCGCGGCTGGAGTCGGCGGCGACCGCGATCGACAACATCCAGGCGGAGCTGGCCTGATGCCCGCGGTGCGCGCCACGATCGCGGTGCCCGAGCCGATCTTCAACGCCGAGGAGCTCTGGTACGACACGTCGCGCTGGGCCGCGTTCGTCGACGGGTTCGGGCACGTCGTCAAGACCGAGGGCGACTGGCCCCGCGGTGGCGCGATCCTGTGGGACTCCCATCCCGGCGGCCGCGGGCGGGTGATCGAGGACGTCACCTGGTTCAGCCCGCGCGAGGGGCAGGACGCGTCGGTCGAGGACCCCAAGCTGACCGGCACCCAGCGCGTGCGCTTCACGCCCGGCCGCGTGACGATCGAGCTGGAGTACCGGTTGAAGGACTCGATGTGGCTGGTCGACCTGCTGTTCATCCGCGGCCAGCTGCGCCAGTCGCTGCGCCGCACCCTGCGCCGCTTCGCGATCGAGCTGAACGCCGAGCGCGAGCTGCACGGGGGCGGCCGCTAGCGAAACCGGTTCAGCGGGCCCTGCTCAGCCCGTCGAAGACGAACCACTCGGGGTAGCGGTTGCCGTGGCTGCCGTTGGGCAGGACCTCGTGGATCGTGGCCAGGTCGGCAGCGCTGAGCGCGACGTGGGCGGCGCCGGCGTTCTCGACGGCGCGGGTCAGGCTGCGCGTGCCCGGGATCGGGACGATGTCGTCGCCCTGGGCCAGGAGCCAGGCCAGCGCGAGCTGGCTGACCATGACGCCCTTGCTCTGGGCGAGCTCGGTCAGCCGGCGCACGGCCTCGGCGTTGCGCTCGTAGTTGCCCGGCTGCCAGCGCTCGTCCATGTCGCGGCGCATGTCGCCCTCCGGGTACTCGTCGGCCGGCTTGAGGTCGCCGGTGAGCATCCCGCGGCCCAACGGGCTGTAGGGCACGAAGCCGATGCCCAGCTCGCGGACGGTGGGCAGGATCGCGTCCTCGACCTCGCGCTCGAAGATCGAGTACTCCGTCTGGACGACCGAGACGGGCGTCACGGCGTGCGCGCGGCGGATCGTCTCGGGCGCCGCCTCGCTCAGGCCGAAGTAGCGGACCTTGCCCTCCGCGATCAGCGCGCCGACGGTCTCGGCCACGTCCTCGATCGGCACGTCGGGGTCGACGCGGTGCTGGTAGAGGACGTCGATCACGTCGGTGTCGAGGTAGCGCAGGCTGTTCTCGGTCACCTCGCGGATGTGGTCCGGTCGGCTGTCGAAGCCGCTGTAGTCCGCGCGGCTCATGTCGAACCCGAACTTCGTGGCCACGATCACCTCGTCACGGAACGGCTGGATCGCCCGGCCCACCAGCTGCTCGTTGGAGCCGGTGCCCATCCCGTACAGCTCAGCCGTGTCGAAGAAGGTCACGCCGGCGTCGTACGCGCCGCGGATGGTGGCGATCGCCTCGTCCTCGGTGCTGCCGTCGCCGTAGGCCATCGTCATCCCCATGGTTCCGAGGCCGATGGCCGAGACCTCGAGTCCCTGCCTGCCGAGCGTTCTGCGCTGCATGTCGTGCTCCTTGGATCGATGGCCGAACCAAACTGTTTGGTTTGGCCTTGGTCGAAGGTAGCATGCGGGGCGTGGGTGACTCGCTGACTCCTCGGGAACGCGTGCTCGCGGCGGCCTTCGCGGAGTTCGCCGCCCACGGCGTGGCGGGCGCGCGCATCGACCGCATCGCGGCGGCGGCCAGGACGAGCAAGGAGCGCGTCTACGCGTACTTCCGCTCCAAGGACGAGCTCTACCTGGCGGTGGTCGCCGAGATGGTCCGCGAGACGATGGACAACGTCGGCCTCGACGTCCACGACCTTCCCGGGTACGTCGGCGCGGTCTTCGACTTCTACGTCGGCCACCCGGAGTTCCTGCGGTTCGTCGCCTGGGGCCGCTTGGAGCGCCCCGACGGCTTCGGCCCGGACGCCAGCGCCGCGACCGAGGCCAAGGTCCGCACGCTCGCCGAGGCGCAGGCGGCGGGCGTGCTGCCGGCGGACATCCCGGCCCGCGACCTCCTGATCCTCCTGTTCCAGGTGGCGACCGCCTGGCTGACCGCCGTGGAGCACCACGGCGACCTCGACTCCACCGATCCGGCCGTGATCGCAGAACGCCGGGCGGCGGCCGTGGCGATCATCGCGCGGCTGGTTCCGGCGGGCTAATACGCTGGGGCCCATGTTCGTCTTCAAGGCCGCCGTCGTCGGCGCCGGCACCATGGGAGGCGAGATCGCGCAGACGATCGCCGCCGCCGGCATCCCCGTCCTGCTCAAGGACGTCGACCAGAAGTTCGTCGACGTCGGGCTCGCCAAGGCGCGGGAGGTGACCGCCGCCCAGCAGGGGCGACTGGTCAAGAAGGAGAAGATCACCCAGGAGCAGGCCGACGCCGCCGTGGCCGAGGTCCTGGGCCGCATCACCGGCACGACGTCCTACGACGGGTTCGGCGATGTCGACTTCGTGATCGAGGCCGTTCCGGAGCGGATCGGCCTCAAGCAGGCGGTCTTCCAGGAGCTCGACGCGGTCACGCCCGGCCACGCGATCCTCTCGTCCAACACGTCGTCGCTGTCGATCGCCGAGATCGGCGACGCGACGACGCGCCCCGACAAGGTCGTCGGGTTCCACTTCTTCTACCCGGCGTCGATCATGCCGCTGCTGGAGATCGTCGAGGGCGACGAGACCGCGCCGGAGACCACGACCGCGGCGATCAACTTCGCCCAGGCGATCAAGAAGCAGCCGATCACCTGCGCTGAGGTGCCGGGCTTCGTGGTCAACCGGATCCTGACCTCGGCGCTGAGCGAGATCTTCCGCGTCCAGGAGGAGCGGGGGCTCTCGATCAAGTCGATCGACGAGGGCGTCGGCGCCAAGAACGTCGCGCCGATGGGCCCGTTCTTCCTGATCGACCAGCTCGGCCTGGACACCGTCCACCACGTGGGCGAGTACCTGGCCGAGTCCTACGGCGACGAGCGCTTCTACGTCCACCAGGGCATGAAGCAGCTGGTGGCAGACGGCAAGCTGGGCGCCAAGACCGGCGGCTCGGGCTTCTACGCCGACGGCGAGCCGCAGCTGCCCGGCGACGCCGAGGCCGATCCCGACGAGCTGGCCGAGCTGTACATCCTCAAGCTGCTGCTCGAGGCCTGCCTGGTGCTCGAGGAGGGCGTCGCCCAGACCCGCGCGATCGACCTGGGCCTGATGGCCGGTGCCGGCCTGGACCCGCGCCGGGGCATCCTGCCTCCGCTGATGCGGGCCGACATCGAGGGGCTCGACGCGTCGCTGGAGCGGATGGAGAACGCCGCCGAGAAGTACGGCGAGCGCTTCACCCCGCCGGCGATCCTCACGCGCCTGGTCGGCCAGGGCCGCCTGGGCCAGAAGTCCGGACAGGGCTTCTTCCCGTGGCCGCGCCCCGACGAGGGCTGGGGCGACGGCCCGGTGCAGCTGGAGACGCGCGGCAGCACCGCGATCGTCTGGCTGAACAACCCGCCGGCCAACTCGATCGCGCCCGCCGTGGTCGAGGGGCTGCGCAAGGTCTGGGACCACCTGCAGACGACCGACGTGCGCGCGATGGTCATCGCCTCGGGCAACCCGCTGCTGTTCAGCGCCGGCGCCGACATCAAGGCGTTCACGACGTTCGACGCGGCCAGCGGTGCCGAGTTCATCACCACCACGCACGCGCTGTTCCGCGAGTTCGAGCGGTCGTCGATCGCCACGATCGCCGCGGTCAACGCGCTGGCCTACGGCGGCGGCTGTGAGCTGGCGATGGCCTGCGACGTGCGCGTCGCCGCCTACTCGGCGCTGTTCGCCCAGCCCGAGATCAACCTGGGGATCATCCCCGGCTTCGGCGGCACGCAGCGGCTGCCGCGGCTGGTGGGCGCCTCCAAGGCCCTGGAGATGAACCTGACCGGCGACGCGATCACCGGCGAGGAGGCCTTCGAGTTCGGGCTGGCCGGCGAGGTGGTGCCCGACCACGAGCTGCTCGACGCCGCGCTGGCCTGGGCGCGCAAGCTCGGCTCGCAGGCCCCGCTCGCGCTGCAGCAGATCAAGCAGATCAGCGCTGCCGGCGACCTCGACGAGGGGCTGGCCGCCGAAGCGGGCGCGTTCGGGACGATCTTCGCCTCGGCCGACGCGCGCGAGGGCATCGGCGCGTTCCTGGGCAAGCGCAAGCCGGAGTGGCAGGGCAGGTAACGCAACTGGCGGCGCTGCTGCGCGCGGCGGACTCCGTCGTCGCGCTGACCGGCGCGGGGATCTCGGTGCCCTCCGGGATCCCCGACTTCCGCTCGCCGGGCACCGGGCTCTGGGAGGACGTCGATCCCATGAAGGTCGCCCACATCGATGCCTGGCGGGAGGACCCGGAGCGCTTCTGGTCGTTCTACGGCCAGCGCTTCGACACGCTGGAGGACAAGCAGCCCAACGGCGCGCACGCGGTGCTGGCCGAGCTCGAGGCGCGCGGCGTGCTCGATGCCGTGGTCACGCAGAACATCGACATGCTGCACCGCAAGGCGGGCACGCGGCGGCTGATCGAGGTGCACGGGACGATCGAGTCGTCGGTCTGCCTGCGCTGCGGCGCCCGCTACGCGCTGGCCGACGTGCGCGAGCGCCTGGCCGATGACCCGGCCGGCGTGCCCCGTTGCGACTGCTGCGCGCCGCTCAAGCCGGGCGTCGTCCTGTTCGGCGAGATGCTCCCGCTCGGCGCGATGGAGGAGGCCAGCGAGCTGGCTCGGCGCGCGGACGTCCTGCTCTGCGTCGGGTCCTCGCTGGAGGTCTGGCCGGTGGCCGGCCTGGCCGACGTGACCGCCCGCAGCGGCGGCGCGGTGGCGATCGTCACCCAGGGCCCGACCCCGTTCGACGACGTGGCCACGGTCAAGCTCACCGGCGACGTGGTCGCCGAGCTCGAAGCGGTGCTGGAAGCCCTCTAGGTCCCAGCGCGGTCCTCGAGGCCGACGGTCTCGCGCAGCTCGCCGGCGCGGTCGCGCAGCTGCGGGTTGGACTCCATCAGGTCGGCCAGCGCCCCGGCGATGATGTTCAGCTTCTCCTGGGCCGCGTTGGAGTCGCGGCGACCGGCGTTCTCCAGCAGCGCGACGAGCAGCAGCGTGACCACGCTCGTGATCGTGTGGATCACCACCTGCCACGACTTGGCGTCGGGGAACAGGGGATAGGAGATCAGCCACGCGCCGATCACCAGCACGCAGACCAGGAAGAACGGCGCCCGGCTGACCCGGGCGTGGGTGGCTTCGACGAAGCGATCGAAGCGGCCGGCGCTGGCCGGCGAGGCGGGGGAGCTCACGCCGAGCACCATACGGTTCGCCCGATCCCGACTGGGTCAGTGGACGATGGGGCGTGTCGGGCGCTAGCGATCGAGGACGACGTGCGCCTGGCGGATGTGGCGCACCGCCGCGTCCATGTGGGCGCGGAACTCGATCATCCGGCGGCTCGGCTGACGGATCTCCAGCCACGCGCGGTCGGCCTCGTCGAGGGTCGCCTCGCACTCGGCCACGCGCGCTGCGTCGATCCATGCTTGTGCTGAGTCCATCGAACATCAGCGTGCCCGTAGGAACTCATTCGTTCACATGGGCCGTCCGGATTAGAACAACTCAACCGCCAGACGTGACGGAGCTCAGCCGGCTGGACAGCGCGGCAGCCTCAGACCAGCGGGTCGCCCGCGGGCGGTGGCGCGCCGTGGACGCGATGGCGCCCGAGGTGGTGGTACTTGGCTCGCGCCGGGTCGTGCAGCGTGTGCGTGCGCGCGTTGCGCCAGTGGCGGTCCAGCCCGTGCCGGCGGTCGGCCGCGCTGGCGCCGGAGACGTCGAAGATCGCGGTGGCCACCTCGAGCGCGAGCTCGCCGCCGAACGCCTTGGCCGCCGCGGTCTGCAGCCGCGCGTGGGTGACGGCGTCGGCGTCGCCCGGCTCGGCGTCGGCGATGTCGATGGCCCGGCCCGCGTCGGCCAGCAGCGCCTCCGCGGCGCGCACCTGCGCCTCCAGCCGGCCGATCAGCTGCAGCAGGTGCGGGTCGTCGGCGGCGCGCTGCACGCCCGCCTCGCGCCAGGGCCGCGCGTGGGCGCGCAGGAAGGCGGCGCCGTCGTCCAGCGCGCCGCGCGCGATGCCGACGTCGACCGCGGCGTGCATCAGCTGCCCGAACGCGCCGTGGGTGTCGGCCGGCTCACCGCCGAACGGGCGGCGCAGGACCCAGACGTCGTCGACCGCGACGTCGGTGAAGGTCGCGGTGCCGCTGAACGTGCCGCGCTGGCCGAAGGCGTTCCAGTCCTGGTCGACCTCGACGCCGGGGGCGTCCCGCGGGACGTAGACGATCGCCACGGCATCGTCCTCGTCGAAGGCGAAGACCGGCACGATCTGGGCGGTCAGCGCGCCGGTGGCGTAGTACTTGCGCCCGTTGAGGCGACCGCCGGCCAGGCGCGTCGTCCAGTCGCGAGCCGTGTGCCCGCCGCGCTCCGACAGGGCGTTGCCCAGCCGCGCGCCGGCCAGGAACTGCGGGAGGAACAGGGCGCGCTGTGCGGCGCTGCCGTAGCGGATGATCGTGTCCACGAACTGGACGTGGTTCTGCGGGATCTGGCCGATCGCGGGATCGGCGGTGGAGATCACGCGGAAGACCTCGGCCACCGTCTCGGCGCTGACCTCGCCGCCGCCGAAGGCCCGCGGGACGCGCATGCCCAGCAGCCCGGTGGCGGCCAGGTCGGCCAGCTCGGCGTGCGGGAGCAGGCCGCCGGCGTCGCGCTCCACCGCGCCCGGCGCGATGCGCGCCGCGTACCCGGCGGCGGCGGTGACCGCCTCCTGGTCGGAGGCGATCACCGCGACGTCCGCCGCGATCACTGCGGGTTGATGTACTGGTTGAACGTCGGGATGAAGACGTCCTGGGCCTTGACCGGCTTGGTCACGATCCCTGCGGCGACGAGCTCGTCGATCACCGGCTGCTCGTGGTCCCAGAAGGCCTGATCGATCTTCTGGAAGCCCTGCGCGCCGCGCGCGTAGGTGGTCTTGATCGCGCTCTCGCTGAAGCCGAGCTTCGGCGCCAGCAGCTTGGCCTGCTCGTCCGGGTTGGCCTTGATCCAGCCGAAGTCGTCGGCCACGGCCTGCAGGACCGCACCGATCGCCTCCGGCTTGTTCTTGATCGCGTCGGCCGTGGCGACGTACGGGTACAGGTTCTCGACGCCCTGGTCCTCGTAGGTCGAGATGACCCGGCCGCCGGTCTGCTCGACGAGGTCGGCCAGGTTCGGGTCGATGCTGTAGTACGCGTCGACCTGGCCGCTCTCGAACGCCTTGTTGGCCGCCGGGCCGGCGATCTCCACGATCGTGAAGTCGTCCTCCTTCAGCCCCTCCTGCTTGAGCAGGTGCAGGAACCCGGTGTAGGAGTTCGTCGACTTCAGGAAGGCGATCTTCTTGCCCTTCAGGTCGGCCAGCGAGGTCGCCGTGCTGTCCTTGGGCACGAGCAGGCCGCCGTTCTTGGCGTTCGGCTCGGTCACGGCGACGGCCTGCACGTTGCCGCCGTTGACGTAGGACTGCACCGCGCCGACATCGCCGATCTCGGTCAGGTCGATCTTGCCGCTGTTCAGCGCGGTCAGCATGTCGGTGAAGACCGGGAAGTACTTGTATTCGATCTTCACGCCGTCGGGCTGGACGTTGCGCGCCCACAGCGTGCTCAGGTAGCCGAAGTTGCGGGGCACGCCGACGGTGATCGTCTGCGTGGCCGCCGACGACGACGCGGCGGTGGCGGAACCGGTGGTGGCGCTGCCGCTGTCGTCGGACGAGCCGCAGGCGGTCAGGCCCAACGCGGCGACGGCGGCCAACAGGGCAGGGAGACGGGTGCGTTGCATTGCGGAAGGTCCTTCTTCTGGTTTCGGTGAGGGGTGGGTCAGGCGGGGACGGCGCCGACGAGCTCGCGGGCCGCGCGCAGCGGGCCCTCGTCGAGCCACTCGTGGACGTCGAAGGTGTTCTCGATGTAGCCGTGGGCCAGCAGGAAGTCGCGCTGGGACTCGATCGCGGCGACGAGCTTGGGATCCAGCGACGGCTCGAGGTTGGCGTGGATGTCGAGCGGATAGCCGGGCAGCACGAAGTCCTCGGCGATGCCGACCTCGTGGGCGATGATCCGCCGCGTCTGCACCGCGTTCTCCTTGGCCCACTGCGCCGCGCGCAGCGTGGCCGCGACGTAGCGGGCGACCAGGTCGGGACGCTCGTCCAGCAGCGCGCCGCTGACGGTCAGCGCGGCCGGCGTGATGTTGTTGATCTTCAGCTCGTCGTCGTCGGCCCCGGCGATGTCGAACACCACGTCGACGCCGACCAGCGCCTCCAGGTCCGGGCCGCGGCCGCCGGCGATGTAGATCGCGTCGACCTCGCCGCGCACCAGCGCCAGCACCTCGGCGCGCTGCAGGCGGCGGTTGGACCAGGCGCCGAACAGCGAGCCGCTGTGCGAGGCCTCCTCGGCGGCGCTGAAGCCCGGCCGCAGGTACTGCTCGGTCACGGGCAGGTCCACGAGCGTGACGTCGTCCAGCGACAGGCCGACGTGGCGCAGCACGCCGTCGAAGCCGCGCAGCGAGGTCGCGTGCCAGAAGTCGATCTGGTCGTTGACCCGGCGGGCGATGCCCAGCCGGCGGCCCTTCAGCCCCTCGGGACCGGAGATCCCGCTGCCCGACAGGGCGACGATCGCCTGGTACTGGTGGGCCCACGACAGGCCGATCAGCCGCACGTCGCTGCCCCGCGAGCGCGTCCAGATCGGCGGGATGTTGCCGCCCTGGCGGAACGAGTCCGGCTGGGTGTGGTCGAAGTGCGACTCGCGCACGGCGTCGTCGGGCTTGGAGCGCAGCGACGCGACGGTGATGCCGTCGGCGGCGAACTCGTCGTCCAGCCAGCCCTGGGCGATGGCCAGGCTGGAGGCGGTCGGGACGGGGCAGCGGGTGTACCACAGCTCGGTCACGGCACGGGAGGTCACGGACATGGGGGTCTCCTTGCGGGGTCGGGGTCAGGCGGCCGCGGAGAGGGTCCGGGCGCGGACGCGCGGGATCACCTCGGTGCCGAAGCGCACGACCTCGGCCTCCAGCGGCTGGAACTGCAACATGAAGAGCTCGATGCCGGCCGCCGAGAAGCCAGCGATGCGGTTGGCGACCTGCTCGTAGCTGCCGACGAGGCCGGCCAGCGTGCCGCCGTTGGTGCCCACGCGGGGCTGGTCGGCGTTGACCTTCATCATGGCCACGGCCTTGTCGGTGCCGGTGATCAGCCGCGAGCGGTCGTCGCGCCCGCTGAGCTCGAGCAGGTGCTCGAACTCCGCGCGCGCCTCGTCCTCGTCCTCGCGGGCGATCACGAAGGCGGCCAGGCCGAAGCGCAACGGGTCGCGATCACGCGGCCGGCGGCGCAGGTCGTCGATCAGGTCGACGGTCTGATCCAGCGGACGCCCGTTGATGAAGAACACGTCGGCGTCGCGCGCGGCCAGCCGGCGCGCCGCCTCGGACTCGCCGCCGAAGTACACGGTCGGGCCGCCCGGCCGGGTCGGCGGGTGGCGCAGGTCGAGCTGGCGCAGCGGGAAACGCTGGCCGAAGCCGTCGACCGGGCCGCCCTCCCACAGCGCGCGCACGTCCGACAGCCACTCGCCCGACAGCTCGTAGCGCTCGTCGTGGGGCGGCATCTCGATCCCCAGCTCGTCCATCTCGGTGGCGAACCAGGCCGACACGAGGTTGATGGCGAAGCGCCCGCCGCTGATGTCGTCGATGCCCAGCGCCATCTTGGCCAGCACCGCGGGGTGGAACAGCAGCGGCTTGATCGCGGCGATGATCTCGAGGTTCTCGGTGGCCTCGGCGATGGCCGCGGCGGCCGTCCACGTCTCCAGCGTGGCCACCGCGGGGTTGCTGGGGTTGACGATGTGCTGGGCCAGCAGCGTGGAGTCGAAGCCGTGCTGCTCGGCCAACCGCAGCAGGTCGCGCGTGCGGCGGTAGGAGGAGTCGACGGGCTCCTCGGGGTTGGTGCGGGCGCCCCACGTGCCGTACACGGGGGCCCACACGCCGAATCGGGGGTGGTGAGTCATCGGACCTTCCTGGATGTCAGTCGGTGTGCGCGCTGAGGGCGGCGTCGATGTCGGAGACCCCGAGGTCCTCGAGGATCCGCACGCGCAGCTCCTCGAAGCGGGGGTCCAGCCGCGACCGGGGCCGCTGCATCGACACGTCGATCAGGTCGGCGACGACGCCGCGATCGAGCACGGCGATGCGGTCGGCGAGCAGGATCGCCTCCTCGACGTCATGGGTGACCAGCACGATCGAGAAGCCGCGCTGAAGCCACAGGCCGCTGACCAGCGCCTGCATGCGCAGCCGCGTGAGCGCGTCCAGCGCGCCGAAGGGCTCGTCGAGCAGGAGCACGGAGGGATCGCGGGTCAGCGCTCGGGCCAGCGCGACGCGCTGGGCCTCGCCGCCGGACAGGGTCGTCGGCCAGGCGTCGGCGTGGTGCTCGAGGGCGACGTCGGCCAGCGCGGCCAGCGCGCGCTCGCGCCGCTCGGTCCTGCTGCCCGGGACGCCGAAGACGACGTTCTCCCACACCCGCGCCCAGGGCAGCAGGCGCGCGTCCTGGAAGCCGAAGGCCACGCGGCCCTCGACGTCGATCTCACCGGTGTAGCCGTCGTCCAGGCCGCCGATCTCGCGCAGCAGGGTGCTCTTTCCGCACCCGCTCTGGCCCACGATGACCAGGAACTCGCCCTGCTGGACGGTCAGGTCGACCTGCGTCAGGACGGCGCGATCGTTGAAGGAGCGGCCGACCCCGCGGACCGCGACGGCGCTCATGAGATGAAGTCCTTGCGCCAGGGCAGCAGGCGCCACTCGATCAGCCGGACGAGACCTTCGAGCAGCAGCCCGAGCAGCGCGTAGATGACCAGACCCATGACGATCACGTCGGTCTGCAGGTACTGCTGGCCCTGCATGATCAGGTAGCCGATGCCCTTGTCGGCGTTGACCGTCTCGCCGATCACCAGCGACAGCCAGGCGATGCCCAGCGAGAAGCGCAGGCCGACCAGGAAGGCCGGCAGCGCGCCCGGCAGGATCACCTTGGTGATCACGCCCCAGCGGCCCACGCCGCAGGCCTTGGAGAGCTCGGCGAAGCGCGGATCGACGGCTCGGATGCCCTTGTGGAGGTTGAGGTAGATCGGGTAGATCACGCCGATCACGACGAGGCCGACCTTCACGCCCTCGCCGATGCCCAGCCACACGATCAGCAGCGGCATCAGGCCCAGGAAGGGCAGCGAGCGGATCATCTGCATCGGGCCGTCGACGATCTCCTCGCCGAAGCGCGAGAGGCCGGCGATCAGGCCGAGCGCGGTGCCGATCGAGACGCCGATGGCCAGGCCGATGACGACGCGGCGCAGCGAGGTGAGGATCGAGGGGCCGAGCTGGCCCGACGTCCACGAGTCGACGAAGGCATGCCACACCTGGACCGGTGAGGCGAGCGTGCTGTCATCGATCCAGCCGGCCCAGGAGGCGACCTGCCACAGGACGACGAGCAGGATCGGCACGAGCGAACGGCGGGCGATCATCGCCGCCCGGCGGCGGCCGGTGCGCTTCCGGGCTGGGCGGGAGGGGGTCAGTGAGGCGGGGTGGGCGGTGCTGCTGACGGCCCCGGCCTCGTAGGCGGTCTGGCTCACGTTTTTCAACGTGGCACGGATTTCTGCCTTTGTCAATCAAAACGGTGGACTTTGTGCATTACCCTGTGTCGGGATGTCGCTAACCACCGGTGAAGACCACCTGCTGCTGGAGCAGATCGCTCGCGGCGCCGCCGAGCGCGAGCGTGACCGCATCCCGCCGTTCCACGAGATCCGCCGCATCGCGGAGGCCGGGCTGGGGGCGCTGCGCGTCCCCGTCGAGCACGGCGGCCCGGGCGGCTCGCTGCGCGATCTGCTCACGCTCGTGATCGCGCTGGCCGCGGCCGACTCGAACATCGCCCAGGCCCTGCGTTCGCACTTCCACTTCGTCGAGGGGCGCATCGTGGCCGGCGACGAGCGCTGGCTGGGCGAGGTGCGGCGCGGGCGGCTGTTCGGCAACGGGACCGTCGAGCGCACCACCGAGCAGATGTTCGGCTTCGAGACCGCCTTGAGGCCCGACGGCGACGGCTGGCGCCTGGACGGCACGAAGTACTACTCGACGGGCAGCCTGTACTGCGACTGGATCGTCGTCGGCGCGCGGTTGCCCGACGACACGATCGCCTCAGCCGTGGTGCCCGTCGATCGGGCCGGCGTGACGCTCGAGGACGACTGGGACGGGATGGGGCAGCGGCTGACCGCCAGCGGCACGTCGCGGTTCGTCGACGTGCGCGTCGAGGCCCACGAGGTGCTGCCCAGCGCGATCGGCCAGGCGGCCACCGCGCCCCGCGGCGCGTTCCTGCAGCTGTACCTGGTGGCGGTCTCGGCCGGGATCGCCCGCAACGCGGCGACCGACGCGGCCGCCGTGGCCCGCGGGCGGTCGCGCAACGTCCCGCACGCGCCGACCGGGACGCCGCGGGCGGACCCGCTGGTCCAGCGCGTCGTCGGGCAGATCTCCGCCTACGCCTACGCCGTCGAGCACGCCGTGCTGGCCGCGGCCGACGCGCTCGATCGGGGCGACCCGCACGCGGCCGCGCTGGCCGCGGCCCAGGCCCAGGTCGTGGCCGCGGAGCTGGTGCCGCGGGCCGGGGAGCTGCTGTTCGACGCCGGCGGGGCCTCGGCCACGGCGCGCGAGCTGGACCTTGACCGTCACTGGCGCAACGCGCGCACGCTGGCCTCGCACAACGCGGCGATGTACAAGGCGGTGGCGATCGGCGATCTGCTCGTCAACGAGACGCCGCTGCCGGTCTCCGGGTACTTCTAGGCGCGCGCCCGTCGTCTGGTTTCTGTAGCTTCGCGGCATGCGGCGGGGGTGTCTCATTTCATTGGCGTGCGCGCTTGCGCTCGCGGGCGGGGCCGGCGCGGCCAACGCGGCGGTCACACAGGACCAGCTGGAGGACATCGCGGCCGAGGCACACGCGCGCATCGCCGCGCGCATCGGCGTGCCGTTCCCGATGACCATCCAGGTGCAGATCAGCAACGTCAAGCCACCGCCCGACGAGGCCGACACCGCCGCCTTCCAGGACCCGGCGCAGACGACGGACGCCAACTGCACCGTCGTGTACACCAAGCTCGGCGCCGCCTCCACCGTCCCCGAGGCGCGGGAGATCATGCTGCACGAGGTGACGCACTGCCTCGAGTCGCTGCTCAACAAGGGCCAGTCGCCGCTGCAGGGCTGGGTCTCGGAGGGCGGGGCCAGCTTCGTGGGCGCGGTCCTGGGCGCCGAGTGGAACAACGGCAAGACCGACGAGACCAGCGCCAGCTTCTGGGAGACCTACTTCGACTCCGCCGCGGAGTCCCTGTTCAGCCGCAAGTACACCGCGATGCCGTTCTTCGTCGGCCTGCAGAACGCGGGCGTCGACGTGATGAAGCTGCTGCCGCAGCTGTTCGCCGCGCAGAACCCCGAACAGCAGAACTACGACATGGCGCTCAACGCCGCGCTCGGCACCAGCGGCGACACCTTCCTGCGTACGCTCGCGCCGTCGATCGTGCGCAAGCCGGCGCTCGGACAGGACTGGACGATCAAGGGCCCGTCCCTGCCGCCCGCGGCCAAGGCGAAGATGCCCGTGCCGGTGAAGACCGTCTCCGCCGGACATCCCGTGTCCGTCACGGCGCCGGCCTACGGCTCGCGGGGCGCGACGATCCGGGCCAAGGGCAAGGTCCTGATCGTCGAGATCGACGACGACGTGGCCACCAAGGGCATGTTCCACACCGCCGACGACGACGTGCTCGAGTCCGGCGCCTACTGCCTGAAGGGGACCTGCGCCTGTCCCGGCGGCGACGACGCGCTGCGCAAGCTGGGCCAGGAGGGGACGCTGGCCATCTACGGCGATCGCCAGGCGGCCACCGTGAAGTTCCGCGTCTCCTCCAAGGTCAAGGACGGCTGCCCCAAGTCGGGCACCACGCTGAACGTCTCCGGAGCCGAGAGCACCACGCTGACCAAGGACGGCAACTGCTCGAACTTCCGCTACGGCGACGACGACATCCTGGTGATCTTCTTCGAGGTCATCGACGGGGTCTCGACGCAGCTCACGCTCGAGCTCGACACGCTCACCGGCCCGGGCGCCTACGAGGCACCCCCGTCGCACGTCGTGCTGGCCCGCGGCGAGCACGCCTACGACACGTTCGTGCGCAACGAGCCGCCGGCCTATCCGTCGTCGGGCGTCATCAACGTCACGTCGATCAACGCCGAGGGCATGAAGGGCACGGTCAGCGCGACGATGCGCGCCAACGACGTCGAGACGTCCGTCGTCGGCTCCTGGACCTGTCACCGGCCCTGACGGAGGCCGGACGACACCGCGGCGACGCGATCGATGGTCCGCCCGAGCGTCGCGCGGGTGGTCGCGGGCGCGGTGACCACCAGGCGCAGATGCCGGCGGCCGCCGACCAGCGCCGAGCTGATGTGCACGTCGCCGTCGGCCAGCAGGCGGTCGCGCACGGCGACCTGATGGGCGTCGTCGCCGTCGACGCGGAAGCAGACGATGTTCGTCTCGGGCGCGTAGGGGACGCTGAAGCCCCGCCGCTCGCGCAGCAGCTCGTAGGCGTCGTGGGCGACGGCGAAGCGCTCGGCGACATCGGCGCCCAGTCCCCGCTCGCCGCGGGTGGCCAGCTCGAGGAACACCTTGACGCCGAGCGCCGCCTTGGTGCACTCGACCGTGCGGGCCAGCAGGTCGGGGCCGGGGGCGCCGTCGTGGTCCTCGTAGAACAGGTAGCTGGCCTGCTGGCGGAAGGCGGCGTCCAGGGCGGTCTCGTCGCGCACGAGCACGGCGGCGCACAGGCCGGAGACCCGCAGCAGCTTGTGGGCGTCCCACACCACCGAGTCGGCCCGGTCGATGCCCGCCAGCCGGGCCCGGTGCGCGGGGGAGAGCAGGGCCGAGGCCCCGTGGGCGCCGTCGACGTGCAGCCACAGGCCGTGCGCGGCGGCGAAGTCGGCGGCCGCGTCGAGGTCGTCGTACAGGCCGGTGCTGGTGGCGCAGGCCGCGGCGACCAGCGCGAACGGGCGGCGACCGGCGGCGCGGGCCGCGGCCAGTGACTCGCCCATCCGGTCGGGGTCGATGCGGTCGAGGTCGTCGACGGGCAGTGGGATGATCGCGTCGGTGCCCAGCCCGAGGATCCCGGCCGCGCGGGCGATCGAGTAGTGCGCCGAGGGCGTGCACAGCAGGGCCAGGTCGGGCGGCGTGCCGGTGCTCCAGGCGTCGGGCGCCGCCTGCGCGCGGGCGGCCAGCAGCGCCGTCAGGTTGGCCAGCGAGCCGCCGTGGGTGAGCACGCCGCCGGCGCCGGGACCGGGGAAGCCGATCTGCTGGGCCATCCAGTCGACGATCGCCAGCTCGATCGTGGCCGCGGCCGCGCCCATCTCGTAGATGCCCATCGGGTTGTTGATCGCGCCGTGGACGAGGTCGGCGACGGCGGCGGGCACGTCGGGTACCGCGACCTGGTGGGCCAGCGACTGCGGATGGTGCAGGCGCGTGGTCAGCTGCAGGTAGCGCTCGAGCCAGTCGGCCAGCGCGGGGACGTCCATCCCGCCGTCGCGGATCCAGCGTTCGAGGTCGAGCCGCTGGGCCACCTCGGCGACCGGCGGACGGGAGACGACGGGGCCGTCCCCGGCGGCGGAGCGGGCCAGGTAGGGCTCGAGCGCGGACGTGGCGGCAGCGACGGCCTCGGTCAGCTCCATGCTCGACATGATCGCACCGGAGAGGGGGCAGTTGGTGGCTTCTTTCGGCGCGGTCGCGGCAAGATGCGCAATGATCTGCCCCATGGATGCCCTGGACGCCCAGATCCTGTCGGTGCTGCAGGAGGACGGCCGCATCACCAACGCGGAGCTGGCCGAGCGCGTCCAGCTGTCGCCCTCGCCCTGCCTGCGCCGGTTGCGCCGGCTGGAGCGCGAGGGCGTGATCAGCGGCTACCGCGCCACGCTGGACCGGCGCAAGCTCGGTCTCGGCGTGACCGTGTTCGTCGAGGTCAAGGTCAGCGGCCACTCCGCCGACATCGCCGACCGGGTCGAGCGCGCCCTGGCCGACATCCCCGAGGTGATCGCCGCCCACATCGTCTCCGGTCCCGCGGACTTCCTGCTCGAGGTCGTGGTCGCCGACCTGGACCACTACGAGCGGCTGCTGATCGAGCGCCTCCTGACCCTGCCCGGCGTCAGCGACGTGCGATCGAACTTCGCCCTGCGCACGATCAAGCGCGCTGCGCCGCTGCCGGTGGGGTAGAGATCCGGCCATGAGCGACAAGGGCTACGCGATCGTCGACCCCGACGACGTCGACGATCACTACGCCGGCACCGACGTGCCGGGCGAGTTCCGCCACCTGACCGACGCGCTGGGCGCCGAGCAGCTGTCGGCCACGCTGATCCGCGTGCCGGCGCACTCCGACTTCGAGCAGGGCACCGGCCACTTCCACGACGAGATCGAGGAGCTGTACATCGTCACCCGCGGCACGCTGACGATGCGCTTCGAGGACGACATCCACCACGTGCGCGCGCCGTCGGCCGTGCGGGTGACCGCGACGACGCGGCGCTCGCATCGCAACGAGGGCGACGAGGACGTGGAGCTGTGGGCGATCTCCCGTCAGCTCGGCCACGGCGACGCGACGAAGATCGACGCGTTCTGGGACGCCTCGGCCGACGCCGCGCAGAAGCGCTGACCCACAACTTCCGCCGAGTGGCATGTTCCCGCCGCTGAGCGGCGCGAATGTGCCACTCGGCGGGTTGCGACGTGTAGGATAGTTGCATGCGCAAGCGAATTGGCTTTCTCTCCTTCGGCCACTGGGGACGCTCGGCCGGCTCGCAGACGCCCACCGCGGCGGACGCGCTGATCCAGTCGATCGAGCTGGCCGAGGCCGCCGAGGCGATCGGCATCGACGGCGCGTACGTGCGGGTGCACCACTTCGCGCGCCAGCTCGCCTCGCCCTTCCCGCTGCTGGCGGCGATCGGCGCGCGTACGAGCCGCATCGAGATCGGCACTGCGGTGATCGACATGCGCTACGAGAACCCGCTGTACATGGCCGAGGACGCCGCTGCCGCCGACCTGATCGCGGGCGGGCGGCTGCAGCTGGGGATCAGCCGCGGGTCGCCGGAGCCCGCGCAGCGGGGCAGCGAGGCGTTCGGCTACGTGCCGCGCGAAGGGCAGACCGACGCCGACATGGCCCGCGAGCACGCGCGCGTGTTCCGCCACGCGATCAACGGGGCCGGCGTCGTGCGCTCGGATCCGACGATGACCGGCAGCTCGGCGGCCTTGCACATCGAGCCCCAGTCGCCCGGCCTGGCCGACCGCATCTGGTGGGGCGCGGGCACGCGCCAGACCGCCCGCTGGGTGGGCGAGCAGGGCATGAACCTACAGAGCTCGACGCTGCTGACCGAGGACACCGGCGTGCCGTTCGGCGAGCTGCAGCTCGAGCAGATCAACCTCTTCCGCGCCGCCTGGGCCGACGCCGGCCACCAGCGCGAGCCGCGCGTGTCGGTCAGCCGCAGCGTGCTCCCGATCACCACCGACGAGGACCGCCTGTACTTCGGCGGGCGCAACGCCGACAGCCAGGACCAGATCGGCTACCTCGAGGGCGTGACCGCGCGTTTCGGGCGCAGCTACACCGGCGAGCCCGACGTGATCGCCGAGGAGCTCGCGGCCGACCCCGCCGTGCAGGCGGCCGACACCGTCCTGCTGACGGTGCCCAACCAGCTCGGCGTCGAGTACAACGCGCGCCTGCTGGAGACGATCGCCGAGCACATCGCGCCCGCGATCGGATGGGAGCGGGCGGGTATGCCCTCCGCATGAGCATCGTCATCGTGGGCGCGGGCCCCAACCTCGGCCTGGCCATCGCCCGCCGTTTCGGCCGCGAAGGCCTCCCGGTCGGCCTCGTCTCGCGCGACCAGTCCAAGCTCGACGACCTCGCCGCGCAGCTGGGCGCCGACGGCATCCACGCGCGCGGGGAGGCGGCCGACATCCGCGACCCCGACGCCCTCGACGGGGCGATCCGGGCGCTCGCGGCGCATCTGGGTCCCGTCGAGGTCCTCGAGTACTCGCCGCTGCCCGCGCGCGAGTTCATGAAGCCGATCCTGGAGACGACCGTCGACGACGTGCGAGGTCCCTTGGAGTTCAGCGTGCTGGGCGCCGTCGCGGCCGCCCGCGCCGTGCTGGACCCGATGCTGGACGCCGGTCGCGGCACGATCCTCTACACGACCGGCGGCGCGGCCATCAAGCCCTACCCGCTGCGCGCGGGCGTCGGGATCTCCTTCGCCGGCGAGGTCGCCTACGCGCGCATGCTCCACGAGGAGCTGGCCGAGCGTGGCGTCCACGTCGCGCACACCGCGATCGCGGGACGGATCGCGCCGGGCCAGGACCACGAGCCCGCCGACGTGGCCGACGTCCTGTGGAACCACCACGTCGACCGCGACGTGTTCCAGACGCGCCTCGGCTTCGACGACTGACGGGCCGCTGAGGCCCGGGCCCGGCTCGACGGCTACGTTCTCGGCGGTCCGCAGGGCGCCGCGTCGTGGTCCGTTGCGCCGGGCGTCGTCAGACTGCCGTGGATGCTCCGCACCGCCCTCGCCCTGATCGGCGCCGCGCTGGTCGCGGCCCCGGCCGCCCACGCGGCCGATCCGCCCTCGACCTACCTGTCGGGCCGTACCTTCGCCTGCTGGCAGACGTTCGCCAGCTACGGCCCGGACGGGACGCTGAGCGGGTACAACCGCGCTGCCCGCGGGACGGTCGCCTTCGCCACCGACTACGTGCCCAACTACCTGGTCGCGGGTCTGGACGACTACCTGCCGCGCGGCTCGGCCGACCAGGGCTCGTGGGCGCCGACCGCGACCGGCGTGCGCTTCACCAGCGGCGCCTTCTTCCAGCCGGCCAAGGGCTGGCGGCTGGTCGGCGACGTGCACCCGGCCGGCGTGCGGATGCCGCACGACAAACGCGCGGGCACCCGCTACCAGCTCGTGCTGCGCTCGGCCCCGGGTCGCGGCCCGGTCTCCGACGACGCGCCGCCGCGACGGGTCGGGCGGAACTTCTTCATCACCCCGTGGTACTGCCAGGCTCGGCGCTGACGCGCTCGCGCGCCGCCTCGCTGAGCCCGGCCAGAACCTGATCGAAGGCGCGCGCGAGCTCGCCCTCCCCGAGCAGCGACGCCGTCGGGCGCCGGACGATCGCGCTGCCGCCTGACGCGCGGGCCACGACCGCCAGGCGCAACGGGATGTCGACCGCGGCGTCGAGGTCGTGGGCCAGCAGCTTGGCGCCGGCGGCCGGGTTGCCGAAGATCAGCGTCCAGGCGGCGAACCCGGGTGCGCCCGCCGCGGCCATGTCGTGTCCGTGGTCGACGACCGCGTACTCGGTGATGCCGTGGTCGCGCAGCAGGTCGCGCAGCGCCTGCACGACCGTGGCGGGCGGCGCGTCGATGGCCACGCGCTCGTAGGTGCTCACGGCACTTCGACGATCTCGTAGCGCGTGTGCCAGCGCGCGCCGAGCTGCATCCGGGCCGCCATCTCGAGGTTGCCGCGCGCGGCCTGGCGGGAGTAGCGGTCCGCCGTGAAGGCGAAGCGCGCGCCGCCGTCGGCGTCGACCTCGGCCGCCTCGGCGTTCGCGACGCGCGCGATCGACGCCAGCTGCTGGGCGGACAGCGGCTCGGAGGACTTGGGTTGGACGATCAGGTGGATCGGGTCGGCGATCGGCACATCGTCTCAGCTACGCCGCCCCGACCGCTAGTGTCAATTGGAGCGAGAAGCGGCGCCCGAGCCGCGTCGTCTTCCATCTCGTCAAAACGCGAAGGGCCGTGCAGCCATGGCAGTTGACAAGTCCCACCGTCCCGACATGCGCACGTCGGCCGAGCTGGCCCGCCTGCTGGAGCGCCAGCACTCTGACGATCCGGTCGCGGCGGACGCCTCGCAGCGCTTCCCGACCGAGCGCGTCCAGAAGCTCGACGATCCCGAGGACCGCCGCCGCCGGCGGGCCCTGCGCCAAGCCGGCCTGTAGCCGCGCTCAGCGGGCGCAGCAGCCCGCGAGGTGGTCGTTGACCAGCCCGCAGGCCTGCATGCCCGCGTAGGCGGTCGTCGGACCGATGAACACGAACCCGCGCCGCTTGAGCTCCTTGGCCAGCGCCTTGGACTCGGGCGAGACGGCGGGGACGTCGGCGAACGTGCGGGGGGCCGGTCGCGTGTCGGGATCCGGCGCGAACGACCACAGCAGGTCGGTCAGCGTCGTGTCCTGGAGGTTCTGGATCGCCCGTGCGTTGGCGATCGCCGCGGTGATCTTCGCGCGGTTGCGCACGATGCCGGCGTCCTGCATCAGACGCGCGTGGTCGGCGTCGGTGAACGCCGCCACCTTGGCGATGTCGAAGCCGGCGAACGCGGCGCGGAAGTTCTCGCGCTTGCGCAGGATGGTCAGCCACGACAGGCCGGACTGGAACGCCTCCAGCACGAGGCGCTCGAACAGCCGGTCGTCGCCGCGGACGGGGCGGCCCCACTCCTCGTCGTGGTAGGCGACGTAGTCGTCGGTCGACACGCCCCAGCGGCAGCGCAGCTGTCCGTCAGGGCCGGGGGCGAGGTCCGCGTCGGGCATCGGCGGCCAAGTCAATCGAAGCCGGCGGCGGCGCGCGCCCGCAGCGCGGCCTCCAACCGCTGCAGGATGCGGTCGACGGTCGCTTCCTCGTCGCCGTCCAGCCCGCCCTCCAGCGCCCGGTGGGCCACGGCGGCGACGTCCTCGCGGGTCGCGGCCAGCTCGGCCAGGCGCGCGCTCAGGTCGGCGCGGTCGCTCCACGGCACGAGCTCGGTCAGCGCGGCCTCGAGCGCGATCCGCAGGATCAGCGCCGCCTCGCGGCTGCGCCCGGCGGTCAGGTCGGCGCGGGCCCGCTGGGCCAGCAGCTCGCTGGCCAGCATCGCGTCGCGGCCGCTGAGCAGCGCCGACAGCCGCTCCTGGGAGCGCAGCGCCGCCGCGCGCCGCTCGGCGCGCACCGGCGGCAGCTCGACCGCGCGCGTGTGGCGACCCTCGGCGACCTCCTCGCCGACGCCGTAGCCGACGCGGACCACGAGCGTCGCGGTGCGCGTCACGTCGCGGGCGCCCGGGTCGTTGGCGGCGATGCGGTGGGCGGCGATCACCCGGTTGAGCGCGGCCAGCCCCCGGACGGCCTCGCCGTCGCCGTCGGCGCCGTCCAGCCAGCGTCCCGCGGCCGACTCGCTGTCCAGCGGCCGGGCGTCGATCACCGTCGCCCGGGTGACGGGCACGGGGGAGACGGACGGCTCCTGGTCGACGGGCCGGGGCCGGCGCGCGGAGCGGCCGAGCCAACGCCGCTGTTGGGCCCCGAGCGTCGTCAGGACGACGACGTGGCTGGCGTCCTCACCGGCGTGCGGGCGCAGCACGTAGCGTCCGTCCGCGGGCCCGAGTGCCCACGGGACCTCGAACTGCGCGAAGCGGAACGCCTTAGCTATCCGTTGTCGCCCGTCTTGACCGGCAGCGAGTACTGCGACGGCGTCAGCGGCACGTCCGGGTTGGACAGGTTGCTGAGGCGGTCGACCAGGCGCGTCCACTGGCCCGGCTTGAGCACCGACTGGAACTTGACGGCGTTGGCCCCGTCCAGCGGCTGGAAGCCGACGTGGATGTGGTCGTTGTGATCGGCCAGCGCCAGCGTGTTGTCCGTGCCGGGGTAGCTGTACAGCGTGATGATCTGGTGCGGCTTCATCGCGCCCTGCAGGGTGAGCAGGCGGCGCACCGTGATGTCGGTGATCGACCCGTCGCCCTGGTGGCCGAGGATCGGGATGCCGTTGATCTTGGCGATGTCGACCGCGTCGCCCGAGGAGTGCTCGGAGACGTTGCCGCCGTCGGTCAGGTAGGAGTGGCCGCACTCCAGCGCGCTGACCGTCGGGCGCAGGCCCGAGGCCGACAGGAAGGCCAGCGTGGCCAGCACGCGGCGGTCGATGACGCCGGCCTCGATGTCGCGACGGCCGCAGTCGTAGATCTCGATGCGCGGGTCCTCCAGGACGCGGCCCTGCAGCTGCTCCTTGCTCATCAGCAGGAGCTGGCCGATGGAGGCGTCGCTGTCGGGGGCGAGCAGTGCGTTGCGGCCCTCGGCGCGGTAGATCGCGGTCGACTCCAGCAGCTTCCAGCCGTCGAGGATCGGCTTGGGGTCGATGCGCGGCGCGCCACGGCCGGCCGGGCGGATCGCGAAGGCCACGCGCGACTTGCCGCCGGCGGGGCGCTTGGCCAGGCGGCCGAGGATCGTGCCGGCGATGACCTTCGAGTCGACCTTGAGGGGGACGAGCTTGACGTCCTTGCGGTTCAGGCCGTAGGGGCTGGTGAAGTAGCTCTTGTAGCTGGACACGCCCTCGACGGAGCTGCCCGAGGCCAGCAGCTGCTCGCGTCCGCCGGACTTCAGCGCGGCCGAGCGCGAGGGGTTGGCGAACAGTCGAGTCTTGCTCGAGAGTGGCGTCTTGTTCGTCTGGCGCTGGTTGGCGGGCTCGGACGTCTTCTGCGCGGCGCCCGTCGGGTGCGTGCCGGCGGTGGCGGCCTCGGTCGGCGCGGGATCGGAGGCCTTGGGCTCGAGGTCGAGCTCCTTGGCCACCTGCTTCTGGCTGACCTTCTTGGCCTTGGGCACCGGGATCTCGGTGGCCAGCCGGCCCAGGTGCGCGTACGTGTAGGTGTTGCCGTAGGCGTCGCGCAGCTTGAGGAACTTGCCGAGCTTGTCCGACGTGCCCATGTCGACGATGCGGCCGTCCTGCACCGCGATCACCGGCGCGCCGCCCTTGGCGTAGACGTTGATCGAGCGGCGCTCGCTGTCGGAGTCGACCGGCAGCGCGGCGTTGTCGCCCTTGGCCACGCGCAGGGCGCTGGCGTTCTCGGACAGGTCGTCGGCGTAGGTCGCCTTGGCGTAGACCGGGAAGCGGCCCTGCGTGAGCCCGGTCAGCGAGCCGACGAAGTCCGCGGGCAGGCCGCTGATCAGGCGCGCGCGCAGGATGACGGAGTCGACGTACCAGTCGGCGTGGTTGTAGGCGAAGATCGCCTTGCGCAGATCGGTGTCGGCGCCGGCGGCCTTCAGGTAGCGCGCGGCGGCGAAGATCGCGTCGACCGGGTTGTACGGATCCTTGCGGCCGTCGTCGTTGGCGTCGACGCCGTAGGACTTCCACGAGGACGGCATGAACTGCATCCAGCCCAGGGCGCCCGCGGAGGAGACGTTCAGGTTGCGGCCGTAGTCGGTCTCGATCTCGTTGATCGCGGCCAGGACCTCCCAGCGCACGCCGTACTCGATGCCGGCGGCCTGGTAGATCGAGAGCAGGAACGGCGGGATGCGGAACTTGTCGATGAAGAAGTTCGGGACGCCGATGACCGCGGCGCCGGGCTCGGCCAGCGTGTAGGTCGGATCGGCGGGCGTGGGCGAGCCGTCGTCGGCGCGCTTCTTGGGCGCGGCCGGATCGTCGGCCGTGTCCGCAGCCTCGACCTCAGCTTCAGCCTCGTCCGTCGCCTTCTGCTGGGCGCCGTTGCCCTTGCCGTCCTTGGCCACCTGCGGGCCGCGGGCCGGATCGCCGCCGGCGGACGCCTGGACGTCGGGGATCTGCTCGTCCTCCAGCGCCGGGGTCGTCGGCGTGGTGGGCGTCGTCTGCGGCGTCGTCTCGGCGGGCGTCGTCTCGGCCGGCGTGCTCGTCGTGGCGGGATCGGTCGCCGGCGTCTCGGCCGGCGGGGCCGCGGGCGCGGGGGCGGGCGTGATGTCGGTGACCGAGGCGATCACGCCGGTGACGCCGGGAATCGAGATCTGGTCGACCGGCGTGCCGGGCGGCACGTCGACGGTGACGGTCAGCTGCGAGCCCCCGACCAGGGTGACCAGGAGCGTGCGCGACTCAGCCGACGCCGACCCAGCCGGTAGGGCAACCGCAACGGCTACCGCGGCCGCGGTGAAAAGGGCGATGGGAAGCTTGCGCCAGATCATGGAATACGCCGTCGGTTCCTTCCCCAGGGACCCAGATCGGGACCGACAGCTCGGCCGGTGCGCCCGAAGCTAGCACGGGCGGATGACCGCTGGCGCAGGACCGTATATATCTCCATCGGAAGGTGCAACGCGCAACTGAACCCAGAATTGCGGCGTTGCACCGGTTCTTTGCGCGCGTGTAAGCGACGCGCGGGTGGGAACCGGGCTCCCACAGGGGCGTGGGGCCGCAGTGAATCTTTCACCGTTCCTTCACGTCCACCTGCGTCTCTAAACACCGATCTGTCACCGCTTGGGAACATCTCACCCTCGACTTGAAGGTGAGGAATGCTGGATTGTCGCGATCGGGGTAGCCTCCCGGACATGGCCGCCGACAGCGACGGGATCAAGCAGCGCGTGCAGCGCTCGGGCGAGGACGCCCTTGGCAAGCTCACCCAGGAGCTCCTCGAGAACCCGCTCGTCACAGGGGCGATCGCGCGGGTGTTCGAGGCCCGCGAGAAGGCGACCGCCGCCCAAGAGGTGGCGATGGGCGCGCTCAACCTCCCGTCGGCCTCCGATCTGGAGCGGCTCACCCGCCGGCTGCGCTCCGTCTCCCAGCGCCTGGAGGGCATCGAGGACGGCGTCGACCGCCTCGACCAGCGCCTCGGCGATCTGACCGTCGTCGCCGGTATCGACGCCCGCCTCACGCAGATCGAGGAGGCGATCGACGCGCTGCGCCGCCAGATCGTCTCGCTCGGCGACGCGCTGCCCGACGCGGCCTCGCCGCTCCCGCGTGAGCAGGAGCGCCTCGAAGTCCCCGCCGACTGACGTCAGCCCAGCGCCGCCAGCGCGGCGCGACCGGCGACGGCGACCAGATCGTCGTCGCCGTCCTCGCCGACCAGCACCGCGGCCGCGGGCAGGCCCCGCAGCGTCGCCGCCTGCAGGACGGCCGCCGTCTCGAGGTCGCGGGCGGGGCCCAGCGCCTCCAGCGTGTCGCACGAGCGCACCGCCATGACCAGGCCCGCGCCCCGCAGCGCGTCGAGGAGCCCCGCGTCCGGCGCCACCGACGCATCCGCGCCCAGCGCGCGGCTCGTCCCGTCGGCGCAGTCGGCACGCTCGACGACCAGCAGCCCGAGCACGCTGACCGCGCTGCCCACGAACACGAACCGCTGCGCGCCGAGCGCGGCCAGCTCCCCGACCACGATCGCCGCGCTCGGGCCACCGATGCCCGTGGCCTGCAGCGTCAGCGGCGCGCCGTCCAGGCCCGTCCCGCTGTAGCCCCACAGGCCGCGCGCGTGGTTGAACATCAGCGGCGTCGGGTCGCACAGCACCTGAGCCAGCGCCAGCGCCCGGCCCGGGTCGTCGACCAGAATCACGCGGGGCGCCAGCTCGGCGGTGGGGTGGAGGTAGGTCATCGGCGGCGCGCGACGTTAGCCTTCCGCGCACATGGCCGATCGCAAGCCCCGCCGCACCGAAGCCGTCCGCACCGCGGTCGACGACGCGTTCGCCGCCGCCGCGGGTCAGGCCACGTCGACGGCGCAGTCGACCGGGCGCCGCGCGCAGGACCTCGTCGACGAGATGGGCCGGGCCGCCGGGCGCGTCGGCAAGGCGCTGGACGACCTGCGTCCGCCCAGCGGCGAGGAGCTGCGCGCGCTGCGTCGCGAGGTGCAGGAGCTCAACGAGCGCGTGGCCGCGCTCGAGCGCGCGGCCAAGCAGCGTTCCTAGGAGGAGAGAGAGACCCCATGGCGTCACCGCAGTTCTCGTCACCGGCAGAGTTCCGTGAGGTGATGGATCGTGTCTTCGCGATGATGAGCGAGGACGCGGAGATGGGCCCCGCGCTGCGCGACGCGGACGTCCCGCAGCGCTTCGAGATCCCCGACATGGACGCGGTCATCAACATCCGCGCCGTGCGCGACGGGGAGGACGGCAACCTCCACTGGGAGTGGACCGACGACGTCGACTGGGAGCCCAAGGTCAAGATGGAGATGTCCTCGGAGACCGCCAACAAGTACTTCCAGGGCAAGGAGAACGTGGCGATGGCGATCGCCCGCCGGCGCATCAAGACCGGCGGCGACGTGAAGGCCGCCCTGGCGATCATGCCGATCACCAAGCCCGTGTTCGAGCGCTACCGCTCGATGGTCGTCGACGAGTACCCGCACCTCGCCGTCTGATCCCGGACCCGTGGCGTTGACATCTCGCATCCGGGGGTGGGAACGTCGTGGTCCGACAAGTCAGGCATCAAGCCCGGGGTCGATGAGACACCGGCTGATTCCGCGGGCCGTGCCCGCAGGCGGCGGGGCAACTCATTGCGAGGCTCCGCCGCCTTCATGAGCGGACCGATCTCGATCACCCAGGCTGCTCGGCAGGCGGGGGTGACGCCGCAGACGCTGAAGCGCTGGCAGGCGGCCGGCGTCGTCAAGGTCGCCGAGCACGGCTGGGACGAGAGCGCGTCGGCGCAGGCCCGGATGGTCGCGCGGCTGCGCGAGCGCGGCCACTCGCTGGCGTCGATCCGCGACGCCGTCGACAGCGGACGGCTGGTGTTCGGCTACATGCAGGAGCTGTTCCCGGCGCCGGTCGACGGCGTCACGCTCGACGACGCCGCCCGCCAGACGGGCCTGGAGCCCGCGCTGATCCAGCGCATCTTCCAGACGATCGGCTTCAGCTCGCTGGAGCTGCTGACGCCCGACGACGTGCAGTTCCTGCGCTACTCCGCCGCGGTGCTGGCGGCCGGCTTCCCGCTGATCGCCTTCCTGCAGCTGACCCGGGTGTACGGCCAGGCCGTGGCCCAGATGGCCGACGCCGAGGTGCGCCTGTTCCACCTCTACGTGCACGAGCCGATGATGCGCGACGGCGTCCCCGGGATGGAGATGGCCGAGGAGATGTCGACGCTGGCCTCGGCGACGCTGCCGCTGGCCTCGCCGATCATGGACTACGTCCACCAGCGCTTCCTGCAGCACTTCATCGAGCAGGACGTGATCGGCCACATGGAGTCCGATGCCGGGTTCGGCAGCGACCTCGGGCGCCTGCGCGTGGCCATCGCCTTCGCCGATCTGGCCGGGTACACCCGGCTGACCGAGGAGGAGGGCGACGAGGAGGCCGTCAACGCGGTCGAGCGGTTCCTCGAGGCGGTCGAGACGACGCTGCCCGACGACGCCCGCGTGATCAAGACGATCGGCGACGAGGTGATGGTCGTCGGCACCGACGGCGCGGCGCTGACCGACTGGGCCGTCGGCTTCCAGATGCTCTACGACCACCGCCCGCTGCCTCGGATCGGCATGCACGTGGGCGAGGTCGTCTACCGCGACGGCGACTACTACGGGCGCGAGGTCAACCTGGCCGCGCGCGTGGCCGCCCGGGCCGCCGGTGGCGAGGTGATCGTCACGCGGCCGGTCGTCGACGGCGCGGGCAGCCACCTGGAGTTCGAGCGCATCGGCGAGGTGCGGCTGAAGGGGTTCGCCGAGCCGACGGAGCTGTTCGTCGCCGCGCTCGCCGATGAGTGAGCTCGAGCGGCGGGTCCGCGAGGACGGCCTGCTGGTGGCCGGCCGCCCGGTCCTCGTGCTGCTATCGGGGGGCCGCGACTCGGTCTGCCTGCTCGATCTCGCCGTGCGCATCTGCGGGTCCGGGGCGGTCCGCGCCTTGCACGTCGACTACGGGCTGCGCCCGACCGCCGCGGCCGACGCGGCCTTCTGCGCGGCCCTGTGCGAGCGGCTCGGCGTGCCGCTGGAGCTGGTCGGCGCCGACCCACCGCCCGACGGCGGGAACCTGCAGGCCTGGGCGCGCGAGCTGCGCTACGCGGCCGCGGGCGCCTTCGGCATCGACGTGGCCACCGGGCACACGGCCTCGGACCAGGCCGAGACGATCCTCTACCGGCTGGCCGCGGCGCCCAGTCGCCGCGCGCTGCTGGGCATGGCCGCGCGCACCGGGAGCGTGATCCGCCCGCTGCTGTCGCTGACCCGGGCCGACACCGAGGCCTGGTGCCGTGCCGCCGGCCTGGACTTCCGCGACGACCCCACCAACGCCGATCCGCGCTTCGCCCGCAACCGCCTGCGCGCCAACCTGCTGCCCGCGCTGCGCGAGATCCACCCGGCGGCGGAGGCCAACGTCGTGCGCGCCGCCGCGGTGCTGCGCCTGGAGGCCGACGTGCTCGACGCGCTCGTCGCCCAGGCGGTGGGGGAGGGCCGCACGATCGCGCTGGCCCGGCTGCGCACGCTCGGGCTCGCGCTGGCCCGCCTGGTGGTCAGCCGCCTGGCCGACGACGCGGCCGGCGCGCTGGTGCCGCGCGCGGCGGCGCGGACCGAGGAGATCCTCGCCCTGGACGACACGCGTGCGTGGACCGCGCTGGACATCGGCGACGGCGTGCGCGCCGTCGTGGAGGGCGGGACGCTCCGCTTCGAGGCGCACGGATAACGTTGGGCGGGCCATGCGCGACCCAAAGATCGGCGAGATCCTCGTCCAGCCCGACCAGTTGCAGCGCCGTGTGCGGGAGCTCGGCCAGCAGATCAGCGCCGACTACGAGGGTCGCAACCCGCTGCTGATCGGCGTCCTGAAGGGCGCGGTGTTCTTCCTGGCCGACCTGATGCGCGAGATCACCTGCCCGTGCGAGCTGGACTTCATGGCGATCTCCTCCTACGGCTCGGCCACCGCCTCCAGCGGCGTCGTGCGCATCCTCAAGGACCTCGACGCCTCGATCGACGGCCGCGACGTGCTGATCGTCGAGGACATCGTCGACTCCGGCCTGACGCTGCAGTACCTGATGCGCAACCTGGGCGCTCGCTCGCCCGCCTCGCTGGAGGTCTGCGCGCTGCTGACCAAGCCCGATCGGCGCAAGGTCGACCTCCCGACGCGGTACCTCGGCTTCGAGATCCCGGACAAGTTCGCCATCGGCTACGGGCTCGACTACGCCGAGCACTACCGGAACTTGCCGTACGTCGCTGCGTTGGAAGAGGCCTAGTCGTCGGCAGCGCCGGTAAACCGAACCGGCCTGGCGGCCGAATACAGGTTGGTAGCCTAAGACTCCACCGCCAGACCCCCGGAAGGCGATTTTCCTCACATGAGCAGGTTCTTCAAGAGCGCCGCGTTCCCCATCCTCATCGTGGTGGTGCTGGCGTTCTTCGCCCAGAAGCTGATCAGCCCTGGGACCCCGACGAAGGAGACTTCGTACGCGGACTTCGAGACGCAGCTGGCCAACGGCGACGTCGACAAGGCCACGGTCAAGCAGAAGGACAACACGATCGACGTCACGCTCGACGACAAGTCGAAGTACACCGTCGGTTGGGTCAACGACAACGGCAACGAGCTGATCTCGGCGCTGACCGAGGCCAAGAAGGCCGACAAGATCGGCGACTTCAACGTCCAGGGCACCAAGTCCAACGGCTGGCTGTCGCTGCTGACCTACGTCCTGCCGTTCCTGATCTTCATCGGGTTCTGGATCTTCCTGATGAACCAGGTCCAGGGCGGCGGCTCCAAGGTCATGTCGTTCGGCAAGTCGCGGGCCAAGCGGATGTCGGTCGACTCGCCCAAGATCACGTTCCGGGACGTGGCCGGCGCCGACGAGGCCGTCGAGGAGCTGCACGAGATCAAGGAGTTCCTCGAGAACCCCAAGAAGTTCCAGGCCCTCGGTGCGCGCATTCCCAAGGGCGTCCTGCTCTACGGCCCTCCGGGCACCGGCAAGACGCTGCTGGCCCGCGCGGTGGCCGGCGAGGCGGGCGTGCCGTTCTTCTCGATCTCCGGCTCGGACTTCGTCGAGATGTTCGTCGGCGTGGGCGCCTCGCGTGTCCGTGACCTGTTCGAGCAGGCCAAGCAGAACTCGCCCTGCATCATCTTCATGGACGAGATCGACGCCGTCGGCCGCCACCGTGGCGCCGGCATGGGCGGCGGTCACGACGAGCGCGAGCAGACGCTCAACCAGCTCCTCGTCGAGATGGACGGCTTCGAGGCCAAGGACAACATCATCATGATCGCGGCCACCAACCGGCCCGACATCCTCGATCCCGCCCTGCTGCGTCCCGGTCGCTTCGACCGTCAGATCACCGTGGACCGCCCGGACCGCAAGGGCCGCGAGAAGATCCTCGAGGTCCACACCCGCGGCAAGCCACTGGCCAAGGAGATCAACATCGCCGACCTGGCCGGTCAGACGCCCGGGTTCACCGGCGCCGACCTGGCCAACCTGGTCAACGAGGCCGCGCTGCTGTCCGCGCGCAACGGCAAGCGCGAGATCAGCCAGGTGGAGCTCGAAGAGGGCATCATGCGCGTCGTCGCCGGCCCGGAGAAGAAGACCCGGGTCATGGGCGAGAAGGAGCGCCTGATCACCGCGTACCACGAGATGGGTCACGCGCTGGTCGGCCACTACCTCGAGCACTCCGACCCGGTCCACAAGATCTCGGTCGTGTCCCGCGGCCAGGCCCTGGGCTACACGATCTCGATGCCGACCGAGGACAAGTTCCTCACGACGCGGGCCGAGCTCAACGACACGATGGCCATGACCCTGGGTGGCCGCGCCGCCGAGGAGATCATCTTCGACGAGATCACCACGGGCGCGTCCAACGACCTGGAGAAGGTCACGGCGTCGGCCAAGCAGATGGTCATGCGCTTCGGCATGAGCGACAAGCTCGGCCCGCGCGTCTTCGGGCACAACCACGGCCAGCCGTTCCTGGGCCGCGAGTTCTCCTCGGAGCCCGACTACTCCGACGAGATCGCCCGCGAGATCGATGACGAGATCCGGCGCATCGTCGAGTCCGCCCATCAGAAGGCCAAGGACATCCTGACCGAGCATCGCGAGATGCTGATCTCGATCTCCGAGATCCTGCTGCGGCGCGAGACGATCGAGCGTCCGGAGTTCCTGGCGCTGCTGGACGGCAAGAGCTACGAGGACGTGTTCGGGCCCGACGACGAGCCCGGAACGCCCGAGACGCTGCCGCCGGCACCCGACGGGTTCACCGCGCCGCGGCCGCTGCCGCGTCCCGGGTTCGCGACGGATCTGCGCCTCGACTCACCGGAGAAGCCGGAACCCGCCTGACCTGCGCAGGTCGCGCCTTGCAGCGCGACCTGCAGGTTTGCCGCTGTGCGCTGGTAGCTTCGCCCCGCTGTGAGGTCGACCGTCCTGCGCATCGCGGTGCTGTCCGGCGCGGTCGTCGCCGCGCTGTCGGTCGTGCAGGTCGGGCACAGCCGGGCGAGCGGCTCGCTGTCGCAGCGGATCGCCGCGGCGCGCCGGCAGGAGGGCACGCTGCAGGCCGGCATCGACACCGAGAACCGGGCGATCGCGGGGTACCGCGGCCGGATCGCCGACCTGCAGGAGCAGCTGGGCGGGATCCAGGCGCGGCTCGACGCCGAGCGGGCCACGCTGTCGCAGACCCAGAACGAGCTGCGCTCATCGCGTGGGTCGCTGTCGCGGCTGCGGGTCACGCTCGATCATGACCGGCGCGCGCTGGCCCGGCAGCTGCTCAAGCAGTACGAGGCCGGCGACCCGCAGCTCGTGCAGGTGATCCTCGGCGCGGCCAGCCTCAGCGACCTGCTGGAGACCGGCGAGATGATGCGGCGCGTCCAGCAGGCCAACGCGCGCATCACCGATCGTGTGCGCACGACGCGCGACCAGGTCTCCACCGAGGTCCGGCACCTGGCCGCGCTGGAGGCGACGCAGGAGCGCGAGGCGGCCACGGTCCTGTCCCAGCGCGACGCCGTGGCCGAGGTCAAGCTCGAGCTGGCCAACCGCGAGCTGGCCGCCGAGCAGGCGCGCGACCGGCAGTCGTCCAAGCTCGGGGCGCTGCGCGCGCAGCGAGCGTCCCTGGAGAAGCAGGCGGCCGCCGCGCAGGCCCGCGCCGTCGCCGCCCAGTCGCGCGCGTTCATGATCACCACGCCCGGTTCGGCGGCGTCCGGCGGCGACGGGTTCTTCCCGGCCGCGGGCACCGACTACACCGTGGGCAACGAGCCCGAGCTCGCAGCCCGGCTGAACCGCATGGCGCTGGCGCTGCACCTGCACCTGATCGGCCTGTCGGGCTACCGCTCGCCCGAGCACTCCGTGGCGGTCGGCGGGTTCCCCAACGACCCGCACACGCGCGGCGAGGCCTCCGACACGCCCGGCGTCGAAGGCGTGCCCGAGGCCGTGCTCAACCAGTACGGCCTGACGCGCCCGTTCGGCGGCGCCGCCGAAGCGGACCACATCCAACTCACGTAAGCTTTCCGGCGCGCGCTGTGAGGGCGCGTCCGGTCCGCGGGCAGGGCCTCAGGCCCACCTCCTCTTCGCTGTATCTGTGCGGTTCGTCGCTCGCCGATCGACCTCCGCCCTCGCGGACCAGGGCGATCTGCGAGGTGATCGAGATGGACGGACGGATCGACCTGGACCGGGCCCGCCGCGAGGCCAAGGCACTGCTGCGGGCCTGGCGGGCTGCGGGCCGCGCGGACGCGACGCTGGCTGACGCGCAGCGCGCGGTGGCGCGCGAGCTGGGCCTGCGCTCCTGGCCGGCGTTGGTGGCGCGGGTCGAGGCCGAGGCGGTGGCCCGCGAGGAGCGCGCGCGGGCCTTCGTGGAGGCGGCGACCGACCGGCGCCGCGACCGGGCCGACGCGCTGCTGGCCGTGGAGCCGGGCGTGGCCCGGGCGGGGATCGACGCGGCGCTCGTCCTCGGCGACGTCGAGCGGGTGCGCGCGGCGCTGCCCGACCTGGCCACGGCGACGGCGGTCGGCTCGCGGAGCTGGCCGGCGCTCTGCTACGTCACGTTCTCGACCTACCTCGGTGGGGAACGCACCGACGCGCTGCTGGCCTGCGCGCGGGCGCTGCTGGACGCGGGCGCCGACGTGGACTCGGCCTGGCGGCACCCGCAATGGGGCATGGAGAGCGCGCTGTACGGCGCGGCGGGTGTGGCCCACGAGCCGCGCATGACCGCGCTGCTGCTGGAGGCCGGCGCCAACCCCGACGACAACGAGTCGGTCTACCACGCCTGTGAGGAGCCCGCGCTGACCTGTCTGCCGCTGCTGCTGGACGCGGGCGCGGCGATCGTCGGCACCAACGCGCTGGGCCACGCCCTGGATCGCGAGGACCCCGCGGCGCTGGAGCTGCTCCTGGAGCGCTTGGGCCCGGTCGACGACGCCGAGCGCATCGGCCTCGGCGCGCTGGTGCCCGCCGCGGTGTGGCGCGAGCGCTCGCCGGCCTTCGTGCGCCTGCTGGCCGGGGCGGGCGCGGATCTGGAGGCGATCGGGAAGGAGAGCGGCGCGCGGGCCTACGCGCTGGCCGTGCGCTTCGGCCGCGACGATCTGGTCCAGACGCTGGTCGAGCTCGGCGCCCTGCCGCGGGCCCGGCCCTTCGACGAGCTCGTGGGTGCCACCCGCCGCGCCGACCGGGTGCGGGCGGAGGAACTGCTGCGCCTGGACCCCGACCTGCGCGAGCGCCTGCGCAACGACGAGATCATCGCCCGCGTGGCCGCCGACGGCAACGACGCGGCGGTGGCGCTGCTGCTCGACCTCGGCGTCCGCCTGACCAAGCGGGGCGGCGGCATGGGCGGCACGCCGCTGCACTGGGCCGCGTGGTGGGGCCGCGTGTCGACCGTCGAGTTGCTGCTCGACCGCGGCGCCGACCCGCTGGCCGAGTCGCCGAACCTGTTCAGCACCCCGCTGGGCTGGGCCGTCCACGGCTCGCGCAACAGCCCGCGCGCCGGCGACGAGGACTACCTGGTGGTCGGCCGGCGGCTGGCCGAGGCGGGCGCGCCGATCGAGGAGATCTACGCCGACGCGGCCGTCGGACCGCTGTCGGAGTGGCTGGAGGGCCGATGCGCGCAGACGAGCTGACCATCGGCGGCGCGCTGCGCGTCGACGGACGCCCGGCGCGGGTCACCGAGGTCGTGCGCGACGACGACGGCTTCGTCGCCGCGCTGGTCGACGCGCCCGGCCAGTGGGCCACGCTGGTCACCGCCGGTCCGCAGGGTGGGGTCGAGATCTACGAGCTGACCGACCCGGCGTTCGTGGTCGACGCCCAGCACGCGCTGGCCCAGGCGCGGATCGCCGACGAGGATGCGTTCTGGGCCGCGCAGGGCGACCCGGAGGCGGTCATCGGCGCGTTGGTGCCGGCGACGACGCCGCCGGTCGCGCTGGCCACGCTCGTCCACGACGACTTCCTGGCCACCGACCGCCTGATGGCCGGGCTGCTCTATGACCTCGACCGCCGCGAGTACTGGATCGTGCGGAAGGTCGACGAGGTCGACTAGTCGTGGTCCCGGCGGCGCGCCAACGGGCGCGGCCGGGGCGGCGATGCCGGTGGGGCGGGCGCGCGCTTCTCGCGCGCCCGCTCGCGGTCCTCCGATCGCCCGACGGCGTAGAACACGCCGGTCGCCGCGAGCACCAGGACGATGCCCACGACGATCAGGACGATCAGGCCGGCACTCACGTGCGCGCTACGCGGCGACCATCGCGTCGCGCTTGGACTCGATGCCGGCCAGCAGCTCGTGCATCGAGTCCTTGAACTTGTCGACGCCCTCGATCTCGAGGGTGTTGGTGACGTCCTCGATGTCCACGCCGGCGGCCTCCAGATCGGAGAACAGCTGGTGGGCGTCCTGCACCTCGGTGTCGATCGTGCGGGCGACCTCGCCGTGGTCCTGGAAGGCCTCGATCGTCTCGATCGGCATCGTGTTGACGGTCTCGGGCCCGATCAGGTCGGCCACGTACATCGTGTCCGGGTAGTTCGGGTTCTTCACCGACGTCGACGCCCACAGCGGCCGCTGGGCCTTGGCGCCCTGGGCGGCCAGGCCCTTCCAGCGCTCGGTGGCGAACGCCTCGCCGAACACCTCGTAGGCCAGCTTGGCGTTGGCCACCGCGAGCTTGCCCTGCAGGTCCTCGCGGCCCAGCTTCTCCAGGCGCTTGTCGGCCTCGGTGTCGACGCGCGACACGAAGAAGGACGCGACCGACTGGATGTCGGACACGTCGCCGCCGGACTCCAGGCGCCGCTCGATGCCGCGCATGTAGGCCTCGATGACCTCGCGGTAGCGCTCCAGGCCGAAGATCAGCGTCACGTTGATGGAGATGCCGTTGGCGATCGACTCCTCGATCGCGGGCAGGCCCTCCTTGGTGGCCGGGATCTTGACCAGCAGGTTGGGCCGGTCGACCCACTCGTGCAGGCGCTTGGCCTCGTCGATCGTCGACTGGGTGTCGTTTGCGTAGCGCGGATCGACCTCCCAGCTGATGTAGCCGTCGGTGCCCTGGCCGCTGTCGTAGATCGGGCGCAGCAGGTCGGCGGCGTCGACGATGTCGTCGTGGGCCAGCGCGTAGAAGATCTCCTTCGGGTCCTGCTCGGTCTTCAGCACCTCGCGCAGCTGATCGTCGTAGGCGTTGCCCTCGGCCATCGCTTTCTGGAAGATCGACGGGTTGGACGTGACACCGACGACGGCGTCCTCCTCCATCATCCGGGCCAGCTCGCCGGACTTCAGGGCGGTGCGGGAGATGGAGTCGAGCCAGACGGACTGGCCCTCGGCGGACAGCCGGTGAAGCGGGCTATCAGGCATACGTGCTTTCTCCTCGTTTTCTCGCTCTTCTTCTGCCTCAGAAGCTACCCCACGCGCGTCCGGCGTCAACCGCTGGAGGACAATGGTTCACATGCACCAGGTGATGGGCATCGTCAACGTCACGCCCGACTCGTTCTCCGACGGCGGCGCGTTCCTCGATCCGCGCGCGGCGATCTCCCACGGCTACCGGCTCGTCTTCGAAGGCGCCGAGATCCTCGACATCGGCGGCGAGTCGACCCGGCCGGGCGCCGCGCCGGTCGACGAGCAGACCGAGCTGCGCCGGGTCATCCCGGTCCTCGAAGGCCTGGCCGACACTGGCGCCCGGCTGTCGATCGACACGTTCAAGCCGGCCGTCGCGCGCGCCGCGATCCAGCGCGGGGCGACGCTGATCAACGACGTCACCGGCCTGCGCCGCGCGCCCGAGCTGGCCGCGCTGGCCGCCGAGCACGGCTGCGAGCTGTGCGTGATGCACTCGGTCGGCGAGCCGCGCACGATGCAGGAGGACCCGCGCTACGACGACGTGGTCTCCGAGGTCAAGGCGTTCCTGGAGGACCGGCTGGCCTTCGCGGTGGCCGAGGGCGTCCCGGCGGAGCGCGTCCTGCTGGATCCCGGCATCGGCTTCGGCAAGACGATCGAGCACAACCTGCAGCTCCTGCGCCGCCTGGACGAGATCGTGGCGATCGGCTGCCGGGTGCTGATCGGCACCTCGCGCAAGTCGTTCCTGGGCACGATCGCCGGGCGGGACGTGCACCAGCGCCTGGGCGGCACGATCGCCACCAACGTGCTCGCCCTGGAGCGCGGCGCGGCGGTCTTCCGCGTCCATGACGTGGCGCCGGTCGCCGATGCCCTGGCGGTCGCCGCCGCTACCCTGGCCGGGCGATGGCCGGCGACGACGAAGACGTGAACCACGACGACTCATTCGACGACGACCAGGAGGCCGTCGAGACGGTCGTCACGGTGGAGATCACCGGCCTGTCGATCTTCGCCGCGGTGGGCGTCAGCGACGCCGAACGCGAGGTCGGCACGCGCATCCTGCTCGATCTGCGCATGGACGTGGGCGAGTGCGACGCGACCGTGACGGACATGGTCGAGGACACCGTCGACTACGGCGTGGTCTGCCAGACCGCCCTGTTCGTCGCTCAGGAGCGCCAGTACAAGACGCTCGAGCGCCTGTGCTCGGTGATCGCCGATCGCATCCTCGCGGACTTCCCCGTCGAGTACGTCTGGGTCAAGGCGGCCAAGCCCGAGCCGCCGATCCCGCTGTCGGTCGGCGAGGTCTCCGTCGAGGTCTCGCGCGAGGCCGTCGACGACGACTGAGTTGACCGCCTTCGATCGCGACTCGGCCGTCGAGGCCCTGGGCGACGGGCGCTTCGCCGCTCGCTTCACGCCCGCCTGGCGGGTCGTGCACGGTCCCAACGGCGGCTTCGTGGCCGCCGTGCTCGTGCAGGCGATCGAGGCCGCGGTCGCGGACCCGGCCCGCCAGCTGCGCTCGCTGACGGTGCACTACCTGCGCGTGCCCCAGGAGGCCGACGCCGAGGTCGAGGTGACGATCGAGCGCACGGGGCGGGGGATGTCGACCGTCTCGGCCCGCTGCCGGCAGGACGGCAAGACGGTCGCGCTGGCGCTGGCCGCGCTGGGCGCCGACTACCCCGGCGCGGTCGCCTACGCCGACGCGGTCGCGCCCGACGTGCGCCCGCCCGAGGAGCTCGCGCCGCCCGACCTGCCCGCGGGCATCCCCGACATCCCGTTCCGCCACCACTTCGAGCTGCGCCCGGCGATCGGCCCGAAGCTGTTCTCCGGGGAGGGCCCGGCCCGGACCGGCGGGTGGATCCGCCTGCGCGAGGCGCGCCCGCTGGACGCCGCGCTGCTCGTCGCGCTGTCGGACGCCTGGCTGCCGGCGCCCTACGTCCTGGCCGACCGGCTGCTGGTCGCGCCGACGATCGACCTGACGGTGCATCTGCGCGCCGCCCTGCCGCTGCCCCACGACGACGTGCTCATCGAGGTCACCTCCGACACGGCCGCCGACGGGTACTTCGAGGAGGACACGCGCATCTTCTCCCGGGCCGGCACGCTGCTGGCCCACTCCCGACAGCTGGCGCTGGCGCTGTGATCGGCTACCTGAGCCTCGGCTCCAACGTCGGCGACCGGCGGGCCAACCTGCAGGCGGCAACCGACGCGCTGCCCCGCCACGGCGTGCGCGTGCTCACCGCGTCGGCCACCTACGACACCGACCCGGTGGGCGAGATCCTCGACCAGCCGTCGTTCCTCAACGCCTGCCTGCGGGTCGAGACCGACCTGGAGCCCGAGGCGCTGCTGGACGCCTGTAAGGCCGTCGAGCGCGAGCTCGGCCGCCCCGAGCAGTACGTGCGCCACTCGCCCCGGGCGATCGACGTCGACCTGCTGCTGCTCGGCGATCGCGCCTACGCGTCCGACCGGCTCACGCTGCCCCACGAGCAGGTGCTGGCCCGGCGCTTCGTGCTGATCCCGCTGCTCGAGCTGGACTTCGACCTGCGCACGCCGGACGGCCGGGCGCTGGCTGACGCGCTGGCCGCGCTGCCCGTGCAGGAGGGCGTGCGCCGGGCCGGGGACCCGCTGCGGGTGCCCTGAGATGTTGTGGTCGATGTTGGGGTGGACGGCGAAAAGTTTGGGGTAGGCGTGGCCCCATGGCGCTGCGTAGCGTCGCGTCATGGGACTGCTGAGGGGTATCACCACGGCCGCCATGACGGCGGCGCTGCTGGCGCTGGGAGCGTCGGCGGCCTCCGCGAACGCGCCGGGCGGCGCCGGCGCGGTCATCACCCACGAGAACGTGCAGCTGGGCGTCAACTCGTGGGGCAACCTGAACTTCGCACCGCCGGACGACACGTCGCCGGATGAGCGCGTGCCGTCGCAGGGCGGCAACTCGACCGTCGGACTGCGCTTCCTGCGCGGCGAGGAGCCGCCGCTGGAGGCGACCGCCGATGGGTGCACCTGCGAGGGCTGGGGCATCGCCGACGCCGGCAGCGGCCTGAGCGGCTCCGCCAACGACGACAGCGGCTACCGCGGCCTGGAGCTGGTCGACTTCAGCTTCGACGAGACCAGCGCCACGTCGATCATGCGCACCAACGGCAGCATCAGCGGCGGCGGCACGGTCGACCGTGCGGTGGTCGAGGGCGATCCGCTGCCCGTCATCGAGGTGCGCCAGGCCTACGCGCCGGCGCCGGGGAGCGACGCGATGTACCAGGACCGCGTCACCGTCACCAACGTCGGCGACGTGCCCGTGACCGACCTGCGCTATCGGCGGGTCATGGACTGGGACGTCGAGCCGACCGCGTTCAGCGAGTTCTCGACGATCGACGGCACCGACACCGCCAACCTGCTGTTCAGCTCCGACGACGGCTTCGACACCGCCGACCCGCTCGGGGCGCGCGGCTTCTCCTCCTATCCGCAGTGCACGGGCGGCGGTGACGACGACTGCACCGGGTTCTTCACCGACGCCGGGCCGGGCGACCACGGCGCGCACTTCGACTTCGGCTTCGGATCGCTCGCGCCGGGCGAGTCCAAGACGTTCTTCGTCTACTACGGCGCGGCACCCGACGAGGCGGGCGCGCTGGACGCCGTCGCGGCGGTCGGGGCCGAGGTGTGGTCGTTCGGGCAGTCCAGCGTGGAGAACGGCCCGACGCTGGGCGTTCCGGCCACGTTCATCTTCGCCTTCTCGACCACCGGCGCGATCGGGGGCGGCAGCGGCCCGGCGCCGTCGCTGACGCTCGACGCGCCAGCGGTCGTGGGCGTCGGAGCGGACGGCTCGACCAAGTCGTTCGACGTCCGCGCGACGCTGCGCAACTTCGGCGGCGCGCCGGCCACGGGGCTGGTCGCCGGGCTGACCGCTCCGTCCGGCCTGACCGTGTCGGGTGGCGGCACCGCCGCGCTCGGCGACCTGGCGCCGGGCATGGTGGCCAACGCCGTGTTCACCGTCGATCCCGACGACGCGTGCGCGGACCGCACGCTGCGCATCGGTGGCACGGCGCAGTGGAACGAGGCGGTCCGCACGCCGGGCCTGACCGCGTCCAAGACGATCATCATCCACGGCACCTGCGGGCGCGTGTTCGGCGTGCTGGCCGGCACCGACCGCTCGGGCCACGGCGGGATCGCCAACGCCCAGGTCGACCTGTGTCCGGCCACGGGCGACTGCTCGACCCCGGTCGACTCGACGCAGACGAACACCGCTGGGCGCTACGAGTTCGGCGAGCTGCCCGAGGCCGACTACCGGGTGATCGCCCATGGGGCCGGCGCGTTCGCCGACCCGGCGTCGCAGACGACGACGGTGTTCCACGTGGGCCCGGGCGCCGACGTGCGTCGGGACTTCACCTGGGAGAACCTCGATCGCGTCGATCCCGACACCGAGATCGGCGGAGCGGGGCTGGTCGGCCTGACCGACGGCTTCCCGACGCTCTACTGGGAGGCCGAGACGCTGATCCGCCACGCGGGGTGCCCGGTCGGCACCGCGGTGGCCGACGCGACGTTCCGCATCATCGGGCCGGCGCCCGACAACGAGGTGTTCTTCTCCGGCCCGATGCGGCTGGAGACCGACGGGGACTTCTCGATCACCGTCCCGCGGCTGTTCCCGCACCATGGTGAAGCGCACGCGGAGTTCGCGATCACCTGCGACGCGGCCGTCACCACCCCAGGGTTCGACCTGTACATCGACCCGAGCGGCAACGTCGTGGACACGCTCGGCCGCCCGGTCGTGGGGGCGACGGTCACGCTGCTGCGCTTCGAGGGAGCGACGCTCGGCTACGTCGCGCCGCCGTCGGGCAGCGCGGTGATGTCGCCGGCCAACCGGGTCAACCCCGACACGACGGACGGCGCCGGCCACTTCGGCTGGGACGTGACCGCCGGGTTCTACGTGGTCGAGGCCCGCAAGGCCGGCTGCCACGCGCCCGGTGACCCGTCCGCGCCGGTCGTGCAGACCCCGACGATGACGATCCCGCCGCCGGTCACCGACATCGTGCTCACGCTGGACTGCGGCGAGGGCGCGACGAGCGGCGGCCAGACGCCGTCGCCGGGAACGTCCTCGGACACCCCGCAGGGGCCGACGCAGCCGTCGGCCGCCGCCTCGGCGCTGGCGACCGATGCCGGTCCGGGTGGCGGAGCGGGCTCCGGCGCCGGGCCGGGCACGCCGAAGCTCACCGTCGGCCTGGCCGGCCGCGGGGTGCGGACGCAGCGCGGGCGGCGGGTGGTGCTGGTGCGGTCGTCGCTGACGCTCAACCGGGGTGGCGGCGTGCGCCTGCGCATCGTCGACGCCAAGGGCCACGCGCTGGCGCTGCTGCCGGGCTCCAAGCTGGGCGCCGTCGCGCAGCTGCGGCGGGCCAGCAGCATCGTGGCCGCGTTGCCGGCAGGCCCGACCGGCGCGACGCTGCGCGTGCCCCGCTCGGCGCTGAAGGCCGGGTCGCGCTACCGGCTGGTGGTCACCGGGAGCACCGGTGGCCGGGGCACTCAGATGGGGAGCTTCAGCTTCCGCGGCTAGCGGCTTCGTCGCGGATCTCGCCGACGAGCTCCTCGAGCACGTCCTCGAGCGCGACGACGCCGAGCACGGCGCCCGCCTGGTCCGTCACCCGGGCCAGGTGGGCGCCGCTGCGTTGCATGGTGGTCAGCGCGGCGCGCAGGCCCACGTCGGCGGACACGCTGACCAGCGGGCGGATCCACGACTGGGCGATCGGCCGGTTGCGGTGGCGGTCCTCGGTCTCCAGCGCGTCCTTGAGGTGCAGGTAGCCGACGAGACCACCGTCGCGCAGGACCGGGAAGCGGGAGAACCCGGTGCTGGCCGCGAGCGCCTCGACGTCGGCGGGCGTCGCGTCGGCGGGCACCGTGACCAGCGAGGCGGTGGGCAGCAGGACGCTGCGCACGTCGCGCTCGGTGAACTCGAGCGCGCCGGTGAGCAGGCGCCCCTCGTCGGCATCGAGGATGCCCTCGCGGCGGGACTCGTCGACCAGGCCGGCGACCTCGTCGCGGGTGAACGCGCTCGTCACCTCGTCGCGCGGGGTGACGCCGACCAGGCGCAGGGTGTGGTTGGCGATCCAGTTGAGCGCGAGGATCGCCGGACGGAGCGCGCGCACGACCATCACCAGCGGCGGCGCCAGCAGCAGCGCGGCGCGATCGGGCCCGGCCAGCGCCAGGTTCTTGGGGACCATCTCGCCCAGGACGATGTGCAGGTAGCTGATGATCGACAGCGCGATCGCGAAGGCGATCGGATGGATCAGGCTGTCGGGGATGCCGATCGACTCGAACGGGCCCTCGAGCGCGTGGGCGATGGCCGGCTCGCCCAGGTAGCCCAGGCCGAGCGAGCAGACGGTGATGCCGAGCTGGGCGCCGGCCAGCATCACCGACACGTGCTCCATCGCGCGCAGGGTGATGCGCGCGCCCATCGCGCCGTCCTGGGCGCGCGGCTCGATCGAGGAGCGGCGCGCGGAGATCAGCGCGAACTCGGCGCCGACGAAGAACGCGTTGAGCACGAGCAGGACGGCGGACAGGAGGAGCGCGGGACCGGTGCTCATCGCTCCTCGGGCTCCTCGGGCGGCGCGGCCTGCAGCTCCAGGCGCACGCGGTCGACGCGCCGGTCGTCCATCGCGGTGACGGTCAGCGTGACGTCGTAGGGGTCGCCGTCGTCGTCGCGGGTGCGCAGGTGGACGGTGTCGCCGACGTCGGGCACGCGGGCCAGGTGCATGGCCAGCAGGCCCGCGAGCGTCTCGTACTCCTCGTCCTCGGGGATCTCGACGCCGACCAGGTCGGCCACCTCGTCGGGGCGCAGCAGGCCCGACAGGTCCCAGGCCGCGCCGTCGCGGCGGGCGCGGTCGTCGCCGGGGTCGTGCTCGTCGCGCACCTCGCCGACGATCTCCTCGACCAGGTCCTCGAGCGTGACCACGCCGTCGACGCCGCCGTACTCGTCGACCACGATCGCCATCTGCAGGCCGCCCTCGCGCAGCGTGGCCAGGAGCGAGTCGAGGTCCAGTGACGTCGGCACCACGACCGGCTCGGACATGATCTCGCGCACGGTCACGGCATCGCGCTCGGCGTGGGGGACGCCGACGGCGCGCTTGAGGTGCACGACGCCCTCGAGATGCTCGCTGCCCTCGCCGAAGACGGGGAAGCGGGAGCGGCCGGTGGCTCGGGCCGACGCGATCACCGCGCTGACCGGGGCGTCGGGCGAGAGCGAGTGCATGCGCACGCGGGGTGTCATCACGTCGCCGGCGTGGCGCTCGCCGAAGGCCAGCGAGCGCTCGACCAGCGTGGCGGTGTCGGCTTCGAGCGTGCCCTGCTGCGCCGAGCGGCGGACCAGCGAGGTCAGCTCCTCGGGCGAGCGGGCGGAGGCGAGCTCCTCCTGGGGCTCGATGCCGAAGCGGTGCAGGAGCGCGTTGGCGCTTCCGTTCAGGAGCGAGATCGCCGGCGCGGCGACGCGACTGAAGCCGCGCTGGAAGCGCTGCACCGCCTTGGCCGTGGCCAGCGGCTGGGCGATGGCCAGGTTCTTGGGCACGAGCTCGCCGAAGACCATCGTCACGATCGTCGCGGCCAGCAGCGCGATCACCACCGCGAGCACGTCGACGACGCTCGCCGGCAGCCCGATCGACGCCAGCGGGCCGTCGATCAGCTGAGCGATCGAGGGCTCGGCCAGGAAGCCGATCAGCAGGTTGGTGACCGTGATGCCGACCTGCGCGGCCGACAGCTGGGTGGACAGCCGCTTGAGCGCGGACAGGACGCCCGCGGCGCCGCGATCGCCGTCGGCAGCGGCCCGCTCCACGCTGGAGCGGTCGACGGTGACGAGCGAGAATTCGGCGGCCACGAACGCGCCGCACGCGACGACCAGCGCGAGCGCGACGAGGATCAACAGGACTTCGACTATGCGCTCAGGCTAGGGGGCGGCCGGAAGCCACTCGGCCGGCAGCGCGCCGGCCGGGACGCTCCCGGGGTACACGGGGAACAGCGCGCCGGCCTTCGCGGTCGCGGGTCGGCCGGCGAACCAGGGCTGCAGATCCTCGACGGCCGACAACAGGCGCACGGTCGAGAGCAGCTGCAGGTCGGCGACGTTGGGGGTGGCGCCGCCGATCGTGCCGTCGGCGATCCAGTCGTCGATCCGATCGAGGTGGCCGGGGAGCGCGCGCAGGTCGGCCATCACCGCGTCGGGGTTGGCCCGGTTGACCGTGCGGGCGGCGCGGATGACCAGCGCCGTGCTGCGGGCGGCGATCGCGTCCGGGATCGGCAGCTCGTAGCCCGCGCTGAAGCTCATCATCGCCGGGGGCACGAACGACAGCGCGGTCCACGGGATCCGCCGGCCCATGGGCTGGAGGATCGTGTCGCCCCACGTCTCGGCCGCCTCGACCCGGGCGCGCAGCGCGTCGTCGTCGGGGACCAGGCGCGGGTGGGGCTCGAGCCCGTCGAGCACCCGCAGGATGGCCATCGAGCCCACGGCGCGGGCGCCGTCGGGGAACACGATCCCGGGCACGGTGCGCCGCCCGAACAGGACGCGCATGGGGACCGTGTGCAGGACCGGAAGGTGCACCACGCGGTCGTAGGCCAGGCCCTTGAGCTGCAGCGCGCGCTCGACGGCGACGCACGGGTGAGAAGCGGGCACGACGTGGAGCACCAGTCGATCGGCCACGTGGGCGAGCATACTTCCCGTCCGCATGCTTCTCGTCGTCGACGTCGGCAACACCCAGACCCATTTCGGCGCCTTTGATGGCGACCAGCTGATCGAGCACTGGCGCTTCGCCACCGTGCGCACCTCCACGGCGGACGAACTGGGCGCCGTCCTGCGCAACCTGATGGAGCTGCGCGGCCTCGGCCTGGCCGACCTCGACGGCTCGATCGTGTCCTCCACGGTGCCCCAGCTGCGACCCGAATGGCGCGCGGTGGGCTCGCGCTACCTGCGCCACGAGACGATCATCGTCGGGCCCGGCATCAAGACCGGGATGGCGCTGCGCTACGACAACCCGCGCGAGATCGGCCCGGACCGGCTGGTCAACGCGGTGGCCTCGTTCGAGGCGATCGGCGGCGCCTGCATCTGCGTCGACTTCGGCACCGCGATCACCTTCGACCCGGTGTCCGCCGACGGCGAGTACCTCGGCGGGATCATCTTCCCGGGCGTCGAGATCTCGATGGAGGCGCTGTCCACCCGCGCCGCCGCCCTGCCGAAGATCGAGCTCCACGAGCCGCGCTCGCTGATCGGCAAGTCGACCATCGACGCGATCCGCTCGGGCATCGTCTTCGGCTTCGCCGGCATGGTCGACTCGGTCGTCGGCCGCCTGCGCGACGAGCTCGGTCACGACACCGCCACCATCGCCACCGGGGGGCTGGCCGCGTCGATCGTCCCGTTCACGGAGTCGATCGACCAGCTCGACGAGATGCTCACGCTCACGGGGCTGCGGCTCCTGTGGGAGCGCAACCGCTGAGGACGTCGGTCAGGCTGTCGACGACCCAGGACGGGTCGTTGACCACCTGGCGCCAGGTGAAGCGCAGCACGCTCCAGTCACGGCGCATCAGGTTCGTCGTGCGACGGGTGTCGCGGGCGAGGGCAGGTGGGCCTTGGCGATCAGCTTGAGGGCGCGTCGTTCGAGCTCGGAGCGGGTGAGGATGTCTCGGGGTCGGGTGATGAGGAGGGCGGCCTTGAGGGGCTTGACTCCGTGGCGGCCGTGGGACTCCTTGATCACCGAGGACATGAGGGTCGGGCGGAGGAGGCGCTTCGCGGTCGCGTCGTCGATGGCCTGGACGAGCTGGTCGAGCGTGAGGACCTCGGCGGCATCGAGGACAAGACCCCAGAGCGCGCCCGTCGAGCAATGAGAGAGCACCGCATCGGGAACCGGCGGCGAGCGTCGCCGCCATCCAGCGCCCGGGCGGCGTCAGACCCGGATGGCCAACGGCGAAGACGCCGCGATGCACGCGGTGCAGCCAGCCCGCCGCGACCCTCCGTCGGATCCCCGACTCCGAGAGCCCGGCGTCGAGGAGCTGCGCGTGACCGACGAGACCGTGCTGTCGAGCCGCGACCCACGCCACGCGCGCGTCCTTGGGAAGCGACGTGCCTGCTGTTAGACCTGTCATGGAGGTGTTAGCGCAGGCACGTCGGAGTTTCGCCCCCCGCGTCGTACCCTGAGGGCGTGCTGACTGACTCGTGGCAGCTGGGCGGGCTGACCGTCCCGAATCGCGTGGTGCTGGCGCCCCTGGCGGGCATCGGCACGTGGTTCGTGCGCCTGCAGGCCAAGCGCTATGGCGCCGGGATGGCGACGAGCGAGATGGTCTCGAGCTTCGCGATCCACTACCGCAACGAGAAGACCCTGAACGAGCTGCTGCGGGTGCATCCGGACGAGCGCACGACGAGCGGTGCGCCGACGTCGCTGCAGCTGTTCGGTCAGGACCCCGAGATCATGCGCAGCGCGGCGGCGTACGTGCGGGAGCACGTGCCCGGCGTCGACGTGATCGACCTGAACATGGGCTGCCCGGTGCCGAAGGTCTGCAAGACGGGCGCGGGCGCGGCGCTGCTCAGCGATCCCGACACGGCGGTCGCGGTGGCCAGGGCCGCGGCCGAGGGCTCCGGGCTGCCGGTCACGGTCAAGCTGCGCTCCGGCCAGCGCAAGGGCGAGACCGACGGCGTGCGGCTCGCGCATCGGCTCGTCGACGAGGCCGGCGTGGCCGCGATCGGCTTCCACCCGCGCAGCGCCCAGGTCCAGCACAAGGGCACGCCCGACTACGCGCTGGCCGCCGAGCTCGTCCGGACCCTGGACGCCCCGGTGATCATCTCCGGCGGCCTGCACGACCTCGAGGCCGCCCAGCACGCCTACGAGGTCACCGGCGCGACGGCGATCATGCTCGCCCGCGGCAGCCTCGGCAACCCGTGGCTGTTCGCGCAGCTGCTGGGCGAGCGCGACGACGAGCCGACCCCCGACGAGGTCGTCACCGAGCTGGAGTGGCTCATGGAGCGCGCCGTCGAGCACATGGGCGAGGACCGCGGCGGGCGCTGGATGCGCAAGGCCTACCCCTGGTACGTCGAGCGCATGGGCGGGGGCAAGGAGCTCCAGGCCGCCATGCAGCGCGCCGACACGATCGCCCAGGCCCGCGAAGCGCTGTTCGCGGCCACGCCCGCGTAGCCGGTCCGCCGCATCACCAGCCACAGAAGAAGGGGAAGTGGCGTTGCTAGACTGCCCGCCCCTCGAAGACGAATCCGCGAGAGAGAAGCGCCCGAGACACCATGCCGAAGGATGTCATCCTCACCCCCGACGGCCTTCAGAAGCTGAAGGACGAGCTCGACGAGCTGTCCACGGCCAAGCGCCGTGAGGTCGCGGCCCGCATCAAGGAAGCCCGCGAGTTCGGCGACATCTCCGAGAACTCGGAGTACGACGACGCCAAGAACGAGCAGGCCATGCTCGAGCAGCGCATCGCGCTGCTGGAAGAGCGCCTCCGTGGCGCCCAGGTCATCGACGCGGAGGACCTCGACACCGATGTCGTCCGTGTCGGCTCGGAGGTCAACGTCAAGGACGAGGACACCGGGAACAGCCAGAAGTTCATGATCGTGGGCTCGGCGGAGGCCAAGCCCCCGGAGCGGCTCTCCAACGAGTCACCGGTCGGCCGCGCGCTGATTGGCCACAAGAAGGGCGACGTCGTCGACGTGGTCCTGCCCAACGGCAAGAAGCGCCAGCTGAAGATCACCAAGATCGACGTCGGTCTGTAGGCCGCGGGACGTGTCCGAAGAGGAGCTTCCCGAGCTCCTCGCCCAGCGGCGAGCCAAGCTCGAGCGACTGCGGGCTGACGGGATCGACCCGTTCCCGCACGCGTTCCCGGGCGTGGTGCCCGCTGCGCGGGTCGGCGCCGAGCACGAGGACCTGCCCGCGGGCGAGGAGACCGACGACCGCTACCGGATCGCCGGCCGCCTCGCCGCGCGTCGCGGGCAGGGCAAGATGGCCTTCCTCGACCTGGTCGACCGCTCCGGGCGCCTGCAGCTGCAGGCGCGCGTGGACGTGCTCGGCCCGGAGAAGATGGAGCGCCTGCTCGGCCTCGACCTGGGCGACCTGATCGGCGTCGACGGCGTCGCGATGCGCTCCAAGCGGGGCGAGATCTCGCTGCGCGTCGACGACGTCACCGTGCTGGCCAAGTCGCTGCGCCCGCCGCCCGACAAGCACCACGGCCTGGCCGACGTCGAGACGCGCTACCGCCAGCGCGAGCTGGACCTGATCGCCAACGAGGAGGCGCGCGACCTGTTCGTGCTGCGCGCGAAGGTCGTCTCCGCGGTGCGCGCCCAGCTGGACCAGGACGGCTTCGTCGAGGTCGAGACGCCGGTGCTGCAGCCGCTGTACGGCGGCGCGCTGGCCCGGCCGTTCGTCACCCACCACAACGCGCTGGACCGCGACCTGTACCTGCGCATCGCCACCGAGCTGTACCTCAAGCGGCTGATCGTGGGCGGCCTGGAGAAGGTCTACGAGCTGGGTAAGGACTTCCGCAACGAGGGCATCTCGCCCAAGCACAACCCCGAGTTCACGATGGTCGAGTGGTACGAGGCCTACGCCGACTACGAGGACGAGGCGCGCCGCCTGGAGCAGCTGGTCAGCGGCGTCGCCACGGCCGTCGGCTACGCGGGCGAGCTCGACTTCACGCCGCCGTGGCGCCGCGTCACCCTGCGCGACGCGATCCTCGAGGCCACGGGCGTCGACATCCTGGCCAGCCGCGATCGCGACGCGCTGGCGGCGGCGATCGGCGACCAGGTGCCCACCGAGGGGCGCACGTGGCCGCAGCTGGTCGACGACCTGTTCTCCAAGGCCGTCGAGCCGACGCTCGTCCAGCCGACGTTCGTCATCGACTACCCGGTCGAGCTGTCGCCCTTCGCCAAGCGCCACCGCAGCGGGGCCGAGGGCCTGGTCGAGCGCTTCGAGGCGTTCGTCGGCGGCATGGAGATCGCCAACGCCTTCACCGAGCTCAACGACCCCGACGACCAGCGCGCGCGCTTCGAGCAGCAGGTCCGCTACGCCGCCGAGGGCGACGACGAGACGCAGCCGTTCGACGAGCTGTTCCTCGCGGCGCTGGAGCACGGCATGCCGCCGACCGGCGGCCTGGGCCTGGGCATCGACCGCCTGGTCATGGTCATGAGCGGCCGGCGGTCGATCCGCGAGGTCGTGCTGTTCCCCGCCATGCGCGACTGAGCGAGCCGCCTGGCGTCGTCGCCGCTACGAGGCGCGCACGACGTGCAGCTCGCCGAAGCCGACGCGCGCGTCGATCTCCAGTCGCGGCGCGCCCGGCCCGGCGCCCGACGCGCGCGTGCGGTCCACGCCGATCCCGTCCTCCTGGAGGCCGAAGGCCCGCGCGTTGCCGGCCAGCACGCGCCCGTCGACCACGACCTCGACGCCGCGCGGCACGATCACCAGCGCCTGGCCGAAGCCGACGTCGACCTGGGTCCGCGTCGTGCCCCGCGGGAAGGCGACGTCGCGCAGGTCCAGCCGCAGCTGACCCGCGCCCAGCTCGAAGCCCCCGGCCAGCGCGGCCGCCGACTGCGGGCGCGGGGTGCGCTCGCCGACGCCGCTGCCCATCGGCAGCCCCAACGCGAAGCCGGCCAGGACGGCGAGGACCACGAGCGTCGCGCTGATCAGGCCCAGGCCGGCGGCGATGGCCAGGCCCACGCGCAGGCGGCGCGAGGAGGAGGTCTGGGGCGCGGGCGGCTCGGGATCGGGGCGGGCCGCCTCCCAGGTGGGGGCGACGCGCACGAAGCGCTGCTCTTCGAGGGCGGTGGGCGACATGGGTGGAGCATCGCGCGCCACGTTCCGGGGAACCATCGGGGATGACCCTGGCCGCACCCTGACGAACCCCGGGGACCGCCGGTCCCCACTGGTAGACTGCCCTATGCCCGCGATAGGACCCGCAACTCAGCTTTCGGCCCCCACAGGTCGATAACACGAGTAGCGGGTAGTTCACCGTCCCCGAACCGAACAAGACCCCAGCGCCGCCCAGTAGGAAGGACGTACTCCATGTTCGAGCGATTCACAGAACGAGCCCGCCAGGTCGTCGTTCTCGCGCAGGAGGAGGCGCGGACGCTCAAGCACAACTACATCGGCACCGAGCACATTCTCCTCGGCCTCCTGCGTGAGGAGGAGGGCCTCGCCGCTCGCGTGCTCGAGTCGCTTGACATCACCGTGGAGCGGGTGCGCGCGCAGGTCGTGCGCATCGTCGGCTCCGGCGAAGAGGTGACGTCAGGCCAGATCCCCTTCACGCCACGTGCGAAGAAGGTGCTTGAGCTGGCGCTTCGCGAAGCGCTGAGCCTTGGCCACAACTACATCGGCACCGAGCACATCCTGCTCGGCCTGGTCCGGGAGAACGAGGGCGTCGCGGCCCGCATCCTCCTCGACTTCGACGCCGACTCCGAGAAGATCCGCAACGAGGTCATCCGGATGCTGTCCGGTCCCGGCGGTCGCCGCCAGGGCTCCGGCTCCGGTTCGAGCGCGGCGGCCGGCTCGGCCGCCCAGGGCGAGGGCAAGAAGTCGTCCAAGCTCCTGGACCAGTTCGGCCGCAACCTGACCAAGCTGGCCTCCGACGGCAAGCTCGATCCGGTCGTCGGTCGCGAGACCGAGATCGAGCGGATCATGCAGATCCTCTCGCGCCGCCAGAAGAACAACCCCGTGCTCATCGGCGAGCCCGGCGTCGGCAAGACCGCCGTCGTCGAAGGCCTCGCCCAGCGCATCACCAACGCCGACGTGCCGGAGCTGCTGAAGGGCAAGCAGATCTACACGCTCGACCTGGCCGCGTTGGTCGCCGGTTCGAAGTACCGCGGCGAGTTCGAGGAGCGCCTCAAGAAGGTGATGAAGGAGATCACCCAGCGGGGCGACATCATCCTGTTCATCGACGAGCTCCACAATCTCGTCGGTGCCGGTGCGGCCGAGGGCGCGATCGACGCGGCCTCGATCCTCAAGCCGGCGCTGGCGCGTGGCGAGCTGCAGACGATCGGCGCCACGACGCTCGACGAGTACCGCAAGTACCTCGAGCGCGACGCGGCGCTGGAGCGGCGCTTCCAGAAGATCACGGTGAACCCGCCGTCGATCGAGGAGACCGTGCAGATCCTCAAGGGCCTGCGCGATCGCTACGAGGCGCACCACAAGATCAACATCACCGACGAGTCGCTGGAGGCCGCGGCGGAGCTGTCGGACCGCTACATCAGCGACCGCTTCCTGCCCGACAAGGCGATCGACCTCATCGACGAGGCCGCCGCCCGCATGCGCATCAAGTCGATGACCTCCCCGCCCGTGTACCGGGACCTCGAGGAGGAGATCGAGACGACGCGGCGCCAGAAGGAGACCGCGATCGAGGCGCAGGAGTTCGAGAAGGCCGCCAACCTCCGCGACAAGGAGCGGCGCCTGACGAACAAGAAGCGCGAGCTCGAGGAGCAGTGGGAGCAGGGCGAGTCCGGCGACCGTCCCTCGATCGGCGAGGAGGAGATCGCGGACATCGTCTCGATGTGGACCGGGATCCCCGTCTTCAAGCTGACCGAGGCCGAGACGCAGAAGCTGATGCGCATGGAGGAAGAGCTCCACAAGCGCGTCATCGGGCAGACCGCCGCCGTCGAGGTCATCTCGAAGGCGATCCGGCGCTCGCGGGCCGGGCTCAAGGATCCCAAGCGGCCGACCGGTTCGTTCATCTTCCTCGGGCCTTCGGGCGTGGGCAAGACCGAGCTGGCCCGCACGCTCGCCGAGTTCCTGTTCGGTGACGAGGACTCGATGGTCCGCATCGACATGTCGGAGTACATGGAGAAGCACGCCGTGTCCCGCCTGGTCGGCTCGCCTCCCGGCTACATCGGGTACGACGAGGGCGGCCAGCTGACCGAGGCCGTGCGGCGCAAGCCGTACTCGGTGCTCCTGCTCGACGAGATCGAGAAGGCCCACCCGGACGTGTTCAACATCCTCCTGCAGATCCTGGAGGACGGCCGTCTGACCGACGCCCAGGGGCGCACGGTCGACTTCCGGCACGCGATCGTGATCATGACCTCGAACATCGGGGCCAGCGAGATCGCGCGCAACACGCCGCTCGGGTTCGCGGTCACCGAGGACGAGACCGGCATCACGTACGACGACATGAAGAACCGGATCATGGGAGAGCTGAAGAAGGTCTTCCGCCCCGAGTTCCTCAACCGCATCGACGACGTGATCGTGTTCCACAAGCTGCAGAAGGACGAGATCAAGCAGATCGTCGACCTGCTGCTGCTGCGGATCCGCGGTTCCCTGGCGGAGCGCGAGCTCCAGCTGGAGCTGTCGGAGTCGGCTCGCGACTTCCTGGTCGACAAGGGCTGGGACCCGGCCATGGGCGCGCGTCCGCTGCGTCGCGCGATCCAGCGCTACATCGAGGACCCGCTGGCGGACTTCGTCCTGCGCAGCGAGCTGCACGCCGGCCAGATCGTCCTGGCCGACGTCCCCTCGGGCCCGGAGAACGACGGTGCCGAGATCGAGCTCACGCTGCTCGACGGTGCGCCGGCGCTCGTCGGCGCCGACGGCGGGCCGGAGTCCGAGGCCCACGACGCCTCAGACGACGCGCCACCGTCCGAGACGGCGGCCGAGTAAGCATCCGGAACGGGCGGCCCACGGGCCGCCCGTTTCAGTTCAGGAGCAGCTCGAGCACGTGCTGGGGTCCCAGGACCCCGGCGGTGTACAGCTCGCCCGTGTCGCGGAAGCCCGCGCGCAGGTAGGCGCGCCGGGCCACCGCGTTCTGCCGGTTGACCGTCAGGGCGATGCGGTCGGCCTCGGGGTAGTGCTCCCGCACGTAGGCGGGCAGCGCCTGCAGCAGCGCGGTGCCCAGCCCGTTGCCCTGGCGGCCGGCCGCCACGTAGAACGCGCGCACGCCGACCGTGCCGGGTCGGTGCACGGCGATCATCGACGCCCCGGTGTCGAGGATCAGGAACGCGAACGGCTCGCCGTCGTCGTCCAGCGCGGTGACCGGGCGGCGCAGCGGCGTGGCGGTGGTCAGCGCGATCGTGTCGCGGGCGCGACCCGAGTAGCGCACCTGCTCGGGCAGCGGCTCCAGCGCGATCACGCGCTCGCGCAGCTCGGGCGTCACCTCGGTCAGGCGCATGCGCGGTGCAGGGTACGCTCGGTCACGCATGACCGATGAGCCGATCGTCGAGATCAAGGTCCGCGACAACGGTCCCTACAAGGTCACGGGGCCGATCCGCCTGATCGACGTCGACGGGCGCGCGTGGGAGCTCGAGGCAGGGCGCGCGGTGGCGCTGTGCCGCTGCGGGCTGTCGTCCGACAAGCCGTTCTGCGACCGCGCCCACCGTGACGGGGGCTTCGAGAGCTGCGCGCGGGCGCCCGCCGGGTAGGGCGGGCGCGCCGACTCAGGTGGCCAGCAGCTTGCGCGAACGCCGCGCGAGCTCGACCGTCGCGCTGCGCAGGCCGTTGGGCTCGGTGATCGGCTCGGCGAAGCCGACGCGCGTCGTGGCCCGGCCCCGCGGCGTGTGCACGACCAGATCGAGGCCGTAGCGGTCCGCGGCGGTGCAGCGGGCGTGCGTGGCGTCGGTGTAGCCGGCGATGGCCCGGGCCATGTCCAGCAGCGCGTCGTCGTGATCCTCGTTGAGGTGCGCGACCGCGTAGGGCGCCGAAGCGGCCACCGGATCGGGCTCGGCGGCGTGGTAGGACGCCGCGTCGGCGGAGGCCATGCGCCCGAAGCCGCCGACCCAGCGCACGCGCTCGATCTGCAGGACGTAGATCGTGAAGTCACCGAAGTCCATGAACGCGGCCGCGTCCTGGACCGCGTTGCGGTAGGCGTCGCGGGCGTCCTCGAGCGCCAGGCCGGTGGGGACGATGGCGGTGCCGGCCAGCGTCACGCGGCCGGAGTCCAGCGGGTCGTTGTCGCCGGGGCTGGAGGCGACGACGAGCGAGGCGCGCGGGTCGCGCGGAAGGTTGCGGCCGTGCTCGGCCAGCGTGGACAGGCACAGGACCGGCGAGCCGTCGGCCAGCGTGCCGTAGGTCACGAACGAGCCCCACGGGTGGCCGTCCTCGCTGAGCGAGGCGAGCGTGGCGAGGTTCGTGCCCGCGACGATGGTGCGCGCCTCCTCGGCGGCGGTGCGGCGGCGAACGTCGCCGATGCCTTCGGTCAGCGGGCCAGGGGAGGCAGGCTGGGCCATGCCGGGCGGCACCTGGTGGGGCGTCGCCTGGGCCGAGTGGGGGTTGGCCGGAGCGGCGGTGTCAGTCACGTCGCTTAGGTTACCCTAAGCCCCTCCCCATGGCCATTCTCCGTCTGTCGTTCTTCGCCTCCGCCGCCGCGCTCGCCACGGCGGCCACCGTCGCCTCCGCAGCCCACGCCCAGGACACGCGGATCGCGCTGCGCGGACCGGCCGCGGCATCGCTGCAGGCGCAGGGGATCCAGGTGTCGGCGGGCCGGCCGGCCAAGGCCACGCGCGGCGGCGTCGCGCTGCCCACGACGACCGTGAAGATCTCCGGCCGCACGGCGACCGTCGGCCACGGCGGGACGCTGAAGCTCGCCAGCGGTGGCCGCTCGGTGACGCTGAGCGGCCTGCAGGTGACGGTCGGCTCGCGTTCTTCGCTGAGCGCCGTCGTCGGGGGGCGGCGCCGCACGATCGCCAGGATCACCGCACCGGACACGCGCCGCGCGGTCGATCCGGCGGGCACCTACGTGACCGAGGCGCCGCTGACGCTGACCAGCTCCGCCGTGCGCCTGCTGCGCTCGTCGCTGCACAAGCCGGGGCTGGCCGGTGGCCGCCTGGGCACCGTGGATCTCGAGGCCTCGACGACGGCCGCGCCGAGCGGCGGCGACATCCCCGGCGCGCCCGCCGCGCCGACCGTCACCGGACCGCCGACGCCGGGCGCCGCGACCGCCTCGACGCGCCCGGCCGCCGCGACGTCGATCAGCGGGGGGACGGTGACCTGGTCGCCACGGGCCTCGTGGCTGAACTACCTGGCCTCCAGCGGGGAGGCGGGCAGCGTCACGGCGCAGGCGCCCGCCACCTACGACGGCACGTCGCGCTTCACGCTGCCCATCACCAGCGGGTGGTTCGACGCGGCCACGGGCGGCGCGCTGATCACCACGGCCGGCGCGACGAACTTCCGCTGGAAGGGCCACTCGCTGGACATGTCCTTCGCCGACTGGACCTACGACCTCGCGGCGGCGACGCCCAAGGCGGTCGTCAAGGTCCAGCGCGCGTCCGGCTCCCCGAAGTCGGTGATCGGCAGCCGGCAGTCGATCGGCCTGCTCAAGCTCAACGGCGTCACCCCGGTCGTCTCCGGCGCGACGGTGACCTGGACCGACGTTCCGATGACGCTCGCCGCGGAGGGCGTCTCGCTGTACCGCGCGTACCTCTACGACAGCGATCAGGGCCAGGTCACGATCTCCGCGACGCTCGGGTGAGACGGGCCCTCGCGTTGGCCTGCGCGGCGCTCGCCCTGAGCGCGGCGCCCGCCTTCGCGGACCCCGGGATCGCCTTCGAGGTCGACGGCCGCGACGTCACGGTCAGCGCGGCGCAGCTGGCCGCGGCCGCCGACGTGGCGCCCACGACCTACGTGGTCGACGGCGTGGCCCAGTCGCTGACCGGCACGTCGGTCCGCGCCGCCGTGGCTTTGGCCGGGGCCGATCCCAACGCGGTCAGCGCGGTGACGGCCAGCGCGGACCTGGCGCTGCTGCAGCTGACGCGGCCCGAGCTGGGCGCCGTGCCGCCGTTCCCGGAGGGTCCCGCGCTCGTGTGGATCGACGCCGACGGGCGCACCTCGCTGCTGCGCCCGGCGACGGCCAGCGGTCGCGCGGCGCAGGTGATCCGCTCGGCGCCCAACGCGCCGCTGGACGTGACGATCGAGGGCGCGACGCTGCTCGAGGTGGCGATCATCGCCAGCGTCGAGAAGGCCGACGTCGGCCAGCGGGTGCCGCTGCTGGCCCAGTCCAGCACGGAGGACGCGACCTACACCTGGGACTTCGGCGACGGCACCAGCGAGGTCGGCTCCGAGGTCGATCACGCGTTCGCGCGGGCCGGGCGCTACCGCGTCACCGTGACGGTGTCCGACGGCGCCGGCGGCGGCGGGACATCGGACCCGGTGACGATCGTCGTCGGCGACCCGAAGCGCCGCACCGCGGATGCGGTCCGTGGGACGGACACCGGACGCGACTCCGCCGCGGCGCCCGCGCCCGTCCCGGCGGCGCCCGCGCCGGCGGCGACGCCCGCCCCGGCGCCCGCGGCCGAGCCGGAGGTCACGCCGCAGGCGACGCCGAAGGCCACGCAGCAGAAGCCGCGCAAGCGGTCCAAGCCCAAACCGGACGAGCCCGAGCAGGCGCCGCCGAAGATCGATCCCGACGCCGTCTCCGGCACGTTGCTGGCCGACGCGTCGACGCCGGAGTCGATCGCCGTCCAGCAGGCGGTCGTGGCCGCGTCGGTGCCCGACACCGACGGCGGCTTCCACGTTCCGCCGGGCCTGGTCGTGGCGCTCGCCGCCGCGGCGGCGCTCAGCCTGGGAGCGTGGGCGGAACGCCGACGTCGGTAGTCGACGGTCGCTCGTCCAGCCAGCGCACGTGCAGGGCGGTGCGCCCGCTGCCGTCGGCCTCCAGCTCGGCGTGCACGTGCCACACGTCGCGCAGCTGCTCGGTGTGCAGCACCTCGGCCGGCGTGCCGGTGGCCACCGAGCGCCCGTTGGAGATCACCACCACCTCGTCGGCCACGGCGGCGGCCAGCGCCAGGTCGTGCACGACGAGCACGACGGCCAGGCCCTCGTCGGCCAGGCCGCGCAGCAGGCGGGCCATCGCCGAGGTGGCGCCCAGGTCCAGCGCGGAGGTCGGCTCGTCGGCCATCAGCACCGGTGCCTCCTGGGCCAGGCCGATGGCGATCTGCACGCGTTGCAGCTCGCCGCCCGACAGCGTCGTCAGGCGCCGGTCGGCAAACGCGAGCACGCCGGCGCGGTCCATCGCCCGCTCGGCCGCGTCGCGATCGCCCGAGCCGAGCCGCTCCAGCGGACGCAGGTGGGGCGAGCGGCCGATCAGCACGGCCTCGCGCACGACGATCCCCTCCGGCACGCGCGGGCGCTGGGGGATGTAGGCGCGGATCAGCGCGAGCTTGCGGGCCCGGATCGATCCGAGGTCCTCGCCGTTCCAGCGCACCGAGCCGCCGGCCAGCTTCTGCAGGCCGGCCGCCGCACGGGCCAAGGTCGACTTGCCGGCGCCGTTGGGGCCGACGACCGCGACGAGCTGGCCGGCGTCGACGCTCAGGTCGGCGCCGTGGAGGATCTCCTTGTCGCCGATCCGCACTGCGGCATCGCGCACCTCGAGGATGGCCACCGGACTACACGGCCTTCCGCAGCAGCCACAGGAACAGCGGCACGCCGATCACGACCATCATCGGGCCGACGGGCAGCTCGAGCGGCGCCTTGAGCGTGCGCGCGACGACATCGCCGGCGGTCAGCAGCGCGGCGCCGGCCAGCGCGGAGATCGGCACGACGTAGGTGTTATTCGAGGTCCCGCCCAGCAGGCGCACGGCGTGGGGGATGACGATGCCCAGGAAGCCGAGCAGGCCGGCCAGCGCGGCCGAGCCGGAGGCCAGGATCGCCGCCGCCAGGATGGCCAGCACCCGCACGACGCGCGGCGAGGTGCCCAGCGACGCGGCCACCTCGTCGCCCAGCGCGAGGCGATTGAGCGGGCGCATCAGCGTGAACGCGAGCACCAGCCCGACGATCAGGTAGGGCGCGACGCTGCGGATCGTCGGCCAGCCCTCGGTCTGCAGCGAGCCGGCCAGCCACATGACGGCCGACGGCGCGCGGCTCGGGTACAGGGCCATCAGCATCGACGTGCCGGCGGTGAAGATCGCGCCGATCGCGATGCCCGACAGGATCAGCCGCCCGACGCCGCCGCGGTGCACGCCGGTCCACGAGAGCGCGATCACCAACAGCGCGGCGAGCAGGCCGAAGACGAGCGCGCTGAGCGGCAGCAGCGCGACGTGGCCCGGGGACATGAGGATGATCACCATCGCGCCGAACGCCGCGCCGCCGGTCACGCCGACCACGTCGGGCGAGGCCAGCGGGTTGCCCAGCGAGCCTTGGAGCATCGCGCCGGCCACGCCCAGCGACGCGCCGACGGCGATGGCCGTGACCGTCCGCGGCAGGCGCAGCTGCAGGATGATCTCGCGGTCGACGCCGCTGGCCTGGTGGCCGGTCAGCCAGCCGAACAGCGACTTGACGACCTCGCTGAGCGGCACGGTGACCGAGCCGAAGGCCAGCGAGCAGCACACCGCCGCGATCAGCGCGACGAGCACGCCGAGGGCGACCGCCGTCCGGCGCACGCCGGTGCGCGCGGGGGTGTGCAGCTGTGGTGCGGGCCGCTCCGTGGCCGCGGTGGCCATCTGCGACAGCCCCTAGTTCTTCAGGTAGTCGCGCCGGACCTTGCGGATCAGGCTGGCGGGGTCCGAGGTGGCCTGCAGGAGGAGGTCGTCGGTGGGCACGTAGATGCGCCCGCTCTTGGCCGCCTTGGTCTTGCGCCAGGGCGCGAAGTTCTTGTAGTAGCGGGCGATCGTGTCGACGTCGCTGGCGGCGCCGTGCGGCACGACGATGATCACGTCGGGGTTCATCTGCACGACGGCCTCGTTGGAGAGGTTGCCGACGACGGCGCCCTCGTTCGTCGTGGCGATCGGCTTGATGTTCTTCGTGACCAGCTCACCGCCCGCCGCCTCGATGATGTCGCCGCCCCAGGAGTTGCCGAGCATGGCCAGCGTGTACTGGGCCAGGCCCATGACCAGCAGCACGCGCGGGTGGCTCTTGGGGTTGGTCGCGGCGGCGCGGTAGGCGCTCTGCACGCGGTTGGCCAGCGCCACGCCCTCGGACGGCTTGCCCACGAGGTTGGCGATCTTCTTGATGCCGATCGGCACCGTTCCCAGCCGCTGCGGATCCAGGGAGTCGTAGACCGTGATGCCGAGGTTCTGGATGCGCGGGGTGCCGGCCCGCCAGATCGGCGACGAGAAGACGGTGTCGGGGCGCAGCGAGACGAGCTGCTCGAGGTTGGGCCCGTTGGGGTGGCTGAGCGTCAGGCGCTTGACGCCGTTGAGCCGGGGATCCAGGCCTTCCTCGCCGGCGCCGGGCTCGCCGACGGCGACGGGCGTGACGCCGAGCTGAGCCAGGACGTTCGCGGTGAAGGGGGTGATGGCGACGATCCGTCCGGGGTCGGCGGCGTTCGCGGTGGAGGCGAACAGCAGAACGGCGAGGACGGCGGCGATGAGGGGGCGGGCGAGCTGCATCGGCGGCCATGGTATTAGGTGTGCCTAAGCGGGCACGCTCATTTGGCGCGTGGGGGCGAGGACGTCGGGTGCAGGGCCTACGGTTGTCGATCCCACCATGGCGCGCGCTTCCACCATCCACGTCTGCTCGGCCTGTGCCCACGTCGAGCCCCGCTGGCAGGGCCGCTGCCCCGGCTGCGGCGAGTGGAACACCTTCGTCGAGGAGCAGGCGCCGACCGCGGCGGCGTCCCCCGGCCGTCCACGCAGCGGCTCCGCCTCGTCCGGGCGGGCGGTCAAGCCCATCCGGCTGCGCGACGTCGCGGCCCCGCGCGTCGCGCGGCTGTCGACCGGCATCGGCGAGTTCGATCGCGTCCTCGGCGGCGGCCTCGTGCCCGGTTCGCTCGTGCTGCTCGGCGGCTCGCCGGGCATCGGCAAGTCGACGCTGACCGGCATGGCGATGGGCAACCTGGCCGGCGCGGGCGTCGGGACCCTGTACGTGTCCGGCGAGGAGTCGGCGGCCCAGGTCAAGCTGCGCGCCGCGCGGCTGCCCGGCGCGGCGCTCGACGTGCCGGTGCTGGCCGAGACGGATCTGGAGACCGTCGTGGCCACGCTGCTGGTCGAGCGGCCCGAGGTGTGCGTGATCGACTCGGTCCAGACGCTGCATGCGGGCGAGCTGAGCGGCGCGCCCGGCTCCGTCGGCCAGGTGCGCGAGGTCGCGGGCCGGCTGGCCCGCGTGGCCAAGGAGACCGGCACCGCCGTGCTGCTGGTCGGCCATGTGACCAAGGAGGGCGCGCTGGCCGGTCCGCGCGTGCTCGAGCACCTCGTCGACTGCGTGCTGCAGTTCGAGGGCGAGCGCGAGCGCACCTACCGCACGCTGCGCGCGCTGAAGAACCGCTTCGGCTCGACCAACGAGGCCGGCGTCTTCGAGATGCGCTCGGGCGGGCTGGTCGAGGTGCTCGACGCCAGCGGCCGGTTCGTGGGGGAGGCGACGCGCGCTCCCGGCAGCGTCGTGCTGGCCTCGATGGAGGGCTCGCGGCCGCTGCTGGTCGAGGTGCAGGCGCTGGTCTCGCCCAGCGAGATCGTGCCGCCCCGGCGGATGGTCAACGGCATCGACCGCAACCGGGTGGCCCTGGTGCTGGCCGTCCTGGCCCGCCACGCGGGCGTGGCCACGGGCTCGGCCGACGTGTTCGTCAACGTCGTCGGCGGCGTCCGCGTCGACGAGCCGGGGGCGGATCTGGCCGTGGCGCTGGCCGTCGCCTCCGCCGTGCGCGGCGCGTCGCTGGGCGGCGACTCGCCGCAGCCGCTGGCCTGCTTCGGCGAGGTCGGGCTGACCGGCGAGCTGCGCTCCGTCGGCCACCCGGAGCGGCGCTTGGACGAGTGCAAGAAGTTCGGGCTGCGCACGGTCGTCGCGCCCGAGGGCAGCGGCGGACACGCGCTGGCCGTCAGCTCGCTGCGCGCGGCCCTGCGCGCGGCGCTGCCGCCCGAGGGCCGCGCGGCCCGCGCCGCCTGAGCCGCGCGCGCGTTTCCGGCCGGCATCGAGGGCCGCCCGGGCCGCGCGTCGGCTCCTGCCGCCGCGGGTTCTGGCCCGTCCGCGCGCTCCGGCGGGACGTGGGGCCACCCGCCGCCGTTGTCCGATACGACCCGCATGCCGGGCTCGAGCGGACAACGGCGATCGCGGCGACGTCCCCCCGCGGCCCACGCATCAGTCGGGGGCGCGGCGGGAACGCTGAGCGCATGGGGCTCCTGCTCATCGCGGCGGTCATCCTGGTGGCCGGCGTGAGCGTGATGGTCGTCGGCGCGCGGCGGTCGCGGACCGCGGCCGGGCTGCGCGAGGGCGCGCGCGCCGAGGCGACGATCGTGGACACCAAGACGGATTGGACGCCGATGCTGTTCGACCCGCTGGGCGGCCCGGCCACCCGGCCGGTGGTGCGCTTCCAGCCCGCCGACGGGCCGCAGGTGCAGACGCGCGCGGCGACCCCGCCGGGCCTGTTCCGCGTCGGCGACGCCGTCGTCGTGCGCTACGACCCGCGCCGGCCCAGCCACGCGCAGCTGGACAGCTGGGTGAGCAACGGCGGCAACGGCGCGATCCTGCTGGTCGGCGGCTGCGCGCTGACGGTGATCGCGGCGTTGCTGACCGCGCTCAACGTCGCCACGATGTAGGGCATGGATCCGATCGTCGACGTCGCCTGGCTGCGCGACCACCGCGCCGAGGTCGTCGTCGCGGACGTGCGCTACTACCTCGACGGGCGCTCCGGGCGCGAGGCCTACGCCGGCGGGCACCTGCCCGGCGCGGTGTTCGTCGACCTGCACGAGGCGCTGGCCGACCCGCCCTCCGCCGAGCGCGGCCGCCACCCGTTCCCCTCGCCCGAGCACTTCGCGCAGGCGCTCGGCGCGCTGGGCATCGCCGACGACGCCGCGGTCGTGGCCTACGACGACACCGGCGGGATCATGGCCGCCCGGCTGGTCTGGATGCTGCGCGTGATCGGTGCCCCCGCCGCGCTGCTGGACGGTGGCCTGCCGGCCTACGACGGGCCGCTGGAGCAGGACACGCCGCTGCGCGCGACGGTGCAGCGCACGCCGGTGCCCTGGCCGGCCGAGCGGCTGGCCGACATCGACGAGGTGGCGACCACCGCGGCGCCGCTGCTCGACGCGCGCGCCGGCGCGCGCTTCCGTGGCGAGGTCGAGCCGCTGGATCCGCGGGCCGGCCACATCCCGGGCGCGCGCAACGTCTCGACCGCCGCCAACCTCGCCGCCGACGGCCGCTTCCGCGCGCCGGCGGACCTGCGCAAGCGCTTCGAACGCCATGGCCTGGCCGCCGCTGACACCCCGATCGCCTACTGCGGATCGGGGGTCAGCGCGTGCCATCTGCTGCTCTCGATCGAGCACGCCGGGCTGGGAATGGGACGGCTGTATCCCGGTTCCTGGTCGCAGTGGAGTGCCGACCCCGCGAGACCCGCCGAAAAACATGGCGGTTAGCAGGGCTTTATCTTGCCTTACAGATCGCTAGAATGTGTTCTTCATGTCGGCGCGATCTGGGGAAGAGCTCAACGAGCTCGAGTCACGACAAGAGCCCCGGCTCGTCAAGTCGCTGGAGATGGTTGCGCCCGGCACCGCGCTGCGTGAGGGCATCGACAACATCCTGCACGCCGACACCGGCGCGCTGATCGTCGTCGGCGAGCCCGACGAGCTCAGCTTCCTGTTCTCCGGCGGCATCAAGCTCGACGTCGACTACACGCCGTCGCTGATCTACCAGGTGGCGAAGATGGACGGCGGCATCGTCTGCAACGCCAACGCGACGAAGATCGCGATGGCCAACGTGCAGCTGATCCCGGATCCGACGATCCTGTCGCTGGAGACCGGCACCCGCCACCGCACCGCCGAGCGCGTCTCCAAGCAGACCGACGCGCTGGTGATCGCCATCTCCAAGCGGCGCGAGGTCATCTCGCTCTACGTCGACGGCGCGAAGTACATCCTTGAGGACATCCCCGTCGTCCTGGCCAAGGCCAACCAGGCGCTGGCCACGCTGGACAAGTACCGCACGCGCCTGGACCAGGTCTCCACGCGCCTGACCGCCCTGGAGTTCGAGGGCGGCGCCACCCTCCACGACGTCCTCACGGTCCTGCAGCGCTCCGAGCTGGTCACGCGCATGGCCGTCGAGATCGAGCGCTACATCGTCGAGCTGGGCACCGAAGGGCGCCTGATCGAGATGCAGCTCGAGGAGACGATGGTCGGGACCGCCTCCGACAAGGCCGCGCTGATCCGCGACTACCTCGCGGACCCCAGCGACGAGGCCTTCGCCACCGCTTTGGACCAGATCGGTCGCCTGCCCCATCAGGACCTGCTCGACTTCGGCCGCCTCGCCGAAGTGCTCGGGTACGACCGCAAGCTCAACACCCTGGACTATCCCGTCTCGCCCCGTGGCTACCGCATCCTGGGACGGATCCCGCGGTTGCCCAAGATCGTCGTCACGCAGATCGTGCGCGACTTCGGCGGGCTCGACGAGATGCTCGCCGCGACCGACGCCGAACTGGAGGCCGTCGAGGGCGTGGGCGAGATCCGGGCGAAGGACATCCGCGAGGGCCTTCGCCGTCTGCAGGAGATCAACCTCGTTGATCGCTACCTGCAGACCTGATTTGCCGGAACCAAGCAGGACCCTGAAGGAGGGACACCATCACCGACGTCACTGAAGAGCAGCTCCTGGAGGACCTGGAAGTCGTCCGCGAGGTCGAGTGCATCGACTTCGAGGTCGGCGACTCCGTGGTCTATCCCCATCACGGGGCAGGCAAGGTGCTCAAGAAGGAAAACAAGAAGATCTTCGGTGAGGAGCGGCAGTACCTCACGATCAAGATCCTGCACAACGACATGACCGTGATGGTTCCGTGCGAGAACGCGGCGATCGCTGGTCTGCGCCGCATCATCGACGAGGAAGCCGTCAAGAAGGTCCTGGGCGTTCTCGAGGACTCCGAGTCGGAGATGCCGAAGAACTGGAACCGGCGCTTCAAGCACAACCGCGACAAGATCAAGACCGGCGACATCTACGAGCTGGCCGAGGTCGTCCGCAACCTGGCCCTGCGCGAGTTCGAGAAGGGCCTGTCGACCGGCGAGAAGCAGATGTTCACGCGGGCCAAGAAGATCCTGGCCTCGGAGCTGATGTACGCGCTGGACAAGGACGAGGAGGCCGCCGAGGCATACCTCGACGACCTGCTGGCCCGGTCCGCCGAGGAAAAGGGCATCGTCCCCGCGGCCAAGTAGGGACGGAACTTCCGTGGCCGTCGCATTGCTCGTGGCGGCCGGACGTGGCGAACGCCTTGGTGCCCGTGGGCCCAAGGCGTTCGTCATGTTGGGAGGTCGTCCGCTGTACGAGTGGTCGCTGGAGGCGCTGCTCGCGGCCCCCGCGGTGGCCGACGTGGTCGTCGCGGTGCCGGCCGAGGTGACCGGCAGCATCGCCGGCGCCGTGACCGGCGGTGCATCACGCTCGGAGTCGGTGCGCAACGCGCTGGCCGCCGCCCCGCAGGGCGACGACGTGATCCTCGTGCACGACGCCGCGCGGCCGCTGCTCACGCCGGACCTGGTCGAGGCCTGCGTGGCCGGCCTGGAGGGCTTTGACGCCGTCGTCGCCGCCGCACCGGTGACCGACACGATCAAGCACGCGCCCGGGCCGGACCTCGTGGTCGACCGCACGCTCGATCGCGCGGCGCTGTGGGCGGTGCAGACGCCACAGGTCTTCCGGCGCGCGTGGCTGGAGCGGGCGCTGGGCCAGGACGAGGCGACCCTGGCCGCGGCCACCGACGACGCCGGCCTGGTCGAGGCGCTCGGCGGCCGCGTGGGCATCGTGCCCGCGCCGCGCGAGAACCTGAAGGTGACGACGCCGCTGGACCTGCGCGTCGCCGAGCTCCTGCTCAGCCGCTGAGGCGAGCCCGCAGCGCGGTCACGTCGTCGGCCTCGAAGCCGTGCGCCGCCAGCCACTCGTGCGCGTCGACCAGCTCGAGCACGCGCTCCATCGTCTCGGCCCGCGGACGATGTCGATCCGTGTGCTCGACGTGGATGTCGCCCGCGTAGGTGGGCGAGGCGGCCAGCCGGGCGACGATCGCGTCGATGCGCTCGTCGGTGGCCACGTAGTCGGCCACGATCGCCTCGCGGGGCACGCCGGCCACCTGCAGCGCGAACGCGCAGACCACGCCGGTGCGGTCCTTGCCCGCCGCGCAGTGGACGACGGTCGCGCCGTCGGCAGCGGCGATGTCGCGCAGCGCCCCGACGATCGAGTCCGGGCGGTGGTGCAGGTAGTTCAGGTAGGCGCGCACGGCCGGCGACTCGTCGAGCTCGCCCATGCTGTCGAAGCTCTGCCAGGGCAGCACGTCGAGGTCGGTGTTCTGGCCGGCCTCCGGATACAGCGAGCGGTGGCGGATGTCGACGCGGTCCTCGCGGGTCAGCGGGCCGGGACCCTCGGCCTCGACCTCCATGCCGGTGCGCAGGTCGACCACGACGCGCACGGACAGCTCGTCGACGAGAAAGCGCACGTCGCTCTCGGTCAGCCCTTGCAGGTTGTCGGTGCGCAGCAGCACGCCGGGCTGCGTGACGCCGCCGCCGGCCAGCGGGAGGCCACCGAGGTCGCGCGCGTTGGCCGCACCCTCGAGGGGCAGCCAGGTCACCCCAGCAGCGTCCACGGATCGAACCGGTCGATCGGGATGACCCGCACGCGCGGCAGCGCGACGGTGAAGGCCCCGACGTCGTCCTCGAGGTCGAGCATCTGCAGCCCGTCGGGGACCAGCTCGGCCAACGCCGTGCTGATCAGCTCGCGGAAGCCGTAGACGCCGACCCGGCGGTCGGGCACGGTCAGCAGCGCGCCCATCGCCTCGGCGAAGTCCCCGTCGTGGCTGGCCAGCAGCACGTCGCCGTCCTCGCGCTCGGCCAGCGCCTCGAGCGTGCGCAGGATCGCCACGTCGACGACCTTGACCTCGGGCGGGCCGGACAGCAGCACCGGGCGGAAGTCCAGCGCGGTGAGCGCCTGCACGAACGACATCGGGACGCTGCCCGAGCCGTTGAGGAAGAACAGGCCGCGCACCGGCTGGCCCCACAGCTCCGCCGCGTGGTCGCGGACGCGGTCCCAGCGCGGGCGCTCCTCGGGGGCGGGGCGGCGACCGAGCAGCGAGCCGCCCAGCGTCGCGTCGATGTTCTCGCCGTCGACGAGCAGGAAGGTCTCGGGCATCAGGCCGCGCGCAGCCCCTCGTCCAGGAAGGCCCGCGGCGTCGCCGAGGTCATGCGCTCGGCGGCGGCGGGATCGACGCCGGCCTGCGCGAGGATCGACACGGCCTCGCCGAGCACGGGGCCGCGCGTGGGGCGGTGCGCGTCGGAGGCGATCACGTTGGCGCGGCCGTCGCCGGCCAGCGCCAGCGCCCAGCGCCGCGCGTCCTCGCCGTGGCGCCCGGTCAGCGACGAGCCGTTGATCTGCAGGCGCGCGCCACCGGCCAGCAGCGCGTCCAGGCCGCCGCCGTCGGCCATCAGCGACGGGCAGCGCTCGGGGTGGCCGATGAGCAGGCCGTAGCCGCGCTGGCGCAGCTCGCCGGCGGCGTTGAGCAGGCCGGGCGACTCGAGGAAGAGCGGGGCCTCCAACAGCACCCAGCGGTGGCCCTCCGGGCCCTGCGCGGCGATCTCCAGCTCCGCGGGCGTGAGGCGGGCGATGTCGTCCTGGGCCAGCTCGACGCCTTCCAGCACGCGCAGCGGGATCGCGGCGTCCTGGAGCGCGGCCCGCAGCTCGGCCACGCGCTCGGGCACGGTGAGCACGTCGACGTCGCGCGCATGCGGGGTGACGGTGATCGTGTCGGTGCCGTCGGCCACGGCCATCCGCGCGAGCTCCAGGCTCTCGTCCATGCTCTTGGGGCCGTCGTCGACGCCCGGCAGCAGATGGAAATGGAGCTCGGTCCGCATGTACGCCATTTCACGGTAGCCCGCCCGACCTGCGAGGTTCGGCCAACGTTCACCATTGCGCCTCAACTCTCCGCCGCCGCGACCGATTCAATGAGCATCGCCCCAGGTCGGAAGGGGCGCCCGGTCGGACCATCTTCGACCGGGTAGGGGAGTTCGACGTCCCCGATGGAATGAGAGGGCTCCGCTTGCGGGGCCCTTTCGCGTGAGACGACCGGTCCCGCTCACCTCGCGGCGAGCACGGCCATCGCGGCGTTGTGCCCGGGGATGCCGCTGACGCCGCCGCCCCGGATCGCGCCCGCGCCGCACAGCAGCACGCGCTCGTGGGCGGTCTCGACGCCCCAGCGCCCCGCCTGCGCCTCGTCCTCGGCCCAGGGCCAGGCCAGGTCGCGGTGGAAGATGTTCCCCCCGGGGAGCGCGAGCTCGTCCTCCAGCTCCGGCGGGGTGCGCGCCTCCAGGCAGGGCGCGCCGTCGGCGTCGCGCCACAGGCAGTCCTCGATCGGCTCGGCCAGGACCGCGTTGAGCGAGCGCAGGGTCGCGGCCAGCGCCTCGGCCTTGGCCGCGGCGGGATCGGCGGCGAACAGCCGCGCGGGCATGTGCAGGCCGAACAGCGTCATCGTCTGCGCGCCGGCGGCCTGCAGCTCGGGGCCGAGGATCGACGGGTCGGTCAGCGAGTGGCAGTAGATCTCACACGGCGGCAGCGACGGGATCTGGCCGGCGGCGGCCTCGTCGTAGGCGGTCTGCAGCTGCGTGTAGGACTCGTTGACGTGCAGCGTGCCGGCGAACGCGTCGCGCGGATCGACGGCGCCATCGCGCAGGCGGGGCAGGCGCGAGAGGACCATGTTGACCTTCAGCTGCGCGCCCTCGGGCCGCGGGGGCGCCGCCTCGCCCAGCAGCCGCGCGAGCACCGAGGGCGCGGCGCCGCACAGCACGTGGCCGGCGCGCAGGGCGCCGCCGTCGAAGCGGACCTCGCCGTCGGGCGCGATCGACGTGACCTCCACGCCGGTGCGCAGCTGGGCGCCGGACGCGCGCGCCGACGCGGCCAGCGCGCCCGTGACCGCGCCCATGCCGCCGACCGGCACGTCCCAGTCGCCCGTGCCGTTGCCGATCACGTGGTAGAGGAAGCAGCGGTTCTGGCGCAGGTCGGTGTCGTGGGCGGCGGCGAACGTCCCGATCAGCGCGTCGGTCAGCACGATGCCCCGCAGCACGTCGTCGTCGAAGGCCGCCTCGATCGCCTCGCCGATCGGCCGCTCGACCACCGCCTCCCAGGCCGCGTCGTCGTTGACCAGCGCGCGAGCGGCCGCACGGGTGCGCAGCGGCTCCAGCACGGTCGGGAAGAGGGCCTGCGCGAGCCGGGCGCACGCCCCGCCGAGCGCGCCGGTGGAGGGGTTCAGCACACCGCCGTCGCCCACGGGCGTGTAGGAGGCGACGCTGCGCCGGCGCAGCTCCAGCGGCAGGCCCAGCTGCTGGGCCAGCGACCGTGGGAACAGCGAGACCAGGTAGGAGTAGCGCGACAGCCGGGCGTCGACGCCGGCGAACGGCCGCTCCGACACGGCCGCGCCGCCGATCTCGCCCCGGCGCTCGAGCACGACGACGGAGCGACCGGCGCAGGCGAGCAGGCTCGCGGCGACCAGCGCGTTGTGGCCACCGCCGACGATGGCGACGTCGACGTCGACCGCAGGCATATTGCGCAGACTACCCCGCGCGAATGCCCGACAGCAGCACCGCGCAGGGCTCGGCCGGATCGCCGCCGTCGGCCCACACGGTCACGGCCGACGTTCGGGCCGGGAGGGTGACGGCCAGCTCGCCCGCGTCGGGCACGTCGGCGAAGGGCACGTCGATGGGACCGACGTGCAGCACGCCCAGCCCGCCGCACAGCTTGCCGCGCGTGGCCAGCGTCAGCGTGCGCATCCCGGTGGGCAGCGCCAGCCGCTGGCGGACGGCCACGAGCTGCTTGGCGTAGGGGACGTAGGTGCCGACGTAGTCGGGCATCAGCGCCAGGTCCCAGGTCGCGCCGCCGGTCGCCGCGACGTGGCGCGGCGGGCGCACGGTGCCCGCCCCGTCGGCGACGACCTGGCGGTGCGTCGCCGCGGTCAGGTAGCCGAGCGGGCTCCACCCGCCGCCGCGGCGGATGTTCGCGTCGGTCCAGGGCACGAGCCGGTTCATCAGCGCGTACCGATCGGGCCGCTTGAGCTTGAGCACCTGCTGGATCGAGAGCACGCGGCCGTCGCGCTCGAACAGCACGCCCCACGTCGGGTCGACGTAGTGCCAGCCGCCGCTCCACCACACCTGCGCGGCGACGTGGTTCTGGCGCTCGCCGTCGAGCTCGTAGAAGAACTGCACGGGCAGCGTGCGCACGCCGCTGCGCTGGAGGATCTCCATGAACGCCTCGACGATGTCGCCGCACAGGCCGGCCTGCAGCCGGAACGCGGTCGTGAGGTCGTCCGATCCGCCGATCTGCGCGTAGATCGCCGGGCTCAGGCGCGACTGCACGTAGGTCAGCGCGGACTGGGCGGCCACCTGCTCGCTGGGGATCCGCGATCCGCCCAGCGCCTGCACGCCCGCGACCTCCTGGCGCACGTGCTCGACGCCGCGAGCGATCGGAATCGACATCACGTCGTCCTCGGCGTGGGCCGTCGAAGCCAGGATGGCGCCGGCCACGACCCACGCGATCAGCAACCCCAGAGCGCGCATGAGTGTCAGCGTGCCAACAACGGTGTCCCATTTCCCCTGCCCGCCGGTCCGAAGCCGATTCGACCGCGAGTCGGATCCACGCCGGTACCGTCTGGCGGCGCATGCTCACCGACTACCACGTCCACCTGCGACCCGACGAGCCGGGGACGACCGCCGATCGCTTCTTCACGTCCGACAACGCCGAGCGCTATCGCGCGGCGGCGGCCGACCGCGGCATCGCCGAGCTCGGCGTGTCCGAGCACGTGTACCGCTTCCGCCAGGCGCTGACCGTCTGGGACCACGACCTGTGGCGGCGCGAGGCGGTCGACGACATCGACGCCTACTGCGGGTTCGTGCGCGAGGAGACCGACCTGAAGCTGGGCATCGAGGCCGACTTCATCCCTGGCCGCGAGGACCGCATGGCCGAGCTGCTGGAGTCGCGCGACTGGGACTACGTGCTCGGCTCGATCCACTTCCTGGGCGACGAGGCGCTCGACCACCCCGACTACGACATCTGGGACAACAACGCGTCGCGCCCCGACCGCGTGTGGAGCCGCTATTTCGAATGGCTGGGCGAAGCGGCCCAGAGCGGGCTGTTCGACATCCTCTCCCACCCGGACCTGGTGAAGATGTGGGGCGGGCGCCGGCCGCGGCCTGAGGGCGACCTGCGCCGCTTCTACGAGATCGCGATCGAGGGGATCGCCGGGTCCGGGGTGGCGGTCGAGCTGTCGACCGCCGGGCTGCGCAAGCCCGTCGGTGAGCTGTACCCGGCCACGCCGTTCCTGGCGATGCTCGTCGAGGCGGGCGTCCCGATCGCGCTGTCCAGCGATGCCCACACGCCGGACCACCTCGGCTTCGGCTACGACCAGGCGCTCGCGGTCCTCGACGAGCTGGGCGTGCGCGAGCTGGCCGTCTTCGAACGCCGCGAGCGGCGGATGGAGCCGATCGGCGCGTCGTGATCGGCCAGGGCTACGACAGCCATGTGTTCGCCCCCGGGCGACCGCTGATCCTCGGGGGCGTCTCGATCCCCCACGATCGCGGGCTGCTGGGCCACTCCGATGCCGACGTGCTGACCCACGCGATCATCGACGCGCTGCTGGGCGCCGCCGCCCTCGGGGACATCGGCCAGCACTACCCCGACACCGACGAACGCTGGCGCGACGCGAACTCGATCGTGCTGCTGCGCGACGTGATCGCGCAGCTGGCCCAGCGCGGCCTGGCGCCGGTCAACGTCGACGCCACCGTCGTGCTGCAGGCGCCCAAGCTGGCGCCGTATCGGGAGGCGATCCGCGACTCGCTGGCCCAGGCGCTGGGCCTCCCGCCGGAGCGCGTCAACGTCAAGGCGACCACGGCGGAGGGCATGGGCCCGATCGGTCGCGGCGAAGGCGCCGAGGCCTATGCGGTGACGCTCCTGCGCGCCGGTTAGGATCGGCCGCCGATGCCCCGGGAGCTGGTCCTCACCCTCCTGCTCCTGGCCGCCTCGGCGTTCCTGCTCGCGGCCTACCGGACGCGCGTGCCGTACCCGATGTGGCTGGTGGTCGGCGGCGCCGTGCTCGGCTTCCTGCCGCCGGTGCCCAACGCGGCGCTCAAGCCGGATCTGGTCCTCGTCCTGCTGCTGCCGCCGCTGCTGTACTCGGCGGCCTTCTTCTCGTCGGCGCGGGATCTGAAGGCCTCGGCCCGGCCGATCTTCTCGCTGGCCTTCGGGCTCGTGCTGCTGACGGTGGTCGGGCTCGCGCTGATCGGCCACCTGGTCATCGGGCTGTCGTGGGAGACGGCGTTCGTGCTCGGCGCGGTGCTGTCGCCCACCGACCCGGTGGCGGCCACGGCGATCGGCCGGCGCGTCGGCGCGCCCGCGCGGGTGATCACCATCGTCGAGGGCGAGTCGCTGGTCAACGACTCGACCGCGCTGGTCGCCTACAAGTTCGCGATCGCCGCCGCGGTCACCGGCGGGTTCGAGTTCTTCGACGCGGCGGGCGACTTCGCCATCGACGTGGTCGGCGGCGTCGGCATCGGCCTGGCCGTCGCCTGGGTGACCACGCAGATCGCCCGCCGCGTCGACGACGCGCCGACCGAGATCCTGCTGTCGCTGCTGGTGCCGTTCTTCGCCTACCTGCCGGCCGAGTCGATCGACGTCTCGGCGGTCCTGGCCGCGGTCACGGCCGGGCTGTACCTGGGCACGCAGGCGCCGCGGCTGCTGACCCCGTCGACGCGCATCCAGCTCTACTCGGTGTGGGAGATCCTCACGTTCGGGATCAACGCGACGCTGTTCCTGCTCGTCGGCCTGGAGCTGCCGGCCATCCTCGACGGGATCGGGGACTACTCGGTCTGGACGCTGCTGGGCTACTCGGCGGTGGTGGTCGGGGGCGTGATCGTCGTGCGTTTCCTGTGGGTGTTCGCGGTCGCCTACCGGCCGCGCTTCCTGCACCGGGTGCTCGGGCGCAAGGCGCCCTATCCGCCCTGGCAGCCGGTCACGCTGGTGGCCTGGAACGGCATGCGGGGCGCGGTCTCGCTGGCCACGGCGCTGGCCATCCCGTTGACCGTCGACGGGGGCTCGGCCTTCCCCGACCGCGACCTGATCGTGTTCCTCGTCTACGTGACCATCCTGGCCACCGTGCTCGGTCAGGGCCTGACGCTGCCCTGGCTGATCCGGCGCCTGGGGCTGTCGGGGGCGGGGGAGGCGCGCGAGCGGGCGGCCGAGTCGGCGGCCCGCCTGTCCGCGCTGGACGCCGCGCTCGATCGGCTGGAGGAGATGCGCGACGAGGACTGGGTGCCCGAGGCGGCGCGCGAGCGGATGGTGCGCGTCTACGAGGGCCGCCGGCGGATCATCGCCGCCAAGGTCGAGCCCGGCGTGGCCGAGGAGACCGACCTGTTCGGCGGCGAGATGCTCGACGCGGCGGCCCGGATCCGCGAGGAGATCCAGCTCACGCAGCGCGAGCGCATCACCGAGCTGCGCGACGGCGGGCGCATCAACGACGAGACGCTGCGGCGGATCGAGCACGACCTCGACCTCGAGGACGCGCGGATGGAGCAGCTCTAGTGACTCAGGACACTAGCGGCGGCGGATCATCCGGAACTCGTCGATCGCGTGCTGGTCGCGGGCGGTCTCGTAGGCGGCGGGATCGACGTCGAGGTCGTGGCTGGCGTCCGAGCACCACAGGCGCGGGTGGCGGTCCAGCCAGCGCTGGGCGTCGGCCTGACCCTGCTCGATCAGGCCCTCCAGGAAGGCCTCGTCGAAGAGCAGGAACGAGAGCAGCTCGCCGCGGCTGGGGCCGCCGCCGAGCATCCGGCTCATCAGCGCGACGTCGGGATCGGCCAGCGAGCGCAGCCCGCGGTGGCGCTGGTGCAGCACCTTCTCGGCCAGCTCGCCCAGCGCGCCCCGCTTCTCGGGCGCGACGAGCGCGTAGGAGATCTTGCGGTAGGGCTGATGGCCGCGGGCGGTGCGGTAGGCGGTGGCCGCGGCGGGCGAGCCCGCGGGCCCGTCGACGAAGAACGAGTTGATCGCGGCCAGGCGGTGGAGGTCGTCGGTGACCTGGTCGACGAGCAGGCCGTCGAGCACGTTGGCGGCGACGTCGGCCAGGCGCGGGGTGCCGCCGCCCTCGCGGCCGCGTGCGCCGGCGAAGGGCTCGAAGCCGATCACGACGACGCGGTCGGCGCCGAGGGCCAGCGCGGGGGCGATCGGGCTGTTCAGCCGGGTGCCGCCGTCGATGTAGTAGTCGGCCACGCTGGCCGGTGAGGTGACCTCGACCGGCGGGAACAGCAGCGGGATCGCGGCCGAGGCGCGCACGTGCTCGCCGGCCAGCCGGGCGCGCACGTAGCGCAGCGGTGACCCGCCCGAGCTGCGCGGCAGCTTGCCCTGCGTCTCGACGAAGGCGACCGGCCCGCCGCCGGTGACCGCGGTGGCCACGACGCAGACGGCCTGCAGCTCGCCCTGCTTGACGTTGCGGTGCAGCGACATCCAGTCGATCCAGCGCTCGAGGCTGTCGCGCAGCGGCGTGGGGTCCAGCAGCGAGTTGAGCCGCACGCCGGGCACCTCGAGCGCCTCGCCCAGGAAGCGCAGCGTCTTCAGCGCCAGGCTCGGCCCGACCACGCGGCCGAGTACGTCGCCGCGGCGCACCGAGCGCCAGCGGTCGACGCCGAGCTGGGCGATCTCGCTCAGCGACCGGTCGGCCAGCGAGCCGAAGTGCGCGGCGTTGATCGCGCCGACGCTGGTGCCGCAGACGATCGAGACCTTCTCGCCTCGCGCCTCCAGCGCAGGCAGCATGACCGACAGCGCGCCGGCCTCGTAGGCGCCGCGCGCGCCGCCGCCGGGCAGCACGATCGCGACACGCGGTGACCCTCCGTTCTCCATCTGGGGTTCATCGTCTCGATTCGTGCCGTGCCTCGACACCGCCAGTCGGTCCCATGTGCGTGCCCGGTTGGGCCAGCGTGCGCGGGAAATGGCACGTTCCCGCTCTCCAACGCCACCGTTGTCAGTTCAGCGTCGCAGAGCGACGCCCGGCCGACAATGAGCGCCCGGGAGAGCGGCGAGGTGCCAGGACTCGCGGCGGACGGCGGCGGGCGAACCGCGCACGCGCCATCGCTGCCCGTCGTACCCGCTCGCGCCCGCGCGGCCGCGCTAGCGATACAACCGCACGTTGCGATCCAGCGCGGTGCCCGCGAAGTCGCCCGGCCGGCCGCCCTGGGCGTCGAGGAAGGCCAGGTCGCGGGACGTCGTGGCCAGGCCGTCGGGCCCGGCGCCGTGGTCGACCATCCAGGTCTCCAGCGCGTAGCCGCCGCCCTCGACCTCGACGACCCGGAACATGCGCGCCTGCTCGGGGAAGTCGGCCAGCGAGGCGGTGGTGATCAGCCAGGGGCCGTCCGCGCCGTCGCGCTTGATCTCGTTGCGATGCGTGTGGCCGGCGATCGCCGCCAGCACGGTCGGGTGCGCGCGCAGCAGGGCCAACGCGGCGTCGCCGTTCTCGGAGCGGTCCAGCGGCTGGTGGGTGAAGACGACGACCGGCCGATCGCCGGCGCGATCCAGCTCGCCCCGCAGCCAATCGAGCTGCGCGTCGCTGACCCGGCCCCCCGAGCCGCCCTCGGCCTTGGTCAGGTCCAGGGCCAGCGCGCGGACCGGGCCGATGTCGAACGCCTCGACGGTCTTCGCGCCGGTGATCCGCATCGCCTCGGCCGGCGTGACCTCGCGCCGGTCCGGATCGGGCGCGACGCGCTCGGTGCGCCCCGTGGCCAGCACGCGCTCGATCGCCGCCGTCCCGATCGAGCCGACGCCGCCCTCGCCCTCGGCGTCGGACCGGGGGATGTCGATGCCGCGCAGCTCGTCGGGATCGAGCTCGACGATCGCCCGGTCGCCGGTGGCCAGCGCCTGCGTGCGCGCGTCGGGTGCGAGCTCGCCGGCCACCAGCACGTCGTGGTTGCCCAGGACCGAGTGCAGCGGCGCGTCCAGGCCGGGTGAGCGAAACGGCCGCTGGGCCGCGGCCAGCAGCCCCGGATGGCGCGGCGCGTCGACGTCGGGGCGGTAGAAGAACGGATCGGGGTTCGTGGCCAGCTGCGGCCCGGACGGGCCGGGCCGGCCGCTGTCGGGGCGCACGACGCCGCCGCGCAGCGCGACCATCGCCTGGGTCAGCTCGTTGCGCTGCGCGTTGTCGGCCAGGTCGCCGGTCTGGATCACCGCATCGGGGTGCTGCGCGTTGATCGCCTCGACCGTCGCGGTCAGGGTCTGCAGGGTGAGCGCCTCCTGCGGGCGGAACGTCGAGCTGAAGGGCGAGCCGAAGCGGTCCAGGAACGGCACGCGAGCCGGCGACTCCTCGTCGCGCACGTGGGCGTCGCTGATCTGGGCGAACGTGGCCAGGGTCTGGCCGGGCCTGGCGTCGCCGCCGCGGTCGCGCAGCGCCTCGCCCGCCTCGGCGTTGAGCACGCCGTCGCCGTCGGGATCGCGCAGGGTGGCGCTGAGCGTCGAGCCGCCCGTGGCGGTCCGCTCGTCGTGTCCGCATCCGGCCAGCGCCAGCAGCGCCAGGCCGACGAGCGCCACGCGCCTCATGCCGCCTCCCGCAGCACGCTGGCCAGCGGCGCGCGGCCCAGCCGCCAGGCCACCCAGCCCGCTGCCGCCCCAGCCAGCACGAGCAGCCCGAGCGTGACCGCCGCCGCCTGTCCCACGCTGACCGAGACGCCCAGGTCGGCGTAGTCGGCGGCCAGATGCCCGGTGAACGGGCCCAGCACGAGCAGCTCGAGCGCGATCGCGATCAGCGCCGCGGGCAGGACCAGGGCGGCGCCCGCGCCGGTCAGCACCAGCGCCAGAGCGCCCGGACCCGCGCCCAGCGTGCGCAGCAGGGCCAGCGTACGCCGGCGATCGCTGGCGGTCAGCGCCAGCGCCTGGATCAGCGCGTACAGGGTGACCAGCGCGACGGTGCCGGCGACGACGCGCAGCACGGCCGAGAGCAGGCTGAGCAGCCGCTGGCTGTTGCCGGTGGCGCCGACGACGGTCGTGGGGTGAAAGCCGGCCGCGCGCAGCCGCTGCTGCACCGCGTCGCGCGAGGCGCCCGGGGCCAGGCGCACGGCGATCTGCGGCGGGCGGCCCTCCAGCGCCGCCGCGATCCGCCGGGGCCGCACGTAGGCCACGCGGCCCTCGTTGTCGAGCGCTCCCACGATCCCCACGACGCGGAAGCGCGCCTCGCCCTTCCCGCCGGGCAGGGCCAGCGCCAGCGTCGAACCCGGCGCCAGCCCGAGCTGGTCGGCCAGCCCGCGCCCGACCTCGGCCTCGTCGTCGGCCCGCAGCCGACGCCCTTCGCTCAGCGGCGGCGCCTCGAACGTCGTGTGATCGCCGGGGAAGGCCACGACGCGCAGGGACTCGCCCAGCGAGTACGAGTCGGCCGCGGCGAACGTCCAGCGCGGGGCGGCGGCGCCGACGCCGGCGATCTGGCGGATCGTCGGCACCTGGGCCGGCGAGGCGTCGAGCGTCAGCGCGTAGCGCTTGCCCAGCGTCGCGGGGTCGTCGCGCAGGCGCTCCAGCAGCGTGGCCAGCGCGAGCATCAGCAGCACGACGCTGGCGCACATGGCCAGTACCGCGACGGTTCCGGCGAAGCGCGCTCGCCGCGTGCTGACCAGCCGCGCGCCGAGCGCGAAGAGCCCGGCCGGGCGGCGCAGCCCGGGCGCGCGCCGCAGCGCCCGGCGTGTGCGCCCGACGAGCTCGCCGCCGCGCAGCAGCGCCGCGGGGGATCGCGCGGTGGCGCGCCAGGCCGGCCATGCGCTGGTGCCCGCGACGAGCGCCAGGATCGCCACCAGGCACCCGGCCAGCAGCGGCAGCACCGCCGGGCCCGGGGGCGCCTCGTTGAGGATGGCCAGCAGCGCCCCGGTGGGGGCCAGCGCGAGCGCCCAGCCGGCGGCCAGGCCCAGGACCGCGGCCGGCGCGCCGAGCTTCAACGCGTCCAGCGTCGTGGTGCGGGTGATCGAGGCGCGGGAGAAGCCCAGCGCGCGCCGCACGGCCGTGGCCGGCAGCCGGCGCTGCACGTCGGCGTGGGCGGCGGTGGCCAGCATCACGCCGGCGGCGGCCAGCGCCACGACCGAGAAGGCGATCAGCAGCGCGATCACGATCCCCGCCGCCTGGGCGATCAGCGAGCGCAGGCCGTCGCGGGTCAGGAAGGACAGGCCGCTGATGCCGTACGCCTGGGCCCGCGCCTGGGTCAGCGTGACGTCCGTGCGCGCGCGGTCGTTGAGCCACAGCAGCGCGGTGTCGACCGGGAGCTCCCGACCGCGATTGAACCGGCGGACCAGCTCGGGGGCGAGATACACCCGTGCCGCGGTGGCCAGCGGGAAGGCGACGTTGTCGGGCGTCCGCGCGATGCCGACCACCCGAAGCGGCCCGATCCGGCCGACCCTCAGGCTCGACCCGACGCTGAGATCCCACTCGTTGGCCACGCCCTGCTCGACGACGACCTCGCGCGAGCCGTCGTTGCGCACGTCGCGCCCGTCGACGATCCCGTAGCCGCGGCGCCCGGCGAAATCCCCGACGCCGACGATCTCGATCGCGCCCTTGCCGGTCCGCCCACCCGCCGAGGACACGGGCACGTCGCTGATCTCGAAGCGGTACGCGCGGGCCTCCAGGTTCGGCAGCGCCGCGATGCGCTCGTCCACCCGCGCCCGGTCGGCGGTGTCGAAGCGGACGATCACGTCGGGCAGGTCGGCGACGTCGGCGGCGCGCTCGAAGCCGGTGGCCAGCGAGTAGGCCAGCGTCGCGCAGACGCCGACCACGAGCGAGGCGGCCACGACGCCCAGCGCGGCCAGCAACCGGCGGCGCCCGTCGCGCCCGCGGCTCACGCCTCGACCAGCCGTCCCTCGCGCAGCTCGACCGCGCGATCGGCGCGCGCCGTGACGCTCGCCTCGTGGGTCACCACGACCACGCCGCGCCCATCGTCGGCGATCTCCCGCAGCAGGTCCAGGACGATCGCCGCCGAGGTCTCGTCGAGGTTGCCCGTCGGCTCGTCGGCCAGCACGACCGCGGGGTCGTTGACCAGCGCACGGGCGATGGCCAGGCGCTGCTGCTCGCCGCCCGACAGCTCGTGGGGCAGGCCATCGGCGACGTGATCGACGCCCAGGCGCTCGATCAGCATCCGGGCGCGGCGGGCGGCGTCGCGCGGGGCGCCGGGCAGCCGCGCGGCCAGCAGCACGTTCTCCTCGCCCGTGAGCTCGGGCACGAGGTGGAAGGCCTGGAAGACGAAGCCGACGTTGCGGCGGCGGACGGCGTCGGCGCGGCGGGCGTCCAGCGGCTCGCCGGCGATCTCGACGCTGCCCGCCTCGGGCGTGTCCAGCCCGCCGATCACGTGCAGCAGCGTCGACTTGCCCGAGCCCGAGCGGCCCACGACGGCGACCAGCTCACCCGCCGCGACGTCGAGGTCGGCCCCGTCGAGGATCGACCGCGCGGCACGCCCGCGGCCGTAGCCCTTCACCAGCCCCCGGGCCCGAACGACCATCGATCGCAGCCTAGAGCCGCGATGTCTGGCCGGTGTCAGGTCCCGGAGGCTGGCGCGCGGGCCGCTACTTCACCTTCGGCTTCAGCGTGGCGTGGGTCTTGCCCATCGTCACCCTCACGGTCATCTGGCGGCCCTTCTTGACGCCCTTCAGGCCCTTGCGGCCCAGCGTGATCGTCACGTTCTTCGACGACGCGCGCTTGGACACGGTCCGCTTGCCCTTCAGCTTGGCGCCCTTGGGCAGGCCGAGCTTGACCGCCGTGACCTTGCTCGCGGCGCGGACCTTGACCGTCAGGCGCCCCTTGCGCAGCTTGGCGGTGGCCGTCGCCCGGGCACTGCGGCTGGCCGCGGCCGACTGGATCGTGCCGCACACCTCGAACGTGCCGACGACCGCCTTCGTCGCGCCGCTGTGGCCGATGAAGTCGCCGTTGCCGGTCAGCTTCTCGCCGCAGCGCAGGCCGCGGTAGTTGACCAGGATCCCGGTCTTGCCCCCGAAGATCGTCAGCTCGAAGCGCGACAGCGGCACGTCGGGGATGCCCTCGAACGTGTTGACCACGCGGCCGTCCTTCGACAGCGACGTCTTGCCCACGAGGTCGATGTTCAGCAGGCCCCGCAGGCCCAGGCGGAGCTGAGGCAGCCCGCCGCCGGGCGGCGTGACCAGCCGCACGTCGCCGGTCAGCGGGATCGGCAGCAGCGGCGTGCTGGCCACGGCCTTGCCGACGATGTTGCGGTCGCCGCAGTCCTGACCCTCGGCGCAGGTGCGGTTCAGGTTGGGGATGTCGGCGCCCAGCTCCTTGGGCAGCGTCACCGTAACCGACTTCGTGGCGATCTCGCCGCTGGTCTGGCTGACCACGGCGACCACGGTCGGGTGCCCGCCCTTGGCCAGCTCGCTGCTGTCGCCCTTCTTGCCGGCGACGCCGGCCAGCTTGGGCGTGAACGGCACCTTGTCGCAGCCGGTGGCCTGGTAGGGCGCGTTGGCCGTCGCGGTGGCGTTCAGCGTCGAGGTGAACGTGGCGGTCAGCTGCTGCGCGGCGCAGTTGGTCGCGTTGCGCATGAAGCCCTGGCGATCGAGGTTCAGCTTGATCTGGCGCAGCCCCAGCGGGATGCCGCCCACGACGTCGGGCAGGTTGTTGGAGGTCACGTCCAGGCCGGAGTCACCCGGGCGCACGACGATCTGGGCGATCGACACCGTCGTGCCCAGGTCGAACGGCCCGACCTTGCCGGGGACCGTGATGGCCAGGCCGGCCAGCGCGCCCGCGGCGGGCGGAGCGGTCAGGAAGACGTCGCCCTGGATCTGCAGCGGCGCACCACCCGGTCCGGCGACCAGCACCGCGGAGCCGACGCGGCTGTCGGCGCCGCACTGCGCCGCCTTGGCCTTGTCGAGGTCGCACAGGCCGATGCCCGAGCCCAGGCCGCCGAGCAGGCCGGGCGGGAACGAGATCTTCATGTCCTTGAGGCGCTGCGTGCGCTCGTCGCGGCTGATCGTCGCGGCCTGCTTGGTCGCGGCGCCCGCGGTGGACGGGTCGACGCTCACCGACACGCTGGGCGAGAACGGGAGCGGATCGGGGCACGCGGTGCCCTGGCCGTCCCAGTTGACGTTGAACTGGCTGACCGCGCCGACGGGGGCGGTGCCGCTGTAGGGCGCCAGCGTGGCGGTGCTGGTCGCCGGCCCGCAGGTCGGCGGCGTGGTCAGGATCGCCTTGTCGCCACCGCGGAAGTTCAGCGCGAACGCGGTGAACGGCAGCTGGGGCAGGTTGTCGAACGTCGACGTGACCTGGCCGGTCTGCGGATCGGGCGTGACGTTGCCGATCAGCTTGATGCGCAGGCCCGGGCCGGGCACGTCGACGAACAGCCGCAGCATCTGGCCGGGGACCGGCGCGCCCTCGTACACCGTGCCGTTCAGCGTGCCGACCAGCGGCGAGGTGAACGAGGTGGTGCCGACCACCGAGGCGGCCGGGCAGGTGGGCGCGCTGCGCGAGCCCTTGGCGAACTGGTCCTCGGTGCACACCTCCAGGCCCTGGGCGGTGCCCGGGTTCAGGCCGGTGCCCAGCGGCAGCGTGACGCGCACGTTGCTGACGTACGACTGGCGGATCGGGTCCTCGCCGGCGGGGACGCCGAGCTGGATGGAGAAGGCCGACGGGGCGTCCACGCGGGTCGTCTCGGGCACCACGTTGAGGCCCGGGCTGAACGGCACGTTGGCGCAGCCGGTCGGCGCGAAGGCCGCCGACGCGGTGTCGGCGCCGCCGCTGTAGGGCGTGACGCTGACCGTCGTCGTCGACGCCGAGCAGCTGGTGGGCAGCGTCACGAAGTTCTGGCCGCTCGCCGTCTTGCCGTTGAGCGTCAGGTCCATGCCGGTGATCTGGGTGGACAGGCCGCTGAACTCGGTGGGCAGGTTCTCCAGCGTCGAGGTCAGGCCGAAGTCCGAGCCGTCGCGCACGGAGACGGGCGAGAGCAGCTTCATGTCGCCCAGGGCGCCGCCGAGGGGGCGGACGATGATGCCCAGCAGCGCGGGCTGGCCCGCGGCGGGCTCGAGGTTGTAGACCGTGCCGTCGGCGGTGATCGGGACGCTGAGCTTCTGCTGGCCCTGCTTGTGGCGGATCGTCACCGGGCCGGTGCGCAGGCCGCGCAGGTTGCGCGGACACAGGATCGGCAGCAGGTTGCAGACGACCGGCCCGACGACCGGCACGTCGCCGATCCCGCCGCCTCCGCCTCCGCCTCCTCCGCCTGAGCCACCGCCGCCGTCGGTGCCGCCGACGCCGGCGTTGGTGTAGACGCGGGTCGAGCCGACGACGCTGTCAGCGCCGCAGTTGCCGGCCTGGAAGGTGGCGACCGGGCACTTGGTCGCGGCGCTGGGGTTGCCGACGAAGCCGGGCGGGAGGTTGATGGCCAGCGACTTGGGCGTGCTGTCGCCGCTGAAGCGCAGGGCCAGCTGGAAGTTCGGGTGCGACCCCGCCTGCGTCGACGACGGCGTCGTGGCCAGCGAGCTGATGTTCAGCGCGGCTGACGCCGTCCCGGGCAGCACCACGGCGGCAGCCGCAGCCGCCGTGCAGACGCCGACGACGAACCTCTTCCTCCAACCCATACCCCCGCCCTTCTTGTCTGCAGTCCGTTCCTGGGACCCGAAGCGGTTCCCGCGCCGCCCGTACCCGCAACGATACAAGATCATGCGTGTTTTTATATGACCAGTAGGTCGGAGGACAAACAGGCGCCGCTCAGGCGGCGGCCGCACGGCGGCGCGCGCGGCGCGGCCGGCGGGGGCTGCTGGCTTCGGCGAAGAAGCTCAGGAGCAGGGGATTCACTTCGTCCGGGCGCTCGACCTGGGGCACGTGACCGCAGCCGGGCAGCACGACCTGGCGGGCGGTGGGCAGCCACTCGTCGACGACGTCGCGGAAGCCGGCGGGGATCAGCCAGTCCTCCGAGCCCCACAGGAACAGGGCCGGCGGCTTCAGCTGGGCCAGGCGCGTGTAGAAGCCGTTGCGGCCGAACGGCGCGTCGAGGTAGATGTTGCGCGCCGAGGCCAGGAAGGCGTGGCGGGCGGCCGGCGCCGCGTAGCTCTTGCGGAAGCCGTCGACGACGACGTCGGCCAACGCCTCGTCGATCGCGTCGCGGTCGTGGAACAGCGACCAGAACTGGCGCCGGACCAGCGGACGCGGGATCGCATGGGGCAGCAGGCCCCACTCCGGTCGCAGCAGGCGCACGATCGGGTGGAAGTCGCGCTTGACGAAGGCGACGGCCGGACACAGCAGCGCCAGCCCGGTGACGCGCTCGGGCGCACGCAGTCCGACCTCGAGGGCCACCCGGCCGCCCATCGAGTTGCCGACCAGGAAGGCGCGCTCGATCTCCAGCGCGTCCAGGACGCCGAGCACGGTGTCGGCGAACCACTTGGCGTCGTAGGGCGCGCGCAGCGGCTTGCCGGAGGCGCCGAACCCGGGCAGGTCGATCGCGTGGACGCGGTAGCCGCCCTTGGCCAGCGCGGCGGCGGTCTCGAAGAACGAGCTCTTGGTGCCGCCCAGGCCGTGGATCAGGACGACGTCGGGGCCGTCGCCGATGGTCAGCGTGGACACGCGCCGGCCCCGGCCGGCATCGACGTCATGCAGCTCGAGCATCGGGGCGCGGCCGTTGGGCAGGCGGAAGTACCCCTCGAAGGCGACGGCCAGGTCCAGGTCGCCGCGGGCGCGCAGGCGCCGCTGCGAGAACGCCTCGGTGCCCGACAGCGAGCCCTCGCGCAGGGCGATCCACGTGCGCGCGTCCGTGTCGATCTCGACGTTGGCCCGCCGCTTGGTGGCGCCGTCGGTCACCTCGGCGGTGTCCTCGGTCAGGTGCACCTCCCACTGGCGCCCGAGGTCCTCGAGGGCCACGCGGTAGAGGGCGTCGTAGCCGGGGCGCGCGCCGAGGTAGCGCTCGGGGAGCGTCGAAAAGGCCCGCTCGACGGCGTCGAGACGGGCGGACTTGGTCGACCCGGGGGACATCCTCTCTCGATCCTATATTCGGCACAACGGGTCTCGCGTTACACCCGCCCGTACTCTCTTGGCGCGTATGGACATCGTGATTCGCGACACGAAGAGCGGCGCGGACCGGCCGCTGGTGCCCGGCCCGGGCGGGACGGTGGGCATCTACGCGTGCGGACCGACGGTGTACGGCCCGATCCACATCGGCAACGCGCGCCCGTTCGTCGTCTTCAGCCTGTACAAGCGCTTCCTGCGCTCCCAGGGCCTCGACGTGACGCTGGTGATCAACGTCACCGACGTCAACGACAAGATCTACAACGCCGCCCGCGGGCAGCACATCGCCAGCGCGCAGCTGGCCACGGACATGACCGCGCGCTACCTGGCCGACACCGACGCGCTCGGCCTGGGCCGTCCCGACGTCGAGCCCTTGGCCACCGAGACGATCGCCGAGATCATCGAGCTGATCGAGGCGCTGGTGGCCAGCGGCCACGCCTACGAGTCCGGCGGCGACGTGTACTTCGACGTGCGCAGCGACGCGCCCTACGGCTCGCTGTCGCATCGCTCGGTCGATGCGATGGACCAGGGCGAGGGCAACGACGGGGCGGACCTGAAGCGCTCGCCCCTGGACTTCGCGCTGTGGAAGACGCAGAAGCCCGACGAGGACACCGCCTGGGAGTCGCCGTGGGGCCTGGGGCGCCCGGCCTGGCACATCGAGTGCTCGGCCATGGGGGAGAAGTACCTCGGGCTGAACTTCCAGATCCACGGGGGCGGCTCGGATCTGGTGTTCCCCCATCACGAGAACGAGGCCGCGCAGACGCGCGCCGCGCGCGGCGAGGAGCTCGCGCAGATCTGGATGCACAACGGGATGCTCCAGTTCGGCGGCGAGAAGATGGCCAAGTCCGTGGGCAACATCGCGCCGCTGGCCGAGGTGATCGAGCGCTGGGGCCGCGACGCCGTGATCCTGGCCTTCGCCTCGGCCCACTACCGCCAGCCGATGGCCTTCGACGACGACGTGATGGCGCAGGCCACCGCGTCGGTGGCGCGCATCCGCGAGGCCGCGCGCCGGGCGGCCGACGGCGCGGTCGTCGCGGGCGTCAGCGAGCGGTTCTTCGCGGCGCTGGCCGAGGACTTCAACACGCCGGCCGCGCTGGCGGTCCTGTACGACTGGATCCGCGCGGCCAACGCCGGTGACGGCGGGAACGCCGCGCAGCTGCGGGCGATGCTCGAGGTGCTGGCGCTGGAGGACCTGCTCCAGACGCCCAACGCGCCCGATCAGGTCGTCCGGCTGGCCGAGGCGCGTCTGGCCGCCCGGGCCGCCAGGGACTACGCCGAGAGCGATCGCCTGCGCGACGAGATCGCCGGCGCGGGCTGGGTCGTGCGCGACACGGCCGACGGCTTCGAGCTGACGCCCGGCTGATGGTGCTCTACGGCCGCAACCCGGTGCGCGAGGCGCTGCGGGCGGGCCGCCGGCCGGTACGCCGCGTGTGGGCCACCCGGCGCGCGGCCGACGAGCCGTGGCTGCACGGGATCGAGGTCGCCGAGGCCAGCCCCGAGCAGATCGAGCAGCGCTGCGGCTCCAGCGCCCATCAGGGCATCTGCGCCGAGGTCGACGGCTACCACTACGTCAACGCGGCCGAGCTGCTCGGCGTGGGCGATCCGCTGATCGTCGCCCTCGACGAGCTCGAGGACCCCCAGAACGTGGGCGCGATCTGCCGCACGGCCGAATGCGTCGGTGCGACGGGCGTGGTGCTGCCCGAGCGCCGCTCGGCCGAGATCACGCCGGCGGTGTGCAAGGCGTCGGCGGGCGCGGTCGAGTACCTGCGGATCGCCCGGGTGCGCAACCTGGCCGACTTCCTGGGGGAGGCCAAGGAGGCCGGGTGCTGGTGTTATGGCGCCGCGGGGGTCGAGGGTTCGGAGCCCTACGACCGGCCCGACTACCGCGGCGGCGTCGTGCTGGTGCTCGGCGCGGAGGGCAAGGGACTGCGCCGCCGGGTGGCCGAGAGCTGCGATGCGCTCGTCGCGCTGCCTTTGCGGGGAAAAATCGGCTCGCTGAACGTCAGCGCGGCCGCGTCGGCGCTTTTGTACGAGATCTTGCAGCGTCGGCTTGACAGTGGGACATAACAAGGACTAGCTTTCCCTCGACTCGACCTTCAGGTAGAGGTTGAGGGAGTCAACATATCGTTCGCTGGCGCCCTGGGAGGGCGCGTCAGGAGCTCTTATCTTCGGCCGCGTTGCTGCGCGGCCAGGGGGAACTGCTTCCATGGCGCGTCTGTCCACACAGTCTCAAGGTCAACTTCAGGTCGAGGATGGGTTTCTCATCGCTCTGGCCAAGCAAGGCAACGCCGATGCCTATGACCGCATCGTCCGTCGCTACTACGGCTTCGTCCGCCTGAAGGCCTCGTCCTACTTCCTGGCCGGCGGTGATTCCGACGACCTGATCCAGGAGGGGCTGGTCGGGCTCTACAAGGCCGTGCGCGACTACCGCACCGACCGCGAGTCGAGCTTCCGCAACTTCGCCGAGCTCTGCATCACGCGCCAGATCATCACCGCGGTCAAGACGGCCACGCGCAACAAGCACACGCCGCTGAACGGCTACGTGTCGTTCTCGGCCTCGCCCGCCTCGTCCTCCGACGGCGGCGAGCCGACCCTCGACGAGGTGATTCCCGGTTCGCCCATCCACGACCCGGTCAACCAGGTCATCTCCTCCGAGGAGCTGCGGTCGCTGGTCGCCTGCATGACCAGCGCGCTTTCTGGTCTGGAGTCGCGGGTGCTGGCGTTGTATCTCGACGGCTACTCCTACGAGGTCATCGGCGAGCGCATCGGCTGCGACACCAAGACGGTCGACAACGCGCTCCAGCGCGTGAAGCGCAAGGTCGGCGCGCACCTGCGCTCGCGCGCCGTGCCCGCCTGAGTCGGATCGACGCTTAGGGGGCCCTCAGTAGGCTGGCGCCCATGGCAACCTGGCTGCTCATCGTCATCATCGTCGTCGCGGCGCTGCTCGTGATCTTCCTCATCGGCGGCATCGTCGCGGCTCAGCGGCGGTCCCAGGCCACGGAGGGCCACCTGCTGGCCGACGTGGCGCAGGCCAACGAGCAGCTCGCCCTGGCCCGGGCCCAGGATCGCGGCTGGGATCGCGACACGATCGACACCGCCGCCCGCGCCGCGCACCTGAGCACCTATCCCGGCGCGCAGATCTCCGCCGTCCACGTCGTCCAGGTCGTCGACCGACCGGGGACCGACGACGACGAGGTCCACCTGCAGATCACCGACGACACGGGCGAGCACGCGCTGCGCCTCGGCCGTCGCGGTGACCAGTGGCTGGCCGCCCGGTCATAGCGACGGCAGCCGCTGCACGGCGCTGAGCGCCGGCGCGAACAGATCGCCCTGCTCGGCGACGCGCTCGAGCACGTCCGCCGTGTCGAACACCAGCAGCTGCGCGTCGCCCGCCGCGCGGCAGGCGGCCACCTCGTCCCAGGTGACCGGCGTCGAGACGGTCGGGCGGTCCTTCGCGCGCACCGAGTAGACGTTGACCGTCGTCTTGTGCTCGTCGTTCTGGGACCAGTCCACCAGCACCTTGCCGCCCCGCAGGGCCTTCGTCTGACGCGAGACGACGAGGTCGGGCATGCGCTGCTCCAGCAGCTCGGCCACCGCCTTGGCGAACGGCTTGGTCTGCGCGTAGGTCACGTCGGGATGGTTGAGCGGCACGTAGACCTGCATGCCCTTGGAGCCGCTCGTCTTGACCACGCTGACCAGGCCCAGGCCCTCGAACAGCCCGCGCAGCACCAGGCCGACCTCGCAGCACTGCACGATGTCCGCGCCCTCGCCGGGGTCGAGGTCGAACACGAGCATCGTCGGGCGCGCGACGTCGGCGGCCAGGGCCAGCGAGGTGTGCAGCTCGATGTCGGCCAGGTTGGCCAGCCAGGCCAGCGTCGCGGTGTCGTTGGCCAGCGTGTAGTGGATCGTCTTGCTGCCGGTCGGGACGGGCACCGTGGCCACCCAGTCGGGCCGGTGGCTGGGCGACTGCTTCTCGTAGAAGTACTTCTCGTCGACGCCGTTGGGGTAGCGCTTCAGCGTCAGCGGGCGCTGGTCGAGGTGGGGCACCAGCACCGGCGCGATGCGCACGTAGTAGTCGACCAGGTCGCCCTTGGTGAACCCGGTCTGGGGCCACAGGACCTTCGACCAGTTGCTCACGCGGATCGTGCGCTCGTCGATGTCCAGCTCGCGCGCGTCGCCGTCCAGCTCGCGCACCACCTCCAGCGGCGGCTTGTCCTCGCGCAGGCCCTTGAAGCGCGGGTGGCGCAGCAGGCCGTCGGCCGTCCACTCGCCGAACTCGACCTCGGCCAGCAGCTGCGGGTGCACCCACTGGACGTTGCGCGGCAGGGTGGGTGGGGACGGCATCCGCGTGCCGAACGGGTTCTGGTCGGTGTGCAGCGGCTCCAGGCGCGCCCGCAGGTCGACCAGCACGCGGTCGCTGAAGCCGCTGCCCACCCGCCCGGCGTAGCGCAGGAACCCGTCCTCCATGACGCCGACGACGAGCGCGCCGATGCGGTCGGTGCGCCGGCCCTCGCCGGGCAGCCAGCCGGCGACGACGACCTCCTGGCGGTTGACGTTCTTGACCTTCAGCCAGGCGCCGGTGCGCCGGCCCGCCTCGTAGGGCGCGTCGCGGCGCTTGGCGATCAGGCCCTCCAGACCCTGCTGCGCGGTCGCGGCCAGCAGGCCGGCGCCGTCGCCGTGGTGGGCCGTCGGCGTCTGCCAGGCCGCGCCGCTGAGCTCCAGCGCCTCCAGCCGCGCGCGGCGTTCGTCGTAGGGCAGGTCGCAGAGGGAGTGGCCGTCGAGCCACAGCAGGTCGAACAGCGCGGCGACGACCGGCACCTCCTTGGCCCGGCGACGGACCTGCGACTCGTTGGTCAGGTGCATGCGCTGCTGGAGGCGGCCGAAGCTGGGGCGGCCGGTCTCGTCGAAGGCGACGATCTCGGCGTCGAGGATCGCCCGATGGTGGCTGAGCGCCCGGTTCAGCCCGCGCACCTCGGGATAGGACGCGGTGATGTCGCGGCCGTTGCGGCTGACCAGGCGGATGTGGCCGGGCTCGGAGTGGATCAGCGCGCGCACGCCGTCCCACTTGATCTCGAAGGCCCAGCGGTCCTGGGCGTTCTTCGGCGGCAGGCCGCCGGACTTGGCCAGCATCGGCAGCAGCGCCTCGGGCATCGGCTCCGCCTCGGCGTCCACGGGCGGGTCCATGCGGTGCATGAGCCAGTCCTTGCCGTCGGTGCGGATCAGCGCGTAGCGGCCGTTGAGGCGCTCGCCGTGGAAGGTGGCGATCACCTCGCCGTCGCGCCACTTCTCGGCCTCGTAGGTGCCGCTGTCCCAGATCGTCATCGATCCGGCGCCGTAGTTGCCCTTGGGGATCACCCCGTGGAAGTCGAGGTACTCCAGCGGGTGATCCTCGGTGCGGATCGCCTTGCGGTTGCGCTTGGGGTCGTCGGGAATGCCGTTGGGCACCGCCCACGAGGCCAGCGTGCCGTCGCGCTCCAGGCGCAGGTCCCAGTGCAGGCGGGTCGCGTGGTGCTCCTGGACGACGAAGCGGTGCTCGGTCGACGCCGCCGCGCCGGGGCGCGATCCGGCCGGCTCGGGCGTCGAGCTCGGATCGCGCTTGGCGCGGTAGTCCTCGAGCGGATCGGGACTCAGAGGTCCTCCGGATCCTCGCTGTCGGCCTCGCCGTACGTTCCGCCCCGGTCGGGATCGTCGTCGTCGAGGTCGGTCTCGGCCCGGTCCAGGCGGATCTCGCCGCCGGGACGACCGGGGCCGAGGTCGGCGTTCTCGATCAGCTCCTCCTCGGCGAGCTCGAAGCCCTCGGACTCGCCACCACCGCCCTCCTCGACGGCGCGGTAGGCCTCGTCCTGCTCCTCCAGCGGCGACTCGTACGTCGGGGTGCCGCCGATGTGGGCCGCCTCGTCGGCGGCCAGGCGGGCCTCCTCGTCGGCGAGGTCGTCTCGTCTCTCAGTCATGGAGACGAAGCTACCCGTCGCCCGGGGCCAGCAACAGCCCCGGGCGTGGGAAAGCGGACTTCGGGGCTAGCAGAACACCGCGAAGTGGAACGGCAGCGGCGTGTTGACGCCGTTGAGGCCGCGGGTCACGAACGTGATCTGTCCGGCCGCGGTCGAGTTGTTGTTGCCGCCGGGCTGCAGGCTGACCGTGCCGCCGTTGGTGCCGTCGGCGGTCACGCCGCCGAGCTGGTAGCCGCCGATCGTGGCGGTCGCGGGGCACTGGCTGACGTTCGCGTTGAACGACACGGTGTAGACGCCGGAGCCGGCCACCGAGACGGCCGAGACGCCCGTGCCGTACACGAGGGTGCCCTGCGGGCTGACGACGCCGCTGATCGCGGCGCCGGACGGGCCGGCCGGACCGGCGGGGCCGGCCGGGCCAGCGGGGCCGGCGGGGCCCGCGGGCAGCGCGCCGGAGGCGAAGTCGGAGGCCTGCAGCGAGCCCGACCTGACCTTCGCGCCGGTGACCGCGTTGTTGGCCAGCTTGGAGTTGGTCACCGCGCCGTTCTTGATCTGGCTGGTGCCGATGGTGGCGGCGGCGATGGCCGTGCCACCGGAGACGGCGAGGAACAGCGCCAGGGACGACGCGACATTCGCGTACGTCAGGCGGGAGCGAAGCTTGCGCAAGAGGACGACCTCCATGGACCGTGGGAAGAAACGCGCGGGCGGCGAGGGTAACCCACGTCCCGGCACCACCCCAACCCCGCAAAGCGCGTTGCGGAGCGGAATTGAAGTCAGTGAACGGACAAACCGGCCGCGAGCCGGTCGACGAGCGCCTCCAGAGAGGCCAGTCCGGCGGGGAGGGGACCGAGCTGCACGTACTCGTCGAGGGTGTGCGCGCCCGCCCCGCTGGTCAGCGACACGCAGATCGCCGGGAGGCCCAGCCCGAGGGCGGCGTTGGCGTCGGTCGAGGAGGCGTTCTCCTCGGCGGCGGGCAGGCCCGCGGACCGGCGGGCGGCCCGCGCGGCGAGGATCAACGGGTGCTCCGGGGGCGTGTGGCCGCCGGGGCGGCGGCCGACGTGACGGACTTCGAGATCGTGTGTGCGCAGCGCGCGCACGACCGCGTCGACGCGCCGGTTGAGCACGCCGTCGTCGCCGTCGCGCAGATCGATCTCGGCCTCCGCGCCGGAGGCGATCGTGTTGATCGACGTGCCCCCGCGGATCATGCCGATGTTGATGTGCCCGTCCCCGGCGGCGTCCAGCGCGGCGTCGAGGCCGGCGACGAGCGCGTGGATGGCCGACGCGCGGCCGCGGTCGCCCCACGAGTGCCCGCCCGGTCCGCAGGCCACGGCGAGCAGGCGCGCGGAGGCGATCCCGGCGGTCTGGATCGACTCGATCCCGTGGCCCTCCAGCGCGACGAACGCGTCGCAGGCGACGGCGTCGAGCACGGCGCGCGCGCCGCGCAGGTCGCCCAGGCCCTCCTCGCCGACGGTCGCGGCCAGGACGATCGGGTGGGCCGGCGGGGGCGCCGCGGCCAGGTGGCGCGCGGCGTGCACGAGGGCGGCCACGGCGAGCGAGTCGTCGCCGATGCCGGGACCGCGCAGGACGTCGCCGTCGCGCCTGGGGCGGACGTCGATGTCGGCGGTGAAGACCGTGTCGAGATGCGCGGCGATGACCGCCGCCGGGCCGGTGGCCGGGCCGAAGCGCACGAGCACGTTGCCCGTCGCGTCGACGGTCGGCTCAGCGCCCGCCGCGCGCAGCTTGTCGGCCACGAGCGCGGCCCGCTGCGCCTCGGCGAAGGTCGGCGCCGCGGTCGCGCAGATCTCCAGCGCGTCCGCGACGACCGCTTCGACCGCGTCGCTGCGGCTCAGTTGATCGCCTTGAGGTCCACGACGAACACCAGCGGCGCGTTCGGCGGGATGTCCGGCGGCGCGCCGTCGGTGCCGTAGGCCAGGTTGGCCGGGATCGTCAGCATCCGCCGGCCGCCGACCTTCATGCCGACCAGGCCCTGATCCCAGCCCTGGATGACGCCGCCGGTGCCGAGCTGGAACTGGAACGGCTGCCCGCGATCCCAGGAGGCGTCGAACTGCTTGCCGTTCTTGTAGAGCACGCCGACGTAGTCGACCGTCACGTTGTCGCCCGCCTTCGCGGCCTGACCGCTGCCCTCGACGAGGTCGTCGATCTGCAGCAGCTTGGGCGCGGGGCCGGTGGGGACCTCGACGTCGGGCTTCTGCGCCAGCGTCGGGTCCTCCGTGGTCGCCGTCGTCTCGGCCGGGGCAGCGGCTTCGGTGGTGGTCGCCGCCGGCGTCGAAGCCGCGGTCGAGGTGGTGGAGTCGCTGTCGTCACCACCGCACCCGGCCAAGCCGAGCGCCGTCGCGGCCACAAGCAGGAGGATCACGCGTCGCATACGGGGCGTGAGGCTACGCAATCCGGGTGCGCACACGCCGCACACGCCGCCCGGACCAACGCGGCCGTCTCGCTTCCCGCGGTGGATGGCGCGCACCGGCGCGAGAGCCGGGAAGGGGACTCGAACCCCTGGCCTGCTCTTTACAAGAGAGCTGCTCTACCAACTGAGCTATCCCGGCCGGTGGGCCGAGTGTAAGACGCTCAGATGACTGGTTCCACGACCCGCGTACCCGGCTGCACGCGCCCCGCGGCGCCGGATCGCCACCCACCGGACCCTTCCCTACGTCCAGTAGTTCCCGGGTCCGGTGGGCGGCGCCCGGCATCCACGGGACACGCACATCCGGGCACGCCCGCCGCGGAATCAATCATCTAGGAGGCGGAGACGGCGTTCTCGATCGAGCCGTGACCGTTGGAGCTGATCACGTGCTCGTAGGCCGGGACCTCGTCGTCGGCCGGGTCGCTGAGGCGGCGCTCGAGCTCGCCCAGGACGACGCCGAAGAGCAGGTGGCGCCAGGTCGCCTGGGCCAGCGCGGCGCGGTTGCCGGCCAGCGTGGGGAGGTCGTCGCGCGCGGGGTGGAAGCGGTCGCTGAGCGCGGCCAGCGGCCAGGCGCCGAAGTTCTCGGCCAGGCCGGCCACCGGGCCGCGGGCCCACGAGGGCAGCGGCAGGCGCGGCGCGACGTTCGCGTACACGGCCCCGAACAGCGCGCCGTTGGCCAGATGCATCACGGTGCCGACCACGCGGGCGGGCACGGGGCGGCGGGTGACCAGGCGCCCGAGCAGCTCGGTGTCGTCGTAGGGCACGCCGAAGACGCGCTTGTCCAGGGGCTGCTGGGCGGCCCAGACCCCCGCGGCTACGGCGCCGGCGAGGGCGCCACGGAGGGTCTGTCCTGTGTCGATCGCCATCCCGCCGTTCACTGTAACGCGGGCGCAGCAGACGGGTACGACTGAGCATGGACCGCGCCGCATATCTGGACCGAGCCCGCCACAAGGGGGTCAACCCCCTGCTGTATTGGATCGTGCGCGCCGTCTTCCAGCCGTTCTTCCACCTGTACTTCCGCATGAGCCGCATCGGCCGCGAGCACGTCCTCCAGGACGGGCCGATGATCATCGCCGCCAACCACCGCTCGTTCCTCGATCCGTTCGTGATCGGGACGATCATCCGGCGGCCGGTCTACTTCGTGGCCAAGAAGGAGCTCTTCCGCAAGCCGCTGACCGCCTGGTTCCTCAACTCGCTCGGCGCGTTCCCGATCGACCGCGGCAACGCCGACGGCGACGCGATGGCGGCGGCCAAGGAGATCCTCGAGCGCGGCGACGTCGTCGTCATCTTCCCCGAGGGCACGCGCACGCGCCCCGGCACGCTGGGCACGCCCAAGCGCGGCGTCGGCCGCCTCGCCCTGGAGACCGGCGCGCCGGTGCTGCCCGTCGCCGTGCTGGGCACCGACCACATCCGCAAGGGCTGGCGCATCCGCCCGCACAAGGTCCGCATCCGCGTCGGCTCGCCGCTGCGCTTCCCGACCGTCCACAACCCCTCGCCCGAGCTGGCCAAGGCGGTCACCGACCGCATCTGGCCGTGCGTCGCGCTCCAGTGGGAGTGGCTCGGCGGCCTGGCCCCGATCCGTCGCGCGACCGTCGTCGGCGACCCCGCGACGACCGCGAGCATCACCGGCGGCGGCGGCGTCGAGATCGACGCGCTGGACCCGACGACGGACCTCGTCGTCCTCTCCACGCCTGTGCGCGAGCTGCCCGCCGCGATCGACCGCCTGGCCGATCAGATCCCGCATCGGGCCGGCGTGCTGCTCGCGCCGACCGACGGCCCGCCGCCTGCCGCGACGCTGCAGCTCGTCCGCGACACGCAGGCGCGCGCGGTGGCCACGCTCGACGGCGACGCGGTCAACAGCGACGACCGGGCCTTCGCCCGTCAGCTCGACGAGCTCCTGGGCGCCCGGGCCAGCCGCGCGACCAGACACGCCGCCGTCGCCTCCCTCGACGAGGCCCGAGCAGCCCGGTCGCGCGCGGTGACTGCGAGGTAGGCTCGGTGCGTGGCCGACCCGCACAGAGAAGCCAAGGCCGCACTCGACGCGCAGTTCTCCGAGCTGTACCGAGCCCATCTGCGCGACGTCTACTCGTATGCGTACTACCGGGTCGGGGACCATCACGACGCCGAGGACCTCACGGAGCAGACGTTCCTGCAGGCCTACCGGCACTTCGAGCGCGCGCTGTCGGAATCCGACGGCCGGCCGCTGCGCCCGTGGCTGATCCGCATCGCGCACAACCTGGCCGCCAACCTGTACCGCGACCGCTCGCGCAAGCCGCAGACGCACATCGACGACACGACGATCCTGCCGGCCACGCACACGACCGAGGACCTGGTCGAGGGACGCGACGAGCTGAAGCGGATCCTGGCCGGCGTGCAGCAGCTTCCGGACGACCGCCGCGAGGCGCTGATCATGCGCTTCGCGCTGGGGATGGACAATCGCGAGATCGCGCGGGCCATGGGCCGCACCGACGGGGCCACCAAGGTGTTGATCCATCGAGCGATCAAGCAGCTGGAAGGCATCGTGGACACGACCGGGAAGGGAGGCGATAAGTGAGCGAGGCAGCCACCACCGACTTCGAGGCGCTGCTGCGCGCGGCGCTGACGCCCGTCGACCCGCCGGCCGAGCTGTCGGTTCGCCTGGAGACGACGCTCACGTCGATCGCCGACCTGGCCGCCGACGAGCTGGAGTCCTGGGAGCTGGGCGCGATGCGCGACCCGCGCAACTGGGTGCGGCCCGCCGTCGCCGTGGTGGCCGGGACCGCCGCCGGCGTCGGCCTCGTCGTGCTGCGCACCAAGCAGCGTTCCAAGCAGCGCCGGAAGGCCTCGACGAACCTCGTCGACCTGGCCGAGCGCACCGTGAGCGACGCCATGCGCGAAGCTCGGCGCGTTTGGCGTTGATCCAGTCTTGAACCTGCCGCGTTAGAGAGGACGTGAGCAGCATCTCCCCCGACGAACTTCGCCGACTGGCAGACGAGGATCTGATGCACCTCGTCCGCAAGGGCGAAGCGCGCGCCTTCGAGCTGATCGTCGAACGCCACCAGTCAGCGGCGTTCGGCCTCGCCTACCGGATGACCGGGACGCGGGCGACTGCCGAGGACGTCGTGCAGGAGTCCCTGGTATCGCTCTGGCGCTCCAACTCCCGCTACGACCGTGCCCGCGGCAGCGTGCGCACCTGGATCCTCGGGATCGTCCACAACCGGGCGATCGACGCGCTGCGCCGCAACGCGGTCCATGACCGCCGGCGGGCCAGCGACGAGGGCATCGAGGAGCGCTTCGAGGCCACCGAGCGGACCGATGTGGAAGTCGCCCGCCGGGAAGAGGCCGACGAGATCCGCAGCGCGCTGCGGGAGCTGCCACGCGACCAAGGCCGAGTGATCGAGCTCGCGTACTACGGCGGCTTCACCCACGTGGAGATCGCCGAGATGATCGACGAGCCGCTCGGAACCGTAAAAGGCCGGATGCGCCTGGGGCTGACCAAGATGCGCGGTGCCCTGTCTGATGAAGGAATGGGCTCATGAGCGAGCACTTCGACCACGACGACATGCTCGACAACGCTGCGGCATGGGTGCTTGGCGCCCTGCCCGACGATGAGGCCGCCACCTTCGAGGCCCTGCTGGCCACCGACCGCGAGGTGCAGGCCGAGGTCGCGCGCCTGCAGCCGGTCGCCGACCAGCTCGGCCTGGCCGTGCCCCCGGCCACGCCGCCCCCGAGCCTGAAGCTGAACGTGATGGCGATCGTCGAGCGCGAGGCGCAGCTGCTGGCTGCCGCCGGACCCGAGGCCGATCGCCCGCCGCAGGCGGCCGTCGAGAAGCGTGAGCGCCGCAGCATCCTCAGCCGCGTGTTCGCGCGGCCCTGGCTGACGGCGACCACGGTGACCGCGGCCCTGGCCGTCGGCGTCGCGATCGGGATCCTGGCCTCCGGCGGCCCGAGCTCGGTCGACCACCCGGTCACCGGCGTGCAGCAGTGGGCGTCGGTCGCCGGCAACGTCGTCGAGAAGAGCGGCAGCGGCGAGCTTCAGCTCACCGCCGTGCCGCGCCTGCCCGACGGTCAGGTCTACAAGGTGTGGCTGATGCGCGACGGCAAGCCCGTGGGCGATCGCTCGTTCACGCCGGACCCGGACGGGACCGCGTCGGTCAACCTGCGCGGCGACCTCGACGACGCGACGGCCGTGGCGATCAGCCGCGAGACCGATCCCGACGTCAAGTCGCCGACCACGACGCCGATCGTCACCGCGTCGCTGGCCTGATTTCGTACAGTCGATCCATGGCTGATCGACTGGACGGGACGGTCGCGCTGGTCACCGGCGCGAGCAGCGGCATCGGCGAGGCGACGGCGCGCACGCTGGCGGCCCAGGGCGCGGCGGTGGCGATCGCCGCGCGGCGCAAGGACCGCCTCGACGCGCTGGCCGCGGAGATCCGCGACGCCGGCGGGCGCGTGCTCGTGGTCGAGAGCGACGTGACCGACCAGGAGCAGGCGATCGGCCTGGTGGCCGAGACCGTGCGCGAGCTCGGTCGCCTGGACACGGTGGTCAACAACGCCGGCGTGATGCTCCTCGGCCCGATCGTCGACGCGCCCACCACCGAGTGGGACAAGATGATCGCGCTGAACCTGCAGGGCCTGCTGTACGTCGCGCACGCTGCGCTCCCGCATCTGCTCAGCGCCGCCGAGTCCGGCCCGCGGCAGGTCGCCGACCTGGTGAACATCAGCTCGGTGGCCGGCCGCGTGGCGCGCTCCGGGTCCGGCGTCTACAACCTGACCAAGCACGGCGTCGGCGCGTTCAGCGAGGCGCTGCGCCAGGAGGTCACGCAGCGCCACGTGCGCGTGTCGCTGGTCGAGCCGGGCGCGGTGGCGACCGAGCTGGCCAGCCACAACCGCCCCGAGGTCCAGGAGAGCCTGCAGCAGCGGTTCGCCGACATGGAGCGGATGGAGTCCGAGGACATCGCCGAGACGATCGAGTTCATCGTCACGCGCCCGCGCCGCGTCGCGGTCAACGAGATCCTCATCCGCCCGACCGAGCAGGCGATGTAGGCGCCCTCAGAACCGCAGCTCGACCCGCGCGCCGCCGCCCGGCGCGTCGGTCAGGACCAGCTGCGCGTCGTGCAGGCGCGCCTGCTGGTCGACCAGCGCGAGGCCCAGGCCCGAGCCGGGCACGTCGGCCGACGTGGCCCGCGCGAAGGGCGCCAGGATCCGCTCGCGTTCGGCGGGGGCGATGCCCGGCCCGTCGTCGTCGACCCGCGCCAGGCCGGGCGCGACGGTCACGCTGACCCGCCCACCGCCGTGGCGGGCCGCGTTCTCGACGAGGTTGTCGACGGCCGAGCGCAGCCCCGCCTCCCAGCCGGTGACCAGCACGGGCTCCTCGGGCGCGTCCAGCGCGATGGCCACGTCCGGATGGCGGCGGCGGGCCTCGTCGACCGCGGCGGCGGCCAGCAGCGCCAGGTCCACGGGCCCGCGCTCGCTGGGTGCGGCGTCGCCGCGGGCCAGCGCCTGCAGCCCGTCGATCAGCTCGACCAGGCGCCGCTGCTCGGCGTCGGCGTCGGCCAGCAGCGCCTCGCGCTGCTGGGGCGTCATCTCCGGATGGCGGCGCAGCGCCGAGATCGCCGCCTGCACCGTGGTCAACGGGGTGCGCAGCTCGTGGCCCGCGTCGGCGGCGAAGCGCCGCGTCGCGGTGAGCGCCCGTTCGCGCGCCGCGGCGCTCAGGCCCAGGCGGGCGAGCATCGCGTTGAACGACGCGGCCAGCGCGCGCAGCTCGGTCGGCCCGCTGTCGTCGGGCACGCGGCGGTCGAGGTCCTCGTCGCCGGCCACCGACGCGGTCACCGCGCGCAGCCGGCGCAGCGGGCGCAGCACCAGCTCGCCGGCCAGCGCCACGCCGACTCCCGCGACGAGCAGCGCGAGCAGGCCGAGCAGCACCAGGCGGCGCACGAGCGCGTGCTGGCGATGCTCGGTGGCCTGCAGGCTGGCGGTCACCTCCAGACGGGCCAGACGGCCGAGTCCCGCGCCGCGCAACGTCTCGACGTAGACCCGGTAGGGCTGGCCGTCGTGGGTGAACGTCGACAGGCCCGTCGGCGCCTGCCGCGGTGGCGTGGGCAGCGGGTCGCCGGCGTCCAGGAGCGCCACCTGGCCGAGCTTCAGCCGCAGCGCCAGGTCACCGGCGGCCAGCACCGCGTCCAGGCGCTTGTCGGCCCGCGGCAGCTCCTGGACGACGGCGTTGACCGCCGTCACCCGCGACAGCTCGGCGGTGCGCACCAGCCGGTCGTCGAGCGCGTCGCGCTCGGTGCTGTCGACGTAGCGGGCCACGACGAGGCCGGCCACGGCAAGGACCACGGCCAGGACGAGCAGGACGCCCGCGACCAGCCGGACGCGCAGGCTGTGCAGCACCCGACCTAGTCTCGCAACACGAAGCCGACGCCGCGCACCGTGTGCAGCAGCCGCGGCTCACCGCCGGCCTCCAGCTTGCGGCGCACGTAGCCCACGAACACGTCCGCGACGTTGGTGCCCGGGTCGAACGTGTAGCCCCACACCTCCTCGTGCAGGCGCGCCCGGTCGAGCACCTCGCCGGGATGGCGGGCGAACAGCCCGAGCAGGTCGAACTCGCGCTTGGTCAGGCCGAGGTCGCGCTCGCCGCGGCGCGCCTCGTGGCTGCGCGGATCGAGGGTCAGCTCGCCGACGCGCAGGACGGCGCCATCGCCCGCGGGGCGGCGGCGCAGCAGCGCGTTCAGACGGGCGACCACCTCCTCCAGCGCGAAGGGCTTGACCACGAAGTCGTCGGCGCCGGCCTCCAGCGCGAGCACGCGGTCGTCGACCTCGTCGCGGGCCGACAGCACGCACACGGGGACGTCGTCGCCCCGGGCCCGCAACGTGCGCAGCACCTCCATCCCCTCCAGGTCGGGCATGGCCAGGTCGAGCAGGATCACCGCGGGGTTGATCGACTCGGTGGCCACCAGCGCCGGCCTGCCGCCGGACGCCGCGACGACCTGGAAGCCCTCGAGCTCGAGCCCCTGGCCGACCGTGCGCCGGATCGCGGCGTCGTCGTCGACCAGCAGCACGACCGGGCCGTCAGGCACCGGCGGCGTCCACGCGCTTGACCAGCTCGCAATCGGCGGCGACGTCGTCGATCGCGTCGGCGCGCACGCGGTCGCGCCCGCGACCGCAGGCCACGTGGTCGAGCTCGCCGTCGCGCGCGTCGATGCGATCGGAGGCGTTGCCGCCGACGATGAGGTCGCTGCCCGGGCCGCCGATGATCAGGTCGCGGCCGCCGCCGCCCAGCAGCGTGTCGTCGCCGGCGCCGCCGAGGATCGTGTCGTTGCCGCTGTCGCCGGCGATCAGGTCGTTGCCCGCGCCGCCGCCGAGCAGGTCGTCGCCCGGTCCGCCGGTGACGCGGTCGTCGCCGCCGCGCCCGCCGAGGCGGTCGTTGCCGGCGGTGCCGGTGAGCACGTCCGGGCCCGGACCGCCGAGGCGATCGGCGGCCGCGGCCACGGAGACGACCCCACCGACCCCCAGGAGGGCGAGGGCAGCCAGGAGCGCGAGCGCACGACGCATCGCCGCAGGATGCCCGAAGCGCGCGCGGAACACGCGGCCGCTCTCACGGTTTCCTCATGTGGCGTGAGGACTGGGTGAGAGGACGGCGGAGCGCAGCGACCCTGCGGAAACGCTCGGGTTCGACGTGGTGCAAGCGACCCGAGGGGGACCACATGAGGACGAGGACGATGGCCGCGGGAGCGATGGCCGTGCTGGCGCTGGTGCCGGCGAGCGCCCTGGCCAAGACCGTCGACGGCACGCCGGGGGGCGACCGGATCGTGGGCAGCAAGGACGCCGACGTGCTGAAGGGACACCTCGGCGACGACCTGATCGCCGGCCGCGCCGGTGACGATCTCCTGTCCGGCGGGGCGGGCAACGACTGGGTGCTGGGCGGGGACGGCAACGACCGCATCGGCGGCGACGCCGACGACGCCGGCGACCCGACGTCGTTCGATCATCTGCGCGGCGGCGCCGGCGACGACCTGATCAGCGGCGGCGACTCGGCCGACGAGATCATCGGGGGCACGGGCAACGATCAGGTCGACGGCCAGAGCGGCAACGACAAGATCGTCGGCGGCGCCGGCGACGACCAGCTGCAGGGCAGCGCGGGCGACGACACGATCTTCGCCAACGGCGGCGTCGACACGGTGGCCGGCGGCGACGGGAACGACCGCCTGTTCGCGCTGGCCCGCAAGGACGTGACCGGACCCGGAGACACCACCGCCGACGCGCTCGACGGCGGCGCCGGCGACGACGAGATCCATACGCGCGACGGCGAGGCCGACCGCGTGACCTGCGGCGACGGCACCGACACCGCGCTGCTGGACCGCGCCGACGTGATCGCCGACGCCACCGCCGAGAACCCCAACGGCTCGTGCGAGACGGTCAAGCGCGGCAAGCCGGACCCGAAGGACTCCGCGCAGGAGGACGCGCAGGCGGCACCGGCCCCGGCGCCCATCGCGTAGCCCGGATTCGGCGGTTCTGCGCCGCGGCGGCGTCTTCAGCTGGGCTGAAGGCGCCGCCGCTATCGTGCGGCGCCCGCCGAACATGGCCACCTGTTACCGCCACCCCGACCGCGAGACCGGCGTTTCCTGCTCCTCCTGCGGTCGGCCCATCTGTCCCGACTGCATGACGCCGACCCCGGTCGGCATGCGCTGTCCGGAGTGCTCGCGCCAGAAGACGAAGGTGCGCACCTCGCAGTCGCTGCGCCGCACGGGCGCCCAGGCGATCCCGGTGACGGTCACGCTGATCGGCGTCAACGTCCTGATGTACCTGCTGGAGATCGCGGGTGGCTCAGGCGGGCTCAACGGCGCCGGCGGCTCGATCACGAACAACCTCGCGCTGATCGGTCACATCGGGAACGTGCCCGGGATCGGCGTGGCCGAGGGCGAGTACTGGCGGTTGATCACCGGCGGCTTCCTGCACGCCTCGATCTTCCACATCCTCTTCAACATGTACCTGCTGTACATCCTCGGCCAGCTGCTGGAGCCGGCGATCGGCTCTGTGCGCTTCGCCGTGATCTACGCGGTGTCGCTGTTCGCAGGCTCGTTCGGCGCGCTGCTGCTCGAGCCGCAGGTCCTCACGGTCGGCGCCTCCGGCGCGATCTTCGGCCTGATGGGCGCGGCCTTCTTCGAGATGCGCCACCGGGGCATGAACCCGATGGAGTCGGGGATCGGCTTCCTGATCCTCATCAACCTCGGCCTGGGCCTGTTCCTCAACAACATCTCGATCGGCGGCCACCTGGGCGGCCTGGTCGGCGGCGCGCTGGCCATCATGGCCTTCCAGTACGGCGACCGCCTGCGCCAGCCCGCGCTGGGCTACCTGGGCTGCGTGGTGATCGCGCTGGCCGCGATCGCGGCGGCCATCGCCGTGTCCGGCCTGACCGGCCTGGGCAGCCCGCACATCGGCTAGACAGATCAGTCGTCTAGCCCGGCAGGTCGACGTCCAGCACCGGACCGGGCGCGTCGGGCACGCGGTCGGGGTGCAGGATGTGGGCCATCAGCTCGAGCGCCTCGACCAGCCGCGGCCCGGGGCGCGAGAACGTGCCGGAGGCGTCGATGGCCACCACGCGGCGGGCGCCCAGCGCGGCCAGCTGCTCGCCGTAGCCCTCGGCCTCCTCCAGCGCGCGCGCCGCGTCGTAGCCGCAGGGCATGCAGACGACGACCTCGGGCTGGGCGGCGGCCACCGCCTCCCAGGTGGACTGCTCGGAGTGCTCGCCCGGCATCCCCAGCACGTCGAAGCCGCCGGCCATCTCGATCAGCTGCGGCGTCCAGTGCCCGGCCACGAAGATCGGGTCCAGCCACTCCAGCGCGGCCACGGGCACCGGCTCGGCGCCCTCGACGGCCTGCTTGACCGCCTCGACGCGCTTGGCGATCGCGGTCAGCAGCAGGAACGCGCCCTCCTTGGCCCCGGTGGCGTCCGACAGCGTGCGGATGTCGCCGATCGTCTCGCCGAAGGTCTTCGGGTCGAGCGAGATCACGTGCGGCTCGGGATCGAGGTCGGAGACGATCTTGCAGACGTCGTCGTAGGACACCGCGCACACCGCGCACAGCTCCTGGGTGACGATCAGGTCGGGCTCCAGCTCGCGCAGCACGTCGACGTCGAGGTCGTAGATCGACTCGCCGGCCTCGGTGCGCGCCCGCACGGCGGCGTCGATCTCGGCGGCGGAGAGCCCCGGCGGCAGCTTGTCGGCGGTGACGTGCGGGAGGTCGAGCGCCGCCGTAGGATGGTCGCACTCGTGGGTCACGCCCACGACCTGGTCACCCAGCCCGAGCGCGAACAGCAGCTCCGTGGCATGGGGGACGAGCGACACGATCCGCACGAGGGAGAAGGGTATGGCTTGGCGAGAGGACAGCGGCGCGCTGGTGCAGGACTATGAGTTTCCGGACTTCGCCGCGGCGCTGGCGTTCGTCAACCAGGTGGCCAAGGTCGCCGAGACGCGCGGCCACCACCCGGACATCCTCATCCACGACTGGAACCAGGTCCGCCTGACGCTGTCGACGCACAGCGAGGGTCACACGATCACCGACAACGACAAGCAGCTCGCCGAGGCGATCGACGACCTGTGAGGCGCGCGCTGGCGGCGGCCTGCACGCTGGCCGCCGTGGCGGGGCTGGGGGCAGCGACCGCACACGCCGCGACGACGAGGACCTTCGCGGTCGGGCCGCGCATCTCGCCCGATTGGATCGACACGCGCGCGCACTTCCACGACAAGCTGCTCGCGCTGGTCGACGCCGGCGAGCGCGGCCGGCCGGGCGTGCCGCCGATCCAGAGCGGCGCGGGTGACGTCGCCTCGCACCTGCTGGGCAACGGCCGCGACCTGGTCACGCTGCCCGAGGACCTCGGCCTGCTGGCCGCGTTCACCGGATCGCGGGGCGCCGCGGCCCGCGACACGACCGGGCTGGTCGACGCGGTCGTCGCGCTGATCGGCAGCTACGGCGACGTCAGCGCCTTCTACGCGGCCAAGTACCCGGCGCTGACCAAGCGCCCGCTGCCCACGCGCCTGCTCGCCGTCTCCCTGACCGACACCTTCGGACGGGTCGCCGTCGAGACGTTCGCCGAGCTGGCCGACCGGCTCGACGTGACGCTGGTGGCCGGCGTGAACATGGCCCGTACCTGGCGGATCGTCTGCACGTCCAAGGCCACCTTCCAGCCGCCGCCCGGCGCCGCCGGCTGTGACGCCGAGGATCCCGCGCTGGTGGCCCGGCTGCGCTCGCCCGACGAGCCCGACCGCACCTACGCCTACGAGGCGACCACGCCCGACGCGGTCAACATGGCGCTCGTCTTCGGCCCCGACGGCCGGATCCTGGGCCGGCAGGTGAAGGCCTACCTGACGCCGATCGAGCTGCCGTCGCAGCTGGACCTGCAGCCCGGCTCGCCGACCGACGTGCGCGCGATCGCCACGCCCGCCGGGCGCCTGGGCATCGTCACGTCCAAGGACGCGTGGATGCCCGACGTGCTCGACCGCCTCGACGCCGACGGCGCGCAGCTGCTGATCCAGCCCGAGTTCTTCGTCGGCGACACCGTCGGCGCCGACGGCGGCTGGGCGCCGGACAACCTGAAGGCGTCGGGCTACTCCGACGTCCTGCGCCACCCGTCGCTGCAGGCGCTGGCGCTCCCGTCGATGACCGGCAACCTGTTCGACTTCTCCGCCGACGCGCAGTCGCACCTGGTGCGCAAGCCCACAGAGGCCGGCACCGGCCCCAGCGGCGCGCTGGTCGGTCAGGACCCGGCGCCCGGCTTTGCCGCGGTGATGCCCTTCGGCGTGCCGGACCCGACGAGCGCGGCGATCGTGCCGCGCCGCCAGACGCTGGCCGCCGGCGCCGTGCTGCAGCTGCCTCAGGCCGGCAACCCGGCCTGCCCGTCGATCGAGCCGGGGCCCTGTCGCGGCGGCCAGGTCGAGGGCACGGTGTTCCAGGACGTGACGCTGGATCAGCCCGGAGCCTCGGGCGAGCGGATCGCCGCCAGCGCGCCGTTCAGCGCCGCCCGGCCGATCGCGTCCTCCCGCCGGGCGCAGCGCAACGTCGCGCTGGGCGCGCGCGGCCGGCTGGTCGTCGCGGCGTGGGACGACGGCGGCCGCGTGCGCGCCGCCCGCTCGACCGACGCCGGGCGGCACTGGAGCCGCGCGCGAACGGTCGGCCGCGGGACCACGCCCAGCGTGGCCGTCGGCGCCCGGCGCGCGTGGATCGCGCTGGACGACGGCGGGCGCACCCGGCTGTTCACGTCGGGCGATCGCGGTCGCGCCTGGGATCGCGGCCGCGCGGTCTCCCAGGCCCGCGGCCAGCAGTCGGTGCCGTCGATCGCCGCGACCGGCCCGGCCTCGGCCTACGTGGCCTGGATCGACACGCGCGACGACCTGGCCCGGGTCTACGGCGCGCGCGTCGACGGTGACCGGGCCGGTCGGGCGCGGCTGCTGGACCCCTACGGCGCGACGGTCGACGAGGCCGAGCAGCTCGACAACGACTGGGCCGTGTCGGTCGGTGCCCGCGGCCGCGACGTGACCGTGGCCTGGACCGACTTCCGCTCCTACGACTGGCGCATCGTCGGGCGCCGCTCGGGCGACGGCGGCGCGCGCTTCGGGGCGCTGCGCAAGATCAGCACGAACCCGACCGACCGCGAGGCGCTGGACGACGCGCCGTCGGTGGCCGTCGGCCGGGGTGGGCCGCTGGTGGCCTGGACGAACTACTCCAAGGCGCCGACGATCGCCCCCGCGCCCAGCTACCAGGTCGCGCTGGGGACGTCGAGCCGCATCGTCGGCGGGGACATCGGCGCGATCGCCGTCAACCCCGCGCTGGCGCTGACGGCCGGCGGCACGCCGCTGGTGGCCTACCAGGACCACTCCGACGGCGTCGGAGCGATCCGGCTGTCCTCCGGGCGACGGACGCTGACGGTGTCGCGGTCGGCCACGAACCAGTGGCGGCCGGCCGTCGCGCTGTCCGGTGGGCGACTGGTCGTGGCCTGGGAGGACGCCCGGGGACCGGCCAACCGGGTCCTCGTGTCCAACGCGCGCATCCGCTCGCTGGACTGAGTGACCAAGATGTTGCGGACTCGTGTGATCCCGGTCACACGACCGCAACGATGGCCCCCGGGGCGTGGTTACCTGTCCTGACTCCGTTGGACGGTGGCGCACGTCGCGCCGCCGCCGCACGGCGCCACGGCAACCCGCCATCGGTACGCACCACTTGGGTCCGGCGGGACCTCGGCACCGAGAGTCAGGAGAGCACCGCAAACCCGACTAGCTCGTGGAGGCCGAGTTGCGCCTGGACATCGTCATCCCCGCTCACAACGAGGAGCACCGCATCGGGCGGATGCTGACCGCCTACCGCGCGGGCTGCCCTGATCCGGACACCCGATTCCACGTCGCGATGGACGCCTGCACCGACCGCACCGCCGAGATCGTCGGCGAGCATCGGGCGGTCGACGGGCGCGTGGAGCTGCACGCCTATCCCAAGCTCGGCAAGGGCGGCGTGATCGCCGAGACCTTCCGCCGCAGCGACGCCGAGCTGGTCGGCTTCGTCGACGCCGACGGGGCGACTCCGCCCGCCGAGCTGCTGCGCCTGGTCGACATCGCCGGGCACACCGACGGCGCGATCGCCTCGCGCCATCACCCGGCGGCGGTGCTCCCGGTCAGCCGGCCGCTGGCCCGCCGCGTGACCAGCGCGGGCTTCGCGTTCGGGGTGCGGCGCCTGCTCGGCATGCCCTACCGGGACACGCAGTGCGGCGCCAAGGTGCTGCGCGGCGAGGTGGCCCGCGCGGTGGCCCAGCGCACGACCGCCAACGACCTGCTGTTCGACGTCGACCTGCTGATGACCGCGCGGGAGCTCGGCCACGAGGTCGTCGAGGTGCCGACCGTGTGGGTCGACCAGGACGGCTCGCGGGTCGACGCGGTGGCGGACACGCGCAAGATGGGTGCCTCGCTGCTGCGGCTGTGGGGCACGTCGGTCCGGCGTCGGGTCCGGGCTGGATCGGGGGCGGCCCATGCGGCCTGACGTCACGCTGATCGCGCCCTACCCGACGCCCGGCGTCCGCCACGGCGGCAGCTCCGGCGTCGCCTCCTACACCGCCAACCTGGCCGGGGCGCTGGCCGGCGCCGGCGCCGACGTGACCGTCGTCGCGCCCTACGACGCCGCCGCGCCGCGCGACCACGACGACGGTCGCGTGCGCGTGCAGCGCCGCTTCGGGCCGGGTCCGCGCGGCCTGGACCACGCGGTGCGGGCCGCCTGCGCGACCGGGGCGGCGACCGTCCACGTCCAGCACGAGACGTTCCTGTACGGCGGCCCGTCGGCCGTGCCCGGCCTGGTCGGCGCCATGCGCCGGCTGCGTCGCGGCCGCCCGGCCTCGGTCGTGACGATGCACCACGTCGTCGCCGCGGGGGCCGTGGACGCCGCGTTCACCCGCCTGCACCGCGTGCGCGCGCCGGCCTCGGTGGCACGCGCCGGCCTGGCCGTCGTCCGCGAGACGCTGCGCCGCCAGGCCGACGCGGTCGTCGTGCACGAGCCGGCCTTCGCCGCTGCCGTGCCGGGCGCCACCGTCGTCCCCCACGGCGTCGAGCCGGCCCCGCCCCTGGATCGCGCCACCGCCCGCGCCGCGCTGGGCCTGGCCGGGGACGAGGACCGCCTGACCGTGCTGTGCTTCGGCTTCCTGGCGCCGTACAAGGGCCTGGAGGTGGCGATCGCCGCCGCCGCCGAGGCGGGCCGGTCCGTCCAGCTCGTCGTCGCCGGCGGGGCGCACCCGCGGGTGGGGGAGGCCTACGTCCGCGAGCTGCGGGCGATGGCCCCGCACGTGCGCTTCACCGGCCACGTGCCCGACCTCGAGGTCGGTCCCTGGTTCACCGCCGCCGACCTCGCGCTGTTCCCCTATCCCCAGCCCGTGTCGAGCTCCGGCGCGCTGGCCCTCGCGCTGGCCCACCGCACGCCGCTGCTGCTCTCGCCCGAGCTGGCCGCCTGCGCCGGCGCGCCCGCCACGCTGACCGCGCCGCGTGAGGCGGGCGCGCTGGGCCGCGCCCTGCGCACGCTGGCCGCCGACCGCACGCTGCTGGGCGAGCTGGGCACGACGGCCGAGTCGATGGCCGCCGATCGCACCTGGCCCGCCGTCGCGCAACGCCACCTCGACCTGTACGCGGGGGTGGCCGCCTGATGGCCCGCATCGTTCTGGCCGGCGCCTTCGGGCAGCGCAACCCGGGCGACGACGCCCTGCTGCAGTCGTTCGCGCAGGCGCTCGCCGGCCACGACATCGTCGCCACCTCCGGCGCCCCCACGGGCCTGCCCGGGGTCGAGGTCGTCGCGCCCGGCGACCCGACGACGGTCATGCGCCGCGTCCGCGGCGCCGACGCGGTGGTCTTCGCGGGCGGCACGATCTTCAAGGAGCTGCGCCCGGCCACCGGCCGCCCGGCCGCTGACCTGCTCGCGCGGGCGCTGGCCCTGGGCTTCGGCACGCGCGCCCTGGGCAAGCCGCTGGCGCTGGTCGGCGTCGGCGCGGCGCCGTTGCGCCGCGGGCGCAGCCGCGTGCTCGCCCGCCGGCTCGTCCACCAGGCCAGCCTGCTCGTGCTGCGCGACGAGGAGTCGGCCGACGTGCTCGTCCAGGCCGGCGCGCCCGCGCCCTTCCGCATCGGCGCCGACGCCACCTGGCCGCTGCTGGACGTCCCCGTCGAGGCGCCCGCCGGACCGGCGGACGAGGTCGTCGTCGCGCTGTCACACGACGCCGGCGACCAGACCCTGGCCGACGAGCTGGCCGCGACGCTGGTGCCGGTCCTGGCCGCGGGCCTGGCCGTCTCGCTGCAGCCCTGGCAGGTCGGGCGGGTGGGCCAGCGCGACGACATCGACCTGGCTCGGGCCGTCAACACCCGGCTGGGCGGCACGGCGCGCATCGAGGTGCCCCCGGCCGATCTGCTGGAGGCGCGTGGGCGCTTCGCCGGCGCCCGGCTCGTCGTGGCCCAGCGCTTCCACGCGCTGGTCGCCGCCGCCGCGGCGGGAGTGCCGACGGTCGCCTACGCCCACGAGCCCAAGCTCGCGGGCCTGGCCCGGCGCCTGGCCCAGCCGACGCTGGCGCCCGGTGCCGACCCCGCCCGCCTGGGCGCGGCGATCCTGGCCGCCGTCCAGGCGGCGCAGGCGCCGAGCGCCGCCGCCGTGCGCGCGCAGTACGCGGCCGCCGAGGAGGGCTTCCGGCTGCTGCGCCTGGTGCTGGACGGCGGGCGCAACGCCGACGCCGACACGATCGGCTCGCTCCCGCTGCGCCCGGTGGCCTGGGACCCGCAGACGGCCGAGGCGGTGCGCGCGTGATCTCCAGCCTGTCCCAGCCGTTGCGCCGGGGCGGCGTCCTGCGCGCGCAGGCGCTCCCGGCCGCCGCGCAGGTCTCCTCCGGCCTCGGCAACCTCGTCTTCGCGGTCGCCGCCGCGCACCTGCTCGCGCCGGGGGCGTTCGCCGACCTGGCCGCGTTCCTGGCGCTGTACCTCGTCGTGCACGTGCCCGCCTCCTCGCTGAGCGCGGGTGGTGCGCTGACCCCGGGCGTCGTGCCGCACGCACGCCGTCGGGCGATCGCCGGTGGTCTGGCCGCCGGGGCGATCGTCGCGCTGGCCGCGGTGCCGCTGGCCGGCCTGCTCGGCCTGCCCGCCGCGCTGCTCCTGGTGCTGGCCTGCGGCGTGCCCGTCGCGCCGTGGCTGGCGCTGGAGCGCGGTCGCCTGTACGGCGAGCGCGACCACGGGCGCGTCGCGCTCAGCCTCGGCGCCGAGCCGGTGCTGCGCCTGGCCCTCGGCCTGCCGTTGCTGGCCACGCTGGGCCCGGTGGGCGGCGCGATCGGCGTCGTCGCCGGCGGCTGGGTCGCGCTCGGGGCCACGCGCCCCGCCGCGCCGTTGTCCGCTTCGACCCGGCATGCGGGCTCGAGCGGACAACGGGTGGGCGGGCGGGCGGCGTGGATCACCGCCGCCGTGTTCCTGGCCCTGGCGCTGCTGCAGAACCAGGACGTCGTGTTCGCCAACGCGCTGCTGGACGGCGACCAGGCCGGTGCCTTCGCCGTGCTCTCCACGCTCGGCGGGCTGGCCGCGTTCGCCTCGACCACGATCCCGCTCGTGCTGCTGCCGCGCGCCCGCGACGGCGAGCCCGGCGCGCTGGGCGCCGCGGTCGGCGCCGCCGCCGCGCTCGGGCTGGCCGCGGTGGCCGCCGTGGCCGTGATGCCGGCCGACCTGATCACCGCCGCGTTCGGGGACGACTACGCCGGCGTCGGCGCGCTGGCCGTGCCCTACGTCGCCGCGATGGCGCTGTTCGGCGTGGCCCGGGTGCTGATCGCCCAACGCTGCGCCACCCAGCCCACGCTGCGCGCGCTGGCCGCGCCGGTGGCCATCACGCTGGCCCAGGCGATCGCGCTGGTCGCGCTGGCCGACGACGCGCGCTCGACCGCGCTGATCACGCTGGCCGCGATGGTCGCGCTCGTGGCCACCAGCGCGTCCGGCGTCGTGCTCCGCCTGCCGGCGCGCACCGCGCCGAGCGTCCCCTGGCGCGCGCGCATCAGCGCCGTCACGCTCGCCGTGGCCGCGCTGACCGCCGTCGCCCTGGCCGTGCGGATGGTGGCCAACCGCGGCATCTGGCTGGACGAGGCGACGACGATCACCCAGGCCCAGATGTCGCTGGGCGGCCTGTTCCAGTCGCTCTCGCAGTTCGACGTGCACCCGCCGCTGCACCACCTGATCGAGTGGTCGCTGGCCCACACGCTGGGCACCGACGAGCTGATCATGCGCGCGCCGTCCTACCTGGCCGGCGCCGCGCTGGTGCCCGTCCTGTACCTGACCGCGACCGAGCTGTGGGACCGCCGCGCGGGCCTCGTCGCCGCGGCGCTGGGCGCCGTCGCGCCGTTCCTTGTCTGGTACGGCCAGGAGGCGCGCATGTACTCCCTGTTCATGCTGTTCGCCACGCTCGCGCTGCTGGGCCAGCTGCGCGTGTTGCGTCGCGGCGGGCTGGGCGACTGGGCGCTGTACGTGCTCGCCTCCGGCGCGCTGCTGTGGACCCAGTACTTCGGGATCCTCGTCGTCGGCGTCCAGCAGGCGGCCTTCCTGATCGTCGCGCTGCGCGACCGCGACCGCCGCTTCCTGCGCGCCTGGCTGCTGTCGATCGTGGCGCTGGCCGTGCTGCTGGCACCGCTGCTGCCCTTGATGCTCGACCAGTTCCACGCCAACGAGGCGGCGGGCAAGGGCTTCGACCAGCCCTCGCAGGCGGGCGCCGACGTGTCCGACACGCGCACCCAGCCGGGCGTCTACGTGGCGCTGACGAACCTGGTGTGGGCGCTGTGGGGCTACCACTCCGACGGCACGATGGCGGCGATCACGTCGCTGTGGCCGCTGGGCCTGCTCGTCGCGCTGGCCCTGCTGGGCCGGGGCCGCTCGCCGCGCACGCTGCTCGTGGCGGCCTGCGCGCTGCTGCCCGCCGCCGCGCTGTACCTCGTCGGCGAGCTCAAGCCGTTCCTGTTCGAGATCCGCTACTTCGCCGCGCTCGCGCCGCTGGCCGTCCTGCTGCTGGCCCGCGCGGCGACCGGTTGGGCGCGGGGCACGGTCGGCGTGGTCGTCCTGTCGGCCGCGCTGGCCACGTCGATGGCCGCGGCGTCGGCCGACCAGCTGCTCAACCGCGGCAACCCGCGCGTCTACGACTTCGAGGGCGCGCTGCAGCAGATCGCCCGGGAGGCGCGGCCCGGCGACCTCGTGCTGTACGAGCCGAGGTACCTGGCCGACGTCGTCCGCTACTACGCGCCCGGCCTGCGCACCGAGTCCCTGTCGGGCGGCCTGGCCAACGGCGACGCGAGCCGCGCCACCCGCGTCTTCGTGCTCGGCTCCTTCCAGGACCAGCCCGCCGAGCGCGCCGCGGTGCGCGCGGGCCTGGACCGCCTGTCGCGCGACCGCGATCTCGTCCAGCGCTTCCAGCGACCCCAGGTGAAGGTGTGGGCCTACCAGTGAGCCAGCCGACGACCACGACCGATCCGCGCCTGGCCGCGCCCACGTGGGACGCCCGCGGCACCCGCCACGCCAACGCCGTGATGCGCGTCATGGCGCTGATCGCGATCCCGCTGGGCCTGCTCTACCTGACCTGGCTCATGCGCCCCGAGCGCGTCGGTCAGCCCGTGCTGTTCGGCCTGCTGATCGCCGCCGAGCTGTTCAACTTCACTCAGGCGATGGGCTTCTGGTGGACGGTGTCGCGTCAGCGCCGCCGCGCCCGCCGGCCCCGGCAGCGGGCGGCGACCGCGCCCGGCCCCGAGGTCGACGTGCTGATCCCGGTCTACGACGAGCCGATCGCGGTCGTCGAGCCGACCGTCGCCGCGGCCGCCGCTCTGCGCGGCGCGCGCGTCAACGTGTGGTTGCTGGACGACGGCGCCTCCACCGCGATGCGCCGCGTGGCCGACCGCCACGGCGCCCGCTACCTGGCCCGGGCCCAGCGCGAGGGGGCCAAGGCCGGCAACGTCAACCACGCGCTGGCCCACGCCCGGGCGCCCTTCGTGCTCGTGCTCGACTGCGACCACGTGCCCGCGCCGGACCTGCTGGAGGCCACCCTGGGCGAGCTGGAGGCCGACGACCGCGCCGCGTTCGTCCAGACGCCGCAGTACTACGCCAACCACGCCGACGGCGGCGTGTCGGCCGGGGCCTGGGCGCAGCAGGCGCTGTTCTTCGGGGCGATCGCCCGCGGCAAGGACGGGCACGGGGCGACGTTCTGCTGCGGCACCAACGTCGTCTTCCGGCGGGCCGCGCTGGACGACGTGGGCGGGTTCCCGGAGGGCTCGCTGACCGAGGACTTCGAGCTGTCGATCGGCCTGCACGAGCGCGGCTGGCACACGGCCTACCTGCCCGAGGTGCTGGCCCAGGGCCTGGGTCCGGCCGACATGGCCTCCTACGTCTCCCAGCAGCAGCGCTGGGCGCGCGGATGCCTGTCGGCGCTGCCCCGCGCGCTGCGGGCCGAGCTGCCCTGGCGGCTGAAGGCGCAGTACGCGCTGTCGGGCATGTACTTCCTGTCGGGCTGGACGGTGCTGATCTACATGTCGATGCCCGTCCTGCGGATCCTCACCGGCGCGCAGCCGCTGGGGGAGGCGACGGCCGACCAGTTCCTGATCCACTTCGCGCCGTACTTCGGCATGGCGCTGTACGCGGTGGCGATCGCCGGCGGCGGCGCGTACACGTTCGGCGGGTTCGCGCTGGCCAGCGCCAGCTGGTGGATCCACGTGCAGGCGACGATCCTCACGCTGCTGCGCCGCCGCGGGCGCTTCGTGGTGACGCCGAAGACCGGGGAGGCGCGCCCGCAGCCGCGCGCCGTGATCCCCTCGCTGATCGCGGTCGCCGTGCTCGTGGGGACGGCGATCCTCGGGATGGCCCGCGGCCTCGACCCGGCGACGCTGAACAACGTCGCGTTCGCCGCGCTGCACGTCACCGTGCTGACCGTCGGCCTGTGGCCCGCGCTGGTGCCCACGCGCACCGCCGAGGCCCAGGCCGCCGGTGTCGCCGAGCGATCCGAGGAGCGGGTGGCCGCCTGAGGCGCCTGCTGGCCATCACCCTGCTGGCGGTCGCGCTGCTCAGCGCCGGCTGCGGCGGCAGCGACCGGGCGTCCGCGATCGATCCGCGCGCCGCCGCCGACGCGTTCCTGGACCGCTACCTGGACGCCGACGGCCGCGTCGTGCGCCACGACCAGGGCGGCGACACGGTCAGCGAAGGGCAGGCCTACGCGCTCCTGCTGACCGCGTTGCACGGCGACGAGGCGCGCTTCGACCGGGCCTGGCGCTGGACGCGGGCGAACCTGCAGCGCGACGACGGGCTAATGGCCTGGCACTGGCAGGACGGCCGGGTCGTCGACGACGAGCCCGCAGCCGACGCCGACGTCGACACGGCCCGCGCGCTGACCTTGGCCGCCCAGCGCTTCGACCGGCCCGCGCTGCGGCGCGAGGCCCGGGACCTGGCCCGGGCGATCCTGCGCGAGGAGACCGTCGGCGGGCGCCTGGTGGCCGGGCCGTGGGCGCGCGACCGCGGCGTGCTGAACCCCAGCTACGCCTCGCCCGCCGCCGAGACGCTGCTCGGGCGCCTGGGCGACCGCCGCGCCTGGAGCCGGGTGCGCCGCAACGGCATCGCCGCCGCCCGCGCGCTGACCCGCGGCCCGCGGCTGCCGCCCGACTGGGCCACCGCCACGGCCCGCGCGACCGCGACCGGCCCGCCCGACGATCCGGGCGCGACGGCGACCTACGGATACGACGCCGTCCGCCTGCCGATCCGCCTGGCCGAGTCCTGCGATCCCGCCGCTCGCGGTGTCGCGGCCGCGCTGGCCCCGCTGCTGACCGCCGGCGACCCGGCGATCCTGCCCCGCAGCGAGGACTCCCACGGCGTGCCGGGCGCGACCCGCACGCCGGTCGCGCTGGTCGCCGCCGCGGCCGGCGCACACGCCGCCGGTGACGAGGCCGCGCGCGACCGGCTGCTGGCCGACGCACAGGCCCTCGACGCCCAGCAGCCGACCTACTACGGGTCGGCCTGGGTGGCCCTCGGGGCCGCGTTCCTGGACCGTCGCTGCTGAGCCAGCGCGAGCGGTTGCTACTCTCGCGGCGGATCGCCATTCGATGAACGACGACCCCTCCCGAAGTAGCCGCGCCGCCCGCGCGGCTCCCGCATGACGGCGATCTACCTCATCGCCGTTGTCGTACTCGTGCTGGTCAACGGCTTCTTCGTTGCCGCCGAGTTTGCGCTGGTGCGTTCTCGGCGCTCACGCCTGGAGGAGCTTCGCGACGGCGGAAGTCGGGGCGCGACCCGTGCCCTGGCCCAGCTGGACGACCTCAACCAGTACCTGTCGGCCAGCCAGTTCGGCATCACGCTGGCCTCGTTGGGCATCGGCTTCCTGGGCGAGCCGGCCATCGCCGAGCTGATCGAGCCGATCTTCGGCAGCCTGTCGCACGGCGTCTCGCTGGCCATCTCGATCGCCATCGCCTACCTGCTGGTCACGGCGGTGCACATCACCATCGGCGAGCAGGTCCCGAAGATCTACGCGATCGTCAACGCCGAGGCGGTGGCGGTGCGCATCGCGCGCCCGCTGAACTGGTTCGAGATCGCCATGCGGCCGTTCATCACCGGCCTCAACGCGGCGTCCAACGGGATCCTGCGCGGCCTGCGCATCGACCCCAACGCCGAGTTCGAGGAGGGCGGCAGCCCCGGCGAGCTGCGGGTGCTGATCGCCCAGGCCCGCACGGGCGGCAAGCTCGACGTGGGCGAGGCGGGCATGCTCGAGGGCGTCTTCCACCTGCACGAGCAGGAGGCGCGCCAGGTGATGACGCCGATCCCGGCCGTCGTCACGGTCGACCTGTCCGAGGACGTCGAGACCGCGCTGCGCCGCTGCATCTCCTCCGGCCACACGCGCCTGGTCGTCACCGAGGACGACAACCGCGACCGCGTCCGCGGGCTGGCCCACTCCAACGACCTGGCCCGGGTGCTCATGTCCGACGGGGCGCAGGCCTCGATCGAACCGGTCGTGCGCCCCGCGCCGATCGTGCCGGAGACCAAGCCGCTGGACGACCTGCTGGCCGACCTGCAGCGCGAGCGCTCCTCGATGGCCGTCGTCGTGGACGAGTACGGCCGCGTCGCGGGCATCGTCACCGTCGAGGACATCATCGAGGAGGTCGTCGGCGAGATCGACGACGAGACCGATCCGGCCGGTGGCGAGGTCCGCCGCCTGGCCAACGGCGACTGGTTCGTGCGCGGCCACGTCGCGGTCAGCGACCTCGAGGACCACGGCCTGCACCTGCCGGTCGACACGGACGCCTACAACTCGGTCGGCGGCTTCGTGTTCGCCGAGCTCGGCCGCCTGCCCCGCCGGGGCGACACGGTCAAGGCCAACGGCTACTCGATCCGCGTCGAGTCCGTGCGCGAGAACCGCATCGAGGCGGTCCGCATCCGCGAGCGCGGGCCCTCCGGCGAGGAGTAGGCCTACTCGAGGATCGGGACCGGCGCGGGGGCACCGGCGTCGGTGTCGGCCGCCCGGCTGGGCAGCATCAGCGCCGGGATGATCGACGCGGCGGTGCCCGCGGTCACCCACCAGAACGTCGAGCCGAACGATCCGGCCCCGCCGCCGCCGTCGATGTAGGCCTGCAGGATCACCGCGAAGATGGCCACGCCGAGCGCGCCGCCGACGCGCTGCACGATGTTCAGCGTGGTGCTGGCCCGGGGGATCTGGGCGGGCGACAGCGTCCGGTAGCCCGACCCGAGCACGGCGGGGAAGACCAGTCCCATGCCGGCGCCGCGCAGCAGGCCGGTGGCGCACAGCAGGACCTGGTTGCCGCCGGCGTCGGCCTGGGTCAGCGCCAGGTTGCCGATCACCTCGAGCACCACGCCGGCGACCACCAGGTTGCGCGGCCCGCGCGTGTCGGCCAGCTTGCCGCCGATCGGCATGAAGATCATCGCTCCCAGGCCGACGGGAGCGAGGAGCAGGCCGGCCTCCAGCGCGCTCAGGCCCCGGACCGACTGCTCGTACAGCGGGAACAGGAACATCGACGAGAACAGGACGGTGGAGAACACGAACATCGTCGCGCTGACCGTGGCGAACGTGCGGTCCAGGAACAGGCGCACGTCGATCAGCGGATGGGGCGAGCGCAGCGCGTGGACGACGAAGGCGGCGATCAGGGCCAGGCCGCCGAACGTCCCGACCAGCGTCTGCGCCGATCCGAGGCCCTCGGTGGCCGCCTGGCTGAGGCCGTAGACGACCCCGGCCAGGCCGGGGGAGAGCAGCGCGATGCCCAGCAGGTCGACCGGCGTGTCGGGCTTGTGGTGCTCGTCGGGCTTCAGCCACATCCAGGCCACGACGAGCGCGACGATGCCGACGGGCAGGTTGACGTAGAAGATCCAGCGCCACGAGAGCCCGTCGACGATCGCGCCGCCGATCACCGGGCCCAGGACGGGCGCCAGCAGGGCGGGCACGGCGATCACGCCCATCACGCGCGCCATGCGCGTGGGGCCCGCCTCGCGGGCCAGCATCGTCTGGCCCACGGGCAGGATCACGCCGCCGGCGAAGCCCTGCAGCACGCGGAAGAAGATCAGCGACTCGACCGACCAGGCGGCGCCCGCCAGCACCGATCCGGCGATGAAGGCGATCAGCGAGCCGAACCACAGCTTCTGGGCGCCGAAGCGCTCGATCGCCCAGCCGGTCAGCGGAATCACCAGCGCCAGGGCGAGCAGGTAGCCGGTCGAGACCCACTGGATCGTCGAGACCGACGCGTCGAAGTCGCGCCCGAGCGTGTCGATGGCCACGTTGACGATCGTCGTGTCGAGGATCGTCAGGATCGTGCCCAGGATGACCACCGTCGACAGGCGCTTCAGCGCCGGCGTGAAGATGGACGGCTCGTCGGCGGTGGGGGTGGCGGCGGACATGCCGCACACCGTAGGACGAGCGCGCGGCGACTCGTCGCGCGAATCCGGCAATAGCGCAAGTTCTGGTTGATCGTCGCGTTGTGGCTCTGTGCAGAGGGCAAATCGCGGCGCGCTCAGGGGTGGACGCGCCGCTCTGCGCCGGTGGCCGGTCCCCATCCCGCCCGGGGGCCGGCCACCGACCCCTTCCCGGCGCGCCGGGCCCGGAGGCGCGGTAGCGTCTGCGGGACCATGGCCGAGGCGATCGAGGTCCAGGCGCTGACCAAGCGCTTCGGCGGCGTCACCGCCGTGTCGGACCTGTCCTTCGCGGTCCGCGCGGGCACCGTCACGGGCTTCCTCGGGCCCAACGGCGCCGGGAAGACGACGACGCTGCGCATCCTGCTCGGCCTCGCGCACGCGTCCAAGGGCACGGCGCTGATCAACGGCCGCCCGTATCGCGAGCTGGAGCAGCCGATCCGCGTCGTCGGCGCCTCGCTGGAGCGCGCCGGATTCCATCCCGGCCGCGGCGGGCGCGACCACCTGCGCGCGTTGTGCGCGATGGCCGGACTGCCGGCGCGGCGGGCCGACCAGGTGCTGGCGCAGGTCGATCTGGGCGGCCGGGCCGGGCGCCGGCGCGTCGGCGGCTACTCGCTGGGCATGCGCCAGCGCCTGCACCTGGCCGCCGCGCTGCTGGGCGATCCCGAGATCCTGATCCTCGACGAACCCGCCAACGGGCTGGACCCCCAGGGCATCCACTGGCTGCGCGAGACCCTGCGCGCGCTGGCCGCCGAGGGCCGGACGGTCCTCGTCTCCAGCCACGTGCTGGCCGAGATCGCCCAGACCGCCGACGACGTCGTCGTGATCGCCCGCGGGCGGCTCGTCGACCAGGGTCCGGTCGCGCGCCTGACCGGTGCCGAGACCACCGCGGTGGTCGTGCGGGCCGCGCTGCTGGACGAGCTGGCCGAGGCGCTGCGCGCCGCCGGCGCCGAGGTCGAGGACGCCGACGGCGAGCTGCGCGTGCGCGGCCTGGGCGCCCCGATCGTCGGCGAGGTCGCGCTGCGCACGGGGATTCCGCTGCACGCGCTGTACGAGGAGCGCCAGTCGCTGGAGGACGTCTTCCTGGCCCTCACGTCGCCCGAGGCGGGCTCGACGTGACCGGGCTGCTGCGCGGCGAGCTGATCAAGCTGCGCACGACGCGCACGGCGATCGGCTTCGGCCTGCTCACGCTCGCGCTGCTGGCGCTGTCGGTCCTGGCCCAGACCCTGCTCGGGCACCCGACGAGCGCGTCCGACCAGAGCGACGCGGTCGCGGTGCCCTGGCCGATCCCGGTCCTGCCGATCCTGTTCGGCGTCGTCGGCGCCACCGGCGAGCATCGCCACGGGACGATCACCTCGGTCTTCCTGATCTCGCCCAAGCGGTTCGCGGCCACCGGGGCCAAGCTGATCGCCTACGCGGCGGCGGGCGCGATCGGCGGCCTGCTCATCCAAGCGTGCGCCCTGATCATCGGGCTGCCGATCATGGCCACCGACCAGGGCCTGTCGCTGAGCGTGGGCGAGATCGTCGAGGTCACGGCGCGCACCGTCGCCGCGTTCGCCTTCGGGGCCGCGCTCGGCGTCGCCGTCGGCGCCGTCGTGCGCAGCCAGGTCGTCGCGGTCGTGGGGACGCTGGCCTTCCTGCTGATCCTCGAGCCGATCGTGGCCGCGTTCAGCGACGCGGGCGAGTGGACCGTCAACGGCGCCTTCGCCGTGCTCACGGCGGTGGCCGAGCCGGGCGACTTCGACTACGGACCGGGCCTGGCCGTGGTGCTGCTGCTGGGGCTGACGCTGGTGCTCGGCGCGTTCGCGGTGCTCGCCGATCGCCTGCGCGACGTACGCTGACTGCACCGATCCGCACCGAGAAGTAGCGTGACGTCGCGATGAACGTCTTCGCCGGCTTCGCTCCCTGGATCGTCTACTGGATCCTGATCGGCAGTGTCTCGTTCCGCACCGCGGTGCTGATCGCGTTCCTGCTCAGCCTGATCGTCACCGTGCAGTCGCTCGTGCGCGGCGGGAGACCGAAGATCCTCGAGGTGGGCGGGGCCATCGCGTTCACGATCCTGGTGATCGTCACGTTCGCCAGCAACGACCACTTCCTCGAGCAGTGGATCCAGCCGCTGACCAACGCCGCGCTGTTCGCGATCGCGCTCACGTCCGTGGTCATCCACAAGCCGTTCACGATGCAGTACGCGGTGGAGTCCGTGCCGGCGGAGGACGCGGCCAAGCCCGGCTTCCTCTACATCAACACGATCATCACGTGGGTGTGGGTCGTGGCCTTCGGGGTGATGACGCTGTCCTCGATCATCCCGCCCGCCTTCCAGGGCGATGCGACGATCCACGAGGGCGGCTCCACGCTGTCGATCATCGGCTACTGGGTGATCCCCTACACGGGGCTGGGCCTGGCGGCGATCTTCTCGGCCAAGTTCCCCGACTGGTTCGTGGCCAAGCTCAGCGAGCCGCCCACCGGCCCCGGCCCGGTCGGCGAGCCGGTCGAGCTGCCGGTGGCGCCCGCCGCGCAGGTGGGGCCGCTGGCGCTGACCGCCACGCCGGCGCGCGCGCTGGCCGACGCGCCGCTCTCGCTGACCGTGACCGGCGCCGCGCCGGGCACCCCGGTGGCGCTGACCGCGCAGACGCTCGACGGCTTCGGGCGGCTGTGGAAGGGCGAGGTGCACCGCACGGTGGGCGCCGACGGCACGATCGACCGCCCGCTGCAGCTGATCGAGGGCATGGTCCCCGGCGACGACGGCCCGCTGGACCTGTTCGCGCCGCCGCGCGACGCGATGGCCGTGACGGTGTCCGCGCGCGTGGGCGACGAGACGGTGGGCGCGACGCTGGCCCGCCGCCTGATCGGCACCGACGTGACCCGCACGCAGGTCGGCGACGCGCGCTGGGGCGGCCTGCTGTTCACGCCCGACGGCGACGCGCCGGTGCCCGGGGTCGTGATGGTGCCCGGCACCGGCGGCATCGACTCGATCGTCTCGACCGCGTCGCTGCTGGCCAGCCACGGCTTCGCGACGCTGGCCATCGGCCTGACCGACGACCCGGAGCATCCCGAGCAGATCGCCCAGATCCCGCTCGAGCGCATCGGCGACGCGGCCGCCTGGCTGGCCGGTCGCCCGGGCGTCGGCAAGGTGGGCGTGATGGCGCAGTCGCGCGGGGCGGAGGGCACGCTCGCCGCGGCCGCGCTGGTCGAGGGCATGGCGCCCGACGCGCTGGTGCTGGTGTCGCCGTCCTCGCTGGCCTGGCAGGCGCTGGGCGACGAGGGCGCGATCCCCGACACGCCGGCGTGGACGCTGGGCGGCCAGCCGCTGCCCTACGCGCCGATGGATCCCGACGCGACGATGCACGAGCTGCTGCGCAACGCCCTCATGGAGGGGCGCGACAAGCAGCACCATCGCCCGACGCTGCTGCACCTGGCCACGTCGTTCCCGGTGGCCGACGCGCCCGCGGAGGCGGTCCTGCCCGCCGAGCGCGTCGCCGCCCCGATCCTGCTGGTGGTGGGGGAGAGCGACGAGCTGTGGCCGTCACCGGTGATGGCCCAGGCGATCCAGGCCCGCCGCGGCGGGCACGCCGGCGACGCGCTGCTCAGCTACGCCGACTGCGGGCACTTCCTGCGCCATCCGGTGCTGCCCACGTCGGCCACCTGGACGTCGGGCATCGCGTTCGGCGGGACGCCCGAGGGGCTGGCGGCCGCGCAGGCCGACAGCTTCCCTCGGATCGTCGCGTTCCTGCGCGAGAACCTGGCCTAGCTGGCCTAGTTGGCCGAGTAGTCGTACAGGCCGCGGCCGGCCTTCTTGCCCAGCGCGCCCTCGGAGATGAGGCGGTCGATCGTGGACGGAATCGGCGTCCCGATCGACTGGCCGATGGCCTTGGAGACGTCCAGGCCGACGTAGTCGATCAGCGCCAGCGGCCCCATCGGGTGCCCGGCGCCCAGCTTCATGCACGTGTCGATCGCCTCGGGCTCCAGCCCCGTCTCCTCCATCAGCGTGACCGCCGAGAAGAGGTAGGGGAACAGGAGCCGGTTGACGACGAACCCGGCGATGTCGGGCACCTCGACGGCCTCCTTGCCCAGCGCCTCGCACAGGGCCCGCGCGCGGTCGCGCGTCTCCTGCGTGGCCGCCTTGGGGAAGACGAGCTCGATCAGCTTCATCTTCGGCACCGGGTTGAACACGTGCAGGCCGACGAACCGCTCGGGCTGACCGGACTCCGCCGCGAGCTCCTCGACCGACAGCGACGACGTGGTCGTCGCGATGATCGTGTGCCCGTTGACGTGCGCTGCCACGTCCTTCAGCAGCGCCGCCTTGGCGTCGTGGTCCTCGGAGATCGCCTCGACGACGATGCTGGCCTCAGCGACCGCGGCGAGGTCCGTGGCGACGGATACGCGGCCGGCGTCTACGCCCTCGTCCAGCTTGGAGCACACCTTGTCGACGGTCTTGCGCGCGCGCTCTGCCGAGCTGTCGGAGCGAGCCCACAGCACGACCTGTCCGTTGGCTGAAGCCGTTGCCGCCAGCCCGCACGCGATCGCGCCGGAACCGACGACTGCCACCCGTTCGTCCACCCTCTTCTCCCAAGCTTGGTTTTTCGTTGACTGGCGAGTCAATCAATAGCCTACCCGGGATGGCGCCCAACGAGCCCCGCCTGGTCTGGTCCAGCGACAGCGGTGACCGCCGCCGCGACGCCCAGCGCTCCTCGAAGTCCGGCTCAGCGCCCACCGCCGGCGGGCGGGTCAAGGTCCGCCGCGAGGTCGCGGGCCGCCGCGGCAAGGCCGTCACGACCGTCTCGGGCGTCCCGCTCGACGACGCCGGCCTCAAGGAGCTGGCCGGTCGCCTGAAGAAGCGCTGCGGCGTCGGCGGCTCGGCCAAGGATGGCGTGATCGAGCTGCAGGGCGACCACCGCGACGTCGTCGTCGCGGTCCTCAAGGGCGAGGGCTACGACGTCGTGCTGGCCGGCGGCTAGGCAGCCGGCGCACGAGCCGCACGACGATCGGGCCATCGGCCTCAGTGATCCTCGGGGCCGATGAACTTCATGATGTAGGCCAGCACGGCGGCGACCGCGACGAGGGTGGCGCCGTAGGCGAGGACGATGCCGCCGGTCACGCCGAGCTCGGTGATGCTGACGATGATCACGCCGGTCATGATCAGCATCGCGATGCCCAGCCAGACGAGCAGGGATTGGGCGCTGGCGTCGGGGCGGTCGTCCTGCGGATGGGGGTGAGTGCTCATGGCATGAGCATCGATCGCCGGGCCCGCGGCGAAATCCGCCCGGCGCCGCAGGTCGTGTCCGTGGGAACTACGGACGCGCGGTCTGCAGCGCGAGCAGCTCGTGCAGGGCGTCGAGCTCGAGCGGGCGCGCGAACAGGAAGCCCTGGGCCGACTCGCAGCCCATCTCGGTGAGGATGTCGGCCTGCTCGGCGTGCTCCACGCCTTCGGCCACGGCGATCAGGCCGAGCGAGTGCGCGAGCTTGACCACGCCCGCGACGATCGCCGAGTCCTCGGCGTCGGAGACGATCCCGTCGACGAACGACTTGTCGATCTTCAGCGTGTCGACCGGCAGCAGGCGGCGCAGGTGCATCAGCGAGGCGTGGCCGACCCCGAAGTCGTCGATGGCCAGCCGCACGCCGAGGTCCTTCAGCGCGGACAGCGTGCCGCCGATCGTGTCGGCGTCGTTGAGCAGCGCCGTCTCGGTGATCTCCAGGCACAGCCGCTCGGGGGCCAGGCCGCTGTGGTGCAGGGCGCCCCGGACGATCTCCGGTAGGTCGGTCGTGCCCAGCTGGCGGGGCGACACGTTGACCGAGACGTCGATGTCCTCGGGCCACGTCGCGGCGATGGCGCAGGCCTCGCGCACGACCCAGGCGCCGATCGGCACGATCAGCCCGGTCTGCTCGGCCAGCCCGATGAAGCGGTCCGGCGTGATGCGCCCCAGCGTCGGGTGGTCCCAGCGCAGGAGCGCCTCGCAGGCGTCGACCCGGCCGCCCGGCAGCGAGACCATGGGCTGGAAGACGAGCTGCAGCTCGTCGCGGGCGACGGCGCCCCGCAGCGCGGTCTCCAGCTCCAGGCGCTCGACGGCGGCCTCGCGCATGGGCGCGTCGAAGACCGAGGTGCGCGCCTTGCCGGCCTCCTTGGCCCGGTACATGGCGGCATCGGCGTCGCGCAGCAGCGCCTGGCCGTCCTGGTCGCCGATCGACAGGCCGATCGACGCGGTCACGTAGCGCCGCTGTCCGCCCAGCACGATCGGGCCGCGCAGGGCCTGGGCCAGTCGCTCGGCGACCCGCCGGGCCTCGGTCTCGTCGAGGACGTCGGCCAGCAGGACGGTGAACTCGTCGCCGCCGAAGCGGGCGATCACGTCGTGGGGGCGGACGACGTTGCGCAGGCGGTCGGCCACGACGGTCAGCAGCTGATCGCCCGCGTCATGGCCGAGCGAGTCGTTGACCACCTTGAAGTCGTCCAGATCGACGAACAGCACGGCCACGCGTCCGGCGGCGGCGGGGTCGTGGCGGCGGCGCTCGACGGCCCCGCGCAGGCGCTGCTCGAACAGGGCGCGGTTGGGCAGGCCGGTGAGCGAGTCGTGGTTGGCCTGCCAGGAGAGGTCGTTCTGGGCGCGCTTGTAGAGCGTGATGTCCTGCACGTGCATCACCCACGTGTGGCGGTCGACGCGCGAGTACTGCCACAGGCCCCAGCCCTCGGTGCCGTCGTGGTCGATGAACCGGCGCTCGACGGCCCGCGGCGTGGCGTGGGGCCACGGGGCGTCGTCGGGGTCGGGGATCATGAACCGGGTCAGGGGGACGCCGTCGAGCTCGTGCGTGTCGACACCGACCCGCAGGGCCAGCGCCTCGTTCCCGCGCACGATCACGCCATCGTCGCCGACCAGGGCGACCCCCATCGGGGCGCGGTCGAACGCGGCGCGGAACTCGTCGCGCTGCTCCTCGGCCAGCTGCCAGGTGAGCAGGCAGACGATGCCCAGCGCGCCGATGAACGCGGCGTGGATGCCGGCCCACAGCCACGGGTCGCTGTGCTGGAAGACGAGCTCCGGCCAGGCCGTCCCGAACACGCCGTGGTGCACGGCGACGTAGACGAAGGCCAGCAGGAACGGCACCCATGACTCGTAGGTGGCCAGCAGCGCCACGACGACGAAGAAGTGGAAGTGGGCCTCGACCGCGCCATCCCAGAAGGCGACCAGCACGGCCGAGCAGGTCAGCAGGCCGATCGTCGTGGCCACCTCGCGCGCGGTGCGCCCGAGCGTGGTCGACGCGGCCAGGACCGCGCACGACGCGACCGGGACCATGGCCAGCAGCACGGTCAGCACCGAGAACCCGCGGGCCAGCCCGAAGATCGGCAGGCCGACGACGTGGCCCCACAGGATCCAGCCCATCAGCCGGTTGCGCCGCTCCCACACCGGCTGCGGCAGCGTGCTGCCCCGGGGCAGCCGAGCCCGCAGGCGCGCGACGAGAGATGGCGCGTCGGGCATCACCTTCCCTACGTCGGCATTCCAGCGGCGACATTTGAGCGATTCGGTCCGTATCCTCGCGTCGATGGCCGATCTCGGACAGCCGATCTCCTACCTCGTCCTCGAGAAGGGCGCCGACGTCTACGACAGCGCGGGCGAGCACGTGGGCGTGGTCGACCACGTGCTCGGTGATCCCGAGGTGGACATCTTCGACGGCCTGATCGTCGACGCCAGCCGCCTGCCCGGCGGCCTGCGCTTCGCGGACGCCGAGCAGGTCGCCGAGATCTTCGAGCGCGGCGTCGAGCTGAACGTCACCGCCGGCGAGCTGCACGAGCCGACGGAGAGCGCGGCGGCGATGGAAGCCGGGCCCGACGACGTCGAAGGCGGTTTCACGCACCGGCTGCGCCGGGCGTGGGACTACATCAGCGGCAACTACTAGTCGCCGCTCGGCCTGCCGGACTCGGGCCCTACGCCGGGGTGAAGCGCACGACGTAGGGGAAGTCGCCGAAGCTCACGTCGACGTAGTAGCGCCCGTGCAGCTCGCGGGTGACGGTCCCGCGAGCGGCGGCCGCCTTGAACAGGTGGATGGCCGGCACCCCCTCGCGCTTCTCCAGGTCCACGACGAACGGCGTCTGGTCCGCGAAGCGCTGGTCGGGGTCGGCCGGGTCGTACTGCTCGAAGGTGACGCGGTAGCGACCGTCGAGGGTGATCGGGCCGTGGGTCTTCGGCGACAGGTCGCCCTCGAAGACGGTCTCGCCCGGCTCGGCCGGCGCGGCGGCCAGCGCGGGCTTGGCCGCGGCGGTCGTCGCGGTCGAGGTGGGCGCGTCGTCGGAGCCGCAGCCCGCGAGGGCCAGCAGGGCGACGAGGATGATCGGTTGCCACGGGCGCATGAACCTAGGTAATACTTACGTATCGTGCTCAACCGCGCCTCCTTCCTGCGCCTCGGCGCGGTCGCCGCCGTCGGGACGCTCGTCCCGACCGCGACCGCCGCTGCCGCCGCGCTTCCCACCCCGACGCCCCAAGGCGACGACATCGGCTTCCTGCAGTTCGGCGTCCTGGCCGAACGCGTGTCGCTCGACGCCTACCGCGCCGCCGCCAAGTCGCCCCGGTTCTGGTCGGCGTCCGAGCGCGACCTGCTCAAGACGCTGATCACCCAGAAGGCCGACCACGTCACCCAGCTCACCGCCGCGCTGGGCGCCAACGCGCCGTCGGCCGACGACTACACCGTCACGCTGCCCGCGTCGGCGCTGTCGTCACGGCGGGGCACGCTCTCCCTGCTCGAGCGCCTCGAGCAGCTGCTCGTCGGCGTCTACCTGGCCGGCGCCGCCTTCAGCGCCGACGACGCCACCCGCCTGCTGATCGCCCGGCTCCTGGCCAGCGACGCCCAGGACCTGTCCGCACTGCGGACGCTGCGCGGCGTCCTCGCCGTGGCCACCCTGCCCACTCCGATCGACCTCGATGCCGCGGGTGCCCAGCTGGACACCCTGCTTCAGGCGACCGGCTACCCGAGCTCCTGACATGCGACGACTCCTGCCTCTCCTCCTCGTGGTGGGTGCGCTGGCCGCGCCCGCCGCCGCCCAGGCCGACCTGAACGTCTACGCGGCCTCCTCGCTGCGCAGCGCCTTCCCGGACATCAGCGGCACCCCGGCCTACAGCTTCGGCGCGTCCAACACGCTCGAGCTCCAGATCGAGCGCGGCGCGCCGGCCGACGTGTTCGCGTCCGCCTCGCCCAACGAGGCCCAGGCGCTGTTCAAGGCCGGCCTGTGCGGCCGCCCGGTCACGTTCGCCACGAACATCCTGGTGATGATCGTTCCCAACGCCAACCCGGGCGGGATCAAGGACGTCTACTCGCTGCGCTCCGGGCGCAAGCTGCTGGCCATCGGCGCCGCCGGCGTGCCGATCGGCGACTACACGCGCCTGCTGCTCTCGCGCCTGCGGCTCTCCTCCGTCCTGTCGACCAACACGGTCAGCCAGGAGAAGGACGTCGCGTCGGTCACCGCCAAGGTCCGTCTTGGGTCCGCGGACGCCGGCTTCGTCTACCACACCGACGCCAAGCTGGCCGCCGCCGACACCAAGGAGATCCGGGTGCCCCAGTGGGCGCAGCCCGCCGTGCGCTACCAGATCTGCGCGGTCAAGCGTCCCGGCGCCGACACGGCCGGCGCGGAGGCCTACATCAAGGCGGTCCGCTCGGCCGCCGGGCGCGGCGTGCTGCAGAAGTACGGCTTCGGGGTGCCGCCCAGCGCGTGAGCCGGCGATCGCCGTTCGACGCGCTGCTGGCGCTCGCGGCGGCGGTCGTCTTCGCCTTCCTGGCCATCCCGATCGTGGCCCTGTTCACCCAGGTGCCGCTGACCGACATCCCGAAGCTGCTGGACGATCCGGCGGTCCGCGATGCGATCTGGGTGACCGTGCGGACGAACGCGATCGCCAACGCGCTGATCATCGGCCTCGGCACGCCGACCGCGTTCCTGCTGGCCACCCGGCGCTTCCCGGGCCGCGGCGCGCTGGTCACGCTGACCGAGCTCCCGCTCGTGCTGCCGCCCGCGGTGGCGGGCATCGCGCTGCTGGCCGCGTTCGGGCGCGGCGGCCTGCTCGGCGACGCGCTCCAGGATCAGGGGATCGTGCTGCCCTTCAGCCAGTGGGCCGTCGTGCTGGCGGTCACCTTCGTCGCGGCGCCGTTCTACCTGCGCCAGGGCATCGCGGCCTTCGAGGCCGTCGATCCGCGGATGGTCGAGGCCGCGCGCACGCTGGGCGCGTCGCCCTGGCGCAGCTTCTGGCGCGTGTCGCTCCCGCTGGCCGCCAGCGGCCTGGCCGCCGGCTGGGTGCTGGCCTTCGCACGTGGGCTGGGCGAGTTCGGGGCGACGATCATCTTCGCCGGCTCGGTGATCGGGCAGACCCAGACGCTGACGCTGGCGATCTACGACCAGCTCGACGCCGACTTCGACGTGGCCCTCGCGCTGGGCATCCTGCTCGTCGTCCTGAGCGCGATCGTGCTCGCGTCGTACAAGATCATCTCCTCGTGGCGTTCCTCAGCCTCCAAGTCGCCCACCCCCTTCGCGGCTTCGACCTCGCGCTAGACCTGGAGACCAACGCCGAGACGGTGGCGCTCGTCGGCCCGTCCGGGGCCGGCAAGACCTCTGTCCTGCGGGTCGTCGCCGGTCTGCTGCGCCCGCGCTCCGGGAGCGTCATGGTCGACGGCGACACCTGGCTGGACACGGCCCGGGGCATCGATCTGCCGCCCGAGCGCCGCCGCGTCGGGCTCGTCTTCCAGGACTACGCGCTGTTCCCGCACATGAGCGTGCGCGACAACGTGGCGTTCGGCGGGCCGGCGCGGGCCGACGACCTGCTCGAGCGGCTGCGCATCTCGCACCTGGCCGGCGATCGCCCGGGCCGGCTGAGCGGCGGCGAGCGCCAGCGCGTCGCGCTGGCCCGGGCGTTGGCCCGCGATCCCGGCGTGCTCCTGCTCGACGAGCCGCTGTCGGCGCTGGACGCCTCGACCCGGGGCGTGGTGCGCGGCGAGCTGGCCGACGTGCTGCGCGAGCTGGCGCTGCCCACGCTGCTGGTCACGCACGACTGGGACGACGCGACCCAGCTGGCCGATCGCGCCGGCGTGCTCGTCGATGGGCAGCTGCGCCGTCTCGCGCCCACGGCCGAGCTGGCCGAGGCGCCGGGCGACGCGTTCGTGGCCCGGTTCATCGGCTCCAACGTCCTGCACGGCGAGGTGGCCGATGGGGTGCTCGCCGTCGACGGGGGCGGCCGGCTGCCGATCGCGCCCGCCGCGCGCGGCCGGGTCGCGGTGGCCGTCGCGCCGTGGCACGTGGCGCTGCTCGGCGCGGCGCCGGCCGATGGGCTCGCGGTGCCGGTCCGGGTTGCCGCCGTGACGCCCGAGCACGGGCGGATCCGCGTGCGCACGGACCGCCTGACGGCCGACGTCGACACGGCCGACGGCGTGGCCCGCGACGGGATCGCCTGGGCCACGGTCGCGCCCGAGCACGTGCACGTCGTCGCCGACTGAGGATTCGCGCTCCACTCCGGTCGCGCCCGGCCGACTACGCGGTCATGGACCGCCGCGTCACCATCACCTTGCTCGTCCTCGCCGGCCTGTGCCCGCTCGTGCTCGGCGCGGCGGCGGTCGCCCTGCGCTTCGAGCCCCTGTTCCTCGCCGCGATCGCGCTGTGCGTGCTCTACGCGCCCGCAGCGCTCGTGCTGCGCGAGCCGAGCGTCGACTAGTGCACTAGATCGCGCGCGGATCGGCCGAGCGCGGGCCGTCGGCCGCCGGCGTGACGGCGCTGGCCGACAGCTTCGTCTTCAGCTCGTCGGGCAGCGGCATCGACTTGCCGATGCCGTAGTCGAACCCGACCAGGACGGCGTAGCCCTCGCCGAGCAGGCGATCATCGCGCCCGGCGCGCATCTCGAACTCCACGCGGAAGGCCGACCGGGCGATGTCCGCCGGGCGCAGCCAGGTGTGGATCTCCTCGTCGTAGTAGGCCGGGGCGCGGTAGTTGATGTGCACCTCGGCGACGATCAGGCCGAACGCGTCGCGGTGCTCGGGCTGGTAGTCGGTCAGGAGCGCGGTCACGTAGGCGATCCGGGCCGACTCGAAGAAGGTCAGGAACGTGACGTTGTTGAGGTGGCGCATCGCGTCGAGGTCCGCGAAACGGACGCGGTCGACGTGGCGGAAGCTCCAGCCCTCGCGCGTGATCAAGTCGCTCACGCCCCGCACACTAGATGCGCGGGGGCGTGAGCCGCTGTCGTGCGGGTCAGTCGCGGCGCACGCGGCCGAGCAGGCCGCCGCGGCGCGTCGTGGTCGTCTCGGCGGTGGGCGCGGGCGCGGGCGCCGTCGTGGCGGGCGGGATCACCCGCGTGGTGTCGGAGGACGAGGTCGCCGGCTCGGGTGTCGTCGGGGCCGCCGGCGCCGCCGTCGCGCCGACCGGCTCGCGGGTGGTGACCGGCTCGGGCTCGCGCCGGAAGCGATCGTCGGCCACGCCGTCGCGATCGAGGTCGCGCTCGCGCTCGCGCGGCACCACCACGGTCTCGTCCGCGCGGCTGGTCTCCAGCGCCGCGGCCTCGGCCAGCTCGACGTCGCGCACCGAGCGCACCGCGAGGCGGCCCAGGGCGAACGCGCCGACCACGGCGATCAGGACGCCGAGGCCCTGGTACATGGTCAGGACCTCGAGCACCTGGCGGTTCGTGCCGCCCGCCGGCTGGCCCAGCGCCGAGGTGCCGTCGCTCGTCCACAGACGGCTGACCGTCGGGCCGACCACGAACCAGGCGCCCGCGGCGATGCCCATCCACGCGCCCAGCCCGGCCCCGCCCCGATGGGCCGAGCGCAACAGGATGAACCCGCCGATGAAGGCGACGACGCCGGGCAGCACGGACAGCCACAAGCGATCCGTCGACCAGTTCCACGTCTCGTCCGGGCCGATCACCAGATCGAAGTACGGCCCGATGAAGGGCACCAGGGCGCCCCAGGCCCCCAGGATCATCAAGAGCAGGCCGCTGACCGCTCCCCTGCTGCGCGGAATGCGCATGGTGCGCTCCCTCCTCGTCGAATGCAAAGACGAGTTCGGACTACCCGAAGCGGGCCAAGCGAAAGCCCCGGTCCGGGATGCAGACCAGGGGGGAGGCGGGCAGCCCGTCCGGCGGCGTCGGCGCGTTGAAGCCCATCGGCGCGACGTCGTTGGGCGTGTCGGGATGGAAGATCCCGGCCAGCAGCTGGATGTGGCCGCGGCCGACCGACAGCTCGGTCTGACCGCCGCCGTAGGCCCCGATCCCGCGCGCCGCGCAGGTGTCGTAGAGCTCGAACAGGACCGGCAGCGGCCCCGACCGAGACGGCTTGATGTTGACCATGCGCACCGGGAAGGGGAGCGCGTCGACATCGGCGACCGAGTGGATGATCGCGTCCCAGGTGATGCGGTCGTGCACGTCGGCCAGAACCGGCTCGGTCTCCGGCGTCAGCTTCGGGTCCTCGATCCAGGCCTCGGGCAGGAGCTCGACCACGCGGCGGTAGAGGTCCGGGTCGGTGACGACGTCGACCGGCGTCCCGACGTACTGGCCCTTGAGGTCGATCGAGTCGACGGCGCCGGATGCGGCCAGCTCGGCGAACAGGTCGTCGTCCCAGGACGGCTGCGCGTCGAGCTTGAAGCGCAGCGTGGGATAGCGGGCCAGGCGCTCGGCGATCGGCGCGAAGCTCGGCGGCTCGGGCAGGCGCATCGAGTTGACGTAGGTGACCGGGCGCAGCTCGCGCCCGAGCGCTTCGTGCAGCGTCGTGTCGGCCTGGCGCAGCGCCAGATCCAGCGCGGCCGACTCATAGGCCCACACCCGGTACTGCCAGGACGCCGGGTACTCCGGCGGCGTCGGGAACAGCTCCTGGGCCTCCAGGTGCGCGCAGAACGACTGAAGCGTCCAGTCGCCGGCCAGCGGCAGCACCGGCCCGGCGGCCTGCGCGACGTCGTGGTCCTCGGGCGTGTAGACGACGTCCTCGCCCAGGCCCTCTTCGCCGGCGCCGCTCAGGTGGATGGTCGTCGTCTTGCGCACGAACTCCTCGCGCTCGAAGACGTGGCCCTCGAGCGCGTACGCGTCGACGCGCAGCGGCAGGTCCTTCAGCTGGTCCCAGGTGGCGCTCATGCGGCGGGGCGCGCGGCGGGGCGTGGGTGGGCGGGGTCCGATAGACGGGCGACGAGCTCGTCGAGCCGCAGCTCCTCCAGGCCCTGGCCCACGGCCTCGAGCTCGGCGGCGCAGAACTCGATCAGGCCGCGACCCTCACCGAGCAGCTCCAGCGTCTCGCGCAGCCCGGCCTCGCCGGAGTCCAGCCGGCGGATGATCTCCTCGATGCGCGCGGTGGCGGTCTCGTACGTCATGGCTCGGAGATCGTCGCATCAACGGCGGCGTCGCTGAAGCGCAGCCGTACCGCGGCCGCGGCGCGCGCGTCGGCCGCGCTGGTCACCACCGAGCCGTCGGCCCGCTCCACCAGCGCGTAGCCGCGCTCCAGCGTGCGGGCCGGATCATGGGCGTCCAGGGCCATCCGCAGCCGCTCCAGCGTGGCCGCGCCGGCGGCCTGGGTCTGGGTGGCCGCGCCCTTGCGGGCCAGCACCAGCGCGTGGCGGGCGGCGCGTTCCTGGCGGGCGGCGATGCCGCGACGCCCCGCGGCGCGCAGCTCGCGCAGCGACTGGTGCAGCGCCATGCGCTGGCGGTCGATGTGCTGGCCCGGCGCCCGCGACAGGCGCGCGAGCACGCGCGCGCGATCCAGCACGGCGCGCCGGCCGTGGGCGTCCAGGCGCGCCGCGACCCGGGCCAGCGTCGCGCGCGCCTCGTCGCAGTGGCAGGGCACGGCGGTCTCGGCCGCGTGGGTCGGCGTCGAGCAGCTGGCCGCGGCGACGTCGTCCAGCAGCGTGCGATCGGTGTGGTGGCCGACCGAGGCGATCACCGGCACCGGCAGCAGCGCGACGGTGCGACACAGCGTCTCGTCGCAGAAGCAGAACAGGTCGGCCAGCGAGCCGCCGCCGCGCGCGACCACGATCACGTCGACGTCACCCACCGCGGCCAGGTCCTGCAGCGCGCGCGTGATCGCGGGCGCGGCGTGACGATCCTGGACCGGCGCGAAGGCCCACACGACGCGTCCGGCCCAGCCGCGGCGGCGCAGACCGGCGAGCACGTCGTCGCGCGCCTTGCCGCCGGCGCCGGTGACCACGCCGATGGTCCGCGGCAGCGTCGGGCGCTCCAGCGCCTTCTGGGGGGCGAACAGCCCTTCGGCGGCCAGGCGCTTGCGCAGCAGATCCAGTTGGGCCAGCAGGTCGCCCTCGCCGGCCAGGCGCACGGCGCTGACGTCGAAGGAGAAGTGCGCCGACGAGGTGCGCGACCCGGGGTAGTAGGCGGGGCCGCCGGCCACGACGATCTGGGCGCCGTCGGTCAGCGGCCCGATCGACAGCGCCTCGAACTCGTTGCGCCACATCGAGCAGGGCATCGCGCCGGAGGCGTCGCGCAGCTCGAAGTACACGCGCGCCTGGGCCATCTTGAAGCCCCACACCTCGCCGAACAGCTGAACCCGCGCGACCTCGCGCATCCGGCTCTGGAACTTCGCGGCGTACTGGCCGACCGGGAACGGGCCGAGCAGCAGCGACCCGCGGATGCCCTCAGGTCGCGGCGTGGACACGGGCGAGCGCCTCGATCAGCGCGGGCCGGTCGCCACAGGGCATGGCGATCAGCGACGTCGCGCCCGCGGCCTCGTACTCGGCCAGCCGCGCGGCCAGGTCGCCGGGCCGGCAGGCGATCGCGGCGGCGTCGACGAGCTCGTCGGTCAGCGCGGCCGCGGCGGCGGGGATGTCGCGCTCCAGCCAGCGCGCCTGGGCCGTGCGGGCGGCGTCGCCGTGGCCGTAGCGCTCGGCCACCTCGACGTAGAAGTTCTTCTCGGGTGCGCCCATGGCCCCGAAGTAGAACGCCAGGAAGGGACGGACCGCGTCGCGCGCTGCGGCGATGTCGTCGTCGACCGACACCGGCAGGCAGGCGGCGATGTCGAACGGCCGGTCGCGCGGCGGGTCGATCTCCCCGAGCATCGCCTTCTCGATCACGAACGGCAGCCAGCCGTCGGCGATCTCGGCGGTCAGCGCGATCGACTTGGGACCGGTCGCGCCCAGGTAGATCGGCAGGTGGTCCTGGACCGGCTTGGTCAGCAGCTTCAGCGGCTTGCCCAGGCCCGTGACGACGCCGTCCTCCATGGGGGCTTGGATGCGCTGGCGGTCCAGCGCCCGGCGCACGATGTCGACGTACTCCCGTGTGCGTGCCAGGCCGCGCCCGAACGGCACGCCGTACCAGCCCTCGGACACCTGCGGGCCGCTCAGCCCGAGCCCGAGGCGGAAGCGCCCGTCGGAGATCACGTCGAGCGAGGCGGCGGCCATCGCGGTCGCCGTCGGCTTGCGCGCGGGGATCTGCATCAGGCCGGAGCCCAGCCCGATGCGCGACGTCTTGCCGGCCAGCAGCCCGAGCACGGAGACGGCGTCCTGGCCCCAGGCCTCGGCCACCCACAGCGAGTCCAGGCCCCGCTCGTCGGCCAGGACCGCGAGCTCGACCTGCTCAGCCGGCGTGAACCAGGGCCAGTAGCCCAGGAAGACGCCGAGGCGCACTACGCCGCGGGGGCGGCGGGCGCCGGCGCGGGCAGCTCGCCGGGCACGACGTCCTCGGAGTTGGACTTCAGCGTCCGCTGTCCGGGTTGTGCGTGCGTGCCGCGCTGCTCGCCCGTGTAGCCCAGGCGCACGAGGCGCTGGATCTCGCGCTCGCCCTCGATGCGCGCGGGGTGATCGGCGGGCAGCGGCGCGATCAGCTTGGCGATGCGATTGCGCAGCTGCAGCGCGAAGTGGGGGGTGGACGCGCCCATCAGCTGGCGCACGTCCTCGACCGTGACCTGGTGGGTCGGGTCGACGCGGTCTGGATGCTCGAATTCGCTCATGGGGATTCGTCGTTCACCGGGGAGATCTCGAGGAGGGCGTCGATTCGGGACTGAGCGTCCAAGCTGATCGCCCGCTCATCCCCGATGAGCCAGCCGTGATTGTAGACCCCGCGGACCGGATCGGAGTCGTAGCCCGGCTGGATGTCGAGCAGGTACTGGACCACGTCGTCGGGCAGCGAGCCGTCGTCGGCGGTCAGCAGCAGCGGTCCGTACGAGCCCGCCGAGGACAGCGGCGCGGCCGCGCCGGCGACGGCGGGCTGCGTCGGGTTGGCGAACACCAGGCCGTGGCCCGGATCGGTGACGCCCCAGCCGAACGCGCCGTCGGAGTAGCGCGCGAAGGCGATCGCGGTGCCCTGCGGCGTCTCGCCGTCGATGCGCGTCGTCGTGCCGATCTTGTCGAGCTGGTCGATCACCTTGTCGGAGACCGCCGTGTCGGGACCGAGCACGAAGATGCGCGGGCGCTCGTGCGTCTTGATGGCCGTCGCGGTGGCGGCGGGCAGCTCGTCGCGCGCGGTGAACAGGATGGGATCCCCGGACTTGGCCGCCCAGGCGGCGGCGGGCATCGCGTAGCTCGGCGCGTCGGCGCCGACCACCACGACGGCCTTGCTCGGCTCGCCGCGTGCGGTCGTCGCGATCCGGTCGATGGCCGCGGCCAGCTCGAACGGGTCCTTGCCGTTGACCGCGGTCGTGCGGTTGCCCGTGGCGGGAACGTCGCCCACCTTGATGACCTGCGCGCCGCCGAGCACGCCGGAGCCGGCGGGCGCCAGGCGCTTGAGGGCGTCCTTGGTGGCCTGGGGGAGCTCCTCGCCGTCGGCCAGCAGGATCGGCGCGCGCACCGGTCGCGCGACCAGCGCGGAGGCGGCGACCGCGGCGCGCCAGTCGTCGGCCTGCACCAGCGACACGGCGGGCGGGCGGCTGGTGGGGCCGGTCGACGGCCACACCGCCTGGGCCACGCCGGCGGCGTCGGCGATCGCGTCAGCGCCGCCCACGCGGGTGGTGTTCTTCGTCGCGAAGGCCGGGAAGCCGAGCGCGCTGCCGGCCGCCTCGTCGCCGGCCGCGGCGCCGACCGAGGGCGACGCGGGCGGGCTGGTGGGCGATCCGCCGTCCGGGCTGCCGTCCTTGCCGCACCCCGTGGAGGCGGCGGTGGCGACCACAAGGGTGAGCGCCAACGCGCCACGGAGGTTCAGGAAGCGACCCATCAGGTCGATGACGGTATCGAGCAAGGCCGCGCCAGGATGACGTTCCGCGCGGTACCCATAATCGTGGTGCAACAAACCGTGCGACCTGCTACGGTGCCGCGATCAACGCCGAGTTCTCAGCATGACGCTGGGGACCGGGGGACCCAGGTTGTTTGGGGTGAGTCTCCGAAAGGAGAGGCGCCGGCTCTTTCCGCGCTAACCCGTCAGCTAACCCCGGAGGCATACGAAAGAGGTAGCTGTGCGGGCATTTGCCCTTGTGACGACGATCGTTGCTTCGCTTCTGGCCATCCTGGCCGTGGCGATTCCGGCCTCCGCCGCCCCCAAGGGCACCACCGCAGGCGCAGCAGCGGCTCCTTCGACGGACCCGGCCCCGGCCGACCCGTCGACCACCCCGACCACGGGCACGACGACGCCCACGGTGCCGACCACGCCCACCACCACGGGCGGCGGCGCGACCTTCGGGGTCGATCCCAACCAGACGCCGGACATGCCCGACGCCACGATCCTCGCCGGCAAGGCCTACCCGCCCGTCGACGCGCCGATCGAGGTCAAGGAAGCGATCTGGGCCGCGAACGAGATCGTCGGCAAGCCGTACAAGTACGGCGGCGGCCACGCCCGCGTGAAGGACAGCGGCTACGACTGCTCGGGCACCGTGTCCTACGCGCTGCTGGGCGGCGGCCTGCTGGACGGCACGCCGCTGGACTCCTCGTCCTTCATGAAGTGGGGCGACGCGGGCCTGGGCGACTGGGTGACCGTCTACACCAACCCGGGGCACGCGTTCGTCGTGATCGCCGGGCTGCGCCTCGACACCAGCGCCGCGGGCGACCCGGCCGGCAACTCCGGCCCGCAGTGGCGCCCGGTCCTGCGCAACACCAAGGGCTTCAAGGCCCGCCACCCGGTCGGTTTCTAAGCCTCAGCTTTACGTGCGTCGGTAGGCTGGGCGACCAGCACCCACGACGCGCGGACAGGAGGCAGTGATGCCCGGCACCAGTGGCCGCTTCACGACCATCATCAAGGCGAAGATCAGCAAGATGCTCGACCGGGCCGAAGACCCGGGCGAGACGCTCGATTACAGCTACCAGAAGCAGCTCGAGCTGCTGCAGAACGTCAAGAAGGGCATCGCTGAGGTCGTCACCTCCAAGAAGCGACTGCAGATGCAGGCCGACAAGCTCCAGCAGTCGGTCGTCAAGCTCGACACGCAGGCCCGCCAGGCGCTGTCGGCCGGCAACGAGGAGCTCGCGCGCACCGCGCTCGAGCGCAAGACGCTGGCCCAGAACGAGCTGCAGTCGCTCGACGCCCAGGTCACCGAGCTCGAGGGCGAGCAGCAGAAGCTGATCGCGTCCGAGCAGAAGCTGCGCACGAAGATCGAGTCCTTCCGCACGAAGAAGGAAGTCGTCAAGGCGCAGTACTCCGCCGCCGAGGCGCGGGTGCAGATCTCCGAGGCCGCCACCGGTGTGGGCGAGGAGATGGCCGACGTCGGCCTGGCCATGCAGCGCGCGCTGGACAAGACCGAGGACATGCGCGCACGGGCCAACGCCGTCGAGGAGCTCGAGGCGGCCGGCACGTTCGAGGACCTGACCGCCCTCGGGCCCGGCCAGGACGACATCGACCGCCAGCTGGCGGAGCTGACCAGCGGCACCCAGGTCGATGACGAGCTGGCCAAGATGAAGGCCGAGCTGAGCGGCGGTGCCCCGGCGTCCCCGCAGATCGAAGAGGGCAAGGCGTGATCGTCCGGATCTCCACCGAGGGCCAGTACGAGCTGCCCGAGGGGATTCACGACGAGCTCAACGAGATCGACAACCGTGTCGTCGCCGCCGTCGCGGCCGACGACCTGTCGGCCTACAACGAGTCGTTCGGCGCCCTGCTGGACTTCATCCGCAGCAAGGGCACGCCGCTGGACGGCGAGGACCTGCGCGAGTCCGACCTGATCGTCCCCCCGCCGGACCTGACGCTGGCCGAGGCCGAGGTCGAGTTCGACGGCGACGGCCTGCTGCCCGACTGACCGCCGGACCACGAGCGAAAGGCGCACGGATGCGCACCCTCACCACGCTGTGCGTCGCGATCGCCTGCCTGATCGCGGCGCCCACCGCGCTGGCCGCGACCGGCCCGCAGACCGAGACCGCGTCGTCGGGCGGCGTCAGCGCGACGCTGACCTACACGCTGAAGGGCAGCTTCGAGGCCTCCGACGTGCGCGTGGCCATCACCCGCAACGGCGTGCCCGCGACGCTGGAGGGCGGCGCGAATCCCGCCGCCGGCTGCGACGAGTGCCAGGACGCCGTGCCGATCGGCGGCATCGGCCTGGACGGGGACGACACGAAGTCGCTGACCCTGGCCGACCTCGACGCCAACGGCGAGCCCGAGGTGATCGTCGACACCTACACCGGCGGCGCGCACTGCTGCTCGATCTCGGCCATCTACGGCTGGGACCCGGCGACCAACCAGTACCGCCACCTGATCCAGTACTGGGCCGACCCGTCCTACGTGCTGCGTGATCTGGGGGGTGCGCCGGGCCTGGAGTTCGTCACCCACGACCCGCGCTTCGCCTACGCGTTCTGCGCCTACGTCTGCTCGGCCATGCCGGTCGTGGTCGACCGCTACGAGAACTTCGAGCTCGTCGACGTGACGAAGGAGTTCCCGCTGGTCATGAAGCAGGACGACCGTGACCTGCGCAAGTCGATCAAGCAGCTGGCCCGCCACAAGGACCAGTGGTACGCGATCCGAGGCCTGTACCCGGCGCTGTGCGCCAACCTCTACCGGCTGGGCGCGGGTGCCTCGTGCCGCAGCCAGCTGCAGAGCGCGCTCAAGCGCGGGTGGCTGCAGCAGCAGCCCATCGACCAGGGCATCTGGCCGGGCGGCGAGAAGTACGTGACCAAGGTCCTGGCCACCCTGAAGAAGTACGGCTACACGGCGTGAGGCGCGCGGCGGCGGTGCTCGCGGCCGGCGGCCTGCTGGTGGCCGCCGCCCCCGCGCCGGCGGCCGACAACGGGCGCATCGCCTACACGGTGGTCGGCCTGCGCGGCGCGACGATCTTCAGCGTGCCGCCGTCCGGCGGCGCCCCGACCAAGCTGACAGCCGGGCGCGCGCCGACCTGGGCGCCCGATGGCCGGACGCTGGCCTTCGTGCGCGGCGGCCTGAAGACGGCGGTGTACACCGCCAGCGCCGAGGGCGGGACGATCAAGCGGCTGCTGTCCAACGCGGGCGCGCCCTCCTACTCGACGGACGGCCGGCGGCTCGCCTTCGTGCGCAACCGCTCGCTGTGGGTGGCCCAGGCCGACGGCAGCGGGGCGCGGGTCGTCTACCGGGCGGCGAAGCGCTGGAGCGTGGACACGCCCGTGTTCTCACCCGACGACGACGAGATCGCCTTCAACTACGTCAAGGACGTCGAGGCCCCGAACCCGACCCACGCGCTCGTGCAGACGGTCGCGGCGCCGGGCAGCGGCGGCGGGCACGGCCGGGTCCTCAACCGCCCGGACCAGAACGCCAACGGCTGGATCAACGGCGGCGTGACGCTGTCCTGGCAACCCGACGGCGACCGCCTGCTGCTGTCGCTCCTTCTCGGGCCCACCGGTGACGGCATCGGCACCGGCACGATTCCGGCCGGCGGCGGCGGCACCACCGCGACGATCACCACGGGGGCCTACGCCAAGTGGGCTCCGGACGGCCGGCAGTTCTGCCTGACCGGCCGCGCCGGGCTGCTGCGGGCGACGTTCGGCTCCGACGTGCTGACCACGGTGGTCAAGGATCCGGCCGGCGGCGCGGTCATCGGCGACTGCGCCTGGCAGCCGCTCCCGTAGCGCTCAGATCGGGACGCCCCACAGCGGGAACCAGCGCTCCAGCTCGGGCTCGATCGGCAGCTCGCCGTCGATCTGCGCCTTGAGCTGCAGCTCGCGCTCGACCGAGCGCTGCTGGTCGCCGGGGGCGGGCACGAACGGGTACCAGCTGCCCCGCTTGATGTTGTAGATGAAGTAGAGCGGGCGCTTCTGGCTGTCCTGGAAGGCGAAGACGGCGGCCAGCACGCGGTCGCCGTAGCCGCCCAGCGCGATCGCCTCGTTGACCGCGTTGACGGCCACCACGAGGTCCTCGACCTCGTCGTCGCGGACGATCATCCAGCGGTAGCCGAACGTGTCGTCGCTGGTGTCGATCGTCGTCCCGGTCTCCTGGCCGGTCGAGCGCACGACGTCTTCCATCTCCTGGACGATCTGGTTGAAGTCGGCGGTGGCCAGCGGCTGGAAGACGATCGCCGCCACGCCGCGGGTGTGCACGTCGTGGCTGGTGTCGAGCGTCACGTACGCGGTCGACATCGCGAACAGCCGGTCGCGCGAGGCGGGCGGGGCCGCCTTGCGCTTGCCGAGCAGTGCGTCGAAGAAACCCACGAGGGGGAGACTACGCCGCCAGGGCGCTGGTGCCGGCGGTGCCCTGGAGCTGCTGCTCCAGGCGCTGCAGGCGGGCGATCCGCTGCTCGACCGGGGGGTGCGTCGAGAACAGGTTGCGCACCGAGTTCTTCGCCGACGCCGGGATGATGAAGAAGGCGTTCATGTCGGCCGCGGCGCGCAGGTCGCGCTGGGGCACCCGCTGCATCTGCCCGGAGATCTTCAGCAGGGCCGAGGCCAGCGCGCTCGGGCGACCGGTCAGCACCGCGGCGCCGCGGTCGGCCGCGAACTCGCGGTAGCGCGACAGCGCCTGCATCAGGAAGAACGAGACGACGTAGACGACCAGCGAGACGAGCAGGACGACCATCCAGCTCGGGCTGTCGTCGTCGTCGGAGCTGCCGTGGCCGCCACCGCCGAACAGGAAGCCGAACTGCAGGATCATCGAGGCCACCGCGGCGCCGAAGCTGGCCAGCGTCATCACCATCACGTCGCGGTTGGCCACGTGCGAGAGCTCGTGGGCCATGACGCCCTCCAGCTCGGCCGGCGTCAGCAGGTTCATGATGCCGGTCGTCGCCGCGACCGTCGCGGCCTTCTTGCTGCGGCCCATCGCGAACGCGTTGGGCATCTCGGTGTCGATCACGACGATCTTCGGCTTGGGCAGATCCGCCTGGATGCAGAGACGCTCGATCATCGCGTGGAGCTCGGGCGCCTGCTGGGGGGAGACCTCCTTCGCGCCGAGCGAGGCCAGCGCGATCTTGTCGGAGGCGAAGACCTGCAGCAGGAACAACCCGATCGCGACGATCGCGATGATGCCCACGCCGGCGCCGGCGGCGAACAGCACGCCGAGCAGCACGATGTAGACCGCCCCGAGCAGGAAGAACGTGAGGAGGATCCGCGCCTGGAGGCCGGTGTCCTTGCCGAACTGGGTGGGTCGAGCCATGCGCAGAATTTTGGCAACCCTCACTAAAGGATGGGTGAAGCGGGCCTCCCCCGGCGGGGATTCCCCGCTGGGCGGCGCGTTGCAGTCCTTTGGCGAGGGTTGGCGTGTTGCTACACAGATGGCCCCGGTGCGTCGCCGCAATCTCACGCTGGGCGCAGTTCTGTGCGCCTCCATCCTCGCTCCCCTGCTCCTGTGGGCGCTGTCCCCGTTGGTCACCACCGCGGCGGCTCCGCGCACCCTCAACGAGGTCGAGAAGAAGATCGAGGAGAAGCAGGGCGAGATCGATCGCAAGAAGAGCTCCGAGCGGGTGCTGACCAGCGACATCACCGGCTACACCGACCGGATCGACGACCTGCAGGGGAAGATCACCACGCTCCAGCAGCGCCAGGTGACGATCCAGGCCGACCTGGACGCCAAGCGCGCCGAGCTGGTCAAGATCCAGGACGAGCTGCGCTCCGAGCGCGCTCGCCTGACCCGCCTGAAGGCGCGTCTGCTGGTCTCCGAGAAGGCGCTGTCGCAGCGGCTGGTCGAGCTCTACAAGTCCGACCGCCCGGACCTGATCACGATCGTGCTCAGCTCCAAGGACTTCTCCGACCTGATGGAGCGGGGCGAGTTCCTGCGCCGCATCTCCGACGCCGACAAGCAGATCGTGGCCAACGTCAAGACCGCCAAGGCGGACGCGACGGCGACGACCGAGCGCCTGGCCTCGCTGGAGTCGCGCCAGCAGAAGGTCGCCGCGGTCGTGCTCGAGCGCCGCAACGAGGTGGCCGGCGTGAAGGACGAGCTGGTCGACGCGCGCAGCGGCTACGAGGAGTCGCGGTCGGCCAAGCGCAGCGCGCTGATGAGCGTTCGCGGCGAGCGCCACGAGCTGGAGGACGACCTGGGCGAGCTGCGCGACGCGCAGGCCAAGATCCAGGCGCGCCTGGCCGCCGTGTCCTCGGGCTCGACCGGCGCCCTGCCCGCCGGCCCGATCCAGCAGGGCAGCGGCGGCATGGTGTGGCCGGTCAACGGTCCGATCACCTCGCCGTTCTGCGAGGCGCGTTCGTGGGAGTCCTGCCACCCGGGCATCGACATCGGGGTGCCCTCGGGGACGCCGATCCGCGCCGCCGCCGCCGGCCGCGTGGTCCTCATGCAGCCGGACGCCAGCTCCGGGGGCTACGGCAACTTCACCTGCATCCAGCACACCGCGTCGATGTCGACGTGCTACGCGCACCAGTCGCAGTTCGGCACGTCGATGGGCGCGCAGGTCTCCCAGGGTCAGGTGATCGGCTACGTCGGCTGCACGGGGCGCTGCTACGGCGACCACCTGCACTTCGAGGTGCGCATCAACGGCGCGGTCACCAACCCGTTGAACTACCTATAGCCACCAGGCATCTCCCGTAGGCTGAGCGACCGATGCAGCCAGAGATCGGTCCCGTCAAGACGTTCGGCGTGATGTTCGCGCTCGCCTTCATCGCCTGCGGGGCGATGGCCTGGCGGCGCTTCCAGGAGCTCGGCAAGCCCACGGACTGGGCCTACGAGGTGGTGTTCAGCGCGCTCGTCGGTGGCCTGGTCGGCGCGCGGCTGTACTACCTGATCCAGCATCCCGGCGAGTTCGGCCTGTCGGGCATCTTCAGCGGCTCGGGCCTGGTCTTCTACGGCGGCGCCGTGGGTGGGGCCGCCGGCGTCCTGCTGTGGTGCTGGTGGCGCGGGATGCTCAACGGCTTCATGCTCGACATGGGCGGCATCGGGCTGGCCATCGGCTACTCGATCGGCCGCATCGGCTGCCAGCTGGCCGGCGACGGCGACTACGGCACGCCGACCTCGCTGCCCTGGGGCATGGCCTATCCCGAGGGCACCGTGCCGACCACCGTCGACGTCCATCCCACGCCGATCTACGAGACGCTCTCGATGGGCCTGGTCGCCTGGCTGCTGTGGCGCTGGCGCGACCGCTTCGCCCCGGGCGCGATCTTCGGCTTCTACCTGATCTTCGCCGGCATCGAGCGCTTCCTCGTCGAGTTCATCCGCCGCAACGCCGACGACGTCGGCGGGCTGACCGCCGCCCAGCTGTGGTCGATCGGCTTCTTCCTCGTCGGCTTCCTCGTGCTGATCGCGATCGCCCGGCGCAACGACAACAACATCATGCGCACGACCCCCGCGCCCGGCATCACGCCGAAGGCCGCGGGCGTGATCGTCGGGTCAAAGGCCTAACGCTCAGAAATCTTGCCTGACGAGCGCGAACGTGCCAACCTGCTTGGCGTGCGCGTCCGCTTGCTCGTCTCCCTCGTCGTCGCCTTCGCCCTCTCGCTGCCGGCCGTCGCGTCCGCGCAGGCGACCGGCACCATCGCCTACTTCGCCAGTTCGCCGATGGGCGTCACCGTGACGCCGCTGGGCGGAACGCCGTCGCTGCAGCTCGGCGCGGCGACCTCGAGCCCCTCGTGGTCACCGGACGGCACGCGCCTCGCCTTCACCGAGGAGAACTTCGCCAACGGCGCGACGGCGGTGGCGGTGGCTCCGGTGGCCGGCGGCGCGATCGCCACGCTGGCCACGGACGGAGAGGCGCCGGTCTTCTCGCCCAGCGGCACCCAGGTGGCCTACACCGACAACGGGCTGTTCGTCGTCTCGGCCACGGGCGGACGGGCCCGGCAGATCGTGCCCGGGTCGGCGACGGTCGGCAGCTGGAACGCCACCACGCCGGTGTGGACGCCCAGCGGCAAGCAGCTCCTGTTCGTGCGCGGCCGGGTCGGGGCGACGCCCGCCTCGACCCCGCCGGCCACGCTGGCCAGCGTGGCCGCGAAGGGGGGCAAGGTCACCACCGTCCCGCTCACGCTGCCGAGCGGTTGGCGGCTCGGCGGTGGCGTGGCGCTGTCGCCGTCGGGTACGACGCTGGCGCTCGGCCTCTACCAACCCAGCACGGCGCCCGGCGTCCCGTCGACGTTCGGGATCGCCTTCGCGCCGGTGGCCGGGGGCACCGTCTCGACGGTGTTCAGCGGATACAGCGACCCGGCGTACTCGCCAGACGGGACGATGCTCTGCGCCACGGCGTCCGCCCCGGCGGGGGGACTGTCGTCGCTGACGATCCTGTCCAGCAGCGGATCGGTGCTCCAGGCGACGGGCCTCAGCGGCTCGCAGTGCTCCTGGCAGCCCTAGGGCCGGGCGAGGCGACCCAGGAAGCGCATCGCCTCCGCCTGCAGCTCGGCGTCGTGCTGGATCGAGCGGTGATGGCCGCCGGGCAGGAGGAGCAGGCGCTTGGGCGAGGCCAGGTCCGCGGCGGCGTCCAGCGCGACAGAGTGGGTGTAGGGGACGCTCTCGTCGCCCTCGGCGTGCAGGAGCAGCAGGCCGCCCTCGTAGGCGGACACCGCGGCCAGGTCGTCGTGCTCGGACAGGAAGGCCTCGAGGCCTGAGTGGTCGGCGCGGAAGTCGAAGCGGCCCGCGCGCAGGCCGCGCACGAGGCCGTCCATCGGCGCCGGGCAGATGGCCACGACCGCGGCGGCGCCCACGTAGGACGCGCCGACGATGGCCAGGTAGCCGCCCATCGACGACCCGCGCAGCGCCAACGGCACGCCCGCCGGCAGCTCGCCGACCATCGCGGCCAGATCGCCGAGCACGCCGGCGCCGAGCGCGCCCTCGCTCTCGCCGTGCCCGCGCGCGTCGAAGCACAGGGCGCACCAACCCGCCGCGCGGGCCAGCCGGGCGAAGTCGAAGTGCGACTCCTTGGCCGAACCGGCGCCGTGCAGGATCAGCAGCGCGCCGCGCGGCGTACCCTCCGGGGCGAAGCGCGCCCAGGCCAGACCGGCCGTCCGGCCCAGGTCCGGCGGTTCGACGGAGACAACGCGGCTGCGCCCAGAACGCACGAACTGCGATCCTGCCACGACGCCATGGCCGTGACCACACCGACCCTCTCGCCCGCCTTCCCGACCGCCAGCCGCCTCAACGAGCGCGGCGTGCTGGAGATCGGCGGCTGCGACGCGCTGGAGCTGGCCCGCGAGTTCGGCACGCCGGCCTACGTCGTGGCCGAGGACGACCTGCGCGCCCGGGCCCGGGCGATGGTCGCCGCCTACGCCGCCGCGGGCGCCGACGACGTCGAGATCCTGTTCGCCTCCAAGGCCTTCCCGTGCACCGCCGTCTACCGCGTCCTGGCCGAGGAGGGGATCGGCTGCGACGTCGCCTCCGGCGGCGAGCTGACCCTCGCGCTGGCCGGCGGCTTCGACCCGGCCCGCATCGTCTTCCACGGCAACGCCAAGTCGCGCACCGAGCTGCAGATGGCGCTCGACGCCGGCGTCGGCCTGATCGTCGTCGACAACCTCGAGGAGATCGCGCGCCTGGAGGCGCTGCTGGATCGCCCGCAGAAGGTGCTGCTGCGCGTCACGCCCGACGTGCGCGGTGAGACCAACGACAAGATCTCCACCGGCCAGGCCGACTCGAAGTTCGGCTTCGCGCTGGCCCAGGCGCCCGACGCGATCGCCCGGGTCCAGGACTCCGCGCTGCTGGATCTGCAGGGCGTGCACTTCCACATCGGCTCGCAGCTGCTGTCGGTCGTGCCGTTCGTCCGCGCCGCCCAGGCGATCGCGCAGCTGGGCGACTTCCCGATCGTCAACGTCGGCGGCGGCCTCGGGGTGGCCTACACCGACGAGCAGCCGCCGAGCTTCGCGGACTACGCCAAGGCGAAGGTCGACGCGGTCCACGCGCACCTGGGCCCGGGCAAGCGGATCATCGACGAGCCCGGCCGTGCGCTGGTGGCCAACTCGACCGTCACGCTGTACTCCGTCGAGTCGGTCAAGACGAACGTCTCCACCTACGTGGCCGTCGACGGTGGCATGTCGGACAACCTGCGCCCGATGCTCTACGGCGCTCGGTACGAGGCGCACGTCGTCGACCGCTTCGGCGGCCGGACCCGCGTGCACCTGGCCGGCAAGCACTGCGAGTCGGGCGACGTGATCGCCCGCGACGTGCTGCTGGACGACCCGCGCCCCGGCGACGTGATCGTCACGCCCGCCACCGGCGCCTACGGCCACGCGATGGCCAACACCTACAACGGGGTGCCCCGACCGCCGGTCATCTTCGCCAAGGACGGCGATGCCCGGGTGGTCGTGCGCCGCGAGACCTACGAGGACCTGCTTGCCCGAGACCTATGAGGTCGGGCTGCTGGGCCACGGCACGGTCGGCTCCGCCTTCGTGGAGCTGCTCGAGGCCCGCGCCCCGCAGATCGAGACCATCACCGGCCTACGCCCGCGCATCAGCGGCGTGCTGACCCGTTCCCGCGGCGACTTCGAGGAGATCCTCGCCGCCAGCGACCTGATCGTCGAGGTGATGGGCGGCGTCGAGCCCGCGCGCGACTACGTCCTGCGCGCGCTGCGGGCCGGCAAGCACGTCGTCACCGCCAACAAGCAGCTGCTGGCCCAGCACGGCGAGGAGCTGTGGGCGGCCGCGCGCGAGCACCAGGTGCAGCTGCGCTTCGAGGCCGCGGTGGGCGGCGTCGTGCCGGTCATCCGGGTCGTGCAGGAGACGCTGGCCGCCGCGCACATCGACCGCGTCACCGGCATCGTCAACGGCACGACGAACTTCATCCTGTCCGAGATGGCCCGCACCGGGGCGACCTACGACGCCGCGCTGGCCGACGCGCAGCGGCTGGGCTACGCGGAGGCCGATCCGACCGCGGACGTGTCGGGTGCCGACGCCGCCGCGAAGATGGCGATCCTCGCCCGCCTGGCCTTCGACACGCCGGTGCACCTCGACCAGGTCGTCTACGAGGGCATCGAGCAGATCACGCCCGACGACCTCGAGTACGCCCGCCAGTTCGACCTCGGCCTCAAGCTGATCGGCACCGCCGAGCGCATCGACGGGGGCCTCAGCGTCCGCGTGCACCCGGCGTTCCTGTACAGCGGCCATCCGCTGGCCAGCGTCAACGGGCCGTTCAACGCCGTCACGATCGAGTCGCCGGCCATCACCGAGATCACGCTGTCGGGGCCGGGCGCGGGCGGCCCGCAGACGGCCAGCGCGGTCCTGGGCGACCTGATCAGCGCGATGATCCCGCCCGCCTCGACGCCGGAGACGTCCCAGCAGCTGGAGATCGTCAAGGACGTCGACTCCGCCTTCTACCTGCATCTCGAGGTCGACGACGAGCCCGGCGTGCTGTCGCAGGTCGCCGCCGCGCTGGGCGACCAGGGCGTGTCGGTCAAGTCGGTCGTGCAGAAGGGGATGGGGCCGCAGGCGCGGCTGGTGATGGTCCTGCACCGCGCGCCCGAGCAGCGCTTCCTGGCCGCCGTCGAGGCGATCGGCGGGCTGGGGTTCATGCGCTCCAAACCGCGTTTCATCCGCGTTGTCGAAGAGGAGTACGGCGTCTGATGCCCGGTCTGATCCGCCGCTTCCTGGCCGACCTGCCCTTCGAGGCCGACGACCCGATCGTCGACATGGGGGAGGGCTCGACGCCGCTGGTGCACGCGCCCGCGGTGTCCGACCGCGTCGGCGCCGACGTGTGGCTCAAGCTCGAGGGGCTCAACCCGACCGGCTCGTTCAAGGACCGGGGGATGTGCTGCGCGGTCACCGCCGCCGCGCGCGAGGGCGCCGAGACGGTCATCTGCGCCTCCACGGGCAACACGGCGGCCAGCGCGGCCGCCTACGCCGCCCGCGCGGGCATGCGCGGCGTGGTGATCGTCCCCGAGGGCAAGATCGCCAGCGGCAAGCTCGCCCAGGCGCTGGTCTACGGCGCCCGCGTGATCGCCCTGCAGGGCAACTTCGACGAGGCGCTGCGCCTCGTGCGCGAGCTGACCGACGTGCATCCGATCGCGCTGGTCAACTCGGTCAACGACTTCCGCCTGGAAGGCCAGAAGACCGCGGCGTTCGAGCTGCTGGAGGACCTCGGCGGGGACATCGACGGCCTGTGCATCCCCGTCGGCAACGCCGGCAACGTGACCGCGTACTGGAAGGGCTTCCAGGAGCGGGGCGCGTCGCCCAAGCTGTTCGGCTTCCAGGCCGAGGGCGCGGCGCCGCTGGTCCACGGCGCACCGGTGGCCAAGCCGGAGACGATCGCCAGCGCGATCCGCATCGGCAACCCGGCGCGCTGGGAGGAGGCGATGTCGGCGATGACGACGTCGCGCGGCGCGGTGCGGGCGGTCAGCGACCCGGAGATCCTGGAGGCCTACGACTTCCTGGCCCAGCGCGAGGGGATCTTCTGCGAGCCGGCCAGCGCGGCATCGGTCGCCGGCCTCCTGAAGTACGGCCCCGACGGCTGCGAGCGGATCGCCTGCGTGCTGACCGGCAACGGGCTGAAGGATCCGCAGACCGCGCTCGATCGTGCGCGGGGCGTGATCCCGTGCATCGCCGAATTTGGCGCGCTGGAGTCAGCCGTACTGGACTGAGACAGCCTTGCGTCGGTAGCGTCGCGGCCGTGCGCAATTCGATGCGGAATCTCACCCTCCTGGCGGTGACGGCGGGGGCCGTCGTCGCCGTCGTTCCGGCGGCCCAGGCCGCCAAGGCCGTCAAGGCCTGCCCGCTGGCCACGCCCGGTCAGGTCCAGAAGGTCCTGGGCGTCGACGTCGGAGCCGGGAAGTCGGAGAAGCTGCCCAGCCCCGACGGCCTGGCCACCGAGCAGTGCTCGTTCACGGGCCAGGGGGAGGCGGCGGCCTTCCTGATCGTCCAGGTCAGCCAGGGCAAGCTCGCGGCGACGAGCTTCAACCAGGGCATGAAGACGCTGAAGGTCAAGCCCCTGAAGGGGATCGGCACGAAGGCCTGGGTGGCCCCGTCCAGCGGAAAGGTCGGCTTCCTCTACAAGGACGTCTACGTGCTGATCCAGCCGCCGGCCGGGGACTACGTCGGACTGGACCGGGCGAAGGTGCCCGACCTGGCCAAGGACGTCTTCCAGTCGCTGAAGGGCAAGATCTGATGTTCGCCCGGAACGTCGCTCTGCTGGCGGCCGTCGCCGGGACCGTCGCGGCGGCGGCGCCGGCCGCTCACGCCGCCAAGAAGGTCAACCCGTGTGCCCTGGCCACGCCGGGGCAGGTCCAGATGGTCAGCGGCAACGCGGTCGGCGCCGGCAAGCTGAAGAAGGCGCCCGGCCCGGCGGGCAAGACCACCGACCTGTGCCTGTTCAACGTGCCGGGCAACCAGGTGTCGGCGGTGATCATCCAGGTCACGACGAGCAAGGACGCGGCCAAGAGCTTCGCCGCGGGCCAGAAGTCGCTGCCCAGCAAGCCGCTCAGCGGGATCGGGAGCAAGGCCTACCAGGTCACCGACGCCGGCACGGTCGGCTTCCTCTACAAGCACTGGTACGTGATCGTGCAGCCGTCCTACACGCCCGAGCCGGGCATCGACCTGTCGAAGGTCCCGGATCTGGCCAAGGTCGTGTTCTCCTCGTTGAAGAGCTACAAGTAAGGCGTGCACCGCCGCCGCCTCGTTCGCGTCCCCGCCTCGAGCGCCAACCTGGGCCCGGGCTTCGACGCGTTCGCGGCGGCGGTCGCGTTCCATCTGGAGCTCGAGGTGGAGGAGACGGGCACGTTCGCCGTCGAGACCGACCTCGACGTCCCGCGCGACCGCTCCAACCTGCTCGTGCGGGCGTTCGAGCGCCTGGCCCCCGCCGACGGGCTCACGTTCCGGGTGCGATCGACCATCCCGATGTCCGGCGGCCTGGGCTCCAGCGCCGCCGCGGTCGTCGCGGGACTGGCCGCGGCCGACCACCTGTACGAGCTCGATGCCGACCTGCTGGCCCTGGCCACCGACATCGAGGGCCATCCCGACAACGTCGCGGCCGCGCTGCACGGCGGGTTCGTGGTGGTGGCCGACGGCGAGGCGATCCGCTTCGACCCGCCCGCCGCGCTCGAGGCGCTGGTCGTCGTGCCCGGCGAGCCGGTGCAGACGAGCGCCGCCCGCGCCGCGCTGCCCGCCGTCGTGCCGATGGCCGACGCGGTCTACAACACCGCCCACGGCGCCCTGCTGATGCTCGGCCTGGCCCGCGGCGAGCTCGATCTGGTCACCCGCGGGCTCGGCGACCGCCTGCACCAGCCCTACCGGGCGCCGCTGTACCCGCGCTCGGCCGCCCTGGTCACCGAGGCGCAGGCCCTGGGCGCGCTGGGAGCGACGATCTCCGGCGCGGGGCCCACCGTCCTGGTCTGGACCCACATGGAGGCCACAGCGGCCGTCTACGAGCGCCTGCGCGAGCGGTCCGAAGGGTGGGCGACCGTGCACCGAGCGGCGTTCGAGCCGTCCGGCGCGGACGTGCGCGAGCTCTGAGAGGCTGCGGCGATGGACGACACGATCAACCTCGCCGCCAAGCTCGCGCTGCTCGACGCGCCGTACGTGCCGGGCATCGTCGGCTACTACAACGACAACAAGCTGGTCGTCGTCAAGGTCCTGGGCGAGTTCACCTGGCACAGCCACCCCGAGACCGACGACTTCTTCCTCGTGCTGGCCGGCGAGCTGACGATCCAGCTGCGCGACCGCGACGTGGTCCTCGGGCCGGGCGAGCTGTACGTGGTGCCCGCCGGGGTCGAGCACTGCCCGAAGGCCGACGAGGAGACGCACGTCCTGCTGATCGAGCCGCGCGGCACCGTGAACACGGGCGACGCCGGCGGCGCGCAGACCGCGCCCGAGCGCGAGCTCTGAGGTCCGCGAGAAGCGAGACCGCGCGCCTCATGTCTGCCGAGAGGCGTTTTCCCTCCGCTCAGCGGAGGGAAAACGCCACTCGACCGCGGTGAGGGCGCGGACGTCTCGCTTCCCGCGTCCGGGTGCGTCGCTGCAACCGCTCGCGCGCCTTCGATGCCGTCGTCCGCCTGACCTGCCCCGGCGGATCGAGCCCCGCCTACGCGGCGAGCAGCTTCTTGAGCTTCTTGCGCGCGTCCGGGAAGTCGCCCAGGCGCGTCAGGAGCTCGTCGGCCAGCGCCAGGTAGTCGGCGCCGAGGTCCGGGCGGTAGTCGAGGATCGAGACGCCGCGCTCGGCCGACTCGGCGTAGGCGATCGACGCGCGGATGGTCGTCTCGAAGACCTTGTCGCCGTACTCCTCCTTGAGCGTGGCGTAGTTCTCGCGCGAGTGGACGGTCCGCATGTCGGCGATGTTCAGCACGACGCCGACCCAGTCGAGCTCGTCGTTGTGCAGGTCGCGGGCGACCTCGAGCATGTCGAGGACCTGGACGACGCCCTGCAGCGAGAAGTGCTGCGCCTCGGCGCTGATCAGCGCGCGGTCGGCGGCGACGAGCCCGTTGACGGTCAGCAGGCCGAGCGCCGGCGGGCAGTCGATCAGGATGACGTCGTAGTCGTTGCGCACGTCGCGCAGCGCGCGCTTGAGCGTCAGCTCGCGGCCCATCTTGCCGGCCAGCTGCAGCTCGGCCTCGGCCAGCGACAGGGCCGCGGGCACGACGTCGTCGTGGATCGCCTTCTTCAGCTTGGCCTGGCCGGTCAGGACCTCGGACACGGTCGGCTCGGCCTCGGGCGGCACGTCGAAGTAGTCCGACAGGTTTCCCTGCGGGTCCAGGTCGATCGCGAGCACGCGCAGGCCGCACCGGCGCAGGACGTCGGCGAGGGTGCGCACCGTCGTCGTCTTGCCGGTGCCGCCCTTCTGGGAGAGGACTGCGATCGTCACCGCCATCAGAGCGCGCGGACGTTACCGACCGCGCGCTCCGGCCGCGCTCAGGTCGTGCGGGCGGCGACCTCGGTGACCACCAGGAAGGTCAGCCGGTAACGGCCCACGACGATCTCGTCACCATCGTGCACGACGCGCCAGTCGACGCGCTCGCCGTTGACGAACACGCCGTTGAGGCTGCGGTCGTCGAGCACGCGCACGCCGTCGGCCTGGCGCACGATCAGCGCGTGGCGCCGGCTCACCGTCGGGTCGTCGAAGCGCACGTCGGCGGCCAGCGACCGGCCGATCCGCGTCCACTCGCGCGTCACCGGCACCAGCCGCACGTCGGCGGACTCCTCCAGGGCCAGGTACTCGCCCGGCGCCGGTGCCAGGGTGCGGGCGTGGCGCAGCCAGTCGGCCTGCTCGAAGCCGCCGCGCCGGGGCGGGTTGCCGCGCACGAAGCGCCCATCGCCCACGCCGAACAGGGACGCGCGCGCAAACGCCCGGCCTCCGCAGGTCGGGCAATCGGGCAGCGCGTCCTCCGCGGCGAGGGTGACGACGTAGCCGCACCCGTCACAGCGAAACGAGCCGGTCCCCGCGAGCGTGCCCGTCGTCAGTGATTCCACCATGCTCTCCCGCCTCTCCCCTCGGGATCTTTTGCGGAATCGTACCGCGCCGGAGGCGATCGCCCAAGGACCGGTATAGCTCGGGAGGAGCGCGTGGTCCGAAGGCGAACCACAAAGGCATGTTCCGCCGCCGCACCGAGCTCGAAGACCACCTGGTGCGCCGCAGCGTGGACCTGCTGAGCCACGATCGCGAGGGCTGTCAGCGCTGCGGACGCACGCCGCTGACCGGCGAGCACGTCGTCCGCTCCAAGGACGGATGGCTCCTGTGCGAGCTGTGCCGGCCGCTGACGCGGATCGAGGACGCCCGCGAGGAGGTCGTGCGCCACAGCGAGCACGGCCACACCGTGCGGTCGGTCCAGCGCATCGCCGCGTAGACTTGGGCGCCGCATGGAGCCCGTCACGGTCAACACGACCATCGCCCGTCCGCGTGAGGAGGTCTTCGCCTACCTCTGCGACATCGCCAACCACCCCGAGTTCACCGATCACTACCTGGTCGACTGGCGCCTCACGCGCGAGGACTCCTTCGGTGAGGGTGCCGGTGCCCGTTTCTCCGTCGACGCCCCGCCGCCGCGCCAGCGCTACACCGGCGCGGACGTGACCCTGGTCGAGGTGCAGGCCCCCTGGCGCCTCGTGCTCGCGGGTCGCGGCGGCAAGTTCAACCGCGTCCGTCTGCGCGTGATCTACGAGCTCCAGCCCGCCCATGGCGGCACCCGCGTGGAGTTCACGACGGCCACCAAGCCCAAGACGCTCCCGGACCGTCTCGTCGAGTCCCTGGGCTTCCGCGGCTGGCTGCGGCGGAAGTCCAACAAGGCCATGCGGCGTCTGCGCTCGATCCTCGAAGACAACGAGGGACGTGGCCAGCGGGCGACGATCGCCGGACGTTGAGGCTAGGATCCCGCCCCGCATGAAGCTCCGTCGCCTGTTCGCCGTCGCCGCCGTCGCCATCGCTGCCCTCGCCTTCACGGCCTGCGGCAACAAGGAGGAGGTCACGACCTTCGGCCATACCGAAGGCGCCTACCTCAACGTCGGCAACCTGACCTACCAGGTCCAGATCTCCCGCCAGCTGAACCCGAACGACAACGAGGACAAGGCGTACCTCGTCGACGTGCCCGAGGATCAGCGCGAGCTCGCGCCCGACGAGGCGTGGTTCGCCGTGTTCGTCGTCGGCTTCAACGAGGGCGACGATCCGCAAGAGGCGATCACCGACTTCAAGATCACCGACACCCAGGAGAACGTCTACACGCCCCTGGAGATCGGTCCGGACAACGTCTTCGCCTACCGCCCCGGCGTGATCGAGCCCGGCGAGACCAAGCCCGAGATGGACACCGCGGCGCGCAACAACCCGTCGGTGAACGGCTCGATGCTCCTGTTCAAGGTCAAGAACGCGACCTTCGACAACCGCCCGCTCGAGCTGCACATGCGCGCGCTGGCCGGCGAGCCGCGCGAGGCCACCGTCGACCTCGACGTCTAGGGCTTCGCCAGAGCCGCTTGCAGGACCGATCGCGCGACCGGCGCCGCGTAGGTGCCGCCGGAGCCGACCCGCACGAGCATGACCCCGACCACCGCGCGCGGCTGCTTCTTCTGGGCCGGCGCGTAGCCGGCGAACCAGGCGTCGGTGTCGGGGATCGGGTTGGGATCGGCGACCGGGATCGCGCCCGCGTCCTCGGGCACGTCGGGCTCGCTCTCCAGCTCGGCGGTGCCGGTCTTGCCCGCCACCTGCACGCCGGGGATCGCCGCCGCGGTGCCCGTGCCGTAGTCGACCACCGCGCGCATCATCTGCTGGACCTCGCCGGCGATCTTCGGCGTGGTCACCGGCACGCGGCCCAGGCTCTGCCCGTAGGTGAACGTGGGGCGGGGGCGCTCGCCCTTCAGCGCGATCGTCGCGGCGACGACGGCCATCGTCAGCGCGGTGGCCTGCACCTGTCCCTGGCCGATCGCCGACGAGCCGAGCGCGAGGTCGTCGCCGATCTCGCTGGCCGGTGGGATCGTCGGCGTCGCGGCCCCGGGGATGCCCGGGTCCTGATCGAAGCCGAAGCGGCGGGCGACCTCGACCAGGCGCTCGGCGCCCACGTCGGCGCCCATCGGCGCGAACACCGAGTTGCACGAGTGCGCGAAGGACTCCACCAGCGAGCCGCCGCAGTACTCGCCGTCGTTGTTGTCGAGCTCGACGCCCTCCAGCGTGGCCGACGTCTCGATCGGATACTCCTTGTCGAGGCTCGTGATCCCGTCCTCCAGCGCCGCGGTGGCGGTGATGATCTTGAAGGTGGAGCCCGGCGGCTGGAGTCCGGACAGCGGGATGCCCGCGGCGGCGAGGATCTCCCCGTTCTGCGGCCTGAGCGCCACGACCCCGCCCAGGCGGCCGGCCAGCGCGTCGACCGCGGCCTGCTGGACCTTCAGCGACAGCGAGGTGCGCACCGCGTCGGCGGCCTTGGGCGGCTGGGTGCCCAGGAGCCGCTCCCCGGCCAGCAGCACGCCGCCGGGCCGCCCGCGCAGCTGGTCCTCGAAGATCCGCTCCAGGCCGCTGACGCCCACCTGCGCGTCGTCGGGCACGCCCTGCGCGCGCAGCCCCTGCTGCTCGTCGGCGGGCATCGGGCCCAGGTCGCCGACGATCGAGGAGGCGACGGGATCCACGGCCTGCCCGTCGGGCGCCCGCACGAGCGGCTGGCGGTCGCGCGACAGCAGCGCGGCCCGCGCGGGCAGCGCGGTGCGCCGGGTCAGCTTCTCCCCGGGGCGCAGGCCCGGGAAGGCCAGATCCGGCGTCCAGCTGATGCGCGCCTGGCCGTCGATCTCGGTGACGGGCAGGCGCAGCATCTGGCGCACGGTGCCGAAGGCGACGGTCTCGACCACCGCGGGCACCTCGACGGTGCTGTCGCCGACGTCGTGTGCCTCGCCGAAGCGCACCTCGCGCGCCGTGGCCGTCGTCTCGGCGCCTCGGTAGGCGCGCGCGAAGTCGCGCAGCGAGCGGTCGTGGGCGGCGGCGTCGGTCAGCGCGTACATGCGGGCCAGGTCGCCGCCGTGCCAGGCGGTGACGAACGCCTCGGCCGCCTGCTGGGAGGCGGGAACGTGCTGCCCGCCGAGGACCGCACCGGCCCCGAAGGCGAGCACGGCGACGCCGGCGATCGGCGCGATCCGGCGCCACCGCAACCATCCCTGCCGGTGTTCGCTCCCGCTCACCTGACCGCAACGGTATTTGATGTGACGAGGATTCCCGCCTGATGACGCGCCTGGACTGGATCATCGTCGTGCTGACGCTCGCCGGAGCGGCGATCGGCTACTACCGCGGGTTCGTCGTCGGCGCGCTGTCGCTGATCGGCTTCGGCCTGGGCGCGGTGGCGGGAACGCGCCTGGCGCCGCTGCTGCTGTCCGACGGGGCCGAGTCGCCGTATGCGCCGATCTTCGGCCTGGTCGGCGCGATCGCCATCGGGTCGATCCTGGCCGCGGGCTTCTCGGGGATCGCCTACCGGCTGCGCGGCGGCGCGCAGCGGATTCCCGGCTTCAGCACGGTCGACGGCGGGCTGGGCGCGGTGCTCAGCGCCGGGATCGCCCTGGGCATCGTGTGGCTGGCCGGCGCCGTCGCCCTGCAGACGCCGGGCCAGGCCTCGCTGCGGCGCGAGGTGCAGCGCTCCTCGGTGCTGCGCACGCTCAACGACGTGCTGCCGCCGTCCGGGCCGATCCTCAACGCGCTGGCCCGCTTCGACCCGCTTCCGGCCTTCCAGGGCCCGCAGGCCGACGTGCCCGCCCCCACCGCGCGCATCGCCCGCACGTCCGGCGTGCGGCAGGCGGCGCGCTCCGTGGTGAAGGTGCTGGGCAACGCCTGCGGGCTGGGCGTCGAGGGGTCGGGCTGGGTGACCACCGACGGCCTGGTCGTCACCAACGCGCACGTGGTGGCCGGCCAGGACGACACGACGGTCCAGCTGCAGGGTCGCGGTGCGCGGCTGACGGCGCGCGCCGTGGCCTTCGACGAGCGCAACGACATCGCGGTGCTGGCCGTCGACGGCCTGCGCGCGCCGGGGCTCTCGCTGCGCGGCGAGGTCCCCTCGGGCACGTCGGCGGCGCTGCTCGGCTTCCCGCTCAACGGTCCCTACGACGTGCGGCCCGTGCGCATGGGGCAGACCCGCAAGGCGATCGCCGACGACGCCTACGGCAACGGCCCGGTGACCCGCTCGATCGCCCCGCTGCGCGGGCGCGTACGCCACGGCAACTCCGGCGGTCCGCTGGTCGACGAGCAGGGGCGCGTGGTCGGCACGGTGTTCGCCTCGACGGTGGGCGACGATCGTCCCGGCGGCTACGCGGTGCCCAACGACGTCGTGCAAGATGTCCTGGCCGGGGTGCGCGGTGGCGTTTCGACCGGGCCGTGTGCCCGCTAGCGAGAAGCCTCGCTAGGCTCCGCCAGGTCATGGCCAAGACCCTCGTCATCGCCGAGAAGCCGTCCGTCGGACGCGACGTCGCTCGCGTCCTGCCCGGCCCGTTCGCCAAGAACGAGGGCTTTCTGGAGGGTCCCGACCACGTCATCACGTGGGCGGTCGGCCACCTCGTGCAGCTCGCCGAGCCCGACGAGTACGACGCCAAGTTCAAGAAGTGGAAGATGGGCGACCTGCCGATCGTGCCCGAGCGCTTCAAGCTCGTCGTGCGCGACGAGCGCTCCAAGAAGCAGATGACGGTGGTCAGCCAGCAGCTCAAGCGCGACGACGTCGACGACGTCATCAACGCCTGCGACGCCGGCCGCGAGGGCGAGCTGATCTTCGCCTATCTGTTCGAGAAGGCGGGGGCCAAGAAGCCCGTCCAGCGGCTGTGGCTGCAGTCCATGACCAAGGAGGCGATGAACAACGCCTTCGCCAGCCTCAAGCCCGCGTCCGAGTACGCCACGCTCGAAGAGGCCGCCCGCTCGCGCTCGGAGGCCGACTGGATCGTCGGCATGAACGCCACCCGCGCGGCGACCATCCGCCTGCGCTCCTCCTTCGACGGCGCCGTCTCGCTGGGCCGCGTGCAGACGCCGACGCTGGCCATCCTGGCCCGCCGCGAGGACGAGATCGCCGCGTTCAAGCCCGAGCCCTACTGGCTGGTCGACGCGGTCTTCGAGGCCGACGGCAAGCGCGTGTACGAGGGGCGCTTCCACGAGGGCGCCCAGCCGCGCATCGCCACCGCCGAGCAGGCCGACGCGATCGTCGCCGCCGTTCGCGGCCAGCGCGGCGAGATCACCAAGCTCGACAAGACCAAGCGCACCGAGAAGCCGCCGCTGCTGTACGACCTGACGTCGCTGCAGCGGGACGCCAACACGCGCTTCGGCTTCTCCGCGCGCCGCACGCTGTCGGCCGCGCAGCGCCTGTACGAGGAGCACAAGGTGCTCACGTATCCGCGTACCAACTCGCGCTACATCACCAGCGACATGATCGGCGAGATCAAGCCGACGGCGGTGTTCGTCGGGGGCAACCGCGAGTACACCAAGGCCGCCGAGTACGTCGCGAGCCTCGATCTGCTCCCGCTGGGGCGCGTGGTCAACAACGAGAAGGTCACCGACCACCACGCGATCATCCCGACGCGCTCCGAGCACAAGCTCGACAAGCTCAGCGACGACGACCGCCGCGTCTACGACATGGTCGCCCGGCGCTTCTTGGCCATCTTCCATCCCGATGCGCAGTTCGAGAACACGCGCATCGAGACGACCGTGGCCGAGCACGTCTTCCGCACCCGCGGCAAGGTCCTGATCGTGCCGGGCTGGCGCGGCGTGTACGGCGAGCTGTCCGAGGGCGAGCAGGCCGCGTCCGACGACGACGAGGGTCGCGATCAGCAGCTGCCCAAGCTCGAGAAGGGCGAGAACGTCGACACGCGTTCGGTCGAGTCGGCCGAGAAGGAGACCAAGCCGCCGCGGCGCTACAGCGACGCGTCGCTGCTGGGCGCGATGGAGACCGCCGGCAAGCTGGTCGACGACGACGAGATGCGCGAGGCGATGAAGGAGTCCGGCATCGGCACGCCGGCCACCCGCGCCGCGATCATCGAGCGCCTGATCGACGTCGGCTACGTCGAGCGCGACGGCCGCGCGCTGGTCTGCACCGAGAAGGGCGTCAACGTCATCCGCCTGCTCGACAACCACCCGCTCACCTCGCCGTCGCTGACCGGCGACTGGGAGTCGCGGCTGGTCAAGATCGAGAACGGCACGGACACGCGGCCGAAGTTCATGGCCGACATCGCCGACTTCGCCCGCCAGACGGTCAACGTGCTCGACGAGAAGCTCAAGGACGTGCGGATCCCGCGGGCGATGGTCGGGCCCTGTCCGGTCTGCGGCCTGGACATCAACGAGAACCGCAAGGGCTACTCGTGCTGGTCGCGCGAGGACCCGGGCTGTGGCTTCGTCATCTGGAAGGCCAAGGCGGGCAAGACGCTGTCGCCCGCGGTGGTCAAGGAGCTGATCAAGGCGGGCTACACGGCGCGTCCGGTCACCGGCTTCCGCGGCCGCTCGGGCCGCGCCTTCCGCGCCCGCCTGGCGCTGGAGCAGACCGACGAGGGCCGCTGGCGCGTCGAGTTCGACGAGCCGTGGGCCAAGGAGGGCGCCAAGCCGCCCGACCAGGAGACGATCGCGGCCGAGGCCGCCACCGCCGCGGCGTCGTCGGACGCCGGCTCGGCTCCGGCGGAGGCCGCGTAGTCCAGCGACGGGCGCGGGCGCGGGCGCAGCTGCTGGGGCAGCGGCGCCGTCGTGCTCCGGTCGATGTGGTGCGGGCGCTGCTCGCGGTGCAGGCCCAGGACGAGCGGGCGGCGGCGCTGGCGTTGCGGGCTCGCGCGAGCGGGTTCGGCTTCGCGGACGTGGGCGCGTCGCGCGAGCTCGTGCTCGGCTGGCTGATGCGCGGGACGCTGCATCTGGTCGCCGTGGAGGACTGGTGGTGGTTGTGGGCGCTGACCGCGCGTCGCGTTCCCGAAGGGGATGCGCGGGCCGGCCTGGTCGGTTCGGTGCTCGCCTCCGATGGGCCACTCGTGCGCTCGGTGCTGCTCGAACGGCTGGCCGCGAAGGGGTTGGTGCTGGAGGGCCAGGCGTTTCCGCACCTGCTGGCCGACTGCTGCGCGCGCGGTGAGGTGGTGCTGACGCCCGCGCGGGAGTTCGTGCTGGCCGCGGACTGGGTCGGCGCGCGCGTGGAGGTCGACCGGGCGGCCGCGCTGGCGCAGCTGGGCGCGCGCTACGCGGCCGCGCACGTGGGCGCCGACGCCGTCGACCTCGCCGCCTGGTCGGGCCTGGGGATCCGCGACGCCCGCACCGCCCTGACCGACGTTGGCGGAGAAGACCGTGACAGCCGCGGAGAGCTCCGCCAACCCCGGCTGTTGCCCGCGTTCGATCCGTATCTGCTGGGCTGGAAGGACCGCTCGTTCGCGGTTTCGGCGGCGCTGCGCAAGCGCGCGTTCCCGGGCGGCGGGATGCTCCGGGCGGTCACGCTCGAGGACGGGCGGGTCACCGGCACGTGGACGATCCCCGGCGGGGTGCCGAAGCTCGACACGCCCAACCCCGAGGCGTTCGCCCGCGAGGCCGCCGACGTGCAGCGATTCCTGCGCACCTGACCGGCCGAGTGGCACATTCCCTCCGCTGAGCGGAGGTCATGTGCCACTCGGCCCGGCGAGCGCGGCTTCGGCGGCCGCGCGGGCCAGCGCGGCGGCCGCGCGGAGCTTGTCCGGGTCGCGCTCCAGGCGCCCGGGCACCGGCGAGCCCTCGGGCAGGAAGACGCCGAGCACGTTGGGCTCGGACTGGATCCGCTCGATCGTCGCCGCGTAGGCGGCCGGGCGCGTGCGGTAGGCCTCGACCAGGGCGGGGTTGAGCGCGTGCAGGCGGCGGCTGACCAGCCGGTCGCCCAACCCGGTGCCGACCGCGGGCACCGCGGCGCCCGCCGGGCGGGTGAGGAGCACCAGCACGTGGGTCGCGCCCGCGGCCAGCGCGGTGTCCAGCGGGATCGGCTCGATCAGCCCGCCGTCGAGGAAGCGGCGGCCGTCGGCCGCGCGCACCGGCTCGCCGCCGATCCAGGGCAGCCGCGACGAGGCCAGCAGCGCCTCGCGCAGCGCCGGACGCTCGGCCATCCCGGTCAGGTCCACGGCTCGGGCGCTGGCCACGTCGCAGGCCACGCAGTGCAGCTCGACGGGCGAGTCCAGCGTGCGCTGGTGCCGTGCCGCGTCGAGCGTGTCGGGGTGGTCGTAGTCCAGGACGAAGTCGACCTCGACGACGGCGCGGCCGAGCAGCAGCCGCGCGGGGTTGATGAAGCGCCGGTCGGTGAACGCGCCGGCGTACTCGTGCGTGCAGCCCGCGGCCACGCCGGCCAGCAGCGCGGCCGCGTTGAGCGCGCCCGCCGACGCGCCGGCGGCCAGGTCGAACGCGTCGACCAGGCCCGCGGACTCGATCGCCGCGCACATCGCCGAGGAGACGACGCCGCGCATCCCGCCGCCCTCGACGGCCAGCGCGATCCGCCGGCCGTCGGTGCGCGCGAACGGCGTCGAACCGGCCGCGCGGCGCTCGTGCAGGGCCTCGATCACGGGATGCATGGGCGCGAATCATGCCGCCGATCGGTGCGCAACGATCACTGACCCGCAATGCCCCTCACGCTGATCACCGGACCGGCCAACTCGGCCAAGGCCCGCGCCGTCCTCGACGGCGTCCGCGCGGCCCTGCATCGCGACCCGCTGCTCGTCGTGCCGACCGCCGAGGACGTCGACAACTACCGGCGCGAGCTGGCCGCCGACGAGCTGGTCATCGGCGCCCGGGTGATGACCTTCGAGCACCTGCTCGATCTCGTCGCCGCGCGGGCCGGTGACGGCCGCCGTCCGCTGGGCGACGTCGCTCGCGAGCGGGTGATGGGCGCGGTGGTGGCGCGGACCGAGCTGCGGGTCCTGCGCGACTCGGCCGCCTCGCCCGGCTTCGCCCGGGCCATGCTGAAGCTCGTCCAGGAGCTGCAGGTCGCGCGCGTGGAGCCCGGTCGGCTGACCGGCGCGCTGCGGGCCTGGGCCGGTGAGGACGCGGGGCGGCTGGCCTACGGCGAGGAGATCGCCGCCCTGTATCGCGGCTACCGGGCCGCGCTGGATCGCCTCGGCCGGCCCGACCAGGAGCGCTGGGCCCTGGACGCCCTGGATCGCCTGCGCGAGACGCCGCGCGCCTGGGGCACGACGCCCGTCTTCTTCTACGGCTTCGACGACCTCACGCCGCTGCAGCGCGAGGCGGTCGACGCGCTGGCCGTCGGCGCGGACGCCGAGGTGTGGGTCTCGCTGACCTTCGAGCGCGGGCGTGCGGCGTTCGCCGGCCGGGCCCGGTTGGTGGCCGATCTGGAGCCGCTGGCCAGCCACGGCCGCCGCCAGGAGATGGCGCCCGACGACCAGTTCTACGCGCCCGCGGCGCGCACCGCGCTGCACGCGCTGGAGCGGCGCCTGTTCGAGGACGACGAGCTCGCGCTGGTGCCCGCCGGCGAGGCGGTCGCGCTGCTGCAGGCCGGCGGCGAGCGGGCCGAGGCCGAGCTGGTGGCCAGCGAGGCGCTGGCGCTGCTGCGCGCCGGCGCCCGGCCGGAGGAGGTGGCGATCGTCACCCGCAGCCTGGACGAGCAGGCGCCGCTGCTGGAGAGCGTCCTGGCCGCGTTCGGCGTCCCGTTCGCGCTGCGGCGCAGCGTGCCGCTCGGCCATCTGCCGCTGGGCCGCGCGCTGATCGCCCTCCTGCGCTGCGCGTTGCTGGAGGGCAGCGCGGCCGACCTGCTCGCCTACCTGCGCGGGCCCGGCGTCCTGCGCGATCCCGCCGCCGTCGACGTGCTCGAGCGCGAGGTCCGGCGGTCCGGCACCGAGTCGGCCGAGGACGCGATCGAGCTGTGGCAGCGCGAGGCGCCGTTCGCGATCGGCAAGCTCCGGCGCGCGTCCGACCAGGGCGTCGTGGCCTTGTGCGAGGCGCTGATCGACGAGACCGGGCGGATGGTCACGCAGGCGATGGTCGCGCTCGCGCCCGGGTTGCCGGGCTCGGGCGATCCGGCCCGGCCGCCGCTGCTGGACGCCGGCGCGCGCGAGCTGGCCCAGGCCGGGGCGTGCGCGCGCGCGGCGCTGACCGAGCTGCTGGGGCTGAGCCGGGCCGCCGCGCCGTTCGCGCCCGACGCCCAGGAGCTGGTCGCGCACCTGGAGGGCGTCGTCGTGCCGGTCGGCGACGCGCCCGGCCCCGGCCGCGTCACGGTGTGCGATCCGCTGGCCCTGCGCGCCCGCCGCGTCCGCGCGCTGATCCTCTGCGGGCTGCAGGAGGGCGCCTTCCCGCGGCCCGGCACGCCCGAGCCGTTCCTGTCCGACGACGACCGGCGCGAGCTGGCCAAGGTGTCGGGCATCGTGCTGCCCCAGCGCGAGGACCCGCTGGCCGACGAGCGCTACCTGTTCTACGCGGCCGTCTCGCGTCCGGTGCAGCGGCTCGTGCTGTCCAGCCGCAACGCCGACGACGACGGCGACCCCGTGATCGCCTCGTTCTTCCTGGACGACGTGCGCGCGATCGTCGACGCGCCCGTGGTGCGCCGCCGTCCGTTGGGCGCCGTGGCGTGGGAGCAGGAGCCGCCGACCGTGCGCGAGGCCGCGCGGGTGGCCGCGGAGGCCGCGCCGCCGCGCGCGCCCGAGCCGATCGCGCCCCTGCGCACGGAGCCCGTGCTGGACGCGCTGCGCGGGCGGCCGCACTGGTCGCCGTCGGCGCTGGAGAGCTGGGCCGCCTGTCCGGTCAAGTGGTTCGTCGAGCGCTATCTGAACCTCGACGACCTGGAGCCCGACTCCGAGTACCTGGCCCGCGGCTCGATCGCCCACGAGGCGCTGGAGCGCACGCTGCGCGAGCTGCGCGCGCAGACCGGGTCGGCCAAGGTCACGCCGGACTCGCTGCCGATCGCGCACGACCTGCTGCGCGAGGCGCTCGAGCTGGCCGCCGCGCGCACGCCGCTGTCGCCCAGCCCCGAGCGCCTGGCCGCCGGTACGCGTCGCCTGGAGGCCGACCTGGAGCGCTACCTGGACGCGTCGGCCCGCGACGGTAGCGCGTACGAGCCACGCCACATCGAGGTCAGCTTCGGCTTCCAGCCCGATGAGTCGCACGCCGACGAGCTGGCCGGGGAGGGCGTCTACCTGCCCGACGTCGTGCTCGAGGCGCCCGACGGCCCCGTCGCGCTGCGCGGGCGGATCGACCGCGTCGACGTCGATCCGACCGGGACGAAGCTGCAGGTGATCGACTACAAGACCGGGCGCGTGGTGGCCGGCAACCGCTGGATCCAGGACAACGTCTTCCAGGCCGCGATCTACCTGAAGGCCGCCGCCGACCACCTCGACCTCGAGCCCGTGGGCGCCTTCTACCAGCCGCTGTCGGCCAACGACGCGCGCCGCCGCGGCCTGATCGACAAGGAGGCCGATCCCGACCTCGACGCCGTGCCCACCGATCGCAAGCCCGCCGACGCCGTGCGGGCCACGCTCGACGCGGTGCTCGAGCTGGCCGCGGCCGCCGCGGCCCAGGCCCGTTCGGGCGCGCTGGAGCCGCGACCGGAGACGTGCACCAGCCGGGGCTGCGCCTTCCCGGGCCTGTGCCGCTGCGAGGTCGCGGCGTGAGCGGCGAGCTGACCCTGTTCGACCTCGACGCGCTGGACGGCGGCGAGGTGCAGGCCTCGCGCGTGGAGCCGCCGGTCGAGCCCGCCGCGCAGGCCCCCGGCCACGACCGCTTCACCCCGGCGCAGGCCGCGGCGATCGCGCAGCGCGACCATTCGCTGCTGCTGTCGGCGGCGGCCGGCTCGGGCAAGACCTCGGTGCTGGTCGAGCGCTTCGTGCGCGCGGTGCTCGACGACGAGATCGACCCCGGCCGGATCCTGGCCATCACGTTCACCGACAAGGCGGCGGGCGAGCTGCGCGAGCGCATCCGCCGCCGTTTCGAGGAGATCGGGACGACGCACGCGCGGGCGGCCGCGCGGGCCACCGAGGGCGCGTTCGTCTCGACGATCCACGGCTTCTGCTCGCGCCTGCTGCGCGCGCACCCGCTGGCCGCCGGGCTCGATCCCGGCTTCGCGGTGCTCGACGAGCCCCGCGCCGCGCGGCTGCGGGAGGGCGCGTTCGCCGAGGCGCTGCGCGGGTTCCTGGCCGACGGCGGCCCCGATGCCCTGGATCTCGTCGCCGCCTACCGGGCCGACGCGCTCACGCTGGCCATCCCCGCCGCCCACGACGAGCTGCGCAGCCGCGGCCAGGGGCTGCCGCATCTGCCCGAGGTGCCGCGCCGGCCGCCGCCCGACGCCGAGCGCACCGCGCTGGCCGCGGCGCGCGCCGCCCTGGCCGCCGAGCTGGCCGACGCGCGCGACTCCAAGCTGGTCGACGACGCGCGCGCCGCGCTGGACCGCTGCGCGCGCTTCCTGGAGGACGTGGAGACCGGCGTCGTGCCCTGGCCCGGGCGCATGCGCGCGCTGGACATCGCCTGCGGCCGGGCCGCCGCGCTGGACACCGCGCCCTGCCACGCCTACGTCGAGGCGCGCGACGCCTTCGAGAAGGCCTGCGCCGACCACCACGCCGCGCGCCACGTCGTCCTGTTCGACGACCTGCTGCGGCGCTTCGGGGCCGCCTACGCGCAGGCCAAGGCGGCCCGCGGCGTCCTGGACTTCGACGATCTGGAGCTGCGCGCCCGCGACCTGCTGGCCGAGCATCCCGCGGTGCGCGCCGTGTGGCGCGAGCGCTTCGCCCTGGTCATGGTCGACGAGTTCCAGGACACCAACCAGCGCCAGCTCGAGGTGCTGCGCTCCATCGAGAACGACCAGCTGTTCAGCGTGGGCGACGAGTTCCAGTCGATCTACGGCTTCCGCCACGCCGACGTGCAGATCTTCCGCGACCGCCGCGAGGCGCTGTCGGCGCGCGGCCTGGCGCTGCGCCTGGAGGAGAGCTTCCGCTGCGACCCGGAGATCCTGGCCGCGGTCAACGCCGCGTTCGCCGAGCGCTTCGGGGAGCACTTCGCGCCGCTGCGCTCGCCCCGCGGACCCGCGCCGCTGGACGTCCCGCGCGTCGAGCTCCTGCTCACCGACCTGGAGGGGTGGGAGGACATCGACCTGGGCGACACGCTGCCGCGCGTGTCCGACGGGCGCAAGGCCGAGGCGCGCCTGCTCGCACAGCGGCTGCGCGAGCTGGTCGACCGCGGCGAGGCGGCGCCCGGGGACATGGCCGTGCTCGTGCGCGCGGCCGCCTCGATGCCGGTGATCGAGCGCGCGCTGGCCGACGTGGGCCTGCCCTGCCTGGCCACCGCGGGACGCGGCTTCTGGACCCGCCAGGAGGTCCTGGACCTGATGGCCTATCTGGCGGCGCTGGCCAACCCGCTCGACGAGACCGCGCTGCTGACCGTGCTCGGCTCGCCGCTGTGCGGGGCCAGCTCCGATGCGCTGGCGCTGGTCATCCAGGACGCGCGCAGCCGCCGCGAGCCGGTGTGGCCGACGCTGCGGGGCGCACCGCCGGCCGACGCGTCGCCGCAGGACGCGCGTCGCCTGGCCGCCTTCGCCGCGCGCTTTGGCGCCGAGCGCGCCGCGATCCCCCGCCGGCGGCTGGACGAGCTGCTGGAGCGGGCGATCGCCGCGTCCGGATACGACCTGACCGTGCTCGGGCTGGCCGGTGGCGCGCGGCGCCTGGCCAACGTCGACAAGCTGCTGCGCCTGGCCCGCGGCTTCGAGGCGGCCGAGGGGCGCGATCTGCGCGCGTTCGTCGAGCACGCGGCCGCGCTGGAGGCCGCGCAGAAGCGCGAGCCGGAGGCGGCGGTCGAGGATCCCGACCTCGACGCCGTGCGGCTGATGACGGTCCACGCGGCCAAGGGGCTGGAGTTCGGGGTCGTCGCGGTCGCCGACCTGGGCCGCCCGCCCAACCGCACGAGCCCGCTGCTGCAGGTCGACGGCGACCGCGTCGGCCTGCGCCTGTCGCTCCTGGACGGCGCCAAGTCGACGCCCGCGCTGGACTTCAACGCGCTGGAGGCCGAGCGCCGCGAGCGCGAGTCGGCCGAGGAGAAGCGCGTGCTCTACGTGGCGCTGACCCGGGCCAAGCACCGGCTGGTGCTGAGCGGCTCGATCGGCAACCTGGCCACCGGCGGCAGCCCGCTGACCTGGCTGGGGCCCGCGCTGGTGCCCGATCTGGTCGAGCGCTTCACGGCCGAGTCACCCGCGCCCGACGCGCGCATCGGCGGCGACGGGTTCGAGCTGGCGCTGTCGATCTCCACGCCGGCCACCTTCGGCACCGTCCTGCGCGCCGCGTTCGCCGCGCCGGTCGACACCGCGGCCACCGGCTCGGGCGCGGGTCCGCGCGCCCCCGAGGCGACGCCGGCCGTCGCGCCCGCGGCCGTCGGCCCGCCGCTGGGCGCCGACACCACCCTCAGCTACACGTCGCTGGCCGAGTACCTGCGCTGCGGCTACCGGTTCTACGTCCAGCGCATGGTCGGCCTGCCCGACCAGGCCGCGCCGCCGGGCCTGCTGCTCGGCGCCCAGGAGCAGGCCGGCCGGCTCGACGCGCGCGTGCGCGGACGCGTGGTCCACGCGCTGCTGGAGGAGCTCGACTTCGGCGCGGGCTCCGCGGCGCGCGCGCCGGACGCCGAGCGCATCCGCGCGCTGGTGCGCCGCGAAGGCGCGGCGGCGGCCGACGCGGACCTCGTCGAGATCGTGCGCCTGGTCGGCGCGTTCGTGGCCAGCGTGCCCGCCCGGCGGCTGGCGGCGGCCCGGCGGCTGCGGCGCGAGCACGCGTTCGCCTTCACGCTGGGCGACCGGCTGATGGTCGGCGCGATCGACGCCCTCGCGGTGGAGGACGACGGCACCTGGCTGATCGTCGACGCCAAGACCGATCGGCTGGAGGATCCGTCGGCCGATCTGGAGGCGCTCGTGCAGCGCGACTACGGCATGCAGCGCGAGCTCTACGCGCTGGCGGCGCTGCGGGCCGGAGCCGAGCGCGTCGAGGTGGTGCACCTCTACCTCCAGCGGCCCGACCGGCCGGCGACGGCGTCCTACGCCGCCGCCGATGCCGGGCAGCTCGAGGCCCGCCTGGAGGAACGGACCGCAAGCCTGTCGCGGGGCGAGTACCCGTTGACCGAGCACCCGCACGCGGCGTTGTGTGCGACCTGCCCGGCGCGGGGCGGGCTGTGCCCGTACCCGCCCGAGCGGACGCTCGCTACCTAGCGGTGCGGCCGCGGCCCCAGCCGCCGGCGCCGGTGCCGATGCCACCGATCAGGACGAGGATCGCGGCGACGATGCCGACGATGACTGGAAGTCCGAGAACGCTGCACAGCCAGAAGACCAGTGCGGCGACCAGGACGGCGATGAGAATGCCGATCATGTGATGCATCCCTCCTCTAAGGGGGTGGTTGGCGCCGGATTTCCCCGGTTTGGCACATTGCCAACCACCTATTTGCGCGAGCAACCTCCTGGCTGGTCAGCCAGATCAGGAGCGCAGGAGCGCGTGGCCGTCGCTGACCGCCTGGGCGACGACGACGACGGTCCGGCCCTGGGAGCGGGCGTGGGTCCTGAGGCGCTCGAACGCGTCCCGTTCGCCGATGCCGAAGCGTTCCATGAGGATGCCCTTGGCCCGCTCGATCACGGCGCGCCGGGCCAGCGCGGTCTCCAGCTGGTCGACCTGCTCGGCCAGCGCGCGGCGCTCGGCGGAGCGGCGCATGGCCACCTCGATGGCCGCCTGAACGGCCTCGGGACGGGGCGGCGCGGCGACCGCGTCCAAACCGCGTTCGGCCGCTTCCTGGGCGAATGATGCATCAGGATCGCTCGCAACGGCGATTACGGGGCCGGTGGCGTATTCCGAAATCTCGTCGATCAGCTCGAGCGCGTGGGCGGTGTCGTCGTGCAGCACGACGACGGCCAGGTCCGGCTCGTCGCGGGCGATCTCCTCGGCTGCCTCGCGGACGCCGACGGCCAGCGCGGTGACCTCGTGCCCCAGGCCCTCCAGGAGCGTCACGGTCGAGGCCAGCGCATCGCGGTCCTCGTCGGCCGCGAGAATGCGCAGCTCTGCACCGGAATATTGGCCCTCGGCGGTCATCCTGGGCGGTAGTCTCTCATGCGAGTCGGCCCAGACCCCCGTCGACCTCGCGCTCATCGCACCCCAGCAAACGGTGCGGATCCGCCCAGCCGCCGCGAGGTGCCGCCATTCCTAGCAACGCCATGCCTGACCCCGCTCGTGTGGACGACACGCTGTTCCCGCGCGCCCAGGCCGGCGACCCTGCCGCGCGAGAGGCCCTGGTCGAGCGGTTCCTGCCGCTCGCCCGCCAGCTCGCGCGCCGCTACCAGCGCGCCGACGAGCCGCTCGACGATCTCATCCAGGTCGCCTCGCTGGGCATGCTCAAGGCCATCGACCGCTTCGATCCCGAGCGGGGCATCGCGTTCAGCTCCTACGCGGTGCCGACCATCCTGGGCGAGCTCAAGCGCCACTTCCGCGACCGCACCTGGTCGGTGCGCGTCCCACGCGACCTCCAGGAGCTGGCGCTGCGCGTCGACCGCGCCGTCGGCGAGCTGAGCCGCGAGCTGCGCCGCGCGCCGTCGGTGGCCGAGATCGCGCAGGCCACCAACGCCAACGAGGAGCAGGTGCTGGAGGCGCTGGAGGCGGGCGCCGCGTACCGCGCCTCGTCGCTGTCGGCGCCGCGGGCCGGGGACGACGAGGCGGGGGAGACGGTCGGTGACGCGCTGGGCGACGACGACGGCGGCTTCGGCCTGGCCGAGGACCGCGCGACGCTCTCCAAGCTGCTGCGCACGATCGGCCCACGCGAGCGCGAGGTGCTGCGCCTGCGCTTCGTCGAGGATCTGACGCAGGCGGAGATCGGCGAGCGCATCGGCGTCTCGCAGATGCAGATCAGCCGCATCATCCGCCAGTCGTTGGCGCGACTGCGATCGGTGGCGGACTCCGAGGGGTAGGGAAGGCGTCGAGAGCCGGGCGACGGCATCCGCGCCGCGGAGGTTGGCTCCACGCCGCTGGGGGAAACCTGAAGGGCATGCACATGGAAGTCCCGCAGCCCTCGACGCCCCTCGAGGTGCCCCAGCCGGTCGAGCCGGTCACCCCCGTCGTCCCCGACGCACCGGTGCAACCGGCGGTGCCGGACGCGCCGGTCACGCCGATCGATCCGACGCCTCCGCAGGAGGAGCCCGGTCAGCCGGCCGAGCCGTCGCCGGTGCCCACGGAGCCCGATCCGGAGCCCGCGCCCGACGCCGAGTAAGGGGAACTCGTTCGTTCCACTACGCTGACGCGCTCAGCGCCCAGGCGCTGCGCGACACATGTCCTCCAGCAGCGACTCCCCGGTAGGGCTCGTCGGGCGCATCAGCCGCCAGGGCGCCATCCGTCCCGGGCGGACGGGGGAGGTCATCGTCGGCATCCGTGGCGGGACCGAGGCCTTCCTGGCCCGGGACGTCGACGGGGGCGCGATCGACGCTGACGTCGAGGTCGTGGTCGTCGAGTACGAACCCCCGCGCGCCGTCCTGGTGGCGCGCCTCTACGACGTTCCCCCGGAGGAACCCCAGCAATGAGCTCCTTGCTCGTCATCGTGATCGCGGTCGCCGCGGTCGTCGTCGTCGGCGTCATCCTTTTCTCGATCCTGTGGAAGGTCCCGGCGGCCGACGAGGCGTTGATCATCACCGGGCTGGGTGTGCGTTCGCGAGGCAGCCGGGCGCCGCTGGAGCTCGGCCCCGACGGCCAGCCGACCGCGGCCGCCGCGGCCAACGTGAAGTCGTTCAAGATCATCACCGGCGGTGGCGCGCTGGTCCTGCCGATCCTCCAGAAGGCCCAGTACCTGTCGCTGCGGGCCGACTCGGCCGAGCTGGCCGTCGACGGCGTCGACAAGCAGAAGATCCCGGTCGGCGTGAAGGGCGTGGCGATCTTCAAGGTGGGCGACGACGACCAGTCGATCACCAACGCCGCCACGCGCTTCCTGGACGACCAGCCCGGCCAGAACGGGCAGATGCACAACCTCGTCAAGGAGGTCTTCCACGGGCACCTGCGCTCGATCATCGGCGGGCTGTCGGTCGAGGACCTGATCGCCAACCGCAACGAGCTGGCCCAGGAGACGCGCGACGCGTCGGTCTCGGAGATGCAGAAGCTGGGCCTCGTGGTCGACTCGATGCAGATCCAGGAGATCGTCGATCCGACCGGCTACATCAAGGCGCTCGGCGAGCCCCGCACCGCCGAGGTGATGAAGTCGGCGCGCATCGCGCAGGCGTCCGCCGACCGCGAGGCGACCGAGCGCGAGCAGGAGGCGGCCACGCTGCGCGCCGCCGCCGAGCGCGACACCGCGATCAAGCTGGCCGCGTTCAAGGCCGAGCGCGACCGGGCCGAGGCCGAGGCCGCGCAGGCGGGGCCGCTGGCCGACGCGTCCGCGCGCAAGCAGGTCGTCGTGCAGGAGACCGAGGTGGCCAACCTCGAGGCCGAGCGCGAGGAGAAGCGCCTGGACACGCAGGTGCGCAAGCCGGCCGACGCCGAGGCCTATCGCGCGCAGGTCGAGGCCGAGGGCCAGCGGGCGGCGCGCATCGCCCTGGCCGAGGCGGCCAAGCGGGAGATCGAGCTGAAGGCGGAGGCCGACGCGCGCCGCACGGAGATCGTCGGTCAGGCCGAGGCCAACGCGGTCAAGGCTCGCGGCGAGGCCGACGGCTCCGCGGTGCGGGCCAAGGGCCTGGCCGAGGCCGAGGCGATCGCCAAGCGCGCCGAGGCGCTGGAGCAGGAGGCCGACGCGGTCATCGGCCAGCAGATCGCCGAGAAGCTGCCCGAGATCGTGGCCGCGGCCGCCGGGGCGTTCTCGCACGTCGACAACCTGACGATCCTCAACGGCGCCCAGGGCGTCGGCGAGGTGATGAACCAGGTGATCGCCCAGGCCGGGCCAGCGCTGCAGCTGGCCCGGGACACCCTGGGCGTCAACGGGAACGGCAACGGCAAGCGGACGAGCGACAAGCCGCCCGCGCCGTAGCCGCGCTCAGGCCTTGCCTTCGGCCTCGTACTCGCGCAGGAAGCCCTCGAACAGGCGCCGGTGGCCCTCCTCGTCGCGGAGGATGGCGATCACCATGTCGTTGGTCACGGGGTCGTGCTCGTCGGTGAACTCGATGATCTCGTTGTAGAAGTCGATCGCGCCGGACTCGGCCTCGATCACGCCCTTGATGACGTGCACGATGTCGGTCTGCGCCTCCGGCGGCTGCAGGTAGCTCTGCTCGGCCTTGAACTCCAGCGAGCCGGGCACGACGCCGTACAGCTCCTTGATGCGGGCGGCGAACGACTGGGCGTGGCCGAGCTCCTCCTGGATGTCGGCCCGCAGCGACTCGATGATCTCCTGCGCGCGGACGCCGTCGGGGTTGACCGAGTTGGTGATGTAGCTCATCACGGTCTCGATCTCCATCCAGTACGCCTTCTTGAGCATCTCGACGATCTGCTCGCGTTCGTCGGTCTTGTCGTCGCCGAGAATGCCGTGATACGTGGTGCGGGTGGCCATGGCCGGGTCTCCTGGTTTTCGGACAGCGGGGGCGAGGTAGTCGCCTCGTAGTCCCCGATTGCCCCACCGAGGAGAAGCGAACCCACGTGGCTGAAGATCGGAACGGACGCCCGATCGCGATCCGCGGGGCCAACGCCGCCTGACAGAAGTCCTGCGCGCGCGGCGCGGCGAATCGGGTATCACTTCGAGTCCCATGCCGCGCGCGATCTGGACCGGCGCCATCAGCTTCGGGCTCGTCACCGTGCCCGTCCGGCTGTACAGCGCCGTCAACCGCAAGACCGTCCGCTTCAACCAGCTCGACTCGACCGACAACGGCCGGATCGCGCAGAAGCGGGTCAACCCACGCACGGGCGAGGAGGTCCCCTACGACCGCCTGGTCAAGGGCTTCGAGATCGCGCCCGACGCGTACATCGTGATCAGCGACGAGGAGCTCGACTCGCTCGAGCCCGAGAAGACGCGCACGATCGACATCGAAGACTTCGTCGAGGAGTCGGAGATCCCGCCGATCTTCTACGACCACCCGTACTACCTCGCGCCCGGCCCGGGCGGGGCCAAGCCGTACAAGCTGCTGCTCGACGCGATGGCCGAGACCGGCAAGGTGGCCATCGCCCGCGTCGTGATCCGCTCCAAGGAGAGCCTGGTGGCGATCCGCCCGTCCGGCGACGCGCTGGAGATGTCGACGATGCTGTTCGCCGACGAGGTCAACGACCCGTCGCGCATCGACGAGCTGGCGGCCACCGACGACGTCAAGACGACGGAGAAGGAGCTGGCGATCGCCAAGCAGCTCGTCGACTCGCTGGCCGGGCCCTTCGAGCCCGACAAGTACCACGACGAGTACCGCGAGCAGATCCTGGCCATGATCGAGCGCAAGGCGGCCGGCGAGGAGATCGCCATCGCCGAAGCGCCCGAGGCCGAGCCGGCCGAGGTGCCCGACCTGATGGCGGCGCTGCAGGCCAGCCTCGACGCCGTCCGTGGGACCAGCGCTCCGGCGCCGAAGGCCAAGGCGGCGTCCGGGCCGGCCAAGAAGCCCGCCCGTCAGAAGTCCGCGTCGAAGGGGTAACCGGTCACGGCCCTATGGCCGTCACGACGACTCACCCCTCCCGCGCCCGCCTACGGCGCTCCGATCTGACCGTTCCCGGCCTCACGCGGCGCAAGCGTGGGCGCGGGTTCTCCTACGTCGATCCCGACGGCGTGACCGTCACCGACGACGAGATCCTGGCCCGCATCGCCGAGCTGGCGATCCCACCGGCCTGGGCCGACGTGTGGATCTGCCCGTACCCCGGCGGCCACATCCAGGCCACCGGCATCGACGCGGCCGGGCGCAAGCAGTACCTCTACCACCCGCGCTGGCGCGCCCGCCGCGACCAGCAGAAGTTCGACGACATGGTCGCCTTCGCGCGCGCGCTGCCGGCCCTGCGCGAGCACGTCGAGGCGGACCTGGCCGAGCTCGACGGCGCGCCGACGCGCGCCCAGGTGCTGGCCGGCGCGGTGCGCCTGCTGGACCGCGGCTTCTTCCGGATCGGCTCGGAGGACTACGCGGTCACCAACGAGACCTACGGCCTGGCCACGATGCGCAAGGAGCACGTGACCGTCAACGGCGAGGTGCTGTCGTTCGACTATCCCGCCAAGTCGGGCAAGCAGCGCGTGCAGTCGGTCGTCGATCCCGAGATCGCGACGCTGGTCGCGACGCTCAAGCGCCGGCGGGGTGGAGGCGACGAGCTGCTGGCCTACCGGGAGGGCCGCCGCTGGGCCGATGTCCGGTCGGCCGACATCAACGCCTACCTCAAGGACGTCACCGGCGCCGACATCTCGGCCAAGGACTTCCGCACCTGGGGGGCGACGGTGCTGGCCGCCGTGGCCGTGGCCGTGTCCGGCGCGGCCGCCGAGACGAAGACCGCGCGCAAGAGGGTGGTCACGCGCGCGGTGAAAGAGGTCGCGTTCTACCTGGGCAACACGCCCGCGGTCGCGCGCGCCTCCTACATCGACCCGCGCATCTTCGACCGCTACCAGGACGGCAAGTCGATCGAGGGCGTGCTCGACCAGCTCGGCGCCGACCCCGACGACACGGCCATCCAGGGCCCGGTCGAGGTCGCCGTGCTCGAGCTGATCGACGACTAGGACGAAGCGGGTTCGGCGTCCAGCGCCGCGATGGCGCTGTCGAGCTCGCCGACGATCGTGAAGATCTGGTCCAGGCCCGTGATCTCGAACGTCTTGGCGATGTTCTGATCGACGTTGATGATGACCAGCGCGCCGTCGCGGGTGCGCAGGCGCTTGACCGCGCCGATCAGGACGCCGAGCGCGGTGGAGTCGAGGAACGTCGTCTGCGTCAGATCGACGACGATCCGCGTCTTGCCACCTTCGATGGCGTCGGTGAGCTTCTGCTTCAGCTCGGGTGCGGTGAAGAGATCGATCTCGCCCCGAACGGCCACGACGTGGCGCTCGGCGTCGATCGCGTCTTCAGTGAGTGCAAATTCCGGGGGCATCTGGCGGGCATTGTGGCAGGTTGCTGGCGATCTCTGTCAAATCGCCACCGTGCCAGGAGGGTGGTTGAGCGTTAGCCGAAGCTCAAGCGCACGACGAGCTCGTTGTCTTCGACGCGCACGTCGTCGGCGATCCGTTCGAGGACATTGCCCACGCCGGGGAGCGCGGCATCGCTGACGAGGCCGTCGCCGCCGCCGGGAGCGAGGTCGAGCACGCGCAACTCGAGGCCGTCGGTGCTGGCGGTCAGGCGGACGGTCAGGTGCCCGTCGGCCGAGCGGTTCGGGGCGGAGGCGGCGATCGCGTCGGCCACGAGCAGCGCGTCGTCGAGGCGGTCGACCGGGCACTGGGCGCGCGCGGCGAGCATGCCCACGACGCGCGACAGGACCGGGGCCACGAGCGGCCCCTGCACGACCTTGACGGTCGCGGTGTTGGCGGTCGGCGCGTCCGTCACGACTCGACCGGGACCTGCTCCAGGCGGAAGACCATGGTGACCTCCGTGCGATCGTCGGGCGTCTTGCCCAGCTCCAGGGACTCCGTCAGCGTGGCGATCAGCGGCAGCCCGAGACCGAGGCCCGGTGAGTCGGGACGCGGCACGATGCCCAGGCCCTCGTCGCGGACGGTCACGCGCAGCGCGTCGCCGTCGACGCTCGCGGCCACTTCCATCGGCCCTTCGCCCTCGCCGTAGGCGTGCACGACGACGTTGGTGCACGCCTCGGTCACGGCGAGCTTGACGTCCGACAACGTCTGGGGGTGCAGCGCGAGCGCCTCGCCGAGGCCGCCAAGGGCATGGCGAACCACCGCGACGTTTTCGGCGCGTGCAGGCAGGGTGAGCTGAACGTCGGCCATACGCTGGAATCCTCTGTGCCCGCCGGACGTGAGCTTCAACCCCCGTTCGGCTGTTTGGCGAAGCGCAAGGTACCGGTTTGGCCGCTCTTTGGGATGGCGCCTCAATGCTCTAGGCTTTCTCGCTCCGCCTGAGCTGCTCGCCTGCCGCCGGAGCACTTCCATATGACCGACCGACTTAAGCCGCCTACGGCCCAAGGGCTGTACGACCCTCGCTACGAGCACGACGCGTGTGGCGTCGCCCTCGTCGCACGTCTCGACAACGTCTCCAGCCACGAGGTGGTTCAGAAAGCGCTGCTGGCGCTCGAGAACCTGGAGCATCGCGGTGCCGCCGGGGCCGACAAGCACACGGGCGACGGCGCGGGGATCCTGCTGCAGATGCCCGACCGCTTCCTGCGCGAGGTCGTCGACTTCGAGCTGCCGCCGGTCGGCCAGTACGGCGTGGCCATGTGCTTCCTGCCCACCGACCCCGCGCGCCGGCAGAAGATCGAGCAGATGCTCGAGCTCAACGCGCGCGTGGAGGGCCAGCAGGTGCTCGGTTGGCGCGACGTGCCGATCGACGAGGCGCACGTCGGCTCGACCGCGAACCGCTCGCGGCCACATATTCGCCAGTTCTTCGTCGGGGCCGGCCCGGGCTTCGGCACCGATCAGGACGCCTTCGAGCGCAAGCTCTACGTGATCCGGCGCGTCTGCGAGCTGGCCGCCGGCCCCGACTTCTACGTCGCCTCGTTCTCGTCGCGCACGCTGGTCTACAAGGGGATGCTGATCTCCTACCAGGTGGCGCAGTTCTTCCCCGACCTGGTCGACGAGCGCATGGAGAGCGCGATGGGCTTGGTCCACTCGCGCTTCTCGACCAACACGTTCCCCTCCTGGGAGCTGGCGCACCCCTACCGCGTGATCGCCCACAACGGCGAGATCAACACGCTGATGGGCAACGTCAACTGGATGCGTGCTCGCGAGTCGCAGCTGGCCAGCGAGCTGTTCGGCCGCGACCTGCCCAAGGTCATGCCGATCGTCCGCCCCGGCGGCTCGGACTCGGCCACCTTCGACAACGTGCTCGAGCTGCTGATGCTCTCGGGCCGCTCGCTGCCGCACGCGGTGATGATGATGATCCCCGAGGCCTTCGCCGGCCGCGAGGACCTGACCGACGAGCTGCAGGCCTTCTACGAGTTCCATGCCTCGTTCATGGAGCCGTGGGACGGCCCCGCCGCCGTCTGCTTCACCGACGGCAACGTGATCGGCGCCACGCTCGATCGCAACGGCCTGCGCCCCGGGCGCTGGGTCGAGACGCATGACGGCTGGCTGGTCCTCGGCTCGGAGGCGGGTCTGCTGGGCATCACGCCCGACCGGGTCAAGCGGCTGGGCCGGCTGCAGCCGGGCAAGATCTTCCTCGTCGACCTGGCCCAGGGCCGCATCGTCGAGGACGAGGAGGTCAAGCGCGACGTCTCCACGCAGGCGCCCTACCGCCAGTGGATCGACGAGCAGGCCGTGCACTTCGAGGACCTCCCCGACGCGCACGTCACCCTGACCGGGCAGCTGCCGGTCTACAAGCGCCAGCTGGCCTTCGGGTACTCCCAGGAGGACCTGCGCGTGCTGATCGCGCCGATGGCCAACGACGCCGCGGAGCCGATCGGCTCGATGGGCAACGACAACGCGCTCGCCGTGCTGTCCGATCGCCGGCCGCCGCTGTTCTCCTACTTCAAGCAGCTGTTCGCGCAGGTCACCAACCCGCCGATCGATCCGATCCGCGAAGAGGTCGTCATGTCCCTGGCCAGCGCGATCGGGCCCGAGGGCAACCTGCTCGAGCCGTCGCCCGAGCACGCGCACCAGCTCGTGCTCCAGCAGCCGATCCTGCGCAACCTCGAGCTCGAGAAGCTCAAGGAGTCCGGGCACGAGATCTTCGAGACCTACACGCTGGACATGACCTGGCCGATCGAGGCGGGTCCCGAGGGCATGGGCGCGCGCCTGGCCGAGGCATGTGACGAGGCCTACAACGCGCTGCAGGCCGGCGCCAACGTGCTGATCCTGTCGGATCGCCGCATGGGCAAGGAGCGCGCGCCGATCCCGGCGCTGCTGCAGGTCTCGGCCATCCATCACCACCTCGTGCGCGCCGGCAACCGCCTGCAGTGCTCGCTGGTGCTGGAGTCGGGCGAGCCGCGCGAGGTCCATCACATGGCCACGCTGATCGGCTTCGGCTGCGGCGCGATCAACCCGTACCTGCTGTTCGACACCGTCGACACGATGTTCGCCGAGGGCCGGCTGAAGGTCGACAGCGACGACCAGGCCGAGCGCAACGTGGTCAAGGCGATCGGCAAGGGCCTGCTCAAGACGATCTCCAAGATGGGGATCTCGACGATCCAGTCCTACTGCGGCGCGCAGATCTTCGAGGCCGTCGGCCTGGAGAAGGAGCTGATCGACCGCCACTTCACCGGCACCGCCTCGCGCATCGGCGGCATCGGCATCGACGTGCTGGCCCAGGAGGCGCTGGACCGCCACACGCGCGCCTTCCCGGCCCCCGAGGGCGACGTGCTGCCCGTCGGCGGCGTCTACGCCTGGCGGCGCGACGGCGAGCACCACATGTGGAACCCGGAGACGATCGCGCTGGTGCAGCATGCGGTGCGGTCCCAGAACGGGGATGCGCAGGCCAAGTACGACGAGTTCGCGGCGATGGTCAACAACGACGCCACGCGCCGCGCGACGCTGCGCGGGCTGATGACCTTCCGCACCGACGGCCTGGAGCCGATCGACATCTCCGAGGTCGAGCCGTCCAAGGAGATCGTCAAGCGCTTCGCCACCGGCGCGATGTCGCTGGGCTCGATCTCGCGCAACGCGCACGAGACGCTGGCCCAGGCCATGAACCACCTCGGCGGCCGCTCGAACACGGGTGAGGGCGGCGAGGACCCGGTGCGCTTCCTGGACGACCGCCGCTCGGCGATCAAGCAGGTCGCCTCGGGCCGCTTCGGCGTGACGATCCACTACCTGGTCAACGCCGACCAGCTGCAGATCAAGATGGCCCAGGGCGCCAAGCCCGGCGAGGGCGGCCAGCTGCCCGGCCACAAGGTCGACAAGTACATCGGCGGCATCCGCCACTCGACGCCCGGTGTCGGCCTGATCTCGCCGCCGCCGCACCACGACATCTACTCGATCGAGGACCTCAAGCAGCTGATCTACGACCTGCGCTGCGCGAACCCGACGGCGTCGGTGTCCGTGAAGCTCGTGGCCGAGGTCGGCGTGGGCACCGTCGCGGCAGGCGTGGCCAAGGCCAACGCCGACCACGTCCTGATCGCCGGCCACGACGGCGGCACCGGCGCGTCGCCGCTGTCGTCCATCCAGGCCGCGGGCGTGCCCTGGGAGATCGGCCTGGCCGAGACCCAGCAGACGCTGCTGCTCAACGACCTGCGCTCGCGCATCACCGTCCAGACCGACGGCCAGCTGAAGACCGGCCGCGACGTGGCCATCGCCGCGATGCTCGGGGCCGACGAGTTCGGGTTCTCGACCGCGCCGTTGATCGCGACGGGCTGCATCATGATGCGCGCCTGTCACCTGAACACGTGCCCGGTGGGCATCGCCACGCAGGACCCGGAGCTGATCAAGCGCTTCCAGGGCCAGCCCGAGCACGTGATCAACTACTTCTTCTTCGTGGCCGAGGAGCTGCGCGGCATCATGGCCTCGCTGGGCATCCGCTCGCTGGAGGAGCTGACCGGCCGGGCCGACCTGCTCGTCGCCGACCAGGCGATCGAGCACTGGAAGGCCCGCGGCATCGACCTGAGCGCGCTGCTGGCCGTGCCGGAGCTGCCCGAGGGCACCCCGCGCCGCCGCGTGCGCCCGCCGGAGCCGGTCCTCGACGATGCGCTGGACTGGGATCTGGTCAAGCAGGCCGAGCCGGCGCTGGCCCGCTCCGAGCGCGTCACGCTGGAGCACACGATCCGCAACGTCAACCGCTGCGTCGGGGGCATCCTGTCCTCGCACATCGCCCAGGCGCACGGCAGCGAGGGCCTGCCCGAGGGCACGATCGACGTGACCTTCAAGGGGTCCGCCGGGCAGTCGTTCGGCGGCTGGCTGGCCCCGGGCGTCTCGTTCACGCTGTTCGGGGACGCCAACGACTACACCGGCAAGGGCCTGTCGGGCGGCGTGCTCGCCGTGCGGCCGCCCGAGGGCGTCACCTACCCGGCCGAGGACAACGTGATCATCGGCAACACCGTGCTGTACGGCGCGACCGACGGCCGCGCGTTCTTCCGCGGCCTGGCCGGCGAGCGCTTCGGCGTGCGCAACTCGGGCGCCAGCGCGGTGGTCGAGGGCGTCGGCGACCACGGCTGTGAGTACATGACCGGCGGCCGCGTCGTCGTGCTGGGCCCGACCGGGCGCAACTTCGCCGCGGGCATGAGCGGCGGCCTGGCCTTCGTGCTCGACGAGGACGGGACGTTCAAGTCCCGCGTCAACCCGACGGCGCACGGTGATCTGATGGCGCTCGACGAGGGCGACCTGATCGAGGTGCGCGACCTGATCGCCGAGCACGTGCAGCGCACCGGTTCGCCGGTCGGCCAGCGCGTGCTCGACGAGTTCGAGACGCTCGCCGAGTCGTTCGTCAAGGTGTTCCCGGCCGACTACCGGCGGGTGCTGGAGCAGATGGAGCAAGAGGAAGTGGCGGCGTAGATGGGCAAGGTCGGAGGGTTCCTGCAGGTCTCGCGTCACGGGATCATCGAGCGGCCACCCGAGGAACGCGCCCATGACTACAAGGAGTTCGTCCTTCAGCGCCCCGACGCGGAGCTGAGCGACCAGGGCGCGCGCTGCATGGAGTGCGGCGTGCCGTTCTGCCACAACGGCTGCCCGCTGGGGAACCTGATCCCCGACTGGAACGACCTCGTCTACCGCGACCGCTGGCAGGACGCGATCGTCCAGCTGCACGCGACGAACAACTTCCCCGAGTTCACCGGCCGCCTGTGCCCGGCGCCCTGCGAGGCCGCCTGCGTGCTGGAGATCCGCGAGGGCGACGCGGTCACGATCAAGCAGATCGAGAACTCGATCATCAACCGCGCCTGGGACGAGGGCTGGATCGAGCCGCGCCCGCCCAAGCCGGAGTTCGAGAGCGGCCGCTCGGTCGCCGTCATCGGCTCGGGCCCGGCCGGCATGGCCGCCGCTCAGCAGCTGCGCCGCATCGGCCACCGGGTCGTGCTGTTCGAGCGCGACGAGGCGATGGGCGGACTGATCCGCTTCGGCGTGCCGGACTTCAAGATCGAGAAGTGGATCGTCGAGCGCCGCGTGCAGCAGTTGGCGGCCGAGGGCGTGGAGATGCGCCCGGGGGTCGACGTGGGCGTCGACGTCACCGTCGACGAGCTGCGCGACGACTTCGACGCGATCGTGCTGGCCACCGGCTCGCGCGTGCCCCGCGACCTGCCCGTCGAGGGCCGCGAGCTGGGCGGTGTCCACTACGCGATGGAGTACCTGTACGGCCGCAACCGCTGGGTCGCGTCCGTCGAGGGCCCCGAGCCGCTCGGCGAGGTCGATCCCGCGCTGATCGCCCCGATCACCGCCGAGGGCAAGCACGTCGTGGTCATCGGCGGCGGCGACACCGGCGCGGACTGCGTCGGCAACTCGATCCGCGAGGGCGCGCTGTCGGTCACGCAGATCGAGATCCTCGACCGCCCGCCGGAGCATCGCCCGGACGACAAGACGCCGTGGCCGCTGTGGCCGATCAAGTACCGCAAGTCCTACGCCGCCCAGGAGGGCGAGGCGCTGCGCGAGGACAACGAGCTGTCGTTCACGCAGGACTACGCGGTGGCCACGCTGCGCTTCGAGGGCGACGAGAGCGGCGTCAAGACGATGCACATCGCGGACGCCGAGAACTTCCAGCCCGTCGAGGGGACCGAGAAGACCCTGCCGGCCGACCTCGTGCTGCTGGCCATGGGCTTCCTGCACCCCGATCCCGAGCTGCTCGGCCAGCTCGACGTGGCCAAGGACCCGCGCGGCAACGTGAAGGCGTCGACCTACGCGACCAGCGAGACCGGCATCTTCGCCGCCGGCGACGCCCGCCGCGGCCAGTCGCTGATCGTGTGGGCGATCAACGAGGGGCGCCAGTGCGCGCGCGTCGTCGATCGCTTCCTGCGCGAGGACCTGCCGCCGCGCGACACGGTCTACTCCGGCAACGTGTCGGGCGCCGACGAGGGCCCTGAGGGTCCGCCCAGTCACGCGCAGGGCGGACTGCTCGGCTCCGAGTAGAGCGCCTGCGCGATCCGGTCGACGACCCAGGTGGGTTCGTCTTCGAGTTGGATCCAGGTGAAGGGCAGGACGGTGTAGCCGAGCGCGCTGAGGGTGGTGATGCGGCGGCGGTCGGTTTCGAAGGCGGCGCGGGTCTTGTGGAAGGCGTAGCCGTCGAGCTCGGCGATGGTCTGGGCGTGGGGCCAGTAGAGGTCGATCTCGTAGCCGTGGTGGTAGGTGTTCACGCTTGGCGTGGGCAGACCGGCGTTTCTGATGAGTCTGAGTGCGATGCGTTCGAGCTCGGAGCGGGTGAAGTGGGGCTCGGGGCGCAGGCGTCTGAGCGCTTGGCGGAGCTCGTCGGTTCCGCGATGGCGTGCGCCGGTGCGGACGACGTGGTCGAAGCAGCGCAGATCGAAGAGGCCGAGCTCTTCGGTGCGTTGGAGTGCGTGGTCGAGGCGTTTGGGGGTGAGGCGGGGTGCGAGGTCCAGGCAGGTGCGCGCGACGGTGGTGATCGGGATGCCGCGGTGGGTCGTGACGTCGCGGGGGTCCAGCGTCATGCGGTGGACGTCGACGCTGCGTAGGGTGCGTCCGCCGGCGCGTGGGGTGATGACCTCGTGGCGGGCGCGGGCGCTGTGGTGAAAGCCCCACACGCCCGAGGCCGAGCGGATCGCCAGGATCGCGCCGTCGCCGCAGGCCAGGACGGCGGCCAGCGCGTAGGCGTCGGGTTTGAGGGCGGTGTGGCCGTAGGCGTAGACGCCGCGGTGCATGCGCACCAGCCGCCGGGCGGCGACGTGGCGCTTGATCTGATCGACGCTGACGCCGGCGGCGATCAGCTGCCGGCGGGCGACGACGCCCCATTGGGCGGCGGCCAGCGCGGCGACCGGGTCCAGATTGGCGACTTTGGGGCGCTGGGCGCCCGTTTCTCGCCAATCTGGAAGGTGCACGGCCATGCGCCCACGATCGCGCGGGCCGTGTCACGGAACAAGACGCGTGCGGTTACGAATCTCCGCGGCCGCTGGAGCCCGAGCCCCAGCCCGCGAACATCCCCGCGACCATGCCCAGGGCCCAGAAGCCGATCGGGAAGATCGGCCAGAAGAACTGAAGCGAACCGCTGGCGATGCAGGTGATGGCCCAGATGCCGACGAGCAGCACGGAGGTGCCCGCCCACGAGCCCCAGCGCAGGCGCCAGTTGGCGCCGTCGCCCTGCGGATCGACGACCGCCGCGGGCGCAGCGGCCGGGGCTGGGGCTGGGGCCGGCGCGGACGACGGCGCCGGCGCGAGGTCGGCGGTCAGCGGCGCGAGCTCGCCGAAGGTCTTGGCCGCGTAGGCCTTCCCGAGGCGATCTTCGAGCTCGTCGGTGTCCAGCCGGCCGTCCTCGCGGGCGGCACGTAGCTGGGACGCGACCACCTCGCGATCGGCGTCGGAGGCGCGCAGCTGAGGGTCAGAACCGGTCACGAAGTGGCGACGGTACCAAGACAGCACCCCGCTACGGTGCTTCGTCGATGCTGTTCGCCGCCACATCCGCCCAGCAGCTCAGCGACGCCTGCGGGACCGACCCCAGCTGGCTGTGCCGCACCAGCCTCGACGTCACCGGCAACGAGACCGCGGCCCGGGTCATCGACGCCGTCCTGGGCAAGCCCCTGGCCATCGTCGCGATCGTCGTCGTCGCGCTGATCATCAACCGCATCGCCCGCCGGGCGATCAAGCGCGGCCTGCGCACGCTGAACTCCGGCGCGGTCAAGGAGCGCCTGGGCGCCGTCCGACGGGCCACGCCCGACGCCCTGCTCGAAACCGGGGAGACGAGCCTCAGAGCCGAGCAGCGCATCGAGGCGCTGGGCTCCGTCCTGGGCAGCGTCACCAGCTTCGTCGTGTTCGTCACCGCCGGCCTGATGATCCTCGGCGAGCTGGGCATCAACCTGGCCCCGCTGCTGGCCGGCGCGGGCATCGTCGGCATCGCGCTGGGCTTCGGCGCGCAGTCGCTGGTCAAGGACTTCCTGTCGGGCATCTTCATCCTCGTCGAGGACCAGTTCGGCGTCGGCGACATCGTCGACCTCGACCAGACCACGTCGGGCACGGTCGAGGCCGTCAGCCTGCGCACGACCCGCCTGCGCAGCGTCGACGGGACCGTGTGGCACGTGCCCAACGGCGACATCCGCCGCGTGGGCAACATGAGCCAGCACTGGTCGCGCGCGCTGCTGGACCTCGAGGTCGCCTACGGCACGGACATCGAGCACGCCAAGACGGTCATCGAGCGCATCGCCAACGAGGTCGCCCAGGAGGACGATGCCATCCTGGAGCCGCCCGACCTGTGGGGCGTCGAGCAGCTCGGCGCGCACAGCGTGACCCTGCGCCTGGTGGTCAAGACCACGCCGTCGGAGCAGTGGCGCGTCAGCCGCCTCCTGCGCGAGCGCATGAAGGCGGCCTTCGACGCCGAGGGGATCGAGATCCCGTTCCCCCAGCAGCAGGTCTGGTACCGGCCCGCGGACGAGCCGGCCCAGACCAACGGCGGGTAGCTCCCTCAGCGCCGCGCCTTGCGGTGCCCGCTGAACGAGATCACCTGCTGGATCCCGCTCGGGCGGTTCGTGTAGCGGATCTTGATGGGCAGCAGGCCCGGGGCGAACGAGATCTTCTCCGCGTCCGCGTCCGAGGTCCACGCCGCCGGATCCTCCGTGCCCTGCGAGGCGGTCAGCGCCAGGCGCGTGTCGTCCACGGCCTGCCACAGCGACGCGCGACACGCGGCCAGGTCGCCGTTGCCACAGAACTTCGTGGCGAACGGTGACTTGAACTGCGTCCCCAGCAGGGAGCGCAGGTCCTTGTCGACGTAGTTGATGCGCCCGCCGGTGAAGCCGCTGCGCGTGGAGTTCGTCGTGCCCTCCAGCTCCGACAGCTGCTGCAGCTGCGGGCCGAGCACCGGCGCCATCACGGCGTCGGCGATCCGCGGGTACAGGCTGTCCATGATCGTGGCGGCCGCGCCGCCGTCGACCTTGCCGTCACCGTCGGCGTCGACGCGCGACCCGCCGGCCGCACGCCAGGCCAGCAGGATGTCCAGGATCTGCTGGTCACGCGCGTTGGGCGCCGGACCGCTGGCCAGCACGCCCGCGATCCCGTCCATGACCGTGCCGACGACGCGCAGGTCCTGCGTCGCCGCGCCGTTCATGGCCGAGACGACCGACGCCAGGTCGTGGTTCTGCAGCTTGTCGATGCCCGCGTTGAGCATCTGCACGCGCTGGATCGAGCCGTACGTCCACTCGGAGTCCGACGAGCCGAAGCCCGGCGCGGGCTTGTTGTTCCAGTTGACGAGCTTGCCCGAGGCGGGGTTGGCCTCGTGCGGGTGGTCCATGGTCTTGAGGAAGCCCTTCCACTCGTACTCGCCCGTGCCGATCGTGGGTAGGCGCGGGTCGACCCGCGGGTCGCGGATCGGCAGCGCGCCGGCGGAGTACGTCGCGATGTTCTTGTCGTCGGCGTAGCCCACGTTGAACGTGAACGGCGAGGTGCCCGCCGCCTCGTAGAACGACTTCAGCCCGGTGACCTTGCCGTCGGTCATGCGCCGGAACATCAGCTGCCAGAGGATGTCCTTGCCGTGGCTGGAGCGCTGGAAGGAGATGGCCACGCGCTTGCCACCCACGGTCGCGTACCCGAGCACCGGGCCGTGGACCGTCGTGTAGTAGCGGACCGGGCCCTGGTCGGCGATCGTGCCCGCGTCGATCGCGGTCATCGCGCGGCACTTGCCCTTGTACAGGTACTTCACGTCCGAGCCGTCGCACAGCGTCTCGACGAACTGGTCGTTGGTGTCCGAGCCGGCCGAGGTCAGCGACCAGGCGAAGTCCGGGCCGCGCCCGATCAGCATCTGGCCGGCGCCGCCGGGGAAGGCCACGCCGCGCGACTCGATGCCCGGCGCCTTGAGGTCCATCTCCAGCGTCAGGCCGGGGTAGAAGTAGCCGATCTGCGGGCCGGCCACGAACAGCGGATGGCCCGTCGCGGAGCGGTTGCCCGCGACCATCAGGAAGTTCGACGCGTACTTGTGCGTCTTGGCCGCGTTGGCCACCGCGCGCGAGCCGGCGGCGTTCAGCGAGCCGTTGTCGACGATCGAGTTGCCGGTCGGGTTGGACGGGATCGTCTCGTAGGGGAAGCGCTGGCCGATCGTCGTGGGCGTGTCCTCGTCGAGGTGCTCGGTGAGGTCGTTCCAGACGGTCTGGCCCGGTGCGGCGCCCATGCGCGACTGCAGCGCGTTGAGCAGCATCGAGCGGCGGGTCTCGTCGCCGCCGCCCTGACCGAAGATCTGGCCGGCCAGCGCGTTGGCCGCGTAGACGTCGACGCGGGTGTACGGCTTCTGCGTCGACTTCTCGACCTTCAGGCGGGCGTTGAGGCCCTTGACGTACATCTCGACGTCGCGCAGCAGCGCCCGGCCTTCCTTGCCGCGCGACTTCAGCGCGCTGGTCTGCTCGCGGTCGATGATCGCGTCGGCCTGCTTGGTGACCGTCACCGACTTCAGGCTCGTGACCAGGCCGAAGGCGTCGATGCCCGGGGCGTCGAGCGCGGCGAAGCGGGCGGGGTAGCGCGCCTGGGCGAGCAGCAGCCCGCGGTCCTCCTGGGCGACCCAGCCCGCGGCCCAGTCGAGATCCAGCTTGTTGCGCCCGGTGATGTGGGGCACGTTGAAGCGATCGCGCACGATCTTGACCCCGCGACGGGGCACCGACTCCGTCCGGCACGGACACTGGCCCTCGGTGCCGAACGTCTCGGGCTTGAAGAACTTGGTCAGGTCGCCGGCCGTGACGTGGTTGAACAGGGGCGTCAGGCCGTCGTACATCTTGGCCTGCTCGTCGGCCCCCGCGGGGACGGGGACGCTGCCGTACTGTCCGGAGGGGACGATGTTCAGCGCGGTGCCGGCGTAGTCCTTCGCCGGTGCGCTTGCGGGAAGGGCGAAGGTTGCCGCGGCAGCGGCCAGACCCAAGCCCACGGTGAAGCGGGACATGCGCCGGAACCTACTCCTGAACGTTGACGTACGTCGAACAACGCTCTAAGGTGACGCCTGCGTCATTTTTGTCCCCGGGAGGAGAACGCGTGTCGAACCGCCTGCCCCGCACCGCCATCATCGGCGCCGGATCGTCCGGCATCACCGCAGCCAAGGGGCTGCACGAGAAGGGCGTCGAGGTCACCGTCTTCGAGGCCTCCGACCGCATCGGCGGCAACTGGGTGTTCGGCAACGTCAACGGGATGTCGGCGGCCTACCGCGGCCTGCACATCAACACGTCCCGGGAGCGGATGGAGTACACCGACTACCCGATGCCGAAGTCCTATCCGGACTTCCCGCACCACACCCACATCGCCGAGTACTTCGAGAACTACGTCGACCACTTCGGCCTGCGCCCGCTGATCCGCTTCGAGACGACGGTCGCGCACGCCGAGCACAACGACGGCGGCGGCTGGACGCTGACGCTGGGCGACGGCACCAAGGAGCGCTTCGACGCGCTGCTGGTGGCCAACGGCCACCACTGGAACGCGCGCTGGCCCGAGCCGGCCTTCCCGGGCTCCGACACGTTCGAGGGCGTCCAGATGCACGCCCACGAGTACGAGAGCGAGGACGTCCTGCGCGACAAGGACGTCGTCGTCCTGGGCATGGGCAACAGCGGCATGGACATCGCCGTCGAGTCCAGCTACGTGGCCAAGTCGACCTACCTGGCCGCCCGCCGCGGCGCCTGGATCCTGCCCAAGTACGTCTTCGGGCGCCCGATGGACCAGGTGTTGAAGAACAACCCGAAGATCCCGTGGCCGATCCGCCAGCGCTTCATGGAGGCGATCGTCATCGCCCAGGCCGGCCGCCCGGAGAAGTACGGCCTGCCCAAGCCCGACCACCACTTCGGCTCCGCCCACCCGACCGTCTCGGGCCGCATCCTCGATCGCATCGGTCACGGCACCGTCCAGCCGAAGCCGAACATCGAGCGCCTCGAGGGCGATCGCGTGGTGTTCACCGACGGCACGTCGGTCCACGCCGACGTCGTCGTCTACTGCACGGGCTACAAGATCACGTTCCCGTTCTTCGACGAGGAGCTCGTCGCCGCGCCCGACAACCACATCGAGCTGTTCCAGCGCGTCTTCCATCCCGACTACACCGACCTGGCCTTCATCGGGCTGCTGCAGCCGCTCGGGGCGATCATGCCGCTGGCCGAGGCGCAGGGCGCGTGGGTGGCCGAGTACCTGTCGGGGCGCTACGCGCTGCCGGCGCCGCCCGCGATGCGCGAGGCGATCCGCAGCGACATGGCGGCGATGAACAAGCGCTACGTCAGCTCCAAGCGCCACACGATCCAGGTCGACTTCGAGGACTACCTGCTCGACGTCGACCGCGAGCGGCGCGAAGGGGCCAAGCGCGCCGCCGCCGGCGGGTTCGCGCTCCCCGTCCCGCGCGACGAGCAGGCGGTCGCCGCTTGAGCGCGACGGAGGCCAGCGGCAAGCGCGAGCGCACCAAGCAGGCCAACCGCGAGGCGATCCTGCGCGCGGCCCGCGAGGTCTTCTCCGAGCTGGGCTACGGCGCGGCCAGCGTGCGCGACATCGTCCGGCGCACCGGCCTGGCCAGCGGCACCTTCTACAACTACTTCCCCGACAAGGAAGCGGTCTTCCGCGCGCTGATCGACGAGACCGCGCGCGAGGCGGGCAGCCGCACGCACGCGGCGCGTCTGAAGGGCACCACGCTGGAAGGGTTCGTGGCCGACGGCTTCCGCGCGTACTTCGAGCTGCTCGTCGAGGACCGCGAGATGTTCGAGCTGATGCGCCGCAACGCGGGCACGATCCGGGCGATGTTCGACGTGCCCGGGATCGCCGCGGTGATCGACGAGCTGGCCACCGACCTGCGCGACGGCATCGCCGCCGGGCTGGTGCCCGATCACGACACCAACCGGATGGCCGCGGCCATGAGCGGCACGGCCTTCGAGGTCGGCGTGCGCATGCTCGACGACGATCCGCCCGACGTCGATGGCGCCGCCGCGTTCTGCGCGAAGCTGTTTCTGGGGGGATTGGACCGTCTGGCTCGGTAAGGTCGGATGATGTTCCGCCCTCTCGTCGCGGCCATCGGCTGCGCTGCCGCCGTCGCCCTGACCGCCCCGGCCACCTCCAGCGCCGCCGAGATCGGCATCGGCGATCAGCAGGCCGCGATGTTCGCCAACCCGCTGTTCCAAGCGCTCGACGTGCCGATCGTGCGCTACATCGCACCGTACGACGCGATCAACCACGGCATCGACGCGCGCAACGCGGACGCCTTCATCAAGGCCGCCCAGCTGACCGGCAAGCAGGTCCTGGTCGCCTTCTACCACTCGCGCTACACGCCGGAGAAGCTGCCCAGCGCCGGCGCGTACTCCTCGGCCGTGAGCAAGTTCATCAAGGCGTTCCCGTACGTACGGGAGTACCAGCCCTGGAACGAGGCCAACCGCGGCACGGTCCCGGGCGCCTTCGCCAGCCCCAGCGCGAAGACCGCCGCGACGTACTACATGCAGCTGCGCAAGGTCTGCAAGGGCTGCACGGTCACCGGCCTGGACCTGCTCGACGGCGTCAACATGGAGCCGTCGCTGGCCTACCTGAAGGAGTTCCAGCGCTACGCCAAGCCGGCGCCGACGATCTGGGGCCTGCACAACTACTCCGACACCAACCGCAACTCGACCACCCGCACGAAGGCCTTCCTGAAGGCCGTGCGCGGCCAGGTGTGGCTGACGGAGACGGGCGGCATCGTCAAGTTCGGCTCGAACTTCCCGGGTGGGCGCAAGGGCCAGGCCCGCGCGGCGCGCGCGCTGAAGCTGATGTTCAAGATCGCCGCGTCCAACTCGCGGATCAAGCGCCTGTACATCTTCCAGTGGACCGGCGCGCCCTCCAGCGCCCGCTTCGACGCGGGGCTGACGAACCCCAACGGGACCGCCCGTCCGGGGTACCGCGTGGTGCGGGGAGAGATCGGCAACTGACGCAACCGCGTCTCAGGGTCCCCCGTTCGTCCAGGACCGGGGGACCCGGGTCAGGTGTCCGGGGCTCCCGCCGATGAATCTGCGGAATGCGCGTGCTCCGTCGACTGCCTCATCTGGTCTTCCTTGCCGCAGGGCTCCTGATCGGCCTGGCCCTGGCCTTGCCGATCGACACGTCCTCGGCGTCGTGCCCACCCGCCGGCGAGGGCCGCAACATGTGCCTGGTCCAGGACGTGTGGGCGCCGGCGCTGACCACGGTCGCGCTGTGCCTGATGCTGAGCTGGCTGATCGCGGACCTGCTGTTCGTCCGCCTGCCCGAGATGCGCGCGGGCAACCGCACCCGCCGGCGCCCCACGGGTGACCGCGGCCGCGAGGCGCTGGAGCGCGACGCGACCCTGCGGGCCGCGACGTGGGGCGTGCTGCCCCCGCCGCGCCGGCCCAAGGCGCGCACGCAGATCACCGTCGCGGCGATCACCGGTGGGCCGCCCAGCGTGCGGCCGATCGACCCGCTCGACCTGCCCAAGCCGCCGCCCGGCCACGGCATCCGCATCGTCACCGGTCCCGTGCGGATCGCCGACAAGACGCTGCTGACCGCGTGCTGGGAGACCGCCACGCGCCGCAGCGCCGAGCTGATCGACGCCGTCGCGCTGGAGCTGGGACTCACGCGCGACCGGCTGCGCCCGGTGGCCGTGGCGGAGCCGGATCCGCTGCTGGCCGCCGCGACGTGGTCGCGGATGGCCGCGTAACACCCGCGTCACAGACCGCGCTCTACGATCAACGGCAGTGCCCTCCTTCTGCCGTCACAACCGCTTCGTCCAGAACTGCCCGATCTGCCGTGAGCCGGAGGCGCCGCGGGAACGGGCGAAGTCGACGGCCTCGCGTCCGCGCAGCGCAGCGTCGGGCACGGCGACCCGCCGTGCGGGCGGTTCCAGCGCGGTGCGCGTGCGCCGCCTGACCCGCGCCGCGGACGACGGCTACAGCTCCTCGCTGGTCCCCGGCCTGCGCGCCACGGCCGACGCCGAGCAGCTGGCCGAGGAGATCGGCTTCGCCACCGGCCGCCTGGCCGAGCTGGCCGTCGCGCCGCCCGGGCTGTACGCCGACGCCGCCGCGGCCGCCGATCGCGACGAGGGCATCTGGCTGGCCGCCCAGATCGTGCTGCTGGGCCCGCTGGACGAGGCCGAGGATCCCTTTGCCGAGCTGGCCGACGTCGTCGTGCCCTGGAACGGCGACGCCGCCGCGCCCGCGCTGGACGGCGTCACGCTGGGCGCCCGCTCCCCGTTCGCCGACCCGGCCTCCGCCGCGCGCGGCCTGGCCTCGCTGCGCGCGTGGGCCGAGCGCAACGGCGGGCCGGCCGCCGCGCTGTCCGGCGATCCCGCGTGGACGCCCGAGCGCCGCTTCGAGCGCCTGTACGAGCGCCTGGGCACGGTGGCCGGCGTGGGCCGCGGGCGCTACGACCTGCTGGCCGTCGTCGGGCGCCTGGGCCTGGCCGAGCTCGACGGGCCGTCGCTGCTGGCCACCGGCAACGACGACGCGACGCTGGCCGCCAAGCGCGTGTTCGGCATCGGCGACACGATCCTGCTGGACCGCCGCGCGCTGGACCTGGCCACCGAGGCCGAGGTGCCGATCGCCTCGCTCGATCTGGCGCTGGCCAACCTGAACCGCCCCGGCGGCCGACCGCGCATGACGATCGGCGCCGGCTCTGCCGCCGCCGATCCCGACGCCTGGGCGCGGGCCGCCGCGGCGCTCGGCGTCGCCTAGCCCGCCAGATCGGCGCGCAGCCGCGAGGGCGGCGGCACGACGACGACCGGCACCGAGCTGTTGCTGACCAGGTGCTCGGTCACGCTGCCCAGCAGCAGCGACTGCAGCGCGCCGCGCCCGCGCGTGCCGACGACGACGAGATCGCAGCCGTGCTCCTCGATCGCGCCGATCAGCGCCGGACCGGCGTGGCCGTGGCCGAGCAGCTTGGTCACGGGCAGACCGTCGGGCACGAGCGCGATCGCCTCCTCGAGCGTCGCGCTGACCTGCTCGGTCATCTCCTGCTCGAGCGCCTGCGGGTTGCCGCCGGCCAGCCAGGCGGCCTGGACGGTTGCGGCGACGTCGGGGACGACGCTCATTACGGTCAGGCGGGCGTTGGTCGCCTCGGCGATCTCGACCGCCTGGCGCAGCGCCAGCTTGGCGTTGTCGGAGCCGTCGTAGCCGATCAGCACGTCGCGGGGCATCTCCCGACAACGGTACTCCTCGGGCTGAGGCTGCCCCCACCGCGACACACCACCGCACCTCAGTCACGGCGACCTGGCGCTGCGTCATGCTGAGCGGCATGCAGCGCTCGTCCGTCCGCATGGCCCTGGGCTTCCAGACCGGCATCTCGGTGGCCGTCGCGCTGGCCGTGTTCCTGCTCTGGTCGACCACGGGCGGCTATTTCTGGCCCGCCTGGGTCTACCTCGGGCTGGCCGTGCCGCTGGCCCTGCACGCCGGCATCTGGTGGGGCCTGGACCGCCCGAGCCCCGCCGAACGCGGCCTGGCCATCCACGTGATCGTCGGCGTCGTGCTGTGCCTGGCCGACGTGTGCGTGTGGGGGCTGACCGGCGGCGGCAACTTCTTCCCGGTGTGGCTGATCTCGCTGTTCTCGATCAGCATCCCGATCCACGCGCTGATCGTCTATCGCCGTCAGCTGTTCGCCCGCGAGCAGCAGCTGACCGAGCGCGTCGACGAGCTGACGCGCACCCGGCGCGGCGCGCTGGACGTGCAGGCCGCCGAGCTGCGGCGCATCGAGCGCGATCTGCACGACGGCGCGCAGGCGCGGCTGGTGGCGCTGTCGATGCACCTGGGCCGCGCCGAGGAGCGCCTCGACGACCGACCGGAGGTGGCCGAGCTCGTGCGCCGGGCCCGGGGCGAGGCGACGGCGGCGATCGGCGAGCTGCGCGACCTGGCCCGCGGCATCGCGCCGCCGGTGCTGGCCGACCGCGGGCTGATCGCCGCGGTCGAGGCGCTGGGCAAGCGCTCGGCGATCCCGGTCTCCGTGCACGGGAGCATCGAGGCCGACCATCGCCCCGTGCCGGTGATCGAGACCGCGGCGTACTTCGTCGTCGCCGAGGCGCTGACCAACGTGGCCAAGCACGCGCCGCGCGCCCACGCCTCGGTCACCGTGTCCCAATCGCCCGACACGCTGAGCGTGGAGATCGCCGACGACGGGCCCGGTGGCGCCGACCCGTCGGGCGGCGGGCTGACCGGCCTGCGCCGGCGGGTGGAGGCGGTCGACGGCACGCTCAACGTGACGAGCATCGCCGCGAGCGGCACACTGGTGCGCGTGGAGCTGCCATGCGGGTCGTGATCGCCGAGGACAACGCGCTGCTGCGCGAGGGCCTGATCGCCCTGCTGTCCGACCACGACATCGAGGTCGTCGCCCACGTCGACGACGGGCCCGGCCTGCTGCGGGTGATCAACGGGCACAAGCCGGACCTGGCGATCGTCGACGTGCGCCTGCCGCCGACCTTCACCGACGAGGGCGTGCGCGCGGCGATCGAGGCGCGCCGCCGACACCCCGACGTGGGGATCCTGATCCTGTCGCAGTACGTGGAGCCGGCCTACACGGCCGAGCTGCTGGCCGCGGGCGCCGAGGGCGTCGGCTACCTGCTCAAGGAGCGCGTGGGCGAGGTCAAGGGGTTCCTGGACGCGGTCAACCGCGTGGCCGCGGGCGGCACGGCGCTGGACAGCGAGGTGGTCAGCACGCTGCTGCGGGCCCGCGACCCGCGCGACGGCGAGGGCGAGCTGGGCGGGCTGTCCCCCCGCGAGCGCGAGGTGCTCGGGCTGATGGCCGAGGGCCGCACGAACGCGGCGATCGGCCGCGAGCTGGTGATCACCTCCAGCGCGGTCGAGAAGCACGTCTCCTCGATCTTCTCCAAGCTGGATCTGCCGGCCAGCGACGACGATCACCGGCGCGTCCTGGCCGTCCTGGCCTATCTGCGCTCCCTCTAGCGAACGGCCACTATGGTGGCGCCATGTCACTGAGGACTCCGCTGGCCGCGCTCGCCGCCACCGCTCTCGTCGCGGCCGCCGCCGCGGTTCCGGCCTCGGCCGCCAAGGCGCCCACCGCCGGGCAGAAGGCGGCGATCACCGCCGCCGTGAAGTCGACGCCGGTGGGCGACGTCAACCAGACGCCCAAGGCCTGGTACGTCGTCGACCGCATCAAGATCTCGTCGGTGGCCAAGAACTGGGCGATCGCCTGGCAGACCGCGACGAAGGCGGGCGAGAACAAGTTCCAGCCGGCCTACTTCATGCTGGTCAACCCCGCGGGCACCAAGGGATGGACGGTCGTCGACGTCGGCACCGCGCTGGTCGGCTGCGGGATCGCGCCCAACGCGGTGGTCAAGGACCTGATGGGCGCCTGCCCGCCCGGCGAGGGCGTCAGCTAACGACGCCTTCGAGGTGCGGCTTCCCGCTGCCTGAGCGCACGGCGAAGCCGCCCGCACCGCCGGCGAAGACCACCTGCGCGGGCAGGAACAGCGGGGCCTTGAAGCGCACGTCGACCGTGTAGGCGCCGGGCAGCACGTCCTCCAACGCGGCCAGGCAGCGGGCCTTGACCCACATCCCGTGGGCGATCGGCGCCCGCAGGCCGAACGCCTTGGCCGACAGGGCGTGCAGGTGGATCGGGTTGCGGTCGCCCGACACGGCCGCGTAGCGGCGGCCGATGTCGCCGGGCACGTCCCAGCGGGCCCGCTCGGCCAGGTCGTCGGGCACCTCGGGACCGTCGTCGTCGGCCGCGGCGGCGGCGTTGCCGCGCCCCTTGGCCAGGTAGGTCGAGACGTCCTCCCAGACGAGCTCGTCGCCGACGTGCGCGCGCCCGACGACGTCGACGGTCTGGCCCTTGGGATGCTCGGCCAGGCGCTCGGCGTGCACGGTCAGGTCCAGCGCCTCGCCCAGCCGTGCCGGGCGGTGCTGGACGATGCGGTTGCGCACGTGGACGAGGCCCAGCGCGCCGAACGGGAACGAGCGATCGACCAGCAGCCGCAGCGCCAGGGGGAAGGCGAGCACGTGGATGTAGGTCGAGGGGAGCGCGTCCCGCAGCCGAAAGCCGCACACGCGGTCGTAGGCGGCCAGCCGCTCGCGCTCGGGCTGGACGCCCGCGGCGCTCGGGGCCAGGTCGGGCAGCGTCCCGTCGCCGCCCCCGCCGACCAGCGGCAGCGACCCGACGACCGCGCGGGCGTACAGGTCCAGCATCAGGCGCCCAGCAGCGACTGCCCGCACACGCGGACGACGTTGGCGGTGATGCCGCCCGCCGCCGGGCTGGCCAGCCAGGCGATCGTCTCGGCCACGTCGATCGGCTGCCCGCCCTGGGACAGGCTGTTCATGCGCCGGCCGGCCTCGCGCGTGAAGAACGGCATCGCCGCGGTCATCTCGGTCTCGATGAACCCGGGCGCGACCGCGTTGATCGTGCGCTGCGGGCCCAGCGCGGGCGCCAGCTCCAGGGTCAGGCCGATCAGCCCCGCCTTGGCGGTGGCGTAGTTGACCTGCCCGCGGTTGCCGGCGATGCCGCTGACCGACGAGACGACGACCACGCGGCCCGCCTCGTTCAGCGTGCCCGCGTCGATCAGCGCCTGCGTGAGGCGCTGCGGCGCGGCCAGGTTGACGGCCATCAGCACGTCCCACTCGGCGTCGTCCATCCGCGCCAGCGTGCGGTCGCGGGTGATGCCGGCGTTGTGGATGACCGCATCGACGCCGCCGTGGCGCTCGGTCAGGTGGTCGATCAGCCGCTGAGGCGCATCCTCGGCGGTCACGTCGAGCTGCAGCGCGGTGCCGCCGACGGCGTTGGCCACCGCGGCCAGCGGCCCGCCCTGGGCGGGCACGTCGACGCACACGACGTGCGCGCCGTCCCGGGCCAGGACCTCGGCGATCGCCGCGCCGATGCCGCGCGAGGCGCCGGTGACGACGGCGACACGGCCGGCCTGCGGGTGCTCCCAGTCGGCGGGGATCACGCTGTCACCGGGTCCCACGCGGATCACCTGCCCGTCGACGTAGGCCGACTTGGCGGAGGCCAGGAAGCGCAACGCGGAGGCCAGGTTCTCCTCACCGCCCGGGGCCACCTCGATCAGCTGGGCGGTGGCGCCCGCGCGCAGCTCCTTGCCCAGCGCGCGGACGAAGCCCTCCAGCGCCCGCTGGGCGACGGCGGCCGGGCCTTCCGGCGGACGGCCGAGCACCAGGACCCGCCCGGACGGGGCGACGCGGCGCACCGTGGGCTGGAAGAACTCGTACAGCCGGCGCAGGTCGGCGGGCGTGACCAGGCCGGAGGCATCGAAGACCAGCGCACCCAGGCGCGTGTCGTCATCGGGAGCCTCGGGTATGGGCGGTGCGCCGGCAGTGGTCAGCACACGCTCGGCCTCGGCGCGCAGCGGCCCGTCGCCGCCGATCAGCGCCGGACCGTCGAGCAGCGACTGGCCAGGCTCGTGGCGGCGCAGCGGCGTCGCCTCGGGGACGCCGAGCTGTTTCGTGATCGCGCGCCCAGGCGGCGATTCCATGAGGTTCGTCAGCAGATCAGGCATAGTTACACGAAATGATGGTACATGGAGAGATGATGAACGTCGCGATCCTCGGTGGCAACCGAATCCCCTTTGCCCGATCCAACGGTCCCTACGCGGAAGCCTCCAACCAGGACATGCTCACGACGGCGCTCGACGGGCTCGTCGCGCGCTTCGGGCTGGGCGGCGAGCGGCTGGGGGAGGTCGTCGCCGGAGCGGTGCTCAAGCACAGCCGCGACTTCAACCTCGTGCGCGAGTGCGTGCTGGGCAGCGCGCTGAGCAGCGAGACCCCGGCCTACGACCTCCAGCAGGCCTGCGACACGGGCATCCAGGCCGCGATCGCCGTGGCCAACAAGATCGCCCTCGGCCAGATCGACGTGGGCATCGCCGGCGGCACCGACACGACGTCCGACGCGCCGCTGGCGCTCAACGAGGACCTGCGACAGGTGCTGATGCGCGCGCGGCGCACCCCGTCCACGGTGGGCCGCGTGAAGCTGCTGGGCGCGCTGCGCCCCGGGCAGGTCGTGCCCGACATCCCACGCAACGCCGAACCGCGCACGGGGCTGTCGATGGGCGAGCACGCCGCGGTCACGGCGGCCAGGTGGGGCATCACCCGCGAGGCGCAGGACGAGCTGACCGCGGCCAGCCACCAGCACGCGGCCGCCGCCTACGAGCGCGGCTTCTTCGCCGATCTGGTCACGCCGTACCTGGGCCTGGAGCGCGACCAGAACCTGCGGCCGGACTCGACGGTGGAGAAGCTGGCCAAGCTGAAGCCCGTGTTCGGCGAGAGCGACGACGCGACGATGACCGCGGGCAACTCGACGCCGCTGAGCGACGGCGCGTCGGCCGTGCTGCTGTCCAGCGAGGCGTGGGCGGCCGAGCGGTCGCTGCCCGTCCTGGCCTGGCTGCGCGACGCCGAGACCGCCGCGGTCGACTACATCCACGGCGACGAGGGCCTGCTGATGGCGCCGGTCCACGCGGTGCCCCGGCTGCTGGCCCGCAACGGGCTGACGCTGCAGGACTTCGACCTCTACGAGATCCACGAGGCGTTCGCGTCGCAGGTGCTGGCCACGCTGGCCGCCTGGGAGGCCGACGGCACGGGCGCGATCGATCGCACCAAGCTCAACGTCGTGGGCTCCTCGCTGGCGCTGGGCCACCCGTTCGCCGCGACCGGCGGGCGGATCCTGGCCACCGCGGCCAAGCTGCTGGCCGAGCGCGGGTCCGGTCGCGCGCTGATCTCGATCTGCGCCGCCGGCGGCCAGGGCGTCGTCGCGATCGTCGAACGCTGATGGCCTTCGACCTGTCGCTGACCCCGGCGCACCTGGAGCTCGTCGAGCGCGCGCACCGCTTCGCCGCCGAGCAGGTGCGGCCGGTCGCGGCGCACTACGACCGCGAGCAGGAGTTCCCGTGGCCGGTGCTGGAGGCGGCGGCGCGCGAGGGCTTCTACAACCCGCTCTTCTACCGCGACCTGATCGGCGACCCGACCGGCCTGTCGCTGCCGCTGTTCCTGGAGGAGCTGTTCTGGGGCTGCGGGGGGATCGGGCTGGCCACGGTGATGCCGGCGCTGGCGCTCTCGGCGATGGCCCAGGCGGGCACGCCCGAGCAGCTGCTGCGTTGGGCACCGGAGTGCTTCGGCGAGCCGGGCGATCTGAAGCTCGCGGCGCTGGCGGTCAGCGAGCCCCAGGGCGGCAGCGACGTGCGCAACCTGCGCACCACCGCGCGGCGCGACGGCGACGAGTGGGTGATCGACGGTCACAAGATCTGGATCGGCAACGGCGGGATCGCCAACGTCCACGTGGTCAACGCGACCGTGGATCCGAGCAAGGGCCATCGCGGCCAGGCGCTGTTCATCGTGCCGGGCGGCACGCCGGGGCTGACGCTCGTGCGCAAGCTCGACAAGCTCGGGTGCCGCGCCTCGCACACGGCCGAGCTGCTGCTGGAGGGCGTGCGCGTGCCGGCCGACCACCTGCTCGGCGGCGACGAGCGCCTGGAGCGCCAGCTGGCCAAGGCCGAGGGTGCCCGCTCCAAGACGCTGGGCGCCTTCGAGCAGACGCGTCCGATGGTCGCCGCCATGGCCGTGGGGATCGGCCGCGCGGCGCTGGAGTTCGCCACCGAGTGGGCCACCGAGCGCGAGGCGTTCGGCGGGCCGATCATCGACAACCAGGGCGTCTCGTTCCCGCTGGCCGACATCGCCTGCGATCTCGACGCCGCCCGCCTGCTCACCTGGCGCGCGTCGTGGATGGCCGCGCAGCGGATCCCCTGGCAGCACGGCGAGGGATCGATGGCCAAGCTGAAGGCCTCCGAGGCCGCGGTCCGGGCCACCGAGCAGGCGATCCAGACCTGCGGCGGGTGGGGCTACATCAACGACCTGCCCGTCGAGAAGTGGTCGCGCGACGCGAAGCTCTTCACGATCTTCGAGGGCACGAGCGAGATCCAGCGCCTGGTCATCGGCCGCGCGCTGGGCGACGGCGTCGGCGACCGGCCGCTGCACCACCGCTTCCCGGCCGACGGCGGCTGGGCCAACAAGCGCTACGGCCGCGGCACGCCGGCCCGCTCCAAGGCGGGCATGGCGATGCTCCGGTCCACCGACCACCTGCCCAAGCCGGTGCTGAAGGCGGCGATGACCGTCCTGCGCCCGCCGAAGTAGGCGGCGCCGCTCAAGCGCGGCGCTCCGGGTGCCGATGCGGACGCGATGCTCATCCGCTCGCTCGCCCTCGCCGTCCTGGCCACGGTCGCCGTTGCCGCACCGGCGGCCGCCGCGCCGCAGGTCACCGGCGCCGTGGCCTACTTCCGCCCGCTGCCGAGCTCGAAGGACTCCGCGGCCACCGTCGTGGTCTTCCGCACGGCCGCCGCGCTGCCGTTCAAGGTGGCGGGCTCCCCGAGCACGGTGGTGTCGATCGACGGGGACGAGACCTCGGTCGTCGACGTCAGCCCCAGCCTGCACTGCTACGAGGCGCGGGTGTACGGCGGGCGTGTCGGCAAGAGCGTGAGCGTGCGCATCGGGCGCGACGGCGTGCCGCAGACGCTGACCGTGCAACCGCTGGCGCCGGACATCGCGCGCGGCGGCACGCTGGGCTGCGGAGCGGACCCGGCCGCCGGCGCGGTGCTCTTCGGGCTGTATCCGGAGCCGATGGTCGAGCCCGGGCGCTGGTTCTTCACCGCCAACTCGGGTCCCTACCTGCGCGACCTGGTGTGGACCGGCTGGGGGAGCCCGACCGCGACCGCGACGGGGACCTACGTCAGCGACTGCGCCTCGTGCGGGCGCAAGCAGCGCTACCCCGTGACCGTGACGGTCGATCGCCTGGTCGACTGCCCGCAGGTGGGCGCTCAGGCCTACGGCCGCTTCTTCTTCGAGCGCGCCTCCGGCCGCCGGCCGTCCGACCCGTCGGCCAAGCGGCGGACGTTGGCCACCGAGACGCACTTCTACTGCTGAGCGCCGGTCAGAGGCCGCAGTTGGCGCTCGGCGGCGCCGGGCGCGGGCCGAACACCGGCGCGTCGCGCAGCGTCGCCGACCCATCGGCCGCGCGCAGCACGAGGCCCTGATCGGCCGCGGTCGCCGCGGCGATCGTGGTGAACGGGGCGGCGGTGAGCGCCTGGACCGCGCCGCCGGCGGCCGGCCAGCGCAGGACCTCGGTGGTCGGCTCGTCGCCCCCGTCGACGCACCGTCCGACGGCCACGATGCCCTCGGGTCCGAGCGCGGCGTCGCGCAGCTCCAGGCCCCCGCCGTCGCCCGCGTTGACCGCGGTGGCCACCGTGCGGGCGCGCCCGCTGGCCAGCGCGACGCTGATCAGGCGGGTGCTGTCGTCGGGCGCGTCGCCGACCTCGAAGCTGCTCTGGTGGATGCGCACGAGCGCGGTGGCGCCGCGCAGGTCGATCGACACGTCGACGCCGTAGAGCTCGACCGGGTTGCCGATCCGCCAGCGCTTGACCGCGTAGCGCCGCTTGGCCTGGGCCGAACCGGCGGCGCGCTCGTAGACGCCGGCGGCGCAGCGCTGGCCGGCGCGACCCTTGCGCGCGACGACGGCGAGCGCGATCCGGCCCCGGTCGATCGCGGCGCCGGTGGTCAGGCAGTGGCGCGGATCGATCGCGGCGATCCGGCCTACCGGCGTGGCGGCCGTCAGGGGCGTCGTGCACAGGGCGACCCCGCCGCCGCAGCCCGCGCGCACGAGGACCGCGGCGCCGCCGCGGTCGGTGCCCAGATCGAGCACCCGCCCGGCCGCCGACGGGGCGGCGACGAACGCGCCGCCGTCCAGCCGGGACACGGTCGCGCCGTTGGCGCTGGCCACCGTCGTGCCCGTCGAGAGCAGCCCGCCGCTGTCCGCGGTCAGGCCGGTCAGCGGCGTGTCGGCGGCCTGCGCGGTCGCCGGCAGCGCGAGGCCGGCCAGGGCGCAGAGCAGGGCGAGGGGGCGGCGCACGACGCGGCTAGCGCCACCAGCGCGGGCGGCGTGGATGCTCGAGCCGGTCCAGCAGCACGGGGTCGATGGCCACGGCCGGTGGGACCGTGGGCGAGACGAAGCCGACGCTGCCCTCGCGGCCGAAGCGGCTGTCGCTCCACTGCTGGGCCAGCAGGGTGCGGACGCGCTCCTCGAAGTCGGCGCGCTCGGCCGCGAACCAGTACGGGCCATCCGGGAGCGTGTTGGGGAAGCCGTCGCCCCGGTCGACGCCGATGTCGACCGAGATCAGCTCGCCCCGGCGCAGCATCCGCCGCGCGCGCTTGAGGCCCGCCGGGCCGCCCCAGGGCGCCAGCTCGCAGTTGCGGCGGCTGAAGTTTGCGGTGCGCCACTCCCCGTTGAGCGAGACGCGGATGACCACGGACACGGTGTTCACCATCCCCGCGATCGTGCCACAGGAACGCCCAACGCGCGCAATTTGCGCCTTTTTGGTCTCCGACGTCTGTCCAATCAGCGTCGGCGCGGGGGCGAATCCGCGCCACCGTGGCCTCGTGCAGGGCATGGACGACGGTCACGACCTCGTCGTGCGGACGATCCGCGAGCACGCGCCGGCGCTGCTGCGGACCGCACGGCGCCATTCGCTGTGTGCCGACGACGCGCACGATGCCTACCAGCGAGCGCTGGAGATCTTCCTCAAGCGGGCGGCGACGCTCGATCCCGCCACCGTCGACCGCTGGCTGCACGTCGTGGTCAAGCACGAGGCGATGGCCGTGCGCAAGGCGCGCCTGGAGCTCGTCGGCACGGAGGAGGAGGCGCTGGACGCCGCGGTCGGCGCGGGCGCGGAGGCAGCCGAGGACCGCGTGCTGCGCTGGGACCGGCTGTCGCGCTCGGCGGAGGCGCTGCAGCGGCTCAAGCCGCAGGAGCTGACCGCGCTGTGGCTGAAGGCGTCGGGCCTGTCCTACGCGGAGATCGCCGATCGCCAGGGCTGGTCCTACACCAAGGTCAACCGCTGCGTGACCGAGGGGCGCCGGGCGTTCCTGAACCGCTACGCGGGCATCGAGGCGGGGGAGGAGTGCGAGCGCTGGGCGCCGGTCGTCGCGGCGCTGGTCGACGGCGAGGCCACGGCGGAGCAGGTGGCCGCCGCGCGCCCGCACCTGCGCCGCTGTGCCGGCTGCCGGGCGACGGTCCGCGAGCTGCGGGTCGCCGGGCCCGGGCTGGCGGGCGTGCTGCCCGCCGCGCCGGTCGTGGGCGCCGCCGGCGCAGCCAGCGGCGGCGGGCGGCTGGAGGGTGCGCTGCGCGCGATCGAGGGCGCGTGGGTGGCGGTCCAGGAACGCGCCGGCCTGTGGGCGGTGAAGCTGCAGGGCGGGGCCGAGGCCGTGTCGGGCGCCAAGCTCGCGGCGGTCGCCTCGGCCGCCGTCGTGGCCGGCGGTGGCGGCGCGATCGCGGTGCACGGCGCCGGGACGGCGCCCAAGCGCACGGCGGTGGCGCGCACGACGGCACCGGTGCGGCCACCGGCCACCCGGGTGGCGCTGGTGACGCCGACCGGTCCGGTCGCCGCACCGATCCCAGCGCCCGCCGCGACGGTCGCGCCGCGGGCCACCGTGACCCAGCCGGCACGCCCGGCCCGGCCCCGACACGAGTTCACACGCACGCGCACGCGCGAGTTCCGGTCGGCCGGGCCGGCCACCACACCCCGCAACACGCGCGAATTTCGGGCCCGGGCGGCCGCGTCGTCGCCGCCGCCGCCGGCCCGCCCCGTGGAGCCGGCCGCGACGACTGCTCGCTCCGAGTTCCGGACCACGAACACGCCCACAGCAGGGACTTCGCCGGCGCCGCCCGCCGCGTCGGCGGGCTCGCCGGTCGTCGAAGGTGGTTCGGGGTCCGAGTTCGGCGGCGGCTGACGCACAGCTTTGCCGTCTGAACCGCCACCTACAGTCCCGACTCGATACGTCATCCGCCCTGTCCGGGAGCTGCGATGCCCCTCTGTTTCATCGAACCGCAAGATGCCATCCGAGTCGTAGCCGAGTCCATCGGTCGCGAGGCGCGTCGACAGCTGGTCGGCGAAGTGGTTCGCGCGTGGGTCGACGAGATCCCCGAGGGCGAGCTCGAGCGCCACTACGTGCAGGCCGTGGCCGACCTCGACGAGCACGACCTGTCGATGCTGGCCGCGTGGCACGCCTCGCTGGAGGTGGGCACGCCGATCGCCAACCGCGAGTTCCTCGTGGGCGCCTTCGCCGCGCTGGGCGACAACCGGCGCGAGGCGCTGAAGATCGCGGCGGGCTTCCGCGGCGAGGAGGCGTTCGACGCCGGCGTGGCCGAGGAGCAGGCCCTGGAGACCGTGCTCCCCAGCCTGTCGCGCGAGCGCGCGATGGAGCTCGCGTCGGAGTGCCTGGAGCTCTACATCTGGGACCGGATGGGCTGCGACAACTAAACGGCTGGAGCGCGCTCCAGCTCGTGCTCGACGCTCCGTAGGGCCCAGCCGGCGGCGATGAACAGCAGGCCGCGGATGATCAGGACGATCCCCAGGATCACCGCGAAGGTCGACAGGCCGAGGTCCGGCCAGGCCAGGATCACGACGCCGGCGACGATGTCGAGCGCGGCGATGACGAGGTTGCCGCTGCGGCCCTCGCGCTCGGCGATCGCGGCGACCAGGCGGGCGATTCCGGCGATCACGAACCACAGGCCGACGATCAGCGCGAACACGACGAGCGTGTCGAACGGGCGCTTGATCAGCAGCAGGCCGGCCAGCAGGCTGACCATCGCGATGATGGCCAGCAGGCCGCGGCCTTCACCCCGGCCGAAGATCGAGCCCAGCAGCGAGAAGATGCCGTCGACGAGCAGGAAGATCCCGGCGATCACCGTGAAGGTGCTCAGGGTCTCGTGCGGGGAGACGACGAAGAAGACGCCGACCGCGAGGACGGCGACGCCGAACAGCGCCAGCAACCACCACAGCTTGCTGACGTCCTGCAGGGTGGGAACAGGCGATGTGGACACGACCCGGCCTTCCATGTGAGGGGTGACGTGCCAAAAGTACGCCGCGCGACAGGAACTTCCTGCCGCGCGGCGCGGATCCGGCTGGCCCGTCAGGCCTGGGAGTCGGTCTCCGACTCCGGCGTCTCGGGCGCGTCATCGGCGAGGATCCGGTACAGGGACCGGCGCGCCTCGGTCAGCACCTCGCGGGCCTTGGCGACCTGCTCCTGCGAGCCGGCCTGCACGACCTGCATCGAGGCAGCGCCGAGCTGCCAGATCAGGTCGCGCAGCTCGAAGGCGCCCTCGCGGACCCCTCCGCTGGCCTGCTCCCACGGGGAGCCGAGCTCCTCGCGGTGCTCCTCGACGTGGGCGTTGCCCGTGTCGGTGAGCTCGAAGAGCTTGCGCCCCTCGCGCTCGGTGGAGCGGACGAGGCCCTCGTCCTCCAGCTGCGACAGCGCGGGGTAGACCGAGCCGGGGCTGGGGCGCCACGCGCCCTGGCTGCGCTGCTCGATCTCCTGCATCAGGCCGTAGCCGTTGCGGGGCTCCTCGGCGAGGAGCACCAGGATGGCGGCGCGGACATCGCCGCGGCCCATCCGCCGGCCGCGGCCGAAGCCACCGCCGGGTCCGCCCATCCCGGGCATCCCGAAGGGCGGCATTCCGCCCCGCGGCCCACGGCCCGGGCCGTGGCGATGGCCTCCGCCGTGCCGTCCACGACCGGTCATGGCCAGCCACTCCAGCGCGCGGGGATCCATCTGTCGGTGCATTGCATGAGCATGCATGTCGTTCTCCTATCGGTCTTTGACTATCGACGATGCATAACGATATATCGCAAACAGTCTTCTGTCAAGACGCCGCGCGGAAGCGACCCGGCGGGGCAGGGAACGGCGACAGGTCGACGCAGGGGAAGCGGAGCTACGCGCGGCGGAGGACGTCGTAGCGACCGACGCCCTCGCGGCCTTCCATGCGGAAGCGGAAGAACGCGCAGTCGAGCGTCAGGCGCCCGAGGTCCAGGGACGTGCCGCACAGGATCTCGCCGGCGCCGCGGCGGGCGTAGCCGTCCTCGTCGTCGGGCCACAGCTCCCAGCCGACGCGGCGCTGGTGGCCGTCGTCGTCGAAGGCGGTGGAGACGAGCGGGTCGGCGATCGCCACCGGCGCGACCGGAGCGCCTTCCAGGACCACGGCGTCGATCTCGTCCTTGCCGTGGTCCTTGGCCTTGGCCGGGCGGAACGCGCCGATCACGACCGCCAGCTGCGGCGACAGCCAGGCGCCCACCGTGCGGGCCATCGCCAGGTGATCCCAGTCGGGCGTGCCCCACTGATGGCCACGCTGGCCCAGGCAGTCGATGGCGATCGGGCGACCGTCGACCGTGGCGGTCCCGGTCACCCGGCACAGCTGCTCGTAGCCGCGCATCCCGCCGCCCTGCACGATGGCCGGCGCGCCGATCGCCGCGAAGGCCAGCGTGAAGCCGCCCTCGGGGGACGCGAACGTCACCGTCCAGCGCTCCAGCGGCGCGTCGACCGTGGTCGTCACGCCCGCGGCGTCGATCGCCTCCCAGCCGGAGCCGGCCAGCGCGACGCCGCCCTCGGCGCGGGCCGCGACCGGGACGCGCTCGGCGAACAGCAGCGCCAGGCCGCTGCCCGCCCCGTCGGCCAGCCCCGCGCGGGCCATCCCGAACACGCCGACGTGCTCGTCGCCGAAGGAGAACGTGACCGCGTCGGAGAACCCGGCGCCGTCGGGGACCTGGGGCGCTTCGAGCGCGGGATCGACGGTCACGGCAGCTGCTCCCGCGGCCGCTCGCTCGCGGTCCCGTCGACGTCGTAGGGCTCGCGGGGACCGCTCCAGCGGCCGGCCACGCGGCCCGCGCCCCAGCTCGCGCCGCCCGCCGCCATGCGCGTGGCGACGTTGGCCAGCGCGAAGCGCCGGATCAGGGCGCGCGTGGGGGGCAGCAGGAAGAGGATGCCGATGATGTCGGTGAGGAAGCCCGGGGTCAGCAGCGCGAAGCCGCCGGCGATGACCAGCACGCCGTCGAGCACCTCGCGCGTGGGGATGCGCCCCTCGGAGACCGCGGCGTTGAAGCGCCGCCAGGCCGCGCGGCCCTGCACGCGCAGCAGCACCGAGCCGATGATCGAGTCGGCCACGAGGATCGCGATCGTGGGCCACACGCCGATCGCCTGACCCACCTGGATGATCACGTACAGCTCCGCGATCGGGACCAGGACGAACAGGAGCAGGAGGAGCGGGAGCATCGGTAGACCTAAGCCTAGGGATGTGCGATCCGGGCGAGGTGTGGGTACCTCTACACTTCCCGTATGCCCTCCGTCGAGGATGTCGAAGAGGCCCTCTCCAACGTGATCGATCCCGAGCTCGGGTTGGATTTCGTCGAGCTCGGGCTGATCTACGGGATCGAGGTCGAAGGCGGCGCCGTCCATGTGACGTTCACGCTGACCACCCCCGGTTGCCCGATCGGACCGCAGGTGACCGAGCAGATCGATGAGTTCGTCAGCGAGCTGCCCGATGTCACCGCGGTCGAGTCGACGATGACCTTCACACCGCCGTGGTCCCCGGACCGGATGTCCGAGGACGCGAAGTTCGCGCTGGGCTTCTAGTGTCCTGAGTCGGTAATTCGTGTGCAGCTGGTGGATGGCGGGGCGGGTCTGCCGGTGATCGCCATCACCTGTCGTACTGGTGGTACGGGTGGTGATGGCGAGTGCCGGCAGACACGATTCCGGCGCCGCCAGATGCGGGCGAATTAGTGACTCAGGGCACTAGCCCCTACGCGACGACCTTCGCCTTCAGCGACGCGAACTCCTCGTCGCTCAGCACGCCCTTGCTGTGCAGGTCGGCGAGCTTGGTGAGCTCGTCGGCGGGCGACGCCGCGACGTGGCGGATGTAGGAGTCCGTCGCCTGCTGGATCTCCCGCTGCTGGGCGATCGCGCGCTCGCGCATGCCCTTGCCGCGGACGATCAGGTAGACCAGCCCGGTCAGGACCGGGATGAAGATCAGGAACAGGACCCAGGCGGCTTTCGCCCACCCGGAGATCTCGTGATCACGGAAGAGGTCCAGCATGATCGTGATCAGGATCCAGATCCAGATCACGAACAGGAAGATCTCGATGACCACGAGCAATGCTTGGCCGAACGTGAATTCGGCGAGAATGGCAGGCATGCTCCGACCGTATCCCTCGGCCGGGACCACGGTCAATGCCGGAAAGTGGTGCGTTAGCAGCGACTAAGCACGGCGGGCCCGCTCGCGATCGAGGTCGATCGCGCGGATGTCATGCTCGCCCGGCAGCTTGGCCAGCACCTCGCCGGCCACGTCACGCACGTCGTGCTCGTCGTGGCCGAGGCCATCGAAGTACGTCTTCAGCGCGGTCCACGTGACCTTCAGCTGGGCGGGGGTGAGCTCGAGCCGGTACGCGGTCTCGTCGGGGCCGATCAGGCCGGTGTCCTCGACAGCCATGCGCGAACGATACACGCGCTCGGTCGCGACGTTCGTCACTATCCTGAGCGGCCGATGCGGCGGCTCCTGCTCGTCTCCTGCGCGGTCGGGCTGCTGTGGCCTGCGGCCGCTGAAGCGCAGCCCACCGGCCGGCTGTTGGTGTCGCTGCGCCCGGACGCCCGCGCCGCCCCGGTGGCCGGCGTCCAGGCCACCGGCCGCGACGTCCCCGAGGTGGGCCTGCGGGTCGTGCGCCCGCGCGCCGGCGAGTCGCTGCGCGCCGCCGCCCGGCGCCTGCGCACCGACCCGCGCGTGCGCGCCGTCGACATCGAGCATCGCGCGCACGAGCGGCTGATCCCCGACGATCCGGGACTCCACCTCGTCGATCCGGTGCCGCAGGCCGACGGCGAGACGCTCCAGTGGTGGGCGGTGCGCGAGAACTTCCCGGCCGCCTGGGCGATCGCCGACGGCGACAGCGTCGCGGTCGCGGTGATCGACCAGGGCGTCGACGCGACGCATCCCGACCTGGCCCCGAAGATCCGCCGGGCGATCGACCGCGACGGCGACCGCCGCCACGGGTCGCCCAGGGTCGACGAGAGCGGCCACGGCACGCACGTCGCCTCGCTCGTCTGCGGTCAGCCGGGCAACGGGACCGGCATCGCGGGCGCCGGCTACGGCTGCGGGCTGATCGTCGTGCGCTCCGACCTGTCCGACAGCAGCCTGGTCGACAGCATCGTCGCGGCCACGAAGGCCGGCGCCAGCGTCATCACCATGTCGATCGGCACCGACGACCGCGCCGACCCGCCCCGGGCCATCCGCGACGCGATCGACTACGCCTACGCCCGCGGCGTCGTGATGGTCGCCGCGGCGGCCGACCACCCGACCACCGAGCAGGGCGACCCGGCGAACCTGCTGCAGCCCACGGGAACCGGCCGCTTCCTCGACGTGGGCAAGGGCCTGAGCGTCACCGCCGCCGACTTCCGCGGCGGCAAGGCCGGCTTCGCGGGCGACGGGTCGCAGATCTCCGTGGCCGCCTACGGCTCGTTCGACCGCGACGGCCCCGACGGCGTCATCGGCGCGTTCCCGACCAGCGCCGCGCGCCCGCGGATCGAGATCGGCGCGCCGGTCGGCAAGCCATGCCTGTGCCGCAGCGGCCTGCTCGGCGACGATCGCTACGCCTTCCTGGAGGGCACCTCGATGGCCACGCCGATCGTCGCGGGCGCGGCCGCGCTGGTGCGCGACCTGAACCCCGACCTCGGTCCGGGCGACGTCATCAAGGTGATCAAGCAGACCGCCCAGCGCGCGCCGCGCAGCGGCTGGAACCAGCAGCTGGGCTGGGGCATCGTCGATGCGCTGGCCGCGGTCAAGCGCGCCGCCCGCCTGGATCGGCGCCCCCCGACCTCGACGGTGACCGCGCCCGCCCAGGCCAGCGGCGACTCGGTCGTCGTCGCGGTGCAGGCCGAGGATCCGCTCGGGCCGCCTTACGTGCGCGTGGCCGGGCTGCGCAGCGTGCGCGTGTACGCGGCCAAGGACGGGGGTCAGGCCCAGCAGGTGGGCGAGCTGGCCGGCAGCGGCGAGCTGCGCGTCGACGTGCAGCCCGGGCACCACTACGCGTTCAGCAGCAGCGCGATCGACCGCGCGGGCAACGCCGAGACCGTGCCCGGACGGGCCGACGCGACGACCGACGTGGCCGCCGCCTAGGCGGGCGCCGGCGCGCCGGCGGGTGCGTCGCTGGCCTGCTTCTCGCCGGCCAGGCGCACGAGCTCGGCCAGCTCGGCCGCGATGCCCGCGGCCAGCTGGTCGATGTCGGGCAGCGCGTCGAGGTCGCCCAGCAGCCCGAAGTTGATCGAGCCGTTGTAGGACATGATCGCCACGGCCAGCGCGTGGCGCTCGGGCAGGAAGGCCACGGGATAGACGTCCTGCAGCTCGCGGCCGCACACGTACAGCGGCAGCTGCGGCCCGGGCACGTTGGTGACGATCAGGTTGAACAGCCGCGTGGAGAACTGGATGCGCGAGGCCTGGGCCAGGATCGTGGGCGGCGCGAACTCCTGCACGTTGGCGATCGCCTCCGCGCCCAGCGCCTGCTTGGACTCCTTCAGCCCGTCCATCGCCTCCTTGACCGCGGCCAGGCGGGCCAGCGGATCCCCGATGTAGACCGGCAGCGGCCCGCGCACGACGGCGATGCGGTTGCCCATCTGCCCGCGCTCGTCCTTGGCCCGGATCGACACCGGCACCAGGGCGCGCAGCTCCAGGCCCTCGCTGCGCACGCCGCGCGACCACAGCCACTCGCGCAACGCGCCGGCGACCACGGTCAGCACCACGTCGTTGATCGTCGTGCCGAAGGCCGACTTGACGGTGCGGAAGTCGCTCAGCCGGTTGCGCACGCCGACGAAGCGGCGGTGCGGGCCGATCTCGACGTTCAGCGGCGTCGCGGGCGCGGGGTTGAGGCCCAGCCAGGCGATCTCGCCGACGCCCTCCAGCGCCTCCAGCCCGGAGGCGATCGTGCGCTCGGGATGGGTCGCCGCGCGCACGGCGCCCTCCGACAGGCTCAGGCTGGTGCGGACCAGGCCGCGCACGCCCTTGGCCAGCATCTCCACGCCCGACGGCTCGCGCTGGGGCTCCCAGGGGACGCCGCCGCCGTCGACGACGCGCGGCACCGGCTCCAGGTCGAACAGCACCGTGGCCAGGTCGACGCCCGCGATGCCGTCGATCAGGCAGTGGTGCGTCTTGGTGATCATCGCCCAGCGCCCGTCCTCCAGGCCCTCGATCGCGTACATCTCCCACAGCGGCTTGGAGCGATCCAGCTGCTGGGAGAAGATCCGCCCGACGAGGTTGAGCAGCTGCTCCTCGGAGCCGGGGGAGGGCAGGGCGCTCTGGCGCAGGTGGTACTCGAGGTCGAAGCTCGGGTCGTCGACCCACAGCGGGCGGCCGGTGGCCAGCGGCGGCGTGGCCAGCTTCTGGCGGTAGCGCGGGACCAGATGCAGCCGCGAGCGCAGCAGGTCGAGCAGGTCCTCGAACGGCGGCGGCGGTCCCTCGAAGACGGTCACGCCTCCGATGTGCATGTGGGACGACGGCCCCTCCTGTGCCAGGAAGGACACGTCAACCGCGCTCAGACGATCTCCGTGTTGCTGCATCTCCTCCCCGCGAGACTACCTACGCTGGGTCGCACCGTGGCGGATGAGACACCCAATCTGACTCCGAAGCTGCTGTTCTGGGCGCTGGGCATCCAGGTCGTGCTGGGCGCGCTGCTGATCTGGCAGGCCTCGACGGGCTTCGCGCTGTTCGGGGGCGGGGACGACGACACCACCACGGTGCCGACGAAGGCCGCGCCGGCCGCCGCCGTGGCGACGGTGGCCAGCGCGCGTCCGAAGGTCGATCGCTTCGACGCGCCGGCCGCGATGGACTGGGCGCGCAAGCAGGTCGCGCTCGGCCCGCGCCCGCCGCGCTCGGAGGCCCAGCGCGCGGCCGCGGAGTTCCTGGTCAAGGCACTCCCCGACGGGCACTTCGTCGACATCGGGGACGGCCTGCGCAACATCGAGGGCGAGCTGCCGGGCCGGGGCAAGCCGATCCTGCTGGTGGCCCACTACGACACCACGCCGGTGCCCGGCTACGTCGGCGCGAACAACAGCGCGGCCGGCGTGGGCGCGGTGATCGAGCTGGCGCGGGCGCTCAAGCGCGACCAGAAGCCGACCGACCGCCCGATCCGCTTCCTGCTCACCGACGGCGAGGAGGCCGACACCTATCCCGTGCAGGGCGAGTTCTACGACCAGGCGCTGCGCGGATCCAAGGCGGCCGCCCAGACGATCGACGCCGAGGCGGTGATCGTCCTGGACTTCATCGCCCAGAAGGGGCTGAGCATCCCGCGCGAGGCGGGCTCGGACCCGGTGCTGTGGAACAAGCTGCGCGCGGCCTCGCGCAAGGTCGGGACGGCCAGCTACTTCCCCGACGACGTGCGCTCGGAGATCCAGGACGACCACACGCCCTTCGTGCGCGCGGGCATGCGGGCGATCGACCTGATCGACTTCGACTACCCGTGCTGGCAGAAGCCCTGCGACACGATGGACCAGCTCTCCACCCGCAGCCTCGACGCCTCGGGCGAGACGGTCTTGCAGCTCGTGCGCGAACTGCGACGCACCTAACAGAGCCGCCGCACCCACACCACTAGGCTGTGGGCATGGTCCAGCGCCTCCTGCTCGCCTCTCCGCGTGGCTACTGCGCCGGCGTCGATCGCGCCGTGCAGACGGTCGAACGCGCGCTCGAGCTGCACGGCGCGCCGGTCTACGTGCGCAAGGAGATCGTCCACAACAAGCACGTCGTCGAGGGCCTGCGCCAGAAGGGCGCGATCTTCGTCGAGGACGAGGTCGAGGTGCCCCAGGGCGCGACCGTCGTCTTCTCCGCCCACGGCGTCTCGCCGGCCGTCCACGCCAACGCGGCGGCCCGCTCGCTGCAGACGATCGACGCGACCTGCCCGCTGGTCACCAAGGTCCACCGCGAGGCGGTCAAGTTCGCCTCCGAGGGCTACACGATCGTCCTCATCGGCCACGGCGGCCACGAGGAGGTCGAGGGCACGATGGGCGAGGCGCCCGAGCACATCGTCCTGGTCGAGACCGAGGCCGACGTCGACAACCTCGAGGTCTCCGATCCGACGCGGATCGCCTACATCTCCCAGACGACGCTGTCGGTCGACGAGACCAAGACGATCATCGCCCGCCTGCGCGAGAAGTTCCCCCACATCACGGGCCCGCGCACCGACGACATCTGCTACGCCACGACGAACCGCCAGGCGGCCGTCAAGCAGATGGCCGGCGAGTGCGACCTCGTGCTGGTGATCGGCTCGCAGAACTCGTCCAACAGCGTCCGCCTCGTCGAGGTGGCTCGCGACTACGGCGCCGAGTCGCACCTGATCGACAACGAGTCGCAGGTGCGCGAGGAATGGCTGGAGGGCAAGCAGGTCGTCGGCATCTCGTCCGGCGCCAGCGCGCCCGAGGAGCTGGTCGAGCGGTTGGTCGGCTACTTCCGCGATCGCGGCGTCGACGACGTCTCCGAGTTCGAGGTCATCCGCGAGGACGTCCGCTTCATGCTGCCCAAGGCCATCCGCCAGGCGATGGCCGCGCAGTCAGCCTGACGGACGGGCCGCCGTTCCCACGAACGGCTCATTTCAAAACGATTTCTCAAGTCCCTGGCCGATCGTCCGACCACGGGACCACTATGAAGATCGTCAGCCCCGGGATGGCGGCGCCAGAGTCGCCGTCCGACCTTCGACGTAATCGCCTTGGCCGCCTGGTCTGCGCCGCCATCGTCGGCGGCTGGACGATCACGGCGCTGCTCGGCGCCCTGCTCGGCACCTACGCGGACCGCAACGCCTACCTGCTGGCCGCGATCGGCGTCGCCACCGGCCTGACCTGGGCCACGAAGCGCTGGAGCGCCCTCAGCGAGCGTTCGCTGCAGGTCCTCCTGCTCGCCGCCTCCCTGCAGGCCTGCGCGGCCGGCATCGCCTTCGACCGCGGCGTCATCGCCGCGTGGCCGTTCGCGATCGCCCTCGCGCTGGTGGCCGGCCAGGTCGGCCGCACCCGCGCCGAGGTGGCCTGGCAGGCCGGCGCCCTGGCCGTCGGCCAGCTGCTGGCCGCGGTCATCGGCCCGGACCGCGCGACCAGCGCCGGCCCCGCCGCGCTGATCACCGCCGGCGCCGTGATGGCCATCGCCCTGGCCGGCCGCCTGCTGTACGAGCGGCGCGAGACGGCGGGCGAGGAGCACGCGATCGCCGCTGACGCGCATCGCCTGCACGAGCGGCTGTCGGCGAACGTCGCGGCCGACCCGCAGCGCTTCGCCGTGCTGACGATGGACGTGCACGCGATGGGCAGCCCGGCGATCACCGCCTTCGGCCAGGAGCTCGCCGGCCAGCTGCGCGGCACCGATCTGGTGGCCCGCTCGGCCGGCGATCAGGTCTCCGTGGTGGCCGACTGCGACGCCGCCGGCGCCGCCGCGCTGGCCCGCCGCATCGAGCAGTCGCTGGCCGAGTACACCCGCGACGAGGTCGGTCACATGAACGCGGCGATCGGCATCGCGATGTACCCGGCCGACGGCCGCACCCCCGACGAGCTGCTGGCCAGCGCCGACGCCGCCCTGGCCGAGGTGCGCGCCGCGGCCGCCGCGGCGATGCTCGAGCCGCTCGCGCCGGTGGCCGAGGCGCCCGCGCAGATCAGCACCCTGTGACAATGCGGCGGGGCGGCCCGAGCCGCCCCGCTCCATGTCCACCAGCCTCGTCATCAGCGACCTCCACCTCGGCGGTCGCGACCACTCCGACGTCCTGCGCCACGATCCCGCCGCGCTCGACGCGCTGGTCGCCGCCCTGGACGGCGTGCAGCGGCTCGTGCTGCTCGGCGATCTGCTCGAGCTGCGCCACGGCCCGGCCCGCGAGGTGCTGGCCGCCGCGCGCCCCGTCCTGCAGCGCCTGGGGGCCGCGGTCGACGAGGTCGTCGTCGTGGCCGGCAACCACGACCACGGGCTGATCGACGGTTGGCTCGAGCGCCTCGGGCGCGACGGCCCGCCGCAGCTGGGCCTCGAGCAGCGCATCGCGCCCGCCGACGCGTCGTGGACCGCGGGCCAGGTGGCCGAGGCGCTCGGCGTCCCGACCAGCGTGGCCTATCCGGGCCTGTGGCTGCGCGACGACGTCTACGCGCTGCACGGCCACTACCTGGACCTGCACACCACGCTGCCCACCTTCGAGCGCCTGGCCGCGGGGGTGAACCTGCGCCAGCTCGGGCCGGTGCCGGCGCGGGCCACGCCGAGCGACTACGAGCGCCGCCTCACGCCCATCTACGGCTGGCTGGACGCGGTCGGGGCGTGGGCGCCGGACGAGCTCGGCACCGGCGCGTCGGGTGCGGCCTCGCAGGCCTACCGGGTGCTGACCGCCGGGCGGCGGGGCGGGCTGCGCAGCCTGCTGCTGGCCGGCGGCTTCCCGCTGGCCGTCGCCGCCGTCAACCGCGCGCGGTTGGGGCCGGTGCGGGCCGACATCAGCGGGACGGCGTTGCGCCGCGCGTCGCTGGAGGCGATGCACGCCGTCGCCGGGCACCTGGAGATCGACGCCGCGCACATCCTCTTCGGCCACTCGCACCGCACGGGCCCGCTGCCGGGCGACGACCGCAGCGAGTGGGGGCGGCTGATCAACGTGGGCTCCTGGGTGGTCGGCGGCGCGACGCGTGAGGCGGCGGCCGACAGCCCGTACCGGGCCGGCGGCGCGATCCGCGTCAGCGACGACGGCGCCGCGCCGCGGCTGGAGCGCTTGCTCTAGACGTCGGGCTCGTCGGGCGTCGCGACGGCGCCCTCGGGCGCCAGCCCCGGGGTGAAGCAGACCGCGTGGCAGCGCACGCCGGGACCGACCTGCAGGTCCAGCACGCCCTCGCTGTGGCGCTCGTGCTCGATCAAGCGATACGCGCCCGCGTGGTCGACCTCGACCTCGTGGCCGTTGACCTCGACCGCGCCGGTGCCGTCCAGCACGGCCCACACGCCGCCCGCCTCGTAGGGGCCCGACCACGGGCCCGGCTGGTCGGCCGTGGGCACGACGACGAGCGCCTCGGGCGCGTCCTCCGGGTGCAGCGGGGGCAGCGGCGCGACGTCGAGGCCGAGCAGCTCGCCGATGGCCAGCTCGGTCTCGGCGTAGCCGCCCTCGCCGAAGTGGACGTCGAAGAGCATGCCGTGCTGGTCGAACAGGTACCGCGCGGGCCAGCCCTCGTTGCCGTACAGCGACCACAGCTCGAACTCGGTGTCGATCAGCACCGGATGCTCGATGCCCAGCCGCTGCACGGCCTCGCGCACGGCATCGGGGTCCCGCGACGCGGCGAAGCCCGGGCAGTGCACGGAGACGACCCGCAGGCCGGCTTCGGCGTAGCGCTCGTGCCACGCCTTCAGGTAGGGGAGCGTGCGCAGGGAGTTGACCCGGCAGAAGTCCCAGAACTCGATCAGGACGGGGCGCCCACGCTGCTTGTCCATGCGCAGCGTGGCCACGTTGATCCACTTGAGCTTGACCGGGAACGGCGGGGCGGCGATGTCGGCGACGGGCGGGCGCACGGCAGGCGACGGAAGGTAGCGGCGCGAGTTCGCCACCTCGGGGTTGCTTCTGGACGGGGAGTCGTGAACACTGGCGCCTTTCCAACCCCGTCTCTTGGAGGAGAGAGGATGCGAAAGATCACTGTGCTGGCGGTCACCGCCATCGCGGCGCTCGTCGTTGCCGCGGTCGCCTACGGCGCCCAGGTCAACACCTACACGGTCACCGGGAAGACCTCACCGTCTTCGCCGGGCAGCAAGAAGAAGCCGTTGCCGATCTCGCTGGACTTCGACTACACCGTCGGCGAGGCCACCGGTCAGCGGCCCAGCCCGGTCAAGCGCTACACGATCGGGTTCTACGGCGTGCAGTCCAACGGCGGGCTGTTCCCGAAGTGCACCGCCGCGCAGATCAACGCGGCGCAGAGCATCAGCGGCTGCCCGAAGGGCTCGGTCGTCGGCTCCGGCTACATCATCAACGCCGCCGGCTCGACCGCCGATCCGACGGACAAGTCGATCGAGTGCAACCTGAACCTGACGATCGTCAACAGCGGCCAGGGCCGCGCGTCGATCTTCCTGCAGGGTGGCCCCTCGACGATGGTTCAGGGCAAGCCGTGCGTGATCGGCATCAGCCAGGCGATCGACGCCCGGTACGTGTCGTTCGACGGTGGCGGCACCGCGCTGCAGTTCGATGTGCCCGCCAACCTGCTGCACCCGATCGGCGGCCTGGACAACGCCGTCGTGCAGGTGCAGTCGACGATCAAGAAGCTGACCGTCAAGAAGGGCGGCAAGACCCGCGGCTACTACGAGTCGGTGGCCTGCAAGGGCAACAAGCGCCCGATCGCCGTCGACTTCCTGTCGGAGGCCGGCCAGTCCGAGACTGCGACAGCGGATCTCGCCTGCTGATCGGCTGATCGTCAGCGTTCAATCGCTAGTGTGACGACCCTCACGCGCGGGGCGGTCTTTCCGGCCGTCCCGCGTGTTGTCTGTGTGAAAGCACCACCCCACCCGGAGGAGTCCCACCCTTGCGAAAGCTCGCTGTCCTCGGCGTCACTGCTGCGGCGCTGCTCACCACGTCGACTGCCGCGTTCGCGCAGGCGACCAGCTACGACATCGCCGCGTCGACGTCGCCCGCGACCGCTGGTTCCACGAAGAAGCCCGTCCCGGCGTCGCTGACGCTGACGGTCAACGCGACGGGCACCGCTCGTCCGACGACCGCCTCGGCCTTCAAGGTCACGTTCGCCGGCATGAAGGCCAACACGGCCGGTCTGAAGACCTGCACGGTTGCTTCGATCAACTCCGCCCAGTCCGACACGGGCTGCAACAAGGCGGCCAAGATCGGTAGCGGCTACGTGAAGAACCTGGTCGGCACGGCCACCGACCCCAACGACACGTCGATCGCCTGCAACCTGGCGGTCACGCTGTACAACGCCGGCAACGGCGCGGTCGCGGTGTTCCTCAAGGGCGCCCCGACGATCACGGTTGCCGGTGGCAACTGCGTCATCGGCGTCAACCAGGCGCTGGACGGCAAGTTCACGTCCAACCGCTCTGGCGTCTCGCTCTCGTTCTCGATCCCGTCGAACCTGCAGCACCCGATCGGCGGCCTGAACCAGGGCATCTCGGCGATCGAGACGACGATCGACAAGAAGACCTTCACCTCGAAGGGCAAGAAGGTCGGCCTGCTCGAGGCGGTCGGCGGTTGCAAGGGCGGCTCGCGTGCGGTCACGCTCGAGCTGACCCAGGAGGCCGGCGGCGTCGGTACGTCGAAGGGCTCTGCCAAGTGCTGATCAGCGCCTCGCGCTGATCTGAAGGACCGCGACGGGGCGGGCACGGTGTGCCCGCCCCGTTCGTATCATCGGGGCATGACCCTGCGGGCCGCCGCTCTGCTGGCCCTCGCCATCCTCGGCATCCACGAGGTCGGCGACGTCTTCGCCACCGACGATCATGCCTCGGCCGGGCATCACGTCCTGCTCGCCGTCCCCGGCCTGCTGGCCATGGCGCTGGCCGTGCTCCTCGGCCGCGCGCGGCGCCTGCTCGTCCACGCCGCACCCTTGCGGCCCGACCTGCGCCTGCAGGTCGTCGGACCGTCCGCGCTGCTCGTCCTGATCGCCGCCCCGCTGGCGGTCGCCCGTGGCCTGGCTCGCAACCTGGCCGGTCGCGCCCCTCCAGCCTTCGGCTGACCCCGACCCCGTCAACCGAAGGAGCATCGAACCACCGCATGTCCAACATCCAGCGCTGGAGCCTGCTGGGCCTCGCCGTCGTCGTCCTCGTCGTCGGGTACATCGTGCTGCGGCCCAAGGACGACGACAGCGACCCGTCCGCCACGATCTCGGTGCCCGCGAGCACGCAGTCCGCCCCGGTGGAGACCACCGCCACGACCGAGACGCCGGCGACGACCGAGACGCCGCCCACCACGACCGAGACGACGCCGCCCGCGCCGCAGATCCAGACGATCACGGTGCAGGACGGCGAGCCGGTCGACGGCGTGCAGGAGCTCGACTTCACCAAGGGCGACACGATCGCCTTCAAGGTCACCGCCAACGCCCCGGGCGGCGAGGTCCACTTCCACGGCTACGACATCGCCAAGGAGATCCCGGCCTCCGGCGGCAGCGTGACCTACAAGGTGCCCGCCACGATCGAGGGCATCTTCGAGGTCGAGCTGGAGGCGACCGGCGTCCAGATCGCCAAGGTCGTGGTCCAGCCGTGATCCGCCGCGCTCTGCTGGCCGGCGGCGCGCTCGCGGCCGTCGCGCTCGCGCTGCCCGCCGTCGCCTCCGCCCACGGGCTGGTGGGCAAGCAGGACCTGCCCATCCCGCGCTGGATCTTCGCGTGGGCGGCGGCCGCGGTCCTGATCGTCTCGTTCGTCGCGCTGGCCACGATGTGGGCCACGCCGAAGCTGCAGGTGCTGCGCGAGAAGCGCGTGTGGCGCATCCCCGCCCCCGCGGTGTGGGAGCTCGTCGGCGGCGCGATCGGCGTCGTCGTCTTCGGGTTCGTGGTCTACGCCGGCCTGGCCGGCACCCAGACCGCCGACGCCAACCTGGCGCCGACGTTCATCTACTACGTCTTCTGGGTCGGCATCCCGTTCGTCTCGGCGATCTTCGGCAACGTCTTCGCCCTGTTCAACCCGTGGCGCGCGCTGGCCCGCGGCGTCTCCTGGGTGGCCGGCCGGATCGCCGGCGGCGAGACCCCCGAGCCGCTGGCCTACCCGCGCTGGCTGGGGCGCTGGCCGGCGGCCATCGGCATCCTGGGCTTCGCCTGGGTCGAGCTCGTGCTGCCCGTCCAGGACCGCACCGACCCCTCGACGCTGGCCATCATGGCGCTGGCCTACGCGGCGGTGCAGCTGATCGGCATGAGCGTCTACGGCATCGAGCCGTGGCTGCGCAACGCCGACCCGTTCGGCGTCGCCTTCGGGCTGATCGGGCGGCTGGCCCCGCTGCACTGGGTCGATGGGGAGCTGCGCACGCGCAAGCCGCTGGCCGGGATCGTGTCGCTCGACCCGCGCCCGGGCACCGTGCCGCTGGTCTGCATCATGATCGGCACCACCGCCTTCGACGGGTTCTCGCTCGGTGCGTTGTGGAACGACGTCGCGCCCGACATCCAGCGGTGGTTCATCGACATCGGCTTCAACGCGGAGAGCGCGTTGGAGGTCACGTTCACGATCGGCCTGATCGCGATGGTGCTGCTGGTCAGCGCCGTCTACCGGCTGGGCGTGACCGGCATGCGCACGGTCGACGAGACGCGCTCGGTGCGCGAGCTGTCGGGGCTGTTCGCCCACACGCTGGTGCCGATCGCGCTGGCCTACATCGTCGCCCACTACTTCTCGGCGCTGACCTACCAGGCGCAGGCGATGGCCTACCTGATCTCCGATCCGCTGGGCGACGGCTCCAACGTGTTCGGGACCGCGTCGGCGACGATCAACTACGGCTGGATCAGCGCCAACGCGATCTGGTACGTGCAGGTGGCCGCCTTGATCATCGGCCACGTCGGCGGCCTGATCCTGGCCCACGACCGGGCGCTGGCCACCTACAAGGACCCCGGCGACGCGACCCGCTCGCAGTACTGGATGCTCGTCGTGATGGTCGGCTTCACGAGCCTCGGCTTGTGGCTGCTGTCCGCGGCGGCGCAGTGATGGCGCCGCCCTTCGCGCACGTCGGCCACTGGTGGGGCTCGATCCTCTATCTGGCTCCCGTCGTGATCGTCGTTGTGTTCCTTGCCGTACAGAGTTGGCGCAGCAAACGCCGTGAGGGCCGATCCGGATGAATCGACTGGCCATCTAGGGGGAATGGAGCGGCCAGCATGATGACCGCGCAGCAACTGCACGATCTGCTCGAAGAGGTCCCCGACACGCGGGAGATCGTGGTCGCCTGCACGGACGACGACGGGCTGACCGCGGCCTGGCAGGCCGCCGAGGCCGAGGCGTCGATCGCACTCGACAGCTGGCGCGCGTGGCCGGGCGGCGAGTCCTTCGCCACCTACCGCGCCGCGCAGGACCGCGCGGACGCCGCGCAGGACGCGCTGGTCGCGCAGGCCGCCTGAGCGGCAGACGACGGGCATCAGGGACGAGACTGGGCGGCGCCGTAGCCGCGACCTACTTCGGCGCCGGCTCGGCCTCGAGCTTGCGGATGTCGTGCACGAGCCCCTCGGGCGTGAGCTGGTCGACGGGGAAGCCGATCCGCTGGCGGCCCTGCTTGTCGATCAGCAGGACGTAGGCGGAGTGCTCGAAGCCCTGGCCCTGGGGCTGGATGCCGTAGGCCTTCCAGATCGGCGCCAGCTGCGCGCGTGAGCCGAGCAGGAAGCGCATGCGGTCGGTCAGATGCTGCTGGAGCAGGAACCGCTGCGCGTGGAACTCGGTGTCGTCGGCCGGATCGACGCTGACCGCCAGCGCGGGGAGGTCGTGGCCGAGCTGGTCCATCGCCCCGCGGATCTGCTGGGCGGTGACCGGGCAGGTGTCCTGACAGGTCGAGTACATGAACGTCAGCACGACGACCTGGCCACGGTACTGGGCCAGGCTGGCCGGCTTGCCGTCCTGATCGACCAGCTGGAAGTCCTGGGGCGGGATCCCGGGCGGCCGCAGACCGCCGGCGAACCCGTTGACCACGGTCGACGCGGTGGAGGAGGATCCGCCTCCACCGCCGGCGGCCAGCAGGAGGGCGACGACCACCGCCGCCAGGCAGGCGAGGACGGTGGCCATGACGAGTCGCAGACGTTGCATCGATCCCTCATCATGGCGAAGGCGGCGACGACCCCCCGCTATACTTTTTGAAGTACCGGAACCCGGATAGGATTTCACCCATGAGCCCCAGCGGCGCCGACTACATCCGCAGCATCAAGGAGCAGATCGCCGAGATCGACCCGTCCGAGGTCCACGGCCTGCTCGACGATGGGATCGCCCTTCTCGACGTCCGCGAGAGCGAGGAGTGGGACGCCGGCCATCTGCCGGGCGCCACCCACGTCGCTCGCGGCTACCTCGAGTCCCGCATCGACGGGGCGATCCCCGACCACGACCAGCGCGTCGTCGTCTACTGCGCCTCGGGCACGCGCTCCGCGCTGGCCGCCAAGACGCTCACCGACCTCGGCTACGGCAACGTCGAGTCGATGACCGGCGGCATCACGCTGTGGAAGGACCGCGGCTACGAGGTCGACCAGCCCCGCAAGCTCACCGCCGAGCAGCGCGAGCGCTACTCCCGCCACTTCCTGCTGCCCGAGATCGGCCAGGCCGGCCAGGAGAAGCTCCTGGACGCCAAGGTGCTGCTGCTCGGCGCCGGCGGCCTGGGCTCGCCGACCGCGCTGTACCTGGCCGCGGCCGGCGTGGGCACGATCGGCATCATCGACAACGACGTCGTCGACCTCTCCAACCTGCAGCGCCAGGTGATCCACACGACCGACCGCGTCGGCACCAAGAAGGTGGACTCCGCCGAGGAGTCGATGAAGGCGATCAACCCCGGCGTCAACGTCGTCAAGTACGACTTCCGCCTGGACTCGTCCAACATCATGGACGTGATCGAGGGCTACGACGTGATCGTCGACGGCCTGGACAACTTCCCGACGCGCTACCTGCTCAACGACGCCTCCGTGCGCCTGCAGATCCCGGTCGTGTCGGCCTCGATCCTCGGCTTCGACGGCCAGCTGACGATCTTCAAGCCCTACGACGGCCCGTGCTACCGCTGCCTGTACCCGGTGCCGCCGCCAGCCGAGCTGGCCCCGTCCTGCGGCGCCAACGGCGTGCTCGGCGTGCTGCCCGGCACTATGGGCCTGCTGCAGGCCACCGAGGTCGTGAAGCTGATCATCGGCATCGGCGAGCCGCTCGTCGGGCGCCTGCTGCTCTACGAGGCGCTCGGCGCGACGTTCACCGAGCTCAAGGTCCGCCGCGACCCGGAGTGCCCGATCTGCTCACGCGATCCCTCCGAGATCACCGACGAGGAGATGGGCGTGTTCCCCGACTACGAGGCGTTCTGCGCCGCGGCGGGCTAGCCTCCGAATCTCTATGGCAACGGTTCGCATTCCCCCTGTCCTGCGCGCGTCGACCGGCGGCGCCAAGGAAGTCGGTGCCGACGGCAGCAACGTCGGCGAGGTCCTGCGCTCGCTGGCCGAGGAGCATCCGGCCACGCAAGGCCAGCTGTTCGGCGACAACGGTGACCTCAACCGCTACGTCAACGTGTACCTCAACGACGAGGACGTGCGCGTCCTCGACGGGCTGGACACGGCGGTCGAGGACGGCGACGTGCTGGTCATCCTGCCGGCCATGGCCGGCGGGGCGCGCTAGCGCCCTCCCGAGCGTCCGCGCCGGCGGGTCCGGCGAACGACGGGCATCGAAGACGAACGGGCCTTCGCCCGCCGCCGTCCCTCGTGCCAAGCGGGCCGGGGGTCGGTTCGAGTTTCGGACTCTGACGTGCCTGCTGTTACGGGCGCTATACACCCTTTACAGCAGGCACGTCGCCCTTTTCTCGCGAGCTACGGCTGCTGCGGCAGCCCGAACAGCGGCGTCTTCACCGGCGCCGCTGCGCCGACCAGCTTCACCAGCCCGTTCCCGCCGACGAACTCCTCGGGCACCGGCGATCCGGTGGACCAGTTGTTGGCCAGCCACACGTTGCCCGACGCATCGATCTGCACGGCCGTGATGTGCTGGAACGAGGTGCTGGTGTAGCCGTGCTTGCGGGGTGAGATGGAGTCGCCGGCCTTCGCGCCGGACGGGCAGGTCTCCGTGCGCACGCCGCACAGCTCGCTGACCGTGGCCGGGAAGAAGTCGGCGACCCAGACGTGGTCGTCGCCGTCGATCGCGGTGCTCCACGCGCCCTTGACCGCCGGGCTGCGGTGCGCCGTGGCCACGCCGGCCGGCGAGATCTGGGTCACCGCGTTGGAGAACAGGTTGGCCACCCAGGCGTTGCCCTGGCTGTCCAGCGCCAGGCTCATCGGCGAGCGCAGACCGCCGCCGGTGATCGGGCTGCCCAGGAACGAGCCGTCCGGGTTGATGCGGACGACCGACCCCTTCAGCCGGGGCGAGATCGAGTTGTTCGTGATCCAGGCGGTGCCCTTGTCGTCGAACTGCAGGCCGAACGGCTTCTCGAGCCCGCCGCCGGTGATCGTCCTGGCCTGGTTGGGGTCGCCGCCCGGGTAGACGGTCACGGTCGAGGTGCCGAAGTTGGCGAACCAGACGTTGTCCTGCGCGTCCACGGCCAGACCCTGCGGCTTGCTCGGGTTGCCCTGCTTGAAGCCGCCGGCGGGGGAGACGGGCACGCCCAGCGAGGTGAACAGGGAGATGCTGTCGCCTGCGTAGTTGCCGGTCCAGATGCGGCCCTGGTGGTCCACCGCGGTACCCCAGCCGACGCCGTAGACGCCGCCGCCGGTGAACGGCGCGCCGGGCAGGGAGCGCCCGCCGGTCGGGTCGGTCGCCGTCAGCTCGAGCCCTGCCGTCGTGCCGAAGCCCTGGAAGTTGTTGCCCACCCAGGCGTTGCCCAGCGCGTCGAAGGCCATGCGCCCGGGCGCGTTGAGCCCCAGGCCGGTGAACGTGATCGCGACGAGCCAGTTGCTGGGCGGCGCGGTCAGCTGCACCGGGTAGGCGTGGGCGACCTGCAGCCCGTAGAGCTTCTTCAGGTTCAGCGTCGAGTTGTGGGCCAGGTTCAGGGCGATCTGCAGCGTGTCGGCCGGGCGGCCGCCCCGCGGCGGGGTGGCGGCGCGGCGCACGAGCGTGCAGCCCTTCGGGTCGGCCGATGCGACCGTGCAGCGCTGCAGCAGGGCGGCGATCGAGTTGAACTTCGGCAGCGCGTCGGTCGTGGTGCCGTTGGGTGCGCCCGAGAACGGGAAGGCGATCTTCCCGGTGCCCGGCTCCATCAGCGACGTCGACGTGAGCGCCGCGTTGGGCAGGCCGGGGAAGGCGCCGTGGATCGCGCCCTGGCCGTCGAAGAACTGCGCGAACGAGTACGCGGTCGCCACGGTCGTCTGCTCGTTGATGGGCAGCGCGTCGGGCACCGCGTCGGCGGGCGCGTTGGCGGCCAGGCGCAGGGTCGCCGGCACGCCGCTGCCGTCCGTGGCGACCGCGTAGATCGCGCCCGCGTCGGCGGGGAGGGCGTAGGAGAGCGTGTACGCGCCGCTGCCGGTCGTCGTCGCGGCGGCCAGGCGGGTCGCTGCCTGGGCGCCCGCGGCGTAGAGCGAGACCGTGGTTCCGGCGACGGGGGTCCCAGCCGCCGTGACCGTGCCGGAGAGGGTGGCCGCGGAGGCGGGCGCGGCCAGCGTCAACGTGGCCGCGACCCCGGCCAGCAGTCCCTTGCGAAGCATGCGCGGGACCTTAACGGCCGACGCTATATTTCGTGAAGTGACTCCTGTCCCTGAGCTGCGCAACCGCCCCTGCGGAGGTCGCTACGGCGACATCGTCCAGGCGATCGGCAACACCCCGCTGATCGAGCTGAAGCGCCTGTCGCCCAAGCCGGGTGTGCGCATCTGGGCCAAGATGGAGTCGTTCAACCCGACGGGCTCGGTCAAGGACCGCGTGGCCCGCGCCCTCATCGAGGACGCCGAGGCCAAGGACGCGATCAAGCCCGGGATGACCATCCTCGAGCCGACCTCGGGCAACACCGGCATCTCGCTGGCCATGATCTGCTCGCGCAAGGGCTACAAGCTCAAGGTCGTCATGCCCGACAACGTGACCCCCGAGCGCACGCAGCTGCTGCAGATGTACGGCGCGGAGATCGTCTACTCGCCGGGCAACCAGGGCTCCAACGGCGCGGTCGCGATGGCGCTGGAGATGGCCGAGGACCCGCAGTACTACATGCCCTACCAGTACGGGAACCCGGCCAATCCCGGCGCGCACTACAACGGCACGGCGCCCGAGATCCTCGAGGAGCTCGACGGCGACATCACCGCGTTCGTGGCCGGTCTGGGCACGGGCGGCACGCTGATGGGCAACGCGCGGCGCTTCAAGGAGGAGCTCGGCGACCAGGTCAAGATCGTCGCGGCCGAGCCCATGCAGGGCGAGCCCGTCCAGGGCCTGCGCTCGCTGGACGACGGCTTCATCCCGCCGATCATCGACCTGTCGCTGCTGGACCGCAAGATCTTCGTGACCAACCGCGACGCGATCATCTGGACGCGCAAGCTGCTCGACGAGGAGGGCGTCTTCGCCGGCGTCTCGTCGGGGGCGATCGCCCGGGTCGCGGTGCGCATCGCCAACGAGATCGACGAGGGCAACGTGGTGTTCCTCGTTTGCGATGATGGCTGGAAGTACTTGTCCAGCGGGATCTACACGCTTCCCGTGGACGAGGTCGAGAACCTCGACTCCACCGTTTGGTGGTAGTCGCTCACTAGGAGCGCGCCGCAATGTTTCCCGGATCCGTTGGCCCCATGGAGATCGTGCTGGTCCTTGTGATCGCGCTGCTCGTGCTCGGCCCCAAGAAGCTTCCCGACGTGGCTCGCTCCGTCGGCAAGGGCATGCGCGAGTTCAAGGACGCGCTGTCTGACGCCGACCCGCGCCACCACAAGGACGACGACGCCGAGTTCCCGGGTCTGGGCGAGTCCAGCTCGTCCAACAAGTCCTAGCGGTGCAGGTCGACGAGGCGCTGGTGGCCGAGATGGTCGCCCATGCGCGGGAGGACTTCCGCGACGAGTGCTGCGGGCTCGTGGCCATGCGCGACGGGGTCGCCGTCGAGGTGCGCCGCACGGAGAACCTGGCGCACACCTGGTTGAAGTTCGAGATGGACGGCCTCGAGGTGCTGCGCGCGCTGGACGACTTCGAGGAGTCGGGCGCCGAGCTAGGGGCGATCTACCACTCGCACACCAAGACGCCGCCGTATCCGTCGCAGACCGACATCAACTTCGCGGCCAACTGGCCCGGCGTCGAGTGGATCATCATCGGGCTGACCAGTCGCGACGGCGAGGCGACCGTGCGCACCTACGTGATCGAGGACGGCAACGTCACCGAGCGCTGACCTGCGCTGCCCGGCCTGCGGGTCGGCGCACGCGGGTGACGAGCGCTTCTGCCCGGACTGCGGGTTGCCGCTCGTCGCGCCGGGCGCGGCCGAGGCCGAGTTGACCGAGCGCCAGGCCCGGGCGCGCAAGATCAAGCCGCAGTACGCCGAGGGCCCGCTCGTGCGCGTGGCCGGCGCGGCCAACCAGCCCGAGGCCGAGTTCCTGCAGGGGCTGCTGCTGGAGGAGGGCGTGCCGTCGACGACCCGCCGCGCGGCCGGGTTCGACGTGCCCGACTTCCTGGCCGCCGGCCCGCGCGACATCCTCGTCGCCGCGTCGGGCGCCGATGTCGCCCGCGAGGTCCTGCTGCAGTCCGACCTGGGCGCGAAGGTCGCCGACCGCTCCACGCGCCCGGTGGCGCCGCTGCCGCTCGCGCTCGTGCTCGGCGGCGTGCTCGTGATCTTCGTGCTCGTGTTGCTGCTCGTCGTCTAGCGGCGCTCCAGCACCCAGAACGGGACCGTGGCGATCGCCGAGCGCGCGCCGTCCGCAGCGACGGCCTGCACGACGACGCGGTAGCGACCAGGGGCCAGTCGCCTGTCCGCCCGCAGCGTCCGCGGCAGCCAGAGGCGGTGCCGGCCCGCCGTGGCGGCGAGCGTGCGCGTGAGCGCGAACCGCGTGGGGCCGTGGCTCGTCCGCCGGGTCTGGGTCACCGTCGCGTAGCTGGAACCGTCGCCCGTGGGGGAGTCGGGGAGGACGTAGACCGCGGGGCTCGTCGTCCGCCGCGGCGTGCGGCAGCGGGCGCGCGGAGCCCGCGGGGGGACACGGCGCCGCTGCACGGTGAAGGTGACCTTCGCCGCCCGGCTGAGCCGGTAGGACAGCCGCGCGGCGGACACGCTGGGCGCCAGGCACCGTGGCGTCAGCGCCACGTCGGACAGCGTCAGCGAGGGCACGACCGGGGCGATCGGGGACGACGACGGTGAGGACGTCGGTGGGGCCGGCGGGACCGGTGGCGCCGGTGGGGCCGGCGGAACGGGGGGCGTCGGGGGCGGCGCCGTCGCCACGGTGACGCCGGCCGTCGCGCTCGTCGAGGGCGCGAAGTCGTTCTGGGTCCCGTCGCCGGAGTAGGCGGCGGTCGCGGTCCAGGTCCCGGTCGTCGGGTAGGTGACCGTGCACGTGGCCGTCGCGCCGGTGAGGGGCTGGGCAGGGCACTGCGTCGTGGCCAGGCCGCCCACGCCGTCGTCGAAGGCGACCGTGCCGCCGGTCGCGGTGGACGGGGTGACCGTCGCGACCCAGGTCACGGGACTGCCCGGGGTCACCGACGGTGCCGCGGGGGCGAGCGACGTCGACGTGGCCTGCAGGAGGTAGGCGCCGATCGCGCAGTTCGCGCCGGCCATCGGCGTCACGCCACGCTGGTCGGCCGTCGCGCAGGCCCGGGTCTCGCCGTCGATGGCAACGGGCAACGTGAACGCCGGAGGGACGACGTCGAACGCCGGGTCGGCCAGCGGAGTGGCGGGGATCGGCGTGTTGCGCAGCGCGATGGTCTGCGTCGGGCCGCCGTTGTTGGCGGGCGCGCCGGCCAGGTAGGCCTGCAGGACCTGCCCGTAGGTGGAGGCGCCGTAGGCGGTCGTGCCGTTGTGGCTGCCGGTCGCCGGCGTGGTGGCGGAGATGCAGGTGCCGTCGGTGTCGAGGTTGTAGCCGGCGTCAGTGACGGCGCTGTTGCCCGGATAGCAGGCGCGGCCGGCGGCCTGCGGACCGATGAGGTTGGCCGCGAACGTGACGTTGCTGTTGCTACTGAAGAGCACCGAGCTGCCGGTGCCCTGGTTGGCGACGAACGTGGACCCCTGCACGGCGATGGTCCCGAGGTTCACGATCGTGCCACCGAAGTCACCCTCGTTCCCCGACAGCGTGGACCGGCTCAGCGTGAGGTTCGCGGCCGTCTGCACGTTGATGGCGCCGCCTTCGTCACCGGTGTTGCCCAGGAAAGCGGAACGGGTCACGATGGTCGTGCCCAGCACGACCATCGCTCCGCCGCCGACGGCGCTGGCGACGTTGCCGGCGAAGGTGGAGTCCCGCACGGTGGTCACCGAGCCGGCCTCGTTGCGGATCGCGCCGCCGTTGGGCGCGGTGTTGTCCGAGAACGTCGCGTCCTGGACCGTCAGCGTCCCGGCGTTCTCGATCGCTCCGCCTTGCGGGCCCTGGCCGGACGCGCGACGGAAGTCGACGCCCTGGACGACCACCGTCGAACCCACCGCGATGGTCAGGAGCTGCGTCGCGCTCCCGCCGTCGAGCACCGGCTCGGCGCCGGGCGCGGCCGCGAGCGTGAGGCTCGGCCCCGTGAACGTGACGGCCAGGGCGGTCGGTGTCGTCGCGGAGACGTCGTAGGTGCCGTCGGCCATGGTGATGCGCACCGAGTCGGACGTCGACTGCGCGTTGGCGCTCGTGACGGCAGCGACGATCGTGCACGCGTCCGCCGCGGTGCTGCAGTCGCCGGCGCCGGTCGCCACTGGTGCGGCGAACAGGCTCACCGTCGCCGCCTGCGCGGCTGCCGTGCCGACCAAGACGTTCACGAGGAGCGCCAGCGCGGCGGCCCGCCCCACCGTCCGTGGATCCATGGTGCGGGCGAGCGTATGCGATTCAGGCGCTGTCGGCCACCAGCCCGCTGAACAGCGCGATGTCGTCGGGCTGCAGCTGGCAGATCTCGATCAGGTGGCCGAGCTGGTCGCTGCAGTCGACGTAACCCGCGCGCACCCGGTCGGGGATGATCACCTGGTAGTCGATGGCCAGGTTGGACTTGGCCAGGAGCTGAACGATGTCGGCCCACGGCTGGTCGCCGACGGGGATGAACGTGGCGTAGTGGTGGAATCGGATCGCGTAGGAGCCGTCGTCGGGTAGGAACCGGGTGTAGTACTCGACGTCACCCGAGATCGGCTCGATCAGCTCGATGATCATGCCGCCGCGCGAGCCCATCGCGATGCGCGTCTCCCACGGGCGCTCGGTGCCGTCCGGGCCCAGGAACGTGGCCCCGACCGGGACCTCGACGCAGTGCTCCAGACCCCAGTCGTCCTTCAGCTCCGCCATGGCCCGATCGAGGTCGGTGGTCACGTAGCCCATCTGCCACGTGTTGGCGAACAGATCGGCCAGCGTCTCGACGGGGCGGGGGTCGGTGAACAGGTCACCCCTCACGCGACCGCCACCTCTCGCTTGTCGCTCAGGTAGCCGTGCGGGTCGGCGTCCAGGTGCGACGCCAGCCGGGTGGCCAGCGCCATGATCGTCAGCGACGGGTTGACCGACAGCGTGCGCGGCATGGCCGAGGCGTCGCCCACGAACAGACGCTTGACCTCGTGCGACTCGCCGTGGCTGTCGACGACGCTGCGGCTCGGGTCGGTGCCCATCGCGCACCCGTTCTGGACGTGGGTGCACGACGTCCCGCTGCGCAGGAACGACGTCGCGCCCGCGGCCCGCAGGATCTCGCGGCCCTTCTCGAACGCGCCCTGGGCCCGATCCAGCTCGTGCGGCTGGAAGTCGGTGAAGATCCGCTCGTTGCCGGCGTCGTCCAGCTCGATCCAGCCGTTGTTGTCGTCGTTGACCATCAGCAGCAGGCCGACCCAGTGGCGGTAGCCGCGACAGGCCTCGTTCAGCGCCCGGCCCCACAGCGGCACACCCGCCTCGTCGCACGCCGACACGCTGAAGCCGATCGGGTCCTGGACGGTCAGCGCCTCGATGATGAACCCGCCGTCCTCGTCGCGCTGGTTCTCCAGGCAGTGCGCGCTGATCGGGTAGACCCGGTGGGCGTCCTGGGGCTCGTCGAAGTAGCCGAACACGAACGACGCGGGGTGGAACCCGAGGTTGCGGCCGATCTGGGGGTTGCTCAGGCCCGATCGCCACAGCACCTGCGGGGTGTTCAGCGCGCCCGCGGCGACGACGACGGCGCCGGCCTGGACCGTGTGCGACACGCCCTCGGCGTCGGTGTACGCGACCCCGTTGGCCTCCCCGTTCTCGATCAGCACACGGTCCACGAAGCAGCCGGCGCGCAGGTCCAGGCGACCGATCGCCCACTGGCGGTGGATGTAGGTGTTCAGCGTCGACTTGCCGGCGTTCGTCGGGCAGCCCTGCAGGCAGGAACCGCACTTCATGCAGTTCTCGTCGGTGTAGGAGTAGACGGGCTCCAGCTCGGAGCCGATCGCCTCGAAGCCCTTGGCGATCATCTGCAGGTTCTCGGGCCAGTCCGCGCGTTCGCGGATGCCCAGCTGCTGCTCGACGCGGTCGTAGTACGGCGCCAGGTCCTCAGGACCGAGATCGAGGCCGGCGAACGCGTGCCACTTGTCGAACTCGTGCTGGGTGGCCCGCAGCGCGACCTTCGTGTTGATCGTCGTCGTGCCGCCCACGCAGCGCCCGCCGATGATCGGCACGGGCGGCTGGGTCATGTCCGACGCCGGCATGGCGAAGCGCATGGGCCACCAGATGTCGGCCGACGCGTGCGACTCCCAGCGGGTGAAGTCGGCGGCCGTGCGGTGCGGGCCGGTCTCCAGCAGCAGGACGTCGCGGCCGGCCTGCGCCAGCTCGCCGGCGATCACACCGCCGCCGGCCCCAGAGCCGACGACGATCACGTCGAAGCGTTCCTCGCTGCTCATGCGTGGACCCCCAGGTAGGACCAGTCCTTGACGTACTTGTCGGCCAGCGGGAACACGAAGCCGATCTCCTGCCACGCGCCGGGCTCGTCGATCCCGGGCGCGACGAAGTCGCTGTAGTAGGCCTCGGCGGCCATCGCCCGGAGCATCTGGAACTCGGGCGTGGGGGCCATCGGCGCGAGCGCCTCTTCGCCGCCGTCGGCGTAGGGCGCGAGCGTGTCGATCGCCCCGATCGCCGCCTCCTGCACCGGTGGTGGCGCGGCCGCCAGCACCGCGTCGATGTACACCTCGGCTCCGACGCGGGCACAACCGGGCACAAGCGTCTCGCACAACGATGCGAGCACGTCAGCGCGCCGGTCGTCCAGGCACCGCAGCTCTCTCCTCCTCGAGCCGGACATGGGGCGACGGTACGCCTCGGCACGCCGGGCGGCTTGCTCCTGCGTGCCGCGAGGCTTGTTCGACCGTGCAGAGTTACAGCAGCGCGGGCAGGCCGTCGACGATCGCGTCGGCCTGCCGCAGGTCGGCATCGGCGTGCGTGGTGCGCAGCGCGATCACGGTGGCCCCCGCCGCGCGACCGGCGGCGATCCCGGCGGGCGCGTCCTCGAGCACGACGCAGTCGGCCGGGTCCACGTCGAGGCGGCGGGCGCCGAGCAGGAACGGCTCGGGGTCGGGCTTGCCGTGCTGGATGTCGTCGGCGGTGACCAGCACGTCGGGCGCGGGCAGGCCGGCCGCGTGCAGGCGCGCGTGGGCCAGCGCGTCCGTGCAGGAGGTGACGATCGCCAGCGGCCGGTCGGTGCGCTCCAGCAGCTGCTGGGCTCCGGGCAGCGCGACTACGCCGTCGGTGTCGGCCACCTCGTCGCGCTCGAAGCGGGCCGCTTCGGCCGGCACGTCGACGCCGTCGGGGGCCAGCGCGCGCACGGACTCGCGCGACGGACGGCCGTGCGCGGCGTGGATGACGGTCTCGGGATCGAGGCCGTGCCGGCGGGCGAACGCGCTCCACGCGCGGCGGACCGCGCCGTCGGAGTCGATCAGCGTGCCGTCGAGGTCGACGAGCAGCGCCCGGGCCTCGGTGAAGAGCGGGCGGGGGTCGGTCATGTGGTGGGTCTCGGGTCGGGGGTGGGGCGGGGCCGCGACGGGCGGGCGGTGCCGGCCAGCGCGAACACCAGCGCGCCGGCGGCCACGAGCGCCAGCGCGGCCGCGCGCAGGGAGGTGGCCTCGGCCAGGCCGCCGATCAGCGGCGGGCCGGCCAGGAAGCCGAGATAGCCCAGCGAGCTGGTCGCGGCCAGCGCCGGGCCGGTGGGGATGCCCGGCTCGTCGGCGGCCGAGCGGAAGAGCGTGGGGGCCACGCCGGACAGGCCGAGGCCGAGCGCGCCGAAGCCGACGATCGCCGCGGCGGGCGTCCCGATGGCCAGCGCGGCGCCGAAGCCGACGGCGGCCAGCACGCCCGAGCGGCGCAGCAGGCCGACCGCGCCCCAGCGCGCCCACAGCCGGTCGGCGACCAGGCGGCCGATGCCCATCCCGGCGGCGAACACGGCGTAGGCGATCGCGCCCAGCGCGGCCGAGCCGGCCAGGTCGTCGTCGACCAGCTTGGCGCTCCAGTCCTGCGCGCCGCCCTCGCCCAGGAAGCAGAAGAAGCAGGCCACGCCCATCAGCAGCAGGCGGGGCGGGAGCCGGTGCCAGGGGACGCGCTCGGCGCCGGCGTCGGGATCCTCGTCGAGCACCAGCAGCGGACGGGTGGCCAGCAGGCCCGGCACCCCGAACAGGACGGCGGCGAAGGCGATGTGGGGGAGCGGCGCGACGTCGAGCGCGGCGGCCGCGGCGCCCAGGCCGGCGCCGGCGAACCCGCCGAAGGAGAAGGCGGCGTGCAGCGAGGAGAGGATCGGCTTGCCCATGCGCCGCTCGATCGTCACGCCCTGCGCGTTCATGGCGATGTCCAGCGCCGAGTTGGCCACGCCGACGAAGAACAGCCCGAGCGCGAGCAGGCCCAGCGTCGGGGCCAGCGCGGGCAGGAGGATCGCCACGGCCAGGCCGCCCACCCCGAACGCGCAGAACGCCCGGCTGGAGCGGCCGGGCAGCAGGTGCCCGACCAGCGGCATGGTGACCAGCGCGCCGACCGCGGGGGCCAGCAGCGCCAGCCCGAGCTGGCCGGTGGTCGTGCCGACGTGGTCGGCGATCGCCGGGATCCGCGAGGCCCATGACGCGAACAGCGCGCCGTTGGCGAAGAAGACGATCGTGATCGCGGCGCGCAGGCGGGTCATACCGAGAGCACCTCGATGCCCAGCGCCTGGTAGGGCGCCAGCGTGGCATCGCCCTCGGGCGCGTCGGTGACCAGATGGGTCACGGCGGACATCGGCGCGACGACGAAGGCCATCGCGGTGCCGAGCTTGTCGTGATCGGCCAGCGCCACGACCTCGCCGGCCCCGGCGATCATGGCCGCCTTCACGTGGCGCTCCTCGAGGTCATCGGTGGTGACGCCGATCTCGGGATGCAGGCCGCAGATGCCCAGGAAGACGACGTCGGCCCGGATCGCCTCCAGCGCCGCGACCGTGGCGGCGCCGACGGTGACCAGCTTGCTGGAGCGCAGCGTGCCGCCGACCACGGTCACGTCGAGGCCGGGATGTCCCGCCAGCTCCATGGCGATCGGCGGGCTGGTGGTGATGACCGTCGCGCGCAGGCCGTCGCGCAGGCCGCGGGCCAGCTCGAGCGCCGTGGTGCCGCCGTCGAGCACGATCACCTGGCCGTCGCGCACGTGCGCGGCGGCGCGCCGGGCGATGCTCGCCTTGGCCGCGGGGGCCCGCTCGGCGCGCTGGGCGAACGGGCGATCGTCGCCCTGGCGCGGGAGCGCGCCGCCGTGCACCCGCCGCAGCAGGCCCGCCTCGTCGAGCTCGCGCAGATCACGGCGGATCGTGTCGGCGCTGACGTCGAGCTCGGCGGTCAGATCCGCGGCCAGAACCCGGCCCTGCGAGCGCAGGCGGTCGAGGATGAGGGCGCGTCGCTCGTCGGTCAGCACTGCACGATCGTACACGTTCGTGCACAAACGTGCAGCCGCCTCCCCGCCGTTGTCCGCTTCGACCCGGATAGCGGGTCGAAGCGGACAACGGCGCGGGGGGCCGGACGGACGTGCTAGTCGAGGCCGTGCGTGCGCACCAGCTCGACCAGGTCCGGGCCCGCCTTCGCGGGCGTGCCCGAGTCGAACGGCGGCTGCGGGTCGTACTCGATCCCCAGCTGGATCGCGCGGGCGACGTTCTCGTGGGTCAGGCGCGCGACGAGCAGCAGGGCCATGTCGATCCCGGCCGAGACGCCCGCGCCGATCATGATCTTGTCGTGCTCGACGATGCGCTCGGCGATCGCCACCGCGCCGGTGGCCTCGAGCTCCTCGTACACCGCCCAGTGCGTGGTCGCGTCCAGGCCGTCGAGCAGTCCGGCGGCGCCGAGCACGATCGACCCCGTGCACACCGAGGCGGTCCACTGCGTCGTCGCGTGCGCGCCGCGCACCCAGTCCAGGACGCGCGGGTCGCGGGCCAGCTTGCGGGTGCCGAACCCGCCCGGGAAGACGAGCACATCCGGCGACGGGACGTCCTCGAGCACCGCGTCGGGGAGGATCCGCAGGCCCCGGTCGGCGCGCACCGGGTCCAGCGTCAGCCCGACCCAGGCGACGGCCGCGCCGGGGATCCGCGAGAGCACCTCGTAGGGGCCGACGGCGTCCAGCGCGGTCATCTCGTCGAAGGCCGGGATCGCGATCTGCATGATGGGGCTCCTTCTCAGGCGGCCGCGCGAAAGCGGCTGCGGTAGGCCGAGGGTGAGACGCCCAGCCGGCGGGCGAAGCTGCGGCGCAGCGTCTCGACCGAGCCGAAGCCGCACTGCGCGGCGACGGTCTCGATCGGCGTGTCGGACGACTCCAGGGCCAGCCGCGCGCGCTCGACGCGCAGACGCTCGACGTAGGCCGCGGGCGTCAGGCCGGTCTCGGCCTTGAAGGCGCGCGCGAAGTGCCGCTCGCTCAGGCAGGCGCGATCGGCCAGGGCGCCGACCGACAGGTCGGCGTCGAGGTGGTCGACCATCCAGGCCTGCAGCTCGCGCAGCGGCGCGCGCTCGGCCGCCTGCATGGCGAGCTGGGCGCTGAACTGCGACTGGCCACCGGGCCGCTTGACGAACACCACCAGGTAGCGGGCGACGGCCAGCGCGACCCGCGCGCCGTGGTCCTCCTCGACCAGGGCGAGCGCCAGGTCCATGCCGGCGGTGACGCCGGCCGACGAGCGGATCGGCCCGTCGAAGACGAAGATCGGCTCCGGGTCGACCGACGCCGCCGGGCAGCGGGCGGCCAGCTCGTCGGCGTAGGCCCAGTGCGTCGTCACCCGCCGGCCGTCGAGCAGCCCCGCGTCGGCGAGCACGAACGCGCCGGTGCACACCGAGGCCACGCGTCGGGCGTGGCCGGCCAGGCGCCGCACCTGGGCGACCACCTCGGGCGCCGCGTGCCGCGCGCCCTCGCCGCCCGCGACGATCAGCGTGTCGATCGGTCCGTCGACGTCCTCCAGGGCGCCGGCCGGGGCGATCGCGTAGCCGGCCGCGGTGGCGATCGGCGTGCCGCCGGGGGAGACCACGCTGAGCGCGTAGGAGCCGGGTCGCCCGACGTTGACGCTGGCCAGCACCTCGGCGGGGCCGGCGACGTCCAGCGGCTGGGCCGGGGCGAAGGCGACGATTACGACACGGCGTTCCATGACGCGACCATCGTCGCGCCCCAGCCCTCTGGCAGCAAGGACGATCATCGGGCAGATTCGGCCACGATTGGCAATGCACCTATTCTTGGACCGTGCATCTGGCCCTGGTGGCGTTCGTCGAGACGGTCGCCCTCTTGTTTCCGATCGTCAATCCCGCCGCGGTGGCCCCGATCTTCGTCGCCTTCAGCGGCGATCGCAGCCCGTCGGATCGACGCGCGCTGCTCAACCGGGTGGTGCTCAGCGTGGGTGCCGTGCTGATCGTGTTCGCGATCGTCGGCGAGCACCTGCTCCAGGCGCTGGGGATCTCGCTCGAGGCGCTGCAGATCGCCGGCGGCCTGATCATCGGCTACGCCGGGTTCCGCATGGTCACCGCCACCGACGACTTCCTCAACCCGCCGCCCACGGAGGGGGATCCGGCCTTCGCGCCGCTGGCCATCCCCCTGCTGGCGGGCCCCGGCGCGATGGCCGCGCTGCTCGCGCTGGAGAGCCGCGAGGAGGACTTCTGGGTCGCGCTGCCCGGCGTGATCGTGGGGATCCTGGTGATCTGCGGGCTGGTCTACCTGTGCCTGGGCGCGGGCGAGCTGATCAGCCGCAAGCTCGGCCGGGGTGGCCTGGCCGCGATGACCCTGATCTTCGGCCTGCTCGTGCTGGCCATCGGGGTCGAGATGATCGTGCACGGCATCACCACCCACGGCGCGATCGTCAAGAGCTAGCCGGCGCATGCACGCGACGCTGATCGCCTTCGCGGAGGCCTTCGTGGTCCTGTTCGTGATCGTCCACCCGCTCGGGGTGGCGCCGGTGTTCGCCGCCTACACGGCCGGCCTGGGGGTCGACCAGCGGCGCGCGATGCTGCGCCGCGTCGTGCTGATCGTCGGGATCACGCTGATCGGCTTCGCGGTCCTGGCCGAGCCGCTCCTGCACGCGTTCGGTCTGTCGATCGAAGCGCTGCAGATCGCCGGCGGCGTGCTCACCGGCGTGGCGGGCTTCCGCATGGTCACCGCCACCGACCAGATCCTCGACCCGCCGCTGACCAACCGCGAGGACCCGTCGCTCATGCCGCTGGCCATCCCCCTGCTGGCCGGCCCCGGCGCGATGGCCGTGCTGCTCGGGCTCGAGAGCCGCCAGGCGGACGTGTGGCGCTCGATGCCCGGCACGATCGCGGCGATCCTGGTCATCTGCGGCTGCGTGTACGCGTGCCTGGGCGCCGGCGACCTGATCGGCCGCAAGCTCGGCCGCGGTGGGCTGGCCGCGCTCACGCTGGTCTTCGGGCTGAGCGTCACCAGCCTCGGCGTCGAGATGATCGTGCACGGCATCACCACGCATGGCGCCTTCGTCGAGGACTGAGCGTCTAGTGCCCTGAGACTCAGGGCACTAGGCCGACGTCGCCATGCGCGCGAGGTGCGCGCGCCAGGTGCCCTCCGTGTGCGTCAACGAGCGCCCGTGGAACGCGTGCACCAGCCCGCCGCGCGGGCCGCCCGGATCCAGGCGCACAGCGAAGTCGACCGCGGCCTGCTCGCCCTCCTCGCGGGCCAGCAGGTCGACCACGGTGCCCCCCAGCAGCGGCGCGTCGCGCAACGCTGGGGGAAACGCCGGCGGCGGGCCCTCGTGCAGTCGGCGGCCGATCGCCGGCCGGGCCAGCGCGGTCTGGCCCGACAGCCAGGCGCCGATCCCGTCGACCAGCCACACCCACCGCGCCGCGCGCACGAGCGTCCCGATTCGCGCGGGCGGCGGGAGACGCGGGGAGGCCCAGCCGATGGCCAGCCGCGCGTACAGCGCCGCCGGGGTCAGGCCGAGCATCGCCTCCGAGCCCTCGGCGCCCGATGCGCGCTCCACCAGCAGGGGCGGCGACAGCACGTGGATGTCGGTGCCCGACAGCGCGCCCGCGATCAGGCGCCGTCCGGCGGGCGCGGTCAGCGCGCGGCGCACCGGCAGCACCGGCCGGGCCATGGCCAGCTGGCTGTCGGAGCCGTGCAGCACGATCGCCACGTCCTGCGGCTGGGCCTCGAGCAGGCCGCCCAGCCGGTCGCGCATCGCCTCCAGCTGCGCCAGCACGACGAGGGCGTGTTCAGCGTCCTCCTCGGCATGGCGGGCGGTGAAGTGCGGGGATGCGGTCTCCAGCCATGACCTCACCCCGCACCGTTCGCTACCGCGGCCGGTGCCCCTGCACCTCGACCACCTGCTGGTAGGTGGGCCGGTTGATCCAGGCCATCATCGGCTGGCTGGCGCCGCCCAACGGCCGGAAGACGATCTTGTCGTAGCAGTCCTGGTCGTGGGGCTCCTTGGCGTCGGTGCACGCCTTGTCGCCGTTGTAGACCGTGTCGTTGGGCGTGTTGACCGCCTGGCGCAGCGTGTCCTGCAGCATCGCCTTGCAGGCCGCCGCGTCCCCGCCACCGCAGTAGGTCAGGGAGTAGGGCTGCTTGACCTTCAGCTTCAGGACGTCCTGGAGGTCCTTCTTGGCGTAGCCGTACCAGCCGTTCTGGTAGGCCGAGCCCATGTGGGCGCCGTCGTTGTTGGGCTCGTTGTCGAACCCGACGTTGGCCACCAGCTGATCGAACAGCGCGGGGCCGAGCGTCGGCTTGAACTCGCCGGTCATCCACAGCGGCCACCACGCATCCAGGATGCGGATCGCGTTGCTGTGCTCGTAGGTGCCGTCGGCGTCCTTGTCGCGCCGGTGGGCGCCGTCCTTGACCCACGCCTTCAGCTCGTTGACCGCCGCCGCGAGCTGCGGGTCACTGGGCGTCCCGATCACGCGCAGGGCGAGCGGCAGGACCGACTCACCGCGCAGGTCGGTCGAGCCCGCCTCCTCCATCGCGTCGACGAGCTCGGGCAGGCGCATCTTCCGGCCCCCGGCCAGGCGCGCGTCGATCTCCTGATCGAGCATGTCGGAGCGGAACACCGACGAGAACACGTTGCTGTCGGCGCCGGCGAACCCGGGCGCCTGCTTGTTGTTCCAGCTGGTGATGTAGTCCTGCCCGTTGATCAGCTGCGGGTGCTCGCTGTCGGGCGTGAGCTTGCTCGTCCAGTTGTCGGCGTTCCAGCCCTGCCAGGCGTCCGTGGCGGCCATCGGCAGCTGCCCGGTGGTGCCCGGCTGACGCAGCGGGTTCGCGCCCGAGTTGAAGTACGCCATGTCGCGATCGTCGGCGTACAGCCAGTTGAACGTGTAGCCGATCTTCGCCGCGGCCTTCTGGAAGTCGCGCGCGTTGCGCATCTTGTCGGGGGCGTTGAAGTCGGCGAAGCCGCGCGCCGAGTCGATCTCGTGGAAGTACGTCGAGCGCAGCTGCGTGTAGGCGACGGGCTCGCCCCGGGACGTGCCGCGGGCGATCACGATGCCCAGCTTCGTGCGCTGCACGCGCAGCGTCTCGCTGCCGGGCGCGGTCTGGTCGGCCAGGTTCGGCGTCCAGGAGTTCTTGCGCTCCAGCGTCTCCATGGCCAGGCACTGCCCCTGGTAGAGGTAGTGGTCGTTGTCCTGGCACAGCGGCACGGCGAACGAGTCGATGATGTCCTGACCGGCCGAGGTGGCCGACCACGCGTAGTCCTGGCCGCGGCCCAGCTGCACGTACAGGTTCACGCCGGGGAAGGCCGAGCCGCGCGCGTCGATGCCGGGCGCGTGCACGTCCTGCTCCATGAGGATCTGCGGCGCGAAGTAGCTGACCTGCGGGCCGAACACGGCCAGCGGACGCCCGGAGGCCGAGCGCTTGCCCGACACGACGAGCGCGTTGGACATCGACTTGGGCAGCAGCCCGCTCTGGACCTGGTTGAGCAGGCCCTGGATGAGCGCCAGCGGATCGGTCGGCGAGGGCAGCTGGGAGACGTCGGGCAGCGAGGGCAGCCCGATCTCCGGGAGGCCGGTGGCCGGGGTCGTGTCGGGCGTGGCCACGGGCGCGAGCTGGATCGAGCCGGGATCGGGGCGCGCCCAGCGGCCGGTGGCCGACCCGTCGGGCGGGGTCTGGTACGGGAAGGCCTTCCCGTGGATCGTGGTCGGCGCGTCGGGGTCCTCGTAGGCCGCCCACTCGCGCCACAGCCGGTCGCCGTCGCCGGAGAAGCGATCCTGGAAGGACTGCAGCAGGATCGCCTGGGTCAGGTCGTGGCCGCCGCCCTTGCCGAAGATGCCGCCGACCATCGACGCGGTGGCGATCAGGTCGGTGACCTTCCACGGGTCGGGGCCCAGCGGCTTGCCGATCGCCGCGTACTCACCGGGCATCTTCGTCGGGTCCAGCTTGGCCTCGGAGATGTACTTGTTGACGCCGGCGACGTACTCGGCCGCGTCGTCCTGGATCTGCTTGCCGTCGGCCCCGTACAGGTCGTCGAGCTGGTCGGCCTGCTTCTGCAGGTCGGCCTCGGTGTAGGGCGCGAGCGTCCACTGCTCGTGGTCCATCTCGCGGTTGCCCTCGGCCCCGCCGGCGAAGCTGGACAGCTGCGCCCGGCCGGCGTGCCGCAGCACGTCGATGAAGAACAGGCGGTCCTCGGCGGCCGCGTAGCCCAGGCCGAACATGGCGGCGGCCCGCGTGGAGCCGTACACGTGGGGGACGCCGAACTCCTTGTCGCGCACGATCGTCACGTCGGCGCGGGGTGAGTAGGTCCGCTCGGCCTGGCCGGCGCGAACGCCGAAGGTCGAGTCCTTGAAGTAGTCGGGGATCTGCGCGCTGGTCAGGCCGGGCGTCGCGCGCACCAGCGACTCGTACATGTCGCGCTGGTCGTCGTTGTGCTTGGGGCGCGTGCCGGCGGTCAGGAAGGCGCCCAGCTCGACCAGGTTCGTGCGGCCGTTGGTGCCCGGGGGCAGGATGTCGTGGAAGCCGCCGTAGTCGTTGGTGCCGTAGGCCTGTGGCGTGGGCGCCGCGGTGGCGACGCCAGGGACCAGCAGCGCGAACGCGGCCAGCCCGGGAACCCAGCTCCTCCTGCGCATGGCGCGGAAGCGTAAAGCGAACGCTGGCGTTTTACAACAAACCAGCGTAATGGTCGCGCTCGAACGCGAGCTCGCTGCGAATCCCCTCGGCATGGAGCAGTGCCTCCGCATCTTCCAGTGACCCGGCGTTCTGCATCAGCGCGGCCATCGGTGCCGCGCGGCTGTCCAATGCCCGCCGCGGATCGAAGACAAACGTCAGCCCGCCGACCGGGCTGAGGGGCACGGTGCGGGCGCCGTTGCGGATGTGCGCGGTGCCGTACTGGCCCTTCACGCAGGCCACCGCCATCGCGCTGGCCTCGGTGGGCACGACGGCGATCGCCCGCTCGAGCTCCGCGATCAGCTCCAGGGGCGTTCCCCAGGTGCCCAGCAGGGCGCCGGCGGCGGCCAGCGCGGCGATCCGCTCGAGCACCTCGTCGAGGGTCAGCTCGCCGTCGCAGGCGGCGCCCCACACCGCGGCGATGACCGGCGTGCGCAGATGGACCCCGGCGGCCAGCAGCAGCGAGTCGGCCAGCGGGCTGCCCAGGCCCGGTTCGTGGCCGACGGCGAGCACGTCGCCGCCGACGTCGACCAGCGCGATCAGGTCGCAGCCCAGCCGGTGCGCGGCGTCATCCAGGCCGGCCGCGACGCCCGCCGGGCCGGCGTGCGGATCGACCAGCAGGACCGGCTGGCCCAGCAGCTCGGCCAGATGCGACTCGGTGAAGCGAAACCCGCCGGGACCGGTCGTGTCCGGGTGGGCCCACGCGACGACGTCGTTGATCGGCTCGGCGCCGATCACCTCGTCCAGGCGCCGCGGGCCCGGGAGCGGGTCGATCACGCGACGCTCCCAGGTCAACCCACCGGGAATCGCCTCGGCGCCGAAGCGCCGGGCCAGGTCGGCCACCACGAGGGTGCCGACGCAGTCGCCACCGCCACCGATGCCGACGCACAGGACGCGGGTCGCGTCCCGGAAGACCCGTTCGATGCTCAGATCGCTAGGCGAGGGCGAGCTCACGCCCGCCGACGATGGCGCAGATCTGCTCCGAGGCCCGCTCGAACTCGTCGTCGGAGAGGACCGGCGTGCCCTCGAAGGGCAGGTCGCGCTGCAGCTCCAGCCACGACCGACAGCCCAGGTACTCGTCCTTGACCTTGACGGTCACCGGGCGGGGGATGCGGTAGGTGCGCAGCAGCAGGACGTGCAGCGGGTGGCGGCGCTTCCAGGCCAGCCGCTTCTCCGCGTAGTCCGGGGTCCACACGTAGTACGGCGACAGGGCGTCGACGCAGCGTGGGTCGTCGATCTCGAAGTGGGCGGCGACCTGCGCCCAGGCGCGGATGCGCACCCGGTCGGGCTGGTCGATCCCGCCGTCGAACCACAGCGAGTCCTCGGGCGTCTCGCCCTCCGGCCAGACCCCCTCCTCGAGGGCACGACGCAGCTCGGGCTGGTGCGACTCGCGCACCAGATCACCGCGCTGATGATCGAAGGTCGGATAGAGGAAGAAGCGGTCATGCTCGAGACGGAAGTTCTTGTCCGTCTCGCGGATGCCGCCCTTCCGGAGGGTCACCAGCTGCTCGCCTTCGGCGAGCGCCCGGACGGTGACCGCCCATTCCTTGAAGGCAGTTGGCATAGGAAGGAAAGGTTCGGGTTCAGGACGACGAAAGTCCCGCGCTTGGCCCGAATCAGTCGCTGCTGAGGGCGGCGCGGGAGCGTGAATGCATCGTTGCAGACATACACGCCGATGTCCAAGTACCCCCACCCATTAGGGGGAAACGACTGGCCGTCCGGCCAAACCCTCCAGGACCTCCAGGACGGCCGAGAAATCGGCGTCCGCCAGCCCGCGGGCCATGCCGCCCTCCAGCAACTGAGCGGCATCCGCGGCGGCGGGGAAGGGGACCTTGGCCTCGTGGGCCTGCTCCAGCGCCAGGCGCACGTCCTTGAGCATGTGTTCGAGCTTGAACAACGTCGTCCAGTCGTGCTCGATCATCGGCTTGGCCTTCAGGTCCAGCATCGCGGAGGCGCCGGAGCTGACCGACAGCACGTCGATCATCTTCTCCAGGTCGATGCCCGAGGCGTCCGCGGCGATCAGCGCCTGAGCCAGGATGATCGCGTTCGAGGACGAGACGACGTTGCCGATCACCTTGATCGCCTGGCCGTGCCCCACGGGGCCCATGTGGACGATCTTCTCGCCCATCGCCTCCAGCAGCGGCATCGCGAAGGCGACGTCCTCGTCGCGCCCGCCGACCATGATCGTCAGCGTTCCCGCCTCGGCGCGCGGGCTGGAGCCGGTCACCGGCGCGTCGACGAAGCGGCGGTCCTGGGCCAGCGTCCGGGCCATCGGCGCGCCGATCGAGGTCATGTCGAGGAACAGCAGGTCGTCGCGGGGCGGCACCTGCTCGATCAGGGAGGTCACCTGGGCGCCGTCGACGAGCATCGTGATGAGCACGTCGGCGCCCTCGGCCGCCTCCGCCGGCGTGTCCGCGGCGCGCGCGCCGTGCTCGTCGGCCCAGGCCTGCGCCTTGCCCTCGGTTCGTGTCCAGGCCGTGACGTCGTGGCCCGCGTTGACGACCTGCGCCGCCATGCGCGACCCCATGATGCCCAGCCCGCAGAAGCCCACCTTCATGGGGCGCAGGATGTCAGTTCGGCGCCGTGCCGTGCCCGCCGCCGCCCGGCGTCTCGATGCGCAGCCGCTGGCCGGCGCGCAGCGTGCCGATCGCCTTGGGCCCGACGTCGGTCCCGTCGACCGTGTTGCGGCCGGTGGCGCCGGGCGCCCCGCCGTCGGCGCCGGGCGGGTGGTGGCGGCGGCGCTCGCTGATCAGCGAGTAGGTCACGTCCTCGAGCGCCTCGACCTCGCGGGTGACGCCGTCGCCCCCGTGATGCGCGCCGGCGCCGCCGGTGCCCCGCCGGATCGCGTACCGGACCATCCGCAGAGGGAACGAGCGCTCGAGCGCCTCGATCGGCGTGTTGAGCGTGTTCGACATCGCCACGTGCACGCCCGACGGTCCGTCGGCGTCCGGGCAGGCGCCCTGGCCGCCGCCGATCGTCTCGTAGTAGGTGAAGCGCTCGTTGCCCAGCGTCAGGTTGTTCATCGTGCCCTGGCCGCAGGCCCGGCCGAACGCGCGCAGCACCAGGTCGGCGACGCGGCTGGACGTCTCGACGTTGCCGCCGACCACCGCGGCGGGCGGGCGCGCGTTGAGGATGCTGCCCGCGGGCGCGATCACCTCGATCGGCCGGTGCGCGCCCGCGCTGGAGGGGATGTCCGGGTCGGTGAGCACCCGGACCGCGAAGAAGCAGGCGCTGCGGGTCACGGCCAGCGGGCAGTTGAGGTTGCCGTCGACCTGGTCGGCGGAGCCGCTGAAGTCGAGGATCAGCCGGTCGCCGTCGACCGTCGCCCGCACGCGCAGCGGCACGTCGTGGTCGGGCATCTCCAGCACGTCGCTGGCCTCCAGCGTGCCGTCGGGCATCGCGGCCAGGCAGGCGCGGGTGCGGCGCTCGGCGTAGTCGAGCACCTCCGCGTGGCCGGCGCGCAGGCCGTCGAGGCCGATCCGCTGGGCCAGCTCGATCGTCCGCCGGACGCCGATGCGGTTGGCGGCCAGCTGGGCACGCAGGTCGGCGCGGCGCTCCTGCGGCTGGCGCATGCGGCCGGCCAGGTCGGCGATCGCCGCGTCGTCGAGCACGCGCGGCGCGATCACCACGCCCTCCTCGTCCAGCGTGCGCGAGTCCGCGGGCATCGAGCCGGGGATGCGGCCGCCCACGTCGGCGTGGTGGGCGCGGCTGGCCGCGAAGCCCAGGTGGTCGTCGTCGTCGAAGATCGGCGTGATCACCGTGATGTCGGGCAGGTGCGTGCCGCCGCGGTAGGGGTCGTTGAGCACCCACGACACGCCCGGGCGGTGCTCCTGGCCCAGCACCGCCTCGACCGCGACCGGCATCGCGCCCAGGTGGACGGGGATGTGCTCGGCCTGCATGACCATCCGGCCGTCGGCGTCGAACAGCGCCGTGGAGGCGTCGCGGCGCTCCTTGATGTTGGAGGAGTGGGCCGAGCGGATCAGCACCGCGCCCATCTCCTCGCAGGCCGCGTGCAGCGCGCCCGCCACCACCTGCAGCTCAATCGCGTCCAAGGATCACCGTCCCCGCGTCGTCGACGGCGCCGCTCCAGCCGGGCGGCACCAGCAGCGTGGCCTCCGGGCCCTGGATCACCGCGGGACCCGTGATACGTGCGCCGGTGGCCGGATCGCCGATCCAGATCGCGGCCTGGTGGCGGTCGCCGGCGATGGTCACGGCCCGCGTGTCGGTGGCCTCCCGCGCGCCGGCGCTGGTGGCCAGCTCGACCGCCGGGCCGGGATCGGTGAGCGTCACCTGGACGGTGACCAGCTCGACGACGCCGTCGGGATCGCGGTAGCCGTAGCGCTCCTCGTGGCGCGCGTGGAAGGCCTCGCGCACGTCGCCGTCCCAGGGGACGGTCAGCTCGAACGACTGGCCGGCGTAGCGCAGGTCCAGGCTGACCGCCTGGCGCTCGGCCGCGGGTGCGTCGGCCAGCAGCTCGGCGACGGCCCGTTCGATCGCCTCGTCGGTGAGCTCGTCGCCGGCCAGCAGCACGCTGCGCCGCACGTCCGTGCGCCGGTCGGCCACGGCCAGGCCCAGGGCCGACAGCACGCCGGAGGCGCGGGGCACCACGACGCGGTCGATGCCCAGCTCGTCGGCGATCGCCGTCGCGTGCAGGCCGCCGGCGCCGCCGAAGGCCAGCAGCGCGTAGCCGCGGGGGTCGACCCCGCGCTGGACGGTCATGACGCGCAGGGCGCGCACCATCTCGGCGTTGGCCACGCGCACGATCCCCTCCGCGCAGGCGGTCTCGTCGAGATCCAGCGCGCTGGCCAACTCGCCCACGGCGGCGCGCGCGGCGTCCAGGTCCAGCGTCACGCCGCCGGCCAGCTCGGCGGCGGGGTCCAGGCGGCCGAGCACGAGGTTGGCGTCGGTCACCGTCGGCTCGGTCCCGCCGCGCCCGTAGGCCGCCGGGCCAGGGTCGGCGCCGGCGCTGCGCGGCCCGACGCGCAGGGCGCCGCCCGCGTCGCGCCAGCCGATCGAGCCGCCGCCCGCGCCGACCGTGTGGATGTCGACCATCGGCAGCGCCAGCGTGCGCCCGCCGACCTCGCGGCCCGAGGTCTCGCGCACGACGCCGCCGTCCACCACGCACACGTCGCACGAGGTGCCGCCCATGTCGAAGCAGAGCAGGTCGCCGATGCCGCTCTGGGTCGCGATCAGCGCGGCCGCCGCGGCCCCGCCGGCCGGGCCGGACAGGACGGTCAGCGCCGCGTGGGCGGCCGCCGTGCGCAGCGGTGCCAGCCCGCCGCTGGACTGCATGATGTCGGGCTCGGGCAGGCCGGCCTCGCGGGTGCGCTGGGCCAGCGCGTCGAGGTAGCGGCCGAGCAGCGGGGAGAGCGCCGCGTCGACCTCGGTGGTGCTGGCGCGCTCGACCTCGCGGAAGGTCCCGACGACGTCGTGGGAGAGCGACACGTGCACGTCGGGGAGCCGCGCCGCGATCGCCTCGCCCAGCGCGCGCTCGTGCTCGGGGTGCGCGTAGGAGTGCAGCAGGACGACGGCGACGCTCTCGGGCGCCAGCGCGGCCAAGCGCTCCAGCACCGCCTCGACCGCCGCGTCGGTCAGCGGCTCCAGGATCCCGTCGGGCAGCGTGCGCTCGGGTACCGCGACGCGCCGCTGCGGCGGCACCAGCGGCGCCGGGTGGGCGGCGCACAGGCGGTACAGCTGGGCGCGCGCCTGGCGGCCCAGCTCGATCACGTCGGTGAAGCCCTCGGTGGCCAGCAGCGCGGTGCGCGCACCGCGGCCTTCCAGCAGCGCGTTGGTGGCGACGGTCATGCCGTGCGCGAACGCCTCGACGTCGCCGGCCTCCCGGTCGGCTCGCTCCAGCGCCGCCGCGATCGCCGCCATCACGCCGCGCGACTGGTCGTCGGGCGTCGTGGGCGCCTTGGCCGTGATCAGGCGCCCGTCGAGCGCCAGCACGGCATCCGTGAAGGTCCCACCGACGTCGACGCCGAGCAACATGCGCGGTCAGAGTACGCGCGCCCTCCAGAACGCGCGTACCCAAACCGGGTGTGTGGACCTGCTTCTCTCTCCTCCGCGCCGCTAGGCGGCGACGAGCTCGACGACGACCGTCTCCTCGGTGTCGGCGAGATGCTGGTGCGACGGGCAGTAGCCGTTGCGGGGCAGCGGCATCCGCTGGCATGCGGTGCCCTTGCGCGTCGTGGCCCGGCACTGCAGCGGGTTGCCGTGGATGTCGAACCCGCGCCGGGGCTGGTTGTCGAGCCATTCCTCGGCGAGCGCCAGCACACGCGTCACCGTCTGGCAGACACGTGCCTGCTGGCTCATCGGGAAGTACATCCGGATGTCGTTGAACAGCGTCCGTGCCGGCCGCGCGAAGTAATGGCGGTCGTTGGCCAAGCGCTCGAGCGTCGACTCACACGCTCGCAGCACCTCTGCGTGGGCATCGACGCCGTGCGACGGGTGCGGCTCCTCGATGAACGGAGCGAGCTCCCGATAGATCACGCGGCTGAATTGATACATGCGAACCCTTGCGCTCCTCGCGTCGCCGAAACCTCTCCTCAGGTCTCCGGCAGGCTGAACCCTCGATGTGAAGAAGAACCGGAATGATGTTGAGTTCGCGTTAAGGCGTGTCTGAGCGCAGCGTCACTTCCAGGGCTCGAACCGGGGTGGCTCGCCCGGCGCGACCACCGTGTGGTGGAGGTCCAAACCCGCATCCTGCTCGGGAAAATCGACCCGATAGTGGGCGCCGCGCGACTCCTCGCGCAGCAGGGCGCAGGCCCCGATCATGCGGGCCAGCGGATACGGATCCAGGCGCAATGTGACCAGGTCGTCGTGGGTGCGCTCGATGCCCGCGTTGCGCCACAGCGCGTCCTTGGTCTCGCGACCGGGCACCGGCAGGGGCACGACGGCGGGCGGCAGCGGGTCGCCGGTCGGGCTCGGTTCGTCCAGCGCGGCCAGCGCGGCGCGGCGTCCGAAGACGCAGCATTCGCTCAGCGAGTTGGAGGCCAGGCGGTTGGCGCCGTGCAGCCCCGTGCAGGCCGTCTCGCCCACCGCGTACAGCCCCGCCACGTTGGAGCGCCCGTTGAGGTCGGTGACGATCCCGCCCATCCCGTAGTGCGCCGCGGGGGCGACGGGAACGAGCTCGCGGGTCACGTCCAGCCCGGACTCGCGCATCGCGGCGACGACGTTGGGAAACAGCTGCGGGTCCACGTGGCGCATGTCCAGGCCGACGCTGCGCGCGCCGGTCCGGCGCATCTCCAGGTAGACGGCGCGGGCCACCTCGTCGCGCGGGCTGAGCTCCTCGACGAACCGCTCGCCGTCGGCGCCGTGCAGCGTGGCGCCTTCGCCGCGGATCGCCTCCGTGATCAGGAAGCCCTCGCGCCCGCCGATGCCGGTCACCGCGGTCGGGTGGAACTGCATGAACTCCAGATCGGCGAGGTCGGCGCCTGCGCGGTGGGCCAGCAGCAGGCCGCTGCCCAGCGAGCCCGGCGGGTTGGTCGTGCGCGACCACAGCGCGGCGGTTCCCCCGGTGGACAACACGAGGCCGCGGGTGGTCAGCGCGCGCCCGTCCTCGAGCACGAGCCCGCGGCAGGCGCCGCTGTCGGGATCGATCCAGGCGGCCGCGGCCCGCGAGCCCTCCAGCACCTCGATCCTCGGATGCTCGACCGCCAGCGCGGACAGCTGGCGGACCAGGCGCCGCCCCGTGGCGCTGCCGCCCGCGTGGACGATGCGACGGATCGAGTGGCCGCCCTCCAGGCCCAGCGCGAGCTGGCCGAAGCGGTCGGCGTCGAACACCACGCCCATCGCGACGAGCTCGTGCACGCGCTCGGCGGCCTCGTCGGTCAGCACCCGCGCGGCGCTGCGGCGCACCAGGCCGCGGCCGGCCCGCTCGGTGTCGACCAGGTGCTGCTCGGGCGTGTCGTCGGCGGCCAGCGCGGCGGCCAGGCCGCCCTGGGCCCAGTAGCTGGCCGTGCGGGCCAGCGGGGTGGCGGAGACGAGCGCGACGCGGGCGCCGGCGTTGGCGGCGGTCAGCGCGGTGAACAGGCCCGCGGCGCCGGCGCCGACCACGGCGACGTCCGCGCGGCGAACGCTGGTAGCGGGGGCGGGCATCGTCGGGCTACCGTACCCGCGTGGCCGATCCGGTCCTGCTCAGCCATCCGTCGTCGCTTGCGCACGACACCGGCCCGCACCCCGAGCGCGCGGCGCGCATCGTCGCGATCGAGCGCGAGCTCGAGCGGCGCGGCGGCCTGGGCTGGGAGCGGCGGCGCTCCACCGCGGCCACGGTCGACCAGCTGGAGCGGGTGCATCCGCCGGCCTACGTCGAGGGCATCCGCGCGCTGTGCGCGGCCGGCGGTGGGCGCATCGACGCCGATACGGTCGTCGTCGAGGCCTCGTGGGAGGCCGCGCTGCACGGCGCCGGCGGGGCCTGCGAGGCCGCTTCGCTCGTGGTCGGGGGCGCGGCGCCCGTCGCGTTCAGCGTGCACCGCCCGCCCGGCCATCACGCCGAGGCCGCGCAGGCGATGGGGTTCTGCCTGCTCAACAACGTCGCCGTCGCCGCCCAGCACGCGCGCGACGCGCTGGGCCTGGAGCGGGCGCTGATCCTCGACTGGGACGTGCACCACGGCAACGGCACCAACGACATCTTCCACACCTCCGACCAGGTGCTGTTCGTCTCGATCCACCAGTCGCCGCTGTATCCGGGCACCGGCTCGATGCACGACGTGGGCAGCGGGATCGGCGGGGGCTACACGGTCAACCTGCCCGTGCCGGCGGGCTCGGGCGACGACGTGTGGACCTCGCTGGTCGCGCACGTCGCGGTGCCGCTGATCCGCGACTTCGAGCCGCAGCTGGTGCTCGTCTCGGCCGGCTTCGACGCCCATGCCGACGATCCGCTGGCCGGCTGCGAGGTGACCGACGGCGGGTTCGCGCAGATGGCCGCGCTGGTGGCCGGCGCGTGCGTCGAGCGGGGGATCCCGTTCGCCGGGGTGCTCGAGGGCGGCTATGACCTCGACGCGCTGTCGCGCTCGCTGTGCGACGTGCTCGACGTGTGGGGTCGCGGCCAGACGGCGTCACCGGACGCGGTCGCCGTGCACGGGCTGTCGCTGCGCGCCCAGGAGCGGCTGGCCAAGGGCGGCGTGTGGCCCACGCTGGGCCAGCAGGCGGTCTAGCGAATCACGACACCAGCGCCGCTACCCGCCGGGGAGCTCGGTGGCCGCGGGGGCCTGGGTCGCCGAGGTGGACGCCTTGACCGCGTCGTCGTTGTTGGTCAGCTCGACGAACGCCCAGGCGACGGCGATCGCGAACACCACGGCGACGACGGCCAGCAGCGCGACCGGCAGGCGCCAGTTCGGCGTCGCCGCGATCGCCGTGCGGGCGGCGGTCCCGCAGTGCAGGCACCACTCCTGCTCGGGCCCCAGCGGCGTCGAGCAGCGCGGGCACAGGAACGGTCCGCGGGTGGGCGCGGGCTCGGGGGCCGGGGGCGCCTCGGGTGCGACCGACGCCTCGGTCTCGGTCGAGCTCACGGCGTGGTGGGCGGGTGCTCGTCGGGCGGGGACTCGCCCTCCGCCACCGCCTCGGTGGCCACGGGCTCCTGCGCCGGGTCGACCGGGTCGGGCTCGGGTTGCGCGACGGCGGCCGCGCTCACCGGCGTGACGGGATCGACCTCGGGCTCGGCGACCGCCTCGGCGGCGGGCGACGGCAGCGCCGGGACGGGGCCGGCCAGCGCGGGGCCGCTGGGCAGGTGGGCGCTGCGGCTGACCGGGAGCCCGCAGGCCGAGCAGTAGGCGGCGTCGCTGGCGTGCAGCGCGCCGCAGCGCGGGCAGCTGGCCAGGCCGGGCTCGTGCAGCACGGTGACGTCGGGATGGTCGTCGAGCAGCGCCTCGAGCGCGCGCATCTCGGAGTCCAGCGTGGCCAGGGCGCCCAGCTTCTGGTCGACGAGGTCGCTGCGCTCGCGGCCGAAGCGGTGCAGGTCGAAGATCAGGCCGCCGAGGTCGCGCAGGGCCAGCTCGCGGGCCCGGCGCACGAAGCGCAGGCGGCGGCGCAGCTTGCCGCGTTCGATGAACCCGGGCGTCTCGTCGCCGGCCACCGTGTCGGCCGCGATCGGCTCTTCGGTGACGACGACCTCGTCCGCGACCGGCGGCGGGGGCGCCTCCTCGGTCGTGGGCGTCTCTTGGGCAGGGGCAGCGGCGGCGGCCACCTGCTCGGCGGTCACGGGCTCCAGCATCTCGGTCGGGGCGTCGGGAGTGGGCTCTTCGCTCTCTCCCCGGCGCAGGCGTGCGAACGGTCCGGCCATCGGCGTCACACCCTAGAACGATCGCTGGGAAGCGGAGATGCGGTGATTGTGCGCCACGCGTCGGCGACGCGCGCCGCCATCGCGTCCGAGCTCCAGCGCCCGGCGCGCTCGCGGCCGCCGGCGACGCGGGTGGCCGGATCGGCCAGGACCGGGCGCAGCGCGGTCGCCCACGCGGCCCGGTCGTAGGGGGCGCACAGCGTGTTGGGCAGGCCGTCGAGCGCCGCGGGATGGATGCCGACGGGCGTGGCCAGGACCGGCGTCTGGCAGGCCAGCGCCTCGATCACCGCCAGGCCGAAGCCCTCGGCCTCGGAGGGCACGAGCACCGCGTTGGCGGCGTTGATCCAGTCGGGCATCCGCTCGGGCGGCGTGTCGCCCAGCGTGACCAGGCGCGCGCCGGTGTCCGCGGCCAGCTCCTGGGCGCGGTCGACGCGCTTGCCCGCGCGGGCCGGGTCCGCGGGGAACAGCAGCAGCGGCTGGTCGGGGTCGAGGCGCAGGCGCGCGCGGGCCTCGGCCCGGGGCAGCGGCTGCAGGCGGTGCAGGTCGGCGCCGCAGGGCAGCACGAGCACCCCCGGGCGGTGCAGCTCGTCGGCCAGCTCCTGGGAGACGGCGGCCACGAGGTCGTAGCGGGGCAGGATCGCCCGGGTCAGCCGGCCGGTGCGAGGGTGGCGCACGTCGGTGCCGTGCAGCGTCAGCGCGCGCTGGGCGCCGGGGACGACGAGGGCGGGGTAGCCGGTCAGGCCGAAGTGGGCGTGGACGACGTCGTAGCCGCGGCGGCCGCGCAGCTCACGGGCCAGCTCCAGGTAGCCGCGGCCGCCGGGCGCGCCCTGCACGAGGTCGACGTCCAGGCCGTCGATGCGCCGCAGCGCGGCCACCTGATCGCGTACGAAGCTCCCGCGGGCGGGGTGCGCGGAGTCTTGACGCATGTTCGACACAACCAGGGCACGCATTTGCAGCAGGTTTGTAGCTGACTGGTGTAGCGCTGTGACGCGACGCCGTCGAGCATCGACATCCGAAGCTGGCAACGACGACGGAGGTCGAGATGGTGCTGTACGGAGTCATGGGGCGCATGCACGCCCTGCTGATGGGCCTGCGCGACGAGCGCGGACAGGGGACGGTCGAGTACGTCGGGTTGATCCTGCTGCTCGCCGGGGTGATGGCCGCGGTGATCGCCTTCGGGGCCGGCAACGCCGACGGGATCGGCAAGGCCGTGATCGACAAGCTGCAGAAGGCGATCGACGGGGTCAAGGGCAAGTGACCACCGCGCCGGGCGTGCACGCGACGCGTGGACGCCCGGCCGGGTTCTGCGACGATCCGCGCCATGAGCACACGGTCCTACGACCGCGGTCCCGACGGGCTGCGTCCCACCCGCATCGAGCCCGGCTTCGTGGCCTCGGCCACCGGTTCGGCGCTGATCACCCAGGGCGAGACGCGGGTCATCTGCACGGCCTCGGTCGACGAGTCCGTCCCGCGCTGGATGGCCGGCCGCGGCACGGGCTGGGTGACCGCCGAGTACGGGATGCTCCCGGCCTCCACCGGCGACCGCAAGGCGCGCGACGTGACCAAGGGCCGGCCCGACGGGCGGACGGTCGAGATCCAGCGGCTGATCGGTCGCTCGCTGCGCGGCGTGATCGACTTCGCCGCGCTGGGCGAGCGCACGGTGTGGCTGGACTGCGACGTGCTGACCGCCGACGGCGGCACGCGCTGCGCATCGATCACCGGCGCCTACGTCGCCCTGGCGCTGGCCATGCAGCGGCTGATCGACGAGGGCAAGCTGAAGACGTCGCCGCTGACCAGCTCGGTCGCGGCGGTCTCGGCGGGCGTCGTCAACGGCACCCCGGTGCTCGATCTCGACTACTCCGAGGACTCGATGGCCGAGGTCGACGCCAACGTCGTGATGACGGGCGAGGGCGGGCTGATCGAGGTGCAGGCCACCGCCGAGCGCACGCCGCTGTCGCGCGCCCACCTCGACGAGCTGCTGGCGCTGGCGTCGGTGGGGATCGTGGAGCTGCGTCAGATCCAGACGCACGCGATCCGCGGCTGACCGGCGATGACCCGGCTGCTGCTGGCCACCCGCAACGACCACAAGGTGCGCGAGTTCGACGCGCTGCTGCCGGCCGGTGTGGACCCGTTGCCCGACGACGTCGTGCTGCCGCCCGAGGACGGCGACACGTTCGCGGCCAACGCGCTGGGAAAGGCGCGCGCGGCCGCGGCGGCCACCGGTCGGGTGGCGATCGCCGACGACTCGGGGATCGAGTCGGCGGCGCTGGGCGGCCGACCGGGCGTTCGCTCCGCGCGCTTCGCCGGTGAGGACGCCACCGACCAGGAGAACCTCGACAAGCTGCTGGCGCAGGCGCCGGCGGGCAGCGCGCTGGCCTACGTGTGTGCGATCGCCTATGTCGACCCCGAGCACGGCGTCGAAGAGGTGTTCGAGGGGCGCTGCACGGGGACGCTGGCCTCGGAGCCCCGCGGTCTGGGCGGCTTCGGCTACGACCCCGCCTTCGTCCCCGACGATCGACCCGACGTGACCATGGCCGAACTGGACCCTGCCGAGAAGGACGCGATCAGCCATCGTGGCCGCGCGGTCGCGCTGCTGCGGGACTGGCTGGCTCAGGGGCCGGGTTGAACGACGCCGTCGAGCGCGCCCAGCGCCGGACGGCGCTGGCCTCCGTGCTGGCCGCGGGCGTGCTCGTCGCGCTCAAGCTCGGCACCGGCCTGGCCACCGGCTCGCTGGCGCTGATCTCCGCCGGCATCGAGTCCAGCGGCGACGTCGTGGCCGCGCTCCTGACGCTCCTGGCGGTGCGCACCGCGCTGCGCCCGGCCGACAACGAGCACAACTACGGCCACCAGCGCGCGCAGAACCTGGCGGCGCTGGGGGAGGCCGCGATCGTCGCCGCCGGCGGCGGCATCATCGCCTTCGAGGCGATCCGCCAGCTGGTCTCCTCCGACGAGTCGCACGTCACCACGGCGTGGTGGCTGTTCGTGGTCATCGGGATCGCGATCGCCATCGACATCAGCCGGATCGTCATCTCCACCCGCGCCGCGGCGCGCTACGAGAGCGCGGCGTTCCGCTCCAACGCGTTCAACTTCGCCGGCGACCTGGCCGGCTCGCTGGCCGTGCTCGTGGGGCTCGCGCTGGTGGCCGCGGGGTGGAAGTCCGGCGACGCGGTGGCCGCGCTCGTGGTGGCCGGCGTGATCTTCTTCGCCGTCGGGCGCCTGATCATCGAGAACGCGCGGGCGCTGATGGACTACGCCCCCGAGGACGTCCGCAACCGGATGCTCGAGGCGATCGCCCAGGTGGTGCCCGAGAACGACCTGCGCCGGCTGCGCCTGCGCGAGGTGGCCGGGCGCTTCTTCGCCGACGTGACGATCGGCCTGTCGCCCGCGGCGGCCGTCGCGGCCAGCCACGACCTGGCCGACCGCGTCGAGCAGGCGGTCCGCGCCTCGGTGCCCAACAGCGACGTCGTCGTCCACGTCGAGCCCCAGGAGACGGGCGTCGAGCTGCGCGAGCGGATCCTGGCCACCGCGCTGGCCGATCCCGGTGTGTCGGACGCGCACGACATCGGGATCTTCTCCCGCGGCGGGCGCTCGATCGTCTCGCTGCACCTGAAGATGCCGCTGGACAGCTCGATCGCCGACGCCCACGAGATCGCCGAGCGCGTCGAGGCGGCGATCGCCGACCTGGGCGGCATCGACGAGGTCCACACGCACCTCGAGCCGCTCGAGCAGCCGATCCGCGTGCGCCGGCCGTCCTCGTCGGCGGAGGACCGGCGCGAGCGCATCCGCGCCGCCGTCGTCGCCTTCAGCGGCGAGGAGCCACGCGAGCTGCAGGTGATCGACACCAGCGTCGGCCCGGTCGTCTTCCTGGCCATCGGCGTGCCGGACGGCGAGTCGCTCACCGACGCCCACCAGGTCGCCTCCGAGCTGGAGAGCGCGCTGCGCCTCGAGCATCCGGAGCTGGCCGAGGTGGTCGTCCACACCGAGCCCTGCTGACCGGTGCGAGCGGGCGCCGAAGCCCGATGCTCACAGGAAACTGCACGTTTGCGCCTGTCAGCACCGGGCAGCCCAGGTGACATGACGCACACCGATCCACCCAGCGAGCCAGACCCTGCCCCGGTACCCGTCGCCGAGCGCGAGGCGCGCTTTGACCGACCGGACCTGCGCGGGCCCCGAGGCAATCCGCAGATCGAGCAGATCGATCTCGAACGCGGCGAGGGGAAGATCGACCGGGTGCTCGGCTGGTGACCCGGGCGGGCGTCAGCGCAGGTTGAACGCCGCCGCCACGGCGACGACGAACGACAGCGCGCCGTAGCCGTCGTATCCGTTGAGCAGCACGACGATCCCGGTCAGGACGGCGACGGCCACGGTGACGAGCCAGGCGATTCGGGGGAGAGGCATGCCCGACACATTGTGCTGACCTCACCCGACAGCCGTCCGACGGGGGCGCGATGATCGCCGCCGCCAAAGCCGCAAACAGCGCAAAAACCGCGCTGGCATCGGGAGAAACGTCCGAAAGCGCTGTTAGCGTCGGACGTTGCTCGCACACCATCCGAAGGAGGAGCAACAGCCGTGACGAAGTCCGAGTTCGTCGATCACATCGCGCAGAAGGCCGGCCTGGCCAAGACCGACGCCGGCAAGGCCGTCGATGCCGTGATCGAGACCATTCAGGACACGCTGCAGCGCGGTGGCGAGGTCAACTTCTCCGGGTTCGGGAAGTTCCACGTGACGGAGCGCGGCGCTCGTGAGGGCGTCCATCCCCGGACCGGCGAGAAGATCACCATCGCCGCGGCCAAGCTGCCGAAGTTCACTGCCGGATCGGGCCTGAAGAAGGCCGTCAAGGGCAGCTAGGACCGCGATCGCCGCCGAAGCGACAGTCCATCGCTTCGATGTCGGACGACGACGGCGGCGCGCGGGCGGTCGGGACCGGGTTCTCCGGCCGGCTGGCCGCGCGCGTCGCCGGACGCGAATCCCAGATCGTCCTGGGGCTGGATCCCGATCCCTCGCGCCTGTGGCCGGACGCCGCTGAGGCGGCCGCCGGTTCCGGCCCCGCCGAGCGCGCGGCCGCCGCGGTCACCGCGCACTGCCGCGCGCTGATCGACGCCGCCGGCCCGGCCTGCGTGGCGGTCAAGCCCCAGGTCGCCTGCTTCGAGCGGCTCGGCCCGCCCGGGTGGGTCGCGCTCCAGGACGTCGCCGCCCACGCGCGCGCCGCCGGCCTGATCGTCATCGCCGACGCCAAGCGCGGCGACATCGACGTGACCGCCGCCGCCTATGCCCACGGCCTGCTCGGCGGCCTGTCCACGCCGTTCGGGGACATCGACGGCCTGCGCGCCGACGCGGTCACGGTCAACCCCTACATGGGGGCCGACACCCTCAAGCCGTTCACCGACGCCGCCCAGCCGATCGGCTCCGGCCTGTTCGTGCTCGTGCGCACCTCCAACCCGGGCGCCGCCGACGTCGAGGATCTCCAGCTGGCCGCGGGCGGCGCGCTGTGGGAGCACGTCGCGGCGATCGTCGACCGCGTCGGCCAGGCCTTCGACGGCGACACCGAGCCGGCCCTCAGCGCGATCGGCGCCGTGATGGGCGCGACCCGGCCCGAGCACCTGGCCCGCGCTCGCGAGCTGATGCCGCGCACGCCCTTCCTGCTGCCGGGCATCGGCGCCCAGGGCGGCCGGGTCGAGGACCTGGTCCCCGCGTTCGCGCCCGGTCGGGCCGGTGGCCTGGTCACCGCGTCGCGCTCGATCGCTCGAGCCCACGAGGCCGCCGGGGGCGATCCGGCGACGGCGGCTCGGGCCGAGGCCGAGCGCCTGCGCGCCGCTGCCTGGTCGCTGGCCTGAGCCACCAACGGCGGGGCCGCCGATGAAATCCCGGATTCATCGTGATTCGGGCGGCAAAGCCACAGCTATGCTTGCGCCCGCATGCACCGTCGCCGCAGCCCCGCGCGCTTTCTCGCGCCCATCGCCCTGGTCGCTGTCGTGGTCGCCGGCTACATGATCTACACGAACAACCGCGACGCGGCCAAGAAGGACGACTCCGCCACGTCGACCGCGACGTCGACCGTCTCCGGCGGGTCCACGACGACCGCGTCCGACGGCTCCGAGGCCAAGAAGAAGCCGAAGAAGAAGGCCAAGAAGACGTACACGGTCAAGCCTGGCGACATCCTCTCGACGGTCGCCGAGAAGACCGGCCTGACCGTCGAGGAGCTGCAGGAGCTCAACCCGGACATCGACCCGCAGGCGCTGCAGGTCGGGCAGAAGCTGAAGCTGAGCGGGAGCGGATCCAGCTCCTCGTCCGGCGACGGCGACGCGACGGACACCACGACGACCCCGTGAGGCGGCTCGCCGCGCTGCTGGCGGTGCTCGCGGTCGCGGGCGCCGCGGCACCCGTCGTCCATGCCGCAACGCCGCCGCCGCAGCTCAGCGCCACCGCCGCGATCCTCGTCCAGCCCGACAGCGAGGACATCGCCTACCGCGACCACGCGACGTCGCGCAAGCCGATCGCCTCGACGACCAAGCTGATGACCGCGCTGCTGACGCTCGAGAACGCCGACCTCGACGACACGGTCACGACGATCAACTACCGCGCCGCTCCGGCCGAGTCGCTGATGGGCCTGCGGCCCGGCGAGAAGGTCACGATCCGCGACCTGATGGAGGGGCTGCTGCTGGCCTCGGGCAACGACGCCGCCGCGACGCTCGCCGTGCGGGTGGGCGGGACCGAGCGCCACTTCGTGGAGATGATGAACGAGCGCGCCCAGGAGCTCGGCCTGAAGGACACGCACTACGCCAACCCGATCGGCCTCGACGACCCGGAGAACTACTCCAGCGCCGAGGATCTGGCCAAGCTCGCGCTCGTCCTGCTGCAGGACCGGTTCTTCGCCCGCACCGTCGACCGCAAGAGCGCCGAGGTCGTCTCCGGCGGCCGCGAGCGCACGCTGGTCAACCGCAACGCGCTCGTGCAGACGGTCCCGTGGGTCGACGGCGTCAAGACCGGCCACACGTCGATCGCCGGCTACGTGCTCGTCGCGTCGGCCAAGCGCCACGGCATCCGCCTCGTCTCCGCGGTCCTGGGCACGCCCAGCGAGGCGGCCCGCAACAGCGACTCGCTGGCGCTCCTGAACTGGGGCATGAAGCGCTACAAGCGCACGACGCCGGTCAAGCCCGGCCAGCAGGTCGACACGGTCAAGCTCGACTTCCGCGAGGAGACGGTGCCGGTCGTGGCCGACGGCCGCGTCCAGGGGATCATCCGCCGCGGCTCCAAGGCGCGGGTGACGGTCACCGGCGTGCCCGCCGAGCTGTCGGGCGCCTATCGCAAGGGCGACCGGGTCGGCACGATCACCGTCACCTATCGCGGGCGCACGCTGGGCAAGGTGCCGGCGGTGCTGGCCCAGGACGTCCCGGCGGCCGGCGTCGTCGACAAGGTCTCCTCCGCGATGCCGCCCTGGTGGGTCATCGCGGTGGGTGCCGTCGCCGTGATCGGTAGCCTCCTTCTGGCCGTCCGGCACCGGCGACGGGTTCGCCGTCGCCGGGCGCAATCCCGGAGGCGTGGAGGCACCGAGACGGCATGATCATCACGGTCACGCTCAACGCGGCAATCGACCGCACGCTGTCGGTTCCCAACTTCCGGCCCGGTCGTCGCCACCGCACGGTCGAGTCGACGACGATGGCCGGCGGCAAGGGCGTCAACATCGCCCGCACGCTGAAGACGCTCGGTCAGCCCGTGATCGCCACGGGGTTCGCGGGCGGCGCGACGGGCACGCGCATCGTCGAGCAGCTCACCGAGGAGTCGATCCTCACGGACTTCGTGCGCATCCGCGCCGAGTCGCGCACGAACCTCTCGGTGGTCGACCCGACCACGGGCGAGCAGACCGAGGTCAACGAGCGCGGCGCGCAGATCACCAGCCGCGAGATGGAGCTGTTCCACGACAAGCTGATGTACCTGGCGCGCGGCGCCGAGGTCGTGGTGTTCGCCGGCTCGCTGCCGCCCGGGGTGGAGGCCGACGCCTACGCCAACCTCATCCACGAGCTGCGCAAGCAGGGCCTGACCACCGTCGTCGACACCGACGGCGAGCCGCTGCGCCTGGCCGTGCGGGCCGAGCCGAGCGTCGTCTCGCCGAACGTGCTGGAGGCCGAGGAGCTGGTCGGCCACGAGTTCAACGACGACGAGGACCGCACGATCGCCGTGCGCGAGATGCTCGATCTCGGCGCCCAGGAGGCGATCATGACCGTCGACGACGGCTGCTTCGCCGCGCTGCCCTTCGAGGGCGGCCATCGGATGGTCCGCGTGCGCGTGGCCATGCGCGAGCCCGTCGCCACCGTCGGCTCGGGCGACGCCTTCCTGGCCGGATACGTGGCCGCGCGCTACAGCGGCGAGGCGCCCGAGGAGTGCCTGCGCTTCGGCGTGGCCTGCGGCGCCGAGTCGACGCAGCGCCTCGGCGCCGGCGTCGTCGATCCGCGCGGGGTCGACCGGCTGCTCGGGGAGGTCTCCGTCGAGACGCTCTCCTCCGGGGCCGAGGTCGGCTGAGATGCGTCGGCCCCGGTCGTTTCCAGGGGCTTCTGTGAGACTCGTTCGCAGCCGAAGGATCCGCCTGATCCGTTGGTAGTGTGAATCCCAGCCGCCGTCCGCCCTGGGAAGTTGAGGATCGTCCAAATGGAAGTAGAGATCGGTCGCGGGAAGAAGGCCCGCCGCGCCTACGGATTCGACGACATCGCGATCGTCCCGTCTCGCCGGACCCGGGATCCCGACGATGTCGACATCACCTGGAAGCTCGGTGACTACCGCTTCGAGCTGCCGCTGCTGGCCTCCGCCATGGACGGGGTGGTCTCGCCGCAGACGGCGGGGATCATCGGGAAGCTCGGTGGTCTGGCCGTGCTCAACCTCGAGGGCATCTGGTGCCGCTACGAGGACGCCGACGAGCAGCTCGAGCGCATCGCCGGCCTGCCCAAGGACGTCGCCACGCGCGAGATGCAGGCGATCTACCAGGCGCCGCTGATCCCGGAGCTGATCGCGCAGCGCATCCGCGAGATCAAGGACATGGGCGTCGTCGCCGCCGCGTCGCTGACGCCGCAGAAGGTGCGCGAGCACTTCGAGCTGGCCCTCGACGCCGGCCTGGACATCCTCGTCGTCCAGGGCACCGTGGTCTCGGCCGAGCACGTCTCCCAGGACGAGTCGCGCCCGCCGCTGAACCTCAAGGAGTTCTGCCGCGAGGTGCCGGTGCCCGTCGTCGTGGGCGGTTGCGCCAGCTACCACACGGGCCTGCACCTGATGCGCACCGGCGCGGCCGGCGTGCTCGTCGGCGTGGGCCCCGGCGCGGCGTGCACCACGCGTGGCGTGCTGGGCATCGGCGTCCCGCAGGCGACGGCGATCGCCGACGTCGCGGCCGCCCGCTCGCAGCACATGCTCGAGACCGGCGAGTACTGCCAGGTCATCGCCGACGGCGGGATGCGCACCGGCGGTGACGTGGCCAAGGCGATCGCCTGCGGCGCCGACGCCGTCATGGTCGGCTCGCCGCTGGCCCGCGCCTACGAGGCGCCCGGTCACGGCTACCACTGGGGCATGGCCACGTTCCACGCCACGCTTCCGCGGGGCGCGCGCGTGCAGACCGTGCAGAACGGGTCGATCCAGGACATCCTCACCGGCCCCGCCCGCGAGAACGACGGCACGTTCAACCTGATGGGCGCGCTGCGCACGTCGATGGCCACGACCGGCTACCGCGACATCGCGGAGTTCAACCGGGCCGAGCTGATGATCGCGCCGTCGCTGCAGACCGAGGGCAAGGCGCTGCAGACGGCGCAGGGCGTCGGCATGGGCGCCAAGGGCGCCAGCGTCGCCGCCCACGCGCCCAACGGCTCCAACGGCGTGGTGGCCGAGAAGGAACTGCAGGAGGCGTGACGCATCCCGACCACGTCGTCACCGCCGCGACGGCCGCGACCGAGCTCGTCGACGAGTCGACGCTCGACGTCGAGGCCCCGCGCGCGGTCGACGAGGTCGTCGTCCTCGACTTCGGTGGGCAGTACTCGCAGCTGATCGCTCGTCGCGTGCGCGAGTGCGGCGTCTACTCCGAGCTGCTGCCCCACCACGTCGGTCTGGAGGAGGTGCGCAAGCGCAAGCCGAAGGGCCTGATCCTCAGCGGCGGGCCCGCCTCGGTGTACGCCGACGGCGCGCCGCGCCTGGAGAAGGAGCTGCTCGAGCTCGGCATTCCCGTGCTGGGCATCTGTTACGGCATGCAGCTGATCGCCCGCGAGCTGGGCGGCACGGTCGAGGGCGCCGAGGTCGGCGAGTTCGGCCGCAGCGACCTGACCGTGCGCGAGCAGGGCCGCCTGCTGGCCGGCACGCCCAACGAGCAGACCTGCTGGATGTCGCATCGCGACACGGTCTTCGCGCCCCCGCCCGGGTTCACGGCGCTGGCCTCGTCGACGGCGTCGCCGGTGGCCGCGCTGGAGAACGTCGAGCGCGGCATCTACGGCATCCAGTTCCATCCCGAGGTCGTGCACACGCCCTACGGGCAGCAGGTGCTGACGACCTTCCTGGTCGACATCTGCGGCTGCGAGACGACCTGGTCGGCGGCGAACATCGTCGAGGAGCAGATCGAGCGCATCCGCGCGCAGGTCGGCGACGGCCGCGTCATCTGCGGCCTGTCGGGTGGCGTGGACTCCAGCGTCGCCGCGCTGCTCGTGCACCGGGCGATCGGCGACCAGCTCACGTGTGTCTTCGTCGACCACGGGCTGATGCGCAAGGGGGAGGGCGAGCAGGTCATCTCCGCCTTCCGCGACTACTTCAAGGTGCCGCTCGTGCCGGTCGACGCGGAGGAGCGCTTCCTGGCCAAGCTCAAGGGCGTCACCGAGCCCGAGGCCAAGCGCAAGGTGATCGGCGCCGAGTTCATCCGCGTCTTCGAGGAGGAGGCGACCAAGCTGCAGGGGGCCAAGTTCCTCGTGCAGGGGACGCTGTACTCCGACGTGATCGAGTCCGGCGGCGGGACCGGCGCCGCGACGATCAAGTCCCACCACAACGTCGGCGGCCTGCCCGAGGACCTCGAGTTCGAGCTGATCGAGCCGCTGCGGGCGCTGTTCAAGGACGAGGTGCGCGCCGTCGGCGCCGAGCTGGGCCTGCCCGAGCGCCTGGTCTGGCGCCAGCCCTTCCCGGGCCCGGGCCTGGCCATCCGCGTGGTCGGCGGCGAGGCGACCAAGGCGCGCCTGGACGTCCTGCGCGACGCCGACGCGATCCTCCAGGACGAGATCCGCAAGGCCGGCCTGTACCGCGAGCTGTGGCAGTCCTTCTGCGTGCTGCCCGACGTGCGCACGGTCGGCGTGCAGGGCGACGAGCGCACGTACGGCTACGTCGTGGTGATCCGCGCCGTGACCAGCGACGACGCGATGACCGCCGACTGGGCGCGGCTGCCCTACGACCTGCTCGAGCAGATCGCCTCACGCATGATCAACGAGCTGCGCGAGGTCAACCGGGTCGTGCTCGACATCACGAGCAAGCCGCCCGGCACGATCGAGTGGGAGTAGCGCGGCCTACGCGCCGCAGCGGGCGACGAGGTTGACGCGGCCCGGCCGTCCGGCGCGGCCGCGGCTGAGCTTGGCCAGGCAGCCCGGGCTGACGTAGAGGCCGCCGCGAGTGCGCACGGCGATGCCCGTCGACACCCCGCGAACACGGAACAGGGCGATCGGCCGACCGGCCACCTCGGGCGGCGGGTCGTCGCCGATGACGTCCTGGCAGACGGGCACCTGTCCGCCGGTCAGGCGCCGCCCGGCGGCCGGTGCGGTGACCGTGGAGGGGACGGCCAGGTAGGTGGCGCCGTGCCACTCCACCGCCTTGGCGCAGATGGCCTGGGCGGGCGAGGCGACGCTCAACGTCGCGCCGAGGACCAACGCAGCGAGAACGACGATCCGGAGCATGCGCCGACCGTACCGGGCGTCAGCAGCTGCCGTCACCCCAGGGCACGCAGGCCAGCACGACGTCGCGGTAGCTGCTCAGGCGGATGGCGCCACCCGCCCGCGGGAAGATCGGCGTGCCCTGACCCCAGCCGCGCAGCAGCGGCTGATCCTCGTCGGGGTCGCGCTCGACGGCGATGCGCAGCGTCTCACCCGGCTGCAGGGTCGTGTCCGGCGCGAACGTGTAGACGTGGTTGGGCTTCTCCATCGAGAGCCGGTAGTCCTCCAGGCCGACCGGGTGGATGGAGATGTTGCGCACCTCGACGTACTGGCCGCCGGTGGTCTTGACCGCCAGCTGCAGCGCGCCCTGGTTGGGGTCGCCGCAGTTCACCCGGCACGGGTACATCATGTAGGCGCGCAGGTCGCCGTCGGGGTCGAACAGGTAGGCGCCGTCGCCCGCTTCCTTGTCGCGGTCGACGTTGTCCAGCAGCGGCACGTTCAGGCCCCAGAAGCGCGTCGTGTCGGTGTTGACGCCCGGGCCCAGGTAGACGGTCATCGTGCCGCCCGGCGGGACCACCGCGTCGCGGCCGAAGACGTACTGGCGGCGCTCGAGCTGCTTGGGCAGATCCGCGTCGCGCAGCCACCAGCCGGCCAGCGGCAGCGGGTTCACCGCGTCGAGGTTCTTGATCCGCACCCACTCGCTGTTCGGGCCGAACAGGTAGTCGTCGGGACCGTCGCCGTCCCAGTTGGCCCATAGCTTGATCGGCTGGCCCTCGTTGGGCCCGTCGCCGCAGGCCGAGGCGTCCCACAGGCCGACGCGGCGGGCGGCGGCGTCCTCGACGATCGTCGAGTAGCGCGCGTTCCAGGCCCATTCCTTGGTCGGCGGAAGCCACAGCGCCAGGCCCTCGGACAGCAACGTGCGGCCCAGGTCGACCCAGCGGCGGCCGATCAGCAGCTCGACCGAGCGGCGCTCGCGGTTGCGCGAGTGCGAGCTGGGGTCGATCGCGCTCAGGCGGACGCGTCCCTTGGCCGCCTTGACCAGCGCCGACGTGCGGTCAGCCGCGTCGACGCCGTGGCAGGCGCCGGCGCGCTGGCGGGTGTTGTAGTCCGTCAGCTCCATCGCGTTGATGCCGGTCACGCGGACGATCACCTCGGGCCCGCCGGTCAGACGCACGCGCATCGTGTCGCCGTCGCTGACCGACGTCACCGTCCCGCCCCAGAACGTGCAGCGCGGCGTGGTCGTGCCGGGCACGCACGGGCCGGTCGCGGCGCGCGCGCTGGCCGACAGCACGGTGGCCATCGCGAGCAGGACGAGAATGGGGAGGAGACGGCGGAGCATCGGTGCGTACGAACCCATCGGCAGCCGCGGAGGTGCGGTCTGCAGGACGTCGTTCAACGCCGAGCGCGCGGTTCCTGGGGCGCTACAGGCCGCAGCGGGCGGGCAGGCGCGTCGGCACGGGGAGCGTCTCGGCCAGCTGGTCGTTGCAGGCCACCGTGATGTACAGCTGCCCGCGGTAGAGGACGGCCACGCGCGCGTCGACGTTGCGGGCCCGGCGCAGCGTCACCGGCGTGGCGGGCTCGTCGGCCGGGACGCCGTTGACCACCGTGTCGTTGCAGGGCGGGATCTCGCCGCCGCGCAGCGCCTTGCCCTTGGCGACGTGGGGGACGGCCAGCGTGCTCGGCGCGGTCAGGTAGTACGTCGACTGCCAGCGCACCGACGCGATGCACGACGCCTGCGCCGGGCTGGCGGTCCACACGGCCAGCAACGTCAGCAAGGCCAGCACGGCGAGAGGGGCGAGGCGACGCATCGTCTTGGCGACGGTAGCGAGGGTTGGGGCGCGCTCGCGCTCGTCCGTTCGTCCAGCTTCAGACCGGCCCGCTGATGCCTGCGACCTGGGGGTAGGTCACCGTGCCGCCCCAGGACGCGAACAGCCGCTCCAGCCAGCGTGGTCCGTCGACCTCGATCTGGCCGGCGTGCATCGCCTGGCCGAGGGTCACGTCGCCGGTGTGCCAGCGCACGAGCGTCTCGGCGTGCTGGACGCGCACGACGAGGTCGTCGCGGTCGCCCACCGGCCGGCGGCAGACCTCGACGGTGGGCCGGTCCAGCACGAGCCAGAAGTGCTCGCGCAGGGGCGCCGCGACGTCGAAGCGCAGCACGTGCCGCTCCGCGGGCAGCGTCGCCTCGTCGATCTTCACGCTCAGCGCCCACAGCACCTTGGACGCGTCGAACTGCTCGGGGGCCAGCTCGATCCACAGCTCGCCCCAGCGGCCCAGCGCGTCGCACACCACGCCCAGCTCGCGGCCGGCCTCGGTCAGCGCGTACTGCCGCGTGCCGTCCGGGCGCTCGACGATGCCGTGGTGCTCGAGCATGCGCAGCCGCTGGCTGAGCAGCGTGCGCGAGATGCCGGGCACCCCGGCATGGATCGCGCTGTAGGTGGTGCAGCCCATCTGCAGGTTGCGCACGATCAGCGGCGTCCAGCGGGTCGCGAAGATCTCCGCTGCGCGCGACAGCGGGCAGTAGTCGCCGTACTGGGCCATGCCCGCGATGGTCCCACTCCGGGCCGGGCGTGGGAAGTCCAATTCCTGGACTCGATCCGCGTTCAAAACGGCGGGATCGTCACCCCATGTCCCAATCGACTACCACGACCTCCACCCCCGCCGTCGACGCGCTGAAGGCCCAGCATCGGGCCACCTGGGCCGACGGCGACTACCCCGCGGTGGCCGAGCACATCGCCGCCGTCCCGCCCGCCGCCGCGTTGGCCCAGGTCGGCGTCGCCGGCGCCCGGCTGCTCGACGTCGCGACCGGCAGCGGCAACCTGGCGCTCGACGCCGCCCGGGCCGGCGCGACGGTCACCGGGCTCGACCTCGTGCCCGACCTGCTCGACGTGGCCCGCGAGCGCGCCGCCGCGGCCGGCCTGGAGATCGAGTGGCTGGAGGGCGACGCCGAGGCGCTGCCCTTCGCCGACGACGCGTTCGACGTCGTCACCTCGATCTTCGGGGTCCAGTTCGCGCCGCGCAGCCGCGTCGTCGCCGACGAGCTGCTGCGCGTGACCCGTCCGGGCGGCACGATCGTGCTCGTCAACTGGACGCCCGGCGGCCTGATCGGGCAGCTGTTCGCGACGATGAGCCGCCACCTGCCGCCGCCGCCCGAGTGGGTCACCACGCCGCCCGTGTGGGGCTCGGACGACCACCTGCACGAGCTGTTCGCCGACGCCGGCGAGGTGTCGCTGAGCTACGGCCTGAACCCGTTCGTGTTCCCCTCGATCGAGGCCTACATGACGTTCTTCGAGGAGAACTACGGCCCGACCAAGCGGGCCCGCGAGAAGCTCGAGGCCGAGGGCCGCTGGCAGCCCCTGGAGGACGACCTGCGCGCGCTGTACACCCGCCTGAACCGAGCCGACGACGGCTCCCTGCACATCGACAGCGAGTTCGTCGTCTGCACGGTGCGCGTTCGGTAGAACCTCTCAACCAGGGCTGGCGCCTGTCCGAGAATGGGGGGGGAACAGGAGACCGGCTCGGCCGGCGCGGTGGCGGTCCTGACGGTCGCGGCGCGCCTGCCCGGCGTCCTATTCGCCGCCCATTCCGGGGCGTCGCCTACGCCGGCACCGCCCCGGCGTCGGCGACGTCGGCCTCGAACCCCTCCTCGCGGGCCCGCTTGGGCAGCAGGAAGGCGAGCGTGAAGGTCAACGCGATCAGGCCGAGCTCGATCCAGAACACCGAGCCGATCGCCGCGTGGAAGGCCGCGGCGGCGCCGTCGGCCACCCGGTCGTCGGCCACCGAGAAGAACACGGTGCCCAGCACGGCGACCCCGATCGAGCCGCCGAGCTGCTGGACCGCGTTCAGCGTGCCCGAGGCCGAGCCGACCTCGTGGTCCTCGACGCCGGCCAGGACGATGTCGAAGAACGGTCCGAACATCATGCCCAGGCCCCAGCCGAAGACGGCCAGGCCGGGGGCCAGCGCCCAGGCGCTGACCGTGTCGCCGCCGTCGTGCAGCGCGAGCTGGATGCCCAGCACGCCGGCGGCCATGATGAGCAGGCCCGCGAACATCGTCGCCCGGCCGAACTTCGCCGTCAGCACGGCGCCGGCCAGCCCGGCGCCGATGGTCAGGCCGATCGACAGCGGGATCAGGGCCAGGCCGGTGGCGGTCGGATCGAACCCGCGACCGAACTGCAGGAACAGCGTCACGCAGAACAGCAGGCCGGTCATGCCCGAGAACAGGGCGAGGCCGACGAGCAGGCCGCCGGAGAACGCCGGCTTGCGGAACAGGCTGGTCACGACGAGCGGCGACCGATCGGCCCGCTCCAGCCGGCGCTCGTAGGCGATGAACCCGGCCAGGACCACGACCGCCGCGGCCATCAGCACGAACATCCAGGCCGGCCAGCCGCGCTCGCGGCCCTCCACGAGCGGGAACAGCAGCGCGAACATGCCGACGCTGACGATGCCCATGCCCACGAGGTCGAGCGTGACCTTCTGCGGGGAACGCGACTCGCGCATGAAGCGCACGGCGGCCAGGACCGCGACGATGCCGACCGGGACGTTGATCAGGAAGACGACGCGCCAGCCCAGGCCGGCCAGGTCGGTGTCGATCAGGAAGCCGCCGAGGATCGGTCCGCCCACCGAGGAGAGCGCCATGATCGGGCCCCACAGGCCGAACGCGGTGGCCATCTCCTTGGGCGGGAACTGCGTCTTGATCATGCCCAGACCCTGGGGGATCATCAGCGCGCCGAAGCCGCCCTGCAGGGCCCGGAACGCGATCAGGGAGCCGGGCGACCAGGCGGCCGCGCACAGTCCCGACATCGCGGTGAAGCCGATCGCGCCGAGGATGAAGATGCGCTTGCGCCCGTAGATGTCGCCCAGGCGGCCGCCGGTGATCAGGCCGACGGCGAAGGCGAGCGTGTAGGCCGCCGCGAGCCACTGCATCGTGGTGTCGCCACCGCCGATGTCGCGGACGATCGACGGCGCGGCGATCGACGAGATCGTCGCGTCCAGCAGGTCCATGATCTCGGCGGCCAGGACGATGCCCAGGACGACCCAGCGCCAGCGGTACGGAGCGGATTCGGAAACGGTGTTCGACATGACGAACGCCGTTCTACACGCGAACGATGTTCGTGTCAAGTACAGTGTTCGAACCGTGACCTCTGAGGATCCGCTCCCGCCGCCCCCCTGGCACAAGGCGCCCCGCGCCGCCCCCAAGCGCCAGCTCACGCGCGACGCGATCGTCGATGCGGCGCTGGTGCTGCTCGACCGCGAGGGGATCGACGCGCTCTCGATGCGCCGCGTGGCCCAGGCGCTCGACACGGGCGCCGCGTCGCTCTACCAGCACGTGGGCAACAAGGACGAGCTCACCACGCTGGTCTTCGACCGCGTCACCGGCGAGGTGCCGCTGCCCGAGCCGCCGGATCCGGCGCGCTGGACCGAGCAGGTGCGCGAGGCCATGACGAACGTGTGGCTGGCGATGACCGCCCACCGCGGCATCGCCTCGGTGGCCATCGGGAGCATCCCCAGCGGGCCCAACGCGCTGGCCTTCACCGACCGCCTGATCGCGATCCTCCTGGCCGGCGGCCTCTCGGCGCAGCAGTGCTCGTGGGCGACCGACAACCTGTTCAAGTTCGTCACCGCCGACGCCTACGAGCAGAGCCTGTTCGCCTCCGAGGGCGTCGAGGAGGCGCACTACCGCGAGATCGAGCAGTACTTCCGCTCGCTCCCGCTGGAGCGGTTCCCGAACATCGCCGCGACCGTCGACGAGCTGTTCACCGGCGACGGTGAGGAGCGGTTCGCGTTCGGCCTGGAGATGATGATCTCCGGCCTGCAGGCGATGGTCAGCCGTCCCAGCTCTTGAGGAACGGCAGCGGGTCGATCGGCTGCCCGCCTTCGTACCAGCCCGGGGCGTCCCAGATCTCGAAGTGCAGATGGCACTCGGTCGCGTCGCCCGTGTCGCCGGCGTAGCCGATCAGCTGGCCGGTGCCCACGTGCTCGCCCTTGGCGGGCAGCGCGGGATCGCGCAGGTGCATGTAGGCGGTGTCCTGGGCGGTGCCGTCGCCGTCGATCACGACGTAGTTGCCGGCGGCCGCGTGGAACTCCTTGAACTGCACGGTGCCGCCGCGGGCGGCCAGCACCGGCGTGTCGCAGGCGGTGAAGACGTCCTGGCCCTGGTGGGCGTGGCCGCTGCGGCCGGTGCCGAACCGGCCGTTGCCGCCGATCCCGTAGTCGTGCTTGCCGGCCAGCGGATAGGCGAACGGCCGCAGCTCGACCGTGTCGGCCAGGACGGGCGTGGGTGAGAGCTGCGCGGCGATCGCGCTGCCGGCGGGCGGGGCGGTCCACACCTGGAACTGGAAGCGGGCGGTCTTGGCGGGCACGCCCTTGCCGACGATGCCGTCCCAGACGATCGCCTGCGTGGCGGCCGGGGCGACCGGGAGGGTGGTCCAGCGCCGCACGACGCTGCTGTCGCTGGCCCGCACCAGCGCGACGTTGAGCGCGACGGGGGCCGTGCCGGTGTTGGTGACGTTCAGCGTGGCCGGCGTGGCGCCCGCGTAGTACACGGTCCGGGCCACGACGGCGGCGGCCAGGCCGGGCGTCGCCCGTTGGTTGGCCACGACGGGGGAGATCGTCGGGGTGGTCAGCGGCTGCTCGGTCACCGCCGCCGTGGTCGACGCGGCGGTCGTCGTCGACGACGTCTTGGGTGCGGGCATCGCCGCGCCTCCGGTCGCGGGAGGGGCGGTCGCCACCGCGGGTGCGGCGACGAGGGCAGCGAGGGCGGCCAACCCGGTGGGAATGGCCCAGAACCTCGCGTTTCGCGGGTTTCTCACGTCGTCAAATCGGCCACGTCGGAGGATGTGGCACCATATACGCCCGCTCGGCGCACACGCAGGAATCGCGCTGAATTCAGGATTGCCTATCCTCTGTCCCCGGCCGCGCCCTGACGCGGCCCTCACGCTGCCATGACCAAGACCTTTGTTGCCACCCCCGCTACCGCCGAGCGCAATTGGCTCGTCGTCGACGCGAACGGCCAGACGCTCGGCCGTCTCGCCACCCAGATCGCCGATGCCCTGCGCGGCAAGCGCAAGCCCGAGTACACCCCGCACTGCGACACGGGTGACTTCGTCGTGGTCATCAACGCCGAGAAGATTCAGGTGACGGGCAACAAGCGCACCGAGAAGCGCTACTACCGCCACTCCGGCTACCCGGGCGGTCTCAAGAGCCGCACGTTCGAAGAGATGATCGAGCGTCGTCCTGAGGACGTCATCCGGCTCGCGGTCAAGGGGATGCTTCCGCGCAACCGCCTGGCCCGCAAGCAGATCACGAAGCTGAAGATCTACGCCGGCCCGGAGCATCCGCACGTCGCCCAGAAGCCGCAACCCATGGAGATTTCGTAGGCATGGCCGACGACGCCACCCCGCAGGACGAGCAGGTCGAGGAGACTCCCGCCGTCGAGGAGACCCCGGCCGCCGAGGCTGACGAGGCGACCGAGGTCGCCGCCGCCGAGGTCGAGGAGCCGGTCGCCGACGCTCCCGCCGAGGAGCCGGTCGCCGAGGCCCCCGCCGCCGCCGAAGAGGACGACGACGAGGAGCCCGCTCCCCGCGTCAAGCCCGCGATTCCGGGCATGGACCTCGAGGTCGACATCGTCCCCGAGGGCGTCGATCCGCTGACGCGCGAGGAGGCCGAGGAGGAAGAGGCCGCGCGTCTCGCCGCCGAGGCCGAGGAGGATCTCGACGACCAGCCGGTCGCCGCGACCATCGACCTGGGCGCCAGCGCGCGCTACACCGCGACCGGCAAGCGCAAGACGGCCATCGCCCGCGTGATCCTCAAGCCCGGAACCGGCGCGTACACGATCAACGGCAAGACGCTCAACGAGTTCTTCCCGCGCGCCACGCTGCAGCGCAACATCCGCCAGCCGCTGGAGGCCGTCGGGTACGACGACCGCATGGACGTCATCGCGACGATGACCGGCGGCGGCGTCTCGGCTCAGGCCGGCGCGCTGCGCCACGGCGTCTCCCGCGCGCTGCTCGAGGCCGACCCGAACCTGCGTGGCGAGCTCAAGCGCCGCGGCTTCCTGACGCGTGACTCGCGCGCCAAGGAGCGCAAGAAGGCCGGCCTCAAGAAGGCCCGCAAGAAGCCGCAGTTCTCCAAGCGCTAGCGAGCCCTGTGGCTCGCAAGCTCTTCGGCACGGACGGTGTTCGTGGCGAGGTCGGGTCCGTTCTGACCGCCGACCTCGCCCTGTCCCTGGGGCGAGCGGCGACGGCCGGCCTGCCCGCCCGGGCCGACGGCACGCCCCCGCGCGTGCTGCTGATTCGCGACACCCGCGAGTCGGGCGAGATGCTCCAGGCGGCGCTGGCCGCCGGCATCACCGCCGCGGGCGGCGACGCCCACCTGGGCGGCGTGCTGCCCACGCCGGCCGCGCCGCTGCTCGTGCGCCGCTACGGGTTCGACCTGGCCGCGGTGATCAGCGCCTCGCACAACCCGTTCGCCGACAACGGCATCAAGTTCTTCGGCCCGGACGGCTTCAAGCTGTCCGACGACGCCGAGCTGGAGATCGAGCAGGCCCTGGAGGGCCCGATCGCCACGCCCGACCGCGTCGGCCGCGTGCAGGACCTGCTGGGCACGCAGGAGGACTACCTGCGCGAGCTGCTCACCCGGTTCGGCTCGCTGGACCTGAGCGGCCGGCGGATCCTGCTGGACTGCGCCAACGGGTCCACGTTCGCCGTGGCCCCGGAGATCTTCCGCCGGCTGGGCGCCGAGGTCACGACGCTGGCCGCCGATCCCGACGGGCGCAACATCAACGACGGCTGCGGCTCGACCCATGTCGAGGTGCTGGGCGCCTACATCGCCCAACATCCCCACGACGTCGGCTTCGCCTTCGACGGCGACGGCGACCGCCTGCTGGCGGTCGATCGCACCGGGACCGTGGTCGACGGCGACGAGCTCGTCGCGCTGGCCGCGCTGCATCTGCAGGTGCCCGGCGTGGCGATCACCGTGATGACGAACTACGGCTTCCACGCGGCGATGAACGCCGCGGGCGTCGAGATCGCCACCACCAGCGTCGGCGACCGCTACGTGCTGGCCGAGCTGCGCGCCCGCGACTGGCGCCTGGGCGGCGAGCAGTCGGGCCACATCATCGACATGGCCTTCTGCCCGTCGGGCGACGGCATCGCCAGCGCGCTGCTCACGCTCGAGGCGCTGGGCGACGGCGACCTGGCCGACCGCGGCGTGATGGAGAAGCTGCCCCAGCGCCTGGTCAACGTCCGCGTGACCGATCGCGACGCCACGATGGCCGCGCCCGCGGTGACCGAGGCGACCGCCCGCGAGACCGACGCGCTGGCCGGCCGCGGCCGCGTGCTGCTGCGCCCCAGCGGGACCGAGCCGCTGGTCCGCGTGATGGTCGAGGCCCCGTCGGCCGAAGAGGCCGACGCGGTGTGCGAGCGCCTCGTGGCCGTCGTCACGGACGCGGCGTAGCCCCGGCGCAGGCCGGGTCACGCCCTACCATCCCTGGCCATGTGCGGGATCGTGGGATACGTCGGCAGTCGCCAGGTTCAAGAGATCCTGCTGCAGGGGCTGCGCAAGCTGGAGTACCGGGGCTATGACTCGGCCGGGATCTCCGTCATCTCCGGTGGCGAGATCGAGTCCGTGCGCGCGGTCGGCAACCTGAGCCACCTCGACGACGCGATGCACGCCGCCGGGAACGTCGCCGTGGCCACGCAGCCCGCGACGATCGGGATCGGCCACACGCGCTGGGCCACGCACGGCCGCGTGTCCGAGCAGAACGCCCATCCGCACTTCGACACCCGCCACCACGTGCACGTGGTGGTCAACGGGATCGTCGAGAACTACATGACCCTCAAGGACCGCCTGATCGAGGGCGGGGCGGTGTTCACCTCCGAGACCGACGCCGAGGTGATCGCCCACCTGACCGCGACGTACCTGGTCGACGGCAACCTGCCCGAGGCCGTGCGCCGCGCCTACGCCGACCTCGAAGGGCACTTCGCCTTCGTGGCGATGTCGCTGGACGACCCCGACACGCTCGTCGGCGTGCGCAAGGAGTGCCCGCTGATCGTGGGGCGCGGCGACGGCGAGCAGTTCGTCGCCTCGGCCGTGCCGGCGTTCATGGCCTACACGCGCGAGGTCCAGTACGTCGAGAACGGCGAGCTCGTGGTCCTGCGCCCGGAGGGCGTCGAGCTGATCCGCCCCGAGGACGGCTCGCCGATCGAGCGCGAGGTCGTGCACGTCGACTGGGACGAGGAGACCGCCGAGAAGGGCGGCTACGAGACGTTCATGCTCAAGGAGATGTGGGAGCAGGCCGACGCGCTGGCCGACACGATCTTCGACCGCACCGCGCGCGGCGACGGGGTGGACCTCGACGAGGAGGACGCCCTCGACGAGGCGCTCCTGGCCGACACCAAGCGCATCGTGGTGGTGGCCTGCGGCACGTCCTTCCACGCCGGCCTGATCGGCCGCTACGCCGTCGAGGCCTGGGCGCGGGTGCCCGTCGACGTGGAGATCGCCTCCGAGTACCGCTATCGCGACCCGATCGTTGGTCCCGGCGACCTGGTCATCGGGATCACGCAGTCGGGCGAGACGGCCGACACGCTGGCCGCCATGCGGCTGGCCCGTGAGCGCGGCGCCACCGTGCTGGCCGTGACCAACGTGCGCGGCTCGCAGGCCACGCGCGACGCCGACGGCGTGCTCTACACGCGCGCCGGGCTGGAGATCGGCGTGGCCGCCACGAAGACCTTCACCTGCCAGGTCGCGGTGATGCTCCTGCTGGCGCTGCGCCTGGCCGAGCTGCGCGGCACGCTGACCCCGGAGCGCCTGGGCGAGCTGGTGCCGGAGGTCAAGCACCTGCCCAGCCTGGTCACGGAGCTGATGGAGACGCTCAGCGAGCCGGTCGACGCGCTGGCCGAGCGCTGGTGGCAGGCGAACTTCTTCCTGTACCTGGGCCGCCACGCCGGGCTGGCCGTGGCCCACGAGGGCGCGCTGAAGCTCAAGGAGATCTCCTACATCTCCACCGACGCCTACGCGGCGGGCGAGATGAAGCACGGGCCGATCGCGCTGCTGGACGAGATGACGCCGGTGGTCTGCGTGGCCACCGACTCGCCCGTGCTCGACAAGGTGATCTCCAACATGGAGGAGGTCCGGGCGCGCGGTGCGCACGTGATCGCCATCACCACCGCGGGCAACGAGCAGATGGCCAGCCACGCCGAGTCGACGCTGGCCATCCCGCGCACCGACTGGATGCTCCAGCCGATCCTCGCGGTGATCCCGCTGCAGCTGCTGGCCTACGGCATCGCCAAGCGACGCGGGCTGAACGTCGACCAGCCGCGCAACCTGGCCAAGACGGTCACCGTCGAGTAGCGGCTCCCGCGTGTCCGCCGTCGGCCTGGACCTGCTGGAGATCGATCGGCTGGAGCGCGCGCTCGCGCGCCGGCCGCGCCTGGCCGACCGCCTGTTCACCGAGGGCGAGCGGGCCTACGCCGCCGCCCGGACCCGGCCCGCGCAGCACCTGGCCGCCCGCTTCTGCGCCAAGGAGGCGGTGGCCAAGGCGCTGCGGTTGACCGCGTGGAGCTGGCAGGACATCGAGGTGGTCAGCGGCGACGACGGCCCGCACGTGCGCCTGCGCGGCGCGCTGGAGTCCCTGGGCGTCGACGTGGACGTCTCCCTGACCCACACGGGCGCCATGGCCGGCGCCGTCGCCCTGATCCGATGACCGAGGCGCTGCGGCCGCTCTACGCGGCGCCGGAGATGCGCGAGAGCGATCGCTGGGCGATCGAGGAGCGCCGGGTGCCCTCGCTGGAGCTGATGGAGCGGGCCGCCGCCGGCCTGGCCGCGGTGACCGCCGGCGTGGCGCCCGAGGGGCTCGTGGTGGTCCTCTGCGGGATTGGCAACAACGGCGGCGACGGGTTCGCGGCCGCGCGCATCCTGCACGACGCGGGGCGCGACGTGCGCGTCGTCCTGGCCGGGGACCCCGAGAAGGTGTCGGGCGACGCGGCCGAGAACCTGCGCCGTCTGACGATTCCCGTGGCCGCCTGGGACCCCGGGTGTCTGGACGGCGCGGCGGTGATCGTCGACGCGCTGCTGGGCACCGGCTTCAGCGGGGCGGTCCGGGGCGTCGTGGGGGAGGCGGTGCGCGCGCTGGCCGACCCGCCCGTGTCGGTGGTCGCCTGCGACGTGCCCTCCGGCGTGGACGCGTCGACCGGCGAGGTCGAGGGACCCGCCGTGCGCGCCGTGGCCACCGCGACCTTCCACGGACCGAAGATCGGCCTGTGGGTCGCGCCGGGCAAGACCTACGCGGGCGACGTCACGGTCATCGAGATCGGGATCCCGGAGGAGGCGCCGGTCGTGCCGTCGGCCGGGCTGATCGCCCCCGCGGCGACCGAGCTCCTGCCCCGGCGGCTCCCGGACTCGACCAAGTTCTCGTCCGGCCACGTGCTGGTCTGCGGCGGCTCGATCGGCCTGTCGGGTGCGCCGTCGATGTCGGCCCAGGCGGCGATGCGAGCCGGCGCGGGCTACGTGACCGCGTGCGTGCCCCGCTCGCTGAACCTCGTCTTCGAGATCCGCCTGACCGAGGTGATGTCGATCCCGCTGCCCGACGACGACGGCACGCTGACCGTCGCGGGCGCCGGCGCGGTGCTGGCCGAGGCCCACAAGCGGGGCGGGGCGCTGATCGTCGGGCCCGGCTTCGGGCGGACCGACGGGGCGGTCGCGCTGGCCCGCACGCTGGCCGCCCAGGCCGCGGTGGCGCTGGTGCTCGACGCCGACGGCCTCAACGCCCACGCGGGCGAGCTCGAGCGGCTGGCCGCGCGCACCGCGCCGACGGTGATCACGCCCCACGCGGGCGAGCTGGGCCGCCTGCTGGAGGTCGAGTCCGCCGAGATCGGCCGCCGGCGCCTGCATCACGCCCGCGACGCCGCCCGCCGCTCCGGCGCGATCGTGGTGCTCAAGGGCGACGACACGATCGTGGCCGAGCCCGAGGGCCGCGTCGCGGTCAGTCCCGGCGGCGCGGGCGCGCTGGCCACCGCGGGCACGGGCGACGTCCTGTCGGGCGTGATCGCCGCCGCGCTGGCCGTCGTCGACGATCCGTTCCTGGCCGCGTGCGCCGGGGTCGAGCTGCACCGGCGGGCCGGGCGTCAGGCCGCGCTGGACGTCGGCGCCGCCGAAGGCGTCATCGCGTCGGATGTGATCGCGGCGCTACCGCGCGCACGGGCAGCGCGCTGACCACGAGGATCGCCGCGCCCACCAGGATCGTCACGGAGCCGCTCGTCCACCGGCTGAGCGCCCCGCCGGCCACCGCGCCGCCCAGATAGGCCAGCCAGGTCAGCGGCGGCGCCGATTCGACCGCGGTGCCCCGGCGCCGGACGAACTGCATGCCCATGCGGGTCATCGTGCCGCTGACGAACGTCGTCGAGACGCCCGGCACGCCGATCTGGATCCCCACCGCGCTCTGCAGGCCCATGGCCAGCGACACGAGCGCGATCAGCGCGATCGTGCCCAGCGGGCCCCACAGCGCCGCGATGACCACCAGCAGCAGCGCCTCGGCCACGAGCAGCGCGCTGATGCGCACGTGCCAACCGGGCGCCAGCTCGCGGACGACGAGCCCGGCCAGCATCACGCCGATCAGGAACCCGGCCACCGACACGCCGGTGCGGGCGATCGCCGCGCCGTCGCCCTCGCCCAGGGCGATCCCCAGCAGCACGGTGTTGCCGGTCTGGTTGGCGGTGAAGACCTGATCGAGGCCGAGGAAGCTGGCCGCGTCGACGCAGCCGGCGGCCGCGGCGAGGGCCACGAGCCGCACGTGGATGTAGGCTCTGGCGCTCATGACGGTCCGCGCCGGAATTATGCAGCGGGACCCGGTCAGCGCCGGGAAGTAGCGCGCTGGTGCCGCGCGCCGAAGCGCTCGTCGACCTCGACGCCATCCAGGCCAACGTCGCGCGCCTGCGCGACGACCTCGCGCCCGGCGTGCAGCTGTGCGCGGTCGTCAAGGCCGACGGGTACGGCCACGGGGCGATCGCCAGCGCCCGCGCCGCGCTGGCCGGCGGTGCGACCTGGCTGGCCGTGGTGACCGGCGCCGAGGCGCTCGCGCTGCGCGAAGCGGGCATCACCGCGCCGCGCATCCTGGCCATGGGCGCGCTGGACCAGACCGAGCTGGAGCGCGCGATCGCCGCCGACGCCGACTTCGGCGCCTGGAGCGCACGCTGGCTGCGCATGCTGGGCAACCGCCCCGCGCGCGTGCACGTCAAGCTCGACACCGGCATGGGCCGCCTGGGCACGCGCGACCCGCGGCAGGCCGACGAGGTCGTCGCCGCGCTGGGCGAGCGCTGTGTCGGCCTGTGGACGCACTTCGCCACCGCCGACGAACGCGACGATCGGTTCTTCGGCGAGCAGCTGCGCCGCTTCCGCGACTGGGCGCTCCCGCACCGGGAGCGCGATCCCGGCCTGCTGCTGCACGCGGCCAACAGCGCCGCGACGCTGCGCGACCCCGACAGCCACTTCGACCTGGTGCGCTGCGGCATCGCGATCTACGGCCTGGACCCCTTCGGCGAGAGCGCGCCGGCCGAGCGGTTGCGCCCGGCGCTGCAGCTGCGGTCCTACGTGGCCGCGCTGAAGGACGCCCAGCCCGGCGACAGCGTGGGCTACGGCCGCCGCTTCATCGCCGAGGAGCCCACGCGCGTGGCCACGCTGCCGATCGGCTACGGCGACGGCTGGCGGCGCGGGTTCTCCAACAACGCCGAGGTGGTCATCCGCGGGCACCGCTACCCGGTGGTCGGCAGCGTGTCGATGGACAACATCACCGTCGACGTCGGCCTGGACTCCGACGTGCGCCCTGGCGACGAGGCGCTGCTGATCGGCGGCGGCCTCACGGCCGAGGAGCTGGCCGAGCGGCTGGGCACCATCAACTACGAGATCACCGCCGGCCTGCTGCCCCGCACGCAGCGCACGTACGTGGGAGCCACCGCGTGAGCGGGGCCGGACCGCTGGACATCGTCGCCGCCGCGCTGGGCGATCAAGCCGCATGGGTCGTCGGTGGCGCCCTGCGCGACGAGCTGCTCGGGCGCGCGGGCGTGGTCTCCGACGTCGACGTCGCGCTGGACGGCGACGTGCGCGCGGCCGCCGCCGCGGTGGCCGCGGCCGCCGGACCAGGCGCCGCGCGCTTCGAGCTCTCGGGGCCGTTTCGGACCTGGCGGGTGGTCGGGCCCGCGCACGCCTGGCAGGTCGACATCAGCGGGCTGCGGGGCGGATCGATCGACGTCGACCTGCACTTCCGCGACCTGACGATCAACGCGATGGCCCGGCCGGTGGCCGGGGGCGAGCTGATCGATCCCACCGGCGGGCGCGCCGACCTGGAGGCGCGCGTCGTGCGCGCGGTCTCCGAGCAGGTGCTGCGCGACGACCCGCTGCGCACGCTGCGCGTCGCCCGCTTCGCCTGCGAGCTGGACATGACGGTCGATCCGCAGACCGCGCGGCTGACCGCCGAGCACGCGCGCGGCCTGGACGGTGTCGCCGGCGAGCGCATCTTCGCCGAGCTCAAGCGGATCATCGCCGCGCCGCGCATCCGGGCCGGCCTGGCGCTGATGGACCAGCTCGGCCTGACCGCGCACGCGCTGCCCGAGCTGGACGCGCTGGCCGGGGTCGAGCAGAACCGCTACCACCACGCCGACGTGCTCGGGCACACGCTCGAGGTCCTCGACGAGGCGCTGGCCATCGAAGCCGATCCGGCGGCCACGTTCGGTCCCGAGCGGGCCGACGAGGTGCGAGCGCTGCTGGCCGAGCCGCTGGCCGACGGCCTGACCCGCGCCCACGGCCTGCGCTTGGGGGCGCTGCTGCACGATGCGGCCAAGCCGCACACGCGCGCCGTCGGCCCGGACGGCGAGACGCTCGGCTTTCCCCGCCACGACGTGGAGGGCGCCGCGCTGGTGCGGGAGCTGTTCGGACGCCTGAAGACCAGCGAGGCGCTGCGCGCGCACGTGGCCGCGCTCACCCGCTTCCACCTGAAGCTCGGCTTCCTGGTCCACGAACGCGACGAGCTGGGCGTGCTGCCCCGCCGCGCCGTCTACCGCTATCTGGTCACCACGGACCCGGTCGAGGTCGACGTGACGCTGCTGTCCACCGCCGACCGCCTGGCCACCCGCGGGCGCAAGGCCGACGAGGCGATCGCCAAGCACGTCGCGCTGGCCCGCCTGATGCTCGCTGACGCGCTGGACTGGCGCGCGGGAGGCACCCGGCCCGCGCCCCTGCTGCGCGGCGACGAGCTGGCCCGTGAGCTGGGGATCGATCCCGGACCGCGGCTCGGGGAGCTGCTGGCCGCCCTGGCCGAGGCGCGCTTCGCCGGCGAGATCGGCGACCGTCAGGAAGCGCTGGCCGCGGCGCGCGCGCTGCTGGACGCCTCGCCGTCGGAGGCCTGAGCGGCCAGCACGCGCACGGTCGCCTCGACCGCGCGGGCCGCGTCGACGACCGTCTCGTAGACCACGTTGTCGGCGTGGTCGCTGGGCCAGTGGTAGTTGGCCGGCTCCTTGCGATGGTTGACCGAGCCCATCAGCGCGGTCCGGTAGCCGTCGCGCACGCCGATCAGCGCGTCGGAGCCGAAGCTGAACTTCAGGCCGCGGCGCAGCGTGACCCCGACGCCCCGGGCCGCCGCTTCGACGGTGTCCTTGAGCTCTGAGTCGTAGCGGTAGAAGCGGAGCATGCCCTCGCGCTCGGGCAGCGTCAGCTCGGGTGAGCCGACGGTGTCGATGACCAGCACCTGCGTCGTCTCGCGCGGCAGCTTCGGCCACCACTCGCGCGCGAAGCCCTGCATGCCCTCCTCGAAGGACTCCTCGCTGCCGGTGGAGACGAGCAGGACGCGCAGGCCCTCGACCGGGCGCTCGCGCAGCAGGCGGGCCACGGCCAGGACGGTGGCCACGCCGGTCAGGTTGTCGTTGGCCCCGGGCACGACCTGGCGCGCGCCGATGTCGGCGAACGCGGCGGCACTGCCCAGGGAGATCAGCGTGCCCAGGATCCGCGCGCGCCGCGAGCCGGTCACGCCGCCGGCGGCCACCAGCACGGGCCCGCCGAAGACCAGCCACATCAGCGGCGGCGAGGTGTCGAGCTTCTGGAACACCCACGGTGCGACGCGGTCGATCGCGTCGGGCACCTGCGGGTCGAAGATCGCGCCGGAGTGCGCGGCGTCGTGATGGGCGACGACGACGAGCGTGCGCTGGGCGTCGCGGTCCCCGGCCTCGGCCACGACGTTCCAGGTGCGCTTGCGCCGGCCGGCCAGGCGGCGCGTCCAGTGCCTCCAGATGACCAGGTCGTCCCACACGGCGGCCGCACCGGCGGCGCCGACCAGCGCGGCCAGCCCGCGGCGGTTGGCCCCCAGCAGACCGGCGACGCCGGCCGCCGCCGTGGCCACGCCCAGCGGCCACCAGTAGCCGCCGTGGGCGGGATGGTCGGTCAGCTCGGGGGCCAGGCCCTCCTCGCGCAGGCGTTGCGCGATCCACTCGGCCGCCTCGCGCTCGCCCGGCGAGGCCGAGCCGCGCTCGATCGCCGCCAGGTGGCGGATGGCCGTCTCGATCAGGTCACGGTCCGGATCCATGCGCAGCGCGCCCAATGTATAGCCTCGCGTCCATGTCCCTGCGCCTGGAGCACGACGGCCCGCTGGCCATCCTGACGATCGACCACCCGCCGCTGAACCTGTTCGATCGCGACCTGATGGGCGACCTCGCGACGCGCATCGACGAGCTGTCGGCCAACCCGCCTCGGGGCCTGCTCATCTGCGCCGAGGGCAAGGTCGTCTCGGGCGGCGTCGACGTCGGCAACGTGTTCGACGGCCTCGACGCGCAGGACGCCGCGCGGCTGTGGTCGCAGCTGCTGGCCGTCATCCACCGCATCGAGCAGCTGCCCTGCCCGACCGTGTTCGCGGCGCACGCGCTGACGCTGACCGCGGCGTTCGAGGTCTCGCTGGCCTGCGACCTGCTGATCGCCGCCGAGTCGGCCAAGTTCGGCCTGGTCGAGCGCGTCGTGGGGCTGACCCCGTCGATGGGCGGCACGCAGCGGCTGGCCGAGCGCGCCGGCCCGGCGCGGGCGCGCGAGCTGGTGATGACCGGCGAGCTGTTCTCCGCCACCACGCTGGCGCAGTGGAACGTCGTCAACCGCGTGCTGCCCGACGAGGGCTTCCAGGCCGCCGCGCGGGGCTTCGCGCGCGGGCTGGCCGAGGGTCCGACGCTGGCCCACAACGTGACCAAGCAGCTCGTGCGCGCCTACCTGGACGGCGGCGTGCTGCGCGCCGACTACGCGGTGCCCAAGCTGTCGGGCGAGCTGTTCGCCACCGACGACCTGCGGAACGCGGTGCGCTCGTTCATCGACCGGGGGCCGGGGAAGGCGACGTTCGAAGGGCGTTGAGCCGGGCGCGCATCGCGGTCTCCGCGCGCTCGAAGACCGCCTCGCCCTCGCCCATCAGCGCGGCCGCGTTGGCCGCGCCGACGAACGCATCGAGCTCGAACGCCAGCTGGCCGGTGTCCACGTCGGCGGCCAGCTCGCCCGCCTCGCGGGCGCGCTCGATCGTGTGCTCCAGCAGCTGGGACCACTGCTCCTTCTCCGCGGCGATCGCGTCGTGCACGCGGCCGGGGCGGCCGGCGAACTCCATCTCCACCGAGTAGAAGAAGCAGCCGCCCGGGAAGATGCGGGCGCGCTGGTAGGCCAGGCGGTTCTCGCACATCGCCCACAGGCGATCCACGCCGCGCAGCTCGCGGGCCGGGGCGATCACCTCGTTGATGAACACCTCGCGGGCGCGCTCGATCGTGGCCAGCTGCAGCTCCTCCTTGGAACCGAAGTGCGCGAAGACGCCACTCTTGGACACCTGGAGCTCCGTGGCCAGCCGTCCGATCGACAGCCCTTCGAGGCCCTCGACGGTGGCGATCTGCGCGGCCCGCTGCAGGATCGCGCGGCGCGTCTGCTCGCCGCGCAGCACGCGTCCATCGGTGGTCGTCATCGAATCGCAGCTTGACAGGTCCGCCATGAGCAACTAATAGTACGACCGTTCGTACAGTTTGTCGAGGCGAAGGGAAGCAGGCTGATGAGAGTGCTGACGCTGGCTGCCGGGGCGACGTTCCTGGCCATGCTCGACGCGACGGTCGCCAACCTCGCGGTGGCCGATCTGGGTCGGGACTTCGGCGCCCCGATCGCCGACCTGTCGTGGGTGGTCAGCGCCTACTTCATCGCCTTCGCGGCGCTGCTCACGCCGGCCGGGCGGCTGGCCGGCGTCCTCGGCCTGCGCACGCTGTTCGCGGCCGGCGTGGGCCTGTTCACGCTGATGTCGCTGGCCTGCGCGCTGGCGCCGACCCTCGGTTGGCTGATCGCCGCGCGGTGGCTGCAGGGTGCCGGCGCCGCGGCGATGATCCCCGCGTCGCTGGCCGTGCTGCTCGTCGCGGTGCCCGCCGAGCGGCGCACCGGCGCGATCGGCCTGTGGAGCGCCGCCGCCGCCCTGGCCGCCGCGGCGGGTCCGTCGCTGGGCGGCGTGCTGGTCGACGGGTTCGGCTGGCGCTCGGTGTTCGTCATCAACGTCCCGCTCGGCCTGGCCTTGGTCCTGCTGGCCCGGCGGACCCTGCCCGCCACCGCGCGGGACGGCCGCCTGCCGGATCTGGCCGGCACCGCGCTGCTGGTCGGCGGCGTCGCCGCCGTGGTGCTGGGGCTGACCGAGGGCCCGCAGTGGGGCTGGGCCGCGCCCGCGACCGTCGCGGTGCTGACCGGCGGGGCGCTGGCCACGCTGGCCGCGCTGTGGCGCAGTGCGCGTGTGCCCGTGCCCGCCATCGAGGTCGGCCTGTGGCGGTCGCGGACCTTCGCCGTGGCCAACGTCGCCTCGCTGCTCTACGGCCTGGCGCTGTACCCGTGGATGCTGCTCGGCGTCCTCGTGCTGACCGACCTGTGGGGCTACTCGGTGTTGGAGGCCGGCCTGGCCATGAGCCCCGCCGCGGTCGTCGCGGCGGCCGCGGCGATCACCGCGGGGCGGCTGAGCGCCCGGGTCGGCACCCGCGCGATCGTCGCCGTCGGCGGCGCCGTGCTGACCGCCGCCGCGCTGTGGATCTCGCTGGCGCTGACCGCGCAGCCGGACTTCTGGGGGCTGTGGCTTCCGGGCGGCCTGCTGATCGGGATCGGCACCGGCGCGCTGACCACGGGCACGTCGACGGCGGCCGCGCTGTCCGTCGCCCCCGCCCGGTTCGCCGACGCGACCGGGCTGAACACCACCGCCCGCCAGCTCGGCGGCGCGCTGGGCATCGCCGCCCTGGCCGTGCTGACCGCGTCGAGCGGCGGTCTGGACGGCTACCTCGACGTCTACCGCTTCTGCGCGCTGGCCTCGGCCGGCGCCGGGCTGGCCGGCCTCGCGCTGGTCTCGCCCGCACCGCTCACCCGCACCGCCCCGATCCCCGAAGGGAGCCACTGACCATGGACCACATCACCGAACCCCTGCTGACCGCGCCCTGGCGCCGCTTCGCCGTCCTCGGCGACTCGGTGGCCGAAGGCCTCGGCGACCCCGTCGACGGCTACGCGCACCGCGGCTGGGCCGACTCGGTGGCCGCCGCCCTGCGCGGCGCCCACCCCGAGCTGGAGTACCGCAACCTCGGCGGTCGCGGGCTGCTCATCGAGGAGGTGCGCGAGACGCAGCTGGACGCCGCGCTGCGCTTCAAGCCCGACCTGGCCCTGATCGTGGCCGGCGGCAACGACCTGCTCGGCCCGGGCTTCGACGGCCCCGGGGTCGAGGACGAGCTGGAGGAGATGGTCGCGGCGCTGCGCGGACGCGGCGCCGACGTGATCACCACCGGCATGTTCGACATCAGCCAGGCGCCGGGCGTCGTGTCCGAGCCCTACCGCCTGATCGTCGGCGAGCGGCTGCGCGAGCTGTCCTGGCGCACGCGCGCCGTGGCCGGCCGGCACGACACGATCCACGTCGAGCTGACCTACCACCCGCTGAGCGCCGACCCGTCGATCTACAGCGCCGACGGGCGCCACTGCAACGCCCGCGGCCACGCGATCGCGGCGGCCGAGGCGCTGAAGGTGCTCAGCGCCCGGTCCGGCGCATTCCTCGTGCCGCCAGTGAGCCCAGCACCGTGGCCATTCCGGCGACGGCCAGCAGCGCCGGCCATGTCGACGCCCAGCTGACCGGGCCGATGAAGCCCTGGCGGACGCCCTCGAGGACGTAGGTGACCGGGTTGATCGTCGCGATCGCGTGCATCCACCCGGCCAGCAGCTCCATGGGGGCGAACGCCGGGGTGAACAGCACCAGGACGAAGCCGCCCATCTGCATCAGCGGCGCGGCCTGCTGCGTGCGGAAGTGCAGGGCCAGCGTGACCGAGTAGCAGGCCAGGCACATGGCCAGGCCCATGACCAGCACGTAGGCGATCAGGAGGCCGAGCAGACCGGGCCACTGCGCGCCGATGGCCAGGCCGGCGATCAGCACGACGCTGCTGGGCAGCAGGCCGCGGACGGCGGCCGACACGACGATCCCCGACAGCAGCGTCGTGCGCGGCGCCGGCACCAGCAGCAGGCGGTCGAACCAGCCGCGTTCGATGTCGCGGGCCAGGTTGACGCCGGTGGCCGCGCCGCTGAACGCCGCGCCCTGCAGCATCCCGACCGGGACGATGTAGTCCTTGAAGCTGGCGCCGCTGAAGCCGGGCAGCTGCGCGGCGGCGCCGAACACGCTGGTGATGCCCAGCATGAAGATCGTCGGCGCCAGCAGCCCCGGGATCGACGCTCCGGGCACGCGCAGGATCTCGTTGAGGCCGCGCTGGCCCAGCCGCCCGACGATGCGCAAGGAGGCGGTCATGCGCGCCGCAGCCGGTGGCGGAGGGCGACGACGGACAGCGAGATCATCACGGCGGCCAGGCCCAGCGCGGCGCCGAGGCCTTCCAACACGGGCTCCAGCGAGGTGCTCGACGTGATCGGGTCGCGGATGCCGCTGGCGATGTAGCTCAGCGGGTTGTAGACGGCGATCGCCTTGACCGGGTCCTGCAGCAGGTCGGCCGGGAAGTAGGCCGAGCTGGCGAACAGGATCACGAACGTCAGCGGGAAGACGCCCTGGACCGTCGAGGCGTTGCGGGCCAGGAGCGCGATCAACACGCCGATCGCGCTGAAGCCGATGCCCGCGATGATGCCGATCGCGAAGATCGCCACCACGCCGACGAACCCGCCGTGGATGGCCGCGCCGAAGATCAGCCCGATGGCCAGGAAGTAGATGATCTGCACCGTGGCCAGGGCGCCGCCGGCGGCCAGGCGGCCGAGCACGATCGTCGTGCGCGGGATGGGGGAGACGACGAGGCGGTCGAAGAACCCGGACTCGATCTCCAGCGCCACCGCGATGCCCGACGAGAGGCCGCCGATCAGCAGCGCCTGGGTCATCGCGCCCGGGAGCTGGAAGTCGAGGAAGTTCTCCACCGGCGGGAAGCCGGGCAGGTCGGTCGTGTGGGTCAGCCCGCCGACGTTGGCGGCCAGGAACAGCGTGGGGAAGACCAGCAGCGGCGCGGCGAACTGGGGCCGGCGCAGCGTGTTGACCAGTGCCCGCCGCGCCAGCGCGGCGACGACGGCGATCACGCCGCCTCGTCGCCCTCGAGCCGGTGGCCGGTGTGGGCGGCGAACACGTCGTCCAGCGTGGGCTGCACGACCTCCAGCCCGGCGACGACCAGGCCCGCCTCGTCGAGCGCGCGCACGATCGGGGCGAGCTCCTCGGCGCCGCCGTTGAGCGCCAGCGACAGGTGCGCGGCCAGGCCGTCGCGGTGGGGCGTGGACTCGCCGAACGGGCGCAGCGCCTGCGCGGCGCGCTCCAGGTCACAGGCCGCGTCGGCGAAGGTCAGCTCCAGGTGCGCCTTGCCGATCTGCGCCTTCAGCTCCGCGGGGGTGCCCTCGGCGACCAGCCGTCCGCCGTCGATGATCCCGACGCGGTCGGCCAGCTGGTCGGCCTCCTCGAGGTACTGCGTGGTCAGGAAGACGGTCGTGCCCGCGTCCTTCAGGCGGCGCACCTCCTCCCACAGCGTCATGCGCGACACGGGGTCCAGACCGGTGGTCGGCTCGTCGAGGAACAGCACCTCGGGCTCGTGCACGAGCGCCAGCGCGAGGTCCAGGCGGCGCTTCATGCCGCCCGAGTAGGTGGCCACGCGGCGGTCCTGCGCGGCCAGCAGGTCGACGCGGCGCAGGAGGTCCTGGCCCCGCTCGGCGACGCTGGAGGCGCGGATCCCGTGCAAGGTCGCTTGCAGCTCGACCAGCTCGCGGCCGGTCATCAGGCCGTCCAGCGCCGCCTCCTGCAGGGCGACGCCGATGCGCCGGCGGACCGCGTCGGGCTCGCGCGCCACGTCGTGGCCGGCGACCAGCGCGCGACCGCCCGTCGGGCGCAGAAGCGTGACCAACATGCGGACGGTGGTGGTCTTCCCGGCGCCGTTGGGGCCCAGGAAGCCGTAGACCTCGCCCGGTTCGACGCTCAGATCGACCCCGTCGACAGCCTTCAACCCACCCTTGAACTGGCGCTCCAGCGCGTGCGTCTCGATCGCAGCCATGCGACTGCGGGAGTCTACGGACCGCAACACCCCGGCCCTGTTCGTGTTGAATGGCCTGATGTTCCGCTCCCATCGAATGCTCATTGCCGCCGCCGCTGTGGCTGCCGGTTTGGTGTTCGCGTCGCCCGCGATGGCGACGATCACCGAGATCGGACCGACCGGCGACGCCGCTCCCGGCGTGCCGGCCTGCCCCGATGACTGCATCGCGGTCACCCGCACCACCGGCTACCAAGAGACGACTGCCGCCGGCAAGGACGTCTTCGTGATCCCCAAGAACGGCCGCATCGTGGCCTGGACGATCAGCCTCGGAAACCCGAGCGCGAAGCCGACCACCGACCCGGACACCGGGAAGAAGGGCAAGTCCCAGGTCCAGTTCTTCACCGACAACTACGGCGGCGCCGCCTCGGCCGGGATCTCGATCCTGACCACCGGCATCAAGCGCCGCGCCCGGGTGGTCGCGCTCAGCCCTGTGATCACACTGACGTCCTACTTCGGCAAGACGGTCCAGTTCGCGCTGGAGACGTCGATCGCGGTCAAGAAGGGCGACCTCGTCGCGCTCAACGTCCCGACCTGGGCGCCCGCGCTCGCCGTCGGCCTCCCGAGCACGTTCGCGTGGCGGGCCAGCCGCACGGAGAACTGCTCGGACCCGTCGGTCAACCAGCTGCAGACCTCACAGGCGCTCAACCAGCTGACGCAGTACAACTGCGCCTACAAGACCGCGCGGCTGACCTACTCGGCCACGCTGGTCTCGACGCCCTAGTGCTCTAGACCGTCAACCGCCCGGGCGGCTGCTGCTCTAGCAGGCGCCCGGGTTCTGGTTGCAGAAGTCCTCGAACCCGGCGCCCCCGGCGGTTCCGCCGCCGGAGCTGGTGTCGCCGGTGGTGCCGCCGCCGGCGCTCGTGCCGCCGCCGCTGGACGTGCCGGTGCCGCCCGTGGCGGCGCCGGTCGTGTCCGACGAGGTGCCGGTCGCCGCGCCGGTGGTCCCCGACGAGGTACCGGTCGCGCCGGTCGTGCCCGACGAGGTGCCGGTGGCGCCGGTCGTGCCCGACGAGGTGCCGGTGGCGCCCGTGGTGCCCGACGAGGTGCCGGTCGCACCGGTGGTCGCGGGCGTGGTCGACGTCGTGGTGGTGGAGGTCGTGCTGCCCGACGTGTCGGCCACGGCGACGTCCTCGCCGCTCAGACCGGCCGCGTCCGCCTCGGAGACGGTGATGACCGGCAGGGCGGTGGGGACGTCCTCGGAGACCTGTGTGCCGCCGCAGGCGGCGACGCCCGCGCCCAGGCCGAGCGCGGCGAGTGCGACTGCGAGGTTGCGCGCTCGCATCCGCCGATCCGTCCTAGGAGGCGAGCGGCGCCATGCGGCGGCCGCAGGTGGGGCATTCGTTGAGGTCGAGTTGCGCGAGCTGGTCGCACCAGTTGCAGAAGCGCAGGTTCTCGACCGCCCAGGGCAGTCGCGACTTGCTGGGCGGCAGCGGCAGGACCTTGGCCAGGACCTCGAGCTCCTCGCCCGTGTCGCGATCGACGTAGATCTCGTCGGGCTCGGCCTCGATGATGACTTCACGGCCCGTGGAGGGCGTGCGCATGCGATAACGGGTCAGGCTCATACGGGTCCGGATGATACTCGGACCGGTCAGACGCGCGCGTCGGTGACAGGAAGCACCCACGACGCCGCCGCCTCGGTTAGCATGCCGCGCGTGAGGAGAGGACTTCCCCTGGGGAGGGTCGTCGCGGCGATCGCCGTGGCCGGCGCCAGTGCGTCGCTGGTCGCGTGTGGCAGCCAGTCGGCGGTCAGCTCCAGCGACAACGTCGTGGTCGGCAAGCAGCTGTTCGTGTCGAAGTGCGGCTCGTGCCACACGCTCGCGCGGGCCGGCACGAAGGGCACCGTCGGCCCCAATCTCGACGCCGCGTTCCGCCAGTCGCTGTCGGACGGCTTCGGCCGCTCCGTCGTGCACGGCGTCGTGGCCGACCAGATCCAATATCCGGGCCGCACGTCGCAGATGCCCGCGGACCTGGTCACCGGGGACAACGTCGACGACGTCGCCGCCTACGTGGCCATCGCCGTCGACAAGACCGGCGAGGACTCGGGCCTGCTGGCCACCGCCGTCAAGGCGGCCGGCAGCGGCAAGCCCGCCGTCGAGGCCAACGGCGAGCTGCAGATCAACGCCGACCCGGGCGGCCAGCTCGCCTACGTGACCAACAAGGCCGAGGGCACCGCCGGTCCGATCACCGTGAAGATGGGCAACGAGTCCTCCGTCCAGCACGACATCGCGCTCGAGGGCAACGGCGTGAGCGCCAAGGGCGAGGTCGTCGGCAAGGGCGGCACGTCCGAGTTCACCGTCGACAACCTGGCCGCCGGCACCTACCAGTACTACTGCACCCTGCCGGGCCACCGGGCCGCGGGCATGGAGGGCACGCTCACCGTCAAGTGAGCGCCACGTGTGGCGAGGCTGCCCGTCAGGCGGCGGTGAAGCCGCCGTCGGCCATCAGGATGGCGCCGGTGATGAAGCTGGCCGCGGGCGAGGCCAGGAAGACGATCGCCTGGGCGATCTCGTCGGGCGTGCCCATGCGGCCGAGTGGGTGCTCGGCGGCGATCGCGGCCGCGCGGGCCGGATCGGGGCCGCCGGCCACCCGGTCGACGAAGGCGGTGTCGACCGCGCCCGGGGCGACCGCGTTGACGCGCACGCCGTCGGCGGCGTGCTCGATCGCCAGCTGACGGGTGATCTGGGCGATGGCGCCCTTGGTGGCGGCGTAGGCGCCCTGCTGGGGCAGCCCGATGACGCCGGAGATCGAGCAGGTGTTGACGATCGCCGCCCGGTCGCTGCCGATCAGCGTGGGGAGGGCCGAGCGGCAGTGCACGAACACGCTGCGGACGTTCGTGCGCATCAGCCCGTCCCACTCGTCGTCGGTCGTGTCGACCAGCGCCTTGATGAGAAACCGCCCGGCGTTGTTGACGATCACGTCCAGGCCGCCGAAGCGCTCGTGGGCCAGCGCGACGGCGGCGTCCGCCGTGGCCGCCAGCGTCGCGTCGGCGCACAGCGTGGCCACGCGGTCGCCCTCGAGCTCCCCGACGGCCGGATCCAGGTCCTCGGCCACGACCGCGACGCCCGCGGCGCCGAGCTGGCGCACCACTGCCGCGCCGATGCCCCCGGCCGCACCGGTGACGATCGCCACCGCACCCCCGAGGCCCTCGTGCGCGCGGTCCATGGAGGCGGACCGCCTAGAAGATCGCGCGGCCGAGCAGGACGAGCAGCACGAGCGCGACGACGACGACCAGCGTCCCGATCAGGAACTGGAACGCCTCGCCCTCGGAGCGCAGCGGGTTGATCACAGCAGGTAGACCGTCGAGTACACGACGACCCACATCACGTCGACGAAGTGCCAGTAGATGCCCGGGACCTCCAGGCCGCGGTGCTCCGCGGGGGAGAAGTGCCCCTTGTACACGCGCACCATGACGATGCCCAGCAGGAGCAGGCCGATGAACACGTGCGCGCCGTGCAGCCCGGTCAGCCCGTAGAAGATCGACGCCTGGGCCGATTCCGACGGGGAGAACCCGATGTGGACGTACTCGTTGACCTGGATGAACAGGAAGGTCAGGCCGAGCAGGAACGTCGTCGCGATGCCGGCCTTCATCGCGTTGCGGTTGCCGCGCTTGGTGGCCTCGACCGTCCAGTGCAGCGTGATCGAGGACGACAGCAGGATCGCCGTGTTGACGCCCGCGATCAGCTTGGGCAGCTCGTCGCCCTTCGCCGGCCATTCGTCGCCCGCCACCACCCGGATGAAGAAGTAGGCGGTGAAGAAGGCGCCGAAGACCATCACCTCGGAGACGATGAACAGCAGCATCCCCAGGACCTGCGGCTCCACGCGCGAGGACTGGTTGGCCTCGGGCGGGCCGTGGTGATGCGCGTCGTGCGCGGGAAGGGCGGCGGCTTCCATCAGGCGGCCGCGGTCTCTCGATCGGAGGCGGTGACGTGCTCGACCGGCGCGTCGGTCGCCTTGCGGATGCGCCCGACCAGATCGGCGCGCAGCCAGCCCGAGCGCTCCGGGCCGAGCGTCGACACGACGACCTCGTCGACGCGGAACAGCTGCAGCGCGTTCTTGGCCGCGGTGAACGGATCCGGGTCGGCGACCATGCCGGCGGTCAGCAGCCCCGCGGCCCGCGCCCGGTCCAGGTACTGGCCGAGCTGCCCGCGCGCGCGGTTGACGTGCACGCCCTGGCCGCCCTCCAGCGGGATCACCACGATGAACAGCTTGGGCCGGTCACCGGAGACCTTGGACTTGAGGTGCTCGAGCAGCGTGTCGCTGGACGCGGTGCGGTTGGCCAGCACCAGCACGACGTCGAAGGGGAGGCCCTCCTGGTCGAGATCGGTGACGACGTGCTCGACCGGCAGGCCCGACGCGTCCGACAGGCGCTCGATCAGGTCGCGGCGCATCCAGCCGGAGACCGTCACCGGCTTGGTCGAGACGATGATCTCGTCCGGCGAGTACTCGCGGACGGCGTCCATCGCGGCCGTGTAGGGATCCGGGTCGCCGACCTCGCCGATGACCTCGAGGCCCATCTGGTCGCGCATGAACTTGCGCGCCAGGTCCACGCGCACCTGCGCGGCCTGGTAGACGAAGTCGTCGTAGATGATGTTGCCGTCGCGCGGCGTCGTGCGCGGGACGCAGACGATGAACTCGGCGTCCCCGGCCTCGGCGCGCTTGCGCACGGCCTCGATCAGGTTCGCCCCGCCGATCGTCTCATTGGCAACGACGAGATACCTGGCCACGATCAATCACCTCCCGCAGGCGCCACGGTGGGTGGCGCTGCCGTCGTTTTCACGTCGGCGCCCTTGAAGACACCGTGTACCGCACCAGGTACCCCGTACTCGTACGGGCCGCCCACCACGGTGGGGATCGTGTCGAAGTTGAAGATCGGCGGCGGGGAGGACACCTGCCACTCCAGGGTCATCGCGCGCCAGGGGTTCGCCGGTGCGCGCACGCCCGCCCGCCACGAGGTGACCATGTTGTAGACGAAGATCAGCGTGCTCACGCCGACGACGAACGAGGCGATCGAGATGAACAGGTTCCACCCGGCGTACTGCTCGGCGTAGTCGGCGACGCGGCGCGGCATGCCCTCGATGCCGATCACGTGCATCGGGCCGAAGGTCAGGTTGAAGCCGATGAACGTCGTCCAGAAGTGCCACTTGCCCAGGCGCTCGTCGTACATCCGGCCCGTCATCTTCGGGAACCAGTAGTAGACGCCGGCGAAGATCGTGAACAGCGATCCGCCGAAGAGCACGTAGTGGATGTGGGCGACGATGAAGTACGTGTCGCTGACGTGGATCGTGAACGGGATCATGGCCAGCATCACGCCGGAGATCCCGCCCAGCGTGAACATGGTCAGGAAGCCGAGCGCGAAGAGCATCGGCGTGTCCAGGTGCAGCACCCCTCGCCACAGCGTGGCCAGCCACGAGAAGATCTTGATGCCCGTCGGGATCGCGATGATCGCCGTGGTGATCATCATCGGGACGCGGATCCACTCCTGCATGCCCGAGACGAACATGTGGTGGGCCCACACGGTGAAGCCGAGCACCACGATGGCCAGCAGCGAGAAGGCCATCATCCGGTAGCCGAAGATCGGCTTGCGCGACTTGACCGCGAGGATCTCGGAGATGATCCCGAAGCCCGGCAGCATCATGATGTACACGGCCGGGTGCGAGTAGAACCAGAAGACGTGCTGGTACATCAGCACGTCACCGCCCTTGGCCGCCTCGAAGAAGTTGAAGCCCAGCGCGCGATCCAGCAGCACGAAGAACTGCGACGCGGCGATGAACGGCGTGGCGATGACCACGAGCAGCGAGGTGGAGAAGTTCGCCCACACCAGCAGCGGCATGCGGAAGAACGACATGCCCGGCGCGCGCATCGTGATGATCGTGACCAGGAAGTTCAGCGCGGTGGCGATCGATGACGCGCCCGCGAACTGCACGCCGATCGTGAAGAAGATCTGCCCGGTCGGCGCCTCCGTGGACAACGGCGCGTAGGCCGTCCAGCCGGTCGAGAACGAGCCGCCCGGTGCCAGGAAGGAGAGCAGGAACATCGTGCCGGCCACCGGCAGCAGCCAGAACGACAGCGCGTTCAGGCGCGGGAAGGCCATGTCCGGCGCGCCGATCATCAGCGGCAGGACGTAGTTCGCCAGCCCGGCGAACACCGGGATGATGAACAGGAAGATCAGGATCGACGCATGGACGCTGAACAGCCCGTTGTAGGCGTTCGGGCTGACGAACTGCATCCCCGGCTGCGCCAGCTCCGCCCGCACGAGCATGGCGAACATGCCGCCGACGAGCAGGAAGAAGAACGAGGTCACCGTGTACTGGATGCCGATGACCTTGTGGTCGGTGTTGACGCGGAAGTAGTCCTTCCACGAGTGCGCCCCGTGGCTGGAGTGATCCTCCGGCCGCGTCGGGCGCCCGGCGGCCCAGTAGAACCAGTAGTCGAACGCGCCCAGGCCGATCAGGAAGCCGAACGGCGCACCGATCAACGCGACGGTGAGGACGGCGGTGCCGTCGAGCACCGGGTCCCAGCCGTACAGCGCGCGCACCGCGCACGTGAGGCCGTAGGCGAAGGCGACGCCGAGCAGGATGCCCAGGCCGGCGCGGGGGAATCCAGGGGCGCGCAGGCTCACTGGGTGGCCTCCTTGAGGTAGGCGACGAGCGCGTCGAGGTCCGTGGGGGAGATCGTCTGGCCGAAGTTGCCGGGCATGATCCCCGGGCCGTAGCCGGAGGCGATGTCCTTGTCGGGATCGACGATGTCCTCCTTGATCTCCGCATCGGTGACGCCCTTGAGGACGTCATCGAGGTTCGGCCCGATCTGGCCGTTGGAGTTCGCGGCGGCCAGGGTGTGGCAGCCGCCGCAGCCGTTGGCGTCGAAGATCTGCTTGCCCGCGGCGGTCGTCTCCGACGGGGACGCGCCGGCCGGCGTGGTCGGCTGCTGGGCCTTCTTCAGCCAGGACTGGAACTGGGCCGGCTCGACGACGCGCACGGTGGAGCGCATCACGCTGTGACCCAGGCCGCACAGCTCGGCGCACACGACGGGGTAGGTGCCCAGGCGGTCCGGCGTCACGCGGTAGCGCGTGGTGATGCCGGGCACCGCGTCGATCTTCATCGAGAAGTCCGGCACCCAGAAGTCGTGGATGACGTCGTCGGAGTGGATCGAGAACTGCACCGAGCGGTCCTTGGGCAGCACGAGCTCCGTCGTGCTGAGCGGCTGGGCGCCCGTGATCTCCTTGGGATAGGTGAACGTCCAGGCGAACTGCTGGCCCTTGACGTCGACCTTCAGCTCCTGCGCCGCCGCGGCGGGCGCCTTCTCGATGTCCTCCAGGACGATGTAGGCGTAGACGCAGAGCCCGAGGATCAGCAGTGCCGGCAGCGCCGTCCAGATGACCTCGAGCCGCGTGTTGCCGTGGATCGGCGGCCCGTCCATGTCCTCCTGGCCCGGCCGCATCCGGAAGCGGATGACGGCGGTGATGACGACGGTCATCACCAGCACGAAGATGGGCACGGACGCGATGATCAACACGTCGTAGAGCGTGTGGATCTCGTGCGCCTGGGTCGACGCGATGGTCGGGAACCAGTGGATGCTCAGCCCAAGCGCTATGCCGATGGCGCTGGCGAGCACACCAGCGGCAACCATGATGACAACCGGGTGTCTACGCACAGTGGCAGACCCTCGGGGCCCTCTCTCCCCTCATGGAACGGCACCCTATCTGTCCCTCGCGATGGATGCCAAGTGGCGCAGCCGCGTCCCGATCAGACGGGGGCCAAGCTGCGCCCCATCCGCTGGGCGCGGTACGTCGACGGGGAGGTCCCGTGATGGCGCCGGAACGCCTTGGCGAACTGGGCCGGCTGGCGGTATCCGACGCGACGTGCGACGTCCCGCACGGTCAGCGACCGGCTGGACAGCAGGTCGGCGGCGCGGTCCATCCGCACGCCCGTGAGGTGCTCGCGGAAGGTGGTGTCGCCGATCTCCTTGTAGGCCCGCTGGAGTTGTCGCCTGGATGACGCCACCCGGCGGGCGATGTCGTCCAGTGACAGGTCGGATCCATATTCGTCGGCGACGATGGCCGTGGCGTCGTCGTAGAGGCTCGTCCGGAGCTCGATGGTGGCTGTGCGCTGCATTCGACGGTTCCTACGTCCCCAGATATGGGGATGGATGAATCCGTGTGCGCCACAGGACAACCTTGGCGCGTAGGCACTCGTGTCGAGGATGATACCCTCGATTGGCGAGATCGTGACAAACGATACGAGAGGAGCTCGCGAATGCAGGTGCGCGATGCGATGAGCAGTGTTGTCCTGACCGTCGGACCGGGTCACTCGCTGCGCGACGCAGCCCGGCTGATGTCCGAGCGGCGCGTCGGTGCGGCCGTGGTCATCGACCCCGACGGCGGAGGGCCCGGCATCATCACCGAGCGCGACGTGCTCATCTCGATCGGAGCGGGCCAGGATCCCGACGCCGAGCGCGTCGGCGAGCACCTGACCGCGGAGATCGTGCACGCGAGCCAGACCTGGTCGCTGGAGGAGGCGGCCGCGACGATGGTCCAGCGCGGCTTCCGCCACCTCGTGGTGATCGAGGGCGGCGACGTCGCCGGTCTCATCTCGATGCGCGACATCGTGCGCTGCTGGACGGACGACGGCTCGATCTGCGACGTGCCGGCCGAGGCCCAGCGCTTCGCCAAGGCTGGCGGCTGATCGAGGACGCTCGCGCGGGCGGGTTGCAGCCCGCCCGCGTCAGTGGTGCTCGAGCGGAAGCTCGTTGATGTCGCGGCGGGTGTCCAGCACCCAGCGCACGAGCACCCAGACGGTGATGATCCCGCCCGCGATGGTGAGGATGTGCGTCGTCGTCAGACCGATCAGCGTCATCGTGATGCCGACGGTCAGAAACAGCGGCAGGAACGTCCCGCCAGGAAGGTGGATGTCCTCGCCGGGCGGCGGGACCTCAGGATCGACGCTCATGCTCAGGAACCCACGTAGAGCGCGGCGGCCACGAAGGTCATGCCGAACATGAACACGACGACCGCGGTGGCGATGAGCGCCGTGCGGATGTTCTTGCGGGCGAGTTGACGGTCCATGCGGGTTCAGATCCTATCGGTCTAGCGGCTACAGCCGAACGTCGACCACCATGGCGACGAACAACAGCGCCAGGTAGGCCAGGGAGAAGAGGTAGAGCGTCAGCGCGGAGCGGCGATCGGCCCGGCGCCACAGGCGCACGGCGAGGTAGATGAAGGCGCCGCCCAGGACCAGCGACGAGACGAGGTAGAAGACCCCGAAGCCGTCGCCGCAGAAGACCAGCTGGCTGACCGCGTACAGCGCGAACGTGTAGATCAGGATCTGGCGGCGCGTCTCGCGCTCGCCGCGGGTCACCGGCAGCATCGGGATGTTGACCGATGCGTACTCGTCCTTCATCAGCAGCGCCAGGGCCCAGAAGTGGGGGACCTGCCAGAAGAAGACGATCGCGAACAGGTAGATCGTCGTGCCGTCGATGCCGTTCGTCACCGCGGTCCAGCCGACCACCGGTGGGATCGCGCCGGCGATGCCGCCGATCACCACGTTCTGGGCCGTGCGGCGCTTGAGCCAGATCGTGTAGACGAGCGTGTAGCCCAGGAAGCCGCTGAACGCGAACGCCGCCGTCAGCGGGTTCACCAGCAGCGTCAGCCAGACCAGGGCGAGCAGCTCGAGGCCGAGCCCGAAGGTCAGCGCCGCCCGGGGCGAGATGCGCCCCGAGGGGATCGGCCGGTCCGCCGTGCGCTCCATCGCGCCGTCGATGTCGCGGTCGTACCAGTGGTTGACCGCGCCCGCGCCGCCGGCGCTCATGTAGCCGCCGATCACCGTCGCGGCGATCAGGCCGACCGACGGATCGCCGGCGATCTCCATCGCCGCCACCGTGGTCAGCAGCAGCAGCGACTGGACCTTCGGCTTGGTCAGCGCGACGTAGTCGGCGAGGACGACCTGCCAGTGAGGCCGCGCCGCACGCGCGGCGTTGCGAGCGGCGGCAGCGGCTGCTGGGGAGACCCGGGACGACACGACCGCGGGAAGACTATCCGCGGACGAGCGACTCGGGGGCCGGGACGGACTCCTCCTGGCCCGAGCCCGTCCGGCGCGCGACTTCGCGGCGGATGTCCTTCATGGGCTCGACCGAGCGGATGCGCGGCACCGAGTCGAAGTTGTTCACCGGCGGGGGCGACTCGGTGTACCACTCGAGCGTGTTGCCCTTCCACGGGTCGGGACCCGCGACCGGACCGGTCTTCAGCGAGCGCAGGATGTTGATGACCGTGACCAGGATGCCCAGGCCGAGGATGAACGCGCCGATCGTGGAGATCAGGTTGTACAGACCGAGGTGGCCGACGTCCGGGTACTCGTAGATCCGCCGCGGCATGCCGTCCATGCCGATCGAGTGCTGGATCAGGAAGGTCACGTTGAAGCCGATGTACATCAGCGCGAACGAGACCTTGCCCAGGCCCTCGTTCATCATCCGGCCCGTCATCTTCGGGAACCAGTAGTAGATGCCCGCGAAGATCGCGAAGACCGCGCCGCCCATCAGCACGTAGTGGAAGTGGGCGACCACGAAGTAGGTGTCCTGGAGCTGCCAGTCGACCGGGAAGATCGCCACGATGACGCCGGTGATGCCGCCGATCGTGAACTGCGACAGGAAGCCGATCGCGAAGATCAGCGGCGTCTTGAACTCGATCGTCCCGCGCCAGAGCGTGGCGATCCAGTTGAAGATCTTCACGCCCGTCGGTATCGCGATGAGGAACGAGCTCATCATGAAGAACACGAGCACCACGGTCGGGCTGGGCGTCGTGAACATGTGGTGCGCCCACACGAGCAGGCCCAGGAAGGCGATGACCACGGTGGCCGCGGCGATCGCCTTGTAGCCGAAGATGGGCTTGCGGGCGAAGACCGGGAGGACCTCGGAGATGATGCCGAAGGCCGGCAGCACCATGATGTAGACCTCGGGGTGCCCGAAGAACCAGAAGAGGTGCTGCCACAGCAGCGGCGAGCCACCCTCGGTCGGGTCGTAGAAGTGCGTCCCGAAGTGGCGATCGGTGAGCAGCAGCGTGACCGCGCCCGCGATCACCGGCAGCGCCAGGATCAGCAGGATCGCGTAGACGAGGATCGTCCACACGAACAGCGGCAGGCGGCCCCAGCCCATGCCGGGCGCGCGCATGTTGGCGATCGTCACGTAGAAGTTGATCGCGCCGACCAGCGACGAGATGCCGGTGAGGTGGATCAGGAAGATCCAGGCGTCGACGCCGCCGCCGGAGGAGAAGACGTCGTTGCTCAGCGGCGTGTACATCGTCCAGCCGGCCTCGGGCGGCGAGAAGAACAGCGACGCGTAGAAGACGATGCCGCCGGACAGCAGCAGCCAGTACGACAGCGCGTTGAGGCGCGGGAACGCCATGTCGCGCGCCCCGATCATCAGCGGCACGAAGTAGTTGCCGAAGCCGGCCATGATCGGCACGACGAACAGGAAGATCATCGTCGTCCCGTGCATCGTGAACAGCGCGTTGTAGGTCTGCGGATCCAGCAGCGTGTTCTCGGGCGTGCCGAGCTGCAGCCGGATCATCAGCGCCTCGACGCCGCCGATCAGGAAGAAGACGAACGTCGTGACCAGGTAGAGGATCCCGATCTTCTTGTGATCGGTGGTCGTCAGCCAGTCGAGCAGGCCCGTGCGCTCACGGGACACACCATGCGCCGTGATCTGGGGGACCGGGGCGAGGGTGGGCGTGGTTGCGGTGTCAGTGGCCATTCAGATTCAGGGAGTTGCTTGAGGATCGGCGTCGAGCTTCTTGCGCGAATCGGCAGCTGCCTCGTCCGCGGCGGTGATGCTCGTCTTGAGACGCTCGATGTACGACTCGTACTCGTCCGCGGGGACGGCACGCACCTGGGCGACCATGTTGGCGTGGTTGCGCCCGCACAGCTCGGCGCACTGCCCGGTGAAGACCCCGGGCTTGGTCGCCTTGAACCAGGTGTAGTTGGTGTAGCCCGGGATGGCGTCCATCTTGCCGCCGAGCTGGGGGATCCACCACGAGTGGGCCACGTCCACCGACTGGATGTCGAGCGTGACCGTCGCCCCGACGGGGACGACCATCTCCTCGTAGGAGAAGGGGTTGTTCTGGTTGTTGTCGTCGCCGTCGGGATACGTGTAGCGCCACACGTACTGCTGGCCCGTGACGATGATGTTCAGCGCCTTGCCGTCCTCGGGGACCTTCTTCTCGCCGGTGGCCTGCACGGGGGCGACGAAGGCGGCGGCCTCGGGGTCGGAGTTCTCGGGGTCCCGGATGCCGGGGAGCGCGACGAACGTGACCACCGCGAGGATGACCAGGATCACCGCGGCGCCGACGGTCCAGCCGATCTCCAGGCGCGTGTTGCCGTGGATCTGGGCGGCCACGGCGCCCTTGCGGGCCCGGAACTTGATGATCGTGTAGAGGAGGACGCCCTCGACCGCGAGAAAGATGACGACGCCGATCGCGAACACGATCAGGTACAGCGTCTTGATGCGGTCGGCGTTGGGCGAGCCGCCGGCCTCGGGCCACAGCAGGGCGGCGAAGGCGTTCTGCGTGACGAGCAGGCTGGTCACCGTTGCGGAGAGCAGCGCGGCGGCGAAGGTATGGGAACGATTGAGACGGGCCATGGAGCGGCGGCGATGTTACTGGAGGATCGGCTGGAGAAGCGCCGCGGGTAGGCCGCGTCACTCCCCCCGAAAGAGGGGAATTCGCTTCTGCAGGAAGGCGGTGACGCCTTCTGCGAAGTCCTTGCTGGAGGCCATCTCCTGCTGGATGTCGGCCTCCAGTTCGAGCTGCTCGGCCAGCCCCGCGAACACGCGCGCGTTGAGCTGGCGCTTGCTGCCGGCGTAGGACCGGGTCGGGCCCTGGGCCAGGCGGTGGGCCAGCAATTCGGTCTCCTGGACCAGCTCGGCGTCCGGCACGACGCGGTTGATCAAGCCCCACTCGAGTGCGGTACGGGCATCCAGCCGCTCGCCCAGCAGCGCCAGCTCGGCCGCGCGGGTCACGCCGATGCGCGCCGGCACCAGCGCCGAGGAGCCACCGTCGGGCACCAGGCCGATGTTGACGAAGGCCAGCAGGAAGTAGGCCGACTCGGCGGCGACGATCAGGTCGCAGGCCAGCGCCAGCGACAGGCCGATCCCCACCGCGGGGCCGTTGACGGCGGCCACGACGGGCTTGTCCATGTGCCGCAGCCCGAGGATGATCGGGTGGTAGACCTCGCGCAGGACCTTCTGCAGGTCGGGCAGGCCCTCGGGCGTCGTGTCGCGCCCGGCCAGATCCTTGAGGTCGGCCCCCGAGGAGAACGCGCGCCCGGCGGCGCGCAGCAGCACCGCGCGGACCTGGGGGTCCTCGGCGACGGACAGCACGGCGGCGTTGAGCTCGTCGCCCAGCGCGGTGTTCCACGCGTTCAGCGCCTCGGGGCGATTGAGCTCGATCGTCGCCAGCCCGTCGGCGACCGTGAGGGTGACAGCGGCCATATGCGCCACTCTATGGGGGATGCGACCGCTGATCGGCATCTGCGCCGCCCTCGAACGCGCCCGCTGGTCGGTCTGGGACCTCCAGGCCTACCTGCTTCCGCGCATGTACGTCGACGCCGTGCAGCGCGCGGGCGGCTCGGCCGTCCTGCTGCCCGTCGATCCGGGCTGGGTCGAGGACCCCGACGAGCTGCTCGATCGCCTCGACGGCCTGATGCTGGCCGGGGGCGCCGACATCGACCCGTCGACCTACGGGGCCGAGCGCGATCCGATGACGATCGGCACCGTGCCCGAGCGCGACGCGTTCGAGCTGGCCCTCACGCGCCGCGCGCTGGAGCGCGACCTCCCGTTCCTGGGGATCTGCCGCGGGATGCAGCTGATGAACATCGCCGCGGGCGGCACGCTGATCCAGCACCTGCCCGACTCCCACGGCCACGAGGACCACCGGCGCGTGAGCGGGACGTTCGAGGGCGCCGACCACGACGTGCGCCTCCAGGCGGGCACGCTGGCCGCGCGCGCGGCCGGGGAGGAGCTGCACGCGACCAAGAGCCATCACCACCAGGGCGTCGGGGCGATCGGCGAGGGCCTGCTGGTCAGCGGCCGCGCCACGCTGGACGATCTGCCCGAGGCGATCGAGCAGCCGGACCGCCGCTTCGCGCTGGGCGTCCAGTGGCATCCCGAGGCCGACGAGACCAGCCGCCTGATCGGCGCCCTGGTCGAGGAGGCCGCCGCAGCCCGCCGTGCCTGAGGCGACGTATCCGTTCGGGCGGGCCGTCGCGTCCTTCTACCTGGGCGACGGCGAGGCGAACCTCCCGCAGGCCCGCCCGCTGCTGGCCTACGGCGCCAACGGCTCGCCCGAGCGCCTGGCGGCCAAGCTGCCCGGGATCGCGGTGGCCGCGCTGGCCGCGACGCTGCACGGCTGGGCCGTCGTGCACTCCCGCCACGTCTCGCCCTACGGCCAGGTGCCGGCCACGCTGGTCGCCGCGCCCGGCGCGCGGGCCGCGGTGCACGTGCTGCTGATCGCCGACGCCGACCGCGCAGCCCTGGACGCGACCGAGCCCAACTACGACCTGGTCACGCTGACCGGGCTGGACCTGGAGGTCGAGCGGCTCGGCCGCCTGGACGCCGTCGAGGCCTACGTCGCCAAGTGGGGCCCGCTGCTGATCGACGGCGCGCCCGTCGCGCTGGGCACGCTGGATCAGCCCGCCCTCATCGCAGCAGTCCGCTCGTCCTAGCCCACGCCTCGGTCCGCCGCATGCCCTCGTCGAGGTCCACGCGCGGCGCCCAGCCCAGCAGCTCGCGGGCGCGGTCGTTGGGGTAGGCGGCCCGGCGCGAGACGTACTGGATGGCCTGACGCGAGACGGGCGGCGTGCGGCCGCGCAGCCGGGCGATCGTCTCCACCGCCAGCGCTCCGGCGGTGACCAGCGGCCGCGGCGCGGTCGGGATCCGCCGGCGGCCGAGCATGCGCGCGTGGTGGGCGAAGAAGTCGCGGGCCGCGATCGGGTGTCCGTCGTGGATGGCCAGGCCGAGCCCGGCCGCCGCGTCGGGGGCGCTCACCGCGCGCACGATCGCGTCGACCAGGTCGTCGACGTAGATCGGCGTCATCACGCCGCCGCCGTCCCCGGGCAGCGTGAACTGGCGGGCGCGGATCGTCTCGAGCGGCCGGATCACCCACGGCACCGAGCCCGGCCCGTAGACGTCGCCGGGGCGGATGACCGTGGCGCCACGGCGGCGGGCGAGCTCGTCGGAGGCCGCCTTGGTGTCGACGTAGGGCGCGCCGGTGCGCCGCGTGGGCGCGTCCTCGGCCACGTCGGCGGCGAACTCGTAGCCCCAGGCGGCGACGGAGGAGACGTGCACCACGGGCCGGCCGTCGGCGGCGTCGAACACATTGCGCGTGCCGCCGACGTTCACGCGCACGAAGTCGGCCATCGCGCCCCAGTCGGTGACGACGGCGGCGGTGTGGACGACCGCGTCGACGCCGTCCAGCGCCGCGGCCAGCCCGGCGGCGTCGGTGACGTCGGCGGCCAGGGGCGTCACGCCGGCCGACGGGGCCGGGGCGCGCAGGTCCAGGCCGACGACGGAATGGCCGTCGGCGACCAGGCGCGCGCACACCGCGGCACCGATGAAGCCGGCGGCGCCGGTGACGGCGACACGCGGAAGTGAATCGGTCATGTGCGACAACTATGCTCCCTCGCGCCGTGCGCCTGTCCACTGCCATGAAGGGCGTCGCGTGGGGCGCCGTCGCCGTGGGCTTCGCCGCCCCGCTCGTCAGGCGCAAGCTGCGCCTGAAGCCCCCGGTGGTGGCGGGCCTCGCCGCTACCGCCCCGTTCGCCCTGTGCGTGGTCCTTCCCCGGTCGCGCAAGCGCGACGCGGCCGTCTGCGTGCTGCAGATGTGGGCCTATCTCTCGATGTACGAGATGCCCAACGACGACCCGGAGAAGCTCGAGGCGCGCGTGCACGTGCGCTACCCGGTGGTCATCGATCGGGCGATCGGCCTGGGCGAGCTGCCCGGCGTGCGCCTGCAGAAGCTGTTCTCCAAGCCCGCCGGCCTGCGGCGGATGGACGCGGTGCTGGTCGGCGCGCACTGGGTGTGGTTCCTGGTGCCCCACTCCGTGGTGGCCTACATGCTGATCTTCCGCCGCTCGCGCTTCGAGCGCGCGGCGCTGATGGTCTACGCGGTCTTCGACCTGGGCGTGCTCGTGTACTGGGTGCTGCCCACCGCGCCGCCCTGGTACGCGGCCAAGCACGGCGTGATCGCCGCGCCCGAGGCGGCCGAGCCCGCGCTGCGCCGCCTGATGGTCGAGCAGGGCGAGGCGTTCTGGCGCGACCGCTGGGAGCCGATGTACGACTCGCTGGCCGGCAACCCGCTGGCCGCGATGCCGTCGCTGCACTTCGCCACCTCCGCGATGGCCGCCTTCGTGCTGGCCGACGCGGGCCCGGTCGAAGGGGCGATCGGCTGGACGTATGCGCTCACGTTGGGCTTCGCGCTCGTCTACCTCGGGGAGCATTACGTCGTGGACCTGTTGGCGGGCATGGGGCTGGTGCTCGGCGTGCGCGCGATGGAGCGCCCGCTGACGCCGATGCTGCGCTCGATCAGCCGCGGGGTGAACGCCCTCGAGGCAAGGGTCGCTGGCTGATGGCCGACGAGACACGCGTGCGCGAGCAGCGCCACCAGGAGGAGACGGTCAAGCCGTGGTCGGCCGAGGCCTTCGTGGAGCTCGAGCAGGAGGCCCTCGACGACGAGGAGATGCCGCGGGTCCACATCTCGCGCAAGATGATCGCCGTCGGCGTCCTGTTCGTCGTCACGGTCGTCGCCTTCTTCATCTTCGTCCTGCCGCAGATCAGCGGCCTGGAGGACACCTGGCACCGCATCGAGGACGGCGACCCGTGGTGGCTGGCCGCCGCCGGGGTGTTCGTGATCGCCTCCTTCGGCGGCTACGTGATGCAGTTCGTCGGCGTGTTCGGCCCGGGCGCGCCGCGCAAGCTCACGCCGGGTGAGGCCTACCAGGTGACGATGGCCGCGCTGGCCGCCACGCGGCTGTTCGCCGCCGCCGGGGCGGGCGGCCTGGCGCTGCAGGCCTGGGCCATGCGCCGCTCGGGCATGTCGCGGCGGATGGTCGCCGACCGCACGATCACCTTCCTCGTCGTGCAGTACTGGATGTACACGGGCGCGCTGGTCGTGTTCGGGCTGGGCCTGGACATCGGCCTGTTCTCCGGGCCCGCGCCGTTCGCGGTGACCACGCTGCCGGCGATCCTGGCCATCGTCGCCATGACCATCGCCGGGCTGATCGCGCTGACGCCGACCGACGTCGAGCGGCGCCTGCAGGAGTGGCACGCGCGCGGCAAGGGCGGGCGCCTGTCGCGCCTGGCCGGCAAGCTGGCCACCGGTCCGGCTGCCGCGTCGGCGGGCATCCGCGGCGCGATGGCCCACATGCGTCATCCCGACCGCGCGGTGTGGGGCGCGGCGCTGTACTGGGCCACGCAGATCGCCGTGCTGTGGGCCGCTTTCCACGCCTTCGGCGACCCGCCCTCGCTGGCCGTCCTGGTGATGATCTACTTCGTCGGCATGCTGGGGAACCTGCTGCCGCTCCCCGGAGGCGTCGGCGGGGTGGACGGGGGCATGATCGGCGCCTCGCTGGCCTTCGGCGTGCCCTCCAGCCTGGCGGTCGTGGCGGTGCTCACCTACCGCGCGTTCGCCTTCTGGCTGCCCACCGTTCCGGGCATCATCGCCTACTTCCAACTGCGTCGGACCGTGGCTCGCTGGAAGGCCGAGCCGGTCGTCGAACCGGCCTGAGGTTCGCTACTATACAAAGTGAAGTGACACCCATGAGCGACACCACAGACACCCCCATCGAGAACGTCATCATCATCGGCAGCGGGCCTGCCGGGTACACCGCTGCGCTGTACACCGCGCGCGCGAACCTGAACCCGCTGGTGATCGAGGGCTTCGCCTGGGGCGGCCTGCTCCAGCAGACCACCGAGGTCGAGAACTTCCCCGGCTTCCGCGACGGCATCATGGGCCCGGAGCTCATGCAGACGATGCGCGACCAGGCCGAGCGCTTCGGCACGCGCTTCATCACCGATCTGGTCACCAACGTCGAGCTGGCCGACGAGCCCGGCGGCGTCCACAAGGTGTGGGTCGACGAGGACGAGCTGCACCTCGCGCGCACCGTGATCCTGTCGATGGGCGCCGAGCACAAGAAGCTGGGCGTGCCCGGCGAGGAGGAGCTCGGCGGCCGCGGCGTGTCCTACTGCGCCACCTGTGACGCGGCGTTCTTCAAGGACGCGCACACGGTGATCGTGGGCGGCGGCGATTCGGCGATGGAGGAGGCGATCTTCCTGTCGAAGTTCGCCAGCCACGTCGACGTGGTCCACCGGCGCAACGACTTCCGCGCCTCGAAGATCATGCTCGACCGCGCCGCCGCGATCGACAACATCCACTTCAAGACGCCGTTCACGATCGAGCGCTTCGAGGCCGTCGAGGGCGACAAGCTGCCGACCGCGCGGCTGATCAACACCGAGACCGGCGAGACCGACTCGCTGCCCAACGTGGGCACGTTCATCGCGATCGGCCACGAGCCGCAGTCCGACATCGTGCGCGGCCAGATCGACATCGACGACGAGGGCTACGTGATCACCCAGGGGCGCTCCACGCGCACCAACCGTCCGGGCGTGTTCGCCGCGGGCGACCTGGTCGACCACACCTATCGCCAGGCGATCACCGCCGCCGGCTCGGGCTGTCAGTCCGCGCTGGACGCCGAGTGGTACCTGCGCGACACGCCCCAGGTCCCGACGCCCGCTGGGATGCCCGAGGGCGACCTGGCCGAGGCGCAGTGGGCGCCGTCGGTCGAGCAGTAGCCGCCCGCGCCGAAACGGCAGCCATTGTCGGCTCAGCGTCGCTATGCGACGCCCACCCGACAATGAGCGCCCTCGAGAGCGGCGACGTGCCAGAAACCGCCACCGCTCCGCTTCGGGCGTCGCTCCTCGCCGACGCGGGCGGTGCCGCAGACGCGCGCTTTCTTCGCTGCCCGCCCGGTCGTTGTCCGATCGGTCCCGGATACCGGGCTCGAGCGGACAACGTTCAGGCCGCAGCGCGCGCGCAGGGCGAGGGCGCCGCGCCGGCGATGTCCACGCCCAGCCACTCGGGCACGACCCGGTCGTCGTCCAGCGGGCACCAGGCGCCCTCGCGCTGGCCGTAGGCGGCCTGCGGTCCCGCGGCCAGGCCGCGCACGAGGCGGTCGGCGTCCTCCAGGCGTGAGGCGATCCCGAAGCTGGCCCGCAGCGCGCCGGCCGGAGCGCCCAGGCGGGTGAGCGCCTGGTGGGCGCAGAAGCGCCCGTCGCGCAGGCCGATCCCGTGCTCGGCCGACAGCCAGGCGGCCACGTGGCCAGGCTCGAAGCCGTCGACGGTGAACGTGACCACGCCGATCGCGCCCGGAGCGTCCGGCCACAGCGTCAGGACACGCACCCCGTCCAGCTGGGCCAGGCCCGCGAGCAGGCGCTCGCGCAGGGCCGCCTCGTGGGCCTCGAGCGCGCCGGCGGGCAGGTCGGCCAGCGTGGCGCAGGCCTCGGCCAGGGCGACGGCGCCGACCAGGTTCGGCGTGCCGGCCTCGTGGCGGGCCTCGCCGTCGGCCCAGTCGACGCGCTGGCGACCGACCTCGCGCACCGCGCCGCCGCCGGCCAGGTAGGGCGCGGCGGCGTCCAGCCAGTCCCGGCGGCCGACCAGCGCACCGGCGCCAAACGGCGCGTAGAGCTTGTGGCCGGACAGGGCGACGTAGTCGGCGCCGATGTCCTGCAGCGAGAAGCGCCGGTGCGGCGCCAGCTGGGCCGCGTCGACGGCCACGCGCGCGCCGCGGGCGTGAGCGAGCTCGACGATGGCCTTCAAGGGCAGCAGCTCGCCGGTGACGTTGGAGGCGCCGGTGACGGCGACCAGGGCGACCGGCGTGGCATCCAGCGCCGCGCGCAGGCGCTGGAGCGTCGCGGCGACCGTCGGGCCGGCCTCGATGCAGCGGTGGCGCCCGTCGCGCCAGGGCAGCAGGTTGGCGTGGTGCTCGGTGTCGAGGAACAGCACCTTCCCGCCCGCCGGCGGGACCGCGCGGGCCAGGAGGTTCAGCGCGTCGGTCGTGTTGCGGGTGAAGACGACGGCGTCGTCGGCGCCTGCGCCGACGAACCGGCGCACGCCGCCGCGCGCCTGCTCATACAGCGCGGTGGCGACCTGCGAGGGCAGGCCGGCGCCGCGGTGCACGCTGCCCGCCCAGGGCAGCACCCGGGTGACGCGCTCGGCCACGGCGGCCAGCGCCGGCGCGGTCGCCGCCTGGTCGAGGTTGGCGTAGCGCACGGTCGCGCCGCCCAGCACGGGCACCTGCAGCTCCTCGCCGACGACGGGCAGCAGCCCGCGGGTGGCGACCGGGTACGACAGCACGTCGATGGACGACATGGGTGGACCTCATCTTGTGATCGGGACCCGATCACGCAGGTCCACGGTTTGCCATTGGCCTGGTCTTCACCCGGGGCACCCCATCGCGGAGGAGGGTTGCCGGCCAGCGAGCCGGGGCTTCGCGCTGGCGCTCTTGACCTGTCACGAACGTAGCACGGCAGATCGCGCCGCGCCTTCAGCCGATCTGGACGAGTGTCCGAACTACTTGGGCCGGATCGTGACCTTGTAGCGGCCCGAGCCCTGGTAGGTCTCGGTGCAGGTGTAGGCGACCCAGCCGTCCTTCAGGCAGCGCATCTGGTAGGGCGCCTCCCAGCCGTTGTCGTTCATCTCGACCCGGCCGGCGCCGCCGCCCGGGAAGGACAGCTGCCACGCGTTGTGGCTGACCTGGATCAGGCACTTGCCGTCGTTGCGGATCGTGGCCGAGTAGCCGTGTGCGTCGCTGTCGCTGCCGGGCGTGAAGGTCCCGTACTCCTCGTCGCGGGTGCAGTTGGTCGGCTGGCCCTGGGAGCTGACGACGGCCCGCCCGGCCATGTCCTCGAAGAACAGCGTGCCGGTCTCGCGGTGGTCGCGCAGCGGCTTGGTCGTGACCGCGTCGTCGTCGTCGCCTGCGCCGCGCACGGTCGTGTCGTTGCCGTCGGTGACCAGCAGGTCCTGACCGCCGCCGCCGTCCAGGACGTCGCGACCGCGGGTGCCGACGAGGACGTCGTCGCCGCCGCGCCCGCAGATCACGTCGTCGCCCTTGGTCCCGCGCAGGACGTCGTCGCCGGGCGTGCCCGTGATCGTGCAGCGCGTGGCCGCGTCGCCCCGGCTGCCGGCGGGCCAGATCGTCACCTTGATGACCTGGTCGCCGCGGTAGCTCTCGTTGCAGACGTAGCCGCTCCAGCCGTCGCCGCAGATGAAGCGATAGTCGGTGCCGGTGCCGTCGTTGCCCATCTCGATCGATCCGCTGCCGCCGGGCATGGTCAGCTGCCAGGTGTTGTAGCTCGGCTCGATCGCGCACGACCCACCGTCCCGGGTGGTCATGCCGTAGGCGTGGGACTCGTTGTCGCTGGCCGGCGTGAACGCGTCGTACTGCTCGTCGCGGGTGCAGTTCGTGGGCTGTCCCTGGGACGCCGCGACGCGGCGGCCGGCCATGGCCTGGAAGTGGACGTCGCGCGTCTCGCGCCGGTCGCCGACGGCCTGGGTCGCGTCCGCGGCCAGCGCTGTCGCCGCGCGCTTGATGCGCACCAGCCAGCGACCGCCGCCCCCGGCCGTCTCCGAGCACGCGTACGGCCCGGTCCAGCCCGCGACGCAGCGCAGCTGGTACGGGCCGCCCTTGTCGTTCATCTCGACCTCGCCGCCCCCGCCGGGCAGGTTGACCCGGAAGCGGTAGTAGCTGGGCTGCACCGCGCACCAGCCGCCGTCCTTGATGACCAGCGAGAAGCTCAGCGGCGACGGGTCCTGGTTGGGGTCCAGCGTGAACGGCCCGGTCAGCTCGTCGCGGGTGCAGTTGGTGCGCGTTCCCGCCGTCAGCGTGCCCTCGGTTCCGCCCAGGTCGCCTTCCACGTAGATCGTCTGCGACCACGGGTAGTCGCCCAGCAGCTGCTTGGCCCGCTCGTCGCCCGCGTCGGTGTCGAGCCGGTCGCGGCCCTGGTCGTCGACCAGGAAGTCGTGGCCGCGTCCGCCGTCGAGCACGTCGTCGCCGGTTCCGCCGGCCATGCGGTCGGCGCCGGCGCCGCCGAGCAGGAGGTCGCGGCCGGCGCCGCCGATGATCTGGTCGTTGCCGCCCAGGCCGCAGATCACGTCGTCGCCCGCGGTGCCGCGCAGGCGGTCGTTGCCGGGCGTGCCGGTGATCGTGCAGGCCTGGCGCCAGCGATGCGCGGGGGTGAGGTTGACGACGCGGTTGCCCTGCTCGGTGGTCTCGGTGCAGATCGCCCCGTCAGCGGAGTACTGCTCGCGGCAGTTGGGCTGCCAGTTGGCTGGTCCGTGGCCGTAGTCGACGTTGTTGATCTGGGCCTGCTGATGCGAGCCGTCGGAGAACCGGAAGCTCCACGTGTTCGTGCTGCGCTCCAGCGCGCAACCGTCCGAGGTGCGGATCGTCGCGTCCAGGCCGTACTCCGCCGTCTTCTGGCTGACGGCGTAGTGCTCGTCGCGCGTGCAGTTGGTGGGGTGGCCCTGGTAGGTCGTGTACCAGCCGTCGCCGACCGCGACCTTGGCCTTCAGCTCGACGCGGTAGTCAGCCTGGGCGGCGGAGGCGGCGAGCAGGGCGGCGGCGGTGGCGACGAAGACCGCGGCGCACATCCGTGTGCGGAGCATGCGGGCGAGAATACAGAACGCCGTACAGGATCAGCGAAGGTACAGCGGGTTGGAGAGCACCCAGGTGCGCTCGCGGCCGCCGTGGCGCAGATGCGCGCTGACCCGCCAGACGCCCGCGCCGTCGGCGCTTTGGCGCAGCTCGACCGCGTCGCTCGCCTCGCTGACCAGGTTCCCGTCGCGCCACAGCCGCAGCGTCGCGGCCCGCGGCGCCGTGGCGACGAGCTCGACCGGCTCGGTGAACGGGCGCTCGTCGCCCATGCCGGGGCCGAACGTGAAGCCGGTCGCGTCGGCCAGCGAGTCGCGGGCCAGGAACGCGTGGCCGGCGGCCAGCGCGCCGATCACCGCCTCGGGCGTGACCGCGGCGACGAGCACGTGGGTGCGCAGCAGCGCGAACGAGCGCGCGTAGGACATCGTGCGCAGCCGCACGCGCCCGTTGCGGCGCAGGCCGTACTGGTGCGCGTCCAGGCCGGCGATCGCCGGCAGGCGCCGCTGCCGGCCGATCTCGTCCCAGCGCGCGAGGTTGCGGGCCGGCGGATCGGCCAGGATCGCATCGGGGTCGCGCGCGAAGCGCAGCAGCGCCAGCGGTGAGCGCAGGTACTCCAGCGTGTCGGTGACCAGGCTCCACAGCTCGATCCCGTCGACCGGCGCGCGCAGGTCGCCGTAGGGCGCGGCGCGGCCCGCGCGCCCCAGCACCCAGCCGCCGCGCGAGAACGGATGGGCGGCGAAGCCCACGCCCCCGGCCGCGTGCACGCTCTCCAGCACCGCGCGCGACGTGCGGCGCGCGTGGCGCACCACCTGGTCGGTCCCCAGCGCCAGCAGGTGGCTGCGCTGCAGAGGGGAGACCTCGTGACCGGCGATGACCAGGACGCCGTCGTGCCAGCCCGCCTCGCCCCGGGCGCGCAGATCGTCGTGGTCGGTGACGATCACCACGTCGGCGCCGGTCTCGCGCGCGGCCGCGGCGATCTCGGGGATCGTGCCCGTGCCGTCGGAGTACACCGAGTGCACGTGGATCACGCAGGTCAGCTCACGGGACATCGACGCCTGACCGTAGTGAACGACCGGCGGGCCCCAGCGGGCCCGCCGGGCTCACTCTTGCTAGACGCGCCCGGCGCGCCGGCGGCGGCTGGAGGTCGCCGCGTCCACGACGACGGCGCCCAGCAGCACCGCGCCGGTGACCATGTACTTGACGTCGGAGTCCAACGCGAGCAGGTCCATGCCGTTGGAGATCGAGCCGATCACCAGGGCGCCCAGCAGGGCCGACCACACGCGACCGCGACCGCCGAACAGCGAGGTGCCCGCGATGACCGGGCCGGCGATGGCCAGCAGCAGCAGGTCCGAGCCGCCGGAGGACTGGTTGACCGCCAGCAGGCGCGAGGCGGCCAGGACGCCGCCGCAGGCCGCCAGGGTGGAGGCCAGCGCGAACACGGCGATGCGCACGCGCGCGGTGTTGATGCCGGCCCGCCGGGCCGCTTCCTCGTTGCCGCCCACCGCGTAGATGTGGCGACCGAAGCGGGTGCGCTGGGTGATGTAGTCGAAGATGATCACGAAGCCGACCAGGATCACCAGCGCCAGCGGCAGGCCGCGGTCCTGGTTGACGACCCAGACGGTGGCCAGCACCGGGATGGCCATGGCCACGATGCGCACGAGCAGCACGACGGGCTGGGGCGCCTCCAGGCCGGCCCGGACGCGCATCATGCGCCCGTTGAGGGTCACGGCGGCGAACGCGGCGATCAGGGCGACGGCGATGATCCAGCCGACGACGTCGCTGAAGAACGTGCCGGTCAGGTCGATGATGAACTGATCGTTGATGTTGATCGTGCCGGTGTCGCCCAGCACCCACAGCTGGACGCCCTGCCAGCCGAGCAGACCGGCCAGCGTGACGACGAAGGATGGGATCCCGAACCGCGTGTGGATGGATCCCTGGAACGTGCCGATCAGCGTGCCCGCGATGATCGCGGCGAGGATCGCCGGGACGGCCGGCCAGCCGTGCTTGACGTTCAGCACGGCCATGATCGCCGCGCACAGACCGGACACGACGCCGACCGACAGGTCGATCTCGCCCAGCAGCAGGACGAGCACCACGCCGATCGAGATCATGCCCGTCGCCGCGATCTGCAGCGTCAGGTTGGTCAGGTTCAGCGCGGTCAGGAAGCGGTCGTTGGCGATCGTGAAGATCACCCAGATGACCGCGAGGATGATCAGCACCCGCAGCGAGCCGAACTCGCCCTGGGTGAAGCGGCGCAGGAAGTCCTTGGGCGACGCGGGCAGCGCCTCGACGGTGGTGTCGAGGGGCGCCTCGGGCGTCTCGGGGGCGGGGGCCTCGGTGCTCATCAGGCAGCCGCCTTTCCGTTGTCGTTGATGCGCAGGCCGGTGATGGCGCCGACGACGTCCTCGCGGGACACGTCGGCGATGCGGAAGTCGCCGTTGCTGCGGCCCAGGTACAGGACCGCCACGCGGTCGGCGACCTCGAAGACGTCACCCATGTTGTGGGTGATGACCACGACGCCGAGGCCGCGCTCCTTGAGGCGCTTGATCAGGTCGAGCACCTGGCGCGTCTGGGGGACGCCCAGCGCGGCGGTCGGCTCGTCCAGCAGCACGACCTTCGGCTCGCCCAGCAGCGAGCGGGCGATCGCCACCTGCTGGCGCTGACCGCCCGACAGTGAGGCGACCTCGGTGCGCACGCTGGGGATCGTCGTCGACAGCGTCGAGAGCAGCTCGTGTGCGCGGTGCTCCATGCCCGTCTCGTCCAGCTGCGGGCCGAAGTTGGTCAGCTCGTGACCGAGGAACAGGTTGCCGACGACGTCGAGGTTGTCGGCCAGGGCCAGGTCCTGGTAGACGGTGGCCACGCCGAGGTCCGCAGCAGCCTGCGGACCTCGGACGTTGACGGCCTCACCCTGAAAGCGGTACTCGCCTTCGTCCGGGTCGTAGATGCCCGACATGACCTTGACCAGGGTTGACTTGCCGGCGCCGTTGTCGCCCACCAGGGCGACGACCTCTCCGGCGTCGACAGAGAAGTCGACTCCAGAGAGCGCTTGCACGGCCCCGAAGCGCTTCGAGACTCCTCGAAGCTCCAGGACAGGTGTGGTTTCGGTCATGTCGGGCGGTCTCTCCCTCGTGCGCTAGCTGATGCCCGCGTCGGCGCAGGCCTGCTTGTACTCGGCGGTGCAGATCTGAGCCGCCGTCCAGAACCCATCCTTGACGATGGTGTCGTTGACGTTGTCCTTCGTCACGACGACCGGCTGCAGGAGCACGGACGGGATCTGGCCCGAGCCGTTGTCCGTCTCGCCGTTGACGACGTCACCGCTGGGCGTGTTGCCCTGCAGCAGGTCGAACGCCAGCTGCGCGGCGGCCTCGGCCTCCGGCTTGATGGCCTTGTAGATCGTCATGTACTGCTCGCCGGTGAGGATCCGCTGAATCGCGGCCAGCTCGGCGTCCTGACCCGTCACCGGGATCACCTTGGGGTCCATGCCCGCGGACTTCATCGCGGCGATCGCGCCGCCGGCGGTGCCGTCGTTGGCGGCGTAGACGCCCTTGATCTTGTCCTTGCCGACCGCGGTGATGGCCTGCTCCATCTCGGTCTGGGCCTTGTCGGGCGACCAGTCCGGGGTGTCGTACTCCTTGGCGATCTCGACGCCCTTGGCCTTGAACACCTCGCTGCTGCCTTGCGAGAACAGCTTGGCGTTGTTGTCCGTCGGTGCGCCGTTGATCTTGATGATCGGGCCCTTGGCGTTGCCATCGGCGGCAAGCTTCTCACTCAGCGACGTGCCCTGCAGTTCGCCGACCTTGACGTTGTCGAACGAGATGTAGTAATCGACGGGCGCGTCGGTGATCAGACGGTCGTACGAGATGACCGGGATGTTCTGCTGCTTGGCCTTGGTGGCGATCGAAGCGGCGGACGCCGAGTCGACCGGATCGAGCACGAGGACCTTGGCGCCGTTGGTGATGGCCGCGTCGGCCTGGCTCTGCTGCTTGGACGCGTCCTGGTCGGCGTTGGAGTAGATGATCTCGCAGTCCGGGCAGATCTCCTTCATCTTCTTCTCGAAGTTCGGGCGATCCTGGGACTCGTAACGAGCCGTCTTGGTCTCCGGCAGCAGGAGCGCGATCTTGCCGCTCGTGGTTCCGCTGGAACCGCTGTCGGTGCTGGCCTGGGTGCTCGCCCCGCCAGAGGTGCTGGCGCTGGTCGAGCTGTCGTCGTCGCTGCCGCAGGCACCGAGCGCCACAGCGCTGGCACCGATGGCGGCGATCGACAGAATGGAACGCATGTTCATGGTGTGGGGCTCCTCCTCAGGACCCTGTGGCGGTGAGTCCGCCGGTTGCTTGCATCAGGGGACGGTCGGCCTCGCCGATGGCGAGAGCGACCGCTCCGCGTACTTCTGCCTGGTCACCCAGCACGCCGGTTGAGACCTCGGCGTCCTCCGCTGCCGAGGGGATGGCGTAGCGGCGCAGCGCGCCGCGAAGCGGATCGAGCAACTGGTCGCCGGCGGCACTGAGGTCGCCGCCGACGATGATCCGCGCCGGGTTCAGCAGGTTGCACAACATGGCCACCGCCCGGCCGATGTGCTGGCCGGCGTCCGCGATGACCCGCCGGCACCCGGGGTCGCCCCCGCGCGCCAGCCCGATGACGTCCTCGATGCCGAGATCCGTCCCGTGGGTCCGGCTCAACTGCTCCAGGAGGCCGGGCGTCGCCGCCACGGTCTCCAGGCATCCACGGTTCCCACACCGGCACACGTGCCCGTCCTCATCGACGAGCAGGTGACCGATCTCTCCCGCCGTACCGCCCGCACCGTGATGGATGCGGCCCCCGACGATCATGCCGGCACCGATGCCGGAGCTGACCTTCAGGTAGACGATCTCCTGGGCGCCCTGGCCCGCGCCGAACAGCGCCTCGCCGAGCGCGCCGAGGTTGGCGTCGTTCTCGACGACGACCGGCAGGCCGAGGCGGTCCTCCATCTCCTCGCCGACCCGCACGCCGGCCCAGCCGGGCATGATCGTGCTCGAGCCGACGGCGCCGGTGCGGTGGCTGATCGGGCCGGGCATGCCCAGGCCGACGTTGATGACCCGGTCGCGCGGGACGCCGGCCTCGTCGAGCACGAGCTCCACGAGCTCGGTCGCGGCGGCCATGCTCTCGGCGGCGGACTGGTCGACGTCGATCTCGCGCTCGGCCTGGGCCAGCACGGCGTGTGACAGGTCGGCCACGGCGACGCGCAGGTGCGAGTGGCCCATGTCGATCCCGATCGCCGCACCGGCGGAGCGGTCGAGGGCGAGCAGCACGGGCGGCCGCCCGGCGCCGGCGGTCTGGGCGCTGTCGCGCGGGTCGGAGCCGCCGCGCTCGCTGATCAGCCCGCGGTCGATCAGGTCGGTGACCAGGCTGGACACGGTGGTGCGCGACAGCCCGGTGTGGCGGGCGATGTCGGCGCGGCTGGCCACCCCGCGCTCGAGCAGGACGTCGATCACCCGGAGCAGGTTGTGCTCACGCAGCGATTCCAGCGAGCCAGTGCGGGGGGACAGACCCAAGGCGGTGCGCATCCTCTGCCTCGCGGGGGAATTTGTCAAGGCTCCTGAGTTAAGTCTGCGTTAGGGCGCCGAATATGTGCGAGTTCTGTATTAACGCGGCGTTTAACAAGACCCTGCGTCCGGCTGCGGCTCCTCGCCGGTGGATGCCTATGCTTCGGACGCCGGATGTCCGACCTGTCCCTGCCGGAGACCTCGACGAGCCCGCCCCCAGGCGTTCACGCCCGGGAGCTCTGCGATCGCGCTTCGCTGGGCGGCGTGATGGCCGGGGTGCCGCCGGACCACGACGACGTCGTCGATCCGGTGCTGCTGCGCGAGACGCTGGCCGCCCAGCCGCTGATCGAGCTGGCCGCCGAAGGCGACGGCGACGGCGACGAGCCCGTGCGCTTCCCGCAGATCGCCACCGACGCCAGCGTGCTCGGCGCGATGTTCTCGATCCCGCTCGAGCAGGCCTGGGCGCTGCTGCCGGCCACCGAGCGGCTCGTCCCCGTGCGGGCGACCCCGCGCCGCGCGGCGATCTCGTTCTTCGCCTGGTCGGTGCGCCGCGGATCGCTGGGGCGCTACCACCAGATCGGCGTCGCGGTCCCGGTGGTCCTCGACCAGCCCAAGCCGCCGTCGCCCTCGCCGCCGAACGGCTGGCGTGATCCGTCGATCGGGCTGTACGCCGTCGAGCTGCCGACCGACGACGCGCACGTCGCCCGCGTCGGGGCCGCGTTGGCCGGCCTCCCGCACGTCGTGGGCACCGCGGACGTCAGCGTCGACCTGCGCGGGGGCCAGGCCGGCTTCGTCCTGGACGGCGAGCCGATGGCCCGCCTCGACGTCGAGCTCAACCGCTGGGCGCGCCACCGGCGCTTCGACCTGTCCTTCCAGGCCTACTCGCTGCTCGGCGGCCGCATCGTGCGCCAGCGCTACGTGTCGGTCGGCGACGGCTACCGCGGGCGCCGCGGCGAGGCGCAGATCACGTTCGGCGAGCATCGCCGGGCGCAGCGGTTGGCCCGGTTGGAGCTGAGCCGGCGCCCGCTGGAAGTCCGCGCGCTGCCGCGCGTCAACTGGATCTCGTCCCCGCCCGAGGACCTGGGCGCGATCTAGTGCCCTAGCGGGTGATCGTCGGCCCGCAGGCCTCGATGTCGGCGCGCAGCTTCTCGGCGCGCTCGGCCGTCCAGCGGCCGGTGTTGACCAGCCGGTCGAGCAGCTCGTCGACCTTGTCCAGCGCCTCCTGGGCGGCCGGATCGGCGGTGATGTCCTCGACGAAGAGCAGCGTGTCGGCCGCGTCGCGGAGCAGATCCTGCTCAGCGGGCTGAAGCTTGGTGGGGCCGACGTCGACCAGGGTGGTGGTCACACGGCCGTAGGCCTGGGCGCGCTCGGAGGTCATCGCCCTCTTCACGGTAGCGTGCCGCGGATGCTCCTGCGTGCGGTCGAAGGTGGAGTGGTCGCCATCGGACAGGCATCGCACGCCTGGGTCTCGGGCCAGCTGGCGCGCGCGTGGGACCCGCGGCCGGAGCCCTACGACGCCGTGTGCCTGGCCGCCGAGCAGCACGACGTGGGCATGGCGCAGTGGGATCTGACGCCGACGCTGAACCCGGTGACCGGCCTGCCGACGTCGTTCATCGAGCTGGACCTCGACACGCACGTGCGGCTGTGGTCGGCGGCGCCGGCGCGGCTGCTGACGCAGAGCCGCTACGCGGCGCTGCTGGTCTCGCTGCACGGGTCGCGCCTGTACGCGCTGCGCGACCTGGCGGCGATGCCCGAGCACGAGGCCGACCAGATTCGCGCTTGGGAGGCCACCCAGCGAGTGTTCCGCGCGCGCCTGATCGCCGAGCTGGGCGCCGATCCCGAGGTGCTGCGCGCGCAGCAGGCGCTGCTGTGGTGCTGGGACAGCCTGTCGCTCGGGCTGCTGCTGGGCTGGGAGACGTTCACCGTCGAGGGGGTGACGCTGCGCGACGGCGCGGTGCTCGAGCCCTGGCCGTTGTCGGTGCCCGAGCTGACCGTCGTGTGCGAAGGGCGCCTGCTGGAGGGCCGCTTCGACGATGTCGCGGCGCTGCACGCCGCCCTGGAGTCGGCCGAGCACGTCCCGCTGTCCTTCACGCTGCGGCCGGCCTCGTGATGCGCGTCGACCTCGAGGGCGTCCCCGAGACGATGCTGTGGACGCTGTACATGCGCGCGACCGAGGCGCGCCGTCCGGACGCGGTCATCGTCGATCCCCGCGCGATCGAGCTCGTCGACGCGATCGACTACCCGTTCGCGGAGCGCTTCGGGCGCGAGCTCGGCGTGGCCGGCCAGTGGCAGGCGCTGCGCTCGCGCGTGTTCGACGCGGGCGTGCGCCGCTTCCAGGCCGACTGCCCGGGCGGCACGGTGGTCGCGCTGGGCGACGGGCTGGAGACGACCTTCTGGCGCACCGACGACGGGCGTCAGCGCTGGCTGTCGGTGGATCTGCCCGAGACGGCCGAGGTGCGCCGGGCGCTGCTGGGCGAGGACGAGCGCCGGCGCGTGTGGGCGGGCTCGGCGCTCGACGACGCCTGGATGGACGAGCTGGCCGGCGCGCGCGGCGTGCTGCTGATCGCGCAGGGCCTGCTCATGTACCTGCAGCCCGACGACGTGCGCGGCCTGTTCGACCGGGCGGCGGCGCGCTTCCCGGCCGCCGGGTTCGTGTTCGACACCGCACCGCGCTGGTTCAGCGAGCTGGCCCGGCGCGGCCTCCTGCGCGTGCCCACCACCGGCTACGTCGCGCCGGCGATGCCCTGGGGGATGGACGCGGTCGAGCGCTGGCGCCTGGGCCGGCGCGCGTCGATCGACCGGCTGCGCGAGCTGCACCTGCCGATGGGCCGCGGGGTGACGCTCGGCCTCGCCTACCCCGTGCTGGAGCGCGTGCCGCTCGTGGGCGACGTGACGATGCGCGTGTTCGAGGCGCGGCTGGCGGCCTGAGCCGTCACGGCCGCGCGCCCTCGAGCGCCAGCAGCTGCTGCTTCTTCTCCACGCCGCCCGTGTAGCCGCCCAGCGCGCCGCCGGTGCGCAGCACGCGGTGGCAGGGCACCACGATCGGGATGGGGTTGCGGCCCAGCGCGGTGCCGGCCGCGCGCACCGCGGCGGCGTTGCCCGCGCCGCCCGCGACCGACGCGTAGGTGCCGGTCTGGCCGAACGGGATGCGCGCGGTGGCCTCCAGCACGCGGCGGCCGAAGTCGGTGCGCACGAGGCCGAAGTCGATCGCCACGTCGAAGTGGTCGCGGCGGCCGGCGAAGTACTCGTCCAGCTGGCGGCGCACGTCGTCCAGCCGCGCGGGCGCCTCGAGGACGCGGGGCGACAGGCGGGTGGCCAGGTCGCCGACGACCGCTTCCTCGCCACCGTTGAACTGCTCGTAGGCCAGGCGCACGAGGCCGCGCGGGGTGCGCGCGGCGATCAGGGAGCCCAGCGGGGAGTCGACGCGCGCGTAGGCCACGTCGAGCAGCCCGTGGTCGGCGGCGCGGGCGACGAGGCGCTCGAGCAGCTCGGGCGGTGGGGAGCCGGTGGGGGCGGAGAGCGAGGTCATGGGGTCTGCACCTCCTGGCGCAGGTGCTTGAGGCCGTCGGCGATGCGCCGGCGGGCCGCTTCGGGGGAGATGTGGAGGGCGTCGGCCACCTCGTGGGGCTTGAGGTCGCCGGCGTAGCGCAGCGTGACGGCGGCGCGCTGGCCGGTGGGCAGCGACCGGACCGCGTCCCACAGCGCGTCGTCGGGTGGAGGTGGGTCGTGGACGCCGCGATCGGGGAGCTCGGCGGACGGGATCGCCCGCCGGGCGCGGCCCCGGTGCACGTCGATCGCCTTGCGGTGGGCGATCGTCACCAGCCAGGCCTCGACGTTGGCGTCGGCGGGGAGCTTCGGATAGGCCCGCAGCGCCGACAGCCACGCCTCCTGGAAGGCGTCCTCGGCGTCCTCGCGCCCGGCCGTGGCGACGCACACCCGCCACACGCGGTCGCGGTGGGCGTCGAGCACCTGTTGGAACGGGATCACGGTCATGGAGACGCCCGGCGCACCCAGACCGTGAGGCTCAGGTCGCTTCGCCGCGCAGGACGGCCAGCCCCGAGCGCTCGCCCTTGAAGGCCAGCCGCGGGACCTCGCTCAGCGGCAGCCACTCGGCGGCCAGCTTCTCGTGCTCGTCCAGCCGGAAGACGCCGCCGACCACGCGCGCCTCGAACCCGATGTCGACCGTCCAGCGCCCGTCCTCGCCGTACTGGCTGGAGAAGGCGCCCAGGATCCGCTCGGTGGCCACCGCCAGCCCAGTCTCCTCGGCCAGCTCCCGACGGATCGCGTCGCCCGGCGTCTCACCCGGCTCGACGAACCCACCGGGCAGGTCCCACGATCCGCGGTAGGGCTCCTGGGCCCGCTGCAGGACGAGATAGCGACCCTCGTCGTCGCGCACGAACGCGTACGTCGTGACCGCCGGGTTGTCGTAGTGCACGAAGTGCCCGCGTGGGCAGGCCGGCCGGCCGGCGTCCGGGCCGTCGGCGATGGGCGCCAGCGGCGAGGCGCACAGCGGGCAGAAGCGGTAAGCAGGCGGCACACACCGGATCCTGCCATCCTGCCCCGCCGATGGCCCGGTTCCTGATCGTCGGTGGTGGACAGCGCGCGCTGGATCTCGCCCGAGAGCTGAGCGCGGAGGGACACGCCCCGCGCATGACCACCCGCGACCCCGGGCGCCGCGCGGCGATCGAGGCGGTCGGGGCCGAATGCGTGATCGCCGACCCCGACGTGGTGGGGACGCTGCGCTACGCGCTGGACAACGTGACGATCCTCATGTGGCTGCTGGGCAACGTCGACGAGGAGCCGCTGCACGGGTCGCGCTGGGAGATGATGCTCTCGCGCACGATCGACTCGACCGTGCGCGGCGTGATCTACGAGCGCGGAACCGACGCGGGCGAGGCGCTCACGCGGAAGATGGCCGAGTACAACGGCATCCCGTACGCGATCGTCGACGTCGACGCGGACCCGTGGGTCGATCAGGTGCGCACCGCGCTCGAGGAGCTCCTGCACGCCTGAGTATGATTCGGAAAGGTCGGAAACCTGACCGGATTTCATAGGAGGTCGTTCGTGGGTGAATACGCCAAGGATGTCCTCGTCGACACGCAGTGGGTCCAGGACCATCTCGACGACGACACGGTCCGGATCGTCGAGGTCGACGAGAACCCCGCGCTGTACGCGCAGGCGCACATCCCTGGCGCGATCGGCCTGGACTGGCGCGAGGATCTGCAGGATCCGGTCCGCCGCGACTTCCTCGGCCCCGACGACTTCGCCCGCCTGTTCGGTGGGCGGGGGATCTCCGACGACCACACGATCGTCCTCTACGGCGACGCCTACAACTGGTTCGCCGCTTCGACCTACTGGTACCTGAAGTACTACGGCCACCGCGACGTGCGCCTCGTCAACGGGCCGCGCGAGAAGTGGATCGCCGAGGGCCGGCCCACGACGGCAGCGATCCCTCGGTACGCGCCGGCGACGTTCACCGCTCGGCCGGGTGACGACACGATCCGGGCCTCCCGCCAGGAGGTCATCTCGATCGCCGACGGCGGCCCCGGCCGGCTCGTCGACGTGCGCTCGCCGGAGGAGTACTCGGGAGAGCTGCTGACCGCCGTCGGCTACGAGGACGAGGCCGCCCTCCGCGGCGGGCACATCCCCGGCGCTGCCTCCGTCCCGTGGACGAACGCGGTCGAGCCGGACGGCACCTTCCGCTCCCACGAGCGCCTGGAGGAGATGTACGGCGGCAAGGGCGTGCTCAACCGCGAGCCGATCGTCACCTACTGCCGCATCGGCGAGCGCTCCGCCCATACGTGGTTCGTCCTGCACGAGCTGCTCGGGCGCGAGGACGTCAAGAACTACGACGGATCCTGGGCCGAGTACGGCAGCCTGGTCGGCGTGCCGATCGAAGTCGGCGCGCCGTTCTGATCAGCAGCGCACGCCCGAGGCGGCCAGCCGCTCACGCGTCTGGCGGTCGCCCTCGGTGAGTCCGGCGCTGGCCGCCTGCAGCACGACCTTCGGCTCCGAGCCACGATCGATCTGCGAGCGCACGAGCCGCAGGCGCAGCGACTGGGCCAGCAGCGCCCGCACCGCCTCGGCCTGCGGGTCGTGCTCGTGGCCCTGGGGCAGCCCGTGTGCGGCGCCGGCCGCCAGCTGCTCGGCGTCGCGCACGCGGCGCTCGACGTCGTCACCCGGTCCGTGCAGCGCGGCGTCGCCCGCCGCGGCGCCCGCGCAGGCCTGAGCCGTGCGCTGGCCGCTGGTCTCGTCGTCGCTGCCGCAGGCCGCCAGCGTCGCGACCAGCGCGACGGCCGCCACCGCAGCGGCGGCCGCTCTCACGCGGCGGCCTCGGCGTCCAGGACGGGGGCCAGGCGCGTGAGCAGGTCGCCGAGCATCCGCGCGGTGGCGCCCCAGATCAGGTGCTCGCCGATCACGTAGGTGTCGGCCATGAACGGCATGCCGCGGCGGATCAGGCGGCGGCGCTGGAACGCGTCGCGCAGCTGGGTCAGCGGGAACTCGAGCACGGCGGCCACCTCGCGCGGTGACATCGTCCAGGTCAGGCCGGCGTCGATCAGCCCGACGAACGGATAGACGGCGTAGTTGGAGACGATCGTCGGGGTGGGCTGCAGCGCCCCGACGAGCTGGACGGCGGTGGTGGGCAGGCCGATCTCCTCCTCGGCCTCGCGCAGCGCGGTCACCCGCAGGTCGGTCTCGTCATCGTCCTGGCGCCCGCCCGGGAACGAGATCTCGCCCGCGTGGCGGCGCATGTCCTCGCGGCGCTTGGTGAAGACGGCATGCAGCCGGCCGCCGTCGACGTACAGCGGCACCAGCACGGCCGCGTCGATGCGGCCGTGGACGTCCAGGGCCGCCGCCTCGGCGGGGTCGAGCAGGAGCGACGAGAGGTGTGCGGCGAGCTCGGTCAGGCCGTGAGTGAGACGGTCTCGACGCGCTCGTTGAACATGACCTCGCCGTCGAGCGTGCGGTGGATCGGGCACTTCGCGGCGATCACCTTGAGCTTCTCGACCTGCTCGGTGGGCAGCGTGTCGGGGAGGCGCACGACGAGCTCGAACTTCGTCGGCGACCCACGCTCGGCGGGCTGGTACTCGCAGGTCACCTCCATGTAGCCGACGTCCCAGCCCTTGCGCTGTGCGTACATCTCCATCGTGATCGCCGTGCACGAGGCCAGCGACGCGGCCAGCAGCTCCTGCGGGCTGGGGCCCGTGTCGTCTCCACCGGCCTCGCGGGGCTCGTCGACGGTGACGCGATGATCGCGAACGTGAACGGTCTGACGCATCGTGCCGGTGCGCCGGGCGGTGGCCTTCATGCGATCCATCGTACCCCCGTGCCCGGGGCGGCTATGCGAGGGAGCTGAACAGCAGTCCGGTCGGCAGCTTGGGGAAGAAGTAGGTGCTCTTGGGCGGCATCGACTCGCCGCTCTCGGCCACCTCGACGACCTGCTCGACGGGCGTCGGGCGCAGCACGAAGGCCAGGTCGAAGGCACCCGATTCGACGAGCTCGCGGGCCTGCTCGGCCGTGCGCGCGTACCCGAAGCGGTGCAGGTGGGAGATGTCGTCGTCGGTCAGCTCCAGGGGGCCCTTGAGCAGGAGGGCCTCGAGCACGGCGGCGTCCAGCCGGCGATACGGCGCGGTGTGGTCGGCCAGCGCGTCCTCGGCGATCTGCTGGTCCTTGAGCGTCAGCGTGAAGGGCTGGCGGAAATGCGCGTCGATGTAGCCGACGCTGAGCGGGCCGCCATCGGGACCGGGGGCGAGCGCGTCGGCCTCGGCGACCTCGAAGTCCGCGCGCAGCGTGTGGGCCAGCGCCTCCTGCTGGGCCGCCGTCGTCTCCTTGACCAGGCGGTGTGTGGGGAAGATCGTCAGCCCCGGGTCCTGGAGCGCGACCAGGCACATCAGCACGTAGCGGTGCTCGCCCTCACCGCCGATCTCCTCGGCGTAGGCGCGCGCGGTCTCGTAGCGGTGATGGCCGTCGGCGATCAGCAGCTCGGCGCTGTCCAGCGCCGCCTGCACGTCGGCGATCGTGTCGGGATCGGTGACGCGCCACAGCTCGTTGTGCGTGCCCTCGTCGTCGGTCGCCTCGCCCCACGGCGCGGTCTCGGTGCTCGGCGCCAGCGCCTGCCAGGCGCGCTGCTCGGGGTCGCTGTACAGGCTGAAGATGGGGGACAGGTTGGCCCGGGCCGCGCGGGTCAGGCGCAGTCGGTCCTCCTTGGGACCGGGGTGCGTGCGCTCGTGCGGGCGGATGCGCCCGGCGCCGTAGTCGGTGACGCGCACGCGGGCGAAGAAGCCCTGGCGGGTCAGCGCGCGGCCGTCGGGACCGGTGTAGGACTGGCGCAGGACCCACAGCGCGGGCTCGTCGTCGCGCACGACCGCGCCGTCGGCCTGCCACTGCTCCAGCAGCGCGGCGGCGTGCGCGTAGATGTCGCCGCCGGCGGGATCCTCGGGCAGGTCGATGTTGACGACGTTGTAGGGCGAGCGCGCGACCAGCGCGGCGCGCTGCTCGGCGTCGATCACGTCGTAGGGCGGCGCGATCACGTCGCCCAGGGCGCCCGCGACGGCGGGCTCGTAGCGCAGGGCGCGCAGGGGCTGGATCTCGGCCATGGGGTTACGTGCGCCTTCCGAAGTCGGTGGTGTAGGTGGCGGCCGTCTGGTCGCCGACGTCCTGCGGGGCGCCGGGCGCCACGCCGACGCCGATCTCGCGCAGGTTGCCGTCCAGGATGTTGCGCCGATGGCCGCTGGAGTGCATCCAGCCGTCGACGATCTTCGCGGGCGTGCCCATCGAGCCCGAGCCCCAGGCGATGTTCTCGGCCAGCGCGCGCCACCCGGTGTAGCCCACCCGCTGGACGCGATCGTCCAGCTCGCTGCCGTCCGGCGCGGTGTGGTCGAAGAACCGCTCGCGCACCATCTGCGCCGAGAACGCGGTGGCCGCGCGCTGCAGCCTGAGGTTGGAGCGCAGCGGCGTCAGGCGCGCGGCCCGGCGCTGCTGGTTGAGCAGGCACAACGTGGCGCTGCGGATCAGCTTCAGGTTGTCCGCCGACGGGATCGTGTCGCTGCCCGCACAGGTCGCCGCAGGGGCATTCGCCGGGGCGACGAGCGCAACGACGATGACCGCAACAGACGCGGCAAACGAGGAGCAGCGGGCCATGCCCGCTGCACGCTATCGAGGCTCGCCGCTCACTTCACGCGTGGGCGTCTGCCGGCGTTCCTCGTCCTCGTCGTCGGGGTCCTGGCCGAGGCCGGCGATCCCGTCCTTGAACTCGCGCATCCCGCGCCCGAGCGACTTTCCCACCTCCGGCAGGCGCTTGGGCCCGAGCACCACGAGGGCGATGACCAGCACGACGACCAGTTCCAGCGGACCGATGTTGCCCATGCGAACCTCCCGCACGATCGAGCGGCCCGGGGCGGAACCGCTCGCTTGACGCTACGCCGGCGCCTAAGGCCAGGCTCACGGTTCGCGAAGGCGCGATGATGAGGCGCGCCTGTCTCGCCGATGAGGACCGCGGCACTACGGCGTCGTGACCGGGATCTGCATCGTCGCGGTGCCGGCCGTCCATTCGTCGCCGCCGCGGTTGCGCGCTGCGGACCTCGTCGCGAACCCGCGAGGGCGAGTGGGGTCAGGCTTGACGAACATCGTCTCCGAGGCCCCGGTGCTCTCGTAGCCGGCGCCCCCGATGAGCTGGAGTCGCATCGTGCAGCGAAACGGCCAGCTTGGAGCGTCCGGCCGGGATCGACACGTCACCTGCTTGATCCGCGGCGGCATCGCGCTTTCCACGGTGCCGGCCTCCCGTGCCTCACGTGCCCTGAGGTCGCTCCACGCCACGATGCGGGCGGCCATCGCCTCTGATTCCGCCGTGACCTTGAGCGCCGACCTGGTGGCGTCGGCGCTCGCGCGGGGGAGGGTGCCTGGGGCCGAGCTCGGGCCCTGTGCGCCACATCCGGTGATGGAAGGATCAGGACACAGGCCAGGCCGAGCGAGCGCATCGGCGCGACTGTAGTCAGCACTACCGCTGGTCCAAAATGCAGGGTGCCCGATCCCAAAGTGGCGGGTGACGGAGCGGACGCTGCTGCCGATACTGCGGTCATGCTTCGCCGAACCTGCGCCATCGCCGTGATCCTGGTCCTCGCGCTGCTGGGCACCGCCTCCGTCGCACAGGCCGAAACCACCGTGTTCCGGGGACTTGGGTGCGGCACGCACCATTTCGAGCGGACGTTCACGATCCCGTACCGGACCCAGCTGGTGTTGTACGTCCACCACTACCCCGGGCGCTGGGGGCAGATGACCGTCACGAACTCCGCCGGGCGCGAGGTCTGGTCGTTCCGCCAGTCCTACGCCTGGATCGAGGGGTTCTACGGCGTGTGGTCGGAGAGCCTTCCCGCAGGCGTCTACAGCGTCAACTACTGGTCCGACAACCTCGCTCAGGCGCAGTCGCTGTGCCACGGGACGCTGCTCGCCAACTGACCACGCCAGCATGCGCGGCCGCCGGTCCGACCGGGGTCACCTGGCCGACAGGATGAAGTCCGCGCAGCGCTCGCCGATCATGATCGCGGGGGCGTTGGTGTTCGCCCGGGGGATGCGCGGGAGCACGGAGCAGTCGGCAATCCGCAGGCCGTCGAGGCCATGGACGCGCAGTCGCGCGTCGGCGACCCCTGCGTCCGGATCGCTGCTCATTCGCGCGGTACAGGACGGGTGGTAGGTGTGCTCGCAGTGAGCACGGAGCCAGTGCTCGAGCTCGTCGTCGGTCTGTACGTTCGGGCCCGGGGTCAGTTCGTCGCCGAGTAGCGAGGCCAGTGGTTCGGTCGCTGCGATTTCTCGCGTGATCCGCACCGAGCGCATCACCGCTTCGATGTCTGCGCGCTCGCTGAGCATGTTCAACAGCACCGCCGGCTTCTCGCGTGGATCGCTGGTTCGCGCCCACACGCGCCCTTCGCTGATCGGGGACCAGTAGGAGGCGTTGATCGCGATCGCGGGCGCGGTGTGGGTCGCGTGGACGCCGAACGTCTCCCACCAGGTGTAGGCCGGCGCGAAGATGAGTTGCAGATCGGGGCCATCCAGGCCGTCACGGGAGAGCACGTGGGCGCATGCGTGGACGGCCGATGAGGCGAGAACGCCTCGCCGCAGCGCGGCCCAGCGCACGACGTGCTTGGGGTGAGGGGCGTCGAACAGCCCGATCTCGGCGCCCGGGCGCAGTTCCCAGTTGTGGAAGACGAGCGGATGCTCGGCGAGATGCGCACCGACGTGCGCGTTGTCGATCACCGCTTCGACACCGATGGACGCGAGATGGTGAGCGTCGCCGATCCCCGAGAGTTGCAGGAGGTGCGGGGTGTTGAAGGCCCCGGCGCTGAGGACGACGTCGCCCCGGGCGCCTGCCGCGCCGCGGCGGCCGAAGCGCTCGTACTCGATGCCGATCGCCCGGCGGTCGCGGATGACGATTCGCCGGACCAGCGCGCGCGTGAGGATCGTCAGGTTCGGCCGCTTGGCGGCCGCGTCGAGATAGGCGCGCGCGGTGCTCCAGCGCCGGCCGCGGTACACGGTCTGCGGCGTGGGGCCGCTGGTGGCAGCCTCGCTGGAGAGGTCGCCGCCGACCGGCACACCGGCTCCACGGGATGCAGCCTGGATGTACGCGTCGGTCAGAGCGCTGGGCTCCTCGCGAGAGGTGATGTGCACCGGCCCGTTGTTGGGGCCACCCCGCCATCGGGACAGGAGGGTGACGCTGCTCGATGCGCTCGAAGATCGGCTGTACGTCGGCCCAGCTCCAACCGTCGATTCCCCACCCGTCGTAGTCGGCGGGGTTGCCTCGAACCCAGATCATGGCGTTCATCGAGCTGCAGCCGCCCAGCACCTTGGCGCGCGGCTCGTAGATGCGGCGACCGTCACAGGAAGGCTCCGGCTCGGTCTCGTAGGCCCAGTCCGCCTTTGACAGGTACTGCTTGGTCGCTGCGGCGGGTGCGGCGTGGTTGGGCGTCCGAGAGGTGCCGCCGGCTTCGACGAGCAGCACGCTGCGCCGCGGGTCCTCGCTCAGCCGAGCGGCAACTGCCGCGCCAGCGGAGCCGGCGCCGATGACGATGTGGTCGTACGTTCTCACGGCACCATCCTCCACTGGCCCGCGTCTGCGTGCGATCTGGCGGTCAAGCGGGTGGCGCATCCGTTCCCGGGGTTGACAGTCCCGCGCTCGCCGACCATAGTGCAAATCGATTTGCAAACCGATGTGGACAGCACCATCACCATCGCCGATGTGGCCCGGGCCGCGGGCGTGAGTGCAACCACCGTGTCCCACGTGGTGTCGGGGAAGCGCAAGGTCGCCGAGCGCACCGCGCAGCAGGTGCGCGCCACCATGGACGAGCTGGGCTACGTGCCTCACCATGCCGCGCGCAGCTTGCGCCGCGGCGCCTCGCAGACCCTCGGGCTGCTGGTTCCGGACATCGCCAACCCGTTCTTCGCGGAGCTGGCGCGCGGGGTGGAGGACGCCGCAGACGAGGCCGGCTATCGGGTCGTTCTGTGCAACACCGACTTCAACGTCGACCGCGAGCAGCGATCGTTGGACGTGCTGCGCGCCGGCGGCGCCGACGGCCTCATCTGGGCGCCCGCGCGCACGCCGATGGGCCAGGGGCCCGTCGGAACGCCGCCGCGGCTGCCGATCGTGCTCGTCGATGAGGCCCGCCTTGGCGACCCGCACGACGCGGTTGTGTCCGACAACCGGCTCGGGGGCCGACTCGCCGCAGACCACCTGCGCAATCTCGGCCACCGCGACATCCTGGTCGTCGACGGCCCGGAGCACTCGCCCAGCAACGACGACCGCCGCGCCGGGTTCGAGGCGGCGTTCGCCGGCATCCCCGGCCGTCGAGCGTTCCGTCGCGGCGACTTCCGCGCACCAAGCGTCGCGCCGCTGATGTCCGCGGAGCTGGCGGCGGGCGACCGCTGGTACTCGGCGATCTTCGCCGCCAACGACGTGATGGCCGTCGCGGCGATGAACGTCCTTCGCGCCCATGGCGTCCGCGTGCCCGACGACGTCTCGGTCATGGGGTACGACGACGCCCCCCTGGCCGAGCTCGTCCATCCGGGGCTGAGCACGATCCGGCAGCCCGTCCACGACCTCGGTCGCGTCGCCGCCCAGCGACTCCTCAAGCACCTCGGCCCTGACCGGCCAACTCAGCCAGAGCGGATCGAGCTCGGGGTCGAGCTCGTAGTCCGGCAAAGCACGACCCAGGAAGCCAATCCCGCATGAGCACTGACCCTGCAACGTCTGTCTTGTTCCTTGGTGAGTCGTGGGTCACCCACGTCATCCACCAGAAGGGGTTCGACACCTTCAACACCGTCGACTACACCGAGGGCGCGACCCGACACATCTCCGGCCTGCGTGCCGCCGGCTACGAGGTGACGTACCTGCCGGCGCACGCGATCGGTGGCGGCTTCCCACAGACCGCTGAGGAGCTCGCGGGCTACGACGTCGTGGTGATCAGCGACGTCGGCTCCAACACGTTCCTGTTGGGCACCGACACCTTCGTCCATTCGAAGGCCGGTCCCAACCGCCTCGAGATGATCGCCGGCTACGTCGCCGCGGGTGGCGCGCTGCTGATGATCGGCGGGTACATGTCGTTCACTGGCATCGACGCGAAGGCGCGCTATGGCCAGTCCCCGCTGGCCGACGTGCTTCCGGTCACGATGCTGGACTACGACGACCGCGTCGAACGTCCCGAAGGGATCAGCCCAGCGGTTGTCGATCCCGGGCACCCTGCCCTGGCCGACGTGACCGGTGAATGGCCCGCGCTGCTCGGCTACAACCGCCTGCAGGCCCGCCCCGAGGCGACCGTCCTGGCCACCGTCGGCGATGACCCGCTCCTCGTCGTCGGCCGCTACGGCGACGGCGCAACCGCCGCATTCGCCTCCGATCTGGCCCCGCACTGGGCGCCGCCGGAGTTCGTCGACTGGCACTCCTACGACGCGCTGTGGTCTGGCGTCCTGACCTGGCTGGCCCAGCCGACAACGTCGGCCGTCCCGGCCGCCTAGGGGAGCTGTGTCGACCACGGGCAACAGCGCCGGCTCGCGGCTGACCCTCGAACCTGCGGCGACGGGGGTCCGGGCGATCGGCGTCATCGTGCCCGATCTCGCCAACCCGTTCTTCGCGGAACTGGCCAGCGCGGTTGATGCCGCCGCGCGGGCGAGCGGCGCTGAGGTGGTGCTGTGCACCACACGCTTTCAGCGGGCCCGCGAGCGCGACCACATCGACGCGCTCAACCTGGCGTCACTGGACGGCGTCGTTCTCAGCTCGGGCCACGGTCAGACGCTGGGCGTCCACGAAGCGCTCGCCAGCGCGCGAGAGCTCGTCGTCGTCGACGAGCGCCTTGCTGCGCTGGACGCGCCATTCGTGGGTGCCGACAATCGCGCCGGCGCTCGCGCCGCGGCGCGCCACCTCGTCGACGCGGGTCATCGGCGCATCGGCGTGATCGCGGGACCCGTCGGCCTATGGACGTCCAACGAGCGCGTCGCCGGCTACCTCGAGGAGCTCTCGGCGGCAGGCGTCAACCCGGAGAACGTGCCCGTCGCGGCTGGTGACTTCCGCGTGGAAGGCGGCGAACAGGCCACCCATGAGCTGCTGACAGCGCACCCCGACCTGACGGCGGTGCTCGTCGCCAACGACCTGATGGCGCTCGGCACCCTGCGTCACTGCAAACAAGCCGGACTCGACGTGCCGCGCGACCTCAGCGTCGTTGGCTTCGACGACATCGACCAGGTCCGCGTCGCGACCCCCGCGCTCACCACCGTGCGCCAGTCCGCTCGGGATCTCGGACTGCTCGCCGCTTCCGCGCTTCTGATGCGGCTCGCTGGGCATCACGACGCGGTGCCGCAGACGCAGATCATCGATACACGACTCGTGCAGCGCGGCAGTGTCGAAGTGAAAGGTGATGGCTGACCGATGGCCGATGAGCCAGCCGAAAGGACCTTCCCGATCGTCCGCGTCGCGTCAGGCGACGCGTTCGAGCGCGGCCGCCTGCTCGGAGAGGCGCTCAAGGACCGCATCCGTGTCTCCATCGAAGGTCACTCTGAGACGTTCGCGCACTACACCCGTAAGTCGTGGGGGCAGATCCGGGAGCTGGCCAGCGAGTTCGCCGCGCCGATCGCGACGTACGACCCGGAGATCCTCCTCGAGATGAAGGGCATCGCCGCTGGCTCCGGACGCAAGCTCGGCGACATCCTCGCGCTGAACTGCCGCAACGAGATCATGTTCGGCGTGGGGGCGATCACGCCGCCGGAGTGCACCACCTTCTACGCCGGTCCCACGGCGACCGCCGACGAGCATGTCCTCCTCGGGCAGAACTGGGACTGGCGCATGCGCGCCGTCGAGACCACGACCGTGATCGAGATCGACCAGGGACCGCTACGACCGTCGTTCGTGATGCTTCCCGAGGCCGGTCTGGTCGGCAAGATGGGCTTCAACGAGCATGGCCTCGGGGTGGTGCTGAACATGCTCGTCACCGACTTGGACGTTGGGGAGCGAGCCGTCCCCATCCACGTCGTTCTGCGCGGCATCCTGAACTCGCGCACCTGCGAAGAGGCGCTGGCCGCGATCGTCCGCCAGCGCCGCGGGGCTTCCGCGACGTACACGATCGCCGCAGCCGATGGCACCGCGATCGCGGTGGAGGCCGGGCCGGGAGGGGTGGAGACGGTGTTCGTGCTGCACCCGCGCGACGGCATCCTCACGCACAGCAATCACTTCGTCGGCGACACCGGATTCGTCGATGTCGGTCGCACCCGCTGGCCCGACTCGCTGGAGCGCATCGGCGCGATGCGCGAGCACCTCGACGCGCACGACGCCATCACCACCGATCACATCAAGAGCGCGTTGCGCGACGAGACCGGCGGGCCGGGGGCGATCTGCCGGTCGCCGAACCCCCACGATCACTACGTCGAGGCCTCGGCGACGGTGGCGTCGGTGATCATCGACCTGACCCGCCTGCGGATGGAAGTGGCCTACGGCCGCCCATCGGAGAACGACTACCGCGAGCATCAGCCCGCATTCGCCGACGCGGTCTCGGCGCGATGACCGCCTACCGCGCGGTCAACCCGTACACCAACGAGCCGATTCGCGAGTACGCCCAGCACGACGACGCGTACGTCGAGCGGGCGCTCGTCGCTGCGCACGCGCTCTATCGGTCCGCCTGGGCGCAGGAGGACCTCGACGCCCGGCGCGCCGTCCTGGCCCGCATCGGCCATCTTCTGCGCGACCGCGCCGAGGACATCGCCCGCACCATGACGCTGGAGATGGGCAAGCTCATCGGTGAGAGCCTCGGCGAGATCGGCCTGTGCGCGTCCATCGCCGACCACTACGCGGAGCACGGCCAGTGGCTGCTGGAAGCCACGCCGTACGAGACCGCGCTCGGCTGCGCCAGCGTGGAATATCGGCCAACCGGCGTGATCGTCGCCGTCGAGCCTTGGAACTTCCCGATCTACCAGCTGATCCGCGTGCTCGCGCCCAACCTCCTGCTCGGCAACCCGGTCCTGCTCAAACACTCCGAGCTCGTGCCCGGGTGCGCACAGGCGTTCGAGCGACTCGTCGCGGACGCCCGCGCTCCCGCGGGGGCCTACGCGAACCTGTTCATCACGCACGACCAGGTCGCCGGCCTGATCGATGACGATCGCGTCCAGGGCGTGGCCCTTACCGGCTCCGAACGCGCCGGCGCGGCGGTCGCACAGGTTGCCGGGCGTGCGCTGAAGAAGACCACCCTCGAACTCGGCGGCAGCGACGTGTTCGTCGTGCTCGACGATGCCGACGTCGATGACGCGGCTCTCGCAGCAACGATCGGGCGGCTGGGCAACAGCGGACAGGGGTGCACGTCGGCGAAGCGCTTCATCGTCCAGGAGAGCGTCGCGGAGGGCTTTGTCGAGGCGGTCACCCACCGTTTCGCTCAGGCGCAGCCCGGCGATCCACTGGACCCCACGACCACGCTGGCTCCGCTTGTCTCACGTCAGGCCCGTGACCGCCTGCGGACCCAAGTCGACGAGGCGATCAGCCACGGGGCGCGCGTCCTCTACGGCAACGAGCCGATCGACCATCCCGGCAACTTCCTGCAGCCGACGCTCCTGGGCGACATCAGCCGCGAGAATCCGGCCCACGCCCAGGAGTTCTTCGGGCCGGTCGCGCAGCTGTACGTGGCCGCCGACGACGACCAGATCGTGCGCGTCGCCAACGACTCGCCCTACGGACTGGGTGGGGCCATCTTCAGCCAGGACGTCGAGCGGGCCACCCGCTTGGCTCGCCGCATCGACAGCGGCATGCTGTTCATCAACAAGATGTTCGGGTCCGTGCCGGAGCTGCCGTTCGGCGGCATCAAGCGATCCGGGTTCGGACGCGAACTCGGGGACCTCGGCGTACGCGAGTTCGCGAACGCCAAGCTCGTCATGATCAGCGAGAGCGGCCCGACCTTCGGCTGAGAAACGCGAACCGTTTCTACGATCAGCCGAGGTTTCTTGACACGACCGCCCCGAAGGCTAGGCTTGAAACGTATAAAGTCGCGAACTACGCGACGGTTGCGTCCGAGTCGGAGGGGCGAACAGTGCAGAGCACATTGAAGGAAGCGCAGCGTTGACTGACGTCGCTGGGTCGGCTTCGTCGGAGCACGTGGAGAGCGACGGCACCCCGCGCCGGCCGACGATGAAGGACGTCGCACGGCACGCCGGCGTGTCCGTGAGCACGGTCAGCTACGTGCTGAACAACAGCGGGCCGGTTGCCGAGACGCGCCGCGCCCGGGTGCTCGACGCGGTCAAGGTCCTCAACTACATCCCGAACGAGTCCGCTCGCAGCCTCAAGCGCCGTTCCGCATCGACGATCGGCCTCGTCGTGCCGGACCTCGCCAACCAGTTCTTCGCGCTCGTCACCGAAGGCGTGGAGCGGGCCGCAGCCGAACGCGACGTGCTCGTCGTGCTGTGCGCACCGGAGGCCACCAACCGCCCCGCGTCGCACTACGCCAAGCTGCTGCGCAGCCAGCGCATCGACGGGGTCGTGTACCTGTCTGGTACGGCCACCTCGCCCAGTCTGGTGCTCGAGCTGGCCCAGTCCGGGCCAGTGGTACTCGTCGATGAGCGCATCGCCGGGTTCGAGTTGCCGGCGGTTGTCTCCGACGGGCGGCGCGGCGCGCGCGAGATCGCCTCCTACGTGCTCGAGCAAGGGCATGAGCGCCTCGCGATCATCGGGGGACCATCCGTCCTGTGGACCAGCGAGCAGCGCCTGGCCGGCTACCGCGAGGCGCTGGCCGCGGCCGGTCTGGACCCTGACGCGGTGCCGCTCCACGTCGGTGACTACCAGCAGGCGTCGGGCGCCGCGCTTGCCGCGAAGGCCCTCAGCGGCCCGGCGGACAGCCGCCCGACCGCCCTGTTGTGCGCCAACGACCTGATGGCCATCGGTGCGCTGGAGCACTGTCGCGCGAGCGGGCTGCGCGTGCCCGATGACATCAGCCTCGTGGGCTTCGACGATCTGCCCATCTCGAGCCTTCTGACGCCGGCCTTGACGACGGTTCGCCAGCCGGCTCGCGAGATGGGCGCCCGCGCCGCGAACCTGTTGTTCGAGGTGCTCGCCAACGGGTCGCAAGACCAGCGGGTCGCCCCGCTCCCGGCGACCCTGCAGATCCGCGACTCGGTGTCCCCGCCGCAGTCGTGACGGAGGGTGTACGGGGCCCAGGGAAATGCGATTCGTGGGAGTATTGACGGCAGAAGTAGAATCGTTAATACTTTGGGGGCCAGCAGACCCCAAGGTCGGCGCTGAGCAGACGAAGAACGCGCGAGAGGGACGAAATGAGCCGTAGTAGAAACGATACGACCGTCAAGGAATCCCGGTCTTGAGCGACGCCGACCAGCACTACGACCCGACCGCTCCGGAGGCGCGTCGCTACCCGCGGGTGATCCCAGACGACGAGATCGCTGCGCTCCCACGCTGGGACCTCGACGGCGGCGTCGCCACCACGGTGTTTCTGTCACGCGAGCGCGACGACGCCCGCTACTTCCGCCAAGGCCTCTACTGGCTCGACGCCGACCTCGCCGGCTACGAGTGGACCCAGAACAACTACGACGAGGCCCTCTACTGCATCGAGGGCCTGCTCCGCCTGCGGGTCCGTGACTCCGCCGGACGCGAGGTCCTGCTCGAGGCGGCGCCAGGCGAGAACGTGTACCTGCCTGCGGGCTACGCCTATGGGTTCGAGGCCAGCGGCGTCGAGACCCGGGTGCTGTGGACCAGCGGCCCGTCGCCGCGGCCCGGTCTGCGCCTGGCCAAGGGCGAGGCAATCCCGGGCGCCAAGGAGTACAGCAACGCGTTGAAGGCTTCGAGAGGTGACGTCTGATGGCTCCGACCCTGGTCGGCGAGAAGCGCTGGCACTACCTGTCGAAGGCGAAGACCATCCGGATCGCCAGCACCGAGGAGGACGGCAGCATCTATCTGTCTCCGGTGTGGCTCGTCGTCCGCGACAAGCGGATCTTCATCCCCATCGACGCGGCCGGGCGTCACGCGGTCAACGTCCTTGCGCGCCGGCCACTCGCCGGGCTGGTCGATGCCGGCGACGAGTACTCGACCGTGAGCGGCGTGCGGATCGTCGGTCACATGCGGCCCATCGACGATGACGACACCGCGCTGTTCGACGAGCTGCAGCAGATGATGTTCGACAAGTACTTCGGCGTCGGGCATCCCCACGCCTACGCGTACTTCGAGATGGGGGAGATGGCCGGGCGCCGCTACTTCGAACTGGTCCCGGAGAAGATGGTCGGTTGGGACATGCGTGAAAGCGCCCTCCCGCTGAGCTTCGAGGCGCGCACGCTGCCGCCGCACGTCGTCGACCGCCACGTCGGCGACACGCAGTGAACGATCGACAGCCATTCGCGCCGGTGACGGCCGCGAGGAAGGACGAGGACGCGCAATGAGCGCTGGTGAGAGCAAGGTCAACGTCTGGACCCTGACGGGCATGGAGTTCGTCGGCGTCGGCCCTGACGGCGCCGACCCGGTCCAGTCGAGCCCCGTCAAGCTCGAGGGCTGGTGGGCCGGTTACCTGGACTATCTGGGCACCGAGTTCGAGTGGACCCAGGAGACCGACGAGCTGCTCTTCGTGATCGAGGGCACGATGACCCTCACCCATGCGGGCACCGACTTCGTGTCCGGCCCCGGGGACGTCGTGCTGATCCATGAGGGCAGCCACCTGACCTTCGCCGGCACGAAGGACTGCCGCGTCGCCTATGCCAACGGCTTCCCCAACGGCGGGCCCGACGATCCGGTGACGGTCTGGACGAAGCAGGACGCCGAGTCCATCGCGGCCGCCGGTGATGCGATCGATCAGCGGATCTTCTCGTTCGCCAGCGGGTCCGCCGGCTACCTCGACCTGCACGGCAGCGATGTCGCGGCCGAGACCAAGGGCGACGAGTTCATCTGGGTCACCGCCGGCCGCGTCGAGTTGACCGCCGGCGAGAGCTTCCACTCCCTCGGCGTCGGAGACTTCGCGTTCGTGCGCAGCGGCGTGAGGCTCACGCTGGGTGGGACTGACGACGCGACCCTGGCCTACTACCGATACGCCCCGAGCTGATCGAGGAGCACCACATGAGCACCGTTCAGACCAAGAGCGATGGCCGCGAGGCGATCGAAGCGATCCCGGAACGGCCCCGCCGCTACCCGCGCAAGAGCACGTTCGAGCAGATCTCGACGATGCCGCGCATCGAGTACGCCAAGGGCTGCGCCAGCGCCGTCTTCGTCTCCACGGAGAAGGACGACTCTCGCTACTTCACCCAGGGCATGTGCTTCCACGAGCCCGACATGGCGGACTTCAAGTGGGACCAGACCCGCTGGGACGAGGGCCTCTACTGCGTGAAGGGCAAGCTGCACCTCCATGTCGTCGACGCGGAGGGCAACGAGACCGACATCCACGTCGATGAGGGCGAGCACATCTTCGTGCCCGCGGGCTACACGTACACGCTGAAGGCCACCGGGGTCTTCTCGATCAACTACTGGACCCTGTCGCCCATCCACCAGTTCGGCCTGAAGTTCGACACCGACGACGGCCCCGAGTATCACGCGACGCTGAAGAGCCTCCGGGACGCCTAGGAAGCGAGAGACACCATGGCAACGATGGATCAGATGATGGGGCTGTTCGTGCCCCTCGAAGGACGCACACTGTGGGCGTACCTCGAACGTGCCCGCGTGCTGCGCCTCGCGACATCAGTGGACGGCGGGCCCATCTACGTCTCACCCCTGTGGTTCGCAGCGCAGGACCAGACGATCTACGTCCCGCTGTCCGACGACGACCGCCACCGGGCGAACATCGACGCCGGCGCGCAGGTCTCCGGCGTCGTGGACGTCGGCGGCGACGAGCTCACGACGATCCAGTCGGTCTCGTTCAGCGCGACAGCGGAACGACTGGACGATCTCGACATGGCCACCGAACTGCTCGAGCTGATCGTCGGCAAGTACATGTACATCGGCCATCCCTCGGTCGAGCACTACGTGAACCTCGGGCGCACCTCTGGCCGCGCCTGGTACCAGCTGACGCCGGACGTCACGGAGACGTTTGACATGCGTGCCGCGCCGCAGCCGGCGATCCAGGAGCGTCGCGTCCTGCCGGAGAAGCTCATCTCCGCATAGCTGTTTCACGACACCGATCGGTGAGGCGCGAACCGTTTTTGGTTCGCGCCCATCACCAGCCACTGACGGCGCATCCGGACCGCGCATCTGCGGTCCCAAGGCGCTTATCGCACAGTTTGCGTCGACCGCTTACCGGCGCAAACCTGGCTCCTTGACAGGGATTTCGGCGTCTGGCACCGTTCTTTTCGAAACGATTCTATCCATCCTGAATGCCCCCCTCACCCGCTCATAGACCGCTCGACCGCGAGCGCGTTCGCTGATGGCTTCGACCTCCGTCTGGCGCTCGATCCTGCTGTCGCTCGCCCGCAAGCTCGGCTTCTACGCCGTGACGCTGTGGGCCGCGCTGACGGTGAACTTCGCCATCCCGCGGCTCATGCCCGGCAACGCGATCGACGGCTTCATGGGACGCGTCCAGGGTCGCGTGCAGGGCGATGCGCTCAACGCGCTCAGCATCACCCTCGGCGTGGACAACCACAGCAGCCTGCTGTCGCAGTACTTCTCCTACCTGTCGGCGGTGGCGCACCTGGACTTCGGGACGTCGCTGACGTTCTTCCCCGAGCCGGTGTCACAGGTCATCGGCGACAGCCTGCCGTGGACCATCGCCCTGGTCGGCATCAGCACGATCCTCGCGTTCATCATCGGCACCCTGTTGGGGATCGTCGCGGGCTGGAAGGGCAAGGCCTGGGACAGCGTGCTGACGCCGTTCGGTGCCTTCGCCTCGTCGATGCCGTACTTCTGGTTCGGCCTGATCGTCGTGACGGTCTTCGCCATCAACCTCGGCTGGTTCCCGTCCTACGGCGGCTACGACCCGACGATGACCATCGGTTGGAACGCCGACTTCATCGGCAGTGCCATCTCCCACGGCATCCTCCCGGCGTTCACGATCGTGGTGACCGCGATGGGCGCGTGGCTCGTCGGGATGCGCAACATGATGGTCAACACGACGGGCGAGGAGTTCATCACCGTGGCCCGGGCCAAGGGTCTGCGCAACCGCCGGGTCATGTTCTCCTACGCGGCCCGCAACGCCCTCCTGCCCAACGTCGCCGGCTTCGCGCTCAGCCTCGGGTTCGTCGTCTCGGGCGCGATCCTCACCGAGGTTGTCTTCTCCTACCCGGGCATCGGGCAGGTGCTCTACCAGGCGATCGCCAACCGCGACTACCCGCTCATGCAGGCGGTGTTCCTGATCATCACGATCACGGTGCTCACCGCGAACCTGCTCGCGGACCTCTGTTACATCTGGCTCGACCCGCGCGCCCGGGGAGGCCGGTCATGAACATCAAGGCCAAGGTCGGGGTCGTCGGCCTGGCGATCATGGTGCTGATTGCTCTGCTCGGGCCGACGGTCGCTCCCTACGACCCGAGCGCGTCAGGCCCCGACATCCTCCAGGGCCCGTCCTCGTCCCACTGGTTCGGCACCACGCAGCAGGGCCAGGACGTGTTCTCCCAGTTCCTGGTCGGCGCCGGGCCGACCATGCTCGTCGGCTTCCTCGCCGCGGCCATCGCCACCGTCCTCGCCGTGATCGTCGGTATCCCGTCCGGCTACTTCACCAGCTGGGTGGGTGAGTTCCTCACGCTCGTGTCCAACGTCTTCCTGGTGCTTCCGACGCTGCCGCTGCTGATCGTGGTGGTGGGCTACTTCCCCGACGCCGGCAGCGCGTTCCTCGGCGCGGTGATCGGCCTGACCAGCTGGGCGTTCGGTGCCCGCGTCGTGCGCGCGCAGACCCTGACCCTGCGCTCCCGCGACTTCGTCGAGGCGGCTCGTGCGACCGGGGACAGCTGGCCGCGCATCCTCACGTACGACATGCTGCCCGGGCTGCTCCCGGTGATCACGGCGTCGTTCCTGTTCAGCGTGGCGTACAGCATCCTCACCATGACGGGGCTGCAGTTCCTCGGCTTGACCGACCTCACCAAGTGGTCGTGGGGCACGATCCTCTACTGGACGCAGAACAACGCCGCGTACCAGCAGGGCGCGTGGTGGTGGTACGTGCCGCCGGGCCTGGCCATCGCGCTGGTCGGGTTCTTCCTGGCCCTGATCAACTTCGGCGCTGACGATCGCTCGAACGCGCGCCTGCGCCGGCCCTGGGCCGATCGCCGGCGCAACCGCGAGATCGCCGAGGCGGCGATCACCCCGACCACCACCCTGGCGATGGCCGAGACCTCGGGAGCAGTGGGAAATGACGACTGACAGCGTCCTTGAGCTGCAGGACGTGAGCGTCGAGTTCGGGTCGGGCTCGACCGCGGTGCGGGCGGTCAGCCAGGCCAACCTGTCGCTGCGCCGCGGCGAGATCTTCGGCATCGCCGGCGAGTCCGGCTCGGGCAAGTCGACGCTGATCTACGCGATCGCCCGTACGCTCGCGCCCGCCGGACGCGTCGTGTCCGGCCGCGTGCTCTACCGCCCGCGAGACGGCGAGGAGATCAACTTCCTCGACCTCAAGGGCGACACGCTGCGCGTCCTGCGCTGGGCGAGCATCGCGATCGTCCCGCAAGCCGCGATGAACGCGCTCAACCCGGTCCTGTCCATCGAGACGCAGCTCACCGACGTGCTCAAGGCCCACGGGATCGGCGGCAGCAAGAAGGAGCGACGCGCCCGGGCCGCGGAGCTGATGGCGCTGGTCGGCATCTCGCCCGACCGCATGGCCGCCTACCCGCACCAGATGTCGGGTGGGATGCGCCAGCGCGTGATGATCGCGATGGCTCTCGCGCTCGACCCCGACGTGCTCATCCTCGACGAACCCACGACGGCGCTGGACGTCGTGACGCAGCGTCAGATCATCGAGGAGATCCTCAGCTTGCGCGAACGCCTGGGCCTGTCGATCATCTTCGTCACCCACGACCTGTCGCTGCTGTTCGAACTGGCCGACCGTGTCGCGGTCATGTACGCGGGCAACCTCGTCGAGATGGGCGCGGCGTCCGTGGTTCGCGACGCGCCATTGCACCCCTACAGCCGCGCGCTGAGCGCGTCGTTCCCGACACTGCAGCGGGCCCCGGACGACCTCGCGCGCCTCCCGGGGTCGCCCCCGGACCTGCGCGCGATCCCCAGTGGCTGCGCCTTCCACCCGCGCTGCGCCTACGCCGCTGATGCCTGTCGCACGATCGTCCCGCCCCTGGAGAGGCCCGCCGGCCTGGTCGGCGACCCGCACGCCGTCGCCTGTCATCTGCACGACCCCGAGATCGACATGCCGCGCCCCGCGGACGCGCCGATCCTGAGCAGCGAGGAGGTTCGATGAGTCAGCCCATCCTCGAGACCCGGGACCTGACCAAGGAGTTCCGGGCCAGCCGCGGCCTGAGCGGCGCGGTCGTCCATGCCGTCTCGGACCTGTCGCTGCGCGTCGAGACCGGCTCGGTCACCGCGGTCGTGGGGGAGTCGGGCTCGGGCAAGTCGACGCTCGCGCGCCTGCTGGCGCAGCTGTACCCGCCGACGCGCGGGGAGATCCGCTTCGACGGCGAGGCCGTGACCGCGCATTCCTCCCGGGCGTTGCGCAAGTACGTGGGCCGCGTCCAGATGATCCTCCAGGACCCGTACGCGTCACTGAACCCGCACAAGTCCGTCGGCCACAGCGTCCGGCGTGCCGTCGCGTGCCACGCGCCGGCGGGGCAGAGCCGCGCCGAGTCGCGCGAGCGCGTCTACGCGCTGCTCGAGCAGGTCGGTCTGCGGCCCGGCCGCGATACGTACGCCAAGTACCCACACGAGCTGTCCGGCGGCCAGCGCCAGCGCGTGTCGATCGCTCGTGCACTCGCGGTCGAACCTGACGTGCTGATCGCCGACGAGCCAGTGTCGATGCTGGACGTCTCGCTGCGGCTCGGCGTGCTGGACCTGTTGCGGGCGCTCAACGAGGCCGGGCTGACGATCGTCTACATCACGCACGACCTGCCCTCCGCGCGGTGGTTCGCTGAGACGATCGCCGTCATGTACGCCGGGCGGGTGGTCGAGCAGGGCCCCGCGGAGGCAGTCGTCGATCGGGCGGCACACCCGTACACGCAACTGCTGCTGTCGGCCACGCCCGACCCGAGCCGGCCACGACGAGTGGCCGCCGGCGGTCGTGGCGAGCCGCCCAGCCTCATCGACCTGCCAAAAGGCTGCTCGTTTCACCCACGCTGCCCGCACGCGTTCGACAAGTGTCGCGAGATCGCGCCGCCGTCGTTCGCGGTCGGCGCAGGCCAGACCGCCGCGTGCTGGTTGCACGAAGGCTCGTCCCCAAGCAACGGCAAGGCTCGCTCGAGCTCCACATCGGGAACCACGGAGGAAAGTCAGTGAACGCTGTGACCGGAGGGCGCCGCACGCGCCGACGTCGTCCACAACGCCTACTCGCCGTAGGCGCTGTCTTGCTGACCAGCACCCTTCTAGCCGCTTGCGGCGGCTCGAGTGGAAACGTTTCAAGCGGCGGCGGGGCGCCCGACACGCTGACCATGGGATACGTCACCGGCGGCCCGTGGTCCACGAACCTCAACCCCCTGTCGCCGACCTCGGCGTGGGCGTCGTCCGCCAGTGCGGCGTGGACGTTCAACTACGAGCCGTTGCTGCAGTACAACTTCGGCGACACCAGCGAGGTCACGCCCTGGCTGGCTTCGAAGTACGAGTGGGCACCCGACTACAAGTCCGTCACGTTCACCATCCGCGACGGCGTGAAGTGGTCGGACGGCAAGCCGTTCACCGCCGATGACGTCGCCTACACGTTCGACCTCATCAAGCGTGTCCCAGCGCTGAACGCGACGGGCATCGAGTTCAACTCGGTCTCCATGCCGACGCCGACCACGGTCAAGCTCACCTTCGATGAGAAGAACATCCCGGCGCTGTTCTACGTCAGCACGATCCCGATCGTGCCCAAGCACGTCTTCGAGAAGGTCAAGGACCTGACCAACTTCCTCAACGAGAACCCGGTCGTGACCGGGCCGTACACGGTCTCCTCGATCACGCCGCAGGTGATCCAGCTCGAGCGCAACCCGACCTACTGGGGCCAGAAGCCCGCCGTCGAGAAGATCTCGATGCCGGCGTTCTACACCAACGCCGCGGCATCGGCGGCGCTCACCAGTGGCCAGGCGCAGTGGGGCGACGCCTTCATGCCGAACTTCAAGCAGTACCTGTCGGCCAGCGACGACCACAAGTACCAGTACCCGCCGATGTCGGACGTGTTCCTGGTCCCCAACATCAAGAAGTACCCGTTGAACCTGACGCCGCTGCGCAAGGCCATCAGCATGGCCGTCAACCGTGAGACGTTCTCGCAGGCAGCAGTGCAGGGTCAGGAGCCGCCGGTGGAGACGGCGACCGGTTTCCTGCTTCCGCGCGACGAGGCCACCATCGCGCCGGAGTACAAGGACGCCAAGCTGACGACCGACCTGGCCGGCGCCAAGAAGCTGCTCACCGACAGCGGGTTCACGTACGACGGCGATCAGCTGATCGCGCCCAACGGTGAGCGCGTCGCGCTGGATCTCGACGTCAACGGCGGCTTCAGCGACTGGGTCGGCGGAGGCCCCGTCGTCGTCGAGGCGCTCAACGCGCTGGGCATCGAGAGCAAGATGAAGACCCCGTCGCAGACGCAGTTCTTCAGCGACCTCAGCCTCGGCAAGTTCGACCTGACGATCTGGGCCTCGTTCAACAGCGGGCCCGGGCCGTTCTACCAGTTCGACCAGTTCCTCAACAGCAACAAGAGCGCGCCGGTCGGCAAGGCCGCCGTGTCGAACTACGGCCGCTGGGAGAATGCCGAGACAGACAAGTACCTCGACGAGTACGCGGCGGCCAGCGACGAGCAGGCGCAGACCGAGGCGCTCCACGGCATCCAGAAGGTCATGGTCGAGGAGTCGCCCGTCATCCCGCTGATCTACCAGGTGGCATGGGCTCAGTACACGACCGACAAGTTCACCGGCTGGCCGACTTCGGAGAAGGAAGGCTGGGCGTGCAACTGGTGCCCGCCCACCAACGAACGCGTCCTGTTGAACCTCAAGCCGGTCGCGGCCAAGCCATAGTGCAGGGGTGCGTGCAGTCGCGGCTCGCCGAGCAGGCCGGCCGCGACGTGGCGCGGCCACCGGGGGGCTGCGTGTGTCGGTAGGACGCGTCGTCACCGTCGGGGCGGTGAACATCGACCTCGTGATGCGAGTGCCGCAGATCCCGGCGATCGGTCAGACGATCGCTGGGCGCAGCCTCACCCGCCATCACGGTGGGAAGGCCGCCAATCAGGCGGTCGCGGCCGGCCGCAGCGGCGGCCACGCGGTGTTCGTCGGCGCAATCGGCGACGACGACTTCGGCCGTGCGGCGCGCGTCGCACTGACCGACGACGGCGTTGACGTATCCGAGCTCGCGGTCGTGCACGGCGAGACAACCGGAACGGCGGTGATCCTCGTCGACGACGAGGGACACAACACGATCAGCTTGTCGGCAGGCGCAAACGGGACGCTGGGTGCCGACCGCGTTGTCCGCGCGCTCGACCGCTTGCGGCTCGACGATCGCGACGTGGTCGTCGTGAGCAACGAAGTGCCGATGCAGGCCACGCTGGCGGCGCTGCGATCGGCACAGACCGCCGGCGCCCGTTCGATCCTCAACCCCGCGCCGGCGGATGGCATCCCGGTCGAGGCGATCGCGCTCGCCGACGTGATCACCCCGAACGAAGGCGAGCTGGCGCAGCTCGCAGCCACGCTGGGCCTGGCGGCCGCGCCCTCCGACGAGCTCGCCCGCGCGGTCGCCGCGGAGGCCGGGTGCGCCCAACTGCTCGTGACCGAGGGTGAGCGCGGCGCTCTGCTCGTCGCGTACGGCTCACAGACGCGCATCGCGGCGCCCGCAGTGACGGCGGTCGACACGGTCGGAGCGGGCGACACGGTGAACGGCGTCCTGGCCGCAGGACTCGCCGCAGGCCTCCCGGCGGCTGAGGCCAGCGCGCGGGCGATCGTCGCGGCGAGCCTCGCTGTGACGCGGCCTGGCGCACGCGGGGGCATGCCCGACCGCGTCGAGCTCGCCCGCGCGTCCGCGTGGTGAGCTGTTGCGGACTGGGTCCGCCAGAGCGAGCAGCAGCAGCGCCCCGGGCAGGACTCGAACCTGCGACCCGCGGCTTAGAAGGCCGCCGCTCTATCCAGCTGAGCTACCGGGGCTCGCGAGGAAGCGTAGAGCGATCTTCGGCCTTCGCCGCGCGGCGGCTGCGGATGAAGCCGATGATGATCCCGGCGCCGACGCCGGCGATCAGGGCGAGAACGACGCCAGCGAGAATCGACACGATCTGAGCCTATCCCTATCGTGCGGTCCCTCGGGGCGTGGCTCAGCCTGGTAGAGCGCCGCGTTTGGGACGCGGAGGTCCTCGGTTCGAATCCGGGCGCCCCGACTGCGCGCAGGCGTCCCAGGGTGTTGCTTGTCAGGTTTGCTCCCGCTGCGGGAACCAACCTGACAAGCAACGCGGCAGTGTGGGAGGGTCGCGCGGTGACCCGCCTCGTTCTCGCCTCCGCTCTCGCCGCGTGCGTCCTGGTCGCGCCGGCCGCGCCCGCGCTGGCCGCCGATCCGCCCACCCGCGCCACCACCGGCTGGCGGTTCGTGACCGTCGACCATCCCGACGCCGAGGGCCAGTCGTACCTGACGTCGCTGCGCGCCGACGGTCGGGCGGTCGGGGCCTACGCGGACGCGGCGGGGCGCTACCACGGGATGCTGCGCCTGCCCGACGGGCGCTTTCGCACGATCGACGTCCCCGGGGCGACGAGCACCTTCACGCTGGGCATCGCGGCCGACGGGACGACCACCGGCACGTACGTCGACGCCGCGGGCGCCCAGCACGGCTACGTGCGCACGACGGCCGGGCAGGTGCGCACGATCGACGTCCCGCAGGCCAGCGCGACGTCCGGAGGCCTGTCGGAGTTCGGCCCGGGCCTGGGCACCGCGGTGGCCACGATCAGCCCGCACGGCGCGATCGTCGGCACCTGGGGTGACGCCGCGGGCGCCTCGCACGGGTTCCTGCTCGCGCCCAGCGGCAAGCGGACCGATCTCGACGCGCCCGGCGCCTCGACCGCCCAGGACGCCAACCACGGCGAGGGCGGCACGAACGCGATCCGGGCCAACGCGCGCGGGCAGGTCGTCGGCTCGTTCGTCCCGGCCGGTGCGACCTCGCCCCTCGGGCTCCGCGCGTACGTGAAGACGGGCACGAGCTACCGCACGCTGCTGCCGCCCGGCGCCGGCCGGTCACAGGCCTTCGCGATCACCAACGACGGCACGGTCGGCGGCGTCGCCTTCGACGCGTCCGGGCTGCCCGGCTACGGCTTCCTGTGGCGCCGCGGGCACTACACGCGCATCGACCCCCACGCGGGCGCGATCGTCTCCACCATCGCCGACATCGCCCCCAACGGCACGATCACCGGCGAGTACATCACCCCCGACGGCCACACGCACGGCTACATCGGGACGCCGCGGCGTCGCTAGTCGTCGGCGTCCTCGTCGGCCGCGTGCATGCGCACGACGAACACCACGCCGCCCTGGGCGATCGTCAGCGCGCCCGCCTCGGTCCAGAAGGCGCGCTCGAAGGACTCGGGATCGAGCACGAGGTACCCGGTGATGCCGTGCCCCTCGACGCCGGCGACGAAGACGATCGCCTCGGCGGGCGCCTGGTCGCCGAACACGTCGCGGGCGCTGGGGCCCGCGCTGAGGTCGCCGGTGAGCATCGCGGTCGCGCCGCGCGGGCGGCCCTGGCCGGAGCACACGAGCACGTCGACCGGGCGGCCGATCGACCCCTGCATGGCGCTCAGCACCTCGACGAAACTCAGATCGGCCACCGGGATCAGAGGGTACGGTGAAAACCGTGGACTTCGCGGCAGCCGTGGACCAATTGCGCACCTGGTCTGAGCAGGAGGTCGTCGTCGTCCTGGAGCCCGACCACAGCGTGATGGAAGGGCGGCTGCTCGAGCTGGACTCGACCGGCACCGACGGCGCGCTGTTCGCGCTGGACCACCCGAGCAAGAAGACCAGCGGCGTGGCGATCGCGCTGTTCCGCGATGCCTTCGACGCCGCCGACCTGGACGCCGACGGGGCGCTGCGGGTGCGTCAGGGACGCGTCGAGATCATCGTTCGCCGTCAGGGCGGAACGGCAGCTCCGCCGCCAGACCGCTGACGTTGAACACGCCCTGGACCGCCGGCGGACCGGGCACGAGCGACAGCCGGCCGGCCTCGTCGTCGCGGCACGCGGTGGCGATCGCGCGCAGCCCGGTGGAGTCCAGGAACTCCAGCCCGCGCAGGTCGATCACGATGCGCTCGGCGTCGCTGGCCATGGCGATCGACAGGGCCTGCTCCATCTCCTCGAAGCTGTCGAGGTCGAGCTCGCCCACCGGCAGCACCCACACCTCGCCCGCCCGGGCCTCGAGATCGACGACGAAGGTGTCGTGGGCGCCGTGTTGCATGGCTCACGCAGTACCCACGCACGTGGCGAAACACACTCGTCGATCGAGGACGACGCGCCGGGTGTGGAGAAGTAGGCTCCCGCCCGCACACGAGGCTGGAGGACTGGGATGGCCACGCGAACGAGCAAGCAGGCGGCGGCAACGGCCGACCACAACGCGGACGACGCCGCGGCGAGCGCTGACGAGCGCGCGATCGAGCAGGTCATCGCCTCGCTCACCGCGGCCCGCGAGGGCGACTACTCCCAGCGGTTGCGGGCGCGCCGGCGCGATCAGATCGGCGAGCTGCAGACGCGCGTCAACGAGCTGCTGGAGCTCAACGCGCGCCAGGCCCGCGAGCTCAAGCGCGTGTCGCGGGTGATCGGGCGCGAGGGCCGCATGACCGAGCGCATGACGCTCGGTCCCGTCGGCGGCCTGTGGGCCGAGAACACCGAGGCGGTCAACAGCCTGATCGACGACCTCGTGCGCCCGACCACCGAGGTCGCGCGCGTGATCGCCGCCGTGGCCGAGGGCGACCTCGACCAGAAGATGGCGCTGACCATCGAGGGCCAGCCGGTCAAGGGCGAGTTCGCCCGCATCGGCACGACGGTGAACACGATGGTCGACCAGCTGTCGTCGTTCGCCGACGAGGTCACGCGCGTCGCGCGCGAGGTGGGCACCGAGGGCCGCCTGGGCGGCCAGGCCGAGGTCAAGGGCGTCAGCGGCACGTGGCGGGATCTGACCGAGTCGGTCAACGGGATGGCCTCCAACCTGACCGACCAGGTGCGTCAGATCGCCCAGGTGACCACGGCGGTGGCCAACGGCGACCTGAGCCAGAAGATCTCCGTCGAGGCGCGCGGCGAGGTGGCCGAGCTGCGCGACACGATCAACACGATGGTCGACCAGCTGTCGAGCTTCGCCGACGAGGTCACGCGCGTGGCCAAGGAGGTGGGCACCGAGGGCCGGCTGGGCGGCCAGGCCGAGGTCAAGGGCGTCAGCGGCACGTGGCGCGAGCTGACCGAGAACGTCAACCAGCTGGCCTCCAACCTGACCGTCCAGGTGCGCCAGATCAGCCAGGTGACGCGCGCGGTCGCGCGCGGGGACCTGACGCAGAAGATCACCGTCGAGGCGCGCGGCGAGGTGGCCGAGCTGGCCGACACGATGAACTCGATGACCGACACGCTGGCGCTGTTCGCCGACCAGGTGACGGCGGTCGCGCGCGAGGTGGGCACCGAGGGGATCCTCGGCGGCCAGGCCCAGGTCCCCGGCGTGGCGGGCACGTGGAAGGACCTGACCGACAGCGTCAACGGCATGGCCTCCAACCTGACCTCGCAGGTGCGCCAGATCGCCCAGGTGACCACCGCGGTGGCCAACGGCGATCTCAACCAGAAGGTCACGGTCGACGCGCGCGGCGAGGTCGCGGCGCTGGCCGACACGATGAACTCGATGACCGACACGCTGCGCGTGTTCGCCGACCAGGTCACCGACGTGGCCCGCGAGGTGGGCACCGAGGGGCGGCTGGGCGGCCAGGCCGACGTGCCCGGCGTGGCGGGCACGTGGAAGGACCTGACCGACAGCGTGAACGGGATGGCCTCCAACCTGACCGACCAGGTCCGCAACATCGCGCAGGTGACCACCGCGGTGGCCAGCGGCGACCTGTCCCAGAAGATCACCGTCGACGCGCGCGGCGAGATCCTCGAGCTGAAGCGGACGATGAACACGATGGTCGACCAGCTGTCGAGCTTCGCCGACGAGGTCACGCGCGTGGCCCGCGAGGTGGGCACCGAGGGCAAGCTCGGCGGGCAGGCCGAGGTCGAGGACGTCAGCGGCACATGGCGCGCGCTGACCGAGTCGGTCAACAGCATGGCCTCCAACCTGACGGGCCAGGTGCGCAACATCGCCCAGGTGGCCACCGCCGTGGCCCGCGGCGACCTCACGCAGGAGATCACCGTCGACGCCCAGGGGGAGATCCTCGAGCTGAAGCGGACGATGAACACGATGGTCGACCAGCTGTCGTCCTTCGCCGACGAGGTCACGCGCGTCGCCCGCGAGGTGGGCACCGACGGGCGCCTGGGCGGTCAGGCGCAGGTCCCCGGCGTGGCTGGCACGTGGCGGGACCTGACCGACTCCGTCAACGGGATGGCCTCCAACCTGACCGACCAGGTGCGCCAGATCGCCCAGGTGACCACGGCGGTGGCCAACGGCGACCTGTCCCAGAAGATCACCGTCGACGCGCGCGGGGAGATCCTGCAGCTCAAGGAGACCGTCAACACGATGGTCGACCAGCTGCGCGCGTTCGCGGCCGAGGTCACGCGCGTGGCCCGCGAGGTGGGCACCGAGGGCAAGCTCGGCGGCCAGGCCGAGGTCGAGGGCGTCAGCGGCACCTGGCGCGGCCTGACCGAGAACGTGAACTTCATGGCCTCCAACCTGACCGGCCAGGTGCGTCAGATCGCGCAGGTCACGACGGCGGTGGCCAACGGCGATCTGGGCAAGAAGATCACCGTCGACGCGCAGGGCGAGATCGCCGAGCTGAAGGACACGATCAACACGATGGTCGACCAGCTCAGCTCGTTCGCCGACGAGGTCACGCGCGTGGCCCGCGAGGTGGGCACCGAGGGCATCCTGGGCGGCCAGGCCGAGGTCAAGGACGTGTCGGGCACCTGGCGCGACCTGACCGAGAACGTCAACCAGCTGGCCGGCAACCTGACCAGCCAGGTGCGCAACATCGCGCAGGTGACCACGGCGGTGGCCAACGGCGACCTGTCCCAGAAGATCACGGTCGACGCGCGCGGGGAGATCCTGCAGCTCAAGGAGACCGTCAACACGATGGTCGACCAGCTGTCGAGCTTCGCCGACGAGGTCACGCGCGTGGCCCGCGAGGTGGGTACCGAGGGCATGCTCGGCGGCCAGGCCGAGGTGGAGGGGGTGAGCGGCACGTGGCGCGGGCTGACCGAGAACGTCAACGTGCTGGCCGCCAACCTGACCACGCAGGTGCGCGCGATCGCCGACGTCTCCACCGCGGTGACCGAGGGCGACCTGACCCGGCAGATCACCGTCGAGGCCCAGGGCGAGCTCGCCGAGCTCAAGGACCGCATCAACGAGATGATCGCCAACCTGCGCGACACGACCCTGCAGAACGCCGAGCAGGACTGGCTGAAGACGAACCTGGCCCGGATCTCGGGCGTCATGCAGGGCCAGCGCGACCTCGGCGCCGTCAGCCGGCTGGTGATGAGCGAGATCACGCCGCTGGTCGACGCCCAGCACGGCGCCTTCTTCCTCAACGAGGACGCCGAGCTGCGGCTGATCGCCTCCTACGGCTACCAGAAGCGCAAGGCGCTCTCCAACCGCTTCGAGTTCGGCGAGGGCCTGGTCGGACAGGCGGCGATCGAGGGGAAGGCGATCCTGGTCACCGACGCGCCGTCGGACTACGTGAAGATCAGCTCGGGCCTGGGCGAGGCGCTCCCGGTCAACCTGATCGTCCTGCCGATCCTGTTCGAGGACCAGGTGATCGCGGTCGTCGAGCTGGGCTCGCTGCACGACTTCTCCGACCTGCACCAGAGCTTCCTGGAGCAGCTGGCCGAGACCACCGGCGTGGTGCTCTCCAACATCTCGGCCAACCGCCGCACCGAGGAGCTGCTGGAGGAGTCTCAGCGCCTGGCCGAGGAGCTGCAGTCCCAGCAGGACGAGCTGAAGCGCTCCAACCTCGAGCTCGAGCAGCAGGCGCAGTCGCTGAAGGCCTCCGAGGAGCTGCTGCAGACCCAGCAGGAGGAGCTGCAGCAGACCAACGACGAGCTCAAGGAGAAGGCCGCGCTGCTCAGCGAGCAGAACCAGGCCATCGAGGAGAAGAACGCCGAGATCGAGCGGGCCCGCGAGGCGCTGGAGGAGCGCGCCGCGCAGCTGGCCGTCAGCTCGCAGTACAAGTCCGAGTTCCTGGCCAACATGAGCCACGAGCTGCGCACGCCGCTGAACTCGCTGCTGATCCTGTCCAAGCTGCTGACCGACAACCCGATCGGCAACCTGACCGACGAGCAGATCGAGTTCGCCCGCACGATCCACAGCGCGGGGACCGACCTGCTGGCGCTGATCTCCGACATCCTCGATCTGTCCAAGGTCGAGGCGGGCAAGATGGAGGTCACGCCCGGCCACGTCCCGATGGACGACGTGGTCGAGGCGGTCGAGCGGTCCTTCCGCGCGGTGGCCGAGGAGAAGGCGCTCGGCTTCGAGGTGATCGTCGAGTCCGACGCGCCGATCGCGCTGTTCACCGACGAGCAGCGCCTCCAGCAGGTGCTGCGCAACCTGCTCTCCAACGCGTTCAAGTTCACCGCCGCCGGGGCGGTCGTGCTGACGATCTCCGACACCGAGGAGAGCAGCTTCGACGGGCGGCCCTACGCGGTCGCGCTGAGCGTCACCGACACGGGCATCGGCATCCCCGACGACAAGCTGCGCCTGATCTTCGAGGCCTTCCAGCAGGCCGACGGCACGACGTCGCGCCGCTATGGGGGCACCGGCCTGGGCCTGTCGATCAGCCGGGAGATCGCCCGTCTGCTGGGCGGCGAGATCCGCGTGCGGTCGGTCGAAGGGGAGGGCTCGACGTTCACGCTGCTGATGCCCGCGGCCTACGAGGCGCCCGCGCCGCTGCCGCCGACGGCCGCACCGTCGGCCTCGCCGTCGGACGAGATGGCCCGCGAGCTGCTGGCCACCGTCGACGCCGGCCTCGCGCTGGCCGAGGAGCACGAGGCGCCCGTGCCCGCCCCGTCGTCGCTGCCGCTGGCCGGTGCCGACGACCGCCACCGCATCTCGCCCGGCGACCGGGTCGTGCTCGTCGTCGGCGAGCAGGAGGAGGCCGAGCGCGCGTTGGCCGCCGCGCGCGAGCGCGGCATCAAGGGACTGGTCGCCGTCGGCGGCCCGGCCGGCCTGGCCCTGGCCCACGAGCACGGACCCGACGCGATCGTGCTGGCCGCCGCCACCGGCGACGCCGCGCTGCTGCTGGACCAGCTCAAGCACCATCCGAAGCTGCGCCACATCCCGGTGTTCGTGATCGGCGAGCCCGAGGCGCGCCACGGTGCGCTGCGCACCGGCGCCGCCCGCTTCCTGGACCGCCCCGCGGGCCAGGCCGCGGTCGACGAGCTGGTCGGCGAGCTGTCCGACGTGCTCGACTCGCCGACCAAGCGCGTGCTGCTGGTCGAGGACGACGAGGTGGCCCGCGCGTCGGTCGCGCAGCTGATCGGCGGCGACGACGTCGACGTCGTCACGGCGGCGACCAGCGAGGAGGCGCTGGCCGCGCTGGCCGACGACACCTTCGACTGCGTCGTGCTGGACCTCAAGCTCCCGCGCTCGACCGGCTTCGACCTGCTCGAGCAGATCAAGGGCGACGACCGCCATCGCGACGTGCCGGTGATCATCCACACCGGCAAGGCGCTGACCCGGCGCGAGGAGACCCGCCTGAACCGCTACGCCCAGGCGATCGTGGTCAAGGACGCCGGCTCGCCGGAGCGGCTGCTGGACGAAACAGCGCTGCACCTGCACCGCGCGCCCGCCGACCTGCCCGCCGAGGGGCGCCGGATGCTCGAGCAGCTGCACCAGGCCGACGCGGTCCTGCACGGGCGCAAGGTGCTGATCGTCGACGACGACGTGCGCAACGTGTTCGCGCTGACCTCGGTGCTCGAAGGCCGGGGCATGGCCGTCGTGTTCGCCGAGAACGGGCGCGAGGGCGTCGAGTGCCTGGAGGCCAACCCGGACATCGCCCTCGTGCTGATGGACCTGATGATGCCCGAGATGGACGGCTACGAGGCGATGACGGCGATCCGGGCCAAGGCCGAGCACCAGGCCCTGCCGATCATCGCGCTGACCGCCAAGGCGATGCAGGGCGACCGCGAGCGCTCGATCGCGGCGGGCGCGTCGGACTACATCACCAAGCCGGTGGATCCCGACCAGCTGCTCTCGCTGATGCGCGTCTGGCTGTACCGCTGATGGCCCAGGAGGCGCTCGAGGATCTCGAGCTGGAGCTGCTGCTGGAGGCGCTGTACCGCCGCCACGGCTTCGACTTCCGCGGCTACGCGCTGGCCTCGCTGCGCCGGCGGGTGTGGCGCCGCGTCGAGCTCGACAACCTGGGCACGATCACCGCGCTGACCGACCGGATCCTGCACGACGAGGACACGCTCGGGCGCCTGCTGCGCGACCTGTCGATCAACGTCACCGAGATGTTCCGCGACCCGGGCTTCCACCGGGCGCTGCGCGAGCAGGCGTTCCCGCTGCTGCGCACCTATCCGTTCGTGCGCGTGTGGAACGCGGGCTGCTCGACCGGTGAGGAGGCCTACTCGACGGCGATCGCGCTGGACGAGGCGGGCCTGCTGGAGCGCTCGCGCATCTACGCCACCGACATGAACGAGGGCGCGCTGGCCATGGCGCGCAGCGGCTCGTTCCCGCTGGAGCGGATGCCCGCCTACACCGACAACTACCAGCGGGCGGGCGGGACGCGCGCGCTGAGCGAGTACTACGAGACGCGCAGCGCCGCCGCCGTGTTCGACCCGCGCCTGGCCCGCAACGTCGTCTTCGCCCAGCACAACCTGGCCACGGACCGGTCCTTCAACGAGTTCCACCTGATCATCTGCCGCAATGTGATGATCTACTTCGGGCGGGAGCTCCAGCGGCACGTGCACGAGTTGTTTCTCGACAGCCTGGTTCCCCTCGGCCTGCTCGGCCTGGGGCGCAAGGAGGCGATCCAGCCTCCTGAGCTCGCTGCGCGCTATGAGCCGCTGGACGCCGGCGAGAAGCTGTTCCGGCGGCGCCGATGAGCGTGCGGGTCGTGGCCATCGGCGCCTCGTGGGGCGGCCTGCACGCGGTCAGCGCGCTGCTCAGCGGGTTGCCCGCCGGCTTCGCGGCGCCGATCGTCGTGGCCCAGCACCGGGGGATCGACGACGGCCCGCTGGCCGAGCTGCTCGATCGCACCGGCGCGCTCGTCGTCCGCGACGCCGAGGACAAGGACCCGCTGCGCCCGGGCCAGGTGCTGGTCGCCCCGCCGGACTACCACCTGCTCGTGGACGGCGACCGCGTCTCGCTGAGCATCGACGAGCCGGTCGCCTTCAGCCGCCCGTCGATCGACGTGCTGCTCGCCTCGGCCGCGGCCAGCCACGGCGAGGGCACGGTGGGCGTCGTCCTGACCGGGGCCAACGGCGATGGCGCGGCCGGCCTGCGCGAGATCCGCCGGCGCGGCGGCCTGGCCTTCGTGCAGGATCCCCACGAGGCCGAGCGCGCGGAGATGCCGCGCGCCGCGCTGGCCGCCTGCCCGGACGCCCAGGTGCGCCCGCTGGCCGCGATCGCGCCGGAGCTGACCCAGCTGGCGGGGGTGCGCGCCGCATGAGCGATCGTCCCGCGGTCCTGTTGGTTGACGACCGGCCCGAGAACCTCGTCGCCCTGGAGGCGACGCTGGCCCCGCTGGACTGCGAGCTGGTCAGCGCGTCGTCGGGCGCCGAGGCGCTGCGCCACCTGATGCACGGCGACTTCGCGGTGATCGTGCTCGACGTGCAGATGCCCGATCTCGACGGCTTCGAGACGGCCGAGTACATCAAGCGCCGCGAGCGCACGCGGGCGATCCCGATCATCTTCGTGACGGCCATCTCCAAGGAGGACGAGCACGTCTTCCGGGGCTACGAGGCGGGCGCGGTCGACTACCTGTTCAAGCCCTACGAGCCCGAGCTGCTGCGCTCGAAGGTGGCCGTGTTCGTCGAGCTGTGGCGCGCGTCGCGGGCGCTGCGCGTCAGCGAGGCGATCCAGCGCGCGACGTTCGACTGCGCGCCGATCGGCATGGCCCGCCTGGACGCCGACGAGCGCATCGCGGCGGTCAACCGGGCGCTGTGCCAGACGCTGGGCCACGAGGAGGGCGACCTGCTGGGGCGCACCGTGGACGAGCTGACCGCCGAGGAGGATCGCGGCAACGGCGCCGACCAGCTGGCCCAGCTGCGGGCCGGGTCGCTGGAGCGCGCGGACGTGGAGAAGCGCCTGTTGGGCGTGCGCGGACGGCGGTTGCCGGCGCTGCTGAGCTACTCGGTGGCCCGAGACCACGAGTCGCGGATGGGCGACGTGCTGCTCGTGCAGGTCCAGGACCTCAGCGAGCGCCGCCGGGCCGAGCGGGCCCGCGAGCTGCTGATCCGCGAGCAGGCCGCGCGCGTGCAGGCCGAGGCGGTGTCCCAGCGGCTGGAGGCCCTGCAGCGGGTGGCCGACGCCGCGTTGGCCCCGATGCCGCTGGACGACCTGCTGGGCGAGCTGCTGGCCCGGATCGCCGAGGTGCTGCACGTCGACAGCGCGGCCATGGTCCTGCTGGGCGGGGCGGACGGGCGCTCGGTGCTCGTGCAGGCGGCCGAGGGCGTCGACGTCCCGGTGCTGCGCAGCGACTTCGAGCCCGGGCCCGGCGGGCTGGTCGAGCGCGTGGCCACCACGCGCGAGGCGGTGATCGTCGACGACCTGTCGCGCTCACCCGGGCTGGGCGCGGATCTGGCGGGGCAGGGGACGTCGTCGGTGCTGGCCGTGCCGCTGCTGCTGGAGGGCGGCGTGATGGGGGCGCTGATCGTCGGGTCGCTGTTCAGCCGCACGTTCACCGCCGCGGACGCCTCGCTGCTGCAGGTCGCGGCCGACCGGGCCGCGCTGGCCATCGAGCGCGCGCGCCTGTTCGAGCGCGAGCACCGCATCGCCACGCAGCTGCAGCGCGCGCTGCTGCCCGAGGGGCTGCCGTCGGTGCCCGGGCTGCGTCTGGCCGCGCGCTACCTGCCCGGCGGCGCGGGCACCGAGGTGGGCGGCGACTGGTACGACGCGCTCGCGTTGCCCGGCGGCCGGCTCGTGCTGGTGATGGGCGACGTGGCCGGGCGCGGGGTCGTCGCCGCGGCGACCATGGGCCAGCTGCGCAGCGCGCTGCGCGCCTACGCGCTGGACGACCTCGGCCCGGGCGAGGTGCTGGCCCGCCTGAACCGGTTCCAGCTGCTGATGGGCATCGACTCGATGGCCACGGTCGTGCTGCTCGAGCTGGATCCCGCCGCCGGCACCGCGCGCTACGCCAACGCGGGGCACCCGCCGCCGGTGCTGATCGGGGCCGACGGCGAGCCGAACTACCTCGACAGCGCGCGCTCGGCACCGCTGGGGGCGCTGGAGGACGCGCGCTTCGAGGAGGCGGTGATCGAGGTCGGCCGCGGCGCGACGGTGGTGCTGTACACCGACGGCCTGGTCGAGCGGCGCGGGCAGTCGCTGGACGAGGGGTTCTCGCGCCTGCGCGACGCGCTGCGCACCGGCGCGCCCGATCCGGAGGCGCTGTGCGAGGCGATCCTGGGCGGCACGCTGGGCGCGGCGACCTCCGACGACGACGTCACGTTCGTCGTGGCCAACAGCCCGCAGACGCTCGGCTCGCGCGTGGCGCTGTCGCTGCCGGGCGACCCCGACGGCCTGCACAGCCTGCGCGCGACGCTGCGCCGCTGGCTGGCCGAGCAGGAGACCGCCGACGCGCTGGCCGCCGAGGTGACGATGGCCACCAACGAGGCGGTCCAGAACGCGATCGAGCACGCGCACGGGCTCGGGCCCGAGCCGTTCGAGATCGAGCTCGAGCGCGCGGGCGACGAGGTCGTGGTGATGGTGCGCGACCGGGGCCGCTGGCGCGAGCGCTCCGGCGGCGACCGCGGCCGCGGGCTGCCGCTCATGAAGGCGCTGATGGACGACGTCACGGTCGATCCCGGCCCGCGGGGCACCACCGTGACCATGCGCCGCAAAGTTGTGACCTAGCTCATAACTTTGCCGACCGAGGACGTGGTCCATCGGTCAAGAATGCGGCGCCGATGCGTGGCAAGGTCCGGTAGGCCATGACCCGACTCCACCGCAACATCAACATCACGGCCGTCTTCCTGCCGATCATCGCGCTGCTCGTGGCGATCGTCGTCTTCTGGGGCCACGGCGTGTCCTGGGTCGACCTGGGCCTGCTGGTGTTCATGTACGTGATCACCGGCTTCGGCATCACCGTCGGCTACCACCGGATGCTCACGCACCGGGCGTTCCAGACTTCCAAGCCGGTCGAGTACACGTTCGCGATCCTCGGGTCGATGGCGCTCCAGGGACCGGTCATCTCGTGGGTCTCCGACCACCGCAAGCATCACGCGCACACCGACGAGGAGGGCGACCCGCACAGCCCGCACGCGGGGTTCGCGGGCGGCGGGCTGAAGAACGCGCTGCGCGGCCTGTTCCACGCGCACGTGGGCTGGCTGTGGGTCAACGAGGGCCGCGCCGGAGCGCGCAAGTACGCGCCCGACCTGGTCGAGGACCGTGGCATGCGCCGCATCTCGCGCAACTTCCCGTGGATCGCGCTGGCCACCTTCGCGATCCCGGCGATCCTCGGCGGCCTGATCACCTGGTCGTGGGCGGGCGCGCTGACCGGCCTGCTGTGGGGCGGCTTCGTGCGCGTCTTCCTCCTGCACCACGTGACCTGGTCGATCAACTCGATCTGCCACTTCCTGGGCACGCGGCCGTTCGAGATCGACGACCACTCCGGCAACGTCTTCTGGCTGGCCATCCCGTCCTTCGGCGAGGCCTGGCACCACAACCACCACGCGTTCCCGCGCTCGGCCGTCCACGGCATGCGCAACCGCCGCCAGATCGACATCAGCGCCGGCCTGATCACCGTCATGGAGAAGTGCGGCCTGGTCTGGAACGTCGTGCGCATCTCGCCCGAGCGGCAGGCGCAGAAGCTGGCGGGGAACGTCGCGCCGAAGGTCGCCGCGGGCGACTAGCGGAAGTCGTCGGGGTTCTTCGAGAACCACGCCGTACGGCGCGGGCCTGGGCCGGCGCTGGAGGTCCCTCCGCGCTCGGGCTCGTCGAGGACGAACCAACCCGCCGCGGGGTTCGTCAGCGCGGCGATGGCCGGCGACAGCTCGGGGGCGAGTCGGCCCATGACGCTCCCGTAGAGGATCACGCGAAAGGCGTGGTCCATCGCCGTCTGCCACGCGACCATGGCCAGGATCAGGGCGAGCGCGATGGCGACGAGCACCGCGCCGGCCGTGTTGGCCATGGCGAAGCCCACGCTCAGCAGCACCAGCGCCGGGATGACCACCACCAGCCCGATCGCTGCTGTCGCGATCGTGCCGCCGACCGCCGCGCCGAACCGCTCGCGCACGATCGCCGTCGAGCGCTTCACGGTGGTCAGCGGGCCGTGCCCTTCGAACGCGAGCACCGGCACGGCAAAGAGCGTGGCGATCGACCAGCCGACGTCCGCGACGAGGGCCACGATCTTTCCGCCCAGGGGCACCCGCTGCTCGAGCAGTCGCAGAACGGCGCCGACGGTGCCGACCACGATCGACCAGGCCAGGATCACGCCGATGCGCCGCCGCGCGAGCTGCCAGCCGACGCGCGGGTCCGCCGGTCGTCCCTCGAGAACCTCGTTCAGCGTCCCAGCCAGGGCCACACCGCAGAAGAACGTCGCCAGCGCCACGGGGTACCCGGCGATGACGAACGTCAGCGTCATCCCCAGGCGGGCGTGCGCCTCGACATCGATGATCTGGGATGCGACCAGGAACGCGCCGATGCTGACGCCCATCGACAGCACCACCAGCACCGCGGGCCAGACAAGCAACCGCCGATCCGAGCGCAGCACGCGCCAGGTCGCGGCATAGAGCTCTTGACCCTTGCGGTGGCGGTCGAACATGCCGCGAGTATGCCCGGACGCGCGACGGTTCAGCCGGCGCGTTCGCGCGCCCGCGCGACGGCGGAGTCGATGCCGTCGGTCCACGGCTCGCCGTGGCCGAACAGCACGACCTGGGCGTCGAGGCCCTCGAGCCGGTCGAGGCTGGCCAGCGCCTGTTCGGTCGAGGCGTTGAAGGCGTTGGGCATCAGCTGCGGCCCGGTGGTGCCCTTCAACGGGTTGTTCGTGCACAGCGCGTCGCCGGCGAACAGGATGCCGCGGTCGGGCAGCAGCAGGGAGCTGTGGCCGTGGCTGTGGCCCGGCGTGCCGATCACCTTGAAGTGGCCGGGCACGTCGAGCGTGGCGCCCTCGGCGAAGGTCCGCAGGTCCTCGACGCGCGGGACGCGGGTGCCGCCGTTGCGCACGATGTGGCCGATCAGGCGCAGGGCCGACGGGCGCCACAGGTCGGGGATGACGCTGCCCGCTCCGGCGCTGGAGCCCGCGGTGCGCGCCAGCTGCGCATCGGCGCCGTGGACGTAGACCCGGGCCTGGGCCTCGGTGCGCACGCGCTCGGCGATCCCGATGTGGTCGCTGTGGCCGTGGGTGAGGACCACCGCGTCGATGTCGTGGATGTCGCCGCCGAGCTGCTCGATCAGCGCGGGGAGCTGCTCGAAGAAGCTGGGCAGCCCGGCGTCGACCAGCGTGTACCGGCCGTCCTCCTCCACGAGGTAAAAGTTGACCAGCGAGGAGCCGAGCCGGTGAACGCCGGGCGCGACCTGAACAGCGGCGGGTGACACCGCCGCCAACCTACCCCGTTTGCGCCGCCTCGGTCAGTCGCCAGCGTTCGTGCTGCGCGTGGGCGCGCTCCCACAGCGCCGCGATGCGCGCCGGGCCGAGGACGTCCGGGTCGATGGCGAAGCGGTCGTGCAAGGTGGCGGCGAGGTCGTCGGCGTCGGCGAGCACGCGGCGCTCGTCGACCGCCGGTCCGACCACGCGCAGGGTGCGCCCGCGCAGCGTCTCGACGCGGTCGCGGTAGGGCTGTTGCACGACGAGCGTGGCCACGAAGTTGGAGTCGGGATCCGTGGAGAGCCGGCGGTGGTGGGGCTGGAAGGCGTCCAGATCGGCCACCGGCGCGGCGATGCGGACGCCCTCGAAGCTGCCCAGCGCGTGGTGGACGAGGAACCAGCCGCCGCCGGCCTCCGCCTCGACGCCCATCGTCAGCGGGTCGCCGTAGGTCCCGGGGCGCAGCGGCGTGGCGTCCAGCTGACCCTCGCCCAGGCCGGCGTCGGCCAGCCAGCGCGTGCCGTTGGGCAGGTGCACGGCCAGCGCGAGGTGGTTCGTGGGGGCGGGCGGATCGACCAGCGCGCGCTGGCCCACGACGCCCTGGTGGCGGCTGATGGTGAAGCCCAGCGCCTCGAGCATCCAGGCCAGCACGGAGTTCAGCTCGAAGCAGTAGCCGCCGCGACCGCCGGACAGCAGCCGCGCGGCCAGTTCCTCGACGTCGAGCGGGCGGAACTCCTGCAGCTGGACGGCCAGGTCCTCGTAGGGCACGCGCGACACGTAGGCGCGGTGCAGCGTCTGCAGACCGTCGAGCGTGGGCTGCGGGCGGGCGTCCAGCCCGATGCGGTCCAGCAGCGCGTCGAGGTCGGGCACGCCGGCGAATCTACCGGCCGAGCGCCGCCACGTTGAGCGCGATCCACTGCTCCATCGCCGCGTCGACCCGCTCGCGCTCGCCGGTGGCCAGCAGGTCCAGCAGCAGGCCGCGGGTGACCGCGATGCCCAGGCGCGCGCGGGCCTCGGCGGCGGCCGGTTCGACGCCCATCGCGATGTAGCCCTGGGTGCCCGGCTCCAGCCAGGAGGAGACGATCCCGTCCAGCAGCTCGGTCGTGCCGGGGCGGCCCTGCAGCGCCTGGCCGTAGATCTCGAAGAACAGGCGCTCGTTGGGCCACAGGGCCGGGTCGGAGATGTGCTTCCACCAGGCGCGCATCGCGCCCGCCGGGTCGCCCACGGGATCGGGCAGCGTGTGGGGCAGCGCGGCGCGCTGCTGGGCCTCCACGGCGCGGATGACCTCGACCCACAGGCCCTCCTTGGAGCCGAAGTGGTGGATCAGCATCCGGTGGCTGGAGCCGATCGCGGCGGCCAGCTCGCGCAGGGAGAGATCGGTCAGCCCGCGGTCGGCGATGTGCGCGATCGCCTTGTGCAGGAGGCGGTCACGGGCGTCTTGACGGGGCACGCCAGAAGTGTACCATCTGGTACATCATGCCCAGTCCCGTCACCGTCTCCATCGACGTTCCCCAGCCCCGCACCGACGTCTTCGACTTCCTCGACGTCATGTCCAACCACGAGCCGTTCACCGACCACATGCTCGTCGACTGGTCCTACTCCGGGCCCGACCGCGGCGTCGGCTCCAAGGCCCGCGTGCACTCGACCGCGGGCGGCCGCAAGGAGCCCGTCGACATCGAGGTGATCGACGCGCAGGCGCCCGCGCGGATCGTCGAGCGCAACGTCAGCGCCAAGGGCAAGCGCGTGGGCCTGGGCACGTACGAGCTGGCCGAGCTCCCCGGCGGCGCCACGCGCGTCTCGTTCACCTACTCCTGGCAGTCGGCGCCGCTGCCCGACCGCCTGCTCGGGCCGCTCGTGCGCGTGCTGCTGCGCCGCGGCAACCAGCGCGCGATGCAGCGCCTGGCCGCCCAGCTGCCGGCCTAGCTGCGAAGGAGAGAGGCGAGAACGGCCGTCCCATCTCTGCCGAGTGGCGATTTGGTCCCGCGGGGCGGGACCAAATCGCCACTCGGCGCGGGCGGGCGGGGAGACGGCGTCGGCTACGCCGCCGCGGGCACGGAGTCTGCGGCCCCGAAGCTCACCGGGACCTCGTCGGCGCGCACCTTCGCGCCGGCGGCGTAGCCGAGCGCCGAGATCAGCACGATCACCGCGACGGTTCCGAGCGTGAACAGCTCGAACTTGCCCTGGCTGACGCCCCAGTTGTCGGCGAAGGAGTACTCGTCGCCCAGCAGGCGGTCGATCGTGCCCGGGAAGACCGCGGTCCACGAGCCCAGCACGACCCAGAACGTGATCAGCGCGCTGGCCGCCAGCAGCACGTACTTGCCGCCCGGCACGCGGAACGGCCGGTGCACGTGGGGGAAGCGCGAGCGCAGCAGGTAGACGCTGGGGAAGATCACGATGTAGGAGATCAGCGTCGTCGAGATCGCGATGTTCAGCACGACGCCGAACGTGTCGGCCGCGCCGCTGGAGAGCAGCAGGACGGCGGCGACCATGAACGCGGTGGCCATCACGCCGGACAGGATGTTGGCCCGCAGCGGCGTGCCCAGCTTGGCGTGGAACGCGCCGAAGTACGGGAAGAAGCCGCCGTCTCCGGAGGCGACGGCGAGCACGCGGTCGCCGCACATCATCCAGGCCGAGCCCGAGTTCAGCAGCGTGAAGATGAACAGGATGCAGGTGACGCCGTACATGAAGCTCTGGGCGCCGCCGTAGATCGAGTAGCTCTCCTTGACCGCGTCCAGGAAGCCGCCCAGGCCGGTGATCGCCTCGGTGGGCAGCACCAGCAGCACCAGGAAGATCGGCGTGAGGTAGCAGAAGGCCGACAGCGCACCCGAGCGCAGGATTGACGTGGGCACGTCCTTCTGCGGGTCCTTCATCTCCTCCGCCGCGCCGTTGGCGCCCTCGAAGCCGACGAACGAGAAGAGGATCAGCGGCACGATGGCCAGCAGGCCGGCGGTCGTCGGCGACAGGCCCGACACGTCGATCCCCTGCACGCCGTTCTGGATCCCGTAGATGATCACGGTGATCGCGAAGAAGGCGACGAGCGTGACCTTGACGATCGCCCCGACGGTCGGGATCCACTTGCCGATCTTGAAGCTGATGATCGCGCTGGAGATCGTCAGCCAGATGAAGACGAACTTGAAGGCGTAGTCCCAGAACCCGCCCGAGCCGATGCTCGAGATGCCCGAGGACCACGCCTCGGTCCCGATGAAGGCCAGCGAGCCGCCGATCCACAGGGGGTTGGTGACCCAGTAGAAGATCGTGTTCAGCGAGGCGGCGAAGCGGCCCATGGCCAGCTTGACCCACTCGTACGGGCCGCCCTCGGCGGTGAACGCGCTGCCCACCTCGGCCATCACCAGTCCGTAGGGCACGAGGAACAGGAAGACGAGCACGACCGTCCAGGTGAACGCCTCGTAGCCGAAGGACGCCGCCTGCCCGATCAGATCGAGGCCGACGATCACCGCGACGGTGAAGAAGATCATGTCGAAGCGACCGAGCGTCTTGACCAGATGGGTCTTCTGCTCGGCGATGTAGGCCGTCTCTCGGGGAGCGGCAGGCTCGGGCGGGGTCACGGCCGCGACCCTACGCCCGTAGAGGTAGGGCCGCTAGTCCTTTTGGTCCGATCCGCACGGACCGTGCGGCGCGTTGCTACCTTCTTCGGCGAACCCTGGTGGGCGTAGCTCAGCTGGTAGAGCTCCTGGTTGTGGTCCAGGCGGTCGGGGGTTCGAGTCCCCTCGCTCACCCTTTCGAAAGCCCCGCCCCGGCGGGGCTTTCTGTTTGGGGCCGCCGGGCGTCCCGGTATCCTGGGTGTCGCTGCACTCACGCCCTGAGCCGCAGAAGTCACCGATAGAGGAGGCCGCATGGCCCCGCCGATCAGGTCCAGCTCGCCCAAGCGCCCGACGCCCGCCGAGGCCGCCGAACGCTTCAAGGATGCGCAGGTGCAGATGAAGGAAGAGGCCGCCGCGCGCCGCGAGGCGCAGGAGGCCAAGCCGAAGTCCAAGCGCCGCCGCGCGACCAGTTGACGGGCCCGTAGCGCTTTCCGGGCGCGCGGGCGCTAATGTATGACGCACGGGTCGAGCGTCCGCTCGACCAAAAGCAGTGCTCCGCGTTCCCGCAGTCGTAGCCCTAAGCACCTCCGCGTTTCGCCAAGCACCACACCCCAGAGGGGGAACATCGATGGCAACCGGAACCGTGAAGTGGTTCAACGACGACAAGGGCTTTGGCTTCATCACGCCCGACGATCCGGGCAAGGACCTGTTCGTCCACCACTCCGCCATTCAGGCCACCGGCTTCAAGTCGCTGGCTGAGGGCGCGAAGGTGCGCTACGACGCCGAGGAGGGCCCCAAGGGTCCCGCCGCGGCCAACGTCGAGCAGCTCTAGGTCCAGCATCGCTACGAGCACACGGAGGCGCGGCGCCGCCGCCCTCCGTGTCGCTGGGCCTGCCCAGATCCCCGAACAGAACGGACGCGCCTATGGCCTCGAAGGGTAAGAAGAAGACCACGATGGCCAAGCTGCAGCGGGAGAGCCGCCTGCGGGAAAAGCGCCAGGACAAGCAAGCACGCCGGGCCGCTCGCAAGGTCGAGCCCGCGCAGATCGAGCACGCCGCCTACGCGGCCGAGGTCGATCTCCCGTCAGACGACGCGATGAACCACTACGCCGCGTGTCCCTGCGGCTGGAACAGCGAGTTCCTGCCGACCCGCGATGACGCCGAGGCGTACGCGGTTCACCACCAGCTCGAGGCCGCGGCCTAGGAGCTGGCCGGCGCGGACATCGTCCGCGCCTCGTTGATCGCTGCGGCCAAGGTCGAGCGCAGCAGCCGGCCGACATCCTCGGCCGGCAGGCGCCCGCCCCGGGCGTCGAGCAGCACCGTCTCCGAGAACGCGATGAAGCCACGGATCGCCGTGCGCACCATCGGCGTCGCCGGCGCGTCGTTGTTGGCCGCGATCGTGTCGACGATCTGGTCCACGTACGTGCGCACCACCGCGCGCACCTCGGGATCGGAGCTGGCCCGCGCGCGCTGCAGGGTCAGCCACGCGTCGCTCGGCGTCAGCGCGTGCCCGAGCGCGTGCGCGGTGTTGGCCGACAGCCGTTGGTCGATGGGGATCGTCGGATCGGTCTCCCAGCCCTCGGTCAGCTCGCGCCCCGCGCGCCGGGCCGCGGCCAGGACCAGATCCGGCCGGCCCCGGGGGAAGTAGTGGTAGAGCAGGTTGCGGGTCACCCCCGACGCCTCGCCGACCGCCTCCATCAGGCGGCCGTCGGCCCCGTGCCGGGCGATGGCGGTCATCGCCGCTCGCTCGAGCTGCTCACGTCGCGCCTCGCGCGACATGCGCTTGGGGATGGCGCGCGGCTGGGTCACCGGCCACAGGCTAACCACTATTGACGAAACGTCCAACTTGACAATCTGTAAATAGGTCGTAGGGTCGCGGCAATGTCCCTTCTCGCCCTGCGGGCCGGCCTGTGCGCGGCGGCACTGCTCGCCGTGAGCACGGCGAGCGCGGCCGCCGCCCCGATCCCCGACATCGCGCCGACGACGCTGCCGACCTTCTCCGGTTCGGCCGCGGCCGCCCAGGCCTTCCCGGCCACGGTCGCGCCGCAGAACCCGTCGATGGCCACGGGCTCCAACAGCAGCATCCACAACGACACGTGGATGACCGACGCCTATCCGAACCGGCGCGGCCCGCTGGGGGCCGCCCTGCGGCCGACCTCGCTGGCCCTGCCACCCGCGCTGTGCGGCTCGCTGACCTTCGACTCCGCCGGGCGCGTCGTGACCGTCTGCGCCGGCACCGTCAGCCCGGCGACGGCGCGCGTGATCGACCCGGTGACGATGGAGCCGCTGGCCAGCTACCGCTTCCCGGGCGGCGCCAACGCGCCCGGCCCCGGCGCCTTCCAGAACTTCACCGGTGGCGGGTACTTCTTCCTCGACGACCACGACCGCATGTGGAGCGTGACGAAGACCAGCCACCTGCTCGTGCTGGCCGAGCGCGACAACGGCCGCAAGCTGGTCAAGGTCAAGGACTACGACCTCAGCGGCCAGCTGCGCGACGACGAGCGCATCACCTCCGCGCTGCCCGACTTCCGCGGGAACATCTGGTTCGTCTCCAAGCAGGCCGGCCTGATCGGCGTGCTGAACCCCAAGACGGGCAAGATCGGCTCGATTCGCATCGACGAGGAGATCGAGAACTCGTTCTCGATCGGGGCCGACGCGACCTACATCGTCTCCGACAAGCGCCAGTACCGCTTCTCGCTGCGCGACGGCAAGCCGCACGTCGACTGGAGCGTCGTCTACGACAACAGCGGGATCGTCAAGCCCAGCCAGCTCAACGCCGGCTCGGGCACCACGCCGACGCTGATGACCGGCGGCTACGTGGCCATCACCGACAACGCCGACCCGATGAACGTGGTGGTCTACCGCACGGCCAAGAAGCTGAAGGCCGGCCAGCCACGCACCGTGTGCGAGGTGCCGGTGTTCGGCCGGGGCGGGAGCGCGACGGAGAACTCGCTGATCGGCTCGGGGCGCTCGCTGTTCGTCGAGAACAACTACGGCTACCAGGACCCGTTCTTCAGCCCGACCAAGGGCGCGGCCACCACCCCGGGCTTCGCGCGCGTCGACGTCCGGGCCGACGGCTCGGGCTGCGACCTGGTGTGGACGAACACCGACGTGCAGGCGCCGACGGTGGTGCCCAAGCTGTCGGCCGTGACCGGCCTGATCTACACCTACGAGCGCCTGCCCGCGCCCGACGGCGAGCAGCCCTGGTACTGGACGGCGATCGACGCGCAGACCGGCAGGACCGCATGGCGCCAGTACGCCGGCAGCGGCCTGGTCTTCAACAACAACTACGCGGGCATCGCGCTCGCGCCCGACGGCAGCGCCCTGCTGGGCGTGATCGGGGGCCTGCTGAAGCTGAGCGACGGGACGTAGCGCGCCGCTACGCCGCGGTGTCGAGCTCGGCCAGCCGGTTCCACTCGGCCTTCTCGTCGCGCCAGCCCTCTTCGGTGCGCGTGCGCTTCCAGTAGCCCGAGACCGACAGCGCCTCCTTGGGCAGGCCACGGTCCACGAGCAGGTGCTTGCGCACCGAGCGCACGGCCTCGGCCTCGCCGTGGACGAAGGCGTGGACGGCCCCGGTCGGGAACTCCAGGGCGCGCACGGCGTCGACCAGCGCGTCGGTGTCGGCGCCGCCGGTGTGCACCCATTGCACGCGCAGCGCACCGGGCGTGGTCAGCTCGAGCTCGTCGTCCGGGCCCTCGACCTCGAGGATCACGTGCACCGGCACGCCGGTGCCGATCCGGGCCAGCGACGCGGAGATCGCGGGGATCACCGACAGGTCGCCGACCAGCAGGTGCCAATCGGCCTGCGGGTCCGGCGTGTAGGCGCCGCCGGGGCCGGCCAGCTGCAGGACGTCGCCGGGCTGGGCGTTGGCCGCCCACGGGCCCGCCACGCCGATGTCGCCGTGGACGACGAAGTCGATCGTCAGGGCGTTGGCGGCCGGATCCCAGTCGCGCACGGTGTAGGTGCGGGTGCGCGGCCACTGCTCGCGGGGCAGCGTGGCGCGGATCTCCTCGACGTCGAACGGGGCGGCGTACGGCGCGCCCGCCGGGGGCAGCTGGAGCTTGACGTAGTGGTCGGTGTACGCGCCGGCGCCGAACCCCTCGAGCTCGTCGCCCGCGACCACCACGCGGACCAGGTGGGGGGTCAGCTGCTCGACGCTCTGGACGGGCGCATGGATGGTGCGCCGGGCGGGGCGCTCGCTGGTCGTAGCCACGCAGGGAACCCTACCGAGGCGGTCGTTTTCCGAGAGGAAAATTGAGCACAAAATCTGTCTGGTCATTCGGTACAGTGCCGCCCCAACGGAGATCTGGGCTCGGTCCGCCGGGTCCCGCAAGGAGGAACAGGGCAGCATGAGGACGGTGCACGTGGAGCCAGGATCGCGCGAGTCGATCACGGCTGTGCTGCTGGAGATCGAGTGCCTGCTGGCCGAGGGCAAGAGCGTCTCGGTGAGCATCGCCCAGGATGGCGAATGGCTCGCTCCGCTCGAGGTGGCCGAGCGCCTGGGCTGCAGCCGTCAGCAGGTCGAATGGCTGATCCGGACCGAGGAGCTGGAGGCCTACCTGCTCGGGGACGGCCACTGCTGGCAGGTGGCGCTGGACTCGGTGATCGACCTCGAGGCGCGACGCGAGAGCTCGCGGCGGCGGATCGAGTCGCTGCAGGACTGCGCCGCCAGCCTGCGCGTCGTGGGTTAGCCCGTCCCGCTCAGCAGCGCCCGGATCCAGTCGTCGGCCTCGTCGAGCGGCATGCGCGCCGCGGCGGCGGGGCTGATGCCCCGGTCGCGCCAGTACGCGCCGAGCTCGTTGGCCACCAGGTAGCCGCACTGGCCGACGCCGGCCACATCGCCGTCGCGGCCCCAGGCGGGGAAGAACACGCGCCGAAAGCACGCCTCGTCGTGCTCGTCCAGCAGCTCCAGCAGCGCGGCATGGACCGCGGCGCGGCGCGAGGGGTAGGCGTCCAGGACGCCGTGGTCGAGCACGATCTGCTCGTCGAGCGTCGCGGCCGGGACGAGCTCGCGGGCCACCGTGATGGCCAGCGCCTCCAGCTGGACGCCGCCGCTGACGCTCCAGTTGGGCAGCGGCGTCGGCAGCAGCTGCAGGTGGGCGAGGTGGGCCAGCTCGTGGGCGCCGAGCACGGCGCACCCGGCCTGCGTGGCCGGGAGCCGCTCGACCGCGAAGTAGGCCCGCGGGTGATGGCTCTGGTCGTCCACCCAGGCCAGCGCGCGATCCCAGCCCAGCATCGTCACCGCGTGCAGGCAGCTGTCGGGCGGCAGATCGAGCAGCCGACCGACGCGGCGACAGGTGGCCTGGAGATCCAGCGCGGCGATCCGCTGGGCGATGGTCGGGGCGGCCTGCACGACCCGCGCGCCGAGGTGCGCGGCGGTCTGATCAGCCGGCGGCGGACCGCACGCCTTCTCGTACTCCTCGATCACATCGGCGTGGCGGGTCGCGTAGTGCGTCCAGGCATCGGCCGGTTCAACACCCTCCGCCAGCGCACCGAGCAGCGTCTGCTCGGTCGCTTCCACACGTACCGCGAACGCCATCGGCGGCGAAACCTATCGAGAAACGCCGACCGATCACACTTCGCACGTCCGACACCGCGAACGCGCCATGACGGGCTCGTGCGTGGTGTCGAGCGTGTGCAGATCGACCCGGTGGGCGACCCCGACGGTGCCCGCGTCGCCGCTGACCAGGAAACGCAGCGCGTCGTGCACGGCCAGCGCCGCGCCGGCGGCGCTCGCCGGGCCCGAGCTGGCGTGCTGGCGGGCCAGTCGCTGGGCGCCCTCGATCTCGCCGTAGAGCGGGTACAGCTCGCGCTGGCGCGCCTCGACGCAGGCGTAGCACCCGGTGCGGCCGGGCACGTACAGCGGGCCGACGCGGATCAGCGGCGGCTGCTGGCTGATGGTCAGAAACGGGACACCGGCGGCGAAGCAGCCCTCGTTGACCCAGCGGTTGGCCAGCATCGGCGGGTCGTCGATGCTGTCGATGACCAGGTCGCAGCCGCGGACCAGCTCGGCCACCGTCTCGGCGCTGTCGACGCGGCGGGCCACCGCCTCGAAGCGGACGTCGGGGTTCAGGCGCGAGAGCGCCGCTTCGGCGGCCGCCGCCTTGGGGCGCCCGACGTCGGACGCGCCGAAGAGCACCTGCCGGTTGAGGTTGCTGGCCTCGACGTGATCGTGATCGACGCCGACCAGCGTGCCCACGCCGGCGCTGGCCAGGCCGAGCGCGGCCCAGCTCCCGAAGCCGCCCAGGCCCAGCAGGCCCACGCGCGCGCCGAGCAGCCGCCGCTGGGCGAGCGCCGGGTCGTCCTCGGCGTCGCGGCCGAGCAGCACGAGCTGGCGCTCGGCGCGTCGGATCGCCGCGGGCGGGAGGGCATCGAGGCTGGCCGCGTCGAACAGCAGGCCGATCTCGGCCAGCTCGTCCAGCGCGGTGGCGACGTCCGCCGGGTCGAAGCGCTCGGCCTCCAGGGTGTCGATCAGCGCCTCGCGCGACCGGTGGCCGTCGAGCAGCGGCAGCAGCGCGCGCAGCAGGTCGACGTGCTCCTCGATCACCAGGTCGTCCTCGCCGGCGCCGCACATCAGCCAGACGGCGTCGTCGGTGGCGCGGGCCTCGATCGTGTTCTTCAGCGTCGGGCGCTGGAGGGCGACGGCGACGGTCATCGCGCGCCCCCGGCGTCCGGGCGACGGGCGCGGCCACGTGTGGCCGCGCCCCGCGGGGTCACCCGGTCTTGAACACGGACAGCATGTCGACCGTCTTCTTCTCCAGCTTGCGGGGCTTCAGCATCGGGCACCTCCTCTCTGGGGTGTCGGGTTGACGAGATCTGGGCGAAGTACAGGTGCTTGAACGCCGCGTCCGACGCCGGGCCCACGCGGCCCTCGTTGTCGCAACCGCGCACGGCGGCGACCCGCAGCCCGGCGGCCGCTAGCGCGCGGTGCAGCTCGCGCTCCCCGATCGCGCGCTGGCGATGCACGGCCGTGGCGGTGGGGCGGCCCGGCGGATGCGTCTCGAGCACCGCGCTGTAGCGGTCCTCGACGTGCTCCAACGGCCGCCAGTCGAAGCGGGCGCGCGCGGTGGTGCGCTCGCGCGGGGTCAGGAAGCCGCTGGCGTAGACGTGCGCCGGGGTGAGGTCGAAGGCGAACACGCCCTCGGGGGCCAGGCGCGCGGCGATGGCCCGGAAGGTGCGCAGCAGCTCGGCCTCGTGCGGGATGCAGTTGATCACGTCGTTGAGGGCGATCACCAGGTCGAAGCGGCCGCCGGGCGCGTCGCCGGCCAGCGCGCAGGTCGTGCGCACGCGGCGCGGGCTGCGTCGCCGGGCCTGGGCGAGCATCGGGGCGACCGGCTCGCAGCCCGTGACCAGGTACCCGCGCTCCAGCAGCGGGGCGAAGCTGCGACCGGTGCCGCATCCGACGTCCAGCAGGCGGACGCCGCGCACGCCCAGACCCCGCGCCACGGCCTCGATCGACAGCACCCAGTGGCGGTAGCCGGGGTGCGCCACGAACTCGTCGTAGAGCGGCGCGAGCGCTTCGTAGCCGTCGTGTGCGGCGCGGCTCGGTGAGACGGTCATGTACAGGAGAGGCGGTTAAGCGCTAAACCGTTTCATGCGATTTACACCGGAAGCATGGAACTGGGACGTGGCGCGCCGCCGTTGTCTGCGCGAGGCGCGACGTCACGCGCGCTCGGAATCGGACGCTCAGGACGCCGTCCAGGCGGCGATGCTGGCGGCCTGGCGGGCCCGCGACAACTGCCAGACGCCGCACGATCCGCTCCCATGGATGCTGGCGATCACGCGTCGTGAGGCCTGGCGAACCCGTCCCGAGGGCGTCGAGGTCCAGCTGGACGAATGGGCAGACGGCGAGCGCGCCACGTTGGACGAGGTCGAACGCATCGCCGAGCGCCTCGACCTACGGGCCGCAATCGCCGAGCTGGACGGGGCAGAACGCGAGTTGCTGCGCTTGAGATATGTCGAGGATCTCGCACAGCCCGCTGTGGCCCAGCGGTTGGGAATCCCCGAGGGAACAGCTAAGGTGAAGCTTCACCGCGTCCGCAGCCACCTGCGGGCCGTACTGACTCCAGCATGACCACGCGAACCACATCCAAGCCCCGCGGCCGTGATTCCGCCGCCAATGCCAACCTCGTCAAGGCGCTGTCGCACCCGTTGCGCTGGCAGATCCTCAACATGCTCAACGAGGGCACCAGCACGCCGGCGGGCATCGCCCGCCGCATCGGCGTGCGCACCGAGAACGTGAGCTATCACGTCCGGGTGCTCTCCGAGCTGGGGATCATCGAGCTCGTCGGCACGACGCCCGTGCGCGGTGCGCTCGAGCATCACTACCGGGCCACGCAGCGCGCGTTCGTCACCGACGCCGAGGCGGCCGAGATGCCGCCGGAGGTGCGCCGCGACGCCGTCCAGACGATCGTGCGCGACACGATCGAGGATCTCGTGCGGGTCGGCGCCAGCGATCAGACCTACCAGCGCAGCGACGTGCACTTCACGCGCACCCCGCTGCACCTGGACGAGGAGGGCTACGCCGAGGTGGCCGACCTGATGGCCGGCGTGCTCGACCGGGTCCTGGAGATCCAGGCCGAGAGCATGGCGCGCATGGGCGAGGACTCAGGCGACGAGGTTCGCACCGACGTCGTCCTGATGCACTTCCCGTACACGCCGCCGGCCGTCTGAGCGCACGACCAGCAGGCGCGCGACCCCGCGCAGGTCGGCCAGGGCCGTCGGCACGATGTCGACGCGCGAGTCCGGGTCGTCGATCCAGTCGACCGGCACCTCGTGGATGCGCAGGCCGCGGCGCTGGGCCAGCACGAGCAGCTCCGTGTCGAAGAACCAGGCGTCGTCGCGCACGTCGTCCAGCAGCGAGCGGACGGCGTCCCGGCGGATCGCCTTGAAGCCGCACTGGGCGTCGCTGAAGCGCGCGCGCAGCACGAGGTGCAGGATCCGGTTGTAGGCGCGCGAGATCAGCTCGCGCTTGGGGCCGCGCACGACGCGCGAGCCGGCAGCCAGCCGCGATCCGATGGCCAGGTCGCTGTGGCCCGAGAGCAGGGGCGCGACGAGCGGCAGCAGGGCCCGCAGGTCGGTGGACAGGTCGACGTCCATGTAGCAGGCGACGTCGGCGTCGCTGTCCGACCAGGCGGTGCGCAGGGCCAGACCGCGGCCCTTGCGCTCCAGGCGCAGCGACTGGACGTTGACGAGCGACGAGGCCAGCGCGTTGGCGATCTCCGGCGTGGCGTCGGTCGAGGCGTTGTCGGCGATGACGATGCGCCAGGTGAACGGGAAGCCGTCCGACAGGAAGCGGTGCAGGCGCAGGATCGACCCCGCGAGCGCGCCCTCCTCGTTGTAGACGGGGACGACGATGTCGATCTGGGGTCGTGCCAGGCCCGGGAGCCGATCGCCCCGGGCCGGCGGAAGAAGGGCGAGTTCGGTCATGGGGCCAGCATCGGCCCCGGCCGTTACAGCGACGTACGAGCTCGCTGAGAGGAGGCTGAGAGCGCGACCGTGAAGGCCGCGCCGCCGTCCGGCGCGTCGGCGGCGGACACGCGCCCGCCGTGGGCGGCGACGATCGCCGCGACGATGGCCAGCCCCAGCCCGGCGCCTGCGCGGCCGCGCTCGCGCCCGGCCTCGCTGCGCCAGAAGCGCTCGAACAGCGCGTCGGGGTTGTCGCCGGTCGGCAGCCCCGGACCGTGGTCGCGCACCACGAGCGAGACGCGGCCGCTCTCCTGGCCGACGAACACCTCGATCGGCGTGCCCGCGGGCGTGTGCACGAGCGCGTTGCGCAGCAGGTTGGCCAGCACCTGGCGCAGCTGGTGCGCGTCGCCGCGGACGAACGCCTCGCCGTCGGCGTGCAGCGTCACCTCGCGGTCGGGTGCGGTGGCGCGCGCGTCGGCCACGGCGTCGGCCGCCAGCCGCGTCAGGTCCAGATCCACGTGCGGCGCCTCGGCCACCTCGTCCAGGCGGGCCAGCGTCAGCAGGTCCTCGACGAGCACGCCCATGCGGGCGGCCTCGTCCTCGACGCGGCTCATCGCGCGCTCGGTCTCCGCGTCGTCGCGCAGCGCGCCCATCCGATACAGCTCGGCGTACCCGCGGATCGAGGCCAGCGGCGTGCGCAGCTCGTGCGAGGCGTCGGCCAGGAACTGGCGCAGGCGGTCCTCGCTGGCCTGGCGCTGGGCGAAGGCCTGCTCGAGGCGTTCGAGCATCGCGTTGAGCGCCATGCCCAGCCGACCGACCTCGGTGCGCGGATCGACGGTGTCCACGCGCGCGGACAGGTCGCCGCCGGCGATCGCGTTGGCGGTGTGGCCCATGCGGTCCAGCGGCAGCAGCCCGACGCGCACGACCACCCAGGCGATCGCGGCCAGGAGCAGCAGGACGGCGGCGATGACGGTGCCCTCGACGACGAGCAGCCGGCTGAGCGCCTGGTCCTCGTCGGCCAGCGGGATCGCCACGATGAACAGGTTGCCGTTGGGCTCCTGGGTGGCCAGCACGCGGTAGCGCGGGCCGCTGCCGCCGGTCGCGTCGACCGTGAACAGCTTGCCCGCGGCGATCGTGTCGGGCAGATCGGGTGTGGCGCTGACGTCGGAGCCGTAGCCGAGCGTGATCGAGTCCTTCACGTCGCCGTCGGCGTCGCGCACCTCGCCGTAGGTGCCGGGCGCCGGGCCGGAGGAGTCGTCCGGGCGGCCGCCGGGCGGCAGGCCCGCGCCGGTGCCGATGCCCGGAGGGCCGCCCGGCATGCCCGGACGGCGGGCCGGGCTCTGGCCACCCAGCGCACGCGCGACGACCTCCTGGGAGGACCGCAGCTGCTGGTCGACGCGGTCGTAGAGGAAGTTGCGCTGCTCGGCGTAGGTGATCGCGCCCGCGGTCAGCAGCCCGATCGCCGTGAGCGCGAGCAGGATGGCCAGCAGCCGCGCGCGGAGGGAGCGCACTAGGTCCGGGGTCGCCGCAGCGCGTAGCCGACGCCGCGCACCGTGTGGATCAGCGGGGCGCCGTGCGCGTCGAGCTTCTTGCGCAGGTAGCTGACGTAGGTCTCCAGCACGCGGGCGTCGCCGCCGAAGTCGTAGTCCCACACGTGCTCGAGCAGCTGCGCGCGGGTGAGCACGCGCCGCGGGTTGAGCATCAGGTAGCGCAGCAGGCGGTACTCGGTGGCGGTCAGGTCGATCGGCACGCCGGCGCGGGTGACCTCGTGGGCATCGTCATCGAGCTCGAGATCCTCGAACACGAGGCGGCTGGAGTCGGCCTCGGCCTGGCCGGTGCGGCGCAGGATCGTGCGGATCCGGGCCACGAGCTCCTCGAGGCTGAACGGCTTGGTCACGTAGTCGTCGCCGCCGATCGACAGCCCGCGGACCTTGTCGTCGGTCGCGTCGCGGGCGGTCAGGAAGACGATCGGCACGCGGGCGCGGTCGGCGCCCAGGCGCCGGGCGACGTCGAAGCCCTCCATGTCGGGCAGCATCACGTCCAGGACGATGATGTGCGGGTTGAAGTTGCTGACCTGGCTGAGCGCTTCCGCGCCGGTGCCGGCCGACGCGACCTCGAAGCCCTGGTAGCGCAGGGCCATCGAGACGACGTCGACGATGTTTGGCTCGTCGTCGACGACGAGCACGCGATGGGACGAGTCGGCGCTCATGGGAGCCATGGTGATGCCCCAACCTTGGAGGTTCCTGAGAGGGGTTGCCAGTCCGATGCGAGAGAATGTGGCGATGGTCCCCAGCGTCCGCGAGATTCTCGCCACCCGGGGTGGCGAGGAGATGGCGCTCAACGATGCCCACCTCAACCCGCAGTTGGGGCGGATCGTGCGCACGCTGGGGTTCGACAAGCCGTGGGTGCGCGGCGAGGGCGCCTACCTGATCGACGCCGACGGCGACCGCTACCTGGACCTGCTGTGCGGCTACGGCGTGTTCGCCGTCGGGCGCAACCATCCCGACGTGATCGCCGCGCTGCGCGACACGATGCAGGCGTCCACGCCGAACCTGCCGCAGCTCGGCGTGACGCTGCTGCAGGGCGTGCTGGCCGAGGAGCTGCTGGCCCGCGCGCCCGACTCGCTGGACGCGATGGTCGCGGCCAACAGCGGGGCGGAGGCGATCGAGGGCGCGATCAAGCTGTCGCGCGCCGCCACCGGCCGCCCGCGCGTGCTGTTCGCCGAGCACGGCTTCCACGGGCTGACGCTGGGCGCGCTGTCGCTCAACGGGAACGCCGAGTTCCGCGACGGCTTCGGACCGCTGCTGCCCGGCTGTGAGGCGGTGCCGTTCGGCGCCCTGGAGGCGCTGGAGGCCGAGCTGGCCCGCGGCGACGTGGCCGCCTTCATCGTCGAACCGGTCCAGGGCAAGGGCGTCAACCTGCCGCCCGACGGCTACCTGCCCGCCGCGCAGGCGGCCTGCCGCGCCGCGGGCACGCTGTTCTGCGTCGACGAGGTGCAGACCGGCATCGGCCGCACCGGCCGGTTCCTGGCGCTGGAGCACTGGGGCCTGCAACCCGATCTGGTCACGGTGGCCAAGGCGCTGTCGGGCGGGTTCGTCCCGATCGGCGCGGTGCTGTGCTCGCGCGCGGTCATGGACGCGGTCTTCGACGGCATGGAGCGCGGCGTGCGCCACGGCTCGACCTTCGGCAACAACGACCTGGCCGCGGCCGCCGGGCTGGCCACGCTGCGCGTGCTCGAGCAGGAAGGGCTGGTCGCGCACGCGGCGCGGATGGGCGACCTCCTGCTGGAGCTGACGACGCCGCTCGTCGATCGCTACGAGATCGTCCGCGACGTGCGCGGGCTGGGGCTGCTGTGGGCGATCGAGCTGCACGAGCCGGCGGGCGGCGCCGGACGCTCGATCTTCCGGGCGGTGGAGCGCCGCCAGCCGGGCCTGTACGCGCAGGTCCTGACCGTGCCCCTGTTCCACGAGCACCGCGTGCTCTGCCAGGTGGCCGGCCACGGGATGAACGTCGTCAAGGCGCTGCCCTCGCTGGTCGTCGGCGAGGCCGACGTGCGCGCGTTCGCGGCGGCGCTGGAGGAGGTCGTCGCGGCGGCCGAGCACGTGCCCAGCGCGCTGGCCTCGTTCGGGTGGCGGCTGGCCCGCCGGGCGGTGGGGGCACACCGGTGAGGGCGTTGGTCACGGGCGCGGGCGGCTTCATCGGGGCGCACGTGGTGGCGGCGCTGGCCGCCGGGGGCGCGGAGGTGCGCGCGCTCGACCGCGAGCCGCCCGCGGCGGTCCCCGATGGCGTGGAGCCGGTGGCCGCGGACATCCTCGACCACGCGGCGCTGCGCGCCGCGATGGACGGCTGCGACGCCGTCTTCCACCTGGCCGCCGTCTACTCGTTCGCCCGTTCGGACGCCGTCGCCATGGAGACGGTCAACGTCGCCGGCACGCGCGCGGTGCTGGACGCCGCGGCGCGGGCGCCCAGCGTGCGCCGGGTCGTGCACACGAGCTCGTGCGCGACCTGCGGCCCGGCGGCCGGTCGCCCGGCCACCGAGGACGACGGCCCGCCGGCCTGGGAGCTCGACGTGCCCTACAAGCGCACGAAGGTCGCGGGCGAGCGGCTGGCGCTGGCCGCCGCCGCGGACGGCCTGGACGTGGTGGTCGTCAACCCGACGACGCCGGTCGGGCCCGGCGACCGGCGCCCGACGCCGACGGGGAAGATGATCGCCGACGTGGTGGCCGGGCGGGCCGGCGCCTACCTGCGCGGCAGCGCGCTGAACGTCGTGGCCGTCGAGGACGTCGCCGCCGGCCATCTGCGCGCGCACGAGCGCGGGCGCAGCGGCCGGCGCTACCTGCTGGGCGGGGAGAACCTCTCGATGCGCGCGCTGTTCGGCGAGGTCGCGCGGGTGGCCGGACGTCGCCCGCCGCGGGTCGGGCTGCCCTGGCGTGGCGTGCTGGCCGCCGCGCACGTCGCCCGCGCGGTCAACGCACCGCTGGGCCGCGAGCCGCAGCTGCTGGTGCTCGACGAGGTGCGGCTCGCGCGGCTGCCGATGACCTTCGACGATCGGCGGGCGCGCGCGGAGCTCGGGCACGTCTCACGTCCGGCCGCCGAGGCGCTGGCCGCGGCCGCACTTGCCAATACACCGGAATCTGGGTAGAAAATTGCTCCCGCAACGACGACCCCTTGGAGGGCTGATCCGATGAAGCGTTCCCGCTCGCTGCTCGTCCTGGCCGCCGCCGGCGCGGCGCTCCTGCTGCCCACGTCGTCGGCCTCCGCGGCCGCCTTCAAGGCCACGCTGAAGGCGCCCAACCACACGCCGAAGGCCGACGCGAAGGACTGGGACATCACCGTCACGGCGAAGTCCAACTCCGGCAAGGCGCTGCGCGCGACCGCGGTCTACAAGTTCCTCTACAACGGCCAGGTCGTCTCCACGCAGAACCCCAACCCGGGGCATCCGACCGGCGGGCCGAAGCCGTACTCGTTCACGGGCAGCTACGACGACACGATCCTGTGGCCGGGCCGCGCGGCGGGGATCGCGCTGACCTTCCGGGTGATCGTCACGGTGCCGGGGAAGGGCAGCCAGAACCTCGACTGGAAGGTCCGTGTCCAGCGCGGATGACGCGGGCGGGGCCCGCGTCGTCGTCGAGGGAGCCGGTCGCCGCCACCCGGCGGGGATCGTCGCGCTCGACGAGGTCTCGCTGACCATCGAGCCCGGCGAGTTCGTCGTGCTGACCGGGCCGTCGGGCTCGGGCAAGACGACGCTGCTGTCGCTGATCGGCGGGCTGGACCGCCCGACCAGCGGCCGCGTCGTCGTCGACGGGCAGCCGCTGGACGCGATCCCGCCGGACCGCTACCACCGCGAGACGGTCGGCTTCGTCTTCCAGCACCACCACCTGCTCGGACACCTGTCGGCGGCGGCCAACGCGGAGATCCCGTTGATCGGCGCCGGCCTGGGGCGCCACGAGCGAGCGGCCAAGGCTCAGGGGCTGCTGGAGGAGGTCGGGCTCGGGCATCGGCTGACCACCCGCGCGGCGCGGCTGTCGGGCGGTGAGCGCCAGCGCGTCGCCGTGGCCCGCGCGCTGGCCAACGACCCGCGCCTGCTGCTGGCCGACGAGCCCACCGGCGCGCTGGACACCGACTCGGCCGGCAAGGTGCTGGACCTGCTGGTCGACGCGCGCGAGCGCCGCGGGGCGACGTTGCTGGTCGTCACCTACGACCCGCTGATCGGCGAGCGCGCCGACCGGGTGCTGCACCTGCGCGATGGGCGGCTGGTGGACGAGCCGGCCACCGCGATGCGCGGTGACTGAGACATTCCTGTTGTGTTTCTGTTGCCGCGCCTAGACAGGACCTGAGCGCTGCGGTTGAGTGCCCGGCGCAGCGACGGCTAGCGCCGTCGCGCCAACTCTCGCCGCGCCGTTCTCTCGTCTTCACCGGAAGGTCCCCGCATGTCTGGAGTGCGTCGTCTCTGCCTGTCCGCGTTCGTGCTCGTCGCCGCGCTCATGACGGCGTCCACCGCGCTGGCCGCGCCGGGCTTCGACTTCGTCCACCGGATCCCCAACGCGGAGAAGCACGTCGGTGGGTCCACGGGCGACGACGGGGGCGGCTCGTCGCCGGAGATCGTCGACCTGACGCCCGACGGCAACACGATGTTCTCCACCCAGGGCATCGATGGCTTCCGCGCCTACGACGTCAGCACGCCCACCGAGGCCAAGCGCATCCGCGCCTACGCGATCCCGCGCGGCGAGTACGCAACGTCGGTCAACGTGCGTCCGGACGGCAGGTACCTGGCCGTCACGACGAAGCAGAACGCCTTCGTTCCCGGCGGCTTCAACTCCGGCAGCCACGTGCGGGTGTACTCGCTGCCCGACGTCGTCCCCGTGCGCGAGTTCCGCCTGGTCGCCGGCCCCGACGGCGCCGCGTTCTCCCCCGACGGCACGAAGCTCGTCGTCGCCGACGAGGACGAGCTGGGCGCCGAGGTCGAGCTCGGGACGGTCGAGGTCCTGCGCACGGTCGGGCCGCCGAGCGACTGGACCAAGCAGGTCGTGACGATCCCCGACGACCCCGACATCCTCGACAAGGACACGGTGCAGCCCGAGTTCGTCGACGTGTCGCCCGACAGCACCACCGCCGCGGTGACGCTCCAGGAGAACAACGCGGTGGCGATCATCGACCTGCGCCCGGCGCGGCCGACGGTCACCGACGTGTGGAGCGCGGGGCGCTCCTCGCAGCTGAGCATGATCGGCGGGACCGACGGCACGATCGACTTCACCGAGCCGCTGTTCGACAAGAACGGCGACCGGTCGCTGGGCGCGCCGCGCCAGCCCGACGAGGTGGGCTTCACCGCCGACGGCCGTCACGTGGTGCTGGCCAACGAGGGCGAGAACAGCTTCGGCGGGCGGAACGTCACCATCCACGCGCTGGACGGCACCGAGGTCGCCGACCTGGGCCGCGATGCCCGGTTCGAGCAGTTCCTGGCCCGGCGGGGGATGTTCCCCAAGGACCGCACCGACAGCCGCGGCGTCGAGCCCGAGGGCATCGACATGGGCACGTTCGGCGGCCGCGAGTACGCGTTCGTCGGCATCGAACGCGGCAACGCGGTCGTGGTGGTCGACGTGACCGACCCGACCGCGCCGCAGATCACCGACGCGGTTCCCACCGGCGGCGAGCCCGAGGGCCTGATCGCCGACCCCAAGCGCGGATACGTGTACACCGCCGACCCCGGCGACCCGACCGGGTTCTCCGTGCTGAAGTACGCCAACCGCAACCGCTCGGCCGACCCGCGGCGCAGCGTCGTCGACCTGCCCGGCCACTACTTCGATGCGCTGCGCGGCCTGGGCGTCGCCTCCGGCTCCGGGCAGCTCACCGCCCTGGCCAACGACGGCCCCAAGACCGAGATCCAGACGCTGAACCTGCGCGCGCCCTCGGGCGAGGCGCCGGTCACGTCCGCCGTGCGCCTCACGTTGGACGGCGACGGCTACGTGCCCACCGGGCCGGAGAGCGACGTCGATCGCGACCCGCGCACCGGCGGCTGGTGGGTGGCCCAGTACATCCCGGACTCGGCCAGCAGCGCGCTGCTGCGTGTCGCGCCCGACGGTGCGGTGCAGGCGATCGCCGACAGCGGCATCCGCTTCGATCCCGACGGCAACCCGCTCGACGAGGTCGTCGGCCTCGCGGTGTCCGCCGACGGCGGCACGCTGTACCTGGCCCTGCGGCCGGCCTACGGCGCCGAGGGCGACGGGCGGCTGGTCGTGCGCGACGTCGCCTCCGGCGGGCAGCAGGCCTACGTGCTGCCCGCACCGCAGCTCGTGCGCGACCTGGCGATCGCGCCCGACGGGGCGCTCGTGCTGGCGGTCGGCGTGCCGGCCGACGACGGCCGTGCGGAGACCACGGAGCTGCGTCGCGCGCCGGTCAGCGGCCTGGCCGACGGGGCGACGATCACCTCCACGCTGGTGACCACCGTCGAGCAGGAGCCGCTGGCGCCCACCACCGCTCCCGGCTCCACCGGCCTGGTGGTGCTGCCCACCGGCGAGACCTGGATCGTCGGCCAGCGCGCCGACGTGCAGAACCTCGGCCGCCTGTTCGCCTCCGGCGGACCCACGCCGGGGCCGGCGCTGGGCCTGCCCGCGGCCTCGACCGCCCGCGGCCTGGACGTCGCCCCGCCGCCGGTGGCCGAGTTGGCCGTCGCGGGCCCGCGGGCCATCGCCGCCGCGGTGACCGACTTCAGCGCCCTGAACCCGGGCGTGTTCCCGACCACGCCGGCCCAGAACGTGGCTGCGCTGGACGGGGCCGGCGGCGCTCCGGCCGCGTGGCCCGCGGTGGCCGGCGGCCCGGTGACCGCGGTCGCGCCCGATGGCGCCGGGGGTGCTTACCTGGCCGGCGGCTTCAGCGCGGTCGGCGGCGTGGCGCGGGCCGGGCTGGCCCACGTGCGGGCCGACGGCAGCGTCGATCCCGCCTGGACGCCGACCACCGATGCTCCGGTGTCGGTGCTGCGGCGCAACGGGTCGCTGGTCTACCTGGGCGGCGACTTCACGACGGTCGGCGGTGTGGCCCGCTCGCGGCTGGCCGCGGTCTCGGCCACCACCGGCGCGCTCGTCGAGTCGTTCGCCGACCCGGTCATCACCGGCGGCGTGGTCAACACCCTGGCGCTCGACGGCGCCGGGCGCCTGTACGCCAGTGGCCGCTTCACCAGGGCCGGCGGCATCGCCCACCAGCGCCTCGTGCGCGTGTCCGCCACCACGGGCGCGATCGACGCCGGCTGGACGCCGCAGCTGCAGGCCTTCTCGCCGTCCCAGGAGCTGCTGGTGGTCGGCGACCGGCTGTTCGTCGGCGGCCAGCTGCAGGCGGTCAACGACGTCGAGATCGGCGGGGTGGCGGCGGTCCGCACCGACGACGCGGGGACGCTGGATCCGGCGTTCAGGATCGCCGGCTACGACGTCGGCGTCACGGTGCGCGGTCTGGCCACGGACGGGCAGAGCCTGTTCGTGGCGGCCAACCGGCGCGCGGCCGGCACGCCGATCGTCTACCTGATCGCCGTCGACCCGGCCTCGGGCGCACCGGTGGCCAGCTTCCGCCCACGCACCGAGTACGCCGTCGGCCGCGGCGGTCCGCTGGCCATGTTCCGCGGCAAGCTGCTGGTCACCGGCTACACCGAGCCGATCGCGCTGCTGGACCCCGTCACCGGTCAGCCGGACCGGGCCTTCGAGACGACCGTGGTCGACGACGAGGGCGGCGCGGTGTCGGTGGCGGCCCTGGCGGTCGACGGCGACCGCGTCCTGCTGGGCGGGTCCTTCGACGGCGCCGGCCTGAAGCGCCGCACGTTCGCCTTCGACGTGGCGACGGGCAAGCTGGACCGCGCCTGGACGCTGGGCAGCGGCGAGTACGCCACGACGATGGCGGTGGCGGGCGACTGGCTGTACTTCCGGTCGGGCACGACGGGCCTGCTGAAGCGCGCGTCGACCGAGGACGGCCTGGTCGACGACGACTTCGCCATCGACCTGGGCTCGGGCGCGGACTGGACCCTCGACGGCACGGCGGATCGGCTCTACCTGGCCGGCAGCTTCCAGTCGGTGGACGGGGAGGGACGGCGCAACGTGGCCGCCCTCGACGCCGCCACCGGGTCGCTGATCGCCGAGTTCGCGCCCAACCCGATCGAACCGTCGCTGCTGGTGCGGGTCGTCGGCGACCGGGTGTACGTCGCCTCGACGCCCACGGTGACCGCCCAGGCGCGCGATCGCATCGTCACGCTCACCGCCTACGACGCGCAGACGGGCGCGCGCGATCCGGGCTTCGGGTTCGGCCCGCTGGAGCAGGGGATGGCCATCGACGACGTCACGGCGGACGGGGCCGGGCTGGCGGTGGCGCTGCACAACGCCGTCACCGATGACGCGGGCGAGGTGCGCCGCCTGGACGCGGCGACCGGCGCGGTGCGCGCGGGCGGCCTGAGCCGGCCGACCCTGGTGCCCCAGGCGCTGCTGGCGCAGGGCGGCGGCCTGATCGTCGGCGCCCGGGCCGGGGGCGAGACCCCGGCGCTGGGCACGCTGGTGCCCGACGGCCGCTTCCCCGGGCCGTTCTCCCCGACGCTGGACTGGACGGTCAACGACGTCGTCGGCCGCGGCAGCACGGTGGTCGCGGGCGGCGACCGCGGGACGGGCGCGGTGCCCGGTCCGATCGCCATCTTCGACGTCGCCACGCCGGTCTCGGCCGCGGCGCCGGAGCTGGGCGGCGACGTGCGCCAGGGCGCGACGGTCTGGTGCACGCCCGGCGGCTGGGACAACTCCCCGGTCACCTACGCCTACGCGTGGACGCGCAACGGGAACCCGATCAACGGAGCCACCGGGGCGACCTACGTCCCCACCGGCGCCGACGTCGGGGCGGCGCTGCGCTGCGCGGTGACCGCGTCCAACGACGCGGGCGACTCCGAGGTGGCGCGCAGCCAGGCCGCGACGGTCGCGCCGGCCCTCGGCACCGGTGGCGGTGGCGGTGGCGGCAGCACGTCGGCCCCCTCGCAGCAGAGCCCGGTGCCGTCGGCGCCGGCGGCCCCGTCCACGCCCTCGGCGCCGGGTCTGCCGACCACGGGCACGCCGACCTCGACGCCCGCGCGCATCCGCACGAAGGTGACGATCGACGCGCCCCGCACGGCCACGCGCGGTCGGCGGGTCACGGTCAAGGTGACCACCAACGCGCGGCTCAGCGGCGTGTCGCTGGTCCTGCAGCGCAACGGCCGCAAGGCCGCCGGCCGGTCGGTGGATGCGATCGCCCGGCGGGGCGGGCGGATCACGGTGACCGTGCCCAAGCACGCCGCCGCCGGCCGCTATCAGCTGAAGCTGACCGCGCGTGATGCCGACGGCAGGCGGATCGCCGTCACGGCCCAGCTGGTGGTGCGGTAGGCCGCTACGTCCCGCCGCCCAACAGGCGCAGCGGGGAGACCGACGTCCCCCGCCAGGCCGGATACAGCCCACCGAGGATCCCGATGGCCACGCCGATGGCCAGCGCCTGCCACACCGTGGCGAAGGTGACCTGCGGCGTGACCACCTGCGCCACGTCGAGCGCCTGTCCGAGCGCCTTGGCCCCGATGATGCCTGCGAGCATGCCCAGACCGGCGCCGAGGATGCTGGTCAGCACGCCCTCGGCCAGCACCAGCGCGGCGATGCGCAGGCGCCGCCAGCCGACCGCGCTGAGCAGGGCCAGCTCGCGTTCGCGCTCCATCACCGACATGGCCATCGTGTTGGCCACGCCGATGCCGCCGACGATCAGCGCCAGCGCGGCGACGATCGTCACGGTCTTGCCCACCAGCTCGCCGTTGGCGCCGACGCGTGAGGCCTCCTCGGGCGTCCCGATGACCAGCGTGCCGGGGTTGGCGGCCCGGACCGCCTGCTCGACCTGCTTCTGCTGCGCGCCCGGGGCCAGCGCGGCCACGATGTTCGTCGCCTCGCCGGGCGTGCGCCTGGCCAGCTTCTGGGCCACCGGCAGCGGCAGCACCGCGCCGTTGTCCTCGAAGAAGATGCCCGTGTGGTAGATCCCCGAGACGGTGAAGGTGCGCTTCTTGACCGCCAGCTCGTCGCCCACCTGGACCTTCAGGCGCTGGGCCAGCGCGTCGCCGATCACGATCTGACCCTTCCCGAGATCGCGCTGGCCCTGGGTGGTGACCAGGCGCTGGGCGAAGAAGCCGTCGGGCTCGGCGCCGAAGACCACCGCGGCCGGATCCCGCTTGATGCCCTCGACGACGAGCAGCAGCGGCGTGGCCCGGGCGATGTCCGGGTTGCGCTCGAGCTTGGCGGCCAGCGAGGTGGGCACGATCGACGCCGTCGGGTCGGCGACACCGGCCTGGAACAGGCCGAAGTCCGACTGCCCCAGGTGGACGAACTCGGACGCCGTGCGCTTGAGCCCGTCGCCGATCGAGAGCAGGGCGACGATCGTGGCCACGCCCAGGGCGATGCCGATCGCCGTGGCGATCGTGCGGAACCGATGCCGTGTCATGTTCGTGACGACGAGCCGGAGCACGGAGCGCGGAACGCTATCGCGACAGAGCGCCGGTAGGCTCGCGCAGACGTGGCCCCGCGCACCCAGTACGCCCGCAACGGCGACGTCTCGCTCGCCTACCAGGTGGTCGGTGACGGCCCCGAGGACATCCTCCTGAGCTTCGGCTTCGCCACGCACGTGGACCTGATCTGGGAGGAGCCCGGCATGGCCCGGTTCCTGACCCGGCTGAGCAAGATCGGCCGGCTGATCATCTACGACCGGCGCGGGACCGGCCTGTCGGACCCGGTGCCCGGGACCAGCGTCGAGGTCCACGTGGGCGACATCGAGGCGGTGCTGGACGCCGCCGGCAGCGAGCGCGCGGCGCTGGTCGCCTACATCAACGGCGGGCCGCCGTCGATCGCCTTCGCCCACGCGCACCCCGAACGCGTCTCGCACCTGGTGCTGTACGGCTCGTTCGCCACCAACGTGCGCAGCGAGGAGGTCACCTGGACCTTCGGCGAGGAGGAGCGGCGCATCGCCTTCGACGCCCAGATCGCCGCCTGGGGCACGGGCGCCCTGGTCGATCAGGTCGCGCCCAACTCGGCCGACGATGCCCGGCTGCGCGACTGGTTCTCGCGCCTGGAGCGCCAGGCGGCCAGCCCGGGCACCGTGCGCGCGGTGGTCAACTCCGGGGTGATGGACGTCTCCCCGCTGCTGGAGGAGCTGACGATGCCGACGCTCATCCTGCATCGCACCGAGGACACGCTGATGGACGTGCGCCACGCGCGGATGATGGCCGCCCACATCCCGGGCGCGCGGCTGGTCGAGCTGCCCGGCTCGGACTCGCTGCCCAGCGTCGGCGACTCGCTGCGCCTGATGTCGGAGATCGGCGAGTTCATCAGCGGATCGCCGGTCGGCGGGATGGGCGAGCGGGCGCTGCGCACGGTGCTGTTCACCGACATCGTCGACGCGACGCGCGAGGCGTCCCGGCTGGGCGACGTGCGCTGGCGCGACGCGCTGGCCACCCACGACGCGACGATCGACCGCCTGCTCGAGCGCTACTCGGGCTGGCGCGTGAAGGGCACCGGCGACGGCGTGCTGGCCACGTTCGCGGGGCTGCCGTCGGACGCCGTGCAGTGCGCCGCCGAGCTCGTCACCGAGCTGGAGCGCATCGGGCTCCCGGTGCGGGCCGGGTTGCACACCGGCGAGTGCGAGCTGATCGGCGAGGACGTCGGCGGCCTGGCGGTGCACATCGCGGCGCGCGTGCTGGCCATGGCCGGACCGAGCGAGGTGCTCGTCTCGGGCACCACCTACGGCACGGCGGTGGGGGCGGGGCTGACCTTCGACTACCGCGGCGAGCGCGAGCTCAAGGGCGTGCCCGGACCCTGGCCCTTGTTCGCGCTACAGCGAACCTGAGCAGCAGCTCGGCCCAGTCGGCGAAGCCGGCCACGAAGTGGCCGAGCGGGCCGGTGAAGTACCAGGTGGTGAGGCGCTCGCTCATCGGATCTCGTGGGGTTGGACGCGGGAGCGGGCCGGGACGACCGCCCCGGCGGTGAGGTTGGCGGCGTGGTCGACGATCGCGCCTTCGCCGATCGTGATGGCGCGCGCCTGCACGCCCTGCAGGCGGGTGGGCCGTTCGACGTCGTCGGCGACCGGCTCGAAGTCGGTGATGCTGACCCAGTCGTTGACGCGGGCGCGTGGGGCGATGTCGACGCCGGCGTGGACGACGATCAGGCAGCGCTCGCCGATCTGCGCGTGGTCGCCGATGGTCAGCGTCCCCGCGTTCACCGTCAGCCTGGTGCCGGCGCCGATGGTCACGGCATCACCGAGGAGGAGGTGGGCGCCCGGGGCCACGTGGATGCGGACTCCGCGGCGTCGCCACCGCATGCGCGCGAGCCAGTTCACGCCGCGGATCGTACGTGTGGCACGCTCGCCGCCGTAGTGGCGGTCACCGTGCCACACGTCTCTCGCGGAGGCGACGGAGGCGGTCGCGGGCGACGCTGGCCGCGTAGCCGGTGGCGGCGAAGTGGGCGGCGCCGCGGCGCGAGCGGTCGGGATCGGCGAGCGTGGACGGCATCGGCGTGGCGCCCAACGCGCGGGCGGCCCGGTCGGCCACCTCGAGCTCGCCCAGCGCGGTCAGGTGCACGGCGTCGGGGAGGACGAGCTTCCAGCCGCGCAGCCCGGCCAGGCCGACGACGACGGCGCCCACGCGGCGGGCCTGCGCGGTGATCACGCCGTTGGCGGCCAGCACCTTGGCCGCGCCGGCCCGCGGGCGGCCGAGATCCAGCGGGATCGTCGGCATGACCACGTCCTCGCACTCGCGGGCCACGACGTCGGCGGCCACCCGCAGCGCCGCGGCGAACGTGTCGACGTCGAAGTCGACCGAGCGCACGTCGTTGACGCCCACCCACAGGCACCCGACGGCGTACGGGCCGTCCAGCGCGGGCAGCTGCCGCGCGACCACGTCCGGCGCGGTCGCGCCCGGCACCGCCAGCCCGGTGTAGGGCAGCCCCAGCGCCGTGGCCAGCCACTGCGCCCACGACCACGAGCGCACGCCCAGCATCGGCGCGACGTCCCCGTCGGTGATCGAGTCGCCCAGCGCGACCAGGCCCGGCTTCACGAGGCCATCCGCCCGGACTCCTCCATGACGCCCCGCAGCTGGCGGGCCATCGCCGGCGTCAGCGCGCCCGGCGCCATCCGCCACCGCCACGAACCGGTGGCCCGGCCGGGCACGTTCATGCGCCCTTCGGTGCCCAGCCCGAGGACGTCCTGCGCCTGCACCATGGCCAGCTGCGCGGGGGAGGAGGCGTTGAACCGGATGAACCGCCAGGAGAACGCGCGATCGGCGTACGGCTCGACCGCCGCGTCGACGGCGGCGCGCTGCGGCGCGTCCAGGGACTCGTACCACCCGCGCGCCGTGTCGGAGTCGTGGGTGGCCGTGTAGACGACCGCGCGCTTGCGGTGGTTCTCCAGGCGGTGCGGCCCGTGCGGGTCGGTCGGATCGAAGCCGAACTGGAGCACGAGCATCCCCGGCAGCTGCAGCTCGTCGCGCAGCCGCCGGACCGCGGGCGTGATCACGCCCAGGTCCTCGGCGATCAGCGGGAGCGGGCCCAGTTCCCGGGCCGCGGCGTCGAGCAGCGCCCGGCCCGGCCCGCGCTTCCACGTGCCGCCGCGGGCGTCCTTGGCGTCCTGCGGCACGGCCCAGTAGGCGACCAGGCCGCGGAAGTGGTCCAGGCGGGCCAGGTCGAAGTGGGCGAACGTCCGGCGCAGGCGCTCCACCCACCAGCGGTAGCCCGAGCGCTGCAGGCGCGGCCAGTCGTACAGCGGGTTGCCCCACAGCTGGCCCTTGTCGGTGTAGGCGTCGGGAGGCACGCCGGCCTGCTCGTCGTCGCGGAACAGCCGCGGCCAGGTGCGCTCGTCGGCGCCACCGGGGGCCACGTAGATCGGCACGTCGCCGATCATCGCCACGCCCGCCGACTGGGCGTAGGCGCGCAGCGCGGTCCACTCGCGCTCGAAGCGGACCTGGTCGTGGATCGCCCGCCGGCCGCCGGCCATCGCCGCCCAGCCGTCGATCCAGTACGCCTCGCGGGCCCGGAAGGCGTCCTCCTCGTCCAGCGACACCGGGGCGGCCGGATCGCCCAACAGGCCCGGCCAGCAGGCAAAGGCCGAACGCGCCTTGTAGGGCGAGCGGGCCCGGTCGGGCGGGCCCAGCGGGAGCGTCTGCCACCACGATTGACCGGCATCGTGCAGCCAGTCCACGAAGCGAAAGGCATCATCGCCCAGCCGGCCCGAGGCAAGCGACGTGATGTGCAGCTGGACGCCGCCTGTTCTCGGAAGATTCACCGCAGCGAGGTTAGAGACGGCCAGAAGACGGAAGTAGAGACATCGCGTGCCTGATTTCCCATCGACGACGACGAACACGCCGCCGCCCCGGATCCGCATCGAGGATCCCGCGCCCTCCATCGACTGCGGACGCCATCCCGCCAAGGCCTGCGTCGGCGACACCGTCGACGCCTACGCGACGATCTTCAAGGACGGCCACGACGTGCTGCGGGCCGTCGTGCGCCACCGCGCGCCGGGGGCCGACTGGCAGGAGGCCGAGATGCAGCGCATCGACGCCCACGTCGACGGCGACCGCTGGCAGGGCAGCTTCCCGGTCAGCGTCCAGGGGCGGCACGCGTTCACCTTCGAGGCCTGGACCGATCGCTTCGCCACCTGGCGGCGCGAGATCGAGCGCAAGGTGGAAGGCGGCCAGGAGGACCTCACCGGCGAGCTCAGCGAGGGCGTCGCGCTGCTGCAAGCCATCGCCGCGCGGGCCGACGGCGCCGACGCCGCCCGCCTGACCCAGGCCGCCGAGCACCTGACCGTCGACGCCGCGCTGGATCCCGCGCTGGCCGAGACCGCCGCGCGCCACCCCGATCGGGCCAACGCCTCCGTCCTGGACGAGCCGCTGGGCCTCGACGTCGACCGCGTCCGCGCCCGCTTCGGCGCCTGGTATGAGCTGTTCCCGCGCTCCTGGGGCGGCTTCACCGGCGTGGCCAACCAGATCCCCAAGCTGGCCGAGCTCGGCTTCGACGTGCTCTACCTGCCGCCGATCCATCCGATCGGCCTGACCAACCGCAAGGGCGCCAACAACGCGCTGGTGGCCCAGCCCGGCGACCCGGGCAGCCCCTGGGCGATCGGCTCGCCGGTGGGCGGCCACGACGCGCTCAACCCGGAGCTGGGCACCGAGGCCGACTTCGACGCGATGGTGGCCACGGCGCGCCGGCACGACATCGAGATCGCGCTGGACATCGCGCTGCAGGCCTCGCCCGATCACCCCTGGCTGCAGGACCACCCCGAGTGGTTCCAGCGCCGGCCCGACGGGACGCTGAAGTACGCCGAGAACCCGCCGAAGAAGTACCAGGACATCTACAACTTCGACTGGGACAGCGAGGACTGGCGGGGCCTGTGGGACGCGCTCCTGGAGGTCACGCTGCACTGGGTGGACAAGGGCGTGACGATCTTCCGCGTCGACAACCCGCACACCAAGCCGCTGCCGTTCTGGGAGTGGCTGATCGCCACCGTCCGCCGGGACCACCCCGACGTGCTGTTCCTGGCCGAGGCGTTCACCCGCGCGGCGATGATGCGCGCGCTGGCCAAGATCGGCTTCAACCAGTCCTACACGTACTTCACCTGGAAGAACAGCCGCTGGGACCTCGAGGACTACCTGACCGAGCTGACCACCAGCGGGATGCAGGACTACTACCGGCCCAACTTCTTCGCCAACACCCCGGACATCCTCACGGAGTACCTGCAGCACGGCGGGCCGGCGGCGTTCGCCCCGCGCCTGGTGCTGGCCGCGACGCTGTCGCCGACCTACGGCATCTACAGCGGCTTCGAGAGCTTCGAGAACGTCCCGGTGCGCCCGGGCAGCGAGGAGTACCTCGACTCCGAGAAGTACGAGACCAAGCGGCGCGCGCTGGACGGGCCGCTGCTGCCGCTGGTCGCGGCGATCAACCGCGTCCGCCGCGAGCACCCGGCGCTCCAGCAGCTGACCAACCTGACGTTCCTGGATACGGAGAGCGACGCGCTCGTCGCCTACGCCAAGCGCCAGGGCGACGACGTGATCATCTGCGTCGTCAACATCGACCCGCACAACATCCAGGAGGGCGTCGTCGTCGTGCCGTTCGAGCTCGGGCTCCCACCCGCCTTCGCCGTCGAGGACCTGCTGTCGCCGGCCGAGCGCTACGACTGGCTGATCGGGCGCAACTACGTGCGCCTGGATCCGGCCTACCGCGGCGCGCACATCTTCCGGGCGGTGCCGCGATGAGCGCCGACGCCCCCCAGCACGGCGGCCATCAGCGCTGGTTCGAGAGCAACCCGCTGTGGTTCAAGACCGCGGTCTTCTACCAGGTGCTGATGCGCGGCTTCCACGACGGCAACGGCGACGGCCACGGCGACATCGTCGGCCTGCGCGAGAAGCTCGACTACCTGCAGTGGCTGGGCGTCGACTGCATCTGGATCATGCCGTTCTACCCGTCGCCCCTGCGCGACGGCGGCTACGACATCTCGGACTTCACCAACATCGACCCGGTCTACGGGACGACCGAGGAGTTCCGTGGCCTGCTCGAGGACGCCCACGAGCGGGGCATGCGCGTGATCATCGACGTGATCATGAACCACACGTCCTCGGATCACCCGTGGTTCCAGGCCGCCCGCAACGCGCCCGACGGCAGCCCCGAGCGCGACTGGTACGTGTGGTCGGACACGCAGCGCAAGTACGAGGACGCGCGGATCATCTTCCTGGACACCGAGACGTCCAACTGGGCCTGGGACGAGAAGGCCAAGAAGTACTACTGGCACCGCTTCTACTCCCACCAGCCCGACCTGAACTTCGAGAACCCCGCGGTCGGCGACGCGATGATCGAGGTGCTGCGCTTCTGGCTGGACCTCGGCCTGGACGGCTTCCGGCTGGACGCCGTGCCCTACCTGTTCGAGGCCGAGGGCACCAACGGCGAGAACCTGCCCGCCACCCACGACTTCCTCAAGCGCGTGCGCAAGGAGGTCGACGAGAACTACCCCGACGTGGTCCTGCTGGCCGAGGCCAACCAGTGGCCGGCCGACGTGGTCGAGTACTTCGGGGATCCGCAGACCGGCGACGAGTGCCACATGGCCTTCCACTTCCCGGTCATGCCGCGCATGTTCATGGGCCTGCGCCGCGAGGACGCCACGCCGATCATCGAGATCCTCGAGCAGACGCCGAAGATCCCCGACAACTGCCAGTGGGGCCTGTTCCTGCGCAACCACGACGAGCTCACGCTCGAGATGGTCAGCGACGAGGACCGCGACTACATGTGGAACGAGTACGCCAAGGATCCGCGGATGAAGTCCAACCTCGGGATCCGCCGCCGGCTGGCGCCGCTGCTGGACAACGGCCGCGACGAGATCGAGCTGCTGCACGCGATCCTGTTCTCGCTCCCGGGCAGCCCGGTCCTCTACTACGGCGACGAGATCTCCATGGGCGACAACGTCTACCTGGGCGATCGCGACGGCGTGCGCACGCCGATGCAATGGACCGGCGACCGCAACGGCGGGTTCTCGCGGGCCGACTTCGCGCAGCTGTACGCGCCGCCGCTGATGGACCCGGTGTACGGCTACCAGGCGGTCAACGTCGAGGCCCAGCTGCGCACCGCCACCTCGCTGCTGCGCTGGCTGCGCCGGTTCGTCGCGCTGCGCAAGGAGCATCCCGTCTTCGGGCTGGGCACCTACGCGGCGCTGCCCACCTCCAACCCGAAGATCTTCGCCCACGTGCGCACGTTCCAGGACGATGTCGTGCTGTGCGTCCACAACCTGGCCCGCAGCGCCCAGGCGGTCGAGCTCGACCTGAGCGCCTACGAGGGCCGCTACCCGGTCGAGATGTTCGGCCGCACGCGCTTCCCGCGCATCGGCGAGCTGTCCTACCTGCTGACGCTGGCCCCGCGCGGCTTCTACTGGTTCACGCTGGAGGAGCTCGAGGCGACCGAGGGGCGCGGCGATGACTGATCTGCGCGCAGAGCTGTCGCAGGAGCGCCTGGAGCAGTGGCTGCCCGAGCAGCGCTGGTTCGCCTCCAAGACCCGCGACGTGGCCGAGGTGCACCTGGCCGACCTGCTCACGCTGTGCGACGAGCCGGCCACGGCGATCGGCCTGGTCGAGGTCCGCTTCCAGGCCGGCACGCACGAGCTCTACCAGCTGCTGCTGGGCGCCGAGGACGGGCACGTGGCGATGGACGTGCTGACCGATCCGCGCCACGCGGCGGTCCTGGCCCGCCGCCTGCGCGAGCACGCCTCGTGCGAGTCGGAGGCGGGCACGGTCAACTTCTTCTGGGAGGACGACCGGCCGCTGGGCGACCCGCCGACCGTGCGGCCGATGGGCTTCGAGCAGTCCAACACCACCGTGGTGCTGGACGACGCGTACGCGCTGAAGTCCTTCCGGCGCCTGGAGCCCGGCAAGAACCCCGAGCTGGAGATGCTGCGCTTCCTGTCGGCCCGCGACTACCCCAACATCGCGGCGCTGGCGGGCTGGTACGAGCTGCGCGGCGACACGCTGTCGACCACGCTGGGCATCGCGCAGGAGTTCGTCACCGACGGGCGCGACGGCTGGGAGCTGGCGCTCGACGAGCTCGGCTCCGACCCCGAGCGCTTCCTGACCCGCCTGGAGGAGCTGGGCGAGGTGATCGGGCGCATGCACGCGCTGCTGGGCTCCGATCCGACCGACCCCGACTTCGCGCCCGAGCCGTCGACGCCCGAGGGGATGTCGCTGCTGACCGCGACGATCGACGAGGACATCGAGCGGATCTTCCTGCGCCTGCCCGACGACCTGCGCGCCGTCGACGAGATCCGCGGGCGGGGCGAGGAGATCCGCGACCGCCTGCAGATGATGTCCCACGCCGGGGCCGGCGGGCGCCTGATCCGCCACCACGGCGATCTGCACCTGGGGCAGACGCTGCGCACGCCGGACCGCTGGGTGATCCTCGACTTCGAGGGCGAGCCCGCGCGGCCGCTGACCGAGCGCCGCCGCAAGCGCTCGCCGCTGCGCGACGTCGCCGGGATGCTGCGCTCGTTCGCCTATGTCGCGTCGGCCTCCGCGCACCAGCGCGGCAACGCCGTTCCGGCCGATTGGGAGGAACGTGCGCGTCAGGCCTTCCTGGACGGGTACCTCTCAACCGTGGAAACGAACCTGCTGCCTCCGGGCGCGAGCGCGATCGAGTCGGTCCTGGGCATCTACGAGCTGGAGAAGGCGGTCTACGAGCTGCGCTACGAGCTCGACAACCGGCCCGACTGGGTGCGGATCCCGGTGGCCGGCATCGAGCGGATCCTGGGGACGGAGATCGGATGAGCGCCCAGATCGACGCCGTCGTCGCCGGCCGCAGCGCCGACCCGCACGGGATCCTCGGCGCGCACCCGGCCAAGAGCGGCGTGAAGGTGCGGGCGTTCCGCCCCGAGGCCAAGTCGATCAGCGTGATCGTCAACGGCCACGACCCGGTCAAGCTCAAGCGCGCCCATCCCGACGGCTTCTTCGAGGGCACGGTCAAGGACGCCAAGCTGCCGCTCAGCTACGAGCTCGAGGTCGCCTACCCCGACGGCAACGCGTTCCGCATCGACGACCCCTACCGCTTCGCGCCGACGATCGGCGAGCTGGACCTGCACCTGGCCGGCGAGGGTCGCCACGAGGAGCTCTACGAGCGCCTGGGCGCGCACGTCACCGAGGTCGACGGCATCGCCGGCACCGCGTTCGCCGTGTGGGCGCCGGCCGCCGCGTCGGTCAGCGTCGTGGGCGACTTCAACTCCTGGGACGGGCGCCTGCACCCGATGCGCTCGATGGGCTCCTCGGGGATCTGGGAGGTCTTCCTGCCCGCCGTCGACGAGGGCGCGCGCTACAAGTTCGAGATCCACACGCCTTCGGGGGAGATCCGCCTGAAGGCCGATCCCGTCGCCTTCGCCGCGGAGATCCCGCCCGACACCGCGTCGGTCGTGCACCGGCCCAAGCACGTGTGGAACGACGCCGAGTGGGTGGCGCAGCGGACCAAGCGCGATCCGCAGACCGGGCCGATGTCGGTCTACGAGGTGCATCTGGGCTCCTGGCGGCTGAACCCGCTGGAGGCCAACCGCGAGCTGACCTACGAGGAGCTGGCCGACGAGCTGGCCGCCTACGTCACCGACCTGGGCTTCACGCACGTGGAGCTGCTGCCGGTGATGGCCTACCCGTTCAGCGGCTCGTGGGGCTACCAGGTCACCTCGTACTACGCCCCGACGCCGCGCTTCGGGACGCCCGACGACTTCCGCGCGTTCGTCGACCGCCTGCACGAGGCCGGCCTGGGCGTGATCCTCGACTGGGTGCCCGCGCACTTCCCGCGCGACGACTGGGCCCTGGCCCGCTTCGACGGCACCGCGCTGTACGAGCACGAGGACCCGCGCCGCGGCGCGCACCCCGACTGGGGCACGCTGGTGTTCAACTTCGGGCGCAACGAGGTCCGCAACTTCCTGCTGGCCAACGCCCTGTTCTGGCTGCGCGAGTACCACGCCGACGGCCTGCGCGTCGACGCCGTCGCCTCGATGCTCTACCTCGACTACTCGCGCAAGGCGGGGGAGTGGATCCCCAACGAGTTCGGCGGGCGCGAGGACCTCGACGCGGTCGCGTTCCTCAAGGAGCTCAACGAGGTCGTGCACCAGCGCGAGCCGGGCGTGATCTCCGCCGCCGAGGAGTCGACCGCCTGGCCGGGCGTATCCGCGCCGACCTACGTCGGCGGCCTGGGCTTCGGGTTCAAGTGGAACATGGGCTGGATGCACGACACGCTGGGCTACTTCCAGCAGGACCCGATCCACCGTCGCTACCACCACCACCAGCTGACGTTCAGCCTGATGTACGCCTTCAGCGAGAACTTCGTGCTGCCGCTCAGCCACGACGAGGTCGTCCACGGCAAGGGCTCGCTGATCAGCAAGATGCCGGGCGACAAGTGGCAGAAGCTGGCCAACCTGCGCGCGCTGTACGCCTACATGTGGGCGCACCCCGGCAAGAAGCTGCTGTTCATGGGTGGCGAGATCGCCCAGGAGCAGGAGTGGAGCCACGAGCGCTCGCTGGACTGGCACCTGCTCGAGGACGCCGGTCACTCCGGTGTCCAGTCGCTCGTGCGCGACCTCAACCACGTCTATCGCGACCAGCCCGCGCTGTGGGAGCGCGACTTCGAGGGCGAGGGCTTCTGGTGGCTGGAGGCCAACGACGCCGACCGCAACGTCGTCGCCTTCGCGCGCCAGGGCCTGGACGGCGAGACGCAGCTGGTCTGCATCTGCAACCTCTCGCCGGTCCCGCGCGAGGGCTACCGGGTCGGGCTGCCCCAGCCCGGACGGTGGGCCGAGGTGCTCAACACCGACGCCGAGCAGTACGGGGGCGCCGGCTTCGGCAACCTCGGTGGCGTCGACGCCGAAGACGTGCGCTGGCACGAGCAGCCGTGGTCGGCGGAGGTCACGCTGCCGCCACTGGCCGTTCTGTGGTTGGTTCCCCAGAAGTGAGCGACCTTCCCTTCCGGCGCCCGCTGGGCGCCACCCCCATCGGCGAGCGCCGCACGCTCGTCCGCGTGTGGGCGCCCAACGCCGACAGCGTGTCCGTGCGCATCCCCCGCCGCGGCGACACCGCGCTGGCCGCCGAGGGCTTCGGCACCTGGGCCGGCGAGGTGCCCGCGGGCAGCGGCGACGACTACTGGATCCTGCTGGACGGCAAGCGCCTGCCCGATCCGTGCACGCGCTGGCAGCCGCGCGGCTTGCGCGGGCCCTCGCGGGTGTGGGACCCCGGTGCGTTTGACTGGACCGACGCCGCGTGGCGCACGCCGCCGCTGGCCGATCTGGTCATCTACGAGCTGCACGTCGGAACCTTCACCGCCGAGGGGACGTTCGACGCCGCCATCGAGTGGCTCGAGCTGCTGGCGGCGTGGGGCATCAACGCCGTCGAGGTGATGCCCATCGCCGACTTCCCGGGCGATCGCGGCTGGGGCTACGACGGCGTCTACCCCTGGGCCGCCCACCGCGCCTACGGCGGCCCGGAGGCGTTCGCCCGCTTCGTCGACGCCGCCCACGCGCTGGGCATCGCGGTGATCCTCGACCTGGTCTACAACCACATCGGCGCCTCGGGCAACAAGGCGATGGCCGCGTTCGGCCCGTACTTCACCGACAAGTACTCGACCTTCTGGGGGGAGGCGATCAACTACGACGACGGGGGCTCCGACGGCGTGCGCGAGTGGGCCTGCCAGTCGGCCGAGTACTGGGTCGGCCAGATGCACGTCGACGGGCTGCGCCTGGACGCGATCCACGCGATCTTCGACCAGCGCCCCGAGCACCTCGTGGCCGAGCTGACCCGCCGGGTTCATGCCGCCCGCGACGGGGCGATCGTCATCGCCGAGAGCGGGCTGAACGACCCGAAGGTCATGCGCGACGAGGCGCACGGCGGCTGGGGGTGCGACGGCGCCTGGGCCGACGACTTCCACCACTGCCTGCGCACCCTGCTGACCGACGAGCACGAGGGCTACTACGCCGAGTTCGGCACGATCGCCGACCTGGCCAAGTGCTTCCACCGTCCGTTCCTGCACGACGGCGGCTGGTCGAGCTTCCGGGGACGGACGTTCGGCGCGCCGGCCGACGACCTGCCGCGCGCGGCGTTCATCGTCTTCGACCAGGACCACGATCAGGTCGGCAACCGGGCCTTCGGGGATCGGCTGCCCCGGGAGGCGCAACCGCTCGCCGCTTTCTGCGTGCTCCTGTCAGGGTTCACCCCAATGCTGTTCATGGGCGAGGAGTACGGCGAGGACGCGCCGTTCCAGTTCTTCACGGATCACATCGATCGCAAGATCGCCGACGCCACGCGCGACGGGCGCCGGCGCGAGTTCGCCGCGTTCGCGCAGTTCGCGGGCGAGGAGATCCCCGACCCGCAGGATCCGGCGACCTTCGAGCGCTCGAAGCTGACCCGCCGCCGCGATGACCGCGTCGGCTCGGTGTTCGTCGAGCTGCTGGCGGCGCGCCGTCAGGTCGAGGGCGAGGCCGAGTGCCGCTTCGACGAGGACGCACGGTGGCTCGTCGTGCGCCGCGGCGAGCACGAGCTGGCCATGAACTTCGCCCGCGAGGCCCAGGACGTCGCCGTCGACGGCACCGACATCGTGGCCAGCACGCACGAGACGGAGCTGCGCCCCGGACGGGTCCGGCTGGCGCCGCTGGCCGGGGCGCTGATCCGATGAGCCAGGACGTCTGGCCCGGACGGCCCTTCCCGCTCGGCCCCACCTGGGACGAGAAGGGGACGAACTTCTCGCTGTTCTCCGAGCACGCGGAGCGCGTCGAGCTGTGCCTGTTCGACGCCGACGACGTCGAGACGCGCATCGAGGTGCCCTACGTCACCGCGCACAACTGGCACTGCTACCTGCCGGGCGTGGGCGCCGGTCAGCGCTACGGCTACCGCGTCCACGGGCCCTACAAGCCCGAGGAGGGCCACCGCTTCAACCCGCACAAGCTGCTGATCGATCCCTACGCCAAGGCGATCGACGGGCCGGTGCACTGGGACCGGGCCAACACGCTGCCCTACGTCCCCGACGCCGACAACCCCGACGCCGACCTCGAGTTCGACGACGAGGACTCCGCGTCGGCCATGCCCCGCAGCCTGGTCGTCGACCAGCGCTTCGACTGGGAGGGCGATCGTCCGCCCAACCACCCGTGGTCGCGCACGGTCATCTACGAGACGCACGTCAAGGGCTACACGAAGTGCCATCCGCACGTGCCCGACCACCTGAAGGGCACCTACGCGGGCCTGGCCTCCGACGAGGCGCTGGACCACCTGCGCACGCTCGGCGTGACCGCGGTCGAGCTGCTGCCGATCCACCACATCGTCGACGAGTCGTTCCTGGCCGACAAGGGCCTGACGAACTACTGGGGCTACAGCTCCATCGGCTACCTGGCCCCGCACTCGCTGTACGCGGCGGGCGGCAGCGGCGCCGAGGCGCTGCGCGAGTTCAAGGGCATGGTCAAGGCGCTGCACCGCGCCGGCATCGAGGTGATCCTCGACGTGGTCTACAACCACACGGCCGAGGGCAACCACCTCGGGCCGATGCTGTCCTTCAAGGGCGTCGACAACAGCGCCTACTACCGGCTGATGCCCGACGAGCCGCGCCACTACATGGACTTCACGGGCACGGGCAACTCGCTCAACGTCGTCCATCCCAGCGTGCTGCGCCTGATCATGGACTCGCTGCGCTACTGGGTGACCGAGTGCCACGTCGACGGCTTCCGCTTCGACCTGGCCAGCGCCCTGGCCCGCGAGCTGTACGACGTCGATCGGCTGTCGGCCTTCTTCGACACGATCCACCAGGACCCGATCCTCTCCCAGGTCAAGCTGATCGCCGAGCCGTGGGACGTCGGTCCCGGCGGCTACCAGGTGGGCAACTTCCCGGTCCTGTGGTCGGAGTGGAACGGCATCTACCGCGACACCGTGCGCGACTTCTGGCGCGGGCAGGCCAACGTCGGCGAGTTCGCCGCGCGCCTGACCGGGTCCAGCGACCTGTACGAGGAGGATGGCCGCCTGCCGTTCGCCTCGATCAACTTCATCACCGCGCACGACGGCTTCACGCTGCGCGACATGGTCTCGTTCAACGAGAAGCACAACGAGGCCAACCTCGAGGACAACCGCGACGGCACCGACGACAACCGCTCGTGGAACTGCGGCGTCGAGGGCGACACCGACGATCCGGAGATCAACGCGCTGCGCCTGCGCCAGCAGCGCAACTTCCTGGCCACGCTGATGCTGTCGATCGGCACGCCGATGCTGCTGGGCGGCGACGAGTTCGGGCGCAGCCAGGGCGGCAACAACAACGCCTGGTGCCAGGACTCCGACATCTCCTGGTTCCACTGGGACCTGTCCGACGAGCAGCGCCACCTGCTGCACTTCACGCGCCGGCTGATCGGCCTGCGCCACGACCACGCGGCCTTCCGGCGGACGAACTTCCTGGCCGGCCAGGACCTCGAGGGCTCCGGCATCCCCGACGCCTGGTGGTTCCGCCCCGACGGGCGGCGCATGACCCAGCGCGACTGGAACCGCGAGGACGGCCACATCGTCGGCGTCTTCCTCAACGGCCAGGAGCTGCGCGAGGTCGACGAGCACGGCGAGGACATCGACGACGACTCGTTCCTGCTGCTGTTCAACGCGCACTACGAGGACGTCGACTTCGTCCTGCCCCACGAGCGCTTCGGCGCCGTCTGGTGCACGGAGATCTCCACGGCCGAGCCGGAGGAGGAGCCGGGCGCGCGGCGCTTCGACGCGCGCGCCTCGGTCACCGTGCCGTCCCGCTCGCTGCTGGTCCTGCGCCGCGACCAGTGACGCGGCTGCGCGCGACATACCGCCTGCAGCTGTCGCCGGCGCAGACGTTCGCCGACGTGGCCGAGCTGGTGCCCTACCTGCGCGATCTGGGCGTGTCGCACCTGTATCTGTCGCCCTCGCTGCAGGCCCGCGAGGGCTCGACGCACGGCTACGACGTCGTCGATCCCACGCGGGTGTCCGAGGCGCTGGGCGGGGAGGCCGGCCTGCGCGACCTCGCCGCCCTGGGGCTGGGGATCGTGCTGGACATCGTCCCCAACCACATGGGCGCCGGCGACGAGAACCGCTGGTGGAGCGACCCGGCGACCAAGCAGCAGTTCTTCGACGTCGATCCGCAGACCGGCTTCTACCGGCGCTTCTTCGACATCGACGACCTGGCGGCGATCCGCGTCGAGGACCCCGAGGTCTTCGACGTCGTCCACGGCAAGGTGCTCGAGCTGCTGGCCGACGGCGTGCTCGACGGGCTGCGGGTCGACCATCCCGACGGCCTGGCCGATCCGGCCGGCTACCTGGAGCGCCTCCGGGGCGCCGGGGCCGAGCACGTGTGGGTCGAGAAGATCCTGCATCCGGGCGAGCACCTGCGTTCGTGGCCGGTGGACGGCACCGTGGGCTACGAGTTCCTCAACGAGGTCCAGGGCGTGTTCGTCGACACCGGCGCCGAGGCGGCCTTCACGGCGCTGTACGCCGAGCTGACCGGCGAGACGCGCTCGTTCGAGGCGATCGCGCTGGAGTGCCAGCTGGGGCAGGCCACCGGCACGTTCGCCCACGAGCTGGACCGGCTCGTGCGCGAGGGCGACGGCGCGTTCGCCGCCGCGACGCTGGCCCAGGCGCTGGCCGCGCTGCCGATCTACCGCACCTACGTCGAGTCCTGGTCGGGCCGCGTCGACGCCGCGGACGTCGAGGCGATCGCCGCCGCCGGGATGGACCCCGAGCTGGCCGCCGCGCTGCGCCTGGAGCGCGACGGGACGCCCGCGGCCTTCGTCACGCGCTTCCAGCAGACCTCGCCGGCGGTCACCGCCAAGGGCATCGAGGACACCGCCTTCTACCGCTACAACCGGCTGGTCGCGCTCAACGAGGTGGGCGGCGACCCGTCGCGCTTCGGGGTCAGCGTGGCGGACTTCCACGCCGCCAACGCCGAGCGCGCGGCGCGCTGGCCCCGCAACCTGCTCGTCACCCAGACGCACGACACCAAGCGCGGCGGCGACGTGCGCGCGCGGATCGGCGCGCTGAGCTGGATCCCCGAGGAGTGGGCGGAGCGGGTGCGGGCCTGGCACGGCCTGACCGCTGGCCTGCGTCAGGACGGCCTGGGACCGGACGCCAACGAGGCCTACCTGATCTACCAGACGCTGGTGGGCGCCTGGCCGCTGGAGCCGATCGAGCGCCTCGACGGCTACCTCGAGAAGGCGATGCGCGAGGCCAAGGTCAACACCAACTGGGTCGACCAGAACCACGCCTGGGAGGACGCGGTCAAGGGCTTCGCCCGCGCGATCGTCGGCCACCAGCCGTTCCTGGCCGACTTCCTGCCCTTCCAGGCGCGCGTGGCCGAGCTGGGCGAGCGCAGCGCGCTGGGCCAGCTGCTGCTCAAGTACACCGCGCCGGGCCTGCCCGACACCTACCAGGGCGACGAGCTGCTCGCGCTGAACCTCGTCGATCCCGACAACCGCCGGCCGGTCGACTGGACCGCGCGGCGCGCGGCGCTGGACGCGCTGCGCGACGGGGCGCCGCCGGCCCCGCAGCACCGCAAGCTCTACCTGATCCACCGCGCGCTGTCGGTCCGCGACCGCTTCGAGGACGAGGGTTACACGCCACTGGACGCGCCCGACGGCGTGGTCGCGTTCGCGCGCGGCGACGCGGCGGTCGTCGTGGTTCCCGTGCGCCCGGGCGCGGCCTGCGAGGCGGCGCTGCCGGCGGGCGACTGGGTCGAGGTGCTCGAGCACCTCGACGGCCTGTCGCTGCTCGTGCGCCCGTAACGGCCGCTCAGAGAACCAGGACGTCCGATCCCGCCTGTGTGCCCGTCATGCGCCGAGTGGCATTTTCCCTCCGCTGAGCGGAGGGAAAATGCCACTCGGCGGACGTGGGGCGGTCGGTCTACCGCGTCAGCGACCAGTGCCCGTCGACCTTCTCGAAGGTCAGCGTCTTGCCGGCCTTGGTCTCGGCCGTGGCGGAGTCGTCGCTGATCTGCAGGTTCTTGACCTGGTAGGTGTGGCCGTCGGCGGTGATCGTGGTGTCGGCCGAGGCGATGTCGTCGCCGCCGACCTGGATGTCGGTGCCGCAGGCCGACAGGGCGAGCGCGGCGGCCGGGACGGCCAGGAGGGCGAGGGGCTTGAAGGAGCGCATGGGCCTCGTGATCGGCCAGGGCGCCGCGGTCCTTAGACTCGCCAGGATGAGCGACCCCGAGCGGCTGCGCCGCGACGGCGACCAACGCGCCGCCTGGCGGCGCTTCGGCCCGTATCTGAGCGAGCGCCAGTGGGGCACGGTGCGCGAGGACACCAGCGCCGAGGGCGACGCGTGGAACTCGTTCCCGCACGATCACGCGCGGTCGCGGGCCTACCGCTGGGGTGAGGACGGCATCGCCGGGCTGAGCGACGACCACAGCCGCATGTGCCTGTCGCTGGCGCTGTGGAACGGCGCCGACCCGATCCTCAAGGAGCGGATGTTCGGGCTGACCAACCCCGAGGGCAACCACGGGGAGGACGTCAAGGAGTACTGGTTCTACCTGGACGCGACGCCCACCGCGTCCTACCTGAAGCTGCTCTACAAGTACCCGCAGGCCGCGTTCCCCTACGCGGAGCTGATCGCCGAGAACGCCGCCCGCGGACGCGAGGACTACGAGTACGAGCTGCTCGACACCGGCGTGTTCGACGAGGACCGCTACTTCGACGTCGTCGTCGAGTACGCCAAGGAGAGCCCCGACGACATCCTGATGGCGATCACCGCGACCAACCACGGTCCGGACGACGCGCCGCTGACCCTGCTGCCGCAGCTCTGGTTTCGCAACACGTGGAGCTGGGGCACCGAGCCGGGCCAGCGCCCGACGGTGTCGGCGGACCCCGCGCAGCCCGGCGTCGTCCAGGCCAGCGAGGCGCACCTGGGCGAGTGGGTGCTGCGCGCCGACCCCGACCACGCCCAGGCGCTGTTCACCGAGAACGACACCAACCGCGAGCGCCTGTACGGCGAGCCGAACCCGTCGCCCTACGTCAAGGACGCCTTCGACGCCTACGTGGTCCACGGCGACCACGCGGCGGTCAACCCCGCGCGGACCGGCACCAAGGCGGGGCTGCTGCATCAGATCGTGGTCGGCGCCGGTGCGAGCACGACGATCCGCCTGCGCCTGAGCGCCGCCGAGCTGGGGCCGCGCTCGCTGGGGGAGGACTTCGACACGACGCTGGCCGCCCGCCGCGCCGAGGCCGACGTCTTCTACGACGACATCGTCGCGCCCGACTCCGACCCCGAGCACGAGCGCCTGCTGCGCCAGTCGCTGTCGGGGATGCTCTGGAGCCAGCAGTACTTCGGCTACGACGTGATCTCCTGGCTGCGCTCGCGCGGCGAGTCGCCCTGGACCGGCGACGCCGACCGCAACGGGCACTGGTTCCACATGCGCGCCGACGACGTGATCTCGATGCCCGACACGTGGGAGTACCCGTGGTTCGCCGCCTGGGACCTGGCCTTCCACGCGGTCGCGCTGGCCGTCGTGGACGTGGCGCTGGCCAAGGACCAGATCGAGCTGCTGCTGCGTGACGACTACCAGCACGGCAACGGCCAGATCCCCGCCTACGAGTGGAACTTCTCCGACGTCAACCCGCCGGTGCAGGCCTGGGCGGCGTACTTCGTCTACCAGACCGAGGAGATGCTCACCGGGCGGCGCGACGTCGACTTCCTCAAGCGCGTCTTCCACCGGCTGATGGGCAACTTCACCTGGTGGGTCAACCGCAAGGATCCCGAGGACCGCAACGTCTTCCAGGGCGGGTTCCTGGGCCTGGACAACATCGGCGTCTTCGACCGCTCGGCGCCGCTGCCCACCGGCGGCACGCTCGAGCAGGCCGACGGCACCGCCTGGATGGCCGTCTACGCCCAGCTGATGGCGCAGATCTCCGTGGAGCTCGCGCGCGACGACACCGCCTACGAGGGCATGGCCTGGAAGTACCTCGAGCACTTCCTGTGGATCGCCGCCGCGATGGACGGCACGGGCGCCGGCCACGGGCGCCTGTGGGACGAGCGGGACGGCTTCTTCTACGACGTGATCCGGCGGCCCGACGGCTCCGAGCAGCCGCTGCGCGTGCGCTCGCTCGTCGGCCTGCTCCCGCTGTGCGCGTCGGTGGTCTTCGAGGCCGAGACCTACGACGGCCTGGAGGGCGTCTCGCAGCGCGTGGCCGACTTCGTCGAGCGGTTCGGCGACGACGTGCCGTTCCTGCGCCAGCCGCACGAGCCGGGCGTCAACGGGCGCCGGCTGCTGTCGCTGCTGGACGAGGACAAGCTGCGCCGCGTGCTGTCGGTGATGCTCGACGAGGACGAGTTCTTCAGCGACTACGGCATCCGCTCGCTGTCGCGGATCCACCTCGAGCACCCCTACGAGTTCGGCCTGGACGGCCAGACCTACCGCGTCGGCTACCTGCCGGCCGAGTCGGACACCGGCATGTTCGGCGGCAACTCCAACTGGCGCGGCCCGATCTGGTTCCCGATGAACGTGATGCTGCTGCGCGGCCTGGTCGTGCTGCATCGCTACTACGGCGACAGCTTCCGGATCGAGTGCCCGACCGGCTCGGGCGTGGAGATGACGCTGGCCGAGGTGTCGGCCGAGATCTCGCGGCGCCTGATGTCGATCTGGATGCCCGACGCCGACGGGCGCCGCCCGGTCTACGGCGGCACGCAGCGCTTCCAGACCGATCCGGCCTGGAAGGACGCGCTGCTGTTCTTCGAGTACTTCCACGGCGACAACGGCGCCGGCCTGGGCGCCAGCCACCAGACCGGCTGGACCGGCCTGGTCTCGCTGATCACCTGGCTCTACGGGCGCCGCAACGAGCAGTCCGAGCTGCCGTCGTGGGGGTCGCGACGGTGATCGCGCTCCCGCCTCGCCCGTCGATCTACGAGATCGACACCTGGGTGTGGCTGGCCGAGCAGGGCGGGCGGACGCTGGGCGACGTCGACGACGCGCGCTGGGCGCAGATCGCGGCGCTGGGGTTCGACGCGGTGTGGCTGATGGGCGTGTGGGAGCGCAGCCCGGCGGGGCTGGCCATCGCGCGGGGCGACGACGGCCTGATGGCGGCCTGCGCCAACGCCCTGGGTGACGGGTTCGCCGCCGACCGCGACGTGGTCGGCTCGCCCTACTGCGTGCGCGATTACGTGGTGGAGGGGCGGCTGGGCGGGCCCGAGGGACTGGCCGCGGCGCGGGCCGCGCTGGCCGCGCACGGGCTCGGGCTGATCCTCGACTTCGTGCCCAACCACGTCGCCGCCGACCACCCGTGGACGCGCACGCACCCCGAGCGCTTCGTGCACGGCGACGCGGCCGACGCCGAACGCGACCCGGCCGCGTTCCTGGTCGTCGGCGAGCACGTGCTGGCCCGCGGGCGCGATCCCTACTTCGCGCCCTGGCCCGACGTCGTCCAGCTCAACGCCTTCTCGCCCGACCTGCGCGCGGCGGTGGTCGAGACCCTGATCGACGTGGGGGAGCGCTGCGACGGCGTGCGCTGCGACATGGCCATGCTGCTGCTCGACGACGTCTTCGCCCAGACCTGGGGCGCGCGGGCCGGCGACCCGCTCGAGCGCGCCTACTGGCCGCAGATGCTGGAGGCCGTCCGCGCCGTGCATCCGGACATGCGCTTCATCGCCGAGGCCTACTGGGACATGGAGGCGCGCCTGCTCGACGAGGGCTTCGACCACTGCTACGACAAGCGCCTGTACGACCGCCTGGTGGCCACCGACCCCGCGGCGGTGCGCGCCCATCTCGGGGCCGACCCCGGCTACCAGGACGGGCTGGTGCGCTTCATCGAGAACCACGACGAACCGCGCGCCGCGACCGCCTTCGCGCCCGGCCCGGCCCACGCGGCCGCCGTGGTCTCGTCGCTGCTGCCGGGCGCGTTGCTCGTGCACGACGGCCAGCTCGACGGCCGGCGCGTGCAGCTCCCGGTGTTCGTGGCCCGGCGCCCGCCGGAGCCGCTCGACGAGGGGCTGCCCGCGTTCTACGAGCGCGTGCTCGGCGTACGCGCCCAGCCCTGGCTGCGCGCGGCGACGTGGGCGCTGGCGGACACCGAAGGCTGGCCCGACAACGCCAGCCACGAGCAGCTCGTGGCGTGGACCTGGACCGGCGGCGACGCCGAGCGCCTGCTGGTCGTGGTCAACCTGGCCGACCGCGCGGCCCAGGGGCGGGTGCGTCTGCCCTGGGCCGGCGAGTGGACGGCCACCGACGCCCTCAGCGGCGACACGTTCGCGCGCGAGGGCACCGAGCTCTACGTCGAGCTCGGCCCCTGGGGCGCGCACGTCCTCCTGATTACCTAGCGACGCCGCCCGGCGCGACCGAGGCGATCCAGGTGCGCAGCGGCGTGTCGGCCACGCGCGCGTACACGCCCGGCTTGCCCGGCCGCGCGCAGCCCTCACCGAAGCTCGTCGCGCCGACGACGCGCAGCGCGCCCGCGGCGTTGCGCCCGAACATCGGGCCGCCCGAGTCGCCCTGGCAGGTGTCGACGCCGCCCTGCGGGTAGCCGGCGCAGAGCATCGTGCCGGCGTCGAAGTTGTCGTAGGCCGCCGCGCAGGCGGCGTCGGTGACGATCGGGACCTGCGCCTCCTGGAGCGTGTCGGGGGCGTCGCCGTCCTCCTCGGTCACGCCGAAGCCGACGATCGTCTCCAGCGTGCCCGGCGTCCAGGCACTGCCCTCACCGGCACCGGCCACGGGGGTCGGCGTCGCGGTGGCCGCGCGCGAGAGCTCGAGGATCGTGATGTCGTTGCCGTTGGTCAGCAGGTAGCTGGGGGAGACCGTGGCCTTCTTGACCGGGACCTGCTCGCCCGCGCCCGGCGTGACCGACCCGATCCGGACGGTGATCAGCGGCGTGGGCCAGGCCACGGGCGTGGCCACCGCGGCGCCGGTGAGCGAGCCGCAGTGCCCGGCGGTGAGCACGTAGGTCGGGGCGATCAACGTCCCGGTGCAGCTGAAGGCGCCGAAGCTGATCTCGGCGACAGCGGGGTACTCGCCCGGTGACGCATCCTGGCCGCCGACGATGGCCTGGGACGGAGCGGCGAGCACGGCGGTGGCGGTGACGGCCAACAGGCCGGCGAGGAGCGAGCGCATGTCCACCACAACGCGCCCAGGCGGCAAAGCTTGCGGCGCCGATCATCTAGGGTTCGACCCCGCTTGAACGGTCGTGTTCTGATCCTCTCCTGGGAATACCCCCCGGTCGTCGAGGGGGGCCTGGCCCGCCACGTGCGCAAGCTCAGCGAGGCGCTCGTGGCCCAGGGTGTCGAGGTCCACGTGCTGACCCGCGGCGACGCCGCCCGCGAGGTGCGCAACGGCGTCCACGTCCACCGCGTGCCCGAGCCGCCGTTCCCGCGTGACCTGACCCGCTTCCTGGCCTGGGTCAAGGCGATGAACGCCGACATGCGCCGGGCCGGCCTGACGCTGGCCCAGGACCTCGAGTTCGATCTCGTCCACGGCCACGACTGGCTGGTCGCGCGCGCCGCCGCCGCGCTGGCCGACCAGCTCGACGTGCCCTACCTGACCACGATCCACGCCACCGAGCACGGCCGCCACCAGGGCTGGGTCGACAAGCCGCCGCAGTCGACGATCCACGCCACCGAGCGCTGGATGGCCCGCCGCGCGGACGCGATCGTCACCTGCTCGCACTACATGCGCGGCCACGTGGCCGACGTGTTCGGCGTCGACGAGGCGGCGATCACCGTGATCCCCAACGGGATCGACCCCGTCGACCTGCAGCCCGTGGGCGACCTGGCCGCGCTGCGCGCGCAGTACGCCCAGCCCGACGAGCGCCTGTTGCTGCTGGTCGGCCGCCTGGTCTACGAGAAGGGCTTCCAGTTCGCGCTGGAGGCGTTGCCCGCGGTGATCAAGAAGGTGCCCAACCTGCGCTTCGTCGTGGCCGGCTCGGGCACGCACGAGGACGAGCTCAAGCAGCAGGCGACCAAGCTCGGCCTGGACCGCCACGGCACGTTCGCCGGCTGGATCGGCGACGACGTGCTGCACTCGCTCTACCGGATCGCCGACCTGACGGTGGTGCCCTCGCTGTACGAGCCGTTCGGGCTGGTCGCGCTGGAGGCGATGGCCAGCGGCTGCCCGTGCATCGTGGCCAACACCGGCGGCCTGGCCGAGGTGGCGCCGTCCGACGACGTCGCGCTGCGCTTCCGCTCGCGCGATCCCAAGTCGCTGGGCCGCATGATGATCAAGGTGCTGACCGACGACGACCTGCGCGACCGCCTGGTGGCCCAGGCCTCCGAGCACGTCCTGCGCTTCGACTGGAACGACGTCGCCCGCCAGACGCGCACGCTCTACGACGAGCTGCGCGCCACCGCCGACAGCGAGGCGAAGATCTCCTCGTAGCGCGCGGGGGCCAGCACGTGGCCCTCGCCCTCCAGCGCGCCGACCTGCGCGTGGGGCAGCGCCTCGGCCAGCCGCACCACCCAGGGCGCGGGCACCAGCGTGTCGGCGCTGCCCTGCCACAGCCGCACCGGCGCGCCGATGCCCTCCAGGTCGATGCCCCAGGGCGTGTCCATCACCCGGTAGTCGTCGAGCACCCCGCCCAGCTGCGCGAGCCCCTCGGCCTGCCCGGCCGACCAGGCCACGGGGTCGGCGAGCACGGCGGCGGCGGAGCGCTCGTCCAGCGAGCGGGCCGCGGCCTGGGCGTTGCGCGCGGGCAGCCGGCGGGCGCTCAGCGCCATCCCGCGCAGCACGGCCCGCGCGCCCAGCGTGCGGCGCATCAGGCGGCGGTCCAAGCGGTTGATCTGGTCGCGCATGCCGGGCCAGTCGGCGGGGATCGGGCATCCGAGCGTGGCCACGCCGCCCACGCGGTCGCCCAGCCGCGCGGCGCAGGCCAGCGTGTGCGGCCCGCCCAGCGACCAGCCGAAGACGGCGAAGCGGGCCAGGCCCAGCGCGTCGGCCAGCGCGGCCACGTCGGCCGGCCAGTCGGCCAGCGCGCGGTCGGCGGCGCGGTCCGAGCCACCGATGCCCGGACGGTCGGGCGCGATCAGCCGCACGCCGGTCGCGCGGGCCGCGCCGGCCAGGCCGAGCGCGTCCAGCCGGCAGCGCAGGCCGCCGTGGACGTAGACGATGGGGAGGCCACCAGGGTCTCCGACGTCCTCGTAGGCCAGACGCCGGCCGTCGGGAAGGACGATGCTCGCCACGACGCGCGACGCTATCGTCAAAGTGCCATGAAGACGACCGTCACCGAGCTGCCCGAGTCCCGCGTCCGCCTCGAAGCGGAGGTCCCGCCCGAGGCCGTGGAACGCGAGATCGCCAAGGCCGCCCGTCAGTTCGGCCGCGAGATGCGCATCCCCGGCTTCCGCAAGGGCAAGGTCCCGCCCCCGGTCGTCATCCGCCGCGTGGGCCGCGAGGCCGTGCTCGACGAGGCCGTGCGCGACTCGATCGGCCGCTGGTACGCCGACGCGATCGGCGAGGCGAAGATCACCACGGTCGGCGACCCCGAGCTCAAGCTCCCCGACGAGCTGCCGGGCGAGGGCGAGCCCTACACGTTCACCGTCGAGATCGGCGTGCGCCCCGAGGCGACGCTCGGCACCTACAAGGGCGTCGAGGTCGGCCGCCGCGAGCCGCAGGCCACCGACGAGCAGATCGACGCCGAGCTGACCCAGATCCAGGAGCGCGCCGCGCGCCTGGAGACGGCCGAGCGCGCCGCCGCCGAGGGCGACTTCGTGGTCATGGACTACGTCGGCTCGGTCGACGGCGAGGAGTTCGAGGGCGGGGCCGGTCGCGATCAGATGATCGAGCTCGGCTCGGGCCGCCTGATCCCCGGCTTCGAGGACCAGCTGGCCGGCGCCAAGGCCGGCGACGACGTGACGGTCAGCCTGACCTTCCCCGAGGAGTACGGCGCCGCCCACCTGGCCGGCAAGGACGCGCAGTTCGCGGTCACCGTCAAGGAGATCAAGGAGAAGCAGCTGCCAGAGCTCGACGACGACTTCGCCGTCGACCAGGCCGGCTTCGACTCCATGGACGAGCTGCGCGAGGACATCGCCAACCGGCTCAAGGAGGCCGACGAGCGCGCGGTCGAGCAGGCCTACCGCGAGGCGGTCGTCGACGCGGTCGTCGCCCAGGCGACCATCGACGTGCCCGACTCGCTCGTCGAGGCGCGCTCGCGCGAGCTGTGGGACCGCATGCTGCACTCGCTCTCCCACCAGGGCATCAACAAGGACGCCTACCTGCAGATCGCGGGCAAGGACGAGGACGAGCTGCTGGCCGAGGCCAAGCCCGAGGCGGAGATGGCGCTCAAGCGCGAGGCCGTGCTGGCCGCGGTGATCGCCGCCGAGGACATCGACCCGTCCGACGGCGACGTCCTCGACGCGCTGCAGGCGTCGGCGGCCCGCGAGAACGTCAAGCCCGAGAAGCTGCGCGACCAGCTGGCCTCCAGCGGCCGCCTGGACGAGCTGAAGGCCGACCTGGCCGCCCGGCGCGCCGCCGACCTCCTCGTCGAGGAGGCCAAGGCGATCACCGTGGCCGACGCGCAGAAGCGCGACCTGCCGTTCACGCCGGAGCCGACGGTCGAAACGCCCGCGTCCTGACGCTGCCACTCAAGGCAGTCGGGCCGCGGACGACCACTCGGTAGACTCATAAACCAGGCACCGGGGAGGAATCGCCCCGGTTCGGAGCGAATCGAAGCGAGGATCATGAGTCCACTTGTCCCCATGGTGGTCGAGCAGACGTCGCGAGGCGAGCGTGCCTTCGACATCTACTCGCGCCTCCTCAACGAGCGCATCATCTTCCTGGGGACCCCGGTGGACGATCAGATCGCCAACCTGATCGTGGCCCAGCTCCTGCATCTGGAGTCCGAGGACCCCGACAAGGACATCTCGATCTACATCAACTCGCCGGGTGGCTCGGTCTACGCGGGCCTGGCCATCTACGACACGATGAACTTCATCAAGCCGGACGTGTCGACGATCTGCGTCGGCATCGCGATGTCGATGGGCGCCCTGCTGCTGGCCGGCGGCGCGAAGGGCAAGCGCATGGCGCTGCCCAACGCGAAGATCCTCATCCACCAGGTCAGCTCCGGCTTCCAGGGCCAGGCCACGGACATCGAGATCCACGCCAAGGAGATCCTCGACATCCGCCAGCGTCTGGACCACATCATCTCGGACCACACCGGGCAGCCGTACGAGAAGGTCTCCAAGGACACGGAGCGCGATTACTTCATGTCTTCCGAAGAGGCCAAGGAATACGGCATCATCGATCGCGTCATCTCGGAGCATTAGCTTCGGGCTGAAGCGGGAACGCTGGCGGACGACGGACTGATGGCACGACCCACAGACTCCAACGAACAGCTTCTGTGCAGCTTCTGCGGCAAGTCGCAGCGGCAGGTGAAGAAGCTCATCGCCGGCCCCGGCGTCTACATCTGCGATGAGTGCATCGATCTCTGCAACGAGATCATCGACGAGGAGCTGACCGCTCCACCGTCGTTCGACATCGAGAACCTCCCCAAGCCGCGCGAGATCTGGGAGGTCCTCAACGAGTACGTGGTGGGACAGGAGCCGGCCAAGCGCACGCTCAGCGTGGCCGTCTACAACCACTACAAGCGCGTGCAGATGATGCAGGTCGAGGACTCCGACATCGAGCTGCAGAAGTCCAACATCCTGCTGCTCGGGCCGACGGGCTGCGGCAAGACGCTGCTGGCCCAGACGCTGGCCCGGATCCTCAACGTCCCGTTCGCGATCGCCGACGCGACCGCGCTGACCGAAGCCGGCTACGTCGGCGAGGACGTCGAGAACATCCTCCTGAAGCTGATCCAGGCCGCGGACTACGACGTCAAGAAGGCCGAGACCGGGATCATCTACATCGACGAGGTCGACAAGATCGCCCGCAAGGCCGACAACCCGTCGATCACGCGCGACGTGTCGGGCGAGGGCGTCCAGCAGGCGCTGCTGAAGATCCTCGAGGGCACCACCGCGTCGGTGCCGCCCCAGGGCGGGCGCAAGCACCCCCACCAGGAGTTCCTGTCGATCGACACGACGAACATCCTGTTCATCTGCGGCGGCGCGTTCGCCAACCTCGACAAGGTGATCGAGCGCCGGGTGGGCAACAAGGGCATCGGCTTCAGCGCGGCGATCGAGTCGGGCGAGCACAAGGACACCGGCGAGGTGTTCGAGCAGACGCTGCCCGAGGACCTGGTCAACTACGGCCTGATCCCCGAGTTCATCGGCCGCCTGCCCGTCGTCTCGGCCGTGCACCAGCTCTCGCGCGACGACCTGATCACGATCCTCACCGAGCCGCGCAACGCGCTGGCCAAGCAGTTCCAGCGCTTCTTCTCCTTCGACAACATCGAGCTCGTCTTCAGCGACGACGCGCTGACCGCGATCGCCGACAAGGCGCTCGAGCGCGAGACCGGCGCCCGCGGGCTGCGCTCGATCCTCGAGGAGATCCTGCTCGACGTGCAGTTCGAGCTGCCCTCCCGCCGCGACGTCAAGAAGTGCGTCGTGACCAAGGAGACCGTGTCGCGCGGCAACCCGCCGACGCTGGTCACCGAGGCCGCCGCCGACGATGACGGCGAGCGCGACGCCGCGTCCGCCTAGCCTGACCGCATGGCCGCTCCCAAGCTGTCCTCGCTCAAGCGGGTTCCCTGGCTGCTCGTCTTCGAGCTGGCCCGTCTGACCCACGGCCACCTGATGGATCGCACGTCGCCGGCCGACCGCCGCAAGGTGATGGAGATCGTCGCCCGCTCCAAGGGCGACCCGCGCAAGGTCTCCAAGCGCGATCGCGACGAGCTGCGCAAGGTCGCCGACAAGGTCGACGTCAAGCAGCTGGTCGCCGCGATGAGCCCGGCGATGATGCGCAACCGCCTGCACAAGTAGCAGGCGGTCTCGCGACCTACACTCCGTCGCGCACATGAGCGACCTGGAGTCCCGCACCCGCTTCGAACCCGACGAGGTCGAGCCGCGCATCACCACGCGCTGGCTGGAGAGCGGGCTGTTCCATCCCGAGCCCGAGGGCACGCCCGACGAGAACTACTCGATCGCGATCCCGCCGCCCAACGTCACCGGCGCGCTGCACATGGGGCACGCGCTCAACGGGACGATCCAGGACTGCCTGATCCGCCTGGCCCGCATGGAGGGCAAGCGCACGAAGTGGATCCTGGGCACCGACCACGCGGGCATCGCCACGCAGAAGCAGGTCGAGGCGCTGCTGGTCCGCGAGGGCACGTCGCGCCAGGAGCTCGGGCGTGAGGCGTTCATCGAGCGCGTGTGGGCATGGCGCGAGCAGTACGGCGACACGATCATCGAGCAGTTCAAGCGCCTGGGCGCGAGCTGCGACTACGAGGACGAGCGCTTCACGCTGGACGAGCGCTACGTGGAGGCCGTCCTGCGCGTGTTCGTCGCGCTCTTCGACAAGGGCCTGATCTACCGCGACAACCGCATGGTCAACTGGGACCCGGGCCTGCGCTCGGCGATCAGCGACCTCGAGGTCGAGGAGCAGGAGGTCACCGACACCCTGTACTCGATCGCCTATCCGCTGGAGGGCGGCGGCGAGATCGTCGTGGCCACCGTGCGCCCGGAGACGATGCTGGCCGACACCGCCGTCGCGGTGAACCCCGAGGACGAGCGCTACCGCGACCTGATCGGCCGCACCGCGATCCTGCCGGTCGTCGGGCGCCGCCTGCCCATCATCGGCGACTCCTACGTCAAGACCGACTTCGGCACCGGCGCGCTGAAGATCACGCCCGGCCACGACCCCAACGACTTCGAGATCGGGCGCAAGCACGGCCTGGAGGAGCTGACGGTGATCGGGGAGGACGGCTGCCTCAACGCGGACGCCGGCCCCGAGTTCGCCGGGCTGACCGTCGAGGACGCGCGCGCGAAGATCGTCGCGCAGCTGGACGCCGAAGGGCTCGTGCGCCAGCAGGAGGCCTACCTGCACAAGGTGCCGTTCAGCCACCGGTCCGGCGCGCGCGTGGAGCCGCTCATCTCGCTGCAGTGGTTCATGCGCATGGAGCCGCTGGCCGAGCCGGCGATCCAGGTGGTCAAGGACGGCCGCGTGCGCTTCGTCCCGGAGCGCTGGGGCCGGGTCTACCTGCAGTGGATGGAGGAGATCCGCCCCTGGTGCATCTCGCGCCAGCTGTGGTGGGGCCACCAGATCCCGGTCTGGTACCGGGGCGAGTACGGGCCCGACCAGGAGGTCCACTGCGGCCTCACCCCGCCCGAGGGCGAGGGCTGGGAGCGCGATCCCGACGTGCTCGATACGTGGTTCTCCTCGGCGCTGTGGCCGTTCGCCACGCTGGGCTGGCCCGAGGAGACCCCCGAGCTGGGCGCCTTCTACCCGACCAACGTCAACTCGACGGCGCGCGACATCATCTTCCTGTGGGTGGCCCGCATGATCATGATGGGGCTGGAGTTCCGCGACGAGGTGCCGTTCGAGCAGGTCTACATCCACTCGGTCATCCAGGCGCCCGACGGGCGGCGGATGTCCAAGTCGCTGGGGACCGGCATCGACCCGATCGAGGTGATCGACGCCCACGGCGCCGACGCCACCCGCTTCGGGCTGCTGGCCATGTCCTCCACGCAGGACGTGCGCTACAGCCCCGAGAAGGTCGAGCAGGGCCAGAAGCTGGCCAACAAGCTGTTCAACGCGTCGCGGTTCGTGCTGCTGTCGGTGGCTGATGATGCCGTGGCGCAGGCGCGCCCGCAGTCGGTGGAGGACCGCTGGATCCTGTCCAGCCTGCAACGGGCCAAGCGCGAGACGCGCGCGGCGATCGAGGCGTTCGAGTTCCATCGCGCGGCGCTGGGCCTGTACGACTTCGTCTTCGAGGACCTGTGCGACCGCTACATCGAGCTGGCCAAGCGCCGGATGGACGACCCCGACGTGCAGGCCACGCTGCTGCACGTCGTCCGCGAGACCCTGGCCATGGCCCATCCGATCATCCCGTTCGTCACCGAGGAGATCTGGTCGCACCTGCCCGGTGAGACGGAGCTGCTGGCCGGGGCGGCGTATCCGGCGGTCGACGAGGCGCTGATCAACCCGCAGGCCGAGGCGGCGATCAAGCGCCAGTTCGACGCCGTGCAGGCCGTGCGCGCCTGGCGTCAGGCCGTCGGCGCGCCTCCCGGTCCGAAGCTGCCGGCCACGATCCAGGGCGACTTCGACGGGATCCTCGACGGCATCCTGCTGCTCGCCCGCCTGGAGCTGGCCGACGGCGCGGCCGGCGAGGTCACGCCGATCGCCGTGCCCGGTGGCACGATCGCCATCCTGCCCAACGCCCACGTCGACCTCGACGCGCACGCCAAGCGCAGCGAACAGCAGCGCAAGACCCTGCAGGCGGAGATCAAGCGCGCGGAGGGCAAGCTGGCCAACGCCGGCTTCGTCGACAAGGCGCCCGCCGACGTGGTCCAGGCCGAGCGCGACAAGCTCGAGCGCCTGAAGCGGGAGCTGGAGGAGCTGTGAGCCGCTCGCCCCGCACCTCCGGCTCACCGGGCCGCTGGAGCGAGCGCGACGCCGAGAACTACCTGCTGGGCCTGGAGCTGTTCGGCATGCGCTTCGGGCTGGACCGCATGCGGCGCCTGCTCGTGGCCCTGGGCGAGCCGCAGCAGCGCTTCGGGACGATCCACGTCGTCGGCACGAACGGCAAGTCGTCGACGGTGCGTATGACCGCGGCGATCCTGCAGCGCCACGGCCTGTCGACCGGCACCTACCTGTCGCCGCACCTCGTCTCGTTCGCCGAGCGCGTGCGCGTCGACGAGCACGACCTCAGCGGCGAGGCGTTCGCCGCCGCCGTCCAGCGCGCCGCGCGCGCGGCGGCCAAGGTCGACCGCACGCTGGAGGCCGACGACCGCGTCACCCAGTTCGAGGCGCTGACCGCGGCGGCGTACACGGCGATGGCCGACGCCGGCGTCGACGCGGGCGTGATCGAGGCCGGCCTGGGCGGGCGCTGGGATGCGACCAACGTGATCGAGTCGCGCGTGGCCGTGCTCACGAACGTCGGCCTGGAGCACACGCGCTGGCTGGGGCCGACGGTGCGCGACATCGCCCGCGAGAAGCTCGCGGTGGTGCGGCCCGGCTCGATCCTCGTGGTCGGCCCGGATCTGCACCCCGACGCGCTGGACGAGGCCGAGAAGGTCGAGGCCACGCTCATCCAGGCCCCGTCCGTGGCCCCGGGCGTCGAGCTGCTGGCCGCCCGCGGCGCGTTCCAGCGGCGCAACTTCGCGGTGGCCCGGACGGCGGCCCTGGCCTACCTGGGCGCGCTGGACGAGGACGCGGTCGCCGCGGCGGCCGCGGGCACCAACGTCCCCGGCCGCTTCGAGCAGGTCTCCGACGATCCGCCGACCTACTTCGACGGCGCCCACAACCCCGGCGGCATGGTCGCGCTGGCCGAGGCGCTGCGCGACGAGCTGCAGGAGCGCCCGCTGACGCTCGTGCTGTCGATCCTCGACGACAAGGACGCGGGGGAGATGCTGCGCCACGTGGTGCCGCTGGCCGCACGCGTCGTCGTCACCTCCAACGCCAACCCGCGCGCGCTGTCGCCGGGGACGCTGGAGTCGCTGGCCCGTCAGGTGGGCGCGGCGGAGGTGCTGGCCGCGGGCGACCCGCGCCGCGCGCTGGCCCTGGCCCGCGAGTCCGCGGCGGCCGAGGGCGGCGTCGTGCTGGTCACCGGCTCGATCTACCTGATCGCCGACCTGCTGCGCACCGACCGCACCCGACCCGGCTCGCGGCTGTGAACGACGGGCGCGGCCCCTCGATGCTGGGCGCGATCGCCATCGTGGCGATCGGCGTGGCCCTGATCATCCTGATCTTCTTCGCGATCGGGTACGGCTTCGGCCGGATGTTCCTCTAGGACACCTGGGGCTGAAACCGCCGATGAATCCTCTAGCCTCTGGGCCCATGCTCGCCGTCTTCGGGATCAACAACGACGCCGTCAACCTGGCCGTCAATCTGCTGATCCTCTTTCTCGCGGTCATCTACCTGGCCCTGATCTACTGGACCTTCGCCGACGCCCGCCGCCGGATCGAGGACAAGATGCTCGTCGTCTGCGCGACGGCAGCCAGCCTGTTCCCGTTCGTGGGGACGATCGTCTACATGATCGTCCGCCCGCCGGAGTTCCTCGACGACGTGCGTGAGCGCGAGCTGGAGATCCAGGCCGCCCAGGCGCGCCTGCAGGACCTCGACCACCAGCTGTGCCCGCACTGCGACTATCCGGTCAAGGCCGACTTCATCCGCTGCCCGAGCTGCCTGCGCCGCCTGAAGGACCCGTGCGTCACCTGTCAGCGCCCGCTCGATCCCGCCTGGCCGATCTGCCCGTACTGCGAGACCGAGGTCCCCGGCGCCGCCGAGCCCGCGGCCCCGCGCCGTCGCCGTCGCCGCCGCCAGGAAGAGGAGTACTCCGACACGCTCGGAGAGACGGCGGCGTTCGACGTGCACTCCGAGCCGTAGGCCGCGCCTCGCGGCTATCGTCCGGCGCCGTCCGATTCCGCGACCCATCAGGAGAAACCCGTGGCCGACCGCACCCTCATCCTGGTCAAGCCCGACGCGTTCGCGCGCGGCCTGACCGGCGAGATCCTCTCGCGCTTCGAGCGCAAGGGCCTCACGCTCGTCGCCCTCGAGCTCAAGCAGCTCGACGAGGCGACCGCCAAGGAGCACTACGCCGAGCATTCCGAGCGCCCGTTCTTCGGTGAGCTCGTCGACTTCATCACCTCCGGCCCGCTCGTCGCGCTCGTGCTCGAGGGCCAGGACGCGGTCAAGGCCGCGCGCCAGGTGATCGGCTCGACCAACCCGCTCGAGGCCGCCACCGGCTCGATCCGCGGCGACTTCGCCATCGAGGTCGGCCAGAACATGGTCCACGGCTCGGACTCCAACGAGTCCGCCGCGCGCGAAGCAGCGCTGTTCTTCCCCAACCTGTAGGGCGCCGACCGGTGTCCGCCCGGCCGCTGGGGCCGGACGGACACCCGTCGCTCAGCCGGCCAGCGTCACCCGCACGGTGCGGGTGACCCGGCGGCCGTCGACGACGACCGCGACCGGCACCCGGACCGTGGCCCGAGCGCCGCGCAATGCGGCCCGCGCCGTCTTGGGCAGCCGCACGCGCAGCGGCGCCTGTCGCCCGGCGGAGACCCGCTCGGGCGCGAGCACGTCCAGCGTGTAGCGGCGCCCGCCGATGCGCACGGTGACCGTGCGCGGTGCGCTGATCCGGCAGGCAGTGGTCCCCGCCGGGCAGGCCAGCCGGGCCAGCGTGGCCGTCCCGCTGCGGCCCGGCCGCGCCGGCCCGCGGGCCGGCGTGATCGCCGCGACGGGCGTGGCCGCCGGACCGTTCGTGGGCGCGCTGGGCGCCGGGGCGACGGGCGGGCCCGGCTCGGAGGGCATCGGCGTGTCGGTCGGCGCCGCCGCGCTGGCCGCCGCGCCACCGCCACCGCCGCCCGTGCCGCCACCGCCGAGCGCCGGGAACGTCAGCGTCGCCTCCCGCGAGTACGCCTCGCCGATCGGGCTGGTCAGCTTCGCCCGCAGGCGCAGCGGACCGCTGGCCGACGGGACGACCAGGAACCCGCCCTCGACCGCGAAGGCGGCATCATCGGCCGCGATGTCGACCCAGTCGCCGCCCACCTGCTGCTGCCACTGGATCACCGGCGCGGGGTTGCCGCCCGGCATGACGCGGAACGTCGCTTCGCCGCCCGGGGCCACGACCACGTCGACCGGCTCGGCCAGGATGGCCGGAGGCGCGTGGACCGTCAGCTGCGCCGGCTCGGTGGCCACGGTGCCGACGGCGTTCGTGAGGATCGCGCGGAACTGGCGTCCGCTGTCGGCCACGCCGGCCTCGAGCGTCAGCGTCGCGCCCGTCTCGCCCCGCACGTTGGCGAACCGATCCGAGCCGGCCGGGGCCGACTGCCACTGCACCGTCGGGCCGGGTGCACCCGCGACGTCGAGCGAGAACGTCACCGGCGTCGTGCCGGTGGCCGTGGTGGTGACGGTCTGGTCCTCCAGCTCGGTCGCCACCGACGGCGTCACGCCGGTGCGGTGGATCCGGACGATCTGATCCTTCGTGTACGCGTCCGGGGTGCCCTCGTTGCGGCCGAAGGTGTAGGCGCCGTCCGGGCCCGCGTAGACGGTGTTGTTGCCCGACAGCGACGGCGTGGTGACCAGGAACTGCTCACGGCCGTCGGGGAACGTCAGCGCCACACCGCGGAACACGCGATGGACGATCGTCCCGTGCGCGTCGAGCACGACCCCGTTGCCCGGGGAGGCGCCGTACGCCGAGCCGGCGGGCTCGGACGCCGTCCAGCCGCCGTCGGCCCAGCGCAGGTACCACGGCCCGGGTGAGCCGCCGCCGGAGAGCAGGAACGTGTCTCCGTCGACCTTGCCCAGGGCGCTCCAGCTCGCGCCGGCCGTGGCCGGGATGGGCAGGAACGAGACCGTGGCCGGCTGCGTCGAGACGTCGACGTACATCGGCTTGTAGTTCGCGTCCGGTCCCCAGGTCGAGCCGATCAGGATGTTGCCGCGGGCGTCGAGCTCGGCGTTGTAGGTGTAGATCAGGTACGGAAGGGTGTCCGGCTCGATCAGGTTCGTGCGCGTGACCGAGCCGTCGTCGGCGATCTCGATGCGCACGAGCGGGCCGTAGGCGCCGTTCTTGTCCATCCGGTAGAGCACGTCGCGCTGCGTGTCCCACAGCGTGATCCCGCCGACCGTGAACTCCGTGGTGACCAGCTCCGGCGCCGTGTAGGCGCCGTCGGCGTAGCGGACCTCGTAGGTGCCCTGGTTCCCGCTGCGGCCGAGCAGGAAGGTGCCGGTCTGCGGGTCGAACACCTGGGCCCCGTCGCCCGAGCTCCAGCCCAGCGACGTCTCCGCCCGCACGGCGAGCGTCTCGGGGTCGAGCGCCAGCAGCCGCCCGGAGCGGGTGACGGCGTGGACCACGTCGTTGCGCTCGTCGACGAACAGCTCGTCGGTCTGGGCGAACCGCGCCTCGTAGGGCGTCGCGACCTGCGCGTAGACGGGCAGGCCGGCGGGCGCCCAGTCCTCCGACAGGTCAGGCGCCCCGCCCGGGCCCGTGTAGTCGACGGAGACGGGGTCCATGGGCGTCCCGGCGACGTACGAGCCGCCGAACGCGGGCTGGGCCTGCGCGGTGATCGCCGACGAGATCGCGTCCCAGGCGGTGGCGTCCGCGGTGACCGTGGGGGTCAGGCCCTCGACGTCGAGCACGGCCACGGGGATCTCGCCGTAGTCGACGAGGTGCCCGTCGGACAGCTGGCGGCTGCGCACGTGCGCGTAGATCGTCTGCTCGGCCGGGGTGATCTCCAGGCGCGGATCGGTCAGGTACAGGTCCAGCTGCCCGTCGTGACCGGTGAAGTAGACCTCGCCGTCGAGCTGCAGCGCGGTCTCGCCGCCTTCGGTGGCGTAGCTCCCCGAGGCGACGGGGAACCGGAACGTGCCGTCCGGGTTGCGCGTCGCGCCGTCACGGACGGTGATCGAGCCGTGGGCGATCCCGCCCTGGATGTAGGTGCGGAACGACTCCTTGACGCCCCAGTCGAGGTGGCCTTGGCTGATCGGCGTCGTCGCGGCGAGCGCGGAGCCGGGCGCGAGCAGCGCGACGGCCCCGATCGCGGTGGCGAGCGCGCCGAGAGCCCGGCGTCGTGGGCGGGTGGACGGCATGGTTCCTCCGTGTGTGCCTCGGGACATAATTAGGGTGCCCTAATTTGAGGCGAGAACGTATCACCTAGGCCCACGGATAGGCTGCGACGCATCGAGGCCCTGCCACAACCGCTGATCCTGGCCAGCCGCTCCCCGCAGCGGCGGGCGATCCTCGAGCAGCTGGGCGCGTCGTTCGAGGTGCGTCCCAGCGACGCGCCGGAGCTGTCGGAGGGCGACCCGCACGTCGTCGCCCTCGAGAACGCGCGGCGCAAGCGCCTGGCCGCCGATGTGCGACCCGGCGAGCACGTGCTCGCCGTCGACACGCTGGTGGCGCTGGACGGCGCGATCTACGGCAAGCCGGCCGACGCCGAGCAGGCCCGGGCGACGTTGACGGCGCTGGCCGGGCGCACCCACGAGGTGATCTCCGGGATCGTCCTCGACGACCGGGCGACGGTCGCCGTGACCAAGGTCACGTTCCGGGCGCTCCAGGAGGGCACGATCGACCGGTACGTGGCCACCGACGAGTGGCGTGATCGCGCTGGGGGCTACGCTATCCAGGGCCGGGGTGCTGCGCTTGTGCGCGGGATAGAGGGCGATTACCTCAACGTGGTCGGACTGCCCGTCGCCGCGCTGCTAGATCTCTTGCAATCCAGCGATTTTCCGGTCTGAGCGGACCGGACCCTCCGCTACACTTCGCCCCGACGCGGCCCTTCGTGGCGCCCCCTTGCGCCGCGTCCGCTTCACCCTCCATCCATGGGCTTCTTCAGCTACCTCACCGGGTTTGGTGGCCGCGATATGGCGGTCGACCTCGGCACGGCCAACACGCTCGTCTACGTGCGTGGTCGTGGCATCGTGCTGTCGGAGCCCAGCGTGGTCGCCATCGACCAGCGCACGGGTGAGGTGCACGCCGTCGGCATCGAGGCCAAGCGCATGCTCGGCCGCACCCCGGGCACGATCACCGCGATCCGGCCCCTCAAGGACGGCGTCATCGCCGACTTCGAGGTCACCGAGGAGATGCTGCGGCACTTCATCCAGAAGGTGCACCAGAACCGTTGGGCGCATCCCCGGGTCGTCGTCTGTGTTCCGTCAGGCGTGACCGGAGTCGAGAAGCGCGCGGTCGAGGAGGCCTGCCTGTCGGCGGGCGCCCGCACCGCCTACCTGATCGAGGAGCCGATGGCTGCCGCGATCGGGGCCGGCCTGCCCGTCGGCGAGCCGACGGGATCGATGGTCGTCGACATCGGCGGCGGCACCAGCGAGGTCGCGGTGATCTCGCTCGGCGGCATCGTCGTCAGCAAGTCGATCCGCGTGGGCGGCGACGAGCTCGACGAGGCGATCATCAACTACGCCAAGCGCGAGTACAAGCTGTTGATCGGCCAGCAGACCGCCGAGGAGCTGAAGCTGGAGATCGGCTCCGCCTTCCCGATGGCCGAGGAGGTTCAGGCGGAGATTCGCGGCCGCGACATGGTCTCGGGCCTGCCCAAGACCGTGGTGCTGACCAGCGAGGAGATTCGCCAGGCCCTCGAGGAGCCGATCTCGCAGATCCTCGAAGCCGTGAAGGAAACGCTGGACCGAACGCCTCCCGAGCTCGCATCCGACATCATGGATCGCGGCATCATGCTCGCCGGGGGCGGGTCCCTGCTGCAGGGGCTGGACGATCGCCTTCGCGAGGAGACCCAGATGCCATGCCATCTGGCCGAGTCGCCGCTGACGTGTGTCGCGGTGGGCTCCGGCCGGTCGCTGGAGGAGTTCGAAGTCATCCATCGCGCCAACAAGAATTCCCGCAACCGCCGCCGGCGCAACTGAGTGAGTTGCTGCCGATGGCGCGTGGTTGCGACGAAGTGGAGAAGCCTTCGCTGTGTACGACAAGTCGGTGCGCCGGCGACGAGCAGTCCTCGTACTGCTTGTCGTCTGCTCCCTGATACTCCTCACCGCGTACTTCGGTGAGTCGCCAGGCAGTCCGTTGCACAGCGTGCAGCGTGGGTTCCTCCAGGTCGTTTCACCGATCCAGGACGGGGCCAGCCGCGCGCTGAAGCCCGTTCGCGACCTGTTCGGCTGGTTCGGCGACACCTTCGACGCCAAGAAGGAGCGCGACGAGCTGCGCAAGGAGCTCGAGGCCACGCGCAAGGAGGCGATCTCCAACGAGGCCGCCGCGCGCGAAGCCGTGCAGCTGCGCAAGCTGGTCGGCCTGGACGAGGAGATCGGGACCGATCAGATGGCGCCGGTCACCGCGCGCGTGATCACCCGCTCGCCGACGCTGTGGTACTCGACGGTGTCGATCAACAAGGGCACCGGCGACGGCGTCCGCGTCGACCAGCCGGTCATCAACGGCGACGGCCTGGTCGGCACGATCACCTCGGCGACCGGCAACGCTGCCATCGTGACGCTGATCACCGATCACACCAGCGGCGTCTCCACCGTCGTCAACGAGAGCGGCGTCGCGGGCGTCGTGCAGCCGGCCGTGGGCAAGCCCGACGACCTGCTGATGCAGTACATCCGCCGCGGCGACCGCATCGAGAAGGGCCAGACCGTCGTCACCGCGGGCTCGAAGTCCGCGCGCTACGAGTCGCTGTTCCCGCCGGGCATCCCGGTGGGCACGGTGACGAAGGTCGACGACGAGGAGCTGGACGTCTACCAGCGCGTCCACGTCAAGCCGTACGCGCAGCTGCGCCGCCTGGACATCGTGCAGGTGCTGACCCAGCCCCAGGGCGACGGGACCGCGACCGGATGACGCTCGGCTCCCAGCCCAAGCTCGTCCTGCGCATCGTGCTGCTGGCGCTGATCGCCGTGCTGCTGGAGATCGTCGCGGTCTCCCAGATCTCGATCTTCGGCGTCAGCGCCGACCTGACGCCGCTCGTCGTGGCCTCGATCGGCCTGCTCGTGGGGTCCGTCCCCGGCGCCGCCGCCGGCTTCGGCATGGGCCTGTTCATCGACCTGGCGCTCGTGCAGACGCTCGGCGTGAACTCGCTCATCTACACGCTGATCGGCTACGGCGCGGGCCGCCTGCGCGAGCTGCGCGACCCGCAGGGCGCGCTGGTGCCGATCGCCACCGGCGCGGCGGCCACCGCGATCGCCACGATCGGCTACTCGATCGTCCAGTTCCTGCTGGGCGTCGACGCGCCCGTCAGCTGGCTGCTGCTGCGCGACATCCTCACGACGATCATCATCAACACGATCCTCGCCGCGCCCGTCTTCGCGGTCGTGCGACGCATCCTGGTCGGTGCGCTGCCCGACGACCCCGCCCGCCGCCGCCGTCGTGCCTACACGACCGGCGGCCTGTCCCCGCTGTCGCGCGCATGATGATGAACAGCGGACCCAACCTGCCCGAGGGGCGCACGCCGATCACGCCGCAGCTGGCGCTGCGCGTCGCGATGCTCGGCGGGATCGCCCTGGCGCTGTTCGCGATCGTCTTCTTCCGCCTGTGGTTCCTGCAGGTGCTCAGCGGCGACGAGTACGTCTCCCAGGCCAACGACAACCGCGTGCGCTCGGTCCGCATCCAGGCCCCGCGCGGCGACATCACCGACCGCAACGGCGCGGTCCTGGTCAGCAACCGCCAGGCCACCGTCGTCCAGGTCGAGCCGGGCAAGCTGCCCAAGCGGCACGACGAGCTGAAGCTGCTGTACACGCGGCTGGGCCAGGTGCTGCGCATGGACCCGGTGGAGATCTCCCGCGAGGTCAACCGCCAGCGCCGGCTGCTGCCCTACGCCAACGTCACGCTCGACGTCGACGCGCCGCGCTCGGTGCTCAACTACCTGCAGGAGCGCAAGCGCGACTTCCCGGCGGTGGCGGTCACCGACCAGTACCTGCGCCAGTACCCGCACACCGAGCTGGCCGCCCACCTGCTGGGCACGGTCGGGCAGATCAACCCCGACCAGCTCAAGCAGAAGCGCAACAAGGGCGTCAAGCAGGGCACGGTGGTGGGCCAGAGCGGCATCGAGTGGCAGTACGACCGCTACCTGCGCGGCCGCGACGGCGCCCAGCTGCTGCAGATCGACTCGATGGGCGGCTACAAGGGTGAGCTGCGCCGCCGCCAGCCGGTGGCCGGGCAGAACCTCAAGCTGTCGATCGACCTCGACCTGGAGAAGGTCGGCGAGCAGGCTGTGGCCACCGCCGGCGGCGGTCAGCCCGGTGCGTTCGTGGCCATGGACCCGAGCAACGGCGAGGTCCTGGCCATGGGCTCGTACCCGAGCTTCGACCCGTCGGTGTTCGCCAAGCCGATCAGCGAGGAGAAGTACAAGGCGCTGAACTCCGAGGCCAACGGCGCGCCGCTGTTCGATCGCGCCACCGCGGGCCTGTATCCGACCGGCTCGGTGTTCAAGCCGATCACCGCGCTGGCCGCGCTGGAGAAGGGCATCATCACCACCGACACGGTGATCAACGACACCGGCTGCCTGAAGATCGGCTTCACCGACTTCTGCTCGCCGGGCGACCGGGGCGCCGGCGCCGTCAACCTGCAGCAGGCGCTGAAGGTCTCCTCCGACGTCTTCTTCTACACCTTGGGCCGCGACCTCAACGCGCTCGCCGGCCAGCCGCTGCAGAAGATGGCCGAGCGCCTCGGCCTGGGCCGCACGCCCGACATCGACCTGCCCGGCGCGCAACCCGGCACCGTGCCCGACCGCGCCTGGCGCGAGGAGCGGGGCAAGCTCGAGAAGCAGTGCGAGAAGGAGCGCAAGGTCGACTTCTGCGGGATCTCCGACGGGCGCCCGTGGTCGACCGGTGACAACGTCAACCTGTCCGTCGGCCAGGGCGACCTGCAGGCCTCGCCGTTGCAGATGGCCATCGCCTACGCGGCGATCGAGAACGGCGGCAAGGTCGTGCGCCCGCACCTCGGCCTGGACGTCGAGGACTCCCAGGGCCGCCTGGTCCAGGAGATCGACCCGCCCAGCGCGCGCTCGATCGACATGTCCACCAGCGCCCGCGACGCGATCATGAGCGGCCTGCACGCCGCCGCCTCCGAGGCGGGCGGCACCTCGGCCGACGTGTTCGCCGGCTGGGACCAGGATCGCTACCCGATCTACGGCAAGACCGGCACCGCCGAGCGCGGCGCCGGGCGCCCGGACCAGTCCTGGTACGTGACGTTCGTGCCCGACGAGGAGAAGCCGATCGTCGTGGCCGTCACGATCGAGGGCGGCGGCTGGGGCGCCACGTCGGCCGCGCCGGCCGCGCGCCAGCTCCTGTCGCAGTGGTTCTACGGGCACCCCGGCCAGTTCATCCGCGGGGAGTCGCACACCCAATGATGCCCCGCGGGTACTCACACACCAACGCTTCGACCCTGCGGGACGCTTCGTCGTGAGCACCGCGACCGGCCCCATGCGCGAGCGCCCGCAGAGCGCCCCGGCCAGCACGCCGGGCAGCAGCCTGCTGTCCCTGCGCCTGCCGTTCGACCCGCTGCTGCTGCTGGCCACCGTCGGCCTGCTGATCTGCTCGGTGGTCACGATCAAGGGCGCCACCACCGAGGACATCCCCGGGTCGCCCGACTACTACTTCACCCGCCAGGCGATCTTCGCCGCGATCGGCGTCGTGGCGATGCTGGTCATCGCCCAGATCGACATCTCGCGCTTCCGCGAGCTGACCTGGGGCCTGTACGGGCTGGTGATCGTCCTGATCCTGGCCAACGTCGCGCTGGGCTCCGACGTGCGCGGCGCCCAGCTGGCCATCCGGTTGCCGGGTGGCTTCAACTTCCAGTCGTCCGAGTTCGGCAAGGTGCTGCTGACGCTCGCGCTGGCCGGCTTCATCGTGGGCCGGGCCAGACGCATCGGCGAACGCGACACCACGGCGCGCGTGATGCTGCTCGCGCTGATCCCGGCCTTCTTCGTGATGGCCCAGCCGGACCTCGGCTCGGCGCTCGTCTACATCGTCGTCGCGCTCGCCATGCTGTTCGTGGCGGGCACCCCGTGGCGCCACTTCGCCGGGCTCTTCGCCCTCATGGCGGTGGCGATCACGGTCGCCCTCGTGGCCGCACCCGCGGTCGGCGTGGAGGTGCTCAAGCCCTATCAGGTGGCGCGCCTCACGTCGTTCCTGTCGCCCAGCGATGTCGCGGGCGACGAGGGCTATCAGCAAGAGCAGTCCAAGATCGCCATCGGCGCGGGGCAGAAGACCGGCCGAGGCGACCAGGCGACCCAGACCAAGCTCAACTTCCTCCCCGAGCATCACACGGACTTCATCTTCGCCGTGGTCGGGGAGCGGTACGGCTTCGTCGGGTGCGCGCTGGTGCTGTCGCTCTACGCGCTCCTCATATGGAGATCGCTGCGCATCCTCACGATCGCGAAGAACCTGTACGGCGCGTTGGTCGCCGGCGGTGTCGTGGCGATGCTCATGTTCCAAGTTTTCGTCAACGTCGGCATGAACCTCGGGATCATGCCCATCACCGGCATCACGCTTCCGTTGCTGAGCTACGGCGGCTCCTCGGTGATCACCACACTCCTGGCGCTCGGCCTCCTGCAGTCGATCTACGTGCAGGGCCGCATGGCGAGCGCCTTCAAGTCAAGGACCATCCTGTGAAGAAGCAAGTGCTGGTCAGCGTGGACCGCGGAGAGACGCGTGTCGCACTGCTGGAGAAGGGCAAGGGCAAGCGGACCTACCGGGTCGCCGAGCTGTATCTCGAGCGCCGGGGCAACCGCTCCATCGTCGGCAACATCTACAAGGGCAAGGTCGACAACGTCCTGCCCGGCCTGGAAGCGGCCTTCGTGGACATCGGCCTGGAGAAGAACGGCTTCCTGCACGTCGACGAGATCGTGCTGCCGGGCGTCGAGACGCCGCGCCGCGGGCGCGGCAGCGGCGAGGGTGGCTCGAAGATCAGCGACCTGCTCAAGCCCGGGCAGGAGATCGTCGTCCAGGTCGTCAAGGACCCGCTGAAGACCAAGGGCGCGCGCCTGTCGATGGAGCTGACGATCGCCGGCCGCTACATGGTCTACGCGCCCACCGGCGAGGGCATCGGCGTCTCCCGCCGCCTCGACGACAAGGAGCGCGAGCGCCTGCGTCGCGAGACCAAGGGCCTGGACCTGCGCGACGGCGGGGCGATCATCCGCACCGCCGCGTCGGGCGCCAAGCGCGAGGACTTCGAGCGCGAGCTCGAGTACCTGTTCAAGCTCAACCAGGTGCTGCACAAGCGCGCCGAGGAGGGCACCGCCCCCTCGCTGGTCTTCCAGGAGGCCGACCTGTCTGTGCGCGTCGTGCGCGACATCTTCTCCGAGGACTTCGAGAAGGCGATCGTCGACGACCCCAAGCAGCATCACCGTCTGGTGTCGTTCTTCGAGCGCACCGGCCCCGAGCTGGTCGATCGCCTGGAGCTGTACGAGGGCGAGGAGCCGCTGTTCGACAAGCACGGCGTCAACGAGGTCCTGGCCGGCACGATGTCGCGCCGGGTGGACCTGCCCTCCGGCGGCTACCTGATGATCGACTACGCCGAGGCGCTGACCGTCATCGACGTCAACTCCGGCTCGTTCGTGGGCCGCGGCAAGCAGGCCCGCCTCGAGGACACGATCACCAAGACGAACATCGAGGCGGCCACCGAGGTCGTCAACCAGCTGCGGCTGCGCGACATCGGCGGCATCATCGTCATCGACTTCATCGACATGGCCCGCGCGCGCAACTCGCGCGAGGTCATGAAGACGCTGCGGGCCGCGCTGGACGAGGACCGCACGAAGACGTTCACCGCCGAGATCTCCAAGCTCGGCCTGGTCGAGATGACCCGCCAGAACGTCACCGAGGGCGTGCGCGAGATCATGACCCGCGCCTGCCCGACCTGCGACGGCGAGGGCGTCATCAAGTCGGAGGAGACGATCGCCATCGAGGTCGAGCGTCGCCTGCGTGACGAGGTCGGCGAGGAGCCGTGCTACCTCGTCCGCCTGAACCCGCGCGTGACCGCGCAGTTCACCGGCGGCGGTGGCGGCGCGCTGCGCGCCCTGGAGGCGGAGACCGGCAAGGTCTTCTACTTCGAGGGCTCCGAGGGCCTCCCGCTGGACCACGTGGCGATCACCGCGCGCGGCACCCAGGAGGAGATCTCCGAGCAGGCCGTGCCCTTCGCCGCCGGCGAGGAGGTCTACGTCCACATCGTCGAGCCGCACATGTACAACGTCGACGACGCGGTGGCCAAGATCGACAGCTACCTGATCTCGGTCACCGGCGGCTACCGCTACCTTGGGGACAAGCGCCTCGTGCGCATCGAAGAGGTCGGGCGCACTGCCGCGACGGCGGTCGTCATCGACGCCGATGCGGACGAAGAAGCGGAGGCGCTAGACTCGAAGAACCGGCGCCGTGGCCGCAGAGGCGGACGGCGCCGTTCCCGTGCCAAGGCCGAGAGCGCCAGCGAGTAGATCAAGCTTATGTACGCAGTCGTCAAAACCGGAGGCAAGCAGTATCGCGTCGAACAGGGTCAGACCCTGCTCGTCGAGAAGCTCGCTGCCGACGAAGGGGCCAGCATCGAGCTGGAGCCGATCCTGTTCGCCGATTCCGATGCCGTCTTCGGGGCCGATGGTCTGAAGAAGATCAAGGTCTCCGCGAAGATCCTGTCGCACGAGAAGGGCGACAAGATCCGGGTGTTCAAGTTCAAGCCCAAGCGGGGCTACAAGCGCACCAACGGTCACCGGCAGAAGCTGACCCGCATCGAGATCACGGAGATCAAGAATGGCGCATAAGAAGGGCCTCGGCTCCTCCCGCAACGGCCGTGACTCCAACGCCCAGCGCCTCGGCGTGAAGGTGTTCGCCGGCGAGACCGTCACCGGCGGCGAGATCATCGTGCGTCAGCGCGGCTCCCGCTTCAAGGCCGGCGAGGGCGTCGGCATGGGCAAGGACGACACCCTGTACGCGCGCAGCGCGGGCAAGGTCGAGTTCGGCGTGGGCCGCAAGGGCCGCGTCGTCTCCGTCGCGCCTGCCGCCGACGACGCCGCCTAGCAGTCTGCATGGCCGACGACCCGCGACCGGGCCGGCCTGATGAACGCTCGATCGAGTCGGCGGAGCACGAGCGCCGCCGGCTCGAACGCGCGTCCGAGACCGAGTACGACCGTGAGCGCTCCGAGCGCCACGAGCTCGATCTCGTCCGCCAGGAGATCCGCCGTCATGACCGCAACCTGAAGGAGAACGGGTCGTCGTGAACGCCGTGAAGGTCGCCCAGGGTCTGGCCCTGGGACGCGTGGCCATCGGTGCCGCGCTGCTGGTCGCGCCCAAGGTCGCCGGCCGCTCCTGGATCGGCGAGGACGCCGACCGCGACAGCGCTCAGGTGCTGACGCGCGCGCTCGGCGTGCGCGACCTGGTCATGGGCCTGATCGCCCTGCACACCGCCGCGCACCCGCAGGTCGGCCCGCGCTGGCAGCGCACCCTGGCCGCCTGCGACGCCGTCGACCTGGCCTCGACGCTGGCCGCCCGCGGCGCCCTGCCCCGCAACGGGGTGATCGGCACCGCCGTCATCGCCGGCGGCGCCGTGGTCGCCGAGGCCCTGGTCGCCCAGGCGCTCGCCTCCCGCTAGGTCCCCGAGAAGCCCGTCCCGCTCAGCTTGACGATGAGCGTGGCGCCGTTGCTCGGGACCTCGAGCCTCCCGCGGAGGAACCCGGTCCGGGTGGGCCTGAACCTCACGTCCACGGTGCAGGTGGCCCCGGGGTTGAGCGTCTGCCCCTCGCACATGTCGTTGGAGAGGAGGAACTCGGTGTAGTTGGCCCCGCCGAGGCCGACCGCGCCGAGCCTGATCGGCGTCACCCCGTCGTTCGTCAGGGTGAACGTCTTGGGCGTCGGGTACTCGCCGACCCGGACCGAGCCGAAGTCCCAGGCCGTCGGCTCGGCTGACACGTGGGGGGTGGCCCCGGTCCCGCTGAGCTTCACCCGCACCTGCGGCGCGTTGCTGTTGACGCGCAGCGTCGTGGAGCTGGCGCCGACGGCGCTGGGCGTGAAGGTCACCTCGACGTCGCATGCCTGGTAGGGCATGAGCGTCTGCCCGGAGCAGTTTTCGCCGCTGACGTGGTACTGCGTGACCCCGGACGGCAGCGAGACGTCGTTGATCGACAGCATGCCCGCGCTGGCGTTGGTGATCGTGATCGACTGCGGCCCGCCGGTGTCGCCGACCGCGACCGGCCCGAAGTCCACCGCGGTCGGCGAGGCGGTGGCGATCGGCGTAGCGCCGTTGCCGGTCAGGGTGGCACGCAGCTGGGCGGCGTTGCTGTTGACGCGCAGCTGACCGGTGGCCGTGCCGGCCGCGGTCGGCGTGAATTGCACCTGGATCTCGCACACCTCGCCCGGGGCCAGCGTCCGGGTCGCGCAGGTGTCGGAGATGATCGCGAACTGCGTCGCGCTGGCCGGGGTCACCTGGGTGGTGGAGATCGCCACGCCGACCAGGCCGGTGTTGGTGACCTGGAACGTCTGCCCGCTGCCGGGATAGCCGACGGGGGCGGTGCCGAAGTCCCACGAGGTGGGGGAGATCGTCGCCATCGGCGTGCGGCCCGTGCCGTTCAGTGGGACGCGCAGCTGCGGGCCGCTGTTGTTGACGCGCAGCTGGCCAGCGGACGCGGCGGCCGCGGTGGGCGAGAAGGTCACCTCGACCTCGCAGGAGGTGCTCGGCGTCAGCGTGCGGCCGGTGCAGTCGTCGGAGGTGACGCGGAACTGCGAGGCTCCCGATCGCTGGACGCTGGAGATCACGAATGATCCGCCGCCACCGTTGGCGATCGTGAACGTCTTCGCCGTCGCGGTCCCGACCGCGACGTTGCCGAAGTCCCACTGACTCGGCTCGGAGATGAGGCCGATGCCGATGCCGGTGCCCGTCAGCGGCGTGCGCGAGAGCGGCGCGTCGCTGATGAGGCGCAGCTCCGCGTTGGCGACGCCGACGGTCGTGGGGGCGAACGTCACGTCGACCTCACAGGTCTCGCCGGGCGCCACGCTGGCGCCCGTGCACGTGTCGCCGCTCACCGTGTAGCCCGTCGAGCCCGACGGCGAGAACGTGACCTGGGAGACGTGCAGGTCGGCGGTGCCGGTGTTGGTGACGGTGAAGGGAACGGACCCGGGGCTTGAGCCGACTTCGACCGAGCCGAAGTCGTAGCTGGCCGGATCGACGCTGGCGATCGGACCGCCCACGACGTAGATGGCGCGCGTCTGGTTGTCGACGGTCGCGGTCACGTACGCCCGGCCCGGCGTGTTCGCGGCGGTGAGCGTGGTCGTCGCGGCGCTCGTGACGGGGTCGGTGTCGGCCTGGGCGGGATCGATCGTGCCCCACGTCGTCGTGAACTGCACCGGGGTGGCATCGGCGGCATAGGACGCCTCGCCGTTGGAGTTGCGGTCCAGCGCGCCGGTGATGGTGGACGTCGAGGTCCCGTCGGGCGGCAGCGACGTCGGGTCAGCGGCCACGCGCAGCGTGATCCAGGGATCCGCCGTGACCGCGCCGCTCGTGGTGTCGCATCCGGCCGTGTCGGGCCCGGTGTTGCAGCCCCACCACGTGTTGGTGGCGTCGACGGTGCCGGAGGTGTCGCCGCTGGCGTCGATCCCGACGCCGTTGCCCGCGATGCGGTCGTGGTTGAAGGAGACGTCGACCTGGCCGTCCACATCCGCGCCGACGGCGTTGTCGACGATGTTCATCTGCTCGACGTGCGTGTCGGTCAGGCTGGTCGACCCGTCGGCCCGCAGCAGGAAGCCCGCGCCCGTCGATCCGCTGACCGTGCCCCCGGTGAACGTGATCGACTGGCGGTCGCCCGAGGCGACGTCGACGCGAACGCCCGCGGGGTCGGTGCCGCTCGTCCCGCTGCCGTCCACCGTGGTGTCGAAGAACTGCGCGTTGTCCAGCGCGTCGAAGGACATGCCGGCGTTGCTGTCGTCGTTGAACGTGGAGCCCGACACGAACAGGCCGTTCAGCACCGACGGATCGCCGGCGATGGTCTCCGAGGCCAGCCCGATCGTGTTGTTGTCCATGTGGCTGTTGCAGATGCACAGCGACTCGGCCTGGCCGGCGACCCGCACGCCGTGGTCGTTGCCCGTGACGTTGGCCGTGTCGATCGCCCAGTTGTCGACGACCGCGGGCGAGTCGATGAAGACGCCGTCGAGCGCGTTGTCGACGATGTCGATGTCGTAGAGGTCGACGTTGTCGGCGATCTGATCGGTGTAGACGCCGTTGCCGCCGCCGGTGACGGTCAGCTGCTGGAGCCTCAGCCCGTCACCGTTGCCGCCGACGTTGACGACGCCCGGCAGGCCGCTGGAGCCCAGGCCGGAGATCGTCGTGTCGCTCTGACCCGCGCCGGTGACCGTCAGGTTGGGGACGTTGAAGGCGATGCCGCCGGTGAACGTGCCCGCGCCGATGCTGATGTCGTCACCGTCGGCCGCCTGGCCCACCGCGTACTGGATCGTCGCGCACGGCGACCCGATGCAGGTGCCGCTGTCCGTGCCGGTCGTCGCCACCGAGCGCGTCGCCGCCGAGGCGACCGCGGGAACAGCGAGAACGACGATCATCGCGGCCAGCATCCAGCGCAGGCGGCTTGCCATGGGAATCACGACCTCCGTGTCGGGACAGCGTCGCGCGCCAACGTACCGAACATCGGTGCGTTGCGGGGGATTTCTTGTGCGCTTGGTCAGCCGAGAGACCGGGCGGCGAACGTGTCGCAGCGCCCCGGATCGCCGCTGCGGTAGCCGATGTTGAACCAGCGCTGGCGCTGCGTGGCCGAGCCATGCGTCCACGACTCGCGGTCGACCCGGCCGGTGGCCGCCTGCTGGATGCGGTCGTCGCCCACGGCGGCGGCGGCGTCCAGGCCGTCGGTGATGTCGGCCTTGGTCAGGTCCTCGATGAAGCCCGTGTCGACGGCGTGGGCCGCCCACACGCCGGCGTAGCAGTCGGCCTGCAGCTCCAGGCGCACGGAGCCCGACGTCGGCCCCTCGCGGTCGCCGCCGACCCGTTCGTCGGTGCCCAGCAGATGCTGCACGTGGTGCCCGTACTCGTGGGCGATCACGTAGGCCTCGGCGAACGGCCCGCCCCGCGCGCCGAAGCGGCTGCGCAGCTCGTCGTAGAAGGACAGGTCGATGTACACCGTCTGGTCGGGCGGGCAGTAGAACGGGCCGACGGCGCTGGTCGCGTTGCCGCAGCCGGTCTGCGTGCCGCCCGTGAAGAACTGCGTCGGCGCCTCTTGGTACCCCTCCACCTGATCGCCCCAGTAGGCCTGCACCGAGTTGACGACGCCGACGATCCGGCAGTCGGCGTTCTGGTTGGCGTCGGCGCCGGTGCGGCACTTGGCGGCCAGGTCCTGGCCGCTGCCGATGTCCTGCTGCGGCGTGCTCGTGCTGCCGCCGCCGGTCACGTCGAAGCCCAGCAGCGCGAGCACGAGGATCGCCACCAGGCCCGCCGCCCCACCGCCCACGGCCAGGCCGCGCCCGCCGCCGCGAGCACCACGACGATCTTGAACCTGACCGGCGTCGAGCCGGGCCCCGGGGCGAAAGCGCATGGGCGACCTATGCCCCGCCCGCAGTGCGCACAAGCGCCGGACTATCGTGACGGCCGATGCAGCGCCTGGCCGGATCCCTGCTCGTGCTCCTGTCGCTGGCCGCGACGGCGGCGACGGCCTCGGCTGCGCCGGCGACGGGCGGCACGCTGTTCGTGCAGCAGGCCCAGGACGGCTCGCTGGTGCGCACCGCCGACGGCTGGCGCCTGGTGCTCAAGCGCCCGGACGCCCACGTGATCGCCTTCGCGGGCGGATCGTCGCGCACCGGCAACGCGCAGACGGTGCGCACGTTCGTCGACGACTGGCGGGCCTCGTTCGGCGGCGACCCGCCCAACGCCGCCCTGCAGATCGAGGGCGCACCGGCCAGCCGCGACGTCGCGCTGCTGGAGCTGTCGGCGCCGCGCCTGACCAAGGACGGGCGCAAGCTCGTCTACCGCGCGGTGCGGCTGACGGCCACCAGCGCCGACCTGGGCGGGCTGGCCCAGCGCGCGGACCGCGGCATCAGCGGCCACCTGGGCCGCGTGACGCTGTTCATCGACGACGGGAGCGAGAGCTAGCCCGCCTGAGCCGTCGGGCGGATCAGGATCTCGTTGACGTCGACGTGCGCGGGCTGGGCCACGACCCACAGCACGGCGCGCGCGATGTCGTCGGGGTCCAGCGCGCGGATCGTCGGCTTGCTGTCGAAGAACGGCGTGTCGACCATGCCCGGCTCGATCGCGGTCACGCGCAGCTCCCCGTCGACCTCCAGGCGCAGCGACTCGGCCATCGCCGTGACCGCGTGCTTCGTCGCGCTGTACAGGCTGCCCGGAAGCGAGCGTCGGCCGGCCACCGAGCTGGTGATGATCATGTGCCCGTGGCTCTCGCGCAGGGCCGGCAGCGTCGCGCGGATCGTGTAGGCGGCGCCGAGGACGTTGGTCAGGACCATGTCGCGCCAGTGCTCCGGAGACTCCTCCAGGAAGCCCCGCGTGGCCCCGAACCCGGCGTTGGCGAAGACGACGTCCAGGCGCCCGAAGCGCTCCAGCGCGGCGGCGACCAGCGCCTCCTGCGCGGCGAAGTCCGTCACGTCGGTGGGCACGGCGAGCGCCACGTCGTCGCCGCCCAGCTCGGCGGCGAGCGCGTCGAGCTTGTCCGCGCTGCGGGCGGCCAGCACGACGCGGTGACCGGCCTCGATCGCGTGTCGCGCGGTGGCGGCGCCGATTCCGGTCGAGGCGCCGGTGATGAGGAAGACGGGCTGCTCGGGCATGGGCCGCAGGCTACGCCGACGGTGGCCGCACACCGCGACCCTAGGATCCGTCAGCGGATCCCATGCTCTACGACAAGGCGCGCATCTTCGTGCAGGGCGGCCGTGGCGGCGACGGCTCGCGGTCGTTCCGCCGCGAGGCCCACGTGCCCCACGGCGGACCCGACGGCGGCGACGGCGGCCGCGGCGGCGACGTCGTGCTGCGCGTCGACGACTCGCTGCGCGACCTGCAGACGTTCAAGCGCCGGGCGCACTACAAGGCGCCGCCGGGCACGCACGGCAAGGGCGCCAATCGCATCGGGGCCGAAGGCGCCACGTTGGAGATCGCGGTACCGCCCGGGACGGTCGTGACGTCCGAGGACGCGGTCGTGCACGACCTCGTGCGCCCGGGGCAGCGCGTGATCGTGGCCCGCGGCGGCGCCTACGGGCGCGGCAACAAGCGCTTCGCCACCGCGGTGCGCCAGGCGCCGCAGTTCGCCGAGCGCGGGCTGGCCGGGGAGGAGGGCTGGCTGGAGCTGCAGCTCAAGCTGCTGGCCGACGTCGGGCTCGTCGGGCTCCCCAACGCCGGCAAGTCGTCGCTGCTGAAGCGGCTCACGCGCGCCGACCCGAAGGTCGCCGACTACCCGTTCACCACGCTGGAGCCGCACCTGGGGACGATCGAGCTCGACGGGCGCCAGCTGATCCTGGCCGACATCCCGGGCCTGATCGAAGGGGCCAGCGAGGGCGCGGGCCTGGGCCACGAGTTCCTGGCCCACGTCGAGCGCACCCGCCTGCTCATCCACGTGCTGGACCTCGCGCCGCTGGACGGCAGCGACCCGTTCGAGAACCACGCGCTGATCGAGGCCGAGCTGGCCGCCTACGACGCGCGCCTGGCCGCCCTGCCGCGCATCCTCGCGCTGTCCAAGGCCGATCTCGTCACCGAGGGCGACGCGCAGGCCGCGGTCGAGCTGTGGCGCGAGCAGCTGCCCGAGGACGTGCCGATCATCGTCACCTCCAGTGCCACCGGCCGCGGGCTGGACGAGCTGGTCGGGACGCTGTTCGAGCGCATCCCGGTCGACGAGGCCGCGCCCGAGGCGCTGTCGGCGATCGCCGACGAGGAGGCGCTGGCCGAGCACCGCACCTTCCGCCCGGCGTCCAAGCGCGGCTTCCGGGTCGAGCGGACCGGCCCGGGGGCCTTCCGGGTCGTCGGCGAGGGGATCGAGCGGATGCTGGCCCGCTACGACCCCGAGAACGAGGAGGCGATGGCCTACCTCGAGCACCGCCTGACGCGGATCGGCGTGATCCGCGCGCTGCACGACGCCGGGTTCGAGCCCGGCGACGAGGTCGAGATCGGCGACGTGATCTTCGAGCTCGACCCCGAAGACTGAGAGACTGCCCGGCCGTGAGCAAGGTCGACACCACCGCGTTCCTGGTCATCGTGCTGGTCGCCGCCAGCGCGGCGGTGGTCTCGGTCGTCGCCGGGCGCTGGTTCGTGTTGCCGGTGGTCGTGGTCGAGCTCGTGCTCGGCATCCTGATCGGCCCGCAGGTGCTCGGGTGGGCGCAGGTCGACGGCTTCACGCTGTTCTTCTCCAACCTCGGCCTGGGGATGTTGTTCTTCTTCGCCGGCTACGAGATCGACTTCGAGCGCATCAAGGGCGTGCCGCTGAAGCTCGCCGGCCTGGGCTGGCTCGCCTCGCTGCTGATCGCGCATGCGTTCGCGCTGATCCTGTGGGTCGGCGACCTGATCGACGCGCCTGTCTACGTCGCCTGCGCGATGTCGACGACGGCCATCGGGACGCTGATCCCGATCCTGCGCGACAGCGGCGACCTGCGCACGCCGTTCGGCACCCAACTGCTGGCCGCCGGCGCGCTGGGCGAGTTCGGCCCGATCGTGCTGATGACCGTGTTCCTGTCGACCGACGAGCCGGGCAAGCAGCTGGCGATCCTGCTGGCCTTCGCCGCACTGGCCCTGATCGCGGGCGTCTTCGCCGTGCGCTCGGCGGGCCGCCGCTGGGAGGTGCTGGAGCGCACGCTGAACTCCTCCAGCCAGCTGGCCGTACGGCTCGTGGTGCTGATGGTCATCGCGCTCGTCGCGCTGGCCGCCTCGCTGGGGCTGGACCTGCTCCTGGGCGGCTTCATGGCCGGGCTGATCTTCCGACAGGCCGTCGGCCGGCGCGAGGTCGAGGCGCTCGAGTCCAAGCTGACCGCGGTCGCGTTCGGCTTCCTGATCCCGTTCTTCTTCGTCGTGTCGGGGATGAAGTTCGACCTCGACGCGCTCCTGGGCAGCGCGAAGGCGCTGATCGAGCTGCCGCTGTTCCTGGTGCTGTTCTTCATCGTCCGCGGCGGACCGGCGCTGGTGCTGTACCGCGGCGTCCTGGACGGGCCCGCGCGCAAGGCGCTGGCGCTGTTCTGCTCGGCCCAGCTGCCGCTCGTCGTGGCCATCACCGGCATCGCGGTCGAGGTGGGCAAGATGGACGGCGCCACCGCCGCCTCGCTCGTGGGCGCGGGCATCCTCTCGACGCTCGTGTATCCGCTGGCCGGGCTGTCGCTGCGCCGCGGCGCGTCCGCCGCCCCGGCCGCACCTGCCGCGGCCTAGTCTCGGATCTCGCCCATGGCCCGGTTCGTGATCAAGCTCGGCTCCGCCATGGCCTCGCGCGACGAGGTCCTGACCGCCGTGTGCGACGAGGTCGCCGTCCGGCGCGCCGCCGGCGACGAGGTGGTGATCGTCTCCTCGGGCGCGATCGCCCGGGGGCTGATCGTGCTGGACCGCCCGACGCGGCCCACGACGATCGAGGAGCTACAGGCGGCCAGCGCCGTCGGGCAGGGCGCGCTGTTCCGGCTGTGGCACGACGTGCTCGAGGCGCGCGGCGTGGCCGCCGCGCAGGTGCTCCTGACCTCCTACGACCTGTCGGCCCGCGGGCGGTACCTGAACGCGCGCCAGACGCTGCAGACGCTGCTGGCCTGGGGCGTCGTGCCGGTGGTCAACGAGAACGACACGACGGCCACCGAGGAGATCTCGTTCTCCGACAACGACTTCCTGGCCGCGCAGGTGGCGATCCTGGTCGGCGCCGACCTGATGGTCGTGCTGACCGACACCGAGGGGGTCTACACCGCCGATCCCCGCTTCAACGCGCAGGCCGAGATCGTGCGCGAGGTGCGCGACCTGGCCCAGCTGGACGCGCTGGACATCGGCCACAACACCGGGCCGATGGGCACCGGCGGGATGCGCTCGAAGGTCGTGGCCGCCGAGATCGCCTCGGCGGGCGGCATCGAGACGGTGATCACCACGGGGCTGCGACCCGAGGCGCTGTCGGGCGCGCTGGCCGGGGCCGCCGAGGGCACGCGCTTTCGCGCGGGGGCGGCGCGCTACTCCTCGTTCAAGCTGTGGCTGCGCTACGCCCGGCCGGCGGCCGGCGTGGTCCGCGTGGACCGAGGCGCGGCGCGGGCGCTGCGCGACGGGGGCACGTCGCTGCTGCCGGTCGGCGTCGTCGGCGTGGACGGCGAGTTCGACGTGGGCGACGCGGTCGACGTGACGGTCGACGGCGAGCTCGTCGGCAAGGGGATCGTCAACTACAGCGCGGGGGAGCTGCGCCAGGTGGCGGGGCTGAAGTCCGACGCGGTCCGCGCGGCGCTGGGCCGGGCCGGCGAAGAGGCCGTGCACCGCGACTACTTCGTCCTGTCCTGAGCCGCTCCACCCGAGGTCGGCGCTGGCGTACCCTTTGCGCATGGCCGCCGTCGAGACCCCGACCGTTCACGACCTCTGCGTCGAAGCCAAGCGCGCGTCGCGCGCGCTGGCCCAGCTGGACACCGCTGCCAAGGACGCCGCGCTGCGGGACATGGCCGACGCGCTGGAGGCCCGCATCGAGGAGATCCTGGCCGCCAACGCCCTCGATCTCGAGGCGGGTCGCGAGGCCGGGCTGTCGGCCGCGCTGATGGATCGCCTGCGCCTGGACGCCGGGCGCGTCAGCGCGATGGCCGCCGGCGTGCGCGCGATCGCCGCGCTGCCCGATCCGGTCGGCGAGGTGATCGACGGCCAGCGCCTGCCCAACGGCCTGGACGTGCGCAAGGTGCGCGTGCCGCTCGGCGTGATCGGGGTGGTCTACGAGGCGCGCCCGAACGTGACGATCGACGCGGCCGCGCTGTGCCTGAAGTCGGGCAACGCGATCATCCTGCGCGGGTCGTCGTCGGCGGCGCACTCCAACGCGGTGCTGGCCGCGATCGCCGGCGAGAGCGCGCCCGCGGGCGCGATCCAGCTGCTCGGCGGCGGCCGCGACGCCCTGGCCGAGCTGGCCACGCAGGAGGGGCTCGTCGACCTGGTCATCCCCCGCGGCGGCGAGGGCCTGAAGGCCGCGCTGCGCGACGTGGCCACCGTGCCGGTCATCTACGCCGCGTCCGGCAACTGCCACGTGTTCGTGGATGCGACGGCCGACCTCGACGCCGCCGTGGACATCGTCATCAACGCCAAGACCCAGCGGCCGGGGGTGTGCAACGCGGCCGAGACGCTGCTCGTGCACACCGACGCGGCGGAGGCGTTCCTGCCCCGGGTCGCGCAGGCGCTGCGCGGCGCGGGCGTCGAGCTGCGCGGCGACGAGCGCGCCCGGGCGATCTTCGAGATGGCGCCGGCGACCGACGAGGACTGGGACACGGAGTTCCTGTCGCTGACGCTGGCCGTGGGCGTCGTGGACTCGGTGCAGGAGGGCATCGAGCACGTCAACCGCCACGGCTCGGGGCACTCCGAGGCGATCCTGACCCGCGACACCGCAGCCGCGCGGGCCTTCCAGCGCGGCGTCGACGCGGCCTGCGTGTACGTCAACGCCTCGACCCGCTTCACCGACGGCGGCGAGTTCGGGATGGGCGCCGAGATCGGCAACTCGACCCAGAAGCTGCACGCGCGCGGCCCCATCGGCCTGCGCGAGCTGTGCACGTTCAAGTACCTCGTGGAGGGCGACGGGCACGTCCGCGCGTAGGGTCGGCATTCTCGGCGGGACGTTCAACCCCCCGCATCTCGGTCATCTGGTCTGTGCGCAGGAGGCGCTGGAGCAGCTCGAGCTCGATCTCGTGCTGCTGATGCCCGTTGCCGTGCCGCCGCACAAGGAGGCCGAGGAGGATCCGGGCGCCGAGGAGCGCCTCGCGCTGTGCGAGGCGGCCGTCGGCGGGGACGAGCGGCTGGAGGTCTCGCGGCTGGAGCTCGACCGCGGCGGGCCGTCCTACACCGTCGATACGCTCCGCGCGATCCATGCGACGTCGCCAGGTGACGAGCTGACCTTCATCGTCGGAGGGGACATGGCCGCGAGCCTGCCCTCTTGGCGCGAGCCCGAGGCGCTGCTCGAGCTGGCCACGCTCGGGGTGGCCGAGCGGGTCGGCAATCCGCGCGGCCGGATCGTCTCGGCCCTGGACGGTCTGTGCGACCCTGACCGGATCCGCTTCTTCTCGATGCCGCGCATCGATCTCTCGTCGACCGACATCCGCGCTCGGGTACGCGCGGGCCGGTCGATCCGCTATCTCGTACCCGATGACGTGGCGCGTCGTATCGGCGCGCAGGGGCTCTACCGGACGGAGGTGCCAGTCACTTGAGCACGCCCCAGCTCACACCCGACCAGCTCGCCGACGCGATCGCCGAGCAGGCCGCTGAGAAGAAGGCCGCGGACATCGTCGTGCTCGATCTGCGCGACGTCGCCGGCTACACGGATCTGTTCGTGATCGCCACCGGCAACACCGACCGTCAGGTCAAGGCGATCCACGACGGCATCCAACTCGGTCTCAAGCAGGAGCACGGGATCTCACCCCGGCGCGTGGAGGGTCTCGGCGAGTCCCACTGGGTCCTGATGGACTACCTGGACGTCGTCGTGCACGTGTTCACCCCGGACACGCGCGAGTTCTACCGGCTCGAGCAGCTGTGGGGGGAGGTGCCGGCGCGGGCCTACGAGGCCACCGCGTCGTAGCGGTCGACGGCCAGGGCACTAGAGCGACCAGTCGAGCTGGTCGGCCGCGTAGCTGCGGCAGATCGCGAGCATGCGCTCGCGGTTGATCACGCGCGAGCCGGTCACGACCTGGATCGTCAGGCCGTCGAAGAACGCCGAGAAGCAGGTCACGAACTCCTCGAGGTCCTTGTCGGCGGCGATCTCGCCGTCGGTGCGCGCCTGGCGCAGCACCTCGAGCTGCAGCGCCTGCCAGCGATCTTCGAGCTCGGCGGTGAGCTCGGCGACCTGCTGGTCGCGATGCGCCATCTCCCAGGCCTCCAGCCACAGCGCCAGCTTGAAGTCGCCCGGGCCGGTGGGGGACATCACGTCGAGCAGGACGTGCCAGCGCCCGGCCGCGGTCGGCGTGTCCTGGAAGCGGGCCAGCGCCTCCTCGCGCAGGCGATCCTCGACCGTGCGCAGCGACTGCAGGAACAAGTCCGCCTTGGACTCGAAGTAGTACAGGACGTGGCCGGGGGAGATGCCCACGCGCTTGGCCACGTCGGAGATGCGTGTCGCGGCGAGCCCCTGCTCGGCCAGGACCGTGCAGGCGGCGTCGAGGATCGCGTCGCGGCGTTGCGCCTTGGCGGGTTGCGGCATCGTCGAAACCTATTGGAGGCGAAGCGCGAAAAGCCTTCAGCGGTTGGCCAGCAGGTGGTGCGCGATCTGCACCGCGATGGAGCCCTCGCCGACGGCCGAGGCCACGCGCTTGATCGAGCCGCTGCGGACATCGCCGGCCGCGAGCAGCCCGGGCACGCTGGTCTCCAGCGACCACGGCCGCCGGTCCAGCGGCCACCCGTCGTCGCGGGGGACGGCGTCACCGGTGGGGATGAACCCGTCGGGGTCACGCGCGATCTGCGGGGGGAGCCACTGCGTGCGGGGGGACGCGCCGATCAGGACGAACAGGGCGTCCGCTGCGACGGTCTCCTCGACACCGGCCGGCACGTCGCGGAGCACGAGCCGCTCCAGCCGGCCGTCGCCGCCTCCGCCCACGACCGCGGTCTGCGTGCGCACCTCGATGCCCGGCGTCGCCTCGATCTCGTGCGTGAGGTACCGCGACATGCTCGACTCCAGCGAGGCCGCGCGCACGACGATCGTCACGCGCCGCGCGTAGGTCGCGAGGTGCAGCGCGGCCTGTCCGGCCGAGTTGCCGCCGCCGGCCACGAACACGTCGCGGCCGCTGAAGGCGTGCGCGACCGATGCGGGCCCGCCGTGGAAGACGCCCGCCCCGTTGAGGGCGTCGAGCGCGGGCACATCGAGGCGCCGGTAGCTGGCCCCGGTGGCCAGGATCACCACCGTGGCGTGCACGTGGCGGCCGTCGAGCAGCGACAGGGTGAATCGATCCCCGTCGTGCTCGAGCGACTGCGCCCGGTTCATGAAGACGAACGTCGCGCCGAACACCGACGCCTGCTCGTAGGCCTGCTCGGCCAGCCGGCTGCCGCTCACGCCGCGCGGGAAGCCGAGGTAGTTGCGAATCAAGGAGCTGGACCGGGCCTGGCCGCCGATGCCCCCGTCGTCCACCACGAGCGTGCGCAGGCCCTCCGACGCGCCGTAGACCGCAGCCGACAGGCCGGCCGGACCTGCGCCCACGATGACCACGTCGAACTCGCGCTCGTCGAAGTCCGCCGGCGTCCCGGCCGCCCGCGCGATCTCGTCGTTGGACGGGTCGCTCAGCACCTGGCCGTCGGGCAGCAGCATGGCCGGCAGCCGCACATCGGGGCCGGCGTCGGCCAACAGCGCGCGGCCCTGGTCGGAGTCGGCCAGGCAGAAGGTGTGCGGCGCCGCGCAGCGCTCGAAGGTCTCGCGCAGCTCAAGGGCGCGGCCGGTCCACTCCTGGCCGATGATGTGCACGGTCTGGGGGACCTTGCGCTGCTCGGCCGCCCACTCGAGCAGGAACGTCGAGATCGTGTGCTGGAAGACCTCGTCCGGTGCTCCGGCCGGCCGCGGCACGTAGTAGTCGATCCGTCCCAGCGCGATCGCGTCGAGGATCGCCTGTGCGGTCGGGGGGGTCGGCGAAGGCGGCCGGACCGACGAGCAGGCCGCGCTTGGCGTGCGGATGCAGCTGACGGGTCAGCTCGAGCAGGCCATCGTCGGTGCCGGCCAGCGACTGCGCCGTCAGGACGAGCGCGAGCTCGGCGCCGTCGCGCGCGAGCGCCGCCAGCGCGGTGGCCGCCTGACCGGCGTCGGTGGCCGTCTCCACGCGGTAGTCCCGGCCGTAGCGGCCGGAGATCGGCTCTTCGACGTCCCTCAGGGCGTCGGCATCGTCGTCCACCACGAGCAAGACGGGCCGTGACATGGGTCGGCCGACACTACCGTCTCGATGAGCGCCGCGCAGGGGGAGCGAGGCCGTCCGCGCAGGGGCCGTCGCGCGCATAGAGTGCGCCGATGCGCGTCGTCGATCGCGACCGTCTTGCCACGCTGCTGGCCTGCGAGGTCGAGGCGTTCGCGGTCGCCCACCCACGCTCGCGCGCGCTGCACGAGCGCGCCCGCGGGTCGTTGGTCGGCGGTGTGCCGATGCCCTGGATGATGCTGTGGGCGGGGGGCTTCCCGATCGTCGCGGCCGGTGCGCGCGGCAGCCGCATCGTCGACGTCGACGGCCACGAGTACGTCGACCTGTGCCTGGGCGACACGGGCGCGATGGGCGGCCATGCGCCGCCGGCCCTGGTCGAGGCGGTTCGCGCCCAGGTGGCCGACGGCATCACGACGATGCTGCCCACCGAGGCGGCCGCGGAGGTCGGCGAGGAGCTCACGCGCCGCTTCGGGCTGGCCCGGTGGCTGTTCACGCTGACGGCGACCGACGCCAACCGCACCGCGCTGCGCATCGCCCGCGCGCTGACCGGGCGGCCGCGCGTGCTCGTCTACTCCTACTGCTACCACGGCTCCGTCGACGAGGCGTTCGCCGTGGGCGCGCCCGACGGCTCGACCGTCGCGCGGGAGGGCAACGTCGGCCCGCCCGTCGAGCTCGCGCGCACGACCAAGGCGATCGAGTTCAACGACATCGAGGCCCTGCGTCGGGCGCTGGCGCCGGGGGACGTCGCCGCGGTGCTGGCCGAGCCGGCGATGACGAACATGGGCATCGTCCTGCCCGACGAGGGCTACCACGCGGCGCTGCGGGAGATCACGCGCGAGACGGGCACGCTGCTGATCATCGACGAGACGCACACGTTCTCGGCCGGCCCCGGCGGCGCCACCGCGGCCTGGGGCCTGGAGCCGGACCTGCTGACGATCGGCAAGGCCATCGGCGGCGGCATCCCGTCGGGCGCGCTCGGCCTGACCGCGCCGCTGGTCGAGGCGATGTTCGCCCAGGCCGAGGCCGACTACGAGGACACCGGCGGCGTGGGCGGCACGCTGGCCGGCAACCCGCTGTCGCTGGCCGCGATGCGCGCCACGCTGTCGTCGGTGCTGACCGACGCGGCGTTCGCGCACATGATCCCGCTGGCCGGCCGGTTCGCCACCGACCTGCGCGAGGTGTTCGCCGAGTACGACCTGGGCTGGAACGTGACCCAGCTCGGCGCCCGCGCGGAGTACCGCTTCGAACCCGAGCCGGCGCGCAACGGCACGCAGGCCCACGCGGCCGGCGATCCCGAGCTCGAGCGCTACCTGCACCTGTCCGCGCTCAACCGCGGCGTGTTGCTGACGCCGTTCCACAACATGGCGCTGATGGCGCCGACCACCACCGAGGCCGACGTCGCCCGCCACACCGAGGTGTTCCGCGCGGCCGTCTCCGCCCTCGTGGGCTAGTGCCCGTGTCTGCCGGCACGCGCCATCACCAATCGCCGAGCCAAACAGAAAGACCCCCGCCGTGGGCGAGGGTCTTCTAGATGGAGCTAGTCGGGCTCGAACCGACGACCTTCTGGCTGCCAGCCAGACGCTCTCCCAGCTGAGCTATAGCCCCGGGGTCGCGGACCATGTTAGCGAGGTCATAGTCCGCAGCAAGTCTGATCAGGCGTTGCTGGTTGTTGCGGGTCGGGTTGAGCCGCAGGTACACGTAGCTCAGGCCCGCCACCTCCTTGATCGGCAGCAGGTAGCAGCGGTGTAGCTCGTGGCAGTAGACGGCGACGGCGTCGATCTCGTTCGCGGAATAGGTCGTACGCACGTAGCCCGCCGGCGTGTGACGCGAGGTGCTGGTGCGGACGGCGATGACGTCGTCCTGGAAGCGGCCCCACTTGCATTGGATGCGCAGGAGGCGGCCGTCGACGTCGAACAGCAGGTCGTACCGCAGGCCTTCCAGGACGGGGCGCAGGACGAAGATCCCGAGCTCGATGGCCCGCGCGGTGATGTGCGCCTCGGCAATCGCTCCCTTGTGCCCGGTCGTCATCTCCATAAGGCGAACACTAGTTCGCCCGGCGGACGGAAACGCGCTACCGGCGGGGCAGGAACTCGGGCACTTCGAGCGTGTCGCCGCCGGGGGTGGCGAGGCCCTCGCGGCGCGTCGGGGCGGACGGCGCGGGGCGGGCCGCAGCGGCCGCCGCCTCTTCGGGCGACACCTCGTCGAGGCCGGCGGTGAGGCGCTGGTGGGCGGCCTGGACGTCGCGCAGCAGGCGCTCGGCGTTCGTGCGCAGCGACACCGCGAGCTGCTGCAGGTGCTCGGACAGCTCGCTGCCGTCCTCGAGCACGTCGCCGGAGACGTCGCGCGCCTCGGCGACCAGGTCGCGCGCCTGCTGGCGGGCGGCCTCGCGGGTCTCCTCCGCGTATTTCTCGGCGTCCGTGCGAATGCTCGTCGCATCCTCCTCGGCCGCCTTCTTGAGCAGCTTGGCCGCCTGCTGGGCCTCCTCGCGCGTGCGCTCGGCGTCGACCTCGGCGCGCGTGCGGGACTCGGCGGCGCCCACGGCGGCCGCCTCGCGGATCGACGCGGCGGCGGAGTCGGCGTCGCCCCGGACGCGCTCGGACTCCGAACGCAGGCGCTGGGCCTCGGTGGCCGCCTCGGTGCGCAGGCGCTCGGCCTCGGTGCGCGCCTCGGCGACGATCCGCTCGCCCTGGCCGCGGGCCTCCTCGCGCAGCTCCTCCGCGCGCTCGCGGGCGCGGTTGAGCGTCTCCTGCGCCTCTTCCTCGGCCGCACCGACGCGGTAGTCCGCTGCGCGATCGGCCTCGGCGATGCGCTCCGCCGCCCGCGCCTCGGCCTCGTTGCGCATCTCGTCGGCGGTCCGCTCGGCGGCGGCGATGATGTCGCCAACCCGATCCGCGGCGTCCTGGATGCTTCCGTGCTCGTCCTGGGGACCCATGATCGCCCGCGAGAATACCCTGCATTTCGCGCGCTCTGCGCAAGGATTCCGTCAGGCGGGCGCGCAGGCGCCCGCGGGGCCCCATGAGGACCTGGAGTCGGATCCTATGCTCTGACCTTCGACCATGGCAGAGCATCGCTACGACCCGAAGGACATCGAGCCCCGCTGGCAGCAGGTGTGGGCTGACGAGCACACGTGGGAGACGTCCAACGACCCGGACCTCCCCGGTGAGCGCTCCTACGTGCTGGAGATGCTGCCCTACCCCTCCGGCGAGCCGCACATCGGCCACCTGAAGGTGTACTCCGTCGGCGACGCCGTCGCGCACTTCCACCGCCGCACCGGCCGGCGCGTGCTGCATCCGATGGGCTACGACGCCTTCGGGCTGCCCGCCGAGAACCACGCGATCCGCACAGGTCAGCACCCGCGCGACTCGACCAACGCGTCGATCGCCCAGTTCCAGAAGCAGTTCCGCGAGTGGGGCATCTCGATCGACTGGTCGCGCGAGTTCGGCACCCACGAGGAGCGCTACTACCGCTGGACGCAGTGGATCTTCCTGCAGCTCTTCGAGGCCGGCCTGGCCTACCGCAAGGAGGCGGCGGTCAAGTGGTGCCCGTTCGACCAGACCGTCCTGGCCAACGAGCAGGTCATCGACGGCCACTGCGAGCGCTGCGGCAACGAGGTCGAGGTGCGCCAGCTGGAGCAGTGGTTCTTCCGCATCACCGACTACGCCGACCGCCTGCTCGACGACCTGCAGACGATCGAGTGGCCCAGCAACGTCAAGACGATGCAGCGCAACTGGATCGGCCGCTCCGAAGGCGCCGAGGTGGTCTTCCGCTGCGAGGAGATGGAGATCGACTACCCGGTCTTCACGACGCGTCCGGACACGCTGTTCGGCGCGACCTTCTTCGTGATGGCGCCCGAGCACCCCGACGTGCTGCGCCTGGTCGACGGCACCGACCGTGAAGCCGAGGTGCACGCCTACGTCAACCGCGCGCTGAACGAGTCCAACGCCGAGCGCGGCTCGACCGACAAGCCGAAGACCGGCGTCTTCCTGGGGCGCACCGTGACCAACCCGGTCAACGGCGAGCAGATCCCGATGTACGTCGCCGACTACGTGCTGATGGAGTACGGCACCGGCGCGATCATGGCCGTGCCCGGACACGACGAGCGCGACTTCGCGTTCGCCACCGTCTACGACCTGCCGATCCGCCAGGTGGTGCAGGACCCGGAGGGCATCGTCGAGCTGCCCTACACCGGCGACGGCCCACTGATGAACTCGGCGCCGGAGTTCGACGGGCTGCCCAACCGGGAGGCGCTCGGTGCGATCGTCGACTGGCTCGACCGCGAGGGCAAGGGCCACTCCTCGGTCAACTACCGCCTGCGCGACTGGCTGCTGTCGCGCCAGCGCTACTGGGGTTGCCCGATCCCGATCGTCAAGTGCCCCGACTGCGGCCTGGTGCCGGTACCGGTCGAGGATCTGCCCGTCCGTCTGCCCGACATCTCCGACTACGCGCCCAAGGGCCGCTCGCCGCTGGCCGCGGCGACCGACTGGGTCAACGTCGCGTGCCCGACCTGCGCCGGTCCCGCCCAGCGCGAGACCGACACGATGGACACGTTCGTCGACTCGTCCTGGTACTTCATGCGCTACTGCGACGCGAGCAACGACGAGGCCGCCTGGGATCCGGCGATCCTGGCCGAGTGGATGCCCGTCGACCAGTACATCGGCGGCGTCGAGCACGCGATCCTCCACCTGCTGTACGCGCGGTTCTTCGTCAAGGCGCTGAAGGACCTCGGCCACCTCGAGTTCGACGAGCCGTTCGCTCGCCTGTTCACCCAGGGGATGATCACCAAGGACGGCGCGAAGATGTCCAAGTCGCGCGGCAACGTCGTCTCGCCCCAGGCGATCGTCGAGCGCTACGGCGCCGACACCGCGCGCGCCTACATCCTGTTCATCGGGCCGCCCGACCATGACGCCGACTGGTCCGACGAGGGCGTCGAGGGCGTCAACCGCTTCCTGGGCCGGCTGTGGCGCCTGGCGGCGGACTGCGCCGAGGGCTTCGACCGCCCGCTGGAAGGTGACCTGGTCGCCCCCGGCGAGGGCACGCTCGAGGGCGCCGACCTGCAGCTGGCCCGCAAGGCCACGTGGGCGATCGACAAGGTCACCCACGACCTCAGCGGCCGCTTCGCGTTCAACACCGCGATCGCCGCGGTGATGGAGCTGACGAACGAGATCTCGCGCCTGCGCGACGCCGCGGCGCCCGACGTGCGCCGCTTCGCGCTGGCCACCGCTGCCTCGCTGCTGTTCCCCTTCGCTCCGCACATCAGCGCGGACGCCTACGAGCTGCTGACCGGCCGGCGCGTCTGGGAGGAGCCGTGGCCGGACGCCGATCCGTCGCTGCTGGAGTCCGACATCGTGGAGATCGTCTGCCAGGTCAACGGCAAGGTCCGCGACCGGGTCGCGGCGGGTGCGGGCGCGACCGAAGCCGAGCTCCTGGCGCTGTGCCGCGCGGCGCCCAACGTGCAGGCGCACCTCGACGGCAAGCAGGTCGTCAAGGAGATCGTCGTGCCCGGCAAGCTCGTCAACGTCGTCGCTCGCTAGCCCCGCCAGGGCGCTCCACGCGCCAGTGCGCGCGTGAAAGCCGGGTCCGGAGGGAAACCGGACGTCATGGCACGGACGACAGACCCGGACCCCGCACGCGAGGACGTCGACCTCGGGGACATCCCCGGCACGGGTCGCATCGCGATCCTCAAGCGCACGGTGAAGGAGTTCCAGGAGGACAACATCACCGACTGGGCCGCGGCGCTGACGTACTACTCGGTGCTCGCGCTGTTCCCGGCGCTGCTGGCGCTGGTGGCCATCGTCGGCCTGTTCGGCCAGTACCCGCAGACCACGGACACCATCTTGCAGATCCTGCGCGACGCGGGCGCCGGGGATTCGCTCGTCGACAGCGTCGGCACCACGATCGACGGCATCGTCCAGAACAAGGGCGGGGCGGGCGCGCTGCTCGGTGTCGGCCTGCTGGGCGCCCTGTGGTCCGCGTCCGGCTACATCGGCGCCTTCATGCGCGCGTCCAACCAGATCTGGGAGATGCCCGAGGGTCGGCCCTTCTGGAAGCTGCGCCCGCTGCAGGTCGTGGTGACGCTCGGGATGGTCCTGCTGCTCGCGCTGCTGCTGATCTCGCTCGTTATCTCCGGTCCGCTGGCCCAGTCGATCGGCGACCAGGTCGGGCTCGGCTCGGCCGCCGTGACCGCCTACTCGATCATCAAGTGGCCGTTGATGGCGTTCGTCGCGGTCTTCATGCTCGCCGTCCTGTACTTCGTCGCGCCGAACGCGCGCCTGCCGAAGTTCCAGTGGATCTCGCCCGGCGCCGTCGTCGCGCTGGCCATCTGGGCCGTGGCGACCGTCGGGTTCTTCTTCTACGTCAGCAACTTCGCCAGCTACAACGCCACCTACGGCGCGCTGGGCGGCGCGATCTCGATGCTCGTGTGGCTGTGGATCTCGAACATCGCGATCCTCTTCGGCCAGCAGCTCAACAGCGAGATCGAGCGCGCCCGCGAGCTGACCGCCGGAATTCCCGCCGAGGCCGACATCCAGCTGCCGCCGCGCCAGGCGCCCAAGGGGGACGACGAGGCCGAAGCCGAAGCGATCTCGCGTGAGGCGCGGCTGGAGATGGAGGCCAAGGGCGAGGCGCAGCATGCGCCGGACGATGCTCCTGCGGAGCCCGAGCGCGTTCCGCGCTGACCGCGCGATCGGTTGAACCAACCGCCGCCCCGTGCTGGGGTACGGACATGTCATCGCCGGACCCCGCTCCGCTCGTCGTCCAGCAGGCCGCGACCCAGCCCACGTACGTCGTCGCGGGCGGCAACCACGTCACGATCCTGCTCGACCGCTCCGACACCGACGGCGCCCAGGACGCGATCGACGTGCGCGCGCTGCCCGGGGGTGGGCCGCCGCCGCACAAGCACGCGTTCGCCGAGTGGTTCCGCGTGCTCGAAGGCGAGCTGACGATCTGCGAGGAGCGCCACGGCACGGTCGTGTGCACGCAGGTCCTGCGCGCCGGTGACGCGGTGTACGTCCCGCCCTGGGTCGTCCACGGGACGCTGAACCTGTCGACCGACGTCGCGCGCTTCCAGGTCGTCGGGGTGCCCGGCCTGATGTCGGGCTACTTCGCGGAGGCCGGCGTGCGCGTGGCGGACCCCGCGACGCCCGCGGATCGCGAGCCGGCGGGGCCGGGCGAGTTGGGCGAGATCTCCGCGCGCTGGGGGGTCGAGTTCTGGCATGGGCCGGTCGACCGTACGCCGCTGAGCTGAGCCTTCCCGGCGGCTGCGCAGTTTTGTTGCAGCGCCGTGTCTGTTTTGACGCAGGCTGGTGGTGCGCTGTGACATTTCGGCTGCCAGCGTGGTCGGCGTGGCCTCACCATCGCGATCGCAACTGCTGGGAACGGTCGCGCTCGGGCTGGTCGTCGTGGTCCTCGGCGCGCTGTGGGCCCGGGGCGGGGCCGGGCCCGCCGCGGGCACGACGACGGCAGCGGCGGCGTCCGGACCGGCGACCTTGGCGGTGGACGATGCGCCGCCCGGGCGCGGCACGATCGTCGTCCACATCGCGGGCGCGGTGCGTCATCCCGGCGTCTACCGCGTGCGCGACGGCACGCGCGTGGCCGAGGCGATCCGCCGGGCCGGTGGCGCCGCGCGCCGCGCGAACCTCGATGCGCTGAACCTCGCGGCGAAGCTGGCCGACGGCCGGCAGGTGCTGGTGCCGGCCAAAGCGGCGCCGGCCCCGGCCGGGGCGCCAGCAGCAGCGTCGGCGCCGGCGGGTGCCGCTCTGCCGGTGAACCTCAACAGCGCATCCGCTGAGGAGCTCGACGCGCTGGACGGCGTCGGGCCCGCCACCGCCCAGAAGATCGTGGACTACCGCGAGGAGCACGGCGGCTTCGGCTCCGTCGACGAGCTCGACCAGGTCGACGGGATCGGGCCGGCGCGGCTGGCCGCGTTGCGCGACCAGGTGACCGCATGACCGCCCCGGTGCCGCCCCTGGTCCTGCATCCGCGCGTGGTGGCGCTGGCCGCCCTGGCCGCGGGACTGCTCGCGGCGGGCACCGTCGGCGCACGGGTCGCGCCGGTGCTCGGCGTCGTCGCCGTGGCGGCGCTGGCCGTCGGCGCGCTGCTGGGGCGCACGTCGCTCGGCGTGCTGGCGGCGGTCCTGCTGGTCGCTGGCGGCCTGGCCGGGCACGCGCGGCTGGCCGCGCTGGATCGGACGGCGTTGCGGCCGCTGATCGGGCACGACGTGTCGCTGCGCGCGTTCGTGCTCGACCCCGCCGACCAGCGTGCGTGGGGCGGCTGGTCGGTGCCGGTCCGCATCGACGCGGGGCCCGGCGTGGGCGAGCGCATCGTCGTGCGCTGGAAGGGCCCGCCGCCGCCCGGCGTGGGCCAGGAGGTGGCGCTGCACGGACGGCTGGAGGAGACCGCGCCGTGGGAGAGCTACGAGCGGCTGCGCGGCGCGCACGCCGCGTTGGAGGCCAGCGAGCTGGCCGCGACCGGACGTCGCCGCGGCGGGGTCGCGGGCGTCGTCGACGGCGTGCGCCGCCGGGCCGAGGCCGCGCTGACCGCCGGCCTGGATCCGGCACAGGCGGCGCTGGCCCGAGGCATGGTGCTCGGCCAGGACGACGCGCTGGACCACGAGACCCGCGACGCCTTCCGGGCCAGCGGGCTCGGCCATCTGCTGGCGGCCAGCGGGGCGAACGTCGCGCTGCTCGTCGTGCTGGCGTCCGGGGCGGTCGCGCTGGCCGGCGGGGGCCTGCGGCTGCGCCTGGCGATCGCGCTGGTGCTTGTGGCCCTCTACGTCCCGCTGGCCGGTGGCGGTCCGTCGATCCTGCGCGCCGGGATCATGGGCGGCGCGGCGCTCGTGGCGGCGCTGGCCGGCCGGCCCGCGGCGCGGCTGTACGCGCTGCTCCTGGCCGCGGCGGGCACGCTCGCGCTCAACCCACGAGCCAGCGCGGACGTCGGCTGGCAGCTGTCGTTCGCGGCCGTGGTGGCGATCGCGCTGCTCGCGCCGCCGACCCGCGACGCGCTCGTGCGCCGGCGGGTGCCGCGGGCGCTGGCCGATGCGCTGGCCATCACCCTGGCCGCGACGCTCGGGACCGCGCCGTTGGGCGCGCTCCAGTTCGGCCAGCTGTCGTTGGTGTCCCTTCCCGCCAACCTCGTGGTCGCGCCGGCGGTCGCGCCGGTCGTCTGGCTGGGGACGTTGGCCGGTGCGGTCGGGCAGTTGGGCGCGGTCACGGGGCCGCTGGTCACGGTCCTCGACGCGCTGGCGGCGCTGCCGCTGGGCTTCGTGGCGATGGTCGCCGACGTGGCGGCACGCGCCCCACACGCGATGGTGCCGGTGCACGTCGGCGTGCCGGCGGTCGTCGGCGCCTACGCGGTGCTGGGCGCCGCCGCCTCCGCCTCGGTCCGCGCACGGGCGGTGCGGCGCGGCCGCCGAGCGGCAGGCGATCGCCGCGTCCGCGTGGGCGCGCTCGGCGCGGCCGTGGCGGTCGTCGCCGCGGGCTTCGTCCTGCGCCCGGTGGCACCAACGCCGCCCAGCGCGCCGACCGTCTCGTTCCTCGACGTCGGGCAGGGCGACGCGATCCTGCTCCAGGAGGGGCGCCTGGCCGTGCTCGTCGACACCGGGCCGCCCGACGGCCCGGTGCTGTCGCGCCTGCGCGCGTCCGGCGTCACGCGTCTGGACCTGCTCGTGCTGACCCACGGTGAGGCCGACCACGCGGGCGCGGCACCGGCGATCCTCGGCGCGGTGGATGTCGGTGCGGTGCTCGACGGCGCGGCCACCGCTCCCGCCGATCCGCGCGGGTCGGCGCGCGTCGAGGCGGCGATCGCCGACAGCGGCGCCCGGCGGATCCTGCCGCACGCCGGCCAGCGCCTGCGCATCGGACGGTTCGCGCTCGACGTGCTGTGGCCGCCGCCGGGCGCGCCGCCCGCGGACATCGACCCCAACCTGCGAGCGGTCGTGCTCCACGTGCGGCGCGGACCGTTGGACGTGCTGCTGACCGCCGATGCCGAGTCGCCGGTCACCGCCGCGCTCGACCTCCCGCCGGTGGAGATCCTCAAGGTCGCCCACCACGGGTCCGACGATCCGGGCCTGCCGGCGCTGCTGGAGCGCACCCGCCCCGGACTGGCCGCCATCGAGGTGGGCGCCGACAACGACTACGGCCATCCGACGGCGAGCACGCTGGCGGCCCTGACGGCCGCCGGGACCCGGATCGTGCGGACCGATCGCGACGGGACCGTGCGCGTGACGTTCGACGGCGCGGCCCTGCGGGTGGCCGAGGCGCGATGACCGGCGCGCGGCCTACGATGAGACCTCTCGATGGCGACGTTCAAGCCCGCGTATCTGATTCACGGCGACGACCACGCGCGCATCGCCGAGCGGCGGGCGAACCTGCGTGGGCTGGCCGAGCAGGCGGGCGGGGTCTCGGGCGCCGAGGTGTTCGAGGGCGAGGAGTCGACCCCCGAGAACGTCGGGCTGGCGCTGAACGCGATGACCTTCGCGGTGGGCTGGCGGTTCCTGATCATCGACGGCGTCGAACGGTGGAAGGACAAGGACTTCGAGGCGCACCTGGCGCCGGTGCTCAAGGAGCTGCCGCCCGAGACGACCGTGGCGTTCTTCGCGCGCGAGGAGGGTCGGGCCAAGGCACCGGCCAAGCTGGCCGAGGCGGTCAAGAAGGCCGGCGGCGTGATCGCGACGGAGTCGGCGGTCAAGCCGTGGGAGCTGCCCAAGTGGGTCGTCGGCGAGGCTCAGCGCAACGGGCTGGAGCTCGATCAGGGCGCGGCGCGGGCGTTGGTGGCGCAGGTGGGCGAGCGACAGGCGCGCCTGGCCCGCGAGCTGGAGGTGATCGCGCTCGAGCTGGGTCCCGGCACGCAGGTGGACGCGGAGCTCATCGAGGAGCGGTCGGCGGACTCAGCCGAGCACAAGATCTGGGAGCTGGCCGACATGCTCGTCGCCGGCGATGCGCCGGCGGCGACCCGCAGCTACCTGGAGCTGCGCGCCCAGGGCGAGCGGCTGCCCGGCCTCATGTACTGGATGACCACGCGGATGCGCCTGGCGCTGGACGTGGCCTGCCGCCTGGAGGCGGGGGAGGCGCCCGGGGACGTCAAGCGGACGCTGCGCATGCCGCCCAAGAGCCAGGACCGGTTCATGAACGACGTGCGCCGCCTCGACATCGCGACGCTGCGCCGCGCGATGCGCCGGCTGGCCGACCTGGAGCTGGCCTCCCGCGGCGGGACCGGCGCCGACGAGGACACCGACGCGCTGCGCGCCATCCTGGCCATCACGGCCTGACCGCCCCGGGCGGCCGGAATCGGACGGGCGTCCGGGAACGCGAAAACGGCCGGCGAGGCCGGCCGTGACACGAGGGCTGCGGCGTGAAGGCTTTAAGCGGAAGCGGACTTCCGCAGGCGCGCCGCGCGGGACTTCTTGCGAGCCCCGTTGTTGCGATGCAGTGCGCCGACCTTCACGGCCTTGTCGATCGTCTTGACCAGCGTCTTGTGCTCGGCGTCAGCGGTGTCGGCGTCGCCGCCGGCAACCGCGGCCTCGAGGCGACGGAAGTAGGTCTTGATGGTCGACGTGTAGCGGCGGTTCTCCAGGCGCTCACGCTCTGCGCGCAGGATCCGCTTCTTCTGTGAATGAATGTTGGCCATGAAATCTGTGGTGCCGCGACACCGGTGGAGCCGGGGCGCGCCCTAGAGTAGCGCACCCGTGGCCGCTGATTCCCGCGAGCCGCGGCCTGCCGAGCAGCCGTCAGCGGCGGGTCGCCGCATCGCTCGCAACACCGCGATCTTCTCGATCGCCACCGGATTGTCGCGTATCGCAGGCCTGGTGCGCGAGATCGTCGCGTCCTCGTACTTCGCCACGAGCGGCGCCTTCAGCGCGTTCACGATCGCCTTCCAGTTCCCCAACCTGGTGCGCTCGCTGTTCGCCGACGCGGCCATCTCGGCGGCGTTCGTGCCGGTCTTCACCGACCTGCTGGAGCAGAACCGCAAGCGCGAGGCGGTGCAGCTGGCCTCGACGCTGTTCCTGCTGATCCTCATGGTCCTGGGCGCGCTCACCGCCCTGCTGATCCTCGGCGCCGGCGTGATCATGCCGCTGTTCACCGGCAACGAGTTCAGCGCGCAGCTGGACCACCTGACCGTCGGGCTCAGCCGCGTGCTCTTCCCGATCGTCCTGATCCTCGGGCTCAACGGGCTGATCGTCGGCATCCTCAACGCCTACGACCACTTCGCCATCCCGGCGATCGCGCCGCTCGTGTGGAACGTCGTGATCATCGTCCTGCTGGTCGTGCTCAAGCCGTTCTTCGACGGCGGCAACCAGCTCTACGCCTACGCGATCGGCGTGCTGATCGCCACCGGCGTGCAGTTCGCGATGTGCGTGCCGGTGCTGCGCCGCTTCGGCTTCCACTTCGAGCTGGCCTTCAACCTGCGCGACCCGCGCGTCAAGCGCGTGCTGGTCCTGATGATCCCGGTGACGATCGGCCTGGGCATCATCAACTTCGACGTCTTCATCAACTCGACGCTGGGCTCGCTGGTGTCCGAGCAGGCGCCCCGGGCGATCGATGCCGCCTTCCGCATCTACATGCTGCCCCAGGGGATGTTCAGCGTCGCCGTCGCGACCGTCCTGTTCCCGACGCTCAGCCGCTTCGCCGCCCGCCGCGACCTCGACGGCCTGCGCAGCACGATGGCCACCGGCGTCCGCCAGATCGGCCTGCTGCTGATCCCCAGCGCCGCCTTCCTGCTCGTGCTCTCCACGCCGATCGTGCGCCTGGTCTACCAGCACGGCAGCTTCGGCCCCGAGTCCACCGCCCTGGTGGCCAGCGCGCTGTTCTGGTTCTCCTTCAGCCTGCCCTTCGCGGGCATGAACCTGCTGCTCATCCGCACCTTCTTCAGCCTCCAGAAGACGTGGCTGCCGACCGCGGTCTCCGTGGGCGGCCTGCTGGTCAACCTGCTCGTCAGCCTCGCGCTCTACAAGCCCTACGGCATCCCCGGCCTGGTGATCGGCACCGCCGCCTCCAACGCCGCCACCACGCTGCTGCTGGCCTGGCTGCTGCGCCCGCTGCTCGGCGGCTCGGTCGAGGGGCGCGCGACGGCGATCCATCTGGCCGCGATGAGCATCGCCGCGGCCCTGCTGGCGCTGGTCAGCTGGATCGTGTGGGCCGTCGTCGACGACGTCCTGGGCCGCTCGCTGCCCGCCCAGATCCTGTCCGTCGGTCTGGCCGCGGCGGCCGGCGGCGCCACCTACGGCTATGCGGTGCTGTGGATGGAGATGACCGAGGCCCGGCAGGTCCGCGATCTGCTGGTCGGGCGCTTTCGGCGCTGAAGTCCGAACGCGGTTCTGCCGATACGACCCCTGATGGTCGATCGCCTTGCGCTCTCGCGCGCCCTCGACGGGGCGCCTGACGTTCAGGCCGCCGGCGAGGCGGTCGTCGACGCGCTGTCGGAAATCGAGACGGTCCTGCCATCGCTGTGGCTGGAGCGCTCGGGCCGGCTGCGCTGCCAGGTCGTGCGCGGCTACTGGCAGATGCGCGACGGCATCCCGCCCGGCCGCGGCACCATCGGCCGCACCTACCGCCTGGGCGTTCCGCTCGTCGTCCACGACGTGCGCAGCAGCAAGGACTACATGCAGGCCGCGCCCGAGATCGTCGGCGAGGTGTGCGTGCCCATCCGGGCCGGCGACCGCGTGATCGGCTGCCTGGACGCCGAGACCCTGACCACGCCGATCGACGGCCTCAAGGACGAGCTGCTGTGGTGCGCCGGCGCGTTCGCCGACCGGCTCGAGCAGCTGGGCGGGGCGCCCACCGCGACCCCGGCCGAGCGCCTGGCCGCCTACGCCGCCCGTCTGGCCGGCATGACCGACGTGCGCCGCATCGAGGGGCTGGTCATCGAGGCGGCCCGTGACATCACCGGGATGGAGTCCGCGCTGCTGGTCGATCGCGACGGCGTCGGCGGCTGGCGCGTCCTGGCCCACGGCGGCGAGCTGGCCCAGCGCGTGGCCGAAGAGGCGGACACCACGATCTTCGACCTGATCGAGACGTTCATCAGCGACGGCACCTCGTGCACGACGCTGCCCGCGGACGCCGGCCCGCGCCACGGCGACCCCGCGCTGGACGCCGCGGGCGTGGCCGGGCTGATGGCGATGGGCGTCGGCCGCCCCGCCGAGCGCGGCTGCGTGCTGATGGTCGCCGACGCCGAGCCCCTGTCGCACGCCTCCAGCGGCCGGATCGAGCTGCTCGAGCTGCTGGCCGCGCACGCCGCCAGCTGCCTGCGCACCGCCGACGCGATCGCCGAGCTGCGCGAGCGCGCCGCCAGCGACCCGCTCACCGGTCTGGGCCACCACGCCACGTTCCACGAGGCGCTGGCCGCCGCGCGCGCCTCCAACACGAAGGTGGCGATCCTGCTCGTCGACGTCGATGGCTTCAAGGCGATCAACGACAGCAAGGGCCACCAGGCCGGCGACCGCGTGCTGCGCGAGGTCTCCGCCGTGCTGACCGGCACCCTGCGCCGCGGCGACGAGCTGTTTCGCATCGGCGGCGACGAGTTCGCCGCGCTCATCTCCGTCGTCGGCCCCGACGAGGCGATGGAGGCCGGCCGCCGCCTGTGCGACGCGGCCGCCAAGGCCGGCTCGGTGACCGTGTCGATCGGCATCGCGATCCCCCGCGACGGCGAGGCCGACGCCTCGGCGCTGGCCCGCGCCGATCGCGCGCTCTACGCCGTCAAGCAGGCCGGGCGCGACGGCGTCGAGATCGACGCTTAGGACGACCTAGTCTCTGGGGTCGTGTCCGTCCCGCGCGACCACATCCGCAACTTCTCCATCGTCGCCCACATCGACCACGGCAAGTCGACGCTGGCCGATCGCATCCTGCAGATGACGCACACGGTGGCCGACCGCGACATGCGCGAGCAGCTGCTGGACTCGATGGACCTCGAGCGCGAGCGAGGCATCACGATCAAGGCCCAGGCGGTGCGGGTCTACTACACCGCCCGCGACGGCCAGGACTACCAGCTGCACCTGATCGACACGCCCGGGCACGTCGACTTCACCTACGAGGTGTCGCGCGCCCTGAACGCCTGCGAGGGCGCGGTGCTCGTCGTCGATGCCTCCCAGGGCGTCGAGGCCCAGACCGTGGCCAACGCCTACCTGGCCATCGAGGCCGGGCTGGAGATCGTGCCCTGCCTGAACAAGATCGACCTGCCGGGCGCCGAGCCCGCGCGCGTCGCCGAGGAGGTCGCCGACCTGATCGGCGTGCCGGCCGAGGGGATGCTGACCATCTCCGGCAAGACCGGCGAGGGTGTGGAGGAGGTGCTGGAGACGATCGTGCGGGAGGTACCGCCGCCCGAGGGCGACCCCGACGCCCCGGCCCGCGCCCTGATCTTCGACTCCGAGTTCGACCAGTACCGCGGCGTCGTCGCCTACATCCGCGTGGTCGACGGCACGTTCACCAAGGGCGAGGCGATCCGCGCGATGGCCGCCGGCACCACGGCCGAGATCGACGACATCGGCTTCTTCACGCCGACGATGGTCCCGGTCAAGCAGCTCACGGTGGGCGAGGTGGGCTACGTGATCACCGGCATCAAGGACGTCACGCTCCTGCGCGTCGGCGACACGTTGACGACCAAGGCCAATCCGGCCACCGAGGCGCTGCCGGGCTACAAGGACGTCAAGCCGATGGTGTTCTGCGGCCTGTTCCCGATCAACTCCGACGAGTACCCGGACCTGCGCGACGCGCTGGAGAAGCTCACGCTCAACGACGCCGCGCTGGCCTGGGAGCCCGAGACCTCCGACGCGCTGGGCTTCGGCTTCCGCTGCGGCTTCCTCGGACTGCTGCACATGGACATCGTGCGCGAGCGCCTGGAGCGGGAGTACGACCTCGAGCTGATGGCCACGATGCCGTCGGTGGGCTTCGAGGTGACGATGACCAACGGCGACATCGTCGAGATCCACGCCCCCTCCGACATGCCCGACCCGGCCCGCATCGAGGAGATCCGCGAGCCGATGATCCGGGCCAGCATCCTGTGCCCGAAGGAGTTCATCGGCGCGGTGATGGAGCTCTGCCAGGACCGCCGCGGCGAGCACGCCGGCATGCACTACCTGAGCGCCGACCGCGTGCAGATCTCCTATGACCTGCCGCTGGCCGAGATCGTCCTGGACTTCTTCGACCAGCTGAAGTCGCGCACCCGCGGCTATGCCTCGCTGGACTACGAGCTGACCGGCCTGAAGCCGTCCAACCTGGTCAAGCTCGACGTGCTGCTGGCCGGCGACGCGGTCGACGCGCTGTCGATGGTCGTGCACCGCGACAAGGCCTACGACTTCGGCCGCACGCTGACCGAGAAGCTGCGCAAGCTGATCCCTCGCCAGCAGTACGACGTGCCCATCCAGGCCGCGATCGGCAGCCACGTGGTGGCCCGCGAGACCGTCAAGGCGTTCCGCAAGGACGTGACCGCCAAGTGCTACGGCGGCGACATCTCGCGCAAGCGCAAGCTGCTGGAGAACCAGAAGAAGGGCAAGCAGCGCATGAAGCAGGTCGGCCGCGTCGAAGTGCCCCAGGAGGCGTTCCTCGCCGTCCTGGAAGTCGGCGAATAGCCGAGACGGCTTCAGCGCGGGCGCGTCGCGGCCGATAGCGTGAACCGTGGCCGTGCGCACGGAGATCCGTCTGTCGGAGGTCGTCGCCGCCCTCTCGCACGCCCTCGACATCACCGAGGGTCAGCCGATCGGGCACGCCGAGCGCTGCTGCCGCATCGGGATGCGCATCGGTCAGGCGCTGGATCTCCCGGCCGCGTCGCGCTCCGCGCTGTTCTACGCGCTGCTGCTGAAGGACGCGGGCTGCTCGTCGACCGCGTCGCGCGTCGCGGCGCTGTTCGACAACGACGACCAGCGGGTGAAGGTCGACCTCAAGACGACCGACCTGCAGCGCCCGCTGGAGGCGATCCGCTACGCGGCCCGCAACGCGGCGCCCGAGCGCAACGTGTTCGTGCGCGCCCGCCGCTTCTGCGCCGTCGCGCTGAAGGGCTCGCGCCGCGAGATGACCGAGCTGCGCTGCGAGCGCGGCGCCGAGATCGCCCGCATGATCGGCCTCAGCGAGGAGACCGCGCAGGCCATCCGCCACCTCGACGAGCACTGGGACGGCGCCGGGGACCCCGGCCGCGTCCAGGGCGACGCGATCCCGCTGCTGGGGCGCATCCTGTGCGTCGCGCAGAGCGCGGAGATCGCCTGGCAGCGGGGCGGCCCGGACGCGGCGATCGAGGTGGCCGGCCAGCGCCGCGGCACGTGGTTCGACCCGCAGCTGGTCGACGTGCTCGCCGCGCTGCGCGACGACCACGCGTTCTGGGCCCAGGTGCGCCGGGCGGACATCACCGATCTGGAGCCCGAGGATCGGGTGCTCGTGGCCGACGACGAGCGCCTGGACCGGGTCGCGGAGGCGTTCGCGTCGGTGATCGACGCCAAGTCGCCGTTCACCTCACGCCACTCCCAGGGCGTGGCCGACATCGCCGACCAGGTCGCCGCCCAGCTGCGCCTGGACCCGGCCGCGCGCCGCGACCTGCAGCGCGCCGCGCTCCTGCACGACATCGGCAAGCTCGGCCTGTCCAGCCGCATCCTCGACAAGCCGGGTCCGCTGACCGACGCCGAATGGGCGGCGATGCGCCGCCATCCGGAGATGACGCAGCGGATCCTCGAGCACGTCGCCGCGTTCGGGCCGCTGGCCGAGACCGCCGCCGCCCATCACGAGCGCCTCGACGGCCGCGGCTACCACCGCGGGGTGCCCGCCGCGTCGCTCTCGGTGCCCGCGCGGATCCTCGCCGTCGCCGACGTGGCCGAGGCGCTGTCGGCCGATCGGCCGTACCGGCCGGCCCTCGGACCCGACGAGGTCCTGGACCTGATGCGCCAGGAGGTCGGGACGCACTTCTGCCCGACCGCGTTCGCCGGACTCGAAGGCGCCATGTCCGTGGTCGGCCGCATCCACTAGCCACTCAAGGTTTGCCGTTTGAGCGTCGATGCACCCGTGTGGCGACGGACGAGGACCGGCACCGGGACACGATCTTCAGCGAGGTCGAGGACATCACCGTCGGCATGCAGGCCGAGGAGCTGCTGGCGGCCAGCAACGAGCGCTTCGAGCGGGTCTTCGAGGACGCGCCGGTGGGCATGACGTTGAACAGCCCGGTGATCGAGGAGCGCGGCCGGATCCTGCGCGTCAACACCGCGTTCTGTGAGCTGATGCAGACCACCCCCGAGCAGCTGGTGGGGCGCCTGCCCCACGAGCTGCTGCATCCGGACGACGTCGACGTCGGGCGCGACGAGTGGTACGCGATGCTCGACGGCCAGATGCCCACCAACACGTTCGACCGCCGGCTGGTGCGTGCCGACGGCTCGATCGTCGTGGTGCGCAGCAGCGCCTCGGTGGTCCACGACCGCGCCGGCCAGCCGCTCTACGTCGTCTCCCAGCAGTACGACATCACCGAGACCGTGCAGGCCGAACGCCGCTTCCGGGCCGCGTTCGACGACGCGCCGATCGCCATGGTCCTGTCCAGCGCCCGGCCCGGCGACAGCGGACGCGCGCTGCGCATCAACCAGGCGATGTGCGAGATGCTTGGCTGGAACCAGGACGAGATCCTCGACCAGCCCGGGTCCAGCTTCTTCACGGAGTCCGAGCGCGTCGGGGTCGTGGCCGACTACGGCCGGCTCCTGCGCGGGGAGACGCCGCGGCTGGCCGCCGAGCGGCTGATGCGCCGCAAGGACGGGTCGACGGTCTGGGTGGCGCTCAGCGCGTCGCTGGTGCGCGACGACGAGCAGCGGCCGCTGTACGTGATCGCGCAGTTCCTGGACATCGACGCCCGCCGGCGCGCCGAGGAGCACGCCCACGACGTCGAGGCGCGCCTGCGCGGCGCGTTCGAGGACTCCGCCGTGCCCATGCTGGTGCACCAGATCAGCGCGGAGATCCTGGTCGTCAACGGCGCCTGCTGCGAGCTGCTGGGCTGCTCGGAGGCCGAGCTGATCGGGCGCGACTGCACCGATTTCGTCGGCCCCGAGGAGATCGAGCCGCTGCGCCACGAGCTGCGCGCGCTCCTGCGCGGGATGGGCCGGCGCCTGCACCGCGAGGTCCGCTGCCTGCGGGGCGACGGACAGGCGGTGTGGACGCGCATGACCTCCTCGTTGGTGCGCGACGCCGACGAGCGCCCCGCCTACGTGGTCACGCAGATGGAGGACGTGACCGCCGAGCGCGAGGCCAACCGGATCGCGCAGCTGCGCCTGTCGCAGCAGACGGCGGTGGCCTGGCTGGGCCAGCGGGCGCTGGCCGAGGACGATCTCGACGCGCTCTACGAGGCCGCCGTCGGCGTGGTCGCGTCGACCTGCGAGGCGCCCTACACCGGCCTGGCCGTGCGCGACGGCGAGACGCTGCACCTGACCGCGTCGGTCGGCTGGCCCGCGCTGTCGACCCCGATCAGCACCGATCCGCGCGCATCGCACGTGGGGTACACCGTCCACACGGGCACGCCGGTGATCGTCGACGACTTCGCCGTCGAGCACCGCTTCGACGGGGCGGCGCTGGTCGAGTTCGGCGTGTGCAGCGGCATGAGCGTCGCGGTCGCGGGCGAGTCCGGCGAGACCTACGGCGCCATCACGGTGCACGCGACCGAGCGGCGCGCCTTCACCACCGACGACATCGCCTTCCTGGCGTCGGTGGCCAACGTCCTGACCGGCGCCATCCGCCGCACGGCCGCCGCGCGCGACCTGCGCCACCAGTCGCTGCACGACCCGCTCACGCAGCTGCCCAACCGCGCGCTGATGCTCGACCGCCTGCGCCAGGGGATCGCTCGCTCGCGCCGCGACGGCTCCACGCTGGCCGTCCTGTTCTGCGACATGGACGACTTCAAGTACGTCAACGACACGCTGGGCCACGAGGCCGGTGACCGGCTGCTGTCGGAGCTCGCACCGCGGCTGCGCGGCGCGTTGCGCAGCACCGACACGCTGGCCCGCTTCGGCGGCGACGAGTTCGTGATGCTCTGTGAGGGCCTGTCGGATCCGGCCGAGGTGGTCGCGGTCGCCGACCGGCTGCTGACCGCCTGCGCCAAGCCGTTCGACCTGGGCGGCACCGAGTTCGTCCCCACGGCGTCGATCGGCATCGCGCTGGCCGACGCGACCACGGTCACCGATCCGGAGGCGCTGCTGCGCGACGCCGACGTGGCGATGTACCGGGCCAAGACGCGCGGGAAGGGCCGCTACGAGCTGTTCGACGCCACCATGCGCCAGCAGACCGTCGACCGGGTCGCGCTGCTCGGCGACCTGCGCCACGCGCGCGCCCGCGGCGAGCTGCGGCTGCACTTCCAGCCGGTCGTCTCGCTGCGCCGCCGCGAGGTGTCCGGCCTGGAGGCGCTGGTGCGCTGGGAGCATCCCGAGCGGGGCCTGCTGACCCCGGACACGTTCATCGACCTGGCCCAGGACGCCGGCCTGATCGACGAGGTCGGGGGCTGGGTGATCGACGAGGCGGTGCGCCAGACCGCCGCCTGGCAGCGCGCCGGCACGCCCGGGCTGACCGAGGTGATGTGCGGGGTCAACGTGTCCTGGCGCCAGATGTCCTCCGGTGCGCTGGTGCAGACGGTGGCCGACGCGCTCGAGCGCCATGGCCTGGACCCGGCCTACTTCTGCGTCGAGGTGACCGAGTCGGCGGTCCTGGAGGATCCGCCGCGGGCCACCGAGGCGCTGGTCGCCCTGCGCGACCTTGGCGTGCACCTGGCGCTGGACGACTTCGGGACCGGTCAGTCGTCGCTGGCGGTGCTGCGCAACTTCCCCTTCGACGCGCTCAAGCTCGACCGCTCGTTCGCCGCGACCGACGAGTGGGACGTGGTGCGCGCGGTCACGCAGATGGCGCGCTCGCTCAACCTGCTCGTGGTGGCCGAGGGCATCGAGCACTGCGAGCAGGATCAGACGGCCACGTCGCTGGACTGCGACTTCGGCCAGGGCTGGCTGTACGGCCGCGCCGTGCCGGCCGAGGCGTTCGCCGAGCTGGTGCCGCCGCTGTGCGCGCGGCTGCGGGCGAGCTAGTGCCCTGAGTCACTCATTCGCCCGCATCTGGCGGCGCCGGAATCGTGTCTGCCGGCATCCACCAGCTGCACACGAATGACCGCCTCAGGACACTAGCCTTCCCTGGCGTGCGGATCCTGTTCGTCTGCCTGGGCAACATCTGCCGCTCGCCGACCGCCGAGGGCGTGATGCGCCGGCTGGTGGCCGAGGCCGGCCTGGAGGACGAGATCACGATCGACAGCGCCGGGACCGGCGCGTGGCACGTGGGCAACCCGCCCGACGCGCGGTCGGCCGAGGCGGCACGGCGGCGGGGCACGATCCTCGAGGGCCAGGCCCGACAGGTCACCGCGGACGACTTCGACGACTTCGACCTGCTGCTGGCCATGGACGCCTCCAACCTGCACGAGCTGCGCGAGCGCGCCGGCCGGGTGGGGACGGGTGACGCGGGCGCCAAGGTGCGGCTGTTTCGCGAGTACGACCCGGCCAGTGCCGGCGCCACCGACCTCGACGTCCCGGATCCGTACTACGGCGGGCCGGGCGGGTTCGACGACGTCCTGGACCTGATCGAGGCGGCGGCCGCCGGCCTGCTCGAGGAGATCCGCCCGCGGTGAGCACGTTGCCGGCGCTGCCGGCCGCGCTCGGCGCCGTGCGCGCGTCGGCCCGGGTGGCCGGCGGCGACATCAACGACGCGTGGTCGGTGGAGCTGGCCGATGGATCGCGCCTGTTCGTCAAGACGCGCGCCGGGGTGCCCGCCGGCGAGTACGCCACCGAGGCCGAGGGCCTGGCCTGGCTGGCCCAGGCCGACGGCGCGCCGCGGGTCCCGCGTGTGCTCGGCCACGGCGACGGCTTCCTGGCGCTGGAGTGGATCGACGCCGGACGGCTGGACCGGGCGGGGGAGGAGGAGCTCGGCCGAGGCCTGGCGGCGCTGCACCGCGCCGGTGCCGACGCGTTCGGCGCGCCCTGGCCGATGCGCCTGAGCGTGGTGGTGCTGCCCAACGACCCGGCACCCGACTGGGCGACGTTCTACGCCGAGCGGCGGCTGCGCCCGCTGGTGGCGATGGCCCGCGACCGCGGCACGCTGAGCGCGGCCGGCGCGGCCGCGGTGGAGTCGGTGTGCGAGCGGATGGCGCAGCTGGCCGGCCCGCCGGAGCCGCCCGCGCGCCTGCACGGCGACCTGTGGTCGGGCAACGTGCTGGCGGGGGCCGACGGTCGGCCCTGGCTGATCGACCCGGCGGCCTACGGCGGGCACCGCGAGATCGACCTGGCGCTGCTGTCGCTGTTCGGCGCGCCGTCGCCGCGCACCCGCGCCGCGTACGCCGAGGCGTTTGCGCTGTCCGACGGCCACCAGGAGCGCGTCGGGCTCTGGCAGCTGACGCCGTTGCTGGTGCACGCCGTCCTGTTCGGCGGCGGATATGGCGACAGCGTGACGCGCACCGCCGCCCGTTACGTCTGAGTAGCGTGCGGCGCATGGACCTCGGACTGCGCGACCGCGCCTGCATCGTCACCGGCGCCTCCAAGGGACTCGGCCTGGCCATCGCCCGCCGGCTGGCCGACGAGGGCGCGAAGGTGCTGATCGTCTCGCGCACCGAGTCCGCGCTCGAGCGCGCCGCCGCGCAGATCGGCGCGGCCTGGCTGGCCGTCGATCTGCGCGACGCCGACGCCGCCGAGCGCGTCGTGGCCGCGGCCCAGGAGCGCATCGGCGGCGTGGACGTGCTGGTCAACAACGCCGGGCTGGCCGAGTTCCGCGATCTCGACGAGCAGACCGACGAGGAGTGGCAGCGCGACTGGGAGCTGCACGTGATGGCCGCCATGCGCCTGATGCGCCTCGCCTGCCCGTTGATGGCCGCCCAGGGCTGGGGCCGCGTGGTCAACGTGTCCTCGTCCTCGGGCAAACGACCGTCGAGCACGCTGGCCATGTCCTACAGCGTCACCAAGGCCGCGCAGCTGGCGCTGTCGCGCGCCTTCGCCGACCGCTTCGCCGCCCAGGGCGTGCGCGTCAACGCGATCGCGCCCGGCATGGCGCTGAGCGAGGGGTGGACCGAGGACGGCGGCCTGGCCGACCAGCTCGCCGCCCAGCGCGGCGTCTCGCGCGCCGAGGTGCTCCGGGCCCAGGGGGAGCGCCTGCCGATCGGCCGCGCGCTGGAGCCCGACGAGGTCGCCGCGATCGCCGTCGTGCTCTGCTCGGAGCTGGCTTCCGGCGTGGCCGGCGCCGCCTGGTCGGTCGACGGCGGCATCCACGCCTCGATCGTGTGAGCGACCGCCGCGCCGGGCTGCTGCTCGGCTTCCTGGGTGTCCTGAGCTTCTCGTTCTCGCTGCCCGCGACGAAGGTCGCCGTCGGCGACCTCGATCCCTGGTTCGTCTCCTTCGGTCGCGCCGCGGTCGCCGCGGCGCTGGCGCTGATCGTGCTCGTGGCCACGCGCGCGCCGCGCCCCACGGCCGGCCAGTGGCGGCGGCTGGCGGTCGTGTCCGGCGGCGTGATCGTCGGGTTCCCGCTGTTCACCGCGCTGGGTCTGCAGCACGCCGAGGCGGCGCACGGGGCGGTGGTCATCGCGGTGCTGCCCGCCGCCACCGCGGTGGCCGCCGTGCTGCGCGCCGGCGAGCGGCCCAGCCCGGCCTTCTGGGCCGCGGCGCTGGCCGGGCTCGCCGTGGTCGCCGCCTTCGCGCTGTCGGGGGCGTCGGGCGGGCTGTCGGCGGCCGACGGCTGGTTCGCCGCCGCGGTCGTGGTGTGCGCGTTCGGCTACGCCGAAGGCGGTGTGCTGGCCCGGGACCTGGGCGGCGCGCAGACGATCTCCTGGGCGCTGCTGGCCACCGCGCCGATCTCGGTGGCGATCGCGGTGCTGACCTTCGGCGACGCCGCCCAGGCCTCGGCCGACGCCTGGCTGTGCTTCGCCTACGTGTCGGTGATCTCGATGTTCCTGGGGTTCTTCGCCTGGTACGGCGGGCTGGCCCGCGGCGGCGTCGCGCACGTCAGCCAGGTCCAGCTGGCCCAGCCGCTGCTCACGCTCCTGTGGTCGGCGCTCGTGCTCGGCGAGCACATCGGGCCGGGCACGCTGGTGGCGGCGCTGGCCGTGCTGGCCTGCGTGGCCATCACGCAGCGCACGCGCGTGGCCAGGGAGCCGGTCGCGCCCGAGCCGTGAGAGGATCCGGCCCATGGCCGTGAAGACCGACGCCGTGGGCATGTCCTGGCCCCCGACGACCTACGCGGTGGGTCGCGAGAAGATCCGCGAGTTCGCTCATGCGACGGGCGAGACCGACCCGCTGTGCCTCGACCTCGACGCCGCGCGCGCCGCGGGCTACGACGACCTCGTGGCCCCGCCGATGTTCGCCGTCGTCTACGGCATGCCGGCGCTGGCCCCGGCGATGTTCGACCCCGCCGTCGGCATCGACTTCGCCCGGCTGGTGCACGGCGGGCAGGAGTTCACCTGGGGCGCGCTCGTCGTCGCCGGTGACGAGATCACCACGACGTGCACCCTGACGGAGATCACCGAGCGCGCCGGCAACGGCTTCTACACGTTCGCGACGCGCTCGACCAACCAGCGCGGCGACGAGGTGTGCGCCGGCACCTGGAACAACATCGTGCGGGGAGCCTGAGTGCAGATCGAGCCGTTGCAGGTGACGCCGGACAAGTACCTGACCGTCCGCTACGCGGGCGCCTCGGGCGACTTCAACCCGATCCACATCGACGAGGAGTTCGCGCAGGCCGTCGGCCTGCCCGGCAAGATCCTCCACGGGCTGTGGATGATGGCCCAGTGCGCGCGGGCGCAGACGCAGGCGGCGGGCGGACCGGCGTCGCTGAAGCGCCTGTCGGTCCAGTTCCGCGGGATGGGCGTGCCCGAGGCCGAGGTGACGGTCACCTCGACGGTGCGCGAGGAGGCCGACGGCATCGCGCACGTCGATCTCGTGCTCGAGCAGAACGGCCGCGCGCTGATCCGCAACGCCGACGCCGACGTGGTCGTCGGATGAGCGCGGAGCTGCGCGACAAGGTCGCCGTCGTCACCGGCGGCGCGGGCGGGTTGGGCCGGGCCACGGCGCTGGCGCTGGCCGCCGAGGGCGTCGAGGTGGTGATCGCCGACGTCGACGAGGAGGGCGGCCGGGCCACCGCGGCCGACGTGGGCGGGCACTTCGTCGCCACCGACGTCTCCGATCTCGCCGCCAACGAGGCGATGGCGCGCTTCGCGGTGGAGACCTGTGGCGGGGTGGACCTGGCCTACCTCAACGCGGGCATCGCCACCGGGACCAGCCTGGGGGAGGAGTTCGACCTGGCGCTCTACCGCCGGGCGATGGCCATCAACCTCGACGGCGTCGTGTTCGGCGCGCAGGCGCTGCTGGCCCCGATGCAGGCCCGCGGCGGCGGCGCGATGGTCGCGACCGCCTCGCTGGCCGGCCTGGCCGCGGTGCCGATGGACCCGATCTACGCCGCCAACAAGCACGCGGTCGTGGGGCTCACGCGCTCGATCGGGCCGGTGCTGGCACTCCAGAACATCCGCTTCAACGCGATCTGTCCCGGCTTCGCGGTGTCGAACATCGTGGCGCCGATCCAGGACGCGCTGGCCGAGCAGGGCATCGACCTGATCCCCGCCGAGACGGTGGCCGAGACCGTCGTGCGGATCTTCCGGGGCGACGCGTCGGGCGAGTGCTGGTTCGTCCAGCTGCGCCGCGAGCCCGAGCCGTTCCGCTTCCGCAACGTGCCGGGCCCCGGGGCCAAGCCCGAGTAGCCCGGCTCAGGTCTCGATGTTCCGCGGCCACTGGAAGTGCTGCGGCATGTCCGGCTGGTAGGCGTCGATGAACGCCGCCAGCCCGCGGCGCAGGTCGATCAGCGCCTGGTTGCGCCGGCTCGTCGGGCCGCCGGGGAAGAACAGCTCGCCCGCCGGGCCGGTCAACGGGATGAACGGCTCGTACGGGGTCGAGAAGGCGAACACGAAGTAGAAGAACAGCGACCCGCCGATGGTGCGCGTGTTGGGCAGGTAGCTCAGCAGCGTGGGCGTGTCGAGCTTGGCGCGCGCGCTGGGGATGTCGCTGCGCTGCAGCGTGTGCGGGAAGTTCGGCACGTAGGTCAGCGCGGGGTTCGACGTGGAGTTCAGGCGCGAGATGCCGTGCACGGTGATGCGGTACATCAGGCTGGTCAGCACGGCGGTCAGCGCGGACCGGCTGGTCATCGCCGGCAGGCCGCGGATGTTGCCCCCGTCGGGCGCGCCCGACGCCGCGATCCAGGCCTGCAGCGCGGCGTCGCCGGCCACGGCGGCGTCCGACCCGTAGGTCGCCGCGACGCAGGCGGTCACGTACGCCTCCACCAGGTTCCAGATCCGCAGCTGCCGCTCGACGACCGGGTAGCGATCCCACGGCGTGCTCACGGTGAAGTCCTTCTGCCGCAGCCCCAGCACCTGGATCGTCGTCTTCGGGTCGTCGTCGAAGAACGCGCGCCCGTCGGCGTACTCGTTGGCCAGGGCCAGCAGCTGGTCGCCGGTGGTCAGCGAGGTGGGCGGCGAGATGTCGGCCCACAGCTGCAGGAGCGTCTGATCGAAGGCGATCAGGTCCTTGGACTGCGGGGCCAGCAGCTGGTGGACGGGGTGATCGCCGCTCAGCGTGTTGAACATCGTCATCTGCATCGCGGCGGTGACCAGATGCCAGTGGTAGACGTGACCCAGCCACACGCCGAACACCGTGACCGACGTCTTGGCCGCCTGCAGCGCGTAGAGCCAGGCGCTGTCGGTGGCGCCCGGGCGCGTGAACAGCGTGCGGCCGGCGCCCTGGTAGCCGGAGACGACGATCGCCACGGGCCGCAGCGCGCCGGTGCGCGGCTGGCGGATCAGCAGCGTGACGGTCGCGGGGGTGAAGCGGGTGGCGCCTTCGGCCGTCTGCGGCTGGAGCGTCTCGAAGCGGCTCAGGTCGATCACGTACAGCTGGCCGGCGGCGGCGGCGCCCTGGACGGCGCGCGTCCAGCCCGTGCCGAACAGCCGCCGCAGCTCGCGGGCGCGCGCGCCGGCCACCCGCTCGGGCAGGATCAGGTTGTAGCCCACGCCGTACTCGGCGATCGTGGGCCAGAAGGCCCGCGTGGCGGCATCGGCGTCGGTCAGCGTGGCGGCCCAGCCGGGGAGGTGTCGCTGGCCGGAGGCGTAGACGTTGGGGAGGGTCGTCCAGCCCATCGAGAACTGGGCGGGCTGCTCGACGGACGGCGGCGCGGCCTTCGTGCCGTCGAACTCGGCGCCGTACAGGAACGCGTAGCCCGTGCGGGTCTGGCCGCCGAGGCGGTAGCTGTGGGTCAGGCCGTGCTGGGCCTGCTGCTGCTGTTGCGAGCGGACGCCCAGCCGGTCGATCGTCGCGCCGGTGCCCGCCGGGTCCAGCGGGATGGCCGGCAGATGCGGGTACTGCGCGCGCACCGGCATCTGCCCGATCGGGCCGGTCGGGGTTGGGTCGGCGGCCTGCGCCCGCGCCGCCGCCGGCCGGGCACCGGCGCCGATCAGCGCCGCACCGGCCCCCGCCAGCCCGGCGCCGAGGAACCCTCGGCGCCGGATCAGCAGGCGTTGCTCTTCGTCTCTGCGGGGCACGGATCCGTCGGTCATTGGACGGAAACCTAGGCGATCGCGCCGACCCCACTGGGCAGCGGGCGGGCGCCCGTGTAGGAGACGCAGAACCCGAACGTCGTCGCCGACCCTCCGGGGGCCAGCGGACCGGCCCAGTCGGGCAGCGTCACGCTCACCGCCGAGCCGCTGCGCGACAGCGTCCCGCTCCAGCTCTGGGTGATCGTCGCGCGCGGATCGAGCGTGAACGTCACGCGCGCCGCCCGCAGGGCGCTGCCGCCGGTGTTCTTGACCGTCACCCCGGCGCAGTACCCGTTGTCCCACGCCGACTGCAGGTCCGCCGTGGCCGTGAAGGCGCCCGGGGTGGGCGCCGGCGGCGTCGGTGGGGTGGGCGGCGTGGGATCGGGCGGCGTCGGCGTGGGCGTGGTCGGCGGAGGCGTGATGCCGTTGGCCAGGGCTACGACCACCGTCGGCGTCGTGGCGCTGGACACGCAGAACCCGGTCGCGTCATACGTCGCGCCCGCGCCCAGCGCGCTGCCCCAGGACGGCAGCGTGATGTCCAGCTGCGTGCCCGACTGCGCGAACGTCCCGTTCCAGCTCGACGTCACGGTCACGCCGGCGGGCATCGTCACCCGCAGCTTCATGCCGGTGACCGCGCCACCGCCGTTGGTCACCTTGACGTGCACGCACGCGCCGGCGTTCCAGCGCGAGTCGACCAGCAGCGCGGCGCTCAGCGCACCAGGCGTCGGCGTCGGCGTCGGGGTCGGGGTCGGATCGGGATCCGGCGTGGGTGGCGTCGGATCGGGCGGCGGCGTCGTGCCGCCGGGGGTGTAGGAGATCCGCTCGCCCCGCATGACGGCCTGCAGCAGGCCGACCTTGGCCGCGTTCGTCGTCGTCCAGTCGTCGTTGAGCACCCCGCCCGTGTCACCCGAGTTCGGGTTCCACGACCAGTACGTCCAGGACGTCCCGGTGCGCGACAGGTAATCGAGGAACTGGCGCTGCCAGCGGCCCTCGGTGGTGTCGGTCCCGGTCTGACGGCCACCGAACTCGCCCACCAGCACCGGCGCGATGTTCTGCTGGGTGATGAACCCGAAGCCCTTGCTCCAGCGGTTCTCCAGCTGCGCGGCCATGTCGGGCGCCGAGAACCAGGGCTGGTTGTAGACGCCGGGACCGTATTCGTGGGGCGAGTAGACCAGCTTGTGGGCGGTGTTGAGCGTGACCGGGTTGCGGCGCACGCCCTCGAGGTTGCCGCCCCACCAGTGGGTCGACAGCTGCTGGCCGTCGGTGCGGCCCTCGATGCCCTCGACCAGGATCAGCCACTGCGGCGCGATCGTCTGGATCGCGTTGCCCGCGCGGGTGGCCGCGCGGCGCCAGTCGGTCGCTCCGCCCGTGCCCCAGGTGGCGGCGCCGTGCGGCTCGTTCTTCAGGTCGGCGCCCACGACGTTGGCGTCGTCGCCGTAGCGGCGGGCCATCGTCTTCCAGGCCTCGACCCAGTCGTCCTCGGAGAACCCGCCGTGGCCGTACCAGAGGTCGTACTGGAAGCCGTCGTCGCTGAGCGAGTGGTTGTCGAGGATGACCAGCAGGTCCTGCCGGCGCGCCTCGGCGACGATCTCGTCCAGCACCTGCAGCGGCGTCTTGCCCTGCAGCGCGGCGTTGCGTCCGCCGCCGTAGTCGATCCCGCTCGTGGAGGTCGACTTCATCATCTGCAGCGAGAACGGCACGCGGATCGCGTTGAAGCCGAGCCCGTGGATCTGCGCCAGCATCTGCTTGTAGTCACGGGCCCACAGCCCGTGCACGGCGTGGTTGGACGTCTCGAACCCGAACCAGTTGACGCCCTGGATGATCAGCGTGCGCCCGGTCTTGTCGACGATCCGTGATCCGTCGGTCGACAGCGGCGCTCGCTCGACGACGGCGGCCTGGGCGGTGGCGACGCTCCCGCACGCCACGGCCAGCAAACAGGCAAGTACGGCCCTCCTCAGCACTGAACGGCCCTCCCTTTATCCGGTCCTTAGAAACCTGCCGAGACCGAACGTAGGGATGCGAACGCGACCAACTGCCGGTTCCCCTACACAGGCTGGTTCAGGCAGGCCCGGAGCGGGAACAAAGAGCGGTGATGGGTCGGATCACCATGACGCTGCTGGCCTGGCTGGCGGGGGTCGCCCTCGTGGTCGGCTGTTACGTCCTGCTCGGGGTCGTGTTCCCCGAGGGGCTGCCCGGCGTCGCGCGCATGCTCACCGCGGTCCTGCTCGTCAACGTCTCGATCGGCGGCCTGCTGCTGCTCCTGCGCACCCGGCCCGGCGAGGACCCGGGCGAGGAGGACGGCGGCAGCGGTGGAGGCGGCGGCGGTGGCGGCAGCGAGCCGTGGCCGTGGCGCTGGCCCACGGGCGACGGCGGATCCGCGCTGCGGATCCCCGACTACGTGCCCGAAGAGTGGGTGCCGCAGCAACCGCTCGAGCGGTAGCGCGCTCGCGGCGGCGGTCGCGTCGGCGCGGGCGAACGACGGGCATCGATGGCGCGTGAGCGGTTCGCGCGCCGCGGGCCGCGCGGCGAAAGGGGGCGACGTGTTCGACCTTAAGCTCGTATGGCGAGGTTCAAGTCGATCACGTGCCGGTCCGAAAAGCGAACCGACTCGCCGCGCGCTCGGCGCGGCGGCCCGGGCCCGTGCGACGGCCGCGAGCCAGGCGGGTCAGCCCTCCTCGGACTGCAGTTCTTTGACGCGCCCCTCGAGCTGGGCCATCACGTCGGGGTCGCGCAGCGTGGTCACGTCGCCCAGCTCGCGGCCTTCGGCGATGTCGCGCAGCAGGCGGCGCATGATCTTGCCCGAGCGGGTCTTGGGGAGGTCGTCGGACCAGATGATGCGCTTGGGGCGGGCGAGCTTGCCGATGCGCTGGGCGACGTGGTCGCGGATCTCGCCGACGAGCTCGTCGGAGCCCTCGAGGTCGCCCTCCAACGTGACGAACGCGGCGACCGACTGGCCGGTGTCCTCGTCGGTCTGGCCGATGACGGCGGCCTCGGCCACCTTCGGATGGGAGACGATCGCGGACTCGATCTCGGCGGTCGACATCCGGTGCCCGGAGACGTTGAGCACGTCGTCGACGCGGCCGATGACCCAGAAGTAGCCGTCGTCGTCCTCGCGGGAGGCGTCGCCGACGAAGTAGGTACGGGGCCCGAACTTCTCCCAGTAGGTGGAGATGAAGCGGTCGTCGTCCTTGTACAGCGTGCGCAGCATCCCGGGCCACGGCTGGGTCAGCGTGAGCAGGCCCTGCGTGTCGCGCTCCACCTCCTCGCCGGTGGCCTCGTCGACCACCCGGGCGGCGATGCCCGGCAGCGGGGTCCCGGCCGAGCCGGGCTTGGTGAACTGCGCGCCCGGGAGCGTGGTGATCATGATCCCGCCGGTCTCGGTCTGCCACCACGTGTCGACGATCGGGCAGGTCCCGCCGCCGATCACCTCGTGGTACCACAGCCACGCCTTCGGGTTGATCGGCTCGCCGACCGTGCCCAGCAGCCGCAGCTTGCTCAGGTCGTGCGCCGCCGGGTACTGCTCGCCCCACTTCATGCAGGCGCGGATCGCCGTGGGCGCGGTGTAGAAGAGCGTGACGCCGAACTCCTCGCACAGCGCCCACCAGATGTCCTTGTCGGGGTAGTCGGGCGCGCCCTCGTACATCACCGACGTGGCGCCGTTGGCCAGCGGCCCGTAGACGATGTAGGTGTGCCCGGTGATCCAGCCGACGTCGGCCGAGCACCAGTACACGTCCTGCGCCGCCTGCAGATCGAAGACGTGCTGGTGGGTCCACGACGCCTGCGTCAGATAGCCGCCGGTCGTGTGCAGGATGCCCTTCGGCTTGGCCGTCGAGCCCGACGAGTACAGGATGAACAGCGGGTGCTCGGCGTCCAGCTGCGCGGGCTCGCAGACCGCGTCGGCCGCCTCCAGCGCCTCGTCGTAGAACACGTCACCGTCGCCCATCGGGCAGTCGATGCCCGTGTGGCGCACGACGAACGTCGTCTCCACGTCGATCCCGGCCGCGTCGACGGCCTGCTTGATCGGCGCCGTCTTGCCCTTGCGCCGCGCGCCGTCGACGGTGACCAGCGCCTTGGCGTCGGAGAACTCCATCCGCTCCTTGACCGACTCCGGCGAGAACCCGCCGAAGACGACGTTGTGCGGCGCCCCGATCCGCGCGCAGGCCAGCATCGCCACCACGCACTCGGGGATCATCGGCAGGAAGATCCCGACCACGTCGCCGGCGCCGATGCCCCGCTCCAGCATCGCGTTGGCGAAGCGCTGCACGTCGGCCAGCAGGTCGGCGTAGGTCACGTCGCGCGACTCGCCCTCCTCGCCGCGCCAGTGGAAGGCCACGCGATCGCCGTTCCCGGCGTCCACATGGCGGTCCAGGCAGTTCACCGACGCGTTCAGCGTCCCGTCGGTGAACCACTGGTAGAACGGCGGATCGCTGTCGTCCAGCGCCACCGTCGGCTCGCTGAACCAGGACAGGGACTTGGCCTGCTCCAGCCACCACGCCGGCGGATCGGCCGCCGCCGCCTCGTGCACCGACGAATCAGAGATCAGGGCATGGCCGGCGAAGTCCTCCGGTGGATCGAACCGCTCGACCTCCAGCAGCTCGCCCAGCCGACCCTCCAGATCCGATGCCATGCCCCGCTCTCCTTTCGTCTCAGTGCCCTGACGGCATCATGCCTGGGACGGGGTTGCGACGCGGTTGCGGTCGCCCGCCGGCGCCGGGGTCAGCGGCGTCGAGCCCTCCGCTCCCAGACCTGTCTCCGAGCGCACGTACAGCTCGTCGAAGCTGCGCTCGTTGGCCTCGGGCTTGGACAGCATCGTGCCCAGCCAGCAGGCCAGGAAGCCCAGCGGGATCGAGATGATCCCCGGGTTGGCCAGGTCGTAGAAGGACAGCGCGCCGCCCTCGGAGTCCGGTCCCGGCCACACCTTCGGGCTGATCAGCACGAGCCCGATCGAGGCGATCACGCCGGTGAACACGCCCGTGACCGCGCCGGTGGTGTTGAACCGCCGCCAGCTCAGCGCCAGCAGCAGGGCCGGGAACGTCGCGCTGGCCGCCACGGCGAAGGCCAGGCCGACCATGAACGAGACGTTCAGCTCCTTGCCGCCCCCGATGGCGATCAGGATCGCGATCACGCCGATGCCCGCGGCCGCGATGCGCGCCACCAGCACCTCCTCGTGCTCGGAGTCCTGGCCCTTGCGCACGACGTTGGACCACAGGTCGTGGGCCACCGCGCCCGAGGCGCTGATGACCAGGCCCGCGACCACCGCCAGGATCGTCGCGAACGCGACCGCGGCGACCAGCGCCAGCAGCGCGTCGCCACCGACCGAGCCCTCGCCGCCGCCCAGGAACTGGGCCAGGTTCGGCGCGGCCAGGTTGGCGCCCGCGCCCGCGGCCTCGACGCCGCCCTCACCGAGGAAGGCGCGCGCGCCGAACCCCAGGGCCGTGGTCATGATGTAGAAGGCGCCGATCAGGCAGACCGCCCACAGCACCGAGATGCGCGCCGCCTTGGCGTCGGGCACCGTGAAGAAGCGCATCAGGATGTGCGGCAGCCCCGCGGTGCCCAGCACCAGCGCCAGCCCCAGCGAGACCGTGTCGATCGGGCTCGTGTAGAGCGCGCCCGGTGACAGCGAGAAGGTGCCGTCGCCCGCCGCGCCCTCGGCCCGGTTGAACAGCTCGACCGGATTCCAGCCGACGCGGTTGAGCACGAGGATCGTCAGCCCCAGGGCGGCCGCCATCAGCATGACCGCCTTGATGATCTGCACCCACGTGGTGGCGATCATGCCGCCGAAGATCACGTAGGTGAGCATGAACACCCCGGTGATCAGGATGGCCAGGTTGTAGTCCAACCCGACCAGCGCCGAGATCAGCGCGCCCGCGCCGACCATCTGCGCGATCAGGTAGAACGCCGCCACGGCCAGCGTGCCGGTCGCCGCGGCGACGCGCGCGGGCCGTTCGCGCAGCCGGAAGGCCAGCACGTCGGCGATCGTGTACTTGCCGGCGTTGCGCATGCGCTCGGCCAGCAGGAACAGCACGGTCAGGAAGGCGACGAGGAAGCCGACGGAGTACAGGAACCCGTCGAACCCGTACAGGTAGATGAGCCCGGCGATGCCCAGGAACGAGGCCGCCGACATGTAGTCGCCGGCGATCGCGAACCCGTTCTGCGCGCCGCTGATGCCGCGTCCGGCGGCCCAGAAGTCGGTCGCGCTCTTCGTGCGCTTGGAGGCCCAGTAGGTGATGCCCAGCGTGATCGCCACGACGGCGGCGAAGATCGAGATCGCCTCGACGTTGACGGCGGCCAGCGGCGCGCTCATGGGACGTCCTCCTCGCGCACGAAGCGCTCAGCACGCGAGGCGGCCTGCGCATCGACGTCGCGCTGGGCCTGCTCGGCCGCGGCGATGCGCAGCGGATCGAACTCGCGGGCGGACTTGCGGATGTACCAGGCGGCCAGCACCCAGACCATCGCGAACTGCGTCAGCGCCAGCAGATAGCCGACGGTGAAGCCCTGGTAGATCGACTCGCCCATGAAGTCCGGCGCATAGCCGGCCAGCACGATGAAGCCGAGGTACCAGGCCAGGAAGAAGATGGTCGCGGGCACGACGAACCGCCGTCGCCTCCCGACCAGCTCGCGGAACTCGGGAGCGCGTTCGACGGCCTTCCAATCGACGCGCTGCCCCCCGGCAGACACGGACATTCCTGCTCCTCCCCTCAGAGGACAGTGGACGTCAGATGTCGTACCCGAGCCGCGCTGCGATGATGTGGCGCTCTATGGACGTCCCTGAAGACGCATTCGTCGCGATCATCGAAATCCCCAAGGGGAGCCGCAACAAGTACGAGTACGACCACGAGCTGCACGCGATCAAGCTCGATCGCTTCCTGTTCAGCTCGATGGTGTATCCGACCGACTACGGCTTCATTCCCGACACCCTCAGCCGTGACGGCGACCCACTTGACGTGATGGTCCCCGTCAGCGAGCCGACGTTCCCCGGCTGCCGCATCCTGGTCAAGCCGATCGCCCTCTTCCGCATGGAGGACGACATGGGCGTCGACGACAAGGTGCTGGCGGTCCCGCTGGAGGACCCGGGCTGGAACCACCTGGAGGTCCTCGAGGACCTGGCCCAGCAGCTGCAGGACGAGATCGCCCACTTCTTCTCGGTCTACAAGGACCTCGAGCTCAAGCAGGTCAAGGTCGACGGCTGGTACTCCCGGGAGGACGCGCTCGAGGAGATCGCCGCCTCGCGCAAGCGCTTCCGCGAGGGCGCGCCCGACGGGGAGGGCGTCAGCCGGTAGCGGCGCGCGCGACGTCGGCCACGCTGGCCAGCGCGACGACGGCGCAGCACGCGGCGAACACGACGACCGGCCGGGAGCGGATCCGCTGCAGCGGGGACATGGCGCCACAATTCGGCGCTGCGACGGGAACCCCTCGTAGGATGTGCAGGGTGCTGAGTCCCCGTCAGGAGCTGCTCCTGAGCAAGGTCGTCGAGGCCTACCTCGAGGGCGGCCAGCCGATCGGCTCCAAGGCCCTGGCCGCCGATCCGGGCGTCGCCTTCGGACCCTCGACCGTCCGCAACGAGCTGGCCATGCTCGAGGAGCGGGGCCTGCTCGCCCACCCGCACACCTCCGCGGGCCGGGTGCCCACCGACGCCGGCTACCGCTACTTCGTCGATCGCTTGGTCAAGCGGCCCGAGGTGTCGCTCGAGCTGAGCCTGATCCGCCGTGAGGTCGACGAGGCGATGCGGGCGACCAGCGAGACGCTCTCGCAGGTCACCAACCTGCTGGCGATCGTCTCCGCGCCCCCGATCGAGACGGCGACGATCCGCCACGTCGAGGTGCTCCTGCTGCAGCCGCAGGTGCTGATGGTCGTGGTGATCACCTCGACCGGCGGGGTGACCAAGCGCGTCTTCACCTACGAGCGGCCGGTCGACTCGGGCCTGGTCGCCTGGGCGGGGGAGTACCTCAACGAGCAGCTCGTCGGCCTCGGGCTGGGGGCGCGCTCGCTCTCGCGGCGGCTGACCGATCCCGACCTGGGCCTGGTCGAGCGCGCGTTCCTGGCCGGCCTGGCCCCCGCGTTCACCGAGCTCGTCGACACCGCCGGGCAGACGCTGTACATGGACGGCGCCACGCGACTGCTGTCGGAGAACCGGGTCCAGGACGTGGTGCAGATCAACTCGCTGATGAGCATGCTCGAGCAGCGCGTGACCCTGCTGGGCGTGTTGGCTACCGCGCTCTCGACCCCCGACGTGCTCGTGCGCATCGGCGCGGAGAACGAGCTCCCCGAGCTGCGTTCGCTGGCCATGGTCGCCGCCGGCTACGGCCTGCCGTCGCGCCCGCTGGGCGCCGTGTCGCTGCTCGGCCCGGTGCGCATGGACTACGGCGTGGCCATCGCCACCGTGCGCGAGGCCTCGCGGCAGCTGTCGCGGTTCGTCAGCGACGTGTACGACGACCACTAACGTCAGACGAACATGCCGCGGGATCCCTACGAGGTGCTCGGCGTCCCGCGCGACGCCGACGAGACGCAGATCAAGAAGTCCTTCCGCCGCCTGGCGCGCGAGCTGCATCCCGACGTCAACTCGTCCGAGACCGCCGAGGAGGACTTCAAGGAGGCCGCCGAGGCCTACGAGGTGCTGTCCGACGCCGAGCGCCGCGCGACCTTCGACCGCTACGGCTGGGACGGGCTGCGCAGCGGCGGCTACGCGCCGCAGGACTTCTCCGGCTTCGGCTCGCTGAGCGACATCTTCGACGCGTTCTTCGGTGGCGGGGGCGGCGGCGGTCGTTCCGGGCCGATGCAGGGCGGCGACGTCGGCGTGTCCGTCGACATCGAGCTGCTCGCCGCGGCGCAGGGCACCAGCGTCGACGTCAGCTTCGACGCGATCACCCGGTGTGAGCACTGCCACGGCAACGGCGCCGAGCCGGGCACGCCGATCCAGACCTGTGAGCGCTGCGGCGGCCAGGGTCGCCTGCAGGCGGTCACGCGCACGCCGTTCGGCCAGGTCATGCGCACCGTCGAATGCGACGTGTGCGGTGGCGACGGGCGCGTCGCCGAGGTGCCCTGCGCGGTCTGCAAGGGCCGCGGGCGCGAGGTGCAGCGCCGCACGCTGAGCGTCGACATCCCCGCGGGCATCTCCGATGGGCAGCGCATCCGCCTGGCCGGCCGCGGCCACGAGGGCGAGCGCGGCGGGCCGGCCGGCGACCTGTACGTCCAGGTGCGCGTGCGCGAGCACGAGCGCTTCGTGCGCGACGGCGACGACCTGGTGACCGTGCTCGACCTGCCGGCGCCGCTGGCCGCGCTGGGCACGCACGTCCAGGTGCCGCTGCTGGAGGGCGAGCACGCGCTGGAGATCCCCGCCGGCACGCAGCCGGGCGAGACGCTGCTGGTGCGCGGCCAGGGCATGCCGCCGCTGCGCCGCGGCCGCAACGGCGACCTGCGCGTGATCGTCAACGTGGTCATCCCGCGGCGGCTGAACAAGCGCCAGAAGGAGCTGCTGCGCGAGCTGTCGGACTCGCTGGAGCCGGAGAACCTCGCCTCCGAGGAGTCGATGTTCACCAAGCTGCGCCGCTCGATCTTCGCCACGTGACCCCGACCGGATGATCCGCCTGGCTGTCCGCGTCGCGCGCGAGCACGCGGAGATCGCGCTGGCCGAGCTGCTCGTCCTGGCGCCGGGTGGGGTGGAGGAGGTCGAGCATCCCGACGGCGTGGTCGAGTACGCGATCTACGGCGCCGAGGGCGAGCTCCCGGATCTGGGCGAGGTGCAGGCGGCCGCCGGCGACGCGCTGGTCGACGTCTCCTCCAGCGTGGTCGGCGACGACTGGTCGGAGCGCTGGCGCGAGTTCCACCGGCCCTTGCGCATCGGGACCCACGCAGCGCTGCGCCTGCGCGCGCCCTGGCACGAGCCCACGCCCGCGGGCGAGCTGGAGGTCGTGATCGACCCGGGCCAGGCGTTCGGCACCGGCATGCACCCGACCACGCGGCTGTGCCTGGAGCTCCTGCTCGAGCTGCCGCGGCCGACCGCCGACCCGGTCGCGGTCGTGGATCTGGGCTGCGGCTCGGGCGTGCTGGCCATCGCCGCCGCCAAGCTCGGCTTCGCGCCGGTCGACGGCTACGACCACGAGGTCGAGTCGGTCGCCGCGACGATCGAGAACGCGCAGGTCAACGGGGTCGCCGTGGGCGCGACCCGCTGGGACCTGCGCACGGACCCGGTCCCGCACGCGCCGCTCGTGCTGGCCAACCTGCTGCGCCCGCTCCTGCTCGAGCTCGCCGTCCGCCAGGACGCGCGGCCCGACGTGCTGATCGCCTCCGGCCTGCTCGCGCACGAGGCCGACGAGGTCGCCGCGGCGTTCTCCGGCATGCTCGAAGCCGATCGTCGCGAGCTGGACGGCTGGGCCGCATTGTTGCTGCGCGCCATCTAGATTTCGGCGCCGCGATGACGCACAAGCTGCACCCGCTGGCGATCGTCAAGGCGTCGCTGGTCATCTACCGCGTCCATTGGTGGCGGCTGATCGCCTCGGCGGTCGTCGTGTTCGCGCCCGTGGCCGTGCTCGACGCGCTGCTGGAGGACGTCCACTCCGACCACGTGATCCTCGGCGCCTTCCTGCAGCTGACCGACGGGCTGCTCGAGCTGCTCGGCGCCGTGCTCTACGCCGGCCTGGTCACCGCGGCGGTCATCGCCTGGCGCTCGGGCGGCGAGCACGAGGGCCCGCTGAAGGTCGCGCGCCATCTGCCCTGGAAGACGCTGGCGTTGCTGGATCTGCTGATCCCGCTGATCATCGTCGTCGGGATCATCCTGCTCGTGGTGCCCGGCATCCTGGCCGCGGTCTACCTGTCGCTGGCGCCCGCGTTCGCCGAGATCGACCGCACGAAGATGCGCGAGTCGATGCGCCGCAGCATCCGCGCCGTACGCGGCTCGTTCTGGCGGGTGCTCCTGGTCTACCTGGTCCTCGTGGTGGCCGCCGGCGCCGTCCAGCAGCTGCTGCAGGACGCGGTCGACCACACGGTCGGCAGCATCCTCGCGGTCATCCTGGTGCAGGCGATCTTCGCCCCGTTCTACGGCCTGGCCATCGCCACGATCACCTTCGACCGCCGGGACGCCGACCCCACGCTGTCGGAGGGTTAGCCTTCAGGCCATGGCCTGGAACGTCGTCATCGCCGGTGGAGGGTTCGGGGGGCTGTACGCGGCCCGCACGCTCGAGCGCGCCCTGCCCAAGCAGAGCGCCCGCATCACGCTGGTCAACGACGTGAACTTCATGCTCTACACGCCGCTGCTGCCCGGCGCGGCCGCGGGCACGCTGGAGCCGCGCCACGTCGTGGTGCCGCTGCGCGAGGAGCTGCGCACCGCCGATCTGCGCCTGGGCTCGGTCGTCGGCGCCTCGCCCGACCGGCGGCTGCTGCACGTGCAGCAGCCCGAGGGCGGCGTCGAGGACCTGCACTACGACCACCTGATCGTGGCGCTCGGCTCGATCACCCGCGTCTTCCCGATCCCCGGCCTGGCCGAGCACGGCATGGGCTTCAAGACGCTGCCCGAGGCGATCGCGCTGCGCAACCGGCTGCTGCGCTGCTTCGAGATCGCCGAGAACATGGAGGACGGGCGCGAGCGCGAGGCCTACCTGACCTTCGTGTTCGTCGGCGCGGGCTACGCGGGCGTCGAGGGGCTGGCCGAGCTGCAGGACTTCGCCGCCGACGCGATCTCGCTGTACCCGCGCTGCCGCACCAGCGGGACGCGGTTCATCCTCGTCGAGGCGCAGGGCCGGATCATGCAGGAGATTCCGCAGTCGCTCGCGCAGTTCGCCACGCGAGAGCTGCTCGGCCGGGGCATCGAGGTGCGCACCGACACCACGCTGGACGAGGTGCAGGCCGACTCGGTGCTGCTGTCCACGGGCGAGCGCGTCCCCACGCGCACCGTGGCCTGGACGGCGGGCGTGAAGGCCCACCCGGTGGTGGCCAACCTGGGCCTGCCGCTGGGCGCGGCGGGGCGCATCGAGGTCGACTCCTACTGCCAGGTCAAGGGCTACGACAACGTGTGGGCGATCGGCGACGCCGCCGCGGTGCCCGACCACGCGCAGAAGTACCAGAAGCCCACCCCGCCGACGGCCCAGCACGCGATGCGCCAGGGCCGCACCGCCGCGCACAACGTGGCCGCCGCGCTCGGCGCCGGCCATCGCAAGCGCAAGTTCACCTACAAGACGCTGGGCGTGTTCGTCGACATGGGCCGCAATCAGGCCGTCGCGCAGACCTTCTTCATCCGCTGGCGCGGCCTGCCCGCGTGGTTCTTGGCCCGCACCTACCACGTGCTGCTGATGCCGGGCAACAAGCGGCGCGCGCGGTTGATCACCGACTGGACGATCGGCCTGTTCTTCGGGCGTGACGCGTCCGAGCTGGGCATGCTCGGCCACCCGCCCGGGCTGCAGGCGCAGAGCTCGGGCGGCACCGGCGAGTCCGGCGAGCCGATCGAGAGCGACGGGTTCGGGGCCCGCTCGACCGACCTGGCCGACGAGACCGGTCTCACCGGCGCGTCGGACTCCGCGCCGGTTCTGTAGGCGCGTCCGTTGTCCTCCTCGACCCGGATGCCGGGTCGGAGCGGACAACGGCCCTCCGCGGGGAGCTAGGTCTACCGCGTCTGGGGAGCCTCGCCCCGCCCGCGGCCGATCGCCGTCGGGAAGGCTGGCGGCCATGACGAGAGGGACCTCACTCGCGCTGGCGCTGGCGATCGGCACGGTCGCCCTGCCCGCCACCGCCGTGGCCGCAGCACCGACGGACCTCGCGGTCGGCCCGGTCGCCGACCCGATTCCCACCGGCCAGGCCGGCCGCTACGGCCTGCGGCTGAAGGCGACGGTGGTCAACGCGGGCGCGGCAGCGGCCGATCCGGCGCTGCTGCGCTTCGCGCTGTCCAAGGACCGCCGGCTGGACGCCGACGATCCGCGCGTGCCGCTGGTGCGCGTCGAGGCCCTGGCCGCGGACGGCCAGGACACCGTGCAGACGCGCTGGGCGGTGCCGCGCAGCGTCGAGGCCGGGATCTACCACGTGCTGGCCTGCGTGGCGGACCGCTGTGGCGTGGCCGGCGAGACGGTCGCGGTGACCGAGCCCGGCGGCGACACGACCGCCGAGGCGGGGGAGACGGCGCCAGGCGCCACCGCGACGCCCTACCCGCCCCGCAACCAGTGGTTCCCGGAGGTGGCCAAGCTCGACGTGTCCGCGCCCACCGACTGCCCGGCCTCGCTGCACGGGCAGGGCGACGGCCGCTGCGTGTGGGTCACCACGTCCAAGGACCTGCGGGCCGGCTGGGAGGACCGCCGCAACCGGTCGGACTTCTGGTACTGCCCCACGGACCACCCGTATCCGTTCGAGGTCGCGCTGGGCTTCGACCCGCTGTGGCGCAACGTCGGCGCGGAGTCCACCGCGGTGGTCGAGACGGTCGCGGCGAAACGGTGGACGGGCTACCGGAGCATCACCGGCCGCGACTACTACCCGTCCTACGGCGGCTCGTCCAACCGCGGCGAGCGCGGCTACGTGAGCATCGAGTTCACGACGCACGTCCTGGCCTCGAACGCCTGGGCCCACCGGGTGGAGTACCTGTGCTCCAGCAAGCACGCGACCTCGATGCTGCCATGAGGACGCGGCTGACCCTGGTGGCGCTCGCGGTCGCGTGCGCGGCGCCGGCCGCCGCGTCCGGCGCGTCGGGGGGCGATCTGGAGATCCGCGCGGTGGCCGATCCGGTGCCCACCGGCCAGGCCGGGCACTACGGCCTGCGCCTGAAGGCGACCGTCGCCAACGCCGGCGAGGGCGCCGCCGCGGCCGATCGGGTGCGCTTCGTGCTCTCGGAGGATCGCCGCCTGGACCGCTCCGACGAGCGGCTGGCGTCCGGGCGCACCGACGCGCTGGCCCCGGGTGAGCGCGACGTGGTGACCGACCAGGCCGCGATCGGCCCGCGGGTCGAGGCCGGGATCTACCACGTGATCGCCTGCGTCGAGGACGACTGCCGCACGGCGGACGAGACCGTGGCGGTCACCGAGCCGGGCGGCGAGACGACCGCGCAGGCCGGCCAGAGCGCACCGGGCGCCACCGCCGCGCCGAGCGCGCCGCGGGAGGAGTACTTCCCGGAGCTGGGCGGCATGAAGACCTCGGCGGCCGAGGGGTGCCCCGCCTCGCTGCACGGGCAGGGCGACGGGCGCTGCGTGTGGGTGACGACCGCGCCGTTTCGCGCCGACACGTCCGACCCGAGCTTCGGGCGGGAGCGCAACGACTTCTGGCACTGCCCGAAGGACTACCCGTATCCGTTCGAGGTGGCGCTGGGCTTCGATCCGCTGTGGCGCAACACCAGCGTGCGGGCCGACGCGACGGTCGAGACCGTGGCGGCCAAGCGCTGGACGCTCTACCGCAGCCTCACCGGGCGCGACTACTACCCGTCCTACGGCGGCTCGTACAACCGGGGCGAGCGCGGCTACCTGAGCATCCAGTTCCGCGCCGACGCGCTGGCCAGGACCAACTGGACCCAGCGCGCCGAGTACCTCTGCTCCAGCGCACGCGCCTCCTCGATGTTGCCCTAGACGGCCCGGTCGGCGTCGCCGGCGACGCCAATTGCGTCCAACCGGTGAATGCCGACCGACAGGGTCCTACCATGTGGGTACGCGAATGGCAGAGCTCACAGACCGCGTGAAGGACGATCTCGCCGCCGCGCGGAAGGCGGGAGAACGCGAGCGCGTCTCCACGCTGATCCTGATCCTCAGCGAGCTGCAGAAGGCCGCCAAGGAGGGCAGCGACGACGAGGTCGCCGTCCTGCGGCGCGAGCGCAAGCGGCGCCAGGAGGCGGCGCGGGCGTTCACGGACGGCGGTCGTCCGGAGCTGGCCGAGGCCGAAGCGGCCGAGGCCGCCCTGATCGAGGGCTACCTGCCGGTCGAGCTGTCCGACGAGCAGCTGCGCGAGATCGTCGCGGCGGCGGTGGAGCGCAGCGGCGCCACCTCGCCGAAGGAGATGGGCAAGGTCATGCCGCTGGTCATGGCAGAGGTTGCCGGTCGGGCCGACGGCCGGCGCGTATCGCAGCACGTCAAGGAGGCACTTTCCCCCGCATGAAAACCACGATCGAGCTCCCCAACGCCGTCGCCGCCGAGCTGGCCGGCACCGAGGACGCGGTCCTCAAGGCGCTCAAGGGTCACCTCGAGTGCGAGCTCTTCCTGCGCGGGAACGTGGTGACGCTCGAAGGTGAGCCCAAAGCCGTGGAGGCCGCGGCGCAGGTCGTGCGGGAGATGGCCGAGCTGGTCCGCCAGGGCCACGAGATCGGCCCGGGGACCATCGACGCGGTGACGGGCGCGCTGGACGCGCACGAGTCGCCCGCGCGGATCCTCGAGGACGTCGTGTGGCGCCACCGCTCGACGAAGGTCGCCCCCAAGTCGGTCAACCAGAAGCGCTACGTCGACTCGATCCGGCGCAACACGATCACCTTCGGCATCGGCCCCGCCGGCACCGGCAAGACGTGGCTGGCCGTGGCGATGGCCGCGGCCGCGCTGCAGCGCCGCGAGGTCAACCGCGTGATCCTCACGCGCCCGGCCGTCGAGGCGGGCGAGCGGCTCGGCTTCCTGCCCGGCGACCTGATGGCCAAGATCGACCCGTACCTGCGCCCGCTGTTCGACGCGCTGCAGGACATGCTCGACGCCGAGAAGGTCTCCCAGGCGCTGGAGCGCGGGCAGATCGAGGTGGCTCCGCTGGCCTTCATGCGCGGCCGCACGCTGAACGACAGCTTCATCATCCTCGACGAGGCGCAGAACACCACGCCCGAGCAGATGAAGATGTTCCTCACGCGCTTGGGCTTCGGCTCCAAGATGGTCATCACCGGCGACATCACGCAGGTCGACCTGCCGCGCGAGCATCAGTCCGGCCTGATCGTCGTCTCCGACATCCTGCAGGAGGTCGAAGGCGTCGAGTTCGTCCGCTTCGGCGGGGCCGACGTCGTCCGCCACAAGCTCGTCCAGCGGATCGTCGAGGCCTACGACGAGCACGCCGTCGGGAAGACGTCCGCACCCACCCAGTTGCGCCGTGCTGGAAGTTGAGGTCCTGGGCATGGCGGCCATCGCGCCGGCCGAGGTCGAACGCCTCGTGGCCATCTCGCTCGCCTCGGCGGGCATCGAGGATGGGCACGTCGCGGTGGACTTCGTCGACGAGGACCGCATCCGCGACCTCAACCGCGAGCACCGCGACAAGGACTCGCCCACCGACGTGCTCTCGTTCCCGATCGACGAGGAGGAGGACTTCTCCGGTCCCGTCGACTCGCGCGAGCTGGGCGATGTGGTGATCTGCCCCGAGCACACGGAGGACCTGCGCGAGGCGGTCATCCACGGCACGCTGCACCTCGTGGGGATGGACCACGAGACCGACGACGGCGAGATGCTCGCGCTCCAGCGCGAGCTCCTGTCGTGGTAGCCCCGCCTGAGCCGCCCGCGACCCGTTCGGGCTTCATCGCGCTGGCCGGACGGCCCAACGTCGGCAAGTCGACGCTGGTCAACGGCATCGTCGGCCGCAAGGTGTCGATCGTCTCCGACAAGCCGCAGACCACGCGGCGGGCCATCCGCGGCGTGGCCACCGGCGAGGACTGGCAGCTCGTGCTGGTCGATCTGCCCGGCGTCCAGCGCCCGCGCGACGCGCTGACCGAGCGCATGCAGCGCCGCGTCGAGCGCGAGCTGGACGACTCCGACGGCGCGCTGATGGTGCTCAACGGCGAGCAGGGCGTCGGCCCGGGCGACCGCTTCATCGCGTCCGCCCTGCGCAACACGAAGGTCCCGGTGATCATCGCCGTCAACAAGGTCGACCGACTGGACAAGCAGCACACGGTGGTCGCGCTGTCCGAGGCCGCCGATCTGGAGGTCGGCGACGAGATCTATCCGGTCAGCGCCCGCACCGGGCTGGGCATGGCGCCGCTGATCGAGCGCCTGACCGCGATGCTGCCCGCCGGCCCGTTCTTCTACGACGCCGCGGAGGGCTCCGACCAGTCGCGCGACGTCCTGCTGGCCGAGCTGATCCGCGAGCAGGTGCTCAAGCGGACCTTCCAGGAGGTCCCGCACGCCGTCGAGGCGGTCATCGAGGAGATCGAGTGGCCGCGCAACGACCTGGCCATCGTCAACGCGCTGCTGTGGGTCGAGACCGACTCCCAGAAGGGCATCGTCATCGGGTCCGGCGGCAAGATGATCAAGTCGATCGGCAGCGCCGCCCGCCGCGAGCTGGAACGCGAGCTCGGCGCCAAGGTGCACCTCGACCTCTCCGTCCGCGTGCGCCGCTCCTGGCGCGCCGACGAGGGGCTGCTGGACCGCCTGGGCATCGAGTAAACGGTCGCGATCAGCGGATTTTCCGCTCATTGCGGGGAATCGGCATCGGCGATTCGCTGATCAGGAGTCGTTGTCCGGACGTTCGTGGGTACCTTCGGCTCAAGCGTGTCCATCTCGCGGAATCCCGAACCGCGACTGGCTCTCGCTGCGCTGGAGGCGGCCGGCGTGGCCATCGCCATCGCCGACGCCCGCTCGCCGGGTGCACCGATCGTTCACGTCAACGAGGCCGCGTCGCGCCTGACCGGCTACGGCCCCGACGAGCTCGTGGGGCGGTCGGCCGAGCTGCTGGCCGCGCCGGGGATCGACCCGCGCGCGGTGTCGGACCTGCGCGCCGCGGTGCGGATCGGGGCGCCGTGGCGGGGCCAGTTGCGCAGCGCGCGCAAGGACGGCTCGACCTTCGACAACGAGCTGCTGGTCACGCCGGTCTACGGCGACGACGGCCGCCACGGGCACGTCGTCGCGGTGCTGCGCGACGTGACGGCGCAGACGCGCACCGCTGACGAGCTGCTGGCCACCCGCCACCGCTACGAGCGCGTGATCGACGACCTCGCCGCCGCCGAGCTGCGCTACCGGGAGCTGGTCGAGCGCGTGCCCGCCGTGATCTACCTGTCGGAGTTCGACGAGGCGTTCACGCTGCGCTACCTCAGCCCGCAGGTCGAGGAGATGCTCGGCTTCCCGGCCGAGGACTTCATCGCCGACCAGGACCTGTGGTACCGACAGATCCATCCGGCCGACGTCGAGCGCGTCCGCGCCGACGAGCGCGACGCCTTCGGCACCCAGACCAGCAGCGAGATCGAGTACCGGATGATCGCCGCCGACGGGCGGCAGGTGTGGGTCTCCGACCGCGACGAGATCGTGCGCGACGAGGACGGCAAGCCGCTGTTCGCCCAGGGGGTGATCGTCGACATCACCGCCCAGCGCGAGGCCGAGGAGGGGTTGCGCGAGGAGCGCGACCGGGCCGAGCGCTACCTGGACCTGGCCGGGATGGTCGTCGTCGTCCTCGACCCCAGCGGCCGCATCCTGCTGCTCAACCGGGCCGGGCACCAGCTGCTCGGCCACCCCGACGGGTCGCTGATCGGACAGGACTGGTTCGACGCGTGTGTGACGGACGCCGAGCGCGAGGGCCGGCGCGCCGCCTGGCGGGAGCGCCTCGCCGGCCGCCCGGACCCAGACGACGGGATCGAGGTCAACGTGCGGACCGGCGACGGCGACGCGCGGACCGTCCGCTTCCACCACACGATCCTGCACGACGACGTCGGCAACGTCACCGCCACGATGAGCTCGGGGATCGACGTGACCGATCGCCGGCGGGCCGAGGAGCAGATCGCCCATCTGGCCTACCACGATCCGCTGACCGGGTTGCCCAACCGCGCGCTGCTGCACGAGCACCTCGAGCTGGCGCTGGCCCGCGCGCGGCGCAACGAGCAGGCGGTCGCGTTGCTGTACCTCGATCTCGACGACTTCAAGCTCGTCAACGACTCGCTGGGCCACGGCGCCGGCGACGAGCTGCTGCGCCGCGTTGCCCGCGAGCTGCGGGCGCGCACGCGGGCCAGCGACCTGCTCGTGCGCCAGGGCGGCGACGAGTTCCTCGTCCTGCTCTCCGACCTGGACCGGGTGGGGGCCGAGGCGGCTGCGCAGTCGGCCGCCGCCTCGCTGCGCGGCGCGCTGACCGAGCCGTTTCGGATCGCCGGCGCGGAGTTCCACGTGGGCACGTCGGTGGGCATCTCGCTCTACCCGCGCGACGCCGGCGACGCCACCACGCTGCTCAAGCACGCCGACGCCGCCATGTACCAGGCCAAGGCGGCCGGCCGGGGCGAGGTCGTCGTCTACGCCGACGATCCGCGCCAGCCGATCGAGCGCCTGTCGCTGTCGACCCGGCTGCGACGGGCGATCAAGCAGGACGAGCTCGTCCTGCACTGGCAGCCGATCGTGTCGCTCGAGGACGGGACGATCGAGGCCGTCGAGGCGCTCGTGCGCTGGCAGGACCCCGAGCGCGGCCTCCAGCTGCCCGACGAGTTCGTGCCCTTCGCCGAGGAGACCGGCCTGATCGGGCGGCTCGGGTCCTGGGTGGCCGACGCGGTCAGCGCGCAGCGGATGGCCTGGCGCGAGGCCGGCGCGGACCCGCGCGTGCACCTCAACGTCTCGCCCCGCCAGCTGGCCCGCCGCGGGTTCGTCGCCGACCTGGTCGGGCGCCTGGCCGACGGCGGCCTGGACCTGGCCGGCGTGACGATAGAGATCACCGAGTCGCTGGCCCTGCGCGACGACGGCCGCGCGGTGCCGCTGCTGCGCGAGCTGCACGAGACCGGGGTCCAGCTGGCCATCGACGACTTCGGCGCCGGCTGGTCGTCGCTGGGGCGCCTGCGCGACCTGCCGGTGCAGGTGGTCAAGATCGACCGCTCGTTCCTGGCGGGCGTGCCCGCGTCGCACCAGGGCGCGGCGATCGTCGGGGCGATGCTGTCGCTGGTCGAGGCCCTGGGGATGGAGGCGGTGGCCGAGGGCGTGGAGGTGGAGGCGCAACGGGCGTTCCTGCGTGCGGGCCGCTGCCGCCTGGGCCAGGGCTACCTGCTCGGGCGCCCGATGCCCGCCGGCGAGCTCGATCGCCGCCTGGCCGCTGAGCTCGCCGGGCGCACCTGAACGCTTCGTAGACTCACCCGATGCTTGACGCCTCGCTGCTCTCGTTCGACGACCGCGGACTGGTGGCCTGCGTGATCCAGGACTGGCGGACCGGTGAGGTCCTGACCCTCGCCTACATGAACGCCGACGCCCTGGAGCGCACCCAGCAGACGGGCGAGCTGCACCTGTGGTCGCGCTCGCGCAACGAGCTGTGGCACAAGGGCGCGACGTCGGGCCACACGCAGGCGGTGCGCGCGCTGCGCGTCGACTGCGACGGCGACGCGGTGCTCGCGCTGGTCGAGCCCGCGGGGCCGGCCTGCCACACCGGCGAGCGCACCTGCTTCCACCGGGGCGACATGGACCTGGCGCCGCACGAGGCGCTGCCCGAGCTGGAGCGCACGATCGCCGCGCGCCGGCTCGAGCGCCCGGAGGGCTCGTACGTGGTCACGCTGCTCGACGACGGCACGCTGGCCGGCGAGAAGGTGCAGGAGGAGGCCGAGGAGGTCGTCCGCGCCGTGCGCGAGGAGACCGACGACCGCGTCGACAACGAGGCCGCCGACGTGCTCTTCCACCTGACCGCGCTGCTGGCCGGGCGCGACCGCACGCTGGCCGACGCCGCGGAGGTGCTCAATGGCCGCCGCCGCTGACCCGACCGAGGCGCTCACCCACACGTTCATCGCCGACTGCGAGACGCCGGTCTCGGCCTTCCTGAAGCTGCGCGGCGACGGCCCGGCGTTCCTGCTGGAGTCGGCCGAGCAGGGCCAGCGGGTGGGCCGCTGGTCGTTCATCGGCTTCCGGCCCCGGCAGGTGCTGCGCTGGTCGCTGGGCGATCCGGGCGATCCGTACGCGCTGGCCGCCGAGGCGGTGGCCGCGACGAAGCTGACGCCGCACCCGGACCTGCCGCCGTTCGCGGGCGGGGCGGTCGGCTACTTCGGCTACGACCTCGTGCGCACCGTCGAGCCGCTGGGCGATCCCAACCCCGATCCCGTCGGGCTGCCGGACATGGCGCTGATGCTCACCGACGCGCTCGTCGCCTTCGACCACCTCAAGCACACGATCACCGTCGTGGCCATGGGCGGCGACCCGGGCGTGATCGACGAGGTGCGCGAGCGCCTGGCCGGACCGGTCCCGCCGCCGCGGGGCGAGCCGGGCGCGCGGCCCGAGCCGCAGTGGGAGTCCAACATGCCCCGCGAGCAGTTCGAGGCCAACGTCGCGCGGATCGTGGAGTACTGCCACGCGGGCGACATCTTCCAGGCGGTGCCCTCGCAGCGCTGGACGGCGCCGAGCACGAAGGAGCCGTTCTCGATCTACCGCGGGCTGCGGGCCGTGAACCCGTCGCCGTACATGTACTTCCTGGACTTCGGCGACTTCCAGGTGGCCGGCGCGTCGCCCGAGCCGCTGCTCACCGTGAGCGGGTCGCACGTGTCCACGCGGCCGATCGCCGGCACGCGCCCGCGCGGCGCCGACCTGGCCGAGGACGAGCGCATCGCCGCCGAGCTGCTGGCCGACGAGAAGGAGCAGTCCGAGCACGTGATGCTCGTGGACCTGGGACGCAACGACCTGGGCCGCGTGTGCCGCTACGGGACGGTGAACGTCGACTCGTACATGACGGTCGAGACCTACTCGCACGTGATGCACATCGTCTCCAACGTCTCGGGCGAGCTGCGCGACGACGTCGGGGCGATGGACGCGCTGCGCTCGGTGCTGCCCGCGGGCACCCTGAGCGGGGCGCCGAAGGTCCGCGCGATGCAGATCATCGACGAGCTGGAGCCGATCAAGCGCGGCGGATACGGTGGCGCGATCGGCTACCTCAGCTACACCGGCGACCTGGACACCTGCATCCACATCCGCACCGCGGTGATCAAGGACGGGCTGGTGCACGTGCAGGCCGGCGGCGGCACCGTGGCCGACGCCCGGCCCGACTACGAGTTCCGCGAGTCCGAGGCCAAGTCGCGCGCGATCAAGCAGGCGATCGCGCTGGCCTACGCGCAGGAGGACTGGGCATGACCTCCGTGCTGGTGGTCGACAACTACGACTCCTTCACCTACAACCTCGTCCAGTACCTGGGCGAGCTGGGGGCCGAGATCGAGGTGGTGCGCAACGACGTCGAGTCGGTGGACGCGCTGCTCGAGCGGGCGCCCGACCGCGTGGTCGTCTCGCCCGGGCCCTGCACCCCGGACCAGGCCGGCGTCTCGCTGGAGGTCGTGCGGCGGTTCCCGCAGGCGGGCATCCCCACGCTCGGCGTGTGCCTGGGCCACCAGTCGCTGGGCCAGGCCTTCGGCGCGTCGGTCATCCGCCACGAGCCGATCCACGGCAAGACGACGGTCATCGAGCACGACGGGCGCACGATCTTCACGGGCGTGTCGACGCCGCTGAAGGTCGGGCGCTACCACTCGCTGGTCGTCGACCCCGACACGCTGCCCGCCGAGCTCGAGGTGAGCGCGACCGGCGGCGGCGTGGTCATGGGCCTGCGCCACCGCGAGCTGCCCGCCGAGGGCGTCCAGTTCCATCCCGAGTCGGTCCTGACCGATGACGGCAAGCGGATCCTCGACAACTTCCTGTGCCGCACGACGTCCTGACCCGCGCGATCGACGCGGTCGCCTCCGGGCGCGACCTGTCGACCGACGAGACCGCCGAGGTGCTCACGACGATCATGTCCGGCGACGCCGGGCAGGTGCAGATCTCGGCCTTCCTGATCGCGCTGCGCACGAAGGGGGAGACCGAGGAGGAGCTGGCCGGCCTGGCCCGGGCGATGCGCTCGTTCGCCACGCCCGTGCGCAGCCGACGCGACGACCTGATCGACACGTGCGGCACCGGCGGCGGTCCGCGCACGTTCAACGTGTCGACCACCGCGGCGCTGATCGCCGCGGGCGCCGGGTGCGCGGTGGCCAAGCACGGCAACCGCTCGGCCACGTCGCTGTCGGGCTCGGCCGACGTGCTCGAGGCCCTGGGTGCGCGCATCGACCTGTCGCCCGACGCGGTCGGGCGCTGCATCGACGAGGTCGGCTTCGGCTTCCTGTTCGCGCCCGCGCACCACTCGGCCACGCGCTTCGTGGTGCCGGTGCGCAGTGAGCTGGCCGTGCGCACGGTGTTCAACTTCCTGGGTCCCTTGACCAATCCGGCCGGTGCGCGCCGGCAGCTGATCGGCGTCTCCGACGCGGGGTATCTGGACCGCATGGCCGGTGCGCTGGCCCGGCTGGGGACCGACCGAGCCTTGCTAGTGTCCAGCGAGGATGGCCTCGACGAGATGAGCACGTCCGGGACGACACGCGTGGTCGAGGTCGAGGGGACCGTTCGGCGCACCTACACCTTCGGGCCCGGCGACGCCGGGCTGCCCGACGCGACCTTCGCCCAGGTGGCCGGCTCGACGCCGGTCGACAACGCCGCGGTGACGCGCGCGATCCTCGAGGGCGAGACCGGTCCGCGGCGCGACATCGCCGTCCTGAACGCCGGCGCGGCCGTCTACGTGGCCGGGCGCGCCGACTCCATCGCCGACGGCGTCGCCGTGGCCGCGGCGGCCATCGACTCCGGCGCGGCGCTGCGTTCGCTGGAGCGCTACGTCGAACTGACCCATCAGCTGGCACCGGCGGAGGCCGCGTAACCCCCTTGAGCGTTCTTTCGCGCATCGTCGACTCGACCCGCGCCGATGTCCACCGCCGTCAGCGCGAGGTCCCGCTGGCCACCCTCGAGGCGCGGCTGTCCGAGCGCGGCGCCCTCGACGACCGCCCGTTCTCCGAGGCGCTGTCGGGCCCCGGCGTCTCGATCATCGCCGAGCACAAGCGGCGCTCGCCGTCGGCCGGCGCGATCCGCGAGGGCGCGACGGTCGAGGAGATCGTCTCGGCCTACCAGCGCGGGGGCGCGGCGGCGCTGTCGGTGCTGACCGAGCCGCACAACTTCGGCGGCTCGCTGGAGGACCTGCGCGTGGCGCGCTCGGTCACCGAGCTGCCGATCCTGCGCAAGGACTTCATCGTCGACCCCTACCAGGTGTACGAGACCGCGGCCTCCGGTGCCGATGCGCTCCTGCTGATCGTCGCGGCGCTCGACTTCGACGACCTCACGCGCCTGTACGGCGAGGCGATGGCCATCGACCTCGACGTGCTCGTGGAGGTCCACGACGAGGATGAGCTCGAGGCGGCGCTGGAGCTCGATGCCGACGTGATCGGGATCAACAACCGCGACCTGAGCGACTTCACCGTGGACCTGAACCGCACGTTCGAGCTGCTGTCCGACGTGCCGGCGGGCAAGCTGGTGGTGTCGGAGTCGGGCCTGTACACGCGGGAGCAGCTCGAGGAGCTGGAGCGCGTGGGCGTCGACGCGGTGCTCGTGGGGGAGCGGCTGATGCGCGCGCCCGACCCCGAGGAGGCGCTGCGCGAGCTGTGCGGGGGCACCGAGCCCTCCGACGAGATCGTCTGATCTTCAGCGGAGCTTGAGGCGGGGCGCGCAGGATGGGCGCTCGATGCAGAAGGCCGTTCCTCTCCTGTCCGGCGTCGCTGGCGGCGCGATCGTGCTCGCGGTGGTGCTGGTGTTCGGCGTCGGTGGGTCGGAGAAGACCACGACGATCTACCAGCAGGCGCCGTTGTCGGCCCAGGCCGAGCGCACGAGCGGCACCGACGCCGACGGCGAGGGCGATGGCAGCTCGACCACGGCGACCGCGCTGACGGCCAGCGACATCTACACGCGCGACGCGCCGGGCGTGGTGTTCGTGCGCGCCCAGGTGGTGGGGCAGAGCTCGTCGCCGTTCGGGGACCAGGGGCAGGACCGGGGCGAGGCGACCGGCTCGGGCTTCGTCATCGACCACAACGGCGACATCCTCACCAACGCGCACGTGATCGACGGCGCGGTGAAGGTCACGGTCCAGTTCGACAACGACAAGACCGTCGACGCGACCGTGGTCGGCAAGGACGTCTCCACCGACATCGCGCTGCTGAAGGTCGATCCGGACGGCCTGGACCTGCATCCGCTCGCGCTCGGCTCCTCGACGGTGCTGAAGGTCGGCGACCCGGTGCTGGCGATCGGCAACCCGTACGGCCTGGATCGCACGCTGACCACGGGCGTCGTGTCGGCCAAGCAGCGCGAGATCCAGGCGCCCAACGGCTTCACGATCCGCGACGTCGTCCAGACCGACGCGGCCATCAACCCGGGCAACTCGGGCGGGCCGCTGCTGGACGCCTCGGGCAAGGTCGTCGGCATCAACTCGCAGATCGCCACGGGCGGCAGTGGCGGCGGCAACGTGGGCATCGGGTTCGCGGTGCCGATCGAGACCGCCCAGGAGGTGCTGCCGGCGCTCAAGCGGGGCGAGACGGTCGAGCGCGCCTATCTGGGCGTGAGCGCCCGCACGATCGACGGGACCCTGTCGGGCGCGAACCTGCCGGTCAAGCAGGGCGCGCTGATCCAGACCGTCGAGCAGGGCAGCGCCGCCGACAAGGCCGGCCTGCGCGCGGGCGGCATCTCCGCCCAGCTGCCCACCGGCGAGTCCGTCCAGTTGGGCGGCGACATCATCACGCGGATCGACGCGACCGAGGTGACCAGCTCCGACGACGTCGCCCAGGCGATCTCGGGCAAGAAGCCCGGCGACGCGGTCACGATCACCTTCCTGCGCGACGGCAAGTCCCGGACCGTCAGCGCGACCCTCGGAAACCGTCCCGACGGCTGACGTGTGGCACTTTGACCGCTGTAGTGGCGGTCAAAGTGCCACACGTCGTTCGTAGAAGGTCGCGATCGCCTTCATGACCCAAGAAGGTCGGCGCGTGACCTGCGACCACGTGAAGCGCTTGACCTCGTAGCCGGCCAGTTCGAGCGCGACCGTCTTGTCGTGGTCGTTCTCGAATGCGAATGGCGTCAGATGCCACATGCGGCTATCGAGCTCGACGATGAACCTCCTCTCCGGCCAGAACAGGTCGACCTCGTAGTCCAGCAGCCGGATGTTGACCTTCGGGAGGGGTAGGCCGAACTGCCGAACCGCCAGGAACGCGAGGCGTTCGAGCTCGGACTTCGTCTTCCCGGCGTCGGGGCCGACCATCACGAGCGATTGGCGCAGACGCTTCAGTCCGTGCCGGCCAAACGAGCGCTCGATCACGGACCCCATCCTCTGGTCATCGAAGAGACGCAGGCCGATCGCCCGATCCAGCGCTCGATCCACCTCGATCTGTGGTTCGACTTCGGCGAAGTCCAACAGGGCGCGTTCCGGTGTGGTGATCGGGATGCCACGCAGAACGGTGACGTCCTCGTCATCGAGCTTGCACCGATGGGCGACCACGCCTGGCGGACGCCGGCCCCGTCCGCGGCGAATCGTGATGTCGATCCAGTGGGACTTCTCTGGCCGCATCTCGTATGCGTACACGGCGTTGCGGTGCGAAAGCGCGGTGCGAGGACCGCCTGCGAGGACGGCTGCCATTCGATGCCCATCAGCCGAGAGGCACTCGTGGCCCACGGCGTACACACCCGGGTACTGCACCTGGAGGCGACGATCTTTCGTGCGACGGTCGATCTCGTCGCGGGTCAGGCCCGCGGCGAGCAATGTGGGTCGGTCGACCACGCCGTGACGCGCGTTGGCGAGCGCCGCCACGACCGTGTCAGGACGTGTGGCACTTCGACCGCCGTTACGGCGGCGAGAGTGCCACACATCGTCGGGTGAAGGGGGCATTGGCCCAGCGTGGCGGGGCAGATGTGCCGGCGCCACACCAGTCAGCGACGAGGTTGCGACAATGGTGTGACGTGACTGTGACGAAGACGAAGATCTGTGGTGTGACGAACGTCGAGGACGCTGAGCTGGCGGTCGAGCTGGGCGCCTGGGCGGTCGGGTTGATCTTTGCCGACAGCCCGCGGCGGTGCCCGCCGTCGCAGGCCTCGCGGATCTCCGCGGCGTTGCGGCGCAAGGCGATGGTCACCGGCGTCTTCCTCAACCACCCGCTCGACGCGGTCGTCGGGCTCAACGATCGGGTCGGCTTCGACGCGATCCAGCTGCACGGGGACGAGGGGCCCGCGTTCGCGGCCGAGGTGGCGCGCCGGACCGGCGCCAAGGTGATCAAGGCCCATCGGGTCAGCGACGCCGGCGACGTGCGCGCGCTGGACGCCTTCCGCAACGTCGACTTCCATCTCGCCGACGGCCCCGGCGGCGGCCAGACCGTCGCGCCGTCGCTGCTGCGCAACCGCCACTCGAGCATCCCGCTGATCCTGGCCGGCGGCCTCACGCCCGACAACGTCGCCGCCGCGATCGCGCAGGTCGAGCCCTACGCGGTCGACGTCGCCTCCGGCGTGGAGTCGGCGCCCGGCGTCAAGGACCCCGAGCTGCTCGAGGCGTTCTTCGCCGCCGTGAACGGCACGACGGTCCCCACCATCTGATGGCCATCGAGCACCGCTTCGGTCGCTACGGCGGCCAGTACGTCCCTGAGACGCTCATGCCCGCCCTCCAGGAGCTCGAAGCCGCCTGGACGCAGGCCAAGGCCGATCCCGCCTACCACCAGCAGCTCGACCAGCTGCTGAAGGACTACTGCGGCCGCCCGACCCCGCTCTACCACGCCCAGCGCCTGTCCGAGCAGCTGGGCCGGACCGTGCTGCTCAAGCGCGAGGACCTCAACCACACCGGCAGCCACAAGATGAACAACGCGCTCGGCCAGGCGCTCCTGGCGCAGCGCATGGGCAAGCAGCGCATCATCGCCGAGACCGGCGCCGGCTCCCACGGCGTGGCCTCCGCCACCGCCTGCGCGCTGCTGGGGCTCGAGTGCATCGTCTTCATGGGCACCGAGGACATGCGCCGCCAGCGGCCCAACGTGCTGCGCATGGAGCTGCTCGGCGCCCGCGTCCAGCCCGTCGACGCCGGCGTCGGGACGCTCAAGGAGGCCACCAGCGAGGCGATCCGCGACTGGGTCACCAACGTGGCCGACACCTACTACGTGATCGGCTCGGTCGTCGGCCCCGCGCCGTACCCCTCGATGGTCCGCGATCTGCAACGGCGCATCGGCGACGAGGCCCGCGCCGCCATCCTCCAGATCCACGGCCGCCTGCCCGCCCGGGTGATCGCCTGCGTCGGCGGCGGCTCCAACGCGATGGGCGCCTTCACCGCCTTCCTCGACGACCCCGAGGTCGAGCTGATCGGCGTCGAGGCCGGGGGGGACGGCCTGGCCACGATGCGCCACGGCGCGCCGCTCACGGTCGGCGGCCGCCCGGGTGTCCTGCACGGCGCGATGAGCGCGCTGATGCAGACCGAGGACGGCCAGATCCGCGAGGCGCACTCGATCTCCGCGGGCCTGGACTACCCGGGCACCGGCCCGCAGCTGGCCCATCTGCGCGACACCGGCCGCGCGCGCTACGACGCGGTCACCGACGAGCAGGCGCTGCAGGCCTTCCAGACGCTGGCCCGCCTGGAGGGCATCATCCCGGCGCTGGAGTCCAGCCACGCGGTCGCCTGGGTGCTCGACCAGCCCGAGGGCGAGCTCGACCTGATCTGCCTGTCGGGCCGCGGCGACAAGGACCTGGCCGAGGCGCTCGAACGGCTGGGCATCGCTTGACCGGCCTGGAGCACATCGCCGCCTCGTTCGCCGGTCAGGACAAGAAGGCGGCCCTGATGCCCTACCTGATGGGCGGCTTCCCGGACGTCGAGACGAGCGCGGCGATCGGCGACGCCTGCATCGACGCGGGCGCCGACCTGCTCGAGCTGGGCATCCCGTTCAGCGATCCGCTGGCCGACGGCCCGGTGATCCAGGCGGCCGGGACCGAGGCGCTGAAGAACGGGGCCACGCCCGACCTGGTGCTCGGCGTCTGCGAGCGCCTCGCCGCCCGCGCGCCGGTGGTCCTGATGACCTACGTGAACATCGTGCTGGCCCGCGGCTTCGAGCGCTTCGCCGACCAGGCGGCGTCCGCCGGCGCGGCCGGCCTGATCGTGCCCGACGTCCCGCTGGAGGAGAGCGGCGAGCTGCGCGAGGCCTGCGAGGCGCACGGGCTGGCGCTGATCCCGCTCGTGGCCCCGACCACGCCCGACGAGCGCCTGGCCCGCATCGGCGCCCAGGCCCGCGGCTTCGTCTACACCGTCTCCGTGGTCGGCACCACGGGCGAGCGCGCGGCGGGCGACGCCAGCGACCTGCTGCGCCGCGTGAAGGCCTCCACCGACGTGCCCGTGGCCCTCGGGTTCGGCATCTCCGACGCCCAGCAGGCGGCCAAGGCGGCCGCCGACGGCGCCGACGGGGTGATCGTCGGGTCGCGCCTGGTGCGCGCCGCCGCCGAGTCCGACACCCCCGCTCGGGCGGTTGGTGACGTGGTGGCGGAGCTGGCAGCCGGGCTGGCGCTGTAGGATTTCGCCTGCATGTTTCTCACTGTTGCGGCCACCATCGGCTTCCTCGTCTGGATCGTCCTCTGGTCGATCGGCGTGAAAGCCCTCGATGCCTTCCTGCTCACCGCGTTGATCATCACCGCCGCTGCGACGGTGAAGATGGCGCTCCCTTCGCTTCCGGGCAACCGAGCTAGCGTCGACGACTAGTCGCCGGGCCGTGCGTCTCCGGGTCCGGGCCGTCGTCTGTGCGCTGGGCCTGACGGCGACCGTGTCCGGGGCGGGCTGCGGCGCGTCCGAGCCCAAGACGACGGTGGCGACCGCCGACGACCTGGTCGTCTACTCCGCGCTGCCCGAACACGGCCCGCAGGCGCCGCGCGCCCGTGACGTCCTGGACGGCGAGCGCCTGGCGCTGCTGCTGGCCGACGGCAAGGCCGGGAACTTCGACGTCACGCTCCAGCCGCTGGACGACTCCGATCCCGACGCCGACCCCGACGATCTCGGCTGGAAGCCCGAGCAGACCCTGGACGCGGCCAAGACGGCGGTCGAGGACCCCGGCACGATCGCCTACATCGGCGACTTCGACGCCGGCGCGACCGCGCTGGCCCTGCCCGCCACCAACGCCCAGGACGTCCTGCAGGTCAGCCCGGCCGTCACCTACGCGGGCTTCACCGGCGGCCCGGGCCGGGCGCCCGGCGAGCCCGAGAAGTACGAGCCGTCCGGCGCGCCGACGTTCGGCAACATCGCGGCCACCGACCCCGTCCAGGCCCGGGCGATCGCCGAGGAGCTGGCCGAGGCGGGCTGTCAGCGCGCGGCCATCCTGCGCGCGCCCGACGGCTTCGACGACAGCCTGGCCCGCCTGATCGAGAAGGCCACGATCGCCCACGGGATCCGCGTCGTGTTCGACGAGCAGGTGCGCGACGAGGACGACGCCGCCCATGCGCGGATCGCCGAGCAGGTGGTCCAGTCCGACGCCGAATGCGCCACGTTCGTCGCCGGGCCGGGCGACGCGCCCGCCTCGCTGATCACCGCGCTGCACAACGCCGACGCGAGCCTGCAGATCGTCCTGCCCATGGGTCTGGCCGACGACGCCGTCGCCGCCGACATCGGCCCCGCGTCGGCGGTCACGACGATCGTCGGCCCGCCGCCGCCCGGCCCGCGCTTCGCCGATGCCTTCAAGGAGCGCTTCGGACGGTCTCCAGGCCCCTGGGCGGCCTACGGGTACGACGCGATGCGCCGCGTGCTGCGCGCGATCTCGACCGCCGGCTCGCGCGGCAACGACCGTCGGGCCGTGGTCGACGCCTACCTGCGCCTGGGGCCGACCGAGCAGCGCCTGGGGCTGTGGGACGCCGGTCCGACCGGCCTGATCCTGCGCCGCGAACTGCCCGTCTGAAGACACCTCACGCATTCTCCGACCGGTTGTCGATTGCCGTTCGACCTCGCGGCAGCGTAGGATCTCGCCGCACATCAGCCTTACCCGACTGGAGGGAATACGTGAGGCTTCGTACCTTGGCGCTCGTCAGTTGCTGTGGCGCGCTCGCATTCGGCATTGCCGCGTGTGGCGACGACAGCAGTGACAGCGGCGGCAGCACCGGAAGCACCGGATCAGGAACCAGCACGAGCAGCGGCGGCGGTGGCGGAGCCACGGTCGACCTGTACTCGTCGCTGCCGCTGCAGGGCGCATCGAAGGACCAGACCAACGCAATGGTCCAGGGCATTCAGCTCGCGCTGGATGAAGCCGGCAACAAGGCCGGCGACGTGACCATCAAGTACGAGTCGCTGGACGACTCGACGGCGCAGGCTGGCAACTGGGATCCGGGTCAAACCGCCCAGAACGCCCGCAAGGTCGCTCAGGACGACGCGGCCGTCGGCTACATCGGCGAGTTCAACTCGGGCGCTTCGGCGATCTCGATCCCGATCCTCAACGAGGCGGGCGTCCCGCAGGTCTCGCCGGCCAACACCTACGTCGGTCTGACGACCGACGAGCCCGGCTCGGAGAAGGGTGAGCCGGCCAAGTACTACCCGACCGGGAACCGCACCTACCTGCGCATCGTGCCCCGCGACACGGTGCAGTCGGCCGCGTTGCTGACGCTCATGAAGCAGGACGGCTGCACGAAGGTCGCAGTGGCCAACGACAAGGACACCTATGGCGCGGGCCTCGCTCGCCTCATGGAGATCCAGGCCCCGGACGTCGGCGTGACGATCTCCTCCAACGAGGGCATCGACAAGTCGGCGGCGAACTTCCGCTCCTACGCCAGCAAGATCAAGGGCGAGGGCGCGGACTGCTTCGTGTTCTCCGGTGTCACGGCCAACGGCGCGGTCCAGATCTACAAGGACGTCGCCGCGGCCCTGCCGGACGCCAAGCTGTACGGCCCGGACGGCGTCTGCGAGTCCGGCTTCACCAACCCGAGCAAGGGCGGCATCCCGAAGTCCGTGGGTGCCAACTTCAAGTGCTCGGTGGCGACCCTGGATCTCGAGAGCTACCCCGGTGGCCAGGAGTTCCTGGACGCGTTCCAGAAGAAGTACAGCGGCGAGACGCCTGACCCGTACGCCATCTACGGCTACGAGGCAGCCAAGCTGTTCATCGACACGCTGGCCGGCCTGGGCGACAAGGCGACCGACAAGGAAGCCGTCCTGCAGGCGCTGTTCGACACCAAGGACCGTGACTCGGCCCTGGGCACGTACTCGTTCGATGAGAACGGTGACACGACCCTGACCGACTACGGCATCTACGAGGTCGGCGACGACGGCAACCCGGCGTTCGCATCGGCAGTCAAGGCCGAGGCGGGCAGCTGATCACCGGAATGACATGAGCATCAGGGTGGGCCTGCCAGGAGCAGGCCCACCCGCTCATGCCGCTCTTCCGACTCGCCTCTATGGAAGCAAGCACCAGCGCCCCGCCACCGCCGCCCGCGCTCTCGCGCGGCTTCGGCGCCATGATCCAGGAGTTCCTCAGCAAGTACGGGCTGATCGCCCTGCTGCTGGTCCTCCCGGTCGTGTACGCGATCCAGGACCTCAAGGACGACGGCAACCTCGCCGGGATCGCCAACAACCTCTTCGCCGGACTGTCGAACGGCGCGATCATCGCGCTGATCGCCGTCGGCTACACGCTCGTCTACGGCATCATCGAGCTGATCAACTTCGCCCACGGCGAGGTGTTCATGATCGGCTCGTTCACCGCAGCCGCCTTCTGGGGCACGATCGGGCTGACGCTGACCAGCAGCCCCCTCGTGATCATCCTCGGGCTGCTGTTGACGCTGGTCGTCGCGATGATCGTGTGCGGCGGCCTGAACGTGATGATCGAACGCGTGGCCTACCGGCCATTGCGCAGCGCGCCCAAGCTGGCGCCGCTGATCACCGCGGTCGGCATGTCCTTCATCCTGCAGAACGTCGGCCTGCTGTGGCTGGGCGGCTCGCCCAAGTCGGTCGATGACCTCATCCACGCGCAGCAGGTCGTGTTCACCTTCGTGGGCATCAACGTCAGCCGCGCCGACCTGCTGGCCTTCGTCGTCACGATCCCGCTGGTGATCGCGCTGACGATGTTCGTCACGCGGGCCCGGCTGGGCAAGGCGATGCGCGCCACCGCGCAGGACCCCGAGGCGGCCAAGCTCATGGGGATCAACGTCGACACGACGATCTCCCTGACCTTCCTGATCGGCGGCATGATGGCCGGCGCCGCCGGCCTGACCTACGCCCTCTACCAGACGACGATCTGGTTCTTCCAGGGCTTCCAGGCCGGCCTGCTGGCCTTCACCGCCGCGGTCATGGGCGGCATCGGCAACCTCAAGGGCGCCGTCCTCGGCGGCCTGATCATCGGCTGCATCCAGCAGATCTCCGACAACCGGATCAACCCGGCGTGGACCCCGGCGATCGTGTTCGCCTACCTGATCCTGATCATGGTCTTCCGGCCGCAGGGTCTGATCGGCGAAGAGACGAGGGAGGCAGGATGACCTCACGCATCGGTCGTCCCGTCATCCCGACCTGGGCCAACCGGGCCCTGGCGGCCGTCGTCATCCTGCTCGCCGTCGTGTTCCCGTTCTTCTTCGAGAGCGGGGCCGGCTGGGTCGACGACATGACGATCGCGCTGGCCTACGTCGTGATGGGCCTCGGCCTGAACGTCGTGGTCGGCTACGCCGGTCTGCTGGACCTCGGCTACGTCGCGTTCTTCGCGATCGGCGCGTACGCCACGGGCTGGTTCATGTCGGGCTTCTATGCCGACGCGAACGTGCACGTGTTCGTCAGCGAGTTCACGAAGAACCTGCCGGGCATCCACTTCAACTTCATCATCGTGCTGGTCTTCGCGGCCGCGCTCTGTGCGCTCGCGGGCATCATCATCGGCCTGCCAACGCTGCGTCTGCGCGGCGACTACATCGCGATCGTCACGCTGGCCTTCGGCGAGATCATCCGCGTGTTCGCCACGCAGGGCGACGAGATCAACCTGCCCTTCGTGGGCGGCGACGCGAAGCTCACCGCCGGCCGCCAGGGCATCACGCCGATCGACAAGATCGACCTGCCGTTCGTCGACCAGTTCACCTCGCTGAACCTCAGACCGTGGTACTGGACGGCGCTCGCGCTGGTGCTGATCGTCCTGTTCGTGAACATCCGCCTGCGCGACTCGCGCATGGGCCGCGCGTGGATCGCCCTGCGCGAGGACGAGGTCGCGGCGGCCTCGATGGGCGTGCCGCTGGTCAAGACCAAGCTGATGGCCTACGCCGTCGGCGCGGCCTTCGGCGGCATGTCGGGCGCCTTCCTGGGCTCCTACCTGAACACGGTCAACGCGGACCAGTTCCTGTTCGGCTTCTCGATCTTCATCCTGGCGATGATCATCCTGGGCGGCCTGGGCTCGGTCTGGGGCGTGGTGGTCGGCTCGCTGGCGCTGTCGCTGATCAACACGCGACTGATCCCCGACGTGCTCAACGACGTGCCGAGCAAGATCGGCCTGGACTTCAACCTGGTCGACGTGAACTTCGGCATCTTCGGGTTCCTGCTCGTCCTCATGATGGTCCTCAGACCGGAAGGCCTGATACCGGAGCGACGACGGCAGATCGAGCTCCACGAGGACGTCGACGACTCGCTGGTGGAGGTGACGCACGCATGAGCGACACCGACGCGATCCTGCGCACCGAGCGCCTGTCGAAGATCTTCGGCGGCCTGGTGGCGGTCAACGACGTGACGTTCGAGATCCCGCGCAAGTCGATCGTCTCGATCATCGGGCCCAACGGCGCGGGGAAGACGACGTTCTTCAACATGCTCACGGGGCTGTACAAGCCGTCGACGGGGCGCCTGACCTTCGAGGACACGGAGATCACGCGCCGCCGCCCCGACCAGATCACCAAGGCCGGCGTGGCCCGGACGTTCCAGAACATCCGCCTGTTCTCGACGATGACCGCGCTGGAGAACGTGATGGTCGGCGAGCACTCGCGCATGAAGGCGGGCCTGGTCGGCTCGGTCTTCCGCATGCCGTGGGTGCGCAAGGAGGAGAAGGCGGTCGAGGCCAAGGCGCGCGAGATGCTCGACTTCGTCGGCGTGCGCAAGGACCAGCAGGACCAGCTGGCCACGAACCTCTCCTACGGCGATCAGCGCCGCGTGGAGATCGCCCGGGCGCTGGCCTCCGACCCGCAGCTGCTCCTGCTGGACGAGCCGACGGCCGGGATGAACCCCAACGAGTCGGCGCGCCTGACGGACTTCATGATCCGCCTGCGCGACGAGCTCGGGCTGACGATCCTGCTCATCGAGCACGACATGAAGGTTGTGATGGGCGTGTCCGAGCGCGTGACCGTGTTCGATCACGGCGAGATGATCGCCGAGGGCCTGCCGGCCGACGTGCGGGCCAACCCGCGCGTCATCGAGGCCTACCTGGGCAAGCAGGAGTCCGACTGATGGCGCTGCTCGAAGTCAACGACATCCAGACGTACTACGGGAACATCCAGGCGCTCAAGGGCATCACGATCGAGGTCAACGAGGGCGAGATCGTCACGCTGATCGGCTCCAACGGGGCCGGGAAGTCGACGACGCTGCGCTCGATCTCGGGGCTGAACCCGCCACGTGAGGGCTCGATCCGGTTCGACGGCCAGGACATCAACTTCATGGCCCCGCAGGAGATCGTGCGCCTGGGGATCCTGCAGTCGCCCGAGGGACGGCACTGCTTCCAGCGCATGACCGTGCGCGAGAACCTCGAGCTCGGCGCCTACCTGCGGCGCGACAAGGAGATCGGCCAGGACCTGGAACGCGTGTACGAGCTGTTCCCGCGCCTGCTCGAGCGCGAGAAGCAGAAGGCGGGCACGATGTCCGGCGGCGAGCAGCAGATGCTGGCCATCGGACGCGCGCTGATGGGGCGGCCCAAGCTGCTCCTGCTGGACGAGCCGTCGATGGGCATCGCCCCGATCCTCGTGGAGCGCATCTACGAGACGATCGCGGAGATCAACAAGCAGGGCACCACGATCCTGCTGGTCGAGCAGAACGCCAACTACGCGCTGGGCGTCAGCCACCGCGGCTACGTGCTGGAGACCGGCACCGTCGCGCTGTCGGACGTGTCGGCCAGCCTGCGTGAGAACCCCGAAGTCCAGAAGGCCTATCTCGGAGCATGACTGCCACCGCCATCTTCGCCCTGCTCGGCGCCAAGGCGCTGTACCTCGTGCTCATCTGGCTGGCGGCGTCGATCGCCGCCGCGTGGCTGTCGGAGCGCGCCGGCTACGGCGAGAAGTGGGGGCTGGCCAGCGGCCTGCTCCTGTCCGCCGTGGGCGCGCTCATCTGGCTGGGCATCTACCTGGCCGTGCCGCGGCCGGGCTCGCGCCGCGCGGCCGAGGGCGTCATGCCCAAGCGCCACAAGGCGGCGCCGCTGGACATCGACGAGCGCCCGGTCTAGGCCAGCGCGCTCTTCAGGGCCTCGTCGAGGTCCGCATGGTCGTAGTCGAACCCGAGCGCCAGCGGGCGCTCGGGAACGGCGCGCTGACCCTCGGTGACGATCTCGGCCATGTCGCCGTAGAGCAGCTTCACCGCGAAGCCGGGCACCGGCGCGAAGGCGGGTCGGTGCAGCGCGCGGCCCAGCGCCTTGGAGAACTGGCCGTTGGTCACCGGCTCGGGCGCGGAGCCGTTCAGCGGCCCGCTCCAGTCGTCGCCGTCCAGCGCGGCCAGGTACAGGCCGGCCAGGTCGTCGGCGTGGATCCAGGGCATGTACTGGTCGCCACCGGCCACCGGGCCGCCGACGCCGAGCTTGAAGGGCAGCAGCATCTTGGCCAGCGCACCGCCGTCGGCGTCCAGCACCACGCCGGTGCGGATCAGCGCGACGCGCAGGCCGAGCGCCTCGGCCTTCAGCGCCTCGCGCTCCCAGGCGATGCACACCGCGGCCAGGAAGTCGTCACCCGGCGGGGTCGACTCGGGCACGCGCTCGTCGCCGTGCTTGCCGTAGTAGCCGACCGCCGAGGCCGACACCAGCACCCGCGGCCGCGGTTCGGCCGCCTCGATGCCCGCGACGAGGTTGCGCGTCCCCACCTCGCGGCTGTCGTGGATGCGCCGCTTGACCTCGTCGTTCCAGCGCTGGGCCACGGGCTCCCCGGCCAGGTGGACGACGGCGTCGCGCCCTTCCAGCGCCACCACGGGCGCCGGGCCGGTCATCGGGTCCCAGCCCACCGCCTCGACACCAAGTCGCGCGGAGGCGCCGCTGGGGTTGCGCGACAGGACGGTGACCTCGTCGCCGCGGTCGCGCAGCGCCTTGACGATGCGCACGCCGATCAAGCCGGTCGCGCCGGTCAGGGTGATCCTCATGTCAGGGGTACGTGCCCCGAAGCGCGCAAGCTCACGCGAACAGGCCCTCGCCGAGGTTGTGCCCCGGCTTCGCGCCGGGGAGGATCGCCCAGATCCCGCCGCCGGTGTGCTGCAGATACTCCATCAGGCCGTCCTGGAGGCCGAGCTTGCGCTGGATGGCCACGAACTGCTGCTCGGGATCCTTCTGGAAGGCGATGAAGAACAGGCCGGCGTCGAGCAGGCCGGTGCGGGGGTCGATGCCGTCGGTGTAGGCGTAGCCCCGGCGCAGGATGCGGGTGCCGTCGTTGTTCTCCGGCGCGGCCAGGCGGATGTGGGCGTCGGCGGGGATCACGGGATCGCCGTCCTGGAGCCGAGCGGTGAAGTCCGGCGGGTCGAACTCGGTCTGGCCGGTCAGCGGGGCGCCGGAGTCCTTGTAGCGGCCGATCACATTCTGCTGGTCGCCGAGCGAGTCGCGGTCCCAGCTCTCGATCAGCATGCGGATCCGGCGGGCGACGACGTAGGTGCCGCCGCGGAACCAGGCCTGCGGCTCCTCGGCGCCCGCCCACACGAACCGGTCGAGCTCGTGGTCGTCCTCCACGCGCAGGTTGCGGGTGCCGTCCTTGAAGCCCATCAGGTTGCGTGGGGTGGGCCCGGCCGCCGTCGTGCGCGTGTTGCCGGCGAAGCCGAGCTGCAGCCAGCGCAGCTCGACGATGCCCCGGCCGACGCGCAGCAGGTTGCGCACCGCGTGGAACGCCACCTGCGGGTCGTCGGCGCAGGCCTGCACGCACAGGTCGCCGCCCGTGCGGGCCGGGTCCAGCACGTCCCCGGGGAGCGCGGGCAGCGGCGCCAGCTTGGACGGCTTCCGGGCGGCCAGGCCGAAGCGGTCGTCGAACAGCTTGGGCCCGACGCCGACGGTCAGGGTCAGGCGCGAGGCGGGCAGCCCGGTGGCCTCGCCGGTGTCGACCGGCGGCGTCTCGGACGGGCCCTCGATCGGGCCGACGGGTTGGCCGGCGGTCAGCTTGCGCGCCGCGTCGGTCCACACGGCCAGCAGCTCCGACAGGTCGGACGCCTTGTCGCTGACCACGTCGAAGGACGCGAACACCAGGCGCGCCTGCGCCGGGGTGGCGATCCCGGCCTGGCGCGCGCCGTCGAACGCCACGACATCAGACGAGCCGCCGTCCTCGGACGGGGCCGCCGCGTGGCCGACCGCATAGCCGCCGGCCGCGGTGGCGGCCAGACCCAGGGCCGCGCCGCCGCTGCCCAACAGCATCGTGCGGCGCGTGACCCCGGTCATCCCTGCGCCGGCAGCAGCTTCCCGGCGACCAGCGACAGCGGCTCGGCCAGCGCGGCGACCTGCTGGGCGAACTGGCGGCGGTCGGCGTCGGTCAGCTCCTTGTACGGCGCGAACCCGGACGCGGCGTCGGCCCGCTTGTACTTGTCCAGCCCGGTCTGGAGCGTCTTGATGCGCTCGTCGATCTGCCCGACGAGCTGCGTGTCGCCGTTGGCCTGGAGCACCGGGTCGACCGCCGCGAACGCCGCCTTGGCGCCGTCGAAGTTGGCCTGGAAGTCGGTCAGGTCGGTGTGCGAGTAGCGGTCCTCCTCGCCGGTGATCTTCGAGGCCGACACCTCGTCGAGCAGGCCGACCGCGCCGTTGGCGATCTGCGCGGCCTGCAGGTCCAGGCTGGGGATCTTCGACTGCAGGTCCTTGACGTCGGTGAGCAGCTTGTCGGCGTACGTCTCGGTGCCCTTCGTCGTGTCCTGGTCCCACAGGATCTGCTCGATGCGGTGGAAGCCGGTCCACTGCGACCTGTCGGCCACGTCGTTGACGCGCGCGTCGATCTCGGGGTCCAGGTCGCCGAAGGACTCGGCGATCGGCTCGATCGCCTCGTAGTGCGCGCGCGTGGTGGCGAACAGGTCCTTGGCCTTCTGCGTGTCGCCCGCCTTCAGCGCGGCCACGAACGCGGTGGTGGCGGTGACGAGCTCGTCGGCCTGCTGCTGGACGCCGTCCTTGTACGTCTTGACGGCCTGCGTGAGCTTCTCGTCGTCGACCGAGGGCGTCGCGGCGGCCGAGCCGGTGACGGTCAGCTTGCCGTTGTCGCGCGTGTCGTTCTGGAAGGTGCAGTTGAGGACGTAGGTGCCGGGCTGCAGCGTCAGCGTGAAGTCGCCCGACAGGCCGGGGGCCAGGTTCTCGCGCTCGCCGAGGATGATCCCGTCGGCGTTCTTGACCTCGAACTCGTCGGTCTTGGAGGAGCCGGGGTTGGCCACGGAGATCTTCACCGGGCCGGCCGGGACGCTGGCGTTGATCGGGTCGCAGCCGCTGTCGGTCAGCTTGAAGGCCAGCTCCTTGGCCGACGCCCCGGCGTTGGCCGCGGTCGACGTGGAGGACGAGTCGTCGCTGCCGCACGCTGCCAGCGCGGACGCGGCCAGGACGGCACAGCCCGTGGCGACGACGCCACGGGCGGGGGAGAACGGCAGGTTCATGTCGCTTGCACCTGAGTCGAGGGTTGGTCGCGCGCCTGGCGGGTCTTGCGCTGCGGCCAGAGGACGTACGCCAGCATCGGGATCGCGTAGGCGAGCCAGATGACCACTTCGGCCACGGAGGGATAGGGGTAGATGCCCAGCAGCCCGGTGATCAGGCCGGTGGTCACGGAATCGGAGCTGGGGACGATCACCGCGGACAGGTCGAGCGCCTGCTCGTGTCCGATGGTGATCAGCGCCGCCTCGTTGGCGTGGTGGACCGCGCTGGCCAGCAGGCCGGCGGCGATGATCACCAGCAGCACCGAGGTGATGCGGAAGAAGCGGCTGAGGTTGATCTTCATGCCCGCGCGGTAGATCACGACGCCGATCAGCGCGGCCACGAGCAGGCCGGCCAGCGCGCCCAGCCCCGCGCTCAACGGGCTGACGCCCATCGAGGCCTGGAAGGCGGCGAGCAGGAAGAGCGCGGTCTCCAGCCCTTCGCGCATGACGGCCAGGAAGGCCATCAGCACCAGGCCGGCGGCGCTGCCCGCGGCCAGCGCCGCGGTCGCGTTGGAGCGCAGCTCGCTGCCCAGATGCCGCGCGTGGCGGCGCATGAACACGATCATCCAGGTGACCATCCCCACGGCCAGCACGCCGACGACCGCCTCGAACGTCTCCTGCTGGCGCTGGGGGAGCTGCTCGTCGACGATCTCCAGGACCACGGCCACGAGCGCGCAGATGACGACCGCGATGGCCACGCCCGCCCACACCCAGCGCACGGCATCCGCGCGGCCCTGCTGATGCAGGAACGTCGCGACGATGCCGACGATCAGCGCGGCCTCGACGCCTTCGCGGAGCCCGATGACGAAATGCACGACGGGCAGGGCAGCGAACGCGGGCATCCTTCGGTCAGCCTAACGGATGTCTTCAGCTTCCTAAGCAACCGGGCGCAACGGCCCTCCGGGGCGGGGCGCAGTACGGTGCAGACGTGTCCAGTGACGGCGCTCCGAGCGAGCTCTACCTGATCGACGGCAACTCGCTCGTCTACCGAGCGTTCTTCGCGCTGCCCGAGTCGATCGCCACCTCCACGGGCTTCCCGACCAACGCGATCTTCGGGTTCGCGTCGATGCTGGTCAAGCTGATCACCGACCACGGCGTCAAGCCGACGGTGGTCGTGTGGGACAAGGGCGCCAGCGGCCGCCGGGAGGTCTACTCGGAGTACAAGGGCGACCGCCCGTCGCGGCCCGATCTGCTGCGCGAGCAGTACCCGCACATGGAGCCGCTGGTCGACGCGTTCGGCTACACGAACTACGGCGTCGAGGGCTACGAGGCCGACGACGTGATCGCCACGCTGGCCGAGCAGGCCAAGACCCGATCCGACCCACCCATCCAGGTGACGATCGTCACCGGCGATCGCGACGCCTTCCAGCTGGTCGACGAGAACGTCAAGGTGATGGCCACCGCGCGCGGGATCACCGAGACCAAGCTCTACGGGCCCGACGAGGTGCTGGAGCGCTACGGCATCGGCCCCGAGCTGATCCCCGACTTCTACGGGCTCAAGGGCGACACGTCCGACAACATCCCCGGCGTTCCCGGGATCGGCGACAAGACCGCCGCGCAGCTGCTGCAGGCCTGGGGGACGCTGGAGGGCGTGCTCGAGCACATCGACGACGTCTCGGGGGCCAAGCGCAAGGAGAACCTGCGCGAGCACGCCGACAACGCGCGCATGTCCAAGGAGCTGGCCACGGCCCAGCGCGCCGTGCCGGGCACCGACCTCGACATCACGGCCGCGCTGGCCCGCGAGCCCGACCGCTCCAAGCTGCGCGACTTCTTCCGCGAGTTCGAGCTGCGCGATCCGCTGCGCCGGCTGGAGGAGGCGCTCGGCGATCCCGACGAGGCCGCGCCCGCGCCGGCGGCCGACGTCTCGATCAGCGTCGAGGTGCGCGAGGGCACGCTGGCCGACGCGGCCCGGCTGGACGGCGAGCTGGCCGTCGCCGTCGACGAGCCCGAGACCGCCGAGGGCGAGCTGCTGCCGCCCTCGCCGCTGCGCTTCGCGGCCGCCGCCGGCGGACAGGCGGTGGCCGGTCCGGCCCACTCCCGGGCCGAGGTCGTCGACGCGCTCAGCAAGCACCCGATCGTCGCTCACGACGCCAAGGCGCTGGACGTCGTGCCGCCCAACCTCGTGCACGACACGCTGCTGGCCGCCTACCTGCTCGAGCCGGCCCGGCGCGGCTACCCGCTGCGCGAGCTGGTCGAGGAGCGCGGCCTGGCCTCCGACGCCGAGGACCCGCTGGCCGCCGAGGCGGCGACGATCGGCGCGCTGGCCGCCTGGCAGCGCGAGCAGCTGCTGGACCGCGGCCTGACCACGCTGATGCGCGACGTCGAGCTGCCGCTGGTCGCCGTGCTGCGCCAGATGGAGCGCGAGGGCGTGCGCCTGAACACCGAGCGCCTGGGCTACGTGGCCGACCGCGTCCACGGCGAGCTGCACGACCTCGAGGACGACATCTACGGCCTGGCCGAGGAGGAGTTCACGATCGGCTCCCCGCAGCAGCTGGGGGAGATCCTCTTCGTGAAGCTGGGGCTGAGCAAGAAGCGCCGGGGCAAGACCGGCTTCTCGACCGACGCGCGCGTGCTGCAGCAGATCCGCGACGAGCATCCGATCGTCCCCAAGATCGAGCGCTGGCGCGAGCTCAACCAGCTGGCCAAGACCTACCTCGACGTGCTGCCGGCGCTGGTCGACGAGGAGTCGCGGCTGCACACGACGTTCATCCAGGCCGCGGCCACCACGGGCCGGCTGGCCTCGACGAACCCCAACCTGCAGAACGTGCCGGTGCGCACGCCGCTGGGTCGCGAGATCCGCGGCTGCTTCGAGGCCGCTCCGGGCCACATCCTCGTCTCGGCCGACTACTCGCAGGTCGAGCTGCGGGTGCTGGCCTTCGTGGCCGACGAGCCGGTGCTCAAGGAGATCTTCGTGCGCGGCGAGGACGTGCACACGGCGACCGCGTCGACCGTGTTCGCCAAGGAGCCCGCCGATCTGACGCCGATGGATCGCAGCAAGGCGAAGATGATCAACTACGGGATCGTCTACGGCCTGAGCGACTACGGCCTGGCCGAGCGCCTGAACATCCCGCGCGACGAGGCCAAGGAGGTGATCGACACCTACCTGGCCCGCTTCCCGCAGGTCGCCGCGTTCATCGAGGGCACGATCGAGCAGGCCAAGGAGCTCGGGTACGTGACGACGATCTTCGGCCGCCGCCGCCAGATCCCCGAGCTGCGGGCCCGCAACTACGGCGTGCGCACGCTGGGCGAGCGCCTGGCCGTCAACACGGTCATCCAGGGCACCGCGGCCGACGTGATGAAGCTGGCCATGATCGGCGCCGCCCGCGCGGTGCAGTCCGAGGGCCTGACCGCGCGCATGGTGCTGACGATCCACGACGAGCTGCTGTTCGAGTGCCACCCCGACGAGGAGGAGCCCGTCCGGGCCCTGCTCGAGCGCGAGATGGTCGCCCCGTGGGACGACCGCGACCCGCCGCTGGCCGTGGACGTCGGCGCGGGCCGGACCTGGCTGGACGCCAAGTAACCGTCGCCCGAGGCCGTCGCTGGCCACGCGCGAGCCGCTCCGGCCCGTTGTCCGCTCGAGCCCGGCATGCGGGTCGAAGCGGACAACGGGGCGCGCTCAAGTCGGTCAGTCGGCGGCGGGCGTGGCCGTGCGCGCCGCCGTCGCGGTCGCCTCGTCGCGCTCGCGGAACCACTCCTCGCCCTCGATCGACAGGTTGGGCACCCAGCCCAGCCAGCGCGGGAACCACCAGTTGGCCTTGCCGATGAGGACCATCGTGGCCGGCACCAGCAGGCAGCGCACGAGCGTCGCGTCGACGGCCACCGCGACGCCGAGCCCGACGCCGAACTGCTTGACGGTCGGGTCGCCGTTGAGGATGAAGGCGAAGAACACGCTGACCATGATCAGCGCCGCCGAGGTGATCACGCGACCGGTGGCGCCGATGCCCTCGACGACGGCGGCGTGGTTGTCGCGGGTGCGCGACCACGCCTCGCTCATGCGGCTGACCAGGAACACCTCGTAGTCCATCGACAGGCCGAACAGCACGGCGAACATCATCAGCGGGACGAAGCTGACGATCGGGACGTCGTGCTCGAGCCCGACGAGGTTGATCAGGAAGCCCTTCTCGAAGACCAGGGTGACCACGCCGAACGCGGCGGCGATCGAGACGACGTTCATGATCGCCGCGGTCAGCGGGATCACCAGCGAGCGGAAGGCCAGCACCAGCAGCAGGAAGCTGAGCAGGATGACCACGCCGATCGTCTGCGGGAGCTTGTCGGAGATCTCGTCGGCCAGGTCGACGTTGCCGGCGGTCGAGCCGCCCACGTAGACCTCCATGTCGGCGCCCTTGATCGCCTTGGGGATCACGTCGTCGCGCAGCGTGGCGACCAGATCCGCCGTCTTGCGGTCCGACGGCGACGTGGTGGGGATCAGGTTGAGCACCGCGGCGGTGCCGCTCTGGTTGACCAGGGGCTGGGACACGCTGGCCACGCCCGCCGTCTTCTGCAGGTCCGTGCGCAGCGTCTGCAGGCGCGGGTCGGTCGCCGGGTTGTCGGCCTTCTGCTTCTGATCGTCGGCCTGATCGCTGATCTGGTCCAGCTGCTTCTCCAGCTGGGGCTGGACCTGCGCCTGGGCCTGCTCCGGCGTCGCGCCCTGGGCGACGAGCGCCTGCTCCTGCTGGTCGGCCTGGTCGTTGGCCTTCTGCTTCTGCTGCTGCTCCTGCTTGTCGATGCTGTCCAGCTGATCCTGGTCGGCGGCCGCGGGCTGGGCCGACAGGTCGACGCTGATCAGGAACGGGCCGTTGATGCCCGGGCCGAAGCCGGCCGCCAACGCGTCGTAGGACTGCCGCGACTGCGTGTCCTTGGGCAGCGACCCGTTGTCCTGCTGGCCCAGGTACAGCGAGAACATCGGGATGGCCAGCGCGCCGAGCAGGACGACCGCGACGACGAGCGCGGGGATCGGGCGCTGGGCCACGAACGCGCCCCAGCGGGTCCACAGCCCCGGGTGCGCGCTCGCGTCGTGGGCGCCCATCAGCGGCAGCGGCAGCGCGTCGATGCGCGAGCCGATCGCCGACAGCAGCGCGGGCAGGAGCGTGATCGCCGCCACGATCGCCACCAGCACGACGATCGCCGCCGTGAAGCCCAAGGTGCGCACCAGCGGCAGGCCGACCACGGCCAGCGAGGCCAGCGCGATGATCACCGTGCCGCCGGCGAACACCACGGCGCCGCCGGAGGAGGCGGTGGCCCGCGCCACCGACTCGCGCAGCTCCATGCCGTCGTGCAGCTGTGTTCGGTGGCGGGTGACGACGAACAGCGCGTAGTCGATGCCGACGCCGAGCCCGATCATGGTGGCCAGCGTCGGCGCGACGGTGGGGACGGCGATCAGGTGGCCGAGCAGCGTGATGATCGACAGCCCGCTGATCAGGCCGAAGATGGCCGTGATGATGGGCAGGCCCATGGCCACGAACGTGCCGAACGTCAGCAGCAGGACGATCACCGCCACGCTGAGGCCGACGACCTCGCTGCTCTCCGTCGACGGGGTCGACAGCTGCTGGCCCACGTAGCCGCCGGCCGACACGTCCAGCCCGGCCTTGGCGATCGGGTCGGCCTCGTCGACCAGCCCCTGCGCCTCGTCCTCGGTCAGGTCGCCCGCGCTGGCGTTGAGGTTCAGCGCGATGTAGGCGGTGGTCTTGTCCTTGGAGACCTGGCTGGCCCCGGCGCTGGACAGCGGGCTGATCGCGTTGACGACGATCGGATCGGCCTCCATGGCCTTGACCGCGGCGTCGATCGGGTCCTTGTAGTCGTCGTCGGTGACCTTGTGACCCTTGGGCGCGACGAACACGATCGGGTTCATCCCGTTGGCCTGCGCGGGGAAGCGCTTCTGCAGCAGGTCGGTGGCCGCCTGGCTGTCGGTGCCGGGCAGCGTCAGGTCGTCGTTGAGCTCCTGGCCCGCCGCGCGGGCCCAGCCGCCGAGGCCGAGGAGGATGACCAGCCAGATGGCCAGCACCAGCCAGCGGTGGCGCGCGCAGAAGCCGCCGAGCCGGTAGAGGTAGGGCGTCACGACCCTCTTCTACCAGCATCGACGGCCTGTCTGCAGGCTTTCAAACAGCCGGATTACGGCGCGACGTTCGCGCAGACCATGCGCGTGTGGACCGCGGTGTGGGTGCCGATCGGAACGCCGGCGTAGGTCGTGACCTGCGAGACCCACTGGTTGACGCCGTTGGGGTAGGAGGCGAGCACCTGGACCTTCTTGCTGAAGGTGATTGTGCCGCCGCCCAGGATGCGCTTGCCGGCCGGGCAGGTGCTGACGAACGTCGCGCCGACCTGGCTGCCGAGCAGGACGTGGATGTCGTTGACGACCTGGTGGCCGGAGATGCCGGGCGCGCCCTGCGGGCCGGCCGGGCCCTGCGGTCCGGGGTCGCCCTTCAGCCCGGGCGTTCCGGGATCGCCCTTGTCGCCCTTCTCGCCCTTGTCACCCTTCGGGCCCTGCGGTCCGGCCGTTCCCGCCTGCAGGTTCTGCGTGCGCAGAGCAGCGCGGGTGGCGGGGCTGAGGTCCTGCAGCGACAGCGAGCGGTCCTTGATCTTCGCGCCGCTGACCGAGTTCGTCTTCAGCTGCGCGCCGTCGATCAGCGTGGCGGCGGTCGCGCTGCCGGTGCCGGCCAGGGCGAGGGCGGCGATCGAGATGGCGACGGCGGGGGAGGGACGGCGGCGCATGGTGCGCTCCTTCGGTTCGGGGGTCGAAGGCAGCCTCCCGCGGGCCGGACCGGCCGTCGTGCGCGGCGCTGACGCTAGGTCTGTCGCGTCCCCGACACAGAGGCGACCGCGACCTCGGCGCCCAGCCGGAACGGCGGAACCATGTCGATGCGATCGCCGCTCCAGAAGCGCCCCGGGTCGTACCAGGAGGCGGGCCGCTTGGCCGGGAGCAGGCCCATCGCCTGGTAGGTCGTGGCCACCAACTCGGCGCAGTAGATCGTCTCCAGCGCGGTCTCCTGGCGGCGGAAGCGGCCCAGCGCCCACTGCCGCGCCAGCCCCGGCGTGGTCGGGAACGGGCGCCCGTCGAAGCGCTCGATCACCTCCATCAGCCGGTCCTCCTGGTGGCGCTCCAGCTCGCCGCCCTGCAGCTGGCGCACCCACGCGCGCTGGTGGTAGCGCTCCTCCCAGGTGGTGACCGCGTCGCGCAGCAGGTGCAGCTGCACGCCACGCTGGCGCTTGCCCGTCCACACGTCGGGCAGCGAGCGGCCCAGCTCGGCATGCCACAGCAGCGGGGGCAGGTCGTCGATGGCCACCACCATGCCGACGTGGTTGACCGGGCTGTTGGTCAGCGTCTGGATCGCCCGGTCGGCGAAGCTGCGCCCGCGGAAGATCCACACGTCGCCGGTGGCGGCGTCGGCGATCGCCGCGTCGAGGCTGATCTCGCTCACGAGGCGTACCTTAGGACGCCATGCGCATCCCCTGGAAGTGGCTCGGGCTGGCCGGCCTGGCGGGCGTGGCCGCCACCGGCGTCGTGGTCGCGCGCAACCGCCGCCCGCAGGTCGAGGTCACGCCCGACGAGCTGCGCGACCGCCTGCACGAGCGCCTCGAGCAGGCGCGCTCAGCCGAGTCGGGCCAGTAGCCCGACGATCGTGTGGGCCAGCACCCCGTCCTCGTCGAGGTCGGGGTTGAAGCAGGTGATGTCGGCGCCGGCCAGCGGGGCGCCCTCGACCAGCGCCTCGATCAGCAGGCTCACGTCGCGGATCCCGGGACCGCCCGCCTCGGGGTAGCTGACCGCCGGCATCACCGCGCTGTCGAGCACGTCGACGTCGAGGTGCAGCCACAGGGGGCGCTCGCGCCCGATCGCGTCGCGCGCGGCGGCGGCGGTGGCGGTCGCCCCGTCGGTCAGCAGCGTCGTCGCGTCGAAGCGGTGGATGGCCCGGTCGGCCAGGTCGACCTCCTCGGGCTCGCCCCGGTAGCCGATCGCGGCGATCCGCTCGGGCGGGAGCAGCGGACGCGGCGAGCCGAGCGGCACCATGCCGGGTGGGCCGTGACCGGTGAGCACGGCCAGGTCCATGTCGGCCGCCTCGCCGGTCGGCGAGCTGATCCCGTCGTAGGTGTCGAGGTGCCCGTCGACGAAGGCCAGCGCCAGCTCGGGCAGGTGGCGCCGGGCGCCGGCGATGATCCCCGGCAGCAGCGCGCAGTCGCCGCCCACGACCAGCGGCCGCCGTCCGTCGGCCAGCGCGCTGCGCACCGCGTCACAGACCAGACCGGTCGCGCGCCGCAGCTCACCGACCCCGATCACGCCGGTGTCGGGATCGCGCTCGGTCGTGGAGATGTGCGTCTGGAGCCAGACGACGTCGGTGCTGCCGATGGCGAAGCGCAGCCCGGCGTCGAGCAGGGCCCGGGGCGCGCGCACCTCTCCCTCGTCGGCTCCGGCGGAGTCGAGCGGAGCGGCGATGATGCGCCAGCGCTCGGGCACGCAGGGATTCTCTACGAATCGGCCGGTCGACGCGCGTTACCCTCGTGCGATGAAGGTTCGGGGCGCCGTGCTGCGCCAGATGGGGCGGCCCGCGCCGTACGCCGAGTCGCGGCCCCTGGAGATCGTCGAGCTGGATCTGGCCCCGCCCGGGCCGGGCGAGCTGCTGATCCGCGTGGGCGCGGCCGGCCTGTGCCACAGCGACCTGTCGGTTATCAACGGCGCCCGCCCGCGCGTGATGCCGATGGTGCTCGGCCACGAGGCGGCGGGCGAGGTGGTCGAGGTGGGCGCGGGCGTGACCGCGTGGGCGCCCGGCGACCACGCGGTGCTGGCCTTCGTGCCCAGCTGCGGCGAGTGCGCGGCCTGCGAGAGCGGGCGCGCCGCGCTGTGTGAGCCGGGCGCCGCGGCCAACGGCGAGGGCACGCTGCTGGGGGGCGAGCGCCGCTGGAGCCATCCCGACCACGACGAGCTGCATCACCACCTCGGCGTCTCCGCCTTCGCCGACCACATCGTCGTCTCCGAGCGCTCCGCGGTGAAGGTCGACCCGGCGCTGCCCTTCGACGTCGCCGCCGTGTTCGGCTGCGCGGTGCTCACCGGCGCGGGCGCCGTCATGCACAACGCGCACGTGGAGGCGGGCGACAGCGTCGCCGTCTTCGGGCTGGGCGGCGTCGGCCTGGCCGCGGTGCTGGGCGCCGTCGCGGCGGGCGCGACCACGATCGTCGCCGTCGACGTGGTGCCCGACAAGCTGGAGCTCGCGCTCGAGCTGGGGGCCACGCACGCGGTGCACGGCGGCGACGGCGTGGTCGAGGCCGTGCGCGAGGCGACCGGCGGCGGGGCCGAGAAGGTGATCGAGACCGCCGGGCACGAGGTCGTGCTGGCCAACGCCTACGCGGCCACCCGGCGGGGCGGGATCACCGTCACGGTCGGCCTGCCCGATCCGTCGCGCATGCTCTCGATCCCGGCCGTCTCGCTGGTCGCCGAGGAGCGCACGCTGAAGGGCTCCTACCTGGGGTCCAGCGTCCCCGAGCGCGACATCCCGCGCTTCATCGCCCTGTACGAGGCGGGCCGCCTGCCCGTCGACCGGCTGCTCACCCATCGCCTCACGCTCGACGAGGTCAACGAGGGCTTCGACCGGCTGGCGCGCGGCGAGGCCGTGCGTCAGGCGATCATCTTTCCCTGATCGGGGCGCTACGCGGCCAGCGTGAACCGCCCGACGAGCGCCTCGAGCTGCTCGGCGGTGCGGGCCAGCTGCTGCGCCGACGCGGCGATCTCCTGCGTCGACGCGCTCGTCTCCTGCGTGGAGGCCGACACCTGCTCGGCCGATGCGGAGGACTGCTCGGCCACCGCGGCCACCTCGCCGGTCGCCGTGGCGATCTCCTCGATGCGCTCGGCCACCTCGCGCACCGAGACGGTGATGCGCTCGAAGGCGGCGCGGCTGGCGTCGACCGTCTCGGCGGTGTCGGCCGAGCGGCGGGCGCCCTCCTCGACGACCTCGACGGTCAGCGCGGTCTCGCCCTGGATCTGCTCGATCAGGTCCGAGATCGTGCCCGCGGCGGCCTGGGACTCCTCGGCCAGCTTGCGCACCTCTTCGGCGACGACCGCGAAGCCGCGGCCCTGCTCGCCGGCCCGGGCCGCCTCGATGGCCGCGTTCAGCGCCAGCAGGTTGGTCTGCGCCGCGATGCCGGTGATGGTGGAGACGATGCCGCCGATCTCGTCGGACTTGGCGGCCAGCGAGCGGATCGCGGCGCTGACCTGGGCCGACGAGTCGCGCACCTGGGTCATCGCGGCGCTGGCCTCGCCGGAGGCGGCCGCGCCCTCCTCGGCCTCCGAGCGCGCCTGCTCGGCCGCCGTCGAGGTGTCGGCCGCCGCGTTGCGCGCGTGCTCGACCATCCGCACCTGGCGCTCCGCGCCGGAGGCGACCTCGGTCACCGCGCCGGCGATCTCGCCGACCGCGCGCCCGGCCTCCTCCGAGGTCGTGGCCATCTGCGCTGAGGCCGCGCTGACCTCGCCGGCCGAGCTGGCCACCTCGCCGATCAGGCCGTTGAGGCCCTCGGTCATGCGGGTGAACGACGCGCCGAGGCGGTCGCGATCGCCGCGCACGGTCACCGCGGCGGTCAGGTCGCCGTCGGAGACGCGGTCGAAGGCCGTGGCCAGCTCGCGCAGCGAGGCGGTCATCTCGGCGAACGCGCCGGCCAGCTGGGCCAGCTCGTCGGTCCCGTCGGCGCTGATGTCCTGCGACACGTCGCCACCGGCGATCGCGGTCGCGGCGTCGCGCAGTCGGCGCAGCCGGCGCACGACGGCGCGGGCGAACAGGATCGAGATCAGCGCGGCCAGCAGGATCCCGGCGACGATCGCCACGATCCCGACCACGCGGGCCTCGTTGGCGGCAGCGGTGGCGTCGTGCTGGATCGCGCTGCGGCGCTCGGCCGTGTAGCCGGCGATCGACAGCTGGGCCTTCAACGGGATCCGCACGGCGGCGTCGGCGGCGGTCAGCGCCTTCAGCGCGGCGGCCTGGTCGCCGCGGGCCATGGCGGGGAAGAGGGTGTCGTTGACCGCCGCGTCGTGGCGGTGGTCGGCGGCGTTGGCGCCGTCGGCGATCTTGGCGATCGTCGGGTCGTCGAGCGCCTCGACCTGCTTGGCGCCGCGGTTGGCCAGCGCGACGCCGGCCTCCCACTCGGCCTTGTACCGGCGGTTCCCGGTGGCCACGTACAGCGCCTGCGCGGCCATCTGCTGCTGGGTGCCACGGATCTGGGTGGCGGCACCGGCGTCGGCGGCCTGCCAGCGCAGCGTCTGCTCCCAGGTCGACTGGGCGCGGCCGTTGAGCACGAGCACGAGGACGAGCGCGACCACGAAGATCGCGGCGACGCCGGCGAAGCCGAGGCCGAGCTTGCGGCCGAAGGTGAGGGAGGGGAGACGCATGGCTCCCCGGAAGTCGGCGCGTCAGCCCGAAGCTTGAGACAGCTGCAACGAACGCCGATCCGGTGCGTTGGTCGCCGCGAAGCCGGGCGGGGCGACGGCCAGGTACCGGTTGAAGAAGTAGTCCACCCACCAGCGCCGGTTGACGAAGCGCATGACCGGGTCGACCAGGCCGCGCTCGTTCAGCGGCCCGACGCAGTGCTGGAAGTTCAGCAGCCAGCGATACGCGCGCGCATGCGAGGCGCTGAAGGCGCCGTAGGAGCTCAGCGCGGCCGCCCGCGTCTGGCGTCCGTCGACGACCGCGCGGATCTCGCGGCCCGCGGCGATGCCGAAGTAGAAGGCGGTGCGGATCCCCTCGGCGGTCAGCGGCAGGCAGTGGCCGGCCGAGTCGCCCGTGAAGAAGACGTCCTCGCTGACCGCCGGGCGCAGCTGGTGAGGGATCCAGTTGCCCTGGTAGCCCAGCGGCGGCACGTCGAGCGCCTGGGCCAGCGCGACCGTCGGCTCCTTGACGTGGTCGTGCGGGTCGAACGAGCCGACGCCCACGCGCACCTCGGTGGACGCCGGGAAGCTCCAGCCGTACCCGGCCTTGATCACCTTCGGGTCGATCCACAGCTCGAGGTCGTCGCCGGTGCCGTCCGGGTGCACCTCCAGGCCGCGCGACAGGCGCGCCTCGGGCGGCTGGATGCGCATGTCGCGGCCCAGCACGCGGCGCCAGCCCAGCGCGTCGACGACCAGGGCCGAGCGCAGCTCGCCCCGGTCGGTCTGGACCGCGTGGACCGCGCCCCGGTCGATCGACTCGACCTTGGCCGTCTCGAAGGTGAACTCGCCCTGGTCGGCCAGCAGGCCGCACAGCTCGCGGTAGTCGAACGTGGAGAAGGTCCACGGGAGGCGGTAGCGGATCTCCCGGCGGGCCGTGTGCACGAGCAGATCGCCGAACGTCTGGCGGATCGACGACTGCAGCCCGAGGTTGTGCAGCCACTCGGTCGGCGCGGCGCAGGCCGACGTCTGGCGCTCGCCGATCTCGTAGCGGTCGACGACCAGCACGCGCGCGCCGCTGCCCGCCAGCTCACGGGCGACGGACAGGCCGGCGAAGCTGGCTCCGCAGATGACGACGTCGGCCTCGGTGTCGATCGGCGTACGCTCGGCGCCGCGCTTGGTGGCTCGGACGGGCATGGGGGTCGTGCAGCGTACCGCGCGCATCAGAGGGCGGGCCGGGGCCGCTTGCTCCGAAAAGCACGAGGGTGGCTACCATCTGTCGTTCATGGCCACCACTGTCCAGACCCCTACCAACGACCCCTCCGCGACCATCGTCGAGGGCTCCGACGGTCTCCTGCTCGAGATCGACGGACAGATCGTTCCCAACTACGACGCGACCTTCACGCACTTCGAAGAAGGTGACGTGGTCACGGGCCGCGTCGTGCGCATCGACAACGACGAGGTCCTCGTCGACGTCGGCTACAAGAGCGAGGGGGTCATCCCCTCCAACGAGCTTTCCATCCGCAAGTCCGTCGACCCGCACGAAGAGGTCGAGCTGGGCGAGGAGGTGGATGCCCTCGTCCTGACCAAGGAGGACCAGGACGGGCGTCTGATCGTCTCCAAGAAGCGGGCCCGTTTCGAGCGCGCCTGGCGCCGCATCGAGTCCGCCGCGGACTCGGGCGAGCCGGTCATCGGCACGGTCATCGAGGTCGTCAAGGGCGGCCTCATCATCGACCTCGGGGTCCGCGGCTTCCTGCCCGCCTCGCTGGTCGACATCCGTCGGGTGCCCAACCTCGACGAGTACATGAGCCAGCAGATCGAGTGCAAGGTCATCGAGCTCAACCGGTCGCGCAACAACGTCGTGCTGTCGCGCCGCGCCGTGCTCGAGGAGCAGCGCCGGGAGGACCGCGAGCGGATCCTCGAGCGCCTGCAGCCCGGCCTCATCGTCGAGGGCTCGATCAGCAACATCGTCGACTTCGGCGCGTTCGTCGATCTCGACGGGATCGACGGCCTGATCCACATCAGCGAGCTGTCCTGGTCGCACGTCAACCACCCGAGCGAGATCCTCGAGATCGGGCAGAACGTGCAGGTCAAGGTGCTCGACATCGACCGCGACCGCCAGCGCATCTCCCTGGGCCTCAAGCAGACCCAGGAGGACCCGTGGCAGCGCGTCGTCGACACCTACCACGTGGGTGACGAGCTCGAGGGCACGGTCACGAAGGTCGTCACGTTCGGCGCGTTCGTCGAGATCCTCGACGGCGTCGAGGGCCTCGTGCACATCTCCGAGCTGGCCGCGCACCACGTCGAGAACCCGCGCGAGATCGTCCAGCCGGGCGACGACGTGAAGGTCAAGATCCTGGAGATCGACTCCGAGCGCCGGCGCCTGTCGCTGTCGGTCAAGCGCGTCGAGGGCCAGATCCTGCCGATCCGCGAGCTGTCCGAGAGCGATCTCGCGCTCGACGAGGATCCGGCCGGTGGCGAGGCGGGCGACCTGGACGACGTGCCCTCCCTGGGCCTGTCCGAGGACGTCTTCGCCGAGGCGCCGCCGCTGGAGGCCGAGGCGGACGTGGCGATCGAGGAGCCCGAAGCGGCCGCCGAGGTCGTCGAGACCGAGGTCGAGGAGCCAGAAGCGGCGGTCGAGGCCGAGGTCGAGGTCGCCGAGGAGCCCGCGGCTGAGGTCGAGGCCGAGCCGGTGGCTGAGGAGCCGCCCGCCGAAGAGGCCCTGGCCGACGACGCCGCGACGGAGCCCGACGCCGAAGAGAAGTAGATGGCCGGCCCCGGGAAGGTCCCGTTCGTCGGTCTGACGGGCGGGCTCGGGGCGGGCAAGTCGACCGCGCTGGCCGCTCTGGAGCGGCTCGGCGCGGCCACGATCTCCACCGACGCCGTCGTGCACGAGCTGTACGCGTCGGATGAGGTGATCGACGCGGTGGTGGGGCGCTGGGGCGACGCGGTCGCCCCAGACGGCGTCGTCGATCGCCGTGCCGTGGCCGCCCACGCGTTCGCCGATCCCGACGAGCGCGCCTGGCTGGAGCAGCTGCTCTGGCCGCTGGTCGGCCGTCGCGTGTGGGAGTGGCGGGAGGCCGTCGCCGCGCAGGACCCGCCGCCGCGGGCCGGCGTGGTCGAGACGCCCCTGCTGTTCGAGGCGGGCATGGCCGAGGCCTACGACGCGACGATCGCGGTGACGGCACCGGAGGACGTGCGCGCCGCCCGCGCCGCGGCGCGCGGCCACCACGCCGTCGACGAGCGCACCGCGCGTCAGCTCTCCCAGGAGGAGAAAGCGCAACGTGCGACGTTTTCCGTGGTTAATGCAGGCACGATCGAAGAGCTCGAGCAGGAGTTGTCGGGCATCCTTGAGAAGCTGAACCAGACGTGAGCACGCACGCCGCCCAACGCCGCCGGTCCGTATCGCGTACGCGTACGCGCCGCCGGGTGCTGCTCGGGCTCGTGCTGGCGGCCATCGCGGTGGTCGTCGGCGTCTCGCTCATGCCCAGCGCCAAGGACGCCGTGCAGGAGCTGACGCTGCCGCTGCGCCACGAGGACATCGTCGTCCAGCAGGCCAAGGACAAGAACGTCCCGGCCGACCTGATCGCCGGCGTGATCTACGCGGAGTCGCGCTTCTCCGACCAGACGTCGCACGCCGGCGCGCGCGGGCTGATGCAGATCACCCCTGACACGGCGCAGGCGATCGCCACCCGCACCGGCGGGGTCAACTTCCGCCAGGAGGACCTGGCCGATCCGCAGATCAACATCTCCTACGGCACCTGGTACCTGCGCAACCTGCTCGATCGCTACGGCGAGAACGTGGTGCTGGCGCTGGCCGCCTACAACGCCGGCCAGGGCAACGTCGACAAGTGGATCGCCGAGGCCGAGGCCAAGGGCGAGCCGCTGTCCATCGAGACGATCCCGTTCTCCGAGACGCGCGCCTACGTGCGCACGGTGCTCGAGGCGCGCGGGGACTACCGCGCCAAGTACCACGACGAGCTCGGCCTGTAGCGCCGAGGGAAGCGCCACGCTTCCCCCCGCGGCTCCGATAGGTTGCCCGCTCGTGTTGAGGAGGTCCATCGCCGCCGCCATCCTCGCCCTGTGTCTGGTGCCCAGCTGCGCGCTCGGCGCGCGCGACGTGCCGCAGGGCTTCTTCGGCGTGGTCGCCGACCGCGCCGCGACCGACGGCACGGTCCCTATGGCGCCCCAGATGCGCGAGATGCGCCGCGCCGGCGCCGAGACCGTCGGCCTGAGCTTCGCCTGGGTCGACGCGCAGCCCTACCAGACGATGGACGCGGTGCCGGCGGCCGAGCGCCAGCGCTTCGTGCCCGTCGGGCCCGCGCAGGTGCCGACCGACTGGAGCACGCTCGACCGCCGCGTGGCCGCGGCGGCGCGCGCGGGGCTGACCGTGCACCCGGTGGTCATCGCGGCGCCGATCTGGGCCCGGCTGAACCCGTTCCTGGAGTTCTCGCCGCCGGCCGACCCGCTGCAGTACGCCGCCTTCGCCGCCGCGCTGGTCCAGCGCTACGGGCCGTCGGGCGACTTCTGGGCCGCCCACCGCGACATCGTCGCGCGGCCCATCCGCGACTGGCAGGTCTGGAACGAGCCCGTCGGCGGCGACGGCGACATCACGCCAAGCGTGTTCTGGGCCGACGACAGCGAGCCGTTCCAGCGCCGGTTCATCGCATTGACGCGCGCCGCCGCGGGAGCGATCAAGGCGGTCGATCCGGGCGCCACGGTCGTGCTGGGCGCGCTGGTGGGCAAGAGCTGGGAGACGCTGCAGCGGATCTACGACGCCGGCGGCGCGGGCGCCTTCGACGCGGTCGCCCTGCACCCGTACACGGTCAACCCGCCGGACGTGCTGCAGGTCTTGCGCAACGTCCGTGACGTGATGCGCAAGAACGGCGACGGGCGCAAGCCGATCCAGATCACCGAGATCACCTGGCCGGCGTTCGACATCGCCGAGGTGCGCAGCATCGGGTTCGCCCGCACCGCGACGAACCAGGCGTGGTGGCTGCGCGGCGCGTTCAAGGGCATCCTGGCCCAGCGCCGGGCGCTCGGGATCTCGCTGGTCATGTGGTACACGTGGATCGGCACCGACAGCTCGACCAGCGACGTGTTCGACCACGCCGGGCTGACGACCCTGACCAACGGCCGCGTGCAGCCCAAACCGGCGCTGGTCGACTACCGCCGGATCGCCCGCAAGGCCGAGGGCCTGTAGGCGGTCGGCGCTGCCGCAGCGGTGGGTACCTTGTGTTGGTGCCGCCGTTCAAGCTCGATACCGCGTTCACCCCGACCGCCGATCAGCCCAAGGCCATCACGTCGCTGGCTGAGGGCATCGAGGCCGGTGAGCGCGCGATGACCCTGCTGGGCGCGACCGGCACCGGCAAGACGATGACGATGGCCGCGACGATCGAGGCCGTCCAGAAGCCGGCGCTGGTGCTCGTGCACAACAAGACGCTGGCCGCCCAGCTGTGCAACGAGTTCCGCACGTACTTCCCGGAGAACGCGGTCGAGTACTTCGTCTCCTACTACGACTACTACCAGCCCGAGGCCTACGTGGCCTCGCGCGACCTGTACATCGAGAAGGACAGCTCGATCAACAGCGAGATCGACCGCCTGCGCCACGCGGCCACCAGCGCGCTGTTCGGCCGCCGCGACGTGCTGATCGTGGCCAGCGTGTCGGCCATCTTCGGCCTCGGCTCGCCCGAGACCTACGAGCTGAACACGATCACGCTGGTGCGGGGCGACGAGTTCAACCGCGACGAGCTGCTGCGCAAGCTGGTCTCGATCCAGTACACGCGCAACGACACCGCGCTCAGCCGCGGCACGTTCCGCGTGCGCGGCGAGACGCTCGAGGTGTTCCCCGCCTACGAGGAGCAGGCCTACCGCGTCGCCTTCTTCGGCGACGAGGTCGAGCGCATCCAGCGCTTCGATCCGCTGACCGGCGAGCTGCTGCTGGACGACATGGAGCACCTCGGCATCTGGCCCGCGACGCACTACAACACGCGCGAGGGGACCATGGAGCGCATGGTCGCCGGCATCGGCCAGGAGCTCAACGACCGCACCGCCGAGCTCGAGGCCGAGGGCAAGCTGCTGGAGTCCCACCGCCTGCGCCAGCGCACCCAGTACGACATGGAGATGCTGCGCGAGATCGGCTTCTGCAACGGCATCGAGAACTACTCGCGCTACACCGACGGGCGCCAGCCGGGTGAGCGGCCGTACTGCCTGCTGGACTACTTCCCCAAGGACTTCGTCGTGTTCCTGGACGAGTCCCACCAGACCGTGCCCCAGATCGGCGGCATGTTCGAGGGCGACCGCTCGCGCAAGCAGACGCTGGTCGACTACGGCTTCCGGCTGCCCAGCGCGCTGGACAACCGGCCCCAGAAGTTCGAGGAGTTCCTGTCGATCACGCCGCAGATGGTGTTCGTGTCGGCCACGCCCGGCCAGTACGAGCGCACCCACAGCGAGCGCATCGTCGAGCAGATCGTCCGCCCGACGGGCATCATCGACCCGCACGTCGACGTGCGCGAGACGCGCAACCAGATCGACGACCTGATGAACGAGATCCGCGCGCGGGTCGACAAGGAGGAGCGCACGCTGGTCACCACGCTCACGAAGAAGATGAGCGAGGACCTGACCGACTACCTGCTCGAGATGGGCTTCCGCGTGCGCTACCTGCACTCGGAGATCGACACGCTGGAGCGCATCCAGATCATCCGCGACCTGCGCCTGGGCGAGTACGACGTGCTCGTCGGCGTCAACCTGCTGCGCGAGGGCCTGGATCTGCCCGAGGTGTCGCTGGTGGCCATCCTGGACGCCGACAAGGAGGGCTTCCTGCGCGGGGAGACCTCGCTCATCCAGACGATCGGCCGGGCGGCCCGCAACCAGGACGGCGTCGTGATCATGTACGCCGACAAGCAGACGGCGGCGATGGAGGCCGCGCTGTCGGAGACCGACCGCCGCCGGGCGATCCAGATGGCCTACAACGAGGAGCACGGCATCACGCCGTCGACGATCGTCAAGGGCATCTCCGACATCGCCGAGTTCCTCCAGGGCGAGTCCAAGGTGCCGTCCAACCGGCGCGGCAAGCGCCGGCGCAAGCAGACCGAGGGGCCGATGACCGCCTCCGAGCTCGAGAAGACGATCGTCGAGCTCGAGGAGGAGATGCTCGCGGCGGCCGACGAGCTGCGCTTCGAGTACGCGGCGCGCCTGCGCGACGAGCTGCGCGAGCTGCGCCGCGACCTCGACAACCTGAACGCGGCGGCCGGAACCTCGTAGGTGCGTGTCCTCGTCGTCGGGGCGGGGATCGGCGGGTTGACGCTCGCCGCGCTGCTGCGGCGCGCGGGCGTCGATGTCGAGGTGGTCGAGCGGGCGCCCGCGCTGCGACCGGACGGGTTCGGGCTGCTGCTCTACCCGTTCGGCAGCGCGGTGCTGCACGGGCTGGGCTGCTTCGAGGACCTCCGCGCCCAGGGGACCACGCTGACGACGATGTCCCTGCGCGACCATCACGGCCGGACGATCGAGGACTACGACCTGGCCGCGCTGACCGCCGCGGCGGGGCCGCTGATCTGCGTGCGCCGCCCGACGTTGAGCGCGCTGCTGGAGCGGTCGCTGGGCGCCGTGGCGCTGCGCCTGGGCGCCACGGTCGCGGCCCTGGAGGACCGGCCCGACGGGGTCGACGTGTGCTTCTCCGATGGGGGTGACGAGCGCTACGACGCGGTCGTGGTCAGCGACGGCATGCGCTCGCCGACGCGGCGGCTGGTCTTCGGCGCGGACGACGCGGCGGACCGGTCGGCCGGCCACGAGATGTTCGTGTGGTGGGGCCCGCCGGAGCTGTGCCCCGGTCCGCGGGTGGTCGAGTGGTGGGCCGCCGGCTGCGTGGTCGCGGTGTTCCCGGTCCCCGGCGCGACCCAGTGCTCGGTCCTGGTGCCCGCCGACGGCGGGGCCGGTGACGCGCGGGCGCGGGTGCGGCGAGCGCTGGCCGGCGTCGGCGGGGCCACGCTGGACGACGTGCGCGCGTCGCTGGAGGCGGCGGGCGCGCTGTACCCGTGGGCCCTGGCCGACGTGTCCGCCGGCCGCTGGACCGACGACGGCCGCGTGGCGCTGCTGGGCGACGCCGCGGTCGGGTCGCTTCCCACGGCGGGCATCGGCGCGTCGGCGGCGATGGGCGCCGCGGCGGTCCTGGCCGACGAGCTGGCGCGCGTGGACGCGGCCCACGTGCCGGCCGCGCTGGACGCCTACGTGCGCCGCGCGCGGCGCACGGCCGAGCTCTACCAGCGCGAGTCGCGCCGCTTCGGGCGGGCGATGATGGTCGACTCGCGCCTGGGCGTCGCGCTGCGCGACGGCGTGCTGCGGCATGTCGGCGCCAGCCACCTGCTCGGGCGGCTGGTCGCCTCCATGCGTGAGCCCTAGGGCACTAGCCGCCCGACTTGACCTTCGCGGCGAGCGCCTCGCCGATGTCGTGGACGACGTCGCGGACGCCCTCGTCGCGCAGCAGGTCGCGGTACTGGGCCAGCGCGGACGGGCCCTGGTCGGCCACGGCCGTCGCGGCCTGGCGCAGCGAGTCGGCCTGCGCCTGGGTGATCTTCCCGTCGGCCAGCGCCTTGGCGATGATCGGCTCGGCCACCGCGGGCACCTGCTTGAGCACGTCGGCCGAGATGCGGCCCGGGCCGCCGAAGTGGCCGCGGCCGTGGTCGGAGCGCCGGCCGCCGAACCCGGGCCCACCGGCGCGGCCGGGACCGCCGGGGCCACGGTGGCCCGGCCCGCCGAACGGGACGCCGCGCGTGGCGGCCTCCTGGATGCGCGCCTTCACCGCGTCGGCCTCGGCCTGCGTGAGCTTGCCGTCGGCGACGGCCTGGTCGAGGATCGGTGCGGCGATGCTGACCGCCTGCGCGGCCACCGCCTTGAAGGCGTCCTGGGCCACCGCGCGGACCTGCTCGTCGCGCAGCAGCGCCAGCGCGTCGGCCGACGGGCGCCGGCCGGCCTGCAGGTCGCCGAGCGCCTGGCGCGCGGTCGCGGCCTGGGCCGCGGTCAGCTTGCCGTCGGCCACGGCCTGGTCGAGGACCGGGCCGACGATCGCCGGTGCCCGGTCCAGGACCGCGGTGCGCAGCTGCTCGAGCACCGCGCGGGTGTCGGCGTCGAAGAAGCCTCGGCCGGGGCCAGGCCCGCCATGGTGGCCGGGACCGGGGCCGTAGCCCGTGCGGGTGTTCGGCTGCGGGTCGTGGCCCGTGGACGAGCCGTTGGTGGCGGCGTAGGCGGCGGCGCCGCCCGCGGCCACCGCGACGGTCACGCCGACGGCGACGATCGCCTTCCTCCTGAGATCCATGCCGGATGTCTTACCCGGTTCTTCGTCAGCTCCAGATAAGGCCACGCCGGTACGCTGGCCGCGGCGTGGACGAGTTGCTGGACTGGTACGGGCGCGTCGCGCGCGATCTGCCCTGGCGGCACACGACGGATCCCTACGCGATCCTCGTCTCCGAGGTGATGCTCCAGCAGACCCAGGTGGCGCGCGTCGTCGAGCGCTACGAGGCCTGGCTGGCCCGCTGGCCGACCGTCGAGGCGCTGGCCCGCGCGTCGCTGGCCGAGGTGCTGACCGCGTGGGTCGGGCTGGGCTACAACCGGCGGGCCAAGGCGCTGTGGGAGGCGGCCCGCGTCGTGGCCGACGGCGGGTGGCCGGACGACCTGACCCGGCTGCCCGGCGTCGGGCCCTACACGGCGGCGGCGGTCGGGTCGTTCGCGTTCGGGCGCACCGAGCTGGCGATCGACACCAACGCGCGACGGGTCTACGCGCGCTGGGGGTTTCAGCCCACGCGCGGGTCGGCCGCGGTCAACCAGGCGGTGATGGAGCTGGGTGCGACGGTCTGCCGCGCCCACGTCGCGCGGTGCGAGGTCTGTCCGATCTCGAACTGCGCGTCGCGCGGCCTGGAGGTCGTGCGACCGGTCCGGCAGCCGCGCGAGCGCTTCGAGGACACCGACCGATACGCCCGCGGACGGGTGCTCGCGGCGCTGGCCGGACGCGAGAAATGGCCGGAACTGGCGCCGGAACGCTTGGAGCGGGCACTGGACGGATTGGCCGCCGACGGGCTGATCGAGCGTGAGGGTGATCACACGTCCCTGCCTGGGAGGTAGTTGCGCGTGCACCTTTCGCTCCCGCTTATGTTGACTTCAGATTAAGCGGGTACTCCAGACCGACACATGTTTTTCCATGGCCTGAGCGCCGTGGACGTGTCGTCTTGTGCCGCACTGGCGGCTGTGCAGGGACTGACCGTCGCCCTCCCTCGGGTCGGTGACGGACGCCCTCGCCTGCGCTGGTTGTGGATCGTGCCGCCCGTCCTCTTCGTCGCTTCCGTACTCCTCCTCGCCGCCAACCCGTCGTCGGCCTCCTGGGTCACCGCCGGCGCCATCGTCGCGGTCCCCGCCCTCGCCCTCCTGGCCGCCGTGCGCCTGTCGCGCGGCAGCCGGCCGGCCTGGGCGCTCGTCATCCCCGTCCTGCTGCTCGCCGCCCTCGCCGGGCCGCAGCACCTCAGCGGCCAGATCGGCATCACGCTGCTGTGTGCGCTGAGCGCCGTCGCACTGGGCGCGGCGCTGGTGCAGCTGGGCGGCGTGCGGGGCGTCGCGCTGGGCCTGATCGCCCTGACGCTGGCCGACATCGTGCTCGTCTCCGACGGCAGCGTCGGCGCGGCCGCCGATGCGCTGTCGAACACGCACATCGGGCACCTGCCCGAGCTGTCGCACGTCGCGCTGGGCACGTTCACGCTGGGCTACGGCGACCTGTTCGTCTCCGGCGTGGCGGGCGCGATCGCCGCCCGGCGGCCCGGCGGCCAGCTGCGCGTGGCCGGCCTGACCATGGCCTTCATGCTGCTGGAGAGCGCGTTCCTGGCCGGTCGCGGGCCCTACCCGGCCACGGTGCCGGTGGTCGCGGCGCTGCTGGTCGACGAGGCCGCCGTGTGGGCGCGCGTGGCCTGGCTGCGGCTGCGCGCCGCGGGGGTCGAGGGCGTCGCCGCCCCGGTGGTGGCGCTGGCCACGGCCGACGAGGAGCCCGAGCCCGCCCAGAGCTGCATCGCGGCGTAGGCGCGGTACGGGCGCCAGCGCTCCGAGGCGCCCTGGTCGAGCCGGCGCAGGATCAGGTCGCTGCCCGGATAGGCGTCGCGGTCGCCCAGCGCGCGCATCGCGACGTACTCGACGGTCCACGGGCCGACCCCGGGCAGCGCCAGCAGCGCCTGGCGGGTCGCGGCGGGATCCAGCGGCGGATCGAGCCGCAGGCCGGCGCCGACCGCGGCGGCCAGCGCCCGCAGCGCGCGGGCCCGCGTGGGCGGCATGAACGCCGGCGGCGGGGCGGCAGCGAGCTGCGCGGCGGTCGGGAACCCGCCGTGGAGCGCGGCGATCCGGCCGGCCAGGGTGGAGGCGGCGGCCACGCTTACCTGCTGGCCGAGGATCGCCCGCACGGCCAGCTCGAAGCCATCCACGCAACCGGGGACGCGCAGGCCGGGGATCCGCGCGTCGGGGCCGAGCCGGGCGTCGATCTCCGCGATCGGCGCGTCGAGATCCAGCAGGCGGGCGGCCACCGCCGCGTCGCCGGTGACCACCTGGGCGTGACGGCGCTCCAAGCGGATCTCCAGGCCCGGCCGGGCGTAGCCGTCGCGGCCCACCTGCTCGACGCCCGGGAGCGCCCGCGCGGCCAGGAACGCCAGCCAGGATTCGGCGGCGAACGGCTGGGGGAGGGCGAGCCGGGTCATGGCCCGACAACGTTACGTGTCGCCGTCGGGGTGATCGCGTAGGCTGCGCACCCTGCCGTCGATCTGCTCTATCCGGAGGACCTGAAGGTGCCCCTCGACCGCCAAGCCATCGAGAAGCGCGACTTCCCCATCGGACGCCGCGGATACGACCCCGCCGCGGTCGATGCCCACCTCGGCCGCCTGGCCGACGAGATGGAGGCGCTGACCCGTCAGGTCAAGCGCCGCTCGGGTGACTCGCTCGCCCAGGCCGCCTCCGAGCAGGTGCGGGCGATCGTCGAAGCGGCCGAGTCCAGCGCCGCCGACATCGAGCGCGACGCCGAGGACGAGGCCGCCCAGATCCGCGGCGACGCCACGCGCGACGCGGAGCGCACGCGGGCCGATGCGATCGAGCGCGCCCAGGGCCACGTCGGTCGCGTGTCGGGCGCCACGAGCGAGATGCTCGAGCGCGTCGAGGCGATGCAGGGCGAGCTGGGCTCGCTGCTGGAGACGCTGCGCACCGGCGCCAACCGCGTCAACGCGGACCTGTCGCTGCTGGAGTCCAACATGGGCGACCTGCTGACCGCGGCGCAGGGCGAGCGGGGCGACGAGCTGCCCACCACGCCCGAGACCGAGTCGTTCGCCGACGCGGCCGCCGAGGACGGGCCGCTGGGCCACGCCGCGCCGGCGCCCGTCGACGTGCCCGTGCCCCCGGCCGAGCCGGTCGTCGATCCGGTGGCCATCGAGGAGCCGATCCCCGCGCCGTCGCGCGCCGGGTTCGAGCCGCTGCAGGCGCCGCCGGCCGCGTCGGTCGGCGTGCGGGGCGGGTCCGACGGCGGCGACGTCGAGGGGGCCCGGCTGATCGCGCTGAACATGGCCCTGAACGGTCAGGATCGGGCGGAGACCGATCGCTACCTGGCCGAGAACTTCGACCTGGCCGATCGCGCGCAGCTGCTCGACGAGGTCTACTCGTCGATCGAGACCGGCTGATAGCAGGGCCTTTTGCTGGGCTGACGGACCTGCTCACCCGAACGTCCGTTCGCCCACCTATTATGGATACGTGGCCCGCGCTTCCAACCAGATCGTCGTCTCCGGCGCCCGTGAGCACAACCTCAAGGACGTCACCGTCAGCCTCCCGCGCGATGCGCTGGTGGTCATCACCGGACTGTCGGGCTCGGGCAAGTCGTCGCTCGCCTTCGACACCATCTACGCCGAGGGGCAGCGCCGCTACGTCGAGTCGCTGAGCGCCTACGCGCGCCAGTTCCTCGGGCAGATGGACAAGCCCGACGTGGACTCGATCGAAGGGCTGTCGCCGGCCATCTCGATCGACCAGAAGACGACCTCGCGCAACCCGCGTTCGACGGTCGGCACGGTCACCGAGATCTACGACTACCTGCGCCTGCTGTGGGCGCGCATCGGCCAGCCGCACTGCCACATCTGCGGCAAGCCGATCGCCGGGCAGTCGGCCGAGCAGATCATCGACCAGGTCATGGAGCTCCCCGAGGGGACGCGGTTCATGGTCATGGCGCCGATCGTGCGCGGCCGCAAGGGCGAGTACGGCAAGCAGTTGGAGGAGCTGCGCTCCGAGGGCTTCGCGCGGGCCAAGGTGGACGGCGAGCTGCGGTCGCTCGAAGAGGGCATCGTGCTGGACAAGAAGTTCAAGCACGACATCTCGATCGTCGTCGACCGCCTGGTCATGCGCGGGGAGGTGCGCAAGCGCCTGGCCGACTCGATCGAGACCGCGGTCGCGCTGGCCGACGGGATGGTCGAGGTCGAGACCGTGCCCCGCGATGGCGAGGACGAGCCGACCACGCTGCTGTTCAGCGAGAAGTTCGCCTGTCCCGACCACGGGCCGTCGATCCCCGAGCTGGAGCCGCGGATCTTCTCGTTCAACGCGCCCCACGGCGCCTGCGAGCGCTGCACCGGGCTGGGCTCGCAGATGGAGATCGACCCCGAGCTGGTCGTGCCCGATCCGGCGCTGACCATCGGCGAGGGCGCGCTGCTGCCCTGGGCCAACAGCGCCAGCAACTACTACGAGCAGATCACGCAGGCGATCGCCGAGTCCTACGGCATCGACCTCGAATGCCCGTGGGAGAACCTGCCGGCCGAGCACCAGGAGCTGTACCTGTACGGCACCGGTGAGGACCGCATCGAGGTCTCCTACCGCAACCGCTACGGGCGCCGACGCTCCTACGCGACGCAGTTCGAGGGGATCATCACCAACCTCGAGCGCCGCTACCGCGAGACGGACTCGGAGTACTCGCGCGAGAAGATCGAGGAGTTCATGTCGGTGCGGCCCTGCCCGGTGTGCAAGGGTGCGCGCCTGCGGCCCGAGTCGCGGGCGGTGCTGATCGCCGAGACGCCGATCCACGAGTTCTGCGAGCTGAGCGCCCGGTCGGCGCTGCGCTGGCTGGAGGAGCTGGAGCTGTCCGAGCACGACCAGGCGGTCGCGCGGCTGATCCTGCGCGAGATCGACGAGCGGCTGCGCTTCCTGGACAACGTCGGGGTGGGCTACCTGTCGATGTCGCGGGCGGCGGCGACGCTGTCGGGCGGCGAGGCGCAGCGGATCCGGCTGGCCACCCAGATCGGGTCGTCGCTGGTCGGCGTGCTCTACATCCTGGACGAGCCGTCGATCGGCCTGCACCAGCGCGACAACGAGAAGCTCGTGGCCACGCTCGAGCGCCTGCGCGACCTGGGCAACACGGTGATCGTCGTCGAGCACGACGAGCAGACGATGCGGGCCGCCGACTACCTGATCGACATGGGGCCGGGCGCCGGCGAGTACGGCGGGCACGTCGTGGCCGAGGGCACGGCCGAGCAGGTGGCGCTGGTCAAGGACTCGGCCACCGGCCAGTTCCTGGCCGGCACGCGCGTCATCGAGGTGCCCACGAAGCGACGCACGCCGACCGGCTACCTCGAGGTGCTCGGGGCGTCGCAGCACAACCTCAAGAAGGTCGACGTGAAGGTGCCGCTGGGCACGCTGACAACCGTGACCGGCGTGTCGGGCTCGGGCAAGTCGACGCTGGTCAACGAGGTGCTCTACAAGGCGGTGGCCAACAAGCTGTCCAAGGCCCGCCAGCGCGCCGGTGCCCACCGGGGCGTGCGCGGCATCGACCAGCTCGACAAGGTCATCCAGATCGACCAGTCGCCGATCGGCCGCACGCCGCGGTCCAACCCGGCGACCTACACCGGCCTGTTCGACGTGATCCGCGACCTGTTCTCCAAGACGCAGGAGGCCCGGGCGCGCGGCTACAAGCCAGGGCGCTTCTCCTTCAACGTCAAGGGCGGGCGCTGCGAGGTCTGTCGCGGCGACGGCCAGATCAAGATCGAGATGCACTTCCTGCCCGACGTCTACGTGCCCTGCGAGCAGTGCCACGGCAAGCGCTACAACCGCGAGACGCTGGACATCCGCTTCAAGGGCAAGACGATCGCCGACGTGCTCGACATGCCCTGCGACGAGGCGGTCGAGTTCTTCGCCCACATCCCGAAGATCCGCCGCCGGCTGGAGACGCTCAACGACGTCGGCCTGGGCTACATCCGCCTGGGACAGCCGGCCACGACGCTGTCGGGCGGTGAGGCCCAGCGCGTCAAGCTGGCCACCGAGCTGTCGAAGATCGCCACCGGCGCGACGCTGTACATCCTCGACGAGCCGACCACCGGTCTGCACTTCGCCGACGTGCAGCGCCTGCTCGAGGTGCTGCACCGCCTCGTCGACCAGGGCAACAGCGTCGTGGTCATCGAGCACAACCTCGACGTGATCAAGACCGCCGATCGCCTGATCGACATGGGCCCCGAGGGCGGCGAGGAGGGCGGTCAGCTGATGGCCACCGGCACGCCCGAGCAGGTGGCCGCCGTCGAGGGCTCCCACACGGGCCGCTTCCTGCGCGAGCTGGTCAAGCCCGCGGCCGCCAAGGGCTCGCGCGCCGCGAGCAACGGGAACGGGAAGCGCACGCCCGCCAAGGCTGCGGCGTAGGGGACTCCCAAAGGGGTCCCGGCGCGTCTCAGCGCCGGGACCGCCGTGGAGGGTGACCCCATCCAGCGTTCCATCACCGAAAAGCAACCGGGGTCGAAATGGGACCCTATTTCGCAGAACGGACGTCAACAACGACGGCGCCCCGAAACCCCCCGATCGGGGGACTCAGCCGGCCGGCTGATCGTCCTCGGCGGCGCTGAGAAGCGGGGGAAGCTCGCTGCGGTCGGCGATGTCGAGCTTGCGGTAGGCGTTGCTCAGGTGGTACTCGACCGTCTTGCGGGCGACGTACAGCTCGGACGCGATGCCCGGGTTGTCCAGGCCGCCCGCGGCCAGCCGCACGACGCGCAGCTCCGTCGGCGTCAGCGACGCCACCCCGTGGCGCTCGCGCCGGCGCGGTCGCGCGCCTGATGCCCGCAGCTCCTCGTCCGCGCGGTCGCGCAGCGCCACCAGCCCCAGCCGCTGCGCGGCGTCCAGCGCGGCGGCCAGCGGCTCGCGCGCGTCGGCCCGCCGGCCCGCCCGGCGCAGCGCCGCCCCGAGCTCCACCTGCGCGGCGACGCGGTCCAGCACGCACTCGCTGGTCTGCAGGAGCGCGACGGCCTCGGCCAGCGCCTCCAGCCCCCGGGTGCGGCCCTGCGCGAGCCCGAGGCTGACCAGCGCGTAGGCGATCGGCTCCGGTGCACCCCAGGCGCGCGCGAGCGCGAGCTCCTCCTCGGCCAGCGGAACCGCCTCGCCGGCGCGGCCGAGCGCGACCAGGGCGCGGGCCGCCCCCGACCGCCACGCGGCCAGGATCGTCGGGTTGCTGTCTCCGGTGGCGCGCAGCAGCTCGCCGGCGGCGACGTGATCGTCGAGCGCGCCGGCGGGGTCGCCGGCCGCGCGGCGGATCTCCCCGCGCGTGTTGAAGAAGACGGGCCAGATCGCCTCGGCGTTGCGCGCCTCCTCCTTGCGGCGCTCGATCAGCCCCAGCGCCCGCTGGGGCTCGCCGAGCTCGACCGCGGCCAGCGCGAGGGTCCGGTCGATGGCCGGCGCCCAGATGCCGGTTCCGCCGGGCAGGGCGGCGTCGGCGATCTGGCACTCCGCACACGCCTCGGCGACCCGACCGAGGCGCAGCAGCGGCGCGGAGCGCAGGTAGCGGCCCAGCGCCACGCCGAAGACGGACCCACGCCGCTCGGCGTCGGCGATCCCCGTGTCGATCAGCGCCAGGCTCTCCTGCAGCGCCCCGACGAAGTAGTAGGCGCCCGTGACCAGGCTCACGCTCGGCCCTTCGATGCCGCCGTCCTGCAGGATCGCGTCGCCGTCCCGGGCCCAGCGGGCCAGCTGCACGACTCGCTCGCTGCTCAGCTGCCCGGTCCGGCCGCCGACCAGCGCGGCCTGCGCGCGCAGCGCCCGCTCCGATCGCGTCAGCGGACCGGGCACGTCCACGATCAGCGCGTCGAGCTCCACCAGCCCCATGTCGGCCAGGCCGAACGCGATCGCGCCCGCCCGGGCCGCGACCAGGTCGCGGTGCAGCAGCGCGTCGCGCTCCGCGTCGACCACCGCCAGCCCCGAGTCGAACGCCGCCTGGGCGGCCGCCGGCTTGCCGTCGAGCATGGCCTGGTGTCCGCGTTCGGACCACGTGCGGGCCAGCAGCGCCCGGTCGTCGGTGGCGGCGATCGCCTGCGCCCACACCGCGTCCGCGCTGCGGTCCCCGGCCGCCCCGAGCGCCTGGGCCAGTTCGCTCAGCAGCCCCGTCCGCGCCTCCCGCGGGGGTGGCTCGTCCAGCGCCCGGCGCAGCAGCGGCACCGCGCCCGCCGGGTCGCCGGCCGCCCGCCGGGCCCGCGCCGCGGCCCGCAGCGCGCCCACCACCCAGGCGTCGCCGCACGGGAGCGCCCGCGCCGCGTGCGCGCCCACGACGGCCGCCGGGCGGCCCGCGGCCTCACGGGCCACCGCCACCGCCCGCTCACGCCGCGCCCGCAGCCCGTCGGGTAGACCGTCGAGCAGTGCCTGCGCCGCCGCCGGCCAGGCCAGTCGCGGCGCGCCGGTCACCAGCCCCAACGCGGTGAGGGCGTCGACGGCGCCGGCCGACGCGTCGTGGCCGATCGCGGCCGCGGCCGCGGCCTCGCCCCACGTGGCCGGCTCGGTGTCGTCCTGGCCCAGGACCGCCAGCACCTCCGCCAACGCGGCGGCGTCGGCGCCCGCGTCCAGCAGCGCCCCGCGCAGCAGCCGACCGAGTCGCTCGGCCGCCGTCGAGGCGTCCGGTGCCAGCTGCGCGATCAGGCCCGGCCGCCCGCCCGCCAGCGCGGCCACGGCCGAGCCGTCGGCCGCGCCCAGTCGCGCGGCCAGCGCCGCGCCGGCCTGCGGCGCCAGCGGCTCCAGCGTGACCACGGCGAGCGCGAGCGCCTCGGCTCGGGCCAGCTCCGGGTCGAGCGCCGCCGCCCCGGGTCGCACCACCGACAGCAGCGCCACCGGGCGCTCCGCGGTCACGGCCGCGAGGGCCGCGAGCCGCCGCGGATCCTCGCCCGGGTCGAGCACCAGCAGCGGCCCGGTGCCAACATCGCCCACGTCGGACCAGCGGCTGGCCAGGCCCTCGGCCTCGGCCCGTCGCTGCGCCTCGCGCAGCACCGCGCCGGCGCCCATCCACGGCGGAGCCGCGAGCAGAACCGTGCCTCCGGCGCCCGCGCGCAGGCGGCGCAGGAGGGCGTCGATGGCGGTCAAGGCCTGGCTGCGGCCGGCCAGGCGGTCGCTCACGGACCAGAACCTAGTTCAAAATCCTGGGGAGGCTCCCTGGGGCAAAGCGCGCACCCCGGGATTACGGTGCCCCGCCATGTCTCGCGCCCGTGCCCGTACCGCCCTGCTGCTGACCCTGACCGTCGGACTGCTCGTCGCCGTCCCGGCGGCCCACGCCGCCTCGGTGCGGATGATCGCCGGGGCCGGGGTGATGATCGAGGACCCGCGGGAGACCGCCAACCGCATGACGGTCAGCCTCAGCGGCAACGACGTGATCGTCCAGGACGACGCGCTCGATCTGGTGCTCGCCGACGCCAGCGACAACTGCAACCACAACGGCTCGCTGCGCATCGTCAAGTGCGCGGGCGCCGCGCCGTCGATCATGGCCTCGCTGGGCCCGGGCGACGACGTGATCACGATCCAGGGCGCGCTGAGCACGACGATCCGGGGCGAGGGCGGCCTCGACACGCTCAACGGGGGCGACGGCGTCGACAACCTGATCGGCGGCGAGGGCGACGACAAGCTCACCGGGGGCGGCGCGGCCGACACGTTCGTGGGCGGGCCGGGCACCGACGAGGTCCAGGCCGTCGACGGCCTGAAGGACACGATGCTGGCCTGCGACGAGGAGGACCTGCTCGACATCGTCGGCACCAACGACCTGGCCGTCGCCGACGCCGTCGACGAGGTGCCCACGCCGGCCTGCAACCGCGTCCAGAAGCCCAACGGCGGCGGTCCGCCGGCGCCCGCCGGGCCCGCCACCCCGGCCGGCGCGCTGGAGCGGACCGTCAAGGTGCCCGACGCGCGCCCGACCAACGACGGCCGCCTGCGCTTCACCTCGCTGACCCAGCTGCAGCGCCAGCTCGACGCGCTCAACGTGCCCTACAGCCTGCTGACCAAGGGCCTGCCCTTCCGCAAGGTCCGGTCCGCCTACCGCGCCAAGGTCGATGACGGTGAGGTCGTGGCCCAGCTGACCCCGATGGCGCCCGGCCAGCAGGTGCGGATCGACCCGACCAAGCCCTGCGGCGACGCCACCGTGGCCTGCCGGCTGACGGTGCGCGTGCAGTACTACGACGTGGCCCAGGACCTGCGCGGCGAGGCCTGCCCCTACCGCGGGGCGGAGGCGCGCAAGCTGACCGACGCGCTCGACGACCGCACCTACGAGGACGCGATCAGGCTGATCGAGGACCGCGAGTGCCGCTTCCGGATCGTCGACTACAGCGAGAGCTCCAGCTTCACCCAGGAGACGATCAAGTCGGCCAAGATCGGCAGCGAGCGCGGCAAGGCGGCGCGCCGGTTCTTCGTCGAGCTCAACGTGCGCCGTCCGATCCAGTCGGACTTCACGATCTCGCTGGCGCCGCGTCCCGGCGGCGACTACCAGCGCGAGCCGGGGCTGATCCCGACGTTCGAGCGCGAGCTCGACCTGGGCGCCGATGGCAAGCTGACCAGCTCGGCCAAGAACCTCGGCGTGGTGACCGTGCTCGTCAACGAGAACTTCACCAGCCGCCGCGTGCTCGGCGTGTCGGTGGAGGCGGTCAAGAACCCCAAGACCGGGGACGGCACGATCCTGGCCTCGCAGGCCACCGGCTCGGCCGGCGCGGCCACGCTGACCTTCCCGATCGACTGGACCGGCGATCTGGAGATCAACGTGCGCGTCAAGACGCAGCGCAACGCCAGCGACACCGCCCAGGACACGTTGCGCGGCTGGGCGACGATCCCGGTGGTCGATCGCGGCCGCAAGGACTTCACCACCCAGAGCGGGCGCCTGTTCCGCTGGCAGGGCGACCGCTACGTGCGCCGCGACCTGTTCGTCGAGGCGATGGAAGGGTTCGTGGCCGGGCTGAAGGAGCTGGGCGGGTCCGTCGGCGCCAAGGGCGACGCCTGCGAGACCGCGGCCGCGACGCTGACCGGCGCCGCGCTGGTCAACGACTGCTGGAAGAAGGGCGTGGCCGTGGTCCGCTCGACCAGCGGCGGCACGACCGCCGGGCCGGCGGTCCCCGCGCAGATCGTGTCCGTGCCGGGCCGCATCGCCGACGCCTCGGGCACGCTGTTGGACGCCAGCCTGACCGGGGCGATCATCCCGGGCAAGACCTCGGTGATCGGCGTCGGGCTGATCGGCAACGACGGCAGCACCTTGGTCGGCAACGACGGCGCCTCGTTGATCGGCAACGACGGCAGCACGTTGGTCGGCAACGACGGCGGTTCGCTCGTGTTCGGCAAGGGGCTGGCGGCGGTCAACCCGGCCGCGCCGCTGGTCAGCAACTCCGGCAGCACGCTGATCTCCAACGTCGCCGGGGTCTCCCTGATCCAGTCGGGCGCGATCGTGGTGCCGCCGGGCCTCGGTGTCGTGGCCCGCGACGGGGCCGGCGTCGTGGCCCGCGACGGTGCGGGCATCCTGCCGCTGGCGCGCGTGGCCGGGTAGCGCCCACGACGCGGACGCGCGAGGATGGGCGGAGATGACCCCGCCCACCTCCGACGTCCGCGTCGCGGCCCTGGACGTTTTCGCCGACGTCCTCTCCCAGAGCGACCTCGACGAGTCGCCCGACGCGTTCTACGGGCGTCTGTGCGAGGCCGTCTGCCGGCTGGCGCACATGGAGCGGGCGGTGCTGTTCCGCTACGACGCGGCGCAGCGCCGGGTGCGGGCGGCCGGCGCGCACGGGATCCCGCTCGAGCTGTTCGCCGGGGAGCACTTCTCCGTGGAGTCCGCGCCGCTGGCCGGGCGCAGCCTGCTCGAGGACCGCGTGATCGAGGCGTCCGAGGACCTGCAATCGCTGCTGCCCCCGCGCTACGTCGACCTGCTCGACCCGGCGCTGGTGATCTGCACGCCGATGGCCGCGTCCGGGCGCTGGGTCGGGGTGATCCTGGCCGACCGCGCCCGCGACGCGCCCGCGCTGACCCAGAGCGATCGCGAGCTGCTGTGGTCGCTGGGCAAGACCGCCGCGCTGGCCGCCGTCGCGCGCATCGCCACCAGCCAGCGCGAGCGGGCCACCCAGCTGGAGCAGCGCATCGACCTGGCCCGGGAGATTCACGACGGCGTCATCCAGCGGCTGTTCGGCGTGTCGCTGGCGCTGTCGGGCGAAGCGGCCCTGAGCCCGCGGGCCCGGCGGCGCTGTGCCGAGGAGCTGCAGGGAGCGCTGGCCGACCTGCGCGAGGCGCTCCAGCGGCCGCTGAGCCGCGCACCGCGACCCAGCGCGACGACGCTCGCCGCCGAGCTCGACCGCCTGGCCCGCGAGCACCCCGATCTCGGCGTGACGCTGGACGGCGGCGACGCCGACGCGGTCCCGGACCGGCTTCAGTCGCTCGTGCAGTCCGTGCTCACCGAGGCCGTGCGCAACGCGCACAAGCACGCGTCGCCCACGCGCGTGGGCGTGCGCCTCAGCCGCCACGAAGGCGCCTTCGTGATGGAGGTCGACAACGACGGGGCCAAGGGACGCCGGCGGGCGACCGGGATGGGACTGCGCCTGGTCGCCTTCGAGGCGCTGCGCAGCGGCGGCGTGGTCGAGTACGGGCCCGTCGGCAGCAACGGCTGGCAGGTCAAGCTCGTGGTGCCCGACGATGCCGTCTGAGCGCGACACGACCCGCGCCACCGCCCGCGCCCGCCAGGCCGCGCGCGATCTCAGCCGCCCGGCCGAGCGCGAGTCGCCGCGCCAGCCGCGCCCGCCCGAACCGCCCGCGCGGGGCCGGCGGCTGCGCGTGCTCGTCGTCGACGACCACGACGTCGTCCACTGGGGCCTGCGGCTGATGCTCGGCGAGCAGCCCTGGGTCGAGCGCTGCCTGGCCGCCCGCACGGGCGCCGAGGCGCTGGCCCACGCCAAGCGCTGGGACCCGCACGTCGCGCTCGTCGACCTGTTCCTGGGGGAGGAGTCGGGCGCGCAGATCTGCGAGGCCCTGCGGCTGCAGTCCCCGGGCACGCGCGTGCTGCTGATCTCCGGCGCCGGGCGCATCTCGCCCAACGCCGCGCGCGCCGCGGGCGCGTCCGGCTTCGTCTCCAAGGACCTGCCCGCGCCGGAGCTGGCAGACGCCGTGCGCGAGGTCGGCTACGGCCGCACCGTCTTCCCGGCCGTCGACGAGCAGTCGATGCCCCGCCTGACCCAGCGCGAGCACGAGGTGCTGGACCTGATCGCGCGCGGATCGACCAACCGCGAGATCGCCGCGGCCCTGTTCCTGTCGCCGCACACGGTCAAGGAGCACAGCAGCTCGCTGTATCGCAAGCTCGACGCGCGCAACCGCGCCGAAGCGGTGGTGCGCGCGCAGCGCCTCGGCCTGCTGGCCTGACGACCCCCCGGGCGTCGGGTTGTGGTGGCGGTCGGCGCGCGCGGTCGGCACTCTGGGGGTCATGGACCGTGGCGCGATCGTCCTGACAGGGGCCACCGGTGTCGTGGGGATGGAGATCCTCGCGCGGCTGGTGGAGCGTGGACGCGACGACGTGATCGTCCTCCTGCGGGCGCCGGACCAGGAGGCCGCCGACGCCCGCCTCGACGCCACGCTCTCGCGCCTGTGGGACACGCCCCGCCTGGCGCCGCGCGTCCGCGCGGTGTGCGGGGACGTGACCCGCTCGCGCCTCGGTCTCGCGGCCGCCGACCGGCGCGACATCGCCGCCAACGCGGACCGCGTGATCCACTGCGCCGCGGCGGTCGGGTTCGACCAGCCGCTGCCCGAAGCGCTCGCCGTCAACGCCCTGGGCACCCAGCGCGTGCTCGAGCTCGCGCACGGGATGCCGCAGCTGCGGCGCATGGTGCACGTGTCGACCGCGTTCGTGGCTGGGCGCACCGACGGCGTGTTCCGCGAGACCGACCTCGTCGCCGGTCAGGCGTTCCGCAACACCTACGAGCAGACCAAGCACCTGGCCGAGCGCCTGGTCTGCGGCAGCGGGCTGCCCGTCGTGATCGCGCGCCCGTCGATCGTCGTCGGCGACGGCGTCAGCGGTTGGACGCCCGCGTTCTCGGCGCTCTACCTGCCGCTGCGCGCCTTCGCCCGCGGCCTGCTCGATCGCGTCCCCGCCGACCCCGACGGCCTGGTCGACGCGGTCCCGCTGGACTACGTCGCGGCGTCGATCGTGCACCTGGTCGACGCGCCCGACGTCGAAGGGCGCACGATCAACCTGGTGGCCGGCGAGCGCGCCGCGCGCGTCGCCGACGTGCTCGCGCTGGCCCAGGAGCGCTTCGCCCAGCCCGCGCCGGTCTTCGCCCCGATGCGCATCGCGGGCGGCACCGAGGCGCTGGTGCCCTACTTCGACGTCAAGACGCAGTTCGACGACACCCACGCGCGCGAGCTGCTGGAGCCCGCCGGGCTGCGTTCCGAGCCGCTGGACGCGCTGTTCGAGCGCCTCATGGACTACGCCGAGAAGACGCGCTGGGGGCGCGTCCCGACCACCCGCGAGACCGCGTTGCGCCTGGCCGGCGTGCGCATCGAGGAGGCCGCTGCCGCATGAGCACCGAGATGGCCCGCTTCTTCCCCGACGACCCCGACCCGCTCGTGCAGGCCTCGTTCGCCTGCCCGTACTGCCTGCATCAGCCTTCGGAGGCGACGATCGAGCAGGCCAACGACGGCGCGATCGTGGTGTGCGCCTGCGACCCCTGCGACCACGCCTACGACATCGCCCTCACCGGCGAGCAGACGCTGCGCGTCCTGCTGCGCCAGCCCTGGGCCGACACGCACACCGTCGTCCACCGGGTGTGAGGATGGCCAGGCCTGGGAAGATCCCGGGCTTGGACATCGCCAAGGCCAAGCTGTGGGCCCAGAAGTGGCGCTGGTACGAGCGCAACTCGCTGCCGCTGCACCGCGCGCGCATCCACCTGCACGCCGCTCGCGCGGGCGCGTTCATCCGCTGGCCGGTCCACGGCAACGTCCTCGAGGCCTTCGACGAAGGTCGGCTGACGCTGGGCGAGAACGTCCTGCTGGAGCCCGGCGTGTGGCTGACCGCGCCCGGGCCCGCGCGCATCACGATCGGCGCGGGCAGCTTCCTCAACCTCAACGCGATGGTCGCCTCCATGGACCTGGTCGAGATCGGCCAGCACTGCATGCTGGCCAACGGCTGCTTCGTGACCGACGCCAACCATCGCTTCGACGATCCGACGATGCCGGTGCCGTGGCAGGGCTTCACCTCGCGCGGCCCGACGCGGCTGGGCGACAACGTGTGGCTGGGCGCGCACGTCGTCGTGACCAGCGGCGTGACGATCGGCGAGCGCTGCGTGGTCGGCGCCAACAGCGTGGTGACGACCGACCTGCCGCCCTACTCGGTGGCGGTCGGCGCGCCGGCGCGCGTCATCAAGACGCTCACCTACGGCGCGGACTAGGACTCAGTACTCGTCGGCCAGCGCCGAGACGAGCCCGTGCAGGCGGTCCGGCCGGCGCCGGGCCAGGTCGAGCTGGTGCTTGGTCGGCGGGTGCGTCAGCTGGTAGCGGATGGCCTCCAGCTCGCGCTCGCAGCCCAGGTCCTGGGCGTGCGGACGGCAGGCGTCGAGCATCGACTCGACGATCTCCGAGAGCGGGATCCGGCGCTCGGCCACCGGATCGATCAGCGCGGCGTCGGCCCCGTCGCGGGCGGCCAGGAAGCGGTTCTCGTCCAGCACCTCGGGCGAGTTGATGGCCAGCGGCTCGGCGTAGCCCTCGAGCGTCTCCAGGCGCACGAGCGACTGGACCAGCGCGACCAGCGCCGCGTTGGACTCCAGGCGCGTCTGCGCGTCCATCACGCGGATCTCGATCGTGCCCAGCTTGGGCTGCAGGCGCACGTCCCACCACAGGAACGTGGCCTCCGGGAAGGCGTCGCAGCGCACGAGCAGGTCGACGGTGCTGGCCCAGTCCTCGTAGTCGGCGAAGGCCCGGGGGATGCCGACGCGCGGGAAGGCCTGGAACAGCGGGGTGCGGGCCGAGGCCAGCCCGGTGTCGCGGCCCTGCCAGAACGGCGAGTTGGCGCTCAGCGCCAGCAGCACCGGCAGGTGGACGCGCATCGCGTTGGCCACGCGCAGGGCATCCTCGGGATCGCGCACCCCGACGTGCACGTGCAGCGCGAACGTCGGCTCGCGCCGGGCCAGCTCGCGCATCGAGCCGTACACCAGCGCCTGGCGGGCGCCGGTCGACACCGACACGTCGCGCCACACCGCGAACGGGTGCGTGCCCGACACCGCGACGGCCAGCGCACAGCCCTCGGCGGTCTGGCGCAGCGCGGCGCGCAGCCCGCGCAGCTCGTCCACGGCGGCGCCGACGGTCTCGTGCACACCGGTGGCCAGCTCGAGCGCGGCGGCGTGCGTCTCGGCGCTGGCGTGCTGGGCCACGTCGCTGGGCAGGCGGGGCAGGATCTCGTCGATCGCGCCGGCCAGGTTCCACGAGTTGGGCGCGACGAACATCGCCTCTTCCTCGACGCCGAGCGTGAACGCGGTGTCGCGCCCGGAGCCGGCCCAGGTGGCCCACGTGGGGAGCTCGCCGCTCAGGGGAGGACCCATGTGTCCTTCCCACCGCCCTGGCGGGAGGAGTTGACGACCAGGCTGCCCTCCGTGAGCGCGACGCGGGTCAGGCCGCCGGGCAGGGCCGCCGCCCGGGTGCCGTCGTAGAACAGGAAGGGCCGCAGGTCGACGTGGCGGGGCGCCAGCCGGCCGTCGATGACCGTCGGGTGCGTCGACAGCTTGACCAGCTCCTGGGCGCACCAGCCGCCGGGATCCGCGCGCACCGTCTCGGCCGCTTCGCGCAGCTCGACGCCGCTGGCCGCGGGACCGATCAGCACGCCGCGGCCGCCGTGGCCGTCGCGCGGCTTGAGCACCAGCTCGCCCAGGCGCTCCAGCGCCTCGTCGCGGGCCTCGCGCTCCTCGAGGTCGTAGGTGACGATCGAGGGCAGCAGCGGCTCCTCGTCGAGGTAGAAGCGGACCATCTCGTCGACGTAGGGGTAGATGCGCTTGTCGTCGGCCACGCCGGTGCCGAAGCCGTTGACCACCGACAGCGTCCCGGCGCGCAGCGGCTCCAGCAGCAGCTCGCCCATCGAGGTGAGCTGTCCGTCGGTGTCGCGCAGGCGATCCTCGTCGGTGCGCCGGTAGACGACCTGGATCGCCCGGCCGCCGTCGCGCGTGACCAGCCGGTCGCCGTCCACGCGCACGTCGTCGGTGTGCACGAGCGTCACGCCGGCCAGTTCGGCCAGCACCCGGTGCTCGAAGTAGGCGGAGTTGTCCGGGCCGTCGGAGAGCACGACCACGGCGGCGTCGGAGTCGGGCAGCGGACGCGCGGCCGCCAGGACGCTGCCCAGCAGGTTGGCCAGCGCGGCGCGCACGGGGCGGCGCGGCTCGTCGTAGTCGAGGTGCGCCTTGGTCGCGCGGCGGGTGGCCAGCAGGTAGGCCATGCCGGAGGGCGTGCGCACGTTGTCCTCGAGCACGTGGAAGCGGCCGTCGCGATCGCGCACGACGTCCAGGCCGGCGATCACGATGTGCGCGCTGGCCGGCGCGGGCAGGTCGGCCAGGTCCGGCTCCAGGAAGGGCAGCGTGGAGGCCAGCCGCTCGGGCACGACGCCGGCCGCGATCACCCGCCGCTCGCCGGCCATGTCGCCGACGAAGGCGTCCAGCGCCCGCACGCGCTGGCCCAGCCCGGCCTCGAGCTCGCTCCACTCGTCGGCGGCGATCAGCCGCGGGATCGGATCGACGGGGAACGCCTGGTCGCCGCCGAAGGTCGCGCCCTCGCTCGCGGCGTGCTCGGCCACCGCCCGGCCCAGCGCTCCCAGATCGCGATCGGCCAAGCGAGCCAGCAGCGACTCGTACAACGGTCTGGGCTCCCCGGCGGCGTCAAATGCCTCGTCCCACGCGTCAGCTGGCTCGTAGGAGATGGGGGTGACCCGTCGCTCCTGGACGGTCATCTCCCAGTCAACCTACCCCGGTGTCACCGCCGCGCAATCGACCGAGCGGACAACGCGCACCCCGAAAGCGTGGACCGAGTGGTGCGAAACCTCGATGGGAACGGGAGAATCAGGCGGCGCTGCGGGCCGTTGCCGGGGTGCTGGCGGCCGCGATGAAGCTGGCGAACAGCTGCTGATGATCGACCCGGGCGATCAGGGACTCGGCGTGCCACTGGACGGCGATGACGAAGTCGCGATCGGTGGCCTCCAGGCCCTCGACCACGCCGTCGGGCGCCCAGGCCACCGCGCGCAGCCGGCGGCCGAGCTCGTGGGCGGCCTGGTGGTGGAACGAGTTGACGTCCATGTGCGTGGCGCCGAGCGCCTTGGCCAGCCGGCTGACCGGCTCGATGCGCACCGCGTGCGTGGCCACCCGGCCCGGCTCGGACTGGCGGTGCTGGATGGCGCCGCCGACGTCCTCGGGCAGGTGCTGCCACAGCGTTCCGCCGCGGCACACGTTCAGCGCCTGCAGCCCGCGGCAGATGGCCAGGATCGGCATGCGGCGCTCGTCCGCGGCGCGCAGCAGGTTCAGCTCGAACTCGTCCAGCGGCGGCTCGGTCGGCCCCAGGTAGTCGTGGGGGACGGCGCCGTAGTAGGACGGGTGCAGGTCGGGACCGCCGGACAGCAGCAGCCCGTCGACCCGGTCCAGCAGGCCCTCGACGTCGGAGGCGGCCATCGGCGGCACGACCACCGGGATGCCGCCCGCGGCGTCCACGGCGCGCGGGTAGTCGAGTCCGAGGGCGAGCTCGCGGCGGGCCGGATCCGACTCGGCCAACGGCTCGACGTGCGGCGGCGTGCGCAGCTCCGAGGTCGAGATGCCGATCAGCGGGGCCATAGAGTCGAGCGAGCGTAACGAACGCCCCCGGCGGGAAGGCCTGACGTCCGATGTGTGGATTGTGCGGAGAACTGCGGCAAGCGGGGCCGGCGGACGTCGACGCCGTCGCCCGGATGACCGCGACGATGGTCCGTCGCGGCCCTGACGACCACGGCGTGTGGGCCTCGGGCCGCGTGGCGCTCGGCCACCGGCGCCTGTGCATCATCGACCTGTCGCGGGCGGGCTCGCAGCCGCTGGTCGACTCGCAGCTCGGCCTGGCGGTCGTGTTCAACGGCTGCATCTACAACCACCAGGAGCTGCGGGCCGAGCTGGAGGGCCACGGCTACACGTTCTTCTCGACCTCCGACACCGAGGTGATCGCCAAGGCCTACCACCGCTGGGGCGAGCGGTGCGTGGATCGCTTCATCGGCATGTTCGCCTTCTGCGTGATCGAGCGCGACAGCGGCCGTGCGGTGCTGGCCCGCGACCGGCTGGGGGTCAAGCCGCTCTACCTGGCCGACGTCGACGGCGCCCTGCGCTTCGCCTCCACGCTCCCGGCGCTGCTGGCCGGCGGCGGGATCGACACCTCGATCGACCCCGAGGCGCTGCACCACTACCTGTCCTGGCACGCGGTGGTGCCCGCGCCGATGACCATCCTGCGCGGCGTGCGCAAGCTCGCGCCGGCCACGCTGCTGGTGATCGAGCCCGACGGGCGTCGCCACGAGACGCGCTACTGGGACCCGCCCTACCGCCGGCGCTCGGAGGACCGCGCGATGGACGCGGCGGACTGGGGCGAGGCGATCGGCGCGTCGCTGGCCACCGCGGTCAAGCGCCGCATGGTCTCCGACGTGCCCGTCGGCGTGCTGCTGTCGGGCGGCCTGGACTCCAGCCTGATCGTCGGCCTGCTGGCCCGACAGGGGCAGCACGGGCTGAAGACGTTCTCGATCGGCTTCGACGCGGTCGGCGAGCAGTCCGGCGACGAGTTCGCCTACAGCGACATCGTGGCCCGCGAGTTCGCCACCGACCACGTGCAGATCCGCATCGGCGCCGACCGGATGCTGCCCGCGGTGCCGGAGGCGATCGCGGCGATGAGCGAGCCGATGGTCAGCCACGACGCCGTCGCCTTCTACCTGCTCTCCCAGGAGGTCAGCCGCCACCTGAAGGTCGTGCAGACCGGTCAGGGCGCCGACGAGGTGCTGGCCGGCTACCACTGGTACCCGCCGATGCACGGCAGCGACGACCCGGTCGGCGACTACGAGGACGCGTTCTTCGACCGCACGCACGACGAGATGGATCGCTTCGTCGACGACGAGCTGACGCTCGACGACCCGGTGTCCCGCGAGTTCGTGGAGGCGCACTTCGACGGCGCGCGGGTGGGCGGGCCGCTGGACCTCGCGCTGCGCCTGGACCAGCAGGTGATGCTCCCCGACGACCCGGTCAAGCGCGTCGACAACATGACGATGGCCTGGGGCCTGGAGGCGCGCACGCCGTTCCTGGACCACGAGCTGGTCGAGCTGGCCGCCGCCTGCCCGCCCGAGGTCAAGCTCGAGCTCGACGGGAAGGGGCCGCTCAAGCGCGCCGCCCGCGGGATCGTGCCCGACGCGGTGATCGACCGGCCGAAGGGCTACTTCCCGGTTCCGGCGCTGGTCCAGCTCGAAGGCCCCTACCTCGACCTCGTGCGCGACGCGCTGACCGATCCCCAGGCGCGCCGGCGCGAGCTGTGGGAGGACGCCTACGTCGACCGGCTGCTGCGCGAGCCCAACGAGCACCTGACGCCGTCGGGCGCCAACAAGCTGTGGCAGCTCGGGCTGCTGGAGCTGTGGCTCCAGGCTCAGGGCGTCTGACGCAGGCGCAGCCCGCCGATCGCGGCGAGGATCGAGGTCGCGCGGGTGGCGGTGATCGACAGCACGACGTCGTCGGGCCGGGCGCGGGCGGCGTCGACGAGCGCGAGGGTGGAGGGCTCCGGCGGATCGGGCGCGGCGACGGCCGCGGGATCCCCGAGCTCGGCGGCGAAGTCGTCGAGGCTGGTGCGCAGCGCCTGGCCCCAGTCGGCGATCGCCGGGTGCACGCCGCGCGAGCGGTGGTCGTGCGCCGTCTCGGCCAGCACGAGCGCGCTGTCGTCGATGCGCACGATCGCGGCCAGGATCGCGCCCGCGCGGCCCACGTCGGGCCGGCGCGCCACGGGCTCGGCGGCGGCGCGCTGCAGGGAGGCCTGGGCGTTGGTCAGCGCGAGTCGGGCGGCCAGCCGGTCGCGGTGCATCGCGTCGGGGTCGTAGGCCGCCGGGTCGGCCAGGCCGCCGACGATCGCGCTCAGCCAGCGGCCGTGGATGGCCACCACGTCGGCGATGCGCTGGCGCAGCGTCTCCTCCTCGCGGGTCGGCCACAGGGCGAACGCGCCCAGCGCGATCACCGAGCCGATCGCGGTGTCGATCAGGCGGTCCTCGATCGCGCCGATCGCCGACGCGCCGGAGAAGTCGACCAGCAGCGCGATCAGGATCGTCAGCGTCACCGAGAAGAGCGCGATGTTGGCCGGGAAGAGCGCGTACGCGGCCAGCGCGAGCACGGTCATCAGCCCGAGCACCACCGGGTCGCTCGGGTGGGCGAGCGTGACGATCGCGGCGGCCACGATCACGCCGAGCATCGTGCCCGCGGCCCGGGCCAGCCCGCGCGAGTAGGTGGCCAGGTAGTCGGGCTTGAGCACGAACAGGACGGTCAGCGGCACCCAGTAGCCGCGCTGCAGCGGGAGCGCGCGGTAGGCGATCACCGCGACCATCAGCGCGACGCCCAGCCGCGTGGCGTGGCGGAACGCGCCCGAGCGGGGCGTCAGCTGCGCGCGCAGGGCGACCAGGCTGCGCGACAGGGCTCCGCCGCGGGGCGATCCGGGCAGCGTCACGCCGGGATCGCGCCCGCCCTGGCTGATGCGCGTGACGAGCATCAGCGCGGGCTGCTGGACCGCGGGCGCGCTGACCGCGGCGGCCCGCGCGCGCAGCGCGGCGATGTCGGCCACCGGCCGGCCCGCGGCCAGCCCGTCCAGCGCGTCGGCCGCATCGGCCAGCAGGCGGTCGACCGCCTGGGGATCGGCCGGCCGCACGTCGCTCAGCGCCGCGATCTCCAGGCGGATCCACTCGCCCTGCTCGACCAGCTCGCGCTGGCGCTCGCGGGTGCCGGTGCGGCTGGGCGCGTCGCCGATCAGCTCCGCGGCCGCCGCCAGCGCGGCCGCGCAGCGGGCCAGGCCGGCGCTGGAGGGCGACCGGGCGCACACGGCCAGGGCGCGGTAGGCGGTGCGCACGGCGCGGCGCTCGGGCCCGAGCGGGCGCAGCGGCCAGGCGGCGACGGCGACGGCGGTCTGCAGCAGACCGCCGACGGTCATCAGCGCCGCGACATGGACGGCACCCACCCCGTGCACGTGCAGGTCGGCGGACAGCAGCAGCGCCCAGGTCGACAGCATCCCGGCGAAGGCCGGGCGCGGGCCGAGCGCGACGAGCAGGCCGCCCGCGAAGCCCCAGGCGCCCATCAGGAGCACGGTCGCCGCGTCGGACGCGCCGGTCGCGCCCCCGACCAGGGCGGCCAGGCCGGCGGCCAGCGTGGTGGACAGCAGCGTGAGCGCGCGGACGCGGTAGCCGCCGCCGAGGTTGGCGAAGCCGACGATCAGCGCGCCGATCGACGCCGTCACGCCGTCGGCCACGTGATCGGTGGCCAACCCGATCACCAGCGGGATCGCGAAGGCCAGCGCACAGGGCAGCGCGGCGTCGACCGCCACGCGAGAACGGTCGAGGCGCAGGACCTCGCGCACCAGGCCGTCGTCACGCACGGCCCGGCAACCTATCTGTCGGCGTCAGCCGCCGAAGCGGGACCGCAGCGCCATCACGTTGGCCACGTACTGCTGCGTCTCGGGCAGCATGCCGATGCGCTGGACCGAGTCCAGGCCCTGGTAGTAGCCGGCGGCGGCCATCGCGTAGTCGCCGCCCGTCTCCTGGAGCAGGTGCCCGAGGTACAGGACGCCGGCCCCGACGTTGTCGATCGGCGAGTTCGGATCGAGCTGGCGCTTGGCCAGGTTGGCCTGCACCCAGGCCCAGGTGCCGGGCATCACCTGCATGACGCCGCGGGCGTTGGCCGAGGAGACCATCGCGTTGTTGAAGCCCGACTCCTGCCAGGCGATCGCGGCCGACAGGTCGGCCGGAACGCCGTTGCGCGAGGCGACCGTGGCGATGTCGGACGACGTGACGGTCCCCGGCGCCGGGTTGGGGCTGGCGGTGGTCACGACCGGAGCGGGCGCGGGCTCGCTGGCGGCGGCCGGGGTGGGGGCGCCGGTGGGCAGCTTGATCAGCGTGCCCGCGATCAGGAACCCGTTGGGATCCAGCCCGTTCATCGAGGCCATCTGCTCGACCGTGACCCCGGACTGGGCGGCCAGGCCGCTGAGCGTGTCGCCCGGGCGCACGGTGTAGGCGCCCATCGGCGGCGGGCCGGCGGCCGGCGCGGCGACGGGTGCCGCGGAGGCGTCGGCGGCGGCGCTGGCCGCCGCGGCCGGCGCGGACTGCAGCGCGATCGCCGCCTCGCTCACCGTCGGCAGCTGGATGGTCGAGCCGAGCACCAGCGGGGCGTCCTCCGACAGCCCGTTGGCCGCCGCGAAGGCCCGCGTGGTCATGTTCTGCGCCGCGGCCAGCGACCACATCGTCTCGCCGGGGGCGACGGTGTGGGCGACGCCGGCGGACGCGGCGGTCGGAGCGATCAGGGCGGCGCCGAACAGCAGCGCGGGGAGGAGCAGGGCTGGACGCATGTCCGATACCCGTACCCCTCCCCGTTTGCTAGCGCAACGGAGAAAGCGCGGTTACGGAGCCTCGTCAGGAAGCTTGCAGCTGCGCGCGGAACTCGGTCAGCTCGCCCGGATCGATCGAGTACGTGTGGTCGGCCTCCGGGTAGCGGTGCGTGCGCACGTCGTCGGCGTAGGCCCGCACGCCGCGCACCATCTCCTCCATCAGGTCGCCGTAGCGCTTGACGAACCGGGCCCCGACGCCCTCGCGGATGCCGAGCAGGTCGTGGAACACCAGGACCTGGCCGTCGGTCGACGCGCCCGCGCCGATGCCGATCACCGGGATCTCCATGTGCTCCATCAGCTCGTCGGCCACCGCGGAGGGGATCGCCTCCCAGACGATCGAGAAACAGCCGGCGGCCTGCAGCTCCAGCGCCTCGCGGGCCACCTTCAGCGCGGCGTCGGCCGTGCGGCCCTGGGCCCGGTAGCCGCCCAGCGCGGTCGACGTCTGCGGCGTCAGGCCGACGTGGCCCATCACCGGGATGCCGGCCGACACGATCGCCGCGGCCCGGGCGACCATCGCGCCGCCGCCCTCGAGCTTGACGGCGTCGGCGCCGCTCTCCTTGACGAAGCGCTGCGCGGTGGCGATCGCCTGCGCGTCGGAGGCCTCGTAGGAGCCGAACGGCAGGTCGGCGACCAGGAACGGCGTGCGCAGGCCGCGGCGCACGGCCGCGGTCAGCATGAGCATCTCGTCGGTGGACACGGGGACGGTCGACGGGTAGCCGAGCACGGTCATCGCGCCCGAGTCGCCGACGAGGACCATGTCGACGCCGGCCGCCTCGGCGACCTGGGCCGAGGGGTAGTCGTACGCGGTGACCATGACGATCGGCTCGCCGGTGCGCTTCTTCTCGGCCAGACGGGGGAGCGTCATCGGCAGGGCGTCGATGCCGGAGGTGGTGGTGGGGACGGTCGGTGCGGCACTCATGGCGTTGCTCCTTCTGGTTGACGCCCTCAGCTACGGAGGGTCGCCACCTCGGGTTGACGGTCGTTGAGGGTGATCGTGGTGTTGTCGATGAGACGGGCACGGCCGACGCGGGCGGCGATCGCCACCAGCACGTCGCGTTCGATGGAGGTGATCGGCAGGAAGCTGTCGGGATCGACCACCGCGACGTACTCGGCCTCCACGCCGAGCGCGTCGAGCTGGGCCAGCGCGGCGGCCTGCACGGTGGCGGGATCGGTGGCGCCGGCGGCGACCGCGGCGCGGGCGGCCTCCAGCGCGCGGCTGAGACCGAGGGCGCGCGGGCGCTCCTCGTCGGTCAGGTAGGCGTTGCGGCTGGACATGGCCAGGCCGTCGGCCTCGCGGACCGTCTCGCAGCCCTCGATCCGCACGGGGATGTCGAGATCGCGCACGAAGCGACGGATCACCGCCAGCTGCTGGGCGTCCTTGCGGCCGAAGTAGGCCACGTCGGGCTGGGCCATGTTCAGCAGCTTGGTCACGACGGTGGCCACCCCGTCGAAGTGCGCGGCGCCACGCTGGGCGCCCTCCAGCGGCTCGCTCACGCCGGCCACGTGGACCGTCGTGCTGAAGCCCGTGGGGTAGATCTGCTCGACCGGCGGGGCGAACAGCAGGTCGGCGCCGGCCTCGGCCGCGGCGGCGGCGTCGCCGGCCTCGTCACGCGGGTAGGCGGCCAGGTCCTCGTTGGGCCCGAACTGCGCGGGGTTGACGAACAGCGAGACGACGACGAGGTCGTTGTCCGCGCGGGCGCGGCGGATCAGCGACAGGTGGCCGTCGTGCAGGGCGCCCATCGTGGGCACCAGGCCGATCGAGCGGCCGTCGCGGCGGGGCTGGCGCAGCGCGCTGCGCAGCTCGACGACGGTGCGCACGGTCCTCATCGGATCGTCCCGGTCGTGGCCAGGTCGCGCGTGGCCTGCGTGAGCGCGTCGAACAGGCCCAGCAGCTCCGGCGTGCGCTGCGCCACCGCGTCGCGCTGTCGCTCCACGGTCGTCTCGTCGCCCCGGGCGATCGGACCGGTCAGCGCCCGCTCGCCGCCCACGCGGGACCAGTTGTCCAGCGCGGCCTGGGCCAGCGGCAGCAGCGCGGCGCGGTCGACGCCGGTGGTCGCGGCCAGCCGCTCGGCGGCCGCTTCGAGCGTGACGAGGAAGTTGGCGGCGATCGACGCCGCGGCGTGGTAGGCCGCGCGGTCGTCGTCGTCAACCACGACGGGACGCAGGCCGATCGCCTCGGCCAGCGCCGTGGCCGCCCGCAGCGCGCGGTCGGTGGAGCCGGCCACCGCGGCGGTGGCGCCCCGGAAGTCGGCGCCGTCGGCGGTGACGGTCATCAGCGGGTGCAGGCTGAACGCCTCGTGGCCGGCCAGCGGGGCCAACGTGGTGGCGCCGGAGCAGTGGCCGACCAGCGGGCCGGGGGCGACGGCGGCCGCCGCGGCGGCGATCTCGGCGTCGGGAACCGCGAGCAGGACGACGTCGGTGCGTGGGTCCAGCGCGGGCGTGCGCCCCAGCGGCCCGTCGACGAGCAGACCGGCGGCGCGCAGGGCGTCGGCCAGGGACGTGCCGAGTCGACCGCGGCCGATGACCGCGAGGTGCAGGGAGAGGGGGTGGTTTCCCGTCATGTCGGTCCAGCTCCGTGGGGATGCCGGTCGCGTGTTGCTGTCTGCTGCCGATTGCTGCTCGGTCCGTCCCCGAAGGTGACGGCCTTCGTGGCGCATGATACCCACGCAGGGCCGCCGTTACGCTGGCCGCGATGCCGTCGTCCGCGCAAAGACGCGAAGAGCTCAAGCTGGTCTTCGAGGAGGCCCGTGGCTGCGTCCGCTGTCCGCAGCTGGTGGCCGAGCGCGAGCAGGTCGTCTTCGGGGCCGGGAACGCCGACGCGGACCTGATGTTCGTGGGGGAGGCACCGGGCGCCAACGAGGACCGGATGGGCCTGCCGTTCGTGGGTCAGGCGGGCAAGCTGCTGGATGAGCTGCTGTCGGACATCGGCATCGCCCGCAGGGACGTGTTCGTGACCAACGTCCTGAAGTGCCGGACGCCGGGCAACCGCGACCCGCAGCCCGTCGAGATCGACAACTGCCACGCCTACCTCGTCGGTCAGCTCGAGCTGATCGAGCCGCGGGTCGTGTGCACGCTGGGGAACTTCGCCACGAAGCTCGTGCGCGGCGACCCGGCGGGCATCACCCGGCTGCACGGGCGGGAGGAGGTGCGGGTGATCGGCGGCCGCGCGGTGCGGCTGTTCCCGGTCTACCACCCGGCGGCGGCGCTCTACACACCGCGGATGCTCGAGGTGCTGCGCGGCGACTTCGCGCGGATCCCGGAGCTGCTGGCCCAGCCGGCGCCCGCGCAGCCGCAGATCGCCGACGTGCCCGAGCCGGAGCCCGAGGCGATCGATGCGGAGCCCCCGCCGCCCGCGCCCCCGCCGCCCGACGACCAGCTCGGCCTGTTCTAGTGTCAGGGCACTAGGTCGTCCGGCGGGCCTGGCGCAGCGCGCGCAGCTGCGCCCGCTCGCGCTGCCCTCGCCTGGGGCCCTTGACCAGCGCGCGCGTGGCGAAGGTCAGCGCCTGGGCGGCGTCGTCGAGCCGCAGCGCTCGCGTCCCGAGGTCGGCGCCGATCACCGCGCGCCGGCGCTGGGCGTGCAGGAGCAGCGGCTCGCCGCCGAAGTGGCCGGTGGTCGAGTGCCCGCCCCGGTGCAGCAGCGCGACGCTCGGATCCAGGACGGTGGGCACGCCGCGGGCCTGTGCCCGCAGGCACAGATCCAGGTCCTCGTAGAACAGGAACGCGTCGGGGTCGAAGGGCCCGAGCGCGCGCAGCGTCGACGTGCGCGCGGCCAGCGCGGCGGCGATCGCCCAGCCGATCGCCCGGGGCCGGCCGGAGCGCCACGGGTCGGCGTGGTCGCGCAGGGCGCGGGGCAGCAGCTGGGGATGCACGACGGCGGGCAGCAGCGCGCGGGCCGTGCCCGGGCGCGGGTGGGCGCTGCGCTGGATGCTGCCGTCGGGGTTCAGCAGGCGGGGCGCGATCAGGCGGTCGGCGTCGTGGGCGGCGGCGGCCAGGCGCTCGATCCCGTCGTCGCGCAGCACGATGTCGGGGTTCAGGAGCACGGTGACGTCGGTGCGCACGCGCTGCAGGCCGGCGTTGTTGGCGGCACCGAAGCCCGGGTTGCCGTCGAGCACGAGCAGGTCGGCGCCCCAGTCGGCGGCGATCTGCGGGCCGTCGTCGGTCGAGCCGCTGTCGACGCACACCACGCGCGGCCGGCGATCCAGGCAGCGGTCGATCGAGGCGAGCAACGCGCGCAGGTCGGGGGCCGAGTCGTGCAGCACGACGACCGCGGTCCAGTCGGTCATCGGGTCGCGGCCTCGAACGCGGCGTGCAGGCCGTCGGCGCAGGCGGGCCAGCTCAGGCGGTCGATCGCCGCCCGGCCCTCGGAGACGATCTGCGCGCGCAGCGTGGCGTCCGTGGTCACGCGCAGCAGGGCATCGGCCAGACCGGCGGCATCGCCGGGGGCGAAGCGCAGCGCACCTGGGCCCAGCGTCTCGTCGTACACGGCGAGGTCGGCGACCACCGGCGCAACGCCGCGGGCCAGCGCCTCCAGGGGCGTCAGGCCGAAGCCCTCGTCGTAGGCCGGCGCCACGACGGCGGCGGCGCCCCGGTAGAGCGCGTCGAGCGCCGGGCCCTCCACCGGACCGAGCAGCCGCACGCCCGGCCGGCCCTCCAGCCGGGCGGCCAGCCGGCCCGCGCCGGCGAAGCACAGCTCGGCGTCCAGGCCGCGCGCCCGGGCCCGGGCGTACGCGCCGGCCAGCAGCTCCGGCGCCTTGCGCGGCTCCAGGGCGCCCACGCACAGCAGATACGGCGCCGTTGTCCGCTCCGACCCGGTATCCGGGCTCGAGCGGACAACGGGCGGGGTGCCGGGGCCTTCGGGGACCACGCGCAGGCGGGCCGGATCGACCCGCCAGTGCTGCCGCACCAGGTCCGCGGTCGCGCGCGACACGCACACGACCTGGGCCGCGCGGCGGGCCTGGGCGTCGAGGCGGCCCGCGGCGTGCCAGGCGCGCTCGTAGGCCGTGAAGTCGCCCGGGCGGATCACCCAGGAGAGGTCGTGCACGGTGAGCACCAGCGGGGCCGAGCCGTCCAGGCCGACGGGGGCGGGCGCGGGCACCCAGACCACGTCCAGGCCGCCGCCGCACAGCCGCTCCAGCGCGGGGCGTCCGGTCGCCGCGCCCGCGGCGAAGACCACGCGTCCGGGCAGCGGGCCGCGGCGCACCTCGACCCCCTCGGGCACGTCGACCGGTCCGCGTCCGGGCACGAAGGCCACGTACTCGTCGCCCGGGAATCGCGTGACCAGCGCGTCGAGCGCGTGGCGCAGGTAGCGGGCGACGCCGCGCCCTGCGGCCAGGTGCCGGGCGTCGACGCCGATGCGCATGGGCGCGAGCCTACTTCTCGGCGGCCAGCGCGAGCTTCTTGTAGGCGGCCAGCGCCGGCTTGTCGAGCGGGTCGCCGCTCGGGTTGGCCGGGTTCAGCTTGCGCAGCCCGGACCAGTCGAACAGGTTCTTGGAGCCGTCGGAGCCGTCGGAGCTCAGCCAGGTCGACCAGATCACGTTCTCCAGGTGCCAGGCGCGCCGCTTGGCCATCAGCGCCTTGTAGGCCTGCGTCAGCTTCTGCGCCTGCCCGGCGGGCGTCGTCGCGAAGTCGGAGATGTCGGTCGCGGCCTGGCCCTTGGACGACGCCCAGGTGATCTCGGAGATCGACAGCGGCACCTTGGCATCGCCGTGCTTGGCCATCACGCCGCGCACGAGCTTGATGATCTTCAGCACGTTCTCGACCCGGTAGGAGAACGGGTGCGTGGCCGCCACGTCGTACATCGAGCGGTTCATGCCCGCCTTGTAGGCCAGCTCCATCGCCTCCCACGAGCGGTTGCCGAAGCCCGGCCCGATCACGGTGGCGCCCGGATCGGCCTGCTTGATCGCGTCGTGGGCGGCCTTCAGCAGGGCCACGAACGGCTTGGCGAACGGCGTGCTCGACGACCAGTAGCGGTCGAGGTTCGGCTCGTTCCACACCTGCCACGCGCGCTGCGGGCGGTTGGGGATCGACGGGTTCTCCGACCAGAAGGCGCCGTTGGGGCCGTAGCGGGCGATCATCGCCTTCAGGAACGCGGCGAAGTCCGCCGGGTCCTTCGGGGGCGAGGAGATGTTGGCGGCGTCCTCGCGGGCCCAGGCCGGGGCGCGCAGCACGACCGGCACGACGCCGATGCCGTTCTTGGCCGCCTCGCCGATCAGCCGGTCGAAGCTCGTGGTGATCAGCGGTCCGCCGCGCTCGGGCTGCATGTCGGCCCAGTAGACGACGGGTCGGATCGTCTCCACGCCCGAGGCCTTCATGAGCGAGAACTCGTGGGCGAACGACGCGTCGTCGCGGGTCATCAGGACGCCATCGGCCATGACGCCGAAGAAGCCGGTGGGAACGGTGCGGGCGTGGGCGGCCGCCGGGGCCAGCAGGGCCAGCAGGGCGACGAGAAGGACGGTCCGGCGCATGAAGCTGGACACCCTAGTGGGACGTTGGTGGAGCACTGCCGCCGGGCTGCTCTCATAGACTCGCGGCTGATGCAGCGGCGTGTCGCCCTGATACATGACTTCCTGCTCGACGTTCGCGGAGCGGAGCGGACCTTCTCTGCGCTCGCGGACATGTACCCCGAGGCGGATCTCTTCACGGCGATCTACGACCCGCATGGGACGGAGGGACGGTTTGCGCATCGCACCGTGAACACGTCGTTCCTCCAGCGGTTGCGGCCCACGGCGCGTTCGTTCCGCCCGCTGCTGCCGTTCTACCCCTACGCGATGGAGGCCATGGACCTGTCGGGGTACGACCTGGTCCTGTCCAGCTCCAGCGCCTGGGCGCACGGCGTGATCGTCGATCCCGACGCCGTCCACGTGTGTTACTGCCACAACCCCTTCCGCTACGCCTGGAACGCCCGCGACGAGACGCTCAACCAGCGCGGCGTGCTGCAGCGGGCCGCGCTCGGCGTCGTCTTCCAGCGCTGGCGCCAGTGGGACTGGATCGCCGCCCAGCGCGTCGATCGCTACATCGCCAACTCCGAGACCACCCGCCGGCGCATCCGCCGCTACTTCGGCCGCGAGAGCGACGTCGTCTACCCGCCGGTGGAGACGTCGCGCTTCACGCCCGGGCCGGTCAGCGACTTCTACGTCGTGCTCAGCGAGCTGATGCCCCACAAGCGCATCCACCTCGCGGTCGAGGCGTTCAACCGGCTGCGCCTGCCGCTCGTGGTGATCGGCAACGGACCCGACGCGCGCCGCCTGCGCCGCCTGGCCGGTCCGACGATCTCCTTCGCCGGCCGCGTCTCCGACGCCCGCGCCGCGGAGCTGCTGAGCGCGTCGCGGGCGCTGATCGTCACCGCCACCGAGGAGTTCGGCATCGCCGCGGTCGAGGCCCAGGCCGCCGGGCGCCCGGTGATCGCGCTGGCCGAGGGTGGCGTGCGCGAGACCGTCCAGGAGGGCCTGACCGGCACGTTCTACGACGCCGCGGATCCGCAGGCGCTGGCCGACGCGGTCGCCCGCTTCGACACGCTGGCCATCGACCCGGACGCCTGCGTGGCCAACGCCGACCGCTTCGACGTGGCCCACTTCCGCCACGGCATCCGCAGCGTCGTGGCCGAGGCGTGCGCCGACGAGCGCCCGCCCCGCGCCGATCCGCGCCGCGTGCGCCCGCGCGGGCTCGGCTCCCGCCTGGTGGCGCCGGGCGCGTGAGCGCGACCCGCGTCGCCGCCGTCGTTCCCAACTGGAACGGCGCGCGGTGGCTGAGCGCCTGCCTGGCTGGGTTGCGGGCCCAGGAGCGGCCGTTCGACGAGCTGATCGTCGTCGACAACGGCTCGGTCGACGGCTCGGCCGACGATCTGGGCGCCGACGTGCGGGTGATCCGGCTGGGCCAGAACCGCGGCTTCGCGGCGGCCGCCAACGTCGGGCTGCGGGCGACGCAGGCCGACTGGGTCGCCTTGATCAACAGCGACGTCGAGCTCGCCCCGGACTGGCTGGCGCTGATGGTCGCGGCCGGCGAGCCCGACGACATCGCCAGCGTGGCCAGCAAGATGGTCTCGCTCCAGGACCCCGGCGTGCTCGACGACACCGGGGACTTCCTGCGCCGCGACGGCGTCTGCGAGCAGCGCGGCCGCGGGCGTCGCGACGACGGCCGCTGGGACGAGCCGGGGGAGGTCTTCGCCGCCTGCGCGGGCGCGGCGCTCCTGCGCCGGGGCACGGCGCTGGCGGTGGGCGGCTTCGACGAGCGCTTCTTCTCCTACCTGGAGGACGTCGATCTCGGTCTGCGCCTGCGCCTGGCCGGCTGGCGCACCGCCTACGCGCCCGCCGCGGTGGCCCGCCACGCCGGCGGCGGCTCGTCGCATCAGCTCGAGCGCCCGGTCGGCGGCTGGGTGGCCCGCAACACGCTCCTGCTCGTGGCCAAGGCCTATCCCGTGCGCTGGGCGATCCCCGTGCTGTACCGCCAGGTGGCCTGGCTGGTGGCCGCCGCGCGCGCCGGTGAGCTGCGCGCGCACCTGGACGGGCTGCGCGCCGCCCGGCCGCTGCTGGCGGAGCTGTGGCGGGAGCGCGACGCGCTGCAGCAGGCGTCCAGCGTGCCGATCGGCGCGGTGATCGACGCTCGGCCCTGGCGCGGCCCGCAGGCCGGCGGCCACCGCGACGCGGGCTTCTAAGACGATGTCCTGGGCGCGCTGGCGGACGCCGATCCTGCTGGTGCTCGGCGCGCTGCTCTCGGCGGCGACGCTGCTGCGCGAGATCGGCCCGCACGACGAGGGGCTGATGCTCCAGGCCGCCCAGCGCGTGGCCGACGGGCAGTGGCCGTATCGCGACTTCTGGTGGAACTACGGGCCCGGTCAGCCGCTGCTGCTGGCGCTCCCGATCAAGCTGTTCGGCCCCTCGCTGCTGTGGTGGCGGCTGCTGCGCGTCGTGCTCGACACGGTCGTCGCGCTGCTGGCCTACAAGCTCATCCGCCGGGGGACGGCGCCGGAGCCGATCGCGCTGCTGGGCTGGCTGGCCGCCGCCGCGGCGATGGCCTGGCCGGCGACGCCAGGGCCGAATCCGATGGCGATCGCGCTGGTGTTCGGGGCGCTGCTGCTGGCCCGCCGCCATCCGCTGTGGGCGGGGGCGCTGTGCGGGCTGGCCGTCGCGTTCCGGCCCGAGATCGGCGTGGCCGGGGCGATCGCGGTGGCGCTGGTGGGCGGGGGGTGGGCAGCGCTGGCGCCGGCGGCCGGTGTGGCCGCCGTCGCGCTGCTGCCGTTCTTCGTCGTCGCGCCCGGCGACATGTGGCACGACACGGTCGGGTTCCTCGGCGTGCAGGGCCTGCAGCGGCTGCCGCTGCCGGTCAACCCCTCGGGCATCGGGCTGGACCCCAACAAGCTGCTGGAGTTCTGGTTCCCGCTGATCCTGGTCGTCGCCACGGCGCTGTGGGCGGCCTGGGCGGCGCTGCGCCGGCCGCGCTGGGCGCTGGCGGCGCTGCCGCTGCTGGTCGTCGGGCTGGCCTACCTGCTGGGGCGCCCCGACGAGTTCCACCTGGTGCCGCTGTCGGTGTTCCTGGCCGTCGCGCTGGGGCTCGCGGCGGGTGCCGAGCGGGCAAGAGCCCTGCAGATCGTGCTGATCGGCGCGATCGCGCTGATCGCGCTGAACGGGTTGGAGCGGCGCTGGGGCCAGCTCGTCCACCCGCCCGCGCTGGCCGACGTGCCGTCGTCGGTGGCCGACGGCGTGCGGACGTCCCCCGCCGAGGCGGCCGCGCTGGCCCAACTGCTCCCGCGCATCGACGAGCTGGCGCCCGCGGGCCGGCCGATCTTCGTCGCGCCGCCGCGCTTTGACCGCGTCTCGGTCGGCGACCCGCTGCTCTACGTGCTGGCCCAGCGCGACAACCCGACGCGCTACGACGTGATCCAGCCCGGCATCGTCACCACCGCCAAGGTGCAGCGCGAGATGATCGCCGACCTGGAGCGCACGCGGCCGCCGGTCCTGGTGCGCTGGCTGGACCCGCGCGCCACCGCCGACGAGCCCAACGGCTCATCGCGCTCCAGCGGCGTGACCCTGCTGGACGACTACCTCGACGCGCACTACGAGCGCGTCGGCCGGTTCGGCGACTACGTCCTGGAGCGACGGGGGAACGGGGGGCCATGAGCAACGACGACGAGAAGCAGTACCGCGGCGCGCCGCTGGCCCAGGACGCCTCACCGGAGACGACGCCGCCGGACCCGGACGAGCTCGGCACGGGCGGCCTCCGCGGCGACGGCCTGGCCGACGACGCGGCCCCCGACACGCCCGGCCCCGACCCCGACAAGGCCGCCGAGGGCGGCATCCGGGGCGACGGGTTGGCCGAGGAGCGCTAGCCGTCGGCGTCGCCAGCGTCGCGCATCCGGGCGACGTTGGCGAAGTCGCCCGGACCGTCCGGGTCGATCTGCGCGGTGGCCATCAGGCGGGCCAGCATCATGTACTGGCCGATCACCTGGATCAGCTCGACGATCTCGGCGGGCGACAGCGCGGCCGAGAGCGCCTCGAAGGTCGGGTCGGTGGGGGCGACGTCGCGCACGATCTCCTGGGTGAAGCGCGCGACCGTCAGCGCGTCGCCCTCCAGCGCGGCGCCGAGCTCGGGACCGCGGACGGCGTCGATCTGCGCGTCGCTGACGCCGACCGCGCGGGCGATCGCCTCGTGCTGGACCCATTCGTACTCGGCCCCGGGGCTGATCGCGGCGACGCGCAGGATGGCCAGCTCGCGCAGCACGGGATCGAGCTCCAGCCCGGTCAGCAGCACGCCGCCCCAGCGCAGCCAGGCGCGGTAGGTGCTGGTGCCGTTGGCCATCAGGCGGAAGACGTTCAGCTGCGGCGCGCGCGCCACGGCGTCGGCGATCTCGGGCGGCGCGTCCTCGGTCTGGACGTAGGGCAGTCGGGCCATCGCGCTCACTTGTCCCCGAAGCGGAAGCGCACGAGCGCGCTGACCGCCCAGATCCCGTCGCGCCAGGTGATCTTCTTGCCCTCGTCGTAGGTGCGGCCGTAGTAGGAGATCGGCACCTCGTACAGGCGGACGCGGCGGCGCAGGACCTTCGCGGTGACCTCGGGTTCGAAGCGGAAGTCGTTGCTGACCAGGTCGATCGAGCGGATCAGGTCGCCGTTGAAGGCCTTGTAGCCGACCTCCATGTCGCTGATCGTCGTGTTGTAGAGGATGTTCGTCAGCAGCGACAGGAAGCGGTTGCCCAGGTAGTGCCAGAACAGGTGGGCGCGCTGGGGCTCGCCGCCGCGCAGGCGCGTGCCGAACACGACGTCGGCCACGCCGCTGAACAGCGGCTCCATCAGCTTGGGCAGGTCCGAGGGGTCGTACTCGAGGTCGGCGTCCTGGATGACCAGGAAGTCGCCGGTGGAGGCGTTGATGCCGGTGCGCACGGCCGCGCCCTTGCCCTGGTTGCGCTCGTGGCGCAGCAGGCGGGCGTCGTCGCGGGCCTCGACGATCGCGGCGGTCTGGTCGACCGAGCCGTCGTCGACGACGAGGATCTCGGTCGCGAAGGGCAGCTCGGCCAGGCGATCCAGGACGTTGGCGATGGTGGCCGCCTCGTCCTTGGCCGGGACGACGATGGTGACGATGGGGGATGGCTCAGGCAAAGGCGTGCGATCGTATCGGGCTGTGCTGATCCGTCTCGCCCTCGCTGCCGCCGCGCTCGTCATGGTCGTCCTGTTCGTCTCCAGCCGCCACGGCTATGACGAATGCCAGTCGGCCCGCCGCGTCGTGCTCGGCGCGGCCAACGGCTCGCTGCCCCCCGGCGAGCAGGCGCCGGCGATCCAGGACGTGCGCGACCACTGTCGCGGGGCCGACCAGCTGATCGCGGTGGCCGGGCTGCTCTACCAGCAGAAGGAGTCCAAGGCGGCGATGCAGCTGGCCCAGGAGGCCGTCGACGAGGAGCCGGAGAACGCCCTGGCCTGGCGGGCGCTGGCCGCCACCTCGGCGCAGATCGATCCCGCTATCGCGAAACGGGCTGCGCAACGTCAGCTGGAGCTGAGTCCGCTGGATCCGGCGCCGGCGGTCCCGGCGGCCGCGGGCGCCGCCGGTCCTTGAACCGCAGCGCCGGCTTCTCGACGAAGTAGTAGCTCAGCGCGGCGATCGGGATCGTGATGGCCAGCGTGGCCAGCAGCAGACCCGGGAAGCCGAGGCCCGGCACCCAGCCCTGCGCGCCGTGGTCGTTGAGGTCGAGCATGATGTTGCTGTGCCACAGGAAGATCCCGTAGGACACCAGCCCGAGCCAGCCGAGCACGGGCCAGGCCAGCAGCTTGCGGGGCCAGCCGCCGGCCCAGTCGCCGAAGACCGCCGGTAGGAGCAGCAGGAAGGCGACCGTCGCGTAGCCGAGGTGCTCGCCGAAGAAGTTCCACTGCGTGTAGGTCACGAAGAAGCCGCGCGACAGGTTCATGCCCAGCGCGACGAACACGAAGACGGCGGCCGCGGCCAGCCAGGGCAGCCACGGGCGGCGGATGATCGTGACCAGGACGGGAGAGCCCGCCTCGCGGCCGTGCCAGGCGACGCTGAGGACGGCCAGGATCATCCCGTAGGCGAACCAGTCGAAGTAGCTCAGCAGCGTGTTGTGGAGCACGCGCCACTCGCTGAACATCGGGGTGTAGCCCTGGATGTACCAGCGGAAGATCCACACGCACACGCACAGGCCGAGCAGCAGCCCGACCTCGCCCGTCACCGACGGCTTCAGCCGCGTGATCCCGGCGGCCAGGAAGGGCAGCAGCAGGTAGAACGACACCTCGATGCACAGCGTCCAGGCCGGCCCGATGCCCTGGACGATCGAGTCGCTCCAGTAGATCTGGGTGAACGTGTAGAAGCGCCACCAGTGGTCGGAGAACCCGAGCAGACCCGGGTAGATGGCCAGCAGCGTGAGCGCGACCCAGTACGCCGGCACGATGCGCAGCGCGCGGCGGCGCAGGAACACGCCGGTGCGGATCGGCGGGCGCCCCTCGCGGCGGGCGGCCACGTACGGCCGGTAGAGCAGGAAGCCCGACAGCAGGAAGAAGATCGTCACGCCCATGTTCAGCCGGGCGGGGAAGTGGCCGAGCCAGTTGTCGGTGTTGAAGTTCGACACCCCGGACGAGTGCGTCACCACGATCGACAGCGCCGCGATCGCCCGCATCGCGTCCAGCAGCGGGAACCGCGGGTTGCCCGGCGGCGGCTTGAGGGCGTCGTCGACGTCGGCGGCCATGCGGGGGTGGAGCCTAGAGCCCGAGGGGGCGAAAACCCGACGTGATCGACCTCGACCCCGCATGACGGGGTTCAAGTCGATCACCTCCCTTCCTCGGGACGGTCAGGTGGCGTGGATGGCGGCTCGGCAGCACGGCGTCACCGCCCACGGTCGCTGGACTGCGGCGATGCTGGCGGGCGGTCCCACCGCGGTCCTCTCGCACCGCTCCGCCGCGGCGCTCTGGGGCCTGGGGCGTGACGGCCCCGTCCCGACGATCACCGTCCCGGGCGCGCGGCGACGAGGAACGGCGGGCATCGAGGTGCACTCCGGCCGCCTGCGCCCAGACGAGGTCGTGATCTTCGACGGGATCCGCGTGACCAGCGTGGGGCGCGCCCTCCTTGACCTCGCCGAGATCCTGACGGTGGCCCAGCTGGTCACGGTGATCGACCGCGCCACGGGGGCTCGGCGGATCGGCCGCACCACGATGCCCTCGGTGCTCAGGGCAGCGGCGGGTCGTCGCGGGCTGCGGACCCTCAAGGCAGCGCTGCTCCTGACTCGCCCCCAAGACGTCCTCACCCGCTCCGAGCTCGAACGCCGCGCCCTGCGTCTGATCGAGCGGGCAAAGCTGCCGAAGCCCGAGGTCAACGTCCGCCTGCATGGCTACGAGGTCGACCTCCTGTGGCGCGCCGCCGGGCTCGTCGTCGAGCTCGACGGCCGCGAGCATCACGACACGGACACGGGACTGGAGCGCGACACGCGCCGCACCGGCGACCTGATGGCCCAGGGCTGGAACGTGCTGCGCTTCACCTGGCGACAGGTGGTCAACGACCCGGACTGGGTGATCCACGTCGTACGCTCCCGTGCCGCGTGACCCGCTTCGCCAAGCTCCTCGGCCTGATCGCCCTCGGCGCGCTCGCCATCCGGTGGGTGTACGCCTACGACATCCGCGACTTCATCGTGCAGGGCGACGCGATGACGTTCCATCTGGTCGGGCAGGGGCTGGCGGACGGGCAGGGCTTCGTCGAGCACGTCCCGCCCGGCGGGCCGACGGCCGAGCATCCGCCCGCGCTGTTCGTCCTGTGGGGGATCGTCGACAAGCTCGGCGCCAACGGCTACCTGGCCCACCGGATGATCCTCGGGGCGATCGGCACGGGCACGGTCGTGCTGCTCGGGCTGGTGGGCCGACGGATCGGCGGCGACCGCCTGGGCCTGGTCGCGGCGGCGCTGGCGGCGATCTACCCGATGCTGTGGACCGCCGAGGGCTCGCTGATGAGCGAGGGCCTGTACGGCTTCTTCCTGGTCTGCGCGCTGCTGCAGGCGCTGCGGGTACGCGAGCGCCCGACCTGGCCGCGCGCCGCCGCGCTCGGCGCCCTGATCGCGCTGGCCGCGCTGACCCGCGGCGAGGGGCTCGCGCTCGTCGTGCTGCTGGCCATCCCCGTGGCGATCGCCTCCCGGCCGACCTGGCGCTCCCGCGCGGCGCTGTGGGGCGCGACGCTGGCCGCGTTCGTGCTCGTGCTGGCGCCCTGGACGATCTTCAACCTGACCCGCTTCGACGACCCGGTGCTGATCTCGACGAACTCCAACGGCGTGTTCGTCGGGGCCAACTGCCAGGAGACCTACAACGGCGCGCTGATCGGCGCGTGGCGCTTCCAGTGCTACACGCCGCGCCGGCCGGGGGAGGACGAGGCGCAGTACTTCGCGCGCCAGCGCCACATCGGCATCGAGTACGCGCTGCACCACACGGATCGCTGGCCCGCCGTCGTGGCCGCCCGCCTGGGTCGGCTGCTGGACGTGTGGCGCTTCGATCAGTCGGTGTTCTTCAACAGCTCCGAGGGACGCCCGGCCGAGTGGGCCTCACGGGCCATCCGGGCCTACTGGATCGTCGGCGCGCTGGCCCTGATCGGCATCGTCCTGCTCTGGCGCCGGCGCAGCTTCGGGCTGGTCGTGCTCGGCGCGCCGATCGTGATGGTCCTGCTGGTGGGCATCTTCACCTACGGCGGGACGCGCTTCCGCTACGGCGCGGAGCCCGCGCTGGTGGTCCTGGCCGCGGTCACGCTGCTGGCGGCTGGGGAATGGGTGCTGACACGCGCTCGCACTGGGCGAGCAGCATCCCCGCCAGCGTCACCGCCACCAGCGTGAGCGCCGGCATCTCCCAGTCCCAGTCGACGCCGGCGTGCACGGCCCACACGACGAGCCCCGCGGCCGGACCCGCGGCCAGCGCCGGGTCGGCGCCCAGCACCTTGCGCGCGGCCAGCAGCACGCCGGCCAGCAGCGCGCAGAGCAGCACGAACCCGACCAGCCCGAGCTCGGCCAGCGTCTCGAAGTAGAGCGAGTGCGCGTCGCGCACCGACTCGCGGAACGGCCGCTCGCGCAGCCACTCGACCCGGAACGACGCGGCTCCCGCGCCCTGCAGCGGGTGGTCGGCCCAGGTGCGGAAGGCCACGCGCCAGTAGGCGTAGCGGTTGGAGCCCGTCGAGGTCAGGCGCTCGGCGCTGGCCCCGAACTGGGGGTTCTCCTCGCCGCGCTCGCTGACCACGGCCAGCGCGTAGGGCAGCAGCGCCACGGCGATCGCCACCAGGAAGCCCAGCGGCCGTACCCAGGACGGCCACCCGATCGTCCCGCCCCGCACGCGTTCCTCGCGCTCGGCCCGACACGCGTAGGCCTGGATCGCCGCCACCGCGATCATCGCCGCGACGAGCACCGACAGCATCAGCGCGCCCTGCGCCTCGCGGTGGCCCAGCGAGCCCTTCAGCGAGGCGACCCCGTCGAGCACCGACGCGACGATGCTGACCAGCCCGCCGCCACCGACCACGAAGACGATCGCCCGCAGCTGCCCGAACGTCGGGGCCAGCAGCACGAGCACGAGCAGCCCGCAGGCCACGGCCGAGAGCGCGCCGCGGGAGTAGGTCAGGTACAGCGCCAGGGCCATCGGGAGCGCCGCGGCCGCGGCGATCGCGCGCAGGCCGTCGGGGCGCAGGCGGTCGCCGGCGATGCGCGCGCAGAGCACGATCCCGATGGCGGCCAGCGCGCCCATCGCGTTCCAGTAGGTCAGCGGCTGGTCCAGGCGGCCGCCGGCGTAGAACGACGGCTTCAGGTCGATCAGGCCCGGCAGCGTGCGGCCGAGCACGCCGTAGCCGATCACCACCAGCACGCCGAGCGCCAGCGCGACCTCGACCGCCGAGGCCCACGAGCGCGGCCGCCAGGCCACCGCGCCGGCCACCAGCGCGCCCAGGTAGAGCGCGTCGCGCTGCACGTCGTCGCCCGCCGGACCGGCCAGCGGCGCCCACGACTTGGAGATCAGGGCCCACAGCGTGAAGGCGATCAGCCCGCCGATGGCCAGCCGCACGGCCAGCGTCCGCGGGAGCACGGCGCCGTCGGTGACCAGCGCCAGCACGAGCACCAGCGCCCACACGACGATGCCGGCGACCAGGCGGACGTCCTCGTAGTAGCCCGCCTTGAAGAACGCGAGCGCGGTCGGGCCGGCCAGCAGCGCGATGCGCGCGGCGGCCGCGACGACGGCGGTGGCCCGGGCTAGCGCCGGCGGACGCGGATCACGCAGTTCCACGTGGCGACCTCGCGCAGTCCGGGGATCGAGACGATGAAGCGCAGCTTGGGCCAGTAGCGCGGCTCGATGGAGTCGATCGTCAGGCCCGGGCGATCACGCACCAGCTGCAGCGTCGGCCCGATGTGCACGGCGAACAGGCCCTCGCCGTAGGTGTTCTTGCGGGGCGGCCCGTGGCGCTTCTCGTACAGCTTCGGTCCGCGCTCGGGACCGAGGAGGTGGTAGGGCGACATGTCGTGCCCGCCCCAGGGCGAGTACCAGTTCGTCCAGGAGATGTAGCCCCAGCCGCCGGGCTTCAGGACGCGCTCGATCTCCCGGATGATCCCCGCGGTGTCGGGCGCGTGCTCGAGCAGGTTGGAGGCGAACACCCCGTCGACCGAGCCGTCGGCGAAGGGCAGGTCCGCGGCGTCGGCCAGCACGTGGCCCTCGGGCGCCTGGCCATCGACGATCTGCAGCTCGTCCAGCGAGTTGTCGACCGGGATGCAGGTCGCGCCGGCCTTGCGGAAGGCCCGCGTGTAGATGCCCGGGCCGCTGCCCAGGTCGATCACCGTCTGGCCGGCCAGCGGGCCGTAGCGGCGGTCCAGGTCGGCCACCGCCTCGCGAGCCAGCACGGTGTAGAACGGCTCCGGATCGGTCTGCTCGTTCTTGAACAGCGTCCACAGCTGGCGGACCCGCGCGAGGCCATGCTCGACGGGCGGTTCCGGTCGCTGAGTGGGGGTGTCCACGGCGGGGCACAGTAGCCTGCCGCCGCCGTGGACGTGCGCCGTCGCGATCGCCTGCTCATCCCCGCGCTGGCCGCGGGTTGCTACCTGCTCGCCCTCTTGCAGCGGCCGGGTTGGGCGGTCTCCGACACGAAGATCGACCTGCACGTGGACCCGGCCGGCTTCCTGGCCGACGCCGCCGCGCCGTGGACGACGGACATCTCGCTCGGCCACGTGCAGAGCGGGCAGTACGGCGGCTACCTGTGGCCGATGGGGCCGTTCTTCGCGCTGCTGCGCGAGATCGGGCTGTCGGCCTGGGTCGTCGACCGCCTGTGGCTGGGCACGCTGCTGTTCCTGGCCGCGTGGGGCGTGGTCAAGCTGCTCGACGCGCTGCTGGGCCGCCGGCGCGGCGTCGCGCACGTGGTCGCGGCCTGCGCCTACACGCTGAACCCGTACGTCATCACCTACGCCGATCGCGTCTCGGTGACGTTGCTGGCCTACGCCGCGCTGCCCTGGCTGATGCTGATCGTGCACCGGGGCCTGCGGGAGCGCGGCTGGCTGTGGCCCGCGCTGTTCGCGCTGATCGTCACCTCCAGCGGCGGCGGCATCAACGCGGCCGTCACCGCGTGGGCGCTGGTGGCCCCCTTGGCGCTGCTGTTGTACGAGCCCGCGCTGCGCTTCGTCCCGTGGCGCGCCGCCTGGACGTTCGCGTGGCGCACGGCGCTGCTGGGCGCGATCACCTCGCTGTGGTGGGTCGTGCCGCTGGCCGTCCAGTCCAAGTGGGGCCTGCCGTTCCTGCCCTACACCGAGCAGCCGGGCACGATCTGGGGCTCGACCAGCGCCAGCGAGTCGCTGCGCCTGATGGGCTTCTGGCTGTCCTACGCAGGCGTCGGCTTCGGCAGCGAGCTGCACCCCTACACCGACAACGCGGGCACGTTCCTGTTCTGGGCGCCGGCGATGATCGGCTCGCTGCTGCTGCCCGCGCTGGCGCTGGGCGGCTTCGCCTGGACGCGCCGGTGGCGCTACGCCCCGTTCTTCCTCGGCCTCGTGCTGCTCGGGGTGCTGATCATGATGGCCGGGTTCCCCGAGGGGACGCCGCTGCGCAAGGGCGTCACCTTCGCCTACAACCACCTGGTCTCGCTGCAGACCCTGCGCACGACCTACAAGGCCGGGCCGCTGCCTGCGCTCGGGCTGGCCGTGCTGGGCGGCATGGCGGCCGGCGCGGCCTGGGGCTGGCTGGCCACGCGGCGGCCCAACCTGCGCCCGCTGGTGCTGGCCGGCGCCGCGGTGGTGATCGTGCTCAGCGCCTGGCCGTTCTTCCGCGGCGTCGGCGTCGACGACCAGCTGACCTGGAAGCGGATCCCGTCGGCCTGGACCGACGTGGCCGCCGACCTGGACCGCACGCTGGGCGACGACCACCGCGCGATGGTGCTCCCCGGCCAGCTGTTCAGCTACTACACCTGGGGCGGCACGGTCGACCCGATCCTGCCGACGCTGTCCGACAAGCCCGTGGCCGTGCGTCAGGTGGTGCCGTTCGCCGACCTGCGCTCGGTCGACCTGCAGTGGTCGACCGACGCGCTGATCAGCCAGCAGCGGGTGATCGGCGGCCAGCTCGCGCGCCTGCTGGACCTGCAGTCGGTGGGCAGCGTGGTCACGGCGACCGACGACGACCGCGACCGCTCCGGCGCGCTCGATCCCAACGCGGCGGCGCGCCAGCTGCGCCTGGCCGGGCTGGGCCGGCCCGATCAGACCTACGGCCCGCGGACGCTGCGCCGCGCCCAGAACGGCGACCTCGCGCCCGCGCTGGCGCTGCCCCAGGTGCGGCGCACGGACCTCGACACGCGCCCGATGGTCCGCCTCGCCCCGCGCGACCGGGCCGCGATCGTCGACGGCGCCGCAGGCGGCATCCTCGACTGGGCCGCGTTCGGGCCACTGCCCCAGGACGAGGCGCTGCGCTATGCCGCCGACCTGACGCCTCAGGAGATCCGCGACTTCGCCGCCGCCGGGGGGCCGGTGGTGATCAGCGACTCCAACCGCCGCCGCGTCTTCGTGCCCTCGCAGCTGCGCGCCAACCTCGGCGCGACGCTGAGCCCCGACGACCCGATCTCCGAGGACGGCCACCAGCTGAACCCCTGGCCGCTGCGCTCGACCGACGTCCAGACCGTGGCCCAGCTGGGCGGCGTGCGCTTCCTGCGCGCCCCGTTCTCGCCCCAGGTGCCGCAGTTCCCCGAGCACCGGCCGTTCGCGGCGATGGACGGCGACCCCGACACGGCCTGGCTGGCCGACCGCACGCTGACCGCCGACCGCTGGTACCTGGACGTCGGCCTCCAGCGGCGGATGGACATCCCGTACCTGGACCTGACCCCGTACGGCGACGAGCGCGGGTTCGTCAAGGAGGTCGCGGTCAACGGGAGGCGCTTCAAGGTCCACGAGGGCGTCAACCGCCTCCCGGTGGACCTGCACGACGTCGACGAGGTGCGCGTCGACATGGTCGACGTGACCGACCCGCCGCCCGGTCAGGACGGCGGTGCCGGCGGCATCCGCGAGCTGTCGATCCCCGGCGTGCGGGTGACCGAGGCGCTGCGCCCGCCCACGGTGGTCGAGAGCGCCCTGCGCGGCGCCGATCTGGATCGCACGCCGCTGACCTACCTGTTCGAGCGCACCCGCGGCAGCGACGCCTACCACCAGGACACGATCCACGGGCCCTGGCAGGCGGGCTACGCCGGCGACGAGGGCGACGCCGAGACCGGCCTGGAGCGGATCCTCGACCCGCCGGTCGCGCGCTCCTGGCAGGTGCGGGCGTGGACGAGCGTCGCGCCCGATGCGCCCGACCACGAGCTCGACGCGCTCGTCGGCGGCGAGATCCTCGGTCGCTTCGACTCGTCCTCGCGCTACGAGGGCCGGCCCGGCCGCCGCGCGTCCAGCGCGTTCGACGCCAGCGGGGCGACCGCCTGGATCGGCGGCTGGGGCGCCAGCGCCGGACCGACCGCGTGGGTCTCCTGGACGACGCCCGAGCCGACCACCGTGCGCACGTTCGACGTCGTCGCCCCGGTGCAGGTGGTGCGCCACCCGACCCGCGTGCGCCTCGTTGTCGACGGCACCGCCGGCCCGGCGCTCCCGGTGGGCAGCGACGGGACGGTCGTGCTCCCGCAGGCCGTGCAGGGCACCCGGTTCCGCCTGGACGTGCTCAGCGCGGCCTTCCCGCGGGCCGCCAGCACCACCGCTCAGGGTCGCGACGCGGTCGGCATCGCCGAGATCACCGGCCCGGGGATCCCGACCGCCGCGCCGCGCCGCACCGGCGCCTTCGACGGCGGCTGCACGCTGCCCGTCAGCGCCGGCGACGCCGAGACCCAGCTGCGCACGACCGGCACCGTGCGCGCCTTCGACGCCGGGCGCCCGCTGCGCGCTCGGGCCTGCTCGGAGCTGGACCTGCGCGCCGGCCAGCAGCGCCTGTCGGTGCCCGGTAGCGGCCCGCTGCGCGCCGACCTGCTGCAGCTGGACGGCGCGCCCGCGCAGGCCCCGCCGCCGGTCGCCTCGGCGGGCACCGTCACCTCGACCGGCACGCCCGGGCGCGGCACCCGCACCGACATCCGCCTCGACGTGACCAGGCCCGGCTGGGTGATCCTGGGGGAGAGCTTCACGACCGGCTGGCGCGCGACGTGCGACGGCGCGTCCCTCGGTGAGCCGGTCCCGATGGACGGCTTCGCGGTGGCCTTCCCGGTCCAGCCCGGCTGCCAGGTGGTGGACATCACGTTCGCGGGCAACAAGCCGGTGCTGTGGTCGGCGCTGATCTCGGGGGTCGCCGCGCTGGCGCTGCTCGCCTTCGCCGTGGTGGCGCTGGTCCGACGCAGGGCGCCGGAGGACGAGCCCTCGCCGCTGCTGCCCGAGCCGCCGACCGCGCGCGTGGCGTTGCGGTGGGCGCTGGCCTGGGGCGTGGCCGCCGCGCTGGCCGGGGGCTTCGTGTTCGCCCTGCGCGCCGGGGTGGTGATCGGCCCGCTGGTCGCCTTCGTCCTGTGGCGGGGGATCGACGCCAAGCGCCTGGCCCTGGCCGCCGGCGGCCTGCTGGCCATCGTCGTCCCGATCCTCTACCTGGCCGTGCCGATCCGGGATCGCGGCGGCTACTCGACCAGCGCGCCGATGGACCGCATCGCCGCGCACTGGGTCGCGGTCGCGGCGATCGTGCTGCTGCTGCTGGCGCTCTACCGGGCGGTGGCGGGCGTGAAGGCCGAGCGGGCCCGCAGGCCGAGCACGAGCACGCCGCCCGCGGCCAGCACCTGAAGCCCGAGCACGATCGCGGCGTACTGGACGACGTCGTAGCTGGACATGCTCAGCACGATCGGCTCCAGCACCGCGACGACGCCGAGCACCCACAGGAAGCTCGTGCGGCCCAGCGCCAGCATGTACTGGACGGTCAGGTAGGCCACCGCGAGCAGCGTCATGGCCAGGCCGAGCACGGGGAGCGCGTCGGCGGCCTGCGTCAGATCGGGGCCGAAGGCGATGCGCATCAGCTGCTCGGGGAACAACGCGAAGATGGCCAGCGCGGGCGTCGCGATCACCGCCAGCACGGCGAAGGACTGCTTCAGGACCGGCAGGGGATCGAGCCCCGCCGCCGCTCGACGGGTGGCCTCCGGCAGCAGGTGCAGGGCGATGCCGATCGCCACCCAGACCACCGCCTTGGCGGCCACCGCGGCCGCGGCGTAGGAGCCGGCGGTGTCGCCGCCGATCTGATGCTTGACGACGATCACGTCGACGTTCTGCAGCAGCGCCAGCAGGGCCAGGCCGCCGATCGGCGCCCACGCGCCGGCCAGCAGCGAGCGCAGCGTGCGCGCCGTCTTGGCCCCGTTGGCCCCGCCCAGGCGGTGATGGATCTCGTAGAACAGCCAGATCGCGGTCAGCGCGAAGGCCAGCGGCGTGCCCAGGAACGCGCCGGTCACCTCGGCGCCCGCGGCCACGAGCACCAGGCCGCAGACCAGGCGGCCCATCGCCTCGAGCACGAGCGACAGGCCGACGGGCCGGTAGGCGTGCATGCCCTGCAGCGCACCGCGCTGAAGCGAGAGCAGCAGCCACAGCACGCCGGTGGGCAGGATCGCCGCGGCGGCCAGCGGGTGCTCGGGGACGCCGACCAGGTGGGCCAGCGGGTCCTGCAGCGCGAGGCTCAGCCCGACGACCACGACCAGCGCGTAGAGCAGCTGCCGCGTCCAGCCGTTGAGCGTCGCGGCCAGCTTGGCGCCGTCGCCCAGATGGTGCAGGGCGGTCTCGCGGGCGGCGGCCACCTGGATCGCCTGACCGCCGACCATGAGGATCAGGAAGGTCGAGACGAGCGCGGCCAGCGAGCCGTACCCGTCGGCGCCGAGCAGGCGGGTGAAGACGATCGTGAAGACGAGCTGGATGCCGTTGGACAGCAGCGTGGCCGCGGCCAGGCCGCCGGCCTTGAAGCCCTCCGAGCGACGCACCGCGCTGCGCAGCGACAGGCGCTGCGTCTGCGACACCTTCTCCAGCACGTCGAGGTTGGCCTGGGCGGTGTTCTCCCAGGTGAAGCCGCGGGCGCGGGCCTCGGCGGCGGCGCCGAGCTCGTCACGGCGGGCCGGGTCCTCGACCACCGCGCGCACCTTCTCGACGAGCTCCGCGGGCGTGTCGGCCAGCACGCCGGTCTCGCCGTCGACCACCGACTCGCCCAGGCCGCCGACGCGCATCGCCGCCGAGGGCGTGCCGCAGGCGGCCGCCTCCATCACGGTCAGGCACCAGCCCTCGGCCGAGGACGCGGTCAGGTTCAGCCAGGCGCGCCCGTACAGGTCGGCCTTCTCCTCCTCGGGCACGAAGCCCAGCAGCGAGACGCGGTCGTGGAGGCCGCGGCGGTCGATCTCGGCCTCGATGTTCGGCCGCCAGTCGCCGCTGCCGGCGATCTCCAGGCGGGCCCCGGGGACGCCCTCGAGCACGTCGAGCGTCGTCTCGACGCGCTTGTACTGCTTCAGGCGGCCGAGGTACAGCAGCGTCGGCGTCTCCGAGCGCTGGCCCTCGTGGAACTGGGACGGCTCGACGCCCAGGTACGCGACGTGGATCAGCTCGGGATCGATCTTCAGCTGCTCGATCAGGTCGGTCCGCGCGGCCTGGGAGATGGTCAGGATCTCGGTGCCGCGATACAGGAAGCGCAGCGGGATGTACTCGAGCAGGATCGCCGCCAGCCGGCCGCGACGACCGAGCTCGGCCACGTAGTGCTCCTGGTGCACGTGATGGACGAGCGCCACCCGGGGAATCCGCAGGAACCACCACAGCGGCGTCAGGAAGGCGATGCCGTTGATGACCTCGAGCACGACGTCGGCGTCGGCGCCCACGCCCTTGCGCACGGCGCGGGCGGCCCGCGGGAACACGGTCAGGCGCGAGCCCATCCGGTGGATGGTCAGGTTGGGCCCGAGCTCCTCGACCTTCGCGGCGCCGTCGTAGCTGCCGGCGATCACCGTGACCGTGTGTCCCCAGGCGATCCAGCGCGCGACCTGGCCGTAGAGGTTGGTGCCGGTCCCGCCGCCCTGGGGATGCGTCCAGTCGCGGTCGGTGAGCAGCAGGATGTGGAGCTTGCGGGTCGAACTCAAGGCGGGGCGAGGGTATCGCCGCGCTCCCACGGCATGCGTCGGGCGCCTTGGCTAAGGTGCCCATCGATGCGCGTTCCTCGTCGCCTGCTTCCCCTGCTCGCCTGTGCCCTGATCGCCGGTACGCCCGCGGTCGCCCATGCCCAGGGCGGCGCCGGCGACGATCAGTACCAGGACCCGTTCGCGGGCTCGGACTCCGGCAGCAGCAGCGGTTCGGACAGCGGGTCGAACACCGGTTCCAACAGCGGCTCCAACAGCGGATCGGGCAGCGACTCCGGCTCGACCGGCACGGCGGCCCAGGACAGCGGCAGCTCCGCCCCCGAGCTGACCCAGGACCCGGATCTGGGCAGCAGCACCAGCAGCACCAGCAGCACCGGCAGCACGAGCACCGCCGCGCCCACGACGAGCTCCTCGACCGCGTCGGCGACCGCCTCGACCGGTGAGCTGCCGCGCACCGGCATGGACGCACCCGTCGTCGCGCTGCTCGGCGTCGGCCTGCTGGCCGCCGGGGTCGGGCTGCGCCTGCGCGTCGCCCATGTCCGCCGTCCCTGAGGTCTTCGAGACCGACAGCCCCGCGGCGACCGAGGCGATCGCGGGCGATCTCGTGCGCGACCTGCCCGCCGGTTCGATCGTGCTGCTGTCCGGCGACGTCGGGGCGGGCAAGACGACGTTCGTGCGCGGCGCGATGCGCGCGCTGGGCCATGCGGGGCGCGTGACCAGCCCGACCTTCACGATCGTCAACCGCTACGACGACGGCCGCGTGCCGGTCTCGCACCTGGACCTCTACCGGCTCGGTCCCGCCGGCCTGGCCGACGAGGACCCGTCGCTGCTCAGCGACGAGCTGGCCGACGACCGGATCGTCTTCATCGAGTGGCCCGAGGCGGCCGCCGACCAGCTCGGACCGATCGCGCTGCGCGTCGCGTTGCGCCACGAGGGCGCCGACCGGCGGCGGCTGGAGGTGCGCCGTGGCTGACCTGGTGCTGGCGCTCGACACCGCCACCAGCGCCACCGCCGTGGGCCTGCTCCACGCCGGCGCGCCGATCGAGCTGCGCGACGACCCCGAGCCCGGACAGCGTCCGCGCCACGCCCAGCAGCTCCTGCCGCTGGCCCGACAGGCGCTGACCTCGGTCGGCGCCGACTTCGCCGACGTCAGCCGCGTCGTCGTGGGCACCGGCCCGGGCTCGTTCACCGGGCTGCGCATCGGCCTGGCCACCGCGCGGGCGCTGGCCCTGGCCGCCGAGGCCGAGCTGGTCGGCGTCTCCACGCTGCGCGTGCTGGCCAGCGCGGCCACCGGATCCGGTCCGGTCGCGCCCGTGCTCGACGCCCGCCGCGGCGAGGTGTTCCTGGCCGCCTGGGACGGCGCCCGCGAGCTGGCGGCGCCGCAGGCGCTGGCGCCCGATCGCGTGGGCGAGCTCGATCCGGCCGGCTGGCTGGCGGTGGGCGACGGCGCGGTACGCTTTCGTTCCATCCTGGAGCGGGCCGGAATGTCGATACCAGCGGACCAATCGCCGCTGCACCGAGTGAGCGCGATCGTGCTCGCCCAGCTCGGCGCGGACGCCGATCCGGTCGCGCGGACCGCGGTTCTGCCCGACTACCTCCGCCTGCCCGACGCCGAGATCTCGCTGCGCGCGAGGCCGGGTTCATGAGCGCCATGGCCACGACCGCGATCCAGATCCGCCGACTCACCTACGCCGACCTCCCGCAGGTCATCTCGATCGAGCGGCGCGCGTTCCCGACGCCGTGGTCGCTGGCCATGTTCGTCCTGGAGCTGTCCAAGCCCGGCGGCGTGTGCCTGGCCGCCGTACGCGACGAGCGGATCGTGGCCTACTGCATCTGCTCGCGCTACGACGTCGTGTGGCACCTGATGAACATCGCCGTCGACCCCGACCACCGCCGCGAGGGGCTGGCCACGGCGCTGCTGACCGAGCTCGTGCACCGCGTCGGGGGCGACGCGGGGCGCATCACGCTCGAGGTGCGCGAGTCCAACCAGGGCGCGATCGACCTGTACGAGCGCTTCGGGTTCCTGGCCGCCGGGATGCGCCGGCGCTACTACCAGGACAACGGGGAGGACGCCCTGATCATGTGGCGCACCCCGAGCACGCTCGACGGGCGGCTGGACGACGTGCCCAACGCGCGGCCACCGCGGTGACCGCGTGATCCTGGCCATCGAGACCAGCTGCGACGACACCTGCGCCGCGGTGATCGATCGCGACGGGACCATCCGGGCCAACGTGATCTCCTCCCAGGGGATCCACGACCGCTACGGCGGCGTCGTGCCCGAGATCGCCGCCCGCCACCATCTCGAGCTGGTCGACGTGGCCGTCGAGGACGCGCTGGCCCAGGCGCAGATCGGCCTCGCCGATGTCGAGCTGATCGGCGTGACCCAGGGCCCGGGCCTGGTCGGCGCCCTGCTGATCGGCCTCTCGGAGGCCAAGGCGATCGCCGCCGCCCGCGGCCTGCCGCTGGCCGCCGTCGATCACCTGCAGGGCCACGTCGCGGCGAACTTCCTGGGGCCCGAGCCGTTCGAGCCGCCGTTCGTCTGCCTGATCGCCTCCGGCGGCCACACGCTGCTGGCCCACGTGACCGAGCGCCACGGGTTCACCGTGCTCGGCTCGACGCTCGACGACGCGGCCGGCGAGGCGTTCGACAAGGGCGCGCGGATGCTCGGCCTGGGCTATCCGGGCGGCCCGGCGCTGCAGAAGCTCGCGGCCACCGGCGACCCGGCCGCCCATCGCTTCCCCACCGCCGACAACGTCGCCGGGCTGGACTTCAGCTTCGCCGGCGTGAAGACCTCGCTGCTGTACGCGCTGCGCGACCGCGAGGCGGGCGCCAACGCGCTGTCCGACGCCGACCTGGCCGCCTCCTACCAGGCGGCGATCGTCGAGCAGCTGGCCCGCCGCACCGAGCAGGCGCTGGCCCAGACCGGCCTGACCCGCCTGGCCATCGGCGGCGGCGTGGCCGCCAACGGGCCGCTGCGCGAGCGACTGGGCGGCCTGGAGGGCATCGCCGTGCACATCCCGCCGCACGCGCTGTGCACCGACAACGCGGCGATGATCGCCAGCGCCGCGCGCTACGTGACCGCGCTGGCGCCCGCCGACTACCTGGGCCTGGACGCGTACGCCAGCGGGGAACGCTCCCTGTGAGCACGCCGGTCGTGACGCTCTACGGCCGGCCCGGCTGCCACCTGTGCGACGACGCCCGCGTGATCGTGCAACGCGCCGCCCACAGAGCCCCGCTGGAGCTCGTGGAGGTCGACATCGAGAGCGACGACGCGCTGTTTGCCGCCATGCTCGAGCGCATCCCCGTGATCTGCGTCGATGGGACTGAACACTCGGAGCTGTTCGTGGACGAGGAGGCGCTGGTCGCGGCGCTATCGTCAGCGCACCCGTGACCCCGGACGTCATGACCCAACCCGAGCGACTGTCCCTGGGCGTCGCTGCCCGACTGGCCCGCTACCTGCAGGTGCTGACGCAGGCCAAGAAGGAGGGCAAGGAGACGATCTCCTCGCAGGAGCTGTCGGAGTGGACGCACGTCAACTCCACGCAGATCCGCCGCGACCTGTCGGGCTTCGGGAAGTTCGGCAAGCGCGGGGTCGGCTACAACGTCGACTCGCTCGTCTCGCAGATCCGCAAGATCCTGCGCACCGCCGGCCAGCACAACATCGCGCTGTTCGGGGCCGGCCATCTGGGCCGGGCCATCGCCTCCAGCCACATCTTCGCCGACCACGGCTTCCGGGTCGTGGCCATCTTCGACAACGACCCGTCCAAGGTGGGCGAGAAGGTCGGGAACACCACGGTGCGGGCGATCGAGGAGCTGCGCTCCGCGGTCGAGGAGGACGACATCGTCGTCGGCGTGCTGGCGGTGCCCGGTTCGGCGGCCCAGCCGCTGGCCGACGCGCTCGTCGAGGCCGGCGTGAAGATCATCTTCAACTACTCCGAGGCGCTGCTGCAGGTGCCGCCGGAGGTCACGGTCCACACCTCCAGCCCGGCCGTGGACCTGCTGTACGCGCTGTACTTCTACCTCACCTAGCGCCCCGTCCCGTGCCCATCGATCTCGACCAGGCGCAGCACGTCTTCGCTGCCTCAACCGACGGCACCGTCGGCCTGGAGGAGGAGTTCGCGCTCCTCGATCCGACCTCGCTGGACATGGTGCCGCGCTTCGAGGAGCTGCGCGACAGCGCGCCCCCGGAGCTGGCCGAGCACATCACCGGCGAGCTGATCCGCTCGGAGATCGAGATCGTCTCCGGGCGCGGGGAGGACCTGGCCGACGCGCTGGCCCGCCAGCGCGGGGCCCGTCGGCGGCTGTTCGCCCACGCCGCCGCGCACGGCCTCGCGTTGGGCGCGACCGGCACGCACCCGTGGGCCGACTACCGCCGCCAGGAGTTCATCGACACCGAGCACTACCGCCGGGTGGCCGACTCGCTGCGCTACGTGGCGCGCCGCAACAACACGTTCTCGCTGCACGTGCACGTGGGCGTCAACGGCCTGGACCGGGCGATCGCCGTGTGCGACCGCCTGCGGCCGGTGCTGCCCACGCTGCTGGCCCTGAGCGCGTCGTCGCCCTACGTCGACGGCACCGACGCGGGTCTGCACTCGGCGCGCACGCAGACCTTCACCAAGTCGTTCCCGCGCTGCGGCGTCCCCGACGCGTTCGGCTCGTGGGCGGCCTTCCGGGAGTATCTGGAGCTGCTGATCGCCACGCAGTCGATCGTCGAGTACACGCAGGTGTGGTGGTCGGTCCGCCCGCACCTGACGTACGGCACGGTCGAGGTGCGCATCTGCGACGCGCAGCCGACGGCGGCGGAGTCCGACGCGCTGGCCGGGCTGATCGTCGCCGCGGTGGGCGCCGCCGCGCGCGACCACGACGAGGGCCGTCCGTTCGCCGATCCCGCCCCGCGGCTGATCGAGGAGAACATGTGGCGGGCCATCCGCCACGGGATGGACGGCGAGCTGATCGACCTGGACCTGGGCGTGGTCGAGCCCGCGCGCGCCGCGGTCGAGCGCCTGATCGCCTGGGCCGGCGCCGACGTCGCCTTCCCGGAGCTGAACGGCGCCCAGCGCCAGCGCCGCCAGATCGACGCCGGCATCGCCATGGACGAGGTGTACGCGCAGCTGGTCGCCGAGACGACCGCGACGTACGCCGAGCCCGTGCGTTCCTGAAACCTCGTTGTCTCACTAAAGACCGTCGGCCGGCGGCCGATCTACCAGTGCGATGTCTCCTCGCACGTCGTTCCTCGCCGCCGCGGCCGCGCTCAGCGCCGCCTTCGCCCTCACCCCGGCATCCGCCTTCGCCTTCGGCAGCATCAACGGCGCCGGCCAGCGCTCCGAGCACGAGCGTGTCACGCGCCTGGCGCTGCAGTGCGCCGACGGCCAGCAGGCCCCGGCCTGCTTCCAGCCCACGTCCCTGAACAACGTCGCGGGCGTGAAGGGCACCTGGGGTGCCGTCGGCGCGGCCGACAACTTCCTCCTGCACCGCACCGGCGGAATCCTCGCGCCGATCACCGGCGACGAGGCCTTCTGGCACTGCGACGACGCCGACTACCTGCAGCCCGCCAGCAACGGCGGGAAGGCCTACAAGCAGTCGCGGGCCAAGGCCATGAACGCGCTGCGCGAGTGCCTGAACTGGGGTCGGGCGATGCTCTACGACGGGATGAGCACGCCCGGCGCGAGCGCCATCAACTGGGCCGACCTGCCGCAGGCCACGCCGAACTGGGGCGCCCTCGCGCTGGCCAACAAGCTGCTGGACTCCAAGGGCAACGTCGACGTCGACGACGTCGGGTCGTGCACGTTCAACGGCGCCAAGGCGCTGCTCGGACGCGGCAAGTGCAACGTGCTCGAGCCGTGGGGCTACGTCCTGCACATGGCCGAGGACTTCTACTCGCACACGAACTGGGCCGACAAGGCCGACCCGGGCAAGGCGCTGGGCATCGGCAACGCGCCCGGCCTGGGCCTGGACGACCCCGCGCCGTTCCTCGACCTGCGCCGCGCCAGCCTCCCCGCCGACAACGAGGTCCCGGCGGACTTCAGCGGCGGCTGCTTCGTCTTCCCCGACCTGCCGCTGGTCAGCTCCTGCATCAACCGCGTCCGCCACAACGACGACGGCGGCACGATGGGCATCAACAAGGACAAGGCGCTGATCAACACCGCGACCGGGACGGTCACCGACCCGCAGACGATGCGCGGCAAGATCACCGTCGGCGGCGTCTCCAACGTGCAGCGCGCGGTCAGCGACGCGGTCCTCGAGGCCCGGCGCCAGTGGTCCGTCCTGCGCGCCGAGCTGGTCGGGCGCTACGGCGTGGCCAAGGGCAGCAAGATGGCCTGCGTCCTGACCATGGACACCGCGAAGGTGTGCGACACCCGCAACCTCGTCGAGGTCATCGACACGGCCGGCCAGCCGCGCTCGGGCGCCAAGGCGGCAGCGGCCGGTGGCGACGCCGAAGCGGTCGGGCGCACCCTGCTCGGCCAGCTGTCGGACACCGACCGCGTCTCCGTGCTGACGTTCGACAGCTCGTCGGGCGACCAGGACCCCGACCCGTTCGTGGCGCCCGACGACGCTCGCATCGACCCGGCCCAGCGCGGTGACGGCGCCGACGATCCGGCGGTCACGTCCGCGGGCGGCCGCGACGCGGGCGACGACCCGACGTTCGTCACCCGCCCGGACGCGCCGGACACGACGGCGACGCCGGCCGACCAGATCCCTGAGGAGGGCCAGCACGAGACGCCCGACCTGTCCGACGAGGGCGCCGACCTGACCATCCCCCAGCAGGATGCCCCGAAGGGCGACACGGAGCCGACCGACCCGAAGATCACGCGCCAGCCGCGTGATGCGGGGACGGCCGCGGCGGACGCGCTGGCCAGCGCCACGGCGCTGCTGGCCAACGACGACGCACCGAGCGGTCAGCGCGGCGTCGTGCTCGTCACCTACCGCCTGGGCGATGTCGGCCAGCTGGTCGACCGCATCGACGCCCTCGCCGACAGCGGCGCGTCGGTCTCGCTCGTGCGCTTCGGCGGCGGCGTGCCCGACTCGGTCATCGCGGCGGTCGAGCGCGCCCGCGGCACGGTCGTGGCCCTGCCGGCCGACGCGTCGCGTTCGGCCTCCAGCATCGTCCGCACCGTGGAGGGCGCGGGCCTGACCCGCCTGACCGACGTGTTCGGCCCCGACCAGGAGGCCACGCTGACCGACGGCGCGGCCCCGGTCACCGCCATCACCGACAGCGGCGTCGACGCCCACCAGGTCGCGCCGCTGGACGACGACGCCACCCTCGTGGTGCGCGCCGACGAGCCGGTGAAGGTGGTCATCCGGGACGCGGAGCGCGGCACGCAGCGCACCGCTCAGGCGCGCCCGGGCGACCCCGCGTCGGTCCGCCTGCGCGAGGGCGGCGACTACGTCGTCGGAGTCGAGGGCCCCAGCGGCCGCGCATACTCGGTCACCGTGTCCTGACGATCCCGGGCGCAGGGTCGGTACCCTCGACCGCATGGCCGACCAGGAACGCCCACCGACGGAAGAGGAGCTCCGCGCCGCCTACGAGGCCGAGCTCAAGCGGGTTCGCGTCGACGACGTGATCGTGCAGACCGTCGTATCCCTGGTGAACCTGGCCGGCCGCAAGGCCGGCCTGGCGCCCGGGACCGAGGACGAACGCGACCTCGAGCAGGTGCGTCAGGCGATCGAGGCCGTTCGCGCGCTGCTCCCGCTGGTGGAGGCCGAGCTCGGCCCCGACGCCGATCGCGTCCGTGACGCCGTCAGCCAGCTGCAGATGGTCTACGCGCAGGGCGCCGGTGGCGGCATCGCCACGCCCGGCGGCCCGCAGACGCCGCCGGAGCCCAAGCCCGGCGACACCGGTCCGGCGCAGTCGTCGGGCCGCCTCTGGGTGCCTGGCCAGTAGGCATCCCCGCCGACTCCCGGGTTAGACTCCGCGCGCTTCTATCGGGGGTCGTGCGAGGAGAGAGAGTTGCTCGCGCCCCACGCGAATCGATGTATTCCGAGGAGGATCGTTGAGTAATTTCTTGACGGACCACGGGGTGGTGGTCGCGCTCGTCTGCGCGGGCCTCGCGGTCGTGTACGGCCTCGTGACCGCGCAGCAGCTGCTCGCGCTGTCGCCGGGCAACGAGCGCATGCAGTTCATCTCCAAGGCGGTGCAGGCGGGCGCGAAGGCCTATCTGACCCGCCAGTACCAGATCATCGCGGCGGTCGGCGTCGTGCTGTTCATCGCGCTGATCTTCATCCAGGACTTCTCCGTGGCGGTCGGCTTCGCCATCGGCGGCATCCTGTCGGGGGCGGCCGGCTTCATCGGCATGAACGTGTCGGTGCGGGCCAACTGCCGCGTGGCCGAGGCGGCCCGCGGAGGCGTGGCCAAGGCGCTGGACGTGGCCTTCCGCGGCGGCGCGATCACCGGCATGCTCGTCGTCGGCCTCGCGCTGTTCGGCGTGGCCGGCTACTACGGCGTGCTGACCTGGATCTTCGACGACACGCCCAAGGAGGCGGTCGACGCGTTGATCGGGCTCGGGTTCGGCGGGTCGCTGATCTCCGTGTTCGCCCGACTGGGCGGCGGCATCTTCACCAAGGCGGCCGACGTCGGCGCCGACCTGGTGGGCAAGGTCGAGGCGGGCATCCCCGAGGACGACCCGCGCAACCCGGCCGTGATCGCCGACAACGTGGGCGACAACGTCGGCGACTGCGCCGGCATGGCCGCCGACCTGTTCGAGACCTACGCGGTCACCGCGGTCGCCGTGATGCTGCTGGGCGTCCTGCAGTTCCCCGAGGTGCTGGCCACCAACGTGGCGATGTACCCGCTGATCCTCGGCGCCGTGGCGATCGTCGGCTCGATCATCGGCACGTTCGCGGTCAAGGGCCAGAACGTGGAACGGGCGCTCTACCAGGGCCTGATCGTCTCCGGCGTGATCTCCGCGATCGCGTTCTACCCGGTCACCAAGTGGCTGATGGACGACATCGTCCGCTACAGCGTCGGCGACCTGTACCTGTGCGCGCTGATCGGCATCGCCGTGACCGCCGCGCTGTTCGTCATCACCGACTACTACACGTCCACGCGCTTCGGCCCGGTCAAGAAGACCGCCGCCGCCTCGCAGACCGGCCACGCCACGAACATCATCCAGGGCCTGTCCTCGGGCCTGCAGGCCACGGCGCTGCCCGCGCTGGTGCTCGTGTTCGGCATCTGGGGCTCGTGGGAGCTGGCCGGCGTCTACGGCGTCGGCATCGCGGTCATGGGTCAGCTGTCGCTGACCGGCCTGATCGTCGCGCTGGACGCCTTCGGCCCGATCACCGACAACGCCGGCGGCATCGCCGAGATGGCCGATCTGCCCGAAGAGGTGCGCGCCGTCACCGACCCGCTGGACGCGGTCGGCAACACGACGAAGGCGGTCACCAAGGGCTACGCGATCGGCTCGGCCGTGCTGGCGGCGATCGTGCTGTTCGCGGCGTTCCGCGAGGAGCTGTTCATCGAGTCGGGCGACGTCACGACGTTCGGCATCGACGACCCGCCGGTGCTGATCGGCCTGCTGATCGGCGGCATGATGGTGTCGCTGTTCGCCTCGATGTCGATGGAGGCCGTCGGCCGCGCCGCCGGCGCCGTCGTCGAGGAGGTGCGCCGCCAGTTCCGCGAGAAGCCGGGGATCATGGACGGCACCGAGCAGCCCGACTACGAGCGCTCGGTGGCGCTCGTGACCGCGGCCGCGCAGAAGGAGATGATCATCCCGGCGCTGATCCCGATCGTGTTCACGGTCGTGGTCGGCCTGATCAGCGTCCAGGCGCTGGGCGGCCTGCTGATCGGCGTGATCGTGGTGGGCTTCTTCTTCGCCGTCCTGATGACCGCCGGCGGCGGTGCGTGGGACAACGCGAAGAAGCTGATCGAGGACGGGGCCTACGGCGGCAAGGGCTCCGAGGCCCACGCGGCCTCGGTCACCGGCGACACCGTCGGCGACCCGTTCAAGGACACGGCCGGACCGGCCATCAACCCGATGATCAAGGTCGCCAACATCGTGGCCATCCTGATCATCCCGCTGATCACCTGAGCGATGGGGTGGGGGCGGCCCGAGGCCGCCCCCGCTCGGCTCAACCCAGCTGAACGCTGATCGACACGGGGTCGATCGCGCGCACGTCGCCCAGCGACGGCCGGCCGGGAGAGTCCTTGAAGTACTGCACCAGCTCCTCGCCGCCGGGAGCGATGGTCCCGGCGATCGCGGGCCAGCTGAGCGAGCCGTCGGCGCCGGCCAGCGGCGCTCCGGGAGCCAGCGTGGCCACCGTGCGCAGCGCGACGGGCACCGGCGGCGTCTCGTGATAGCCGGAGTCCGACGTCGAGGCGATCGCGCCGCCGTCGCCGTTGAGCTCGAAGCGCGTGTTGGCCAGGCGCACCCAGATGCCGTGCGCCGTCGCGTCGGTGGGGGCGATCTGGTAGCCGATGCGGAAGGACCCGCCGGTGGTGATCGTGCCCGTGCGGGTCGCCGGGTCCCAGCTGCCGCCGGTCACGGGCAGGACGAACAGCCCGTCGGCGCCCTGGGTCACCCCGCCGGTCATCAGCGGGGTGAACGAGCTCTGGAAGACGTTGCGCAGCGCGCTGCTGTAGCCCCAGGTGACCGTGCCGCCGGTGATCGGTCGCGCCGTCGAGGCGACGTGCTGGGCGTCGAGCGTGACGGTGCCGATGGTCGCCGCCTTCAGCGCACGCTTGGGCTTCAGCGCCCGGTTGAGGGTGCGCGCGCCGTCGCTGGTCAGCTTCAGCGTCGCGTTGCTGACGCGCGCGCCCGTGGCGGACACCGAGGGCGCCGAGCTGCCGGGCACGATCGAGAAGAGCGTCTGCGTGCCGCCGCTGCTGGCCCGCACGCGCACGCCCCAGGTGCCGGTCGTGGTGACCTGCGCCTGCGTGAGGCGCACGCTGCGCCGGCCGGAGCGCAGGGTCAGGCCGCCGGTCAGGCGCACCGTCTGGCCGTCGACCACCTCGACGGGGAGCGCCAGGCCGCTGCCCACGCGGGTCGCCGGGGCCGTCGGCGTGACCGCGATGCGCGAGCGCAGCAGGGAGCTGTCGAAGCTCAGGGTGAGGGTGCCGCTGTCGGCCGAGGCGGCGGTGGGGAGCACCAGTGCGCCGGCGATCGCCGCCGTGATGAGGAAGAACCGAGATGCCATGAGTAAGGGAAGCCTAACGTGATACTTTGGTCCGCTCTTAGGGCTACCTAAGGTCCTGGACTCACGAGAAGGAACGCATGAACGGATTTCTCACGCGCCGCCTGGTCACGGCGTTCACCCTGGCCGCCATCGCGCTGGCCACGATGGCTTCGGGCGCCAGCGCGGCCGACCCATCGATCACGGCGTCGCCCACGACGAACCTCAACCCCGCTGGGGCGACCATCGCGGTGACGGGGTCGGACATCCCGTTGACCACGGGCACGCCGCCGAGCACGGGGCTGTACGCGGCGCAGATCGCGATCGTGGGTGGCATCACCTACGTGGCCAACAACGCGAACGCGAAGTTCGTGCGGCGCAACCCGACGGCGGGCAGCGCGGCGCAGGCCAAGCTGGAGGACGACGGCTCCTTCTCGACCTCGGTGGCCGTGGTCAAGGGCTGGGGCTCGGGCGCCTCGGCGGTGGACTGCATGGCGGCCGACACGCAGTGCTTCATCGCGTCGTGGCCCGCGCACGGGAACCCGTCGGCGGCCAACCTGATCGACTCGGTGGCCATCGAGTTCGCCGACATCTCGGCGACCCCGACCACGAACCTGAACCCGGCGGGCGACGCCGTGGCGGTGACGGGGACGAACCTCTCGCTGACCACGGGCACGCCGCCGAGCACGGGGCTGTACGCGGCGCAGATCGCGATCGTGGACGGCACCACCTACGTGGCCAACAACGCCAACGCGAAGTTCGTGCGGCGCAACCCGACGGCGGGCAGCGCGGCGCAGGCCAAGCTCGAGGACGACGGCTCCTTCTCGACGTCCGTCACGGTGGTCAACGGCTGGGGCTCGGGCGCCTCGGCGGTCAACTGCTCGGCGGCCAACACCGACTGCTTCATCGCCTCATGGCCCGCGCACGGCAACCCGTCCGCGGCCAACGTCATCGACTCGGTGGCCATCGACTTCGCTCCGGCGGCCGACATCACCGCGACGCCGACCTCGGGGCTGAACCCGCTGGGTCAGTCCGTCGCCGTCACGGGCGCCAACATCCCGCTGACCACGGGCACGCCTGCGAGCACGGGGCTGTACGCGGCGCAGATCGCGATCGTGGACGGGACGACGTACTCGGCCAACAACGCCAACGCGAAGTGGGTGCGTCGCACGCCGACGGCCGGTAGCGCTGGTCAGGCCAAGCTGGAGGACGACGGTTCGTTCGCCACGTCGGTCGATGTGGTCAAGGGCTGGGGCTCGGGGGCGACCGCGGTCGACTGCACCGCGGCCAACACCGACTGCTTCATCGCGTCGTGGCCGGCCCACGGGAACCCGTCGGCGGCCAACATCATCGACTCGGTGGCCATCGACTTCGCCGGCGACGCCGCCATCACCGCGACGCCGACGACGGACCTCAACCCGCTCGGAGAGGCGGTCGCGGTCACGGGGTCCAACATCCCGCTGACCACGGGCACGCCGCCGAGCACCGGCCTGTACGCGGCGCAGATCGCGATCGTGGACGGGACGACGTACTCGGCCAACAACGCCAACGCCAAGTGGGTCCGCCGGACCCCGACCGCGGGCAGCGCTGGTCAGGCCAAGCTGGAGGACGACGGTTCGTTCGCCACGTCGGTCGATGTGGTCAAGGGCTGGGGCTCCGGCGCGAGCGCCGTGGATTGCCGGGCGGCCAACACGCAGTGCTTCATCGCCTCGTGGCCGGCGCACGGCAACCCGTCGGCGGCCAACATCATCGACTCGGTCGAGATCCACTTCGCCGGTGACGCTGACATCTCGGCGACGCCGACGACGAACCTCGATCGCAACGGCCAGGCGGTCGCGGTCACCGGCACGAGCATCCCGCTCGCGACGGGCACGCCGTCGGGCACCGGCCTGTACGCGGCGCAGATCGCGATCGTGGACGGCACGACGTACTCGGCCAACAACGCCAACGCCAAGTGGGTCCGCCGGACCCCGACCGCGGGCAGCGCTGGTCAGGCCAAGCTCGAGGACGACGGTTCGTTCGCCACCTCGGTCGATGTGGTGAAGGGCTGGGGCTCGGGCGCGACCGCGGTCGACTGCACCGCGGCCAACACGCAGTGCTTCATCGCCTCCTGGCCGGCGCACGGGAACCCGTCGGCGGCCAACATCATCGACTCGGTGGCGATCGAGTTCGCGGCCGATCCCGGCCCGCCGCCGACCCGCTCGGTCTTCGTGTCGCAGACCACGGGTCTGAGCACCGAGGGTCCGACGACCGTCGGCGTCAGCGGCCTGGGCTTCTCGCCCAGCGAGCCGGGCATCTACCTGGTCTACGGGCCCGCGGCCGGGAACACCAACCCGAACGCGTTCTACTCGGCCCAGTGGCTGCACGTGGGCGGCGGCAACCTGTCCTCGACGGGCACGTTCAGCACGTCGCTGGCCGTGGTGCCGACCTACACCGACGGCGACGGCAACGTCGTCAACTGCACGGTCGTCCAGTGCTACGTGCAGACGATGCGCGCCCACGGGCTGACCGACATCGACCAGACCACGGCGATCCCGGTCTCGTTCGGCACGGTCGTGCCGACGCCTCCGGCCAGCCAGGCGCCGCAGGCCCAGGGCCCGCCGACGGACGCTCCGTCGACCGGTCAGGGCGGCACGACGCCGGGCGCGTCGACCACGACGACCCCCGCGGCCAACCCGACGGTGTCTGACACCAAGGTGGCCAAGAGCGGCAAGGTCTCGCTCGACGTGTCCGAGCGCTCGACGGTGACGTTCGTGCTGCGCAAGAAGGTCGGCGGCAAGTGGAAGGTCGTCAAGGTCGTCCGCGTGAAGGCCGACGCCGGCGCGGTCACGGCCAAGCTGCCGGTCGGCGGCGCGGGCAAGTACCAGGTCTCGATCAAGGCCGTCTCCAGCGTGACCGGCAAGGCGAGCAAGAAGGTCGTCAAGACGATCACGGTCGAGAAGAAGACGAAGAAGAAGAGCACGAAGAAGTCCTGATCGACAGGGAATCGGGCAGGATCTCGAGGGGCGGCCGAACGGCCGCCCCTCGTCGTGTACGGTGGCGTTCGTATGAGGGTCATCCTGCTCGCGGTCCTGGGGCTGCTCGCGCTCGGCGCGATGCCCGCGGCGGCCGCTTCTCCCTGCGATCCCCTGGATCCATCGGCCTGCCTGTATCCCTGGCCGAACAACGCGTTCACCAAGCGGGACGCGTCGACGGACACCAAGCTGCGGCTCGACCTGCCGCGGTCGGGCATGCCGTCCAACGTCGCCGGGTCGCACATCGATCCGACCGAGTGGAATCGCAGCGACGGCTTCAGTCCGGGCTCGGCGCTGATCACGCGCGTCCCCGGCCTGGACGCCGGGAAGTCCGGCATCGTCCCGATCACCGACATCGGCGCGTACGCCCGCAAGGCCGCGCCGGTGGTGCTGATCAACACGCGCACGCACGAGCGCCATCCGATCTGGGCGGAGCTGGACTCCAACCCGGCCCGGGAGGCCGACGTGACGCTGGAGATCCGCCCGGCCAAGAACCTGGAGGAGGGGACGCGCTACGTCGTCGCGCTGCGCAACCTCAAGAGCGCCGGCGGGAAGACGCTGCGCCCCCAGAGCGCGTTCCGGATCCTGCGCGACCGGCGCCAGACGAAGAGCCGCGCGATCGCCGCGCGCCGGCCGGCGCTGGAGCGCGACTTCCGCGACCTCAAGGCCGCGGGCATCGCCCGCCGGGACCTGTACCTGGCCTGGGACTTCACCGTGGCCAGCGAAGCGGGCCTGACCGGCCGCGCCCTGGCCATGCGCGACGACGCCTTCAAGCGCCTGGGCGACACGAACCTCTCCGACCTCAAGCCGCAGGGCCGCTCGCCGGCCTTCACGATCACCAGCGTCACCGACGTCGCGGCCGACCAGGACCCGTTGATCGCCCGCAAGGTCGCGGGCACGATCAGCGTGCCCTGCTACCTGGACCAGCCGGGCTGCCCGCCGGGCGCCGGGTTCGCCTACCGCTCGGCGACGGCCACCTTCCCGACGCTCGACGCGACCTCGACGTTCGAGGCGCCGTTCGTCTGCAACATCCCGCGCGTCGCGTTCCAGACGCCCGCGCGCCCGGGCATCTACGGGCACGGGCTGCTGGGCAAGCCGACCGAGATCGACCAGCTGCAGCTGCGCAACCTGTCCCAGGAGCACGACTTCGTGTTCTGCGCGACGGCGTGGATCGGCATGGCCAGCGAGGACATCCCGCACGTGGCCACCCTGCTCGGCGACCTGTCGCGGTTCTCGACCGTGCCCGACCGCATGCAGCAGGGCATGATCGACGCGCTGTACCTGGGGCGGGCGATGATCGCCGCCGACGGGCTGTCGACGAACCCGGCCTTCCAGGGCGCCGACGGGCGCTCGGTGCTCGACATCGCGCCCGGCCGGCTGTACTACGACGGCAACAGCCAGGGCGCGATCATGGGCGGCGCGCTGGCCGCGCTGGCGCCCGACTACGACCGGGCCGTGCTCGGTGTGGCGGGGATGAACTTCTCCACGCTGCTGCGCCGCTCGGTCGACTTCAACACCTACGCGCAGATCCTCTACAAGGCGTACCCCGACGAGCTCGAGCGGCCGCTGCTGCTGGGCCTGCTTCAGGTGCTGTGGGATCGCGGCGAGTCCGACGGCTACGCGCTGCACATGACGACCGACCCGCTGCCCGACACGCCGCGCCACCACGTGCTGCTGCAGGTCGCCTTCGGGGACCACCAGGTGGCCAACGTCTCGGCCGAGACCGAGGCGCGCACGATCGGCGCCGCGACCAACGCGACGCCGCTGGCCCCCGGGCGCTCCCCGGACCGCGAGCTGCTGTGGGGCATCCCGCGGATCGGCGCCTACCCGTACGACGGCTCGGCGCTGTTCTACTTCGACAGCGGGACCCCGACGCCACCGACGACGGAGACGCCGCCGTCGGCCGGCACCGATCCGCACGAGACGCCGCGCAACCAGGTCGCCGCGCGCGAGCAGAAGTCGGCGTTCCTGACGCTCGGCGGGAAGGTCATCGATCCGTGCGCGGGCGCGCCCTGCACGGCCGTCGACCCCTAGCGAAGCGCTGCGGCCCACATGCGAGCGAGGACATCGAGCAGATGTTCTCGCTCGTGGTCCCAGCGGGCGCGGATCCAGTCGTCCTGGCAGACGTCGAGCTGACGTTTGAGCACGACGGCGACCAGGTGGGCCTGCGCGGCGTCCCAGCCGCGCACCGCGGCCAGACCGGTGGCCAGCTTGTCGGCCGAGCGGGAGAAGTCCTGCTCGGAGGCGGCGCGCGCCTCGGCGTCGCCGCCGGCGGCCTCGCGCAGCGCGACCCAGTAGTGGGCGGGACGGTCGAGCTCGGCCACGAACACGTCCAGCCAGGCGCGCAGCGCGGGCTCGGTGGGATCGCGGCAGACGGCGATCAGGTGCGCGTAGTCGGCGTCGTAGGACACCAGCGCGGCGTACAGCGCGTGGACCACGTCGCTCTTGGAGGAGAAGTGCAGGTAGAAGGTGGCCCGCGTGGCGCCGGCCGTCGTGGCGATGTCCTCGATCGTGGTGGCCGCGTACCCGCGCTGCGCGAACAGCTCGGCGGCGGCGTCGACCAGCCGTGTCCGCGTCAGCTCCTTCTGTGCTTCACGGATCGAGGTTCTGGGCATGGACGTCGACATCGGTCGTACGCGTTTCTACCAGGCCGGCCACCCATCACCGGCAGTTGACAAGACTGTCGGTCTACCGAGTACTCTTAAAGCTCACGTATGCAACTGTCGGGCCACCATGAAGGTTGAGGGTCAATGAAGGATCGAGGCAGCAACTTCGGGTCATGGGCAACGCTCATCGGCGCCGTCGTCACCGGCGCGGTGATCGCCCTGATCGTGGGCATCCTGGTCGGCAACGCCACCGAGCAGACCAAGACCGTGACCCTCGGCCAGTCGGAGGTGCTCACACCTCAGTCGCAGCCCGATCGGTCCAAGTCCCCCTCGGCTCCGGCGTTCACGAAGGAGACGCTCAGCGCGCTCCCGACGACGAACTGGATCACCAACGGCGGATCGCTGAACAACAACCGCTACTCGCCGCTGACCCAGATCAACACGTCCAACGTCTCGCAGCTCAAGGGCGTCTGGATGAAGAAGCTCGACAGCGTCGCCACGACGGCCAAGTACTCGCAAGAGGGCCAGCCGATCGTCTACAACGGCGTCATGTACGTGCCGACGGGTGCGGACGAGGTCTACGCGATGGACGTCGCCTCGGGCGACATCAAGTGGAAGTACGACCCGCAGCTGGACCAGGGCATCACGACCGTCTGCTGTGGTTGGGACAACCGCGGCGTGGCGATCGGCGACGGCAAGGTCTACGTGGCTCAGCTCGACGGGCACGTCGTGGCCCTCGACATGGCCACCGGCCGCAAGGACTGGGACGTCCAGCCCGTCAAGTGGCAGGACGGCTTCACCTTCACGCACGCCCCGCTGTACTACGAGAACAAGATCTACGTCGGCACCTCCGGCGGCGAGTTCGGCATCCGCGGCCGCCTGTACGCGCTGGACGCCAAGACCGGCAAGGAGCTGTGGCGCTTCTACACCGTCCCGGACCCGACCAAGGACGACCCGCGTCAGGGCCCGAACGACACGTGGCCGGCCGACAAGGACTCGTGGAAGACGGGCGGCGCGCCGATCTGGCAGACGCCGTCGGTGGACCCCGAGCTGAACATGCTGTACTTCTCGACCGGCAACGCCGCCCCGGACGTCAACGGCGAGCAGCGTGAGGGCGACAACCTGTTCTCGTCCTCGATCGTCGCGCTCGACGCGACCACGGGCGACTACAAGTGGCACTTCCAGCAGGTCCACCACGACATCTGGGACTACGACAGCCCGTCGCCGACGATGCTGTACGACGCCGTCGTGAAGGGCAAGGTCGTCCACGGCATCGCCGAGGCGTCCAAGACCGGCTGGCTGTACATGCTCGATCGCAAGACGGGCAAGCCGATCTTCCCGATCGTCGAGAAGCCGGTCCCGCAGGACCCCAACCAGAAGACCGCCGCGACGCAGCCGTACCCGAGCAACCCGCCGTTCGCGCGGCACGAGCTGACGGACGCCGACTACACGAAGATCCTGGCCGCCGGCAAGGCGCAGATCGGCCAGGGCAAGGACGTCGACATCAAGCGCGGCAAGATCTTCGACCCGTTCGGCAAGGATCCGGTGGCCGTTCTGCCCGGACCGACCGGCGGTGACAACTGGCCGCCCGCGTCCTACAACCAGCAGCTGCAGATGTTCTACGTGTGCTCGCAGAACAGCCCGGCCGCGCTGGCGCAGTCCGAGCTGCCCGGTCACGAGGCCGGTCAGATCTACATCGGCTCGCTGCTCGTGTCGACCGGCTTCAACGGCGACGGCAACGTCACCGCGATCGATGCCCAGACGGGCGACATCGTGTGGCAGATCTCGACGCCGGACTCGTGCTACTCGGGCACGGTCACGACCGCGGGCAACCTCGTGTTCGTCGGGCGCAACACCGGTGAGCTGGAGGCCTACGACGCGCGCAACGGCTCGCGGCTGTGGTCCTTCCAGACCGGGGCGGGCGCCAACTCGACGGTCACCACGTTCCAGCAGGACGGCAAGCAGTACGTGGCCTTCCTGGCCGGCGGCAACTCGCTGGCCGGCACGCCCCGCGAGAACCAGAACGTGTGGCTCTTCTCGCTGGACGGCACCGTCGGCCCGGCCAAGTCGCCGGTCGCCGATCAGGGCGCGGTCGCGCACGCCGGTGAGCAGGCCGACTCCGAGGAGTCCCAGCAGACCGAGGAGAACACCGTCGACGCCACCACCGACACCGGTGAGGGCGACAACAAGACGGTGAAGGGCGATGCGACGGCGGGTCAGCAGATCTTCGCCGACAACTGCTCGACCTGCCACGGCGCCGACGGCAAGGGCGGCAACGGCGGCCCCGACCTGTCGGGGATCCCGGATGCCGGCGACACGACCGCGGTCATCAAGCAGGTGACCGACGGTGGCGGCGGAATGCCGGCGTTCAGCGGTCAGCTGAACAAGCAGCAGATCGCCGACGTGTCCGCCTACGTGACCGAGAAGATCCACGGTTAACACCGCAGTTGTGAAGGGGCCCGCACCGCGCGCCGGTGCGGGCCCCTTTGTCTTCTAGGATCCGGGACCTCTGATGGCCGAACGGCGGCTCCACGGTCTCCAGCGCGTTCTCGGCGTCAACGCGCTCTTCTCGACCGCCTACGGCAACGTCGGCTCGTCGATCTACTACGCCCTCGGCCTCGTCGCGTCGCTGGCGCTCGGCCTCACGCCGCTGGTGTTCATCATCAGCGGCTTCATCTTCTTCCTGACCGCGTCGACCTACGCGGAGGCGACGGCCAAGTTCCCCGAGGCGGGCGGCTCGAGCTCGTTCGCGCGCCACGCCTTCAACGAGTTCTGGTCGTTCTTCGCGGCCTGGGGCTCGATGCTCACCTACACGATGACGATCGCCACCTCGGCGTTCTTCGTCCCGCACTACATCGGCGGCCTGTTCTGGGCCCCGCTGCGCCACGGCCCCGGGGACATCATCTTCGGCATGGGCGTGATCGTCGTCCTGTGCCTGATCAACATCCGGGGCGCGCAGGAGTCGGCGGTCATCAACATCGGCCTGGCCGTCACCGACTTCCTCACCCAGCTGCTGCTGGTGCTGGTCGGGATCTTCCTGATCCTGTCGCCCGAGACGCTGGTCGACAACGTCACGCTCGGCGTCGCGCCGACGTGGGGGAACTTCCTCGTGGCCATCCCGCTGTGCATGCTCGCCTACACCGGGATCGAGACGATCTCGAACATGGCCGAGGAGGCCAAGGACGAGCGCAAGACGATCCCGGCGGCGATCAAGCGCGTGGTCATCGCGGTCGTGGCGATCTACGCCGTGCTGCCGGCGATCGCCCTGAGCGCGCTGCCGGTCACCCAGAACGCCGACGGCACCTACACGACGCTGCTGGGGGAGCCCGAGGAGGCCGGAGGGTACGCGGGCGACCCGATCCTGGGCGTGGTCAAGCAGCTGAACCTCGGGTTCCTGCAGCAGCCCGCCGAGATCTACGTGGGCATCCTGGCGGCGACGATCCTGTTCATCGCCACCAACGCCGGGATCATCGGCGTCTCGCGGCTGGTCTACTCGATGGGCATCCACCGCCAGCTGCCCGATGGGCTGCGGCGCTTGCATCCCAAGTACGGGACCCCATGGATCGGCATCGCGATCTTCGGCACGATCGCCTGCATCGTCCTGATCCCCGGCCAGGCCGACTTCCTGGGCAACATCTACGCCTTCGGGGCGATGCTGTCGTTCACGATCGCGCACGCCTCGGTGATCCGCCTGCGCGGCATGGACATCGGGCCGTTGCCCTGGCGCGGGCCGGGGAACCTGCGCGTGGCCGGCTACGACGTGCCGCTGTTCGCGGTGGCCGGCGGCAGCGCCACGTTCGTCGCGTTGATCGTGCTCGCCCTGCGCAACCCCACGGTGACGATCTTCGGCATCTCGTGGCTGGGCGTCGGCATCCTCGTCTACATCGTCTACCGGCGCCGCCAGGGCCTGGACCTGACCTCCACGCGCAAGGTCGCCGTGCCCCAGCCGGTGGTCGACCACGAGGCCGAGTACGACTCGATCCTCGTCGCCTTCGACTCGACCGTGTTCAACGCGGCGGCGATCGGGACGGCGGCGCGGCTGGCCTCGCGCCGGCGCCGCGGCATCCACGTGCTGGTGGCGATCAACGTGCCGAACTCCTCGCCGATCGACGCCGCGCTGCCCGAGCAGGAGCGCGCCGCGCAGGAGCTGATCGAGCGCGCGAAGATCCAGGGCGGGCGGCGCGTGTCCGGCCACTGGGTCAAGGTGCGCGCCGGCCAGGCGGGTCGCGTGATCGTCAAGGAGGCCAAGGAGACGCGCGCTCGGGCGATCGTCATGGCGCTGTCGCCGCGCGGCGGCACCCTGTTCAGCCGTACCGTGGAGACCGTGCTGGCCAACCGACCGTGCCGCGTGATCATCGCCGCGACGCCGGGCTCGGCGGGCAAGACCGCGGAGCTGAAGGCGGCGGGCCTGGCGTGAGCGGCCGCGACGTCCATCGCCAGGGCACCGTCGTGCTGTCGACCGCGCTGCTGGTCGTCGGCATCGCGCTGATCGTGCGCACGGTGTTCGCCGGCGGCGGCGCGGGTGCGCTGGGGATCATCCTCGGCGTGCTGTTCGTGGCCGCGGGCGCCGGGCGATTGTGGATCGTGTGGAGGTCGCCGTCGTGAGCGACGGCGCCGACGAGCGGAAGATCGGCGACCGCAGCGACTTCTGGTTCCGCCGCTCGATGGGCTCGCCGCGGCTGTTCGCGATCATCTACACGCCGATCGCGTCGGCGATCTACTTCTCGCTGGGCGTCGTCGCCAGCTACGCGCTGGGCCTGACGCCGGTCGTGTTCCTGGCCGCCGGCCTGTACTTCGCGATCACCGCGATGACCTACGTCGAGGGCTCGTCGCTGCACCAGGACCGCGGCGGCGCGACCGTCTTCGCCCGCTACGCCTTCGACGAGCTGACCAGCTTCGTCGCGGGCTGGGCGGTGCTGCTCGACTACACGATCCTGATCGCCGTCTGTGCGCTGTCGGCGACGAACTACCTGTCGGCCTTCTGGGAGCCGCTGGGGACGAACAACGTCGTCGAGATCGGCGTCGCGGTGGCCGTCGTCGCCTGGGTCGCGGTGCGCAACGTGCGCGGCTTCACGTCGCGGCGGGCCAAGGGCGTGCTGGCCATCGTGGTGGCCGACATCGTGATCCAGGCCGGCCTGATCGTCCTGGGCCTGATCCTGTTCTTCGACGCCGACCTGCTGACCGGGCAGATCGACCTGGGCACGGCGCCGACCTGGAGCGATCTGGTCTTCGCCCTGACGCTGGCCACGGTGGCCTTCACGAGCCTGGAGTCCGCCTCCGGGCTGGCCGGCGAGGTCGGCGTCCGCGGGCCCGGGTTGCGGCGCCTGGTGGCCAGCGCCAGCGGCACCGTGACGATCATCTACGTCGGCATCGCCCTGATCGCGGTCAGCGCGCTCCCGGTCGTCGACGGTCAGACCGCGCTGGGCCGGGGACGCTACGAGGACGCCCCGATGCTGGCGGTCGTGGCGCAGATCGATCCGGGGTGGCTGGCCGACGCGCTGCGCTACGTGATCGCCGTGGTGGCCACCGTGACGCTGGTGGCCGCGGCCGAGGCGGCGATGCTCGGCCTCTCGCGGCTGGCCTACCAGCTGGGCGTCAACCGGCAGATCCCCAGCATCGTCGGGCGGCTGCATCCGACGCGCTCGACGCCCTACGTGGTGATCGCGATCGCCGCCCTGCTGGCCATCGCGCTGATCTTCCCGCTGGACCTCGAGTTCCTGGTCAGCATCTACGCGTTCGGCGCGACGCTGGCCTTCACGATCGCCCACCTGTCGGTCGTCCGCCTGCGCTTCACCGAACCCGATCGGCGCCGGCCCTACCGGATGCCGTTCACCGTCGGGCGGGTGCCGTTGCCGGCGGCGCTGGGCGCGGTCGTCTCGGCCGGCCTGTTCGCGTCGGTGCTGGCGCTGCACGACGCGGCGCGCTTCGTCGGCCTGGCCTGGATGGCCGCCGGCATCGCGCTCTACCTGATCTACCGCGTGTCGGCCGACAAGCCGATCCTCAAGCGCGTCAGCGTGCCCGCGGCGGCGCTGCGCTGGGACCCGCAGCACGGGGAGGCCGAGTACGGCTCGATCCTCGTGCCGATCTTCGGGACGCCGCTGGACGACGACATCGTGCAGACCGCCGGTCGCCTGGCCGCCGAGGACCCCGACGACGAGGTGGCCGAGGGCGAGGGCGCCACGATCGAGGCGCTGTGGGTCTTCCAGGTGCCGATGTCGCTGCCGATCGACGCGCGCCTGCCCGACGAGCAGCTCAAGCGCGCCCGGGCCGCGCTGGCCCGCGCGAAGGCCGTCGGCGAGGAGTACGAGGGCGTCAACGTGGCGACGGCGACGGTGCGCGCGCGGCGCACCGGGCAGGCGATCGTCGAGGAGGCGCGCCGCCGTGGGGTGGAGGCGATCGTCATGGCCGCCGAGGAGCCCAGCCGCATCCGCGGTGGGGCGCTGCTGGGGGGCCGGGCGGGCCCGAACGACAACTTCCTCGGGGATGTCACGAAGTACGTGGTCACCAAGGCGAGCTGTCCGGTCATCCTGACCGCGCCGCCCGCGGACGAGATGCCCGCGCCCGGAGCACGAACGACCTCGTAGGCCCTTTGCGGTACCTTGCCGCCTCGTGTTCGTGTTGATTGTCGGAGCAGGTCGAGTGGGCTCGTCGGTGGCCAAGACGGCCCTCGCCGCTGGCCATGAGGTGTCGGTGCTGGACGAGGATCCGCTCTCGCACGAGCGCCTCGACGTCGGCATCGACGGGACCTGGGAGGACCGCGGCGGCCGCTTCACCGTCGGGACCGCCCTGGAGATCGACGCGCTGATGGAGGCGGGCATCGAGATGTCCGACGCGTTCATCGCCGCGACCGACGGCGACAACACCAACCTCGTCGTGGCGCAGCTGGCCGCCAAGCGCTTCAAGGTCCCGCGCGTGATCGTCCGCGTGATGGATCCCTACCGCGCCGCCTGGTACGCCGAGCAGGGCCTGGAGACGATCTCGCCCACCGCCCACGCGATCGCCATGTTCGAGAAGGCCCTGGAGATCGACTGATGTACATCATCGTGGTCGGAGGCGGGAAGGTCGGCTGGAACCTGGCCCGCGAGCTGATGGACAAGGGCGAGGAGGTCACGCTCCTGGAGAGCGACCGCCGCCGCTACCTGGTCATCGAGCAGGAGCTCGAGCACGCCGTCCAGTACGGGGACGCCACCGAGCTGTGGGTCCTGGAGCGCGCGGGCATCCAGCGCGCCGACCTGGTGATCGCGGTCACCGGCGACGACGAGGACAACATGCTCGTCTGCCAGGTGGCCAAGGAGAAGTACCTGGTCGACCGCATCATCGCCCGCGTCAACAACCCCCGCAACCTCCAGCACTTCAAGCTCCTGGGCATCCAGCCCGCGGTCAGCGCCACAGACCTGATCCTCCGCCTGATCGAGCACGAGGTCCCGCGCTACGGCCTCGTCCACCTGCTCGCCCTGGAGGAGGAGAAGCTCGAGATCATCGAGCTCGAGGTCGGCCTCGACTCACCCGCCGCCGGCAAGCGCGTCGTCGACGTCAACCTCCCCGAGGGCTGCCTGATCATCTCCGTCCTGCGCGGCGGCGACGGCTTCGTCCCCAAGGCCGACACGGTCATCGAGGGCGGAGACGAGGTCCTCGTCGTGCTCGATCCCGGCCTCGAAGAGCAGATCACGCCGTACTTCACCGCGGCGTAGCCGTGGTCGACCTGGCGGAGTTCGCTGCGCCGGTCGTCGCGCAGCTACCGCTGGATGTCGAAGAGGAGTTCCTCTTCACAGCGGAGTCAGTGCCCGAGCCGCCCACTGAGCTCTCGACCACGACTATCACCGTCGGCGGCACGCACGCGCTCGCGGGCTACCCCGGGGTCTACTACGACGAGGTCGCGATCACGGGCTCGCGCCAGGCGTTCCGCGACCTCGCCGTCGTGATCCTCGCTGCTCTGCTCCATGAGCGCGACGTCGATCTGCATCTCACCGGACCGCCGCGTGGCGACGAGGGGAACCGCCCGCTCACCCGCCTGCACATCGAGGGGCTTCCACCCCGCAACATCGTGCGGCTCGCCGCGCGTTCTTACGAGTACTGGCCTCGCCCGGAGCGCACGCGGTTCGCCCTGCGCGACGCCCGGCCGGAGGAACGGCCCACGGTGACGTGGAACGTCCACTGGACCGGTCGCCCAGATCCGGAGAGCGATGATCACGCTGCAGGCTTCGGCGAGGCGCTCCCGAGCATCACGATCGCCGGTCTGATGCTCGACCTCGGGCACCCGGCGTCGCCCGGCGGTCGGTTCTCCCTTGAAGGCCCGCACGGCTACGGCGGCGTGTCCAACCACAGCGTCCAGGTCAAGTTGCTGGTCGGCGACAAGGCCTGGGACTGGTACGACTAGAGACGTGGGTCGACCGGCTCGCTCTCCAGCGCGAGCACTCCGAAGACGCACTCGTGGACGCGGTACAGCGGCTCGCGGCGGACGAAGCGCTCCAGGCCCTCGACGCCGAGGCCGAACTCGCGGGCGGCCAGCGAGCGCTTGCGGCCCAGACCGCGCTGGCGCAGCCGGTCCATCTGGGCCGGCTCGGCGTACTCGGGGCCGTAGATCAGGCGCAGGTACTCGCGGCCGCGGACCTTGACGCCGGGTTGGACGAGGCCGCGTGGGCCGCGGGCCACGAAGCCCATCGGCTTGACGACCATGCCCTCGCCGCCGGCGGCAGTCAGCGCCTGCCACCAGTCGGTGGCCTCCTGCTCGCTGGCCGTCTGCGTCACGTCGACGACGCGGCGGTCGGTGCGCCGGAACCAGTCGGGGTCGGCGGTGACCAGGGCGTCGCAGCGCTCCAGGTGCCAGGCGTGGTCGCGGTCGACGAACGTGCCGCTCTCGGCGGCCAGCACGTGGAACGGGGCCAGGCGCAGGTCGGCCACCCCGGTGACGGGCCAGACGTAGCGGCGGTAGGCCTCGGTGTAGCGCTCGACGTGCGCGCGGCGCTCGTGCTCGTGCTCGAGGACGGCCGCCACCGGCAGATCGCGCGCGGCGGCCTGCTCGAGTGCGCCGATCGCCGCGTCCAGCCCGGCGCGGGCGGCGGCGCCCACCGCCGCGTACTGGCGCTGGATGAGCGTCAGCGCCTTGGCCGACCAGGGCAGCAGCTCGCAGTCCAGCAGCACCCAGTCGCTGGCCAGCTCCTCCCACAGTCCCGACGCGTCGGCCGCGGCGCGGATGCGCTCCAGTGCCGCCTCGGTGTCGGCGCGGTCGTCGAGGAAGGCCCGGCCGGTCCGCGTGTAGAGCGCGCCCGTCTCGCCCGTGTCGACGCCGAAGCGCTCGCGGGCCACGTCGGCCGAGCGGCACACCACCGCGATCGCCCGCGAGCCCATGTGCTTCTCCTCGCAGACCACCGTCGGCACCCCGAGGGAGCGGTACTCGGCGAACGCCTCGGCGGGGTGCTCGAGCACGTCGGCCCGGGCGGACGTCGCGGTCGGAGCCATCGTCGGCGGCAGGTGGATCAGCCAGCGCGGGTCGATCGCGAACCGGCTCATCACCTCCAGGGCCGCGGCCGCGTTCTCCTCGCGGATGGTCACCGCGCGCATCAGGCGCGTCTGGACGATGCGCTTGCCGGCCACATCGTCGACGTCGAGGACGAAGGCCTCGCGGGCCGCGGGCGCCGCCGCGGCGGTATCGAGGAACGGCCGGGCCGGCGCGTAGTAGGTCTGGTGGGCCGGCACCGACATGAGCTCGCGCTCCGGCCAGCGCAGCGCGGTCAGCTTCCCGCCGAAGACGCAACCGGTGTCGATGTTGACGGTGTTGTTCAGCCAGTCGGGCTCGGGGACCGGCGTGTGGCCGTAGACGACGGTGGCCGAGCCGCGGTAGTCCTCGGCCCAGGGCCGGCGGACGGGCAGCCCGAACTCGTCGGTCTCGCCGGTCGTCTCGCCGTACAGCGCGAACTCGCGCACCCGGCCGGACGAGCGGCCCTGGTAGGCCTGCTTGAGACCGGCGTGGGCGACGACCAACCGGCCCTCGTCGAGCACGACGTGGCTGACCAGGCCCTGCAGGAACTCGCGCGCGGCGTCCTTGAACGCCTGCGGCTCGTTCTCGAGTTGCGCGACCGTCTCGGCCAGGCCGTGCGTGAGCTGGACGTTGCGGCCGCTGAGCTGGCGCACGAGCTTGACGTCGTGGTTGCCCGGCAGGCAGATGGCCGTACCCGCCGCAGCCATGCCCATCACCAGGCGCAGCACCGCGGGCGTGGCCGGCCCGCGATCGACGTAGTCGCCGACGAACACCGCGCGCCGGCCCGGCGGTGGTGTCACCTGGCCGTCCGCGTCGACGACGTAGCCGAGCCGTCCGAGCAGCTCGACGAGCTCGGCGTGGCAGCCGTGCACGTCGCCGATCACGTCGAAGGGTCCGGTCTCCGCGCGGCGGTCGGTCCACAGCGGCGCGCGCACGACCTCGACCGCGTCGACCTCCTCGGGAGAGCGCAGCACCCACACGCGCCGGAAGCCCTCGCGCTGCAGGCCCTTCAGCGAGCGGGTCAACTGCGAGCGTTGCTGGCGCACCACGTGCGCGCCGAAGTCGCGGTCGGGCCGCTCCCGGTTGCGCTCCAGGCAGACCTCCTCGGGCACGTCGAGCACGATCGCCACCGGGAACAGATCGTGCTCGCGGGCAAGCTCGATCAGCGGCTTGCGCGACTCGCGTTGCACGCTGGTGGCGTCGACGACGGTCAGCCGGCCGGCGGTCAGGCGCCGCCCGGCGATGAACTGCAAGACGGCGAACGCGTCCGCGCTGGCCGACTGGTCGTTCTCGTCGTCGGCGACCAGCCCGCGGCAGAAGTCGGAGGACAGCACCTCCGTCGCACGGAAGTGACGGCGCGCGAACGAGCTCTTGCCTGAGCCGCTCGCGCCCACGAGCACGACGAGGCTCGGATCCGGGAGATCGATCCTCATCGCTCGAACACCGCCATCTGGGTCGGCGCGCCGACCTCGGGATCCTCGGGGCCGATCGGTAGGCGGCGGACCTCGTAGCCGTGGCCGGCGGCGACCGCGTCGCTCCAGGCGGCGAACTCCGCCCGCGACCATTCGAAGCGGTGGTCGGGGTGGCGCATCTCGCCCGCGGGCAGCGTCGCCCAGCGCACGTTGTAGTCGCGGTTGGGCGTGGTGACGACGACCAGCTTCGGTCGGGCGCCGGCGAACACGTTGCGCTCGGCGGCGGCCAGCCGCGGGGGATCGAGGTGCTCGACGACCTCGACCAGCACGGCCGCGTCGAAGCCCTCCAGCCGCCGGTCGCGGTAGGTCAGGCCGCTCTGCAGCAGGCGGATGCGCTCGCGCTGGGCGTCGGGCAGCAGGTCGAGCTTCAGCCGGCGGGCGGCGTGCTGCAGCGCGCGCACCGAGACGTCCACGCCGACGACCTCGTCGTAGCCGCCCTGCACGAGGCGCTCCAGCAGCGCGCCCGACCCACAGCCGAGATCGAGCACGCGCCGCGCGCCCGAGCCGCGCACGATCGCCTCGACCGAGCCCAGCCGCTGATCGCGCAGCGAGACGCGCTCCTCCAGCGTCTCCTCGCGGGCGGTCTCGCCGCCGGCCTCGGCCTCGACGTCCGCGGGTAGCGCCTCGTCGAGCTGCTCCAGCGCGGGGTGGATCAGCCGCCGTTGGTGCTTGACGTAGCGCCGCACGATCACGTCGCGTTCAGGGTGCGTTGGCAGCCAGTCGCTGCCCCGCCGCAGGAGCTTCTCGACCTCGTCGTCGCCGACCCAGTAGTGCTTGTCGTCGTCGAGCACCGGCAACAGGACGTAGAGGTGGTTGAGCAGGTCGGCCAGCCGCACGACGCCCGAGAGTCGCAGCGCGACCAGCCGCCCGCCGCCCCAGTCGGGGAACGCCGGGTCGAGCTCCAGCGCCGAGCAGTCGACGGCGTAGCCGAGCGGCTCGAACAGCCGGCGCACGAGCGACTCGCCACCGCGGGCGGGCACGGCGGGCAGCGTCGCCTCCAGCGCGATCGGCGTGGCGGCCAGCTCCGGCCGGTCGCGGCAGCTCCCGGCCATCGCGCTCTTGAACACGCTGACCAGCGCGACCGACAGGAACGACGACGCGACGTACGGGCGATCGTTGACGTACTCCGACAACGCGAAGCCCGCGCTGCCCCGGCTGCGGCGGATGAGCCCGACCGGGTCGATCTCCAGCAGCAGTGCCGCGCTGCAGCGCTCGGCCGTCGACTCCGGGTAGAAGACGTGCGCCTCGCCGAAGGGCAGCGAGAACGTCTGCAGTCGGTCGGGGTGCTTGTGGAGGAGGTAGCCCAGGTCCGTGGCGGGCTGGTGCGTCGTGGTGATGGTCAGCAGCACTCGACCGCACCATATCCGGCTCTGGGGAACGCGAACGGCCCGCCGAGGCGGGCCGTGTCGAGAGCTGCGGGGCAGGGATTCGAACCCCGATAACCTGCTCCAGAGGCAGGCGTCTTGCCGTTAGACGACCCCGCACAGCAGGTGACGAGGGTAGCAACCCGCCGTCACAAACCGGGTCGTCGGACGTCGCTGCTGCGGCTTGAGTCGTGGTCGCCACACGGGGTCCGTTGTCGTCCTACCGTCGCATAGCGACGGTGAGCTGACAACGGCCGGAGGAACTGGCGCGTTGGCGCTCGCCCGGCCGGTCCGTTGTCCTCGGAGACCCGGATAGCGGGTCGAAGCGGACAACGGCCGTGCCTAGGCTGCGGCCTGCTCGGCCCAGTCGCGGTAGAGCTCCCAGTAGCGGCCCTGGAGGTCGAGCAGCTCCTCGTGGGTGCCCTGCTCGACGATCCGGCCGTGCTCCATCACGACGATGCGGCCCGCCTGTTGGATCGTCGACAGCCGGTGGGCGATGACGATCGCCGTGCGGCCGGCCAGCAGGCGGCGCAGGCCGGTCTCGATCTTCGTCTCGGTGTGCAGGTCGACGTTGGAGGTCGCCTCGTCGAGCACGAGGATGCGCGGATCGGCCACGAGCGCGCGGGCGAACGCGACGAGCTGGCGCTGGCCGGCCGACAGCTGGACGCCGCGCTCGCCGACCTGCGTGTCCAGTCCGTCCGGATAGGCGCGGATGAAGTCGGCGGCGCCCACGGTGTCGCAGGCCGACCAGATCTCCTCGTCGGTGGCGTCGGGGCGGCCGAAGCCGATGTTCTCGCGCACCGTGCCGCTGAACAGGAAGCCCTCCTGGGGCACGATGCCCATCTGCTCGCGCAGCGAGGCCTGGCGCACGTCGCGCAGGTCGTGGCCGTCCACCAGCACGCGGCCCTCGGTCGGGTCGTAGAACCGGGCCACGAGCTTGGCGAACGTCGACTTGCCCGCGCCGGTCGCCCCGACCAGCGCCAGCGTCTGGCCGGGGGGGACCACCAGATCCACGTCGGTCAGCGCGTTGATGTGCTCGTCGTCCTCGGTGCGATACGTGAAGGTGACGTGGTCGAAGCGGATCTCGCCGCGGATCGGCGGCAGGTCGCGCGCGCCCGGCGCGTCGACCAGCTCGGGCTCGGTGTCCAGCAGCTCGAAGATCTTGTCCAGCGCGGCCATGCCCGACTGGTACGTCGTGTAGACCTGCGAGAGCTGGTTGATCGGGTCGAAGAAGCCGTTCAGCGCGGCGATGAAGCCGACGAGGACGCCGATCTCGACGTGGCCGTTGAGGACCTGGAAGCCGCCGTAGAGCAGGATCCCGACGGTGGCCAGCGCGCTCAGCAGCTCGACCGACGGGAAGTAGGCCGCGTTGAGGTTGACCGTCGTCATGTTCGCGTCGCGGTTGCGCTCGTTGAGCTGCGAGAAGCGGCGCAGGTGCATCGGCTCCTGGCCGAACGTGCGCACGACGCGGATGCCCGACAGCGTCTCCTGCAGGTAGGCGGTGATCGAGCCGATCGTCTCGCGCGTGCGCTTGTAGGCGTCGGCCGAGGCCACGCGGAAGATCAGCGAGGCCAGCGCCATCAGCGGGAAGATCGCGAACGTCAACAGCGCGAGCTCGACGTCGAGGTAGAGCAGGATGGCGATCGTGCCCAGCAGCGTCAGCGAGGCCTGGACGAGCGTGATCATCGTGTCGGTGACCAGCGAGTCGAGCGCCTCGACGTCGTTGGTCATGCGCGACAGCAGCCAGCCCGCGCGGTTGCGCTCGTAGAAGCCGATCGGATGGGACTGCAGGTGGCGGAAGATCTGCTCGCGCAGGTCCTGCAGCGCGCGCTGGCCGACCCAGTTGACCAGGTAGGTCTGCGCGAAGCTGGCGCCCCAGTAGATCAGCGCGCTGATCACGAACAGCGCGACGGTCACGTTCAGCGACGACAGGTTCCCGGGCACGATGCCGTCGTCGATCGCGCGCGAGGCCAGGGGCGCGGGCGCCAGCGAGGCGGCCGTGCCCAGGACCAGCGCCACGGCCGCGGCGATCACGCGCCAGCGGTACGGGCGCAGCAGCACGCCGACGCCGGCGATCTTGCGCCCCCGGCCGCTCGTGCCGCGCAGGCGGCGACGGATGTCCTCCAGGCGGCTCACAGTCCGGCCGCCTCGCGCTCGGGCGCCTTGCGGGTCAGGAAGACCTGGTCGGGCAGCCCCTTCTCGACGATCTCGCGGTACAGGCCCTCGACCTCGAGCAGCTCCTCGTGGGTGCCGCGGGCGACGATCTCGCCGTGCTCGAGCACCACGATCTCGTCGGCCAGCGCGATCGTCGACAGCCGATGGGCGATCACGAAGGTCGTGCGGCCCTTCATCGCCTCGGCCAGCGCGGTCTTGATCAGCGACTCGGTCGAGGCGTCGACCGACGAGGTGGCGTCGTCGAGGATCAGCACGCGCGGGTCGGCGACCAGGGCGCGGGCGATGGCCATCCGCTGGCGCTGCCCGCCGCTGAGCGTCAGACCACGCTCGCCCACGACGGTCTCGTAGCCGTCGGGCAGCCGCTCGATGAACTCGGCGGCCTGGGCCCGGCGGGCGGCCTCCTCGACCTCGGCGCGGGTCGCCCCGGGCCGCGCGTAGGCGATGTTCTCGGCGATCGTCGCGGAGAACAGGAACGGCGCGTCGTCGACGGTGGCCACGGTCGAGCGCAGCTCGGGCAGCGCGAGCGTGCGCACGTCGGCGCCGTCGAGCAGCACCGCGCCGGCCACCGGGTCGTACAGGCGGCCGATCAGCTGCACGAGCGTCGTCTTGCCCGAGCCGGTGGCGCCGACGAGCGCGACGGTCGTGCCGGCGGCCACGTCGAGGTCGACGTCGCGCAGCGACGGCCCGGCCGCCCCCTCGTACTGGACGGTCACGCCGCGCAGCTCGACGTGGCCGTGGCCGGCGGGCAGCGGGGCGGGATCGGCGGGCGACGCGATCGTCGGCACGCGGTCGAGCACCTGGAACAGGCGCGCGCCGGAGGCCGTTGCGCGCTGGGCCATGCCGAGCGCCAGGCCGAGCATCCGCATCGGGCCCAGCAGCATCAACAGCCAGGTGTAGAAAGCGGTGAAGTCGCCCAGCGACATCGATCCGTTGATCACCTGGCGGCCGCCGAAGAACAGGATCGCCGCGAGGCCGAGCTGGGGGAGGAAGCCGATGAACGGGCTGTAGAAGGCCTGGATGCGCGTCGAGGTCATCGCCTGGCGGAAGACGCGCTCGGTCGCGTTCTGGAAGCGCTCCAACTGGCGGCCCTCGCGCGAGAAGGCCTTGACCACGCGCACGCCGGAGATGTTCTCCTCGGCCTCCGCGGTGAGCTCGGCGATGCGCTGCTGGACCTCCTGGGCGGCGGGTCGGGCGCGTAGGCCGAAGCGGTAGGCGATGGCCACGACGATCGGCACCGGGATCAGCGCGACCGCGGCCAGGCCGGGCTCGAGGATGAACATGGCGATCGCCGCCATGCCGATGGTCAGCAGCGCCTGCAGCAGGAAGACCAGGCCGTAGCCCAGGAAGAAGCGCACCGACTGCAGGTCGACGGTGGCCCGGGACATCAGCTGGCCGGTCTGCTGGCGATCGAAGAACGCGAGCTCGAGCGACTGCAGGTGGCCGTACACGGCGTCGCGCAGATCGAGCTCGACGCCCAGCGACACGCGGCCGGAGATGAGCCGGCGCGCGACGGTCAGGGCCAGGCGCACGATGCCGGCCGCGCCGATCAGGATCGCGGCGACGACGAGCCCGTGTCGGTCGTTGTCCTCGATCGCGTTGACCGCCCGGCCGCTGAGCGCCGGGATCAGGACCGTGGCCACCGTTGCGGCAGCCGACAGCAACAGCGACCAGAGGACGCCGCGGCGATAGGGACGAAGGAACCCGAGTAGGCGCAGGAAGATGCGCACGGATCCATTGTAGTTGATGGGTTCAACTATTCTTCGGCGCGTGCCCCGCCCGACCGCCGGCCTGTGCGATTCCTGCACCCATCAGAAGCTGATCGGCAACACCCGCGGCTCGACCTTCTCGATGTGCCTGAAGGCGCGCGAGGACCCGGCCTTCCCGAAGTACCCGCGCATCCCGGTGGCCGCCTGCCCCGGCTACGCGCCCGACGCGGCCCGGCGCGCCTCCAGCTCGTAGCGGTTGTCGTCGTAGCCGCGCAGGTAGGACAGCGGCATGCGGACGGGGTGGTGCTGCATCTGCCAGACGTGGCACAGCTCGTGGGTGACCAGCGCGGCGCTGACCTCGCTCAACGGCCGGCGCAGCAGGATCGTCTGGTAGGTCGCGTAGCCGTCGAAGCGGCGCATGAACGGCAGGCGAAACAGCCAGGGCACCGTGTGGATGCGCACGCCGCGCAGCGAGACGGGGCGCGGGTACAGCTGCTGGGGGTCCAGGTGCGCCTTGGCCGCGACGAGCGCGGCGCGGGCGGCCGGGCTCATCCGCCGTGGCCGCCGGACTTGCCCTTCTTGTTCGTCGTCTGGGGCGTGGTCGTGGTGGTCTGCGGCGTGGTCGTGGTCGTGGTGCCGGTCGCCGTCGCGGCGTTGGCCAGCGCCGTGGCCGCCGCGGTCTGCAGATCGCCGAGCATGGCGATCACGCGCAGGTCGCTGCCCTGCTCGACGTGGAAGGCGTAGGCCGGCAGCCCGCCCAGGAGGGTGACCGCTGGCGAGCGATCGACGGCGCCCAGCACCGGTGTCGGGGACGGCAGCGTCGCGCTCAGCGGGCGATCGAGCTCCCGCTGCAGGTCGTCGCGGCGGAGATAGATCGCCCGGTCGAGCGGGAGGGCGGGATCGGGCGGGAGCGTCACGACGACCTGGTCGACGTCGGTGTACTGCAGCGCGTAGAGCGCGAGCTCGAGGGCTTCGCGGCGCACGTACAGACCGCGCGCGTTGGAGGCCTTGCCGGCGATCGCACAGTCCGCTGCGCTGCCGCACAGCGTGAACAGCGCGGTCTTGCCCTCCTGCTCCTCCAGCTGCTGGGTCCGCGGGTCCTGGAGGACCAGCTGCGGTGTCACCTGCACGTCCGTGCCGACCTTGAGCGGACCGCCGGTCACGGACACGATCTGATCGCCGTTCTCCAGGCGGTAGTCCGCACCGACGTGGTCGGCGATCTGCTGCAGCGGATCGTCCCCGCTCGGGCGCCAGGCCGACCAGTCGTCGCTGGCCTGGTCGGAGGGCCCGACCGCGATGACCAGCACGATCACCGCGACGGCCAGCAGCCCGACCGCGATCAGCCCGCCGAGCACGAACTGGAACCGGCCCATGTGCTCGGACGCGTCCGGGATGCCGTTCTTGTCCTCGTCGTCGTGCAGCTCCTCGAGGCGCTCGATCGCGTCCTCGAGCTGGTCCTCGGCCCGCGCCTCGCGCTCGGCCCAGGGCAGGTCCGGCGGCGGCTCGAGCGAGCGCAGCGACTCGGGGTCGACCTTCGGCCGGGTTCCGGCCGGGTCGTAGGGGCGGTTGTCGCCTTCGTGGGTCACAGGCGGGGCCAGATGCTCTCGTCGCGGATGTCGATGACGGGCGCTTCGAGCGTGACCGAGTCGAGCAGCTCGACGACCTCGTCGCCGTGCAGCTCCTTGCGCTCGATCAGGCGCTCGGCCACCTGCAGCACCGACTCGCGGTTGTGGCGGATCAGGCAGATGGCGGTGATGTAGGCCTGCCCGAGGATCTGCGCCGCGGCGCGGCGCTTGAACGGGTCGCCGAGGATCGCGGGCAGCGGGTCGCCGGACTCGCGCATGCCCGACGCGCGGTTGATGATCTGCAGGCCGATCCGCTCGTAGCGCTCCTCGATGCGCTTGCGCTCCTCCTCGTCGGCGATGTCGACGGGCTCGGGACCCATGCCGCACATCCCGACCATCCACGACGCGCGCCATGTGGCCGACTGCACGTCGCCACCGACGCCGGTGGAGTTCTCCCCGTAGAAGACGTGCTCGGCGGCCATCGCGCCCAGGGTCCACACGAGCTTGCCGGCCTCCTCGTGGCGCCAGCTGGAGAAGCGCTCCTCCTTCTCGATCGCCTGGTGGTGGCCGAGTGAGCCGCCGCGCTTGCGAATCGACAGGCGCGTGGAGAGGACGTCGTCCATGTAGACGTGCGAGGCGACCGCGTGGCCGGCCTCGTGGATGGCGACGGCCCGCGTCTCCTCGGCGACGTAGTCGACGCCCACCGCGGTCCCCGACTCGATCGTGGTCATCGCCTCGACGATGTCGTTCCAGTCGAACTCGTTGCGCGCGTCGCTGTGGGCGTAGGTCAGCGCCATCGAGCAGACCTGCTCGATCATCGCTGGGGAGTAGCCGTTGGTGATGCGAGCGAGCTCGTCGCGGCGCTTGGGACGATCGAGATCGGCGACGTGCGAGACCTTCTTGAGGTACAGGTCGAAGACGTCGGCGCGGTCGTCCTTCGTCGGCGTGCGGAACCAGATGTGGCGGCCCATGCGGCCGGGACGCACCAGCGCGGGGTCGAGCTGCTCGATCGGCACGTTGGTCGCGCCGATGAAGTAGATCTCCTCACTGCGGGCCGGAGGCGGCTTGAGACGCAGCGACCGCGAGCCGATCTTGCGCGGGACGACGTAGGACGCGTCGAGCAGCGTGTTGAAGCGGTTGGTCCAGAACTTGCGCATCATGCGCGGCGAGTCGACGCCGTCCATCTGCACCAGGAGCTGGTTGAGCGCCCCGCCGCCGCCGCCCATCATGCCGCCGGGCATCATCACGTTCTGGATGCCGCCGTAGACGCGGGCCAGGGTGGGCGGGAGCGTGGGCGGGGCTTGCTCGGCCCGCGAGGCGAACAGCTTCTCGCGCCACGCGCGGTTCTCGAGGATCAGGTCCCCGCTGGCCGTCTGCGCGCCCCACGGGCCGTGGAAGCTGAGGTCCTCGAACGCGGGAACCGGCTGGAACCCGCCCGCGGTGCCGCCGCCCCCGAGCGCCGCGCGACGCAGGCCGACCGCGTCGATCTCGTCGATGAAGATGATGCACTGGCCGCCCCACTTGCGGGCCAGCCGGCGGGCCTTGCGGATCATGGCCATCACGATCACGACGTCCATCCCGATGAACGTCTGGGCGAAGCCGGAGCCGGGCATCGTCACGATCGGCGAGTTGAACGACGTGGCGATCGCCTTGGAGAGCATCGTCTTGCCGGTGCCCGGTGCCCCGATGAACAACAGCCCGCGCTCGGGCTTGCCGCCCGCCTTGCGGAACTCCTCACCGGACTGCCACAGCTGGATGACGCGCGTCACGTCCTCCTTGGGCTCCGTCTGGCCGCGCACGTCCTCCAGGCGCACGCCCCAATCGGCGTCGCCGGGCTCGAAGCCCTTCATCTGCATGAGGCCGAACGCCATCAGCGGCCCCATCAGGATCAGGAAGTTGAACAGGAAGAACAGGGGGAGGATCAGCAGCGTCGGAGCGATCGAGACGATCGCGCTCCCGACGTCGCTCAGCGCGTCGCCCAGCGACTCGCCCAGGATCAGCATCAGCCCGATCAGGATCACGGCGATCCAGAAGGCCAAGCGGTACTTGCCCCGCCAGAACCACGTGCGCCGGCGGACCAGCGCGTCGTCCAGCAGCGCTTCGCGATCGGCGCCGTACAGGCTCGGGCGCGGGATCAGCTTGTGCGCGACGACATCGACCAGGCCCCGGAACGCCACCACCGCGCCGAAGGTGGCCAGCGCCGCCCAGCCGATGGCCCAGTCGTAGCCGACGTACAGCACGACGAAGAAGGCAGGCGCGGTGAGCACCGCCACGAACGTCGCCGCTCGCGACAGCTGCCGCCACTCGCGGCCGAGCGCCGCCTGCTCACGCTGGGGAGCATTCATTCCCCCGGCAAAGTAGCGCGCTATCGCGCGACTTTGGGGCCGAGCGCTGCCGCCATCGTGGCCAGCCGGGCTACCGGGTCGGGGTGGCCGGCGGGGTGACCGGCGGCGTCACGGGCGCGACGGGGGCGATCGCGTGGGGCGCCAGCAGGGTGTCCCAGGAATGCTCGAGCTGGGCCCACTCGGCCGGGCAGCGGCGTGCGCGCGAGCGGGGCAGGCCGTCGCGGCCGACCAGCGAGCGGAACTCCTTCGGATCGCTGCCGTACACCCAGCAGGTGAACTGGTAGATGCGCTGCTCGAGAATCGAGTGCTCATCGGCGAAATCCTCGTCCTTGAGCTGGCCCCGCAGCTGGCGGTAGGCGTCGAAGAACAGCGCGGCGCTGAGGGCGGTCAGCGGGCCGAACTTGGGGTTGCTGGCCAGCAGGTAGGCGGCGAACCCGTCGACGGCGTCCTCCTCGCGTCCGGTCACCGGGATGTCGAGCTCGTGGACCAGCGCGTGGCCCATCTCGTGGGCGATGATGAACTCGTTGGCCCAGACCATGCCGTCGACCGCGCTGACGCCCTTGACGCCGCGCAACTCTTGGCGCATTCCCTGCAGTGCGAGCGTGAGGAAGTCGCCGGGCACGTTGATGAAGGTGAGCGTCTGACCGTTGTCGAGCGGGATGTCCGGGATGAACGCCGGGCCCTCCTCGATCTCGTCGCCGACGAGGATCGTGATGTCCTGCGGCAGCGCCCAGCGGCCGTTGACCTCGGCCACCACGGCCTCCAGCGCGCCCGAGCGGCGCAGGGCGCTGACGGCCTTGCGGTTGGCCTTCTTGACCGAGCCGTACTCGACGGTGAAGTCGCCGGCGTCGGCCGGCGTCTGGGCCAGCGCGGGGGTGGCGGCGAACAGGGTGCCGGCGGTGATGAGTCCGGCGATCAGGGCGCGCAGAGGCATGACGGGCTCATCGGCAGCCGGCCCGCGAAGCTCAAGTCGCGGTCAGACGAGGTCGACGCGACGGCGCCGGCGCGAGCAGCGCGTGAACCCGCTGCGCCAGTTGCGGCATGCGCGAGCCCTCGGCCACGCGCACCAGGGCGATCGACGAGGTCAGCAGCACGGCGTCGGCGGTGGCCAGCCGGGCCAGGTCGATCGGCTCCTCGCGGGCGTCGCCCGCCGCGAGCACGCGCGCGCGGGTGACCCCGGGGAGCAGGCGGCCGTCGGCGGGTGGCGTGACGAGCACGTCGCCCTCGACCAGGAACACGTTGGTGGCGGCCGCCTCGAGCACCGCGCCGTCGGCGTCGACGATCAACGGGAACGCGCCGTGGCGCTCGCGCAGCGTGTCGACCAGCGCGCGGTCGCGCCACTTGTGCGGGCCCAGACCGCCGGGCAGCAGCACGGGCACGAGCGCGACCGGCTCCAGGCTGGGCGGTGCCGCGGGGTGCAGGGCGAACGTGGTGCCGTGGGCGGTGACGTCGATGCGCAGGCGATGGCGACCGGCGGGCGCCGCCGCGGCGGCGTCGGCGAGCGCGGCGGCCAGATCGGCCGGCAGGGCCACGTCGAGCACGTCCGCGGCGCTGGCGGCCAGCCGCGCGAGGTGCAGGTCCGCCACCACGAGCCGGTGGTCCTCGACGGCCAGGGTCTCGATCACGCCCACGGCGGGATCCGGTCGGCGCCGCCCGTCGGCCAGCGCGCGCGGCAGGCGCGGCGCCGCGCGCGGCGGCGGCGCGTCGGCCTGCAGCTGCGCGCCGAGCGCCGCGATCAGGGGCCGCGCCTTGTCCAGCGCCTCGCGCACCTCGGCGTCGGGGTCGGAGTCGGCCACGATGCCGCCGCCGGCGCCGATCCACGCCGTCCCGCCGGCGATCTCGAACGTGCGGATGGCCACGTTCAGCTCGAGCCCGGCGATCGGGCTGGCGAAGCCGGCGGCACCGGTGTAGGCGTGGCGTGCGGTGCCCTCCAGCTCGCTGATCACGTGCATGGCCTGGACCTTGGGCGCGCCGGTCACGGAGCCCGGGGGGAACGTCGCGCGCAGCAGGTCGGCGTCACCGACCTCGTCGCGCAGCCGGCCCCGCACGGTGGAGACGAGATGCCACACGCCGGGGTGCGCTTCGGGCACCGGCTCCGGGTCTGCGTTGACCGTCCCGTACTGGCTGACGCGCCCCAGGTCGTTGCGCATCAGGTCGACGATCATCACGTTCTCGGCCTGATCCTTGGCCGAGCGCACGAGCTCGTCGCGGGTCGTCGGGTCGTCACCCCGGCGTGGGCGCGTGCCCTTGATCGGCCGGGTCAGGACGTCGCGACCGGTGCGGCGCAGGAACAGCTCGGGTGACAGACCGACGGTCGCGCCCCACGGGCCGGCGACGTAGGCGCCGTAGGGCGGCTCCAGCTCCAGGCCGGCCGCGAACGCGTCGAGCGGATCCCCGGAGAACGGGCCCTGCAGGCGCAGCGTCAGGTTGGCCTGGAACAGGTCCCCGGCGGCGATCCGCTCGACGCACTCGGCCACGCCGGCGCGCAGACCGGCCGCGCCGGGTGCGGTCGGGGCGAACGGGCCGGCGCGGAACGGCCGCGCGGTTCCCGTCCGCGCCGTCAGCGCCGCGTGGCGCGCGGCCAGCGCCGCGGCCCGCTGCGGCGTCTGCAGCGCCTCGAACCACCACTGCCCGTCGCCGTCGCGGCGCAGCACGTGGTCGTAGTAGGCCAGCGCGAACGGCGGCAGCGCGTCGTGGGCGGGCGGCGGGGGCGGCAGCCGCTCGACGCGGTGGGCCAGCGCGAACCCGAGGTAGCCGAACCACCCGCCGCCGACCGCGCCGGCGGGCGCCTGGCCGACCACGTCGGGGAGTGCGTCCAGGAGCGCGAACGGGTCCTCGTCGGCGTGCGCGACGCGTGTCGGCTCCGAGCCGACGATCGTCGAACCGCCGGCCCAGGCACCGGACAGGACGAACGGATGCGCGTCGCCGCGCAGGGCGAGCGCCGCCTGGGCGGGCGTCCAGTCCACCGCGAGTGGCTCCACGATCAGGCGCGCCGTCACGCCCGCAACGCTATCGGCGCATGGTGAGCGCCGGCCCTGGGCTCCTCAGCCAGGACCGGCGCTCATGCACCCGGTTCGGCCCCGATCTCGTCCCGGGGATCGTGGGCCGCTCCGCCGTCGCAAACGACGTAGGAGCATCGTCGGTCCCGTACCGAAGAAGCGGCGAAAGGTTTCCTGCGGCTCCACTAGGATCGCCGACCCATGAGCCTCGCCCGTGCCGTCGGAGGACTGCTGGCCATCGTTGCGCTCGCCTCCGCTCCGACGAGCGTGGCCTTCGCGCGCGGGGCCGACCCGGTGCGTCCGGGCGACCAGCTGCCCAACTACGACGTCCGCGACGCCGCGGCGGCCGGCGCGATGAGCACCAGCGCCGCGCGCTCCTCCGGACCGCAGGCCGGCCGCGCGACGACCGAGGCGCGCGCGCAGCTGGCCGACGATCTGGGCGACCAGGCCGTCGTCCAGACCGATCCGGTCAACGGGACGCTGCGCGCGATCCAGCGGCTGGACGGCACGCTGACCACGGCGGGCGGCGGCGACGCGGCGGACCGCGCCTGGGACTACGTGCGCGAGCACGCGACGGCGATCGGCCTCGACGACGCCGATCTGGCCACGTTCTCCCTGCAGTCGATCCAGCGGGGCGCCGGCGGCCTGGAGGTCGCGCAGTTCGCCCAGTCGGTCGGCGGCATCCCGACGCTGGACAACGTCCTGAAGGTCGGCGTCGACGCCGACGGGCGCGTGCTCAACGTGACCGGCTCGCCCAACGCGGACCTGGCCGGGGTCGACCCGACGCCCACGGTCTCGGCCACCGACGCGCTGGTCGCGGCGCTGGCCAACACCGCCGTGCAGCGCACGCCCGCGATCGTCTCCGCCCCGACGGGCCCGCGCCAGACCACGACCTTCGACCAGGGCGACCGGGCCGAGCTCGTACTGTTCGGCGATGTCGGGGTCACGCGCCTGGCCTGGCGCGTGCTGGTCAACGCGCCGTCGGCCACCTACGACGTCGTGGTCGACGCCGCCACCGGCGACGTGCTGCGGCGCGCGAGCCTGACCGATTCCGCCGCCGACGACGCGAGCGTGTTCCCGGCCTGGCCGGGCCGCGCGAGCACGACCGTCAGCCTGACGCCGTTCCTGAACGCCGGCGAGGTGGCGACGAAGGGCCTGGCCGGGCCGTACGCCTGGGCCTGGGCCGACCTCACCGACGACGACACGCCGACCGCGGGCGAGATCGTCCTGCCCAGCGGCGGCGAGTTCGTCTTCCCGTTCACGCAGTTCACCAGCAACAGCGCGGGCTTCTGCACCGTCGACGCGACGAAGTGGTGCACGTGGGACGGACGCGTGAGCCAGCGCGCGACGAGCTGGACCACGAACCTCAAGCCGGCCGTCGTGAACATGTTCTGGCTGGTCAACGCCTTCCACCAGCACCTGGCCGCCGCGCCGATCAGCTTCACGGGCTTCACCGGTGCGGCCGATCGGATCCAGGCCCACGGGCTGGACGGCGCGTCCAGCGGTCCCGATGCCAACCACCTCGACAACGCGAACATGTCGACGCTGCCCGCCGGTCGGGGCGCGCGCATGCAGATGTACCTGGCCACGACGGTCCCCGGCTACCAGCAGCGCGACGTCGACTACGACTTCGACCCGGCCACCGTCTGGCACGAGTACACCCACGGCCTGTCCAACCGCCTGATCACCGACGCCGACGGCTACGGCGCGCTGGACGCGCAGCAGTCCGGCTCGATGGGCGAGGGCTGGAGCGACTGGTACGCGCTGGACGCGATGGTCGACACGCCGGCCGGCTACCCGATCGCACACGTGATCGACGACACCGGGACGCCCGGCGAGGTCAACCTCGGCGTGTACACCGACCCCGGACCCGGCCTGACGCGCACGGAGAGCCTCGACTGCCCGATCGGGTCCACGTCGACCTGGTGCCCGGCGGGCGGCTACACCTACGCCGACTTCGGCCAGATCGCCAGCGGCCCCGAGGTCCACGCCGACGGCGAGATCTGGGCGCAGGCGCTGTGGGACCTGCGCGAGGCCGTGCCGGACGTGGCCACCGCGCGGATGCTGGTGACCAACGGCATGCGCCTGACCACCCCGAACCCGTCGTTCCTGGACGCGCGCAACGGGATCCTCGCGGCCGCCGCGGGCAACAGCGCGCTGCAGGCCACGATCTGGCAGGTCTTCGCCGACCGGGGCATGGGCTTCTTCGCGGGCGCGACCAGCGGCGCGGACGTGACGCCGGTCGCCGACTTCGCGATCCCGCCGACCGGACCGGACGGCACCGTCAGCGGCACGGTGACCGACACGGACACGGGCACTCCGATCAGCGGGGCGAGCGTCGCTTTCGGCGGCCACGAGGCTGCCGCCGGCGGCACATCGGCGTTCGTCGACACGACCGACGCGGCCGGCCACTACTCGCTCACCGTGCCAGCCGGGAGCTATCCGAAGCTGACCTTCTCTTCCCCCGGATACGACACGATCACGCGCTCGTCGAACGTCACGGTGACGGCGGGCGGGAGCACGACGCAGAGCCAGGCGATCAGGCGCGATTGGGTATCGCTCGGTGGTGGCGCGACCATCGATTCGGCCGACGACCCGCTGGGGTTCTGTGGCCCCAACTGGGCGTTCGACGGAACGTCCGGGACGGGCTGGTCGTCCAGCAGCGGCGGCGGTGGACGACATCCGACGGTGACGCTGTCGTTGCCGCAGTCGATCGACATCACCGCCTTCGGGATCGACCCGACCGAGACCTGTGGTGACGATGCCACGTCCGCGCTGCGTCAGATCCGGATCAGCGTGTACCGCGCGGGGCCGCAATACGCCGGCTGGTTCCAGGTCTACGACGGGACGTTCGGCTCTGGCGATCGCAATCGCATCAACGTGCGCACGCCGACCGGTTCGGTTCCTGAAGTGTGGACCGACGTCACGAAGGTCCGATACCAGCTGGTGACGCCGCAGAGCACGACGGGCGGCTCCGGCGCGTCGTGGGTCGACGTCACGGACCTGAAGGCCTACGGGGTGCCGCATCAGTCCAGCGGTGGCGGCGGTGGCGGCGGGGGAGGCGGCGGCGGTGGTGGTGGCGCGGCCACCAAGCCGACGACAACGCCCACGCCCGAGCCGGCCACGCCGACCGTGACGGCTCCCGTGCCCACGCCGACGCCGTCCAGCCCGTCGGTGCCGCCCACGACCGAGCCGACGATCCCCACGCCGCCCAGCAGCGGCCGCAACGGCGCCGTGTCGGTGCGGGCCAACTGCACCGGCCGCTGCACGATCACCGCGACGTTCACGGGCGACCGCGCGCTGCGCAAGCTGCTCGGCGCGCGCACCACCCAGTTGGCCCGCGCCGTGCGGCGCACGACGGCCGGGGATCACACCGTCAAGGTGGCGCTGACCCGGGCGCAGCGTCAGAAGCTGCGCCGGGCAGGCCGGACCAAGGTGACGCTGACGCTGAAGGTCGACGTGCGCGAGGCGGACGGCGACACGGCGAGCAGAGCGCGCCGGGTCACCATCCGCCTGTAGCGCCGCCGTTGCACCGGACATCAGAGCATCGAGTAGGCTCGCCGACTCGATGAGGGTCTCGCACGGATGCGCAGGATTGATCGCGGCCGGAGCGATGACGCTCGCGCTCGCCGCCCCGGCCGCGGCTGACCCGCTGGCGAACTTCGACGTCCGCGACGGGGCGAGCGCCGCGGCGGCCACGGTCACCACCCACGGCGCGGCGCCGCAGTCGTCGCGGGCGACCGTCGACGCGCGCGAGCAGCTGGCCGTCGGGCTGGGCGACCAGGCCGTGGTCCAGACCGACCCGGTCAACGGCACCCTGCGCACGATCCAGCGCCTCGACGGCGCGCTCACCGACGCCGAGGCGGGCAACAAGGTCGACATCGCCTGGGCCTACGTGCGCGACCACGCCGCGGCGATCGGCCTCACGGACGCCGACCTGGCCACGTTCTCGCCCGCGGCGTCGCTGCGCGGCGCGGGCGGCCTCGTCGTGGTGCAGTTCGTCCAGTCCAACGACGGGATCCCGTCGTTCGACAACCTCCTGAAGGTCGGCGTCGACCGGGCCGGCCGCGTGGTCAGCGTCACCGGCTCGCCGAACCCCGGCCTGGCCGGTGTCGACGCGACGCCGACGCTGTCGGCCACCGACGCGCTGCAGGCGGCGCTGGCCGGCGTGGCCGTCCGGCGCACCCCGGTCGTCCGCTCCGGCCCGGCGGGTGCGCGCCGCGCGACGACCTTCGACCACGATGATCGCGCCGAGTTGGTGCTGTTCGGCGACGTCGGGGTGACCCGTCCGGCCTGGCGCTTGCTCGTGCACGCCGCATCGGACGCGCTGTACGACGTGGTCGTCGACGCCGCCAACGGCGATGTGCTGTACCGCGCCAACCTGGTCGACGCCGATGCCGGCGGCGACGCGGACGTCTTCCCGGCCTGGCCCGGACGGGGCCCGGCGTCGGTCGACCTGACCCCGTTCCTGAACCAGTCGGAGATCGCCGCGAGCGGCCTGGCCGGAGCGAACGTCATCGCCTGGGCCGACATCACCGACGACAACGTCCCCAGCGCGGACGAGATCATCCATCCCGACGGGACCGGAAGCTTCGCGTTCCCCACCCAGCGCTTCAGCGGCAACGCCAGCGGCCTGTGCGAGGACGCCACCAAGTGGTGCACCTGGGACGGCAGCCCGGGCCAACGCGCGACGAGCTGGCAGACGAACCTGAAGCCGTCGGTGGTGAACATGTTCTGGCTGGTCAACGTGTTCCACGAGCACCTGGCCGCCGTTCCGTTCGGCTTCGACAGCTTCTCGGGCCCCGCTGACCGCATCCGGGCGCAGGGGTTGGATGGCGCGCTCAGCGGTCCCGACGACAACCACCTCAACAACGCGAACATGGCCACGTTTCCGGTCGGTCAGGGCGCCCAGATGCAGATGTACCTGGTCACCAAGATCGGCGCCAACGACGACCGCGACATCGACTTCGACTTCGACCCCGCCGTCGTGTGGCACGAGTACGGGCACGGTTTGTCCAACCGGCTGATCACCGACGCCACCGGGTACGGCGCCCTGCGGCCGCAGCAGTCGGGCTCGATGGGCGAGGGCTGGAGCGACTGGTACGCGCTGGACGCGATGGTCGATCCGCCCGCCGGCTATCCGATCAGCCAGATCATCCCGGATGATCCGGCGGTCGACGGCGACGTGTACGTGGGGGCCTACTCGGACGCCGGTTTCGGCGCGGCCCGCTCCGAGGCGACCGACTGCCGCGTCGGCGCGACGTCGCCGCGGTGCCCGAAGGGCGGCTACACCTACGCCGACTTCGGCAAGGTGATCGATCGCCCCGAGGTGCACGCCGACGGCGAGATCTGGACGCAGACCCTGTGGGACCTGCGCCGGGCCGTGCCGGATGTCACGACGGCGCGCCAGCTGATCACCGACGGCATGCGCCTGACCACGCCCAAGCCGTCCTTCCTGGACGCGCGCAACGCGATCCTCGCCGCCGCCGCGGCCGACTACCCGGGCGACGACGCGCTCGTGGACACGATCTGGCAGGTCTTCGCCCACCGCGGGATGGGCTTCTTCGCCGGCGCCGCCGACGCGTCCGACGTCACGCCGGTGGCCGACACCTCGCTCCCGCCGGCGGCCGGCAGCGACGGCACCGTGCGCGGCAGCGTCACCGACGACGCCTCCGGGGCGCCGGTGTCGGGCGCGTCGGTCGTCTTCGGCGGGCACGAGGCCGCGCAAGGCCTGACCTCGCCGTTCGTCACCACGACCGATGCCACGGGCGCCTACGCGATGACCGTGCCGGCCGGCACGTACCCGGACCTGACGTTCCGGGCGCCGGGCTACGACACGCTCTCGCGCGCGTCGACCGCGGTCACCGCGGGGGCGACGACGACGCAGAACCAGCCCCTGCGGCGCGACTGGGCGACGCTCAGCGGCGGGGCGACGATCGCGCAGGCCGACGACCCGTCGGGGCCCTGTGGGCCCAACGACGCCTTCGATGGCTCGACCGTGTCAGGCTGGTCGTCGGCCTCGGACGCCGGGAACCGCCATCCGGCGGTGACGCTGACGCTGCCCCGGTCGATCGACATCAGCGCGATCGGCGTCGATCCGACCGAGGTCTGCCAGGACGGCCCGAGCTCGACGCTGAAGGACCTGCGCGTGTTCGTCCAGCGCGCCGGCGACTGGCAGCTGGCCTACGAGGGCTCGTTCGTCCCGGCCGATCGCCACCGTCTCAACCTGCGCACGCTGAACGCCGGGATGGGCCAGGACGTCACCCAGATCCGCTTCCAGATAATGGCGCCGCAGAACACGAACCCCGGCTTCACCGGCCGGGAATGGATCGACGTCACCGACCTGCGCATCTACGGCGTCGCGCATGTGGTCCCCAGCGGCGGCGGAGGGGGAGGCGGCGGTGGCGGGTCGACCGTCGTCACGATCCCGCCGGCGACGCCCGAGCCGCCGACCGTGCCGGTGCCGCCGACCCAGACGACCTTGCCGACCAGCGTCACCGTGCCGCCGCGCACGGAGCCCTCGATCGCCGCGCCGCCGCGCGCGGGCCGCAACGGGGCGGTCACCGCCAGCGCCGACTGCACCGCTCGCTGCACGATCACCGCGACGTTCACGGGCGACCGGGCGCTGCGCAGGCTGCTCGGCGCGCCACTGGCCCGCACCGTGCTGCGCACGACGGCGGGCCAGCACCGGATCCGGGTCGCGTTGACCCGGGCGCAGCGTCAGAAGCTGCGGGCCGCCCGCCGGCGCACGATCACCGTGACGCTCAAGGTCGACGTGCGCGAGGCGGACGGCGACACGGCGAGCAGAACCCGCCGGGTCACCATCCGCCTGTAGCGCGTCAGGCCGCCCGGTCGTAGACGTCCTGCTGCGCGGGGTCGCGCGGCAGGTCGACCGGGGCGGCGCCTGCGTAGGCCACGACCGTCTCGCGCCGTCGGAACACGCCCGACAACGCGACGGCCAGGCCGCCGATGCTGGCCGCGGCGACGAGCACCAGGCCAGGCACGTATCCATCCAGCAGCGCGTCGGTCGAGCCGGCCGCGGCGCTGGAGCTGTTCCAGTTGGCGGTCATGACCGCGGTGACGACCGCGAGCGTGAGCGCGCCGCCGACCTGGAACGAGGTGTTGACCAACCCGGAGGCCAGCCCCTGCTCGTGGTCCTCCACGCCGGTCGTCGCCGCGACGTTGATCGCGGGGAAGGCCAGCGCGAAGCCGATGCCGATCAGCAGCATCGTCGGCAGCAGCAGCGTCGCGTAGCTCAGCGTGTCGCCGACGCGCAGGAAGAGCACGTAGCCGACGGCGAACGCCGCCATGCCCAGCGCGATCACGCGCGCCGTGCCCAGGCGGTCGATCAACGCGCCGGTGCGCGGCGCCCCGAAGGCCACGATCAGCCCGCCGGGCAGCAGCGCCAGCGCCATCTCCAGCGCCGACCAGCCCAGCGCGTCCTGCAGGTACAGCGTGACGATGAACTGGAACGAGACGTAGCAGCCGAACAGCAGCGCCGCGGACGCGTTGGCCCGCACCAGGCCGCGGGTGCGCAGGATCCCCAGCCGCACCAGCGGGTGGGAGCTGCGCTGCTCGATGGCCACGAAGCCGGCCAGCAGCGCGGCCGCCAGCGCGAAGCCGACGATCGTCTGCGCGGAGGCCCAGCCGACCTCCGGCGCTCGCACGACGGTGAAGACCAGCGCGAGCATGCCGCCGCTGATGGTCACCGCGCCCGGGATGTCGTAGCCGCGGCGCGCATCGGCGCGGTCCTCGGCGCGGTCGGGCGCGATCAGCCGGCGCCCGGCGAACAGCAGCGCGAGGGCCACGGGGGCGGGCAGCAGGAACGTCCAGCGCCAGCCCAGCAGCGTGAGCAGGCCGCCGAGCACGAGCCCGAGCGAGAAGCCCGAGGCACCGGTCGCGGCGTACACGGCCAGCGCCTTGTTGCGCGCCGGCCCTTCGGCGAACGACGTGGTGATGATCGACAGGCCGGCCGGCGCGGTGAACGCGGCGGCGGTCCCCTTGATGAAGCGGGTGATGATCAGCAGCGTTCCGTCGCTGACCAGGCCGCCGAGCAGCGAGGCCGCGGCGAACACGCCGAGCGCGATCAGGAAGACCCGCCGCCGCCCGAGCAGGTCGGCCGCGCGTCCGCCGAGCAGCAGCAGGCCGCCGTAGCCGAGCACGTAGCCGCTGACCACCCACTGGAGGGTCGAGGTGCCGAGGTGCAGGTCGGCGTCGATGGAGGGAAGCGCGACGCCCAGCATCGAGACGTCGAGGCCGTCCAGGAAGAGCGCGCCGCACAGGACCAGCAGCGTGCCCCACGCGCGCCGGTCGAGGTGGGAGGTAGATGAAGCCATAAAGGGACTATATGCATGTGCATGCATGGACATGTCAATGACTTGGTCGCTAAGCTGGCAAGACACCATGTCCGAGCTCGTTACCGCCTGGCGTGATCTGTCCGGCCGCCACGCCGTCGTGGCCGAGGATCTCGAACGCGAGATGCAGCGCCGCCACGGCCTGTCGCGCTCGGAGTTCGAGGTGCTGGACCGCCTGGCCGAGGCGCCCGACCACCACCGCCGCATCCAGGAGCTGGCCGACGAGGTGCACATCAGCCAGAGCGCGCTGTCGCGGCTGGTCTCGCGCCTGGAGGCCGACGGCCTCACCTGTCGCAACGCCTGCGCCGACGACCGCCGCGGCATCTTCGCCTGCCTGACCGCCGACGGCCTGGCCCGCGTCGAGCAGGCGCGGCCCACGCAGGACGAGATCCTCAACCGCCACTTCCAGTGAGCGTCGCCGACACGCTGCGCGAGCGCCTCGGGCGCGTCGGCGCCTGGAGCGGCGCGGGCAACTTCGCCTCGCGGGCCGACGAGGCCGCCTTCGCCGCCGAGGTCGAGTCGCTCGGCTACGGCGCGCTGTGGTTCTCGGAGATCGGCGCCGGCAAGGAGGCGCTCGTGCACGCCGCGCTCCTGCTGGCCGCCACCGAACGCCTGCCCATCGCCACCGGCATCGCCAACGTCTACGGGCGCGATCCGGTGGCCATGCTCGCCGCCGGCACGACGCTGGCCGAGGCCTATCCCGGACGGTTCGTGCTGGGGCTGGGCATCAGCCACGCGCCCTCGGTGGCCGGCCGCGGCCACGAGTACGGCAAGCCGCTGAGCACCATGCGCACCTACCTGGACGCGATGGAGGCCGCCGAGCTGCGCGTGCCCGCGCCGGCCGAGCCGCTGCCGATCGTGCTCGCCGCGCTGCGCCCCAAGATGCTCGAGCTGGCCGGCGCCCGCACCGCCGGCGCGCACCCGTACTTCACGCCGCCGGAGCACACGGCGCGTGCCCGCGACGTGCTCGGCCCCGAACCGTGGCTGGCGCCCGAGCAGATGGTCCTGCTGGAGAGCGACCCGACGGTGGCCCGGGAGATCGCCCGCCGGGAGATGGCGCGCTACCTGCAGCTGCCCAACTACCGCAACAACCTCCAGGACCTGGGCTTCGCGCCCGAGGACCTCGACGACGGCGGGAGCGACCGCGTGGTCGACGCGATCGTCGCCTGGGGGACCCCGCAGGAGATCGCCGCGCGCGTGCACGCCCACCTGGACGCGGGCGCTGACCACGTCTGCATCCAGCCACTGCCCGGCCAGCTGCCGGCGCAGGCCGCGCAGCTACGCGAGCTCGCCGGCGTCCTGCTCTGAGGATCGCCCACGCCACGCGCGCCACAGCCGGGGCGCGAACGTGACGATCGCGAACGCGATACCCGTGAAGACGTACCCGACCACCAGGTCGATCACGAAGTGCTCGCCGCCGTAGGTCAGCGTGAAGGCCATCGCCAGCGTGTAGAGGCCCAGCAGCCCGCGCACCAGCCAGCCCGCCGGCCAGAAGAACAGCAGCAGCATGAACGGGTAGGAGGCGTGCAGCGAGGGCATCGCGGCGACGAGGTTGACGAGGTCGCCGTGGCCCTCCCAGATCGACTTGGCCGTGTGCACGCCGAGCTGGCCCCACACCTCCGGAACGATCCGGCTGACCGCGCCGATGTCGCCGTTGTCGGCGGCCAGCCACGGCGGCTGGGCGGGGTACAGCCAGTAGGTCAGAAACGCCGCCACCGTGGTCAGCACGACCAGCGCGACGTACTTGCGGAACCGATCGTGGGCGACCCGCCAGAGCACCGCCGCGACGATCCAGATCGTGAAGAAGTGCGACATGTACACGACCCAGATCGCGTAGTCCCAGACGTGCAGGTCGCCCGGGTGCCACAGGTGCTCCTGCAGCCACACGGTGGGGATCTGGCCGAAGCCGATGAACTTGTCGAAGGCGATCTGCGGATCGACGTGCGCCTCCCACGTGGCCACCGACACGGCGCCGCGCAGGTAGTCATAGGCGACCAGCAGCGCCAGCAGCGGCAGCCACTCCAGCAGCATCACGCCCCAGCTGCGCCAGCGCGCGACGCTGAACGCGGCCATGCCCAGGCCCAGCCACCAGAACAGCTGGTCGCGGGCCAGCGGCAGGCCCTCGTTGGCGATCGAGACGGCCAGCGCCACCAGGTAGACGACGGGCGCGAGGATCGGCAGGACGCGCCCAGCGAGCGCCACCGTGCGGGCCCGCCGCGTCGGCGACGCGGCGGGGGACGGGACGGCTTCGGCGCTCATGCCCCTACATCATCGCGGTTCGTGACCGCGATGTGAACGGTTCGTCAGCGCGGCGTCAACTGACCCTTGGCCGCGACCGGCACGCGCACCTTCGCGGAGGCGATCTTGACCGTGGCCTGGGAGCGCTGGTCGACCCACTGCTTGGTGCCGGCGATCAGCTGCAGCTCGTAGCGGTCGCCCGCCTTGGCGGTGGAGATGATCGGGATCAGGTCGCGGCTGACCGTGTGGGGCTTGCCGTCGCTGACCAGCGGGATCGGCACCGCGTTGTTGCCGACGACGACCTTCTTGGTCACGTTGACCAGCTGCGCGTAGATCGTCGTGCGGGGCGTCGTCGAGGTCGCGGTGTAGGCCAGCGTGGCGCGGGGCGCGCCCACCAGCATCGCGGCCCGCTTGGCCGTGGCCCGCGCGGTGACCACGTTGCCGGTGACCGGGACGGAGGCGATCGCCGTCCCCGAGGTGGCGCCCGGCGTGACGGTCAGCGTGCCCTTGCCGGAGCCGGTCAGCGGCTTGGTCTGCTTGACCGGGTACTGCGTCGCCGTGTAGTAGCGGCCGTCGTCGGAGCGGCCCTCGAAGGCCGGCTCGTCGACCGTGCCGGTGCCCTTCAGGTACTTGGCCAGCCACGCGTCGGTGAGCTGGTCGGGGACCGGGTCGCCCTGCGCGCGCTCCAGGCCGGCGAGGCTCAGGTCGGGCGAGGTCAGCGTGCCGCCGTTGCCGACCAGGCAGGCGCCGTGGCCGCCGCAGACCCATACGAGCTTGACCGGCGTCCCGTTGGCCTTCAGCCGCTGGTAGATCTTGACGTCCTCGTCGAGCGGGAAGAGCGTGTCGATCGTGCCGCCCATGATCAGCGTGGGGGCCTTGATCTTGGCCAGCGCTGCGTCGCCGGGCCCGCGCGAGACGAACCACGCCTCGTCCGCGGCGCTGAGCACGCCGGTCGCCGTGGCCGATGTGTAGGCCGAGCGGATGTGCGGGTCCAGGCCCTTGGAGGCGGCCGACGAGTAGAGCAGCGTGTTCCAGCCCTGCTTGAAGGTCTGGTCCTTGTAGAGGCTCGTCTGCAGCGAGTGCCAGCCGACGACGGGCACCAGCGCGTCGATGCGCGGATCGATCGAGGCGGTCGAGTACTGGATGCCGCCGCCGTAGCTGCCGCCGACCATGCCGACGCGCGGGTCGCCCGGCGCGTCCAGCTGCACCGAGGGCTGCTGCGCGGTGAAGTCGATCAGGGCCATCGTGTCGCGGCCCTCGACGTCGGGCGCGTCGATCGTCGCCTCGCCGCCGGACTGGCCGAACCCGCGCGGGTCCCAGGTCAGGACGTTGTAGCCCTCGTCCAGCAGCGCCTTGATCACGCCCGTGGAGGGGTCGTTGGCGCCGGCCTGGGCCCAGCCCGGGCCGTTGAGCACCACCGGCGCGCGCTGACCGGGGGCCAGCGACGGGTTGGGGAACCAGTGCGCGACGATCGGCGTCCCGTCAAAGGACGTGATCGTGATGTCCTGCGCCTGTGCGGACGCAGCGGTGATTGCGAACGCGGACCCCGCGCAGAGCGCGGTCGCGGCGAGCCTGACCCTCATGAACGCGAGCGTACACCCAATCGGGATGGGCGTGTGTCAGGTGGGCGCCATCACGATGAGGCTGGCCGTGGCGGTGGCCAGCACCTTGCCCGCCTGGTCGAGCAGCTCGCCCTGGGCGAAGGCGACGCGCCGGCCCGGCTTGGTCACCCAGCCGCGGGCCACGAGCCGTCCGCTGCTGGCGTGCACGGGGCGTAGGTAGCTGACCTGGAGGTCGATGTGCGCGTACCCGGTGCCGGCCGGAAGCTGGGTGTGCACCGCGCAGCCGGTGACGGTGTCGAGCATCGTGCAGACCAGCCCGCCGTGGATCATCCCGATCGGGTTGTAGGCCGACTCGTCCGGCGTCACGGCGAAGCGCACCTCGCCGTCACCCACCTCGACGATGTCGAAGTCGAACAGCATGGCGATCGGCGGCGGGGCGATCGCGCCGTCGCGGATCGCCTCCATGAACGCGCGGCCGTCGAGCTGGGCGCCGGCCGCGGCGGTGACCATCGGGTCGTACCAGGTGATCGTCTTCTCGCGCGGCGAACCCCACGCCTCGGGAACGGTGGTGCTCATCGGGGCTTCACCGCCTCGCGCTCGCGCGCAGCGCGGGGGCGACCTCGCGGGCCATCAGCTCGATCGACTCCCAGTCGAACGACGGCATGGCGCCCATCAGGAAGTCGTGCGCGCCCAGGGCGCGGAAGGGCAGCAGCCGCTCGACGACCTGCTCGGGCGTGCCGTAGACGAACATGTCGGCCATCCGCGGGTTGACCTCGCGGAAGTGCGCGATCTGCGGCTCGGCGATCGCGGCGGCATCGGCCTCGTTGGCCCGGACCACGACCCGGAAGGTCATCGAGACGCGGATGTCGTCGAAGTCGCGGCCGACGTCGGCGCAGTGGCCGGCCAGCACGTCGAGCTTGTGCTGGTGCTCCTCGGGGGTGCTCAGGAACGTGTTCCAGATGTCGGCGTGCTCGGCCACGATGCGCAGCGTGCGCTTCTCGCCGCCCCCGCCGATGACCAGCGGGATGTGCGCCTGGACCGGCTTGGGCTCGCACCAGGCGTCCTTCAGCTGCCAGTGCTTGCCCTCGAAGGTGGTGGTCTCCTGGGTCCACATGCTGCGCAGGATCCGGCAGGCCTCGTCGAGCATGTCCATGCGCTCGCCGATGCGCGGGAACGGGATGCCGTACTGGTCGTGCTCCAGCTCGTACCAGCCCGCGCCCATGCCGTACTCGATGCGCCCGCCCGAGACGTGGTCGAGCGTGGCGACGATGTTGGCCAGCACCGCGGGGTGGCGGTAGGTCACGCTGGTGACCAGCATCCCGCAGCGGATCTTCTCGGTGTGGGCGGCCATCGCCGCCATCAGCGTCGGGCCCTCGAAGCACGGGCCGGTGGTCTCGCCGACGATCGGCAGGAAGTGGTCGAAGTCGCTGACCCAGTCGAACCCGAGCTCCTCCGCGCGTCTCCACAGCTCTTCGAACTGCTGGTAGGTGCCGTTGTGCTGCCCGGCGTGGACGCCGACGCGGATCGAGTCACCGTGGATGCGCATGTCTTCGACGGTACAGAGCGGGCCGATCGGGCTTATTCCGTGCGCCGATCGGTATCATCCCGGCCATGTCACGGATGGCACCTTTCGCGCTCGCCCTCGGGCTCCTCGTCTCGCTGCTGGCCACCGCATCGGCGCAGGCGGCGCCGCAGCGCTGCACGATCACCGGCACGTCCGGCCACGACGTGCTCCGCGGCACGCCGGGCCCCGACGTCATCTGCGGTCGCGGCGGCGGCGACGCGATCCTGGCCGGCGCCGGCGACGACGTGATCCGGGGCGGTGGCGGAGCGGACCGCATCAAGGGCGGCGCTGGCGATGACCGCCTCGTCGGCGGCCCGGGCGCCGACCTGCTGCTCGGCGGCACCGGCGACAACACGATCGACCGCCACGCCAACGACCTCGTGGGCGACTACCAGGTGAAGTTCGTCGTCGTCGTGCACGGGGCGAAGGACCACCAGTTCACGGTGCGTGAGGGCTCGGACTCGTTCTGCACCAGGGACGAGAGCCACGGCACCTACACGCCGGACAGCAACGCCTGGTCGCTCGAGCTCGTGCTGACGGTGAAGACCTTCGGCGGCTGCTTCGCGCAGCGCCCGGAGAACTCGTGGATGTTCAGCGTCGCGGGCGACGACCTCGGTCAGGTCAAGTTCCACGAGAACTGGGCCGAGCAGGAGTGGGAGTGCATGCCGGGGATCTGGCCGCGCGCGAAGTGCGAGGGCGACCGCGACGGCATCGACGTGACGCTGTAGACAAAGCCGGATAATCCCCGGCATGTCCACATCAGAGCGGAGGGGAACCCCGGGCGGCGTAGCGGTCGTCGGGACGCTGGCGCTGATCATCGGCGTCTTCCAGACCATCGGCGGAATCCTGATGGTCATCTTCAACAACCAGTTCGACGGCTACTCGTCGGGCGACGCGGTCATCTTCGGCCTGATCACCGTTGCGGTCGGCCTGATCTACATCTGGGTCGGCCGGGGCCTGATCGCGCTGAACCCCAGCGCGCTGTTCGTCGGCCTGTTCGTGTCGGGCTTCCGCCTGGTCTACGACATCGTCTGGCTGATCGCGGTGGGGCTGGACGGGATCGGGTTCGTCAGCCTGATCACGATCGTCGTCAACCTGATCGTGTTCCTGGCGCTCTGGTCGGGTCGCTCGGCCTTCAACCGGTGAGCGACCCGCGCGCCGTCCTGCTGGCCACGTTGGCGGAGAACGCCGACGTGGCCCGGCTGTCGCCCTCGCCGTTCTACGCGACGCTGCTGGAGGGCATGGCCGACGACGTGCGCGCGGATGGGCCGACCTGGTCGCTGCTGGAGCCCTACGCGACCGAGCCGGCCACCGAGTACTTCGCGTTCCGTGCGCTGGCCGGCGTGCACTACGAGGTGCTGGCCGGTGCGCGGCCCGAGCTGGCCCGGCACTTCCCGTCGGTGGGCGGCGACGGGGACGCCGGCGCCGCCTGGCCGTTGGTGCGCGCGGTCCTGGCCGATCAGGATCCCGACGTCGTCGCCGAGTTCAGCCACCCGCTGCAGACGAACGAGACCTCGCGCTGCGGCGCGCTGATCGGCGGGTTCTGCGAGGTCGCGGCGTCCACCGGGCTGCCGCTGCGCGCGCTGGAGCTGGGCGCCAGCGCCGGCCTGAACCTGCACTTCGATCGCTACCGCTACGAGCAGGGCGGCCTGGCCTGCGGTCCGGCGGACAGCCCGGTCGTGTTCCGCGACTACTGGGAGGGCGGCACGCCGAAGCTCGACGCGCCGCTGCGCGTGGCCGAGCGCGCCGGCTGCGATCTGTCGCCGCTGGACCCGAGCTCGGAGGCCGACTGCCTGGCGCTGCAGTCCTACGTGTGGCCGGACGAGGCCCAGCGCCTGGCCGACCTGCGCGCGGCGTTGTCGGTCGCGCGCTCCAGCCCCGTGACGGTCGACGCCGAGAGCGCCGACAGCTGGGTGGACCGCCAGCTGCAGGCGCTGCCCGAGGGCCTGGCCACCGTCGTCTACCACTCGGTCTTCTGGACCTACGTGCCCGACGCGGTCCGGGCCCGGATCGCCACGACGCTCTCCGACGCCGCCGCGCGCGCGACCGCTGCGGCGCCGTTGGCCTGGCTGCACTACGACGAGGGCACCGAGGACCCACGCGTCGTCGAGCTGCGCCTCACGCAGTGGCCGGGCGGGGAGGAGCGACTGCTGGGCACGGGTCGCCACCACGCCCATCCGGTGCGCTGGCTGGGGTGACCTACGACGCGCTCGTCGCGGCGGTCGGCCCGGAGCGCTACCGGGCCGCGTGCGACTGGGCCCAGCGAGCGGGCGATTGGCCCAAGGATCTGGCGATGGTCCCGCACGAGCTGTCCGACCTGTGGGACGACGACACGGTGCCGATGGCCGACCGGCTCGACCTCGCGCTGCGCTTCCACCGCGAGATGCCCTGTTACGCGCACCTCATGTACCTGAAGAGCTGGTTCCGCGATCTCGGCGAGCCGGAGCGCGCGACCGTGTGGGACACCTACCGCGAACGGCTCATCGATGGCGACGACCACGTCGCCTATTCGCTGTGGGTCGACTTCTTCGAGGACCCCGCCACCGTCGCGGCCGCCTGGCACGACATGACCCGTCGCGACCGCCCCGCTCGCGACGCCCGCCTGCGCCGCGTGCTCGCCATCGCCGGGCCGGTGCCCTGGCCGCTGAAAGCCGAGCTGTTCGAGGAGCTCGTGGGCGATCCGACCTGGCACCCCGCAATCCGCCGGGCCATCTCCGGCAGCGCCACCGACGTCTTCGGCCAGATCGATGAGCGCGACGCGGCCCGCTGGCGCCGACGTGTGGGGGCCTAGGGCACTAGAGCACGACCACCACGATCAGGATCACCACCGCGATCAGCAGCAGCGTGCCCGTGATCGTGACCGGCTTCTGGCGGTACCAGAACTGCGGGTCGGCCCGATCGCGCGTGTAATGGCCTTCGGGCGGGGTACCGACCCAATCGTCGTCGTCGTCCATGGACGCATACTGCCCGGTTTCGGACTCGTTGACTGGCCGATCAACCAGTAGACTCGACAGCACGCCTCACCGATCGAACCAAGGATCCCGTCCATGAGCACCGAAGCGCTCGTTTTCGATGCCCTGCGCACGCCGCGCGGCAAGGGCAAGAGCAACGGCTCCCTGCACTCGACCAAGCCCGTCGACCTCGTCGTGGGCCTGATGCACGAGATGCTGAGCCGCAATGTCGACCTCGATCCCCAGCGGGTCGACGACGTCGTCCTCGGCGTGGTCACGCCCGTCGGCGACCAGGGCGCCGACATCGCCAAGACCGCGGCCATCAAGGCCGGCCTGCCCGACACCGTCGCGGGCGTCCAGCTGAACCGCTTCTGCGCGTCCGGCCTGGAAGCGGTCAACGTCGCCGCCCAGAAGGTCGCCTCCGGCTGGGAGGACCTGGTCTTCGCCGGCGGCGTCGAGTCGATGTCGCGCGTGCCGATGGGCACCGACGGCGGCGCGTGGGCGATGGACCCCGAGACCGCCTACGACACCTCGTTCGTCCCGCAGGGCATCTCCGCCGACCTGATCGCCACGGTCGAGGAGTTCAGCCGCGAGGACGTCGACGCCTACGCCGTGCGCTCGCAGGAGCGCGCCGCGGCCGCGCAGGCCGAGGGCCGCTTCGCCAACTCGGTCGTGCCCGTGCTCGACATCAACGACCAGGTCGTCCTGGACAAGGACGAGTTCATCCGTCCCGGCACCACCGTGGAGACGCTGGGCGGCCTGAAGCCGTCGTTCGCCGCGATGGGCGAGATGGGCGGCTTCGACGCGGTGGCGCTGCAGAAGTACCACTGGGTCGAGAAGATCAACCACGTCCACACCCCGGGCAACTCCTCGGGCATCGTCGACGGCGCCGCGCTGGTGGCCATCGGCAACGAGAAGACGGGCGAGGCGCTGGGCCTGAAGCCGCGCGCGCGGATCCTGGCCACGGCGCTGTCGGGCGCCGACCCGACGATCATGCTCACCGGCCCCGCGCCGGCGTCCAAGAAGGCGCTGGCCAAGGCCGGCATCACGGTCGACGACCTCGATCTGGTCGAGATCAACGAGGCGTTCGCCGCGGTCGTGCTGCGCTTCGTCAAGGACATGGGCCTGGACATGGAGAAGGTCAACGTCAACGGCGGCGCGATCGCCATGGGCCACCCGCTCGGCGCGACCGGCGCGATGATCCTGGGGACCATCGTCGACGAGCTGCACCGCACCGGCGGCAAGTACGGCCTGTGCACGCTCTGCGTGGGCGGCGGCATGGGCATCGCGACCGTGGTGGAGGCGATCTAGATGGCGGACTTCACCAACACGATCCGCTGGGACCAGGGCGAGGACGGCATCGTCGTCCTCACGCTGGACGATCCCAACCAGGGCGCCAACACGATGAACGCCGACTACCTCGCCTCGATGAGCGCGACGGTGGACCGGCTGGAGGCCGAGAAGGACGCCATCACGGGCGTCGTCATCACGAGCGCGAAGAGCACGTTCTTCGCCGGCGGCGACCTGAACGACCTCAAGCGCGTGACCAAGGCCGACACGGTCGAGTTCTCCGGGTTCGTGCGCGAGGGCAAGTCCCTGCTGCGCCGCCTGGAGACGTTCGGCAAGCCGGTCGTCTCGGCCATCAACGGCGCGGCGCTGGGCGGCGGGCTGGAGATCACGCTGGCCACGCACTACCGCGTCGCGCTGGACTCGCCCAAGGTGCAGCTCGGCTTCCCCGAGGTCCAGCTCGGCCTGCTGCCGGGCGCCGGCGGCGTCGTGCGCTCCGTGCGCATGGTCGGCATCGTCGACGCGATGATGCAGTGGCTGCTGCAGGGCACGCGCCATCGCCCCGACAAGGCCAAGGAGCTCGGCTTCATCGACGAGCTCGTGACCACGCCCGAGGAGCTGGTCCCGGCCGCCAAGGCCTGGATCAACGCCCAGGGCGAGGACTTCGCCGGCCAGAAGTGGGATCAGAAGGGCTACAAGATCCCGGGCGGCACGCCGGCCACGCCGAAGCTGGCCATGAACCTGCCCGCCTTCCCGGCCAACCTGCGCAAGCAGCTGAAGGGCGCGACCTACCCGGCTCCGCACCACATCATGGCCGCGGCCGTGGAGGGCGCCCAGGTCGATGTGGACACCGCGCTGGAGATCGAGGGTCGCTACTTCGTCGACCTGGCCACCGGTCAGATCGCCAAGAACATGATCCAGGCGTTCTTCTTCGACCTGCAGGCGGTCAACGGCGACCGCGGCCGGCCGGCGTCGATCGAGCCCTGGCAGGCGACGAAGGTCGTCGTGCTGGGCGCGGGCATGATGGGCGCCGCGATCGCCTACGTGTGCGCGAAGGCGGGCATCGAGGTCGTGCTCAAGGACGTCGACCAGGCCGCCGCCGACCGCGGCAAGGGCTACAGCGAGAAGCTCGTGGCCAAGGGCGTGGAGCGCGGCAAGACGACGCAGGAGAAGGGCGAGAAGCTCCTCTCGCTGATCACCGCGACGACCGATCCGGCCGACGCCGCGGGCGCCGACCTGGTCATCGAGGCCGTGTTCGAGGACCCGGCGGTCAAGGCGCAGGTGTTCGCCGAGATCGAGCCGCATCTGGCCGAGGGCGCCCTGCTGGGCTCCAACACGTCGACCCTGCCGATCACCCAGCTGGCCGAGGGCGTCTCTCGCCCCACCGACTTCATCGGGCTGCACTTCTTCAGCCCCGTGGACAAGATGCCGCTGCTGGAGATCATCAAGGGCCAGGACACCGGCGACGAGGCGGTCTACCGCTCGCTGGACTTCGCCAAGCAGATCCGCAAGACGCCGATCCTGGTCAACGACTCGCGCGGGTTCTTCACCTCGCGGGTGATCGGGACGTTCATCAACGAGGGCATCGCGATGCTGACCGAGGGCGTTCCGGCGCCGTCGATCGAGCAGGCGTCCTCGCAGGCGGGCTACCCGGCGCCGGTGCTGCAGCTGTCCGACGAGCTGAACCTCAAGCTCATGCGCAAGATCCGCAACGCCGCCAAGAACGCCGGCGACGCGGTGGGCACGGGCTGGGACGAGCATCCGTCCGAGCAGGTCATCGACCGCATGCTCGACGAGTTCGACCGGCCCGGCAAGCTCGAGGGCAAGGGCTTCTACGCCTACGAGGACGGCAAGCGCGCCGGCCTGTGGACGGGTCTGAAGGACGCCTTCCCGATCGTCGCCGATCCGTCGGCGATCTCGCTGAAGGACCTCGAGGAGCGCATGATGTTCATCGAGTCCATCGAGACCGTCAAGTGCGTCGACGAGGGCGTCATCGAATCGGTGGCCGACGCGAACATCGGCTCGATCATGGGCATCGGCTTCCCGGCCTGGACCGGCGGGGTGCTGCAGTACATCAACGGCTACGAGGGCGGCGTGCAGGGCTTCGTCGACCGCGCCCGTGAGCTGGCGGCGCAGTACGGCGAGCGCTTCGAGCCGCCGGCGTCGCTGGTCGAGAAGGCCGAGCGCGGCGAGGTCTACGCCGACGCGGCCGAGCTCGTCGCCGCGTCAGGGGACTAGCTCAACCCGTCCGACGCGTCCGGGGCCCCGTCCGCGCGGGGCTCCGGCGCGCGCGAGCTGGGCAGCCAGGCGGCGACGATCGTCCCGCCGTTGCTGCCCCGCGAGAGCACCAGCCGCCCGCCGACCAGCTCGGCGCGGTGGCGCATGCTCGACAGCCCCGCGTGGCCCGGACGCGCCTGCTGGTCGTCGAGCTCGAAGCCCACGCCGTCGTCGGCGATGCTCAGCACGAGCGACCCGCCGTAGCGACCCAGGCGGATCGTCACCCGGCGGGCGTGCGCGTGCTTGGCCACGTTCAGCAGCGCCTCCTGGGCGATCCGGTAGAGCACGACCCGCGTCTCCATCGGCGGCTCGCACTGCAGGCCGGCGCTGACGTCGACGCTGAACCCGACGTCGTCGCCCAGCTGGCGCGCGAAGACGGCGATCGCGTCGGCCGTCCCGTGCTCCAGCGCGGGCGGGGCGAGCGAGAAGAGCAGGCTGCGCAGGCGCCCGGTGGCGGCGCGGACCTCGTCGCGCAGGAGCTGCACCGAGTCGCGGTCGGCCTCGTCGGCCAGCAGCGGCTGCAGGCGCTCCAGGCGCAGCCCGACGGCGCTCATCACCTGGACGGAGTCGTCGTGCACCTCGGCGGCGATCGAGCGGCGCTCGACCTCCTGGGCGTCGACCAGCGCCGCCAGCAGCAGCTCGCGCTCGCGGTTGGTCTGGCCCAGCTGGCGCATGGTCGAGTGCAGCTGCAGCTCGCGCCGGTCGCGTGCGGAGATGTCGCGCAGCGTGATGACGGCGCCGTCGAGCCGCACGCCCTCGACCAGCGGCGAGCACAGGCACTCCATGACCAGCGGTGAGCGGCCCGGGCGGCGCACGGTCGTGCGCGCCACCGTGCGGGGGCGGCCGTCGCGCAGCGTGCCCCGGATCTCGGCCACCGCGTCGGGATCCAGGAAGGCGTCGACCGGCTGCATCACGAGGCTGTCGTCGTCCTCGGCCAGCTCGGCCGCGGCCACCCGATTGGCGAACATCACGTGGCCCTCGCCGTCGAGCACGCAGACCGCCTCGGGGACCGAGTCGAGCACGCGCTGCAGGAAGGCGAACAGGTCGGCGAGCTCCTCCTGGGAGGCCAGATGGGCGCTCAGGTCCTGCTCGGTGCCGGCCAGGCGCACCGGGGTTCCCTCGTCGTTGAGCTCCACGAACCCGCGCGAGTGGACCGTGCGGATCGCGCCGTCCAGGCGCGTGATGCGATGGATGAACGAGAACGGGCGGCCCTGGGCCAGGTACTCGGCCATCTCGCGATCGACCAGCTCGCGGTCGGGCTCCTGCTGATCCATGATCTGCGAGAAGTCCGTCGGGAACGTGCCCTCGGCCCAGCCGTAGATGGCGGCCATCTCGCCCGACCAGGTCATGTCCCCGGTCAGGAGGTCGTACTCGTAGGCGCCGACCGGACCGGCCAGCTCGCGCGTCTCCAGCCGCTCGCGCCAGCCGGTCAGGCGCTCGAGCGAGCGCGGCCGGGGCAGGACGCTGAGCACGACGCCCAGCGCGCCGTCGCCGTCGCGCGTGGTGAGCGGCACCGCCTGGCCGATGACGATGCTGCCGTCGCTGAGGATCTGCTCGAAGGTCTCGCCGACGCCGCTCTCCCAGACCCGTTGCTCGCGCTCGCGGCTGGCCGCGGCCAGCTCGGGGCCGAGCAGCGCGTCGTCATCGCGGCCGACGAGCTCGCGGCCGGGCAGGCCGAGCAGCGTGCCGAAGGCGGGGTTGGTCCAGCGGTAGGTGCCGTCCCGGTTCTTCAGGCCGACGCCGTGGCGCGATCCACCGGCCAGCTGGCTGACCAGCAGCGCGTTCTCGAGGTCGATCGCGGCGGAGGCGCCGTCGGTCGGAGCGATCGGAGAGCTGTAGAGACGCATCGAAGGGGACTACGGAGCACACCCGGAAACGGTTTCCTCTACCCGAGAAGGTCGGCCCCGCCGGGCCGAGCCACTAGCGCCGATCGCCCACATTCGTGGATGACGGCCGGCCATCCATTCGACGCAGTCCCTAGGAGGCCGCGGGCAGCGGGCTGGCCGACGCGCCGGTGAACACCGCGTGCAGCTGCCGTTCGACCGCAGGATCCAGCACCCAGCCCGCCGTCGTCTTGCGCAGCTGGCCGTCGCGCGCCAGCTGGGCCAGCGCGGTGGAGACCGGGGGACGGGACGCCGCGACGAGGCCGGCGATCGTCTCGTGGGTCAACGGGATCGGCACCAGGACACCGGACATGGTCATCCGGCCCCAGCGGTTGCCCAGCTCCCAGAACAGCATCAGGAGCCGTTCCTCGATGCGCGGGACGCGGGCCAGGGCGACCTGCCGCGTGACCCGTCCGTGCTGCTCGGTGACCCGTGCGGCGATGTCGATCAGGATCGAGGGCCAACGGGCGACGATCGAGATCAGGCGGCGGTCGAGCAGGGCCAGCGAGCACGGCGTCAGCGCGGTCCAGCCGACGCACAGCGTGCCCGGGCAGTCGACGGGCTCCTCGCCCCACGGGCGCAGCACGTCACCGGCGCCGAACAGCTGCGTGGTGGTGCGCTCGCCGAGGGTGGTCGTGTGGGCGAGGGTGCCGTCGAGGACCAGCAGGCCGAGGGCACTGCGCCAGTGGGCGGTCAGCGGCTCGGGGTCCCAGTGCCCCGAGCGCAGGCGCAGCTCCGGCACGACGAGCGTACGCCGGGCGAGCTCGAGCTCACTGGCGGGCAGCTCGGCTCCCAACTGTGGATCGACGTCGATCAAAGCGACGCTGGACATGGTTCTCTGGTTTCTGTTCGGGGCGGACAGCGCCCGGACCGTGGGGGTCCGGGCGCTCTGCTCGTGGGTGGACGGCGGGCGCCTAGCGGCGCGCGACGGACCGCTTGAACACCGCCGTGCGAACCTGACCGGACGCGCGGCTGGTGATGCGAATGCGGATCGTGCCCTTGGTCTTCGGCACGATTCGCAGGGTGCCTGAGTAAGCGCGGCCGTCCTTGGACGACGCCGCCTGCTTCAGCCGCACCTGCTGGGTGAACCGCACGGTCCGGCCGTTGCGCCGACCGAGCGTCGTGACGATCACGCGCTGGGTGGACGAGCGCACGGTGCCGCGCGTCGTTCCGCGCAGCGTCTTGCGGAGCTTCAGCGTGGGCTTGAGCACCTTGCTCAGGTTGCCCGCCGCCGTGGTGCCCGCGCCCGCCGCGCCGACGTTCCCGCCGGACGTCGTCGAGGTGTTCACGCCCGCGCCGGACGTGCCGGCCGAGCCGTTGGCGCCGACCCCGGCCGAGCCGCTGGCCCCGCTGGAGCCCGACGTGCCGCCGGTTCCGTTGGTGCCGTTGGTCCCGTTCGTGCCGTTGGTCCCGTTCGAGCCGTTGGCTCCGGCGTCACCGGTGAGCGTGGCCAGCACGCAGCCGATGCTGCCGCCGGCCAGCTGGATCGGGATCAACCCGTCCCGGCAGTTGCCGTTGTCGGTCGGGAGGATGTCCGTCGGGACGATGCACAGCAGGCCCTGATCCCCGCCGATCCCGATCAACGAGTCCGGGCACGCGGCGGTGGCGGTCGGCTGGCCGGGTGCCACGCAGGCAACGCCCTGTCCAGCGACGTCGATGGCGATCAGGCTGCCCGGGCAGGCCGTGGCCTGCGGGACGGTGGGGGCGGTCGGTGCGACACACACGGTCGTACCGCCGAGCTGAATCGACACGAGACCGCCGGTGCACTGCGTGCCGGTCCCGATCAGACCTCCCAGTCCGGGAAGCCCCGGAATGGACGGCAGTGATGGAAGTGACGGCAACGATGGCAGACCAGTCGCAGACGCACTTCCGGCCATGCCGAACACGCCCACGATGGCGGCCATCGTGGCCGCCAGCAGAATCTTTCGCATCCCTTCTCCTTCGGCCTTTCACAGCCGAGTCGGCCGCGCAGTACCCCTGCACTTTGCGGCGGCTATCCGCCTCCTTGGCGAGCGTGACCCCTGCCACGCCGGGGGCATATTGCGCCGAGGAACGGACTTGTCCATCCGGGTCTGTCCTCCCCAGAACTGGTGATGGGGCGGTTGGCGCGTTCGCGCTTATCGGCCAGATTGAGAGCGGGCGCGCGCCACCGCGCCTGCGCTCGCGAGGGCGGCCGCGGCGTCGAGCCGCCCGCCGCTGGCCGAGGCGCTCAGCGCCGGCCGCACGTCGACCGAGCCGAGGATCGCGCGGCGCAGGCCGGTGACGTCCAGGGTCGGCTTGGCCGCGATCAGCAGCGCCGCGGTGGCCGTGACGAACCCGGCGGCCATCGAGCTGCCGGTGTCGTAGGCGAACGCGGAGCCCAGCGCGGGGGCCAAGACGTCGCCGCCGGGCGCGAACAGGTCGACCGCCGTCGCGCCGACGTTCGAGCTGGCCACCGGGCGATCGTTGGCGTCGGAGGCGCCCACGCAGATCACGTTGGCCAGGTCCGATGCGCAGGGGTAGGCGGCGCGCTGCTCCAGGTCGGCACCGTCGTTGCCGGCGGCCACGACGAACAGCGTGTCGGGCTGGGCGGCGATCGCCGCCTGCGTGGCCGGGACGGGATCGGGGCTGGCCAGCGACAGGTTGACGACGCGCAGGCCCAGCGCTCCGGCGCGGTCGATGGCGGCGGCCACGCCGGCGTCGGTGCCCTGGTTGTTGGCGCCCAGCGCCCGCAACGAGACGACGCGCGCCTCGGGCGCCAGGCCGACGACGCCCTGCCCGTCGGCGGGCGCGGCGATGATGCCGGCGATCGACGTGCCGTGGCCGGTGGCGTCGTCACCGCTGCCGCCGATCACGTCCTCGATCGCGGTCAGGCGCAGATCGCGGTGGGTGCGCTCGACGCCGCTGTCGACGATCCCGACCTGGACGCCCGCACCGCGGGTCACGCTCCACGCGGCCCGGGCCGAGACGTCCGCCCCGGACGTGCCCTTGTGGCCGAGCACCGTCTGGCCGCGGTTCTCCAATCCCCACTGGAGGGCGAACCCAGGATCGGCCGGCCGGGATGCGGGCGCGGCGTCGGCCAGGGCCGTGGGGATGAGCGTGAGTACGGCGAGCGTTGCGATCAGGGGGCGCAGCGCTCGGCTTGGCGTCCATGCCATTTGGGGCTTCCTTCGTGGGGCGGATGACTTGAAGGATGATTCGCACTCATCCTTCTAGTGGATCATCTGCATGAGGGAGCCCCACCCAAATGGGTGAGCCACATTGTTGGACAGAGGTTGGATCGATCCACGACCGAACGAATTCCTCTGTCCGTGGGCGGACCGTCGGCCGGTGGGCCTCGCGCGCGGGGGGCACCTAGTCGGGGTTGCCTGACACCACCCCTGCCCACCCTCAGTCCGTCCCGGCGGCGGACGTCAGCGCCATCGGCCTGGCCATCAAGGACGAGGCGGGGTACTACCGCTGGGCCAACGCCACCTACCGCGCGATCCACGACCTGGCGCAGACGCCGATCGGTCGCACGGACGCCGAGCTCCTCAGCGCACCCGTCGCCGCCCGGCGCAGCGAGCGGGAACGCCGCGTGCTCGGCGCAGGAACGAGCGAGTCCTTCCGTGAGACGGTGGGGGAGCGCGGCGGCCTGGTGGCCGGCGAGGTGCTGTGCCTGCAGGGCGCGGACGGGAGCAGCGCGCTGGCGCTGGTGTGCAGCGCCGGCGCCGGTCCGGTGCGCGAGGCGTTCGGCTGGCTGCGCCGCCGCCTCACCGATCCCGAGCTGACCGGTCCCGTGGGCTCCTACGAACTGGACCTGGTGACGGGGAAGCTGGCGTGGGACGGCGAGATGTACGAGATCTACGGCCATCCGAAGGGCTCATCCATCGAACTGGCGACGGTCATCTCCCAGCGCGAGGACGCGGAGACCACCCAGCAGCAGATCGACGACTACACGGATGCCGGTGGCCCGTACTCGGTCGTCCACCGCATCCGTCGAACGGATGGCACCGTCCGCGTCCTCCACTCGCGCGGGGCGGTCCAGCGGGATGAGGCGGGCAACCCGGTGCGGATCATCGGCACCGACCAGGACATCACCGACCAGGTGGCCGTCACGGAGGAGACCGAGCAGCTCTTCGCCTTCCATCAGCGGGTGATCGACTCGATCGCCGACGCGGTCTGCGTCATCGATACGGATGGCCGCGTGATCTTCGCCAACCAGGTGGCGCTCGATCTGATGGCCGTGGTCGACAGCGCGCGCATCGGCTTCCTGCTGGCCGAGCTGCTGGCCTCGCCCGACGCCCGCCGCGAGCTCTACGCCACGCTGAAGGACGGCCAGCAGCGCACGATCACGCGCACGGCGCTGCGCGGCGCCCGCGCTCCCGGCCGCTGGCTGGAGGGCGTGTGCGCGCCGGTGTGGGACCAGGAACGCGTCGAGGGCGCGGTCGTCACCTTCCGCGACGTGACCGTCCGCGCGCGCCAGGAGGCGCGGCTGCAGTGGAGCCTGGACGCCGTCAACATCGCCAACGAGGAGCGCGGCGCGCTCCTCGATGCGCTGGTCGACGCCCAGGAGATCGAGCGCCAGACGATCGCCGCCGAGGTGCACGACGACTCCGTCCAGGTGATGAGCGCAGTGGGCCTCGGCATCGAGCGGCTGATGCCGCAGATCTCCGACTCCGATACACGCGCGCGCATGGCCGACATGCTCGACGCGGTGCGCGGCGCGACCGGTCGGCTGCGTCAGCTGCTCTTCACGCTCTCGCCACCCGCGCTCGCCTTGCACACGGTCGCGGCGATCGAGAGCTTCGCCGGTCGGCTCCCGGAGCTGGAAGGCGTCGAGCTCGACGCCGCCAACGAGCTCGACCACGAGCCGGTGATGGCCACGCGGCTCGTTCTGTACCGGATCGCCCAGGAGGCGCTCACCAACGTCGCCCGCCACGCACAGGCGAGCCGCGTCGAGGTGCGCCTCTGTCACGCGGAGCGAGGCGTGCTGATGACGATCCGTGACGACGGCGTGGGAATCGACACCCAGGCCGCCGCCGAGCCCGGCCACGTCGGGCTGGCCAGCATGCGTCACCGCGCGGGGATCGCGGGTGGACGTTGTCGTATCGAGCCCGATCCCCGCGGCGGCACGCTCGTGACGGTGCTGCTTCCGGATGACTCAGAGGAGAGGAACTGATGCCCACCGTCTTCGTCGTGGACGACCACCCGCTGTACCGCCAGGCCCTGGCCGACGCCGTACGCGCCGACCCGCGCATGCAGGTCGTGGGGGACGCGTCCTCCGGGCGCGAGGCGCTCGATCTGCTGCTCGAGATGAGCCCGGACGTCGCCGTGCTGGACGTGAACATGCCTGGGATGGGGGGTGCCGAGGTCTCGCGCGCGCTCCGCGCCGCGGGCTCGTCCACGCGCGTCCTGTTCATCTCCGCGCACGACGACGGCAGCCTCGTCTACGACGCGCTGGCCTCCGGTGGCGCCGGCTTTCTGTCCAAGGACGCCGCCGCGCACGACATCTGCGACGCGGTCATGCGCATCTCCCGGGGTGAGGCGGTCCTGACGCCGCACGCCGGCACCGCGCTGATCGGCCAGCTGCACGAGCGGCGTGAGCGCGAGGCCGGCCCGTCGCTGACCGAACGCGAGCAGCAGGTGCTCGACCACATCGTGGAAGGGCGCTCCGCCGCGCAGATCGGCGAGCAGCTGCACCTCAGCACGGCGACCGTCAAGACCCACCTGCAGAGCCTCTACGGGAAGCTCGGCGTGTCCGATCGCGGCGCCGCGGTGGCCGAGGGAATGCGGCGCGGGCTGGTGCGCTGAGGGGCGCGGTTGGGCCGCCCGGGTGGCTGCAGACCAACCGCAAGTTCAACCCATCGCCTGACGGCGCCACCGGCGATCGATCCGACAACCCCGGCTAAGGCGTGGGCACGGGAGCCCTCGCCATCCATGACAAGGAGTCTTCAATGGACGCAGGGGTCCGGCCGCGCGCTTGGCGCGCGGCCCTGGCATGCGGGGTCGTTGCACTCGCGGGGCTGATCCCCGCGGGTGCAGCGAGCGCTGCCACCGTCAACGTCGGACCGAGCGACCCGGCGGTCGACTCGGCGCCCGACTGGTCCGCCACCGCCACGCGCTCGTGTGGCCTGCTGTGCGCCGCCTCCGGCGCGCGCACCACCACCGGCGGCAACCCGGGCGCCTACCTGCGCTCGTCCTTCGGCCAGCTCGTCAGCCTGCTGGCCGACGGCACCGTCACCTGGCGCTCGTCGACCTTCACCTGGACCGGCGCTTCGCCGGGCTCGGCCTCGCTGTCGATCGATCGTCGGGCCGACGTCGGCCCGCTGCTGGCGATCAACGGCTCGCTGGGCTGGACCGTCGACCTCGTCGACACGACCGCCGGCACGCGCTCGTCGATCATCGCGCAGACCCTGACCACCGACCACCCGACGTTCGAGACGGTCGTCAAGGCCGCCGACGCCTCGGCGCTGGTCAACGGCCACGTCTACCGCATCGAGAGCAAGACCACGCTGAACGCGCTGGCCGCCGTCCTCGGTACCGAGACGCTGGACATCGACAACATCAAGCTGACGGCGCTGACCGCGCCGGTGCCCTCGATCTCGGGCACCCCGACCGCCACCGGCGGTCGTCGTGGCGTCACCGTCGCCGCGCACGTCAACCCCAACGGCGGCACCTCGCGGGCCTTCCTGGAGTACGGCCCGACCACGGCCTACGGCAGCCAGGGCCCGATCACCACCGTGTCGACCGACAGCGACCTGTCGCTGTCGCTGTCCGGCCTGACCCCCGGCACGACGTACCACGCCCGTCTCGTCGTGCTCAACGCCGACGACGTCCGCGTCGTGGGCCCGGACATGACGTTCACCACGGCGGCGCTCGCGCCTCCGACGGCGGGAACCGCCACGGCCGGCTCGCTGACCGCGGACGGCGCCACGCTGACCGCGAACCTGAACCCGCACGGCCAGAGCACCCAGTACCGCGTCGAGTACGGCCCGACGACGGGCTACGGCCAGCAGACCGGCTGGCAGACGCTGTCGGCCGGCGCCGGCGCCACCGACGTGTCGGTCGCGCTGTCGGGTCTGAACCCGAGCCAGGGCTACCACGCCCGCATCGTGGCCACCAACGACGACGGCACCCTCACGGGCGCTGACGTCTCGTTCACCACGCTGGCCACGCCGATGGTCGGCACCGTCCCGGTGCTGGGCGCCAGCATGACCGGCGCGGTCGGCCAGAACGGCGCGACCCTGGTCGGGACGCTCGACGACGGCGGTCTGGACACCGACTACTTCGTCGAGTACGGCACCACCGCGGCCTTCGGCCTGCAGACCTCGACGCAGACCCTGGCCGCCGGCTCCGGCTCGACCGGCCTGTCGGTCAACGTCCTGGGTCTCACCGCCGACACGGACTACTACGCCCGGTTCGTCTCCGTCAACGCGGCGGGTCGGGTGGTCGGTTCGACCATCCAGTTCCACACCGATCCGGACCCGATGGCCACGCAGCAGCCGGTGGTCAGCGGCGGCGCGGCGGGCACGATCGGCATCACCGACGTCACCGTCGGCGCGCTGATCGACCCCAACGGCCTGTCCACGACGGTCAAGGCGCAGTACGGCCTGACCACGGCCTACGGCCAGGAGACGGCGTCGACGACGCTGTCGGCCTCCGCCGGGGCGACGCAGGTCTCCATCCCGGTCACCGGCCTGGATCCCGACACGACCTACCACGTGCGCCTGGTCGCCACCAACGCCGATGGCGCCAACGTGACCAGCGACATCACCGTCCACACCAACGCGCAGCCCTCGTCGGTCGTCGTGCCGGTCGTCGGGTCCGCGACGGGTGCGGCCACGTCGGACACCGCCGCGACCATCGGGGCGACCCTGGACGACGGCGGCGCCGCCACGACGTACCACGTCGCGTACGGCACGACCGTCGCGATGAACCAGCAGACCGCCGACGTGGTCCTGCCGGCGGGCTCGGGAGCGACGGCCGTCTCGGTCGCGCTCAGCGGGCTGAACCCGGAGACGACGTACTACGCGCAGCTCGTGGCGACCAACAGCGCGGGCACCAGCAACGGCACCCAGGTGACGTTCACCACGGATCCCGCGCCGGTGGTCAACCAGGCCCCGACGGTGTCGGGTGTCCAGACCAGCGACCTGATCTCCGACGGCGTGACCGTCTGGGCGACGGTCAACCCGCGCGGGACGCAGACGCAGTACCGCGTCAACTACGGTCCGACCACGGGCTACGGCTCGTCCACCAGCTGGCAGACGCTGTCGGCCGGTGCCGGCGCCACGCAGATCTCGGTGCCGGTCTCCGGGCTGACCCCGAGCACGACGTACCACCTGCAGGTCGAGACGACCAACGCCGGTGGCACCACGACCAGCTCGGACGTCGTCGTCACGACGCCGGCCGCGCCCGTCAGCGGGTCGCAGCCGGCCGTGGCCTCGCCGACCAGCGGCACGATCACCGAGACGGGCGCGCACGTGACGGCGTCCATCGACGACGGCGGCCTGGCCACGACGTACTACGTCGAGTACGGCCCGACCGGCGCCTACGGGTCGCAGACCGCGACCCGGACGCTGAACGCGGGCTCGGGCAGCACGCCCGTCGACTTCGCGCTCACCGGCCTGACCGCCGACACGCAGTACTTCGCGCGCATCGTGGCGACCAACGCCCAGGGCCGCGTCGACGGCACCCAGGTCACCTTCCGCACCGCGGCCGTGGCGGTCACCCCGCCGAGCGGCGGTGGCGGCGGCGGTGGCGGCGGCGGCCTTCCGGGCCTCGGCGGCGGCGGCGGAGGCGGCGGCACCGGGACGACCGGCACCACCGGCACGACGCCCACGACCGGCGACACCACGCCGGCCACCACGACCGGTGGCACCGTGACCGCGGCGGGCACGCCCGGTGGCACGACCCCGGCGACGATCCCGACGACGACGGGCACCGCGGGCACGCTGACGCTGAGCGTGAAGGCCACCAGCCGCACGCAGACGCTGACGCTGCGCTCGACCACGGCGATGACCGCCGCGACGCTGCGGATGCCGAAGTCCGCTCGCGTGTCGGCCCGCGTGCCCGGGCAGAAGCTCGGCACGCTGCGCGCCGGCAAGTCGGTCTGGCGGATGGTCGCCACCGGCCGCACGATCCGTCTCGTCGGCGCCGCCAACGCGCCGAAGGTGACGGTCCTGCGCGCCGGCGGCCTGCGCGTCACGCGCCTGGCCAAGGGGACGCGGTCGGTGACCGTGACCCTGAACCGCCGCAGCTCGGCCGCTGTGCGCCGTGCGCTCACTCGCAAGGTGCAGGCCAGCGCCCGTCAGGGCGGCCAGTCGGTGCGCGCTTCGCGCCGCTGATCGGTCCCCACCACGGGCCGCAGGGAACAGGCGGGCGGCGACCTTCGGGTCGCCGCCCGTTCTGTCATCTGGGGGACGGCTAGACGGATGGCCGAGGGATGGCCGATCTTCCCCCCAAGGATCAACCGGTCGACGGAAACGCCGGTCCGAAAGCCTGCCGATTGCAGGCCTATGAGCACCAATCGCCTGCGGCCGCTTGTCGCCGCCGCCATCATGGCCGGTGGCCTCGCCGCCGGCGCTCCGGCCGCGGAGGCCGCCGGAGTGACCCAGGTCGTCAGCGGCACCGTTCCCAGCACCCTGGGCGTGTCGCTGCCCACGCCCGCCGCCTTCTCCGGCGGTCTCACCTCCGGCGGGACGGCGACGTCCTCCGGCGGCTCGCTGACGCTGATCAGCACCTCGCCCGGCTGGACGCTGAGCGTCAAGGACGCCGGCGCCGGCGCCGGCAAGATGCGCGCCGCGGCCAGCGGCTGCTCGTCGAGCGCGCCCGAGCTGAGCAACCCCGTCAGCGTCACGGTCGCCCCGGCGATCGCCATCGGCAGCGTGACCAGCGCCGGGCCGGTCGCGATGAGCGGCAGCGACCAGACGGTGGCCAGCGGCTCGGGGATCCTGGGCGTCACGATCTTCAACACGGCCTACACCCAGGTCGTCTCCGCCTCCGACGCGCTGCAGGCCGGCTGCGTCTACAGCATCACGTCGACCTACACGCTGCAGTAGATCGATGTCGGCCCGCCGCGCTCTGGGCGCCATCGTCGCCGTCGCCGCGTTCGCGGCCGCCGGGCCCACCTCGGCGGGCGCGGCGCCGCAGGCCGGCATCTTCTCGATCTCGCCGTCGCGCGTGTCGGCCACCAAGGCGGCCCCGGCCGACCTGGGCTCCGTGCGGGTGTCGAACGGGACGATCAGCGACCTGGACGTGCGGGCGTTCCCGGCCGTGCTGGAGCAGCAGCTCGACGGGAGCTTCACCGTGCGCGAGAGCGCGGGCGCCCAGGCGGCGGCGCGCCGGGTGCTGGACCTCGGAGCGACGCGCTTCGAGTTGCCGGCGGGCGCGACGCGCGACGTGCCGACGCGCTGGTTGGGCGTCGTGCGCGACGGCGAGCGGGGCGCCTACCTCGGCGTCGTCTTCGAGGGCCGGGCGATCGGGGCTGATCGCCAACCGCTGACCGCCACCTACCGGCTGCTGGGCACGCGCTTCCTGCGTCTGCCCGGGGCGGCGCAGGTGGCGGGCGCGCTGCGCTCGGGACGCGTCGAGGAGGCGCCCGGCGACGCGCTGCGCTTCCTGGCGCGGGTGACCAACCGCGGCGATGTGGCCGCCGTGCCGAGCCGTACCGCCGTGCGGATCGAGCGCGGCGGCCACCTGGTCGCGCAGGCCACGTTGAGCTCGATCGCCGTCCTGCCCGACGCCACCGTCGAGCTGCCGGCCACGATCACCGAGGTGCTGCCCGCCGGGCGCTACGTCGCGCGCTTCACCGCGCGCTTCGGCGACGGGCGCGTGCAGCACGTGCGCGAGCGCTTCGAGCTGTCCGCGCCCGGCCAGCTGGCCCAGCCGGCCGCGCCGGTCGTGGCCGCCGCCGGCGCGCAGGCTCCGACGCCGGCGACGCTGCCGGCCGCGCCGGTGGCCGCAGGCGGCGGCGACGGGCGCTCGCTGCCCTGGCTGGCCATCGGGGGTGCCGTCGGCCTGCTGGTCGTGCTCGGGCTGATCGGCGCGCTGATCGTCTCCGGTGTGCGCGACCGGCGCTGGCGCGCGTCGCTACTTCGCCATGCAGCCGCCGTCGACCACCAGCGTCTGCCCGGTCATGTAGTCCGAGGCGGGGCTGGCCAGGAACAGCGCGGGACCTTGGATCTCGGCCGCGTCGGCGACGCGCCCCATCGGGATGAAGGCCTCCATCTGGGCGACGACCTCGTCGTCGTGGCCGCCGCCGATGTTCGTGGCGTAGAAGCCGGGGCAGAGCGCGTTGACCTGGATCCCGGCGTCGGCGTACTGGAGCCCGAGCTCGCGGGTCAGGTTGACCACGGCGCCCTTGGCGGCGTTGTAGGCGGGGACGGGGAACAGGCTGGACGAGCCGGCCAGGCCCCACATCGAGGCGACGTTGACGATCTTCCCGCTGCCCTGGGCGACCATCAGCCGCAGCGCCTCGCGCGCGCACAGGAAGACGCCGTCGAGATCGACGGCCAGGACCGCGCGCCACGCGTCGGTGGGGTACTCGTGCAGGAGCCGCGGCTCGGGGTCGGCGATGCCGGCGTTGTTGAACAGCACGTCGAGCCGGCCGAAGCGCTCATGCGCGGCCGCGAACGTCGCCGCAACGGCGGCCTCGTCGGTCACGTCGCATCGGCGGCTCAGCGCCTGGCGTCCGAACGCACGGACCGCCGCGGCCGTCGTCGCTAGGCCGGTCTCGTCGACGTCGGTGCACACGACGTCGGCGCCCGCCTCGGCCATCGCCATGGCGAACTGGGCGCCCAGCCCGGAGGCCGCGCCCGTGACCAGGGCGACCTTCCCGTCGAGGGCGAACTGCTCCGCGAGGGCCATCGTCTCTCTCCTCCGTGTCAGTGCAGCTGCGGGCGCGTGTTGACGATCGTCGCACGTCGCAGGCGGTAGGACTCGACGCCCCGTGCCGACAGGCTGACCTCCAGGATCCCGGTGGCCGAGGAGGCGGCGCTGCCCGCCGCCCACACGAAGTTGCCCAGGCTGTAGGCGACCATCCGGCGCGGGCCGAGCCGCTCCAGCGGTTGCAGCACGTGCGGGTGCGCGCCGATCACGGCGGCGGCGCCGGCGCTGGCCGCGACCCGGGCCAGCATGCGCTGGCGGGCGTCCTCGTGCGGGTCGCTTTCGATGCCCCAGTGGAAGGTGGCCACCACGACGTCGGCCTCGCGCTTGGCGGCGGCGACGGTCCGGCGGATCGTCGCCGGATCGGCCACCGCGGTGCCCGGGTTGCTGGCCGACACCGCGAAGCCGGCGGGGACGATGTCCGAGAAGCCCACGAAGGCGACGCGCAGGCCCAGGCGGGTGATGATCGCCGGCTTGGCCGACTGGGCCAGCGTGCCCGCCCCGACCGGCTGGGCGCCCGCGTCGTAGACGTTGCGCACCGTGTCCAGCAGCGCGGCGGTGCCGAAGTCGCCGACGTGGTTGTTGGCCAGGTTGAGCACGTCGAGGCCGGCGTAGGGCACGACGGACTTCAGCGCCGTCGGGCTGCCGCGGAAGTTGAACTCCTTGGGCACGGCGGAGCCCTGCGTGGAGATCGCGCACTCGAGGTTGCCGAAGGCGATGTCGGCCGCCTTCAGCGTCGCGGCCACGCCCGACCAGGGGTAGCGCGGGCCCAGCGCGGCCATCACGTCGCCCACGCCGTCGCCGAAGTTCGCGTCGCCGAAGGCGGCGAGGGTGACGTCGCGCTGGCGGATCACGTGGATGGGCGAGTCGGTGCGCTCGTAGCCGACGGCCTTGACCCGCAGCCGGGCCGTGCGGGTGCCCGCCGGGATGGCGGTCTCGGCGACGCCGTCGGCGTCGGCCTGGGTGCGGCCCACGCGGTCGCCGTCGACGTCCAACGCCACCCACGCGTTCGGGGTGGCGCCGGTGATCTTCACCGGGATGCGGATGGCGCTGGCCACGAGCTTGGGGGTCTGCAGCCCGAGCCGGGGCGGCTCGGTGGGCAGCGCCGGCGGCGTGGCCGGCGGCGGCGCGGGCGGGAGCGGGGTGGTGGGCGTCTGCGCCCGCGCGACGGCGGGCGCGAGCACCGCGAGCGCGGCGGCAAGGGTCAGGGCGCGGGCGAGCACGCGCGCAGTCTCTCCGCTTCCGCGGACGTGTGGCGAATCCAGTCCGACCGTCGGACTGGATCCGCCACACGTGGGGTCAGCGGAGCTGGGCGCGGACCGTGGTGGCGCCGTCGGGCGCGGCGGCCACGGTGAGCGTCCCGCCGACGCGCTCGAGCTGGCGGCGGACCGTGGCGAACGCGTCGCGGGCCGGCCGCTCGGGGCGCGGCCCGCGGTCGCTGACCTGCACGGTCAGCGTGTCGGCGTCGACGCACAGACGCACGTGCGCGCGGGTGCCCGCGTCGGCCAGCGCCTGCTCGGCCACCGCGAGCATCGCCCGGGTCGCCGCGGCCGACGGCACGGGTCCGTCGACGAGGACGTCGACGTGCACCGGCATCGGCGCGCGGGCGGCCAGCGCCTCCAGCTCCGACACCAGGTCGGGCGCCGGCTCGTTGCTGCGGCCGATCGGGGCCTTGGGCGGGCGGACCTTCCAGCCCCGCTCGCCCAGCAGCGCCACCGCGGCCGGCAGGCCGATGCCGCGCACGATCGTCGCGTCGAGCAGGACGGCGACGGTCAGGCCGACGCCGAGCTGCTTGTTGTCGGCGAACTCCATCGTCGCGAAGATCGCGAAGACCCCGATCATCACCGCCGCGGCGCTGGTGATCGTGCTGCCGGTCGCGGCGATTCCCTCGGCCGCGGCCTGGCGGGGCAAGCGCCCGGCCCGGCGCGCCTCCTGCATGCGCTCGAGCACGACGATCGTGTAGTCCATCGACAGCCCGAACAGGATCACGAAGGTGAACAGCGGCACCCAGTTGGACACCGCGCCCGTGTTCGTGAAGTCCAGCAGCGACTGCGCCCAGTCGTGCTGGAAGACCGCGGTCAGCACGCCGAACGCGGCGCCGACCGACAGCAGGTTCAGGCCGATGACCGCGCCGGCCAGGCCGGGCGAGCGGAACGCGCCGACGAGCAGCACGAAGGCCAGCCCGAGCACGAAGGCGATCACCAGCGGCGTGCGCTGCGACAGCTGGTCGGTGAAGTCGGCGTTCTGCGCCGCGTCACCGGTGACCAGCAGCTGGGCGTCGGGCGCGACCGTCGCGGCCGTCGGGGCGATCCGGTCGCGCAGGTCCTGCACGGTGCGCTTGGCGGCGTCGCTGTCGCCGGTGTCGGGCATCGGGACCGACACCACGGCGGTGCGACCGTCGCCGGCCACGCGCACGCCGATCTCGCCGCGGCCGCCCGTCACCTGCGCGGCGCGACGGCCCAGCTCGCGCAGACGCTCCCGGGCGCCCGTGGAGCCCAGCCCGCCGGCGGCGGCGGTCACGACCAGGTCGGCGTCGCTCGGCGCACCGGGGAAGGCGCGCTCGATCGCGGCGTTGGCCACGACGATCGGGTTCTCGGCGCCCAGCGAGCGCACGTCGGAGTTGGCCGGGTGCAGCGACAGCGCGGGCACGGCCAGCGCCCCCAGCACGACGACGACGAGCACCAGCCAGGCCAGCGGCCGGCGCGTGACGACGCGGGCCAGCCGGCCCCAGAGCCCGCTGCCGGCCGGACGGCGGGCAGCGCGGCGGGCCAGCCGCCGGCCCACGAACGGGATGCGTCCCTTGTCGATGCGATCGCCCAGCAGCGCGAGCACCGCGGGCAGCACGGTGACCGAGCCGATCATCGCGATGCCGACCACGGCCATCGTGGCCAGCGCCATCGACGTGAACATCGAGAGCCCGGTGATGGCCAGGCCGGCCAGCGCGACCATCACGGTCAGGCCGGAGATGATCACCGCGCGGCCGACCGTCGCGGCGGTCGCGTTGAGCGCGGCCTGCTCGCCCCGACCGGCGCGCCGCTCCTCGCGCTCGCGGCGGATGTAGAACAGCGAGTAGTCGACGCCCACGGCCAGGCCGATGAGCACGATCAGCGCCGTCGTCGAGTCGGTGCCGGGCACCAGCTGCGAGAGGACGCCGGCCACGCCGATCGCCGCGGCGACCGAGGTGATGCCCAGCAGCAGCGGCACGAAGGCCGCGACCAGCGCGCCGAAGGCCAGCATCAGCACGACCAGGATGATCGGCAGCGAGATGACGTTCGCGCGCTCGAGGTCGCGGTTGATGACCTCGTCGAACGCCTGGTTGATCGTCGCGGTGCCGGCCTGGTGGAGCTCGACGCCGTCGTGGGTGCGCCCGACCGCGGCGACGGCGCGCTGGATCGCCGCGACGCGGTCCTGGGCGGTGTCGGGATCGCCGCGCATGGTCACGGTGACCAGACCAGTGCGCCCGCCGGCGGTCGACAGGGCGCGATCATCGGCGGGGCCGCTGACCGAGGCGACGACCGGGAGCCGGTCCAGCCGGGCGGTCAGGTCGGCGGCCGCGGCGCGCGTGTGGGCCGCGCTGTCGGAGCGGATCAGCACGGCTTCGGAGGCCGCGGGGGTGAGGCCGGCGGCCGCGACGCGCTGGTCGGCGGTGCGCGACTGCCCGGCGCCGGCATCGGCGTCGGACACGGTCTGCATGCCCGTCATCGCGCCGGCGGCCACGCAGCCGACGACCAGCACGAGCCACAGCAGGATCATCGTCTTGGGGCGCCGTGCCGAGGCGGCGGCGACCCGGCGGACGGCGCGCGCGAGGCCGCCGTCTGCGGGGGTGGGGGGTGCCTTGAGAGCCATGGCCGCACGCTCTCAGCGGCGCGGGCGCCGGTCATTGGGGCGCTATGGCGTCTGCCCGCGCGCCGACCCCCGACCGCGCCTGGGGCCAGCCGCAGGGTGGCGGCTGGGGGCTACAGCTGGCCGTGGTTGGGTGGCCGCACCCCGTCCAGCTCCCAGGCCGCGATGTGGTGGTACTTCCAGTCCAGCGGGTCGTGCACGCTGTGGGTGCGCGCGTTGCGCCAGTGGCGGTCGAGGTCCAGGCGCGCGTCGGTCGCGCTGGTTCCGCACAGCTGGAACAGGTCGCTGGCGGTCTGCACCGCGACCTCGCTGCCGAACGCCTTGGCCCGGGCGACCGCCAGCGACCCGCGGGCGGCCTCCTCGGCCGACGCCGGCTCCAGCCCGACGCGCTCCAGCACGCCGGCCGCGTCGCGCAGCAGCGCCCTGGCGGCGCTGACCTGCGTCGCCGCGCGCCCGTAGCGCAGGCGCACCGAGGGGTCCGCGGTCGCCGTCGCCGCGCCGTGGTTGACCGCCTCGGTCGACGGCCGGGCGCGTTCGCGCAGATACGCGCGCGCGTCGCGCAGCGCGCCCCCCGCGATCCCGACCTCGATCGCGGCGTGCACCAGCTGCGCCCGTGCGCCCAGCTGCTGGGGGACCTCGAACGCGCGCCCGTAGGCGACCAGGAGCGCGGGATCGACGATCACGTCGGCGAAGGTCGTGGTGCCGCTGACCGTCGCGCGCTGGCCCATCACGTCCCAGTCGTCCTCGACGGTCACGCCATCGGCGTCGCGGTCCACGAACGCCGCCACCAGCCGGTCGTCCGCGTCGCGCGCGCTGACCGCGATCCAGCGGGCCGAGATCGCGCCCGTGCAGTAGTACTTGCGCCCGTCCAGGCGCAGCGTGCCGTCGTCGGCGCGCCGCAACCGCGTCTTGAGGTCCTGCGCGTGCTGGCCGCCGCGCTCGGCCAGGCCGTTGCCGATGCGCGCGCCGCCGAGGACGTCGGTGAAGATGCGTGAGCGCTGCGCGTCGGTGCCCCACACACGCAGCACGTCGACGAACAGGAAGTGCGCCTGGGGGACCTGCGCGACCGCGGGATCGACCGCGGCGATCACCCGGATCGCCTCGGCCAGCGTGGCCGGTCCCAGCTCGGGGCCGCCGAACGCGCGCGGCACGGTGATGGCGAGCAGGCCGCTGCCATCCAACGCCGCCAGCGCGTCGTAGGGGACCGCGCCGGCGCGGTCGCGTTCGATCACGCCGGGGGCGATCGCCTCCGCCACGGCATGGGCCGCTTCGACGGCCTCGTCATGGGTCTGCAGCACGCGCCCACGCTACGACACCAGCGCGACGTCGGGCTCGGGCAGCAGCCCGCGCCGGCGCAGCACGGGCATCACGCCCTCGCCCACGCGGTAGACCTCCTCGAGGTGCGGATAGCCCGACAGGATGAACTCGTCGATGCCCAGGTCGTGGTACTCGGCGATCCGGTCGGCGACCTCCTCGTGGCTGCCCACCAGCGCCGTTCCGGCGCCGCCCCGGACCAGGCCGACGCCGGCCCACAGGTTCGGGTAGATCTCCAGGCCGTCGGTGCGCCCGCCGTGCAGCTCCTGCATCCGCCGCTGGCCCTCCGAGCCGGAGGCCGACTGGATGCGTTGGGCCCGAGCGATCTGCTCGGGCGACAGCCCGGCCAGCAGCTTGTCGGCCTGCGCCCACGCCTCCTGCGAGGTCTCGCGCGTGATCACGTGCAGGCGGATGCCGAAACGCAGCTCGCGCCCGACCGCGTCGGCGGCGGCCCGGGCCCGGTCGAGCTTCTCGGCCACCTGGTCCGGTGGCTCGCCCCAGGTCAGGTACACGTCGGCGTAGCGGGCCCCGACGTCCAGCCCGGCGGCCGACGAGCCGCCCAGGTAGATGTCGGGCCAGGCGGGGACGTCGTACAGGCGGGCGTTCTCGACGAACAGGTGCTTGCCGTGGAAGGTGATCTCCTCGCCGGACCACAGCTCGCGCACGATGTGCAGGAACTCGCCGGCGCGCTCGTAGCGCTGCTCCTTGGTCAGCGCGTCGCCGAAGCGCCGCTGCTCGGAGTCGTCGCCGCCGGTGACCACGTTGAGCAGCAGCCGGCCGCCGGAGATGCGTTGGTAGGTGGCGGCCATCTGGGCGGCCAGCAGCGGCGACTGCAGGCCGGGGCGGAAGGCGACCAGGAACTTGAAGCGCTCGGTCACCTGCGTCAGCCCGGAGGTGATCACCCAGCCGTCCTCGCACCAGCTGCTGGTCGGGGTCAGCGCGGCCTCGAAGCCGAGCTGCTCGGCGCTGCGGGCGATCTGGCCGATGTAGTCGATCGAGGGCAGCCGCTGCACCGCGGTCGCGCGCGTGCCCTGGCCGCCGACCGCGTTGCCCAGGCTCAGATCGCTGCGCGAGTCGCCGTTGGTGGGCAGGAACCAGTGGAGGGCGATGCTCATGACGGTTCAACCTACCGATTCGGTGGGGTTTCGAAACGGTCTGCGTCCGGCGCCGACGCGTAGGCTGAGGCCCGTGAGCTACACGACCGCCGAAGGCCGCCAGCAACTGCTCGACGACTTCGCGGAGGCGATCGACGCCGTCGGCGTCGCCCTGGCGGCGCTCGGCGAGGCCTACGAGCAGCTGGACGAGCGCAGCGCCGACGCGCTCGAGGCGCAGCTGTTCCGCCCGGTGCAGCTGGCCTACGGGCGCGCGCAGCGCGCGCACGCCTCGTTCGCCGCGCGCGGCGGGCTCGACCTGCGCACGTTCGTGCCGGCCGACGTGGCCGGGCCGGCCGCGCGCCCGGACGAGCGCATCGAGGAGGCGGTCGAGCGCATCCTCGACGCCGACGAGATCGTCTCCGAGCTGCAGGACTCGCTGCTGCCCGTCGAGGTCGGCGATCCGGAGATCCGGGCCGACCTGTCGGGGCTGCGCGAGGCGCTGGACCCGCTGCCGCGGCGGGCGCGCGAGCTCACGCGCACGCTGGGGCGCTGATCAGCGCAGCTTCGCGGCGGCCGGCTGCACGCGCCGCTCGATGAAGCGCGCGTAGGCGCTGGCGCCGGGATAGGACGGGTGCAGCCCGTCGATGAACCAGTTGGCGTGCCCGGCGGCGTGGCCGGCCCAGTCGATCAGCAGGACGCGCTTGGGGTTGCGGTGTGCGGCGCGGCGCATGGCCGCCCGGGTCGACGCGCTGTTGACGGGCGTGACCAGGCCGAGCACGCGCTTGGGCCCGGTGATCGACAGCGCGCGCCCGATCTGCGCGCCGTTGACCTCGCCGTTGGCGCCGAGGGCGAGGACCGCCAGGCGCGGAAGCTGGTGGTTGTGGCGGCGGGCGGAGAGCATCTCGACGCCCGTGTCGAACTGCCGGCAGCCGCGGGCGTCGGCGCTGATGCCGTGCGCCGCCAGCTTGGGTGCGGCGAGCAGGAGGGTGGAGTCGCCGACGACGAGTGGGGCGGCGCCCTGGGCCGCGCGGGTGCGCTTGGCCTGCTGGACGTTCGTCGTGTCGCAGGCCTGGGCCGGCGCGGCGGAGGCGCTCAGGACGAGCGCGGCGGAAGCGAGCGCCGTGGCGCCCGCGAGGGGTCTGGAGCGCGTGAAGCGCGGAAAGGGCATCCCCACCTTGTAACCGTCGTCCGCGCGATTCGAACCGCGTTCGGAGCGATCTCACAGACCGGTCTGGCGCCGCGCGGGCGCCGTGCGACTAGAGAAACAGCCAGATCAGGACCGGCGCGAGGATGACCATCACGCAGGTCGCCGCGATGACCGCGGTGACGGCATCGGATGCGGCGGTGCCTGGGGTGGTGGGGTGTTGCGTCTGGGCTGATTGCACGAAGGGCCTCCCGTCCTCCGTCGGTGCTCGGACACCTATGTATAGCAAGGCGCTCGAACGTTTTAGTGGTGTTTGTCCTGTTGGCGACGGGCCCAAACATCGACTACGGTGCGATATGTGACTCAGTCACATGAATTTCAGGCCAACCTGCTCGGCACGGTCGCGCTGGCGGTCAGCGAGCGCGTCGAAGCGGCGACGCAGGCGGCCTGCGGCGCCACCGGCGCCGTGCCCGCGGCGCTGGTCGCCTTGCACGAGTTCGCCGGCGGGCAGTCGATCGACTACCTGCGCAACGTCGTGGGCCTGACCGCGTCGGGCACCGTGCGCCTGGTCGACCGCCTGGAACGGGAGGGGCTGGCCGTACGCGGAGCGGGCAGCGACGGCCGTTCGGTCAGCGTGCTGCTGACCGAACGCGGACGCACGGTCGCGCGCCGAGTCGCCCGCGCCCGCGCCGACGTCCTGCAACAGCTCCTGCACGGGCTCGATCCCGCCCAGCGCGCGGCGATGGCCGACACAGCGACCGCGCTGCTGGCCTCGATCACCGACGGGCGCGCGTCGGCCCGTCACACCTGCCGCCTGTGCGACACCCACGCCTGCGGCCATCTCGTCGGCACCTGCCCGGTGACCAACGCCGCCGACGCGGCGATCGCCGCGGCCGGAGCGGGCGCATGAGCCGGCGGCTGCGCGCGGCCTGGGCGCCGCTGGCGCTGGCCCTCGCGCGCCTGCGCGACGCGCCCGGGCGCCTGCTGCTGGCCGCGCTGGGCATCGCGCTCGGCGTCGGCCTGCTCGGCGCGGCGGCGGGCGGCGGTGCGCTGGCCGGCGAGCGCGCCGCGACGCGGCTGCTGGACGGCCTCGACGCGCCGTCAGCGCGCGTCGAGGTGTCGTGGTCGGGCGCCGTGTCCGATCCGATCCAGGCCGCCGCGCGGCGCGAGCTGCGCACCATGACCCCGGAGCGGCAGACGGCCTCCGTCGTGCTGCATCCGGTCCGCCTGGGCGCCGAACGCGCGCTCGTCCAACCCGTCGGGCTGGCGCCCGCGGGCGCGTGGCTGCGGTTGCGCTCGGGCCGTCCGCCCGGCGCGTGCACCCCCGCGCGCTGCGAGGTCGTGCAGGTCGGCGGCGCGCCGGTCGGCGACGCCGTCCGCGACGCGGGCGTCAACCTGGTGGTCGTCGGCCGCGGCAGCCTGGCCTCGCCCGCGGCGCTGGGCTTCCTGCCCCGAGCGCAGGCGCCCGACCAGCCCGAGTCCCAGCAGCAGCCGCCGTTGCTCGTCGCCGGCGACCCCGAGGGCCTCGACGACCTGCCGGGCCTGGCCGCCGCCTATCGCAGCCACACGTGGAGCGCGCGCCTGTCGGCCGCCGGCCGGCCCAGCTGGCAGCTGGACGCCGTCGCCCAGCGGGTCGAGCGCGGCCGCGCGCGGCTGTCGGCGATCGATCGCGGGCTGACCGTCGACGCGCCGCTGCGCTCGCTGGCCCAGGCGACGGCCCGCGCCGACACCGCTCGCTCGCGCGTGCTGCTGGTCGCGGCGGGGGCGGCGACGCTGCTCGTGGCCTTCGCGGTCGTCGCCGCGGGCGCGCTGGGCCGGGACCTGTCGGCCGAGCGCGAGCGCCTGGACCGGCGCGGCGCGGCGCGCTGGCAGCTGGAGCTGTTGTCGCTGGCCGAAGCCGGCGTTCCGGCCGCCGCCGGGGTAGTGGCGGGCGGCCTGGTCGCGGTGGCGATCACGGCGATCCGCGCCTCGGGCGACGCCGTCGACACCGGCGCCCTGCTGCGCCACACGTTCCTCAGCGGCGGTGCGCTGGTGGCCGCGGTGGCCTGCTGGGCCGTGGCCACGGTGCTGCTGTTCGCGGCCGGCCGAGCGGCCGCGTCCGACCGCGGACGCGTGGCCGATCTGCTGGCCGTCGCGGCGGCCGGCGCGCTGGCGCTCGGGCTGGGCCGCGGCGGCGTCGATGCGGCGGCCGCCGCCGACGGCAGCGACCCGCTCCCGGTGCTGCTGCCCGCGCTGGCCTGCCTGGCGGCGGGCATCGTCGTGGCCCGGCTGGCCCCGCCGCTGCTGCGCGGCGTCGCGCGCCTCACGCGCACCGGCTCGCCGCTCGTGCGCACCACCGTGCTCGGGCTGGCCCGGGCCCCGCGCCAGCCCGCCGCGGTGGCCGGCTTCCTGGCCGTGGCCTGCGGCCTGTCGCTGTTCGCGCTGGCCTACGCGGCCACGCTGCGTGACGGGCAGCGCGACGAGGCCGACTTCCAGGTCCCGCTCGATGTGACCGTGGCCCCGGGCGCCGACTTCGTGCGGCCGCTGGCGCTGGCGCCCGCCGCGCGCTGGCGTGAGCTCACCGGCGCGGGCGGCGCGGTGCTGCCGGTGATCCGCGCGTCGGCGTCGCTGGCCCGGGGCGACGAGCAGATCGCGCTGCCGCTGGTCGCGCTGCCCGCCGGCCGGCTCGGTCAGGTGCGCGGCTGGGATCGCACCGGTGCGTCGGACTCCCGCACCGCGCTGGCCGGCGCGCTCGCGCCGGGCGGGTCATCGGTGGCGCTGCGCGGCGCGCGCCTGCCCGCCGCGGCCGACACGCTGCGGGTGCGCGGCGCGACCACCGGCGCCGCGCTGGACGTGCGCGCCCAGGTGCGCACGCGCGACGGCGCCTTCGTCGCGCTGGACCTGGGGCACACCGGGCCGCGGGCCCGCGCGCTGGCCGCCGCGATCCCGCCGTCGGCCCGCGGCGGCACGCTGATCGCCCTGGAGGTGGCGCCGCGCAGCGGGCTGCTGGCCACCCAGGGCCACAGCCAGGCCGAGGGCGGCACGTCGGGCGGGGCGATCGAGGGGACGTTGACGCTCGGTCCGCTGCGCGCCGGCGCGGCGATCGTCGCGACCGACGGCTGGGGCGGGCGCGGCGCGCTGTCCGCCCCGCAGCCGACCGCCGACGGCGGGCTGCGAATGGGCTACCGCTTCGACGGGGGCGGCACCTCGCTGCTCGGGCCCCGTCAGCCCGCCCAGGGCGCCACGCTGCCGGTGCTGGCCGATCCGCGCACGGCGCGCGCGGCCCGCCGCGGCGGGTCGCTGACCCTGAGCGTCGACGGGGTGCCGGTGCGTGCGCGGGTCGTGGGCACGCTGCAGCGCTTCCCGACGGTCGACCGCGGTGCCGCCGGCTTCGTCGTGGCCGACACCGGCCGGCTCTCGGCGACGCTGGACGCGACGCGTCCGGGCGCGGGCACGCCGAACGAGCTGTGGCTGAGCGCGCCGGACCCCCAGCGGCTGCGCGCGGCGCTCGGCCGTCCGCCGCTGGCCGGCCTGGCGGTCGCCGACCGCCGCCGCGACGAGGCCGAGCTGCGGGCCGACCCGCTCAGCGTCGAGCTCCTGCGCCTGCTCGGCGTGTCGGCCGCGCTGGCCGCCGTGCTGGCCCTGATCGGCCTGCTGCTGTCGACCTGGGTGGCGCTGCGCGACGACGGCGCCGAGCTGTACGACCTGGAGTCCCAGGGCGTGGCCCCGCGCACGCTGGCCCGCACGCTGCTGCTGCGCGCGGCGATCGTCGCGCTGCTGGGCGCGGTCGCCGGGGTGGCGCTGGGTGCCGGGCTCGGGGTGGTCGTCACCGACGCGATCGAGGCGACCGCGGCCAGCGCGCCCCCGCAGCCGCCGCTGGTGCCCTCGCTGCCCTGGGCGCTGTGGCTGATCGGCCTGCTGGCCTTTGCCGTCGTCGCCGCGTTGAGCACCCGGATCCTGGTGGGCCGGGCGTTCGCCGGCCCGGTCCCGCGCCGACCGCGGAGCGGCGGGCCATGACCCAGGCGCCACCGAGCGCGATCGCGCTGCGCGACGTCTTCCGCGTGCATCGCACGCCGGAGGGCGACGCGGCGGCGCTGCAAGGGCTGACGCTGACCGTGGCCGCGGGGGAGACCGTGGTGATCGCCGGCCCCAGCGGCTCGGGCAAGAGCACGCTGCTGCGCGTGATCAGCGGCCTGGAGGAGCCGTCGGCGGGGTCGGTGCGCGTGCTCGGCCGGGAGCTGGCGCGGTCGTCCGCGGCCGCCCGCGCCGCCTTCCGCCAGGCCGGCGTCGGGCTGGTCGACCAGCACTCCGATCGCGCGCTGCCCGCGGCGCTGAGCTGCCGGGACATCGTCGCGCTGCCGCTCGCGCTGCGCGGCGCGCCCCGGGCCGAGCGCCACGCCCGCGCCGACGAGCTGCTCGAGCGCGTCGGCCTGGGCGATCGCGGCGCCGTGCGGCCGCATCTGCTGTCGGGCGGCGAGCGCCAGCGCCTGGCCGTGTGCGCGGCCGTCGCCCACCGGCCGGGGCTGCTGCTGGCCGACGAGCCGGGCGGCGAGCTGGACGCCGGCAGCGCCCGCGCCGTCTACGCGCTGATCGGGCAGCTGGCCCGTGACGAGGGCACGACGGTCGTGGTCGTCAGCCACGACGTCGCGGCCAGCCAGGTCGCCGACCGCACGCTGCGCCTGCGCGACGGGCGCATCAGCGGCGAACGCCGGGGCGACGAGGACGAGCGGCTGGTCGTCGGCCGCGGCGGATGGGTGCGCCTGCCGGCGGCGCTCCTGCGCGACGCCGGGGTCGACGCCGACCGGCTCCGCGCCCGCGCCGGGTGGGGGAGCCTGGAGCTGCGCGCCGCCGACCGCGAGCACCGCGAGGACCGCCCGGCGGCTCGCGACGCGCGGCCGTCCGAGCCACCCGCCGACGCGCCGGTGGTGGCCACGCTGCGGGCCGTCGACAAGACGTACGCCGACGGCGCCGCCGAGCGCCGGGTGCTGGTCGGCTTCGACGCCGACCTGCACGCCTCCCGCCTGACCGTCGTCGCCGGTCGCTCGGGCACGGGCAAGACCACGATCCTGCGGCTGCTGGCCGGCCTGGAACGTCCCGACGCGGGCGCCGTCACGGTGGGCGACACGGCGCTGGCCGGGCTGGACCGGGCGGCGTTGGCGCAGCTGCGCGCGACGCACGTCGGCGTCGTCGCGCAGGAGGTCGGGCTGGTCTCGTTCCTGTCGGCGCGCGAGAACGTCGCGCTCAGCTTGCGCCGGCGCGGCGTCGCCCCGGGCGCGGCCGACGCGCGCGCCGACGCCTGGCTGGAGCGGGTCGGGCTGGCCGATCGGGCCGGCCAGCGCGTGGCGCGGCTGTCGGGCGGCGAGCGCCAGCGCGTCGCGCTGGCCCGGGCGCTGGTCGCCGAGCCGCGCCTGCTGCTGGTCGACGAGCCGACCTCGCGCCTGGACGAGGCCAACGCCGCGGCGGTGGCCGCGCTGCTGGCGGACGTCGCCCACGGGCACGGCACCGCGGTCGTGTGCGCGACCCACGACACGCAGCTGATCGCGCGGGCCGACGAGACGATCGACCTGGTGCGCTGAGTCAGCCGGTCGCCTGCGCGGCGGCGGCGCCGTGCTCCCCGCCGCTGGTCACCTGCGCCTCGGTCTCGCGATCCATCAGCCAGCCCTCCGGGGTGCGTCGCAGCAGGCCTTCGCGCGAGAGCTGCGCCAGCGCGGTCGAGACCGGCGGGCGCGAGGCGGCGACCAGCGAGGCGATCATCTCGTGGGTCAGCGGCAGCGGGATCAGCACGCCGTCGGGTGTCATCCGGCCCCAGCGCTGGGCGATGCGCCAGAACAGGACGAGCAGCCGCTGGTCGATGCGCGGGATGCGGGCGACGGCGACCTGGAGGGACACGCCGTTGATCTGCGTGTTGGCCCGGGTGGCCAGCTCGACCAGCACCGACGGCCAGCGCGCCGCCAGGCTGATCAGGCGGCGGTCCAGCAGCGCGACCAGCGCGGGCGCGACGACCGACCAGGTGATGCGCACGTCGCCGGGGTTCTCGGCGTCGTTGTCGGGCCACGGCCGCAACACGTCCCCGGGGCCGGAGAGCACGCTCGTGCTCCGCCCGCCCAGCGTCATCGTGCGCGACAGCGTCCCGCTGACCAGCAACAGCCCCAGCGCGCTGTCGCGAAAGCGCGCCAACGGGTCGGGGTCCCACGGGCCCTGGGGCAGCCGCATCGCCGGTGCGACCAGCGCTCGCTCGGCCAGCGCCCGCTCCGGCCCGGCCAGCCCTGCCCCCAACTGCCCATCCACTCTCAACAACGCAACGCCCGCCATGGCCCCGTTCCCCTCCCGCAGACAAACTCGGCTCTGTTGGCTCGCGGCTCCTACCCGGCCCCCGTCCGCACGGAACCCGGTTCGCGGGCGGGTCGGCGTCTCCCCGCTCCGGTTGTCCTGCGCAGGACTGAAATGCTCCAAATTGGGGACAAATGGGGCGTGGGCCGACGACCCCAGCCATCGTGAGCTCGCTGGCCGGACGCGACGTCCTGCGGCTGCTGCTCCTGGAGGCGGCCGTCCAGCACCTGACCGACGCCGGGGTGATCGACGAGGCGCGCGTGGCCGCCGCCGTGCAGGACGAGGTCCCGACCGCCGTCCCGGTCAAGCCCGGGACGGGCGAGTCCGCGCTGGACGACGCCTACCGGTGCCTGGCCGCGCTGCGTCGCCTCGACGAAGTCACCTAGGCCCGGCCGGCCGAGAGCGCCGCCAGCCGGTGCTCGACCTGCGGATCCACGAGCCAGCCGCCGGGCGTGCGCCGGATCAGGCCCTCGCGTCCCAATCGGGCCAGCGCCGTGGACACCGGCGGGCGGGACGCGGCGACGATCCGGGCCAGCGTCCCGTGGCTGAGGTCGAGCGGCACGCGGATGCCGTCGGGCGTCACCCGGCCGCACGCCTGCGCCATCTGCCAGAAGACGATCAGCAGCCGGTCGTCCAGGCGCGGAAGGCGCGCGACGCCGAGTTGGATCGCCGTGCGCGTGGCCTGCCATTCCGAGCGGCGCGCGAGCTCGACCAGCACCAGCGGCCAGCGCGCGCCGTAGGTGATGAAGCGCTGGTCGAGCAGCGCCACCGTCGCCGGGATGAGGATCGTCCAGCCCGTGGCCGTCGTCTCGGGACGGTCGGTCTCGGGATCGCTCCACGGGCGCAGCAGGTCGGTGGGCCCGAACAGCTGCGCGGTCGTGCGGCCCGCCAGCGTGGTGGCCCGGGCCAGCAGCCCTTCGAGCACGAGCAGGCCGAGCGACCGGCGCCCGACCGGCCCCAGCGGCTCGGGATCCCACTGGCCGCTGGGGAGGTCGAGGGTGGCGGCGACGAGGTACCGGCGCGCGAGCTCCCGCTCCGCGCTGGGCAGCTGCGCGGCCAGTTGAGGATCGAGATCGATCAGCGAGACAGTGGGCATTGAAGGGGCCTCATCGGGTCCAGGGGAGCCAGCCAGACGGTCGCGGTGCCGGTCGCGAAGGCGTAGTGTCGCGCCATCGTGAGACGGCTCCACTCCTGGGTGCTCATCGCGGTCGCGCTGCTCGTCGTCGGCGCCACCGCTGCACCGGCCAGCGCCAAGCGCTACGACGTCCCGCAGGCCCTCGGCTCCAGCCTGTCGACGGTGACCGCCAAGAGCGGCATCCCGGTGCTCGTGCCCGACACGCTGGCGCTCGACTACGGCGGCCAGCTGTTCGCCTCGGGCGGAGCCGGTGCGCGCCGCTACGACCTCGAGCTCGCGGGCGCGAAGAACTGCGGCGGCGCCAACGCCTGCTTCATCGCGGCGATCACCGGCCAGCGGGGCGGCAGCTTCGCCTACCGCCAGCGCGCGACGCTGCAGGGCGGCGTGCCCGCGCGCTTCAAGCCGCTGACCTGCGGCGGCTCGTGCTCCCCGCCGGAGATCCAGTTCATCCTCGACGGGGTGCTGTACGAGATCTCGGCGAAGGTGTCGGCGTCCAAGAACGCCGGACAGAAGGCGCTGCTGGTCGCCGCGGCCAACAGCGCCATCGCCGCGGGCCCGCGCTAGCGACCGGCGCCGTGGCCCGAGAGCCAGGCGCGTGACCGGTAGGGCGGCAGCATCAGCACGAGCATGATGATGATCGCTGTCGCCCCGAAGTACGTGTACAGCGAGGCCGAGCCCTCGTTGTTGCCGGTCGAGGTCTGGCCGAACGACAGGCAGGCGAACGTGAACAGGGCCAGCGCCAGCCCGACCAGCAGGATCGGCTTGCGCCGGTGGGGCAGGAACTCGCCGGTGACCAGGCTGATGGCCAGGATCACCGCGATGGCGAACTCGAGGACCGCGAGGATCGCCCACAGCGCGTCGATGCCCGGGAACGTCGCGACGAACGTGCCCTCGAACTGCTTGGCGATGCCCGGCGGCGCCTTGGCGTCGCCGTCGAACAGCTTGCCCTTCCCGGAGTAGAAGAACAGCACCCCGACCAGGAAGTACACGGCGACCACCGTCAGCCAGTAGCCGGCCAGATCGAGGATCGTGGGCTTCTCGTCCTCGTGCCCCACCACATCAGCAGCCATCGAGTCTCCCCTCGCAGCGGACCTCTTGGACTTCGCGCGGCGTGCACGAATCCCTGCGCACTCGACGCACCGGCGCGCGCGGTGGCCCGATCGGATATAAGGCTCCCTTACATCCTTGGAGAGGGAGATGGGTTGCAGCGATCGGCAGTGCTGGAGGGACCACGTTCGACGGCGCCGTGGCGCCTGGGCGAGCTCGCGCTGACCGACGGCGTGTGCGCCCGCCCGCCCGACGCGTTCGGCTTCGAGGTCGTCCGCTCGGGCGGCCAGGTCGAGGACATCGCGCTGTGGAACGGCGCCGCCCCGATCGAGCCGGACGCCGGTCCGCGCCGGTGGACGCGCACGCTGCTGGTGCCGCGCGAGCGGCTGCTGGCCCAATGCCCGCGGCTGGCGGAGACCGACCGCATTTGCGGCCTGCAGAACAGCCCCGGCGCGCGCCTGCTGGTGCGCTACCTGGACGCGCTGATCGCCGAGCTGCCCGGCCTCAACGACAGCGAAGCGGCCTCCGCCGGCGAGGCCGCGCTGGAGCTGCTGCGCGCGGCGATCGAGCCGAGCATGCCGGAGACGCGCGACGCCCGGCGGGCGGCGATCCGCGCCGACGTGCGCCGCTACATCCGCAGCCACCTGGGCGACGATGACCTCAGCCCCGATTCGATCGCGCGCGCCCACGCGGTGTCGGTGCGCACGCTGCACGCCCTGTTCGAGAAGTCCGACGAGTCGGTCGCCGGCCTGGTCCGGCGCGAGCGCCTGGCCCGCTGCCTGGAGGACCTGCGCCAGCCCACCGGCGGGTCCGTGACGGAGATCGCCTTCCGCTGGGGCTTCCGCGACGCGGCCCACTTCGCCCGCGTGTTCAAGCGCGAGTACGGGCAGTCGCCCAGCGACGCGCGCGCGGCTGCGTAGTCCGCAAAGCGGGACTTGACATCACACGGGGCGGCCCGGTGGACTGACCGCCGGACATGGGGCCGGCGCCGGACATTCCCACCGGTCGCCTGCTCGAGCGCGACCGCGAGCTCGCAGCGGTGGCGGGCGCGCTGCGCGACGTCGCCGGCGGCACGGGCGGGCTGCTGCTGATCGACGCCCCGGCCGGGGTGGGCAAGACGGCGCTGCTGGCCGCGGCGCGCGACGCCGCCGCTGACGCCGGCCTGCTCGTGCTGCGAGCCCGTGGCGCGGAGCTGGAGCGGGCCTTCGCCTTCGGCGTCGTGCGCCAGCTGTTCGACCCGATCACCGCGACCACGCCCGACGAGCGCGTGGAGCTGTTCGCCGGCGCGGCGCGCCAGGCCGAGGCCGCGCTGTCGCTGGAGCTCCCGGCCGACGCGCCGCAGGACCCGTTCGCCGTCCGTCATGCGCTCTACTGGCTGACCGCCAACCTGGCCGCGCGCCAGCCGCTGGCGATCCTCGTCGACGACGCGCACTGGGCCGACAGCGCTTCGCTGGGCGCGCTGGCGCACCTCGCCCACCGCCTGGACGGGCTGCCCGTGCTCGTGGTGATCACCACGCGCTCGACGGAGTCGGGTCCCGAGCTCGACGCGATCCGCGGCCAGGCGACGGGCGCGGGCGCCGGGACGCGCCTGGTGCTGGCCCCGCTGGGCGCCGACGCGTCGGCGGCGGTCGTCCGGGCCCTGATGCCCGACGCCGACGACGCGCTGTGTCGCACCTGCCACCGCGCATCGGGCGGCAACGCGTTCCTCCTGCACGAGCTCGCGCGGGCCGCCGCCGCCGGTGGGGACGCGACGCTCGACGCCAGCCCCGAGAGCGTCACCCGCGAGATGACCGCGCGCCTGGACGGCCTGCCCCGCCCGGCCGCGCGGCTGGCGGGCGCCGCCGCGGTGCTGGGCGGCCACGCCACGTTGCAGGAGGCGGCCACGCTGGCGGGCATCGAGGCCGCCGCGGCCGTGCCCGCCGCCGACGCGCTGGTCGCCGCCGGCGTGCTTCGCAGCGTCCAGCCGCTGGAGTTCCAGCATCCGCTGGTGCTGGCCGCCGTCTACGACGGCCTCGCGCTGGCCATCCGCTCGCTGGGCCACCAGCAGGCCGCCCAGCTGCTGGCCCACCAGGCGGCGTCGCCCGAGCGCGTCGCCGCGCAGCTGCTGCGCTGCTACCCGGCCAACGACCCGTGGGTGGTCGACGAGCTCGTCGCGGCGGCGCGGATGGCCGCCGGGCGTGGCTCGGCGGACGCCGCCGCGCGCTACCTGCGCCGTGCGCTGCAGGAGCCGCCGCCGCCCGAACGCCGCGCGGAGGTGCTGGTCCAGCTCGGGGAGGCCGAGGCGCTGGCCGCCGACACCGAAGCGGCGATCGAGCACCTGCGCGAGGCGCTGGCCGGCGACGTGAGCCCCGAACAGCGCCTGGCCGCGACGGTGCTGCTGTCCGGCCTGCTCGGGCACCTGTACCGGCTGGCCGAGGCGGCCGCCGTGATCGAGGACCAGCTCGCCGCGCTCGCCGCGCGGCCCGATCTGCAGACCACGGCGCAGGCCGCGCTGACGAACATCACCCGGATCGACCCGGCGATCCGCCAACGGGGCGCGGCGGCGCGGGAGCGTCTGCGGACGCGGGTCCTGGCCGGTGGCGAGCCCGACCCGGACGTGCTCGGGACGGTCGCCACCGAGCTGGTCATGGCCGGTGAGCCGGTGCGCCTCACCGCGGAGGTCGCGCAGGCGGCGCTCGTCGGCTTCCTCGGCGTCGGGGGCGGTGGAGCGGCCGGCTGGTCGGGCTTCAACGCGCTGCGCACGCTCGTCATGTGCGACGGGTTCGACGCGGCCACGCGCGTGTTCGACCGCGTGCTCGACTCGGCCCAGGCGCGCAGCACGGTGATGGACATCGGCGGCGCGCTGGCCTTTCGCGCCGAGATGTACCTGCGCCTGGGCCTGGTCGGCCGGGCCGAGATCGACGCCCGCACCCTGCACGAGATCGCCACGGCCGCGGCGTGGCGAGGTGGGCAGGGGCTGGCGCTGGCCTGGCTGGGGGAGGTGCTGCTGGAGCGCGGCGAGCTGGACGAGGCCGACCGGCTCCTGGAGGCGGGCGATCCCTCGGCCGAGATGCTGGCGCGGGGCTACTCGGCCAGCGAGGTGCGCATCAGCCGGGGTCGGCTGCGGCTGGCCCGCGGCCGCGTCGAGGAGGCGGTCGCCGACCTGCGCGAAGCGGGGCGCTGGGCGCTGGCCACCGGCAACGTCAACCCGTCCTCGTGCGGCTGGCGCGCCCCGCTGGCCGAGGCCCTGCTGACCCTCGGCGAGGACGATGAGGCCCGCGCGCTGGCCCACGACGACCTCGAACGGGCCCGCGCCTTCGGCGCGCCCCGGGCACTGGGCATCGCGTTGCGCGTCGGCGCCCGCGTGGACGGCGGCGCGCACCGGATCGCCCGGCTGCGCGAGGCGCTGGACGTGCTCGACGGCTCGCCGGTGCGGCTGGAACGCGCGCGCGTCCACGCCGACCTGGGCGACGCGCTGCAGGCCGAAGGGCGCACCCAGGACGCCCGCGAGTCGCTGCGCGCGGCGGTCGATCTGGCGCACGGCTGTGGCGCGACGGTGCTCGAGCAGCGCGGGCTGGACGCGCTGCGGGCCACCGGCGCGCGCCCACGGCGGCCGCGTTCGACCGGCGCCGACGCGCTCACGCCGAGCGAGCGGCGGATCGCCGAGCTGGCCGCCGCCGGACAGCAGAACCGGGAGATCGCCCAGGCCCTGTTCGTCACGACCAACACGGTCGAGTACCACCTGCGCAACGCCTACCGCAAGCTCTCGATCAGCTCGCGCACGGACCTCGCGCAGGCCCTCGGGAGCGTCGTCCCACGGACGGGGGCGCAAAACCCTAGCGTTGCCTCAGGGCGCTGAATCCGAGAGACATACGCAGGCGGGCCGCCGTTGGCCTGCACGCACTCGAAAGGAATCACCATGCCCCTCTTCCGCCTGCTGCGCCGGGCGTTCTTCCTGACCCTCGTCGCTGCTGTGCTGGCCGCGACCGGCGTTGGCGCCGTGACCGCACAGGCCGCCGACGGCGACCACGTGCGCACCGATCTGATCGACGACCCTGGCTTCGAGGCGGGCTTCGCCGGCTTCGAGCTCGGGACCAACACCGTCGGCGTCCTGTCGCGCCAGCGCGTCGGCGCGATCGTGGGCGACCGCAGCCTGCGCGCCCGGATCAACGACGGCGGCAAGGTCCTGGCCACCGCCGACATCCCGCCGGCCCTGCACGAGGCGCCCGACACCGTCGGCGTCGAGGCGCGCATCCGCGTCGAGAAGGCCACGCCGGCCACCAACAAGCTCGTCGTGTGCGCGATCGCCACGCCGACCAGCGGCGCGCCGCGCCAGTCCTGCCAGCAGGTCCCGCTGACCGACGGCACCGCCGTGGTCGAGACCTCGGTCACCACGCCGGCCGGCGACACGCCGCTGCGCGACGTCACCTTCCGCCTGTCGACGAGCAACGCCAACGGCGGCTCGGTCACGGCGATGATCGACCAGGCCAAGCTCTACCTGCTCTCGCCGCCGGCCACGCCCGCGACGCCGGTGCCGGTGCCCGACGGCTTCGAGCTCGTCGACCTGATCGCCGACAACGGCGTCGAGGGCTCGCTGGCGGGCTTCGGCGCGGTCTCGGCCAGCGACGGCACCGTCGCGCGCAGCACCACCGATCCGATCGCCGGCACCAGCAGCCTGCGCACGACGATCCAGTCCTACGGTCGCGTGGCCAGCGGGCACGACTACCCGTACGCGGCGGGCCCGGTGGCCCACTCGGTCACCACCGCGGCCAAGGTCCGCGTCGACAGCTCGACCCCGGTCGGCCGGCGCCTGCAGGTGTGCACGATCGCCTACCTGCAGACCGACTCCGACCCGCGCAGCGCCTGCGCGACCTACCCGGTCGACCCGTCGCACGTCGTCCCGGTGCTGCTGTCGCTGGACACCCAGGACCAGCAGCTGGCCCGCGTCTTCACCCAGCTCAAGCTCGACGACAGCGGCTCGGTCGCGGCCACGCTCGACGACGTGCACCTGTACGTCGTCCAGCAGCCCGCGCCCGATCCGGGCGACGGCGGCGGCGATCCGGGTGACGGCGGCGGCGATCCCGGCGACGGCGGTGGCGGCGGCCCGACCAGCGGCGACCTCGAGCAGCTCGGCTTCGCCATGCGCCCGACGAACTGGCGCTCGATGACCGCCCAGATGAACCTGGCCGACGACCTGTCCGGCGCGGGCGCGCCCGCCAACGCGGCGGCCCGGGACATCTCGGTCACGTTGCATCCGGCGGCCGACGCGGTCGGCGCCTCGCGGCGGGTGTCGTTCGGTCTGCCGCTGGCCCCGGGCACGCTCGTCGACACCGCGCAGGTCAAGGTCACCGACGCTGACGGCCACGAGCTGCCCGCCTACGTGCGCAGCCTCGGCGCCTGGACGCACATGCCCGACCAGCGGCTCCTGTGCAACGGCCTGCAGGCGACCGGCAACCCGGGCATCCGCAGCGTGCTGGTGCAGTTCGACATGGCGTTCGCCGACACGGCGCCCAGGACGGTCACCGTGTCGATCAACCGGGCCCGCAGCCAGAACCTGGCCAGCGCGGTGCCCGTGCGCGACACCTATCGCGTGGTCAACGACGGCACCTACGCGCCGGCCGTCAACCACAGCGGTCTGACCGTGCGCGAGCCGGCGGTGCTGGCGGCCATCGACCACAACTACCTGGCCTGCACGTCGATGGTGCCGATGACCGCGGTGGCGGGGCAGCAGCCGTCTCTGGCCAAGACCGATCAGGCCAGCGACGACTTCTTCTACTCGACCATCAACCAGCCCAAGCAGAGCTGGCCGGTGACCAACCCAGAGGACATCGTCGACTACTTCACCGACTCGGAGCCGTGGCTCTACGACCGGGCGCAGACGTTCTACAACGGCTACCTGCGCACCGGCAACGTCGACATGCTGCGCGAGGGCAACCGGGCGGTGGACCAGTACCAGCAGCAGATCTACGGCCCGCAGGACTGCGCGACGACGTTCTACCCGTACTGCGTGGGCAGCTTCAAGCTGAAGAACACCGATCCGGCGGCCCCGTATCCCGACCTGAAGTACTCCTACTCGGAGAACCTGCTGTCGGAGTACCTGCTGACCGGCGATCCGACCGTGCTGCAGAAGATCGGCTACGTGTCGTGGGGGCAGGAGATGCACGTCGGCCTGACGCAGAACGGGCCCGACACCGAGCGCCACCGCGCGTTCGCCCTGCTGGCGCACGTCGTCGACTACGAGCTGACAGGCAGCGCGCACGAGCTCGGCGTCGTCCAGGACGCGATCGCGGCGATGCGGGCCAAGCAGACGAGCACGGTCAACGGCAACGCGCCCAACGGGTGCTTCAACTACGCGCCCGAGGGCGAGGCCAACACGTTCTCGCCGTGGATGTCGGCGCTGCTCGCGCAGGCCTTCGAGCGGGCGTACTTCGCCACCGGAAACGCGCAGGTCGGGCCGGCGCTGGTCGACCTGGCCCAGTGCGAGCTGGACCGCGGGACCGACGAGATCCGTCCCGGCCAGCAGGATCCGATGGCCGTCGGCGACCTGTACCCGTACTACATCGGTGCCAGCTACGGGACCAAGCACGACGCTGACGGAGACAACCCGTTCAACGGCCTCGAGCACGCGATCGACGTCGCCGTGCCCGTGTCGCTGGGCGCGTTCTTCGCCACCGACCCGGCCCAGAAGGCGGCGTTCGTGACGGCCACGAAGCGGTTGCTGAAGACCAACGAGGCCTTCATCAGCTACTTCACGCGGGACGGCGCGGAGACCGCGGCGGCGGGACGCACGAAGTACCGCACCTCGCCGCCGCGCCGCTACAACTGGCAGCTGAAGAACGTCGGCGTCGTCGGCTGGGGACTGGGGAGCTAGTTCCTAGGGAGCCAGCGCGTAGTCGAGCGTCACGTCGGTGGCCGCGTCGGCCAGCTCCTTGAAGCCCGTCAGGTTGAGCTGGTCGATGGTGTCGGTGGAACGGTGGTAGTTCGCGTCGAACGCGATCCCCGCCGTTCCACCGAACAGCGCGGCCTGTTCGGGCGTCTTGATCGACTCGGCGCCGGAGAACAGCCCGCCCGCCGCGATGCCCGCCGCCTGGAACGAGCCGTGGTCGGCCCGGCCGTCGGCGACGATCAGCTCGGAGGCCAACCCGCGGGAGGCCAGCGCGGCCTGGAAGGCCTGCTGGATGGCCAGCGAGCCCGCCGGCCCGGTGCTGCCGTCGTAGACGAAGCGCGCGTAGTTGGGCGAGGCGAGCATGTCGAAGTTGAGGTACGCGCGGATGTCTCGCCGCTGCTGGGTGTTGAGGCTGGCCACGTAGGCCTTGGAGCCGTTCAGCCCGTCCTCCTCGGAGCCGAAGAACGCGAAACGCACGCGGTTGGTCGGCACGATCCCCAGCCGCCGCAGCTGTGTGGCCAGCTCGATCAGGTAGGAGACGCCGGAGCCGTTGTCGTCGATGCCCGGGCCGGCGGGGACCGAGTCGAGGTGCCCGCCCACGACGACGGTGCGGTCGGTGCGCCCGGCGGGCGTGTCGGCGATCACGTTGACCGAGTGCTTGGTCGTGATGGCCGCGTCGACGGACACGTACAGCTCGGTGCCGGGCGTCGTGGCCAGGTCGGAGCCGATCGCGAACGTCGTGGTCAGGACCGGGACGTCGGCGGGCGTGCTGATCGAGCCGAACGACGGTCCCGTCGCGCTGCCACCCCGGTTGAACAGCACGATCGCGGCGGCGCCCGCCGCCTGGGCGTTGGCGATCTTCACGTCGAACGTGCACCCGCCGCGCTGGATCAGGGCGATGTCCCCGGGCGTGAAGCCGGCGAAGTCCGACGTCTCGCAGGCGCTGGTGCCGGCGTCGGGATCGGCCAGCGACACGTCGATCGGCTCGACCGGCGCGTCCACGTCCCCCGAGCCCGAGAACGTCAGCGTGAGGAAGTCGGTGATGTAGTCGTAGTCGGCGAAGCCCGGGGCGGTGACGGCGAGGACCGGCAGGGCCAGCAGCTGATAGAGCCGGTAGTCGTAGGGCTGGACCTGCGGGTCGTAGCCCGCGGCGCGCAGCTGGCCGACGACGTAGGTGACCGACGCGTCGTAGCCCGGCGTCTCCGCGGCGCGGTTGCCGCCGTTGGCGTCGGCGATCGCCTGCAGGTCGGCGGCGTGGCCGTAGAGCGCCGCGGGCGTGATCGCCGCGCGCAGGTAGGCCGCGATCGGCGGCAGCGTCGGGGTGGCGGGCGCCGCGGCCGGGGGGACCGGCGGGGCGGTGGCCGGCGGCATGGCCGGCGGCGCGGTCGGGAGCTCCGTGGGCGTGGCCGGCGTGCGCGTGACCCGGATCGCGCCGGGCAGCGTCGTGCACACCGCGCGGGCGCCGCTGGACGACGCGCAGGCCAGCAGCCGGTACGCGCCGTCGGCGTCGGCCGGGATGGTCAGGCGCGTGGTCAGGCGGCGGCGCTGGCCGGGGCCGAGCGTCGCCGGGTCGGCACTGCCGATCCGCGTGCCCGTGAAGTCGCTGGAGGCGCCGCGGGCCAGTGCGAAGACGGCGGTGGCCCGCCGGGCCGCGCGGTCGCCGCGGTTGACCAGCGTCAGCGCCACCGAGACGGTCGCCCCGGGGGCCAGGGTCGCGCCGCCGGCGCGGGCCGGCGCGGTCACCCGCACCGGGGTGTCGGAGCGCGCCGCCTGGGCGGGCCCGGCGAGCAGCAGCACGGCGAGGAGGGTGGCCATCGTGGCCCGCAGCAGGCGTTCCATCGGATCCCTTTCTAGTGCATTGGGCACGTCGTAGGGTGCAGGACATGAGCGCGAGCACCGCAACAGCGAACATCGGCGTGGTCGGCCTGGCCGTCATGGGCTCCAACCTGGCCCGCAACCTGGCCAGCCGCGAGGGCAACACGGTCGCCGTCTACAACCGCTCTCCCGAGCGCACGCGCACGCTCGTCGACGAGCACCCGGAGGCCGGGTTCGTGGCCAGCGAGAGCATCGAGGACTTCGTCGACTCGCTGTCCAAGCCGCGCACCGCGATCATCATGGTCCAGGCCGGGGCGGGCACCGACGCGGTGATCGAGCAGCTGGCCGGGCTGTTCGAGGAGGGCGACATCATCGTCGACGGCGGCAATGCAAACTTCCACGACACCATCCGCCGCGAGAAGGACCTGCGCGAGCGCAACCTGAACTTCGTCGGCGCCGGCATCTCGGGCGGCGAGGAGGGCGCGCTGAAGGGCCCGTCGATCATGCCCGGCGGCTCGGCCGAGGCCTACGAGACGCTCGGCCCGATCCTCTCGTCGATCGCCGCCATCGCCGAGGACGAGCCGTGCGTGACGCACGTCGGCACCGACGGCGCCGGGCACTTCGTGAAGATGATCCACAACGGCATCGAGTACGCCGACATGCAGCTGATCGCGGAGTCCTACGACCTGCTGCGCCGCGTCGCCGGCCACGACGTCGACGCGACCGCCGACGTCTTCGCCGCCTGGAACGAGGGCGATCTCGAGTCCTACCTGATCGAGATCACCGCCGAGGTGCTGCGCCAGAAGGACGCCGAGACCGGCCAGCCACTCGTCGATCTGATCGTCGACCAGGCCGGCTCCAAGGGCACCGGCGTGTGGACCGTGCAGAACGCCGTCGGCCTGGGGATCCCGGTCAGCGGCATCGGCGAGGCGGTCTTCGCGCGCGCGGTGTCCAGCAAGCCCGAGCAGCGCGCCGCGGTCCAGGCCACGATCGAGTCACGCCCCGACGTCGCGGCGGCCGGCGACAACTTCGAGGACGACGTGCGCGCCGCGCTGTACGCGTCCAAGGTGGTGGCCTACGCCCAGGGCTTCGACGCGATCATCGCCGGGGCCAAGGAGTACGACTGGAACATCCACCTGGGCAACATCGCCAAGATCTGGCGCGGCGGCTGCATCATCCGCGCCCGCTTCCTCAACCGCATCGTCGACGCCTACGACTCCAACCCGGACCTGGCCACGCTGCTCGAGGACCCGTACTTCGCCGACGCCGTGCGCGAGGGCGAGGCGGCCTGGCGCCGGGTCGTCTCGACCGCCGCGCTGTCGGGCATCCCGGTCCCGGGCTTCGCCTCGGCGCTGGCCTACTACGACTCGCTGGCCTCCGAGCGCCTGCCCGCGGCGCTGATCCAGGGCCAGCGCGACTTCTTCGGCGCGCACACCTACCGGCGCGTCGACAAGGACGGCACCTTCCACACGCTGTGGTCGGGCGACCGCTCGGAGATCGAGATGTAGGCGATGATGACGGTGTGTGATTGACACCGTGTCACACCTGACGTAGCGTCAGCAGGATGGAGAGCCTGCGCACGCCGGACGAGCGTTTCACCGACCTGCCCGATTGGCCGTACGCGCCGCACTACGCCGAGGTCGGGGAGGGGCTGCGGATGGCCTACGTCGACGAGGGCGCCGGGCGGCCCGTCCTGCTGCTGCACGGCGAGCCGTCCTGGTCCTACCTGTACCGCTCGATGATCGGGCCGCTGGTCGGGGCCGGGCTGCGGGTGGTCGCGCCCGACCTGATCGGCTTCGGCCGCTCCGACAAGCCGACCGAGCGCTCCGACTACACGTACGAGCGCCACGTGGCCTGGCTGACCGAGCTGGTCGTCGACCGCCTCGACCTGCGCGACGTGCTGCTGTTCTGCCAGGACTGGGGCGGGCTGCTCGGGCTGCGGCTGGTGGCCGAGCACCCCGACCGCTTCGCCGGCGTCGTGGCCTCCAACACGTTCCTGCCCACGGGCGACGCCGACCTGGGCGAGGGCTTCGGCCAGTGGCGCGACTTCTCGCAGACCGTCCCCGAGTTCCCGGTCGGTCAGATCGTCAACGGCGGGACCGCGCGCCCGCTGAGCGACGCCGAGATCGCCGCCTACGACGCGCCGTTCCCCGACGAGACCTACAAGGCCGGTGCCCGCCAGTTCCCGATGCTCGTGCCCGGCAGGCCCGACGATCCCGCGGCCCCGGCCAACCGCGCGGCGTGGACCGTGCTGGCGGCGTTCGACAAGCCGTTCGTGTGCGCGTGGGGCGCGCTGGACCCGATCACCCGGGGCGCCGACCGCCAGCTGATCGCCCGCATCCCCGGCACCGCCGGCCAGCCGCACGTGGCCATCGAGAACGCCGCGCACTTCAGCCAGGAGGACGCGGGGCCCCAGCTGGCCCAGATCGTGGCCGACCTCGCGGGGCGCCTGCCGTGAGCGCGCGCCGGACGCTGGCGGTGGTCCTGGTCGCGCTCGTCGGGATCGGCTGGGTCACGGTGGCCCGCGCGCACGCGGCCGCCGCGCCGCGGCACAACATCGTCGTGATCATGACCGACGACCAGGACTTCCGGTCGATGTCGGCGATGCCGCAGACCCGCAAGCTGATCGGCGCCCAGGGCACGACGTTCGCGCAGAACATCATCAGCTACCCGCTGTGCTGCCCGTCGCGGGCGACGTACTACACCGGCCAGTACGCCCACAACCACGGCGTGCTGTGGAACTTCTTCCCGACCGGCGGCTACTACAAGTTCGACCAGGCCGAGGTGCTGCCGCTGTGGCTGCAGCGCGCGGGCTACCGCACGATCCACATCGGCAAGTACCTCAACCAGACCGACGAGCGCGGCGACCACACCGAGATCCCGCGCGGCTGGACGGACTACCTGGGCGGGGTCGATCCGTCGACCTACGACTACTACGGGATGACGTTGAACCACAACGGTCATCTGGTCACCTATCCGCGCGACGCCCGGCACTACTCCACCGACGTCTACGCGCGGCTGGCCGACCAGGCGATCGCCGACGCGGCCAAGCACCGCCAGCCGTTCTTCCTCAACGTCGCGCCCAACGCGCCGCACACCGTGTCGGCCAAGTCCGATGCCGAGAAGGAGGGCACGCCGGCGCTGCCCCCGCCGCGCTACCGCACCCGGTACGCGCACACGCCGATGCCGCGCTACCCGAACTTCGACGAGGCCGACGTCTCCGACAAGCCGCCGCTGCTGGGCACGGTGTTCGGGCGGCTGACCGCCGAGCAGATCGCCTCGTTGACCGCGCACTACCGCGGCCGGATGGGCGCGCTGCGCGGCGTCGACGATCTGGTCGCCGGCGTCGTGCGCGCGCTGAAGCGGGCCGGCGTGTACCGCGACACCGACATCCTGTTCACCTCCGACAACGGCTGGATGCTGGGCGAGCACCGGCTGATCGACACCAAGACGCAGGACGGCCAGGCCTCGGGCGTGAAGTACTTCCCCTACGAGGGCGCGTCGCGCGTGCCGCTGCTGGCCGCCGGCCCGGACTTCCCCCAGGGCACGGTGGTCGACGGCGTCACCGTCAACGCGGACCTGGCGCCGACGATCGCGCAGATCGCGGGCGCGACGACCGTGCTGCCCCAGGACGGCCGCTCGCTGCTGGCTGTCGCCCGCGATCCGGCGCTGCTGGCCGGGCGCGGCGTCCTGCTCGAGGGCTTCGAGAACCCGCGGCTGGCGCCCGCCTACAAGTCGATCCGCACGGCGCGCTACCGCTACGACCTCGAGGTCGACACCGGCCTGGAGGAGCTCTACGACCTGCAACGCGATCCGTGGGAGCTGGACTCGCGCCACGCCGATCCGGCCTACGCGCAGATCAAGGCGATCCTGGCCACGGCGCTCGCCCGCCTGGCCACGTGTGCGGGACCGACGTGCCAGGTCGACGTCGGTCCGCTGCCCGAGCCCGGCGGGTGACCCTGCGCGATCGCATCGCGCGGCGCTGGCTGCCGCGCACGATCGTCGCGCTGTCTGAGGTCGACGCGCCCGCGCAGATCGGCGCCCAGCTGCGGCGCACCGCGGGCCGGCGTGAGCGCGTCGAGCTGTTCTTCGCGTTCGACGACCCGTGCAGCGCGATCGCCGTGCTCGAGCTGAGCGCGCGGCTGGGCGGACGCTCGGTCGACCTCGTGCTCACGCCCGTGGTGCGGCGCGGTCCCGAGGGCGATCCGGCGACGGCGGCCAAGCGGCGCTACGCGATCGTCGACGCGCGCCGGCTGGCCCGCACGCGACTGGGTCTGGAGCTGGCCCGCGCCGCGCCCCTGGACGGCGACGAGACCGCGTTCCTGGCCGAGTGGGTGTCCGGCGCGTCGGTCGATCCGCGCCGGTTCGTGGTGCCCGCGCTGCGGCGCCTGTGGTTCGTCGACGACGCGCCGGTCGACCGCGCCGCCTTCGAGGCGCTGTGGCGGGAGGCGATGGGGAGCGCGCCGATGGCCGCGCCGGGTGCGGTGCGCGCCGCTGAGCAGCGGATGCGCAAGCGCGGTCCGTACGACACGCCGGCCGCGGTGATCGGCCGCCAGTGGTGGTTCGCCCACGACCGCCCGGCCCAGATCGCCGAGCGCCTGGACGAGCTGGGGTGGACGTGACCCGCGTCGACTTCTTCTTCTCGTTCCGGAGCCCCTACTCGTATCTGGCCGGTCCGCGCGGCTTCGCGCTGGGCGACCGCGACGACGTCGAGGTCGTCTACCGCGGCGTGATCCCGATGGCCATGCGCGGCCAGGCGGTGCCGCAGGCCAAGCGCCTGCACACGCTGCGCGACGTCAAGCGCGAGGCGGTGCGCCTGGGCATGGCGTTCGGGCGCATCCACGACCCGATCGGCGACGGCGCGCTGCGCTGCCTGCTGGTGGCCCAGCATGCGGTCGACGTGGGAGCCGAGCGCGCCTTCGTGCTGGCCGCCAGCCGGGCGATCTGGGCCGAGGCGGTCGACGTCTCCGGCGATCGCGGGCTGCGGTCGGTGTGCGAGCGCGCCGGCCTGGAGTGGGACGCCTGTCGGGCGGCGCTGGCGGACCCGGCGCTGCGGGCGCGCGTGGATGCCGACACCCAGGCGCTGGCCGCGCTGGACCACTGGGGCGTCCCGGTGTTCGTCGTCGGCGGCGAGCTGTTCTGGGGGCAGGACCGCATCGACGACGTCGCGCGGGCCCTGGACGCCCGTCAGTAGCGGGCGGTGCCCTCGACGGTGATGGTGCCGTGCTGGCCGTCGAGCGTGTTGTGGTCGCGGACCCGCAGTGTGCCGCTGGTGATGTCGCGGTAGGCGCCGGTGCCGCTGGTGAAGCGCCCGGTGCCGACGAAGTCGACCTCGTTGCCGGTGACCGTCGGGGTCAGCGTGGCGGTGGCCAGGATCGAGCCCTTGGCGAAGCGCAGGCGCGCGTGGGCGACCAGCTGCCCGTCGACCAGGTGAGCGGTCAGCACGATCGTGCCCCGGCCGAACGGCGTGGCGGTGAGCGCTCCGCGGTCGGTGATCGTGCCGGCCAGGTCGACCGGCGGATCGGACTTCGTCCGCCCGGCGATGCGCACCGCGTGGCGGGCTCCGCCGCGGGCGGTGGCGGCGGTGAGGGTCTGCCGGACCCGCGTGCAGGCGGCGCCCCGGCACCGGTTCAGCGCGGCCAGCTTGGCCGCCAGGCCCGCCTGGACCTGCGCCGTCGCGCGGGTGCCGGCCAGGTTGTCCAGCTCGTAGGGGTCGCGCTTGCGGTCGTACAGCTCCGTGTCGCCGCTCTCGGTCCACACGACGTAGGTCCAGCGGTCGGTGCGCACGCCGCGGTACGGGCGATCCCAGCCGTTGAACATGATCGGGAAGTCGCCCTCGAACAGGCGGTCCAGCGCCTCGATCTCGATGGCCCGGTCGGGGCGCCGGGCCGGCGTGCGCGCGACCGGCAGGAGCGAGATGCCGTCCATCGTGCGGCCGGGTCGCGCGTTGGCCGCGTCGACCAGGGTGGGGGCGAAGTCGATGTTGGCCACCTGGCCGGAGATCGTGCGGCCCTTGGGGATGCCGGGTCCGCGCAGGACGAACGGGATGCGCAGGGACGCCTCGTAGGGCAGGAACTTGTCGCCGGGCACGCGGTGCTCGCCCTGCAGCCAGCCGTTGTCGGAGACGAAGACGATCAGCGTGTTGTCGAGCTGGTTGGTGCGCTTGAGCGTGTCGACGAGCGCGGCGACGTGGTCGTCGACCGCGCGCAGGGCGCCGATGCGGCCCTGGTAGTCGAGCTGCAGCTGGGCGATCTGCGCGTTGGTCAGCAGCGGCAGCGCCTCGGTCAGCTCCGACGCCTTGTCGGACAGGTCGGCCTCGTTGAAGTTCGGGGGCCGGGGGAGGAGCAGGTTCTGCACGGCGTCGGCGTAACGGGGCGCCGGCCGGGGGTCGGGGCCGGGGCGGCCCATCAGCGTCGTCGAGACGTCCTCGCGGTGGGGCGCGGCGGGCGACCACCAGATGAAGAACGGGTCCTGCGCGTCGCGCTGGGCGTCGACCAGCTGCTCGGTGATGTGGCCGGTCACGTCGGGCGAGTAGTCGTCGGGGTTGGCGGCGCCCCAGTAGCTGTACGGCGCCGGCCCCATCACGTCGGTCAGCTGGCGCAGCACCTCGCCGATGCCGGGGTCGGCGAGCTCGTCGACCTCGACCTTGGCGAACTCGACGAGCTTGCGGGCGAAGTCCGCGTCGCCCCAGGTGCGCAGCGTGCCGTCGTCGTTCATCACGTAGTTGAAGTAGTCGTAGGCCGACACGTCGAGCAGGCCGCGCCAGTCGTCGAAGCCGACCGGCACCTCGCCGTGCCCGTCCTTGGCGCCGTAGCCGTTGAGCCACTTGCCGATCATCGCGGTGCGGTAGCCGGCCTTCTGCAGCCACGCGGGGAGGATGTTCCCGCGGTCCTGCATCCCGTACCAGCCGTACGGATAGAAGTTGCCGCCGACGCCGTGGTTGTGGGCGTACTGGCCGGTGATGAACGTGGCCCGGGCGGGGCAGCAGAGCGGGAAGGAGTCGACCGCCCCGGTGAACGACGTGCCCTGGTCGACCAGCAGCCGCTGCACGTTGGGCATGTGCGCGAGGTCGGTGGCGGCCATGTCGTCGGTCATCACGACGAGGATGTTCGGACGCGCGTCGGTGCCCGCGCCGACGGGGCGCGCCTGGGCCGAGCCGGCCGCGAGCAGCAGGCAGGCGGCGACGAACGTGGCAACGGCGACCCGGACCTTCACGCGTTCGAACGTACAGCGTGTGTGACACCGCGTCAACAGCGTGGGATAGTGTCTCGGCGATGGCCGGCGCGACGCGCAGAACCGCCCAACGGCAGCAGCGTGGAGAAACGCGTGCGCGCATCATCTCGGCGGCCGAGGAGGAGCTGCGCCGGCGGCCGTTCCGCGAGGTGAGCGTGGAGGAGGTGATGGAGGCCGCGGGCCTCACGCGCACGCTCTTCTACCGCCACTTCGACGACCTCTTCGGCCTGGTCGCCAGCGTCGCGCGGCCGTCGTTCGACGACCTGTACGCGTTGCACGAGGGCCTGGTCGACGGCGACCTGGACGCCGATCGCCTGAGCGAGGCGATCGCGCCCGCCGTCGAGCTGTTCGCCCAGCACGGACCGTTGATCCGCGCCGTGGCCGAGGCGTCGTCCTTCGACGTCGAGGTCGAGCAGCTCTACCGCGGCGCGCTGGACCGCTTCGCCGCGCTGACCGCCCGCTACCTGGAGCGCGTGGGCGCGCCCGTGTCAGACCCCGAGCAGACCGCTCGCGCGCTGACGCTCATGAACGTCGGCTACCTGCTGGACTGCTTCGGCCACGACCACCGCGTCACGCCCGACGTCGCCACGGCGACGATCGTCGAGGCCTGGCGCGCGGTCTCGGGAAGCTAGGCCTCGCCCTCGCGCGCGAGGGCCAGCGCCGCGGGCTCGTCCGGCGCCACCACCAGCTCGCCCAGCAGACCGCTCACCTCGAGCAGCCGCAGCACCGCGCCCTGCGGGCAGATGAGGACCAGCGAGCGCGACTGCCGGCGCAGGCGCTGATGGGTCCGCACCACGGCGCCGAGCCCCGTGCTGTCCATGAAGGTCACGCCGCTCAGGTCGATCACGACCGCCGGATCGACGCCGCCCACGAGCACGCTCAGCGGCTCGGCAAGATCGCGTGTGGCCTGGATGTCGATCTCGCCTCGCAGACGGAGGACAGGTGGTGCGGAAGTCTCCATGAGACGTCCATTACCGCTTTCCGGCGATCGCCAAGCCCGAACCACGCCTACGCTGGACACATGAGCACCGTGGCCGACGCGCTGCTGGACCTCGACGACTCGTTCGCCCGCGAGCTGGGCGAGCTGGCCGTGGCCTGGCAGGCGGCGCCCGCGCCCGCGCCGATGCTCGTGGTGCTCAACGAGGTGCTGGCCGCGGAGCTCGGGCTGGACCCCGCGGCGCTGGCCACGCCGGAGGGCGTGGCCGTGCTGGTCGGCAACGCGACGCCGGCGGGCGCGGCGCCGGTCGCGCAGGCCTACGCCGGTCACCAGTTCGGCGGCTACTCACCGCGGCTGGGCGACGGCCGCGCGCTGCTCGTCGGCGAGCTGATCGATGCGCAGGGGCGGCGGCGCGACCTGCACCTGAAGGGATCGGGGCGGACGCCGTTCGCGCGGGGCGGCGACGGCAAGGCCGTGCTCGGCCCGATGCTGCGCGAGCTGGTGGTCAGCGAGGCGATGCACGCGCTGGGCATCCCGACGACGCGGGCGCTGGCCGTCGTGGCCACCGGCGAGGGCGTCGCGCGGGGGACGCTGCAGCCCGGCGCGGTGCTGGCCCGCATCGCCGCCAGCCACCTGCGCGTGGGCACGTTCCAGTACGTCTCGGCCGGGGGTGACCGCGCGTTGCTGCAGCGGTTGGTCGACTACACGATCGCCCGCCACGACCCGGCCGCCGCCGGGGCCGACAACCCGCCGCTGGCGCTGCTGAGCGCCGTGATCGAGCGCCAGGCCCGGCTGATCGCCGCGTGGATGCTCGTCGGGTTCATCCACGGCGTGATGAACACCGACAACATGGCGATCTCGGGCGAGACGATCGACTACGGCCCCTGCGCGTTCATGGACGCCTACGACCCGGCGACGGTGTTCAGCTCGATCGACGAGGGCGGCCGCTACGCGTTCGCCAACCAGCCCGCCGCCGCCCAGTGGAACCTGGCCCGCTTCGCGGAGGCGCTGCTGCCGCTCATCGACGCCGACGAGGAGGCCGCCATCGCCGCGGCCACCGACGCGCTGCGGGCCTTCGAACCGGCCTTCCAGGCGCACTGGCTGGCCGGCATGCGGGACAAGCTCGGCCTGACCGGCGAGCAGCCGCGCGACGCCGCGCTCGTCGCCGACCTGCTGGCCCTGCTGCACCAGCAGGCCGTCGACTACACCGCGTTCTTCCGAGCGCTGGCCCACGTGGCGCGCGGGGACGGCGGGCCGCTGCGGGCGCTGTTCGCCGATCCCCACGAGCTGGACGCGTGGCTGGCCCGCTGGGAGACCCGTCGCGGCGCGGACGCGCCCGACGCCGACGCGCTGGACCGCGTCAACCCGATCTACATCCCGCGCAACCACCGCGTGGAGGAGGCGCTGGCCGCCGCGACCGCCGGCGACCTGCAGCCGCTGGACCGCCTCATGGACGCGCTGACGCGCCCGTTCGACGAGCGTCCCGGCCTGGAGGCCTACGCGCAGCCGGCGCCGGTGGCCGTGGCCGCCGGCTACCGCACGTACTGCGGCACCTGAGGGTCCGCGCCGGCGCGCGCCCGGACGTCTGCGCGCCATGTTGCCGACCCGCGCGCGGGTACGCGGACCCCTCCCTGCGCGCCGTCTCTCCAAGATCGGTCGGCCCCAAACCGGCCTGACCTGGATGCACGCGCAACGGGTATCAGGGACGGCACATGAACACCTGTGGTCGAGTCACGAAGTCCGTCGGCGATTGGTCGGACGCCGAGCTGTTGCGGGTCGGAACATCCGGGGCGTTCGCGACGCTCTACGGCCGCTACGAGCGGCGGGTCTACGCGCTCACGCGCCGCGTCTGCGGTCATCGCCACGCCGAGGCCGCGGTGCAGGAGACCTTCGTGTCGGTGTGGCGCTGCCGGACGGACTTCGATGCGGGGCGCGGCGACGTCGCTCCGTGGCTGCTGGGCATCGCGCGGATGCGGGCGTTCGACCAGCTGCGCGCCCACGGGCGCCACGACCGCTGGGTCAGCGAGGACGGCTCGGCGGACGTCCTGCGGATCGCGTCGGCGGACTGCGTCGAGGATCACGTGCTGGCCAGCATCGACGCCGCGAGCGTCCGCGGCCTGCTCGACGGGCTCGTCCCGGCGCAGCGCGAGGTGCTCGAGCTCGCCTACTTCGAAGGTCTGTCGCACCGCGAGATCGCCACGCGCCTCGGCCTGCCGCTGGGCACGGTCAAGGGCCGCATGCGGCTGGCGCTGGATCGACTGCGCGGGCGCATGCCGGTCGAGCCGGCACCGCTCGCCCTCGCGGCCTGACCGGCGTCAGGCCACGGGCGCCTCCGCCGACCACGCCTCGCGCATCGTCCCGCGCAGACGGTCGGCGCCCCGCGCCTGGATGATCACCCCGGCCAGGGCCAGGAAGCCGTAGATCGCGTACCACCACCAGTCGTTGTCGGCCCGGGCCACGACGTCGTCGGTGGTCAGGTCGCTGCTGTCCAGCGCGCCGGTCAGCAGCATGATCCCGGTGGTGATCGCGCTGGCGCCCCCGAGCGCGCTGAGCACGATCAGCAGCACGGTGGGGAGGTCGGTGACGATCGCCACGAAGGCCAGCATGGCGCCGACGGCCACGCCGACCAGGATCACCACCCAGGTCCACTTGACGTCGAGGGCGACCATCAGCGTGGCGCCCAGCGAGAAGCCGATCGAGGCCATCGCGATGACGACGGCGGCCTCGTAGAACAGATAGGCGACCAGGCCGAAGGCCAGCGCGCCGACCAGGCCGACGATCCAGCCGGTGGCGGTGGCCAGGAAGCCGTCGTTGGCCAGTCCGGCGACCAGCCCCGCGCCGACCGCGAAGCCGATGAACGCGCCCCACAGCGGGATGATCAGCCGGAAGGCCAGGAAGCCGTAGAAGCAGAAGCCGGCGCCGGCGAGGATCGCCAGCAGCGCGAGGATGACGTCGTTCATGGCCATAGCCTCCCATGACAGAATCCGCGGTGACAGACCGTCAGCGAAAGGACGCACCGATGGGCGTAGCGCCGAAGAGCGGATCGAAGACCAGTGGATGGGCCCTGTTCGTCGCGACCTACCTGGGGATCGCGGGGGCGCTGAACCTGATCTGGGGGATCGCGGCGTTCGCCGAGAAGCGCAACTTCCACCCCGAGGATCTGGTCCTGTCCACGCTGACGACCTGGGCCTGGGTGGCGGTGATCGTCGGCGCCGCGCAGCTGGTCGGCGCGGTCCTGGTGTCGATGCGCCGCGTCGGGGGCGTCGTGATCGCGGCCAGCCTCGGCTTCGTCGGGCTGCTGACGAACTTCATGGCGATCGGCGCCTTCCCGGTGTGGTCGGCCATCCTGATGGGCGTCAACGCGCTCATCCTGTGGGCGGCGACGGTGCACAGCGACGAGCTGATGTAGTCCGCCCTCGATGATCATCGAGGTCGGCTCGCCCGACGCGCTCAGCGACGTCCCCCCGCAGGTCACCGTCCGCGATGCGCAGCCGGAGGCCGGCGTCGAGCTCGTGGCCTCGGTGCAGGACGCCAAGGGCCGCACCTGGCGGTCGCAGACGGCGGCCCAGGCCGACGCCGCCGGCCGCGCGGACTTCGGCGGCGACCCGTTCGGGCTGCTGTGGAACCTGGCCCCGCAGGGCGACGACCAGACCAGCGCGTTCGCCGTGCACTGGACGGGGTTCGACGTCGCGTTGCGCGCCGGCGACGCGACGGCGACGCTGACGCGGCGCTTCGCCGCCGAGGGCGTCACGCGCGAGACGGTCGACACCGACGGGCTGGTGGCGACGCTGTTCCTGCCCGCCGGACCGGGACCGCATCCGGCGGTCGCCATGTACCACGGGTCGGGCGGCGGCATCGCCGGGTTCGAGCCGTCGGGCGCGCTGCTGGCCTCCCATGGCTACGCGACGCTGGTCATCGGCTGGTTCGGCGCGGGGGACACGCCGCCCGACATCCGCCGGGTGCCGGTCGAGTCGCTGGCCCGCGGCATGTCTCACCTGCGCGCCGACCCGCGCATCGACCCCGCGCGCGTCGCGGTGCTGGGCACCTCGGCCGGCGGTGAGGCGGCGATGGTGCTGATCGCCACGCTCCCGCAGATCGCTCCGGCGGCCGCCGTGTCCGTGGCCGGCAGCAGCGTCGCCTGGCAGGCGCTCGTCGACGGTCGCCCACCCGAGGAGTCGCGCTTCACCCAGGCCGGGCGCGACGTTCCCTGGGCGCCCGTGGTGGGGACCAAGCTGCTCGCGCAGATGCTGGTCGAGAACCCGCTGCGGCGGCTGGTCGGGCGCACGCCTGAGCTGCATACCCTGGCCGCCTACAGCGCGGGTCTGGCGTCGCCCGAGGCCGAGCGGGCCGCCCTGGCCGTCGAGCGCTGCGCCGCGCCGCTGCTGCTGTTCGCCGGAGCCGACGACGAGGTGTGGCCCGCCGCGCCGATGGCCCGGGCGATGCAGGCGCGCCGGGGCGAACGCGACGGCGACCGGCTGGTCGTCTTCGACGACACGGGCCACGTCAGCCTGCGCCCGCCCGGCCTGCCCACGACCGTCCTGCGCTCGGGCGATCTGGTCTTCGGCGGCGACCCGGGCGCCTTCGCCGCGGCGATGCGCGCCTGCTGGACCGAGCTGCTCGCCTTCCTGGGCGCCCACGTCTGAGCCCCCGGCGGCCGATGTGCCGGAAAGCAGGCGGCGAGTCGATACCCTGCCGCCCGTCGTCGCCACCACGAGAAGGAACTCGCGTGTCCCCGTCCGCCTTGCTGCGAGCACTGACGCTCGCCCTGTCGTTGCTGCTGCTCGTCCCCGCGGCGAGCGCCCTGGCCGAGATCGTCCCCGGCCAGGTCGTCGTGAAGTTCGCCGACGCACCGGCCCCGGGCGCCCGGGCCGCGGCCCTGGATCGCGTCGGCGCCGAGGGCTCGAGCGCCCTGGCGATCCCCGACACGCGCGTGGTGACGCTGGATCCCGACGCTGACGTGCGCGCGGCCGCCGCCCGGCTGCAGGCCAGCGACGCCGTCGTGTGGGCCGAGCCCAACTACGTCGTCCGGGCCAGCGCGCTGCCCAACGACCCGGGCATGAACCTGCTCTGGGGCCTGCGCAACACCGGCCAGGTGCTGCCCCAGGACCTGTCGGGTGGCACCGCGTCGCAGGCCGGCACCGCGGGCGTCGATGTCGGGGCGCTGCCCGCCTGGGACATCACCACCGGCGCGTCGCGCGTGCTCGTCGGCGTCGTCGACTCGGGCGTGGCCAAGCACGTCGACCTCAACGCCAACCTGCGCACGGACCTGTCGCGCGACTTCACCGTCCAGGGCGACGGCGTCCCGGCCGATCCGTACGCCGACAGCGACGGCCACGGCACGCACGTGGCGGGCACGATCGGGGCGGTGGGCAACAACGGCATCGGCGTCGCCGGCGTGGACTGGACCGTCGGCCTGGTGTCGCTGCGCGCGCTGGACCCGAAGTCGGGCACGAGCGCCGGCATCGCCAGCGCGTTCGCCTACGCCGGTCAGCGCGGCCTCCCGATCGTCAACGCGTCGCTCGGCCTCCCCGAGTACTCGCGGGCGATGGAGGACGCGATCGAGCTCGCGCCCAACACGCTGTTCGTCGTCGCGGCGGGCAACGAGAGCACGAACCTGGACGGCACGCCGAGCTACCCGTGCTCGCTGCCCGAGGCCAACATCGTCTGCGTGGCCTCGATCGACAACGACGGCGCGCTCTCCTACTTCTCCAACACCAGCACGACGTCCGTCGATCTCGGTGCGCCCGGGAACCAGATCCTCAGCACGCTGCCCACCTACGCCCCCGACGAGCCGGTCGCGGTGACCGGTGCGTGGACGCACGGCGGAACGCTGGACGACTGGACCTTCGACGCCGGCGCCGAGGTGTGGAGCACCGGCGTGCAGGCCGGCACCGACTCCTGGCTGCAGGTGCCGCCGGTCGACCTGACCGGGCAGCGCGCCTGCACGATGAAGATCACCTGGGCGACCGATTGGCCGCCGGAGGCCGCGGCGGCCCTGGTCGAGCGCTCCGTCGATGGCGGCGCGACGTGGCAGCTGATCGCCGCACAGGGGGCCAGCACCGACGGCGATCCGATCGAGGGCGTCGGATCGGCCAAAGCCGACGGCCTGGCCAACGTGATCTTCCGCGTGCGCCTCCTGGGCAGCCCGACGTCGCCGACGCTGACCGACGCGCTCCAGGTCAGCGGCTTCGCGCTGCACTGCCTGGCCCCGGGCGACAGCGTCACCTACGACCGCCTGAGCGGCACGTCGATGGCCTCGCCGCACGTCGCCGGCGTGGCCGCGCTGCTGCTGGCCAAGGACCCCGACCTGAGCACCGCGCAGCTGCGCCGCGCGCTGCTGTCGACCACGGTGGCGATGCCCAGCCTGACCACCGCGACGGCCACGGGCGGGCGGGTCGACGCCAACGCCGCGCTGGCCAGCCTCGCGCCCACGCCGCTGCCCGTGCCGTCGGGCGGCGGCACGACCACCACGACCACACCGGTGCCGGTCGCCCCGATGACCAGCGGCGACGCGGCGCCGGCCGCGCCGCCGGTGGCCGCCGCCACGCCCGCGCCGCTGCGGGCGAGCCTGCTGGCCGAGCTGGGCCGGCTGCGCTCGGACGGCGTGCTCACCGCGCGCGTCGGGGTCTCCCGGACGGCGAGCGGCCGCGTCGACGCGGTCCTGCGCTGGCGCGGTGGCTTCGTCCGCGTCGCCGGTGTGACCCGCGACGGGCTCGAGCCGGGGGAGATCGCCACCATGCGACTGTCGCTGTCGCCCGCGGCGCTGCGCCGCGTCCGCGCCGCGCGGGCCGCCGGCCGTGACCTGCGCGTCCAGGTGACGTTCACCGCCACGGCGACGGACGGCCAACGCGCCGAGACGACCCGGTCCCAGACGCTGCGGGTTGCCCGGAAGGCCGATCGCACGTAGCGTTCGGCGCCGTGGCCGGCGCGGGGGCAGAACCACATCCGATCGAGTTCGACGGGCTGGTCAAGCGGTTCGGTAAGCGGACGGTCCTCAACGGGCTGTCCTTCGCGGTGCCTGCCGGGACGGTCGTGGGGCTGCTCGGACCCAACGGCGCCGGCAAGTCGACGGCGATGCGCGTGCTGCTCGGCCTGCAGCATCCGACCGAGGGACACGCGCGGGTGCTCGGCGAGGACGCGGGCTCACCGGGCTTTCGGGACGCGACGCGCAAGGTCGGCACGATCATCGAGGCCCCGCCGCTGTACAAGAACGCGACGGCGATGCAGAACATGCAGATCCGCGTCGCGGCGATGGGGCTGAAGCTCGACGAGGGGCAGATCCGCGAGACGCTGCATCAGGTCGGGCTGGCCGACCGGGCCAACGATCACACCGGTGCCTTCTCGCTGGGGATGCGCCAGCGGGTGGGGATCGCGATGGCGCTGGTGGGCGATCCGGAGATCGTCGTGCTCGACGAGCCGACCAACGGCCTGGACCCCGAAGGCGCGGTCGAGGTGCGCGACCTGGTGCGCTCGCTGCCGCAGCGGGGTGCGACGACGCTGCTGTGCACGCACCGCCTGGCCGAGGTCGAGGCGACGTGCGACTACGTCGTCGTGCTGCAGGGCGGGCGGCTCGTCGCGCAGGGATCGCTGGAGGACGTGATCAACTCCGCGTCGGGCGGCGGCGTGGAGATCCGGGTCTCGCCCGACGAGGTCGACGCGGCGTCGCGGGTCGTCGCCGGCCTGGGCCTGGGTGGCCTCACGGTGCAGGACGGCGCGATCGTCACGGCCGACACCCCGCCGGATCCGGCGGTCATCACCCGCGCGCTGGCCGACCAGGGGATCTACCTCAGCGGCCTGCACGTGCGCCGGGCGACCTTGGAGGAGGCGTTCCTGGAGTTGACGCATCGCGACGAGCAGGAGGCGTCGGGATGAGGGGCGAGATCGCCAAGGTGCGGTTCCTGCCGCTGCCGCGCTGGACCGCCCTGGTCGTGGCGGCGGCCGTGGTGATCCTGGGCGGCGCGCTGCTGGTGGCCGCGCCGAGTAAGCCGGACTCGTACGTGTCGATCCCCGACACGGTGGTCAGCCTCGTCGGCCTGCTGGCGACGATGGTCTTCGGGGTGTGGCTGTCGACGCTGGACTTCAACTCGGGAACCCTGCAGCGCACGCTGACCGCCGAGCCCCGGCGGGGTCACGTGCTGGCCAACAAGCTGATCCTGACCCTGGCCGCCGGTGCGGTGACCGGGCTGGCGATCGCGGCCGCGGCCGGCGGTCTGGTCCGCCTGGCCGCCAATCACGCGGGGGTCGTCATCGACAAGGGCGATCTGGCCGCCGCCGTCTTCGGCCACGCCCCGCAGGCGGTCACGAGCGCGGCGATCGGGTTCGGCTTCGGGTTGCTGGCCCGCTCTCTGGGCGGCGGCATCGCCGCCGCGCTGGTCTTCGTGCTCGTGTTCGACGGGATCATCGGCTTCATCCCGGGCGCCACGGACTACACCTACGGTCAGCTCACGCAGGATCTGGCCAGCAACATCACCGGTCGCGGCGAGACGAAGAACGGTCTGGCGGTGTCGCTCATCGGGGTGATCGCCTGGTGTCTGATCGTGATCGTGCCCGGCTGGGTGCGCTTCCTGCGCAGCGACCTGAAGTAGCCGCTGCGCGCCGGTCCGTCCCGTCATAAGCCAACTGAAACAGTAGGCTTACTAAGGATGGATCGACGCGATGCGCATCACCGCCACTGCTGACATCGCTCTGCGGGCGACGCTCGAGCTCGCGCTGGCGCCGGCGGGCGTGTTCGTGCCGGTGGGCGCGATCGCCGGTCCGCAGGCGATGTCGCCCACCTTCCTCGTGGCGATCCTGCACGACCTGCGTCGGGCCGGGCTGGTCGACAGCCGCCGCGGGTCCGACGGCGGCTACCGGCTCGCCCGTCCGCCCGAGGCGATCGCGCTGGCGGACGTGATCCGCGCGGTCGAGGGCCCGCTGTTGACCGTGCGCGGCGAGGCGCCAGAGGACCTGGTCTACGCGGAGCCCGCCGTCGCGCTGCGCGAGGTGTGGCTGGCGTTGCAGACCAGCGTGCGCACCGTGGTCGAGCAGGTGACGATCGCCGACATCGCCGCGGGCCGTCTGCCGTCGGTCTGGTCAGAGCACCAACAGGTGGGGTAGTCGGCGCGGACCCGACCAAAGGACGTTCATGGCGAAGTCGCTGACTCCCGAGCGCGATGCGGTCATCGCGAAGTACCTCAACGAGGCGTACGGGAAGGAGAAGCAGCTGGAGACGGCGCTGGCCGCACAGATCAAGCTGGCCACGCGGCCACAGCTGAAGAAGGGTCTGCAGGACCATCTGAAGGTGACCAAGGCGCAGTCGCGCGGGCTGAAGAAGCGCATCAAGGAGCTCGGCTCGACGGCCACCGACGGTCCTGACCTTCCCGGTCCGGGTCTCGTCACCGAGGCCGCTGCCGGCGTCGCCAACGTGGCCAACCGCGCCGCCGCGGCGGCCAAGGGCCCGCTGCAGGCGGCGCGCGGGACGAGCGAGGCCGACAACGAGTTGCGCAACGTCCGCGACTGCTACTGGAACGAGGCCGAGGAGATCGCCCACTACGCGGTCATCGAGTCGATCGCCGAGCAGCTGGGCGACGCTGACACGGCCAAGCTGGCGCGCGCCTACCGGCGCGACGAGGAGAAGATGCAGCGGCTGCTGGAGCGCCAGATCGGTCCGCTGACACGCGCCGTGGCGATGGCCGAAGTGCCCGCCGCCCAGCGGCGCAGGCCCAAGCCGGCACGCCGTCGCAGCGCCACGACGGCCTGAGCTCGGATTGAGACCGTGGCGTCTGGGAAGACGCCTGATGCACCCGCACCGACCGCGCGACGCTCGAATCCGGAGCGCTGGTCGGGGCGGGTGCTCTCAACCTACGGATCACGATCGGTGCTAGATCAAGCCAGCGATGATCGCCTTTTCCTGCCCCGTGTGCCGGGCGTTGGTGCACTTCGAGAACTCACGCTGCCTGGTCTCGCAGACCGCGCTGGCCTACGCGCCGGCGCAGCGCGCGATGGTGCAGCCGGGCGTCCGGTGTGCCAACGCCGCCCTGATCGGGTGCAACTGGCTGGCTGAGCGCGAGGGCGAGCTGTGCGCGTCGTGCGCGCTCACGCGGGTGCGCCCGGCGGACGACGACCCCGACGGCCGCGCGGGCTGGGCCTCGGCCGAGGCGGCCAAGCGGCGGCTGCTGTTCGAGCTGGCCGAGCTGAACCTGCCCGTCGACGGGCTGTCGTTCGAGCTGCTGTCCAGCGCGCGCGAGCCCGTCACCACCGGGCATGCGGACGGGGTCATCACCCTGGACCTGGCCGAGTCCGACGACGCCCACCGGATCGAGCAGCGCGAGCGGATGGACGAGCCCTATCGCACGGTGCTCGGCCACTTCCGCCACGAGGTCGGTCACTTCTTCCAGCCGGTGCTGGTGCCCGACGGCTCGCCCAGCACGGCGCGGATGCGCGCCCTGTTCGGCGACGAACGCGCCGATTACGGGGCGGCGATGGAGCGCCACTACGCCCAGGGCGCGCCGGCCGACTGGGCCGACTCCTTCGTCAGCGCCTACGCGACCATGCACCCCTGGGAGGACTGGGCGGAGACCTTCGCGCAGTATCTGCACATCCAGGACGCGATGCAGACCGCCCGCTCCTACGGCGTCACGCTGGCCATCCCGCCGGCGAACTTCGCGGCGCTGTTGACCGACTGGCTGCCGCTCTCGATCGCGCTGAACGCGGTCAACCGCTCGATGGGGCTCGACGACCTCTACCCGTTCGTCCTGTCGGCCCCGGTCATCGAGAAGCTCACGTTCATCGACGGCCTGATCCGGACCTAGGCGACGTTGCCGTCTGGCCTGTGGTCGCGCATCCTCTTCTGATGGGCTCGCACGACACCACCCCGTTCTGGCGCCGTCCGCTGGTGCTGGCACCTCAGTCGAGGCGCAGCACGGACACGCCGCAGACGCAAGGCATGCGGCGGTACGCGGCGATCTCCGGCACCCTCACGGGCTCCCAGCACCTGTGGATGGGCGGGAACGTGGTCGGTCCCGGAGAGGCGTCGGCCGATCACCATCACGGGCCGGCGGACAGCGGCATCTACGTCGTGTCGGGGCACCCTCGGTTCACGTTCCTCGTCGACGACGTCGAGACCTCGATCGACGCGGCGCCCGGCGACTTCGTCTACGTGCCGGCCTGGGTGCCCCACCGCGAGGAGAATCCGTCGGCCGACGAGCCGGCCGTCGTCGTGCTCGCGCGCAGCACGCCGGAGGAGATCGTCGTCAACCTCGCCGACCTGTGGGCCACCGAGGGCATCCCGACGCAGACGGACGGGCTCACCCCGTGACGGCGGCGAAGTCCGTGAAGGTTCCGTGCTGGGCCAGCGCGCGCGACACACGGCGGACGGCATCCTCCGCATCGTCGGCGTCGATCCAGACGCGGTGGCTCAGCCCATCGGCCGGATGCCCGGGATGCTCGGCGCCGGCGTCGGCGAGCGCGTCGAAGCCGGGCTCGGACAGCCCGCCGCGGAAGCTGACGATCCACATCGCGGAGGGCACCGCGACCTGGCGCGGATCGGTGGCGAACTCGAGGTGCCCGTCGATCCCGGCGGCGTCGAACGCCTGCCGGACCTGGGCCGACCCCGGGACCACGACCAAACGTGTCCCGTCCAGCATCGCCTCGGCGTTGGCGTCGTCGATCCCGCGGACGCCGCTCGGGTCACAGGCGGACAGCTCGCGCAGGTCGAGGATCACCAGCAAGACGTCCTCGGGGAGCTCGCGCAGGGCGCGTCGCAACTGCGGGACGGCGTGAGCATCGAGCTGACCGGTCGGCACGACCAGCGCGAGCGGGACCGACAGCGTCGTCTGGACGTCGAACGTCAGCGGCAGCTGACGCGTCTGGCGAGAGGCAGAGCCTGAGGACATGGGGCGACTCCGGACGCGGTAGATCGATCCGAAAGTCAGGCGGGACTACGCGGCCCAACAAGGAGCCGCGTCCTACCGCTACTGCCCTTCCGGGCGCAGCTTACTCAAGGTGTCCCGGCCTCAGATTCTCCGGGCGCGAGGACGAACAGCTCGATCTCCATGTCGGGCCCGACGTGGTGGGTGGAGATGAACCCGACCACCTGGCGTCCGGTGATGCGCTCGACCACGGCGATGAACCGTTGGCGCATCGCCTGCTGGAACGCGCTGCGCGTCTCGTGCACCGATTGGGCGCGCTGCAGCTCGATCATGGTCTTCTCGACGTCGGTGTAGACGTCGCCCAGGAGACAGACGAGCAGGTCGTCGCCCATCAGCGTGGTGCGGGCGGTGGCCGGGGGCCGGCCGTGATACCGCTCGTGCAGCGCGACCATCTCCGCCGTGATGGCATCGAGCATCGGGTCGCCGCGCAGCGGCTCTTCGGTGGGGTTCGCCACGGCGAACAGCCCTTTCTGAACCGTCCTCTGGCGGTAGGACTCGCACGCGAGGTAGAGGACGGCAGGTAAGACCCGACGGCGAACGCCGGGTTGACTCTACTCGCGTGCGACTGCGATCGTGTGGTTTTCGTGCCGACGGACCCCACGAACACCACGCCGCGCAACGGTGATGTGCGCACGGCGATCTCCGAGGGGATCGTCGCGCTGCTGAAGCACTACTACGGCGTCGGCCCGACGGAGGCCAGGACGTACTACCACGACGACCTCGTCGTGTGCCTCATGCGCGGCGGGTTCACGCGCGTGGAGCGGACGCTGCTGGAGGGCGGCCGCACCGCAGCGGTCATCCAGCAGCGCATGGAGTTCCAGGAGGTCATGCGCGATCGCTTCGTCGAGGTGGTCGAGTCAGCGAGCGGTCGCGGCGTCGTCGGGTTCATGAGCGGCAACCAGCAGGACCCGGACATGATCTGCGAGGTCTTCGTGCTCGCGCCGATCGAGCTGCGCGCGGACGACGCCTGACCGCCTACGCGCCCACCGACACGGCATCCGCGGGCGGGGCGGCGATCCTGGCCTCGACGCGGAGGTCGATCAACCAGCCCCGGTCGGTCCGGCGGAGCAGGCCGTCTCGGGCCAGTTGCGCGAGCGCCGCGGAGGCCGGTGGTCGAGACGCCCCGACGAGCGAGGCGACGACGTCATGCGTGAGGTTGAGTGGGAGGAGGACGCCGTCCGGCGTGACGCGCCCCCAGCGTTGCCCGAGCCGCCAGAAGGCCAAGAGCAGGCGCTCGTCGATGCGCGGGATCCGCGCGATCGCGACCTGCAGCGCGACGCGGTCGACCTGACGACCGAGGCGTTGCCCGAGCTCGACGAGCACGGCCGGCCAGCGCGCCGCGAGCGCGAGGAAGCGGCGGTCGATCAGCCCCGCGACGACGGGCGTCATCGCCGTCCAGCTCATCCGCAGATCGGCCGGATCGGCGATGTCGCCGTCGTTCCAGGGCCGAACGAGGTCTCCCGGACCGAACAGCTGGGCGGTCTTGCGGCCGTCCAAGGTCATCGTCCGCAGGGCGATCCCCTCGGTGATCAGCAGCCCGAGGGAGGTCTCGCGGTCCGGGGCGAGCCGCGCGGTGCGCCAGCGTCCCGCCGGGGCGCGGACGCCGACGGCGATGAGGCTCCGCTGAGCAAACGCGAGCTCGGTCGGGCCCACTGCGGCGGCCAGACCCGCATCGGCGCCGAGCAGCTCGATGCCGGCCATCCCGCTCCTCTCCTTGGGGTGGGCGGGCGTTACCCCCTCAGACGCCTGGCAAACCGGCGAGCCCGCGAACGGTCCCGGGGAGGCGTCGGCCGACCACACTGACGGGCCGGCCGACCGGGGACAGACGGACGGGCTAGCCCTTGACGGCAGCCTTCAGCGCGGACGCGGCCGAGAACTTCGGAGCGGTCGAGGCGGCGATCTGAATCGTCTCGCCGGTCGACGGGTTCTTGCCCTGACGGGCCGAGCGCTCGACCGTCGAGAACTTGCCGAAGCCCGGCAGGTTGACCTCATCACCGGCGGCGAGGCTCGCGGCGATGATCTCGAAGGTCTTCTCGATCGCGGCCTTGGTCTGCGTGTTGTCCAGACCCGACTCCTGGGCGACCTTGCTGATGAGGTCGTTCTTGCTCACTGCGGCCATGTCGGCCTCCTTGTCATCGATATTCGGGACGGGAGGGTACCCGGACCCCTGGCTGGACTGTTCTGCGCCGGTCGGTCCGCGGGCTCTACGTTGTGCGCACCGTGTGGAAGATGCCGCGTCGCCTTCGCCGCCCCCGACCCACGGGACGCCACCCTCAGGAGCCCCGCCCGCATGCCGGGTTCGAGCGCCAACGCCGCGACGCGCTGGCGCTGATCGGCGGCCGCCGCGCCCAGGTCCACGCGCTGGCGGGACACCACCGCGTCTGCGCGGAGGCGATCGCCGGAGCGATCCTGTGGGACGCGCTGGAGAACCCCTACCGCCGCCGGTGGCTGCGGCTGGGGCCGGGCAAGGTCCATCCCTGCGAGCTGCGGTGCGAGAGCGACGCCGAGCGGGCCGAGAAGGCCGACCTGGTGCCCTTCGCGCCCGGAGGGCCGATCCGCCGCCTGCGCATCCTGCGCCGCCCCGACGGTGCGCTGACCTACGTCGCCGGCATCCTGGCCTACCACGCCGCCAACTACGAGACGATCGCCGGCGTCGACATCCGCGCCGACGCGGCCGTCCTGTGCACGCTCTACCAGGGCGGGTCGAGCGAGCGCCGCGCGGCGCGCCTGGCCCAGCGCCGCGTCAGCGACCCCACGGCGATGCCGCAGGCCGCGGACGAGATGGGTCCGTGGGTCGGCTCGCAGCTCGGGTTCATCCGAGCGCTGCTGACCGGGCCGAGCCCGTCGTCGCCCGTCCGTAGCCCAGCGCCACGTCGTTGAAGCGGGGGATGTTCATCGAGCCCCAGCCGCTGGCCAGGTCGTAGCCCGGGGTCGCGCTGCAGCAGCCGATCGGCTGGCCGGCGGAGATCGGCGGCTGGATGGCGGTGCCGACGTCGTTGGTGCCGACGGTCACGTCGGACAGCACCTGCGCGCGGTTCTTGGACTGGGCGATGCGGTAGATCAACGGGTTCAGCAGCCCGAGCGTCGGCTGCCCGTGGGCGCGGGCGGCCTGGTTGGCCAGGGCGACGCCGGCGGCCATCAGCGGGGTCGCGGCCGACGTGCCGCCGACCGCGCCCCAGGGTGGGTTGGGGACGAACGTCGCGCAGCCCGGGTTGGTGCAGTAGATCGCGTAGCCGGGGTGGTTGTCGGCCAGTGCGGAGATGTCGGGCACGGTCCGGTTGGGCGTGGGCAGCCCGGTGTTCTGCCACCACGGTGACGGGAACAGCAGCGACTGGCCGCCGGTCCCCGCGCCGGTGTCCTGCGGCGAGCCGTTCCACACCCATTCACCGGTCAGCTGGTTGGCGGCATCCAGCGAGATGTTCGTCCCGCCGACCGCGGTCACGTAGGGCGAGGTGGCCGGGTAGGACGGGGTGAGCACCGGCAGCACCTCGCCGTCGGCGTTCAGGCACGACGTCGAGCCGCTGTCGGCGGTGGAGGCCAGCGTCGAGGTGCCCGAGCCGGCGGCCAGCGCGAACAGCGTGTCCAGCACGCGCACGGTGACCAGGTTGCTGGCGATGTCGTTCTCGCAGTCGCCCAGCGAGATCGAGATCACGTCCGGGCGCGTCTTGGCGTTGGCGATCGCCGCGGCGATCGAGAGCAGCGGATCATCGTTCTCGTAGACCGTGATCGACTGCAGGGCGGGCGCGGCGGCGATCAGCACCTCGAGGTCCAGCGTCGTCTCCGGACCGGGCGCCAGCGGCTGGTCCATGGCCACGGGAACCGTCTTGATCGGCGGCGGGGTGATGCCGAAGCACTGCGCGAACGCGGCGACGTCGCTGGGGTTGAAGCCGTCGATCTCGATGACCGCCATGCGCACGCCCTGGCCCTGCAGGCCGCGCGCGTGCAGCGCGTCATGTCCGTAGGCGGTCAGGTACTGGTTGGGCGTCCAGCCCGGCAGCCCGGGGAAGCGGACGGCGTTCTGGCCGGCGGTGCAGCCCGCGGGCGAGCCGGTGCGCGGGGCGGCCGACTGGTTGACCGACGGATCGGTGGCGGCGTGGCGCCGGAAGGACGGTCGGTCCTGGGCGAACGTCGCGGAGGCGACGATGCCGCGCAGCGCTCGCGGCACGGCGGGCGTCGCCGAGGCCGCGGCCGCTCCGGACGGCGCCAGCGCGGCGCGCACGGCGGCCGGATCTCCCGTGACGGTCGCGAACGCGCCGCTGGGGTCGATCGTCGCCCGCAGACCGTGGCGGGCGGCCCACGTCCTGGTCTGCGCCTTGGCCTTCGGCTTGGGTCCGAAGGCCTTGACCAGCTGATCGACCGTGCGGTACCGGCGGTAGCGCTTGGACGTCGGGTCCGAGACGGACCGCACGAACGTGGCCAGCTGCTTGGAGTAGCTGAGCTCGAACAGCACGGTGAGCTGGTCCGCGTCGGGGGCGTTCTGCGCGGCGGCCGAGCCGGTGAGCCCGGCGCCGAGCGCGACGGTGGCCATGGCCAGGATCGCCGCGCGCCTCAGGATGGTCATCACGTCGGGCAGCCTATTCGCGGCCGAGCGCGGTGAGCAGCCCTGGCTTGGGCGGCGGGGCGCGTGGAGCGGACGCTCAGCGCTTCAGCGTCAGCGTGATGCGGTCGGTCGCGCGGGTGCCGTCGGCGGCGATCCCGACGACGACGAGCCGCAGCGTCACCGACCGGCGATCGGACAGCTGGCGGCGGGCGGCACGCGTGAAGCGCAGGCGCAGCGTGGCCTGGTCGTGACGGCCGGCCAGGCCCGCGGTCGCCACGGTGTCGGTGCCGCGCAACAGCGCGGCGGACGGGCCGCAGGCGGGGGAGCAGGTGACGCGCACCGCGAGGCCGTCGCGCAGCGCGCGGGCCAGCCGCGGCGTCCCCGCGCGTGCGTCCAGGGTCAGCGTGGTGCCGGCCGCGGACGGCGCGGGCTGCTCCGCCACCGGCGCGGTCGGCGCGGGCGCCGGCTCGGCGGGCGCGGACCGGGCGGGCGAGGCCGGCACCGGGATCGGGCACGCGTTGGGCAGATCGACGCGCTCGCCCCGGTCGACCCGAACCGCCAGCTCGCTGACGACGAGCCCGCCGATCCGGCAGCGCAGCGTCCAGCTCTCGGCCGGGCCGGCCGGGGAGGCCACGGGCGCGGCGAAGGTGATCGACAGGTCGAAGACCTTGTTCGTGGAGTCGTAGTCGACGACCTTGGCGACGTAGTCGCCCGGGATCAGCGCGCGGGTCGGTCCCGTCCCCTGCAGCCGGACGATCTCCGGCCAGTCGGCCGAGGCTCCCTCGCCGAGGAAGGTGCGCGCGCCCCCGCTGCCCAGCCGGTAGACGAACACGTCGAAGTCGTCGTCGGCGGTGGCCCCGGCCAGGCGCACCTCGGCGGAGGCGTTGTCCTCACCGGCCGCGATCGTGAAGGGAACCTCCTGGACCGCGCCGGCGGGCGCGTCGGCGGCCTGCGACTGCGTGTACTGGAAGGAGGTCGTCGTGCCCGGCGCGGTGTAGGCGACCGGGGCCGTGGTCGGCCCCTCGGGCCCGCGCTCGGAGACGTTCGCGATCGGGCGGGTCGACGGGTTGGTGTGCAGCGCGAAGGTGCCCGAGGCGGGCACGGTCAGCGAGGACGACAGCGTGTCGCCGAACGTCAGGGGCGCCAGCGGGGACCCGCCGGCCTGGATGATCGGCGACGTCGACGTGGTGAACGAGTGCGTCAGCTCGATCCGCGCCCCGGCGGGCGCGCGGCCCGCGACGACGCTGTGGGCGGCGGCGTCGGCCGCCTTCTCCAACCCGATCAGGTAGGCCTCGCGCAGCCCCGGGTACCGGTCGGCCCACACCGCGTAGTCGGGATGGAACCCGGCCAGCGAGTCGCCGGGGACGTCGGCGCCGATCTCCGGCGTGTAGCTGAGCACGCCGGCGGTCCAGTACGACCAGTCCTCCATGCCGCCCGAGGTGTCGTAGAGCGCGTAGGCCGGCTGGCTGACCAGGCCCGAGACGGCGCCCATCGCATCGCCGAGCTGCTTGAGCAGCGCCTCGTCGGGCGGGGTGGCCGAGGTGGCCTGGCCGGGTGGGCGCAGCATCAGGTCGCTGTAGGTGTGGTTGGAGATCGCCACGGTGATCGTGCGCGACGACATCAGCGCGCGCACGTTGCGCGACTCCGGTTCGGAGAACGGCCCTGAACCGCGATAGGCGTCGCTGGTCGGGTCGTAGGAGGCGCCGGGCGCGCCCCACAGCCCGCCGTAGTTGCGGTTGGGGTCGGTGCCGAGGCGGAGGTTGGCCGGATCCGCGCACTGACCGGCGGTCGGGGTGGCGTCGGCCACGATGCGGCAGTTCTTGCGCTTGTACTCGAAGGTGCCGCCGCCCCGCGACAGCACGAACCCGTCGGGGTTGATGACCGGCACGGCGATCACCCGGGCCCGGCCGAGCAGGTCGGTGATGCGTGGATCGCCGCCGGCCAGCGAGTCCGCGAGGTCGATCGCCCACTCCATCGTGGCCTCGCCCGACGGCCACTCGCGCGAGTGGTGCAGGCCCATGATCAACATCGTCGGGCGGCCGTCGTCGGCGGCCACGTCGCTGGCGATCTCGACCCCGCGCACGGGCCGGCCCTCGAGCGTGGGCTCGGCCAGCGTGACCGGGCGCACCGTGTCCGGATGCGCCGCCACGAGCGCGTCGAGATCGGCGTTGTAGTCGGCCAGGGTGCGGTAGGAGGTGCGACCCGACGGCAGCGTCGCTCGCGCGGGCGCGCGGTCGGGGGCCGGCCGGCGGCCGGAGGCCGGCGCGGGACGCTCGAGCGTGTAGGACAGGCCCGTCTGGATGAGCGCCGCCTCGTCGGCGGGGCCGTGCAGGATCACGGCGACCCGCCCGACCGCGTCGCGTGGACGGTGATCGAGCAGGTCGAGGCCGGCCTCCTGCAGCACTGACACGGGCTTGCTGCCCGGCGCGTAGACCAGCGCGACCTGCGCCGGATCGGCGGCGTCAGCCAGGGCGGGAGCGGCGAAGATCAGCAGCACGCCCAGGGCGAGCGCGGACAGACGGGCGTGCATCGCCTGAAAAATAGTGAGACCGGGGCGGCGAGGAGTAGGGTCGCGCCGTGCCGAGCTACGACTTCATCATCGTCGGCGCGGGCTCCGCCGGCTGCGTGCTGGCCAATCGCCTGTCGGCCGACCCGTCGATCCGGGTGCTGCTGCTCGAGGCCGGCGGCAAGGGCCGGCACCCGAACATCCGGATCCCGGCCGCGTTCGCCAAGCAGTTCCACACCAAGCTGGACTGGGACTTCGCCACCGAGCCCGAGTCGTACGTCGACGACCGCTCGTTGTACGTGCCGCGCGGCAAGGGCCTGGGCGGATCGAGCTCGATGAACGCGATGCTCTACGTGCGCGGCCGCCCGCTGGACTACGAGGGCTGGGCGGCCCAGGGCGCGACGGGGTGGGGGTACGCCGACGTCCTGCCCTACTTCCTCAAGGCCGAGGACAACGTGCGCGGCGCCTCGCCGTGGCATGGCGTCGGCGGCCCGCTGCGGGTCAGCGAGCAGCGTTCGCCGCGTCCGCTCGGACGGCGCATGATCGCCGCCAGCGAAGCCGCCGGCATCCCCTACATCGCCGACTACAACGGGCCCGAGCAGGACGGCGTCTCGATGTTCCAGGTCAACCAGGCCGGCGGTCAGCGCTTCTCGGCCGCCGACGCCTACCTGCGCCCGGTCCGCACGCGTCCCAACCTCGAGGTGCGCACGGGGGCGACGGTCCTGGGCATCGTGCTCGAGGGGGCGCGCGCGGTCGGCGTCCGGGTCGCGCACGGCCGCCGCGGCGACGAGGTGCTGCGCGCGGGGGAGGTGATCGTGTCCGCCGGGGCGATCGGGTCCCCGCAGCTGCTGCAGCTGTCCGGGGTGGGCGATCCCGACGAGCTGTCGGCGGTCGGCCTGACCGCCGAGCACGCGCTGCCCGGCGTCGGGCGCAACCTGCAGGACCATCCGTTCGTCACGATCCTCTCGTCGGTCAGCGACGAGAACACCCTGGCGCTGGCCGAGAAGCCCAAGGCCCTGGCCGAGTGGCTCCTGCGCCGCAGCGGCCCGCTGTCGTCGACCGTGGCCGAGGTCGTCGCGTTCTGTCGCACGCGCCCGGGGCTGCCGGCCGCCGACATCCAGTTCCACATGGGCGCGGCCTACTTCGAGGACCACGGCGCGGAGACCTACGACGGGCACGCGATGGTCATCGCCCCGGTGCTCGTCTCCCCGCAGGCGCGCGGGCGCGTGTGGCTGCGCTCGGCCGACCCGACCGCCAAGCCGCGGATCCTCACCAACACGCTCTCCGAGCCCGACGACGTCGCCTCGCTGGTCGCCGGCATGCGCCTGGCCCGGCGCATCGCGGCAGCGTCGCCGCTGCGCGAGGTGGTGACCGAGGAGCTCAAGCCCGGCGCGGGCGTCCAGGACGACGACGAGCTCGCCGCCGACCTGCGCCGGCGGCTGATGCTGATCTACCACCCGGCCGGCACCTGTCGCATGAGCGACACCCACGAGGAGGCCGTCGTCGACAGCCGGCTGCGCGTGCACGGGCTCGACGGGCTGCGCGTGATCGACGCATCGGTCATGCCGGTGATCCCGGGCGGCAACACGCACGCGCCGACGGTGATGATCGCCGAGCGCGGCGCGGACCTGATCCTGCGGTCCTGATGGGACACCAGGAGACCGCCACATGACCGTCCAGCGCTTGGAGCACATCGGGATCGTCGTCGACGACCTCGAGGCGGCCACCGCGTTCTTCACCGCGCTCGGCCTCGAGCTGGAGGGCCAGGCGTCCGTCGCCGGCGACCTGGTGGACCGCATCAACGGCCTGGACGCCGTGCGCGCCGACGTGGTGATCCTGCGGACCCCCGATGGTCTCGGCAAGGTCGAGCTGGCCAGGTACCACTCGCCGGCCTATGCGGGCGCCCACGGTCCGCTGCCCGCCAACGCTCCGGGCCTGCGCCACATGCTCTTCGTCGTCGACGACGTCCAGGAGTCGCTGGCCGCCCTGCAGGCGCACGGCGGCGAGCTCGTCGGCGAGCTGGTCAACTACGAGAGCAGCTACTGGCTGTGTTACGTCCGCGGCCCCGCTGGGGTCATCGTCGAGCTGGCGGAGAAGATCGGTTGACGGCGGACTGGAGGTGGAGGCTCGCGACGGTCGCCGCTGCGATGGCGCTGGGCCTCCCCGGGGCGGTGGCGTCGGCGGCCGAGCCGACCGACTACGGCCCGGCGATCGCCCAGCTGCAGCGCGACATCCCCGCGGCGATGGCCAAGGCCGGCACCGCCGGGCTGTCGATCGCGCTGGTCGACGGCGACCGCACGGTGTGGGCGCGGGGCTTCGGCACCGCCGACCGGGCCACGGGCGCGCCGGTCACCGCCGACACGTTGTTCCACATCGGCTCGTCGTCGAAGACGATGACCGCGGCGCTCGTCATGCAGCTGGTCGAGGAGGGCAAGGTCGACCTCGACGCGCCGCTCGCGCGCTACATCCCGGGCTTCTCGCTGCTGCCGCGGTTTCCCGGGTCGGTGATCACCGTGCGCAGCGTGCTCGACCTGCACTCGGGGATCCCCGGCGACATCAACAACGGCATCGTCACCACGCGTCCGAGCCCGGGCTGGACGAACTGGGTGCTGGGGACGCTGATCAGCCAGTACCCCGAGCGGCCCGCGAACACGGCGTGGTCCTACAGCAACACCGGGTACGCGCTGCTGCAGCTGCTGGTCGAGAACGTGACCGGCGAGCCGTTCGAGGCCTACTCGCGGGCGCGGCTGTTCGGGCCGGTGGGCATGACGCGCACGACGTTCAACGACGCCGCGCTGGCCGACGGCGACTGGGCCCGGCCCTATCAGGCGGTCCTGGGGCAGAGCGGGGCGGTGTCGAAGGTGGTGGCCCGGCCGCGGGAGTACTTCAACGGCTGGGGCGCCGGCTCGGTGATGTCCTCGGCCAACGACATGGCGGCCTACCTGAAGACGCTGATCGCCCGCGGCGCCGTCCCCGGCGGCGGGCGGGTGCTGGAGGCCTCGACGATGCAGCAGATGCTCACGCCGCAGACCCGACTGGCCATCGACGTGATGCCGTCACGCCAGGGGCTGGGCTGGTGGCTGGGCGACACGGAGAACGCGTGGATGGGGCGCAGCGCGCACTGGGCGGGCGACACGGTCAACTACGCGACGTTCCTGCGCTGGCTGCCGGACTCCGATCTGGGCGTGTTCCTGAGCGTGAACACGAGCTCGGCAGTGCCGGTGCGCGCGCCCATCGGCCTGGAGGCGCTGGGCCTGATGGTCACGGCCAAGACCGGCCGGGTGGCACCGGCGCGGGCGGTGCCCGGGCCCGTGGTGGCGGTGCCGCGCGGGGTGCGGCAGCGGGCGGCCGGACGCTACGCGACCGGCAACGGGGTGGACGTGGTGCGCGTGCACGGGCGGGGTCTGTCCTGGACGGCGGGTGCGCAGACGCCCGGCGCGCCCACCGCGACGATGCTGCCGCGCGCCAACGGCTGGTACACGACGACCGATCCGCCCGCCGGCTACCCGGGGAGGACGGTGTCGATCAAGCCGCAGACGGCCGGGGGCCATCGGTTGCTGCTGATCGACCAGCCCGACGGCGTGTGGCCGCTGGACGGCACGGCGGCACGCGGCGAGCGCGTCCCCGCGGGCTATCGGATCCCGCGGGCCTGGCGGGCGCGGGTGGGTTCGTACCGTGCGACCAACGACCTGGCCTTCAACTACCCGGGGCTGATGGACACGCGCGGCCGGCTGCGGATCGACCACGGGCTGCTGCTGTGGCAGTACGACGCGGGGTCATCGTGGACCACGAAGGTGCTGCGGCCCGACGGCCCGGACCTCGCGTTCACGTTCGGCATCGATCCCTACCAGGTGCAGCGCGCGGCGGGCAACGCGGTCACCCCGGTGGGCGACACGCTGACGCTCATGACCCAGACGTTCCGCCGGGTGGGGTAGAGGCGCGAGCCCGAGTCGTCCCACAGCCGGCCTGGCTGTGTGGCCCGGGTCCTGCCATCGCCCGTCAAGCGGTCTTCGTGGCAAGGAGGATCGCCGAGGCGGCGTGCGCGTGGACGCGGTGGGTCTCGCGGATCTCGATCTCGGCTAGCCCGGCCGCGGTGAGGGCGTCCTCGAACGCATCGCGCGTCAGTGCCCCGGCGATGCAGCCGGTCCATTGCTGCATGTCGGCGCGGGTCGCATCGTCCATGTCCGGGTCGGCGATCACGTCGCTGACGGCGAAGCGGCCGCCGGGTCGGAGAACGCGCGCGACTTCGCGCAGCACCCGCGGCTTGTCGGCCGAGAGGTTGATGACGCAGTTGCTGATGACGACGTCGACGCTGTGATCCGGAAGGGGAATGTGCTCGATGTGGCCCTTGATCCACTCGACGTTGGTCGCACCTGCAGCGCTGGCGTTGGCGCGGGCCAGGTCGAGCATCTCGTCGGTCATGTCCAGCCCAATCGCGCGACCGGTGGGGCCGACGCGCTTGGCGCTGATCAGGACGTCGGCGCCGGCGCCGGAGCCGAGGTCCAGGACGATCTCGCCCGCGCGCAGGTCGGCGACGGCGGTGGGCACGCCGCAGCCCAGGGAGGCGGCGACGGCGTCCTCGGTCGCGCCCTCGGTCTGCGTCGCGTTGTAGAGGCTGTTGCCGAACACCTCGGCGCCGTGCTCGTCGGTCAGCGAGACCGCGGAGCCCGAGCAGCATCCGCCGCCCTGGCCGGCCGCGCGTGCGGCGGCCGCGTAGCGCTCGCGCACGGACTCGCGGACCTGGTCGGTGTTGCTCAGCTCAGCCATTGGGTCAGCTCCTCCAGGCGCTCGGGGAGCGCGTAGTAGTAGGCCCAGAGCCCGCGGCGCTCGCTGTCGACCAGACCGGCGTCTCTGAGGACCTTGAGGTGATGGGAGATCGTCGGCTGCGACAGGTCGAACAGCGGCACCAGCTCGCAGACGCAGACCTTGCCGGCGTGCTTGCGCAGCACGTCGAGCAGGGTCAGGCGCACCGGGTCGCCAAGTGCCTTGGCGACGGCGGCCATCCGGACCGCCTGCTCGCGCTGGACGTCGGGGTAGACGACCGGCGCGCAACACGGCTCACCGGCGCCGCGCTTGGTCTTCGGGGTGAGCTCCAGATCGACAGCCATCAATACACAGATATCGATTGAATCGATAGCTGTCAATAGATACGCTGCCGCGCGTCATGGATCGCCCCGATCTGCGCCGTCGCGCGCTCACCGAGCTGATCGCTGCGTTCGCGCTCGTGTTCGCGATCGGCAGCGCGGCCGCGGAGGCCGGATCCGGGCGCGCCGACCTCGGCCTGGCGGCGATGGCCGCCGTCTCCGGGCTGGCCGTCGCGGCGCTCGTCTACGCCACCGGGCACCTGTCGGGCGCGCACATCAACCCGGCCGTGACGATCGCCTTCACCGTCACCCGTCACTTCCCCCGCGGCGACGCGGTCGCCTACGTCGCCGCCCAGCTCACCGGCGCCGGGCTGGCCGGGCTGCTGCTGCACGCCTGCTGGCCCGCCAACCCCGGCCGGCTGGGCGCCAACGCCATCACCGTCAGCCCCGGCCTCGCCGTGCTCTACGAGCTGCTGCTCACCGCGTTGCTGATGTTCGTGATCGTCGCGGTGGCCACCGACACCCGCGCCGTCGGCGCGGGCGCCGCGATCGCCATCGGCGTGGTCGTCGCCCTGGACATCCTCATCGGCGGAGCGATCTCCGGCGCGTCCATGAACCCCGCCCGCTCGTTCGGCCCAGCGCTCGGATCCGGCACCTGGGCCGACTTCTGGGTCTGGATCGTCGGCCCGATCGCCGGCGCCCTGGTCGGAGCGCTGGCCTACTCCTACGTCCGCGTCCCCAGCACCCCACCTGGAGCGACCCCGTGAGCAACGTCCTCTTCGTCTGCCTCCACAACGCCGGCCGCTCCCAGATGAGCCAGGCCCTCTTCAACCAAGCCGCCCGGGGACGCCACGAAGGCCGATCGGCCGGCAGCACCCCCGCAGATCGGGTTCACCCACCGGTCATCGAGGCGATGGATGAGCTCGGGCTCGACCTGCGCGGCGAGACGCCGAAGCTCCTCACCCGGGACATGGCCGAGTGGGCCGACGTCGTCGTCACCATGGGCTGCGGCGACGCCTGCCCCTACATCCCCGGCAAGCGCTACCTCGACTGGGAGCTCCCCGACCCCAAGGGCGAGGCGATCGATGCCGTACGCGCCGTCCGCGACGAGATCGCCCGGCGCATCGAGGCGCTGCTGGGCGAGCTGTCCGACGCTGCGCGCGACCGTCCTCAGACGCGTCCGCCGGGCGCGGCGACCGTCTCGCCGGGCCGACGTGCTCGGTCGAGATGAAGGTCGTCATGTCGTGTCCGCTGAGGCGCTCGACCGAGCCGATGAACCGGTGGCGCCCCGGCCGGCGGGTCACTGGTTGTTCAGCGCGGCTTGGCAGGTGTCGGTGATGTCCGCGATCTGCGCCTTGGCGGCGTCGAGCGCAGCGCGGTGGTCGTCGGTGGCGAGGATGCCGTCCAGCGCCGCGGCGTAGGACTTCGCGCAGTCCGCGACGATGGTCCGGCGGGCGTCGGCCGCGTCCGTCTGCGCCTTCGCCTCGTCGGCCTGGGCCTGTGCGGCGGCGGCCTGGGCCTGGGCCTGGGCCGCCTCGACCTGGGCGGCGGACTGCGCGCTGTCCTGCTGGGCGGACGCCGCGCGGTCTGCGGCCTCGTCGGCCTGCGCCTGGGCGTCGGCTGACTTCTGCGCCGCGGCCTCGGCCTGGCTCTCGGCCTCCTGGCGGTCCTGCTCGGCCTCCGTCACGTCCTGCTCGGCCGCCTGGAGATCGTCGGACGTCACGCCGAGCTCCGCCCCGAGCTCGTCGTTGATCGCTCGCAATCCCGTCGCGACCGCCGCATTGGCCTGGGCCTCGTCCTGAGCATCGTCGCGATCCGAGCGCAGGGTCAGCGCCCAGACGAGCAGCCCGATCGCCACGACCGCGATGACGAGCGCGATCCACGGCCACGGGTTGTGGTGCTTGGTCTCGGGCTCACCGGTCTGGGGTGCGGCGGTCGACATCGCCGCGATCATCCGACGGCGCACGGCCGCCGACAACGATGCGTGCTGGTGCGCAGAGGTGGTGCCTGCACTGTTGTCGGCGCCGGCGTCCGGCGCGACAGTCGGCCCATGACCCAGGGAACGGTCAACGGCCGCCTGAACGACACGCAGATCAGCGAGGTGATGTCGCTGATCGCCTCCTCCGACAGCGTCGAGCTGAAGACAACGGTGGCGGCGAGCGACCAGCGCGCCGCGGTCACCGCTCTCGGCCTCGACCCGCTGAGCGGGCGGCTGCGGCAGGCGTTCTTCTTCGACACGCCGACGCTGGATCTGTATGCCGCTGGTCTGGTCGTGCGCGCGCGCCGCAGCGCCGGCCGCAGCGACGACACGACCATCAAGCTGCGACCGGTCGCGCCCGACGAGGTCGACGCGGAACTGCGCGCGCGGCCGGAGTTCAACGTCGAGGTCGACGTCATGCCCGGAGGCTTCGTGTGCTCGGGATCGCTGAAGGGCACGCCACCGGGTCGAGACGTTCGCTCGACGTTGCGCGACGGGCGGTCGCTGCGCAAGCTGTTCACCAAGCCGCAGCGCGCGCTGTTCGATCAGCGCGCACCGGCCCACGTCACGTTCGACGACCTCGTGGTGCTCGGCCCGATCTTCGTGCTGAAGCTGCGGGACTTCCCGGCCGGGCTGGGTCGCAAGCTCGTCACCGAGCTGTGGCTGTACGACGACGGCGTGCGCCTGCTGGAGCTGTCGGCTCGATGTGCGCCGTCGGAGGCGTTCCAGGTCGCCGCCGAGCTCCGTGCGTTCCTGAGCACCCGGGGGGTCGACCTGACGGGTGTGCAACAGACCAAGACCCGCCATGCGCTCGAGCTGCTCGCTTCGGACGCCGGCGATGACGAGGAGGTGGAGGCATGACCGAGAGCCAGCCCGAGGTGATGGGCCCGATCGACTGGGTCCTGATCGAGTGGAACGGCGAAGAGCCCGACGGCGCGACGATCGCACCCGACATCATCTCGCTCGTCGACCGCGGGATCGTGCGCCTGCTGGACATCGCCTTCATCGCCAAGGACGACGACGGCGACGTGACCGCGCTCGACCTCGACACGATCGAGACGGGCAGCCCACTGGGCCAGTTCGCCGGCGCATCCTCGGGACTGCTCGGTCACGAGGACGTGGTCGAAGCGGCCACGACGCTGAGCCCGGGCACCTCCGCCGCCGTGATCATCTGGGAGAACCGCTGGGTCCTGCCGCTGGCCAACAAGCTGCGGGCCTCTGGCGGGGACCTGATCGCTCGTGGCCGGATCGACTTCGACGATCTCGTCGAAGCGCTCGACTCACTCGACGCCGTTCACTGAGGAGGAACACCCGATGCCCGGACTGCTGCGCGGGATGGCCCGCACCGCCGTCGTCGCCGGGACGGCGACTGCGGTCAGCAACCGCGTCTCCCGCCGCCAGGCCAACCGCTGGTCCCAGCAGGACAGCTACGCGCCCGAACCGCAATACGCGCCTCCGGCGGCCCCGCCTCCGCCGGCCCCCGATCCGATCGCTCAGCTGCAGCAGCTCGCACAGCTGCACGAGAGCGGAGCTTTGACGGACGCGGAGTTCGCGGCGCAGAAGGCGCGCATCCTCGCCTAGCTCGTGGCGTCGTGCTCGGCCAGGTAGATGAGGGCAGCCTTGACGCGACGCGCGACGTCGGCGGCGTCGGTCAACCCGAGCTTGAGGAAGATCGCGTTGATGTGCTTCTCGACCGCACGCCTGGTCACGACGAACTCGTCGGCGATGGCCTGGTTGCTGTGGCCGCGCGCGACGACGGTGAGGATCTCCAGCTCGCGGGGCGTGAGCTGGTTCAGCGGCGAGCTCTCAGCCCGCTTGCGCGCCTCGACGAGCCCCTCGATCACCTTGGCGTCGATGACCGACCCTCCGTGGGCGACGGATTCGATCGCCGCGGTCAGCTGTCCGCGGTACTTGATCCGCTCCTTCAGGAGATAGGCCCGGCCATCGGAGCCATCCTCCAGCAGCTGCAGGCCATAGCGGGCCTCGGCGTACTGACTGAGGATGACGACGCCCATCTGCGGGTGGCTGCGACGCAGGCGGGCGGAGATGACCAGGCCTTCGTCGGTGTGGGTCGGCGGCATCCGGATGTCCGACACCACCACGTCGGGAGCCTCGGAGTCGACCGTGGCCAGCAGCGTGTCGAGATCACCGCACGTGGCGACGATCTCGATCCCGCTGTCGGCATTGAGCACGTGGACGAGGGCTTCGCGGACGAGATAGCTGTCGTCGGCCAGAACCACTCGCACGGCGCGCTGATGCTCCATCACCGCTGCTCGTGGGGCGGGGGTCGTGTGCATATGACCACTTTTGCGCCAAGTTCGGCGCGCAGCAAAGCGTGCTGGCCGGTATCGGACAGATCGGCTTGCCATGCGCCGTGACATCCGCGTGCTGGCCGTCGACGATCAGGACGTCTTCCTGCGCGCCTGCGAGCGGCTGATCGCGGCGACCGACGGCTTCACCTGGGCCGCCAGCGCCAGGTCGGGCGCGCAGGCCTTGACGGTCCTGGAGGACTCTCGGGCGGATCTCGTGCTCGTCGACGTGCGCATGCCGGGGATGGACGGGCTGGAGACCGCGCGGCGGCTGGTCGAGCAGCGGTCGGACATCGTCGTCATCCTGGTGTCCGTCGCACCGGCGCTCGACACGGCGTCGGCGCTGCGCACCTCCGGTGCCGTCGCGTACGTGCGCAAGCATGCGCTCTCGCCCGCCACCTTGCGCCGGGTGTGGGCCGCCCACGGCGCGGCCCGCGTCAGCGATTGAGCGGAATCACGCCGCGAACCGTGGTGCCCAGCCCGGGGTGGCTGTGGATGGTGACGCGGCCGCCGCACGCCGCCAGGCGGTCCTGCATGTTCGTCACCCCGACCCCCGCGACGAGCCGTCCGCCGGCGGCGCCGCTGCCGTCGTCGCTGACGCAGAAGCGCAGGCTCTGGCCGCGGCCGTCGAGGGTCAGGTCGGCGTGGGATGCGCCGACGGCGTGCTTGGCCACGTTCTGGAGCGCCTCGAGCACGCAGAAGTAGACGGCGCTCTCGATCTCCGGCGCGTACCGGTCGACGCAGGAGAGCTGCAGCGCCACGCGGAGCGGGCGGCCGGCGACCGCCTCGCGCAGGGCCTCGGCCAGGCCGCGATCCTCCAGCAACGGCGGACGGACGCCGTGGGCGAGCATGCGCAGCTCCTCAAGCGCAGCGTCGATGCTGGACTCGAGCTCTCGCACCCGCTGCACGGAGCGGTCCGGGTCCCGGCGGATGAGGTCCTCGACGAGACCGAGCTCGATGCGCAGAGCGACCAGGCGCTGCTGCGCGCCATCGTGCAGGTCGCGCTCGATGCGGCGCCGCTCCTCATCGGCCGCCGCGGCGATCCGTGCGCGGGACTGGCGCAGCTCCTGTCCGGTGGTGGCCGCGTCGGCCTGCAGGCGGAGGTTCTCCAGCGCGACCGAGGCGATCGAGTTGCCCGCCTCCAGCAGCGCCCGGTGTTCGGCCAAGGTCGCGGCACAGAGGATTCCCGCCAGCGGGGCGCCGGCCCGGTCGCGGATGACGTACAGGCGCCTCGCTGCGCCGTCCGCCGGCGCCGAGACCAGTTGCCCGTCGACGTCGACCCAGGCACTGGTCACCATCGTCGACGGCAACAGGACGGCGATCGACGGATCGCCCAGCGCCTGCGCGAGCTCCCGCTGCAGCGCGCGGGGATCGGAGGGGCGGCTGGCGTGCGTGGCCAGGCGCACGACCGCTTGCTCGGCGAACAGCCGCATGCGCACGAGCCCGACGAGGAAGGCGATCGAGACGAGCGGGGTGATCGCCGCGATCAGCCAGGAGCACGCCTCGACCGCTGGGCTGTCCGGATCGACGACGCGCGCGGCGAAGCCACATCCGACGAGCGCGGCCCGGGCCATGCTGACCAGCAGCAGGGGCAGCAGCATCTCCCGGCGCAGTCCGGTCGCGGTGCTGCAGCGCTGCTGCAGACGGACGACCAGGGCCAGGAGGATGCCGAAGAGCAGGAGGCCGGCCACCCCGAGCGGGTTGAAGCCCAGCACGGAGTGGTCGAAGAGGGACAGCGCGTTGGGCGGACACGCCTCGACGCAGCTCGTCCACGGGCTCGGGACCGGGAACGTCGGCGCGGCCAGACCGGTGGTCACGAGCAGGAAGAGCACGATCCCGGCCATCCCCACCGCGAGGTTGCGGTCGATCCGCGTCTCCAGCCGGCCCGCCGGGAAGCTCAGGACGAGCAGGACGAGGAGCGCCTCCACGGCCCATCCCGCCAGTCGCCCGATCGTGTACAGCGTCGAGTCCATCGACTCGCCGAACGTGCTCAGGAACGAAGCGAAGCCGACGAGCAGCAGCAGACGCCCGAAGCGGGCGAACCCCGGCTCGCGGAAGGCGTAGGCGGCTGCGGCCAGCGGAGCGGCGACGATCGCCCCGCGGAGCAGGCCGATCAGCAACGGGAACTCGGTCGGTGCCGCGGCGCCCAGCGCTCCAGCGACGGCCACGAGCGTCCCGGCGCACACGTAGAACGTTGCCGCAAGCGCCGTCCTCGCGCGTCCTGCAGCCGGTGCCCCGCCCGGGGTGACGACGGTGCCGTTCATCCGCTCTCGGCGACGCTACTCCTCTGCGGAACCCCCTGCACCCACAGTATTTCGGTGCGAGGTGGTGCGCACACGTCCGCGCCTCGCTGGCGCGCGCCATCGACGCGGCTGCGGTGCGCTGGGACGGTCGGCTCTTGCCCGGAACCGCGACCGAAGCGATCGAGCTGCGCGCGTTCCTGCTCCAGCTGGCGCGTGCGCTGACCCTGGCCGGCGCGGCGGTCAGCGAGACGCAGGAACGCCTGGCCCGGATCGCCGCCGCCTACGGGGCGCGCGAGGCGCGCATCGTGGTGCTGCCCACGACGATGATCGTCAGCGCGGGGCCCGGCGACGGGCCGGCCATCGAGGCTGTCGCGGGCCCGGCCGGCCCGTGGCGGCTGGACCAGGTGGCGGCGCTGTACGCCGTCGTCCAGGCGGCCGAGCGGGGGCAGATCGCGCCGGCTGCCGGGCTGGACGAGCTGCGGCGGATCCGCTCGATGCCTGCCAGCCACGGGGTGGTGTCCCGCGTCCTGGCCTACACGCTGATGACCGTCGCGTTGTGTCTGTTGCTGCGCGCCGGGCTGACCGACCTGGCGATCGGCTGCGGGCTGGGCGCCGTCATCGGCCTCATCGTCGTGCTGGGCGCCGGGCATGGGCCGCTGACGGTGCTGATTCCCGTCGCCTGCGCGACGCTCGTCTCGGTGATCGCCTTCGAAGCGGTGGCGCACGGCTGGGCGGAGCCTGGGTTGCGCGTCCTGATCGCGCCGCTGGTCACCTTCCTCCCGGGGGCCGCGCTGACCACGGCGACGATCGAGCTCGCCTCGGGCGAGATGATCGCGGGCGCGAGCCGGCTCGTCTCGGGCACGGTCCAGCTCGCGCTGCTGGCCTTCGGGATCGTCGCCGGGGCCGAGCTCGTCGGTCTTCCCGGTGTGACCGCCGTGCCCGATCATCCGACCGCCGTGCTCGGGGCGTGGGCGCCCTGGGTCGGGGTCGTGCTCTTCGGCCTGGGCGTGGCCGTGCACTTCTGCGCCCCTCGGAACGCCGTGATCTGGCTGCTCCTGGTCCTGGTGGTGGCGTGGTTCGGCCAGGTCGCGGGCCAGGCCGTCGCCGGCCCGGGCGTGAGCGGCTTCTTCGGGGCGCTGCTCATGACGCCGCTGGCGCTGCTGATCGCCGCCAGTGGCGGACCACCGGCGCAGGTGACGTTCCTGCCCGCGTTCTGGCTGCTGGTGCCCGGCACGCTCGGCCTGGCCGGCGTGACCACGATGTTCGGCGATCCCGCCTCGGCGGGCCTGGACGACATCATCCTGCCGGTCGGAGCGATCGTCGCGATCGCGCTGGGCATCCTGTGTGGGATCTCGCTGTACGCGGCACTTCAGCTGGCCGCGCCGCGGTTCAGCACCGGTCCGACGTCGCGTCGACGAACGCCTTGACCGCCTGCACGGTGGACGCGCCCGCGGTGCCGATGCTCGCCACCTCGGCCGGGGTGGGCGACGAGGAGACCGCCTCGACCGCGGTCGACAGGCGATCGACCGACGTGCGGATCGCGGCGGTCTCCTCGGGGAAGTCGCCCCGGGCCGATGTGACCACAGTCTGCGCGTTGGCCTTGATCGTCTGCAGCTGGTCGCGCAGCTCGGCCAGCCCATTGGCCCGCACGTCGACGTCGGACAGCTGGTCGACGGAGTCGCTCAGGCTCTCGCGGTCGCCGCAGTAGCCCGGTTGCGAGCTGCCGCACGCGCTGAGCGCCATCGTCACCGCCGCAATCGCCGGGATCGAGAGCCAGCGGTTCATGCGACCACGTCCGTCGCCGCGTTCGCGGACGCGGGCTTGCGCCGCCGGAGCACGACCTTCCAGAGCTCGGAGACCACCAGGACGCTGGCCCCGGCGCCGATGCAGATCAGCCACTGGTTGCCGGTGAGGGGCTCGGTGGCCAGGATCCGCTGGAAGAAGCTCAGCTCGGTGGCGAACACGATCGCGGCCACCGACATCAGCGAGGTCAGAACGAACCGCCGGTCGGAGAACGTCTGCAGGCTGAACACCGAGCGCGTGGCGTCCAGCGCGGTGAAGGAGAACACGAGGTTGGCGATCGCGAAGGTCGACAGCCCCATCGTGCGGGCCAGCTCGTCGCTGTGGGCGTGCTGCACGCCGGCGATCACGGCCAGCGTGGCGATCGCCATGACCAGGCCCGCGGTGGCGAACCAGCCGACGTCACGGCGGGTGAGGATCGGCGCCTTGGGCTTGCGCGGACGGCGGCCCATGACGTCGGTGGCGGGGTCGCCGTACCCGAGGCCGATCGACTGGAACACCTGGGTGGTGAAGTTGACCCACAGCGTCTGCAGCGGCAGGAACGGCATGCCGCCGACGATGTTCAGGATGCTCGCGCCGAGGAACGTGGCGATCAGCCCGGCCAGCACGCCCATCTGGAAGCGGATGTACTTGACGAGGTTGTCGTACAGCCCGCGACCGATCTCGACCGCCTTGACGATCGTGGCGAAGTTGTCGTCGGTGAGGATCATCGCGGCGGCCTCCTTGGAGACCTCGGTGCCGGTGATCCCCATGGCGATGCCGATGTCCGCCCGCTTGAGCGCCGGCGCGTCGTTGACGCCGTCCCCGGTCATCGCGACGACGTGGCCGCGACGCTTGAGGATGTCGACGAGGCGGACCTTCTGCTCCGGCGTGACCCGCGCGATCACCCCGATCTCGTCGATCTGCTCGTCGGCCTGCGCGTCGCTGAGATCGGCGAACTGCGCTCCGGAGATCGCTCGACCGGGGATGCCGAGGTCGCGGGCGATCGCCTGTGCGGTGATCGCGTGGTCACCGGTGATCATCCGCACCTGGATGCCGGCGGCCCGCGCCGTGGCGATGGCGGTCTTGGCCGCTGGGCGGGGCGGATCCACGATTCCGACGAGCGACAGGACGGTCAGCCCGTCGGTCAGCGCCAGCAGGTCTGCGGACGGGTCGAACGTGGCCGCGTCGAAGTCCTTGCGCGCCGTGGCCATCACGCGCAGACCCTGGGAGGCCAGCCGTTCGTTCTCGGCCAGGTAGCGCTCACGGAACGCCTCGTCCACCGGCTCGTCGACCAGATCGGGCGAGAGGCGCCGCGCGGCGCGGGCCAGGAGCTGGTCGGGCGCGCCCTTGACGAAGCTGCGGATGACGCGCCGCCCTGCTTCGTCCTCGAACTCGTGGAACGTGGCCATCAGCTTGTAAGCGGTGTCGAAGGGGAGCTCGGCCACGCGTGGATAGCGCTCGCGCGTCGCGGCGATGTCGAGCCCGCCCTTGGCGGCCAGGACGACGAGCGCGCCCTCGGTCGGGTCGCCGATCATCTCGCCGTCGTCGGTGACCACGGCGTCGCAGGCCAGCGCCATCGGGAACAGGAACGCCTCCAGCGGGATGTCGGGCTCACCGGCGACGTGGCGGATCTGGCCTTCGGCGGAGTAGCCGCTCCCGGAGATCGAGTAGCGCCGGCCCGGCACCGTCAGCTCGACCGCGGTCATCTGGTTGAGGGTCAGCGTTCCGGTCTTGTCGGAGCAGATCGCCGAGGTCGCGCCGAGCGTCTCCGTCGAGCGCAGTCGCTTGACGATCGCGCTGGCCTCGGCCAGCAGACGCGTTCCGCGGGAGAGGATCGTCGTCACGACGGCGGGCAGGCCGGTCGGGATCGCGGCGATCGCGAACGCGACGGCGGCGGTGAAGACCGCCGTGAACGACTGGTCGCGGGCCATGTTCAACAGGACGGACGCGACGAGCGCCAGGCCGGCGATCGTGACCAGCTGCTTGGTCAGCTGCTCGAGCTGGACCGTCAGCGGCGACTTGCTCTCGTCGGCGTGCTGGAGCATGCCGGAGATGTGCCCGACCTCGGTGGCCATGCCGGTCGCCGTGACGACGAACTCGCCGGTGCCCCGGGTCACGTTCGTGTTCATGTAGACCATGTCGATGCGGTCGCCCAGCGCGGCATCGGGTTCGTCGACCGGGTCGATTCCCTTGCTCACGGGCAGGCTCTCGCCGGTCAGCGCGGCCTCCGCGACCTCCAGGGTCGCGCTGGCCAGCAGCCGGCCGTCCGCCGGGACGACGTCGCCCGCCTCGATCGCCACCACGTCGCCGGGCACGAGCTGCTCGGCCGGCAGCTGCGTCAGCGCCCCGTCGCGGCGCACGCGCGCCTTGACGATCATCATCTTGGCCAGCGCGGCCACCGCCGCCGCGGCCTTGCCCTCCTGACTGAGCCCGAGCGCCGCGTTGAGCAGCGTCAGCAGCAGGATCACGATGCCGGTCCCGGTCTGCTTGACCGGGTAGATCGAGATGATGCCGGCGGCCAGAAGCACGATCTGCATCGGGTCCTGGTACTGGCGCACGAACGCGTGCCAGCGCGACTCCGCCCGCGCCTCGGCGAACCGGTTGGGCCCGTAGCGGGCCGTCCGCTCGGCCGCCTCGGCACTGGTCAGGCCACGGGCGGGGACGACCTGCAGCTCCTCGACGGCCTCGGCCCGCGACAGCGCGTGCCAGGCCGGTGCGGTCGTGGGTTCGGTGGGCGGCGGTGCGACGGTGGTGGCCATGACGTCTCCTCAGGCTGGTTCGCCGGCCGGGACGGCGGCGGGCGCGACGCGCGTGCCCGCCTCTCCGCGCAACAGCGCCGGGGTGTCGTGGATGGATCCGATCGCGGCGAAGCCACCGGTGCGCTGCACGAACCAGGCGGCCGCCCGGACCTTTGGCCCCATCGATCCGGCCGCGAAGTCCGACGCGGTCAGCTCGGCCGGCGTCGTCGAGCGGATCGCCTCCTGGTCCGGCGTGCCCCATCCGCGGTAGACGGCGTCGACGTCGGTGACGATCACCAGGGCGTCGGCGCCCAGCTCGATGGCCAGCAGAGCGCTGGCCATGTCCTTGTCGATGACGGCCTCGATGCCCTGCAGGCGGCGTCCTGCCGGTGCGCGCTGGGCGTCGGCGTACCGCGTCGGGATGCCTCCGCCGCCGGCGCAGATCACGATCACGCCCTGCTCCAGCAGCATGCGGATCACGGGCACGCCGAAGATCCGCCGGGGATCGGGTGAGGGCACGGCGCGGCGCAGGCGGTCCCCGTCGGGAACGAACGTCCAGCCCCGGTCGCGCTCCAGCTCGGCTGCGGTCTCGGCCGGGTACAGCGGGCCGATCGGCTTGGTCGGGTGGTCGAAGGCCGGATCGTCGGGGTCCACCTCGATCATCGTCAGCAGCGTCGCCAGGTGCCGGTCGAACGGCAGCTCGTTGCCGAGCTCCTGCTCGAGCATGTAGCCGATCATCCCCTCGGTCTGGGCCCCGAGGACGTCCAGCGGGTAGGTCTCGACCGCGGTGTACGCCGAGCCCTGCAATGCCAACAGGCCCACCTGCGGCCCGTTGCCGTGGGCGACTACGAGCTCGTGGTCCAGGGCCACCGGCGCGAGCGCCCGGCAGGCCGCTCGCGCGTTGGCGCGCTGGTTGGCGGCTGACAGCTCCTGGCCGCGGCGCAGCAGCGCGTTGCCTCCCAGAGCGACGACGACACGCACGGCTCAGCGCCCCAGCGTCGCGACCATGACGGCCTTGATCGTGTGCATGCGGTTGGCCGCCTCGTCGAACACGATCGACGCGGGCGACTCGAACACGTCCTCGGTGACCTCCAGCGCGGACAGCCCGTACTTGGCGAAGATCTCCCGGCCGACCTCCGTGTCGGTGTTGTGGAACGCGGGCAGGCAGTGCATGAACTTGACGTCCGGGTTGCCGGTCAGCGCCATCGCCTGCGCGTTGACCTGGTAGGGGGTCAGCAGCGCGATCCGCTCGGCCCAGACCTCGTCGGACTCGCCCATCGAGACCCACACGTCCGTGGCCAGCACGTCGCAGCCCGACACGGCCTGCGCGAGGTCGTCGGTGATCGTGATGGCGCCCCCGGTGGCCGACGCCAGCGCGCGCGCTTCCGAGACCAGCTCCGCGGTCGGCCACAGAGACGCCGGCGCGGCGATCCGCACGTCCATCCCGAGCTTCGCGCCCGCGATCAGGTAGCTGTCGGCCATGTTGAACCGCGCGTCGCCGAGGTAGCAGAAGGCGATCTCCTCCAGCGGCTTGCCGACGTGCTCGCGCATCGTCAGGAAGTCGGCCAACATCTGCGTCGGGTGCCACTCGTCGGTCAGGCCGTTGTAGACGGGCACGCCCGCCCACTGCGCGAGCTCGTCGGCCACCGCCTCGCCGAAGCCGCGGTACTCGATCGCGTCGTACATGCGGCCGAGCACGCGGGCGGTGTCCTTGACCGACTCCTTGTGCCCCATGTGCGAGCCGCTGGGCCCGATGAACGTCACGTGCGCGCCCTGGTCGTAGGCGGCGACCTCGAACGCGCAGCGCGTCCGCGTCGAGTCCTTCTCGAAGATCAGCGCGATCTCCCGGCCGACCAGGCGCGGGACCTCGCGTCCCTCGGCCTTGGCCGCCTTGAGCTGCGCCGCGAGGTCGATCAGGTAGCGGATCTCGTCGGCGCTGTAGTCCGCGAAGGTCAGGAAGTGGCGTCCGCGCAGGCCGGCGGCGATCGCGTTGGTCTCGGTTGCGGTGCTCATCGGGTCCTCTCAGGCGTCGCGGGAGATGGGGCAGGTCATGCAGTGACCGCCGCCGCGTCCGCGGCCGAGCTCCTGGCCGGCGATGGCCAGGACCTCGACGCCGGCGGCGGAGAGCTTGGTGTTCGTCGCCTCGTTGCGTTCGTAGGCGACGACCGTCCCGGGGGCCAGCGCGACGACGTTGTTGCCGTCGTCCCACTGGTTGCGTTCGGCCTCGAACTCGTCGCCCCCGGTCGGCACCAGGCGCAGGTCCTGCACGCCGAGCGCGTCGCGGACCTCGTCCAGGAACGAGCGCTCGGAGACCTCGCCGGCCACGCCGCCGTCACCGTCGGGGCGCAGCAGGATCGGCACGATCTGCGAGACGACGGGCTCGTACAGCGTGGCCACGGTGCGATCGCAGAACGTGAAGACCGTGTCGAGGTGCATCGCCGCGCGACCGCGCGGCATCTGCGCCCCGATGACCAGGCGCGCCGCGCCCGCGGCGAACAGGTTCTGGGCCAGGATGCTCGTGGCGCGTGCGTTGGACCGCTCGCCCTGGCCGACGAGCACGACGCCGTCGCCGATCGGCATGATGTCGCCGCCCTCGAGCGTCGCCGTGCCCCAGTCGTGGTCGTGGCCGCCGAACCAGATCTCGAAGCCCGCGTCGCGGAAGCGCGGGTGGAAGCGGTAGACGGCCTCGAGGTTCAGCGTCTCCTGCTGACGGGCCGGCCAGAACATCGAGTTGATCGAGACGCCGCCGTAGATCCAGGCGCTGGTGTCGCGCATGAACAGCGTGTTGGGCAGCGGCTGGATGACGAAGTCCGTCGGCCGCAGCGCCCGGCCCACCGCGGCCACGATGTCGGCGGGGAGCTCGGCCAACGTCACGCCGCCGGTCAGCCGGGTGGCCAGCTCGTCGGCCGGCATCTCGGTCATCCAGGAGGTGAGCTCGCGCGAGAAGATCGTCGTGACCTCCTCGGGGCGCAGCTTGCGCGCCAGCAGCCACGCCCGGCCGTCCGGCTCGGCCATGGTCTCGGCCAGGAGGTCGTGGAACAGGAGCACCTCGACGCCGCGCTCCCGCATCAGGTCGACGAACGCGTCGGACTCCTGGCGCGCCCGCCGCACCCAGATCACGTCGTCGAACAGCAGCTCGTGGCAGTTCGTGGGGGACAGCCGCTCGTGGGCCAGATCGGGACGGTGGACGATCACGCTGCGCAACGTCCCGACCTCGGAGCCGACGCCGAGACCTGCGGTGGTGGTGGAGGTGGTGGCCATGCTTCTGCTCCTGGGTCGGTCAGCTGAGTGCCGCGGCGGCGGCGATGAAGAGGCAGACGACGACGAACACGGCCGCGACGAACGGCCAGACGAACTTCAGGTAGCGGTCGTAGCCCACCTTCGACAGGGCCAGGCCGCCCATGATCACGGCGGATGTCGGGGTGATGAGGTTCACCAGGCCGGAGGCGGACTGGTACGCGGTGACGGTCACCGCCCGGGACACGCCGGCGAAGTCCGACAGCGGCGCGAGGATCGGCATGACCAGCGCCGCGTGCCCGGAGGAGGACGGGACGAGGAACGCGATCGGCAGGTTGATGGCCAGCGTCAGGACGCCGAACACCCCCTGTGAGGTGCCCGAGACAGCGTTCTCCATCCAGTGCAGGACGGTGTCGGTCATGTAGGTGTTCTTCATGACGACGGTGATCCCGCGGGCCAGGACGATGATCAGCGCCGCGGCCAGGAAGTCCGACGCGCCGGCGATGATCGTGTCGACGGTGCCCTTCTCGCCCAGGCGCGCGATCAGGCCGATGACGATCGCCCCGATGAAGAACAGCGCGGCGGCCTCCGGGAAGTAGAACGAGGCGAACGTCGGCAGCGGGAAGTCGCGCCCCCAGCCCTCCTGCCACAGGTCGTTCCAGGGGATGAAGCCATAGATCATCACCAGGAAGGAGCCGGCGAAGACGACCAGCACGAGCTTCTGGCGGCCGGTCAGGCGCGGGACGTCCTCGATGAGTCCGCGTGCCTCCTGCGCGTCGGCGGGCGAGACGCCGACCACCGACCGCGTCGGGTCGGCGCGCACCCGATGGGCGTAGCGCAGGACGAAGGCGATGGCCATGGCCACGATCACGACCCACATGACCAGGCGCAGGCCGATGCCGTCGCCCAGGCTGATGCCCGCGGCGTCGGAGGCGACCCCGGTCGCGAACGGGTTGACCGTCGAGCACAGCACCCCCGCGCCCGCCCCGAGGAAGATGATCGAGGCGCCCACCATGCGGTCGTAGCCGAGGGCCAGCGTCAGGGGCACCAGCAGGACGAAGAACCCGAGCGTCTCCTCCCACATCCCGTAGGTCGTCCCGCCCAACGCGAAGACGACCATCAGGATCGCGATCAGCAGTGACCCGCTGTGGCGGAAGCGCAGCGCCAGCCGTCCGATGCCGGTCTGGATGGCGCCGGTCTTCATCGCCACGGTGATGAACGCGCCGACGGCCAGGACGAACAGGAAGATCATCGCCGAGCCGTACAGCACGCCCTGCTCGTCGGAGCCGACGAACCCGCGGTCGTTCTCGACGCCGTACAGGCCGTTGGGCGTCGCGATCCACAGCTGCTTGAGGCGCTGGTCGAAGCGCGTCTCGACGCACAGCTCGTCCCCCGACGTCGACGAGCACGCGGCCAGTCGGTGGTAGGTCCCCGGCACGGGGCCGCCGGTCTCGGGGTCGGTCTCGTAGGCGCCGGCCGGCACGAAGAACGAGGCGATCCACACCAGCAGCAGGACGGCCGCGAGCACGGTGAAGGCGGTGGGGAACCGCAGCTTGCGCTTGGTCGGCTCGACCGGACCGCCGCTGGCCGGCGGTTGCGCCGCGCCGTGATCGACCATGGTCTGCGCCATGGGCTAAACCTCCCGACGCGGTCGGTGGCTGGCAATGATGCGTACGCGACCCCCGGTCGGGTGCGCACACCTCCGGCGGCGTTCGCTCGTGCAGGCCCCCCGCGACACGACGTGCGCGCCACCTTGCGGGCGGGTGGTCGCTGGGGCCATCGTCGCGGCGTCATGAGTGTGCGCGGCGCGACGTTCCTGGGAGTCGGCTCGATGGTCGGAGCGGGGATCTTCGCGCTCCTGGGGGAGGCCGGGGCGATCGCGGGCGCGGCCGTCTGGCTGTCCTTCGCGCTGGCCGGGATCGTGGCCGCGCTGCTCGGCTACACCGTCGTCAAGCTCGGCGTGCGCTTTCCGTCGTCGGGCGGCCTGATCGCCTACCTCACGGAAGGGTTCGGCAATGGCCGGCTGGTGGGGATCGGCGCGTGGCTCGGGTACATCGCAGCGATCGTCATCGTCGGGGCGATGGTCGCCGTCTCGTTCGGCGGGTACGCGACGTCCCTGTTCATCGGGAGCGACGCCGGCGCCGCCTGGGACAACATCTTCACCACCGCGGTGATCCTGCTGACGCTGGGCATCAACGTGATCGGGTCGCGCATCGTCGATCGCGTGCAGACGCTGATCGTGTGCGTGGAGCTCGTGGTGTTCGCCGTGTTCATCGTCGTGACGCTGACCGACGCGGACTGGACGTTGCTGGCGCCCGCCGACTACCCGCCGCTGTCGGACATCGTCAGCAGCGTCGCCATCACGTTCTTCGCCTTCCTGGGCTTCAGCGTCATCAGCTTCTCCGTGGGTGACCTCGCCGACCCCGCTCGAGGTCTGCCCCGGGCGATGTACGCGGCGATCGGCATCACCGCCGCCCTGTACGTGCTGATCGCGCTCGGCGTCTACGGCACGCTGCAGACCAGCGAGGTGATCGGTTACGGCGAGACCGCGATCGCCGAGGCGGCGCGCCCGGCGCTCGGCGATGCCGGCTTCACGATGATGGCTGTGGCGGCGGTCCTGGCCACGGCGTCGTCGCTGAACGCCACCCTGTACGCGTCGGGCAACCTCACCCGGTCGCTCGCCGTGGCCGGCCAGTTCCCGGCCCTGTTCGGGGGCCAGCTGGGCCGGCGGGTGCCCGTCGGGCTCCTCCTGACCGGCGGGGCGATCCTGTGCGTGGCCAACCTGGTCGACCTCTCCGCGATCGCCTCAGTGGGCAGCGCGATCGCGCTCGTCGTCTTCGTACTGGTCGGGATCGCGGGCTGGCGGCGCCGCGCCGACACGGGGGCGAGCCCGGTCATCACCCTCGCTGCCATCGGCGTGTCGCTGGTCGTCCTGGGGTTCTTCGCCGTCGACACGTGGCGCAACGACCGCGCGACCTTCGTCGCCATCCTGGCTATCGCCGCGCTGGCGATCGTCCTGGACGCCGTCCACCGCCGCGGCCGGCACCTTGAAGCCGAGGTAGCCGAACGCGACGTCGAGGATCGGGCTGAGCAGGTTGAAGAAGCAGTAGGGGAAGTAGGCCGCCGTCGAGACGCCGAGCACGCCTGACATGTAGGCCCCGCACGTGTTCCAGGGGATCAGCGGCGAGGTGACCGTGCCGGAGTCCTCGACCGCGCGGCTGAGCACCTCGGGGGCCAGGCCGCGGTCCTCGAACTCCTGGCGGAACATGCGGGCGGGCAGCACGTCGGCGACGTACTGATCTCCCGCCGTGACGTTCAGGCCGATCGCGCTCGCGTTGACCGACAGGATCAGGCTGCCGCGCGAGCGGGCGCGCGCGACGACCGGTCGCAGCAGCCGCTCCAGGAAGCCGGCATGCTCGACGATCGACGCGAAGGCCATGGCCGCCAGCACCAGCCACACGGTCGTCAGCAGGCTGGCCATCCCGCCCCGCGAGAAGAGCGCGTCGACGGACTCGATGCCGCTCTTGCTGACGAACCCGGTGGCCATGGCGCCGTAGACGCCCTTCACGCCGGTGGCGAACGCCCCGAGCTGCGGGTCGTCGACGAACGCTTGGACCGCGGTCCACTGGGTGAAGCAGGCCAGGATCCCGGCGAACAGCGCCGAGCCGAGAATGGCCAGGAACGGCGGGACCTTGCGAACGGTGAAGACCACCAGCAGGAGCAGCGGCGCCAGGTTGATCACGGAGATGTCGAAGGCACCCCGGATCGCGTCCAGCGCTTGGGTGGTGGGGACGGCGGCGTCGGTGCTCGCCGACAATCCCAGGACCAGGAAGATCAGGAGGCTGATGCCCAGCGCGGGCCCGGCGGTCCAGAACATGTTGCGGATGTGCTGGCTCGTGGTCAGGCCGCGGCCGACGAGCTGGGGGACCAGGATCGTCGTCTCCGACAGCGGCGTCATCTTGTCGCCGAAGTAGGCGCCGCAGATGACCGCTCCCGCGGCGGCCGCCTCCGACACGCCCATCACCTTGGCCATCCCGACGAACGCGACGCCGAGCGTCCCCGCGGTCGTCCACGAGCTTCCGCAGACCATGCCGACGAGCGCGCAGATCGCCGCGGTGGCGACGAAGAAGACGTTCGGGTTGAGCAGCTGCACGCCCCAGTCGACGACCGTGGGGATCGTTCCGGCCATGTTCCAGGTGCCGATCAGTGCGCCGACCGCGAGCAGGATGAAGATGGCCGAGACCGCGGTGGTGACGCCCCCGATCGCCGCGTTGGCGATCGCCGCCGTGGTGTAGCCGTTCTTCAGCGCCATCAGGCTGGCGAAGCCCGCGCTCAGCATCAGCGCGACCTGCAGCGGCCCGTCGGTCGCGCTGACGCCGAACGTCGCGATGGTCAGGGCGATCAGGCCGATCAGCACCAGGATCGGCAGCAGGGCGTCGAGCAGGCTCGGCGCCCGTGGCGCGCGCTTGTCCGTCATGCGCCGACTGACTGGATGAGGCGCCCGCCGTAGGGACTGATGGGCGGGAACACCTTGGCCGCCGGCGCGTTGGCCAGGAGGATCAGGACGGCGGCCGTGCCCGGCTGGAGATCCTCGCCGAGCTGGCGCATGAACTCGTCGTCGATCCCGAGGCCGGCCGGATCGGCTCGGCGCGCTGTCTGGCACAGCTCGATGCGGCCGTCCAGATGGCGCTCGACGAGCACCGCGTCGTCGAGGACGATGGCCCGCTCGAGGCTCAGCTCGCGCAGCGTGCCCAGGACGTCCTTCGCCGTGTGCGGATCGTCGTAGGCCACCGCAATGAGGTTGTTCACGCCATCTCCTCTCGCAACCGGTGGTGCCACCGTCGCGACGCCTGCCGGCGGCGGAAAGGAGACAGGCCTCCTGATGGTCCGGGTGTGCGCACGTGTGTTGTCGCTCGGTGATGCGCGCCCCACCTCGACACGCCAGTGGGCCTGTTTGCCGCGGCCCATGAGCACGCGCAGAGTGGTGGGGACCTGACCGATCGCAGAAAGGCGTCGCGATGACCGAGCAGTTGCACGCTCCCGCTGGATGGGCCCAGCCGACCGAGAGCTCGGTCGAACACACTGGGCGTGGGTGGTGGGTGTTCGCCGCCGTGATGTTCATCCTGGCCGGGCTGGCGAACGGGATCTGGGGCATCACCGCCCTGTCCAAGGACGACCTGCTCCGCGCCGATGAGCTGCTGTTCGGAGATCTCACGACCTGGGGCGTGGTCTACCTCTGCCTGGCCGCCCTGCAGCTGGCGACCGGCCTCTTGCTCCTGCTGGGCCGGGCCACCGGCGTGGTGCTGGGCATCCTGCTCGCCGGCGCCCACGCGACCGTCGCGCTCTTCTCGATCGGCGCGTACCCGCTGTGGACGGTGACCGCGATGGTGATCGACGGCCTGATCATCTACGGCCTCGCGGTCCACGCCTTCGGCGACGAGACGTGAACGACGGACCAACCGCAAACCAACGAAGGGACCGCACATGGCCGACCTCATCGCCATCGCCTACGACGACCTGCCGACCGCTCAGCACGTGGTCGGCAACCTCGGGGACGCGATCAAGCAGCACGTCCTCGAGCTCGACGACTGCGTCGTCGTCGAGCGCAAGCCGGACGGCAAGGTCAAGCTGCACCAGCCGTCGATGGCCGGCATCGGCGCGGCCGGAGGCGCGCTGTGGGGCGGCCTCATCGGCCTGATCTTCCTGATGCCGCTGTTCGGCATGGCGCTGGGTGCCGCCGCGGGTGCGGCCACCGGCGCGCTGGGCGACGCCGGCGTGGACGACAAGTTCATGAAGCAGCTCGGGGAGAACCTGCCGACCGAGGGCGCCGCGGTGATCCTGCTCGTCCGCCAGGTGTCTCCCGACAAGATCGTGCCGCACATCAAGATCCCGGGCACGATCATCCAGACGTCGCTCTCCGACGATCAGGAGCAGCAGCTCCGCGCCGCCCTCGACGCCGCCGGAACCCGCAGCGCTCCGATGGTCTCCGCCTGACCTGACCTGGCGGACGGAGCGACCCGATGGCCGAGCTGATCGCCGTGGCCTATCAGGACCTGCCCACGGCACGCGCCGTCGTCGCGAGCCTGGGCAGACCCGAGAAGCGACGTGCGATCGACCTGCAGGACTGCGTCATCGTGGAGAGCCGGCCAGGCGGGAAGGTGAAGCTGCACCAACCCTCCCTGGCCGGCATCCGGGCTCCCGGCGGCACCCGATGGGGCGACCTGATCGGGCTCATCTCCCTGCTCCCCGTGTTCAGCCAGGTCGTGGGCGCCGCCGCCGGCCTGGCCCCGGATGCCCTCAGCGAGGTCGGCCTCGGCGTCCAGTTCCCCGACGAGTTCGCCGTGACCGTGCCGTCCGGCGCGGCGGTGATGGTGCTGCTGGTCCGGCGGGCTCCCGACGAACGCGACCTCGCGACGATCCAGACACCGGGAGCGATCGTCACGACCTCGTTGTCCGATGACCAGGAGCTCCACCTACGGGAGGCACTGCACGCGGCCGGCGCGCGCGGGTCGACACGGTTCGCGTGAGCCGGTCTTGACGCCGTGTGCGCGCGTTGCGCGACGGGTCTCGACCCGAGTATCGACGACGACCGCGGACGCGATTGTGGATTCAGTCGTGCATCGCTGCCGCGTACCAGGCGGTGATGCACGTCGCGACGGCTGCCAGCTCGCTGGGGGGCTCCGGCAGGCCCATCCGATCCTGCGCCCGCGACAGGTATTCAGCGATCGCGGCCGCATCGGCGCCACCGTGCAAGCAGTCCACGATGCCTGCGGCATAGCGGTCGTACTCGTTCTGCGCATCGGGTGCCCCGCGGACCCCGGTGGGGTCCCACTGCTCCATGAGCAGGGCACGCAGCCCACGGCCGCCTCGTTGCTTCCACCACTGGTGCTGGTCTTCGAGATTCATCCAGGGATCCAATTGCGCAATCGAGCAGGCGGGTGGTGCGGATCAACACACGGATGGTTCGCGAAGTCGTCCGAGTCGGTGACCTGCGAGTTGCGGTGGAGCGGTGTCCGTCCCATGAAGCGGGCAGCGGATCCAGAAGATCCGTCCCAAGCGCACAGGTATAACGGGGCTGTGCCACTCATGTACAGCCCGGCGACCGCGCCTGCTGACTGGATCGTTGAGTCCGGGATCCCGTGGGGGCAGCTGGTCAGCTTCGGCCCTCTCGGGTTCCCGGCGTACGCGCGGCTGCGTTTCCTGCCCGATCCCGCATACGAGGGCCAGAGCGAGAACGATGTCACGATCGTTGGGCGGTGGTTCGACGACGAGCGGCATCCGATGCGCAGCTACTTCCTCTTTCGCGGACCGCTGTCCGATGTCGGCAAGTGGGGCGACGGCTTCTCTGATCGCCACGATCAGTGGGAGCCGGCGTTCGTCTGGCCAGCCGACCGGGCCTGGTGCGTCGCCAAGGACGTGGACCCGCACCCCGCCGGAATCGGAGCCGCGAGCGCCGTGATCGACCAGCTCATCGCCGATCCTCGGCTAGACGCGGTCAGGGCTGACCCCGCCCAAGACCAGCCCGACTATCAGTGAGCGAGCTCACGGTGATGGACCTGGCCGAGTTCGTCGCACCTGTCGTCGGTCTCCTGCCGTCGGTGCCCGACGAGGATGAACTTCTGTTCACGCCCGAGACGGTGCCCGAACTGCCGGCCGAGCTCCGAACCACCTCGCTCACAGCGGCCGCCTCCTACGGCAGCATGCACCGCGGCAACCTGCACTACGACTCCATCGGACTTGGCGGCGAACGAGCCGGATTGCGCGACCTCGGAATCCTCATCTTCGCCGCCGTCTTGCAGGCGCGTGCCGTCACCCTCCAACTGGCGGGGCCCGACCGCGACGACTTCGGCCAGCACTCGCTGAACCAGCTCAAGGTGAGGGGCGCCCTGACCGCGCTCGACGCGACCGGGCCGAACTCCCTGGCCATCCAAGCGAGGGCATACTCCTACCGGTCGACACCGCGACGCGCCTACTGGCCATTCGTTGATCGCGCGCTGCGCGACTCCGACCTCCCCTCGATCGACTGGGCCGCCGATCGGATGCACGCCCCCGACGAGCGCTACGTCATCCACGCCGCCGACGAGTTCGAAGGTTTCGGCGGCCCCGCCGAAAGCTGCCTGCTCGCCGAACTTCTTCTCGACATCGGACATCCCGACAACCGCGACGTGCTGTGGAAGCTCGAGGGCTTCCCTGGGGTCCCGGGCGTCTCTGCCGGAAGCGCGGAGCTGCAACTCATGGTCACGGCCGAACCCCTGGACTGGATCGACGGAGCGCACCGACGATGAGCCCACACGCTGCCACCCGGCGGTGCGTCGGCCGGGAGAGAGTCGCCGAGATTCGGGAGCCGTTTGCGTGCTGACGTGAGCCGCGGCGCCGCCCGGTAGGGTGCGCTCATGCGGCGGGTGGGACGTGCGCGGTCGTATCTGTTGGCTGTGTGTGGGACGGCCGTGCTCATCGCCGGCATCGGTCCGACGGTTACCGCGAACGCGGCCGCTCGATCCGGCTCGCCGGGACTGTGCACGGGCATCCGCGGTAACGGCGATCGGATCTTCTCCCACTTCGGCGCGCTGGCCCGGATCGTCGAGCAGTACGGGCCGGTGCGGTGCTCGGCGGGCGGGTCGTCGGGCAGCATCACGACGTTCCTGATCGACAGCGTCGATCGCAATCCGGCGGTCAGCCGCTGCGGCCGCGCGCGCTGCCGGCCCGCCCAGGTCGCCGAGCGCGAAGCGCTGCTCTACAAGTCGATGTCGGGGCTGACGGATGTCGGCATCGGCGCCGACGTGCGCACGGTGATCGCGTTGGTGGACCGGATCCGGTCTGAGGGCATCGGCGCGAAGCTCGGCACCGATCCGGCCGCCGCGGTGCAGGCCTTCGGGGCGGTGCTCGACGACTTCGGCGATGCGATCAACCCGCAGGTCGAGCTGCTGCTGGCTCAGTCGCCCGACCCGGCCTACCACGTGCAGGACATCATCAGCGGGCTGCAGGACGCGCTGGCCTTCAAGGCCGCCAGCCCCATGGTCTTCGTGCGCCCGAGCCTCTTGAACTGGAAGGTGGTCGTGCGGCTGCTGGGCCGGGTGGGCGACTTCTACGCCGGCTACGGGCCGGCCCACGACGCCCGGTTGCGCCGGTGGCTGGACGCCTGCGCCGAACGCAGCAGAGGGCTGACGTGGACCCAGGCCAAGCGACTGCACACCGCGTCTGGCTCGTGCGGGTCGCGGTTCGCCTACCTGTACGACCGCTACGAGCGCGCCTACCGGGCGCACCCGCCGGCCCGCAGCCGCCTCGACGATCGCATCGGCGACCGTCTGCCGATGTTCGCCGTGACCGGGATGCTGGCCAACGAGACGCCGGCCTGGAAGGCCGCTCGGGCGCAGTACGCGGCCGCCCAACCGGTCACGTTCACGCCGAGCTTCTCCGACGTCCGCTTCGGTTACTACGGCCGCACCAGCGACCTACGCCGCATCAAACAGGGGCTGGCGCGCATGTTTCCCACCGATGTCGTCACCGAGCGGTTCCGCTCGCTGGGCCCGGCGACCTGGCGCACGATCCTCAGCACCTCGCCCGCCGAGCCCGGACTGTCGGCGGCCGTGCCGCTGCGCAACGTCCTGACCGTGGGCGGCTGGGCCGACCCACTGCGCGTGCAGACGCTCAAGGCCTTCGGCGCCCGCGACGTCATCACGATCATCAAACGCGGCGTGGACGAGCCGGGTGGCTTCACCTACGAGGTCCCGCACATCCTCGGCGCCACCGACGCCGAGCTGGCCCGGCTGTACTCGCTGACCGACCCGACCAGCGCCGAGAGCGTCGGCCTCACCGTCGCCGACGGCGTCTGGTGCACGAACTGGGACAACATGCCCGCCGGCGACACGGCAGCCCAGTTCGACGACGCCTACAACGCGCCGATGCGCACCGACGACCCGCGCCTGCTGCGCGGCTACCGGCATGCAGCGCGCGACGTGCCGTTCATCGGCTGCCAGCTCGGCGCCACTACCGACTGATCGCGGCGCCGTACTCCTCGTCGGTGACGTGCTCGCCCCAGGTCACCGGTGAGCCCGTGTCGTCGGCCTCCTGCATGGCGATGTGGGTCATGAAGCGGGTCGGGGCGGCGCCGTGCCAGTGGTTCTCGGCGGGTTCGAAGTAGACGCGGTCGCCCGGGCGGATGACCTCGATCGGGCCGCCTTCGCGCTGGCACAGGCCTTGGCCTTCGGTGACGTAGATCGTCTGCCCGAAGGGGTGGGTGTGCCAGGCCGTGCGGGCGCCGGGCGTGAAGTGCACGCTGGCGGCGGCCAGGCGCGAGGCCGGGTCGGCGATGGCAGCGACAGCGTCGACGTAGACGTCGCCGGTGAACCAGTCGGCCGGGCCCTTGACGGTGTCGACGCTGTTGCGGGTGATCTGCATGCGGTCAGGCCTCCGGGATGTCGCGGCCGAATGCCTCGAGGGTGATGTCATCGGGCTCGGGGCCGCCGCGCCGGCCGGTGTCCAGGGCGTCGATCGCGGCGAGCTCGTCGGCGGCCAGCTCGAAGTCGAAGACGTCGAGGTTCTCGGCGATGCGCTGCGGCTTGGTCGACTTGGGGATGACCGATCGGCCGTGCTGCAGGCCCCAGCGCAGCATCACCTGCGCCGGCGACTTGCCGTGCGCCTCGGCGATCGCGCCGATGACCGGGTCCTCCAGGGCGCTGCGGTGGCCGCTGTCGCGATAGAAGGTGATGCCGCCGATCGGCGACCAGGCCTGGGCCAGGATGCCGTGCTGCTCGCCGAACGCCTGGACGTCGGCCTGGGAGAAGTAGGGGTGCTGCTCGATCTGGTTGACCGCCGGTACGACGCTGGCCTGCTCGAGCAGCGCGGTCAGGTGGTCGACCATGAAGTTGCTGACCCCGATGGCGCGGACCTTGCCATCGGTCAGCAGCGTCTCCAGCGCGCGGTAGGCCTCCAGCGTCTTGTCGAACGCGGACGGCAGCGCCTGGTGGAGGATCAGCAGGTCGATCTGATCGAGGCCGAGCTTGCCGGCCGACTTCTCGAACGCGTGCAGCGTCTCGTCGTAGCCGTAGTCGCTGATCCAGACCTTCGTCTCCACGAACACGTCGGCGCGGTCGACCGGCGAGGCGGCCAGTGCCTCGCCGACCTCGCGCTCGTTGCCGTAGGCGGCGGCGGTGTCGATGTGGCGGTAGCCGATGTCGAGTGCGGCCGCGACGGCGTCGCGGGTCTCGTCGGGCGGGGTCTGGAACACGCCCAGACCGAGGGCGGGGAGCTCGACGTCGTTGTTGAGCTTGATGGTCGGAGTCATGGTCAGGGTGCTCCTAGGCGGTGGGGGTGGCGGTCCAGCTGGCCAGGAGGTCCAGGGCCTGCTGGGACGCGGATTCAGGCTCGGCGGTGTAGAGCGCCAGGCGCAGGCCGTCGTCGGCGTCGATGGTCAGCGTCTCGTAGCTGAGCTCGACCTCGCCGACGACCGGATGGTGCAGGCGCTTCGTGCCGGTGCGGTGGAAGCGGACGTTGTGGGCGGCCCAGCGCACGCGGAACTCGTCGCTGCGGGTGGACAGCTCGCCGATCAGGTCCTGCAGGTCGCGGTCATACGGGTTGCGACCGGCCTGGGAGCGCAGGTTGGCCACCAGCTCGGAGGCCAGGCGGTCCCACTCGGGGTAGAACTCGCGCGCGGCGGGATCCAGGAACAGGAACCGGGCGCTGTTGACCGGTTGCTCGGGGCTGTCGAACACCGGTGCGTACAGCGCGCGGCCGAGCGGGTTGGCGGCCAGGTAGTCGCCGCGCACGGTGCTGACGATCGCCGGCGCCTCGATCTGCTCCAGCAGGCGTTCCACGACGGGACGAACGCGCTTCCGGGCCGGCCGGGGGCGGCGCGTGACGATCGGGCTGGCGGCGCGGGCGAGGTCGAACAGGTGCGCGCGCTCGGCCTCGTCGAGCTGCAGCGCGCGGGCCAGGGACTCCAGGACGAGCTCGGAGACGCCGCTGACCTGACCGCGTTCCAGGCGGCGGTAGTAGTCGGCGCTGACGCCGGCCAGCGAGGCGACCTCCTCGCGCCGCAACCCGGGAACGCGCCGCTGTCCGTAGCTGGGCAGGCCGGCCTGCTCCGGCGAGATCCGGGCGCGGCGGCTGGCCAGGAACTCGGAGATGTCGGTGGCGGCGTTCACGGTGTCGGTCTTCCCGTCCAGGGCGGCGATGACTCCACGGTAGACCTCCGGCCCCGTCGGTGAGGGGGCTTGTCAATCCCCCTCTGACAGGGCCTCCCAGGGGCGCGCGAGAGCGGGCACAGTGAAGGCATGACCACGAATCGAAGCGGCCGAGTGGCCGTCATCACGGGCGCCTCGTCGGGCATCGGCGAGGCAACCGCCAGAGCGCTGGCCGCCGACGGCTACCGGCTCGCCCTGCTGGCCCGCCGCGCCGATCGCGTCCGGGCCCTGGCCGACGAGCTCGGCGACGACGCGATCGCCATCCAGGCCGACGTCACCGACCGCGACTCGCTGCGCGCGGCGGCGCAGCGCGTGCAGACCGAGCTGGGCGGCGCCGACGTCCTCGTCAACAACGCCGGCGTGATGCTGCTGGCCCCGTTCGTCTCCGACCAGCGCGCCGAGCACCGCCAGATGGTCGAGACCAACCTCCTGGGCGCGATGACCGCCACGGAGGTGTTCCTCGACCAGCTGCGCGACGGCGAGGGCGACCTCGTCAACATCTCGTCGGTGGCCGGTCGCACCGCTCGCGCCGGGAACGCCGTCTACGCCGCCACCAAGTGGGGCATGAACGGCTGGTCCGAAGCCCTGCGCCAGGAGCTCCAGCCGGGCGTGCGCGTCACCGTCGTCGAACCCGGGGCGGTGGCCACCGAGCTGCCCGACCACATCACCCACGCGGACACCAAGACCGGCATCGACGCCTTCTACGACGAGACCGCCATCCCGGCCGACGCGATCGCGCAGATCATCGCGTTCGCGCTGTCGCGCCCGCACAGCGTGTCGCTCAACGAGATCCTCGTTCGCCCCACCGCGCAGCAGCTCTGATCGTGGGCGGCGAACTCCCCACCGCGCTCGATCGACGTTCGTTCCTGGCCGCCGGCCTGGCCACGATGGCCGCCCTGCCGCTGGGCGGCTGCGGCAGCTCGGCAGGCACGCAGCAGACGGCCATCGCCGCGACGCCGCGGCGCGGCGCGATGCTGCTGGCCTACTTCTCGCGACCGGGGGAGAACTACTGGAACGGCGGGCGCCGCGACCTGAAGGTCGGCAACACCGAGGTGCTCGCGCGCAAGATCCGCCAACGCCTGAAGTGCGACGTCCATCGCATCCAGGCCGCCGATCCCTACCCAGACGACTACGACCAGACCGTCGCGCGCAACGTCCGCGAGCAGGACGCCGATGCGCGCCCGGCGATCGCCGACCCGTTGGCGTCGATCGACCGCTACGACACGATCCTGCTGGCCAGCCCGATCTGGAACGTCCGCCCGCCGATGATCATGGACACCTTCGCCGACCGGTTCGACTTCTCCGGCAAGCGCGTGCTGCCGGTCGTGACGTACGCCGTCAGCGGTCTCGGCGACGCGCCGCAGGTCTACAGCGCGGCCTGCCCGGGCGCGCGCATCGGAGCGGGTCTTGCCGTGCGCGGCGAGGAGGTCCGCACCGCTGCTGCCGACCGGGCGCTCGGCGCATGGCTCCGACGCACCGCCCTCGAAGGCGGACGTCGTCTACCAGCGCGGCGTCAACCCTAAGCGACCGGCGTGTTGGGCGAGTGTCAGCTCAGCTGGCGCCCCACTCGACGACTTCCTTGGCGCCAGCTGAGGTGGCCGCCGCGCAGCCGCAGCGAGGTCGGGTCGATGTCGCGTCCGCCTGCGATGGTCGTACGCGTCCTGGTCCCGGGGTGGCTGACGTAGACGCGGACGAGGCCGCCCGGCTTCGCGCACCTGCCGGTCGGGGTGGCCCGGGAGAACGCCACCGCGCCGGGGTAGGGGCAGCTGGTCCAGGCGACGGTGCCGTCATTGGCGACGCGCAGCGCTCCGATCCCGGAGCGCGGGCCAGGCCCAGCTAACGCGAAGACGACCTCGACGCGGGTGTTGCGCATGTCCCATCCATGTATGCGCGTCTCGCACGTCGGCGACTCTCCAGCGGGGCAGGCGTCAAGTGCGTAGCCGAGGAACGGCCCGGCAAGCGCCAGACGTGGCGGCAGCGTCGCGATGACATTGTCGTAGGGATCGTCGAGCCGGATGTCCTGGGGGCCCATCAATCCGGACGCGGAGCGCACGCAGGCGTGCAGCCGAAACGGGCGCCCGGGGAACTGCGTCTGGCCTCGAGCCCCGTAGACGCGTACCCACGCATTCTCTGCGACGGTCGGCCGGGTCGCGCCTGCGCAGGTGGTGTCGCCGCGGGCGCTCGTTGCCGGCGCGGCCGACACGATCACGGCCGCGCACATCCCGGCGACGGCTGGCATCGAGCGATTGGGGACTAGGGGCAATTCGGATCGTTGGCGGTCGTGCGCGTGTAGCCGTGAGGGACCTTGGTGACCACCCATCCGCGGGACACCCTGGATCGAGACGAGGATCGACTCGCGCTTGCGGGGCGGGTGCACGGGACGTTGTCGTCGGTGTACCCGATCTCTTCGAGTTTGCGGGCCCACCCACTCTCACGCTCAACACCGGGACGCCAGCCCCGTGACGCGTCGTCGCTGAAGCGGAGGGCCAGCGCCAGGCGCTCAGCCAGCTCCATCGCGTCGAAGTTACTGCTACCGCCTGCGGGTGCTCAGGGCATCCACGCGCACTGCCATCCGGCGATGGCGTTGGCCTGCAGGATCGTGCCGCTTGTCGAGAGGATCCCGATCGACAGGGGGCTGCCGAACGCTGACGCCGTGGCGCAGACCATCGTGCCGTCGGGCGAGAAGCTGGGATCGGCGTAGCCCGGGACCAGTCCCGAGGCGGTCCCGCCTGTCGCGGGCGCGAAGACGATGCCGGCGGGCCAGATCGCATTGGGATTGGTCTGCGGCTTGACGACGGCGAGCGCCAGCGTGGTTCCCGACGGCGATAGCGATAGACCGCCACCAAGGCTCCAGCCCGAGGGCAGCTTCAGCGGGATCTGGGTCACCCGCCCGCCGGTGGCGGCGACGCTGCGCAGCTGCGCCTGCCCAGTGTTCTGCCCGCGCGTCTCCTTTAGGGCAACGAACAGCAGACGCTGCCCGTTGGCCGTCCACACGGGGGTCGTCAGCATCCAACCCGGCGCCTGCGTCGTGCCGGAGGCGACGCGCTTGGGCGTGCCGCCGCCGACCGGCACGACGTACACGGAGCCGCCGGACATGTAGGCGAGCTTCAGGCCGTTGGGAGAGAAGACCGGGTCCATGCCGAGGTTGGCGACCTGCGAGTCCGTCCCACCGGCTGCAGGGATGACGCGGATCGACGCGTTGATCGGCGTCGGGTCCGACCACTGGTAGACCAGTTGGCTGCCGTTAGGCGACCATTCGGGGGCGTTGGCCTGGTTGCCCGCCACCACCAGCTGCGGCGTCCCTCCTGCGAGGGTTGTCGTGTAGATGCCCCCGCCGGCACCGCTGCTGACGTAGGCGATCGTCCCGCTGGCTTGTGCCAGGGCGCCGGACGGGACGGCGAGAGCGGCGGCGACAAGCGCCACAGTGGTGAGAAACGGGCGGGTGACGCGCATGGTGCGAATGATTGCATTTTCTGGAGCATTGCGCCGCCCGGGGGAGTCTCCAGTCTCGGAACGCGCTGATGCCACCCTGGCATCATGCGGCTCATGCGTCGCTTCCTCCCGCTCCTCGGACTTCTGCTCGTCGCCGTAGCGCCGGCCTCCGCCTTGGCGGCGGGGCCGACGATCCACCCCGAGATGGTCGTGCATCAGCGCGCTGATCAGCGTGTGGAGCTGACCCTGGGCGTCGATCACGATCGCGGCGGCATGGTTCATTACCGGGCACAGGTCCGAGTCCTGGACGGGAACGATCGTGTGGTGGCCGAGGGGCGTCAGAGGGCGTCGTCGCGAGCCGCCGGGACCAAGCACACCGTGGCGCCTCGCATCGTCCTCTCGCGCCACGACAGCGGTGTCGTGCGGCAGCTGATGCGCAAGGGCGGCCGGCTGCGGGCGCGGGTCGACTACCGCGCGACGATCGCCGGGCGCACTCTCAAGGCGACCGCCATGGTGATGGGCGGGGTATACACGTCCAACGTCGCGATCAGCCAGGGCTCGGCGGGGGCGCCAATCAACGTGGTCGTCACGCAGACGTATCCCTCTCCAGGACAGCCCGTCAGCGGGACGAACTGCCAGACGAGCTTCCCGACAGCGACGATCCTGCAGGTTGGATGCGACCAGGGAACCCTGAACCTGGTGGCGGACGGGGGCGGCTTCTCCGAGACCAACTTCTCCAGCACCAACGTGTCCCTGGGGACCCTCGGCCAGTTCGGCGGTCAGTTGTTCGAGGGCGGTGGGGTCCAGGGCACCCTGGTGATCGTCAACGGGCAGGTCACGCAGATGCAGCTCTCGGGCAGCGGCGGCAGTGGCCCGTTGGCGCCCTGACGGCGAGCACCAGCCCGTGCGGGCGCGAAAGCGCAGCGAAGAGGCGGGCGCCGACATCGCTGCGGCCACTGTTGGCGCTGCAGCTGCCGTGGGCGGAGGTCTCGCGTTGCCTCCCTTCGGTGCGCTCGTGGGCCCTCTGGTGAGCGCCGCGACGCGGAGATCGTTGTACGACAACGACAAACCGTGCACACATCTGCATCCCGCCTCGTGGCGACCAGATGGCTTGTTGCCCACGGCATCCGGTAAGGGGGCTCGGGTCGCGGCGTAGCGGCTCGGCTCGGGCCTGATTGCGGACCTGCTGTTTCCCGAAGACACAGAAAACCCCCGCTGTGCAGGGCTTTTGTGATGCCGGAGGAGGGACTCGAACCCCCGACACGCGGATTATGATTCCGCTGCTCTAACCGACTGAGCTACTCCGGCGGGGAAGGAGGCAGTGTAGCCCGCCTTCGTCGGTCACCGGGTGATGGTCACGGGCGCGCCGGGCCCGACGTGACGGACGAGCCAGCTGACCGTCGCGTTGTCGATGCGCACGCAGCCGTGGGAGACCGCGGTGCCCGGGACGCCGCCGACGTTGCCGAGGCCGTGCAGGGCGATCTGGCCGGGGCCGCCGGCGAACTCCTGCAGGACGGTCGAGCGGGCCGAGAGGGCGAGCGCGTAGGGCGCGCCGACGGCGGTGGCGCCCAGCGTGATGACCTCCTCGACGAAGAACGTGCCGTGGGGGGTGGGGGTGGACGGCTTGCCGACGACCACGGTGACGCGGCGGACCGAATCGCCGTTGCGGTAGACGGTCATCAGCCGGCGACCGGTGCTCACCACGATGTGCCAGCTCGTCTGGGAGACGCGGGTCGAGCGCTCGCGGATCCAGGCGGTGCGGCCGTTGGGGCGGCCGGGAAGCTGTACGTGCAGCCATGGCCGCCCATCGAGGTCGTCGCGCCGGCCCACGACCGGGAGGGTCGTGCGCTCGTGGGTCAACGGGCGACGCTCGCTCACCGAGTCGACCGGGGTGGCGGTCGCATCCGGACGGGCGAACACCGTGTGTCCCTGCGTCAACTCCACCAGCTCTTGCGTGCGGGCCGGACTGGCCGCCGCCAGGCCGGGCGACGTGCCCGCCACCGCCGGAAGGGCGGTGGCGAGCACGGTCGCCGCGGCAGTCATGCGACGCAACCCGATCAGCCGGTGATGCCCACGGGGCCGCGCGGCCGCCGGGCGGTGCCGGTGGGCGAGTCGTCGGCCGCGGCCTGACGGCGCGCTGCGCGCTGACGGGCGGCCTTGGCCCGGCGCTTGTCGGCCGCCTTGCGGGCGGCGATGGCCCGCTTCTTGGCCGCGGCGGCCGCGGCCTTCTTCTTATCGGCTGCCACCTTGGCGGCCGTGGCCTTCGCGGCCGCGGCGGCGCTGGCGTCGCTCGCCGCCTTGGACGCGGCCACGGCCTGGGCGGTCGCGGCCGTCTGGGCGGACGCGGCTGCGGCGGCGGCGGCGTCGGCATCAGCGGCGGTCGCCGACGCGGTCGTGGTGTCGTCCGGGGTGGGCGTCGGGGTCGGGACGGGCGGCGGCGGCGGCGCCGAGGCGCACAGGGGGCGGGTGATCGTGTCGTTGTCCAGCGTGACCGCGCCGTTGAGGGCCAGGGCGCGCCCGAAGATCGTCACCGAGTTGGTCACGGTGATCGAGTCGTCGGCCAGGATCGAGCCACGGAACGTGGAGCCCGTGCCCAGCGTCGCGGAGCTGCCGATCTGCCAGAAGACGTTGCAGGCCTGGGTGCCGTTGACGAGGTTGACGGTGCTCGCCGAGGCGGTGGTCAGCGTCGAGCCCGCCTTGAAGACGAAGACCGCGTCGGGATCGCCGCCGCCGTTCAACGTCACCGCGCCCGTGAGGCCGATCGACGTGGCCGATTCGTAGACGCCGGGAACCAGCAGCTGGCCGCCGAGGTCGGCGACGATCGGAATCGGCGGGCCCTGTCCCGCGGCGTTGTTGAAGCCGGTCTGCAGAGCGGGCTTGGCCAGCTGCGTGACGGCGTCGCCGCCATGGTTGACGCCGGTGATGCTGAACCCGCCCGCGCCGGTGATCGTCGTGGTCGGGAACGTGCCGATGTCGCCGGTCAGCGTCGTCGAGCCGGTGTTGGTGATGCCGGAGCCGGCGAGGACGGCGAAACCGCCGGCGGTGCCGAGCGGGACGGCGGTGGCCGCCGAGGCGGCGCTGGGGAGGACGGCAACGGTCAGCAGTGCGGCGCCGACGGCCCAGATCCTGGGGTGGAGCATCGTGAGGCCCTTCTCAACATGAGCGTGGTACGCGCCAAGGCAACGCCTTGACTCGATCTGCTCCGGCCTGCTCTGTTGAGGACGGACCTGCTGTCGGGCCGGTGGTTGCGGCCCAACACAAGCAGCTTAGCGATGAAACCTAATCCTGAACGGGCGCCAATAGCAGCACATGGCTGTTGACCACGGCCAGCGCCACCTCGCTGAGCTTGAGCCCGTTGCCCTGTGAGTGGCTGCGCAGCATCGAGAAGGCGCGGTCCGCGCCGATGGCGTGTCGGCCCATGAGGATCCCCTTGGCCTGCTCGATCACGGCGCGCCGGCCGAACGCGCCCTGCAGCCCGTGGTACTCGGCGAAGCGCTCGAGCGTGATGTCGATCGCGCTCTGCAGCTCGTCGGGCGTCGTATCGACGATGTAGGCGAACACGCCGCGCCGCGCCGCCTCGCGTACGTAGTCCGGCTCCTCGGTGGCCAGGAGCGCGATCACCGGGCACGCCGCCTCGTGGACGATCCGCTCGATCAGCTCCAGCGCGTGGGCTGATGATTCGCCCAAGCCGACGAGGGCCACGTCCGGCTCCAACTCCGCGGTCACCGCCCCGACCGTGTCGACATCGACCTCGTGGGCGATCACCTCGTGTCCCAGGGCGGCCACCACCGCCGCGAGCAGCGCGAGCCGGTCACGGCGTTCGTTGGCGATCAGGACGCGCAGCCGTTGAGCGCCGTTCGGTGCTTCGCGCTGCATGTGCGGGCCCCCCTGCCGGTAAAACCGCGAAGGGCGAGCATACGCGCGCTCAGCCGCCCGCGCTGAACGTGTCCGGATCGGGTCCGACGCGGCGGCCGACGTCGAGCTTGGCCAGCGTGGCCATCTCGTCGTCGGTCAGCTCGAAGCCGAAGACGTCGATGTTGGAGCGGATGCGCTCGGGCGTGACGGACTTGGGGATCACGACGTTGCCGAGCTGGACGTGCCAGCGGAGGATCGCCTGGGCCGGTGAGGTGCCGTGGGCGTCGGCGATCGCGGTGATCGTCTCGTCGTCGAGCAACTCGCCCTGGGCCAGCGGGCTCCAGGCCTCGGTGAGGATCCCGTGCTCGGCGTGGAAGGCGCGCAGCTCGGCCTGCTGGAGCAGCGGGTGCAGCTCGATCTGGTTGATCGCCGGCACGACGTCGCTGGCCTCGAGCAGGCGCTGCAGGTCGGGGACCCGGAAGTTGGAGACGCCGATCGCCTTGGCCCGGCCGGCGGCGTGCACCTCTTCCAGCGCGCGCCACGAGTCCAGGAAGCGGTCCTTCTCGGGCATCGGCCAGTGGATCAGGTACAGGTCGACGTACTCCAGCCCGAGGCGCTCGAGGCTCTGGTCGAACGCGGCCAGCGCGGGCTCGTAGCCCTGGTCGCTGTTCCACAGCTTCGTGGTCACGAACAGCTCCTCGCGCGCGACACCGGCCTCGCGCAGGGCCTGGCCGACGCCCTCCTCGTTGCGGTACGCGGCGGCGGTGTCGATCGACCGGTACCCGGCCTCGATCGCGGTGACCACCGGGGCGACGGTCTCGTCGGGCGCAACCTGGAAGACGCCGAAGCCGACCTGCGGGATGGCGGCGCCGGTGTTCAGCGCCAGCGTGGGAACGGGCATGCCCCGCAGGCTAGGAGCGGCAGGCCGCGCACAGCCCGTGCACGACCGTGTCGGCGCGCTCGGGCTCGAAGCCGGCCTCGCGGGCCGCGGCCAGGACCGCGGACTCGTCGACGGAGGCGTCGATGTCGGCGACGGCGCCACAGCGGGTGCACACGACGTGGTGATGCGGATGCGTGCGCGGGTCGTACAGGATCGCGCCGCCGCCGGCGCTGACGCGGCGGACGCTGCCCAGCTCTTCGAGCAGGTCCATCGTCGCGTAGATCGTCGGCAGCGACACGCCCGGGAGGCGGTCGCTGACGGCGGTCAGCACCTGCTCGGCCGTCACGTGCGTGTCGAGCTCGCGGACCACGCGGGCGATCGTGAGACGCTGCGGCGTGACGCGCTGACCGCGCTCGCGCAGGGCGGCGCACAGGGCGTCCTCGGGAATCTGGATCTTCGCCACGTCCGACATCGCGGTAAAGCCTAGCAACAGGTGCACAAGCGTTAGGCCGCAGCTATTTTGATTCGCTTGTTATAGTGGCGACTATGTCGACGCCTCCGGAGCCTCAGAACGACCTGCGTCCGCCGAGCCCGGCCGAGGCCCGGTACCTCGAGGTCATGGGCCGTCTGGGCAAGCACAACGCTCCGGTCGCCGGTGCCGCGATCGCCCGCTCCCTGGGCCTGTCCGCGCCGACCGTCCACGAGATGCTCCGCCGCCTGGAGACCGACGGCTTCATCCAGCGCGCCGAGGGGCGCGGCTGGTCGATGACCGCGGACGGCCGCCGCCAGGCCGACGCCGTCCGCCGCCGCCGCCGCGTCGTCGAGCACTTCCTGCGGACCGTCCTCGACGTCCCCGAGGACGAGGTCGCCACCGAGGCCGACGCGCTGCTCACCGCGGTGTCGCCGAACCTCGAGGACCGCCTGCGCGCCGCGAGCTGGCCGGGCGAGCGCCCGTGTGGCGAGCTCGCCCGTGCGACCGAGCGCCCCGCGCGCTTCGTCGCCGCATCGCGCCGCCCGTAGCATCCACGGCCTCATGGGCCGCATCCAGAAGCTGCGCGACAAGGTCGGGCTGACCGACAAGAAGCTGCTCGCCACCGGGACGGTCGCGCGCGGACGCGTCGTCGAGGTGACGCCGACCAACGTCGTCACCGGCATCGCGCAGAAGTTCATGGTCTGCGATGTCGAGGTCGACGTGGAGCTGGACGGCGAGCGCTGGCGCGCGAGCTGCAAGCACCCGATCCACCTGCGCGAGGTCGAGGCCTTCCAGCGCGGCCATGAGGTCGTCGTGGTGCGGGTCAACCCGGATGACCGCACGAACATCGCGCTGGACTTCGCGGCCGACGCGCCCCCCAAGCCCAAGCGCAAGGGGTTGTTCCGATGAGCGAGCCAGATCTGAGCGCCGCCGTGCAGACCACGCTGCGGCGCTGCCTGGCCGTGCAGCCGGGCGAGGACGTGCTGATCGTCGCCGACGCGTCCAAGGCCGACATCGGCCACGCGCTGCGCGACGAGGCCGAGCGCATGGGGGCCGACGCCACGCTGGCCATCACCACCGCGCGTCCCGTCAACGGCGAGGAGCCGCCGGCCAGCGTCGCGGCAGCGATGGTCGCCGCCGACGTGTTCATCGCGCCGACGAGCTGGTCGATCTCTCACACGCGGGCGCGCAAGGCGGCCAGCGAGGCCGGCACCCGCGGCGCGACGATGCCCACGGTCACGCGCGACATGCTCGCGCGCCTGATGACCGCCGATTTCGACGTGCTCGGACCGCGGTCGCGGGCGATCGCCGACCTGCTCACCGCCGCCGACACCGCGCACGTCACCTGCCCGCGCGGCACCGACTTCCGCCTGGATCTGAGCGGCCGCGTCGCGATCGCCGACGACGGAGACCTGACCGAGCCGGGCGCGTTCGGGAACCTGCCCTGCGGCGAGGGCTTCATCGCCCCACTGGCCGGTGAGGGCACGGTCGTGGCCTCGAGCCTGGCCTCGATCGGCCTGGCCGACCCGCCCGCGGTGCTGACCGTCGAGGGCGGCAACCTGACGATGGCCGAGGGGTTGGCGGGCGCCCAGCTGCTGGCCACCTTGCGCGGCGCCGGCGAGCGCGGCCCGAACCTGGCCGAGCTCGGCGTCGGCACCAACGAGCGTGCCGGCCTGACCGGCAACATCCTCGAGGACGAGAAGATGCTCGGCACCGTGCACGTCGCGTTCGGGGCGAGCGCGGCGATCGGGGGGACCGTCGCGGTTCCCGTGCATCTCGACGTGCTGGTCCTCGACGCGACGCTGACCATCGGGGACACGCTGGTCCTGGACGGCGGGCGCCTGCTGCTGTGAGCGGCCCGCTGATCGCCGTCCCCAACGTCTCGGAGGGACGCGATCCGCTGGTCCTGGCCGCGATCGGCGACGCCTTCACGCGCGCCGGCGCGCGCGTGCTCGACGTGCACTCCGATCCCGACCATCATCGGTCGGTGTTCACGCTGGCCGGGGCGCCCGGGCAGCTGGCCGCGGCGTTGACGGCCGGCGCGCGCGAGGCGGTCGCGCTGATCGACGTCGCCGACCACGCCGGCATCCACCCGCACGTCGGCGCGATCGACGTCGCGCCGATCGTGCACGTCACGCCCGACGAGCGGGGCGCGGCGGCCGCCGAGGCGCTGGTGCTGGCCGAGCTCCTGGGCACGCAGCTCGAGCTGCCGGTCTTCCTGTACGGCGCGCTGGGCGGCGGGCGCACGCGGGCCGAGGTGCGCCGGGGCGGTCCGGCGCGGCTGGCCGCGCGGATGGCCGGCGCCGAGCTGCGCCCCGACTTCGGTCCGCCGGCGCCGCATCCGACCGCGGGCGCGACGCTGGTGGCCGCGCGCCCGCCGCTGATCGCCTTCAACCTCGAGCTCGCCCCGCCGGCGACGCTGCAGGACGCCAAGCGCATCGCCGCGGCGATCCGCGAGGGCGGCAGCGACGGCCTGCCGGGCCTGCGGGCGATCGGCCTGGAACTGGCGGCGCGGGGCGGGGTCGCGCAGGTGTCGATGAACGTCGAGGACCACGTCGCGCTGCCGCTCGCGCGCGTCGTGGAGGCCGTCGCCGCGCACGCGCCGGTGGCCGAAGCCGAGGTGATCGGTCTGCCGCCGCAGGCGGCATTCGCCGGATTCCCCGACGATCTGCCAATTCGCAACCGCAGAACGTTGGAATCGGCTCTGACGCCGATACGCTAGGAACATGGCCCAGACGAAGCGCCGGCGTACGAAGCACCGCGGCAACGCTGCCGGCATGATCGAGACCCGCGGGCGCACGGGCCGCAAGCCCACCGCCGCGGAGAACAAGTCCGCCGGCACCGGCGGGCGCGGCGGCGCAGCCGGCAAGGGCAACCGCTTCGACAAGCCGCCCAGCTGGCGTGCGTCGATCAACCGCGCGCTCGTCGCCGTCGTCTTCTTCGCCATCCTGCTGCTGGTGATTCCCGGCTTCTCGGTCAAGCCCCTGGCGATCATCCCGCTGGCCGCGGTGATGCTGGCCATCTACATCCCGATGGGCTTCTACACCGACCAGTACATGTACCGGCGCCGGCAGCGCAAGCTGGCTGAGGGGACGCTGACCAAGTGAGCCTCGACGTGCGCATGCTCACCGTCGGGCCGCTGCAGGAGAACGCCTACCTGCTGCGCCCGTCCGGGAGCCAGCGCGCGCTGCTCGTCGACCCCGGCGACGAGGCCGAGCGCCTGCTCGGGGTGATCGCCGAGCTCGGCGTCGAGCTCGACGCGATCCTGCTGACGCACACGCATTTCGACCACGTCGGCGCCGTCGCCGAGGTGGCCCGCGGGACCGGCGCCCCGGTGTACGTGCCCGAGCTCGAGCGCGAGGTGCTGGCCAACATCAACGACTACGTCCGGTTCCCCGGCTTCGGGCCCTTCGAGGACTACGAGGCCGACGAGACGGTGGCCGGCGGCGAGCGGCTGCAGCTGGCGGGCCTGGACATCGACGTGATCTTCACGCCCGGCCACAGCCCGGGCCACGTGACCTACAGCATCGACGGCGAGAACGCGATCTTCTCCGGCGACGTCCTGTTCCAGGGCTCGGTCGGCCGCGTGGATCTGCCCGGCGGCGACTGGCCCACGCTGGCCGCCTCCATCCAGACCCTGCTGGACCGCCACGACGACGACACGCGCGTCCATCCGGGCCACATGGGGCTGACGACGCTCGGAGCCGAGCGCGCGACCAATCCGTTCCTGGCCGAGATCGCCGCCGGCCGGTGAGCGAGAAGCTGCAGGCGCCGCGCGGCACGCAGGACGTGCTGCCCGAGCAGTCGGCCGCGCGTGCGGTCCTGGAGGAGCGCGCCCGCGAGGTGCTCGAGCAGGCCGGCTACGCGCGCATCGAGACGCCGATCTTCGAGCACACCGAGCTGTTCTCGCGCGGCGTGGGCGAGTCGACCGACATCGTCCAGAAGGAGATGTACACCTTCCAGGACGGCGGCGGCCGGTCGCTGACGCTGCGCCCGGAGGGGACCGCCGCGGTCTGCCGCTCCTACGTCGAGCACGGCATGCACAAGCAGGCCCAGCCGGTGAAGCTCTGGTACCTCGGGCCGTTCTTCCGTTACGAGCGCGCCCAGGCCGGCCGCTACCGCCAGTTCTGGCAGATCGGCGCCGAGGCGCTGGGCGCCGAGGACCCCGCGGTCGACGCCGAGTCGATCCTGCTGCTGGCCACGCTGCTGGGGGAGGTCGGCGCCCGCGGCGTGCACGTGCGCGTCTCCAGCCTCGGCCGCCTGGAGTCGCGCATGGTCTACCGCGCCGCGTTGCAGGAGCACCTGCGCGCGCACGCGGGCGAGCTGAGCGAGGAGGTGCGGGGCCGGATCGACCTGAACCCGTTGCGCGCCTTCGACTCAGACCATCCCGGCACGCAGGAGGTGATGCGCACGGCGCCGCTGCTGCGCGACTTCCTGGAGGCCGACGACGCCGAGCACTTCGCCACCGTGCGCGCGCTGCTGGACGCCGGGAACGTCTCCTACGAGGTCGATCCGACGCTCGTCCGCGGCCTGGACTACTACGCGCGCACCGTCTTCGAGATCCACTCCACCGAGCTCGGCGCCCAGTCGGCGCTGGGCGGCGGCGGCCGCTACGACGGCCTGGTGCAGCAGATCGGCGGCCCGCCGACGCCCGGGATGGGCTGGGCCGCCGGGGTCGAGCGCATCCTGCTGGCCGGGGGCTCGCCGCCGCACGCCGCGCCGCCGGTCGACCTGCTCGTGGCCGGGCCGATCGGCCCCGACCAGTTCCGCGTCGTCGCCGACGCGCGCCGGGCCGGGCTGGGCGCCCAGCTGGACCTGGCCGGACGCTCGCTGAAGGGCGTGCTCAAGCAGGCCAACCGGATCGACGCCCGCTACGTTGCCTGGATGCACGAGGACGGGTCATGGGAGCTCAAGGAGATGCAGGGCGGCGAGCAGTTCGCGGTCGCCGATGCCGACGCGATCGTCCGTGACGTCCTGAGGGGGCCGAGCCTGTGAAGCGCCCGCCGCGCGAGAACCGCTACCGCGACACGTGGGCCGGTGACGTCGACGCGTCGCGCGCCGGCCAGGAGCTGCGCGTGGCCGGCTGGGTCAACCGCCGGCGCGACCACGGCGGCCTGATCTTCATCGACCTGCGCGATCGGTCCGGGATCCTCCAGCTGGTCTTCCATCCGCAGACGAGCGGTGCCGCGTTCGCGGAGGCCGAGAAGCTGCGCTCCGAGCACGTCATCTCCGTCCGCGGCACGCTCGTGCTGCGCGAGGAGGGCAACGTCAACCCGAACCTGGGCACCGGCGCGGTCGAGCTGCAGGTGGCCGAGCTGGAGCTGCTGGCCAGCGCCGAGACGCCCCCGTTCCCGGTCGACGAGGACACCTACGTCGACGAGAACACGCGCCTGACCAACCGCGTGATCGATCTGCGCCGCGAGTCGATGCGCGACGCGCTGGTGCTGCGCGACGCGATCACCCGCGAGATGCGCACGGTGCTGGCCGAGGCGGACTTCCTGGAGATCGAGACCCCGATCCTGACGCGCTCCACGCCCGAGGGCGCGCGCGACTTCCTCGTGCCCGCGCGCCTGCAGCCGGGCAGCTTCTACGCGCTGCCGCAGTCGCCGCAGCTGTTCAAGCAGCTGCTCATGATCGGCGGCTACGAGCGCTACTTCCAGATCGCCCGCTGCTTCCGCGACGAGGACCTGCGCGCCGACCGTCAGCCCGAGTTCACCCAGCTCGACATCGAGATGTCCTTCGTCGAGGAGGAGGACGTGATCGGGCTGATCGAGCCGCTCATGGAGCGCGTGTTCGCGATCTCCGGCTTCCCGGTCCCGCCGACGCCGTGGCCGCGCATGCCCTACGACGAGGCGATGGCCAAGTACGGCTCCGACCGCCCGGACCTGCGCTTCGGGCTGGAGATCCACGACCTGTCCGACGCGCTGCGCGCCAGCGAGTTCCAGGTCTTCCGGGGCGCGATCGAGGGCGGCGGGGTGGTGCGCGGCTTCAACGTCGGGCCGCGCGAGACGCCGCGCAAGGAGCTCGACGAGCTGACCGAGCTGGCCAAGTCGCGTGGCGCCAAGGGCCTGGTCTGGGCCTTCGTGCAGGCCGGTGGCGTGTGGCGCTCGCCGATCGCCAAGTTCCTGTCCGACGAGGAGATGCAGGCGATCTCCTCGCAGCTGGGGGCCAGCGAGGGCGACCTGTTGCTCGCCGTGGCCGACGACCCCGCCACCGCGGCCGACGCCCTCGGCACGCTGCGACTGAAGCTCGGCACGCCCGACGCAGCGAAGCACGTCCCGGTGTGGGTGGTCGACTTCCCCGCGTTCGGCTGGAACAAGGACGAGGGCCGCTGGGACGCGCTGCACCACCCGTTCACCGCGCCCGTCGGGGACCTCGACGACCCCGGCTCGCTGCGCTCGCGCGCCTACGACCTGGTGGTCGACGGCTCCGAGCTGGGCGGCGGGTCGATTCGTATCCACGACTCGGCCGTGCAGTCGCGCGTGTTCGAGATCCTGGGCATCGACGCCGACGAGGCCGAGGCCCGCTTCGGGTTCCTGCTCGACGCGCTCAAGTACGGCGCGCCGCCGCACGGCGGCATCGCCTTCGGCCTGGACCGCGTCGCCGCGATCATGGCCGGGCGCGACTCGATCCGCGACGTGATCGCCTTCCCGAAGACGGCCAGCGGCGGCGACCCGCTGACCGGCGCGCCCGCGCCGGTCGACGCCAGGCAGCTCCGCGAGCTCGGCCTCAGGCCGGCGTAGCGACCGGCGCGACCGCGCCGATCGACTCGACCCGGTTGCGGCCGCGCTCCTTGGCCGCGTACAGCGCGCGGTCGGCCTGGCGCATCAGCTCCTCCGACGTCGCGGCCGAGTCGGGCATGACGGCGACCCCGAAGCTCGCGGTGATCGCTCGGTCCACGCCGGCGACGTCGATGCGCTCGACGGTCGCGCGCAGGTGGTCGGCCAGCTTCAGCGCGCCGGCCAGCGGCGTGTCGGGGGCCAGCACGAGCAGCTCCTCGCCGCCCTGGCGACCGACGAAGTCGCTCGCCCGCACCGCCCCCTGCAGCGCGGCCGCCACCGCGGCCAGGACGTCGTCGCCGCGGTCGTGCCCGTACAGGTCGTTGATCTGCTTGAAGTGGTCCAGGTCGATGGCGACCGCGGTCAGCGGCGTGCCCGTGCGCGCGGCCTGGGCGAACATGCGCCGCAGGTTGTCGTCGATCGCGCGCCGGTTGGGCAGCCCGGTGAGCGCGTCGGTGGCCGCGCGCGACTCGGCGATGGCGATCGTGCGCAGGTTGCCCAGCACGGGCGCGGCGATCGTGACCGAGTCGGTCATGCGGTCGCGGGCCTGATCGTCGAACGGCTCCGGCTGGCGCGACAGCACGGACCCGATCACCTCGCCCGAGACGAGCAGCGGCGCGCACAGGCGCTCGCGCGTGTCGCCGCACAGCTCGCAGGTCAGCAGCGGGTTCTCGCCGGCGCGCTCCTCGTGGGCGCGGCCCAGGCGCACGGCCAGGCAGTCCCGCGGGCCCGCGTCGCGCAGACGCTCGGCCAGCGGGTCGTCCTCGGACAGGACCGTCATCGGCTCGAGCCGGTTGGCGCTGTTGTTGCGGTTGAGCACGGCGACGTCGCGCCCCGGGCGCCAGCGCTCCAGGTGGCGCTTGAGCAGCGCGTTGGCCTCCGCCTCGGAGGAGACGATCGACATGGTCTGGCTGAACTCCAGCTGGCTCTCGCGGTAGCGGCGCTCGGCCGCCTCGCGCTCGACCTCGCCGCGCGTGTGGCGCCGCCACCAGACCAGGCCGGCCAGCCCGAGCACGGCGAACACGACGAGGCTGATGCCGACCGACAGGGCAGCGGCCACGCGCTGGTCGTGGACGCGCTCGCGGTTGAGCTCGTTCTGCATGCCCGACACCTGGTTGCGGAAGCCGTCCATCAGCCTCTTGCGGCCCAGCGCCGCCTCCAGGGACGGCGCGTGCGGTCCCTTGGCGCGGACGTCGACGACCACGCCGTCGGCCGACAGGCGCCACCGGTCGGCCAGCGCGATCGCCGCGGCCAGCCGCTTGAGCAGCTCCTGGTTGCCCGCGCCCTCCGAGCGGATCGAGGCGGCGGCCCGCGCCTCCCCGCGGCGACCGACCCGCAGGGGCGCCAGGAACGACTCCTGGCCGGTCAGCTGGAAGCCGCGCAGGCCGGTCTCCTGGTCGAGCATGCTGGTCAGCAGCTGCTGGGTGGCCTGCATCCGGGTGGCCGCGTGCGTAGCGCTGCGGCGCTGGACGTCGGCGGCGAACCACACGGCGCCGCCGACCGCGATGGCGGCGACGAGGATCAGCAGGCGGGCCCGGAACTGGCTCATTCGATGGGGTAGTCGGCAGGATGAGATCGACCTGCACCTTTCTCGTCGTCCGGCGGACGCGGACGGGCCTCCCGCGTGCCGCTCCTAGACTCCCCAGCGATGGACGAGCGCTTCGAGGAGCACCTGCGCGCGCGGCGCGGACACACCCCGGCCGACGCCTTCAGCGGCGCCGCGGGTGGCGCCGCCTGCGGCGACCTGGTCCGCGTCTCGGTTCGCGTGAAGGGCGACCGCGTGGCCGACGCGGGCTGTGATGCCTCCGGGTGCGGCGCGGCGCAGGCGGCGGCCTCGGCCGTCGTCGAGCTCGTCCGGGGCGCGTCGATCCTGGACGCCGCGCGGGTCTCGGCCGCGGCGGTGGCCGACGAGCTGGGTGGCCTGAGCCCCGGCAAGCTGCACGCCGCCGAGCTGGCCGCCGACGCGCTGCATCGCGCGCTCGGCGCGGCCGTCCGCGCCCGGGCCAGCACGCCGATCGTCGACGGGCGCGTGCTCGTGGCGATGAGCGGCGGGGTGGACAGCGCGGTCGCGGCCACGCGCGTCGGCTCGGACGCCGTCGCGGTGACGCTGGAGCTGTGGTCCTCGCCCGAGAACGACGCGGAGAGCTCGTGCTGCAGCGCCGACGCCGTGCGCCACGCCCGCGCGCTGGCCCACCGGATGGGCCTGGCGCACTTCACGCTGGATCTGCGCGAGGAGTTCCGCGCCGGTGTGGTCGAGCCCTGGCTGGCCGACCACGAGGCCGGCCTGACGCCCAACCCGTGCGTGCGCTGCAACGGCTCGGTGCGCCTGGACGCGATGCTCGACTTCGCCACCCGCGTGGGCGCACGCCAGCTGGCCACCGGGCACTACGCGCGCCTGACCGACGACGGCCTGCTGCGCATGGCCGCCGACCCGGCCAAGGACCAGAGCTACGTGCTGGCGGCGCTGCCGCGCGAGTCGCTGGGGCGGATGCGCTTCCCGCTGGGCGACCTGGCCAAGCCGCAGGTCCGCGCGCTGGCCGAGGAGGCCGGCCTGCCCGTGGCGCACAAGCCCGACTCGCAGGACCTGTGCTTCCTGGCCGGCACCGGCCGCGCCGCGTTCCTGGCCCGCCACGGCGGCCACCGCTCGCGTCCGGGGGAGATCGTCGACACGGCGGGACGCCCGGTCGGGCGCCATCGCGGGCACGCCGAGTACACCGTCGGCCAGCGCAAGGGGCTGGGCATCGGCGGCGGCATCCCGCGCTACGTCGTCGGCAAGGACGCGGCCACCAACGTCGTGGTGGTCGGCACGCGCGAGGACCTGGCCACGACCCGCGTCTTGCTGCGTGACGTGCGCCTGCACCGCCCCGCCGACGAGATCGAGACGGTTCGCCTGCGCTACCGCTCGCGCCCGGTGGCCTGTCGCCTGGACGGCGACGCGATCGAGCTGGCCGAGCCCTTCGACGGCGCCGCGCCCGGTCAGGCCGCGGTGCTGATGGCCGGCGATCGCGTGCTCGGGCACGCGACGATCGCCTGACTCAGTCCAGCAGGGTCCCCGCGCTGATGTTGATCGTGGCCGCGGTCATCGCCTTGGCCCGGTCGGAGGCCGCGAACGCGGCGGCGTAGCCGACGTCGGCCAGCGTGGCGGCGTGGCCGGTCATCGTCGCGTCGGCGATCGTCGAGACGATCGCGTCGCGGCCCTCCAGGCCCTCGGGGATCGTCTCGGGGATGCCGCCGGTGCGCAGCGTGACCGCGCGGACGCCCTGGCGGCCGTACTCGTTGGCCAGCTGGCGGCGCATCGACTCCAGCGCCGCGAAGACCACCTGCAGCGAGCCGAACGAGTAGCCGGGGAACGGTGGCCCATCGCCGCCGAAGACCAGGATCGCGCCGCCCCGGCCGGCGGCCATGTGGCGCGCCGCGGCCGTCGCGGTCAGGAACGTCGAGCGCACCGCGACCTGCACCGGGCGCAGGTAGTCCTCGACGTCCATCTCGATCATCGGCGTGCCCTGCACGACGTCGTGGGAGATGAGGTTGAAGGAGACGTCGATCGAGCCGGCGTCGCTGACCACGCGGTCGGCATGCGCCTGGACGGCGTCGGCGTCCAGCGCGTCCAGGACGGTCACGTCGGCGCCACCGATGCGCTCGGCCAGCGCCTGCAGCTTGCTCGCGTTGCGGCCGGCCAGGAAGACGCGGGCGCCCTCGGCGGCGAAGGCCTCGGCCACGGCGCCGGTGATCGCGCCGCCGCCGTAGAGGATCGCGTTCTGCTGTTCGAGGAGCATGCGGCTAGGACTGGCCGGTCGGCCCGGACTCATCGGCGGCCAGGCGCCGCAGCCCCGCGCGCACGACCTGATCGCGCGCGCGGGCCTCGTCGTCGACCCACGCCCAGTCCACCGGACCGCGGATCGCGAAGGCCGGGGTCATGTGGTCCTGGACGGCGTGCACGTCGAGGCGGACCGCGGCGACGTTCCCGGCCTCGGCCAGCGCCTCCTCGACCACGTGCGCCCGCGCGTGGGCGGTGAACGCGAGCCCCTCGGCCAGGACCGTCAACGCGACGGCCGGGTCACGGCGCAGGCGCTCCAGCGACACGCGTCGACCGGCCAGCGCGAGGAACACGGTGCGCGGGCCGGCGCGCAGCGCGGCCGACACCGGGATCGCGTGCGCGGCGCCGCCCGCGGTCGACAGCACGGTCACCGTGCCCGACGGCCAGTCGGGCACGACGACGGTCATGCGGCGGGCGCGGGGGCGGGCTCGGCGTCGTCGTGGGCCTGGGAGACCTGCGGCGCGACGGTGCGCGACATGAACACCAGCGCGACCAGGAACGACACGGCCATGATCGCGGCCATCACCGTGAACACCGTCTCCGAGGTCAGCGCGAACCCGTGCTGGACCGCGTCGAGCACACGGTCGCTCGTCCCGCTCGGCGCGCCGCCGCCGCCCGCGCCGCTGCTGATCTGCTCGGCGATCCGGTCGGAGGCCTCCTTGGGCACACCGACGGCGCCCAGCGTCGACTCGAGGTTCGTGCGGTTGCTGGAGATCATGATCGTGCCCAGCACGGCCAGCCCGAGCGACGCGCCGAAGTTGCGCACCGTCTGGGTGATCCCGGTGACCTCGCCGTAGCTGCCCGCTGGAGCGCGGTTGAGCGCGTCGGTGCTGACGGGGGAGAGGACGAGCCCCATGCCCGCCCCGGTCAGGACGATGTAGATCCACTGGCCGTTCAACGACGCGTCCGGCATCGCCTTGGCCCACAGGTAGAAGCCGACGGCGGACAGGATCGAACCGACCACGACCGGGATGTAGGCGCCGCGCGCGTCGAGCAGGCGCCCGCCGAGCTGCGCCGCGCTGGCGAAGCCGCCGAAGAAGATCAGCAGGTACAGGCCGGCGTTGGACGCGTCGTAGCCGAGCACCAGCTGCGAGTAGATGCTGGCGAAGAAGAACAGCGGGACGAAGCAGGCCGACATCAGGAACAGCACAGCGTTGTCGGCGGTGAAGTAGCGGTCGGCGAAGATCCGCACGCGGATCAGCGGGTGGGGGATGCGCAGCTGCAGGCGCCAGAAGCCGACGATCAGCAGGATGCCGACGACGATCGTGCCCCACGTGGCGATCGAGCCCCAGCCCCACACGGCCGACTGCTGCAGGCCGAGCACGATCAGGCCCATGCCGCCGCACACGAGGATCGTGCCGCGGTAGTCGATCGGCCCGGGCCGGCGCTCGTTGTCGGGCTTGGCCTTCAGCGTCAGGAAGACCGCGATGACGGCCACGGGGATGTTGATCCAGAAGATCGCCCGCCAGGTCCACTGCGTCAGGTAGCCGCCGGCCAGCGGGCCGATCGAGGTCAGGCCGCCGGTGACCGCGAAGAAGATGGCCAGGGCCTTGCCGCGCTCGCGCACGTCGAACGCCCCGACGACGATGGCCAGCGCGGCCGGGAACATGACCGCGGCGAACGCGCCCTGCACGATGCGGAAGAAGATGATCCACGCCTCGCCGATGCTGCCCGTGGGCGTGGCGCCGCACAGCGCCGAGGCGACCGCGAAGCCGATCACGCCGATCAGCACCATGCGCCGGTGGCCCAGCACGTCGGTCAGCTTGCCGCCGAAGGCGAACAGCGCCGACAGCGACAGCAGGTAGCCGTTGATGATCCACTGCGCGCCGGTGGCCGACAGGTCGAGGTCCTTCTCGACCTCGGGGATGGCGATCGCGACGATCGTCTGGTCGATGAACATCATCGCGACGGCGAAGATCATCGCCGCGAGGACCAGTCGCTTGTTCGGTTGCATCTCCGCCCTCATCCCGCTTCGTTGCCTGAACCGGGCGGGAGTCTGGCAGCATCCGCGGCGTGACGTCTCTCGCCGATGTGCTGTCTCAGTTGCGCTCCTGCCGCTGGGTCGACCTGACCTATGCCTTCCAGCCGGGCATCCCGCACTACAGCGCGTTTCCCGACGAACAGCGCCGGGTGGTGACCGATTTCGAGCCGGACGGCTTCCTGGCCCACGAGTACTCGCACATCGGCCAGTGGGGGACGCACTGCGACCCGCCGCTGCACTTCGTGCCGGGCGGCCGTGCGGCCGACGAGATCCCGGTGACGGACATGATCCTGCCGCTCGTGGTGCTCGACCTGCGCGCGGAGGCGGCCGCCGACCCCGACCTGGCCGTCGGCCCGGCCCACATCGAGGCGCACGAGGCCCGGCACGGCCGCATCCCACAGGGCGCGTTCGTCGCCCTGTGCAGCGGCTGGGGCGAGCGCTGGCCCGATCCCGCGGCGATGGACAACGGCGGCCACTCGCCGGGCTGGGGCGTCGACGCCCTGGAGATGCTGGTGCACGAGCGCGCGATCACCGCGATCGGCCACGACGTCACCGACACCGATCCGGGCGTGCTCGTCTCCGCCGGCCAGGTGCCGGCCGAGGACTACATCCTGCGCGCCGACCGCTGGCAGCTGGAGCTGATGGCCAACCTCGAGCAGGTGCCGCCGGCCGGCGCGCTGATCGTGGCCACCTGGCCCAAGCCGCGCGGGGGCTCGGGCTTCCCGGCGCGCGCGTTCGCGATCGTCGACGACGCGACGTAGGTCCTCCCGACCGCCGATGCGCGTGAGGCCGGCTCACTGGCAGGCCTCACACTCCTCGCCGTTTCGCATCGCCTCGATGGAGCAGGCCGAGGCGACCGGGTCCGCAGCCGCCGCGGTGACGGTCGCCTTCTCGATCGACGACGCGCCCAGCGTGCGCAGGTAGTACGTCGTCTTCAGGCCGGCGTGCCAGGCGCGGCGGTACATGTGCGACATGGCCTTGAGGTCGGGCTCGGGCAGGAACAGGTTCAGCGACTGCGACTGGTCGATCCACTTCTGCCGGCGGGCGGCGGCGTCGATCAGGTAGGCCGGGTCGATCTGGAACGCGGTCCGGTAGCGGTCGCGGATCTCGGCGGGGATCGCCGGGATCTCGGTCAGGTCGCCGTCGAAGTACTTGACCTGCTCGGCCACGTCGCGCGACCACAGGCCCGCGGCCTTGAGATCGCGCACGAGGAACGGGTTCAGCACGGTGAAGTCGCCCGACAGGTTCGACTTGGCGAACAGGTTCTTGTACATCGGCTCGATGCAGGGCGACGTGCCCATGATGTTGGCGATCGTGGCCGTCGGGGCGATGGCGATCACGTTGGAGTTGCGCATGCCCTGCGCGGCGATCCGGGCCCGCAGCGGCGCCCAGTCCAGGCGCCCGCCGCGGGGCACCTGGATGGGCAGGCCGCGCTCGGCCTCCAGCAGGTCCAGCGTGTCCTGGGGCAGCAGCCCGCGGTCCCACTTGGAGCCCTCGTAGGACGGGTAGCGCCCGCGCTCGGCGGCCAGGTCGGACGACGCCTCGTAGGCGTAGAAGGCGATCGCCTCCATCATCTCGTCGGAGAACTCGACCGCCTCCGTCGAGCCGAACGCGACGCCCTTGCGATACAGCGCGTACTGCAGGCCCATCACGCCCAGGCCGACCGGCCGGTGGCGCAGGTTCGCCGTGCGCGCCGGATCGGTCGGGTAGAAGTTGACGTCGATCACGTTGTCCAGCGCGCGCACCGCCACGCGCACCGTGGCGCGCAGCTTGGCGTGGTCGATCGCGCCGTCGGCGTCCAGGTGCTGGTCGATGACGATCGAGCCCAGGTTGCATACCGCGGTCTCGTCCTCGCCGGTGTTCAGCGTGATCTCCGTGCACAGGTTGGACGAGTGCACGACGCCCGCGTGGTCCTGGGGCGAGCGCACGTTGCAGGGGTCCTTGAACGTGATCCACGGATGGCCGGTCTCGAAGAGCATCTTCAGCATCGCCTTCCACAGCTCGATGGCCGGGACCGTCTCGCCGTGGATCTCGCCGGCCGCCGCGCGGCGCTCGGCCTCCAGGTAGCGGGTCTCGAACGCGCGCCCGTAGAGCTCGTGCAGGTCGGGCACCTCGTTGGAGCGAAACAGCGTCCAGTCCTCGCGCGCCTCGACGCGCTTCATGAACAGGTCGGGCACCCAGTTGGCCGTGTTCATGTCGTGTGTGCGCCGGCGGTCGTCACCGGTGTTGCGCCGCAGCTCCAGGAAGTCGCGGATGTCGTTGTGCCACGTCTCCAGGTACGCGCAGCCCGAGCCGGCCCGCTTGCCGCCCTGGTTGACGGCGACCAGTTGGTCGTTGTGCATCTTCAGGAAGGGCACGACGCCCTGGCTCTCGCCGTTGGTCGACTCGATGTGGCTGCCGGTGCCGCGCACCGCGGTCCACGAGCCGCCCAGCCCGCCGGCCCACTTGCTGCACATCGCGTTCTCGGCGATGCCTCGGCCGACGATCGAGGACAGCGTGTCCTTGATGTAGTAGAGGTAGCAGGAGCTGAGCTGGGAGTGGGGGGTGCCGGCGTTGAACAGCGTCGGCGTCGAGGAGCAGAAGCGGCGCTCCTTGTAGGCGGCGTACAGATCGAGCACGCGCGCCTCGCGATCGTCGCTCTCGCCGATGCTCACGCCCATGGCCACGCGCAGCCAGAACAGCTGCGGGGCCTCCAGGCGCACCGGCCGCGCGCCGGTCTTGTCGACCTGCAGGTAGCGGTCGTAGAGCGTCTGCAGGCCGAGGAAGTCGAAGTCCAGGTCGGCGGTCGGGTCCAGGGCGGCGGCCAGGCGGGGCAGGTCGAAGTCGAGCAGGCGGGCGTCGAAGCGTCCGATCTCCACGCCCCGGCGCAGCATCGGCTCCAGCGCGGCGCGGTGCACGTCGCGCAGCGCGCCGATGCCGTCGCGCACGATGTCCCAGCCCAGCGTCTCCTCGTAGACATAGGTCAGCAGGATGCGCCCGGCGAAGCGCGAGAACTCGCTGTCGCGCTCGACCAGCGACTTGGCGTTGAGCACGATCGTGCGGCCCAGGTCGGCGCGCGAGACGCCGGCGTGGATCGACCGGCGCAGCTCGCGCTCGACGTCCTCGCTCGACAGGTCCAGGTCCAGGCCGATGGAGGCGAAGGCGATGCGGGCGCGCAGGTCCTCGCCGGTCCAGGCGGTCTCGCCGCCATCGGTCTCCAGGACGCCGACCGGCGTGGCCGGCACCGGGGGCGCGGTCTGCTCGGTGCGCAGCCGGGCGCGCTCGGCCCTGTAGACGATGTAGCTCTCGGCCACGCGCATGTGGCCGCCCAGCACGAGCTCCTCCTGGACCAGGTCCTGGACGGTCTCGATGGGGACGTAGACCTGGCCCATCGCGCGGGCGCGCTCGGTGACCCGGGCGGCCAGCGGCGCGGCGGCGGCCTCGGCCAGCCCGCGCGAGGCGAACGCGCGTGCCACGGCCAGCTCGATCTTCTGCTCGTTCCAGGCCACGACGTGGCCGCTGCGGCGGATCAGCCGCAGCGTGCCGGGCGGGTGGAGGGCGGGGAGCTCGGTGGTGTCGAGAGTCATGTCGGGTTCCTTTGCGGGTTAGAGCTCGTCGTCGGCGACCAGGGCCAGCGCGGAGGCCTTGCGGTACTCGGTGACGCGCCCTTCGAAGAAGTTCTGCTCCTTGCGCACGTCCATCAGCTCCGACAGCCAGGGGAGCGGGTTCTGAATCGGATCCCGCCCGCCCGAAAGCGGCTCCAGGCCGCAGCCGAGCAGGCGGCGGTCGGCGATGTAGTCGATGTACTGCGCGAACTCGTCGGCGGACAGGCCGACGCCCTCGACGGGCAGGCAGTCGGCGATGAAGCGCTTCTCCAGCACGACCGCCTCGGCCATCAGGTCGCGCAGCTCGGCCCGGAAGCCGGGCGTCCACACCTCGGGGTTCTCCGCGGCCAGCTCGCGCAGCAGCCGGCGGAACAGCTCGATGTGGTTGCTCTCGTCGCGCAGCGTGTAGCGGAACATCGTCCCGACGCCGGGCAGCTTCCCCTGGCGGTAGAGCGAGAGGATCATCCCGAACAGCCCGTAGAACTGGGTGCCCTCCATGCACTGGCCGAAGACGAAGACGTTCTTGGCCAGCAGCTGCTTGGCCCGCGGATCGTCCATGTCCAGATCGCGGCGCAGCTCGCGCGAGACGTCGGTCACGAAGCGGTTCTTGGCCACGATCGTGGGGATGTCGTCGAACATCGCCTCGCACTCGTGCGGGTCGATCCCCAGCGAGGAGATCATGTACAGCAGCGAGTCCGCGTGGATGTTCTCCTCGTGCGCGTGACGGCCGAGCACCAGCTTCAGCTCCGACGCGGTGACCAGCTCGCGCACGACGTGCAGGATGTTGTCCCCGACGATGCCCTCGGCCGCGCTGAAGTAGCCGATCCCCATGCGCACGATCCAGCGGTCGACGTCGGACAGGGCGCGTGGATCCCGCCACTGCTCGACGTCCTTGCCCATCGGGATGTCCTCGGGCTCCCAGTGGTTGGCCTTCATCGTGCGATACAGCTCGTAGGCCCAGCCGTAGCGCAGCGGCAGCAGGTTGAAGCACATCGTCTCGCGCCCGCCGACGACGCGTTTGGCCGCGAGCGCCGCCTCGGCCTTGTCCTGGTCCAGGACGAAGGTCCGGTCTCCGAGGGTGTACTGCTTCTGCATTGCCTTCCTCCGACTCAGTGCGGGGAAGGGCCGTCCGGTCGGTGCGCACGCCGGTGCGCACCTCGAGGGCGGTCCTTCTACCGAGGACGTTCCATCGACGGGAGGCAGGCGACCGGGCTCATCCCTCCGAGGAGGGCATCACCGTTGCGGGACAGCGCCGGGATCTCACCGGACTTCGCTGCGCTCACGTCACCCCGATATGTGCGGGGCGCCAGGAAACGTAGGAGGCGGGTCGGACGGATCAGCGCACGGCGACCGGCATGCGCGCCTCGTCGGGCACGCGCGGCGCGACGACCGCGCGCAGGGCCACGCCACCGCAGTCGGGACACACGGCACGCCAGCCGCGGATGGCGTGCGAGCGATGGCAGCGGCCGCAGACGGCGAGCCCGTCGGTGGTCGGCCCGCTGCTGTTGACCGCCCGCTCCAGCGCCCGCTCGGCCAGCACCGTCGAGCGGTGGTTGCGCGTCGTGGCCGGCGCCCACACCGCGGCGGCCAGCGTGCCGTCGCCCTGCCAGTCGCGCCGCGACGGCGGCGTCCCGTAGTGCAGCCGCTCGCCGTCATGGACCTTGCGCGCGCCCTTGGGCAGCGCGACCGCGATCAGCCAGACGAGGCCGTGCGTGGCCGTCGCCGCGATGCACACCACGGTCAGCCACGCGGCCCACGACTGCTGCACCTGACACATCACCAGGCCCTCGCCCGCCGGCGGACAGCTGCCCGCGCCCAGCTCGGGGCGCTTGAGCAAGAGCCCCCACAACACAAACGGAACGGCCGCCATCACGGCATGCCGAATCCAGTTTCGGCCAGGCCGAACTCCCCCGCCCATCGGCTCCACCTCCCGTGAAGAACCGTCGACTGCTGGCCCCTGTTGTGCCCGACTCCAAGAAGAAGAGAAACGGCGCTGCGCCGGTTCTGTCCGGGTCAGAACCGCATCAGTTCGGGGGGTGACCGTGTTCGAAGGGGCAGCACCGTCCCGCCCCTGAATTGGAGGAGCACCCAGTGAGAAGCGCACGCACCTGCGCGGCTTTGGCCTGCCTTGCCGGCGTCCTTGCCGCCCCCGCCGCAGCCAACGCGGCGGAGCAGTTGGCCGGTGTCACGGAAGACAACACCCTCGTCCTGCTGCGCTCCGACGCGCCCGGAAACGTCCAGTACGCCGTGCCGATCAGCAACCTGCCCTCGGGCGAGCGCATCGTCGGCCTGGACACGCGCCCGGCCACCGGCGCGCTCTACGCGCTGGGCAGCTCCAGCCGCGTGTACCGGGTCGACATCGGCTCGGGCAACGCGCTGGCCATCGGCGACCCGTTCACGCCGCTGCTGGACGGATCGCAGTTCGGCTTCAACGTCAACCCGGTGGCCGACGCGCTGCGCAGCGTCTCCAACAACCGGCAGAACCTGCGCCTGAACGCCGCGACCGGCCAGGTCATCAACGTGGATGGGCCGCTGCAGTACGCGGCCGGCGATCCCGGCGCCGGGTCCACGCCCGCCGTCGCGGGCGCGGCCTACACCAACGGCGTCCCGGGAGCGACCGCGACGACGCTGTACGACATCGACGCGGGCCGCGACACGCTGGCCATCCAGGCCCCGCCCAACGACGGCACGCTGACCACGGTCGGCGCGCTGGGCCTCGACGTCAACGGCCCGGGCGGCTTCGACATCTCGACCACGGGCGTCGGCTACGCGTCCCTGCGCCGGGCGGGCCAGAACACGACGGAGCTGTTCACGGTCAACCTGAGCACCGGCGCGGCGACGCCGGTCGGACCGCTGGCCAGCAAGCCGACCAACACGGCCAACGCCTCACCGATCACCGCGATCGCGGCGCTGGGCCAGGTGGCCGATGACCGCACGCCGCCGAACATCGTGGTGGATCTGTCCAGCACGCTGCTGGAGACGACGATGCTCGACCGCGGCATCCCGATCAAGGTCGCCTGCGACGAGGCCTGCACGGTCTCCGTCAGCGCCGAGGTCGACGGCACGAGCCAGAAGCTCGGCACGGCCACCGGCCAGGTCAACGGCGGCCCCGGGTCGGTCGACGTGTCGATCCCGCTGGACGCGACCGGCAAGAGCCTGGTCAACCGCAAGGGCACGCTGCGCATGAGCGTGCAGACGACGGTCAAGGACAGCGCCGGCAACACGCGCACCAGCGGCCGCGTGATCCGCAGCCAGACGCTGGCTCAGCGCATCGGCTGAGTACCAGCGGAGGCCAGATGGCGCTCCATCTCCTGCAGCGCCGCCAGCCGGCGGCGCAGCGGGGGATGGGTCGCCCACAGGCGGCGCAGCCCGGTGGCCTCGCGCACGGGCAGCAGGTGGAAGACATCGCCCGTGGCCACCTCGCGCAGGTCGCGCAGCGGCACGCGCGCGAGCCCTTCGCTGAGCGCCAGCAGCACCGCGGCCAGCGACGCGGGCGAGCCGGTCAGAACGGCGGCGCCGCGATCGGCGGCCAGCTCGCGGTGCCGTGAGGCCAGGCGGGCCAGGCCCATCAGCGCGACCGCCGGGATCGCGGCGATCCCGGTGATCACGAACAGGAAGAAGCCCCAGCCCATGTCGGCCACGTGGCGCAGGCTCCAGAACGCGGTGAGCATCGCGCGGGCCGGGCCGGCCAGCACGGTCATGATGCGCGCGTCGCCGTTGGCGATGTGGGCCATCTCGTGGGCCAGCACCGCCTCCAGGCCGCGATCGTCGGTGCGCCGCACCATCGCCTCGCTGACGTGCACACGCGGACGCCCGAACGGCAGCTGCGTGGTCCAGCTCAGCGGCGGCAGGTCCTTCCACACGCGGATGTCCGGCGTGGGCATGTCGGCGACCACGCACAGGCGCACGAGCGCCATGCGCACCTGCGCCTCCAGTGCGTCGTCGCCGGGCTTGCCGGGCGGGCGGTTGAGCGTGGCCAGCAGCCAGCCGCCGGCCAGCGCGATCACGTAGAACGCCGCGGCGATCCACAGCCAGCGGGCGAGCAGCACGAGCGCGACCAGCGCCGCGACGAGCACCAGCGCGGAGCCGCCCAGCGCGGCGAGCATGATCGCCTGGTCACGCCGTCGCGGGCGCGGCAGCGGATCGCGCAGCTTCTTCCAGGATCGCTGGCGACCGGCCATGACGCCATGATGCCCAACCGTGAGCGAGCCGGAAACAGGGCGTGTCGCAACATTCGTCCGTGCTCCGGTCGAGGTGGTGCGCCGCGCGCTGACCGAGCCGCTGCTGATCCGCCGCTGGTTCGGGTGGGACGCGGCGGGCCTCGATCCGGAGATCGGGATGATCTTCGTGGACCGCGATCCGGGCATCGAGATGACCAAGAGCCCGGGCGGCACGCGCATCTCCGTCGGGGCGCTGGGCGACGGCCAGAGCTGGCACGCGGTGGACGAGGGCTGGCGCATGTTCTTCGAGCAGCTGCGCTACGCGCTGGAGCGCCACTCGCTCGCGCCGCGGCGCACGATCCACCTCGACGGCGTCGCCTCGCCCGCGCTCGTGCTGGCCGGCACCGACGGCGACCTGTGGCACGAGGACGTCCATCAGCGCGGTGTCCTGACCGGCGCCGACGGCGACGAGCTGGCGATCGTCACCGCGCGCGACGCGCTGGGCGGCGGCGTCGAGACCCAGATCACCGTGACCGTCACCACCTACGGCCTCGACACCGCCGCGTTCGCCGTCGCGCACGAGCGCTGGGCGAGCTGGTGGACGTCGATCGCCCGCGACCCGGTGGTCGTGCCCAAAGCGCCGCCCACGGGCCGCTAGAGACGGGCCTTTAGACTCGGACGGGTGACGTCCGACCAGATCCGCGAGACCTTCCTCGACTTCTTCGCCCAGCGCGATCACCTGCGGCTCGAGTCCGCGTCGCTCGTGCCCGCGTCCTACGACCCGTCGGTGCTGCTGACCACCGCGGGCATGCACCCGCTGAAGCCGTACTTCCTCGGCCAGGAGCGGCCGCCGCACCACCGGCTGACCAGCTGCCAGAAGTGCTTCCGCACGCCCGACATCGACATCGTCGGCACCACCACGCGGCACCTCACCTGCTTCGAGATGCTCGGCAACTTCTCCATGGGCGACTACTTCAAGCAGGGCGCCGTCGAGTTCGCCTGGGAGCTGGCCCGCGAGGGCTTCGGCTTCCCCGAGGAGAAGATCTGGGTGACGGTCTTCGAGGGCGACGCCGAGCTCGGGCTCGGGCCCGACGAGGAGGCGATCGCGGCCTGGGAGGCGATCGGCGTCCCGCGCGAGCGCATCGTCCTGTGCCCGCGCAGCGAGAACTTCTGGCAGGCCGGCCCGACCGGCCCGTGCGGCCCGTGCAGCGAGCTGTACCTCGACCGCGGCCTGGACTTCGGTCAGCCCGACGACCTGCCCGGCGGCGACAACGAGCGCTTCCTGGAGTTCTGGAACCTCGTGTTCATGCAGTTCGACCAGAACCCGGTCGGGACGCTGACGCCGCTGCCCAACCAGAACATCGACACGGGCATGGGCCTCAACCGGATGGCCTGCATCCTGCAGGGCGTCGAGACGGTGTTCGAGACCGACCAGTTCGTCCCGCTGATCAAGCTCGGCGAGGAGCTGTCGGGCAAGACCTACGGCACCGACCACAAGACCGACGTCGCGCTGCGCATCCTGGCCGACCACACGCGCGGGATGACCTTCCTGCTCGGCGACGGCGTCGTGCCCTCCAACGAGGACCGCGGGTACGTCCTGCGGCGCATCATGCGCCGGGCGATCGTGCGCGCGCACCTGCTCGGGGTCGAGGAGCTCGTGCTCCCGCGCTACCAGGAGGTCGTCACCGACCTGATGGGCGCGGCCTACCCGACGCTGGTCGAGCGCCGTGACGAGATCGCCATGTGGGCCACCGAGGAGGAGAAGTCCTTCCGGCGCACCGTGGCCACCGGCATGCAGCGCCTGGACGAGCTGGTCACCCAGGCCCGCCAGCGCGGCGACGAGGGCATCGGCGCCGACGAGCTGTTCAAGCTGCACGACACCTTCGGCTTCCCGATCGACCTGTCGCGCGAGCTGCTGGGCGAGCAGGACCTCGGCTCCGACGAGCAGGGCTTCGAGACGCTGATGGACGAGCAGCGCGAGCGCTCGCGGGCGGGCGGCGGCTCGGCCGCGGCGCGCACCGGCGCGCGCGTCTCGCTGCCCGGCCCGGCGGCCGAGTTCGTCGGCTATGACCACCTGACCTCCGAGACGACAGTCGTGGCCACCGACGACAGCGCCGCGGACGAGCTGCTGGTCAAGCTCGAGCGGTCGCCGTTCTACGCGGCCGGCGGCGGGCAGATCTCCGATGTCGGCGTGATCGAGGCCGACGACGTCGCGTTGGACGTGATCGACGTCGTGCGCTCCGGCGACGATCAGATCCTGCGGGTCACCCCGCCCGCCCGCCCGCTGCAGGCGGGCCAGCGCGTCGTCGCGCGCGTCGATCGCTCGACGCGCATGGCCACGATGGCCAACCACACCGCGACGCACCTGCTGCACGCGGCGCTGCGCGCGCGGCTGGGCACGCACGTGCGCCAGGCCGGCTCCTACGTCGGCCCCGACAAGCTGCGCTTCGACTTCACCCACGGCGCGCCGCTGACCCCGCAGGAGCGCCGCGACGTGGAGGACCAGGTCAACGCGTGGATCGTCGAGAACTGGCCGGTGGCCTGGCGTCAGACCACGCTGGACGAGGCGCGCGCCGCGGGCGCGATGGCGCTGTTCGGCGAGAAGTACGGCGACATCGTGCGGATGGTGGAGATCGGCGACGGGTCGTTCTCGCGTGAGCTGTGCGGCGGCACGCACGTGGCCACCACCGCGGAGATCGGCCTGTTCCGCATCACCACCGAGACGTCCTCGTCGGCCAACGTGCGCCGCATCGAGGCGGTCACCGGCGCCGAGGGCATCGCGCTGCTGCGACGCCACGACGTGCTGCTGGCCGACGCGGCGGATGCGCTGCGCACGCGCCCGGAGGACGTGCCGGCCAAGCTCGTGGACCTGCAGGCCAAGGCGAAGGCGGCGGCCAAGGGCGCGGCGGCGCCGGCGGCCACCGTCGACGTGGACGCGCTGATCGCCGGAGCGGACGCGGTCGACGGCACCCAGGTGCTGACCGCGCGCGTCGACGTGGCCGACAACAAGGCGCTGCTGGACGTGCTCGATCGCGTCAAGGAGAAGGTCGGCGCGGTGGTGCTCGGCGCGGTCGGCGGCAAGGGCGTGCTGCTCGCCGCCTCGGTCACGCCCGAGCTGGTGCAGCGGGGGCTGAAGGCCGGCGACATCGTCAAGCTCGCCGCGCAGGTGACCGGCGGCAACGGCGGTGGGCGGCCCACGCACGCGGTGGCGGGCGGGCCGGACGCGGGCAAGCTCGACGAGGCGCTCGGCGTCGCGCGCGAGGCGATCGAGCGCCAGCTGGGCGCTTGAGGGTCCTCGCGCTCGACTACGGGTCCGCCCGTACCGGCGTGGCGGTCAGCGACCCGACCGGGATCCTGGCCACGCCGCTGGACGTGGTGACGAAGGCCAACACCCGCAAGGGCATCGACCGCCTGGCCACGATCGTGCGCGAGACCGGTGCGGAGCGCGTCGTGGTCGGGTTGCCGCTCTCGCTGTCGGGTCGCGACTCGGCGCAGACGCTGGAGGCGCGCGCGTTCGCCGACCGGTTGGCCACGCGGCTGGGGGAGGCCGTGCCCGTCGAGCTCTACGACGAGCGCTTCACCACGCGGATCGCCCAGCGCTCGGGCGGCGACCGCACCGACGAGGACTCGCGCGCGGCCGCCGTGCTGCTCGAGGAGTGGCTCGCCGTGCACGGGTCCTAGTCCGGCCGATCATCTAGCCTGACACGCACGCCGCGGGGGCCTAACCCGCGGCGTTCGTCCGATGCCCCTGTTTCGCAACTCAGACTCCTCTGGCGACCGCAGCTCCGCGGATCGCGAGCGCGCGCGGCTGGAGCGCGAGGCGCGCCGGCGTGGCGTGTCCGTCGACGACCTCCTGGCCGAACGCGACGGCCCGGCCGCGCCCCCGCCGGCCCCCGCCCCGGCGCCGGTCGAGCCCGAGCCGGTCGTCGAGCCGCCGGCGCCCGAGCCCGTTCCGGTCGCGCCGCCTCCGCCGCCCGCGCCCGAACCGGAACCCGACGACGACGACCTGACCTGGACCGAGCCCCACGAGGTGCCGGCAGCGCCCCCGCCGCCCGCCGCGATCGAGCCGGAGCCGGAGCCGGAGCTGGAGCCGGACCCGCGGCGCACGCCGGAGCCGCTGGCCGCGGACCTGCCGCCCAAGGAGCTGGAGCCGCCCGCGCTGCCCGCGCGCGCCTCGGCTCGGCCGTTGCCGCGCGCGCCCCGGCGCCGCTACGCGCAGGACGACGCCCGCCGCAGCCCGGCCCAAGGCCCCGTCAAGCGCCGCCGCTCGTGGTTCGCCCGCATCGCCGCCGTGCTGATCCTCGTGGCCATCGTCGCCGCGCTGTGGTTCCTGTTCAACCTGTTCCAGCCCGGCAAGGGCGACGGCAATGGGTCGGTCACCGTGACGATCCCCCAGGGCGCCAGCGCCCGCCAGATCGGCGACCTGCTGGCCAGCAAGGACGTCGTCTCGTCGGGCTTCTACTTCGACCTGCGCACGCGGCTGGCCGGCAACCGCGACGAGTTCAAGGCGGGCGAGTTCACGCTGGCCCACGACATGAGCTACGGCGCGGCGATGGACGAGCTGACCGCGACCCGGACGCAGCCGCTGGCGCCGACGGTGAAGCTGACGATTCCCGAGGGGCGCTCGCGCCGCGAGATCGCGCCGACGGTCAAGGACGCGGGCATCAAGGGCAGCTACCTGGCCGCGTCGGAGGAGCACAAGGGCTTCAACCCGTCGACCTACAAGGCGCCCAAGAACGTCAAGTCGCTGGAGGGCTTCCTGTTCCCGGCGACCTACGACCTGCCCAAGAAGACGGCCACGTCGGACGAGCTCGTGGGCGACCAGCTCGACGCCTTCAAGGCGAACTTCTCCAAGGTCTCGATGACGGCGGCCAAGAAGAAGAACCTCACGCCCTACGACGTCCTGATCATCGCCTCGATGATCGAGCGTGAGGCGCAGGTGGCCAAGGACCGTCCGCTGATCGCCGCGGTGATCTACAACCGGCTCAAGGACGGCATGCCGCTGGGCATCGACGCGACGACGCGCTACGAGCTGAACAACTGGACGCGCCCGCTGCGCGTGTCCGAGCTGCAGAAGGACACGCCGTACAACACGCGCACCCGCCGCGGGCTGCCGCCCACGCCGATCGGCAACCCGGGCCTGGCCTCGATGAAGGCGGCCGCCAAGCCGGCCAACGTCGACTACCTGTACTACGTGGCCAAGCCCGGCACCTGCGGCGAGCATGCGTTCTCCTCGAGCGACGCGCAGTTCCAGCAGGACGTCGCCGCCTACAACGCGGCGCGCGAGAAGAACGGCGGCAAGTCGCCCGACACGTGCTGAGCGACGGCGGGATGCGCCGCCTGGGCGTCCTGGGCTGGCCCGTGGCCCACAGCCGCTCGCCCGCGATGCAGAACGCCGCGTTGCGCGCCCTCGGCCTGGACGACTGGCACTACCAGCGCCTCCCCGTCCCGCCGGAGCTGTTTGACGAGACGACCCGCGCCCTGCCCGCCGCGGGCTTCGTCGGGGCCAACGTGACCGTGCCCCACAAGGAGGCGGCGCTGGCGCTGGCCACCGACGCGACCGACGCCGCCCGGGCGATCGGCGCGGCCAACACGCTGACCTTCGCCGACGGCGCGATCCACGCCGACAACACCGACGCGCCGGGGCTGATCGCCTCGCTGCCCGGGCCGGTCGCCGGCCGGTCCGCGCTCGTGTTGGGCGCCGGCGGCAGCGCCCGCGCCGCGGCCTGGGCGCTGCGCCAGGCCGGTGCGGCGGTCCGCGTCCACAACCGCACCGCCGAGCGCGCGCGGGCCCTGGCCGAAGCGCTGGGGGTCGAGCACAGCGCGGCGATCGACCCAGCAGACCTGCTGGTCAACTGCACCACCGTCGGCCTGCACGACGCCGCCGAGACACCGATCGACCTGCGGACCGTCGACGGCTACGGCGTGGTCGTCGACCTCGTCTACCGCGAGGGCGGAACGGCGCTGCTGCGCGCCGCGCGCGCCGCGGGCCACCAGACGGTCGACGGGCTCGAGATCCTCGTGCAACAGGGCGCGTTGTCGCTGGCCGCGTGGACGGGTCGTGAGCCGCCCGTTGACGCGATGCGTGCAGCTGCCGGGATCGTGGGGAGCGACCACTAAGGTCCCCTTCGTGGACCGCCCCGCGGATCGTCCTCCGGACGACCACCTGCAGCGCCTGTTCGAGCTCTCGCGCGACATGCTGGGCACCACGTCGGCCAACGGCTGGCTCACGTCGGTGAACCCCGCCTGGGAGCGCACGCTGGGCTGGACCGCGGCGGAGCTGACCTCGCGACCGCTGGTCGCCTTCGTCCACGCGGAGGACCTCGAGGCGACGAACGCCTGGATCGCCACGCTGGCCGGCGTGGGCGCGGCCGCGCCGATCACCTTCGAGAACCGCCTGCGCACACGCGCCGGCTCCTACCGCGTGATCCGCTGGATCAGCGCGTCAGGCGGTGGCTGGTACTTCGCGGGCACCGACGTCACCGGCCTGCGGGCGGCCGAGGGCAGCAGCGGCGATGCCGCCAGCCTGACCAGGGCGATCCTCGACAGCGTCGCCGACGGCGTCTACGTCGCCGACTCCGCCGGGCGGGTGACCTTCATCAACCCGGCGGGCGCGCGCATCCTCGGGTACGACGCACCGGACCAGCTGCTGGGTCTGCCGCCACACGCGACGTTCCACCATTCGCGCTGGGACGGCAGCCCGTTCCCGATCGCCGAGTGCGACCTGGCCGGCGTGCGCCAGACGGGGCACACGGTCCGCTCCAACGACGACGCCTTCTGGCGCCGCGACGGCATGCCCGTGCCGGTCGCCTACTCGTCCGCGCCGATCGACCTGGGCGACGGGACGGGCAGCGTGGTGGCCTTCCGCGACATCACCGCGCTGCAGGCCGAGACCGAGCGGCTGCGGGTCGTGGCCCGCGACACCGCCGGGCACGACGACCTGGCCGAGGCGATCGCCGAGGACCGGCTGGTGCTGTACGGCCAGCCGATCGTCGACATGACCACCGGCGAGCCCGACAAGCACGAGCTGCTGCTGCGCATGCACTCGCGCGCGGGCGACCTGATCCCGCCCGATCGCTTCCTGCCCGTGGCCGAGGCCGGCGGGCTGATCGTGGCGATCGACCGGTGGGTGGTCAGCCACGCGCTCGAGCTGGCCGCGGGCGGCCGGTCGGTGTCGGTCAACCTGTCGGCCTCGTCGGTCGGGAGCATCGAGCTGCTGCGCCACATCGAACGCGAGCTGACCCGCACCGGCGCCGATGCCGGACGGGTGACCTTCGAGGTCACCGAGACCGCGATCATGGGCGACCTGCAGGAGGGCCGGCGCTTCGCCGAGCGCCTCGTCGCGCTGGGCTGCAGCTTCTCGCTGGACGACTTCGGCACCGGGTACGGGTCGCTGACCTACCTGCGGCAGCTGCCGTTCAGCTACGTGAAGATCGACATGCAGTTCGTGCGCGGGCTGATGACCAGCGAGCCCGACCGGCGCTTCGTGCGGGCCATCACCCAGATCGCCCAGAGCCTGGGCCAGCGGACGGTGGCCGAGGGCGTGGAGGACGAGGCGACGCTCGGCCTGTTGCGCGGCGTCGGCGTCGACTTCGTCCAGGGCTACCACCTGGGCCGCCCCGCGCCGTTGGACGCGTAGCTACTCGCTGGAGCTGATGACGATGTCGAAGTCGTCGATCGACAGCGTGCGCTCGCCCCGCAGCAGGGCCAGCAGCTCGGTGCCGACCAGCTCGCGCCGCCACCCTTGCAGCGTGCGCACGTCGGCCTCCTCGCCGTGGCGCGCGGCGGTCAGGATCGCCTGCAGGTCGGCCCGGGAGGCGACCAGCTCGTAGGCCAGCTGCGCCTCGGTGACGGTCGCGCGCACCAGCGCCTCGGACATCGCGATCAGCGGCGCGTCGCCGGTGTGAGGCCCGGGGCGACGCTCGCCCTCGTAGGGGATCGGCTCGCGTTCGCGGCCGGCGTTGATGATCTCGATGATGTCGTCGCCGCGCCGGCGCATGTTGCCCGGGTTGATGCCGCGGATGTTCTCCAGCGCGCGCCGCGAGTCGGGCTTGCGCTTGGCCAGCTCGACGAGCGCCGCGTCGGCCAGCACCGACTGCACCGGGCGATCCTGGGCGGCGGCGGTGCGCTCGCGCCACTGCACCAGCTCGAAGGCCACCGCGCGCGACCGCGGGTCCAGCCCGGCGATGCGGGGCAGGCGGTCGAAGACGACGGCGACGTCGCGCTCGTCGGAGACGGTCTCCAGCGCCCGGCACTCCTCGCGCGCCCACTCCAGGCGCCCGCGCTTGGCCAGGCGCTCCTGGATCGCGTCGGTCAGCTGGAACAGGTGCAGGACGTCCTCGCGGGCGTACTCGATCTGCTCGGGGCTCAGCGGCCGGCGGTCCCACTTCGTGTAGGAGGCGGTCTTGGGCAGGCGCACGCCGAGCAGCTCGCCCAGCAGCGACTCGTAGCCCGACTGCGCGCGCAGGCCGGCGAAGCCCGCGGCGATCTGCGTGTCGAACAGGTTGGTGATCTCCGTGTGCCACACGCGCCGCAGCAGCGCCACGTCCTGGCGGGCGGCGTGCATGATCACCTCGATGGCCGGATCGGCCAGCACCTCGGCCAGCGCGGACGGCTCGATCGACTCGTCCAGCGGGTCGATCACGTCGACGCGGACCTCGCCGTCGGGCAGCGGAACCGACACCTGCACGAGGCACAGCAGCGTGCGGTAGCGGCCCTCGCCCATGAACTCGGTGTCGATGCCGAGTCGGCCGGCGGCGCGGATCTGCTCGGCCAGGCCGGACAGCTCTGAGGTGGGCGTCAACGAAGCGGAGATGGCAGGAAACGTCTCACATCAGACCGGCCGACGGGGCGGCCGTGGACGGGTGGACCGTCGATGACGGGGTGCGGAGGCGGCGCCGGACGCGGGCGGCGCCTCGTCGGGCCAGTGGCCGTTGACGTCGAAGAAGCGGCGGGCCTCGGCCTCGTCGTCGCGCTCGCGATCGCCGTGCACGCCGATGCGGAAGAGGAAGTTCAGCAGCCAGATCGACAGGCCGGCGCCGATGATCCCGGCGGCGCCGAGTGCCGTGTCGGCCGACGGATCGAGCACGAACAGCACGATTCCCAGCACGACGACGACCGCGGGCAGCCAGATGCGGATGAGGCGCAGGGTCAACGCAGCTGGTCCGGTGAGAGCACGGTCGCCTCCGACGGTAGCGCGGATGGGTCGAACGCCGCCAGTGCGGCGGTCAGATCGGCGGGCAGGCCGACGGAGGCCAACAGGCCCGCGGCGACCGCCTGGGCGTCCTCGCCGCGGGCCGCGCGGTCGGCCAGCGTGACCGAGCCGTGGCGCTTGGCCAGGCGGGCGCCGTCGGGCGCCAGCACGAGCGGGACGTGCGCGTGGGCGGGGCGGGGGAGGCCCAGCGCGTCGTACAGGTGGAGCTGGCCCGGCGTGGCGTCGACCAGGTCGGCGCCCCGCACGACCTCGTCGATGCCCTGGGCGTCGTCGTCGACCACCACGGCCAGGTTGTAGGCCGCGACGCCGTCGTTGCGCCGGACGACCATGTCGTCCACGGGGCCGGACTGGGGACCCAGCACCCGGTCGGTGAAGGCGATCCGCGTGCCGGGCGCGACGCGCAGGCGCAACGCCGGCGGGCGCCCTTGGGCCTCGCGCTGGGCGCGTTGGGCCGCGGTCAGCGCGCGACAGGTCCCGGGGTAGAGGGCGACGGCTCCGTGCGGTGCCTGGGTCGCCTCGCGGATCTCCGCCCGCGTGCAGAAGCACGGGTAGGTGTCCAGCCGCTCCAGCGCGGCGGCGTACAGCGCGTCGCGTTCGGACTGGCGCACGACCGCGCCGTCCCAGTCCAGCCCGACCGCGGCCAGATCCCGCAACTGGCCGGCCTCGTGCTCCGGCCGCGAGCGGCCGCGGTCGAGGTCCTCGATGCGCACGAGGAAGCGCCCGCCGGCGCTGCGCGCGAACAGCCAGGCCAGCAGCGCCGTGCGCAGGTTGCCCAGGTGCAACGGGCCCGAAGGGGAGGGGGCGTAGCGGCCGTCGGCGCGCATCGCCCCCTCAGGCTACGCGCCCGCCGGCACCGCCTCGGCCTGCTCGATGGCCTCCTGGGAGGGGCGCACGAGCAGGAACGCGACGACCGCCCCGACCAGCGCGAAGCCCGCCCCGATGGTGAAGGCCAGCTGGAACCCGTCGACCGCCGCGACGCCCGGTGCGTCACCGTCGGTCAGCGCGTTGGCCGTCTGGGTGGCGGCCAGCGTCGAGAGGATCGCCAGGCCGAGGGCGCCGCCCACCTGCTGCGACGTGTTCAGCAGCCCCGAGGCCAGGCCCGACTCCTGCGGCGTGACCCCGGCGGTGGCCGCCAGCGTGCCGCTGACGAAGAACAGCCCGAGGCCCCCGCCGACGATGATCGACGGTCCGAGCACGTCGGCCAGGTAGCTGCCGTCGGCCGACACCTGCGTCAGCCAGGCCAGGCCGACCGCGGTCAGCACGAAGCCGGCGGTCAGCGTGGTGCGTACGCCGATCTTGCCCACCAGCGACGAGGCCGCGCCGGCCGCGATGAAGATCGTCACCGCGAGCGGCAGGTACTGGAAGCCGGTGCGCATCGCCGACGCGCCCAGCACCTGCTGCATGTACAGCGACAGGAAGTAGAACATCGCGATCAGCGCCGCCGAGCCGAGCATCGCGGTGCCGTTGGCGGCCGCCCGCGTCACGTCGCTGAGGATCCCCAGCCGGACGAGCGGGTGGCGGGCCATCGTCTCGCGGACCACGAAGGCCACGAGCAGCCCCACGGCGACGATGAACCCGACGATCGTGCGGCCCGAGCCCCAGCCGTGCTCGACGGTGTTGACCAGCGTGAAGATGAGCAGCGCCAGCCCGGCGGTGGCGGTCAGCGCACCGGCCACGTCGAAGCCCTCGCGATCGGCCTCGGCGCGCGACTCGGCCAGCAGCGGCGTCGAGCCGAAGAAGATCAGCGCCGTCACCGGCACGTTGATGAAGAAGACCCACTCCCAGCCGACCGCGTCGGTCAGGACGCCGCCCAGCAGCGAGCCGACGGCGCCACCGGCGCCGGCGACCGCGCCCCACACGCTGAGCGCCTTGTTGCGCTCGGTGCCCTCGGCGAAGGTGGTCATGACGATCGACAGCGCGGCGGGCGAGATGATCGCCGCACCGAGGCCCTGGACCGCGCGGGCGGCGATCAGCATGCCCTCGGTCTGCGACAGGCCGGCGGCCAGCGAGGCGACGCCGAACAGGACGGTGCCGATCATGAAGACCCGCCGGCGACCGAACAGGTCCGCGGCCCGGCCACCGAGCAGCAGGAAGCCGCCGAAGGTCAGCGTGTAGGCGTTGACGACCCACTGCAGGTTGGCGTCGGAGAAGTGCAGGTCGGACTGGATGTGCGGCAGGGCGACGTTGACCACGGTCGCGTCGAGGACGACCAGGAACTGCGCGCCCGCCAGGAGGACCAGCGCCAGCCAGCGGCGGTCACGTGCGGTCGATGCTGAGGTCACAGCGAACGGAACCTTTCGAGAAGCTCAATGCTTGAACTCCTCAAGTATTTCACAGGACGCGGTCAGACGTCGTGCGGGTTCACCCGGTCTTCACGACCTCGAAGTCCGAGCCCCGCAGCTGCTTGAGGGTGTTGAGCTGGTCGTCGTCCCAGTGCGGCGAGGGCGCGCCGGTGACGAACCAGTCGCTGCCGTTGTCGGCCACGAGCATGCCGTAGCGCTGCAGCGCGACGAGCACGATGCGCGCCTGCGTCGGGTACCTGGACACGTCGAACGAGCCCTTCAGGCGGAAGCGCATGCCCATCGGCGGGAGGTTCGGATCGCTCAGCGACGAGGCGAAGTGGCGCGCCGGGAACACGAACGCGTTGCGCGTCTGCGCCACGGTGAAGCGCAGGGCGTGGTCGATCGATCCCTTCCTGACGTCATCCCAGCGGGCCAGCCCCGGGAGGATCGGCAGGCCGGCCGCGTCGGCCGACGTCCAGCCCTTCGGGCGCAGCTTGTTGGAGCGCAGGTTCCAGATGGCGCCGCTGCCCGCCTGCCAGCTCGCGCCGCCGTTGGACGTCGATGCCGCGAACAGCTCGTACAGGCGGCACGCGTCGCGATCGACGACCAGCGCGTGGCTGTCGGAGCCGTTCTCCAGCGGGACGTTGGGCGGGATCGGATACGGCCCCTTGTCGGACTCGTCGGCGTACTCGAACGAGACCGGCACCTTGCGCTGCGCCTTGGACACCGTGGTGAACGGGATGCCGTACTGCGTGCCGAAGTCCGGGTGCAGCGGCTCGTCGGCGCCGATCGTCGAGACGATCGCATCGCTGCGCGGATCGATCGCCAATCGGTCGACGCGTTGGTTCCAGGCATTGCTCGACGGGAAGATCGGACACCGGGGCGCGCCGAGCAGCGAGTGCGCGTCCGCGACCCCGCAGATGGCCGCCAGGAACACTGCCGTGAGGACCCCGATGCGCGCTGCCATGGTGGGCAAGGTACCCTCGCCCGCGGCAATGGCCACAGAAACCACCCCCACCGAAGTGCCCTGCTCCGCCTGTCGCGGGACCGGGCGCGTGATCTCCAACCTGGGCGGAACGCGCAGCGAGATCCCCTGTCCATGGTGCGAAGGCGGTGGCAAGCGGCTCCCCAGCGATCACGACGCGCAGGCCGCGCGCCGCGCGACGCCCGGCGACGAAGACCCACCCGACCAGGCCGCGTGAGCGGATGACCCAGCTTCGTCTGATCACGTCCGGCGAGTCGCACGGGCCCGGCCTGACGACGATCGTCGAGGGCCTGCCCGCCGGCCTGGAGCTCGATCGCGACGCGCTCAACGCCGACATGGCCCGTCGTCAGCTCGGCCACGGCCGCGGCGGGCGCATGAAGATCGAGAAGGACAGCGCCGAGGTGACCGCCGGCGTGCGCCATGGCCAGACGATGGGCGGCCCGGTCGCGCTGTGGGTGGTCAACCGCGACTACCAGAACTGGGAAGAGCGGATGAACCCCTGGCCGGTCGAGGCCGAGGTCAAGGAGGTCCACCTCCCGCGTCCCGGGCACGCCGACCTGGTCGGCACCTGGAAGTTCGGCCACACCGACGTGCGCAACGTCCTCGAGCGGGCCAGCGCCCGCGAGACCGCCGCGCGCGTGGCCGGCGGCGGCCTGGCCAAGGCGTTCCTGCGCGCGGTCGGCGTCGAGGTGCTCAGCCACGTCGTGCAGATCGGCCCGATCCACTCGCGCGTGCGGCCCGAGAGCCCCGCGGACTTCGCCGGCGTCGACGACGACCCGGTGCGCTGCCTGGACCCCGACGCCGCGGCTGAGATGGTCCAGCACATCAACGTGCAGCGGAAGGCCAACGAGTCGATCGGTGGCGTCTTCGAGGTGCGCGCGTTCGGCCTGGCGCCCGGCCTGGGCTCGAGCGTCTCCTGGGAGGAGCGCCTCGACGGCCGCCTGGCCCAGGCGATCTGCTCGATCCAGGCGGTCAAGGGCGTCGCGTTCGGCGACGGCTTCGCCCTGCCGGCCACGCCGGGCTCGCAGGCCCACGACGAGATCTTCTACAGCGAGGAACGCGGCTACTACCGCGAGACCAACCACGCGGGCGGTCTCGAGGGCGGCATGACCACCGGCGAGCCGCTGATCATCCAGGGCGCGCTGAAGCCGATCCCCACCCTGACCAAGCCGCTGCGCTCGGTCGACACCGCCACCCGCGAGCCCGCCCAGGCGCTGCGCGAGCGCACCGACTCGTCGGTCGTGCCCGCCGGCGGCGTCGTCGGCGAGGCGATGATCGCCTTCGTGCTGGCCGACGCCTACCGGCGCAAGTTCGGCGGTGACCACATCGACGACGTGCGCGAGGCGGTGCGCGCCTACGAGGAGCGCATCGGGTGGAAGCGTCGCTCGTAGGTCGCCCGGGGCGCGCGCTCGTCTTCATCGGCTTCATGGGCGCCGGCAAGTCGTCGGCGGCCCGCGAGGCGGCGACCGCGCTGGGCGTGCGCGCGATCGACGTCGACAAGCTCGTCGAGCTGCGTCTGGGCTGCACGATCGAGCAGGCCTTCGAGTCGGTGGGCGAGGCAGGCTTCCGCGCGGAGGAGGAGCGCGCCTGCGTCGAGACGCTCGAAGCGGCCGGCGCCGGTGACGTCGTCGCGCTGGGCGGCGGGGCGATCCTCTCGGAGGCCACTCGCGCCGCGCTGGCCCGCCACACGACGGTGCTCGTGGACATCGACCTGCAGACCGCCTGGTCGCGCGCCCACGGCCGCGGTCGCCCGCTGGCCCGCGATCGCGCGTCGTTCGCGCAGCGCTACGCCGACCGCGAGCCGCTGTACCGCGCGCTGGCCGACGCGATCATCCCCGGCCGCGAGCGGGGCACGGCGCGCCGCGCGCTGCCCTGGCTGACCACGCTGCCCGACGGCGTGCGGCTGCTGTGGGCCAACGCCCGTTCGGGCAGCTATCCGGTCCTGGTCGGCCGGTCCGCGCTGGCCGCGGACCCGTGGCCGGCGCCCGGCCGGCGCTTCCTGGTCACCGACACCTCCGTCGGGCCGCTGCACGCCGCGCGTCTGCAACCGGTCGACGCGGAGATCCTGATCGCGCCGGGCGAGGAGCACAAGACGCTGGCCACGGTCGAGTCGATCGCCCGGCGGCTGGCCGGCGCGGGCGCCGCCGGTGACGACCACGTCGTGGCGCTGGGCGGCGGTGTGGTCGGCGACGTGGCCGGCTTCGTCGCCGCCAGCTACCAGCGGGGCATCCCGGTCGTGCAGGTGCCGACGACGCTGGTGGCCCAGGTCGACTCCGCGTACGGCGGCAAGACCGGCGTCGACCTGCCCGAGGGCAAGAACTACGTCGGGGCCTACCACCAGCCGTCGGGCGTGCTCGTCGACGTGCACCTGCTCGAGACGCTGCCCGAGGCCGAGCGCGCCGCGGGGCGGGCCGAGGTCATCAAGACCGCGCTGATCTCCGGCGGGCGGCTGTGGGAGCGGGTGGCCGCCGGCCACTTCGACGACGAGGAGACCGTGCTGGACTGCGCGCGCACGAAGCTGTCGGTGGTCGCCGCCGACGAGCGCGACGGTGGACGGCGCCAGGTGCTGAACCTGGGGCACACGGTCGGGCACGCGCTGGAGACGGCGACGGGCTACGGCACGCTGCGCCACGGCGAGGCCGTCGGCCTGGGGCTGCTGGCCGCGCTGCGGCTGTCCGACCAGGGCGACCTGCGCGACGAGGTCCAGGAGCTGCTGCGGCAGGCCGGGCTGCCGACGACGCTGGGTGTCGCGGCCGACGAGGAGGCGGTGATCGCCGCGCTGGGACGGGACAAGAAGCGCCGCGGCGGGCGCGTCCCGTTCGTGCTGGTCGGCGCGGTGGGCGACGTGCGCGAGGGCCAGCCGGTCGAGGAAGCCGCCGTGCGGGCCGCCGTGGCAGAGTTGTCGGCGCGATGAGCGGCAAGCGCGTCGAGATCATGCACGGCGTCAACCTCGACCAGCTCGGGCGGCGCAACCCCGAGCACTACGGCGGGCTGACGTTCGACCAGCTCGAGCAGCGCATCAGCGAGTTCGGCCGCGAGCTGGGGCTGACGACGCGCTTCTTCCAGACCAACCACGAGGGGCGCTTCGTCGAGCACCTGCACGGGCTGGAGGGCGTCAGCGACGCGATCGTGCTGAACCCCGGCGCGTGGACGCACTACTCGTGGGCGATCCGCGACGCGTTGGAGATCGCCGCGCTGCCCTCGGTCGAGGTGCACCTGTCGGACGTGATGGCCCGCGAGGAGTGGCGCCAGCTGTCGGTCGTGCGGGATCTGTGTGTGACCACCGTGAGTGGGCAGGGCGTCGACGGCTACCGCGTGGCGCTGGAACGGTTGAGCGAGGAGCTGGGATGAGTCACGAGGCACGCGAGGCGCAGCTGGACGAGCTGGTGCGCGAGCACGAGCTCGACGCGCTGCTGATCACCGACCTGATCAACGTGCGCTGGGCCACCGGCTTCACCGGCTCGTCGGGCGCCGCGGTGATCGGGCCAGGCGTGCGCACGTTCGTGACCGACTTCCGCTACCTGACCCAGTCCGCGGACCAGGTCCCGGGCTTCCATCGCGAGATCGCCCGGTCGGACCTGCTGGCCGGCGTGGCCGCGACGCTGAAGGACGGCCCGGTGCGCCTGGGCTTCGACGACGCCTCGATGAGCGTCAAGTCGCATGCGCACCTGGCCGAGCTGGTCGGGCCGGAGGTGCGGCTGATCGAGGCCGGCGGGCTGGTCGAGGAGCTGCGCGCGGTCAAGGACGCCGACGAGGTGGAGAAGATCCGGGCCGCCGCTCAGCTGGCCGACGCTGCGCTGGAGATCGTGCTGTCGCGCGGCCTGGCCGGGCGCACCGAGCGCGAGGTGGCGCTGGACCTGGAGATCGAGATGCGCCGGCTGGGCGCCGAGTCGGTCTCGTTCCCGCCGATCATCGCCGCCGGCGAGCACGGCGCGCTTCCGCACGCCTCACCGCGCGACGTGGTGATCCCCGAGGGCACGCTCGTCGTGATCGACTGGGGCTGCAAGCTGGACGGGTACTGCAGCGACTGCACCCGCACGTACGCGACCGGCGAGCTCGACGTGCGCGACCGCGAGGTCTACGACCTCGTGCTCGAGGCCCAGGAGGCCGCGCTGGCCGCGGTGCGCCCGGGGCCCACGGGCCGGGCCATCGACGCGGTCGCCCGCGACATCATCGACGCCGCCGGCCACGCCGAGCACTTCGGCCACGGGCTGGGCCACGGCGTCGGCCTCGACATCCACGAGGGCCCACGCCTGTCCACCACCGGCGAGACGGCCCTGACGGCGGGCATGATCGTCACCGTCGAGCCCGGCGTCTACGTGCCCGGCGCGGTCGGCACCCGCATCGAGGACCTCGTCGTCGTCACCGAGGACGGCCACGAGGTCCTGTCGACGCTGCCCAAGGCGCTGACCGTCATCTCGTAGCCGCGCGATCTCGCGCGTGTTCTGACGCGCTTTCCGCGCTGACTGGTGTAGCGCTGTCACAGCATTGCCGGAAGGCTGCGGGTCATGGGACGACACCGAGACCGATACGGGGCGATCATCCACCCCGAGGATCCGAAGTGGGCGCCGCTGATGATGCTGGTCGGCCCCGAGGCGCTGCGCTACTTCGAGTTTCTGCTGAAGATCGAGCCCGACGACGTCGAGCTGTGGGTCTACCGCCACTACGTCGCTGGTGGCTTCTACCTGTACCTCGAGGAGGACGCCCGGCCGTGGACCTACACGTATCCGGACGGAGAGGACTACGTGCCTGCCGCATCCGCCGTTGAGGCCCTGGCCAAAGGTTGGGGCGGCCGGTGGATCGAGGGCGCCGACGCCGACGAGATCGCCGCCCACGCAGCAGCGGTCGAGCGCGCCGAGCGGCTCGACGCGATGGGGTTCTGGGCCGACTGAGCGGCGTCAGGCGTGGTCGCGCCGCCGGGGCGGCCGGCTGAGCGCCGGCTCGCCCGGCCAGTGGCCGTGGGCGTCGAAGAAGGTGCGGGCGTCCTGCTCGGCGTCGCGCTCGTGGTCGCCGTTGACGCCGATGCGGTGGAGGACGTTGAGCAGCCAGATCGAGAGGCCGGCGCCGATGATGCCGGCGGCGCCCTCCAGCGAGGTCAGCGTCGGGCTGAGGACGACGGCGAGGATGCCGCTGACGACGACCACGGCGGGGAGCACGTAGCGGACCAGGATGAGGGTGGTGGATGAGGGCTCGCGCATGGTGCCTTCCATGGTGGCGCGGCCGGGGTGGCGTTTCGTGGGGGAAAACCCGAAGATCGCGCCGGTAGCGTGGGCGGCGTGCGCGTGCTGATCGCCGAGGACCAGGTGCTCCTGCGCCGCGGCATCGCGCGGCTGCTGGAGGACGCGGGGATGGAGGTCGTCGCGCAGGCCGGGGATGCGGTCGACGCGCTGCGCAAGGCCCGCGCGCATCGGCCCGACGTGGCGATCGTCGACGTGCAGATGCCGCCCGACAACACCGACGACGGCCTGCGGGCGGCGATCACCATGCGGGCCGAGCTGCCGGACATGGGCGTCCTCGTGCTGTCGCAGTTCCTCGAGGAGCGCTACGCGCTGGAGCTGATCGGCGACGACGCCGACGGGGTCGGCTACCTGCTCAAGGACCGGGTGATCGACGTGGATGCCTTCGTGGAGGCCGTGCGCCGGGTCGCCGGCGGCGGGTCGGCGCTCGATCCCGAGGTGGTGGCGCGGATGGTCGGCCGCCGCCGCCGCGCCGATCCCTTCGAGGCGCTGACGCCGCGCGAGCGCGAGGTGCTGTCGCTGATGGCCGAGGGGAAGTCCAACCGCGGGATCGCCGACGAGCTCGTCGTCTCGCCCGACACGGTCGAGAAGCACGCGACCGCGATCTTCCACAAGCTCGGGCTGGGCGGCGAGCCGAGCGAGCACCGGCGGGTGCTGGCGGTGTTGACGCTGCTCAGAGCGGGAGGGTCGCGCTGAGGCGCGTCGGACCGCCGGGCGGCGAGTCGACCGCGAAGGTGCCGCCGAGGGCCTGGACCCGGTCGCCCAGACCGGCCAGCCCGGAGCCGGCGGCGGCGGCGACGGCGCCGCCCCGGCCGTCGTCGGTCACGGTCACGCGCAGCGCCCGGGCGTCGGCGCGGACGACGATCGTGGCTTCGGTCGCGTGCGCGTGCTTGGCGACGTTGGTCAGGGCCTCGGCCGCGACGAAGTAGGCGGCGGCCTCGACCGGCGCGGGCCAGCGGTCGGCCGGCGCGTCGATGTCGACGGCCACCGGTGCGCGGGCGGCCAGCGAGTCCAGCGCCGCCGCCAGGCCCCGGCTGGTCAGGATCGGCGGGTGGATGCCGGCGGCGAGCTCGCGCAGCTCCTCGATCGCCGCGCGGGTCTCGCTCAGCGACTCGGCCAGCAGCGCCCGAGCCTGGGCCGGGTCGGCGTCCAGGCGCCCGAGCGCGCGCTGGGTGTTCATGGCCACGTGCACCAGCCGCTGCTGGGCGCCGTCGTGGATGTCGCGGCCGATGCGCCGCCGCTCGGCGTCGGCGGCGGCGACCGCCCGGGCGCCGGCCTGCGCACGCGTGGTGTCGTGGAAGACCACGACGGCGCCGCGCCCGTCGGGGCTGTCGACGGGCGCGCTGGAGTAGGCGACGGGCACCAGCGAGCCATCCCGCCGCACGAACCAGTCCTGCTCGACCCGGACGGTCTCGCCGGTCACGCGCGGCGCGAGGAGCGGGCACTCGTCCTCGGGGAACGGCGTGCCGTCGGGCCGGGTGTGGTGGATCGTCGCGTGGCTGGGGCGGCCCAGCAGCTCGTCCTCACGCTCGTAGCCGAGGATGTGCAGGCCGGCCGCGTTGACGAAGCGCACCGTGCCGTCGGCGTCGACCAGGTAGACGGCATCGGCCAGGCTGGCCAGCAGCGCGGAGAGCAGGTCGGGCGGCGCGGGCGTGGCGGCCATGCGCGGTCGTCGGGGCAGCCGAACGGCGCGATCGCCCTAGCGGCCGATCGCGTCCAGCCGCGCCAGCTGCTCCTCGTCCAGCCGCTCCAGCAGCGCCGGCGCGGCGGCGTTCTCGGCCACCTGCTCTGGTCGCGTCGCCCCGAACAGCACCGTGGCCACCGTCGGGTTGTTGAGCGCCCAGGCGATGGCCAGTGCCGCCGGTGTCGCATCGACCTCGTCGGCCAGCGCCTGCAGGTCGTGCGCGGCCTGCAGCGCGGACTCCCACTGCTCGTCGCCCGCCTCGCCGGCCATCCGCCCGGACGCCAGCCCGCCGCGCGTGTACTTGCCGCTCAGCAGGCCGCCGGCCAGCGTGTAGGACGCGGTGACGCTTGCGTCGCACAGCTCCAGCGCGGCCACCATGTCGGCCCCTTCGACCCAGTCGCGGTGCACGAGGCTGTAGGGCAGCTGCACCAGGCACGGCGTCTCGATGTCGTTGGCCAGCGCGATCCGGCCCGCCTCGGCCAGCCGATCGGCGGGCCAGTTGACGATGCCCCAGGCGCGGATGCGGCCCTCGTCCAGGAGCGCGCCGATCTGCTCCACCACGCGCTCGAGCGGCAGATCGGCCGGCGGCGGATCGGAGTAGAGCAGGTCGACCGCTTCCAGTCCGGTCCGCTCCAGCGACGCCGCCAGCTCCTCGGCCGCCGTCTGGTCGGGCCAGAACTCCCACCACAGCTTCTCGGCCACGATCACGTCGCCCCGCTTTGCGGCGTACGCGCTGCGCGCGAACACCTCGCCGAACACGACCTCGGAGTAGCCGGTCGGGGTCGGCGCCTCACCGGTGGTGTCGTTGTACCGGGCGATCTCCAGGAAGTCGATGCCGGCCGCACGCGCAGCGTCGAGCACGGCGACGCCCTGCTCGCGCGGGATGCGCTCGTACGTCTGCCATGACCCGAGCGCGAGCGCGGAGACCTCGAGGCCGGACGCGCCGGCGGGGCGATGGGGGAGGGACATGACGGCATCATCGCCCACCGACGCGACGCTTGGACCGGCGGTTACACCTCGGCGGCGAGGGCGGCGGGCGCCTGCCAGCCCAGGACCGCGTTCGCGGCGTGTGTCGCCGCGATGTAGCCCCACGTCAGGCCGCGCGTGTTCGCCGTCCCGCTGTGGAAGTAGCCACCGAGGTCTCGGTAGGCCATCGCGTTGCCGGCGGCGTAGAGGCTCTCGATCGGCTCGCCGTCCTCGTCGACGATGCGGGCGTGCTGGTCGCACACGAGCCCGGCAGCGGTGAGCGAGCCGCCGGTCGTCTGCGTCAGGCGCACGCCGTAGAACGGCGGCTCGTCGACGGGCCCCAGACAATGGTTGGGCTCGGCGTACATGTCGCCGTACTGGATGCTGGCCCAGAGGTTCTCGCCGCGACCGAACTCCGGATCGTGACCCTCGCGCGCAGCGACGTTGAAGCGCGTCACCGTCTCCTCGAGCGCGTCCGCGTCCACGCCGAGCAGCCGGGCCAGCTCGGCGATCGTCGGGGCCTGCACGAAGCAGCCGGCGATCGGCTCACCAGGCGCGGCGCGGCCCACCGCGTACTTCCGCCGGTACTGACTGTCGAAGACCCCGAACGCCGGCCAGTTGAGCGGCAGCCCCTCGGCATCGAACATCCGCGCACCGATGCTGCGGGTGCCGAAGCCGGGCACATCGTCCTCGCAGCCGAAGCGGCGACCGGCCTGGTTGACGACCATCGCGTGCGGGAAGGCACCCCAGAAGACCTGCATGCGCGGCGCGGGATCGCCACCGAAGCCGGCCGGTTCGACGAAACACCCGAGGCTGTGCCGCGGGAACGTGCGCGTCACGGGGCGCAGGTGCTGGAGCAGCTCGAAGTGGTCGCCGGTGACCGTTGGCGGCGCCGACGAGCCCTGCGACGTGCGCTTGTCGAACCGTTCGACGAGCTCAGGGTTCCAGTCGTATCCGCCGGTGGCGATGAGCACGCCCCGCGCGGCCGGGATCTCCTGGCGCTCGCCGTCGATCTGGGCGATGACGCCCGTCGCCCGCCGACCCTCGGTCAGCACCGCCTCGACGTCGACGTCCGTGAGGACGGGAATGCCGCGCTGGTGGATCGCGATGGCCAGGTACGCGCCGAGCGCGGAGCCCTGCTGACGGAGCGCAGGCCCGTTGGCGGTGGCGCTCGGGTCGGGGTGCCACTTGTAGCGGTGCGCCCGGCCACCCATCTGCCAGTTGATCTCCTCGTTGGTGTAGAGGTGCGTCCGCGGGCTGTGCCGGACCAGGTCGCTCCAGGCTTCGGGGAGGAGGGCGGGATCGAAGGGCTCGAGCTCGATGCACCGGCCGCGCTCGAGCGATCCCGGGAGCTCGGGCCACCGGTTGTCGGGGTCGTTGAACAGACGCCAGCGCACGCCCGCCGCTTCGTAGTACGCGAACACCTCCGGTGCCGTCCGGCAGAGGACCTCGAGCAGGCGGTCGTCGTGTGTGCCGCCGGAGAACGCCCGCAGGTAGGTGAACCCGTCGCGCCACGTGTCCTCGATCCCGGCGCTCGCGGCCAGGTGGTTGCCCGCGCACCACTGGTATCCGGAGGACTGAGCACCCGTGCCACCGAGCTGGCCGGACTTCTCGAGGACGACGGTGGAGAGGCCGAGATCGTGCGCGCGAATCGCCGCGGCCAGCCCACCCAGGCCGCCGCCGACGACGACGAAGTCGTGCGGCTGCATCGGGGTCACGTCCATTGCCCTCTCCGTCGTCATGCTAACCCTGATATTAATACTCCAATGGTACTGGATCAGCGGTCAGCTCCCCGGCACGAGCTCACGAACCTCTGGGGCTGGGAGGTCAAGCCTGAGGGCGCCTGCAAGGCGGATCAATGCGTGCCGCTTCCCCAGCGCGACGACGACCGGGTCGATGTCATCGACCTGGCCGAACGGATCGGCATGGCCGTCGCGCACGATGAGCAGCAGGGCCTGTGGGCCGTCGGCCCGGTGGGCGGCGGCCGCTTCCTGGAGACGGCGGTGTGCCCCGACATCGTCCTGCCAGACCTGGACGGCAACCCGTTCGCGCTCTCCTCGCTGCGTGGCCGCAAGGTGCTGCTCGTCACCTGGGCCTCCTGGTGCGGTTGCCGTCACGATCTGCCCGGCTGGCAGGAGCTGTACGAGGAGCTCGGACCTCAGGGGCTGACGATCGTCACGGTTTCGATGGACAGCGGCGGTCCCGACGGTCCGCGCCCGTACCACGAGATCGCCGGGACGACGCATCCCGCGTTGATCGACACCTGGCACGTGCTCGACGCGCTGCTCGGCGTCGTGAACGTGCCCAACGGCGTCTGGATCGACGAGGAGGGGGTGCTCGTTCGGCCCGTCGAGCCCGCCGCGCCGCAGCCGATGGTCGAGGCGCTCAAGCACGTCAACTACGACGAGAGCATCCCGGCGCGCGTCCACGAGATGCTCGCGGAGTCGCACAAGATCCGCCTGTACTCCGAGCAGTACATCCCAGCGCTGCGCGACTGGGTGCAGCGGGGCGCCGACAGCGAGTACGCGCTCGATCCGGATGAGGTCGTCCGGCGCTCGCAGCCGCGGGACGCGGACGTGGCGCTGGCCGCCGCCAGCTTCGAGCTCGGCGAGCACCTCTACAAGGCCGGCCAAACGGAGGCGGCGGTCCGCTGGTTCCGCGACGCCCACCGACTGCAGCCGGACAACTGGACCTACCGGCGGCAGGCCTGGTACTACGCCGATCCGGTTCGCATCGGCCCGAACGTGGACGAGGGCAAGGAGGACGAGTGGCCCTATGAGGGCGACTGGCTCACCGACGCCAAGAAGATCGGCGTGGAGAACTACTACCCGCCGTTGGACATGTAGCCCATGGCGAGCCCGATCACGGACACGCACGTCCACCTCGACCGCTTCGACGACACGGAAGCGGTCGTGGATCGCGCGCGCGTCCAGGGCGTGACCATGTTCCACGTGACGTTCCTGCCGTCGGACTACCTCGCCCGGCGCGACCGCTTCGCCGATCAGGCCGACATCGTCGTGGGGCTCGGATTTCACCCGATGGCCTCGCGCGGGTTCTTCCCGTGGCAGCCGCACATCGACCTCGACGCCGAGATCGAGCTGGTCCCGACGCTCGCCGCCGACGCGACGTGGATCGGCGAGATCGGCCTGGACCACACGCCGGACGGGGCGCCGTTCCGCGAGCGCCAGGAGCAGATGCTGTCCGCGGTCCTCGGGTCGCCCACCGTGCCCGACAAGTTCATGACGGTGCACACGCGGGATGCCGAGCGGGAGGCCGTCGACCGGCTCGCCGCGGCTGGGGTGACGCGGGCCGCCATCCACGGCAACGGCTTCACCGGGGACGTCGAGCGCCTGCAGTACGTGCTCGACGCCGGATACTCGTTCTCGATCGTGCCGTCGATGTTCCACGACGACCATGGGCGCGCGCTGGTGGCGGCGCTGCCCCCGGAGCGCACGCTGCTGGAGACCGACGGACCGTTCGGCATCGTCGACGCACGCGCGCTGGAGCCGCGCGACGTCACGACCGGCCTGGCCCCGCTCGCCGACGCGTGGGGGACCGACGAGGACGGCGTCCGCCGCCAGCTGGCCGACAACCTCGCCCGCCTGATCACGTGGTGAACGTCGTCGCACCCGGCGCTGAGCTCGAGCTGGTCGCGGACGGCTTCGGCTTCACCGAAGGACCCGTCTGGCACGAGGACGGATCGCTGTTCTTCACCGACACGGGGCGCGACGCGATCATTCGCTGGCACCCGGACACCGGCGCCCAGGACTGGCGGCGGCCGGCGCAGATCCCGGCCGGCCTGACCCGCGACCCGCAGGGCCGGCTGATCTGCTGCGAGCAGTCGACGAGCGCGCTCACCCGGTTCGAGCGCGACGGCACGCGCACCGTCCTGGCCTCGCACTTCGAGGGCAAGGAGCTCAACAGCCCCAACGACGTCGTCTGCCGCTCGGACGGCACGCTCTACTTCACCGACCCGCCGGCCGGACGCGCGCTGCCCCACGGGCGGATCCGCGACACCGACCGCGAGCTGCACTTCCAGGGGGTCTTCCTCCTGCGGCCGGGAGCGACCGAGCCCGAGCTGCTGCTCGACGACATGGCGCTGCCGAACGGGCTGTGCTTCTCGCCCGACGAGTCGATCCTCTACGTCAACGACACGCTGCGCATCCAGATCGTCGCCTGCGACGTCGCGCCCGACGGCCGCCTGTCGGGCCGGCGCGTCTACTTCCAGCAGCCCGGGCCCCCGCCGGACGGCGCCGCGCTGGGGCGGGAGCTTGCCCAGACGGGCCGCATCGCCCGCGGGCTGCCCGACGGCCAGTGCGCCGACGCCCGCGGCAACGTGTACTGCGGCGGGCCGGGCGGCGTCTGGGTCACCGATCCGGCCGGCGGGCACATCGCCACGATCGAGGTGCCGGCGTTCGTCGGCAACCTCGCCTTCGGGGGCGCCGACTGGCGCTCGCTCTTCATCTGCGCGACGAGCGAGGTGTACCGCCTACGGCTCGACGTCGAGGGCGCGCCGCCCGCCTACCCGCGCTGACCCGGACCCACCACGACAGGAGCACGCCCCATGACGGGATGGACGCTGGAGCAGCTGAGCGACCGCCGCGAGATCGAGGATCTCCTGATCCGCTACGCGATGTCGCTGGACGCGCGCGACTGGGCGACGCTCGACACGGTCTTCCTGCCCGATGCCGTGGCGACGCTCGGGAACTACGAGTGCCTCAACCGCGAGGAGATCGTGGCGACGTGCCGGCGGGCCCTCAGCGGCCTGACCTGCTCACAGCACATCGTCACGAACTTCACCGCGACCGTCGACGGCGACACGGCCACGTCGCGCTGCTACCTGCACGCCCAGCACAACCACCTGCAGGCGTTCGGCGACCCCAACTTCATCGTGGCCGGCACGTATGCCGACGAGCTCGTCCGGACCGCCGAGGGCTGGCGCATCGCCAAGCGCCACCTGAAGGTGATCTGGGTCGACGGCAACGCCGGGCTCATGGACCAGGCGATCGCCGCCTGGACCGAGAGCCAGCGCTGACGCTGCCTACCACTCCACGATCACGGCGGCGGGCGCCGGGGTGATCAGGTTCGGCACCCACTCGATGTCCGGCTGCGCGAGCCGCAGACCCGGCAGGCGGGTGACGAGCTGCTCGAGGGCGATCTGGCCCTCCAGCCGGGCCAGCGGCGCGCCGATGCAGAAGTGCGTCCAGGCACCGAAGCCCAGGTGGTCGCTGATGTGCTTGCGGTTCAGGTCGAAGCGGTCCGCGTCCTCGTACTTGGCCTCGTCGAGGTTCGCCGAGGAGACCATCCAGTACAGGCGGGCGCCCTTCGGGAGGGCCACGCCGCCGAGCTCGCAGTCGCACGTCGTCTTGCGGTTGAGGCCGCGGATGGGGCCGCGGAACCGCAGGGTCTCCTCGACCGCGTTGCCGATCAGCTCCGGGTCGGCGCAGACCGCCTCCCAGCGCGAGCGCTCCGACAGCAGCAGGTAGACCATCTGCGAGAGCATGATCGCGGTCGTGTCGGTGCCCGCGACGATGAACGCGTGCATGTTCGCCGTGATCTCCTCGTCCGTCAGCGACGGCGAGCCGTCGTCGCTGACCGACAGGATGAGGTCGGAGATCATGTCGTCCTGCGGGCGCGCGCGGCGCTCCTCGATGAGCGACTTCGTGTACTGGTCGGAGTCGAGCAGTCCCTCCCAGATCTCGACGAGCTTCTCGTGCGGGATCCCGGGCTCGCCCAGGAGCGAGAAGAAGCTGTCGGTCCAGTAGCGGAACTTGTCGGCCGCCTCGGGCGGGAAGCCGAGGATCATCGCCATGACCTGGATCGGGATCGGGTTGGAGTAGTCGGTGACCAGATCGGCGCGGCCCTTGTCGATGAAGTCGTCGATGAGCGCGTCCGCGATGGCGCGGACCTCGTCGATGCGGTGCCGCACGCGCTTGGGCGTGAACGCCGGCTGCATCAGCTTGCGCAGCCGCGTGTGAACCGGCGGGTCGAACTGCGCGACGTTCTCCAGGTCCGGGTACGGGCAGCCGGGCGGGATCGTGATCTCGTCGGGGACCGGGTTGATCATGTGGATCGCGTCGGCGCTCGAGAAGGTCTTCGTGTCGCGGAGCATCTCGCGCACGTCCTCGTGGCGGGTCACTGCCCACATGTCGACCTCCGGCATGTAGAACACCGGCTGCTCGGCACGGGCCTTGGCCAGCACCGGCCAGGGGTCGACGACGTGATCCGCGGCCATCGGGTTGAAGTCCCACATCGGGCAGCCCGACGCTCGTGCCTCCGCCGCTCGCTGCTCGACCACGGCGGTATGTGACGTCTCCTCCGGCATGCGATCTCTCCTGTGGTCGGTGAAGGGGCTCAGGCCTGGTCGCCCGGCGCGTACGCGTCGAGGAAGACGAGGGGGTTGGAGTACTCGAGGATGCGCACGATGCGACCGTCCTCGACACGGGCGCGCGCGATGTACTCGTTGCGGTAGATCCGGTCGGTCGGGATCGCGCGGGCGTCTCCGCGGTACTGGGCGACGAGCTCGGCGGGATCCTCGAGCGTCGAGATCTGGATCGAGTGGAAGCTCAGTGGCGTGACCACCGAGGGCGCGGCCGCCAGGAACTCCATGACGGCGGCCTTGCCGGCGACCGCGGCCGGGATGCCCGGAGGGGTGTACCCGAGCTGCCAGTCGACGTCGGGGTCGAGCGTTGCGGCGATCCCTTCCAGGTCGAGGACGCTCCAGGCATCGAGGTAGCGCTGCACGACGGCGACGTTGGCCTGTCGCAGCTCGGTCGCTTCGAGGTCGGTGGGCACGTCGGTCGCTCCTTCGGTTCGGGACATCGCTACTCGGTTGCCGCGGCGGCCGCGGGGGCGTCGGCGCCGACACGGCGGGCGGCGTCACGTCCGGCGAGGTAGCCGAAGACCATGGCCGGGCCGAGCGTGCCGCCGGCGCCGCCGTAGGTCATGCCCATGGGGGAGGCCATCGCGTTGCCTGCGGCGTAGAGGCCGGGGATCCGGTCGCCGTCGACGTCGAGCACGGCGCCGTCGGCGTCGGTCAGCGGGCCGCCCTTCGTGCCCAGCGCGCCGCTCTTGACCTCGACGGCGTAGTACGGGCCGCCTTCGAGCGGTCCGAGGGTGGGTGCGGCCGTGCCGTCCCGCCGGTCCGGATCGCCGTACCAGCGATCGAAGATGCCCGCGCCGCGGCCGAAGTCGGGGTCGTGCCCGTCGCGCACGTGCGCGTTGAAGCGCTCCACGGTCTCCTCGAGCGCATCGGCGGGCATGCCGATCGTCTCCGCGAGCCCGGCCAGCGTCTCGGACGAGATCACCCAGTCCGGCGCCGTGAGCTCCTCGCGCTCGATGCCGGAGCCGCCGGTGATGTCCCCGGCCATGCCGTACTTCGACAGGAACTCCTGGTTGAAGATCATCCAGCACGGCAGGTTGCGGTAGACGCCGAGCGTCGTGTCCTGCTCGTGGAACGCCGCGCCGAACGCGTTGTAGTTCGCCGCCTCGTTGGTGAACCGCCGGCCGGACCGGTTGACCATGATCGAGCCCGGGAACGTGCGCTCGGCGGTCAGGAGCTGACGGCCCAGCGACACGACGTCCTCGGGGACGTCGATCACGGGCATCCACCACGCCTCGCGCATGTTGCCGAGCATCGCTCCCGCCCGCATGGCCATGCGCAGGCCGTCGCCGGTGTTCGTCGACACCGACACCGGGTGCGTCAGCGGGCCGCGCAGGAAGGACCGCTTCAGGTCGTCGTCCCACTCGAAGCCGCCGGTGGCCAGCACCACGCTGCCGGCCCGCACGGTCGTCGGCCCGTCGGCGGTCTCGAACACGACCCCGGTGACGGCGCCGTCCTCCATCACCAGCTCCACGGCGCGGTGACCGGTGTGCACCTCGACGCCGAGGTCGAGGCAGCCGCGGAGGAGCCGGCCGACGAGCGCCAGCCCGAGCCCGCGCTCGTCCTGGTCGATCCGCCGCTGCTTGATCTCCGCCGGGATCTCCTGCGCCACCGGTTGGCCGAGGGTCGTCTCGCCGACGGTGAAGTGGACGTCCGGGAAGTACGGCGAGCCCTGGACCCGATCGCGCCATTCGCCGAGCTCGCCGAAGGGGTACGGCTCGCACTCCAGGGTGCGGCCGCCGCTGGACGCCGCGCCGGGCTGCTCGGGGTGGAAGTCGGGGAAGTCGGGGACGCAGCTCCACGCGACCGGCGTGTGCTCCTCGAGAAACCGGGTCATCTCGGGGCCCGCGTCCACATACGTGGTGATGATCTCGTCGGAGAGCATGTCGTTGGACAGGGCGCGCAAGTAGGTCAGCGCGGCCTCACGACTGTCCCGGCGCTCCGCCGGCCGATACGGGTTTGCCGGGATCCAGACCATGCCGCCTGACCACGCCGTCGTGCCGCCGACCAGTTCGCCCTTCTCGAACAGGCCGACACGAGCACCACAGGCGGCCGCCGTCGCCGCAGCGGTCAGTCCAGCGGCCCCGGTTCCGAGGACGATCGTGTCGAGCGTGGGCATCACAGCTTCGCCACCTCTCCGCCGTCGATGACGTAGGTGGCGCCGGTGACGAAGCGCGAGAGCGGCGAGGCCAGGTAGGCGACGAGCGGGCCGAACTCCTCGGGGTCGGCCATGCGCCGCGCCGGGATCTTGCGCACGCGGGCGGCCAGCAGCTCCTCCGAGGAAGTGACCTCCGATTGCGCGTCGGTCGAGAACGCGCCGGGCGCGATCGCGTTGACCTGGATGTCGTAGCGCGCCCACTCGGAGGCCAGCGCCTCGGTGAAGCGGACGAGTGCGCCCTTGGAGGTCGAGTAGGCGACCAGCCTCGGCTTGCCCCGCAGGCCGGAGGTCGACACGATGTTGATCACCTTGCCGCCGCCGTGTTCCTTGAAGATCTGTCCGGCCGCGTGGGCGAGCACCGCGGGCGCGGTGACGTTGACGGCCAGGACCTCGCTCCAGACGTCGAAGTCCTGCTCCATGAAGGCCGCGGCCGGGGCGATGCCCGCGTTGTTGACGACGACGTCGAGCCGGCCGAACCGGTCGACGGCGGCCTGCGCGAGCCCGGCGACCTGCGCGGGGTCGCGCATGTCGCACTCCACCGCGGCGATGCGGTCCGGATTCGTGGCCTGGAGCGACGCGAGGTGATCCACGCTGCGCCCGGCGCCGAGCACGTACATGCCCTCGGCCGCGAGCGTCGCCGCGGCGGCCCGTCCGAGCCCGCGGCTCGCACCGGTGACGACGGCAACCTTGTCCTGCAACCCCAGGTCCATGCTCGGCCTCCGCTCCTCTCAGACGTTGCGGAGGGATTCTCCGCCAAGGCCCTCCGACGATCTAGTATAACTAGAATGCTAGATAGATGAGGGAGGAGGACGAGGGCCATGAGCACGTACCCGACGATCACCGTCGCCGGCATGCGCGACGACACGATCCAGTCCGTCGTGCACGAGAGCGACCGGGGCCGCATCGTCGCGCTGAACACCGCGTATGACGTTGCCGAGGCCAACCGCGGCCGCGACGTCACCGTGAACGCCTCCTACAGCGGCGTCCTGCCCGCCCGCTTCGTGGCCGAGCATGCGCCGCGCGGCACGATCGGCGTCGACTGCGCGATCGGCAAGGACGGCGCCGGCATCGCCGGCCTGTGGTACCTCGAGGCGCTGGGCATCCCCGCCGCGGCCGCCGACGTCCAGACGCTGGAGCTCGGCAACGGCGTCGACATGTACGAGACCGGCGTGGTCGCCGTCGTCAACGAGCCGGCCCGCAGCTGCGGCGTCGAGCCGGGCATGACCGTGCGCGAGGCCGCGCTCGCGCTGCTGCAGCGCGATCCCGTCGCGCTGGCCGCCGCCGAGGTCACCAACCGGACGGTGATGGCCCAGGGCCGCAACGGCCAGGTCGTCTGCACCGACTCGATCGCCTTCGGGCTGCCCGAGGACCGCGAGCGCAACGTGCTCTGCACGGCTGGACACACCGGGGTCCCCGCCGCCTACTACCTGCGGCGCTACCGACCGCGGGGCTTCATCTGCTCCGACGGCGGCAAGGGCAAGAACGACGCCGGCATCGCCGCGCTGGCCATGGTCGAGACGGACGGCCTGGCCGGCGCCACCGTCGACGCGCGGACCGCGCGCATGGGGGACGGCCTGAGCACCTATCACGACGGCATCATCAGCGCCGCGAACGCGCCCGCGCTCGCGCGCGGGGTGCGCATCGGGCAGCCTGCGGCCGAGGCGGCGATGCTCCTCCTCGACGGCGACGAGCCGGTCCGCGATGCTGGCTGACACGCCCTCGATCCGCGTCGACGAGCGGCAGGACGGGGTCGCCCTCGCCACGCTCGACCGACCCGACCGGATGAACGCGCTGACGTTCGCGATGTTCGACGAGATCGACGAGCTGTGCGCGCGCGTGGAGGCGGACGATCGCATCCGCGTGCTCGTGCTGACCGGCGCCGGACGCGGCTTCTGCTCGGGCCTGGACCTGGACGCGGCCGACCAGCTGTCGGGCATGACCGCCGAGGAGATGCTCGCCGGCCAGGAGGGCTGGGCGCGGGGCATCACCGCGCTCTGTCGGCTCACCAAGCCGGTGATCGCGGCCGTCAACGGTGCAGCGGCGGGCGCCGGCTTCTCGCTCGCGCTCGCCGCCGACGTGCGCATCGCGAGCACGCAGGCGCGCTTCAACGCCGCGTTCGTGCGGATCGGCCTGTCGGGCGGCGACTGTGGCTCGTCGTGGCTGCTGCCCCGGATCGTCGGCCTTGGCCATGCGGCCGAGATCCTGCTCACCGGGCGGCTGATCGACGCGGCGGACGCCGCCCGCGTCGGGCTGGTCAACCGCGTCGTGTCGCCGGACGAGCTGGTGCCCGCGGCGCTCGCGCTCGGCGCCGAGATGGCGGCGAACAGCCCGTTCGGACTGCGTCTGACCAAGCAGGTGCTGCACGTCAACGTCGACGCGCCCTCGCTCGATGCGGCGCTCGAGCTGGAGAACCGCAACCAGGTCCTGGCCACCCGCACGCCTGACATGGCCGAGGCGCTCGCGGCGTTCCGCGAGAAGCGGGTTCCGGAGTTCGGTCGGCGGTGAGCGTCGTGGACCCTGTCGAGCGGCTCCTGGCCGAGTCGGAGATCACCCGCGTGCTGGCCACGTACGCCCGCGGCGTCGACCGCCGCGACATGGACCTCGTGGCCAGTTGCTACCACCCCGATGCGCTGGAGGATCGCGGCAGCTTCACGGGCGGCGTCGGCGATTTCGTGCGGTGGCTGGACACCGCGCTGGGCCGCATGGAGGGGGCGTGGCACCTCATCGGCGTGCCGCTGATCGAGCTCGACGGCGACCGCGCCGACGTCGAGACCTACTGCCTGGGATGGCATCGCCTCCCGGCCGCCGGGGACACGCCGCCGACGGAGCGCACGGTCCCGTGCCGGTACCTGGACCGCTTCGAGCGTCGGGACGGGAGCTGGCTGATCGCCAGCCGCAGGGTCGCCTACGAGGCCTTCCCGGGCCACTGAACCGCAGATCGCCAGCAACGAGGAGAAGCCGTGCCGAAGACACTGCTCGAACGTGAGGACGAGCATCCGCAGACCGTGATCGACGAGCGCGACGGCCGCAGCATCGTGATCATGGACTCCGCCCGCTGGGTGGACGAGCGCAACACCGATCGCGACGTCGTCATCCCGGCGTCGTACATCGGCGTGCTGCCCGCGCGGATGATCGCGGTCCACCGTCCGCGCGGCGTGATCGGCCACGACGCCTGCATGGGCAAGGAGGGCGCCGGGATCCAGGGCCTCTGGTACCTCGAAGCGCTGGGGATCCCGGCGGCGACCGCCGACGGCATGACCGCCGAGATGGGCAACGGGCGCGACCTCTACGAGTCCGGCGTCCTGTCGTGCGTGAACTATCCGGCCGAGCGGTGCGGGCTGGCGATCGGCATGACGGTCAAGGAGGCCGCCGAGCTGCTGCGCTCCAACGACGTGTCGGACACCGAGGTCGGCAACAAGATCCGCCGCGAGATCGTCGAGGAGCACCCGAGCGGCCGGCGCACCGTCGTCACCGACTCGATCGTCTGGGCCTACCCGGAGGACGAGGGCCGCAGCGTGCTCGTCACCGCCGGCCACACGGGGCGCAGCGGCGCGAGCTTCCTGCTCGAGGCCAATCCCTGGGGCTTCATCTGCCACGACGGCGGCATGTCCAAGAACCGCTCGGGCATCACGGGGCTGGCCACGACCGCCGAGCACGGCCTCGCGGGCGCGTGCATCGACGGCAACTCCGCGCCGATCGGCGACGCCTTCCGCGGCTACGCGGAGGGCACGATCAGCGCGTGCAACGAACCGGCGCAACGGCGGGGGGTCGAGATCGGCATGACGGTCAAGGACGCCGCCCACCTGCTGCTCGTCGGCGGTGACGCATGACGGGCGCTCGTCCGCGTCCGGAGGTCTCGGAGCTGACCGAGGCCTTCTGGGCCGCGGCGCGCCGCCACGAGCTCGTACGTCCGGTCTGCAACAGCTGCGGCCAGAGCTTCTTCACGCCACAGATCGCCTGCCCGCGCTGCCTGTCGGAGGACTGGGAGTACCAGCGCAGCTCCGGCCGCGGCGTCGTCTACAGCGCGACGACGGTGCACCGCGCGCCGCTGCACGGGTTCGAGACCCCGTACCACCTGGCGATGATCGATCTGGAGGAGGGCTGGACGATGCTCACCAACGTGGTCGGAAGCGACGGTCCGCCCCCGATCGGCACGCCGGTCCAGGTCGTCTGGACGACCATCGACGAGGAGCTCGTCCTCCCGGCCTTCGAGGTGACCCGATGAACATCGGCGTCGCCATCACCCGCAGCGCGCGGCGCGCGTCCGACGCGGTCGCCGTGTTCGAGGGCGAGCGCACGCTCACGTTCGGCGCGCTCGACGAGCGCACGAACCGTCTCGCGAACGTGCTGCTGGACACGTTCGGCATCGCGAAGGGCGACAAGGTCGCGCTGCTCGTGGCCAACCGCACCGAGGTGGTCGAGGTGCTCGGCGGCTGTGCCAAGGCAGGCGCGGTCTACTGCGGTCTCAACTTCCGCCTGGGCCAGAGCGAGTACGAGGACATCTTCGACAACGCGCAGCCGCGGCTGCTGATCAGCGAGCCGGAGTTCGCCGAGCTGGCGGCCCACCTGTCCGAGCGGTTCTCGGTGCCCGTGCTGATGCTTGGCGACGCGTACGAGGACGCGCTGGCCAGCGCATCCGGTGCGGTGCCGCGCACCCTGCACGACGTTCGTCCTGAGGACGACTTCTGCATCGTCTACACGAGCGGCACCACCGGGCGACCGAAGGGCGTGCTGTTCACCTACGACGCGGTCGTCCAGCACGCGATCGTGGCGATCGTCGAGTACGAGCTCGACGCCTCGTCGCGTTGGCTGATGGCGCTGCCGCACAACTCCAGCGTCCAGATCACCTTGCTCCCGCTGCTGATCGTCGGTGGCGCCGTGGGCTTCCAGCGGGGCGGCGGGTTCGACGCACGCCGCTTCGCCGACGAGGTCGCCCGGACCGGCGCCACCCACAGCTACCTGGTCCCCACGATGCTCTTCCGCCTGCTCGAGGCGGGCGTGACGCCGGAGGAGATCGAGACGTTGCAGACGATCGGCTACGGCGCCGCGCCGATCCCGCCGCCGCGCGTGCGCGAGCTGGTCGAGCGCTTCGGCCCGCGGTTCATCCAGCTGTACGGGATGGCCGAGGTCGCATCGATCGGCACGATGCTGCGCAAGGACGACCACCGACGCGCGCTGGCCGACGGTCGGGACGAGATCTTCGCGTCCTGCGGTCGCGCGTCCTACGCCATGGACGTCCGGATCGTCGATGACGCCGGTGCCGACGTGCCGGTGGGCGAGCGTGGCGAGGTGATCTTCGGAAGCCCGTACACGATGACGTGCTACTACCGCGACGAGACGCGCACCGCCGAGGCGCTGATCGACGGCTGGATGCACTCAGGCGACATCGGCCTGCAGGACGACGAGGGCTACATCTACATCGTCGACCGCAAGAAGGACCTGATCATCCGCGGCGGGTTCAACATCGTCCCGTCGGAGATCGAGAACGTCCTCTACGCCCATCCCGCCGTGCTCGAGGCGGCCGTCGTGGGCGTGCCCGATCCGGAGTGGGGTGAGGCGCTGGTCGGGGCCGTCGCGTTCAAGGACGGACAGGAGGTGGCGTCCGAGGACCTGATCGGCTGGTGTCGCGAGCAGGGCCTGCAGAGCATCAAGATCCCCAGCCGCATCGAGGTGCTCGACGCCCTTCCGAAGAACGCCGTTGGCAAGATCGCCAAGCGCGACCTGCGGGACGGGATCATCGCGTGAGCGCGGGCGGGCGCCTGGCCGGCGTCGCGATCGTCGGGATCGGCCTGACGAAGCAGGCGCGAACGCTCGAGGCGACCTCGCTGTCGGCGAGCCTGGAGGCCGCGCGGCTCGCGCTCGCCGATGCCGGCCTGGCCAAGGAGGACGTCGACGGCATCGCCGCGCGCTGGCCCGGTCCCGGCGGCACCGTGTTCCAGCCCGGCTCGGCCGACTGGGCGGGCCTGCTCGGCATCCACGTGAGCTGGATCGGGGACAGCTACCCGCAGGGCGTGCCGGCGGTGCTCGATGCGGCTGCGGCGATCGCCGCCGGGTTGTGCGACACCGTGCTCATCACCGGCGGCCAGGCCGGCGTGATGCGAGCCGAGGCCGGGAAGGTCGCCTCCTACACGCGCCCCAGCAACGAGTTCGTCGAGCCGTTCGGCTCGTTCACGTCGGCGCAGTTCGCGCTCGTCGCCCAGCGCTACCTGCACCGCTTCCCGCACGCGCGCCAGGCGATGGCTGAGGTGGCCGCCACGATCCGCAACACGGGCGCGGCGAACCCGGAGGCGGTCATGTACGGCCGCGGGCCGTACACCGCGCAGGACGTGCTGGACTCGCCGCCCGTGGTCGATCCCTTCCGCCTGCTGGACCTGTGCCTGGCCAACGAGGGGGCGGCGGCGCTGGTGCTCACGACGGTCGAGCGTGCGCGCGCGCTCCCGCACCCGCCGATCGTGGTCATGGGCGGAGGCATGGAGTGGATGCGACAGCAGTACGTCGACCCGCCCCGCTACGAGGAGGTCTGGTCGATCGGCGCGGAGGCCGGCCGACGCGCGTTCGGCATGTGCGGGCTCGGCCCCGACGACGTCGACATCGCGCAGTTCTACGACGTGAACTCCTACGAGGTGCTGCGGCAGTTCGAGGCGATCGGGTTCTGCGGCGAGGGGGAGGGGGGTGACTTCGCGCGGGAGCGCGGCATCGGCCTCGACGGCGGCCTCCCGGTCTGCACCGACGGCGGCACGATGTCGTTCAGCCACATCGGTTGGGGGGCGCCGACGCTGAAGATCATCGAGTGCGTGCGCCAGCTCCGCGGTTCGGCAGGCGATCGGCAGGTGCCGGGCGTCGAGGTTGCGCTCGCCGCCGGCGCGGGCGCCGGTGCGCAGTACTACAACCTGCTTCTGCTGGGCAAGAGCGCCTGATCGCTCCGCACGTGCGGAGGATTGCCCCGGTGTTCCGCCAATCCTGATATCCTTGATCATCATTGGGCCCCAATCGGGACAGGAGGGTCGGCACTCGATCTGAGCGCCGCGATGCGATGAGTCACACGACGCTGAACGGGTTGGATGGAGCGGATCGACGCGCCATCGTGGAGATGGCCGGCGAGTTCGCCGCGCGGGAGATCGCGCCGCGGGTCGCGGAGTACGACCGCGCCGAGAAGCTTCCGCGCGACCTGCTGGACGCCATGGGCGAGCTGGGCTTCTTCGGCGGCGCCATCTCGATCGAGAACGGCGGCCTCGGGCTCGACTACGTGACGCTCGCCGAGCTCATCGAGGAGGTGTCGAAGGTCTGCCAGATCCTCGGCACGATCGTCTCGATGCCGTCCGGCCTGGTCGGCGCGAGCGTCGAGCGCTTCGGTCGTCCCGACCAGATCGAGCGGTGGCTGCGCCCGCTGGCCCGCGGCCAGATCTTCGGCGCCGCCGCCGTCACGGAGCCCGGCTCCGGCAGCGACGTCGCCGGCATGCACACGACGTACCGGCGCGAGGGCGACGAGTTCGTCCTCAACGGCGCGAAGGCGTGGATCTCCAACCTCGACATCGCGGAGTTCTTCGTCACGTTCGCCAGCTTCGACCGATCGCTGCGCCACAAGGGGGTCACGGCCTTCATCGTCCCGCGCGACACGCCAGGGCTCGGCCTGCACCCGTACAAGGACAAGCTCGGGTTCCGCCCGCTGAGCACCGGCGACGTGGTCTTCGACGAGATGCGCCTGCCGGCCGACGCCCTGCTGGGCGCGGAGGGGGGCGGCTTCGCCGTGGCCATGACCGCGGTGGAGCGCGGACGTCTCGGCGTCGCGGCCCGCGCCGTCGGCGTCGCCCAGGCCTGCCTGGACGACTCGACCGCCTACGCGGCCGAGCGGTTCGCGTTCGGCCGGGCCATCGCGGAGTTCCAGATCGTCCAGTCGAAGATCTGCGACATGGCCGTCGGCGTCATGACCGCCCGGCTGCTGGTCCGCGAGTGCGCGCAGGCGCTGCAGGATGGGCGTCGGGCCCGAGAGCTGACGTCGATGGCGAAGATGTACGCCAGCGATGTGGCCCAGCGCAGCGCGACGGACGCGGTCCAGATCTTCGGGTCGGCCGGCGTCTCCTCCGACCACCGGGTCGGACGCATGTTCCGCGACGCGAAGGTCCTCCAGATCGTCGAGGGCAGCAACGACCTGCACCGCGCGCTGATCGGCGAGATCGAGGTCGGGCTGCGCAGCGACGGCGAGCGGGTGGCGGCATGAGGGTCGCAGTCCTCGGCGCTGGGATCATGGGCTCCGGCATCGCCCAGCTCGTGGCCATGTCCGGCGACGAGGCCGTCGCCCGCGACGTCTCCGACGAGGTGCTGCAGCGCGCCGCGGCCGGCATCGACCGCAGCCTTGCCCGCTTCGTCAAAGCGGGCAAGATCGCGGCGGACGACCTCGCCGCGGTGCGCGGTCGCGTGACGTTCACGACCTCCCTCGAAGAGGCGGTCACCGGCGCCGACGTCGTCATCGAGGCGGTGCCGGAGGTGCTGGACCTCAAGCAGGAGGTGTGGCGCGACGTCGTGCGGTTCGCTCCCGCGGACGCGCTGCTGGGCACCAACACGTCGCAGCTGTCGATCACCTCGATCGCCGCTGCGCTGGGCGACGACGCCCACCGGCTGGTTGGCGTCCACTTCTTCAACCCGCCGGTCATGATGCGGCTCGTCGAGCTGATCGCCGGTTTGCAGACCGACGAGGCGCAGATCGAGCGCGCCCGCGCGTTCGCGACCGGCCTGGGCCGCGAGGTCGTGGTCTGTCGCAAGGACAGTCCTGGCTTCATCACGAGCCGGGCCTACGCGATTCTGCGGCTGGAGTGCGTGAAGATGCTCGAGGAGGGCGTCGCCACCGCCGAGGACATCGACACGGCGCTGCGGCTCGGCTTCAACTTCCCGATGGGTCCGCTCGAGCTCGGTGACATGAACGGCCTGGACACGTACGTCCACGCGATCAGCGCGCTGGCCGAGGCGCACGGCGACCGGTTCCGGCCGACCGTCGGCCTGAAGAACATGGTCGCCGCCGGCCGCCTGGGCCGCAAGAGCGGCGCCGGCTTCTACGAGTACGACGAGAACGGCCAGCGCATCTAGCGCTGGCCGCCCGTGACCTCGTTGACCACCTCGCGGGCGATGCCCAGGCGCAGGACCTCGGAGCCGCCCTCGTAGATCCGCATCGGCCGGGCCTGGCGGTAGAGCTTCTCGATCTTCGAGCCGCGGATCAGGCCCCAGCGGCCCATGATCTGGACGGCGCGGTCGGCGATGCGCCCGGCGACCTCGGAGGCCTGGAGCTTGGCCATCGACGACACGTGCAGCGAGGCCTGCGGATCGTTCCGCGCGAGCTCGCCCGCGCGGTAGGTGAGCAGACGGGCGGCCTCGAGCTCGGCCGCCGACTCCCCGAGCATGTCGGCGATCGCGCCGAGTCGGGCCATGGGCCGCCCGAACTGCTCGCGGGCGGCGGCGTGGCGCGCGGCCTCCTCGAGGGCGGCCTGCCCGAGCCCGATCGCCGCGCCGGCCACGGACACGCGGAACACCGACAGCGTGGCGAGCACGAGCCCGAACCCCTTGCCGCGCGTCCCCAGGAACGCGTCGGGCTCGATCGCGACGTCGTCGAAGGTCAGCTCGGCGAGCACGTGCGGGGCGATGATCTCCGGTGTCGCGGTGATCGTGAGCCCGTCGCTCGATGCCGGGACGAGGACCATCGAGTGCCCGTCGCCGTCGCGTGCGAGCACGCTGTAGAACGCCGCGGCGTTGCCGTTGGAGATGAACGACTTGGCGCCGCGCAAGCGCAGCCCGTCGGCGTCATCGACCAGCTCGGTCGTCACGGCCTTGAGATCGGAGCCGGCGACCGGCTCGGTCAGGCCGAGCGCGGCGAGGGCATCGCCCGTGGCCACACGCGGCAGCCACTCGGCGCGCTGCGCCTCGCTGCCCCCTCGGGTGATCGCGTAGCTGCCGATCCCCTGGAGCGCGAACAGCGAGTCCAGATGCGACGAGGTCGCCATCAGGACCTCGCGCACGACGGCCACCGCAAGCGGGTCGATCCGCTCGTGACGACCGCCGTGCGCGGACGGCACGACGAGCTCCCACAGCCGACTGGCGGCGAGCGCTTCGCGGACGCCTTCGTGCACGGTGCTCAGCTCGTCCGCCTCGGCGGCGAACGGCTCGACGACCGCGGCGACCGCGCGGGCCTCCTCCTGCAACGCCACGTACTCGGGCGCGAGCTCGAAATCCATCGTGTCTCCTAGACGCGTTCGATGAGGGTGGCCGTGCCGAGGCCGCCGCCGCAGCACATCGTCACGAGGCCGAGGGTCCCGTCGAGGTCCTCGAGCTCGTGCAGCAGCGTGGTCATGAGGCGGGCGCCGGTCGAGCCGAGCGGGTGTCCGAGCGCGATCGCCCCGCCCCGCGGGTTGACGCGCGTGCGGTCGGGCGCATGTTCGCGCTCCCAGGCGACGAAGACGGACGCGAACGCCTCGTTGATCTCGATGACGTCGAGGTCGCCGATGACGAGCCCGTTGCGCTCGAGGATCTTGCGCGTCGCCGGGATCGGGCCCGTGAGCATCGTGATCGGATCGACGCCGAGCACCACCTGATCGACGATGCGGGCGCGCGGCGTGACGCCGAGCTCCTTGATCTTGCGATCGGACATCACGAGCACCGCGGCGGCGCCGTCGGAGACCTGCGAGGCGTTGCCCGCCGTGACGCGGCCGTTCTCGCGAAAGCTCGCCCGTAGCTGCCCCAGTGCCTCCAGCGACGTGTCGGGCCGGATGCCCTGGTCGGCGACGATCGTCCGGCCGTCGATCTCGATCGGCAGGATCTCGCGAGCGAAGTCGCCCCGGTCGGTGGCCGCGGCGGCGAGCTGGTGCGATCGCAGCGCGATCTCGTCCATCTCGGCGCGGGTGATCTCGTACTGATCGGCGATCATCTCGGCGCCCTCGCCCTGGGGCACCAGGTCGTAGCGCTCCAGCAGCTCGGGCGGGAAGCCGTGACCGAACTGCTCCTGGACGGCCTGGTTCACGCGGAACCCGACCCGTCCCATGTGCTCCACCCCTGCGCCGATGACCACGTCGTCGACGCCAGCGGCGACCTTGAGCGCCGCCATGTTGACCGCCTGCTGGCCCGAGCCGCAGCGGATGTCGAGCGTCGTGGCGCCGGCGCTCTCGGGGAGCCCCTTGGCCAGCCACGCGTTGCGGGCGATGCCCTGAGACTGCTCGGCCGCTTGGTACACGCAGCCGGTGATGACGTTGTCGACCTCAGCGGGATCGATGCCCGCGTGCTCGAGGAGGCCCACGTAGGTGCGACCGAGGAGATCGGCGGGGTGGATGTCGCGCAGGTCGCCCTTCTCGGGATGCCCGCGGCCGACGGGGGTGCGGATCGCGTCGACGATGTACGCCTCGCCGCTCATCGGACCAACTCCGCGCCGACGCCCTCGAGCAACCGCTGGAAGTTGCCGCCCAGGATCGCTGCGGTGTCCTCGTCGGAGAGGCCGAGGCCGCGGATGCGCTGCATCTCCGCCGCCGGGTCGGCCATCGGCCAGTCGGTCGCGAAGACGACGCGATCGGCGCCATGGCGCTTGATCAGCGACCGCACGACGGCCGGGTCGATGGACCCGACGCTCGGCGGCCACGACGTGTCGATCGTGACGTCCGTGCCGATCACGTGCTCGAGCGCCTCCTCGGTGACGTGGTAGCCGCCGAAGTGGGCGGCCACGATGTCCAGCCGCGGGAAGGCCGCGTGGATGTCGGCGATCATCTTCGGCGTGGCCTTGGTGTTCTCCTCACCGCGCTGCTCGGGGCCGACGTGGAACACCGCGACGAACTCGCCCTGCAGCGCGTCGAGGACGGCCCAGAGGCGCTCGTCGTCGAGTGCGAAGCCCTGGAACAGCGGGTGGACCTTGACACCCTTGAGCCCGTTCTCGCGCAGGCTGGCGAGATTCTCCTCGGGCGTACGGCCGGGGTGGACGCTGCCGAACCCGATGAACCGGTTCGGGTCCAGTGAGCCGACGAAGCGATTGGCTGCTTCCAGGCGCTCGGGCGTGTCGGCGACGGCCAGGCACACGCCGCGATCGATGCCGGCGGCTTCGAGGACTGCGGCGGCGCTGGCCACCGTCCCGTTGCCGTAGCGGACGAGGTCATCCGTCGGAGAGCCGAGCGCGCGCTCGGCGATCTTGTCCGGCCAGACGTGGATGTGCCCGTCGATGATCATGCAGCCAACTCCTCCTCGCAGTCTATCCAGGATAACGATTATCCGATCGGTGTGCGATCATCGTCGGCCCACCAATTCGGAGGAGACCGAAGGCATGATCGTCATCAGGGCCGTGATCCGCATCAACGAGGGGCAGGCCGATGCCGCCCGCGCGGAGGCCACCACCGTCGCCCGGCGCTCGGTCAAGCGCGACGGCGTGCTGGGGTACGACTTCTTCGCGCTCGACGAGGACCGCATCGTCGTGATCGAGGTCTACGACAGCTCCGAGACCCTGCTCGCCCACATCAACGGCGGCGGCTTCGACGAGCTCTTCTCGGTGACGTCGGTCGAGGAGCTCGAGATCTACGGGGACCCCGCGGACGAGGCGAAGGCGATCTTCGCGGCGATCACCACGCCCGCGATCCTGCCCTCCTTCACGCGGTAGCCGCCGCGCGCCGTGGTGGGTCCGCCCGGGGGCGGACCCACCGCTGGCGGGACGGTTACGGCTTGGCCAGGTACCCGGCGTCGACCGGCAGCCGGACGCCGGTGATGTGGCGCGCCTCGTCGGAGGCCAGGAACAGGAACGCGTAGCTGAGATCGACCGGGTCGTTGCGCTGGACGTTCAGCAGGTTGCCCATGTTCAGGCCGATCGTGCCCTGGGAGATGTCGGGGTGATCCTCCATCCACTGGTCGAAGTACTCGTTGCTGATCATCGGCGTCTCCGTCGCGCACGGGTGGACCGTGTTGCAGCGGATGTTGTAGGGCGCCAACTCGATGGCCATCGTCAGCATGAGGCCGCAGATGCCGTGTTTGGCGGCCGTGTAGTGGGCCATGTACGGGAAGCCCGTCACGCCCGCGGTCGACGAGGTGAAGGCGATCGAGCCGCCGTTGCCGCCGGCGATCATGTGCGGGATCACGGCCTTGCTCATCTTCCACACGCCCGTGAGGTTCACGTCGATGGTGAGCTGCCACTGCTCCTCGCTCAGCTCCCATGTCTTCGGCGCGAAGATCGAGAGGCCGTGGTTGATCACGACGCTGTCGATCTTGCCGAACTCCTCCATCGCGGTGTCGGCGACGCGCTTCATGTCGGCCTCGCTGCGCACGTCGGCCTTGACGGCGATGCAGCGCTGATCCTGCTCCTCGACCAGGCGGACCGTCTCCGCCATGTCGTCCTCGGTGCTGAGGGGGTAGGGGACCCCGTCGATCTGCTCGGCGACGTCGCAGAAGACGATGCTCGCGCCTTCCTTGGCGAACGTCACCGCGTGCGAACGACCCTGACCCCGCGCGCCTCCGGTGATGATCGCAACCTTCCCGTCCAGCCGTCCCATGGTGTTCTCCTCCGGGGATCGTTGTGGTATTTCGGAAGATTAGTATAATTGATAGCTGACTAAGGTGTTCCGGGGACGAGGAGGGTCATGAGCGGGGTTTCGGGCGAACTGCGGGACGGGGTCCAGTGGATCCGTCTCGAGCGCGCCGAGCGGATGAACGCATACGACGAGGGGATGCTCGAGGAGATCCTCGCGTTGATCGCGCAGACGCCGCGCGATGCGCCGATCGCCATGACGGGCAGCGGCCGCGCCTTCTGCAGCGGCGGCTATCTGGCCAACCTGGCCGAGGCCGACGAGGACGATCTGCGCCGGATGTTCTACGGCTCGCTGCGCCTCTTCGACACGCTGCGTGGGCACCCGGCGCCGGTGTTCGCCGCGGTCAACGGCGCCGCGGTCGGAGGCGGCAACGAGCTCGTCGTGGCCTGCGATCTGGCCATCGCCGCGGAGAGCGCCTTCTTCGGGCAGACCGGTCCGCGGATCGGATCGGCGCCCGTCCTGGGCGGCGCGAACATGCTGGCCATCGGCGTCGGCGACAAGCGCGCCAAGGAGATCTCGCTCCTGTGCCGGCGCTACACCGCCGCGCAGGCGCTCGAGATGGGCTGGATCAACGCCGTGGTCCCGGACGACGAGCTCGAGGACGAGGTCATGCGCTGGGCGCACGAGCTGCGCTCCATGAGCCCGCGCTACCTGGAGATCGCGAAGATCTCGTCGAACGTCTGGTGGAACCACTGCCGCGAGTCGTACGTCTCGGGACTCGGGATGCTCGTGCAGGCGATCGGCTCCGCCGACATGCTCGAGGGCGCGAACGCGTTCATGGAGAAGCGCAAGCCGCACTACCCGCGTTCGACCGACGGCGCGGCGTGAGGACCTACGAGGGCTTCACGCCCACCTTCGCCGACCAGCGCGACTGGACGCTGCCGCGGATCCTGCGCGAGCGCGCGCGGACGCACGGGGACCGGGTCTTCCTGGACGTCCCGTGGGAGGGACGCCGGATCACCTACGCGCAGACGCTGGATGCGGCCGAACGCATCGGGCGGGCGCTGCTGGCCGACGGCGGCCAGCCGGGCGACCGGGTCGTGATCATGGCCGCCAACTCCGCCGACTACGTGCTCGCCTGGTTCGGCATCGCGATGGCCGGCATGGCCGAGGTGCCGCTCAACACCGCATACGAGGGCCCGTTCCTCGAGCACCAGGTGCGCACGACCAAGCCGCGCGCGGTCATCGCCGACCCGGCGCTGCTGAGCCGGTTCGAGGAGGGCAACGAGGCGTACGCGTCGATCGAGCGCACGTACACGTTCGGGGGCACGTTCGACCGCCTGCTCGAGGGCGCCGACGTCGAGCTGCCCGAGGTCGACTACCGCGACCTCGCCGCGATCTTCTTCACGTCCGGCACGACCGGCCTGTCGAAGGGCGTGATGATGTCCCACTCGCACCTGGCGTTCTTCGCCGACCAGGGGCGCGCGCTCACACGCCTCACGGACGCGGACGCCTACATGTCCGTCGGCCCGCTGTTTCACGGCAACGCGCAGTTTCTGGCGGCCTATCCGGCGCTTGTCGTGGGCGCGCGGTGCGTGCTGCAGGAGCGCTTCAGCGCGACGCGCTGGATCGAGCAGATCGCCGAGACGGGCACGACGGTGACCAACCTCGTCGGCGTGATGATGGACTTCGTCTGGAAGCAGCCGCGCAAGCCCCAGGATCGCGACAACAAGCTCCGGGCGATCTACGCGGTGCCGCTGGCCACGACGATCGCGCAGGAGTTCCGCGAGCGCTTCGGGGTCGAGGCCTTCGTCGAGAGCTTCGGCTCGACCGAGGCGTCGCTGCCGATCATGACGCCGTACGGCGAGGATCGGCCCGACGGGGCCTCCGGGGTGCTGCTTGAGGACTGGTTCGAGCTGCGCATCGCCGACCCGGACACGGACGCCGAGGTCCCGGTCGGCCAGGTGGGGGAGCTGCTGGTGCGCAGCCACGTCCCCTTCACGATGCTGAGCGGCTACTACGGCATGCCCGACCGCACGACGGAGGCGCTGCGCAACCAGTGGTTCCACACCGGCGACGCGGTCAAGCGCGACGCCGACGGCTGGTACTCGTTCGTGGACCGGCTCAAGGACGCGATCCGCCGGCGCGGCGAGAACATCTCGTCGTTCGAGGTCGAGCAGGCGATGCTGCTGCACCCGCGGATCGCCGACTGCGCCGCCGTCGCGGCCCGGGCGCGGAGCGGCGGGGAGGACGAGGTGGCGATCTTCGTCGTCGCGGTCGAGGGCGAGACGCTCGAGATCGAGGAGGTCCGGGCCTGGAGTGAGGCGAAGCTGCCGGCGTTCGCGAGGCCGGAGTTCCTGACGATCCTCGACGCGCTGCCGTACACGCCGTCGGGGAAGGTGCGCAAGCTCGAGCTGCGCGAGATGCTGGATGAGGAGACTGTCAATGGCAGGCGATAGCACCCTGACCGCGGCCGACAAGGACGCCCTGATCGCGGCGGTACGGGAGTTCGCCGAGGCCGAGCTCGGCCCGCACGTCGAACAGGCTGACCGCGACGAGAAGCTGAGCCGCGATCTGCTGGAGCGCGTCGCCGACCTGCACTTCTTCGGTGGCGTCATCCCAGCCGAGCTCGGCGGACTCGGACTCGACTACGTCACGTACGCGCGACTGATCGAGGAGCTCTCGCGCGTGGACCACATCATGGCCACGCTCGTCTCGCTCCCCTCGGGGCTCGTCGGCTCGAGCCTGCTGCGGTACGGCACGCCGCAGCAGCGCGAGCGCTACCTGCGGCCGCTGGCCGAGGGACGCATCTTCGGGGCCGCGGGGGTCACGGAGCCCGGCTCGGGGAGCGACGTCGCCGCGATGGTGACGAGCTACCGCAAGGACGGCTCGGACTACGTGCTCAACGGCGCCAAGGCGTGGATCTCGCAGCTCGACGTCGCGTCGTTCGTCGTGACGTTCGCCACGTCCGATCGGGCGCTCGGCCGCGAAGGCGTGTCGGCCTTCGTCATCCCGGTGGGGACGCCGGGCATGAGCTTCCACCCCTACCACGACAAGCTCGGCTTCCGGCCGCTGTCGACCGGCGATGTCGTCCTCGACGAGGTCCGCGTTCCGGCCGACGCCCTGCTGGGCGAGGAGGGGCGCGGCTTCGAGGTCGCGATGACTGCCGTGGAGCGCGGACGCCTCGGCGTCGCGGCGCGCTCGGTCGGCGTGGCGCAGGCCTGCCTGGAGGATTCGATCGCGTACGCGACCGAGCGTGAGGCCTTCGGCCGGTCGATCGCCCAGTTCCAGATCGTCCAGTCGAAGATCACCGACATGTCCACCGGGGTCCTGACGGCCCGGTTGCTCGTCCAGCACTGCGCCGAGGCGCTGGACTCCGGCGACCGTGCGCGCAAGCTCACGAGCATGGCGAAGATGTACGCCAGCGACATCGCGATGCGCAGCGCCACCGACGCGGTGCAGATCCACGGTGCGGCGGGCGTGTCGCGCGACCACCGGGTGGGTCGGCTCTACCGCGACGCCAAGGTGCTGCAGATCGTCGAGGGCTCCAACGACATCCATCGCGCGCTGGTCGGCGAGATGGAGCTCGGTGTGCGACGGGCGCCTGCGCCGGTGCGATGAGCGCGCTGGTCTGCGACCCAGCGGACGCGCTGGCGATCCAGCAGGTGCTGGCGCGGTACGTCCGCGGTGTGGACCGCCTCGATCTCGAACTCGTACGCAGCTGCTACCACCCCGACGCGCACGAGGACCGCGGCCGGTACGCCGGCGGGGTGGAGGACTTCCTCGCCTGGCTCGAGGCGACGCTGCGGCCGATGCACGGGACGTGGCATCTCGTCGGTGTTCCGCTCGTCGAGCTGGTCGAACCCGAGGTCGCGCATGTCGAGAGCTACTGCCTCGCCGTCCAGTACCTGGCCGAAGAGCCCGCGACCGGAGGCTGTCCGTCGAACCTGGTTGCCTGCCGGTACGTGGACCGGTTCGAGCGTCGCCACGGCTCGTGGCTCATCGCGGAGCGGACGGCGGTCTACGAGCCGCCGGTCCCGCTCGGCGTGACCGCGGGAGTGGCGTCCTTCGGGGCCCGTTCACAACGCGATCGGACGGACGCGGCATACCGTGCGCGGTCAGAGAGCGTCTGATAGGTTCATGCTCATGATTGCACTTAATCTGGGTGAGGAGAGCTCCTAGATGGCTTCGTACGACGTGATCATCGTCGGGGCGGGAGGCTCCGGGGCACCGCTGGCGGCCCGGCTGAGTGAGGACCCGGAGATCAGCGTGCTGCTGATCGAGGCCGGCGCGGACCACACGACGACGGACTCGTTCCCGTTCGAGATCCGGTACTCGGGCGCGATCGGCGCCGCGCTGCCCGGCAATCCCAACAACTGGCCGATGATGGGGCAACTGACCGCGGACCTGAACTACCCCGTGCCGCGGGGCAAGGTCGTCGGCGGCTCGACGTCGCTGAACGGCACCGGCTTCACGCGAGCGCGCAGGAGCGACTTCGACCGCTGGGTCGCGGCCGGCAACACCGAATGGTCCTACGACGCGGTGCTGCCGTACATGATCAAGCTCGAGCGCGATCTCGAGTACGGCGACGAGGCCGACCACGGCACCGGTGGCCCCGTGCCGGTCAACCGCGACCGCCACAACCCGCATCCGGTGACCAGCGCCTTCTACGGCGCCTGCGTCGAGCTCGGCTACCCGGAGGAGGCCGACAAGAACGGGGAGCAGGCGATCGGGTACGGCCCGGTGCCGCGCAACTCCGTCGACGGCCTGCGCTACAACACCGCGATCTGCTACCTGAACCCGGTTCGGGCCCGGCCGAACCTGACCGTCCGCGCGGACACGCTGGTCCGCAAGGTCGTCATCGATGGCACCACGGCGACCGGCGTCGAGGTGTCCGGTCCGGGCGGGACCGAGATCATCAGCGGCAGCGAGATCGTGCTCTGCGCGGGCGCGCTGAAGACGCCTCAGCTCCTGCTCCTGTCGGGCATCGGGCCGAGCGCTCAGCTGGCCGAACACGGCGTCGCGGTGGTGTCCGACCGGGCCGGCGTCGGCGAGAACCTGATGGACCACCCCGACGTCGAGCTGACCTGGCGGCCGAAGAAGAAGATGGCCTCCAAGCGACAGCGCGACTCGTTCCAGGCCTGCCTGAACTTCACGTCGCAGGACGCGACGTGCGAGGGCGACATCGAGATCCTGCCGACCATCAAGCCGATCTCCGCGATGTTGCTGGCGCGCGAGGAGTCGGGGGTCCAGGCCGCGCTCACCTTCGTCAAGCGGGCGCCGGCGGCACTCAAGCAGCTCAAGGGCACGTCCATCAAGCGCCTGCTCGCCCAGACGGCGCGTCGCAACGACCTCTTCGTCGTCGTGGCCCTCCAGCAGGAGGAGGCGCGCGGGCGGGTCAGCCTGCAGAGCGCCGATCCGACGCAGGCGCCGCGCATCGAGTTCGACTACATGTCGACCGAGCGCGACCGGCGGCGCATGCGTGAGGCGGTGCGCACCTGCGCGTCGCTGCTCACGTCGCGGGCCATGGGCGACATCTTCGATCGCATGACCGAGATGACGCCGGCGATCCTCAACAGCGACGACAAGCTGGACGACTGGGTGCGCGAGCACCTGGCGCCCACGTTCCACGCGACGAGCACGTGCCGCATGGGCGCGGCCAGCGACGCGGGCGCGGTGGTCGACCAGCGCGGTCGCGTCCACGGCGTGCAGGGCCTGCGCGTCGGCGACGTGTCGATCTGCCCCACCATCCCGACCCGGGGGCCGAACAACACGGCCATCATGATCGGGGAGCGGATGGCCGACCTCATCAAGGAGGACCGCGCGGCATGACCAAGCTCACTGCCGAGGACCGCATCGAGATCCACGAGCTGCTCGCCCGTCGGGCGCACGCCTCGGACTTCGCGGCGGACGCCGCCGCCTGGGCGGCGACGTTCACGCAGGACGGCGTGCTCGAACAGCCGCCGGTCACGCTCGATCTGCCGGGCGGCGAGGCCGAGATGCAGACCACGACGAGCGGCGCGGCGGAGCTCGAGAGCTTCATGGCCGCGGCGTTGCCGAACATCGTCGGTCTGCGGCATCGCATCTCGAACGTCGTCGCCGACGCCGCGGAGGACGGGGCCGTCGCGACCTCGCTGTTCGAGGTCATCGACGTCGGCCGGGGCGGGGTCACCGTCGTGTCCGGGCGGTACACCGACACGTTGCGCCGGACCGACGAGGGATGGCGCACGTCGCACCTGATGGTGCAGATGGACCCGGCGTCCTAGCCGGCGGATTTGTGGGCGGGGTGCCTCGCCCGAGACATCGAGAATGACCGGCGGCACCGAGAGGGGGCCGATCGGTCGGTTGTGGAGGAACTCATGGCGGGTCGTGTAGAGGGCAAGGTCGCGTTCATCACCGGTGTCGCACGCGGGCAGGGTCGCAGCCACGCGGTGCGACTGGCCGAAGAGGGCGCCGACATCATCGGCATCGACGTCCTGCAGGACATCCCCGGCGCTCCGTACGAGGGCCCGACGCAGGCGGATCTCGACGAGACGATCCGCCAGGTCGAGGCGCTCGACCGCCGGATCGTCACGCGCGTGGGCGACGTCCGCGACTGGGACGCCATGAAGGGCGTCGTCGACGAGGGCGTCGCCGAGCTCGGGCGGCTGGACATCGTCAGCGCGAACGCGGGCATCGGCTCGTACCCGATCAAGCTCGAGGACATGCCCGACGAGAACTGGCACGAGATGATCGGGATCCAGCTCACCGGCGTGCACTACGCCACGAAGGCCGCGATTCCGCACATCAAGGCCGGCGGCCGCGGTGGGGCGATGGTGCTGACGGCGTCGGTCACCGGTCAGCGCGGCTACGCGAACTACGGCCACTACAACGCCGCCAAGCACGGCGTCATCGGCCTCATGCGCACGCTGGCCAACGAGCTCGGCCAGGACAGCATCCGCGTGAACTGCATCCTGCCCTCGCAGGTCTCGACGCACATGAGCCTCAACGAGACGACGTACAAGCTGTTCGCCCCGGACAACCCGGACGCGGGCAAGGAGGATTTCGCCCGGGTCTCGCAGGCGATGCACCTGCTGCCGATCCCGTGGCTCGAGCCGCGCGACATCAGCAACGCGCTGCTGTTCCTGGTCTCCGACGAGGGCCGCTACATCACGGGCGTGCCGCTCCCGGTCGACGCCGGCTGCCTGGCCAAGTAGCGCATCGCGCCGCCCTTCCGACGGTCGACGTCGGGAGGGCGCGACGCGATCCATGCTAATAAATCGATGCTGCGACCGCTCGACGGATATAGTCAAACGTTATGGACGCCGTAAAGCCCGCCCCGACGCTGGAACGACCGCGTCGAGCCAACGACGACCATCGGCCGAAGAAGACCGCGATGCTGCTGGCGCAGCGCATCGTGGGGGAGATCGCCGACCAGGGGCTGGCGCCCGGCACGCCGCTGCTCGCCGAGAAGGACATGCTCGAGCAGTACCGCGTCGCCCGGGGCACGCTGCGTGAGGCCCTGCGCTTCCTCGAGATCCAGGGCGTGATCTCGATCAAGACCGGCCCGGGCGGTGGGCCGCTCGTCAGCGAGCCGAAGTCGCGCCACCTGGCCAGCATCATCGCGATGATGCTCCAGCTCGACGGCGCGACCTACCGGTCGGTGCTCGAGGCCCGCACGACGCTTGAGCCGTCGCTCGCCCGCAAGGCGGCCGAGCGCGCGACCGACGAGGACCTCGCCGCGCTCCACGACTCCGTCGTGCGCATGCACGAGCACATCGACGAAGCGGATTACTTCCTGGAGGAGAACGAGATCTTCCACGACCTCGTTTCCGAGAGCGCGGGGAACCAGGTCTTCTCGCTCGTCATGTCCTCGCTGAACTGGATCTGCGACGGCACCGCGCTCGGCGTGACCTATGCGCTGGACACGCGCGAGGCCGTGGCCAAGGAGCACGGCCGCATCTACCAGGCGATCAAGTCACGCGACGGCGAACGGGCCGCCGCAGCGATGGCCGTCCACATCGGCGACCACCTGACCTACATGGAGCGGTACTACCCGCAGCTGATCGACGCGCCCCTGCGCTGGGATCAGGTGCACTGACCGACCCCCGCCGCGCCGCGCTCAGTGCGCGGCGCGCTGGAAGGCCTCCTCGAGCCAGCCGGCCCGCACGTTCTGGGTGACGTGGCAGTCGATGACCAGCGGGCGCCGGACGTCGCTGAGCAGCTCGTCGAGGCCCTCGAGGTCGGCTGACGTGCGGATCGTGTAGCCGTCGGCGCCCATCACGCGGGCGAGCTCGTCGAGCGGCGGCACGCTGAACCGCGAGGCGCGTTCGTCGAGATCGAGCATCCGCAGGAAGTGCATCTCGGCGCCGTAGGCCTCGTCGTTGTAGACCAGGATCACCAGCGGCAGCTCGTAGCGCACGGCGGCGTCGATCTCGCCCAGCGCCATCATCAGGCCGCCGTCGCCGACGGCGGCCACGGTGACCGAGTCCGGACGGGCGACGGCGGCGCCGATCGCCGCGCCGAGGCCGAGGCCGATCGACCCGAAGGCCATCGTGGACACGAACCGCGTCGGGTCCTGGACGGTGATCGTGGAACCGGGGAAGCCGACGAAGTGGCCGGCGTCGATGACCAGCGAACGGTCACGGGGCAGGGCCCGGTCGATGGCATGCGAGAGCACTCGCGGGTCGATGGCGTCGTCCTCGCTCTCGTCGGGCACCTCGACGGGCTCGGCCAGATCGGCGGTGACCTCGTCCGTCCGGTAGCCCTCGCGTTCGGCCACGCGGTCGAGCAGCGCGCCGGCCACCACACGGGCGTCGCCGATGACCGCGAGGGCGGCCGGGGTGAACCGGCCGATGGCCTCCTCGGAGACGTCGCACTGGACGATCGTCGTGTCGGCGCCGAAGAGGGTGCCGCCGCGCGACGTGAAGTGGTTGAGCGTGGCGCCGAGCACGATCACGCAGTCGGCCTCGTTGATGAGGCGGCGTGTGCGCTCGGTCGAGAAGCCGCCGGCGATGCCGATGTCGTACGGGTGGTCGCCGAACCAGCCCTTGGCCAGGAGCGACGTGGCCAGCAGCGCACCGGTGCGGTCGGCCAGCGCGACGATCTCCGCACGGGCGCCGGCGAGGCGGGCACCCTGGCCGGCGATGATGACCGGACGCTCCGCGGCGTCGATCGCGGCCACCGCGGCCGTCAACGCGGCCTCGTCGGGCGCGGCCGGCGCCGGCGGGTCCGCCAGGCGTGGGACGTCGACCCACTCCGTCTCCTCCTCCTGCACGTCGGTGGGGAGGACGAGCGCGATCGGACGCCGCTCCGTGCGCGCGCGGTGGAACGCGCGGGTGACGGCCTCGACGGCGTTGCTCGCGTCGAGCTCCTCGACCGGGATGTCGATCGAGGCGAGGATCGGGCGCTGCTCGATGTCCTGGGGGAGACCGCGGACGACGGTTGGCGTGTCCCCGCAGATGACCAGGAGCGGGGTGCGGGCGCGGCGCGCGCTGACCAGGGCCGTCATCGCGTTCGTCAGACCCGGTCCTTGCGTGAAGGTGCAGACGCCGACGGTCTCCGACACCCGGGCATAGCCCTCGGCCATCGCCACCGCGCCGGCCTCGTGGCGGCTGCTGTAGAACGGCACGTCGAGCTCGGTGGTCAGATAGGGCAGGAGCTTGAGGTTCCCGTCGCCCATCAGGCCGAACACCGCGCGGGTCTCCTCGCGGGCGATCACCGTGGCCACGGCTTCAAAGATCTTCACGGCCGGCTCCCCTCCTGCTATAGCTCATATCTATAATAAGGGTAGGAGTGTAACGGCCCGTCAACAGCGGTGCGGACGGCCGGAAGTCTGGGGAATTCGAGCGTCTGGGTGCCAGCGGTTCCCGCTTGACTCGGTATAATAAATATGTCAGTCTCGCCCCCGTGAACGCTCCGGAGAGTGCGGAATCGACAGTCGGACGGGTCGACGGAGGAGAGCTTGGGACCGAGGTCCTGGTGCTGCGGAACGTGTCGAAGACGTTCCCCGGTACGCGCGCCCTGATCGACGTCGACTTCGACGTCCGCAATGACGAGATCCACGCGCTGGTGGGCCAAAACGGGTCGGGCAAGTCTACGCTCGTGAAGACGCTCGCCGGCGTGCATACGCCCGACGAGGGAGCCGACGCGTGGATGAACGGCGAGCCCTTCGATCTGTACAGCGCGACCGGGTCCCTGCACGATCGACTGCGCTTCGTCCACCAGGATCTCGGCCTCGTGCTCGAGCTGAGCACCATCGAGAACCTCGCGCTGTTCCGTGGGTTCCAGCGCGACCGGCTCGGCCGCCTGCGCTGGAAGGAGCAGGCGCGCGCGACGCAGGAGGTGCTCGAGCGGTTCAACGTCCACATCGACATCAAGGCGCCGCTCTCGGAGGCGACGCCGGTGGAACGCGTCGTCGTCGCGATCGCCTGCGCCCTGCAGGGCTGGGAGGGTGGCCGCGGTGTGCTCGTCATGGACGAGCCGACCGCCGTGCTGCCCCCGCGCGAGGTCAAGCGGATGTTCGAGATCATCGCCGAGGTCCGCTCCGCGGGGACGAGCGTCCTGTACATCTCGCACCGCCTGGACGAGATCTTCGAGATCGCCGACCGGGTCAGCGTGATCCGCGGCGGGCGCATGGTCGCCACCCAGGATGTCGCACAGACGACTCCGCGCGATCTGGCGTCGCTGATGGTCGGCGAGGACGTCGACCCCGGCCTGCGCGTCGGCGTCGCCGTCGGGACCGACCAGCCCATGGCGCTGGAGGCGCGCAACATCCGCGGCCGCGTGCTGCGCGGCGTTGACATCACGCTCCGCCGGGGCGAGGTGCTGGGCCTGGCCGGCCTGCAGGCCTCCGGTCACGAGGACCTGGTCTACGCGCTCGCCGGCGCGCGCGGGACCGACGTGTCCGGCGACGTCCGCATCGCCAGCGACCCCGACACGTGGGTGCCGGTCGAGGAGGCCGGGCGGCTGGGTCTGCCGCTCGTCCCCGGTGATCGCGCCGGCGAGGGCATCGTCGCCGAGTTCAGCGTCGAGGAGAACCTGACGCTGGCGATGCTGGGCCAGCTGAGCAACCGCTTCAGCCTCAGCCGGCGCAAGGAGGACGAGCTCGTCGAGCTCTGGACGCAGCGCGTGCAGATCAAGGCGGCGAGTCCAAAGGACCTGATCACCACGCTGAGCGGTGGCAACCAGCAGAAGGTCGTCATGGCTCGGTGCCTCGCGCAGGAGCCCGAGGTGCTGCTGCTGTGTGAGCCGACGGCCGGCGTCGACATCGGGACGCGCGTCGCGCTCTACGAGTTCATCGCCGGCCTCGCCGTCCAGGGCCTGTCGGTGATCGTCTCGGACTCCGACATCGACGAGCTCATCGCCATCTGCAGCCGCGTCCTGGTGTTCCGCGACGGCGCCATCAGCCAGGAGCTGTCCTACGGCGAGCTCTCGCACTCCGCACTCGTACATGCGATGGAAGGGACCTACCAGCCATGAGCACGCAGCTCCGGAAGAAGCTGTCGTTCAGCAACATCGGCGCGGTCTACGTGCTGCTGGCGATCATCGTGGTCTTCTCGATCTGGGTGCCGGACACGTTCCCGACCTGGGCGACGGCCAAGCAGATCCTCAACGGCAACGCGGTCGTCGCGATGATCGCGCTCAGCCTCCTGATCCCGCTGAGCGCCGGCGTCTTCGACCTTTCGACGGCCTACACCGCCTCGCTCTCGGGCGTGCTGGTGGCCAAGCTCATCGTCGACGGCGTGCCGATCTGGCTGGCCGTCCTGATCACGCTCGGGGCGGCGCTGGCGGTCGGGCTGCTGAACGCGCTCGTCGTCGTCGTCATGCGCGTCGACTCGTTCATCGGCACGCTGGCCACCGGGTCGCTGATCCTCGCGCTCATCTCCTGGGTCAGCCACGACGTGACGATCCAGGACCCGAAGCTGTCGGGCGGTTTCCTGGACATCGGCCAGGAGACCCTCTTCGGGATCACCCTGCCGGTGTACTACACGCTGGCCATCGCCGGGGTCATCTGGTTCCTGCTCGAGGCGACGGCCACCGGCCGGCGCATCTACGCGACGGGCTTCAACGAACGGGCGGCGCAGCTCGCGGGCGTGCGGGTCAAGAAGCTGCGCTTCGGGTCGCTCTTCGCCTCGGCGTTCATCGGCGGCGTGGCCGGGATCGTGCTGACCTCGGTCATCGGCAGCGGCGATCCGTCCGCGGGCCCGCCGTACCTGCTGCCGGCGTTCGCCGCCGCCTTCCTGGGCGCGACCCAGCTGCGCGGAGGGCGCTTCAACGCGCCGGGCACGTTGATCGCGATCCTGCTGCTCGGTACGGGCATCACGGGCCTCGGCCTGGCCGCCCAGCCGCAGTGGGTGCAGAACATGTTCACGGGCGTGGTCCTGATCGCGTCGCTCGCTGCGGCGGGTGTCCAGCGGCGCAAGTCCGGCCGCGGCTCGTGGTGGCGTCGGGGCAAGGACGACGCGCCAGACCCGGATGACCCAGCCGGCACGCCGGCCGATGGCGCAACCGTCCCCATCACGGTCGGGACCCCCGGCCTCAACCAGCCTTGACCCAACCGCAAGACCAACTGTTCGAGGAGAGAGGAAAGCCGTCCATGTACAGAGGAGAGGGGAGCCGTTCCATGACTACGTTCGCCCACGCACGGCGTTGGGTGCCCGCCATGCTGGTGGCCGTCGTCGCATCCGCGACGCTCGCCGCCTGCGGAAGCAGCGACGACAGCAGCACGAGCACGAGCGCCAGCACGGGCGCGAGCAGCACGACCGCGAGCACTGGCTCGACGACGACCGCTGGTACGACCGGCGACCGCACGCCGCTCTTCGAGAAGGACTTCGCCGCGTGGTCCACGGCGCCCGCGGAGATTCCGGTGACGACGCCGCAGTCCAAGCCGGCTCCAGAGGGCATGAGCATCGTCTACATCACGTGCGGCCTGCCCACGTGCACGACGATCTCGGACTCCGTCAAGTCGGCGGCCGAGACGCTCGGCTGGAAGTTCACGGCGCTGGGCTCCAAGCCGACCCCTGAGGCCATCAAGGCCGCGTGGGGCCAGGCGGTCCGCCTGAAGCCGGACGCCGTCTTCGCCTCCGGCTTCCCGAGCTCGGTCTACGCGCCGGAGCTCAAGCAGCTGGCGGACATGGGCGTCGGCGTGTTCAACTGCTGCGCGCCCGCCGAGGACACGGACGGCATCACGATGCAGGTCGTCACCCCCGAGGACGAGACGGTGCAGGGCAGCTACACGGCTGCGCTCGCGGCGAAGTTCGCCGAGGGGACGCCGAACGTGCTCTACGTCAACCTCCCGGAGTTCGTGACGATCCAGGAGCAGTACCCGCAGTTCCAGGAGTCGCTGGAGGCCTACGCGCCGGGTGCCAAGCAGGCCAAGATCGACATCCCGAACAGCGCGATCGGGACGACCTCGGCCGGCACGATCGTCTCGTACCTGCGCTCGCATCCCGACGTCAACTACGTCGCGCTGTCCCAGGACGCCCTGTCGGCCGGTCTGCCGGCGGCGATGAAGGCGGCCGGTCTCGACGTGCCCTTCTCGGGCAACGGCGGCGGCCCCCAGCCGCGCGAGTTGGTGGCCAGTGGTCAGCAGGCCGGTTCGGTTGAGTTCCCGATCGACCAGGTCTTCTGGACGATGGTCGACGGCTTCATCCGCTGGAAGAACGGCGACTCGCTGCAGCCGGACATCGACGCGCTGAAGCCCCCGCCGTACTTCCTGGTGACGGGCGAGAACGTCGATTCGACGCCGAGCACCATCGTCCCGGATCTCAAGGAGCAGTACGCGAAGCTCTGGGGGCGCTGATTGACGGCGCATGGACCGCGGGGCCTGGACGGCCCGCGGTCCATCGCGACCGAGCATTTCCCACCGACGTTGTTTAAGGGGTACTTCAGTGGCAGAGAAGGCAGACGCGGCACCGGAGCTCGGACTTGAGTTGCTCCGGCGAATGCTGCGGATCCGGCAGTTCGAGCTGCGCGTCCAGGCGCTCGCAGCCTCCGGGGAGCTCCCCGGTCCGGCGCACCTGTACACCGGCCAGGAGGCCGTCGCCGCAGGTGTGTGTGCCAACCTGCGTGACGACGACTACGTCTCCTCCACCCATCGTGGCCACGGCCACGTGGTGGGCAAGGGCAGCGAGCTCGGCCCGTGCATGGCCGAGCTGTTCGGCAAGGCGACCGGCGTCTGCAGCGGCAAGGGCGGCTCGATGCACATGGCCGACATGTCGCTCGGCATCATCGGCGCGAACGGCATCGTCGGTGCCGGGATCCCGATCGCCGTCGGCGCCGCACTGTCGGCGAGCATGCGCAAGACCGACCAGGTCTCGGTCGCGTTCTTCGGTGAGGGCGCCACGAACGAGGGCACCTTCCACGAGTCGATGAACCTCGCCAAGACCTGGAACCTCCCGATCGTCTTCGCCTGCGAGAACAACGGCTACGGCCAGATGACCCGCATGGAGAAGGTCACCGCGACGCTCGAGATGTACAAGCGCGCGGAGGCCTACGGCATGCCCGCCGTCTGCGTGGACGGCAATGACGCCTTCGCCGTCGAGGCCGCGGCCCGTGAGGCCGTGCAGCGCGCCCGCTCCGGTGGCGGACCCTCCTTCATCGAGGCGATGACCTACCGCTGGCGCGAGCACGCGGAGGGCCTGGAGATCCTGTTCACCGGCCTGCGCGATCCCGCGGAGATCGAGGATTGGATCACCCGCGACCCGATCATCCGCCACGGCGCGGCGCTCGAGGCGGCCGGCGTGCCCCGGAGCACGCTCGAGGCGCTCGAGCAGCAGATCTCCGACGAGGCTGACGCGGCGGTCGAGTTCGCGCGCGAAAGCCCGTCCCCGCTTCCGGAGGAGGCGCTCACCGACATCTGGGTGGACGTCGACGACACGAACCTGGCAGGTATGGCATGAGCCGCGCGATCCCCCTGGAGCACCTCGGCACCGCAGCGACGGTCGAGGGCAAGCGCATGATGTTCACCGCCGCCTGCGCGGCGGCGATCCGTGAGGAGATGGAGCGCGACGAGCGCGTCTTCATCATGGGCGAGGACATCGAGGAGGCCATGCTCGGCCGCACCTCGGGCCTGCTGGCCCAGTTCGGCGGCTCGCGCGTGCGCAACACGCCGATCAGCGAGGCCGGCTTCCTCGGCGCCGGCACGGGGGCTGCGGCGACGGGGATGATCCCGATCATCGACATGTTCATGTCGAACTTCCTGTACGTCGGCGCGGACCAGCTGCTCAACAACGCCAACAAGCTCCGCTACATGATGGGCGGGCAGGTGAACCTGCCGATGACGCTGCTGGCCAGCACCGGCGCGCCGGGCGCGACCGCGGCGCAGCACTCGGACGCGCCGTACGCGCAGATCATCAACGGGGGTGGCGTGAAGGTCGTCGTGCCGACCAACCCGGCCGACCTCAAGGGCTTGCTGAAGTCGGCGATCCGCGACCCCAACCCGGTCCTCGTGCTGCTGCCGATGGCCCTCGGGTCCGTGCGCGGTGAGGTGCCGGAGGGCGAGTACCTGATCCCGTTGGGCAAGGGCCGCATCGCCCGCGAGGGCACCGACGTGACGATCGTCGCGATCGGCGCGATGGTCCGCCGCGCGGAGGCCGCCGCGAAGAAGCTCGAGGCCGCCGGCATCTCGGCCGAGGTGATCGACCCGCGCACGCTGCACCCGCTCGACGACGAGCTGATCATCTCGTCGGTCGAGAAGACGCACCGGCTGGTCGTGGTCGACGAGGCGCGGCAGAGCTGCTCGATGGCGTCGGAGATCGTCGCGCGCGTCTGCCAGCAGGCGTTCTCGGCGCTCTCGGACGCGCCCCGGATCATCGCCAACCCCGACGTGCACGTGCCGTACGCGGCCGCGCTCGAGGAGGTCGTGATCCCGCAGGTGGATGACATCATCAACGTGACCACCGACCTCGTGTCGGGTTCGGAGGCCTCCTGATGGCGGACGTGGAGTTCCGGCTGCCCAAGCTCGGCATGTCGATCACCGAAGCGGGCGTGGTCGAGTGGCTCGTGAAGGTGGGCGACACCGTCGAGGAGGGCCAAGCGATGCTCGTCGTGGAGATGGACAAGGCGCAGAGCGAGATGCCCGCGCCGGTGGCCGGCACCGTGATCGAGCTGTCCGCCGACGAGGGCGACGTCGTCGAAGTTGGCGACATGCTGGCCATCATCCGGCCACCGGAGGCCTGAGCCGTGAGCGGTGACGAGCTGAGCGCGGCCCTCGAGGAGCTCGGCCGGACGTTCCACGGGACGATCGTCGCGCCCGGCGACGCCGGGTGGGACGAGGCCCGCGTGTTGTGGAACTCGATGTTCGACCGCCAACCGCTGGCCATCGCGCAGTGCACGGGCGTCGCCGACGTGGTCGACGCCGTGCGCTTCGCGCGGGAGCATGAGCTCCCGGTCAGCGTGCACGGCGGCGGTCACGACGCCGGCGGCAAGAGCATCCTCGACGACACGTTCGTCATCGACGTGGGCCCGATGGACGGCGTCCTCGTCGATCCCCAGGCCCGGACGGCCGTCGTCCAGGCCGGCGCCAAGTGGCGCATCGTCGATCGCGAGGCGCAGCTCCACGGTCTGGCCGTGACGGGCGGCACCGTGTCCGACACGGGCGTCGCCGGCCTCACGCTCGGAGGCGGCATCGGCTGGCTCATGCGCAGCGGCGGGGTGACCGTCGACAGCCTCACCGCCATGACCGCGGTGACCGCGCACGGCGAGGTCATCCGGATCGACCGCGAGAGTCGCCCGGAGCTGTTCTGGGGCATGCTCGGCGCCGGCCCGAACTTCGCCATCGTCACGTCGTTCGAGTTCGTCCTGCGGCCCGTCGGCCCGATCGTCACGGCCGGGATGGTCATGTACGGGGCCGAGCACGCCGCCGACGTCATCCGCCACTGGCGCGACTACATGGACACGGCGCCGGAGGCGGTCGGCTCGATGCTGCTCGTGATGCGCGGCCCCGACGAGCTGGGTCCCGAGCACGGCGGGAAGCTCGTCATCGGCTACATGGTCGTCCACGCCGACGACGGCGACACCGCCCAGCGAGAGCTCGCGCCCCTGCGTGAGTGGGGCGAGCCGCTGCTCGACCTCGTCGCGCCGACCCCGTACGTCGAGGTCCAGCAGGCGCTCGAGCAGAACTGGCCGGAGCAGAAGCGCTTCTACGAGAAGTCTGGCTACGTGACCTCGATCGAGGACGGCCTCGTCGAGGAGATGGTCGCCTGCTTCGCCAGCGCGCCGTTCCCGGCGCAGGGCTCGGTCGCCTACCCGCTGATCTCCGCGATGCCGATGGGCGGCGCGGTCGATCGTGTGGCCGACGACGCGATGGCGTTCCCGCGCGCGGAGTGCGCGTACTGGTGGGACGTCGCCGTGCTGTGGGACAACCCCTCCGACGACCCGGCCTTCATCGCCTGGACCCGCGAGGTGTACGACCGGCTGCTCCCGTACGCGAGCAAGGGCGCCTACATCAACCTGATGGTCGACGACGGTGCCGAGGCCGGCGACTGGCTGCGCTCGGCCTACGGCCCGGACAAGTACGACCGGCTGGTCGCGCTGAAGAACGAGTGGGACCCGGACAACGTGCTGCGCGGCAACAAGAACATCCGCCCGGCGGTCGTGGCATGAGCGACGTGACGGCCGCCGAGCCGACCGTGGTAAAGCTCAGCATGACCGGCCGCACGATCGCGCGGCGCATGGAGGAGTCGTGGAAGGCCCCGGTCTTCCACCTCACCGCCGAGCTCGACGCCGACTCGATGGAGGCCGAGCGCGCCGGCCTCGCCGGCGTCACGCTCACCGACGTGCTGCTGCGGCGCAGCGCCCAGGCGCTCCTGGCCAACCCCGCCGTCAACGCGCACTACGACCCTGAGGGCGTGCGGGCGCTGCGCTTCGACGCGGTCCACATCGGCATCGCCGTGGCCACGGAGCGGGGTCTGCTCGTGCCCGTGCTGCGCGACGTGCAGACGCGGTCGCTGCAGGAGATCGCCGAGGGGCGCCGCGAGCTGGTCGGCCGCGCTCGCGAGGGCCAGCTCTCCGCCGCGGACATGCAGGGCGGGACGTTCTCCATCTCCAACCTGGGGATGTTCGGCATCGCGCGGTTCGACGCGATCCTGAACCTGCCGCAGGTCGCGATCCTGGCCGTCGGCAGCGCCCGCACCCAGCTCGTGCTCGCCGACGGCGTGCCCGCGGAGCGCCGCACGATCGACATGACGCTCACGTGCGACCACCGCGCGATCGACGGCGCGACGGGCGCGACGTTCCTGCGCGACCTCTCGTCGGCGACATGAGCGACGCGGACGCGCTCGCCGCCGTCCTGGAGCGGTTGGAGCGCGTCGAGAGCACGCTCGCGCTGCAGCGGCTCGTGGCGGACTCGACGCTGTGCATGGACACCGGCGACCGGGCGCTGTTCGCGGCCGGCTGGTGGGACGACAGCATCTGGAACCTCGGGCCGCCGTTCGCCCCGTTCGTCGGGATCGAGCGGATCCGCACGGCCGCCGAGGACGTGCTGTGGGGCGCCTGGGCGACGATGCATCACGTCGTCGGCAACATCGACGTCACCCTCTCGCCCGACGACCCCGATGCCGGCGTCGTCGTCAGCTCGGTGACCGCGCTCACCGTCCTGGAGAGCGGTCTCGTCCACGTCGTCGCGGCCGGCTACCGCGACGCCGTCACCCGCCGCGCCGGCGACTGGCGGATCGCCCGCCGCGACGTCACGACCCGCCTGATGGCGCCGCTGCCCGGGGTCGAGGCGCAGACGCTCGAGCAGGTCGTCCGATGAGCGAGGCCGCGATCACGGTCAGCATCGCCGACGGCGTCGGAACGATCGTCATCGACCGCCCCGAGCAGCGCAACGCGCTCAGCGATGAGGTCCTCGGCGACCTGGTCGCGCGCGCCGGCGAGCTGGACGCCGACGACGCGATCCGCTGCATCGTCATCGCCGGCAGCGACAAGGTCTTCGCGTCCGGCGCCGACATCCGCGTGCTGGTCACGCTCGCACCGACGGAGATCTACGACGGCGAGCGCGCCCGCCTCTGGGCTCGCCTGCGCCGCATCGCGACGCCCGTCGTCGCGGCCGTCTCCGGGCTCTGTCTCGGGGGCGGCTGTGAGCTGGCGATGATGGCCGACGTGGTGATCGCCTCCGAGCGCTCGCGCTTCGGCGTCCCCGAGACGCAGCTTGGCCTCATCCCCGGAGCGGGGGGCACGCAGATGCTGCCCCGGGCCGTCGGCAAGGCCACGGCGATGGACATGATCCTGACGGGCCGGCTGCTCTCCGCGCAGGAGGCCGAGCGGGTCGGGCTCGTCTCGCGTGTCGCGCCCGTCGACGGATGGCGCGAGCTCGCCCACGAGGTCGCGACGGTCATCGCCAGCCGTCCGCCGATCGCGCAACGGCTGGCCAAGGAGTCGGTCGATCAGGCCTTCGAGACCGGCCTGCAGGCCGGGATCGTCAGCGAGCGGCGCGCGTTCGGCGTGGCGTTCGGGTCAGACGACGCCCGCGAGGGCCTGACCGCGTTCGTCGAGAAGCGGACCCCCACCTGGAGACACGAGCAGCCGTGAAGCTGATCAACGGAGACCTGGACGGGACCCTCGACGTCGTCGTCGTCGGCTCGGGCGCCAGCGGCCTCACCGCGGCGCTGCGCGCCGCAGACGCGGGCGCGCGCGTCGCGGTCCTGGAGAAGTCGTCCTACCTCGGCGGCACGAGCGCGCTCTCCGGCGGGATGCTGTGGCTGCCCGGCAGCGGCCTGCCGAACGCGATGGAGCCGGAGTCCGACCGCGTGGCCGCCCGCCGCTACCTCGACCGGATCACGTTCGGCCGGGCGAACCCGGCGCTGCTCGACCAGCACATCGCCAACGTGCAGCCGCTGCTGCGCTTCCTCGAGGACAACGGCCTCGTCTTCGACGTCATCAACGCCTTCCCGGACTACGAGGCCGAGATGGACGGCGGCTGCGCGGGCGGTCGCTCGGTCGAGCCGCGGCTCTTCGACAGCACGCCGCTCGGCGACCTCGTCCAGCACATCCGCGACGACCCGCGGCCGCCGTTTCGCCAGTGCGAGTACTTCGAGGAGTGGAAGACGCTGCGCAACATGCCGGTCGAGGAGCTCGCCCAGCGCAAGCGCGACGGCATCTTCGCCCGCGGGATGGCGCTCGTCGCGCCGCTGATCGGCGCGCTCGCGAACAGGGGCGCGACGTTCGCGGTCGACTGCCCCGGTGAGCGCCTGCTCGTCGAGGACGGGCGGATCGTCGGCGTGCGCGCCGGCGGCCAGGACATCGCGGCGCGCGCGGTCGTGCTCGCCGCCGGTGGCTTCGAGTGGAACGACGAGATGGTCGGCCGCTTCCTCTCGGGGCCGATCCAGACCCGCTGCGGGATCCCCAGCAACGTGGGCGACGGCCTGCGCATGGGCATGGCCGTGGGCGCCGATCTGGCGAACATGAACGAGGCCTGGTGGGGCGTCATGGCCGACCTGCCCGGAATCGAGGCCGACGGCGCGCCGGTCGGTCAGCTGTTCACCATCGAGCGCTGCCTGCCGGGCACGATCATCGTCAACCGCCGCGGCCGACGGTTCATCAACGAGTCCAAGAGCTACTACGGCATCGGCAAGGTCTTCGCGGCCTGGGACCAGGTCGAGTACGGGTACGCCAACCTGCCCTGCTACCTCGTCGGCGACGGCCGCTTCCTGACGAAGTACGGGATCCTCGGCCACGACGACCCGGCGACCCTGCCGCCGGCGATCACGTCCGCGCCGACGCTGCGCGAGCTCGCGGCGAAGCTCGACGTCGACCCCGACGGCCTCGAGGCGACCGTCGAACGCTGGAACGGTCCCGCGAGCGAGGGGCGCGACCCCGAGTTCCACCGGGGGGAGTCCGCCTACGAGCACTACCTGGGCGACGACGATGCGCCGCACCCGAACCTCGCGCCGCTGACGCAGCCGCCGTACGTGGCGATCGAGGTTCGCGCCGGCGCGATCGGCACGAAGGGCGGCATCCGCACCGACGCGACGGGCCGCGCGCTCGATCCGTTCGGCGACGTGCTGCCCGGGCTCTTCGCGGTGGGCAACAACTCGGCCCACCCGATCGCGTACGGCTACGCGGGCGCGGGGAGCACGCTCGGCCCGGGCATGACGATGGCCTACGTCGCGGGCGCCACCGCGGTCGCCGCGCTCGCGACCCGCTAGGGCCAGCGCCGTGGACGTCAACGCCCGCGCCGTCACCCAGGCCCTGCTTGGGATGCCCGCCGACGGCAGCCCGGTCGTGCAGATTGCGTTCGTCGTGGCCGACATCCCGACGGCCGCACAAGCCTGGGCCGACACGTTCGGCGCGGGCCCGTTCTTCCGCCTCGGGGACGAGCCGATCGTGCTCGACTACGCCTACCACGGTGGTGCGCGCGCGGAGTGGAGCCACTGCACGAGCGTCGGCCAGTGCGGGCGCGTGCAGATCGAGCTCATGGAGCAGTACTCGGCCTCGCCGCAGCCGCTCGCCGACGCCTTGGCGATCGGGTCGACCGGCCTGCACCACTTCGCGCGGCTGGTGGACGACCTGGACGCCGAGTCCGCCCGACTGGTGGCGCTCGGCTGTCCCAACGAGCTGATCGGCTCGATCCAGGGCCAGGAGTTCCGGTTCCACGATGGGCGCGCCACCGTGGGCTGCCGCCTTGAGTTCTACCTGGGGACGCCCGGCGTCCGGACGTTCTTCGGCGCCGTCCAGCGCGCTGCGGAGGGCTGGGACGGCCGCGACCCTGTGCGCCCGATCGACGCGCTCGACCTGGGCTGACCCTCGCACAAGACGCTCCGTCAGGTGGCGAAGATCCGGTTCAGCGCCGCGGGCACATCGTGGTGGTCTCGCACCGGGCAGACGTGGCCCCGGCCCGCGTGGGCGAGGTCGCGCGCGAGCTCGCCGTCCTGCTCGGCGCTGTCGTCGAAGAGCACGTCGAGGCGCGGCAGCTGACCCACGACGCCGCGAGGGTCCGGGCCGGCGTTGTGCACGCAGTCCGACAGCAAGAGCACCCGTCCCGGGCGGCCGCTGACCCGGCCGAGCTCCTGCGCCGCCAGCTCGAGCGGGAAGGTCACGTTGGTCAGGCCGGCGGGCTGGATGGCGACGAGCTCGTCGATCACGCGCTCATGGCTGGCGTGCTCGCCGAAGCGCAGGACCATCGCGGCGTCCGACCAGAACGCGATGACGGCGAGGTCCTCCTGGCGCAGGCTCGCGGTCAGCGCGCCGACGGCGGCGGCGGCGGTGCGAACGCGCTCACCGCGCATCGAGCCCGACACGTCGACGCACAACACGACCGCCTGGCGCCGCTGACGGCGCTCGCGGACGATGATGTCCTCCGCGGCGAGCGGACGGCGTTCGCTGAGCACGTCGAGCGTGTGGTCGAGGTCGAGCTCGTCGGCACCGCCGCGGTAGGGCACGCTCTCGACCTCGCCGATCCCGCGCCGGCGGTGGATCCGCGGCGGCGGCTGGATGATCAGGCGGGCGGCGATCCCGGTGGCGATCCGGTGCAGCATGGCTCGATCCTCGACGGCCTCAGCGTCCTCGCCGTTGTCCACCGAGGCTCCGTCATCGGTGAAGACGGTCGGCCCGGGATCGCGCGCCGGCCGTCCGCGCGCGCCGCTGGCCAGCCCGGTGCCGCCGGCGCCCGAGCGCAGGTCCGGGGGCTCGGTCAGCGTCTTGGGGCGCGGCCGGTTGCGCCGCGGCGCTGCCGCATGGTCACGGTCGCGCCGGCGTCGCAGCGCGTCCGGATCGTCGTGGTCCAGTGACCTTCAACCTGGCTCGGCGGCGGCGGGCTTCAGGACGAAGTACCGCTCCCAGATGTCGCGCAGCACGAGCTCCGGCGTCGTCCCGCTCGCCTCGTCCAGCAGCAGGCGGCCGGAGAGCGCGACGACCATCACGTCGAAGGCGGCTTCCGCGTATCCCTCGTCCGCGCGCGAGGTGATGCCGCGCACACGGCACAGCTGCGCGAGCATCAGCGCGAGGTCAATCGCTCCACGGACGCTGCTGCCCTGGCGGACGTGCTCGTGGGTGCGCGTCATGCGCGTCACGGCGACGGCGTCGGCGATGATCGCCCGCTGCTGCTCGGTGTCCGGCGCGTCGGTGCGCAGCGAGACGACGTCCCGCTCGGCCGCTTCGTCCTGGTAGCCGATCGTCAGCCGCGCGAGTCGGTCCTTGATGCTCGTCGACAGCCGCGTCGTTCCGACGTTGTCGAACGGGTTCATCGAGCCGACGACGCGGAACGTGGGCAGCGCGTGAACGGTCCCGACCCGTGGCAGCGTGATCTCGCGGTCGGCGATCGCGGTGAGCAGCGCGTTCAGCGTGTCCTCGGGGGCGCGGTTGAACTCCTCGAAGTGCAGGAAGCCGCCGGTGCGCATCGCCTGCACCAGGGGGCCGTCGACAAACGTGTCCGCGCTGAAGCCCTCTTGCAGCACGCGCGCGGGGTCGTGATGGCCCAGCAGCCGGCCGGGCGTGAGCTCGGCGTTGCCCTCCACGAAGACGAGCGGAATGCCCCACGCGCGGGTGATCGCGCGCAGCAGCGTGGTCTTGCTCGTGCCCGGCGGGCCTTCGAGCAGGAGGTCGCGGCCCGTGGCCACGGCGACCAGGATCAGCTCGAGCTCGGCGCTGCGGCCGACGACCTCCTCGCGCACCCGGGCGATCGTCGTGGTCAGATCCTGGCTGCTCGTCATCGCGTGCTGGCTCGCTGGGGGTTCCAATCGACCGTCAACGCCGTGGGGGCGGGGGTGATGATGTTCGCTTCGTACTCGATCGTCTGGTCCGGGAGCCGCAGGTCGGGGAGCCGGTCGATGAGTCGTTCGAGCGCGATGCGCCCCTCGAGGCGGGCCAGCGGAGCGCCGATGCAGAAGTGCGTCCCGACCCCGAACGCCAGATGGTCCGAGGCGGCCGGGCGGTGGAGGTCGAACCGCTCGGGATGGGCGTAGTGCTGTTCGTCCAGGTCAGCCGAGGACGGCATCCAGTAGAGCTTCGCACCCTTCGGGATCGGGACGCCGCCCAGCTCGGTGTCCCTGGTCACGACGCGCATGTTTCCCCGCAGCGGTCCGCGGAACCGGAGCGTCTCCTCGATGGCGTTGTCGATCAGGCTCCGATCGGCCACCACTTCCTCCCAACGTGACCGGTCCTGCAGGAGCAGGCGGACGACCTGCGTGATCAGGATGGCCGTCGTGTCGGTGCCGGCGACGACGAACGCGTGGACGTTGGCCGTGATCTCGTCGTCGGTCAGCGCCGGCGTCCCGTCGTCGGCGACCGAGGTCACGAGGTCGGAGATGAGGTCGTCCGCGGGCTCGCGGCGTCGCTCGTCGATCAGCGTGCGGACGTACTCGTCCGACTCGACCAGGCCGTTCCACAGCCGGACCGCACGCTCGTGCTCCATGCCGGGGATGCCCAGGAGCTCGAAGAAGCTGTCGGTCCAGAAGCGGAACTTCGCCGCGGCCTCGGGCGGGAAGCCGAGGATCGCCGCGATCACGCGGATGGGAATCGGGTTGGCGTAGGCGGTCACCAGGTCGATCCGGCCGTCGCCGGCGAACCCGTCGATGAGATCGTCGGCGATCGTGGTGATCTCGTCCCGCCAGCGGTTGACCCGCTTGGGGGTGAACGCCGGCTGGATGAGCTTGCGCTGCCGCGTGTGGTTCGGGGCGTCGATGTTGCCGATGCTGCGCAGTTCGGGGAACACGCAGCCCGGTGGGACGGTGACCTCATCCGGCACGGGATTGGCCAGCTGGATCGCGCTCGCGTTGGAGAACGTCGTCGCGTCGTGCAGCGCCGCGCGGACGTCGGCGTATCTCGTCACGCACCACATGTCGAGGTTCGGCATGTAGAAGACGGGCTGCTCCGCGCGCGCTCCGGCGAGCAAGGGCCACGGATCGCGGACGTGGTCGGGCACCAGCGGGTCGAAGTCCCAGCGCGGGCATCGTCCCTCGGCTTCGGGATGTGCGGCGATGGCGCTCGACGTGTCGTCCGACATCCCGGTCAACCTATCACGGCGGGTAATGGTGATACTAGATGGGTCGGGATCGCCCTCGTGCGGCAGTTTCGCAGCGGTTCTGCCGCAGTCTTGTCGCACACGCGTCTTGTTCCGTCACACGATCGTCGGGACGGTTGCGCCATGGCCACACGACGCATTCAGACCGGCGAGATCGACGGCGCCGACGAGCCCGACTGGGAGCCCCTGATCGCCCTGATGTCGCCCGAGCTGGTGGGCTGGTTCATGTGGATGTTCCCGGTGACGCTGGCCGACGGCACGCGCGTGGAGGCGTTCAAGCACAGCGCGACCCGGCGTTACCTGTACATCGACGCCGAGCTGCGCGCCTGGGGCTACCGCGAGGACGGCCGCTACGGCCTGCAGTGCTCGCTCGCCCGAACGCTCGAGCAGGTCCTCGCACCCTGGTGGGAGCGCGGCGAGCCCGATCCGGACGACGTCCTGCTCTGCTGGGACGCGATCGAGCGCGCCCGCCGGCTCGACATCGCCCGCTCGCGATGAGCGCGCCCGACCCGCCGCCCACGCGCCCCCCGACCGTTGCTTGTCGGATCGATGTTCGTGGTGACCATCGATCTGACAAGCAACGCGATCGGGAGGTGGCGAAGAAGGCCGCGCGCCAGAATGGCGTGGTGTCGGCGAGGGAGATCGCCGCGATCGGGCTGTCGCCGACGGCGGTGAAGTCGCGCGTCCGGCGCGGTCATCTGCACGTGATGCACTTCGGCGTCTACCACGTCGGTCACGCCAACCCCACCCTCGATGCCTGCTTTCTTGCCGCGGTGAAGGCGTGTGCGCCGACCGGGCACCTCAGTCACTTCGCCGCCTCCGCGCATCTCGGCTACCTCGACTGGGACTTCCGCGCCGTCGAGCTCACGGTCCTCGACACGACACCTCGCGATCGGCCCGGCCTCCTGGTCCATCGCACGACCCGGCTCGACCCGCGCGACGTCACCCTGGTCCGCGGGATCCCCGTCACCACCCCCGCGCGCACGCTCGTCGACCTCGCCGGCACCGTCGACGCGCAGACGCTCAAGCGCGCGCTCCGCCGCGCGCAAGGACTCCACGGCACCACGATCCGCGAGGTCCTGCAGGCGCTCGAACGGGCCGGACGACGCAAGGGCGCCAGAGCGCTGCGCAAGCTCCTGGCCATCGGACCCGCACCCACGCGCACGGTCCTCGAGGACGTCGTGCTCGACCTGATCCTGGCCGCCGGCTTGGAGCACCCCGACGTCAACACGCCGCTCACCCTCGACGGCCGCACCGTCATCCCCGACTTCCGCTGGCCGGACAGACGCGTCGTCGTCGAGGCCGACGGCGGCCCCTGGCACGACACGCCGCTGGCCCGCCACGAGGACGCGCAACGGCAGCGGCTCCTCGAACGCCACGGCGAGCAAGTCGTCCGCGTCACATGGGAGCAGGCGGTCACGCGACCGCGGCAGACGCTCGCGCGCGTGCAGGTCGTCCTAGACTCAACAACGCTCATGATCTCCACCAACCAGTTCAAGAACGGCAACCACATCGACGTGGAGGGGACCGTCTTCAAGATCCTCGAGTTCCAGCACGTCAAGCCGGGCAAGGGCGGGGCGTTCGTGCGCACGAAGCTGCGCCGCTCCTCCGACGGCAACGTCATCGACCGCACGTTCCGGGCCGGGGAGAAGTTCCGCTCGGTGCGCACCGAGGCCCGCAAGATGCAGTTCCTGTACGCCGACGGGACCGACGCGCACTTCATGGACACCGAGTCCTACGAGCAGATGGCCGTCCCGCAGGGCACCGTGGCCGATGCGCTGCGCTGGACGCGGCCCAACGACGAGGTCGACGTGCTGTTCATCGACGGCAACCCGTCCGATCTGCAGCTGCCCTCCAGCGTCGAGCTCGAGGTCACCGAGACCGAGCCGGGCCTGCGCGGCGACACCGCGTCCGGTGGCGGCAACAAGCCCGCGACGCTGGAGACCGGGGCCACGATCAACGTGCCGCTGTTCGTCAACGTCGGCGACCGCGTGAAGGTCCAGACCGCCTCCGGCGACTACATGTCGCGCGCCTAGTCCACCCGTGGCCAGACGCTCCGAACAGCGCCGCGCCGCCGTCTTCGCGCTCTACCAGCACGACGTCACCGGCCGGCCGCTGTCCGACACGCTCGACGGCGACGCCGCCCTGTTCACCCGGTCGCTCGCCCACGCCGCCGAGGACTACACGCCCGACACGGACGCGATCATCGCGCGGCTGGCCAAGGGCTGGACGGTGGAGCGGATCGCCCCGCTGGAGAAGGCGATCATGCGGGTGGCGCTGACCGAGATGCTCCATCCCGACGCGATCCCGGGCGACAGCCCGATCCCGCCCGAGGGCGCGATCGAGGAGGCCGTCGAGACCGCGAAGACCTACGCCGGCGCGCAGTCGCCGAAGTTCGTCAACGGCATCCTCGGCGCTGCCCTCCGGGAGATGCGCGAGGATTCCGCGCGATGACCGAGCTCGACAACCTCATCCATCGCCTCGAGCGCGCGGCCGAGCAGCTGCGCTCCGGGGAGCTGTCGACCGACGCCGCCGCGACCCTCGTGGAGGACTGCGCCGCGCTGGCCTCCGAGGCCAGCGCCGAGCTGGAGCGTCAGTCCCGTGCGGCCGCCTCCGAGGTGCCGCCCGGCCAGGACGCGCTGCTCTGAGCGCGCCAGACGCTCAGTACCCCGACGACCTGCGCCAAGAGGTCGAGGCCTACCTCGACGCCCTGCGGTTCGTCGACGCCACGCCCACCCAGGGCCTCGAGGACGCCATGCGCTACAGCCTCCTGGCCGGCGGCAAGCGCATCCGTCCCGTCCTGGCGCTGGCCACCGCGCGCGCCCTGGACCAGACCACCGCGCACGTCCTCCCGATCGCCGCCGCGATCGAGCTGATCCACACCTACTCGCTGATCCACGACGACCTCCCGGCGATGGACGACGACGATCTGCGCCGCGGCCGGCCCACGCTGCACAAGGCGCACGGGGAGGACGTGGCGATCCTGGCCGGCGACGCGCTGTACGCCGAAGCGTTCCGCCACGTGCTCACCCACCAGGCCGGCGAACCCGCCCATGTCCTGCAGGCATTGGCGCATCTGGCCACCGCCACAGGCGTGAACGGCATGGTTGGGGGGCAATGGCTTGATGTGGCCTCCCAGGATGTCGACCTGCGCACGTTGCACGCGCTGAAGACCGGCCGCCTCATCGGCGCGTCGATCGAGTGCGTGCTGCTGCTCGACGGGCGCGACGTCAACCGGTGGGCCCCGTTCACCGCCGAGCTTGGCGTTCTCTTCCAGATCGTGGACGACATCCTCGACGTGACGGGCACCGACGACGCCCTCGGCAAGCCCCAGGGATCCGACGAACGCCAGGGCAAGCGCACCTACGTCAGCGAGTTCGGCCTCACCGAAGCTCGTACCATGGCTCAACGCTCACACGCGACCGCACGCGACGCGCTGGCTGCAGCAGCGCCCGGCGGAGCCCCTGAGCTCGAGCAGATCACCGACTTCATCTTCACCCGCACCTCGTGACCCGCATCCTCGACTCCATCGACCAGCCCCAGGACCTCCACGGCCTCAGCGACGAGGAGCTCCAGCAGGTCGCCCAGGAGGTGCGCGAGCACATCATCGACACGGTCGGCGAGATCGGCGGCCACTTCGGCGCCAACCTCGGCGCCTGCGAGCTCGCGGTCGCGCTGCACTCGGTGCTCGACTCGCCCAAGGACAAGATCCTGTGGGACGTCGGCCACCAGGCCTACCCGCACAAGATCCTCACCGGCCGCCGCGACCAGCTGGCCACGATCCGCCAGTACGAGGGCCTCGCGCCCTTCTGCGCGATCCACGAGTCCGAGCACGACATCATGGGCGCCGGCCACGCGTCGACCTCGATCGGCTACGCGGTCGGCCTCAAGGAGGCGATGCGCCTGCGCGGCGAGCCGCTGGCCAAGCAGGGCCGGGTCGTCGCGGTGATCGGCGACGGCGCCATGACCGGCGGCGTCGCCTTCGAGGCGATCCACCAGGCCGGCGGCCTGGGCACCCCGATGGTCGTGGTGCTCAACGACAACGGCATGTCGATCGCGCCCAACGTCGGCGCGCTCAACCGCTACTTCAACCGCGTGCGGATGAACCCGAAGCTGTACCGCACCCGCGAAGGGGTCGAGGAGCGCCTGACCAAGCTCCCCGCCGGCATCGGCGCCGCCTTCGAGCGCATGGGGCCGCAGCTGAAGGAGTCGATCAAGGCGTTCTGGGCGCCCGGGCTGTTCTGGGAAGAGCTCGACTGGGCCTACATGGGCGTGATCGACGGCCACGACGTCCACGCCGTGCGCGAGGCGCTGACCGAGGCGCTCGACGCGCAGCGCCCGGTCGTCGTGCACGTGGCCACGGTCAAGGGCAAGGGCTTCGAGCCCGCCGAGCTGGGCGGCCTGGAGGGCATGGAGCAGTGGCATGCCGCCAAGCCGAACTCGATCGAGAACGGCGCCCCCGCGGTCGCCATCAAGCCCAAGACGACGGCCAAGCCCGCCCCGCCGCAGTACACGACGGTCTTCGGCAACGCCCTCGTCGCCGAGGTCGAGCGCGACCCGCGCATCGTCGGCATCACCGCCGCGATGAACTCCGGGACCGGCCTGAACATCCTCCAGAAGGCGCTCCCCGAGCACTACTTCGACGTCGGCATCGCCGAGCAGCAGGCGGTCCTGTTCGCCTCCGGCCTCGCGCTCGAGGGCGCCAAGCCGGTGTGCGCGATCTACTCGACCTTCCTGCAGCGCGGCTACGACCAGATCGTCCACGACGTCGCCCTGCAGAACCTCAACGTCGTCTTCGCGCTGGACCGCGCCGGCCTGGTCGGGGACGACGGCCCGACGCACCACGGCGTCTTCGACATCGCCTACCTGCGCCCGCTGCCCAACATGGTGCTGATGGCGCCCCGCGACGAGGCGCAGCTCGTGCACCTGCTGCACACCGCGCTGACCTACGACGACGGCCCGGTCGCCCTGCGCTACCCGCGCGGCGAAGGCGTCGGCGTCGAGCTGCCCACGACCCCGCAGCGGATCGAGATCGGCACCGGCGAGATCCTGCGCGAGGGCGAGCGCGTGGCGATCGTCGGCTACGGCGCCGGGGTGGCCAAGGCGCTGGAGGCCGCGGACCTGCTGGCCGAGAACGGCATCGACGCGACGGTCGCCGACGCGCGCTTCGCCAAGCCGATGGACCGCGCGCTGCTGGCCCAGCTGGCCGCCGAGCACGACCTGCTGGTCACCGTCGAGGAGGGCGTCCTGACCGGCGGCTTCGGCTCCGGCGTGTGGGAGACGCTCAACGACGCCGGGCTGACCGTGCCCCGCATCCTGCGCGTGGGCCTGCCCGACCGCTACGTCACGCACGGCAAGCCGGCGCTGCTGCACGCCGAGGTCGGCTTCACCGGCGAGCGCATCGCCGAGCGGATCGAGTCCGCGCTGCGCGACCCGCGCACGGCCCTCGCCGGCCGGTGAGCGAGCTCGATCCGCAGGTCGCGGCACAGCTGGCCCGCCAGCTCGCCGCTGCGGCGATCGACGATCCCGTCGCCGCGCGCGCCGCCTACGAGGCGAGCACGGCCGACCTGGCCGGGACGCCGGCCTCCGTCGCACGGGTCGAGGACGTCGCCGGTCCGCCCCGGATGCGCGTCTACACGCCCGCGGACGCGGTCGGGACCGTGCTGTTCCTGCACGGCGGCGGCTGGGTCGTCGGCTCGATCGACAGCCACGACCGCGTCACGCGCCTGCTGGCCAACGCCTCGGGTGCGCGGGTCGTCGCCGTCGACTACCGCCTCGCGCCCGAGCACCCGTTCCCGGCGGCGATCGAGGACGCCGAGGCCGCCTTCGCGTACGTGCGCGACACGTTCGGCGGTCCGATCGCGGTGGCCGGCGACAGCGCCGGCGCCACGCTGGCCGCGGTCCTGGCCCGCCATCATCGGGCGGACATCGCCCTCCAGGGCCTCGTCTATCCCGTCCTCGACGGGCGGATGGAGAGCGACACGCACGTCGCGTTCGGCGACGGTCGCTACGGGCTCAGCAACGCCGGGATGCGCTGGTACCGCGACCTGTACGCGCCCGGCGACCTCGACGATCCCGACGTCTCTCCGCTGCGGGCCACCGACGATCTCTCCGATCTCCCGCCCGCCGTCCTGCTGCTGGCCAGCCACGACATCCTGCGGGGCGAGGGCGAGGCCTACGCGGAGAAGCTCACGGCCGCCGGCGTCGACACCCGGCTGACGATCTACGACGGCACGGTCCACGGGTTCCTGCGGTGGACCGGCGTCGCCGACATCGCGCGCACCGCGATCGCCGACCTCGGCTCGTCGGTCGCGACGGCGCTCGGTCGAGGCTAGGCGGCGACCAGCCCGGGCGCGCACCCGCGCGCCCAGTCCATCGCCTCCAGATGGGCGACGGCGAACCGCTCGGGCGTGACGCCGATGTCGTCCGGCGTCCACGCATCGCCCTGCTCGTGGGCGATGATGACGTTCAGCGCGCGGCCGTTGGGGCCCTCGCGGTGGAGCAGCGCGTCGCGGTGCTCGTCGGCCAGCGGGAGCTCCTCGAGGATGTCGTCCATGCTCACGCCGAGCATCGCGTCGACGACGGAGAAGAGCCCGACGATGAACGCGCCGTCGGGGGCCTCGTCGCCGCGGGCGGCCGACAGGCGCTCCAGCAGCCGGGCGCGGATCAGCGCGGTGGGCAGCAGCTCGTCGCAGGAGGCGGGCAGCCCGGCCAGGATGATCAGCATCGCCCACTGGCGCACGGTCCGCTCGCCGAGCATCACGAGTGCCTCGTGGACGGTGCGGATCTGGCGGTTGGTCGGGAAGGCGGCGGAGTTGAGCAGCCGCAGCAGGCGGATCGTCAGCCCCGGATCGTGGGAGACGATCCGCTCCAGCTGCTCGAAGCTGAGGTCCTCGACGGTCAGCTCGGCGGCGGCGCGCAGGGCGTCGGTGGCCGAGGTGCTCGGCGCGCGCCCCTCGACGAGCTCGGGCTTGCAGAAGAACCAGCCCTGGAACAGGTCGAAGCCGAGGTCCAGGCAGGCGGCGAACTCGGCCTCGTCCTCGACCTTCTCGGCCAGGAAGAGGCCGGTGAACCCCGCCGCGCGGATCTGGCGCATCTGGTCGCGCAGGCCGTCGACGCCGTGCTCGCGGAAGTCGAGCTTGACGATCCGCGCGATGTTCAGCAGCGGATCGGCCTCGGGCGTGTAGGTGAAGTCGTCCAGCGCGAGCGTGTGCCCGTTGGCGACCATCTGGGCGCATCGCTCGACCAGCTCGGCGTCGATCAGCTGATCCTCGAGCAGCTCGATCACCAGCTGGTCGGGGCCGAAGGGCAGCGGACGCAGCTCCAGGAGCATCCGGCGGGTGACGTTGATCCCGGCCCAGCGGCCGCCGACGACGGCCCGGATGCCGAGATCGACGAACGACGTGATCAGGACGTGCGCGGTGGCCTGCTCGTCATCGACGACGAGCGCACGCTCGCGATCGTGGGCCCGGAACAGCAGCTCGTACCCATGAACGGTGCGGTCGCGATCGCAGATCGGCTGGCGCGCGACGATGACCGGAGGACCCGCCATGCCTCCTTGATCGGCAGAACCCGATCAGATCCTCAGTGTTTCGCGCTGTACCTCGTCGTCATGTTGAGGGCGAGGGCGATCAGCGCGGCCACGGCGAACACGAGGGCGGCGACGGGGTCGCCGCCGGCCATCAGCGCGATGGCCCCGATGAGCAGGGAGAACACGAGCGCGACGTCGTAGGCGTAGTGGGCCGAGATGTCGAGGTCGTCGCCGATGGCGGCGCGCAGCGCGAGTCCAGCGACGATCGCGCCGACGATCATCCCGGCGACGATCGCGGCGCTGCTCAGGCCCAGCACGAACGGGGCGGCCATCAGCGCGAAGCCCACGAGCAGCTCGAGCGCGCCGTGGAGGTGGAGGGGCACGAGGCGGAAGGCGGTCATGGTCTGGCGAGTGTCCCGCGTCCTGGCCGGCCCGACTGTGAGTGAGGTCACCCGTGACCCACTAGCGTTCCGCCCGATGCCGAAGGTCCGCCTGGACGCCCTGCTCGCCGATCGCGGCCTGTTCGAGTCACGCACCCGGGCGGCCGCGTCCGTGCTGGCCGGCGAGGTGATGCTCGGCGACGAGCGCCGCCGCGCGGCCAAGCCGGGCCAGATGGTCGACGACGCGATCGTCGTCGACGTCGCCCAGCGGCCGCGGTTCGTCTCGCGGGGCGGCGTGAAGCTGTCCAACGCGCTCGACACGCTCGGCCTCGACGTCGCCGGCCGTCACGCGATCGACGTGGGCGCGTCCACCGGCGGCTTCACCGACTGCCTGCTGCAGCGCGGCGCGGTCCACGTGCTGGCGCTCGACGTGGCCTACGGCGAGCTGGCCTGGTCGCTGCGCCAGGATCCCCGCGTGACGGTGCTGGAGCGCGTCAACGCGCGGGCGCTGGAGCCCGGCCAGCTCGAGTACGCGCCGGACCTGCTCGTCGCCGACGTGTCGTTCATCTCGCTGACCAAGGTCCTGCCCGCGGTGCTGACCTGCCTGGCGCCGTCCTTCGACGCGCTGGTGATGGTCAAGCCGCAGTTCGAGGTCGGCCGGGGCCGGGTGGGGAGCGGGGGCGTCGTGCGCGACGTGGCGCTGCGGCGCGAGGCGGTCGTGTCGGTGGGCGAGGCGGCGGTCGCGCTGGGGGCCAGCGTGCTCGGCTTCGCGCCCAGCGGCCTGCCCGGACCGAAGGGCAACCTGGAGACGTTCCTGTGGCTGGCCGAGGGCGGTCGCGTGGGCGCCCTGGAGGATCTGGCGGGCGACGTGGCGAAGGTGGAGCTCTGATGCCGGAGCGGGTCGCCGTCGTGCTCACGCACGGACGCACGGAGGAGACGGCCGAGGCGGCCGAGGTGCTGCGCAAGGTCGCCGACGACTTCGGCGTGACGCTGCACCACGGCGACGACGACCCGTCGCGCGACACGCAGGCGGAGATCGCGATCACGCTGGGCGGCGACGGCACGATCCTCACCGGGTTGCGGCGCTTCTCGGGCAGCGGCATCCCCGTCTTCGCGGTGAACTTCGGCCAGGTCGGCTTCCTGGCCACGATCGACCGCACGGACTGCGAGGAGGGCTTCCGCCGGGCCTTCACCGGCCAGTTCGACCTGATGGCGCTGCCGGCCGTGGCGATCGCGGCGCCCGGGCTGCGCCAGGCGGGGGTCAACGACGTCTCGCTGATCCGCCGCCAGGACGGCCGCGTCGCGGTGCTGTCCTACGTGCTGGGCGGCGAGGAGCTCGGTCGCGTGCGCTGCGACGGCCTGGTCGTGGCCACGCCGGCGGGCTCCACCGGTTACAACCTGGCCAACGGCGGGCCGGTCCTGGCCTGGGGCGTGCAGGGCTTCGTGGCGACGTTCATCGCCCCGCACTCGCTGACCGCGCGGCCGCTGGTCGTCGCGCCGGAGGACACGCTGTCGCTGTTCAACCGCTCCCAGCGCGAGTCGGTCGACGTGGCCGTCGACGGGCGGCGCGTGGGCGAGCTGGCGCCGGGCGACTCGCTGGACTGCTCGTTCGTGCCCGGCGCGGCGCTGCTGGCCCAGCTGCCGGGATCGAGCTTCTACCAGCGCCTGCGCGAGAAGTTCGGCCACCTGGTCTAGTCGTCTCTGCGACGACTCTGTCACGACTTCGTGACGGGAACAGGCGTTCGACGCGAATCCGTCTGTCGCCGCTGATACACCGTGCACATGCTCAATGAGCTGCGCGTCGAAAACCTCCTCCTCATCGAACAGGCCACGCTGCGCCTCGCGCCCGGGCTGAACGTCCTGACCGGCGAGACGGGCGCGGGCAAGACCGTGCTCGCGCACGCGCTGGACCTGCTGCTGGGCGGCAAGGCCCGCCCGGGCATCGTGCGCCCCGGGGCGGCCGAGGCCTACGTCGAGGGGGTGTTCGAGCTGCCCGAGGCGTTGCGGGGCGAGCTGGGCGAACGCCTGCCGGCGGACGCCGAGGAGGTCGTGCTCGCGCGCCGGGTGAGCGCCGAGGGGCGCACGCGCGCCTACGTCAACGGCCGCTCGGCCTCGGCCGGCGACCTGCGCGAGCTGGCCGAGCCCTTGATCGCCTTCTACGGCCAGCACGAGCACCGGCGCCTGACGCTCTCATCGGTCCAGCTCGACGTGCTCGACCGCTTCTGCGGGGCCGAGCAGGCGGCGCGGCGGGAGCGATCGGCGTCGCTGGCCGGGCGCGTGCGCACGCTGGAGGCGTCGCTGGACGCGTTGCGCGAGCGCGCGTCCGGGCGCGAGCGGGAGATCGACCTGCTCGACTTCGAGCTGGCCGAGATCGAAGAGGTCGATCCCGACGAGGCGGAGTACCGCGCGCTGACCGTCGAGCGCGACCGGCTGCGCCACGTCGAGGCGTTGCGCGGAGCGGCGCTGCTGGCGCTGGAGGCGCTGGTGCCCGAGGACGGCGAGGGCGGCGCGTCCGTCGCGCTGGCCCGGGGCGGAGCGGAGCTGGACGGGGTGGAGGGCGTCGACGCGGCGCTGGACCCGTTGGTCGAGCGGTTCCGGGCGCTGGCGCTGGAGGCCGACGACCTCGGGGGCGAGCTGCGCCGCTACGCCGAGGGGCTGGAGGCCGAGCCCGAGCGGCTGGACGTCGTCGAGACGCGCTTGGCCGCCGTGGACCGGCTGGCGCGCAAGCACGGCGGCAGCGTGACCGGGGTGCTCGAGCACGCCGAGCGCTGCCGGGCGCGGCGGGCCGAGCTGGCCGGCGCCGAGGAGGCGCTGGAGGAGGCCACGGCCGAGCTCCAGGAGGCCCGCGTCGCGCTGCGCCGGGTCAGCGACGAGCTGCATGTCGCCCGGGAGGCGGCGGGGCCGGCGCTGGCCGAGTCGGTGCGGGAGCGGCTGGCCTCGCTGGCCATGGAGGGGGCGTCGTTCGAGGTGGCGCTGCACGAGCGCGAGCCCGGTGCGACCGGGGCGGACGTCGTCGACTTCCTGATCGCGGCCAACCCCGGGGTGCCGGCCGGGCCGCTGCGCGACATCGCCTCGGGCGGCGAGGTGTCACGGGTGATGCTCGCGCTGATGGGCGTGGCCAACGAGGCGGGCGGCGCGACGCTCGTGTTCGACGAGGTCGATGCGGGCATCGGCGGCGTGACCGCGCGGGCCGTGGGCGAGCAGCTGCGCGCGCTGGCCGACGGGCGCCAGGTGATCTGCATCACCCACCTGCCGCAGGTCGCCTCGCTGGCGGCGCGGCACTTCTCGATCGCCAAGGACGTCGAGGCCGAGCCGGCCCGCACGACGGTGACCGAGCTGGTGCCCGACGCGATCGTGGGCGAGCTGGTGCGGATGCTCGGGGCCGACGCCGAGGACAAGGCGGCGCGTCGGCACGCGGTCGAGCTGCTGAAGGCCGCGTAGCCGGGCGGGCGCGGGGTAGTGTCGTTGACATGGCAACGACAGCTTCCTCTTCCGGCACCTTCTCCATCGGCGGCGACCTCGAGGTCACGCGCCTGGGCTACGGCACGATGCAGCTGCCGGGGCAGGGCGTGTGGGGGCCGCCGAAGGACCACGACGCGGCGATCGCGGTGCTCAAGCGGCTGCCCGAGCTCGGCGTGGACCTGGTGGACACCGCGGACTCCTACGGCCCGGACGTCGCCGAGGAGCTGGTTGCCGAGGCGCTGGCGCCCTACGGCGACGGCACCATCGTGGCCACCAAGGCCGGGCTGCTGCGCACCGGCCCGGGGAAGTGGCATCCGCTCGGCGACCCCAACTACCTGCGCCAGCAGGCCGAGAAGAGCCTGCGACGGCTCAAGCTCGACGTGATCCCGCTGTTCCAGCTGCACCGGGTCGACTCGCGGGTGCCGCGCGAGGAGCAGTTCGGCGTGCTCAAGGACCTCCAGAGCGAGGGCAAGATCCGGCACGTCGGCCTGTCGGAGGTCAGCGTCGAGGAGATCGCCGCGGCCCGCGAGATCGTCGAGGTCGCCACGGTCCAGAACCTCTACAACCTGACCAACCGGCAGTCCGAGGACGTGCTCGACTACTGCACGGCCGAGGGGATTGGCTTCATCCCGTGGTTCCCGCTGGCCTCGGGCAAGCTGGCCGAGCCGGGCGGCCCCGTCGCCGAGGCCGCCGCGGAGCACGACGCCACCCCGGGTCAGGTCGCGCTCGCCTGGCTGCTGCACCGCAGCCCGGTGATGCTCCCGATCCCGGGGACCAGCTCGGTCGCCCACCTGGAGGAGAACGTCGCCGCCGCCGACCTGCGCCTGAACGACGACGAGATCGCCCGACTCGACGCTGCCTCGGCCTCGGCCTAGAAGACCCCGCGGATGATGGTCACGACCTCGTCGGGCTTGGACAGAAACGGCGAGTGCGAGGCGTCAAGGCGATGCACGTTGTCCGCGCGTCCGGAGAGCATCTCCTGCGCGGGCACGGGGATCGCCTGGTCGAGGTCGCAGATCACATAGGTCGTGTCGATGTCGCGCCAGGCCACGTCGGTGACCGGCGCCTTGACCGAGGACATGCTCTGCGGCTGCAGGCGCTCGCTGGCCGTCGCGACGGCCTCGTCGGAGAGGTCGTTGAAGAACACGTCGCCCGGGGTGTCGGGCATCAGCGACTCGCCGTCCTCGGCCACCAGCCACCAGGGCGCCGGCTGGCCGCCGACCAGGCCGTAGAGCGACTCGCCCTCGTCGAGCATGAACGCGGTCAGGTAGATGATGTGGTCGACGTTGTCGGCGCCGGCCAGCCCTTGCGTCGTCGGGATGCCGCCGTAGGAGTGCGCGACCACGACGACCGGCCCGTCGACGGCATCGGTGGCCGCGCGCACGGCCGCCGCATCCTCGTCCAGGCCGCCGAGCGCGCTCGCGTCCGGACCGGAGCTGGGGAGGTCGACGGTGACCACCTCGACGCCCTCGTCGGCCAGCGCGCCCTCGACCTCACTCCACGCCCACGGGCCGTGCCAGGCACCGTGCACCAGCACCACCGTGGGACTCTCCTCCTGCGCCATCTCGACCTCCGTGCGTTGTCGGACCAGCGGGACTCAGGCATCCTGACATGCCCGCGCGGCGTACACTCGCGGCGATGTCCACGGTGCCCCGCGTGCCCGATGCCTCGCGCCGCGAGGAGCTTCCACGGGAGGTCAGCGGCCCGGCGCGCCTGGGGCGGCGGACGAAGGTGCTCACGAAGCGCCTGAAGGCGGGCGACATCGCGGTCATCGACCACCTCGACCTCGATCGCGTATCCGCCGAGGATCTGGTCACGATCGGCGTCACCGCCGTGCTGAACTGCCAGCCCAGCTCGAGCGACAGCTATCCGAACCTGGGCCCGCTGTTGCTCGTGCAGGCCGGCGTGCTGCTCGTCGACTTCGCCGACGCCGCGCTGTTCGACCGCCTCAGCGACGGCGAGCGGATCACCGTGCGCGGCGGCGACGTGCTGCGCGGCACCGAGGTGCTGGCCCACGGCGTCGTCCAGGAGCCCGCCGCGGTGCGCGCCCGCAACGACCGCGCACGCGCCGAGATCGGCGAGGCCCTGGCCGCGTTCGCCCGCAACACCGTCGAGCACATGGTCGAGGAGCGCGAGCTGCTGGCCGGCAAGATCGAGCTGCCGCGCTTCGACACTGACTTCCGCGACCGTCCGGCGCTCGTCGTGGTGCGCGGGGTCGAGCATCGCCGCGACCTCAAGGTCCTGCGCCCGTACGTGCGCGACGTCAAGCCGGTGATCGTGGCCGTCGATGGCGGCGCCGACGCGATCCTCGAGGAGGGCTGGCGGCCGGACATGATCGTCGGCGACATGGACTCGGCCTCCGAGGACTCGTTGCGCTGCGGCGCCGAGCTCGTGGTGCACGCCTATCCCGACGGCGGCGCGCCCGGCCGCGCGATCCTCGACCGGCTCGGGCTGGCCCACAAGGTCGTGCCCGCGCCGGGCACCAGCCAGGACGTGGCCATGCTGATCGCCCACGAGAAGGGCGCCAAGCCGATCGTCTCGGTCGGCTCGCAGTTCAACCTCGTCGAGTTCCTCGATCGCAACCGGCGCGGCATGTCCTCGACGATGCTCACCCGACTGCGCCTGGGCGACAACCTGATCGACGCCAAGGGCGTGGGCCGCCTGTACCGCCCGCGTCCGGGCACCGCCCCGATCGGGCTGCTGGCGCTGGTGGGCATCCTGACGCTGGGCCTCATCATCTGGCGCACGCCGGCGCTCTACAACGTGGCGCAGCTCCTGTGGCTGAAGTTGCAGGTGCTGCTCGGCATCGCCTAGCCGCCTACCCTGAGGGCGCCCCGTGTTCGACTTTCGCTACCACGCGCTCTCGCTCGTGGCCGTCTTCCTCGCGCTCGCCGTGGGCCTGCTGCTGGGCACGGCGATCGGCGACAGCGGCCTCGTCTCCTCGGCCAAGCAGGACATCGAGGACTCCCTGCGCGGGGACGTGAAGGCCTCGCGAGCCGAGGCCGACGATCTGCGCCAGCAGGTCTCGCGCCACGAGGACTTCGAGAACCAGACCTTCCCCGACCTCGTCGCCGGCCGCCTGTCGGGCGACCAGATCGGGCTGCTGTTCCTGGGCGACAGCGACAGCGACACGGTCGACCAGGTGCGCGACGCGCTCGAGCCCGCCGGCGCCGACCTGCGCTGGGTCGGGTCCCTGCGCGAGCCGCCCGACGTCAGCGATCTGGCCGACCGCGCCGTCGGCAGCCGCTACAGCGCCATGTCGATCGACCCGACGCTCCTGTCGCCCTTCGCCCACCGGATGGGCGTCCAGCTGGTCACCGGCGGCCGCCTGGTCAGCCAGGAGCGCCAGGCGCTGATGCAGTCGTTCTCCGGCGAGCTCGGCGTCCTGGACGGCGTGGTCATCGTGCGCTCCCCCGATCGCCCGGAGGAGTCCGACGACGAGAAGGGCACCACCGAGGAGCTCGAGGACGGCATCGTCAGCGGCCTCAACCGCACCGACGTGCCCGTCGTCGGCGTCGAGCAGCTCGACACCGACCCGTCCCAGATCGGCTGGTACCGCGACCGCGGCCTGGCCTCGGTGGACTCGATCGACCAGCTCTCGGGCCGCGCCGCGCTCGTCTTCGCCCTGGCCGGCGCCGACGGCGCCTACGGCCTGAAGTCCAGCGCCGAAGCGCTCCTGCCGCGCGTCGTCGGCGGCATCAGCCGCCCGTGATCGAACCCCACCGCGAGCGCACGGTCAACGAGCTGATCCGCGATGTGGTGATGCTCTTCGCGGCGGCATGGCGCACGTATCTGGCCATCGGGTTCGTGGTCGTCACGCCGGTCTACCTGGCGGTGTTCGGGCTCGGGCTGGGGGAGTTGACCGGGCGCTTCGACGGATCACCGTCCAACGAGCGCAGCTTTCTCGAGGGCGGCGTGCTGTTCGCCCTGGTGCTGCCGCTGATCATGTCGATGGTCGCGCGCACGCTGCGACCCGACGCGTCGACGGGACGGGCGATCCAGTCCGGCCTCGAGCGGTTCGCGCCCGCGCTGATCGTCGCGCTGGCGGCGATCGTCGCGTCGCTGGCCGGCTTGTTCCTGCTGATCGTGCCCGGCATCTACATGGCGGTGCGCCTGGCCCTCGCGGTCCCGGCCGTCGGGCTGGAGGCGCTGGGCCCGCTGGCGGCGCTGCGCCGGTCCTGGGCGCTGACGATGGGCAGCCGGGCGTGGCGGGTGCTCGGGCTGATGGCGCTCGTGCTGCTGCTGACCGGCCTGCTCGAGTCGGTCGTCGAAGTGCCACTCTTCGCGATCGCCGATGCGGTGGACCGCCAGGGCGTCGCGCTGGCGGCCTCGATCATCAGCTACGCGGTCACGTTGCCGATCGCCGCGATCGGCGCGGCGCTGGTGTTCTTCGACGCGCGCGCCCGCCAGCCGGAACCGACCACGTCCGCCTGAACGGCTACCTTGCGGATCCAGTGCATGCACTGCCGCTCGCCGTTGCAATCGCCGCCGCGCTGGTCCTAGCTCCGGCTCTGCGACGGACCCTCGAAGCGGACGGCCGGACCCGCCAGAACTACCGCGGTGTGGCGCTCCCGTTCCCCTTCGGCGTGCTCATCGTGGCCGCCGCGCTGGTGGCGCTGATCCCGCTGGCGCCGATCGATCAGCTCACCGACGGCGACGTGTTCCTGGCCGATCTGGCCTGGATCGCCCCCTACGCGCTCGGCGTCGCCTTCCTGGGCCTGGCCGACGATGCGCTGTCGGGCCCGTCGCGCGGCTGGCGCGGGCACGGAAAGGCCCTGCAAAGCGGCCAGTTTCCCACCGGTGCGCTGAAGGCCGTCGGCTCGTTGGGCCTCGCGCTGCTCGTCCTGCGCGGCCACGACGACTACGTCCTGGCCGTCGTGGTGCTCGTGCTGGCCACCAACCTGTTCAACCTGCTGGACCTGCGCCCGGGCCGCGCGGTGAAGGCCTTCGCGCTGCTCGGCGCCGGTCTGACGATCGGGGCCTGGGACGTCAACCCCCTGTGGGCGCTGGGCCTGTTCGTCGGCCCTGTGCTCGTCGCCGGCGTCTACGACCTGCGCGAGCGGGTCATGCTCGGCGACACCGGAGCCAACCTGATCGGCGCGCTCGCCGGCCTCTGGCTCGTCCTCACCTTGTCCACGACCGGGCTGGCTGTCGCGGCCGCCGTGCTCCTGGTCATGACCGCCTATGGGGAGCTGCGTTCGATCAACGCCCTGGTCGAACGCACTCCCGTCCTTCGTCACCTAGACTCGATCGGAAGACCGCATGCCTAGCCCCCGCAATCAGCGAACGCGCTACATCTTCGTCACGGGCGGGGTCGTCTCGTCCCTGGGCAAGGGGATCGCGGCCTCGTCGATCGGGCGCCTGCTCGTCTCCCGCGGCTTCACCGTCGGGCTGCAGAAGTTCGACCCGTACATCAACGTCGACCCGGGCACGATGTCGCCCTACCAGCACGGCGAGGTGTTCGTCACCGAGGACGGCGCCGAGACCGATCTGGACCTCGGCCACTACGAGCGGTTCACCGACGCGAACACGTCGCGGGCCAGCAACGTCACGGCCGGCGGCATCTACAACGCGGTCATCCGGCGTGAGCGCCGCGGCGACTACCTCGGCGGGACGGTGCAGGTCGTTCCGCACATCACCGACGAGATCAAGAACCGCATCAAGCTGATCGGCGAGACCTCCGACGTCGACTTCGTCATCACCGAGGTCGGCGGCACGGTGGGCGACATCGAGTCGCTGCCGTTCCTGGAGGCGATCCGCCAGTTCCCCGTCGACGTCGGCCGTCGCGACGTGATGTTCATCCACCTCACGCTCGTGCCCTACATCGGCCACGCCAAGGAGCTGAAGACCAAGCCGACGCAGCACTCGGTCAACGAGCTGCGCCGCATCGGCATCCAGCCCGACATGCTGATGTGCCGCTCCGAGCAGCTGCTCGACGCCGACATCCGCAAGAAGATCGCGCTGTTCGCGTCGCTGCCGGTCGAGGCGATCGTCTCGGCCAAGGACGTCGACAACATCTACAAGATCCCCCTGGAGTACGCCGACCAGGGCGTGGACGACTTCATCCTCGAGCACTTCAACCTGCTCGAGGACACCCAGGAGGCCGACCTGGCCACGTGGGCCGACCTGTGCCGCCGGGCCAGCGAGGCCTCGACGCCGGTCAAGATCGCGCTCGTCGGCAAGTACGTGCAGCTCGAGGACGCCTACCTGAGCGTCAGCGAGGCGCTGCGCCATGCCGGCTTCGCGCACGGCGGCAAGATCGAGATCGACTGGATCGACTCCGAGACCGTGACCGCCGACAACGCGGTCGAGCGCCTGCGCGACCACGACGGCATCCTCGTGCCCGGTGGCTTCGGCGGCCGCGGCATCGAGGGCAAGATCCTCGCCGCGCAGGTCGCGCGCGAGCGGCGCATTCCCTACCTGGGCATCTGCCTGGGCATGCAGATCGCCGTGGCCGAGTTCGCCCGCCACGTGGCGGGCATGCCCGGCGCCAACTCCACCGAGTTCGACCACGAGACCGAGTTCCCGGTGATCGACCTGCTGCCCGAGCAGCGCGACGTCGCCGATCTGGGCGGCACCATGCGCCTGGGCGCCGACCCGGTCAAGCTCCACGAGGGCACGCGCGCCCGCGAGATCTACGGCGAAGCGGTCATCTACGAGCGCCACCGCCATCGCTACGAGGTCTCGCTCAACCTGCGCCGCCGGCTGGAGAAGGCCGGGCTGGTCGCCTCGGGCACCTCGCCCGACGAGCGCCTCGTCGAGTGCATCGAGCTGCCCGACCACCCGTTCTTCGTCGCCTCGCAGTACCACCCCGAGTTCAAGTCACGCCCTGAGCGCCCGGCGCCGCTGTTCCGCGAGTTCGTCGCGGCGGCGATGGAGCGCGCGGGCGAGCGCCCGCCCGAAGGTGAGCCGTCGGCGGCTCGGGGCGAGATGCAGCGTGCCACCCCGTCCGACTGAGGCCGAGCGCACCCGGCTGCACGCGCTGTTCGCGCGGCTGTGCGCGATCGCGTCGCCGTCCGGCGGTGAAGCGGCGGTCAGCGCCGCGGTCACCGCCGAGCTGACGGCGCTCGGGCTCGAGGTCGAGGTCGACGACTTCGGCAACCTGCTGGCCCGGATTGCCGGGACGACGGAGCGCTCGATCCTCCTGTGCGCGCACCTGGACACGGTGGGCCAGCACGGGCCGATCGAGCCCGTGGAGGTCGAGGAGGGCTGGGAGAACGCGCAGGCGGACATCCTCGGCGCCGACAACAAGGCCGCCGTCGCCGTGATGCTGCTGGCCGCCGAGCGCGCCGTGCGCGAGCCGCCGACCGTGGGCATCGAGCTGCTGTTCACGCTCCAGGAGGAGAACGGGCTCAACGGGGCCAAGGCCTTCGACGCCGCCCGGCTGACCTCCGACTTCGGCTACGTCTACGACCACGCCACCCCGATCGGCGAGATCGTGATGGCGTCCCCGAGCTTCTACCGGCTGACCGCCCGCTTCCACGGCCGCGCCGCGCACGCGGGCATCCGCCCTGAGGACGGCCGCAGCGCGATCGTCGCCGCGGCCCGCGCGATCGTCTCGCTGCGCCTGGGCCGCGTCGACGCCGAGACGACGGCCAACGTGGGCACGATCGAGGGCGGGGTGGGGGGCACGAACGTCGTGCCCGAGTACGCCAGCTTCCTGGCCGAGGCCCGCTCGCTGGACGACGACAAGCTGGAGGCGCTGGTCGCCGAGATGATCGACGCGATCCACGTCGCCGCCAACGACGCGACCTGCGACGTCGACGCCGACGTGACCGTCGAGAAGCTGTTCCAGGGCTACCGCCACAAGGCGGCGTCGCCGGCCATCGTCGCCGCCGAGGCCGCCCTGCGCGCCGTCGGCTACGAGCCCTCGGCGATCGTCTCGGGCGGCGCGTCGGACGCCAACGCCCTGGAGGCCAACGGCTTCCACTGCGTCTGCCTGGCCAACGGGACCGAGCGCAACCACGAGCCCACCGAGCGCGTCAGCTTCGTCGCGCTCGAGGACATGCTCGCGGTCACGCTGGCCCTGCTCGACGTCGCTTAGGCGACCGTCCAACTCGGCTCGCTGGCCCGGCGCACGATCACCGTCGGCGTGCCGCCCGCATACGGGATCGTCACGACGTTGCCGATCGACTCGGGCGGCCCGAAGGTGCCCAGGACGGTCTTCCCGTCGGCGGTCAGCGCGCTGGCGCCCAGGCCGAACTCGACCGACGGCCCGATGACGTGCTCCTGGCCCGTGGCCACGTCGACGCCGACGGCATGGGTCGTGTCCTGGCCGCCGAACTGGGCCAGCAGCTGCGTCCCGTCGGTCGAGAACTCGGTCGGGATCAGGCCGAACAGCAGGTAGGGCACCTTGTCGTTGGTCAGGTTGCGCCGGCCGCTGCCGTCCGGGTTGATGACGGTCAGGTTGTAGGCCGGGCCGGACTCCGCGTGGTGCGGGCCGTAGTGCAGCTTCCAGCGCGCGAAGGCGATCTGCGTCGGTCCCCAGATCGGGTAGGACGCGTGCCCGTCGTTGGTCAGGTTGCGCGGCGCGCCCCCGGCCACCGGCGCGATGTAGACGTCGGTCGCGGCCTTGTAGTCCTGGCGCGCGGCGCGGCCGTAGGCCAGCTGCGTGCCGTCGGGGGAGAACGATGCGCCGGTGAAGTACCCGGTGGCCACGACGCGCGTCGCGCCGGTGGCCACGGTCAGCAGCGTGATTCGCTGTGCGCCGTTGAGCGGGCCGGTGTTGACCGCCACCGTCGCGCCGTCAGGGGAGACGGTCTGGATGCCGTACTGCAGGCCGCGCACGACGACCTTGGGCGTGCCGCCGGCGGCGGGGATCTGCATGAGGTTCTGGCGGTTCCCGCCCGCCGATGCGTAGAAGACGGTCTGGCCGTCGGGCGTGATCGTCGGCGTCGAGCCGTTGCGAGCCAGCAGGCGCTGGCCGGTGCCGTCGTCGTTGGCGATCCAGACCGAGGGCGTCTGGCCGGTGAAGCGGCTGAACACGAGCGCGGCCTGGGCCGACTGGGCGGCCACGAGGAGGACGACGGCGGTCAGGCCGCCGATCAGGAGCCGACGGGTCATGCGCTCACCGTCTGGGCTTCGTTGACGTACTGCTGCAGCTCGCGGCGGGCGATCGAGAGCTTGTGGACCTCGTCGGGGCCGTCGGCCAGTCTCAGGGTGCGCATGTGGGCGTAGCTCCAGGCCAGGGGGAAGTCGTCGGACACGCCGCCGCCGCCGTGGACCTGGATCGCGCGGTCGATGATCTTCAGCGCCATGTTCGGCGCCTGGACCTTGATCGCGGCGATCTCGGTGCGGGCGTGCTTGTTGCCCACCGTGTCGATCAGCCAGGCGGTCTTCAGGCAGAGCAGGCGGGTCATCTCGATCTCGATGCGTGCCTCGGCGATCCAGTCGAGGATGTTGCTGCGGGTGGCGACGGGGGCGCCGAACGTCTCGCGGGCGATCGCCCGGCGGCACATCGCCTCCAGGGCGGCTTCGGCGGCGCCGATCGCGCGCATGCAGTGGTGGATGCGGCCGGGTCCGAGGCGGGCCTGGGCGATCATGAACCCGTCGCCCTCGCCGGCGACCAGGTTCGTGGCCGGGACCCGGACGTTCTCGAACAGGACCTCGGCGTGGCCCTCCTGGTCGACGTAGCCGAACACGGGGAGGTTGCGCACGATCGTCAGGCCCGGGGTGTCGCGGGGGACGAGGATCATCGACTGCTGCTTGTAGGTCGGCCCGTCGGGATCGGTCTTGCCCATGACGATGAAGATCTGGCAACGCTCGCGCATCGCCCCCGACGTCCACCACTTGCGTCCGTTGAGGACGTAGGAGTCGCCGTCGCGCTCGATGCTCAGCTCGATGTTGCGCGCGTCCGACGAGGCGACGTCGGGCTCGGTCATCGCGAACGCGCTGCGGATCTCGCCGTCCAGCAGCGGCCGCAGCCAGCGGTCCTTCTGCTCCGGGGTGCCGAACTGCGTCAGCACCTCCATGTTCCCGGTGTCCGGCGCGGAGCAGTTGATCGTCTCGGGGCCGATGTGGCTGCGTCCGGAGATCTCGGCCAGCGGCGCGTACTCGGTGTAGGTCAGCCCGGGGCCGAACTCGGGGTCGGGGTGGAACAGGTTCCACAGGCCACGCGAGCGCGCCTCCTCCTTGAGCTCGTCCATGATCGCCGGCTCGCCGTGGAGGTTGCCCAGCCCGGCCAGCTGGTCCTCGTAGATCGTCTCGGCGGGATGCACCCGCTCCTCCATGAAAGCGGTCAGGCGCTCCTGGAAATCGCGGCTGCGCGCGCTCGGCTCGAAGTCCATGTCTGTGACCCTATTCCTCGGTGTCGATTCGGTGCACGCGGTAGCGTCGCGGCTGTGCTCGCCCTGCGCAAGACGGTCGTCACCTCCGCCGACGGCCCGTGGTTGGAGACGGAGCTGGGGGTGGCCTGGAGCGACCCGGCGCTGCATCCGACCGCGCGCACGGGCGACAAGGTGGTCGTCAACGTGCAGGCGCGTGAGCTCGGCCTGGGCTCCGGGGGCTACGACATCGTCGTGGTCAACCTGACCCGTGGCCTGGAGGGCGGCGGCGCGCGCGGCGACCACGTCATGAAGCTCAACTACACGCCGCTGCAGCATGCGGTCGACCCGGTCGATGGGGTGCCGCTGGACGCGCTCGGCGCGGTCGCCGCGATCGGCCTGCACGGTCAGCTGGCGCCGCTGGCCTGGACGTTCGCGGAGTCCGGCCGGCAGCTGGGCTACGTGCAGACCTGGGGCGGCGCGCTGGCCGGCGGGCTCTCGCACACGGTCACGGAGCTGCTCGAGCGTGGCCTGCTGGCGGTACACGTCACCGCCGGTCCGGCCTACGGCGGACAGCGCGAGGCGATCTCGCTGCCGGGGGCGATCGTCGCGGCGCTGGAGGACTGCGACGCGGTCGTCGCCGGCCCCGGGCCCGGCATCCTGGGCTCCGCCACGGCGCTGGGTCACGGCGGGATGGCCGCGCTGGACGTCGCCCACGCGGGGCTGTCGCTCGGGCTGCCGGTCGTGGTCGCGCCACGCATGTCCAGCAGCGACCCGCGCGAACGTCACCTGGGCCTGTCCCACCACACGGCGACGGTCCTGGCCCTCGTGCTCGCGCCCGTCGTGGTGGCGCTGCCCGACGGCGTCGAGATCCCCGGCGAGGACGGCGGCCACGAGTGGCGCGAGGCCAGCGGCGCACTGGACGCCTACCCGTTCCCGCAGCGCTCGATGGGGCGCGACGACCCGGTGTTCTTCGAGGCGGCGGCGGCCGCCGGACGGGTCCTCGCTGACATCATCGTCGGAGATGAGTGACCGAGACTTCGAGCAGATCGGCGCGCCCCGCGTGGCCTGGCAAGGCCACATCGTGCGTGTCGAGGACGTGACGTACCGCTACGTCGAGGACGGCAGCGAGGTCGAGCGCGAGGTGGTCCGCCACCCCGGTGCCGTCGGCACGGTGGCCGTCGAGGGCGACCACGTGTGGCTGGTCATCCAGCCCCGCCAGGCCGTCGGGGACCCGGACATGCTCGAGATCCCGGCGGGCAAGCTCGACGTCGCGGGCGAGTCGCCCGAGGAGAACGCGCGGCGCGAGCTGGCCGAGGAGATCGGCAAGCAGGCCGAGCGCTTCGAGCCGCTGCGCTCCCCGTTCTTCACCAGCTGCGGCGTGATGGACGAGCAGATGCACCTGTACCTGGCCACCGGGGTGTCCGACACGCCGCGCGCCGACTCCGGCGAGGACGAGCGCATCGAGATCGTCGCGTGGCCGCTGGATCGTCTCGACGAGGCGATCGCGCGCTCCCGCGACGCCAAGACGATCATCGGCCTCCTGCTGCTGAAGGAGCGCCTCGCCGCTCAGCCGCGCGTGTAGCGCACCAGGCGGGTCTCCGTGAAGCCGCGGCCCGCGCCGCTGGTCTTCGTCAGGCGCAGGCTCACGCTGCGCCCGCTGGGCACGGAGTGCAGCGCGGCCCGCCCGCGCAGGCTGATCGCCAGGGGGACGGCGGTCACCGCCCCCGGCGCCACCATGTAGCGGTTGCTGGCGAGTTGGACTGCCGACCCGCCGCTGCGGGGCATCGCCAGCGTCAGCTCGCCGGTGCACGGCGTCGCCGCGCCCTCCGGGCACGAGACGCGGTAGGACGGGCGCATGGAGCGCAGGAACGGCGACGGCTTGACCAGCACGCCGGCGGCCACCGGCCGGGCGGTCTGGGGCACGGTGCGCGCGTAGGAGCCGCAGCTGGGCAGGTTCTGCTGGTCGGTCGGGCTGGTCGGCACGCCGTTGCGCGCGGTGATGCAGATCGTCAGGCGATCGACCGTCTCCAGCGTGTAGGACAGACCGAGCTGGTCGGCCGTGGCCAGGCAGGTGGTCTGGCTGAAGCCCTGGCGCGTGCCGGCGTAGCTCAGCCCCGAGCCCGCGCTGACGACGTAGGGCGGCGTCGTGGTCGGGCTGGAGCACAGGTAGCTCGCGCGCTGGATCGCCCCGTTGAAGCCGCCCGTCGGCGCCGCGGTGAACGTCACCACCTCGCCGTAGCCGCCCAGCCCGGCGGCCCCGCCCGCGCCCGGGCCCCAGGTGCCCTCGATCGGCTCCGCCGCCAGCGCGCTCGCCGCGGCGACGCTCAGGGCCGTCGCCGCCGTCACGACCGCCGCCAACACCCGGTGCTGCCCCATGCCAAGGCCTCTCGCTCACGGCGGGATCCCGCATCCCGACCACGGCGCCATCCTCTCCGACGGGGTCGCGCCGACGCAAGCCGCGTGACCGGCGCGTTGCAGCAAGAGGGCGCGCGTGCGCTCGCGCGAATCCTCACGTGTGGCCACGACCGTCGAAGCACGACCGCACGAGCACCTGGTGCTCGACTTCCTCGCCTACCTCGAGTTCGAGCGGGGCCTGTCGCGCAACACGCTGGAGGCCTACCGCTCCGACCTGCTGCAGTTCGGCACCTGGCTGGCCCGACGCGGGGTCGATCCGGTCGAGGCCCAGCACGCCGACCTGGCCGGCTTCCTGACCGACCTGGCCACCGGCGACCCGCCGGACCGCCCGCCGGTCGCCAACGCCACGCTGCAGCGCAAGGCCGCGTGCCTGCGCTCGTTCTACCGCCACCTGCGACGCGAGGAGGTGATCGACCATGACCCGACGGCCGAGCTGCGCGCTCCCCGCAAGGATCAGCGGCTGCCCAACGTGCTCAGCCGCGACGAGGTCGGGCGCCTGCTTGCCGCGCCGCGGGGCACCGCGCCGGCGGCGTTGCGCGATCGTGCGCTGCTCGAGCTCATGTACGCGTGCGGCCTGCGCGCGTCGGAGGCGATCGGCCTGACCGTGGCCGACGTCGATCTGGAGACCGGCGTGCTGCGCGCGACCGGCAAGGGCTCCAAGGAGCGGCTGGTGCCCGTGGGTCGCGAGGCGATCGACGCGGTCGGCGTCTACCTGCAGCGTGGGCGCCCGACGCTGGTCGGCCTGGCCCCCGAGCCGCACCTGTTCGTCAACCAGCGGGGCAGCGGGCTGACGCGTCAGGGGCTCTACAAGATCGTTCAGCGCTACGCGCGGGCCACCGGCCTGGACGGCAAGATGAGCCCGCACACGCTGCGCCACACGTTCGCCACGCACCTGCTGGCGGGCGGCTGCGACCTGCGCTCGCTGCAGGAGATGCTCGGCCACGCCGACATCGCCACGACGCAGATCTACACGCACCTGTCGGCCGAGCGCCTGAAGGACGTGTACTTCAGCGCACACCCGCGGGCCACATTGGCCTAACCTGCGCGCCCGTATGGGGCGGGCCATCGTCGTCGTCATCGATGCATGCGGAGCGGGCGCCCTGCCCGACGCCGTCGCGTACGGCGACCCCGCCGACGTCAACACGCTCGGGCACCTGAGCGAGGCGGTCGGCGGGCTGGACCTGCCGGTGATGGGCGCCCTGGGCCTGGGCAGCATCCTGCCCATCGTCGGCGTCCCACCGGCCGACGCACCGGCCATCTTCGGGCGCATCGGCGCGTCGGGGGCGGGCAAGGACTCCACCGCCGGGCACTGGGAGTTGATGGGCGTGGTCAGCGAGATCGCCCAGCCCAGCTATCCCGGCGGCTTCCCGGACACGCTGATCGACGAGTTGCGCGCCCGCACCGGCCACGAGTTCTGCTGCAACCGGCCCTACGGCGGTATCCAGGTGATCGACGACTTCGGCGAGCACCATCTGCGGACCGGCGAGCTGATCCTCTACACCTCGGCCGACTCCGTCCTGCAGATCGCCGCACACGTCGACCACGTGCCGGTGGAGGAGCTGTACCGCGTGTGCGGCGTCGCCCGCGAGCTGACCGACGTCGGCCGGGTGATCGCGCGGCCGTTCGCGGGCGCGCCCGGCGCGTTCGTGCGCACCAGCGCGCGCAAGGACCTGGCGCTGCCGCCGCCCACGCGCTCGGCGCTGGTCGCGCTGCAGGAGGCCGGCGTGCGCGTCCACTGCGTGGGCAAGACGCGCGACCTGTTCGCCGGCGTCGGCGTCGACGAGGCGCTGCCGGGCGCCACGAACGAGCTCTCGCTGGCCAACACCACGCGCCTGATCGCCGAGCTCGACGAGACCGCGCTGATCTTCACCAACCTGATCGAGACCGACCAGATCTACGGCCACCGCAAGGACGTCGAGGGCTTCGCCGGGGCGCTGCACGCGATCGACGCGGTCGTGGGGGCGTGGCTGGGCATGCTGCGCGACGACGACCTGCTGATCCTCACCGCCGACCACGGCGTGGATCCGTCCGCGCCCCACAGCGACCACACCCGCGAGTACGCGCCGCTGCTGGCCGTCGCGCCGGGCCGGCCCAGCGCCCGCCACGACGGCGCGCTCTCCGACGTGGGCCAGACGGTCGTCCAGCACCTCACGGGCGCGCCCGACGCGCGGCTTCCCGGCCGTTCATTCCTGCCCTGACCGGCCGAGTGGCGATTTCCTCCCGCCCACAGGGATCAACTCGCCACTCGGCCGACGTGCTGGCCGATCTGCTGGCGCCCGGGCTGCGGGTCGTGCTGTGCGGCAGCGCGGCCGGGGCGGTGTCCGCGGCTCGCGGCCTGCCCTACGCGGGACCGGGCAACCGCTTCTGGCGCACGCTGCACGAGGTCGGGCTGACGCCGGAGCTGCTCGGTCCCGAGCGCGCGGCGGAGCTGCTCGACCACGGGATCGGACTGACCGACCTGTGCAAGACCGCTTCGGGCGCCGACAGCGAGCTGCCCCGGGACGCCGACGACGTCGAGCGGCTGAGGGCGTCGGTCGAGCGCGACCGCCCGGGCGTCCTGGCCTTCGTGGGCAAGCGTGCGGCGCAGGTCGCCTTCGCCGACCGGGCCATCAGGACGGGCCGGCAGCCGCGGACCTTCGCCGGCGTCGAGACGTGGGTGCTGCCGTCGACGTCCGGGCTGGCCGTGCGCTACTGGGACATCGGCCCGTGGCGGGACCTGGCCCGTACGCTCCCCTGATGCCCGAGCTGCCCGAGGTCGAGACGATCCGCCGCCAGCTCGTGCCCGTGGTCGAGGGCCGCCGCCTGCGCGAGCTGCGCATCGACGACCCGCGCTGGTGCACGCCGCTGGCGCCCGCCGATCTGCGCAACGCGCTCGAGGGCCGGGTGATCGAACGGCTGGATCGGCGCGGCAAGTACCTGATCTGGTGCTTCGAGGGCGACGTGTTCCTGCTCGTCCACCTGCGCATGACCGGCACGCTGCTCGTCGACCCGCCGGAGCCGACCCGCTTCGAGCGCGTGCGCTTCACGTTCGCCGACGACGGCCCCTGGCTGGCCTTCTGCGACCAGCGTCGCTTCGGCACCGGCGAGCTCGCGCTGGGCGAGGACGCCCTGGACGCGTTCCTCGACGCGCGCCTCGGCGTCGAGCCGCTGGGCCCCGACTTCACCGGTGCCGCGATGCGGGCCGTGGCCAAGGGCCGCACGGCGCCGGTCAAGGCGTTCCTGCTCGACCAGCGGCGCATCGCCGGCGTGGGCAACATCTACGCCGACGAGGCGCTCTACCGGTCACGCATCCACCCGCTGCGCCCGGTCGGCCAGCTCACCCGCGCCCAATGGGACGCGCTGCGCGACGAGATCGTCGCGGTGCTCGAGGCGGGCATCGACGCGGGCGGCTCGACGATCGACGACTTCCGCCACACCGACGGCGTGTACGGCTCCTTCCAGCATCAGTTCCTCGTGCACAACCGCCTGGGCGAGCCCTGCCCGCAGTGCGGGCGCGAGATCGTCAAGTTCGTCGCGGCCGGACGGGGCACCTACGTGTGCGAGTCCTGTCAGCCGCGTCCCCGGGGTGTGCGAACGCGCGCCATGAGCCGATAACAGGCAGGCCATGGACATCGCTCTCGCCCTCGTCGCCGCGCTCTTCTTCGCGCTCGGAACCGTCCTGCAGCAGAAGGCGGGCCTCGACGACCCCGCCGAGGGCAGCTCCGCGGGGCTGCTCGTGCAGATGGCCCGCCGGCCGGTCTGGCTGATCGGCATCTCCTGCGACGCGCTCGGCTTCGCCGCCCAGTTCGCCGCGCTGGCGGTGGGCAGCCTGGCCGTCGTCCAGCCGCTGCTCGTGTTCGCGGTCGTCTTCGCGCTCCCGCTGGGCGCGCGCTTCACCGGCCAGAGGGTGACCCGCAAGGACGTGATCGCCGCGATCGTGGTGACCGTCGGCCTCGTCGCCTTCCTGCTCATCGCCAACCCCTCGGGCGGGCGCGAGAACGCCCCGATCGGCGATTGGCTGATCGTCGGCGCGGTCGCGGCCATCGTCGTGATCCCGCTGCTGATCGCCAGCCGACGGCTGACCGCGGCGCGCAAGGCGGCGGTGCTGGGCACCGCCACCGGCATCCTGTTCGGCCTGTCCGCGGCGCTGACCGACGTCGTCGGCCACCGCTTCGACGACGGCGTCTTCAGCATCTTCACCGCCTGGCCGCTGTACGCCCTGCTCGTCGTCGGCTACCTGTCGATGACGCTCAGCCAGATGTCGCTGAACGCGGGGGCGCTCGGGCCGGCCGTGGCCACGCAGATGGCCTTCGACCCGATCACCAGCGTGATCCTCGCGCTGACGCTCCTGCAGGAGTCGCTGCACGAGACGGCCTTCGGCGCCGTCGTGTCCTGCGCCGCGCTGCTGGCCGCGCTGGGCGGCATGGTCGTGCTCAGCCGAAACCAGGAGGAGTCGGTCGCGGCGAAGCCCGGCTCAGGAACCGGCGTCCTCGCGGCCAACAGCGCCTGAGGGCGCCGGCAGCGAGGCCATCCGCGCGGTCGAGCGCGGCTTGGCGTAGGTGAAGTAGATGACCAGCCCGATGGCCAGCCAGATGATCAGGCGGATCCAGGTGGCGATCGGCAGCGTGGCGATCAGCCCGACGGCGCAGACGATGCCCAGCGGCGCGACGAACCAGACGATCGGCACGCGGAACGGCCGCGGCAGGTCGGGGCGCGTGCGGCGCAGCACCAGGACGGCGGCGCAGACGATCGTGAAGGACAGCAGCGTGCCGATCGAGACGAGGTTGCTGAGCGCCTCGATGGGGGTCAGTCCGGCGACGAGCGAGCCGGCCACCGCGCAGACGATCGTGGCCTGGCGCGGCGTGCGCGACTTGGCGTCGACCTGGCCCAGCGCGTCGGGGAGCATGCCGTCCGACGACATGCGCATGAAGATGCGCGTCTGGCCGTAGAAGGTGACGAGCACGGTGGCGGCCAGGCCGATCACGGCGGCGATGTCGACCGCGACCTCCAGCCAGTCCAGCTGGGGCCCGGCGGCGTTGATGGCCACGGCCAGCGGGTCGGGCACGTCCAGCTCGGTGTAGGGCACCAGCCCGGTCATGACGATGCCGATCGCCACGTACAGGATCGTCGAGATCAGCACGGTCCCGATCAGGCCGATCGGGATCGAGCGGCTCGGGTTGCGCGACTCGGCCGCGGCGGTCGAGACCGCGTCGAAGCCCACGTAGGCGAAGAACACGACGCCGGCGCCGCGCAGGACGCCCGAGACGCCGAAGTCGCCGAAGCCGCCGGTGTTGTCGGGGACGAACGGCTCCCAGTTGGTCTTCGTGATGAACCAGGCGCCGAAGGCCACGAACAGCACCAGGACCGTCATCTTCAGGACAACCAGGGCGTTGTTCGCGCGGGCCGACTCCTTCGTGCCGATCAGCAGCAGCCAGCACGTGAACATCGTGATCAGGATCGCCGGCAGGTTGACCACGCCGGCGTCGTCGCCGAACGGCGGGTTCATGATCGCGTTGGGTAGGTCGACGCCCGCTTTGGCGAACATCGCGCCGACGTAGCCCGACCACGACACGGCCACCGTGGCCGCCGCGAACAGGTACTCGAGCAGCAGGTCCCAGCCGATGAACCAGGCCAGGAAGATCCCGAACGTGGCGTAGGCGTAGGAGTAGGTCGAACCGGCGGCGGGAATCATCGCGGCGAGCTCGGCGTAACAGAGCGCCGTGACCGCCGCCGCGATGCCCGCCACGAGGAACGAGATCACGACCGCCGGCCCGGCGTACTTCGCCGCCGCGACGCCCGTGGTGGCGAAGATGCCGCCGCCCACGACGCTGGCGATGCCCAACGCGGTCAGACTCAGCGGCCCGAGCACGTTGGAGTTCATGCGGCCGCGGTCGGTCTCCGCCTGCGAGAGGATCGCGTCGAGGTTGCTGGTCGCCACGGGCGGCATCGTGGCAGCATCGGCGGCGGCGTGTCCGCGCTAAAGGGTCGAACCCCACGAGCCGAGGACATGCGAGCATGCCTGATTCCGTGAGCGCCACCGACGACGAGCCCACCACCGTCCCCGCCGAGCCGCACGCCTCTTTTGAGGCGAGCGAGCGCCAGCACCGACTCGACAAGCTCGACGCGCTGCGCGAGCGGGGCATCGAGCCCTATCCGGTCCGCTGGGATCGCGACACGACGGCGGCCGAGCTGCACAGCAAGTACGCCTCGCTGGACGCCGACCAGAGCACCGGCCAGACGGTCAAGCTCGCGGGCCGCATCGTCGGCGAGCGGCGCCACGGCGGCCTGGACTTCGCCGACCTGCGCGACCAGACCGGCACGATCCAGCTGTACGCCGACCGCACGCACCTGGGCGACGATTCGCTGCACGACTTCGGCAACCTGGACCTGGGCGACTGGGTCGGCGTCGAGGGCACGGTCATCACCACGCGCACCGGCGAGCTGTCGGTCGCGCTGACCTCCTTCTCGCTGCTCTCCAAGGCGCTGCGCCCGCTGCCCGACCTGCGCCACGGCCTGGCCGATCCGGAGACGCGCTACCGCCAGCGCTACCTGGACCTGACCGTCAACGAGCACTCGCGCAAGGTCTTCGCGATCCGCTCGACGGCGATCGACGCGACGCGCCAGACGCTGATCGACCGCGGCTTCCACGAGGTCGAGACGCCCGTCCTGCTCAGCCAGGCCGGCGGCGCCGCGGCCAAGCCGTTCGTCACGCACCACAACGCGCTCGACATCGACATGACGCTGCGCATCGCCCTCGAGCTGCCGCTCAAGCGGCTGATCGTCGGCGGGATGGACCGCGTCTTCGAGATCGGCCGGGTCTTCCGCAACGAGGGCATCGACACGCGCCACAACCCCGAGTTCACCGAGCTCGAGGCCTACCAGGCGTTCGGCGACTACCACGACATGATGGACCTGACCGAGGCGATCATCGTCAACTCGGCCAACGCCGCCCTGGGCACCACGGTCATCAAGGTCAAGGGCCAGGACGTCGACTTCTCCAAGCCGTTCCGGCGGGCCACCATGGCCGAGCTGATCAAGGAGAACGCCGGGTTCGACATGCACCCGTCGATGCCGGTCGAGGAGGCGCGCAAGATCGCCGACCAGCTCGGCGTCGAGTGGCTCGACGTGTGGGGCTCGGGCAAGATCATGAGCGAGTGCTACGACGAGTCGTCGGAGGACAAGCTCATCGAGCCGACCTTCGTGATGGACCACCCGCGCGAGACCTCGCCGCTGGCCCGTCCGCACCGCAACGACCCCTACCTGGTCGAGCGCTTCGAGCTCGTCGTGGCCGGCCGCGAGCTGGCCAACGCCTACTCCGAGCTCAACGATCCCGTCGATCAGGCCCAGCGCTTCCGCGACGAGGCCAAGCTGCAGGCCGGCGGTGACGAGGAGGCCGAGCCGGTCGACGACGACTACGTCATGGCGCTGGAGTACGGCCTGCCGCCGACCGGTGGCCTGGGCGTCGGCATCGACCGCCTGGTGATGCTGCTGGCCGAGGCCGAGGCGATCCGCGACGTGATCCTCTTCCCGACGCTGCGTCCGCTGGACAGCGCGCCGAAGGCGCACGCCACACCCGCCGACGCCGCTGCGCCGGCCGAAGCCGCGGCCGCGGCCGGGGACGCCGAGAACCTCGCGCCCACGCCGCTGCCCAACTACCGCGCGGTCACCCGCCGCCCGGCGTCGCTGGTCTGGCTGAGCTGGCTGACCGCGATCATCGGCTTCTTCTCGCTGCTGCCGTCCGTGCCGATCATCGACTGGTCGTTCGGCATCGACAACCTGCTCGATCGCCCGGCGCGCTCGACGACGTTCGTCATCTCCGCCGCCGTGGGCATCGCCCTGATCTTCGTCGCCCGCCAGCTGTACCTGGGCAAGCGGCGCGCCTGGGTGCTGGCCGTCGGCCTGGTGGCCTGCGCCACGGTCGTCCACCTGCTCAAGGGGCCGGACCCGATCCCGCTGCTCGTGGACCTGGGGATGCTGTTCGCGCTGGTCTGGTTCCGCCAGGACTTCCAGGCGCGGGCCAACCCCGGCTCGCTGCTGGACGTGCTCGTGTTCATCCCGCTGTACCTGGCCGCGGTCGGGCTGTTCGGCTTCGTGTCGCTGCTGACGCAGGCCAACCACATCTCGCCGCGCCTGGGCGTCGGCTCCGGCCTGAAGACGATCTACGGCGGCATGATCGGCCTGGACGGCACGTTCACCTACGAGCGGCGCGTGTTCGGCGACTTCTTCGGCGACGCCCTGCTCGTGCTCGGCGTGATCGGCCTGGCCGTCCTGCTCTACCTGCTGCTGCGCACGTTCACCCAGCACGAGCCCGAGGACGAGGACGCCCGCGCCCGCGCCCGCGCGATCGTCGAGCGCTGGGGCAGCGACACGCTGGCCTACTTCGCGCTGCGCCACGACAAGAGCTACTTCTTCAGCTCTGACGGGCAGTCGCTGATCGCCTACACGTACGTGCGCGGCTACGCGATGGTCGCCGCCGATCCCGTCGGCCCGCCCGGCGACGAGGGCCGCACGATCGACGAGTTCCTGTCCTTCTGCCGCCACAACGGCTGGTCGGTCGCCTTCCTGGCCGTGCGCGAGAGCGACGCGACGCTGTACCGCGATCGCGGCATGCACGTGCTGTACCTGGGTGACGAGGCCGTGTTGCACTGCGACACGTTCAGCCTCCAGGGCCGGTCGATGAAGGCGGTGCGCGAGGCGGTCAACCGCGTCGGCCGCGACCACTCCTTCGAGCTGCTGCACGAGGACGAGCTCGACGCCGACCTGATCGCCAAGCTCAACACGATCAGCGACGAGTGGCGCGAGGGCGCCGCCGAGCGCGGCTTCACGATGGAGCTGGGCGAGGACGTCGAGGGCAAGCGCCACGACTTCGTCATCGCCCTGGCCCGCGACAGCAGCGGCGAGCCCGCCGGGTTCCTGCGCTTCGTGCCGGCCTACTCCACCGACGACATGGGCTACTCGCTGGACCTGATGCGGCGCAAGCCCGACAGCGCCAACGGGCTGACCGAGTACCTGATCGCCAACGCGGCCACCGCGCTCGCCCCGCTGGGCGTCAAGCGCCTGTCGCTGAACTTCGCCGCCTGGGGCCGTCTGCTGGACTCCGCCCAGGACGCGGGCTTCTGGGGCAAGGTCGAGCAGCGCGTGGCCAAGGGCCTGAACCCGTACTTCCAGATCCAGTCGCTCAAGGACTTCAACCAGAAGTTCGACCCCGAGTGGCTGCCCCGCTCGATCGTCATCGACGACGTCGGCGACCTGCCCAAGGTGGCGCTGCTGTACGCCTCGGTCGAGGGCTTCCTGGAGATCCCGGTCGTCGGGAAGCTGCTCGTGCCGCCGGTGCGCCAGGCGACGTCGAAGGGCGAAGCCGCTTAGCGGTAGTCGTCGGGGTCCTTCGAGGGGCCGGGGATCTTGTCCCACAGGCTGTCCGGCGGCGGAAGACCCTTGCGCCGCCGGAGAATCTGCCGTCCCAGCCCGACACCGGTCACCGATGCGCTCGCGAGGATGAGCACGGTGAGCACGTCGTCCGACGGCGGGACGACGAGCAGCGCGCCGGCGACGAACACGAAGTACGTGATCAGGAAGACGCCCGTGTGCGCTTCGAACCAGGCGTTCAACCGGCGATTTCGTTCGCGCAGGCGATGTCGCACGGTCCGAAAGCTACCCGCTGGCGCGGGTGGCGACACTAGGCCGCGGCGTTGAGCAGCTCGTCGAGCTTGCCGCTCTTGTAGGCGGCCTTCAGCTCGGTGTAGCCGCCGACGAGCTGGCCGTCGATCAGCACCTGCGGGAACGTGTACATGCCGGTCTTCTCGATCAGCGCGTCGCGTCCCGCCGGGTCGCGTGCCATCGTGATCTCTTCGAATTCGATCCCGCGCTTGTCCAGCAGGGCCTTGGCCTGAACGCAGTAGGGGCAGAAGTCGGTGGAGTAGACGATGACGCGGCTCATTGCTTCATTAAAGATAGCGACGGACTGACGGATGCCCGGAACGGTCAAGGTCGAAGCGGTCGTGCTGCGCTCGCTGCGCTACGGCGAGGCCGATCGGATCCTGCATCTGTACACCGAGCACCGGGGCCGGGTGGGCGCCATCGCCAAGGGCGTGCGCCGCTCGCGCAGCCGCTTCGGTGGGCGTCTGGAGCCGTTCACGCGCGTGTCGCTGGTGCTGCACGAGGGGCGCAGCGACCTGCTCACCGTGACCGGCGCGGACACGATCGCTCCGCACCGCCGCCTGCGCGAGACCGCCGCAGGGCTGGACGCGGCGGCCCGCGCGTGCGATGCCGTCAGCCGCCTGTTCGAGACCGCCGACCCGCATCCGCCGGTCTACCACCTGCTCTGCCACGAGCTCGGCCTGCTCGACGCCGATCCGGCGGCGGCCACGCGGGCCAACCAGCTCGCCTTCCGCCTCAAGCTCCTGCTCGCGGGCGGCCTGGCCCCGCAGCTGGCCGCCTGCGCGTCGTGCGGCGAGCGCGAGCACCTGAGCGGCTTCAGCGGGGCGGAGGGCGGCGTCGTGTGCGGCGCCTGCGAGGGCGGCGGCTTCCCGCTGTCGGAGGAGGCGCACGCGTTCATGAGCGAGGCGCTGGGGCGCCCGCTGCGCGAGGCGCCCGAGGCCTCCGAGCGCGCGCTGCGCCAGGCCGAGCGCGCGATCGGCGAGACCGCCGAGCACCACGCGCACGTGCGTCTGCGCGCCGCCTCGCCGTGAGCTACCGGCGCGTCGCCGCGCTGTACGACGTGCACGCCAACGGGCCCGCGCTGGACGCGGTGCTCGCCGAGGTCACGTCGGCCGGCGTCGATCTGATCGTCTTCGGGGGCGACCTCGTCTCCGGTCCGCATCCCGCGCACACGCTGCAGCGCGTGCGCGCGATCGCCTCCCCGGACGTGCGGTTCGTGCGTGGCAACGGCGATCGCGAGGTGTTGGCGCCCGCCGGCGGCGACGCACCGCCGGCCGTGGCGGCGCGCTTCGCTGCCGAGCGGATCGACGCGGTCGACCGGGCGCTGATCGCCGCGTTCGAGCCCGCGGTCGTGGTGGACATCGAGGGCCTGGGCGCCGTGCGCTTCGTGCACGCCACGCCGCGCAGCGACGAGGAGATCCTCACGTCGCTGACGCCAGCCCAGCGGTGGGCGCCGATGTTCGCGGGCGTGGCCGAGGGCGTGGTCGTCTGCGGCCACACCCATCGCCAGGCCGATCGGCGGCTGGGGGAGACGCGGGTGGTCAACGCCGGTGCGGTCGGCATGCCCTACGAGGGACGCGCCGGCGCGTACTGGGCGCTGCTGGGCCCCGACGTGCAGCTGCGGCGGACGGAGGTGGACGTCGACGCGCTGGCCGCGGCGGTGCGGGGCAGCGGCTATCCGCTGGCCGAGGACCTGATCGCCGAGAGCTTCACGCAGCCCGTCGATCCCGACGAGGTCGAGCGCTTCTTCGAGCCCGTCTAGTGTCCTGAGTCGGTAATTCGTGTGCAGCTGGTGGATGCCGGGGCGGGGCTGCCGGTGATCGCCATCACCTGTCGTACTGGTGGTCCGGGTGGTGATGGCGAGTGCTGGCAGACACGATTCCGGCGCCGCCAGATGCGGGCGAATTAGTGACTCAGGGCACTAGTGCCCCGATTCAGAAATTCGCCCGCACACGAATGACCGACTCAGGACGCTACCGGGCGACGCGGTAACGGAACGTCGTGGTCCGCGAGGGGAAGCTGCGGCTTTCGATCAGCTCCAGGGTGACGCGGCGTGCGGCGCGCGGGTAGTACGGCGTGCCGCCACCCAGCAGCACGGGGGTGACGCGCGGGCAGTACTCGTCGATCAGGTCGAGCTCGGCGGCGTGCGCCGCGAGCTCGGCCCCGCCGACCGCGATGTCGCCGTCGCCCGGCTGGGCGCGCAGGCGCGCGATCTCCTCGGCCAGGCTTGCGGTGGCCAGGCGCGCGTTGCCCTCGACGGTGGACAGCGTCGTGGAGAACACGACCTTCGGGAGCGCGTTCCAGATCTCCCGCCACGTGCGGGCGTCCGCGTCGAGCCCGTCGACATCGACCGTCTCCCAGTAGAGCATCGTCTCGTACAGGCGCCGGCCCAGCAGGTACACGCTGAGCGCCCGCGTCTCCTCGATGATCGCGCCGAACAGCTCCGGATCGGGCTCGCCCCAGTTGGTGTCGCCGTCGGGGTCAGCGATGTACCCATCGAGCGAGACGCCCATCGAGTAGATCACGCGGCGCATCGGCGTGGAGGTTCCCACAGTCGGCGACAACGAGCCGACGGGCATCTGGATCGGTCAGCCCGCATGATGGTGCGCGTGCACCACCGCGTGGCCCTTCCCGCGGGCGATCAGGAAGCGGTTGACCGGCACGGTGATGACGAACGCGATGGCCAGCGACGCGGCCAGCCCGAGCCAGAACAGGGCGTCGCGCAGGCCTTCGTTCATCGCGCCGGTGAGGAACATGAAGGCGTTGTCGACGATCTCCATCACGAGGATCGAGACCGTGTCGGAGGCCAGCGCCAGAGGCACGACCACGCCCAGCGCCAGGCCGGCGCGCAACAGCGGCAGGCTGGTCAGCAGGTAGCCGAACAGGAAGGCCAGCGCGACGGAGATGGCGATCGACGGCACCGCGCTCCAGCCGGCGGCGCTGGAGATGACCATGCCCAGCACCTCGCCGATCGCGCAGCCGGTCAGGCAGTGCAAGGTGGCCGAGATCGCGGTTCTCCAGGAACTGTCACGCATGTGTTCCATCATACCCCATGGGGGTATATGCGGACGGCTAGAGTGCGGGCCTGATGCGCATCGCCGAGCGACAGCAGGCATTCGAGGACGCGTTCCTGTCCCCGCTCGCCGTGCGCTCGTACCCACCGACCCGCCGGGTGCCCGAGACCGAGTCGCCCGTGCGCACGCCCTTCCAGCGTGACCGCGACCGCATCGTCCACTCCAAGGCCTTCCGCCGCCTCAAGCACAAGACCCAGGTCTTCGTCGCCCCCGAAGGCGACCACTACCGCACGCGCCTGACCCACACGCTCGAGGTCACGATGGTCAGCCGCACGGTGGCCCGCGCGCTCGGCCTCAACGAGGACCTGACCGAGGCGATCGGGCTGGGTCACGACCTCGGTCACCCGGCCTTCGGGCACATCGGCGAGGAGGCGCTGGACGACTGCCTGCGCGAGCGCTTCCCCGGGCACCCGGGCTTCCGCCACTTCGAGCAGTCCCTACGCGTGGTCGACGTGCTCGAGCCGCTGAACCTCAACGACCCCGTGCGCGAGGGCATCCTGCACCACTCCGGGCGCATGGATCCGCCGGTCACGCTGGAGGGTCGGATCGTCCGGCTGGTCGATCGGGTCGCCTACATCAACCACGACATCGACGACGCGGTCCGCGCGGGGGTCCTCGATCCCGCTGACCTGCCGCCCGAGCCGATCGCCGTCCTGGGTCCGACCGGCGCGGCCCGTATCGACACGCTCGTCCAGGACCTCGTCGCGCACTCCGAGGCGGCGGGCGACGTCGTCCAGGGTCCCGACGCCGGCCCGGCCATGGACGCGCTGCGCACGTTCATGTTCGAGCACGTGTACCTGGGCGCATCGGCGCGCGAGGAGCACGCGCGCATCCACCGCGTCGTCTCCACGCTGTTCCATCACTACGCCGACCACCCGCAGGAGCTGCCGCCCGGGGAGGGCGAGCTGGCCCAGCGGGTGACCGATTGGATCGCCGGCATGACCGATCGCTACTGCCTGCGCGCCTTCCGCGAGCTGGCCGTGCCGCGCGCCTTCGCCTCCTGACCCGAGCGCGTCCGTCAGACGTATGACTACGATGGCCGCGTGAGCACGGCCGTCACCGTCTTGCGCCGTCCGAACGCCGCGCGCATGCTGGGCGCGGCCCTGGTCGGCCGGCTGCCGGAGTCGATGACGCCGCTGGCCGTGGTGCTCGTCGCCCGGGACGCCGACCGCTCCTACGCGGTGGCCGGAGCGCTGGCCGCGGTGATCGCCCTGGGCGCCGCGATCGGCGGGCCGCTGCTGGGCCGGCTGATCGACCGCGTGGGCCAGGGTCGGGTGCTGATCGGGGCGGCCATCACGCGCTCGGTGGCCCTGGCGTTGATCGCGGTGTTCGCCCATGACTCGGTCGTCGTGATGGGCATCGCCGTGTTCTTCTCCGGAGCGCTGTTCCCGCCGCTGGAGCCCGCGCTGCGTGCGCTGTGGCCGGCGATCGCCGGCGACGAGGACCAGCTCGAGTCCGCCTACGAGCTGGACGCCGGCGCGCAGGCGCTGATCTTCGTCGCCGGACCGCTGCTGGTCGCGGTGACGGTGGCCGCGGCCGGCTCGACCGCCGTCCTGCACGTCACGTCGCTGGTCGGCCTGCTTGGCGCGCTCGCGTTCGCCCTGGCGCGGCCGTCGCGCGACTGGCGGCCGACGCCGCGCGAGCACAGCGGTTGGAGCGCCGCGCTCGGTGCGCCGACCGTGCCGCCGCTGCTCGGCGTCGGCGTGCTGATCGGGGTGACGCTGGGCGCGGTCACCGTGGCCACCGCGGCGTTCGCCGAGGACGCCGGCAACCGCGATCTGGCCGGGTGGCTGCTGGCCGCGTGGGCGGTGGGGGAGCTGCTGGGCGGCGTGGGCAGCGCCGCGCGCCGCTGGACGCTGCCGCCGGAGGCGCGGCTGCTGCGGCTGCTGGCCGTCTTCGGGCTGCTGTTCGTCCCCGCGCTGTTCGTGCAGACGCCCGCGTTGATGGCCGTCGTGCTCGTCGTTGCCGGGCTCGGCCTGGCGCCCGCGCTGGCCTGCGCGTTCATCGTCATCGGCCGCGACGCCCGGCCCGGCACGGTCACCGAGACGTTCGCCTGGCTGACGTCGTCGATCCTCGTCGGGGCGGCGCTCGGCTCGGCGCTGGCCGGCCTGCTCAGCGGGATCGACGCCGGCGGCTACGCGCTGGCCGGCGCGGCGATGCTGCTCGGGGCGATGCTCTGGTGGTTCACCGAGGCGCGACGCGCACGCTGACGGCGTCGGCGCCCCGGCGCGCGGCGATGCGCAGGATCGTCGCGCCCGGCTTGGACCGCACGACGCCACCCTGCACGCGCACCACGTACCCGCCCGGGTACTGCAGCTTCGGCGTGGCGATGCGCGTGTCCAGCGCCCGCGTCGGCGTCCAGCGCACACGCAGCACGCGCGCCTTGGCGTCGAAGTCGACCTTCGTCGGCGTGCCCGCGACGGCCTGCGGATAGGCGCGAGCCAGCGCGCGCAGCTTGCCGGTGGCCACGTTGGCGCCGGTCGGCGGCTTGGCCAGGTCGTACACCAGCGCCTGCGTGGTCCCCGGACCGGTGGTCGTCGGGTCGTCGCACCCGCAGTAGTGCCACTCCTGCCAGCCGACCAGGAAGCGGTCGGCGCGGTCGGCCATGTCGGTCAGCACCTGCGTGTCGGTCGTCGCGCCGAACTCGGTCAGCAGCGCCGGCCCGTCGAAGCGCCTGGCCACGGTCTCGGCCTGTTGGAAGACCTGCTCGTCCAGGGGCAGGCAGGTCGACCGCTCGTTGGCCGCGCAGTAGTCGTGGAACGAGAGCCCGACGTTGCCGTCGCCGAAGCTCTGCAGCTGGCTGCGGGCGCCGCTGTTGGCCAGCACGTTGGGTTCGATGAACACCAGCGTCGAGGGGTCCACGCCGCGGATCGCCGCGGTCGTGCGCGCGTAGAAGGCGGTCAGCTTGGCGTCGAAGTCGAAGCAGCCCTGGCCCTGGGCGCAGGCCTGCCAGGCGTTGCCCGGCCACGGCTCGTTGAGCAGGTCGTAGCCCAGCACGGCGGGGTTCGCCGCGAAGCGCTGGGCCACGTGCGCCCAGGCGGCCGCGTAGTGGTCCTGCAGGCCGTTGGTGTTGTTCCAGAAGTTGTCGAAGGCGGCGTTCAGCGCGGGCATCCCGACGTAGTTGCGCGGGAAGCCGTTCTTCGGCTCGGCCGGCAGCCCGTCGTCGAGCACCGCCCAGTCGGGCCAGCCCTCGCCCTCGAAGCGCTCGTTGTAGAGGTCCTGGTGGAAGTCGAGCAGCACGGCGATGCCCTGCTGGCCGAGCTCGTCGACGGTCTTGGCGATCCGGTCGAGGTAGGCGTCGTCGTAGACGCCCGGCTGGGGCTCGACGGCGGCGTAGGTCAGTCCCAGGCGGACGGTGTTGAAGCCGTTGGCCTTCAGGAACCGCGCGTCGTCAGCCCCGAAGCCGGCCGCGTCGGGCGCGTACGGCGCGCGCTTGTAGACCATGTTCACGCCGTGCAGGAGCAGTGTGCGCCCCTGCGCGTCGGTGATCCAGCGGCCGTCGTGGGAGATCTGGGCGGCGTCCGCGGTGGCGGGCGCGAGGAGCAGGGCGCCGATGAGCAGCGCGAGGACCCGAGTACGCACGCCGGGATCGTACGCTCCCTCGTGACCGATGCCCCGCTACCGCGATGACAGCAAGGACCGCGTCCGCGACGCCGTCGACTTCGTCGCGCTGGTCGAGGAGCGCACGGAGCTGCGCAAGTCCTCCGGGGCCAACTACATGGGCCGCTGCCCGTTCCACGACGAGCGGACCGCGTCCTTCTCGGTCAACGCGCAGAAGAAGATGTACCACTGCTTCGGCTGTGGGGTGGAGGGCGACGTCTTCCGCTACATCCAGGAGACCGAGAACGTCGACTTCGTGGGGGCGCTGGAGGTCCTGGCCCGGCGGACGGGCATCGAGCTCGAGGTGGAGGACGAGGACCCCCAGGCGGCCGAGAAGCGCAAGCGCGAGGAGCGGCTGATCGAGCTGCTGACGCGCACGTCGGCCTTCTACGAGCGCTACCTGTGGGAGGCCCAGGAGGCCGCGAACGCGCGCGACTACCTGGCCGGCCGCGGGCTGACCGAGGACACGCTGCGCACGTTCGGCGTCGGCTACGCGCCCAGCGCCTGGGACACGGTGCTGAAGAACTCGATGAAGGCGGGCTACCGCGCGCCCGAGCTGCACGCGGCGGGGCTGGTCACGCGCAGCGGCCCGGACGGGACGGGGAAGGTGTACGACCGCTTCCGCGGGCGGATCACCTTCCCGCTGGCCGACGCGCGCGGGCGGATCCGCGGGTTCGGCGCGCGCACGATGGGGCTCAACCGCGGCCCGAAGTACCTAAACACGGCCGAGGGCGACGTCTTCCACAAGGGGCAGATGGTCTACGCGGCGCACCTGGCCCGGGCGGCCGCGGGCAAGGCGGGCGCGACGATCGTCTGCGAGGGCTACACCGACGTGCTCGCGCTGCATCAGGCCGGCGTGGAGAACGTCGTCGCGTCGATGGGCACCTCGCTGACCGAGGACCAGCTGCGCGAGCTGCACCGACTCGCCCCGACCGTCCACCTGATGCTCGACGCCGACGACGCTGGCCAGGACGCGATGCTGCGCGCGGCCAAGGTCGCCGCCGGCCAGAACATCTCGCTGCGGGTCGTGCCGCTGCCCGAGGGCCGCGATCCCGCCGACGTCGCGCTCGAGGAGGGCGCCGACGCCGTGCGCACGATGGTGGCCAAGTCGGTGCCCTTCGTCGAGTTCCAGGTCGAGCGGACCCTGACCCTGGGCGACCTGGCCAGCGCCGAGGGCAAGGACACGGTGATCGGCGTGCTGCGGCCGATCTTCGCGGGGCTCCCGGCCAGCGTGCTCAAGGAGGACCTGCTCACGCGGGCGGCGACGCGCCTGCAGATCCCCGAGGACCTCGCGCGCGAGCTGCTGGATCGCGGCCGCCGCGGCGGCGTGCCCCGCGCGCCCCGCCCGGTGGCCGACGTCCCGCCCGCGCGCCCGGCCTCCGATCGCGTGGCCCAGATGGAGCGGGCGTTCCTGACGCTGTGCATCGCGCTGCCCGACGCGGGCCGCAAGCACCTCGACGAGGTCACCGAGGCGCACTTCACCGACCCGGTCAACGCGCGCGCCGCGGTGTGGCTGCGCACGCATCTTGACGCGCCGACCAAGGGACTGCCGGAGGCCGACGACGAGCTCGACCGGCTCGTGCGCGGCCTGGCCGATCGGGCGGCCAAGTCCGCGTCGAAGATGCCCACGCTCGAGGCCGACCGCCTGCAGCTGGAGCTCCACCTCAACCGCCGTCAGCGGCTGGCGGCGCAGTCGGGCGAGGACCGCCGGCGCCTGGACCGCGAGCTGGTCGAGCTCAAGAAGCGCCTGGACGACTGGATCGAGCGCTCCCTCGAGTGAGCGCGACGCCGGCCAGCGCGCCCACCACGGCACCGGCCAGGGTGTCGGCCAGGTCGGCGAGCGTGTCGTAGTAGGCCGACACGTGCGGGTCATCGGAGTACAGCACCGGGTACTCGGCGATCTCGATCAGCAGCTCCGCGGTCGCCGTCACGCCGATCGCCATCGCGGCCACCAGCCACCACTGGTCGATCCACCGCCGCGCGATCACGGCGGCGATCAGCGCCAGCACGACGCCACCGACGAAATGCTGCGGGCTGCCCAGCCAGTCGGGGTGCATCGCGGCATCCTGACGGACCGGCTCGCGACTTGCCTACACTCTCCGACGTCCCCGCCGATAACGGTGAGGACACCGCACGGTCGGGGGTAGCTCAACGGCAGAGCAATCGGCTGTTAACCGATAGGTTGTGGGTTCGAATCCCACCCCCCGAGCTTGAGAGCGTGAAAGGCCGCCCCAGGGCGGCCTTTCGGGTTCCCAGGGCCGTTGCTTGTCGGATCGATGGTCGTAGCGGCCATGGATCTGACAAGCAACGTGGTGGCGACCGCTCGATAGGGTTCGACCGGTGCGCCGGCTCGCGATCGTCCTCGTCTTGGCGGCCATCTGCTCTTTCACTGTCTCGCTGGCGTCCCGCGGGCAGTTCCCCGACGCCCGGCGCTTGACGGAATACACGCCCAGGTCGAACGAAGCGGTCGAAAGCGAGTACGACGGCATGCGCTGGAACGACGCCCGCTTGTGGCTCGGCCTGGCTCTGAGCTTCGCGGTCTCGGGTATTGCGGTTGTCGCCGCCTCAGCCGTCGACCGGCAGAGCACTCGGTAGGTTCGGCGCGATGCGCTGGCTTGCCACCTTCCTCGTGCTGGCTGCGGTCGGCTCGCTCGTCGTGTCACTTGCGTCGCACGAGCAGCCTGTGGTGGATCCGGACGGGGCGACGGTCACGGAGCTCGGCGTCTCCGAGCCAGAGATCGTGGCGCGCGATGGCATCACACCGATCGATCGGTTCGACGTAGCGTTTGTCCCTGACCAGGTGGAGCCGACGTTCGACGAGTACGACCACATGCCTTGGGACGACGCGCGCCTGTGGCTCGGCCTGGCCATCGGCTTCGGTGTGGCGGGCCTGGCGACGGGCGTGGTCGCGCTACGCCGACGCGCCTGAGAGCTCGCGCGCCGCGAACGCCTCGACCAGCTCGGCGGCGCGGACCGCGCCGTCGTGGGCGGCGGCCCAGCCGGCCAGCACCCGCGCCCGCGCGCGCAGCTGCGGCTCGCCCAGCGCCCGGCGGACGGCCAGGCGCACCGGCTCGCGACCGGCGTAGCGGCGGGGGAGGCGGACGCCGACGCCGGCCCAGTCCACGCGCGCGGCGTTCTCGTTCATGTCGCCGCCCGCGGGCACGACGACCAGGGCGCAGCCGCTGGACAGCGCGCGCATCACCGTTCCGTGGCCGCCGTGGCAGACCACGAGATCGCACAGCGGCATCGTGCGCGCGTAGGAGACCCAGTCGACGAGCCGCGCGTTCGCAGGCAGCTCCAGCGGTGCGCTCAGCGGCCGGCGGTTCGTGGTGGCCAGCACGCGCACGTCCTCGCCCGCCAGCCCCTCGACGGTCGCCCGCAAGAGCCGGTGCGACGGGTCCTGGACCGTCGACGGCGCCACCAGCACCAACGGCGCATCACCCGGCGGCAACGCGACGTCCTCGAAGGGCTGCTCCCAGAGCAGCGGCCCGACGACGTACGTCGACGGAGGCCACGGACGCGGGTACTCCAGCTGCGGGAACGTGGCCACCAGCGCCAGGCGGTCGCTGATCCCGCCGTGCACCCGCGCCAGCTCGGGCAGACCGAGCCGGGCGCGCGTCTCGTTGAGCTCGCGCCGACCCAGCTCCAGGCCCTTGCCCACCACCGGCGCCAGCCCGTCCCACACCGACCGACCCAGCCGCGTGCGGGGCAGGCGCGCGCCCATCGAATAGGGCGGGAAGCCCGGCGCGGGCCGCGGATCGACGTGCGGGATCAGCGTGGCCACCGGCAGGCCGAGCTGCTCGCCCGCCAGCGCGGGCGCCAGCGTCAGGATGTCGGCGACGACGACCTCGGGCCGCGCCTCCTCCAGCTGGGGAAGGGTGTCGGCCGCCGCCCGGACCACCGCCTCGTAGGGCTTCAGCGGGCGCTCCATCGTCGGGAACACCTGGTACTCGGGCGCGGCGGCGAAGCGCATCCCCTCGCGCTCGACGTGCTCGCGCCACTTCACCCACGTCTGCAACGTCACGTCGTGGCCACGCGCGGCCAGCGCCCGGCCCAGCGCGATCGCCGGGAACGCGTGCCCGGGATCGCCGAACGCGCCGAGGAAGACCCGGCTCACGCCATCAGGTCGGCGATCAGCCGCAGCTGCTGGAGACGCTCGTCCTTGGTGAAGGCGAAGGGCGAGATGCCCAGCGTGCCGACGCCCGCCTCGCGGTAGACCTGCAGCCGCTCGCGCACCGCATCGGCCGGCCCGACCAGCGCGACCTGATCGATCAGCGCCTCGGGCAGCGCCGCGGCGGCCTCCTGCTTCTTGCCCTCCAGGTACAGGTCCTGGACCTCGCGCGCGGCGTCCTCGAAGCCGTAGCGCTGCACGAGCTGGTTGTAGAAGTTCTGCTTGCGCGAGCCCATCCCGCCCACGTACAGCGCGATGAACGGCCGCATCGCATCGCGCGCGGCCTCGACGTCGTCGCTGACCATGACCTGCACGGACGGCGAGATGTCGAACCCGTCGTCCAGCGTGCGCCCGGCCCGCGCCGCGCCCGCGTCCAGCGGGGCGCGCAGCTCGTCCATGTGCTCGGGGGCGACGAGGATCGGCATCCACCCGTCGGCGATCTCGCCGGTCAGCTCGGTGTTCTTCGGCCCGATCGCCGCGATGTAGATCGGGATGCGCTCCTGGACCGGGGCGATCGTCAGCTTCAAGGCCTTGCCGGGCCCGTCGGGCAGCGGCAGGTCGATCGTCTCGCCGTGGTACTCCAGCCGCTCGCGCGACAGCGCCAGGCGCACGACGTCGACGTACTCGCGGGTGCGCTGCAGCTGCTTGGCGAAGCGCACGCCGTGCCAGCCCTCGCTGACCTGCGGACCCGATGTGCCCAGCCCGAGCAGGAAGCGCCCGCCGGACAGCTGGTCGAGCGTCGCGGCGGTCATCGCGGTCATCGCGGCCGAGCGCCCGGGCATCTGGAAGATCGACGAGCCGATCTTGATCGTCGACGTCTGTCCGGCCAGCCAGGCCAGGACGGTGGCCGCGTCGGACCCGTAGGCCTCCGCGGCCCAGACCGAGTCGTAGCCGAGTCGCTCGGCCTCCTGGACCGTCTCGAGCTGGTCGGAGGCCGACAGCCCCAGACCCCAGTAGCCGACGTGCACGCCGAGTTTCATGCCTTGCAAGACCCCATTCAGGAGAAGGACAATCGCCACTGTATGCGTCGCAGCGCCCGCAGCGGGCTCAGGCTCGCGGTCGAATGTCTTCCCCGCCACACGCGCGAGGCCATGCTCGACGGGATCCGCGACAACGAGATCATCGTCGGCGCCTACGTCACGCGGGACGGCGGCGTGTGTCCGATGCTGGCGGCCCACCGCAACGGCGGCCGCACCGACTTCCTGGCCTTCGCGATCGCCTGGGACCGCTTCGCCGACGCCAAGCGCGCCCGGCGTGCGACCCGTCGCGAGGTGCGCACGCTCGAGGCCTACCTGGAAGCGTCACTGGCCGCCGACGCCGACCTGGGCGGCGCGATCGGCGATCACCAGAGGTTGTCGCGCGAGCGCCGCGGCCGCGAGGCGGCGGCCACTGGCTGGGGCTGGCTGGCCGACGCGGAGGCCGAGACCGCCGAGGCCACCGGCACCCGCGGGCGCGGGGCCGGGCGCCGCGTTCCCGCCTGAGGCGGCCGCTTCGTCGGCTCCTTGGCGATCCGCAGGCCGACCAGCAGCCCGACCGCGACCATCGCGCCGACGGCCATCGCCAGCAGCCACACGGTGCGCGCGTCGGTCCCGGCCATCAGCACGTGCAGGAAGATGAGCACGAAGCCGACCGGGGCGAGCCGATGGGCCTTGCGCCAGCGCGTCCCGCCGATCCGTCGGCGCTGGTAGAAGGACAGCGAGAGCGCCGTGATGATGTAGGCGCCGATGATGCCCAGGCCCGTCCACAGCGGGCGGTAGTCGATCGTGAACGGCACGAGGATCCCGGTCAGGCCGGGCTTCAGCCACCCGTCGAAGAGCAGGAAGAGGCCGTGGGCGGCGATGCAGGCCAGCGCGGCGAGCGCGAGCCGCTCGTGCCACGGGCGCAGCGCCTTGACCGTCTTGGGGCCGGCGACGCGCAGCGCGCTGAGCAGGCCGAGCACGGTGACCGCGGTCAGCAGCGCGAAGGCGGTCAGCCCCGCGGCGCGGCTGGCCAGCCACCAGGTGTAGTCGAAGGGGTCGGCGCCGCTCATCGAGCCACCGCCCGGTGTGCCCGCGCGGCCACCACGGCCAGGGCCGGCACGACGTCGACGCGCCCGTCCTCGAGGATCAGCACGCCGCCCATGCCGGCCAGCACGCGGCGACCCGCCAGCGGCCCGCTGAGCAGCGCGGCCTTGGCCAGCGTCTCGGCCTCGACGGCGGTGCGGGCGACCGCGGTGGCCGACACGACGCCGGTCCAGGCCGGACGTCCGGTCGCGGGATCGAGCAGGTGGTGGGCGGGAGCGCCGTCGCGGTCGCGCCACACGCGCCGCTGGATGCCGGAGGTGGCGATCGCGGCGCGGCGCAGGCGGTAGACGTGGGCGGGCGCGTCGCCCAGCGGATGCTCGACGACGACCTCGATCCCCGGGCCGTCGCCGGCGTCGACGGCGAGGTCGCCGCCGATGTCCAGGACGAAGCGCCCGCCCCGCAGGTGGTCGGCCAGCAGGTCGGCGGCCAGGCCCTTGCCGATGCCGCCGCTGTCGAGCGCGAGGCCGACGGGCCGGCGCACCAGCGTGCGCTCGGGCGAGACCCACAGGCTCCGCCAGCCGGCCGCGCGGGCCGGACGGGCGACCGCGCGGGCGGGCGCGTCGGACAGCGCCGCGTCCAGGGCCAGCGCCGGTCCGGTCCAGTGCTCGCCGTAGCCGGCGGCGACGATCTCCTGGCCCAGCGTCGAGTCGACCAGGCCGCCGCTGCGGCGCCCGGCGGCGATCGCCGCGCCCACGAAGCCGCCGACGATCGGATCGACCGCGACGGCCTGCGACGGATCGGCGTTGAGCCGGCACAGGTCGCTGGCCGGGTCAAAGCGCGTCAGGCGCGCCTCGATCTCGGCCAGCAGCTCCTGCGCTGCGGACAGATCGCCGTCGGCGACCCACAGCCGGGCCTGGCCGCCCATGGCCTCCACGATGCGCTCGTCGGCGCTCATGACGCCCGGGTGGTGGGCGCGGAGCTGGGGGAGGAAGTCGACGAGGAGTCCGAGCTCGTGCTGTCGTCGAACAGGTCCTCGACCGACGCGCTGTCGTCGCTGGAGGTCGTGTCCGCGCTCGTGGTCGCCGACGTGTCGGCGCTCGCGCTGGTCGCCCCGATCGCCGGATCGTCACCGAGCTTCACGCGGAGGGCCAGCACCGAGAACACCATCAGCACCGCGATCACGGTGATGGTGGCGACCCATCGGGCGGCTGGGGCGGCGCTCTTCATGGACCCCAGACTGCGGGTCCAAGCTCAACACTCCGACAACGGAGCCTGAGAGGTTCCTCAGAGCGTGACGTCCAGCGTCAGCCGCGCGACGTCGCCGGTGTGCTCATAGCGACCGCTCCCCGCGATGCCTTCCAGCCCGCCCGTGCCCGAGCCCGGCACGACCAGGCCGAACTGGAACGGCTCGGCCGCGGGATCGCCGATGCCGCCGTGCTGGAGCACGAACGTCCCGCTGCGCCCGTCGATCGTCGCCTGCACGCGCTCGGAGGCGACGTAGCCGGCGCCGCCCGCGCCCTGCGCGGTGAGCAGGCGCGTGACGCTCGTGCCCTGCATCCCGCCGCTGAAGCGCTTGCGCACGGTGGTCTGGGCCAGGGCCGGTCCGGGCGCGTCGGCCTCGTAGGGCTCCTCGTCCCAGCCGGTGATCTCGAAGTCGGCGATGATCGTCATGACCGCGACGCTACGCGCGCCGGGCGGCGCCGTCTTGGAGAATCGCGCCATGCAGGAGCGCACCGACGACGACCGCCGCGGCGTCCTGCGCACCCCGCCGCCCGAGGCGTTCGCGCTGCGCCGCTGGGAGCCGAGCCCAGCGCTGGCGCCGTTCGCCGACTTCCACTGGGCGGTCAGCTGGGACCTGCGCGGCCGCGACGCCCACCAGCAGGTGACGCTGGCCCATCCGGCCGCGCACGTCGTCGTCGAGGAGGGCGAGACCCGCTTCTTCGGTCCGGCCCGGCGACCGTTCGAACGCTCGCTGCGCGGCCAGGCCCGGGCGGTGGCCACGCGGCTGCGACCGGCCGGCGCCCGCGCGCTGCTGGGCCGCCCGGTCGCCTCGATCGCCGATCGGTTCGTCGACGCGGGTGCGGTCGGCCTGGACGGCGCCGCGCTGGCCGCGGCGGTCGATGCGTGCACCGAGCTCGACGACGCCGTCGCGCTGCTGGACGCGGCGCTCGTCGCCGTGCTGCCCGACGCGCCTGACCCCGCGGCCGAGCAGGCCGCGCGGGCGCTGGCGCTGCTGGAGGAGGACCGCAGCCTGACCCGCGTGGGCGACATCGCCGCGCGCCTGCACGTCAGCCCGCGCTCGCTGCAGCGGCTGTTCGCCGACTGGGTCGGCGTGCCGCCCGCGGAGGTCGCGCGCCGCCTGCGCCTCCAGGAGGCGGCCGCCGCGGCCACGGCCGAGGCGCCCGTGGACTGGGCGCGCCTGGCCGTCGAGCTGGGCTACTTCGACCAGGCCCACCTGGTGCGCGACTTCACCGCGGCGGTCGGCACCCCGCCCGCCCGCTACGCCGCCGCGGGCTAGAGCGACTGGCCGATCTCGAAGCCGGTCTGCTCGAACAGGATCTCGGGGATCGTGCAGCCGGGGGAGAGCTTCAGCAGCGCCCGGACCATGATCGCCACGTCCTCGGTGGTGATCATCTTGTCGGTCGACACCGCGCCCTTGACGAAGTCGGTCATCGGCGTGTCCACGAAGGCCGGGCACAGCGCGCACGACTTGATGTACTCCTTGCCCAGCTCCTTGTTCATCGCCTCGGTGTAGCCCACGACGGCGTGCTTGGTGGCCGAGTAGACCGACAGCCAGGCCTCGCCGCGCTTGCCCGAGATCGACGACGTGTTGATGACCAGCGCGTTCTTGTGCTCGGCACCCGCGGCGCGCAGCATCGGCAGCGCCTCGCGGTAGAACAGCGGGATCGCCCGGAAGTTCGCGCCGATCTGCATGTCCAGGGCCTTGGCGGTCAGCTCTCCGAGGGTCTGGCCCCAGCCGACGCCGGCGTTGTTGACGAGGACGTCCAGCCGGCCGTAGCGCTCCTGGTGGGTGGAGACGACCTGCTGGACGATCGCCTCGTCGGCCACGCTGCCCGCGACCCCCTCGACCTTGTAGCCGGCCGCGCGCAGCTCGGAGACCGCCTCCTCGAGCTTCTCGGGGCGGCGCGAGTTGACGGTCAGGGCGTGGCCCTCTTCGCCGAGCATGTGGGCGATCGCCAGGCCGATGCCGCTGGAGGCTCCGGTCACGATGGCAGCGCGTTCAGGCACGTAGGTCTCTCCTGTGGAAATGGCGGGGGATTGGATCAAACCACCTATCGTTCCCTGGCCATGCGTTTCGCCTTGCCCACCCTCGCCGCGGTGGCCGTTCTCGCCCTCGCGGGCTGCGGTTCGTCCAGCAGCGAGGACACCACTCCGCCGCCCACCCCGGCGCCCACCGCGACCGCCCAGGACTTCCCGGCGGCCAAGGGCAAGACGCTGGAGTCGCTGCGCGAGGGGCTGCCCAAGGGCCCGATCCTGGCGCCGACCACGGCGGCCTCGCTGGAGGTGGGCGACAACCGCGTGGCCTTCGCGCTGCGCGATCGCGCCAACAAGCTGCTCAACGGCGCGGAGGTGGCGCTGTACACGACCGACCACGACGGCGGCAACGTGCAGGGCCCCTACATCGCGCACTCCGAGTCGCTGGAGGTCAAGCCCCAGTTCGAGTCGCGCAACACCGCCGAGGACCCCGATCCGGCCAAGTCGATCTACGTCGCCGAGGTGCCGATCCCCAAGGCGGGCAAGCGCGTGATCACCGGCGTCGCACGCCTCGACGGGCGCCTGGTGGCGACCACCGGCTTCGAGCTGCCGATCCCCAAGAAGGGCCAGAAGGGCCGCCCGCCCGACGTCGGCGACAAGGCGATCGACGTGCACACACCGACGATCACCTCGGTCGGCGGCGACGCCAGCAAGATCTCCACGCGCGTGCCGACGGCTGACCCGATGCTGCAGACCGACTTCCACGACGTGCTGGGCAAGAAGCCGGTCGTGCTGGTGTTCGCCACGCCCGCGCTGTGCGCCAGCCGCATCTGCGGACCGGTGGTCGACGTGGCCATGCAGGCGCAGGCCAACTACGGCGACAAGGCGACGTTCATCCAGCAGGAGATCTACAAGGACAACGACGTCAACAAGGGCTTCACCGACGAGGTCGCCGACTGGCGCCTGCCCACCGAGCCCTGGACGTTCGTGATCGACAAGGACGGGAAGATCACCGACCGCTTCGAGGGCGCCGTGTCGGTCGGCGAGCTCGAGCGCGCCGTCGCAAAGGTCACCGGCTGAGCACGTCGAAGGGCGGCGCTGATGCAGCCGTGAGTACCCCGCCGTCTACGCCGTCCCGTCCCGACCATGGTCCGCGCCTGCCCTACATGCCGGGCCTGGACGGCCTGCGCGCGCTCGCGGTCGCCGGCGTCGTGCTCTACCACGCCGGCGCCAAGTGGCTGCCGGGCGGGTTCCTCGGCGTCGACGTCTTCTTCGCCCTCTCGGGCTACCTGATCACGTCGCTGCTGCTGGTCGAGTTCGCGCGCACCGGCAAGATCGACCTGGTCGCCTTCTGGCTGGGCCGCGCACGGCGGCTGCTGCCCGCCGCGCTGCTGGTGATCCTGCTCTGCCTGCTCATCACCGCGCTGTTCCTGCCCGGCGAGCTGGGATCGGCGCGCGGCGACGCGATCTCGTCGGTCTTCTACCTGAACAACTGGCACCAGATCCTGGCCGACCGCTCGTACTTCGAGGCGTTCGGCCGGCCGTCGCTGTTCCAGCACCTGTGGTCGCTGGCGGTCGAGGAGCAGTTCTACCTGCTGTGGCCGATCCTCCTGTACTTCGGGCTGACGCGCGTGGGGCGGATGCGCACGGTCCTGATCACGCTGGCCATCGCGATCGCCTCGCTGTCGCTGATGGCGATCCTCTACGACCCGCACACCGACCCGTCGCGCATCTACTACGGCACCGACACGCGCGCCGCGCAGCTGCTGTTCGGCGTGATGCTGGCGTTCGCCTGGCCGCTGGGGCGGATGACCGGCCAGATGGGGCGTGGGGCTGGGGTCGTGCTCGATGCGGTGGGCGCCGCGGGCCTGGCCGGCCTGGCCTGGGCGTTCTTCTTCTGGCAGGACTACGACCGGCTCGTCTACCAGGGCGGCCTCGCCATCGTGGCGCTGGCCTCCGTCGCGGTGATCGCCTGTCTGGTGCACCCGCGCACCCGGATCGCGCGCGTGTTCGGGCTGGCGCCGTTCGTGTGGATCGGCCAACGCAGCTACGCGATCTACCTGTTCCACTGGCCCGTGATGGCGTTGACCCGGCCGGGCATCGACCTGCGCTTCAACGCCACGCTGATCGCGATCCTGCAGATCGGCGTGACCGTTGGGCTGGCGGCGCTCTCCTACAAGTACGTCGAGATGCCTGTGCGCCGCGGGCAGGCGCTGCCCTGGATCCGGCGCAAGCTGGACGCGTTCACGCCCCGTCGGCGGCTGGCCCTGACCGGCGGCGCGACGGTGCTCTTGCTGCTCCTCATCGCCTTCCCGTTCATCCGCCACGCGTCGCGCGAGCCGGTGCCGGGGGAGGGCAAGCCGATCGCCACCGCGGCGGCGAACAAGAAGACGCCGAGCGTGACCGCCAACCAGGTGGCCAACGGCCCGCAGACGGCCAAGAAGGAGCTGCCGCCGCTCGCGGTCGGCGCCTCGGTGATGCTCGCGGCGTCGCCCGCGCTGCAGGAGGTGCTCGGCCCGAAGGCGACCATCGACGCCGCCGTGGGACGCCAGGCCACCGACATCGCCGCGCGCATCGAGGCCTACGCGTTGGACGGCGCGCTGCCCCAGGAGGTGATCCTCCAGGTCGGCGAGAACGGCCCGCTGACCAAGGCCGACATGGATCGGCTGCACGCCGACCTGCGGGGCATCAAGAAGGTCGTCTTCGTCAACGTCCGCGTCCCGCGCAACTGGCAGGACGAGTCCAACGCCGTCCTGAAGGCCGAGACCAAGGGCTGGAAGGAGGCCACGATCGCCGACTGGAACAAGGCCTCCGGCAACCCGGCCATCCTCTACGACGGCACGCACCCCAACGAAGAGGGCCAGAAGATCTACGCCGGCGTCGTCGAGAAGGCCCTCAAGCGGCCCTGACCCGGCGGGTGCAACTGGCTTGCCAGTGTCCCATCTGGACGACCGGTAGAGTACGCGCCGTGCCGTCTCCACGCACCGGGTCGCGGGCGTCCACGCCCACCGCGCCGTCCGTCGCCCTGAAGGAGCGGGTGCTCGACACGGCGGCCGAGCTGTTCGCGCGCAAGAGCTTCGCGGGCACCACCACCGAGGAGGTGGCCGACGCCGTCGGCGAGCTCCGCGGCACCGTCTACTACCACTTCGAGAACAAGCAGGGCATTCTCGAGGGGATCCAGGACCGGCTCACCGACGAGCTGGTCGAGCGCCTGACCCAGGCCCGCGATCAGGGCTCCACCCCGGTGGACCGGGTCGAGCGGATGATCGCCGCGCTGACCGATTTCGCGATCGCTCGCCCCAACGACTTCGCCACCTCGCTGGAGGACCTGAAGTACCTGTCGCCCAAGGCGCGCAAGCGGTTCGAGAGCCGACTGGACGAGGTTCGCGGGCTGTTGGCCGAGGCGATCGAGGAGGCGCTCGTCGGGGCCCAGCGCCGCAACGTGGACAGCCGCGTGGCGGCCGCGAGCATCGTCTACACGCTGGCCACGATGTACCGCTGGTACCGGCCGCGCGGGCGCCTGAGCCGCGACGCGGTGATCGAGCAGGTCAGCGGGCTGCTGCTACGCGGCCTGGCGCAACGCTAGGCCGTCGATGATGAACGCGACCGTCAGGTCGGCGAGCGTCAGCGGCGGCGTGCCGTCGTGCAGCCAGTAGGTCATGCCGTTGAGCAGCTCGAGGATCGTGAACGCGGCGACGGTCGCGTCGAGCTCCGTGCTGAAGTCGCCCGACCGCTGGCCGTCCTCGATGATCCCGCGGACCAGGGCGACCCACTCCGCGCTGATGCCGCGCACGTGGGCCAGCTGGGAGTCGTCGAGATGCTTCATCTCCTCCAGGAACACGGCGTACTGGACCTGCCAGGCCGACACCAGCTCCATGTAGCTGACGACCATGGTCCGCATCCGCCCGGGCGGGGGGCCTTCCAGCTCGGCCAGGCTCTGGACCCGCGCCCGGCTGACCTCGATGATCGACTCGCCCACCTCGTAGAGGAGCGACTGCTTGCTGCCGAAGTACTTGTAGAGCGTGCGCTTGGTGACCCCGGCCTGCGCGGCGATCTCGTCGGTCGTCGTGACCGGCCAGCCCTTGCGGCCGAAGAGGTCGGTCGCCGCGGCGAGGATCGCCTCACGCCGGCGGCGCGCGGGTTCCGACATGGTCACGGTCGAGGGCACGGTGAACGCGAGCGTACCAGCTGGGATCCGAGCCACATGTATACTGGCGCGTCAGGAGAGTTATGACTGTTCCGCTGACCACAGCCGACTTCAGCCTGCGGGCCCGGGAGATCCATCCCGACCGCCTGGGCATCGTCGACGAGCCCGGGGTCGCCGGCGCACTGGGCTCGCTCACCTACGGCGAGGTGCTGGCCCGCTGCGACGGCATGGTGGCCGCGCTGGACCGGCTCGGCGTCGGCTCGGGCGACCGCGTCGCCGTGGTCTCGCCCAACGCGGCCAAGTTGCTCATCGCGCTCTACGCGACGACCGGATCCGGCCGGGTGCTCGTGCCGATCAACTTCCGCCTGACCGCCGACGAGGTGCAGTACATCGTCGATGACTGCGGCGCATCGGTCCTGCTGGTCGACGCCGAGCTCGACGAGCGGCTGGCCGCGGTGCGCGCGCCCCGGCGGATCGTGATGGACGGCGAGCAGGACGCCGAGCTGTTCGCCGCCGCCGACACCCCGCTGGAGTGGCCGGACATCCCCGAGGATGCGCCCGCGACGCTCAACTACACCTCGGGGACCACCGCGGCGCCCAAGGGGGTCGTCCTGACCCACCGCAACCACTGGGTCAACGCGACCACCACCGGTTGGGGCTTCGGGCTGGGCGAAGGCGATCGCTACCTGCACACGCTGCCCACCTTCCACGTCAACGGGTGGGGCCTGCCGCTGGCCTGTGCCGCGCTCGGCGTCCCGCAGGTCATCCAGCGCGAGGTGCGCGGCCCGGAGATCCTGCGGCGCGTCGACCAGCACGCGATCACGCTGCTGTGCGGGGCGGCGCCGGTCGCGGCCACGATCGAGCAGGCCGCGGTCGCGTTGCGCGACGACGGCGTGCCGGTCCCGGGCGCCGGCACCACCCGCATGGTCTCCGGCGGGGCGCCCACGCCCGCCGCGATCATCGAGCAGTTCGAGCGCACGACCGGCTGGGAGATGATCCAGGCCTACGGGCTGACCGAGACGGCGCCGGTCCTGACCGTCAACCGCATCCGGCCGGGGGAGGACGTCGCGCCCGCCGAGCGGGCCCAGCGCCTGGCCGCGGCCGGCGCGCCGCTGCTCGGCGTCCGCCTGCGGATCGACGCCGACGGCGAGATCCTGGCCCGCACGGCGAAGACCATGGACGGCTACTGGAACAAGCCGGAGCTGTCGGCCGAGCCGCAGCGTCCGGGCGGGTGGTTCGCCACCGGCGACGGCGGGCAGATCGACGCCGGCGTCCTGCGCATCACCGACCGCAAGAAGGACGTGATCATCACCGGCGGCGAGAACGTCTCCTCGCTCGAGGTCGAGGCGGTGCTGCACGCGCACCCCGACATCGTCGACGCCGCGGTCATCGGCGTGCCCCACGAGCGCTGGGGCGAGACGCCCAAGGCGGTCGTGGTCCTGCGCGAGGGCGCGCGGCTGGACGAGGCGCAGGTCATCGGCCACTGCCGCGACCACCTGGCCGGCTTCAAGTGCCCGACGGTGGTCGAGGTGCGCGACGCGCTCCCGCGCACCGCGACGGGCAAGGTCCAGAAGTACGTGCTGCGAGACGGATGATGCTGGCCGCCTACGCGAACGCGGTGACGCCGGAGGACCCGCTGTCCGGGCTGGTCGTCGGGCAGCGCCCCGACCCCGAGCCGCCGGACGGGTGGGCGGTGGTCACCGTGCGGGCCGCGGCCCTCAACCACCATGACCTGTGGGCGCTGCGCGGGCCGGGCCTGCGTCCCGAGCAGCTGCCGATGATCCTGGGCACGGACGCGGCCGGCGTCGACGAGGACGGCAACGAGGTGATCATCCACCCGGTCATCTGCCGCGCCGACTGGCATGGCGACGAGACGCTCGACCCGCAGGGCTCGCTAATCTCCGACGTCCATCAGGGCACGCTGGCCGACCGGGTCATGGTGCCGCGGCGCAACCTGGTGCCCAAGCCGGCGGGGCTGAGCTTCGCGGAGGCGGCCTGTGTCCCGTCGGCCTGGCTGACCGCCTACCGGATGCTGTTCGTCAAGGGCCACGCGCAGCCGGGGGAGACCGTGCTGGTGCAGGGCGCGGGCGGCGGCGTGGCCACGGCCGCGATCGCCCTGGGCCGCGCGGCGGGCCTGCGGATGTGGGCCACGTCGCGCAGCGAGGCCAAGCGCGAGCGCGCGCTGGCGCTGGGGGCCGATGCGGTCTTCGCGTCGGGCGCGCGCCTGCCCGAGAAGGTCGACCTCGTGCTGGAGACCGTGGGCGAGGCGACCTGGGCGCACACGCTGCGCGCCTTGCGCCCCGGCGGCACCGTGGTCGTGGCCGGCGCCACGACCGGCTTTGAGCCCTCGGCCGAGCTGGCCCGGATGATCTTCCTGCAGTTCACGGTGGTGGGCACGATCGTCGGCACGCGCGAGGAGCTGCTGCGCCTGCTGGAGCTGCTCGAGGTGACCGGGCTGCGTCCGGTGGTCGACCGCGTGCTGGCGCTGGCCGACGCGCGCGAAGGCTTCGAGGCGATGGCCGCGGGGGACGTCTTCGGCAAGATCGTGCTCGCTCCGGACGGCCAATCGTTAACCTGACAGGCCAGTCTACTTTGGTCGAAAGGAACAGACCAAGCATGTCTGCGGTGAACCTGAGCGTGGCCGACCAGATCGGCCTTCGCACCGTCAACGATCTCCTGCGCGAGCGGGCCGCCGCGCATGCGGACAAGGAGTTCCTCGTCTTCGAGGACGCCGACGGTGGCGTGCAGCGCTTCACCTACGGGCGCTGGCTGGAAGAGGTCGAGGCGCTGGCCTGCGGCCTGGCCCGGCTGGGCGTGGTGGAGGGGAGCAAGGTCGCCCTGCGCATGCGCAACCGCCCGGAGCTGGTCATGAGCTGGTTCGCGGTCGCCCGCCTGGGTGCCGTGTCGGTGCTGACGATCACGCTGAACACCGCCCGCGAGACCCACTACGTCACCTCGTTCTCCGATGCGGAGTTCGTCATCACCGACGCCGAGTTCGTGGACATGTACGAGGAGCTGCGCCCGGAGCTGCCCGCGCTGCGCACGATCATCGCCGCCGGTGCGCCCGCGCCCGCCCCCGGGCTCGTGCGCTTCGACGACGTCGCGATCGCCGGTGAGCAGCCGCCGGTGGTGGAGCTCGCGCCGGACGCGCCGATCGAGATGCTCTTCACCTCCGGCACCACCGCGCGGCCGAAGGCGGTCGTGCTCACCCACGCCAACTGCCTCAACGCGGGCGAGCGCGAGTGGATGATCCAGGGCCTCGAGCCGGACGACCGGCTGCTGACCTGCCTGCCCTTCTTCCACGTCAACGCGCAGACGATCACCCTGCTCGCCGCGCTGACCCTGGGCGCGTCCGCGACCTTCCTGCAGACCTACAGCGCGTCGCGGCTGATGGACCAGGTCCGCCGCCATCAGGCCACGCAGCTCTCGCTGGGATCGGCGATTCTGCGCACCCTGCTGGCGCAGCCGCAGCGCGCCGACGACCGCGAGCACACCCTGCGCCGCGTGTTCTACGCGATCAACGTGACCGACGCGGAGAAGGCCGAGTTCGAGCAGCGCTTCGGCGTCGAGCTGATGAACGCCTACGGGTTGACCGAGGCGATGACGGTGGTGTCGGTCACGCCGGTGTTCGGCGACCGCCGCTGGCCCTCGATCGGGCGGCCCGCGATCCAGCGCGAGGTGCGGTTGGTCGATTCCGACGGGCAGCCGGTGCCCGTGGGGGAGGTCGGGGAGATCACCGTCCACGGCCGCCCGGGCTTCACCTTGATGCAGGGCTACTACAAGAACCCCGACGCCACCGCCGAGGCGATTCGCGACGGCTGGCTGCACACCGGGGATCTCGGCCGCATGGATCGCGACGGTTACCTGTACTACGTCGACCGCGTCAAGGACATGATCAAGCGGGCCGGCGAGAACGTCTCCGCCGCGGAGGTGGAGGCGGTGCTGATGTCCCATCCGCAGATCGTCGAGGTGGCCGTGATCGGCGTGCCCGATGCGATCCGCGACGAGGCGGTGAAGGCCTTCGTGGTCGCCGCCCCCGGATCCGGTCTGACCGCGGATGCGGTGACCGAGTACTGCCGCGAGCGACTGGCCGGCTTCAAGGTGCCGACGGTCATCGAGTTCCGCGAGGAGCTCCCGCACACCTCGGTGGGCAAGGTCGAGAAGAAGCGCCTGCGCACCGCGCAGCCCGTCGCCCGCTGAGCGCCGACGTCGTCGGCCTCGCGGGTTGACGCCGTCTCCTCGCTAGGTATACTGGCGCGACAGTACCCGCTGTCGAAGCAGGCCGCCACCGAGAGTGATTGATCGATGATCGCGTTGAACTTCTACGTCCCGTGCAACCTCGGCTCGACGCCCGGGGCGGAGCACCACGAGGTGTACCGCCGCAACGTCGAGCTGGCGAAGTTCGCCGCCGCCGAGCTCGGGGTGACGACGCTGGACATCCCCGAGCACCACTTCGTGGACATGCTCAACGTGCCCGGGCCGTTCGTGATGGCGGCGCACCTGGCCGCGCAGATCCCCACGGTCAAGGTGCGCACGACGGTTGCGCCGATCGTGCTGCACGGCAACCTGCTGCGCTTCGCCGGCGAGGCGGCGCTGGCCGACAACCTGACCGAGGGCCGGTTGGAGATCGGCCTCTCGCGCGGTTCGATCGACTACGAGGCGCGGCGTCTGGGCAGCTCCATGGCCCGCAGCCGCGAGCGCTTCCAGGAGGGCGTGCTGTTCCTCCAGCGCCTGCTCACCGAGCGCGACGTCACGACCGACGGCGAGTTCTACCAGGTGCCCGAGGCGACGACGATCATGCCCCGCACCTACCAGGAGCGCCTGGTCCCGATCTGGCTGGGCAGCACCTCGCGCGACAGCATCCGCTGGGCCGCGAGCCAGGGCTGCAGCGTCGTCACGACGTCGTTGCGCGAGCCGATCGAGCTGCTGCGCAAGCAGGCGCAGTGGTTCCACGAGGCGGCCGACGAGCTGCCCGACAGCGTCGCGCGCCCCAAGGTCGACGTGCTCACGCAGGTCTTCGTGTCCGAGGACGAGGACGAGATCCTGCGCATCAAGGAGTTCATGGTCGAGAAGCAGGTGGCGCAGATGCGCGGCCTGCTGGTCGGCGCACCGAAGTTCATCGACGGCAAGATGGTCGCCCAGGACGGGTCCGACGAGGTCACGCTGACCGTGGAGGACATCGAGGAGAGCGTCCTCGTCGGCTCCCCCGACGAGGTGGCCGAAGGGCTCCTGCTGCGCGAGCACCTGGGCTACGACGGCGTCAGCCTCGACTTCTTCTACCACGACCCCACCTTCGAGTCGGTGATGGGCAGCCTCGAGCTGTTCCGCGACAAGGTGCTGCCCCAGCTGCGCGCCGCTCAGGCCGCGGTGTGATGGGCGCCGCACGCATCGTCATCGGGGTCGACGGCTCGCTCAACGCGCGCCTGGCCGCCCTGCGCGGCCTGGAGGTGTTCGGTCCCGACGCGGACTACCTGCTGGTCGCGGTCACGCCGGCCGGCGGGTTCGCCTCCGAGCAGCGGGCCCAGGCCAAGGCGCTGGAGCGCACGCAGAAGCTGCTGCAGGACGCCGGCGCCACGGCCACGACGGTCGCCGCGCGCGACGGCGACGCGGCCGACGAGCTGTTGGCCGCGGCGGCCGCGCACGAGGCGACGACGATCGTGGTCGGTGCGCGCGGCGCGGAGATGTTCATCGCCGGCAGCGACGACGCGGCGCGGATCGGCGCGGTCTGCCAGGCGCTGCTCAACTGCCGCCTGTGCGACGTGCTGGTGGCCCACAATCCGAGCGCGACGCCGCGGGACGCCTCCTGATGTCCCAGACCACGCCGCCCGACGTCTGCATCGACGCCCTGGGCCTGGACTTCCGCGGCTGGACCGACGACCTGGCCGCCAGCGGCCTGTCGGCCGTGCACGTGTCGACCACGGTCGTGTGGGACCTGGTGGCCGGCTACATGGGCCACACCAGCGCGCTGGGGGCGATCACGCACGACACGATGGACGTCAAGCGGCGCCTGCGCGAATCGGCCGACCACATGTTCCACGTGGACAGCGCGGCCGACCTCGACCGGCTCGGCCAGGACGGCCAGGTCGGCGTGATCCTCGGCCTGCAGGACCTGACCGGGGTGGACTGGGACGCCCGCCTGCCCGCGCTGCTGCGCGAGCTGGGCATCCGCGTCGTGCAGCCGGTCTACAACTACGCCAACCCCTACGCCGACGGCTACATGGAACCCCGCGACGCGGGCCTCTCCGTGGCCGGTCGCGCGCTGGTCAAGGGGCTCAACGAGGCCGGCATCAGCATCGACGTCTCCCACGTCGGCGCCCGCTCCTCGCTGGACATCATCGAGGCCTCGTCGGTGCCGGTGGCCGCCACCCACGTCAACCGCCGCGCGGTGTACGACTCGCCGCGCAACAAGACCGACGACGTCCTGCGCGCGGTCGCCGACTCCGGCGGCGTGGTCGGCGTCGTCGCGCTCGGCGCGGCGATCTGGGACGGCGACCCCGACCACTTCCCGACGATGCAGGACGTCGTCGAGCACATCCTCTCCCTGGTCGAGCTGCTGGGCGAGGAGCACGTCGGGATCGGCACCGATCACATGCTCTCCCAGGACTCCGACAACGACCCGGAGGCCGGCTGGTGGCGCAACGGGCCGCCGCCGATGGCGCTGATCGACAAGCCGGGCGGGTTCGGCGCCTACATGCAGGCCTTCCATCAGGGCTTCCCGGCCCAGCCGATGACGGTGGCCAACAACTGGCCGCGCGGCTTCGAGACGATCGCGGGCTGGCGGTCGCTGCCCCAGCTGCTGCGCGACGCGGGGCTGTCGGATGCGGCCGCGCGCAAGGTGCTCGGCGCCAACTGGGTCCGCTTCTTCCGCGAGACGTGGAACGCATGAGCGTGCGCGCGAACACCGAGCGGCTGGCCGCGGCGCGGGCCGCGGAGGACGGCGAGACGATCGCGGCGCTGCTGGCCGACGACGTCGTGCTGCACGTCCCGGTCAGCCTCGGCGTCGACCCCGTCCAGGGGCGTGAGACCGTCGCCACCGTCCTGGGCGGCGCCGTGGCCAAGACCTACCTGCAGGCTGAGACGATCCGCCGCGACGTGCTGCAGACGGTGGTCGACGGCGACGTCTCGGTGGTCAGAAGCCGCCTGTCGGGCGTGACGCTGGACGGCGACGACTACGCCAACGACTACGTCTGTCTCTACACCTGGCGCGACGGTCTCGTCGCGCGGGTGGAGGAGCACATGGACACCCTGCACGTCGCCCAGAGCGGCGTGGCCAAGCTGGCCCAGACCGACGGGGGAGGAACCCGATGACGACCGAGGAGACGCGGGCGTTGACCGAGCGGCTGTCGCAGGCGCGCAAGGCCCGCGACGCGGAGGCGATCCGCCCCCTGCTCACCGACGACGTGGTCCTGCTGCCCCCGCCGAGCCTGGCCGACACCGGGCGCCCGTCGATGCAGGCCGAGGGGCCCGAGGGCGTGGCCACCGGACTGGCCGGGACGGCGGTCAACGCGTTCCTGCACGCCGACACCGTGGAGCGCGACGTCCAGGAGACGCTGGTCGACGGCGACCGCTCGATGGTCCGCATCCACATGACGGGCGACTTCCAGGCCGGCGGTCGCTACGACAACCACTACGTGTGGATCTACTTCTGGCGCGACGGGCGGATCTACCGCGTCGAGGAGCACACGGACACGCTGCGCTACGTCCAGATGAACCTGACGAAGGTGGGTGCGCAATGAGCACCGAGCAGACGCGCGAGCTGCAGGGGCGCCTGATCGCGGCCTACCTGGACGCCGACGCCGAGGCGATCGCCGACCTGCTGGCCGAGGACGTGCTGCACGTGCGTCCCGACAGCGGCGGCGACAGCCCGCGGCGCGGGCGCTCGCCGGCCGCGGCCGCCCTGGCCCAGGCCCCCGCGGGGCTGGACCCCGACAGCATCGAACGCGAGGTGACGCTGACGATCGTCGACGGCGACGGCGCGCTGGCCAAGATCGCGGTCTCCGCGCGCACGGCCGACGGTCAGGCCTATCGCAACGAGGTGGTCCTCATCGCGACCTGGGAGGACGGCGCCGTGATCCGCCTGGACGAGGTGGGCGACACGCTCAACGACGCCGACCAGGGCCTGGTGGCCGAGGTGCCGGCATGGCCGTGAGCGCCGGGGCGGACGTGCGCAACCTGATCGGCGGCGGCTTCCGCGAGCCGGCGGGGGACACGCGCCGGTCGATCGTCGATCCCGCGTCGGGCGCGGTCATCGCGGCGGCGCGCGACGCATCGACGGCCGATGTCGACGCCGCGGTCGCGGCCGCCGTCGAGGCCGGCCGCGGATGGGCCGACTGCACGCCGGCCGAGCGCGCCGACGCGCTGCTGCGCCTGGCCGGCGTCGTCGAGCAGCACGCGGGCGAGCTCGCGGCGCTGGAGCAGGCCAACGTGGGCAAGCCGGGCCCGGTGGCCGAGCTGGAGCCGCTGCTGACCATCGACGTCCTGCGCTTCTTCGCCGGGGCGGCACGGGTCATGGAGGGCGTGGCCGCCGGGGAGTACACGCGCGACGTGACCACGATGGTCCGCCGGGATCCGGTCGGGGTGGTCGGCTGCATCGTGCCCTGGAACTACCCGCTGTCCACCGCGGCGGCGAAGTTCGCGCCCGCGCTGGCCGCGGGCAACACGGCGGTGGTCAAGCCCTCGGAGCTGACGCCGCTCAGCCTGCTGCGCCTGTGCGAGCTGGCCGAGGACGTGCTCCCGCCGGGCGTGCTGAACGTGGTGGTGGGCGACGGCGCGTCGGTCGGCGCCCGCCTGGCCGAGCACCCCGACGTGGCCATGATCAGCATGACCGGCAGCCCTCGGGCGGGGAAGGCGATCGCCGCCGCGGCCGCGCCGACGCTGAAGCGCCTGCACCTCGAGCTCGGCGGCAACGCGCCCGTCGTCGTCTTCCCGGACGCCGACGTCGAGACGCTCGTCGGCACGCTGCGCCTGGCCTCGTTCTGGAACGCCGGACAGGAGTGCGGCGCCGCCGCACGCGTGCTCGTCCACCGCGACGCGCTGGCCACCGTGCGCGACGCGCTGGCCGAGATGGTGGCCACGGTCGTCGTCGGCGATCCCACCGCAGCCGACACCGAGGTCGGCCCCGTCATCTCCGCGGCGCATCGCGCGCGGCTGACCGACCTGGTCGACGGGGCGGTCCGCGCGGGCGCGTCGGTCGCGGTCGGGCGCGAGGTGCCCGACCACGGGTTCTTCGTGGCGCCGACGCTGGTCTGGGACGTCGGGCAGTCCAGCCCGATCGTGCAGCAGGAGACGTTCGGTCCGGTGATCACGCTGCAGGCGTTCGGCGACGAGGCCGAGGCGATCGCCCTGGCCAACGGCACGCCCTACGGGCTGAGCGGCTCGATCTGGACCGGGGACGTGGCCCGCGGGCTGCGGCTCGCGCGCACCCTGCGGGCCGGGACGACCTGGGTCAACACCCACCTGGTCGCCTCGCTCGAGCTGCCGTGGGGTGGGCTGGGGGACTCCGGCGGCGGCCGCGACGCGTCCATGTACGCGCTCGAGGACCACACGATCACCCGCAACGTCTCCGTCGCACTGAACTGATGACCGCGCAGCAAGGAGAGGGAACCATGGCCTCAGGCCTGACGCAGGACGGCGTGCAGACCTTCGATCGCCTGCTGATCGGGGGCGCGTGGGTCGAGCCCTCCAGCGACGAGCGCATCGACGTGATCTCGCCGGTGACCGAGCAGGTCATCGCCCAGGTGGCGGCGGCGCAGCGCGCGGACGTCGACGCCGCGGTGGCCGCGGCCCGCGCGGCCTTCGACGACGGTCCGTGGCCGCGGCTCTCGCCCGCCGAGCGGGGCGAGCACCTGGCCCGGCTGCGCGACGAGGTGGGCCGCCGGCTGGAGCCGATGGCCGCGGCCTTCACCGCCGATGTCGGCGCCCCGGCGGCGATCTCCCTGTGGGGTCAGCAGCTGGCCATGCCGATCCTCGAGGACGCCGTGACCATCCACGAGCACGTGTCCTTCGCCGAGGACCGCGGCTGGGACGGCACCCGCCGCACGCGGATCGTGCGCGAGCCGATCGGCGTGGTCGCGGCGATCATCCCGTGGAACGGCCCCGTCGCCGGCGCGGCGCTGAAGGTCGCCTATGCGCTGGCCGCGGGCTGCACCGTGGTCCTCAAGCCGGCCGAGGAGGGGCTGACCAGCCTGATGCTCTTCGCCGAGGCGCTGGCCGCGGCGGACCTCCCGCCCGGCGTGATCAGCGTCCTCCCGGCCAAGCGCGAGGTCAGCGAGTACCTGGTCACGCACCCGGGCGTCGACAAGATCGCCTTCACCGGCAGCACCGAGACCGGGCGGCGCATCGGCGCGCTGTGCGGTGAGCAGGTGCGGCCCGTCACGCTCGAGCTCGGCGGCAAGTCGGCGGCGATCATCGCCGACGACGTCCCGCTGGAGGACGTGCTGCCCACGCTCGTCGCGGCCGGCATCGGCCACAGCGGACAGGTGTGCGCGGCGCTGACCCGCATCCTCGTCCCGCGCGAGCGCCAGGAGGAGCTGATCGAGGCGCTGCGCGGCGTGATCGCCCAGTGGAAGGTCGGCGACCCCACCGACCCGGGCACGATGCTCGGGCCGCTGGTCGCCGAGCGCCAGCGCGACCGCGTCGAGGGCTACATCCGCCTCGGGCAGGAGGAGGGCGCGCGGCTGGTCATCGGCGGCGGCCGGCCCGAGGGCCTGGACCGCGGCTGGTTCGTGGAGGCGACGGTGTTCGCGGACGTCGACAACAGCATGCGCATCGCCCAGGAGGAGGTCTTCGGGCCGTTCCTCGTGGTGATCCCGTTCGACGATCTCGACGAGGCCGTGGCGATCGCCAACGACTCGCCCTACGGGCTGTCGGGCGCCGTGTTCGCCCGCGACGAGCAGCTGGCCGAGCAGATCGCGCTGCGGGTGCGCACGGGGCAGGTGGGCATCAACACCTGGGACGTGTGCAGCGTGCAGCCGTTCGGCGGCTACAAGCAGTCCGGGGTGGGCCGGGAGGGTGGCCCCGAGGGCGTCCTGCAGTACCTCGAGACCAAGGTCCTGCTGCTTGCCGGCTGAGCTGGCAATCGGCGCGCCCAACAACTACACTGACACGCCAGTGTACTTCTGCGAACGAGGACCGAGATGATCCGGTCGGCGGACTACGTCATCGCCGGCGGCGGCACCGCCGGGGCGATCCTGGCCCGGCGTCTGTCCGACGCCGGGGCGGAGGTCATCCTGGTCGAGGCGGGGCCGCTGGGGAACACCGACGAGCGCGTCACCGTCCTGCGCCGGTACGTCGAGATGCTCGGCACCGAGCTCGACTTCGACTACCGCACCGAGGCCGCGGAATGCCGCGGCAACGACCTGATGCGCTACCCCCAGGCCAAGGTGCTGGGCGGCTGCAGCGCGCACAACTCGTGCATCGCCTTCCGGGCTCCCGACTGGGACCTGGACGCGTGGGAGCGGGCCGGGATCGAGGGCTGGTCGGCCGCGGCCTGCGCGCCCTACTTCGATCGCGTCTTCGCCACGGTCAACCTCGAGGACCCGCGTCCCGGGCATCCGTGGGTCGACGGCTTCCTGGCCGCGGCCCAGGCCACCGGCCTGCCGCTGGTGGACTTCGGCGTCCCCAACGTCCGCTCCGGTGTGGGCACGCTGAAGCAGAACCGCCGCGGCGAGCTGCGCGAGTCCAGCGCCGCCGCCTACCTGTTCCCCCTGGCCGACCGCTCGCCGACGTTGCGCGTGGTGACCGACGAGACGGTCGTGCGCGTCGTGCTGGACGATCGCGGTGACGCGATCGGCATCGACACCACGCGCGGGCGGATCGTCGCCCGTCAGGAGGTGCTCCTGTGCGGCGGCACGTTCGGCTCGGCCAAGACGCTGCTGCTGTCGGGCATCGGTCCGGCCGACGAGCTCAAGCAGGTGGGCATCGATCCCGTCGTGGATCTGCCCGGCGTCGGGCGGCACCTGGTCGACCACCCGGACGGGCTCCTGCTCTACGAGGCCACCGAGGCGGTCAGCAACGAGCTGACCTTCACGCACTGGGAGTCGGCGCTGTTCGCCTGCGTCGAGGGCGGCTCGGACGCGCCGGAGGTGATGATCCACTTCGACACCGACGGCTACTCGCCCTACACGGTGGCCCGCGGCTACCCGACCGCCGCGACGATGCTGGCGCTGCACCCCAACGTCACGCGGGCGCGCAGCGAGGGCAGCGTGCGCCTGCGCTCCGCCGACCCTGCGGCGCAGCTGGTCATCAACACCGGCTACTTCACCGATCCCGACGGCTACGACGAGCGGATCATGCTCGAGGGCTTCCGGATCGCCCGCGAGGTCGCCGCCCAGCCCGAGCTGGCGCGGTTCATCAAGCGCGAGCTGGCGCCCGGACCGGAGGTCGTCGACCGCGAGGCGCTGTCGGCCTACGCGCGCACCGCCGGGGCCACGGTCGGGCACCCGGCCGGCACCTGCAAGCTGGGGGCCGACGACGATCCGCTGGGCGTCGTGGACCGCCACCTGCGCGTGCGGGGCGTAGGCCGGTTGCGCGTGGCCGACGCCTCGATCCTGCCGGCGATCGTCACGGTCAACCCGTGCATGACGGTGATGATGATCGGCGAGCGCTGCAGCGCCGACCTGCTGGGCCAGGACGCGGCCGCACCGGTCGCGGCGGAGGCGCAGCTGCGATGACCGCGACGCCGGCCGCCCGGGTCACCGGGGTGACCAAGCACTTCGTCGGCACGCGCGTGCTGGACGACGTCGGGCTGGAGATCGGCGCCGGCGAGATCCACGCGCTGGTCGGCGGCAACGGGTCGGGGAAGTCGACGCTGATCAAGATCCTGGCCGGCGTCCACACCGCCGACGCCGGCCGGCTGGAGACGCCCGACGGCGCGTCCGACCTGCGCTCGGCCTCACCGGCGCAGGCCCACGCCGCCGGCTTTCGCTTCGTCCACCAGGCCCAGAGCACCTTTCCCGAGCTGACGGTGGCCGAGAACCTGTCGATCGGCCGCGGCTTCGAGACCGGTCCCGGCCAGGTCATCCGCGAGCGCCAGGTCCGCCGGCGGGTGGGCCAGGTGCTCGAGCGCTTCGGCATCGACGCCGACCCGCGCGCGCCGCTGCGCACGCTCGGGCCGGCGGCCCAGGCGATGGTCACGATCGCCCGCGCCCTGCAGGACCAGGCCGAGTCCCAGGCCCGCGTGCTCGTGCTCGACGAGCCCACCGCCGCGCTCCCGCCCGCGGAGGTGGAGATCCTCCTGGCCGCGCTGCGGCGGTACGCGGCCGACGGGACCGCCGTCCTGTTCGTCTCCCACCGGCTCGACGAGGTGCTGGCGGTCGCCGACACGGTCACCGCGTTGCGCGACGGCCGGCGCATCGCCACCCGGTCGAGCGCCGACCTCACGCACGACGAGCTGGTGGAGCTGATCGCCGGTCGCGCCGTCGTCCCGCACGCCGCCGCCGGCCAGCGGCGGCCCGCCGGGGCCACCGTGCTGGCCGCCGAGGGCCTGAGCGGCGGCCTGGTGGAGGACGTGTCGTTGACCGTCGGCGCGGGGGAGATCGTCGGGATCACCGGGCTGGCGGGCTGCGGCACCTCGACGCTGCTGCGGCTGCTGTTCGGCGCGCAGCCGCGCTCGCAGGGCGTCGTCGCCATCGACGACCGGCCGGTGCGGTCGGGCTCGACGGCCGCGGCGATCGCCGCCGGCATGGCCTTCGTCCCCGGCGATCGGGCCACCTTCGGGGTGTTCGGCTCGATGACCGTCGCCGAGAACATCTCCGCGGGCGCGGTGCGCCGCTACTGGCGACGCGGGTGGGTGCGCGGTCGCACCGAGCGGCGCGAGGCGCACGCGGCGTTCGCGCGCTTCCTGGTGCGCGCGGACTCGCCGGCCCAGCCGATCACACAGCTGTCGGGCGGCAACCAGCAGAAGGTCGTCGTGGCCCGTTGGCTGAGCCAGCCCGGCCGGCGGCTGCTGCTCTTGGACGAGCCGACCCAGGGCATCGACATCGGCGCCCGCGAGGAGCTGTGGGACATCGTCCGCCGCGCCACCGACGAGGGCGCCGGCGTGATCGTCGCCTCGTCGATGCTCGACGAGCTCGCCGACGTGTGCGACCGCGTCCTGGTCATGCGCCGGGGCCGGGTCGTGCACGAGGTCCGCGAGTCGCCGCTGACGGTCGACCGCCTGATCGACCGGATCCATTCCGTGGAGGTTGCCGCATGACCATGGAGACGACGGCCGCCGCGGAGACCGACGCGCCGCCGCGGCGCGCGACCGTCGCCGGCGGACAGGGTCGGCTGCTGGCGATCGCCGAGTCCTACGGCCTCGTCCTGCTGACCTTGGCCCTGATCGCCTTCTTCGCGCTGCTGCCGGCCTCGTCGGACACGTTCTTCACGACCGCGAACCTGCGCATCGTCCTGGTCGACCAGGCGGTGCTGATGGTCGTCGCCCTGGCGGTCATGGTCCCGATGGTCGCCAACATCTGGAACTTCACCCCGGGCGCGGCGGCCGGGCTGGCCTCGATCTACGCCGGTCAGCTCGGCGCCAGCTCGGGCTCGTTCGTGCTCGCGCTGCTGCTGGGGATCGTCGTGGGCGCCGTCGTCGGGGCGATCGTCGCGGTGCTGGTCACCGCGCTGAAGATCAACTCGGTGATCGCGACGTTCGCGGGCACGATCATCATCGCCGGCGTCGTCGACCTCAAGACGGGCGGCAACAGCATCGTCAGCGGCCTGCCCAGCGAGTTCTCCAGCCTGGGCACGGGCGAGGTGCTCGGGATCCCCAGCCTGTTCTGGGTGGCGCTGCTCGTGGCGCTGTTCGTGCACTACCTCCTGCGCCTGACGCCGTTCGGTCGCAACTTGTACGCCGTCGGGGCCAACCGCAGCGCGGCCAAGCTCGTCGGTCTGCGGGTCGAGTCGCTGACCGCCCTGGCGCTGGTGGTCAGCGGCGCGCTGGCCGGGGTGGCGGGCGTGCTCCTGCTCGCGCGCACCGGAGCGGCCAACCCGACCGTCGGACCGGGCTTCACGATCCCGGCCTACGCCGCGGTGTTCCTCGGGGCGGCGGCCGTGCGCCCCGGACAGTGGAACGTCGGCGGGCTGATCACGGCGATCGTCTTCCTGGGCGTGCTCAACAGCGGGCTGACGCTGGCGGGCGCGGCCGAGAGCGTCAGTTCCCTGGCCACCGGCGTTGCGCTGCTGATCGGCGTGGGCTTCGCCAACGTGTTCGCGCGGCAGCGCGGGCGACCACTCGAGACCACATAGGTGCTGGACCCCGACGTGTGTCCGCGGCCGGTCGGCCGCGGACCGGTCACCCCTTCGTACAAACACCATTCAAGGACGGGATCGGGATGAGACGTTTGCTGGCAGTTTCCGCGCTGTTCGCGGTGTCGCTGCTTCTGGCCGCGTGCGGCAGCAGTGACTCCGACAGCGACACCAGCGCCACCGGTGGTGCCACGGCCGCGGCCACGGGCGCCTCGACGACCGCGGACGCGGGCGGATCGGCGACCGACGCCAAGGCGGGCGCGGCGAAGTACCTGACCGAGACGGGCACCTTCGTGGCGCCGCCCACGAAATCGCCGGCGCCGCAGGCGGGCAAGCGCATCGCGCTCGTCTCCTGTGGTCAGACGGTGATTCCCAGCTGCGGCCTGGAGATCAACGCCGCCAAGGAGGCGGCCGAGGCGATGGGGTGGACCGCCACGATCATCGACGCCAAGGGCGGCGACCCGATGGCCACCGTGCCGGGCATCAACAACGCCGTGGCCGACAAGGTCGACGGCATCTTCACCTACTACATCGACTGCAAGTACATCAAGCAGCCGCTCCAGGCGGCCAAGGACGCGGGCATCCCGGTGGTCAACGCCGACGGCGCCGACTGCAGCCAGAGCGACCCCAACGAGCCGTCGCTGTTCACGGCGTCGGTCCAGTACAACGCCGGCGACGGGTCGTTCGCCGATTGGGCCAACGAGGTGTTCACGTCCCAGGTCGACTACGCGGTCGACAAGCTGGACGGCAAGGCGAACATCGGGTTCGTGACCGACAACACGACGGATTCGAGCCTGGCCGCCGCGAAGGCCGTGCAGGCCGAGGTCGAGAAGTGCAGCGGGTGCACGATCAAGGAGCTGCTCTTCCCGATCACCGACATCGGCACGTCGCTGCAGGGCAAGGTCGAGTCGTTCCTGCTGAAGAACCCGGACATCGACGCGGTCATCCCGGGCTACAGCGCGGTCCTCACCGGCGGTCTGATGGGCGGCGTGCAGAGCGCTGGGCGCGAGATGCTGGTCAGCGTCGCCGAAGGCCTGCCCGAGGGGCTGCAGCTGATCCGCGACGGCAAGGCGCAGTACGGCTCGGGGATCTCCTACGGGTGGGAGGGCTACGCGGCCATGGACACGATGAACCGGCTGCTCAACGGCGAGGACGCCAACGTCAACTCGGGCATCGGCGTGAAGCTGTTCGACGCCGACAACGGGATGCCGGCCGGCGACCTGTGGGAGCCCCCGTTCGACTACAAGGCGCTGTACCGCCAGGCGTGGGGGCTCGACGGCTGAGCCACGCCTGATCACGGGCCGAGCGGACTCTGGTTGATGGAGTTCGTTCGGCCCGTAGGTATACTGGCGAGTCAGTATCCACAGAAGGCATTGAACGTCATGAAACCCGTCACCGTCCACACCGCGCGCCACGGCGCCGTCCTGGAGATCACCATCGATCGCCCCGCCAAGGGGAACGCGATCGACGCCTCCGTCACGGCGGGCCTGGCCGCGGCGCTGGAGCGACTGGAGGACGCGCCCGAGCTGCGTGTCGGGCTGCTCACCGGGGCGGGCGAACGCCATTTCTGCCTCGGCTCGGACCTGGGCGCGGTCGACGATCTCGATGCGCTGCTGCATCCGGTCGGCGGCTACGGCGGCGTGGCGCGCTTTCCGCGCACCAAGCCCCTCGTGGCGGCGCTCAACGGCGACGCCGTCGGGGGTGGGATGGAGCTGGCCCTGGCCTGCGACTTCGCCCTGGCCGCCGATCACGCCCGGATCGGCTTCCCCGAGGTGACCATCGGGGTGATCGCCGGCGCCGGTGGGGCGCTGCGGCTGCCCGGGCGGGTGGGCGTGGCGCGCACCATGGAGCTCCTGCTCACGGGTCGGCTGATCGACGCCGCCGAAGCGGCGTCGATCGGCTTGGTGGCCCGGTCGGTGCCCGCCGATCTTCTACGTGACGAGGCGCTGCGGGTGGCTCAGGGCATCGCCGCCGCGTCGCCGCCCGCGCTGCGGGCCACGCGCGAGCTGGTCGAGCTGGCCGCGCGCGCCGACGACGGCCTGCTGTGGCGGGTCAACGACGAGGCGCTGGAGCGGGTGCTGGCCGGTCCGGACGCCGCCGAGGGCCGCCGTGCGTTCCTCGAGCGGCGCGCGCCCTCCTTCACCGCTGCCCAGCCGGACTGATTCACCGAGCGACAAAGGTACGAAATGCACACCGGTCTATCTCTCATCTTCCAGAACGTCGACGACGACGTGTCGGACGCCGACGTCTATCGCCACGAGCTCTCGCTGGCCCAACGAGCCGAGGCGTCGGGATTCGAGTCGGTGTGGGTGCCCGAGCACCACTTCACCTCCTACCAGCTGACCCCGAACGTGCCGCAGTTCCTGGCCTGGCTGGCGTCGGCGACGTCGACGCTCAAGCTGGGGACGATGGTCTCCGTCCTGCCCTGGCAGGACCCGGTGCGCACCGCCGAGAACTTCGTCGTCCTCGATCACCTGTCGGGCGGGCGCGGGATGCTCGGCATCGGCCGCGGCCTCGGACGCGTCGAGTTCGACGGCTTCCGGCTGCAGATGGGCGAGTCGCGCCGGCGGTTCTCCGAGTACGCCGAGGCGATCCTGCAGGGCCTGGACTCCGGCTTCATGGAGTACGACGGCGAGTTCTACCAGCAGCCTCGCGTCGAGCTGCGCCCGCGGCCGTACGCGCCGTATCGCGGTCGGACGTTCGCCTCGGCCATCTCGCCGCAGTCGATCGACCTGATGGCCGGCCTCGGCGCCGGGCTGATGGTCATCGCGCAGAAGCCGTGGGACACGGTGGAGACCGAGATGGCCAACTACCGCGCGCGGTACCTGGAGGTCAACGGGGAGGAGGCGCCCAAGCCGGTGCTCTGCGTGTTCGTCGGCGTCGCGCCCACCGAGGCCGAGGCGCAGCACCTCCGTGACGTGTACCTGCAGCGCTACGCGCGCTCGACGGTCGAGCACTACGAGTTCGACAACGTCGGGTTCGCCGAGATCGAGGGCTACGAGTACTACGCCGCCCTGAGCCGCAACATCGAGAAGCACGGCCTGGACGGCTTCTGCTCCTTCCTGGCCGACCTGCAGATCTGGGGCACGCCGGACCAGGTGGTCGAGCAGGTGCTGGGCTACGTGGACCGCCTTGACGCGGGCGCGGTCGTCCTGGCGCCCTGCTTCGGCAACATGCCGACCGAGGTGTCGACGGCCAACTTCGAGCTGCTCGCCCGCGAGGTCGTCCCGCGCCTGCGCGCCTACGACGTCGGCGGCGACGTCGGCGTGCGCCACGGCACCGGCCCCCAGCGGGAGCGCAACCCCGTCGCGGCCGCAGCGGCCGGCCCCCAGGATCCCGACGACGTCCCGGCGATCGGCCTGCTCCCATGACCACGCCCGTGCGCGAGCTCGCGCCCGGAGACGTGGTCCAGACCGGCTACGGCCTGGCCGAGATGATCGAGCCCCCGTTCCTCGGCCAGGGAGGCGCGTCCGTCTTCGACGACCGCGAGCTCTTCCTGCGCGCGCGGGCGCGCCTGCTGGGAGCGCGCGAGCGCGTCGTGTGCCTGACCTGGCCCGTGGCCCATCGCGTGACGGTGCTGCGCACGGCGTGAGCCGAGCCCCCGCTGCGCGCCAAACGCCGCGGGTAGGCTGCGGCCCTCGCGGGCCAGTAGCTCAGTTGGTCAGAGCAGCGGACTCATAATCCGTCGGACCCAGGTTCGAGTCCTGGCTGGCCCACTGCCAAATTTGGCTGTAGCAAGCGGAATCTGGGTCGTACATCCGTTTGCTTCGCTGGTAAAGGGTTCCCAACTCGGGTTCCCTGGATGCCCGTCATGACTCCCACGGGCCACCTACAAGTCGTCGAGAAGGGCTCCGGTCGGCGCTTCGTCGCGCTGTGGCGAGACGCCAATGGCAAGCGCCACAAGAAGGTCATCGGCAAGGCCTGGGTGAAGGCTTACGGCCAGACACCGAGGGGAGCCACTCGTTGGAGGGGCGCCGACGGACCCAAGCCGGGACCCGAGTACCTGACGCCACGCGAGGCCGACGACTGGCTGCGCCGCACGCTGGCCGACGCGACGATCAACGAGCCGCCCAAGCCGTTCGTCGCGACGGTCACCTTCCACGAGGCAGCGATGGAGTGGCTGCGCTACATCGAGTTCGATCGCGAGCGCTCCAACACCACGGTCCGCGACTACTACAACACCGTCTACGGAGCGCTCATCCACTACTTCGGAGCCGAGACGCCAGTCAACGCGATCACCACCGCGGACATCGACGACTTCCGCGAGCAGCAACTGGCTGAGGGGCGCATCAGCCGGCGCACGCTCCAGAAGCAGCTGGTGCTCATGCACGGCCTGCTGAAGCGGGCCAAGCGCAAGGGCTGGGTCGAGTACAACGCGGCGGCGGACGCCGAGCGGATCACGTTCAAGCGCTCCGGTGACTTCAACGTCCTGACGCCGTCGCAGGTCGACGCCGTCTCGTCGGCCGCGGCGGACGAGACGATTCGCGCGGCGATCGTCGTGGCGGCGTACACCGGACTACGGATGGGAGAGCTGCGCGCGCTGCGCTGGCGGGACGTCGACTTCGCCAAGCGCTCCGTGTTCGTGCGGCGCAACTTCACCGGTGGCCAAGAGCGCTCACCGAAGTCCGGCAAGGTCCGCTCGGTGCCGATGGTCGACCAGACGCTCGTCGCCCTGGACGGTCTGAGCCGGCGGGAAACCAACGTCGCTCCGGACAGCCTCGTCTTTGGCGACGAGTGGGGACGGCACCTCTACGACTATACGATCCGCAACGGCTTCTACGAAGCACTCGCCGCGGCGGGCCTGTCGGCGCTGCGCGTGGGCGAGGATCCGATCGTCTTCCACGACCTGCGCCACACGTTCGGCACGCTCGCGGTGCAGGCGTTCCCACTGACCGACGTCAAGGCGTACATGGGCCACGAGGACATCAGCACGACGATGATCTACGTCCACCACGTGCCCAGGCACGACGCGGCCGACAAACTCTCCGCGCTGCTGCGCCGAGAGACCGAACCGCTCGCGCCGGGTGGCGCGATGGCCGCGGGTCGGTGAGGATCGGGGCATGGCGACGCCGGGCGAGCAACAGCTGGCGGTGGTGGTGAAGCAGGCCGAGGGGGCGGCGGACCGCATCGCCAACGCCGCCGGGTTCATCGTGGACCGGGTACAACAGGCAGGCATCACCTCCGTGGTGGTCTCCGGCGGCGCCGCCGTCGTGCTCGCGACGGCGGCCGACTTCGCCACCGTCGACATCGACCTGATTACGCCCGAGGCCGACCGGCTCGACGCCGTGCTCGAGGCGTTGGGGTTCGAGCGGCCCAATGCGCACCAGCACATCTGGGCCAACGAACGACTCGGCCTTACGGTCCAGGTCCCGGCTTCCTACCTACCCGCGCATTCGGCGACCGACCGCGTTCAGACGCCGACAGGGAGCGTCGTGCCGATCTGGTCACTGACGGATCTCACGCTGGACCGACTCGGACAGGCCGTGTTCTGGAACGCGCGGGACCGCCTCGGCCAGGCCGTCGCGCTTCGCGCGGCCGCCGGAGACGCCTTCGACATCGAGCGAGCACGACAGCGGGCACAGGACGACGGGCCCGCGACCGTAGCTGCCCTCGACGTGTTCTTGCGGCTCTACGACTCACTGCCGACGACAGGCTCGGCCGACCGCGACGCTTACGCCAGTGGCCGGGATCGCTTCTGGGCAGAGATCGACGAGCTGGGGCTCCAGGGGTAACCTGAGTCCATGGCCGCTGTGCGCTCCTACCGCGAAACCGCTGCCCGCCGGCCCGGCGGAGCGATTGCGGCTGCCATCGAGGAGGCCGAGAACGCTCCTCGCACGCTGCCGCGAGATCCCGCGTCACGCGAGGCGCTGAAGTCGGTCGGCGAGCGTCCCGAGCGCCTCGGCCCGCCTCGCAAGACTCGCTAGCCCTCGCTCGCAAAGTCGCTCGATGCGAGCCGAGTACGACAGCCAGGCAGACGCACTCTCGATCGACCTGATCCAGGTTGACCACTGGGACGGCGCCGACGAGCCGATCGACGACTCGTTTTGCCAGATCGCACTCGCCGACGGTCAGCCGGCCAACATCGAACTCCTCGCCCCAGCGAGTCATCTCGAGCTGCTCGATCGGACCGCCGAGCGGTACGGGCTCGACCGTCAGGCGCTGCGCGGCGCAGCGTGCGCCGCGCTTGAGGCGCCAGATCGCGTGGTCGAGCTCAACGTGTTGTCACCGGCCGATGCGTAGGCCGCGCGCGCGAGCGGGAGGACAACCACGCTGAATGCTGTGACCCACCTCGTCACCTTCGTAGACATCGACGACGCCGGTGACGGCGGTCCGAACGGTCGCCATTTGTCAGTGACCGCGCGACACGAGGCCGCACTCGCCGATGGGCGACGACTGTTGCTGCTCGACGACCGGGGATGGGCGGCGCGGCAGCACACGGTCTTCCTGGACGGGCGTCCGTCCGAAGAGGACCGCCGCCGAGCGGAGCTCGACTCTCCGGGCATCTGGGCGCACGAGACCGTGGAGGGGATGCAAGAGACGGCGCGCATGGTGGTTGGCCCAGATGCCGCGTTCGGAGAACACTCCGAAGCGGATATGGAGGCAGATCACTGGCGCTGGATGGCAAGCATCCTGCACGAGCATGGCGTCGAGGTCGATGCTGCTGACCTGCAGCTGATGCGCCACGACGTGGAATTGAGCGATCGCGTGCTGGCCCGGATCGGTCACGGCCGCAGCAACCCCCGCGACGGCTAGCCCACCGCGGAGACCGCGACGGTCGATTGGTCAGTCGGAGCCGCTGTGACTCGCGGGCCGTTTGGTGACGTGCGGCGGAGCACCCTTCGAAGCCCGTCCTGCGCGAACTGTGGATATACCCGTGGAGAGCCCGTCCGCCGCAAACCACTGCAGGTGCAGCCGTTTTGCATGCTTCCGCTGTCTGACCCCGCCCAATCACCATGGTTCTCGGACGGGGTCAGATAGCGATCACAAGCAAGCAGTTGCCCAGGAGCGGTGTGCGGCGGACGGGCAAAGCAGGAAGACGGGCAGCGAGGGACGGACAGAGACGCAAGAGAAGGCGATCGAGAGTGAGGGATGAGGAACGGAGAGGTAGAGACGAGCGGCTCAGCAAAGGACGGGCCCTCCACGGGTGGGAAGTGAGGAAGAGCAGGAGAGACGGAAGGGACTGAACGGGGAGCCAACGCCACGAGGACGGCGAAGACCTCAGAAGGCGAAGGTTTTTCGCAGCTGGCTGGGTTCGCGGTCTAGGAGGGCATGAAGCCTCTTCAACGACCGGGTTCGGTTGAGCTACAGAGAAGTTTTTCGCCAGGGACGGGTGGTCGTGCCTATAGGGGCATGACCACCTTCGCAATCGGCTCTTCACAGAGCCAGCGCAGCATCCGGTGCGCGTCATGTTGACGGCGCGCGACTACGAGATCGTCCAGTGGGTCGGACGCGTTGGTGCCGCGACCGCGGGCCACACGATGCTTCGCTTCGGGATGGGCCGCACCGCGGCGTATCGCCGACTGGCGCATCTGACGGACAGCGGCCTGCTCGACTCAGCCCAACTGCTCTACGGCGAGCCGACCGCCTACGTGCCGACGCGTCGAGGGATGCGTTGGACGGGCTTGGGAAACATCCCGACCGGCGGGCTCAACCCGGCCAACGTCGCCCACACGCTGGCCTGCACGAGGGTGTGGCTCGAACTCGAGGCGGAGGGCGCAGCGGTCGTCGGAGAACGAGAGTTCCGCAGCGCCGAAGCCGGCGCGGGCCGGCTGTTCGCCAGCGTTGACCTCCCGGCATCGCACGACGGCAGGTCCCGTCGACACCGGCCGGATCTTCTGATCTACCCGGGCGGCACCGAGCTGCCGGTCGCGGTCGAGGTCGAGCTTTCCGTCAAGGCCGCGCGGCGGCTCGACCAGATCTGCCGCGGCTGGGGACGAGCCCGCCACCTCGCCGGCGTCCGCTACTACGCCCCGCCGGTCGTCGCCCGCGCCGTCGCCCAGGCAATCGCTCGCACCAGCACCGAAGGGATCGTCGAGATCCGCCCGTTGCCGCCCACCCACATCGATCGCCCGGAAGGGGTCTCCACATGTCGATGATCGTTCTTGCGGCAGCGCACCACCGCGCCGCCGTAACGCCGCCCAACATCTTCCAACCGATCGCGATGGCTGTGATCGGGGTTGCCGTAGCCGCATTTGTTGGCGCTGTGGTCGCAGGCCTGCTGTACAGAATCGGCCTGCGCTGGACCTGGCCGTTCCTCGCAGTCCCCGCGTGCGCGCTTGTCATGGTCGACGCCGAGTGGGGCGCACGTTGCATCGCGTTCAGCGTCTTCGTGCTCGCGGTCGGCGGCCACCTGCACCTGAACGACACAAAGGCTGGCGGCGACATCGCCGAACGGGCTCGCCAACGCACGGGGATCATCAGGGCGCTTGCGCTGGCGTTCAGGCGCGTCCGTCGCTCCGCGACCTCGGCCGTCGACGACCGAGGGATCCTGCTCGGCTTCACGAGCCAGCACCGGCCGGTCCGTGTCGAGGCAGGCATCCGTCCGAAGCACGTCCTCATCTGCGGAGCAACCGGATCCGGAAAGACCGTCACGCAGACCCTCTTGCTCACCTGCGCGATCGGGGCCGGTTGCGGCGCGGTCGTGATCGACCCGAAGGGAGATCCGGCGCTCCGCCAAGCCCTGTGCAACGCCGCAGAGCAGAGCGGCCGACCTTTCATCGGATGGGATCCGGCGGGCCCGTGGTCGTACAACGCTTACGCCCACGGAACGAGCTCCGAGATCGCGGATAAGGCGCTCGCCGCCGAGCACTTCACCGAGCCCCACTACCAGCGGCTCGCCCAGCGCTATCTCGGCCACGCCACTCGAGCCATCCGGCAGTTCGGCCAGACGCCCTCGCTGGCGCTCCTGGTCGACGTGCTGAGCCCGCACCGCCTCGAGCAGATCGGTCGGCAGCTCGATGACGAGACGTCCATCGATCTGCAGCGCTACCTCGACTCGCTCACACCTGAGCAGATGCGAGGCTTGGCCGGCACGAGGGATCGACTGGCGATCCTCGCCGAGTCGGAACTTGGTCCGTGGCTCACGGGGGAGGGGCAGCAGCTCGACCTCCTGCAGGCGGTCCGCGACGGCAGCGTCGTCTATTTCTCTCTCGAAGCCGACCGCTGGCCGCTCCTGGCGGAGATGCTCGGAGCGCAGATTGTCCAAGACCTCGTCACGATCTGCGCCTACCAGCAGCGCGACCCGCGACCTACTGTCGTCGCCATCGACGAGTTCTCGGCGATCGCACCATCAGAAGTCGTCCGCCTGTTCGGACGAGGCCGCTCCGCCGGGCTGAGCGTGATCGCCGCGACGCAGGAGCTCGCCGATCTCCGGCTCCCCGAGACGCCCGGGCTCCTGGAGCAGGTGCTCGGGAACGTCTCGACGGTCATCGCGCACCGCCAGTCCGTGCCCGACTCGGCCGAGCTCCTCGCCCAGGTCGCCGGCACACGTGGCACCTGGGTCTCGACCCAGCGCACCGGAGCACTTGCCATGCCGAACAGCGCGGGGACCCGCACCCGCGGCCGCGAATTCCACGTCCACCCCGACCACATCAAGACCCTGCCGACCGGTCGAGCGCTCGTCGCCCGCCCCGGCGCCGGCATCCCGCAGATCGTCCAAGTCCTCAACCCCGAGAACCACCATGCGCACTGAGCGGCACTCCCTCAACATGCCGCTGCTTCGGCCCGACCAGGCCGCGGAGCTCCTCGCCGTCCGACCGAGCTGGATCTACGAAGCCGTACGCGAAGGACGCCTTCCCTGCCTACGCGTCGGCCGCCACATCCGCTTCACCCGAACCATGCTCGAAACCTGGCTGGAGGCCCAACGATGATCGCTGCGACGGACGCGCTGTACGTCGGCCGAGTCGTGCCGTATGAGGCTGAGGTCCGAGGACGCACGGGCGACTACGACCCTGTCCGAACTGGTTCCGCGACCGAGGGCGAGCAGGTCGGTCGCAGGGCTCGACCCGTGACGAGCGGCGACTGCGCTACCCGCGACCGCAGACGTAGCGGCAGACACTGCGAGGTCCCACCGCGGCTCACGCTGCTCAGGTGAGGTCCCGGCCGAGCGCAATCCAGACCCGGCGGACTGCGTTCATGAAGTCAGGAGCGACGCCGTCCTCGCGAACGGTGTTGCCGAAGCTGGGTGTTCCGTCGGCATCCCGCGTGATGGGCGTGCGCCACTGGCGCTTGCCGCCGTCGTCTGTCATCGCGGCGACGACAAGTTCCTCGCTGTCGTCGGGGTGTCTGAGCTGGGAGACGAACAGCACCCCTTCCGCGCGGAGGCGTTCGACCTCGTTGGCGACGGCCTCCATCATCAGCGTCTGCGTCGCGTGGTCGTTGGCGTTGAGGCTGCACAGGAGCGGAGCGTCATCTCGGGTCTCGAAGACCATCGCCATCGGTTCGTGTCCGCCCACGTGGATTGCGAGCGCCTTCGCGGCGTCGGCCAAACCGTCTGCCGTGTCGAGCAGATGCCGGCCGCGGACGTGCGGCTGAGAGGCCTTTGCCATGCTCGGCGGGACGTCCCAGCCTTCGACGTCCTGGCGGGTCACCTGGTGCGTGCGCGTGCCCCACTCGACGACAGTCTCTTTGCCGAGATGCACGTAGGCCGTTCGCAAGCTTGCGTGAGCCACCATGCATGACAGTCGGCCACCAAGCTGCTTGCGGCGCAGGGGACGGTTCTCATGCGCTTCGTCGCCGAAGGTCTGCATGATGATGCCGCACTGAGCGTGGGCGCTGGCGACGACCTCGGCGACGACGCCGTATCCGTGTGCGAGCACGTCCAAGAGTTCGTGGTCAGGCAGCGAGGCTGCGACCCAGCGCCGCTCGACCGACAGCAGCCCGCCCGCGGCCGCTGCCTGCGGGAACCTAGGAGCGAGCAGCTCGGCAATCTCCTGCTGCGTGAGGAGAGGGTCGACGTCCACGTCGGCCTGCGGCGGCTGGCCGCGACCACCCAGCAACGTCACACGAGCCTTGGAATGGACGTCGAGGTCGCCTTGCTTCTCCACGAAGTTGCGAGCTTCCTTCAGCCAGACCATCAGCGGGTCGGCGTAGCGCTCGATGTGCGGCGCGTACCAGCTATCGAAGTCCGGGATTCGCGACCGCTCCTTCTGGAGCATGAACGACACAGAGCGCAGCGCGACCAGCGTGGCGTTGATGCTCGTAACGAAATCGTCGGGGTCGCCGTAGTCGGCGGCGACCCGGTGCCACTGGTCATGGACCTGATGCAGCCGCGTGTGCGTCGTCGGCAACGGGCAGGACTTCTCCAGGCGAGGAGGGCGCGGCTTCTTTGCCATCGGGCAAGGCTATGCGCTGAGACGAGCCTGAGGAAAGTCTCGCGACAAGAGTCCGACCGAGCTATGCGTCATCGTGACCGAACATGCGTTCCGTCGCTACGCAGCCGGCACCGTACATCGGGCAAGGGGCCTTTGGCGGCGGAGGCACAGGGGGCATTGGAACTGTCGTTGCCACCGGTGGCATCGTCGCGACGTACGCCCGAGCCATCGCCCGAGCCCAAGACAGCCGGTTGACGCGCCAGGCGGCGCTGGTGGCGGAGATGGCCGCGCAGGCGCAGCCGGTCTTCGGCGTCGTCGACCGCTACCGCGACATGTTCGATCCGGCGATTCGGGTGCGGGAGTCGTTCGCGTTCATCCGCGACGACATGACCGTCCGCCAATCGTTCGTCGCCGACGCACTCGACGCGTCACGCGACGCCGTCGACCGCACATGGTCGGCGCGATTCTTCGGCGACGTCCCCGTCTGGGACCGCACGCTGCGGCGCGACCTGAAGGACGCGCGGCGTCAGCTACGCGCTGCTCAGACAGGCCTCCATGGCAGCTTGTCGGCGTCGACGGTCGTGCAGGTTCGACGACAGCAGCAGGCCGTATCGAAGGCCATCGCCTGGTACGACGAGGCTCGCGCGCTCGACGCCGAAGCCAAGCGCGTCCTGCAGCAGGCCAGGGCAGCCCGTCGCGCCGCAACGCCGTCATGGTTCCTCGCGCACCAGGTCAACACGCGCAACCACCACGACCTGCTGCAGGCACGAGCCGCCCTGGACGGAGTGATGCGCTCGGCGCAGCTGGGCCCCAGCATGAGCTGGGAGCTGCAGCGCGAGCACACCCAAGTTGTCCATGCGCTGCGCACCCCCGCCGCCACTGCTCTCCTCGGGCCAGTCGCGGCCATCGGTGCGGCTGCGAGCGCCTACGCAACATCCGCCCGGGCGCTCTACGACCAGCGGCCGGCAGCGGCGCTGGAGACCTACGCCGACGTCGGCGTAGGTCGCGGTCTGGTCGCCGGGCTCGCGGGCTCACCGGTCGCTACCGGCGCGCGGCCTGTGCCGTCAGTCGTCGCGTCGCTCGACGGCATGCCCAAGTCTTCGACGGTCGCCGTCACGGCCCCGACGCTCACCCCGTCGCGCAACGCCGGCAAGCTCGCCTCGATGTTGAGCGACCGCGGGTACACCGTGCACGAGACCGAAACCGGGTTGCTCGCCGCGGTGGTGCGTACTACCGACCAAGCGGTTGCGTGGACGTGGGACAACGCGACATGGTGGACCGTTCGCGCATGGGTCGAGCTACGCGGCCAGCTCACACCCCAAGAGCGAGCGCGATTCCGTCGTCGTGGCATGAAGGTCGCCCGCGACGCTGTCATCTTCGTCATCGCGGGCGCCCGGAGCACCGAGGCGATGCTGGTATGCCTGCTCATCTACCTCAGGTCCGAAGCGTGGTTGCTGGACCAGGAGATGCGCGAGCTGTGCCTTGAGCACGGTCGACACGACCTCCTCCCGGACTGACTGTCGCTAGGACGCGACGGCCCGCGCCATCCGACCATGGGCGCTGATGCGAGAAGCCTGCGGCGCCGGTTGAGTCGACGCATCGTGTCCTCATGGGACGAGCCCGGCAGAACATCAGCGCCGCGACCGTTGTCGCGTTCGGCAGCCGGTCGCGCCATGCCGACAGCACGCGCGTCGACCCGCACCGCGACGCCGTGTGGTTCAAGCACGGCAAGTCCCTGACGGAGGCGACGAAGCTTCTGCGGCGAATCGACGACCTCGCCGGCCGCGAGGCGGACAAGCTGCTGCGCATCATGCGGCGCGTCGGCGCCGGCCTGGGGCTGGACGGACACTGGCGCCTGCTCGGCAGTGAAGCTGGCGACGTGAAGCTCGCGTACTGCAGCTGGCTGGCAGACCAGCTCGGTGGCCTTGAGCACTCGCGGTGGCACATCCTCGAAGACAGCTTCACCGGCGGTCTCATCGACGGCCTGCCTGAGCAGCGTTATCTCGGTCGGCGTATACACGAGCTCGCGGACGCTGTGGCTCTGCTGCCGCAACCGACGCTGGTCGGTGGCAACGCCGCCGCGGTGTAAGTGCTCGCGGCAGTGACCGCTCTAACTGACAGGATTGCCACGTGGCAACGGCGTTCGAGGAAGACGGCTACCTCTGGCGCCCAGGTCAACGCGACGGTGACCGAGCGTCTGCTCGGTTGTGCTTCGACCCGGAGTTCGGCACTCGCCTGACCGTGCTGAACGCCGCGTGGGCGACAGAGCCGCGCGCGCATTGGCCTGTCCTTCACGGCGAGTCTCTCTGGGGCGCGCCGTGGACGTTGTTCTCGGTCAGGTGGAGTAGCTCCGCGGGCCCTGACGAGCTGACAGAGGCGTGCCGCGCCGACCTGACAGCTTGGCGGCTGGTCACCGGCGTCCTGGCTGATAGCGAGGACGACGTCGCTGCCACTGACCTGTTCGTGAACTTCCACGGCCTGCGGGAATGGCTGACCCAGGGTCACGAAGCGCGCCCATCGGCTTTGGTGCGACCCGAGGATGCGCGCGAGGACTACTGGGGCGGGTTGACCGCCGACGTCGGTGACTGCAGCGCGTACTTCTACGTCGACGACCTGCCGAGGAAGTCCAGCTGGTACCGCCGAGAGCACGAGGCGCGCGCGTCGCTTCAGCTACGGTCGCCGCGACCGCTGAGCCTGGCGCAGTGGGAGCGCGACTGGTTGGCGCCCATCCAGCACCTCCTCGTCTTCGGGATGCGTCGACCGTCGGCATTGAGCCGGCTCGGCGGCGAAGTCGAAGGCGAACCGCGGCCCGTCGGCCGCGCCGCGGGCTTCACCGTCTATGAGTCCTGGCTGCCGCGCATTCCGCAGACCACATGGACTGACTACCTCGGGCGGACGCTGCTTCCAGCCAACGCGGTGGACGACCCGGGGGCGTTCATCTCGGCGTGGATTGACCTGCACCGCGAGCTCGGCGACGCAGCCGAGTTTCTGTTCGGCACGCTCAACGACACCGACCTGCCCGCGGTCAACCGGTTGCTGAACCTGCTCGCGTTCGCCGAGACCTACCACCGCCGCAAGCACGACGAGCGGCCGCTCAGCGCAGACGAGCACGCAGACGCCCGAGCGGCGATGCTGCAAGCCCTGCCGTCAGACCGCGACCGCCGCGTCTACGACAGCCGACTGCAGCACGCCAACGCGCAGAGCCAACGGGAACGCATCCGTTGGCTGATTGGCCGCGCTGCACAGGCCGACGGGCGCCTGGAAGACGTCCGCCGGCCGTTGGAGAAGTCGCTTATTGAGACCCGCAATCACCTCACGCATTTCAGCTCCGCCAGCAAATGGGTGACGCGAACGCCGCACGGATACTCGCTCCTGGCCGCGTCGCTGACCTACGTCCTGGAAGCGTGCATCCTGCTCGACCTCGGGCTCGACCCACAACGCGTGCGCGAATGCCTCGCTGCAGGTCGCGGCTGGGACGACCCCATACCCGCGCTTCCGCGCGACGAGGCGCCAGGACGCTTCGACGCCGACTGAGCGGCGGCTTCGGCCCGCCCCGCAGCGGAATGCTCTTGCCGTCGCATGCGCCCTCACGGAAACATGGGCATCACCGACACGCTGGACGCCAACGCCGCTCTGAGCACCGCGGCGCAACGACGGACTGCCCAAGCCGCGGTGCTTCGCTCGGCGTGATGCGTACCCCGCGCAGCAACTGGCAGCGTGACGGGCGCAACCGCGCCATCCGTTCTGAGCGGCGCTGCATGGAATCCGGCAGGCACCGCTGGCAGAGTTCGCTCCCGCGGACGCCTGACAGCACGGCGTCCGAGCCACGTCCGCATGTTCGACTCCCACCTCAACAGCCACGGTCGGCTGTCCTACTACGGGCACGGCCCCGAGTGGGCGTTCGTCATTCCCGACGGCGACACGGACGCGCTCCTGGACGTCGTGCGGGTGTGCTCGCGCGTCTGGAACGGCGTGAACAACATCATTGTCGTGGCGGGCGCCAACGGGCGGCTACGCGGCCACTGGCGCGCTGACATCGCCTCGCGGGCGATAGACCAGACATGGCTGCATCCGTCACTCAGTGAGCAGGCGCGCGCGGCGGCGGTCCAAGCAAAGCTGCCTGGGCTCGTGAGTTGGGGTACCGGGTTCGGATTCGACGGTCTGCACCCGTCGCATCTGGTCGCGGACCCGAACGCGCCTCGCTGGCCGATGACGATGCCCAGACATCAGGATGAGCCTTTGCGCCACATGGCGGCTGTCACATGGGGCATCGTCGAAGACTCGGGCGATTGGACCGGAGTGTGCGACTTCGGGGTCGCCGATGGCGACTTCGGGTTCAGCGCGGACGTCAGCGGCCAAGTCGGGTTCAACTCGACATCTCCGCTCGACCTCAGCGCGGTTGCCACCCACCCGTTCGGCGCGCGCGGCGCACAGGACTGGCCGTACCTGTGGGTGTTCGAGCGCGGCGACTTCCGTGAGCTCGTGGCGTTCTGGAACCTTCGCGCACGGTCGGACGCGAAGAATGCCTACGCGTCGGTCATCGGTGTTCCCCGGCAGGCGCTTCGATGCCCTGAGCAGCTCCAAGGCCTTCTCGTGTGGGCGCAATCGGCCACTGGCGTCCCGCGAACGCCCAGCATTCTCGTCAAAGCCAGCAAATCGCGGCTGCCCGAGGTTGAGCGAGCGCTGGCGGCCATCGGCATCGAACGCGACCCCGAGAGCGCCCCGGCCAAGCACCACAAGCAGCCGCCTGAGCGCAAGGCGCCCACCTGGCTGCCGCAGGCTTCGCCGACCGCACCCAGCTGGCTACTGCGCGGTGTCTGGAACGGGGTGGACTACACGACGCACGACGGTGTCATGCACGTCACGCTGCCGCGCCCGCGGGGCTTCCTCTGGCGCGGCGGCATGCCGCTGGTTATCCAGACGCTCCCAACCCCGCTGCCCATTACGGAGACCGCCGCAGACCGGATACATCGCGGCGCGTTTGCGCATCCACGAGGGCTTGGCATGAACCACGGCAGCCCGTCGCCGTGGGCGCTGACGCTGCGACTGCCCAACGAACACACGGCGCTGGCGGACTGGGCAGCCGACCACGACTACGCGACCCAGGAGCCTCGCGTCGCCTACGACGCTCGTGCGCTGCTCGGCCGTCTTGGCAACCTCGACGCCCTGGACGCTCTCGCGGACGCATGCGCGGTCGAGGTATTAGCAGCACTGGCTCCGCTGTCACGGGACCAGCTCGTCAAGAAGCTGGCCGGGACGTTCAGTCGCCAGGGGCGCGAGGAGGCACTCGCCGACCAGCTAGCGGAAGCGCTTCGAGCCGAAGGGCTGCTGCTTGAGGTCGATGCCCGAACTGTCGAGCAACTCAATAGTCGACTGTCCGGACGTGGCAAACGAGAGCTCATAGCTGTGCTGGACAAGCTGGTAGCCGGGGGGTTCGTCCAGCGCGGACGCAACGTGAAGTGCCCTCGTTGCCGTTACAGGGCGTTTCTGCCGCTACGCGAACTTGATGAGCACGTGCGTTGTCGGGCCTGCAACGCGTCATCCCTGCTGGCGGTCACGGCATCGTCAGGGGACGAGGCGCCGACCGCGTACCGCGTTGACGGTCTCATGGCCCGGGTCATGGACCAGCACGTCCTGCCGGTGATGCTCGCGATACGGGCGTTGCGCGACCCGTCTCGATACCCGCGACCAGCGCATGTCTGGCCGGGCGTCCTGTTCCAACGCGACGGCGAGCGACCGTTCGATGTCGACTTGCTCGCAAGCGACGGCGAGACCGTCTTCGCGGTCGAATGCAAGCTGGACGCCCGAGGCCTCGGCATGTCGCAGCTTCGCAAGCTCACGACCTTCACTGACCGGGTCGGTGCCGTTCCGGTCGTGGCGGCTCTCGCCGGCGACTTCTCCGACAACGTGCGCCGCTGGGTCGAGCGCCGGGAAGGCGTCGTTCTCGACCGAGCGTCGCTGCTGAAGATTGGGTCGGCGCCGGGCGACAGCGAAACGTAGCCGGCGTGCGTGCCCCGGACGTCCACCTCGCGTTTGCCAGCGTGGCACCGCGACGGCGAACTGACCCCACGTCGCCACGCTGGCCCGAGCTAGAAGCGACGCGCGAGTGTCCGCAACGTGGCATCCGCGCTCGCCGCGGACTCGTACGGGCCGGGCATCACGAACACGTCCGTGCCGGCGAGGCTGAGGCCGGGCACGAAGCCGTTGCCGGCGAAGTTGCCGAGCACTGCCTGCGCGGTCTTCTTGAAGGTGAAGATGACGAGCTCGGGCTCGTAGCGCTCCAGCTTGGCGACGAGCAGCTCCCGGCCGTGGGCGTATTCGGACGCCGGGAGTCCTTTCGCGCGATCGGTCGGGCGTTTGATGATGTCGGTGAACCCGACGCCAGCGGCGAACGCGGCGTCGTCTTCGTAGCCGTCAAAGCCGCCGGGCAGCACACGGGCAGCCTGCAGGCGGCCGAAGAATCGTTGCCCGGCTGTGCCCTGGTAGTAGTGGCCGGCGGCGACGCTGACCGGCGACGGATTGATGCCGACGCAGACTGCGCGCAGCCCGGGGCGCAGAAGGTCGGCGAGTGTCTCGACGCGTTCGCCCATCCATTCCTCGACCACGCGGTGCCCCACGTGCGCGCCATCCGTTCGAGCGCTCGGACTCGCCGTTCGGGGCGGCGTCGAGGTCTGTGGCATTCGCTGCGAGTTCGGTGGTCGGCCGCTGGCTGAACGCCGCGGGCGCGGTGCATGGCCTCGGTAGTCGCTGGCGAGCTGGTCGGCCTCCGCGACGGTGAACACCCACGGGTCGTTGTGTTGATGGCCGGCCAGCAGCGAGTGGCCGCCGGCTGCGCGGTGGCGCAGCCAAGCACGGAAGCGTTTGGGGTCGACGCCGAGCCGGCGGGCAAGTTCAACCGCGGTGACCGACACGGCCAGACCTTACGAGCGAGCCTGGGGCCGCGTAATCAGTGACGCGCCGCTGGCGGCCTGTTTCAACGCGCCTGGCGCTGATAGGCGTACTCACACGTGCAGGTCAGCTGGCCGTTGGTGAGGGTGCCGGTCAGGCCGACGATGCGCCGCACCGTCCTGGCGAAGGCCGGCTGTCCAAGTAGGAGCGCCGCAAGCGCGCGGGTCGCCTCGCGAAGCTCGGGGAGATCGGTGCCGTCGGGCGCGTCGTGCAGCAGCACGACGACGTCGAACGTGGGCGCCACGGTCTGAGCGAGACTCACCGGGCGGCCTTCGGCGCCGTACGCCGACAGCCGCGCGTACTGGGCAGGCGTGGCGAGCTGCGCGACACAGGCGAGCGCCTGTACGAGCGCGGCGAACGCGTCCTTGTCGCCGCCGACCTTCACCTCGCACACCGCGGGCGTGCGGTCGACCGCGTTGACGAGCAGCAGGTCGAGGCGCACGGCGACGTCACCGGGCATGCGGTTCACGCCGCCGGTGACGCGCGTCGGGACCAGTTCCCGGTCCACGTAGGCGAAGGCGAGCTTCTCAGGGGTGAGCGGGATGGCCGCCGCGGTCGCGGCGGCCTGGGCTGGAGCCGCCGGCGAGGTCGGCCGCTGCGACGGGCCGGGGCTTGCTGCGGGCGTGCAGTAGCGCTGTGCCTGCAGCGCGAGGGCGATGTCGATGGTTCGCGTGCCGGCGGTCTTGCCTGACGCGTGCTGCGGCCGGGCGCGGTAGAACGGCTCGTCTTTGGGAGCGAACGCCTCCATCTGCCGCACGCTGTCGGCGAAGATGGCGGCGAGCGACGCCGGGTCGGCGACGTACTCCCGTGCTTGTTGTAGCCGTTTGCTGCGCCCGAACCCGGGTGCGTGCAGGTCCGCGTACAGCCGCACGATGGGCGTTAGCGGCACCGTCGGTTTAGCCGTCGTCACGCCGCGCTGTCCAGAGCGTGTTTCTCGACGGCCCATTCGCGCGCTGCCGCGTCAAGCGGCATCTCGGCGGCGAGGTCCTGCCAGGACGCCGAAGCGAACGTGACGCTCGGCGCGCCGGCCAGCGCGTCGTGCAGCGCAACTGGCCAGCCGGGCCAGTCGCCATGCCCGCCGAAGTACGGGTTGCGCGCGTCGTAGACCAGGGCGAACACGGGTGTCTGCCCCGGTTGGGCCAGCGCCTTCGCCGCGGCGATGTTGCGTGCCGCCTGGTAGGTGAAGCTCAACGGGCACGGCTGCCCGTCGCCGGCGCCGGGCAGGCCCAGCTCGTCGTTGAGGGCGGCCCAGTACGGCTCGCGGGGCAGGACCCGGCTGCTGCAGCGCCCGGTCGTGGGGTCGCCGCCCTCGCGCGCGCACCCGCAGGCGCCCATGCCCTCCTCAGCCCACTTGGCCTCAAGGCAGATGAGCGCGTCCGGAGCGTCGACAACGAAATCGACGCTGGTCTGACGCGGCCGCTCGCCCAGCAGCTCGGGGCTCACCGTGTACTCGAACCGCGCCTGCGGATGCGCTGTCGCAGTCGGTGGGGCGAGTCCCAACCCGTTGAATAGCCATTGCAGGGACGGGTCGAGAGTGCCGGCGACGCCGAGCAGGCCGAGCGCGAGGGTCTGGCTGGACTTGCCCGACAGGTGCCAGCGGTGGCGGTCCTCGGGCGCGACGAAGTCGGCGAGGTGCGCCCATCCGTCGGGAAGCGCCGCTGCGACGTCCTTGGCCAGCATCGGATGTCGCGCGCGCAGTTCGGGATGGGCAGCGAAGTAAGCCCGGTAGCTGCGGCTGCGTTCCTGCTCGTAGGCGCGGTAGGCATCGCTGCAAGCTGCGGCGATGAGCGCGCCGCTCCACTCAGCCAGCGTGGATAAGGGTGCCGAGGTCACGCGCCAACCGTACGGCTCGCGTCGGACCGCGCTGAGAGGCGCTGCGCGGCACAGGTCGACGCCAGTGGCGAACCGGGCGCCGGCGCAGCGCAGAACGCGCGGGTCTGAATCAGAACGCCATGCGCATCGGAACTCCGGCGCTGTCGCGCTGGTCGTCGCCGAGCTCTTCCTGTCCTTCGCGGGCGCAGGCCAGCGCGGTGCTCAGGGCGGCGTAGGCGTCCAGTGCGTCGGTGATGTCGATGCGGCTGCCGGGCCAGGGCGCGGCGGCGAGACGCATGTCGAGGTCGGGGAACTCGTCGCGCAGTAGCTCGATGCGGCCCATCACGCCGGCGGGCGAGCGCTTGTCCAAGGGCATGGGCGCGCCGTCGTTGAGGGCGCGAAAGCTGAGCTCGGGATGGCATTCCCATAGCCAGTCTTCGCTGTCGGGGTGGGCGCGGACCCAGGAGTCGACTTCGGCGACCTTCGTGACGAGTCCCGCGGCCTGCGCGCTGAGCCCGCGCGCGGCTGGGTTGGCCTTTCGCTCCTCCTCGACGAGCGCGCGGATGGCCGCGTAGTCGCCGCCGGCGGCGAGCATGTACCGGGCGGGCGGCATGAACACCGCATTCCCTCGTCGCTTCAACAGCCCACGGGCCGCGTGGTCGCACCCGCGGAATCGGACGGTATCGGGCAGGCCGATGGGCACGTCGATAGCGACTGCCGCGGTCGCGCCGGCGCTGTCGCGGAACGCTGCGATGTCGTCCACGGTGGCGAACATTCGCAAGCTGGTCTCCCACACGGTCGCCTGCGCGCGGCTTGTCGCATCTGCATAGAGGCAAGCGGCGGCCCAGCCTCCGCGGGAGCCGTCAGCACCGACTGCGACGAGCACGCTGGCGTGGCTGTCGGAGGTGGCGGTCATCGCTGGCGAGCGTACGAGAAGGGGCACTGCGGCGAAGGCTGCGCGAGCCCGTCGCGGCGTCGCGCTCAACAAGGGCTCACCATCTAGACGCTCTTTGAAGCGAATGCGATGATGGCGCCGTGAAATCCCCTGAACGCCTCGTCGCTGAACGCCAGCAGGCGGCCGAACGGGAACGCGCGGAGGTGGAGGCAGCCGCTGCGCTGCAAGCACGGGCTGAACGCACTCGGAGATGGAAGCCAGTCCAGGAAGCCATCGCTCCGGCTTTCGCGGCTCTACAAGCCACCGAGTGGCATGGAGCGACGAACATCCAGGTCTTTCGCAGTGGATTCTTCGGCGGTAAAAACGTCAAGCGAGCGGCCTGCCGAGTCCACGAGTACCACGCGCCGTGGAAGGACACCACGATGAGCAAGACCGTCTGGCTCACGTCTGACCGAGAACTGGTTGTGAACACCGAACGCATCGTGGGCGACAACCTCGAAATGATGCTGAACGGGACCGGCTACTCACGAGACTTTCCGTTCGAGGATGTTCTCGAAGGCCTGCGGCGCATCGCCGCCCGCGTCCGCTGAGCGTCCCGTCCGCGCCAGATATGGGCATCCCGTACGTCGCGTGGTTGGCGGAGAACCACGACGGCGCCGTAGGGTCGCCGCTGACCCTCCGAACGCACGGAACGCTGGCTGCGGCGCCGCTAACTGGAAGGCGCCCGTTGACCGACACCCAGCTGTCGTGCCTGCGCGACGCCTACGACGCTCTCCCGCGCAGGTCGCGTTACATCCTCACCGTTCGCCTCGGCCTCGCGTGCGAGACGCTTACGCTCAAGCAAGCGGCCAGTCCGCTAGGTGTAGGTCTCAGCTTCGACCGCATCCGCCAGTTGCGGGTCGAAGCAATGAGCCGGTTGGTCGACGCGATTTCGTCAGGCGACAGCGACGACCGCCTCGCGTTGGGCGAGACCGCCGCAGGCGTCCTGCGACGGTCGGCCGCCGCCGGTGTCAGCTGTCGTCATCGTCGTTGGGCAGGACGTCGTTCAGGCGCGCGCCGTCGTGCAATCGCTTGCGACGGTGCAGCGCCTCGACGCGCCAGCGTTGCAGCCGCACGAGAGGCGGTTCGCCGGTTTCGGCCGAGTGCATGCTGTCGTCGGCCGCGAACGCGTTGAGTTCGAGCAGGAACTCGTCCACGGTCGCGAGGACGCCGTCGACAGGACGGCGGCCGTGAATCATGGCGTTGCGCTGCCGCTCCGCGCGCGCGAGGAGCAACTCGAAGCGGCGTTCAAGTTCCGACAGCCTGGCCAGCGCCTCGTCGGGATGGTTGAGGACGCGGTCGGCGCCGGCAACAAGCCTCGCCGCCAGACACGCCTGCTGCCAGTGGTGTGCGTAGCGCTCCCAGACGGACGCAAGGCCCTCGTTGGAGGGAACCCGAGTGTCGGGACTCACGACCTTCAAGACGAGGTCATAGATGTCGACTTCCTCATCGCTGGGGTGGCCTGGTGCCCAGCACATGTCGCGGGTCGCCGCGACCGCCGCGGCCCAGAGCTCGTCCTGGAGCGCGACGAGGACCCAGGGTGCCTTGAGGTACCGCTCGGTGACCTGGCGCCACTCCTCCGTCGACGCCTGCGCTGCTCCAAGACTTCGCTCAAGCGCGCGGGTTCCCAACGCGACGCGTTGCTGGTGGCTTGACGCGCGTCGGAGCGCGACGGTCCAACGAGCGTCCTCGACGGCCTCCTCGGCTCGGGGGTCGCCGTCGACGAGGCGCTGGACGAACGCACCGTCGAACGTCTGGAGGCCTTCCGCCGTCTGGTCGAAGCGGGTGCGGGCGAGGCGTGTGCGGTCGTCCGGCTCGGGCTCGTGGAACTTCGGACCCCGGAAGTCGCCGTCACTCCAACCCATGTGGCCTTCCCAGATGAGCCAGGAGGTCGTGGGATAGGAGATGTCCACGAGCGACTGCACGATGTCGCGAGCGTGGGCACTCGCCCGCCACGGATGCCAGTCTGGGAGCCAGACGCGCGCGAGCGTGACGTTGCGAGCGTCGGGAATCGCGTCGAGCCGCGTTCTTGCTTCGTCCCACGACTCGTACTCGGGGAGGTTCTTGAGCGCGGCGCTGGCGGCGGACTCCTCGTCGGTCAGTGATTGACGGTCGAACAGCTGTATCGGACCCAAAGAGAGGTAGCCCGGGCTAAGGGGCGCGTGAGCGATGAGCAGCCACACGGCAACGTCCTTGCGGTAGGGCTCATTGCCGACGCATCCCTCGCATGCCAACAGCCTCTCGGCGAGGGGCGTCGGCTCCCGGTCGGCATCTCCGTTGGCGATTGCGAGTAGGACCTTGTGGTCGCCGAGCCGCAACGCGAGTTGGTGCGCCAGCGCCGTGGGTTGCCACTGATGACCGCGCTGCTCGCTGATTTCCTCCAATACTCGTAGGCGGTACATGCAGAGTTCGACGGGGACGGAGGCGTCCTGAAAGGCGTCGACGACATCGCGCCAAGCGGCACGTGCGACCGTCGGTCGACGCAGCGCATCCAACAGCGACGCTGCGGCGAGCTCGATACCGCGAGCGCCTGACGAGCTCGACAGTCGCTTGGACATGCCGCCGAGCTGGCCAAAGAAGTCGCCGAGTTCTGGTTCGGCAGCCGCGAGGGTCCGCGACCCGAGCGCGCCTCGCAGCAAGCCGAGGTCTGTGACCAGCGACCCGCGGTCGTCCTGGTTGACAACGCCGCCCTGACCAACATTCGCGCAGGTGAACAGCACCTCAGTGAGCGCACTGATGGGACCAAGCAGATGTGCCGGCGAGTCAGCCTCGCCCGCCGCCAGTTGGGCGCGCAAATCGGATAGCTCACCGGGGAGGTCGTTGAAACGAAAACTCGCGTGGGCGAGGCGCATCTTGGCGCTGCACGCTACCCGTCGCCACCGCCGTCATCCGAGAAGCGGCTCGGCGCGACCAATGGGGAGCTATCCCGGTGACTCGGGGCGTTGGCGAAGCCGATTGGCGACAAGAACGCGCCAGGCGCCGGCGTTGGGGTCGGTCGGCGTGAGCGCTTCCCATTCGACTAGTAGCTCATCGGCGTACTGCCAGTTCTGCTGCGCGTTGCCGACGACCTTCATGAGCAGCCCGTAGGCCCGGTAGCGCAACGGCACGGGAGCAGATGGCTCCCGGGCGAGGTCGACAAGCAGCCCCTCGGCCAACTGGTACTCCTCGACGCCGACGTAGGCCTCGGCGGCGTCCAACCGCATGGTTTGCGTGCCGCCGGCCGCCACGAGGTCGTCCGCGGCGGCGCGCATCTCCGACAATTTGCCTCGTTGGAGCGCCACGCGAAGCCGGGTCGCTTTCGCCCAGCGCTCGTCCGCGTACGGTGCGAGCAGCGCCTGTGCTTCATCCCAGTCGGTGTTCAGGCGAGTGAGGTAGACCACCTTCGCGGTAACGGCCGCGCGCTCGTGGCCCTGGGACATCAGGTAGTCGAACGCCGCGTCGCTCCATGGCGTCGGCCGGCGGCCGAGGCTGGCGGCCAGCCGGACGAACGCGGCTTCGGGCGCCTCGTCGCCGTCGTCCTGCACGAGGGCATCGAGCGTCTGAAGCGCCTCGGCTCGTTCTTGCACCGTCCCGACGCGCTCTAGGGACTCGGCTCGTATGCGCCGCACGCCGGGGTCGTCGTCGCTTTGGCCTTCGAGGAACTCCAACGCGAGACGCGGGTCGAGGACGCGGTCGGATGCGCAGGCGGCCAGCACAACGGGGCCGTCGTGCGCGTGTCGTTCGCCGTCGGTGGCTTGTCGCAACATCGCGCCGGCTGTCGCGCGGTCTTCCAGCAGGCATACGGCGTCCGCGGCGAGCATTAGCAGCCGGGCTGCCTCCGACCGACGGCGTTCGGTGAGTAGCTGCGCACGCAGGCCCATCGCTGCCTCGCTCGCACTCTGCAGCGCGGACGCGTCCAACGGAACACTGTGGACGACCGCCAGGCGGCCTTCTTGGACTGTCGTGTTGATGGCAATGACCTTCGCCGCGAAGCTGTCAGGGTCGAGGCGTTCGAGCTCGGCGAGGTGATGTTTGGCGCGCTGAAGGTCCGGCAGCATGAGCGACGCGATGGCCTGTCGCGCCTCGATGAGCACGAGGGCGCGGCTGTCGTCGGTTTCGATGGCCTCCAGCGCTGCCAGCTGGTCGGCGGGTTCGGCGTCCTCATCAAGCCGTTCCAGGCGGAGCCGCGGGTGGTTCTCGTCCTCTGCCGCTGCCTCTTCGAGTAGCCGCTCCTGCGTCGCAAGGTCTTCCGCGACACCCGCGCATGCCGCGGCGGACACCAGAGAGCCGGCGCGGTCGTAGCCCGTCTCCATGGAGGCCTTCACTTCCCATGCGTCAACGGCGGCGGTCCACTCGCCGGCGTTCTCAGCCATGTGAGCGAGCAGCGCCCAGAGGTCGACGCCGCCGCGCATCGCCCAGTCCGGCCGCGCGTCGATGTTTGCGGTGAGTAGCGACACGTCCGGCGGAATGCCGCCGACGGCCGTGGTCAGGGCGGCGAACTCTTCGGGGTGCTGCTGGCTGACGTCTCTAACTCGGTCGCGGAGCTTCTTGGAGGCGATGTCGTCGACGAACACAACACGCGCTGTCAACGACCGCCCGGCGACGTTGCGCACCTCGTGGACGAGCGCCTCCATCTGCTCGGCCACTGCGGCCGGCTCGTCCAGCTGACAAAACCGCCGGTGCCAAACCGGCCCGAAGAACTCGCGGACGAGCTCGGGATGCTCCGTCAGCAGCGTCGAGAGCTGTTCGGCGTCCCAGACGACGAATTCGATAGGCGGCTCGTGCTCAGCCAGCCGCGTCTTCTGCGCCTCGATAGCTTCCGCGCGCTGAATCCGCACGAGGCTCGCCGTCGTGCAGAGCACGAAACACGACGACCGCTCCGCCCAGATGCGCTTGTTCAGGAACGTGTCGACGGCGTCCTTGACTAACCCGTCAGCGACCGTCTCGTACTTCTTGGACTGGTAGGTGATGTACGTGCCGTCCGACCGCCGGCTGTAGATGTCGATGCCGGACTGGTCCTGGCCGGCGGTGCCGAAGCGCTGGGTGTGCTCGACGTCGCCCGTGTCGCGGGCGAGGCGGTAGCAGAGCTTCTCGAAGTCGTCCCACCGCAGCTGGACGAAGGGCAGTAGCTGCTCGGCGGTCTCGACGGGCGGCGCAGGATGTTCGCCGGCCGGCGGCTCGCCGAGACCGGCTTCGACAGAGAGCTCGTTTGGGTCGCGCGCGGCCGCCACGCCCCAAGTATCGCCGCGGATTCGGACCGCTTCGAGACGCGGTTCCCGCTCACGGTCAACGCCGCTCCAAGTCGGGCCACTAACGACGTTGCCGGCGTGCGACGGTGTCGATTACTGCCCGCGTGGCGCGCGACGCGCTTCGGCATCAAGGGTGTCGCAGAACGACACCATCCGCCGCCGTAGGGCGTTGTAGCGCTGGTAGGCGCGGTCGCTGTCGCCTAGTTCGCGTTCGAGCAGGCGGCACAGCGCCGTCGTGCGGTCGGTCACGGGGCTCTCGGGCACCGCAACGCCGCGTCGCTTCAAGCGCGGCGCCGCTTCCGCGACCAGTAACGCCGCCGCTGTGGCGAAGCGTCCAACCAATAGGTCGGCCATCCCGGTCGGGACGATGTCCGCTCCGGGCAGGTCAGCAGCGAACACGGACCCGGTCAGCTCCGCGCGAAGCGTCCCAGGGTGAACGCCGCAGTCGCGCCGACGAACGCAGCCACGGACGCCCAGAACCCGACGCTCACCATCAACACGACCACGACGACCGTCACCAGCACGATGAAAGCCACCGACGCGCGGGTGTACGTCATCTGCATAGACGCGAGGTGCCGTGCAGCTGGCGGGGCCAGCGCGAGCAGGACGCCGGCCAGCAGGAACCACAGCCAGCTGTCGGCGCCGTCGGTGATGGCACCCACGACGCCGCCGATGCAGCCGCCACCGACGAGGGCGTAGTCGGGAGAGCGCACCCACGACGCCAGCCGCTGTAAGTAGCCAGGAACAGGCGGCGGCGGGTCCGGCGCTGTCACCAGTTTCAGTCGCAGGTCTTCGTAGACGCTCTTGGCGGCGGGGCGAATCCGGTCGACGTGACGCTCGACCGTGTGTTCCTCATCTCCTGAAAGGGACTGACCAGTCATCACCCGCTGGATGGTGTGCCAGCCGCCGGCGAACTGATGGAACGCGCGGTTCGTCGCTGCGAGCTGGTCTTCCTCGGTGACTATCTCCATCGGTTCCGGGTTGGCCTCGTTGACGGTCATGTCGAGGTGGACGAGCTGAACGCCGCCGTGCGTCTCAACGGTGTGCGCCCAGGCGCGGGCAGCGTGTCGGTGTCGGTCTGCGACGTTGCCGAGCCGCCTACCAAGGTCGTTGAGGTCAGGGCGCTGGTTCACGTCCGTCGGTTGGGGGTTGGGGGCGTTCGGGTTCGTGTACCACTGCAGCGACCGAAGCTTGTTTTCGAGGATGCGCAGCATCATTCCGCTGCGGGAGTCGTCCCACCCGTCGCGCAGGACGTTGCGGTCCGGTCCCAACGAGGCGAGCTGGTCGAGGTTTGCGAGCGTGAACGTCCAGCTCATCCCCGGCACGAGTGGGTCGGTGGGACGGACGGCGTTCGCGTCGTCGGCCGCGGGCGCAAGTGCGACGAGTTCGTCGCGGAGGGCTACGAGCTCAGGGATGAGCGCCTCGTCGTGGGCGCGAAAGTGCGCTTCTGCATCGGCGGCTTCTTGGCGTAGCTCGGCGAGGACGGCGACCACAGGCGGGCAGCGCTGGGAGATGAACTCGTGGAATCGGACGCTCTCGCGGATGAAGTCGCTGCCGGTCGCCGAAGACAGCAGTCCGTACTGGCGGTCAAGCAGCTCTACGGGGTCAAGCGCCATCGGCCACGCGTACGAGCTAGCCGAAGCTGCGCTGCATATCGCTCATCAGAAGCTGCGCCTCTTCGAGGTCGAGGTGGTAGGCGATGGCCTTGATGTCCTCGTAGACGGTCTGCCTCCACAGCCACAAAGCCTCTTCGAACTCGGGCCGAAGCGGCTGCCACCCGTTCGGCCCAGGCGTCGCTTGCAGATAGCGGTTGCAGGCATCGCGCATGCTCCGCACGTTCGCCGTTGACGCAGAACCCTTCGGCAGCCGGCGAAGGGCTTCTGACAGGTCGTCCCGGATACGAAGAATGCTGGAGTTGACGTACTCCTCGCCCTCGCCCTCTATCTGCCACGACAACACGCGAAGGCCGCCTACCACGCTGAACAGGTCGTGCATGACCTCGTACTCGCCCGGAGCCGTCGTCCAACTAGCTCCGCCTCCGACCACTGGCGCTGAAACCGAAGTCAGCTTCCGAGCGCCGCTCTTCCCCTTGTGTCCGGACATTGCGGCAGCATAAAACGAGCTGAGTAGTGACCGTCTCATGCGTGCAATCTGCATCGGCTCGCCGCGACACCGCCCCGTCCGAGCCGTTGGCGGGGAGGGAAGCGCGCAGGGTGGCGGTTTCGCAAGGGGTTCCGTGCCGGTTCCCGACCCAGATCAGGCTACTTCCGCCAGCCGGAATCACCTGATACAACCTGAGCCAACCATGCGCAAAATCCCTGCAAATCGACCACTCATAATCCGTGGGACGGAGGCTCGAGTCCCGGCTGGGCGATAGGAAAGCAAGGCACGCAGGCTGCGCGAGTCGTTGGAAGTGCTCGCCGCGTATCGCGTCGGCCAACGCCGGACCCAGCTCTCCCGAGGGATCTTTGTCCCTTCGGCCGAGCCGGTCGTGACCCTCGGGTCCGTAGCGCTCGCCTAGCAGCCCGGGCCGGTCACCTCGGGCCGACGCTCAGCTTCGCGGCGTCCGCGGTCGGAGGTTGCGTCGCGGGCTGGCGCGAAAAGCGTCCTTCGCGCACGCGGCGCTGCAGGCGCGCGTGGAGATCCCGATCCGCTCGTCGGCGCTCGAGGCGCTCGTCCAGCGCCTTTCGTCCCGCGTCGGCGGACGGCTGCTTCGGAGGCTCCATGCTGTTCACCTACCCAGCAGAACCGCCGTCCAACGCGGCGGACGCTACGACGCGGCGGCGGTCTGGTGCGCGCGCGTGCGGAAGCGCTCGGTGAACAGCACGGCCAGCGCCAGGGCGCCGTAGGGGATCACCCAGTAGAAGGTGATCGAGAGGGTCGAGGCGTTGTCGTGGATCGTCGCCTCGCCTTCGAAGATCGGTGGGATCAGCGACGACAGGCACATCACGCCGAAGGCTGCGGTCCAGACCCAGGTGATCGTGTAGTTGGCGGCGATGAAGCGCGGCGCGGCGGCCACCTCCGCCGAGACGCCCTCGCGCGCGTACTGCAGGGTGAACGGCTGGTGGAGCACGATCGAAGCGAGCGCGATGAGGAACAGCCCGCCGTTGGTGATGGGCTGGATCCACTGCTCGAGGAAGTGGTCGTTCGTGGCCAGCGTGATGACCGTGACCACCGCGAAGACCACCATCGAGCCGAGCTCGAGGACCTTGGGCCGTCCGCCGCTGGCGATCGTGTGGACGAAGACCAGGATCGCGGCGCCGAACGCAATCAGCACCGCGGTGCGAAACGACACGTTGCCGACCAGGATCCAGTAGACGATCCACGGCGCAAGACCACTGAACACGCTCATGAGACAGCACCGTACCGTCGCGGTCTCATCCGGGTCGCCCAGCCCGTTGTCGCCGCCTGAGCGGGTGGTGGAGCGTCTGCGCGCGCTCGCCGACGGCAGTGGCTGCGCGCCCGCCTGAGCTCAGGGTCTCATCGCGTCCATCGCCCGCCGAACGGCGTCCGTCAGCCGCTCGCGCGTGTTGAATGGTGCGTGGACGTCGGCGATCGGCGTGACCCGGCCGTCGGGCGTGACGTCCACCGGTCCCAAGACCGCTGGTGTGGGATCGGCGGTGGCGGTCGCGGCGAGCGCGTCGCCACGGCTGTAGTGCCAGAACTCGTACGGGTAGGCGACGAAGCCGTGGGCGGACATCACGTCGGTGATGAGCGCGCGGGCGGCGCGCTGGTCGGGGGTGACGAACGGTGAGGCCATGGGCATCCGGGCCGAGAGGTCGAGGTACGGGCCGCCGCGGTCGAGATCGTGACCGTTCGTGTCGCGCACGGTGATGTCGACTGCGGCTCCCGCCACGTGGCCGGCGGTGGCGGGTGCCGCGGCGACCATCGCGCCCAGGCGGTCGACGATCTGCTGATCCTCAATGATTCGTGGCGCATCAGTCCAGGAGAAAACGCCGCAGCACGTTGGCCGTGATCGTCGAGATGTCGGCGTCCACCGCGATCGCGCAGGTGTACGAGATCGAACCGACGGAGAAGACCTGCCCGCGGCCGGGCCCGTCGATGGCCACCATCAGGCCACCCCCGTCGTCCGGATTGGTGCCCTTGGCGATCACCGACGTACCCGGTGGCGCGTAGCGCGACAGCTTGTCGGTCTCGTGTCCCGAGGCGCCGCCGGGGCAGCGACAGTCGACCGTCTGCTCGCCGAACAGGTCTCCGGCCCCCAAGCCGGTCCCCGCCAAGGCCCAGTGGTGGGGATCGATGACGCGATACGGGGCGCCCGTCTCGTAGCCCGTCATCGTGCAGGCCACACCGAGCAGCGCGCCGGCCGATTCACCGCGCAGCCCGAACCGGCTGTCGTGCCGAGGCTGGTCGGCCTGCACGATGCGCAGATCGCCGTTGAGCACGCGCATCGTGTCGTCGGGCAGCAACTCGACTTCGCAGTCGATGCCGTTCCCTCCGAGATACAGCAGTCGCCCGCCCTCGTGCACCCAGCGCTTGAGCCGCTCGTACATGTCGCGGGTCCAGTACTCCGGATGGGTGCTGAGCACGACGACCCGGTAGCGCGCGAGATCCAGCGTGCCATCGGCCAGTTGCGTCTCGCCGTAGAGGTCATGGCCGAAGCCCTCTCGTTGCAGCCAGCCCAGGAGCCGCCACTCCGCGGGCGCCACGTGCTCACCGCCCCGGCGTCGGATCGGGTCGGTGATCCGGTCGCCAGGCTCCATCGCGTTCAGCGGCTCCGGCCGATCGAAGGACAGCGGGCCGCAGTCCTGGCCGCGCCAGGGCGGGTGCTCGGGGTGGGAGAACCAGACGTCCTCGTGCTTGGTGAAGACCGACGGCGCGGGGGGCAACGCGTCCGGTGCGAGGTAGTTGCTGCGGCCGCCGAAGTCGTTGTACGCGTTCCACGTGATGTTCGAGGCCAGCACCGCGATCGGCTCACTTGGCTGTGCCGGAGCCACGACCCACGGGAACGAGCAGAAGCGCCCGTCGACCGTTTCGAGGTGCCAGTAGTACAGACCCGATCGCTGCGGGGCGGTGACGAAGTGACGTGGGTCGGCGGTGATCTCGTTGCCGCCCCAGCGCACGCCGAGCGCGGCGATGTCCCCGTCGGGCAGCACCTGGCGCAACCCGTCGGGCGAGTACGGGTCGAACCGGCCGATGTCGGCCACGCGCTCGCGCTCCCAGCCGTAGCGCCACAGGGTCAGCTCGTACGGGGCGTCGGCATGGATCCGCAGTTCCGCCGGTGAGCCTGCGGTCGCGCACTTCGGCCACACGTAGCCGAGCAGACCGTCGGAGAGCAGGCGCAGCCGGACCGGACGAGCCGGGTCGCAGGTGACGGACGAGCGCTTGGAGCCGTACCCGGCGCGGGCCAGCACCACCTCGCAGGGGCCGGGTGGGACGTCGGCCCACACCGCTCCTGACGCGTGCGAGCGCGTGGCCACCGGCGGTGAGCCGTCCGCCGGGAGCAACTCGACCAGGACGTCGGACACGCCGGCGTCCCACTCGTCGCTGACGTATCCGATCAACCAGAGCGCCACCGGTCAGCCCTCGCCGGCGGAGATCACGCCGCCCGGGTAGCGGTCGAACACCTTGGGGTCGTGGATCGGAACGATGTGGTCCGCGGTGCGCAGCACACGGGCGTTGACGGCCAGTGCCTCCTCGAAGCTCTCACACAGCCCGAGCATCCGACCCTCTTCGACGTTCTCGTAGTAGAAGAACGAGTCGGAGATCGCCACGACGCCCGCGGCGGTGTCGACCTCGACGACCATCGACTCGCGGTGGTGCGCCCCCGACCACCACGTCCGCAGACCGGGCGCGATCTGATCCTCGTCGGAAAGCAGGCGGACCCGGTCCCAACTCGCGGTGACCAGGTCGACGAGCGTCGCTTCGGGGAAGGAGCGCCAGCGCTGGTCGTGCGGGTGCTCGTGCGTCGTGTGGAAGTGCACCCACCCGCGCCGAGTGACGCAGATCTGGGCCTGGGTGAACAAGTGCAGGGTCCCGGTCGTGTACAGCTCCAGCGGCGTCAGCAGCACGTGCGTGATGTCCTGCGGCGTCAGGCCGTGCTGCGCCAGTGCCGCGGGCAGGTGCTCGTTGTCCCGGCGCACCAGGTCGCCGTCCGGCCCTTCGTGCAGGTAGCGCATCTGGGGGAAGCGCTCACGGGCGTAGCCGTCCGTCTCGGGTGGCGAGGTGTTGACCAGGGCGATGATCCCGTGCCCCTGGATCAGGGTCACGTTGAAGGCCAGCGGAAGCTCCTGGCCCCAGTCGCTCATCCAGAAGACCTCGGGGCCGGAGATGCGCGACGAGCCGACGCTGAACACCCGCACGTCGAAGCAGGCCTCGCTCATGCGGTGGCCTCCTCGAGCGTCACGGGTTGGCCGGTGGCGATCGAGTCGTCGAGGGCCAGGGCGGCCGCCAGCGCGGCGCGCGCGTCGGTCAGCCCGACCGGCCACGGCTCGTCCGACCGCACGATGCGCAGGAAGTGCTCGTCCTGCGTGCGCAGGACGCCGGTCTGGACGCCGTGCACGGTGGCCAACCAGCCGGTCCGGGGGAAGCTCGGCGTGTCGCCGAAGATCGACACGGGCCCGGTCAGGTAGTCGGCGTAGGCGGCCCCAGCGCTGCCGACCACGGAGAAGCGGAAGTCCGACTGGACGCCGCGTTCGCTGGCCATGACCCAGTTGGCCTCCAAGGTGGCGACCGCTCCGCCGCGCATCCGCACGGTGGCGACGACGGCGTCGACGAGTCCCTCGCCGAGCACGCCCTGGCGGCTGGCCTCGGCGCTGACGCGCTCGATGTCACCGGCCAGCCAGCGCAGCAGATCGAGATCGTGCACGAGGACCTCGACCGCGAGGGTGGTGCGCGACGCGATGATGCGGCCCTCGAAGTCCGGCACGTTGCGCCGCGCAGCCAGGCTCACGACGCGTCCGATCTGGCCGCTGCTGACCGCGTCGTGCAGTGCGCCGTAGTCGGGATCGAAGCGCAGCGTGTGCCCGATGGCCAGCGGACGGCCGCTGCGCTCGGCGGCGACGATCATCGCGTCGGCGTCGGCGAGCGTGTGGGCGATCGGCTTCTCGCAGAAGACGGCCAGACCGCGTTCGAGCGCCCGCTCGCTGACGGTCCGGTGCAGGTGCTGCGGCGTGCAGACGAACACGGCCTCCAGGCCGTCGACGCTGAGCGCCTCGTCCAGGTCGGCGACGAGCGTGATGCCTTCCGGCACGTGCTGGGCCGCTTCGGGCGCGGGATCGCAGCAGACGACGACGTCGGCCAGGGGAGAGGAGCGCAGGGCGAGCAGGTGGGCCTGGCCGATCATCCCGACGCCGATCACCGCGCAGCGGATCGCGCTCATGCCAGGACCTCCAGTCGGTGGGCATCGACGGCGTCCTCGTCGAGCGCGACGCCGAGGCCAGGACCGCCGGGCGCACGGCCGCCGTCCCAGCCGACGAACGAGTGGTCGGCGACGAGGGCGTGCTCGAAGTACAGCGGTCCGATCAGGTCGCTCGGCACACGATCGCTGAGCGCGGGCGCGGCGGCCGCCGCGTGGGCGATCGCCGCCGCCCCGACGCCGAGCTCGAGGTTGCTGCCGAACGAGACGGTGAGCCCCAGTGACGCCGCGAGCGCGGCCAGCTGCACGCAGCGGGTCATGCCGCCGCACTTGCCGGGGTACAGGCTGACGACGTCGAAGGCTCCGGTCCGCGCGGCGCGCAGGACATCGTGCACGGTCCAGATCGATTCGTCGCCGACGGTCGGGATGCTCGTGCGGCTGCGCAGATCGGCCGTCTGGCGCCAGGCCGCGCGGGGGAGCGGCTGCTCGACGCCCACGACATCCAGCGCCTCCAGGCTTGGCAGCGCGGCGCCCGCGCCAGCGGCGTCCCAGCCCTCGTTGGCATCGACGGTGATCGGCACCAGCGGCCCGATCACGTCGCGCACCGCGGCGACCCGCTCGATGTCGCCGGCGACGTCGAGCCCGACCTTGACCTTGACCGCCCGGGCGCCACGCTCGACCGCGGTGGCCGCCATCTGCGCAACGACCTCGACGGGGCGGGCGGGCAGCACGATCCGGGTCGGGATCCGTTCGCGTAGCGCGCCGCCGAGCAGCGTCGAGACGGACGTGCCGACGGTGTGCCCGAGCGCGTCGAGGCAGGCCATCTCCAGGCCGGCGCGCAGGAACGGCCGCCCCCGCACCGCCTTGTCCAGGCGCGCGCCGATCAGCGCCCACGAGCGCACATCGGCACCGACCAGCAGCGGCTGGAGGCGGTCACGCACCAGGCTGGCGGTGCCGGCCCACTCCTCGCCGTTCCAGCGTGGTTCACAGGTGACCTCGCCGAGCCCGAGCACGCCATCCTCGGTCCACAGGCGCAGCAGCACGTAGTCGCTGTGGGCCACCTCACCGTGCGACGTACGCGGCAGCAGGTCGGGGCGCCGGGGCACCCGGACGGGCACCGCTTCGATCGATCGGATGCGGATCGGGTCGGCGCTGGTCATCGGTCCTCGCGGTAGCGCTCGAGCATGTCGGGATCGAGCTCCACCCCGAGGCCGGGACCGTCGGGTGCCGCGGCCGAGCCAGCCTGGATGGTCAGCGGCTCGGCCAGCAGGTCGGCCTCGTAGTAGAACGGGCTGATGATGTCGCACGGGACCACGTCGTCGGCGAGGCCGGGCACGGCCGAGGCGAGGTGCAGATGGGCGCTGAGGCCGATGCCCAGTTCGAGGTTGCTGCCGATCGTCCAGCCCAGCCCGGCCGCGTGGGCGATCGTGGCGATCCGCCGGCTGCCCGCGATCCCGCCGGCCATGCCGCTGTAGATCGACAGGACATCGGCGGCGTCCGCGCGCACGACCGACAGCGCGTCCTCGTCGGTCCCGACCGACTCGTCGGCGACGATCGGGACGAGCGAGGACCGGCGCAGCTCGGCCATGCCGGCAAGGTCCGCCGTGGCCAGCGGCTGCTCGACGAACGCGACGTCGTGCTCGGTCAGCGCGGCGATGGCCTGGCGCGCCTGCGCCCGTGACCAGCCGCCGTTGGCGTCGACGCCGAGCCACACGTCGGGTCCGATCGCCGCACGCACGGCGGCGACGCGGGCCAGATCGCCCGCGACGTCCAGGCCGACCTTGACCTTCATCGCCGAGAACCCCTGCTCGACCGCCCAGGCGGCGATCTCGGCGGCCGCGTCGGGCGGGCGGCCGGAGACCGAGAACTTCGTCCGTACGCGGTCGCGCAGCCGACCGCCCAGGAGCTGGTAGACCGGCACGCCGGCCGCTTTGCCGGCGATGTCCCACGCGGCCATCTCGACCCCGGCCTTGGCGAAACGATTGGCGGCCAGCGCGCCATCCATCGCGCCGATCAGGCGCTCGATGTCCCGGGGGTCCTGACCGGTGATGGCGGGCGCGAGGTACGTCGCGATCGCGTGGGCCGCGATCACCGAGTCCTCGCCGCTCCAGTTGGGCGTGCACGACGCCTCACCCAGCCCGGTCAGTCCTTCGTCGGTGTGAACGCGGACGAGGAGGAAGGGCGAACGGGCGTGGGAGCCGCGCGCGCCGCTGACCGCGCGCGCCGGGACGATGGGCACGGACACAGGGATGGTCTCGACGGCCGTGACCTTCATCGGGGTGTGCCGCCTGACGGTCCGCACGCATCGGCAAATCGCTCGATCGCCGTGGCGACGGCGGTGATCGCGATCGCCAGATGCTGCCGGCCATCCGTCAATCGGCCGGCGGCGGGGGAGTCCGACCAGCCGTCGATGCTGGCCCAGCTGTCGCGGAGGGCCATCGTCAGCGGCTCGTCGAACGTATAGCGCCCGGGTCCATCCGGTCGCTGCGGCGGGTCGACGACCAGGTCGGGACGCAGGGCCAGGACCACTCCGGTCTCGAACGCGCCTGCGTGGCCCGGCAGGTTGCCGTGCTCCAACGCGCCGGCGGCGATCAGATCCGCGGCCGCGAGGTGCCACCAGGACGCGGCGGCGGTATCGATGTCGTGCACGAGCGCGAGGTCCTGCGCGGCCTGGACCACGACATGATGGTTGCCGCCGTGGCCGTTGAGCAGGAACAGGCGCCGGAAGCCGGAGGCCACGAGGGATGCGCCCAGGTCGGCCAGCACCGCCAGCAGCGTTGCCGTCGACAGCGATGCGGTCGCGCCGAACGGGAGGTGATGCGCCGAGCAGCCGTAGGGCAACACTGGGGCCACGACCACCGGCACCCGATCCGCGACGGCCTCCGCTGCACCGCGGGCGACGGCCTCGACGTGCAGCGTGTCGGTGCTCAGCGGCAGGTGCGGTCCGTGTTGTTCGGTGGCTCCGATCGGCAGCAGCACGATGCCGCCGGCCTGGGCGATCGCCGTGGCCTCCTGGCGCCGCAGCTCCGCGAGCAGAACGGTCACTGGATCGCGCGCGGGGACTGCTGCGCGTCGGGGTGGGTGCGGGCCAGCCACTCCAGCGCGATCGCCGCGCGCCGGACGCGCTCGCGTCCCGTGGCAATCGCCTCGGCGCGGACGTGTCCGCCTGAGGGATAGGCGGGCGCCGCGTTGCGCAGGCCGAACTTCACGTACAAGGGGGCTCCAACGCTGATGAAGTCGCCCATCTCGTTGCCGCGCACGATGCCGCCCATGCCGTCGGGGGCCTCGAGGTACAGGTCGATCGGAATCGTGACATGGGCGCGCAGGTCGGCCAGCTCGGCCACGGTCAGGTCGCTGACCACGTTGATCGTGCCGGCGCCGAGCTGTTCCAGGACCCGCAGTGTGGCGGGATTGGAGGGGGCCAGGTAGGCCGACACCTTCCACACGCACTCAGCCGGCAGCTCCCCGCGTGAGCGCAGTTCGGTCAGCAGAGACAGCAGGCCGATGTCGGCGACCAGAAAGCTGCGGATGCCCGCCTCGACCGCCCGGAACACGTCTTCCAGCGCGAAGCTCAGCCCGCGCACGCCGCGCAGCGCGCCGAACTGGGCGGCGCCGATGTCCGAGCGGCTGAACGCGCCGATGTCCCACTCCGCCCGGGGCCCCACGAACAGCGCCAGCTCGACGCCGGCCTGCGCCGCGAGCTCGACCATCTCACGCAGCTCGCTCTCGGTCAGCAGCATGGCTCCGCTGCCCTGGGAGATGCGGTTGAGCGTCACCCCGTGCTCGTCGGCGGCCTCGAGCACGGCGGCCAGCGCCTGTGGACCTTCGACGCTGGGGATCTCGATGCGAAACGCGCCCCCGTCGGGGAAGCGCGCGGTGCTCGGTGGCGGAGCCGCGACGGTCGGGCGAACGCCCAGCGCGGCGAGGGATGAATCGGCCTTCATCGTGCGGGCTCGAACGACTTGGCGGCGGCCCGCTTGAGGTGGTCTTCCATGCTGCTGCTGGCGCGCTCGGGATCTCCGGCGGCGATCGCATCGGTGATCTGGGCGTGCATGTCCACGAGGAGGTCGAGCTCGCTCTCGGTGATGCTCGAGCTCGACCATGCCGTAGAGAGGTCGCCGTTGACCTGACGGACCACCTGACGCAGGACCTCGTTGCCGGAGGCCTGGGCGATCACGTCGTGGAACTCTCGATCGACGCGCAGGAACGCGTCGAGGTCGTGGTCGGGCGCCGCGGCGATCGCGCGCAGCTGGTCGATCAGGTCGCGCAGCTGTTGGACCTGCTCGGCGCTGGCGCGCGCGGCGGCGCGGGCAGCGGAGCTGGTCTCCAGGATCTGGCGCATCTCGTAGAGCTGCACGGCCAGCTCTCCGCCGCGACCTTCGAGGCGGAACGCTTCCTGCAGCAGCGGATCGAGCACGTTCCACTGCGTCTCGGACTGCACCACGGTGCGCTTGCCCTGCTGGGCGTGGATGAGGCCGAGCGCGACCAACGCTCGCATGGCCTCGCGGATGGTGGGCTTGGAGACGCTGAACGTCATCGACAGCTCCTGCTCGGAGGCCAGCGCGTCGCCCACCGCCAGGTCCCCGCGCACGATCTCCTGTGCGAGGTGCAGGACGAGCTGGTCGCTGAGCGTGACACGGGCCAGACCCGCGGGGACAGTGGGTCGCGACCGACGACCCGACGTGCGGTGAAGGGCTTCCATAGTGCGCAGCTTACTTACTACCCAACTCCCTTGACAAGTTGGCAACCAGGTTCCTAGGATCACCGCTCCACATGACCGACCATTAGGGGCGAACGATGGACCGGCGAGCACGAGCAGGAACGGATTCAGGAGGACCGCAGCAACGGCGACAGATCGGTCGGGGTCTGCTGTCGGTGGCCGCGGTGATGGCCGTCACGGCCGTGGTGAGCGCATGCGGCAGTGACTCCGACGGCGGCACCACGTCGTCGGCGAGCACGGCAGCGGCCGGCACGTCGACCGCGACGGAGACCACTGCGGCAGCGCCGGTCAGCGCCGACGCGTGCAAGGGCAAGTCGCTGAACTTCATCGGCCTGGCCGGCGAGGAGGGGGAGAAGGAGCTGAAGGACTGGCGCGCCGCGCAGGACATGCAGCTGAAGGTCAACAACAACGCGGACTGGGGCCAGCTGATCGGCGCGATCAAGGTCGGCCAGCCGTACGACCTCAACACGATCCCGGTGCTCGAGGGCCAGCGGATGATCAAGGCCGGCGTCGTCCAGCCGATCGACACGTCCAAGCTGAAGAACTGGGACAAGATCGTGCCCGCGTTGCGGGAGTCGCCCGCCATTCGCGGTGAGGACGGAAAGATCTACGGCGTCCCGATCATCTGGGGCGACGGGCCGTACGTCTACGCGCCGGACCGGGTCGACACCCCGCCGACCTCGATCATGGAGCTGCTGCAGCCGGAGTGGAAGGGCCGCTACACGATGTTCGACGACCCCGGCCTGCCCTTCTTCATGATCGCCGACGCGATGGGCTTCGACCCGCCGAACCTGACCACCGAGCAGCTCGGGCAGGTCAAGGAGAAGGTCAAGGAGCTGGTCGACAACGCGGCCGCGTTCCAGGCCTCCTACCAGGACGCCACGGATCGCATGGTCGCCGGTGACGTGGACCTGGCCATCGGAGGCTGGGAGGCGATGCTCGGGTTCGCCAAGGACAAGGGTGCCAAGCTCGACTACAAGTTCTTCGACGAGAGCAAGGGCGGCGGGTACTTCGACGGGATGGCCATCCCGTCGACGGCCGAGAACCCCGAATGCGCGCTGGCCTACATCGACGAGCTGATCTCGCCGGAGGCCAACGCCGCGCTCGCGACGAACCTCACGTCGGGGGCGGCCAACGCGGACTCCGTGCCGCTGCTGGGCAAGTCGGCCCAGGTCTACGACTACGACCTGGTGTCCAAGCCCACCGGTGGCATCGACTTCGTGGCGTACTACCCGCCCGAGGAGGCCAAGGACGGCTACGCATCGCTGAAGGACTGGCAGGACGCCTGGGCCGAGGTCAAGGCTGGCTGATGGCCGGGCCGGTCGCGTCCGTCGTGGATCGATGACAACGGACGCGACCGCGTCCAGGGCCCTGGCCCACCCGCCGCGCTCCGCTCCCTGGAGCCGGCGGGTGGTCCCGGCCGTGCAGCTGGCGCCGGTGACGCTGTTCTACGCGGTCTTCTTCCTGGTGCCGCTGGGGATCCTCGTCGCCTACAGCTTCGCGACGTTCTCCGACTACCAGACGACGTGGCACCTGACGTTCGCCAACTACCGCGAGGTGGTGGAGAGCGACGTCTTCCGCAAGCTGTTCGTTCGCACGATCCGCTACGCGGCGATCGTGTCGATCATCGTCATCGCGCTGGCCTATCCGTTCGCCTACGCGCTGACGTTCATCTTCCCCCGGCGCGCACAGGTCCTGTACTTCCTGGTGCTGGTCAGCCTGTTCGGCGGGTTCCTCGTGCGCGTGTACTCCTGGCGGACGATGCTCGGCGACCAGGGTCTGCTCAACCAGGGCCTGATGTCCCTCGGCGTCATCGACGAGCCGATCAAGGCCTTCCTCAACAGCGGCTACGCGATCGTCATCGTGCTGGTCAACTTCCTGCTCCCGCTCGGCGTGCTGCCGATCTACAACGCGATGCAGAACGTTCCCGCCGGGCTCATCGAGGCCTCGCGGGACCTCGGGGGCGGCCGACTGACGACGCTGCGGCGCGTCGTGCTGCCACTGACCATGCGTGGTGTCGCCGCGGCGTTCGCGTTCACCTTCATCGCCACCGCGGCGGAGTGGGTCACACCGCAGCTGGTGGGCGGCACGCACGACCAGTTCGTCGGCAACGCGATCCAGTATCAGTTCGGCACCGCGATCAACTGGCCACTGGGCGCCGCGTTGGCGCTGTCGCTGATCGTCGCCGTGGTGGTCATCGTCGGGCTCGTGGTCGGCGCCGTGCGGCTGGTGACGCGATGAGGGTTGGTCGCGGCAGCCGCATCGCCTTCGGGATCCTGGTCGGGGCCGTGCTGGTCTACCTGTTCGTCCCGCTGGCGCTCATGTTCCTGTTCGCCTTCAACGACTCGCCGCGCCTGACGTTCCCCATCGAGGGGCTGTCGTCGCGGTGGTTCACCGGGTTGCTGGACGACGACGAGTTCCTCGACGCGCTGCGGCGCACGCTTCTGGTCGCCACCGCGACCGCCATCGGGAGCGGGCTGCTCGCGCTCCTGGGGGCGTTGGGACTGGTGCGGATGGGTCCTCGGGTCCGGGCCATCGCGCTGACCGCAGCAGCGATCCCGCTCGCGTTCCCGCTGCTGCTCTACGCACTGGGCCTGGCGTTCTTCTACCACCAGATCGGCGTGGGCTTCTCGCTCTGGGCCACGATCGCGGGCCACATCGTCGTGGCCATGCCGTTCGCGTTCTTGATCATCGGCGCCGCGCTGGAGCGCTTCCGCTTCTCGCTGCTGGAGGCTGCGCGCGATCTCGGCGCGGGCCCGTGGTACGCATTTCGGACGATCACGCTGCCGGCGATCCTGCCTGCGGTCATCGGCTCGATGCTGCTGGCCGGCGCGCTGTCGGCCGACGAGTTCGTCATCGCGTTCTTCACGGCCGGGCAGTCGAAGACGCTGCCGATGCTGCTCTACGGCCGCCTCAACCTCGGCGTGACCCCGGCGCTCAACGCCGTCGGTGTCGTGCTGTTGGCCATCACCGTCGTGCTGGCGCTCTTCGCCGCGCGTCGCACCTCGCGACTGGAGACCCAATGACCGCGCCCGAGCCATCCGCGGCGATCGAGCTCGAAGGCGTCGCCCGGCGCTTCGGAGAGGTCGTCGCCGTCCGGGACGTGTCGCTGACCATTCGGGAGGGCGAGTTCTTCTCGCTGCTCGGGCCCAGCGGCTGTGGCAAGACGACGTTGCTGCGGATGGTGGCCGGGTTCGAATGGCCTGACGCCGGCCGAATCCTGCTGCAAGGCGAGGACATGACCCGGCGCCCGCCCAACAAGCGTGCGGTCAACACGGTCTTCCAGAGCTACGAGCTGTTCCCGCACATGTCGGTGGCCGACAACGTGGCCTACGGCCTGCGCGTCCAGCGCGTGCCGAAGGCCCAACGCGCCGAGCGCGTCTCCGAGATGCTCGAGATCGTTGGCGTCGGCGGCTTCGAAGGGCGCCGGGCCGATCAGCTGTCGGGCGGCCAGAAGCAGCGCGTGGCGTTGGCTCGCGCGCTGGTCAACCAGCCCCGCGTGCTGCTGCTCGACGAACCGCTGTCAGCGCTGGACGTGAAGCTGCGCAAGCGGATGCAGCTGGAGCTCAAGGCGATCCAGCACCGGATCGGCACGACGTTCATCTACGTCACGCACGATCAGGAGGAGGCGCTCTTCCTGTCGGACCGCATCGGGATCATGTCCGACGGCGAGCTCCTGCAGGTCGGGGCGCCACAGGACATCTACGAGCGCCCGGCGACCCGGTTCGTCGCGGACTTCGTCGGCAACCTCAACGAGATCGAGGCCGTGGCCGACACCGTGGCCGACGGGCGGGCCACCTGCCGCTTGGGCGACGGTCAGGTGCTGACGGCCGATGTCGGCGACGAGATCGTGGCGGGCAGCCGGATGCGGGTTGCCGTACGACCCGAGCGGATTCGCCTGCACCGCGCGCCCGGTCCCGATCCAGGAGACGTCGACAGCCGCGTCACCGGGGTGGTCGAGACCGTCGTCTACCTGGGACCCAACACCCAGTACGTCGTCGCCACGGGGCCGCTGGGCACCGTCGTGGTCAGCGAGCTCAGCGACCCGGCCCGCGAACCGGTCACCGTCGGCGACGCCGTCGCGCTCGTGTGGGCCACGGACGCGTCGATCGTGCTGGCCGGCGAGGTCGAGGCATGACCGACGTCGCGCTTGCGCCGGACGTTCCGCAGCGGACGTTCGCGCGGGACGTCGCTCCGCTGGCCACGATCGCGCCGGGCACGAGCGTCACGTTCGACACGCTGGACGCGCGCGCGGGCGCACTGCTGGACCGCGAGCCGGGGGTCTCCTTCGCGTTGCCCCGGCCAGAGCCCGGCACGTCCAACCCGCTGACCGGGCCGCTGGCAGTGGCCGGTGCCCGGCCGGGAGACCGTCTGGTGATCACGGTCGAGGCGATCGAACTCGGCCCGCTGGGCTGGTGCGGCGGACACGCGCACGTCAACCCGCTGCCCGAAGGCCGGGTCCCGCGCTCGTTGGCCCGGGTCTGCACCATCGGGCCCGCCGGCGTGGACTTCGGTGACGGGGTCGTCCTGGCGCCGACGCCGATGATCGGGTGCCTGGGTGTCGCTCCGGCGGACGGCGCCCGCGATGCCGGTACGGCCGGGCCGCACGGCGGCAACCTCGATCAGCGTCCGCTTGGCGTCGGCGCCCGCGTCCACCTGCCGGTGTTCGTCGACGATGCGCTGCTCTACGCCGGCGACGTGCACGCGGTGCAGGGGGACGGAGAGCTGTCCGGCGTCGCGCTCGAATGCCCGGCGACCGTGCGCCTGCGCGTGGAGCTGGAGCCCGGTGGCGCCCCGACCTGGCCGTGGATCGAGACGGCCGACCGGGTGATGGTGCTGACTGCCTCCGCCACGTTCGAAGCGGCCCGGGAGCTGGCCGTCGACGCCGCCGCGCGCGCGCTGGAGGACCAGCTGGATCTCGAGCCCGCCGAGGCACTGGCGCTGTTGTCGCTGGTCGGTGACCTGCGCGTCGGCCAGGCCTACGGCGGCCCGCAGCTGACCTTGCGCCTGGAGCTGCCCACGAGCCTCGGGGTGCGCCCCGCATGACTTCCGTCGCACACAACGAGAGGACGGTCCCATGGCCCACGTCATGACGGTCCGCGGTCCCGTGGACCCGTCGGACATCGGACAGACGCTGACCCACGAGCACGTGTTCTGGAGCGCCGAGCAGTTCTTCGACCCGTCGGAGCTGCACGACCCCGAGCTGGGCACGCTCCCGATGGAGCCGCGCTTCGGCGGGCTGTCGCGCTGGAACGGCTCGTCGTTTCGCGACAACCTGCGCCAGCTGCCCGACCAGGACTACGCGCTGATCGCCGACGAGGTGCGCGAGTTCCTCGACGCCGGCGGCAACTGCATCGTGGAGCTGACGCTGGAGGGCATCCATCCGTTCCCGGAGGCGCTACGACAGATCGCGGAGGACCTGGACTTCCACATCGTCGAAGGCGTGGGCTTCTACGTGGCGGCCACGCACCCCGACTGGCTGGCGGACGCCAGCGTCGAGCAGATCGAGGCGCACCTGCTGGCCGAGGTCCGCGAGGGCGTCCAGCGCTCGGGCGTCCTGCCGGGGATCATCGGCGAGCTGGGCACCTCCGAGCAGCTGACCGACAGCGAGGAGCGGGTGCTGCGGGCCGGCGCCCGCGTGGCCGGCCAGACCGGCCTTCCGATCAACATCCACTGCCATCCACCGGAGCTGGAGGTGGTGCTGCGTGTCCTGGACGTGCTCGAGGAGGAGGGCCACGACCTGACCCACACCTCGCTGTCGCATCTGGACGAGATCACCGACCTCGACTACCACGAGACCGTGCTGCAGCGCGGGGTGATCACCGGCTTCGACAGCTTCGGTCAGGACGGCTACTTCGAGCCGACCTGGAAGTCGCTCAGCGACCACGAGAAGGCCAGCACGATGGTCGCACTGATCCAGCGCGGCTACGAGGACCAGCTCGTGGTCTCCCAGGACATGGGCAAGAAGCACTACCTGCAGCGCTTCGGCGGGATGGGCTACGACCACGTGCTGCGGCGGGTTGTGCCGCGGCTGCGCGAGCATCACGGGGTCAGCGAGGCGCAGATCGAGAAGCTGCTGGTCGACAACCCACGGCGGCTGCTGACGATCGCCGGGGGTGCCGCATGAAGACCGCGACAGAGCTGGCGCGGGCGGTCGCCGACGCGGTCGACCCGGCGCGCGTCGAGGAGGTGGCGGTCGCGCTATGCCGCGCCCGACAGCCGGGCGGTGACCAGGAGGAGGAGCGCGCGCGCGTCCTGCAGGGTCTGCTCGACGCCGACGGCATCGAGGTCGAGCTCGATTGGGTGCTGCCCAACCGGCCGAACCTGATCGCCCGGGTCCGTGGTCGTGGGGACGGGCCGGGCATCCTGCTCAACGGGCACCTCGATGCCGCCTACCACCCGGGACACTGGTCCCGCGACCCGCACGAGCCGTGGAAGGAGGGCGACCGTCTGTTCGGCGGCGCGATCACCGACATGCTCGGCGGCGTGGCCTCCATGGCCGTGGCGCTGGAGGCCGTGGCCCGGCTGGGCCCGCCGCCCGGTGACGTGGTGCTGCTGGCCTCGATGCACCACGACACGATCGGCTTGGGCGTCAAGTACGCGCTGTCGAGCGAGCACGACTTCCCGCGGTTCGGGATCAACGGTGAGCCATCCCAGCTGGCGGTCCACACGGCCAACGGCGGCGCGATCAAGTTCGTCATCCACCTGGAGGGGCGGTTGGCGCACGTGTCCCGCCGCGAGGAGGGCATCGACGCGCTGGCCGCGGCCGTCGACGTGTGCACGGCGCTGCGTGACCTGGTTCCCACCCACACACCCGAGCCGCGCCTGCCCGACCTGCCCATGCTGCACGTGGGCGTGTTCGAGTCCGGCTTCGCCGGCGGATGCGTGGCCGACGGCGCGACGATCAGCGGCGACATTCGCACGGTGCCGACGATGACGCGCGCGTCGGTTCGCGCCGACCTCGAGCAGCTGCTGGCCAGGGTGGTCCCGGCCGACGTCCCGTGGCGCCTGGACCTGACCGCCGTGCAGCGCGCGTACATGGGCCCCCAGGACGGCGCCCTCATGGACGCGATGGTCGCCGCGCACGAGGCGGCGACGGGCCGATCGCTGGTCGTCTCCGACGCTCTGCCGGTGCAGGCGTTCGTCACCGATACGGCGGACATGCAGGCGCTCGGCGTCGAGAGCCTGATCTACGGACCGGCGGATTGGCACTACGTGCCCGACGAGTCCGTGGAGGTCGCCGAGCTGGCGGCGGCGGCCCGCGCCTACGCCCTGCTCGGCCTGACGTTCCTGGGGGAGGCGACGGTGTGATCGTCGACTGCCACTCCCACGTGATGTGGTACCCCGACCACATCGGCAAGCGCTACGCCGAGGAGGCGCTGGCCAGCAAGCTTGTCAAGCTGGAGATGTCCGGGGGTGCGGCCCACTCGGCGCGGCTGGACCTGCACTCCTACGACTCCCATCCGGAGGACCACTGGGCCGCGTCCGAGGGCGCGGACCGCGTCGTCGTGTTCGGGCTGCAGGCGAAGGCCGTCGGGGTGTGGATCCCCAACGAGGTGGTGGCCGACTACGTGGCCACCCACCCCGAGAAGCTCGTCGGCTGGGCCTCGGTCGACCCTAACGAGCGCGACTGCGTGGCCCAGCTGGACCACGCAGTGCAGGAGCTCGGGCTGCGCGGGCTGAAGCTCGGGCCGCCCTATCAGCACTTCGATCCCTCCGACCGCCGCCACTGGCCGCTGTACCAGCGGTGCGCCGAGCTCGACCTGCCGATCATGTGGCACCAGGGGACGACGTTCCCCAGCGAGGCCAAGCTGCGCGTGGCCAACCCGCTGCTGCTCGAGGACGTGGCGATGGACTTCCCGTCGCTGCGGATGATCATCGCCCACCTTGGCCACCCGTGGGAGGAGGACGCGATCGCGCTCGTGCGCAAGTGTCCCAACCTGTACATGGACATCTCCGCGGTGCACTACCGGCCCTGGCGCTACTGGCAGGCGATGATCAGCGCGATGGAGTACGGCGTCGCGCACAAGCTGCTGCTCGGCTCGGACTTCCCCTCGGCGACCGTGGCCAACGTGATCGACGGCCTGCGGCGGGTCAACGATCCGGTGGAGGGGACCGGCATGCCCCGCTTCCCGGTCGAGCTGCAGGACCGGATCATCCACGAGAACTGGAAGAGCTTCTTCCCGGAGTGGGCATGAGCGCTCACGCCAACCTGGTCGGCGGGGCGTGGGTCGACGCGCCCGACAGCGCGCCCAACGTCAACCCGTCCGACGTGACCGACGTGATCGGCATCTACGGCCGTGCCGACGCGGCACAGACGCAGGCCGCGATCGATGCGGCGCAGTCGGCGTTCCCGGCGTGGGCGCTCAGCGGCGTGGCCGAGCGCGCCGCAGCGCTCGACCGCATCGGCACGGAGCTGCTGGCGCGGTCCGACGAGCTGGGCGAGCTGCTGTCGCGCGAGGAGGGCAAGACGCGCGCCGAGGGCGTCGGCGAGGTGGCGCGGGCCGGGCAGATCTTCCGGTTCTTCGGCGGCGAGGCACTGCGCAACTCCGGCGAGCTCCTGGACTCCGTGCGGCCGGGCGTCGAGGTCGCGATCACGCGCGAGCCCGTCGGCCCCGTGGCGATCATCACGCCGTGGAACTTCCCGATCGCCATTCCAGCGTGGAAGATCGCCCCGGCGCTGGCCTTCGGCAACACGGTCGTCTTCAAGCCGGCCGAGCTTGTCCCCGGCAGCGCATGGGCGCTGAGCGAGATCATCTCCCGTAGCGGGCTGCCGCCCGGCGTCTTCAACCTCGTCAACGGCCCGGGGCGGGTGGTCGGTGAGGCGCTGGTCTCCTCGCCGGACATCGCGGCGGTGTCGTTCACGGGCTCGGCTGAGGTCGGTCGGCGCATTGCCGTGACCTGTGCCCAACGCGGCGCCCGGGTGCAGCTGGAGATGGGCGGCAAGAACCCGCTCGTCGTGCTCGACGACGCGGATCTTGGCGTCGCCGTCGAGGTCGCGGCGCAGGGCGCGTTCTTCTCCACGGGCCAGCGCTGCACGGCGTCGAGCCGGCTGATCGTCACCGAGGGGATCCACGACGCGTTCGTCGCCTGCCTGACCGTCCGACTGGACAGCCTGCGCGTCGACGACGCCAGGGCTGACGGCACCGACATCGGCCCGGTCGTCGATGCGACCCAGCTGGCGCAGGACCTCGACTATCTGGAGATCGCCCGTGCCGAGGGCGCCCGGCTGGTCGGCGGGCAGCGACTGGAGCGCCCGCGCGACGGCTTCTACCTGCAGCCCGCTCTGCTCGTGGAGGCCCACAACGACATGCGCAGCAGCCGTGAGGAGATCTTCGGCCCGGTGGCCTCCGTGATCGCGGTGTCCGACTACGACGAGGCGCTCGCGGTGGCCAACGACACGCCGTTCGGCCTGGTCGCAGGCATCGTCACGCGGTCGCTGCGTCACGCCGCGCACTTCCGCCGTCACGCCGAGGCGGGCATGGTGATGGTCAACCTGCCGACCGCGGGCGTCGACTTCCACGTGCCGTTCGGCGGTCGCAAGGGGTCCTCCTTCGGGCCGCGCGAGCAGGGCCGGTACGCGCGCGAGTTCTACACCAACGTCAAGACCACGTACGTCGCGCCGTGAGCGACGGGGAGCACATCCGATGACCCATGTCCCGACGCCCACCCCGGGCAACCCGCTGAGCCTCGCCTGCGTGACCGACGGTTGGATCCACACCGCCGGGCAGGTCGGGATCCCGCTGAGCGGCGGCGACGCGCCGGCCGACTTCGAGGCGCAGGTCCGCGTGGCGATCGACAACCTCGAGCAGGTGCTGCAGCAGTCGGGCGGGTCGCTGGCCACGGTCAAGAAGTCGACGCTCTTCCTGGTCAACCGGGAGGACTTCGCCACGATGAACCGCGTCTACGCGGAGCGGTTCCCCGAGCCCTATCCGGCCCGGTCGACAGTCGTGTGCGACCTGGTCAAAGCCGACCTGCTGTTCGAGATCGAGGCCATCGCCCGTGTCGTCTGAGGCACCTTGGTCGGGCATCCTGCCCTCGCTGCCCACGCCGTTCGCTGCCGACGGTGGCGTCGACGCCGACGCGTTCGCCGAGATCGTCCGCTTCGCCGTGGCCGGTGGCGCGCACGGTCTGGTGTGCTTCGGGCTGGCGGGGGAGGTCAGCCGCCTGACCGTGGCCGAGCGCCAGCAGCTGCTGGAACGGGCGTTGACCGTCAGCGGCTCGGTGCCACTGCTGGTGGGCGCGGTGGCCGAGAACCTGCCGGACTCGCTTGCGCTGGCCCGGCACGCCGAGCGGGTGGGGGCGTCAGGCATCGTCATCCCGCCGCCCACCGCGAGTCGGCTGCGTGAGGCCGACATCGTGGAGTTCATGGTCGCCGTGGCCAACGCGGTCACGCTGCCGGCGATCGTGCAGGACGCGCCGGAGTACCTCGGCGTGGGGCTCTCGTCCGCGGGCGTGCGCGAGATCGCCCGCCGGGCGCCGAACGTGTGCGCGGTCAAGCTGGAGACCGGTCCGGAAGGCATCGAAGCGTGGCGCGCCGCCCTCGGCGAGGGCATCGCGGTGTTCGGCGGCAATGGCGGCCTGTACCTGCTCGACGCGCTGCGGGCCGGCGCCGCGGGCATCATGCCCGGAGTGGACACGGTGGACCTGCAGGTCTCGATCCACGCGCTGGAGCGCGACGGGCGAGCCGACGAAGCCGACGCGCAGTTCGCCCGGCTCCTGCCGATGCTGGTGTTCGAGATGCAGGACATCGAGCACTACAACCGCTGTGCGAAGTACGTGCTGCGCCGGCGCGGGGTCGCGGTGCGCCCGGAGCTGCGCCCGCCGGCGCCCGCCCCCTTGGATCCGCCGTCGACCGCCCGGCTGGACGCCCACGTTGCCCGGCTGGAGCTGGCGTGATCGTCGACGTTCACACCCATACGCCGACGCACCGCGAGACGGTGCCCGACGATGAGCGACTGGCGCACGGGTTGTGGCGACCCGACCGCGAGGTGGTGACGACGAACTCGTGGGCGGACTACGACGAGGCCGTCTCCGCGGCCGACGTCTCGATCGTCTTCAACATCGCTGTCGCAGACCCGCTGGCCGCGACCGGGATCCCCAACGACCCGGCGCGCATCAACGACAGCACGGCCGAGTTCGCCGCCGCCGATCCCACCCGTCGCATCGGCTTCCTGTCGGTCGACCCGAAGGCGCCCGGTGCGCTGGACGAGGTCGAGCGCAGTCGGGCCTTGGGGCTGCGGGGCATCAAGCTCGGACCCAACTACCAGCACTTCGATCCGCTCGATCCGGAGGCGCTCGCCCTCTACGCCTACGCCGAGGCCGCCGGCCTGCCGATCGTCTTTCACCAAGGCGCATCACCGGTGCGGGACGCACCGCTGCGGTACGCCCATCCGCTCGCCATGGACGAGATTGCCATACGCCACCCGGAACTGCGGGTGGTGATGGCGCACATGGGCCATCCGTGGCAGCGGGACACGATCGTCACCATCCGCAAGCACCCGCACGTCTACGCCGACGTGTCGGCGCTGCCCTATCGGCCGTGGTCGTTCTACGAATGTATGCGGCTGGCGGCGGAGTGGGGAGCGATGTCGAAGCTGCTGCTGGGCTCGGACTTCCCCATCGCGACACCGGGCGAGACGATCGACGCGCTGCGCCGGGTGAACGAGATCGTCGAGGGCACGCGCCTGCCACACGTCCCCGAGGATCAGATCGAGGCGCTGATCGCGCGCGACGCCCTCCAAGCCCTCGGTCTCGATCGGCCGGCGACCGCCTGATGGACGCCATCGTCTGGTACGGCGGGGCGGATCTCCGCCGCGAGACCGTCGCCGATCCGGTGCCGCAGCCCGGTCACGTCGTCGCGGATATCGCCCTTGCCGGTGTGTGCGGATCCGATCTCCACGCGATTCGTGGACATCACGGACCGCGTCGTCCTCCGCTGATCCTCGGCCATGAGTTCGTCGGCACGGTTCCGGGGCGCCCCGGACGCTTCGCGCCGTTCCCGCTGGTCGTGTGCGGAACGTGCGCCGCGTGCCGGCGCGGGGAGGAGAACCTGTGCGACAGCCGCGGGCTGATCGGGCTGGATCGGCCCGGGGTGTTCGCGCAGCGGGTCCTGGTCCGCGAGGACAGCCTGGTGGCCCTGCCCGAGGGCCTCACCGACGATCAGGCCGTGCTGACGGAGCCGCTGGCCACGCCGCTGGCCGCACTGCGGGCCGCGGGCCTGGCTGCGGGCGCGGCGATCGCGGTGATCGGCTGCGGCCCGATCGGTCTCCTGGCCATTCACGCGGCTCGGACGCTCGGTCTCGATGTCGTCGCGGTGGAGCCGTTGGAGGCGCGACGGCGGCTGGCGCCCAGCTTCGGCGCGCGGGAGGCACACGCCGACCCCGCGGCGATCGCGGATCGCGAGCTCGATCTCGTGCTTGACGCGGTGGGCATCGAGGCGACAGTGCAGGCGGGTGTGGCGGCAGTCCGGCGCGGTGGCACCGTGACGATTCTCGGGCTCGCCGCCGATACCGGGCTGATCGGGATCGCCGACCTTGTGCGCAGGGGCATCACGGTGCGCGGCCACTACGCCTACACACGGGCCGATTTCGAGGCCGCGGTTCAGCTCCTGGCCGACCATCCCGTCCAGGTGGACTGGCTGACTGCGGTGCCGCTCGCCGCGACGGCCGAAGGCATTCGACAGCTCGTCGCCCAGCCCGATTCAATCGCCAAGCTCGTGATCTCGATCGCGGGGACGGACGGGCAATGACGGTCCACCTGGCCACGCGGACGAACCTGCGGCACGAACAGCGCTGATCGGCAGAGGTTGTCCGACGGTCCGATGCGCCCGCCTCGGCCGACGGCGCGCACGTGGCCCATCGCGTGTGGCACAACAAGTCCTGCGGCGAGGTGCGTGACGCGACGTTCTCGGTCTACGGTCGGGCCGGCAGCCAGCGGGTCAGCCTCAGCGTCCACCACGAGCACGCCGCGAGGGGGACGCTGGACATCCGCCACAACGGCCACGTGGTGTGGCCCCGGTTCCTGACGCGACCGGCGGAGCACGGCTGCCGCGCTTCGTGCAGCAGGCGCGCTCGTTGTTCACCGCGTTTGCGCAGACCTGAGCGGGTACCTCGGCCCGATGGGTCGAATCATCCTCTCGTGCGCCGCGGTCCTCGTGCTGCTGGTGCCCTCGGTCGCGCAGGCCGTTCCCGGCGATCCCGTGCCCGCGCCGATCTCGCCCGCGGACGGCGCCACCGTCGCGGCCGGCGCGCGGGGCGTCGAGCTCGTCTTCACCTGTCCCAACTACCGGCAGTCGCCGGTGGGGGAGCCGGCGGACAGCATCGTGGGCTACGGCGTCCAGGTCTCCACCGACGCGAGCTTCGGCGGACCGGTCACCGGCACCACCGCGATCGAGCGGGGCCCCGCGGCCGGTCAGTGCACCGCGTTCGCGCAGGCGCTGGGCGGTGGTCCGCTGAGCGAGCCGGGGACCTACTACTGGCGGGTCACGCGGTTCTGCTTCTGCGAGGGCACCGACACCGAGCTTGGGGCGACCGCGTCGTTCACCGTTCAGGGAGCGCCGGCGCAGATGAAGGCGACCGGCCCGCGCCGGGCCTACGCGGGCTACACGACCCTCGTCAGCTTGCAGACCAACCTGCCCGACGGCCAGCCGGTCAGCCTCGAACGCAAGGCCGGCAGCGCGTGGAAGCCGGTGGGCGAGCCGGTCGCGGTGGCCAAGGGGCGCGCGTCCGCGCCGGTCGAGCTGGGGCGCGGATCGGCGCAGGTCCGCTGGGCGGCCCGCCGCGGCACCCAGGTCGATCATTCGGCGCCACTGACGATCACCGTCGCGGCCGCACGTGGCTTCTCCACCGGCTCCGCCGATGTCGGCTCCTACCAGGCCCAGGGCCAGGCCAACGTGCGCTTCCAGGTGACCGATTCCGGCCGCGAGATCCGCAACCTCAAGGCGCAGCTCACGGTCTACTGCATCGGCGGTCCGGACGTCACCAACAACCGCGTGGTCAGCGCCTTCACGACGGTCAAGCGCATCCGCATCGCCCCCGACGGCACGTTCTTCGCCGCCAGCACGGTCTCGGAGACCGACACGCTGGTGCGCGGCACGCTGCGCGGCGGTCGGGTCACCGGCGGCGTGGTCGAGCTGTCCTACCCGCTCTGCACGGGACGCCTGGACTTCACCGCGCGCAAGCGCTGACCCGGTCCGGGCCGCCGGTCACAGATCGAGCACGAGGTCGTCGTGGGGGCGCGAGCAGCAGATGAACGCGCTCCCGTCGGCGGGACGCTCGACCGGGTCCGGTTGGTAGTCCACCTGGCCCGCGATGACCGTCGTCTCGCAGGTCTGGCAGACGCCCGTGCGACAGGACCAGCGCACGGGCACGTCGCAGGCCTCGGCCAGATCGAGCAGCGTGCCGTAGTCGCTGGTCCAGGGAATCGTCAGGTCGCTGCGGGCGAAGGAGACGCTCGGGCCGTTGCCGGGCGGGCCGGCGGGCGGGTGGGGTGGTCGGGTCGGCGTCGCGGCGATGCCCGGCGTCTGGCCGGCCGCCGGCCCGAACGGCTCGGTGTGGATGTGCGACGCGCCGAGGCCGAGCGCGGCCAGCCCGGCGCTGATGTCGTCCATGAAGGCGCTCGGCCCGCAGATGTAGGCCTGGGCGTCGAGCGGCAGCTGCAGGTCGGCCAGCGCGGACGCGTCCAGGCGCCCCGGGCGGTCGAAGTCGCGGCCTTCGACGTCGTCCGGCCCCGGGCGGCTGAAGCAGACGCACGAGCGGGCGCTGGGGAGTGAGCCGAGGAGCGCGCGGGCCTCGGCGGCGAACGGGTGCTCGCGACCGTTGCGGGCGCCGTGCAGCCACCAGATCCGGCGGTCGGCGTGCTGACTGGCCAGCGTCTGGAGCATGGCCAGCACCGGGGTCGCGCCGATCCCGGCGCTGATCAGCAGAACCGGCGCCGGTGCGTCGTCGAGGATGAACGTGCCCCGGGGCGCGGCGATGTCGAGCTCGTCGCCGACCACCAGGCGGCTGCACAGGTATCCGCTGGCCACGCCGTCGGGTTCGCGCTTGACGCTGATGCGGTACCCGGGCGCTCCCGGCCGACCCGAGAGCGAGTAGTTGCGCAGCACCGCGCGGGCCTGGGGATCGGGCTGGACCCGCACCGTCAGGTACTGACCCGGTCGGGCCGCCGGCAGCGCCGCGCCGGACGGGTCGGCCAGGCCGATCGAGATCGCCGAATCGCTCTCGGGCGTGATCGCGGTGACCGTGAGCCGCCGGAAGCCCGCCCAAGCGGGCGGCGGGCTGGAGGAGGCCAGGCCGGCGTTGCCGGTCGCGCGCTCGTCCAGGAGCGCGCTGAACGAGCCCTGCCAGCCGGGGCTGAGCGCGGGGATGCGCAGCGCACGCTCCAGCTGCGCGCGCGGATGCCCGGGGAGGTAGAGCAGGCCGTCGATGTCGGCCACCGTCATCGCCTCCGGCCCCGGCGACAGCTTGTGGATGGCGTCGCCCGCCTGCACGTCGCCCTCCTGGAGGACGCGGAAGTAGAACCCGGGCCGGTGGTGGGAGACCAGCAGCGCGGGAATCCGCGGGTCGTTCAGGCGGAGGCCGACGCGGTAACAGGTCACGCGGGGCTGGGTGACCTCGAAGATCGCGCCGCCGATCGCGTAGCGGTCGCCGATGCACACCTCGTCGTCGGCCAGGCCCTCGACGGTGAGGTTCTCGCCGAACTGGCCCGGGGTGAGGTCGTCGCGCCCGAGCTCGCGCTCCCAGTAGCGGTAGGAGCCCATCTGGTAGACGAACACCGCGCGCTGCTCCCCGCCGTGTCCGCCCAGATCCCCCTGGCCGTCGCCGTCGATGTTCAGCCGCCGTACGCGGCGGGGGCCGGCCACCGGCTCCTTGAACACCCCCGTGAACACCGTCCGGCCCTCCCACGCGACGTCCCTGGGCAGGCCGACGTTCACCGACAGCAGGGTTCCGGCGGGCGACGGTTGCTGGGCGGCCACGGCCGCGCCATTGTCACCGCTGGGCGGCGCCGGCGCCAGAGGCGCGAGCTCCGCTTAATCACGGAATGTCATTTTTGCCGGCGAAGTGTGCGAAGATCGACGCATACCGGGTGAGGCGTGCTCGGGCCAGTCCTACTTCAAGGTGGCCGTCCGTGCTCGTCTCATCCTGTCGTCTCGTGGCCGCGCTCGGCTGCGCCCTGGCGATCGCCATCGCGGCCCCAACGGGCGCGACCGCAGACCCGATCGGCACCGTGACGGAGTTCTCGGCGGGCATCAGCGGCGGCAGCGAGCCCTACGACGTCGTGACCGGGCCGGACGGGAACCTGTGGTTCACCGAGCTCGGCGGGAACCGGATCGGGCGGATGACGCCGACCGGTGACGTCACGGAGTTCTCGATCGCCGCCGGCTTCGGCGTGCGCGGGATCATCGCGGCGACGGACGGGAACCTGTGGTTCGTCACCGACAACGGAACCGTCAGCCGGATCACCACGGCCGGCGTGCAGACGGCCTTCGACGCCACCGACGGAATGTTCGGGGCGGCCGATCCGTACATGCTGGCGGAGGGGTCCGACGGGAACCTGTGGTTCACCAACTGGGACTACACCCGGATCTCACAGATGACGCCGCTCGGCGCCGTGACGAGCAACAGCGCTGGCATCACCGGCCGGGTCTACGACATCGTGGCCGGACCGGACGGCAACCTGTGGTTCACCGAGCCGAGCGCCGGGACCAGCCGGATCGGACGGATCACCCCGGCCGGCGTCGTCACGCAGTTCCCCGTGACGCCGGGCAGCCGCCCGTACGGGATCACGGTGGGCCCCGACGGCAACCTGTGGTTCGCCCAGCGTGGCAACGACGCGATCGGGCGGATCACCCCGACCGGCACCGTGACCGAGTTCACCGCCGGCATCACGCCGGGCAGCACCCCGCTGGCCATCACCGCGGCGGCCGACGGCAACCTGTGGTTCACCGAGTTCGACGGAAACCGGATCGGGCGGATCACGCCGACCGGCACCGTGACGGAGTTCTCGGCCGGCCTGTCACCCGGCAGCGCGCCCTACGGGATCACGGCGGGACCGGACGGCCAGGTGTGGTTCACCGAGCGGGTCGGCAACCGCATCGGCCGGATCACCGCGACGGACCCGCCGCCGCCAGCACCGCCCGTCGGGGCCGGCGGTGACCCGTGCGCCGCGCCCGCGGTCGTCCGCTCGATCGCTCCCGCCTCCGGTCTGGGTGGCAGCGCGGTGACGATCAGCGGCAGCGGGCTGCACTGCGCGACCGGCGTGCTGTTCGGCGACACGCCCGCGTTGGGCTTCAGCGTCGACAGCGACCGCCAGATCACCGCCCGCGCGCCGCTGGCGCCGGCGGGCGATGTGGACGTCCGCGTGCTGTCGAAGGCCGGGGCCAGCGCCACCGGGCCGGGCGGCCGCTTCACCTTCACCACCGCGATCACGGCCATCGCCGCCGCCCCCGCCGACCAGCGCGTGCCCGTCTGCCCCCGCGTGCCGACGCTCACCGGCTACACCCTTGCGCAGGCCCGGCGCGCGCTGGCCGGCGACCGCTGCGCCGGGCGGCTGCGCGTCGACGGGAAACGCGCCCGCCGCGGCCACCGCCGAATCACCAGCCAGACGCCCAAGCCGGGCACGCCGCTGTACGCGGGCGACCCCGGCCCGGCCGTTCGCTTCGGCTGACCGGGGACGCCCGCGGCGGCGACGTCAGCCGACGCGGATGAGCTTCTTGTTGACGAACTCGTCGGCGCCGAAGCGGCCGAGCTCGCGGCCGAAGCCCGAGCGCTTGACGCCGCCGAACGGGAGCTCGACGCCGTCCGCGCCCACGACGTTGACGAAGACCATGCCGGCCTCGATGCGGTCGGCCACGCGCAGCGCCTGGTCGGGGTCGTTGGTGAACACGTAGGAGCCCAGGCCGTACTCGGTGTCGTTGGCCAGCGTGATCGCCTCCGCCTCGGAGCCGACCTTGTAGACCGACGCCACCGGTCCGAAGAACTCCTCGCGGTAGGCGTCGTTGTCCGGCGCGATGTCGGTCAGGACCGTGGTCTGGAAGAAGTTGCCCTCGCGCCCGCCGCCGGCCACGACCGTGGCGCCCTGCGCGGCCGCGCGCTTGACCTGGTCGTCCAGGCGATCGGCCGCCGCGGTCGAGGACAGCGGGCCGATGGTCGTGTCCGCCGAGCGCGGGTCGCCGGGCTGGGTCTCGGTGAGCGCGGCGGTGAACTTCTCCAGGAACGGCTCGTACAACTCGTCGACGACGATGAAGCGCTTGGCCGCGTTGCAGGCCTGGCCGGTGTTCTCCAGGCGCCCGCCGACGGCGGCCTCGACGACCGCGTCCATGTCGTCGGTGCCCAGCACGATGAACGGGTCCGACCCGCCCAGCTCGAGCACGACCTTCTTCAGGTTGCGCCCGGCGATCTCCGCGACCGCTGCGCCGGCGCGGCCCGATCCGGTCAGCGAGACGCCCTGGACGCGGCGGTCGGCGATCACCTCGGCGATCTGGTCGTTCGTCGCGCGGATGTTGATGTAGGCGTCGGCCAGCACGCCGGCGTCGTGGAAGATCTGCTCCATCGCCTCGGCCGACTCCGGGCACTGCGGCGCGTGCTTCAGCAGGATCGTGTTGCCGATGACCAGGTTCGGGCCGGCGAAGCGGGCCACCTGGTAGTAGGGGTAGTTCCAGGGCATGATCCCCAGCAGCACGCCGACCGACGTGCGCCGCACGAAGGCCGAGCCGTCGCCGTCGAGCAGGTCGATCGGCTCGTCGGCCAGCAGCGACACCGCGTTGTCGGCGTAGTACTCGTAGATCGCCGCGCTGAAGTCGACCTCGCCGAGCGCTTGCTCGATCGGCTTGCCCATCTCGCGGACGATGATCTCGGCCAGCTCCTGGCGGCGCTCGACGTGCAGCTCGCCGACGCGCCGGACCAGCGCGGCCCGGTCCTGCACGGACGTGTCGCGGCCCCACGGCTCATGGGCCGCATAGGCCCGCCCGATCGCCCCGTCGAGGTCGCCGTCGCTGATCGTCGGATAGGTCTTGATCGTCTCGCCGGTGGCCGGGTCGACGACTGCGTAGTCAGCCAAGGTGCTCTCCCGTTTCGCTCGTCTGGGGCGTCTTGCGTCCAAGCATCACAGATGACCGGTTGCCCGGTGGCGTCGACGACTACCCGTCGGCCAGCACGGTGGCCAGCCCGCTGCGTCCCGGGATGGCCAGCTTGCGGTAGCTGGCGGTCAGGTGCGTCTCGACCGTCTTCTCGGTCACGAAGAGCGCCTGCGCGATGTCCCGGTTCGTGGCACCCGCCGCGGCCATGCGGGCGGTGCGCGCCTCGGCCGGGGTGAGGGCCTCGGCGCCCGTGCGCTCGGGGCGGCGCGGACGGGCGCCGGCGGCGACGAGCGCGACGCGGGCGTCCTTGGCCACCCGGATCGCCCCGTTGCGCCAGGCCACGTCGAGCGCCTCGCGCAGGGTGTCGCGGGCATGCAGGTTGTCGCCCGCGACGCTCATCCGCAGGCCGAGGTCCAGCAGGAGCGGTGCCTGGCGCGAGGCGGCCGGCGTGCCGTCCAGCAGGCCGATGCCCTCGCGCAGCAGTGCCTGCGCCGCGCTGTCGTCGGTCGTCGCACGGGCCTGGGCCCACAGGGCCTGCGCCACGGCGCGCGGGCTGCCGAACGCGCGCGCCTGCGCCACCTCACGGGTCGCGAGCTCGAGCGCCAGCGCGTGCTCGCCGGCGGCGTGGGCGGCGAACGCCGCGTAGGTCCGCCATTGCGTGGCGGCGACGCTCACCGATCCCGCCGAGGTCACGCGCGCGCCGGCCTCCATCAACACCGTCAGGGCCTCGGCGGGGCGACCGCGGACGGTCAGCGAGATGCCGCGGGCGGTCAGGAACGCGTCGCAGAACGGGGTGTCGGCCATCTCGAGGTCGTGCTCCAGCGGTGCGTCCAGGCGCGCCGCGGCGGTGGCGTCGTCGTCGCGCTCGATGGCGATCAGCCCGTGAACCGTCTCGGCCAGCATCGCCGGGATCGCCGCGGGCCGGCCCGGCGCCTCGTCGATGGCCAGGAGCGCCTCCTCGGCCTCGTGCAGCGCGCCCCGGCGCCAGCGCGACAGGGCGTGCCAGGCCGACACCATGCAGACCGTCAGGATGTCGCCCCGGGCGCGGGCGCCGGCGATCACCGCGCTGGCGGTCTCCTCGACCTCGGCGAACGCGTCGGCGAAGACCATCGCGGCCAGCGGCACCGCTTGGGCGGGCGTGAGCAGCGGAGCCAGCGGGGCGCCGGCCGGCGACGCAGCGGTGGCGCGGGCCAGGACGCCCTCCCGGGGCGCGCCGAGCATCGCGTCGCGCAACGCGAGCACGCCGAGCGTGAGCGGCGCCGGAACCCCGTCGGCGCCGGACGGCGCCGCCTCGATGTCGGCGAGCACGGCCACGGCCTCGCGCGTGCGCGAGGTGCAGCAGAGCATCGCGGCCGCGGTCTCCAGGCGCGCGAGCGCCAGCGCGGCCGGGTTCGCGTCGGGTGCGGCGGCGACCGCGGCCTCGAGCGTCTGGAACCCCTCCGACCAACGGCCCGTGAAGGTCAGCGCGTGCCCGCTGAGCGTCCCGGCCAGCAGGCGCATGTCGGGCCAGGCGGCGACCTGCGCGGCCGCCTGGAGCCGGCCGGCGGCGTCCGGTTGGCCGACCGCCATCTCGGCCAGCCCGAGCGCGAACAGCACCTCGGCGCGGCGCTCGGCCGCCGGCGGCTCGGCCAGCGCCCGGCGCAGATGGACGACCGCCACCTCGGGCGATCCCCGACGGGTCGCGGCGGCCGCGGCGCCCAGCAGCGCGTCGACCGCGCCCGGGTCGCCGACGCCGGAGATGTGCTGCAGGTGGGCGGCGGCCCGTTCCAGCTCGCCGGCCTGGATCGCCGTCGAGGCGGCGACGCGGTGCAGCGCCACGCGGTCGGCCACGGGCAGCCCGTCCAGCACCGCCGCGCGCACGAGCGGATGGGTGAACACCGGGACCGGCCAGCCCTCGACGATCCCGGCGGCCTCCAGCGCTGATCCGCCGGCCTGCACGTCGTCGGGGCTGAGCGCGTCGGCGACCAGCGCGTGGGCCTCGGAGGCCGGGCGGCCGTCGCCCAGGACGGCCAGCGCGCGGGCCACGGGCTCGGCCGCGCCGGGCAGCTCGCGCAGCCGCGCGCTGATTCGGGGCTCGAGCTCGGGCGCGCCCAGCGCGACGACCCGGTCGGCCGCCTCGTCCAGCGGCAGGATCCCCTCACGCTCCAGCGCCGTGGCCAGCGCGGTGACCAGGAAGGGCGTTCCGCCCGTGGTCTCGTAGGTCGACGCGACGAACCGGGCCTGCGCCGGGCAGCCCAGCCGCTCGGTCAGGACCCGATCGATGCCCGCCGCGGTGAGGCGACGGGGCCGCAGCCGGCGGGTGCGCGCCCGCACCTCGGCGCCCGCGTCGGGATAGGACCACTCCGACAGCGGCCGGGCGGCGGTCAGGACGAGCAGCGGCAGGTCCGGGGCGTGGGCGGCGAGCGCGCCGAGCGCTCGCAGCGACGGCGCGTCGGCCCACTGCACGTCGTCGGCGACGAGCAGGAGCGGCCCGTGCTCCTCGGTCAGCGCCGTGACCACCCAGACGACGCCGTGCACGGCGGCGAACCCCGACTCCATCGGGGAGGCGTGGGTCGGGTTGCTGTCGATCAGCGCCGGCTCGGCCAGCGCGCCGGCACCGGTCAGCAGGCGGGCCCGCCGCTCGTCGCCGGCGTCCACGAGCGTGGGGCCGAGCAGATGGCGGATCAGGCCGAAGGCGACGCCCGTCTCCATCGTCGTCGCCGGGGCGCTCAGCACGCGGACCCCGGCGCTGCGGGCCAGCGCCCGCCCGGCGGACAGCAGCGAGGTCTTGCCGATGCCCGCCTCGCCCTCCACCAGCAGGGCGGCTCCGGCGCCATCGCGCACGCTGGCGATCGCCTCCGTCAGCACGGCGAGCTCCCGGTCGCGCTCGATCAGCTCGGCCATGCACCCTGCAGCCTAAAGCGCGGCTCGACGCCGCGCCGCGCTCCCGGGTCGCCGCCTCAGACGCCGACGGTGAGGTTGGCCACGTAGCCCTTGGCCACGCTGCCGGTCATCGTGGCCAGCTGGTGGATCGCCTTGTCGTCGCTGAACACGTTGTCGGTGGACAGCGAGGTCTGCGCGAGGTTGCGCAGGCTGCCGGTGTAGCCGCTGGTCGCGTAGACCTTCTTGCAGACCGCCTCGGGCAGCGCGAGCTGCGACGTCTTGACGATCGGGCCGTTGGAGACGGCCTTGGTCACCGAGGCGTAGACCTCGAAGTGGATGTGCGGCCAGCGGCCGGAGTAGGCGGCGGGGAAGATCGTGTCGAACCACGCCGTGCCGTCGCCGTCGGTCTTGGCGATGCCGCGCAGGTAGTTCTCGTCCTCGGCGCCGGCGGAGTACATCGAGTACCGGCCCTCGCGGTCGCAGTGCCAGATGTAGACGGCCGCGCCGGCCATCGGCGCGTAGCCCTTGGCGGCGTCGGTGACGGTCAGGTTGACCCGCAGCGGCACGCCCTTGGCCAGCGTGCGGCTGCTGCCGAAGCTGCGGCGGATGTCGTGGCGGACGATGCCCGAGTCGTCCAGGACGTCGGGGCCGTTGGAGCCGTCGCCCGGGTACGGGCCGGCGGTCTCGGTGGGCACCGCGGCGGTCGGCGTCGCCGCCAGCGCGCGCGAGGCGCCCAGCGTGGTCAGGATCGCGGCCGCGCCGCCCGTGCCGAAGATCCGCAGCGCGTCGCGGCGCGTGGCGAGCTTGACGAGATCCTCGTGCAGGCCCTCGCCGTGGTCGTGATGGTCGTGTCCCATGACGGCAGGATCACATCCCTTCCTGGGAGGAGGCTGGGACCGCTCAGGCCACGCGCACGCGCGGCCTGGGGACGTCCGGTGTGGAGACCTGCTCCATCGCCGCGTGGCTGAGGAGCCAGCCGTGCTCCGATCGCCACAGGTCGCCCTGACGGGCGAGCTCGCCCAGCGCCGTGGAGACGGCCGGGCGCGAGGCGGCGACGAGCGAGGCGATCGTCTCGTGGGTGAGGGGGAGGGGGACGAGCACGCCCGCCGGGGTCACGCGGCCCAGGCGCTGCGCGATGCGCCAGAAGGTCATCAGCAACCGGTCGTCGATGCGCGGCATCCGGGCGATCGAGACCTGGAGCGCGGCGCGGTTGGCCAACAGGTCCTTGCGCTTGCACAGCTCGATCAGCAGCGACGGCCACCGGCCGGCGAGCGAGACGAAGCGGCGGTCGAGCGGGACGACGCTGGCCGGGGTCAGGACGGTCCAGCGCGTCTGCATCGCGCTCGGCGTCGTCAGCTCGCCATCGGCCCAGGGCCGCAGCACGTCGCGTGGTCCGAACAGCTGGCCCGTGGTGCGCCCCTCGACGATCGTCGTGCGCAGGATGACCCCGCGCGTCAGCAGCACGCCGAGGCCGTCGCTGTCGCACGCCGGTGCGCGGGTGCGCCAGCGACCGGGTTCGAGGTCGACCTGCACAACGACGAGCGGCCGCCCTGCCGCCAGCCGCTCGGCGGGCGACAGCGCGTCGGCGAGGTCAGGATCGGCTTGCAGGAGGTCTATGCGGTTCATCAAGTCCCGTCTCCTTCGAGTGAGCGGGGTACCCCTTCAAAGGCTTAGCGCACAGAACCTGCTGCGCGGATGCTTTCGGGGTCCGTCGCCGGACACGCCGGGCCGAACCAGGTGGTGAGCGCGTCGACGAGCCCCGCGTCGGTGCCGTCCCCGACCCAGGCGACGTAGCCGTCGGGTCGGACCAGCACGGCGGCGGGCGCGCTGACCGGCCCGAGCACCGGCAGGTCCCAGGCGCCGTCGTAGCTGGCCTCGACCAGCTGCACGCGATCGGACCACTCCGACAGCTCCAGCGCGCCGGGCGCGCCGAGGTTGAGCAGCACCGGTCGCGCGCGGTGCAGCAGGGCGTAGACGCGCAGCGGGCCGTCCGCGCCGACCAGGTCGAGATCGGGCATGCGGCGCCCGAGCAGCGGATGCCCGTCGCCCAGGTCGTAGTGGATGTCCAGCCCGGAGATGAGCCCGGCGATCAGCTTGCGCGGCTCGTCCATGAGCGAGATCTCCGAGACCACGTCGACCAGCGCCTTCATCCGGTCGTCGCGGCGCTGGAGCGACGCCTGGGCCATCGTGTGCTGCAGCGCGCGGGTGGCGACCGGATGCCGTTCGTCCTGGTAGGTGTCCAGGAGGCGGTCCGGCGCGGTCCCGTGGACCACCTGTGCGAGCTTCCAGCCCAGGTTCACCGCGTCCTGCAGCCCGAGGCTCAGGCCCTGCCCGCCGGCCGGGTAGTGGATGTGGGCGGCGTCGCCGGCCAGGAACACGCGGCCGGCCCGGTAGGCGGCGGCCTGACGGGTGGCATCGGTGAACCGCGAGATCCACGTTGGCGTGTGGACGCCGAAGTCGGTGCCGTAGACGGCGATCAGCGCCGCGCTCAGATCGTCCAACGTCGGCTCGGTGGCGGGCCCGAGCTGCTGCTCGGTCAGGATCACCCGCACCGTCCGTCCGTCCTCCAGCAGGTTCAGCCCGTGGACGCCGGTCGCGTCGTGGCGGATCCCCGCCGGCGGATCCTCGGTCAGCTCGACCTCGGCGATCAGGTTGCTGCGCGTCGCGTCCCAGCCGGGGAAGTCGATGCCGGCCGCCTTGCGGATCAGGCTGCGCCCGCCGTCGCACCCGACCAGGTAGCGCGTGCGCAGCGTGTCGCCGTCGGCCAGGTCGACGATGACACCGGACGCGTCCTGCGCGAAGGCGGTCACCTCGCGCCCGTAGTAGATCGCCACCGGCAGCTCCGCGATCCAGGCGGCCATGATCCGCTCGATCTTGTTCTGCCAGATCCCGAGCGCGTACGGATGCCGCGTGGGGAAGTCGCTCATGTCGAGCACGGTCGTGCCGAACATCGCGGCCTGCGCCACCTGGCCCTCGGCCAGGAACCGGTCCACGACGCCGCGCTGGTCGAGGATCTCGATCGTGCGCGCGTGGAAGCCGCCGGCCCGCGAGCCCACCAGCACGTGGTCGGGACGCCGCTCGACGACCGCGACGTCGACGCCGGCCAGCGCCAGTTCCGCGGCCAGCATCATCCCCGCCGGGCCGCCTCCGACGATCGTCACTGCATGCGAGAACTGCTGGGCCATAACGCGCCTCCGCCTGGTGGATTGCAACCTGCGGCGGGCGATTATGGGGGACCCGTCAAGACCTCATGAGGGCGCTCGATCCGGTATACATTGGGTGTGGAGAGAGTGGGCCACGCCGGGAGGCGAAGGCCCCCTGGCGGCGTCTAGGTGATTCAGGCGCTCTCGTAGAGCCGGGTCATCACGAACTCGCGGTGGCCCAGCACCTCGGCGGCGGTCAGGCGGCCGTTGATCGTGCGGCGGATGTTGTCGAGCAGGAGCTCGTGGGCGCCGGCCAGCGTGAGGTCGCGGCGCAATAGCCCGGTCACGTCGACGTCGATGTGCTCCGCCATCGTGGCCACCGTGTTCGGGTTGCCCGAGATCTTGATGACCGGCTCGATCGGGTTGCCGATGATGTTGCCCTGGCCGGTGGGGAACAGGTGCAGCGCGGCACCGCCCGCGGCCATCAGCGTGATGTGCTCGGCGGCGGCCGACGAGGAGTCCATGAAGTGCAGGCCCGGGGTCCCGTCCGGGCGCTCGGCCTTGTCGAGCACCCCGACGACCGGCACGCTGCCGGTCTTCTCGATGTTGCCGAGCGCCTTCTCCTCGATCGTGGTCAGGCCGCCGGCGATGTTGCCCTGCGTCGGCTGTGAGCCGAGCAGGTCGACGCCCTGGGACTCGATGAAGCCGACGTAGCGGCCGTACATCTCCAGGAACGCCTCGCGCAGCGCTGGTGTGGCCATGCGGTCGGCGATCAGGTGCTCGCCGCCGGTCAGCTCGGAGGTCTCCCCGAACAGGACGGTACCGCCCAGGCCCACGTGGTGGTCGACGAACGCGCCGACCGTCGGACACGAGGCCAGGCCGGTCGTGGTGTCCGACTCGCCGCACTTGAGCGAGACCATGACCTCCTCGAGGGCGATCGGCTCGCGCCGCAGCTCGGACGCATCCTGCAGGAACTCGGCGGCCGCCCAGGACGCGCGGCGCACGGTCTCCAGGTCGCCGAAGCCCTCGATGGCGAACCAGGCCACGGGCTTGCCCGTCTGCGCGATGCCGTCGGCGATCTTCTTCGTCCAGTTCTCCTCGATGCCGATCACCACCGTGGCGGCCACGTTGGGGTTGGCGCCCGTGCCGATCATCGTCCGGAAGTGCAGGTCCAGATCGCGCCCGTACTGCAGTCGGCCGTAGGCGTGGGGGAGGGCGAGCGTGCCCTTGATCTGGTTGGCCACCGCCTCGCAGGCGGCGTTGGAGATGTCGTCGACCGGCAGGATCACGACGTGGTTGCGCACGCCGACCGCGCCGTTGGCGCGCCGGTAGCCGAACAGGTCTTCGGGGCTCACCATCGGGCGCTCCGCAGGTTGTGGGTGTGGACGTAGTCGCCGACGGCCAGGCCGTCGTCGCTGAGCCCGATCGGGATGCCGTACTTGAGGACGGTGCCGCCGGGCGGGACGTCCTCGATGGCCAGCTTGTGGCCGAGCGGAACGTCGCCGAGGGCGGTGATCTCGACGGTCGAGTCGTCGGCCATCACCACGCCGATGACGGTCTCGCCGGCGGTGATCGGCTCGGTGGCCACGCCGACGTGGTCGCCGGAGCGGTGGATCAGGAACTTGTGCGCCACGGGCCTCCTCTCGGTCTGTTGTCGTTGTGTTGCTTCTGGCCTACCAGTATGACCTGTGGTATACCATACTGACTAGGTCGACATTATGGACAACGCACCGCTCATCCAAGCCCGTGACGTCACGGTCAGCTACCGCCGCCAGCGCGGCGACGAGCCGTTGACGGCGCTGGCCGGCGTCGACCTCGACATCGACGCCGGCGAGTTCGTGGCGATCGTCGGGCCGTCCGGATGCGGCAAGACGACGTTCCTCAACGTCGTGGCCGGGCTGGTACGGCCGGCCGCGGGCAGCGTGCGCGTGGCCGGGAAGGAGGTCACCGGACCCGGGCCCGACCGCGCGATGGTCTTCCAGGACTACGCGCTCATGCCCTGGCGCACGGTCGAGGCCAACATCCGCTTCGGCCTGGAGTTCCAGCGTCACGGGCTAACCCGCGACGCGGTTGCCGCGCGCGTGGCGGAGGCGCTCGAGCTCGTCTCGCTGCAGGGCTTCGAGCGCTCCTATCCGTACGAGCTGTCCGGCGGCATGCGCCAGCGCGTGGGCATCGCCCGCGCGCTCGTCGGGCGCCCGCAGATCCTGCTGGCCGACGAGCCGTTGGGCGCGGTGGACGCGATGACCCGCGAGGCGATGCAGGGCGAGCTGGAGCGCATCATCGCCGCCACCGGCCACACGACGATCCTCATCACGCACTCGATCGACGAGGCGCTCGCGCTGGCCGATCGGCTGGTGCTGATCTCCCACCGCCCGGGCACCGTGCGCGAGATCCTCGACGTGAACCTGCCCCGGCCGCGCTTCGACTACGACGTCAAGGCGCACCCCGACTACACGCCGCTGCGCGAGCACGTCTGGGACCTGCTCAAGGGCGAGGCGCTCGGTGCCAAGGAGCTGCGCGTATGAGGCGGCGGTTCCGGATGCCCGAGAACCGCTGGGCGCGGATCGGGCTCGTCGTCCTCAACGTCGCCATCTTCCTGGGGATCTGGGAGATCGTCGCCGAGCAGGAGTGGATCAACCCGCTGTTCTTCCCGGCCCCGTCGGCCACGTACCACGCGCTGATCGACGGCTTCTCCGACGGCACGTTGGGCGCGGCTCTGCTGTGGTCGCTGCGCTGCTTCGCGATCGGCATGATCGCCGCCGCGGTCGTGGGCATCCCTGTCGGGCTGCTGATGGGCACCAGCGACGCCGTCTACTCGCTGCTCAGCCCGTACGTGTGGGCGATGGCCTCGCTGCCCCGCGTGGCCATCACACCGCTGCTGATCCTGATCTTCGGCTTCTCGCAGATGGCCGAGCTGGTGCTGATCTTCTTGTCGGCGCTGTTCCCGATCATCATCAACTGCATGGCGGGTCCGAAGACCGTGGACCCGTCGCTGCTGCGGGCCGGGCGCGTGTTCGGCGCCTCCCGGCTGTCGCTGTACGTGAAGGTCGTCTTCCCGTTCACGTTGCCGTTCGTCGTCTCCGGGCTGAACCAGGGCCTGACGCGCGGACTCGTGGGCATGGTCATCGCCGAGATCTTCGGCGGCAACAACGGACTGGGCTACGTGATCCAGCGCGCCGGCGAGACGTTCGAGTCGCCGACGCTCTACGCGGCCCTGTTCCTGCTCGTGGTCATCTCGCTGACGCTCGTCCAGCTGCTGCGGTGGCTGGAGGTCCGTGTCGCGCCCTGGCGCAACCAGACGGTCGACGCGTGAGCGAGTCCTGATGGAGAGATCGCTCAACCCCACAGAAGGGATCGGTCGCATGAGGCGACACAACGGAGGGCGGCCGCGCATCGCGGCCGTGCTGGGCCTGCTGGCGGCGCTCACCGTGGCCGCGTGCGGCAGCTCCGGCGATGAGGACACGTCGACCACCCCGGCGGCGACCGGTGCGGCGACGCAGGCCGCTGAGACGACCGCGGTCAAGGACGCGAAGCTGACGATCGGGATGAACAGCCCGACGTACTCGACGCAGATGGTCACCTACGTGGCCAAGGACAAGGGCTTCTTCGCCGACGAGGGCATCAGCGACGTCGAGGTCGTGACCAGCGACGACTACGTGGCGGGCATGATCGGCGGCTCGATCGACATCACCCAGGGCGACACCGACGCGCTGCTGGCCGCCGCGGCCAAGAGCCCGGACCCGATCGTCCTGATCGCCAACTACCGCTACAAGGAGTTCCAGGAGCTGGCCGTCGGCAAGGGCATCGAGACGGCGGCCGACCTGAAGGGCAAGACGGTCACCGGCGGCGACCGCGGCGGGCGCAACGAGGCCGTCGTCAAGGAGCTGCTGACCAAGCTCGGCGTCAACCCCGACGACGTGAAGTTCGTCCCGCTCGGCGGCGGCTCCGACGACCGCCTGCAGGCGCTGCTGGCGGGCCAGATCGACGCGACGAACCTGTTCCCGCGGCACACGAATCCCCTGGCCGAGGGCGGCGGCAAGTTCCTGGTCAAGCAGGTCAAGGACGTGCCCCAGGAGAGCGTGGCCACCACCGGCACGTTCCTCGAGGACAACCGCCCGCTGGTCGACGCCTACCTGCGCGCGACGCTGAAGGCGCGGGCCTACATCGCCGACAAGGCCAACTGGCCCGAGGTGCTGCAGATCATGAAGGACAACGACTTCGAGGTCACCCCGGACTTCGAGGCCGTCTTCGACGACGAGGTCATCCAGGTCAGCCCCGACGGCGGCTTCTCGCCGACGGGCATGGACGACTTCATCACGGTCGAGCAGGAGCTGGACCTGCTGCCCGCGGACCTGGAGTGGCGCAAGTACTTCGACCTGCAGCCGCTGTGGGACGCCCAGGAGGCCGCCGGCCTGCCCCAGAACCCGCCGGCCGCGGAGGTCGAGGGCTCGTGACATCCGCCGGTCACCGCGTCGCCGTGCTGGGCACGCGGTACGCCGACCTCGCCGTCGAGGAGGCGGTCTGGGACGGCCTCGGTGTCGACGTGGTCCGCGGCTGGGGCGGCGATCCCGACGAGATCGCCGCCCTGGCGGCCGGCGCCGACGTGATCGTGGCCGGCTCGCCGCCGCGCTTCGACGCCGGCGTGCTGGAACGACTGTCCTGCCGGGCGATCGTGCGGGCCGGGGCGGGGGTCGAGACCGTCGACCTCGAGGCCGCCCGGGCCCGCGGGATCTGGGTGGTCAGCGTCCCGGACGCCAGCACCGAGGCGGTCGCCGTCCATGCGCTCACGCTGGCCCTGGCCGGAGTGCGGCGGTTGGGGGAGGCCGACCGCCTGGTGCGCTCGGGCGGCTGGGGGCTGGCCGACCTGCGCCCGCTGCGCCTGCCCTCGTCGCTGACCGCCGGCGTCGTCGGCCTGGGGCGCATCGGCCGTCGCGTCGGCGAGCTGCTGGCCGGCGTCGGCTTCACCGTGATCGGGCACGACCCGCTGGTCGCCGACAGCGTCGCGCTGGACGAGCTGCTGGAGCGCAGCGACGTCGTCACGCTGCACTGCCCGGCGACCGCTGACGGTCGACCCTTGCTGGGCGCGCGTGAGCTGGGCCGGATGCGCCCCGAGAGCGTGCTGGTCAACACGGCGCGCGGATCGCTCGTCGACCTCGACGCGCTGGCGGTCGCCCTGGCCGCCGGGCCCGTGCGCGTGGCCGCGCTGGACGTCTTCCCGTCCGAGCCGCCGCAGCTGAGCGCCCTCGACCTGGTCGCCGACCGCCTGATCCTCAGCCCGCATGCCGCCTGGTACAGCGAGGAGAGCGAGCTGGCGCTGCGTCGCGGCGCGGCCGAGGAGGTCGCCCGCCTGCTGCGGGGCGAGCGGCCGCACCACGTCGTCGTCGAGCCCGCCGCCGAGGTGGCACGATGAGCCGGCTGCTGGGGGAGCTGACCAGCCCACAGGTGGCGGCGGCGATCGCGCGCAGCCCGCGCGCCGTCCTGCCCGTCGGCTCGATCGAGCAGCACGGCGCCCACCTGCCTTGTGCGACCGACACGCTGGCCGCCGAGCTCGTGGCCGGCACGCTGGCCGAGCAGCTCGACGCGCTCGTCGCCTCGGTCGGTCCGTACGGCGTGACCCCACTGCACCGCGGCCGGCCGGGCACGATCTCCCTGCGGCGCGAGACGTTCGAGGCGCTGCTGCGCGACGTCGCCGGCGAGCTGATCGACATGGGCGTCCGCGAGCTCGTGCTGGTCAACTGGCACGAGGGCAACAACGCGTCGCTGGAGGCCGTCGCCGCCGAGTTGCAGCGCGCCACCGGCGCCACGTTCGTGCTGGCCCAGGCCTGCTACGCCGCCCAGCGCCTGTACGCGGGTCGCGGCGGCGAGCTGACCCACGGCGGATCGATCGAGACGCTGGCGGTGCTGGCCGCCGCGCCGCAGCTCGTGGACCTCGACGCCGTCGACGGCGGCGGGCGCTCCGAGCACGGCCACGCCGTCGACGCCATGCGCCGCTCGCGCGAGGTCTACGGCTTCGTCAGCGACGTCGCCGAGATCGACGCGGCGGGCTGGTACGGCGATCCGCACTGGGCGACCGACCAGGACCCCGGCGCGTTCGCCGCGACGATCGCCGATGCGCTGGCCGGCCCGGTCCGCGCGGTCCTGCAGATCCGAGCAACCGTCACCGAGAAGGGATGACCATGGCAGACAAGATCGGGCTGGCGCCCGTGGGATTGGGCCGCTGGGCCAAGGTGCTCTCGCGCGGGATCCAGCGCGGCGACGCCGTGGAGCTGATCAGCTGCTTCAGCCGCGACGCGGACCGCCGGGCGGCGTTCCAGGAGGAGTTCGGCGTGCCCAACGCGGCCGCCAGCTACGAGGAGCTGCTGGCCGACGATCGCGTCGAGGGCGTGATCATCACCACGCCGAACGACACCCACCGCGACCTGATCGTCCAGGCCCTGGAGGCGGGCAAGGGCGTCTACGTCGACAAGCCGATCGCCCACTCGCTCGAGGATGCGGTCGCGGTCTTCGACGCCGTGCAGTCCACCGGCCAGACGTTTGCCGTCGGCCACAGCGCCCGGCGGCTGGCCGGCTCGCGGGTGATGAAGGCGTGGATCGACGACGGGCGGCTGGGCGACGTCTCGCTGGCCGAGGCGAACTTCTCCAACGAGCGCGGCCTGGAGCTGACCACGGACACGTGGCGCTACTTCGCCGACCGCTCGCCGGGCGGCACGATGATCCAGCTCGGCGTGCACCACGCCGACAACCTCGAGTACCTGCTCGGGCCGATCAAGTCGGTGACCGCGCACGCGCGGCGCCTGTACACGCAGGCCGAGGTGCCCGATGCCGTGATGGCGATCCTCGAGTTCGAGTCGGGCGCGCTGGGCTATCTCGGCGCCGGCTGGGCCTCGCCGGGCATCTACACGATCAACCTCCAGGGCACCAAGCACAACCTGCGCTACGACCTGGACTTCACGCACTGGCACGAGTCCCACGAGGCCGACGACCACAGCTCGCTGGTCTCGCAGGGCTACGGGGAGTCGCAGCGCTCGCCGGTGGAGCTGCCGCGCACGGACATGTTCCGCGAGCAGCTGGAGGAGTTCGGCCGGGCGATCCGCGGCCAGGCGACCGTCGAGGTCGGCGCGCGCGAGGGGCTGCGGGCGCTGGCCGTGGTGCACGCGTCGCTGCGTTCGTCGGACCGCGCCGGGCAGGCGGTCGAGCTCGACGAGGTGCTGGAGAGCGCCGGGGCGGGCGCGCGCGCGGCATGATCGCCGCGTCGCTGGAGGGGCTGGCGTTCGCGGCGTTGCCGGGCCGATCGGCCGCCGATCCGCTGCCCGAGGCCGGCGCGCACGGGCTGACCACGCGCGTGGTCCGGGTCGAGGGACCGCGCCGGCGGCTGCATCGCCATCCCCACAGCGCCGAGCTGACCTACGTGCTGTCCGGGCGCGGCGAGCACGTGCAGGAGGACGAGCGGCGTGCCGTCGCCGCCGGAGACGTCGTGCTCGTGCCGGCGGGCGTGGCCCACGCCACCACCGCCGACCCCGGCGCCCCGTTGACGCTGCTGTGCGTGTTCCCGCACCCCGACCTGACGGCGAACATCGAGGAGCTCGACCGCGAGGTCGTGTTCGGTGGCTGAGCGCGCTCCGGCGGGCGCGCTGGTGGCCGGCGTCGGCCTGCTGGCCATCTCGACGCTGGCCTTCTTCCGCGTGCCGCTGCTGCCGTACATCGGCGGCGACCTGCAGCTGAGCGCGCCGCAGATCGGGGCCATCACGGTGATCTTCGCGCTCGGGCGGCTGGCTGCCGACCTCCCCGCCGGCACGCTGGCCGACCGGATCGCGCCGGGGCGCGCGTACGTCGGGGCGGGCCTGACCATGGCCGTGGGCAGCGCGACGATGGCCGCCGGGCACGGGCCGTGGCTGGTGTGGACCGGCGCGTTCGTCGTCGGCGTCGCGTCGTCGATCGCCAACACCTCGGGCATGACCTTCTTCTCGCGCAGCGCCCGAGCGCGCACGCGCGGGCGGTCGATGGCGGTGTTCTCCTCGGCGCTGCTGGTCGGGCAGTCGTTGGGGCCGGCGCTCAGCGGGGTGCTCACGGCGCTCACGTCGTGGCGCGGCGCGCTGCTGGTTGCCGCGGGCGGGGGTCTGGCCGTCGCGGTGGCCTGCGCGCGCGTCGGCGCGCCGCCGGCCGCGCCCGGCGGGTCGGGCCCGGTCGCGGTCGAGGCCGCCGACGCGCTCGCGGCGTCGGAGCTGGCCACGCTCTACGCCGTCTGCTTCACGGCGTTCTTCGCGCTCGGCGCGCTGCCGCAGACGCTCGTGCCGATCATCGGCGACGACGTGCTCGGGCTGGGCGCGGCCACGATCGGCCTGGCCGTCGGGATGGGCGGCGTCTGCCGGCTGATCGGCGCGTTCATCGCCGGCCTGGTCAGCGACCGGGTCGGGCGCAAGGCGGCGCTGGTGCCCGGGCTGCTGGCCACGGCGGGCGGTGTCGCGCTGCTGGGCGCGGTGGGCGGCACCGGCGTCTGGCTGGCCGCGATCGCGCTGATGTCGCTGGGCTCGATCGGCGTCACCGTCGGCGCCACGATCCTGGGCGATCGGACCGGCGCGGCGCGCTCCGGGCGCCGGTTCGGTCAGTACCGTCTCAGCGGTGATCTCGGGTTGCTGGCGGGTCCCCTCGTGGCGACGGTGCTCTACAGCGCGGTGAGCCACGACGCGCCGCTGATCGTCGTCGCCGCGATGCTCGTGGCCTGTGCCGCGGCCGTCGTCGCGCTGGTCCGCGAGTCGCACCCGCAGGCGGTCGCGGCATGAGCACCGACGCGCTGCACGACCGCGTCGCGCGCCACGTGCGCGAGCTGATCGCCGCCGACGGCCTCGGACCGGGCGACCAGCTGCCCACCGAGCGCGAGCTCGCCCACCGCCTGGGCATCAGCCGGGTGCCGATCCGCGAGGCCATCCGCACGCTCGCCGCGCTGGGCATCGTCGACGTCCGGGGGCGCCAGGGGATGTACGTCTCGTCGCGCAGCATCGACGCGACGGTCAACGAGCTGACCGGGGTCCTGCTGCGCCAGCACGCCGCGTTCGACGAGCTGTTCGCCGTCCGGCGGCTACTGGAGCCGGCCTCGGCGCAGTGGGCCGCGGCCCGGGCCACCGACGGCGACATCGCCGAGCTGCTCGATCTGGTGGCCGAGATGGAGGGCGCGGCGCTGGCCGAGCCGCCGGACTTCGACGCCTACCTGGAACGCGACGCGGCGCTGCACCTGCGCCTGGCCCAGGCGTCGGGCAACCACGTGCTGACGCGGATCCTGGAGGCCATCCAGGACCTGCACCGCGAGCAGATCGAGACCAGCTCGCGCTCGCGGGGCCGTGTCGACGAGGCGATCGTCGACCACCGCCGCATCATCGCCGCGATCGTCGCGCGCGACCCGGTCGCCGCGCACGAGGCGATGCTCGACCACCTGGCCCGCACCGAGCGCGCGGCGCTCGGCCGCCTCGAGGGCGAGGCCTGAGCCGCCCAGCGCGTCACGCGGTCGCGGGCTGGGCGTCCGGCGCCTCGAGCTGCTCGATCGCGCGGGGGCTGAGCAGCCATCCCGCAGCGCCCCGGTGCAGCAGCCCGTCCCGGGCCAGCTGACCCAGCGCGCTGGAGACCGGCGGCCGCGCGCCCCCGACGAGCGCGGCGATGATGTGGTGGGTGAGCGGGAGGGGCACCAGGAGGCCCTGCGGCGTGACCCGTCCCCAGCGCTGGCCCAGGCGCCAGAAGGTCAGCAGCAGCCGGTCGTCGATCCGCGGCATCCGGGCGATCGACAGCTGCAGCCCGATGCGGCTGTTCTGCAGGTCCTTGCGGTTGGCCAGCTCGATCAGGAGCGCGGGCCAACGCGCGGCCGCCGCGACGAAGCGCCGGTCCAGCGGCGCGAAGACCGTGGGCGTCAGGACCGTCCAGGCCGACTTCATCGGGCCGGGCACCGACAGGCCCGGATCGGCCCAGGGACGGATGACGTCCTGGGGCCCGAACAGGTGGCCGGTCACGCGATCGCCGAGCGTGGTCGTGCGCAGCACCGTGCCCTCCAGCATCAGGACGCCGAGGGCGTCGGCGTACTGCACGGCCAGCGCGTGCATCCGCCATGGCCCGACGCCTTGGCGGACCGCCGGCACCAGGAGCCGGGCCTGGGCGACCGGCCGCTCCTGCGCCGACAGCGTGTCGGCCAGATCGGGGTCCGCTTCCAGCAGGGCGACGCCGTTCATGAGTCCCTCGTCCCTCTCCGTGGATGAGCGTCGCTACCCCTTCTCGGCCGCGACGAACGACCACCGCCGAGCCGGTGCGCCGTTTTGTCCGACACCGGACGCCCCACACCTGGTGAGATGTGTGTCGATGACCGACTACGACGCGCTGATGCGCTCCAACCTCGAGCGCGTGTTCAACGAGCGCGACCCCGACCGCCGCGCCGCCGCACTGGCCGAGCTGTACGCCGACGACGCGGTGCTCTACGACCCCGAAGGCGAGGCGGACGGGCGCGAGGCGATCTCCGCGACCGTCGGCGCGCTGCTGGAGGGGCTACCGCCCGGGGCGACGTTCACCCCGACCGGTCCGGCCGTGGGCCATCACGGCATGGGACGCCTGCGCTGGGAGTCGGGCCCGGTCACCGGAACCGACGTGGTGACGGTCCGCGACGGGCGGATCGTCAGCCTCCACGTGTTCCTGGACTGAGTCCGGGCTCTGGCCCGAGCACGAACACCGCGGCCGCGATGACGGCCCCGACGACGCCGGTGCCGCCGCGGGTGCTCGTGCTCAGCGCGGCGATCGGCGCGGGGCACGACGTGCCCGGTCTGGTGCTCCTGCGCGAGCTGGTGGAGCTGGACCCGTCGGCCCATGCCCGGATGGAGGACGGCGTGGCGGCGATGGGCCCGCTCGTCGAGCGCGTGATCCTCGGCGGCTCCAACTACGAGTCGCGGCTGGGCAACTGGTTCTTCGACGGCAGCTACGCGCTGTTCACGCACGTCGGGCCGGTGCGCCGGTCGTTCGCGCGGGTCGGCCAGGCGGTGGGCGGGCCCGGGTTGCTGGCGTTGATCGCCCGCGAGCGACCCGACGTGATCGTGTCGACCTACCCGGGTGTGACCGAGGTGCTGGGCCGCCTGCGCCGCTGCGGGCGCCTGGACGTACCGCTGGTCTCGGCGATCACCGATCTGGCCGCGCTGCGCTACTGGGCCCATCCCGGGGTCGACCTGCACCTGATCACCCATCCGGAGTCGGCCGACGAGGTGCGCGCGATCGCCGGCCCGTCCGCCCGCGTGGTCACCGTGCGCGGCCTCAACGATCCCGCCTTCGCGATCCCGCGCGACCAGGACGCGGCGCGCGACGCGCTGGAGCTGCCCCGCGACCCGCAGGTCGTCGTCGTCTCCGGCGGCGGCTGGGGCGTGGGGGACCTGGAGGGCGCGGTGCAGACCGCGCTCGCCGCGGGCGACACGTTCGTCGTCGTCGTGTGCGGCAACAACGCCGACCTGCGCGCGCGGCTGACCGCGCGCTTCGGCGCCGAGCCGCGGGTGCGCGCGATCGGGTTCACCGACGCGCTGCCGGACTACCTGGCCGCCGCCGACGCGCTGATCCACTCGACCGCCGGGCTGACCGTGCTGGAGGCGGGCGTCCGCGGGTGCCCGACGATCTCCTACGGCTGGGGGCGCGGGCACATCCGGGCCAACAACCGCGCCTACGCCCGCCTCGGGCTGGCCCAGGTGGCCCGCGACCGGGCGGCGCTCGCCGTCGCGCTGCGCCGCGCGCTGGAGCACCGCCTGCCCATCGACACGGCCTTCGCCCGGCGCCCGTCAGCGGCGCGCGTGGTCCTCGACCTCGTGGCCGGCGGTGAGCACGTCGCCGATCGCGCGTGAGGCGCCCAGCAGCACGGCGCCCAAGGTGACGAGCGCGACGGCCAGGCCCAGACCGATCGCGCCGAGGACCGTCGTCCCCCACGGCTCGCCCAGCGCCAGCGGCGCGGCGATCACCGGCACGACCACCTGCGCGGCCAGGATCAGCGGCGCGACGCGCGCGGCGGACAGGCGCTGCAGCGCGCCCATCTCCGCGTTCAGCGCCAGCGCCCCGCCGCCCGCGGCCAGCGCGGCCCAGCCCACGGCCGGCAGCCAGCGCCCGTCCTCGATGGCGATGGCCAGCAGCGCCAGCGCGATCGCGGCCAGCGCGTCGCCGGCGGCGGCCGCGGCGACGCGCACCCGCGCCGAGTCGGCCCGCCGGCCGGCGTAGGGCGCCAGGGTGATCGCCACCAGCACGACGACCAGCACCGCCGTGGGGATCGGGCGCACCACGGCCGTGGCGTCCTCGTCGGTCAGCAGCGCGACGCCGATGACGCCGACGATGATCGTGCCGACGGCCAGCCACTCGCGCCGCCCGACCGTCTCGTGCAGCACAGACCGGGCCAGCAGCAGCAGCGCGACCAGCCCCAGCGCCAGGGTCGGTTGCACGAGCGTCAGCGGCGCCAGCGTCAGGGCCAGCACCTGCAGCGCGGCGCCGACGCCGCCCAGCGCGGTCGCGGCCAGCCACAGCGGCCGGCGCAGCAGCCGACCGAGCAGCCCCAGGCGCAGGCGCTCGTCGCCGCCGCCGGCGCGGCGCGCCTCCAGCGCCTGCAGCACGTAGGCCGTCTCGAAGGCCAGCGCCGCGGCGATCGCGACGAGGAACCCGCCGAGCATCAGCGGACTGCCATCATCGGGCGATGCGCCCGATCGTCATCGCCGCCGCGACCGCGGGCGCCGCCGCCACGGCCTGGACGCTGCCCGCGCTCACGCCGCTCGTCGCGTCGCTGTGCGGCCCGCTGGGCATCCAGCGCACGCTGGCCGACCCGGGCGCGACCGTGGCGCTGACCTTCGACGACGGCCCGCATCCCGTGGGCACGCCGGCCACGCTCGAGCTGCTGGCCGCCGCCGACGCGCGCGCGACGTTCTTCCTGGTCGGCGAGCAGGTGCGGCGCTGGCCCCAGGTGGCGGCGCAGATCGCCGCGGCGGGCCACGCGATCGGCCTGCACGGCGACCGCCATCGCAACCTGCTGCGCATCACGCCGCGAGCGCTGGCCGCCGATCTGGACCGCGGCCACGCCGAGATCGTGGCGGCGACCGGCGCCACCGTCGAGCGCTACCGCCCGCCCTACGGCATCTTCTCGCCCGCCGGCCTGGTGCTCGCCCGCCAGCGCGGCTGGACGCCGACGCTGTGGTCGCGCTGGGGGCGCGACTGGCGCAAGCACATCCGGCCCGAGCGGATCACTCGGCTGGTCAGCGACGGGGTGGTGGCCGGCGACGTTCTGCTGCTGCACGACGCCGACCATTACAGCGCCCGCGACTCGTGGCGCCGGATGGTGACGGCGCTGCCCCACGTCCTCGGACGGATCGAGCACGCGGGCCTGCGCAGCGTCGCGATGTAGCCCGGCGTCAGGCGCGCGCGGCGCGCAGCTGTCGGACGGCGATCGTGCCCAGGCCGGCGAGCAGGACGACGACCGCGAGGGTCAGGCGCAGGTGATCGACGACGAGATGCCAGCCGCCGGTGAGCAGGCCCAGCCCGAGCGCCGCGCCACCCAGCATCGCCACGAACACCAGCGCGGCGTCGCGGCGATCGCGCGTCCAGTCGATGCGTGCGATGAGCGCCGTGGGCACGGCCAGCAGCACGATCGTGCCGATCACGCTGACCGGGTCCGCGACCGCCTCGACCCCGCTGAGCAGCGCCGCCAGGGCGCCGGCCAGGATGCCGACGACGGCCAGGACGAGGCGCCGGCGCGTGAACGCGCCCCGGTGCAGGGAGCGGGCCCGCGAGGCCCGCGACACCGGGGCGGCGGCCGCCACCGCGAGCGGCGCGGGCGCCGGCTCGACGGCCGCCTCCTGTGAGCGGTGCCAGTCGACGTACTTGCGCGCGCCCTCGGCGAAGTTCGTCTCGGGCCGCCAGTCCAGCTCGTCGGCGGCGCGCGCGCCGCTGACCTCCGCGCCGCCGAAGTCCCCGGCGCGGCCCTCGGTGACGACGACGTCGACGTCCCCGATGATCTCGCTGACGGTGTCGGCAATCTGGCGGATCGTCACGTCCTCGTCGCCGACCAGGTTGTAGGTGCGGTCGGCGGCCACCGGCGCCAGACCGCGCACGACGCCCTCGGCCAGGTCCTCGACGTAGACGAACCGCCGCGACTGCAGGCCGCCGCCGGCCAGCGTGAGCGGCTCGCCGGCCAGCGCCTTGTTGACGAAGATCGGCAGCACCGCCGCCGGCCGCGCGCGCGGCCCGTAGGGGATGCCGAAGCGCAGGATCGTCGACTCGACGTTGTACAGCTCGCGGTAGCTGCGGCAGTACAGCTCGCCCGCCAGCTTCGTCGCGGTGTACAGGTGGGCGGGTGGCGGCAGGAGCGTGTCCTCGTCGACGCACGCGGCGTCGACATCGGAGTACACCCAGATCGTGGAGGCGTAGACGACGCGCACGTCGTCGCGACCGCGGCAGGCCTCCAGGACGTTGAGCGTGCCGCGCGCGTTCAGCGACTCGCTCCAGGCCGGGTCCTTGGCCACCTCGCCCACGTCGGCGGCCGCGGCCAGGTGGATGACCGCCCCGCAGCCGTCCACCGCCGCGCGGACCGTGTCGGGATCGAGCAGGTCGCCGACGACGGAGTCGACGTCCGGGTGGTAGGCGGACAGACGGCAGTCGAGGATCCGCGGCTTGTGGCCGGCCGCGATCAGGCGATCGACGACGTGGGAGCCGATGAAGCCGGCGCCGCCGGTGACGAGGACGCGGCTCATCGCATGTCTGGGTGGTAGTAGAGCGGGACGCACCAGTGGTTCTCGGCCACCCAATCGGTGTTGGGGAGGTCGTCGCCCGTGCCGAGGATGCGGTGGCACGGCTGGTCGTACACCTTGCCCGTTGACCGCTCGATCGATGCGAACACGATGTACTTGTAATGACCGGAGACCATCCCGTCGGGCAGCTGCAGGCGGTCGGGATGCCGGTCGTCGAGGACCTCGCGCGCGAAGCGGTTCTTCCAGGCCACGATCTCCGGGAGGCGCTCCACCTGGACGAGCCCGAGCGCCGCGGTGAACTCGCTCATGCGGAAGTTCAGCCCTTCGACGTCGTAGTCCGGCTTGCCGTAGTCGCGGAACTTGCGTGCGAACGCGAGCAGGTCCTCGTCGCGGGAGACGAGCACGCCGCCCTCGCCGGTCGAGATGGTCTTCGTGGCGTACAGGGAGTAGACGCCCGCGTCGCCGAAGCTGCCCGGGGTGCGATCGTCCCACGAGGCGCCATGGGCGTGGGCGCAGTCCTCGAGCAGGAAGACGCCCTCGGCCCGGCACAGCTCGGCGATCGCCTCGCTCTGGAACGCCAGGTGGCCGCCGATGTGCACGAGGACACACGCGCGCGGGCGGTGCTCCTGGATCTTGCGCTCGATGTCGGCCAGCGAGGCGCACAGGTCGTCGCGGTTGCAGTCGACGAAGACCGGCCGGCCGCCCGCGGCGATGATGGCCAGGGGCGTGGCCATGAACGTGTTCGACGGGCACAGCACGGCCTGGCCGCGCACGCCGGCGTACTCCAGCGCCGCGACCGCGCCACCGGACCACGAGCCCATCGCGACGGCGCCGAGCCGGTTGAACGCGGACCAGGCGGCCTCGAAGCGGCGGTTCATCTCGCCGTGGGACCACTGGCCGCTGTCGATCACCTCGTCCCACAGGGTGTGGAGCCGGTCCCTGTCTCGTGGATCGAAGCCGATGGCGAAACGGCTCGCGTCGGCCGGCAGGGCAGGAGGTGAGGTCATCGGCGGCGGAATCTAACGGCCACGGCTCGGCCGTGCTCGCGCCGTTCAGGTCCGCGCAAGGTGCGCCGCCGCATCCTGGCGACCATGACCACTCGCCAGATGTTGAACAAGGTGCCCGAGGTCACCCTGTTCTTCTGGATCATCAAGATCCTCTGCACGACCGTCGGAGAGACGGCGGCCGACTACCTCAACGTGAACCTGGGCTTCGGCCTGAGCAACACCACCTACGTGACGGGCGCGTTGCTCGCGGTGCTGCTGCTGGTCCAGTTCCGTCTGCGCAGGTACGTGCCCGCCGTGTACTGGGCCGTCGTCGTGGTGATCAGCGTGTTCGGCACGTTGATCACCGACAACCTGACCGATCGCTACAACGTGCCGCTGACGACGAGCACGTGGGCGTTCTCGTTGATCCTGGCGGCGGTGTTCATCGTGTGGTTCGCGGTCGAGCGCACGCTGTCGATCCACTCGATCGTCACGACGAGGCGTGAGGCGTTCTACTGGCTGGCCATCCTGGCCACGTTCGCGCTGGGGACCGCTGCGGGCGACCTGGTGGGCGAGAAGGCCAACCTCGGCTACTTCGTCTCGATCCTGGTGTTCGGCGGGGTGATCGCGCTGATCGCCGTCGGCCACTTCGTGTTCGGCCTCAACGCGGTGCTGACGTTCTGGGCGGCCTACATCATGACCCGGCCGCTGGGCGCGTCCGTCGGGGACTTCCTGACCCAGAGCAGCCACAAGTTCGGCGGCCTGGGGCTGGGCACCACGGTGGTCAGCTACGTGTTCCTGGCCTGCATCCTGGCGCTGGTCACGTACCTGTCGATCACCAAGCGCGACCAGACCCCACCGACCCTCGCGGCACGCAACGCATGACCGCGACGACGACGATGGTGGCGTCGGTCAGCACCCAGCTGACCGACGCCATCGGCAGTTCGGCCGTCATCGCGGTGTTCGCGCTGATGGCGGTCGATGCGCTGCTGCCCGTGGGCGGCGAGCTGATCATGCTCTACGCCGGCGTGGTCGCCGCGGGCGCCATCAACGGCGCCCAGGTGCGCCTGTTCGGCACCACGCTGGGCACCGGCCTGGAGGGCTACGTGGCGCTGGTCGCGGCGGGCACGCTGGGCTACACGTTCGGCGGGCTGGTCGGCTGGTGGATCGGCCGGGCCGGCGGGCGTCCGTTCCTGGAGCGACGCGGGCGTTGGCTGCATCTGTCGCCCGAGCGCGTCCAGCGGGCCGAGGACTGGTTCGCCCGCTACGGCACGCCGGCGGTCCTGATCGGCCGCCTCACGCCGATCGTGCGGTCGTTCATCTCGATCCCGGCCGGCGCGTTCGGCGTCCCGTTCGGGCGCTACTCGGCGCTGACCGTGCTCGGGTCGCTGATCTGGTGCGCGGCGTTCGCCGGCGCGGGGTGGGCGGCCGGGGGCAGCTGGCACAGCATCCACCACGCGTTCGGCTTCGTGGATCTGGCCTTCGGGCTGCTGCTGATCGCGATCGCCGGCGTGATCGGCGCGGCCGTGCTGCGAGCGCGCCGGCGGCGGCAGACGGTGGGGTAGCCCCGCCGGGAAAGTTAGGCTACCCTCACGCAGAACTACACGGCGTGTAGTTGTCACCTGCCATGTTCTCGAACTACCTGATCGGCCTGCGTGAGGGCCTCGAAGCCGCGCTCGTGGTCAGCATTCTGCTGGCCTACCTGGTCAAGGTCGAGCGGCGCGACCGCCTGCCGCTCGTCGCGGGCGGCGTGGTCGTGGCGATCGTGGTCAGCGCCGCGTTCGGCGCGCTGCTGACCTACACCTCGACGAACCTCCTGTCGGACTTCAAGAGCCAGGAGATCTTCGGCGGCACGCTCTCGGCGATCGCCGTGGTGTTCGTGACCTGGATGGTCTTCTGGATGCGGCGCACCGCGCGCGGCATGCGCGGCGATCTGGACGAGCGCATGTCGTCGGCGCTCCAGCTGGGCGCGTTCGCCGTCGTGCTGACCGCGTTCCTGGCCGTCGCTCGCGAGGGGTTGGAGACCGCGCTGTTCTTCTGGTCGGCGGTCGAGGCGGCCGGCAGCACGACGGCGCCGGTCGTCGGGTTCTCGTTGGGCATCGTCACCGCGGTGGTGCTGGCCTGGCTGCTGTATCGCCGCTCGGTCAAGCTCAACCTGGCCCGCTTCTTCACCTGGACCGGGGCGGGCCTGATCGTCGTCGCCGCCGGGGTGCTGGCCTACGCCGTGCACGACCTGCAGGAGGGCGGCGTGATCGGCGGGCTGGACAACCTCGCCTTCGACGTCAGCGACACGATCCCGCCGGGCTCCTGGTACGCGACCCTCCTGCGCGGGATCTTCAACTTCACCCCGCAGACCACGGTCGCCCAGGCGGTCGCCTGGCTGGCCTATCTGATCCCGGTCATGGCGCTGTTCCTGCTGACCGGCCGCAGCAAGCGCGCACCCGCCGCGGTGCGCCCCGTCCCGTCTTCGCCGTCCGGAAGCTGAGGAGTACCCGTGCATCTGCCCGTTGGCCGCATCGTGCCGCTGCCGTTGGCCGCCGCCCTGTCCGCCGCGCTCGTCGCCGGGTGCGGCGGCGGAGGCGACTCCGGCGGGGCGGCCTCGACCGGCAGCCAGATCAGCGTCAACGCCGGCGACACGACCTGCGAGGTGGGGAAGGCCAGCCTGCCGTCGGGGCGCCACACCTTCGAGGTCTCCAACACCGCCTCCCAGGTCACCGAGGTGTACGTGTACGCGCCGGGCGACCGCATCATGGGCGAGGTCGAGAACGTCGGCCCGGCCACCAAGCGCAACCTGATCGTCGACCTCCCCGCGGGCGACTACGAGGTGGCCTGCAAGCCCGGCATGGTCGGCAACGGCAACCGCACCGCGTTGAAGGTCAGCGGCGCGGCGCCACCCAAGCAGACCCTCGACGAGCAGCTGCAGGCGGCGGTCGACGACTACCGCACCTACGTGCGCCACGAGACCAACGCGCTGGTCGACACGACAGCGACGTTCACCGACGCGATCGCCGCCGGCGACCTCGCGGCGGCTCAGAAGGCCTACGCGCCCGCGCGCCTGCACTACGAGCGCATCGAGCCGATCGCGGAGTCCTTCGGGGACCTCGATCCGCTGATCGACATGCGCATCGACGACGCCACCGCGGGCACGCGGTTCGTCGGGTTCCACGCGCTGGAGCAGCTGCTGTTCGCCAAGCAGACGCTGGCCGGCACGCAGGGTCTGGCCAGCGCGCTGACCGCCGACGTCGCGAAGCTGCGCAACCTGGTCAAGACCGTCGAGATCACGCCGCTGACGATGGGCAACGGCGCGAAGTCGCTGCTCGACGAGGTGGCCAAGTCGAAGGTCACCGGCGAGGAGGAGCGCTACTCGCGCATCGACCTGCTCGACTTCGCCGGCAACGTCGACGGCGCCCGGTACGTCTACAGCGCGCTGCGCCCGGCGCTGCAGGCGCGCGACCCGCAGCTGGTGCGCACGCTCGACGAGCGCTTTCCGGCGCTCGTCGGCCTGCTCGACACCCATCAGGCCAAGCCGGGCGACGAGGGGTACGTGCCGGGCAGCCCGTACGTCTCCTACGACGCGCTGACCCCGGACGACGTCAAGGCCCTGGCCGTCGAGGTCGACGCCATCTCCGAGCCGCTGGGCCGGATCAGCGGTGTCGTGACCAGCGAGTGACCGACGCGCCCGATCCGGCCGGCATCAGCCGGCGCCGGATGCTCGGCCTGCTCGGGGCCGGGGCGGTGGTGGGCGCGGCGGCGGGTGCGGGCGGCGCGGCGGTCGCGCTGGGCGCGGACGCGCCCGAGCCCGCCGCGGGCGCCGGCGCGCCGGTGCCGTTCCTCGGGGCCCACCAGGCGGGCATCGCCACGCCGGCGCAGGACCGGCTGCACTTCGCCGCGTTCGACCTCGGTCCGACCGCGACGCGCGCGCAGCTGATCGCGCTGCTGACCACGTGGACCGGCGCGGCCTTCCAGATGACCGGCGGACACGACGTCGGCACCGGTGCCGTCACCGGCGCGCCGGGGGCGCCGCCCGACGACACCGGCGAGGCGCTCGGGCTGGCCGCGGCCCGACTGACGCTGACCATCGGGTTCGGCCCGAGCCTGTTCGGCGGCGCGGACCGCTTCGGCGTCGCCGACCGCCGCCCGGCGCAGCTGGCCGAGCTGCCCGCGTTCGCCGGCGACGCCCTGGACCCGGCGCGCAGCGGAGGCGACCTGTGCGTGCAGGCCTGCGCCGACGATCCTCAGGTGGCGGTCCACGCGATCCGCAACCTGGCGCGCCTGGCCCGTGGGACCGCCTCGGTGCGCTACTCGCAGCTGGGCTTCGGCCGCACCAGCTCGACCTCGACCGACCAGGCCACGCCGCGCAACATGATGGGCTTCAAGGACGGCACCGCCAACATCAAGGCCGAGGACACCAAGGCGATGGACACGCACGTGTGGGTCCAGCCGGGGGACGGGCCGGCGTGGATGACCGGCGGCAGCTACCTGGTCAGCCGCCGCATCCGGATGCTGATCGAGCCGTGGGACTCGACGCCGTTGCTCGAGCAGGAGCGCGTGATCGGGCGCCAGAAGGGCACCGGCGCGCCGCTGGGCCAGGCCCACGAGTTCGACCCGCTGGACCTGGCGGCGATCGATCCCAGCGCGCACGTGCGGCTCGCGCACCCGTCGCACAACGGCGGGGCGACGCTGCTGCGCCGTGGCTACTCGTTCGTCGACGGCACGGACGCGCTCGGCCGGCTCGACGCGGGGCTGTTCTTCCTGGCCTATCAGCGCGATCCGCGCACCCAGTTCGCGCGCTTGCAGGCCTCGCTGGCGGGCAAGGCCAACGACGCGCTCAACGAGTACATCCAGCACGTGGGCAGCGGGCTGTTCGCCTGTCCGCCCGGCGTCCAGCCCGGGCGCTACTGGGGCGAGTCGCTGCTGGGTTAGCCACCCGCCTCCGCGAGCTCCATCAGCCCGTGGAGATGACCGATGACCATCAGCCCGGCGATCCAGCAGCCCAGCACCAGCACGGTGGCGGCCACGGCGAACGCGCGGCGGCGGCGGGGCGGCTGCAGCAGGCTGGCCACCCGATCGACGACGTCGGTCTGCGTCGCGGCCAGCGCCCCGGCGGGCGCCGCGACCGGCGCCGGGGGCAGCGCGGCGGCGGCCAACGCCTGGGCCGCGGTGCGGCGATCGCCGACCGCGCGCGAGGCGACCTCGTCCGCCCAGCGCTCGACGGACAGGTCGATGACCCGGGAGACCGGGCGCATGAACGGGTTGGCCGCCGCGGCCAGGCGCCCGAGCTGGACGTACAGGTGGTGGCGGTGGCGCAGGTGGGCGGCCTCGTGGGCCAGCAGCACCCGCCGCTGCGGGGCGCTCAGGCGCTGGAGGATCCCGGTGGAGACGACGATGCGCTGATGGCGGCCGGGAACGGCGTAGGCGAAGGGCGACGGGTCGGCGATCACGACGAGGCCCTCCTGGGCGGGAACGCCGGCCACGGCCGCGCTCGTGCGCCGCAGCTCGCGCGCCACCCGCACGATGCGCCGGATGGCCGAGGCGAGCAGCACCGTGGCGATCAGGCCGCCGAGCAGCCCGGCGGCCGGGTGGATCGGCAGCCGCGCGCGCATCGCCTCGGGCGACCAGTGGCCCAGTCCCGAGAGCAGCGGCACCTGGGCCAGCCCGACGATCCCCACCAGGCAGAGCAGCAGCCCGGTGACCAGCGCGACGGACAGAGCCAGCGCGGTCAGCAGCACCGTGGCGGTGGCCGGGGCCAGCCGCCGGGCGGCGGCGCGGCTGAGCGTCGCCGCCGCGGCGCCCACGCCGAGCGGCACGAGGGCCAGCGCGACCAGCGCCAGATCGGACCGCGGGGTCACGTCGCCCGTTCGGCGTCGTGATCGTCCAGCAGCGCGCGCAGCAGCGTCTCGCTCTCGGGATCGAGGCTGTCGACGAAGCGCGACAGGACGCTGGCCCGGTCCTCGCCGCCCTCCAGCAGGCGGTGCATCTGATGCGCGGTGACGCTGGCCTGGGCGCCGGTCTGGTCGCCGGCCAGCGCGTAGGCGTAGGCGCGGCCCCGCGCGGTGCGGGTCAGCGCCTGCTTGGCGTACAGCCGCGAGAGCGTGGTCATGACCGTGCTGTAGGCCAGCTCGCCGCCCAGCTCGGCCTGGACGTCGGCCGCGGTCATCGCGTCGGCGCTGGCCGCCAGGCAGGCGATGATCTCGCGCTCCAGGCGGCCATTGGGCCGGCTGCGCCGGGGGCTCATGTGGTGGGGGAGTCCATCGGTGTTCGGGTGACCTTCTGGCGCCACCAGTCTGCCACCTGGGGCGCCAGTCGGCACACCAGCCAGGCGGCGGCCAGGCCGATCGCCGCGCCGGCCAGCACGTCGGACGGGTAGTGCAGGCCGAGCACCACGCGGGCGGCCGCCAGGGCCGCGGCGGCGACGAGCACGGGGAACCAGCGCCAGCCCAGCCGCAGCATCAGCGTCCCGGCGATCGCGAACGCCGCGGTGGCGTGATCGCTGGGGAAGCCGGCATCGGCCGCGTGCTGGACGAAGGACGTGATCTCGCCGGCGTGGCCGACGAACGGACGGGGCCGGTCGACGGCGATCGACACGAGGTGGGTGACGACCAGCGCCACCCCAGCCGACAGCACGGCCAGGCCCCCGGCGACGACGAGCGGCGCGCGGCGCAGCGCCCCGCCCGCGACGATCAGCACGGCGCACAGCGCGAGGAACAGGGGCTCGGACAGGTTTGCGTACAGGCCCGCCGCGTCCTCGAGTCCGTCGTGGGTGGCGGCGAGATGGTTGCCCTGCTGGGTCAGGAAGAGGTCAAGGCCGGCGACCGGTGTGAACATCGACCCAGTGTGGGTCCGCGCCCCTGATCACAACATGAACGCCCGCTCGATCCGCAACAGCGGAGCGGGCTGGTCCAGCAGCTCCTGCGCCCGCGCGCGGAAGCGCTCCACGTTGCGCAGCTTGATGTCCTCGTAGCCGCGCACGAGGTCGGGCAGGGCGGCGATCTCGGCCACCCAGGCCGCGTTCTGCGGCGTCAGGCGCTGCAGCGCGGTCTCGACCAGCTCGGTGTACTCGCCGATCAGCGCCCGTTCGACGCGGCGGACCTCGGCCCGGCCGAACGGGTCCAGGCGGGTCCCGCGCAGCCGGCGGCCGCGGCGCAGGGCGCCCAGCGCCGGCCGGGCCGTGGCGCCGAAGCGGATCTTGCGGTCCAGACCCAGCGCGCGGAGCATCGGCGGGTGGAGCATCACCTGGACCTTGGCGTCCGGGCCGAAGGCGTCGTCGCGACGGGCGACCTCCACCGCATCGAGGTGCAGGCGCGCGACCTCGTACTCGTCCTTGTAGGCCATCAGCTTGTGCAGGCCGCGGGCGAAGGCCTCGGCGATCGCCGTCTCCGTGTCCCCGAGCGTGCGGCGCTCGCGCGCGGCGACGCGCTGGACCGCCTCGACGTAGCGGCGGGCGTAGCGCGCGTCCTGGTAGGCGACGAGGTCGGGGACGCGGATCTCCAGCAGGCGGCGCAGCTCGCCGCGCGCGTCGACGCTCTCGATCAGCGCGCGCGTGCGCTCGTCGGGCGCCGGCGGCTCGGGCACGGCGGGGGCCGCGGCCCGCTGGACGGCCACCGGATCGACCACGGCGCCGCGACCCCAGCGGAACGCCGCCAGGTTCGCGTCGACCGCCGCGCCGTTGAGGCGGATGGCCTGCTCGATCGCGTCCGCGCTGAGCGGCAGGCAGCCGTGCTGGTAGGCGGCGCCGACCAGGAGCATGTTGGCCGGCATGTGATCGCCGAACAGCCGCTCGGCCAGCTGCTGCGTGTCCAGGTACAGGTTCTCGTCGGCGCGGGTCGACCGGCCGATGCGCCGCAGCGCGCGCTCGACCTCGGGGAAGCGCACGTCCGGGTCGGTGACCATGCCCGCCGTGGGCGACTGGGCCGTGTTGACGATCGCCACCGTGCGCGCCGGGTCGGCGACCAGCAGCGTGCTCGCCGCGGTCGCGCCCAGCAGGTCGAGGCCGAGCAGCACGTCGGCCGAGCCGGCGGTCCCGCGCAGCTGACCGGTGATCGGCGTCGTCGAGAGGTGGATGTCCGACAGGACCGGGCCGCCCTTCTGGGCCAGCCCGGTCTGCTCGAGCCCGGCCGCGTGGCGGCCGTCGAGGTGCGCGGCCATCTGCAGGATCTGCGAGACGGTGACCACCCCGGTGCCGCCGATGCCGGGCATCCGGATCAGCACGCGGTCGGCGGACACGCGCAGCTGGGGCTCGGGCAGGTCCACCGGTGGATCGGGCGCCGGGCGCGGCCGGGCGCGACCCGCCTTCGGCGTGACCATCAGGAACGACGGGCAGTCGCCCTTCAGGCAGGAGAAGTCCTGGTTGCAGGAGGCCTGGTGGATCGCGGTCTTGCGGCCGAACTCGGTGTCCACCGGGACCACCGACAGGCAGGTGGACTGCTCGCCGCAGTCCCCGCAGCCCTCGCACACGCGCTCGTTGATCCACACGCGCTCGGCCACCGCCGGCAGCTTGCCGCGCTTGCGCAGCCGGCGCTCCTCGGTGGCGCAGCGGTCGTCGTGGATCAGCACGGTCACGCCGGCGACGGCGGCCAGCTCGCCGGCCACGTCGGCCAGCTCGTCGCGATGGCGCACGCTGGCGATGGGGTCGATGGCCACGTCGCGGTAGCCGGCGGGCTCGGGCGTGGTGATGACGATGCGCCGCACGCCCTCCAGGGCCAGCCAGCGCGTCAGGGCCGGGACGTCCAAGCGGCCTTGGGCGACCTGGCCGCCGGTCATCGCGACGGCGTCGTTGTAGAGGATCTTGTAGGTCATCGTGGCGCCGGCGGCGACCGCCGCGCGGATGGCCAGCGAGCCCGAGTGATGGAACGTGCCGTCGCCCAGGTTCTGGGTGAAGTGCGCGTCGTCGGTGAAGTGCTGCAGGCCGAACCACTGGGCGCCCTCGCCGCCCATCTGCGGCATGCCCAGCAGCTGGCCGCGCTGGCGGCTGTCCAGCGCGATCATGGCGTGGCAGCCGATGCCGACGCCGACGAGCTGGTCGTCCTCGGCCTTCGTCGACGCGTTGTGCGGACAGCCGGAGCAGAAGTACGGGGTGCGCGCGGGGAGGGTGGCCAGCGTGCCGGTCTCGCGGGTGCGCCCGGCGAGCTGGTCCAGGCGGGCCAGCGCGCGCTGGGGAAGACGGTCATGGGCCAGGACGCGGCACAGGGCGCGGGACACGTCGTCGGCGGTCAGGGTCCCGCGCGAGGGGATCAGCGGGCGGCCCTCGGTGTCCTCCTGGCCGACGACCACCGGCGCGTCGGGCTGGCGGTAGAGCGCGTCGCGCACCGCGGTCTCCACGAACGGGAGCTTGTCCTCGACGACCAGCACCGTCGACGCGCCGCCCAGCAGCGTGCGCAGCTCGTCGCGATCGATCGGCCAGGGCAGGGCCAGGCGGATCAGGCGCAGGCCGGCGCGCCCGCAGGCGTCCTCGTCGAAGCCGAGCTCGTCCAGCGCCCGCAGGACCGCCTGGTGGGCGCTGCCCGCGGCGATGACGGCGACGTCCGTGCGGTCGGGCGCGATCGTCACGCGGTTGAGGCCCGCGCGGCGCACGTAGTCGCGCACCAGCGCCAGCCGGGCGGTCATCAGGTCGTGCTCGGCGTCGAGGTTGGTGGGCGCCAGCAGCACCGGGGGCGACCACTCGCGCGCGGTCGGCGGCGGGATCGCCTCCAGCAGGCCGCTGACGTCGACCAGCGCGGAGGCGTCGGCGATGTCGGCCACGATCTTCAGGCCCGTCCACAGCCCGGCGGCCCGCGAGATGGCCACGCTGTGCAGCCCGAACTCGAGCAGCTCGCCGATCGTGCCGGGGGCCAGCAGCGGCATCAGCAGGCTGCGGCACATCGGCTCGCAGGCGCTGGGCAGGGTGGAGGACTTGCTTGCGGGGTCGTCGCCGATCCAGGCCACGGCGCCCCCGAGCGGCGCGGTGCCGCTCGTGTTGGCGTGGCGCAGCGCGTCGGCCGCGCGGTCGAGCCCCGGGTTCTTGCCGTACCAGAAGCCGACCACGCCGTCCTGGCGGCGCCGGTCCAGCTCGCCCACCAGCTGGGTGCCGCCGACCGCGGTCGCGGCAAGCTCCTCGTTGAGGCCCGGCTGGAAGACCACGCCGGCCGCGTCGAGGTGCGCCTGGGCCCGGGCGAGCTCGAGATCGAGCGCGCCCAGCGGCGAGCCCTGGTACCCGCTCACGTACACGCCGGTGCGCAGGCCGCGGCGGTCGTCGAGGCGGCGCTGGTCGAGCGTCAGGCGCACCAGCGCCTGCACGCCGGAGAGCATCACGGTGCCGGACTGCGCGGCGTACTTGTCGTCCAGCGTCACGTCCGCCCGGATCTCGGTGGCGCTCATGGGCATACTGAACGCCTCCCGTCGGACGACGTCTACGGAGCTGCGAGGATCCGGCGGCCACGCGCAGGAAACATGCGCCGCACACCGGCATCCGCGCAGGAAACATGCGTACAGTTCGGAGCGACATGACGCTGCCCGAGCTCGACGACATCGACCGGCGGATCCTCGACCTGCTGCGCGCCGACGCCCGCCGCACGGTGGCCGACATCGCCCGCCAGGTGAACCTGTCCCAGGCCCCGGTCGCGCGCCGCATCGACCGGCTGGAGGCGACCGGCGTGATCGCCGGCTACACGGTCCTGGTCAACCAGGAGAAGATCGGCCAGCAGATCGAGGCGATCACCGAGCTGCACTTCGCGGGCACCACCAGCGTCGACGAGATCACCGCGACCGCGTCGAGCCTGCCCGAGGTGCGCGCGATGTTCATGACCGCGGGGGAGGCCGACGCGCTGGTGTGGCTGCAGGTCCAGGACCTGTCCGACCTCAAGCGGGTGATCGACCAGCTCCGCCACCGCAGCGGGGTCACCGGCACGAAGACCCTGATGGTCATCGACCGATGGACCCCGCCCGGGCGGCCCTTGACCTGACCGCCCGTCAGGCACCCGCGGTGAAGACCAGGTGCCGCCCCTGGCGCGCCACCGACAGGTCGTCGCCGGCGTAGCCGAACGCGACGGTGCCCTCCAGGACGCTGGTCACGAGCTGCTCGAGCGCCGCCTGCTCGGGCTCGCAGGCCATCATCGTCAGGGCGATCGGCTCGAAGACGCCGAGGCCGTCGTCACCCACCTGGACGCTGCCGCCGCCGCGGTTGCAGCCGGCGAAGACCTGCGCGCGGTTGCCATCGATGCGCAGCGTCGGCGCCTGCGCGCCGCCGGGCACCGGCGTGACCGTGCCGTCGCGGTCGACGACGTGATCGAGCGTCCAGTCGGTGCCCTTGATCGGCGGCGGCGTGTCGATCGTGCCCTGCTGCAGCGTGATGCGGACGTCGCCGTCGGTCAGCGTCAGCTGGTCGCCGTCGAGCGTCGCGGTGGCGCCGCCGGCCAGGAGCTGGGACAGCCAGCGGTCCTGCTCCTGCAGCGCGGGTTCACAGGCCATCAGCGTGCCGGCCGCTTCGCCGTCCAGCTGGATGCGGTCGCCAGCGACCTTCCACCCGGCGCGCAGGCTGTTGCAGCCGGCGCTGAACACGAGCAGGTCGGGGTCGAACGTGAGCGTCAGCCGGCTGCCATCGGCCAGGGTGTGACCGTCCACGGACGTGCTCACGAACGTGCGGTTGTTCAGCGCGCTGAGCGAGGCGGCGGATCCCGTCGCCGTGGTCGACGCGTCGTCGTCGGAGGAGCCCCCGCAGCCGCTGGCGGCGAGCAGCAGGGTGGCCGCGGCGGCGGTGGCGAGGGGCAGAAGACGGGGCATGGGTGGGGGAACCTCGGGGGGTGGTGGGGCTCAGCGGTTGCGCTCTCGGGCGATGTCCAGCAGCGCCCCGCGCTCGTAGAAGTCGACGGCGACCAGACCCGGCGCCAGGCCGCGCTCGCGCGTGCAGCGGGCGATGCGCTGCTCCAGGAAGCTGCGCCGACCGATGCGCGCGTTGTCGCTGACGCGGGGCGGGAAGCGGTCGATCCAGTGGTTCATCAGCAGGATCGGGCTGTCGGCATCGCCGCGCCAGCGATCGCAGCTCAGCTCGGAGGGCCGGGTGGCGCCCAGCGGCGTGTCCTGGATGAACGAGAAGGCGGGCAGGTACCAGGGATAGCCGCCGCCGTGGTTCTCGGCGAACACGATCAGGCGCTGGTCGCGGTCGATCAGCTCCTGCAGCGTGGGCAGCGGCTCGGCCCGGTCCAGCACGGCGGCCTGGCGCAGCAGGCCGGCGTCGCGCAGCGCCCCCTTGATCCGGGCCGGGGCCACGTAGTCCTCGACGATGACGCTCAGCACGTCGTCGGGATGGGTGTCCAGGAACCGCCGGATCACGCCGAGCTCGGCGTCCAGCGGCTCGGCCCCGAGCTCGCACAGCGTGTGGCACAGGTACAGCTCGCGGGGCCCGGTGAGGTCGCCGACGCCGATGCGGCCCGCCACCGCCTCGGCCGCGCGCACCGCCTCGGGTCCGATCTCGGCCACGACCTTGTTGGGGGTCGTGTTCTCGCTCTGCAGGTCGGTGCGCACGCGCCCCGTGGCGGGATCGCGCACGCCCCAGTGCACGTCGAGCGTCAGGCCGCGGATGCCGTCGCGCAGCTGGCGCTCGATGTCGCGTGTCTGGTTGGGGAACAGCCACCCGCCCTGGTCGGAGGCGGCGTAGGAGTTGTGCGTCGCGGGCCAGAAGACGGCGTCGACGCGGGTGTCGCACAGCCGCTTGGACCCGTTGCAGCCCTCGCTCGGAAGCGCCGGCGCCGCGGCCGGCAGCTGCGGCGCGCTCAGACCGGCGGCCGCGGCGGCCGTGGCGGCCAGCAGCAGCACCGAGACGGCCAGGCCGGCCAGGAGCCCGTCGCGGCGGCGGCTCGGCGGCGCCGGCGCCGCGGGGTCGCCCGGCTGGGCCAGGCGGCCGACCAGCCGCGCGCCGACGTCGCGCAGGCCGAGGAAGATCAGGCCCGCGCCGACGACCACGATGATCGCCCGCAGCGCCAGGCTGGGCGCGAGCACGCAGGCCAGCCCGGCGGCGACGAGCGTGCCGCGGCGTACCCACGGCTCGTCCCAGGCGCGCACGCCGAGCCGCAGCGCGCGCGTGCCCACGCCTTGGGGGCGGGCCAGGCCGGCGGCCAGCGCGGCCAGCACCAGGCCGCCCGCGGCGACGAGCAGGCCGGCGGTGCGCAGGTCGCCGAACAGCGCCTTCCACAGCGCGTCGATCGCGTCGCGCTGGTCGCCGGCGTCGAGGCTGAGCTTGCGCGAGATGGCGCCGGTGGCCAGGTCGCCCACCAGCACGACGAAGGCGGCCATCAGCAGGCCCGCGCCGATGAACGCGGCGCCGAGGTGGCCCGTGGCCCGCCGCCGGTCGCGCGCGATGGCCAGCGCAGCCACGATGGCCAGCAGGCCGCCGCCCAGCAGCCACCAGGCCCAGCCCGACGCGTCCACCGCGTCGCGCACGATCCGCATGGCCCGGTTGTCGCGGTCGACGCGCGTGAGCACCGGGCGCACGTCGCCCGAGGTCCGCGAGGCCAGGCGCGGCGACACGCTGCGCAGCGCGGCGAGGATCTCCCGGCCGGTGCCCTCGACGCGCACGATCAGGCTGCCGTCGCCGCGGATCAGCGCCCGATGGGTGTCGGCCAGCCCGAACGCCACGACGCGCCGGAACGCCGGCGTGTCGACGAGCGCGCTGGTGACCGTGACCAGCAGCGGCTGCACGGCGACCAGATCGCCGTGGCTGCGCGACAGGAGCGCGCCGACCGCCTGGTCAGAGACGACGGTCCGCACGGCGGGATCGTCGAGCGCCGAGGTGACGCGCGCGGCGAAGTGGTCCTCGTCGGCCACCTCGCGCTGCACGTAGAGCAGCACGCCGCCGGTCGCGACGAGCACGCTCGCCGCGACCAGCAACACGATCGACATCCATCCGCGCCATCCCAGCCGCGCGCGAGCGGGCAGGGCGCTCATGGCCCCGACCTTACCGACGCGGCGTCACGAATCAGCCGGCGCTGACCGCGTACAGCGTGCCGCCGCTGACCGTGACGTCGGTCACCGCGGTGCCGTGTGACTCGACCCAGGCGGTCAGGTCGCTGGCGCCGCCGCCACCCGGACCGCCGCCGCCGTTGCTGGAGACGAGCACGTACTTCAGCTCGCCGTCCTCGACCATCTGGGCCAGCTGGTCAACGGTCGGCGCCGGGTCGCTGCCGCTGAAGCCGCCGATCGTCACCACGGGCTGACCGGTGGCGATGATGATCGACGCGGTCGTCTGCGACCCGGTCGCCGCCAGCAGGTACTTGGCCGAGCCCTGGTTGGCCTCCAGGTAGGAGATCACCTCGTCGCTGATCGACCCGCCGCCGCCCAGCGCGCCGCCACCGCTCGGTGCGGTGCCGCCGGACGGGGGCGCCGCACCGCCTGGCGGCGTGCCCATCGCGGGTCGCATCCCGCCGCCACCGCCGCCACCGCCGCCGCCGCCGCCCGGGCCGCCGAAGGAGCCCTGGCCCGCGTCGGCCGGTCCGGCCAGCACGTTGTTGCCGTTCAGCGAGCGGCCGAGGTTGGCGAACGCGTAGGCCGCGGGACCCGCGGTGACGGCGAGCAGCCCGGCGATCGCCGCGGCGACGACCAGGCGCCGGCCCCAGCGGGCGTCGGCCCAGCGCAGCCCGATCGACGCCGCCAGCGCGACCGCCGTGACCGCGGGGATGGCCACGCGCACGCACGGGACGAAGGTGTCCGTCCGGGCCAGCAGCTCGACGGACAGGTACGCGGTCCCGGCCACCGAGGCGGCCAGCACGACGTGCGCCACGACCGACGTGCGCGCGGCCCGCAGCAGCAGCACCAGGCCGATCGCGCTGAGGCCGGCGATGGCCGGCGCCATGGCGCTGGTGTAGTACGGGTGGAAGATGCCCTTGGCCGTCGAGAAGACGACCAGGTGCACCAGGAGCCAGACGCCGAGCAGGACCACGACCGCGCGGGCGCGATCGATCCGCGGGGCGTGGCGCAGCAGCACCAGGCCGGCGCCGAGCGAGACGATCGCCAGCGGCAGCAGCCAGGCGATCTGGGCGCCGACGGTCTCGTTGAACATCCGCCACAGCCCCGGCGTGCCGCCGAAGCTGGCCCCGCCTCCGCCACCGCCCATGCCGGACTCGTTGCCGGTGATGCGGCCGAAGCCGTTGTAGCCGAAGACCAGGTTCCACACCGAGCCGTCCTGGGAGCCGCCGATGTACGGGGTCGAGCCGGGCCACAGCGCGACGGCCACCGGCCAGGCGGCGGAGACGACCACCATCACGACACCGGCCAGCGCGAGCTGACGCAGGCGCACGACCAGGCGGGGCGGCCCGGCCAGCAGGTACACGGCGCCCAGCGCCGGGACGATCATCCAGCCCTGCAGCATCTTCGTCATGAACGCCAGGCCGACGGCCGAGGCCGCCCACAGCAGCCACCGCGTGCGGCCGCTCTCGACGGCGCGCATGGTCAGGTAGGCCGCGGCCACGAGCAGCAGGATCAGCAGCGCGTCGGGGTTGTTGACCCGCCCGATCGCCACGGTGATCGGGGTCAGGGCCAGCAGCGCGCCGCCGATCAGGCCGGCCGACGCCGCGACGGATGCGCCCAGGCGCTCCTCCAGCGCACGACGGATCGTCGCGTACAGCAGCCCGACGGAGGCCAGCGTGCACAGCGCCTGGGGCAGCAGCATGGCGAAGCTGCCGAACCCGAGGACGCGGGTGGACAGGCCCATCAGCCAGATCGACAGCGGCGGCTTGTCGACGGTGATGAAGCTGCCCGGATCCAGCGCGCCGAAGAACCAGGCCTTCCACGAGACCGACGCCGACTTCACCGCCGCCGCGTAGTACGTGTTGGAGTAGCCGTTCTCCGCCAGGTTCCACAGGAGCAGCACGGCGGCCAGCGCGAGCACGGCCAGCAGGGACGGTCGCACCCAGGCGGCGTCAGCGGGGCGGCCCCGCACGATGCCGCGCAGGCGGTCGGACACGGAGGTGCCGCGGGCCACGCGGCGCGCCGAGGTCGGCGCCGGCGCGGTGACGGCATAGGTCTCGCGCCGGGAGTGGGAGGTCTCGAACATGTGATCACCCTCGACCCGCGCGATGGGGGCGGCGTGGGAGCCGCCTGAGAGGTCCCTGTGGACCCGGCGCTACGGCGCGCTGATCGCGGCGGCCGCCAGCTCCTGGCGGCTGGTCACGCCGAGCTTGCGGTAGCTGTTGGAGAGGTGCATCGCCACGGTGCGCGGGGAGATGAAGCCCGCCTCGGCGATCTGGCGGTTGGTCAGCCCCTCGCTGGCCAGGCGGGCGATGCGCTGCTCGGTCGGGGTCAGCGAGTCCGCGCCGCGGGTGCGCGCCCGGCGCGGCCGGGCGCCGGCGGCCAGCAGCTCCTCGCGCGCCCGGGCGACCAGCGGCGCCGCGCCGCAGCGGGCGGCCGCGTCCATGGCCTGGGTGAGCGGCCCGCGCGCCTCCACCGCGTGACGGCGGGAGCGCAGCGCGGCGCCCAGATCCAGCAGGGCGCGGGCGTGGTCGAGGTGGGCCGACGAGCCCTCGAGCAGGTCGGCCGCCTGCCGCAGCAGGTCGATGTCGCGATCGACGAGCCCGGCGCTGTGGACCGCCACGCCGATCACCTCGGCCGAGCCGAACGCCTCCGCGCGGACGCGGTGCTCGCCGGCCAGCGCGCGGGCGGCGTCGCGGTCGCCGAGCAGCAGTTGGGCGTCGACGGCGATCGGGCGCCAGGGCACGTAGCTGGGGCAGGCGCCGCCGAAGTCCTGCTCGAACACGCGGCAGACCTCGAGCTGGTCGAGCGCCGCCCGGGCGTCGCGCTCGGCCAGCGCGACCAGGGCGCGGGCCAGCAGCAGCTGCTGGTCGGGCGCGGCGCGTGGATCCTCGGTGCCGTCGTCGAACTCGGTCAGCGCCGCGCGCGCCTCGGCGACGCCCTGACGGTGCAGCACCGTCTGCGCCAGCGCCCCGACCGTCGCCATGTGCAGGACGGGGTTCATCAGCCGCGCGCCGGGGATGTCGACGACCCCGCGCAGGTCGGCCTCGGCTTCGGCCAGCTCGCCCAGGCGCAGGTAGCTCCAGCCGCGCATCGTCGTGGCGCGCGCGAAGCTGGCCGCCGAGCCGCGCTCCTGCGCGTAGGCCGCGGCGCGGGTGAGGCCGTCGATCCCCAGGGCCGGCGCTCCGGCGCAGGTCGCCGCCATCGCGGCCAGCTCGTGGGTCGGCGCCAGCAGCTGGTTCTGCTGGCGCAGCAGGTCATCGGTGGAGAGCGCGCGCGTGGCCAGCGCGAGCGCCTGGTCGGCCGGGCCCCCGGTGGCGGCGAGCTCGAGCGCCAGGATGGCCACCAGGTGCTGCTCCTCGGGCCCGAAGTCGGTGCGGGCGCGCAGCTCCTCCAGCGCGCCGGCCGACGGCACGCGCGACGCGGCCGACCCCGACGAGGTGACCAGCAACGCCCCGATCGCGTGCTCGCGGGCCCCCGGCGGCAGGCTGTCCGCCAGATCGGCCACCATCTGCGCGCCCCGGCTGGTGTCGACGGTCCACTGCACGACCATCGCGTGCTGCAGCGCGACCACCGCGCGCTGCATCGGGTCCGAGGCCGCGGTGACGGCCTCCTCGAGATGGCCCAGCGCGGCGGGCATCAGCCCCAGGTGCATCTCCGCGGTGGCCAGGTCGCTGAGGACGCCGACGCGGTGCTCGGGGCCGGCCGGCTCCTCCAGCGCGCGCTGCAGGTAGACGACGGCCACGTCGGGCGCGCCGCGCTCGATCCCGCGCGCGGCCGCCTCGCGCAGGATGGCCACGGCGCGCTGGTCACCCAGCGGCTCGGCCAGCCGCAGGTGATGCGCCGCCGCCTCGCGGTCGCCCGCGTCGGCCAGCAGGGCCGCGGCGCGGGCGTGCCAGCGCGCGCGCTCGCCCGGGGCCAGCGCGTCGTAGACCGCGGTGCGCAGCAGGGGATGCACGAAGGTCAGCGGACGCGTGTCGACGAGCAGGCGCTCGGCCACCAGCAGCGCCACACCGCTCTCGCCGTCGGCATCGGGCACGCCGGCCAGCGCGCAGGCCAGGCGGTAGCTGGCCGACGGTCCGAGCACGGCGACGGCGCGGGCGATCGCCGTCGCGTCCGGGCCCGCTCCGGCCAACCGGCGGCGCACCGCGACGCCCACCTGGCCGGCCCCGACCGCGTCCAGATCGGCGATCTCGACCGCCGAGCCACGCACCCCGCGGGCGGCCAGCTCGTCGGCCAGCGAGTGGATCAGGAAGGCGTTGCCGCCCGCGGCCCGCCGGCAGGCGGCGGCGAAGACGGCGTCGACCGGGCCGCCGAGCGTGTCGGACACGATCGCGCCGACCGAGGCCACCGACAGCGGCGGCAGCGTGCGCCGCAGCACGCCCGGCGCGTCGCGCAGCGCGTCGGTCTCGCGCGCGGCGGAGGCCGGGCGGGAGGCCAGCACGACCAGGCAGGGCAGGTCAGCCAGGCGCGCCACCAGGTAGTTGAGGAACCGAGCGGACGGCGCGTCGCACCACTGCACGTCGTCGACGACGAGCACCAGCGGGCCCGCCTCGGCCAGGTTGACGGTCAGCCAGTGCAGGCCGTGGAGCACCGCGCCGACCGCGTCGGGGTCCTGGGCGGGGCCGCCGCCACCGCCGAAGACGCGCTCGCACAGGGCGGCCGGACCGCGCAGGAGCTCGGTCCGGCGGTCGCCCTGCAGCGCCGGAGCGAACAGCTCACGCACGACGCCGAACGGCGTGTCGCCCTCGAGCTGGCCGCCGGCCGCGCGCAGCAGCGTGGTGGCGCCGTCGTCGGCCGCCTCGGTCAGCGCGTTCAGCAGCGCGGTCTTGCCGATGCCCGCCTCACCCTCCACGAGCACGACGCCGCCACGGCCGGTGCGCGCGTCCTGCACCAGCCCGGTGAGCTCGGCGAGCTGCGATTCGCGTTCCAGCAGCGGGGCGGACACCCCGCATGTCTAACAGAGAACCCGGCCGCCACCGGCGCTCACAGGCGCCGGTGGCGGCGGGCGGCGTCAACGGGCGGCGCGCCGGCGCAGCGTGACGCTGGTGCGCAGGCCGCCGCCGGCCCAGGCCGCCCGCAACGTGACCAGCGTGCCCTTGCGCAGCTCGCGGCGTCCGACCCGCGTCCGGTGCATCGTCAGCCGGGCCGAGCCGGCGGCCGTGCGCGCGATCGTGCCGCGGGCCAGCAGGTGGGCGCGCTTGGCGTGCGGCGCGCGCCCGGTCCAGGTGACCGTGATGCGCCCGGCGGCCGGCCAGGCGAACGCGTGGACGCCGCCGGTGTGGCGCACGCGGCCGCCGCGGATGCCGGCCAGCAGCATCGCCTGCAGGTCGGCCACGGTCAGGCGCGCCGGCGGGGCCTCCACCACCGGGGGGATCTCGGACGCGGCCTGCTCGGCCTCGACCGGCGGGGTGACGTCGCCACCGGACGGGGTGACGATCGCCGGGCCGCCCGACGGCGGGGTCGCGGCCGGCGGCACGACGGTCGGCGGAACCACCGCCGGCTGGCGCTCGTAGGCGCCCATGTCCTGGCGCGCGACGCCGTCGTCGTCACCGTCGACCGGCCGCGGGTTGCCGTCCAGGTCGGTGGGCTGGCTGGCGAACCCCGGGTCGCCCGCATCGATGGCCGGCGAGGAGGCGCGCAGGTGCAGGTCCGTGGGCCAGTTGACGAACGGATCGAAGTCCTCGACGTTGCCGCTGCCCTCGACGATCCCGCCGGTGCCGGCGCCCATCGAGCTCGACGTGTTGGCCAGGAACAGCGAGCTGTCGACGGTGATGCTGGCGTTGGCGCCGGCCACGCCGATCCGGCGGAACGGACGGCTGAGGACCGAGAAGATCGAGTTGCGCGCGGTCACCGTGGTGCTGCCGCCCGTCTCGTCGCACTCGGCGTAGATGCCGGTCGTGGTGCCGCCGCTGGACGCGCTGAACGTGACGTGGTCGAGCTCGACGGTCGTGGTGTTGCCGGGCTGGCAGCGCGCGTCGAGGGCGCCGAACCCGCCGGCGTAGGTCTCCCAGCTGGAGTCGCTGATGACCGCCCCGCCCCGCAGCGTCTGCAGCAGCGATCGCCCGGCGCCCGACACGCGCCGGATGGTCAGCGTTCCGCCCGTCCCCGTCTTGGTCACGCCCCAACCGGTCGGCGTCGACAGGGTCGAGTCCGTCACGGTGGGGGCCACGCCGCCGACGGCGCCGGCCTCGACGCCGATGGCCGGGTTGCCGGTGAGCGTGGCGGTCAGCCGACGGATCGTCACCGGTCCCGTCGCGTGGACCCCGACGGAGACGTCCGTGCCCCCGTCGACGGTGATGTCCTGGATCACCCCGGGGGCGGACCCCGTGTTGGAGACCGCCGTGCTCTGGGCGCCGATGCCCGGCAGGTGGAAGGTCAGGCCGGAGACGTTCAGCCGGCTGCCGCTCATCACCGTGCCCACGCCGGGCAGGCCGGAGATCTGGGTGGTGGCCTGCCCGTCGCCGACCACGGTCAGCGGGTCGGCGGTGACCCGGGTCAGGCCGCCGGCCATCACCTGGTAGCTGCCGGCGTGGATGTTCAGCGTGTCGGCGGTGCCGTCGTCGGGGTCGCTGAAGGCCATCGACAGGTTGGCTCCAACGTCCACCTGCCCGGCCGGGCAGCTGAACGCGGCGGAGTGCGCGCAGTAGGTCGTGGCCTGCGAGACGGCGGGAACGGCGAGGCCGGCGAGGAGGATCGGCGGCACGAGGAGACGGCGGGAGATGTTCATGCGGCCAACCAACCAGCGGGGCGGCGTGCGCGATACGGCAGACCATGCTGGGATTTGGAACCTATGAGCGCACGAGTGAACAGCGAACTGCTGTTGGTCGGGAGCCTGCCCGCCGATTCGACGGAGGCGGCCTTCCGCTACGGCGCCGAGCAGTTCGGCGACCTGGTGTTCGCGCTGCCCGACGGGGAGACCGGACCGCGGGCCGCGTGGGTGGGCTACGAGCGCGAGCACCTGGCCCGCCCGAATCCCGACGTCGTGGTCGTCGAGGAGACGGCGTCGCCCACGGGCATTCCCCGCCACGCCTACGAGACGCCGATCTTCGCGGTGCGCGAGGGTGTCGATGCGCTGCGCTGGGCGTCGTGGCCGCGCATCGACGACGCGATCGCCTCCTACGCGGTGTTCCGGCGCCTGCGCGACGAAGGCGTCATCCCCGCCGGGCTGCGCTTCCAGGTCGGCCTGCCGTTCCCGTCCAGCGCGCTGAACGCGTTCAAGGCCGACTTCGGGCGCGACTACCCGAAGGCCGCGGCCGGCTTCGAGGAGCTCGTCGGGCGCGAGCTGGCCCGGCTGGTGCAGGCGATCCCGCCGGCGGACCTGGCCATCCAGTGGGACAACGCGTACGAGACGCAGGACATCGAAGGGGTGCTGGCCTGGACCGAGGGCGACGCCTGGCAGCGCTTCGCCGGACCGGTCGCGCGGCTGACCCGCCAGATCCCCGAGGAGGTCCTCGTCGGGTACCACCTGTGTTACGGCACGTTCCCGGAGTGGCCGATGTACGAGCCGCAGGACATGGGCGTGCTCGTGCGGATGGCCAACCACGCCGTGGCCGAGTCGGGCCGGCCGGTCGACTGGCTGCATCTGGCCGGCCCGCGCTACCTGCGCAGCGAGGACGAGCGCTTCTTCGCCCCGCTGGCCGACCTCGACGCGCCCGACACCCGCGTCTTCCTGGGCATCGTCCTGCCCATCGACGGGCTCCCGGGCCTGCGCCGCCGCCACGCCACCGCGTCGAAGTTCCTGCCCGACTTCGGCGTGGCCATGTACTGCGGCTTCGGCCGCCAGCCCGGTCGCGGCGGGGAGGAGACGATGCGCGAGCACCGAGATGTGGTCGGCGCTTATATAAGTGAGCGCTGATACATTGGCGCTGTGCACGCGTTCGACGTCCTCGGCGATCCGGTCCGCCGGCGCCTCCTCGAGCTGCTCGCCGACGGCGAGCGCTCGTCGGGCGAGCTGACCGAGACGGTCCGCGCCGAGTTCGGGATCACCCAGCCTGCCGTCTCCCAGCACCTGCGGGTGCTGCGCGAGTCCGGGTTCGCGACGGTTCGCCCGCAGGGGGCCCGCCGGCTGTACGCCGTCGACGCCGCGCCGCTGCGCGACGTCGACGCCTGGCTGGGGCGCTTCCGCGCGTTCTGGACGCCGCACCTCGACGCGCTGGCCACCGAGGTCGCGCGCGGAAAACGCCAACGCCGCATGGACGGGGAGTCACCTTGATCGACGTCGACCAGCAGATCATCAGCAGCCGCCGCACGGTCGGCGGGCGCACGCTGGAGGCGGGCGAGGCCCGCGTGGTGACGATCAGCCGGGTGTACGACACGACGCTGGAGGACCTGTGGGACGCGTGCACGAACCCGGAGCGCATCCCGCGCTGGTTCCTGCCCGTGTCGGGTGACCTGCAGGTCGGTGGGCGCTACCAGCTGGAGGGCAACGCCGGCGGCACGGTCCAGCGCTGCGACCCGCCGACCGGGTTCGACGCGACGTGGGAGTACGGCGACGAGGTCAGCTGGATCGAGCTGCGCCTGGCGCCCGAGCCCGACGGCGGCACGCGCTTCACGCTGGACCACATCGCGCACGTCGACGACGAGCGCTGGGCCCAGTTCGGCCCGGGGGCGGTCGGCGTCGGGTGGGACCTCGGCTTGCTGGGCCTGGGCCTCCACCTGGCCGGCGGCGGCGAGCCCGTCGACCCGGCCGCCTTCATGGAGTGGAGCGGCTCCGACGAGGGGCGGCGGTTCATGACGCTGGCCAGCGAGGCCTGGGCCCGGGCCAGCGCCGCCGCGGGCGCGGCGACCGAAGCGGAGGCCCAGGCCGCGGGGACCCGGACCACCGCCTTCTACACCGGCGCGCCGAGCTAGGTCGTCAGGCCGCCGGCGGCGGGTCCACGACGGTGATGTAGTTGCCGTCGGGGTCCGGGAACATGAACATCAGCGGGGTGTTGGGCATCTCGAACGGCGGGTCGCCGGCCACGCCCAGCGCCTTCAGGCGCTCGTACTCGGCGCGCACGTCGCCGGACTCGACGCCGATGCCGCCACCGCCCGGGGTGGCCCCGTTCATCGGGGGGTTCAGCGACAGGCGGGCGACCGACCCCGGCGGCGCCACCTCGACCCAGCGGTACTCGCCGTTGGGGCCGAACGCCGTGTCGCCGCGCAGCTCGAAGCCGAGCTTCTCCACGTAGAAGCCGATCGCCGCGTCGACGTCGGAGACGGTGAACATGACGACGCCGATGTTCGACAGCGTCGTGGGGGCCTGCGTGAGATCGCTCATGCGCCTACAGACCGCGGGCGCGGCCCGAACTCATCGCTCGGCGATCTCCAGCGCCGACAGCTCGCCGTTGAAGCGCTCCACCCACTCCTCGGAGAGCTCGTCGGCCTGCACCGACAGGCGGGGCGCGCTGATCGACAGCGTCTCCCCGGGATCGACGTCGAGGTGCGCCAGGACCCGGCGGATCGTCGGGTCGAACGCCTCGGCCAGCTGCTCGTAGGTGACCTTCAGCGGTGTCTGGCCCAGGCCGAGGAAGTAGGCGTCCCACGACGCGTCGTGGGCGGTCAGCTGGCGCACGAGGAAGTTGATCGCGCGGAAGGAGTACAGAAGCTCGGCAGGTGGCTCGCCGTCCGCTCCGGCGTCCCGGCGCCAGGCCTGCGTCTGCACCGCCTTCCACAGCGACACGGCCTGGCGGACCTTGTCGTCACGGGTGATCTGGACGTAGCGCAGGTCCGGGAACGAGCGGCTCAGCAGCTCGGGGATCGTCAGGCCGGCGTTGCCCGGGATCCCGCGCAGCAGCGTGGCGAAGTCACCCAGGTAGCCCCACATGAGCTTGGCCCCGAACACGCCGTTGGGCGTCGTGCCCTGCGCCAGCGCCCAGGCCAGGTAGCGGTCGTAGGTCTCCGGTGCCCACAGCTCGTGCGGCGTCGGCTCGCGCCCGTCGGGCATCTCGCGAAAGGCCAGGCGCTCGATGATGTTCGCGTGGCGGCCGGGGTCGAAGTACTCGTGCGGCCGGCGCGGGCGCCCGGAGTGGCGCAGCGCCTCGAAGTACTCCTCGGGGTGGCCGGCCAGCCCGATCTGGTCGAGCAGGTGGCACAGCAGCGTGCTGCCGCTGCGCGGCGTCGCGCAGACGAGATACGAGCGGTCGGTCATGGGTTCGCGTCAACCCTACCCAACCGATCGGTAATTGGGGGTTAAAGAATCAGGCGTCGAGCACGCTGTGCGCGAAGCGCACGACCATGGCGCCGTCGCCCACCGCGCCCGCGACGCGGTTGGCCGCGCCGGCCCGCACGTCGCCGGCGGCGAAGACGCCCGGGCGGACCGTCTCCAGCAGGTGCGGCTCGCGGTCGCGCAGCGGCCAGGTCAGATGGCCGGCGCAGTCGGCGGCGCCGTTGCCGCAGATCACGTACCCGGCCGGATCGAGGGCGAGCATGCCCTGGGCCGCCTCGGTGCACGGATCGGCGCCGATCATCACGAACACCGCCGAGACGTCGACGTCGGTCTGGCTGCCGTCGCGGTTGTCGGTCAGCGTGGCCGACTCGACCACCGCGGTGCCACGGACCGCCGCGACCTCGGTCTCGGTCAGGATCTCGATCGTCTTGGAGCGCTCGAGGCGATCGACGAGGTACTGCGACATCGTCGACTTCAACGACGTGCCGCGCACGACGACGCGCACCGACCGGGCCCGCGTGGACAGGTGCACGGCCGCCTGGCCGGCGGAGTTGCCGCCGCCCACCACGATCACGTCCTCGCCGCGGCAGCGCTCGGCGTCGCTGGGCATCGCCGCGTGGTAGACGCCGGCGCCGCGGTAGCGCTCGACGCCCTCGGCCTGCAGCTCGCGCCAGCGGGCGCCCGTGGCCATCACGACGCAGCGGCCGAGCACGTGCTGGCCGTCGTCGAGGTCTACGCGGACGAGCCCCTCCGGGCCGGTGGCCAGCTCGGTCGCGCGGTGGAAGCTGGACAGGACCGCGTCGAAGCGCCGCGCCTGGAGCGTCGCCTTCTGGGTCAGCTCGGCGCCCGAGACGCCGCTGGGGAACCCGAGGTAGTTCTCGATGCGCGTGCTCGTGCCCGCCTGGCCGCCCGGGGCCCAGGCCTCGGCGACCAGCGTGCTCAGGCCCTCCGATCCGCCGTACACCGCGGCGGCCAGCCCGGCCGGCCCGGCGCCCAGCACGACGAGGTCGAAGCGCTGGCCGTCGACCTCGGCCCGCAGGCCCAGGTTGCGGGCCACCTGGGCCGCTGACGGGTTGCGCATCACGTTGGTGGCGTGGACGAGGACGGGCGTCTCCTCGCGCGAGATGCCCAGCCACTCCAGCATCTGGGCGCTCTCCTCGTCGGTGTCGGCGTCGTACCAGCGGACGGGGAGGAGGTTGCGCTCGAGCAGGTCGCGGACGTCGAACGCGCGCCGCGAGTCGCGCCCGGCGATCAGGCGCATGACGCCGTGGCCGGACTCGATGTGCCAGGCGCGCCGGGCCAGCAGCGTGGCGAAGACGTGCTCGCCGAACTCCGGCCAGCGGGCGACCATGTCGCGCAGCTGCGGGCGGCTGAAGGCGATCACGTCGGTCGGCTCGACGGCCACGCAGGCGCTGATCGACGGCTCGCCGGTGAACGCGGCGATGTCGCCGACGAAGGTGCGGCTGTCGGCCTGGGCGACGTGGACGTCCTTGCCCGGCTTGCGTTCGACGAACTCGACCAGGCCGCGCTCGATCACGTAGAACGGCGCGTCGCGCACGGCGTGCTCGTAGAGGACGTCGTCGGGCGCGAACGACTTGCGGTGCCCCTGCTTGGCCAGCCACGCGAGCTTCGTGTCCGACAGCCGCGGATACATCAGCTCGTCGCCGAGGTCGGGGAATGGCTCGGCCCGGTACACCTGCGTCGTCGGTGCGATGGCCATGGAACCGAGGGTAGTCGGCGGATCGCACCCCGTCGAGCGGGCGGCTGCGCCGAGCGGCTTGTCAGGAGGATGACAGCGCGCTGATCTGCGCGTTCGTGCTATTCGCTACGAACTCAGTTTGACAAGGCGCCAAGGACGGCGGGGCGAGGAAGGGGCGGCGGGATGCGGTGTGTTGCGTTGGTCGAAGTGGATCCACAGCTCGGGGCGGGCCTGAGTGACGAACAGCGGGAGCTGGCCCGCCGGACGGTGGTCGCGGGCGCCGTGCGCGTGCCCTGCGGCCGGTGGGAGGAGCCGGAGGCCGGGTACGGCGAGGGCAACGCCTACGGCGTGCTCGTCGTCCGGGGCTTCATGCTGCGCACGGTGACGATCGGCGAGCGGGCGACCGCGCAGCTGTTCGGGCCCGGCGACATCATGCAGTCGTGGCCGACGGAGGATCTGCCCTCCCCGGTGGCGGTGGACGTCACCTGGACCGCGGTGTCCGAGGTGATCATGGCCCGGCTGGACGATCGCGTGATCGCCGCGGCGGCCCGCTGGCCGTCGGTGCTGCGCCAGCTGGCCTGGCGCTCGAGCTCCCTGACCGGGCGCGTGAGCCTGCAGGTGGCCATCGCCCGCGTCCCGCGCCTGGACGAGCGCCTGCTGCTGGCCTTCTGGGGCCTGTCGGAGCGCTGGGGGTCGATGACGGCCGGCGGCATGTTGCTGCCGGTGCGGCTCACCCACGAGTCGATCGCCGCGCTGACCGCTGCGTCACGGCCGCCGGTCTCCAGCGCGCTGAGCCAGCTGTCCCGCGAGCACATGCTCGAGCGGACCCCGGCGGGCTGGCTGCTGACCGGACACGGCGAGCGCCACCTCAAGGAGGCGCTGGACCCGGCCCACGAGCTCAGCGTCGCGGCTTAGCGCAGCAGCGCGTCGGCCAGCGCCGACCACGACGCGCGCGGGATCCCCTGCTCGCCCAGCGGCTGCACGCACACGTGGTCGGCGCCCGCGTCCAGGTGGGCGTGCACCACTTCGGCGATGTGGCCCGCGCTGCCCTGGGGAATGACCGCGTCGATCAGCCGGTCCGAGCCGCCGTCGGCGATGTCGGCCTCGGTGAAGCCGAGGTCCAGCAGGGTGGACGTGTAGTTGCGCAGCCCCAGGTACAGCTCGGCGTACTTGCGCGCCACGGCCTTGGCCCGCACCGGGTTGGTGTCGACCACGCAGGCCACCTCGGGCGCCACCAGCTTGCCCGGGCCGAGGCGGTCGCGCGCGACCTTGGTGTGCTGCACCGGGACGAAGTACGGGTGCGTGCCCGCCGCGCGCTGGCCGGCCAGATCGAGCATCTTCGGGCCCAGCGCGGCGATGCAGCGCTCGGCCACGGGCGGCGGCGTGTCGGACGCGTCGAGGCCGTCGAAGAACGTGCGCATCGTGGTCAGCGGCCGCGTGTAGTCGCTGGTCGCCTCCGGATGGCCGATGCCGATGCCCAGCATGAACCGGTCGGGGAACTCGGCCCGCAGCGCCGCGTCCGCCGCGGCCGTCTCGGCCGGATCGTTGATCCACACGTTGAGGATCCCGGTGGCCGCCACCAGCGTCGACGTCGCCTCGAGGATCGGCCGGATGTCGGGCACGTGGGGCGAGCCACCGACCCACCAGGCGCTGTAGCCCAGCTGCTCGGCCAGCTTGGCCGCCTCGCCGACGTTCTCGCGCCCGAAGGGGCGATAGCTGGTCCAGATGCCGATCGTGCCGAGGTCCATGGGGCTACAGGCTCGCAGACCGGATCATCCGGCTCGCGAGCAGGTCGGCGGCGACGGCGGCGACCGTGGCGGCCAGGAAGGCGAGCGCGATGCCCCAGGCGGGCGCCAGTTTCCCGGATTGCGGGCCGGGGAACGACCAGCGGCAGATGAGACGCCTGTGTCTGCCGATTGCGCTCACCGCCGCGGTCCTCCTCGCCGGGTGCGGGGATCAGTCCCAGCCGGGAGACCTGATCACCTCCAACGACGACATCACCGGCACGACCGCCACGGTCGAGGTGCCCAGCGGCACGCTGGCCGTGACGGTCGGCAAGCCCATGGACGATGCGCCCGAGGAGGACGTCGGTGGGCAGCCGACGAGCGTCGACGGCGGGCGCTACGTCGGCGTCTCGTGGGACTTCGACCAGCGCTCGGGCGGCAACGCGGCAGTGACCATCCCGCTGGTCGGGCACGTCAAGCCGATCGCCATCTCGCTCGTGGCCGACGGCCGGCGCTACCGCGTCGGCTCCCCGTACAACGTCGTGCTCGACGGCCGGGGCATCCAGGAGGCGGGCAACGCGCGCCAGTACGTGGCGGTCAAGGGAGACGCCGAGAACCTGCGCCTCGAGGTCGCCTACGACGGCCTCACGCAGCAGGTCGAGTTCCCCAGCGGCAAGGTGCGCGCGACGCAGGCCACGGCGCTGGCGGACCTGCAGCCGCGCGCCCGGCAGACCTGCACGCCGGTGGGCCGGATGGACCTACAGGGGCTGACGAAGGTTCCGGTCGACTGCCACGTCAACACGGCGGTCCGCCTGCCCTACGTCGCCGGCCTGGGCTGGGCCGAGCCGGGGCACGAGTGGGCCGTGGTGGACATCGCGACCGGCGTGGGGCCGACGCCGCCGGAGTGGAAGCGGCCGGGCCGCCCGGGCTCGGTGCGCTACGTCCCGTACGGGCTGCCCGCGAGCGAGTTCACCGTCGACGGCCAGAAGGAGCGCAGCACGATCCTCGACCGCGACCAGCCCAACGACGACCGCTACACGCTGCGCATGCTCGCCTTCGACGTGCCGGCGGGCCGGCCCGCCACGCTGCGCATCTTCCAGGAGTTCGTGCTGCTCGGCGACAACATCCTCGACGCCGACTTCGACCAGGCGCCGCACGAGGCGACCGTCGACATCGTGCGCGAGGCGGAGATCTAGTGCCCTAGGCGCTGACGCGCGGACGGGTGCGCGTGCGGGTGCCCGCGAAGCGCATGCCGTCGGTGACCGAGCCGCGGCGCAGCATCCACAGGTCGCGCGCGTAGTCCATGTGAACCTTCCACGGCGCGGCCGAACCCTGCTTGGGGAAGTCCGCGATCGCGCGCAGGACGTAGTTGGCCTGGAAGTCGAGGAACGGCTCCTCCTGCACGTCGTCCGTCCGGGCGGGCACGGCGATCGCGGCGCCGGTGCGCTCCATGTGGGTGAGCAGGCGGCAGATGTACTCGGCGGTCAGGTCCGCCTTCAGCGTCCAGGACAGGTTCGTGTAGCCCAGCGCGTAGGCGAAGTTCGGCACGTCGCTGAGCATCAGCGACTTGTAGGCCATCGTGTCGGGCAGGTGCACGGGCTCACCGTCCACGACCAGGTCCATGCCGCCGAAGGCCAGCAGGTTCAGGCCGGTCGCCGTGACGATCACGTCGGCCTCGAGCTCCTCGCCCGACGACAGCCGGATGCCGCGCTCGGTGAACGTGTCGATCGTGTCGGTGACGATCGTGGCGTCGCCGTGGCGGATCGCGCGGAACAGGTCGCCGCCCGGCACGACGCACAGGCGCTGCTCCCACGGGTTGTACTTCGGCTTGAAGTGCGTGTCGACCGCGTAGCCCTCGGGCACCTGGCGCTCGACGCCGCGGCGGAACACGGCGCTCATCTGCTTCGGGAACCGGCGCGACAGCCTGTAGCTGGCGCTGGTGATGGCGACGCTCTTCCAGCGCAGCAGCGGATGGACCAGGCGGGCGGGCAGGTACTTGCGCGCGACGCGGGCGACGGGGTCCTCCGCCGGCAGGCTGACGATGTAGGTGGGGGAGCGCTGCAGCATCGTCACGTGCGCGGCCTGCTCGGCCATCGCGGGGACGAGCGTGACCGCGGTCGCGCCGCTGCCGATGACCACGACGCGCTGGCCGGCGTAGTCGAGGTCCTCGGGCCAGTGCTGGGGGTGGACGATCTGGCCCTGGAAGCGCTCGCGGCCGGCGAACTCGGGGGTGAAGCCCTCGTCGTAGCGGTAGTAGCCGGTGCAGCCGTAGAGGAAGCCGCAGGTGAAGCGGACGGTCTCGCCGGTGTCGGTGCGCTGCGCGGTCACGGTCCAGCGCGCGTCGGCGGTGGACCACTCGGCGCCGACGACCGTGTGGTTGAAGCGGATGTGGCGGTCGATGCCCGCCTCGCGGGCGGTCTCGCGCACGTACTCGAGGATGGACTGGCCGTCGGCGATCGCCTTCGGATCGGTCCAGGGCTTGAACCGGTAGCCCAGCGTGTACATGTCGGAGTCCGAGCGGACGCCCGGGTAGCGGAACAGGTCCCAGGTGCCGCCGAGGTCCGCGCGCGCCTCGAGCACCGCGTAGCTGTCGCCGGAGCGGCGCTCGTGCAGATGGTGGGCGGCGCCGATGCCCGAGAGCCCAGCACCCACGATCAGCACGTCGACGTGTTCGGTGTCGCGTTCGACGGTGGCGGCCATGGACGGCATGATATCGACACACCGTCGAACTTGTCGACACATGGTCGAAATCGCTAGGATGTGTGACGCATGTCCACCCCGGCGATCCGACCGTCCCGTGGCCGCCGCGCGCCGAAGATGCGCGGCGACGAGCGCGAGCAGGTGATCCTCGCCGCCTTCGAGGAGCTGCTGGAGACGCGGTCGCTGCACGACATCTCCGTCGACGACATCGCCCGCGGCGCCGGTCTCTCGCGCTCGGCCTTCTACTTCTACTTCGGCTCCAAGGAAGCGGTCCTGCTGTCGCTGTTCGAGCGCATCATCAGCGAGGCGCAGGCGGCCCGGGGCGACACGCTCGACGCGGTCCGCGCGGATCCCGCCACCGGGGTCCGGGAGGCGCTGCGCGCGTTCTACGACGCGTTCCGCACGCATCGCGCGGTGACGCTGGCCGGCGCGGACGCGTGGGCGTCCAGCGCCGAGGTGCGCGCGCTGTGGGGCCAGGCGATGGAGCAGTGGGTGGCCGAGGCCACCGTCCTGATCGAGGTCGAGCGCGAGCGCGGCGCGGCCCCGCCCGGCCTGCCCGCGCGGGATCTGGCCACCAGCCTGCTGTGGATGAACGAGCGCGTGCTGCACACGACGTTCGCCCGCCAGTCCCCGGCGGTCGACGAGGCCGACGTGCTCGACGTGCTCGTCGGCGTGTGGGTGCGGGCGATCTACGCGAAGTAGGCTGCCGCCCCGATGGGGGAGAGCCTGCGGCCGGCGCACGGCGACATGGTCTCGATGCTGCGCGCGGCGGTCGCCCGGGCGGGCTCGCGCGACGCGCTGCGCTACCGCGAGACGGTCTCGACGTTCGCACAGGTCGATCGCCGCAGCGACGCGCTGGCCGGGGCGCTGCGGGCCCACGGCGTGGGCCCGGGCGATCGCGTCGCGTTGCAGACCCAGAACGTGCCCGCCTATCCGCTGGCCTGCCTGGCGCTGTGGAAGCTCGGCGCGGTCGGGGTCGGCGTCAACCCGATGTACACCGAGCGCGAGATCGGCCTGGTGCTCCAGGACAGCGGCGCGCGCCTGCTGCTGCGCGAGGACGACATCGACGCGCTCGACGGCGTACCGGTCGCCGACCCGTTCACGCCGCGACCGGGCGACCTGGCCATGCTCGCCTACACGTCGGGCACCACCGGCCGGCCCAAGGGCGCGCTGATCACCCACGCCAACCTGGCCTTCGCGGGCGAGGCCTACACGCGTTACTTCCAGATCGCCGGCGACGACGAGGTGCTGCTCGCGTTCGCGCCGTTCTTCCACGCCACCGGCCTGACCGCGGGCATCAGCGCCTGGCTGTCGACCGCCGCGACCATGGTTCTGCCCTTCCGCTTCGAGCCGGCGCTCGCGCTGGAGCTGATCGAGCGCCACCGCTGCACCTGGACGGTCGGCGCCACGACGGCGTTCATCGCGCTGCTGGCGACGCCGCGCGCAGCTGACACGTCGTCGATGCGTCGCTGGCTGTGCGGCGGCGCGCCGATCCCGCCCGCGGTGGTCGACGAGTTCGCCGCCCGCTTCGGCGCGCCGCTGGTGCCCGGCTACGGCATGACCGAGACGACGTGCATCAGCCACGGCGTGCCCGTGGGCGTGCGCCCGCCGGTGGATCCGACGTCCGGCACGCTGTCGATCGGCCGCCCGATCTTCCAGACCGAGATGCGCATCGTCGGCGACGACGGCGCCGACCAGCCCGACGGCACGCCCGGCGAGCTGCTGGTGCGCGGCCCGTCGATGGTGGCCGGGTACTGGAACCAGCCGGTCGAGTCGGCCGCGCTGCGCGATCCCGACGGGTGGCTGCGCACGGGCGACATCGCCTTCCGTGATCCCGACGGCTGGACCTATCTCGTCGACCGCAAGAAGGACGTGATCGTCGCGTCGGGCTACAAGGTCTGGCCGCGCGAGGTCGAGGACGTCCTGTACGCGCATCCGGCCGTGCGCGAGGCGGCGGTGGTGGGGATGCCCGACGCCTATCGAGGCGAGACGGTCGCCGCGTTCGTCGCGCTGCGCGACGGGCACGAGGTCTCCGCCGACGCGCTGATCGCCCACTGCCGCGCGCGCCTGGCCGCCTACAAGGTGCCGCGGGCGATCGAGGTGCGGGCCGAGCTGCCCAAGACGACCAGCGGCAAGATCCTGCGCCGCGAGCTACGCGGCGGCTGAGAGCCGCCGGCCGATCTCGTCGGCCGCGCGCACGGCGTGGCCGGCGATCGTGCTGACGCCGCCGTGCCGGCGCAGGCGGGCGCTGGGACCGACCACCGAGACCGCCGCGACCGCGCGTACGCCGCTGTCGTCGCGCAGCAGCACCGGCGCGGCCACCGACGTGAAGCCCTCCTCGAGCTCCTCGTCGGTCGAGGCCCAACCGCGCGCCCGGATCTCGCCGAGGACCTCGAGCAGCTTGCGCGGGTCGACGATCGTGTGGCGCGTGCGCCGGACCAGCCCGGCGTCGAACATCGCGCGCTCCACCGCCGGGTTGAAGGCGGCGATCACCCGGCCCGACGACGACGAGTGGTTGGGCACCCGGCGCCACTTCGGCCCGTGGAAGCGGTGGTCGAGCGACTCGGCCTCGAAGCGGTCGAGGAACAGGATCTCGGCGCCGATCGGCACGCCGAGCTGGACCATGTCGCGCACGCGGTCGCGCAGCTCGGCCAGGACCGGGACCGACGCCTCGAACACGTTGAGCCGGTTCAGCGCCAGCTGCCCGTACTCGAACATGCGCAGCCCCAGCCGGTAGCGACCGCCCTCACGCCGCTCGAGCAGCCCGCGGCCGGCCATCACGGCGAGCATCCGCGACGCCGTCGACTTGGCGATCCCCACCTCGCGGGCCACCGCCGACGGGCCCAGCTCGGGCGAGACCGTGAAGCACTCGAGGATCGACATGGCGATCGAGACCGAGCGCAGCGAATCCGTCTGGGCCACGACGGCAAGCCTACGCGCAGCGCGTTCGCCGGTGGCGAACGATCCGCTTCGCGCGTTCGCCGGGCGGCGGTAGCGTCGCCGGCGAGAGAGAGGAGGAGTTGGTGTCTGCCACCGTTCCGCCGCCGGCCTGCCCGCACGCCGCGCTGGCCCGTGACTTCGAGCCGTTCGACCTGACGGACCCGTTCGACTTCTACGCCCGTGCGCGGGCGCAGACGCCGATCTTCTACAGCCCCGAGATCGACTACTGGGTCGTCACGCGCTACGACGACATCCGCGACATCTTCCGCGACCCGGCGACGTACTCGTCGGAGAACACGCAGGCGCCGTTCCAGCCCCGCCCGGACACCGTGCAGCGGATCCTGGACGACGGCGGCTTCTCCGTGGTCAGCGGCCTGTCGGGCAAGCAGCCCCCGGACCACACGCGCCTGCGCGGCTTCATCAAGAAGGCGTTCACGCCGCGCCGCATCGCCGAGCTGGAGCCGCAGATCCGCGACATCACCACCGCGATGATCGACCGGTTCGCCGACCGGGGTGAGGCCGACCTGGTCGGCGAGCTGGCCTACGAGCTGCCCGCGCTGGTCATCTTCCGCCTGCTCGGCGTGCCCGACGAGGACGTGGCCAACGTCAAGGAGTGGGCCCAGAGCCGGGTCTACATGAACTTCGGGGCGGCCTCGGTGGAGGAGCAGGCCCACCACGCGGCCAACCTGGTGCGCTACTGGGACTACTGCCGGGCGCTGGTGCGGGCCCGGCTGACCGAGCCGCGCGACGACCTGCCCGGCGACCTGGCCCGCATCTACGCGGCCGGCGAGGACCAGATCGAGATCGACGAGATCGCCGCGATGGTCTACGGGCAGCTGACCGCCGGCCACGAGACGACCACCGCGCTGTTGTCCAACGGCTTCAAGGAGCTGCTGACCCAGCACGACGCGTGGGAGGCGATCTGCGCCGAGCCCGAGCGGATCCCGGCGGCGGTGGAGGAGATGCTGCGCATCAGCGCGCCCGTGTTCGCCTGGAAGCGGCGCACGAAGCGTCCGGCCGTGGTCGGCGGCGTCGAGCTGCCCGCGGAGACGAACCTGCTGCTGCTGCTCGGCTCGGCCAACCACGACGAGCGCGTCTTTCCCGAGCCCGACCGCGTCGACCTGGACCGCGACAACGCCAGCCGGCACCTGTCGTTCGGCCTGGGCATCCACTTCTGCCTGGGCGCGCCGCTGGCTCGTCTGGAGGCCAAGGTCGTGCTCGAGGAGCTGACCCGGCGGCTCGGCCCCGACGTGCGCCTGGTCGACGGCCAGCCGTTCGACTACACGGCCAACGCCACGTTCCGCGGCCCGGCGCACGTGCTGGTGCGCTGGGACGAGGCGACGCCGCTGGCGCTGCCGTTCGAGCGCTGCCCCGACGACGTGCGCGCCGTGGGCGGCAAGGCGGCCAGCCTGGCGGCGCTGACCGCGGCCGGGCTGCCGGTGCCGCCCGGCTTCGTGATCACCACCGCCGCGTTCGAGGCCGGTCGTGCCGAGGTCCGCGGCGCGGTCGCCGCGCAGCTGGGGGCGCTGGACACCGCCGACGCGGCCGGCCTGGAGGCCACCGCCGCGCGCATCCGTGCGCTGATCGAGGGCGCGCCGCTGCCGCCTGCGGTCGACGCGGCCATCCGCGCGGGCTACGCGGCGCTGGGCGACGACGTGCCCGTGGCGGTGCGGTCCAGCGCCACGGCCGAGGACGCGGCCGACACCTCGTTCGCCGGTCAGCAGGACACCTACCTGTGGATCGTCGGGGCCGACGCCGTCGTGGCCCACGTGCGCCGCTGCTGGGCCAGCCTGTACTCGGCCCGGTCGCTGGCCTACCGGGCCGATCACGCCGTCGACGAGGAGGCGCTGGCCATCGCGGTCGTCGTGCAGCGGATGGTCGACGCCGACGCCGCGGGCGTGGCCATGACGCTGCACCCGGCCACCGGCGACCGCACGAAGATCGTCATCGACGCCAGCTACGGGCTGGGGGAGACGATCGTCAGCGGCACGGTCACGCCCGACCACCTCGTGGTCGACAAGGTCCTGCTCGAGCTGCTGGACCAGACGATCGGGGCCAAGCAGATCGAGCTCGTGGCCGACCCCGCGGGCCGCCGCGTGGTCGAGCGCGCCGTGGAGGCCGAGCGCGCCGCGCGCCCGGCGCTGCCGCCCGACCAGGTGCGCGCCGTGGCCGAGCTGGCCAAGCGCGCCGAGCGCCACTACGGCTGTCCCCAGGACGTCGAGTGGGCGCTGTGCGACGGCGAGGTGGTCCTGCTCCAGAGCCGTCCCGAGACGGTCTGGTCCAACCGGCCCAAGCCGCCGACCACGAGCCTCTACGCCACCGGCCTGACGTCGATGGCCAACACCCTCATCAACCCTCTGGCCGCGAGGAGCCAAGCCGATGTCCGCCACTGAGGTCAACCGGTTCATCAGCCCCTACGAGGACCCCGCGCCGGAGGGGGCCGAGGGCTGGGAGGAGCTGTACCCGTACTACGTGCGCTTCCGCGAGGACCGCCGCGAGTTCGAGGAGTCGCGCTTCTGGTTCGCCGACCTGCAGCACTGGCCGACGGTCTTCAAGCCGTTCGACACGATCACCGTCGAGGTGGCGATCAAGGTCCTGGGCCAGTACAACACGCGCCACCTGCGCATCCCGCCGGCCAACGGGATCGACTACCGCGTCCACAACGGCTACGTCTACATGAGCCCGGTCGCGGTCCCCGAGGAGGAGATCCCCGCGCGCGTCCCGCAGTTCATGGAGCGGGCCGGCCACTACTTCGCCAACTGGCCGACGCTGCTGGAGAACTGGCGCACGAAGGTCGAGCGCGTGATCGCCGACCTCAACGCGCTGGAGTTCGAGCCGCTGCCGGAGATGGTGCCGCTGGAGTGGGTGACCAGCGGTCGCGGCATCGGCAGCAGCCACGACCTGATCGTCAGCTACGACCGGGCGATCGAGCTCTGCTACGAGGCCTTCCAGTACCACTTCGAGTTCCTCAACCTGGGCTACGTCGCCTACCTGGACTTCTTCTCGTTCTGCAAGGAGGCGCTGCCCGGCGTGGCCGACCTGGGCATCGCCAAGATGGTGCAGGGCATCGACGTCCTGCTGTTCCGTCCCGACGACGAGCTCAAGGCGCTGGCCAAGCTGGCGGTCGCGCTCGACGTCGACGTCGACCGGCCGCTGGAGGATGTCGACTCGCGCGAATGGCTCGCGGCCTGGGAGGCGGCGAAGGACCCGTGGTTCGAGTTCTCCTCCGGCGGCGGCATGTACTCCGACGACCGCGTGTGGTCCGACCACCTGGAGATCCCCTACGGCTACGTGCGCGACTACGTGCGCCGGTTGCGGGCGGGGGAGACGATCGACCGTCCGTCGGAGTCGATCCGGGCCGAGCGCGACCGCATCACCGCGGAGTACCGCGACCTGCTGCCCGACGACGAGGCCCGCGCCGTGTTCGACGAGAAGCTCGGCCTGTCGCGGCTGGTGTTCCCCTACGTCGAGGACCACAACTTCTACATCGAGCACCGGGCGCTGTCGGCCTTCTGGCGCAAGATCCGCGAGCTCGGCGGGGTCCTGGCCGACGCCGGCTTCTGGGGCGAGGCCAACGACATCTTCTACGTGCGCCGCGACGAGCTGCACCAGGTGATCTTCGACTACGCGCAGGCCTGGGCGATCGGGGTCGAGCCGATGGGCCCGTACCACTGGCCGGCCGAGATCGCCCGGCGCAAGCGGATCATCGCCGCGCTGGAGCGCAAGGCGCCGGTCCCGGCCATGAACGAGCCGCCGGCGGTGATCACCGAGCCGTTCACGATCATGCTCTACGGCATCACCACCGAGGCCGTGTCGGGCTGGCTGTCGGCCGACGCGCAGACCGAGCACCTGGGCGGGATGGCCGCCTCGCCCGGCGTGGTCGAGGGGATCGCGCGGGTGATCGAGGGCGCGGACGACCTGGCCGACGTGCAGCAGGGCGACGTGCTGGTGGCCCGCATCACCGCGCCGAGCTGGGGGCCGGTGTTCGGGCGCATCGCCGCGACCGTCACCGACATCGGCGGCATGATGAGCCACGCGGCGATCGTCTGCCGCGAGTACGGCCTGCCCGCGGTCACCGGCACCGGCTCGGCCACCACGACGATCCGCAGCGGACAGCGGGTGCGCGTGGACGGCAGCAACGGAACTGTCACGATCCTCGACTGATGGAGGAGCTGTGGGCGGCCGCGCGCCCGTACCTGCGCGCGCGCAAGAACGACATCCACGTGCCGATGGCCGTCGACTACGCGCGGCGGCTGCTGGCCGCGCATCCGCAGGCCGACGCCGACGTCGTGCTGGCGGCGACGCTGCTGCACGACAACGGCTGGGCGGTCGTCGACCAGGAGGCGATCTTCCGCGACGGCTTCAACCGCGACGCGATGGTGTCCGACATCCGCATCGCGCACGAGAAGGAGGGCGCCCGGCTGGCCCGGGAGATCCTCGACGAGCTGGGCTGGGATCCGGCCGTGCGCGACGAGGTGGCCGAGATCATCGACGGGCACGACACGCGCAAGCAGGCGCTGTCGCTGAACGACTCGCTGGTCAAGGACGCCGACGCCCTGTGGCGCTGGTCGATCCCCGGGATCGCCATCAGCGCGGAGTGGTTCCGCGAGACCCCGGACGTCTACGTGTCGCGGGTGACGCCGATGATCGACGTGTGGCTGTTCACCCCGCTGGCCCGGGAGATCGCCCGGTCGGAGCTGGCCGAGGCGTCGCGCGTGCTGGCCATCGACCAGCTCGTGGGCGCTTGACCGCGGTCGTCATCACCGGCGCGGGCGGCGGCCTGGGCCGGGCGTTCGCGCTCGGGTTCGGGGCGGCGGGCTGGTCGGTCGTGGCCGCCGACCTCGATCGGGACGCGGCCGAGGCCACCGCCGCGCTGGTCGACGGCGCGGTCGCGGTCGCCGTGGACGTCTCCGACGAGGCGTCGACGCGGGCGATGGCCGCCACGGCGATGGACGCGTTCGGCGGCATCGGGGCGCTGGTCAACAACGCCGCGGTGTACGCCGGCCTGGAGCGCGCGCCCTTCGACGAGATCGCCCTGGAGGACTGGGAGCGCGTGATGGCGGTCAACCTGCGCGGGCCGTGGCTGTGCGCCCGCGCCTGCGCGGCGGCGCTGCGGGCCGGCGGCGGCGCGATCGTCAACATCGCCTCGGCCACCGTGCTCAGCGGGTCGCCGCTGTGGGCGCACTACGTGGCCAGCAAGGGTGGCGTGCTGGCGCTGACCCGCGTGCTGGCCCGGGAGCTGGGCACCGACGGGGTGCGCGTCAACGCGATCGCCCCGGGCTTCACGCTGACCGATGCGAGCCTCGAGCTGATCGAGGACGCCGAGACCTACGGCGTGGCCCGCGGGTCGATCCAGCGGGCGCTGCGGCCCGAGGACATCGTCGGCACCGCTGTCTTCCTGGCCTCCGACGCCGCCGCGATGATCAGCGGCCAGACCTTCGTCGTCGACGGCGGGCGCCAGTTCCTCTAGACCGTGGGCTCGCGCAGCGCGTGCGCGAGGCGGTCCTCGGCCTGCTGGGCGGCCTGGTCGAGCTCGCGCAGCCGGCCCAGCGACGTCGGCCGCGGTCCGGTCAGGCGCGCCCGGTACAGCTGCGCGCGCTCGCGGTGATAGCGCGCATCCGCCCGCAGGAGCTCGAGTCGCGCTTCGCGATCACCGTCGGCCATCAAGCGACCGTAGCACCGCCTACAGCCGCTTCAGCGTGATCGTGTAGCGCAGCGTGCCGGTGACCTTCACGCCGCCGCCGTACTCGGAGTCGATCGTGCAGGAGATCTGCTCACGCTTGCTCAGGCGCACCGTGGGCTTGGTCAGCGACGAGGGCTTGACCGTGACGACGCTGGCCAGCAGGCCGATGCCGCCCGTCACGGAGACGCCGTAGCTGCGCTGGTACATCTGCGCCCCGTCGCCGCAGGACGTGCGGTCGTTGGTGTTGTCCATCACGCCGCCGACGGGGAACGGGCAGTCGCTGACGTTGGGCGTGGGCGCCGCTCCGGGCCCGTTGACGTAGAGCTTGGTGCCGACGAGCTTGACGTCGACGCGCACGCCGAACTTCTTGTCCCCGCAGTCGTTGGTGCGTTCGGTGACCGTCTCACCGGCCGAATCACCGGGGCACGGCGCGGCCACCGAGCTGACGAAGTCGCCGGTCACCGAGCCGGTGGCCAGCGCGGGGATGCTGCCGCCGCCGGAGTTGCCGGTGAACACCAGCGAGCCGCTCGACGCGTTCTTGAACCTGAACGACACCTTGCCGCTGCCGGTGCCCTGGCGCACTTCGCACTGGTTGGAGGTCTGGCCGTTGACCGACCAGCTCACCTCCTGCGTGCCGGAGACCGAGGCCTTGTAGACCGTGGCGTGGGCGACGCCGGCGAGGGCGAACGTGGCGAGGAGCGTGGCGAAGACGCAGCGGGCGAACATGGGCGCGACCGTAATCGCCGCGCCCAGGCGCCCGCATCCGTGGAACTACGGGACTACGACATCACCGGGAAGCCGAGGTTCACGCCGCGGTGCGACGGATCCGGCCAGCGGCGCGTGACGACCTTGCCGCGCGTGTAGAAGCGCACGCCCTCGGGTCCGTGGACGTGCTGGTCGCCGAACAGCGAGGCCTTCCAGCCGCCGAAGGAGTGGTAGGCCATCGGCACCGGGATCGGCACGTTGATGCCGACCATGCCGGCGGTCACGTCGTGCTCGAAGGCCCGCGCCGCGCCGCCGTCGTTGGTGAAGATCGCCGCGCCGTTGCCGTACGGGTTGCTGTTGATCAGCGCCATCGCCTCGGGGTAGCTGTCGACGCGCACGACGACCAGGACGGGACCGAAGATCTCCTCGTCGTAGATCTTCATGCCGGGCTTGACGTGGTCGAACAGCGTCGGCCCGAGGAAGTGGCCGCCCTCGCGGCCCTCGACGACCAGGCCGCGGCCGTCGACCAGCAGCGTCGCGCCCTCGGCCTCGCCGGCGTCCACGTAGCCCGCGACCTTCTCGCGGTGGCGCTCGGAGACCAGCGGCCCCATGTCGGCGTCGGGCTCGGTGCCGTCGGTGACGACCAGCGTGGCCATGCGCTCCTGGATCTTCTCCAGCAGCGGCTCGGCGGCGTTGCCCACGGTGACCGCGACGGACACGGCCATGCAGCGCTGGCCGGCCGAGCCGTAGCCGGCGGAGACCAGGCCGTCGGCGGCCAGGTCCATGTCGGCGTCGGGCAGGACGACGGCGTGGTTCTTCGCGCCGCCCAGCGCCTGGACGCGCTTGCCGTGCTTGGTGCCCGTCTCGTAGACGTACTGGGCGATCGGGGTCGAGCCGACGAACGAGACCGCGGCGATGCCCGGGTGCTCGAGGATCGCGTCGACCGCCTCCTTGTCGCCGTGGACGACGCTGAACACGCCGGCGGGCAGGCCGGCCTGCTTCCACAGCTCGGCGGTCAGGTTGGCCGCCGTCGGGTCCTGCTCGGACGGCTTGAGGATGAACGCGTTGCCGCAGGCGATGGCCACGGGATGCATCCACATGGGGACCATCGCCGGGAAGTTGAACGGGGTGATGCCGGCCACGACGCCGATCGGGTGGCGCATCGAGTACGAGTCGACGCCGCGCGAGACGCCGTCGGTCATCTCGCCCTTGAGCAGCTCGCCGACGCCGCAGGCGAACTCGATCACCTCGAGGCCGCGCTGGACCTCGCCGAGCGCGTCGGAGAAGACCTTGCCGTGCTCCCGGGTGAGGATCGCGGCGAACTGCTCCTTGTTGGCGTTGACCAGCTCGCGGAAGGCGAAGAGGACCTTGGAGCGCTGGCTGATCGAGCTGTCCCGCCAGGTGTCGACCCAGGCGGCGTGGGCGGCCTGGACGGCCTGATCGACGACGGCGGCGGTGGCGAACGGCACGCGGGTGACGACTTCGCCGGTCGCGGACTCCGTGACGTCGCCGTAACGCTCGGCGGGTGCGTCGACGGCCTGCCCGCCGATCCAGTGCGACAGCGTCTCTGTCTGCGTGGGCGTGCTCATGCCCACATGGAAGCACGCGCGATGTGGTCGTGGCCGGATGCGGAGTGTGTGGATCTGCCGCCGGGGACTCGACAGGGCGCTGAATCCGCCACTAGTCTGACGTCAGGTTATCGTCTCAGAGAGAGGAGCAGCACCGATGTCCGGCATGTCCCTGATCGGGATCCAGCACGTGTCCAGCACCGTCCGCGACCTGTCCGAGACGCTCGCGTGGTACCGCGACGTGCTCGGCGTCGAGCCGTTCATGACCATGCAGGCCGAGGGGCCGGAGCTGTCGGCCGGCCTGCGGGTGCCCGACGCGTCGCTCGACGTCGCGTTCCTGAAGGTCGGCGGCGCGTGGATCGAGCTGATCGAGTACGTGGCGCCCGACGACACCCGCGACGACGAGACGCTGCGCCGCTGCGATCACGGCTCGGCGCACATCTGCTTCGAGGTGGCCGACATCCAGGCCGCCTACGCCCATCTGCAGGCGCACGGCGTCGACTGCTACAGCACCCCGAACTACGTGCCGGCGGGTCCGCTGGAGGGTGCGTGGTTCGTCTACTTCGACGGCCCCGAGGGGCTCCACTACGAGTTGCACCAGATGCCGGAGGGTTGGACGAACTGACCCAAAGTTTGCATCGATCGATGTAGCATCGGGTCATGGCACTTGCGGAGATGCTGCTCGGTGAGGCGCCGCCGTCACCGGCCGGCCCGCTCGCACCCGAGGAGGCCGCCGGTCTCCCGTCGCCACCGTCGATCGACCTGCCGCGCACGCTGCAGGTGCTGCGCTTCAGCCAGCGCCAGATCGAGTTCGTCTTCCGGGCCCGGCGCCTGCACGGCGACGTGTTCCGCATCCACGGTGTGGTCGCCGGCCGCCCGGCGATCACCTGCCATCCCGATCACGTGCAGTCGCTGTTCACGGCCAAGCCGGACCTGGCGCCGTCGATCACCGGTGAGTCGCCGCTGCGCCCGATCGTCGGCCCGAACTCGGTGCTGACCTCGATCGGCCCGCGTCACCTGCGCCAGCGCAAGCTGCTGCTGCCGCCGTTCCACGGCGAGGCGATCGCCCGCTACGAGCAGATGATCGAGCGGGCCGCGGCCGACGAGATCACCCGCTGGCCGATCGGCGAGCCGTTCGCGCTGGCCCCGCGCATGCAGGCGATCACGCTCGACGTGATCATGGCGGGCATCTTCGGGATCGAAGGGCGCCCGGCGCCCGGCTCGCGTGAGGATCTCCTGCGCCGCGCGGTGCGGACGCTCGTCTCGATCTCGACGTGGCCGGTGGCCAAGCTGGCCGAGCTGCGCAACGTCGGGCGCGACGAGCCGGTCGGCCTGATGAAGGCGGCGTTGCTCCCGCTGGACCGGGCCACGCTCGCCGTGATCGAGGAGCGCCGCCGGGCCGACGACCTCGACGAGCGGCGCGACATCCTGTCGCTGCTGCTCCTCGCGCGGACCGACGACGGCGAGGCGCTGACCGACCGCGAGCTGCGCGACGAGCTGCTCACGCTCGTGCTGGCCGGCCACGAGACGACGGCCAACTCGCTGGCCTGGACCTGGGAGCGGCTGGTGCGGGCGCCCGCCGCCCAGGACGCGCTGATCGACGCCGTGCGCGACGGCGACGACGCCGACGCCGCCGCGTGGATCGAGGCGGTCATCAACGAGGGCATGCGCGCCCGCCCGGTGATCCCGATCATCGGCCGGCGGGTGACCGTGCCGTGGCAGCTCGGCGAGTACGCCGTCGAGGCCGGGGCGCCCGTGAGCATGAGCATCCTGCTGCTGCATCACCGCGAGGACCTGTACCCGGACCCGTTCGCCTTCCGGCCCGAACGCTGGCTGGGGCAGAAGCCGGGGACCTACACGTGGATCCCGTTCGGCGGCGGCATCCGGCGCTGCCTGGGCGCGGCGCTGGCCATGGCCGAGCAGCGCGTGGTCCTGCGGGAGATGGCGCGCCGGCTGGACCTCGAGGCCGACGTGCCCGAGGCCGAGCACGCGGTCAACCGCAACGTGACGATGATCCCGTCGCGCGGCGGTCGGGTCGTCATCCGCGCGCGTCACGAGTAGCGTTCGCCTCCGTCCACCGGAGGAGGAGCGATGGAGCTGCACGTCGAGGTCGAAGGACCGTCGGATGGCCCGGCCGTCGTCCTCCTGCATGGGGTGACCGGGTGCGGGCGCACGTACGCGTGGCTGCGCCCGCAGGACCTGGGCGGCCGGCGGATCGTGCGGGTCGACCTGCGCGGCCACGGCACGTCCGCGCACCTGCCCGGCTCATACCGGATCCCCGCCTACGCCGACGACGTCGTCGACACGCTGCGCGAGCTGGGCGGTCCACCGCCCGTGCTCGTCGGGCACTCGCTGGGCGGCGTGGTGGCCTGGACCATCGCCCAGCAGCATCCCGAGCTGATCAGCGCCGCGTTCCTGGAGGACCCGCCGCTGTTCTACGCCGATCCCGCCGAGGCGTCGAGCAACGGGGCGATCCCGATGTTCGAGCAGCTGCGCGCCGCGGCCCTGGGCTGGCGGTCCGGCGGTCTGTCCGAAGCCGAGGTGGCCGCGCGCATCGCCGGTGGGCCCGGCGGCGACCTGCTGGCCGAGGGCGCCGCCGCCGCCCGGGCGCACGCGCTGCTGACCATGGACATGGGCGTGCTCGACGCGGCGATCGACAACACGACGCTGGTCGATGCCGACCTGGCCGGGGCCGTCGGCGTGCCGATGCTCGTGCTGGCCGGTGACGAGACCGCGGGCGCGGCCTTCCCGACCCGCCACGTCCAGCGGCTGGCCGCCTCGCACCCGGACGTCGAGGTCGTCGTGGTGCCGGGCGCCTCGCACCTGATCCACGACGAGCAGCGCTCGCGCGAGACCTACCGGCGCGAGCTGGCCGCGTTCGTGCACCGGCACGGCTGATCGCGTGTGCCGCCTGTTCGGCCTCCACGCCGGCGACCGCGACGTCGACGCGACGTTCTGGCTGCTGGACGCGCCCGCGTCGCTGGCCCACCAGAGCCACGCCAACCCCGACGGCTTCGGCCTGGCCACGTTCTGCCGCGACGGTGAGCTGACGCTGGTGCGCCGGCCGGTGCGCGCCGCGGACGACGAGGAGTTCGCCCGCCGGGCCCGCGACACCCACGCCGCGACGTATCTGGCACACGTGCGGTACGCCGACACCGGCGAGATCCGCGAGGCCAACACCCACCCGTTCGTGCGCGACGGGCGCGCGTTCGCCCACAACGGCGTCGTCGGAGATCTCCCGCAGATCGAGGAGCGGCTGGGCGAGGACCGCGCGAGCCTCGAGGGGGAGACCGACTCCGAGCGGCTGTTCGCGCTAATCGACCAGGCGATCCGCGCGCACGGCGGCGACATCCGCGCCGGCATCGTCGCCGGCGCGCGCGAGCTGGCCGAGCGCTTCGAGCTTTACAGCATCAACTTCATCCTGGCCACGCCCGACGAGCTGTGGGCGCTGCGCTATCCCGAGCACAACGAGCTGTTCGTGCTCGAGCGCGCCGCGGGCGGGCCGAGCGGCGCGCGGCAGCTCGACGAGTCCAGCGCCTACGGCACCCTGCGCATGCGCTCGCTGGACGCTGTCGACCGGGCGGTCGTGGTGATCGCCAGCGAGCCGATGGACGAGGACCCGGGCTGGGCGCCCGTGGCCTCGGGCGAGCTCGTGCACGTCGGGCCCGACCTCGTGGTCACGCGCGAGCAGATCCTCACGCGGCCACCGGCCAAGCAGATGGTGCTCAGCGGCCGGGCGGTCGACTCACAGGCCCAGGAGCACGCGTAGGCGTCAGAAGCGGGAGCTGCCGCGTACGCGCCGGGCGGCGCGCAGGCGTCGCGGCCACGGGCCGAAGGACAGCTCGCGGACGAGGGCGCGCAGTGACTGCTCGCGGTCGTGCGACCGCTGCGCGGCGACGTGGAGATCCTCGACGCGGGCGGCGAGATCGTCGCGCTCGGCGCGCAGGTGCGCCATCTCCTCGCGCTCGGTGTCGCTCAGCTCGGCCGACCACTCCCACACGGGCTGGCGGCGGTCGTGCACGACGAATTCAGGGTCGGGCATAGGGGAGTGGTTCGCCACGCGCCGGCCAGACCCTGTCTGCGGGCCGGGCGGTGTGCGAGGCTGTGCGCCGTGGGCGGCACCGAGATCCTCATCCTCGTCTCGATGATCATCGGCTGGCTGGCGCTGCCGCTCATCTGGTGGTTCGGCTTCCGCGGCCGCGGCGACGACCACTGAGACGCTGATGCGGATCGCGGTGTCGCGGGCGCCGGGCACGGAGCGGGGCGTCTCGCCACTCGAGCTGTTCTTCGACCTGGTCTACGTCTTCGCGATCAGCCAGCTGTCGCACCATCTGGTCGAGCACGTGGATCTGCGCACCGGCGCGGAGACGGTCGTGATGGCGCTGGCGGTCTTCTACGCCTGGTACATGGTCGCCTGGGGCGTGAACTGGCTCGATCCCGACCCGCTGCCCGTGCGGCTGCTGCTGGTCGGGCTGATGTTCGCCAGCCTGCTGATGGCGGTGGCCATCGGCGACGCGTTCGGCGACCGCGCCTGGCTGTTCGTCACCGGCTACCTGGTCCTGCAGATCGGCCGCTGCGGGTTCCTGATGGTGGCCCTGCGCGATCGCCCGCAGGGGGAGCACTTCGTCAACGACATGGTCTGGGAGGTGCTGACCGGCGTCCTGTGGGTGGCCGGGGCGCTGGCCGACGGGGACGCCCGGCTGGCGCTGTGGGTCGCCGCGGTGGCGGCCACGTACGTGGGGGTCGGCAACCAGCACTGGCTTCCCGGCCGCGGGCGACGCCTGGATCTCCAGCACACCGACATCGCGGCCGGGCATCTGGTCGAGCGCTTCCGGCTCTTCTTCATGATCGTGCTGGGCGAGACGGTGCTGACGATGGGCAACACGTTCGCCGGCGAGCCGTTCGAGGTGGAGCGGCTGTTCGCGCTGGCCATCGGCTTCGCGGGCACCGTCGCGCTGTGGTGGTGCTACTTCGAGCGCGTCGAGGCGCTCGGCGAGCGCGCGGCCCGGGCCGCACCGGATGCCGGGTCGATGGGGTGGTGGGGCACGATCACGCTGACGCTCGTCGTGCTGGCGCTGATCGCGATCTCCGTGGCCGACGAGCTGGCCATCGCCCACCCGGGCGACGACGCCACCACCGGGTTCGCGATCCTCGCTTTCGGCGGCACCGCCTTGTACCTGCTGGCCCAGATCCTCTATCAGCGGGCGGCCGGCGGACACGCCGCGCGAGCGCGCGCGCTGGGCGTCGTCGCGTTGGCCATCCTGGCCGTCGCCACCGCGTCGCTGACGCTGATCGTCGGGATCGCCGCGATCACCGCGGTGCTCCTGGCCGTGGCGGTCGCCGACACCGTCGAGGCCGACTGATCGCATGCCGCGCCTGCGCCGACTCGACCTGGCCGGGCGAGACCTGACCGACCTGCCCGCCGCGCTGGCCCGCGACGGCGCGCACCTCGAGCTGCTGAGCCTGCGCAACACCCCCGTCGCGCAGGTGCCGGACGTCGTCTTCGCGCTGCCCCGGCTGCGGTCGCTGTCGCTGGCCGGGACCCGCGTGGCCGAGCTGCCGGCGCGGATCGGCGCGATGACCTCGCTGGAGGAGCTGGTCGTCTCCGACTGCCCGCTGGACCGTGTGCCCCCACAGCTGTGGGAGCTGCACCACCTGCGCATGCTGGATCTGGGCCACGACCGGCTGCGCGACCTGCCCGGTGAGCTGTCGGCGCTGCGCTCGTTGCGCACGCTCTACCTGCACGAGAACCCGCTCGACGGGGTCGTGCCCGCCGTCGTGTGGGAGCTGCGCGGCCTGACCTACCTGAGCCTGGCCGAGACCGGCCTGTCCACGCTGCCCGCGGACATCGCGCGCCTGCCCCACCTGATCGAGCTGCGCCTGATGGGCAACGCGCTGCGCGATCTGCCCGACGCGATCGGCGAGCTGACCGCCGTGCGCGAGCTGCACCTGCGCCTCAACCGGCTGCGCACGTTGCCCGCGGCGATCGGCGCGCTGGGCGAGCTGCGGGTCCTCGACCTGCGCGCCAACCGGCTGCGCTCGCTGCCGCGCGACCTGGCCGACCTGCCCCGGCTCGAGAAGCTGGACCTGCGCTGGAACGCGTTCCTGGCGGCGCCGGACTGGCTGGAGGACCTGCGCGAGCGCGGCTGCGTAGTGCTGACCTAGTGCCCTGAGTCACTAATTCGCCCGCATCTGGCGGCGCCGGAATCGTGTCTGCCGGCACTCGCCATCACCACCCGTACCACCAGTACGACAGGTGATGGCGATCACCGGCAGACCCGCCCCGGCATCCACCAGCTGCACACGAATTACCGACTCAGGACACTAGTGCCCTGACACTAGGTGCTGAACGTCTGCAGGCCGACCGCGCCGAGCAGCGCGAGCGCCTGGGCCTCGGGGGACCCGGCGGCCGCGGTGTAGATCACCAGCCGCACGTCGCTGTCGGGCACGCTGAGGACGTCGCAGTCCAGGGTGATCGCCCCGACCTCCGGGTGCACGACGGTCTTGCGACCGGTCACCCGGGGGTGGACACCGCCCTCCGCCCACCGCTCCTCGAACCGTGGGCTGGAGCTGCGCAGGTCGCGCACGACCTCGGCCAGCCCTTCGTCGTCGGGGTAACGGCTGGACGCGTCGCGCAGGTCGGCCACGATCTCGCGCTCGAACGCCTCGCCCTGCTCGGGCGTGTGGCGGACGCGCGACTCCCCGCCGAGGAACTGACGCCAGGCGATGTTGCGTTCGCGCGCGGGCAGATGGGACGCGTCGCCGAGCAGCGCCACGGCCAACGGGTTGGCGGCGATCGGGTTCCAGGCGGCGTCCAGCACGAGCACCGGGGTGTCGGTCAGGCGATCGAGGACGCGCTGGATCCCCGGGGTCAGGTGCGCGTCCATGCGCCCGCTGCCGGGCGCCACGTGGCCGGTCAGGCGATACAGGTGCGCACGCTCGACGTCGTCCAGGCGCAGCGCCCGGGCCAGCGCGCCCAGGACCGAGGGGGAGGGGCGCTCGGCCCGGCCCTGTTCCAGGCGCGCGAGGTAGTCCACGGACACGCCCGCGAGCGCGGCGACCTCCTCGCGGCGCAGCCCGGGCGCGCGCCGGCCACGCGCCGCGGGGAGCCCGGCGTCGGCCGGTTGCAGGCGGTCGCGCCAGGTGCGCAGCGACGTGCCGAGCTCGTCTTCCATGCCCCTCATGGTGTCGCATCGGCGCGCGGCCAAGGGGGCCCTGTCAGTCCCAGGCTGGCCCGTCCTCTTCACGCGCGGCGGCCCCGGTCCCACCATGGTGGCCATGACCACGATCCTCATCACCGGAGCCAACAAGGGGCTCGGCCACGAGTCCGCCCGCCGTCTGATCGCCGAGGGCCACGACGTGTGGATGGCCGCCCGCGACCCCGAGCGCGGCCGGTCCGCCGCCGAGGCGCTCGGCGGCCGCTTCGTCCAGCTCGACGTGACCGACGCCGCATCCGTCGCCGCGGCGGCTCAGACGGTCCGCGAGAACGGCGGCCTCGACGTCCTCGTCAACAACGCCGGCATCGTCGGCGCGCACGTCTCCGTCGAGGAGGCCACGGCCGAGGACGTCGAGCACGTCTTCGCCACCAACGTGTTCGGCCTGGTGCGCGTGACGCAGGCCTTCGTCCCGCTGCTGCGCGAGTCCGACGCACCGGTGATCGTCAACGTGTCCAGCGGCATGGGCTCGCTGGCCGTGACCGGCGACCCGGACCGCATCGAGTCGAGCATCACGAACATCACCTACTCGCCCTCGAAGTCGGCGGTCAACATGCTCACGACGCAGCTGGCCAAGGCGCTGCCCGACATCCGCGTCAACGCCGTCGACCCCGGCTACACGGCCACCGACTTCAACGGGCACAGCGGCCCGCAGACGGTGACCGAGGGCACCGACGCGATCGTCGCCATGGCCCAGATCGGCCCCGACGGGCCGACAGGCACCTACACCGATCGGGCGGGCGTCGTGCCCTGGTGAAGCCCGGCGGCCTCGACGACGCGGGGGACCGCTTCGGTCTCCCAGCCGGGGGCCATCAGGTGCACGCCGCCGACGCCGGGGACGTCGCGCAGGCGTTGGACGAGCTCGGCGGCGATGCGGACGCCTTCGTCCTTGGCGGCGTCGCCCTCCAGGCCGTCCATGCGCGCGAACGTGGCGTCGTCGACCTCGACGCCCGGGATCTTGTCGTGCATGTAGCGCAGCATCCGCGTCGAGCGGGGCGGGGTGACGCCGACCAGCAGCGGGGCGCGCTCGGTCAGGCCGGCCTGCACCAGCGGGGCCAGCCAGGCGGCGAAGCGGTCGACGTCGTAGACGATGTTGGTCTGGAACAGGCCGACGCCCGCATCGAGCTTGCCGGTCAGGCGCTCCAGCGAGTCCACCAGCGGGTTCGCGGCGCCGGCGATCAGGAACGCGGTCGGGTGGGCGAGCTCCTCGCCGGCGGCCAGTACGCCGCGGTTCAGACCGGCGATCAGGTGCGTCATCTTCGTGGAGTCGACGTCGCCGACGTGGGTGGCCAGCGCCTCGTAGGGGCCGACCTTCAACGGGTCGCCGCTGAGCGCGAGCACGGTGCGCACGCCCAGCGCCCAGGCGCCCAGCAGCTCGGCCTGCAGTGCCATCAGGTTGCGGTCGCGTCCGGTCAGCTGCAGGATCGGCTCGACGCCCTCGCCGGCCAGCAGCACCGCGGCGGCCAGCGGCGACAGCTTCACCGTGGCGGCCTGGTTGTCGGTCACGTTGACCGCGTCCACGTGCCCGGCGAGCAGGCGGCCCGCCGAGCGCACGTGTTCGGGATCGGGGTCGCGCGGCGGGCCGAACTCCGCGGTCAGCACGAAGCGGCCCGACGCCAGCGCGTCGGCGAGCATGACTACCGGGCTCCGACGAGCTCGGCCGGCGTCGCCGGCGTCGGTCGTTGGTAGGCGTCGCGCTGGCGCGCGGTCAGCACCACCGTGTTGGACTTCTCCCGGAACCGGAACGGCTCCACGCGCACGGTGAAGCCGGCGCGGTCGCCGACCAGCTGGAAGATCGGGCCGTTGAGCCAGTTGACGATCGAGCCCTCGAGCTTGCCCGGCCCGCGGAACGCGGCGTACTGGCCGGTCTCGCGGACGAACAGGTCCTGGGCCACGAGCAGGCCCTCGTGGTGCAGCAGCGCCAGCGTCTGGGCGAAGCTCTCCACGGCGACGGTCGAGCGGTGCACCCGGGTCCATTCGGGCAGGCCGTCGAGCAGCTCGTCCAGGTGCATGTCGCCGCTGGGCGCCACCCGCTGCGCGGCGGGCGAGCTGATCTCGACGTAGATCTCCTCGAGGTGGACGGCGTCCCACACGTCGGCCCAGAAGCGCACGCCGGCCTCCAGGTCGCCGAACGCCGCCGGCCCCTCGCGCAGCACCTTCTGCACGGTGGCCACGATGTCGGTCTCGGCCAGGTGATGATCGCGGGCGATCGTGGCCACCTCGCCCGGGGTGATCGACGCGCGCACGAGCGGCTCGTAGGCGTGTTGCCCGACGCGCATCAGCTCGTCGGTGGGCAGGTTGTCGTACAGGTTGCAGGTGTGCGCGAACAGCACCTTCCCGTGCAGGTGCGACAGGCCCATGATCGGGTTGCGGAAGTCCAGCTCGATCGCGTCGACCAGCTCGCTGTACTCGGCCACGCGCTCGCTGGCCCGCTGCAGCACGTGGGGCGAGTAGTCGGCCATCAGGTAGCGCACGCGTCGCAGGTAGTCGCGGCCCTGGGCCTTGCAGGCCTTGGCGAACTCGTCCAGCCACACCTTGGCCTGCTGGCCGTCACCGACGCCCAGCTCCAGCACGTGGATCTGATCGGGCAGCTCGGACCACTCGTCCAGCCGGTTGAGCGTGTCCATGAACGAGGCGATCTGCCCGCTCCAGAACTCCGGGTTCGTGCCGTCCGAGACGCCGCCAGGCAGGGCGGAGGCGTAGTCCTTCTGGAAGGTCTCGTCCCAGGCGGCCAGATGGCGCCAGTAGGAGCGGTTGAACGACCACATCACGCTCTTGGACGGCCGCACCCAGCCTTCGAGGTGGATGCACTCGTGGACGTCGGGGATGATCCCCAGCGCCTTGCGCACGCGGTCGCCGATCTGGTCGACCAGCACGTCGTGGGGGATGTCCTTGGCCCGGCGGACGTCGATGGCGATCTCGGCCAGCGGGCCGTCGTCCTCGGGCGCGTCGGGCTCGCGGCCGAACGGGCGGACCATCACCGGCGCGCGGAAGTTCTTGCGGTACTGGACCCAGTCGAGGACCGCGGCCAGCCGCGCGTGATCGAGGTCCGGCGCGTCGGTCGCCTCGGCGAGCGCGGGCAGGATCGCCGCGAGGTCGTTGGGCTCGGCCCTTCCGATGCAGCTGAGCTGGATCAGCACTCTGGCGCTCTCTCCTCTGAGGTTCCCATTGCGACCTGGTGGATGCTCCGCCGACCGGCGTTTTCGCGCGACGCCACAAGGAGGGGTTTCCCCCCTCCCATGGGATAGGACGCAGAGCCGTGCGTGGTTCGATGTCGAGAACCGCGCACCGGCTCCGCTCACCGGGTGAAGCGCCGCGAGTCCGCGGGGCCCGACGACACCAGGAGATCCACCATGCCGAAGTACCTGCTGCTCAAGCGTTACCGCGGCGGCCCGGAGCCGCACCGTCCCGTCCCCCCGATCGACCAGTGGGCGCCCGCGGACGTGGAGGCGCACATGGCCTTCCAGGACCACGTCAGCGAGCTGCTGGAGGCCAACGGCGAGTACGTCGACGCGCGCGCTCTGGCGCCCGCTCGCACCTGGGTGCGCTACGGCGGCCCGGACGCGGCGCCGGTCACCACCGATGGCCCGCACCCGGAGACCAGCGACCTGATCGCCGGCTGGTGGATGATCGACGTGGACTCCTACGAGCGGGCGGTGGAGATCGCGGCCTACGCCTCCTCCGAGCCCGGCCCGGGCGGCGAGCCGCTGTACGAGTGGATCGACGTCCGCGAGGTCATGTGGGAGCGCCCGCGCGCGTGATCGACGGGTTCGAGCGCGACCTCATCCCGCGGGTGCTCGCGGGCCTCGTCCGGCGAGGCGAGGACTTCGACGTGGCCGAGGACGCGCTGCAGGAGGCGCTGGTCGAGGCGCTGCGGGTGTGGCCCGAGCACCCGCCGCGCGACCCGCGCGCGTGGCTGACCGCCGTGGCCACCCGACGGCTGGTCGACGCCCGCCGCAGCGAGGCCGCCCGCCGGCGCCGGGAGGAGGCGATGCACGCTGAGCCGGCGGCGGGCGCGCCCGCCGAGCGGGTGGGCGACGACACGCTGTTCCTGCTGTTCTGCTGCTGCCATCCGGATCTGGCGCCCGCGTCGCAGGTCGCGCTCAGCCTGCGCGCGGTCGGCGGCCTGACCACCCGGGAGATCGCCGACGCCTTCTACGTGCCGGAGGCGACGATGGCGCAGCGGATCAGCCGGGCCAAGCGCACGCTGCGCGGACGCCGCCTGGACCAGCCCGGCGACCTCGCGGTCGTCCTGCGCGTGCTCTACCTGATCTACACCGCCGGTCACGCCGGGGAGGTGGACCTGGCGCGCGAGGCGATCCGCCTGGCCCGCCAGCTGACCCTGGCCACCGAGGAGCCCGAGGCGCGCGGGCTGCTCGCGCTGATGCTCCTCAACCACGCCCGCCGCCCGGCGCGCCTGGACGCCGCGGGGCGGATCGTCACGCTGGACCGCCAGGACCGGGACCGGTGGGACACGCGCGAGATCGCCGAGGGCGTGCGCGTCCTGCAGTCGGCGCTGGCGCTGGAGCGTCCCGGGCGCTACCAGATCGAGGCGGCGATCGCGGCCCTGCACGACGACGCGGCCAGCGCCGGTGAGACCGACTGGCCGCAGATCCTCGCCTGGTACGACGACCTCGTCGCGCTGGCCGACGATCCGGTGCACCAGGACCCCGCGGCGGTGCTCGGCCGCGCGGTCGCGGTCGGCCACGTGCACGGCGCGGCCGCGGGGCTGCGCGAGACCGACCGGCTGCGCGAGGTGCTCGGCGACCGCCACCGGTGGCACGCCGTGCGCGCGCACCTGCACGAGCTCGACGGCGACCGGGCCGCGGCCGGCGCCGCGTACGCCGAGGCCGCCCGGCGCGCGACGGACGTGGCCGAGCGCGATCACCTGATCCGCCAGGCCGCCCGCGTGCGGGCCGGTGGCTAGTGTCCTGAGTCGGTAATTCGTGTGCAGCTGGTGGATGGCGGGGCGGGTCTGCCGGTGATCGCCATCACTTGTCGTACTGGTGGTACGGGTGGTGATGGCGAGTGCCGGCAGACACGATTCCGGCGCCGCCAGATGCGGGCGAATTAGTGACTCAGGGCACTAGCGTGGGTCCTCGACCGACGCGCCCAGCTGGCCGCGCCGGGTCATCGGATAGGCCGCCGCGCCGAAGTCCTCGCGCGAGACGTCGACCACCAGCGAGGCCGACTCGTTGGCCGGGTCGATCTCGGGGACGCCGGGCTCGCGGATGCGCAGCGCGCGCCAGTGCCCACCGAGGACCTCGCCCAGGCCGTTGATGCGGACCTGCAGCAGCCCGCTGAGGTCGTAGGTGCCGCCGCCCGCGAAGTTGTGCCAGCCGGCGAAGTTGCCCAGCGAGTAGGCGATCAGCCGGCCGCGGTAGCGCTCGACGCCGCGGACCACGTGCGGGCCGGAGCCGAGCACGAGGTCGGCGCCCGCGTCGACCAGCGCGTGCGCGAACGCGCGCGTGTCGCCGCGATCCTCACCGTAGGACACCTCGACGCCGACCGGGGTGTGCGTCTGATCGCGCCCCTCGGCGCCCGCGTGCATGAGCGCGACGACGACATCGGCCTGCGAATCGGCGTAGCGGACCAGGCCCTGGGCCAGCGGCACGTCGTGCATCGCGGGCGCCCACGCGTAGGGCGCGTAGCCGACGAACGCGACGCGCACGCCGTGGTCGGTCAGCACGGTCACCTGGCCGGGCGTGCCCGTCCAGCGCACGCCGGCGGCGTCCAGAGCGGCGATCGTGTCGGCCTGGCCGACCGCGCCGTAGTCCCAGGCGTGGTTGTTGGCCAGGTTCATCACGTCGAAGCCGGCGCGCCGGAGGGTGCGCGCGGCCTCCGGCGGCGCCCGGAAGGCGAAGCAGTCCTCGCGCGGGGTGGGGCCGTCGCACTTCGACGACGTCGCATCGGTCAGGACGCCCTCGAGGTTCCCGGCGGTGATCGTCGCGCGGTGCAGCAGCTTGCTCACCTGGGCGAACTCGACCGCGCCCGCGTCGGGTGCGACGTCGGTGGCGCTGCCCAGCATCGTGTCGCCGGCCCAGGCGATGCTCAGCGTGCGGCGGGCCAGCTCGGCGTCGGTGGTGCCCTTCGCCTTGGCGGCGTCGGGCGCGTCCCCGTCGCCGCCCTTGCGCAGGGCCGCATACCCGCCGATGCCGAACAGCGCGACGGCCAGGACCACGAGCGCGGCGAGGATGGCGTTGGAGCGACGCACCGCCCGACCCTGCCAGATGCGGCGGTCGTTCGCGGCAGTGCACGATTATTGTGCGAAGCGCACGAATAGTGTACGGTGCGACGCATGGAGGGGAGATCCGTCAAGCCGCGCCGTCCGGTCGTCGATCCGCAGCTCGCGCAGCGGTCGGCTCTGCGCTCGTGCCTGGGGCGCTTCGCCACGGGCGTCGCGGTCGTCAGCTTCGACAGCGCCGACGCGCGGCACGGCATCACGGTCAACTCGTTCACCTCGGTCTCGCTGGACCCGCCGCTGGTGCTGGTCAGCGTGGACAAGCGCGCGCGTTCGCACGACCTGCTGCGCGAGCGCGCGTTCACCGTGAACGTGCTCGGGGCCGAGCAGGAGGGCCTGGCCCGCCGGTTCGCCGGCGGCTCGGAGATCCAGCCGCAATGGGTCGAAGGCGAGCACGCGCCGCGGTTGGCCGGGGTCCTGGCGCACCTGGAGTGCACGCCCTGGCGGGCCTACGACGGCGGCGACCACACCCTGTTCCTCGGTGAGGTCGCGAGCTTCGATTTCCGCGACGGCGACGCGCTCGCCTACCACACCAGCCGCTTCACGACGGTGGCCGAGCAGCTGCTCGGCCATGAGCACCTCATCTAGCCAGTCACAGGAGAGCACGCAATGGGCGCACGCACCGGGCAGGACTACCTCGACCGCCTCGGGTCGCTGAACACGACCGTCCAGATCGGCGGCGAGACGCTGACGGGCGGCATTCCCGACCATCCGGCGTTCCGCAACCTGACCCGCACGTACGCGCGCCTGTACGACCTGCAGCACGCGCCCGAGCACCGCGACGTGATGACCTACGAGTCGCCCACCACCGGCGACCGTGTCGGCACGTCGTTCATGGTGCCGCGCACCGCCGAGGACCTGGTCAAGCGGCGTGAGGCGTTCAAGGTGTGGGCTGACGACAGCCTCGGGACGCTCGGGCGCACCGGCGACTACCTGAACTCGTGCCTGATGGCGCTCAGCGAGGCGGGCCCGTGGTTCGCCCAGGCCGATCCGGCCTTCGCCGACAACATCAAGCGCTACTACGAGATGGTCCGCGAGCAGGACCTGCTGACCACCCACACGCTGATCCCGCCGCAGGCCAACCGCAGCCAGTCGGCCGCGCAGCAGGGCGGGGGCAAGCTGATGGCGCACATCGTCAAGGAGGACGACAACGGCATCGTCGTGCGCGGCGCGCGCCTGCTGGCCACGATCGGCCCGACCGCCGACGAGCTGCTCGTGTTCCCCTCGACGGTGCTGAAGGGCAACCCCGAGGACGCGCCGTACTCGTTCGCGTTCGCCATCAACTGCGACGCGCCCGGCCTGCGCTACGTGTGCCGCGAGTCGGCCGACTACGGCCGGTCGCACTTCGACCATCCGCTGGGCTCGCGCTTCGAGGAGATGGACGCCGTCGTGATCTTCGACGACGTGCACGTGCCCTACGAGCGCTGCTTCCTGCTGGGCAACCCGCAGCTGTGCAACACGTTCTACGCCGAGACCAGCGCGGCGGTGCACATGACCCACCAGGTCACCACGCGCACGATGGCCAAGACCGAGTTCCTGCTCGGCCTGATCTCCTGCATGACCGAGGCCATCGGCATCGAGAGCTTCCCGCACGTGCAGGGCGACATCGCCGAGGTGATCGTCGCGCTCGAGCAGTCCAAGGCGCTCGTGCGCGCCGCCGAGGCCGACGCGGAGCTCAACGAGTTCGGCGTCATGACCCCGGCCTGGGCCCCGCTGAACGCCAACCGCAACTGGTACCCGAAGACCTACCAGCGCTTTCCGGAGATCATCCGCAAGCTCGGCGCGTCCGGCCTGATGGCGCTGCCCACGGAGGCCGACATCGAGGGCGACGCCCACGACGACATCGAGGCCTACCTGACCTCGGCGACCCTGACCGGCAGCGAGCGCGTCCGCCTGTTCCGCCTGGCCTGGGACATCGCGATCTCCGCCTTCGCCGGTCGCCAGACGCTGTACGAGTACTACTTCTTCGGCGACCCGGTGCGCATGGCCGGCGCGTTCGTCAACAGCGTCGACCGCGAGCCCTACAAGCAGCGCGTGCGCGACTTCCTGGTGCGCGACGACGCCGTCGTGGGCGTCTGAACCCGCGCCTCAACTCGACGCGGGAGCGGGCGGACCCGGGATCTGCCGCCTCGTTTCGGACGAGTTGCGTCTCAGTGGCGCTGAACGCCACTGAATGACGGTTCGGCGGAGGTGGCGCTCGGGCGAGCGCGCACGAACGCGCCGGTCAGCGCCCGAGGATCTGGGCGAGCGCGGCGGCCAGGTCGCCGTGCTCGTCGGGGCTGCGCCAACCGATGTGCAGGTCCGGGCGCACGAGGACGCAGCCGGTTTCGTCGACCTCGCGCAAGCGGGCCCAGTCGTCGTAGAGGTCCTCGACCTCCTGGCCCGGGCCGATCACCACGACCGGGAGCTCGAGGTCGACCGCGTCGGCGGCGGCGCGCCACCGGGCCGCGCCGTTGATGCCGGTCAGCAGCGTGAAGCGCCCGCCGCCGCACAGGTCGAGGGTGGACAGGCGCCGCCCGGCCCGCCCGACCCAGCAGTGCGGGAGCCGGGCGCCCGGCCAGGTGGTCGCGTGGTAGTACAGCTCGGCGTCGCGCTCGAACGGCGGCTCGGGCGTCCCGTCGCCGGCCACCGCGGCGGACCGGTAGCGCTGACCGAGCTCGACGCCGTGCGCGTTGAACTCGTAGTTCTTCAGCTCGATCGCCGCGCGCAGCTGATCGCGCTGCGCGGCGGCCGCCGGCGTGGCGTCCTTGCGCGCGGCCATGTTGGCCACCATCTGCTCGGGGTCGTCGGTCTCCAGCAGGCCCAGCGCAGCGAAGATCGGCCCGAACTCCTCGATGCTCTGGTTGGCGCGCTTGACGATCTGCTCGCCCACCGGCTGGCGCTCGACGTCGTAGGTGGCCAGCAGCGACGGGTCGGCGTCGCCGCGCAGGACGAAGGCCAGCTTCCAGGCCAGGTTGTAGGCGTCGGCCACCGATGTGTTGGAGCCCAGGCCGTTGGACGGCGGATGGCGGTGGACGGCGTCGCCCAGGCAGAACACGCGGTCCTCCGAGTAGCGCTCGGCGTACAGGCGGTTGTTCGTCCACAACGACGTCGACAGGATCTCGATGTCCACGTCCTGGTCGCCGATCAGGTTGTGGGCGATCGCCCGCGCCCGGTCGTCGTCCATCTCCGGCGCCGGGCCGTCGATGTCGTAGCCCCACACGATCAGCCACTCGTCCCACGGGCGCACCATCCGCACCAGCCCCATGCCGATGCCGCCGATGTTCGAGCCCGGCTGCATGACCCAGTACAGGACGCTGGGCCGGTGGGCCACGAGGTGCGACAGGTCGGCGCGGAAGACGATGTTCATCGAACCGGCGATGTCGGCCTGACCGCCGAACGGCAGCCCCAGCTGCTCGGCGATCACGCTGCGCCCGCCGTCGGCGCCCAGCAGGTACTTCGCCCGCATCTCGTAGCGCGCGCCGCCGACGCGGTCCAGCACGGTCGCCGTCACGCCGTCGGCGTCCTGCGCGAAGGACAGCACCTCGGTCGACAGCCGCACCTGCGTCCCGCGCTCGGCGGCAGCGCGCAGCAGGACCGGTTCGAACAGCGTCTGGGGCAGGTCGATGTGGCTGCACGGGCTGGCCAGCTGGTAGTCGGCCCGGCGGCCCGGGTGCGTGCCCCAGGTGTGCAGGCGCGCGAGCTCCTCGCCGGCCAGGCTCGTGCAGAAGACGGTGTCGCCCATCAGCTCGTTGGGGGTGCCGTCCTTGAGCACCTCCGCCTCCAGCCCGATGTCGCGCATGATCTCCAGCGTGCGCTGGTTGGTGATGTGCGCGCGCGGTGTGTTGGCCGTCCAGCGGTACTTCGTGAGCATCATGTTGGGGATGCCGTAGCTGCTGAGGAGCGCCGCCGCGGAGCCGCCGGCCGGGCCGCTGCCCACGATCAGGACGTCGGTCTCGATCATCGGCGCGGGGCCAGGACGAGGTCGTAGGCCATCGTGAAGAACGGCTCGTCCAGCTCGCGGCCGTCGGGTGCCGGCCCCGCCGCGTGCTCGACGAACGCCCCGATCAGCGACTGCTTGACGCCGAAGACCGCGTCGGTGTCGAGGTGCTCGTCGCCGGCCACGAACACGTGCGTGATGAGCGTCTCGAACCCGGCGGCCTCGACCTTGAAGTGGACGTGGGCGGGGCGCATGGGGGAGCGGCCCGCGGCGCGCAGCAGGTCGCCGACCGGTCCGTCGTCGGGGATCGGGTAGGCCTCGGGCAGCACCGACCAGAACCAGAAGCGGCCGTCGCCGTCGGAGAACAGGTGGCCGCGGCCCTGGGCGGCGTCGAGCTCGGGGCGCTGCACGTCGTAGAAGCCGTCCTCGTCGGCCTGCCAGATCTCGATCAGCGCGCCGGCGATCGGTTGGCCATCGGTGTCGAGCACGCGGCCGGACATGAAGCACGGGCGGCCGGGGGCGCCGGCGGCGATGTCAGCGCCGTTCTCGAACCGGGGCGAGCCCGCGACGAAGAACGGACCGAAGACCGTCGACTCCGTCGCGGTGCCGGGGTGTCGGTGGTTGACGCCGATGACCAGCATCGACAACCCGAGGACGTCGGAGAGCAGCACGAACTCCTGGCGCTTCTCGTCGGTGATGTGGCCCGTGCGCGTGAGGAAGTCGATCGCGGCGAACCACTCGTCCTCGGTCAGCTGCACGTCGGTGGCGAACGCGTGCAGGTGACGCACGAGGCTCTCGGCGACCTCACGAAAGCGCGGATCGGCGCTGGCGGCGAAGCTGTCGACGACAGCTTCGGTCAGCGACGCATCGGACAGGTTGCGGCGCATGGCGCGCATCCAACACGCTGGGCGCGGCGCGCGCCAGCGTGTCCGTGCACGGTCTTCAGCCCACGGGTGCGGGCGCGGGCGCGGATGCGCGCTCCCCGGCCGTCGGGTCCTCCTCGGCCGCGCGGCGCAGGATCGTCTCCAGCCGGCGGGCCAGCGCGGGCCAGGTGAAGCGGTCCAGGGCATCGGCGCGGGCGGTCGCCGCCCGCGTCTCGCGCACCGCGGGGTCGCTGATCGCCTGGACCAGCGCGGCGGTCAGCGACGCGCGGTCGTCGACCTTGAACAGCCAGCCGGTCTGGCCGTTGAGGACGATCGACGCCGGCCCGAGCGCGTTGGCGGCGATCGGCGGCACGCCGCAGGCCATCGCCTCGACGAGCACCTGCCCGAAGGCCTCGCGGGCCGAGGCCAGCGCGAACACGTCGGACGCGTTGAGCAGCTGGGGCAGCTCCTCCTGGCCGTACCAGCCGGCCAGGTAGACGTCGCGCAGGCCGAGCCGCTCGATCAGCTCCAGCGGGTGCTCGCCCTCCCACTCGCCCGGATGGCCGCCGATCAGCACGAGCGAGGCCGGGCCGGTCTGCGCCCGCGCATCGGCGAAGGCCTCGAGCAGGAGCGGCAGGCGCTTGACCTCGGTGAAGCGCCCGCAGTAGGCCACGACCGGGCCGCGGGCGATCCGCTCGACGACGTCGGCGCCGTAGCTGAGGCTGCCTTCCTCGCCGTCCGGCCGTCGGGCGCGCGAGTTCTCCACCAGCGCCTCGCGCCACACCGTGTCGCGGTCGACCGCGCGGGGTCGGAACAGCTTCGGATCGAAGCCGTTGGCCAGCGGGACCAGCCGGGTCGGGTTGATGTCGAGCAGCTCGGCGGCGCGATGGCGGTTGCCGGGGGCGACGATCAGCTGGGCCGAGCTGTCGGCCCAGCGCTGCAGCCGGCGCGCCCAGGCGGCGGCGTGCGGCCCGCCGGCGGCCGCGCCCTCGCGCAGCTCCTCGAGCATCAGCAGCTCGGTGCCGTGCAGCTGGGTGACGATCGGCACGTGGGGCGCGACGCGCGCGGCCGCCTCGTGGATCGGCGTCAGGTGGTGCAGGTGCAGCGCGTCGGCGCCCGCGGCGTCGGCGTCCTCGAGCGCGATCGCCCAGGCGTCGACCTGGCGCTGGTAGGCCTCGTTGCCCAGGTGGAAGAACGCGCGGTCGCGGGCGTGCGGGCGATCCTCGAAGGACGGCTGCATCGGCGCCGTGCCCAGATCGCCGACGTAGGCCATCGGATCCTCGCGTCGCAGGGCGGGCGTGAAGTCGACCTCGTGCAGCACCAGGCCGCGGTAGAAGTCGCGCGCGTCCTCGCTGGACCCGTGGTCATGGCGCGAGCCGGCGACCAGCTCCAGCTCGACCCCGGCGTCGATCAGGCCGTGGGCCAGCGCCCGGGCGACGAATGCTGAGCCCCCGCGCGGAAAGAACATCGTCGCGCTGAGAACTCGTAAACCCATGCAGAGGACGGTACCCCGCCCCGCAAGCGCTCACCCATCGAGTTCGAGAACCAGCAGCGTGGCGATGGGGCGTCCGTCCAGCAGCTCGATCCCGTGCTGCTCGCGCGGCACGTTGACCAGGTCGCCGTGACAGACCAGCGAGGCCGACCCGCCGCCGTCCAGGTTCATCGCGCTGTGGGCCCCGAGGGAGACCAGGTGGTCGGCGAGCTCGCCCAACGTCATCCCGGCCTCGTCGTCGCAGCGGCCGTCGCAGGCCACGGCCAGCAGCGCGTCGTCGGTCAGGGCCAGCGCGCAGCGCGGGTGGCGTCCGTCGCTGATGTCGGAGTCGAACTGGACGGCGCCCGCGGTGAAGCCCTCGGCGTCGTCGCCGTCGATCGCCGAGACGCCGCCGGAGACCAGCAGCGGCCCGGCCTGCAGCAGATCCCCGTCGGGGGCGGCCGGCAGGTCCGGCCGCCGGGCGATCGCGATGGTCCCGTCGATGTGCACGCAGGCCCGGATGTCGCCCCAGGGCGCCAGGAACGGCACATGGTCGACGTCGCGCCCGTCGACGCGCAGCTGCCCGAGCGGCGCGTTGTGCGGGCGGACGAAGAACCCGCCGACCACCGCATGGGGGATGTCCATGCGGCAGCACCAGTGGATGAGCGTCTCGCGCTCGCCCAGCGAGACCACCCGGGCGCGCAGGCGGTCCAGCGGGAAGGCGGCGACGTGGCACGTCGTCGATGCTCCGTCAGGCAGCGAGACGCGCCGGCTGCTGACGGCGGGCACGAGCGCGATGCTAGCGCTGGATCTCCTGGATCGCCCACCCGTTGCCGTCGGGGTCCTTGAAGAACACGAACCGGCCCCAGGGAAAGTCCTGGACCTCGGTGTGGTCGACCCCGTTGTCGGCCAGCATCGCGTGGGCCACCTCGATGTCGGACACGACCAGCTGCAGGCCCTGCAGCTCGCCGGGTTGCATCGGGGAGATGCCCTCGCCCAGGGCGATCGAGCACCCCGAGCCGGGCGGGGTCAGCTGCACGAAGCGCAGGTCGTCGCTGACCTGGTGGTCGTGGTCGGCGGTGAAGCCGATGGAGACGTAGAACGCCTTGGCGCGGTCGGTGTCGCTGACCGGGACGCCGACCAGCTCGAGCTTGTAATCCATGTGACACAGAATCGCTGCAATTGCGGCCAGATCCTGACCGCTAGGTTTCGACTTTCCCGGATCGAGCCATCCGTTCGTCCAGGTGGGCATCCACCGGTCGTCCAGGACCGCAGAGTCAATCGAGACTTAGGTATCTCGCGATGCAGGGTCGCGTGAGCCATCAACGCGGAAGGTGCCGGACATGGGGCGGGAGGGGCGCAGGATCGCCGGGGTGGGAGTCCTGGCCGCACTGGCCGTGATGTGCCCGTCGGTGGCTCAGGCCGACGTGCAGGTGCCGGACACCTGGCGTGCGGGCGTCAACCTGACCAACTGGTCGCCCGACGGGTACGCCATGGCGCGGCCGGCCCTGGAGGCCGCCCGCGCGGCGGGCGCGACCAGCGTGTCGCTCGTGCCGACCCTCTACGTCGATGACGCCAGCGATTCGACGGTGGAGCCCAACATGGTGCGCACGCCGACCGACGCCAGCCTCATCCAGGCCGCGGCCGACGCGCACGAGCTCGGCCTGGCCGTCACGCTCAAGCCGCACGTCGACGCGCTCGACGGCACCTTCCGCGGAGATCTGCAGCCCGTCGATCGCCAGGCGTGGTTCGCCAGCTACGACCGCTGGCTGGACCACTACGCCCGCCTCGCGCAACGGATCGGCGCCGAGACCCTGGTGGTCGGCACCGAGCTGGACTCGCTGGCCACCGACCATGCGGCGTTCTCGGCGCTGATCGCCACCGCTCGCTCGAGCTTCCACCACGAGCTGACCTACGCGTCCAACTGGGACGTCGTCAGCGAGGTCCCCTTCTGGTCCGAGCTCGATCTGATCGGCGTCGACGCCTACGTGCCGCTGGCCGACGCACAGCAGCCCGCGGTCAACCTGCGCGCGCGCTGGGAGCCGCTGATGACCGAGCTGGCCACGCTGCACGCCCAGACCGGCAAGCCCGTCGCGTTCACCGAGCTGGGCTACCAGAGCCGCAGCGATGCGCTCGTCACGCCGTTCAACGCCAGCGGCCCATCCGACCAGGCCGTCCAGGCGCGGGCCTACGAGGCCGCGTTCGCGGTGTGGTCGTCCGTGCCGTGGTTCCGTGGCATCAGCTGGTGGGACTGGAGCGCCGAGGCCGGCGCCATGTCGGCCGAGGACGGCGGTTTCTCCGCGCGCGGCAAGCAGGCCGAACAGGTCCTACGCCGCTGGACCCTGGTCGGCACGCCGGTCGCGCCGCCCCAGAGCGGCGGTGGGGCCGGTGGCCTGTTCGTGGCGCTGCTCGTCGCGGCGCTCGGCCTGACCGCCGCGGCGGCGAGCTTCGTCGCGCTGCGCCGGCGGCGTCCGGCCGTCGAGGTGCTGACCGCGGTGACCTGCGACGACGAGGCGTTGGCGCTGCTGGTCCAGGCGCGGGCGGTGCTCGACTCGGGCACCGCCGTGTTGTTCCTGCGTGACACGTTCGACCCGCGATTGGCCCGGGTGGCGATGGGCGTCGGCGTGCCCCAGGACCTGGTCGGCGCGGTGCTCAGCAGCGACGAGGGCCTGATGGGCCATGTGCTGGTGACCGGCAACCCGATCGCCGTGGCCAACTACGCCGAGCTGCCCGCGCCGATCCGCCATCCGTTCGCGACGGAGGCGCGCGCGGCGCTGTCGGTGCCCGTGCGCCGAGACGGCTACGTGATCGGTGCGCTGACCGTCGGTCGCGACGACCAGTACGCGCCCAGCGAGCGGCACCTGCTGACGCCGCTGGCCGACCAGATCGCCCTGCTGCTCCCGCCGCAGGCGACGGTCGCGCCGGCGCCGCTCCCGCAGGAGCGACGCCGGACGCTGCCGGTCAGCCGCGCTTGAACGTCGGCGACGTCGCCTTCAGGCACTTGTCCCCGGACTGCAGGGTCGTGGCCTGGGCGATGGCCTGGTACTTGGCCTTGTTCTTCGTGCCGCCGACCGAGTAGCTGCCGCTGGTCTGCGTGCGGGCGCTGCCGACCTGGCCGTAGCTCCCGTTCTTCTTCTGGCGCTTGAGGTTGACCTGGACACCCGAGGTGCACTTGGTGAACCCATCCGTGGCCGTCACGGTGCCCTTGGCGCTGCTCGAGCCGGACAGCCCGGCCGAGATCGTGCGGGCGTGCGACACGACGAACGGCGTCGTGCTGGCCGTGTTCCCGCCCGGCGTGGTCACGGCCACCGCGCCGGCGCCGGCGCCGGTCGGGATCGTGGCGGTGATCGTGGTCGGCGAGGTGACCTGGAAGCCCACGGCGGGCACGCCGCCGAAGGTCAGCGACGTCGCGCCGGTCAGGTTCGTGCCGGTGATCGTCACCGCGGTGCCGACCGTGCCCGAGCTCGGTGAGAAGCTCGTGACCGTCGGGGGCGGCGTGGTCTGGAACGGCGTCGCCGTCGTGGCGTTGCCGTTGGGCGTGATCACCGTGATCGGGCCCGAGGCGGCGCCCGCCGGAACCACGGCGGTGATCTGCGTGGCCGAGTTGACCGTGAACGACGCGGCCGCGGTGCCCGCGAACGCGACGCCCGTGGCGCCCGTCAGGTTGGTGCCCTGCAGCACGACGGCGGTGCCCGCGGCACCCGTGGCCGGAGCGAACGAGGTCAGCGTCGGGCCGTTGGTCGTGACGTCCAGGCTCCAGCCGGTCAGCGAGCCCTTGTCGCCGGCCGCGTCGTCGAACGCGTACAGGCTCCACGTGCCGTTGGGGTTGGTGCCGTTGAAGATGGCCAGCGAGTTGCCGTACGGCGCGGGCGGGGCCGGCGCCGGGCCGGTGAACGCGCCGTTGTTCGTCGGGCGGTAGGTGCCCGCGACGATCGGCGAGGGGACCAGGCCGACCGCGGCCTGATCGAAGACGAGGTTGACGTTGCTGATCGACGTGGCGCCGCCGGTGTCGGCCAGCAGCACGACGGTCTGCCCGGACGGGCCGACGAGCAGCAGGTCGACGTCGTTGGGGAACGTGTGGGTCAGCCCGACGAGCGAGACCTTGACGCTGGACACCGTGCCGGTCAGGCCGCCGACGGTGACCTGCGACGGATACGGGTCGCCGATGCCCTGCGTGTTCGGCGCCTTCGGGATGGCGATCGGCCCGAGACTGTTGAAGACCTGCGCGCCTGCGGGCGCCGCGGCCAGCGCCAGTAGCGCCGTCGCGACCAAGATCCCCGTCAGCGCCCTGATGGTGCGCATGTTCGCTGCTCCTCCCAAGGTGAGTGGTGGACGTCATTCTCTGCAACACGACGGACGTCGCGCAAGAGCGGTTCAGTGACAGGCTGTCGCTGCCGATCACAGGGGTTGAGATGGCCGCCATGCCCACCGACCCCACCGTCCTGCTCGCCGTCGTCGAGGCGCAGAGCGAGATCGCCTCCGCCGAGCTCGACCTCGACGCCGTCATGGCGCTCGTCTGCGTCAAGGCCGAGGAGCTGACCGGCGCCGACGGCGCGGTCGTCGAGCTGGTCGAGGGCGACGAGATGGTCTACCGCGCGGCCAGCGGCATCGCCGCGCCGTTCGTAGGGCTGCGGCTCCAGCAGGAGGGCAGCCTGTCGGGCCTGTGCGTGACCGAGCGCCACGCGCTGACCTGCGACGACGCCGCGACCGACCCGCGCGTGGACGGCGCCGCCTGCAGGCGCATCGGCGTCGTCTCGATGCTCGTCGTGCCGCTGATCGACCGTGACGGTCCCGTCGGCGTCCTGAAGGTGCTTTCCGGTCACCGTCGCGCGTTCGGCGAGCGCGACGAGGAGACCCTGACCTTGCTCAGCGGCCTGATCGCGGCGCAGATGCGCCACGCCCAGGTCTACGCCCGGGCCGAACAGGCCTCACGCGAGGATCCCCTGACGGGGCTGAGCAACCTGCGCGCCTACGACCAGCGCCTCGGCGCGGAGATCGCTCGCGCGATCCGCCACGGGCGCCCGCTGACGCTGTGCCTCGTCGAGCTCGACGGCGCCCAGGCGCTGGCCACCGACCACGGGCCCAAGGCCGTCGACCAGGCGCTGGTCCGCATCGCCCGCGGGCTGTGCGCGGTCCGCGCCTGCGACCAGGCCTTCCGCATCGGCGACAGGACGTTCGCGCTCCTGCTGCCCGAGACGAGCGAGCGCGACGCCGACGTCGTGCTGCGCCGGCTCGACGCGTCGCTGGCCGTGCGCGACGCCTCGGGCTTTGCGATCTCGCTGCTGACGGCGCGCAAGCAGGCGCGTCATCGTGATGCCGACCGGCTCGAGGAGTCGGTCCGCGAGGCGCTGGAGCGCGCCCGCCGTGCGCCCAGGCGCCTGGCGTCCGCCGCCTGAGCGCACCCGAGTGACATCATCGGTCTCCTACCACGACCTGGGAGACCGAATTCGATGGGCTTCGATCAGTACCACGAGCCACCCGAGGAGCTGTCGGCGCAGACGCGGACGTTCGCGCGGATGTGCGCGTCGCTGACCGAGGAGGCCGAGGCGATCGGTTGGTACGAGCAGCGTCTGGCCGTCGAGCAGGATGCGGACGCGCGCGCGATCATGAGCGACGCCCAGGGCGAGGAGTTCAAGCACTTCGCCATGGACCTGGAGTACCTGCTGCGGCGCACGCCCAAGTGGCGCGAGATCGCCCGCGGGGTGCTCTTCCAGGACGGGGACATCGTCGAGCACGGTGAGGCGGCCGAAGCGGCCGCCGGTGGGGAGGACGACGGACCGGCGTTCGGCTCGGCACAGGCTGCCGACGGCTCGCTGGGCATTGGAAGCCTGAAGGGAGCAAGCCTGTGAGCCATCTGCTGCGTCGCCACGCGCCGATCACCGACGCCGCGTGGGACGAGATCGACGACGAGGCCCGCGAGCGCCTGACGCCCGCGCTGGCCGCGCGCAAGCTCGTCGACTTCGCCGGCCCGTTGGGTTGGCAGTACTCGGCCACGAACCTGGGCCGCGTGCAGGGCCTGGAGGGCGAGCACGTGACCGGCGTGACCGCGCTGCAGCGCCGCGTGCTCCCGCTGATCGAGCTGCGCGCCGACTTCACCGTGTCGCGGGCCGAGCTGCGCGATCTGGACCGCGGCGCCGTCGACGTCGACTTCGACGCGCTCGACGCCGCCGCGCAGCGCCTGGCGGTGGCCGAGAACCAGGCGGTCTTCCACGGGCTGGCCACCGCCGGGATCGAGGGGATCGCCCAGGTCACGACGCACCCCAGCGTCGAGCTCAACGGCGACGGCTACGACCGCTACCCGACGCACGTCGCGCGCGCGGTCGAGATGCTCCTGTCGGCCGGGATCGAGGGTCCGTACGGCCTCGCGCTCAGCCCCGAGGGGTACACCGGCGTGATCGAGACGACCGAGCGCGGCGGCTACCCGCTGCTCGACCACCTGAAGAAGATCGTCGGCGGGCCGCTGGTCTGGGCGCCCGGCGTGACCGGCGCCGTCGTCGTGTCGCTGCGCGGCGGGGACTTCCTGTTCGAGTCCGGGCAGGACCTGGCCGTGGGGTACGACTCCCACGACGCCGAGGTGGTCAACCTCTACATCGAGGAATCGTTCAGCTTCCGCGTGGCGACGCCGGAGGCCGCGGTCGCGCTCATCCCATGAGCGTGGTGGTCGTGGGCGCCGGCATGGCCGGCGCGACCGTCGCCGCGATGCTGCGCACGAAGGGCTACGAGGGCGCGGTCACCCTGGTCGGCGACGAGGCCGAGCTGCCCTACCAGCGCCCGCCGCTGTCCAAGGACCACCTGCTGGAGGGCGGCGACCCGGCGCTGGTCCGCCCGGCCGGCTTCTGGGCCGACAAGGACATCGAGCTGATCAGCGGCGTGCGCGCCGAGGCGATCGATCGCGACGCGCGCACCGTGGCACTGGCCGACGGGCGGACGCTGTCCTACGCGCACCTGGTGCTGGCCACCGGCTCGCGCAACCGGGCGCTGCCCGGCGCCGAGGCGGCCTTCACGCTGCGCACGCTGGACGAGTCGCGGGCGCTGCGCGAGCGCCTGACCGCGCCGGGCGCCCGGCTGGTCGTGGTCGGCGGCGGGTTCATCGGCCTGGAGGTCGCCGCGGCGGCGCGCGCGCTCGGGGCCGAGGTGACCGTCGTCGAGGCGCTGGAGCGGGTGATGGCCCGCGTGGTCTCGGTGCCGATGTCGCGGTGGTTCGAGCGCCAGCACGCCGAGGCCGGCGTGCGCGTCCTGCTGTCGCGGCGGGTCGAGCGCATCGACGCCGCCGGCGTCGCGCTGGACGGCGGCGAGGAGCTGGCGGCCGACGCCGTGCTGGTCGCCGTGGGCGTCGTGCCCAACGACGAGCTCGCGGCCGCCGCGGGCCTGGCCGTGGACGATGGCGTCGTCGTCGACGAGCACCTGCAGACCGCCGACCCGGCGATCTCCGCCGTCGGCGACTGCGCGCGGTTCCCGGGCGAGCGCGGCCACCATCGCCTGGAGTCGGTGCAGAACGCCACCGATCACGCGCGCACCGTGGCCGCCCGCATCGCCGGGGAGGCCGAGCCCTACGACGCGGTCCCGTGGTTCTGGTCCGACCAGCTCGGTCACAAGCTGCAGATCGCCGGCGTGGCCCCGCCCGACGCCGAGGCCGTGCTGCGCGGCGATCCGGACGGCGGCGACCCGTTCTCGATCGGCCTGTTCGCCGACGGGCGCCTGGCCGCGGTCGAGACGATCGACCGGATGCCCGACCACATGGCCGCGCGCAAGCTGCTGGCGGCCGGGGGCGCGGTCACGCCCGAGCAGTTCGCCGACACCGAGTTGGCGCTGAAGGAGCTGGCCGCCGGCTAACCGGCGTCCCAGCGCACCCACAGCTCGACCGGACCGCGGAACACCCAGCCCTGGAGGTTGGCGCCGCGGTCCAGGTCGACGCGCAGGCCGGGCAGGCGGCGCAGCAGCGTGGGCAGCGCGACCTGCCCGACCTGGTGGCGCGACATCCACACCCCCAGGCAGTAGTGGTGGCCGACGCCGAAGGCCACGTTGCGGCGCTTGGGGCGGGTGATGTCGAACGCGTCGGGTCGTTCCCAGGCCCGCTCGTCGCGGTTGGCGGCGGCGAAGTTGACCAGCACACGGGCCCCGGGCTCCAGCAGCGTGTCGCCGATCGCCACCTCGCGCAGTGCCTCGCGCGGGGCCACGCCGATCGGCGCGACCCAGCGGATCGCCTCTTCGACCACGCGGGGCCACAGCTCCGGGTCCTCGAGCACCAACCCGAGCTGGTCGCGGTGGTTGAGCAGACCCCACACCGCGGTCCCGACCGCGTCGCGCGGCTCGTTGTAGCCGCCGCCGATCATCACCTTCACGTTGGCGGCGATCTCCTCGAAGGTCAGCGGGCGGCCGTCGCCGTCGTCGGAGGCCATCGCGGCGATGATCGACGCCGGCTGCGGGTCGGCGATCGCCGCGCGCACGGCCGCGTCGACCTCCTCGTTCATGTGCATCGCCCGCGTCCACACGCCGGCGTCGTCGGCGTAGTTGCTGGAGCCGTTCATGATCGCCACCGACCAGCGCTCGATGTCGCGGGCCGACGCGGTCGGCAGGCCGAGGACCTCGACGAGGCACTGACCGGCGAAGGGCGCGGCGAAGTCGGCGACGAGGTCGCCCTCGCCGCGGTCGACGAACGCGTCGATCAGCTCGTCGGCGATCTGCTGGAAGCGTGCGCCGCGCGCGGCCACCGCGGGCTGGCGCAGCGGATCCTGGGCGGCGGACCGCAGCCGCTTGTGCGCGGCACCGTCGCTGCGCAGCATCTGGTGGCCGATGATCCGGGTCAGGTTGGAGCTGGTCTCGTTGGCCGAGAAGTCGGCGCGCGCGGTCTCGACCGCGCCGACGTCGTCCCAGCGCGTGACCATCCAGCGCCCGAGCGCCTCCACCCACACGACGCCCTCGTCGCGCAGCCGGCGGTAGATCGGGTACGGGTTCTCGTTCAGCGCGGCGTGCGTGATCTGGCCGCCGTCGCCCGGCCCCGCGCCATGCCGTTCGACCGCGAGCATCGGCGCCGGCCTCAGCGCCACAGCTCGGTGCTGGCCAGGCGCGCGCCCGCGACCAGCGATTCGAGCTTGGCCCAGATCAGCGACGGATGCACCCGGGTGATGTACGGCGTCTGCGCGAAGCCGCAGTCGGTGCTGGCGATCACCCGCTCACGTCCGACCAGCTTGGCCAGGCGCACGATCCGCTCGGCCACCAGCTCGGGGTGCTCGACGACGTTGGTCGAGTGGCTGATCAGGCCCGGGATCAGCACCTTGCCGTCGGGCAGGTCGACGTCCTCCCACACGCGCCACTCGTGCTCGTGGCGCGGGTTGGCCTGCTCGAGCGCGTAGCCCCCGACGCGGACGCGGAGCACGAGGTCGACGATGTCGCGCAGCGGCACGTCGGTGGTGTGCGGGCCGTTCCAGCTGCCCCAGCAGACGTGGTAGCGCGACTGCTCCTCGGGCACGCCCTCCAGGGCCCGGTTGAGCGCCTCGATGCGCAGCTCGGCCCACGCGCGATAGTCGGCGAACGTGGCCGGCGGAACCATGTTGTCGAACATCGTCGCGATGTAGGCGTCGTCGACCTGGACGTACAGGCCGGCGTCGGCGATCGCGCGGTACTCGACGTTCAGCGCGTCGGCCACCGCGAAGATGAACTCCTCGTCGGAGGCGTAGTGCTCGTCGATGCGGATCGGCACGGCGCTGGACGGTGCCACGACCGGCAGGAAGCCGCGCTCGACGCCCACGGTCTGCATGGCGGACTGGAGGTCCTCGATGTCGCGGGCGATCTCCGCCTGGCCGGTGTAGGAGATCGGGCCGACGCACACCGACAGGCCGTGCTCGCGCACGCCGGAGGCCACCGGGTTGCGCTGGAAGTAGTCGGCGTAGAAGTCCGCGTAGCGGCGGCGGTCCTCGCCCAGGCGCGACGGGTCACGCGGACCGACCAGGTCCGACGGCGGGATCGGTCGCTCCTCGAAGCCGGCCATGCGGTCGCGGATGTACCAGGCCCACGTCTGCGTCTTGCCGAACTCGCCGTCGCTGACGAAGTCGATGCCGATCTCGTCCTGCTGGCGCACCACCTCGGTGACCGAGTCGCGCAGACAGCGCTGGAAGGCGTCGACGTCGTAGTCCTCGCCGTTCTCGATGGCGCGCAGGAAGGACTGGAGCTCCGCCGGGCGCGCGAGGCTGCCGACGTGAGTCGTGCGGATGCGGTCGTCGTTGTACACGGCGGCGAGTGTGGCTCTTGGGGGACTGCGGGTCGAAGGTCCGTGTTCCGATGCGCGGAACCGCCGCTGGGCGCGGCGGGCCGCCGCAACCATACGGTCGGCGCATGCACTATCGCGCCGAGAACGTGGGGTCGCTGCTGCGACCGGACTACCTGATGGACGCCCGCGCCCGACTGGACGAGGGCGAGATCGACGCGGCCGCGTTCAAGCGCGTCGAGGATCGCGCCGTCGACGAGGCGATCGCGCTGCAGGAGCGGTGCGGCCTGGACGTGCTCAGCGACGGCGAGGCGCGTCGTCTCGTCTTCACGGGCAGCCTGATCGACACCGTCGCGGGCATCGACGGGCCGCCGCCGCCTCCCACGACCTGGCACGGCGACGAGTCCTACGGCACCGAGGACCTGACGCGGACGGTCGCGCGCCACTCGGTCAGCGACCGCCTGACCCGCGTGCGCTCGGTGGCCACAGAGGAGTGGACCTACGTGCGCGCCCGCACCGACCGGCCCGCCAAGGCGACGCTGCCCAGCCCCCTGATGATCGGCAAGTGGTGGAACCCCGAGACGTCGATCGAGGCCTATCCCGACCCGTTCGACGCCTTCGCCGACGCCACCGAGATCGTCAAGGACGAGGTGCGCGAGCTGGCCCGCCTGGGCTGTCGGTACGTGCAGATCGACGCCACCGACATCGCCACGCTGGCCGATCCGGCCGTGCGGGCCCAGTACGACGGGCTGGGGATCGGCGCCGAGCGGATGCTGGGGGAGGGCATCGAGCTGCTGGACTCGATCACCAGTGCCGCGCCGGGCGTCACGTTCGGGATCCACCTGTGCAAGGGCAACAGCGAGGGGCGCTACATCGCCGCCGGCGCGTACGACGCGATCGCCGAGCAGGTGTTCCCGCGGCTGCCCGGCTACGACATCCTGCTGCTCGAGTACGACGACGAGCGCTCGGGTGGCTTCGCCCCGTTGACCCAGACGCTCGACCACCAGGTCGTCGTGCTCGGGCTGGTGTCCAGCAAGCGCGCGGAGCTGGAGACCGACGAGGCGATCATCGAGCGCATCCGGGAGGCCGCCGACGTGGTGCCGCTGGAGCGGCTCGCGGTGTCCTGTCAGTGCGGCTTCGCGTCGACCGCTGGCGGCAACCGGATCACCCCCGAGATCCAGCAGGCCAAGCTCGAGCTGGTCGGTCGCGTGGCCGACACCGTCTGGAGCTGACCGCGGCGGCGGCGTCCCACTCAATGAAACGTGCGGGTACCGCCCACCGCGGTGCCCGCGCCAGAGTCGCAGGCCTCATGCCGCCCGTCTCCCTCCACATCGGCCACCTCGCGCTCCGGGCCACCGACCCGGAGCGCTCGGCCGCCTTCCTCAGCTCGATCCTCGGCCTGCGCCGGACCGTCGACGAGGCCGACCGAATCATGCTCTCGTGCAACGAGAAGCACCACGAGATCGAGCTGCTCCCCGGCGAGCGGGGCGGCTTCGACCACATCGGCCTCGAGGTCGAGCGCGAGGACGACCTCGAGCTGCTGCGCGACCGGTTCGTGGCCTGCGGCGGTCGCATCCTGTGGGAGAGCGACGACGAGCTCGGCCTCGGGCACGCCGTGCGGGCGGTCGGTCCCAAGGGGCTCGTCTTCGAGCTGTACACGTCGATGCAGCGCGAGCCGTTCTCGGTGGCCCACTACATGCCGCCGCTGGCCCGCCGCTTCGGCCACGTCACCTTCGCCACCGACGACGTGGCCGAGATGGTCGCGTTCTGCACCGACGCGCTCGGCTTTCGCGTGACCGACACGCTCGGCGACCGGCTGGCCTGGCTGCGCTGCGACGCCGACCACCACGGCCTGGCCTTCGTGGAGGCGGGCAAGAACGAGCTGCACCACTACGCGTTCGAGCTGGAGGGCTGGAGCACGCTGGAGCGCTACGCCGACCACCTCGCGCTGATCGGTCAGAAGCTGGTCTGGGGCATCGGCCGCCACGGCCCCGGCCGCAACCTCTTCACCTACCTGCCCGACCCGGACAACACGATCGTCGAGGCCTACAGCGATCTGCTGCAGGTCCCCGACGACGCCAACTACCGGCCCATCGACTGGGCCGAGAACGGCGGCGAGCGGGCGATCAACCTGTGGGGGCCGCTGGCGCCCGACGGGTGGCGCGACTACGGCGTGCCCGTGCTCGCGCCCCAACCAGCTCACGAGAGGATCTAATGCGCCTGGGAACCTACGTGCGCGACGGCCGCGAGCGGCCGTGCGCGCTGGACGGCGACGACGTCGTCGACCTGCTCGACGTCGACGGCGACCTGCCCGACACCACCGCGGGGCTGCTCGCGCTGGGCGAGGCCGGCCGCGCCCGCATCGATGCGGCGATCGCCTCCGGTCAGGGCCGGCGGCCGCTGGCCGACGTGCACCTCGGCGCCTCGGTGCGCCCGGCGAAGCTGTTCGGCATCGGCCTGAACTACCTCGACCACGCGGCCGAGGCCAACCGCGAGCCGACCCAGTACCCGACGGTCTTCGCGATGATGGCCAACGCGGTCACCGGGCCCTATGACCCGATCGAGCGGCCGCTGGTCTCCGATCAGCTCGACTACGAGGCCGAGCTGGCCATCGTGATCGGGAAGCGCTGCCGGCATGTCAGCCGCGAGGACGCGCCCGGCGTGGTCGGCGGCTACACGATCAACAACGACGTGTCGGTGCGCGACTGGCAGCGCAAGACCCAGCAGTGGACGCTGGGCAAGTCGTTCGACACCCACGCCCCGCTGGGCCCGTGGATCGTCACCCCGGACGAGCTCGGCGACCCGCACGACGTCGCGTTCCGCACGCTGGTCAACGGCGAGCTGCGCCAGAGCTCCAACACGAAGAACCTGATCCACGACTGCTGGGCGCTGATCGCCGAGATCTCGACGGCCTGCACCCTGGAGCCGGGCGACGTGATCGCCAGCGGGACCTGCGCCGGCGTGGGCGCCTTCATGGAGCCGCGGGGCTACGTCAAGGCGGGCGACGTCGTGCGCATCGAGTTCGACGGCATCGGCGTGATGGAGAACCCGGTCGTCGACGAGCCCTCCGCATGAGCGAGCGCATCGGCTTCATCGGCCTGGGCGTGATGGGCCGCCCGATGGCCCACAACCTGCTCAAGGCCGGCGTCGACCTGGTGGTGCACAGCCGTTCTGCCGGTCCGGTGCAGGAGCTCGTCGCCGCGGGCGCGACCCAGGCCGACAGCCCGCGCGCGGTGGCGCAGGCGGCCGACGTGACGGTGCTGATGCTGCCCGACGACGCGGCGGTCAGCGCCGTCGTCGAAGGTCCCGACGGCGTGCTCGCCGCCGAGCTGGGCGGGCGCCTGATCATCGACATGAGCACGGTCTCGCCGACCCTGGCCCGGCGCCTGGGGCCGCTGCTGGAGCAGGCCGGCGCGGGCTTCCTGGACGCGCCGGTCAGCGGCGGCGACGTCGGCGCGCGCGAGGCGACGCTGTCGATCATGGTCGGTGGCGCGGAAGCGGACTTCGCCCGCGCCCAGCCGGTCTTCGAGACGCTCGGGCGCACGATCGTCCACGTCGGCGCGACCGGCAGCGGCCAGGTGGTCAAGGCCTGCAACCAGGTCGTCGTGGCGCTGAACATCGAGGCGCTGGCCGAGGCGCTCGTGCTGGGCTCCAAGGCCGGGGTGGACCCGGCCACGATCGTCTCGGTGCTGTCCGGCGGCCTGGCCGCCAGCCGCGTGATGGACATGCGCAGCCCGAACATGCTCGACCACCGCTTCGACCCGGGCTTCGCCATCAACCTGCACCACAAGGACCTGGGCATCGCGCTGTCGACCGCCCGCGCGGCCGGCGTCAGCCTGCCCGCCACCGCGCTGGTCGACCAGATGCTCGAGAGCCTGCGCCAGCGCGGGCGCGGGGGCATGGACCACTCGGCGCTGCTGACCTACGTCGAGGAGCTGGCCGCGCACACGATCGGGGAGACGTCATGAGCGCCGCCGAGCTGCTGTGGTCGGCCTGGCAGGACGGGCGCAAGCTCGACGGCCTGCCCGACGACTGCCGTCCGGCCGACGACGCCGCCGCCTATGCGGCCCAGGCCGAGCTGGACGCCTTCGGGGGCGAGCAGGTCGGGTGGAAGCTGGCGGCCACGGGCGCCGGCGGCCGCGCCGCGCTGGGCGTCGACGCCCCGTTGATCGGGCCGCTGTACGCGCGGTTCGCCATCCCCGATGGCGGCTCGCTGACGTTCGGCCCGGTGCGCATGAAGACGGTCGAGGGCGAGTTCGGCTTCGTCATGGCCGAGGACCTCGCGCCGCGCGAGGCGCCCTACGCGCGGGCCGACGTGCTGGCCGCGCTGGGCGCCTTCGTCCCGGCCATCGAGATCCCCGACACGCGCTACCTCGATCACCGTGCGGCCGGTGGGCCGCAGCTGATCGCCGACGCCGCCTGCGCGGGGACCTTCGTGATCGGCCCGCCGGTCGAGGACTACGACCCGGCAGCGCTGCCCGGTCACGCGACCGTCCTGCACACCGCGGGCGCCGATCCGATCGAAGGGCTGGGCGCGAAGGTGCTGGGCGACCCGGTCGAGGCGGTCGTCTACCTGGCCGAGAACCTGCGCCGCCAGGGCCGCACGCTGCGGCGCGGTGACGTCGTCATCACCGGCGCCGCAACGGCGCTGAAGGAGCCTGCCCTGGGCCCGGTGCTGGCCGACTTCGGCGCGTTGGGCCGCGTGTCGGTCACGCTCGTCTGAGCGCTACTCCGTCAGCAGCACGACGCGGACCGGCGACCCGGTGCCGTCGGCGATCTTCAGCGGGAGAGCCAGGAACAGGCCGGTGGCCGGCACCGCGGCGAGGCCGTTGAGGCCCTCGACGATCAGGATCCCGCGAGGCAGGAACGCGTGCACGTGGCCGTGGGCGCCGGACATCTGGGCGTCGACGGCGGCCACGTCGCAGGCCGCGGTGTCGGAGGCCACCGCCGTGGGCTGGCGCTCGGCCAGGTACTCGCACGCCTCCTCGGACAGGCCGGGCTGGTTGCTGCCCCACCAGGTAGGCTCGCGCGCGTCGGCGCCGCCGGGCAGGTAGCGGTCCCAGCCGGTCTCGATGATGGCCACGTCACCGGGCTGCAGCGAGAAGCCGCCGCGCGCCTCGGCCGCCTTCAGATGCTCCAGGCCGATCAGGTCGCCCGGCTGATGGTCGTTCGCGGTCAGGTCGTACTTGCAGAACGGCCGCATCAGCAGCGACGTGACCGGAACCTCGGCCATCGTCTGGCCGTCGGCCGAGAAGTGGAACGGGGCGTCGACGTGCGTGCCCGTGTGCTCGTTGATGCTCAGCGTGTTGACCGCCGCGCCGCCCTGGTCGTGGCGGACGATCGGCGTGACGACCGGCTGCTCGTACATGAACCACACCGGCAGGTTGTCGTCGATCACCGGTGAGACGTCGTGCACCGTCACCTGCCCGAGCGCCGCGACGATCGCGCCCAGGGCGCTCGTCGTCTCGCTGCTGTGCGCCATCGTCATGCCAGCCTCCCTCTCTCCGTGGTGTCGCGATGATGGATCCGGGCCACGGCGCCCACAACGGGGGTGTTCCCCTGACCGGAACGTCAGCGGCGCAGGCCGTCGGCCAGCATGCGCGTCGAGGGGGACGGCTCCAGGCCGGCCGCGCCCAGCGCGTTCTCGCAGCGTCGGTACAGGTCGATCACGCGATCCTCCTGGCCCTGGGTCGCCGACACCCGCATGAGCAGACGCCAGGCCCGCTCGCGCAGGGGATCGGAGGCGAGCACGTCGCGCAGCAGGGCCGACGCTGCGTCGAGGTCGCTGACCTCCAGCGCCGAGACGGCCCCCTCCAGACGCGCGTCGTCCAGCAGCGCCGCGATCTCGACGCGCCGCTGGTCCACCCACGAGCACTCGACCCCCTCCAGGAACGTCAGGCGCGCATGCTCGGCCACGATCGACCGCGTCGCCTCCAGGCGGGTGCGGCCGGTGCGCATGGCGGCGCTGGTCAGCCGGGCCTGCAGGACCATGGTGTCGGTCTCGATCGAGCGCACGTGCGTGAGCACGAACGTGTCGGCCTCGCGCAGCAGCTCGATCGGCTCGGGCAGCAGCGCACGCAGCGCCTGGACCGCTTGGCGCAGGTAGGCCCGCGTGGAGTCGTCGGCGCGGCCGTCGAACAGCGCGTCGAGCAGCTCGCGGCGTGTGGCGCTGCCGTCGCGATGGACGAGGTAGGCCAGCAGCGCGGTGCTCTTGGCGATCCGTGGGCGGCGCTCGTCGCCTTCGACGACCAGGCAGGGCGCGCCCAGGTCGCGCAGCCGGACCAGCGGCGAGGGCGGACGCCGGGCGCTCGGCGTCTGCGCGGCGACCGCGCGGGCGATCAGGTGCCAGGGCCCGTCGACCGATGCCTCGCCGTCCACCTGGCGGGCCAGCACCGCGGGCACGTCGCCCAGCGCCATCGTCAGCAGGTGCCGCGAGCCCTGGCGGTCGGCGGCATCGAGCGCGAGCATCGCCGCCACGTCGGAGGCGTCCGGGTGACCGAGCCGCCACTCGGCCTCCGACAGGTACACGCCGGCGGTGGGCAGCTCGAGGATGCGGTCGCTGCGGCACATCGCGTCGACCGCGTGGCGCAGCACCTCGACGGCCGCCTGGTCCGCGTCGCGCAGCAGCAGCGCGAGCCCGCGCCACGTGTCGATCTGCTCGCCCAGGTAGCCGTACTCGCGCGCGCGGCCGCCGTGCTCCATCCCGTCGAGGATGAGCAGGGCCGTGGCGGCGTCGCGGCGGGTGCGCAGCTCGAGCTTGGCGGCCAGCAGCCGGCTGACCACGTCGAACACGAACGATCCCGACTGCAGGATCCGCCCGCGGCCGCGCAGCAGCGCGTCGCGGGCCAGCTGCTCCTCGCCCAGATCGATCAGCAGCTCGGGCGCCACCGTGGCCTCGAAGCGCAGGTTGGGCAGGCTGCCCGTGCCGCCGGCCAGGCCCCGGCGGGTCTGCTCGAAGTCGCCCAGCGCGCGCCAGGCGCTGACCCGCTCGGTGCCGGCCGGCGTCCAGTCCGACACGGGTGTGGCGCACACCTCGGCCAGCCGGCCCCGCACGTACCCGATGCGCAGCACCAGCGCGTCCAGCGGCCCGCCCGACGGCTGCGGGATGGTGTCCGGCGGCCGGTCGTCGACCAGGGAGGCCAGGTAGCGCAGGACATCGCCGATGTGGTCGGCCGGCGCGTCGTCGATGATCCGCCGGGCGTCGGCCAGCCGCCCGACGTGCCAGTAGCTCCAGGCGGCCAGGACGCGCGGATCGATGCCCCGCCGGTCGGGGATGCGCAGCTCGCCGATCGTGTCGAGCCGGTCGGCCACGTCGACCGCGTGGGCGAACTCCTCGCGCGCGACGCACACGCTCAGCTGCGCGCGCAGCAGGTCGGCCGTGTTCAGCAGGCCGGCGGAGGCGAAGCGGTCCAGCCAGCTCTGCGCCTGCTCGAGGTCCAGGCGCCCGATCAGCTGCGGCAGCTCGCGCTCGGCGGGCGTCACCGCGTCGGCCACCCAGCCCGCGCGCAGGAGCTCCTCGACCGCCTCCTCGTTGCGGCCCTCCTCGGCCAGCGCGCCGCCGTAGCGGCGGCGCAGCTCGCGCGTGTCGCCTGCGTCGCGCAGGTTCAGCAGCGACAGCAGGTACTCGCGAAAGCGCGGGTGGCAGCGCAGCCTGGTGCCCGCGTGCAGCCAGGTCGCGGGCAGATGGCTGCGCTGGAGGGCCTGCAGCTGGGCCGCGGGTGACGCGATGCCCAGCGCCTGCGCGCAGGCCGCGTCGACCTCCGCGAACAGCGACGTGCGGATCAGGAAGTCGCGCTCGGCGGCCGATAGCCCGTCGAGGATCTCGGCGCCCAGATAGCCGGCCAGCGGGTCGGCCTCACCGCCCGAGCCGCCGACGTGGTCGTGCGAGCGCCAGGACTCGAACAGCACGCCGGTCACCCAGCCGCCGGTCGCCTCGACGACGCTGCCGGCGTCGACGGCCTCCAGCCCGTGCAGCGAGAGCGCGGCCGCGGCCTCGGCGGCGTCGAAGGCCAGGTGCTCCTCCCCGAGTCGCCCGACCGCGAGGTAGCCGATCCGGGCGAGCGCGTCGATCTCGACCTCGCGGCGGCCGACCAGGATCACCCGCACGGAGGAGGGCAGGTAGCGCAGGAAGCCCGACAGGACGGCCAGCGCCGCCGGCGAGGCGGCGATGCGCTCGACCTCGTCGAGCACCACCACCGCCGGCTGCGGGGGGAGCGCCTGGGCCAGGATCGCCGCGGCCTCGGGATGCATGATCCCGGCGGTCAGCGCGTCGGTGGCCGCCGGCGGCGCGGAGGGCAGCGCCTGCCGCAGCGCCGCCTCCAGGTAGACGAGCAGCCGACCGGGCGCGCTGTCGGTGGGATCGAGCGTCAGCCAGGCGACCGGCAGCTCGAGCGACTCGACGCCCTGGGCGACCGCGGTCGTCTTCCCGGCCCCCGCGGTGGCCCACACGCCGACCACGCGATGGCGTTCCAGCAGCTCGCCCAGCGCCTGGTCCAGGCGTGGGCGCGCGACCAGGCGCGACGACGTGACGGGCATGGCGATCTTCGCCGCGACCAGAGGCGTGGAGACCGTCCGGCTCTCCTCCATGGGCGCAACCGTATCCGATGATTGCCGTCCCTCCGCCGATCGACGGCGGTGGTTTCCCCCTGGTTTACGGGGCATGCGCGAGGGTGTCCGCATGCGTGAACCTGGAGGAGAGCCGGGTGCCCCGTCGGTGGCCGACCGCGTGTTCGTCGTGCTCGAGAGCTGTGCGGCCAGCAACCGCCCGCTGTCGCTCGTCGATCTGGTCGAGCGGACGGGGCTGCCGAAGACGACGTTGCACCGCGTCTGCTGGAAGCTGGTCAAGCTCGGGATGCTCGAGCACGGCGACGAGGGCTTCGAGGTGGGGACCAAGCTGTTCGCGCTCGGCGGCATGAGCCCGTGGCTGCGCCGCCTGCGGGTCGCGGCGATGCCCTACCTCCACACGCTGGTCGAGCGCACCGGGATGGCCACCAACCTGGCCGTGCTGGCGCAGGACCGCGCGCTGATCGTCGAGGAGGTGTTCGGCAAGCAGACGCCGCCGATGCGCCGGATGGTCGGTGGCGGGCTGCCGCTGCACGCCACCGCCGTGGGCAAGGCGCTGCTGGCCGGGCTCACGCCCAAGGAGCTCGACGAGCGCCTCGACGTCACCGTCCTGCGCCCGTACACGCGCTCGACCGTCGTGCGTCCCAACCTCCTGCGCGATCAGCTGGCCCAGGTGGCCGAGACCGGCGTCGCCTACTCGCACGAGGAATGGAGCGTCGGGGCCTCGGGCGTGGCGTCGCCCGTGGTCGTCGGCGACCAGCTGGTGTGCGCGGTCGCGGTCGTGGGGACGCTGACGCCCGCGCAGCTGCGCTCGCTGGCCGCCCCGGTGCTCGGGACGGCCCGCTGGCTGACGCGCGCGCTGGAGTCGGCCTACCTGCCGGTCACGCCGGGGAGGCGGCCAGCAGCGGCATGACCTCCGCCTCCAGCGCGAGGATCACCTCGCGCGTGAGGTGCGGCGGGATCCACAGGCTGATGTTGTCCAGGCCGGCGGCCTCCAGCCGGCGCAGGATGCCGGCGATCTCGTCGGCGGTGCCGGTCAGCGTGGTCATGCGCACGATCTCGTCGGTCAGCACCGCGGCCTCGCCCTCCAGCAGGTGCGAGAGGTGTCCGCGGTGGGTCTCCTGATAGGCCCGGTCGCGGGCCACCGGCAGCTTGGCCAGGACCTCACGCTCGTAGATCTCCAGGCGATCCTGCAGCGGCGGGGGCAGGTACTCGGCGATCGACGGGTCGTCGGCGTAGGCGTGGAACGGCATCATCGCCGCCATGCCCACGTGCTCCAGCGCCCGCGGTGACGCGGCCGACTCGCCCGGCTCCAGGATGCACACGCAGGCCGAGTACATCTTGTAGGCGTCGGCCAGCGAGCGGCCCTTGGCCTCGGCGGCGGCCTGGGCGGCGGCCAGCGAGCCGGCGAACACCTCGGGCGAGTTCTCCATCACGTTGGCGTACTGCAGCGTGATGATCCAGCCGTCGCCGGCCTCGCCCGCGGCGGCCAGCGCCTTGGGCCCGTCGGCGGCCACGTACACGGGGATGCCCGCCGGGTCGACGAAACGCTCGGGCTGATGGGCGAAGCGGATGTGGCGCTCGCGGCGCCCGTCGCGATGAAGCACCTCCTGGCCGTCGAGCAGCGCGCGGCAGTCGGCGGCGTACTGGCGCAGCTGGGCGGCGGGCAGGCGGGGCAGGCCGAACGTGGCCCGGCCGGTGAAGCCGGTGCCGATGCCCAGGAACACGCGGCCCGGGGCCAGGCGGTTGACCGTGGCGGTGGCCGACGCGGTCGTGGCCGCGTTGCGTGAGCTGGGGATGGCCAGGAAGGTGCCGATCCGCATCGTCGTCGTGGCCTGGGCGGCCAGCGCCATGCAGACGAACGGATCGCCGCCCAGCAGGGGCGAGTCGACGAACCCGGCGGTCGTGAAGCCGTGGGCCTCCGCGAACGCCGCGTCGTCCCAACAGCCGTGATAGCCCAGCAGCCCGATTCCGAAATCCACGGTGTCCTCTCTCCTCCGACGTGCCTGAGACGGCGACGCTACTGCCGTCCCGCGGCCGGTTCGCGCTCGTGGTTCCGGTCGCCGGAACGGACCACTGTCGCCCGCGTCGCGCGGGTGCGCATCATGTCGACGCCACGAACGAGAGGAGAGTCCGTGCCCGCATTGCGCACGACGGTGACCGGGTCCTGGTGGCCGCTCGCCGATTTCGAAGAGGACCTGGGCCGCTACCACGCCGGCGAGCTGAGCGCCGAGGACGGGGACGCGCTGCTGCGGCGGGCGGCCACCGAGGGGATCGCGCAGCAGCGCGACCTGGGGCTGACCGAGTGGACCGGCGGCGAGTACGGGTCCTACGAGTTCATCGAGCACATGCAGCGCATGCTCACGGGCATCGAGATCGTCGTGCCCGGGCAGCGCGAGCTGTTCGACTACGACGACATGGCCTTCGCGACGATCGTGGGGGAGATCGACGCGCCCAACGGCCTGGGCTACGTCGACGCCTACGTGCGCGAGAAGGACCTGCCCGGCGGCGTGGGCAAGGCGACCGTGGTGGGCCCGGTCGAGGTGGCGATCAACCTGATCGGCGAGCTGGACGGCATCAAGGACCAGATGCCCAACCTGGTGCGCGTGGTCAACGAGGAGATCCGCGGGCTGGCCGACGCCGGCGCGCCGCACATCCAGCTCGACGTGCCGGCGTTCTCGACGCTGATCACCAACGGGGCGATGACCGCCCAGGAGTCGGCCGACATCATCGCGGGGTGCTTCGCGGGCGTCTCGGGCCCCAAGCGGGGCATCCACCTGTGCAGCGGCAACCTGCGCGGGCGCCCGCTGTCGGGCAACCTGACCAGCCAGCCCTGGATCGACATCCTGGAGCGCCTCGACGGCGTCGTCGACGTGGCGCACCTGGCGCTGCAGTACTTCAACCGCTACCTGGAGCGCGAGCTGTTCCGCGCGCTGCCCCAGAGCATGGAGCTGGCCGCGGGGATCGTCGACGAGGCCAGCTACTGGGTCGAGCCCGTCGACAAGATCCGCGCCCGGGCCCGTGACTGGGCCGAGGTGGTCGGCGAGGACCGGCTGTGGCTGTCGCCCTCGTGTGGGTTCGGCCGCCACCCGGCACGCAGCGTCCCGGTGCTGCGCGAGAAGGTGGCCAACATGGTCGAAGCGGCCGGGACGCTGTGATGGCCGGCTTCCCGCGCGCGGACGTCGTCGGGTCGCTGCTGCGCCCGCCCGAGCTGCTCGAGGCCCGCGGGCGCAAGCTGGCGGGCGACATCGCGCCGCCCGACTACAAGCGCATCGAGGACGCGGCGGTCGACGCGGCGATCGCGCTGCAGGAGGACTGCGGCCTGGACGCCGTCACCGACGGCGAGATGCGCCGGATGTTCTTCACCGGCGTGATCACCGACGCGCTGGGCGGCATCGACTTCGTCCAGGGCAAGCCGATGACCTGGCACAGCGCCGGCTCCGACGAGCCCGACGTCTTCGAGCTGCCGGTGGCGATCACCGGGAAGCTCACCCGGCGCGGCGCCCTGGGCGTGGAGGAGTTCGCCTACGCCCGCGGCCGCGCGCAGCGGACGCTCAAGGTGACATTGCCCAGTCCCCTGATGCTCGCCTACTTCTGGTCGCCCGAGCACTCCACCGCGGCCTACGACGACCCGTTCGAGATGTTCGCCGACGCCGCCGCGATCATCCGCGAGCAGGCCTCCGAGCTGATCGCGCTGGGGTGTCAGTACATCCAGATCGACGCGCCCGAGCTGGTCACGGTCGTGGATCCCGAGCAGGCGCAGTTCTTCGCCGACCTCGGCGTCGCGCCGGAGCGCATGCTCACCGAGGGGGTGGAGCTGATCGACCACGTCGCCGACCTGCCCGGGGCCCGCTTCGCCATGCACATGTGCCGCGGCAACAACCAGGGCCGGTGGCTGGCCGAGGGCGGCTACGAGTCGATCTCGCGGCAGGTGTTCCCGCGGGCCCGCAACATCGACGCGTTCGCGCTGGAGTACGACTCGCCGCGCGCGGGATCGCTGGAGGTGCTCAGCGACGTCCCCGACGACCGCACCGTGATCCTCGGCCTGGTCTCGACGAAGACCGACGCCGTCGAAGCGGCGGCCGACATCGAGGCGCGCCTCGACGAGGCGGCGCGGTACTTCCCGCGGGAGCAGATCGCGCTCTCCACCCAGTGCGGCTTCGCCTCCGAGGACCAGGGCAATCCGGTCACGCCGGAGCATCAGCGGGCCAAGCTCGAGCTGGTCGCCGACGTCGCCCATCGCTGCCTGCACTAGATGACCGGGCATTCCGGCGCGCGGAATGCCCGGCTTCCCTGCCGGTCCCGGCGCCGGTGAGATCCGTCTCGATGTCCGACGAGCCGCAGACCACCGCTGACCTCCCGCTCATCTCGATGCGGGCGGTCAGCAAGCGCTTCGGCGGCGTGCACGCGCTCGAAGCGGTCGACTTCGACCTGCGGGCCGGCGAGATCCACGCGCTGCTGGGCGAGAACGGCGCCGGGAAGTCAACGCTGGTCAAGACGCTGGCCGGGGTGGTGGCCCGCGACGAGGGCGAGGTGCGCGTCGGCGAGACCGACCTGCCGACGCGCTTCACGCCGGCCGACATCACCGCGGCGGGCGTGGCCTTCGTCCACCAGGACCTGGGCCTGCTCGATCACCTGAGCATCGCCGAGAACATCGCGCTGAGCGCGGGCTACACGCGCCGGCGCACCGGGCTGATCTCGTTCCCGGGCACCGAGCGCACCGTCGCCGCGCTGCTCAAGCGCCTGGAGCTCGACGTCTCGCCGCACGCCGCGGTGGGCACGCTGGGCCAGGACCAGAAGGTGATGGTTGCCGTGGCCCGGGCCTTCTCGCTCAACGCTCGGGCGATCGTCCTGGACGAGGTCACCTCGAGCCTGCCCGCTCCGGAGGCGGTCCGCCTGGCCGATTCGCTGCGCGTCGCGCGCGCCGCCGGCCTGGGCTTCGTCTACGTGACCCATCGCATCGACGAGATCTTCGGGTTGGCCGACCGCGTGACCGTGCTGCGCAACGGGCGCCGGGTGGCCACCGCGGCGGTCGCCGACGTCGACCACGAGCAGGTGGTCAGCTGGATCCTAGGGGATGCGGCAGCCGAGGCGATGCAGGACGACGCGACCCGCCGGGTGCGCGAGCGTCCGCCGTCGGGCATCGAGCGCCTGGTCGTGCGCGAGCTCGAGGGCCCGGGCCTGCACGAGCCGGTCTCCTTCCGCATCCAGGAGGGGGAGATCCTCGGCGTGTGCGGCCTGGTCGGCTGCGGCGCACGCGAGCTGGCCGCGCTGGTCGGCGGCGCCGCGGCCCCGGTCGGCGGTGACGCGACGCTGGAGGGCGACGAGCTGCCGTTGGGCCGTCCGGCGCGCCTGCGCGACCACGGCTGCACCTACGTGCCCGGCGATCGCCAGGCGGCGGGCGGGGTGTTCACGCTCAACGTCCGCGAGAACCTGTTCCTCAAGCGCCTGAGCGGCGCCGGCGGCCGCGACGGCGCGGTGCGCCGGCCCCGGCGCGAGCGCGGCGAGGCCGGCCAGCTGGCCGAGCGCTTCGACATCCGCCCGCGCGGGCGCCTGGATCAGCCGCTGGCCGCGCTCAGCGGCGGCAACCAGCAGAAGGCGATCATGGGCCGGGCGCTGCGCCGCGGGCCGCGCCTGCTGGTCGTCGACGACCCCACCGCCGGGGTCGACATCGGCTCCCGCGCGCAGCTGCACCAGATCATCCGTGAGGCGGCCGACGCCGGGGCCGCCGTGCTCCTGGCCTCGACCGACTTCGACGAGGTGGCCTCCGAGGCCGACCGCGCGATCGTCCTGTGGCACGGCCGGGTCACGGCCGAGCTGACCGGCGAGGCGCTCACCTCCAGCAACCTCGCCCGCGCGAGCTACGGCCCCGTCCGCCCGACTGTCCCCAAGGAGTCCTGATGAGCGTTGAACCGCAGACCGACGCGGTCATCCCGGCGGCGACCCAGCCCGCCGAGCCGAGCGGCCGGCGCGAGGGGCGGGCCGGCGACTTCTTCAACCGGTACGCGCTCGTTCTGCTGTTCGTGCTCGTCGCGGCGCTGTTCTCGCTGCTGAAGTCCGACACGTTCCCGACGCTGGAGAACGCCCAGACGATCGCCTCCACGCAGGCCGTGGTCGCGCTGCTGGCGCTGGCCGCGACGCTGCCGCTGATCGTCGGCCAGTTCGACGTCTCGATCGGCTTCCAGCTCGGCATGGCCCAGACGCTGTGCGCCGGCCTGATGATCAAGAACGGCTGGTCGGCCTTCCCGGCCGCGGGCGCCGGCGTGGCCGCCTGCCTGGTCTGCGGGCTGGTCAACGGCGTGCTCGTCACGCGGCTGCGCCTGAACTCGTTCATCGCCACGCTGGGCACCGGCACGCTCGTGCTCGGGCTGACCCAGCTGTACGGCAAGGACGAGACGATCAGCGGGCCGCTGCCGACGTCGTTCACCAACCTCGGGCTGAACAACGTGATCGACATCCCGCTGCCCTTCATCTACGTGGTCGTGATCGCGCTCGTGCTGTGGCTGGCCATGGAGTACACGTCGTGGGGGCGGGAGTGCCACGCCACCGGCGGCAACCCGCGGGCGGCGCTGCTGGCCGGCGTGCGCACCCAGCGCGTGACGCTGCAGTGCTTCGTGCTCGCCGCGCTGCTGTCTGGCCTGGCCGGGGTGCTGTCGGTGACGATCCTCGGCGCCGCCGCACCGACCGTCGGCCTGGGCGCGCTGCTGCCGGCCTACGCCGCGGCCTTCCTGGGCGCGACCGCCTTCCGGCCCGGGCGCTTCAACTCGGCCGGCACGGTGCTGGCCATCTACCTGCTGGCCACCGGGGTCACGGGCCTGCAGTCGCTCGGTGCGCAGTTCTACGTCGAGCAGCTGTTCTACGGTGGCGCGCTGCTGATCGCGCTCATCGTCTCGGCGCTGGTCGAGCGCCGCCGCGGCGCCGTCGCCACCTGATTGAGGCCGCTGTTCCGGGAGCCGGAACGACGCGCTTTCCTGCGGGGCCTCCGAGCGGCTTTGCTGGCATTGCGCGGCACATCGTCGCGCGCGGGTGTCTCGCTACCACGAGAGAGGAGAGGTGAGAGTGCTTCAGCTCACCAGGAGGAGCGGAGCGGTTGCCGTCGCGTTGGCCACGAGCCTGGCGTTCGCCGCATGCGGCAGCAGCGACGACAGCTCGACAGGGACGAGTGCGGCGGCGCCGGCCGACACGACAGCGGCGGCGACGCCGACCACCGCGGCCGATGATTCGCTGGCCTTGGCCGACAAGACGGTGGAGGAGTTCTCCAGCCCGGTGGAGTGGCCGGGGCCGGAGGACAAGGTCACACCGCCCACGGGCAAGAAGCTCACGGTCATCATCTGCGGCTCGCAGGGCATCACCTGCGTGCGCGTCGGCAACGGCGTGAAGGCGGCCGGCGAGGCGCTCGGCTACGAGGTCAAGGTGGTCGACGGACGCAGCGACCCGACCGTCTGGAACCAGGCGATCAAGAGCGCGGTCGCCGACAAGACGGACGGCATCGCGCTGGCCGCGATCCCACCGGCGGTCGTCGCCGGGGCGATCAAGTCGGCCGAGGCCGCGGGCGTTCCCGTCGCCGCGGGGTTGAGCACCGCCGGTGAGGCACAGGTCAAGGTCAACCCCAACCGCACCGACAGCGCACGGGCGCAGGCCGCCTACGTGGCCAAGGACTCCGGCGGCAAGGCCAAGGTCCTGGTCGTCCGCGACGACGAGTTCCCCGAGACCAAGCAGGCCTCCGACGAGTTCGCCGTCCAGCTGAAGGAGATGTGCCCGGACTGCGAGATCGTCGACTCGACGGACTTCACGCTCGCGCTGGCCGCCCAGCGGCTGTCGGGCAAGGTCACGCAGTCGCTGCGCAACAACCCGGACATCGACTACATCGTGCCGCCGTTCGACACGGTCAACGTCTTCATCCAGCAGGGCATCGCCCAGGCCCAGAAGAAGGGCAAGGTCAAGATCGTCGGCGTTGGTGGCGACCCGCCATCGGTCGACGCGATCAAGGCCGGCGACGAGGTCGCCTCGGTGGGCCAGGCGGGCGAGTGGATCGGCTGGGACCTGGTGGACGGCCTCGCCCGGATCTTCGCCGGTCAGGACGTTCCCGCGCTGGACCAGGAGACCGACTCCAACTACGTCGCGCCGCAGCGCTACATCACGGCCGACACGGAGCTGGACCCGATGGGCTGGCAGGGCGGCTTCGACTACCAGACCAAGTACAAGGAGCTGTGGGGCAAGTAGCCCAGGCGCCACTGGCTGGAGGCCGCGTGGCGGCCTCCAGCCTCTGGTTCGACGTCCCCGGCGCGCGCTTGCACGCGTGGCTCGTGACGCCGGACACCCCGCCTCCGTGGCCCGCCGTCGTCCTGGCGCACGGCTGGGCGGCCGTGAAGGAGATGAACCTCGACTACGTCGCCGCCGCGATCGCCCGGACCGGGATCGCGGCGGTCGTCTTCGATCGTCGCGGCTTCGGGGCCAGCAGCGGACCGCGCGGCGACATCGACCCGGAGCAGCAGGTCAGCGACTACCGGTCGGTGCTCCGGGCGGTCGCGGCGCACGCTGACGTCGATGCCGCGCGGCTGGGCGTGTGGGGCACCAGCTACAGCGGCGGGCACGTCCTGGGCGTCGCGGCGCGGGATCCGCTCGTGCGCGCGACCGTGGCCCAGGTGCCCACGATCTCCGGGAGCGAGACGACGCGCCGACGCTACGACGCGGCGACCCGGGAGCGGATGGCCCAGCGGACACCCGACGAGCTGGTCGTCTCGGCCGACGTCGGCGGGCGACCGATCGGGGAGACCCAGCCGTCGGCGGTGCCCGTCGCCCCGGCCGACCTGCCGCCCGCGCCGGACCACGCCTACGCCGACGCCGACCGCTGGCGCTTCTACGCCGACCTGCCGCCGGAGCGCCTGCGCACCTGGCGCAACCGGGTGACGGCGCGCTCGCTGGAGCGCTACGCCGCCTACGAGCCGGGCCGCAGCCTCGCTGCGGCCGCGCGGCGCGCACCGCTGCTGGTCGTCTACGCCGACGCGGACACGATCACGCCCACCGACCTGATCGCCGCAGCGATCGCCGAGGCCGACGCGCCGGTCGAGCGCCTCCTGGTGGGCGGCGGCCACTACGGCGTCTACGCCGAACATCGCGAGCGTACGGCCGCGGCCGCCGCCCGCTTCTTCGGCGCACGCTTGTGATCGCCGCGCTGCTGCTGGCCACGTCCTCGTTCACCGTCGCCCAGGCGGCGGCGATCTCCGTCCTGCCCGCGATCCAGACGCACTTCGGCGCCTCGACGACTGCGGCGGGTTGGATCTTCACGCTCACGCTGATCGCCGCGACGGTGACCGCGCCGATCCTCGGGCGGCTGGGCGACACGTACGGGCGCCGGCGCGTGCTCGTCGCAGTCGTCGGGGCGGTCGCCCTGGGGTCGGTGGTCTGTGCGCTGGCGCCGAACCTGGACGTGCTGCTGGCGGGCCGCGCGCTGCAGGGCGTGGGCGGCGCGACGTTCGGGCTGGCGCTGGGCCTCGTGCGCGAGCAGGCCCCGCCGGGCCGACTGAACCGCGACGTGGCCGCGATCACGGCCAGCCTGGGGATCGGCGTGGCGATCGGGGTCGCCGCCGGCGGGTGGATCACCGAGACGGTCGGATACGCCGGGGTGTTCTGGTGCGTCGCCGCGATGGCGCTCCTGGGCGGCGTGGGCGTGATGGCGACCGCGGCGCCGTCGGGCGCGCGGGTGCAGCGGGCGATCGACTGGCTGGGCGCCGCGCTGTTGGCCGGCGCGCTGACCGCGCTGATGCTGGCGATCAGCGAGGGCGCGCGCTGGGGCTGGCTGGCTGCCCCGACGGTGGGCGTCGCGGCGGTCGGAGGCGCGCTGCTGGTCGTCTGGGTCACCGTCGAACGCGGCCGCGCGGACCCGCTGGTCGACGTCCGCCAGCTGGCGCGGCGCACGCCTGCGCTGGTCAACGCGGTCTGCCTGCTCATCTCGGCCGCGAACTTCTGCGCGTTCGTGCTGATCCCGCTGGTGGCGGCCCGAGCGCTGCACCTCGACGCCACCGCGGCCGGACTGCTGTGGTTCCCCTACGGCCTGGCCATGGTCGCCGCCGGCTTCGCGGTCGGTGGCCGATCGATCGCGCCGCGTCGAGCGCTGAGCGGCGGTGTCGCGCTGGCGGCGGTGGCGCTGGCCGGTCTGCTCGTGTGGCGTGACAGCGCGCTGGCCCTCGCGCTGTGGGGCGGCGTGCTGGGCCTGGCCATGGGCTCCGCGTTCGCCGGCATGAACGCGCTCCTGGTGGCCGACTCACCGGCGGCACAGACGGCGACGGCGATCGGCGTCAACGCGGTCATGCGCACCGCGGGCGGCGCGCTGGGTGCGCAGCTCGCGGCGGCCACGGCCGCCAGCGGGTTCGGCGCCGCGTTCGCGGTGGGCGTGGGCCTGGCGGTGGCCGCCGGGCTGCTGGCCGTTCAGGTGCGCAGCACGGAGCGGCCCAGTGCGACCGCCAACGCCCCGTCGAGCGCCGCGGCCGGATCGGCGGGCAGCCGCTCGCTGCGGTAGGCGATGTGCCCGTCCGGGCGCACGAGCACCGCGCCGTCGTCGGCGTGACCGCGCAGCGTGCACCAGACGTCGTCGCGATCGCGCAGCGGATGGGGCGCGCCGATGGCGTGGGCCTCGATGCCCAGCTCGGTGGCGGCCTCGCACCACGCCTCGCCCTCGGCGCCGGCCAGGAGGAGGAACCGGCCGACGCCGAGGAGCTCGTGCGTGGAGACCGTGCGGCCGTAGCGATCCAGCCACGCGTGGGGGAGGCGATGGCCGGGGCGGGCGGTCTGCACGTGCACGTGGCCGTAGGGATCCGAGCAGGGCGCGACGGTCCCGTCGGGCACCACGGCCGGGCTGTCGCCGTAGTGGAAGCCGAGCTCCACGTCGGCGGCGCCGTACTCCAGGCGCAGCGTGCGGAACATCTCCTGCAGCCGGCTGAAGCGCCGGCGGCCGTCCTCGGTGTCGGCGAACAGCGCCTCCAGCGAGCGGCGGTTGTGCTCGACCGGCGCCCCGGGCAGCACGCCGAAGGCGCCGGAGATCCCCAGGTGCCCGAAGAACGCGGTGGTGGCGAAGTCGACGTTGCGCCGGCCGACCGGGCGGCGTTCGGCCTCATACGAGGCCAGCAGCGCGTCGTCGGCCTGGCCGTTGACGCACGCGGCCAGCTTCCAGGTCAGGTTGTGCGCGTCCTGGATGCCGGTGTTCAGCCCCAGCCCGCCGAACGGCGAGTGGCGGTGTGCGGCGTCGCCGGCGATCAGCACGCGGCCCTCGCCGTAGCGGTCGGCCAGCAGCGCGTCGACCTGCCAGCGCGTGAACCGGATGACCTCCAGGTCGAGGTCGTCGATCCCCAGGCGCTCGCGCACCCCGGCGGCGGCCAGCTCGGCGTCGAACGGGCGGTCCTCCTGGCCGGGCGGCAGGGTGATCGTGGCCACCCACTGCTCGGAGTGCCGGTCGAAGCGGGTCGGCCCGACGGCCAGGCAGCCGGTGCGCAGCCACGTGCCGTCCAGCTCGGGGCGTACGATCGAGTGGATGATCGCGTCGTCGCTGTCCATCCACGGGGCGAGGTTCGCGGCGAAGTGGACGCTGATGGTGTGCACGAACGGCTCGGGACCGTCCATCGTGATGCCCAGTGCCGGCCCCACGAAGCGCCCGCCGTCGGCCCCCAGCAGGTAGCTCGCGCGGACGTCGAACTCGGTGGCGCTGTCGCGATCGCGGATCGTCGCGGTCACGCCGTCGGCGTCCTGGGCGAAGGCCACGAGCTCGTGGTGGAAGCGCACGTTCTCGGGGTTGCGCGCCGCGGCGTGCTCGCGCAGCAGCGGCTCGAGCTGGAGCTGGGGGAGGTTGCCGTGCCGGTAGGGCGTCAGCGGGCGGTAGTGGGCGGTCAGCGCGCCGCCCGACCAGGCGTCCTGGCGGTAGAGCAGACGCCGGTGCCAGGGCTCGGTTCCGCCCAGGCTGGTGTAGAAGCGCGCGGAGCAGTTGTGCTCGAACGCGGCGCCGAGCCGGTACACGTCCTCGGCCACGCCGTGGTGGCCGAAGATCTCCATCGTCCGCGGGTTCAGCTCGTGCGCCTTGGGCATGATCGCGGTGCCCGGATGGCGCTCGACCAGCAGGTGGTCGACGCCCAGGTCCGAGAGCATGATCGAGGCGCTCAGACCGCAGCCGCCGCCGCCGACGATCAGGACACCGACTTCTGGATGTGCGCTCACACCCCCTGCCTACTTGGGCGCGCGGCGCGCGGGAACCTGCGCGTTCCGAGCGCCGGAACGCGCGCCCCTACGCGGGCGGCCGCGCCGAGGCGAACGCGACGTAGGCCTCGAGCGCGTCGGGCTCGGCCAGCGCGTCGCGGCTGGCCACCTGGTCGGCCGCGGCGCCCTGCAGGATGCGCTTGACCGGGACCTCGAGCTTCTTGCCGGTCATCGTGCGCGGGATGTGGGGCACGGCGACGATCGTGTCGGGCACGTGGCGCGGGCTGAGCGCGTCGCGCAGCGAGCGGGCCACGCGCGTGCGCAGGTCGTCGTCGAGCTCGACGCCGTCGCGCAGCACGGTGAACAGGATCAGCTCGCCGTTGCCGCCCTCGCGGTCCTCGAGGTGGACGATCAGCGAGTCGAGGACCTCGTCGACGTCCTCGACCACCGCGTACAGCTCGCTGGTGCCCAGGCGCACGCCGCCGCGGTTGAGCGTCGCGTCCGAGCGGCCGGTGATGACGCACGACCCGCGATCGGTGAAGCGGATCCAGTCGCCGTGGCGCCAGATGCCCGGGTACACGTCGAAGTAGGCGGCCTGCATGCGGCGGCCGTCCGGGTCGTTCCAGAAGCCGACGGGCATCGAGGGCATCGGCTCGGTGATGACCAGCTCCCCGAGCTCGCCGACGATCGGGTGGCCGTCGGGGTCGAACGCGTCGGAGGCGATGGCCAGGCTGCGGCTGGCGATCTCGCCGGCGTAGACGGGGCTCAGCGGCGACCCGCTGACGATGCCCGAGCACACGTCGGTGCCGCCGCTGCCGTTGTTGAGCAGCGTGTGCGGCGCGAGCTGCTCGTAGATCCAGCCGTAGCCCTCCAGCGGAAGCGGCGACCCGGCGGCGACCAGCTGCTTGAGCGAGGACAGGTCGTAGTCGCGGCCCGGGGTCATGCCCGCCTTGCGGCAGCTCATGATGAACGCGGGGGCCAGGCCGGTGTGGGTGGACTTCAGCTCGTCGATCATCGCCCACTGCATCGACGGGTCCGGATAGGCCGGGTTGCCGTCGAGCATGACCACCGAGGCGCGCAGCAGCAGCGCCGAGATGAGCGAGTTCCACATCATCCAGGCGGTCGTCGTGAACCACTGCAGGCGATCGCCGGCCTGGACGTCCCAGATCAGCCCGAGCGTCTTCATCTGCTCGACCAGCAGACCGTGCCCGTGGATGATCGCCTTCGGGAGCCCCGTGGTGCCCGACGAGAACAGCACGACCATCGGGTGGTCGAAGGCCACGGAGGCGAACTCCAGCGGCGCGGTCTCGGCCACGAACGCGTCCCAGGCCAGGCTGTCGGCCAGCTGGGTCCCGCCGTAGGGGATGTCGATGACGTGCTCGATCGACGGGATGCCGGCGCGGATCGCGGCCACCTCGTCGTTGCGGTCGACCCACTTCTCGCCGTAGCGGTAGCCCGAGACGGCCACCAGCACCTTGGGCTCGATCTGGCCGAAGCGGTCGACCACGCTGCGCGCGCCGAACTCGGGCGCGCAGCTGGCCCAGACGGCGCCCAGGCTGGCCGTCGCGGCGAAGGCGATCAGCGTCTCGGGGATGTTGGGCAGGTAGGCGGCGACGCGGTCGCCGGGACCGACGCCGAGGCGCTGCAGCCCGACGCGGGCGCGCGCCACCTGCTCGCGCAGCTCGCCGAACGTGAAGCTCAGCTCGTCGCGCGACTGCGAGCGCGAGGTGACGGCGATCGTGTCGCGGTCCTCGTCCAGGCCGAAGAGGTGCTCGGCGTAGTTCAGCCGCGCGCCTGGGAACCACCGCGCGCCGGGCATCACGCGCTCGACCAGGACGGTCTCGTACGGCGCGTGCGCGCGCACGCCGTAGAAGTCCCAGATCGCTTCCCAGAACCGTTCGATCTCGGTCGTCGACCAGCTCTGCAGCTCGTCGCCGTCCTGCAGCGACAGCCCGAAGCGATCGTTGACGAAGGTCATGAACCGGCCCATCGCGGTGTGCTCACGCGCGTCGGCCGGAGGCGTCCACAGCACGTCTCCCTCTCTCACGCGGCGGACTCTACCGAAGTCGATGTACGGCTACCTGATACTCACGGCGACGGCGGCGCGCCACGTACGATTGCGGGAATGCAGTCGATCCTGGTCATGGGCGACGGAGCCCTGGCGAGCGGGGTCGACGACTCGTTGGTCGCCGCGGGGCGCCCGGTGCGCCGCCTGCGGCGCTGGAACGATCGCGAGCTGCGCCGTGAGCTGGAGGGCGACGTCGGCGCGGTCGTCGTCGTCTCGCGCGACGACATCGCCGTGCTGCGGACCGCGCTGCTGGTCGAGTACCTGCGCCCGGGCGTGCGGCTGATCGTGACGATCTTCGACCGCACCGTCGCCGATCAGGTGGTCGCCGCGATCCCCAACTGCGAGGTGCTGTCGATGGCCGACGCGGCGCTGGGGGCCGTGCTCGGCCCGTGCGTCGACGCGCGCCTGGCCATGCTGCAGCGCGAGCCGAACGGCAACTTCGTGGCGGTGGCCAACGGGGCCGAGCCGCAGGTCGTCGACCTCGACCACCACCCGCCGCCCCGCCACCATCGGTTCCTGCGCCGGATGGCCGAGCAGCTGCGGCCGTATGACCCGATGTCGCGCGTGATGCTGGGCACGCTGCTGGCGCTGTTCGCGCTGGTGCTGCTGGAGGCGCTGATCGTCGCGTTGCACTCCCACGAGTCCTTCGACACCGCGCTCTACAACGCGACGAAGGTCACGGCGACCGTGGGCTCCTCGCCGGTCGTCGACCACGGCCCGGCCTGGCTGCACGTGTACGCCGTCCTGACGATCGCCGTCGCGCTCGTGCTCGTCGCCGTCTTCACCGCATCGGTCGTGCGCCGCTTCGAGAGCGCGCGGCTGACGGGGATCATCGGCGCGCGCACCGTGCCCCGCTTCGATCACGTCGTCGTCGTCGGGCTCGGCCAGGTGGGCTTCCGCCTGTGCCTGGAGCTGCGGCGGCTGAACATCCCGGTGATCGCGGTGGAGCAGGACATCGACTCGCCGTGGGTGCGGATCGCCCGCCAGCGCAAGATCCCCATCGTGATCGGCCGGGGCGGCGACCGGTTCGTGTTCGAGCGGCTGTCGCTGGGACGGGCACGGGCGCTGGCCGCGGTCACCTCGGACGAGCTGGTCAACGTCAACGTCGCGGTCACGGCCCTGGCCGTCGCGCCGCAGCTGCGCACCGTGCTGCGGGCCGGCTCCAACGAGGTCACGCGCGAGACGCAGGCGCTGTTCCCGATCGGCGTGGCCGTCGACGTGGTGCGGATCGCCGCGGTCGCGCTGGCCGGCTCGGCGCTGGGCGACGACCACGTGCGCGGGTTCGCCGTCGGGGACGAGACGTGGCTGCTGCAGGCCGACGGGTCGGTGGAGCAGTTCCCCCGGTGACGTCCTGCGCGCTCGTGCTGGCGGCCGGCGCGGGGTCGCGGTTCGGGGGCGAGGGCAAGCTGCTGGCCGCGCTCGGCGGGCGGCCGGTGGTGGCCTGGTCGGTCGACGCGGCGTGCGCGTCGGCGGCGTCGCGCGTCGTCGTCGTCGTGGGCGCGCGGGCCGCGGCCGTCCGCGCGGCGTTCGCACCGGGACGGGCCGAGGTCGTCGAGTGTGGGGACTGGGCGGACGGGATGTCGGCGTCGCTGCGCTGCGGGGTGGCGGCGTGTGGCGGCGCGGAGTGGATCGTCGTCGTCCTGGCCGACGGGCCGGGCGTGACGGCCTCGATGATCGACGCCGTGCTCGCGGTCGCGGCGGCGGCCGCGCCGGAGGTCGGGGCGGTGCGGCCGATGTGTGACGGACGCCCGACGCACCCGGTTGCCGTGCGGGCGTCGCTGCTGGCCGGCGTGGGCGCGCTGACCGGCGACGCGGGCGCGCGCGAGCTCCTGCGCGACGCGGTCGTGATGGAGCTCGACGCGTCGGCCTGGCCCGACGCCGGCGACGTCGACACGCCCGAGGCGCTCGACGCCCTGCGCGACCGCTTCGACGCCTGAAGCGCCCCTACCGCGCGACGAGCCGCGACAGGACGACCTGGGACCGGGTCCGGCGGACGCTGCCGTCCAGCTGCAGGCGCCGGATCACGCGCTCCAGATCGGCGTTGGAGCTCGTGCGCACCCGGGCGATCGCGTCGGCGTCGCCGGTCACGCTCCAGGCCTCGACGACCTCGGGCACGGCGCGCAGGCCGGCGGCGACCTCGTCCAGCAGCGTGCCCGGGGTGTAGAACAGCTCGACCAGCGCTTCGGTCGTCTGACCGAGCGCGTCGTGGTTGAGGCGGGCGGTGAAGCCGGTGATGGCCCCGCTGGCCCGGAGCGCGTCGACGCGGCGCTTGACCGACGGGGCGCTGAGCGACACGTGGCGCCCGATGTCGCCGTAGGAGCGCCGGCCGTCTTCGAGGAGGAGCGTAACAATCTGCTGGTCAATCTCATCAATCACGTAACGATCATGCAACAAATCGCAGCGAAATGCCACCCGTTCCGTCATGGGCGACCGCTAACGTGACTGTTCCGTTCCGTTCCCCCTCGTTCGACCGCCCCGGAGGTCTCATGGAGTCTCGCCCCGCCAATGCTCGCGTGCTGTTCGACGAAGCCCATGGCGAGGCGTGGTCCGTTCGGGCGGAGATCGCTGCGGAGATGCAGCCGTCGCATCCCGCCGATTCGTCCTATGTGCGCGCCGCCAACGCCCTGCGCCGCCGGGACCTGGAGATCGCCACGCACGACTCGGGTCCGCTGGACGCCGCGGCGCTCGCCGGCGCCGACGTGCTCGTGATCGCTCATCCATCCGAGCCCGCCTGGGAGCGAACCGTACCGGGCGGCGGGTCGCCCCGTCTGACGCTCGCGGAGCTCGACGCCGTCGAGGCCTTCGTGCGGGCCGGCGGCGGCCTGGTCGTGCTGGCCGAGGAGGAGCAGGCCAAGTACGGCAACAACCTGGCCGAGCTGACCGGCCGCTTCGGCGTGGGCATCGCCAACGACATCGTGTCCGACTACAAGCGCCACCGGCGGGCGCCGAGCTGGATCCTCCCGGACTTCGAGTCCGTGCGCGACGGCGTCGACCTGCTCGCTCGCGTGCACGAGGCCTGCTTCTACCGCGCGACCACGCTGACCGTCGAGCCGTCGGCCACCGAGCCGCGCGTGCTCGCGCGCACGTCGCCCACCGCCTCGGTCCCGGGCGCGCCGCTGATCGTCGCTGCTCAGGCCGACGCCGGCCGCGTCGTGGTGGTGGCCGACTCCGACCTGTTCGGCGACGACTGCATCGAGGCGCTCGACCACGAGCAGCTGTGGGCCAACCTCGTCGAGTGGGCCGCCGCCGGCGCCTTCCGCCGGGCCGCCCACGTCCCGCCCGCGCCCGCGCGCGACTCCGCGCACTGGGCGACGCTGAAGGCCGAGGTCGACGCGCTGCGCCTGCAGCAGGAGTTCGACGGCGCGGTGGACCTGACCGCCCACGATCCCCAGCAGGTGCGCGCGCGGGTGGAGACGATCATCGCCGCGATCGAGGGCCTGGCGCCGCTGTTCGCGCACCAGGCCGACTACCTGGCGGCGGTCGTCACCGACCTGCGCGCCTGGGCCGACGGCGGCTTCGCCCAGCCCGACTTCACCGAGGCGCTGGAGGCCTTCCGGCCCGATCTGCAGCGCGCCGACGGGATGCAGCACCTGGTCGTCTTCCCGATGTACAAGCAGAACGGCTCGCGCGACAAGGTCTTCGAGGCCCTGCTCGTCGGCGTGCCGTGGCCGGGCTGGCTGTCGGAGCTGGAGCGCACCCGCTACGACAACGGCAAGTTCGTCCCCGTCACGCTGATCGACTACACCGCCGGCTACGAGAGCGACTGCGCCGTCCTGTTCCCGGAGACGGTCAGCGTGGCCCGGCGCCCGGCCAACCACTTCGGCGGGATCTTCTGCGACCGCGAGGCCGCGCGCTTCCGCGCGACGTCCTCGCGTGCGGTCGACGTGCTGCGCCTGAACCTGCCGCCCGACGCGGCGGGGCTGCTGTCCAGCGAGCAGCTCTCCCGCGACGCGTTCGAGCTGTGGGACCTGGTCCACGACCGCGCGCATAGCCACGGCGACCTGCCGTTCGACCCGTTCATGATCCGCCAGCGCATGCCGTACTGGATGTACGCCCTGGAGGAGCTGCGCTGTGACCTGACCGCGTTCTCCGAGGCCGTCAGCCTCGAGCGCGAGGGGCTGTGGGTGGCCCGTCACGTGCAGTACGCGATCCTGTTCGACCGCCTGTTCCGCTTCCCGATCACCGGGCCGCGCGTGCGCAACTACGACGGGCTGGGCGGGCAGCTGCTGTTCGGCTACCTGCACGCCACGCGGCGGCTGCACTGGACCGACAACCGCCTGACGATCGAGTGGGAGCACGTCGCCGAGGGCGTGCTCGAGCTGCGCGAGCGCGTCGAGGCGCTCTACCGGGCCGGCATCTCGCGCACGAAGCTGCAGCACTGGTCGGCCGCGCACGACCTCGTCGCCGAGTTCGTGCCCTCCGCGTCCGGGTCGCGCTGGGTCACCGGCGTGCGCGCGTTCGAGGAGACCGCCGACCCGCGCCCGTACGTCGACGAGGTGTTGGCCGACGAGTTCCCGCTGTCGCTGTTCTACGTGTCGCTGCAGGGCAAGCTGGCCCCGGAGGCCGTCGCGGCATGAGCGTCACCCAGCGGGAGAAGGGGGAGGCGTTCGCCGCGCTGCACGCCGGCCCGGCGTTCGTGATCCCCAACCCCTGGGATGCGGGCTCGGCGCGCGTGCTGGAGTCGATCGGCTTCCCGGCGCTGGCCACGACGAGCTCCGGCTTCGCCGCCACGCTGGGGCGGGCCGACAGCAGCGTCACCCTCGACGAGCTGGTCGCGCACGTCGCGGTCCTCAGCGCGGCGACCGCGCTGCCGGTCTCGGTCGACATGGAGAACGGCTACGGCCCGGCCGCGGCCGACGCGGTGCGGGCGATCGAGCGGATCGCCGCCGCGGGCGCCGTGGGCGGCTCGATCGAGGACTGGGACCCGGTGCAGCGGCGCCTGTACGACCCGCGGGAGGCGGCCGAGCGGGTGGCCGCCGCGGCCCAGGCGGCACACGCGCTCGACGTCCCGTTCACGTTCACCGCCCGGGCCGAGAACCACATTCGCGGCAACCCGGACCTGGACGACACGATCGCCCGCCTGCAGGCCTACGAGGCCGCCGGGGCCGACGTGCTGTACGCGCCCGGCCTGGCCACGGTCGAGGAGATCGCCACGGTGTGCGCCGCGGTCGGCAAGCCGGTCAACGTGCTGGCCTGGGGTGACCTGTCGCTGGCCGACATCACCGGCGCCGGGGCCCAGCGCGTCAGCGTCGGCGGGAGCCTGGCCTGGGTGGCCTACGCGGCGCTGGCCTCCGCGGGCCGGGCCGTGCTCGGCGGGGACCTGTCGGTCCTCGACGCCTCGTCGCCCGGCTTCTAGAGATCGTCGATGCTCGAGGCGTCGGCGGGCACGTCGACCGCCAGCTCGCGCAGCGCGTCCATCGGCACGACCTCCAGCGCCCGCTGGTTCGTCGAGGCCAGCACGACGAACGCCGCCGCGCCGTCCTCGTAGGCCCGCAGCCAGTTGTGCGCGGTCACGCACCAGCGGTCGCCGGGCACCAGGCCCGGGAAGTTGAAGTGCGGCATCGCGGCCGACAGGTCGTTGCCGATCGAGCGCTGGTGCTCGAGAAAGTCCGCGGTGACGACGGCGCAGATCGTGTGGCTGCCGCGGTCCTGCAGGCCCGTGGCGCAGCAGCCGTCGCGATAGAAGCCGGTCATCGGCTCCGTCCCACACGGCTCGAGCGATCCGCCGAGCACGTTGCGTTCGTTCACCACCGTGCCAGTATCGCGGGAATGATCGAGGTCCTGCGTGCCGACGACACCGACATCGAGTCGCTGCGCCCGTTGTGGAACGCGTTGCGCGCTCATCACCACGCGGTCGCGCCCTCCTTCGGCCCCCTGCGCCCGGAGGCCGAGGGCTGGGAGCTCCGGTCCAAGGACTACCGCGAGATCCTCCAGGAGGGCGGCGCGCTGTTCGTCGCACGCGACGGTGACGAGCTCGTCGGCATGGCCATCTGCGAGCCCGACCAGGGCCGCTCGGCGACCTGGCCCTACCCGCGCACGTCGCTGCACGTCGTGGACCTGGTGACGCTGCCGCAGGCGCGCGGTCAGCGCGTGGGGGAGCGGTTGATGGCCGCCGCCGAGGCCGAGGCGCGCGAGCGCGGCTACGAGGCGATGGACCTGATGGTGGCCGGACCCAACGCGGGCGCGCGGCGCTTCTACGAGCGCCTGGGCTACGCCGACGACCTGGTCGTCTACCGCAAGCGGCTCTAACGGCTCTAGCGGCTCTCGGGCCGCAGGCCGAGCGTCGACAGCTCGCTCAGGTGTCCCAGCTTGTCGGGGTTCAGCATCGAGAACACGCGCGCCACCCGGCCGTCGACGACGTCGACCGTCATCACGTTGATCAGCCGGCCCTCGGGGTCGAGCGTGCGGAAGCCGGGCTGGCCGTTGACCAGCGCCGGCACGATCTCGATGCCCCAGTAGGTGTCGCCCCGCACGGCGAACGCCCGCAGCGCGTGCGCGATCGCCGCCGCGCCGACCAGCGGGCGCCCGATGGCCACCGCCTTGCCGCCGCCGTCGCCCGTGAGCACGGCGTCGGGGGCGAGCATCGCCACCAGCGCCTCCATGTCGCCCTCGCGGGCGGCCTGCAGGAACCGCACGGCCAGCTCGATGCGCTGCTGCGGGTCGGGCTCGAAGCGTGGGCGTTCGGCGTCGATGTGCCGCCGCGCCCGCGACAGGATCTGGCGCGTGTTGGCCTCGCTCTTGCCGATCACCTCGGCGATCTCCGGGAAGCCGTAGTCGAACGCGTCGCGCAGCACCAGCACCGCGCGCTCCTCGGGGGTCAGCCGCTCGAGCAGCACGAGAAAGGCCAGCGAGATCGTCTCGGCGTCCTCGACCTGGGCGGTGGCCACGTCCTCGACGATCGGCTCGGGCAGCCACGGGCCGACGTACGTCTCGCGCCGCACGCGGGCCGAGCGCAGCACGTCGATGGCCAGCCGCGTCGTCGTGGTGGTCAGCCACGCCTCGGGGTTGTCGACCGCCTCGGCGTCGTGCAGTCGCAGGAGCGCCTCCTGGACGACGTCCTCGGCCTCGGCCACGGATCCGAGCATGCGGTAGGCGACCGAGAACGACAGGGGGCGCAGCTCGTCGACGGGGGCCACTGTCACAGGGTGGCACGCCGTCTCGTCGGAGGGGCATGCACATCTTCCTCGCAGGCGCGACCGGCGCGGTCGGGCGCGCCCTCATTCCCCAGGCGATTGAGCACGGCCACACCGTCACCGGCACGACCCGCAGCGCCGACAAGGCGGCCCAGCTGATCGAGCTCGGCGCCACGCCGGTCGTGGTCGACGGCCTCGATCGGGCCGGCGTGATCGCCGCGGTCGCCGCCGCCCGGCCGGACGCGGTCGTGCACCAGATGACCGCGCTGAGCGGGTTGTCGGACTTCCGCAAGGTCGAGCAGGCCTTCGCGCTGACCAACCGCCTGCGCACCGAGGGCACCGACCACCTGCTGGAGGCCGCGCGCCTGGCCGGCGTGGAACGGGCGGTCGTGCAGTCGTTCACCAGCTGGCCCTACGCGCGCACCGGCGGCCCGGTGAAGTCCGAGACCGATCCGCTGGACCCCGACCCGCCCAAGCAGCTGCGCACGAGCCTGGCGGCGATCCGCCACGCCGAGCGCGCGGCCACGGAGTTCGGCGGCACGGTCCTGCGCTACGGCGGGTTCTACGGGCCGGGCACCGGCATGGCCCCCGGGGCCGACCAGTGGGAGATGGTCCGCGCGCGCAAGTTCCCGATCGTGGGCGACGGCGGCGGGATCTGGTCGTTCTGCCACATCGACGACGCCGCATCGGCCACCCTGGCCGCGCTGGAGCAGGACGCGCGCGGGACGTTCAACGTGGTCGACGACACGCCGGCGCCCGTGCGCGAGTGGCTGCCGGTGCTGGCCCAGGCGATCGACGCCCCCAAGCCGCGCCACGTGCCGCGCTGGGTGGCCCGCCTGATGGGCGAGCACCTCGTCGTGATGATGTGCGAGGCGCGCGGCGCGTCCAACGCGAAGATCAAGGCGCAGCTGGGCTGGACGCCGGCCTGGCCGACGTGGCGCGAGGGCTTCAGCGCGCTCGGAGGGCAGCGCGCAGCAGCCACGCCAGCCCGAGGGTGAGCAGCGCCACCACGACCACCGTTGTCCGATCGAGCCCGGTATCCGGGTCGGAGCGGACAACGGGTGGGGCGACGGGGGCGAACTCGATCGTCGGCGCGGCGTCGATCGGCCAGGTCGTGCGGGCCAGCCGCACGCAGGGCAGCTCGGCGCCGCGCTCGGTGCGGTCGATCACGCGCTCCAGGCCGTAGCCGGCCAGCTCCAGGGCCAGCAGCGCGGCGGCGGGATCCTCGATCCCGGCGATCTCCAGCTCGTCGAGCGTGACCGCTTCGTCGTCGGCCTCGCGCATCAGATCGAGCAGCCGGCTGGCCCGGCCGTCCAGCGTGTTGGGCATGGATGCCTGGTACGGCGCCAGGATCGGTTCTCCTCCCGCACGGCCGGGGTAGCGCGGACGCCATGCGCGCCCTCTGTCTCGTCTGCACCCTGAAGCGGTCCCCCGAGCCGTCCAACGCCGAGTCGCTGGCCGACGTGGTGCTGTCCGCGCTGCGCGAGGACGGCGTCGAGACCGAGGTGGTCCGGCTGACCGACCACCAGATCGACCCCGGCGTCCTGTCGGAGGCCATCTCCGACGGCGACGAGTGGCCGGCGATCCACGCCAAGCTGCTGGCCGCCGACATCCTGGTGATGGCCAGCCCGACCTGGATGGGGCAGCCGTCCAGCGTGGCCAAGCGGGCGCTGGAGCGGATGGACGGGATGATCGCCGAGACGCAGGGCGACGGTGAGACGCCGGTCGCCTTCGGGAAGGTCGCCGGGATCGTCGTGGTCGGCAACGAGGACGGCGCCCATCACGTGATCGCCGAGATCGGCCAGGCGCTCAACGACATCGGCTACACCCAGCCGGGCCAGAACTGGACCTACTGGAACAAGGGCCCGGGACCGGGCGACGAGGAGTGGCTGACCACCGACGAGCGCGAGTGGTCGACGACCACCGGCCAGACCGCCGCGGCCAACCTGCTGCGCGTGGCCAAGGCGCTGGAGTCGTGGAGAGCCTCGTAGCCTGAGGCGCGTGAAGTCCTTCGCCAGCGACAACTACGCCGGAGCGCATCCCGCGGTCCTCGAGGCCGTGGCCGCGGCCAACGCCGAACACGCCCCCGCCTACGGCAACGATCCCCTGACCGCCCGGGTCGAGGAGCGCCTGCGCGGCGAGTTCGGCGCCGACGCCCGCTCGTTCCTCGTCTTCAACGGCACCGGCGCCAACGTGCTGGCCATCCGCGCCGCCTGCCGGCGCGCGTCCGCCGTGATCTGCACGGCCAACGCCCACATCGCGGTCGACGAGGGCGGCGGTCCGGAGTTCATCGCCGGCGTCAAGCTGATGACCGCGGTGACCCCCGACGGCAAGCTGCGCCCGGCGGACATCGATCGCCTCAACGTGCGGGCCGGCGACGAGCACGCCGCGCAGGCCGGGCTGGTCTCGATCACCCAGTCGACCGAGCTGGGCACCCTGTACACGCCGGCGGAGATCCAGGCGCTGGCCGACAGCGCCCACGGGCACGGCCTGAGCCTGCACCTGGACGGCTCGCGCCTGGCCCACGCCGCCGCCGCGCTGGACCTCCCGCTGCGCGCGCTGACCACCGACGTGGGCGTGGACATCGTCAGCCTGGGCGGCACGAAGGTCGGCGCGCTGGCCGTGGAGGCCGTCGTCTTCCTGCGGCCCGAGCTGGCCGACGGCTTTGCGTACCTGCGCAAGCAGACGCTGCAGCTCGCCTCCAAGCAGCGGTTCCTGGCCGCGCAGATGGACGCGCTGCTGGAGGGGGAGCTGTGGCGCTCGCTGGCCGGCAACGCCAACGCGATGGCCCGCCGCCTGGCCGACGCGGTGCGCGACGTCGACGGCGTGACGATCACCCAGGACGCGCAGGCCAACGTCGTCTTCGCGATCCTGCCGCCCGCGGTGACCGAGCAGCTGCAGCAGCAGTGGCCGTTCTACGTGTGGGACCCGCACACCGGCGAGGTGCGCTGGATGTGCTCGTGGGACACGACGGCCGACGAGGTCGACGCGTTCGCCGCGGCGGTGCGGACGGCGATGTTTGCCGACGCCCGGTAGCTGGGGAAACCAGCGGTCACTGGGTCATCGACTGAAAGGACACAGACATGTCCGATGGAACCATTGACACCGCCAAGGGCCGCGTGAAGGAAGCTGCGGGCGACCTGACCGACGACAAGAGCCTGAAGAACGAGGGCAAGGTCGACCAGGCCAGCGGCTCGATCAAGGACAAGGTCGGCGACGCCGCCGACAAGGTCAAGGACGTCCTGCGCAAGGACTGAGCGGTACCCGCCGCCGGGCGCGCCTGGCATCGTCTGCGACATGACGATGCGCAGGACGCCCGCGGCGAAGAGCACCTACAGCGACGCGATCAGCGTCGACGGACCGGGGCGATGGATCCACATCGCCGGCCAGGTCGGCATCGACTTCGACGGCATCCGGCCCCCGGGGGACCTGCGCCAGCAGTCGGAGGTGCTCTTCGATCGCCTCGACGCGCTGCTGCAGGCGGAGGGCGCCACGTTCGCGCAGCTGGTGCGCACCACGGTGTTCGTCACCAGCTTCGACGACTACGCCACGTTCACCGCGGTGCGCGCGGCCCGCTTGGGCGGGCTGCTGCCCACGAGCAGCGCCGTACAGGTCGTCGGCCTGATGGGCGGCGCGCTGGTCGAGGTCGACGCGGTCGCGTTCGTCCCCGCGGCTGACGCCTAGGAGCGCGGCAGGCGCACGACCTCGACGAAGAACTCGTCGATCTGGCGCACGACGGCGATGAAGCGCTCGAAGTCGACGGGCTTGGTCACGTACGCGTTGGCGTGCAGCGAGTAGGAGCGCAGGATGTCCTCCTCGGCCTCGGACGTCGTCAGCACGACGACCGGGATCGTGCGCAGCTCCGCGTCGGCCTTGACCTCTTCGAGGACCTCGCGCCCGTCCTTGCGGGGCAGGTTGAGGTCGAGCAGGATCAGGTCGGGGCGCGGCGCGTCGGCGAACTGGCCCTCGCGGCGGAGGAACGCAAGCGCCTCCACGCCGTCGGCGACGCAGTTGAGGCGGTTGCGGACCTTGTTGTCCGCGAACGCCTCCTTGATCATCAACGTGTCGCCCGGGTCGTCCTCGACGAGCAGCACGTCGATGGGCTTGAGGGGCATGTCGGGCGGAATCATCGGTCGGTGTCCTCCTGGAGTACCGGCAAAGTGAAGCGGAAAGTGGTCCCCTCCGGTACGGACGTGTCCAACTCGATGCGTCCACCGTGGAACTCGACGATCTTGCGGCACAGGGCCAGGCCGATGCCGGTGCCCCCATACACCTCTTTCGGGTGCAGGCGCTGGAAGATCACGAAGATGCGGTCGGCGTACTCCGGCTCGATGCCGATGCCGTTGTCGGAGACCGAGAAGCGCCACATGTCGTCGGCGCGCTCGACGCTCACCACGACCAGCGGCGGCGCCTGGCCGCGGAACTTGATCGCGTTGCCGACGAGGTTCTGCAGCACCGCGGCCAGCAGCGTGGGCTCGCCGCGGACCGAGGGCAGGTGGCCGACCTCGACGATCGCGCCCGCCTCTTCGATCGAGGTGGCCAGGTTGGCCAGCGCGGTCTGCATCGCGTCGTCCATGTCGACGATCTCCGGCTCCTCGGCCATCCGGCCGACGCGCGAGAAGGCGAGCAGGTCGTTGATCAGCGCCTGCATGCGCTTGGCGCCGTCGACGGCGAACTCGATGTACTGGTCGGCGCGCTCGTCGAGCTGGTCGCCGTAGCGGCGCTGCAGCAGCTGGGTGAAGCTGGCCACCTTGCGCAGCGGCTCCTGCAGATCGTGCGAGGCGACGTAGGCGAACTGCTCGAGCTCGGCGTTGGAGCGGCGCAGGTCCAGCGCCTGGTCGTCGAGGCGCTGGTTGGCGTCCTTCAGGGCCTCCAGCTCGCGCACGACGCGCCGGCGCAGCGCGCCGATGTCCTCGCCCAGGTCGACGATGTCGCGCGCGCCGTCGCCGTGGATCGCGTGATCGAAGTCGCCGCTGGCGGTCTGGCGCGTCTCGCGGCTGAGGCGGGCCAGCGGCCGTGAGACGATCAGCCGGATGAGCAGGGCCAGCGCGATGAACGCGAGCACCAGCAGTACGGCGATCGCGGCGAACGACCAGCTCAGGAAGTCCGCGGAGCTGGCCAGGTCGTTGCGGCCCTCGGTCCGGCGCACGGTCAGGTCTGCGTCGAGGCGGTCGTAGGCGGCGCGCACCTGGTTGAAGCGCTGCTTGCCGACGTCGGTGGCCGCGGTGTCGAAGATGTCGCGGCCGTCGCTGAGCGCGTTCTGCACGTAGTCGCGGTTCCAGGCGTCGACCGCGCGCTTGAGCGCCGCCACGCGCCCGAGCAGCTCGTCGTCCCCGATGTCCGCGGCGCCGGCGTCCAGCGCGGCGGTCGTCTCCTTCTGATCGCGCAGGCCCCGTTCGTAGGGCGCCAGGTAGCTGCGATCGCCGGTCAGCGCGTAGCCGCGGATGCCGGTCTCCTGGTTGACCAGCGCGGTGAGCAGCTGCTGGGCGGCGACGCGGGTCGGGCCGACCTGGTCGATGACCCGGTGGCGCGCATCCGTCAGGCGGGTGATGGCCACCACGCCGAGGACGAAGCAGACGGTCAGCAGCACGGCCAGGGCGATGCCGGCGGCCGTGAACCACTGACCCGCGCGCAGGCGCGAGACGAGCGGGCGGCGGGAGACGATCGTCGGGTCGCTCAAGCGATCAGCGGGCGCGGGAGGACAGGAGGAGAGCGGCCACGTCATCGGCGTGCGGCCCGCCGTTGAGCGCTTCGACGTGGCCCAGCAGCGCGTCCAGCAGCTCCTGCGGGTCGCGACCGGCGCCTCCCAACGCCGCGATCGCGTCGGTCAGCCCTTCGACGCCGAGCCGCTCGCTGCCGCGACCCACGCGACCCTCGATCAGCCCGTCGGTGAACAGCAGCAGCGTCCACTCGTCCGGCAGCTCCACCGTGCGCGACTCCCACGGCTGGTGCTCGTCCAGGCCCAGCGGCAGGTGGACGCGATCGACGGGCAGCTCACGCGGCGCCTCGCCGTTGATGACCACCGGCGCGGGGTGGCCGGCCAGCCACACGTCGGCGGTGCGGCGGTCGGGCGCGATCGTCAGCAGCGCGAACGTGGTGAAGATGTCGGGGCGGTGGCGCTCGTGGATCAGCACCAGCTCCAGCGTGGCCAGCACCTCGGCCGGCGGCAGCTGCGCCAGCGTCAGCGCGCGCCAGGCGATGCGCAGCGAGACGCCGAGCGCGGCCTCGTCGGCGCCGTGGCCGCACACGTCGCCGATCGCCACGTGCAACGAGCCGTCGGGCAGCTCGACGACGTCGTAGAAGTCCCCACCCAGCACGGCGCGGCGCCGGCCGGGGCGGTAGCCCGCGGTCAGCTGCGTGTCGGGATCGCGCAGCAGCGCGGTGGGCAGCAGGCCGCGTTCCAGGCGCGCGTTCTCCTGGGCCTGCAGCTGCGCCTCCAGCAGCGCGCGCTCGGAGCGCTCGGCCCGGCCGCGGGCGATCGCGTAGCGGATCGAGCGGGCCAGGATCTCGCCGTCGACGCGGCCCTTGACCAGGTAGTCGTGCGCGCCGGCGGCGACCGCCTCGATGCCCCGGGCGGTGTCGTCGTGGCCGGTCAGCACCAGGACGGCGGTGTCCGGCGCGGCGCGGCGCAGGCGCACGAGCCCGTCGAGGCCCTGCGTGTCGGGCAGCCCGAGGTCCAGCAGGGCGCAGTCGGCGGCGGCCACCTGCGTCTCGGCCTCGGCCAGCGTGGTCACCGTCTCGATGGTGATCTGCGGCGCGACCTCGGTCAGCAGCTCACGGACGAGAAACGCGTCGCCCTCGTCGTCCTCGACGAGCAGCACCCGCGCGGGCTCCCGCATCGACGGAGGGAGCGCATCAGCCATCCGTGGAGCGGTGGACACAGGGCGATGCTATTCGAAGCGGCGGACCTCCGCGCGCGCACTACACCGCTTTCAGGTGCCGGATCGGCGCGTTGCGCAGCTCTCGGGCCACGGCCTCGACCAGCGGCACGTCGTCGCGCTCGCGCCCATCCGTGACTGAGGCGACGAGGTCTCGCTTGCGTTCGAGCAGGCGCGCCATCGTCTCGTCGATCGTGTCGGCGGCCAGCAGGTACCAGGCGGTGACGGCGTCGTGCTGGCCGATGCGATGGACGCGGTCCTCGGCCTGGTCGTGGATCGCCGGCGTCCACTCGAGCTCCAGGAAGCACACGTTGGTGGCCCGCGTGAGCGTGATGCCCTGCGCGGCCACCGCCGTCGAGCAGACCAGCAGCGTCGGCCCGGAGCCGGCCTGGAACTCGGCCACGGTGGCGTCGCGCTGGGCCTGGCTGTCGCGGCCCAGCAGGTGCAGCGCCTCGAAGCGCTCGACCAGCGCCTCCTGGATCTCCTGGTGGTGGGCGAAGACGACCAGCGGCTCGTCGGAGGCCAGGAAGTCGTCGATCCAGCCCAGCGCGGCGGCCAGCTTGCCGCGCGCGGCCAGGCGCTTGAGCGCGTTGAGCTGGGCCAGCCGCTCGGCCCGCCGGGCCGCGGCGACCTTGGCGTCGAGCTCGGCCAGGTCCAGCGGCAGCGTCTGCAGCCACTCGATCACGTCGCGCTCGGCCACCCGGTACTCGGCCTCGTTGGTCAGCGCGACCGGCAGCACCGAGCGGCGCTTGGCCGGCAGCTGGGGGAGCACGTCGCGCTTGAGCCGGCGCACGAAGCAGTGACGGCGCAGATGCCAGTGCAGACGCTCCTCGGCGCCGACGCCCTCGCGGAAGCGCTGGCTGAAGCGGGCGCCGCTGCCGAAGTCGCCCAGGCGGTCGAGCACGCGCAGCTGCGAGATCAGCTCGTCGGGGTGGTTCATCACCGGCGTGCCGGTCAGCGCCACGCGCAGGCCGTCGCGGGGGACCGACTCGGCCAGCCGGCGCACGGCCTTGGAGCGCTGCGCCCGCGGGTTCTTGACCAGGTGGGACTCGTCGACGATCAGGGCGCGCGGCCGGCGGGCGCGCAGGCCGTTGGTGTGCGCCTCGACGATCTCGTAGTTGAGGATCGTCAGGTCGACGACCGGGGGCGTGCTGCCCCGGCCGGACACGACGGCGCGGCTGCGATGCGGGAGCCAGCGCTCGGCCTCCCGCTCCCAGTTGAGCTTCAGCGAGGCCGGGCAGACGACGACGGCGGGCCAGGCGTCGTCGGCCTCCAGCGCGGCCAGCGCCTGGACGGTCTTGCCCAGGCCCTGCTCGTCGGCCAGGAACGTGCGGCGGGTACGCAGGACGTAGTGCACGCCGGCGCGCTGGAAGGGCTCCAGCGTGCCGCCCAGCCGCGACTCGATCTCCAGCGGCGGGCCCTCGGTGGCCTGCGACTCCTGCACCGCCTCCAGCGCGCCGTCGTGCTCGGCGCGCAGGGCGGCGAGCACGGGCAGCGCGTGGGCGCCCACCTCGACGCCGTGGGCGGCCAGGAAGCGGTCCAGCTCGGGCATCACCCACGGATCGACCGGCAGCGTGCGCGTCGAACGCTCGACGCCGTTGATGTCCAGGAAGGCCAGGTCGGCGTCGGTGTCCCACAGGACGTCGAGGCGCAGGCGCGGACCGGCCACGCCCTCGATGTGGGTGAGCACGGCGGGCGGCGGGTCGAGCCCGACCTGCAGGCGGCTGGCGCAGTCCTGCGCGCGGCGATCCAGGCGGGCCGAGCGCAGCTCGATCAGCAGCTCGGCCGCCTCGGCGCCGAACGGGATCCAGTGCTGGGAGCCGACGGGCTTGGCCAGCGCGGCCAGCTCGGGCGGCAGCTCGCCCGCGCGCGTCTCCAGCACGAAGTGCCCGCGGGCGTTGTGCTTGGCCGCGCTGACCACGCCGATCCAGCGCGCGGTCAGGCCGGTCAGCCAGTCGCGCGCGTCGTCGTCGACGGTCAGCTCGGGGTAGCGGCGCAGGATGTCGGCGACGTGCGTGCCCGTCCAGTCGTCGACCGGCGCCCACCACTCGCGGGCGTCCCAGTCGAAGCGGCGGCCGGGCACCTTGCGGACCGCCTCGACGAGGTCGTCGCGGTAGGGGAACGACAGCACGACGATCTGCCCGCCGCGCGAGGCGTTCTGGCGCAGGACGATGTTGGGGCCGTTCGGGACGAGCGCCACGGACACGGGCGTCACAGACCGAGCTGGAGCTGCTGCTCGGTCGGCTTCAGCTGGGCGTCGGAGGTCTGCGGGCGTCCGCGCCGCGACCAGTGGCCGACGACCTCGTGGGCCGAGCACTGCCGGTAGGTGATGCGCTTCTCCAGCGGCTCCAGGCCCAGCCCGTGCGGCTCGGTGCGGGTGACCGTGGCGTGGAAGACACGCCCCTTGCGGTTGACGAGCACGATGTCGCCGACGAGGACGTTGGCCAGTCGCACCCCCTCCAGGTTACGGGGACCGGCGGCGCAGCCCGCGGGCCTGATCTCGGTCGGCGCTGAACGCCTCGTGGCCCAGGTCGCCCAGCCAGCGGCGCATCCACCGGTGCATCGCCTCGGCGCCCACGACCTCGTCCTCGGGCAGCGCCCAGTGGGCGGGCGCCAGCACGAACGGGTAGGCCTGCGAGCCGCCCAGCCCGCCGTGGGAGCCGACCAGCTCCTCGAACGCCGCGACCTCCTCGGTCTGGCGCCAGAAGCAGCTGTTGAGGACGATGTCGGGGCAGTGCGCGAAGCCGTCCGTGCGGCGCACGTGATCGGCGGCGTTGGGTCCGAAGTCGGCCAGCGGGTCGTCGCCCTCGACGGCGTCGGTGTCCAGCCAGCGCGCGCCCGTGGGGCCGAGCACGACCGGGCCGCGCGCGGCTGAGCGCACGAGCGCGAAGCCGATGCCGTCGTGGTCGCGCAGCGCGGGCAGCAGGCGCGGGTAGCGCTCCTCGATCTGCTCCAGCGTGACGCGGCCGGGCAGGCGCGGGAAGCTGATCAGCCCCAGGCAGCCCGATGCCATCACGACGATCTCCGGCGGCTCCTTGCGGGGCGGCGCGTCCTCGTCGGGCTTCTCGTCGCCGAAGCGCACCTCGCCGGCCACCTGACGCCCGCGCGTGGCGGTGCGCACCGTGCGCGCGCCCAGCCCGTCGCCGCCCGCGGCCTCGGTCAGCGCCGCGCCGATGCGCCCCAGCGCCTCGTCCTCGCCGCTGGAGGAGGCGTCGACGTCGTCGGCGTCACAGGCCTCCTGGACGACCTGCTCGAGCGTGTGGCCGTAGCGGTCGCGGAAGGTCGCGCCCTGGGTCTGGCCGTGGTCGGACAGCACGACGACCTCGTAGCGGCGATTGGCCGTGGCCGCCGCCGCGGCGATGCGCGCCACCTGGCGGTCGACGTCGCGCAGGACCGCCAGCGTGTCCGGGCGCTCGATCCCGGAGTGGTGGGCGACCTCGTCGTAGGCCAGGAACGTCGTGTAGACGACCGGCCGACCGAGATGCGCGTCGGCCACCACCGCGGAGACCTGCAGGTCGCGCTGGACCGCCGTGGCCCAGGCCCGGGCCGGCGCGTAGGACAGCGTGCGCCTGATGCGCGGCTGCACGTCGCGGCGGCGCTGCAGCGACGCGTAGACCAGCTCGCGGCCCACGTGCGTGAGCGCCGCCAGCACCGTGCGGGTCATGTTGTAGGGGCTGGAGAAGTAGCCGGCGTAGTCCTGGCCCAGCCGGCCGCGTCCGCGCATCTCCAGCACCGTGGACATCGTCAGCAGCGAATGCGGCGCGTCGCCGGAGAGGATGTTCGCGCGGCTGGCGCCGTCGTCGTGCAGCAGGCCCCGGCCGTTGGAGATGCGGCGCTCCAGCTCGGTCGCGTCGCGCGGGTGGTTGGTCACCAGCGCGCGGTCGCCGTCCTTCTCCCACCAGCGGAAGGCCGGCATGTCCTCGTTGTTGCCGTGCAGCAGCCCGGCCTGGCAGGCGCCGGTCTGCGAGGACCAGTCGGTCTCCCAGCGCAGCAGCCGGTGGCTGCCCTCGCGCACCCAGCGGGCGATCGTCGGCGCGTTGCCGTCGCGCAGCGCGCGCAGGAGCACCTCGTGGGCGAGCCCGTCGATCTCCAGGAACAGCACGCCGGGCGGGCGCTCGTCGGCCGCGCCCTGCTGGCGGTTGCGCCGCACCAGATGGCGCAGCACGCGGTCGTCGTCGTCGATGGCCAGCAGCGCGCCCGCGATCGTCGACATGGCGGTCACGCCGAAGGCGACGCCGATGCCGGTCCACACGTCGCGCACCTCGACGCCGGGCACGACCCAGGCGGCCAGCAGCACGACCGCGCCGTTGAGCACGAGCACGGCGCCGCCCAGGGTCAGGACGGTGATCGGGAGCGCGAGCCGGATGACCAGCGGCCAGATCAGCAGGTTGATCACACCGCACACGGCGGCGACGCCCAGCGCCGACCAGACGCCGTCGATGTTGAAGCCGGGCAGGATGTCGCCGAGCACCAGGAGCGACAGCGCGGCGACGATCAGCGAGACGAGGCTGCGGGTGATCACAGCGCCAGATCCTCTCCGGCGGCCAGGACGGCGACGTGGGTGTCGGGCACGCGCTCGGCGGCGGCGCGCTGGAAGCTCTCCAGCGGGTCGCGCAGGACGTGGCCGTAGCGGCGGGTCAGGCCGATCGGCAGCAGCGTGCCGTAGTGGATCGGCACGGCGACGCGCGGGCGGATCAGCTCGAGCGCGTCGACCGCCTCGCCCGGGTCCATGTGGCCGGGGCCCAGCGACGGCCCCCAGCCCCAGATCGGCATCAGCGCGACGTCGATCGGGCCGAGCCGGGTCATCGTGTCGTCGACCGCGGTGTCGCCGGCGAAGTAGATGCGCGGCCCGTCGGCGCCGGTGGGGGAGAGCACGTAGCCCAGCGAGTCGGACACGGGCGCGACCGGTGACCGGCGCCCGTCGTGGACCGCGGGAACGGCCCTGACGTGCGCGCCGGCGACGTCGAGCTCGTCCCCGGCGGCGACCTCGCGCACCTCGGTTCCGGTCAGGCGGCGCAGGGTGCGCCCGACGCCCGCGGGGGCGACGATCAGCGGCGGCGGCGGTGCCAGCGCGCGCAGCGTCGGCAGATCGAGGTGGTCACGGTGCGCGTGCGAGACGAGCACGGCGTCGACGTCGTGCGGCGCGGGCACTGCCGGGGCGTGCCGGCGCAGATGCGCGACGCGCCCGCGAAGCACCGGATCTGTGAGCAGCCGCGCGCCGCCCAGCTCGATCAACACGGTCGCGTGGCCGAGCCAGGTCAGTCGATCAGGCACGGTTGGACCCTATCCGGCGAAAGGTGGATGATGGCGCCGTGGAACTCTCTCGTGGCCGCCGGATCGGGATCTGGTCGCTCCTCATCGCCGGCGCGCTGGTCGCCGTGCTCGCCATCTTCTCGATCTGGGCGGCCCGGCAGCTGCTCAACGACGCGCGCTGGCACGACACGACGACCGCGCTGGTCGCCGATCCGGCGGTGCAGACGGCCCTGGCCGGCTACCTGGTCGACCAGGTCTACGAGTACACCGATCCGGCCGCGACGCTGCAGGGCGTCCTGCCGCCACGGCTGCAGCCGCTGGCCGCGCCGGCCGCCGGCGCGCTGCGCGAGCCGCTGGTCAAGGCGGTCGAGCGATTGCTGGCGTCGTCGGCCTTCCAGGAGCTGTGGGACAAGGCGGCGACGCTCACCCACCAGCAGTTCATCAACCTGATCGAGGAGCGCGGCGACGCGTTGCGAACGCCCAGCGGGGGCGGCGTGGTGCTGGACCTGAAGGTGCTGCTGGTGCAGATCGGCCAGCGCCTCGGGTTACCGATCACCGGTGACCGCCTGCCCGAGGACGCGGCGGTCATCCAGATCATCTCGCCCGACCAGCTGCACGCGATGCAGACCGTGGTCAAGCTGCTGAAGACCGTCGCCTGGGTGCTCTTCCTGTTGTCGATCATCCTGCTCGGGACGGCCGTGTGGCTGGCCAAGGGCCACCGGCGCGAGATGCTGGTCAACGCGGCGCTGGCGGTCGTCATCTCGGCGATCCTCGTGCTGCTGCTGCGGCGCATCGTCGGCAACCAGGTGATCGGCGACATCGGCAAGACGGCGACCGGCCAGGAGGCGGCCGACGCCGTCTGGCGGATCGGCACCTCGGTGCTCGCGCAGGTCGCGCGCACGCTGCTGCTGCTCGCGCTGCTGCTGGTGATCGCCGCCTGGCTGGCCGGGCCGGCGACGTGGGCGCGCAAGTTCCGGGCCTGGGCGCGTCCCGCGCTGCTGGGCTCGCCGGGCATGGTCCACGGCGTCGTGCTGGCGGTGCTGCTCGGCCTGCTGACGCTGGGGATCATCCCGGGCATCCGCACGCTGGCCGCCACCGTGTTGCTGATCGCCGTCACGGTCGGCGGGGTGGAGCTGGTGCGCCGCGCCGCGGTGGCCGACACCGACGAACCCGTCGTGTTGCCAGAGCCAGAACCGGTCTAGGGTTTCGGCCCATGTCCGCCACATCCCCGCCCGTGCTCTGGGAGCCTTCGGCTGAGCGCATCGAGAACGCCACGTTGACCCGGTTCGCGCGGTGGCTGGGCAAGGGCGAGCTGTCCTACGGCGAGCTGTGGCAGTGGTCGGTGGACGACGTCGAGGCGTTCTGGGCGGCCGTGTGGGAGTTCTTCGACGTGCAGGCCTCCGAGCCGTACGAGCGGGTGCTCGGCTCCCATGCGATGCCGGGCACCGAGTGGTTCTCGGGCTCGCGGCTGAACTACGCCGAGCACATCTTCCGGGGCAAGGACCCCGAGGCGGTGGCGATCCGCGCGGCGGGCGAAGGGCGCTCGCTGGAGACGTTCACCTGGGGGCAGCTGCGCGAGCTGACGTCGCGGGTGGCGGCGGGGTTGCGGGCGCATGGCGTCGGCCCGGGTGACCGGGTCGTGGCCTACGTGGGCAACACCGTGGAGGCGATCGCCGGCGTGCTGGCGGCGGCGTCGATCGGGGCGATCTGGTCGTCGTGCTCGCCGGACTTCGGTGCGCGGTCGGTGGTTGATCGCTTCGCCCAGATCGAGCCGAAGGTGCTGCTCGCGGTCGACGGGTACCACTACGGCGGGAAGTGGTTCGATCGCCGCGAGGTGGTGGCCGGCCTGATGGCCGAGATGCCCTCGCTGAACGCGACCGTCCTGCTCGGCGACACCGCGCTGGACGGGACGGTTCCGTGGCGCGACTTCACCGCGTCCGAGCAGGAGCTGCGCTTCGAGCAGGTGCCGTTCGACCATCCCCTGTGGGTGCTCTACAGCTCGGGCACGACCGGGCTGCCCAAGGCGATCGTGCAGGGCCACGGCGGCATCCTGCTGGAGCAGCTCAAGCACCAGCACCTGCACCTCGACGCACAGGCCGGCGACCGCGTGTTCTGGTTCACGACGACCGGCTGGATGATGTGGAACTTCCTCGTCGGCGTGCTGCTCACCGACGCGTCGATCGTGCTGTTCGACGGCAACCCGGGCTACCCGGACATGGATGCGCTGTGGGACCTGGCCGCCGAGGCGGGCGTGACCGTGTTCGGCACCAGCGCCGGCTACATCACGGCCTGCATGAAGGCGGGCACCGAGCCCGGCGCGGGGCGCGACCTGTCGGCCTTGAAGGCGGTCGGCTCGACGGGGTCGCCGCTGCCGCCCGAGGGCTTTGACTGGATCTACGAGCACGTCGGCGCCGACACGTGGCTGTTCAGCACGTCCGGCGGCTCCGATGTGTGCTCGGCGTTCGTCGTCGGCGTGCCCACGCTGCCCGTCTACGAGGGCGAGCTGCAGGCCCGCGCGCTGGGCGCGAAGGTCGAGGCGTTCGACGAGGACGCCCGTCCGGTGATCGGCGAAGTGGGCGAGCTGGTGCTGACCGAGCCGCTGCCGTCGATGCCGCTGTACCTGTGGAACGACCCCGACGCGCGTCGCTACCACGACAGCTACTTCGACATGTTCGACGGCGTCTGGCGCCACGGCGACTGGATCGAGATCACCGACCGCGGCACCGCGATCATCTACGGCCGCTCCGATTCGACGATCAACCGCGGCGGCGTGCGCATGGGGACCAGCGAGATCTACCGCGCCGTGCTCTCCCTGGACGAGATCACCGACGCGCTGGTCGTCGACGTCGACGGCTGGATGCCCCTGTTCGTCGTGCTGCGCGAGGGCGCGGTGCTGGACGAGGCGCTGGAGAAGGCGATCGCCAGGCGCGTGCGCGAGGACTGCTCACCGCGCCACGTGCCCAACGTCGTCTACGCCATCGCCGAGGTCCCGCGGACCCTGAGCGGCAAGGTGCTCGAGGTGCCGGTCAAGAAGATCCTCCAGGGCACCCCGGTGGACAAGGCGGCCAGCCGCGACAGCCTGGCCAACCCCGCCGCCCTGGACGCGTTCGTGGAGCTCGCGTCCCAGCGCTAGCGATGGCCGAGTCGCCGCCACCGCCGCCGATCGAGCAGCTGATCCCCGCGTGGCTGCAGCGCCTGTCGTTGGTCGCGGCCGTGCTGACGATCCCCAGCGTCCTGCTGGACGAGGTCAACGGCCTGCCCGACTGGGCGGCGATCCTGGCCAACGCGCTCAACTGGGCCGTGTGGTCGGTCTTCCTGATCACCGCGATCGTCTGGCTGCATCGCTCGCCCAACTGGTGGGCGTCGGTCAAGAAGAACCCGATCCTGCCGCTGATCGTGCTGCTGACCACGCCGATCGCCCCGGCGGGCCTGCAGATGTTCCGCCTGCTGCGCCTCGGGGCGCTGCTGGGGGCCGCCCACCACGCGCGCCGCCTGTTCTCGCTGGAAGGGCTGCGCTACGCCGGGATCCTGCTGGTGCTCGTCGTGGTCGGCGGCGGCCTGGTCTTCTCCGCCGTCGAGCGCGGCGCGCAGGACGTGTCGATCGGCGACGGCATCTGGTGGGCGATCGTCACCGTCACGACCGTCGGCTACGGCGACATCGTGCCCCACACGGAGGCGGGCCGGGGCGTCGCGGTGATCGTGATGGTCACCGGCATCGGCACCGCCGCCCTGCTCGTCGGCGCCGCGTCGCAGCGGTTCGTGATCGGCAGCGACGACGGCGATCCGAGCGGCTCGGGCGTGTCCAGCGGCGAGAGCGACGACGCGAACGTCAGCCTGGCCGAGCTGCAGCGCGAGATCCGCGGCCTGCGCGCGGATCTCGCCGCCCTGCGGGCCGAGCTCAGGCCACCCGGCCCAGGAAGCTGACGACCTCGTCGGCGCAGCGCTCGGGCGCGTCGTCGTAGACGAAGTGCCCGGCGCCCTCGACGACGATCAGCTCGCTGCCGGGGATCTCCTCGAGGAAGCGATGGGCGCCCGCGACGGGTGCGAACGGGTCGTCGGCACCCCACAGCAGCTGCGTGGGGACGCCCAGCGCGGCCAGGCGGCCCTCGTAGGGCGCCAGCTCGGAGAACTCGCCCGACCGGTACAGCTCGAGGATCGCGGCCCGCCGCTGCGGGGTGGACAGCGCGCGGGCGTACTCGTCGATCGCCTCGTCGGTCATGCCGGCGCTGACCGCGTGCATCAGCCCGCCGAACGACTCGCGGGTGAGCCCGTCGACCAGCTCCTCGCCCGTGCCCGGCGTGCGCATGGCCACGGCCAGGTCATGCCACTCGCCGTCGGAGAAGAAGCCGGTGTCGGAGATCAGCAGGGCGCGAACGGCCTCCGGGTGGTCGCAGGCCCAGCGCAGCCCGACCAGGCCACCCCAGTCGTGCACGACGAGCACCAGCGAGTCCAGGCCCTGGGCGGTGCGGAACGCCTCGAGCGCCTCGACCTGCGCGGTCCACGCGCCGCTGCCGGGACCGGTCGGCTCGGAGTCGCCGAACCCGACGAGGTCCGGGGCCACGACTCGCCATCCGGCCTGGGCGATCGGGTCCAGCAGGGGGACGAACATGTGGGACGACTCGGGAAAGCCGTGCAACAGCAGAACGTTTCCGTTCACGGCCTCGCCGGCTTCACGGTGGGCGAGCATGGCGCAACGCTACCTGTCGGCAGCCGCTCGACACTCGACCCCCGAGCGTCGAACCGGTGTCCCCTAATCGGTTTTGCGGTGTTGGATGGCCCGAACGTGACCAACCAGGCCATTCTCTTCCCCGGACAGGGCAGCCACGAACCGGGCATGGACACCGAGCTGCGCGGCGACGCCCTGTTCGCCCGTGCGCTGGACCTGCTGGGCTTCGACCCCTTCGCCCGCATCGACGAGGGCACCCGCTTCCAGCAGCCCGCGCTGTTCATCGCCGGCGTGATCGCCTGGGAGCGCTCCGGCATCACCGCGCCCGTGGCCGCCGCGGGCCATTCGCTGGGTGAGTACGCCGCGCTGGTGGCCGCCCGGGCGATCGACTTCGACGCCGCCGTCCCGCTCGTGGCCCTGCGCGGCGACGCGATGGCCCGCGCCGGCGAGGCCAACGCCGGCGGCATGGTCGCCGTGCTGGGCGAGGACGACGAGGCCGTCCGAGCCGCCGCTCACGCTCACGGGCTGACCGTCGCCAACGACAACGCTCCCGGCCAGCTCGTGCTGTCGGGGCCGATCGCCGGCATCGACGCGGTCAACGCCATGGACCTTCGCACCCGCAAGCTCGACGTCTCGGGCGCCTTCCACTCGCCCCTGATGGCCGCGGCCGCCCAGGAGCTCGATCAGGCGCTGGCCTCGATCGACGTGCGCGCGCCGCAGTTCCCCGTGATCTCCAACGGCACCGCCGCGCCGTTCACCGACGTGCGCGCCGAGCTGGTCGAGAACCTGCTCAGCCCGGTGCGCTTCCGCGAGTCCGTCCACGCGATGCGCGCGCTGGGCGCCGACGAGTTCGTCGAGCTCGGGCCCGGCCGCGTGCTGAGCGGCCTGGTCAAGCGGATCCTGCGCGAGGAGGCGGTCGCCTGATGGCCACCGCGCTGCCCGCCCGCTCGCCCCGCATCACCCCGCGCCGCACGCTGCGCGCCGGGATCTTCGGCGTCGGCGCCGCGCTGCCCGAGACGGTCGTCACCAACCAGGACCTGATGCAGCGCCTGGACACCGACGACGAGTGGATCGTCAAGCGCACCGGCATCCGCACGCGCCACTGGCTGGCCGAGGGCGAGCAGCTGGCCCCGCTGGCCGCGCAGGCCTGCCGCCGGGCGCTGGCCGATGCCGGCCGCGACGCCGCCGAGGTCGATCGCATCATCGTCACCACGATCACCCCCGACCGGCTCACGCCCGGCCTGGCGCCGATGATCGCGGGGCTGATCGGCGCGCCCGAGACCGTCACCGCGCTCGACGTCAACGCGGCCTGCGCCGGCTTCTGCGTCGGCCTGGACGAGGCGGCCAGCGCGGTCGAGTCCGGCCGCGCCCGGGTCGTGCTCGTGTGCGCCGCCGAGGCGCTGTCGCGCATCACCGACCACGCCGACCGGGGGACCGCGATCCTGTTCGGCGACGGGGCCGCCGCGGTGCTGGTGGCCGGCGGCGAGCTGGAGGGCGGCATCGGGCACTTCGTGCACGGCACCGACGCGACGATGGCCGGCTCGCTGTACGCCGAGATCGACGAGCGGATGCTGCGGATGGAGGGCCAGACCGTCTACCGCCACGCCGTCGCGCGCATGACCGCCGCCACGGCCGAGGCGCTGTCGCGCGCCGGCCTGACCGTCGACGACGTCGATCTGTTCGTCGCCCACCAGGCCAACGCGCGCATCATCCAGGCCGCCGCCGCCGAGCTGGGCGTGCCGGCCGAGAAGATCATGATCGACGTCGACCGCTGCGCGAACACGTCGAGCGCGACGATCCCGCTGGCCCTGGAGCGGGCCGAGCGCGAGGGGCGCCTGAAGCCGGGCGACACCGTCGCCCTGTCCGCGCTGGGCGCCGGGTTCGTGTGGAGCGCGGGCATCGTGCGCTGGAAGGAGCGGGTCCATGTCTGCGCGTGAGGACGGCGTGGCCGTGGTCACCGGCGGGACGCGCGGCATCGGCGCGGCGATCGTCGAGCGGCTGCGGGCCGACGGCTGGAACGTGACCGGGCTGGGCTCCAAGGACTGCGACGTGCGCGACACCGCCGCCGTCGACGCGGCGTTCACGCGCGTGGAGGAGGAGCACGGCAAGCCGATCCTCGTGCTCGTCAACAACGCCGGCATCACCCGCGACGGGCTGGCGCTGCGCATGAGCGACGACGACTGGACGCAGGTGCTGGACACGAACCTGACCGGCGCCTTCCACTGCACCCGGCGCGTGCTGTCGCCGATGATGCGCAACCGCTTCGGCCGCATCGTCAACCTCAGCTCGGTGATCGGCGCCCGGATCGGGAACCCCGGGCAGGCGAACTACGCTGCCTCGAAGGCGGGACTGATCGGCTTCACCAAGACGATCGCCCGCGAGATGGCCCGCAAGGGCGTCACCTGCAACGCGGTCACCCCGGGGCTGATCGCCACCGACATGACCAAGGACCTCGACGACGGGCTGCTGTCCGCCGTGCCCGCCGGGCGCGTCGGCACCCCCGAGGAAGTCGCGCATGCCGTCGCCTTCCTGGCCTCCGAGGAGGCCGCCTACGTCAACGGCACGACCCTGACCGTCGACGGCGCCATGAGCGCCTGAACAAGGAGCACCAACGTGGCCGAATCCACCATCCCCACCGAGGACGAGGTCCTCGCCCGCATCCGCGAGGAGCTCGCCGCCATCAAGGTCCCCGGCGCCGAGACCGCTGAGCTGGAGACGCAGTGGAGCGACCTCGACGTCGACTCGCTGGACCTCGTCGAGCTCGTCAAGGCGCTCGAGGACGAGTACGGCATCCAGATCCACGACGAGGAGCTCAAGCCGATCAAGGGCGTGGGCGACGCGGTCTCGCTGACCATCCGCCTGGCGGGGGCGCAGCAGGCGTGACGGACGTCGTCATCACGGGGCGCGGCGTCGTGACGTCGCTGGGGGAGACGGCGGACGGGTTCTTCGACGCCCTGCTCCAGCGCCGCAGCGGCATCGCCGACGGCATCGGCGCGGCCAACGACTTCGATCCCGAGAGCGTGATGACGCCCAAGGAGGCGCGCCGCTCGGATCGCTTCTCGCACTTCGCCCTCGGCGCGGCCGACCAGGCCTGGGCCGAGGCGGCGCCCGACGGGATCGATCCCGAGCGCGCGGCGGTCGTGATCGGCACGGGCGTCGGCGGCCTGGGCACGCTGGAGCGCGAGACGCTGGCCTGGCTGAACGGGGGCGACCGGGCGGTCTCGCCGATGTTCGTCCCGATGATGATGCCCAACGCCGCGGCCGGCCTGATCGCCATGCGCTTCGGCATCACCGGCCCCGGGTTCAGCGTCGCCTCGGCGTGCGCGACCGGCGGCCACGCGATCGGCGAGGCCAAGCGGATGATCGAGCGCGGCGACGCGGATCTGGTCGTCGCGGGCGGCAGCGAGGCGGCGATCACCAACGTCTGCCTGGCCGCCTTCAAGCGGATGGGCGCGATGTCCAAGGACGGCATCTCGCGCCCGTTCGACGCCCAGCGCGACGGCTTCATCCTCGGCGAGGGCGCCGGCGTCTTCGTGATGGAGAGCGCCGAGCACGCCCGGGCGCGTGGGGCGAAGGTGTACGGGAAGGTCGCCGGCTACGGCGCCTCCAACGACGCCTTCCACATCACGATGCCCGACGAGGACGGCAAGGGCGCGATGCGCTCGATGCGCAAGGCGCTGGAGGACGCGGGCGCGCAGCCGCACGACATCGGCTACATCAACGCCCACGGCACGTCCACGCCGTTCAACGACAAGATCGAGACGCTCGCCATCAAGGGCGTCTTCGGCCACAACGGAGGAGTCCCGCCGGTCAGCTCGACCAAGAGCGCGATCGGCCATCTGCTCGGGGCCGCGGGTGCGGTGGAGGCGGTGATCTCGCTGAGCGCGATCGAGCGCGGCGTGCTCCCACCGACGCTGAACCTGACGGAGCCGGATCCCGAGTGCGACCTCGACTACGTGCCCGACGGGCCGCGCGAGGCGCCGGGTCTGAAGGCAGTTCTGTCGAACTCATTCGGGTTCGGCGGCCAGAACGCGACCCTCGTCCTGACAGGAGCCTGATCCACCTTGGCCACCATTGAGCAGCTCGTCGCTGAGACTCCGCTCGGGCGCCTGGAGGCGCTCGTCGATCCCGGCACCCTGCACCTGATCCGCACCGCGGTGGGCGACGGCGTCGTCGCCGCCTCCGGTCGCGTGGATGGGCGGCCGGTGTTCTGCTGGGCCCAGGACGGGCGCTTCAAGGGGGGCTCGCTGGGCGCCGCCGGCGGCGAGACGATCAAGCGCGTCTTCGCGCTGGCCAACCGGGCCGGCGCCCCGGTCGTGTGCTTCCCGGAGTCGGGCGGCGCGCGGGTGCAGGAGGGCGTCGCGGGCCTGACGGCCTATGGAGCGATCTTCCACGCCGAGGCCACCGCCCGAGTACCGGTGATCACCGTCGTCGCGGGGGCCTGCGCCGGCGGCGCGGCCTACGGCGCGGCCGTCGGTGATCTGACCATCAGCGCCGGCGAGGACGCGAAGATGTTCCTCACCGGCCCGCGCGTGATCCAGGAGATCACCCGCGAGGAGGTCAGCGCGATCGACCTGGGCGGCGTGAAGGTGCACTCCGCCAACGGCGTGATCCACCTGGCCGCCGACAGCGACGACGACGCGGCCGCCTACGTGCGCGACGTCCTGTCCTACCTGCCCTCGCGACTGGGCGAGTCGCCGACGATGGCCGCGCCGCGCGCGCCGCTGGGCGACGACCCCGGCGAGGTGCTGCCGCCCTCGCCGCGTCAGGTCTACGACGTGCGCGACGTGGTCGCGCGGATCGTCGACGGCGGCGAGCTGCTCGAGCTGTGCCCGCGGTGGGCGCGCAACCTGATGACGGGCCTGGCCCGCATCGAGGGCATGCCGGTCGGCGTGCTGGCGAACCAGCCGCGCTATCTGGGTGGCACGCTCGACGTTGCGGCGGCCGAGAAGGGCGCCTGGTTCGTCAACTGGTGCGACCGGATGAACCTCCCGATCGTCGTGCTGGCCGACACCCCGGGCTTCCTGCCGGGCACGGGCCAGGAGCGCGAAGGGGTCATCCGCTACGGCGCCGCGTTTCTTCGCGCCTTCGCACGCGCTAGCGTTCCCCGCGTGACCGTCACCCTGCGACAGGCATTCGGCGGAGCCCACATCGTGATGAACTCGCGCGATCTGGGTGCCGACCTGACGCTGGCCTGGTCCCGTGCGCGGGTGGGGGTCATGGGCGCTCGTCAGGCCGTGGAGATCGTCGGCCGGCGCGAGCTGGCCGCCGGAGCCGATCGCATGGCGCTGGAGACGGCGTACGAGATCGATCAGCTCGACGTGGGCGTGACCGCCCAGGCCGGCTTCATCGACGAGATCATCGAACCCCACGAGACGCGCGAACGGGTCGCGCAGGCGCTGGGAGCATTCGTTTGAGCGCAGCTGCGGTCCAGCGGCTGGCGCCGCGAAATGAGACCGAGGCGGCGATCCTCGACGCGGCGCGTGTCGCGATCGCAACCGAAGGCTACGACCGGCTGACGATGAACGGGCTCGCGCAGCGGGCCTACGTCAGCCGCACGAACGTCTACTTCTACTTCGCCAACAAGCGTGCGGTGCTGGATCGGTTGGTCCAGCAGTCGTTCGCCGAGATGCTGGTCGCGGGGGCGCCCTACCTGGACGGCAACGGCGAGCCGCGCCGCGAGCTGCGCCTGGGCATGGCCCGCGTGGTCGGCGTGGTCAACAAGAACGCCGCGGTGCTGCTGCTGGCGGGCAAGCTGTCGGGTGCCGAGGACGGCCTGCCGGCCGAGTGGCAGCCCTACGTGCGCCGCCTCGTGCGCGCCGCCGAGCGCCGGATCCGCTCCGACCAGATGCGGGGCAAGGCGCCCAACGACATCGACGCGGGCATCGCCTCACGCGCGCTGATGGCCATGGTCGAGCGCCACATCACCACCGAGGTGATCCACGGCGAGCAGTCGATGACCGAGACCGTCGCGACGCTGGCCGAGCTCTGGTACCGCGCCGTCTACCTGTTCCCGCCTCCGCTGGAGTCGTGATGCGACGCCTGATCCTGCTCGTGGCGGCGACGCTGCTCGTCGTCGCGGCGCCCGCCGTCGCGGCGTCCTTCAGCTTCCCGTCGGTGAGCACGAACATCGGCGCCAAGCCGAAGATCGGCCGCGCCCACGGGCCGGCGCCCAAGACGCTGAAGACCAAGGACATCGTGGTCGGCAAGGGCGCCGTGGCCAAGAACGGCTCGGTCGTGTCGATGCAGTACGTCGGCAAGCTGTACAAGTCCGGCAAGCAGTTCGACGCCTCCTGGGACCGCGGCGCTCAGCCGTTCCAGTTCCAGCTCGGCGGCGGCCAGGTGATCCCCGGCTTCGACCAGGGCATCAAGGGCATGCGCGTCGGCGGCCGCCGGGTGCTGATCATCCCGCCCAGGTTGGGCTACGGCGCGTCGGGCTCGCCGCCGTCGATCCCAGCCAACGCGACGCTGATCTTCGTCGTCGACCTCGTCGGCTGAGCGTCCTCGCGCTCGCCCATGCTGGCCAGTAGGGCCTCGACGACGTCGGGGTCGAACTGCGTGCCCTGGCAGCGCCGGAGCTCGGCGATCGCGAAGTCGTGCCCGGGCGCGCGGCGGTAGGGCCGGTCGGAGATCATCGCCTCGTAGGCGTCGCCGACCGCCAGGATCTTCGCCTCCAAGGGGATCTCGTCGGCGCTGAGGCCGCTGGGGTAGCCGGCCCCGTCGGGGCGCTCGTGGTGGGCCAGCACCCAGGTCGAGATGTCGGCCAGGCCCGCGGCCGCGGCCATGCGCGCCCCGAGCTCGGCGTGCTTGCGCATCTCGGCGAACTCCTCCTCGGTGAGCTTGCTGGCCTTGTGGAGGATGTGGTCGGGCACGCCGAGCTTGCCCACGTCGTGCAGGACGCCGGCCACGCGGATGCGCTCGACGCGCTGGCGCGAGAGCCCGAGCTGCTCGGCGATCTCGGCGCACAGGCGGCCGACCGTCTGCGAGTGGTCGGCGGTGCCGACGTCGCGCACGTCCAGCGCCTCGGCCAGCACCAGCACGGCCTGCAGCTGCTCGGCGGGCGCGTCGCTGCGCACCGCGTCGAGCAGGCCGTCGGAGAAGACGACCGTGCGGTCGCGCCCCAGGTGCTTGGCCACGTACATCGCCTGGTCGGCGTGGTCGAGGAGCACCTCGGGGTCGGAGCCGTGCTTGGGGTAGGAGGCGATGCCGAAGGAGGCCGACACGGCGCGGCCGTCGGGCGCCGCCATGCGTGAGCGCACGGCGCGGCGCAGGCGCTCGGCCACCGCGGTGGCCGCGCGCTCGTCCAGCAGCGGCAGGACGATCGCGAACTCCTCGCCCCCGACCCGGCAGACGAGGTCGGGCGCCCGCAGCTGGTCGCGGCACAGATCGGCGAACGAGCTCAGCGCCCGGTCGCCGAAGCGATGGCCGAACGCATCGTTGAGCGCCTTGAAGTTGTCGATGTCGGCCAGCACGATCGTCACCGGCGTGCCGTCGCGCTCGGCCAGCGCGAGCTGCTTCTCGATGCGCTCCTGGTAGCCGCGGCGGTTGGGCAGCCCGGTCAGCATGTCGCGGCTCGCGCGGTCGGCCAGGATCTCGATCAGCCCGTTGGCCCGCTCGCGCAGGGTGCTGGTGACCAGGCCGAGCGCGACCATCGTGCCGACGACCATGATCCACGTGGTGATCCCGCCGCCGGCCTCGGTGGACAGCGCGAGGGTGATGGCGATCCCGACGGCGCTGACGGCCGTGACCCAGATGGCCTGCGAGCGGCGCAGGAAGTACCAGGCCTCCACGCCGGTCCAGGCGTAGAGGATCACGTACGGGCTGTCCGGTCCGCCGGAGACGCCGACCGCGACGCTGACCAGCAGCATGCAGTTCAGCAGGCCGACGATCAGGAGCCCGTCCGGGAGCCGGGGCGCGACGAAGACGGTCACCAGGCCCGCCACGAAGGCGACCGCGCCGACGACCGCGATCGGCCAGCGCAGGAACGGATCGGGCTGGCTGAAGGGCAGCGTGAGCAGGCCCATCGCCCCGGAGGCCACGAACAGCAGGCCGAGCAGGCGCCACGAGACCGTGGGGGTGGGGGCGGCGCCGGGAGGACCCATACCGGGGGTATCGGCAGGCGGGCGGCGGATCCAAAGACCGGAGACGCCGGTCATGGCCGACTAGTGTCCGCAGCTCGGGTCCCGAGGGAAGCAGTCAAGATGAGCGAGTCGCAGGCCGCCCCGGACGAAGGGGCACCCGCCGCGGGATCGATGCCCGAGGCCGCGGTCGACACGCGCGGCCCCGAGGCGATGGCCCGGGCCAAGCGCTTCGCCGAGCGCGCCGACCGGCGGGCCGGCGGCGAAGCCCCGCCCGCCAGCGGCGCCCGTCCCGCGGCCGCATCCGCGCGGCCCGCGGTCACGCCCGCGCCCCGGCGGGCACCGGCCCGCGCGACCGCCATCCCCGTCCAGCCGCTGGTGCTGGTCGCGTCGGTGATCGTCGCTGCCGTGCTGGGCGCGCTGCTGGTCGGCACCTCGCTGCCGGGCTGGACCGTCGGCCTGATCATCGGAGCGGTCAGCGCCGCGCTGATCACCGTCGCCGGTCGCCAGCTCGGCTGAGGGCGGCCTCAGGCCTCGCGGACCGGCGCGCCCATCGCGTGGTAGCCGCCGTCGACGTGGACGATCTCGCCGGTGATCGCCCGCGATCGGGCCGACAGCAGCCACAGGATCGCGTCGGCGACCGGGCCGGGGTCCTTGGTGTCCCACTCCAGGGGAGCGAACAGGTTCCAGTTGTCGGCCAGCGTCTCGAAGCCGGGGATCGAACCGGCGGCCATCGTGGCGATCGGTCCCGCGCTGACCAGGTTCGCGCGGATGCCGCGAGCGCCGAGGTCGCGGGCCAGGTAGCGGTTGACGGACTCCAGCGCGGCCTTGGCCACGCCCATCCAGTCGTAGATCGGCCAGGCGACCGTCGCGTCGAAGTCGAGGCCGACGACCGACGGCTGGTCGCCCTTCTCCAGCAGCGGGAGGAGCGCGTTGGCCAGCGCCTTGTAGGAGAAGGCGCTGGTCCGGAAGGCGATCTCGGCCGACTCGGCCGGCGTGTCCAGGAACCCGCCGCCGAGCGCGTCGGCGGGGGCGAAGGCGATCGCGTGCAGCACGCCGTCCACGGCGCCCCAGCGCGTGCTCAGCTCGGCGGCGATCGCCTCCAGGTGCGCGGGGTCGTTGACGTCGAGCTCGAGCACGTCGACGGCTTGGGGCAGCCGCTTGGCGATCCGTTCGGTGATCCGCAGCCCGCGTCCGAACCCGGTGAGCACGACCTCGGCTCCTTCGTTCTGGGCCTCGGCGGCGGCGGCGAAGGCGATCGAGCGGTCGGTCAGAACACCGGTGATGAGCAGGCGGCGGCCGTCGAGCAGTCCAGGCATCGGCGGGACCCTACGCGGCCAACGGTCGCTGCGGCGCGCGGATCGACACCGCGGGCGCGACCGTCAGGTCTGATCGAACGGATCGACCGGGTTGGCCACGGCGGCCAGGCGGGCGCTGAGCACCTCGCGCGCGCCGATCAGCACCTCCGGTGCCGACGCGCCGTATTCGGAGCGGACGTGCTGGATCAGCCGGGCGGCCAGCTGCGCGCCGAACGCCTCCATGCGCGCGTCGTCCCCCGCCGGCTCGAGCAGCTCCGGCGCCTGTTCGCTGGCCAGCCGGGCGATCGCCGCCCGCAGTCCGGCCTCGGCGGCGCGCCGGTCGTTGGCCGGCCCACACTCCTGCTGGATGCGCCGGGCGATCTCCTCGCCCAACGCGGTCCCGCGGGTCTGCGGCCTCATGCCACGGCCGCCAGTCGCTCGCGCAGGCGCGCACCGCGCTGCGGGTTCAGCGACTCCACCCAGGCGATGCGGCCGGCCAGATGGGCACGGAAGTCGGCGACGCCGTCGCGGTTGGCCGCCGTCAGGCCATCGCGGCGGGCCTGGTGGAGGATCGCTTTCAACCGGTCGTACTCCTCGCGCGGCACGTTGAGCCGCTCGTTGACCACCACCGAGCACACCTGCTGTCGACCCGCACGTGTCATCAACTGCGACTTTCGCAGGTTCAGCACGAAGCCCTCGTCCCGGGCGATCGCCGCGACCGCCTGACCCAGGGTCGCCGCCCCGTGCAAAAGCCGCGTGTCCCCGGAGATCGTCAGGTCGTCGGCGTAGCGCGTGTAGGTCGCGCCCAACGTCGCGGCGTAGGCGCTCAGCCGCACGTCGAGGGCGAACGCGGCGAGGTTGGCCAGCGCGGGGGAGGTGGGCGCCCCCTGGGGCAGATGGGGCGTGGCCAGCCGCCGTCCCAGGCGGCGCCAGCGGGCGATCGTCGGCAGATCGACCGGCGGTGGGAGCGAGCCCCACTCGTCGGCGGGCACGACGTTCGTGCACAGCGCCGTCAGCGTGTGCGCGACGCGCTCCGGATAGCCGGCCGCGCGGAAGGTCGCCCACACGCGGCCGGGGCCGACGCACGCGAAGAAGTCCTCGACGTCGAAGCGCAGCACCACACGGGCGCCGACGTGGGCGGCCGCGTGCGTGCGCACCGACCGGCCGCGCACGAACCCGTGCGCCGCGTCGTGCGCGGGGACCGCATCGAGGATCTCGCGCAGCACGATGCGCTGGCTCTCCTTCAGCCGCGCCTTGGGCGACTCGAGCAGGCGCGGCAGGCCGCCCTGGCGCTCCAGCCAGCGGTAGCGGTAGTTGCGCAGCCGCGGTCCGGCGACCGTGCGCTCCAACCCGCGCACGTCGGCCAGCCACGCCAGCTGACCGTGATCGAGCTCGAGGCGCTCGGCCAGGTCGTCGACCGTCGCCAGCTCGAGCACCGGCCACCGGGTGGCGCCCATCGCCGCCTCGAACGGGATCCACCGCTCCACCCGGCGCGCCCGCGCATACCGCCGGTGGCGCTGCAAGGCGATGGCCACGAAGCGCGCCAGCTCGCGCGGGCGGTCCAGCGGCGGGCGGACGTAGGCGTCGATGACCGTGTCGGCGACCTTCGTCAGCCAGCTCGGCCGGCGCCCGGCGATCACCACCGCGCCGCGGGCCACCAGCGCGGAACGCTCCCACTCGCCCGCCAGGAAGGCGGAGCTGAGCGCGACGGCGAGCCCATCGAGGCGGTCCACGCCGCCATCCTCGCGGATAACGCGACGGCGCCGTCCGACCGATTCCCGTCGTGCGTGCCCATCAGTGCGAAGCCTGCGCAGCGGCGGGCACGCGATGCACTGCGTCTGCTGCTCACGTTCCCCCGGGGGTGCCCCGGAGAGGCGTCACGCGTCCGCGGACGCGCTCGGCCCACTCGGACGGCGCCGTCGCGGCGCAACGCTATCCCAGGACCGTGTTGACATCTCGTTGACAAGTGGGGCTACTCTGCCGCGTGTGTCCCGCTTGACCTCGGCGCTCATCGGTCGTGACGCCACCTACTTCAACCTCTTCGAGGCGTCGGCCACGAACCTCGTGAGCGCAGCCGACCTGCTCGACCAGATGATGGCCGAATGGCCCGAGCGCCCCGAGCTGGCCGGCGAGGTCCTGCTGCGCGAGCAGGAGGGCGACCGCATCACGGCGGACATCATCAACCGCCTCAACCAGACGTTCGTGACGCCGATCGAGCGCGAGGACATCGTCGAGCTGGCCACCGCGCTGGACGACGTGCTGGACTTCGCCGAGGAGGTCGCCGACTTCATGGGCCTCTACAAGATCGAGGCGCCGATGGAGCAGGCGCAGCGCCAGGCGCAGATCCTCGTGCAGGCGACGCGCAAGATCGCCGAGGCGATGCCCCTGCTGCGCGACTTCGGCGATCTGGCGCCGCACACCGCCGAGATCCACCGGCTGGAGAACGACGGCGACCGCGTGGTGCGCGAGGCGATCGCCTCGCTGTTCGACACGGGCATCGACCCGATGGTCGTGATCCGCTGGAAGGACATCTACGAGCGGCTCGAGGACGCGATCGATGCGACGGAACGGGTGGCCAACACCCTTTCCAACATCGTCATCAAGAACGCCTGACCCGCGCCGCCGCACATGGACGCGGATCTGCTGCTCTACCTGGTCGTCGGCGTCGCGCTGGCCTTCGACTTCACCAACGGCTTCCACGACACCGCCAACGTCGTCGCCACCTCGATCTCGACGCGGGCGCTGCGCCCGCGCGCCGCGATCGCGATCGCCTCGATCCTGAACTTCGTCGGCGCCTTCCTGTCGCTGCAGGTCGCGGCGACGATCGCCAGCGGCATCGTCGATGCCGACGCCGTCTCGCTCAGCGTGATCTTCGCCGGCCTGGTCGGCGCGATCGTCTGGAACCTGGTCACCTGGTACGTCGGGCTGCCGTCGTCCTCGTCGCACGCGCTGATCGGCGGCGTGGTCGGCGCGGTCCTCGCCTCCAGCGGGCCGAGCGCGATCATCGGCGAGGGCCTGCTGGGCAAGGTCATCATCCCGGCGCTGGTCGCGCCGGTGCTGGCCTTCTGCGTCGCCGGCGTGGGGATCATCATCGCCTACCGGGTGGTGGGGCGGCAGCGCCCGGGACCGGTCACCCGCGGCTTCCGTCTGGGCCAGATCGTCTCCGGCGGGCTGCTGGCGCTGGCCCACGGCACCAACGACGCGCAGAAGACGATGGGCGTCATCACGCTGGCGCTCGTCGCGCACGGGACGCTGGGCGCTGAGAACCCGCAGGTCCCGACCTGGGTCGTCGTCTCCAGCGCGACGGCGATCGCGCTGGGCACCTACTCCGGCGGCTGGCGGATCATCCGCACGATGGGCAGCCGGATCATCAAGATGGACGCCGCGCAGGGCTTCACCGCCCAGGGCGCCGGCGCCGCGGTGATCCTGGCCGCCACCCACGCCGGCTTCCCGCTGTCGACCACGCACGTCATCTCCGGCGCCGTGATGGGCTCGGGCGCCGCCAAGCGGCTCTCGGCGGTGCGCTGGGGGGTGGCCGGGAACATGGCCATCGCCTGGGTGCTCACGCTGCCCGCGGCGGGCGCGACCGGCGCGGTCGTCTACGGCTTCAGCACGCTCTTCGGGTCCGGCGTGGCCGGGCCGCTGGTCGTGGCCGCGCTGCTGGTCGCCGGCCTGATCTGGCTGTACATCGCTCGCACGCGCGAAGGCGTGCCGGTCGAGGCGATCTGATGTTCGCCTCGATCATCGACGGCGACGCGCTGCTGCAGGTCCTGTGGGTCAGCGCGGTGTCGGGCATCGGCCTGACGCTGGTGTTCTCGCTGGCCATCGCGGGCGGCGCGCGGGCCGGGCAGGCCCGCCGGGCCGGCGGGCGGGGCGCGACCATCGGCTGGTACGCGTTCACGGCGGTCTGCGGGGTGCTGTGCGTCGGCGCCGTGGTGCTCGCCGTCACGGTCATGCTGTCCAAATGAGACAAAGAGGTGTTTGCCCCGGCGCGGGGCTTGGGTAGCGGAACCTTGAAGCACCCGAGGGGAAGTCATTCGGCGACATACCCCCAGCTGACCCCTCGGGCTGACGAGCGAGCAGGGCGGAACACCTCATCGCTTGTCCCAAGGCGCCCGGCGAACAGCCGGGCGTCTGTCGTTTGCGCACAGGTTGGGAAGGACCCTCGAGGGTGCTGGCGAAACACCCCCTCGCGATGAAGCGTGCGGCAATGACCACGGCGACCCCTCTTCCGTACGAGGGCTCCCGTCACCAGACTCTCTCGGCCTACATCCAGGCCCGCTTCGACGAGTTCTCGCGCTCCCAGAAGGACGTCGCGCAGTACATCGTCGATCACCTGGACGAGGCGGCCTTCCAGACCGCGGAGGAGCTCGCGCGGCGCGCGAACACCTCCAGCTCGACCGTCGTGCGCTTCTCGCAAGCGCTCGGCTTCGAGGGGTTCCCCGAGCTGCAGGGGGCCGCACGCGAGGAGTACCGCCGCGCGCACGCCACGCCGGCGCCGGCCGCGGGCGGGCCCGCCGCGCCGCTCTTCTCGCTGGACCAGAACGAGTTCGAGACCGCGCTGGCCGCCGACCACGTCAACGTCGAGGAGACGGCCCGCAAGACGTCGCGCTCCGACGTCGAGGCCGCGATCGACCTGATCGCCGCCGCACCGCGCGTCCTGATCGCCGGCACCGATCAGATGGCCTTCTTCGCCTCCTACCTGCGTCACCTGTTGTCCCTGCTGGACCTGCGCGCGGAGATCGTCGCGTCGCCGTCCCAGGAGGCGCTGGGCCGCCTGGCCCGCATCGACGAGCAGACGCTGGTCATCGGCCTGTCGGCCGGCCGCCCGCACCCGCTGGTGGTGCGCGCGATGAAGCTGGCCCGCCACCGCAAGTCGCGGACGATCGCCATCACCGACGCGACGCTCAGCGAGGTGGCCAAGCTCGCGCAGATCCGCCTGTACTACTCGAGCAACTCGCCCGCGTTCGTGCGTTCGCACACCGCGCTGCTGTCGATGATCCAGGCCTTGGCATACGGGGTGTACAGCCGCGACGCCGCGCAGTATGCAGACCGCATCAAGGCGTTCCGCCTGAAGTAGTCGAGGGCTACAGTGGGAGGTCGTATGCGAGACGAATCGACCTTCCGCGTCAAGGCCGGCCTAGCCGAGATGCTCAAGGGCGGCGTCATCATGGACGTCGTCACCCCCGAGCAGGCGAAGATCGCCGAGGATGCCGGCGCTTCGGCCGTCATGGCCCTCGAGCGCGTCCCCGCCGACATCCGCCGCGACGGCGGCGTCGCGCGCATGAGCGATCCCGAGATGATCAAGGGGATCCAGGAGGTCGTGTCCATCCCCGTGATGGCCAAGGCGCGCATCGGGCACTTCGCCGAGGCGCAGGTCCTGCAGGCGCTCGAGGTCGACTACATCGACGAGTCCGAGGTCCTGACCCCGGCCGACGAGGCCCACCACATCGACAAGTGGGCCTTCCAGATCCCGTTCGTGTGCGGCGCGACGAACCTCGGTGAGGCGCTGCGGCGCATCTCCGAGGGCGCGGCGATGATCCGCTCCAAGGGCGAGGCCGGCACCGGCGACATCGTCGAGGCCGTGCGCCACCTGCGCTCGATCCGCGGTTCCATCCGCAAGCTCGGCACGATGGACGAGATGGAGCTGTTCGCCGCCGCCAAGGACCTCCAGTCGCCGCTGGACCTGGTGCGCTCGGTCGCGCAGGCCGGTGAGCTGCCGGTTCCGCTGTTCTGCGCGGGGGGCATCGCCACCCCGGCCGACGCCTCGCTGGTCATGCAGCTGGGTGCCCAGGCCGTGTTCGTGGGCTCGGGCATCTTCAAGAGCGACGATCCGGCGCCGCGCGCGCGGGCGATCGTCGAGGCGACCACGCACTACCTCGACGCCGATCGCGTGGCCAAGGCCTCCGAGGGCCTCGGGCCGGCGATGGAGAGCCTCGAGACGCGCAAGCTCGACGAGTCGCAGTTGCTCGCCGGGCGTGGCTGGTAAGCCGCTCCTGATTGGCGTTGTCGCGCTGCAGGGGGGCTTTGCCGCCCACGGGCGGATGCTGCGCGCGCTCGGTGCCGAGGTCCGCGAGGTGCGCACCCCGGCCGACCTGGACGGCCTCGACGGGCTGGTCTGGCCCGGGGGCGAGTCGACGACGATGACCCTCGGGGTCGAGCGTGAGGGCCTGGCCGAGCCGCTGCGTGAGCTGATCGGCGCCGGCACGCCGGTGTTCGGCACGTGCGCGGGGATGATCATGCTCGATCGCGCCCACCTCGGCCTGCTCGACGTGACCTGCCAGCGCAACGCGTTCGGACGCCAGCTGCACTCCTTCGAGGCCGACCTCGACCTGCCCGGGATCGCCGGTGGCCCGCTGCGCGCCGTGTTCATCCGCGCGCCCTGGGTGACCGAGCTCGGCGCCGACGTGACGGTGCTCGCGCAGGTCGACGGGCACCCGGTCGCGGTGCAGCAGGAGGACATCCTGGCGGTGGCCTTTCACCCCGAGCTGTCCGGTGACGAACGGCTGCACGCTCGTTTTCTGCAGATCGTGGAGGATGCGCGCCGCGCGAGTTAGGGTGCGGGCATGGAGCGTGCGCCGGGGACCGTTGCTCTGCTCGACGCGATCGTGGCCCACCTGCCGGTCGGCCTCGGCTTCTGGGATCTGGAGCTGCGGCTGCGCCACGCCAACGACGCGCTGACCGTCATGTCGCGCGCGGTCGGCGAGGTCGATGCCGGCGGGTCGACGCCACCCGAGCTGCTGGGGGAGATGGGCGAGGAGCTCGAGCGGCTGCTGGCCGGGGTGCTGGCCACCGAGACGCCGATCGTCGCGCGCTCGATCCACGGCACGACGCCCTTCTCCGGCGACGAGACGCTGGAGTGGGTCGGCGCCTACTACCCGGTGTTCCGCGAGGACGGTGCGCTGCTCGGCGTGGCCGGGCTGTTGCGCGAGTCGACCTCCGTGCGGCCCGCCGCCGATCTGCAGCGGGCGCTGCAGGAGGCGCTGATCGCCCGCACGGAGGCCGAGACGGCGCGCGCGCGGACCGCGTTCATCGCCGAGGCGGGCGCGCGCATGACCACCTCGATGGACGCGACCCAGGCGCTGCGCCGGTTGGCTCGCGCGGCCGTGCCCGAGGCGGCCGACTGGTGCACGATCTCGATGGTCGACCGCGAAGGGCGCCTGGAGCCGGTGGCCGTCGCGCACTGGGACGAGGGGCAGGAGGCGGCGCTGTGGGCGATGGTCGCGCGCCGGCCGCTGCACATCGACGACGCGCACGGGCCCGGCCAGGCGCTGCGCACCGGCGAGCCGGTGCTGGATGAGATCGTCGACGAGGCCGCGCTGCGCGCGATCGCCCACGACGAGCGCCACCTCGATCAGATCCGCCGGCTGGGCGTGACGTCCACGCTGGTCGTGCCGCTGCGCTCGCCGCAGCGGCCGATCGGGACGATCACGCTGGCCTACTCGGGCTCCGGCCGGCGCTACGCGGCCGAGGACGTGACGATGGCCGAGGCGCTGGCCGCGTGGGCCGGCCTGCACGTCGAGAACGCGCGGCTGTACACGGAGCGCTCGCTGATCGCCACGACCCTGCAGGAGGGGCTGCTCCCCGCGGCGCTGCCCGAGGTCCCCGGTGTCGACCTCGCCGTCCGCTACCGCGCGGCTGGCGAGGAGAACCAGGTGGGCGGCGACTTCTACGACGTCTTCCCGACCCGCGAGGGCCGCTGGGCGGCGGTGATCGGCGACGTGTCGGGCAAGGGCGCCAGCGCGGCCGCGCTGACCGCGCTGGCCCGGCACACGCTGTTCGCCGGCGCGCTGCGGGGCGACGACGTGGTCGACAGCCTGCGCCTGCTCAACGACGCGATCCTGCTGCGCACCGGCGGGTCCGGCGGCACGCACTTCTGCACCGTGGTGATGATGGAGCTGTCCCGCGACGAGCGCGGCTCCGTGCAGGTGCGCATGGCCAACGGCGGCCATCCCGCGCCGCTGATCCTGCGCATGGACGGCACCGTCGAGGACACGCGCTCGGGCGGCACGCTGATCGGCGCGGTCGAGCAGCCCGAGCTGCAGGCCCAGGAGGTGCGCTTGCGTCCGGGCGACCTGCTGGTGGCCTTCACCGACGGCGCCACGGAGCTGCGCGGTCTGGAACCGGACGCCGGCGAGCGCGTCCTGCGCGAGTGCCTGGCCGCGCACGCCGGCGCGACCGCCACCGCCGTCGCCTCGGCCATCGAGCGGGCGATCGTCGCCGCCGCCGGGGGCGAGCTCAGCGACGACCTCGCCGTGCTGGTGCTGGGCCCGGGACTGACCTGACCGGTCGCTCGCGCGCGCGTGCGCGGGGGTGGGCGGAGAAATCCGCGACTGTCACGGAGAACTCCGCCAACGTCCGCGCGTCCGTGCGTTGGGTCAGCACGATCGCGGCCGCCGGTGCTCGGGGCTCCAGCTGGGTGGTGAACGTGAGCGAACCCGTCGCGGCATCATCCCCTGAACCGCGGCGGGTTGGCGCGACCGATGAGTTCCCGCCACGGTGGCGTCTCACCGCACATGAGCTACCACCTCCACACCATCACCGAGCAGGAGTTCGGCGCGCTGACCGAGCGCCACCGCCGCGAGCTGCACGTGCACTGCTACCGGATGGTCGGTTCCTTCGAGGAGGCCGACGATCTGGTCCAGGAGACCCTGCTGCGGGCCTGGCGCGGTCGTGCCGCGCTGGAGCGCGACGAGTGGTTCCGGGCCTGGCTGTACAAGATCGCCACCAACGCCTGCCTGGACGCGATCAAGCGCGACGGGCGCCGCGTGCCCTCGTTGGGCTCCATGCGCGAGCTGCCCTGGATGCAGCCCTATCCCGACCGGCTGCTGGAGGAGGTCGCGCCCAGCGACGAGCAGCCCGACACGGCACTGGTCCAGCGCGAGACGATCGAGCTGGCCTTCCTGGCGGTCATCCAGCTGCTGCCGCCCCGTCAACGGGCCGTGCTGATCCTGCGCGACGTGCTCGACTGGCCGGCCGCCGACGTGGCCGAGCAGCTCGACATGCCGATCGCCGCGGTCAACAGCGCGCTGCAGCGGGCCAAGGCGACGTTGCGCGAGCAGCTGCCCAGCAGCCGGCGCGACGAGTGGATCACCCCGGACGTCAGCGAGACCGAGCGGGTCCTGCTCGACGCGTTCATCCGCGCGCACGAGACCGCCGACGCCGACCTGGCGTTGTCGGTGTGCACCGACGACATCCGCGTGACGATGCCGCCGATGCCCTACCTGTACGAGGGCCGCGAGGCGATCATGCCGCTGCTGACCGACGGCCTGACGCGGCCCGGCGAGTGGCGCCTGGTGCCGACCCGGGCCAACCGCATGCCCGCGGCGGCCTGCTACCTGCGCGCTCCCGCCGACGACACGTTCCGCGCCTTCAAGCTCGACGTGCTGTGGATCCGGGGGAGCCGGATCGCCGAGATCACGACGTTCGGCGCGACGCTGTTCGAGGCCTTCGGCCTGCCGCTCACCCTCGCAGACGGGTGAGCGCGCGAGCCTGGGCGGCGTCGGACTCGGGGTGCGTGTAGAAGGCCAGGTGCGTGCCCTCGGCCAGCACGATGGTCTGCGCGCCGGGGATCGTCGCGGCGGCGAATTCGTCGAACTCGGGCAGGACGTCGGAGTCGGCGTCGCCCCAGACCAGCAGCGTCGGCTGGGTGATCTGGTCGAGCTCGAGCGAGTCGATCGCCGCGAACTGGGCGTAGTCGTTCTCGAAGCCGGCGCGGCGCTCGGGGCGTTCGCTGACCGACGCGTCGAGATCGAGGACGAACTGGCGCTTGACCGGATCGGCGAAGACCTGCTCGGTCTGCTCCTTGATCTGCTCCTTGGTCAGATCGCCCTCGGCGGCGATCGTCGAGGAGATCAGCGACTTCGGGGCGTGCAACGCCATCGCGTGCATCAGCCAGTTGCCGAACCTGGTGCGGAACATCAGGCGGGAGGTCACGTCCTCCTTGGGCGCGTCCAGCTGCTTGCTGACCGCGGCCAGCGACACCAGCGCGGTCACGCGCTCGGGGTGGCGCACGGCCAAGCGGTAGCTCGACGGCCCGCCGCCCGACCAGCACAGGACGCCGACGGAGTCGATGCCCAGCGCGTCCAGCAGCGCGGCGTGCAGGTCGGCCTGCTGGTCGATCGTCTCCCGGCCTTCCAGCGGCGTGCCTAGGTACCCGGGCCGCGACGGCATGATCGCCTGGAACTCGTCCTCGGGCAGGAAACCGGCCATCGCCTCGGCCTGGTCGTGGCCACCGGGTGTGCCGTGGACGACGAGCACGGGGCGACCCTGGCCGCGCGTCACGTACTCGACGGGACCCAGCGGCGTATCGGCGATCTCGCTCATGCCCCGGAACCTTATCTACAGATCTGCCAATAAGAAACCGCGCGGACGAATGGCTCGTTCTGCGATGGTGGGCGCACGACCATGGATCGGTTCCTCTCGATCGCTGCCCTCTGTGCGGCGATCCTCATCATCACGGCGGGCAGCGCTCAGGCGGAGATCGACCCGGCCACGATGGCCGAGCTGCAGGCGCTGGAGCACGAAGCGGAGGTGGCGATGGACCGCACCGAGCTCGGCATGGTCGCGCCGCCCGAGCCGATCGCCGGGGAGTGCGTCGACGGCGTCTCCCACTTCGCCTCGTCCCCGCTCGAGGTCGGCCAGCTCCAGGAATGCGGTCCGCCACCGGCCGATCCGACCCCCGCGCTCGAGGAGGCCGGAGCGCTGCTGGGGGAGCTCGAAGCGGAGATCGAGGTGTTGCAGGAGGACGCGAAGCGGGCCGACGACCTGCTCGGCCAGCTCAACGGGGGTCCGGCGGCCCCGGTCGGACCGACGCCGATCTTCATCACGTCGCTCGCGCTCGTCCCCGCGTTCCTGCGGCCGCTGTTCACCGCGTACCTCAACGACCTCTCCTTCATCGCGCAGACCTTCGCCCAGGTGTTCCGGGTGGGGCCGTTCAGCGGGGATCCCTTCGACCCGCCCGAGGGCGCGCTGCGGGCGGGACCTCCGGGGGCGGTCGCGGCGGCCCACAAGCTGTCGCGGGCCGAAGCGTGGGCGCGGCTCGTGGCCATCCGCGGCCGACTGCGCGTGCTGACGGGCCACTCGACGCCGCGCGCCCCGACCGTTCGCCTGCGGGCCAAGCGGCGCGAGCCGGTTCTGGTGTTCGGCTGCCAGGCCGAGCGTTGCCCCGTGGCGATCCGTCCGGTCCTGCAGATCGGGCGCGACCGCACGCGCCTGCCGACGCAACGGCTCACGGTGAAGCACGGCCAGCGCGCGGTCGTCCGCGAGGCGCTGAGCCCCGATCAGCTGCGGGCGGTGCGTCGCGCCGGGCGGGGAACCCTGGCGCTGACGATCGTCGCCGGCGGCCAGGTCGAGACCGTGCACGTGCAGCTCACGCCGTAGGATCCGGCCGATGGCGGAGAGCGGATACCAGGCACCTGGCTGGTTCACGAGCAACGTGTTCAACCCGCTGGTCGCGCTGCTGACCCGGATGGGCATCAGCCTCGCGGGCTCCCGGGTCCTGGAGGTGCGCGGCCGCAAGAGCGGCGAGCCCCGCCAGGTGCCGGTCAACCTCCTGGTCTTCGAGGGCCGGCGCTACCTCGTCGCGCCGCGCGGCAACACCCAGTGGGTGCGCAACCTGCGCGCCGCGGGCGATGGCCGCCTGCTGGTCGGCAAGCGCGCCGAGACGTTCACCTGCACCGAGGTCCCCGACGACGACCGCCCGCCCATCCTGCGCGCCTACCTGAAGCGCTGGAAGTGGGAGGTCGGCCAGTTCTTCAAGGGCGTCGGCCCCGACGCCTCCGACGAGGAGCTGCGGCGCATCGCGCCCGACCACCCGATCTTCCTGATCAGCGACTGAGCGTCTGCTGCAGGCCCTCGCGCAGCGGGCGGTGCGTGTAGCCGAGCTCGGCCTCGGCCTTCGCGCTGGTCATGCGGATCGCGACGCCGTCCGAGGTCTTGATCAGCTCGCCCAGGTTGGGCGGGAACCCCATCAGCTTGCCGACGAGCGGGCCGAAGGGGACGCCGGCCTTCATGACGATCGCCGGCATCGTGCCGCGCGGCGGCCGGCGACCCGAGAGCTCGGACACCGTCGTGACCAGCGTGCGCATGTCGGCCAGCTCGCCACCCAGGACGTAGGTCTCGCCGAGCGTGCCCCGGTCGAGCACGGCGACCAGGCCGGCCGCGAGGTCGTCGACGTACACGTAGCTGACGACGAAGTCCGGGAACAGGAAGAGCTTCATCTTCCCGGCCCGCGTCTGGTCGATGATGTTGCCGACCTCGGAGGTGTCACCGGCGCCGTAGACCGCGCCCGGCTGCGTGATCATCACCGGCGCGCCCGCGGCGATGCGGGCCAGGGCCACCTGATGGGCCTGGTACTTCGTCTCGTCGTAGGCCGACAGGAAGCCTTCGGACAGGTCGCGCTGGTAGCCCTCGGTGGCCACCGTGTCGCGCGTGTTGCCGAACACGTTCCCGGTCGAGACGTGGACGATCCGCGTCGCGCCCGCGGCGATCGCCGCGTCCAGCACGCGTTCGGTCCCGCGCACGTTGGCCTCCCACAGCGACTCGCGCTCCGCCGCCGGAACGCCCACCCGGTAGTCGGCGGCGATGTGCAGCACGCCGTCCGCGCCGGCCACACCCTGGGCGATCGCGGCCTCGTCGGACAGGTCGCCAACGACCACGGTCGCGCCGGCCGCGGCCAGCGGCGACGCCTTCTGGGCCGAACGGGCGAGCACCACGACCTCGTCGCCGCGGGCCAGCAGCAGGTCGGCCACTCGGCCACCGATGAACCCGGTCGCACCGGTCAGGAAGATCCGCATGGCGCGGAGCCTATGCGCGGGCGTCGAGCACTGCCACGCCGACGACGGCGAGCGCGGCGATCACCACGAGCGCGAGCACGAGGAACGCGATGATCGTCCAGGCGCTGCGCCGTCGGCGGGGCGTTTCGACCGCGAGCTCCTGGAGGTCGAACGCGTCGTCGGGCAGCGCGTCGAACTCGTAGGTCTCCTGCCGCTCGGCCGCCGCCACGTGGGTGACCGTCGGCTCGGGCGCGTACTCGTAGGGCTCCTCGTCGAACGGCTCGGGGACGAAGTCCTCCGGCGGGGGCTCGTCGGTGAGCACCGCGACGGGCGCGGACTCGAGCTCGGCCTGCGCGGCGATCTCGGTCTCGACGGGAGGCGACGGCTCGACCGCGACGGCGGGCTGCACCTCGCGCGGCCCGCCGACCGACGGCGCGGCGTGCAGCAGCGCCTCCATGATGGCTCGCGACGCGAACGGCACCGGCGGCACATCGGGCGCCTGGCGGTAGGCCCGCTCGCCCGCGCGGAAGCGCGCCTCGGCCGCCGAGCAGCCGGCGCAGCGCGTCACGTGGCGGCTCAGACGGGCCTGGTCGGCGTCGGTCAGCTCGTCCTCGGCGCGCGCGGCCAGCAGCTCGGGCACGAGCTCGCAGGCCGACGGCGCGGCGCCGCCGCGCAGGCGGGCGCGCAGGGGCACGGCCCGCGGCGCGGCCTCGGCGGCGGCGAAGCGGGTGCCGCGCAGCAGCGTGCGCTCGGGATCGACGTCGTAGGGGTCGTCGGCGCCGACCACCGCGAGGCGGAAGCGGGCGAACGCCTCGGCGGCGACATCGACGGAGCGCCCGGGGCGGGCGACCTGCTCGGCGTAGGCGAGAACGGCGGCGCCGCGACGCGTCGTCAGCCCGCTGAGGGCTGCCGGGTCGCCGTCGCGCACGCCCTCGGGGGTCACGAGGGAGGGCTGGGCGTCTGGCATTGGAGCGCTAGACCCTAAGCAGCGCGTCGGCCAGAACGGCGTCCACCGCGCGGACCGTTCCGTCCCACGTGAACGCCGCGGCGCGGACCAGCCCGCGGTCGCGCAGCCTCGCGTCGCCCAGGGCCGCGATGACCGCCTCGGCGACGAGATCCGGCCGCCGCGGCTCGACCAGCAGCGCCGCGTCGCCGCAGGTGGCTGGCAGGGCCCCGCGCTCGGCGGCGACGACCGGCACGCCCGAGGCCATCGCCTCCAGGCAGGGGAGCCCGAAGCCCTCGTGCAGCGACGGCAGCACGAACGCGCTCGCGCCCGCGTACAGCCCGGGGAGCAGCGCGTCATCGACGTAGCCGAGGTGGCGGATCCCGTCGATTCCGCCCGACGGACCGTGGTGGGCGCGGCGCGATCCGGCGGCCACGAGCTCCAGGCCGCGCTCGGCCAGGGCGGTGGCGGTGGCGCCCAGGACGGCGAGGTTCTTGCGCGCGCCCTCGCCGGCCACGGTCAGCACGTACGGGCGCGCGAGGCCGAGCGCCGCGGCGGCACCGGCCGCGTCGGCGTCCGGGCTGAAGCGCTCGTCGACCCCGCCGGCCACGACGTCGATGGCCTCGGCGTCGACGCCGGTCGTCTGCGCGATCTCCTGGCGCGAGAACTCCGAGACGGTGATCACGCGGACGGCGCCGCGCACGACCGCGGGCAGCGCGCGCTGATGCCAGGCCGCGTACACGGGGGAGAACCACTCGGGGTGGGTGAGCGAGACCGCGTCGTGGACGACGACGACGTTGCCGTCGAAGCGCAAGGGCGCCAGGTTGGCGGGGTTGAGGATCAGCGGCGTGCCCAGGCGCCGGGCCTGCTGGGGCAGGAGCCCCTGCTCCCAGAGCTGGCCGGCCTGGTAGGACAGCGCGCGCGGCGGCTGGGCCACGACGTAGGTCTCCGGGCGTGCGCGCGGGAGCCGCTCGGTCAGCTCGACCGCCCACCGCTCCACGCCGCTCATCTGCCGGCGCGCGGCGGCGCGGGCGTTGATCAGCACCTCGGGCACGCGGGGGAATGTATCGGCGTACGTGATCCTGTACGGTTATCAGCTATGACAGACAGCGCGCCACAGGTCTTCGAACGCCACGCCACCGACTACGACGCCCAGCGCCGTCGCCTGATCCCGCCGTTCGACGCGCTCTACGCCACCGCGGTCGGCGCCCTGGGGCTGCTGGCCGGTCCGCCCAAGCGGATCCTCGATCTCGGCGCGGGCACCGGGCTGCTGTCGCGCTTCGTCGTCCAGGCCCAGCCGCAGGCCGAGCTGACGCTGCTGGACGGCTCGCCGGCGATGCTCGAGCAGGCGCGCGGCACGCTGGGCGACCGCGTGACGTACGTGGTCGGCGATCTCAACGACCCGCTGCCCGAGGGCCCCTGGTGCGCGATCGTCTCCGCGCTGGCCATCCATCACCTCGAGCACGACGACCAGCGCGCGCTGCTGGCCCGCGTCCACGACGCCCTGTCGCCCGGCGGGATCTTCGTCAACGCCGAGCAGGTCGAGGGGCCGACGCCCGCCCTGGCCGCGGTCTACGCCGACTGGCACCACCGCCGCGTGCTCGAGGCCGGCGGAACCGAGGCCGAGTGGGCGGCGGCCGTCGAGCGCATGAAGGTCGATCGCCGCGCGCCGGTGGAGGCCCAGCTCGGCTGGCTGCGCGACGGCGGTTTCGCGGACGCCGACTGCCTGTTCAAGGACCATCGCTTCGCGGTGCTGATGGGACGCAAGGCGGGGTAGCCTCAGACGCGATGAGCGACGACGTCCAGGCCGCCGGCGGGCTCGTGGCGCGCGACGGCAAGGTGCTGCTGGTGCACCGCCCGCGCTACGACGACTGGTCGCTGCCCAAGGGCAAGCTGGACGACGGCGAGAGCTGGGAGGACGCGGCGCTGCGCGAGGTGCACGAGGAGACCGGCGTGCGCGGGCGCCTGCGCGACGAGCTGCCGCCCGTGCACTACACCGACAACAAGGGCCGGCCCAAGACCGTGCGCTACTGGGTGATGGAAGCCGTCGAGGTCCCGGACTTCGCGGCCAACGACGAGGTCGACGAGCTGGCCTGGCTGGCGCCCGACGACGCCGCGCGACGGCTCACCTACGGCCACGATCAGGAGCTCGTGCGCGCCTGGGCCGGGCGGGGCAGCGAGATCGAGCGGAAGTTCCGCGTCAGCGCGCCGCCCGCCGATCTGGACGACCACCCGCGCCACGCCATCGCCCAGGGCTACCTGACCACGGGGCACGTCGAGGTGCGCCTGCGCCGCCGCGACGCCGACACCTTCCTGACCATCAAGTCCGGCGACGGCCTGGTCCGCGCCGAGGAGGAGCTGGCCATCGACGCCGACCGCTTCGAGCGACTGTGGCCGTTGACCGAAGGCCGGCGGATCGAGAAGGTCCGCCATGTGATCACCCACGGCGCCCACACGATCGAGCTCGACGTCTTCAGCGGCCCCAACGACGGCCTGATCGTCGCCGAGGTCGAGTTCGACTCGGCCGACGACGCGCGGGCCTGGCAGGCTCCCGACTGGCTGGGCGACGACGTGACCGACGACCCGGCGTTCCGCAACGCCAACCTCGCGCGATGAGCGCCGCCGTCGCCCTGATCGGCTACGGCCTGGCCGGCGAGGCGTTCCACGCTCCGCTGATCGCCGCCGAGCCCAACCTCGAGCTGGCCGCCGTCGTCACCCGCGACCCGGTGCGACGCGCGGCCGCGGGCGGGCGCTACCCCGGAGTGGACCTGCTCGACAGCGCCGACGACGTCTGGGCCCGGGCCGCCGACTTCGACCTCGTCGTCGTGGCCTCGCCCAACGCCACCCACGTCGGGTTCGCCCGGGCGGCCATCGACGCGGGGCTCGACGTCGTCGTCGACAAGCCGCTGGCCGCGACGGCCGCGCAGGCCGCGGAGCTGACCGCCCACGCCGAGGCGCGCGGCCGGCTGCTGATCCCGTTCCACAACCGGCGCTGGGACGGCGACTTCCTGACGCTGATGCGGCTCGTCGAGCTGGGCGCGCTGGGCGACGTGGCCCGCTTCGAGTCGCGCTTCGAGCGCTGGCGTCCCGAGGTCGACGCCGAGCGCTGGCGCGAGAGCGCGGCACCCGAGGACGCGGGCGGCCTGCTCTACGACCTCGGCGTGCACCTGATCGACCAGGCGCTGTTGCTGCTCGGTCCCGCCACGCAGGTCTACGCCGAGCTGGACCGCCGCCGCGCGGGCGCGCAGGTCGACGACGACGTGTTCGTGGCCATCACGCACGCCGACGGGGCCCGCTCGCACCTGTGGGCGTCGATGATCGCCGGCCACCTGGCCCCGCGGCTGCGTGCGCTGGGGACCGCAGCGTCCTACGTCAAGGAGGGCCTGGATCCGCAGGAGGCCCAGCTGCGCGACGGCCTGACGCCCGCCGACCTGGGGTTCGGCGTGGAGGCGCCGCTGAACTGGGGCGCGCTGCACGCCGGCGAGGAGACCCAGATGATCGAGACCGAGGCCGGCCGCTACCAGGGCTTCTACGCCGGCGTGGTCACGGCGCTGCGGGGCGGCGCGCTGCCGGTCACGCCGCAGGACGCCGTCGCCGCGCTGGCCGTGATCGATGCCGCGCGGGCCTCGGCCGCCGAGGGGCGCGTGGTCACGTTGGCATCCGCAGAACCGGCTTGAGCACCTCGCCGGAGATCGACGCGGCGATCGCCTCGTTGACCTGGTCGAGCTCGAACGGCGCGATCAGCCGGTCGTAGGGGAAGCGCCCGTCGAGGTGCAGCCGGGCCAGCGCGCCGATCAGCCGCTCGCTGATGCCCTCGCCGCCGAGGATCCCCGCGACGGTCTTGCCCCACAGGGTGGTGATGTGGTCCAGCGTGAACGTGGCCTCGGCTGGCGCCCCGCCGATCAGCACGCACTGCCCGCGCAGCCCGACGCTGTCGACGGCCTGGCGCAGCACGGACATGTTCCCGGTGCACTCGAGCGAGTAGTCGGCCGGGCCGTCGCCGCAGATCTCGAAGACCGCCTCGACGGGATCGCTGTCGTTGACGTCGATCGTCTCGGTGGCGCCCAGCTCGCGCGCGATCTGCAGCCGCCCCGCGTGGCGGTCCACGGCGATGATCGTCGTGGCGCCCGAGTTGCGCGCGGCCATCACCGCGGCCAGGCCGACGGCGCCGACCCCGTAGACGACGAGCGACGAGCCCACCTCGGGGCGCAGCTTGTTGAACACCGCGCCCGCGCCGGTGGCCAACCCGCAGGCCAGCGGACCGACGCGCTCCAGCGGGAGCTCGGGCGGCACCTTGACCAGGGTCTTGGCGTCGGTCAGCGCGTGCGTGGCGAACGACGACTGGCCGAAGAAGTGGCTGTGGATCGGGGAGCCGTCCAGCCGGTGCAGCGCGGTCGATCCGTCGGCGCGGGTGCCCCGGCCGACCATCGCCCCGATCTGCACGCAGTAGCGCGGCTGGCCCTCCAGGCAGTTGCGACAGGCGCCGCAGAACGGCCAGCCGATGACCACGGGGTCGCCCTCGACGACGTTGGTCACGCCATCGCCGACCGCGACGACCACGCCCGCGCCCTCGTGCCCGAGCACCCCCGGGAACGGATAGGGGAAGTCGCCCGCCTGGGCGATCGCGTCGGTGTGGCACACGCCGGTGGCGACGATTCGTACGAGCGCCTCGCCGGCGCGCGGCTCGTCGATCTCCAGCTCCTCCACGCGCAGGGGCGCGTGGACCTCCTCGATGGTGGCAGCGGCGACCCTCATGGGCGCAAACTACCTGACAGTTTCGAAGCGCGTGATGCCGTCGTCGCCGACGATCTCGCGGATGCGTCCCTCGTCCTCGAGCAGGTCGGTGTGGCCGAGCACCTCGCTGAGCGTCAGGAAGACCTGGGTGGTGGCCACGCGGCCCCACAGCTCACGGGCCAGCTCGTGCGCGCTGCTGGGCGACTGCTCGATCAGCCCGGCCAGCTTCTCGGCCCGGCGGCGGTGGCCGGACAGGCGCTCGTCGACCAGCGCCTGGTGGTCGGGGAACGCCTCGCCGTGCCCGGCCAGCACCCAGCGCACGTCCATCTCGCGCGTGGCCTGCATCGAGGCCAGGTAGTCGACCAGCGCGCGACGGCGCTCGCCGGAGCCGTCGAGCTTGGTGCCCGCCAACGGGTTGGACGAGATGTTCTTGATCAGGTGGTCGCCGGCGATCAGCAGGCCCGCGTCGGCGTCGTGGAAGACCAGGTCCGACGGGGAGTGGCCGGGCCGCAGGTGCACGGCGAACGCGCGGTTGGCGAACTCGAGCGTGTCGCCGTCCTGCAGGCCGCGGGTGATGTCGACGCGGCCGCCGAACGCGCGGATGATGCGCGACAGGCGCCGCAGCCCCTTGCGCACGTCGTCGGGCACGCCGTGGCGGACCATCAGGTCGGTGGAGAACTCGACGTCGGCCTCCATGAACGCGTCGTACTCGTGCAGCAGCGGCTGCAGGGGCGCGTAGCCGAGCACCTCGGCGCCGGCGCGGTCGGCCACCAGCTGGACCAGGCCGATGTGGTCCATGTGCTGATGGGTGATGACGATCCGCTCGAGGTCCTCCAGGCGCTTGCCCCGCGCGGCCAGGCCCCGCTCCAGCGCGTCCAGCGCCGTGCCCGTGTTGGGCCCGGCGTCGATCAAGGTGAGCGGGTCGTCCTCGATCAGGTAACTGTTCATGTCCCCGACGGCGAACCCGGTGGGGAGGGGGATCGTGACGATCCCGGCGTCAGGCGCGGATGAGGCCAAGGACTTCGTCCCGGCGGCGCTCCATGTCCTCGTGCGAGACGAGCGACTCGAGCGTCAGCCGCAGCAGCGGCTCGGTGTTGGACATCCGCACGTTGAAGTGCCAGTCGTCGTAGTCGATCGAGACGCCGTCGACGTGGGTGATCGTCGCGTCGGCGTAGGTCGCCTCGATCTCGGCCATCTTCGCCGCCCCGTCGGTGACCTCGGAGTTGATCTCGCCCGAGATGAAGTACTTCGCCTCGAACGGCGCCAGCAGCTCGCGCATCGACTTGCCCTCGAGCGACAGCTTCTCCAGCACCAGCAGCGCCGGAACCGTGCCGGAGTCGGCGTTGTAGAAGTCGTGGAAGTAGTAGTGGCCGGAGACCTCGCCGCCGAAGATCGCGCCCTCCTTGCGCATGCGCGTCTTGAAGAAGGCGTGGCCCACCCGGTTGATGTGCGGCGTGCCGCCGGCCGCGGTGACGGCGTCGGGCACGGCGCGGGAGGCGCGGGCGTCGTAGAGGATGTCCGCCCCCGGGGTCTTGGCCAGCAGGTGCTCGGCCAGGATCGCCGTGAGGAAGTCGCCGGCCACGAACTCGCCGCGGTCGTCGATGAAGAAGCAGCGATCGGCGTCGCCGTCCCAGGCGATGCCCAGGTCGGCGCCCTCTTCGCGCACCTTGTCGATGATGAACTGGCGGTTCTCCTCCAGCAGCGGGTTCGGCTCGTGGCCGGGGAACTCGCCGTCGGGGGTGAAGAACGTCTCGACCAGCTCCAGGCCGAGCGTGCGCAGCAGCGGGCCGACCATCGGGCCGGCCATGCCGTTGCCGCCGTCGACGACGACCTTCATCGGCTTGATGTTCGTCGGGTCGATGAACGTCAGCGCGGCGGCCTGGAAGTCCTCGTAGACGTCGATCTCCTCGACCGAGCCGATGTCATCCGGCCCACCCGCTTCCAAGAGGCCGCCTTCGACCAGCGCGCGGATGTCCTGGATGCCCTCGTCGCCGGACAGCGCGATCGCACCCTCCTTGACCAGCTTGGCGCCCGTGTAGGCCTTCGGGTTGTGCGACGCGGTGCACATCAGACCGCCGTCCAGGCGCTTGGAGCCGACGGTCCAGTAGAGCATCTCCGTGCCCACCTGGCCGACGTCGATCACGTGCGCGCCCTCGGACACCATCCCATCGCGGTAGCGGGCCGCCATCTCGGGCGCGGTCAGGCGCATGTCACGGCCCAGCCCGAGCCGCAGCTCGCTGGTCGGCTTGCCCGCCAGCCCGGCGATCACGCGGGCGAACGCGCGGCCGATCTGCTCGGCATCGTCGGGTCCGAGCTGCTCGCCGTGCAGCCCGCGGATGTCGTACGCCTTGAAGATGGTGGGATCGATCGGCATCGCGCAGTGATCCTACGGCGCACCGCGCCGCCTATGCTCCCCGCCCGATGGACGTCGTCATCCTCTGCGGCGGGCGGGGGACCCGCCTGCAGGAGCGCACCCAGGAGATCCCCAAGCCACTGGTGGAGATCGGCGGGCGCCCGATCCTGTGGCACATCGTGCGGCTGTACGCCGAGCAGGGCCTGACCCGGTTCGTGCTCTGCACCGGTTACAAGGGCGAGCAGATCGAGGCGTTCGTGGCCGCGGAGGACTGGCCGGCGGGGATCGAGGTGGCCTGCGTGGACACCGGCCTGGACACGCCGACGGGCGGGCGCATCAAGCGGATCGGCGACCGGGTCGGCGAGCGCTTCTGCGCGACCTACGGCGACGGCCTGGCCGACCTCGACCTGCGCGCCGAGCTCGCCTTCCACGCCGCGCACGGCGCGACCGCGACGATGACCGTCGTGCGACCCGAGCTGCAGTTCGGCATCACGGAGCTGGACGACGACCGCGTGACCGGCTTTCGCGAGAAGCCCCGGGCCGACCACTGGGTCAACGGCGGCTTCTTCGTCTTCGAACGCGGCGTCCTGGACCATCTGCGCGACGACTCCGTGCTCGAGCGCGCACCGCTGGAGGGGCTGGCCGCGGCCGGGCAGCTGCGCGCCTACCGGCACACCGGCTTCTGGGAGTGCATGGACACCTACAAGGACGCCGTCGCCCTCAACGATCTGTGGGCGGGCGGCGCCGCCCCATGGAAGGTGTGGAACGAATGAGCTCGGTCTTCGTCACCGGCGCGTACGGGATGCTGGGCAGCTGGCTGGTGCGCGCGCTGCTGGACCGCGGCGACCGCGTCACCGTGCTGCGCCGCGACGAGGTGCCCGGGGCGGCGCTCGTCGTGGAGGGCCTGGAGGAGCGCTGCTCGGTCGTGCACGGCGACCTGTGCGAGCCCGGCCTGCTGGAGCGGGCGATCGGCGAGCACGAGGTCGACACGGTCTTCCACCTGGCCGCGCAGACGATCGTCGGGACCGCCCAGCGCTCGCCGCTGAGCACCTGGGAGACCAACGTGCGCGGCACCTACCTGCTGCTGGAGGCCTGCCGGACCGTGGGCGTGGGGCGCGTCCTCGTGGCCTCCTCCGACAAGGCCTACGGCGCGCACGAGCGCCTGCCCTACCGCGAGGACTTCGCGCTGCAGCCGCGCTTCCCCTACGACGTCTCCAAGGCGGCGACCGACCTGATCGCCCGCTCCTACTGGCACACCTACGCGCTGCCGGTGGCCACCACGCGGCTGGCCAACATCTACGGCGGCGGCGACCGCAACCCGTCGCGGCTGATCCCCGAGGCGATCGCCGCGGCGCTGGCCGGGCGCTCCCCCGAGATCCGCTCCGACGGCAGCCCGGAGCGCGACTTCCTTTACGTCGAGGACGCCGTGCGCGCGTACCTGGCCATCGCCAACGAGCTGCCCGGCCGCGCGTCGGGCCAAGCGTTCAACGCCGGTGGGGACCGGCCGCACTCGGTCGGGTCGGTGGTGGCCACGGTGTGCCGCCTGGCCGGCACCGACGTGACGCCCGACGTGCGCGGCAGCGGCACCCCGAGCGGCGAGATCGACCGCCAGTACGTCGACTCCACCAAGCTGCGCGAGCTGACCGGGTGGCGGCCGCAGGTCAGCCTCGAGGAGGGGCTGACCCGCACGATCGACTGGTATCGCCGCTACGGCGCCTGATGCGCACGCTGGGGATCGACCTGTCGACCGCGGAGACGTCGACGGCGGCGTGCCTGCTGGTCTGGGAGGGCGGCGAGGGCCGCGACCTCGGCGGCCCGCCGCAGCGCAACCTGAGCGACGGCGCGCTGCTGCAGGCGATGGCCGGCGCCGACCGGGTCGGGATCGACGCGCCGTTCGGCTGGCCCGACCCGTTCCGGGTGGCGATCGACGCGTGGAGCGAGCGGGGCGAGTGGCTGGCCGGACCGCAGCGCGGCCCGCTGCGGCTGCGGCGCACCGACGAGCTCGCGGTGCAGCCCGGCAGCCGCCCGATGTCCGTGTCGGCCGATCGGCTCGGCGCGACCGCGATGCGCTGCGCGCACCTGCTGGCCGAGCACGGCCTGGCCCGCGGGGAGGCGCTGGATCGCGTCGGCGGCCACGTGCTCGAGGTCTACCCGGCGGGCGCGTTCGCCGCCTGGGGATACACGGAGGCCCGGCGCTACAAGGAGCCCGGCGCCGGTCCGCTGCGCCGGCAGCTGGCCGAGCGGCTGCAGGACGACGCCGACCTGGAGCTCAGCGAGGCGACGGTCGCGGCCTGCGCCGGTTCCGATCACGTGCTCGACGCGCTCGTCTGCGCGCTGATCACGCGGGCGGCGGCGCTGGGGCTGACGCGCCCGGTGCCGCCGGAGGAGGATGCCGCCCGGGTGGCCCGCGAGGGCTGGATCCACCTGCCGCTCGCGGACTCCCTGGGGCAGCTGGCTAGCCGGTGATGAAGCCGGTGCCCTTGACGGCCGCGAGGACGGTCTTCATGGACAGGGGCTTGTCGAAGGGGCCGTTGGGGGTGATGCCGTTGGCGCCCGACAGCTGGTTGGTGTTGATGATCGTGGCGATCGCGGCCGCGTGGCGGGCCTCGACGGTCAGGATCGATGCGGCGGCGCCGAGCAGGGCCGGGGTCTTGATCTTGCCGGCCTGGCCGAGGTAGGCGCCGACGCCGGTGTTCTCCAGCGTGAACGCGGTCTTCTGGAACGTGGTCTGGTCGGTGACCGAGGCGCCGAAGTCGAACGTCGGCTTCTTGACGGCCTTGGAGCCGAGCGCCTTCTTCAGCGCGGTCACGTGTGCGGCCTCGTCGGCGGCCACGAGGGCGGCGAATGCGCCGAGGGGGCCGTCCTTGATGTTGTTCTTGGCCTGGGCGTAGAACTCGGCCTCGAGGTATTCCAGCGTGAGCGCGTAGTTGAGGATCGCGATGTCGCTCTTGGGGGTGGCGCCGAACGCCATGCTCGGCAGTCCGCCGCCCAGGAGGGCGCCGGCGCCGGCCAGGCCGGCGGCGCCGATCCCGGCGCGGCGCAGGAACGCGCCGCGGGTGTGGTTGTCGAGCTTGCTGCCGGTCTCGGCCAGCGCGCCGTCTGCATCAAACTGCTCGAGATCGACCATCGTGGTCGGAGTCATCGTGCGGTTCCCTTCGGTCCGGGGATGTCGCCCGGTGCTGCGAGCCGCCGCGGCGGCGCGGATCAGGTGAGCCGGCAACGTGGCGCGCCGCCGGTCGGCGCCCGGGCCCGGGGCTAGGATCTGTGTCATGTCCGGGCATTCCAAATGGGCGAGCATCAAGCACAAGAAGGCGATCGTCGACTCGCGCAAGGGCAAGCTGTTCACCAAGCTTGCGCGCGCGGTGACCGTCGCCGCGCGTGAGGGTGGCGGCGACATCGACGGCAACCCGTCGCTGGCGCTGGCCGTGCAGAAGGCCCGCGACGCCTCGATGCCCAAGGACAACATCGAGCGCGCGATCGCCAAGGGCACGGGCGCCGGCACCGACGCCGACGCGATCGAGGCGGTCCTGTACGAGGGCTACGGACCGGGTGGCGTCGCCGTGCTGGTCGAGGCGCTGACCGACAACCGCAACCGCACCGGCGCGGAGATGCGCCACGCCTTCTCCAAGGGCGGCGGCAACCTGGGCGAGCCGGGGTCGGTGTCCTACCTGTTCGACAAGAAGGGCACGATCCTCGTCGACGCCGAGCGCTACACCGAGGACGACCTGCTGCCGGCCATCGAGGCGGGCGCCGAGGACATCGCGCTCGACGACGACGTCTTCGAGATCCTCACCGAGCCGTCCGATCTGACCGCGGTGCGCGCGGCGCTGGAGGAGGCTGATGTGCAGGTCGAGTCCTCCGAGATCGTGCAGCGGCCCAAGACGACCGTTCCGCTGGACGAGGACGGCGCCCGCAAGGTGCTCAAGCTGATCGACGCGCTCGAGGACAACGACGACGTCGACACGGTGCACGCGAACTTCGACGTCTCCGCGGACGTCATGGAGGCGATCGCGGGCTAGCCCTGTGGGGGTGTTCACCCTCACCGAGCTGGAGGTGCCGATCGTCGGCGCGCCGCTGGCCGGCGGTCCGTCGACCGTGGCGCTGGCCGCGGCGGTCAGCGACGCGGGTGGGCTCGGCTCGCTGGCCGCGGGCTACCGCAGCGCCGACGAGGTGCGCGCGCAGATCCGCGCGTTGCGGGCGGCCACCGCGCGTCCGTTCGCGGTGAACCTGTTCGCGCCGCCCGGCCGCCCGGCCGACCCGACGGTGGTCGAGCGCTACCGCGCGTCGCTGGCGGCGGAGCCGGGGCCGCTGGGCCAGCCGCGCCACGACGACGACGCGTTCGAGGCCAAGGTCGCGGTGGTGCTCGACGAGCGCCCCGCGGTGGTGTCGTTCACGTTCGGGGCTCCATCAGCCGCGCTGGTCGAACGCCTGCACGCAGCGGGGGTCGCCGTGTGGGTCACCGTGACCACGCCGGCCGAGGCGCGCCTGACCGCCGAGGCCGGGGCGGACGCGGTGATCGCCCAGGGCGTCGAGGCGGGCGGACACCGAGGCTCGTTCGACGACGGGGCGCCCGGCGATCTCGGCCTGCTCGCACTGCTGCAGCTGATCGACGTCGACCTGCCGATGGTCGCGGCCGGCGGCCTGATGACCGGCGCCGCGATCGCCGCGGCGCTGACCGCCGGCGCCGTCGCGGCCCAGCTGGGCAGCGCGCTGCTGCTCGCGCCCGAGGCGGGCACCGCGGCCCCGCATCGCCGGATCCTGGCCGCGGGCGACCGGCCGACCGGCCTGACCCGCGCGTTCTCCGGACGGACGGCCCGCGGGATCGTCAACCGCTTCCAGCGCGCGCACGCCGACGCGCCCAGCGCCTATCCGGAGATCCACCATCTGACCGCGCCGCTGCGCGCCGCCGCCCGCGCGGCGGGCGACGCCGAGGCGATCAACCTGTGGGCCGGCCAGGGCTACGCGCTGGCCCAGGAGCGTCCGGCCGGCGAGATCGTCCGCGCGCTGGCCGCCGACGCGCGCGCACCCCGCTGACCGTTGTCACCTCACGGTCGCAGGGCGGCCGTCAGGCGACAACGCGGCGCACGCGCGAGACCTTCACCGGCTCGCGCACGTTGCGCACCCGCCGCTCGCCCGCGAAGGACCAGCGCCACTCGTGCGTCGCCGCGTCGCGCACGGCCTGGTCGGTGAGCACCGAGCCGGGGCGGGCGATCGTGGTGATGCGCGAGGCCAGGTTGACCGGGCGCCCGTACCAGTCGCCGGCGCGATGCACGGCCGGGCCGCGGGCGATCCCGGCGCGGAGCATCGGGTAGTCCTCGCCCTGGGCCTCGGCCGCCTCGATCAAGGTCAGGGCGGCCTCGATCAGCGCGTCGACGTCGGGGGAGACGAGCAGGACCGCGTCGCCGATCGTCTTGACCAGGCGGACCGGCGGCGTGGCGATGTCGCTGGCCAGCGACTCCAGGCGGTCGGCGATCGCACCGAGCTCGGCCGGGTCGACCTCTTCGCCCACGCGGGTGAAGCCGACGAGGTCGGCGAAGCACACGGCGACCTCGCGCGCGCCCGGGAGCTCGCCGGACTCGCGCTCGGCCACCTCCAGCAGCTCGCTGCGCACGGCGTGGCGCAGGTGCAGGCGCAGCAGCTGGTCGAGCATCGGCGCGGTCAGCGGCTGCAGCGCCTCGGCGGTGGCGGCGTAGCGCATGGCCAGCTCGTGCTCGTCGGCGTCGCGGTCGAAGACGAGCGCCAGCGACGCGCGGCGCATCGCGTCGGCGGCCTGGGGGAGCGCGCGTCCGAGGATCCGCACGATCTCGAACATGTCGTCGGGGGCGATCCCCGCCTCGACGTAGCCCTGCGCCGTGCGCGCGGCGTCGAGGTCGGCCTCGGTCAGCACCCGCGCGCTGCGGTCCTCGACCGGCAGGCCCGCCGTGCGCCGCAGGTCGGCCAGGAAATCGGGATCCAGGTTCGTCTCGGCTGCGATCTCGTCCAGCGTGTAGCGCGGCTCGCCGCCGATGCGGCGCTCGGCCGGCAGCAGGAACAACGTGTTGTCGCCCACCGCGGCGCGCAGGTCCTCCAGCGACACGCCCTCGTCGGCCAGCGCGGACAGCAGCCGCTCACGCGCGGCGCGCGCGTCTCCCTCCAGGCCGTCGAGCAGCCCCTCCGCGGCGAAATCGACCATTCGGCCGGGAATCTAGACGTGATGCCGACGTGCCACCATGGTCAAGCTGTGAGCACGCCTCTTCGCCGCACCCGGATGTCCGCCGCCGAGCGTCGCGCGGCCATCCTGCAGAACGCGTTGGAGTCGTTCGCCACCCGCGGGTACCACGGCACGTCGATCGACGACATCGCCCAGGCCGCGGGCATCTCCAAGGCGCTGATCTACGAGCACTTCCCGTCCAAGCAGGCGCTGCACGCCGAGGTGATCACCGCCGAGGCCGACTCGCTCTTCGCCCGGCTGGCCTCGGCCGCCGACGCGCACCTGCCCGCCGAGGAGCGCCTGCGCGGCGGCATCGACGCGTTCCTGAGCTTCGTCGAGGAGAACCGCGAGGCCTGGCGGGCGCTGTTCCGCGACGCGGCCGATCCGCACCTGGGCGAGGTGGTCGAGCGGATGCAGCGCCAGGCCACGGCGGCGATCGCCGACATGATGGTCCCGGGCGCCAGCGAGGCGATCCGCCACGAGGTCGAGATCTACGCCCAGATGCTCTCCGGCGCCGTCCAGGCGCTGTCCAACTGGTGGTACGACCACCAGGACACGCCCCGGGCCGAGCTGGTCAACCGCGCGATGGCCTTCGCCTGGCTGGGCCTGGAGCGCCTGAGCAGCTTCCGAGTGTCCTGAGTCGGTAATTCGTGTGCAGCTGGTGGATGGCGGGGCGGGTCTGCCGGTGATCGCCATCACTTGTCGTACTGGTGGTACGGGTGGTGATGGCGAGTGCCGGCAGACACGATTCCGGCGCCGCCAGATGCGGGCGAATTAGTGACTCAGGGCACTAGAACGTCCGCCCCTGCGCGAAGCGCGGTAGTCCGTCGTCGGGCACCGGCTCCCAGGCGGCGGCGGAGTCCAGCCACTGACGCCACTGCGGGGCGAGGCCCGGATCGCCGTCCAGGACGCCGAAGCGCACGGCGATCATGCCGCTGCCGTCGGGTTGGCCGGCCCACAGGGCGCCCCCGCAGCGGGTGCAGAACGACTTCGGGTTCCCGCCGCCCTCGGGCCGCCACACGCCGACGTCCTGCGCACCCTCGGTGATGCGGAACGAGTCCTGGGCGGTGACGCCGGTGATCGCGGCGGCCGTGCCCGTGCGCTTCTGACAGCGGTGGCAGTGGCAGTAGCCGGCGGTGACCATGGGCGCGTCGATGGCGAAGCGGACGGCGCCGCAGGCGCAGCCGCCGGTGAGGATCTCGGTGGTGGACACGATGCGAACTGTAGTTCGATAAAGGCGTCCGACGCGCGGCGCAGAATGACGATCCGTGCGCGTCCTCGGCATCGATCCCGGCACCGCCAACACCGGCTATGGCGTCGTCGAACGCCGCGGTGCGCGGCTCGTCGCCCTCGACGGCGGCGTCATCACGACCGCTCCGGGCGCGCGCCCTGAGGTCCGCCTGACCGAGATCCACGCCCGCGCGTGGGCGCTGCTGGACGAGCACGACGTCGATGCCGTGGCCATCGAGGACCTGTACTTCGGCACCAACGCGCGCAGCGCCTTCGCCGTCGGGCAGGCCCGCGGCGTCGTGATGCTGGCCGCCGGACAGCGCGGGCTGCCCTGCGCCGCCTACACGCCCCAGCAGGTCAAGGGCGCGGTGTGCGGCAACGGGCGGGCCGACAAGCTCCAGGTCCAGCGCATGGTCCAGACGCTGCTCTCGTTGACCGAGCTGCCCCGGCCCGATCACGCCGCCGACGCGCTCGCCGTCGCCGTCTGTCACCTCAACCACGCGCCGCTGCGGGTCGCGCTGGATCGGAGCGCCGTCGCATGATCGGACTCGTTCGGGGCGAGGTCGTCGTCCGCCGTCCCGACCACGTCGTGGTCCTGGCCGGCGGCGTCGGGTACCGCCTCGCGGTCTCGGCCGAGACCCTGCGCCACGTGCCCGCCGCGGGCACCGAGACCACGCTGCACGCGCACCTGATCGTCCGCGACGACGCGCTGAACCTGTACGGCTTCGCCACCGAGGAGGAGCGCGACCTGTTCCTGCTGCTGCTCGGCGTGCAGGCGGTCGGGCCGAAGGTCGCGCTCGCCGTCCTCTCGGGCGGGCCGCCGCGCGAGCTGCTGCGCGCGATCGCGGCCGGCGACGCACCCCGCTTCCAGGCCGTGCCGGGCATCGGCAAGCGCACCGCCGAGCGGATCATCGTCGAGCTGCGCGAGAAGGTCGGCGCGGCCGACGTCGACGAGCCCGGCATCACGATCACCCGGGGCAGCGACGCCCGGGGCGACGCGCGCGAGGGCCTGCTCGGGCTGGGCTACAGCGCCGCCGAGGTCGAGTCGCTGCTGGCCGAGGCCTCCGGGGACACCGCCGAAGAGCTGATCGCCAGCGCCCTGCGCGGGAGCCGCCGGTGAGCGGCCGCATCCAGACGCCCGACATCCTCGAGGTCGACGAGGAGCTCGAGGTCACGCTGCGCCCGCGGCGCCTGGTGGACTTCGTCGGGCAGAGCTCGCTGAAGGACCAGCTCGACGTGGCCATCTCGGCCGCCGGCAACCGCGGTGAGGCGCTCGACCACCTGCTGCTGGCCGGCCCGCCCGGCCTGGGCAAGACCTCGCTGGCCCAGATCGTCGCCGCCGAGCTGGGCGTGCCGTTCGTGCAGACCGCCGGCCCGGCGCTGGAGCGCAAGGCCGAGATCGCCACCTTCCTGATGGCGCTGGAGCCGCGGTCGGTGTTCTTCGTGGACGAGATCCACCGGCTTCCGCGAGCGCTGGAGGAGACGTTCTATCCCGCCATGGAGGACCGCCAGCTGCCCGTGACGATGGGCACCGGCCCGGGCGCGCGGGTGATGACGCTCGACCTGCCGCCGTTCACGCTGATTGGCGCCACCACGCGCGCCGGGCTGCTGACCACGCCGCTGCGCGACCGCTTCGGCATCCAGGCCCGCCTGGAGCCCTACGCGCCGGCCGAGCTGAGCGCGATCGTCCACCGTTCCGCGGCGATCCTGGGCATCGACATCGACCCCGACGGGGCCCGCGCGATCGCCTCGCGCAGCCGCGGCACCCCGCGCGTGGCCAACCGCCTGCTGCGCCGCGTGCGGGACTTCGCCGAGGTCCGCGCCAACGGCGTCGTGACCGTCGCCGCGGCCAACGAGGCGCTGCGGCTGCTGGAGATCGACGAGGTCGGCCTCGACCGCCTGGATCGCGACATCCTGCAGGCGATCTGCGGCAAGTTCGACGGCGGACCGGTGGGGCTGTCGACGCTGGCCGCGGCGGTCGGCGAGGAGGCCGACACGATCGAGGACGTCTACGAGCCGTACCTGTTGCAGCAGGGGTTCCTGCAGCGCACGCCGCGCGGACGGACCGCCACGCAGGGCGCCTACCGCCACCTCGGGCTGCAACCGCCCGACCGCCCAGCGCTCTTCTAGCGGTCGTCATTAGGATCCCCTCCGAGGGAGGGAACGTGGACGCGCTGATCGACGAGCGACGGATGATGGGACGCTGGTCCGGCGCGCTCTGGGTGCTGGGCGCCGCCGTTGCTGCGGCCTGCCAGCCGCTGCCCGGGGTCGACCACGACCATGCGGCGCTGGGTTGGGCGCTGATCGCGCTCGTCGCGCTCTACGGGGTGGCCTGCATCGCCGAGTGGATCCCCTGGCGGCGGGCGCCGATCTGGGCCCATCTGGTCGCGGTCCTGGCCTTCCAGCCGCTGCTGGGCCTGGCGCTGTGGGCCAGCGGGGGGATCAACTCCTACATCTTCCCGGTGCTCGTGCTGGCGATGCTGTACTCGGCCTACTTCCTGCCGGGGTGGATGGCCTGGGTGGGCGTCGGGGCGCTGGCCGTCACCTACGCCAGCACGCTGATCTACACCGACATCGACTCCGACCAGGCGCTGGCCCGCGTGCTGGCGTTCGCGATCGCCTGCGAGGGCATGACGCTGACGCTGCAGACGCTCAAGCGGCGGCTGATCAGCGCCGAGCAGCGCGCCGCGGCGCCCGCGACCGCCCCGACCGGACCGCCCAGCCGGGCCGCGATCGACGCCGCGCTGCAACTGGCCATCGCCGCCGCCGGCACGCCCGATCAGGCCCGTCGCCTGCAGGATCCCGGGCAGGTCGCGCTGGTGCTCGTCGACGCCGGCGTGGACCCCCGCGGGGTGGACGAGAGCGCCCTGGAGGCGCTGGCCCAGCGCATCCGCACCGTGGTCCGCCCGGGGGACGCGCTGCAGCGCACCGGCCCGGCCGAACTGGCGATCGTGGCCGCCGGCGCCGGCCATGACGGGGCCCGTCGCCTGGCCCAGGCCGTGCGCGTGGCCGCGGCCCAGCAGCCGTTGCCCGTGGACGTCGGATGGGCGGTCTATCCCGACGATGCGTCCTCGGCCAGCGCGCTCGTGGACGCCGTCGACCGCGTCCTGCTCGACCCCGCCCGCGTGGTCGAGCCTTGACACATTCCGGACACGGGCCGCACTACGCTAGGTCGGTCCCATGGCGCATCTCTTCATCTGTCCCAACTGTGGCCACCGTTCCACGGCCAGCGATCGCCAGCGCGGCTTCTCGCGCGAGGCCCGCGGCTGCCCCAAGTGCGGGCACACCTTCCTGTTCGAGCTGATGGACGACTACTACCCGGCGCCGGACGCCGCGTTCTTCGCCGCCGACCAGCAGGGTCGCCTGATCCACTGCGGTCGCGGGGCCTTCGAGCTGACCGGTCTCGACGACGAGCGGGTCATCGGCCGGCCGGCGGGCGAGGTGCTCGGGCTGACCTTCGAGGACGGCACCGATCACGTGGCGCAGGCCTTGGAGTGGGGCGTGCGCGTGCAATCCAAGCGCGTGCGGGTCCACGCAGAGGGCGACTTTCCGGTCGAGGCGACCGCCGATCTGTTTCCCGCCTACGATGATGACGGCGGGCTGCTGATCGTCCTCACCCCGGTCAAAGCCGCCAAAGCCTCGTCCTGATGAACAACCGCACTCGGAACTTCGGCATTCTGCTGCTCGTCGGCCTGCTTCTGGCCGGCTCGATCGCGGTCATCCTGACCAAGCCGACCAAGCGCGGCCTGGACCTCAAGGGCGGCGTCGAGCTGGTCTACCAGGCCAAGGCGACCAAGCAGTCCGAGGTCACACCGGACGCGATCAACCGCGCGATCGACATCATGCGCGAGCGCGTCGACAACCTCGGCGTCTCCGAGCCGGAGATCCAGCGGTCCGGTAGCGGGCAGATCACCGTCGCGCTCCCGGACGTGACGAACGCCAAGCGCGCGGAGGAGCAGGTGGGGCAGGTCGCCCAGCTGTTCTTCTACGACTGGGAGACCAACGTGATGGGGCCCGGCTGCAAGGCCGACCCCACCAACCCCGAGGTCACCGGCGGTTCGCAGGCCGGCAACCCGACCTTCGGCATCTCGCTCTACGAGGCGGTCAACCGCGCGGCCGAGTGTCCCGAGCGCAACCCGGACACGGCCACCACCGACGGCGTCTACTACCTGCTGGACACGAAGAACGAGAAGGTCCTCGCCGGACCCGTCGAGAACCGCGACGACCTGTTCGCCGACCGCACCGAGAAGGCGCCCACCGCCGACGAGAAGGTCGTCGAGGTCAAGCCGGGCACGGTCATCGTCCGCGCCGAGGTGCCGGACACGACCAGCTCCGGCGCGCCCGCCGTCAAGCCCGACAAGTGGTTCGTCCTCAACGACGACCCGGCGCTGCTGGGCACGGACATCAAGAACCCCGAGCAGAACTACGACAACGGTCCCGCGGGCAGCGGCCAGCCGATCGTCACCTTCGACTTCACGTCCAAGGGCCGCAAGATCTGGCAGGACGTCACGCGCGACATCGCCCAGCGCGGCCAGGACAACCAGATCCCCGGCGCGGACCCGTTGGCCTCCGCGCAGCACTTCGCGATCGTGCTCGACGACGAGCTGATCTCGACGCCGTACATCGACTACCAGCAGAACCCCGACGGCATCGACGCCTCCAGCGGCTCGCAGATCTCCGGCGGCTTCACGCTGACCTCGGCGCGCAACCTCGCCGACCTGCTGAAGACCGGCGCGCTGCCGATCAAGCTCGAGCTGATCTCGCAGTCGCAGGTGTCGGCCACGCTGGGCCAGCAGGCGCTCAACCAGGGCCTGATCGCCGGCATCGTGGGCTTCGCGGTCGTCGCGCTGTTCCTGCTGGCCTTCTACCGCGTGCTCGGCCTGATCGCCGTCGGCGCGCTGGTCATCTACGGCATCTACTTCTTCGCGCTGATCAAGCTGATCCCGATCACGCTGACGCTGCCGGGCATCGCGGGCCTCGTGCTCACCTTGTCCGTGGCCGCCGACGCGAACATCGTCATCTTCGAACGCGTCAAGGAAGAGATACGCGCGGGCAGATCGATCCCCGCCGGCATCGCCCAGGGCTACAAGAAGGGCCTGGCGGCGATCATCGACGCCAACGTCGTGACGTTCATGGTCGCGTTCATCCTGTTCATGCTGGCCACGGCCGGCGTGAAGGGCTTCGCGCTGACCCTGGGCATCGGCACGCTGGTGTCGCTGTTCACCGCCGTGCTGGCCACCCAGGCGGTGCTCGGCACGGTCGGCGACTCGCGCCTGCTCAACCACAAGTGGGCGCTCGGCGCGCGTGAGAACCCGCGCTCGTGGACGTTCGACTTCATGGGCGCGTCGAAGTGGTTCTTCTCCGCCTCCGGCGTGATCCTGCTGGTCTGCGCGCTGGCCATCGGCGGCAAGGGCCTGAACTTCGGCATCGACTTCGAGTCCGGCACCCGCATCACCACGGCGCTGGAGCAGAAGACCGACGAGAACGGCGTGCGCGACGCGCTGGCCAAGGTCGGCTTCGCGGACGCCGAGGTGCAGCGCGTCTCCAACGACCAGCTGGGCGACAACGCCTTCCAGATCTCCGGCGACATCGCCCCGGACGCGGTGCCGCGTGTCCAGACCGCGCTGAACGAGGACTTCGGCGGCACCCCGGACTTCGACAACCAGTCGATCGGGCCGACGTTCGGCCAGACCGTGGCCAAGTCGGCGATCATCGCGATCATCGCGTCGCTGATCGTGATCTCGATCTACATCGCGCTGCGGTTCGAGTGGAAGTACTCCGTGCCGGTGCTGATAGCGCTGTCGCACGACCTGTTGATCACCGCCGGCGTCTACGCGTTGCTCGGCCTGGAGGTGACAACGTCGACGGTCGCGGCGCTGCTGACCATTCTGGGCTTCTCCCTGTACGACACGATCATCGTGTTCGACCGTGTGCGCGAGAACGTCCCACGGATGCCGAGAGCCGCCTTCTCGCAGATCGTCAACCGCTCGATGAGCGAGGTGCTGACGCGTTCGCTGGCCACCTCGTTCTGCACGCTGCTGCCGGTCCTGTCGCTGCTGATCTTCGGCGGCACGACGCTGAAGGACTTCGCCGTCGCGCTGCTGATCGGCACCGCCTCGGGCACGTACTCGTCGATCTTCATCGCCGGTCCGGTGCTCACGCACTGGAAGGAGCGCGAGCCGGTCTACCGACAGCGCGCCCAGCGCATCAAGGACGCGCTCGGGTTCGTGCCGGCGTACGCCACCGGCCCGGGCAACGACGTCCAGCCGGTCGAGCGCAAGCGCCGCGGCGGGTCGATCACGGCACCGCAGGATCCGACGCAGGTCTCGCGCGACGAGTTCGAGGACATGGTCCGCGACATCCAGCACGAGACGCAGGCCGAGGCCGACGCGCGGACCAAGCGTGGTCGCTCGGCCACCGCCTCGCGGCCCAAGCCGTCACCGAAGCCCGAGCCCACGCCCGAGCCCGAAGCGCCGGCCGAGCCCGCGGCGGACGCGCCGGCTCCTGAGCCGCCCGCGGCCAGCTCCGGCGCCGACCTGTCGCCCGAGGACGTCGTCATGCCCAAGCAGAAGTCCACGCAGCGTCCGCGTCGCAAGGGGAGGCCCCGCTAGCCATGTCCGTCTTCGCATGGGTGATGATGGGCCTGGCCATCTGGCACTTCACGATCTGGGTGCCCGATCGCTTCGTGGGCGGGATCGTCGGGGCCTTCATCGCCGCCATCGTCGGCTCGGTCGTCTTCGGGATCCTGGTCAACGGGTTCACGATTCCCGGCTCGAGCGACACCACGATCCTCAGCGCCATCGAGGCGATTCCCGGGGCGCTCATCGGCCTGGGCCTCTGCTACTGGATCGGCGCCCGCCAGGGGAACGAGCCCGTCGTCACCTAGGACCCGTGCGCTCCCCGGTTCCGTCGGGTGGCGCACCTAGGGTCCAACCGTGACCGACGCCCGCCGCATCGACCTCGCCCCGTGTCCCGCGGACGCCGTGGCGACCCTGGAGCGCGAGCTGGCGATCAGCCCCGTGACCGCGCAGGTGCTGGTCCGCCGGGGCTTCGGTGAGCCGTCCGCCGCGCGCGCCTGGCTGGCCGCCGACGAGGCGCATCCGGCCTCGGCGTTCGCCGGGATGGACACCGCGGTGGCGCTCATCCGCGACCACGTCGCGCGCGGCTCGCGGATCGTCATCCACGGCGACTACGACGTCGACGGCGTCTGCTCGACGGCGATCCTCGTGCGCGCGCTGCGCTCGCTCGGCGCCCAGCCCGCGTGGTACCTGCCCAGCCGCTCCGAGGACGGCTACGGCCTGCGCCCGCACACGGTGCAGCGCCTGGCCGACCAGGGCACGCAGCTGCTGATCACCGCCGATTGCGCGATCACGGCCGTCGACGAGGTCGCCCAGGCCCGGGCCGCCGGGATCGACGTGCTGGTCACCGACCATCACAGCCCGCGCGCCGACGGCGTGCTGCCCGACGCGCCGATCATCCATCCGGTGGTGTGCGGCTACCCGTTCACCGACCTGTGCGCGGCCGGCGTCGCGCTGAAGGTGGCCGAGGCGCTGGGCGCGCCGACCGCGGCCGAGGACCTCGATCTGGTGGCGCTGGCCACGGTGGCGGATGTCGTGCGCCTGCACGGCGAGAACCGGCGCCTGGTCCGCGAGGGCCTGCAGGCGCTGCGCACCACGCGCAAGCCGGGGCTGCGGGCGCTGCTGGAGGTGGCCAAGTGCGACGCGCTGCGCCTGGACGCCTCGACGATCGCCTTCCGCCTGGCCCCCCGCATCAACGCCGCCGGCCGCTTGGCCCGGGCCGACGCGGGCCTGGAGCTGGCGCTGACCGAGGATCCCGAGCGGGCGCGCGCGATCGCCGAGGAGCTGGACCGCATCAACGTCGAGCGGCGGGCCGTCGAGCAGCGGATGCTGTGGGAGGCCGACGCGCAGGCCCGCCAGCAGGAGGGCGCCCACGCGATCGTCGTCGCCGCCGAGGGCTGGCATCCGGGCGTGGCCGGCATCGTCGCCTCCAAGCTCGTCGAGCGCCACCACCGCCCGGCCGTCGTGATCGCCCTGGACGGCGCCACCGGCACGGGCTCGGGCCGCTCGATCTCGCCGTTCGACCTGCTCGGCGGGCTGCACGCCTGCGCCGCGCACCTGGGCCGCCACGGCGGGCACCGCGCGGCGGCGGGCCTGGAGATCCGCGCCGAGGACATCGACGCCTTCCGCAGCGCGTTCGACGCCCACGCCGCCGCCGTGCTCAGCGACGAGGACCTGGTCCCGGTGCAGCGCGTCGACGCGATCGCCGCCGGCGGCGACCTGGGCCACGAGCTGGCCGAGGAGCTGCAGCGCCTGCAGCCGTTCGGGCACGGCAACCCGTCGGTCTCGCTGATGCTCCCGGCCGCCCAGCTGCGCGACCCGCGGGCGATGGGGGAGGGCGGGCAGCACGTGCGCTTCACCGTCGAGTCGGGCGGCCTGCGCGTGCGCGCGGTGGCCTTCGGCTGCGACGGGCGGATGCCGGTCGACGAGGGCACGCCCGCCGACGTCGTCGCGGCGCTGGAGCTGGACCGCTGGGGCGGCAGCGTCGAGCCGCGCCTGGTGCTGCGCCACGCGCAGTCCTGCGCGCCCGCGCCGATCGCGGTGATCGGCGAGCCCGAACCCGACGCCGGCTCCTACCTGCGCGCCGCGTTCGCCCAGCTGCAGCCCGCCGCCGCGCTCGCGCCGCCCGCCGTGCGCCCCGCGCCCGCCGACCGCCGCGACCGCGGCGTGGCCGGGACGCTGGCCGCGCTGGTTGCCGGCGGCGACCCGGTGCTGGCCGTGTGCGCCGACGTGCCGCGGCGGCTGCCCGGTCTGCGCGCCCGGCTGGGCGGGTTCGCGCTCTGCTCGTGGGCCGCGCTGGAGGCCGATCCGACGCTCGCCGCGCCGTACGCGCACGTCGTCGCGATCGACCCGCCAGCCCGGCAGGCGAGCCTGGCCCATGTGACGGTGCTGGGGTGGGGGATGCCGGAGCTAGACTTTGCTGGGCAGATTCATGAGCGCGAGTACCGACTTCGAGACCCGCTCACCGCGCTGTACCGGGTCCTGCGGGACGCGGGCGGAGCGGAGGGCGAGCAACTGGCAGCCCTCCTGCGCGGGGAGGGCACGCCGCGCTCTGCGCGCCTGGCCGGCCGACTGCTGGCCGTGCTGGCCGAGCTCGGGCTCGTCGTGGTCGACGTCGCCGGCGGCGCCGTCGCCGTCCCGCCGGCCCAGCGCACCGAGCTGGAGCGCTCGGCCGCGTACCGCGACGCGCGGCAGCGCCTGGAGGAGGGCTTGGCATGGCTGACCGTCCCGACCGCGCCGGCGCGTCGGGCGGCGTGAAGACGCCGCCCGCGACGCGCTCGTCCGATGGCAACGGCCACAGCGCCGGTCATACACCGGTCGAGCGCGAGCCCGTCGACCAGCTGAACCAGCCGGTCAGCCAGGCCACGCTGCCGGCGACCACGGAGCTCAACAGCCAGGAGCGCGAGCTGCTGCGCGACCTGTTCGCGATCGTCGAGGAGCACGCCAGCGACTCCGTCGTGGAGATCGACCGCGAGCGCGTCGAGGAGGCGTTCGTGTTCGCCTGCGAGCACCACGCCGACCAGCGCCGCAAGTCGGGCGAGGACTTCATCACCCATCCGGCGGCCGTCGCGAAGATCTGCGCGGGGCTGCGCCTGGACACCGAGACGCTGATCGCGGCGCTCCTGCACGACACCGTCGAGGACACGACGGCGTCGCTGGACGAGGTGCGCTCGCGCTTCGGCGACGAGGTGGCCAGCCTGGTCGACGGCGTCACCAAGCTGACCGGCATCACGTTCCAGTCGCGCGACGAGGCGCAGGCCGAGAACTACCGCAAGATGATGGTCGCGATGGCCTCGGACATCCGGGTCATCCTGATCAAGCTCGCCGATCGCCTGCACAACATGCGCACGATCGCGGCGATGCCCAAGCAGAAGCAGATCGACAAGGCCAAGGAGACCTTGGAGATCTACGCGCCGATCGCGCACCGGCTGGGCATCCACGCCATGAAGTGGGAGCTGGAGGACCTGGCCTTCCAGGCGCTGCACCCGCGCAAGTACCAGGAGATCAAGGGCCTGGTCGCCCAGCAGCGCGACGAGCGCGAGAGCTACGTGACCGACGCGGGCGAGTACCTGGCCCGCGAGCTGGAGGCGCTGGGCATCCAGGCGGAGATCGCCGGGCGGGCCAAGCACTTCTACTCGATCTACTCGAAGATGACCAAGAAGGGTCGCGAGTTCAACGAGATCTACGACCTGACGGCCATGCGCGTGGTGGTCGAGTCGGTGAAGGACTGCTACGGGGCCGTGGGCGTCATCCACAGCCTCTGGAAGCCGCTGCCCGGGCGCTTCAAGGACTTCATCGCGATGCCGAAGTTCAACATGTACCAGTCGCTGCACACGACGGTCATCGGGCCCGAGGGCCGGCCGCTGGAGATCCAGATCCGCACCCGCGAGATGCACGACATGGCGGAGTTCGGCGTCGCCGCCCACTGGATCTACAAGGAGGGCAAGCCGGGCGTCCCGGCCAACGCCTCGGGAGACGAGAAGCTGCTGTGGCTGCGGTCGATGCTCGACTGGCAGCAGGAGCTCTCCGATCCCAAGGAGTTCATGGAGAACCTCAAGGTCGACCTGTTCGAGGATGAGGTCTTCGTGTTCACCCCCAAGGGCGAGGTCAAGTCGCTGGCCGCCGGGGCCACGCCGCTGGACTTCGCCTACGAGGTCCACACCGAGATCGGCCACCGCTGCGTCGGCGCGCGCGTCAACGGCAAGATGGTGCCGCTGCAGTACGAGCTGAAGTCCGGCGACATCGTCGAGGTTCTGACCTCCAAGCAGGACCGTGGCCCGTCGCGCGACTGGCTGGCGCTGGTGCGCACCACCCGCGCGCGCAACAAGATCAAGGCCTGGTTCAAGGCCGAGTCGCGCGAGGACACCGAGCACACCGGCCGCGAGCTGCTGCAGGAGCACCTCAAGAAGGCGGGCCTGCCCGCGCAGAAGATCGCCGGCAGCGCCCTGCTGGCCGACGTCATCCGCGAGATGGGCTTCCGCAAGGCCGAGGAGTTCTACATCGCGCTGGGCGGGGCGAAGATCTCGGCCAAGGTCGTCACGAACAAGGTGCTGCAGCGCCTCAAGCAGGGCGAGGCGGCCGAAGAGGACGACTCGCCGGCCGAGACGCTGGTCACGCCGGGCCGGCGCGCCCGTCGCCAGCCCACCGGCTCGGCCACCAACTACGGGATCGCCGTCGAGGGCGTCGAGGACGTCATGGTCCGCCTGGCCAAGTGCTGCCGGCCGGTGCCGGGCGACCCGATCGTCGGCTACGTCTCGCTGGGCCGCGGGATCACCATCCACCGCGACGACTGCCCCAACGCCGTCGCGCTGCGCAAGGACCCGGAGCGCTTCGTCCCGGTCGAATGGGAGGGCGAGCACAGCTCGGCGTTCAAGGTCGAGCTCCAGGTCGACGGCTTTGACCGCCACCGCATGCTCGAGGACCTGTCGCGGACGATCGCCGAGGGCGGCCTGAACATCGTCGAGGCGCGCTGCATGGTCGTGCCCCCGATGGTCCAGAACCGCTTCGTGGTCGAGGTGGCCGACACCCAGGCCCTGAAGCAGACGATCACGCGCCTGCGCAACATCGACAACGTGTTCGACGCCTACCGCGTCACCCCGGGCGCCGGCTAGCCCGCTCGCCACCTGGACGTCTGTACGAACCGGTTTGTGGCATCGGTTAGGTTGCCGTGCTGGAGACCCACATGCCAGGGAGGCACCTCACAGCGGCGCCGGGGATTCTGCCCCCGCAACCCGCCACCTCGTCACACGCCCCCGCGGTTCGGGAGGGCGGCACGTTCCACGTCGCGCGCGATGGCCACGGCGCGCCCAGCCCGATTCTGGTGCCCGCGCCGGTCGAGGTCCTGACGCTCCAGGACGCCGCGGTGCTGCTGCAGGTCGACACCGGCGCGCTGCGCCGGCTGGCCGAGGCGGGCGAGCTGCCCGGCCGCTTCATCGGCGGCCACTGGCGCTTCTCGCGCTGGGCCGTGCTCGAGTGGCTGGCGCACGGGGGCGGTCCGGCCCAGCCGCGCCGCCGCGTCGCGTAGCGGTAGCGTCCGCGCGGTGCATCGACGCCGGACCAGCGCGGCCGCGGCCGCACTCGCCGTCCTGGCGCTCGCCGGGTCGGCGCCCGCGCAGGCCCCGCTGGACCAGCAGCAGTGCATGGCCCAGCGCCACGTGCGCTGCTACTCGCCGACGCAGGTCCTGCACGCGTACGGCGTCGACCGCCTGCATCGCGCGGGGATCGACGGCCGGGGGACCCGCATCGCGATCATCATGTCGCCGGTGGCGGGGCTGCGCGAGAGCGTGGCCGCGCAGTCCGAGCGCTGGGGCCTGCCGGCCGCGCGCCTGACCATCGCCGAGCCCGCGGGGCCCGCCGGCGCGCCCGGGACCGGCACCGTCGCCGCCGAGGGCACGCTCGACGTGCAGTCCGCCCACCTGATGGCGCCGCGGGCACACCTGCTCTACATGGCGGTGCCCGAGTCGGCCGTCTTCGACGTGCTGATCGAGGACGCGCCGGTGGCGGCGGCCATCGACGCCGCGGTGGCGGCCCGGGCCGACCTGATCTCGATGAGCTTCGGCGGCGCCGAGCGGGAGTACCCGGCCACGCGGGCGGCGATCGCCCGGGCGGTGCGGGCCGGCATCCCGGTCCTGGCTGCCACCGGCGACTTCGGCGCGGCGTTCCCGGGCTCGACGACGCTCGCGACGTCCTATCCGGCCGCCGATCCCAACGCCACGGCGGTGGGCGGCACCCTGGTCACGCTCGACGCAGGCGGCAACCGGCTGCTGCCCGACGTCGCCTGGGGTCCCGACGCGCTCGGCGGCGCGTCCGGCGGCGGCGTCTCGGTCCTCAGCGGGCAGCCGGCCTGGCAGCGCGGCTATCCCGGCATGCTGGGCCCGAACCGCAACTACCCGGACGTCAGCCTGATCGGCGCGGCCAGCAGCAGCCTGATCGTCTCGTTCGCGCCCGTCGTGCAGTTCCCCAACGTCTATCCCGGCGGCCTGTACCCGCTGGCCGGCACCAGCCTGGCCACGCCGCTGCTGGCCGGCGTCCTGGCGCTGGCGCGCCAGCAGGGCGGGCACGCGCTGCGCCGGGTGAACGCGGCGCTGTACCGGCTCGCCGCCGGCGACGCGCGGCGCAACGGCATCGTCGACGTCGTGCTGGGCAACAACACCTACGTGATCGAGGGCCAGCGGGTCAGCGGCTACCTGGCCACGCCCGGCTACGACCGCGTCACGGGCCTGGGCACGATCGACGGGCCGCGCTTCGTGCGCGCGCTGGCCCGCGCGACCCGCTAGCCGACCGCACGTTGTCCGCTTGAGCCCGGTATGCGGGTCGCAGCGGACAACGGCCCGGGAGGGGCGCGGCGCCAGCGGTCCGTTGCCCGCTTGAGCCCGGTATGCGGGTCGAAGCGGACAACGGCGCGACCCTTAGCCCGGATCGGGGTCGGCCTTGGCCGGCGGGTCGGCCTCGGGGTCGGTCTGCTCCAGGAACCATGGGCTGGCGATCAGGAAGACGCCGCAGACCACGAAGGCGACCAGGCAGCCCATGCCCACGAACCGCGTGTACCACTGATCGAAGGGCAGCATCACGACCAGGCCGATGACGCCGAGGGCGATCGCGGTGCGCTCGAGCTTGACGTTCACGGGCGGGGCTCCGAGGCGTTGGGCGGCGGCGGGTCGTCGGAGGCGGTCAGCGGGCGGAAGCGCTGATCGAGCGGCTGGAACTCCTGGGTCAGCGTGCCCTTGAGGACCAGCCGGTACAGGTAGATCAGCGAGGGCACCAGCAGGACCAGGCCGAAGGCGATGCTGATCAGCAGGGCGGTCAGCGTGGCGTTGCTGGCCGCGCCCTCGTCGAGGGTCAGGTCGCCGGGCAGCAGGTAAGGGCTCTGCGCGAAGGCCCAGCCGACGGTGATGCAGACGACCGCGGCGGCCGCGGTGAAGCGGGCGATCGACATCCGCCGGGTCCACACCAGCCCGAGCGTGACCGCGCCGACGATCGCCGACAGGATGACCATGACCAGGCCGCCACCGGAGGTCAGCCCGTCGTACAGCTCGGGCGCGTCGGAGTTGACGATCGGCAGCCCGCCGATGGCGATCACGCCGGCCACCACGCCCGCGCCCAGCGCGCGCCGGCGGAACGCCTCGACCAGGTCAGGGATGTCGGCTCGGGCCGCGTCGGCGGCCAGGTAGACCGCGGAGATGTATGCGCAGCTGACCACGGCGAGCACGCCGATCAGGATCGACGTCGGGTTCACCCACGAGTCGATCGGGTCGCCCAGCGCGTTGCCCACCGGCACCCGCCCGGAGGCGATCGCCCCGATCACCGTGCCGAAGAAGAACGGCACCAGCACCGACGCCGACGCGAACACCGCGCCGAACACCCGGGCCTCGGCCATCGTCGCCGCCTGCCCGCGCACGGCGAACGCGGTTCCCCGGAAGATGATGCCCAGCGCGGCGCCGAACAGCGGGATGTAGAGCGTCGACATGATCGAGCCGAAGAAGACCGGGAACGCCGTCCACAGCACGACGAGCAGGAAGATCAGCCACACGTGGTTGGCCTCCCACACGGGGCTCATCGACCGCTGGATCAGCCCGCGCACGCGCCCGCCGCGCTTGTCGCCGCCGGCGGTCAGGTCCCAGAAGCCCGAGCCCAGGTCGGCGCCGGCCAACACGGCGTAGGCGGTCAGCGCGAGCAGGGCCAGCCCGAGGCAGATCTCGGCCATCAGTGCGTCTCCACCGGGGCGCCGACCTCGAACTCCGGCGGGCGCTTGGCCAGCCGGCGCAGCAGCCACACGACCGTGCAGACCAGGGCCAGGTAGACCGCGGCGACGACGGCGAATGCGACCGGCAGGTTGTCCGCCGCGGTCACGGCGTCCTCGACCCGCATGACGTCATAGACGATCCAGGGTTGTCGACCCACCTCCGTGGTGATCCACCCGCAGATGAGCGCGACGATCGCCAACGGTCCGGCCACCACGACGAGCCGGTAGAACCACTTGGTGCGCGGCAATCGTCGCTTGCGCAGGAACACGAGCGCGTAGAAGACGCCGGCCGCGGCCAGCAGCGTGCCGATGCCGACCATCGTCTGGAACGAGAAGCGCACGACGTTGATCGGCCCGGGCTGGTCCTCGACGGGGACGATGTCCAGGCCCTGCACGGTCGCGTTGGGATCGTGGAAGGCCAGGATCGAGAGCATGTCCGGGATCGAGATCCCGCCCTTGATCGTCTGCGTCGACTTGTCGTACCAGCCGAAGAAGTGGAACGGCGCGCCCTTGGTCGTCTCGGGCAGGCCCTCGAAGGTGGCCAGCTTGACCGGCTGCTTCTCGGCCACCGTGCGCCCGGCCCAGTCGCCGATCACCACCTGCACCGGCGCGGCCAGGCAGGCGATCGTCAGCGGCACGACCATGCCGGCGCGCACGTACTTGGAGCGGTTGCCCTTCAGGTAGGCGAACGCGTAGACGCCCGCGACGGTGAACCCGACAACCATGTAGCCGGCGAAGTACATGTGCGCCAGCTCGTGCCAGAAGTAGTCGTTGAACAGCGCCTCCCAGGGGCGGATGTTCGTGACCTCGCCGTTGACCAGGTCGAAGCCGACGGGGTTGTTCATCCAGCCGTTGACCGCGATCACGGTCAGCGAGCCGGTCAGCCCGGTGACGATGATCGGCAACCCGACGAGCAGGTGCGTCTTGCGGGGCAGGCGATCCCAGCCGTACACGTAGATCGCGATGAAGATCGCCTCGATGAAGAACGAGAACCCCTCCAGCCCGAAGGCCAGGCCGAACACGTCGCCGAACGTGGCCATGAAGTTCGGCCACAGCAGGCCGAACTCGAAGCTGAGGATCGTGCCGGTGACGACGCCGACCGCGAACAGGATCAGCATGACCTTCGACCAGCGCTTGGCCAGGGCCTTGTAGGTCAGGTCGCCCGTGCGCAGGTACAGGCCCTCCATGAACAGCACCGTGGCCGGGAAGGCGATCCCGAAGCACACCAGCGGGATGTGCAGCGCGAGCGACATCGCCTGGGTCTCGCGGGCCCAGACCAGGTCGGCCTGGTCGGGCGATCCGAGCTTGCCGGTGAAGTCACCCGCTGCGGCGAGCAGGACGGTGGGGTCCATCGTGGTGGACCCTACTCGCCGGGTCCGTCGGCTTGTTGCCCGGTTGGTCTCAGCCGGACCGGCGGGTCAGCGCGACGAGGTAGCGCACCGGCGTGTCGCAGGGATTGACGAACGCGCAGGCTTGCGGCGGCCCCAGCTGCAGGCAGTCGCCGCGGTCGAGCTCGTGGACCTCGTCGCCCTCGCGGAAGCGCAGGTGCCCGTCGAGCACCCACACCTGCTCGTGGATGAAGCTGTAGGCGTCGGCGGGGTAGGCGACCTCGGCGTGCGCGGGCAGCTCGACCTCGATCAGCTCCAGCGGGCGGCCGGCGGCGGGGGAGACGGCGCGGCGCGTGTAGCCGGTCTCGGGATCGGTCCACAGGGGCTGGTCGGCGGCCCGGGTCAGGCGCGCATCGGCCTGCTCGGCGCGGGCGATCAGCTCCGACAGCGTCAGGCCCAGCGCCGTGGCCAGGCGGCTGAGCAGCGCGGCGGTCGGCTGCGCGTCGGTCGCCTCGATCTTGGCGATCATCGCGCGCGACACGCCCGAGCGCTCGGCCAGCGCGGCCGCGGACAGGCCTTGGTCGTGGCGCGCGTTGCGCAGGGCGTCGGCGAGGCGGGCGTCGAACATCGTGGCGTCTCTGTATAAGATAGTGACATGTTGGTGCGCGAGGCAACGCCGGGCGACGCAGCGGCCTGCGCCGCGCTCTACGCGCCGTACGTGACCGACACGGCGATCAGCTTCGAGCTCGAGCCACCGACCGCCGCGCAGATGGCCGCGCGGATCGCGGCGGCGCACGTGTGGTTGGTGGCCGAGGACGACGACGGCGTGGCCGGATACGCCTACGCCGGCGAGTTCAAGGCCCGCGCGGCGTACGCGCGGACCTGCGAGGTGACGGTCTACATGGCCCAGGATCGCGGCCGCCGGGGCGGGGGCCGCGCGCTCTACACCGAGCTGCTCGACCGCATGGCCGCGCTCGACTTCCGCGTCGCGGTGGCCATCATCGCGCTGCCCAACGACGCCAGCGAGGCGCTGCACCGCGCGTTCGGCTTCGAACCGGTCGGGCGGCTGCGCGGCGTCGGCTTCAAGCACGGCGCGTGGCACGACGTGGCCTACGCCCAGCGCGCGTTGGTCACCGAACCGCCACCTCCGCCGCGCTGAGGCCGTCTATCGTCGCGCGCCACGTGCGCCGGCTGGCCATCCTCATCGTGCTCTGCACCCTGCTGCCCGCCGCCGCGGCGGGCGCGGCGACCACGCGCGTCTCCGTGGCCGTGGTCGGGGACTCGATCGTCGAGAGCAGCCACCTGGCCGCGCCGGAGCGCGACGGCTTCACCGCCCAGCTGCGGGCCGAGCTCGCCCGCCGCGGCGTCGACGCGGGCGCGGCGGGGTTCGTCTCCGCCCATCCCGGCGAGCCGGTCCGGGTGCTGACGCCGCAGGCCGGGCGCGGCAGCTGGTCCTACCTGGGCGCCTGGGCCTGGATCACCCGCTGGCCGGGCGCCGTGGCCGACCTGTTCAGCTGGACGTCGCAGCCGCAGGCCAGCGCGTCGATGACCGCCAGCGGCGCCGACTCGGCCACGCTGGTCTACGTGTCGGGCCCGGGTCAGGGGCAGTTCGCGTTCCGGGCCGGCGCGGCCAGCGTCGAGGTCGACGGCCACGCCGAGCGCAGCGGCCTGGGCCTGAAGACGCTCGCCCTGCCCGGCGCGGGCGAGCAGCGCCTGCAGGTCTCCGATGTCCGACAGGGTGGCCTGGCCCTCGTCGGCGCGTTCCTGCGCCGGACGCCGCGCCCCGGGGCGCGGCAGGTCGAGCTGACCGCGATCGCCCGGGGCGGGGCGCTGGCCGCCGACCCGCCGACGGTCGTCGAGGACGCCGGCCTGGCCGTCCTGCGGCCGCGGGCCACGCTGATCGTGATGGGCACCAACGACGGCATCGGCTATGCGGCGACTCGCGATCCCGCGGCGCTGGACGCGCTGCGCGCCGGCCTGGAGACCCGCGCCCGCCGCGCGCGGCGCAGCGGCGCCTGCCTGGTCGTCCCGCCCGGCCGCGACAAGTTCCCGGCCGACGTGTACGCGCTGGTGCGCAGCACCGTGGCCGACGCGGCCCGGGCGACCGGCTGCACCCTCGTGCCCGCGCTCAACGCCCTGGACGCCGATCCGGCGCTGACCGTCGACGGGATCCACCCGTCGCCGGCCGGCTACGCGCGCCTGGCCCGCCTGCTGGCCCCGCGCCTGCTCACCGCCGCCGCGCGCCGGCGCTAGGCGACCACGGCAAGCGCGCCGGGGCGCAGGGTGTAGACCGCCTCGGTGACCGAGCCGACGTAGTCGCCGTCGACCTGCAGCGGCAGCTCGCGCTCGTCGACCGAGCGGATCGTCACCTGGTGCACGTCGGTGTACTGGGCGATGTGGCGGTGCTTGGCCAGGCGCAGGCGCTTGACCAGGGCGCGGGCGCTGATCGTCGGGACGTCGAGCGGCGAGACGCGCTCGAGCACGAGCGTCGAGAGCGTGCCCGAGTCGAGCGTCGCGCCCTCGGCCAAGGCCACCGGGCGATCGCGGAAGTAGGTGTAGGGATCGCCGTTCTGGACGATCGTGGTCACGCCGTTGGTCTGCTGACCGGTGTCGGTCTCGACGGTCATGCGCGGCGCGTTGACCAGGTAGTCCTTCAGGAACGACACGACGCCGGCCGACGTGAAGAACCACGGGCCGAAGCGCGCCTTGAGCTTCGGGCGCGCGTCGACGCGGCGCACCACGGTCGCGTCCAGCCCGACGCCGGAGGAGAAGGTGAACGCGCGCTCGTTGACCAGCGGCAGGTCGATGCGGCGCACCTCCCAGCGGTCGGCCAGCCCGAGCAGGTGCTCGGTCGCGTCGACGATCTCGTTGGGGATGCCGAGCATCCGGCAGAGCACGTTGGTGTTGCCGCCGGGCAGCGGGAAGATCGGCGTGTCCGAGCCGATCAGCCCGTTGACCGCCTCGTTGACCGTGCCGTCGCCGCCGAACGTGACCACGACGTCGTAGCCCTCGTGGGCGGCCTCGCGGCAGAGCTCGGTCGCGTGGTTGCGGCTCTCGGTGTCGATCGCCGTCACGTCGTAGCGGCCCTGGAGCGCGTAGACGACGAGGTTGCGCAGCCGGTCGGAGACCGTCGTGGCGTAGGGGTTGACGATCACCAGCATGCGCCGGCGCTCGGTGGCGGGGTCGCGGGCGCCCGCGGCGGCGAGGGCCTCGAGCTGGACGAAGGAGCTGGAGCTGGTCGGGACGGCCACGAGCGGTCGTCCAAGCTACACCGGCGTCGGCGCGCGGGTTACGCGGGGTGGCCCGGCGCCATGTCGCGCACGGCGCCGAAGCGCAGCACCGGATCGCCGTCGCGATGCTCGGCCCAGACGGGGTCCAGCAGCATGCCGGTGTGGTCGCCCAGGTCGGTGCGCTGGAGGATCGCCCCGACGAAGCGGTTGGGGCAGTCGTCCAGCAGCGTGGTGCCGTGCGGGCCCTCGGTCCAGGCGCAGCGGGCGAACTTGTCGATCTCGTCGCCCGTCTGCTCGCCGAACAGCTCGGCCAGCGGGTGCGCGCCGGAGGGCACGACGTGGACGGCCAGGTGCGTGGCGGTCAGCGCGACGCCGTGCGTGTGGTTGACCTGCGAGAGGCAGGCCAGGAAGCGCTGCGGGTGCACCGAGCACGGCGTGCCGAAGCCGATCAGGCAACCGGATCGCTCGGCCGCGGTCGTCGCGGTGACGATGAACATCGGCCCGTCGAGGGCCAGCGTCAGCCCGCTGAACGCGTGCGCGACGGGATCGTCAGAGCCAGCCACGATGGCGGAAGTACCCCAACATCCCGCCCAGCATCGCGACCATCACCACGATCACGATCCAGAAGGCCTCGATCGAGCCCTGGCCCGGCACCTCGACGTTCATGCCGAACACGCTGGCCACCAGGGTCAGCGGCAGCACCACGACGCTGATCGAGGTCAGCACGCGCAGGATGTCGTTGACGCGATGGGAGATGACCGACTCGTTGGTGGACTCCAACGCCTCGATCACCTCCTTGTAGTTCTCGAGCATGTCCCAGATGCGCTCGGACGCGTCGACGATGTCGTCGAAGTACATCTCGAGGTCCTCGGGCACGTACCGGCGCGTGCGCTCCAGATCGCGCAGGGCGGCGCGCTGCGGCCGGATGATCTTGCGGAAGTTGATGATCTCCTGCTTGACGTTGGAGATGTCGCGCACGATCTCCTCGGAGTGCCCCTCGAAGATGTCGTCCTCGAGGCGCTCGAGCTTGTTGCCCATCTTGCGCAGCATCGGGAACGACGCGTCGACGCAGTCGTCGACGACCTTGTAGAGCAGGTAGCCGGCGCCCTTGGCGAACAGCTGCTCGCGCAGCTCGTCGTCGCGCCCGCAGCGGTCGAACAAGTACTCCAGCGGCTGGATCGGCTCGTTGGGGAGCGTGATCACGAAGTCGCTGCCCACGAACACGTTCAGCTCGGCCGCGTTCAGGCGCCCGACCTGCTTGTCGTAGCGCGGGAAGTGCAGCACGATGAACAGGTAGTCGTCGTACTCGTCGACCTTCGGGCGCTGGTTGCGCGAGAAGACGTCCTCGTAGTCCAGCGCGTGGAACTCGAAGCGCTCCTCGATCCAGGCGCGCTCGATCGGCCGCGGGCGCTCGATGTTGATCCAGCGCAGACCGCCGGCTTCGATCTGCTCGACGCGCGGGACGCTGGGGGACTCAGGCGGTCCGGGAGCGACCCGACCGCGGGACCCGCGACGAAGACGAGGGAGGTTCGGCATCAGGACTTCGCGCCTCGTCGCTCATCGTGATCGGGTCCGCCTCGGGCATGACCCACAGTGTACTTCCCGGGCTGTGGGGGAAGCAGTCGTGGCCACGCAATTGCAACGCGCCGTGTATCCTGCCGACTACATAGCTGGACACATCCAGAGGGGTGGAGGGACTGGCCCGACGAAACCCCGGCAACCCCCCGCGTATCGCCACGCGGGAAAGGTGCCAATTCCTGTGAGATGTGGCGGAAGGTTCGTCCGAGACCTTCGCCACCTGAACTGGCGGAGGTTTCTTTGATGTCTGCGACGAACTTGAAGTGCAGAGAGTGTGCGGCCACCTATCCCCTGGAGGCCCGGTACGTCTGCGAGCAGTGCTTCGGCCCGCTCGAGGTCGCCTATGACCATTCGGCCATCGCCGAGGACACCGCGGCGCTGCGGCGCCGCATCCAGGCGGGGCCCCAGAACATCTGGCGCTACAGCGACTTCCTGCCGCTGGAGTCGCCTCCCGGTCCGTCGGGCCGCGTGCTGTCGCGCGTCGGGCTGCCGGCCGGCTGCACGCCGCTGATCCGGGCCGACCGCCTGGCCGACAAGCTCGGTCTGGGCGAGGTGTGGGTCAAGAACGACGCCCACAACCCGACGCACAGCTTCAAGGACCGCGTCGTGGCCGTCGCCTCGCAGCGCGCCCGCGAGCTCGGGTTCGACACGCTGGCCTGCGCCTCCACGGGCAACCTGGCCAACGCCGTCGCCGCCCAGGCCGCCGCGCTGGGGCTGCCGTCCTACGTGTTCATCCCCTCCAACCTGGAGGAGCAGAAGATCCTGGCCACGGGCGTCTATGGGACGAACCTGGTCAAGATCCGCGGCAACTACGACGACGTCAACCGCCTGTGCACGGAGATCTCCGGCGAGCGCGAGAGCTGGGCGTTCGTCAACGTCAACATGCGGCCCTACTACGCGGAGGGCTCCAAGACCCTCTCGTACGAGATCGCCGAGCAGCTGGGCTGGGAGACGCCGGACCGGATCGTCTCGCCGATCGCCTCGGGCTCGCTGTTCACCAAGCTGGCCAAGGGCTTCTCGGAGTGGCTCGAGCTCGGGCTGATCAGCGGCTCGGTGCCGACGATGAACGGCGCGCAGGCCACGGGCTGCTCGCCGGTGGCCACCGCGTTCGCCGAGGGCACCGACGTGTGCCGCCCGGTCAAGCCGGACACGATCGCCAAGTCGCTGGCCATCGGCAACCCCGCCGACGGCCCGTACGCGGTCGAGCTGGCCCGCGCCACCGGGGGCAGCGTCGACGCGGTCACCGACGAGGAGATCCGCGAGGGCATCCGCCTGCTGGCCGAGACGACCGGCATCTTCACCGAGACCGCCGGCGGCGTGACCACCGCGACGCTGGCCAAGCTGGCCGCGCGCGGGGACATCGGCGCCGACGAGCGCGTCGTGCTGGTCATCACCGGCGACGGCCTGAAGACGCTGGACGCGGTCCGCGGAACCTTCGAGTCCTACGAGATCGACCCGCGCTACGAGGACTTCGAGGCGACGGTCGAGCAAGGAGTGCATGCCTGATGGCGGTGACCGTGAAGATCCCGACGCAGTTGCGCGCCGTCACCGGCGGCCAGGCCGAGCTGTCGGTCGAGGGCGGCACGGTGGGCGAGGTGCTCGACGCGGCCTACGCCGAGCACGACGGCCTCAAGGACCGCATCTGCGGTGACGACGGCGAGCTGCGCCGGTTCGTCAACGTGTACGTCGGCGGCGAGGACATCCGCTTCCTCGACGGGCTGGGCACCGCCGTGCCGGGCAACGGCGAGGTCACGATCCTGCCCGCGGTCGCGGGTGGGCGCTGACCTGACGGATCGCGACGTCGCCGAGCGGGCGGCGCGGGCGGCCGGCCAGGTCGCGTTGCGCCACCTGGGCGGCGACCTGCGCGTCGAGGTCAAGTCGGCCGAGCCCACCGACGTGGTCACGGTGGCCGACCGCGCCGCCGAGGCGGCCGCGGTCGCGGTCCTGGCCGATCACCGGCCCGACGACGGCGTCTTCGGCGAGGAGGGCAGCGACCACGCCGGCCCGTCCGGGCGGCGCTGGGTCATCGACGCGATCGACGGCACGCTGAACTTCTCCCACGGCCTGCCCGCGTGGTGCGCGGCGGTCGTGCTGACCGACGCCGACGGCGCGCCGCTGGCCTGCGCAGTGCTCGATCCCGAGCGCGACGAGCTGTTCAGCGCCGCCCGCGGCCAGGGGGCCTGGCTCAACGGGCGCCCGATCGCGGTCCGCGCCGCGGTGCCGCTCGCTCAGGCGCTGGTGTCCTGCCAGTGGGGCTTCGGCAAGCTGGCCCTGCCCGGCGCGCGCGACGTGGTCAGCCGGATCGTCGACCAGGTGGGCGCGGTGCGGACACCGGGCTCCGGCACGCTGGAGCTGTGCTGGGTGGCCGTCGGGCGCCTGCACGGCTGGATGCAGCCCGACGCGGCGGCATGGGACTGGCTGCCGGGCGCGCTGCTGGTGCGCGAGGCCGGCGGCGAGGCGGTGACGGTCACCGAAGGTCTGCCGGTCAGCTGGTCGCTGGCCGGCGCGCCGGCGACGGTCAGCGCGCTGCGCGGCCTGCTCGGGCCCTGATCGCCTCGACCAGCGCGTGGATGAAGCGCATCTGCTCGGGGGTGTGGTCGTAGCCGCCGTTGAAGTAGTCGATCCGCTGCTCGCCGAACAGCGCCGCCCGCAGCAGCGACAGGTCGTCCGGCAGCGTGCCGTCGGCGGCGAAGGCGTCGCGCGTCTGGGTCACGAAGTCGCCCAGCGCGGGCGCGGCGGGATACAGGTCGTAGCCGTTGAACGTCAGCGCGAACGGGATCAGCTGGCTCCAGGGGGCGTTGGGCGGCGGCATCCGGTCCGCGCGCAGCGCCTCGTTGGGGATCGTGCGCAGCGTCACGCGCCGACGAGCTTGCCCAGGGCGGCGTCCATCACCCGGGTGGGCAGCATCTGCGTGACGGCCAGCTGGGCGCGCGCGTCGAGGCCGACGACGTAGCGGGCCCGCGGACGGTCGGCGGTCAGCGCGCGCTGGATCGTCGCGGCGACCTTGTCGGCGTCGGCGGCGCCCCGGCGGATGTGCGGGATCATCGTGCGAAAGCGCGTCGTGTGGCGCTCGTAGAGCAGGCGATGCTCCGGCGACAGCGCCGCCTCGGTGGCGTCGACCGTCGACTCCGCCTGGCGCCAGATGTCGGTGTCGACGCTGCCCGGCTCGACCAGCGACACGCCGATGCTCCACGGGCGCAGCTCGATGCGCAGCGCGTCGGCCAGCGCCTCCAGCGCGAACTTCGACGCGTTGTAGGCGCCCAGCAGCGGCGTCGACACGCGCCCACTGACCGAGGAGACGAACACCACCCGCCCGCCGCTCTCGCGCAGCTTGGGCAGCACGGCCTGCGTGACCGCGACCTGACCGAACACGTTGACCTCGAACTGGTGGCGCAGCTGGTCGATCCCGAGCCCCTCGATCGGCCCGGCCACGACGACGCCCGCGTTGTTGACGACGGCGTCGAGCCGCGCGGGGAGCGCGTCCGCCAGCGCGGCGACCTGGTCGGCGTCGGTCACGTCGAGCACGAGCGGCGTGATGCCGCGCGCCCGCAGCGCCTCGCCGTCGGCCGCGTCGCGCACGCTGCCGAGGACCTGCCAGCCGGCGGTGGCCAGACGCGCGACGGTGGCGGCGCCGATCCCGCGGCTGGCTCCGGTGACCAAGACACTGGGCATCCGCGGAACTTACACTCGCCGGCGATGAGCGAAGAGGAACCCGGCCCCGATCCCGTCCAGACCTTCCGCCAGCGGCGCGACCGGGTGCGCGCCGAGATGGGGGGAACGGTGCGCGTCGAGCGCCTGCACGACCGGGGCGAGCGCACCGTGCGCGAGCACATCGACGGCCTCCTGGATCCCGGCAGCTTCGAGGAGATCGGCACGTTCGTGCGCTCCGCGCGGGCCGAGGACGCGGCCGACACGCCCGGTGACGGCAAGATCGGCGGGCACGGCATGATCGACGCGCGGCCGGTCACGGTGGCCGGCGACGACATCACGGTCAAGCGCGGCTCGTCGTCGCTGATGGGATCCAAGCGGCTGGCGCGGCTGTTCGGCCACGCCGAGCGCAGCGGGCACCCGATCGTCTACTTCGGTGCCACCGGCGGCGCGCGGATCCCCGACACGCTGGGCTCGGCCGGCTTCAGCGAGGTCCCGCTCAGCGTCGACCTGTTCCGGCGCGCCCGGCGCGTGCCGTTCGCCACGGTGATCGTCGGGGACAGCTTCGGCGGCTCATCGTTCCTGGCCGCCGGCTCGGACCTCGTCGTCCAGCTGCGCGGCACGTGCCTGGCCGTCACCTCACCGCTGGTCGTCGAGATCGCCACCGGCGAGGCGATCGAGCGCGACGAGCTGGGCGGCGTCGACGTGCACGCCCGCACCACCGGTCAGATCGACCGGATCGCCGACACGCCCGAGGACGCCTACGCCCAGGTGCGCCAGTTCCTGTCGCTGCTGCCGTCCAACGCCGGGGAGCGGGCCGCGCGCGGTCCGGCCGGCCAACGGCTGGAGGCCGACGCCGAGCTGGCCGACCTGGTGCCCCGCCGGCGGTCACGGGCCTACGACATGAGCCGTGTGCTGGACCGCGTCCTGGACGACGACAGCCGCTTCGAGCTCGCGCCGGGCTACGGTCGCGGCCTGATCTGCGCGCTCGGCCGACTCGATGGCCACGTGGTCGGCGTGATCGCCAGCCAGCCGAAGTTCTTCGCCGGCGCGCTCGATCCCGCGGCCTGTGAGAAGGCGGTCCGGCTGCTCTGCCTGTGCGACGCCTTCGACCTGCCCGTGGTCTTCGTCCAGGACGTCCCGGGCTTCTTCGTCGGGCGCCAGGTCGAACACGCCGGGATGCTCAAGCACGCGATCCGCCTGCAGACCGCGCTCGCGCTCAGCCAGGTGCCGAAGCTGACGGTGCTGCTGCGCAAGAGCTACGGGCTGGCCTACTTCAGCCTGGGCGGCAACGACACCGGGGTGGACACCGTCTACGCCTGGCCGGGCGCCGAGATCTCGTTCATGGATCCGCTGGTGGCCGCCAACGTGGTCAGCGGCGGCGATCCGGCCGCCCGCGACGCGGCGCTGGCCGCGATGGAGGCGCAGACCGATCCGTACGGCGCGGCCGGGCGCATGGCCATCGACGAGATCATCGACCCGGCTGACACGCGGGCCACGCTGGCCCGCGCGCTGGACCGGCTGGACGGGCGCCCCCGCGTCAACGGCTGGGAGCGCCCGCTGGCCAGCTGGCCGACCTGCTGACTAGCTGCCGATCCGGATCGACGAGACCCGGGTGCCGCTCACGTTGAACGTCACGTCGCCACCGCCGCGGTTGTACTGACAGAACGGCGTCTTGATCAGCGGGGCCTTGGCGAAGCACTGCAGCTTCTTCCCGACGGCACCCTGCAGCGCGGTGACGCTGCTGCCGATCCCGGCGCCGTTGGCCTTGTACTGGGGCGACGTGATGCTGATCGTCGAGAGCTTGGGCGAGCCGCCCTGCGTGCCCTGCCAGAAGCTCAGGCTGAGGCCGTAGCGCTTGTAGGAGAGCGTCAGGTTGGACGACTTGCCGCTGAAGCCCTGCTTGTCCTGGTTGTCGGGCTTGCCCAGCAGCGACTTGGCCTTCGCGGCCGGGATGCCGAGCTTGAGCGCGCCGATCGCACCCTTCTGCACGTTGATCTTCGTGCCGACCTGCTTGGGCGGCGCGGCGGCGAGCGCCGGCGTGGCCAGGAACAGTGCACCGACGGCGATGAGCGCCGTCGCCCGCAGACTGCGAGACATTGGGAGTCCTTTCACGAGATCTGCTGCTTGACGACGTCGTACGCCGGTCGCGTGACGAGGCCGCTGGCGTTGGTCAGCCCGGCGTCGAACTGCCCGCCGCCGGTCCAGCTGTACACGTACAGGCGCTGGATGCGCGGCGAGCTGCGCGCCAGCGTGAACATCCACTTCTCGGCCGACACCTGACGCGTCTGCGACGGCGGGAAGCCGGGCAGGAACGAGTACAGGCCGCCGGTCTCCGACAGCCAGACCGTGCCCTTGACCGCGCCGAGCACGGCCTTCGTGCCCTTCGACGAGTGGCGGTTGACGTCGGAGTAGTTGTGCAGGCCCCACAGCTTGGGCTTCACCTTGCCCAGCGCCCGCTGGTACTCCTCGAGGTACTCGACGGTGGTCTGCGGCTGCGCCGTGTCGAGCACCTCGGCGGCCATCACCGTGCAGCCGCCGCAGGTCCGGCGCATCGTCAGGTAGTAGCCGGCCGCCGCCTGGGGATCCCGGCAGGTCGGCTGTGAGCAGTCGTTGACCTCATCCCAGGCGGAGAACGTGCGCACGTAGGGGTAGCGCCTCATGAACGCCCGCACGCCGCGCTGATAGGCGGCGGTGGAGGGCAGCTGGCTGGCCTTGCGGGGCAGGCGCGAGTGCTCGAAGGACACGAGGATGTCGTAGCCCTGCGCGTTGGCCGCCTGCAGGAAGTCGTCGGCCTGCTGGCGCTCGAAGTTCGAGGTCAGCGCGGCGTCGTAGGCGACGACGTAGCGGACGTGCTCGAGCGGCAGGTCGGTGAACAGCGGCGTGGTGAACATCGTCGCGTCCTCGTCGCCCATCCCATAGACGAGGGCGGACGCGGAGGAGGGGAGCGCCAGGGCGCCGAGCAGGGCGACCAACAGGGCCAAACGAGTCACGAACGTCACGCTGGCGACCCTACCGATAAGGTCGGCGCGTTCATGGCAGTCCGCGTGCTGCATTGCGACGACTCTGACGCGTTCCGCCTGCTCGTTCGCGAGATGCTCAGCGACGAGGACGGGATCGACGTCGTGGGCGAGGCCGCTGATGCCGACGCGGCGGTTGCCGTCGGCCTGGAGCAGGACCCGGATGTGGTTCTGCTCGACCTGCGCGGCGGCGATCTGGGCCCGGAGGTCATCGAGCGCGTCGCGCACGCGCTCCCACGCGCCAAGATCGTCGTCCTGTCGGGCTGGGCGGGCCCGATCGACGAGAGCCGGCTCGCGGCCAGATTGGGCAAGGACATCGAGTTCTCCGAGCTGGCCGCGACCATCCACCGGGTGGTCGCCCTCCCCTGATTCGGGGTGCCCGCTCGACAAATGGACGATGCGAGCGGATCGGGTCCAACCCGTAACGTACCCGGCGATGTCTCGTTCCCCACGGGTCAGATGCGGCGGCTGCGCATTCGAATGGTTCGGCCCCACATCCGCGCACGGCCTGCGCATCGTCGGCACCTGTCCCCGCTGCGGAGGCGTGCTGGACTTCCTGATGCCCGTCGTCGAGGACGACGGCCCCGACGTGGCGGGACACCTGATGGAGCCCGTCGGCGGCGATCAGCGCACGCCGGCGTCGGTGCTGGGCACGCCGCTCAGGCGGTAGCGACGCGGGGCAGCAGCCGGGCCAGCGCGGCCTGATCGGCCTGCGCCCGCTCTTCGGCGGCGCGGGCCAGGTTCATGCGGGCCCGCACCAGCAGCGACTTGATCGCCGGCACGGTCGTGTCCAGCGCCGCGGCCAGCTCCTCGTACGAGAGCCCTTCGAGCTCGCGGATGATCAGCGCCGAGCGCTGCTGGTCGGGCAGCTGCTGGATGTCGGCCACGACCTGACGCAGGCGCTCACGGCCGGCGACCACGTCGGGCAGCGTGGCCAGGTCGGCCCCGAGATCGATCTCCTCGGTGAGCACCGGGGTGGGCCGGCGCAGCACGTCGAGGCAGCGGTTGTGGGCCACGCGGTACAGCCAGGCCCGCAGGGCCATCGGTCGGTCGTCGGCGCGCAGCGCGGTGTAGGCCCGGGCCAGGACGTCCTGCACGACGTCCTCGGCGTCGGCGCCCGCCGACATGCGCCGGACGTAGGCCAGCAGCCGGTCGCGGTAGCGGCGGTCGATCTCCGTCATGGCCGCGTCCCGGCCGGCGCGCAGGTCGGCGACGAGCTCCTCGTCGGACTGCGGCCGCAGGACGGCGTGCGTCATCAAGCGATGCCGAGGCAAGAAAGTCACGGTAGCGACCGGTTTCGACGGGCCTGAGAGAACGCCTGCGTGCGCAGGCGCTCAGGCGGCCTCGCGCAGCGCGTCGAGCTCGCGGCTCAGGGACAGGGCCCGCAGTCCCTGCTCTTCGAAGCGGCGCACGTCCTTGGGCGCCATGTCCAGCTCGCGGGCGACACGCTGCAGCGGCAGCGGGTCGCGGCCGCCGTTGAGGCCGTAGCGCAGCTTGATCACGTGGCGCTGCGGCTCGGGCAGCTGCTCGACCGTGCGGCGTACGAGGTCCTCGGTCATCGTCACGTGGACGGTCTCGTCGATGGCCGGCTCCTGGCCGGGGACCAGGTCGCCCAGAGACGCCTCGCCCTCCTCGCCGATCGGCAGGTCGAGGCTCGTCACCACGCGCGAGACGTCGATGATCTGCTGCACCTGGGCCAGCGGCAGGTCGGCGGCGTCGGCGATCTCCTCCGGCGTCGGCTCACGGCCCATCTCGACGACCAGGCGGCGCTGCACCGCACCGACCTTGCGCTCGCGCTGGGCGATGTTCGTGGGCAGGCGGATCGTCCGGCCGCGGTCGGCGATGCCGCGCTGGATGGCCTGACGGATCCACAGCGTCGCGTAGGTGGAGAAGCGCAGGCCCTTGCGGTAGTCGAACTTCTCGGCCGCGCGGACCAGGCCGATCACGCCCTCCTGGATGAGGTCCAGCAGGGCCAGGTCGTGGTTGCCCTGCATCTGGCGGGCGATCGACACGACGAGGCGCAGGTTGGAGTTGATCAGGCGGTCCTTGGCCTCGAGGTCGCCGCGCTCGATGCGCCGCGACAGCTCGAGCTCCTCGTCGGGGCGCAGCAGCCGGTAGCGGCCGATGCCGTCGAGGAACTGCGCCAGCGCGTCGCTGGTGTGATGGGCCAGGGAGGTGATCGTGTAGCTGGGCTGCTCGGCCGGGTCTCGGTCGCAGTCGTCGTCGATCTCGACGCCGGCCTCGACCAGGCGCGCCTGAAGCAGGGACACACCTTCCGCATCGAGCCCGGTCTCGCGTGCGACCGTGTCGACGTTGCAGACCGTGACGACGTGCTCGTCGCCTGCGGTCCGCTGCAGCTGCGTGAACGCCTCCTCGAGGCGTTCTGTGCTGGTGTCGGTGGCCATTGGTGTCTCGCTACCCGTCGATCGAGGGAGATAACGCTCCGTCTGGACCCCAAACCACTAACGGGCGGGAAGTTGCGCTGCCGCGACGATGCGGTCCCGGCCCGTCTGCTTGGCCGCGTAGAGCGCCTCGTCGGCGCGTGCGACGAGGTCTGAGGGGGTCTCGGTGCCGTCCCACTGGGCGATGCCCGCCGAGCAGGTCTGGCTGGCCGGCATCGCGGCGCGCAGCCGCTCGATGACGATCGCCGCGCACGCCTCGTCGCAGCCCGGGAGCAGCACCGCGAACTCCTCGCCGCCGTAGCGGGCCAGCCGGTCGCCGGGGCGCAGGTGGGCGCGCCAGGCCGCGCCGGACTCCTTCAGCAGCCGGTCGCCGTCCTGATGGCCGCGCGAGTCGTTGAACGCCTTGAAGTGGTCGATGTCCAGCAGCGCGATGGCCACCCGCGGCGTCGCGTCGCCGGCCGCCTCGGCCAGCGCCCGCGTGATCCAGTCGTCCCAGGCACGGCGGTTGCCCAGCCCGGTCAGCGTGTCGGTCAGCGCCAGCTCGGCCAGCTGGATGACCAGGTCCGCGCGCTCGATCGACTCCGCCGCCTCGGTGGAGACGAGCGGCAGCAGCCGGTGGGCCAGTCGCGGCGCCGCCCGCTCGGCGTCGCTCCAGCCCACGGCCAGGACGCCGACGACGATGTCGTCGTGGCGGATCGCCTCGTAGTGCGCCGCCGCGGGGTGATCGGCCAGCGAGGCCAGGCGCGGGTTGGCGCGGGGGTCCGCGGTCAGGTCGGCGCTGTAGGCGGCCAGACCGGTCATCGCGCAGCTGACCTCCAGCGACGGCTCGCGGCCGGGGGCCAGCCGCAGGTGGGGGAGCGGCGTCCCGGCCGAAGCGGTCGCGATCAGCGCGCCGTCCTCCTGCGGCTCCCACAGCACCGCCGAGGTCGCCCCGGTCACCCAGCGCGCCGCGTGGCAGACCGCGACGCGGGCATCGTCGGCCGTGGCCAGCGCGCGGGCGACGCGGCTCATCGTGGCCAGATCCTGCTCGCGCTCGGTGATCCAGGCCTCGCGGGCGCGCAGCCGCCGGGTCAGGATCAGCGTGGACGCGGCCAGCGCGATCGCCACCGCGAACAGGAGGATCAGAGCGACCAGCATGGCCCGGTAGTCGGCCGATGGGGGCCACGGGCGCAGGAAGAATCGCCGAAGCCGTCATGGGGACAACGTCTGCGGGTGATCGGTGACGACGATCTCGGCCTCGGCGTCGAGCACGCCATCGGGGATGAACTCGAAGGCCAGCCGGGTGGCGCGCTCGAGGCGCAGGGCGAACAGCGCGATCGCCGCCACGAGCGCGGACAGGTCGACCGGCGCGCCGGCCACGCGCAGGACGAACCGGCCGGCGGGGAGCTCGACCGCGGTGGCCGACGGGTCCGGCGGCAGCACCTCGACGGCCCGGGTGCAGGCGCCGGCGGTGAGCGTGTGGGTCGTCGCCGAGCGCCGGTCGGGCGCGGGGACCCACCAGGTCAGCATGCCCCAGATCGTCGGGCCGTCGGGTCCGAGGTGGTCGAGGTCGCGGTACAGGTTGGCCACCGTGCGGCGTACGCGGTCGCACGGCTCCAGCGCGGCTGCCAGCTCGACCATCCCGGTGGCGTTGCGGCGCAGGCCGGGCGTCGCGTCCAGCTGGGCCCGCAGCCGGGCGGCGCCGTCCAGCAGCGCGTAGGCGTCGGCCATCACCAAGCCCCGCTGCCCGGCCTCCTGCGGGTTGAACACCGGCGCGCGGGCGAGCTCGGTGGCCGACTCCTGCAGGCGCGCGTAGACCGCCTCGACGAGGTCGACGGTCAGGCGGATCGCCTCGAAGAACCGAGCCTGGGTGCGATCCACGGCGTTGGAGTCGGGGAGCGAGAGGGCCACCGGCAGAGGGATGGTCTCGGGCGGGGGCGGTCCGCGCCTACGGACGGCGGGTCCCGAACGCGCAGGCGGTGGTCCGCCTTGTGGGCCTACGCCGGGGCTTGACAGGCGCGCTCGGGCCTGGCATGTTTCACCATACGGTTAATTAACCGAATGGCTAACCACACACATCATGCACACCGATCCGCTCAGCCTCATCTTCGCCGCCCTCGCCGACCCGACCCGCCGGACCATGCTGGCCCGGCTGACCGACGGGGAGGCGAGCGTCACCGAGTTGGCCGCGCCGCACGCGATGAGCCTTCCCGCCATCTCCAAGCACCTGAAGGTGCTCGAGCGGGCGGGCCTGGTCACGCGCGGACGCAACGCCCAGTGGCGCCCGTGCCGGCTGGAGGCGGCCCCGCTACAGGACGCGACGTCCTGGCTGGAGGACTACCGCCGCTTCTGGGACGAGAGCTGGGATCGGCTCGACGAGCACCTGCGCACCATCCAACGACCCTCCGAGGAGGAGACCGCATGACCGAGATGTCCCACCACGAGCTGACCCTCGACCGCACGTTCGACGCGCCGCGCGAGCTGGTGTGGCAGTGCTACACCGACCCCGCGCATCTGACCAAGTGGTGGGGCCCCAAGGGCATGCACACGCCGCTGGAGCAGATCAAGGTCGAGCTGGTGCCCGGCGGCGCCTACCACCTGACGATGGTCGACGGCGACGGCAACGAGTACCCCTCGGAGATGACCATCCGCGAGGTGCGCGCCCCGGAGTTCCTGGCCTTCGGCTGGGACGCGGCGCGCGGGCTGGGCGGCGGCGAGGTGACGGTCGAGCTGACCGAGGTCGACGGCCAGACGCGGCTCGTCTCGGTCTTCTCCGGCGACGCGACGCCCGAGATCATGGCCGGCATGACCGAGGGCACCAACCAGCAGCTCGACAAGCTGGGCGCGCTCCTGGCCGAGATCGTCCGCAGCCTGCCCGCCCACAGCTGAGCGACCGCCGCTCGACGGTTCGGCGCTAGCCGCCGAGCGGCCGCAGGAACATCCGCTCGCGTGACTCCAGGAGCGGGATCGCACGGCCGGGTCCGAGCCGCTGGAAGTGCTCGGACTCGCCGTGCGCGCGGTAGGCCGCCTCGTCGACGTACTGCTCGTAGATGAAGAAGACCCGCGGGTCCTCGGGATCCTCGTGCGGGATGTACATGAGGCACCCCGGCTCGGCCCGCGACGGCTCGATCAAGCCGAGCACGCAGTCGCGGACCGCATCTTCGTGGCCCGGCTGGGCCGTCCACTTCGCGCACACGACGTAGGCCATGGCGCGAACGCTACCGCGGCCTCAGTACCACTTGCCGCGGGCGAACCCACCGAACGCGATCAGGCCCACGAGCAGGATGATCAGGCCGATCCAGAAGCTCCACACGATCATCAACACGATGCCGATGATCACCAGGATCCCGCCGAGGCCGATGCCTCCGGTACTGCCGCCCGTCCGTCCGTCTGCCATTCCGTGCTCCCTTCGGGGGTGTGACCCGCGGCTACCCAGGCGGATCGCTCGGCAAGCCGCCGATGCCGCGGCCCATCGACCGGGCACAAGGATTCTTTTCGGGCAGAGTGATCCAAGTTGGCGCCTTGCCGCGCATCGTTGGACATGGAGCAAACCGCGGCGCTCGAGAGCCGCACGGTCGAGCTCACCGCCGATCTCCGCAGTCCCGGCGCCGCCCGGCGCATCGCCGCCAAGGCCGCGCGCGATCACGGCGCCGACGCGCATTCCGTCGCGGTCTGCGTGTCGGAGGCCGTGACGAACGTCGTGCAGCACGCCTACCCGGGGCGCACGAACTCGGGCCCGGTCCGGCTGGTGCTCGACGCCCATCCCGAGCGAGGCTTCGCCATCGACGTCGTCGACGACGGCATCGGCTTCACGCCCCGCGCCGACAAGGCCGGCCTCGGGCTCGGCATCCCGCTGATCGAAGCGGTCAGCGAGCACGTCGACATCCGCAGCACCGGCAAGGGCACCTGCGTGTCGATGTCCTTCCGCTCGCGCGCGCCGCGGTAGACCTCAGTCGTCGAGCGCGCCCATCGTCAGGTTGACCGACGTGCCCGTCATGCCGCTGGCCCGGTCGGAGGCCATGAACGCGGCGACGTCGGCCACCTCGGCCAGCCGCATGACCCGTCGTGGGTGCGTCGTCGACGCCAGGTAGTCCTCGAACTGCGCCCAGCTCAGGCCCGGCGTCTTGATCGCGTGGAACTCGCGCATGGTCTGTGACTCGGGGAGGCCGTGCGGGCGCAGGCCGACGACGCGGATGCCGTGGGGCGCGAGCTCGGCCGACAGGTCGCGGGTCAGCCCCTCCTTGCCGGCCAGCGCGGTGCCGTAGCCGCCGTTGAGGGCAGTGCCCCGGCGTGCGGGCAGCGCGCTGACGGTCATGATCACGCCCGACCGGGCCGGGATCATGCGGCGCGCGGCCAGGCGCGCGGTCAGGAAGTACGAGGTCGTGTAGGCGGCGATCGGGTGGGCGAACTGCTCCGCGTCGACGTCGACCAGGGGCACGCCGACGACGCCCGCGTCGGGGACGCCGATCGCGTTGAACGAGACGTCGATGCGGCCGTGCGCGTCGATCACCCCGCTCAGGTGCGCGTCGATCGCCTGCTCGTCGAGCGCGTCGACCTCCGCGGCCACGGCCGTCCCGCCGGCGGCGCCGATGTCGCGAGCGAGCGCCTCGAGCGGCGCCGGCTGGCGACCGGTGAGGACGACGGTGGCGCCCTCGTCGGCGAACGCGGCGGCGACCGCACCGCCGATCGCTCCACCCGCTCCGTAGACGACGGCGATCTTGTCCTTCAGCAGCATGTCGGGCTCCTTGCCTGGCTCGGTTCTGACCGGTATGCCGATGCAGACACCAGCCAGGCGGGAAACTGGGCGCTGGCGCCGGCCGCCCAGTTCCGGCGCCGCGCGGTGTCCATCCGATCATGCCGATGCAACCAACCGATCTGGTCTCCCGGGCGCGCGCGGGCGACGACGACGCCTTCCGGGCGCTGACCGAGCCGCACGTGCGCGAGCTCCAGGTGCACTGCTACCGGATGCTCGGCTCCTTCCAGGACGCCGAGGACGCGCTGCAGGCCACGCTGCTGTCGGCCTGGCAGGGCCTGGCCGGCTTCCAGGAGCGCGCCTCGCTGCGCACGTGGCTGTATCGGATCGCCACCAACCAGTGCCTCAACGCGCGCCGCAGCGCCGGCCGCCGCCCGCCCAAGGAGTGGGACATCCCCGGCCTGCAGCCGCCCGAGCCGACCCGGTTGGGCGAGGTCGTCTGGCTCGAGCCGCTCCCCGACGTGCTGCTCGGCCCCGAGGTCAGCTACGAGCAGACCGAGTCGATCTCGCTGGCCTTCGTCACCGCGCTGCAGCTGCTGCCCCCGCGCCAGATCGCCGTCCTGATCCTGCGCGACGTCCTGGAGTTCCGGGCCAGCGAGGTGGCCGAGATGCTCGACACCACGGTCGAGTCGGTGACCAGCGCCCTGAAGCGAGCGCGCGCCGGCCTCGCGCGCGGACGCCACCACGTCGCCGTCGATCCGGGCCCGACCGAGCCGATCGTCGCGCGGTTCGTGACGGCGTACGAGGCCGCCGACCTGGACGCGATCGTCGCGCTGCTGACCGACGACGTGTTCATCTCGATGCCGCCGCTGCCGCTGGAGTACGAGGGGCGCGACCTGGCGCGCGAGCTCTTCGGCCGGCTGTTCGGCGCGGGGCGGACCTTCGACCTCGTGCGCACCCAGGCCAACGGGCAACCGGCGTTCGGGACCTACCTCCGCGCCGCCGACGGCACCCGCCACGGCACGGGTCTGATGGTGCTCACGCTGTCGGCCGACGGGATCAGCGCGATGACCCGCTTCGAGAACACCGTGCTGCCCTGGTTCGGGCTCCCGCGCTCGCTCGTGCGCTGAGCGATCCGCGGGCAACTACGGACACGCTCGGCGTGGCATTGCGGATGGAACGCTGCCGCCGCGGCGGCAGCATCAGCGCATGCCGATCGTTCCCATCACCCCACTGCGGGTCGTCATCGCCGGCGGCGGCGTCGGCGCGCTCGAAGCCCTCCTGGCGCTCCACGACCTCGGCGAGCAACGGCTGGAGCTGACGCTCGTCGCCCCGGACGACGACTTCGTGCTGCGACCGATGGCGGTCGCGGTCCCGTTCTCCGAGGGCCACGTCACGCGCGTCTCGCTGGACGGGATCTGCGCGCGGTTCGATGTCACGCGCGTGCGCAGCGCGATCGAGCGCGTCGACGCCACGGCGCAGACGGTCGCCTGCGTCAACGGCGACGTGCTGGCCTACGACCGCCTGATCCTGGCCACCGGCGCCGGCACGCGCGACGCCTACGTCTCGGCGACCACGTTCCACGACAGCGACCCGACCGAGCTCAACGGCCTGCTGCGCGACATCGAGCAGGGCTACGTCGCGTCGATCGCGGTCGTCGTGCCGCCCGCTGGCTCGTGGTCGCTGCCGGCCTACGAGCTGGCGCTGCTGCTGGCCAAGTACACCCGCGACGTCGGCTTCGAGCACACGCCGATCCACCTGGTCACGCCGGAGCCGGCGCCGCTGGCGCTCTTCGGACCGCAGGCCAGCGCGAGCGCGGGCGCGCTGCTGAGCAAGCGCGGCATCACGGTGCACGTCGCGTCCTACGCCTCGATCGAGCGAGGCGGGCGGATCGTCATGGCTCCGGGCGACCGTCACCTGCACGTGCACCGCGTCGTCGCCCTGCCGATCGTCACCGGTCGCGCGATCGCCGGCGTCCCCGCCGACGGCCACGGGTTCATCGCCGTCGACGATCACGCGCGCGTCACCGGACTGGCCGGGGTCTACGCGGTGGGCGACAACGCGAACTTCCCCGTCAAGCACGGCGGGCTGGCCGCTCAGCAGGCCGACGCGGCGGCCAAGGACATCGCCGCCGACGCGGGCGCGCCGATCGCGCGGGACCCGTTCCGCCCGGTCATGCGCGGTCTGCTGCTGACCGGCGAGCGGCTGCATCAGCCGCCGGCCAAGGTGGCCGGGCACTACCTGGCGCCGTGGCTGGAGCGCGAGGCGCAGCTCGCCGACGCGCCCGCCGTCAGCCGGTGACCAGGCCGCGGTCCAGCGCGTAGCGGACGAGCTCGGCCCGCGTGGTGCGGCCGAGCTTGCGCTGGATGTGCGCGCGATGGGACTCGACCGTGCGCACGCTGAGGAACAGCAGGTCGGCGATCTCCTGGTTCGTGTTGCCCAGGGCGATCAGGCGCAGCACGTCGACCTCGCGCTCGGTCAGGTCGTCGGGCGGTCCCTGGGGCGCCGGCGGCTCGGCCGCCAGCCGCGCGCCCAGCGCCGGATTCAGGTAGGTCTCGCCGCGGGCGGCCGCGCGCACCGCCTGCACGAGCTCCTCGTCGGCCGCCTCCTTGAGCACGTAGGCGGCGGCGCCGGCCTGCAGCGCCTGACGGGCGAACGCCGGCTCGTTCTGCATGGTCAGCACGACGATCGCCGTCTGGGGCACGTCGGCCCGCAGCGTGGGGATCGCCTCCAGCGAGGACTCGCTGCCCAGGTTGAGGTCGAGCACGAGCACCTCGGGCCGGATCGCGCGCGTCTTACGCAGCGTGTCCTCGACCGTGCCGGCCTCGGCGATCACCTCGAAGTCGTCCTCCGCGTCGAGCACGAAGCGCAGCCCGCTGCGCACGACCGCGTGGTCGTCGACCAGGACGATGCGCGTGGGCGCGGGCATGCGGCGACCCTAGCGGCCGCGGATCGGCAGCCGCGCGGCGATCCGGGTGCCGGACGGCGCAGCGTGGGTGATGCTCAGGCTCCCGCCGGCCAGCTCGACGCGCTCGCGCATCCCGATCAGCCCGAAGCCGTCGGTGCGGGCGGCGGGGTCGAGCCCGATGCCGTCGTCGGTCACCTCGATGCGCAGCGTCGCGTCGTCGGCGGCGACGACCACGTCCACGCGCGCGGCGCCCGCGTGCTTGACGACGTTGGTGAGCGCCTCCTGCACGATCCGATAGGCGCCGTCCTCGACCGCCGCCGGCAGCCGCGGCGCGCCCTCGCGCAGATCCAGGCGCAGCGTCGTCTGCACGCCGGCCGTCTGCTGCACGCGCTCGAGCAGGCTGTCGACCGCGGGACCGAGGCCGAGGTCGTCGAGCGTGGCCGGTCGCAGGTCGGTGATCAGGCGGCGCAGCTCGGCGATCGAGTCGTCGATCTGGTTCACGGCCTGGTCCATCGCCGCGTCGATCGTGTCGCGCGCCCCTCGTCGACGGGCGCCGGCCAGCAGCATGCGCAACCCGGCCAGCTGCTGGAGCGTCTCGTCGTGCAGCTCACGGGCCCAGCGGGCGCGCTCGCGCTCGGAGGCCTGCAGGCTGCGCGCGAGCGCGTCGCTGGCCGCGGTCTGCGCGGTGGCCACTGCCGTCGCGGCGCTGGCGGCGAAGCCGAGCAGCAGCCGCTCGTCGTCGTCGCTGAACGCGGCGCCGTCCTCGCGGTCGAAGGCCTCCAGCACGCCGAGCGCGCGTCCGCGGAAGACGAGCGGGACAAGCAGACCGGTCTCGGCGTCGATCCGCTGCGCCAGCCCGAAGCGCAAGCGCGACCGCGCGTCGTCGGTGCGCTGTGGCTGCATCGAGCGCAGCACCTCGCCGCCGATCGAGCCGTCGATCGGCATGCGCACATCGCGGACCGTGTCGGACACCGGCCCGGCGCTCGCGCGCACGACGAGCTCGGCGCCGTCGGCCAGCAGGATCAGGACGTTGCGGGCGTCCAGCAGCGCACGGGCTTGCTGCACGATCAGCTCGAGGATGCGGTCGACATCGGTCTCGCCGCCCAGCGCACGGGCGATCGCCGTCGTGGCCTCCAGCGCGTGGACCGCCTGCTCGAGCTCGACGCGCCGGGTCTGCTCGGCGGTGTAGGCGCGCGCGTTGTCGATGGCGATCGCGGCCCAGCTGGACAGCAGCTCGATCGCCTCCTGATCGGCGTCGTCGAAGGCGTCGGCGTCCTGCTTGTCGGTCAGGTACAGATTGCCCCAGGCCTCGCCGCGGATGACGACCGGCACTCCGAGGAACGAGCGCATCGGCGGGTGACCTGGGGGGAAGCCGAACGAGCGCGGGTGCGCGCCGACGTCGTCCAAGCGCAGCGGACGGGGCTCGCGGATCAGCACCCCGAGCACCCCGCGTCCGCGCGGCAGGTCGCCGATCGCCGCGCGCATCTCGGGCGATGCGCCGACGGTCAGGAAGCGCTCCAGCTCGCGCTTGTCGGCGTCCAGCACGCCGAGCGCGGCGTAGCGCGCTCCGGTCAGCTCGCGGGCCTCCTCGAGCACCCGGTGCAGGACGGCCTCGAGATCGAGCTCGGAGACGACCGTCCGGCCGACCTCGAGGACCCGGCGGAGTCGGCGTTCGTCGAGCATGGTGCGAGCGGGCGAGTCTAGGGGCGGTGCCGTCGCACCGTCGAGCGGATGAGCAGGCGATCCGCAGCGGGCTGGCGACGTCCGGCGCTGCTGGGGTCGATCACCGGTCCGCGGTCAAGGCTGCGGAACACTACGGAGGCCGGCGCGGAGAGACGCGGATGGCCGCGGCCCGGACGCGACGTAGGTTCGTCTTGTTCGCCGTTTCCCGCGCTTTCCTGGAGGTTCTCGATGGCCGCTCGATCCCACCCCGCACCCGCCGGCGCCGACGTCGCCCGCGGTGTCTCCGTCCGCGCGATCGTCAGCGCCGCGCCCTACTACCTGGTGCTCGCCGGCCTCTACGTCGCCTACGGCTTCCTGTGGTACTTCGCGGCCAAGGAGAAGCTCGTCGACGACGGGGGCGCGATGCCCGCCGGGCTGGGCAAGGCGTTCCAGGGGTCGTTCCTGGAGTCCGTCCCCGGCCTCGACGCCTCATGGGTGCTGCTGGGCCTGCTGGAGGCGGTCGCCTGTGTGCTGTTCGTGGCCAGCCTGGTCACGGGGGAGTTCCTGATGCAGCGGCGCAAGCCGCTCCTGCTCAGCGCGCTGGGCGTCTCGGTGCTGACCTTCGCCGCGATGGCCTTCGCCCAGAACGTGATCGCCGACCACGAGTCGGTCGCGTCGCTGATGACCTACCTGGCCGGCTCGCTCGTCGCGCTGATCGCGGTCGCCGCGGCCACGCCGGAGCGCGTCCAGGCGCTGTTCGGGGCGCGGTAGCGGATCCAGCGAGGCCGGGTCAGGCGGCCCGGCCTCGCCGCAGCCGGAACTCCACGCGCGACTGGCAGCGCTGGATGACCGCGCCCATCGAGTCGCGGGCCTCGGCGTTGAGATCGAACACCGAGCTGCCGGTGCCGTTGGAGCGCAGCGTCCCGGTCAGCCGGCCGGCGCCCTCGAAGCCGCCCGCGTCGCCGCGCAGCGTCATCGAGAAGCGGTTCAGGCGCAGCGTCGCCGGGCTCGTGCTCGAGCCGTACCAGGCCTGGTCGGTCACCATCCCGTCGCCCAGGTCGGTGCAGGACATCACGACCTGGACGTTCTTCACCGTCACCCGGCCGTTCTGCACGCTGAGCAGGATCGACCCGGGGCCGAGGTCATTGGCGCCGCTGCCGCCCCACAGGACGGGCGCGGCCTGGGCGACGGCGGGGAGGGCGAGGGTCGCCGCGACGACCAGCGCGGCCGCGATGCGCAAACGGGACATGCGGACCTATCGGCACGGGTCCGCGGCGACTCAACTCGCAGGCGCACGACCCGGCGCATGTGCGCGATGCTGTCGGACAGAACGAGGACCCCTGTGCGGGCGCGCTTCCTGACGTGCTTCCTTCTCACGAGGTGCAGGCCAAGACCGTCGCTTGCCGGCTCGGTCGGCGAGCAGTAGAAAGCGTTTGTGGTTACGTACCTGGCCAGTCTCGCCGCGGTGAACGGAACGGGTCAACGGGACCGGCGGTGGCGGATCGATGCTGTGGATTGCGATCGTCGCTGGCATCGTCCTCGCCCCAGTTGTAGTGGGACTTCTCTGGCGATGGTCAGACCATCGTCGGCGCTGACGCTGATCACCTGGCGCGACGACTCCGAGCCCTCCGCCCAATCACGAACGACACCAACCACGCCGCCTGATTTCCAGTGTCGCGACCTCACCGAGACAGGGTCAGATCAAGGTCTCCGTCGATCCCAGCCTGGCTCACCCCGTCATCGCAGCTTGATGCAACTGCGTGATCGGTGAAGTCGTTAGGTGTTGGGCGCCGTGAGTGAGCGCGTAGGGAGACTTGAATGTCGGCGTCGCGGTGGCGACGGACGCCTGGCGGGTGTCCGCGCGTCCGGTATGTCGGGTGGAGACGCGGCGCGTGCGCGTCGTATGACGCGAGAGGTGGGGAGGAACGGCGGACGCGTCGAGGCGGTCTCGGTGGCATGGTTGGTCGGTCCAGTTGCAACTGACCGGTCTCGAGCGCGTTGAGCGCGCGCCTACGGCCACCGTCGCTCTCGCCGACAATCGCGCTCAGCGATACGTCGCAAGAAGGTAGGTCGCGGTCAACGCAGAACATTGAGCGTTACAAGCACACTGAGGGAGCCGCAACGCATCGTTGGACGCAGGAAGGTCGTCCTCCCGCATGCGTACGCGAGCCGGACAGTCGAAGCTGGAAAGAAGTGCGAGTATTCAGCCTGTGCTGGACATTTCGTCGAGATTCAAGTCGCACATTCTCGTGGCGAGCTTCACGCGTCCAACAAGTGACTTGTTAGAGCGGGGGAACATGCCGCCGGCCATCCACCAGTTCCCCCGCTAGTTGCGGTAGAGCCATGACCTGGATCCTCCATGCCTCAGACCCCCACCTCGGCGACATCTCGCCCGGGCAGTCGCTCGATGACGACAAGCTCGACATCGCCCGCGAGGACCTCGAAACCACGCAGCAGGTGTTCCGCCGCACACTCGACGGGCTTGCATCATTTGTCGCTGAGCATGGCCGCCCGACTGCTGCCGTCTTCAGCGGGGACCTCGCCTACCAGGCCAACAAGACCGGCTTCCAGGCATTCGCAAAGCTCCTTGTCGACTCCGCTTCGCTCCTGCCCGCCAAGCGCCAGCGGATCGTCGTGGTCCCTGGCAACCACGACGTCGTCTGGGCCACTGAAGCGGGGACGAAAAAGCGCTACGCACCGTTCTTAGGCGCCACGCGCCAGCGTGGCTGCACTACCCCTCTTCTCGATGGACTCGACTTCTCGACGCGGAACAACGAAAAGCTCGTCCTGCCGAACGATCTTCGCCGGCACCTGATCGTCGACGACGACGTCGTCATCGTCCCGATTAACTCGAGTAACTACTGCGGGACCATGCCGAAGGTACGTGGTGGATTCACGCCCTCTGAGTGGGATCGTGCTTACGCGAAGGTTCGCGCAATCGCCAAGGTGGCCGACGCTCAAGCTGCACCCTCGGGAGACAACAAGGCCTTCGCCGAGCGGCTCCAGAAGGAGATCGAGAGGCTACGTCAGCACGACATCGCGCGGGTCTCCCGCCGCCAGCTCTTGGCCGTCGCCGAGCTGTTGAGGGCATCGGGAGTGTCCCCGCAGCGCCAGGCTGGCGACCACCGTCTGCGCATCGCGGTCTTGCATCACCAGCTGCTGCCTGTCTCCACTCGCGAGGAGTGGAAGACGTTTGAGTCCATCATCAACCTCGGCCTGCTCCGCGAGCAGCTCGTGACGTTCGGATTCGACCTCGTGTTGCACGGCCACAAACACGCCGGCCACATCTACTGGGACCACGCTACCGGCCCGGATCACGTCCACACCCCCGACCGCCGGATGCTCGTCATCGCGGGGCCAGGTCACTTCGGAGTGGGCGAACCTGTGTTGCGCGCCCTGATGCTGGAAGGGCCAAGGGCCGCACGAAATCTCCGGATCCGTACCTTTCTCGGCCTTGATCCCGGCGCCGGCACACCGGAATCATCCGACGAGATCGTGCCTCTGTGGCGGTCCCGGATGGACGCCGAATACGTCCGAGCCCCAACGCTGCACGGAGCGACCACCCACGATGTCTACTCGCGCCTTTGCGCGCACTTTGAGCAGGCTGGCAGCGACAGCGCCCGCAACGTTGTTTGTTATATCGCCGAGTCCGACGCGGCTGACAGACTGCCGCCCGATTATCCGCCGACGGGCCGGCACGACGCTCAGACCTGGTTCGAGGAAATCGTCGGCTGGTGGCAGAAGGACCGTTCGGTACTTGTGCCCGACGTCATCGGCTTCAACCACGGCGAGCGCATCTACACCCGGTGGGGCGACCAAGTTAAACGCGCGGCCCGGTCGCTCGACACTCGTAGCGAGTCGAGTCGTTCGCTGATCACCTTGATCAGTCCCAAGGAGACTGGGCGCTACGCCGATGACGGCCGACCTCTCAACACTGGCACGTACCCCGCGTTTGCCATGGCCGAGTTTATGCTCGCTGAGCGCGGCGGCAACACCTATCTCGACTGCACCGCCACGTTTCGGAAGCAAGAGATGCGCTACTGGTGGCCGATCAACGTTGCCGAGATTGCTGCGCTTCAGCGCGCCGTGATTGCCGCAATGGAGACCAAGCCAGCGCCACGCGCGGGAGCCATTGCGACTGTCTCGAACATCGCGATTTACGGCGCCACTCTGCCACGCGTTGCAGTCCTCGAACTCGACCGCCTCGTCGAGGACCCCGCCGACATCTGGGCCCTCGCCGAAGCCGTCGTCGCGCCGGACCGCGCCACCGAGACCACCCGAGCCCGCTGGCGACACATCATCAACGAGCTCGGCCGAACCCCCGACTCTCCACCGATTCCTAAGGTCGGCCACCGCAGCTTGGTCGAAGCGCTCGAACGGGCTGTGGCCCTTAAGCCGTCGCCAAAGGCTCGCACCGTGACTAGCCGCCTCATCGAGCTCGTCGCGATCTACGACGCCGTAGGGCAATCCGGGTCGCCGGAGTCTGCCGCGCTCATCGCGCCTGCCCGCGCGAGGTTCGCGACTGCAGTGATGCCCCTGGTGAAGGCCAGGGCTGGCGCCTGAGTCGTCGGGAGCGTCCCGTACCCTTGACGTCGACATGCGCGCCGAAACCGACACACTCCGGGCGTTCGCGCTAGAGATCGCGCCCGCGGTCGGCGTCGTGGCCGCCTACTGCGACAAGATCGAACATAACGAGCCCGCGGACGCCAAGGCGATCGTCGACGCCGGCGCGGTCATTGAACACGCCGTCATTGAATTGTCGAGCAGGCTAGACGTCGACATCATCGCCGCCTACGCCGATCGTCTTGCGCGCATCGAGACCCGCAACGTCCTTGACCACAACGACGCCTACGACGGTGCCGGCGCCGTCCGCGAGGCTCGTAGCTGGCGAGACCTTCAGCTTGTGCAGATCGAGCACGACCGGCATTTTCACCCCGACGTCATCGGCCTGCATAAGCTCGACCAGCTGCGCCACTATGTCCTGCATCTGGCAAAGCTCGTAGGCGTTTTTGCCGAGGCAGTAGACCCGGACGACCTGGTCACCCGGCGCCTGCCCGACTGCTTGCTGTTTGCCATCAAGCTGCGGACGGTGACCGGCGCTCGGCTGGGCGACGAGTTCCTGCCTCGAGCCCTCACAGGCGCAAGAGCCAGCGTGATCTAGGCGACGGGCAGGCCTCGCAAGGCCCACTTGGGCGGATAGCGCAAGGCGAGAGGCGCCGACGAGGCGGAAAATCGTGTCTTGATCCGCTTGCGGTCGCTCTTGAGGTGCGGGAACGCCACGCGGCTGTACTTGTCTAGCTCGCAGAACAGATTCTGACAATCGATCGCATGCAGCGGCCGGCCGAAGAGATCCTTGAAAGCCAGCCCCAACCGCTCGGGAGCATCCTGCTGCTCCTCGACCATCTGCATGATGATCGCCGTCATCTGCCGGCGTGTTGCATCAGGGAAGACCTTGCGGATGCCGCGCTCCGCGCCAGGACCGGCGACCGTGAAGTCGTCCTCGTTGAAGTCGGTGAGCTCGGAGTAGTTGATGTCGGTCGCGAGCTGGTAAGCCATGAACGGCCCGATCAGCGGAAACTCGGTGAGCGCCGAATAGACGTCCGCCATGCTCCGCGCGCGGGCCACCTGCGCATCAAGGCCGGTCCGCAGCATTGAGCGGACTAGCGCGACATGATTGCGATGCTTGCGTCCAAGCCCGAAGGCGTCATTGGCGCAGAGGATGAACGCCGATGTGTAGATCGGCCCCTCCCTCTGGAGCCGCTCGAGCGCGGCATCCAGTCTCGGGTCGTCGAGTGTCGCGGCAGTGATCGGCCCGAGTTGACTCTCCAGCGCCTGCCACGTTTCGACCCGGCTGAACAGCCGGAACAGCACGATCCGACACAGGATGTCCTGCGACGGAAACTCGTCTGAGCCGTAGATGACGTTCCCGATCAAGAACTGGCTGACGCGATCCGATGCGCGATACGCGTTTGTGAACTTGTACTCGCGCAGGATCGGATCGGACGTCCAGGGCGCGGGCTCGCCCCGCGCCCGTCGGTGAAAGATCTGCTGTCGCTCGCAGGCAAGATGCCAGTAGGCGCGGTAGACCTCGTTGTGGCGGCGCACGATGGCAGCATGTCATGGCCGTGCGATCGGCCCACTGTCGCCCCGGCTGGGCGCGCACGATCTCTTAGATCCAGCCGCGAGAAACGACGCTGACAAACCCGCGGAGTGCCTCGCTGCAGGTGCTCTGGGCCCGCAGGCAACCGACGTGGGTCGCCCGTCGATCCGGTTATGAGGTGCTCACCAGTCGCCGGGCCGACCGACGACTCCGCGCTCGGGCAGCGCCTCGATCCAGGCGACCGAGGCCGCAACCAGCCCGGCGCTGAAGCGGCATTTGTGGTGCTGGCCGCCGATCACTAGGTCCTCATCGTCGGTCCCGAACTTGCGCAAGTGCCCGGGAATCGCTGGCCCTGAGCCGCCGTAGTAGACGAACTCGCGGGCCACGAGCACGCGGTCGACCTTCGTGTCGGTGGCGACGTTAGCGGGGTTGGCGCTGCCGTCGCGAAAACTGTGGTGAGAGGGCAACTGTTGCCAAGAGCCGTCGGGGGCTCGGCGGTAGATATTGTCGCCGAAAGCGAGTTTGCGGCTGGCCCGGAGGTCCGGCCGCTTCCGTCGAAACCGCGGATCGCGCCAGTACTGGTCAAACGTCAGTACCTCGTCCACGCGCATTGCGTAGACGAGGAACCCAGCCCGCCCTTTCGTGCCCGTGCCAGTTCCGACCACCCAGTCGCCCGGTCGCGCGTACTTGCGCAGGCGTGGTTTACAAGTGGCCAGACTGCACCACCCGTGAAACGGATTGGGGGCGAAGCCGAAGTCGCGAGCTACGACGTAGCTGTAGGCGCGCACAGGACTAGCAGCCGAACCGCGCGATGTCGCGCTCGGCGCGGGTACGGCCCTGCTCATCCTCCCAAATGTCATCGCCGCGGATGGCCGCCAACAGCTTGTCACCGTCCCACGAGACAATGCTGTCGGCGTAGTCCTCAAGCCCTTCCGGGAGGTCGCAACCATCAGCGTTTGGTGCGTAGATCCCCACAATCCGCGTGTCGTGCCGTTGGGCATACTCCATCTCCCACTGCACGTACTCGCTCTTGCAAGTGTCGGGTGAGATGAGCACGACAACTGTGCCAGCCCAACGAATCCTCGGAGCGAGGATGTCGTACTTGATGTACTCCTCGCTCTTCGCCCTGTTCGGGCGCGTCTCGTTGATCGAGGAATCCCGGATGTTGAACTTACGGTCCGCGAGCAGCTTCTTCATTCGCGCCAGATAGGCGTCGTCTTCGTGGATGTGGCTGATGAACACGTTGGCCGAGTCGCTCATGGCTTCGTGCCGTACGATACAAGGGGCGGTCGACGTAAGTTCGCCTAATCGAGTTAGCCTCCCCGTTGATGCTCCCGCCCGTGCTTGAGATCTACGTCGTATGGCATCCCGCCGACGAAGCCGGTAAGGATGTTGCGGAGCTGCTGATCGACCATTTCCATGGCGACGCGTTCTCCGGCCTAATTGGAGGCGCGGTAGAGGTGTTCGTCCGCTCTGAGGGATGGGAATCGCCGGGCCACGCGCCGCGCCCCTTACCCGTCGTGTCAGCCCTGCCGTACGGCTTGCGCGAACCGGCCCTGACTGTTGTCGTCCCCGTGCTCGGCCCTGAGCTGGGGGCCGCGGTCGAGCCAGGCAGCGGTCCTTGGCACGGTTACTTGTCCAGCGCGGTCGACGCAAGGAACTCGCGTCCAGAATCCGTGGCGATCGTGCCCGTGAGCGGCCCCGGCACGCCAGCATCCGGCACGTTGATCGAGATCGTCGGGCCGATCCAAGGGATCCGCGAGTCGCGTGAGAACGTGTGTCGCGACCTCTCCCAGGCCGTGGCACAGTTTCTGGCTGGCGAAGCCGAGGTGCTCAAGGTCTTCATCAGCCACACCAAGCAGACGAGAGACCCAGACGGGCTCGCCGGCCTACTCGAGGACGTGCGGAATGAGATCCGAAGCAGCCGCCTAAGGGAGTTCTTCGATGCCTCCGACCTGCAGGTCGGGCGCGACTGGGCGCCTGAGCTCATGTCGCAGGCATCAACAAGCGCTTTGCTAGCCGTGCGCACCGATCTGTACGCGAGCAGAGCCTGGTGCCAGCGGGAACTGCTTACCGCGAAGCGCGCGGGCATGCCGGTCGTGATCCTTGACACCCTCTCGCTTGGAGAGGATCGGGGCTCGTTTCTGATGGACCATGTTCCGCGGATCCCGGGCGTGCCCGATCGCGGCGCTGCGATCCGCGCTGCCCTGAGCCGCCTTGTCGACGAGTGCCTCAAGCGAGCGTTGTGGTCGCGCCAGCGCCAGCTGGCCGAGTCCGAAGGTGTTGTCGATGTCGCATGGTGGGCCCCACATGCCCCGGAACCCGTCACCATGCTGCACTGGCTTCAGACTACGCCCGACAACGACGAACCATTGCTCGTCTTGCATCCCGACCCGCCGCTGGGCCCAGACGAGCTTAGAGTCCTCGAGGAGCTAGCCGCGACCGCTGGCATTGATGCCCGGCTGGAGATCACGACTCCCCGGGGATTGGCGACCCGCGGTGGCTGACAAGTTCGCGCTCGGGCCCTCCAGCCTTGCCAACGTTCGCGTCGGTGTCTCTGTCTCCCAGAGCGCCGAGCTGGGGCGACTAGGCCTGACCGACGCTCACTTGCGGCTCGCCCTTGCCGAAATCGCACGGGTCATCATCCGCGCCGGCGGCGTGATCGTCTATGGCGGGCACCTCCAGCCCGGTGGCTATACCGCCTTCCTCGAAGGCGAACTGGATCGTTACGCCGCAAGCAACCGGCCTCTGCATCTCGTCGTGCCGTGGGCAGAGCACCGGCGCATGACCCTCGGCGCGCTGCGCACACGTCGCGAGGCGCTCTCGCTCAAGGGCGAGTTCACCTACCTCGACGTCGGCGGCGTCCCAGTGGCCGCTGAGGCCGATCGCGGCCCGGACCCGGCTCCCGTCGAAAACGGCGAGGTCGGCTCGTCGCTAACCGCGCTGCGCCGCTATATGACCACGATCACTGACGCGCGTGTGCTGATCGGCGGTAAGGAGACTGACTATCAAGGCGTCGCACCAGGCATCATCGAAGAGGCGCTCCTCGCCATCGAGACCGGTCAGCCGATCTACCTCGCCGGTGGCTTCGGCGGGGCCACCGCAACAGTCGCACACGTGGCTTGCCGGATGTCGAGCCGCTGGCCTCCAGGCGCCCCTGCGGAGAGCCTGTGGACGCAGCGGTTAGAGGAGATCCTCGCTGCGGACGGCTGGGAACTGAACCGCAACGGTCTCTCGGAGGCCGACAACCGCAGGCTGGCTACCACGCACCGGCCCAGTGAAGTGGCATCGCTCGTGGCATCCGGGCTCGCGCGCGTAGTCGCCGGTCCCTAGCCGGCGCGCAATACGGGCTTCGGCGTTCAAGCGCGGGGTCCAGTCCGAGGGGCGGGTCTACGGACACCGGAGAACGCGTCGCCGAAGTGGCGTCTCATCTCCGTCAGTTCGAACCTTTGGTTGCGAGCCGCGGGCGGACCCGTACAGCTGCTCCTGTGTGCGTGCAGGGTCTCGTACAAGCGATGACGTTGGTCGCGCCGCGGCAGAGTGCCGCAGCGACGTTGTGGCGTTGAGGTCCTCGGCGAACGCTCGCGCCAGGATCCGCGCCGCGTCGGTTCGGGGGACGCTGTGGACGTAACGCATCGTCGTCTGAATGTCGGAATGGCCGAGCATCGCCTGAACGTCGGTGAGCGGGCAGACGCGCACGGCGATCGTGCCGAACGTGTGGCGGAGGTCGTGGAAGGTCATCGGGTTGTCCTTCTCGCGCAGATGGCCCAAGCCGGAGGCGATGAGGCCGCGGTAGAAGGCGTCGCGCACGCGGCCGGCGTCGAGCATCCCGTCGCCGCGGGTCGGCAGCGCAAGGTCCTCGGGCCCGTTGGGGTAGCCGGCCTGGCTGATCCGATCCAGCGCGGCGATGGCCTGCGGGATGAGGGGCACGGAGCGGCCTTTGCCCGACTTCGGTGCGCGCGGCTTGGCGTCGGCTGGGGCGGAGGTCGGCGCATTGCGTCGCACCCAGACGGCTTCGCCGGCGAAGTTCACGTCGCGCCAGCGCAGGGCTCGTAGCTCGCCGAAGCGCAGGCCGGTGTAGGCGGCCAGGCGCACGACGTCCGCCCACATCGCCCGGCGCTCGGTCATCGCGGCGAAGGGCCGGGGGTCGACCTCGCCGTTGACCCAGCGGGGGATCTCGCGGTCGGGGACGAGGGAGACGGCGCGGGCGACGTACTCGACCTGGGAGGGCTCGAGCACGTTGAAGTCGGGGTCGGGGCGGGGCTGGGCGACGATCTCGACGTCGTCGACGACGTTCTCGGTGATCCAGCCCTGCTTGCGGGCGTGCTTGAGGATGCGGCGCAGCACGACGATGCGGCGGCGGATGCTCTCCTGGCCCAGCTCGCCGCGCAGCAGTCGCCCCTGGTAGGCGGCGACGCGCGGGGCGGTGATCTTGCGCAGCGGCTCGTCGCGGGCGAACTCCTCGACGAACAGGCGGCCTACGACGTTGCGGTAGCCGTACATCGTCGAGGGCGCGGCGTTGCGCACCGTCTCGGTGTGCTCCAGCCACGCGTCGGCGGCGGCGCCCAGCGTCACGCCGCGCCCGCCACGGGAGACCACGCCGCGCGCCTTCTCGCCGCCGAGCAGGACGGTCAGCGCGTCAGCCGCTTCGCGCGGGGTCAGGTAGTCGTCGTCGGGCTTGGTCCCGTTGGCCGAGCGCCACACGATGGCGCCGCGCGGGGTGCGCCGGCCGCTGTCCTTGACCCAGGCGCGACCCAGCGTCTTGCGCGACTTGGAGCCGTCCTGGCGCGTGAAAGATGCGATCCAGACCCGCGAAAACCGTCGTTCTTCGACGCGAATGTGGCCGCTGACGCGGGACTGACTGGCCATCTGGACCTTCCTCCTCGGGGCGAGATGGGGCACTCCGAGGGGCCTCTAGAGAACAATTTGGAGAACAAATTGTAGGTCTGGAGGGTCAGGCGCTGGACGAAAAGACGAGCATTTGCAGGTCTTTCGTCAGCGCGCCCGGCAGGATTCGAACCTGCGACCTCCTGCTCCGGAGGCAGGCGCTCTATCCACTGAGCTACGGGCGCGTGAACTACTACGCGCAAGCCTAGCGGCGCTGGGTATGTGCGTCAGGAGCGCTCGACCGCGGAGGCCAGGTAGACGACGCGATCGCCGGGGACGACGTCGGCCGCGCGGGGGTCGTCGAAGCGCATCAGCTCGCCGTTGCGCTCGACGGCGATGACCGGTCCGGCGACGGGGAGGGCGCCGCAGGGTCCGGCTTCGCCCTCGTGGACGTCGCGCTCGTGGATGTCCAGGCCGGCGCCGATCGTCATGAGGTCGTCGAGCACCTCGACGGCGCGTGGGGCGTCGGTGGCCAGGCCGAGCATCCGGCCGGCGTTGGAGGAGGTGACGATCACCGACGTGGCGCCGCTCTGGTGCAACAGGTGGGCGTTCTCCTCCTCGCGGGCGGCGGAGACGATCGTGGCCGTCGGGTTCAGCTCCCGGGCGGTCAGCGTGATCAGCACGGCGGCGGGGTCGCTGTTGGGGGCGACGATCACCGCGGTGGCGCGTGCGACCTCGGCCTCGCGCAGGGCGGACGCCTCGGTGGCGTCGCCGGCGATCACGGCCAGGCCGTCGGCGATGGCCTGGGCGCGCGCGTCGGGGTTGGACTCGATCACCACGATCTGCTTGGGCGCGGTCCCGCGCGCCAGCATCGTGCGCACCGCGGCGCGGCCCTTGGAGCCGTAGCCGCAGACGATCGTGTGGTCATGCAAGCGGTTCCTCCAGCGCGAGACGCGCCATTCGTGACGTGTGCGCTCGGCCAGCACCTCGAGCGTCGTTCCCACCAGGATGATCAGGAACACGATGCGCGCCGGCGTCACGAGCAGGGTGGTCAGCAGTCGGGCCGAGTCGCTCTCGGGCCGCACGTCGCCGTAGCCGGTCGTGGTCACGCTGACGGTCGAGTAGTAGAAGGCGTCCAGGAGCGACACGTCCGAGCCGTCGGCGTCCACGTACCCGTCGCGCCCGAGGTAGGCGATCATCGCCACGAAGACGATCAGCCCGAGCGCGCACGCGACCCGCCAGGCGATGCGCTCCAGCGGCGGGCGGCCGCCGCCGGGCAGCAGGACCGCTACGGCCGGGTTGGACAGGGGTGCTCCTCACGATCGCTCAGAGCCGGGACGGTAGCTGGCGGGGTCGGGCTTCGCCCCGCGCTCGGCGCGCGAACGGTACTTTGCTGGCGAACCGTCCCGAGGAGAGTCCGATGTGCTTTGAGTTCGATGCCCTGCCGCCGAGCGTGCCGGCCGACCGGGTGATTCCGGCGCTGGCCGGGGGAGCGGCGGCCGAGCAGATCACGCTCGAGAGCGCCGACGGCGTGGAGTTCGTGGCGTCGTTCGCGCAGTGCCCGGATCCGGTCGGCGGGCCGGCGGTGATCATCCTGCCCGACGTGCGCGGGCTGTACCGCTTCTACATCGAGCTGGCCGAGCGGTTCGTGACCGCCGGGTACCACGCGCTGGCCATCGACTTCTTCGGGCGGACGGCCGGCGCGCAGGAGCGCGACGAGGACTTCGAGTTCTGGCCGCACGTGATGCAGACGACGCCGGCGCAGGTCCAGTCGGACATCGCCGCGGCGCGCGACTTCCTGGCCCAGCGGACCGGCGCGACGAGCTTCGTCACCGTCGGCTTCTGCTTCGGCGGCGCGCAGTCGGACCTGGCGGGCGCCAACACCGACCTGGGGCTGGACGCGGTGATCGCCTTCTACGGGACGCTGAACCCGGCGCGGCGCGGCATGACCGACCCCAACTTCCCGGCACCGATCAACCACGTCGAGGAGATCCGCACGCCGGTGCTCGCGCTGTTCGGCGGCGCCGACGAGGGCATCCCGGCCGAGGACATCGAGGCGTTCGACGCCGCCCTCAGCGCCAACGGCGTCCCGCACGAGATTCACACCTATCCCGGCGCGCCGCACTCGTTCTTCGATCGCTCCTTCGACGAGCACGCCGAGGCCTCGGCCGACGCGTGGCGCAAGGTCCTGGACTTCCTGGGCAAGGTGGGCGCGCCCGCCGCTGCGTAGGCACCGCCGGGCTCACGCGTGAAACCGGCCGATTAGCGGCCGGTACCTTGCGTGAGCCCCCATGGATCTCTCGATCTTCTTCGCCGGCACCGCCGGCTCCGTCCCCAGCGCGCGCCGCGGCCTGCCCGCGTCGCTCGTTCGGCGGGGCGGCGAGCGGATCCTGGTCGACTGCGGCGAGGGCACCCAGCGCCAGCTGCTGCGCTCGGTCGGCCTGGCCGATCTGACCGACGTCTTCCTCACGCATCTGCACACCGACCACTGGCTCGGGCTGCCCGGGATGCTGAAGTCGTTCGACCTGCGCGACCGCGACCGGCCGCTGACCGTGCACGGCCCGCCCGGCACCCGCCAGCTGCTGGAGGCGCTCCGCGGCATCTGGGGTACGAAGAACTACGTGGTGGAGATCCTCGAGCTGGAGCCGATGCAGTCGGTCCGGCGCGACGACCTGACGATCACCGCGATCCCGGTGCGCCACCGCGGCACCGCCTACGGGTATGCGTTCGTCGAGGACGAGCGGCCGGGGCGCTTCGACGCCGAGCTGGCCCAGTCGCTGGGCGTCGCGTTCGGCCCCGACTTCGGGCGCCTGCAGCGGGGCGAGACGGTCAACGGCGTCCGCCCCGAGCAGGTCATCGGCCCGGCCCGCGCCGCGCGCAAGATCGTCTTCTCCGGTGACACCCGCCCGTGCGAGGCGGTGGCCATCGCCGCCCATCGCGCCGACGTGCTCGTGCACGAGTCGACGTTCACCTCCGAGGACGGCGACCGCGCCCGTCAGACCGGTCACTCGACCGCGGCCGAGGCGGCCACGCTGGCCCGCGACGCCGAGGTGCGCCTGCTCGCGCTCACGCACCTGTCCACGCGCTACGCCGGCCGCGAGCTGCTCGAGGAGGCCCGGGCGATCCACCCGGCCACCGAGGTCCCGCGTGACTTCGACGCGATCGACGTCCCGCTGCCCGAGAAGGGCGACCCCGAGCTGGAGCACTGGACCAGCGGCCGCCCGGCGGCGGCGGCGCCGGTCGAGGCGGCGCCGTCGTGACCCCCGGTCCTCCGCACTGGGCGCCCGGCTGGCTGACGATCGGCATCGCGGGCGCGGCCGGGTTCCTGCTCGGCGTGGTCGTGCTCGTCGTGGCCCGCGGGGTCGTCCATGACGACGTGCGCACCAGCACCCGCACCCACACGATCGTGCGCACGCGCACGATCGTCGTCAAGCCGAAGGTCCCCAACGTCGTCGGCCTGACGGTCAACGACGCCGACGCGGCGCTGCGCGACGCCGGCTACAACGCCGACGTGACCGGCGGCGGCTTCTTCGGACCCAGCGGCGGCGACGCCGTGCAGACCCAGGACCCGGCGGCGGACACCGAGCTGCCCGTGGGCAGCACGGTCACCATCGACGTCGGTTAGTCGACGACGGCGACCGGCACCGCTTGCGGGTCTCGCGCGCGCACGCGCCCGAGACCGACGGCGATCAGCGCGGCGGCCAGCGAGGCGCCGGCCATCAGCCACCAGGCCTCCTGGAACGGCCCCAGCGGATCGGTCGGATCGGGCACCCCGATGATGGCCACCAACGTGGCGATGCCCAGCACCGCGCCGACCTGGCGGGTGCAGCTCATGACCGCCGAGCCCGTGGCGAAGCGCGCGGGCGGCAGCTCGGCCACCGCCGCGCTGCCCAGCGCCGCGAACGTCATGCCCACGCCGATGCCGGTCAGCACCATCGCCGGGAACAGCTCGGACAGGTAGTGCGGCGTCGCGTCGGTGCGCAGCGCGAGCAGCGCCACGCCGGCGGCGAACAGCGTCATACCGGGCACGGCGACGACGCGCTGGCCGTAGCGGTCGCAGGCGATGCCGGCCAGCGGCGCCACCAGCGCGGCCATGATCGGTCCCGGGGTCACCGCGAAGCCCGCCTTCAGCACGCTGTAGTGCCACACGCCGGTCAGGAAGAGGATGTTGCACAGCAGGACGGCGTAGAACGCGGCGGCGTAGAGGAACTGCGAGGCGTTGGCCACCGCGAACGAGCGCACGCGGAACAGCCCGAGCTCGACCACCGGCGACGGGTGGCGCGCCGAGCGGATCACGAACGCGACCAGCGCCAGCGCGGCGCCGGCGAACGTGCCGGCCACCTGGATCGAGCTCCAGCCCCAGTCGTTGCCCTTGACCAGCGCGAGCGCCAGCGCGCCGATGCCGACGACCAGCAGGGCCGAGCCGACCAGGTCGGGCAGGCGCGTGGCGGCGGGATCGCGCGACTCGACCAGCAGGCGCCGCCCGAAGAAGATGGCCACGATCGCCACCGGCACGTTGACCAGGAAGACCCACTCCCAGCCGGCCAGGTCGACGAGGATCCCGCCCAGCGACGGTCCGGTGGCGGCGGCCACCGCGCCGGTCGCGCCCCAGATTGCCGTGGCGGTGGCCCGCTGGGCGATCGGGAACTCGGGGAGCAGGAGAGCCAGGGAGGAGGGGACGAGGCCGGCGCCGGCCACCGCCTGCAGCACGCGCGCGGCGATCAGCGCCTCGCCCGACGGTGCGGCCGCGCACAGCGCCGAGGCGGCGGCGAACCCGGCCAGCGACCACAGGAAGACGCGACGGCGGCCGAAGATGTCGGCGATCCGCCCGGCGGGCACCAGCAGCGCGGCGAAGACGACGTTGTAGCCGTTGAGCACCCAGGACAGGGAGGCCAGCGAGTCGTCGGGGAACGACGTGCGGATGTCCGGGAACGCGATGTTGACGATCGTCGCGTCCAGGAAGCTCATGAACACGGCGGCGGCGGTGACGATCAGGACCTTCCAGCGGTGCGCCATGCCAGGGAGTATTACAGACTGAAATACGAGCTGTACTCTGAGAGGCGATGGAGCTCAACCAGACCCAGGTCGTGCTGCTCGGCATGCTGGCCCGCGGCCACATGACCGGCTACCAGATCAAGGCCTCGATCGACCGGTCCGTGCGCTTCTTCTGGAACGCGTCGGTCAGCGCGATCTATCCCGAGCTCAAGCGCCTGACCGAGGCCGGCCTGATCGACGCCACGCGCGACGGGCGGCGCACCACCTACGCGCTGACCGACGCCGGCCGCGGCGCGCTGCACGACTGGCTGATCGCCGACCAGGTCCCGCTCTACGAGCTGCGCCACGAGGGCATGCTGCGCCTGTTCTTCGCCGACGACCTCGACGACGCCGAGGCGCTGCAGGTCGTGCGCCGCATGCGCGAGGCGCACGAGACCAAGGAGGCGGCGCTGCGGGCGGTCAAGCCGCAGGCCGAGCGCTCCGGCGGCTGGGCGCCGATCGTGCGCGACTTCGGCGAGGGCTGGAACGGCTTCGTGATCGACTGGTGCAAGCGCACCGAGCAGCGCCTGGCCGGGGGAGACGCCTGACCCGCTGTTAGTCTGCGACGCGTTCCTTTAACCCGGTCCCGTGAGGCCAGGAAGGTGCGGAGACAGATGGAAGAGAAGATCGTCCTCGACCGCGACGACATGCGGCGGACGCTCGTGCGGATCGCGCACGAGATCGTGGAGAAGAACGCCGATCCAGACGAGCTGGCGCTGGTCGGCATCCACCGGCGCGGCGCCTTTCTGGCCGCCCGCCTGAAGCGCCTGGTCGACGACCTGCTGGAGGCCGACGTCCCGCTGGGCGACGTCGACATCTCCTTCTACCGCGACGACGTCGGCACCCGCACGGTCGAGCCCGAGGTGCACGCGTCGCACCTGGACTTCGACCTGGACGGGCGCACGGTGGTGATCGTCGACGACGTCCTCTACACCGGGCGCACCGTGCGCGCGGCCATCGAGGCGCTGTTCGACTACGGCCGCCCGGCGCGCGTCCAGCTCGCCGTGGTGGCCGACCGCGGCCACCGCGAGCTCCCGATCCGCCCCGACTACGTGGGCAAGAACCTGCCCACCGCGCGCAACGAGCGCGTCAACGTCCGCGTCCAGGAGCTCGACGACGTCGACGAAGTGACCATCACGCAGTTCGAGGAGGCCGTCGTCTGATGCCGCGCCACCTGCTATCGATCGAGGACCTCGATCGCGACGACATCGAGCGCATCTGCGCCCGCGCGGCGTCCTTCGCCGAAGCCTCCGGACGCGAGATCAAGAAGCTGCCCACGCTCCGCGGCCGGCGCGTGCTGAACCTCTTCTACGAGAACTCCACGCGCACCCGCTCGAGCTTCGAGATCGCCGCCAAGACGCTCAGCGCCGACGTCACGAACTTCACCGCCAGCGGCTCCAGCGTCGAGAAGGGCGAGTCGCTGAAGGACACCGTCCAGACGCTCAGCGCCTACGACCCGGCGGCGATCGTCATCCGCCACCCGCACGCGGGCGCGGCGAACATGGTCGCCCGCTGGACGCCGGCCGCGGTCATCAACGCCGGCGACGGCAAGCACGAGCACCCGACCCAGGCGCTGCTGGACGTGTTCACCATCCAGCGCCGCCTGGGGACGCTCGAGGGCAAGCGCATCTGGATCGTCGGCGACATCCTGCACTCGCGGGTGGCCCGCTCCGACATCCTGGCCTTCACGAAGATGGGCGCGCAGGTGACCGTGTGCGGCCCGCCGACGCTGATCCCGCGCGACATCGAGGCGCTGGGCTGCGACGTGCGCTTCACGCTGGACGAGCTGCGCGAGGCCGACGTCGTCTACGCCCTGCGCATGCAGAACGAGCGCATGAAGGACGCCTACATCCCGTCGCTGCGCGAGTACATCGCCACCTACCAGATCGACAACCGCCGGCTCGGACCGCGCCAGGTGCTGATGCACCCCGGCCCGGTCAACCGCGGCGTCGAGCTGTCCGGCGACGTCGTCGACTCACCCCAGGCGGTCATCACCGCCCAGGTCGAGGCCGGCGTCGTCGTGCGCATGGCCGTGCTCTACGAGCTGCTGGCCGGCGCGCGTTCCGCCACGTCCACCCCCAACGACCCGGTGCTCGCATGACCTCTGTCCCGCAGCTCGTCCGCGCGCCCGCCCCCGACGCCCTGCTGGTCGTCCGCGGCGCCCACGTGCTCGATCCCAACACCGGCCTGGACGGCATCCACGACGTCGTCGTCCGCGACGGCGAGATCGCCGAGATCGCCGAGACCGGGTACGCCGTCGTGCCCGAGGGCGCCGAGATCGTCGACGGCCGCGGCCGCCACCTGTTCCCGGCCTTCTTCGACCCACACGTGCATCTGCGCACGCCCGGGCACGAGCACAAGGAGCACATCGAGACCGGCACCCGCGCGGCGGCGGCCGGCGGCTTCTGCGGCGTGATCGCCATGCCCAACACCGATCCGGTGCTCGACTCCGCGCCGCTGCTCAGCGCGCTGCGCGACGCCGCCCAGCAGGACGCCCGCGTGCCCGTCGGCTTCATGCCCGCGATCACGCTGGGCCTCAAGGGCGAGACGCTGACCGAGATGGCCGACCTGCGCAACGAGGGCGCGATCGGCTTCACCGACGACGGCAAGCCCGTCACCTCGGCGGGGATGCTGCGCAAGGCCATGCGCTACCAGAAGCTGTGCGGCGGCGTGATCGCCCTGCACGAGGAGGACCCGACGCTGAGCGCCGGCGGCGTGATGCACGAGGGCGAGATCTCCGCGCGCCTGGGCCTGGCCGGCTACCCGTCGGTGGGCGAGTCGACGATGGTCGCCCGCGACGCGGCGCTGGCCCTGGACGAGGGCGCCCGCACGCACTTCCAGCACCTCAGCGCCTGGCAGTCGGTCGACGCCCTGCGCGCGGCCAAGGCGGCCGGCGCGCCGGTCAGCGGCGAGGCCTCGCCGCACCACCTGCTGCTCACGCACGAGGAGGTGCTGTCGCTGGACACGCGCATGAAGATGAACCCGCCGCTGCGCACCGAGCGCGACCGGGAGGCGATCATCGCCGGCCTGCGCGACGGCACGATCGAGTGCATCGCCACCGATCACGCGCCGCACGCCGCCTACGAGAAGGACGTGCCCTTCGAGGAGGCGCCGATGGGCACGACCGGCCTGGAGACCTCGTTCGCCGCGGTCTACACCGGCCTGGTGCAGCCCGGTGTGCTGTCGCTGGACCTGGTCATCGAGCGCCTGACCGCCGGAGCGCGGCTGATGGGCCTGCCCGCGCCGGAGATCGCGGTCGGCTCGCCGGCCAACGTCTGCCTGGTCGACCTGAACGTCAAGTGGCAGGTGGGCGAGTCCGGCTACGAGTCGCGCTCGGAGAACTGCTGCTTCGCCGGACGCGAGCTGCACGGGCGCGTCCTGCTGACCGTCGCCGCCGGCGCGGTGGCCTTCCGGGAGCGCTCGTTCGCGCTGAGCGCGGGCACCGCCCACGCTACGGCAGGACCCGCCTCGCCGCGTCTTCGGGTGGTCGAATGAGCTACCTCCTGCTCGAAGACGGGACCAGGTTCGACGGCGATCCGGCCGGCGCCGACGGCTGGGTGACCGGCGAGGTCGTCTTCACCACCGGCATGTCGGGCTACCAGGAGTCGGTCACCGACCCCTCGTTCCGCCGACAGATCATCGTCTTCACCTACCCGCACATCGGCAACTACGGGGTCAGCCGGCGGGCCATGGAGTCCGACGCGATCCACGCGCGCGGCGTGGTCATGCGCGCGGCGGTCAACCACGCCGACGCGCCGGGCGCCGAGGGCGGCTGGCTGGACTGGCTGGAGCGCGAGCGGATCCCGGCGCTGACCGGCGTCGACACCCGCGCGCTGGTCCGCTACCTGCGCCAGCGCGGCTCGATGCGCGGCGGGATCTTCCCGTCCAACCTGGACGAGGACATCGCCATGGAGCACGTCCAGGCCGAGGAGCCGATGAGCGGCCTGGACCTGGCCCGCGAGGTCACGCCGGCCGAGGCGGTCCTGCTGGGCGAGGACAACGACGGCCCGCGGATCGTGGCCATCGACACCGGCATCAAGGGCTCGATCGTGCGCAACCTGCTGGCCCGCGGCGCGCGGGTGGAGCTGCACCCGTGCACGGCGACCGCGGCCGACCTGGCCGCCCGCGACGGCGACGCCTACTTCCTGGCCAACGGCCCGGGCGACCCGGCGGCGCTGGGCTACGTGGTCGACACGCTGCGCGAGCTGGTCGGCACCAAGCCGACGTTCGGCATCTGCCTGGGCCACCAGCTGCTCTGTCGAGCGGTCGGGCTGGAGACGTTCAAGCTCCCGTTCGGCCACCGCGGCGCCAACCATCCGGTCAAGGACCTGGAGACCGGCACCGTGGAGATCACCTCGCAGAACCACGGCTTCGCGGTGCTCGGGCCCAACGGCGAGCAGCACCTCGACACCGATGCGCCGGTGCGCTGGGAGACGGACTTCGGCGCCGCCCAGCTGTCGCACATCAACCTCTATGACCGCACCGTCGAGGGGCTCACGCTGCTCGACGTCGACGGCGGCACCGTGCAGTACCACCCCGAGGCAGGACCGGGTCCGCACGACTCGCTGTACCTCTTCGATCGATTCCTGGAGCAGATCCGTGCCGCGGCGTGACGACATTCAGAAGATCCTGGTCCTCGGCTCGGGCCCGATCGTCATCGGGCAGGCGGCCGAGTTCGACTACTCCGGCGTGCAGGCCTGCAAGGTGCTGCTGGAGGAGGGCTACGAGGTCGTCCTGTGCAACTCCAACCCGGCCACGATCATGACCGACCCGGAGTTCGCGACGGCCACCTACGTCGAGCCGCTCCTGCCCGGTCCGGTGGCCCAGATCATCGCCAAGGAGCGCCCGGACGCGCTGCTGCCCACGCTCGGCGGCCAGACCGCGCTGAACCTGGCCCGCACGCTGCACGAGGACGGCACGCTGGAGCGCTACGGCGTCGAGCTGATCGGGGCCAACTACGACGCGATCGGGCGCGCGGAGGACCGCGAGCTGTTCGCCCAGACGATGGCCGAGGCGGGACTGCGCATGCCGGCCAGCGCGATCGCCCACCAGGTCGAGGAGGCCACGCGCTTCGCCGACGACACCGGCTATCCGGTGATCGTGCGCCCGGCCTTCACGCTGGGCGGCCAGGGCGGCGGCGTGGCCCACGACCGCGCCGAGCTGGAGACGATCGCCGCGCGCGGCATCTCCGCCTCGCCGATCGGCCAGATCCTCATCGACCAGTCGGTGATCGGCTGGGGCGAGTTCGAGCTGGAGGTGATGCGCGATCACAACGACAACTGCGTGATCATCGCGTCGATCGAGAACATCGATCCGATGGGCGTGCACACGGGCGACTCGGTCACCGTGGCGCCGCAGCAGACGCTCACCGACCACCTCTACCAGCAGCTGCGCGACCAGGCCTTCACGGTCATCCGCGCGGTCGGCGTGGAGACCGGCGGCTCCAACGTGCAGTTCGCGGTCAACCCCGCGACCGAGGAGATCCTGGTCATCGAGATGAACCCGCGCGTGTCGCGGTCCTCGGCGCTGGCCTCCAAGGCGACGGGCTTCCCGATCGCCAAGATCGCCGCCCGCCTGGCCGTCGGCTACGCGCTGGAGGAGATCGACAACGACATCACGCGGCTGACCCCGGCGGCCTTCGAGCCGACGATCGACTACGTCGTCGTCAAGTGGCCGCGGTTCGCCTTCGAGAAGTTCGCCGGCGTCGACGACGAGCTGACCACCCACATGAAGTCCGTGGGCGAGGCGATGTCGATCGGGCGCACCTTCGGGCAGTCGTTCCTGAAGGCGATGCGCTCGCGCGAGCTGGACACGCTGCCCGACGTCAGCGGGCCGCTGGACGAGCTGCTGGAGCGGCTGGAGAAGCCGCGGGCCGACCGCTACGACGTGCTGCTGGAGGCGCTGCGCCGCGGCGCCTCGATCGAGGAGCTGCACGCGCGCACCGGCATCGACAAGTGGTTCCTGCGCGAGCTGGAGCAGCCGGCCCGCGATCCCGACGCGGTCTTCGCGGGGGAGCGCACCTACAAGGCGGTCGACACCTGCGCGGCCGAGTTCGCCGCCGAGACGCCGTACTTCTACTCGGGCTGGGAGCGGCGCGCCGACGACGAGGTCGTCCGCGGCGACCGGCCGTCGGTGATGATCCTCGGCTCGGGCCCCAACCGCATCGGCCAGGGCATCGAGTTCGACTACTGCTGCGTGCACGCGGCCATGACCGTGCGCGAGGCCGATCGCGACGCGGTGATGGTCAACTGCAACCCGGAGACGGTCTCCACCGACTACGACACCTCCGACCGCCTGTACTTCGAGCCGCTGACGCTCGAGGACGTGCTCGGCGTGGTGGCCATCGAGCAGCCCGAGGGCGTGATCGTGCAGTTCGGCGGGCAGACGCCGCTGCGGCTGGCCGCCGGGCTGCAGGAGGCCGGCGTGCCGCTGCTCGGCACCAGCGTCGAGGCCATCGACCGGGCCGAGGACCGCGGGCGCTTCGGCGAGCTGCTGGCCAAGCTGGGCTTCCAGGCGCCGCCCTACGCGACGGCCCACTCGGCCGACGAGGCGCTGACCGAGGCGCCCGGCGTCGGCTTCCCGCTGCTCGTGCGCCCGTCCTACGTGCTGGGCGGGCGGGCCATGGAGATCGTCTACTCGCTCGACGGGCTGTCGGGCTACTTCGAGCGGACCAAGCCGCAGGGCGAGATCTTCCTGGACCGCTTCCTGGAGAACGCGATCGAGGTCGACGTCGACGCGCTGTGCGACGGCGAGACCGTGTGGGTCGGCGGGATCATGCAGCACGTCGAGGAGGCCGGGATCCACTCCGGCGACTCGGCCTGCTCGCTGCCGCCGCACTCGCTGGGCGACGACGAGCTCGACGAGATCCGCCGCCAGACCGAGGGCATCGCGCTCGAGCTCGGCGTCGTCGGCCTGATCAACATCCAGTTCGCCGTGATGGCCGGCCAGGTCTACGTGATCGAGGCCAACCCGCGCGCGTCGCGGACGGTGCCGTTCGTCTCCAAGGCGATCGGCATCCCGCTGGCCAAGATGGCCTGCCGGATCATGCTCGGGGAGCGGATCGAGGACCTCGAGCTGCCCGACGATCCGATGCGCGGCGACCACGTGTCGGTCAAGGAGGCGGTCCTGCCCTTCAACCGGTTCAGCGGCGCCGACGCGCTGCTGGGGCCGGAGATGCGCTCGACCGGCGAGGTGATGGGCATCGCCGGCGACTTCCCGGCCGCCTTCGCCAAGGCCCAGGCCGCGGCCGGCGCCGCGCTCCCGCAGCGGGGCACCGTGTTCCTGTCGGTGACCGACACCGACAAGCAGACCGCCGCGGCGATCGGCGTGATCCTGTCCGATCTCGGGTTCCACGTGCTGGCCACGCGCGGCACCGCGCAGGCGCTGCGCCCCTACGGCGTGCGCGCCGAGGCGGTCAACAAGATCGGCGAGGGCTCCCCGCACGTCGTCGACCGAATCGTGGCCGGCGAGGTCGACCTGGTCATCAACACCCCGACCGGATCGGGCGCCCGCTCGGACGGCTGGGAGATCCGCCGGGCCGCCGTGGCCCGCGGGATCCCGTGCATCACGACGCTGGCCGGCGGCCTCGCCGCGGCCCGCGCGATCGGCGCGGCCCGCAATGGCGAGGCCGAGGTCCGCTCACTCCAGGAGATCCACGGACGGTCGGCGGGGCGGTTAGTCGTCTGAGCCGTGACCGCCGCTGCCGTGGTCGTCACCGGCGTCGTGGTTGGCGCCGTCGGTGCGCTCGACCTTGGTGACGCTGAGCGCGTTGGTCAGCTTGACCTCGTAGGTGCGCCCGGAGCGCACGACGTGGACCTCCCAGCCGCGGCCGTTGGACCGGTGCTCCACGCTGGTGGCGCGGCCTCCGCCGACCGCCTTGACGGCGGCGGCCTTGGCCTGCGCATTGGTGGCCGCGGAGGCGGGCACCGCGGCAACACCGCCGATGCAGAGTGTGGTCAGGCCGAGCGCGATCGCGCGACGCATGAGTGGTGATTCCTCCCGATGGTGGGGTTGCACTGTCATCCGGTAGGACGCCGGAGCGCGCCGATCCTTCCCGGGAAGGATCGCCCGCGGCAGGCGTCCGTCGGGGTGGACCTGTTTCCCCCGACCTCCCGGAGGTATCCCATGCGACGTCTGCTGTACGCGATCGCGATGCTGGTCTGCGCGGCGGCGCTCCTGCTGCCCGCGGCGGCCAACGCGACCGGCACCGTCAACGTCTCGATCGCCGACTTCAAGATCAAGCCGGCCAAGACGAGCACCACCGCGGGCAAGACCACGTTCGTCGTGCGCAACAGCGACGCGATGGAGCACGAGCTCGTCGTCATCAAGACGTCCCGCAAGGCGTCCGATCTGCCCATGGACGGCGCGCAGGCCAGCGAGAAGGGCGCGGTCGGCGAGGTCGAGGACCTCGGCCAGGGCGACACGAAGAAGCTCACGCTGAACCTGAAGAAGGGGCACTACGCCCTGATCTGCAACCTGCCCGGCCACTACAAGGGCGGGATGTACGCGGACTTCACCGTCCGCTGATCGGCGCACCCGATCCCACGGCGTCCTGGACGCGCGCGTAGCCCTGCGCGCGGGCCAGGGCGGCGAGGTCGCGCCCGAGCGCGGCCGCGAACAGCGGCCCCTCGTAGACGAAGGCCGTGTAGACCTCGACGAGCGTCGCCCCGGCCCGCACGCGCTCCCAGGCATCCTCGGCGGTCTCGATGCCGCCCGCGGCCACGAGCAGCAGCCGTCCCTGCGTACGGGCGTGCAGCCGCTCGAGCACCGCCAATGCGCGGGCCTTCAGCGGCGCGCCCGAGATCCCGCCGCCCGCGAACGCCGCCTCGGCGGCCGCCGGATCGCCCAGCACCGCGCGGTCGATCGTCGTGTTGGTGGCGATCATGCCCGCCAGCTCGAGCTCGACGGCCAGGTCGGCCAGCGCGTCGAGCTCGTCGTCGGTCAGGTCGGGGGCGACCTTCAGCAGCACCGGGCGGCCGGCGGCCTCGGACAGGACCGCCTCGAGGATCGGGCGCAGCGCCGCCGGATCCTGCAGCGACCGCAGCCCGACCGTGTTGGGCGAGCTGACGTTGACGACGAGGAAGTCGCTGACCGGTGCCACCGCGCGGGTCGACGCGCGGTAGTCGGCGGGCGCGTCCTCCAGCAGCGCGACCTTCGACTTGCCGACGTTGGCACCGACGAACCCGGCGCTGCGGTCGCGCCGGCCCAACCGCAGGGCGGCCGCGTCCGCCCCGGCGTTGTTGAAGCCGAACCGGTTGAGCAGCGCGCGGTCGTGGGGGAGGCGGGCCAGGCGGGGCGGGTCGTTGCCCGGCTGCGGGTGCGCCGTCACGGTGCCGACCTCGACGAAGCCGAAGCCGACCGCGAGCGCGCCGGCGAACAGCCGCGCGTCCTTGTCGAAGCCCGCGGCGAGCCCGATCGGCGACGGCAGCTCGGCGCCCAGCGCCCGCGTGCGCAGAGCCGGATCGTCCGGACGCAGACGGGCGCCCAGGAGCGCGGATACGGGTCCCCGAACCGCCAGCAGTCGCATCGCGAGCGCGCCCAGATGATGGGCCCGTTCTGCCGGCAGGCGAAACAGCAACGGGCGCAGAATGCGGCGGTAGACCATGCGCCGGAAAGTGTCCCATTTTGCTGCCCAAAACGCCTGCAAATCGGCGAATCGAGGGTCAACCAACCTCCACAGGCATCGACCTAAGGTTGAGGTCTAGTCGGATTTGGCCACCTTGGCTTGATCGGGCGCGCGCCGTATGTAGACTCGCCGCCCATGCCGCCGTCCCCCTCGAACACCGCCTCAAAGACCTCGGCGGCCCCGGAGCGTTCCCTCGTCCAGCGGATGGAGGCCCTGCAGCGGGCCAACGAGATCCGCACCCGGCGGGCGCAGCTCAAGCGCGACCTGCGCGCCGGCCGCACGTCGATTCACTCACTGCTGACCGAGCCGCCCGACTGGGTCGAGACGGCGAAGGTCTTCGACATGCTCCTCGCCGTCCCGAAGTACGGGCGCGTGAAGGTCAACAAGATCCTCCAGCAGTGCCGCATCTCGCCGTCGAAGACCATCGGCGGCCTCTCGGAGCGCCAGCGCGCCGAGCTCGTCGGCATGCTCCGCCGCTAGCTGGGGCGCAGCCCCCTGAGCGCCGTCTTCGTCATCACCGGCCCGTCGGGCGTGGGCAAGGGCACGCTGATCCGCGCGCTGCTGGAACGGGTGCCCGCGCTGGAGCTGTCGATCAGCGCCACGACGCGCCGGCCGCGGCCCGGTGAGACGCAGGGCGTCGACTACCACTTCCTGTCCGACGAGGACTTCGTCGCGCGCGTGGAGGCCGGCGACTTCGTCGAGTGGGCCGAGTACTCGGGCCGGCGCTACGGGACGCTGCGCGAGGAGCTCGAGCAGCGCACGCGGGCCGGTCATCCGGTCGTGCTGGAGATCGAGCTGCAGGGCGCGCGGCAGGTCCGCCAGACCGTTCCCGAGGCGGTGCAGATCTTCATCGCGCCGCCCTCGCCGGAGACGCTGCGGCTGCGCCTGGTCGGCCGCGGGACCGACAACGCCGAGGACATCGAGCGCCGCCTGGCCGTCGCCGAGCACGAGCTCGACGCGCGCGACGAGTTCAAGCACGTCGTGGTCAACGACCGCCTGGAGGAGGCGCTGGCGCAGCTGGAGGCCATCGTTCGCCAGGAACTGGCGGCGTGATGGGTACCCTGAGGGAATGATCAACCCTCGCATCGACCGTCTGCTCGAGAACGTCGACTCGAACTACGCCTCGGTGATCGTCGCCGCCAAGCGCGCGCGCCAGATCAACTCGTACTACCACAACCTTGGCGAGGGAACCTTCGACGAGTTCCCGCCGCCGATGGTCGATACGGCCAGCAAGAACTACCTGACGATCGCTCTCGAAGAGGTCGCCGGGGGCAAGATCAAGTACTCGTACCGCTAGCCGGTTCGTTCGCCGGACCGACGCGGGAGGGCGCGCGGTGGCCAGGATCCTGTTGGGGGTCAGCGCAGGGATTGCGGGATACAAGGCGCTCGAGCTCGTGCGCCTGGCCACGGCGGACGGCCACGCCGTCCGCGTCGTGCAGACGCCCGACAGCCAGCGCTTCGTCGGAGCCGCCTCGTTCGCGGCGCTGACCGGCGCCCCGGTCCTGACCGACGAGTTCGAGCGCGACCCCGCGCGCGGCGCGTTCCCCGATCAGGAGCCGCCGCAGCACGACCCGCTCTCGCATCTGGAGCTCGTGCGCAACGCCGACGCGTTCGTGATCGCGCCGGCCACGGCCAACACGATCGCCAAGCTGGCCCACGGGCTGGCCGACAACCTCCTGACCAGCGCCGCGCTGGCCGCCCGCTGTCCGCTCGTCGTGGCGCCCGCCATGAACGACGCGATGTGGGCCAACGCGGCGACCGTCGCCAACGTGGCCACGCTGCGCGAGCGCGGGATCACCGTCCTGGAGCCCGGCGTCGGCCGCCTGGCCTCCAAGGGCGAGGCGGGCGCCGGGCGCCTGCCCGAGCCGCCCGACATCCTGGCCGCCGTCGAGGCGGTGCTGCCCGCCGCCGCCGGCGGCCCGATGGAAGGCCTGCGGGTGCTCGTCTCCGCCGGCGGGACGCGCGAGCCGATCGACGCCGTCCGCTACGTCGGGAACCGCTCGTCGGGGCGGATGGGCTTCGCGCTGGCCGAGGCGGCCGCCGCCCGTGGCGCGCGGGTGACCGTCGTCGCCGCCAACGTCGCGCTGCCACGCTCGCCGCGCCTGCAGGTCGTCGACGTCGAGACCGCCGCCCAGCTGCAAGCCGCCTGCGAGGCGCACTTCGCCGACTGCGACGTGCTGCTGATGGCCGCCGCCGTGGCCGACTTCCGGCCCGTCGCCGCGGCCGACCACAAGCTCAAGAAGGACCAGGTCGGCGACGCGCTGTCGGTGGCCATGGAGCGCACGCCCGACGTGCTCAGCGGGCTGGCCGCGCGCCGCCGCGAGGGGCAGACGCTGATCGGCTTTGCCGCCGAGACGGGGGCGGGCGCCGTCGAGTACGGGCGCGCCAAGCTGAGTCGCAAGGGACTGGACGCGGTGGTCGTCAACGACGTCGCCGCCCCCGGTGCCGGGTTCGACGTCACCACCAACGAGGTGACGATCGTGACCCATGCGGGCGACCGGCACGTATCAATGACCACGAAGGCCGAGATCGCGGCTGGCATCCTGGACACGGTGATGGCCTTGCGCGGGACACCGGCGAAGGATTCGACGCCCACGGCGTCAGCCCAGTGAACGCATGAGCACCGCCGAACGACATCCACCCGGGGAGGCCGCCGACGCCGCGGAGGCGTTGCGGCGCGTGGCCGCCAACGTGCGCAAGGCCGTCGAGGTCAAGCCCGAGGTGCTGACCGGCGTGCTGGTGGCGCTGGCCGCCCAGGGTCACGTGCTGGTCGAGGACCTGCCGGGCGTGGGCAAGACGACGCTGGCCCGCGCGCTGGCCCGCTCGCTGGACCTGAGCTTCTCGCGCGTGCAGGGCACCGCCGACCTGCTGCCCGCCGACCTCGTCGGCACCAGCGTCTTCGACCAGTCCGAGAGCGAGTTCTTCTTCCGCCCGGGCGCGATCTTCGCCAACGTGGTGATCGTCGACGAGATCAACCGCGCGTCGCCCAAGACGCAGTCCGGCCTGCTGGAGTGCATGCAGGAGGGGCGCGTGTCGGTGGACCGCACGACGCACGAGCTGGCGCGCCCGTTCATCGTCTTCGCCACCCAGAACCCCGTCGAGTTCGAGGGCACCTATCCGCTGCCCGAGGCGCAGGTCGACCGCTTCATGGTCCGCGTCTCGCTCGGCTACCCGTCGCGGGCCTCGGAGATGACGATGCTCGCCGACCACGAGCACGGCGACCGCGTCGCCGGGCTGCAGCCGGTGGCCACGGCGGCCGAGGTGCTCGCCGCCCAGGCCGCGGTCGAGGACATCCACGCGTCCGAGGCGCTGCGCGGGTACATCGTCGACCTGCTGGCCCGCACCCGCAGCGACCGGCGCGTCGAGCTGGGCGCCTCGCCCCGCGCCGGCCTGATGCTGCTGCGCGCGGCCAAGGCGCACGCGCTGCTCGCCGGTCGCGAGCACGCGCTGCCCGACGACGTCAAGGCGCTGGCCCAGGTCGTGCTCGCCCACCGCATCCTGCTGGGCCCCGAGGCGGTCGGCGAGACCACCGAGGCCGTCATCTCCGACGCGCTGGCCCAGACGCCGGCGCTCTAGCGGCACGGTGCGCGCGCGGCTGCCTCCGATCCACGCGGGCGGAGCGTTGCGCCTGGGCGGGCTCGGCTTCGGCCTGATCCTGATCGCGCTGATCTTCGACTGCGAGCCGCTCTACGTCCCCGGCGCGGCGCTGCTCGGGGTGGCGCTGTTCGCCGTGGTGTGGGTGGCGCTGGGCGCCAGCGGCGCGCAGGTGCAGCGCAGCGTCGGGGCCAAGCGCGTCTCGGAGGGGGAGACCGTGCACGGGCGTGTCAGCGCGCGCGGCGGCGTGTTCGGCCTGCTGGGCGCGCGCCTGGACGACCAGCTGGTCGGCGACGGGCCCTCGCTGCCCTGGCGCCGCCAGGTGGCGCTGCGCGTCGACGCCCGCTTCGCCCGGCGCGGCCGTCGCGACCTGCCGCCGCCCGCGCTGCTGTTCGCCGACCCGCTCGGTCTCGCGCGGGCGCGCGTGAGCGCTGACGGCCCGGTCACCTCGCTGCTCGTGCTGCCCCGCGTCGAGTCGGTCCTCGCGGTGGGGCGCGACGGGGAGGGCGACGGCACCGGCGCCGGCGGGCGGCGCAGCGGCTACGGCGCCGCGGAGATCGAGATCGACGGCCTGCGCCCCGCCCAGGAGGGCGCTTCGGCCTCACGCATCCACTGGCCGGCGCTGGCCCGGGGCGCCGGGCTGATGGAGCGCCGGCTGCGCCCGGAGGCCGACGCGCGGCCGATGGTCGCGCTCGATGCGCGCCTGCCCGACAGCGAGGCGGCGCTGGACGCGGCGGTGCGCGCGACCGCGTCGCTGGCCGTGCACCTGGCCCGCCGCGGGGGCGTCGCGCTGCTGCTGCCCGGCGACCGGCGCCCGATCCTCCTGGAGTCCGACCTGCACGGCTGGGCCGCCCACCACGTCCGCCTGGCGTTGCTGGAGGCGGGCGCGGGGCCGATGCCGGCGGCGCTGTCGGGCCGCCGCGGTCCGCTGCTGCTGGTCGTCGCCAACGTGCCCGCGCGGCTGCCGCGCCTGCTCGTCGCCTCGCCGTCCGCGCGGCGCATCCTGATCGTCCCCGGCGCGATGGCCGGTCGCCGCGCCAACTTCCGCGTGGCCGAGTGCGAGGGCTACGTGCTCGGCGGCGCCGCCTCCCTGCGAGAGGCCGCGTAGTGGCCGTCGCCACACCCCCCGAGCTGACGGCGGTCGGCGACCTGCCGCGCGCTCCCGACGCGCCGCCGCGGGACCTGGGCACGAGCGCGCGCGAGGACACGACGGCCCGGGCGATCCTGCGGCTGGTCAGCCTGGGCGTGCTGCTGGTGCTCGGCCTGGTGCGCTGGTACGGCCTGCTCGACGGCGTCTCGGATCTGCGCCCGATCCTGTTCGCGGTGGGCGCGACCGGCGTGGCCGCGCTGCTGTGGTTCCTGCCGCGCCGGCGCTTCCTCGTGCCCGCGTGCGCGATCGCCGCGCTGGTGGTCGGGCTCGGCGTGTCGCTGCTGGTGGCCGGCGTCCCGCTGTGGATGCTGGACCCGCGCGACTGGGGCTCGTTGGCGCCCGGTCTGTCGACCGGCATCAACGCGCTGCCCGGCGTGACCGTGCCCTACCAGGGCACCGGCGACTGGCTGCGCGTGGTGATCGCCCTGGGCGGGCTGCTGCTGACCGTCGTGACCGCGGTGATCGCCGGCCTGCGCCGTCCCGGCTGGTCGCTGATCCCGCTGCTGGTGCTGATCGCCGTGCCCGCGATCCAGATGAGCCCCGACCACCCGTGGCTGATCGGCGGGGCGCTGACCATCCCGCTGGCGCTCTACCTGCTCGCCGGGCGGCTGACCGGGCGCCTGGGCGTCGGCGGGGTGGGCGCGATCGTCGGCGTGCTGCTGGTCGCGCTGGGCTTCGGCATGCTCGCCGGGCCGGTGCTGGACCGCGACGACCCGGCGATCGACGTGCAGAAGATCGCCGACGCGCTGCAGCCCGAGGAGCCCGACCAGTTCGACTGGAGCCACGGCTACGGCCCGCTGGACTGGCCGCGCGACGGCCGGGTGCTGGCCCGCATCGAGACCAGCGACGACCAGGCGGCCTACTGGAAGGCCGAGGACCTCGAGCTGTTCGACGGCACCGGCTGGCGCAACGGCCGGGCCTTCGGTCCCCAACCGCCGGTGGCCATCGGCCTCGACGCGCACCCGGACTGGAAGACGAACGTGCGCGTGAACATCGGCGACCTGACCACGCGCGACTTCATCGCGCCCGGCGAGACCCTGTCGATCTCGCGCTCGCCGCGCCAGCCCGTGGGCACGCGCCCCGGCGGCTTCTCGGTGGCCAGCGACGAGAGCGACCTCGGTTCGGGCAACGCCTACCGGGCCGAGTCCTACGTGCCGCGCCCCAACGAGAAGCAGCTGCGGGCCGCCGGGGTCGACTACCCGGCCTACATCGGTCAGGACCTGACGATGCTCGCGCCCGGCAGCCCGACCAACGGCCGCGTGTACCTGCGCTTCGGCGCGTTCGGCAGCGACCAGCCGGACCTGGCCATCGGCGCCGACGCCGGCCCGGGGGACGTCGGCGGCACCGGCCCCACCGACGTCGACGCGATCCTCGAGCAGGCCGGCTACGGCCGCGTGCACGAGCTGGCCCGCCGCCTGTCGGCCGACGCCAAGACCCCGTTCGACGTCGTGGCCAACGTCGAGCGCTACCTGGCCAGCGACCGCTTCACCTATCGCGAGGACGTCCCCGACCACCGGCTGCCGATCCCGGCCTTCCTGTTCCAGGACCAGGCCGGCTACTGCCAGCACTTCTCGGGTGCGATGGCGCTGTTGCTGCGCATGGCCGGCGTGCCCGCGCGCATCAGCGCCGGCTTCGCGCCGGGCCAGTTCGACGCGGACAAGGGCCAGTTCGTCGTGCGCGACCTCGACGCGCACTCGTGGGTGGAGGTGTGGTTCAACGGCATCGGCTGGGTCACGTTCGACCCGACGCCCAGCGCCTCGCCGGCCCGCAGCCAGTCGATCGGCACCGCGGGCGCGCTCGCGTCGACCGGCGTTCCCGGCGGCCCGCAGCCGACCGGCGCCGTCGGCGGCGCCGACCTGGGCCCCGGCGGCGAGGCGGCGCCGGCCGGGGGCAGCGGCAGCGGAGGCGGCTTCCCGTGGGGCATCGTGGTGGCGATCGTGGCGGTTGTCGGCGCGATCGCGGCGGCGCCGCGCACCTGGCGCTGGTGGTCGGGACGGCGCGACCGCGAGCGCGGCCAGGACGAGGAGGTGGCCGAGCTGGAGCGTGCGCTGCGCCGCACCGGCCGCCCGGTGGCCAACGACACGACGCTGCTGGAGCTCGAGCAGCGCTTCGCCGGCGATCCTGGTGCGCGGGCCTACATCCGCGCGCTGGCCCGGCGCCGCTACGCCGGGGACGCGCCGGGTCCGACGGCCGAGCAGCGCCGCGCGCTGCGGGCGTCACTGGCCCGCGGGCTGGGGCTCACCGGTCGCCTGCGCGCCCTGTGGGCTCTGCCGCCGCGCGGCCTACACTGACCTCGGTGGCGTCTTCGGACAACGTCTACGACCTGTACCAGCGCGGGACCGCCCTGCTGGAAGGCGGCGATTATCACGCCGCCACCGTCCCGCTCGCTCGCGCCCGCGATCTGGAGCCCGACAAGGCCTCGATCCGCGAGGCGCTCGGTCGGGCCCTGTTCCACGCGCAGCGCTACAGCGAGGCGGCCACCGAGTTCGAGGCCGTCGTCGAGCGCGCGCCGACCAACGACTACGCGCTCTTCTGCCTGGGGCGCAGCCTGCAGCAGCTCGGCCGCCACCAGGAGGCGCGCCACCCGCTGGCGCTGGCCGCCCAGCTGCGCCCGGAGCGCGGCGACTACCGCCGCTACCGCGACCAGGCCCGCCGCCGCGCCTAGCCACCGCCGTTGTCCGCTCGAGCCCGCATGGCGGGTCGGATCGGACAACGGGCGCGGCGCGGGCGGGCGCCGGTGTCGGCTCCGCGGCCCACGCTCCTTCGCTGCCCATCGCCCGCGGTACGCACCGGCCGGCAAGCGATCGCGGCCGCCGCGGGCGCCGTTGTCCGCTCGAGCCCGCATACCGGGTCGGATCGGACAACGGGCGCGGGCGTCCGCGCGCCGCGGGCGCCGTTGTCCGCTCGAGCCTGCATACCGGGTCGGATCGGACAACGGCACGGCGCGCGCGGGCGCCCGTGCCGGCGCCGCGGCCCACGCTCCTTCGCTGCCCATCGCCCGCGGCACGCACCGGCCGGCAGGCGATCTCGGCCGCCGCGGGCGCCGTTGTCCGCTCGAGCCCGCATGCCGGGTCGGATCGGACAACGGGCGCGGGCGCGCGCGGACGCCCGCCTAGCTCGCGACCAGGCGCCGCAGGTCGGCGGCCGCGGCGACGAGCACGCCGAGCAGGCGATCGAGCTCGGCCGGCGTGATCGCCGCCTGGGGGAGGTCGCCGACGACCCACACCGCGCCCGCGCCCGTGTGGGCGTAGCGGACGAGCGCGAGCGACCGGTTGCGAAACAGCAGCTCGTGCTCGTCGACCTGGCCGGGACCGACGACCTCGGCCTGTGCCCGCAGGAGTCCCTGGTGGAGACGCAGGCCGACATGGAGCGGCCAGCCGGCCACGTCGGCGGCGCTCAGACCCCACTCGCCGGGGGCCACGCGACGGGTCTCCGCCTCCACCTCGGACAGGTATGCATCGATCACGGCAGCGCTCATGCAGGCCATCCTCGCAGCGATTTCGACCCGACCCGCCCTGCTACGCTCAAACACACAGCTTTCGTTGCCGGCCGCAGGGCCGGAGCAGTACCGGAAGTGGGCGATAGCCCGCTTCTTTTTGTTTCCAGGACCAGTTCGACGGAGGAAGGAGGGAAGCCATGCACCCGATCCAGACGCAGATCGAGGGACGTCTCGCTGAGGCCGCCCCCGACGTCGAAGTGCTGCTCGCGGAGGTCTCCGGCGAGACCGTCCGCCTGTTCATCGATCACCCCGACGGGGTCACCCTCGAGCTCTGCGAGCAGGTCACCCTCCTGCTCCCCGACGTGCGTGAGCGCTTTGCGCTGGAGGTCTCCAGCCCCGGCATCGAGCGCCCGCTGTCCAAGCCCGCCCACTTCCGTCGTTTCCTCGGTCGCCGCGCTCGCGTGCGCACGCGGGAGGCCCGTGACGGCCACCGGTCCTTCACCGGTGAGCTCGTCGGCGCCTCCGACAGCGAGGTGACCATCGCCGCCGCCAGCGGTGTCGTCGCGATTCCCTACGACGACATCTTCCGTTCGAACCTCGTCGAGGAGTAGCCCACCATGTCCCGGGAAGTCATTGAGGCCATGAGCGTGCTCGCGCGCGAGAAGGGCATCTCCACCGAGAAGCTCATGCTCGCGCTGCAGGATGCGCTCCTGGCCGCCTACAAGAAGCAGCCGGGTTCGGCGAAGTACGCGCGCGTCGAGCTCGACTCCGAGACCGCGGACTTCCGCGTGATCGAGCTGATCATCCCCGAGCGCCTCGAGGCCCAGCTGATCGTCGAGACGATCGACGAGGGCACGACCGTCGACCCCGAGACGGGGGAGATGCGCGAGCCCGAGGACCCGGAGATCGACCCGGTCAAGTTCGAGCAGTACAAGGACCAGATCGACGAGCGCGACGTCACGCCCGACGACTTCGGCCGCATCGCCGCGCAGACCGCCAAGCAGGTCATCCTGCAGCGCATCCGCGAGGCGGAGCGCGACATGATGTACGAGGAGTACCGCGACCGCGTCGGCGAGCTCGTCACGGGCATCGTCCAGCAGAAGGACGCGCGCTACACCCTCATCCAGCTGCGCGAGCGCGTCGAGGCGCTGCTGCCCAAGTCCGAGCAGGTCGAGGGCGAGCGCTACGAGCACAACCAGCGCGTCAAGGCGGTCATCAAGGAGGTCTCGCCCTCCACCAAGGGGCCGAGCATCATCGTCTCCCGCCGCGACCCCGAGCTGATCAAGTCGCTGTTCGAGCTCGAGGTCCCGGAGATCGCCGACGGCCTGGTCGAGATCGAGAACGTGGCCCGCGAGCCCGGCTACCGCAGCAAGATCGCGGTCGTCTCGCATGCCGACGGCGTCGATCCGGTCGGCGCCTGCGTCGGCCCGCGTGGCTCGCGCGTGCGCATGGTCGTCTCCGAGCTGCGCGGCGAGAAGATCGACATCATCCCCTACAACGACGAGCCCGCCCGCTTCGTGGCCAAGGCGCTCAGCCCGGCGCGCGTGCGCGAGGTGCTGGTCGACGACGAGGCCAAGCAGGCGACCGTCATCGTGCCCGACGACCAGCTGTCGCTGGCCATCGGTCGCGAGGGGCAGAACGCGCGCCTGGCCGCGCGCCTGACCGGCTGGCGCATCGACATCAAGTCAGAGACCGAGTACGCGGCCGAGGACCACGGCGGCGGTGGCGGCGAGGACGACACCGGCGACGGGCGCTGCCACGCGATCCTGGCCAACGGCCGGCGCTGCCCGAACTCGGCCCTGTCGAGCTCGCGCTACTGCGGCCTGCCCGCCCACCAGGCGCTCGTCGACTACGACACCGACGACGTCACCGTGCTCACCGGCGAGGACGAGGAAGAGGAAGCCGAGTTCGAGGAGACCCTCGAGCTGGAGGAGGCCGAGGCGGCCACCGACGACGCGAGCGACGCGACCAACCCGCTCGAGCCCGCCGTCGACTCCGCCGAGCCCACGGGCGAGGCCGAGGCCTCCTGAGCAACCCGATCAGACGCTGCGCGGGGTGCGGTGAGCGCGCCCCGCAGCGCGACCTGGTCCGCCTCGCGCGCCTCGAGGACGGTCGCGCGGTCTTCGACCGCGACCGTCGTCTGGGCGGACGGGGCGCCTGGATCCACCCTGACGCCGCGTGCCTGGAGCGCGCGGCCCGGCGCGGCGGACTGTCGCGCGCCTTTCGCGCGCGAGTGACGTCCGCGCCCAACCATCTTCTAGACTCGGATTAGCCAATGGCAAAGAAGCGCATCGCGGACATCGCGGAAAAGCACGGCCTGAACGCCAAGGACCTCAGCAAGCAATTGCAAGAGGCGGGCTTCAGCGTGCCGTCACCCAACTCCACCATCGACGAGAAGCTCGCGCTGAGCGTCGTCAAGGCCAACGAGCCGACCAATGGTGCCAACCATCCTCAGCGCATCGGCGACCTCCCGCCCGATCAGCAGCGCAAGCGCCCCGCGTCCACCGGCGGCCAGGGTGGCCAGCGGTCCGGCGGACCGGGCGGCCAGCGCTCCGGTGGTCCGGGCGGTCAGCGTTCCGGCGGACGTCCTGACGGTCGGGGACCCGGTGGTCCCGGCGGTCGCGGTCCGGGTGGTCCCGGCGGTCGCGGTCCCGGTGGTCCGGGCGGCCGTGGCCCCGGTGGTCCCGGCGGTCGCGGTCCGGGTGGGCCGGCCTCTTCGGGTGCCGGCACGCGCACCCCGGGCGCCGGCGGCGCCGGTGGCGCGGGCGGTGCCGGTGGTGCCGCAGGCGCGCGTCCGACGCGCGACGACCAGCGCACCGGCGAGCGCGCTCCCGGCCAGGCCGGCGGGCGCCGTCGCGTCGTCATCGACTCGCAGGCCGCACGCCGCGGTCCCGGCGGCCCGGGTGGCCCCGGCGGACCCGGTGGCGGACCCCCGCGCCGTCCGCCGCGCTCGCGTGGCCGCCGCCGTCGCGGCACGTACGACGACACCGTCCAGCCGCTCGACGTCCGGGCGCAGGGCGCGATCGACAAGGTTCGCGTCAACTCGGGCTCGACCGTCAAGGACGTCGCCGAGTACTTCGGCGTGCCCGTCCCCGAGGTCATCAAGAAGCTGATGCTCCTCGGCGAGATGGCCACGCTCACGCAGACGCTGTCCGACGACGCCATCCAGGTGCTGGCCGACGAGTTCGATCGCGAGATCGAGATCGTCCACGCCGCCGATGACATCGACGCCGAGCCGGTCTACGAGGACGACGAGGCCGATCTGGTCGAGCGTCCGCCCGTGGTCACGATCATGGGCCACGTCGACCACGGCAAGACGTCGCTGCTGGACGCCATCCGCGACACGTCCGTCACCGCGGGCGAGGCCGGCGGCATCACCCAGCACATCGGCGCCTACCAGGTGCGCCACAACGACAAGGCGATCACGTTCCTGGACACCCCGGGCCACCAGGCGTTCACCGCCATGCGCGCCCGCGGCGCCAGCGTGACCGACATCGTCGTGCTCGTGGTCGCCGCCGACGACGGCGTCAAGCCGCAGACCGAAGAGGCGATCGACCACGCGCGTGCCGCGGGGGTCCCGATCGTCGTCGCGGTCAACAAGATCGACAAGGAGGGCGCGGACCCGACCCGGGTGCGCACCGAGCTGACGACCCGCGACCTGCAGCCGGCCGAGTGGGGCGGCGAGACCGAGTACGTCGACGTCTCCGCCAAGACCAAGCAGAACCTCGAGGACCTGCTGGAGACCATCCAGGTCGTCACCGACCTGCAGGAGCTCAAGGCCAACCCGGACGCCGAGGCCTCCGGGCACGTGATCGAGTCCAAGCTCGATCCCGGCCGCGGCCCCGTGGTCACCGTCCTGATCGACCGCGGCACGCTGAAGGTCGGCGACGCGCTCGTCGCGGGCGGCGACTGGGGCAAGGTCCGCGCGATGGTCGACTACAAGGGCGACCGCGTGAAGGAGGCCCGTCCCGGCGATCCGGTCGAGGTGCTGGGCTTCGACGGCGTCCCCGAGGCCGGGGACTTCGTCCACGTCGTCGAGAGCGACAAGCGCGCCCGCGTGCTGGCCGCCGAGCACGCCAACCGGCTCAAGACCGAGTCGATCGCGCGCCGCTCCGGCCGCAAGGTCTCGCTGGAGGACGTCTTCGCCCGCGCCAAGCAGGGCGACTCCAAGGAGCTCAACCTCGTCGTCAAGGCCGACGTGGCCGGCTCGCTGGAGGCGCTGGAGGACGAGATCGCCAAGCTGCCGCAGACCGAGGTCTTCGCGCAGGTGATCCACCGCGGTGTCGGTGGCATCAACGAGTCCGACATCATGCTCGCCGCCGCGTCCGACGCGGTCGTGATCGGCTTCAACGTGCGCCCCGTGGGCGACGCCGCGCAGATCGCCGAGCGCGAGGGTGTCGAGGTGCGGTCCTACTCGATCATCTACCGCGTCATCGAAGAGCTGCGCGCGGCCATGGAGGGCATGCTCGAGCCCGAGGAGGTCGAGGAGTCGATGGGTCGGGCGGAGATCCGCCAGACCTTCCGCGCCTCGCGCATCGGCGTCATCGCCGGCTCGTACGTGACCGAGGGCCTGATGCGCCGCGGGGCCAAGTGCCGCCTCGTGCGCGACGGCACGGTCGTCTACACCGGCGAGATCGAGTCCCTGCGTCGCTTCCAGGAGGATGCGCGCGAGGTCCAGACCGGGTTCGAGTGCGGCATCGTGTTGCGCAACTTCCAGGACGTCAAGGAGGGCGACGTCCTGGAGGCCTACGAGACCAAGCAGGTCGAGCGCGAGCTGTCCTAGCCGCGCGCCTGCTGGTCGAGGACATAGGATGAGCAACGACCGCATGCGCCGGGTCGATGAGGCCGTACGCCAGGTCGTCAGCGACGCCGTGGCGCAAGATCTCAAGGACCCGCGCGTTGGGTTCGTCACCGTGACCGATGTCAAGACCAGCCCCGATCTCCGCCATGCCCGCGTCTTCGTCAGCGTCCTCGGCGACCGCAAGGTGCGCGAGGCGTCGATCGAGGGCCTGGAGTCCGCTCACGGCTTCCTGCAGCGTCGCGTCTCGGCGGAGCTGCGGATGAAGAAGACGCCCGAGCTGCACTTCGTGCTCGACGAGATCACCGAGAACGCGTTCCGCCTGGAGAAGATCATCAAGCGTGAGGTCGGCGAGTGAGCGTCCAGGGCGTGGGCACCCGCGAACAGGTGCTCGACGAGCTGCGCACCGGCGAGCGCTTCCTGCTGGTCAGCCATGAGAACCCCGACGGCGACGCGCTCGGCTCGCTGATCGCCACGCACGAGATCCTCAAGGCGATGGGCAAGGACACGCTCATGTACCTGGCCGAACGCGACTTCCCGCTGCCCTACGAGTACCGCTTCTTCCCGCTGGACGACCTGGTCACCGCGCCGCCGCCGGACGTGTCGGAGCGGACGATCGTCTTCCTGGACTGCGGCAACGCCGATCGCAGCCCGATCGACGTGGCCGGCGCGCACGTGCTCAACGTGGACCACCACCACGACAACACGCGCTTCGGCAACGTCAACCACGTCGTCGACGACGCCTCGTGCACCGCCGAGATCATCTGGGACCTGATCGGCGACCTCGGGGTGGAGACGACCACGGAGATCGCCACCGCGCTGTACGTCGGCCTGGTCACCGACACCGGTCGCTTCATGTACGAGTCGACCGGTCGCATGGCGCACCTGATGGCCGCCGACCTGATCGACCACGGGGTCGACGTCGAGCGCATCTACCGCCGGCTGTACGAGGACGTGCCGTTCGCCAAGGTCGAGCTGCTCGGGCGGGCGCTGGAGCGCGTGCAGCGCTTCGACGGCGGCGCGCTGACCTTCACCTACGTGACGCTCGAGGACTTCGCCCAGACCGAGGCGGAGGAGAGCTACACGGAGGGCATCGTCGACCACCTGCGCGCCGTCGAGGGCACGAAGGTCGCGGCCGTCGTGCGCGAGCGGAGCTCGTCTCCGCCCACCCGCAAGGCCTCGCTGCGCTCCACCGACGGTGCCGTGGACGTGAGCGCGATCGCCCGCGCCCAGGGCGGCGGCGGACATCGCCGCGCCGCCGGCTTCTCGACCGAGCTGTCGATCGACGAGATCGCCGCGTTCCTGCGCGCGGCGGTTGCCGAGCAGCTGAGCTGAGCTCAGTTGAGCCGCGCCAGCAGGGTCATCGCCTCCCGCTCGTGACGTTCGGCGACGGCGCGCGGCGCCGGGAGCAGGAGCCGCAACTGCGCGGCGTGGATCGCGCGACCCAGGTCGCACCAGTGCTCGTAGGCGCCGACGAGGTCGTCGAGCACCAGCAGCGCGGTGTCCTGGGGCGAGCCGACGTCGAACGGGACGGCGATGCCCACCCGGCGAGCGACCTCGCTGCGCACGACGCCGAGCAGCAGCCCGGAGCCGCGCCGCTCGCGCAGCACGACGTCGAGCATCAGCTCGGAGGGGTCGCGGCCGTCGTCGGGCAGCTCGCTGAAGGTGTCCAGGACGTCGACCAGCGCGGCCAGCTCGGCGGGCGCGCCGACGGCCATCGGATCGACCCGCTCGGCCAGCCGATCGAGCCGGGTCAGGGCGGCGTCGGCGTCGATCTCACCGAACTCCCCGGCCAGGGCGAGCAGCAGCTCGTCCAGCGGCGGGTCGGGGGCTTCGGCGAGAATCCGGAACGGCTCCACAATCACTCCTCTCAAGATGCCCATACGCAGCGCGGCCGTCGCCGGTTCAACGGCGACAATGGACCGATGGACGACGGCGTGCTGCTGATCGACAAGCCCGCGGGGCGCACCTCGCACGACGTCGTCGCCGCCGTGCGCCGCGAGCTGGGCGGCCGGCGGGGCCCGAAGGTCGGTCACGCGGGCACGCTGGACCCGTTCGCCACGGGCCTGCTGCTCGTGCTCGTCGGCCGGGCGACGCGGGCGCAGCGCTTCCTGATGTCCCTGGGCAAGGCGTACGAGACGGTGGCCCGGCTGGGGTGGACGTCGACGACCGGTGACATCGAGGGCGAGCTCGTCCACACGGGGCGCGTGCCCGCCCTCGACGGTCCGCTGCCGACCGGCCGCCTGCGCCAGCGCCCGCCGGCCTACTCGGCGGTCCACGTCGACGGCAAGCGCGCCTACGCGCTCGCGCGGGCCGGGGTCGAGGTCGAGATCCCCGAGCGCGAGGTCGACGTGGCCCGCTTCGACCTGCTGTGGCGCGAGGACGAGCGCGCCGGGTTCGCGATCGAGTGCTCCAGCGGGACCTACGTGCGCTCGCTGATCGCCGACCTGGGCGACGCGTACTGCCTGGAGCTGCGGCGCACGCGCATCGGGCCGTTCGCGATCGAGGACGCCGATCCGGCCCGTCCGCTGCCCTTGGGCGACGCGCTGGCCGCGGTCATGCCGGTGGTCGAGCTGGCGGGCGACGACGCCCGGCGGGCGGGCTACGGCGTGGCCGTGGAGCACCCGGCAACCGGGTTCGTGCTGCTGCGCGACGAGGCCGGGCCGATCGCCGTCGCCGAGCCCCGAGAGGGCGGCATGCTCAAGCCCGTCGTAGGCTTCCGCTCCGCATGAAGGTGACCCGCCTCCCCGACGTCGAGCCGCGCGCGCGGCGCGTGGCCGTCGGCACGTTCGACGGCGTCCATCTCGGCCACCGCGAGGTGATCGCCGGCAACGACACGGTGCTGACGTTCGACCCGCACCCGTTGTCGGTGATCGCGCCGGGCACCCAGCCGCGCCTGCTGACGACGCTGGAGCGCAAGGCCGAGCTGTTGGGCGCGATGGGCGTGCAGGAGGTCGTGGTCGTGCCGTTCGACCGCAGTTGGGTCGAGCACAGCGCGCAGGCCTTCGTGGACGAGGTGCTGGTGGCCGGGCTGGGCGCGACCCACGTGAGCGTGGGGGAGAACTTCCGCTTCGGCCACAAGGCGGCCGGCGACCCGGAGCTGCTGGCCTCCGACGCGCGCTTCGAGACGCGCGTGGTGCCGATGCTCGAGGTCGACGGCGAGATCGTCTCGTCCAGCCACATCCGCGGCCTGGTGTCGGGTGGGGCGGTCGAGTACGCCGACCGGCTGCTGGGCGCGGCCTTCCAGGTCCGGGGACCGGTGCGGCACGGCGAGAAGCGCGGGCGCACGCTCGGCTACCCGACCGCGAACCTCGTGCCGCCCGAGGGGTTCGTGACGCCGGGGCACGGCGTCTACGCGTGCGTGGCCAACGGGATTCCGGCCGCGGTGAACATCGGCGTGCGGCCGATGTTCGAGACCGGGCTGGGCGAGCTGATCGAGGCCTATCTGATCGACTGGAGCGGCGATCTGTACGGGCAGGAACTGCGGATCGACTTCCTCAAGCGGCTGCGCGGCGAGCGCCGTTTCGAGAGCGTCGAGGCGCTCGTCGAGCAGATCGGCCAGGACGTGGTCGAAGCACTTGCTACCGTAAGCGGCCGAAAATGACCCTGACTGCTGAACGCAAGGCCGAGATCGTCGCGAAGTACGGGGAGTCCCCCGAGGACACGGGCAACACCCGTGTTCAGATCGCGCTGCTCACGGTCCGCATCAACGAACTCACCGAGCACCTCCGCGCGCACAAGAAGGACCACCACTCGCGCCGCGGCCTTCTCATGCTCGTCGGCCAGCGGCGTCGCCTGCTGGGCTACTTGCAGAAGAAGGACCTCGAGGGATACCGCGAGCTCATCCGCGAGCTCGGTCTCCGTCGGTGAGCGATCTCATCCAGCCGGGCACACCGGCACCCGAATTCTCCCTCGCCACGGAAGAGGGCGACACGTTCACCCAGGACTCGCTCCAGGGGCAGACGACCGTGCTCGTGTTCTACCCGTTCGCCTTCTCGCCGGTCTGCACCGACCAGCTGCAGGTCTACGAGCAGGTGGCCGACGAGTTCGCCGCGCGTGACGCCAAGCTGTACGGCGTCTCGACCGACGCGACCTGGTCCCAGGCGGCGTTCAAGGAGAAGCTCGGCGTCAACATCCCGCAGCTGTCGGACTTCGAGCCCAAGGGCGAGACGTCCAAGAAGCTCGGCACGTTCTTCGAGCCGGCCGGCATGACGAACCGCGCGATCGTGATCTTCGGTCCCGACGGCACCGTCAAGTGGTCCTACGTCGCGGAGTCCCCGGGCGACCTGCCCGGCGCGAACCTGATCATCGAAGCGCTCGACGCGTAGCGCGTCCCGCTCGCCCGTCGTCGGGCGGGTGATCGCCGTTCAGCCCGCCAGCAACGCCGGGACGGCCTCGGCCCGCGCGTCGAAGATCGTTCGCAGGTCGCGCTCGACGAGCGCCCGGCGGGCCACCTCTCCGAGCCAGCCGAAGCCGATCGCGTAGCGCACAGTGTCGCGCATCAGCGTGCCCTCGGCGGTCTCCTCGAACGTGTGCGTGTGGTGCCAGAGCGCGTACGGACCGCGCACCTGGACGTCGACGAAGCGCACCGACGGCTCCCAGGCCTGGATCGACGTGAGCCAGGAGATCGGGATGCCGTGCAGGCGCAGGCGGTACTGGATGAGCGTTCCGACGCGCATCTCGATCGGCTCAGGCGTGACGACGCGGAAGTGCAACAGCGGCGGTGTGATCGCCTCGAGGTTGCGGGCGTCGGCGAAGAAGGGGAACACCTGTGACGGCGTCAGTCCGCGCAACAGCTGCTCGCGCTGCAAGATGTGTGTTCGCATGGGTCTTGATGTACGTACGGACGACCACGTCCGCGGGTCCACCGGTGAGGTGGTGATCGTCCACGCCGACTTCACGTGTCCGTACTGCGCGCTGGCCCACGCGCGCCTCACCGAGCGCGAGGCGCAGACGCCCAGCCGGCGCGTGTTCCGGCACATGGCCCTGACCGCCAAGCATCCGCGCGCGGTCGCGCTGGCCTGCGCGGCCGAGGCCGCCGACCGCCAGGGCGCGTTCTGGGCCTTCCACGACGCCGTCTACGCCGACCAGGGCCGCATCGACGACCCGCACCTGTGGGCGCTGGCGGAACGCCTGGGCCTGGATCTCGATCGATTCGAGCAGGATCGGCGCGATCCGGCGGTGCTCGCGCACGTGCAGGCGCAGACGAAGGAGGCGGTGATGGCCGGTGCGATGACCACGCCGACCTTCCTCCGCGATGGACGCCCGGACCCGGCCCTCTACAATGTCCTGGTTCGCACTAGAGAGAACGAAGCAAAGACGCGATCCGCCTCCGAGCGCGGATCAACAGAGAGGTAATACATATGAGCAGTAACGACGCCGTCACCCGTGTCACCGTTGACATCGCGGGTACCGAGATCTCGTTCGAGACCGGCAAGTTGGCCAAGCAGGCCTCCGGCGCAGTGGTCGTCAGCTCCGGCGACACCGTGGTGCTGAGCACCGCGACCGCGGGCAACATCCGCGACGTGGACTTCCTCCCGCTGACGGTGGACGTCGAGGAGCGCATGTACGCCGCGGGCAAGATCCCCGGCTCCTTCTTCAAGCGTGAGGGTCGTTCCGGCGAGAAGGGCACCCTGACCGCTCGCATGATCGATCGTCCGATCCGGCCGCTCTTCCCCAAGGGCTGGCGTTTCGAGACGCAGCTGGTGACGATCCCGCTGTCGATCGACCACGTGCATCCGTACGACATCCTGGCCATGAACGGCGCGTCGGCGGCCCTGATGATCTCCGACATCCCGCTGCCCTTCCCGGTCGGCGCGGTGCGCATCGGCAAGATCGACGGCAACTTCGTCGTCAACCCCAACGAGGAGGACCTCCTCGAGAACACGGACCTGGACCTCATCGTGTCCGGTTCCGAAGAGGCCATCCTGATGGTCGAGGCCGGCGCCAACGAGGTGCCCGAGGCCGAGATCCTGGACGCGCTCGACATCGCGCATTCGGCCATCAAGAAGCTCTGCGCCGCGCAGCGCGAGTTGGCCGAGAAGGCCGGCAAGCCCAAGCGCGAGTTCGCCGCCCCGGCGATCGACGAGGGTCTGCTGGAGGCCATCAAGGGCAGCCACTACGGCGCCCTGGACGCGGCCACGCAGATCGAGGACAAGCTCGACCGCCAGAACGCCACCAACGCCGTCGAGGCCGAGGTCATCACGGCGCACTCCGGCGATCCGGCCTGGGAGGGCTACACCGAGCAGCGCGCTCGCGTCGTCGCCGCCTTCGCCAAGCTCGAGAAGCAGATCGTGCGCGAGCGCATCGCCGTGCACAAGAAGCGCCCCGACGGCCGCGGCGAGCGGGAGATCCGTCAGATCACCGTCGAAGCGGGCGTCCTGCCGCGCACGCACGGCTCGGGCCTCTTCACCCGTGGCCAGACGCAGGTCCTCTCGGTGGCCGCCCTGGGCACGCTGAAGGAGGAGATGCGTCTCGACACCCTCGGGCTGGAGACGAAGAAGTACTACTGGCACCACTACAACTTCCCGCCGTTCTCGGTGGGCGAGGCCGGCCGTCTGGGCGGTCCCAAGCGCCGTGACATCGGCCACGGTGCGCTCGCCGAGCGCGCCCTGGTGCCGATGGTCCCGTCGATCGAGGACTTCCCGTACACGATCCGCGTCGTGTCCGAGACGCTGGAGTCCAACGGCTCCTCGTCGATGGCCTCGGTGTGCGGTTCGACGCTGGCCCTGATGGACGCGGGCGTGCCGCTGAAGGCTCCGGTCGCGGGCATCGCGATGGGCCTGATCAAGGAGGGTGACGAGTACATCGTCCTCACCGACATCGCCGGCGTCGAGGATCACCTCGGCGACATGGACTTCAAGGTCGCCGGCACGGAGGCGGGCATCACCGCCCTCCAGATGGACATCAAGATCACGGGCGTCACGTTCGACATCCTGCGTGACGCGCTCACGCAGGCCCGTGAGGCGCGCATGACGATCCTGGGCAAGATGGCCGAGATCATCAGCCAGCCGCGCAGCGAGCTGTCGCTGTACGCGCCGCGGATCCAGCAGATCCAGGTGGACCCGAGCCAGATCGGCATGATCATCGGCAAGGGCGGCGAGACGATCCGCGGGCTCCAGGAGGAGTTCGAGTCGCAGATCGACATCAACGACGACGGCATGGTCCTGATCTACTCGGCCAACGGCGAGCTGGGCAACGCCCTGCTCGAGCGGCTGACGGCGATGACCAAGGAAGTCGAAGTCGGTGACGAGTTCGCCGGCAAGGTCGTCAAGACGACCACCTTCGGCGCCTTCGTCGAGCTGACCAAGGGCACCGACGGCCTGCTGCACATCAGCAACGTCAAGCCCGGTGAGCGCGTCGACACGGTCGAGGACGTCCTCAACCGCGGTGACGAGATCAAGGTCCGCGTGGTCGAGGTCGACCGCGAGCGCGGCCGCATCGGCCTGCGCCTGTCCGAGGACCCGGCCATCGCCGGCAAGTCCAAGGACGAGCTCGCGGCGATCGGCGCCGGTGGCGGCGGTGGCGGCAACGGCGGCGGCCCCCGGGGCGACCGCGGTGACCGTGGCGGCCGAGGCGGAGACCGTGGCCCGCGTGGCGGCGGCGACCGCGGCGGCGAGCGTGGCGACCGCGGCTCGGGCCGCCCCCGCCGTGGCTCCAACCGCGATCCCGAGCGCAGCTGAGCCAGGTTCGCTTCACGACGTTGGACTCGGGTGTCCGGGTCGTCACGGAGTCGATCGACTCCGTGCGATCCGCGGCGCTCGGGTTCTACATCGGCACCGGCTCCGGGCTCGAGACCGAGCGCGAGGCCGGCTTGTCGCACCTGCTGGAGCACATGCTCTTCCGCGGGACCGACACGCTGGCGTCGCACGAGATCGATGAGCTGTTCGACGGCATGGGCGCAGAGCTCAACGCCGGCACGGGCAAGGAGTCGACGTCGGTGTACTCGCGCGTCCTGGACGTGCACCTCGAAGAGGCCTTCTCGGTCATCTCCGACATGGTCTGGCGGCCGGCGCTGCGGGATCTGGAGACCGAGCGCGAGGTCGTGCTCGAGGAGATCGCCATGTACGACGACGACCCGCAGGACAAGGTCTTCGACGTGCTCGGCCACGCGGTGTTCGGCGATCACCCGCTGGGGCGGGCGATCATCGGCCGCTCCGAGGTGATCTCGTCGATCGACCGCGGCGGGCTGGCCCAGTTCCATGACCGGCACTACCACCCACGGCAGATCGTCGTGGCCGCGGCGGGGTCCGTCGACCACGACCGGATCGTCGAGATGGTGCAGTCCAGCCAGAAGGACGATGGGGCGGCGCGTGAGCGCCAGCTGCTGACCGTGCCGGGGCCGTTCGCGCCCCAGACCGTCTTCACCCGCAAGGACACCGAGCAGGTGCACGTGTGCCTGGGCGGGCGCGGCATCTCGCGCGACGACCCGCGTCGCTTCGCGCTGCGGGTGCTGGACACGATCCTGGGCGGCACGTCGTCCTCGCGGCTGTTCCAGGAGGTGCGCGAGAAGCGCGGCCTGGCCTACGCCGTGTACTCGTTCACCGCGCTGTATGCCGGGTCGGGCCAGGTCGGCCTGTACGTCGGCACGCGCGGCGACAACCTGCGCGCCGCGCTGGACGTCGTCGCCACCGAGCTCGAGCGCGCGGCCGACGATCCGGCGTCCGAGGCCGAGTTGGCCCGGGCCAAGGAGAACGCCAAGGGTCGCTACGTCCTGTCGCTGGAGTCGACGGGCGCGCGCATGAACCGGCTCGGCTCGGCGCTGCTGGCCGACCTGCCGATCCTGACCGACGACGAGGTGCTGGAGCGCATCGACGCGGTCACGCTCGACGACGTGCGCGGGCTGGCCCGCGAGCTGTTCGCGCCCGGGACGCTGTCGGCGGCGGGCATCGGGCCCGACGAGGACGCCTTCCGGACGGCGATCGAGCCGCTGGCGGTCGCGGCGTGATCAGGGTTGGTGTGGCCGGCGCCGCCGGCCGCATGGGGGCGACGGTCTGCGCGGCCGTCGAGGGCGCCGACGACCTGGTGCTGGCCGGGAAGGCCGATCCCGCGCTCGGCGTCGCGCTGGCCGACATCCTCGGCGACGTCGACGTGGTCGTCGACTTCACCCAGCCCGACCAGGCCACCGCCAACGCGCTGGCCTGCGTCGCGGCCGGCGTGCACATCGTGATCGGGACGTCGTCCTTCGATCTGGAGCCGTTGCGGTCTCTCGGCTCCCACCCACCCGCCAACGTCTTCTTCGCCCCGAACTTCGCCATCGGCGCCGTGCTGATGATGCGCTTCGCCGCCGAGGCCAGCCGGCACATGGCCAAGGCCGAGATCATCGAGCTGCACCACGACGGCAAGCTCGACGCCCCGTCGGGCACCGCGGCGCGGACCGCCGAGCTGATGGAGGGCGACGTGCCGATCCACTCGGTCCGCCTCCCTGGCCTGGTCGCCCATCAGGAGGTCATCCTGGGGGACGTCGGCCAGACGCTGACCATCCGCCACGACTCGATCGACCGCCAGTCCTTCATGCCGGGCGTGCTGCTGGCCGTCCGCAAGGTCGGCGGGCTGACCAGCTCGCCGGTCGTCGGGCTGGAGCACCTCCTGTTCGACACGTGACCCCGCCCGGGGTGACGATCGCCGTCACCGACCACGCGGCCGAGCGCTACCGCCAGCGGGTGCGCGGCACGCTGGACGCCAAGGCCGACGTGATCGCCCGCGTGGGGCGCGCCTGGGCGGCCGAGCGCGTGGAGGCGGGCGAGCGTGGAGCGGTCCGCGTCACCGACGTCACGGACCGCTCGCTGGTCTTCGTCTGCCGCCACGACGTGCCCGGCTCCGAGCTCGTGGTGATCACGCTGTGGGAGGAGGGCGACGGCGCCCGGGTCCCGCGCCGCTTCACCGACGCGGTCGAGCCCCGTCGCCGCCCTGGCTCCTCGGCCTGAGCGGTATCAGCCGTCGCTGGCGACGGAGCCGTAGGTGATCCATTCGTGGACGGCGAGGGTGTTCGTCGGCTCGTGGACGCGGGACCGAGTAGTGATCGATGTTCGGTAAGGTCGACGGCATGCGCCGCCAAGTTCCCGCCACGGTTCGCGTCGTGGCCTGGTTCGCGATGCTCTTCGGGGTCGTGGAGCTGATCGGCGGCATCGCGCTGGTGGCCACCGCGAACCAGGCCTCCGGCGCGTCCAAGGCCGCGGTGATGTTCCTGGGCATCGCGACGATCGTCAGCGGCGCGGTGCACATCGTCGTGGGCCGGGGGCTGCTGCACCTGAACTTCGTCGCGCTGATGTTCGCGCTGCTGGTCACCGGCCTGAAGGCGATCGGCGACGTGATCTGGCTGCTGCTGCACGGCGTCGACGGCATCGGGATCGTCGATCCGGTCGCGCTGGCCATCAGCATCGCGGTGTTCACGCTGCTGTGGCGCGCGCGCTCGGCGTTCCCCAACGAGCTCTAGTCCGGGTCGCGCACGAGCTCGGCCAGCCGCGTGTGGCGCCGGCCCGCGTCGACGCGCCGCAGCGCCATGTCCAACGCGGCGGGCTCGCCCACGAACACCGCCATCCGCTCGGCCCGGGTCAGCGCGGTGTAGACCAGGTTGCGGGTGAGCATGATCCGGTGGCCGCTGAACAGCGGGATCACCACGGCGGGGGCGGAGCTGCCCTGCGCCTTGTGGATGGACATCGCGTGGGCCAGGCGCAGCGTGTCCAGCGAACCGGTGGGCATCGTCAGCACGCGGCCGTCGTCGGTGGCCAGCAGCGTCTCGCCCGACTCGCGCTCGTGGCTGAGCAGCACGCCGACCTCGCCGTTCATCAGCAGCCGCTCGTAGTCGTTGCGCGTCTGGACGATCCGGTCGCCGATGCGCAGCCCGGTCCCGGGGATCGGCTCGCCGTCGGGGTTCAGGCGCGCGCGCATCGCCTCGTTGAACGCGTCGATCCCCACCGGGCCCCTGTGCATGGGGGCCAGCACCTGGACGTCGGCCCGCGGATCGAGGCCCAGGTGGCGGGGGAGACGATCGGCGGCCAGCGCCACCACCTCGTCGAAGATCTCGCTGGCCCGATTGCGGCCGACGAAGTAGAAGTCGCGCACGACGTCGTCGGGCACGTCGCGCGGCGGCGGCCGGCCCTCGTTGAGCGCGTGGGCGGTGCGCACGATCAGCGACCGCGCGGCCTGGCGGAAGACCTCGGTCAGCCGCGTCACCGGCACCGTCTCGCTGGCCAGCAGGTCGCCGAGCACCCGGCCGGCGCCGACGGGCGCGAGCTGGTCGGGATCCCCGACGAGGACGACGTGCGTGCGCTGGCCGACCGCGCCGAACAGCACGCCGGCCAGGCGCACGTCGAGCATCGAGGCCTCGTCGACGATCAGCACGTCGCAGCCGGGGATCGGATCGCCCGGTCCGTGCACGAAGCCCTCGCCGGGCTGCCAGCCCAGCAGGCGGTGGATCGTCGAGGCCTCGGCGCCGGTGGCCTCCGACATCCGCCGCGCGGCCTTGCCCGTCGGCGCGCACAGCACCGCGCGCAGCTTGCGTTCGCGCAGGACGTCGACGAGTGTGCGGAGCGTGGCGGTGTTGTGGCAGAGCATGCCGCCCGCGACGAAGTTGTGATGCGGCTCGACCGTCAGGTCATACACCCAGTCGTCGACAAATACATCGCGCACGGAGACAACCTCAGCGAAGAACGTGTCTCGCCTGAGACGTTCATCGATCTGGTCCGTGATCTCTTGCATCCGACAACGGTCCATCGCAGCGAACGCGGCTCGGGTCTGCGCCTTGTAGCGATGTCCGGCGCGTGTCGTCAGGGCGGCGATGCGGTTCTCGTGGAACGTATCGGCCGTGCCGTCTGCCATGTCGCGGATCCTGGCCGTCGTGCGCCAGGCGACGAGCCGCGACGGCTCCTTGGCAGTGCTGAAGTAGGACGAGCTCAGCCCGAAGTACCGCCGCCCGAGTCCGCTTTCCTGTTTTGCGCGATGGAGTAGGTCGCTGACCGCGACCGTGTCCTGGTTGGGATTCGTGGGCTTGGCGACCGCAGATTCCAACGCGCGCTGCTTTACGGCATCCGCGACCCCGATGCGGTCGTGGTACGCACGGAGCGACGGGCCGCTAATGCTCCCTTCGAAGTACTCGCGGCGGATGTTCGTGCCGTTTGTCGCCGCCTTCTGGGTGGCGCGCAGCGACATCCACACCCCAAATCGCCGGAGAAGCACTTGGAGCTGTTGCAACAGATCGCGCGAGGCGGAACTGATCTCGATCCGGCCCACGGGCGCGACGTGCGCTTCAGCGGCGACGAACGCGCGAATGAAGGTCCGTGCAGCGACGCGGTCGGCGGTCATGATGAACCGCGGAATCCGTTTGTCGCGGCTTTGACGGCCCCACTGGTAGCCGCGGTCTTCGAGGAACTGACGGTAGGCCACTGAGTTGATGCGCAGATACGCACACCGGTCCGGTTCCTGCACGATCCGCATGGTTCCGACGTCCAACCCATGCCGGCTGGCCACGGCGATCGCCGCGTCACGCACACGCTCGAGAACAGCGTGGTCCTTCTGATAGATCCGCACGGTCCTGTCGGCCTCGTGCCCCTCGGCGATCTGCCACGCCAGCAGCGAGGCGAGCTGCGGGTCGATCTCCGACGTGCCGTCCGGCAGGTGGCCCGGGACGCAGATCCGGTCGCCCACGTTGATGTTGGCGGTCCAACCATCGCGTCCCAGGAATCGGTGCGACTTGGTCGCGATCACGCGGCTTCCGTCGCTGAGGATGACCTCACGGCACACCTCAGCGATGCGCTGACGGTACAGGCGCTCCGCCCGCGCGGTGACCATCTGCCCAGCTGCGCTGAGTGACGGCACGCGAATCTCCGAAATCGGTGTGGCCCACCACCCTTCGCCGTCGTGCGTCGCGGGTCCGGCGTCGGCCCAAAGAGACGAGATCGGGACGAGTTCATCGTTTGCGACGACCAAGGTCTCTCCGTGCAGACACTTGCCCACGCCGGGCCCTCCAGTGAGGATCGACAGGCGCCCGCTGACCGCGCGCTGGACCGCATGCCACTGCATCTCGGTGGGGACGAACGCGCCGTCGGTCGGGCGCTCGGGCACGGACACGTCGTGCACGGCGTCGTCCTCCAGCAGCGCCCGGATCCGCTCGCCCAGCCGCGTCTCGATGTGGTGCAGGCGCCCGTCGGCCACGCGGTCGTCCTCGATGACGATCGCGGTGCTGAGCACGAGCTGTTCGAGCGCCGGCGCGGGGTCGGCGCCCAGCAGCCGCAGCGCGCGCTCGCGCAGCTCGGTGCGGGGCAGGAAGCAGTGCCCGTCGCTCTCGGCCTCGCGCAGCACGTAGATGACGCCCGCGGCCAGTCGGCGCGGATCGTCGGGCGGCACGCCCAGCGCCCGGGCCAGCGCGTCGGCGGTGGCAAAGCCGATGCCCTCCAGCTCGGTGAGCCTGTAGGGGTCGATGGTCAGGATGTCGATCGCGTCGGCGCCCAGCGCGCGGATCACCCGGCCGGACACGGCGGGGGCGACGCCGTGGCTGTCGAGAAACAGGCGCACGGCGCGCAGCGCCCGCGCCTCGCGCCAGGCCGCGACGGCCGGGCCGATGCGGATCGGCCCGATGCCCGGCACCTCGCGCAGGCGCGCGTGCGGGTCGGCGTCGACGACCGCCAGCACCTCGCTGCCGTGCTGCTGGACCAGATACGCGGCGCCCGTCGCGCCCAGGTGCTTGACGCCGCTGAGCATCGCCATCAGGCCCGCGTCGGACGTCGGCTCGGCGATGCGCACCTCGCTGACCTGGAACTGGCGCCCGTGGCGGGGATGCTCGCGCCAGATGCCGCCCACCTCCATGGCGTCGCCAGCGTGGACGTGGGCCAGCGGACCGGCCAGCACGACGGGCTCGCCGTCGTCGCTGGTGGCGTCGAGCACGGCGAAGCCGCCATCGTCGGTGGCAAAGCGCACGCGCGCGACCTCGACCGTCAACCGCTCCGTCACCTGATCGACGGTAATGCGCCCACCGGCGACCAACTCGCGGCCGAGGCTGAGATACTGCAGTTCGTGGGCAGTCTTGGAACAGTCATCACCGCGGTCATCACGCCGTTCGACGACCAGCTGAACGTGGACGAGGACGCCTTCGTCGCGCTGCTGCGTCATCTGCACGCGCACGGCAGCGACGGCATCGTCGTCGCCGGCTCGACCGGTGAAGGGGCGACCCTCTCCGACGACGAGCACATGGGCCTCGTCGCGCTGGCGCTGGAGGAGCGGCCCGACGGCATGACCGTCATCGCCGGCACCGGCTCCAACGACACGCGGCACGCGGTCGAGCTGACCGAGCGCGCCACCGCCCTGGGTGTCGACGGCACGCTGTGCGTCACGCCCTACTACAACAAGCCGAACTTCCGCGGCCTCAAGGCGCATTACGCCGAGGTCGCGCGGGCCACCGACAGGCCGATCCTGCTCTACAACATCCCCAGCCGCTGCGTCATCGACGTCAGCAACGACGAGCTGGCGGAGCTGGCGCAGATTGAGCACATCGTCGGGGTCAAGCAAGCCAACAACGACAACCTCGCGCCGATCGACGGCCTCGAGGTCTATGCCGGCAACGACGACGCGTTTCTACCCACGCTCGAGATGGGCGGTGCCGGCGGGATCCTCGTGGCCAGCCACATCGTCGGCGATGAGATGCGTCGCATGGTCGACGAACCGGAGAACCGTGTGACGATCGACGAGAACCTGCGCGACCTGTACGCGCTGATGGGCCTGACCACCAACCCGATCCCGGTCAAGGCCGCGGTCGAGATGATCGGCCTGCGCGCCGGCGGCCTGCGGCTGCCGCTGATCGAGGCCAGCGACGACGAGAAGGCCGAGATCCGCGTCGTGCTCGAGCGTCACGGCCTGCTCAGCGGCGCGGCCTCCTGATGGCCACCGGAACGCTTCGCGTCCTGCCGCTCGGCGGCCTGGGCGAGATCGGCAAGAACATGACGGTCGTCGAGTACGAGGACCGGATCGTCGTCGTCGACACCGGCCTGCGCTTCCCGACGGCCGAGATGATGGGCATCGACCTGGTGCTGCCCGACTTCGCCTACCTGCGCGAGCGGGCCGACGACATCGAGGCGATCGTCATCACCCACGGCCACGAGGACCACATCGGCGCGCTGCCGTACGTCCTGCGTGAGCTGGGGCAGGACATCCCGGTGCTGGGCCGCCGCCTGACGATGGCCATGGCCCGCTCCAAGCTCGACGAGCACAAGTTGCGCGACGTCGAGCTCGAGGACGTCGAGCCGGGGGAGAAGCTCGAGCTCGGGCCGTTCGACCTCGAGCTGATCCACATGACGCACTCGATCCCCGATTGCTGTGGCGTCGCGCTGACCACGGACCTCGGGACGATGCTCGTCACGGGCGACTACAAGTTCGACCAGACGCCCGTCGACGGGCGCCCGGCCGACATCTCCCGGCTGGCCGAGCTGGGCAAGGAAGGGCTGCTGCTGCTGTGCGGCGACTCGACCAACGCGGATCGCCCGGGCTGGGCGCCCTCCGAGTCGGGCGTCGGGCCGCGCCTGGAGGAGGTCTTCTCACGCTGTGACGGGCGCATCGTCGTCACCTCGTTCGCCTCGAACATCCACCGCGTGCAGCAGGTCGTCACCGCGGCGCACGCGCTCGGGCGCAAGGTCGCGCTGATCGGGCGCTCGATGCGCAAGAACGTCAACATCGGCCGCTCGCTGGGGCACATCGAGATCCCCGAGGGCACGCTGATCCAGGCGCGCGAGATCGAGGACTTCCCGCCGCACAAGCTGGTGATCATCTCGACCGGGTCGCAGGGCGAGCCGCTCAGCGCGCTGCGTCGCATGGCCCACCGCGACCACCCGCAGGTCGAGCTCAAGCGCGGCGACACCGTCGTGTTCAGCGCCACGCCGATCCCCGGCAACGAGCGCGCGGTCAACGAGACGGTCGATCGGCTCTACCAGATCGGCTGTGAGGTCATCACCACCCGCGACGCGCCGATCCACGCCTCCGGGCACGGCTACGTCGAGGAGATGAAGCTGATGCTGAACCTCGTCAAGCCGCGCTACGTGATGCCCTTCCACGGCGACTACCGGCGCATCCACCTGCACGGCCAGCTGGCCTCCGCCACCGGTGTGGAGACCGATCACATCTTCCATGGCGTCAACGGCACGCCGCTGGAGATCGACGCGCGCGGCGCCCGCTGGGGCGAGAAGGAGCACAGCGGCATGGTGTTCGTCGACGGCGTCGACATCGGCGATGTCGCCGACGTCGCGCTGCGCGATCGCCGGATGCTGTCGGCCGACGGCATCTTCGTCGTGGTGGCCACGATCTCCGAGCAGGACGGCTCCTCGGTGGCCGAGCCCGAGGTGATCTTCCGCGGCGTGCCGTTCCGCGACGACGCCGAGCGCGTGCTCGACGAGCTGCGCGAGTGCGTCGAGAAGTCCCTCGAGCGGGCGGCCAAGGAGGAGATCCGCGAGATCGATCTGCTCCAGGAGGTCCTGCACGACGACCTGGCCCAGTTCGTCTACGAGCGGCTCAAGCGCCGGCCGATGGTGCTCCCGGTCGTCGTCGAAGTCTGAGCGGGCCGTGGTTCCCGAGGCCGACCTCCAGCGGACGGACGCGGGGTTGGTGGCGGCCAGCCCCGGCTGGTTCGTGATGAACGCACGCGACGCGCGCTGGTTCGAGAACCCGGGACGCGGGCACAGCCTGCCGCTGACCGGGTACGACGAGCACGAGGCCGAGACGTTCTTCCCGATGCTCGGGATGGCCATCCGGGTGATGAACCCGGGCGAGCCGGCCGACACCTACCACTGGGAGACCGAGCAGGAGGACTTCCTCGTCCTGTCGGGCGAGGCGATCCTGGTCGTCGAGGGCCAGGAGCGGCGCCTGCGCCAGTGGGACTTCGTGCACTGCCCGCCCGAGACGCGCCACGCCTTCGTCGGTGCGGGCGATGGGCCGTGCGTCCTGCTGTGCACGAGCTCACGGCAGTTCCAGAAGGACGGCCCGTGGGGCTTCTACTGCGTCGACGAGGCCGCCGCCCGCCACAACGCGAGCTCGCCGGAGGAGACGCAGGACGACGCGCTGGCCTACGAGCGCTTCGAGCCGGCGCGGCCGGCCCGCTACCGCGACGGCCTGCTGCCCTAACCGGCGACCAGCAGGCTGGTGGCGTACAGGGCGACGATGCCCGCGCACAGCCCGCCGACGCTGACCGGGTTGAGGATCCGTCCGGCGCCGTCGCGCAGCGCGGGCGTGAGCTGGACGACGACCTGCAGGATCGCCCCGACGCCGAGCCCGAGCAGCAGCGTGGCCAGCTCGGGATTGGCCGCGCTGGCCCCGATCACACCGCCGACGATCGCCGGGGCGCCGGCGATCAGGCCCAGGCCGACGAGGCGCAGCAGCGACGGCCGGCGCTCCCCGCTCAGGGGCGCGACGATGGCCAGGCCCTCGGTGGTGTTGTGGATCGCGAAGCCGACCACGAGGAAGGCGCCCAGCGCCAGCTCGCCGATCGCGTAGGCGCTGCCGATGGCCAGGCCCTCGCCGAGGTTGTGCAGGCCGATGCCGATCGCCACCATCAGCGCCAGCGACCACCCGCTGCGCCCGGCGTCGGCGGCTCGGGCCCGGCGATCGGAGAGGAAGCGGTCCAGGCCGGTCAGCGCGAGGAAGGCGATGCCGGCGCCCAGGAACAGCAGCTCGGCCCCGCCGAACGCGCCCGCGCTCTGGGCGGCGTTGTCCAGGCCCTCCAGGGTCCCGTCGACGGCCAGGAAGGCCAGCAGGCCGACCGTGAAGGCCATCAGGCCCATGCTCCAGCGCCGACCGGCCCGGCGCAGCACCGGGAGCAGCAGCATGCCCAGGAGCACCGGGACGACGCCCACGTAGGTGCCCAGCAGCGCCATCAGGCCGAGCAGGTCGCCGTCGAGGTGGGGCGTCTCCACGGCGACGGGGATCTGATGCTCGATGATCGCGCCGGTCGAGGTCATCATCGAGACCAGGTAGGGCGAGCCCTCGACCCACGGGTAGTCGATGGCCAGCCGCTGGCTGGCCAGGCGCTCGACGGCGCCGCCGCTCTTGGCGAAGTCGGCGTAGGCGTCGTTGACGAAGACCTGCGCGACGTCGACCGCGTCGGGGCCGGCGTTGCGCACGGTCAGCGCGATCTCGCCGGGGGTCAGCTCGGCGCGTTCGACCGCCAGCTCCTCGACGGGCGGGCCCGCACGGTCGGGGAGCGCGTCGCCGCCGAGGACGCCCAGGCCGGCGAGCGCCAGCGCGATCGCGGCGACCAGCGCGACGCCGAGGGCCCACGTGGGCAGGCGGGGCGCGGCGGCGCTCACGCCTCGACCTCGAAGAAGCCCATCCAGCCGAGCTCGGCGAACTCCGTCTTGTGGGCGTGGAACATGAAACGGCCGAGGTGCGGGAAGCGCATCTCGCAGATGCCCCGCTGACCCTGGACCTGGGCGATCGTGTCGGTGAACTCGATCGGCGTCAGGCTCGTGCCCGTCGGGAAGTAGTGGAAGAAGTTCCCGTGGACGTGGAAGGAGTTGATCGGGTCGTACTCGAGCATGTTGCTGAGGTAGATCCGCACCAGCTCGCCCCGCTTCACGCGCACCGGCTCCTCGGCGTAGTGGAACGGGATCCCGTTGACCGCGTACAGCTGGTTGCCCTCGCCGTCGAAGGTGGTGTTGTAGCCGTGCTGGAGCATCACCAGCTCGTCGGCGGGCGGGCGGCCGTCGGCCGGATCGACGATGAACGTGCCGTACATGCCCCGGGCGATGTGCTCGGCCAGCGGGCCGGCGTGGCAGTGGTACAGGTGGATGCCGAAGGGCTCGGCGTCGAACTCGTAGGTCGTGCTGTCCCCGGAGGCGATCAGACCCGCGCCCTGGCCGGCGACCCCGTCCATGTCGGAGGGGTGGATGCCGTGGAAGTGGATCGTGTGCGGGTGACCGGTGAAGTTGCGCAGGCGGATGCGCAGCAGATCGCCCTCACGGCAGCGCAGCGTCGGACCGGGGATCCGCCCGTTGAACGTCCAGGCGGGGAAGTGCACGCCGGGCGCGACCTCGATCTCCTTCTCCAGCGCGGTCAGCTCCCACTCGCGCAGCGTGCGACCGTCGGGCAGCTTCGTCGCGGTGCCCCAGTCGAAGTCGCGCAGGATCTCGGTGGGGTCGAAGCCGTTGGCGGCGTTGTCGACGCGGCCGCCGGCGCGGAACATCGCGCCGCTGGAGCCGCCGCCGTGACCGCCGTGCGCCGCGGTGGCGGCGCCGTGTCCCGCGTGTGGATCGGCTCCCGAGGCGCCCACGGTGCGCACGCCGGTGGCGGCGATGCCCAGGGCGGTGACGCCGCCGGCGGAGATCAGCGCGCGGCGCGAGAACGTGGCCATGAGCCACATCTAAGCACAAGATCGAGACGGCAGCAGTTTGAATTACGCCTTGCCTAAACCTGGTGGACGACCGATGAGTTCGCTCGTGCCGCGTCGTCCCACCTGGACGAACACGACAACCAGGAGCGACCGATGACGACGCCCGAGCTGGATCCCTACCGCGTGCTGGTCGGCGTGTGGGCGCTGGAGATGACGCACCCGTCGATCGACGGCGTGATCCACGGCCAGGCGACGTTCGAGTGGCTGCACGGCGAGGCGTTCCTGATCGAGCGCTCGGCCAACGACCACCCCGACGCGCCCGACTCGATCTCCGTCATCGGCCCGGGGCCGGACGGCCTGCAGATGGACTACTTCGACTCGCGCGGTGTGCGCCGCGTGTACGCGACCTCGCTGCGTGGCGGGCAGCTGCGCATGTGGCGCGCGGTGCCGGGCTTCTCCCAGCGCTTCGTCGGCACGATCTCCGCCGACGGCTCGGAGATCGACGGGCTGTGGGAGACCAGCGAGGACGACGCGACCTGGTACGACGACCTGCGCATCCGCTTCCTGCGCTGCTAGAGCCCGACGAGCTGCGCGGAGCGCTCCCACAGGCCGCGGGCGAGCGCCTCGTCGTCGGCCTGCTTGTTCATGCGGCCCAGCGGCTGCAGGCGGTCGAAGTACGCGCCGTTCCACTGGTTGAGGTCCTCGCGCGTGGCCAGCGCGACCAGCGGCTCGGCCCCCTTCTCGGTGGAGATCAGCAGCACGCGCTTCAGCGGGGACCGGTACACGAGGCCGTTGAAGAAGCCCTGGCGGCCGAAGTCGGAGGCGACGTTGCCGGGGTGGAAGGCGATCGAGCGGATGTCGTCCTGGGCCCAGCGGCGGGCGATCTGGCGGGTGAAGAGGATGTTCTCCAGCTTCGTCGTCCCGTAGGCGCGCAGGCTGATCCAGCGGCGGCGCTGCCAGTCGAGGTCGTCGAGCTGGACGCTGCCGATGTTGTTGCCCACGCTGCTCGTGTTCAGCACCAGGGCGCCGGGCGTCTCGGCCAGCCGCCCGTGCAGGAGCGACGTGAGCAGGAACGGCGCCAGGTGGTTGACCTGGAACGTCAGCTCGTGGCCGTCGTCGGTCATCGTCCGCTTGGGGAAGATGCCGCCCGCGTTGTTGGCCAGGACGTCGATCCGGGGGCACCGCTCGAGCAGCTGGTCGGCCAGCCGGCGGACGTCGTCCAGGCGGGCGAAGTCGGCGATCAACGGCTCGACGCCGATCGCCCGGGCCACCGCCGTCGTCTTCTCCGGTGAGCGGCCGACGGGCACCACCGTCGCGCCCGCGGCGGCGAGCTGCTCGGCCGCGACCGCCCCGAGACCCGCGCTGGCCCCGGTGATCACGACGGTCTTGCCCTCGACGTTGGCGGTCATCGGCCGATTCTCCCGTACGGAGCACTACATTGCCCGCTCGTGGAGGAGCGGACACAGACCGGGTCGGTCGAGACGCGCGCGGAGCCGCGCCGCGTGCTGATGCTGCTGGCCGACGCCGGCAACCTGCCCGACTGGGCCCCGGACTTCGCCGATCGCGTCGACGGCTCGCCCGGCAGCGGCTGGGAGGTCGTCAAGGACGACGAGCGATTCGAGCTCGGCGTCGTGGTCAACCGCGAGGCGGGCACCGTCGACTACCTGCGTGAGATCGCGCCGGGCCGCGTCGGTGGCGCGTTCGTGCGCGTGACGCCTCGGCCGGGCGGCGGCAGCGTCGTCGTCATGACCCTGCCCGTGGCGCCCGAGGCCGACGGCGAGGCGATCGGCGCGGTGCTCGACACCGAGCTGGCCGCGCTCGTCGCCCTGCTCGACAGCTAACGCGGGGTCAGGGAGACGACCGGGATGAGCCGGTCGCCCGCGCGCTGCTGGTAGGCGACGTAGCCCGAGTAGTTGTCGCAGACCATCGCCCACAGGCGGTCGCGCTCGGCGCCGTCCGGGACGCTGGCCCGCATCGGCACGCGGGCGCCGTCCATGGTCACCTCGACGTCCGGGTTGGCGCGCACGTTGTACAGCCACGACGGGTGCTCGGGCGCGCCGCCCTTGGAGGCCACGACGAGCAGCAGATCGCCCTTCTTCGTGGCCAGGAGCGGGTTCACGCGCTCGATCCCGCTCTTGGCGCCGCGCGAGTGGAGCAGCACGATCGGCTGGCCGGCGCCGCTGGACAGCTTGCCGCGGGTCAGGGGCACGAGGGCTCGATCGACGGTCGGGAACACGTGCAGGAACAGCTTGTTGCCGAACGGCGTCTGCGCGAAGGACTGCAGAGCGCGCTCGACGGCGTTCTTCTGGCTCTGGGGCTTGTAGTCGCGCATGAACGGGACCGTATAGCCTCGGGGCGTCTCTCTCGCCGACGCGACGCATCTGGCTCTGACCGTGGGGTGCACCCTCGGCTTCGAGACGCCTCAGCCCGTGTCGGCGGTGATCCAGGTCGCCCCCGGCGGCTGGGAGCTGCAGGTCCGCAGCGAACGGTGGGACACCGAGGCCGACCACCACGGCTACATCGACCTGTACGGCAACCGCTGCGAGCGCGTGACGATCCCGGCGGGCCAGTCGCGCGTGGTCTACGACGCCGAGGTCGTGCTGACCTCGCCGGCCGATCGGATCGCGCCGGGGACCCCCGAGACGCCGATCATGGCGCTGGGGGACGAGCACATCGGGTTCCTGATGCCCAGCCGCTTCTGCCTGCCCGACGAGCTCGGACACGAGGCGTGGCAGCGCTTCGGCGGCCACGAGCCCGGCTGGGAGCGCGTGCAGGCGATCGTCGACTACGTGCACGGCCACCTGGAGTGGGTCGCGGGTGCGTCGAACCCGTGGACGACCGCCGTCGACGCCTACCGGGCCGGCCAGGGCGTGTGCCGCGACTTCGCCCACCTGGCCATCACCTTCTGCCGCGCGCTGAACATCCCCGCGCGCTACGTGTGCGGCTACATCCCCAACATCGACGTGCCGCCGCCGACCGAGCCGATGGACTTCGCGGCCTGGTTCGAGGTGTGGCTGGACGGCGACTGGCACACGTTCGACGCGCGCAACAACCGCCGGCGGGTGGGCCGCGTCGTCGTCGGTCGTGGCCGCGACGCGGTCGACGTCGCGCTGCTGACCTCGTTCGGCGCGGTCACCCTCACCGAGTTCGAGGTGCGCGCCGTCGGCTGACCCGCGGGCTCAGTCCTCTGGGCAGTCGGGCAGGGCGAGCAGCGAGTCGGGCTGATCGAGATCGCCCTCGCCCTTGATGTAGTAGTGGCTGAAGATGCCGCGGGCGACCACGATCGGCGTGTCGTGCCCGTTGTGGTGGTCGAAGTACATCGAGAAGGTGCCGTGGCGGATGCCCTCGACCGCCTCCTCGTGCGTGTAGCGAAACGGCTGACCCCGCGGGTCCCAGCCACCGACCGCGAGGATCCGCGCGTGGGGGTCGGTCGACTCGCTGCGTTGCACACAGCGCACGTGCAGCGACGATGCGTCCATGACGCGAGCCTATACGCCGCGCCGCAGCCAGCGCTTCCAGCGCGGCGGCGACGGCAGCGGGGCCGGGGGCTGCTCGGCGGCGATCTCGCGCACGGTCGTCGTCATCGGCGGGTGCCGGCGATTCGGCGAGGCGCTCGAGCGTGTCCGCCGGGTGCACGCCGTCCTCGACGGGGAGCAGGAACAGGTCGTAGCTCACGCGCCGAGCATACGATGGCGCCGATGAGCGATCTCGGCCTCGTGCTCGTGGGTGTGGCGATCGCCGTCGGGATCGTCGGCGTGGTCATCCCGGTGCTGCCCGGCTCGCTGCTGGTCTGGGCGGCGATCCTCGTCTGGGCGATCGTCGTCGGCTCGACCACCGCGTGGGCGATCTTCGCCGTGGCGACGGTGGCTATCGGGACCGCGCAGATCGTCAAGTACCTCGTGCCCGGCCGCCGTCTGCGCGACGCCGGCGTCCCGCGTCAGTCGATCCTGGCCGGGATCCTCGTCGCCGTCGTCGGCTTCTTCCTGATCCCGGTGGTCGGCTTCTTCATCGGCTTCCCGCTGGGCGTCTACCTGGAGGAGCGCCGCCGGCTGCGCGAGCACGTCTCGGCCTGGCAATCGACCAAGGAGGCGCTGCGCGCGATGGGCGTCTCGATCCTCATCGAGCTCGTGGCCAGCGTGTTCGCCGCTGGCACGTGGCTGGTCGCCGTCCTGGTCTGACCGGCGGCCAACGGCGTTGCTTGTCAGATCCCTGGTCGTAGAGACGATGGATCCGACAAGCAACCGCGCCGTGGGCGGCGCCGGCCGGCTACTCGCCGATGCTCTCGGCCGCGGCCAGGATGGCGTCGATCGCGGCCTGCGGCTGGGAGACCATCGAGACGTGGGAGGCGGCGACCTCGGAGATCGTCGCGCCCGCGCGCTCGGCCATGCTGCGCTGCGTGGCCGGCGGGATCACGCGGTCCTCGGTGCCGATCACGGCCCAGCTCGGCAGCGACTTCCAGGCGGGCGGGCCCGACGGGGTCGTGTTGGCGCTCAGCGTGATCGGCCGCTGACCCGCGTGGATCAGCCAGCGGTCCGCCTCGGGCAGATCCTGGGCGAACGAGTTGTGCACCGTGTCGGCCTTCAGGAACGCCTCGGCGTCCCCCTCGGGTGAGCCGGGGTAGCCGGCGATGTCGAAGACGACGGTCGGATCGGGGATGTCGAACGCCGAGCCGGACCCGCCGAGGATCCCGAAGACGATCTCGCCCTCGTCGGGGATGAACGCGTCGACGTAGACGAGCGCCTTGACGTTCTGCGCGCCGGCGGCGGCGTTGGTGATGACCCAGCCGCCGTAGGAGTGCCCGACGAGCACGACCGGGCCGCTGGTCTGCTGGGCCAGGAACGAGGTGAGGTACGGCGCGTCGATCGGCGCGGAGCGCAGCAGGTTGGTCGGGGCGAGGACGGTGAAGCCCTGGCTCTGCAGCTCGGTCGCGACGGCGTTCCAGCTGGACGCGTCGGCCCACGCTCCGTGGACGAGGACGATGGTGGGCTTCGACATCTGGTTCCTTCGGGTCGGCAGATCGGGCGGTGCCAGCCGACCCTACAGGTGGGCGATATCGCGGTTGTGAATCTCGCTCGTGCTCAGGCCACGCGACCCGCCGCGCCGTCACCGGGATCGGGCGGCTCGACCCGGGACGTCTCGTCGTCGCGCAGCGGCTGGCCGAACTCCGGGCAGGCCTCGTTGCGGCACTCCCAACCGGGATCGGTGTCGGCGAGACCTTGGCTGGCGGGCTGGCCGCAGGAGGGGCAGAGGGGAGGGGTGCTCATCGCCGCGTCCTATCCAGGATCCGCTACCGCGAGAAGTCGCGCCACTCGCGCTCGATCTCGAAGCCCGCGTCGCGGTACAGCGTGATCGCCTCGGCGTTCTCGCCCTGGACGTTGAGGGCGAAGGACGTGGCGCCGCGGTCGCGCAGGTCGGCGAGCGTGTGGAGCAGGAGCGCGCGCTCGAGTCCGAGACTGCCGGCGGTGGGCGCGACCTCCAGGCGCTCGATCCAGCCACGGCCGTCGACGAACACGCGGCTGGCGCTCCAGGCCACCGGCTCGCCGGCGCGGCGCGCCACCCAGCGGCGGTACTCGTCAGCGGCCGTCTCCTGATCGATCTCGACGCCCGCCGGCCATACCGCCGCAGCAGGTCCAGGGTCGACACCGCGGACCAGATCGAAGACGGCGCGCCGAGCGGTGAAGCCGTGCGCCTCCAGCCAGCCGATGCGCCCGAGGTCTCCGGCGTACGTCGCGATCTCGCGTCCGCCGCGCTGCGCCAGCCAGGCGACCAGCGCGGTCAGCGCAGGCGCGGGATCGGTGGCCGGATCGACGAGCACCAGCGACTTGCGGCCCTCACCGCGCGCGGCGTATCCAACCAGCCGCCCGTCGCGCTCGAACACGACGCCCACGCCGTAGGCGTCGACCAGCTCGCCCGCCTCGTCGACCGACACCGGGGCCGCTCGCGCCCACGCGTCATCCTCGGTGAGGACGAGACCGACGACCGCGGCGCGGTCAGCCGGCGTCGCTGGGCGTAGCACTGCGGTCCGCGTTCCGGCGCCAGCGAACCAGTTCGAGCAGGCTGATGGCAAGTCCGATCAGGCCCCCGATCCCCGCGCACAGCAGCCACCACCCGCCGGTCAGTGCGGCCGCACTCAAGAACGCGACGGGCCAAGCGACGCTGTAGACCATGCGGGCACGAGACGGCGGCCCGGTGCTCGGCGGCATCTTCGCGCCCGGCAAGAAGTTCCGATAGTCCTGGCCCGGGGTCAACACCACGGGTCAGGATATTCGTAACGGTGACGACCGGAGCGGGTACAGATCGAGCATGACCACCGTCGGTGTGTACTGCCGCTCGCACGAGGACGCATCGGCTGAGGCATCCGTCGTCGCTGTGGACGGCGAGTGCCTGATCGAACAGGTGATCGTCGAGTGGTCGGGCGCCGACGCGATGCCCGCGGCGCTGGAAGAGTTGCGGGCAGCGACGACGGCGCTGTTGGCCGAGACCGGCCCGACCTCGGTCGCTGTCTGGGCGCTGGCGCCGAAGCCGTTCGGCGTCGCGGGCGGCTTTCGCGCGGCGTCGGCTGGCATCCGAGCCGAGGGTGTGATCATCGCCGCCGCGGCGGCGCGTGGCGTGCCGGCGTGTGTTCGCGACCGTCAGTCGGTGCTGATGGCCAGCACGGAGGGCAGGATCGACGATGCCGTCCGGGACCTCACGAGCTGGCTCCCACCCGACACGGCCGCGACAGTCCGTCGCGCGGCCGCGATCGCGCTGACGTAGAGAAGGCCGAGCGCGGGCCCGGCGCGCTAGGCGCCGAGCACCGCCTCGAGACGGGTGTCGAGTGCCTCCGCGAGCGTCTCGCGGAGCGGGCCCTCAGGGAAGCGCTCCAGGAGCGCGCCCAGGAAGCCCTCGATGACCAGGCGCCGGGCGGTGGGCTCCTCGAGCCCGCGGGAGCGCAGGTAGAACAGCTGCTCGGGATCGATCTGGGCGATGGCCGCGGCGTGGGTGCAGCGGACGTCGTTGGCCAGGATCTCCAGACCCGGGATCGCGTCGGCGTGGGCCTTCTTGGAGATGAGGAGATTGCGGCACTCCTGGAAGGCGTCGATGCGCTGGGCACCGGGATCGACCTTGATCATCCCGCGCCACACCGCGCTGGACCGGTCGCCGAGGATCCCGCGGAAGGCGAGGTCGGAGATCGTGTCGGGCGCCGCATGCTCCTGGCGGGTGTCGAAGTCCAGGTGCTGGCGCCCGCGCGTGGCGTAGCCGCCGGTCACGCGGGCGGTCGAGCCGGGCTCGGCCAGGGTCGTCTCGAGGAAGACCTTGCCGTCCTTGCCGCCGAAGCCGAAGGTGACCCAGTCCAGCGTGCCGTCCCGGCCGACCGTCGCGCGCTCGTTGCCGAACACCCAGGTCTGCTCGTTGACGTCCTGGACGCCCACGTAACGCAGCGTCGCGTTGGCCCCGACGACGAGCTCCACGACGCCGTTGATCAGACCCTCGCCGGCATCCTCCGCCGACACGGTCTGGTCGAACACGGTCGCCTCGGCGCCCTCTTCGAGCACCACCAGCGTGCGCCAGTGCAGCGCGGTGCCGGTCTGCTCGTGCGTGTTGGTGATGAGGATCGGGTCCTCGACGGCCGTGTTGCGCGGCACGTAGACCAGCACGCCGTCGGTCCAGTGCGCGTCGTTGCGCGCGCTGAACGGCGAGGTGCCGTCGACCAGCGAGCCGAGGTGCTTCTCGACCACGTCGGGCAGCCGCTCGGCGGCCAGCGCCAGCGGCATGACGATGGCGCCCTCGGCGAGGTCGCCCTCGGCCGGGATCAGCGCGCCATCGAGGGCGATCAGGCCCGTCGACTCGCCGCCGGCGGCCGGCGTGAAGCCGTCCAGGTCGAGCTTGTCGATCGGGGTGAACTCCCAGCCCGGCGTCCCGCGGAACGCGGGCATGACGATCGCACCGAGCGAGTCGAGCGCGCGGGCCCTCCGCGCGGAGAGGAATTCCGTGGCCACGTCCGTCATCCGATGGATCCCTCCATCTGCAGCTCGATGAGGCGGTTCATCTCGACCGCGTACTCCATCGGCAGCTCCTTGACGATCGGCTCGATGAAGCCGTTGACGATCAGCTTGCCCGCCTCCTCCTCGGAGATCCCGTGGGACTGGAGGTAGAACAGCTGCTCCTCGCCGACCTTCGAGACCGTGGCTTCGTGTCCGACGTCGACGTCGTCCTCACCGATGCGGATCGTCGGGTAGGTGTCCGAGCGCGACTCCTCGTCCAGCAGCAGCGCGTCGCAGACGACCTTCGACCGCGAACCGTGCGCGCCCTTGGCCACCTCGAGCAGACCGCGGTAGGAGGAACGCCCGCCGTCCTTGGAGATCGACTTGGCGAAGATGTTGCTCGTCGTGTTCGGCGCGGCGTGGACGATCTTGCCGCCCGCGTCCTGGTGCTGGCCGGTGCCGGCGAAGGCGATCGACAGGATCTCGCCGTGCGCCCGCTCGCCCATCAGGTAGACGGCCGGGTACTTCATGGTCAGCTTGGAGCCCAGGTTGCAGTCGACCCACTCGACCGTCGCGTCGGTCTCGGCGATCGCGCGCTTGGTGACCAGGTTGAACACGTTGTTCGACCAGTTCTGCACGGTCGTGTAGCGGATGCGCGCGCCGGGCTTGGCGATCAGCTCGACCACCGCGGAGTGCAGCGAGTCCGACGAGTACGTCGGCGCCGTGCAGCCCTCGACGTAGTGCACGTAGGAGCCCTCGTCGGCGATGATCAGCGTCCGCTCGAACTGGCCCATGTTCTCCGTGTTGATGCGGAAGTAGGCCTGTAGCGGCATCTCGACGTGCACGCCCGGCGGGACGTACACGAACGAGCCGCCCGACCACACCGCGGAGTTCAGCGCCGCGAGCTTGTTGTCGTTGGGCGGGATGATCGTCGAGAAGTACTCGCGCAGAAGGTCGGGGTGCTCCTTCAGCGCCGTGTCCATGTCGGTGAAGATCACGCCCTGCTTCTCGAGCTCTTCGTTGACCTGGTGGTAGACGACCTCGGACTCGTACTGCGCACCGACGCCGGCCAGGAACTGGCGCTCGGCTTCGGGGATGCCCAGGCGGTCGAACGTCTTCTTGACGTCGTCGGGCACGTCGTCCCAGGAGCGCTCGGAACGCTCGGAGGCGCGCACGAAGTAGTGGATGTTGTCGAAGTCGACCTCGGCCAGCATGGGGGAGCCCCACGTCGGCATGTCACGGGCGAGGAAGTAGTCCAGCGCCTTGAGGCGGAACTCGCGCATCCACTCGGGCTCGCTCTTGAACTCCGAGATCTTCTCGACGAGCTCGCGGGTCAGGCCCTTGGGGGCCTTGTACAGGTAGTTCTCCGCGTCGTGGAACCCATAGCGCTCGGTGTAATCCGAGTTGATGTTCGCAAGGGCCTCCTGCTCCGCGATCACTTCGGGAGTGGCCATGGTGTCAGTTGACCTCCAGCTTGATCAGTCCGTCCTGGATCAGGACGGGAAAGGTGTCTACGGGGACGTAGGCCGGCAACGTCTTCGGCCTGCCGGTGTGCAGGTCGAACAGCGAGCCGTGGCGCGGGCACTCGATCGTGCACTGCGCCACGTCCAACTCGCCCTCGGCGAGCGGCCCATCGTCGTGGGAGCAGCGATCCTCGATCGCCAACAGCTCCCCATTGCAGTTGAAGACGCCGATCTCCAGGTCTTCCCAGGTGACGATCTTGCGCGCCCCCGGGGGGAGCTCGGCGACGGGGCAGACGTCCACGATCTCGGCCATCAGGATCGCGCCTCCGCCTCGGACTTCGGGGTCTCGGGCTCCCACTCGACGGCCGCGCCGAGCCGGGCGCCCTTGAGCACCTTGAGCGAGAGCAGCGCGCACTTCATGCGCGTGGCCGAGATGTCGATGCCCAGCAGCTCGAGCACGAACTCGCGGTCGAGCTTGAGCAGGTCGTCGACGTTCATGCCCTTGACCTCGTCGGAGGTCAGGGACGCGGCGGCCTGCGAGATCGCACAGCCGTGGCCGGAGAAGCGGATGTCCTCGATCACGCCGGCGTCGTCGACCCGGAGCATGACCTTCAGCTCGTCGCCGCACAGCGGGTTGTGATCCTCGGCCTGCATGTCCGGAGCATCCATCTCGCCCCAGTTGTGCGGGCGCTTGTAGTGCTCCAGGATCTGCTCGCGGTACAGCTCGTCCATCAGGCGTCTCCGAACAGGTCGTGCACGTCGCCCAGGCCCGCGACCAGCTCGTCGACGTCCGAGCGATCGTTGTGGACGGCGAAGGACGCGCGCGTGGTGGCGCCGACGCCCAGGCAGCGCATCAGCGGCTGCGCGCAGTGGTGGCCGGCGCGGACGCAGACGCCGCGGCGGGCGACGATCTCGGCCACGTCGTGCGGGTGGGCGTAGTCGAGCGCGAACGAGATGACGGCGCCGCGGTCGCGCGGGTCGCGCGGGCCGTGGATGGTGATCCCGGGCACCTCCGACAACGCGTCCATCGCGTACTCGACGAGCTCCAGCTCGTGGGCGCGGACGCGGTCCATGCCGATCCCCTGCAGCCACTCCACGGCGGCGCCCATCCCGACCGCCTCGGCGATCGGCGACGTGCCCGCCTCGAACTTCGCGGGGATCGCGGCCCACGTCGACGTCTGGTCGCCGACCGAGGAGATCATGTGGCCGCCGCCGATGAAGGGCGGCATCGCCTCGAGGATCTCCGGGCGGCCGTGCAGGACGCCCAGCCCGGTCGGACCGTAGGCCTTGTGCGCGGTCCACACGTAGAAGTCCGCGTCGATCGCGCCGACGTCGACGGCCATCGCGGGGACCGCCTGGGCGCCGTCGATCAGCGTGACGGCGCCGGCGGCGCGGGCCCGGGCGACGATGTCGGCCACCGGGTTGATCGTGCCCAGCACGTTGGAGGCGTGGGCCACGGCGACGAGCTTGGGCTCGCGGGCCAGCAGCTCGTCGAGGACGTCGAGCTGCAGGCGCCCCTCGCCGTCGATCGGCACGTACTCGATCGTCGCGCCGACGCGCTGGGCCAGCAGCTGCCAGGACACGACGTTGGAGTGATGCTCCATCTGGGTGACGACGATCGTGTCACCGGCCCCGACGTGCTCCAGGCCCCACGTGTAGGCCACGAGGTTGATCGCCTCGGACGCGTTCTTCGTGAAGATCGTCCCGCGCGTGGGGGTGTTCAGCCACGACGCCGCCCGCTCGCGCGCGTCCTCGAAGCGATCGGTCGACTCGACGGCCAGCGGGTACACGCCGCGGTGGACCGAGGCGTTGTGATGGCGCAGGAAGTCGTCCATCGCCTCGATGACGACGGCCGGCTTCTGCGAGGTCGCGCCGCTGTCGAGGTAGACGAGACCCTCCCGCTCCAGGACGGGGAACTCGCTACGGACGTCGAGGGTGTCAGCGGTCGCGGCCATGGCTATGCGTTCGCGGCGACCTCGTCGCGGATCCAGCCGTAGCCGTTGGCCTCGAGCTGGGTGACGAGCTCGGGACCGCCCTCCTTGACGATGCGCCCGTCGAACATGATCGACACGCGCGCGGGCTGCACCAGGTGCAGGATGCGCTGGTAGTGGGTGATGATCAGCGTGCCCATGCCGCTGCCCTTGGCCACGGTGTTGACGCCGTGGGAGACGACGTTGAGCGCGTCGATGTCCAGGCCCGAGTCGGTCTCGTCCATGACGGCGATCTGCGGCTGCTGCAGCGCGAGCTGGAGGATCTCCAGGCGCTTCTTCTCGCCGCCGGAGAAGCCCTCGTTGAGGTAGCGCGAGGACCAGTCCTTGGGGACGTTGGTCAGCTCCATCGCCGCCTCGACGGTCTTGCGGAAGTCCTTCAGCGAGATGTCGGCCTCGCCGCGCGCCTCACGATGGGCGTTCATGACCATGCGCAGGTACTTCGTGATGGTCACGCCGGGAATCGAGACGGGGTACTGGAAGGCCATGAACAAGCCCAGGCGCGCGCGCTCGTCCGGATCGGCCTGCGTGATGTCCTGGCCGTCGAGCAGGATCTGACCCTCGGTGACCTCGAGGCCCGGGTGACCCATGATCGCGTTGGCCAGCGTCGACTTGCCCGAGCCGTTGGGGCCCATCAGCGCGTGGACCTCGCCGCTGTGCACGTCGATGTCCAGACCCTTGAGGATCTGCTTGTCGCCCGCCTGGACGTGAAGGTTTCGGATCTCGAGATTGGCCATGTGGTTGTGAAGTCGCGTTTCCTAGTTGGAGAGGGAGAAGAGGGGGTGGGCTTCGGTCGCGCCGCCGAACTGCACGAGCTCGGCCAGCGTGGTGTGACGCAGCGCGTCCACGACCGCGTCCTGGACCCGCGTCCAGAGCATCCGCGTCGCGCAGCCGGCGCCGCCGTCCTCGATGTGCGAGCACGAGACGCGCCGGTCGCACTCCTCGACGAAGCAGTCCATCGGGGCGATCGTGCCCTCGAGGGCGAGCACCACCTGATCCATCGTGATCATCTCGGCGGGGCGCGCCAGCCGGTAGCCGCCGCGGGCGCCGCGTCGCGACTCGACCAGGTCGGCCTTGCGCAGCAGGGCGACCACGTGCTCGAGGTAGCCGAGCGGCAGGCTCTCGGCCTCCGCGATGGCCTTCAGCGACACCGGAGAGTCCAGATCCTGGCGGCCCAGCTCGACGAGCAACCGCACGCCGTATTCCGCCTTCGTGGTGAAGATCACGCTCTTAATCCTACCAACCGACTCGGATAAGCCTGAGGTGCGGGAAGCGGTTGAAGGAGAAGCAGACGCTAGCGACTTGCAATTGTGACCCGCTGACGAGAGCCGTCTTCGCCGATAATGCGTGCGATGGCTTCCGAGGACGACTGCGGCGTGTGCGCGGGCGGTGCTCCCGCGCTGATCCCGCGCGACGGCCGGCTGGTCTTCACCGGCTCGGGGCGCACGCTGGACGATGTGGTGGCCGCACTGGAGCGTGGCGAGGACGTCGATCCCGTCGAGGAGCGCATCGCGCTGGCGCATCTCGAGCGCGGCTAGCGGGTTCCAGCCGCGAGATGCGACGCCTGCTGATCGCCGCGCTGCTGGCCGGCCTGGGCGTGCCCGCGACCGCGACCGCGGCGGCGGCGCCGACGGTGCCGGTCGAGCGGGCGCTGTACGCCGACGGTCCCACCGGCCGCTACCTGCTCGACGCGGGCTGGGCGTCGCGGCCGGCCGGCTCGGCGCGGTGGCGAGCGGTGTCGGTGCCCAACGCGTTCAACGCCCGCGACCTGACGGCGCGCGGCTTCCGCGCCGGCGTGTGGTGGTACCGCGAGCGGTTCGTCGCTCCGCCGACCGACGCCGCGACCACCGGCTGGGCGCTGCGCTTCGAGGCGGTCAACCGGCGGGCGGAGGTATGGCTCAACGGCCAGCGCCTGGGCGCGCACGAGGGCGCCTACGCGCCGTTCGAGCTCGCGGCGTCCGCGTTGCGCCCGGGGGTGAACACGCTCCTGGTCAAGGTCGATGGGCGCCAGAGCCCACGGGTGCTGCCGCCCTCGACCCGTCCGCGGGGCTGGTGGAACTCGGCGGGCATCCTGCGCGAGGTCTACCTGCGTCGGCTGACCGGGTTCGACACGACGCAGCTGGCCATCGACGCCGCTCCCGGCGGGCCCGCGACGATGGGCGCCACGGTCACCAACACCGCTGGCGTCGCGGCCGACCTGACCTGGACCCTGGAGGCCTCGGGACCCGGCGGGTTCGCGACGCGCCTGAGCGGCGACGCCGGGACCGTCGCGCCCGGCGCCAGCGTGCCGCTCAGCGCCTCGCTGGAGATCCCGGCTGCGCTGCTGTGGGGTCCGGGACACCCCAACCTGTACGACGCGACGCTGACGGTCGCGGGCGGCCAGACGCGTGAGACGCACTTCGGCGTGCGCGCCTGGAGCGTCATCGACGGCCGCGCCCAGCTCAACGGCGAGCCGCTGGCGCTGCGCGGCGCGAGCTTCCACGAGGACAGCGCCGCCCGCGGCGCGGCCCTAACGCCGGCCGATCGGGCCGAGCTGATCGGCGAGCTGCGGGCCATCGGCGCGACCTTCACGCGCGAGCACTACCCGCCGCACCCGGCACTGCTGGAGGCCTTCGACCGTCTCGGCATCGTCGTGTGGGAGCAGGTGCCGGTGTGGCGTCTGACCGGCGCGCAGCTGGCCGGGCCGCTCGGCGACCAGGGACTCGCGCTGCTGCGCGAGACCGTCCCGCGCGACCGCTCGCACGCGTCGGTGATGGCCTGGAGCGTGGAGAACGAGACGCAGGAGGGCGGCGCGGGCGAGCGCACCTACGTGCGGCGCGCGGCGCAGCTGGTGCGCTCGCTGGACCCGACGCGCCTGGTCGCCGCCGACGCTTCGCTCAGCCCGCTGGACGGCGTCTCGCCGGCGCTGGGCGAGCTGGACGCGATCGGCCTCAACGAGTACGTGGGCTGGTACGGCGGCACCCTGCCGGGGACGCTGCGCGCGCTGCTGGGCCAGGCCGCTGCGCGCTTCCCCGCGCCCGCGCTGTTCATCACCGAGACCGGGGCCGAGGCCAACCGCTCGGGCGACGCGCGGACCAAGGGCACCTACGCCTTCCAGCAGCGTTTCCTGGACCGGACCTTCGGCGTGCTCGACGCCGATCCGCGCCTGTCGGGCGCGCTCGTCTGGGCGCTGCGCGACTTCCCGGTGCGGCCCGGCTGGACCGGCGGCAACCCCCGGCCGGCGCCGCCGATCAACTTCAAGGGCGTCTACCGGCGCGCCGGCAGCCCCAAGCCGGCCGCCGGCGCGGTTCGGCGGAGCTTCGCCGGGGAGTAGCGTTCTGCCGATGGCCGCCGAGGGAACGCCCACGATCTTCGAATGGGCCGGCGGCCGCGACGCGTTCCGCGCCTGGCTGGAGCGCTTCTACGATCTCGTCGAGGCCGACGAGCTGCTCGGGCCGGTGTTCGGCGGCACCGTCTCGCGCGAGCACCGCGACCACGTGCTGGACTGGTGGAGCGAGGTGATGGGCGGCCCGGCGACGTACACCGAGCGGCGCGGTGGCTACGAGCACATGCTGGCCCGCCACCGCGACCTGGGCATCGCCGACGAGCAGCGCCTGCGCTTCGTCACGCTGCTCAGCCGCGCGGCCGACGATGCCGGCCTGCCCGCCGACCCCGAGTTCCGCGCCGCGATCATGGGCTACGCCGAGTGGGGGAGCCGCCTGGCGCTGCACAACTCCCAGCCGGGCGCCGAGGTCGCGCCCCACGCGCCGGTCCCCCGCTGGGGCTGGGGCGTCGCGCCGCCGTATCAGCCCTGAAGTCAGCGCGGACGCGCACGCACCGTGATCGTCACCTTGGTGCCCTCCGCGCCGGTGGTGCCGGCCACGGGTGACGTGCCCAGCACGACGCCGCTCTTCCCCGACGCGCGGCGCTGGCGCACGGCGCCCAGGGCGCAGTGCGCGGCGACGAGCTTCCCTCGGGCCGCGCTGACCGACAGGCCGCGCAGCCGCGGGACGACGCACTGCGTGGCCGTGCCCACGGGGGTGGCCGCCGGGGCTGTCGGCGTGGGGGCCGGTGTTGGTGCACCGGGCGCCGGACGGACCGACAGGACGAACGGTGGGTCGCCCGGCTTCTGGGCGTAGTCGAAGTAGTTGTTCGCGAGCCCAGGAGGGTCGGTGAAGATCGCGCCGGGAGGCGCTTGCTGCGAGTAGGCGATGACGCGGATCGTCGATGTCCCGGCGACGCCGACCATGCTCGCCGCGACCGCCACGGCGAATGGGCCCGCGGCGGGGAGCGCCGTGATCGTCTGCCCGAAGCGATCGACGAGCTGCCCTTGTCCGTCGTTGGTCAGGGTGAGCCCGAACTCCACGCCGGCGAGCGGCCCATTCGGTCGTCCGGTAGCCGGGTTGTTGTCGACGTCCAGCCACCAATAGAGCCGATCGGCCGAGAGCAGCCCCGAGGGGCGGTTGGCGATCGCGTCGGTCATCAGCAGCGTGCAAGCGGCGTCGACGGAGGCTGTGACGTTGGCGATCTCCGGCGGGTGGAGGTACTTGCCGTCGTTGTCAGCGTCGGTGATCGTGACCGCGTCGGGCGTGCAGGACGCCGCCAAGGCGTTGCTGGGCGCGACAAGCGCCAAGGTCACCAGCGCTGCGGCGCAGGCGCCGATCGGGACGAGTCGTCGGCGCATTCGGTCTCCGTACCTTGAGTGGATCGCCGACATGCTACGGGCGGCGCAACACCCGCGTCGAACGGGGCCTAGCGGGCCAAGGCCGGCGCGCTGGGGGCGATGTCGCCCTCGACCGCAGAGTTGGCCGCGGGGATGCGCACGACGAAGCGTGCGCCGTGGCCGTCCTCGCCCTCGCCGACGGTGACCTCGCCGCCGTGGCTCTGGGCCACGGCGCGGACGATGGCCAGGCCCAGGCCGGAGGAGCCGGCCACCTCGCCGCCACCGCGGACGAAGCGCTCGAAGATGCGAGCGCGGTCCTCCTCGGGGATGCCGGGGCCGTCGTCGATCACCTCGAGGACCGCGTCGTCGCCCTCGCGGCGCAGGCTCGCGTGGACGTGCGTGCCCCCGGGGGTGTGCTTGATCGCGTTGTCCATCAGGTTCAGCGCGACGCGGTGCAGGTCGTCGCGGGCGCCCACGACCACGACCGGCTCGACGTCGACGGTCAGGTCGTGATCGCCGGTCACGGGCTCCAGCTCGCCCGCGGCGGCGACCACGGCGCGTGACAGGTCGAACGGCTCGCGGATCGACTCGCGGCCCACGTCGGCGCGGGCCAGCAGCAGCAGGTCGGCCACCAGCCGGCGCATGCGGCGCGACGAGCGCAGCGCGGACTTGGCCGCGTCGCCCTGGTCGCCGTCCAGCGTCTCGGCCAGCAGCTCGAGGTTGGCCAGGACGGAGGTCAGCGGCGTGCGCAGCTCGTGGGACGCGTCGGCCACGAACTCGCGCTGGCGGATCAGCGCCGCCTCGGTCTCGTGGGCGCTGGCGTCGAGCGCCCGGAGCATGCGGTCCAGCGTGCGGGCCAGCTCGGCGATCTCGTCGTCGGCCCGGGGCACGGGGACCGAGCGGCCCGGGTCGCGCGTGCGGCGGATCTCCTCGGCCCGCGCGGTCAGCGCGGCGATCGGGGCCATCGCCCGCTGGGCGATGGCCAGGCCGGCCAGCAGCGCCAGTGCCGTGCCGCCCAGGACGCCGAAGATCAGGAACAGGCGCACGCGCTCCAGCGTCGACTCCATGTCCGACACGCGGCGCGCGTACTGGACGAGCACGATGCCCGCCGGCTGCAGCTGCACCGGGCGCGTCTCGACGCGGTACCCGTCGACCTCCTGGGTCTGCACGAACGGGTCGGAACCGGTCAGCGCCGGGGCGTCCTTCGTCGTGCGCAGCGCGCGCCCGTCCTGGGTCAGCAGCCGGATGACGGCGTGACCGGACCCCGCGTACAGGTCCAGCATCGACTGCGACGGCTTGACCAGGCGGTCGTTCTCGATGCGGATCGAGATGTCGTCGCGCAGGTTGATGACGCCGGCGGCGACGTCGTGTTCGAAGTCCGAGCGGATGCGGTCCTGCGTCAGCTCACCGACCACCAGCGCGAACGTGCACAAGATCGCGAAGGTGAGGATCGCGGTCGTGCCGGCCAGTCGCCAGCGGATCGGTACCCGCTCAAGCACGCAGGACGTACCCCGCGCCGCGGATCGTGTGCAGCAGCCGCGGCTCGCCGCCCGCCTCCAGCTTGCGGCGCAGGTTCGACACGAACACCTCGATCGTGTTCGTCGTCGAGAACGGGTCGTAACCCCACACCTCGTCGAGCAGGCGCTGGCGCGACACGACGATGCGCTCGTTGCGCATGAGGAACTCCAGCAGCTCGAACTCGCGCTGGGTCAGCTCGATGTCGCGCTCGGTGCGCCGCACCTCGTGGGTGTCGGGATTCAGCGTCAGATCGCCGACGACCAGGTTGGCCTCCCCGCGGGGCGGGCGCCGGCGCAGCAGGGCGCGCATGCGCGCCAGCAGCTCCTGGCGCTCGAACGGCTTGACCAGGTAGTCGTCGGCGCCCGAGTCCAGGCCCTCGACGCGCGACTCCAGGGCGTCGCGCGCGGTGAGCATCAGGATCGGGATGTCGCCGTCAGAGCGGATCTGCTGCGCGACCGCGATCCCGTCGACCTTGGGCAGGCCCAGATCGAGCAGCACGAGGTCGGGGAGGAACTGGCGAACGTCGTCCAGGGCCACCGCACCATCGCGCGAGATGCGCACGTCGTAGCCCTCCAGACGCAGCGAGCGTTGCAGAGCGAGCGCGATGTCCTCGTCGTCCTCGACGACGAGCACGCGCGGAGAGCGTCCTTCGGACATTCAGCGATGGTACGTCGGAACCTAAAGAGCAGGCAATAGCGACCGCGCGTCGAAGAAGCGCGCCTGATGGCCGCCACGAAGAAGAAGCCCGCTCCACGGAAGTCGAAGCCCCGCACGCGGGCCCGTCGCTCACCCGCGCGCAAGCCGGTCCTCGAGCAACGCCAGCTCGACCTGATCGGCCTGGGGCTCGTCGCCCTGGGCATCTTCCTGGCGTTCCTGCTGTGGGGCGGCTGGCAGGGCGGCCGCGCCGGCGCCGGGCTGGTCGACGGCCTCGGCCTGATCATCGGCACCGTCCGCTACCTGGCCCCCCTGGCGCTGTTCGTCGCCGGCGGCCTGGTCATCCTGCGCCCGGTGCTGCCCGCGGTGCGGCCCTTTCGCTCCGGGGGCATCTGCCTGCTCGGCGGGCTGACGCTGGCCCTGGCCGCGGGCACGTTCGGCCTGGGGCCCGGCGGCTCGCAGGTCTCGTGGGACGCCGACTGGCTCAAGGACCGCGGTGGCGCGGTCGGCGAGAGCCTGTACTGGGTGACCAGCACGCTGCTGGGCACGGTCGGCAGCCACATCGTCGCGCTGTTCCTGTTCCTGGCCGCCGTGCTGCTGCTCACCGGCGCGTCCGTCGCGGGCGTCCTGAAGGCCACGCACTCGCAGGTGTCGGACACGACGCGTTCGCTGCGCGCGGCCAAGCCGGCCGCCGCGAAGGCGACGCGCAGCCGGCGCGTCACCGTGCCCGAGCCCGACGACGAGCCGCGCGTGACCCGCGGGGGCAGGAAGCGCCCGGTCGAGGACCTGCAGGAGCGCTTCGCCGACGTCTTCGAGGACGAGCCGTCGCTGGTCTCCGACCCGATCGAGGAGCGCCCGTTCTTCGACGAGCCCGCCGAGCCGAGCGCCGCGCCGATCCTGGGGGACCCGGAGCCGCTGTTCGAGGAGCCGATCGAGGACGAGGACCTCGAGGAGCCCGAGCTCGACGAGGACGTCGCGCAGGTGCTGGAGATCGGCCCCGACGACATCACGCCCCAGGGCCGCTACCGCGCCTCGGTCACCGACCACCCCGACTTCGTGTGGAAGCGTCCGTCCACGCGCGTGCTGCCGCGCTCGACCGCGGCGCAGATCAAGCCCGACACCGCCGGCCAGGAGAAGACCGCGCTCGCGCTGATCGAGGCGCTGGGCCACTTCGGCGTCGACGCGAAGGTCGTCGGCACCGTCGCCGGCCCGCACATCACCCGCTACGAGGTGCGCCTCGCCCCCGGCGTGAAGATGAGCAAGGTGGCCAACCTCAAGGACGACCTGGCCTACGCGCTGGCGGCCACCGACATCCGCATCCTGGCGCCCATCCCCGGCAAGACCGCCGTCGGCGTCGAGGTCCCCAACGAGAACCGCAAGATCGTCCAGCTGGGCGACGTGATGAGCGACAAGCCCGAGGACTGGTCGCCGCTGACCGTGTGGCTGGGCAAGGACGTGGCCGGGCGCGCGATCGGCGCGGACCTGGCCAAGATGCCCCACCTGCTCGTCGCCGGCACCACCGGCGCCGGCAAGTCCGCGTGCGTCAACGCGATGCTCAGCTCGGTGCTGCTCAACGCGACCCCGCACGAGGTGCGCCTCGTGCTGGTCGACCCCAAGCAGGTCGAGCTCAACCACTACGAGGGCATCCCGCACCTACTCACCCCGGTGATCACGCATCCGCGCGTGGCCGCCAACGCGCTCCAGAACCTGGTCAAGGAGATGGAGGAGCGCTACTCGATCATGTCGATGTCCAAGACGCGGTCGCTGCCCGAGCTCAACCGCCGGCGCGAGGACCGGGGCGAGACCGCGCTGCCCTACATCCTGTGCGTGATCGACGAGCTCGCCGACCTGATGATGGTCGCGCCCGCCGACGTCGAGGACTCGATCATCCGCCTGGCCCAGAAGGCCCGCGCGGTCGGCATCCACCTGGTGCTGGCCACGCAGTCCCCGCGCGTGGACGTGATCACCGGCATGATCAAGGCCAACGTGCCGTCGCGCATCGCCTTCGCCGTGAGCTCGCAGACCGACTCGCGCGTGATCCTCGACCAGAACGGCGCCGAGTCGCTGCTGGGCAAGGGCGACATGCTCTTCTCGCCGGTCGGCTCGTCCAAGCTGCAGCGCATCCAGGGCGCCTACATCGACGAGCCGCAGATCGAGACGATCACGGAGTTCTGGCGCAAGCAGGGCGAGCCCGAGCTGCGCGAGGACCTGCTGGAGGAGATCGAGGACGAGTCGCCGCCCGAGGAGGCCAGCGGCCCCGACGACTTCGATCCGGACGAGGATCCGCTGCTGGAGGACGCGATCCGGCTCGTGGCCGAGATGGGCACGGCCTCCACGTCGATGCTCCAGCGGCGCCTGCGGCTGGGCTACACGCGCGCCGGCCGCCTGATCGACATGCTCGAGCGCCGCAACGTGATCTCCGGCTACGAGGGGTCCAAGCCGCGCCAGGTGCTGGTCGGCCCCGCCGACGCGGAGCGCTTCATCGCCGCGCTGCGCGACACCCAGGGGAGCGGCGACGCGCCAGAGGCGCAGCCCGTCCCCGTTCCGGACGACGAGTAGCCTCACGCCCATGGCCGAGATCGGCGCAACGTTGCGGGAAGCGCGCATGCGCGCCCGCATCGACATCTCGGAGATCGAGGCCCAGACGAAGATCCGGGCCAAGTACCTGCGCGCCCTGGAGAACGAGGAGTGGGACCTGCTGCCCGGTCCCACGTACGTCAAGAGCTTCCTGCGCACCTACGCGGACGCGCTCGGGCTGGACGGCCGGCGGCTGGTCGAGGAGTACAAGCTCCAGCACGAGCGCCTCAGCGACGTCGAGCTGCAGCCGATCGCGCCGCCGGGCCAGCGCCGGACCCAGGGCGACCAGCGCGGGTCGGCCTGGAAGCGCGTGTGGATCGGCATCGTGGCCCTCGCCGTGCTGGTCGGCGCGCTGTGGATCCTGGGCCGCGGCGGCAACGACGACACCCCGACGACCAGCGTCGCGTCGACCACGACGACCGAGCAGCGGCCCACGACGACCGAGACCACGCCGGAGAAGAAGACGCCCGCCAAGCCGAAGAAGATCCGTCTGCAGGTCGATCCCCAGGCCGCGGTCTACGTCTGCCTGGAGGCCGACGGCAAGCCGGTCATCAACCAGCTCGTGCTCGAGCCGGGCGCCACCTCGGACACCTTCAAGGCCAAGCGCTTCGACATCACGCTCGGCAACGGCTCGGCCGTCATCCGGGTCAACGGCAAGGCCTTCGACGTCCCTGACTCCTCCGTGCCGCTGGGCTACCGGTTCACCTCCAAGGGGCGCACCGAGCTGTCCGAGGCGCGCCGCCCGACCTGCGCGACGTGAGCGCTCGCGCCGGCATCGTCGTCACGGGCACCGAGGTGCTGACCGGGCGCGTGCTCGACCGCAACGGCGGCTGGATCTCCGAGCAGCTGGCCGGGCTGGGCGTCGATCACGCCCACACGATCGTCGTCGGCGACCGCGACGCCGACATGCTCAGCGCGCTGCGGTTCTTCGCCGACGCCGGGATGGACGTGGTGGTCACCAGCGGTGGCCTGGGGCCGACCGAGGACGACCGCACCGCGCACATCGTGGGGGAGTTCCAGGGCCGCGAGATGGTGCTCGACGCGGCCACCGAGGAGAAGATCGCCGAGATCCTGCGCCGGCTGCGCCGCCGGTGGGCCGGTTCCGGCCTCGACGAGGAAGCGATCATGGCGGCCAACCGCAAGCAGGCGGTGGTGCCGGCGGGCGCGGAGATCCTCGATCCGATCGGGACGGCGCCCGGGCTCGTGGTGCCGCCGGCCGAGGGCGCGACCGGTCCCGTCGTGGTGGTGCTGCCCGGACCGCCGCGCGAGCTGCAACCGATGTGGGAGGCCGTGCGCTCCAGCCCGGCGTTCCTGGCGGCGATCGCGGGGGCCACGACCTACCGCTCGCAGATGCTGCGGCTGTTCGGCATCCCCGAGTCGGAGATCGCCGAGACGCTGCGCCGGGCGCGCGAGAGCGGCATCGACATCGACACGCTGGAGATCACCACGTGCCTGCGCCGCGGCGAGATCGAGATCGTCACGCGCTGGGAGCCCGCCGCGCAGGCCACCTACGACGCGTTCGCCGCCTTCGTGCGTGAGCGTCACGCCGACACGCTGTTCTCCGACGACGGCCGCACGGTCGACGAGCAGGTGGCCGATCTGCTGCGCTCCAGCGGGCGCACGGTCGCCACGTGCGAGTCGTGCACCGGCGGGCTGCTGGCCGGGCGCCTGACCGAGCTGAGCGGCTCGTCGGACTACTTCCCGGGCGGTCTGGTGACCTACGCCAACGATGCCAAGGCGGCGCTGGCCGGGGTGCCGGCCGACCTGATCGCGCGGGTCGGCGCGGTGTCCCAGGAGGTCGCCGAGGCGATGGCCGACGGGGCCAGACGGGCGCTGGGCGCCTCGATCGGGATCGGCATCACCGGGGTCGCGGGGCCGGGCGGCGGCTCGCCGGAGAAGCCGGTCGGGACCGTCTGGTTCTCGATCAGCGACGAGACCGGGCGGATCACGCGACGCGTGCAGCTGCCCGGCGGGCGCTTCGACGTGCGCGACCGCTCGACGACGGTGGCGCTGCACCTGCTGCGCCGGCTGTTGCTGGGCGAGCGCGACTAGCTGCTTACGCGACCGACTGCACGGCGGGCACGCACTCGCGCACGACGGCGATGAGCGTGGTCGTCAGCAGCCGCTCGGTCTGCGGACGGGTGGCCCGGCCGCCGAGCCACTCGCGCACGGCCACGGTCATGAAGCCGATGTAGGAGCGCAGGCAGACGCGCGTCTCGGGCGTGTCGTGCAGCACGTCGATGTTGAGCTGGATGATGCGCTCGATGTTCAGCTCGATCCCCATGCGCAGCAGCTCCAGCGCGTCGGAGTCGGGGATCACCTGGCCCATGATCGCCAGCCACAGGTGCGTGTTCTCCTCGACCACGTCCAGGTAGGCGACGCAGTTGGCCGCGACGCGCTCCTCGAAGGGCATCTCCAGCCCGTGGTTGCGCACGCTGGCCATCGTGGAGCCGAACTCGGCCGCCACGGTCAGGAAGATGTCGTGGACGCCGCCGCAGTAGTGATGGACCAGCGCGCGGGTCACGCCGGAGGCGCGGGCGATGTCGGCCGTGGTGACGTCACCGTACGTGCGCTCGGCGAACAGGTCGCGTGCGTGATCGAGGATGTCACGGCGCCGAGCCGTGGGGTCCATGCGGCGTCTCTGGGGCATTCCGGGGAGAGAACCTATTTCACCGAGCGCCATCGCGCTCGGGTGACTTTGGTGTGGCGGGCGCGGCATCGGTGCGTGAACCCCTTCACTTTGCTCGGTTAGCACTCGGAAAGTACTGCGTTTGGCGGGGGCGGTGTGGGAAGCCGGGTGCCGACGTGCGTGGGCGAACTGGGCGCGCTGCCGCGCGGCGGGGCTGGAATGGGTTGCGTTGTCGCCATTTCGCCGCACTTTTGATGCGAACAGGTGTTTCCCTGTGATCCGTCCGGTGCCACGCTCACCATGTGTCCAGTCCAACGAAGAATGGGAAGACTTGAGATGAGCGTCACCGAGCAGGAGAAGGCCGCGAAGGCCCGCGACGCTGCCCTCCAGGGGGCGCTCGCGCAGATCGACAAGCAGTTCGGCACCGGCTCCGTCATGCGCATGGGGGACGAGGGTGCTCGCGTGAAGGTCAGCGCGGTTCCCACGGGCGCGTTGTCGCTCGACCTCGCGCTGGGGATCGGCGGCGTGCCGCGCGGACGCATCGTCGAGGTCTTCGGCCCGGAGTCGTCGGGCAAGACCACGCTGATCTACCACATCCTCGCCGAGGCGCAGAAGCTGGGCGGCGTGTGCGCGTTCATCGACGCCGAGCACGCGATGGACCCGCTGTACGCCCAGCGCATCGGGCTGGACATCGACGAGCTGCTCGTCTCCCAGCCGGACTACGGCGAGCAGGCGCTGGAGATCGCCGACATGCTCGTGCGCTCCAACGCCGTCGACGTGATCGCCGTCGACTCCGTCGCCGCGCTGACCCCGCGAGCCGAGCTCGAGGGCCAGATGGGCGATCAGACGGTGGGCCTGCAGGCGCGCATGATGAGCCAGGCGATGCGCAAGCTGGCCGGCAACCTGAACCGCACCCAGACGCTCTGCATCTTCACGAACCAGATCCGCGAGAAGGTCGGCGTGATGTTCGGCTCGCCGGAGACGCAGCCGGGTGGCCGCGCGCTGAAGTTCTACGCGTCCCAGCGCCTGGACATCCGGCGCATCGAGACGCTCAAGGACGGCACCGAGGCGGTCGGCAACCGCGTGCGCGTGAAGGTCGTCAAGAACAAGGTCGCGCCGCCGTTCCGCCAGGCCGAGTTCGACATCGAGTTCGGCAAGGGCATCTCGACCTCGGGTTGCGTGCTGGACCTGGGCATCGAGCACGACATCGTCAGCAAGTCCGGCTCGTTCTTCTCCTACGACGGTGAGCGGCTGGGACAGGGGCGCAACAACGCCAAGCTGTTCCTGGACGAGCACCCCGAGGTGCGCGAGGAGATCCAGGGCAAGGTCTACGCGGCGCTGGGCTTCGACCCGGACGGTGTGACCCCGATCGACGCCGGCGAGGACATCGCACCGGAGATGCCCGAGGACGGGCTGCTCGTGGCCGACGTCTGAGCCTGCCGTCGTCATGAACTTCTCGATCGGCGACGACGAGCTCGGCGCTGCGGCGCCGGCGGATCCCGCGGTGCGCCTGCAGCGAGCGATGGACGCGGCCTTCCGCTACCTGTCGCGCCGGGACCGCACGGTCACCGAGGTGCGACGCCACCTCGAGGACAAGCGGGTCGAGCCGGACGAGATCGAGCAGGCCGTGGCCGAGCTGCAGGCCCAGGGCTACCTCGACGACGCGCGATACGCGCGGCTGTACGCCGAGGATCGGCGAGCGCTGGATGGGTGGGGACCCGACCGGATCGCTCGCCGGCTCGCGCAGGCGGGTGTCGGCCCCGACGATGTCGAGGCCGCGCTCGCCGGGCGTGGGCCTGACGAGGAGCTGGAGGCGGCGGTCGAGGTGCTGCGCACGAAGCTGCGCGTGGCTCCGGATGACGAGCGGGGGCGTGAGCGCGCGCTCGGCCTGCTGGTCCGTCGCGGCTACGCGCTGGAGATGGCCTACGACGCCGTGCGGGCGTTTGCCCGTGAGGCGTCCGCCGTCGGCGACTGAGCCGGCGCCGTGCCCGCCGCGCTGACGGAGATCGCGCCGGACATCTGGCACTGGACGGAGCGCCATCCCGAGTGGCATCCGCAGCAGCGGGGCGACTTCGGGGCCGAGGTGGGCAGCTACGCGCTGCGGGTGGGTGCCGACACGTTGCTGGTCGACCCGCTGTTCGATCCGCAGGGCGAGCCGCCCGCCGGTCTGGACGCTATCGTCGCAGCGGGGCAGGCGCTGTTGATCGCCATCACCATCGGCTACCACGTGCGCTCCACCGAGGCGGCCTGGCGCCGGTGGGGCGAGGAGCATGCCGTGACGATCCTCGCCCACGAGCGGGTCGCCGCGCGGCTGCCCGACGACGCGCCGCTGCAGGCCATCACACCGACCGACGCGCTCCCGCACGGCCTCAGCGCCCACGCGATCGGCAACCCGCGGCGCAACGAGATGCCGATCTACGTGCCCCAGCACCGCGCGCTGGCGATCGGCGACGCGATCGTGGCCGAGCCGGCCGGCGAGCTGCGCGTGTGGGTGCAGCACGAGCTCACCGAGCAGCGGCGGGCCTGGTACCGCGACCGGCTCGCGCCCTCGCTGGAACCGCTGGCCGCGCTCGACCTCGAGCGCGTGCTCGTCACGCACGGCGCGCCGGTGCTGGCCGGCGGATCCGCCGCGCTGGCCCGCGCGATCGCCGCCGACCCCTGGAACGGGTGAGTGGTCGAGACCCCTTTCGACCCTCGTTCGATTGCGCACAAGCCCCGTCAGGGCTAGGATGCCGAGCAGCGAACGATTGTGGCCCGCAAGGGCATGAAACCGCAGCAAATGACCCGGTTCTGACACTCCGGACCAAGACGTGACGATGCCAGCCCAACCTTTCCTCGGGCCAAGGACCCGAGGCTGTCGACGAATCACCCGCTGTCGCGCCGTCTGCTGAACCGCGGCCCTGAGTCGCGCCGTTGTGTCGTCCCTGCAGTGCCCCGTCGAACGCTCTAACGCTGACTATGGACCTGACGCCCGCTCCAGGGCGAAAGGAGTGAAACGGGGATGGAGATTCTTATTGCGGCCGCGCTGCTCGCCGTGGGCATCGTCGCCGCAGCCGCGCTGCTGAGCCGAGGGCGCGGAAGCGCACCGCCGGCCGCGCGCGCCGAGGCCTCGGCCGTGCGCGCGCAGGTGGCCGCCGACTCCGCGCGCGTGGGCGCCGACGACCTCGACCGCCAACGCCAGGAGATCGAGCGCCGGGGCACGGAGATCGAGAAACGCGCCGCCGAGGTCGACGCGGATCGCCAGCAGCTGGCCGAGGCCCGCGAGCGGCTGGGTCGCGATCGGTCGCTGCTGCAGCGCGAGCTCGAGCGCGTCTCGGGGCTCAGCGCCTCGCAGGCCAAGTCGATCCTGCTCAAGGACATCGAGGACGAGGCGCGCCACGCGCACGCCAAGATCCTGCGCCAGGTCGAGGAGGAGACCAAGCGCGAGGCCGAGCGGCGGGTGCGCTCGATCCTGTCGATCGCCATGCAGCGCCTGGCCGGCAGCCACGCGGCCGAGACGACGGTCTCCGTCGTGCAGTTGCAGGCCGACGACATGAAGGGCCGCATCATCGGCCGCGAGGGGCGCAACATCCGCGCCCTGGAGAACCTCACCGGCGTCGACTTCATCATCGACGACACGCCCAACGCCGTCGTGCTCTCAGGCTTCGACGGCGTGCGCCGCGAGATCGCCCGGATGACGCTCGAGCGGCTGCTGGCCGACGGGCGCATCCACCCGGCCCGCATCGAGGAGACCTACTACCAGGCCAAGTCCGAGCTCGAGAGCCACATCGAGCAGGAGGGCGAGGCCGCCGTGCTCGAAGCGAACGTCGGAGGCTTGGATCCCGACCTGATCAAGCTGCTCGGCCGCCTGAAGTACCGCACGAGCTACGGCCAGAACGTGCTCGCCCACTCGGTCGAGACCGCCCACCTGGCCGCGATGATGGCCGACGAGCTCGGCGCGTCGGCCAAGACGGCCCGCCGGGCCGCGCTGCTGCACGACATCGGGAAGGCCGTCTCACACGAGGTCGAAGGTCCGCACGCGATCGTCGGGGGAGACCTGGCCCGGCGCCACGGCGAGCCCGAGGCGGTCGTGCACGCGATGGAGGCCCACCACAACGAGGTCGAGCCCCAGACCGTCGAGGCGGTCATCGTCCAGGCCGCGGATGCGCTCTCGGGCGCCCGCCCGGGCGCCCGCGGCGAGTCGCTGGAGCAGTACGTCAAGCGCCTGCGCGAGCTCGAGAAGATCGCCACCCGCCACGACGGCGTCGACAAGGTCTACGCGATGCAGGCCGGCCGCGAGATCCGCGTGATGGTCCAGCCCGGCGCGATCGACGACGACGCCGCGGTCGTGCTCTCCCACGAGATCGCCCGCGAGATCGAGAAGGAGCTCGAGTACCCGGGCCAGATCAAGGTCACCGTCATCCGCGAGTCGCGGGCGGTCGAGTACGCCCGGTGAGCGCGCCGACGTTCCGCCGCCTCGTCGCCACCGACGAGGCGGTCGTGCGCGGCTGGATCGAGGCCTACCTGGTGGAGCACGTGGGCTGGTGGCTGGCCGCACGGGGTCTCGACCGCGATCCGGCCGCGGTGGTGCGTGAGCGCGGCCTGGTCGAGCGCGACTGGCACGAGCTGACCGAGCCCGACGACCGTCGCCGCGTGGAGATCGCCGAGCTCGACGGCGTCCCGGTGGGGATCGTCCGCGCCGCCCTGCGCGAGGACCGCCACATGGGCGTCCTGGGCGGCGTGCTGGAGTGGCTGGCCGTCGCCCCGACCGCGCGCGGACGCGGCATCGCCGGCCAGCTCGTCCACCGCGCGACGGCGTGGTTCGACGCCAACGGCGCCGACGGGGCGGAGGTCTTCGTCACCGCCACCAACGGCGCGGCGGTCCGGGCCTACCAGGCCGCCGGCTTCGTCACGGTCGACGCGCGCATGATCCGGCCGCGGGCCCCCGACCGATGAGTCTCCGGCGCCGTCGCGGTCCGAGACAGTGACGACCGACGGCAACTGAGGAGCACGCCATGCCCGCCACGTACACGTTCGACGTCTCCATCGGTCTCGGTCGTTCGTGCGGATGCTGGGCGAGAGCACCGCGGCGTCCGAGGTCCAGGAGCTCGTCTACCGGCCCACGCCGCCTGATCGCGCCGAGGGGCCAGGGTGCGCGGGTCGCCCCGCATGTACCCTCGCGGCAGTGACGACGAGGACCGATGCGCCGGCCAATCGCCTGACGCGACGACGCGAGCTCACTCGGTCGCAGCTGCTGGACGCCGCGCGTGAGCTGTTCGCCCGCAAGGGCGTCGATGCCACGGCCGTGGCGGAGATCACCGAGCACGCCGACGTGGGCGCCGGCTCGTTCTACAACCACTTCGCGGACAAGGAGGCCATCCTGGCCGCGATCCTCACCGAGACCGCCGAGTCCAACGGCCGGCGCGTCGACGAGCTGACCGCGCCGCTGACCGATCCGGCCGAGGTCATCTCCGTCGCGCATCGCCACTTCGTGCGGCTGGCGCAGGCGGACCCGACCTTCGCGCTGCTGGTGGTCCGCCTCGACCTCTCCCACCGCGCGCTGAGCACGACGCTCGGCCCGCGCGCGATCGAGGACATCGAAGCCGGTGTGGCCGCCGGACGCTTCGACGTGGCTGACGTCCCCGTCGCCCTGCACGCGATGGGCGGAGCGCTGATCGGCGTCATGCGCGGCGTCATCGACGGCGAGGTCGGCCCCGAGGCGGACGTCCAGCACGCGGAGGGCGTGCTGCGCAGCCTCGGCGTCCCGAAGAAGCAGGCGGCGACGATCGCCCGCCGCCCGATGCCCGGGGCCTAGCGCGCGACCGCGCGGGCGACGCGTGGGAACGCCTTGCGGGCGTTCAGGCGATCGATCGCGCGGCGTTGGGCGTTGGTGAACGTGTCGCTGAGCTGCGGCTGCGGATCTCCCTTGGCCGTGAACAGCCGCGCGGCGAAGGGCCAGTCGGTGCCGAAGACGATGTGCTCGCTGGGCGCCATCGCGCCGACCGCCTCGAGCTCGGGGCCATCGCCGATGAGCGCGGTGTCGTAGGTCTGCGCCGCGAGCTGGCGCTCGGCCGACGTGCGGTCGAGCACCGCGGATCCGGCCGGCAGGCCGATGGCCGGACCGAAGGCCTTCGCGTTGGCCGCCAGCGCCGTCAGACGCGACCGGAGCATGGGGACGACGCCGCCTCCGTGGGCGAAGTGCCACCGGATGCCCGGGTACCGCGCGAACGCGCCGTTGAACATCAGCGAGATGATCGTGCGTGCCGTGTCGAACGGGAACTCGGCCACGAAGTCGGGGATCGAGTAGGCGGGGCGATCGTCGGCCTCCACGGCCGTCGGATGCACGAAGACCCAGGCGTGACGGCGGTTGAGCTCGTCCAGGAGCGGCGCGAACAGCGGGTCACCCAGGTAGCGGCCACCGGCGCTCGACAGCAGCCCGACGCCGTCGTGGTGCAGCACGTCCAGGGCCCGGGCGGCTTCGGCGGTGGCCGCCGCGACGTCGGTCAGCGGCAGGAAGGCCAGCGCGCCGAAGCGCTTGGGGTTGGCCCGCACCACGTCGGCGACGTAGTCGTTGCAGGCCTGGGCCAGCGCGAAGGCCTCGGCCGGGTCCTCCACGAACCGCACGCCCGGATCGGACAGCGACAGCATCTGGAACGCGATGTCGTGGTCGTCCATGAAGGCCAGCGCCAGCTCCGGCGACCACGACGGGATGGGCAGGCTGGAGAGCGTCGTGATGTTGCGGTCGGCGAGCGCCCTCAGGTAGGCCGGAGCGAGGTAGTGGGCGTGCATGTCGATGCGTCGGCGCTCGCGGTACGGCGTGCGTCGGGCGGCCACCGCGGGTGCGGCGCCGGCGGTCGTCAGGGCGACGGCCGCGGCGGAAGCCGTACCGAGAAAGGCGCGGCGACTGGCACGCGCGCCGGGGGTCTCCGCCTGGGGATCCATCGAGCTCTCCTCCAAGAGATCGCGGAGCGGGGCTCCGCTGGTTTCTGAGCGAACGTACCAGAATCGAGAGAAGGCTCGAAAGTGAGACTGCTCTCAGTCGCTTGTGGTGTGTCCGCCGGACCGCGCCTGGGCCAGCGCGGCGAAGACGCCCATGAAGTCGGGATTGCGGCACGCGTCGAGCGCCGCGTCGAGGTCGCGGCCGACGAGCGCGTCGATCAGGCGGGCGACGGCAGCGGTGTGCCGGTCGACGGCGTCGCGCCACTCGAGGTCGATCGGGAGGTCGGCGCCCTGGAGGCCGGCGATCTGCGTGCGCAGCAGCGCGGCGACCATCACGGTGAGGACGCCGGTGGGCGCCAACGTGGCGACCGTGGCGAAGACCTCGAGGCTGGCCCGGACGAAGCCGCGCAGATCCGCGTTGGTGGCCGCCGTGAGCCCGGCGAACGCGTCGCGCAGCCGTTGCGTCCCGGCGTCGTCGAGCGACGCGATCGCGTCCTGCAGGAAGAGCGGAACCAGCGCGTCCAGCACGCGCGCGACCTGCCAGAAGCTCTGGTCGGCGGTGGACAGGTGGTGGACGTCGCGCAGCATCGCGGCGAGGGCCGACTTCTCACCCGCGAACACGCCTCCGCCCGGCCCGGGGCGCACGACGATCTCCCCGGTGGCCTGGAGGAGACGCAGGGCCTCGTGCAGCGTGCCCACCGAGACGCCGGACATCGCGCGTAGGTCGTCGCGGCTGCCCAGTCGCGTGCCGGCCGGGGCCTGGCGGGCGGCCTCGCCGATCAGCTCGGCGGCCACCTCGGCTCGGCGGCGCGGTTTGAATTGTTCATGAGGATTCACGCTACGGTATCGTTCATGAAGAATAGCGATCCGCTGGCCGAGGGACTGACCCGCCGGCATGCACTCATCGCCGGCGCGGGGGCGCTCGTCGCCTGCGGCGGGGCCCGCCGCAACACGGCCAGCGCCGCACCGGCCGCCGCACCGACCGCCGACTACGCCGACCCGTGGCATGCCAGGGTGAGCGCCGCGGGCTACCGACCACGAACGGCGCGGATCGGCGACGTCCGCTTCAGCTACGTCGAGGGGCCGGACAACGGCCCGCCGCTGGTGCTGCTGCACGCCCAGCAGATGGACTGGTTCAGCTACAGCCGGGTCCTGCCGACGCTGGCGAAGTCCTTCCACGTCTTCGACGTCGACTACCAGGGCCACGGGCAGACCACGACGTCCGACGACTACCCGATGAACGCCGGCCGGATCGGCGCCGACCTGGGCACGTTCATCACGAAGGTCGTCAAGGCACCGGCGTACGTGACCGGCAACTCCTCCGGCGGCCTGCTCACCGCGTGGCTCGCGGCGAACCGGCCGCACCTGGTCAAGGCCGCGCTGCTGGAGGACCCGCCGCTGTTCGCCTCCGAGTACCCGCGCATCAAGCAGACCATCGCCTACCGCGACTTCGTGGTCAGCACGGCCGGCGTCCAGCAGCACGTCGACGACTTCCTGCTGTTCTGGATCGCGGAGAGCAAGCCGTTCTTCGAGAAGAACATCGGGCCCGGCTCCGCGGACCTGCTCATCACCGCGGTCACCGCGGAGCGAGCCGCTCACCCCGGCCGACCAGTCGAGCTGACCGTCATCGCGGACGACACGATCCGCCTCTTCCTGCGCGGCATGGACCACCAGTACGACCCGCGTTTCGGCGCGGCCTTCGCCGACGGCACGTGGAACAAGGGCTTCGACCACGCCCAGGCCCTACGGGAGATCAGGCGGCCGACCATGCTGCTGAAGGCGAACTCGACCTGGGTGGACGACCACATCCTCTACGGCGCGATGAGCGATCGCGACGCGGCCAAGGCGAAGTCGCTGCTGCGCCACGGCACCTACCGCCGGATCGACGCGACCCACGTCACCCACCTCGACAAGCCCACGGAGTTCACGCGGATCCTCGAGCGCTTCTTCCTGGCCGATCACGCGTAGGTCGACCACGTGTCTCTACGCTTCGGGTCCGATGGCCGTGCCCGGTACGCAGAAGCGCTTCCACGTGACCACGTGGTCGTGAAACTGCAGATGCGACCGACGGGACACGAGTGCACGGCTTGTGCGATCGATGATCGATGCGCATGATTCGTCCGTGGGGTTGCCTGGCGAATCGATCCCGATCGTTGTCGAGCCGCTCGAGCTGCCTCGGCCGGTGCATGCCCCTGTGCCCGCGGGTCCCGAGCCCGCGGCGCCGGACGCCGCTCCGAACATCAGGCCTGTGCCGGCGTGAGCGCCGTCCCCACCTACAGCCAGTGCGTTGTCGGCTACCGGGCCTGGAACGCGGACGCGAAAGGTCGCCTGTGGCCGATCAGCGACGGCCGCCGTCCGTGGGTCCCGGGGATCAACACCGCGCGCTGCAACTGTGACGCCACGGGCTCATTGCGGCTCGAGTGGTCGACTTGGGATGGACGACGCCGGCTGGAACCGGCCCCCCAGCACGACGCGCCCGCTGCGGACTGCGAGTGTGGCCTGTACTCGTGGCGGCGACCGAGGCAGGCATGGTCGGAGCCCCGACCGAGCGACACACCGCCTCGAGTGGTGGGAGCCGTGGCGTCCTGGGGCCTCCTCCATGTCCACGATGCTGGCTTCCGCGCGCAGCATGCGTGTGTCGTGACGTTGGCGCACCGCGCGGACATCGACGCGGCTGCCTTCGCAGCGCTCACAGCGATCGCGCGTCGCTACCGCGCGGATCTCGTGCCGCTGGCGGTGCTCGAGCACGCGGCGGCCGAGCATGGCGCCGCTCTCGCCGATCATGTTCGACCGACACCCGCGACCGCACCGACGCAGCAGGTCGAGGAGCAGCGACCGCCGACGGCGGTAGGGCCTGCGCCCGACGCGCGTCCGGAAGACGTCGGATCTCCGATCGCGTTGGGCTTCGACGGCCGACCACTGAAGCACTCGGGCCTGGGCTTCAACGGCGGCAGCGTCAGTGGTTGCTGACTGCGGCGCAGCGGCGATCACCCCCAAGGCGATGATGCCGACGAGCGTCTGGCTCGGGATCCCGTCCCCGTAGCCCTTGCCTTCGGCGTAGAGCCAGCGGTTGACCGTGCCCACACCGAGTCGGTGGGTTGCCGGCCCTTCGCAGGATGTTCGGACGCGCTCCTGCGAGGAGTGATGGGGCTCTACGCTTCGTGTCTGCGATGGCCGCCAAGCGATTCCACGTGACCACCTTCGGGTGCCAGATGAACGAGCACGACTCCGAGCGCATGAAGGGCATGCTCGAGTCGCTCGGGTACGCCGAGGCGCCGGAGGCCACGGACGCCGACCTGATCCTGTTCAACACCTGCTCGATCCGCGAGAAGGCCGACGAGCGGTTCATCTCGCACCTGCACAAGGCGAAGATGCTCAAGCGCTCCGATCCCGAGCGGATCATCGGCGTGGGTGGCTGCTGGGCGCAGTCGGTCAAGGACGACGTCTTCCGCCAGTTCCCGTTCGTCGACGTGGCCTTCGGCCCCGGCCAGGTGCACAAGCTGGCCGAGTTCCTCAACAGCGACTCGCTCAGCGCCCAGGGCTACTTCGAGTTCGAGGGCTTCACCGGCCACCTGCCGATGAAGCGGGCGCGGGACTTCCAGGCCTGGATGCAGATCTCGGTCGGCTGCAACTGCCGCTGCACGTACTGCATCGTCCCGTCCACGCGCGGGCGCGAGGTGTCGCGGCCGCTGGGCGAGCTGGTCTCCGAGGCGCGCCGGCTCGTCGGTGACGGCGTGCGCGAGGTGACGTTGCTGGGCCAGAACGTCAACGCCTACGGCCGTGACCTGCGCCCCGACCGCGCGGAGTTCTCCCAGTTGCTGCGCGAGCTGGACGCGATCGAGGGCCTGGACCGCATCCGCTACACCAGCCCGCACCCCAAGGACATGCGCGAGGACGTGATCCTCGCCCACGCCGAGCTGGCGTCCGTGTGCCCGCACATCCACCTGCCGCTGCAGGCGGGCAACTCACGCGTGCTGAAGGCGATGAAGCGGACCTACACGCGCGAGCGCTACATGGACCGCGTCGCGCTGATCCGCGAGCACGTCCCGGACGTCGCCATCACCACGGACATCATCGTCGGCTTCCCCGGCGAGACCGAGGAGGAGTTCGCCGAGACGCTCGCGGTGGCCGAGGAGGTCGGCTACGACAGCGCCTTCACGTTCATCTTCTCGCCCCGCCGGGGCACCGAGGCGGCGCTGCTGGAGGACGACGTGCCGCACGAGGTCAAGGTCGAGCGCATGCAGCAGCTGGTCGAGGTGATCCAGCGGCGGGCCGCGGAGCGCGCCCAGCGGTTCGTCGGGCGCACGATGGACGTGCTCGTCGAGGGCCGGTCGCGCCACGACGCCGACCGCATGCGCGGCCGGATCGGCCACAACAAGGTCGTCAACTTCGCGGGCATCGCGGAGCCGGGCCAGATCGTCCCGGTGGAGATCACCGCCGCGACGTCTCAGTCGTTACAGGGCGAGATGTCCTTGCTCGCGCTGGCTACGCGCTGAGCGTAGGCTCGCGCCGCTCCGCTTCACCGTCCCGCTCCAGAGAGGTCCCTGCATGCGCTTCAACCGCCGTTCGCTGGCGTTGTGCCTGGCTGTCCCCGCCCTGTTCGCCGTCGGGTGCGGCGGCGGCGACTCCGACGAGAGCCAGATCAAGGACATCATCAACGAGGTGGCCAACGATCCGCTGGCCATCTGCGACCACATCAGCGCGGCCGAGCTGAAGACCGTGTTCAAGGGCGATGCCGAGGACTGTCGCAAGGCCGGCAAGGAGGCCAAGGCCGACGAGACCGAGAAGGGCGACGTCGAGATCAAGACCGTCACCATCAACGGAGACAAGGCGACGGCGAAGATCGTCGACCACGAGGGCAAGGGCCAGACGCTGCAGTTCGCCAAGGACGGCGACGAGTGGGTGGCGTCGATCCAGTAGGCGCGTGCGAACGGGCTGGCGCGGGAACAACCGCGCCATGCCCGCTCGCACATCCATGCGTCGCACCCGGATCCTCGGTGCCGACCGCCGCACGCCCGGTGCCGACCTCGCCGCCGTCGAACGTGCGGCCGCGCCGCCGGTCGCGCAGGCCGGCGCCGTCCAGTCCGACGCGGCGCTTCGCCACCTCGGCCGCCTGAACGCGCACGATCGGGCGCAGCCGGCCTCCGGCGGGGGCGGGCTGCTGTTCCTCGCGCTGCTGATGATCGTCGGCGTCGCCGTGCTGCTCGTGCTGGCCGGGACCGGGAACCTGTAGCCGCCCCTCGCGTCCGTCCGCTCCGTATGCGAACATATGTTCGTGCGTTGGAGTGGACAGACCATCGAAGCCGAAGACCAGGCCCGGCTGCCGGGCTACCGCGACGGGGCGGTCATCCGCCACTTCGACGCGCCCGAGGCGCTCGACATCCGCTTCTACGAGGTGCACGCCAAGTCGGCGTTGAACCGCGTCCCGGAGGCGTCGCAGATGCCGTTCCGCTGGACGATCAACCCGTACCGCGGATGCACCCACGCCTGCACCTACTGCTTCGCCCGGCCCACGCACAAGTACTTGGACCTGGACGCGGGGCGGGACTTCGAGCGCGAGATCGTCGTCAAGGTCAACGCACCCGAGGTGCTGCGGGCCGAGCTGCGCCGCCCGTCGTGGACGGGCGAGCACGTGGCGCTGGGCACGAACACCGACCCGTACCAGTGGGTCGAGGGCCGGTATCAGCTGACGCGCGGGATCCTCGAGGCGCTGCGCGACGCGCACAACCCGTGCTCGGTGTTGACGAAGTCGCCGCTTGTCCTGCGGGATCTGGACCTGCTCAAGCAGATCGCGCAGGTGGCGCCGGTGAGCGCGAACTTCTCGGTGCCCACGCTTGACGAGCAGGAATGGCGGGCCAGCGAGCCCCACACGCCGCATCCCAAGGCGCGGCTGGAGGCGGTCGGTGAGCTCAACCGCGCGGGCATCCCGACGGGGATCCTGATCGCGCCGCTGATGCCGGGGATCAACGATCGGCCCGAGCAGGTCGAGCGGATCCTCGAGCTGGCGGCCGAGCACGGCGCGAGCGGCGTGACCGGCATCGCGCTGCATCTGCGCGGCGACGTGCGGCTGGTGTTCATGGACTGGCTGCGCTCCTACCGGCCCGACCTGGTGGCGCGCTACGAGGAGCTGTACGCGCGGGGCGGGTACGCGCCCGAGGTCGAGCGCCGCCGGCTCACCGGGCTGGTGCGCGCCGACCGGGGCGTCTCGCTCATGCCGTCGGAGGGCGGTGACCACCGCGGCGCGCGACGCGCGACGTGGGGGATGGGCCACCGCGAGCCACGGCGAGAGGAGGTGAGGCGCGAGCCGTCGGTTCTGCAGCAATCACTCTTCTGAGGGCATGTCGTCATGCTGTTTGCAGGACGTTTCGCCCCAACAGTGTCGGGCATCACACACGATCGACCCATGCCCAGGCAAAAAGACCACATGCCGCGCGATCGCATGCGCAAGATGCTGGAGACCCGGTCCCACTCGTGGGCCGAGGTCGGCCTGGCCCGGCAGCTGAGCCGGGCGGCGGTCAAGCGGGCGCGCATCGAGGTGCTGCTGCTGATCCCGCTGATCGCGGGCGTGGCGCTCCTCTACAGCTACCGCGACGACATCTTCGGCAAGGAGCTGGCCACGGCGGTGCGGTGGGCGACGGTGGTCGCGCTGCTCGCGCTGGGCTGGGGGTTCGCGCGCTCGATCGGTCGGTCGCTGGGCCCGCTGCTGTTCCGCCGGCTCGATCCGGCCACCGCGGGCACGGTCGGCTTCCTGCTGCGCCTGGCCACGATCGTCATCACGGCGCTGGTCGCGCTGCGGATCGCGGGCCTGTCGACGCGCTCGCTGACCGTCGGCGGTGCGTTCACCGCGGTCATCCTCGGTCTGGCCGCGCAGCAGACGCTCGGCAACCTGTTCGCGGGGCTCGTGCTGCTCAGCGCGCGGCCGTTCCGGGTCGGCGAGCGCGTGCGCCTACAGGGCGGGGGCCTGGCCGGCAACATCGAGGGCGTGGTCAGCCAGTTGGGGCTGCTCTACACGGTCTTCGCCGACGGCGAGGACGAGATCATGGTGCCCAACAACGTGGTGCTGGCGGTCGCCGTGATCCCGTTGCGCGAACCCGACGCGGTGGACATGCGCGCCCGCCTGCGGCCCGGCGTCACGCCGGCGGACATCCAGAAGCTGCTGGAGAAGGAGGTCGACGTGCCGCTGCTCGAGCGCCCGCAGATCATCCTGGAGGAGCTCGACGGGCAGGAGGTCGTCGTGCGCATCCGGGCCACGCCGATCGCCTCCAACGACGGCCCGCGGCTGGCCAGCGAGATCCTCTCCGCCGTCTCGCGCGAGACGCCCGGCGGGCGCGACGGCGTCGTGCCCGAGCCGGTCAGCGGCGAGGCGCGCGCCTAGGCCGCTAGCGCTTGTTGCGCTGACCCTCGGCCAGCTGGCCGGCCACCTTGCCCGCCCCGAGCTTGCGGGCCAGCTTGCCCGACGTCTCCGGGAACACCTGTGACAGGAGCGCGCCCCCGCGGAGCCCGAGCGGGGCGACGTCGAGCTCGGCCCGGTTGTGCTCGACCGCCTTGAGGGTGGCCTCCGCGACCTCGTCCGGCGTGCGGGTGCCGACGCCCTTGGGAAGGGTCGTGCCGGCCTCGTGGAACATGCCCGCGTCGCGGATGAAGCCGGGGAAGATCACGCTGACGCCGACGCCGCGATCGCGCCAGTCCTCGCGCAGCCCGAGGCCGAAGCCGCGCAGGCCGAACTTCGTGGCGCTGTAGAGCGACGAGCCCGCCTGCGCCGCCTTGCCCGACAGCGACGAGATCAGCGCGATGTGGCCGCCGCCGCGCTGGGCCATCAGCGGCGCCAGCGCGCGCGACAGGATGATCGGCGCGCGCAGGTTGACGTCCAGCGCGCGGTCGATCTCGTTGACGGAGAAGCCCTCGATCCGCCCGCTGGCCGGCAGCGCGGCGTTGGCGATCAGGATGTCGACCTCAGCGGAGGCATCGATGAGCCGCTGCACGTCGTCGGCGTCGGCCAGGTCGATGGCCAGCACCTGGGCCGACAGCTCCGCGGCGAGCGGTTCGAGCACGTCGGTCCGACGGCCCGTCAGCACGAGCTTGGCTCCGCGGCTCGCGAAGGTCCGGGCGATCGCCTGACCGATCCCTCCGGTCGCGCCGGTCACCAGCACGGTCTTGCCAGAGACGTCCATGGCCGGGCAGCCTACGCTGCGCGCGATGCCCGCGTCTGGAACCGTCCTGGCCGTCTTCGGCCCCACCGGCGTGGGCAAGACGGCGCTGGCCATCGCGATCGCCGACCTCCTGCGCACGCGCGGCGACGACCCGGTGGCGATCTCCGCCGACGCCCTGCAGGTGTACCGCGGCCTGGAGGTCCTGACCGGCGTGGCCAGCCTCGCCGAGCAGGCCCGTCTCGAGCACCGGCTGGTGTCGTTCGTCCCCGTCGATGCGCGCTTCTCCGTCGCCGAGCACGCGCGGCTGGCCCACGCCGAGATCGACGGTCTGCTGGACGCGGGACGCACACCGATCGTCGTCGGCGGCACCGGCCTGTACCTGCGCGCCGCCCTGGCCGAGCTCGAGCTGCGCCCGGTCGCGCCCGACGAGATCCGGGCCCGCTGGACCGACGCGCTCCAGCGCGAGGGCGCACCCGCACTGCACGCCGAGCTGCGCCGCCGGGCCGCCTGGGCGGCCGACGGCGTCGCCCCCAACGACGCGCATCGCATCGTCCGCCTGCTCGAGCTCGACGATCTGGGCGAGCTGGAGCCACCCGACGAACGCAAGCCCAACCAGCTGTGGACGGAGCAGACGCGTCACCCGACGCGGCTGTTCGGGGTGACGATGGACCGCGAGGCGCTGTACGCGCGCATCGACGCGCGGGTCGACGCGATGGTCGCGGCGGGCGCGATCGAGGAGGTGCGGGCCGCCAACGCCGCAGGCGCGTCGGAGACCGCCCGCAAGGCGCTCGGTTTTCCCGATCTGCTCGCGGGCGATGTCGAGGCGATGAAGCGCCGCACGCGCAACTACGCCCGCCGTCAGCTGACCTGGATGCGCAAGCTGCCCGGGGTGGAGCTGGTCGACCTGACCGACCGCTCACCCCAGGAGGCGGCCGCGGGGCTACTGTCGGACGCCGCATGACCTCCATCCCGTTCGAGAAGTGGCAGGCGCTGGGGAACGACTACCTGATCGTCGAGGCCCGCCGTCTGGCCGCGCCGCTGAGCGCCGAGCAGGTGCGCGCGCTGTGCCATCGCCACTTCGGGATCGGCGCCGATGGCGTGCTGGTGCTGGAGGAGATCGACGAGCCGGGGTTCGTGGCCGACCTGCGGATCTTCAACCCCGACGGCTCGGAGGCCGAGCTGTCGGGCAACGGCGCGCGCGAGGCGATCATGTACCTGTACCGCCGGGGCTGGACCGACCGGCGGCAGTTCTCGATCCGCACGATCGCCGGCGAGATCCGCCCGACGATCCTCGACGAGACCCACTGCCGCGTGGACATGGGCCGGGCCTCGCTGCACTCGCTCAAGGACTACCCGAGCGGCACCGACGACGGCCGGGGCGAGATCGTGGGCATGGAGTTCCAGTTCGTCTCGATCGGCAACCCGCAGTGCGCGATCCGCGTCGACGACCCGGATGCCATCGACCTGTCGGCGATCGGCCCGCGGATCGAACACGCCCCGGCGTTCCCCAACCGCACGAACGTGTCCTTCTGGGCCCCGATCGACGACGCCACGATCCGGGCGCGCATCTTCGAACGCGGCGTCGGCGAGACCCTGTCCAGCGGCACCGGCGCGACCGGCGCTGCCGTGGCCCACGTCGTCCGCGGCGGCGATTCGCCGGTCACGGTCAAGCTCGACGGGGGAGAGCTCCTGGTCGACGTCGAGGACGACCTGCACGTCGACCTGACCGGCTGGGCCGTGCCCGTGTTCGCGGGGGAGATCGACCTCTAGCCGAATCGCTCGCGCACGAGCTTCTTCGGCGCGACCTCGGCCCAGGCCAGCTCGACGAGCTCGCCCAGCTCGTCGGCCGGCACCGCGGCGAGATCCACGCCGGTGCGGTGCAGCTGGCCCCACACGACGTCCGTGAAGACGTCGGGCCGCTGCGCGATCAGCGCTCGGTGCTCGTCCATCGGCAGGCGGAGGTTGGCCCGGCCCGCCTCGGGCATCGTCACGAACAGCTTCGTGCCGACCCGGAACGACGGCCGCCCGTGGTGGTCATGCTCCTCGGCGCCCGGGAGCGCGAGCGCGAAGCGGCGGACGTCCTGCTGGTCCATCTGCCGGCCGTCGCCTCAGTCGTTGGCGTGCAGGGCGGCGTTGAGGCCGCCCCAGCTGCCGCTGCGCGGCACGGCGACGACGGCGCCGGTCTGGCTGTCGCGGCGGAACAGGAGGTTGGACTGGCCCGCGAGGTCGCGGGCCTTGACCACGCTGTCGTCGGGCATCGTCACGCGGGTGCCGGCGGTGATGTAGAGGCCGGCCTCGATCACGCAGTCGTCGCCCAGCGGGATCCCCAGGCCGGCGTTGGCGCCGAGCAGGCAGCGCTCGCCCAGGGAGATAACCTGCTTGCCGCCGCCCGACAGGGTGCCCATGATCGAGGCGCCGCCGCCGATGTCGGTGCCGTTGCCGACGACCACGCCAGCGCTGATGCGGCCTTCGACCATCGACTCGCCGAGCGTGCCCGCGTTGTAGTTGACGAAGCCCTCGTGCATGACGGTGGTGCCGGGCGCCAGATGGGCGCCGAGGCGCACGCGGTCGGCGTCGGCGATGCGCACGCCGGAGGGCACGACGTAGTCGACCATGCGCGGGAACTTGTCGACGCCGAACACGGTCAGCCACTCGCCCTGCGACCGCGCCGCCAGCTGGACCTCGCCGATGCGCTCCAGCGGGACGGGGCCGCGCGACGTCCAGGCCACGTTGGGCAGCACGCCGAAGATCCCGTCCAGGTTGACCTCGTGGGGCTTGACCAGTCGGTGGGACAGCAGGTGCAGGCGCAGGTAGGCGTCCGGCACGCGCGTGGGCGCGGCATCGAGGTCGAAGATCGTCGTCTGGACCATCTCGAACTGCACGGCCCGAACGGCGTCGTCGGGCGGCGTGGCCAGCTCGACACGCGTCGGCTCATCGGACAGAACCGGGGCGGGGTAGAAGACCTCGAGCATGCCGCCGGTGGCGGTGTCGATCGTGGCCAGGCCAATGGCGGAAGCGGTACGCGGCATCGCCTGTGACCTTATCCCGCCCGCAACAGCGCGGCCGCCTGCTCGCACTCGGCGACGGTCGGCACGAGCGCGACGCGCACGTGGCCCTCGCCACCGGCGCCCAGGTACGACCCCGGCGCCATCACCAGGCCCCGCTCCAGCCAGCGGGCGGCGAACGCCTCGTCGTCGCCGTCGGGCACCGCCAGCCACAGGAAGAACGAGGCCGGGCCGCCGACCAGCTCCAGCCCCGCCGCCTCCAGCGCCGGCAGCAGCACCGCGCGCTTGCGGGCGTAGCGCTCGCGGGTCTGCACGACGTGGGCGTCGTCGTCCCAGGCGGCGATCGACGCGCGCTGGAGAAACCGCTGCGGCGCCGTCCCGACGTTGGGGCGGTGCTTGCGCAGCACGCCGATCCACGCCGGGTCCCCGGCCACGAAACCCGACCGGTAGCCCGGCATCGACGAGCGCTTGGACAGCGAGTGGAAGGACAGGACCCCGGTCCGATCGGCCAGCTGCAGCGCCGACGGTGGCGCGTCGCCGTCGAACCACAGCTCGACGTACGCCTCGTCGACGGCCAGCAGCGCGCCCGCCGCGCGGCAGCGCGCCGCCGCCTGCTCGAGGTAGTCCAGCGAGGCCACGGCGCCCGTCGGGTTGGCCGGCGAGGCGATCCACAGGACGGCCAGCCGGTCCCAGGGCACCGCGTCGAGGTCGGGCAGCCACCCGCCCGCCGCGCTGGTGGCCAGCGCGGCCACGTCGACCCCGGCCACCGCGGCGGAACGCTCCGGCACGGGGTAGCCGGGCGTGGCGGCCGCGATCACCTCGCCGGGCTGGGCCGCGATCTGCGCGAGGCCGTAGATCGCCTCCTTGGAGCCGTAGGAGGGGATCACCTCGGTGTCGGGATCGATCGTGGCGCCGAACCGGCGCGCGACCCAGCCCGCGATCGAGGTGCGCAGCTCGGGCAGGCCCGCGGCGGCCGGGTAGGGCGACACGGGCTCGGCCTCGACCGCCTCGCACAGCGCGCGCCGGATGAAGGGCGGCGTCTCCTCGCGCGGCTCGCCGACGCCGAAGTCGATCAGCGTCACGCCGGCGGCCGCGACCCGCTCGCGGGCCTCGGCCAGGCGCACGAACGGGTACGTGCCCATCGCGGCGATGGCCGGGTTCAGCGACACAGCAGCTGTTCCAGGACGGCGTAGGAGCGGACGAGCGCCTCGATCGACACCTGCTCGTCGACCGTGTGCGCGAACGCCGGGTCGCCCGGGCCGAAGTTGACGGCGTCGACGCCGGCGGCGCCGAACTCGGCCACCGGGGTCCAGGCCTGCTTGGGCTCGGGCTCGCCGACCAGCCCGGTCAGGCGATCCACCAGCGGGTTGCCCACCGGGACCGGCCCGGAGGGCGCGTGGCCGGTGACGGCCAGCTCGCCGTACGGATCGCACCACTCGTGCAGGCGCGCCTCGGCGGCGGCCATCGAGCGTCCCGGCGGGTAGCGGTGGTTGACCTGCGCGACCGCCGTGGCCGGCACCACGTTGAGCGCGACGCCGCCGCTGATCGTCGTGGTCGACACCACTTCGCGGTACTCCAGGCCGCCGAACGCGTGCACCTCGTGGGGGACCTGCGCCAGGGCGTGGACGCCCTCGGCCAGGCGGTGGATCGCGTTGTCGGCCAGCCATGGGCGAGCCGAGTGCCCGGCACGCCCGGTGAAGGTCCAGGTGGCGTTGACGTTGCCCAGGCACCCGAGCTGGAGGCGGTTGCCGGTCGGCTCCATGACCACGACCAGGTCCGCGGTGCGCAGACCGGGCTCGCGCTCCAGCAGCGGCGTCAGCGCGCTGTCGCCGAACGGCAGCTCCTCGCGCCCGAACCACACGAACCCGACGTCGACGGCGGTGTCCAGGGCGGCCAGGGCCAGCTCGAGCATGACGGCGTCGGCGCCCTTCATGTCGGTGGTGCCCAGCCCCAGCACGCGACCGTCGGCGATGCGCCCGGGGAGGTTGCCCTGCTCGGGCACCGTGTCGAGGTGGCCGGCCAGCAGCACGAGCGGGCGGTCGCGGCGGGCCGTGACGCCGGCCAGCACGCAGGTGTCGCCAGCGTCGCGGGCGGTCACGCCGCCCGCGTGCAGGACGTGCAGCAGGTGCGAGGCCAGCGGGTCCTCCGCCCGCGACGGCGAGCGCACGTTGACCAGCTCGAGCGTGCGGCGGGCCAGGCGATCGGAGAGTTCGGCCGTCATCCGGCCGCGCACACTACCCGTGGAGATTGGCCAGGAAGAGCTCGAGCTCGGCGGTCACCGCGCTGGGGTTCTCGATCGGCGAGTGGTGCCCGGCCGCGGGGATCAGCTCGAAGCGCGCGCCCGGGATCGCGTCGGCCAGCCGGCGTCCGAGGTCGGGCGGCGTGGCCATGTCATCCTCGCCGGTCAGCACGAGCGTCGGGGTGCGGATCGCCGTGACCTGGTCGTGCACGTCGTCGCGGTCGAACACCGCGCGGGCGGCCAGATAGCCGCCGTCGCGCGGGATCTGGAGCATCAGCTGCTGCTCCAGCGCGAGCATGTCCGGCCGCGCGGTGCGCCACGGCTCGCCGAACAGCACCATCGAGGCCGCGCCGATGGCCTGCTCGCGGGTGGGCTCGTCGCCGTCGCGCATCATCACCGCGAGCTGCTCGTAGGCGGGCTTGGCCTCGGGGTTCTCCGGGCCGGCGGTGGTGTCGAGCAGCACCAGGCCGCGCACCAGCTCCGGGTAGCGGTAGGCCAGGCGCATGAAGACCATGCCGCCCTGCGAGAGCCCGACGAGCACGGCGGGCGTCTGGCCCAGCACGCGCAGCAGCGCGACGGTGTCCTGCACCAGATCGTCGAAGCCGAACCCGGTCGCCCGCCAGCTCGATTCGCCGTGCGCGGGCCAGTCGAGCGAGACGCAGCGATAGCGGTCGCGCAGCGCGTCGATCTGGGCCCGGAACATCTGCTTGTTGGCCAGCAGACCGTGACCGAACAGGACGAGCGGGCCGGACCCCTCGTCGACGTACGCGTAGGGGACCCCGTTGACCTCGGTGATGGGCATGGGCGGACCCTAGAATGAATCGGGAATGGACCGCGGCAGACACGGGCGCAAGACCGAGACCCACGCAGCCAACGGCGCGACCCCCGGTCGCGCGCGTCAGCGTGCGCTGATGATCGCCGCGCTGCCCGAGGGCGAAGACCTGTCCGAGCTCAGCGAGCTGCTGCGCACCGCCGGCGTGGCCGTCGTCGGCCAGGAGATCCAGCATCGCGAGAAGCCGCACCCCAACACCTACCTCGGGCAGGGCAAGCTCGAGGAGGTCAAGGCGCTGGCCAAGCGGCTGGACGCCAACGTCATCGCCTGCGACGACGAGCTGACCCCGCGCCAGGAGCGCAACCTGGAGAAGGAGCTGGGCATCGCGGTGGTCGACCGCACCGCCGTGATCCTCGGCATCTTCGCCGATCACGCCAACACGGCCGAGGGCAAGCTGCAGGTCGAGCTCGCCCAGCTGCAGTACAACATGGCCCGCATGCGTGGGCTGTGGACCCACCTCGAGCGCCTCAGCGCGGCGGGCGGCGGCACCCTGACCCGCGGACCGGGCGAGACGCAGATCGAGACCGACCGCCGCCTGGCCCGCGACCGCATCACCGCGCTGCGCCGCCGTCTGGCCGAGGTCAAGGGCGCGCGCGCGACCATGCGCGCCGAGCGCGACCGCGCGCACGTGCCGCAGGTCGCCCTGGCCGGCTACACCAACGCGGGCAAGTCGACGCTGCTCAACGCGCTGACCGGCGCGGAAGTCGGCGTGCGCGACCGCCTCTTCCACACGCTCGACCCGACCACGCGCTCGATGGAGATCGCCGGCAAGCGCTACCTGATGACCGACACCGTCGGGTTCATCAAGAAGCTGCCCCACCAGCTGGTCGACGCGTTCGGCGCCACGCTGGACGAGACGAAGCTGGCCGACCTGATCCTCCACGTCGTCGACGCGTCGGCGCCCGAGGAGGAGGTCGACGTGATGCTCAAGGCGGTCGACGACGTCCTGGACGAGATCGGCGCCGGCGAGCGGCCGCGACTGCTCGTGCTCAACAAGGCCGACGCGCTGGACGACGAGCGCCGCCGCGAGCTGAGCTTCCGCCACCCCGACGGCATCCTCGTCTCCGCCGCCACCGGCGAGAACCTCGACACGCTACGCGAGCAGATCGAGGAGGCATTCGCCAAGACCCTGCGCCGCATCGACGTCCTGCTGCCCTACGCCGAGGGCGGCCGCCTGGCCGAGCTGCACGAGATCGCCGGCGACCTCGAGCGCGAGGACACCGCCGAGGGCGTGCGCATTCGCGCGACCGTCCCGCCCACGGTCGCCGACCGCTTCGCTGCCTTCAGCGCATGAGGCTCGCCATCCAGCGGCTGCGCCCGGACGCGCGCATGCCCACCCGCGCGCACGACGACGACGCCGGCCTGGACCTGTACGCCGTCGAGGCGGTCACCCTGGCGCCCGGTGCCCGGGCCGCGGTGTCGACGGGCATCGCCATCGAGCTCCCGTCCCGCCATGCGGGGCTGGTGCTGCCGCGCTCCGGGCTGGCCGCCCAGCACGGCATCTCGCTGGTCAACGCGCCCGGCCTGATCGACGCGGGCTATCGCGGGGAGATCCGCGTCCTGCTGCTCAACACCGACCGCGAGGCGACCTTCGAGATCGCCCCGGGCGATCGCATCGCCCAGCTGGTGGTCACGCGCATCGAGGCGCCCGACCTGGTGGAGCTGGACGAGCTGCCGCCGACGGATCGGGCCGCCGGCGGCTTCGGCTCGTCAGGCCGCTAGCGGCACTCAGCCGGTGTAGCCCGACTCCTGCAGGTAGGCCTTGGCCACGTCGGCCGGGGTCTCCTTGTCGAGATCGACGCGGGCGATCAGCTCCTGGATGGCCGGGGCGGTGAGGCCCTGGTTGACCGTCTCGATCGTCTTCTGCAGATCCGGGCCGGCCTTGTCGATGAAGTCCTGCGTGACGAGGAACGTCGAGTTGTACGGCGGGAAGATGTGCTTGTCGTCGCTGAGCAGCACCTCACCGTCGCGCTTGATCTGCGGGTCGGTCGTGTAGACGATCGACACGTCGGCCTGCCCCTTCTCGAGCACCTCGTGGCGCAGCGCGGGATCGACGGGCACGAACTTCTTGAACTTCAGCCCGTAGGTGTTCTCCAGCCCGAGCAGGCAGTCGTTGCGCTGGCGGCACTCCGGCGTGCCGTACAGCGTCAGGTCCTGCGACTTGCCCTTCAGGTCGGAGATCGACTTCAGCCCGAGCTTCTCCGCGGTCTCGGCGCTGACCGCGACCTCGTTGGAGTTCGTGAACGGCGTCGGCGGCAGCGCGTCGATGCCGTCCTTGGCGAAGTCGGTCTTGACCATGTCGTAGGCCTGCTGGGAGTCGATGCCCTCCAGCTCGTCGGTGGGCGTGTTGAAGAACGACAGCAGCGCCGTGCCGGTGTACTCCGGATAGGCGTCGATCTGCCCGTCCTTGAGGGCCTTCAGCGCGGTCTTCTCGTCGCCGAGGTTCAGCTCGGTGTCGACCGTGTAGCCCGCGGCCTCCAGCGCCTGGGCGTAGATCTCGCCGAGGATCTTCTGCTCGGTGAAGTTCTTGGAGCCGACCGTGATGTTGGTCGCGGAGTTGTCGGGGTTGGACTGGATCTGCGTGCTGCTGGCCGCCGTGGTGTCGGAGCCGGTCGTGGCGGGGGCCGCGGCGGTCGACGTCGCGCCGCCCGTGGCGCTCGACGTGGAGCTGTCGTCGTCGGAGCCGCAACCGACGCCGACCAGCGCGATTGCGGCGGCGGCCATCACGGCCAGGGTGGTCTGTCTCATCAGGTCGTGCCTCCTGAGGGCTGTTGGGAGATGCGGATGCCGCGCGGAACCGCGGCCCGCTGGAGCAGAGCGAACAACGCCTCGGCGGCCACGGCGAGCAGCGCGACGAGGATCGCGGCGCCGAGGCGGCCTTCGTCGCCGTAGACGCCGCCGGCGATGATCGGGTCGCCGAGGGTGAGCACGCCGGCCAGCGGCGCGATCGTGGCGGTGGCGATCACGTTGACGACGGAGGTGCGCACGCCGCCCATGACCAGCGGCATGGCCAGCGGCAGCTCGACGCGGCGGACGATCTGGGTGCCGGACATGCCGATCCCCCGGGCCGCGTCGACCGTCTCGCGGTCGACCTGTCTGACGCCGACGTAGGTGTTGGTGAGGATCGGCGGGATGGCCAGCAGGACGAGCGCGAGCGTCACGTTGGTGAAGCCGACGCCGAGGTAGGCCACGAAGAAGGCGATCAGCGCGAGGCTGGGGACGGCGCGGCCCACGTTGGCGATCGAGGTGGCCAGGAACTCGCCCTTGCCGATGTGGCCCAGCCACAGCGCCAGCGGCACGGCGATGATCACCGCGATGGCCACCGAGACGGCGGTCAGCTCGAGGTGCTTGCCCAGCAGCGGCAGCAGCTGGTCGCCGCCGATCTGCGCGCCGCCGGCCTGCGACTCGCGCGAGTGGATGATGAAGTCGATGGCGCCGCCGAACTGGCTCATCAGGCGGTGGCCTCCCGGCGGACCATCCAGGGCCGCGTGCGGCGCTTGCGCTCGCCGCCGGCGGCACGCATCCACGGCGTCAGCAGGCGCTGGACACCGAGCAGGATCACGTCGAAGGCGATGGCCAGCAGCAGGCAGAGCAGCCCGGCCACGACGACGTTGGACTTGAAGGTGATGTCGGCGAAGATCTCGCCGCCCAGCCCGCCGGCGCCGGCGAAGAAGGCCAGCGTGGCCAGCCCGACCGTCGTCGTCGCGGCGATGCGCAGGCCGGCGATGATCTCGGGCAGCGCCAGGGGCAGCTCGACCTTCCACAGCACCTGGCGGTCGGTGAATCCGATCCCGCGGGCGGCGTCGACCGTCTCCACCGGGACGTTCTGCAGGCCGGTGATGATGTTGCGAAACAGGATCAGCAGCGTGTAGGAGGTCAGCGCGATCAGCGCCGTGAAGGCGCCGCGGCCGGTCAGCGGCTGCAGCAGGAAGAAGACGGCGATCGACGGCAGCGTGTAGAGCACCCCGGTGACGCCGACGATCGGCCCGATCAGCCAGTGGCGGCGGTGGGCGATCAGCGCCAGCGCGAACGCGATCACGAAGCCGCACACGACCGCGATCACCGACAGGTACACGTGCTGCCAGAACGGGTGCAGGTAGCGGTCGAGGTTGTCGACGATCCACGACGGGCAGAAGCCGTTGTTGGCGACGCAGCTGTCGCCGCCCCCGCCGCCGTCGGCGCTGCGGTCGTGGATGACCAGCTGGGCGATCACGTCTCGCTCACCCCGGCCCGCTCCGGCGGGCTCTCCTCCCGGATGTCGCGCTCGGCCAGCAGGTGGCTGATGATCTCGACGGACAGCACGCCGACGACCGCGCCGCGCGCGTCGACCACCGGCGCGTACTGGGTCCCGGCCTGGAGGATCTCGGCCAGCGCGTCGCGCAGCACGTTGTCGCGATCGATCAGCGGGACCGCGGGGGAGTCGGCGGGCCGGCTGACCGTGTCGGTGCGGGCCAGATCGCGCTCCGACAGCCAGCCCAGCGGCCGGCCATCGCCGTCGACCAGCAGGGGATAGGGGACCTCGGACGCGGCGGCACGCTCGCGGGCGGCGGCGGTCGGCTCGCCCTCGCGCACCAGCGGCGCCTCCCACAGATCCAGGTCGCGCACGCGCAGCAGGGCCAGACGCTTGAGCGCGCGGTCGGCGCCGACGAAGTCCTCGACGAAGTCGTCGGCGGGTGAGACCAGCAGCTCGGCCGGCGTGGCGTACTGGGCCAGGATCCCGCCGACCTTCATCACCGCGACCTTGTCGCCCATCTTGATCGCCTCGTCGATGTCGTGGGTGACGAAGACGATCGTCTTGCGCAGCTGGGCCTGGAGGCGCAGGAACTCGTTCTGCAGGCGCTCGCGGTTGATCGGGTCGATGGCGCCGAACGGCTCGTCCATGAGCATCAGCGGCGGATCGCAGGCCAGCGCGCGGGCCACGCCCACGCGTTGGCGCTGGCCTCCCGACAGCTGCGCGGGGTAGCGGCGGCCCAGCGCGGGATCGAGCCCGACGAGATCGAGCAGCTCGGCCACGCGCGCGTCGGTGCGCTTGCCGTCCCAGCCCAGCAGCTTGGGCACGGCGGCCACGTTCTCGGCGATCGTCTGGTGCGGGAACAGGCCGATCTGCTGGATCACGTAGCCGATCTCGCGGCGCAGCTGGGCCGGCTCGCGGTCGCGCACGCTGCGCCCGCCGATGCGGATGTCGCCGGAGGAGATGTCGACCATCCGGTTGACCATGCGCATCGCGGTCGTCTTGCCGCAGCCGGACGGACCCACCAGCACGCAGATCTCACCGGCCGGGACCTCGAACGAGAGGTTGCAGATGACGGGCGCGTCAGAGCCGGGGTACTGCTTGCTGACATCGTCGAACTGGAGGGAGGCCGGGTCGGTCAATTCTCAATAATCCCGATCGGGTTTTGAATCGTACCGGGCGACCCGGTCGTCTCGCGCTACATGCCCGCAGCACGCCGGGCCGACGCATGCGCATCGTCCTCGAACGCATCGTCGAGCGGTTCCAGGGCTACGCCGCCCAGCGCCGTGGCGATCAGCCAATCGGCGAACCAGGCGTTCTTCGGCAGCAGCGGCCCGTGCAGGTAGGTGCCGATCACGTTGGCCCGGCGGACGCCTTCGAAGCCCGAGGCGCCGTCGTTGCCGTGGCCGTGCAGGACGCGCCCCAGCGGCCGGGCGTCGGCGCCCAGCGCGGTGCGACCGGCGTGGTTCTCGAAGCCGGCCAGGACGCCGGTGGTGCCGTCCAGCTCGACCTCGATGGCCACGTTGCCGATCAGGCGCGGTCCCTCCACCCGGTGGGTGCGCAGGTCGACCAGGCCCAGGCCGGGCAGCTCGCGATCGGCCAGCGCGTAGGCGTGCCCGAGCAGCTGGTAGCCGCCGCACACGCCGAGCAGCAGCCGGTTGGCGTCGGCCGCGGCGGCCAGCGCGTCGCGCTTGGTGGCCAGCATGTCGGCCGCGCACAGCTCCTGGTCGCGGTCCTGGCCGCCGCCGATGTAGAACAGATCGTGGGCGTCGGGGTCGATGCCCTCGCCGAACCCGGCGCCCGACAGCGTGAAGTCGATGCCCCGCCAGGCGCAGCGCTGCTGCAGGACGAGCAGGTTGCCGCGGTCGGCGTAGATGTTCATCACGTCCGGATACAGCGCGCAGACCCTCAGGTGCGGCACAGGACCACCACCTCCGAGCCGACGTAGTCGTCGGTGGCGGGCACGGCCAGCGGCGGGCGGGCGTCGAAGGCCAGCCCGGCGGCCTCGAGCGCGACGGTGGCCGCGTCGACCGCGTCCAGGCGGATCTCGTTGGCCGTCGCGCTGCGCTGCCCGTCGGGTGCGACGACCTCGCGGATGCGCTCGATCACCACGCCACCGACCTCGCGGCGCAGGCCGACCGGGTGCGAGGCGTAGACGGTGCCGTCGATCTCGCGGATGTCCGGGAGCGGGTTGAACACCTGGCCTTCGCCGATCTCCAGCTCGCCCTCCAGCGCATCGGCCAGCGCGGCGGCCAGCAGCCCGCCCGGACGCAGATGGCGCGCGGCGCAGCGCAGGAACCCGGCGCGACCGTCCGGGCCGCCCAGCAGCTGCAGCGTCTGCATCGGGACGAGCACCATCGCCACCTCGCGCTCCAGCGTGAAGTCGCGGGCATCGGCGCAGACGACCTCGACGTCGACGCGAGCGGCCCGCGCGCGCCGCTCCAGCTCGGCGCTGAGGTCGGGATCGGCGTCGAGGGCGATCACGTCGTGGCCCTGGCGGGCGAGGTCCAGCGCCACGCGCCCGGTGCCGGCGCCCACGTCGAGCAGCGGCCCGTCGGCGTCGGCGGCCAGCTCGCGCCACAGCCCGATGTCGGCGTCGTAGGCGCCGCACTCGACGTCGTGCCAGATCACCACCTCGGGCGTCATCCCGCGCCCTTCCACGAGCTGCGGGCCACGCCCCGGCGGGTCAGCACGTCGCGCAGCGCCAGCATCGCGGTGTAGGTGGGCAGCGCGTACAGCGGTCCGGCACCGGCCGCGATCGCGGCGTCCAGGCCGCGCTCGAGCTCGGGCTCGACGACGATCCGGTCGGCCGGGACGCCGGCGTACTTCAGCCGTACGGCCAGCTCCGCGGCGCGCGTGCCCGAGCACGTCGCGCGGCGCACGCGGCCGGCCAGCAGCTCGAAGTCGGCGTCCCACACCCACGAGACGTCGCGCCCGTCGGCGATGTTGTCGTTGAGGACCGCGAAGACGTCGTGCTCGCCGTCCTCGAGCAGGAGCGTGCGCAGCACCTCGTTGGCGCCCGCCGGGTTCTTGATCAGCAGCAGCGTCATCGGCCGGTCGCCGAGCGCGACGGTCTCGGCCCGGCCGAAGGCGGGGGCGACGGCCTCCAGGCCGGCGGCGATCTCGTCCAGGGAGGCGCTCAGCACGCCGGCCAGCGCGGCGGCGGCCAGCGCGTTGTAGACGTTGTAGAGACCGGGAAGCGGCAGCGCGATCCGGCGCTCGCCGGCGGGCGTGACCAGCGTGAAGGCCGCGTCGCGCACGCCGTGCAGCTCGACCTCGCGGGCGTAGACCGAGGGGCTGGGCCGCGTCGCGTCGCCGGTGGGGCAGTGGTAGTGGCCGAGGTGGCCGAGCAGGACCGCGTCGTAGACGTAGGGCTTCCCGCAGCGGCGGCAGTGCTTGGAGTCGGCGGCGTGCTGGAGCCCGGGGAGCGCCAGCGAGACGTCCTCGACGCCGAAGTGGATGCGTCGCTCGGCGGGCACGTCGCGGCCGAGATCGGCGACGAGCGGGTCGTCGGCGTTGAGCACGAGCTGCGTGCCCCGCTGCGACGCCGCGGCGACCACCTCCTGCCAGCGGTCGGCGATCGTCTCCAGCTCGCCGTAGCGATCGAGCTGGTCGCGGAACAGGTTGGCCAGCAGCAGCGCGCGCGGGCGCAGCTGATCGGTCACCTGGCCGAGCCAGAACTCGTCGACCTCGAACAGGCCCAGGTCGCCGCGCCCGCGTGCGTCCAGCAGCGCGGTGGCCACGCCGCCGGCCATGTTCGCGCCGGCCCGGTTGTGCACGAGCGCCGTGCCGCGGCGCTCCAGGATCGAGGCGACCATCGCCGCCGTGGTCGTCTTGCCGTTGGTGGCCGACAGCACCACCGAGCCGTCGCGGAGGTCGGCGCCCAGACGGCCGATCGCGTCGGGCGCCATGCGCAGCAGGAGCTTGCCCGGCAGCGAGGTGCCGCCGCGTCCGGTGCGCCGCGAGAGCGCCCCGACCGTTCGGGCCAGCGCGGCCTGCGCCCTCATGACGAGCGCGGCACCATGACCCGGACGGCGGCGGGCTCGATGGTGAAGGTGGCGGGCAGCTGGCCGATCGGATCGCCGTCGGCGTAGACGACGAACGGGCGGTCGGCGCTGACGCGCGCGGTGCGCACCCGCCGCGTCGTCACCTCGGGCAGCTCGCCCGCCTTCCCCTTGAACGCCGCGGGCAGCATCTTCGTGCCGAAGCGCCACTTGGACATGTCGGCCGCGTAGACGAGATCCAGCAGCCCGTCGTCGAGCTCGGCGTCGGGCGCCACGTACATCCCGCCCCCGTAGGCCTTGTTGTTGCACAGGCCCACGCTCCAGCCGCGGACCGTCAGCTCCGGTTCCGCGTCGACGGTGATCGAGAACGTGGCCGGCTCCCAGGTGGCGATCGCCCGCAGCGCCGCGTAGGCGTAGGCCATCGGACCCAGCCAGGACGGCGCCTCGTTGGCGATGCGATTGGCATCGGAGTCCAGGCCGAGCGAGGCGATGCCCACGAACGGCGCCCCGTCGACGCGGCCCAGGTCGAGCGGGCGCTCGATCCCGTCGCGCAGGATCGCGCAGGCGGCGTCGATGTCGTCGCGCGGGATCCCGAGCACGCGGGCCAGGTCGTTGCCGCGGCCTCCGGGCAGCACGCCGAGCACCGCGCCGGGGAGGCCGGCCATCGCCCCCGCGACGGCGCCGACCAGCCCGTCGCCCGAGAGCGTCGCGACGAGCTCGCCGTTCTCGGCGCCCGCGCGCGCGAGCTCGCGCCCGTGCTCCAGCGACGTCGTGGGGTGGACCGCGTAGGTCAGCCCGAGGTGGGTGAGGGCGAGCTCCGCCCGCGGCAGCGCCTCCATGGCACGGCCGCCCCCGGAGGACGGGTTGACGATGAGGCGGACCGGGCGGGACATGCGGCACGAGGACGCTAGTGCACCCACCTGACCGCGGGGTTCGCTAGCTAGCGAATGGTTTACGGTTTCAACCGATGGCCCACCACGAGCCCACGGTCGCTGACGCCCGGGCGCATCCGTCGCGCACGCTGCTGATCCTGGTCGCGGCGGCCCTGGCCTACGCGCTCGCGCAGACGGTGATCATCCCGGCGCTGCCGGCCATCCAGGAGGACACGGGCACGAGCGAGGCGACGGTCACCTGGTTGCTGACCGCGTTCCTGCTCTCCTCCAGCGTGGCGACGCCGCTGCTCGGGCGCCTGGGGGACATGTACGGCAAGGAGCGCATGCTGCTGATCGCGCTCGTGGTCTTCGGCATCGGGTCGATGGTCTGCGCGATCGGGTCGGACTCGATCGGTCTGCTGATCGTCGGCCGGGTGATCCAGGGCACCGGCGGCGCGATCTTCCCGCTGGCCTTCGGCATCGTCCGCGACGAGTTCCCACCCGAGCGCGTCGCGCAGGCGATCGGCACGCTCAGCTCGACGTTCGGCATCGGCGGTGGCGTCGGCCTGGTGCTCGCCGGCGTGTGCGTCGACCACCTGTCGGTGGCCTGGCTGTTCTGGATCTCGGTGGTCGTCACGGCCTTCGCCGCGTGGGCCACCTGGCGCTACGTCCCGGAGTCGCCGGTGCGCGTGCAGGCGCGCATCGACTGGGGCGGGGGCGCGCTGCTCTCGCTGGCGCTGGCCGCGATCCTGCTCGGCGTCTCGCAGGGGCCGGACTGGGGCTGGCTGTCGGCCGGCGTCATCGGCCTGATCGTCGGCGGCGTGGTCATCGGCGTGGTCTTCGTCGCCTACGAGCGGCGCTTCCCGGAGCCGCTGGTCGACATCGCGCTGATGGCGCGCCGCGCGGTGTGGAGCCCCAACCTGGCGGGCTTCGCCGTCGGCTTCGCGATGTTCGGCTCCTACATCCTGATTCCCCAGCTGGTCGAGGCGCCCAAGTCCACCGGCTACGGGTTCGGCCTCAGCGCCACCGGCGCGGGCCTGGTGATGCTGCCCAGCGCGCTGGTCATGCTCTTCGCCGGGCCGGCGGCCGGCTGGCTGGGCCAGCGCCTGGGCTCGCGGCTCCCGCTGGCGCTCGGCGCCGTGCTGTGCGCCCTCGCCTTCGCGATCCTGGCCTTCGCGCACGACCACATCTGGACGATCGCCTTCGGCGCGGCGGTGCTGGGCATCGGGATCGCCTTCGCGTTCGCGGCGATGGCCAACCTCGTCGTCGCCGCGGTCGACGCGACGCAGACGGGCATCGCCACCGGCATCAACACGATCATGCGCTCGATCGGCGGCGCGGTGGGTGGCCAGGTCGCCGCCTCGCTGCTGGCCTCGCAGGTGCTCGACGACGGCTTCCCGGCCGGCAGCGGCTACACGAACGCGTTCATCATGAGCGGCATCGCGTCGCTGGTCGCGCTCGCGGCCTGCGGCCTGATCCCGCGCCCCGGCCAGCGGCGCCCGACGGCCCAGCCGGCCAAGGTCGCGGCCTGACTGCCGTACCCTGGCGCCTCATGCGCCGCCTGACCCTTCCGCTGCTCGCCGTCCTCGCCCTCGCCGTCGCCGGGTGCGGCGGCGACGACTCCGGCTCGTCCAGCTCGACCGCCGGCACGGCCGCGGCCAGCACCCCGACGACCGCGGCGTCCGACACCGGCTGCCAGTCCGTTGCCGCGGCCAAGCCCAAGACCGCCAAGCCGACGAAGCCGACGAAGGAGCTCACCGCCGGCCAGACGGTCACGGTCACGCTGGAGACCAACTGCGGGACGATCCCGATCGAGCTCGACACCAAGCGGGCGCCCAAGACCGCCAGCTCGTTCGCCTCGCTGGCCGAGCAGGGCTTCTACGACGGGCTGTCCTTCCACCGCATCGTGCCCGGCTTCGTGATCCAGGGCGGCGATCCGCAGGGCACCGGCATCGGCGGTCCCGGCTACAAGGTCGTCGAGGCGCCGCCGAAGGACCTGGCCTACACCAAGGGCGTCGTGGCCATGGCCAAGACCGAGGTCGAGAAGCCCGGGACCTCGGGCAGCCAGTTCTTCATCGTCACCGGCGAGGACGTGGGCCTGCCGCCCGACTACGCGCTGGTCGGCAAGGTCACCGGCGACGGCCTGGAGACGGCGGCCAAGATCGAGGCGATCCCGTCCGACCAGAACACGGGCATGCCCTCCGAGCCGGTCGTCATCTCCAAGGCCACCGTCAGCGGGGAGTAACCCCGCCGACGTCAGCCCGCCGCGCGGGCGGCGGCGGCCTTGTTCTGCCGTCGTCGTCCGAGCAACGCGAGCGCGCCGAGCACGGCGATGACCAGCACGACGCCGAGCAGCAGCCCGCCGCCGATGCCCACGCCGCCGAACGGCAGGGCGATCAGCTCGACGATCCCCAGGCCGATGGCGATCAGGGCCACGACGATCAGGATGATCAGCAGGATGCCGCGCACGCGCAGCAGCAGCGAGGAGCCCGGGGGCGGAGCGACCAGGCCCATCAGGCGCAGCAGCAGCAGCTGACGGTTGGACGGGGGCGCCTGACCGAGGCGCTCCATCGACGTCTTCAGGTCGCCGGCGCGACGCTCGGCCAGCGCCAGCGAGGCATCGGCCATGCGGCGCAGCTGCATCCGCTCCTGCGGCCGCGCGGCCGCGATCGCCTTGCGGAAGTACTCCCGCGCGGTCTTCGCGTCGTAGCGCTCGGACGCGCGCGCGCCGAGGATGGCGTTCGCCGCCGCCTTGTACTTGCCCGAACGAGCCTCGATCTCCAACTCGTCGTCGGAACGGGTCTCGAGCTGCTGCATCGCGGCGAGCGCACTGCGCTGCTCGATGCGAACCTGTCGCTGCTTGGCCATGGTGCGTGGAGTGTAGGGTCCCGAGCGCGATGGATCTGGATGCGGCGGCCCGCCACGTCAACCGCGCGATGATCGCCTTCGACCTGGCCCTGGGAACCGGAGCGCTGCTGGCGCCCGACGCGACCCTGCGCCTCCTCGGGCACGCCCCGCCGTCCCCCGACGCGCGGGCCCTGTTCCGCCGCAACGGGCCCGTGTGGCTGACCTTCGCCGCCGGCCATGCGGTCGCCGCGGCGCGGGGCGAGCCGCGCGACTGGTGGGGCCTGGCCTGGCTGCGCGGGACCGAGCTGCTGACCGACGTGGTGTGGTCGACCTCGCCGGCCATCACCCGGCCCAGCGCCCGCGTGGCGCTGGTCGGCGCGGGCGTCGGCAACCTGGCCATGGCGCTGGGATTCGGGCGTCTCGGACGGCATACTGGGCGCGGGTCATGAGCAACATCCAGGAGATCGCCCTCGTCGTCATCGGGATCCTGCTGATCGTCGCGATCGGCATGTGGATCTCGCGCGACGCGCGCCGGCGCGCGCCCGTGGCCGACCCCGAGCACCCGGAAGGGCCCGAGAACCACCGGCGCACCACGCAGCAGCGCCAGCGCGATCGCGCGGCCGCCAAGCGGGCGCGCAAGGCCCGACGTGCGAATCGTCATTAGGTATCGCTACCCTGGCGCCTGCCCGGAAGCTTTCAGTCAGACTGCAAGGACCCCATGCTGCGTCGCCTGCTCCTCACCATCCTGAGCGTCGCTGCCCTCGGCGCGCTGCTGTCGGCCAGCGCCTCGGCAGAGACGATCCACTACCGCTTCGGTCCGATCGACGTGAAGCCGGGCCAGAACACGATCGACTTCGCGCCCAACGGCCTGAAGCCCGACGTCCCCGGCTACATCACGCGCTTCAAGCCGAACCTGACCTTCGTCAACGGCAAGATCCCCGGCGTCGACGTCGTCCACCTGCACCACGGCGTGTGGCTGGTCAACGGGTATCCGACCTACGCGGCCGGTGAGGAGAAGACCGAGGTCCGGCTGCCCAAGGGCTACGGCTACGGCTACGACCCCAGCCAGAAGTGGATCATGAACTACATGGTCCACAACCTGACGCCGACGCCGACCAAGGTCTACCTGACCTACGACATCGACTTCACGCCGGCGACGGACCCGGCGGCGGCGGGCATGAAGTCCGTGCGCACCCAGTGGATGGACGTCGAGGGCTACAACGTCTACCCGGTGTTCGACGCGCTGCGCAAGGACGCCGACAGCAAGGGCCAGTACACCTATCCGACCGACGATCCGGACGCCTACGGCAACGGCCCCAAGCGCAACCAGTGGACGGTCGACCAGGACGGCACGCTGGTCGGCACGGCCGGCCACCTGCATCCGGGCGGCCTGCACACCGACCTCTACCTGACCCGCGACGGCAGGACGGTGCGCCTGTTCCGTTCCGACGCCAAGTACTTCGAGCCGGCCGGCGCGGTGTCGTGGGACGTGGCGATGACGAACACGCCCGCCGACTGGAAGGTCCAGGTGCGCAAGGGCGACGTGTTGTCGGTGACCGGCACCTACGACGTCTCCAAGGCGTCCTGGTACGAGTCGATGGCGATCATGCCGGTTGCCTTCTCCGGCGGCGACACGACGGGCATCGACCCGTTCAGCGGCCAGTTGAACACCAAGGGCGTGCTCAACCACGGCCACCTGCCCGAGAACGACAACCACGGTGGCAAGGCCTCCGGGCTGCCCAACCCGCTCAAGCTGGCCAGCGGCAAGGCGCCGACCGGCGAGATCGACATCAAGGGCTTCCTGTACGAGCAGGGCGACCTGTCCAACCCGCTGGCCGCCGGCAAGCCGCCGGTCGTCACCCAGGGCAACTCGCTGACCTTCCGCAACCTGGACGACAGCCAGACGATCTGGCACACGATCACCGCGTGCAAGGCGCCCTGCAACCAGAGCACCGGCATCGCCTACCCGCTGGCCAACGGCGATGTCGACTTCGACTCGGGCGAGCTGGGCACCGGCCCGGCTGGTCGCACGGCGGCGTCCAACGTCGTCACCTGGCAGACGCCGAAGAACCTGTCGGTCGGCACCTACACGTACTTCTGCCGCGTGCATCCGTTCATGCGCGGCGCGTTCCGCGTGGTGGCGCGATAGCGCCCGGCCCGACGCTCGACGAGCTCCTGATCGCCGACCCACCGTCGCGGTGGGCGGCGTTGGGGTTCGCCGTCGGCGAGGACGGCGGCTGTGACGTCGGCGCGATCCGCCTGCAGCTCGGCGCGGGCGGGGAGGAGGGCATCGCGGGCTGGGCGCTGCGCGAGGCCGGGAGCGGCCCGATCGACGGCCTGCGGACGATCGACTCCGGGGCGCGGCGGCGCGAGCCGGCGCCGCCGCAGCCCAACGGGGTGACGGGCGTCGACCACATCGTCGTGGCCACGCCCGACTTCACGCGGACCGCCGACGCGCTGGCGGCCCGGGGCCTGGAGTGCCGCCGCGTGCGGGAGGTCGAGGGCCGCGGGCGCCAGGGCTTCTACGTGATCGGTGACGCGCTGCTGGAGGTCGTCGGGCCGTTCTCGCCCGACGGCGACGGTCCGGCGGCGTTCTGGGGCATCACCTTCAGCTGCGGCGATCTGGACGCCACGTGCGCGTCGCTCGGCCCGGAGCTGGTCAGCGACCCGCGCGAGGCCGTCCAGCCGGGACGCCGCATCGCCACGCTGCGCCGGGCCGCGGGCCTGGGAGCCGCCGTGGCGTTCATGTCGCCGCGCTGAACCGGAGTAGCGTTGGCCTCAGATGGAGCCAGCTGAGCGCGCGCTGTACGTGGAGCTGCGCCGCCGCGGGATCGACGAGACCGTCCTGCGGGCGATGGCGCGCGTGCCGCGGGCGCTGTTCGCGCCGGAGCTGGCCGTCGAGGACGCCTACGTGGACGAGCCGCTCCCGCTGCCCGACGGCCAGTCGATCTCGCAGCCGTTCCTCGTGGCCCGGATGGTGCAGCTGCTGGAGCTGACGGGCCGTGAGCGCGTGCTCGACGTGGGCTGCGGCTCGGGTTGGCACGCCGCGCTGATCGCCCAGCTGGCCGGACACGTGTGGGCGATCGAGCGCCACGCGTCGCTGGTCGCGCTGGCGGCGGAGAACCTGGCCCGGGCCGGTGTCACCAACGTCACCGTGCTGCACGGCGACGGCACGCTGGGCCATCGGGCGGCGGCGCCGTATGAGGCGATCAACGTCGCCGCGGGCGCGCGTGGCGGCCTGCCGGTGGCGCTCGAGGACCAGCTGGCCGACGGCGGGCGCCTGGTCGCGCCGGTCGACGACCAGCTCATCTTCGAGCGCCGACACGGCGAGGCGATCGAGCGCCAGATCCTGGAGGCCGTGCGCTTCGTCCCGCTTGTCGGCGGGTCCTGAGGCGCGGGCTACGGCTAGTGCCTAGACCGGGCGCGCGAGCAGCTCGGTCAGCGCGGTGGGCACGTTGGGGAACAGCATCCAGGCGCGCTCCAGCCCGACGGCCTGCAGGTCGCGCACGAGCAGGTCGTCGGCGGCCACCGCGACCGGGTCGCAGCAGGCCTCGATCAGGTGGGCCTCGAGCTCGCACAGCGCGTAGACGGCGGGCCAGGCGTGGTGCCGGACGGCCGACAGGTCCAGCACGAGCTCGCTGACGCCCTCGTGGGCGGTGCGCAGGACCGCGTGGGCGAAGGCGCGCGCCGTGGACTCGTCCAGGCGGGCGCCCGCCTGGACGACCGCGAGGTGGTCGCCCAGCCGCCGGACCGGGAAGGACCCGGCGCGGCTGGGTACGCCGGTGGTGAGGATGGTGGTGTCGACCGCGCTCATGGTGGCCCGGGGTACCCCGGCCCACACGGTTCTGAACGTCCGGTCAGTGACCGTGTCCGGCACCGGCGGCGAGCATGAACCACGTCGCGGCGGTGGCCAGCAGCGCGACGAGCTCGAGCGCGTCGACGGCGAAGCGCGGTCGGGGCCGGTCGCCATGCGCGGCGGTGACGAGGGATACGAGCCCCAGCGCGACGATCAGCAGCTCGTCGAACGTGCACTGCGCGTCGAGCGGCCCGATCGACTCGGCCTCGCCGGCCGACGGTCCGTAGGGCAGCCCGACTGTCCTGGAGATGACCCACACGAGCGCGATCCCCGCCTGCAGCGCCAGGCCGGCCAGCAGCAGGCGCCGATCGTCGCCGCGGCGCCAGATCGCCACCGCCCACCCGAGCTGCAGGACGCCGGAGGCGACGAAACCGGCGCCGAACAGCCAGTACTCGTCGAAGTGCAGCCGGGCGACGCTGAGGTGCACGACCGCGGCCGCGCCGGACAGGACGGCGGCGAGCCGCACGAGGTCCGTGCGCCACGCGCCGGTCCGCGCGACCGGCGCCGCGCTCACGGGACGGCCGGCGGAGCGAGGCCGTCGGCGACCTCGAGGTGCAGGAGCGAGTCGCTCTCGTGGTCGACCTGCAAGGTGGTGTGATCGATGGTGAAGCGCTCGTGCAGCATCGACTCGAGCTCGCGGCGGATCCCGTGGCAGTCCGCGCCGCCCTTGACGGTGACGTGCGCCGACAGCGCCGGGAAGCCGGACGTGACCTCCCAGACGTGCAGGTCGTGCACCTCCACGACGCCATCCCAGGACGCCATGGCGCGGCCGATCTGGTCCGGGCTCTGGCCCTGCGGAGCGGCCTCGAGGAACACCCGGCCCGACGCGATCAGCAGGCCGTAGGCGGAGTGCAGCATCAGGGCGGCGACCAGGATCGAGGCGATCGGGTCGGCGCGCTCGAACCCGGTGAGCAGGATCACGGCGCCGGCGATCGCCGTTCCGATGAACGCGTACAGGTCGGTCAGCACGTGGCGGAAGGCGCCCTCGACGTTCAGCGACGTGCGGTTGGCCCGGGCCAGGACCCAGGTCGCGGCGATGTTCACCACGACGCCGAGCAGCGCGACGGCCAGCACGAGGCCGCCTTCGACCTCGGGGGGCGAGATCAGCCGGCGGACGGCCTCGATCAGGATGATCACCGCCAGGATCAGCAGCGTCAGACCGTTGGCCTGCGCGCTGAGGATCTCCACGCGCTTGAGCCCGAAGGTCATCGCGCCGCGCGCGGGCCGCGCGGCCAGGCGGATCGCCACCAGCGACAGCGCGATCGCGGCCGCGTCGGTGAGCATGTGCGCGGCGTCCGACAGGAGCGCCAGCGAGCCGGACACGATGCCCAGGACGACCTCGACGAGCATGAAGCCGACGATCAGGACGAGCGCGATCGCCAGCTTGCTGACGTCCGCGTCGGCGCTCACCCCATGGCTGTGGCCGGCGTGCCCGTGACCGGCGTGGTCATGGCCGTCGTGATCGTGCTGGTGGCCTGCGCTCACGCTGTCAATCGTAGGTCGCCCGCGAAGCGCAGCACGAGGCGGGCGCCGCCGCCCGGCACCTCGCGCACCTCGAAGCCGTCGGTGGTGCGGGCGATGATCTGCAGCCCGAGCCCGACGCCGGGGCTGTCGCCGCGCGGGCGCACGCCGCAGCCCTCGTCCTCGACCGTCACGCGCAAGGCGTGGCCCTCGCTGGCCACCTCGACGTGCATCAGGCCTGGCGGACCGCTGCGGTGGCGGTAGGCGTGGACGACGACGTTCGTGCAGGCCTCGCTGACCGCCAACGCGAGGTCGCGGCACAGCGCGTCGCTGGCGCCGTGGTCCTGGGCGAAGGTCGCCACGTCGTGGCGTGCCGCGGCGACGGCGGGCGGCTCGGCCGTGTAGGTGTGGCGCACGGCGTCGCCGATCCGGCGCACGGCGATGACCACGATGTCGTCGTCGGCCCCTCCGGCCAGCGTCCCCAGCGCGCGGTCGACGAGCATCGAGGCCGACTCCCGATCGGAGGTGATCAGCCCGAGCCGGCGCAGCCCGTCGACCAGCCCGGCGTCGCGGTGCTCGACGAGCCCGTCGGTGTAGGCCAGCAGCGTGTCGCCGGCGTCCAGGCGCAGCTCCAGCTCGCGGCGCGCCTGGGCGGCGACGCCGAGCGGGGGGTCGGCGGGCACGTCGATCAGCGCCGCACCGGCGCCGTGCAGGCGCAGCGGCGGCAGGTGTCCGGCGCTGCTGACCTGGGTGACGCCGGTGACCGGGTCCAGGAACGCGACCAGGAGCGTGGTGAACTCGAGCGGGTCCTCGGTGGCCACGAAGCGATCGAGCCGCTCGAGCGCCTCGGCCGGGGAGGTGGACTCCAGCGCGTAGGCGCGCACCGCGGTGCGCACGGTGCCCATCCGGGCCGCCGCCTTCAGCCCGCGCCCGACCACGTCGCCGACGACCACGCCCACGCGGCCGTCCGGCAGCGTGAACAGGTCGTACCAGTCGCCGCCGACCTCCGTGCCGTCCTGGCCGGGCACGTAGCGCGCGGCGACGTCGAACCCGGGGACGATCGGCAGCGCGGCGGGCAGCAGGCTGCGCTGCAGCGACAACGCGGACTCGCGCACGGTCTCGTACAGCTCGCGCTGGCGGATGGCCCGCGCGGCGCGGTCGGCCACGAGCTCGAGCAGCACGAGGTCGTGCGCGTCGTAGGTGCGCACCAGCGTGGAGACGATCAGCACGCCCAGGACCTCGTGCTCGAGGCGCAGCGGCACGCCCGCGATCGACCGGGCCGGATCGCGCAGGTGCTCGAGCACGGCGTCCTGGGTCGCCTCGCCCGACAGGATCAGCGGGCGCCCGGCCGAGGCGACGCGACCGGCGACCCCCGCGCCCGCGGGCACGCGCAGGCCGGCGACGGCCTCGGGCGGCAGGCCGTGCGCGGCGCGCACGGTCAGCGCGGCGTGCTGCTCGTCGTACAGGAGCACCTTGGCGATGTCGGCGACCAGCACCTCGCTGACGCGGGCCAGCAGCTCCTCCAGGAGCGCGTCGACCTCGAGGTGGTGCAGCGTGACGTCGGTGACCTTCTGCAGGCCGCGCAGGCGCTCGGTCAGCCGCTCGCGCTCGGCGTCGCGGCGATGGCGCGCGGTCACGTCGAGCGTCACGCCGATCACGGCGATCGCGCGGCCGTCGGCGTCGCGCCGGACCTGCGCCCGCGCGTGCAGCCAGCGCGGGGGATCGGCGTTGGCCGCGCGAAACTCGAACTCGAACCCGTTGCCCTCGCGGACCGCGTCGCCGATCGCGGTCTCCACGCCGGCCCGGTCCTCCGGATGCACCTGCTGCGCCCAGTCGGCGTAGCGGACCGGCGCCTCGCCGCGGTCCAGGCCGTGCAGCGGACCGAGGTTCGGGGTCCAGTGGATGCGATCGGTCTCGATCTCCCACATCCACACGCCCGTGGCCGTGCCCTCGATGGCCAGCGCGAGCGAGTCGAGCGCCAGGTCGGGCGGAAGCCCCAGCGACGCCGTGTCGAGCCCGTCAGGTTCGGTCACGGGCATCGATGGTTCAGCGGTGGGAGTCGGACGCCTTCGCCTTGGCCCGACGGCCGCGCAGCAGGTAGCCGCCGGCCAGCCCGAGGACGAAGCTGACGACGATCACCACGATCAGCGGCGTGCTCGTGCTCGTCACGATCCAGTCGACCTTCACCTTGTCGGTGTTGACGACCGCGAAGACGACGATGATCACGCCGACGACGAGCGCGGCGATGCGGCGGTTGCGTTCCCTGCGGTCGGCCTTGCTGACCGCCGGTTGTTCGACCTGTTCGTGGCTCACGAGCGAAAGTGAAGCACGCTCGGCGGCTCCTGTGGGACGGCGGTCTTGCAGCGGTCAGGTGACCGGACGGCCCTGGGCGTCGCAGGGCAGCGGCGCGCCGGTGTCGAGGTCCCCGGTCATGATCGGCAGCTGCCGCTCCATCGACCTGGGCAGAACCGCTCCCGGCGTGTCCCGATAGGGGGCGTCGAAGAACGCCACGAGGACCAGTCCGGCGACGACGACGGTGGTCACGCCGATGGGCAGCGCGGCCTGCGCGAAGCGCCGTTCGGCGGAGTCGGCGAACAGCCACACGAAGGCGATCACCAGCGCCCCGCCGGCCAGCAGGAACACCCACACGAGCGAGGGGACGAACGGCGCCGCCTCGTCGATGCGGCCCTGGCGCCCGGCCTGGCGGGCGGCGGTCTGGTCGTACCAGGCGCTGTAGGCGGCCGAGACCCGGGCATCGCCGCCACCGCTGCCCTCGGTGAACGCGTGATCCAGCCGCAGCGCCCAGTCGCGCACGACGTTGCTCTGCTGGTCGTCGGCCAGCGTCTTCCACTCGATGTTGACGACCGCGCGGCCGTAGCAGACGAGGCCGGCCTGGAGCGCCTGGCGCTGCTCGTCGGGGAACACGTCGGCGATGTGGAACAGCGACAGGACCGCGTCGGCCTCGGTCGAGGCGCTGGTGCGGGCCCGGTCGAAGCTCTGGAAGGTCAGCAGGAAGACGAAGGCCAGGATCACCGCGAACGACGTGCCGGCGACCGAGTACACCCAGCCCGCCTGCTGCATGTCCTCGTAGTAGCCGCCGGCAGGCGCGTGCCGGCGCACGAGCAGCATGACGACGACCGCCACGGCGTTGACGGCGACGACGATGAGAATGCCCAGCCAGAGCGACATCGGCTGGGACGCTATCGGCGGATCGCGTGGCTAGCGGAGACCCAGCACGCCGGGATTCATCACGCCGGCCGGATCGAGGCGGTCCTTGGCGGCCTGGAGCGTGGCCACGCCGAGCGCTCCGACCTCGTCGGACAGCCACCGCGCGTGGTCGCGGCCGACCGCATGGTGATGGGTGATCGTCGCGCCGTGGGCCAGCATCGCGTCCAGCGCCGCGGCCTTCGCGGTCTGCCACTGCTCGGCCTCGTGCCCGGCGCGCTGGCCGGTCAGGACGGTGAAGTACAGCGAGGACCCGCTCGGGTACAGGTGCGAGACGTGGCAGAGCACCAGCGTCTGCGCGCCGAGGGCGCCGCGCAGCGCGTCGGCGACGGCGCCGTGCAGCTCCTCCAGCCGCGACCAGGGCGCGGCGGTCTCGAGCGTCTCGACCAGCACGCCGCGGTCCATCAGCACGTCGCGCAGGTACGGCGCGGCGTAGCGGCCGGCAGCCCAGGCGTCGCCACCGTCACCCGGCTGCGGCGCGCCGCCGTGGGCGCGGGCGATCGCGCTCGAGCGCTCGGCCCGAGCGCGCACGTCGTCGGCCTCGCCCTCCCAGCCCAGGATCGCGGCCACGCCGTCGCCGTCGATCTTCGCGGTGTGCGCGGCGACCATGCGGTTCAGCGCGACCTCGGCCTCGTCGGACAGGCGGGCCACGTCCGGCGCCGCGTGCGACTGCTCCAGCGCCCGCAGCGCCTCCAGCCCCGCCGCGAAGGTCGGGAACGTCCACGCCTCGTAGCGGCGCTCGGCCGGCGTGGGGCGCACCTGCAGCGTGACCTCGGTGATCACGCCGAACGCGCCCTCGGAGCCGATCAGCAGCTCGCGCAGATCCGGACCGGCGGCGGTGGCGGGCAGGTCACGGGCGACCAGCTCGCCGGCCGGCGTGACGCAGCGCAGCCCGGTGACGAGCTCCTCGACGGCGCCGTAGCCCGTCGAGGCCTGGCCGGCGCTGCGCGTGGCCACCCAGCCGCCGACGGTGCTGAACTCGAACGACTGGGGGTGGTGGCCCAGCGTCAGGCCGTGCTCGGCCAGCGCGGCCTCCAGCGCGGGGCCGAGCATCCCGGCCTGGACGACCGCGGTGAGCGCGACCGGATCGACCGACACGAGCTGATCCAGGCGGGCCAGGTCGAGCGACACCAGCGGGCGGGTGCGCTGGGCCGACGGCGTCACGCCGCCGACGACGCTCGTGCCGCCGCCGAAGGGGACGACCTCGATGCCCTGCTCGGCGCACACGGCGATCACCGCGGCGACCTCGGCCGCGTCCGCGGGGTAGACGACCGCGTCGGGCGCGCCCGGCAGGTGGCCCGCGCGCAGCGCCAGCAGATCCAGGTAGCTGCGCCCCGCGCCGTGGCTGACGCGCGACAGGCGGTCGGCGCGCACGTGCGCGGCGCCCACGACGTCGCTCAGCGGCGTCAGGTCGTCCAGGCGGGGCTCGGGCAGGCGCACGTCCTCCAGGGCCACGGGCGGCGTGTGGGCGCCGGCGCCGAGGCGCTCCAGCAGCGGCGCCGCCTCGGCGGGCAGCTCGGGATCGACGGTCGACGGCGGACCCCAGCCGAACCAGCGCAGTCGCGGAGCAAGGGGATCGATGGCGGCGTTCATGCGGGCAGGCGCTCCTCGATGAGCTCGCGCGCAGCATCCGCGACCTCGGCCCGGCGGGCGGGCACGAGGCCGATGCGGGTGCGGCGGTCGAGCAGGTCGTCGACGGTCAGGGCGAGCTCGTGCTCCACGGCGAAGCGCAGCTCGGCGGGGGTGGTGGGGACGTCGGGCGCCAGCGGCGCCAGCAGGTCGGGGTCGTCGGCGGCGTAGGCGACGACGATCGGGGCCTCGGCGCCGTAGCGGTTGGCCAGGCGGGGCGCGATGCCGGGCATCACGGTGTCGCGGGGCTGCGCGCCGACGAGCGGCAGCCGGGCGGTGACGCACGGCCCGGCCTGCACGCCCGGCCGCGCGGCCAGCGCGTCGACGGCGTCCTGGGCCATCCTGCGGTAGGTCGTGAGCTTGCCGCCGGCCACCGTCAGGACGCGGGTGTCGGGATCCTCGATCACCGCGTGCCGACGCGACAGGTCGGCCGTGGCGTCGCCCTCGGCCTGCAGCAGCGGGCGCATGCCCGAGTAGCGGCCGACCACGTCGTCCTCGGTGAGCGGCAGCTCGAGCGCCTGCGAGATGGTGCGCAGCATCCCGCGCTCCTCCTCGGGCGTGATGTGCGTCTCGTCCGGGACGGGGCCGAGCACCGGCACGTCGGTGAGGCCGATGACCACGAGGTCGTCGGGCCGCGGCAGCGCGAACACGAAGCGCGAGCGAGAGCCCTCCAGCGGGACGTTGAAGGCGGCGCGCGGGTGGCCCAGGCGCGCGGCGGGCACCAGCAGGTGCGAACCGCGGCTGGGGCGCAGCGTGACGGCGTCCGACAGCGTCCCCGCCCAGACGCCCGTGGCGTTGACCACGTGGCGGGCGCGGATGCGCAGCTCGGTGCCGGTGCGCTCGTCGCGCGCGTCGGCGCCGTCGCCGTCGAGGGCGAGCGCGGAGACGTAGGTGAGGATCCGAGCGCCCCGGGCGGCCGCGCTGCGGGCGACGGCGACGACCAGCGCGGCGTCGTCGGTCAGCTGACCGTCCCAGCTCATCAGCGCGCCGCGCAGGCCGGCGGGATGCAGCGCGGGGACCAGGCGGCGCGCCTCGAGCGCGTCGATGCGCCGCGCATTGGGCAGGCGGTCCCGCGAGGTGCCCGACATCCGGCGCATGGCGTCACCGGCGCGCAGGCCGGCCATCGTGCCGGAGGCCACCCAGCCCGGCGTGTCGGACGACAGCAGGGTGAGGAAGGGCAGCGAGCCGATCAGGTGGGGCGCGGTGCGCAGCAGGATCGCGCGCTCGTGGGCCGACTCCCAGGCGATCGCCGGGTGGCCCTGGGCGATGTAGCGCAGCCCGCCGTGGACGAGCTTGGAGGACCAGCGGCTGGTGCCCTGTGCGAGGTCGCCGCGCTCGATCAGCGCGACGCTGAGGCCGCGGGAGACGGCGTCCAGCGCGACGCCCGCGCCGGTGATCCCGCCGCCGACGACGAGCACGTCGACGGTGTCGCCGTCGGCGAGCTGCTCGAGCTCAGCCGACCGGCGGGCGGCGTTGAGGGAGGACGAGGCTGCGAGACGCTGTGACATTTCGCGACCAAATGTAACAGAGGGGCGTGCGGAAGGCTATGGATGCAGGAACGCGTCGAGCATCGTGCGCAGGTCCTCGCGGTGCGCGCGCTCGTCCTCCGGCGCGTCGGCGTGCGCCGCCAGCACGTAGCCCCGCATGGCCAGCTCCATCGCCGCGGCCAGCCGGCGCGCGTCGCCCTCGCGCACGCTGCCCTCGGCCATCGCCTCGGTCAGCCGCGTGGCCAGCCCGTCGATGACCAGCTTCTGGAACGCGCCGACGCGCTCGGTCACGTAGGGCAGCAGCAGCTCGGGATCGACGTCGAGCAGGCGAACGAACAGGGGATGGGAGGCCAGCAGCTCGGCGCCGTGCACGGCGGTCTCGACGACGCGCTCGCGGCCGTTGGCGCCGGTCGACTGCGCCTCCTGGTCGGCCTGGGAGATGAGCTTGGCGAACTCGCGGGTCATCAGCGCCTGCAGGACCGTGCGCACGTCCGGGTAACGGCGGTACACCGTCATCCTGCTGACACCGGCGCGGGAGGCGATGTCGGTCAGCGTGGCCCGGCGCACGCCCACGGCCATCACCTGCGCGTGCGCCGCGTCGAGGATCGGGTCGTCGCTCATGACAACCGCAACGCTACTGCCACCGGGTTGAGGGGTAGGCGTGGAGGACAGCGTTCGCCAGGAGGTCGCCATGTCCATGGAGTGCAACCACCAGACCGTCCGTCTCTCCCGCGGCAAGCACAGCTCCCCGTCGCAGGGGGTGTGCGTCATGGAGCTGTCGTCGATGCTCGCCGGCGAGTCGTTCAGCGACCGCCCGGCCTGTGTGGACCCGGTGATCGGTGGGCTGCTGCGCGCCTACAACGACAGCGTGGACGGCGAGCGCCGCCAAGACCTCTACCGGCTGGCCGCCGCGGTCGTCGGCTCTGCGTCGACCGTCGAGGTCGAGCGGGCCCGCGCGGCGCGCTGCCTGGCCTTCGCCTCGGTCCACCGCGGCCGCTCGCGTTGGGGTCGACGCCGTCCCCCCGCGCTGGCTGCGCACCTGGGCTCCGACGCGCCCGGCGTGCTCGCCGTGCGCTCGCTGGGGCGCATCGACCACCGCGCCCATCAGGAGCTGATGGCGCTCGTCGGCGAGCTGCTGGCCGTCGGGCCGGCGGCTCAGGACGCGGGCTTGATGCGGAAGCCGACCTTCGAGCGCTTGCCCTTGCGCAGCGTGCCGGTGGTCGTGTCGACCACCCACGGCGAGGGCAGCGAGGCGTCGGGGATCGCCAGGAACTCGCGGATCAGGTCGACGACGCGCTGACAGCTGAGGCCGGAGTTGGCCAGCGGCACGAAGATGTACGGGCCCTTGTCCACCTGAAGCTTGCCGATCACGTCGTCGTGCTGGACGCTGAACACACCGGGGCACGGCGTGCCGTCGCCGGGCAGCTTGAAGGTCAGCTTGCCGGGCGGGTTGCCGACCAGCGGCTCGAGCGTGAACCCGTCGTTGATCGTCCCGTTGAGGAACGTGCCGGTCTCGTCGTCGATGAACCACGGCGACGGCGGATCGCCGTCGTAGTCCTGCAGGAACTTGGCCAGGTTCGACGCGGCTTGGTCGCAGGTCATGCGGCCGATGCCGGTCAGCGTGATGATGTACTTCCCGGTCGGGATCTGCAGGGCGCCGACGTGGTCGTCGTGCGTGAGCTGGAAGGTCGCGGGGCAGATGCCGCCGCTCGGCGTCGTCACGGTCGAGGTGCCCGAGGGCACGCTCGCGCCGGTGCGCGACACGGTGAAGGCCTGGTTGGGCGTCGAGCGCCGGAAGCCCGACGTCGACGCGCTCACCGCCCAGCCGCCGCTCAGGCGCCCGTCGAAGTCCAGCAGGAACTCGCGGAACAGGTCGGAGGCCTGCGCGCAGGTGAGCGTCGACGGCGTCGAGATGTTGATCGTGTAGTAGCCCGCCGGCAGCGACAGCGCGCCGATCTTGTCGTCGTGCAGCACCTGGAACTGCGGGCAGTTCGTCGAGGTGGCCGCGCCGGTCGTCGTCGTCGCCTGGGCGCCGACGGCGGCCGGCGCCGCGAACAGGACCAGCAGGGTGGCGATCAGCAGGCGGCGCATAGGGGGCGCCAGCCTAGTGACCAAACCGGCGGATTACCGGCCGATTCGATTCAGGACTTGGCGCGCTGCCGCGCCGCCTTCTGGCGCTGCGTGGCGTCGAGCACGGTCTTGCGCAACCGCACGTGATGGGGGGTCACCTCGACGCACTCGTCCTCGCGCAGGAACTCCAGCGCCTGGTCGAGCGAGAGCGTCTTCTTGGGCACCAGCCGGACCAGCTCGTCGGCCGTCGAGGAGCGGATGTTGTTGAGCTTCTTCTCGCGCACCGCGTTGACGTCGAGGTCGTCGGAGCGGCTGTTCTCGCCCACGACCATGCCCTCGTAGACCTCCTCGCCGGGCTCGACGAACAGCGAGCCGCGCTCCTGCATCAGGAAGCACGCGTTGCCGGTGACCGATCCGGTGCGGTCGGCGACCAGCGAGCCGGTGGGCCGGGTGCGCAGCTCGCCGAACCAGGGCTCCCAGCGGTCGAAGACGTGGTGCAGGATGCCCGTGCCGCGCGTCTCGGTGAGGAACTCGGTGCGGAAGCCGATCAGCCCGCGGGCGGGGACGATGTAGTCCATGCGGACCCAGCCCGTGCCGTGGTTGATCATCTGCTCCATGCGGCCCTTGCGCAGGGCCAGCAGCTGGGTGACGACGCCGACGTAGTCGTCGGGGACGTCGACGGTCAGCCGCTCGACGGGCTCGTGGCGCTTGCCGTCGATCTCGCGCACGACGACCTGCGGCTGGCCGACGGTCAGCTCGAAGCCCTCGCGGCGCAGCACCTCGACGAGGATCGCCAGCTGCAGCTCGCCGCGGCCCTGGACCTCCCAGGTGTCGGGGCGCTCCGTGGTGTTGACGCGCAGGGCGACGTTGCCGACCAGCTCGGCGGCCAGGCGGTTCTGCAGCAGGCGGGCGGTCAGCTTGGTGCCGTCGCGACCGGCCAGCGGTGACGTGTTGATGCCGATCGTCACGCTCAGCGACGGCTCGTCGACGGAGATGACGGGCAGCGGGCGCGGGTCGTCGGGGTCGGCGATGGTCTCGCCGATGGTGATCTCCTCGAAGCCGGCGATCGCGGCGATCTCGCCCGCCGAGGCCTCGTCGGTGGAGACGCGATCGAGCGCGTCGGTGACGTACAGCTCGGTCACCTTGCCGGACTCGATCGTGCCGTCGGCCCGACACCAGGCCACGTTCTGGCCGCGGCGCAGGACGCCCTGGTGGATGCGGCAGATGGCCAGGCGGCCGACGTAGGGCGAGGCGTCGAGGTTGGTGACCAGCGCCTGCAGCGGGTGCCCTTCCTCGTACTCCGGCGCCGGGACCGTCTCCACGAGCAGGTCCATCAGCGGCTTGAGATCGGTGCCGGGCACGTCCATGTCGAGCGTTGCGGTGCCAGCTTTGCCGTTCGTGTAGACGACCGGGAAGTCGATCTGGTCCTCGTCGGCGTCGAGGTCCAGGAACAGCTCCTCGACCTCGTGGACGACCTCGGCGATCCGCGCGTCCGGGCGGTCGATCTTGTTGACCACGAGCACCACGGGAAGGCGGGCCTCCAGCGCCTTGCGCAGCACGAAGCGGGTCTGCGGCAGGGGGCCCTCGGAGGCGTCGACGAGCAGCAGGACGCCGTCGACCATGAACAGCCCACGCTCGACCTCACCGCCGAAATCGGCGTGTCCGGGCGTGTCGATGATGTTCAGCTTCACGCCCTCGTAGCGGACCGCCGTGTTCTTGGCCAGGATCGTGATGCCCTTCTCACGCTCCAGGTCCATGGAGTCCATGACGCGTTCGTTCACGTCCTGACCCTGGCGGAAGGCGCCGGACTGCCACAACATGGCGTCGACGAGGGTGGTCTTTCCGTGATCGACGTGAGCGACGATCGCAACGTTTCTGATGTCAGCGCGGGTAGCCATTGGCGTAACGGCAGGCTAGCCGGGTAGTGTCGCCGGGCATGACGCCCACTGGTCACCTCCGGGCGGACGCGGAGCGCAACGTACGCGCCATCATCGACGCAGCCATCGTGCTGCTCGCAGCGGAGCCGGACGCGAGCATGGAACGTGTCGCTGCCGCCGCCGGCGTGGGCCGCGCCACCGTGTACCGCCATTTCGCCAGCCGAGAACACCTCGTGCGAGCGATCCTGGACCGCGCGCTGCAGGACGCGCGCGACGCCGTCATGGGCAGCGAACCGAGTCAGGGCAGCGCCGAGGCCGCGCTGGGTCGGGCGGTCGAGGCGCTGCTGAAGGTGGCCGACCGCTACCGGCTCGTCCGCTCGGTCGCCCCGCACGACGCGGAGCTGCGTCGCCGCGCCGAGGAGGTGGGCGCTCCGCTCACCGCGATCATCCAGCGCGGACAGCGCGAGGGCGCCTTCCGCAAGGACCTCTCGGCCCGCTGGGGCGCTGGTGCCCTGGGCGCGCTGCTGCAGGCGCTGACGATCCAGTTGATCGACGGCGAGGTCCGCGAGCGCGACGCCGCGCGCCTGCTGATGACGACGCTGGTGGACGGCATCGCCGCGCGCTGACCGGTGACCGACACCAAGGCGGTCGAGGCCGAGCGCGAGCCGAACTTCCTGCTCGCCAAGGTCGAGAAGCGCACGCTGCGGTGGATCGCCGCGCGGCTGCCGCGCTGGGTGCTGCCCGACGACCTGACCGCGCTGGGCGTCCTGTCGGCGATCGCCATCTGCGCGGCCTACCTGCTCTCCAACCAGTCGACGGTGTGGCTGTGGGTGGCCAGCGCGCTGCTCGTCGTGCACTGGCTGGGCGACAGCCTGGACGGGACGCTGGCCCGGGTGCGCGGGATCCAGCGCCCGCGCTACGGCTACTACCTCGATCACCTGGTCGACGCGATCTCCACCGCGCTGATCGGCCTGGGCCTCGGGCTGTCGCCCTACATGCTGCTGTCGGTCGGCGCGGTGATCGTCGTGGCCTACCTGATCCTGTCGATCAACGTCTACCTGGAGAGCTACGCGCTGGGGCGCTTCTCGATCGGCTACGGCCTGCTGGGCCCGACCGAGATGCGCCTGATCATCATCGCGCTGAACACCGCGCTGGCCATCTGGGGCGGGCTGGCCTTCGACCTGTTCGGGCTGGGGCTGACGCCGCTGGACCTGGTCGGCGCCGCCGCGGCGGGGGTGATGGTCGTGCTGCTGACCGCCCGCGCGCTGCGCAACCTGCGCGATCTGGCCCGCGACGAGCCCGCCGCGCCGCGCCGTTAGCCGCAGGGGACCCGCAGCCGCGGCGTGCGGCGCACGTGGCGCCCGTCGGCGGAGGTCAACCGCACGTCGAGGCGCTGCAGGCGCCGGCCGCACAGCCCCAGCGCCGCCTCCAGCGGACCCTCGCGCAGCGAGGCGAAGCGCAGCGTGAAGCGCTGCACCGGCACCGGGGGCAGGTCGCGGAAGAGCGTGCGCAGGCGTCCGGTGGAGCCCAGGCGCTGCTGGCCGCGCAGCGTCAGCGACACCCCGCCGCCGCGGAGCGCGACGGACAGGTCGGGCAGCCCGATGCCGACGTCACCCTCGGGCGGGGTGAGCGGCTCGGCCAGCACGATCGGCCCGCGGAGGGGTGCCTTCAGCGTGCTGGAGACGGCCACCGCGGAGCCCAGCACCGAGGCCTTGGTGCACTGGCCGGCGGTCACGGCGGCCAACGAGCAGGTGCGCTTGAGCGTGTCGATGCTGGGCCGCAGCTCCCGGGGCAGCAGGACCGAGACGCTCGACAGCGCCGCTTCCCCGCGCTTCTGGCGGATCGTCACGGCCAGCCCGGGATGGCTGCCCTTGCGGACGTGGTGGTCGGTCACCGATGCGGACACGCGTGGCTGGAAGCGGGCGGCGTGCGCGGGCGCGGCCGCGCCGGCGGCGACGAGCAGGCAGGGGAGAGCGACCGCCGCGATGGGGTGGAATCGAGGCATGCCCAGGGCATGCTCGGGCCTGGACCGGTTCATGCGCGATCCCTCCCGCCACAATGCGGGACGTGGACGACCCGTTCGCGCTGCTGGGCCTGACCGCCGACGCCAGCTCCGACGAGCTGACGGCGGCCTATCGCGCTGCCGCCAAGGAGTGGCACCCCGACCGGCGCGACGGCCCGGAGGCGGCCGAGCAGATGGCCCGCATCAACGCCGCCTACGACGCGGCCCGCGCGGCGCTGGCCAACCCCGAGCGCCAGCGCGCCCCGACGGGCAGCACCTCCCCGCCGCGCGGGCCGGCCCGCCGCGCCCCGGTCGCGGCGCACTGGCTGGACGCGTCGACGCGCCGGGCGCTGGGCGGCGAGCTGGCGCGCTCGCTGCACGAGGGCGAGGACGTCGTGCTGGTCATGCCGACGTCCACGTGGGCCAGCCCGCAGGCCCGCCTGGCCATCACCGACCGGCGGCTGCTGTGGCTCAACGAGGACGCGATCGGTGACCGTGTCCGCTCGCTGCGCTTCGAGCAGATCGCCCGCGTCGACCAGCGCCCGTCGTGGCCGCGGCGGCGGACCGCGACGCTGCGGGTGCACGACCGCCAGGGCCGCCGCTTCACCTTCGCCGAGCTGCGGCCGGAGACAGCGCAGAAGGCCGTGCGCCACCTGCGGGGCCGGCAGGTCGGCCGGCGACGTTCGTGAGCGAGGTCGACCCGATCGAGGAGGTGGTCGCCCTCGACGGCCGTCAGGTGCTGGTGCTGCGCCCGCGCGACGCCGAGTCGATGCTGTCGGAGGAGGCCTTCGCGGTTGACGAGTTCCTGCCCTACTGGGCGGAGCTGTGGCCCAGCGCCCTGGCCCTGGCCCGTGCCGTGGGCGCCCGGGCGTTGCACGGCGCGCGCGTCGTCGAGCTGGGCTGCGGCCTGGCGCTGCCCTCGATCGTGGCGGCGCAGAGCGGCGGGCGCGTGCTGGCCACCGACTGGGCGGCCGACGCGATCGCCTACGCCGAGCGCAACGCGGCCCACAACGACGTCGAGATCGAGACGGCGGTCGAGTCCTGGACCGATCCGCAGGTGATCACGGCCCGGGCGCCCTGGGATCTGGTGATCGGCTCCGACCTGCTCTACGAGGCGCGCAACGTCGCGCCGCTGCTGGAGCTGCTGCCCCGGCTGACCGGCGAGCGCGGCGAGGCGTGGATCGCCGACCCGGGGCGCGCGCCCGCGGCCGAGTTCCTCGAGCGGGCGGCCGAGCGCTTCGAGATCCGCTCGACCCCCGATCCCGCCGGGCACGCCGTGCACGTCCATCACCTGCGGCCCCGGTAGATTTCGCCGGGCGATGCAGGTCCTGGACGACATCAACGAGCACATCGCCGCTTGGATCGCGCGGCAGCCGATGTTCTTCGTGGGCAGCGCGCCGCTGGCCGTCGACGGGCACGTGAACCTCTCGCCCAAGGGCCCGGGCAGCACGATCCAGGTCCTCGGCCCGCACGAGGTGGCCTACCTCGACTACACCGGCAGCGGCGCCGAGACGACGGCGCACCTGCGCGAGAACGGCCGCATCGTCGTCATGTGGTGCGCGTTCGACGGGCCGCCGCAGATCATCCGCCTGCACGGCACCGGCGAGGTGATCCGCGACGGCGACCCGCGGCTGGAGGACCTGCTGGCGCGCTTCCCCGAGCAGCCGCTGCCGCGCGTCTCGCTGCGGGCGATCATCCGGGTCGACGTGGAGCGGGTGTCGAAGTCCTGCGGCTATACGGTCCCGCTGATGGCCTACGAGGGCGGGCGCCCGCACATGCCGGCTTGGACCGACAAGCAGCTGCGCACCGGCGGTGCGGCCGCGCTGGACGACTACCGCGCGAAGAAGAACGCCACGAGCATCGACGGGCTGCCGTCCGTCCCCGTGGCGGGGGACTGATGGAGCCCGATCCGATCGAGCTGCGGGTGCTCGGCTGCCTGATCGAGAAGCAGCACACGACGCCCGACGCCTACCCGCTGAGCCTCAACGCGCTGCGCCTGGCCGCCAACCAGTCGACCAACCGCGATCCGGTCATGGCCCTGGACGAGGGGGCGATCCGCGACGCGCTCCAGCGGCTCTATCACCGCCGCTGGACGCGGCTGGCCGGGGCGGCGCGAGCGGCCAAGTACCGCCATCTGCTCGACGAGGCGCTGGGCGTCGACGACGGCGAGCTGTGCCTGCTGGCCGTGCTGATGCTGCGCGGACCGCAGACCCCCGGTGAGCTCAACCAGCGCGTCGCCCGCCTGCACGAGTACGGCTCCACCGCCGCGGTGATCGAGGCGCTGGACCGGCTGATCGGCCGCGGGTTCGTCGCGCGGCTGGAGCGCCGGCCGGGCCAGAAGGAGGAGCGCTACCTGCAGCTGCTCGGGGACGCCGGCGAGGAAGGCGAGGCCCCGCTGGTCTTCGCGCCGGCGCCGGTCGCGCCGGCCGAGCCGCTGCACGGCGCCGGCGTGCCCGTCGGGCAGGACCACGTCGAGCGGATCGACCGGCTCGAGCGCGAGATCACCGAGCTGCGGGCCCAGGTCGCGGAGTTGCGCGAGGCACTCGGCGGCTGACCGGCTAGACCGGTACGTCCGTTGCCCGACGCCGAGGGCTTGCATGATTCGGCACAAGCACATACGGTCTGGCTCATGCTCGCCTGCTCATCCTGCGGTCGCGCTTTCAACGCGCGAGCGCTGAACCCCTGGTCGCTGAGCACCGCGACCTGTCCGGCGTGCGGGAGCGACCTGACCGTCACGGCGCGCAAGCGCCCGATCGCCACCGACCCGGCGCGGGGCCGGTTCGTCGCGCGGCCGACCCCGCACGAGGACCTCGCCCAGCGCCTCAGCGGCATGGGCGCCTGAACCACACGCTGCGGCAACGGCGCGCGCGGGCGCTACGGTCCCGCGCGTGCCCGCCGTCGCCCCGCTGCGCTCCATCACCGCCACGCGCTACGTCACGCCGCTGCGCGAGGGCGGGTCGATGCCCGGCCTGGTCGAGGCCGACGACGACGGCCTCTACGTCCTGAAGTTCCGCGGCGCCGGTCAGGGGCCGCTGGCCCTGGTGGCCGAGATCATCGTCAGTGAGCTGGCCCGCGCGCTCGGCCTGCCGATGCCCGAGCTGACCCTGGCCGAGGTCGATCCGGCGCTGGGCAAGGCCGAACCGGACCCCGAGATCCAGGAGCTGATCGAGGCCAGCACGGGCACGAACCTCGGCGTCGACTTCCTGCCCGGCGCGCTGCCCTACTCGCCCGCCGTGGCCTGGCGCCCGCCGCCGGAGCTGGCCGCCGACATCGTCTGGCTGGACGCGCTGACCACCAACGTCGACCGCACGCCGCAGAACCCCAACCTGCTGCTGTGGCACGACCGCCTGTGGCTGATCGACCACGGCGCCGCGCTGTACCGCCAGCACGCCGGCCTGGACCCGGCCGCCGACGCCGCGCGCGCCTTCCCGCAGATCGCCCACCACGTGCTCCTGCCCTGCGCCGGCTCGATCGCCGCCGCCGATCAGCGCCTGGCGCCGCGCGTGGACCGGGCGCTGCTGGAGGCGCTGGTCGCGCTGGTGCCCGACGCCTGGCTCACCGGTCCGACGCGCGCCGACTACGTCGACTACCTGCTGGGCCGGGTCGCCCGCTCGGCCGACATCGCCGAGGAGGCCGACGATCTCCGTGGCTGAGCGCAGCCCCTTCAGCTACGCGATCATCCGCGTCGTGCCGCGCGTCGAGCGGGGCGAGCGCCTCAACGCGGGCGTCGTGCTGTTCAGCCGCCCGCGCCGGTTCCTGGGCGCCCGCATCGGCCTGGACGAGGCGCGGCTGCGGGCCATCGCGCCCGACCTGGATCCCGCCGTGGTGCGCGCGCACCTGGACGCGATCGAGCGGATCGCCGCCGGCGACCCGGCGGCGGGGCCGATCGCCACGATGGATCAGTCCGAGCGCTTCGGCTGGCTGGTCGCGCCGTCGAGCACGATGATCCAGCCGTCGCGCGTGCACACGGGCCTGTGCGACGACCCCGCGGCGATGCTCGCGCACCTCTACCGCGAGCTGGTCAGCTGAGCGCCTGAGGCCAGCAGCCGCGCCGCCCCGCTGACCGGGACCGGCCGGGAGAAGGCGAATCCCTGGCCCAGCGTGCAGCCCAGCTCTTCCAGCACGCGCGCCTGCTCGGCGTGCTCGATGCCCTCGGCCACCACCGTCAGCTCCAGCGCGGCGGCCATGTCGACCGCGGCCTTGACGATGGCCGTCGCCTCGCGCCGCGCGCCGATGCCGGCGATCAGCGACCGGTCCAGCTTGAGCGCGTCGACCGGGTAGTCGGCCAGGAAGCCCAGCGACGAGTAGCCGGTGCCGAAGTCGTCCAGCGCCACGCTGACGCCGAGCGCGCGCACCTCCTGCAGGATCCGCGACGCGGCCGGCTCCTCGATCAGCAGGCGCTCGGTGATCTCCAGGCCGAGCTGAGCGGGGTCGATGCGCGAATGGCGCAGGGCGGACGCGACGGCGGCGGGCAGCGCCGCGGTGATCTGCCGGGGGGACAGGTTGGCCCGCACGCGCAGCGGCGGGCGCCCGGGCGACTCGGCGTTCCAGACGGCGATCTGGTCGCAGACGGAGTGCAGCACCCACTGACCGATGGGCAGGATCAGGTCGGTGTCCTCGGCGATCGAGATGAACTCGCTCGGACCGACCAGGCCGCGATCGGGGTGCTGCCAGCGCACGAGCGCCTCGAAGCCCTCCAGCGCACCGGAGCCCAGCTCGACGACCGGCTGGTAGTGGAGCACCAGCTGGTCGCCGTCGATCGCCTGGCGCAGCGCCGCCTCCATGGTCAAGCGCTCGACCACGCGCCGGCGCAGGTCCTCGTCGAAGACCTCGTAGCGGCCGCCGCCCTGGTCCTTGGCCCGGTACATGGCCAGGTCGGCGTCGCGCAGCAGGTCGCCGGCCGTCGTGTTGGCTCCCGACAGCGCCACGCCGATCGACGCGCCCAGATGCCAGGCCCGGCCGCCGGCCCGGAAGGGCTCGTCGAAGGCGTCGACGATGCGCTGGGCCAGGACGGCCACGTCGTGGGGGTGGTGGATGCTCGGGCAGGCGACGACGAACTCGTCGCCGCCCAGGCGTGCGGGGACGTCGGAGCCCCGCACGATCGCGCGCAGGCGGTCGGCCACCTCGCAGAGCAGGTCGTCGCCCGCGCTGTGGCCCAGCGCGTCGTTGACCACCTTGAAGCGGTCGATGTCCAGCAGCAGCAGGGCGACGGTCGTGCCGTCGCGGCCGGTGGCGGTCAGCGCGCGCTCCAGCTGTCCGGACAGGAAGGCGCGGTTGGCCAGGCGCGTGAGCGGGTCGTGGAGCGCCTGGTGGCGGGTGGCGGCCTCCATGTCGGCGCGGTCGATCGCCGTGGCCAGCGTGTGCGCGATGCCCTCGACGAAGCGGATGTCCTCCGGGCCGAACGCGTCCTCGGTGCGGTGGCGGAACAGGGTGATCGCATACCGATTCCCGCCGCGGCGCGGGACCGGGACGGCGAGCGCACGGACCACGCCGGTCTGCACCAGCGGGGCCGGGGCGACGAAGCGGTCGTCGGTCTCGATGTCGTCGGTGACGATCCACGTGTTGTGGGCCAGCGCGTACTCGGTCACCGAGCCCGGCGGCACGGTGGCCGGCACGCCGGCCGGCGCGGCCTCGCCCTTGATCAGGATGTGCAGCTGGCCGTCGGCCTGGTCCTCGCGGGTGATCAGCACGCGGGCGCCGCCCAGGACGTCGGCGACCAGCGCGGCGGCCTCGCGCATCAGCGCGGGCGGATCGGTGATCGACATCGCGCGGCGGCCCAGCTCGAGCGTCGCGGCGGTCCGCCGGTTGGCGTGCCGGCGGTTGGTGATGTCCTCGATCTGGGCGAAGTAGTACGGGTCGTCGGCGCCGTCGACCACGAGCGTCGTCGAGACGGCGACGTCGATGGTCGAGCCGTCGCGGCGCAGCAGCCGCTTCTCCGTGCGGCCGCCGCGCTGGGCCGCCAGCTCGTGCGTGCGCTCGGCGTCCTCGGGCGGGGTGATGCTCTCGACGGTGCGGCCGACGAGGTCCTCCGGCGTGCGGTCCAGCATCCGGCAGAAGGCCTCGTTGACCTTCTGGTAGCGCAGGTCCATCGAGACCAGCGCCATGCCGATCGACGCGTCCTCGAACCCGAGCTCGAAGCGCCGGCTCTCGTGCAGGCGGCCGAGCTCGCGCACCGTGATCAGGCCGCGCAGCAGGACCGCGGCCAGCGCGATCAGGGCCAGCACGGAGGCCGAGGCGGGCAGATCCATGAGGCGGTCGGCGAGCAGGATCATCAGCGCGGCGACCGCATAGACGGCGGGCGCGATCAGCGCGAGCAGGCTGTCCATGCGCACGGAACGCGGGGGCTGGCCGGGCTGGTAGGCGGCGTAGGCGATCAGCAACGTGGCCAGCGGGAAGCTCGTGCTGACCAGCGACCCCCGCTCGAACGTGTCGCGGCCGACCTGGACGGCCAGCCAGATGTCGCCGGCCGCGAACAGCGCGAAGGCGCCGGCCAGCACGAGCCACATGGCGCCCACGCGGCGACCGGTCAAGGACAGCGCCCAGACGACCATGGCCAGCAGCACGACGTCGGCGCTCGGGTAGGCCACGCCGAGGATCACGTCCGAGCGCGAGTTGCCGGTCGCGTCGACCACCTCGGGCAGGAGGAAGGCGCAGGCGATGCTCGAGAGGACCAGCACGCCGACCAGCCCGTCGAGCCCGAAGCCGAGGTGGAAGGGCCGCAGCCGGACGCGTAGCAGCAGGGCGATCGCGACGTAGGCGAAGACGTAGAAGGCCATCCAGCCGATGTGGATGCCCAGCGGGGTGAAGCTCGGCGTGACCACGACGTAGGCCAGCGTGGACAGGCCGTAGCAGGCGATCGCCACCGTCAGCAGCGTCCAGGCGGCGCGCTCGTGCGGGACGCGCACGGCCCGATAGCCACAGCCGAACGCGGCCAGCGCGTAGAACAGCTCGACGCCCCAATCGCGCACCCAGGCGTGCACGCCCGACCCCGCGAATGCCGTCAGCGACTCGAGCACGTACAACGCGCTGAGCGAGAGCACCACGACCACGAACGCCCGGGGAAGGCGGGGGAACACCCAGCCGACATCGGCCGCGCGGGCACGATGCTTTACGAACGACACGAAGTGGGGCAGATGGGTCCCGCCTGTCGCGCGCGCAGGACCTCGTGCAGTGGTCGCCGGGGCCCAGATCCGCTGCTACGGTCGACGATCGCCGCCCTTCCGCCGGATGTCCTTCCGCCTGCCGTCACGCCTCGTCGCGCTCGCCGCGGCCGCACTGCTTGCCCCGCTCGCCCTCTGGGCGGCCAGTCCGCTGATCTCGCAGGGCGCCACCGAGCAGGAGCTGCAGGACCAGATCTCCGGCCAGCAGGCGCGTGAGCGCCAGCTCGGCTCGGCCGCCGAGCGCCTGGCGGCCCTGGAGAACCAGCTCAGCGGCGACATCAGCCTGCTCGAGCAGCGGCTGTCGCGCGTGCGCGACGACCTGGCCGCCGCGCAGAACAAGCTGGGCGACGTCCAGCAGCGCCTGCGCGACGAGCGGGCGCGGGCGCAGCGGCTGAACCAGCGCCTGGAGCGCGGGCGCACGCTGCTCGCGCGGCGCCTGCGTGAGCGCTACGTGGCCGCCGACGCCGACCTGATGACCGTCATCCTGGCCTCGCGCAACCTGCCGGACCTGCTCGAGCAGGCCGAGTTCCTGCGGCGCATCCAGCGCAGCGACGAGCGCATCGTCGGCGACGTGCGCGAGGCCCGCGCGGCCGCGCGCGCCGAGGCCAAGCGGCTGGCGGTGCTCGAGGACCGCCAGCGCGACACCGTGATCGCCGTCCAGCGCCGTGAGAGCGCGCTGGAGGGCATGAACGCGGCGCTGCAGTCGCGCCGCGCCAGCCTGGCCCGGGCCCGCGCCGCCCGCGAGGCCGCGCTGGCCGACACTCGCTCCAGCCGCCGTACCGCCCAGCGCGAGCTCGACCACCTGATCGCCGAGCGCGAGAAGGCCGCCGTCTCCTCGGCCGGCCCCGGCGGGCCGTGGGCGATCCCGTGGGCGATCGTCCAGTGCGAGTCCGGCGGCCAGAACCTGCCGCCCAACTGGGCCGGCGCCTCCGGCTACTACCAGTTCATGCCCGCCACGTGGCAGGGCTTGGGCGGCTCGACGCCCGACGCGTACCTGGCCAGCAAGGCGGAACAGGACCGTCTCGCTGCACGGCTATGGAACGGCGGCGCCGGTGCCGATAACTGGGACTGTTACGCGCTCGTCACCTGAGCGGAACCCGTCGTCTTCCACCACATCGAGAGACCATGAAGAGCAACTCCCGCTTCGCCCGTGGCTGGCGCCTGTCCAAGGACAGCTGGGCGATCCTGAAGGCCGACCGCTCCCTGCTGGCCTTCCCGGTCGTCGGGACGCTGGCCGCCCTGGTCGCCTTCGCGATCGTCATCGCGCCCGGCATCGGCGTCGCCGTCGCGGCCGACAGCCCGTGGCCCGTGATCCCGTTCGCCGCCGTCGGCCTGTACCTGACCGTGTTCGTGACGATCTACTGCGGCGTCGGCCTGGCCGCCGCCACCGCGCAGGTCATGGACGGCCAGGACGCCACCCTGCGCACCGGCCTGGCCGCCGCGCGGCCGCACCTGGGCAAGATCGCCAAGTGGGCGCTGGTGCAGGCCACCGTCGGGCTGCTGCTCAACCTCCTGCAGTCGCTGGCCGACAGCGACAACGGCATCCTGCGGATCGTCGGCCTGCTCCTCACGCTCGTGCTCAGCGTCGCCTGGACCCTGGCCAGCTTCTTCGTGATCCCGCTGCTGGCCTTCGAGGACCTCGGGCCCGGCGACGCGCTGAAGCGCTCCGTGGCGATCATCAAGGAGCACTGGGGCGAGGGCGTCGTCGGCTCGGCCGCGATCGGCGGCCTGGTCTTCCTGATCGGCTTCCTGCCCGCGTGCCTGCTGATCTTCCTGGGCGTGTCGGCCGGCGGTGCCGCGGGCATCGTCCTGATCGGCGTCGGCGTGGTCATCCTGATCATCGCCTCGATCGTCGGCAACACGCTCAACCAGGTGTTCCGCGTCGCGCTGTATCGCTGGGTGACCGGCAAGGGCGAGGCCACCGGCTTCGACACCAACGACCTCGAGCGAGCCTTCCGGCCCAAGGGGCGCCTCGGACGCGCGACGACGTAGTGCTGCGACACTGTCCGGATGGAGAACGCCATCACGGCAGAGGGCCTGGAGGCGCTGCGCGCTGAGCTCGCCGATCTCGAGGGCCGCGCCCGCCAGGAGATCGCCAAGCAGATCAAGACCGCCCGCGAGTGGGGCGACCTGAAGGAGAACGGGGAGTACCACGCCGCCAAGGAGGCGCAGGCCCACCTGGAGACCAGGATCCTGCGCATCCGCGACCGCATCAAGAACGCGGAGATCGTCGAGGTGACGAGCGGCAGCGTGGTCGGCTTCGGCTCGACCGTGGTGGTCGAGGACGAGCAGACCGGAAAGCAGACCACCTACCGGATCGTCGCCTCCCGCGAAGCCGACCTGGCCAAGGGGCTACTGTCGGCTGAGTCCCCGGTCGCCGCGGCGCTGGACGGCAAGCGCGCGGGCCAGGTGGGCATCGTGACCACGCCGCGCGGTGAACGCCGGCTCAAGCTTGTGGAGGTGTCGTGATGGCAACGGTGGATGACGCGGAGCTGCGGGCCAAGCTGTCGCCCGAGCAGTACGCGGTGTTGCGCGAGGGTGCGACCGAGCGCCCGTGGAGCGGCAAGTACGTGGATGAGCACGCCGACGGCGCGTATCACTGCGCGGCCTGCAACGCGCTCCTGTTCGAGTCCTCGACGAAGTTCGAGTCCGGCTCCGGCTGGCCCAGCTTCACCGAGCCGGCGGTGGCCGAGGCCGTCGAGCTGATCCAGGACACCAGCCACGGCATGGTCCGCACCGAGGTGCGCTGCCGCAACTGCGGGTCGCACCTGGGCCACGTCTTCGACGACGGCCCGGTCGATCAGGGCGGCCAGCGCTTCTGCATCAACTCGCTGGCGCTGGACCTCGAGAAGCGCTAGGTCTCAGTACACTTCTGCATTCGGCCGATCGCCCACGCGACCAAAAGGAACCTTCGGGATCCGACCGTGGCAACGCGCCCTTCGGGGCGGCCTGTCCAGGTGGTTGCGAGTGTCAAAGCCGCCCAGGCAGACACTCACGTCAGTCCTGGGATGTTGTAAATCAGTGGTGATCGTGATCCGGGCGTGACCGGGCGGGCATCGACCCGCCCGGGACGCGCCCCGTAGGATCCGCCGCGTGACCCGGCGATCGATCGAATCCTGGCTGATGGACATGGACGGCGTGCTCGTCCGCGAAGAGCACGCGATCCCCGGTGCCGACCGGTTCATCGCCGGCCTGCGCAACGCGGGGACGCCGTTCCTCGTGTTGACGAACAACTCGATCTACACGCCGCGCGACCTCGCCGCGCGCCTGCGGGCCAGCGGCCTGGAGGTGCCCGAGGACGCGATCTGGACGTCGGCGCTGGCCACGGCCCGCTTCCTGGACGACCAGCGCCCGGGCGCCTCGGCCTTCGTGATCGGCGAGGCCGGGCTGACCACCGCGCTGCACGAGGTCGGCTACACGCTGACCGAGCGCGAGCCCGACTACGTCGTGCTGGGCGAGACGCGCACCTACTCGCTGGAGCGCATCACGCTGGCCATCCGCCTGATCCTCGGCGGCGCCCGCTTCATCTGCACCAACCCCGACCCGACCGGGCCGACGACCGCCGGGCCGGTGCCCGCGACCGGCGCGGTGGCCGCGCTGGTCAGCCGGGCCACCGGGATCGAGCCCTACTACGTGGGCAAGCCGAATCCGTTGATGATGCGCTCGGCGCTGAACGCGATCGACGCGCACTCGGAGTCCACGGCGATGATCGGCGACCGGATGGACACCGACATCGTGGCCGGCATCGAGGCGGGGCTGTCGACGATCCTCGTGCTCACCGGGGTGACCACGCTGGAGGACATCGAGCGCTTCCCCTACCGGCCCGAGCGGATCCTCGACTCGGTTGCCGACCTGGTCGGCGAGCTGGAGCGCAGCTAGCGCGGATCGAGCGGGTCGTTGGAGGCGGGGACGGACGCCTCCTCGAGCACGCCGAGCAGCTCGCCCACCCGACAGACCAGCAGGCGCTCCTCCTCGACCTCGACCCACGCGCCGGCGCTGGCCGGGAAGACGACGTGGTCGCCGGGACCGACCGGCATCTGGACTCCGTTGACCTGCCACCAGTCGATGCCGGGACCCACGGCCAGCACGATCCCGTGCTGGGGCGGCGGCTCGTTGCTGCCCGGGGGGACCAGCAGGCCGGAGTGGCGGACGCGGTCGGGCTCGAGCTCCTTGATGACGACGCGGTCGAAGAGCGGCTTCAGCTGGTGGCGCATGCCGCGCGCACGATAGCTGTGGCTACTTCTTGACCTTGATCGTGATCGCGAACGTCGACTTGCCGGACCCGACCTCGCCGGAGCTGATCTCCTGGTACTCGGTCTTGAAGGACGTCTTGCCGGCGCCCTTGGCCGCGATCACGTACTGCTGCTGGCCGCCCTCGCCGGGGACGCCGGTGCCGGCGCCGACGTACTTGGCCTTGGTCACCTTGGCCACCTTCGCGTTCGGCTTGGTGGTGACGACCCAGTGGTAGGGCGTCGTCTGGTTGGACGCCAGCGAGATGCTGATCGTGTCGCCCTTGCTGACGCTGACGGTCTTGCCGGTGTCGGCGATCGTCAGCTTGACCTGCTTGGCCGCGGCGGGGGAGGCGGCCACGCCGATCGCCACGGCGGCGACCACGGGGGCGAGAAGAAGGCGTCCGGACATGCGCATGGCGCCAACCTACCTGAGGGCCCCGGGGAGTTTCAGCAGCACCTTGGGGAGGTTCTTGCGCGACGCGTCGAGCGCGTCGGTCAGCGCCTGCGGCGTCTGTGGACCGTGCAGGCCGGGGCCGTGGCCGACGAGCAGGTGCTCGGGCGCGAACTGGCGCAGGCGGTTGGGCGGGAACAGCCGCAGGCCGATGTGCACGCCGAGCGGGGCCGCGTCCCCGGTGAACATCGTGTTGGTGCCGACCGCCTCGGCCACGACGAGCGCGCGCTGCTGCGGCCACCACAGCGCGATCTCCTTCCACAGGCGGTTCTGCGTCATGGCGATCACCTGGAAGGGGGAGTCGGGCAGCTGCTCGGGCCGGTCGTGGAGCGGCACCTGCAGGCGCGCGGCGACCGCGTCGGCGTCGCGCCCGTGGCGGTCGAGCAGCCGCACCACGGCGGCCGGCTCGCCCAGCGCGGTGGCCCGCTCGATCTGGCCCGGCGTGTCGACGGGGTCGATCAGCCAGACCCGCCCGTCGGCGACCAGCGCATGGCTGGTGCGCGTCATCGCCTCGTCGAGGACCCAGCTGAAGCCGAAGTCGTACTCGTCCGTCGTGCGGATGGTCATCAGTCGTCGATCTTGTCGCTGATGTCGGTCGACTCCTCGGGCACGCGGATGATCCCCGTGGTGCCGAAGTCGCGCAGGTTGACGGTCACGTCGATGTCCTGGCCGTCGGCCTCGAGCTCCTCGGTGATGCGGCGGATGTGGGAGTCCTCGTCGACCCACACGTCGATCGGCACGACCGGCTCCAGCCCCTCGTCCAGGCCGTCGTCCAGCGTCTTCTGCGCGGCCGCGCGCTCCTCGGGGTCCTTCAGCGTGTCGGGCACCTTGCGCAGGTCGATCGTGCCGTGGAACTTCGTCGTCTTGGCGCCGTCGATCGTCTCCTCGCCGTCCTCGGAGACCTCGCCCGCGGTGCGCAGCTGGTCGAGCAGCTGCGCCGCGTCGAACCCGGACGAGTTGCCGAACACCCCGCCGCCGGCGGCCTCGGCGGACGCGCTGACCCAGTCGGTGTCGACGCCGAGGCCGTCGCGGACCTCGTCGGGGAACAGGAAGTAGTAGACGTCGTCGTCGAAGACCAGCTTGATGTCGCCGACCTGGGGGAGGGTCATCGTGAACTCGCCGCGCTTGCCGGCGAAGTCCTGGAACCCGTTCAGCGTCAGCGAGTCGCCGGCGGCGTCGATGCTGACGTCGATGTGCGCGCCCGTCGCCTTGCTCGTCTGGTTGGCCGCGTTGTAGAGGATCTTGTCGGCGTCGCCGCCGCTGGACGACCCGCAGCCCGTGGCGATCGCGGTGGTCAGGGCGAGCGCGGCGATCAGTGCGCGGGTCATGAGAGCCCCTCCGCGGCCTCGTCGGTCATGTCGTGCGTGTCGGCGGCGGGCGGGATCTCGATCGCCTCGGTGGTGCCGAAGTCGCTGTACTCGACGGTCGACTCGACGTCGCCGGCCTCGGTCGGCGTGGTCTGTCGCACCTGGCGCACGTGCCCTTCGTCGTCGATCCACAGCTCGGTCGGGACCTGCGACCGCCCGCCGTTGAGCTCGACGATCTTCTTGGCCGAGGCGCTGGCCACCGCGCGATCGGACTCGGGCACCAGGTCGGCGGCCTTGAGCAGGTCGACGGTGCCCTTGTAGTGGGTGGTGCTGACGCCGCCGACGTCCTCGGTGCCGACCGTCTCGATGTCGCCCATCGCCTTGAGCTGGCGTAGCTGTGCGGCCGCGTCGCTGCCCCCGGTGTTGGTCAGCGACTGCAGGTCGATGCCGCCACCCTTCAGCGCCTTGGCCAGATCCACCGACAGCCAGGTCTTGCCGTCGGTCAGGTCCTCGTCGGCCAGGCCGTCGGGGAACTTCATGTAGATCTTCAGCTGGTCGGTGATGATCTGCAGCTGGCCGACCCCGGGCAGCTCCATCGTGACGTCGGCCTGCATCTTCACGGGGTCCACGAAGCCCTCGCCCTGGATCGTCTGCCCGCTGACCTTGGTGGTCAGCGTCATGTGCATGCCTTCGACGGCGGCGGTCTTGTCCGCGGCCTGGGCGACGGCGGCGGAGGGGTCGATGTCGTCGGTGCCGCAGCCGGAGACCGGCACGGCGACGGCAGCGCACAACACAAGGAGCGGGAGAAGGCGACGCATGCTCCGCAGATGCCCAGCGGTGGCCGCTGCCATGCGCCGCAAGTTGTGCGGCGCGGCGACGTTTGCGTTGGCATGCCCCGGGTCCTGACGTGCCTCAGCCTGCTGCTCGCCCTCCTCGTCCTCGCTCCGGCCGCGCGCGCGGCCTCGACGTGGACCGAGTACGACCGCCCCGCGACCTTCACCACGGTCGCCGAGAGCGACGTGCCGATCACGATGAGCGATGGCGTCGTCCTGCGCGGCGACGTCGTGCGCCCCGACGACGCCGGCCGTCACCCGGTGGTGCTGGTCCAGACGCCGTACAACAAGAACGTGGCGCCGACCGGCGACGCGGAGTACTTCGCCTCGCGCGGCTACGCGGTGGTCACCGTCGACGTACGCGGGACGGGCTCCTCGCAGGGCACGTGGGACTCCTTCGGCCCCGCGGAGCAGCGCGACGGCTACGAGCTGGTGCAGTGGTCGGCGACGCAGGACTGGTCGGACGGGAAGGTCGGCCTGTACGGCGCCTCCTACCTGGGGCTGCTGCAGCTGTTCACCGCGGCGCAGCGCCCGCCCGGCCTGAAGGCGATCTTCCCGATCGTGCCGATGGGCGACGGGTATCGCGACATCGTCTTCTCCGGCGGGGACCTGAACATCTCGTTCATCCCGCTGTGGCTCGGGCTGGTGGCCGCCGGCGGCAGCGTGCCCTCACCCGCCGCGGTGCAGTCGGGCGACCCGGCCCGGGTGGTCGACAGCGTGGCCACGGTGGTCGGGCACCTCGGCGGCGTGATCGGCTTCGACGCGCCGACGATCGTGCAGGCGACGACCGGCGGCGACACCGCCTACGACGGCCCGTTCTGGAAGACGCGCTCGCCGCTGGAGGTCGTCGACCAGATCGACGTGCCGGCCTTCGTCGTGGGCGGCCACCACGACCTGTTCCAGCGGGGTGAGCCGCTGATCTACGAGCGGCTCAAGCAGCACGTGCCCGCGCGGCTGCTGATGGGGCCCTGGACGCACGTCAACGGCTCCTCCGGTGCCGGCCTGCCGCGCGACGGGGTGCCGGCGCTGCCGTCGATCGCGCTGCGCTGGTTCGACAAGTACGTGATGGGCCTGGACTCGCGCCCGGGGCAGATCCCGAAGGTCACGCAGTACGTCTACGGCGATGAGCGCTACGAGACGCAGGCCGACTGGCCCGATCCGGCGCTGACGCCGCGGCGGATGTACCTGCGCGGCGACCAGGCGCTATCGGCCAGCCAGCCCGGCGAGGGCGAGGCGGCCCAGACGTTCACCCAGCAGCCGCTGTCGGGCCTGTGCACGCAGTCGACGTCGCAGTGGACCGCCGGCCTGGGCGAGCCGCTGCCCTGCACCACCGACAACCGCGCCGACGAGGCGCTGGGCAACGCGGTCTACACGACCGAGCCGCTGAAGCGGGATCTGGCGCTCTCGGGTCCGCTGCTGGCCAACCTGTGGGTGACGACGACGGCCGCGGATGCCGCGGTCACCGTGCGCGTGACCGACGTCGATCCGTCGGGCAAGTCGACCGAGCTGACCACGGGCTGGCTGGCCGCCTCGATGCGCGCGGTCGACGACACGCGGTCGCGCTTCGTGCGCGGGCAGCTGCTGCAGCCCTGGCATCCGTTCACCCGCGAGTCGGTGCAGCCGGTCGTGGCGGGCGAGCCGATGCAGCTCCCGGTGGAGGTCTTCCCGGTGCGGGCGACGATCCAGGCCGGCCACTCGCTGCGGATCACCGTCGCGCCCTCGGACTTCCCGCACCAGCTCCCGCCGCTGCCGCAGCTGGCCGCCGGCCTGGGCGGGCAGGTGTCGGTGCTCACCGATCCCGCGCACCCGTCCTCGGTGACGCTCCCGGGCCTGGGCGACTGCAGCAAGACCGGCTGCCCGCCGCTGCCCGTCCCGCACCTAATCCGCGGCTGAAAGCTCGCCATTTCGCGCGTGTCCCGGCGCAGACAGGTGCTGCGCCGTGACACGACGCGCGAGACGCTGGCGGCATGCCCGACCCGCCCCAGCCCGCCGAACCGTCATTCAGTGGCGCTCAGCGCCACTCAGACGCATCTCGACCCGGGGCCGCGCGCCCGTCCGCCGAACCGTCATTCAGTGGCGCTCAGCGCCACTCAGACGCGACTCAGCGGGTGGCCGACCTGGCCGCGGCGCAACACGGGGTCGTCGCGTGCTGGCAGCTCTACGCGCTCGGTCTCAGTCGCTACGTGGTTTCGCGCTGGTCACGCGGCGGGCGGCTCGTGCGTCTGCATCCCGGGGTCTACGCCTTCGGTCATGCCGCGCTGACCATCAAGGGGCGGCGGATGGCGTGGGCGCTGGCGGCCGGGCCGGACGCTGACCTGTCGGATCGAACCGCCGCGGCCGCTCATGGCGTCTTCGTCGACCACGGCACGCGGGTCCACATCACGACCCCGCGCGGCGCGACCCGCGGCCTGCCCTTCTTCGTCACCCACCAACGCCGCCTGCACCCCGAGGACCGCACGAGGCTGGACGGCATCCCGGTCACGTCGCTGGAGCGCACGTTGATCGACATCGCCGCGACCGAGCATCCGTCGCGGCTGGAGCGGGCGCTCGAGCGGGCGGAGGAGCTCAACCTGCTCGACCTGACGAAGATCGAGGAGGCGCTCGAGCGCAACCGGGGTCAGCGCGGCGTCGCTCGGGTGCGCGCCGCCATCGAGTTCCACCAGCCCAAGGACCCGCGCAAGATCCGCTCGCGGATGGAGTCCGGGATGCTGCGCCTGCTCAGGCAGAACGGCTTTCCGACGCCGCAGGTCAACCTCGTCATCGCCGGCTGGGAGGTGGATCTGCACTGGGACCACCCGCGGGTCGCAGTCGAGCTCGACGGCTGGGACGGCCACCGCACGAACGCCGCGTTCGAGCGCGACCACGACCGCGATCTCGCCCTTCGGGCGCACGGCTACGACGTGGTGCGCGTCTCCTGGAAGCAGTTCCGCACCAACCGACCGGCCGTGCTCAACGCGTTGGCCGACGCGCTGCGCTAGATGTCCTGCTCGCGGACTTGCTGAACGCGGGTGATGGGTGGTCGGCCGCCGGCGGCTGAGTGTGGGCGTTGGCGGTTGTAGAAGCGGATGAACGATGACAGGGCGCGGTCGCGTTGGGTGCTGTTGGGCCAAACGCGGCTGTGGGCCCATTCGGTGTCCAGGGTTTGCCAGAAGCGCTCGATCTTGCCGTTCCAGCGGGGGGTGTAGGGCGGCGTGAGGATGTGGCGGGCACCGAGCTGGTGCAGTGTTTGGGCGAACTGGTGGCTCTCGGAGTAGCACTTGGCGTTGTCACTCATCACCGCCTGGACGGGGCCGCAGCCTTGTTCTGCCATCCAGGCCGCGGCGCGCTTGAGCGTGGCTGAGACGGTGTGTTTGTTCTCGGCTGCGTGCAGCTCGCAGTAGGCCAGGCGGGTGTGGTCGTCGATCACTCCGATGACCACCGTCTTGCCCGCCCCGCGCGAGCGCTGGGCCTGGGAGCGATCACCGGTCGCCCAATGCCCGGGCTCATCGAACTTCGCTGCCGAGAACGCGTCGATGTGCAACAAGGCGCCGGCTTGGGTCCACTCATAGCGCTTGCCAACGGTCGCCCGCTCGCTGCGGCGTCGGCGGCTGACGCCGTGGCGCCTGAGCACCTTCCAGTTCGTCGAGCGGTGACGGCCGGTCAAGAACGCCAGGCGCATCGGCCCCCAGTTCGTGCGTTGGCGCGCGTCGAGGATCTCGCGCTCCTGGGCCGCCGTCAGCGCCCAAGGACACGACAGCGGAACCGGCCGCCTCGGCGCCAAGCACGAGAAATCTGCCCTCTCGGCCTCGCTGGCTTGGCCGAACCGGTCACACATCGTCTTGACCGTGGTTGGCGAACACCCGACCGCCGCGGCGATCTGCCGCAACGACTCGCCCGCCTGGCGGCGGCGGACCATCTCGATCCTCGCCGCCATCGCATAGCGACATCTACGGTCTGTCATGTGTCCGGTCCCTTCTTGGGCTGTGGTGGGTCGCACCTCTCAGCCTCCGGTCGGGGCCGGACACATCCATCAAATACGCGGCCCTGCCCTGTTCAGCAGGTCCGTGAGCAGCTCAGCTAGATGACTGATTCCACGACCCGCGTACCCGCCGCGGAATCAATCATCTAGTCGTCCCAGAACTTCGGCAGCATCTGCGCGTCCTGCTCGGCCGGCTGCGGCGCGCCGTAGGCCAGCAGGCGGGCGCCGTCCGGGCCGGCGCGGAAGCCGCGGGCCACCTCCGGCGGCACGCGGAGCGCGTCCATCGGCCCCAGCTCGACGGTCTCGTCCTCGAGCTTGCAGGTGCCGCTGCCCTCGAGCAGCACGTAGATCTCCTCCTGCTGCTCGTGCTTGTGACCGAAGGGCACGGCGGTGTCGGGCTCGATCGCGAAGAACGACAGTCCGGACTTCTGCAGCTCGAGGTTCGTGCGGGCGAACCGGGCCTCGATGCCGTCCATGCCGAACTGCGGGGCCATGTCTTTGACGTCGGTCAGCAGGTTCACGACGGTGTAGTCGGGCATGGTCCTGGCTTACCCACTTGGCCCGACCGATGCGCCCTCGGCGTGCCCGTCGTAACGCGCCAACTCCGGGAACGCCAGGACGCTGAGGCCCGCGAAGGCCAGGCACAGGACGCCGCCGACGCTGACCGCGGCGGTCACCGAGAGCACCGACGCCGCCAGGCCCGACTCGATGTCGCCCAGGCGCGGGCCGCTGGTCACGACGAGCATGAACACCGAGGACATCCGCCCGCGCATGTGCTCCGGCGTGACCGCCTGGTTGATCACCGTGCGACACACGGCGCTGACGCTGTCGGCCGCACCGGCCATGGCCAGCAGCACCGCGCACACCCAGATCGACGGGGCCAGCCCGGCCAGCGCGATCGTCACGCCCCACACGCCGACCGCCACGATCGTGATGCGACCCAGCCAGCGGGCGTGCTCCAGCCAGCCGGTGGTCACCGCGCCCAGCACCGCGCCCGCCGACACCGCCGCATAGAGCAGTCCCGTGCCGGCCGCGCCCGCGTCGAACACGGTCAGCGACAGCACGGCGAACAGCGCTCGCGGCATCCCGAAGGCCATCGCGGCCACGTCGATCGCGAACGAGCCCAGCAGCGCCCGGTTCCCGCGCACGAACCGCAGCCCCTCCACGATCGACCGGCCCACGGGCTCGTGCTCGGCGGTCAGCGGCGAGGGCGGGAGCGACCGGATCGGCAGCGTCAGCGCGAACATCGCGGCGAAGGCGACCGCGTCGACGACGTAGACGACCTGGACCGATGTCGCGGCGATGACCAGCCCGCCCAAGCCCGGCCCGACGACCGACGCCAACGACGACACGCTGAAGTTCAGCGCCAGCGCCGAGCGCAGCCACTCGCCGGCCAACGCGGGGACGGCAGCGCTGCGCGTCACGCTGACCACCGCGCCGCTGCCGGCCAGCGCACCGGCCAGCACGAAGATCGCCGCGATGTGGGCCAGCCCGAGGATCGTCAGCACGGCCAGCACGGCGGCGACCACGAGCTCGACCGCCTGGGCGACGAGCATCAGCCGGCGGCGGTCGAAGCGGTCGGCCCACGCGCCGCCGACCAGCGACCCCAGCGCCAGCGGGGCGAGCTCGACGGCGCCGGTCAGGCCGACCAGCAGCGCCGAGTTCGTCTCGACGAACACCTGGTAGGGGATGGCCACCAGCGCGGCCTGCGTTCCCAGCGACGAGGCCGCCTGGCCGATCGTCAGCAGCCGCAGGTCGCGCGAGCGACGGACTCCGGTGAGATCGACGGCGATGCGGGCCACGGCGGTCGCAGAGTGAAGCAGGACACACACGTGGCGCACCGGTTGACACCGCAACCAGTCGCGCTAAAATCTCAGTCAGTAGTACTGAGATCTTCTAACGGAAGCCTTGAACATGGACCAGAACATTCCGAACGTCTGCGAGTTGTGCGGGCAGCAGCCCGGCGCGGTTCGCGTGATGTTCTCCAACGGCGTGCAGCGGCGCGGGGCGTTGCTCTGCCAGGACTGCGCGCGCCAGGCGATGGGCGACCAGGCCGCGATCGCGCAGGCCCAGCAGCAGCAGCAGGCGCAGACGCAGGCCCCGTCGCAGTCGGCGCTGGGCGAGTTCGGCCGCGACCTGACCGAGGACGCCCGTGAGGGGCGCATCGACCCGGTCATCGGTCGCGACGACGAGATCGCCCAGACGATCGAGATCCTCGCCCGCCGGCGCAAGAACAACGCCGTCCTCATCGGTGAGGCCGGCGTGGGTAAGACCGCGATCGCGGAGGGCCTGGCCCGCCAGATCGCGGAGGGCGACGTGCCCGAGGCGCTGTCCCAGACGCGCGTCGTGTCGCTCGACCTGGCCGGCATGATCGCCGGCGCCCAGTACCGCGGCCAGTTCGAGCAGCGGCTGAAGGCCGTGCTCGCCGAGGTCGTCGAGGCCGAGGGCAAGGTCATCCTGTTCGTCGACGAGCTGCACACCGTGCTCGGTGCGGGCAACGCCGAGGGCGCGATGGACGCCGCCAACATCCTCAAGCCGCTGCTGGCCCGGGGCGAGCTGCGCATGATCGGCGCCACCACGCTGGCCGAGTACCGCAAGATCGAGCGCGACTCCGCGCTGGCCCGGCGGTTCTCGCCGGTCACCGTGGGCGAGCCGTCGGTGCAGCAGACCGTCGAGATCCTGCGCGGCCTGCGCGACGTCTACGCCTTCCACCACGACCTGGAGATCGCCGACGCGGCGCTGGAGGCCGCAGCCCGGCTGAGCGACCGCTACGTCACCGAGTACCACCTGCCCGACAAGGCGATCGACCTGATCGACCAGGCGGCGGCGAAGCTGCGCCTGAGCGACAGCCCGACCGGCAACTCGGAGGTGGCCAGGCTCCACCGCGAGGTCGAGCACCTGGAGACCGAGAAGCGGGCGGCGATCGAGGCCGAGGCGTTCGAGGACGCCGCGCGGCTGAAGACGCTGCTGGCCCAGACGCGCGAGCGGCTGGCCGAGCTGGGTGCGGACGCGCCGAGCGAGACGGTCAAGCTGGTCGTCGGTGAGGCCGAGGTGGCCGCGGTCATCGCGGCCCGCACCGGCATCCCCGTCGGCGAGCTGGTGTCGGGCGAGACCGAGCGGCTGGCCCGCCTGGAGGACGACCTGCACCAGCGCGTCGTCGGCCAGAACGAGGCGGTCGAGGTCGTGGCCGACACGATCCGCCGGGCCCGCGTCGGGCTGTCCGAGCAGGACCGCCCGCTGGGCAGCTTCCTGTTCCTCGGCCCCACCGGCGTCGGCAAGACCGAGCTGGTCAAGGCGCTGGCGGAGCGGCTGTTCGCCTCCGAGAAGGCACTGGTCCGCATCGACATGTCCGAGTACCGCGAGCCCCACACGGTCGCGCGGCTGATCGGCTCGCCTCCCGGCTACGTCGGGTACGGCGACGGCGGCCAGCTGACCGAGCCGGTGCGGCGGCGGCCCTACTCGATCGTCCTGCTCGACGAGATCGAGAAGGCGCACCCGGACGTGTGGAACGTCCTGCTGCAGCTGATGGACGACGGGCGCCTGACCGATGGCGAGGGCCGCACGGTGGACTTCACCAACGCGGTCGTCGTGATGACGTCCAACCTGGGCGCCGGGCAGGCCAAGCGGTCGGTGGGCTTCACCGCCGCGGCCGCCGCGCCCGACGACGAGCGGATGCTGTCCGCCGCCAAGTCCGCGTTCCTGCCGGAGTTCCTCAACCGCATCGACGAGATCGTCACCTTCCGCCCGCTGGAGGCGACGCAGATCGAGCAGGTCACCGCGCAGCTCATCGGCCGGGTGGCCGACCGGCTGCGGGTGGAGCGCTCGATCGAGCTGGAGGTGGATCGCGACCTGATCGCGCGGCTGGCCCGCGAGGGCTTCGACGCCGAGTACGGCGCCCGCCCGCTGCAGCGCCACGTGCGCCGCACGCTGGAGAAGGCGCTGACCCGGGCGATCGTCGACGGCACCATCGCCGACGGGACCCGTGTGCGGGCCAGCGAGGGCGCCGACGGCGCCATCGCCCTGACCAGCGTCACGCAGCCGGAGCTGGCGCTGGCGGCGTAGTCCGCCGCAGCCAGGAGCGCCGCGGCCGAGCCGGTTCGGTCGCGGCGCGCTCCTGCAGGTCGAAGTACACGAGGGTCGTCCCGATCGCGACGTACGGGATCAGGAGGGCGAAGATCGCCGCCCCGATCACGTCGATCCAGATCAGGGGCAGCGACGTGAAGATCAGCGCGAACGTGCACACCGGCCCGGCGACCAGCGTCAGCAGCTCGAAGAACAGCAGCGGGCGCAGCGCGTGCAGCCAGCGCCCGCGCACCACGCGGGTGCTGCCCCGGAAGGCGCCGCGCAGCGACCGGTCCTCGAACATGATCTCCTGCTGGACGAAGCCCCAGTCGACGAGCTTCCAGACCGCGACGGGCAGCAGGATCAGCGTGGCCGCCAGCAGGCTGGTGGCCACGGTGTAGAGCAGGTGCGCGATGAACAGCCGCCAGAAGCGTCCCTTCATCGCCCGCCACGAACCACCGACGGTGGCGGCCGCGCCAACGGCCAGCGCCGCGACCATCGCGATGATCACCCCGTTGACGATCGCCGCGGCCGCCGGACGCACGATGTAGCCGACGAAGTCCTTGACGTCGGTGGCCACCCGGCTGCCCCCGAGCAGCGTCTCCGTGCCGAACAGCAGGCCCGCGACCAGGGCGATCGGCACGATCGTGGCCGACAGAACGATGCGCCAGTGGTGGCGATACAGCCGCCCCGCCGTGCGCAGCATCTGGCCGAACTCGCGGCGCGCCCGCAGCCGGGCCAGATCGACCGGTCCCCAGCGCGTGATCCCGACGAAGCAGGCGAACAGGATCGCCAGCAGGGCCAGCACGCCGATGGCGACGATCCGCCAGCCCGGCCGCAGGTTCATCACGCCGGTGACGAAGGCCACCGTGCCGCAGAACGCGGTGGTCACCTGCGGGCCGGCGAACGTGCCGCCGGGCAGGCGCGCGCTGGTCGAGCGCTGCTCCTGCATCCACGAGATCGGCTGCGACCACTGGGTCTTGGTCACCGGACCGGTCGGGCCGTTGTTGAAGCCGGACTCCTTCTGCCCCCAGTGGCCGGTGTAGCTGAGCCAGGCGAACGGACCGCTGTCGGGCGCGTCGTCGGGCAGCAGGACCGGCGTGGGCCGCAGCTCGCGCAGCGGCTCGGCGGTGTTGTCGCACCCCAGGCCCGAGCCGTGCTCGCCGTTCTCGACGAACACCGCGGAGCTGTAGAACGTCGCGTGCGACCCCGCGGCGGCGTAGACGACGGGATGATCGCCGTCCTTCTCGACCTTCGCGGCGTCCCAGTCCGCGCGTTCCCCGCCGGCGTGCTGGAAGAGGATCATCTCGGTGGGCGGGGTGCGCAGCGCTTCGGCCGGCGTGGTCGCCTCGTCCCACACGAGCTGCATGCCCTCCCAATCGCCCTCGTGCAGGTCGTTGAACTGGTTGAAGTACCAGAAGAACCAGTACTGCAGGGCGAGGCCCTCGCTGCCGTCCTCGCGGGCGATGTGCGCGTAGGTCGTCACCGGCGCCCGGCCGTCGGCCTGGATGGCCTGGAAGTCGCGCGCGTACACGCACGTGTTGCCGCGCGGTCGGCCGCGCAGGTCGAGGTAGTAGTCCGCGCCCCGGCCCGCGATGTCCGCCGCGGTCGGCGCCGACGTGACCGCCTCCAATCGCTTCTGACCGGTGTCCTGGCGCAACGTCACGGTGGGGTTTCCCAGCACCGTGTCGACCGTCGTCAGCTCGTACTGCTCGCGCTCGGTGTCGCACGGCGGGCGGTCCTGCTCGCGCACCATCACGATCGGCGCGTAGCGGTCGGCCAGGCGCTGCGCGTCGGCGTCCTGGGCCTGCGCAGCGGGCGCCGCCGCGCCCACCGTCAGCGCGCACGCGATCGCGCCGACGAGGAGGCGGCAGTGCATTTCGCGACCCTAACCGGCCAGCTGAGACAATGGTCGGCGAATGAGCGACGCCCTGGACCGCGACACTGCCCTACTGGAGTCGCTGCTGGGCGACGTGCTCGAGGAACAGGCCGGTCGCGCCTTCCGCGATCGCGTCTTCTGGCTGCGCGACACCGCCGCCCGCCTGCGCGACGGCGACGAGGGCGCGGGGGACCAGCTGGGCGCGTTCATCGAGCGCCAGCGGGCCGACGCGCTGGAGCCCTTCGTGCGGGCCTGCTCGATGCAGCTGCAGCTGGCCAACATCGCCGAGGAGCTCGAGCGCCTGCGCCGCCGCCGCCACTACGACTCCGACACCAGCGCGCCCCAGCGCGAGTCGCTGGCCGCCGCCGCGGCGACGATCGGGCAGCGCTCGCGGTCCGACGTGCAGGAGGCGCTCGAGCTGCTCGACGTGCGCCTGGTCATGACCGCGCACCCGACCGAGGCCACGCGCCGGTCGATCTTCAACCACCAGCAGGCGGTGCAGCGCGCGATGGAGCGCCTCGGCGATCCGCGCCTGGGTCGCAGCCGCCGCGCCCTGATCGAGGACCGCCTGCGCGAGGTGCTGACGATCTGGTGGCAGACCGACGCCGTGCGCCGCCTGCGGCCGCTGGTCGAGGACGAGGTGCGCCGCACGCTGTTCGTCTTCGAGTCGGTCCTGTTCGACATCGTCCCCGAGGTCGAGCTGAAGGTCGCGCGCACGTTCAACACCCCGTGGCCGCCCGAGCACCCGAGCGTGCGCTTCGGCAGCTGGGCCGGCGGCGACATGGACGGCAACCCGGAGGTCACGCCCGACGCGGTCCTGCGCACGCTGGAGCTGCACCGCCTGACCGCCCTGGGCCTGCTGCGCGGGCGCGTCGAGCGCCTGGCCGAGCAGTTCTCCCAGGCCGACGACCGCCTGTTCGTGACGCCCGAGCTGACCGCGCAGCTGGTCGAGGACTCGCGTGAGCTGCCCGACATCGCCGCCGAGCGCCCCAACCAGCACGAGCCGTTCCGGCGCGAGCTGAGCTTCATCTCCGCGCGCCTGAACGCGGCGATCCGCAACCGCGATCACGCCTACACCAGCCCCGCGCAGCTGGAGGCCGACCTGGAGCGCATCCGCCGGTCGACCGCGTCCAGCCGCGTGGCCGACGGCGCGATCGCCCGCCTGATCACCCAGGTGCGCACGTTCGGGTTCCACCTGGCCGCGCTCGACGTGCGCCTCAACAGCCGCGACCTGCGCGCGGCGATCGAGGCTGACGAGCTGCCGCCGGCCTTCGAGGCGGTGGCCGAAGGGCTGCGCAAGCACGGCCCCCGCGCGCTGGGCAGCGTGATCATCTCGATGGTCGAGGCGCCGGCCGACGTGCTCAACGCGCTCACGATGCTGCGCCGGGCCGGTGTCGGCGTGGGGGACCTGGAGACGCTGCCGATCGTCCCGCTGTTCGAGACGGTCCCCGACCTGGAGCGCGCGAAGGAGACGATGGACGCGCTGTACGAGCACCAGGACTACGCCGCCCAGCTGGAGCTGCTCGACCGCCGCCAGGAGATCATGCTCGGCTACTCCGACTCGGCCAAGGACGGTGGGTTCGTGGCCAGCCAGTGGGAGCTGTTCCGGGCCCAGGAGCGGCTGACCGCCGACGCCGACGAACGCGGGATCGCCCTGCGCTTCTTCCACGGCCGCGGCGGCTCGACGTCGCGCGGGGGCGCGCCCGCCCACCGGGCGATCCTGGCCCAGCCCGCCGGCTCGATCCGCGGCCGGATCCGCATCACCGAGCAGGGCGAGGTCATCTCGCAGCGCTACTCGCACCCCGAGCTGGCCATCCGCTCGCTGGAGCAGACGCTGTCGGGCGTGATCCTGGCCACGCTGAACCGCGACGGCGACGTGCCCGAGCGCTACCGGGCCGAGCTGCAGCGCCTGGCCGACCGCTCCCGCGAGGCCTACCGCGCGCTGATCTACGACGACGATCGCTTCGAGGCCCTGCTCAACCTGGCCTCGCCGCTGGACGCGCTGACGCAGATGAACATCGGCTCGCGCCCGTCGGCCCGCAGCGCGTCGAAGTCGCTGGACGAGCTGTGGGCGATCCCCTGGGTGTTCGCCTGGATGCAGAACCGGCTGCTGCTGCCCGCCTGGTACGGCGCCGGCACCGCGTTGCAGGAGGGCGACCGCGAGCTGCAGCGCGAGATGGTGCAGAAGTGGCCGTTCTTCCGGATGCTCTGCCAGACGCTGGAGATGTCGCTGTACAAGTCCGATCTGGGCGTGGCCGAGCGCTACCTGGCGCTGCTGGGCGACAACCCGGCCCGGGAGCTGTGGCCGGTGATCGAGGCCGAGCACGCGCGCGTGGTCGACTCCGTGCTGGACATCTGGCAGACGCCGACGCTGCTGTTCAACGCGCCGGCGCTGCTGGAGCGCCTGCAGCACCGCAACCCCTGGATCGACCCGCTCAGCCACATGCAGGTCGCGCTCCTGCGCCGGGCGCGGGGCGGCGACGAGAACGCCGAGGGCGCGCTGCTGCTGACGATCAACGGCATCGCCGCCGGCATGCGCAACACGGGATAGCGCCCGATTTCGGGTAGACCTCCGGGCATGGACGATCCACGCAACCCCGACGGCCCCGAGTGGGACGACGACGCCATCGACGAGACCGGCGAGCTGGACGAGGTCGGCGAGACCGAGCCCCAGGAGATCATCGAGGGCGGCGACGACCCGACCTTCAACGAGGACCGCATCAACGACCAGTGAGCCGCTGATGCGACACACGCTGGGAGAATGTCCCGTGTGACGTTGCTGAGCGAGATCGTCGGGCGGTCGATGGGCCTGCCCGAGCCGTACACGCGCGAGGTCGACGTCGCGCGCGATCTCGAGGCCGTGATGGACGACGGCGTCGTCCTGCTGGCCGACCGCTACGTCCCGCGGGACAGCGGGATGCCGCCCGTCGTGCTCGTGCGCACGCCGTACGGGCGCCACTCGTTCTTCGGCCTGGTCTACGGGCGCCTGATCGCCGAGCGCGGCTTCCAGGTCGTGGTGCAGTCGGTCCGCGGCACGTTCGGCTCCGGCGGCACGTTCGCGCCGTTCGACGAGCGTGCCGACGGCCTGGCCACGCTGCGCTGGCTGCAGGCCCAGCCCTGGTGCGAGGGGCCGATCGGCATGATCGGCTCGTCCTACATGGGGCTCGTGCAGTGGGCGATCGCCGGAGAGGCCGGCGACGCGCTCGGCGCGCTGGCCCCGTCGATCACCGCGTCGGAGTTCCACTCGCAGGCCTACGCGGGCGGCGCCATCTCGCTGGACACCGCGCTCTCGTGGACGTTCATCATCGCCGCGCAGGAGCGCCGCGCGGCGTTGCCGCGCATGGCGCTGGGCCTGACCCGCACGCTGCCCAAGCTGCTGGACGAGCTGCCGCTGGGGGAGATCGACGCGCTGCTGGCCGGCGAGGAGCTGCCGTTCTACCGCGAGTGGTTCGCGCAGACCGCGCCGGACGAGCCGTACTGGGCCACACGCAACTACTCCGCCGACGTGGGCCGCGTGACCGCGCCGACCCAGCTGATCGGCGGCTGGTACGACATCTTCCTGCCCTGGATGCTGGCCGACCACGCCGCGCTGGTCGGCCAGGGGCGCCAGACCCAGCTGATCGTCGGACCGTGGGCGCACACGTCGACGGGCCTGCTGAACACGAGCACGCGCGAGGGCCTGGGCTGGCTGCGCGCGCACCTGCTGGGCGACGAGCGGATGGTCAGCCCGGCGCCCGTGCGCGTGTGGGTCGGCGGTGAGGACCGCTGGCGCGAGCTGCGGCAGTGGCCGCCGGCCGAGGCGCGCGGTTGGCGCCTGCACCTGCAGCCCGGCGGTGGCCTGGACGCGGCGCCGCCGCCGCCCGGCGCGCGCCCCGACGCCTACCGCTACGACCCGGCCAACCCGACGCCGGCGCTGGGCGGGCCCGTGCTGCTGGCCCGCGCGCCCGTCGTCGACAACCGCCCGCTGGAGGCGCGCGACGACGTCCTGACCTACACGACCGCCCCGCTGGAGCGCGACGTGACGGCGATCGGCCCGGTGACGGCCGAGATCCACCTGCGCTCCAGCCTGGAGCACACCGACCTGTTCGTGCGCGTGTGCGACGTGCTGCCCTCCGGCCCGTCGCTGAACGTGTGCGACGCGCTCGTGCGCCTGCTCCCCGGCGCACCGGCGGCCGAGCCCGACGGCACCCGCCGGGTGACCGTCGACCTGTGGCCGACCGCGTACCGCTTCGGTCGCGGCCACCGGGTGCGCGTGCAGGTCTCCAGCGGCGCGCACCCGCGCTACGCGCGCAACGCCGGCACGGGGGAGGACCCGGCCACGTCGACGCGCCTGGTCGCGGCCGACCAGGAGGTGCTGCACGACGACGCACACCCGTCGTTCGTGACGCTCTCCGTCGTCGAGGGGCTCGACGACGACGTCGCGGTGGCCAGCACCGACGTCGTGCCGGCCACCGAGACCGGCCTGCTGCCGCTGGAGCCCGAGCTGCGCTCCGACGCGCGCTACGAGCGCCGGCTGTTCGTCCGCGAGATCCTCATACTCCTGGTCGTCGTGGCGGTCATCCTCGCCTGGTCCACCCTGCGGTGAGGCTCGCCCTCGCGGCCTCGCTGTGCGCGCTCGCCGTCCTGGCCGGATGTGGCGGCGGCGGCAGCGACGGCGTCTCGCTGGACGACGCCAAGCAGCAGCTGGTGATCGCCTGCCGCGAGGGTGGCACGGACGCGCTGGACGCCCAGCTGTGTCGCTGCATCGCCGACGAGGCGGTCACGCACCCCGAGTACGACACGCCGGCGGAGCTGGCCACGCTGGTCGATCAGCAGAAGGGCGCGACGCTGCCCCCGGTGCTGGACAAGATCGTCACCAGCTGCGCGCGGCGGCTCAGCTGACGTCGCGGCGCAGGCGCTGCAGCTCCGCCGAAGCGAGCTCGGCGAAGCGAGCCAGCACGTCGACGTCGGCGTCCTGCCAGACGCGCGGGTGCGGGTCGACCGCGCACAGCGCACCGAGGACGTTGCCGTCCGCGTCGCGCAAGGGGATACCGGCGTAGGCGATCGCCTCGAGCTCCTCGACGGCCGGGCTGTCGGCGACCAGCGGATGCTCGCGCGAGTCCGACACGACGAACGGCCGGCCGGTGACCGTCGGGTACTGGCAGAACGAGTGCGCCAGCGGCGTCCCGTACTCGGCCCAGCCCTCGATGCCGTGCTGCCCCAGGAACGTCTGGCGCTGATCGTCGACCAGCGAGACGGCGACCGCGCCCGCCTCGACCGCGGAGGCGGCCGCCTGCGCGAGCTCGTGCAGCAGCGGCTGGTCGCCGGCCGCGGTCAGCGCGTTGACCGAGGCCAGACGCGCTGGGTCCGTCAGCCGACCGGCGGCGCGCCGGGCCAGCGACTCGTACAGGTGCGCGTCGGCGCGGGCCATCAGCGCCGCCGCGGGCTCGCCCTCGGTCCACTCGACCAGCCCGCTGACCGCGCCCGGCTCCATGCGCTCGAGCACGACGCTGCCCTGCGGCAGGTCGCAGCCGGGCAGCATCACCGCGACGCGACCGTCGCCCAGGTGCGCGACGGCGTCGGTGATGCGCAGCGCGGCCCGCCAGGCCTGCGCGCGGGCGGCCAGCTGCGTGCCTGGCGCCAGCTCCAGCAGGGCGACGGTCAGCGCCTCGCCGGAGCGGCGGCTGCGCTCCAGCTGCAGGTACAGGGCGCCGTCCCAGCCGCGGTCGTTGAGCAGGCCGGTGGCCGGGTCCATCGTGGTCGCGGCCTGCAACGCCGCCAGATGGTCGGAGCGGCGCAGGCCGACGGCGAGGTCCGCGGCCAGCAGCTCGGCGGCAGCGACGACGCGGGCCGAGGGAACCTGCGCGACCTCGGTCCAGCCCATCACCAGCACCGCGACCGTGCGGCCGTCGTGCAGGACCGGCTGGTAGTGCACCGAGCGGGCGCCGACGCGCGCGGCGATCAGCTTCGAGACGGCCGGGTGGTCGGCCGCGTCGGGGATGAACAGCGGCTCGCCGGAGGCGAACACCTGGGCCACGCCCGACGCCTGATCGGCGCGCAGATCGATGTTCATGTCGCCCAGGCCGGCGGTCGCGCTACCGCGGAGCCACTCGTCGCCGTCGCGCTCGAACAGGACGGCGCACAGCGCGCCGCCGATCTCCAGCGCCGCGTCGCAGACGGCCTGACGCACGTCGCCGTCGTCGCCCAGCGCGCGCTGCACCTGGGCCACGCGGCGCACGTCGGCCAGCTGGCGCGCCGCACCGGCACGGACCTCGGCCAGCTCGGCCAGGAGCGCGCGCTCGCGGGCGGCCGCCGACTCGCGGTCGCCCACGTCGTGCAGCTGGGCCAGGACGCCGGTGGTCGCGCCGTCGGCGCCGGTCAGCGGCGCCAGCGTGACGCGCAGGTGCACGGTGCTCCCGTCGCCGCGGGTCAGCATCAGCGCCGAGCCGGCGGTCGAGGCGGTGCCCTCGCCGAGCACCTGCTGCAGCCCGTGGGCGCGGATCTCCGCCTCGTCGCGCCCGAGCAGCGCGGCCAGCGCGGGGTTCACGCGCACCGTGTGGCCGGTGGCGTCGATCAGCGCCAGGCCGATCGCCGACACATCGAAGGCCTGTTCGAGCAGGGACGCGGGCAGGGGGGTGGTCACGGCGGGCATCGAGGTCGTATCGGCGCCGGAGGGCGACGCCTCGCTCCCCGCTGGCCGGATCTCGTACGCCGGCGTCGGACTTAGATCAGGTCCGAGGACACGGTCCCCGTCTTCTCCGTCTTCTCCCACACCATCTCGGTGCCCTGAAGCTCCTTGAGGTACGCATTGGCCGTGATCGCGCACAGCAGCGGGCCGTAGCCGACGATGTACAGCAGCGGCGCGGCCAGCCGGCCGACGAGCGGGACGCTCTCCAGGCGCTTGACGGCGTAGGCGGCGACCATCGACAGCGTCAGCCACACGTAGGAGAACAGGAGGATCCCGTCGCCGGCGTAGCGCCCGGCCACCGACGGGTAGACGGCGTAGGCCATGATCCCGAGGCTGATGATGCCGGGGAAGCAGATGCCCTCGCGCCACACGCTGCGGGCCACCGGCGGGTCCAGCGAGAACGACATCAGCGTGATGAACAGGTACGTGGCCAGGTTGATGAACCACAACGCCTGGAACACGCCGATCGAGAAGTCGCGGTCGATCGCGTAGAGCACGAGCAGCGCGATTGACGACGTGACCATGAACGCCGGCATCAGGAAGACGGAGAACCAGATCAGCGCGAACGACGGGCTGCCCAGGCGCCCGACCTTCCAACGCCGCAGCCAGATGCGCCGGTAGCGCAGGGTGACCTGCACGTTGCCGCGGCCCCAGCGCAGCCGCTGCTTCCACAGGCCGTTGATGTCCTTGGGCTCCTCGGCCCAGACGATCGCGTGCGGCTCGAACACCACCGTGCGCCCCGACAGCTGGATGTTCAGCGTGGTGAACGTGTCCTCGGCCAGCGACGAGGTGTCGATCACGCCGCCGATCGCCTCCAGCGAGTCGCGGCGGATCAGCTGCGCGCCACCGGCCAGGCAGGCCTGCGCGCCGAGCACGTTGAAGGCCCGCCGCGCGCCGGCCTGCGCGTTGACGTACTCGTAGGAGATGAACCGGTTCATCCAGTTGGCCGGCCGCGAGCCCTCCTTGATGTAGGCGGTCACGGCGCCGACCTTGGGCCGGGTCAGGTGGCGCACCATCCGGCGCAGCGACTGCTTGGTGAAGATCACGTCGGCGTCGATCACCAGCACGGCCTCGTACCAGTCCTCGGCCTGGATCGTGATCAGCCCGTGGTTGATCGTGTGCGCCTTGCCCTGGCCGCCGTTCTCGCGGCGCAGGTGGAACACCCGGCCCGGGTACTGCGCGGCCTTGGCCTGGACGACGTCGGGCGTCTCGTCGGTGGAGGCGTCGTCGACGACGTAGACGCGCAGCCGGTCGGGCTCGTAGTCCAGGCCGCACAGCGTGTCGATCGTGCGGCCGATGACCGCGCCCTCGTTCCAGGCGGGGACGATCACCGCGACGCGCGGGTCCAGCCCGTCAGGTGCCGGACCCCAACCCTTCTTGAAGCCGCTGAACCCGGCCAGCAGGAACTGGTAGCAGCCGGCCACCAGCGGCATCGCGCCGGCGATGACGAAGAACACCAGGATCGCGTGGACGACGCCCATTCGTCCGAGGTGATCGGCAGCTCAGACGCCGACCGACAGCTCGCGCAGGACCTGGAGGCAGTGGTCGTAGCGGCCGATCGAGTCGGCGCGGTGGCTGTCGGTGGAGACGAGCAGCGGCACGTCGCGCGCGATGAACGGGCGCAGCGTGCGGGCTGTGGGGGTGGAGTAGCGCTCGTTGACCTCGATGCGCTGGCCGGTGCGGGCGCACTCCTCGGCCAGGACCTCGATCTGGTCCAGCGGGGCGTCGGCCTGGTGGAGCCCGAGCTTGGGCAGGATCGACAGGAAGTGCGCGATGACGATCGGGCGCGGGTCGTCCAGGCACTCGCGGGTGGAGGTGATCAGCGCGCTGAAGACCTCGTCGGGGCTGAGGTCGCCGGCGGCCAGCGCGTCGCGCACGGCGTCGGGGTGCTGCACGCCGCCGGGCATCGCCACCTGGTGGTCGGCGGCGTAGATCACCTCGATGCCCTCGGGCAGCTCGGCGGGCATGTCCAGGCGGCCGGTGGTGTCCAGCAGCTTGGCCTCGATGCCGATCGTCAGCGTCACGTCGGTCAGCTCGCGCACGCGCCGCACCTCGGCCACGTAGGCGGGCAGCCAGTCCGTCGTCTCGCGGACGTGGTCGACGCACGTCATCGCCGTCAGGCCGATCGCCTCGGCGGCGCGCACGTTGGACTCGACCGTGTCGGCGCCGTCGGAGAAGGTCGAATGGACCTGCATGTCCATGCGGACCGGCTCGGTGGGAAGCACGGAAGCCATCCCTTGGAGGGTAGGACGCCGCTCTAGGCGGAGATCTGCGCCGCGGTGCGCTGCAGGGACGAGATGTCGTCGAACGGGAAGAAGCGCTGCTCGAAGTAGCGCACCATCGCGATGTCCTCGAAGGGCATCGGGCCGTCGGGGATCGGCGTCCCCAGCGCCTCGCCGATGGCCAGCTTGGGCATGTCGATGCCGGCGGCGATGGTCAGCGGCATCGTCCCCGGGAAGCGGGGGTTGACCTCCAGCAGCGCGGGGTCCCCGCTGGCGTCCTGCTTGACCTGCACGTTGGCCACGGTGGTCAGGCCGATCGCCTCGGCCACCTTGCGGGCGAACGTCTCCAGGCCGTCGTCGTGCAGCGTGCGGCCGGTCACGGCGATGCCGGAGTCGACCTTCAGCCGCTCGCGCGGGACGACGCCGGCGACGTGGCCGTCGGCGCGGGCGATCACGTCCAGGGAGAACTCGGGACCGGGGAGGTGCTCCTGCACGAGCAGCGTGGCGTCGCGCTCCAGCGCCTCGAGCTCCTCGACGCGCTCGACCAGGCGGATGCCGCGCGAGCCCGAGCCGGAGCGCGGCTTGACGATCACCGGCAGCGGGACCGTGGAGGCGTCGAAGTCGTCGTCGACGATCGTCGTCTTGGGCACGCGCACCAGCGGGTCGCACAGGCGCGCCAGCACGGCCTTGTCCAGGCAGGCCTCGAGCGTCTCGACGCTGGCCACGACGGTCGTCGTCCCGGCGGCGGCGAACTGCTCGCGCATGCGGGCCACGGGCAGCAGCTCGGTGTCGACCGTCGGGATGACCACGTCGACCGACCAGCGCTGGCACAGGGCCAGCAGCGTGGGCGCGAACGCGGGATCGTCGCCGCGGGGCAGCAGCGAGCGCTCGTCGGCGCCGACCAGGTACAGCCCGGCCGCGTAGGGGTCGAGGTCGCCGGCGAGCATCGTCACCGGCTCGTCGACCATGTCGCGCAGGATGGTGATGCCGGAGGGACCGCCGGCTCCCGTGACGAGGATGCGGGGCTGGTCAGGCATCGGTGGCCACCTGTGATGTCGAGGGGACGGGCGTGGAGATGTCGCTCTCGCGGATCGTCTCGAGCGGCTCGACGTACCGGGCGGTGGTGAACCGGGCCCAGTAGCGCGCGGTCGCGCGCAGCAGCTCGGGATCGAGGTAGGCGCGCACCGCGGTCTGCGAGCCGAACGCGGCGATCGCGTCCATCTTGCGATCGAGGTACTCGTCGATGGCCACGTAGCGGGTCGGGTGGAACTCGACCGTGGTCGACGGCGCCTGGTAGCAGTAGACGCGGGGGATGCCGCGGGCCGCGACGAGCGTCGCGCTGTGCACGTTGCGGTGGTCCTGGTGGACGTCGCGGGCGGTGTGCGTGTAGACGGTCTGGGGGTGGATCTCGTCGATCACGCGCTTGATCGTCGTGATCGTCTCGCCGCCCTCGCTGACCGATGTGTCGGTCAGGTCGGCGTGGACGAGGCGGCAGCCCAGGATCTCGGCGGCCCGCACGGACTCGTCGGCGCGCTCGGCCGCGACGCCGCCCTGCTCGCCGCCGCTGAGCGTCAGGATCGTCACCTCGTGGCCCTCGGCCACGTGGCGCGCGAGGATGCCGCCGACGCCGATCTCGACGTCGTCGGGATGCGCGCCGACGGCCAGCACGATCTGGGCGCTCTTGGCCCGGCGATCGCGGGTCAGCTGGATCAGCTCGCGGGCCTTGGCCAGCAGCTGCACGGGGTCCACCGGCTTGGCCATGTAGTCGTCGGCGCCGGCGCGCAGCGCCTGCACGGCGGAGTCGAAGCTGGCGGCGGCCGACAGGATCAGCGTCGCCAGCTCGGGCTGGCGCTCGGTCAGCGTGCGCACGAAGTCGATGCCGTTCATCCCCGGCAGCTGGATGTCGGAGACGACGAGGTCGTAGCGCTGCGTCGAGACGCGCGCGATCGCCTCCTCGGCCTGGGCGGTCCAGTGGACCGCGCCGAGCTCGCCCAAGAGCTCTTGGACGACGCCGGCGAGGATCTCGTCATCCTCCACGAGCAGGATGTTCGATGCGGTTGGGCCTGCGGACATCCGACCTCGAACCATACGCACTTGCGTCGCATGGGACGCTGTGGCCGGACATCAGTCCAGTGCCTGGGGAGGCTTGGTCAGGGATGCGGTGCATCGGTCGATGGGAGTCAGGATGCGTGTCTGGCTTGTTGCACTCGTGATGGCTCTCGCGCTCGGCGCGGGGGCCTCGACGGCAGCGGCGGCGAGCGGCGGGCTGGTCGTCTCCTACGTGGTCCCCGCCGGAGATGGCGCGGCGGCGCTCAACGGGCGCGCCTGGACCTACGACTCCGCGGTGACCGCCACGGCGCTGGCCGCGACCGACCAGGCCGCCAGCGCCCGCAAGGTGCTCGACGCGCTGGCCCGCGTGCAACGCTCCGACGGCGGCTTCTCCTCCTCCTACGCGGCCGACGGCACCAACGCCGACAGCCTGCTGCGCACGGGCGGCATCGCCTGGGTGGGGCTGGCGGCCAGCGAGTACCGGCTGACCACCTGCACGCGCCGCTACGACGCCGTGATCGTCGGGGTCGCGCGCTGGCTGCTGGAGCGGCGGGTCAGCTCACCGGCGTCGCCGGCCCGCGGCCTGCTCGTCGGCGGACCGGACGTCAACTGGGTCTCGACCGAGCACAACCTCGAGGCGCGCGCGTTCTTCGCCCGCCTGGACGACATGGCCGCCGGTCGCGCGTCCTGCACGGTGCCGGTGGACGGTCTGACCGCGGCGCTGCGCACGCAGGTCAGCGCGGCCGTGACCGGCCTGGACGAGGGGATCAACCGCGAGCTGTTCATCCCGGGAGCGGCGGGCTCCGCGTTCTTCGGCCAGGGCCTGGACGACCGCGCCCACCCGGTCGACGCGCAGGCGATGGGCATCCAGTGGCTGATCGGCCAGGGGCGCCAGGCCGACGCGGTCGCCGTCGCCGCCACGGCCGACGCCACGCTGCGGGTGGACGACCGGCGGGTCGACGGCCGCGCGGGCGCGGGCGCGTTCACCGGCTACAAGCCCTACGCCGAGGGCTGGGGACCCGACGTCCTGTGGATGGAGGGCACGCTGCAGATGCGCATGGCCAAGGCCGCGCTCGGCCAGGACGTCAACGCGCTGGACGACAGCGCCGATCGCTGGGCCGCGCTGACCGCGCCGGGCGGGATGCTGCTGCACGCCGACCGCGACCTGGTCGGCAACCCGGCCGGCGACTACCACCTGTGGCAGGCCGCGGCGCCGACCGCCTGGCTGACGCTGGCCCGCTCGGGCTCCGACGTCCTGCGCTGACCACCCGGCCGTTGTCCGCTCGAGCCCGGTATCCGGGCCCGAGGCGACAACGGCGCGGGGCTAGGTGAGCTTCTCGAGCGCCGCGCGCAGCGGCTCGGGGATGGGGACGGGCTTGCGCGTCGTGCGGTCGACGAACACGTGCACGAACCAGCCCTCGGCAGCGGGCTCGTCGGGCGTCTCCTCGCCGAACAGGCCGATCTCGTAGCGCACGGCGCGCGTGCGCAGCTCGCCGACGCGCAGGCCGGCGGTGACCGTCTCCGGGAACGTGAACGACGCCCGGTAGGTGCAGTGCGACTCCGCGCACAGCCCGATCACCGGCCCCGCGGCGATGTCCAGGCCCCCGACCCGGATCAGGTACGTGTTGATGACGGTGTCGAAGAACGCGTAGTAGTCGACGTTGTTGACGTGCCCGTAGATGTCGTTGTCGTGCCAGCGCGTGGGGATCGCCTGCACGTAGGGGTAGTCGCTGGCCATCCGGCGAGGTTCTTACCATCGTCGCCCGATGCCTGCCTCCACGCCATACCGCCGCAACCGTCGTCCCGCCCGCCCGGAGCAGCCCCTGGAGGCGCGCCCCGGAGAGGCGGTCGTGTGGACCGACGGGGCCTGCCGCGGCAACCCGGGCCCCGGCGGCTGGGCGGCGATCGTCGTGCCCGCGACCGGCGGCGACGACATCGAGCTGTCCGGCGGCGAGGCCCACACGACGAACAACCGCATGGAGTACATGGCGGCGATCGAGGGCCTGCGCGCGCTGCCCGACGGCACCAGCGTGTGCATCGTGACCGACTCGCGCCTGATGCTCGACTCGATGACCAAGTGGATCGTCGGCTGGAAGAAGAAGGGCTGGAAGACCTCCGGCGGCGACCCGGTCAAGAACCAGGACCTGGTGATGGCGCTCGAGGCCCAGATCGCCCGCCACACGGTCCGCTGGCACTGGGTCAAGGGCCACGAGACCGGCACCGAGCACGCGCACAAGGTGCGCAACGACCGCGCCGACCAACTGGCCGTCGCGGCCGCTGCTGCCGCCGGCTGAGCGCCCGCTACTTCGCGGGCAGCGTCCCCACGATCAGCTCCGCGATCTGCGCGTAGCCGGGCGTGCGGGCGTGGATGTCCTGGAACTCGCAGAAGTACGTCAGCTGGCAGACCTGCGCCACGGCGACCGGCACCGTGCCGTAGGGCGCGAGCTCCGTCGTCTGATCGAACGGCGTGTACGCGCCCGTGGCGGCGGTCACGTCGACGAACTGGCCCTGGCCCGCCGTGTAGGCGTCCTTCAGGGCGGGGTTGATCAGCGACTGGAAGGCGACGACGGACAGCGACGCCAGCTGCGGGTTGCCCAGCACGTAGTCGCCGAGGATCACGTCGGGATAGGTGATGCCGACGACCCGGGCCTTCGGGCCGGCCGCCGCGCGCAGGCGCTTGACCAGGTCGGTGACGTTCGTCTTGATCGACGTGGTCGCCGTGCTGACGCAGGGGATCGGATCCGCCGCGGCGGCGCATGAGGTCACGTCGTTGCCGCCGATCGACACCGTGATCAGCCCGACCTGCTTGCGATGCGCCTTGATGTAGGACACCGCGGCGTCGGCCTGCGGGACCGTGTAGGCCGGGCCGCCGATGGCCCGCGCCTCGGGCTTGCAGCCGGGCGTGTTGAGGATCGACACCGTCGTCGCCCCGCCGCAGCCGAAGTTGACCAGCTTGTAGTCGTAGCCCTTCTTCTTGGCCAGCGGCAGCAGCTGGTTGGCGTAGCCGTTCGTCGTGGTCGAGCCGACCTTCGGCGCGGTCGGCTGGTAGCCGACGGCGTAGGAGTCGCCCAGCGACACGTAGAGCTGCTGGGCCGGCTTCTTGGGCTTGCCGTGGTGCTTGGACGCCGCCTGCCCGAGTGCGGGGAGGGTCAGCGTGACCGAGAGGGCCAGCGCGACCAGCGCCGGCAGGCGGAGATGGGACATGGGCGCCACGTTAACGCCCCGGCCACATGTGGTTCACCGTTTGGCGTAGGCGCGGGCCTGATCGCGCACGATCTGCACGAGGTCGTCCATCGGCAGGTTCATGTCGGCCAGGTGCAGCCCCCAGCCCGGCGTGGGCACCGGGTGCAGCAGCGGGGCGCCGTCGCGCGGGGTGACCTGGAGGACGTCCGCGCCGTCGGCGTCCGAGCAGCGGGCCGAGTAGCCGCCGCGCGTGACCACCCACGGCGTGTCGACGGCCGGCACCTGCATGCCCAGCAGGTCGATCGCCGCGCCGATCGTCCCGCCGAAGGGCGTCGTCGGCTCGGCGGAGCGCAGCAGGCCCGAGCCGCCGCGCAGCGCTGCGGGGTTCGTGCACAGGACCTCGAGCTTGGCGTCCGTGGTGCGGCCGAACAGCGCGTCGGCGGGCACCGGCTCATCGAAGATCGAGTAGGCCACGACGCAGCCGATCTGGCCGTTGCGCCGGCAGGCGGCGACGTGCTGGAAGTCGCCGCCGACGTCCTGCCCCTTGGCCACGGTGACGTTGCCGCCCAGCAGCAGCGCGCCGACCAGGCGCTTGCGCACGGCCGGCTTGGGATCGACCTCGCGGCTGATCAGCTGGCGCAGCATGAACGTGCCCTGGGAATGGCCGATGAACACGACACCGCGGCCGTGGTTGTCGTGGCGCAGGTAGTCCAGCCAGGCGGCGCGCACGTCGCTGTAGGCGGTCGCGCGCTGCGCCGCGGAGACCGTGCCCGCCGGCGCGTTGATCGCCGTCAGCGTGAGCTGGCGGTACATGGGCGCCCACACCCGGCAGGTCTGCGAGAACGGCGACGCCTGATAGAGCGCGATCGACCGCTGCGCCTGGTCGACGTCCAGCGTGGCCAGCGGCCCGGGCTGCTCGCTGACCGTGGGGTAGACGTAGAAGCAGTCGATCGGCGCTCGCTGGTCGATCCGCGGGTCGACCGTCGCGCCGGTCGGGACCCCCGCCGGGGTGATGACGGTCGCCTTCAGGCTCCCGTTGCAGGGGTTGGGCCGGCCCGGCTGGCACAGCCAGACGGTGTCGGCCGAGGCGGCAGCAGGAAGCGCGGCGAGGGCGAGGGTGCCCAGCACCCACGCGAGACAGAGGCGACCCATGGCGGGCAGCCTCTCACAGTCACAGCCCTACGCGACGAGGTGGAACAGCGCGGCGTCGTCCTCCTGCAGGGCAGACCGCAGGCGCTTCTTCGTGCGGCCGTGGATCTGGCAGATCCGGCTCTCCGACACGCCCATCACCTCACCGATCTCGGCCATCGTCAGGTGCTTGACGTAGAGCAGCACCGCGATCTCGCGCTCGCGCTGGGGCAGGTCGGCGAAGGCGTCGCGGAAGCGGTCCTTGGCGTCGCTCTGCAGCGCGGCGGCCTCTGGGTTGAGGCGTTCGTCGGCGGAGGCCAGCGTCTCCAGGCGCTCGACCTCGGTGTCGTCCTCGGAGAGCACCACCGCGTTGAGCGAGGTCACGTCGGAGCGGGCGATGTCGTGGCGGTGGCGGCGCAGCTCGTCCTGCGAGCAGCCGAGCATCTCGGCCAGCTCCTCCTGGTGGGGCCGCCGGCCGTGGACGCCGGTGAAGTCCGCGACGGCCTTCTCGATGTCGCGCTCCCAGCGGCGCACCGAACGCGGCGCCCAGTCCTGACGGCGCAGCTCGTCCAGGACCGCGCCGTGCACGCGGGTCCACGCGAACTGCTCCAGCGTGGCGCCCTTCGTCGGGTCGTAGCGATCCAGCGAGAGGATCAGCGCCTCGATGCCGACCGACAGGTAGTCCTCGATCTCCACGTGCGCGGGCACGTTGCGGACCTTGCGGTAGACGATGAACTTGACCATCGGCGCCAGCGACAGGATCAGCCGGTCGCGAATCCGCTTGTCGTCGGGCCGGACGCGGTACTGCTTCCACAGTCGTTGCAGCTCGTCCGTGCGCGGTCGGCGGGTCGACTCGCCGGTTCTGACTCGTGCTGTTGCGCTCTCCACTCTGGCGACGTACCCGCAGACCCAGGCGATGCACCGGTCGCCGGTGCGGAACGTCAGACAGAGGACAGGCGGGGCGACGAACGTCCCGGAGCCGAGTCGTTCTGGCGGTCTCGGCGGTCCAACCACCAGGCCGCGACGACGCCGCCGATCGCCCCGAACAGGTGCCCTTGCCAGGAGATCCCGTCGCGGGGCGCGAGCGAGAACAGCAGCGTCGTGCCGTAGATCACCACGACCACCAGCCCGATCGCGATGTGCAGCATGCTGCGGCTGAACAGGCCGCGGAAGATCAGGTAGGTGGCGTAGCCGAAGACCAGCCCGCTGGCCCCGATGTGAACGGTGTTGGTCGGGGCGAAGATCCACACGCCCAGCCCGCCGACGACGGCGACGATGACCGTCACCCAGACCACCCGGCGCAGTCCGCTGAGCGCGATCGTCGCGCCGAGGATCAGGAACGGGATCGTGTTGCCGATCAGGTGTCCCCAGGAGCCGTGCAGGAAGGGCGCGGCGGCGATGGCCGGGAGCGCGTCGACATCGTGCGGCTCGATGCCGTGCTGCTCCAGATCACCACCCGAGATCGAGTCGATCACCTCGACGACCCACATCAGCGCGACCATCGCGGCGATGAAGATCACGCCGTTGATGCGGTCGTCGCGTGGGGCCGGCGGGCTGCTCGCGGCGGTGGCCATGTGCCCGGTCAAGGTAGGCGATCGGCCGATCGCGGGCGTCGCCATTCAAGAATCGCGCGCCAGACGCCGACGATGAAAGCGAAATGCACCACTCCACCTGGCAAGTCCCCAGCCAGCGCTCCGTCGCGATCGCCTGCGTCGGCGAGTCGAACTTCATCGACGAGATCCTGCGCGCCGCGACGGCCACCCGCCGTTCGCTGCCGCCGATCGAGGAGTTCACGCGCGTGCGGCTGCAGCCGGAGGGGGAGGAGATCCACGTCTTCGCCAAGCATGGTGCCCAGATCGCCTCGCTGGCGCCCCAGGATGCCGCCGACCTGCGCTCCCTGGTCCACCGCACGATCGCCGCCGAGGGCGAGATCTGGTGTGACGCGCGCATCAGCGGCAACGAGAGCCTCGCCGCCCAGTGGCGCATGCAGATCTGGATCTACCTCGACGACGCCGGAGCGACCGTCTAGCGCTTCACAGGCCGTCGGGGTGACGCACGACGAAGCCCTTCGTCGAGCGGTCCATCGGCTGCCAGCGCGTGCCGGCCGCCTTCTGCCCGGAGGTGTCGAAGCGCAGCCCGGCGACGACGAGGAACGTGTGCTCCTTGTTGGCGTAGATCGTGATCCACGATCCGGCGCCCGACCGGCCCCAGGTCATCAGGCTGGTCGAGTCCAGCGTGGTGTCGAGCAGGTGGGCGCCGTGCAGCGCGTAGGACACCGAGCCCGAGCAGTCGTAGGCCTTGTCCTCGAAGGAGCCGTGGCCGCCGCCGTAGCGATAGGGGAGCGTGGCGATCTTGTTGGCCGCGGCGATCAGCGCCGTCACCTGGGCGGGCGCGCCCGCCGGGGCGATCGCCGTGCCGTCGCCGGCCAAGGTGGCCACCGCGGTGGCCGGATCGGCGGGCGGCGGGGTGGTGGTGTCGGTGCCGCCGGTCGGCGGGGCGACGACGGGCGCCTGTGCCTGCACGGCCTGCTTCTTGGTCGGGAAGCTCGCGCCGCCGTTGGCCGGCGTGGCCGCTGACGCGGGCGCGGCGAGGGCGAAGACGGCGAGGGCGGTGAGGGCGGGCAGGCGAACGTCCATGTCGTTGACCAGATTCGGCCTCGGGACGTGCGCGCGACGCGCGATGGAGCTTCTGCGCAGGTTTGCGCAGCTTCGCGGCGCGTTCGGGGCCGGAACCTGCAGCGATGACAGCGTTCTGCCGCACGCGATACTCGGGCGGTGATCTTCTACGAGCCCGATCAGCGCGACCGCGACCTGCTCCCGCATGACCCGTTCAAGGCGCTCGTCGCGCCCCGCCCGATCGGCTGGATCTCCAGCGTCGGCCCGGCCGGCGAGGTCAACCTCGCGCCCTACAGCTTCTTCAACGCCGTCTGCGAGCGGCCGCCGATGGTCGCCTTCTCGAGCATCGGTCGCAAGCACTCCTCCTCGTTCGCCAGCCACACGGGCGCGTTCGTGTGGAACCTCCCGACGTACGCGCTGCGCGAGCAGATGAACCTCAGCTCACAGCCGCTCCCGCACGGCCACAGCGAGTTCGAGCACGCGGGCCTGGAGATGGCGCCGTCGCGCCTGATCGACGTGCCGCGGGTCGCGGCCAGCCCCTGCGCGCTGGAGTGCCGCGTGGTGTTCGACCAGGAGCTGACCGACCTCGAGGGCGAGCCCACCGGCCACTTCCTGATCGTCGGCCAGGTCGTCGGCGTCCACCTGGACGAGGCGTTCATCCGGGCCGACGGGCGCGTCGACACCGCCGCGATCCAGCCGATCGCCCGCTGCGGCTACCTGGGCGACTACGCCGTCGTCGACGCGCTGTTCGAGATGGTGCGCCCCGGCTGACCCGAGCGGTACGGGCCCGGCTTGGGGCGCGGCTTGCCACCGGGGAAGGCGAGGCGCGCGATCGTGCGCTGGACGGTGCCCCACTGCTTGGAGAACGGGCCGGTGTTGTAGGGCAGGCCGTAGCGCTCGCAGATGTCGCGCACGCGCGGGGCGATCTCGCCGTAGCGGGTGCTCGGCATGTCGGGGAACAGATGGTGCTCGACCTGGTAGCCGAGGTTCCCGCTGGCCACGTGGAACAGCGGGCTGCCCTCGATGTTGGCGGCGCCCAGGAGCTGGCGCACGTACCAGCCGCCGCGCGTCTCGTTCTCGACCTCTTCGGGGCTGAACGTGTAGGTCTGGTCGGGGAAGTGCCCGCAGAAGATGATCGCGTTGGACCAGAAGTTGCGGATCACGTTGGCGGTGAAGTCGGCGGTCAGCGTGGCCTTGAACCCGCGCTTGCGGAAGGCCAGCGCGCTGAGCGCGGGGAAGGCGATGTAGTCCTTGCGGATCTGCGTCCAGGCCTTGTCGGCGATGCCCTTGAGCTCCTCGACCAGCTCCTCCTTGGGCTTCTCGCCCCGGCGGATCGCCTCGATGTCGAGGTCGTGCAGCGCGACGCCCCATTCGAAGAAGGCCATCAGGAGGATGTTGTAGAGCGGCTGGGCCAGGTAGACCGGGTGCCACGGCTGGTGCGGGTCGATCCGCATGATGTCGTAGCCCAGGTCGCGGTCCTTGCCGCGGATGTTCGTGTACGTGTGGTGGACGTAGTTGTGGGAGTGCTTCCAGGCCTGCGAGGTCGACGCCGTGTCCCAGTCCCAGGTCGAGGAGTGGATCTGCGGGTCGTTCATCCAGTCCCACTGGCCGTGCAGGACGTTGTGGCCGATCTCCATGTTCTCCAGGATCTTGGCCAGCGACAGCGCGACGGTCCCGGCGACCCAGGCGGGCTTGTAGCGCGCGAAGAACAGCAGCACGCGCCCGCTCACGGCCAGGCGGCGGTGCATCTCGATCATCGAGACGATGTACTTGCGATCGCGCTCGCCGAGCTCGGCGAAGACCTCGTCGTGGATCGCGTCGAACTCGCGTCCGAGCGCCTCGATCTGCTCGTCGCTGAGCCGCGCCAACGGGCTCTCGATCTGGCTGGTGGCCATGGCCGTTCCTCCTAGAGCTCGATCTCGACTGGTCCTTCGGGCGCGTTGATGCACGTGCGCACCACCTCGCCTTCACTGCCCGTCACCTCACCGGTGCGCAGGTCGCGCACCGTCCCCGAGCGCAGCTTCCCGGTGCACGTGTGGCAGATCCCCATGCGGCACCCGAAGGGCAACGTCGCGCCGGCCTCCTCGCCGGCCACGAGGATCGGGGTCGAGCCGTCCGACTCGGCGTCCACGTCGCTCTTGGTGAAGCGGATCGTCCCGCCCTCGCCGCTGGCCCCCTGGCCGCCGATCACCGGCTGGAAGCGCTCCATGTGCAGGCGATCGGGATCGCCCAGCGCGGCCCAGTGCTCCTCGAGCGTGTCCAGCAGCTCGGCGGGACCGCAGGCGAACGTCTCGCGCTCGCGCCAGTCGGGGCAGCGCTCGTCCAGATGCTCGCCGGGGATCAGGCGCCCGTCGTCGGCGGTCAGCTGGAGATCCAGGCGGTAGCCCGGCTGGGCGGCGTCGATGCGGCGCAGCTCCTGGGCGAAGATCACGTCGTCGCCGGTGCGCGCGGAGTGCACGTGGACCGCGTCGGGCAGCGCGTTGCGACGGGCCAGCGAGCGCAGCATGCTCATGATCGGCGTGATGCCGCTGCCGGCGCTGAGGAACAGCAGCCGGCGGGGCGGTGGATCGGGCAGCACGAACGTGCCCTCGACGCCGCCCAGGCGCACGATCGTGCCCGGGCGCAGGCGGCGGACCAGGAAGGGGGAGACGGTGCCGGGCTCGTACAGCTTCGGCGTGATCGAGATGAGGCCGTCGGGCGCATCGGGGTCGCTGGTCAGCGAGTAGGCGCGCCAGTGATGGATGCCGTCGATGGCCAGCCCGACGCGCAGGTACTGGCCGGGCTCGTGGCCCTCCCAGGCGAACCCCGGCTTGATCGACACGGTCACCGCGTCGTCGGTCTGGAGCTCGATGCGCTCGACCCGCCCGCGCAGCTCCTGCGTGGACCACAGCGGGTTGATCAGCTCGAGGTAGTCGTCGGGCAGCAGCGGCGAGGTGAGCGCACGGGCGGCCCGCAGCAGCGCGCGGCGCGTGCGGGAGACCCGGGGGCGCGCGCCTCGTTCGACCACTCAGGTGACTCCGTTCGACCCGTCGATGGCCGAACCGTAGCCGTTTGTGTCCATGAATGTCTATGTGCTTTCGTGCACACATGCTCTGGCGCGCGCTGGTCGCGGTCCTGCTCTGCACGGCGCTCGCTCCGGCGACCGCGTCGGGCGCCGCGGAGCCACACGTCCTGCTGTTCACCAAGACGACCGGCTTCCGCCACACCTCGATCGTCCCCGCCGTCGCGGCGCTCACGCGGCAGCTCCCCGGTGCCGTCCACACCGAGAACGCCGGCGTGTTCGCGGCCGATCGGCTGCGCGACTACGACGTCGTCGTGTTCCTGCTGACGTCGGGGGACGTGCTCGATCGCCGGCAGCGGTCCGCGCTGCGTCGCTACGTGCTGGGCGGCGGTGGCTGGGTCGGCGTGCACTCCGCCGCGGACACCGAGCACGACTGGCCGTTCTTCGGCCGGCTGCTCGGCGGCGCCCGCTTCCGCTCGCACCCGCCGCCCTACGAGGGTGTGGTGCACGTGGACGACCCGGACCATCCGGCGACCGCGGGCCTGCCCGGCGACTGGACGCGCACGGACGAGTGGTACTCCTTCACGACGCCGCCCCGCGCGCACGTGCTGCTGACCCTCACCGGCGCCGGTGCCCACGCGGTGGCCTGGTCGCACCGCGTCGGCCGCGGGCGGGCGTTCTACACCGCGCTGGGGCACACGGACGAGAGCTGGGCCGACCCGCTCTACGTCGGGCACGTCGCCGGAGGCGTACGGTTCGCGGCACGATGACCTGGGCCGACGACTTCTTCATCACCTGGCAGCGCGCGTGGGCGACCGACACGGCCGCGGTGCTCGAGCACGTGACCGACGACATCGAGTACTGGGACGTCACGCTGGCCGAGCCGCTGCGCGGCCGCGAGGCCTACGCCCGCTACGTCGACGGCTTCTTCGCCGCCTTCAGCGACATCGAGTGGTCGATGCGCGAACCGGTGATCGCCGAGGGCGACCGGGTGACCGAGCCGTGGCGCTGCCGGGCGCTGAACCACGGACCCCTGTGGATCGGCCTGCCCGCCTCGGGCCGGCGCATCGACACGATCGGCACCGACATCTTCGCGTTCCGCGACGGCAAGGTGTGCCGCGAGCACTCGTTCTACGACGTGGCCGAGAACCTGCGCCAGCTCGGGCTGTGGCCGGCGATCGGCTCGACCGGCGAGCGGGCGCTGATGGGCGCCGCCGGTGCCGGTCTGCGCGCCCGGCGCGCGCTATCCCGCTGACCCGGCGCTCTCGACCAACCGCACAGAGCGGCGCCTGTCGGCGTGCGATCATCGCGCCGACATGTCCCGCTCCGCGCTGGCGTCGCTGTGGGAGCACCCGTGGCTGGTCGGCGACCAGGCGCTGCCCGGCCGCGTCGTCGGGCGGCGGGTGCGCTGGCTGGCCGTCATCGCGGTCGTGTTCACCAACCTGGGCAGCGTCGCGTCGGTGCTGTGCTTCGCGCTGTTCGCGCTGCCCAAGCCCGACGAGGACGTCACCCACGCCACGACGGTGGTCAACCTGGCGGTGGCGCTGGGCTACGCGCTGATCGCCTGCGTGATCGGCGTGGTGTGGGGGCGCTACGCGATCGAGGGCGGGCCCAACGGCTCGCGCGCCTGGCTGAACGCCGACATCCCGCCCACACCGGCCCAGCAGCGCCACCTGCTGCGCGCGCCGCTGCGGATCATGGTCGTGCAGGCGACGCTGTGGGGCATCGGCGTCGTCATCTTCACGGCGGTCAACCTGATCTGGTCGGGCCTGCTGGCCGTCGGCGTCGGGGTGACCGTCGCGCTGGGCGGGCTGAGCACGTGCGCGGAGGCGTACTTCGTGGCCGAGCTGGCGCTGCGGCCGGTCACCGCGCGAGCGCTGGCCCCGGGCGTGCCGACCGACCGCGCCCTGCCGGGCGTCGCCTCGCGCATCGTGCTGGCCTGGGCGCTGGGCAGCGGCGTGATCCTGCTCGGCATCGGGCTGATCGCGATCGTCGCGCTGACGCCGATCGAGATCGACGAGCAGTCGCTGGCGGTGACGATGCTCGCGCTGTCGGCGCTCGGGCTCCTGGCCGGGTTCGGCCTGGTGACCACCGCGGCGTACCTGACCGCACATCCGATCGGCGTGATCCGCCGCGGGCTGGATCGCGTCCGCCGCGGCGAGTTCGACACGAAGCTGCCGGTGTGGGACGCCACCGAGGTCGGCCTGCTGCAGGCCGGGTTCAACGAGATGGCCCAGGGGCTCAGCGAGCGCGAGCGGATCCGCGACCTGTTCGGCCGCCAGGTCGGCGTCGAGGTCGCGCGCCACGCGCTCGACGGGGGCGTCCGGCTGGGCGGTGAGCTGCGTGACGTGGCCGTGCTGTTCGTCGACATCGTCGGCTCCACCGGCCTGGCCGAGCGACGCCCGCCCCAGGAGGTCGTCGAGCTGCTGAACCGCTTCTTCGGCGTGGTCGTCGACGTCGTCGAGGCGCGCGGGGGATGGGTCAACAAGTTCGAGGGCGATGCGGCGCTGGCCATCTTCGGCGCGCCGGTGGCGATGGACGATCCCTACGGGTGCTGCCTGCAGGCGGCGCGCGAGCTCGACGAGGCGCTGCACGAGCGCATCGGGGAGCTGCAGGCCGGGATCGGCGTGGCCGCGGGCCAGGCCGTGGCCGGCCACATCGGCGCCGAGCATCGCTTCGAGTACACGGTGATCGGCGACCCGGTCAACGAGGCGGCGCGGCTGACCGAGTTGGCCAAGCGCCACGAGCCGCGGGTGCTGGCCTCCGAGGCGGCGCTGGACGGTGCCCGCAACGGCGAGGTCGAGCGCTGGCGGCTGGGCGACACGGTGACCCTGCGCGGTCGCGAGCAGCAGACGCGGCTAGCGTGCCCGAGCGATGCATGACGCCTCCGAGCCCGTGCGCGTCGACCGCTGGCTGTGGGCCGCGCGGCTGTGCAAGACGCGCGCGATCGCGGTCGACGCGATCAAGGGCGGGCGGGTCGAGGTCAACGGCCAGCCGATCAAGCCCAGCCGCGACGTCGGTCCCGGCGACCGGCTGCGCATCAGCTTCGGCGAGGTCAAGGTCGAGTGCCTGATCAAGGCGACCGGCGTGCGACGGGGCAGCGCGACTGAGGCGGCCAAGCTGTATGAGGAGACGCCTGAGTCGATCGAGACCCGCGCACAGGTCACCGCGGAGCGCAAGGCGCTGGCCCAGTCCGGTCCGCGCTACGACGACAGCGCCGGGCGCCCGACCAAGCGCGACCGCCGGCGCATGAACGACCTACGTGGCCGTCGCTAGGACGTCGACCGGATCAGCCTCGCGGCGGGCCAGCCGCAGCCCGTCGAAGGTGAGCACGATCAGCGCCAGCCAGACCAGGCCGAAGCCGATCCAGCGCGCGGTGCTCATCGTCTCGTCGTAGGCCAGCCAGCCGATCAGGAACTGCAGCACCGGCGTGAGGTACTGCAGCAGCCCGACGACCGACAGCGGCACGCGCGTCACGCAGGCGGCGAACAGCAGCAGCGGCAGCGCGGTCACCGGACCCGCGGCGACGAGCAGGAGCGTGAGGCCGAGGTCGCCGGTGGCGAAGCTGCCGCCGCCGGTCCAGGCCAGCACGGCGATGACCACGAGCGCGGGCAGGAACAGCACGGACGTCTCGACGGCCAGCCCCTCGGCCGCGCCGACGTCGGCCAGCTTCTTCAGCAGCCCGTAGGTCCCGAAGGAGATGCCCAGCACGAGCGCGATCCACGGGAACCCGCCGTAGTAGACGCTGAGCACGATCACCGCCACGGTGCCCAGCCCCAGCGCGACGGCCTGGGCGACGCGCAGCCGCTCGCCGAAGACCGTCATGCCCAGCCCGACGCTGATCAGCGGCGTGATGAAGTAGCCCAGCGCCGCCTCGATCACGTGGCCGGTGTCGACCGCGTAGATGTAGACGCCCCAGTTGATGGCGATCAGCACCGCGGCGATGGTCAGCAGCAGCAGCTTGCGCCGGTCGCCCCGCAGCGCGCGGACGGCGTGCAGCCTGCGCGTGACGGCCAGCAGCGCGATCACCACCAGCAGCGACCAGCCGATCCGGTGCGCGACGACCTCGATCGAGCCCGCCTCGTCCAGCGCGTGGAAGTAGATCGGGAACAGGCCCCACAAGCCGTAGGCCGCGATTCCGAACAGCACTCCGGCACGCATTCCCCTTCAGGGTCGCACGCGGCGAGCCAGAACCGCCTGCTGCCCGGGCGTTCTGCGATGCTGAGGCCATGTCCACTGGTCCGCGCAGCGTGAAGATCTCCCCCGACGAGCGCGGGGGCTGGACCTCGGACCGTCCCCGCCGGCCCGGGGACGAGGACCGTCCGGCGCGCAAGCCCGACGTCTCGGTGCGCGGCCGCGTGCTGTCGCCCAGCGACCGGATGCGCTACTCGCCCGGCAGCCTGCTGCTGATCGTCTCGGCCGACGAGTCGGCCGCCGAGCGCTTCGCCGCGCGCGTGCTGGAGGAGCAGAGCACGTGGCTGGCGATGAGCAAGGTGCGCGCGCTGCTGCAGGGCAAGGTCCCCGACGACGCGATCGAGGCCAAGAGCCGCGAGCTGCTCGACGCCGCCGCCACCAAGCGCCTGGCCGCGGGGCAGACGGTCGTGCGTACCGCGCGTGGCCTGGACCCCGAGGAGCGCGAGCGGATGGTCCGCCTCGCCGCGCCGCACCGCCGCCCTCGCCACATCCTGCTGCTCGAGGTCCCGCGCGACGACGTCAGCGAAGAGGACAACGCGCCGCTCTCCGCGCTGCGCACCGCGCTCGATCAGGGCCTGCTGGGCGAGGAGGGCTTCATGACGTCGCTGCGCCTCGGCGGCGCCGCGATCCCCGAGCTCAAGCGCATCGTCTTCGCGCCGCCGCCAGCGGACGACTGACGCCGGCCGCGAACTGGCACCATGGGTCCCATGACCCAGGTCGCGTTCATCACCCAGGGAGAGTCCCAGTACGCCGATCGACTGTGGTCGCTGCTGGAGGGCACCGGCATCGATCCGCACGAGTTCTACGGGCTGGACTACTTCAGCCTCGTGCCGTTCTTCGTGCTGTGCGGCGCCACGGTGCGCCCGCAGGCGCATTCGCACGGCGATCACCTGCACGTCGAGGGCGTGATCGTCGACGTGCCCGAGGAGTTCGAGGACGCCTTCTACTCGGCGCTGCCCGAGGTGCTCGCCGACGCCTACACCGAGGTCGAAGAGGAGTGACGTGGGGCGGCTGACGCTCGCCTTCGCCGCGCGCAGCGACACCGGCCCGGTCCGCGATCACAACGAGGACGCGGTGTTCGCCAGCCCGCGCCTGGTCGCGGTGGCCGACGGCGTGGGCGGCGCGGCCGCGGGCGAGGTGGCCAGCCGCGCCGCCATCGACGCGCTGGCGCAGGTCGAGAAGTCGCTGCTCGAGCGCCCGCTGGACGAGGCGCTGGCCGGTGCCGTCGACCGCGGCAACGCGACGATCGCCTTCATCGGCGCCTGTCGCCCCGACACCGCCGGGATGGCCACGACGGTCACGGCCGTCGCGCTGGACGACGCCTGGACCGTGGTCAGCCTGGGCGACTCGCGCGCCTACCTGCTGCGCGACGGCGCCCTGCAGCGCCTGACCCGAGACGACAGCCTCGTGCAGGAGCTGGTCGACGCCGGGCTGGTCAGCGAGACCGAGGCGCGCGACCATCCGCAACGCAACATCGTCACCCGGGTGCTCGACGGCGCGCCGGACCGCCGCGCGCACGTGACCCGCTACGGCGCGCAGGCCGGCGACCGCGTCCTGGTCTGCTCCGACGGGCTGTCGGACGTCGTGACCGACGAGGCGATCGCGGGCGCGCTGACCACCGCCGATCGCGACGTCGCCGCCGATCTGCTGCTCGCGCTCGCGCTGGACGGCGGCGCCCGCGACAACGTCTCGCTGGTCGTGGCCGACGCGCTTCCCGCGCCGGCCGACGCCCCGCGCTGGTAAGCGCGCAGAAACGGAGAAGCGCGCCGGGCCGTCGGCGGTCAGCATCGGGGCCATGACCGTCAAGACCGTTGCCGAGAAGCTGCAGATCAAGCCCGACAGCACCGTGAGCGTGCTGCCCGCAGACCGTCTGGACCTGGTCGGCCCGCTGCCCGCCGGCGCACAGGCCGTGGCCGACCTCGCCGCGGCCACCACCGCCGTCCTGTTCGCCGACGACGCGGCCGCCGCCCGCCGGCTGCTCGACGCCCACCACGACGCGCTCGCCGCACCGCGCGTCCTGTGGGTCGCCTACCCGAAGGCCGGGCGCAGCGACATCAACCGCGACACGCTCTGGCCGATCGTGGTCGAGCACGGCCTGCGCCCCAACGGCCAGGTGGCGATCGACGAGACCTGGTCGGCGCTGCGCTTCCGCCCCGACAAGCCGGGGGAGGCGCCGTTCAATCCCGGCGCCAAGACGTGACCGCAAGCTGATATCCCTGAGGGCGGATGATCGTCCTCCTGCTCGTCGCGGTGCTCGCCGGAGCGGGAACCGCGCTCTCGCCCTGCGTGCTGCCGGTGCTCCCGGCGCTGCTGGCGGCCAGCGGGACCGGCGGTCGGCGGCGCCCGGTCGGCGTCGTCCTCGGGCTGACCGTCACGTTCGGCGTGACGATCATCGGGCTGGGCGAGATCGTCGACGGCGTGGGCCTGGGCACGACGCTGACCCGCGACCTGGCCATCGTCGTGCTGATCGCCTCGGGCCTGCTGCTGTTGCTGCCCCGGATCGCCGATCGCCTCGAGGCGCCGCTCTCGCGACTGGCCCGCTTCGGCCCGCGCGGGCGGGGCAGCGGCTTCTGGTCGGGCGTGCTGGTCGGCGCGGCGCTGGGCTTCGTCTACGCGCCGTGCGCGGGGCCGATCCTGGCCGCCGTGGTCACGGTCAGCGCCGCCTCGGGGCGGACCGTCGCGGTCGGCCTGGCCTACGCGCTGGGCAGCGCGGCGATGCTGCTGGCCATCGCGTTGGGCGGGCGCACGCTGATCGACCGCTTCAAGGGGCCGACGCTGCAACGGGTGCTCGGCGTGGTCCTGCTCGTCACCGCGCTGGCGCTGATCACCCGGGTCGACCTGCGCTTCGAGACGCTGATCGCCCGCCACGCGCCGGACGTCTCGCTGACCGCGGGCCTGGAGAGCTCCGATGCGGTGCGCAAGCGCCTGGACGACCTGCGCCCGGCCCGGGGCATCGCCGCGGCCGCGCAGGCGCACCCCGCCGACGACGCCAGCGGCCTGCGCGACTACGGACCGGCCCCGGACTTCGTCGGCACCCAGAAGTGGTTCAACACGGCCGACGGCCAGCCGCTGACGCTGGCCCAGCTGCGCGGGCGCGTGGTGCTCGTCGACTTCTGGACCTACACGTGCATCAACTGCCTGCGCACGCTGCCCTACCTGGAGGCCTGGGATGAGCGCTACCGCAAGGACGGGCTGACGATCGTCGGCGTGCACGCGCCGGAGTTCGGGTTCGAGCACGACGCCGGGAACGTCGAGGCGGCGATCGCCGCCAACGGGATCCGCTACCCGGTGGCCCAGGACAACGAGATGGCCACCTGGAACGCCTACGGCAACCAGTACTGGCCGGCCGAGTACCTGATCGACAAGCGCGGGCACGTGCGCCACGTGCAGTTCGGCGAGGGCGACTACGACGTCAGCGAGCGGGCGATCCGCTCGCTGCTGGGCGAGACGGGCGCCGACGCGACGCCGCGGGGCGTGGTCACGCCGAGCGCGCGGGCCACGCCGGAGACCTATGTCGGCGCGGCCCGGGCCGACCCGCAGCAGTGGGCCACGCTGCCGCGCGCCTCGATGCGGCGCTACACCAGCCCCGGGCCGCAGCGGCTCGGGCTGTCCCAGTTCGCGTTGGGCGGCGCGTGGACCGTCGATGACGAGCATGCGACGGCCGGCGCGGGCGCGACGCTCGACGCGCGCGTGCAGGCCCGGCGCGTCTACCTCGTGCTCTCCCCGCCGCGCAGCGGACCGGGCCGGGCGGAGGTGCTGGTCGACGGGAAGCCGTACCGCACGGTCACCGTCCGCCGCCAGCAGCTCTACACGCTGGTCGACCTGCCCCGGTCGAAGACCTTCACGCTGCAGCTGCGCCCGCAGTCCGGGCTGTCGGCCTTCGCCTTCACGTTCGGCTAGGGCCTCAGCGCGAGAAGCTGGACACGCTCCGGTCGAGCGGGAGCTCGGCCCGGCGCGGTCGCGGCGTGGGCAGCCAGGCGACCGCGTCGTCGACGATCTGGCCCTCCAGGTCGAATTGCGAGAACACGTAGGGGACGCCTTCGGCGCCCAGCGGCGACGGCCGGTCGGTGACCTGGAAGTGCAGGTGTGGCGCATCGGAGTTGCCGGTGCTCCCGACCAGGCCGATCACCTCGCCCTTGCGCACGCGCTGGCCCGGCTTGACCCGCAGCGATCCCGGCTTGATGTGCGCGTACATGCCGAACAGGCCGCGCCGGAGCGTCTGGATGATGTGGTTGCCGGCGGCCTTGCCCGGCGTGACGGTCCCGTCGCCCCGCTCCAGCGCCGGCGTGTCGGCCTGCCCGTCGGTGGCGATCAGGATGCGGCCGTCGGCCACCGCGTGGATCGGATCGCCGTAGATGAAGTAGTCCTCGTTGCGCGTGCCGTCGCCGGTGTCCAGGCGACCGGCGCGGTCGACCTGGATCCAGTCGATGGCGAAGCGCTCGGCCGACCGCGAGGCGCCGCCCACGGTGAGGATCGTCTTCACGTGGCCGGGGCTGGCGCAGCAGCCGTTGAACGCGACGTAGCCGTCACCCCACAGGGGCGAGGCCAGCGCGATCGGCAGGCGGTGGTCGACGGCCGCGGGCGGACCGACGACGACGCGGCCGAAGCGCAGGTCGAACAGCGCCGGGTCCGAGCCCGGCGCGGGGGACACCTGCAGCACGTGCTGGATGCGGTCGGGCACGGCCCGCAGCGACGCGAACGTCGGGGCCAGGTACACCACGCCGGACTGCCCGGGCCCGAGCGTCGTGGTCGGGACCGGGTTGAACCCGTCGCCCAGCGACATGCCGGCCAGCAGGCCGGGACCGGTGAGCGTGTCCACGGTGCGGCGCGTCCGGGCGTCGCGCACCGTCACCCCCTCGACGACGACGCCGAGCTCGGACGACACGTTGTGCAGACGCAGCTGGTAGACCAGGTGCTGGCGCCCGTCGCTCCCGCGGACGGGCTGCAGGTGGCCGGACACCCGCGCTTCCAGGACGTCGAAGCGGTCGGCAGCGAAGGCGGGGGACGCGGAGATGAGCGCAGCCAGCAGCCCCCCAACCAAGAGGATGCGTCTCATGTCGCCACCGTAGCTGGCTCCGGAAAGCGGTTTGAGCGCTTAGCGAAGGCGGCGTGGACGGACGTCCGAGCGGATCTCGGGCGCCTCGTCGGTCACGTCGGCCACCACCGTGCGCGCGAGCTTGTCGTGCCAGCCGCGCCGGCGGTCGTCGACGAGGATCCACAGGAAGCCCAGGCAGAACGGGATGGCGGCCAGGATCAGGCAGAAGAAGCGACGGACGGCCCGGCTGGGGCGCGGCGGCGCGCCGGTGCGGACGTCGAGCACGCGGATCCCCAGCAGGCGGTTGCCCGGCGTCTGGCCGGTCGTCGACCAGAAGAACGCGAAGTAGCTGACCGTCCACAGCAGCGCGCACAGCGAGCCGATCCCGAGCAGGACGTTGCGCACCTCGGTCGGGAGCCCGATCAGCGACAGCCCCAGCGACACGACCAGCGCGACGAACCAGCCGATCACGTTGATCACGGCGGCGTCGGCGGCGAACGCGAGCACGCGCGTGGCCAGACCGGCGTAGCGCGGCGGAGCGATGCTGTGCACCACGACCGCATCGACGATCTCGGGCTCCACGACGGTCACGGCGCGTCGGGCGTGGCCAGCCGGGCGGCCCGGCGGCGCAGCAGACGGCGGGCCACCGTCTCCATCCAGGCGTCGGCGTGGCGCGAGCGGTCGCGCATCTCGTCGGCCACCTGGTCGGCGAACCCGACGCCGTGCTGGGTGATCGCCTCGGTGATCGCGGGACTGGCCGCCACCTCGTCGACCAGCATCCACAGGCCCTCGCTGGCCACCAGGCGCGCGGTCGTCTCCTCGATCAGGCGGCTGATCGTCTCGTCGGCCAGCCGGCTCTCGATGGCCTGGTTGACGATCCGCTCCATCCCCGGCGAGGTGAGCGCCTCGTCGAGCAGCTGCTCGAGGCGGTCGCTGGTCAGGGCGAGCTCGAGCAGGCGCTCGACCTCGGGGCCGGACAGCAGGCGCTGGGCGGAGCGCTCGACGAGCGGGCTGGCCACGACCCGGTCGACGACCTCCAGCGCAAAGCTCGAGGCCAGGACCGCGTCGATCGCCTCGAGCGTCAGCTCCCGCGACGTGCGCAGGGCGGCGTCGCCGGCGCGCAGGCCGGCTCGGGCGACAGGCGCCACGGCGCCGCCCAGGAGTCGGATCGGCATTGACGGACCCACGATCGACAAACCTACCGATGAGTTTCGCGGCGGGTGGCGTCTCATGGTGCAATCCGCATCCCAACCCGAGGAGCAGCCATGCCGTCCATCAGTGGTGTCGACTTCGTCAGCCTGCCCACCCGCGACGTCGGCGCGGCCGCCGACTTCTACGAGAACGTCGTCGGCCTGACGCGTTCGAAGGCGTGGGGTCAGACGGATCCGGTCGGCATCGAGTTCGAGAACGGCACGGTGACGATCGCGCTGATGGCCGTCGAGCGGCTGGGCATCCCGTTCGCCGCGCATCACGCGCCGATCGCCTTCCACGTCGACGACTTCGCGGCGGCCAAGGCCGAGCTGGAGGCGCGCGGCGTGACGTTCCTGGGGGACACGATCGACAGCGGCGTCTGCCATCAGGCGTTCTTCACCGACCCGGACGGCAACACGATCGGCATTCACCACCGCTACGCGGCGTAGGATCGCCGGCATGCACAAGCTCCTGACCGGCACGATCGCCGGTCTCGCCCTCGCCGCCGTGGCGTTGCCCGCGGCGGCCTCTGCGGCGCCCGTGACCACGAAGTCGCAGATCACCCAGAACGGACTCGGGTCGATCCGCATCGGGATGACCGTCGCCCAGGCGCAGTCGCGCACCGGCCAGACGATCACCAACAACTCGTTCACCCCCGGGGACGACTCCTGCGGGATCGCCCAGCTGTTCCCCGAGAGCCTCGGCGTGAACATGCAGACGACGAACCTGAAGGTCACGGTCATCAACGTCTCCAAGGCCGGGATCTCCACTCGGTCGGGCATCGAGGTCGGCGACTCGACCGCCGCGTTGAAGGAGGCCTACGGGTCCAAGCTGAAGTCGGCGCCGAACAAGTACACGCCCAAGGCGCGCGACTACTTCGTCAAGTTCTCCGGCAACCGGAAGATCAAGTTCTACGCCAACCCCAAGGGCGTGGTCACGCAGATCTCCAGCGGCCGCCTGCCCGAGGTCGACTTCGTGGAGGGCTGCTCTTGAGCCGATGGCCGGGACTGATCGTTCCGGTCGGCCACGTCGAACCGGTCCCGCGGCGGATCCGCGGCGCGCTGCGCGAGGACATCGTGGTGGACTCGCGCCGCGCGGCGTACGTGTGGGACACGCCGAAGTACCCGCGCTACGCGTTCCCCGTCGAGGACGTCTCGCTCGCGGCGCTCGACGGGATCGAGCTGCGCCGCGAGACGCTCGAGGGCTTCGGCGAGACGGTGTCGATCGCCTGGGACGCGCTGGATGCCTGGTTCGAGGAGGAGGAGCAGGTCTACGTGCATCCGCGCAGCCCGTACACGCGGGTGGACGCGCTGCGCACCAACCGTCACGTGCGGGTGGAGCGCGACGGCCTGCTCCTGGCCGCCTCGTCGTGCCCGGTGGTGGTCTTCGAGACCGGCCTGCCGTCGCGCACGTACGTCGATCGTCGCGCCGTGCAGTGGGAGCACCTGCAGCGCAGCGACACCGTCACGTCGTGCCCGTACAAGGGCACGACCAGCCAGTACTGGTCGCTGCTGCTGGGCGATCGGGTCGTGCCGGACATCGCCTGGTCCTACGCGTTCCCGACCACCGCGCTGGCGGCGATCGCGGGGCTGGTGTGCTTCTACGACGAGCGCGTGGACGTGACCGTCGACGGCGTCGCGCAGGAACGCCCGAAGACCAGCTTCTGAGACGCTGTCGGGCATGACCGACGCCTGGCGCGCCGACCGCGGACGGCGCGGACGCGGCTACACGATCCTCACGCCCGCCAACCGGTACGCCAGCCGGCTGCCCAACCTGCGCGACGCGGTGGTGTTCAAGCTGGCCACGCCGCGCCTGGCGCCGGCGCGCTTCGGCGCCTACGTGGTGGCGATGGAGGCCGGCGGGGGGACCAGCGCGCCCGTCGCGCCGGGCTTCGAGGACTTCCTGTACATCCTCTCGGGCGAGTCGACGTTGCGCCTCGGTGGCCACGACGCGACGGCGCCGGCCGGAGGCTGGGCCTACCTGCCGCCCGACGTCGGCTTCGAGCTGTTCGCCGCGGGCGACGGTCCGGCGGAGGTGCTGTGGATCAAGCGCCCGCTGGAGCCGTGGCCCGGCCTGGCCGCGCCCGACGTGGTGATCGGCCATCGCGAGGAGCAGCCCTGGCAGGACACGGGCGTGCCGGGGTTCCGCCGGCGCGAGCTGCTCGATCCCACCGACCCGCGCCACGACTTCAACATCAGCCTCCTGGCCTTCGAGCCCGGCACCGGCCTGGACAAGATCGAGATCCACGACGAGGAGCACGGCCTCTACCTGACCGCCGGGTCGGGCACCTACCACCTCGACGGCCAGGACTTCCCGGTCCAGCGCGACGACTTCATCTACATGGGCCCGTACTGCCCGCAGTCGTTCGTGGCCGGCGACGAGCCGGCCGAGTACCTGCTCTACAAGGACGTCTACCGCGACGGGTTCTAGAACCGCGAGCCACGCCGGAACCGTTGCTTGTCGGATCCATCGGCCTGGGGACCACAAATGTGACAAGCAACGGCGGGGCCCGTGCGTCGCGGCGTCAGGCGGCTGCGAGCCGGCGGAGCGTTCCCGCCAGCACGCGGGCGCCGTCGTCGACCTGCTCGGGCGTGGAGTACTCGTCGGGGTGGTGGCTGATGCCGTCGCGGCTGGGGATGAAGATCATCCCGACGGGCACCTTCGCGGCCAGGATCATCGCGTCGTGGTAGGCGCCCGAGGTCATCGGCCGGTGGCGCAGGCCGAGCTCCGCGCAGGCGGCGGTGGCGGCGTCGATCACCGTGGGCGCGCACTGCACCGGGGTGTCGCGGACGATCGGCTCGACGTCGACGGCCAGGTCGCGCGCGGCGCCGATCTCCTGTGCGGCGGCCAGCAGCGCGGCGACCACCGCCTCGCGCGCCTGCAGATCGCTGTCGCGCACGTCGACGTCGAGGTGCACCTCGCCGGGCACGACGTTGATCGCGCCCGGGAAGGCCCGGATCACGCCGACGGTCCCCACCGTGGTGCCCGAGGACGACTCGCGGGCCAGGCGCTCCAGCACGAGCAGCAGCTCGGCGGCGCCGACGAGCGCGTCGCGGCGCAGGTCCATCGGGGTGGCGCCCGAGTGCGCCGCCGCGCCGCGGACGATCAGCCGGAGGTCGTGGGGCGCGGCGATCGCCGTGACGACCCCGATCTGCTCGCCACCGCGCTCGAGCACCGCGCCCTGCTCGATGTGCAACTCGACGAAGGCGTGCACCTCGGCGCCGACCAGCGCGGCGGAGGGCACCTGCTCGGGCGGGAACCCCGCCTGGGCCAGCGCGTCGGCCAGACGGACGCCGTCGCGGTCGCGCAGGCGCTGCAGGTCGTCGGCGTCGAGCGCCCCGACGAGCGCGCGGCTGCCGATGCACCCGGTGCCGAACCGCGGCTCCTCACCGGCGAAGGCCACCACCTCGATGCTGCGGCGCGGCTCGAAGCCGTCGGCTCGCAGCGACCGGACCGCCTCGATCGCGCCGAGCACCCCGACCACGCCGTCGTACTTGCCGGCGTTGAGCGTGGTGTCCATGTGCGAGCCGGTGACCACGCGCGGCGCGGAGGGGTCGCTGCCGGCCCAGCGGCCCCACAGGTTCCCGAAGGCGTCCAGCCGGGTGGTCATCCCGGCATCGCGCATCCGCTGCGCGACCCACTCCAGCGCGGTCGCGTACGTCGGCGTGAACACCTCGCGGGTGATGCCGCCCGCCGCCGGGTCGTCGTTGAACCCGGCCAGCTCCTCGATCTGGTCGCGCAGCGGCGCCGGGCTCACCAGGTGCCCTCCTCGAGACCGAGCAGATGGTCCGGGCGGACCGGTGCGCGGGTCAGCGCCTGCCCCGTGGCGGCGCGCAACGCGGCCAGCACCGCCGGGGTCGACGACAGCGACGGCAGCTCGCCCACGCCGCGCAGCCCGTACGGCGTCTCGGGGTCGGCCAGCTCCAGCACGATGCTGTGAACCGGCGGCGCGTCGACGATCGTCGGGATCCGGTAGGTGCCCAGCGAGCGCGAGCGCACGTAGCCGCCCTCGATCAGCAGCTCCTCGCTGAGCGCCAGCCCCAGCCCTTGGATCGAGCCGCCCTCCAGCTGCCCCTCGAGCGCCAGCGGGTTCATCGCCCGCCCGACGTCCTGCGCGCAGGTCAGCTCGACGACACGCGCGGTCCCGAGCCCCAGGTCGACGTCGACGACCGCCCGGTGGGCCACGAAGGCGAAGCCGGCGTGCGCGTCGCCCTGACCCCGCTCGTCGACGGGATGCGTCGGCGCGTGGCGGTAGATCGCGTGCGCCTCGACCGGTGCGCCGGCGACGAGCTCGGCCACCGACGCGACCGGCGTGCCGTCGTCGCGGACCACAACGCCCTCGTGCAGCCGGATCGCCGCTCGGTCGGCGCCCGTGCGCGCGGCCGCCCGGTCCAGCAGGTCGCCGCGCGCCTTGCCGCACGCGTCGAACACGGCGCCGCCGACGATCCAGGTCAGCCGCGAGGCCGACGCCGACCCGGCGGACCCGATGGCGGTGTCGGCGTCGAGCACGCGGACGTCGGGGATGCCCAGCTCGGTGCGGGCGATCTGCTCCTGCATGCCCACGATGCCCTGGCCCACCTCGGTGGCCGCGGTGTGGATCTCCACGACGGCAGCGGCCCGCGCATCGTCGGCGCGCACGAGCACGCGCGCGGCGGCCGAGTCATCGAAGCCCTCCGAGAAGGCGATGTTCTTGTAGGCGGCGGCGTAGCCGACACCGCGGCGCACGTCCTCGCCGCGGGTGGCGTCGAACGCCCCGCCGGGCCGCGCCACCCGCGCGTCGGGCAGCGGCTCGGCCACCAGGCGCTCGAGCAGGTCGGGGATCGCCACCGGCCCGCGCACCGTCTGCCCGGTGGGCATCGCGTCGCCCTCCGACAGCGCGTTGCGGGCGCGCAGCTCCACCGGGTCGATGTCCAGCGCCGCGGCCAGGCGGTCCATCTGCGCCTCGTAGCCGATCGCCACCTGCACGGCGCCGAACCCGCGCATCGCCCCGTTGGGCGGGTTGTTCGTGTACGCGACGGTGCCGATCAGCCGCGCGTTGGGGACCAGGTAGGGCCCGGCGGCCAGCGTCGTCGCGTTCATCACCACCGCGGTCGAACTCGACGCGTAGGCGCCGCCGTCCAACCACAGCCGGGCGCGCACGTTGAGCAGGCGCCCGTCGCGGTCGGCGTGGTGCTCGTACTCCATCCACGCCGGGTGGCGGTGCACGTGGCCCACGAAGGACTCGTCGCGCGAGTAGACCATCTTCACCGGCCGCCCGGTGGCCAGCGCGAGCAGGCAGGCGTGCAGCTGCATCGACAGGTCCTCGCGCGCGCCGAACGCGCCGCCGACGCCGGCCAGCACGAGCTTGACCTGGTTGCGGGGCAGTCCGAGGCCGGCGGCCACCTGGTCGCGGTCGGTGTGCAGCCACTGGGTGGCGATGTGCAGCTCCACGCCGCCCTCGCCGTCGGGGATGGCCAGCCCCGACTCGGGTCCGAGGAACGCGTGGTCCTGGCTGCCCACCGCGTAGCGGCCGCGCACGACGACCGGCCCGACGGCGTCGGGGTCACCGTGCAGGATGCGCACGGTGCGCAGGTCGTTGCCGACCGGATGCAGCGGCCGCGCGTCGGGGGCCAGGGCGGCCTCGACGGTGGTCAGCGGCGCGATCGGCTCGTAGTCGACGGCGATCAGCGCGGCAGCGCGCGCGGCGGTGCGCGGATCGTCCGCGGCGACGATCGCGACCGGCTCGCCGTGGTAGCGCACCTGGTCGATGGCCAGGACCGGCTGGTCGGGCAGGACCGAGCCGATCAGCTTCTGGCCGGGCACGTCGGCGTGGGTGAGCACCGCGCGCACGCCGTCGACGGCCCGGGCGGCCGCCGTGTCGATGCCGCGGATGCGCGCCGCCGGGTGCGGGCTGCGCGCGGTCGCGCCGAACAGCATCCCGTCGACGCGCAGGTCCGAGGAGTAGGCGAAGGCGCCACGCACCTTGGCCTGGCCGTCGGAGCGCACGAGCCGCTCCCCGACCCGCCCCGCCGGACGCATCGCGACGCTCACGCGGCGAGCTCCGCCATCCGCGCGCTCGCCGCGGACAGGTCGCGGGCCAGCGTGGCCGGGTCGGCGGTGCGCAGCTCGCGACCGTCGACGACGACGCGGCCGTGCACGAGCAGCGTGTCCACCGGGCGGGCCGGACCGAGCACCAGCGCCGCCACGGGATCGGCGATGCCCGCGTAGCCGGGGTCGTCGGCCAGGCGCCAGATGGCCACGTCGGCCAGCGCGCCGATGCTGAGGTGGCCGAGCTCGTCCTCGCGGCCCAGGCAGCGCGCGCCGTGGCGCGTGGCCAGCTCCAGCGTGTCGCGCACGGCCAGGGCGCGCGGGCCGCCCACCGCCCGGGCCATGAGCAGCGCGCTCTTGAGCTCGGCGGCCAGCTCGCCCGCCTCCCACGACGCGGCGCCGTCGACGCCCAGCCCGACGGGCGCGCCCGCGTCCAGCAGCGCCCGGATCGGCGCGATGCCCGCGCCCAGCCGGCCGTTGGAGGACGGGCAGTGGGCGACGCCGGTGCCGGTCTGGCCCATGCGCTGCACGTCGCCGGCGTCCAGGTGCACGCAATGGGCCATCCACACGTCGTCGCCCAGCCAGCCGCAGTCGTCGAGGTAGTCCAGCGGGCGGCGGCCGAAGCGCTCGACGCAGAACGCCTCCTCCTCGACGGTCTCGGCCAGGTGGGTGTGCAGGCGCACGCCGCGTCGGCGGGCCAGCTCGGCCGTCTCGCGCAGCAGTTCGGGGGTGACGCTGAACGGCGAGGTGGGGGCCAGCGCGATGCGGGTCATCGCGCCCGGCGCCGGGTCGTGGAAGCGCTGCAGGGCGCTGTCGTAGGCCGACAGGATCGCGTCGCGGTCCTCGACGATGTGGTCGGGCGGCAGCCCGCCGTGGCTGACGCCGAGGTCCATCGCGCCCCGGCACGGATGGAAGCGCACGCCGATCGCCGCCGCCGCCTCGATCTCGACGGCCAGCAGGTCGCCGCCGTCGCGGGGGAAGATGTAGTGGTGGTCGGTGCTCGTCGTGCAGCCCGAGATGGCGAGCGCGCCCAGGCCGGCCCGGGCGGTCGCGTCGACCACGCCCGCGTCGATGTTGGCCCAGGCCGGATACAGCGCGACCAGCCACTCGAACAGCGTCGCCTCCTGGGCCAGACCGCGGAAGGCGAACTGGTAGAGGTGGTGGTGGCAGTTGACGAAGCCGGGCGTGACCAGGCAGCCGCGCGCGTCGATGCGCCGGTCGGCCTGCTGCGTCCAGGCCGGCGGGGCCGCGCCGGGACCGACCGCGACGATGCGCTCGTCCCGGCAGACCAGGTGGCCGTCGGCGTGCTCGGTGCGGGCCTCGTCGACGGTGGCGATCGCCGCGCCCTCGATGACGGTGATCACCGGCTCGCCTCCGCCGCGCTGAGGACCGCCTGCACGATCTTCGTGTAGCCGGTGCAGCGGCACAGGTTGCCGGACAGTCCGTCGCGCACGTCGTCCTCCGTCGGGTCGGGGTTGCGGCGCAGCAGGTCGCGGGCCGCCATGATCAGCCCGGGCGTGCAGAAGCCGCACTGCACGGCGCCGGCGTCGACGAAGGCCTGCTGCAGCGGGTGGTCGATGCCCTCGATCGTCTCGATCCGGGCGTCGCGCACCTGCGCGGTGAGCACCAGGCAGGCGCAGGCGGTCTCGCCATCGATCGAGACGGTGCACGAGCCGCACTCGCCCTCCTCGCAGGCGTTCTTCGTCCCGGTCAGGCCGAGGTCCTCGCGCAGCACCCGCAGCAACGAGCGCCCGCCCGCGTCGTCGGGCAGCTCGTGCGGGGCGCCGTTGACGGTCAGGCGCAGCGTCATCCGGTGGCGCTCCAGACGCGGGTGGCCGCGCGCGCGGCCAGGACGCCGGCGGCGTGCCGGCGATAGGCCCCGGTGGCCCGCGCATCGGTCAGCGGCGCGACGATCGCCGTGGCCACCGCGTCGCGCAGCTCGCCCAGCAGCCCAGCGGGCAGTGCGGCGCCGCGGTCGGCGTCGCGCAGGAGCCGCTCGGCCGCGGGGGCGCGCACCGCCTGGGGCGCCGCGCCGACGATCGCGATGGCCACGGGATCCAGCGCGACGGCCACCCCGACGATCGCCCGGGCCATCGCGTTGCGGGCGCCGGTCTTGGCGTAGGCCACCGGTCCCGCGCCGATCGGCACGAGCAGCGCGGTCAGCAGCTCGTCGGGCCGCAGGTCGGGATCCCCCGGTGCGCGCACGAACGCCTCGGCGGCCACCCGGCGCGATCCGCCCGGACCGGTGAGCTCGATCTGCGCGCCGGCGGCGACGAGCGGGGCGAGCACGTCGGCGGAGGGATCGGCCAGGGCCAGCGCACCACCCAGCGTGGCGCGATTGCGCAGCTGGCGCGATCCGACGGTGCGCGCCGCGGCGGCCAGTCCCGGCAGCGCGGCGCCGAGCTCGTCGATCGCGCGCCGATAGGTCAGCGCGGCGCCGATCCGCACGCCGTCGCCGTCGTCGTCGTGCCCGGTCAGCTCGGGAACCCGGGTCAGATCGATGAGCACGGCCGGGGACGCGCCGCGGGTCAGCGCGGGCACGACCGCGCTCCCTCCGGCGAGGAGCATCGCGTCCGGGTGGGACGCCCGCTGGGCGAGCGCCTCGGCCAGGCTGGTGGGCTGAACGATGTGCAGCAGCGGTCCTCGGTCGACGCGGCAACTGTACCGGTAGGGTCCGGGCCCTGATGTTCGCCGATCTCGACCGTTCCGCCTTCGTGGCGCGATTCGGCGGGGTCTTCGAGGCCTCGCCCTGGGTGGCTGAGGCGGCCTGGCCCGCCGGGCCGTTCGCCGACCTCGACGCGCTGCACGCCGCGCTGGTGGCGGCGGTCGACGCCGCGCCCCCTGCGCAGCGCCTGGCGCTGATCCGCGCGCATCCCGATCTGGCCGGCCGGGCGGCCGTCGCCGGCCGGCTGACTGCCGAGTCCACCGGCGAGCAGCGCTCGGCCGGGCTGGACCGCCTGACGCCCGAGCAGTTCGCCGACATCACCGCGCTGAACGCCGCCTACCGCGAGCGGTTCGGCTTTCCGTTCATCATCTGCGCTCGCGATCACGACGTTGCGGGCATCCTCGACGCGATGCGCGAGCGCGTGGCCCACGACCCCGACACCGAAGAGCAGACGGCGCTGGGCCAGATCGCCCGGATCGCGCGCCTGCGCCTGGAGGACCTCGCCGCATGACCTCGGCCCGGATCAGCTACGGCAAGCTCGAAGTGCCCGTGCAGCGCGTCAGCGCGCAGGGGCTGCTGGCCTGCCGGGTGTCGATGGAGGTGCTGGGCCAGCGGTTCCTCGCCGCCTACACGCAGGGCGACAACTCCGCGGTGGTGGCCACCGACACGATGAAGAACGTGATCCTGCGCCGCGCGCTGGAGTACGAGGGCGTGCGCCTGGAGGAGCTGCTGGACCGGCTCGGTCACTCGTTCCTGGACAGCTACCCGGAGATGGAAGGGCTGGCCCTGCGGGCCGAGGACCTGGGGTTCGAGGCGCTCACCGAGCGGCTGTTCCGGCGGGTGGAGGCCGACCACGCCGTGGCCGAGCTGCACCTGGAGCGTGGCGGCGAGGGAGCGGTGCGGCGCGTGGCGACGCGCTCCGGGCTGGAGGGCTTGCGCCTGCTCAAGACGACCGGCTCGGCCTTCACCGCGTTCGCCCGCGACGACGACACGACGCTCCCCGAACGCCGCGACCGGCCGCTGTTCATCCACCTGGACGTGCACTGGCGCTATCTGGACCCGGGTGACGCGGTGGGCGGCGATCCCGCGCGCTACGTCGCGCCCGCCGACGTGCGCGCGGTCATCGAGTCGGTCTTCGACACGTTCGTCAGCGAGTCGATCCAGCACCTCGTGCACGAGATGGGGACCGTGCTGCTGGCCCGCTTCCCGGCGCTGTCGGAGGTGGCGTTCCGGGGCGAGAACCACACGTTCGACCCGGTGCCCGGCTCCACCCCCGGCCCGGACGGTCACGGCGCTTACACCGCCGCGTTCCCGGCGTGGGGCCTGATCACCCTGGTGCTGCAGCGATGAGCCGCCTGAGCACGCACGTGCTGGACACCGTCCAGGGCCGGCCCGCGGCCGGCGTGGAGATCGAGCTGCGTGATCCCGACGCGACGCTGGCCACCGTGGTGACCGGCGAGGACGGCCGCGCCGTCCTGCTGGAGGACGGCCTGCGCGCGGGGCCCTACGAGCTGCGCTTCGCCGTCGGCGCCTACTTCGGCTCCGGCGCGGGCTTCCTCGACGTGGTGCCGGTGCGCTTCGTCGTGTCCAACCCCGACGCCCACCACCACGTCCCGCTGCTCTGCTCGCCCTGGTCCTACACCGTGTATCGGGGCAGCTGACGGGTTGACCGCCGACGTCGTCCTCGACCGCTGCGCCGAGCTGGCCGCGATCAGCGACGAGCCCGGCCGGCTGACGCGGCTGTTCGCCGGGCCGGCGATGACCCAGGCCCACGAGCGGGTGGGCGAGTGGATGCGCGCGGCCGGCCTGTCCGTGCGCCTGGACGCCGCGGGCAACCTGATCGGGCGGCGGGAGAGCGCGACGTTCGGCGCCCCGACGCTGGTCCTGGGCTCTCATCTCGACACCGTGCACGACGCCGGGCCGTACGACGGACCGCTCGGCGTGCTCGTGGCGCTGGCCGCGGTCGAGCGCCGTCCGGCGCTGCCCTTCGCGGTCGAGGTCGTCGCCTTCTCCGACGAGGAGGGCGTGCGTTTCGGCACGGCATACCTCGGGTCCCGCTCGTTTGCCGGCACGTTCCCCCGCGAGCTGCTGGACCTGACCGATGCGTCCGGCACGAGCATGGCCGCGGCGCTGCGGGCGTTCGGTGGCGACCCGGACGACCTGGACGGCGCCGCGCGGACCGGCGAGCCGCTGCTCGGCTACGTCGAGGTGCACATCGAGCAGGGCCCGGTGCTGGAGGAGCGCGACGTCGCGCTGGGCGTGGTCAGCGCGATCGCCGGGGCGACCCGGGCCGAGGCGCGCTTCGTCGGCCAGGCCGGTCACGCCGGGACCGTGCCGATGGCCGCGCGCCATGACGCGCTGGCCGCGGCGGCGCAGTGGACCCTCGCGGTGGAGGCGATGGGGCGGGCGACGCCGGGGCTGATGGCCACGGTCGGGCGTCTGGCCGTCGAGCCGGGCGCGCCCAACGTCGTCGCCGGCGCGGCCGCGGCGACGCTCGACGTCCGCCACGCCGACGACACCGTGCGCGAGGACGCCGTCGGCGCGCTGCGCCGCACGGCCGAGGCGATCGCCCAGGAGCGCGGCTTGGCGCTGACCTGGACGACGCGGCTGGAGAACCCCGCGGTGCAGGTGGACGAGCGCCTGACCGCGCTGCTGGCCGACGCGGTCGCCGCCGCCGGGCATCCGGTCGTCCGCCTGGCCAGCGGCGCGGGCCACGACGCCGTCTCGCTGGCCGACCTGACGGGGATCGCCATGCTGTTCGTGCGCTGCGCGGGCGGCCTCAGCCACCACCCCGACGAGTCCGTCGAGCGCGAGGACGTGGGCGCGGCGATCGCCGTGCTCGAGCGGTTCCTGACCGGGCTGTCGGCGTGAGCGCGTTCGACCTGATCGTCCGCGGCGACGAGGCCGACCTCGGGGTGGTCGACGGCCGCATCGCCGCGATCGGTCCCGCGCTGGCCGGCGGCGGGATCGAGGAGATCGACGCGCGCGGCCTGCTCGTCCTGCCCGGCGTGGTCGACGCCCACGTGCACCTCAACGACCCCGGCCGGGCGGCCTGGGAGGGCTTTGAGACGGGCACCCGGGCGCTGGCCGCCGGCGGGACGACCACGGCGCTCGACATGCCGCTCAACGCCTCGCCGCCCACCGTGGACCCCGCCGCCTTCGACGCGAAGCTCGCCGCGGCCGACGGGTGCCTGACCGTCGACATCGCGCTGTGGGGCGGCCTGGTGCCCGGCAACGTCGACCAGCTCGAGGGATTGGCCGAGCGCGGCGTGGTCGGCTTCAAGGCGTTCATGTCCGACAGCGGCATCGCGGACTTCGCCGCCGCCGACGAGGCCACGCTGGCCGCCGGCATGACGCGCGCGGCGGCGTTGGGGCTACCCGTCGCCGTGCACGCCGAGGACGACGCGCTGACCGCGCGGCTGGCCGCCCAGGCGGTGGCCGAGGACCGCCTGACCATGCGCGACTACCGCGCGTCACGTCCCGTGCGCGCGGAGCTCGAGGCCATCGCCCGGGCCATCGACCTGGCCGGTCAGACCGGTTGCGCCCTGCACGTCGTGCACGTCTCCAGCGGCGCCGGGGTCGCGCTGGTCGCCGCCGCGCGCGCCCGCGGCGTCGACGTGACCTGCGAGACCTGCCCGCACTACCTCGTCCTCGACGAGGACGACGCCGACGCGCTCGGCGCGCTGGCCAAGTGCGCGCCGCCGCTGCGGCCCGCGGTCGAGCGCGAGGCGCTGTGGGAGCACCTGGCCTCGGGCGAGATCGCGCTCGTGGCCACCGACCACTCGCCCGCGCCGGCGTCGATGAAGGCGGGCGCCGACGCGTTCGCCGTGTGGGGTGGCATCTCGGGCGCCCAGACGCTGCTGGCGCTCCTGCTCGACGGCGCCCTGCGCCGCGGGCTGGCGTTGACCCGGATCGTCGAGCTCCTGTGCGGCGCGCCCGCCGCCCGCTTCGGCCTGTCGCCGGCCAAGGGCGCGCTGGAGATCGGCGCCGACGCCGACCTCGTGCTGGTCGATCCCCAGGCCACCAGCGTCCTGGAGCGCGACCAGCTGCTCGATCGCCACCGCCTGAGCCCCTTCGTCGGGCGCACGCTGCACGGCCGGATCGTGCGCACCGTGCTGCGCGGCCACACGGTCGCGCTCGACGGGCGGATCGTCGGACCGCCGCGGGGGCGGATCGTGCGGCGCGTCAGCGGCCCGCGGTGACCCGTCCGGCGGGACCGTGGACCGCGGTCTTGATCGCCGCGGTCAGCGTGTCGAGGTCGTAGACGCCCTGGTGGCGGCGGCCGTTGATGAAGAACGTCGGGGTGCCCGACACGCCGCTGGCGTCGGCGCTCTGCACGTCCTGGGCGATGCGCGCGCCCCACCGCCGGCGGCGCATGTCGTCGGCGAACTGGTCGAGGTCGAGGCCGATGTCGTCGGCGTGGCGATACAGGTCGGCGGGCGCGAGCTCGGCCTGGTCGTCGAGCAGCAGGTCGTGCATCTCCCAGAACCTGCCCTGCGCGCCGGCCGCCTCCGCGGCCTCGGCCGCGTTCTGCGCGTCGGGGTGGACGTCGGTCAGCGGCAGATGGCGGAAGACGTAGCGCAGCTCGTCGGGCAGATGGTCCAGCAGCTTGAGGATCGTCGGCTGCGCGTTGGCGCAGTATGGGCACTCGTAGTCGCCGTACTCGACCAGGGTCACCGGCGCGTCGAGCCGGCCGCGGATGTGGTCGCGCTCGGGATCGACGTCGTCGGACAGGTCGATGATCGTCTCGGCCACGCTCCCCAGCTGACGGGCCCGGACCTCGTCGGGCAACCGGCGCACCACCTGGCCCGACAGGAACGACAGCGCGGGGGAGAGGATCGCCGTGGCGATGATGCCGATCTTCGCCTGGTCCAGCAGCGGGGTGCCGTCGAAGGCCAGCGTGGCGATCAGCAGCGAGACGGTGAAGCCGATCCCGGCGGCCGTGGCGCCGGTGACCAGCGCGGGCCAGGTCACGGTCAGGCGCGTGCCGCCCAGCGCGGGGCGGGTGCCGACCCACGCGGCGAACAGGATGCCCAGCGGCTTGCCGATCACGAACGCGGCGACGATGCCCAGCGTCACCGGCGAGGTGAGCGCGTCGGAGATCACGCCGCCGCCGAGGTAGATGCCGGCGTTGGCCAGCGCGAACAGCGGCACGATCACCTGGCTGGTCCACGGGTGCAGCCGGTACTGCAGGCGTTCGTTGGGCGAGATCGCCGCGGTCAGGCTGGCCCGGGCCGAGTAGGCCAGCTCGGGCGTGGGCTGCTCGCGGAACAGGCGCGTCAGCGCGGTGCTGCGCTCCAGCGTGTCGCGTTCGGGCGGGTAGGCGCTGGTGATCAGCCCGATGGCCAGGCCGGCGATGACCGCGTCGACGCCGGACTCGAACATGGCCAGCCAGGTGCCGAAGCCGACGATCACCGCGGCGGGGCCGCGCCAGGAGGCCGGCACCCAGCGCAGGGCGAAGAGGACGCCGAACAGGACGATCGCGATGGCCAGGGCGACGATCGAGATGTCCTCGCTGTAGGCAAACGCGATCACGGCCAGCGAGACGAGGTCGTCGATCACCACCAGCGTGAGCAGGAACACCCGCAGGCGGATCGCCCGGCCGCGGGAGATCAGCGCCAGCGCGCCGAGCGCCAGCGCGGTGTCGGTGGAGATCGCCGCGCCCCAACCCGCGGCGCCGTCGCCGCCGGCGTTGATGATCAGGTAGATCCCGGCGGCGAAGGCCATGCCGCCCAGGGCGGCCATCACCGGGATGGCCAGGCGCTGGCGCTCGCGCAGCTCGCCCAGATCCAGCTCGCGCTTGGCCTCCAGGCCGACGACGAGGAAGAACAGGGCCATCAGGCCCTCGTTGATCCAGCCGCGCAGGTCGGTGGCCAGCGAGTGGTCGCCGAGCGAGATGGCCAGGTGCGTCGTCCACACCGACTCGTAGGACTCGCGGTCGATGTTGGCCCACAGGATCGCCGCGACGGCGGCCGCGATGAGGATCACCGCGCCGCCGGTCTCGGCGTGCAGATACCCGCGGATCGGTGCGGCGAGGTTGCGGGCCCAGGCGGTGCGTCCGGCCGGCGCGGAGACGTCGGTCATGGGCCGGACGATAGACGGCGCGCGACGGGGGCCACCGCCGCGCGCCGAAAGCGTCAGGGGGAGACGCTCGTGGCGGGCAGGGGCGGCGCGTCGACCAGGGTGCACGACGGGTCGTCGCCGTCGACCATCGCGAACGAGATCGCCGCCGGGCCGACCCTCCCGTCGCCGCTGGTGGTGATCAGCAGGGTGTCGCCGTCGCGGATGCCGTCCGCGGCGACGGTGAACGTCGAGGCGCCGCTGACGTTGGTCGCCCCGCTGATCATCATGCCCCCGCCGCCGGCCGCGCCCGCCTTGGGCGCCGCCGGCTGGCACATCTTGCCCTCGGGCACGGTCCGCACGACGGCATGGACGCCGGCGTCGCGCAGCGCCTGCTCGAGGCCGGCCGCGTCGTCCAGCGACGTGACCGACACCGTCACGCTGCCGTCGGTGCGCGGCGTGACCGCGTAGGCGGGATCGGCGCCGTCGCCGCCGGTGGCCAGGACGATCGCCGCCGCGGCCGCGGCCAGGACGGCGGCGGCCGCCGCGATCGGTCGGGGACGCAGCCAGGGCCGCGGCGGGCGGCGGTGGCGGCCGGGCGTCGCCTGGGGCTGGTTGTGCTCGATGTGGGAGCGCAGCTGGGTCAGCAGTCGCGCCTCGAAGCGGTCCTGCGGGTCGGGCGTCATGGTGCGACCTCCAGGGTCGTCGCGGGAACGGGGATGTCGGCGGGCGCGAGCTGCGCATGCAGGGCCCGCCGGGCGCGGTGCAGGCGGACCCGCGCGGTGACGGCGCGGATGCCCAGGGCGGCCGCGGCCTCGGTGACCGCCAGCTCGTCGACCGCCACGAGCTCGAGCACCGCACGCTCGGGCTCGGGCAGCGTGTCCAGCGCCGCGTACAGGGCGCGCGAGCGGGCGGCGGCGTCGAGGCGTTCCTCCAGGCGGACGAGGTCGTCGTCGTCCAGGAGCCTTCGGCCGACGATCTCGCCGGTGGCCCGGCGCTCGCGCCCCTGACGGCGGCGGTCGTCGGCGACGACGTTGCGGGCCACGCCGAACAGCCACGCCACCGGGGTGCCGCGACCGGCGCGATAGGCGCCGGCCGAGGCGATCGCGGCCAGGAAGATCTCGGCGGTCAGGTCGGCGGCCCGCTCGCGATCGTCGACGCGGCGGGCGACGAATCGCTGCACCGCCTCGACGTGCGCGCGGTAGAACGCCTCGAAGGCGTCCGGGTCGGTGGCGATGCGTCGCAGATCGCCGGGAGGATGGGGCCGTGGTTGCGCCATGTCCGTTCTTGGGCCCAGCCTGCCTGAGCGTTACCGTCGCGTCATGCGAGCACGCACGATCGCCGCTGGGGCCGCGATCGCCGGGCTGGTCGCCGGCGGGTACCTGGTGGGCGCCAACACCGGCCGCGACGACGTCGCCGCCGCCGCGCGGGGCCCGGCCCCGACGAGCCTGTGGCCGACCTACGACCGGGTGCTGCGCCAGGCCCGCTACATCGACCTGACGCACAAGATCACGCCCGGCATGCCCGTGTGGAAGGGGTTCGGACCGTCGCGCTTCAGCCCGTCGGTCAACCCCGAGACCGGTCAGCCCTACACCTACGCCAAGGATGGGTTCGAGGCCACCCACTACGACCTGTCGACCGACCAGTTCGGCACGCAGCTGGATCCGCCGGCCCACTGGGCGCCGGAGTACCCGAGCATCGACGAGCTGCCCGCCACGTACGCGGTGCGTCCGCTCGTCGTCCTCTCGATCGTCGCCCAGGTCGAGCGCGATCCGTCCTACGCCCTGCAGGTCTCCGACATCCAGGCCTGGGAGCGCACCCACGGCCGGATCCCTGCCGAGTCGGTGGTGATGGTCCGCTCAGACTGGTCGAAGCAGTGGACCGACGACCCGGCCAAGGCCAAGGCGCTGGCCGCCGATCCGCGGTTCCCCGGCGTGTCGCTGAAGGCCATCCAGTTCCTGCAGCTCAAGCGCCACATCCTGTTCCACGGGCACGAGCCGCTGGACACCGACACGACGCCCACGCTCGAGGGCGAGGCCTGGCTGATGCACCACGGCTACGCGCAGGCCGAGGGCGTGGCCAACCTCGACCAGGTGCCGCCCACCGGCTGCCTGATCTCGATCGGATACCCCGAGTTCCGGGGCGGTCTGGGCGGCTACGCGCGCTACATCGCGATCTGCCCGCCGGGCGGGCCGCACGGGTCGAGGATCGGCGTGGGCGACGCGCCGCTGCCGCGCAGCGACCGGCCGCTGCACTGGGATGACGCGCTGGGCTACCGGGTGCGCGGATGAGGCGACGAACGCGGTGTCGATTTCCGGCCGGCCCGTTCGTCTCAGCCTCGAACCCAACCGCCAAGGAGCCCACATGCGCTACCTGCTGCTGATCCATCAAGGCACGACGCCCGTCCCGGGAAGCGAGGCCTGGAACGCCCTCTCGCCCGAGGAGCAGGGCCAGGTCTACGCCGCCTACGGCGCGATCAACGCCAACCCGAACATCACCGCCGGTGAGCGGATGGCCGACCCGGACGTGGCCACCACCGTGCGCGTCCAGGACGGACGCACGCTGACCACCGACGGCCCGTTCGTCGAGCTCAAGGAGGCGGTCGGCGGCTACTTCTTCCTCGACGCCGACAACCTCGACGAGGCGATCGCTGTCGCCGCGATCGTCCCGGCGTCGAGCATGGGCGGGGCCGTCGAGATCCGGCCGATCCTCACGGAGGGGTCCTGACCCTCGACGCGGTCTTCCGCGAGCAGTGGGGCCGCGTCCTCGCCGCGTTGATCGGCTTCCTGGGCGACTTCGACCTCGCGGAGGAGGCCGCCCAGGACGCGTTCGCGATCGCGGCGGAGCGCTGGCCGCGCGACGGGGTGCCCGAGCACCCCGGCGCGTGGCTGGTCGCCACCGGCCGCAACCGCGCGATCGACCGCATCCGGCGGGCGCGCACCCTGGCCGAGAAGACGCGCCAGCTGGAGGTGCCCGACGAGGCCGTGGAGGATCCCGTGGACGCGACGACGTTCCCCGACGAGCGGCTGGAGCTGGTCTTCACCTGCTGCCACCCGGCGCTGGCCACCGAGGCGCAGGTCGCGCTCACGCTGCAGACCCTCGGCCGCCTCAACGCCCGCCAGATCGCCTCGGCGTTCCTGGTCCCCGAGGCGACCATGGCTCAGCGGCTCGTGCGGGCCAAGCGCAAGATCAAGGCGGCCGGCATTCCGTTCCGCGTGCCCGACGATCGCCTGCTGCCCGATCGCCTGGCCGCCGTTCTGGCCGTCGTCTACCTGATCTTCAACGCCGGCTACACGGGGGACAACGAGCTCACGGGCGAGGCGCTGCGGCTGGGGCGGGCGCTCACCGAGCTGATGCCCGACGAGCCAGAGGCGCACGGCCTGCTGGCCATGATGCTGCTGCTCGACGCCCGCCGCGCGGCCCGGATTCGCGCCGACGAGCTCGTGCTGCTCGAGGACCAGGACCGCGCGCTGTGGGACGCCGAGCGGATCGCCGCGGGCCGCGCCGTGCTGGATCGTGCGCTGGCGCTGCGGGGCGCCGGGGGCGCGTACGTCGTGCAGGCGGCGATCGCCTCGCTGCACGCCGACGAGCCACGCGATTGGGCCCAGATCGCCGCGCTCTACGCGGAGCTGGAGCGGCGCACCGGGTCGCCCGTGGTCGCGCTGAGCCGCGCCGTGGCCGTGGCCCGGGCCGACGGTCCGGCCGCGGGCCTGGCGCTGGTCGACGGCCTCACGGGCCTGGACGCCTACCACTACCTGCACGCCACCCGGGCCGACCTGCTCGGGCGTCTGGGACGCGACCCGGAGGCCGACGCCGCCTACGAGCGGGCGCTGGCGCTCGTCGTCGACGCCGCCGAGCGCCGCCTCCTGGAGCGCAGGCGCGCCGCGCTCAGTCGGCGTCCGCCATCGCCTCGGCCAGCTCGCCCCGCGAGCTGATCCCCAGCTTGCGATAGGCGCGGGCCAGCGTGCCCTCGACGGTCTTGACCGAGACGAACAGCTCGCGGGCGATCTCCGTGTTCGTCTCTCCGCGCGCGGCCCGCTCGGCGATCCGCCGCTCGCTGGCCGTCAGCGCCGCGACGCCGGTCAGCGCCGCCCGTCGGGGGCGGGCGCCGGCGGTGTACAGCTCCTGACGGGCCCGGGCGACGAGCACCGTCGCGCCGCAGCGGTCGGCCAGGTCCAGCGCGGCCGACAGCGGCGCGCGCGCCCCGACCGGGTCGCCGGCGTCGCGCGTGGCCACACCGAGATCGGTGAGCGCCTCGGCGTGCTGCTTGCGCAGCGGCGAGCGCTCGAGGTCGGCGACGGCCCGGCGCAGCAGCTCCACGCGCTCGTCGCCCTGCGCGGCCAGGCCGGCGCTGTGGAGCGCGATCCCGATCGACCCCGGCAGCCCGACGGCCTCCGCGCGCTGGAGCTCGCGCTCGGCCAGGTCGCGGGCCAGCGCGACCTCACCCAGCTGGGCCGCGGCCCGGGCCGCCGCCGACTGCCACTCCAGGCACGCCGGGGCCAGGCCCGGATGGAAGGACTCGATCGCCTCGCCCGCCGCCAGCCAGTGGGCCAGGGCCGTCGCCGCGTCGCCTTCGGCCAGCGCCAGCATTCCGGCGGCGTGCTCGACGTTGGCCAGCTCCAGCGGGCCGTGGTAGCGCTCGCGCCCGTCGTCCAGCACCGCCCGGGCCTCGGCGTGCTCGCCGCGGTCGACGTGCAGCCCGACGAGCAGCCAGGTCACGTACGGCGCGTGGTTGGACCAGGGGCCGTCCGGCCGGGCCTGCGACGCGCGGGCGTCCTCCAGCGCGTCATCGATGCGCCCCAGCTTCCAGCGCGCGATCGCGCGATCGTGCTGGGCCAGCAGGAAGGCGATCGGCAGGTCGGCCTCGCGGGCGCGGGCCATCGCGGCGGTGGCCACCCGCTCGGCCACCTCGAAGTCCTGGATCGTGCGCATCGCCGCTTGGGCGTAGCTGCCGATGATCTGGTGGGAGTCGTCGACCAGCGGGCTGTCGTGCAACGCGCGCGCCAGCAGCGCCTGGACCAGCGACAGCGGCCCGCCGAGCCCGGCCAGCGCCGCGGCCAGCCAGGCGCACAGCCCGGGATCCTCGGGCAGATCGCCCTGCAGCGCGGCCATCATCACCGGCTGGGCGCGGGCGGTCCCCGGCGCCAGCACGGTGCGGTCGGCGGCCAGCGCGATCAGCTCGACCATGAGCAGCGGCTCGGCGTGCGGGTCGCCGAGCTCCAGGCTCTCGAGAACCGTCTCGGCCGCCGTGGCCGCGGCCTGGTAGGCGCCGACGGCCAGCAGGGCGCGGGCCAGTGCGACCTGCAGGCGGCCGCGCAGCGCGCGGTCGGGCATGACCGCGACCGCGGCGTCCAGCCGGTCGGCCGCCTCCGGCGCGCCCGCGGCGGCCTCGGCCAGCGCCAGCTCGGCCAGCACCAGCGGCTCCAGGGCGGGCGCCGGGGGTGCGGCGAGCGCGTGGCGCAGCAGGGCGACGGCCTCGTCGGGTGACGCCTGCGCCGCGGCGGACCGCAGCGCGTCGGTGGTGGCGGGATCCCCCGACAGGGGCTGGTGGAGCAGGTGGCCGCCGCGGCGCTCGGGGGGCGCGCCGTCCTCGTCGAGCAGCGCCAGGGCGCGGGCGTGCACGGCGGCCGCGCCGAAGGGCGGGAGCGTGGCCCGCACGGTCGCGCCGACCAGCGGCTGCGCCCACACCAGTGGCTCGCCGGCCTCGGTCAGGCCGGCCGCGACCAGCGCGTCCGCGGCGACCGCGGCGTCCTCGACGGGCAGCTCGGCCACGCGGGCCGCGCGGGCCAGCGTCAGCGGCTCGCCGAACACCGCGACCGCCTCGGCCAGCGCGGTGACCGCCGGGGCACGATCGCCCAGCAGCCGGCGCACGCGCTGGGCGACGGGATCGGGCGGCGCCGCCGCGACCGCCGACAGCGACCGCACGATCGGCGGCAGGTCACGGTCGCGCAGCGCCCCGAGGACCGCGCGGATCATCCACGGGTTGCCCGCGGTCAGGGCATGGAGCTCGGACACGAACCGCTCGGAGAGCTCGTCGTCGTCCAGCACGACGACGGCGAGGCGCTGCACCGCGTCCGGGCTCAGCGGCGTCGTCGTCACCCGCACGGCACCCAGGTCGTCGAGCAGATGGGCGGCCAGGGCGTCGAAGCGGCCGGGTCCCGGGTGGTGACCGAGGGCGACGCAGTAGGGCAGCCGCTCCAGCGCCGGGCGCAGCTCGATCAGCGCCTGCAGCGCATCGGCGGCCACCCAGTGGGCGTCGTCGACCAGCACGAGCGTGGGCACATGCGTCGTCAGCAGCGCTTCGATCCGCACGTCGACCACGGCCATGTCGCGCGCGCGGGCCAGCTCCGCGGCGGCGTCCAGCACCGCCGACACCCCGCTGCCCGCCGGGCCGTCGACGATCAGCGTCTGCCCGCGACCGGCGCGGGCCTGGTCCAGCGCATCGACCACGGGCTCGAGATCCCGCTCGAGCAATACACCGCTTTCCCTGCTCACGCGAGCAGCGTAGAGCCGGGGCGGCTAGCGTGCGGCGGATGCTGCATCCCGAGGACGTCAACCCTGAGACCTGGGCGATCGTCGGCGGCCGTCCGCCCGGCGAGCCGGGGGACCCGCTCAACGTCCCGCTGGTCCCGTCGTCGACGTTCATCCTGGGCGGCGAGCGCATCTACAGCCGCAACGAGGCCACGCCGGCCTGGGAGGCGCTCGAGCAGCTCGTGGGCGGCCTGGAGGGCGGCGAGGCGGTGGCCTTCGCGTCGGGCATGGCCGCCTGTGCGGCCGTGCTGGCCCAGTTGCCCAGCGGCGCCCACCTGGTCCTCGGCGACGACTGCTACCAGGGGGTGGCGGGCATCGCGGCGGCCGGCGCGCGCGACCACGGCTGGCGGGTGGAGCGTCTCAACGCGGCCGACCCGCTGTGGGTCCAGCGCGCGGGGGAGGCCGACCTGCTGTGGGTGGAGTCCCCGTCCAACCCGCTCCTGGACGTGGCCGACGTGGAGGCGATCTGCGCGGCGCCCCGCCGACCGGGCACCCGCGTGGTCGTCGACAACACGTTCGCCACGCCGCTGGGCCAGCAGCCGCTGGCCCTGGGCGCGGACATCTCGATCCACTCGGCGACGAAGTTCATTGGCGGGCACTCCGACCTGCTCCTGGGCGTGGCCATCACCAAGGACGCCGAGCAGCTGCGCCTGCTGCGCACCCAGCGCAGCCTCAACGGCGCGACGCCCGGCACGCTGGAGGTGTTCCTGGCGCTACGCGGCGCGCGCACGCTCCCGCTGCGTCTGCGTCAGGCCAGCGCCACGGCGGCGGCCCTGGTCGAGCAGCTGCGCGAGCACCCCGCGGTGACGCGCGTGCGCTATCCGGGCTACGGGGCGATCGTCAGCTTCGAGCTGGCCGACGGGGCGGCGGCCGACCGCGCGTGCGTCTCGACCCGCGTCATCCGCCACGCCACCAGCCTGGGCGGCGTGGAGACGACGATGGAACGGCGCAACGCCCATCCCGGGCAGGAGCACATCCCGCCCGGCCTGATCCGCATGAGCGTCGGCTGCGAGGACGCCGACGACCTGTGGCGCGACCTGCACCGCGCCCTCGGCGGCACTTAGCCCAGCTCGTACAGGCCCCAGGGCGGGTTGGCGTTGACCACGCGCCCCGGCTTGCAGGTGGCCACGAAGCTGGCGAAGCGCCGATCGGGATGCTGCGCCGTGATCCGGTAGACGCCGGTGGGCACGCGCGTCCACACGACGCCGCCGTCGATCGACGAGCTCGTCTGCGCGGGATCCGGGACCACCTGGTCGTTGAAGTAGACGGCGGGCGGCAGCGCGGGCGTGCCGCTGGCCGTGGCGCCCGCGACGCCATGCGCGCCGAAGGCCACGAACGCGTCGAAGCTCAGGTCGCGCACGGCGTTCGTGCTGAAGGTCGAGACGATCGCGCACTGCTGCAGCTCGCCGGTGGGGGTGAGCGGCACCGACAGCAGCGTGGCCAGCGCGCCGTAGACGGCATCGGTCGGCGTCTGGAAGTTGACCCGCTCCAGGTTCTTCCCGCGCAGGGTGAACGTCTGCAGGTAGACCGTGTGGTAGCCGGGGGCGACGATGTACGGCGTCACCTGGCTGCGGGCGGGAACCCGCAGGTCGTAGGTGCCGTCGGCGCGCGTGGTCGCGCGCAGCCGCGGGTGCTCCGCGACGCGGATCGACGCGCCGCTGAGGCGCACCTCGGTCTTGTTGAACTCGTACGCGGTGCCGCGCAGGTGGACGGTGCGGGCGGCCTGGGCGGCGGGAGCGAGCGCGGCGATGCTGGCGAGCACGAGCGCGACGATGAGGGCGGGCTTCACGAGGCGACCCTAGCGTCGGGCGCGGCGCCGCGGGCCAGCGCGACCGCTCCGCCGATCAACGCCGCGGTCAGAGCCTGCGGACGCGACCGCCAGAACCAGCCCGGGGCGATCTGCGCGTCGTCCATCAGACCAGCAGCCGCCGCGCGTGCATCGCCTCGTAGGCGGGTCGGCAGGCCTCGGCCACGGCGGCATCGTGGGCGTTGAGGTCGATCTGGCGCGGTCGCCAGGGCTCGAAGCCGGTCGACCTCCACACGGCGTCGTACCAGTGCGGCGCCCACACGCCGTCGCTGTCGCGCGGGCCGGCGGGCCAGGACAGCATGCGGTCGGTGAAGGGGATGTCGAGCCACTCGCACAGCCAGCGCAGGTGCGGCTCGGGGGCGCGCAGGAAGTCGCCGGCGTCGATGATCGGGGCCGGTGCACCGTGGCCGTCCCACAGGTCGACCAGCCACTTCTGCTGCAGGACGCCGATGTCGGCGGGCTCGCAGGCCTCGCGCGAGCGCACGTAGGAGTTGACCACCTCGAGGGGATCGCGGATCAACGCGATGTTGCGGAAGGCCAGCGACCAGGTCAGGTCCATGTCCTCGGACACGTGGTGGGTCATGTGCTTGGCGTAGTGGACGTCGATCCCCGCCGGCAGCGGGGTCGACAGCGTGGCGATCGCCGCATCCAGCGCCGCGGGCTGGGAGGCGACCACCGCGTCGCGGGCGGGATGCTCGATGCCGGTGCGGGCCAGGTAGGCGCTGTACAGCGGCTCGTCGACGACGACGGTGTCGGGCCGGTTCTCGAAGGACCGCATCATCGCCGTGGAGATGTTGCGGGGCCCCGACCACATGGCGATGCGCGTCGTCATCGCGCCGCGACGTCGTGGTCGACCAGCTCCCGGTAGAGCGACTGCAGCCGCTGCACCATGGGGCCGCGCTCACCGGTGCCGATCGTGCGCCCGTCGACCGTGCGCACCGGCACGACGCCGGCGAAGGTGCCCGTCACGAACGCCTCCTGGGCGCTGTAGACGTCGGTCAGGCTGAACGTCGTCTCGCGGGCGGTGATGCCGTGGCCGGCGCAGATGCGCAGGACGTTCTCGCGGGTGATGCCCTGCAGGCAGAAGCGCCCGTCCGACGTCCACACCTCGTCGCCCTTGACCACGAAGAAGTGCGTGCTGTTGCAGGTGGCCACGAAGCCGTGCGGGTCGAGCATCAGCGCCTCGTCGGCACCGGCCGTGTAGGCCTGGATGCAGGCGGTGATGTCGTTGAGCTTGCTGTGCGCGTTGAGCTTGGGATCGAGCGTGTCGGGCGTGGCTCGGCGCACGTGGGTGGTGAACAGCGTGATGCCGTCGGTCACCGTCCCGGGCAGCGGGTCCTTGTGCTCGGCGATGATCACCACGGTGGCGGGCCCGACCGTCACGCGCGGGTCCTGGTAGGGCGTGCGCTTGACGCCGCGCGTGACCATCAGCCGCACGTGCACGCCGTCGACCATGTCGTTGGCCTGGAGCGTGGCGTAGATCGCGTCGGTCAGCTCCGCGCGGGTCAGCCCGATGTCGAGCATCAACGCCGCCGCGCCCTCGTACAGGCGGTCGAGGTGGCGCTCGACGAAGGCCGGATGGCCGGAGCGCACGCGCAGGCCCTCCCACACGCCGTCGCCCAGCACGAAGCCCGAGTCGAACACGGACACGACCGCCTCCGCGCGCGGCTTCAGCTCCCCGTTGACCCAGATGCGGATCGCGTCGTTGCGAGGGTCGTCTGCGAAGTCGTGTGTCCCGTGCGGCATCCCGCGAGACTAAAGCTCAAGTTGCCGTAAAGCCGTCCGACAACTGGATCAGGCGGGGCCAATCCATCGGCCGCCGGACACCACTACGCGAACCACGGCTCGCGCGAATGGGTCGCCCCGCCCCCTGTTTTGCACCGCGCCCTGGCGACCCTGTCGCCGGGGCGCCTTGCGTTGGTCACTGCCGCAGGTAGGACGCCGTCTGGCGGGTGGCCATCGAGACGAGGTCGCCGAGCGTCAGGTCCACGTCGCTGCCGTGCAGGCCCCAGCCCGGTCCGAGGCGCTCGGCGACGACGGGGCGCGAGTCGTCCGCGGTGGGGGTGATCCGCAGGACGTGCGCGCCGCCCGCGTCCGAGCAGGCTCCGCGGTAGCGGCCCAGGTAGGTCACCCAGGGCGTGCCCACCGCGGCGTCGGGCTCGGTGTGGAAGAACGGCTGCAGGGGCGCATCGCCGCCAGCGGGTGCGGCCGGGTTGACGCACAGCGTCTGCAGGTCGCTGCCGCGCGCGGGCGTGCCGAAGATCGCCTGGAACGCGCTCTGCATCCCGCGCCCGAACAGGCTGGGATCCGGGGGCGTGTTCAAGAACGAGGAGTAGGCGACGACGCAGCCGATCTGCACGACCGACCGGCAGGCCGGGACGTGCTGGAAGCTGCCGCCCACGTCGCGTCCGGCCGGCACCAGCACGTTGCCGCCGATCAGCAGCGCCGACACGAGCCGCCGGCGCACCGCCGGCTTGGGGTCGATCTCCTCGGCCACCAGGCGCGTGAGCATGCCCGTGCCCTGGGAGTGGCTGATCAGCACGACGCCGCGACCGTGGTTGTCGTGGGCCAGGTAGTCGCGCCAGGCGGCCAGCACGTCGGCGTAGGCGATCGGCACCCCGGTGGTCCGTGCCCGGCCCGGGTCGCCCAGCCCGCCGACCGTCACCTGGCGGTAGACCGGTGCGAACACGCGGCACATCGTCGAGAAGCGCGACGCCTGGAACGTCGCCACGGTGCGCAGCGCCGGGTCGATCGTCAGGTCGGCGTTCAGGGTCGTCTGCGGGCTGACCGTGGGGTAGACGTAGAAGCAGTCGACCTTGCGCCGGCGCTGGGCCGGGAAGCGCTCGACGGTCTGGGTCCCGTCGGCGGCCACCGCGGTGGCGGTGCGGCTGGCCTCACACGGGTTGTCGGTCAGGCCGGGACGGCACAGCCAGACGGTCTTGGCGTCGGCCGAGGCGGCCGCGAACCCGGCGGCGACGACGATGGCGAGGAGGGCGGCGCGCAGCATGGCGCGCAACGCTACCGGTGCCTGTGGAAGGGTTGCGCCGATGCTCGCTCTTGCCGCCGCCCTCGCCGCCACCGCCTGTCCGGCGCCCACCGCGCTGCTGCCCACGCACGTCGCCGGCCTGACCCCGACGGCCACGCCCGTCCTGCACACCGGCGCCGCCGCCTGGGTCAAGGCCCAGCAGGACTCCTCGCCCAAGCGCACCGCCGCGCTCCTGCGCCGCCACGGCTTCCGGTCGGGCGCGATCTCGATCTTCGCGCCGCCCGCCAACCCCAAGAGCAAGAGCCGCGCCGCGGCCAGCTGGGTCGAGCGCGTCCGGTCGCCCGCGGACGCGCGCAAGCAGGTGGCCTACGAGATCGCCCTGGGCGAGCGCAACGTGCGCAAGCAGCGCGGGCCGACCCGGTCGGTCACCTCGGAGCGCGTGCCCGGCGCGCGCGGCTTCTACGGCCTGACCAAGAGCGGCGCGATCAACGCGGCCAACCTGTGGCTGGCCGTGGGCGACCACGTGCTGTTCATCGGCGCGTTGAACGCGTCGGGCTCCCCGTTGGCCGAGGTCGAGCGCCGCCTGGCCGCGATGGCCGCCGAGGTGCGCCGCGACTGCGCGGGCTAGCGGCAGTCCAGGCAGCGGATCCCCGGCGGGCGCCAGCGGCCGTCCAGCGCGGCGCGCTCGGGCACGTACAGCCGCAGCGAGACGACGAACGTGCCGCGCGGCGCGGGCAGCCAGTTGGCGGTGCGGCCCGACGGTGCGTCGTGCTGGAGGCGGATCGTCACCGGTCCCCGGCCCAGGTCGCGATCGCCGAGCGCCTGGCGCCCGATCGGGTTGTCGATCAGCCCCAGATCGGCGTCGTACATGGTCAGCGACCAGAACGCCCGGGCCGGCGGCGGCGTGCGGAAGGTCAGCGCATAGCGGTGGCGCCCGCTGAGCTTGCGGCCCTGCGCGTCGTTGGCGGCGATCAGGTAGACGGCCTCGTCGGGCGTGTTGGCCCACAGGCCGATCAGCGCCGTCATCGCCCGCAGGTCCCAGTCGGTCCCGAACGCGCCGACCTGCGGGTCGAAGGCCGACCAGCCCTGGTTGCGGCGGACCTGCGCCTGGCGCCGCTTGGCCACCAGCGCCTCGATGTGGGCACGGCCGTCGCGCACCGCGCGTTCCAGGGCGGCCCGCACCGCGGGCGTCAACGGCGCGCCGGTGGCCGACAGGCCGGGGCCGATGCCGTACCTGGCCAGCGGCGCCAGCGCCCGGGCCTCGGCCGCGGTGGGCGGATCCTCGGCCAGGATCTGGTCGAACAGGTCGAAGAACGCCAGCCCGGTGGGCAGGGTCGGCGGTGGCACGGTCGGCCGCGCGTCCAGGACGGTGCTGGGCTTGGCCTCGCCGCCCAGGGGCCCGAGCGTGTACCCGGCCAGGAAGCCCTTGAGCATGGGCAGCTCGGTGGGGGAGTTGACCAGGGTGCGGCCGAGCAGCAGCGCGTCGGCGGTCGGGCTGTGCAGCACCGGCATCCCCGCGGGCAGCGGGGTCGCGTTGCCGGGGCCGACGATCACGTAGTCGCCGGGGCCCACGCCGGTCGTGCGCGTGCCGATGTAGCCGGAGACGTTCGTGTAGGCGTCCATCAGCTGCAGCTCGAAGTAGCGATCGCCATGCGCGGGCACGTGCACGACCAGCGGGCCGTCGCGCAGATCGAGCTTGCCCACCGTGTAGACGGTGTCGACGTTGGGCAGGACGATCAGCCGATCGGCGGGCTTGGACAGCGCGTTGATGCTGACCAGCGTGTTGAGCGGGAACGTCCGCTGCGACAGCCGGTGCATGAGCACCGGGAACGCGTGCGTGTAGGCGGCCAGGCCGTCGCGGTAGGCCGTCTGCGCTGCGTCGGCGCGCAGCGCGCTCCCGCGTCGCTTGGGCTTGACCGTGGCGCAGCCCTCGCGCTGGAAGCCGGCGGTCGTCGTGTACGAGGCGGTGGGCAGGTAGTCGCCCATCACCTGACGCTCGGTGCCGTACGTCGTGACGCGCTGGGCGGCCTGCGCGAACCCGGGCGCGGCGACCATGTTGCGCAGGAGCAGCAGCCCGTAGTCGGGATCGGCGGGCGACTCGGTCTGGCGCCCCCAGTCCAGCCAGGTGACGCCGCAGCGCGACGTGGCGTTGGCCGGGCGATCCTCGGGCCGGCTGACCACGATCGTGTAGCGCCGCGCGCCGCGCAGCGCGACCTGGTCGTCGGTCACGCAGTCCACGGCCTGTCCGCTGACCGGCGTCTTGTTGGAGCACAGCGACCAGTAGCGCAGGTCGCCGCTGCCCATCACGCGCTGGCCGTCACGCGTGTCGGGGGTCCTGGGCAGCGTGCCGTGCAGCACGAGCACCGGGCCGAACTGCCGGTTGATCGAGGTGTAGACGTAGCGGCTGTCGCCGTTGCTGAACGCGCCGCCGGTGTCGGGCGGGGTCAGCGTGGTGCGCGTCTGCGGGCGGAAGTCGCCGAGGAAGTTGTAGGCCCCGTTGAAGAAGCGCTGGAACGTGGGCGTGGGGGAGGCGGGCGCGGTGGCCGGGTCCAGCCCGGGCGTGGTCAGCAGCGCGTTGAACTGCTCCAGCGTCATCGGCGGCGACGTCTGCACCTCGTGGTCGGGCCGGTTGACCGCCGCGCAGGCGGCGGCGCCGGTGATGCGCGTGCCGTCGGCGGTCACCAGCGTGGGCTGGGGCAGACCGCCGTCGCCGGCCACGTCGGTGCCGCGGTCGTTGACGTACACCCGGTAGCCCAGCGCGACGTCCGCGCTGTCGGTGCCGGTGTAGAGCGTGTTGGGGGCCGGCGTGGCGGGCTTGGGCGCGGCGACGATCGACACGGTGTAGGCCCGGTCGGGGCGATCACGGCGCGCGCCCGGGCGGAACGGGTTCAGCGAGCCCCGGTCCGGCGTGATCGCTGCGTCCAGCAGCGCCCCCGCCGGGTCCTTGCCGACGTAGGAGCTGAGCGACATGTAGCGGGCGTGCGGGAAGCGCCCCTTGAGCTCGAGCTGCGACCCAGCGGGCAGCGTGAAGCGCGCGAACCAGTACGTCGCGTCGGCGTCGGGATAGTTGTTGGCGGCGTGCGCGCCGTCGGTGTAGGCGAAGCCGCGCGGTCCGAACCAGAAGCAGTCGTCCGACAGCTGGGCGTCGACCGTGCCGGCGGCCAGCGCCGGCGCAGCCAACCCGCCCATCGTCGCCATGGCCAGCGCAACCGCAGCCCACATCCCTCGCATCGTCTCTCCTCCGCCTGGACCCTTGGCGGTCATTAAATACGGACGCAAATTCAAATGTCAAATTCGTGCTACGGTCCCGTTGATGGGGGAGACCGCGACGCCGCAGACGCTCAAGCGCGGGCGCCACAAGCTGCCGCCGGAGGAGGTGCGCGCGTCCCAGCGCGCGCGACTGCTGACCGCGATGGAACAGCTCGTGGCCGAACGCGGCTACGAGGCCACCAGCGTGCCGCGGGTGACCGCGGCCGCGCGCGTCTCCACCAACGCGTTCTACGCGCTGTTCCGCGACAAGGCCGACTGCTTCATCGCCCTGTGCGAGCGCACCGGCGACGAGCTGCTGACCACGCTGGCCGCGGAGGACGGCCCCGTCACCACGCCCGAGGACGCCCTGCGTGACCTCGACGACGGCGTCTCGACCTACCTGCGCTGGTGGGTCGACCGGCCGGGCATGGCCCGCTCGTACTTCGTCGAGCTGCCCTCGGCCGGCCTGCGCGCGCTGGAGGAACGCGACCGCCAGTACGACCGCTTCGCGGCGCTGTACCGCTCGATGGCCGAGCAGGCGCGGGTCGTCTTCCCGCAGGCTCCGCCGCTGCGCGACGTCGAGGTCCGCGCGGCGCTGTTCGTGGTCACCGAGCTGGTCGGCGCAGAGGTGCGCGCGGGGCGCATCGCCACGCTCATGGATCTGCACGCGGAGCTGCGCCACGTGCTGCTGAAGCTGCTGGTAGGCGATGTGGCGGCTGGGTGGGCGGCGGGGCGGTGAGAGCGCTGCTGGTCGCGCTGGCGCTGGCGCTCGGCATCGCCGCCGACGCGTCCGCGGCCACGGTGCCGGGCGACCAATGGCCGCGCCAGACCGCGCGGGCGGCGGGACTCGACGCCGCCGAGCTGTCGCGCATCGCGGGCGAGGCGGAGGCCGGGAAGTCCAACTGCCTCGTCGTGACCCGGCGCGGGCGGCTCGTCGGGGAGTGGCAGTTCCGGGGCACGACGCCGGCCTCGACCCAGGAGATCTTCTCGGCCACCAAGTCGATCACCAGCACGCTGGTCGGCATCGCGGTCGACGACGGCGCGCTGCGGCTCGACGACCCCGCGTCGATCTGGATCCCGCAGTGGCGCGGTACGTCGGCGGCGGCGGTGACCGTGCGCGACCTGCTCAGCAACGACTCCGGTCGCCAATGGAGCCTGGCGCTGGACTACCGCGACCTGATCGTCGCGCCGGACCGCACCGCGTTCGCCATCGGCCTGCAGCAGACGAGCGCTCCTGGCCAGGTGTGGGTGTACAACAACGCGGCCATCCAGACGCTCCAGGCCGTGCTGCAGGGCGCCACCGGCCAGGACGTCGTGACGTTCGCGCAGCGGCGGCTGTTCGGCCCGCTGGGCATGCGCGACACCACCCTCAGCCGCGACAGCACCGGCCACGCGCAGCTGTTCTTCGGGGCGCACTCGACCTGTCGCGACATGGCCCGCTTCGGCACGCTGATGCTCGACCGTGGGCGCTGGGGCGCGCGCCGGATCGTCTCGGCGGCCTGGGTGCGTCAGGCCACCGGGCGCCCATCGACGCCGCTGAACGCCGCCTACGGCTACCTGTGGTGGCTCAACCGGGAGGGCGTGATCGCCGCCAACCCGCTCGTGGCCACCAGCGTCGCCGAGGCGCAGTCGCCGCAGGCCGTGCACGGCCGCCTCGTGCCCGATGCGCCCGCCGACCTGTTCTGGGCGCTGGGCCTGGGTAACCAGATCGTCCAGGTCGATCCCGGCTCGGGCACCGTCGTCGTGCGCCTGGGCACCGGCGAGCCGCGCCCGCAGCCGCCGACGTTCGGCCCCGGGCAGGCGGCGCAGGTCGTGACCAAGGCGCTCCTGCACTAGCTTCCCGCGGCGATGTTCGCGGCCTACACCGACGCCACGCGCGAGGCGCTCGAGCTCCTGCGCGACGCCAGCCAGTTCAAGTGGTACGTCGTCACGCTGCTCGGCCTGTGCGTCTACGTCTACACCGTCGAGGTCGAGCGGCGGCGCTGGGACATCGTCCTGGCCGGCCTGGCCTTCTGGCTGATGGACTGGTTCAACGAGATGGTCAACTCGGCGATCCTGCACATCAGCGGCACGTCGGCGCTGTGGACGGTCACCGGCGACACGGCGTACCTGATCTTCATCGGCCTGACCGTCGAGATCAGCCTGCTGTTCCTGATCTCCGGCGTGACGTTCGTCAAGGGGCTGCCGGCCGATCGCCACCTGCGCATCCTCGGCCTGCCCAACCGCTGGGTGCTCGTGTTCGCCTACGCGCTGTTCTGCGTGATCGTCGAGATCCTGCTGCACGAGACGGGCTACTTCCACTGGCACTACTGGTGGTGGAACGTGCCCTTCATCCCGCTGATCCTGGTGTTCGGCTACATGACGTTCTTCGCCGTCGCCGCCTGGGTCTACGACATGGGCACCGACCATCGCCGGCAGCTGCGCGTGGTGGGCACGATCGCCGCCGTCGACGTGGTCCTGGGCGTCGCGTTCGGCCTGGCCGGCTGGATCTAGCCCGACTCGCGCCGTTCGCGCCCCGCGGCGAGCGCGTCGAGGTCCATGTGGTGGGTGCGCCACGACGCGGTGGCGGTCCACACGACGACCCAGGCGGCCAGCACCCACAGGTACGCGTGCGGCGACAGGACGTGGTGCAGCGTGCCCAGCCAGAACGTGGCGATCACGATCAGCGAGCGGCCCAACCGGCCCCAGCGGGTCACCGCGGCGAACACCACGCGCGTGCCCACGAAGTAGACGCCCACCCCGACGCAGGCCAGCCAGTAGCCGGCGGTCGGCGTGTCGTGCTCGAGCAGCAGCCCGACGCCGGCGGCCACGAGCAGGAGCGCGAACGTGGGCAGCATGTGGCCGATGGCGAACAGGCCGCGGGCGATCGCCGGGGAGCCGCCCGACAGCTCCAGCACCTTGAGGTTGATCTCCGCGGCCGCGTCGAAGTACAGCCACCACAGCGCGGCGGCGAGGATCATCGCCGCGATCAGGGCGCCCCAGCCGTCCGCGCTGGCCACGTGGCCGTCGACGGAGGCCTGCCCCGCCTCGACGACCACCTCGCCGAGCAGGATGATGATGAACAGGCCGAAGCGCTCGGCGAAATGGTGGGCGTCGATCGCCTCGTCGGGGTTCGTCGGCGCCATCGCCTCCAGGTCGCGACGATTGCGGGCCCGGCGGCGCTTGTCGCGCTCTTCGGTCAGCAGGCCGCCCGACTCGCCGGCCACGGCCAGGCCCCACAGCACGTAGCGGCCGGGACCGGGCACCGCGATCGACACCGCGAACACCGCGGCCGACAGCGCGTAGGCCTTCGTGATGCGCTGGTTGAGCGCGTCGCGCAGACCGCCGCCGCCGGCGTGCGCGACGGCCAGGACGATCCGGACCACGGCCATGCTCGCCGCGAACATCGCGCTGTCGCCGACCGACGCCGGCTCGATGGCCACCGCGGCGACGCCCATCGGGACGCTGCCGGCCAGGAAGATCAGGCGCGACAGCGGCTCCTCGTCGCCGCGACGGTTGTAGAGGACGGCGAAGCCGATCCACGTCCACCAGATGACGACGAACAGGCCGAGCGCGATCCACACCTCATGGGAGGTGGGGTGCGCGACGAGCAGATGCGAGAGCTGGCCGACGGCCAGCACGACGATCAGGTCGAGATAGAGCTCGACCCAGGAGACACGCTTGCCCTCCGACGGCACGCGGGCGAAGGCTACGCGGGCACGCGCAGGTCCGCCGCGACCGCCTCGATCGCCGCCACGCCGCCGCTGATCAGCTGCGGGAACGTGAAGAAGGCGTGCGTCTGGTCGTCGTAGACGTGCAGCGAGACGGGCACGCCGGCCTCGCGCAGGCGCTCGGCGTAGGCCAGGCCCTCGTCGCGCAGCGGGTCGAACTCGGCGATGACCACCGACGCGGGCGGCAGACCGGACAGGTCGTCGGCCAGCAGCGGCGAGGCCTCGGGGTTGGCGTAGTCCTCGGGGTCCAGGTAGTGGTCGCGGAACCACACCATCTCGCGCTCGGTCAGGAAGCTGGTCGGCGCCTCGCCGTGCTCGTCGTAGGAGGGCCGCCGGGTGCTGAAGTCGGTGGCGGGATAGACCAGGATCTGGTGGGCGATGGCCGGGCCGCCGGCGTCGCGAGCGCGGATCGCGCAGGCCGCGGTGAGGTTCCCGCCGGCGCTGTCGCCGCCCACCACGAGCCGTCGGTCGGGGTGCTGCGCGGCGATCCAGGTGATCGCGTCGAAGCAGTCGTCCAGCGGCCCGGGGAAGCGATGCTCGGGCGCCAGGCGGTACTCGACGGAGACGACCGTGGCGCCCGCCGCGTTGGCCAGCAGCCGGCAGGTCGCGTCGTGGGTGTCGAGGTTGCAGATGACCCACCCGCCGCCGTGCAGGAAGACGATCACCGTGTCGCCCGCATCGTCGGCCGGCGCGTAGGTGCGGGCGCCGATCTCGCCGTCGCGCACCGGGATGCGGATGTCCTGCACGCGGGCCACCTCCGGCCCGCGCGGGAGCAGCGCGTTGTTGGTGGCCACCTGTGCGCGGGCCTCTTGCGGCGTCAGCTCGTAGAGCGGCGGCAGGCCCATCGACGCGGACACGTCGAGCAGCGCCTGTGCCTCGGGATGGAGCGGCATGCGCGGAGCCTACGGATTGCTGCGCCGTCGTTCCCGCAATAAGGTCGCGGTCAGCAGCGCTCACCCCGATGGAGGGCAGAACGATGAGCAGCACCGCGCCGGTGACCACGCGGCTCGAGGTCGTGGTCCTGCCTGTCTCCGACGTCGATCGGGCCAAGGCGTTCTACGCGGGGCTCGGCTGGCGGGAGGATGCCGACTTCGCCACCAGCGACAGCTTCCGCGTGGTGCAGTTCACGCCGACCGGCTCGGACGCCTCGATCATCTTCGGCACCGGCCTGACCAACGCGACGCCCGGCTCGATCGAGGGACTGCAGCTCGTGGTCAGCGACATCGAGGCCGCGCGCGCGGACCTCAACGCCCGCGGCGCCGACGTTGCGGAGGTCTTCCACGATGCGGGCGGCATCTTCCACCACGCCGGAACCACGGATCGGGTTCCCGGCCCGGCACCCGACCACGGCACCTACGGCTCGTTCGCCTCCTTCTCGGACCCGGACGGCAACGGCTGGATCCTCCAGGAGGTGACCGAGCGCCTGCCCGGGCGCGTCGCGCCCACGCCGACCACCTATGCGTCGGTCGAGGACCTCAAGGGCGCGCTGGAGCGGGCGGCCGCGGCGCACGGCGTCCACGAGGCGCAGACCGGCGTGGCCGACGCCGAGTGGCCGATCTGGTACGCCCAGTTCATGGTCGACGAGCAGGCCGGGGCGTAGGCGCGTGTCCCACGACTTCGATGTGATCGTGCTGGGCGCCGGCTCCCCGGGCGAGCACTGCGCGGCGGCGCTGGCGGCCAGCGGGCTGCGGGTCGCCGTCGTCGAGCGCGAGCTGGTCGGGGGCGAGTGCTCCTACTACGCCTGCATCCCGTCCAAGACGCTGCTGCGCCCGGGCGAGGCCGTCCACGGGGCCCGCGAGGCCGCGGCCGAGGCCCAGGTCGACGTGGCGGCGGCGCTGGCCTGGCGCGACTTCATGGTCAGCGACTACTCCGACCAGGGCGCCGCCGGCTGGCTGGAGGGCGCCGGGATCGGTCTGCTGCGCGGCACCGGTCGGCTGGCCGGGCCGGGCGTCGTCGAGGTCGACGGCGTCCCCCACAGCGCGGCGCACATCGTGCTGGCCGCGGGCGCGGACCCGTCGTTCCCGCCGATCCCGGGCCTGGCCGACCTCGACGGCGTGTGGACGAACCGCGAGGTCACGGGCATGCGGGAGATCCCCCGCCGTCTGCTCGTCCTCGGCGGCGGCGCCGTGGGCGTCGAGATGGCGCAGGCGGTCCGCCGCTTGGGCGGCGAGGTCGCGCTCGTGGAAGGCGCCGATCACCTGCTGGCCCGGGAGGCCTCCGCGCTGGGCGTGGCGCTGGCCGACGCGCTGCGCGGCGACGGGATCGAGCTCGAGCTGGGTCGCCACGCCACCGGGGTGAGCAAGGCCGACGGGGAGTTCGTGCTGGCCCTCGACGACGGACGCGAGCTGCGCGGCGACCGGCTCCTGGTGGCCACCGGGCGCCACCCGCGCGTGCACGATCTCGGCCTGGAGACGGTCGGCGTGGAGGCCGATCCACACGGGGTGCCCGTGGACGACCACATGCGCGTGGCCGACGGGCTGTGGGCGATCGGCGACGTCACCGGGATCTGGCCGCTGACCCACGTCGGCAAGTACGCCGGGGACGTCGTGGCCGACAACATCCTGGGGCGGCCGCGCAAAGCGAACTTCGATGCGGTTCCCCGGGTGGTCTACACCGATCCGCAGGCGGGTGCGGTGGGCGCCACCGAGGCGCCGTTCCAGGGCACCGGCATGCTGGCCCAGATCGCCAAGATGGAGACGTACACGCGCGCCTACGCCGACTCCAACGGCTTCCTCACGCTGCTCAGCGACGGGCAGCGGCTGACCGGCGCCTACGCGCTCGGCCCGGAGGCGGGGGAGTGGCTGCAGCAGGCCACGCTGGCCATCCGGGCGGCGGTCCCGCTCGACGTGCTGGCCGACACGATCCAGCCGTTTCCGACCTTCTCGGAGATCTACAACGACGCGCTCCATGCGCTGCGGGGGGCGATCAGTCAGTAGGGTCGCCGCGGCATGGGCGCGATCGTGGTGCACCTCCTCATCCTGTGGGTCGCGATCACCGCGGGCCTGCTCGTCGCCCGCTGGCATCGCAAGATGCGCACGGAGCCCAAGAGCGGCGAGTTCGGCGCGGCGCTGGGCTTCATCGCCTCCGCGTTCGGGCTGCTCCTCGGGCTGCTCGTGGTGTTCGCCACCAACCACTACACGACGGCGCGCACCGAGGCGCAGACCGAAGCGACCACGATCGTGTCAGCGCTGGACGCGCTCAGCGGGCTCCCACCCGCGCAGGCCGTGCCGGTTCAGCACGAGCTCGTCTGCTACACCCGGACCGTCATCGACGGTGATTGGCGCCAGATGGAGGAGGGCAGCGGCGTCGAAGCGGTCGACACGCGGCAGGCCAGGGACCAGGTGCAGAACGCCATCCGCGCGTTGCCTCAGGGCTCGGCCACCGCCGCGGCGCTGTCGAAGCTGAGCGAGGCCAACGCCGCACGACAACAGCTGCTGTTTCTGTCCAAGCCGTCGATACCGATCGTCCTATGGGTGCTGATCTACCTCGGGGCGACCGTCCTGCTCTTCCTGATAGGCAGCGATCTGGTGGCCAAACGCGAGACGTCGATCGCCGGCCTGGCCTGTGTCGTGCTGATGCTCAGCGTCGTGGTTGGCGTGCTGACCACCCTGGACCACCCGTTCGGACCCGGTGCGCGCATCGAGCCGACCGCGCTGCGCAGCTCGCTGGACCTGGTCGCGGCCGGCCAGGAGGACGCGCCGTTCCTGCGCCCCTGCACCTGACCGACCGCGTCCGCGTCAGCTCATCCGCGTGAACGTCACGGCGTACTCGGTGACCGCGCACTCGCTGTAGCCGGCCACGTCGTCGGGCAGCTGGATGCAGTTGCCGCCGGTGGTCGTCTTGCCGTCGCGGTCGACGACCGTGCGCTGCACGCGCACCTCGCCCGTGACCGAGTCGCCGACGCCGAGCTTGGTCAGCCGCGTGAGGTCGGCCTTGGGCAGGTCCGCCCAATCGGGCAGCGGGTTGCGCAGCCGGGCCGCGCTGCTGCCGGCCTTGATCTCCGGTGGGCAGTTGGCGAACTTCCCGTCGTCGGACCCCAGCCAGGCGCGGACGGTCAGGCCCTTGTCGATCGACGGGATGCCCTTGCCCTTGGCGTAGGAGACGACCGCGATCGGGTTGCGCAGGTCGCGCGTGTTGCAGTCGAACGACGGCGTCTTGGGCGGCTGCGGGTTGGGGTCGCAGGGCCCGAACTCGCTCGACGGACCGCACGGGGTGCAGGCCGACGTCAACGGCACCGCGTTGTCCTTCCACTTCCCGATCCGGCTGATCGTGCCCTCGAACGTGGGGCGGCTGCCCGTGCCGGTCAGCAGCGTGTTGCCGAGGACCTTCTCCAGGCGGACGCGCTCGCGCTTGGCCGAGTGGATGCGGATGGTCTGGGTGCCCGAGCCGCGGGCCCAGCTCTTGCAGGCGTCGGGGAAGCCCGAGCTGGCGTAGTCCCACACGACGGTGTGGGTGGCGATGATGTCGACCGCGAGGATCGGGTCGTCGGCCGCCGCGGGACTGGCCGCGACGGTCGCGAGCAGGCCGGCCACGGCCAGGGGGATGAGCAGTTTGCGCAACATGCCGGCGACTCTGGACGGCGCCACCGCGCGGCACATCAGGGAACCCCCGTGCGCGCTCAGCCGTTCGCGCGCGACTGCGTGACCAGCCGGGCCAGCGCGGTGCGAGAGCCGATGTCGAGCTTGCGGTAGAGCAGGCTCAGGCGTCGCTCGACCGTCTTGGTGCTGACGGAGATCGTGCGCCCGATCTCCTCGTTGGTCATGCCGCGGCTGACCAGGACGGCCAGGCGGCGCTCCTCGTCGGGCAGCTCGGCCAGCTCGCTGCGGACCTCGCCCTGGGCGGCGAGCAGGTCGTGGGCGCGGGCCTCCCAGGCCCGCGCGCCGAGCCGATGGAACAGCTCCTGCGCGCGCTCCAGCGCGACCCGCGCGGTGCCCCGGCGGCGCAGGCGGATGGCCTGCTGGCCGACCGCCAGCTCGGTCCGGGCGACCTCCAGCGGCGCGTCCAGCGCGTCCGCCGCGGCCCGCGCGGCGGCCTGCAGGGCGGCCAGCGCGTCGCCGTCGGTGCTGGTGGCAACCGCCGCGCGGGCGGTGATCGCGCCGGTCCAGCCGTCGGCGTCGAGCGCGACGAGCGCGTCGGTGCGATCGCGCGCCTCGTCCGCACGGCCGGCGGCCAGCAGCGCGTCGACCAGGTCGCCGGCGGACGCGGTGAGGGCGGGGTTGGCGAACCCGGCGGCCTCGGCCAGCGCCTGCGCGCGCTGCAGCGGGGCGATCGCGGCCTCCGGTCGCCCCTCGACCAGCTCGACGTGCCCGAGCGCCGCATGCGCGTAGGCGGCGTGCCCGTGGGCGCCGCTGCGGTCGCACAGCTGCAGCGCGCGGGCGGCCAGCGCGCGGGCCTCCTCGGTCTGGCCGGCGATCGCGGTGACCCGCGCCTGCATGGCCAGGATGAACGTGAGCATCGTGTCCTGGCCGGTGTCGCGAGCCAGGCGCGCCGCGGTCGCGATGTCGGCCACCGCCGCGGCGACGTCGCCCCGCCACAGCGCCGCCTGCGCGCGCACGCACAGGGGATAGGGCAGGCGGCCCAGCGCGCTGACGCCCTCCAGCGCGCTCACCACCCCGTCGGCCAGCGCGTGCGCACGGGCCGCCTCGGCCAGCCACAACAGGCACTGCCCGGTGAGGGCGAGCGGCTCGGCGAAGGCCACCGGGTCCACGCCGGCCAGCTGGGCTATCACGCCGTCCAGCCGCCGGCGGCCCTCGGCCGTCGCGCCCCGGGCCACGTCGTACTGGGCCAGCGTCACGTCGCTGAGCAGCGCGATCACGCCGCCCGCCTGGGCGGCCGCGACCTGCAGCTGGCCGACGGCGCGTTCCAGCAGGACGCGATCGCCGGTCATCGTCAGCGCGACCACCGCGTCGAGCAGCAGGCGCGCGGCCGCCTCGGCGTCGCCCGCCTCCAGGAGCTTCTCGGCCTCGGCGTCCAGCACCCGCTGCGCGCCGGCCGGATCCCCGCCGCGCAGGCGCAGGTGCCCGCGCAGCCCGAGCGCCAGCGCGGCGTCGGTCGGGTCCAGGGCGCCGGCCGCGCGATCGACGAGCGCCAGCGCGCGTTCGGCGGCGCCCACGACCGCCAGCTCACGCGCGGCCTCGAGCTGCAGGCGGGCGCGCGGGCGGCCCGCCGGCGAGAGCTCGGCGGCCCGCGCGAACGCCTCGGCGGCCTCGGCGTGACCGCCGACGGCGCGGGCGCTGACGGCGACATCGGCCAACGCGCCGGCGACGTCGGGATCGACGTCGTCGACGGACGCGGCCAGGTGCCAGGCCCGCCGGCGCGGATCGGCGGTCGTGGCGGCCAGCGCTCGATGTGCGCTGCGCCGCTCGGCGCCGTCGCCGGCGTGATAGGCGGCGGCGCGCAGCAGCGCGTGGTCGAAGCGGACCGTGCCCTCGGCGACCGTGAGCAGGGCGCGCCGCTCGGCCGCGTCCAGCGCGCGCTCCTCCAGGTCCAGCTGCGCCAGCGCGTCGGCCAGCCAGGCGGCGGGTCCGCGGTCCATGGCCGCTGCGACGACGAGCGCCCGGCGTTCGTCCCGGCTGAGCTCGCTGAGCTGGCGGTCGAACGCCGCGGCGATCTGCTCGCCCGGGTGCGGCGCGATGCCGAGCGGCTGGCGACCGGCGCGCTGCTCGTCGTTGATCAGGCGCGGCAGCTCGCGCAGGGCCAGCGGGTTGCCTGCGGCGCTGCGCACCAGCCGGGCGGCCACCCCCGGATCCAGACCGGCGGCGTGCGTGCGCAGGAGCGCGCCGGAGGCGTGGTCGTCCAGGCCGCCGAGCGTCAACCGCTGCAGACCCTCGGCATCGGGCATCGATCCCGCTCGCGCGGCGAGCACGAACCCGACCTGCGTGCCCGCGGCCCGCCGCGCGGTGTAGAGGATCGCCTGGCGCGAGGCGTCGTCGACCCACTGGAGGTCGTCGACCAGCACGAGGACCGGGTCGTCGCAGTGGCGCAGCAGCGCCAGCAGCGCCGCGAACACGGCGAACCGATCATGGGCGGCGGGCGGCGACAGGGCCAGGGCGGACGAGAGGGCCGCCGCCTGCGCGGGCGTGAGCTCGTCGCGCAGGCGCAGCAGCGGCTCGCTCAGGTTGCGCAGCGCCGCGAACGGCAGCTGCGTCTCGGACTCCGCGCCGTCCACGCGCAGCACCGCCACGCCGTCGGCGGCGCGGCCCAGCTCGCCCAGCAGCGCGGTCTTGCCGATGCCCGGCTCGCCGTCGACCAGCAGCGCGAAGCCCCGCCCGTCGCGCACGTCGTCCAGTCTCGCGCGCAACAGCGCGAGCTCGTCATCCCGGCCCAGCAGCACGCCGCGCAGTCTGGCCGCGCCCGCGTCGCGCCGCAACCGACGCGCGGGTGTTCCCTCATGCGCACTAGCCTGCCGGGCGCATGATCCATGGGCGCGAGCGGGAGCGCCGGCTGCTGGCCGAGCGGACGAGCCATCTGACGCAGGGAACCGGCTTCTCCGTGCTGCTGGAGGGGCCGGCGGGGATCGGCAAGACGACGCTGCTCGAGGAGGCCGCTGGGGCCGCCGGTGCCGTCGCCCGCCTGCAGGCCTGCGGCTACGCGTCGGAGATCGAGATGCCGTTCGGTGGCCTGCTCGGGCTGCTGGCGCCGGTCCTCGGCCACCGCGGCGAGCTGGTCGACTCCCAGCGCCGGGCGCTCGAGGTGGCGCTGGCCCTGACCGCGCCCGCGCCGTTCGACCCGTTCGCGCTGCGCCTGGCCGTCGCGTCGCTCCTGGCCGCCGCCGCCGAGGAGCAGCCGGTGCTGGTCACCGTCGACGACGCCCAGTGGCTGGACGAGGACTCGCTGGAGGCGGTCCTGTTCGCGGCCCGGCGCCCGGCCGGTCCGGGCGTGGGGATCCTGCTCGCCGCGCGCGCCGGGGAGGGCACCTCGGTCTCGGCCGTGGGGATCGAGCACATCCCGCTCGCCCCGCTGGACGACGCCGCCGCACGCGCGCTGCTGGGCGACGGCGCGCCGCTGGCCCCGTCGGTCCGCCAGGCGATCCTGTTGATGAGCGCGGGCAACCCGTTGGCGCTGCGCGAGCTGCCGCAGTCGCTCAGCACGCGGCAGCGCCGGGGCGAGCAGTCGCTCGGCGCGGCCTTGCCGGCCGAGGGCCGGCTGGTCGAGGCGTTCGCCCGCGAGCTGGCCGATCTGCCGGAGGACGAGACCGTCGCGCTGTGCGTGGTGGCGGCCGCGTCGGGCAACGGCGCCGACCCGATCGAACCGGCGCTGACCGCGCTCGATCTGCCCGCCGATGCGGTGCTCGAACGCCTGGCGACGCGCGGGCTCGTGGTCACCGGTGCGCGCGGCCTGCGGCTGCGCCATCCCCTGATGGCCTCGGTCGCCTACCACCGACAGCCGTCGTCGACGCGCCGCGCGGTGCATCGCGCGCTGGGCACCACGACCGACGACGCCGGCCGTCGCGCCTGGCACCTGGCCCATGCGGTCAGCGGCCCCGACGCCGAGGTGGCCGCGCTGCTGGCCGAGGTCGGAGCGGCAGCGCGTGCCCGCGGAGCGCACGTCGAGGCGGGGCGCACCCTGGCCCGCGCCGCCGAGCTGTCGCCCGAGCCGGCCGCGGCGGCGCGGCTGCGCGTCGAGGCCACCCAGGACTTCGCCGTCGCCGGCCACGGCGCGGCCGCGTTGGCGCTGGCCGAGCGCGCGGGAGCCGACGAGGCGCCGGCGGAGGTGCGGGCCGCGGCGCAGCATCTGCGCGCGCATCTGCTGATGCGCGGCGGCGACCCCGCCACCGCGCTGGCGATCCTCGAGCAGCTGGCCGCGCAGGCCAGCGCCGCCGGCGACCAGGATGGTGCGGCGCAGCTGCTGCTGGAGGCCTCGATGACCCACATGTTCGGCGGCGACATGCACGCGCTGCTGGACAGTGCGGCGCGGGCCGCCGAGCAGACACGCGACGCCAGCCCGCAGCTGCACCTGGTGGCCACGCTGGTCAGCGGCGAGGCGCTCGTCGCGCTGGGCCGGGCGGCCGACGGCGACGCGTTGATCGCCCGGGCGGCGCCGCTGCTGCTGGATCCCGACCCGCTGTCGCCGATCGCCGAGGTGATCGGCATGGGGGCGATGGCCTCGATGTGGATCGAGCGCTTCGACCGGGCCGAGCGGCCGCTGGACGTGCTCATCGATCGGGCCCGAGCGGCGAGCGCCGCGGGCCGGCTGCCCTACGCGCTGGCCGTGCGCTCGCAGCTGCGCTGGCGGCGCGGCCGTTGGCCGGCCGCGCTGTCCGACGCCCAGGAGGCGGTGCAGCTGGCGCGCGACACCGGCCAGGACGGGATGCTCGCGGTCGCGCTGCCGGCGCTCGTGCGCGCCGAGGCGGGCCGCGGTCGCCTCGAGCGGGCGCGCGAGCACGCGCGGGAGGGGGTGGCGGTGGGGGAGGCCGCCGCCGGCGACGCGACGGTCGTGCACTCCCTGGCCGCCCTCGGGTTCGCCGAGCTGACCGACGGGCGCCCCGGCGAGGCCGCGGTGGTGCTGGACCGGGCCGCCGAGATCGCCGCGCGCTACGACCACGGTGAGCCGGCCCTGACGCTGTTCGCCGGCGATCACATCGAGGCGCTGGCCCGCGCGGGTCGCCGCGAGGACGCGCAGGCGGCGCTGGCCCGCCTGGACGCGCAGGCGCGGCGCACCGGTGGCGCGTGGGCCGCCGCCGTGGCCGCGCGCGGGCGGGTGCTGCTGGCCCCGGCCGACGCGGTCGACGGACACGCCGCCGACGCGCTGGCCGCACACGCGCGCGTCGACATGCCCTTCGAGCTGGCCCGCACCCAGCTGGCGATCGGCGAGCGGTTGCGCCGGGAGCGCCGCCGGGGCGACGCGCGCGCGCCGCTCAGCGAGGCGTTGGCCCGCTTCGAGCGTCTGGGCGCCGCGCCCTGGCAGGCGCGCGCCCGGGCCGAGCTCGAGGTCGGCTCGGGCGCGGCGGCGGAGGCCGGCGACGCCCCGCTGGACGAGCTCACGCCGCACGAGCTGCAGATCGCGTTGCTCGTCGCCGGCGGCAGCTCCAACCCCGACGTGGCGGCCGCGCTGTTCCTCAGCCGCAAGACCGTCGAGTACCACCTGAGCGCGATCTACCGCAAGCTCGGCCTGCGCTCGCGCACCCAGCTGGCGGCGTACGTGGCCGAGGTCAGCCCGCCCGGGGCATGAGGCGCAGCGTGGACGCGCGCGCCTGGTCGTTGGTGACGCTGTCGACGATCCGGGCCGCGTAGCGCTGGTACTTCTCGCGATAGGCGGCGTCGACGGCGTCGTTGACCGCGTCGTCGGCGGCGACGATCACCACGTCCTTCTCGACCCCGCCCACGGAGACGTGGCCCTCGCCGCTGGCCCGGGCCACGCGGTGCCAGCCCGTGTCCGGTCCATAGGCGGCGCGCACGAACACGTCGTCGCCTTCGCGCACCGCCCAGATCGGCAGGGGCTTTCGCAGGGTGCCGTCGCGGCGGCGCGGCGCGATCTGGAGCTCGTCGGTCGTGGCGACCGCGTGCAGCTCGTCGCTGGTCCAGGTGGTGGTGTTCGGCGCAGGCGATTCCATGGCCTCATGACTGTGCCCGCCTGCGGCGTCGGCCTATCGCTCATGACGCCGTGAGCCGGCGCGGGCGCTACTCCGGGTGCTCGGTGCCGCAGAAGCCGGCCAGGTACTTGTCGATCGCCACGACGCCGCGCAGGCGTCCGTCGGCGTCGACCACCGGGAGCCGGCGGCTGTCGGTGGCCAGCGCGGCGTCGCGCGCGTCGGCGGCGGAGGCGTCCGGCCCGATCGTCGGCTCGCGCTGGGCGATCGACCGCGCGGGGGAGTCCGCCGGGGCCGTGAGATCGGTCAGGTCGTCGACCCCGATGGCGCCGACGAACCGCTCGCCGTCGACCAGCACGGCCAGGCGCCGGCTGGAGCTGGTCGCGAAGTACGCGCGCAGCTCGCCGACCGTGGCGGCGCCGTCGACGGTGCTCAGCGTCGGATGCATGACGTCGACCGCCTGCAGGCCGTCGACCTCGGTGAGCAGGATCTTGGTCACCGCCCGCAACTGTAGACGTCGGGCCGACACGGGATGATGCGAGCGTGCGTCACAGCCCCAAGCACGCGGAGACCGACGAGGACGTCGTCCGCACGCTGATCGCCGAGAACCCCTGGGCGACGATCGTCAGCACCGGCCCGGAGGGGATCGTGGCCTCGCACTACCCGGTGCTGCTCGACGAGGCGCGCGACGGGCTCGCCGTGGTGACCCACGTGGGCCGACCGGACGAGCGCATCCACGGCTTCCCCGGCGCGGAGGTCCTGCTGATCGTCGCCGGGCCGCACGGCTACATCTCGCCCAGTTGGTACAGCGAGCTGGGCACGCGCGCGCCGACGTGGAACTTCAGCGTGGCGCACTGCTACGGCGTGCCCCAGGTGCTGGAGGCCGACGAGAACGTCGCGGTCCTGCGCCGGCTGGTCGCCCACTTCGAGCAGCGCGTCGAGCACCCCGTGTGGCTCGAGGACGACGTCGCCGCGCGGCTCTCACCGGGCACCGTGGGCATCCGTCTGCCCATCGACCGCTTCGTCTGCAAGGTCAAGATGAGCCAGGACAAGGACCCGCAATCCCAGCGCCAGGTGCTGGAGGCGCTGCGCCGTCCGGGCCCGTACCACCAGCCGGCGCTGGCCGACGACATGGAACGCGCGCTGGGCGCGAGTCCGTCAGACTGGCCCCGATGAACAAGACGACGCTCAACTGGATCGCCGCCGGCGGCTTCACGGTCGCCGCCGTGCTCTTCTTCATCAGCGGATCGACGATCTTCGGGATCCTGTTCGCCGTGCTGGCCATCCTGTCGGCCATCCAGGCGGCACGCGGGCCCCGCGCCTGAGCTACGTTGGGGTCATGGCTCGCTACGAACGTGCACCCCGAACCGAAGCCGGTGGGCCGCCGTCCCCGGACGGCACCACGCCGAAGGTGACCATGCGCCTGGGCGAGGATGGGACGTGGGCCGCCGTGCGTGAGCCGCGCGAGCTCGTCGCCGAGCAGGAGCAGCGGCCCAAGCCGCCCACGGCGGACGACCCGCGCTCCGGCCTGATGCGCGACGTCCCGCCCTACGGCGCGGCCTGAACCTCACTCGCCGGCGGCGACGCTCTTCAGCGCGGCCAGCGACTCGCGGATGATCTGCGGCAGGTCGTCCTGCGCGCCGTCGCCGGCCCAGCGCTCGACGGCGATGCGGAAGACCGCCGCGCCCGCCTCGGCGGCCAGACCGGCGGCCGGGTCGCCGACGCCGCGCGCGTGCAGCGCCTCGGTCAGCGCGCCGACCAGCGCGGCGAGCTTGATCAGCTCGCGCTCGCGCAGCTCGGCGCTGGCGGCGATCACCCGGCTGCGCTCCCGCGAGTAGGCGCGGCGCTGCTGGAGCACCGCGCCGGCGGCCTCCAGCGCGGCGGCCACCGCGTCCAGCGGGGTGGCCGAGGCGGGCGCCTGCGCGACGGTGGTGACCAGCAGCTCCTGCAGGACACCGGAGCCGGCGAACAGCACCTCGCGCTTGTCGGCGAAGTGGCGAAAGAACGTGCGCTCGGTCAGCCCGGCCCGCGCGGCGATCTCGGCCACGGTGGTGTTCTCGAACCCGCGCTCGCCGTAGAGCTCCAGGGCGGCCTGGGCGAGACGCTCGCGACTGTCGGGCTGCCAACGGACCATCGGTCGATCCTAGTTCATGTCAGTCACTGACATGCCCGTGCTACGGTGATGACAGAAACTGACATCGCGCGACCAATGGAGGTCATCGCATGCGCGTCTTCGTCACCGGGGCATCCGGCTGGATCGGCTCCGCCACCGTTCCCGATCTCATCGCCGCCGGCCATCAGGTCACCGGGCTGGCCCGTTCGGACGCCGCGGCCCAGGTCATCGCCGCCGCCGGCGCGGACGTCCTGCGCGGCTCGCTGGACGACCTCGACAGCCTGCGGGCCGGCGCAGCGGACTCCGACGGCGTCATCCACCTCGGCTTCGTCCACGACGACTTCAACCAGATGGCCGCGGCCGCCCAGACCGACCTGCGGGCGATCGAGGCGCTCGGCGGCGCGTTGGCGGGCTCCGACCGCCCGCTGGTGATCGCCTCCGGCACGCTCGGCCTGGCGCCGGGCCGCGTCGGCACCGAGGAGGACACGCCCGACACCGCGGCCAACCCGCGGGCCGTCGCCGCCCAGGCCACCGTCGCGCTGGCCGAGCGCGGCGTGCGGTCGGTCGTCGTCCGGCTGCCGCCCACCGTGCACGGCGACGGCGACCACGGCTTCCTCGCGGTCCTCGTCGGGATCGACCGCGACCAGGGCGTCTCGGGGTACGTCGGCGACGGGAGCAACCGCTGGCCCGCGGTGCATCGCATCGACGCCGCGCGGCTGTTCCGCCTGGCCGTCGAGTCGGCCCCCGCGGGGTCCACGCTGCACGCCACCGACGACGAAGGCGTGCCCGTGCGGACCATCGCCGAGGTGATCGGCCGCCAGCTGGACCTGCGGGTGGCCTCGATCGCGCCGGACGACGCGATCGAGCACTTCGGCTGGCTGGGCCGCTTCCTGGCCGCCGACGCGCCGGCGTCCAGCACCCTCACCCGCGAGCGGATGGGGTGGGCGCCGACGCAGCCGGGGCTGATCGAGGACCTCGACCAGGGTCACTACTTCCGCACGTAGCGCCCGCGCAGCCGCTGCTTCTGGGTGCGCGTCGCGGAGTCCGCCGCGCGCACCCGGACGATCGCGGTGGCGCGAGCCGTGCGGCCGTGGCCGCGGGCCACCGCGGCGCGCGCCGTGCGCGTCAGCGCCACCGGCACGACGCGGGCCTTCCCGGCGCCGACGGTGAAGCGGGCCGAGCCCAGCGACCGCAGCGTCAGCGTGCCCCGGCAGGTCGCGCCGGGGCGCGTCGGGCAGGCGATCCGCACCCGCGCGCTGCGGGAGCCGACCGACAGCAGCCGCAGGCCGACCTTGGGCGCCACGGTGCGGGGCGTGGGTCCGGTCGTCGAGGCGGTGCCCGGCGTGGGTGTGACCGGCGGCCCGGCCTCCGTCGCGGCCGGCGGCTCGCCCACCGGCTGGACGGCGCCGCCTCCGCCGCCTCCGCCGCCACCCGACGGCGGCTGGATCGGCGCGATGGCCGGGCCCCGGGCGAACACCTGTCCGGGGATGTGGATCTCCGCGGTCAGGTTGAGCGACTCAGAGTCGAACACGGCCGTCTGGCCGTCGGCGGAGAGGTCGGCGTAGTTGACGTCGTCCTCGGCCGGCGCGCCCGCATCGCCGGAGGCACGGCTGACCAGCGTCGTCGTGCTGCCGACGATCTGGCGCACGTAGGCCTTGATGGTGGCCGCCGGTGCGTCGGGCACCAACGGCGCGGTGGACAGGAACAGCACGCTGCCGCCGCTGGCCGAGATCGAGGCGTCCGACGCGAGCTCGGCGTTGGCGGCGCCGTTGGCGCCGGTTGCGCGGCTGATCAGGATCGTCGTCTGGGTCAGGCGGTCGCGGCGCAGGACGCGGCGGCTGACCGCGTCGACGTCGTCGTCGACCAGGTTGTCGGCGTTGGTGTCGAAGGCGATGAAGCGGCCGTCGACCGAGATCGACGGATCGTCGGAGGCGCTGTTGCCCGCGGCGCCTCCCGGGCCGGTGGCCCGGCTGACCAGCTGGGTCGTGTTGGTGGCCAGGCTGCGGGCGAAGACGTCCTGGGCCGCCGTGTTGTCGCCGGTCAGGCTCGCGTGGGAGGCGAACGCGACGACCAGGCCGTTGCCCGAGATCGCCGGGTCGGAGGAGTCCGCATCGGCGGGGGCGGCGCCGCGGCTGACGTGGATCGTCTGCCCGGCGGGGATGTCGCGCACGTAGACGTTGGAGAACGCGTCGTTGTCGCCGGCCACGAGGTTGTTGGACTCCGAGGTGAAGGCGACGCGGCTGCCGTCGGCGGAGATCGACGGCGCGCTGGACATGTCCAGGCCGCCAGCCCCGTTGACGCCGTCGGCGCGGCTGACCAGCTCCGTCGTCCCGGTCTGGGCGTCGTAGACGAACACGTCGGCGTTCCCGCCGTTGGCGTCGGCCGGCGACAGGTTGGTGGCCAGCGAGACGAACGCGACGTAGCGTCCGTCGTCGGAGACGTCGGGGAACAGCGACGCGTCGTTGGCCGCGGTGGCGCCGTTGCGCGACACCAGCTGCACGGTGCCGGTCGCCCGGTCGCGCAGGTACACGTTGGCCACCGAGTCGTCGTCGACGTCGCTGAGGCCGTCGGCGTGCGACGTGAAGGCGACGAACCGCCCGTCGGCCGACGACGTCGCCATCGTCGAGACGTCGCCCGCGGGGATGCCGGTCGGCGTGCGGCTGACGAGCGCCGTCTCCGGCGCCGCCAGCGCCGTCGATGTGAGGGTCAGGGCGACGGCTGCGCTGACCAGTGGAACGAGGAATCGCTGGTTCATGGCACCAGGCTGGCCTGGGGCACCACCGGCCGCATGAGGGGGAATCCCTCAGATCGGCGCGAGACACCGCTTCTCGGCATGGCATGCTTGCGCGCACATGGACGGCACGACGCTCGAGCGGGAGCGGGAGCTGACCCGGCTGGGCGAGGCGCTGGCCTCCGCCGCGGGAGGGCTGGGCACGCTCGTCGTGATCGAGGGGCCGCCGGGCATCGGCAAGACGGTCCTGGTCGAGCACGTGCGCGCGCTGGCCAAGGCGGACGGGTTCGGCCGCCTGCGCGCGGTCGGCGACGAGCCCGAGCGCTCGGTGCCCTGGGGCGTGGTCCGCCAGCTGGTGGAGCGCTCGATCCTGCGCTACTCCGGTGACACGCGGGCGGCGATCCTCGACGGGCCCGCGGGTGCCGCCCTGGCCGCGCTGGATCGCGCGCCCGACACCGACGAGGCCGAGCTGGCCCGCACGCTGCACGCGCTGTGGTGGGTGGCCGCGGACCTGGCCGCCGACCGCCCGCTGCTGATCACCGTCGACGACGCCCAATGGGCCGACGGCGCGTCGCTGCGCTTCATCGCCTATCTGGCCCGGCGCATCAGCGACCTGCCCATCGCGCTCGTGGTGGCCACCCGCCCGCCGAACGCCGACGCCGGCCCGCTGGCCGACATCGCCGCCGGCCGCGCCGGAGAGCGCCTGCTGCCCCAGCCGCTGTCACCCGCCGCGCTGGCGGTGATCGTCGGCCAGCACGAGGGCGTCACGCCGGCCTCCGAGGTCGTCGCCGCGCTGCACTCCGCCAGCGGCGGCAACCCGTTCCTGGCCGGCCAGCTGATGGAGGAGCTGACGGCCACCGGCGGCTCGGTGGCCAACGCCGGCGCCGCCCGGTCGGTTCGCGAGCTCGGCCCGCGGACCGTGTCACGCGCGCTGCTGGTGCGGCTCTCGCCGGACGCGCTGGCGCTGGCCGGCGCCGCGGCCGTGCTCGGCGCGCACTCCGACGTCGGCGCCGCCGGGGCGATGGCCCAGCTCGACGAGGCGACCGTCGCGGCAGCCGCCGGCGAGCTGCGCCAGGCGCACATCGTCCGGCCCGAGGCCAGCGGACTGGAGTTCGTGCACCCGGTGATCCGCGAGGCGATCCTCGGCGAGCTCCCCGCCCACCAGCGCGGCGCGCTGCACGCCGCCGCCGCGCTGGACCTGCACGCGCGCGGGGCGACCGCCAGCCGTGTGGCCGCGCATCTCGTCGACGCCACGGCAGGCACGCTGGCCGACGCCCCGCGGATCCTGCACACGGCCGCGCGGTCGCTGCTGGTCGACGGCGACGCGGCCACTGCCGCGCGCTACCTGATGCGCGCGCTGGATCAGGCTCCCGGCGACGACGTGCTGGCCGCCTCGCTCGGCGAGGCCCTCCTGCGTGACGGTCGCCCGGCCGAGGCGCGCACGCTGCTGCACGAGGCGCTGCAGGCCACGACCGAGGCCGAGCCGCGCGCCGAGCGCGCGGCGCTGGTGGCCGACGCGACCCTGGAGATCGACGGGGCGGCCGCGGCGGTCACAGGGCTGCGCAGCGCTCTGGACGAGCCGTGGGCCCAGGCGGAGCCCGCGCGACTGGTGCTGGAGGCCCACCTGGCCGGCATCTCCACCTATCTGCCGGCCGAGCGGGAGCGCTCGGGGCGGCGCCTGGCCGTCTTCGCCGACCGCCCGGGCGCCAACGCGCACGAGCGCATGCTCCTGGCGCTGAGCGCCCAGTGGCACTTCGGCGCGGCGGTCGATGCCGCGGGCGTGGTCGAGCTGGCCCGGCGGGCCCTGGGGGACGGGGCGTTCCTGCGCTCGGGCGGCGACGTGCTGGTGTGGGGCCACGCGATGCACGCGACCGTCTTCGCCGACGGCCTGGACCTGGTGGACCGCGAGCTGGACCAGGCGCACGCCAAGCTGCTGCCCCGCGGCGCGCCCCGGGACTTCGGCGCCGTCGCCTGCATCGAGATGCTCGCTGCGTGGCGCACCGGGGACGTGGCCACCTGCGAGAGCCGGGCCGCCAGCGCGCTGGAGGCGCTGGCGTTCGACGATCCCAGCGCGTTCGCCGCCGGGCTGCGCGCCGTCTGCACGCGCTTCCACGCGCTGGCCAGCATCGAGCGCGGGCAGCTCGACGTGGCCGCCGAGGTGCTGGCGCGCTGGGATCAGGACGTGGCCGCGTCCACGCCGGTCGTGACGGTGTCGCGCATCGGCGGCGCGCGCGCCGCGCTGGCCCTGGCCCGCGACGACCCGCGCACGGCGTTGCGCGAGGCGCGCGCGGCCGGCGCCGCCGAGGCGGCCAGCGGCGACAACCCGGCGATCGCCTGGCGGGTGCCCGCGGCCATCGCGGCGCTGCGCCTGGACGACCTCGCCACCGCCCGCGAGCTGGCCGCCGAGCAGCTGGCCCGGGCGCGTCGCTGGGGTGCGCTGAGCGACATCGGGGCCGCGCTGCGCCTGGCGGCGCGGGTCGACGAGGCGCAGCGGCTGGCGCTGCTGGAGGACGCGGTGGCCGCGCTCGAGGCGTCGCCCGCGCGCCTGGAGCTCGCCGCGGCGCTGTGCGATCAGGGCGAGGCGCTGCGCGTGGACCGCCAGCGACGCGCGGCCCACGTTCCGTTGGAGCGCGCGGCGGAGCTGGCGCAGACGCTGGGCGCGCACGTGCTGCACACGCGCGCGCTGGACAGCCTGGCCGCGCTGGGCGACCGGCCACGCCGACTGGCGTTCTCCGGGGCCGACGCGCTGACCGCCAGCGAGCGCCGCGTGGCCGAGCTGGCCGCCGCCGGCCGGTCCAACCGCGACATCGCGGTCGAGCTGTTCGTCACGCCCAAGACGGTCGAGAACCACCTCGGGCGGGTCTACACGAAGCTGGGCATCGGCGGCCGCCGCGAGCTCGGTGACGTGCTCGCGGCGGTCTGACCGATGCGGGTCAGCGGCCGCGGACGGTGAAGCCCGCGGTGGCGGCGGCCGAGGTGGCGCCACCCGCCTGCCCGGTGACGACGACCCGGTAGCGCCCGGGACGCAGCGTCTTGCTGGCGCTGATGCGGCCCTGGAAGCGGACGCGGTGGGCGCCGTCGCGCGGCACGGGCACCGAGAGCGTGCCGCTGACCGGCACCCACCGCGCGCACCGGTTGCGCCCACGGTTGCGCCTGGTCGGCGCGACGCAGCGGCCGCCGACGCTGCGGCCGGTCGCGCGGCGCAGGAACCGGAAGGCCACGGTGCCCGCCGCGCTGGTGGTGAAGCGGATCTGCGGACCCCGGGCGGTCGTGGTCAGCGCCGGCAGGGAGGTCCCGCGCCGGAAGGCCGACGGGGTGACCGTCAGGCCGCTGATGGTCGGCGCCGCGACGACCGGCGGCAGCGGGGGCGGGAGCACGGGCGGAACCGGCGTCGGCGGCACGGGCACCGGCGGCGGGGGCGGGGCGGAGACGCCGCTGACGCGGGCCACCTTCATCGCGGTCTCCAGCCCGACGAACAGCGTGTCGCCGGGGCCCTTGGCGATCTGGCGCGGGCCCGAGGCGGCGGGCAGCGCCAGCGCGGTGACGGTGCCGTCGGGGGCGATCCGCCCGACGTCGGCGCCGGCGAACCGGGCCACCCAGTAGGCGCCGTCGTTGCCGAGCACGAGCCCGAACGGGTCGGTCAGGGGCATCGGCGACGTGCCGCTCACGGCGCCCGCGTCGATGCGGCTGACCGCCTGCGGGACCGCACCGGGGTTGGCCACGGCGACCTGGGTGCCCGGACCCGCCGCCACCTCCTGCGGACCGCCGCCCGTGGCCGTGAACGTGACGACGCCCGCCGTGGTGACGCGCACGACCCGCTGGCTGCCGAAGTCGGCGATGTACAGCGCCCCGTCACCGCCGGAGGCGATGCCGCGGGCGCCCATGCCGGCCACGGTCTGCGTGGTGAACCCGGCCGGGTTGGCGGGCGCGAAGTGCACGACCTGGTCGCCGCTGCCGGTCCACAGGTTCCCGTCGCTGCCCAGCGTGATCGCGCGCGGGTCGGTGATCGCCGCGACCGGCGTGGCCACCGCGCCGGCGGGATTGGCGGGCGCGAACTTGACGACCGCGTTGTTCTTCGTGGCCCACATGCTGGTGCCGTCGCTGGCGATGCCCTCGGCGCCGGCCAGCGTGTCGACGTCGTACTCCGTGACGGTGCCGTCCGGGGCGATCCGGGCCAGCTCCATCGTCGAGTCCGACAGCGGCGTCCACACGTTGCCGTCCGGGCCGAGCGCCAGATGGCGCGGCTTCCCACTGAGGTTGGACAGCGTCGGCTCGACGGTGGGGACCGCGAGCGCTGGGCCGGCGGTGACGCCGACGGCCGCCGCTGCGGCGGCGAAGGCCGCGACACGACTGAAGGTGATGGCAGACATGCGGCATCGCTCCTGGATCGGTTTGGTGCGCACAGTCTTCCCGCGCCCCCGCAGGTCGAGTGTCGCACTCGCGACACCCGGTGTGTCAAGTCCATGGCGGATCGCACCGGTAGCGTCGGTGGCGCATGCCGATCCAAGCAAGCCAGCCCTACTTCTACGACTACGACGGACGAGCGCTGGCCGGCCGGGCCCAGGCGGTCGAGCTGCCGGCCGACGACCCTCGCTACGAGACGGTGCTCAAGCTGCAGCAGCGCCGGCGCCTGGGGGACGCCGAGGAGCTGGCCCGCCGCGCGACGGACGGCGACCGCCGGGCCGAGCAGATCCTCGGCCTGCTGCGCCTCGGGCATCCGCTGGCCTGGTGGCTGGGCAGCCATCCGGACCTCGTCGTGACCTTCGATCGGCCGGGCATCCCGGCGTCCTCGGTCTCGCTGGAGCGCTGGCGCGACCGCGACCCGCAGTCGACGCTGCTGCGGGTCGGGACGGTCGCCGTCGCGCGCGAGCTGTACGACGCGCGCGTCGCGGCGGGCGCGGACCCCTTCGACTCAGCGGAGACCTAGGACGGCCATCGTCTGGGCGGCCATCTGGGACTCGCCCAGCGCGTTGGGGTGGACGATGACCGGGTTGGTGCCCTGGAGCACCGGCTCGACCCAGCGCACGCCGATCGGCTGGCAGGCGTCGTGGCCTTCGGAGACCGTGTTGAGGTCGACGTAGGTGGCGCCCGTGGCGGCCGCCGCGCGCCGGACCGCGTCGTTGAGCGTGGTCTGGATGCCGCGCACGTAGGGGACGTCACCCTGGGCGATCGGCATCTTCGTGAAGCAGCCCCCGGACGCCGGCATGATCCACGGGTAGCCGAGGATCGCCACCTTGGCCGCGGGCGCCTTGGCCCGGACCGCGGCCAGCGCCTTGACGATCGCGGGGTAGGTCGTGGTGCGGATCGTGTCCTCGAAGGAGCTGCCGTAGCGGTCCTTGCACGGGCTGCCCATGCCGAGGGTCGACAGTCCGGCGCTGCCGCACTGCAGGATCGTGTTGATGAAGACGCTGCTGTCGTTGCCGCCGATCGTCATCGTGACCAGTCGCGTGCGCTTCTTGACGGCATCCAGCTGCGGCGCGACGCCCGGGTACTGCGCAGCGGCGAAGTGCGTGGTGTCGGCCGCGCCGCAGGTCACGTCGGTCAGCTCGGCGCCCAGCGCGTTGGCGATCACGTGCGGGTAGTTGACGCTGGCCCGCAGGCACTGCGGCGGTGCGGTCGGATCGGGAGGCAGGACCCCGGACGCGGCGCTGTAGGAGTCGCCCAGCGCGACGTAGGGCAGCGGGCCGGCGGTGGCCTGGGCGGCGGTGCTCGCGAAGGCCAGGACGGCGAAGACCGCGGCGAGCGTGAGCCGGCGGGCACGGGTGGGACGTCGGGTCATGCTCTCTCCTCCGGGGACCGAGAAACAGCGTTGCCTGCAATGAGTACCCGGGCACGCGCTGATCCAGTCGGACCGGGCTCGCGTTAGGACCGGTGATGCGTTCCTCGCCGCTGGCCAGCTCCTCCGTCCGTCGCCACTACGTGCGCGGCGCGCTCGGTCTGATCGCGCTGATCGTGGCGGTCGCCGGTGCCGCCTTGGTGACGCCGATCGCGCTGCTGGGACTGCTCGTCACGGTGGTCGCGTGGCGCGGCTGCCCGACCTGCTGGGCGCTCGGGCTGATGCAGACGCGCCAGACGTGTGCCGACGGTTCCTGCCGGAACTGAGAAGCTCACTGGTCGTGAGCGAATCCAAAACAGCGGCCGATCAGTTCGACGCCTTCATCAAGACCGAATGGCAGGACGTCTTTCGGACGGAGGTCCACGTCAAACTCGACAACGGATCCCGGTACGTCCCCAACGGCGGAGCCCAGGGCGTGCAGCTCCTGCGCAAGAACGTCAACGCCTTCGACGCGGCGCTGCGCCTGTGGGGCGGCCCGACCGACGAGCCGCCGCGCACCACGCCGGGCTATGACCGGATCGTCGATCAGGCCGGCATCCGGTACACGTGGGAGTGGTTCCTGATCGAGCCGACCCGCCCTTGGGCCAGCGGGGTTCCCGATCTGGTGCGCGAGCGGATCGAGGCCGACCTCGCGCGTCGCGAGATCGAGGCGACGGCCCGCAACAAGACCCGGGCCGAGGAGCACGGACGCATGACGCGGGCCGAGGACGACGCGGTCATCGCGCGCATGAACGACCGGCGCGCGGAGCAGGGCAAGCCGCCGCTGGACGAGCAGCAGGAGGCGTCGGTGCGCGAGAACCGGCGCAAGTCCCACACGCCCGTCTAGCGCACGGTCTGCGCGGAGGCCACCGTCGGCTCCAGCCCATCGGGGATCACGTCCTTGGGGCGGCGCGACATCGCCGCGAAGCCGCGCAGCACCCGCACGAGCTGCACGATGCCCTTCGGCGACCTGAGGTTGATCGCACTGAGCAGCTGCCGCAACAGCGACAGCTGGTCGAAGTAGACGCGCTCGGCGATCAGCTCGTCGTCACCGGCGAAGACGAAGAACGCGGTCATGCGGACCTTGAAGGAGCCGCCCGTCGGCGGCACGACCCCGAGCGGTCCGCGGTGGGTGCCCAGCAGGTAGAACTCGACCACCACCGCGTCGTCGCAGTGCCGGAGCGCGATCATCTCGTGGCGCTGGTCGGGGAAGGCGACGCGCGTCTCCTCGTAGTAGCCGCGCACGGCCGCGTCGCCGTCGTAGACGGTCTGCGTGGGGATGATCTCGTAGCGCGGATGCGGGAAGGTCGACAGGACGTCGTCCCACTGCTGTGCCACCTCGTCGCGGAAGTGGTCGAGGACGATCTCCTGGCGCCGGGCGCGGACCTGTTCGTCGAGCACGATCGGTGCGGCTCCTTCGTAGTGGGCGCATGATCATCTCGGTATCGACCCGCCGGTGGCCGGCGACGACCTAGTGCCCTGAGTCAGAAATTCGCCCGCATCTGGCGGCGGCGGCATCGTGCCTGCCCGCACCCGCCATCCACAGCCGTACCACCAGTACGACGGTGGATGGCGGTCACGGGCAGGCCCGCCCCGCCATCCACCAGTTGCACACGAATTACCGACTCAGGACACTAGGGCCAGCCCCAGATGCGGCGCAGCGACGCGCCGAGGATCTGGGCCTTGTCGGCGGGTCCGAGCTCGTCGGTGGCGCGGATGACGTCGATCGTCTCGCCGTAGTCGTGGGCGAAGACCGTCTGGTCGCTGCCCCACATCAGGCGCTCGGGCCCGAAGGCCGCGATCACCCGGTGCACGTGCGGCCAGACGTCGGCGTGTGGGTAGGCCTCGCGCGAGAGCAGGGGCAGCGAGGTCAGCTTGACGGCGACCTGCTCGAAGGCGGCCAGCTCGAGCAGGCCGTCCAGGCCGGCGAACGTGTCGCCGTAGTCGGCGTCGAGCATGGCCATGGAGAACAGCCCGACGTGGTCGACGATCAGCGGCAGGTCCGGGAAGCGCTGGGCGATCCGGCCGAGCAGGTCGAAGCGGCCGGGCGCGTTGACGCACACGCGCAGGCCGGCGCGCTGGACCGCGCCCAGCAGCCGGTCGTCCGCTCCGTCCAGGAACCGGTCCACGGCCTCGGGCGCCCACAGGTTGACGCGCACGCCGACGTAGGCCGGATCGGCGGCCAGCGCCGCCAGCGCGTCCTCGACGTCGGGGCGAGCGGCGTCGACCCGGGCCACCACCCGGAAGCGATCGGGGTGCGCCGCGTGGGCATCGGCCGAGTACACGTCCGTGTAGCCGTAGATGGCGGGGGAGACGACCAGCGCGCCCTGCACGCCGTGGGCGTCCATCAGCGCGAGCATCGCCTCGGCCGACGCGTCGGGCACGTGCGCCTCAAAGCGCGCGCGCATCGGCGCCAGCGCGGGGTCGGCCAGGACCGCCGGATCCCACGGATAGCGCTCGCTGTCCGCCGCGTACAGATGGACCTGCGCGTCGAGGATCTCCAGATGGGCCGCCATATCCAGCACTGATATCACATAGGATCATCGACTCCCGGCCACCTGCGATGCTCGCGCCATGCAACGTGTGCACGTGATCCAGGACTTCCAGCAGCCCGTCGAGGAGCTGTTCGCCTACCTCAGCGAGCACGAGAACCTCGAGCCGCTGTTCGGCGCCAAGGTGCGCCGCCTGACCAACGGCACCGACGGCACGCGCAACGGCGTCGGCTGCTCGCGCGAGCTGAAGGTCGGCCCGACCCCGCCGTTCGTCGAGACAGTCGTCGAGGTCGTTCCCAACGAGCTGATCCGCTACCGGATCACCAAGGGCGGCCTGCTGAAGAACCACGAGGGCATCATGCGGTTCTCCTCGACGCCCACCGGTTCGCGGCTGGACTACACGATCGACTTCGACGGCAAGTACCCGGGCCTCGGCCCGATCGTGCGGCGCGGGCTCTCGGCCAACGTGAAGAAGGGCCTCAACGCGTACGCCGCGCGGGTCGCGTCGAGCGCGACGACCTAGTGCCCTGACACTAGTCGGCGCCCGCCCGGGCCGGCGCGGCCACCGCGGCGGCGTGCCGTCCGTAGGCCACCGAGGCCAGCGCGATGACCAGCCCGGCCAGGCTGAGGCCGACGCCGACCCACGCGGTCGCCCGGTAGCCGTACCCCGCGGCGATGACCAGACCGCCGAGCCACGCGCCGGCCGCGTTGCCGATGTTCAGCGCCGAGTGCGTCGAGGAGGCCGCCAGCGACGGCGCGTCGGGTGAGGCGTCCATCAGCCGCACCTGGAGCGCCGGGCCCAGCACCTGCGCGGTGAACCCGACGAGGAACACGAACGCGATCGCGGGCGCGGCCATCCCGGCGGTCAACGCGAAGCCGGCCAGCGCGAGCGCCGAGGCGATCAGCGCGCCGCAGATCGTGCGCATCACCCCGGAGCGATCGATCAAACGCCCGCCAACCAGCAGCCCGGTGGTCATGCCCACGCCGAAGGTGGCCAGCACCCACGGGATCGCGTCGTCCGACAGCCCGGTGACGTTCGTCATCGTCGGCGAGATGTAGCTGTAGAGCGCGAACATCCCGCCGAACCCCACCATTCCGGTGACCAGGGCGAACCACACCTGGGGCCGGCGCAGCGCGCCGAGCTCGCGGCGCATCGAGGCGTCGCCGGCCGCGGCGACCGGCGGCACCCAGCGCTCGAGCGCCAGCAGCGTCAGCACGCCGGTGACGGCCACGACGACGAAGGCCGAGCGCCAGCCCAGCGCCTGGCCGAGCACGGTGGTCAGCGGCACGCCGACGACGTTGGCCAGCGCCAGCCCGACGAGGATCATCGCCACCGCGCGCCCGCGCCGCTCGGGCGGGACGATCGCGCTCACGACCACCGCGGAGATGCCGAAGTAGGCCCCGTGGGGGAGGCCGGAGACGAACCGGGCGACCAGCAGCAGGCCCATCGACGGCGCCAGCGCCGACAGCGCGTTGCCGATCGTGAACGCGAGCATCAGCGCGATCAGCAGGCGCTTGCGCGGCACCCGTGCGCTCAGCGCCGCGATCAGCGGGGCGCCCACGACGACGCCCAGCGCGTACAGCGTGATCGCGTAGCCCGCCGTGGGGATCGAGGCGTGCAGGCCGTCGGAGATCTGCGGCAGCAGCCCCATCGTCGCGAACTCCGTCGTCCCGATCCCGAAGCCGCCCAGCGCGATCGCGAACTGGGCCTTGGCGACGGACGAGGGCATCCCACCCAGCGTAGGAGCGGACCGGCTAGTAGTGCTGGGCGCGCACGACGACCGACCGGCGCAGGGTGCGCACGCCGGCGCCCGGCCCGCGCAGCTGCACGGTGACGCTCGCCCGCACGCGGGTGCGGTCGGCCAGCCGAGCCCGAGCGCGCGGCCGCAACGCGACACGCAGCGTGGTCGGCCGACCTGCGCGCAACGACCGGCTGGTGACGCCGACGACCTGGCCGTCGACCCGCACGACCACGCGCGCCTGACAGGCGGTGGCGCAGGACAGGCGCAGCGGGAGACCGCGGCGCAGGACGTTCTCCAGGGAGGTGCGGGCCGACGGTGACAGCACACCCGTGGGCGCGGCCGGCGCCGGTGGGGCGGCCGGCGTCGGCGTCGGGGCGGCGGCCGGCGGGTCCGGCGCCGGCGGCGTGACCGGTGCGGGCGGATCGCTGACCGTCACCGGCGCGGGGGTGGGGTAGACCGGGATCGCCGGGGTCTGGCCGAGCTCGACGTCGAGCGTGCGGCTGCCCGCGGCCGGCACGGCGACGTCGCGGCTGGCCACCGGGCTGGCGTCGGTCGGGGTCACGTACACCCGGGCGTAGGTTCCGCTGGGCAGCGTCAGCGCGTAACGCCCGTCGGGATCGGTCGTGGTCGCCAGACCGGCGTCGACCCGCACCCGGGCGCCGTCGACGGGCGCGCCGTCCAGCGTGACCCGACCCGACAGCGTGCCGCTGGTCAGCGGGCGCGTCGACGTGTCGGCGATCGGCGTGACGTCGTCGCCGTTCTGCGCCGAGGCGAACCAGCCCATGCCGCGCCCGGCGAACACCGACCAGATCGCGTCCAGATCGGCGCCGGCGAAGAACGTCGTGTCGGCCTGCAGGATCGCGTTGCGCATGTCCAGGAACGACGGATACGGCGCCGACAGCTGCATCCCGCGCGTGATCAGCGTGCGTGCGCGCGGGGCGCCGACGGCCTGGCGCAGGTCCCACAGCGTCTCGCCCCAGATCTCGCCGTCGTCGTGCGGCTGCGGACCACGCGCGCGGACCGTGCCGTAGTCGGCGTAGGTGTAGCCGCCCGGACCGGCCGTCGCGCTCCCGGGGCAGGCCGCGGCGGCCGTCCCGACGGGGCAGTCGATCGGCTGGGTGCGCACGCGCGGGTCCGTGTTCAGCGGGCCGCCGCGGACGTCGCCGGCGATCGCCGGGTCGTCGGTCTGGGCGCCGTGGGCCACGAGGTAGTCCTGGGCGTACCAGTCGCTCCAGCCCTCGCCCATCGCGCGCGACTCGCGCTGGCTCAGGGTGCTGTAGCCGTCCCCGTCGATGACGAGCCGGTTGGACAGCCCGTGCGTGTACTCGTGGAGCACGATCACGCCGTCGGCGCTGCCGAACACGTCGGGGAAGACGAAGCCCCACACGTACATGCGCATGTCGGGCGAGTAGCCGTCGGGCGGCGTGCTCATGTTGGCGTTGTTGCGATAGGCCGTCGACGGCAGGCCGCTCTCGGTGTCGGCCCCGAAGCTCGTGTGCACCTGCACGGCGTCCAGGTCCCAGCCCTCACCGGTGGTGTTGACCGTCTGGAAGTTGCCGGCCGCCTCGTCGAAGCCGATCGCCGGCTGCTCCAGCCAGTCGTGCATGCGGTTGGTCAGCGAGAAGATCTGCGTGGCGTCCTGGCGCTTGTTCGTCTCCCACGAGCCGGGCGTCGTCTCGTCCCACGAGCAGCCGATCGGCAGGCACGCTCCGCCGGAGCTCACCGGGGTGAACGGGTAGCGGTAGTCGGTGCCCGACGACGGCGCGATCTCCTCGCTGGGCTGTGCCGACCCGTCGCCATCGACGTCGGCCCACGCGTGCGCGTTGTTGCCTTCCAGCGCGGTGGTGCTGGTCAGCCAGGGGGTGAAGTCCTCGTCGACCTGGGTGCCGCCGACGGTGGCCCCAGGCCAGGCCGGGAAGACCGACGCGGTCGAGGCCTCCGAGACCAGCGAGGAGCGCAGCAGCACCGCTCCGTCGCGACCGTCGACCACGACGTCCCACAGGCCGCCCGACCGCGCGCGGTCGTCGAGCAGGAGCCGCCAGGCGATCGTCGCGGCGCCGTCGGCCGTCGGGTAGCGCACGAGCGCGGCGGCCGAGCCGTCCGCGAAGCGCCACCGGTCGCGGGCGCCGCCGAGCTCGGTGGCCGCGGGCGCCGTGTCGGGCAGCCCGGCGTCGGCGCGGGCGGCGGCCAGCGCGGCGGGCGCCGACACGGCCGGCGTCAGCGTCGGCGCCTGGACATCCGCCGTCGGGGCGCCCGCGGACGCGAGCACGCGGCCGTTGGCGGCCACGGCGACGCGCACGTCGGAACCGAACAGCGGGATGCCCTGCTGCTCGTCGGCCAGGATGACGCTGGTGGCGCCGGACGGCAGCGGCGTCGTGTGCTGGACGTCGAGGCCGTAGCGCTCGGCGACCTGGTCAGCAGGTGTGGCGGCGACGGCGGATGAGGCGAAGCCCAGCGCGGCGACCACGGCGCTGAGCCCCAGGCGCAACGGCAGGGACATTCGTCTCTATTGTCGTGCATCGGGACGCGATCCTTGAGCCAGCGCCCGCCACGTCGGTCCGGCCTACCGCACGCCCACGAGGTCGACGACGAAGACGAGCGTCTCGTCGGGCCCGATCACGCCGCCCGCGCCCCGCTTGCCGTAGGCGAGCATCGGGGGGATGGTCAGCCGGCGGCGGCCGCCCACGCGCATGCCCGCGACACCCTGGTCCCAGCCGGCGATGACCTGGCCCTGGCCGAGCTTGAACTTCAGCGTGTCGCCCCGGTCCCAGGACGCGTCAAACTCGCGCCCGTCCTTCCAGGCGACGCCCACGTAGTGGACCTCGACGACCTGACCGGGCTGCGCCTCGGCGCCGTCGCCGACCGTGAGGTCGTCGATCTCGAGCTGGTAGGAGGGCGGCTGGTCGGACGGGACCTCGACCACCGGCTTGGTGTTGGACATGGCCCGCACGGTATCCCGCGCGACCTCTACCGTCGACGGGATGGAACTTCGCCCGCTCGGACGCACCGGCGTCCAGGTCTCCCCGCTGTGTCTCGGCACGATGATGTTCGGCGCCTGGGGCAACCAGGACCACGACGACTCGATCCGGATCATCCATCGCGCGCTCGACGCGGGGATCAACTTCGTCGACACGGCCGACGTCTACTCGGCCGGCGAGTCGGAGGAGATCGTCGGCAAGGCGCTCAAGGGCCGCCGCGACGACGTGATCCTGGCCACGAAGTTCTGGGGACCGATGGGGGAGGACGCCAACCAGCGCGGCGTGTCCCGCCGCTGGATCATGCGCGAGGTCGAGAGCTCGCTGCGGCGGCTGGGCACCGACTGGATCGACCTCTACCAGATGCACCGCCCCGATCCGGCGGTCGACATCGAGGAGACGCTCGGCGCGCTCACCGACCTGGTGCAGCAGGGCAAGGTGCGCTACATCGGCTCGTCCTCGTTCAACGGCGGCCAGATCGTCGATGCGCAATGGACGGCGCGCGATCGCGGGCTGCAGCGGTTCCGCACCGAGCAGCCGCCGTACTCGCTGCTGGTGCGCGGCATCGAGCTCGACGTGCTGCCCACCGCGCAGCGCCACGGCATGGGCATCCTCACCTACAGCCCGCTGGCCGGCGGCTGGCTGTCGGGCAGCTGGACCGCCGACAGCTCACCGACCTCGCCGGCGCGCCAGCGGCTGGCCGCGCGCTTCGACATGGCGCTGCCCGAGAACCAACGCAAGCTCGAAGCGGTCGAGCAGCTTGCCGCGGTGGCCGATCAGGCGGGGTTGTCGATGATCGAGCTGGCCATCGCGTTCGTGGCCAACCACCCGGGCGTGACCTCGGCGATCATCGGCCCGCGCACGATGGAGCAGCTCGAGAGCCAACTCCCGGCCGGCGACGTCCAGCTCAGCGCCGAGGTCCTGGATCGGATCGACGCGATCGTCAAGCCGGGCGTGAACCTCAACCCGGCCGACACGAGCTACGGCGAGCAGGTGCTGCTGCCCGAGCTGCGGCGGCGGTAGCGCGCTACTCGGCTAGTGCCCTGAGTCACGAATTCGCCCGCATCTGGCGGCGCCGGAATCGTGTCTGCCGGCACTCGCCATCACCACCCGTACCACCAGTACGACAGGTGATGGCGATCACCGGCAGACCCGCCCCGCCATCCACCAGCTGCACACGAATTACCGACTCAGGACACTAGGACGACGACGGCGTAGGAGCCCACGCCGACCAGTCGCGCCCCGGCGATCTCGGCGTCGCCGATGACGATGCCGGTCACCGTTCCGCTGTCGGCGTCGAACGCGACGTCGTCGACCTTGCCCAGCTCGTCACCGGCGCTGGAGAGGACGCGCTTGCCCAGCACGTGATGCTCCTTGCCCAGCAGCCCGGCCACGGCCGGGCTCGCCTCGGCGATCCGCTCGGCGCCGCTCACGGTGACGGCGTCGGCGCCGAAGGCGAGCATGTCCGCCCAGGCCAGCACGTCACCGCCATCGGTCTTCTTCAGCTCGAGCGCCACGACCGCGCGGTGGGCCGGGTCGACGACGAACCCGTCGACCTTGCCGACGGTCTCCGCGGTCGCGGTGCTGACGACCTTGCGGCCCTTGGCCTCGGAGAACCGCATCACCGCCCGCCTTCCAGTTGGGTGCGGAACGCGTCGATCGCCGCACCGAAGCCAGCCAGGTCGTCGGCGACGAAGTCCTTCGCGCTGGCCGGCACCATCAGATGCTCGCCCGAGGCGGCGATCGTGTCCGGCAGCGGGATCAGCAGCTTCGTGCCCTTGGTGCCCAGCGCCTCGGAGGCCTCGATCTCGTAGCCGACGACGTCGCACTGCCCGCCGAGCACGTCCTCGACCTCGACGATCACGTCGACCACGGTGCCGAGGTCGACGCCGGAGTCCGTCAGCGCCTGCGAGCCCAGGACGTTGCCTCCAGAGCCGCCAGACGCAGCCGATGCGTCGAGCACCGACTGGCGCGGCGTGAGCGCCGTCTCGTCGTCGATCATCACCGCGTCGGCGCCGAGCGCCGCCACCGCGCTCCAGGCCAGTCCCTCGTTCAGCGAGCCGGAGAACAGCCCTCGCCCGGCCAGCGTGAAGCCACCGACCGCCCCGCCGCCCGCCGAGAACACGATGTCCTTGATCTGGGCCACGTCCTCACCGGCCATCGTGACCACCGGCCGCTTGGCGATCTCCGAGGTGCGCATCAGCCGGCTCATCGGCGGTCCTGCGGCGGGCCCGCGGGCCCGGTCGGATCGACGATCACGCCGCCGCGGCGCCGCCGCGCCTGCAGCGCCAGAACGCCGCCGACCACCACGATGAGCACGACGACGATCAGGACCAGCCACAGCCACCACTGCACGGCGAACCTCCATGTTGCGAGCGTGTCGGGCCGCCTGGTGCGGTTGATCCACCCTCGCCTCTCTCATCCCCGATCCATCCGGGGCCGAATCCCGCGGGCGGGCCGAACCGGTCAGGCCCGCGCGAGCGCCTGCTCGAGCTGGGGCACGACCTGGCGCAGGCCGTAGGGGATGCTCAGCGCGGACGGGAAGGCAAGCGCCAGGGCGGTCGGCAGATCCAGCGCGACGTAGCGGCCGTCGCGCACCGCCGGGATGCGCTGGAACAGCTCCTGGGACTCCAGCGTGCTCTTCGCGGCGGGCGAGTTGTAGGTGAGCACGAGGACGTCGGCGTCGAGCAGGTCCAGCCGCTCCGGGCTGATGACCGCGCGCCCCGGGATCGCCGACTGCTTGAGCCCGGTCACCCGCTTGGACAGCCGCAGGCCGAGCTCGGAGAAGAAGATCACCGAGGCGTCGGTCTCGCTGTTGATCGTGTTCACCGTCCCGTCGACCCCCACCGGGCCGAACGTGAACGTCTTGCCCGCGAAGCCCGGATGGTCGTCCTTGGCCGCACGCACCTGTGCTTCGACGTCCTCGATGAGCTCGGCGGCGCGCGTCTCGCGGTCCAGCGCGGTGCCGATGCGCTTCGTGGTCGTCTGCCACGGATCCTTGTTGTAGGCCTTGGCCGGCGAGAGGGTGGGGGCGATCTGGCTCAGCGAGTCGTAGCTGTCCTCGACCGACAGGAGGTCCGTGGCCAGGATCAGGTCGGGGCGCTGCGCGGCGATCTTCTCGATCGGCAGGCCGTCGGTCACGTCGAACCGCTCGGGCGTCGTGCCGGACAGCCGCGACTTGACCCACGGGGCCACGCCACCGGGGATGAACGTGCTCAGATCCGGCGACATCAACGGCACGGTGCCGAGCGCGACGGCGGCGTCGGTGTCGCGGTACTGGCCGACGGAGACGATCCGCGTCGGGCGCCTGGGGATCGTCGTGGTGCCGAGCTGCCCCGGGATGCGCTTCGGGTACGCCGCGGTCGTCGCCCCGACGGCGGTGGTCGGTGCGGTGTCGTCGTCCCCGCACCCGGCCAGCGCCAGGCCGGACGCACCGGCCGCCAACAGAAATCCCCGACGTGTCGTTGCGCCACTCGTAGCCATTAGGGCATCCTAATACGTGGACGGGCGGCGCCGGTGGCCCGCTTCCAGGCGTGGCGCACTACATTGGCCGCCCATGGCTCGGAAGCTCTCTGTCTTGCTCGCCGGAACGGTGGCCGCTGCCGCCGCGCTGGCCACCGCCACCTCGGCCCAGGCCGCCGGCACGCTCTACGTCCAGCAGGCCTCCAGCGGGACGCTGCAGGGCTCCAAGCTCGTGCTGCACGGTGTCTCGGCGCGCACGACGACGTTCGCCGACCGCCCGGTGCGGCGTGGCGGGTCGATGCCCACCAGCGGCTTCGTCTCGACGTTCGCGCGCACGTTCGCCCAGAGCGCGCCGAACGCGGCGATCGAGATCGTGGGCGCGCCCGCGGCGCGGGACGTCGTCCTGGTCGAGCTGCGCGCGCCCCGCTACGACGCCAAGCGCCACACCCTGACCTACACGGTCAAGCGGCTGCGCGCCACCAAGACGCCGGGCCTCGCGGGGTTCGCCGGGCGCGCGGACGGCGGGGTGGCCAGGCACTTCGGGCGCACCTCGCTGTTCATCGACGACGGCAGCGCGGCCACCGAGCAGAACCTGATCCTGGCCGTCACGGTCCCCGCGGGCGCGACGCTGTCGCTGAGCCTCGACAACGGCACGTTCGACTACAACACGTTCGGCACCGAGCTGACCAACCTGAGCACGCCGATCCTCTACTCGCAGAACGGCCAGGTCGCACAGGTGGCCGACGGCGAGGCCGAGCTGCAGGCGTCGCAGATGGCGTTCGCCGCGGCGCCCAGCGGCAACGGGCTGACCATCGACGTCGTCGTGGGGCTGGCACCCAGCTCAGGCACCGGGCCCGTGACCGGCACCGCGACGATCCCCGCGGGCGGGACGGCGACCGCGACCGTCATCGGCGGCGCCCCCGTGGCGATCGCCAACGGCGCGTTCAGCATTCCGATCCCCTAGCGCGCAGCGCCCTCGATCCGTAGCGCGGCGCGCGCGCGAAAGCTATGGTCGCACCATGACCGAGAACGCCTGCTCGGAGGACCCCGCCGGAGTGATCGGATCGGCCGGCGTGACCGGCGCCGCGGCGATCGTCGGCTCGTCGGGTGTCGTGGCCTCGGCCGGCGTCGTCGGCTCCGCGGGCGTCGCGAGCAGCGCCGGCGTCATCGGCAGCATCGGCGTCGCCGGTTCGTCGGCCGTGGTCGGAAGCGCGGGGATCGCGCTGAGCGCCGGCGTCGTCGGCTCGGCGGGCATCATCGCCGGGCTGGCCAACGTCGGCTGCTCGGGCTGCATCGGCTGCATCGGCTGCGTGAACTGCCACGGCTGCGTCGGCTGCATCGGGTGCGTCGGCCTGACCGGCGCGGTCGGACGCATCGGCGCACACTGAGCGCTGTGCCGGGCGGCGAGCGGTGGAGCAACTGGGCCGGTGACCAGCACTGCGCACCGGTCGAGATCGCGCGGCCGACGAGCGAGGACGAGCTGGCCGACGTGGTCGGGCGCGCGGCCGCACGCGGCCTCTCGGTCCGGGCCACCGGCAGCGGCCACTCGTTCACCGACATCGCCTGCAGCGACGGGGTACTGATCGACACGTCGGGCCTGCAGCGGGTGATCGCCGTCGATCGCGAGGCAGGACAGGTCACGGTCCAGGCCGGGATCCGGCTGCACGCGCTCGGACCGGCCAACGCCCGCCACGGGCTCGCGCTGGAGAACCAGGGGGACATCGACGCGCAGGCGCTGGCCGGCGCGCTGGCCACCGCGACGCACGGAACCGGCGTGCGGTTCGGCAACCTCTCCACCCGGGTGGTCGGGATGCGGCTGGTGACGGCCGCGGGCGACGTGGTCGAGCTGACCGCGCAGACGGACGCCGAAGGGCTGCTGGCGGCCCGCGTGTCGCTGGGCGCGCTGGGCATCGCGTCGCAGGTCACCATCGCGTGCGTGCCGCTGTACACGCTCGAGCGCGACGACCGGCCGCTGCCGCTGGACGAGACGCTCGACCGCCTCGACGAGCTGGTCGACGGTCACGACCACTTCGAGTTCTTCCTGTGGCCGTACACGCGCACCGCGATGACGCGCTCGACGATGCGCACCGATGCGGCTCCGCAGCCCACGCCGCGGTGGCGACGAACGCTCGAGGAGGACGTCGTCGAGAACGGCGTGCTCAGCCTCATCTGCCGGGCCGGCCGCCGGTTCCCGGGGCAGGTGCCGCGGCTGAACCGCCTGATGGCCTCCGCGCTGTCGCCCCGCCGGGCGCAGGACCACGCGTACAAGGTCTACGCGACGCGGCGGGCCGTGCGCTTCACCGAGACCGAGTACGCGATCCCGCGAGCGCACGCCCGGGAGGCGCTGACCCGCGCGCTCGCCCTGGTCGAGGGCCGGCGCCTGCCGATCCTGTTCCCCTTCGAGGTGCGCTTCGCCGCCGGCGACGACGCGTTCCTGTCCACGGCGCACGGGCGCGACACGTGCTACATCGCCGCCCACCAGTACGCGGGCATGGCGTTCGCGCCGTTCTTCCGTGGGTTCGCCGAGATCATGGAGTCCTACGGTGGCCGGCCGCATTGGGGCAAGCGGCACGAGCAGACCGCGGCGACGCTGGCCGAGCGCTACCCCGGCTGGGGGCGGTTCCAGGCGGTGCGAGCGCGGCTCGATCCCGACGGCGTGTTCGTCAACGACTACACGCGCCGGGTGCTCGGGCCGGTGAGCCCCTGATGTTCGACCCGGCCGCCCGCGGCTCGCGCTACGCGACCGCCTTCGCCGGCCTGGATGGGCCGTTCGCGTTCGTCGACCTCGACGCGATGTGGCGCAACTCGGACGCACTGCTGGCGCGCAGCGCGGGCAAGCCGATCCGCGTCGCGTCGAAGTCCGTGCGCTGCCGATCGCTGCTGCGGTCGATCCTCGACCGCGATCCCGGCTACCGCGGGCTGCTGACGTTCACACTGCCCGAGACGCTGTGGCTGGCGGGGGAGGGGTTCCGCGACCTGGTCGTCGCCTACCCGACGACCGACCGCAACGCGCTGCGCCAGCTGGCCGCTCTGACGGCCACCGATCCGGCGGGCGCGCCGGTCGTGATGGTCGACTCGACCGAGCACCTCGACCTGATCGACGCCGCGGTCGGTCAGGCCGCGGCTCCGCTGCGCGTGTGCCTGGACTTCGACGCGTCGCTGCACCTCGTCGGGGGGCGCGTGCGGATCGGGGCCAAGCGGACGCCGATCCACGCGCCCGGCCGCGCCCGCGAGCTGGCCGAGGAGATCGCCCGACGACCGAACGTCGCGCTGGTGGGGCTGATGTCCTACGAGGGTCACATCGCGGGCCAGGGCGACCGGATCGCCGGTCACCCGCTGAAGAGCGCGGTCCTGGGGCGCGTGCAGCGCGTCTCCTACCGCGAGCTGCGCGAGCGCCGCGCGGCCGCGGTGGCCTCGGTGTCGGCGGTGGCCGCGCTGGAGTTCGTCAACGCGGGCGGCACTGGGGACCTCGAGCTCGTCGCCACCGAGCCGGCGATCACGGAGGCGACGGCGGGCTCGGGCTTCTACGCGCCGACGCTGTTCGACAACTACGCGTCCTTCTCGCTGGAGCCCGCGGCGATGTTCGCCCTGCCCGTCTCCCGCCGCCCTGGACCCGGCGTCGTCACCGCGCTCGGCGGCGGCTATCTCGCCTCCGGCCCGGGCGGCAGGGACCGCGCGCCCAGGCCCTACCTGCCGCCGGGCCTGCGCCTGGATCCGCTGGAGGGCGCGGGGGAGGTGCAGACCCCGCTGCGCGGCGAGCCGGCGGACCGGCTGCGCGTGGGCGACCACGTCCACTTCCGTCACGCGAAGGCCGGCGAGCTGTGCGAGCGCTTCGATCGCCTGTACCTGGTCTCGGGCGACGCGATCGTCGACGAGGTCCCGACCTACCGCGGCGAGGGCCGCTGCTTCCTCTGAGGAGAGACGATGACGGACGACGCGGAGACGGTGGCGCTGGTCACCGGTGGGGGGATGGGCATCGGCGAGGCCTGCGTGCTTGAGCTCGGCCGGCGCGGGGCGGCGGTGGTGGTGGCCGATCTCGATCTGGCCCAGGCCGAGCGGGTGGCCGCGGCGGCATGCGCGGCGGGCGGCACCGCGCTGGCCGTCCGGGCCGACGTGAGCACGGAGGACGATTGCGCGGCGATGGTGCAGGCGGCGGTGCAGGCCTATGGGCGCCTGGACGTCGCGGTCAACAACGCCGGGATCGGCGGGGTGCGCGGTCCGGTCGATGCGCTGACGCTGGCCCAGTGGCGGGCCACGCTGGGCGTCAACCTCGACGGCGTGTTCCTGTCGATGCGCGCCGAGCTGCGGACGATGGTGGCGCAGGGCTCGGGGGCGATCGTGAACATCGGCTCGATCCAGAGCAGCGTCGCGCTGGCCGACACCGCGGCCTACACGGCATCCAAGCACGGCGTGCTGGGGCTGACGCGCAGCGCCGCGATCGACTACGCCGCCGCGGGCATCCGGGTGAACTGCGTCGGCCCGGGCTTCGTGGCCACGCCCGGCGCGCTGGCCAAGCTGACCGCCGACACGCGCGCCGACGCGGAGGCGCTGCATCCGCTCGGCCGGCTGGCCGAGCCCGCGGACGTGGCCAAGCTCGTCGCCTTCCTGGGCTCCGATGACGCGGCCAACATCACCGGCGCGTACTACCTGACCGACGGCGGCTTCACCGCGCAGTAGGGCGCGTCAGCGGCCCGCGGCCGCGGCCTCCCGGCGAAGCTCCTCGGCGAGCCCGTCGGCCTGGCTGAGCTGCTTGCGCAACTTGGCACAGCGCTGGGCGGCGTCCTCGGCATAGGCGCCCAGCTGCTCGCGCGCCGCCTCACGGTCCGCGAGCGCGGTACCTGGATCGCGCACGGCGTCGCGGGCGTCGAGCAGGTCGCGCATCTCCTGCACCGTGAACCCGATGGGCTTCATCTGCTTGATCAGCTCCAGCCGGCGGACCTGCTCCTCGCTGAACAGGCGAAAGCCGCCGGTCGTGCGCGACTGTGGCGTGAGCAGGCCCTGCTCCTCGTAGTAGCGCACCGTGCGCAACGACAGCCCGACCCGCTCCGCCACCTCGCCGATCTGCAGGAGCGCGTCGGTCATGCGTTGGCCAGCTGGCCCGACAGGGTGCTGTGCAACTCGTGGCTGGCCTCGTTGAGACCGGTGATCTGCACGTGCGCGCCGTGGTGGGCGTAGCGGGTCTGCACGGCGTCCAGGGCAGCGACGGCGCTGGAGTCCCACACGTGCGCGGCGGACAGGTCGATCATGACGTCCGCGGGATCCTCGCCGATGCGAAACGCGCTGACCAGGTCCTGGTCGGAGGCGAAGAACAGCTGGCCGCTGACCACGTACAGAACGGAAGCGCCGTCGGGCGAGACGATCCGCCGCACATCGACCAGCCCGGCGGCTCTGCGCGAGAAGGCGATCATGGCCACGATCGTCCCCAGGACCACGCCGATGGCCAGGTTGTTCGTGGCCACGGTGCCCGCGACGGTGACCAGCATCACGATCGTCTCGTCCACCGGCATCCGCCGCAGCGTGGCGGGGCTGACGCTGTGCCAGTCGAACGTCGACCAGGCGACGAACACCATCACGGCAGCGAGCGCCTCCATCGGGATCTTGGCCACGACGTCGCCCAGCACCACGCAGAGGATGAGCAGGAACACGCCCGCGGAGAAGGTCGACAGCCGCGTCCGCGCGCCGCTGATCCGCACGTTGATCATGGTCTGGCCGATCATGCCGCAGCCGGCCATGCCGCCGAACAGGCCGGTGACGAGGTTGGCGATGCCCTGTCCGCGGGCCTCGCGGTCCTTGTCGGACGGCGTCTCGGTGATGTCGTCGACCAGCCGTGCGGTCATCAGCGACTCCAGCAGGCCCACCACCGCGAGGGTCAGCGAGTAGGGCGCGATCACCGTCAGCGTGTGGAGGTCGAACGGCACGGACGGCAGCCCGAGGACGGGAAGCGCGTCGGGCAGCTGGCCCTCGTCGCCGACGTTGGGGATGTCGATGCCGCCGATCAGCACGAACGCGGTGAGCACGACCACGGCGACCAGCGGGCCGGGGATCGCGCTGGTCAGGCGCGGAACGACCAGGATCATCCCCAGCCCGACCACGGCCAGGGCCAGGCCGAGCACGCCGCCCTCGCGCAGATGCGGGATCTGGGCGACGAACAGGAGGATGCCCAGCGCGTTGACGAAGCCCGTCATCACCGCGGTCGGCACGAACCGCATCAGCTTCGCGATGCCGACCGCACCGAGCAGCACCTGCAGCACGCCCGCCAGCAGCGTCGCGGCGAACAGGTACTCGACCCCGTGGTCCCTGACCAGGCCGACGATGACCAGCGCCATCGCGCCCGTGGCCGCCGAGATCATCGCCGGGCGTCCGCCCACGATGGCGATGGTCATGGCCATCGTGACGGACGCGAACAGCCCGACCTTGGGGTCCACGCCGGCGATGACCGAGAACGAGATCGCCTCGGGGATCAGCGCGAGGCCGACGACGAGGCCGGCGAGCAGCTCGACGCGCAGAAGGGCGGGCGGGGGCAGGCGTCGCAACTAACCCTTACGTTAGCGGAGGGTTGTCACGGCACCTTCGGCCTCACCGCGTTCCAGCAGCGCCACCGGAGGGCCGGGAAGTTGAGTGCGCAATCATGGAGCGATGGACATCGCAATCATCGGGGCGGGCCACATCGGCGGCTCGCTGACGCGTCTGCTGACGCCACTCGGCCACCACGTCAAGGTGGCCAACTCGCGCGATCCGCAGACGCTGGCCGAGCTGGCGGCCGAGACCGGGGCGACCGCGGTCTGGGCGGCCGACGCCGCCGCGGATGCCGACCTGGTGATCGTCAGCATCCCGCAGAAGAACGTGCCCGACCTGGCGGCGGGCATCGTCTCCAGCGCGAAGGCGGGCGCGCCCGTGATCGAGACGAACAACTACTACCCCCGCGAGCGCGACGGGCGGATCGCCGCGATCGAGGACGGCCAGACCGAGAGCGATTGGGTGGCCGAGCACCTCGGCGTGCCCGTCTTCAAGGTGTTCAACGGGATCTTCTGGAAGCACCTGCTGGAGCGCGGCGTGCCGCGCGGCGGGGAGGGGCGCATCGCGCTGCCGGTGGCCGGGGACGACCCGGCCGGCAAGCAGACGGTCATGTCGCTGGTCGACGAGCTCGGCTTCGACCCGGTGGACGCCGGCCCGCTGGCGCAGTCGTGGCGCCAACAGCCCGGAACGCCGGTGTACGGCACCGACCTCGACGCCACCGGCGTCGCGGCGGCGCTGGCCGAGGCGTCACCGCAGCGCCCCGAGAAGTTCCGCGCAGAGAACTAGAGGGCGCACTCGCAAAAGTAGAGGGTCAAGGTTTGGCGGCGTCTGCCGATACTGCGGCGATGCCTTCCGTCGCTCTCTCCCCCGTACGCCGGCTGGTCGCGGCGCTGCTCGCCGCGATCCTCGTCGCGTTCGTCGCCCTGGCCGGCTCCGCCCGCGCCGACGACCCGGCCTTCGTCTTCGAGAAGCTCGGATGTGGCACCCGCCACTTCCAGAAGACGTTCACGACGCCGGCCCACCCGTCGCGGCTGGAGCTGTCGGTGCGCCACTTCCCCGGTCGTTGGGGTCAGATGACCGTCCGCAACAGCGCCGGCACGGAGGTGTGGTCCTTCCGCCAGTCCTACGCGTGGATCAGCGGGTCCTACGAGCTGAGGTCCGCCGAGCTGGCGCCGGGCTCCTACACCGTCGACTACTGGTCCGACAACCTCGCCCAGATCGCCGACTTCTGCAACGGCACGCTGGGCTGGTCGGACTGATGCGGCGCGCGTTCATCGGCGCGACGGTCCTGGCCGCCACGGCCGCCGTCGCCACCGCACCGGCCTCCGCCGCCCCCAAGCAGGCGATCGTCGCCGGGCCGATCACCGTCAAGGGGTACGAGCTCAGCATCCTGGGCATCGCCGGCGACCGGGTGCTGAGCGTCATGCTCGAGCGCGATCGCGGCACCACCACGCAGGTGCACATCTACTCCGTCACGTCGGGCGTCCACACCACGACCAAGCGCATCCGGGCCGACCTCGGCGCGCTGGGGTCGATCGACCTGCGGCTGGCCAGCAAGCACGCGCGTCACCTGCCCGCCGGCTGTCGCGGGACCGAGCAGCGCGTGGGGACCTGGACCGGCTCCCTGCACCTGGTTCCCGACACGACGTTCTTCAGGACGATCAACGCACGCAGCCTGCCCGGCTCGGTGCTGAAGGACCAGCGGATCGAATGCGTGGAGCCCGGCAGCTCCACGTCGACCACGGGCGAGACCGGGCCTCAGCTGGTGACCGGCGGCCGCGGTCCGGGCATCGCCGCGGACACGACCTCGACGACGTTGATCGCCAACGGCCGCCGCGGCCCGGCGACCGTCGTGCACCTGCTGACCGAGAAGAGCACGCTGGTCACCGCGCCCGATCTGACGAGCGCGACGCTGACGCCGATCGGCTCGGCCATCACCGGCTCGGCGACGTTCGCCGGGACGCCCAGCGCGGCGACGACCGACGACGGCCCGCTCGGCCTGACCTCGAAGGGCACGCTCTCGGGGACGCTGACCGCCCACTTCGACTCCATCGGCGACGTGTCGGTCGGTCCGTCGACCACCGCCGTGCTGGAGCAGCTTCCCTAGGTCACTCCGTCGCCGACCCGTAGGACGCGTCAGCGCAGAGCTGCCGCGGGGAGCTCGACCGTCACGCGCAGCCCGCCCTCGGGCCGCGGGGCCAGGGCCAGGGTCCCGTCGTGGGCCTGGGCGATGCTCTTGACGATGGCCAGGCCCAGGCCGACGCCCGCGTCACCGGTGCGGATGCGCTTGCTGCCCCGCTGAAACGGCTCGGCCAGCGTGGCCACCAGCTGCGGGGTGAGCAGGTCGCCGGCGTTCTCGACGGTCAGCACCGCGCGGTCGGGCCGCACGCTCGTCGTGACCCACACGGTGCCCTGCTTGGGCAGGTTGTGGACGATCGCGTTGTGCACGAGGTTCGTCGTCAGCTGCAGCAGCAGGGCGGGCGAGCCGACGGCGGGGGTCACCTCGCCGGAGGTCTCGATCGTCACCCCGCGCTGCTCGGCCAGGGGCAGGAGCGTCTCGGTGGCCTCTTCGGCCAGGAGCGACAGGTCGACGTGCTCGCGGACGAAGGCGCGCTGGTCGGCGCGGCTGAGCAGGAGCAGCGCCTCGGTCAGGTCGATGGCCCGCGTGTTGACGGCGTACAGGCGATCGACGAGCTCGGCGTCGTCGTGGCTGGGGTCCTTGCGGGCGACGTCGAGCAGCGTCTGCGTGACGGCCAGCGGCGTGCGCAGCTCGTGGGAGGCGTTGGCGGCGAACCGCTGCTGCTCGGCCACCTGGGCCTCGAGCCGCGCGAGCATCGCGTCGAAGGCATCGGCCAGCTCGCGGAACTCGTCGCTGCGGCCTTCGAGGCGAATCCGGTGGGACAGCGAGCCGGTCGCCGCCAGGCGCGTCGCGTCGGTGATGCGGGTCAGGGGGGCGAGCATCCGCCCGGCCAGCAGCCACCCGCCGACCAGCGAGAACACCAGCAGGAACGCCAGCATGACCGCCGCCTTGGGCCAGAACGCGTCGAGCAGGTCGGAGCGCGTGGGGCTGAACGGGGCGCGGATGCCGACCATCACGTTCGGGCGGTCGGGCACGTAGCGCAGCAGGAACACCCACACGACGGCGAGCAGCAGCGCGCCGGCGAGCATCAGGAACCCCGCGTAGCTGAGCGTCAGCTTGAGGCGGACGCTCGGCCCGGGCGCCCTATCCACGATCCGGGTCCTCGATCCGGTAGCCGGCGCCGGCCACGGTGGCGATGATCCACGGCTCGCCGAGGCGCTTGCGCAGCCCCGACACCGTGATGCGCACGGCGTTGGTGAACGGGTCCACGTTCTCGTCCCACGCCTGCTCCAGGAGCTGCTCGGCGCTGACCACCCCACCTTCGGCGGCGACCAGGACCTCGAGCACCGCGAACTGCTTGCGGGTCAGCGCCACGTAGCGGCCGTCGCGGTAGACCTCGCGGCGGAACGGATCGACGCGCAGCCCGGCCAGCTCCCGCACCGGCGGGCGGTGATGGGCGCGCCGGCGGTCGAGCGCCCGCAGCCGGAGCACCAGCTCCTGCAGCTCGAACGGCTTGGTCAGGTAGTCGTCCGCGCCGAGCTCGAATCCCGACGCCTTGTCGTCGAGGCGGTCGGCCGCGGTGAGCATGAGGATCGGCATGCCGCTGCCGGAGGCGACGATCCGCCGGGCGACCTCGTCGCCGGAGGGACCGGGGATGTCGCGATCGAGGACGGCGATGTCGTACGTGTTGACGGCCAACAGCGCCAGCGCCGCGTCGCCGTCGCCGGCGATGTCGGCGGCGATCGCCTCCAGGCGCAGGCCGTCGCGGATCGCCTCCGCCATGTAGGGCTCGTCCTCGACGAGCAGCACGCGCATGCTCGGAGGCTAAAGCGGGGGCATATCGCGGGCATATCGAAAACCGCATACGGCCTGGCAACGCCCCGCGGCGTTCACTGACCGGCGTGTCCTACCGCCAACCCGCCCGCCTGCAGATCCGCTGGATCCGCGTCACCGTCCTGCTCATCGCGCTCGCCGCCTTCGCCGTCGTGCTGGGCGACCGTCTGCCGGGCTCGTCCTCGTCGACGGCGACCTCGATGTCCACCCCCGCGGCGCCGATGGGCGTCCTGCGGGGCGACCCCGGCGAGCTGCCCCGCCAGCGCGGCGTGCTCGGTGAGGTCGACGGCGCCATCCCCGACGGGACGACGGTCTTCGACGACCAGGTGCCGGGCGTGGCCAGGGTCCAACCGGCGCTGCTGGACGCGCTGCGCGCCGCGGCGGCCGACGCCGCGGGCGACGGGGTCGACTTCGTCGTCGACAGCGGCTGGCGCTCCCGCGCCTACCAGGCGCAGCTCTTGCGAGACGCGGTCGCCCGGTACGGCTCCGCGGCCGAGGCGGCCCGGTGGGTCGCTCGCCCCGGCGTGTCCGAGCACGTGTCGGGCGGCGCCGTGGACCTGGGCAGCGACGCCGCGCGCTGGCTGTCGGAGCGCGGCGCGGCCTACGGCCTGTGCCAGATCTACGCCAACGAGTCGTGGCACTACGAGCTGCGCCCCGACGCTCCCGCACACGGCTGCCCGGCGCTGTACGCCGACCCCACCCACGATCCAAGGACGCAGGCATGAACCGACGACTGCGCCCGCTGGTCGCCCTGACCGTGACCGCCGCGATCGGCCTGACCGGCGCGGGCTGCGGTTCGGATGCGCCGCCCGATCCCGCCGATACGGCCGCCGCGACGAGCAGCGCCGGCAGCGACCGCGACCAGGGGATCAAGTTCGCCGAGTGCATGCGGGAGAACGGGCTGAGCGACTTCCCGGACCCCGACGCGAAGGGCGAGTTCCAGTACGGGATCAGCGTGAGCGCCGAGGTGTGGCAGAAGACGGTTCAGGCCTGCAAGGCGCTGCAGCCCCCGGGCAGCCTGAGCGCGAAGCGCACGCCCGAGCAGCAGTCGGCCGGTCTGCGGTTCGCCGCCTGCATCCGCGACCACGGCGTGAAGGACTTCCCGGATCCCGTCAACGGGGAGCCGCTGATCAACACCTACCGCATCCCGTCCAGCAACCAGCCCGGCGGGATGGCCATCCTGAACGCCGCGATCGACCAGTGCCGCGATCCGCTGGATCAGGCCGCGACTGGCCAGTAGTGCGGCGTGCGACCTGGATCGTGGCCGGGGCGGTCGCCCTGCTGGCCGTGGTCGTCCCCGGCGCAGTGCTCGTCCGCTCGGGCGGTGAGCAGGCGGGACCGGCCGCTGCCAGCGCACCGGTCAACACGGCCAAGGTGGAGCGGGGAGCGCTGTCTGACCGGGTGTCGCAGTCCGGGGTGCTGACCTTCCGCGCCCGTCCGGACGGCTCGCCGTACGCCGTGATCAACCAGGCCGCCGGCGTGTACACGGCGCTGACGGAGAACGGTGGCGCGGTCGGTTGCGGCGGCGTGCTCTACCGGGTCGACCAGCGGCCGGTGCTGCTGCTCTGCGGGCCGGTCCCGGCCTACCGCGGCCTGCACACCGGCGACACGGGGCCGGACGTGCGCGCGCTCAATCGCGCGTTGCACGTGGCCGGCGACGTGTTCACCGCCGCGACGACGGCGGCGCTGGAGGCCCGCCAGCGCCAGGTCGGGGCGCGCGTGACGGGATCGCTGGCCCTCGCCGACGCGGTCATCCTGCCCGAGGCGGTGCGCATCGCCAAGGTCGACGTCCAGCCCGGCGGGCCCGCGCGGCCCGGCACGCCGGTTCTGTCGGCGACGTCCGAGACGCCCGAGGTGCAGCTGAACCTCGATCCCTCCCAGCAGGACGCGCTGAAGCGGGGCGATCGGGCGCAGGTCACCCTGCCCGACAACACGACCGTGGCCGGACGCGTCGACCGCATCGGCGCCGTCGTGCGGGCGCCGGCCGGTCAGGACGGCGGCCCGGCCGGCGTGACGATCCCCGTCTCCGTCCGCCTGGACGATCCGGGCCGGGCGCGCGGGCTCGACCAGGCTCCGGTGCAGGTGGACATCACCACGACGGGCGTGGCGGATGCGCTCAGCGTCCCGGTGACCGCGCTGGTCGGCACGTCGGGCGACGGGTTCGCCGTCGAGGTCGTGCGCGCCGATGGGCGGCGCGAGCTGGTCGCGGTGCAGCTGGGCCTGTTCGACTCGGCCGACGGCCGCGTCCAGGTCGACGGCGAGCTGCGCGCGGGCGACGACGTCGTCGTGCCGTCGCCATGAGCGCCGAGGCCGTGTTGGAGCTCGATGCGGTGACCAAGGTCTACGGCGCTTCGCCGCCGGTGGCCGCGCTGCGGGGTGTCTCGTTCTCCGTCCGGCGCGGCGAGCTGGTGGGCATCGTCGGCCCGTCGGGATCGGGCAAGACCACGCTGCTGCATGTCATGGGAACGCTCGAGCGGCCCAGCAGCGGCGTGGTCCGCATCGGCGGGGTGGACGCCGCCCGTTTGGGCGACCACGAGCTCTCCCGCCTGCGGGCCCGGGAGATCGGCTTCGTCTTCCAGCAGTTCTTCCTGGCCGAGCACGCCACGGTCCGCGAGAACGTCGCCGACGGGCTGCTGTACGCCGGCGCACCCGTCGCCGAGCGCCGCGACCGGGCCGCCGAGGCGCTCGACCGCGTGGGCCTGTCGCACCGGGCGACGTTCAAGCCGACCAAGCTGTCGGGCGGCGAGCGGCAGCGGGTGGCGATCGCCCGGGCCCTGGTCGGGCGCCCGGCGATCGTGCTGGCCGACGAGCCGACCGGCAACCTGGACAGCGCCAACGGCGCGGCGATCATGGCGCTCATCCGCGAGCTCAACGCGGCCGGCGCGACGATCCTGATGATCACGCACGATGGCGACCTCGCCGGCCAGCTCCCGCGTCAGATCCGTGTGCTCGACGGCCAGGTCGTCTCCGACACCGCCGCGCGGGCATGAGGGCCGACGCGGGACGCCTGCGGCCGCAGGACGCACTGCGGGTGGCCAGCGTCGGGCTGCGCGCACGGCCGCTGCGGGCGGCGCTGTCGGCGCTGGGGATCGCCATCGGCACGGCGGCGATCGTCGCGGTCCTCGGGCTGTCGGCCTCCTCTCAGGCCGGGCTGCTGGCCCAGATCGACCGGCTGGGCACGAACCTGCTGACGATCGAGGCGGGGGAGAGCCTGACCGGTGGGCCGGCGATCCTGCCCCGCGAAGGCCCGGCACGGATCACCCTCCTGGGCAACGTCGAACGGGTGGCCGACACCGCCTTCCTGCCCGATGCGAAGGTCTACCGCAACGCGAGGATCCCCACGGCCAACAGCGGTGGGCTGCAGGTGCGGGCGGCCAGCCTCGACCTCCTGTCGGTGCTCGGCACCGGGGTGGCCCGCGGCCGCTGGCTCAACGACGCCACCGCGCGTGTGCCGGTCGCGGTGCTGGGCTCCGTGGCCGCCGAGCGCCTGGGGATCGATCGGATCCACGCCGACCAGCGGATCTGGCTGGGCGGTCAGTCGTTCAACGTCGCCGGCATCCTGCATGCCTCACCGCTGGCCCCCGACATCGACAGCAGCGCCCTGGTCGGCTACCCGGCGGCCCGGCGGTTCCTGGGCTACGTCAGCGTGGTCGGCGGCCGACAGCGGCTCGGGCCGCCGAGCTCGATCTACGTGCGGGCGGCCACCGGTCACGAGGCGGCGGTGCAGTCCGTGCTCGCTCGTACCGCCAACCCGCAGGCCCCCAACGAGGTCAACGTCAGTCAGCCGTCGGACGTGCTGACCGCCCGGGCCGCGGCGGCGGGAGCGTTCGACAGCCTGTTCCTCGGGCTCGGGGTGGTGGCGCTGATCGTCGGCGCCGTCGGCGTCGCGAACATCATGATCATCTCGGTGCTGGAGCGCCGCTCGGAGATCGGCCTGCGCCGGGCGCTGGGGGCGACGAAGGCCCAGATCCGCACGCAGTTCCTGGTCGAGTCGATCCTGCTCGCGCTCATCGGTGGGGTGCTCGGCGTGCTGGCCGGCATCGCGGCCACGGCCATCTACGCCAGCGCCAAGGGCTGGGCCGTCGTGATCCCCATCGAGGCGTGGACGGGCGGCATCGCCTCGGCCCTGCTGATCGGCGCGTTCGCCGGGCTGCTGCCCGCCGTGCGCGCGTCGCGGATGCCGCCTACGGTCGCGTTGCGGACGGCGTGAGGTCGAGGATCAGATCGCGGACCGCAGCCGGCTGGGACAAGAACGGGTGGTGGCCGGCCTCGAGCTCGACGACGGTCGTGGCGCGCGTGGCGAACGCGCGTTGACGTGCGGCCGGGGTGCCGCGGTCCTGCGCGCAGACCAGGTAGGTCGAGGGCACGTCCGGCCAGGCCGCCGACCGCACCGGCGCTTGGAGGACGGCCAGGCTCTGATGCGCGGTTCGCTCGACGGCCGCGCGTTGGATGTGCGGCGCACAGTCCTGCAGGAACGTCTCGGCCAGGGCCTCGGCGCGGACCGTGAACGTGCCGCGGTCGGGATCGATCTCCAGGAACGGGGCGGGCTCCTCGCCGCCGAACGAGGACAGGCTCTCCCCGACCGCGGGCAGATAGCTGGACACCAGCAGCAGATGACGCACGCTGTCGACGCCGGCCGCGGCCTCGGCGGTGACGATGCCGCCGTAGCTGTGGGCGACGACCACCGTCGGCTCGTCGCCGGCGGTCAGGACGCGGCGCACCGCGGCGACGTCTTCGGCCAGCCCCGGTCCTTGCGCGCTGGGGGACTGGCCCGTCTCGCCACAGCTGGGCAGGGCGGGCGCCGCGCTGGTGACGCCCCGCTCGGCCAGCAGCTCAGCGGTCGGGTGCCACCACCACGATCCGTCCTTGACGCAGGCCCCGTGCACGAACACGACTCGCATGGCACCCACGGTAGACGGACCTGGCGTTCCGTGGTCCTGGCCACGATCGCTACCGCTCGCTGACCTGGACCCGCCAGAGCAGCAACCCCAGCGCCGCGCCGAACAGGAGGAAGCCGCCCCCGACGACCAGCCGGAAGGTGGTGTCGGCACCGGACAGGAGCGCGCCGACGCCAATCGCGGCGAAGAACGCCAGGAAGAACTGCCAGCCCTGGACCGGGTTGCGGTCCGACAGGCCGGAGCAGATCGCCATCGCGAACCCGGCCACGAGCAGGGCGACCCACCACCCGGCACCACCGGGACACTCGGGCGCCGGACCCACGCTCGTGTAACCGGTCGACGAGCAGTAGCCGGCGCTGAGCAGGTGGTCGATCGCCACGACGACGGCCACGAGCCCGAGCCCGAGCAGCGCCACCCACGGGGCCGCGGCGATGACGGCATCGCGATCGGTCGGCGTGTGCACGGCCGTATCGTGCCACGGCGCTAGTGCTGTGGGCGAAGTCCGTCGAGGATCAGCCCGAGCATGCGTTCGGCGCGGCCGTCCTGCTCCGGCGCGCGCCAGAGCGAGCCCGTCAACAGCAGGAAGTCGGCGGCGTCCGCGTCCACGCGGATGCTCCCGTCGCGCTTGCCCGCGTCGAGGAACTGCGTGATCGCCCCGATCACCGGTTCGTAGCTCTGCTCCGCGACGGCCTGGCTCGCGCCTGGGCTCAGCGCATCACCCAACCCGTGCTTCATGCGCATCGACTTGACCAGCTCGCGCGTCCAGCGCCGCAGTCCCTCCAGGGGCGGGTCGGTGGCCAGCAGATCGGGTGCGGACTCGGCGAGCTGGGTGACCTCGAACTGGTAGACCGCGAGGACGAGCGCCTCGCGCGTGGGGAAGTGGCGATACAGCGTGCCCGGTCCGACGTTGGCCCGGTGGGCGATCTGGTTGAGCGACACCTCGCCCTCGTCCTCGAACGCTTGGCGCGCGACCTCGAGGATGCGCGCGCGGTTCTCGCGCGCGTCCGAGCGGACCATCTGCTGACTCCTGGTTCGGCGTTTCGTCTATCCGGAGAGCTCTCCGCTAAGCTGTAACGGAGACCTCTCCACTTCAGTCTACGGGAGCATCATGCGCTACATCAAGCTCGGCAGCACCGGCCTGGACATCTCGCCCATCGCCATCGGCGCGATGACCTACGGCGACCCCGCCCGAGGCCATCCCGACTGGTCGTTGGACGAGGAGACCAGCCGGCCGCTCATCAAGCACGCCCTCGACGCCGGGATCAACTTCTTCGATACGGCCAACCTCTACTCGTACGGCTCCAGCGAGGAGATCCTCGGCCGCGCGCTCAAGGACTTCGCCAACCGCGACGACGTGGTGATCGCGACCAAGGTGCGCAACCCGATGCGGCCCGGACCCAACGGCAAGGGGCTGTCGCGCAAGGCGATCATGAGCGAGGTCGACCACAGCCTGCGGCGCCTGGGTACCGACTACATCGACCTCTACCAGGTGCACCGCAACGATCAGTCGACCCCGTTGGAGGAGACCCTCGAAGCCCTCCATGACCTCGTCAAGGCGGGCAAGGTCCGCTACCTCGGCGCCTCTTCGATGCACGCCTGGGAGTTCGCCAAGGCCCTCCACCTGCAGCGCGAGAACGGCTGGGCCCGGTTCGTCTCGATGCAGGATCACTACAACCTGCTGGCCCGCGAGGAGGAGCGCGAGATGATCCCGCTGTGCCGCGACGAAGGCGTCGGCACGGTGGTGTGGAGCCCGCTGGCCCGCGGGCGCCTGGCCCGACCCTGGGACGAGGCCACCGCGACCACGCGGTCCGAGAGCGACGGCTGGTACGCCGACCTCCTGTACAGCCCGCTGACGGCCGACAGCAATCGCGCGATCGTCAACGCCGTGGGGGAGATCGCCAACGCTCGCGGGGTGTCTCGCGCACAGATCGCGCTGGCCTGGCTGCACAGCAAGCCGGTGGTGAACGCGCCGCTCGTCGGGGCCAACACGGCCACGCAGATCGACGATGCCGTCGCCTCGTTGGACATCGACTTGACGTCCGAGGAGGTCGAGCGGCTCGAGGGGCCCTACACGCCGCGGTCGGACTTCCAGGGCGTCTCGGACGAAGCCGAGATGCAGAAGCTCATCGCCGGGATCCCTGGCTACGCGAATCGCTAGGTCGACGCTCGCGAACGAGGCGGCCGCCCGATGCCCGATCGACGAGGACCGCATGCGGGTCCGTCCGATTCTGGTGGCGCTGACCTCGGTCTCAGGCCGGTTGCTGCTCCTCCGTGGCGCGGGAGTCGGTCAGCATGAACGCGCCGGCGCCGGCGATCACGGCGACGATCGCGGCCAGCGCGGCGTAGGTGATCCGCTCGCCGTGGAAGAACGACGCGACGAGGTCGGGGCTCCAGGTGCCGGCCGGCAGCGTGGTGGTGACCAGGACGGCGATCAGGGTGCCGATCACGGCGGTGCCGACGCTGGTGCCGACCTCCTGCGCGGTGTCGTTGAGCGCGGCGCCGATCGACGTGCGGTTGCTGGGCATCGCGTCGATGAGCGCCACCGCGCAGATCGTCATGACGGTGCGCAGACCGGTCGTCATGACCACCATGCAGACGGCGATCGCCAGGTAGCCGTGGTCGACGGCCCATGACAGCCCGGCCAGGGACGAGGCCAGGAGGGCGGCGCCGACCAGGCAGGCGATGCGATGGCCCCAGCGCCGCGCGAGCGCTTCGGAGACCGGGGTGGCGGCGAGCATCGTCACGATGATCGGCAGGTTCGCCAGCCCGGCCTTCACCGGGCTCCAGCCGTAGGCGTACTGGAAGTGCAGGATCAGCCCGAACATCACGCTGGCCATGGCGATCGAGGTCCCGACCTGCGCGATGGCGGCGCCCCGGACAGGGCCCGTCGAGAACAGGCTGAGGTCGAGCATGGGGGACGCGCTGCGGCGCTCGTGCCAGATGAACGCCACCACCGCGCCGACGGCGCCGAGGACCGCCGCGACCGTGATCGCCGACAGCCAACCGTGCTCGACACCGCTGGTCAGCGAGTAGCAGGCCAGGCCGATGGCGGTGACGCTCAGCATCGCGCCCGGCAGATCGAGCTTGTCGCGGGTCAGGTCCTCGGGGCGGTCGGGGGCGACACCCAGCCGGACGCCGATGCAGGCGATCAGCGCGATCGGCGCGTTGACGACCAGCAGCCACTCCCAGCTGACGTGAGCCAGCGCGGTGCCGCCGAGCAGCGGGCCGAGCACGAACCCGGACATGCCGACGACGATCATCACGGTGATCGCGCGCATCCGCAGGTCCTTGTCGTCGAACAGCCGGAAGACCAGGGAGTTCGTGATCGGCGCCATGGCCGCAGCCGCGACGCCGAGCGCCGCGCGCAAGGCGATCAGCTCACCCGCGGAGGTGACGAAGACGACCAGCAGGCTCAACGAGCCGAAGACCGCGAGCCCGACCAGCAGGACGCGCCTGCGCCCGAGGCGGTCGGCTATCGCACCGGACGTCAGCAGCAGACCACCGAACGTCAGCGAGTAGGCGCCGGTGACCCACTGCAGCCCGGTGGTGCCGCTCCCAAGATCACGCCCGATCGTGGGCAGGGCGATCGACAGCAGCGTGTTGTCGACCATCTCGACGAAGAAGGCCAGGCAGAGCGCGGCCAGCGGGATCCACGCCGCGCGCAGCGACGTGTAGGTGCGTGGGAAAGCGGGGGTCAGGGCGGTGGCGGTCGTGTCCATGCTCGAAGCATCGGCCCGGCCCCTCACAGGACCGACACACGCCGCACACACGGCCCTCACGCGCCGCGGCGCTTGCCACCGCTAGCGCGCTGGCGTGACCGACGGATCCTTCGACGGATCCCAGGCGAACCCGGCCGGGCGCCAGCAGTTCGTCCGATGGCGCCTGAGGCAGGCGATCAACGCCTGCTCGCCCGTGAACGTCGTCGCCTGGTCGGTCGGCGTGATCTGCCCGCGCCATCGGCTCACCTTGTCGCTCCAGCTCACCGCACAGACGGCGGGCAGGCCGGCCTTGCACGTCGCGGTCAACAGCTCCGCGTCGGCGCTGAACTGCTGGATGGAGAACAAGGCGTCCGACTTCGCGTCGTAAGCGGTCCAGGGCTGTGGGGGAGGCGGGGGCGGGAGGGCACCCGTCACGTCGGCCCGAGCCGCCGCGGTCCACTCGCCGGTTGACTGGGAGTACACCCACAGGCAGAGGGTGAGCTGCAGTCCCGGCAGTATCGGCGCGGTCACCGACCGATCGATGACACCAGCGGCGGTCTTGAGCCCGGAGCTCCAGAGCACCGTTCCGTTGGTCGGGTCGACGCAGGGGGTGTCCGGCTCCTGGAAGCGCACCGACGCGGCCCAGGTGCAGATTGCCGCGCCGAAGCGGAAGGTCTTGCACTCCGACCAGTCAACGTGAAGGTCGAACGTGTACTGGTCGGTGGTGGCCACGATGTTGGTCAGCGTCGCCGAGCTCGCCTGGGCGCTGGCGGCACCACCCAGGAGCGCGCCCACGGTCAGCAGGCCGAGGATGAACGTCCGCATCCAGGGCATGTCAGCCGGCCCCTTGCGTGGTCGTCTTGTCCTCGCCCCAGGCGGCACGCGTCGCGCGCCAGCAGGTCCGGCGGTGTCGCTTCAGGCAGGCGTTGGCGGCCATCGATCCGACGAAGGACGCTTTCTCGCCGTCGAACGTCAGCTGTCCGCGCCAGCGCCAGGTCCGGGTCATCCACGACGTGGTGCATGTGGCGGTCGGCCCACCGGTGCAGCTCGCGCTGATGCTGGCGGTGTCGTCGCTGAGCCCTCCGATGAAGTCGATCGCTGCCGCCTTCGCGGTGACCGGCGTCCAGTCGATAGGGCCGGGCGGCGGAGCGTCGGGGACGACCACATCGGCGCGCGCGAGCGCGACGTAGTAGCTGGGAACGGCGCTGGAGGCCACCCACAGGCAGAGGGTCATGTGTTCGGGCCCGATGGTCCGGGCGACCGGGAAGTCAGCGGGGCCCGCCTGCTTCTGCGTGGCCGACGCCCACATCAGGGTTCCCGCCTTGGGATCGGCGCAGATCGTGTCGGCCTCCTGTCGGCGTACCGATGCGGTCCAGTCGCATACGGGCAAGCCGGTGTTGTACGTGATGCACGAGGTCCAGTCGACGTGCACGGTGAAGGTCAGCCGGTACGGCGACGGGGCCACGTCGTTGAAGGCCCCACTGTCCGCCTGCGCGCTTCCTGCTCCGACCAACAGCGCCACCGCGCTGGCCAATCCGACGACGATCCGACGCATCCGTGCCCTTCACTCGACAGCCGCGAGCGTGCAGCCTCCCCGACCGCTCGGACGAACGCAAGCGCCTCGCGGTTCGCAACCGGCTACGGCGCTGCGCAACCCGGGGCGGACGTCGTCTCGCCGCGGGCCGCCGGCGCGGCGCCCTGGCCCTGGTCGGCGCCGATGTTCGGCCGCTGCCCAGGAATCGGGTTGCCGAAGAAGTCTCGCCCGCCGTCGCCGGCGATCGGTGTGCCGGCGCCGATCGCCGGCGAGCCGCGACGCAGGCGGTAGCCCTGCGCCGTCGCCAGCGAGCGCGCCCGCCCGGGATCAGCGAGACCGGGGTCCGCGATGACGGCGTGCGGATCCGGGTGGGCGATGTTGCACGTGACGTTCGCGAAGAGGTTGTGCTCGAACGTCGCGACGGCGTCCTCGATCTGGGAGGCGGTGCCTGGGCCGACGAACAGGTTGTTGCGGAACGACACGACCGACCCGGTGACGTTGCGATCGAGGAAGCTCGACTCCGGGTCGCGCGTGTAGATCGTGTTGTTGTAGAAGCTGATGCCCTGCTGGGGGCCGCACGGGGAGCCGATGACGCCGTGCCACGAGTCCCCGTCGTTCTGGCTGATGTTGTAGCGGACGACGCTGTCCACGACGTCGGACGTCTCCGGGTCGCCGCACCACATGATGAACCCGCCGGCGTTCTCCCGGCTGAGGTTGTACTGGAACGTGATGCGCCGGTTGCCGCCGTCGATGTCGTAGGCCATCCCGTCCTTGTCGCCGTTCGCGCCGTGCGAGACGTCGTTGAACTGGAACGTGACGTCGGTCGACTCGTAGGACCAGATGCCCGCGTTGGACACGAGGCCGTGGAGGTTGAACCCGTCGACCACGTTGCGCTCGACGAGCGCGCCGCTCCCGCGCACGACCACGATGCCGTCGCCGACGATCTGCTGCAGCGTGTTGGCGCGGATCACCAGCCGTTGCGTCGGTGTGCCGCCCCGGACCATGATGCCCTCGCGCCCGACGTCTCGCAGCGTGTTGCGCTCGATGCGCACGTCGGTGAAGCCCTGGGGCGCGGCGGCGTTGAACTGGATGCCGCCGGCCACCTTCGAGTAGTTGAGCGCGTTCACCCCCTCGGGGGAGGTTCGGGCCGTGTCGACATCGGTGATGAGGTTGTCGACGATCGTGAACCCCGCCGCCACGGGGAGGTGCTCGTTGTCGATCTGGATCCCCGAGCGCAGCACCCCGACGTCCGTGGTCGGCCCCGGGTTGCGGATGGACAGCCCGCGCACGGTCCAGCCCTGGACGTCGTGGAGCACGATCGCCGCACGCGCACCGCCGCCGTCCACGATCGGGCGGGCGCCGCGACCGTAGGCACCGAGCACGATCGGCCGGCGGACCGTGCCCGAGCCATTCGCCGTGAACACGCCGCCGCAGCGGGTCCCGCGTCGCAACAGGAGAGCGTCACCGGCCCGCAGCGTGGTCTGACCGGCACGGTCGAGCGTCCGCCACGCGCTGGAGGAGGACGTGCCGGCGCTGCTGTCGCGGCCGTGCGCGCAGTCGACGTGGTAGGTCCGGGGCGCCGCGGGCTTCGCGGAGCTCTCGGGCGCGGTCACCAGCACGAGCGCGCAGCAGGCCGCGGCCGCCGCTGCGCCGGCCCGCCACGCGGTCACCGTGCGCCGCACCACATGAGCTTCAGCGTGTGCATCCGCTGGGAATGTACGTCACGGTCGGATACATGATGTTCGCGGGATCCTTGCTGTGGTGGTGGCCGTTGAGGTGGCCAACCTCGTGCACCAACAAGGCGCAGAACATCGGATAGTCCTGCAAGTAGGTCGCGCCGGGGTTCAGGCGGATCTTGCACTTCCTGAACTTCGATGCGCGTGAACCCTGCCAGGTGCTGTACGCGCCGTCTCCGCTCTTTGGCGCCTCCCAGACGATCTTCACGTCTCCCGAGCAGGGAGTGACGTTCCAGTAGCTGACGGCCGTGGCGAACGCCTTCTTCTGCGCGGCGACGCTGTGAAACGGTCCGGGCTCCAGGATGCGCACCTTGGCGTGCGCACTGACGCCCAAGCCGAGCAGGAACGCGCAGGTAACGGCGCCCATGACAGCGAATCGACGCGACATCTGACGGAGCCGGTTGCGTCGGTGGTTCTCGGTGACGTTGGCCGCGATCACCGAGGGATGGTTCCCGGTTGGAGCGATGGGCACACGCTCAGCGCGGCAGGCGCAGCAGCCGCCGGGCGCCCTCGGGCATCCACCAGTTCCAGCGTCCGAGCCACGAGACGGTGGCGGGCACGAGCAGCGAGCGCACGATGAGCGCGTCGATGAGGACGCCCGCCGCGAGTCCGGTGGCGAGCACCTGCAGGTCCGTGTCCCCGGCGGTGGCCATCGACGCAAAGGCCAGGAAGACGATCAGCGCCGCGCTGGTCACGAGCCGCCCGGTGCCGGCGATCCCGCGCACGACCGCCTCGTCGGTGGAGCCGGTGCGGTCGTACTCCTCGCGCATCCTGGCGATGATGAACACCTCGTAGTCCATCGAGAGCCCGTAGATGAACGCGAACACGATCACCGGGGCCCACGACAGCACCGCGCCGGTGGGGCCGTGGCCGAACAGCAGCTCGGTGCCGACCCCGTGTTGCCAGACGAGCGTCATCACGCCCCAGGTGGCAAACACCGACAGCAGGTTCATCGCGATCGCCTTCGCGGGCAGCACGAGCGAGCGGAACGCGCGCGCCAGCAGGACGAACGTGACGACGCAGATCAGCGCGAGCATCAGCGGGAAGGATCCGTAGACGCCGTCGATGAAGTCCATCGTCTCCGCGGTGCCTCCGCCGACCGTCGTCGCGGGCAGCCCGGCGGCGGCATCGCGCACGGCGTCGACCGCCGCGCGTCCAGCCCGCGAGTTGGTGTCGGCGCGGGGGAGGACCTCGACGACCGCGTCACCATCAGCTCGCCACGCGCCGCTCGGTGCGCTGGCGGCGCGGACGCCGTCGACCGTCGCCAGACGGGCGGCGGTGTCGTCCACGCCGGCGGCCGAGGTCAGGACTTCGATGGGCGCGAGCGGCGCGGCGCCGATGCCGGAGCGATCCAACTGCCCGAGCGCGGTGCTCGGCGCGCCGGTGCCGCCGAGTGATCGTGCTTCCGGGGTGCCGAGCAGCATGCCCGACGCGACGATGCACAGCGCGACGAGCACGGCCGTGCCGGCGAGCGCGGCGGCGACGCGGTGGCGGATGACCAGGCGCGCCCAGGCGGCCCAGTGCTGCTCGGCGCGGTTGGTGCGTCGCAGCCGGCGGCGGTCGGCGACCGGCCCGACCGTCGCGAGCACGACGGGCAGCAGCGTCAGCGCGACGGCGACGGACACGAGCGGGATGAGCAGGCCGCCGTAGCCCATCGAGCGCAGGAACGGCACCGGCAGCACGAGCGCCGAGAGCAGTCCGATCGCGACCGTCGTGCCGCTGAACAGCACGGCGCGCCCGGCGCTTGTGGCCGCGTGCACGATCGCCTGCTCGTTGCTCTCACCGCGCGCTCGCTCCTCCCGCCAGCGCATGACGATCAGCAGCGCGTAGTCGATCGCGATGCCGAGGCCGATCAGCGAGACGAGGAAGACGACGACCAGGTTGACCTCGGTCAGCGCGGTGAGCCCCCAGACGGCCAGCAGCGTGACCGGGATCGCGACGATCGCCATCAGCAGCGGTACGAGGGCGAGCGCGGACGCGAAGACGAACACGAGCACGATCAGTGCCCCGACGCCGGCGATCAGCGTCTCGTTCAGGAAACTGGGGCCGCCGCTGTCACCTGGCGCCTCACGGGCCAGCAGCGCGGCACCCGTGAGCCGGACCTGGGCGCCGCCCACGCGCGCGCCGGCCACGGCTTGCTCGGCCCGGGCCAGCGTCGCGTCGCTGATCTCGTTCCCGCTCGGCCCGGCGTCCTCGACCACGGCCGACGGCGGATGCACGATCGCGAACGTGGTGCGGCCGTCGTCGGAGACGTAGGCCGGCTCGGGTGTGGAGCCGAAGGATGCGATGCGGGCGCCGGGAACGGCGCGCGCGAGGTCCTGCTCGAGCGCCCGCAGGTCGGCGCGGACCGCCGGAGCACTGGCCGTCGTTCCGGGTGGGAGCGTGACGACGGCCACGAGCGGCGGGGTTGCTCCACCCGTGTCGAAGCGACTGACGATCCGCTCGTTCGTGATGGTGCTCGCGCTGTCGGGCATCGTGAAGTTCTCGTTGAGCGCGTCGGTGACCTTCGCCGAGCCGTAGAACCCGACCAAGGTGAGCACGAGCCAGCCGACCGCGACCAGGCGCTTGTGGCCGAGCACCCAGCCGGTGAGGCTGGCCAGCCAGCGCCCGGTGCGGTCGACCGGCTGGGCGGAGATCAGTGTCGTTCCCATGGCCGGCGACGCTAGATCCGCCGCGGTCCGCGCGAAACGTCCGCTTGGCGGATCCTCGGTCTCCTCCCGCGGGAGGAGCCACCTCCTCCCGTGGGAGGTGTCCGGGCACCGGGCACGCGATTAGGCTCCGCCTCGTGTCGACGATCAGGTCCGCGCTGAGCTCGCGCCAAGTCGCGCTCGACGTTGCGCTCGCCGCCGCGGTGTTCGGATTCTCGGTCGCGCAGCTGGCCAGCCAGGCGTTCGGCGGGAAGGCCGGCCAGGCGCGGGGAGCTGACGTGGTCGGCGTTGCCCTCTGCCTGCTCTCCGCGCTCCCGCTGCTGGCGCGTCATCGGGCGCCGCGAGCGGCGCTGGTGGCGGCTCTCGCGGCCGCCGTGGCGCTCGTCGCGCTCGACTACGCGGTGCTGACCGTGCCCGCGCCGGCGCTCGTCCTGGCCACGCTCGCCCAGCGCGACCGCAGACCGGACGCGTTCCTGATCCTGCTCGTCTGCGTCGCCGCCTTCGCGGCGTTCGTCGCCGTGGCCTGGGCGCGCATGGAACCCGAGCCGGGCGACTGCGCGATCACCGCGCTGCTGTGGGCGGGCGGCTGGATCGTCGGCGACCGCCGCCGCCTGGCCCGGCAGCGGGCCGCGCAGGAGCGGGAGCGCACCGCGCGCGAGCAGCGCATCGCGGTCGCCGAGGAGCGGACGCGCATCGCTCGCGAGTTGCACGACTCGGCCGGACACGCGATCAACTCGATCCTCATCCAGGCCGGCGCGGCGCGGCTCGTCCAGGACAGTCAGCCGGAGCGCAGCCGCGAGGCGATCGCCACCATCGAGGCGATCGCGCGCGAGAGCATGCAGGACATCGACGCGATCCTGGGCGGACTGCGCGATGGCGCGCCGGCCGACCTGGAGCCGTTGCCGGGGATGGACCGCATCGCCGCGCTCGTCCAGCGCCACCAGGCCGCCGGCCTGGACTTCACGCTGGACGACCGCACGAGCCCTGATCTGCGACTGCCGCCACCGATCGACCGCGCCGCCTATCGCATCGCACAGGAGGCGATGACCAACGCCGCGCGCCATGGAACCGGCGCGGCCGAGCTGACGCTCGACAGCCGGGACGGCGTGCTGACGCTCGCCGTGGCCAACCCCGTCGCCGACGGCCGTCCGGAGCTCACCACGGGCGGCCACGGCCTGACCGGGATGCGGGAGCGCGCCGCGCTGCTCGGCGGCACGCTGGACGCCCGCCGCGTCGGTGACCGCTTCGAGGTCCGCGCGACGCTGCCCCAAGGCCCAGACGCGCCGTGACCGAAGCGACCGGCGTGACCCGCGTGATGCTCGTGGACGACGACGACATCGTCCGCCGCGGCCTGCGCCTGATCCTCTCCAGCGACCCGACGCTCGACGTGGTCGGCGAGGCAGAGGACGGCGACGTCGCGCTGCGCCGCGCGCCGCACCACCGCCCCGACGTCGTGCTGATGGACGTCCGAATGCCAGAGATGGATGGCATCACCGCGACTCGCGAGCTGATCGCACGGCTGCCCAACGCGCGCGTGCTCATCCTCACGACCTTCGACGAGGACGAGTACGTCGTCGGCGCGCTGCGCGCCGGCGCCAGCGGCTTCCTGCTCAAGCGCAGCACCCCGGAGGATCTGCTGCGCGCGATCCATGTCGTGGCCGTCGGCGACGCGCTGCTCTCACCCGCGGTGACCCGGCGCGTGATCGAGCGGGTGGTCGAGCAGCCCATCCTGAGCTCGTCCCCGGATCCTCGCCTTGCCGACCTCACGCCGCGCGAGCTCGAGGTGTTCCTGCTCATCGCCCAAGGGCACTCCAACCGCGAGATCGCCGCCGCGCTGACGGTCGAGGAGACGACCGTCAAGAGCCACGTCCGCAACGTGCTGACGAAGCTCGGCGCCCGCGACCGGATCCACGCCGTGATCCTCGCCTACGAATGCGGCGCGGTCCATCCCGGCAGGCGGACGGCGACCAGACCTGACGAGGGGTAGCGGGGTTCGCGGGGTGGAGGCACCCACGCGTAGGATCTCCGGCCCATGCCCGACACCGGGACGCTGCTGATCTTCACGCTGGTCGCCGCCGGGTTCGTCGCGATCCCCGGGCCGACGAACCTCTACGTCCTGGGCCGCGGGCTGCAGAGCGGCACGCGCGCGGCGGTCGCCGGTGCCGGCGGCACAGCGAGCGGCGCCATGGTCTACGTCGCCGCCACCGCCGCCGGGCTGTCGGCGCTGATCGCGTCTTCGCAGATCCTGTTCGCCGCGCTGCACTACGCGGGCGCGGCCTACCTGTGCTGGTTGGGCATCGCCGCCTGGCGCTCGGCGGACCGGGCGCAGGCGCCCACCGCTGCGGCGCGGCCGGCGTCCGGTTGGCGCTCCTATCGCCAGGGCGTGCTCGTCGAGCTCGGCAACCCCAAGGCGGCGCTGTTCTTCCTCGCGCTGTTCCCGCAGTTCATCCACCACGACGCCGGCTCGGCCGCCGTCCAGGTCCTGGTCCTCGGGGCGGTGTTCGTGACGGTCGGCTTCGCGTCGGACTGCGTCTACGCCGTCGGATCGGGCCAGTTACGCGCGTGGCTCGTGCGCAAGCCGGGCCGGCTGCCGCGTCAGCAGCGCCTCACCGGCGTCCTGTACGTCGGCCTCGGCGTGTGGGCCGCACTGGCCGGGACGAGCCGCGCCGACGCTCGAGTCATGGCGAACCCGTAGTCCGGATCCGCCGCCGGTTCACTCGTCGAGGTCGAACGCGGCGTGGATCGCCTCGGTGAGCGCAGGCTCCTGCGCGTCGAGCAGTTGCCCGATCTGCCGACCGAGGCTGGTCGAGGGGATCGTGGTGATGTGATCGCAGGCGATGGCGCCCGAGCGCTCGAGCCCATTGGTCGGTCCACACGGGACCTCGGTCGAGAGACCTCGCACCATCGTGGTGATCGGCGCGATCGTCACCGTGGTGAGATGCGGGCGAACAAGCTCGCGGGTGAGGATCAGGACGGGCCTGGTCTTGTCGAGATGAGCCAGATGGATCGGACGCATCACTTGGTCGAGGCAACGCCGGCGGCGAACTCGGCCAGGCCCACCAGATCTGGATCGGGCCCCGAAGCCGCCAGCACCTCGGCGTCACGGGCGGCGGCAACCCTTCGACGCTCCCGCCGCAACGCTGTCGTCACGACCGCGGCCCGACTCGGCGCGTCACCGGCCTCAACGACGTCATCGACGAAGCGGACGAGGTCCTCGGGCAGTCGCACGGCGATCTGCTTGCTCATCCCACGATGGTACCGATATGGGAGCAGTCGCGGACCCACAGTTATGTACTGCGAACACGGTTTCGCGCCACCGCCGGCCGTCCCGCTCGGACCTTCGCTAGGTCTCGTCGTGGTCGAACGCGGCGGCAACCTCCAAGGCACCGCACCAGGGGCAACCCGCCGCTCTTCGCCTGAACGGTCCCTACGGGCGGCGTCGCTGACGAGCTCGCTGGCCAGAGCGTCGCCTGCGGGATGCCGACCACAGGCAAGACGCGCGGCACCCGTCGCTTGCTCTGAACAGGGTCGTGAACCCGGGCGTCGTGCTCAGCGCGGCGGAACCGAGCACCGCCGCGCTCAGCGCAGTGGGTCCCGCCAGCGCAGCCCGGCGAAGCGCGAGAAGTCGGCGTCGCAGGAGATCAACTCGGCGCCGTGCTCGATCGCCAGCGCGGCGAGGTGCGCGTCGGTCACGAGGTTGCCACCGGCGCCCAGGGGCGCGAGCAGCTCACGCAGCACGGCCGCGTGCCGCTCGGTCGGATGTACCACGACGACGTTCGGCCTGGCCAACCAGCCGTCGACGATGTCCAGTGCGTCGTCCACGCTCAACGGGGAGGTCATCAGCTGTGGCTTCGTCGTCAGGCGGACGAACGCCAGCGCCACGACCCAGGAGAGAGCGACCGTCTCCGTGCCGCCGAACATGTCCTGAACCCATGGGTGCGCCCGATCGAAGTGGGGTGAGGACTCGTCGATCGCATAGAGCAGGACGTTGACGTCCGGGAGCTTCACTTGCGCAGGTCGAGCTTGCGCGCGATCTCGTCGTCTTCGAGTTCGCCTGCCAGCGCAAGCGCCTTGCGGAGATCGAACCCGGGACGCACTCCCAAGCGTCGCGAGGGCAGCGCGTACGGCGCATCCGCCGCCCGGCGACGCGAGACGCCGTTGCGCAGCGCCTCGTTGATCACGACACGCAGCGGCACACCGCGCTCGCGCGCGATGGCCCGAAGCCGAGCGTCGACATCTGGGTCGAGATCCACGGTGGTGCGCACGTCCGCATCATACGCATCAACTTGCGGCGCATCAATATGCGCCACGGCGTCGCCGCTCGTGATGGCCCTCCTGGAAACCTCGCCGGTCGCCGGTCGCCGACCTGCTCGCGGGGCTGCGGGCCAACGAGGCGCGCTACTTCAAGAACACGTACGACCACATGTTCGTCGTGCAGGCCGCGAGCGACGGTGAAGCCGTTTCACCGCGCTCGTCGAGCCCGACTGACCTTCGGTCCGTCCAGCTCAACCGCGCGTCGCAACGAACCGCTGAACCACTCGCACGCCGTGCTTCGCGGCAGGTCGCACCACTTGCGTATCCGATCGCATCGGCGTGTGTGACGCGTCGGTGACGTTGGACCGCGTGCGACGGCAACTCTGGACTGGATTGCGACAGTCGCCTTGGACTGCAGATCCCTGTCCCGCCTGGCGCTGTACGTGTCATTGCGGGAGAGCCTGAGGCGGTCTTCGAGGCCGTCGGCCTACCCGATTGTTGGCGGTACGCGCCGAGGACCTGTCGTCAGCGGTTGGAGCGTCTGTCGGCGGCGTGCCATGCCGCAACCTCTAGATCGACCGAGTAGGTGCCGTCAGCATGCTCGACCAGCGGCGTGTTCTCTTCTGCGAAGCGCTGGCGGGCCGCTGGTTCGGCGCCAGGCGCGGGGCGGCCGCTGGCGTTCACCACACGCCACCACGGTGCGTCGTGGCCGTGCGTTCTGAGCGCGTGACCGACGCTGCGTGCGCTGGACCCGTCGACCTGATCGGCGATCGAGCCGTAGGTCGTCACGCGTCCGATCGGTACTGACTCAACGATCTCAAGGATCCGCTCTGGCGTTGTCGGATTCACGGCGATGCCTTTCGCTGTGCTCTCGCTCGTGGCCGCCGCGGTCGTGCTGCGGCCAAGGCGAGCGGGAGCGTCGGGTGGTGGTCAGGCGGGCTCGATGGATACGTGGGCGATTGCGTCGTCCTGCAGCGTGAAGTCGAAGGCGAACGTCTGGGGGCCGCCGGGGAACTCCCCGTTGATGGATGCGACGAGGCGATTCCCGTCATAGGAGGTCGGCGTGACGATGAGCTTGGGCTCGATCAGGTGCGGCCCGATCCACTCGCGGATCTGGGTCTCACCGGTCCAGGTCTTGCCGTCGTCGGCCACGGTGGCGTCGGGGGCGAAGACCGCCAACAGCGCTTTCGAGTCGTTGGCGTTGATTGCCGTGACGAGCTTCTCGACGGCCTGCGGAAGGCTGACAGCAGCCATGGTGATCCTCTTTCGGTCGGTCGCCATCTTGGCGTGCAGGTCGTCCACGAACGCCGGGCCGCCGGCGACCGCCGGGCGATCCCCGCTGCGATCTGCATTTCCAGCATTGTATCAATGTACTGTCCTAGAGGACAGTAAATGCCTTGGGGTAGCGGGCCAGGATCTAGGGTTATCGCCATGCCCGGAGACGACGCCTCTAATGGCACGCGCCCGCTCGCAGCGAGTGATTTCCCCTACCGATCAGCGCTCCTGGCCAATCTGAGCGCGCTGATCCTTCTGTGGGAGTCGCCGTCCATACAGAGCGAGATCCTCGCCAGGAGCGGAGAGACGCTGGACCAGCCGTCGCATCAGACCCTGAGGCATCTGCTGGCGTGGGGGGCGATGCGGCCTAGCGCTCTCGCCGAGGCACTGGGCACTGGCGCCTCGCACGTCAGCAAGATCGTGCGCCGCCTCGAGCAGGATGGCCTGGTGCAGCGGACGGCGGATCCGTCGGATGGACGCGCGACATTGATCTCCCTCACCGCGGCGGGGGAGGAGGCCGCGCGTGGTGTGTACGAGCTCGGAGACCGGATGATCGCCGAGGTGCTCGACGGCTGGTCCGCGTCAGACATTCGCCGGTTCACCGCGTTGGCGGAACGCTTCGTGGACGACGCGATCCGCTCCAGTCAGCGCATGCGTGAGCGAGGCCTCCGTCCCGAGAACTCGTAACCGACGCCGAGGCGGCCGCCGTCAACCATCCGCGACGGCCGCTTGTCGTCGCGATCTTGCGGGTCGGTCGTTCAGACGGCGGGCACCGTTCCGCCGTCGATCACGTACTCGGCGCCGACAATCGACAAGGCGCGGTCGGACACCACGAACCCGACCAGGTCGGCGATCTCCTCCGGGCGCGCGAAGCGGCCCAGCGGCACGCCGCCGAGAGAGTCGAAGATCAGCTGCTTGGCGGCGTCTCGACTCAGGCCGTTGCCTTCGGCGATCCGATCGACGAACTCCTCGTAGGCCTCGGTCTCGATCCCACCGGGGCTGATCGCGTTCACCCGCACGCCCCGTGGCGCCAGCTCGTTGGCAAGCGCCTTGCTGTAGGTCCGCAGCGCTGCCTTCGCCGAGGCGTAGGCCAGCGAAGCGTCGAACAGGGGCATCTGGTTCTGGATGGACGTGACGTGGACCACCGCGCCTGACCCCGCCCGAAGCAGGGACGGCACGAGCGCCCGATCCAGTCGCACGGCACCCAGGAAGTTGAGCTGCAGCTCGATCATCCACTGCTCATCGGTGATGACCGCGAACCCGCCGGTGGGCGTTGACGACCCGCCGACGACATGCACGAGGATGTCCACGCCACCGGCCTCGATCAGGCGGCGGGCAACGACGTCTGAACCCTCGGCCGTCGTCGTGTCCGCCTCGATGAAGCGATCCGGGAACGCGTACCCCTCGGGCATCGATCTCGCCGTCGCATACACGTCGGCGCCAAGCTCCCTCAGGCGTTCGACGACGGCCTTGCCCGTCCCCTTGGAGCCGCCCGTGACCAACGCCCGGCGGTTGTCCAGCCGGTCGCGTGTTGAATACGTCATGTTCCTCCTTCGGAACCCTTGCGTTCTGCTGGTGATGTCCCCCCGACGCAGCCGCCGCGGGGTGCCCATCAGATGGCGGCTACGGTGCCTCCGTCGATGGCGTACTCCGCGCCCACCACGCTGGAGGCACGGTCGGAGATGAGGAACGCCACGAGCTCGGCGACCTCCGCCGGCCGGGCAAAGCGGCCCAGCGGCACCCCGCCGAGCGAGTCCATGAGCTGGGACAGGGCGGCGTCGGGCGTGATGTCCTGCGCAGCAGCGATCTGCTCCGCCAACGCGGTCATGCCGTCGGTCTGGATCCCGCCGGGCGCGATGCTGTTGACACGGATGCCCCTGGGCGCGAGCTCGTTTGCGAGTCCCTTGCTGTAGGTGGTGAGCGCGGCCTTGGCGGCAGCGTAGGCCGGCCAGGACGGGAGAGGCATGCGCCGCTGGATCGACGACACGTGGACGATCGCGCCTCGACCCCGGTCGATCATGGCCGGCACGAGCCCGCGGTCCAGACGCACGGCGCCGAGGAAGTTGAGCTGCAGCTCGGCCTCCCAGTCGACATCGGTCAGGGCCGCGGAACCACCTGCCGGCGCGTTGGACCCTCCGACCATGTGGACGATGGCGTCCACTGCCGCGCCTCCCTGGAGTTGATCGATGACGGTCTGGGTCCCAGTGACCGTCGCGGTATCGGCGGCGATGAAGTTGGCGGGGTCGGGGTGATTCGCCGGGAGTGACCTCGCGGTCGTGACCACGGTCGCGCCCGCTGTCCGCAGCCGGGCGGCGGTCGCCGCGCCCGTGCCCTTCGTCCCACCGGTGACCAGGACTCGCCGGCCGTCGAAGTCGCGCTGAACGTTCATGTGCTCCTCGTGAGTTCTCTCGGAAATACCGCACTGACGATAGCGGAAGTACTGTCCTGTAGGACAGTACTTCCGCCGAGAGAGGCCGTGGCTCGACGACAATGCCCGCACCACCGAGAGGTGCGGCACGGTCGGGCGCGAGAAGGACCATCCTGTCGGGCGCGACTCACTAACGAACCGCAGAGGTCGTCGAGACGGCCGCGTTCGTCCGCGACGACTGTCGTGACGACCAACGTCGCGGCGACACGGCGCCTGCTCAACAGATGCCATCGTGCGCGCGCCAGTCCAACGTCACCTGCGCACTAGGCCGGCCGGGCCTGCGCGTCACACCAGGCGTGCTTCCCGACACGGCAACTGACTGCTGCATGTCGCTCTGCGTTGCAGGTTTACGTAACCCTGATTAGAGGGCATTCACGTGGAGCACCGGCCTGGCGCTGTACCTGTCAGGCGACACGCCCCAGGCAACGATCCGACACGGAGATGAAACGGCGTGCGACAGCCCCGTGAAACGGTCGCGCCGCCCGGCTACGCCTCTGGAGCCGGAAGCTCGCCCCAGAAGTACCCAGCGTCCCCGTAGAAGTTCTGAACGCGTCGGTCCGCCGGTCAGCGACACCTTGGCGTTGTACGTCAGCTCGATTGAGCCGATGTCGTTGATGTAGATCGCATCGAGCGCTGTGAGGTGCCAGATGCCGTCGAGTTCGTCAGGCGTTTGAAGCTCGGTCGCATCCAGCCTGCAGTCCTCCGCCGTCAGGATCCGGTACAGCACGACTGCGGCATTTGGCGGCAGGCCGTCGCTGATCGCCGCCCGCGATGCGACGCACCGCAGTGCCATGTTGACATCGCGGTCGCGGTAGCCGCGAAGCTCATAGATCCCGTCAGGGAGTTTGAGCAAACACTCCCCCAGCGGCTCGAGAGCACGGCGGAGTTCGGCGGCCGCCGCCTCCAGCCGGTCGAGATTCCACCGAAGGCCGAACAGGATCGACCGAGTGTCCGCGAAACCGCCAGCTCCGAGCAGCACCGCGTGGAGCTGCTTGAGATCGTCGCCAGGCTGCACGCCCTTCATAAAGTGGTCGATGTGGCTTGGCGGCTCGCCGCCGTGCAGGAAGCGGCTCGTCCGCGCACTGATGTGTCCGGCGGGATGTCGACGCCAGTCCAGTGGTTCGGCTAGGTCGTGCTGTGTCGCGCCCCGTCCTTGACCGGCCGCGGCCATGGGCGAATGCGTCGTTCTGGACTCGGCGGGTCGGTCGCGCAGGTCGCGTGCTTGCAACCACGTGCCTAACACTGATCCTCACTGCCGGGCCAGACGGCCCAGCGATCACGTGTCCACGAAAGCGGGGGAACTCCAGACGATCGTACGGAGTATCTCTGGCGGCGGCACCAGACCACCCCGACTGAGTCGGTTTGTACGTTGTAGTCCGTCCCGCGCCTACCCGTGCAGCTGAAAGGCGCCGCTGGGAAAGCGTCGCACGTGGCCCGCGAGTGCGGCAAGAGCGTCGAGCGTGTCCGCCACGCTGTTCCAGACCAGGTTTGCGGGACGACCTTCGCTGACGAGGCGACACTCGTACGCCCAAGCCCGGCCCTGTTCCTCGACGACGGCGAGCAGGTGCAGCAAGCGAAGGTCGACGGCGGCGGCGGCAACGCGCGGCGCCACCGAGGACGACAAGTACACCAGCGTTGGCTCCACCCGGGTGAATGCATCAACCGCCGGCGGCACGGCAATCAGCGTTTGAGTGGGCGCAGCCGGCTGGTAGGGGAGGCGCAGAACGAAGCGGAGCCACCCATTCGCCATGTGGACGACCTGTTCCCTGGTGCTTGGGCCATCCTTGGAAGTTGTGGACTTCGTGAACTCCAACCCGGCTGCGTGCCGGGCGGCCATTGCCATACGGGTGACCACTTTCGACAGCCCGCCGTCTGGTACCAACAACGGGTCTCGCGATCCTCGGCGGGCTTCCTGCGGGAGAGCAAACCAAACCTCGACGGAGATCTCATGACAGGCTGTGGCAATCGTGCCTAGCGTTTGGTCGCTGACGGCGTTCCACTCCTGGCGGCGTCTCTGGCTGTCCAGACGTGCCAGCACGCCGAGCGCGATCGGAATCCCCAGTCCGGCGACGATCGCTTCGGCCACGAGGTTCTCGCGGAGACCTTCAAGCCGGCCCCATCCAGCGATCGCCCCCGCGACAGCAAGTAGGGCGACGGCCCACACCACTGATGCGTCTCGAGCCGAGAGCCCGAGCACACGATCGCCCCGAGGGGATTTCCGTTCGCGATGCGGAGGGACTGTGACGTAATCAAGTCCGCGAAACACGCACGGCATGCCCGGACGTGCGCCGCACTTGGGGCAGGCGCGCCGCCACCAGTCTCGTGAATCGGCAGGCATGGGAAAGACCCTTCTAACTCAGGCTGAAGGGCGGGGCCGGGGCAGCAGGCGAACTACGGGAGCCCCGCCGAGCCAACTTGATCAATCGCCGGGACACCAGCACCGCGACGCGCGATCCACCGCGAAACACAGGCCAGGATCGGCGCACCGCATATCGCCGTCATCGCTGTGGCCACGAAGCGGGGGCGCACCTCGCACAGGACTTCGAGTGCATCTCCGAAACTCACGCATCTCCCGCGACTTCTCACGGTATCCACGAGAACATTGTTGCTCATTGGGCAGCGTGTAGCGGTGCTTCCGACCGAACCATAAGGTTCTCTAGACCCGTGCCGGAGTCCGACGAAGTTCCAGGAGAGCTCTCAGGCGACGAACTGCAATTCGTGCGCGATGCGCTGACGGGGCGTCCCGATTGGTTCTCTCTTAGCCAGCGATTCCCCGGACCAGCCGAGGACTCCGGGAGCGCGAGGCTCAAGTCGCTCGGGATGGCTTTCATCTATGACCTCGTCTTGATGCAGAGCCCGGATCGACGTGAGCGATCTGGCGGGCCGTATGCGGCGATGTGGGAGAGCGGCGACGACCGCTATCCGCCCCGGCCAGATGAGGTCTCTGACGATGTCCGCCAGGTCTGGCGATGGAGCCTAGATGCGGTCGTCGACCCGATAGTGCAGGCACGGCTCGCTGACCTCCTGTACGTCGCGGGTGGTCCGTCAGGGCACGATCTCGGCCGTCGCGCCGCGGCCGCACTTCTCGAGTTGACGGACGAAGAGGCTTGGGAGCCAATCTATCGAGCCGACTGCATCGGCCGAGCTCTCGAGATTCTCGCTGAGCTGAACGACCGTGAGGCGCTAGCGGCCGCCGGAGCGCGGGCCGTTTCACTGACCGAGCTCTTCCTGACCGAAGAGCACGCCGGCCCGCCGTTCGTCGCCTTGCGCTCGGTGATCGCGCTGAAGCCCAGGAACCGACCGGAGGGCCTCCCCCGGCTGCTGGAGGCGGTCATCGCACGCTTTGCAGGCACCACACACGAGGCATCTGCGCTCGGCCTTGCTGCCGAGGCTGCCACCGATCCTCAGGAGCGCGCCGCGTTCCATCGTCGGCAGCTCGAGGCGCGTGTCGCCGAGGCCCACCGAGCGGATGGCCTCGGCAAAGTGGCACTTCTACAGCGCGCTATCGATTTCGCGCGAACTCACGACCTGCACGCAGACGCGGCGACGCTCCTACACGATTTGCAGGAGCTGCCTCAATCTGAGCTCGGCTTCGAGACGTTCGAGGTCTCGACTGAGCTGCCGACCGAGGAGATCCGAGAGGAGGTCGACCGACTTTGCGGTAGCGGGGCATCGGATGCGTCCGACGCTCTGCTGCGGCTCGCCGTCGGCATGGAGCCCCCGGGTGGCTCCAATGCAGATCTCGATGCAGTGGTCGACAAACAACGACGCGATCACCCACTGCTGGGCCTCCTCGGCGAGACAGTGATTGGCGCAGAGACCGCAGCCCCGCAGTTCATCGCCGACACGGAGGAGAACAAGCGGCGCACCGCTCGTGCCCGGCAACGTCGTCTGCATGCGGAGTTCGTCGCATTCGTGTTTCTCGGTCCGATGCTCGATGAGATCCCCGCCTACCACGGCCGGCCGAGTCGCGAGCAACTCACCCAGTACTTCACGTCGCCTCTCATCGACGAGGTGCGCGCAGGTCGCATCGCTCACGCTGTGGAGCTGTTCTGGGATGGCGAGTACGACGCGTCAGCCCACGTTCTCGTTCCCCGTTTGGAAGCCGTGCTGCGCAACCTCGCACGCGCACGCGGGCTCACCATCGTCAAGCCGGCAGCCGAGGGCAGGTTCGGCGGCGCCATCTCGCTGAACACGGTGATGAGGAAGCTGCGCGAGCTGGACCCGGACGTGCCATGGCTCGACTACCTCGAAGCGCTGCTCTGCGAGCCGCTCGAGATCAACCTGCGCAACATCATCGCCCACGGACTTGCGCCTGAGATCGACGGAACCTCAGCGGCGTTGCTGCTGCACGCCGCGTGCTGGCTCGCGCGACTCGCGAGAGAGGACCAGGTCGCGGCGACGGCATAGCGGTCCAACTGAGCCGATTCCCACGCCGACCGTTTCACAAGGTTGTCGTCCGCGTTTCAGGTGAGTGGCGCTTCGCTTCCATCTCCGTGTCGTCTGACACGAATCCCACGTGACCCTGGAAGCGAACGAACTTGACTCCGGCAACGAAGCCACTTGATCCTGGCAACGAAGCCAAGTGACCCGCGAATTGCCGAGGCCGACTGCGACGCCGGGACGACCCAGCCAGGACGGCGATCTTCCAAGCCGACGCCCGGATATGCGCGTAAGTGCATCGACCAGAAACACGGCGGCTCGCTGCAGCGCACATTCCGGTGCGACGGAGGCGATGCACCCGACGCTGACGGCTGTGGCGTCGGCGGTACGCCTCAACGAGTTCTAGGCTGCTGCGAAGTCCCACGCCGGTGTCTCGGGGCTGGTCCGCGACATACTGAGCACTCGGGCGCTTGGGAATGGCCCAACGGCCGAGACCTGCTCCCAAGGTGCTGGATCCAGGTGTTGGGGGGCTCGCGAGAAACGCTCGCATGACGACATCCGAGCTGTGCCCCCGAGACAACCGACGGCACCGGCACCGCACCCCAACGAACCATCGAGACCACCGTGAGACCGATCCACCTCCTAGCGCTGGCTGGCGCAGCCGTCGCGCTTGCATTCCCCTCCGGGGCCGTCGGCGCGGTGCGTGAAGGCGCAATCGACGATCCGCCCGCACCACGGACTCCCGCCTTCGACAACGCCAACGCCGTCTACGAACCCGACATCGCGCGCGTCGCGGTCGCCTACGACGAGGCCGGGACCGTACGCGCATCGGTGTCCTTCTACGAGCCCCCAGGTACCAGCTCGACCTCGCCGCGCTTCAACATCGCGCTCCAGCTAGCAGACTGCACCACGCGCGATAGCGAGCCGCCGACGTTGCGTATCTCGATGGACCGCGGTATCTACACCGGCAACGTCCTCGAACGCGCATTTGCCAGCCGCAGCGACGCCAGCGGCAACCTGCAGGGCACGCCGACGGTCAGCCCTGACGGGCGCACCTTCACGATCGAGTTCACCCACACGCTCCTCGCCGGCCACAACTACACCTGCGTTCAGCCAACCGGCCTCGGGGGCTTCACGGCGTTCTACTTCGACGGCTTCCAGCCGCCACCGATGCCGACCGCGCCGACGACACCCGGACCCAATCCCCCGCCCGCGAAGATGACGGCGCTCACCGCGACCGCGGCTGCTGACGCCTACCTCACCACCAGGTACGCAGAAGGCTGGACGACCGCACCGCGCAAATGGCTCAAGTGCCCCAAGCAGGAGATCTTCCCCGACGGGCTCTACGACGACGCCACTCCCGCCGCGCTATGCGAGTTCGAGATGGCCTTCGGTCAAACGTTCCGCGGTGGCTCGTTCCTGGTGACCCTCGACGACAACGAGTTCTCCGTGCCCGAGGACACCGTACACGTGGACAGCTACTCCAAGGAGCGCCTCCCCTGCACGCGTCTGAGTTCTACTCGTCGTGGCTGGGTCAACGGCGTCCGGCTGACCGGCCGCAGGCTCATCGCCAGCGGCTTCCTCGGCTGCGGCTCGCTCCCCGGCGGGGCCGGCATGGTCGGCGACATCGACTCAAGCGCCGCCAACCAGTGGCCCCACCCCTTCCGATCCACCGTCACTCTCGGGCTACACGGCACCAACCGCGCCGGCTTCGAGGACCGGGCACGCTTCACATGTCGCGTCTCAGGGCGCGGCAGCCGATCCGCGCGACGATACGTCTTCGAATGCACCAACCAGCTCGGGGACGGCTTCCGCTACTCCTTCACCGTCCGCGCTCCGAGGCCATGACGCAGCCTCGTGCCGCTCGTGCCCGCTGAGTAGCGCCAACGCCCGTAGACGTTGAGGATGATCGTTTCAGCGATCCGTCGGACTCGTTTCATCGAGGTGTCGCCCGGCGTTTCGTTTCCGTGTCGTCTGACAGTACCCCCGCGGGAGAATCCGCAGAGCCGGCGCCCGCGGCACGTGGGCGGTCGTATCGGTTCCACGCCCCTCTCAGCACGTCTGGGCGCCGCCCAAGTAGGCACTCAGGGTTTCGTCGACAGCGATGTTCAGGACACGCGTCGGAAGGCTTGGTCCCACCTGATGCTTTGCACCAGTCGCGTCGAGATGCGACTGTTTCCGCAAGAGCTGCGACGGACTAGCGGTCAGCGGGAGCCTTCCGGACGTCCGTCCGGCCGCGTGCGACCGCAGCCATCAAGCTGCTCCTTCTGATGCACGGCGCCGCGAGTTCTCCGGCGGCTTCGCGCCGGGGGTCAAGATCAGGACGCGTAGCTCCGATAGGGCCCGTAGGTTCGCCACGCCCTATCGCCCCATACGAACGGAAACGCCTGAACATGCGCAAGCTGGTTGGGGCCGCCGCGTGCGGCCTGCTGCTCCTGATCGCCGCCGGCTGCGGCGGCTCTGGAGACGCCTCCACCGAGACGAGCCCTGGCGCCGTCGCCCCCGCGACGACGTCGAGTACCTCCGCGGCGACGACAGCCGCGCCGACACCGGCAGTAGACGAGGAAGCCGACCAGGCGATCGTCGACGCCGCCCTGCTGAAGCTCAACGACTTCCCGACCGGCTGGACCGGGCACCCCGACGACGAAGACGACGATGACGACTCCGACGCGTGGACGTGCCCCGGACTGCAAGACCTCCACGGAAAGACCACCGCCAAGGGCTCCTCGCCGGACTTCGAGAACGACGGCAACGAGCAGGTCAGCGAGTCGATCGCCGTGTTCCCCGACGAGACGCTGCCCCATCAGTTCGTGTCCGCGCTGGGCAACCAGGAGTTCCTGGACTGCATGGAGGACAAGATGCTCGACGAGATCAAGTCCAACGCCAGCGACAAGGACGTCACCCTCGGCGACGTCAAGCTCTCCCAACTACGCGTCAACGACCGCGGCGACGAAAGCGCCGCGATCCGGGTCGCGATCCCCATGGAGATCCAAGGCATCCACCTGGACGCCGCCGTCGACATCATGGCCGTGCGCGTCGGCCGGTCGGTGCTGATGATGACCACCCTCGGGGTGATGAGCCCCATGAGCGACGCCGACCGGGAGAGGTTCACCGCGATGGCGGCCGACAAGCTCGCCACGGCGATGAACTGACGCGGGCGACGACGGGCCTCCGTGACGTGGCGGCCCGGTGCCTGAATCTCGTAAGACTGGGTTGTTCGACAGAGGTGCTGTGGGTGTTCAGCCTTGCCCGCACGAGGCCCCGCCGTCGTAGGCGACGAAGGCGTCGACCGGGCTTGCAAGCTCAACGCATCGCCACGCAGCACCTGGGCTTTGTGAGGCAACGAGCGCGGCGGGGCCGTGCTGCGCCACCCACGGCAGATCGTCATCGCCCAGTCTGCGTCAGTCGCCTTCGCCGCGGTACTGCCAGTCGACGCTCTGGGTGGATCCCGACCGCTTGCAGGTGATGCGGCCGTGACCGGCCTGGTGTTGAGCGTTGTACTCGCCGGGACCTGTGCTCAGGGTCCGCACCGCCTCCATCGAACGATCGAACGGAGCTCCCGCGCCCGCTGCTCCCGCATCCGCGACAGCAAGGCTGTCTCGTCGATTCGTCGCCGGGTCTCAAGTTCGCTTCGTTGAGCGTCTCAAGTTGTGTTCGTCGCACCGTTGCGGTCAGCATGAAGTAGCTCGCGCCCGAGCGGCCGCTACCACGAGGCAGTCAGGCTTCTTGGGCCCCCGTTGCGTCGCATTCGATGCTTTGTATTCGTCGCAGCGCGGTGCTTCGCGGCTGTCGCACTCACGTGCTTCCCGACACTTCGCAATACGCTTGCGCGATGCGACGGATCGCGATCGTGGCGCTGATGGTGCTCCTCGCCCCGGCTGCCGTGACCACCAGCACGGACGCGGCCGCCAAGGCCAGGCCGGGCACGTGCAAGCACGGCAACAAGCACCGGTCGTGCCCGAAGACCGCGCTCCCAAAGATGCTCATGCTGCGCACCTTCTGGCACTTCGATGAGAACTACCCGTCGCTCGACGCGTTCCACGCCGCGGTGCTGGCCTACCAGAAGGACATTCTCGGCCACGACGGCTGGCCGGACGAGGGTGTTGTGCTGCCCATTCCGAACGTCACGATCTCCTACGAACATGCGAAGGCCGACGGCGACTTGGTCGAGCGCTCCGTCGGGTTCGTCGCCGACGACCCCGCCGGTTTCACGGCCGCTGAGTTGCTGTGGAAGCTGAACGAGGACGCCGTGCCGCGCATGGCTGATCAAGACGCTGTGTTCTTCGAAGGCCTTGAACGTGTCGGCTCGTCCCCACCCAGGTACTCAGTGCTGCTTGGCAGTTGACCGCGGTCACGCCGCGGCCAGAGTTCCCTCGACTCTCAGATTCGGCCGGGATCGTGAGGAACTGAGCGAGCCTGCTCGACCCCTGCCGGCGCAGATAGTCGATCGGCGGCGAGCTCCTGCAACTCACGCACGGCGCCGCGCCGCGATCGGCGCGGTCTACGCCGTCGTGTCGGCGAACGCGTCGCGCAGCGCGTCGCACACCGCTCGCGGTCCCGAGCGCGCCGCGGACGCGACGCGCATGGCCGCGAAGATCTCGCGGTGCGGCGCGCCGGGCAGGTCGACGAGCCGCACGCCCGCCGGGGCGTCGACCCACACGAGGTCGGGCAGCAGGCCGACGGCGTGGCCGGAGGCGATGAGCCGGATGTGGCCGGTCAGGTCGGCGGCCTCGAACTGCACGTCGGGCTCGAACCCCGCGGCGCGGCACTGCTGCACCGCCCACTGGCGCGACGCGGTACCGACCGGCTCCATCACCCAGGCGCGGTCGCGCAGCTCCACCAGCCCCGCGGCCCGCTCGCCGGCCGCCACCGCGATGCGGATCTGGTCGCGGGCGATGAGCTCGCGCTCCAGCCCCTCGCGGTACTGGCGCGTATGGCCCGGGTACTGCTCGGCGATCGCCAGGTCGAAGCCGCGGGCGGCCAGTTCGAACAGCCCCTCTTCCGGTGGCACCTCGGCGGTCTCCACGCGCAGCCCGGCGTGGCGCTCGCCCAGCAGCGTCAACGCCCGCGGCAGGATCGCGTGGGCGGCCGACTGGAAGACCGCGACCCGCACGGGCCCGCGCGTCGCCCGCGCGGTCTCCAGCTCGCCCCGGACGAGGTCCTCCAGCTCGAGCACGCGCTCGGCGTGCGCGGCCAGCGTCTCCCCCTGCGAGGTGAGCCGGACCCGCCGTCCCTCGGCCACGAGCAAGGGCGCGCCGGCCTGGCGGGACAGAAGGGCGAGCTGCTGGGACACCGTCGACGTGCTGTAGGACAGCGCGCTGGCCACGGCCGTGATCGTCCCGCGCTCGCGCAGCTCGAGCAGGAGGCGCAGCCGGCGGGTCTCGAACACATCGCCAACCATTCGTCAATTCCGAAACATATCACGCATAAATACCCGCTTTTCATGAAGGGTTCGGACGAGCAAACTGCTCGGTGATGCCCACGCTGAACCCCACCCCCGCGCTCGGCGAGAATCAGCCCGCCCTGGCCGACCGCACGATCGCGCTCGTCGAGCGTTGGCTGCTGGAGGCCCGCGACCAGCCCGTCGACGCCGACGCCCGGCGCCTGGCCGGGATGCTGCGCGACCGACACGGCCTGGCCTTCACCACGGGGTTCATCGACGGGGTCATCCGCCCCGAGGACACGCACGTCGCGGCCCGCAACCTGCGCGCGCTCGAGCCGCTGGTCCCGCACTTCCTCCCCCTGCCCCTGCGCGCGATCACCCGCCTGGGCGCGCGCCTGGCACCGCTCGCTCCGGGCATCGTCGTCCCGATCGCGCGCCTCGCGCTGCGGCGCATGGTCGGCCACCTGGTCATCGACGCCACCGGCCGCAAGCTGGGCCACGCGCTCAAGTCGATCCGCGCCCAGGGCGGCACGCGCGTGAACGTCAACCTGCTGGGCGAGGCGATCCTCGGCGAGGCGGAGGCCGCACGACGCCTGGAGGGCACGCGCCGCCTGCTGGCCCGACCCGACGTCGACTACGTGTCGATCAAGGTCTCCTCGACCGTCGCCCCGCACAGCCCGTGGGGCTTTGACGGCGCCGTCGCCGAGGCGATCGAGGCGCTGCTGCCGCTGTACCACCTGGCCGCGGCGGAGAGCACGTTCATCAACCTCGACATGGAGGAGTACCGCGACCTCGACCTGACGCTCGCGGTCTTCAAGGGCCTGCTCGAGCGCGAGGAGCTGCACGGGCTCAGCGCCGGCGTCGTGCTGCAGGCCTACCTCCCCGACGCGCTGGGCGCGATGCACGATCTCCAGGCGTGGGCGGCCGAACGCGTCGCCGCCGGCGGTGCGCCGGTGCACGTGCGCGTCGTCAAGGGCGCCAACCTGCCGATGGAGCGCGTCGACGCCGAGCTGCACGACTGGCCGCTGGCGACGTGGTCCACCAAGCGCGAGTCCGACGCCTCCTACAAGGCGATCCTCGACTACGCGCTGCGCCCCGAGCACGTGGGCAACGTGCGCATCGGCGTCGCCGGCCACAACCTCTTCGACATCGCGTTGGCCTGGCTGCTGGCCCAGGATCGCGGCGTGACCGACGGGGTCGGCTTCGAGATGCTGCTGGGCATGGCCACCGCGCAGGCCGCCGTCGTCCGGCGCGAGGTCGGCTCGATCCTGCTCTACACGCCGGTGGTCCATCCCGACGAGTTCGATATCGCGATCGCCTACCTGATCCGCCGCTTGGAGGAGGGCGCCTCGGAGCAGAACTTCATGTCGGCGATGTTCGACCTCGACACGCGTCGCGACCTGTTCGAGCGCGAGCGCCAGCGGTTTCTGGACGCCGTAGCCGTCATCCCGACGCAGGCCCCGCAGCCCAACCGCACGCAGGACCGCTCCCAGCCGCAGCCGCCGGCCCCAGCACACGGCTTCGCCAACACGCCCGACACCGATCCGAGCCTCGCCGCCAACCGCGACTGGGGCACGGCGATCCTGGCCCGGATGCGCGACAGCGCGCTGGGCGCTGAGACCGTCGCGCGCCACACCCTGTCCGATGCCGACGCGCTCGACGCGCTGGTGGCCCGCGGCGTCGCCGCGGCCGCCGACTGGCGCGCGCTGGGTGCCGACGGGCGGGCGGCGATCCTGCACCGCGCCGGCGAGGTGCTCCAGGAGCGCCGCGCGGACCTGCTGGAGGTCATGGGCTCCGAGGCGGGCAAGGTGCTCGAGCAGGGTGACCCGGAGGTGAGCGAGGCGATCGACTTCGCCCACTACTACGCCGAGTCGGCACGTCGGCTGGACGCCGTCGACGGCGCCGCGTTCGCCGCGGCCGGACTGACCGTGGTGACGCCGCCGTGGAACTTCCCGGTGGCGATTCCGGCCGGCTCGACGCTCGCCGCGCTCGCCGCCGGCTCGCCGGTGATCCTCAAGCCCGCCGGCCAGGCCCGGCGCTGCGGCGCGGTCCTGGCCGAGGCGCTATGGGCGGCCGGCGTGCCGCGCGACGTCCTGCAGTACGTCCAGGTCGACGAGCGCGACCTCGGCCGCCGGCTCGTCTCCCACCCCGACGTCGATCGCGTGATCCTCACCGGCGGCTACGAGACCGCCGAGCTGTTTCGCTCCTTCCGCCCCGACCTGCCGCTGCTGGCCGAGACGAGCGGCAAGAACGCGATCATCGTCACGCCGAGCGCCGACCTCGACCTCGCCGCGCTGGACGTCGCGACCTCCGCGTTCGGCCACGCCGGCCAGAAGTGCTCGGCCGCGTCGCTGGTGATCCTCGTCGGGTCCGTCGCCGACAGCGAGCGCTTCCGCCGCCAGCTCGTCGACGCGGTGGCCTCGTTCGCGGTCGGCCTGCCCTGGGAGGGCGCCAGCCGGATGGGCCCGCTGATCGGCCCGGCCGAGGGCAAGCTGCTGCGCGCGCTGACCACGCTCGGCGAGGGCGAGTCGTGGGTGCTCGAGCCCCGGCGGCTGGACGACGCGGGCGCGCGCTGGACGCCCGGCATCCGCGAGGGCGTGCGCCGCGGCTCGGAGTACCACCTGACCGAGTACTTCGGTCCGGTCCTCGGCATCATGCGCGCCGCCACGCTCGACGAGGCGATCGACCTGGTCAACGACATCGAGTACGGGCTGACGTCGGGCCTGCACTCCCTGGACCGCGAGGAGATCGCCCGCTGGCTGGACCGCGTCGAGGCCGGCAACGCCTACGTCAACCGTGGCACCACGGGCGCGATCGTGCAGCGCCAGCCGTTCGGCGGCTGGAAGAAGTCCGCCGTCGGGCCGGGCACGAAGGCCGGCGGCCCCAACTACCTGTTCGGCCTGGGCACGTGGACGGACCGGGCTCCGGGCGCCGCTGCCGCGCTGGACCGGCGTGCCGCGCAGGCCGTCGAGGCAGCGCGGGCGGCGGACCTCGACGCGGGCGACGTCGAGTGGCTGTCCGCCGCGCTGGCCACCGACGTCGAGGCGTGGGCCAGCGAGTTCGGCGTCGCCTCCGACGTCACCGGGCTCGAGCACGAGCAGAACGTCCTGCGCTACCAGGCCGTGCCGGTCACGGTGCGCTTCGCGGGCGGCCGACTCGTCGAGCTGGTCCGGGTCGTCGCCGCGGGCGTGCGCGCGGGATCGCCGGTCGTGGTCTCCGCGCCGGAGCTCCCGGCCCCGCTGGCCCGCTACCTGACCGCCACGGGCGTGACCCACCGCGAGGAGGACGACGCCGCGTGGGCGGCGCGCGCCGCGGCGCTGGCCACCACCGGCGGCCGCGTCCGGCTCATCGGCGCAAGCACGCAGGCGCTGGCCGAGGCGACGGACGGCTCACCCGCCGTCGCCGCCTACGCCGGCCGGGTCGTCTCCGCCGGCCGCGTCGAGCTGCTGACCTTCCTGCGCGAGCAGGCCGTGTCGATCTGCGCCCACCGCTTCGGGACGCCGCGCCGCTACGACGTCCCCGCGGCCGCCGGCGCCTGACGCAGCTTCGCCAGGCCGAGCGCGCGAACGCGCCATGCCCTCGCCCAGGGCGACGTGGAGGGACGGCTATCGCGCCGGCACCAGGATCTGCGCGAGCGCGCCGGACGCGAAGCGCTCCTCGTCGACGACCTTCAGCCTCAGGTGCTCGCCCAGGTCGGCGAACGGGCTGCGGCCGGCGCCGATCGCGATCGGCACCGTCATCAGCTGGTACTCGTCGACGAGGCCCAGACGGGTCAGCGACGTGGCGAAGCCGGGACCGCCGTGCACGAGGACCGTCCCCTCGTCGTCGCGACCCTTGAGGTCGACGATCCCTTCGGTCGGGTCGGCGAAGACCTCGACCGGTCCCCAGTCCGGGCTCTCCAGCGTGTTCGAGAAGACGGCCTTCGGCTTCTCGTTCATCGCCGTGGCGATCGGCCCCTCGGACGCGGTCCAGTGCGGGCCCATCACCTCGTAGCTGCGGCGACCCATCGCGTGGACGCCGGCCTCGTCGAGCGCGCGCAGGTTCCACTCGGCCGAGTCGTCGCCGAAGTACTCGAAGATCCACTCGTGCGTGCCGTCGGGGCTGGTGGCGAATCCGTCGAGGGACACGACCATCTTGAGAACCACTTTTCGATCGCTCATGGCGGATAGGACCTCCGCGCACGATGGGACTCATCGCCGATCCTGCCCCGGTGGATCGTCCACCCCTATCCAGTGTGGGCGACGGCGGCCGATAGCCCGGCGAGATCCCCGTTGTCCCAGGAGCCCCTCGCCATGCCCAGCATCAGCATCCGCCGTTCGTGTCTCGTCGCCGCACTCGGCCTGTCCGCCGCGATCGCCATCGCCCCGGCCGCCCAGGCCGACCCGCCCCTGGTCGGGCCGAACGTCCAGTACATCGGCGGCTGGGACGGCAGCGCCGGCGGCGGGGGCGCCTTCACCGATCCGTGGGGCGTGGCCACCGCGTCGGACGGCACCGTCTTCGTCGCCGACCGCAACGGCGGGCGGATCCAGGTCTTCACCGCCGACGGCACCTACGTGCGCAGCTGGGGCGCGCCGGTCGAGCTCGGGGCCTCCTGGGTCACCGCGCGCGGCATCGCCATCGGCCCGGACGGCAACGTCTACACGACGTCGACGGTCTACAACCCGATGACCGCGGCGAGCTCGAGCAAGGTGGTCGTCTTCACCCAGAGCGGCGCCTACGTGCGCAGCTGGGACGTGACCGGCAGCAACGTGAGCGTCACCGGGATCACGGTCGCCGCCGACGGCACCGTCTACGTCACCGACGTCGGCGGCAGCCCGTACCGTGCCGTGGCCTACACGAGCACCGGCACGTTCATCCGCCAGTACACCCGCACCAGCGGCGCCGGCCGGCTGCGCAACCCCTACGGCGTGGCGATCTCGCCCGACGGCACCAAGGTGCACGTGATCGACAACGGCACCAGCAACGACGTGGCCACCTTCGACCAGGCCTCGGGCGCCTACCTGAGCCAGTGGGCGACGGCGGGCGGCGGCGCGGCCGGCGGCGTGCTCAGCGCCACGGGCATCACCACCGGGCCTGACGGCTCGATGTACACCGCCGAGATCGGCTGGCAGCGCGTCCAGCTGTTCGACGCATCCCTGAGCTACGTCTACGACATCGCCGCGGCCGGCTCGGCCGCCGGGGAGCTGAGCGACCCGACCGGCGTGGCCGTCGGCCCGGACGGCTCCATCTACGTGAGCGAGAGCGCCGTCCTGGGCGGCGTCTCCCGCGTCCAGCGCTTCGCCGACCTCAACGCCTCGGTGACGCCCGCCTCGACCGACCTGGGGACGGTCGCCGCCGGCACCACCTCCCCCGTCTCGGTGACCGTCACCAACACCGGCCGCGCGAAGCTGCCGATCGCCTCGATCGACTTCGGTGGCGCCGACGGCAGCCGTTTCGCCGTCGGCAGCACCACGTGCCCGGTCGGCGGGTCCCTGGCCGCCGGGGCCTCGTGCGCGATCCAGACGTCGGTGACCGCCGGCAGCGCCGGCGCCCTGTCGGGCACGGTGCAGGTGCACGCGGCGCTCGGCCTGTGGTCGCACACCTACACCGCGGCCGTGACCGCGACGGCCACCGCGGGCGCCAGCGGCGGCGGCGGCACGCCCGCGGCCACCACGCCGCAGCCGCCGGCCAGTCCGACCGCCACCACCCCGGTCAGCACGCCGACCCCGACCTCCCCCACTTCCCCCACGCCGACCGCCGTCACGCCGGCGCCGACGACGTACAGCCCGAAGGTCTACGGCGTGCAGCTGAGCGCGCCGGGCGACGACGCCACGCCGGAGATCAAGGTCACGACCAGCGGCGGCGACAGCGCCACCAAGTCCGTCGCCAACCTGACGCTCAAGTGCCCGAAGACGGCCAACGGCTGCAACGCCGACGGCCTTCTGACGCTCGACGCGCGCGCCCTCGGTGGCGCCCAGGCCCGCAGCGCCGCGGTCGCGCAGACCACGCTGGCCCGATTCGCCGGCGTCGAGATCGTCGCCGGCGACTCCAAGCTCGTGAAGGTCCGCCTGTCGACGGCGATGGTGCGCCGCCTGCAGGCCCGCCACGTGTTCCGCGTCCACGCGACGCTGACCATCAACAACCACCTCGACGGCGGTCCCGTGGTGCGGACCCGCAAGCGCGTCCTGCTGCTGATCCCGCGTCCGGCCCGCCGGGCGGTGCCGGTCCAGACGCCGTCGTTCACCGGCTAGACGATCCGCTCCGGTCCGGTGCTCGACGCCTCGTGTCGAGAACCGGACCGCGGCTCCGACCACCGGGTGACCACCCGATCTGAGGAGCCGCATGCCGGTACCACCGATGAGTAGCTTGCCGCCGATGTCCGACACCACCTGCCACATGTCGATCTCGCTCGACGGGTTCGTCGCCGGACCCGACCAGAGTCGCGAGCACCCGCTCGGCCGGCGCGGGATCGAGCTCCACGGCTGGCACATCGGCGACGAGCGCGCCAACGCGGCCGACGCGACGGCGAACGGGTGGCTCATGCGCCCGCGCGGTGCGTACGTGATGGGCCGCAACATGTTCGGGCCGCTCCGGGGCGCGTGGGAGGACGACTGGCGCGGCTGGTGGGGTCCCGAGCCGCCCTACCACGCACCGGTGTTCGTGCTCACCCATCACCCCCACGAGCCGATCGAGATGGAGGGCGGGACGACCTTCCACTTCGTCACCGACGGCTTCGAGGCCGCCTACGCGCAGGCGCGGGAGACAGCCGATGACGGTGGCATCGACATCGCGGGCGGGGCCGCCACCGTGCGCCAGGCGCTGGCCGCCGGGGTCATCGACGAGCTCACCCTGGACATCGCCCCCGTCCTGCTGGGGTCCGGCGAGCGGATCTTCGACGGCGCCGAGTCCTTCGGGTTCGAGCCCGTCGAGGCGTTGCATTCACCGCTGGCCACGCACATCCGCTACCGCCGGGTGCGATCGGGCGCGTAGTCCCACCACGGGCGCGACGGGCCGCCGTCGACCTCGACGATGACGGCCTGCAGCGTGTACAGCAGGCAGGGGTCCTCGGCCTGGCCGGCCTGGTCGCACAGGCGGGCGAACAGCTCGTGCGGGTCGCGGCCGCGCAGCTGCTCGGGGGTCGAGATGCCGAGCTCGACCAGGCGGCGGGCGACGGCGGGCCCGACGTTGCGCAGGGCGGTCAGCTCGTGCAGACGTTGATCGGTGGGCATCATGCAACGGTACGCCGCCCGCGCCGGCCTGGCTTGGAGAAATCGGACGCCGGGTGATGAGCTTTTCGGCCGCCGGCCGTCACACACACCATGAGCTCCATCACCGACGATCTCCAGCCGCTCGACGAGCAGGCCTTCGGCGCGCGCGTCGAGCCGCACCGCCGCGAGCTGCACGTGCACTGCTATCGCCTGCTCGGCTCGTTCGAGGAGGCCGAGGACCTCGTCCAGGAGGCGTTCCTGCGCGCCTGGCGCCGGCGGACCACGTACGCGGGCCGGGCCTCGGTGCGCGCCTGGCTGTACCGGATCGCCACAAACGCCTGTCTGGACGCCCTGGACAAGCGCCCGCGGCAGCCGAGCGCCAGCGGCGAGATCGCGTGGCTGCAGCCGTACCCCGACACGCTGCTCGAGCAGCTGCCCGACCGGCGTGAGGGACCGGAGGACGTGGCGCTGGCCAAGGAGACCATCGAGCTGGCGTTCATCGCCGCGATCCAGCACCTGGCGCCGTTGCCGCGCGCGGTGCTCGTGCTGCGCGACGTCCTCGGCTGCTCGGCCAAGCAGACCGCGCAGCTGCTGGAGACGACGGAGGCGTCGGTCAACTCCGCGCTGCAACGGGCGCGAGCCGGGTTGCGCGAGCGTCTGCCCGCGGAGCGTGAGGCGTGGCAGTACGCCGCCGAGCCCAGCGCCGCCGAACGCGACCTGCTGGCCCGCTACGTCGAGTGCAGCGAGCGCGTCGACGCCCAGGGCCTGGCCGCGCTCCTGCACGAGGACGTCCGCTTCTCGATGCCGCCGACCCCTGGCTTGTGGACGGGCCGCGGCACGGTCGTGCAGGGCTGGATCGACGGCGGCTTCGCCGCGGAGACGTTCGGCAGCGTGCGCTGCATCGTGACCCACGCCAACGGTCAGCCCGCGGTCGCCAACTACGTGCGCCGGCCGGGCGACGCCGCCTACGCGCCGATGGCGATCGACGTCCTGCGGGTGCGCGACGGCGTCGTCACCGAGATCGTCACCTTCGGCGGCCGGGTGTTCGAGCGCTTCGGCCTGCCGGCCACGCTCAGCGCGGCGGTCGGCGCGCGATGAGCTCCCCCGCCCCGATCACGGTCACGCCGATCTTCGTGGCCGACCTGCTGGCCGAGAACGAGCGCATGGCGGTCTACGTGCACGTGATCGACCACCCCGACGCGCGCGTGCTGGTCGACACCGGCCTCACCGTGCTGCACCCGGCCGTGGCCGATCTCGATCCGCGCATCCGCCCGCTCAGCGAGCAGGACTTCGATCTGGCCAGCGTCGACATCGTCGTCAACACGCACCTGCACTTCGACCACTGCGGCGGCAACCACCTGTTCGCCGGCACGCCGTTCTACGTGCAGCGCCAGGAGCTCGACGACGCGCGCAGCCAGGTCGACTACACGATCCGCGAGTGGGTCGATGCGCCCGGCGTGGAGTACGTGCCGGTCGACGGCGAGCTCGAGCTGCTCCCCGGGCTCCGCCTCGTGCCGGCGCCCGGACACACCCGCGGCATGCAGATGGTGGTGATCGAGACGGGCGGGCGTCCGACCGTCGTCGGCGGCGACGTGGCCGTGTGGTTCGGCGAGCTCGACGAACCACACAGCGACGGTCAGCGGCGGCTCCTCGCGCTCGATCCGGAGCTGGTCTGGCTCGCGCACGAGCACGAGCCCTGGCGCCCTCCGGAACGGCGGATCAGTAGCCCGGCTTGAGGACCTCGAGCGTCGAGCGGCAGTAGCCGTCGTGCGCGCCGATGTTGTCGCCGTGGAACATGCTGGCGCTGTAGGTCCCCCGGTCCAGCTGGGACGTCTCGACGTGGAAGTTGCCCACGATCCAGTGCTTGGGCTGCTCGAAGCTCCACACGGTGCTGTGCGAGGAGTTGTCGATGTAGATCTTTCCGGACCGGTACCAGTCGTGATGCACCTTGAGGACCACCCGCTGGTCGTCGTGGCTGATCGTGAACGTGGCGTGCTGCTCGTCCTGACAGGACTTGTTGTGCCAGATCACGTGCGCCACCGGGCGGCTGTCGTTGGCAGAGGCCGCGGCGGGCACCGACAGCGCGGCCACGGCGCCGAGCAGGACCGCGGCACCGGCAAGACGAGTCAAGAGCATGAGACGGGACATCGGCCGCGGCGGGCACCGACTTGAGCCGACGCATCGTGCGCGGCCCCCGCGGCTCGTTCAGATTCTGACGACTGATATCATCGCCGCCATTCGCTATCAAACCGGGAGGTCAGCGTGGCCGCCATAACGATTCGCAACCTCTCCGACGAGACGCATCGCGCGCTGAAGGCCCGCGCCGCCGCGCACAACCGCAGCACCGAGGCCGAAGTGCGCGCGATCCTCGATGCCTCGGTCCAGGGAAGCGGCCGGATGAAGCTCGGCTCGCTGCTGGCGTCGATCGGGCGCGAGGCCGGTGGCGTCGACCTGGCGATCTCGCGCAACCAGACGCCTCGAGAGCCGCTGGATCTCACGTGATCGTCCTCGATACGAACGTTCTGTCAGAGCCGCTGCGACAGCGGCCGCATGCGGGCGTCGTGGCCTGGCTGGACGCGCAAGCGGTTGAGACCCTCTACCTCACGACCATCAGCCTGGCCGAGCTGCGATACGGGGTCGCGGTACTCCCCGACGGCAAACGTCGACAGATCCTGCACGACAGCATCGAGCGCGAGGTCCTGCCCGCTTTCGCCACGCGGACTCTGAGCTTCGACGAGGACGCAACCGCGGCGTACGCCATCCTCCGTGCCGAGGCACGCGCGGCGGGCCAGGCTATCGGCGACTTCGATGCGCTCATCGCCGCGATCGCCCGGGTGCGAGGCTTCGCCGTCGCGACCCGCGACACCGAAGCCTTCCGAGCGGCTGGTGTCGCGGTGATCGATCCGTTCCGCTAACCCCGGCCCGGCAGTCACGTACCCCGACGTCTAGCGGCGCGGACGCCGGCCACGCGGTGAACTGCGAGGGCCGACGGCACACGCGAACCCCTACCGTCCCTCTGGTACGCATGACCCTGGTCGACGCGCTCCCCAGCCAGCTCAGCGCCGACGCCCTGTTCGACGCGTTCACCGCCTGGACGGCGCAACAGGGCCTGAGCCTCTACCCCCATCAGGAGGAGGCGGCGATCGAGCTGCTGGACCACAACAACGTGATCCTGTCGACGCCGACCGGCTCGGGGAAGTCGATGGTCGCCGTGGCCGCGCACTTCGGCGCGCTGGCCGAGGGCCGCACCGCGTTCTACACCGCCCCGATCAAGGCGCTGGTGTCGGAGCGGTTCTTCGCGCTGTGCGCGATCTTCGGGGCCGAGAACGTCGGCATGCTGACTGGGGACGCCTCGGTCAACGCGAACGCGCCGATCGTCTGCTGCACCGCGGAGGTGCTCGCCAACATCGCGTTGCGGGAGGGCGAGCGGGCCGATGTCGGCCAGGTCGTCATGGACGAGTTCCACTTCTACGCCGACGGCCAGCGCGGATGGGCGTGGCAGGTGCCCCTGCTCTGCCTGCCCCAGGCGCAGTTCCTGCTGATGTCGGCCACGCTGGGCGACATCAGCACCATTGCGGCCGACCTGACGCGACGCACCAGGCGCGACACCGCCGTCGTCGACGACGCTGAGCGCCCCGTGCCGCTCACCTACGCCTGGTCCGTCGACCCATTGCACGAACGGCTCGAGGAACTGGTGGCGGCCGATCAGGCCCCGGTCTACGTGGTGCACTTCACGCAGGCCGCGGCGATGGAGCGCGCGCAATCGCTGTTGTCGGCCGCGCTCTGCACGCGGGCAGAGCGCGACGCGATCGCCACGCAGCTCGGCGCCTTCCGCTTCACCGCCGGGTTCGGTCGCCCCCTGTCCAAGCTCGTGCGCAGCGGCATCGGCGTCCATCACGCCGGCATGCTGCCGCGCTATCGCCGCCTGGTCGAGCAACTGGCCCAGCAGGGCCTGCTGAAGGTCATCTGCGGGACCGACACGCTGGGCGTCGGCATCAACGTCCCGATCCGCACGGTGCTCTTCACCGGCCTGGCGAAGTTCGACGGGACGCGTCAGCGTCTGCTCAAGGCGCGCGAGTTCCACCAGATCGCCGGCCGCGCCGGCCGCGCCGGCTTCGACACGGCCGGGTACGTCGTCGTGCAGGCGCCCGAGCACGTGATCGAGCGCACACGCGCGCTGGCCAAGGCCGGAGACGACCCCAAGAAGCGTCGCAAGGTCCAAGTGCGCAAGCCGCCAGAGGGTGAGGTCAGCTGGACCGAGGAGACCTTCGCCCGGCTGCGCGACGCGCAGCCCGAGGCGCTGGTCTCGCGCATGCGCGTCGACCACGCGATGATCCTCAACGTCGTCAACCAGCCGCGCGACGCCGTCGAGGCGATGCGCGCCCTGATGGAGGACAACCACGAGGACGAGCGCGGCCGCACGCGGCTGACCGAGCAGGCCACGGCGCTCGGCGACGAGCTCATCGCCGCCGGTGTGCTGGAGTGGCTGCCCGAGCCCGACGCCCACGGACGCACGCTGCGGCTGGCCATCGACCTGCAGGACAACTTCGCGCTCAACCAGCCACTGGCCTCGTTCGCCGTCGCGGCACTGGAGTTGATCGACCCGGAGTCCGAGGACCCCACGCTCGATGTCGTCTCGGTCGTCGAGGCGATCCTGGACGACCCGTTCCCGGTGCTCAAGGCCCAGGCCAACAAGGCCCGAGGCGACGCCGTGGCCGAGATGAAGGCCGAGGGGATCGAGTACGAGGAGCGCATGGAGCTGCTGGAGGAGGTGACCTACCCCCAGCCGCTGGTGGGGCCGCTACGAGAGGCGTTCCACCGCTATCGCGAGACCCACCCGTGGGTGCGCGAGTCCGACCTCTCGCCCAAGTCGGTCGTGCGGGACATGTACGAGCAGGGGCTCACCTTCACCGAGTTCGTCGCCCACTACGGCCTGGCCCGCTCCGAGGGCCTCGTGCTGCGCTACCTGAGCGACGCCTACCGGGCGCTGCGCCAGACGGTGCCCGAGCGGCTCAAGTCCGACGATCTGGAGGCGATCGTCGACTGGCTCGGCGAGACCGTCCGCCAGACCGACTCCAGCCTGCTGGACGAGTGGGAGGCGCTGACCGATCCCGAGGCGGTCGCCGATGCCGCGGCCGCCGCGGCGGCGGGCGAGCCCCTGGCGCCGCCGCGCCCCGTGACCGCAAATGCCCGCGCGTTCACCGTGATGGTCCGCAACGCGATGTTCCAGAAGGTGCAGCTCGCGGCGCGCGATCGCTACGACGAGCTGGCCCGGCTGGAGGCCGAGGCGGCCGCGCTGACCGACCCGCCCGGACGGCCGTTGATGACGGAGGCGACCTGGGAGGCCGCGCTGGGCCACTACTGGGCCGAGTACGAGAGCATGGGCAGCGGACCACAGGCGCGCGGCCCGCAGTTCCTGACGATCGAGCGCGACGACGCCGGTGGCCGCCCACGCAGCTGGACCGTCCGCCAGAGCATCGACGACCCCGACGGCCACCACGACTTCGCGATCGTCGCCACCGTCGACCTCGACGCCTCCGACGCAGCCGGAGCGCCGGTGATCCGCACCCAGTCGTTCGCCGCGGCATAGCCCCGCATCAGGTGGTCGCGGAAGCGTCCGCCAGCTCCGCCCTGAATGCCCGGGCCATGAGCGCGTAGCCCGCGACGTTCGCGTGGATGTTCGGGCCGACCGGCGGGGCGGCGCACATCCACGTGTAGGCGCACACGTTGGCCACGGCGATCGGGACACCCTCGGCGTTGACCTGGGCCAGCGGCGTGTTGGTGCCGAAGGCCTGGTCGATCCGGGCCACGTCGATCTTGACGCCTTGGTAGGCCGGAATCACGGTGTCCTGGTTGATCCGCTGAGCCAGCGACTGCGACGCGGCGGCCAGACTCTGGCCGGACGAGCCGCTGAGCCAATTCTGCAGGAACGGGTCGTAGAGGGTGGCGCCGACGATCGGGACGCGTGGGCCGGCGGCCGCGCGCAGCCGCTTGCCGATGATCGGCAGGTTGTTTCCGATGTTGGCGGTGCCCACCGCCACGCACGCCAGGTCGATGGAGCTGGCGTCGGCGCAGGCGTCGAGGTCGTTGCTGCCGATCTCCACCGTCACGAAGGCGACGTGACCACGGTGCCGGCGCAGGAAGCGCTCGGCGTAGGCGAGCTGGGACGTCTTGGGTGACGTGCTCGCGTACGGCAACCGGCGGACCGGGCTGCACGGCGCGTTCGTCGTCGTGTCGTTGCCGCCCGAGATGAAGCTCTCGGTCGTCGCCCCACCGCAGCCCGCCACGACCAGCTTCAGGTTCGGGTACCGGCGCTTGGCCAGCTGGTAGAGCTGGTGCGTGTACCCCTGGCTCGTGTTGACGATCGCCGCCTCGTGGCCCGGGCCGTTCGCCGGACCGGGCTGGACCCCGACCGAGAGCGAATCGCCGAGCGAGAGGTAGTACTGGGTCTTCGGCCGCGCCGACGCGGTGGCCGGCACGACGAGGGCAGCCAGACCGCCGGCGACGAGCGCCAGCACCAGCAGGCGGGACGGGCTCACCGGCACAACCTACTCCGGGGCGGCTTTGCCGTGCGCGACGAAGCAGAGGGGCGCGGGCCGGTGGATCCGGGCCGTCCGCGATCGATGCGACAGGCGATCGCGCCAGCTGGTCTCAGACGAACTGCGCCGCTGCGTGGCCCGACGCCCAGGCCCACTGGAAGTTGAACCCGCCCAGATGGCCGTTGACGTCCAGGACCTCGCCGATGAAGAACAGCCCGGGGCTCTTGCGCGACTCCATCGTCTTGGACGACACCTCGCTGGTGTCGACGCCGCCCAGGGTGACCTCGGCGGTGCGGTAGCCCTCGGTGCCGGCGGGCACGACCCGCCAACCGCCGAGCGTGTCGGCGATGTCGCGCACCTCGGCGGCGGTGTGCTGCTTCATCGGCTTGGCGGCGAACCAGCGCTCGGCCAGCAGCGCGGCCATCTTCTTCGTGAAGACCTCGCCCAGCACGGTCTTCAGCTCGCTGTTGGGGCGGGCGGCCTGCTGCCGCTGCAGCCAGTCGTGCGCGTCGACGTCGGGCAGCAGGTTGATCTCGACGCCGTCGCCGGGCTGCCAGAACGAGGAGATCTGGAGGATGGCCGGTCCGCTCAGACCGCGATGGGTGAACAGGATGTTCTCGCGGAAGCTGTGCCCGTTGCAGCGGACCACGCTGTCGACCGACGTGCCGGACAGCTCGGTGCACAGCTCCTTCAGGCGTGGGTCGGTGATCGTGAACGGCACCAGCCCGGCCCGGGTGGGCAGCACGGTGTGGCCGAACTGGCGGGCCACGTCGTAGCCGAAGCCGGTGGCGCCCAGCGTCGGGATCGACAGGCCGCCGGTGGCGATCACCACCACCGGCGAGACGACGTCCCCCAGGTCGGTGCCCAGCGCGTAGCCATCGGGCGTGCGCTCGATCCGGTGCACCGTGGTGTCCAGGCGCAGGTCGACGCCGACCTCCCGGCACTCCCCCAGGAGCATCTCGAGGATGTCCTTGGATCGGTTGTCGCAGAACAGCTGGCCGAGCTTCTTCTCGTGGTAGGGCACGCCGTGCCGGTCGACCATCGCGATGAAGTCCCACGGGGAGTACCGGGCCAGCGCGGACTTGCAGAAATGCGGGTTCTGCGAGAAGAAGTTGTCCGGCTCCGCGTACATGTTGGTGAAGTTGCAGCGGCCCCCGCCCGACATGAGGATCTTCTTGCCGGCCTTGTTGGAGTGGTCGATGAGCAGCACCTGGCGGCCGCGCGCGGCGGCGGTCATGGCACACATCAGCCCGGCGGCACCTGCGCCGATGATCACAACGTCGGTGGAGCGCATCGATCCGGCGCCACACGGTACGACGGCGCCGATGATTCTCGCCCGCCGGGACAGTCCACCCACCATGACCACCACCACGCACCCCGGCCGGATGCTGTTCGTCAACCTTCCCGTGGCCGATCTGGCCCGCAGCAAGGCCTTCTTCACGGAGCTCGGGTTCACGTTCAACCCGACGTTCACCGACGAGACCGCCGCCTGCATGCTGATCGGCGAGGACGCCTCCGTGATGTTGCTCGGCCGCGAGAAGTTCGCCGAGTTCTCCAAGCTCCCCATGGCCGATCCGACCACGCACGCGCTGGCGCTGTACTGCTTCAGCGTGTCGTCCCGCGACGAGGTCGACGCGGTCAGCGCGGCGGCGCTCGCGGCCGGCGGCACCAAGGTCGATGACGCCGAGGACCACGGCTTCATGTACTCGCGCAGCTTCTTCGACCTCGACGGCCACGGTTGGCAGGTCATGTGGATGGATCCGGCGGCGACCTGAGCGGGGTACGTGCGCGGCGGCCGAGCCGCTATTGACAAATCTGTAAAGACCCTGGCAGGATCGCTCTGTCACGGCTCGCGCCACGACGCGGCCGATCGCGAACACAACTCGGAGGTTGTCGGATGCGTGCCACACGGACGGTTGTCTGCGCAGCGCTTCTGGCCGGCGCCGCGTGCGTCGGGGTCGGTCTGGCCGGATCGGCCTCAGCCCACATCGTCGAGCCACCCCGGACGCTGGGCACGCCGCTGACCGGAAGCCTGCTGAACATGCCCGACCAGGGCCGCACGTTCCTGTGCTGGGCGCCCCCGGGCGTCGGTCTGACGAACGCCAGCACGCCGTGGGTGCACGGCGACACGATCACCACCTCGGAGATCCCGCACGTCGAGGGCCGGGTCGACTGGACCACCAGCCGGTACAAGATCACCACGACCCGGACGACCCGTCACCTCCAGGGCAACGGTCTGCCCACCACCCTGACCGGCGAGTTCCCCGTCAAGGAGGGGACCGCCGCCTACCCGTACTACGCCGCGCTGCCGGCCGAGGGGTACGACAACGCCGCGGAGATCCCGATCGCGCCGTGGGATCTCGACGTCACGATCCCGCGCTACCCCAAGCCCAACCGGGTCCCGACGTGCATCTCCAAGCTCACGCTCGGCGTGGCCGACACCGGCGCCCCCTGGCACGTCGAGATCGCACCCGACTCCGACTTCAACCTGCTCAACCCCTCCGCCGGGCTGCCCATGGACAGCTGCTGGGGGCATCCCTACGCCACGCAGTACCACTACCACGGCGCGTCATGGACCTGCTTCGCCATCGAGAACGCCGCGCACAAGCACTCGCCGCGGGTCGGCTACGCGATCGACGGCTTCGGCATCTACGGCATCAACGGCGTCGACGGGAAGCCCGTCAAGAACAGCGACCTCGACGCCTGCCACGGCCACACCCACAAGATCAAGTGGGAGGGGAAGTGGGTCAACATGTACCACTACCACCTGAACGCGGAGTACCCGTACTCGATGGGCTGCTTCCGGGGGACGCCGGCGGTGCTGCCGTCACAGGTGTCCTGAGGTGGGCATCGCCCGTCGGGGAGCCCCAAGACGGCGCCCACCAGGCGTCAGGCCGTCTGCCGGTCGGCCAGGTCCTCGGCGAGCGCGAGCGTCAGCGTGATCGCGCGGTCGATCGTCTCGTAGGTGAGACGGTCGGGCGTGTCGGTCAGCTGGTGGTAGTTCGTCAGGCACTTCGTCGACGGCTCCCACGAGCAGAGCGTCGCGGTCGGGAAGCCGGCCCGGCTGGTCACGACGGAGTCCGTGCTCGAGCGCGCGCGCAGACCACGACGCAGCGGGCCGCTCGAGCGCTCGGCCGCCGCGGCGACCCGGTCGCGGAAGCGCGGATCGCAGTAGTCCTCCATCAGCACGACGCCCTCGCCCTCGAGCATGACCAGCTCGGGCGAGCCGATCGTGTCGAGGTTGAGCACCGATGTCCGCGCCGGGTCCAGCTCACGCAGTTGGCGATCACGCAGGGCGTAGACGCCGCCCTGGAGGACCTCCTCGGCACCGCAACTGGCCAGCAGCACGCGGACCGGCAGGTCCGCGCCGGCCCGCTCGGCGATCCCCACCAGCGCCGCGCAGGCCGACAGGTTGTCGTTGGCCCCGGGCACGATCCGCTCGCGGGCGATGTCGACGGCGATCGCCGTGGTCCCGAGCAAGGCGCCGATCCCGGCGCGGGTGAGCGCGCGCACGCCGGTCGCCGCCCCCAGCGCGACGACCAGCGGGGCGCCGATCACCGGCCACCACAGCGGGAAGCTCGTGTCCGCCGCCTCGACCCGCTCGGGGAACCGGCGGGCCAGCCACTGCTGCGGGCGCTGGTCGAAGATCACGCCGGTCGCCGCCGCGTCGTGGTGGGCGAGCACGACGAGCGTGTGCGGCGCGTCGGCGCGGCCCACCTCGGCCAGCACGTTCGTCGTGGTCTTGGGCCGGGTGACCAGGCGCCGCCACCAGCGGCGGCCGTTGGACGCGTCATCGGCGATCGCCAGCCCGGCCGCCGCCGCGAGCGCCGCCGCGCCGAGGCTTCGGCCCCGGCGCAGCGCGACCACGCCGGCGGCCAGCGCGAACAGGTTGAGGGGCAGGGCCATGCGCGCGTACCCGTCCCGGAACGGGACGTCCTCGACCCGGGCGTCGCGCGCGCCGGCGCGGCCCAGCCGCTCGGCCAGCCACACGGCCGCGCGCCGCTCCTCGTCCGAGCCGGCGCGCCGACGCAGCGGCGCGAGCGTCTCGGCCACCTCGCGCAGCGTTCGCAGCCGGGCGTCGCTGTCGTTCATCGACGCAGGTCTACCACGACGGCGTTCCGGCCATCCTGTTCGGATGGCCTGATCGGGCGATGGCCCGATGCGCCGGCCCGCATAGACCTTCAGCCATGGATACCTCCACCCCGATGGAACGCCTCTTCGCCGGCGTCTACGACGCCTTTCTGGCGCTGGGCGAGCGCCGGGGCATGCGCGCCAACCGCGCCGCCCTGCTGTCCGCGGCCGACGGCCGTGTGCTGGAGATCGGCGCCGGCACCGGCCTGAACCTCCCGCACTATCCGTCCACCGCGCAGCTGACGCTGACCGAGCCGGTGGCGCCGATGCGCGAGCGGCTGACCGCGCGGGTGCGCGCGGCGGGCCGCCACGCCGACGTCGTCGATGCGCCGGCCGAGTCGCTCCCGTTCGCCGACGGCTCGTTCGATGTCGTGGTCTCGACGCTGGTGCTCTGCACCGTCGACGATCCGCAGGCCGCGCTGGGCGAGATCCGCCGCGTCCTGCGCCCCGGCGGTCGGCTCGTGTTCATCGAGCACGTGCGGGCCGCCGGTGCGGGCCGGGCCTGGTGGCAGGACCGGCTGGCCCGGCCCTGGGCCGCGTTCGCCGGCGGCTGCCACTGCAACCGCCCGCTGGCGGCGATGATCGGCCAGCACTTCCCCCGCACGATGACCGGCGGCGACGCGTGGCGCGGCATGCCCGGGCTGGTGCGGCCGTTGACGATCGGACGCGCCGTGGTCTGAGGCGCGCTCCGTAGAATCGGAGCGTGCAGCAGGAGATCCGCTTCTGTGCGGTCGGGTCGGCCCGCGTCGCCCTGGCCACGTGCGGGTCGGGCCCGCCGCTGGTGTTTCCCAGTTGGTGGGCCAGCCACGTCGAGCAGGACTGGCTGTGGGACGACTTCCGGGTGTTCGTCGAGCGCCTGGCCCGCGACCGGACCGTCGTGCGCTATGACCGCCTGGGCACCGGCCTGTCGGACCGCGCACGCCCCGCCGGCGTCTCGCCCGTGGAGCTGGAGGTGCAGACGCTCACCGCCGTGCTCGACGAGCTGGCCATGCCCGCGGCCGATCTCTTCGGCATGTCCTGCGGCGGCTGCATCGCGCTGGCCTTCGCGGACGCGCTGCCCGCCCGCGCCCGCCACCTGATCCTGTACGGCTCGTACGCGGACGGCACGGAGATCGTCCCGCCGCCCGCGCGCGAGTCGATGCTAGGGCTCGTGCGCACCCATTGGGGCATGGGCTCGCGCCTGCTGGCCGAGATGTTCGCGCCCGACGCCACGCCCGAGGTGCGGCGGCAGATCGTCGACTTCCAGCGCGTGTCGGCCTCGGCCGAGATGGCCGCCGAGCTGCTCGAGCTCGTCTACGCCTTCGACGTGCGCGCCGCCGCGGACCGCGTGTCCGTGCCGACGCTGGTGCTGCATCGCCGCGACGATCGCGCGGTGCCGTTCGCGCTCGGCCGGGCGCTGGCCGCGCGCATCCCGGGCGCACGGTTCCTCCCGCTCGACGGGTCCGACCACGCGCCCTGGATGGGGCGCTCGGCCACGGTGCTCGAGCCGGCGCTGGCCTTCCTGGGCGACGCGCCGACCGCGGCGGGGGACGACACGGCGCTCCTGGACGACCTCAGCCCACGCGAGCGCGAGGTGCTGCGCTTGGTGGCCGCCGGCCTGAGCGACCGCCGGATCGCCGACGTCCTCGTGCTCAGCCCGCACACGGTGCACCGCCACGTGGCCAACATCCGCACCAAGCTGCGCCTCCCCACCCGCGCCGCCGCGGCCGCCGAGGCGGCGCGGCTGGGCCTCGTGTGAGCCCCGAGCCCCGGCCGCGCGCCGTAGCGCGCGAACGCGGCATGGGCGCGGCGCGCATCGGGTAGCGATCCCGACCATGTCCGTCGTCCGCCGTGTGGTGATCGATCATCTGACCGTCGGGGTCCGCGATCTGGTGCGCAGCCGGGACTTCTACCGGGCCGCGCTCGCGCCGTTGGGCTTCGAGGAGCTCAACGAGTGGAGCGAGGACCGCCAGGACCTGGCGTTCGGCCCGCCCGGGCTGGACGACTTCATCATCTCCGTGGTCTACGAGCCGGGCACCGTGCACGTCGCGTTCGCGGCCGAGAACCGAGAACAGGTCGACGGCTTCTACGCGGCGGCGATCGCCGCGGGTGGTCGCGACAACGGCCCGCCCGGCCCGCGCGCCGCGTACTCCCCGGGGTACTACGGCGCGTTCGTGCTGGACCCCGACGGCCACAACGTCGAAGCGGTCTTCCACGACCCCAGCGCGTCCGCCGATCGCTGACGCGCGGTCAGCCGCCGGCCGGCGGCTCCCACAGCTCGAACCGGGTGCCCTCGGGATCCACCGCCCAGCCGAAGCGCCCGTACTCCGACTCGTCCAGCGCGTCGATCACCTCGACGCCGGCCGCGCGCAGCTGGGCCAGCATCGCGTCCAGGTCGGCGACCCGGAAGTTGACCATGAACGCCTGGTCGGGACGGCCGAAGTAGTCGCTGTCGCGTTCGAAGACCGACCACGTCGTCGAGCCGCCCGGCGTCCACTCGAACGGCTTGGGGCCCCAGTCGGTGGTCTCGATGCCGAGATGCTCGACGTACCAGTCCTGCAGGTTGGGGGTCTGTCCGGCGCGTTGGAAGACCCCGCCGATCCCGGTGACTCGCTCCATGGCCGCGATGCTACGACAGCATCCGCCGCTGCGCGTCCGCCTGGATCTCCGCGAACTGCGCGCCCATCCGCTCGGCGACCGCCTGTGCGGCCGACAGCGGGCGCAGCATCACCATCAGCTCGATGATGCGGCCCTCGTCGTCGAAGCGCAGGAAGTCGCAGCCCTGGACGGCCAGGTCGCCGACGCGGGCATCGAACAGCAAGGCCAGGCCGTCGCCGTCGTCGGTGGCGTACTCGCGCACGTAGACCAGGTCCTCGAGCACCCGGCCGACGCCGACGAGGATCGCGGCCACCAGCGCACGCCCCTCGTAGGGACGGAAGGCCACGGGGCTGATGAAGACGGCGTCGGGCGCCAGCAGCGCGGGGATCGCCTCGAGATCATGGGCCTCGACGGCGGCCCGGAAGGGATGCATGCCGCTCATCGTCGCCGATCCACCTCGGCGACGACGTCGGCCGCGGCCAGACGCGCGCCGCGCTGGAGCAGGCGCAGCTCGTCGGCCCGCGGGCCGGTCTCGGTCCCGGTCGCGTCGACGAAGATCACCACGTTGCCGGTGCGGGCGACGACCCGGGCCAGCCGCAAGGTCGGCGACGTGCTCGTGCCGGATGCGGCCTGATCGCCGATGCCCGAGAGCGGCGTCAGCGGGGCGACGTTGTTCACCGTGTCGGCGCGGCTCAGCCGGGCGATGCTCTGGCGCGCGCGGGCGGAGCCGCTCAGCCCACCCTCCGGCTCCAGCGCCGCCGCGGAGACCCGCAGCTGCCGCAGCCCGCCGCCGGGCACCGGTTCGACCCACTGGCAGTTGGCGGGCGCGGCCAGCGTGGGGTCGGCGAAGCCCAGCGCCTGTTTGGTCGCCTCGGTGATCCCGGTGCACAGGCTCACCCCCTTGACCGGGGTCAGCTCCCCGGGGGCGACTCGCGACGGCCCGGACAGCTCGGCCGCCGACGGTCCGTGCGCGGGCAGCCGGTAGGCGATCAGCTTGTCGGCGCTGCGCAGGACCATCGTGCTGCCGCTCAGGGCGACGTCGAACCCGGTGCCGCGCCCGAAGGTCGCCGCGACGCCGTCGAGCGAGCTGGTCCCGAGCACCTGCTGGTCGCCCGTCTCGGGATCGGTGCTGCGCACGGTCAGGCCGGCCTTCTGGAGCGTCGGCCCGCCCGCGTCCGCCGTGATCACCATGCCGTTGCGAACGCCGAACGCGCTCTCGGTGTCGGCCAGCACCGTGTGGCTGACCTCGGCGCCCGACCGCGGGTCGTAGCTGAACAGGATCGGCGCGCGCCCGTACTGCACCACGACGCGGTCGCCGACCATCTGCGTGAACACCGGGACGAACGAGTCGTCCGCCTCGCGGCCGAACGGCGCCAGGGTGCCAGCCTGCGGATCGACCCGGAACAGGAAGCGGTGGTCGTTGACCGACGCGTCGATGACCAACGGCGAACCGGAGATCACCCGTTCGACCGTCGGCAGCGCGCCGCGTCGGTCGTTCGCGGCGCTGACCGGCACCGACCACGACCGGCGGCCGGAGACCGCGTCGTAGCCCACGATCGCTTCGGCGTCGGACCGCTGGTCGCCGTCCACCACGACGCGCCCGTCGCTGGCGAAGGAGTGCAGGCAGGAGTCGCCCTCGCGCTGGGGCAGGGCGGCCAGCGGGGCGCCGTCATCGACGGAGTAGGTGACCGCCCGGTCGCAGCCGTTGGTGACCGCGACCGCCTCGGGCCCGACCTGGACGTTGGTCAGCCCGTAGGTGGAGGCGCCGCGCAGCGACCGCGTCCACAGCAGCCGGCCGGCGTTGACGTCGACGGCGGCCACGACCCCGCACGCCTCGCCGTTGACGGCGGTCCCGCCGCTGAGCAGCACCGCGGCGATGCCTGCGTCGTTGGGCGCGTCGGCGATGGCGCACACCGTCCTGGGCAGCTGCACCGTCCACTGCTTCGCGCCGTCGGACGTCGCATACGAGGTCAGCGCCTTCGTCTGCGGCACGATCAGCGCGGTCGCCGTCGTCCAGGCCCAGGGCGACGTGTCGTTCGGCGGCGCGTTCCACAGCGCGCCCGGGCTGGCCGACCAGGCCACGCGCAGCGTGGCGGCCGTCGTCGGCGCCGTGGTCGGCGTGTCGCCGCCCCCGTCCCCTCCGCAGCCGGCCAGTCCGAGTGCCGCGGCCAGCCCGGCCGCGGCGAAGAGCCCTCTGGTCACGAGGGCCCCTTACCCGGCTACCTCACGGCCGCACCCTGAACGTCTGCGCCGCGTTCGGGTCGCCGTCGGGGTCCTCGATCAGCGCGCCGCCGATGCGCACGGCGGTGAGCCGGGCGCCGCGCGGGACCTGCGGGAGACACAGATCGTGCATGTTGTCGGCGTTGAACGCGGTCGAGTGATCGTTGAGGTCGGCGACGTCGAGCGGCGCCACGGTCCGGACCCGGCCGTTGCGCAGCCGGTAGATGGCGCGATAGGACGCGACGACGGGCGGGCCGACCTCGGTGCCGGTGCCGTTGGCCCGCAGGCCGTTGGACCACATCACGCGCACGAACGTCCGGCCGACCGTGCACGCGTTGCGATCACCGTCGTACAGCGCCGGGGTCAGCGTCCACGCGTCGACGATGTAGGGGCCGCCGGCGATCGGCTCGACCTGTGCGTCGGGCAACGACGCGATCGGCCGCCAGCGCGTCGCGCCGGGGGCGTGCCCCTCGAGCCCGGCGATGCGCACCGTGACCGGCGTCGGGCCGTTGACCGCGTCGCCGAAGTCCCCGATCAGGTTGACCGTCTGTCGTTCGTCGGCCTCGTCGGGCGGGAACTGCAGGGCGCACGTCGGGGTCGCGATGGTGCCGTCGCTGCGGACGATCTGGAACGCGGTGACCTTGATCGAGGTCGGGTTGATGAACCAGTTGAAGGTCACCGGGATGTTGTCCAGGCCCTGCTCGCCCGTGGGGCAGCCGACCGCGTTGTCCGTGCCCCAGGACGCGCTGAGGATCTTCGGCTCGGGACGCGCCAACCCGCCGGGTGCGGCCGTGGCCGAGGTGACCAGCACAGCGCCGAGCAGCAGTGCTCCGAGTGCGGCGCGCACCGCTCCAGATCGCATGGGCGGCAGCGTACTCGCGCCGGGCGCCGTAACGGGGCGGCAAGTGAGCGGTAGGCGGTGGCCTGGATGGTGGGCCCATCGTCAAACCGACTCTCGGAGCTCACCCTCATGACCGCACTGCAACGTTGGACCCTTTCCGCCGTCTGCCTCGCCACCGCGATGCTGATGCTCGACATCGCCGTCGTCACCACCGCGCTCCCCGATCTCGCGGCTGATCTGCACACCGACCTGGCCGGCCTGAAGTGGGTGGTCGACGCCTACACGCTGGCGCTCGGCGGCGCCGTGCTGACCCTCGGCTCGCTGGCTGACCGCATCGGCCGCCGGACCGTCTTCATCGCCGGGGTGCTGCTGTTCACCGCCAGCTCGCTGGCCTGCGCCGCCGCACCGACGATCGAGGCGCTGATCGCCGCCCGGGCCGCGCAAGGGCTCGGCGCCGCGGCGATGTTCGCCGTCTCGCTGGCGCTGATCGCCGACGCCTTCCCGGTCGGTCCGGCGCGGGCGGGCGCGCTGGCCGCCTACGGCGCGACGATCGGCGCCTCGTTCGCCGTCGGCCCGCTGACCGGCGGCGCCCTGACCACCGGCTTCGGCTGGCCGTCGGTGTTCCTCGTCAACCTGCCGCTCGGCGCCGTGGCGCTGGCCATCGGCGCGCTGCGGCTGCGCGACTCCCGCGACGCGGTCGCGCGTCGCATCGACGTCCCGGGCCAGATCACGCTGGTGCTGGCCCTGGTCGGCCTGGTCTTCGGCCTGCTCAACGCCGCGGAGGAAGGTTGGGGCGAGCCGCTCACGCTGGGCGCGCTGGTCGTCAGCGTCATCGCTGGCGTGGCCTTCGTGGCCATCGAGCGCCGCGTGGCCGAGCCGATGGTGCCGCTCGGGCTGTTCCGCCTGCGTCGCTTCACCGGCGCCCAGATCACGGCGCTGGCCATCTCCGGCGGCCTGTACGCGCTGCTGGCCTACCTGATGGTCTACCTCCAGCAGGTGCTCGGGATGTCCCCGATCCAAGCCGGTCTCGTCCTGGTGCCCGCGACGCTGATCAACCTCGTGGTGGCGGCCGCCTCGGCGCCGCTGGCCGCGCGCGTCGCCCCGCACGTGATCGTCGGGTCGGGCCTGGCCCTGGCCGCGCTCGGGCTGGTGCTGATGAGCGGCGTGGACGCCGGGTCGAGCTGGGTCTCCCTCCTGCCCGGGCTGTGCGTGGCCAACGCCGGTGCGGGCCTCGTCAACCCCGCGATCGGCGCGCTGTCGCTGCAGGTCCCCGCCGATCGCAGCGGGCTGGCCTCCGGCATCCACGACACCGCTCGTCAAGCCGGTCTCGCGCTCGGTGTGGCCGCGCTCGGCGCGCTGATCCCGACCGGCGACGTGACGGTCGATCCCAGCGGGTTCGTCGCCGGCCTGCACGACGCGCTGTGGGTCGGCGCCGGGGTCACCGCCGTCGGCGCGGTCGCCGCCACGGCGCTGATCCGCGGCGGCCGACGCGGCTACCGCGAGGTGGCCGCGGCCGAGGCCTGATCGCGCGGATCAGGCGCCGCCGTCGAGGCTCGCCCGAGCCTCGGCGGCGTCCGCCGGATCCATCCGCCCGCAGGCCAGCTGGATCTCGACGGTCTCCTCGAACTGCGCACGCGTGAGCGACCCAGCGCGCACCGCCTCCGCCCAGCCCTGCACGGCGAGGCGGTTGTTGGCGATCAGCTTGGCCTGCAGCTTGGGGTTGCGGGCCGTCAGCTCCGCGATCCGCGCCGTGCTGGCCTGCGCCGATGCGGCCTCCTGGCGCGCCTGGCGATCGGGCGCGGCCAGGTAGGCGTCCCAGTCGATCGTGACCATGTGGCGGTCGGCCGGGTCGACGTGGACCGGCAGCTCGATCCCAGGCTGGAGCTTGGTGCGCGTCAGCAGCCCGGTGTTCTCGACCTTGCGCGGAACCTTGAAGCGGGCCGCGACCTCGTAGGGCTCCTGGCCGGCGACGCGGACCTCGAGGACGAACCGGTAGGGACGGGTGCCGAAGTGGTTGAAGTCCAGGCCCAGGATCGGCTCGCCGCTGTCGTGCGCGTCGCTGCCGTCCGCCGGCGCGTCGGATCGGCGGATCACCGCCGTTCCCACGAGCCCATCCGCCCGCCTGCGCCGTCCCCCGAAGAGCGCCACGGGGCGATCGTACCGCTGCGTTGGCGCCGCGAGTGGGTAGCACGCGCCGTGTGACCGACTCCGCCCCACCCTCGCCTGATCCCCACGTCATCGTCCTCTTCGGCGCCACGGGGGACCTGGCCGGCCGCAAGCTGTGGCCCGGAATGCTCCATCTGGCCCGCGCCGGGTTGATGCCCGACGACTTTCGCGTGATCGGCTCCGGGCGCCACGCGCCCAAGGGCGACCTGGTCGGCGACGACTGGGGCGAGCTGCAGGAGCGCGTCTCGTTCGTCGCCTCCTCCGCCGATGACGGCGCGGACCTGGCCGCGGCGGTGCGCGCCGCGCGTGAGGAGCTCGGGCCCGACTCGCGCACGCTGCTGTACCTGTCGGTGCCGCCCCAGGCGATGAAGCCGATGGTCGGCATGCTCGCGCAGACCGGGCTGGTCGACGACCGCGCGCGGATCGTCATGGAGAAGCCGTTCGGGTACGACCTGGACAGCGCCCGCGACCTCAACGCCACGCTGCACGAGCACGTGCCGGAGGAGTCGATCTTCCGCATCGACCACTTCCTGGGCAAGGAGGCCGCGCAGGACATCCTCGCGCTGCGGTTCGCCAACGGCCTGTTCGCGCCGATCTGGAACCGCGAGCACATCGCCGCCGTGCAGATCGACATCCCCGAGCACCTGGGGCTCGAAGGTCGCGGGGCGTTCTACGAGCCGACCGGCGCCCTGCGCGACATGGTCGTCACCCACCTCAGCCAGATCCTGGGGATCGTGGCGATGGAGCCGCCGCGGGCGCTGGACGCCGAGAGCCTGCGCGACGCCAAGCTCGCCCTGTTCGAGGACCTGCAGCCGTTCGCGCCCGACGAGACGGTCTACGGGCAGTTCGACGGCTACCGCGACGAGGACGACGTCGCCGCCGACTCGACCACCGAGACGTTCGTCGCGCTGCGCGCCCACATCGACAACGACCGCTGGCGGGGCGTCCCGTTCCTGCTGCGCACGGGCAAGGCGCTGGCCGACGGGCGGCGCGTGGTCACGCTGACCCTGCGGGCCTGTTGCGACGAGGTGTTCCCGTCCGATCCGCGGCCCGACGAGGTGGTGATCGAGATGACCGAGGACCCGCAGCTGGGGATCGACCTGCGCGTCAAGCGACCGGGACCGCAGCTGGAGCTGACGCACGCCCGCTTCGGCCTCGACGTCGAGCACCAGCTGGGCGCCAACGGCCTGGAGGCCTACGAGCGGCTGATCCACGACGTGATGCTCGGCGACCACCTGCTGTTCACGCGGGCCGACGAGATCGAGCGCCTGTGGGCGTGCGCGGCGCCGCTGCTGGAGGCCCCGCCGCGGCCGATCACCTACGCGCCCGGCAGCTGGGGCCCGGCGGAGGCCGACGCGCTGGCCGCGCCGGCCGGTGGCTGGCGCCTGCCGGCCCGGGACTAGTGTCAGGGCACTAGTGGCGCAGCTGGACGAGCGCCTTCGAGCCGCGCGAGAAGTGCTTCTTGTACTGGGAGTCCAGCGCCTTGGCCTGGGCGCCCTCGTCGGTCGCCTCCTCGCAGTTCAGCGCCTGCAGCGCGGCCATCGCCTTGGCCGCGTGGAGCGACTGCGCCGAGCGCACCGCGAACGCCTGCTCCAGTTCGGATGACGCGGTGCGCAACGTCGCGCGATCGCCCGCGTCCTCGTAGGCGCTGGAGCGGTGCTTGAGCGCGATGGCGGCCTTGACCTCCTTGTCGAACTGATCGGCCACCGAGTGGGCGAGCAGGGCCTGCGTGTACACGCCCTTCTTGAAGGCAGCGGCCACCTGCGGCTCGTCCCGGGCCGCCTGGCAGGTCTCGACGAGGTCGCCGATGCCATCCAGCATCCCCTTCACGCCGATGTACGGCTTGGGGTAGTACTGGATGAACTGCTGGATCTCCGAGTTGGCCACCTTCGGCACGGAATCGGCGCTGGCCGACGCCGGCAGACCAGCGAGGGCGAAGAGGCCGAGGAGCAGCGGGAGGCGGCGCATCGCGCGACTCTAATCCGAGCGCGCGATCCCGGTCGGGGAATTGGCGCGTCCGCCTCAGCGACGGCGGCGCAGCCGGCCGATCGCCGTCGCCGCCAGGCCGACGAACCCGGCGCTGGTGGCGATGAACGAGCCCGCCACGGCCACCCGGTAGGCGCGCGTGTCGCGCGCCTGCGGCCGGACCACGAGCACCCCGAAGGCGTTGGCGTTCGTCCACGAGCCGATGGCCAGCGGCACCGCCACCTTCTTGGGCAGATCGGGCACGGCGGTCGCGGCCAGCGCGCTCAGGCCACCGAGCATGATCAGGTCCAGGTGCCACTGGCGCATGCGCGCGCCAGAGGCGATCCCCAGCCGCTTGGCCCGCTCCGGGTCGGTGATGACCAGCGAGTAGGGCCAGCCCGTCACCGCGCCGAGCGCGAGCTCGCTGAGGCCGCTGGCCAGCAGCGCCTCGTTCGTCGTGATCGCCATGGCGGGCATTGTGACCCGCCGCGCTCAGCGCGCGACGATCAGCCGGACCGCGCCGACGTGCGTCGGCTGGGTGCGCAGATGCCCGTGGCGCTCGTCCCAGCGGCCGCAGTCCAGATCGGCGGCCAGGCGGGCGATGCCGCGAGCGACCGCATCGGGGTCCGTCAGCACCCACCCTGACTGGGCGGCCCGGACGTCCTCGCGCAGGAACGCCTCGGGCCGGGCGTAGTACGCCTCGCCGAAGCCGTCGGGGCAGTCGATCGCGATCGGGACGGCGATCACCTCGACGTCGCCGCCCAACCCGGCGACGACGCGGTCGATGGACGGAAACCGCGCCCGCTCGGTGGCGATCACCTCGGGCACGTACTCGTTGAGCCAGAACCGCGACAGCGCCTCGCCGTCGAACGTGAGGATCGCCACCGGCCCCCGGCTGACCCGGCGCAGCTCGCGCAGCCCGGCGTCGACGTCGCTCCACTGGTGGATCGTCACCGTGGCCATCGCCGCGTCGAAGCTGTCGTCGTCGAACGGCAGCCGCTCGGCCGTCGCGTCGAGGGCCGGCGGCAGGTGGTCGGGACGCTGGGCACGCATCGCCGCCGACGGCTCGACCGCCACGACGTGCCGGTCCGCCGGCTCGTAGGAGCCGGCTCCGGCGCCGACGTTGAGGACCGTGCGCGCATCGCCCAGCGCGGCGTGGACGGCCGCCGCGATCCGCGGATCGGGCTGGCGGCGCACCGCATAGCCCGCCCCGTTGGCCTCGTAGTCGAAGTCGCCCGCCGGCGCGCGTCGCATGTCGCGGGCGAAGTCTAGGAACCGGCCGCCAGCGGGTATGCCGCGCCTCATGCCTCGCCGAGCCCGGATTCTCAGCGCCGCCGCGGTCGCCCTCGCGATCGTCGTCGTCGTGCTGATCGTGCGCGGCGGCGGCGACGATCCCCAGGGCCAGACGGTCAAGGGCGAGCCCACGGCCGGCTTCCCGCTGCGCGGCTCGCTGGCCGACGTCCAGGACGAGATCGACGCCGCGGTCGCCGCGTGGCGCAAGGACATCCAGCGCGACCGCGACGACGACAGCGAATCCGCGCGCGACAGCGCCGACGACGAGCCGGGCCGTCCCCCCACCCCGGACGATGACATCAGCGTGTTGTGGATCGGCCACACGGGCGACCGCGACGAGGACGTCGCGATCCTGACCGGCGGCGACTACGTCGTCGAGCTGACCCGCGGGTTCAACGACCACTGGTTCGTGCGCGACCGCTCCGTGGTCGAGCTGGACTTCGGCGGGGACACCCCCATCTCCGCCGGCGACAGCGTCCTGGTGCCCGCAGGCGCGGACTGGACCTACGCGGACGCGGGCTACTTCGCGCCGCTGGATCCGAGCCGCGACGGCCTGTTCCACACCGACGGGCCGTCGGGCCAGGGCTTCGTCCTGCCCGAGATCGAGACGGTGCCCGAGACCGAGCTGGCCGACGCCTACGTCTTCGGCGTGGGTCCGGTCAGCCTCACCGGCGATGAGCTCACGCGCATGCGCAAGACGATCGCCGACGGTCACGCCCGCGCGCTGTGGACGGCGATCTCCGACGCGCGCGAGCACCTGGCCGACGATCCGCGCATGCAGCCCGGCTGGCTGGACACGCGCCGGGCGCCGTATCTGCAGATCGTCTGGACCGGATCCGTGCCCAACCAGCCCGACGGCGTGATCGTCGCGCTCGACGCCGGCGTCGGGCGGTCGATGAGCCTCGGCTACGCCAAGGAGCCCGGCCCCGAGTCCCGCAGCGAGGACAAGAACGAGGGAGCGGTCTCGCTCGGGGTCGGCGCTGGGCAGCCCGACAGCGCCGTCGGCAGCGGCTTCCTGGTCCGCGACAGCCACCCGTACCTGGTCCTGGCCGGTGTCGACGTCACGTCGCTGCACGCGCTGATCGGCGACGAGCAGATCGATCGCGACGCCCCGGCGGCGATCGTCGACGTCGACCGGTTCTTCACCGGGCACAACACGCGCGACACCGTGGTCTTCGGCCGCGACGCCCGCGGGGACGTGGTCGCGCCGCTGCCCCCGGGCTAGTGTCCTGAGTCGGTAATTCGTGTGCAGCTGGTGGATGCCGGGGCGGGTCTGCCGGTGATCGCCATCACCTGTCGTACTGGTGGTACGGGTGGTGATGGCGAGTGCTGGCAGACACGATTCCGGCGCCGCCAGATGCGGGCGAATTAGTGACTCAGGGCACTAGCGGCGGCGCCGCTCGCGCCAGGCGCTCCACGCGCCCGTCGACCACAGCGCCCACGCGACCAGCAGCGGCTGGAACAGCAGGCGGATCGCCCGCGCGCGGTCGCTGTCGAGCCCGAACGCGTCGGTGTGCGTCACGTACTGGGAGACGTTGCCCGGAAAGACCGCGATGAAGAACGCCGCGGCGGCCCCGCCGACGACGGCCCGGCGCGACGGCCCGACGACGATCAGCGCGCTGCCCAGGGCGATCTCGACGACACCCGACGCGATGACGACGGCGTCCGGATCGAGGGGGACCCAGGTCGGCACCTGGGCCTGGAACTCCTGGCGGCTCCACGTCAGATGGCTGACGCCGGCGAAGGCCAGGAAGCCGCCGAGCGCGATCCGCCCGACGGTGCGCGGGTGGACGGTCATCGCCCGGCGAGCGCGCCGGTGGTGACGTAGCGCAGCACCTCGACGACCTGCTCGGGCTCGCGGGCCACGGCCAGTGCGGCCCGGTCGACCTCCTTGAGCGCGTGGTCGTGCTCGGGCGGGTGCAGCGTGATCAGCGGCCGGCCCAGCGCCGCCGCCATCCCCGCGTCGAAGGCGGCGTTCCACTGCTTGTACTGCTCGCCGAAGCGCACCACGACGACGTCGGCCTGTCCCAGCAGCGTGCGGGTGCGGATCGCGTTGACCCCGGCGCCGAGGTTGTCGCGCCAGAAGCGCTCGGCCGGTTCGCCCAGGATCGCCGCGCCGCAGTCGTCGCTGGCGCCGTGGTCGGTGACCGGGCCGGTGAAGGCGACGTCGAGCCCGGCGGCCGCCGACCCCTGTTCGATGCGCTCACGCCAGTCGGTGTGGATCTCTCCGGAGAGGTAGACGGTCCAGCTCATCCACCGATTGTGACGTCGCTGGCACCTGGCGGGTCCGAGACCCCCGGGCCCGGTAGACCTAGATCCCCCTCCTGGGTCGCCGCGCGCGGTTAGATTCCGCGTCCATGCGTGTCGTCGTCGGCGAGGATGAGCTGCTGCTGCGCGAGGGCCTCGTGCGCCTGCTGGAGGACGAGGGGCTCGAGGTGGCGGGCGTGGCCGGCGACGGCCCGGGCATCGTCCGCAAGGCCCGCGCCCATCGGCCCGACCTGGTCATCGCCGACATCCGGATGCCGCCGACGAACACCGACGACGGGCTGCGCGCGGCGCTGCAGATCCGCGACGAGCTCCCGGGCACGGCGGTCCTGGTGCTGTCGCAGTACGTGCACGAGCGCTACGCGCTGGAGCTGCTCGGGGACGACCCGGCCGGCGTCGGCTATCTCCTCAAGCAGCGCGTCGCCGACCTCGACCGCTTCTTCGAGTCGGTGCGCCGCGTCTGCGCGGGCGGCACGGCGGTCGATCCCGAGGTGATCTCCAGCATGCTCGGCCCGCGCCGCGACGACCCGCTGACCCGGCTGACCGACCGCCAGCGAGAGGTGCTCGCGCTGATGGCCGAGGGCCGCTCCAACGCCGGGATCGCCCAGCAGATGGTCGTCACCGAGAAGGCGGTGGCCAAGCACATCACGCGCATCTTCGACCTGCTCGATCTCGATCCCGCGATCGCCGACCACCGTCGCGTGCTCGCCGTCGTCCGCTACCTCTCCGCGGGAACCCCGGCGTGACGCTGCGCCGTCCGGCGGTCGGCACGCTGGACGTGGCGCTGGGCGGGCTGGCGCTCCTGACCGTCGTGCTGGGCCTGCTGCTCGGCGCCACCTCGATCGACGGGCTGCCCTGGTGGAACCACTGGAACGCGATCGCCATCGGCTGGTCCTTCGCCTCCGTCGGCCTGATCGCCTGGTGGCGGCGCCCCCACAACCACATGGGGCCGTTGCTGCTGGCCTGTGGCTGGAGCTTCCTCGCGCTGCAGCTGGCGGCGTCGACGTCCAGCGTCGTCGTGGCCGCCAGCCTGATCGTGTCGACCCTCCCGCTGTCGCTGAACTTCCACGTCCTGATGGCCTTCCCGTCCGGACGGGTCACGGAGCCGATCGCGCGAGCGCTGGTGGTCGTCGCCTACCTGCTGGGCACCGTGCTGGAAGCGCCGACCTACCTGCTGGCCGACGGCAGCCCGCTGCAGATCGCCTCCGCGAACGGCGTCGCCGAGGCGGTCTCCAAGGGCCAGTCGCTGATCGGCACGGTCGTCATGCTCAGCGGCGCGCTGATCCTGCTCGAGCGGCTCCGCCGGGCCGACGCCGCGCAACGGATCGTCGTCGCCCCGCTGTGCGCGGTCGGCGCCGCCACGCTCGTGCTGATCGCGGCGATCGGCTTCGTGGTGACCTTCAAGCTGCACCCGTCCTGGCTGGACTGGCTGCGCGAGTACGGCCAGCCCACGCTGCTGCTCGTGCTGCCGATCACCTTCCTGTACGGCCTCCTGCGCGGTGGCTTCGCGCGGGCCGGCGAGGTGCGAGACCTGGCCTCGCGCATCGCCGGGGCCCCGATCGCACCCGACGAGCTGCGCGAGGCGATCTCCGAGGCGCTGGGCGATCGGTCCGTGGCCCTGGCCTACTGGATCGAACGCGACGGCCGCTACGTCGACGCCGCCGGCCATCCCGTCGAGCTGCCCACGGGGGCGGGCTCCCGCGCCGCGGTCGAGGTGGCCTCCGACGGGCGCCGGGTCGGCGCGATCGTCTACGACGCGCTGCTGATCTCCGACCCCGAGCTCGTGCGCACGATCGCGCACCTGACCGCCGTGGCCCTGGACCGCGAGCGGCTGGCCACCGACCTGCGCACCGCGGCGACCGAGCTGCGCGCCTCGCGCCAGCGCCTGGCCGTCGCCTCGGACTCCGAGCGCCGCCGGATCGCCCGCGACCTGCACGACGGCGCACAGCAGCGGCTGGTGCTGCTGGCCATCGACGCCCAGCGGATGGCCCGCGTGGCCGACGACGCCGACCGCGTCCGGCGCGACGCGACGACCCTGCGCGAGGAGGTCGAGGCGGTGCTCGACGACCTGCGGGGCCTCGTCCACCATCTCGAGCCGGCGCTGCTGACCGAGCGCGGGCTGCCCGACGCGACCGCCTGGCTGGTCGCCCGCATGCCGATCCCGACGGACCTGACGGTCGCGGGGCTCGACGAGCGCCTGCCCTCGATCGTCGAGAGCACCGGGTACTTCCTGGTCTCCGAGGCACTGGCCAACGTCGTCAAGCACGCCCGCGCGCAACGGTGCAGCGTGGAGATCGTGGCCGACGGCGAGCGCATGCGGATCGTGGTGGACGACGATGGTCGCGGCGGCGCGAACCCGACCGCGCCTGGGCTGCGCGGCCTGTCGGATCGCCTGGGCGCCGTCGGCGGCACGCTCCGCGTGACCAGCGCCGAGGGCGAGGGCACGCGCCTGGACGCCGACCTGCCACTGGCCGCCCAGAGCGCCGACGAGCGCGACCCAGACCCGGACGTGACGCTGGCCTAACCCGCGACCGTCACGCGCATCGCGACGATCCGCCCATCCTGCACCGTCACATGCGTCGCGGCCGGCACGCTGGGTCGCGGGATCGTCTGGTCGTGGTGGATCAGCACCGCGGACGTGGCGTCGCCGAACGCGGCGATCAGGTCGGTGCGCTCCAGCACCCGGAAGGACGCGCTCAGGTAGTCGGCGAAGGCCAGGACGCCCTCGGCCCGGCCGGCCGGCGCATCGCAGATGACGTCATCGGACACCTGGTCCAGCGCCGCCGCGATGTCCCGGTGCGACCAGGCATCGAAGTACGCCAGGGCGGTCTGACGGGCACGGTCGTCGGTGGTGATCATGCGCGACAGCGTCGCGCGCCTTCAGGTCAGTTCCTGTCCGCAATCCACCGGGGTCAGCCACGTCGCCGGGGCGCCTCGCGGCGGGCCTTCGCCGCGCAGGTCACGCACAGCACGCTGTCGGGCATCGCCCGCAGGCGAGCCGGAGGGATCGGCGCACCGCAGTCGTCGCAGGTCCCGTAGGTGCCCTCGTCGAGCTTGGCCAGCGCGCGATCGGTGCGCAGCAGCCCGCTCTCCAGCGTGCGCCCGACGCCGATCTCGGTCAGGCGGCTGATCGCCTCGACGGTGCCGTCGCCGATGCGCTTCCCGAACCCTTGGGCGCTCCCCAGCTCGGGCCGCTCGGCCAGCCCGCTGACCCGGCCGCCGACCGCGTCGCGACGCGCCTCGAGCGTCGCGCGGATCGCGTCCAGGTCGAGCTCGGGGTCATCGGTCGGGGCGGCCATCGCCCTCCCCTACCCAGTCCGCGCAGGTTTTGGGCCGCGCCGGCGTTCTGGCTGCCCATGGGGAGAAATCGGATTGCCTTCGCCGTGGCAGTGATCCTGGCCTTCGCCTGCGCCGCGAGCGCACCGGCGGCGCAGGCCGCGCTGGACGCTCGAGGGAGCGTCGAGCAGGTCGACGTCACCGGCGCCGCGCCGGGCAGCGACGTCACGCTCGTCGACCCGGCCGGCAGCACCGTGGCCACGCGCCCGGCCAACGACCTCGGCGGCGCGCTGTTTCGCAACGTGACCCCCGGCAGCGGCTACCGCGTGCAGTCGGGCGGCAGCTCGTCGTCCGCGCTCACCGTCCTCTCCCAGAATCCCGCGCCCCCGAGCACCGACGTCTACAACCAGACGATCCCGTCCCGCGGCTACGGCTACCTGACCACGCGCGACGGCACGAAGCTGGCCGTCAACGTGCATCCGCCGCAGGACGTGGCCAACCTCGTCCCCGGCGGCTCGCAGCTCCCGACGCTGCCCACCCGCCCGACGCCCACGCTGATCGAGTACTCCGGCTACGGCTACGCCGATCCGGCCGGCCCCCAGAGCGGGATCTCCATCCTGGCCAACCTGATGGGCTTCACGGTGGTCGACGTCAACATGCGCGGCACCGGCTGCTCGGGCGGCGCCTTCGACTTCTTCGAGCCGCTCCAGGGCCTGGACGGCTACGACATCGTCGAGACGATCGCCCGCCAGTCGTGGGTGGCCAACGGCAAGGTGGGGATGATGGGCATCTCCTACGGCGGCATCAGCCAGCTGTTCACCGCCCAGCTGAACCCGCCGAGCCTGGCGGCGATCTCGCCGATGTCGGTGATCGACAACACGCAGACCACCCTGTATCCCGGCGGCATCCTCAACACCGGGTTCGCCGTGGCCTGGGCCCAGGAGCGCGTGCACGACGCCCAGCCGGCCACCGCCGACGGCGGCCAGGCGTGGGCCTACAAGCGCATCCAGGACGGCGACGCCGTCTGCCGGGACAACCAGGCGCTGCATCCCGAAGCGGTTGATCTGATGGCCAAGGTCCGCGCCAACGACCACTACGTCCCCAAGGTCGCCGACCCGCTGTCCCCCGTCACCTTCGTCGACAAGATCAAGGTGCCGGTCTACATGGCCTGCCAGTGGACCGACGAGCAGACCGGCGGGCACTGCCCGACGTTGGCCACGCACATGACGGGCACGCAGCGCAAGTGGTTCACGTTCACCAACGGCACGCACGTCGACTCGCTCGCCCCGGAGACGTTCAACCGCTGGTACGACTTCCTGCAGCTGTACGTGGCGCGCCAGGCGCCGGTGGTCAACTCGGCCGTCGTGCGCGCCGCCGCGCCGGTGATCTACCAGGAGGCGATGGGCATCACCGGCGTCACGCTGCCGCGGGACCCGATCCAGGAGCAGCCGACCTACCAGGGCGCGCTGACCGCCTTCGAGCAGCTCAAGCCGATCCGGGTGCTGTTCGAGAATGGCGCCGGCGGCACGCAGCCCGGCCAGCCGTACCCGACGTTCGAGCACTCCTTCGACGCGTTCCCGATCCCGGGCACCACCGCGCGCTCGTGGTACTTCGGCGACGGCGGCGCGCTGACCGACGCTCCGCCACCCAAGGCCGGCACCGACCGGTTCACGTGGAACGCCGGCGCGCGACCGCTGACCGACTTCACCGGTGACACCGCCGCCGGCTCCGGCGGGCTGTGGACCGCGACGCCGACCTACGACTGGCAGCAGAACCCGGCCGGCAACGGCGCCTCCTACCTGACGGCGCCGCTGACCGCGGACACCACCGTGATCGGGGCCGGCGCGGTCAACGCGTGGGTGCGCTCGTCGACCCCGAACGTCGACCTCCAGGCGACGGTCACCGAGGTGCGGCCCGACGGCAAGGAGGTCTTCGTCCAGAGCGGCTGGCTGCGGGCCAACGAGCGCGCGCTGGATGCGGCCAAGAGCACGCCGCTGGAGCCGGTGCTCAGCCTGCGCGCCTCCGACGTCGCGCCGATGCCCGCGCAGGCGTTCGCGCCGCTGACCATCCCGCTGTACTACCAGGGGCACGCGTACCGGGCGGGCTCCCGCCTGCGCGTGACGATCAGCGCGCCCAACGGCGACCAGCCGATCTGGTCCTTCGGCGAGACCGACCCGGCGGGCCCGGCCACGGTGACGATCGCGCACAACCGCCAGATGCCCTCGCACCTGCTCCTGCCGGTCGTGCCCGACCTGACCGTGCCCACCGCGCTGCCGGCGTGTGCCGGGCTGCGCGGCGAGCCGTGCCGCGACTACCAGCCGTAGGTCACCAGCCGACGTCGATGGTCAGGGCCGAGGGCGGCTGGCTGTTGGCCAGGATCGTCACCGAGCTCTGATCGTTGATGTCGTCGTAGGCGAAGCCGTACGCCTTGCGCTTCAGGTTGATCGAGTGGAAGAACCCGGAGAAGTCGTTGTCGCGGCCCTTGTCGTCGTAGTACGTCGCGGCCTTCCACCAGTCGTCGGTGTCGTCGCTCACCCCGCGGTTGAACGCCGCGCACAGCTCCGCCCCCATGACGCCGGTCTGGGGCGGCGCCCCGGGCGGCGCCAGGGCGCCGGAGCACTGGAACACGTCCTGCGAGGTCGGCTTGCGCACGCTGAAGTCGCCCGCGGTGCCGTCCTGGGTGAAGTGCAGCGCGCCGCCGCTGACCTGGCCGCGGAACGTCTGGTGCAGGCGCGTCAGGCGGAAGCCGTCCTGCCAGTCCTTCCAGGCCCGATCGATGGCCGGATCGAGGTAGTTCGCGTACGCGCCGCCGCTGTGGAAGTCGGCCGAGGAGCGTGGCGCGAGGATGCGATCGGGGCCGACCAGGCTGCGGAACGGCTTGGCCACCCGGTCCTCGAAGCGCTCGAACACCTGCCGGCGGCTGAGGGTGATCCCGCGCGTCTCGTCGTAGCCGCTGGAGGCCTGCTGCAGGCGCACGGTCATGGGCAGGCCGAACTGGTCGACCTGCGTCGTGTTGCCGCCGAAGGGGATCTGCTGGTAGGCGTAGGTCAGCTCGTACCAATCGAACGTCGTCCCGTAGTTGGGGTCGTTCCTGGAGCTGATGTCCGGCGTGGCCCAGCCGCTGTCGTCCGGCGCGACGCCGAAGTACATCGGCTCGGCGACGGAGATGTAGATGCGGGTGCCCTCCATGCGCGGCGGGATGCGCAGGCCGCCCGCCTGCGCGAGCGTCACCGACATGTTGGCGAAGTCGCGGCCGTTCTTGGTCAGGTGGCCCGGCGCGTCGGCCATCCTGTGGTCCAGCGGCGCCGCGGTGCCATCGGGTTTCAGATAGGCCCACCGGCCCGGCGACGTCTGCCCGATCCCGGTGATGTAGATCTGGCTGTCCTTCCATCGCCCGCCCGTGTCGTTGGTGAACGTGATCGGGAATGACCCGTCGGACTGCGCCATCGCCGGCGCGGCGGCGAGCCCGCACGCGATCAGCGCGATCAGCGCGGCGACCCTGCGTCTGTGCGGCATGGCGCCACGCTAACCGCGCCCGCCCAGGACGAACAATGGACCTAGGTCCCCTTCCGATCCGGGACACTGGCCCCCAAGCTCATGCCATCGACGTCCCCGCCCCCTTCCTGGTCAGCGTGCGCGGGCTGCTGACCCCGCACAGCCGGGCGATCGCGCAGCTGGTCGCGGCGATCGCCCTGCTCGCTCTCGTCGAGGTGGCACTGCTGATCGACGGGCCGGTCACGCCGACCTGGCTGGTCCTGCTGTTTCCGGCGGGCGCCATGGTCTACCTGGCCGCGGGTGCCACCGCCGCGCTGCGGCGCCCGAACAACCGCATCGGCGCGCTGCTGATCTCCGGCGCGCTGGTCTGGCTGGCGGCGGGGTTGGCCAACACCGCGCCGCCCGTCCTGGTCGTGGTCGGGCTGATCGTGGCGACGGTGCCGCTGGCCCTGGTCATCCACCTGCTGCTGGGCTTTCCCTCCGGCACGCTGCGCGACCAGGCCAGCCGCGTCACCGTCGCGGGCGGCTACGTCGTGGCGATCGTGCTGCAGGCGCCGCTGTACCTGTTCGGGCTGGGCGCCGCCGGCGCGCCCTACGACGCCCTGACGATCGCCGACCGTCCCGACATCGCCGACGCCGGGCGCTGGGTGCAGTACGCCGGGGGTGCGCTGGTGATCGGCGCCACCGCGGTGATCCTGGCCGGGCGCCTGCGCGCCGCCTCCCCGGCCCGCCGGCGCGTGCTCGGTCCGCTGGTCGCCTACGGGATCTTCGCGGTGGTCTTCGCGTTCGTCAGCGCCCAGCTGGCCAACCACTTCTTCCCCGAGCTCCAGGAAGCCCGCGTGTTCATCCAGCTGGCCCTGCTGGCCGGTGTGCCGGTGGCCTTCGTGGCCAGCGTCCTGCGCGGCGGTTTCGCCCGGATGGGCGACGTCCAGGAGCTGGGCGCCTGGCTGGGCGCGGAGACCGGCGACCGCCCGACCCTGGCCCTTGCGCTGGCCGACACGCTCGGCGATCCGTCCCTGGAGCTCCTGCTGTGGGTGCCCGAGGCCGGCGGGTACGTCGACTTCGCGGGCCTGGAGGTGGCGCTCCCCGCGGACGAGGCCGATCGCGCGCTGGTCGAGGTGCGCCGCGGCGAGCGCCGTGTGGGCGCGATCGTCTACGACGCCCACCTGATCGCCGAGCGCGACGTCGTCGAGGCCGCCGCCCGCATGACGGCGATCGCGCTCGACCACGAGCGGCTGACCGTGGAGCTGACCGCCAGCCGCGACGCGCTGCGGCGCTCGCGCGCGCGGATCGTGCGGGCGGCCGACGCCGAGCGCCGGCGCATCGCCCGCGACCTGCACGACGGGCTACAGGCCCAGCTGGTGGTGCTGGCCATCGGCGCGGACGGGCTGGCCGCCAACCGCGATCTGCCCGACGTGGCCCGCGACGAGGCCCGGATGCTGCGCACCGGATTGGAGACGGTGGTGGCCGAGCTGCGCGCGCTGGTCCAGGGCGTGATGCCCGCGGCGCTGATCGAACGCGGCCTGCCGGCGGCGGCCGAGGACCTGGCCGATCGCATGCCGCTGCCCACCACGCTGACCATCGACGAGACGCTTGCGGGCGCGGCGGGCAAGCTGCCCGCCCCGGTCGAGCTGGCCGGCTACTTCGTCGTCGCCGAGGCGCTGACCAACGCCGTCAAGCACGCGCGGGCCGGCGAGCTCTCGATCCATCTGGGTCGCGACAACGGCGACCTGCTGATCGAGATCGCCGACGACGGCGTCGGTGGCGCGGCGGCCGGAACGGGCACCGGGATGCGCGGGATGGCCGATCGCGTCGACGTGCTCGGCGGGCGGCTGACCGTGACCAGCCCCCGGGGCGGCGGGACGCGCGTGGTGGCGGAGGTGCCGTGCGCGTCGTGATCGGTGAGGACGAGGCGCTGATGCGCGGCGGCCTCACCCTGGTGCTGGAGCAGGCGGGCTTCCAGATCGTCGCCGTGGCCGAGGACGGCGAGGACGTCGTGCGCAAGGTCCGCGCCCATCAGCCCGACCTGCTGGTCACCGACATCCGCATGCCGCCCACGCACACCGACGAGGGCCTGCGTGCCGCGCTGACGCTGCGGGCCGAGCGCCCGGAGATCGCGGTCCTCGTGCTCTCCCAGCACGTGCACCGGCGTTTTGCCTCCGAGCTGCTGGAGCAGCGGTCGGCCGGCGTCGGCTACCTGCTCAAGCAGCGCATCGCCAACGTCGACGCGTTCATCGGCGACGTGCGGCGCATCTGCGCCGGCGGCACGGCGCTGGACCGCGAGGTGGTCGGCTCGCTGATGGGCCGCGCGCGGCGCGAGGACGACCCGCTCAACCGCCTGACCGACCGTCAGCGGGAGGTGCTCGGGCTGATGGCCGAGGGCCGCTCCAACGCCGCGATCGCCGAGCGCCTGGTCATCACCGACAAGGCGGTCGTCCGCCACGTCTCGCACGTCTACGAGGTGCTGGGCCTCCCCAACACCGCCGACGACCACCGGCGGGTGCTGGCCGTCATGCGCTACCTCGCGCTCTAGTAGCTCTTGCCGCGCATCCAGGCCCGAACCGCCGGCTCGCGCGAGACCTTCGGCTCGCTGTCGGACCGGCCGGAGGTCAGCGTCGCGGCCGCGGTCAGCAGGTTCGCCGTGGTGGCCTCGTCCAGGCCGATCGCGTACGGATGCGCGCACACGTCGGCGGGCAGCCGCGCGACGACCGCCGGGCCCGGGTGGGCGATCGCGTCCATCGTCAGCGCGAAGGTCACCGAGTCCAGCGCGGTGCCGATGTGCGTGACCTGGCGCCCCGGGCAGATGTCCTGGATGAGCACGTTGGTCGCGCCGCTGAGCGCCGACGTCGGATGGGCGCCGGTGGTCGGCTGCACGGTCTCGTCGGTGGCCGAGCGCACGGTGGTCCACGAGGTCGGCCCCGGCGTCTCGTCGCGGCCGCGGCGGTTGAGCGCCGTCAGGAAGTGCGAGCCGGCCGCCTGCTGGAAGCTGGCCGGGGTGCACTCCAGATGCTGGGCGGCGCACCGGGAGCTGCCGACGATCGTCCCGTGCTGGGTGCCGGCGGCGGCGATCACGTCGGAGACCTTGGCCCGCAGGCTGGGCCAGTAGGTCAGCGCGACGCGGGGCAGCAGGCCGCCCTGGCTGATGCCGAAGACCGCGATCGGGCGCCCGGCCCGGCGCGACATCTCCCGCAGGCCCGCGACGAGGTACTGGACGGAGACCTGGATGTCGGCCGTGGTGTGGTCGGGGAAGTTGACCCAGCACACCGGCGCCCCGTCGGCGTCGAACGCGGGCTTGCCGATCGCGTAGGCCTCGTCGCCGCTGGCGCCGGTCCCGGTGACCAGCATGATCGGCGTGCGCGCGGCGTGATCGATCCCGTCGGTGCACTTCAGCGCTGCCGCGAGCTCGGCGGCGGGCACGGTCAGCTTCGGCTCTCGCGCCTGCGCGGCAGAGGCGGTGGCGAGGACACAGAGCAGCGTGACGGCGAGCGTCAGGACCCGGGCGAACATGCGCGGCAATCTCGCAGGTCGCGCGCATTGTCGGCGCCAGGTCATCTAGATCGAGTAGTGAAATCCCATAGGATCGCCGACCATGTCGCGCACATGGCTGATCACGGGTGCGTCGCGCGGGCTGGGCCGCGCGTTCGCACAGGCGGCGCTCGACGCCGGTGACCGCGTCGTCGCCACCGCGCGGGATCCGGCGACGCTGGCCGACCTGGTCGACGCCCATCCCGGCCGGGCGTTCGTCCTGGCGCTCGACGTGACCGACCGCGACCGGGCGTTGGCCGTGGCCGACGAGGCGGTCGCGCTGGTCGGCGAGCTGGACGTCGTCGTCAACTGCCCCGGCTACGGGCTGCACGCGCCGATCGAGGAGACCAGCGAGGCGGCGGCGCGCGCCCAGATGGAGACGAACTTCTTCGGCGCGCTGTGGGTCACCCAGGCGGTGATGCCCCACCTCCGACGCGCCCGCCACGGGCACCTCGTCCAGATCTCCTCGGCGGCCGGTGGCGTGGCCTTCCCGCTCGTCGGCCTGTACTGCGCGAGCAAGTACGCGCTGGAGGGGCTGACCGAGGCGCTCGCGCTCGAGGCCGCGCCGTTCGGCATCCGCGTGACGATCGTCCAACCCAGCGACTTCCGCACCGGGTTCCGCGAGGCCTGCGACCGGCGGATCGACGCCGCCTCCCCTTACGCCGAGGCGTTCGCCACCGCGGCGTCGTCGCTGGCGGTGGAGACCTCCGGCGGCGAGGCCGGCGATCCGCGTCGCGCGGCCGCCGCGCTGCTGGCGCTCGTCGCCATGGACGACCCGCCCGTGCGGCTGCTGCTGGGCAACATGGCCTACGACAACGTCACCGCCGCCCACGCCCGCCAGCTGGCGGAGTGGCACGCGCACGAGGCGCTGGCGCGCTCGGCCGACGGCTGAACCGCGGGCGCGCCCAGCGAGATGCCAAGCTGGGGCCATGGCAGACAGCAAGAACCCATCCGAGTTGATCGACGAGCGGATCGCCGAGCTCGGCGACTGGCGCGGTGAGCGGCTCAGCGAGCTGCGCGGCCTGATCAAGGACGCCGACCCCGACATCGTCGAGGAGTGGAAGTGGCGCGGCGTGCCGACGTGGTACCACGACGGCATCGTCTGCACCGGCGAGAGCTACAAGAGCGCGGTCAAGGTGACCTTCGCCAAGGGCGCGTCGCTGGACGACCCCTCCGGCCTGTTCAACTCCAGCCTGGACGGCAACACCCGGCGGGCGATCGACTTCCGTGAGGGCGACGCCGTCGATGCGCCGGCGTTCCAGGCGCTCATCCGCGCGGCCATCGCGCTGAACGAGTCCAAGGCCCGCTAGCGGTCGCGGCGCGCCTGCAGCCGGCGGGCGATGGCGAACCCGCCCGTGGCGACGAGCACGCCGCCCACGGCATCGAGCCAGATGTGGTCGCCGGTGGCCACGATCTCGGCCACCACCGCGGGCGGGTAGAGCAGCGCGGCCGCGCGCACCGCGGGCGACCGCGCGAGCGCGAAGACCGTCCCCGCCGCGACCACGGAGAACGCGGTGTGCGCGCTGGGCATCGCCGCGTACGGGCTCTGCACCAGCCGGCCGATCCCCGCATCGCCCGGTCCGGGCCCGCGCACGTAGCCCAGCTCAGGGACCATCCGCGGCGGCGCCGTGGGCACGAGCATGTAGCCCATCACCGCCAGCGCCTGGGTGGCCACGAACGTGTCGCGCGCCACCGGGAACTCGTCGGGGTGCGCGTACCAGGCCCAGGCCAGCGCGCCCAGCACGCCGGGCATGTGCGCGGCGACGTAGGTCACGTTGAGCGTGCGCATCAGCGGCGGGCGGGCGGCCACCCAGCGGTGGACCGCCGGCTCGAAGAACAGCCCCAGCGACCGCTCCGCACCGATCAGCTTGCGCATGCGCGCCAGGGGCCGCTCGATGGTCGGCGCGGTGGCCGCGACGAGCGGGTACACGCCCAGCGCCGCGGCCAGCGGACGCAGTTCCCGGAGTCGTTTTCGCGAAAACACCCGGGCACCGTACAGCCCCCTTCGCCGTTCTGGACTCATTCCAGTTTGGCGTGGCATACTCCGGCCCGTGCCGACGGTCCCCGAGCTCGAGCAGCTGCTGCGCGCGCAGTCCCTGCGCGTCACCCGCCCGCGGGTCGCCGTGCTGGCCGCGGTGCACGCCGATCCGCACGCCGACACCGGTTCGATCCTGGACTCGGTGCGCGCCGACATCGGCGACGTGTCCACCCAGGCCGTCTACGACGTGCTGCGGACGCTGACCGACGCCGGCCTGGTGCGGCGGATCCACCCGGAGGGCTCCGTGGCCCGCTACGAGTCACGCGTCGGTGACAACCACCACCACGTGGTGTGCCGATCCTGTGGGGCCATCGCCGACGTCGATTGCGCCGTCGGCGCGGCCCCCTGCCTGACCGCTTCCGAGGACCATGGCTACGTGATCTTCGAGGCCGAGGTCATCCACTGGGGCCTGTGCCCCGTCTGCTCGGCCACCCCCACTGCCCCTGTACAGCACTGACACCGGAGAGGTTCCCCTTGTCTGACCAGCACCACCCGGACGCCGTCGTCGGCGAGATGAACGAGGAGCCCAGCGGCTGCCCCGTCGTCCATGAGCGCGCCGCCCATCCGACCCAGGGCGGTGACAGCCGCGGCTGGTGGCCGAACCGGCTGAACCTGAAGATCCTGGCCAAGAACCCGGCCGTGGCCAACCCCCTGGGCGAGGAGTTCGACTACGCCGAGGCGTTCCTGGGGCTCGATCTCGACGCGGTCAAGGCGGACATCGCCGAGGTGCTGACGACGTCGCAGGACTGGTGGCCGGCCGACTTCGGGCACTACGGCCCGTTCATGATCCGCATGGCCTGGCACAGCGCCGGCACCTACCGCATCAACGACGGCCGCGGGGGCGCGGGCGCCGGGCAGCAGCGCTTCGCCCCGCTCAACAGCTGGCCCGACAACGGCAACCTGGACAAGGCCCGCCGCCTCCTGTGGCCGGTCAAGAAGAAGTACGGCCAGTCGATCTCGTGGGCCGATCTGATGATCCTCACCGGCAACGTCGCGCTGGAGTCGATGGGCTTTGAGACGTTCGGCTTCGCCGGCGGCCGCCCGGACGTGTGGGAGCCCGACGAGGACGTCTACTGGGGCCCGGAGACCGAGTGGCTGACCGACGCGCGCCACACCGGCGGGCGTCAGCTCGAGCGCCCCCTGGGCGCCGCCGAGATGGGCCTGATCTACGTCAACCCGGAGGGCCCGAACGGCAACCCGGACCCGCTCGCCTCGGCCCACGACATCCGCGAGACGTTCGGCCGCATGGCCATGAACGACGAGGAGACCGTCGCGCTGATCGCCGGCGGCCACACGTTCGGCAAAACCCACGGCGCCGCCGACCCGGAGCAGTTCGTCGGTCCCGAGCCCGAAGGCGCGCCGCTGGAGGAGCAGGGCCTGGGCTGGAAGCAGACCTACCGCTCCGGCAAGCTCGAGGACGTCATCACCAGCGGCCTGGAGGTGACCTGGACCTCGACGCCGACGGCGTGGTCGGACGGCTTCTTCAAGAACCTGTTCGAGTACGAGTACGAGCTCGAGCAGAGCCCGGCGGGCGCGAGCCAGTGGGTGGCCAAGGACGGCGCCGGCGCCGGCACCATCCCGGCCCCCAACGAGGGCGGCCCGGGCCGCGCGCCGACGATGCTGACCACCGACCTCGCGCTGCGCTTCGACCCGATCTACGAGCCGATCGCGCGCCGCTTCTACGAGCATCCCGATCAGCTCGCCGACGCGTTCGCGCGCGCCTGGTTCAAGCTGACGCACCGCGACATGGGCCCGATCCAGCGCTACCTCGGCCCGGAGGTCCCGGCCGAGACGCTGCTGTGGCAGGACCCGCTGCCCGAGGTCACGCACGAGCTGGTCGACGCCGGCGACGTGGCCGACCTCAAGCGGCAGATCCTCGACTCGGGCCTGTCGGTGTCCCAGCTGGTCTCGGCGGCGTGGGCGTCGGCCTCGACGTTCCGCGGCAGCGACAAGCGCGGTGGCGCCAACGGCGCCCGCGTGCGCCTGGAGCCGCAGCGCAGCTGGGCGGTCAACGACCCCGCGCAGCTGGCCACGGTGCTCAGCACGCTGGAGGGCATCCAGCAGGCGTTCAACGCCGCGCAGTCCGGCGGCAAGCAGGTCTCGCTGGCCGACCTGATCGTGCTCGGCGGCGCGGCGGCGGTCGAGCAGGCGGCCCAGGCCGGCGGCGTCGACGTCGAGGTCCCGTTCACGGCCGGCCGGGCGGACGCGACCGAGGAGCACACCGACGCCGAGTCGTTCGAGGCGCTGGAGCCGGTCGCCGACGGGTTCCGCAACTACCTCAGCGGCCAGGAGCGGCTGACGGCGGAGTACCTGCTGATCGACCGCGCGAACCTGCTGACGCTCAGCGCCCCCGAGATGACCGTCCTGGTCGGCGGCCTGCGCGTCCTGGGCGCGAACGCGGGCCAGTCGGCCAAGGGCGTCCTGACCGACGCCCCCGGGACCCTGACCAACGACTTCTTCGTGAACCTGCTGGACCTGGGCACGACGTGGTCGCCGACGGCCGACGACGCGGGCAGCTTCGAGGCGCGCACCGAGGCCGGCGGCGCGGTCCGCTGGACGGGCAGCCGGGTGGATCTGGTCTTCGGCTCCAACTCGGAGCTGCGGGCCCTGGCCGAGGTCTACGCCAGCGACGACGCGCGCGAGAAGTTCGTCGGCGACTTCGTCGCCGCGTGGGCCAAGGTCATGGACCTGGACCGCTTCGACCTGGCCTGACCGCTCCGTTCCAGGCCGGCCGCCCGTCGGCCGGCCTGGCGCTAGGTCACCGCGTGGACGACGAGCAGCACGAGCCCGTAGATCGCCGCCAGGACGATCAGCACGCAGAGCACCGCGATGGCCAGCCCGTTGTAGGCCTTCTCGGCCGTGTCCGCCGCCCGCATCGTCGTTCGAAGGCCTTTGCGCATGTCGGCGGCCTACCCGCCGACCGACCTCACGATGCGGGCCGTGCCCCCTCGACCGGGACGTACTCGAGGCTGTCGCGGTCCCACGTCCCGTGGATCGCGGCGGCCTCGTAGGTGGTCTGCAGGAACCCGAGCAGCGTCGCGTCGGGATCGTCGGCCGTGCGCACGGCCTCGTAGGGCAGCAGGAACTGACCGTTGGGCTCGGAGTAGAAGGCCGCGGCGGGCGTGACCGGATGCTCCTTGAAGCCGTCGGGCTCGGGATAGGCGTAGGCGTAGAACGCGCCCTCCTCGCCCCCGCCCGGCCAGAACCCGCAGCTGGACAGCTCGTGCGAGTACCCCTCGACCATGACCCAGTCGCCGCAGTTGGGCGCGCCGCCGGGGTGGCGCGGCGCGAGGCGCCCGGAGAAGCGGGTCACGGCGAGATCCATCGCGCCCCAGAAGAAGTGCACCGGGCTGACCTTGCCGCCGAAGCGGCCGCGGAACACCGACAGCACGCGGTCGGCCGCGACCAGCTGACGCCAGAACAGCTGCGCGGCGTGCGGGTCGTAGGCGCCGTGCTCGACGTCCTGCGCGAACGGCACCGCCGGATCGATCTCGACCGGCACCGGCCAGATCGTGATGTCCAGCCCGAGCTCGTGCAGCGCGGCCATCACCTCGGCGTAGAAGTCCGCCACGGTCTTGGGCGCGAGCGCGACCGTGCGCTCCTGCCCGCCGTCCGCCGTCAGGCGCAGGACGTGGGCGCAGAAGTCGAACTCGATCTCCAGCACGCGCGAGCCCACCGGCATCGCGGACGTGGTCAGGCCGCGGGGTGAGACGTAGAGCGTGACCTGCCACCAGTGGTTGACCATCGGCGCCTGGGCCAGGCGGATCTTGCCGACGACCTGCGTCCAGCGGTGCAGCGTGTCACGCGTGTCGGTCCAGTCGTCCACGCGCAGTTCGGGCCAGGGCTCGCTCATCACCTCAGCGTGCCATACCGGCCGACAACAACTTGCTCACACGCGCCCGCCGCGGTCGAGCTACCGTGCCGCCGCACATGAGGACTCATCGCTCCATCGTCGCGGCGCTGCTGGCCGCCGTCGTCGCCGCCGTCGCGCTCCTGCCCGCCACCGCCGGCGCGGCCAAGACCAAGCCGCTGCGCGTGCTCGTCTCCAACGACGACGGCGTCAAGGCGCCCGGCATCGACGCGCTCGTCCAGGGACTGCGCAAGCTGACCAAGGTCACGGTCACGGTCGTCGCGCCGGCGACCAACCAGAGCGGCAGCGGCGGCAAGACGACGCCCGGCCCGTTGACCGCGCGCAAGACGACGACGGCCAGCGGCTACCCGGCGATCGCGGTCGAGGGCTACCCCGCCGACTCGATCAACTACGCGCTCAGCAAGGTCGTCAAGAAGTCGCAGGTGGACCTCGTCATCGCCGGCATCAACCAGGGCGCCAACCTGGGGCCGTTCGTCGACCTGTCGGGCACGGTCGGCGCCGCGCGCGCCGCCGCTCAGCAGGGGCTGCCGGCGTTGGCCACCAGCGAGGGCACCGCCACCGTCACGGACTTCACCGACGGCGTCAAGAGCACGCTGGGCTGGGTCACGGCCAACCGGGCCAAGCTCAAGCGCGGCACGGTGCAGAACCTCAACATCCCGCAGTGCTCGTCCGGCACCGTCCGCGGCACGGTCAAGGTGACCAGCACGGCGAGCCTGCCCACCGGCGTCAACCCGTTCGTCACCGTCGACTGCAACCAGACCGTGAGCGCCTCGACCGACGAGATCACCGCGTTCCTGCAGGGCTTCGCGACGCTGACCTCGATCCCGATCAGGCCGGCGAGCTGAGCCGCAGGCCGCGCAGCGCGGCCAGCAGGAACTCCTCGGTCACCGCGGCGGCGTCGGCCACCGCGATGCCCTGGGCGGCCATGGTCCCGGCGCCGTGGTGGGTGGCGCCGACGACCAGCGCGGCCACGAGCCGGTGGCGGTCGGACGGCTGGGCCGCCCCGTACTGGCGGGCGACCATCTCGGCGATGCGCGTGGTCAGCTCCGCGATGATCGCCGCCCCGACGGGCTCGGCCGACTCGGTGTCGCTGACGAACAGCAGCCGGAAGCCGTCCGGGTGTTCGAGGCCGAAGCGGAAGTACGCGCCCACGTACTCGTGCAGCCGCGTTGCCACCGGCGCGTCGCCGTCGGCCGCGTAGGCGGCCAGCAGGCGGCGGCGCAGCTCGCCCGCCTCGCGCTGCAGCGTCGCCGCGAACAGCTCGGCCTTGGAGCCGAAGCGCGCGTAGACCGTCGCCTTGGTCGTGCCCGCGGCGACGGCGATGCGATCGACGTTGCCCGCGTGGAAGCCCAGCGCGGCGAACTCGGCGCACGCCGCGTGCAGCATGCGGTCGTCCGGGATGCGTTTGCGGCGTGGCGTGATCTCGCGGGCGCTCATCGGTCCTTGACGCTAACTCTACTCGTGAGTATAGATAGAGGCATGCCCGGGTCAGGTCGGTCCCGGCGCCGCGTCTGCGGCGCCATCGTGCTCATGATGATGTCGCTGACGGCGTCCGCCAGCGCGGCCCCGCCGCCGTTCGTGCCCATCGAGCTCCAGCACGTGACGTTGCCGCGCGACGTCCAGCCCTGGCTCCCGACCTGGAACGCCGACGGCAGCCACATCATCTTCCGCGACCAGGTCGGCGGCGGCGTGTGGACGGCCACCCGCCGCGGACGCGCCACCTGCATCACCTGCGACTTCACCGACGGACCGGAGATCCACGGCGGCTTCACCTACGCCTTCCCCGACGACCGGCGGCTGTTCATGTCGACCAAGGAGCTGGGCGCGACCGGTGGCGGCGACGACCCCGCCGATCCCGACGCGGTCGTGCTCGAGTGCGCGCCGAGCATCTTCGACTGCGCGACGCACCGCTTCCTTCCCGTCGACATGTCGGCCGACAAGGGCGGCGCGTTCATCATCCAGCGGCGTACCTGGCACCTCGCGCCCGACGGCGTGCACCTGGGCTGGATGGACCTGCGCCTGGACGGCACGGCGATGGTCGTCGCGCGCCTGGAGCGCCGGTCCGACCGCTACGTCGCCGCCGACCCGAAGGTGGTCAACCCGAGCGGCCCCACCGGCCCCGACGACCCCGACGTCGCGCACTGGAGCAACGACCTGCAGCTCTACGAGCTCAAGAGCTTCGCCGACAACGGCCGGTCGATCCTGGCCGTGGCCGAGCCCGGCTACAACACCGACGTCCTGAAGATCGACCTGCAGACCGGGAGGACCACGCGGCTGACCGCCAACACCGACTGGGACGAGGACGGGGCGATCTCCCCGGACAACTCGCAGTACGTGGTCGCCTCCTGGCGCACGCGCGACCGGGCGGTCGCGGCGGCCGCGCTCCCCCAGTTGCGCTCCCTGCAGGCGATGCCCTTCGGCGGCGCGCTGGCGCCCTACTACGTGTCCACCTGGCAGGGCTTCCAATGCGACCTGTCCCCGTGGCTGCTGCCCGCCGGCGGGGATGCCGAGGGCACGCTGATCGGCCAGCCGCTCGACGTGTACTCGGGCAACTACACCGCGGGCAACAACCTCGCCGGGCAGCAGTTCTGGAGCCCCGACAGCACCAGCGTGCTCCTGCAGGAACGACTGCGCACGCCGCCCTCGGCCAGCGCCAACGCCGACGTGCGCCAGAAGGGCCTGGCGCCCAACCGCCTGACCATCGCCCGCCTGGGCCGCCGTCCGACCAAGCCGGGTCGCACCGGCTCCAGCGCGGTCGGCGCCTGGGCCCCCGCGGCCCGCGACTGGCACGGCGTGCTGGCCTCCAACCGCACCGTCACGCTGCGCGGCCAGGCGGGCGGCTCCGTCACCCTGCGCCTGGCCGGCGACCTGTCCACGACCGACACGACCGCCACCTACGACGGCTACACCGACGACGGCCAGACGTTCGTCGACGGCACCCTGACGATCACCGGCTCCAGCCCGTGGCACATCGTCGCGGCGATCACCGTGCGCGGCGCCCACACCGGCTCGCTGACCGCGGACCTGACCGTCGACAACGCGATCTCCTCGACGCACCCGCTGCCGACCAAGACCGGCACGTTCACCGCGACCTACGACGGCGTCACCGCGCCGCCCCTCCCGGCGCTCGGGCCGTGCTACGACGCGCTCCCGCAGCGCACACCGCTGCGGGCCGCAGCCCGCCGCAGCGGCGGCCGCCTGCGGGTGACCGTGACCGCCGACATCGCCGGCGACCAGCGACCGGTGCGCAACGCGGTGGTCCGCGTCGGCGGGCGGCGGGCCCGGACCGACGTCCACGGCCGCGTCACGCTGCGCGTCGCCGACGCTCGCGCCCGCATCGTGGTCCGGGCCGGCGACACGTTCACCCCCGTGACGATCCGCGGCTGAGGCAGGCTGCTTGACTAGGGGCCGTGCCAATTGCGAATGCCTTCGGCGGCACGTCCGCCACTGATGCTCTCTCCGCGCTGACCATCGAGCGCCGCGACGTCGGCCCGCACGACGTGCTGATCGACATCAAGTTCTCGGGGATCTGCCATTCCGACATCCACACCGTGCGCGGCGAGTGGGGACCGATCCAGTACCCGCTGGTCCCCGGGCACGAGATCGCGGGCGTCGTCGCCGAGGTCGGGACCGACGTGACCAAGCACGCGGTCGGCGATCGCGTCGGCGTCGGCTGCATGGTCAACTCCTGCCGCGAGTGCTCCAGCTGCGAGCAGGGTCACGAGCAGTACTGCCTCAACGGCAACACCCAGACCTACGGCTCGGTCGACCGCGACGAGACGATCACCCAGGGCGGCTACGCCGAGCGGATCGTCGTCGACGAGGACTTCGTGCTGCACATCCCCGACGCGCTCGCGCTCGACGTCGCCGCGCCGCTGCTCTGCGCCGGCATCACCACCTACTCGCCGCTGCGGCACTGGAACGCCGGCCCGGGCAAGCGGGTCGCGGTCGTCGGCTTCGGCGGCCTGGGGCACATGGCGGTCAAGCTCGCGCACGCGATGGGCGCCGAGGTGACCGTGCTGTCGCAGTCGCTGCGCAAGCAGGAGGACGGCCTGCGCCTGGGCGCCGATCACTACTACGCGACGAGCGACAAGGCGACGTTCAAGGAGCTGCGCCAGCGCTTCGACCTGATCATCAACACGGTCAGTGCGCCGGTGAACCTCGACGCGTTCTTCAACCTGCTGGCCGTCGACGGCGCGATGGTCAACGTCGGCGCGCCGCCGGAGGCGCTGCCCATCCACGTGTTCCCACTGCTGATGTGGCGGCGCACGTTCGCCGGCTCCTGCATCGGCGGCATCGCCGAGACGCAGGAGATGCTCGACTTCTGCGCCGAGCACGGCATCGCGCCGGAGATCGAGCTGATCGGCGCCGACCAGATCAACGAGGCGTGGGACCGCGTGCTGGCCTCCGACGTGCGCTACCGCTTCGTGATCGACACCGCGACGCTGGCCTGAGCCCCGACGTGGAGCGCGTCAGCCCCGGTCCGTTCGCCGCGCATCTGGGCTTTCGCGTGGTGCGCGCCGACGCCGACGGCTCGGTGATCGAGGCCGACCCGCAGCCCGAGCACCTCAACGGCGCCGGCATCGTGCACGGCGGCTACCTGAGCGCGCTGCTGGACAGCGCGACCGGCTGGGCCGTGCACGCGCGCGTGGAGCCGGGCGTCGCCGTCCCGCACATCCAGCTGAGCGTGCAGTACATCCGCGCGGCACTCCCCGGCGAGACGCTCGTCTGCCGGGCACGGTGCCTGAGCGTCGGCCGGCGCGTGGCCGCCGCCGACGCCGAGATCACCCAGGGCGAGCGGCTGATCGCGCGGGCGGCCTCCAGCCACACCGTCATCTGACGTTCGGTCGGGGCGATACCCCCCACCCGTATCTGGTAGCCTCGGTCCGGCCAATACCCCTACCCGGTATTCGTGCCAGGTCTCCCGCCATGCCATCCGCCGCCAACACCGCCGCCAAGCTCGTCGGCTTCGCCGCCGCCCTCGCCGTAGTGTTCGGCCTGGCCACGGTCGCGGGGGCCACGCTGGGCCCCGATCGCGACGGCCGCGCGGCCGCGGAGACGGACCACGGGTCGATGGCCGCCGGACCGATGACGCCCGGCCTCTCCGTCGCCGAGGGCGACCTGCGCCTCGACCTGCGCACGCCGGAGCTGCCGCGCGGCACGACCGGCGCACTGCGCTTCGCCGTCCTGGGGGCCGACGGCCGGCCGGTGCGCGAGTTCGACCTGCGCCACACCAAGCGCATGCACCTGATCCTGGCCCGCCGCGACCTGACCGGCTTCCAGCACCTGCACCCCGAGCAGGCGGCGGACGGCACCTGGAGCGCGCCCGCCCGCATCGACGCGGCCGGGTCCTATCGCGTGTTCGCCGACTTCGCCCACGACGGCCAGGCGACGACGCTGGCCACCGACCTGCGCGTCGACGGCCCGGCCGAGCTGCAACCGCTCCCGCCACCGGCGACCGCGGCGGTCAGCGACGGCGGCTACGACGTGACGCTGGCGGCCGACAACACCCGCGCCGGCCGGGAGGCCGAGCTGCGCTTCACCGTCCGCCGCAACGGCCGCCCCGTCGACGTCGACCCCTACCTCGGTGCCGACGGGCACCTCGTGGCGCTCCGCGACGGCGACCTCGCGTTCACGCACGTCCACCCGACCGAGGACGGGCACGGCGACGTGATCGGCTTCGGCGCGACGTTCCCCACCGCCGGGGACTACCGGCTGTTCCTGCAGTTCCAGCACGCGGGCCGCGTCCAGACGGTGGCCTTCACGCAGTCGGTGGGGCCATGAGCACCGGCCTGACCGAGCGCCTCGAGCTGCCGATCACCGGGATGACCTGCGCCTCCTGCGCGAACCGCGTCGAGCGCAAGCTCAACGAGCTCGCCAGCGTCACGGCCACCGTCAACTACGCCACCGAGAAGGCGACGGTCGACTTCGACCGCTCGGCCGTGGCCGCGGACGACCTCGTCGCCGCCGTCGCGGCCGCCGGCTACCAGGCGTCGCTGCCCGCCGACGACCCGCCCGCGCAGGCGCCGTCCGACCCGACCGCCCCGCTGCGCCAGCGCCTCGTGATCAGCGCCGTGCTCACGCTTCCGGTCCTGCTGCTGGCCATGATCCCGCCGCTGCAGTTCGACAACTGGCAGTGGATCTCGCTGGCCCTGGCCTCCCCCGTCGTCGTGTGGGGCGCGCTCCCGTTCCACCGGGCGGCCTGGGCCAACCTCAAGCACGCGACCGCGACGATGGACACGCTGATCTCCGTCGGCGTGCTCGCCGCCTACGCGTGGTCGCTGTACGCGCTGCTGTTCGGCGACGCCGGCCAGCCGGACATGCGCATGAGCTTCGATCTGATCCCCGATCAGGCCGGCGGCACCCACGAGATCTACCTCGAGGTGGCCAGCGCCGTCACCGTGTTCATCCTGGCCGGCCGCTTCTTCGAGGCCCGGGCCAAGCGCAACGCCGGCGCCGCGCTGACCGCGCTCCTGGAGCTCGGGGCCAAGGACGTCGCCGTGCTGGACCCCGCGGGCCAGGAACGGCGCGTGCCCGTCGAGCAGCTCGCCGTCGGCGACCGGTTCGTCGTGCGCCCCGGCGAGAAGATCGCCACCGACGGCGTGGTCGAGAGCGGGACCAGCGCCGTCGACCAGTCGCTGCTCACCGGCGAGTCGGTGCCCGTCGAGAAGCAGCCCGGTGACAGCGTCGCCGGCGCGAGCGTCAACGCGGGCGGACGGCTCGTCGTGAGCGCCACGCGGGTCGGCGCCGACACCGCCCTGGCCCAGATCGCCCGGCTGGTCACCGACGCGCAGACCGGCAAGGCGCCGGTGCAGCGGCTGGCCGATCGCGTCTCCGGCGTGTTCGTGCCGGTCGTCATCGCGCTATCGGTGGCCACCCTGGGCTTCTGGATCGGCACCGGCGAGAGCACGACGTTCGCCTTCACCGCCGCGGTCGCGGTGCTGATCATCGCCTGCCCGTGTGCGCTGGGCCTGGCCACGCCGACGGCGCTGCTGGTCGGGACCGGGCGTGGCGCGCAGCTCGGCCTGCTGATCAAGGGGCCCGAGATCCTCGAGTCCACCCGCACGGTCGACACGATCGTGCTGGACAAGACGGGCACGGTGACGACGGGCCGGATGAGCCTGGTCGACGTCGCGCTGGCCCCCGGCGCGTCGCGTGACGAGGTGCTGCGGATCGTGGGCGCGTTGGAGGATGCCTCCGAGCATCCGATCGCCCAGGCGATCACCCGCGCGGCCCGCGAGGCGGTCGGCCAGCTGCCCGCGGTCGCCTCGTTCGTCAACCGCGAAGGCCTCGGCGTGGAGGGCGTGATCGACGGTCACGGCGTGCAGGTCGGCCGACCGGGCCTGCTGGCCGACTGGGGGCTGCGCCTGAGCCCGGCCCTGGACGACGCCCGGCGTGCGGCCGAGGCCGACGGTCAGACGGCGGTCGTCGCCGCGTGGGACGGCGCGGTCCGGGCCGTGCTGGTCGTGGCCGACACGGTCAAGCCGTCGTCCGCCGAGGCGGTGCGACGCCTGCGCGCCCTGGGGTTGCGACCGGTGCTGCTGACCGGCGACAACCCGGCCACGGCGCGGGCCGTCGCCGCCCAGGTGGGCATCGAGGAGGTCATCGCCGAGGTGCTGCCGGCCGAGAAGGCCGCGGTCATCCAACGGCTGCAGGCCGACGGGCGCGTGGTGGCGATGGTCGGCGACGGCGTCAACGACGCCCCGGCCCTGGCCCAGGCCGACCTGGGCCTGGCCATCGGCACCGGGACCGACGTGGCCATCGAGGCCTCCGACCTGACGCTCGTCAGCGGCGACCTGCGCGCGGCCGCCGACGCGATCCGCCTGTCGCGCGCGACGCTGCGCACGATCCAGGAGAACCTCGTGTGGGCCTTCGGCTACAACGTCGCCGCGATCCCCTTGGCCGCCGCCGGGCTGCTGAACCCGCTGCTCGCCGGGCTGGCGATGGCGGTGTCCAGCATCTCGGTGGTGCTCAACGCGCTGCGGCTCCGGCGCTTCCGCGCCGGAGCCCGCGAAACCTAGTGCCCTGACACTAGGAGTTGACCGTCTCCTGCCGCTTGGGCAGGACCCAGCCGGGCCGCACGAAATGGCACGTGTAGCCGTGGGGGATCCGCTCCAGGTAGTCCTGGTGCTCGGGCTCGGCCTCCCAGAACGGGCCGGCCGGCTCGACCTCGGTGACGACCTTGCCGGGCCACAGGCCCGACGCGTCCACGTCGGCGATCGTGTCCAGCGCGGTCTGGTGCTGCTCCTCGCTGGTGTAGTAGATCGCCGAGCGGTAGCTGGCGCCGCGATCGTTGCCCTGGCGGTCCTTCGTCGACGGATCGTGGATCTGGAAGAAGAACTCCAGCAGCTCGCGGTAGCTGATCACGGCCGGGTCGAAGACGATCTCGATCGCCTCGGCGTGGCTGCCGTGGTTTCGGTACGTGGCATTCGGGACGTCGCCGCCCGAGTAGCCGACGCGGGTGGTGATCACGCCTGGGCGCTTGCGGATCAAGTCCTGCACGCCCCAGAAGCAACCGCCCGCCAGAATCGCTGTCTCGCTCATCGCTTCCTTCCTGTGTGAATCGTGCCCTAGACGGTACTCCTCACACCTGAAGCCCAGCTCAGCTACTGACCGTCGATCGTCGCCCGCTTGCGACGGCCCTCGCGGCGCACGAGATCGACGACGAGCAGGACGATCGGGGTGATCACCATTGCGGCGATGATGACGGTGGCGGCCATGAGGAGGAGTCCTTTCCGTGAGCGGTTGCTGCCCTGTTGTCGGCCGCCGTTCCCGGGTGACCCCCCACGAATTCGCGCTTTCACCATTTCTGGCGCGCCCGCGCGTTGTTGTCCTACATGCGTCTGTCCCAGCTGCTCGCCCCTACGGTCACCGTCGCCGTGCTCGCCATCACGCCGGCCGCCGCCCAGGCGGCCTTCAGCGTCTCCTCGGTCGCCGCCACGCCGAGCTCCACCCAGGCCGGCGCCCACGCCGACTTCGCCATCAACATCGGCTTCGGCGCCGACGACAACGTGCGCAACCTCGTGTTGCATCTGCCGCGCGGCTTCGTCGGCAACCCGCAGGCCGCCGGCCTGTGCACGCAGGCCCAGTTCGCCACCGACGCGTGCCCGGCGGCCTCGCAGGTCGGCACCACCACGGTGACCGCGACGGTCGTGGTCAACTCGCTGCTGTCGGCGGTGCCGCAGACGCAGGACGTCTCGGGGCAGGTCTTCAACCTGCAGCCGCCGACCGGTGAGCCGGCCCGCCTGGGCGTGCTGCTGCCCGCCACGGCGGCGGCGGGCGGCGTGATCGTCACCCGGCCCGTGCGCATGCAGTCCGTGGTCTCGGTGCGCTCCAACAGCGACTACGGCCTGGACTCCACGCTGAAGGACCTGCCGCGCACGATCGACACGAACGTCGGCACGCTCAACAGCCACATCGACCGCATCCAGCTGAACCTGCGCGGGCGGGTGCCCGGCGCGCCGGGCCCGTTCCTGACCAACCCGACCACCTGCGTGCCCGCGACCACGACGGTCGACGCGACCGCCTACAACGGCGCGGCCTCGTCCAAGGCGTCGTCCTACACGCCGACCGCGTGCGACGCGCTGACCTACGACCCGAAGATCACCGCCGCGCTGGACGGCGCCGGCACCAACCAGCACCCGCAGCTGACCACGGTGGTCAGCCAGACCGCCGAGGAGGCGACGAGCAAGAAGGTCGTCGTGACGCTGCCGCTCGGGGTCGGACCGGACCTGGCCGCGCTGAACGTCTCCTGCCCCTCGCCCGACTTCGACGCCGGCGGCTGTGCCGACAACACGAAGGTCGGCTCGGCGATCGTCGAGACGCCGCTGCTGGCCGACCCGCTGGCCGGGACGGTCTACCTCGTCAACCCGCCCGGCGGCGGGCTGCCGCAGCTGGGCATCGACCTGCGCGGGCTGCTGCCGGTCAAGCTGCGCGGCACCGTGACCATCGGCGCGGGCGCCCGGCTCGTCTCCACGCTCGACGGCCTGCCCGACGTGCCCCTGTCGCGCTTCACGCTGACCCTCAACGGCGGCGCCGGAGGCCTGCTGATCTCGTCGACCGACCTGTGCGCCAAGCCCCCGACGATCGACGCGGCGTTCACCGCCCAGGCCGGGATCGAGCGCACGGCCAGCGCCACCGTGACCACCACCAACTGCGTGAACCCGACCACGCCGTCGGCACCCAGCGCGTCGCCGGCGAAGGCGCGCAAGCCGTCGGTCAAGGCCAAGCTGTCCAAGGCCGGGTCGCTGTCGGTCAAGGCCACGGTGCCGGCCAAGGCGTCCAAGCTGCGCGGCATCCGCGTGTCGCTGCCCAAGGGCGTGACCGGGTACGCGGGCAAGCGCCTGACGGCGACCAAGCGCAGCGGCGCCCGCTCGATCACCGTCCGGGTGCCCGCCCGGCTGCTGAAGGTCCAGCGGGCCAAGCTGTCGGGCAAGACCCGCGTGACGGTCGTCGCGACGACCGCCGCCGGGCGGACCTACCGCGTCAAGGTCAAGCTCCGCCGCTGACTCAGCCCACCGCGATCCGCGTGCTGATCGTGCGCGTGCTGCCGTCCTCGTCGACGACCGTGTAGCGCACGATCAGGTCGCGCCGGCCCACCTTGGCCAGCTGCTTCCTGGACAGCTTCAGCTTGACCGAGCCGTCGCCGGCCTGGTTGGCGGTCGCCTTGAACGCCTTGAGCACCTTGCCGCCCACGCGGATCTCGATGGCGATCCGCGATCCGGGACGGAGGTCCTCGAGCTTGGTGGTCACGCCCTTGGTCAGCGCACCCGGCTTCACCGAGTCGGGTGCGTCGACCGACGGCGTCGGCGCGCTGGGCTCGGCCGGCGTCGCGCTGCCACCGCCGCTGGAGGCCGGCGGCGTCGAGACCGACGGGCCCGAGCTGCTGGGCGCGGGCGGCGTCGGCGTCGGCGTCGCGGGCGGCGGCGTCGACCCCGAACCGGCGGCGGGCAGCGCGACCACCACGACGTTCGCCGTGGCGGTGCCGACGTTGCCGGCCCGGTCCGTCGCGGTCGCGGTCAGCTGGTGCGTCCCGAGGCCGAGCGAGGCGCTCGGCAGCTCGATTTCGGCGCACGCGTCCTCGGCCACACCGGAGCCGAAGCGCTCGTCGACGGCCGCGCACGTGATGCGGATCAGCTGGCCGGCCACGTAGACGCCCTGGTTGCCGCTGAGGGTCAGCACCGGCTTGGTCGTGTCCGGGGTGATGGTTCCGGGCGAGCCGACCTCGTCGGCGTCCGACGTGCGGGCCCCGTCGATCCCCACCGTGCTCAGCGTGGTGACCACCGGCAGCGGCAACGTGCTGCTGCCCGCGCCGGCGGCGTTGTCGAACGTCCGGCCGCTGGTCGCGCCGCCGAACGCGATGCCGGTGACCCGGCGCCCGGTGGCCGTGAACACGTTGATCGCGTCTCCGCCGGTGCTCAGGCCCACGCCCGAGCCGCCGTAGAAGCCGACCTGCAGCCCGGCCGGCGGATCGGCGCCGAACCACGACTCGATCAGGTCGGCCGGGGTGTCGGCGGTGCCCTCGGTGAAGATCGCCGACGCACCCGGCGCCAGGCTGCTGACCCCGTTGAGCGCGACCGCGCTGGCGAACGCGTTGGAGCTGTCGTCGACCTTCCAGCCGGTCAGGTCGACCGTGGTGTCGCCGGTGTTGGTCAGCTCGAACCAGTCGGCCGCGTAGGACGAGTCGCCGCTGCTCCAGGGCGACACCTCCGTGACCTTGACCAGCGGGAGCGCCGGCGGCGTGGCGGTCAGGCCGGGCGAGCCGACCTCGCCGCCCGTGGCCGACGTGAACGCGCCGTTGGTGCCGACGGCGCTGAGCGCGGTCACCGCCGCGTCGCCCGCGGCGTTGTCGAAGGACACCTTGCTCGTCGAGGCGCCGAACGTCACGCCGGTGACCCGGCGGCCGAGCGCGTCGAACACGTTGACGCCGTCGCCGCTGGTGCTCAGGCCGACGCCCGAGCCGCCGTAGTAGCCGACCTGCAGGCCGAACGGGACATCGCTGCCGAACCAGCCGGACCTGAACAGCGGCGGCGTCGCCGACGTGCCCTCCAGGAAGATCGCCGACTCACCCGGGGCCAGCGACGACACGCCGGTCAGCGCGACCGCGGTGCCGATCGCGTTGGAGCTGTCGTCCATCTTCCAGCCGGTCAGATCGATCGTCGTCGCGCCCGTGTTGGTCAGCTCGAACCAGTCGGCCAGGTAGGACCCGTCGCCGCTGCCCCACGGGGCCACCTCGGTGACCTTGGCCTGCGCGAGCGGCGGCGGGCTGACGATCGTCCCGGGTGAGCCGACCTCGCCGCCCGTGGCCGACGTGAACGCGCCGTTGGTGCCGACGGCGCTGAGCGTCGTGACGGCCGCGTCGCCCGGCGCGTTGTCGAACGAGACCTTGCTCGTCGACGCACCGAACGTGACACCGGTGACCTTCGTGCCCGCGCCGTTGAAGACGTTGACCGCGTCGCCGCTGGTGCTCAGGCCGACGCCCGAGCCGCCGTAGTACCCGACCTGCAGCCCGGCGGGGACGCTGCTGCCGAACCAGCCGGTCTTGAACGCGGCCGGGGTGGCCGACGTGCCCTCCAGGAAGATCGCCGACTCGCCCGGGGCCAGCGACGGCACGCCGGTCAGCGCCACGGCCGTGCCGCTCGCGTCGGAGCTGTCGTCCATCTTGTAGCCGGTCAGGTCGACGGTGGTCGCGCCCTTGTTGGTCAGCTCGAACCAGTCGGCCGCGTAGGACCCGTCGCCGCTGCCCCACGGGGCCACCTCGGTCACCTTCAGGTTGGGCGGCGGCGCCGGTGCGGCGATCCGGCCGGGCGAGCCGACCTCGTTGTCGGGCGAGGTGAAGGCCCCGTTGACGCCGGCGGTGGCCAGCGTCGTGACCGTCGCATCGCCGGCGGCGTTGTCGAAGGTGCGGCCGGTGGTCGAGGCGCCGAACGCGACGCCGGTCTGGTGGTTGCCCAGGTTGTCGAACAGGTTGACCTGGTCGCCGCCGCTGCTCAGGCCGAGTCCCGCGTCGAACGTTCCCACCTGCAGCCCTGCGGGGCTGCTGGCCCCGAACCAGGACGACCGGAACTCGATCGGCGTGTCGGCGTCGCCGCCGACGAAGATCGCCGACTCGCCCGCGGCCAGGCTGCCGACGCCCTGCAGCAGCACGGCGCTGCCGTACACGTTGGAGTCGTCGTCGATGCGCCAGCCGGTCAGGTCCAGCGCGCTGGTGCCGGTGTTCGTCACCTCGAACCAGTCGGCCGCGTAGGGCGAGTTCCCGCTGCTCCACGGCGAGACCTCGGTCACCTTGATCGTCGCGGTGCCCGGTCCGCCGGACGCGGCGGTGATGGTCAGCGTGAAGTCGGCGCTGGAGGCATCGGGCGTGGAGCCCACGCCGGGGTCGTCGACCGCCACCTGCACGGTGTAGCTCGGCTTCGTCGTGTGGTTGAGCGTCACCCCGGCCTTCAGGTACAGGCCGGTGGCGTCGACCTCGAAGCTGTCGGCGTCGGCACCGGTGACGGTCAGGTTGTTCGTGCCCAGGCCGTCGTCGGCGATGTTCACGTTGGCCAGCTTCGTGCGCGTCGCGGTGCTGGCGTTCTCGGGCAGCGAGCTGAGCAGCGTGGTGAAGCTCACGCCGGTGGGCGCCGCGTTGGTCCCCGTCGACGGCGCGTACACCCACACCTGCGGGTGGTCGCCGTCGCCTCCGCCCTGCTCGCTGACGATGTACAGGTAGCCCGCGGCGTCCATCGTGACGCCCTCATGGGTCTGGTCGGGAATCGACAGCGCGTTGTCGGCGTCGCCGACGAGGGTCAGCGTGCTCGAGACGACCCCGGTGCGGCTGATGTTGATGACCTTGCCCGAGGCCTGGCTGATCATCAGCAGGTGGCTCTCGTCCGCCGTGCCGGCCAGCGCCGCGACGTTGGCCAGGGCGTAGACGTCGGAGTGGTCGGCCAGACCGGTCAACGCCGGGTCGAACAGGTCCGTCGAGTTCTCCGTGGTCGGCGAGCCGTTCGTCGCGGTGCCGGCCGCCCAGTCGACGCCCGTGGAGAAGATGCCCTTGGGGTCGCTCTCCTTGACCAGGAGCAGGCCGCCGGTCTGGGGGTCGTTGCTGACGCCCTCCAGGCCGATGTTCCCGATCGTCGTACCCAGCTTGACCGCCTGCGCGCTGCCGTGGGCCAGCGTGGTGCCGGGCGCGTAGGTGAAGCGGACGACCTGGCGCAGGCGCTCCTCGGTGACGACGAACTGGCCGCCGCCGACGTAGGTGATGCCCTCCGTGTCGTCGAAGCCGCTCAGCGTCATCGAGTCGATCAACGCGCCGGTCTTGGAGACGTGCGCCACCGACGTGCCCTCGTCCCCGACGACGTACAGCGAGTCGTTGTCCCAGTTGTAGGCGACGCCCGAGGCCTCCCGCGCCAGCTGGCTGCCCGCCGGGGCCGGCGCGACGGGCAGGTCGTAGCGCCCGACCCGCACGTAGGTCGACAGATCGACGCCGCTCAGCGCTGCCGAGGCCGATTCGATCGGCTGGGCGACGAGCATCGCGGCGAAGACGGCGAGGGCCAGGGCAAGACGGTTTCGGGAGGCACGGACGCGCATGCAGACCTTCTAAGCCGCCACTCGATCCGCCGTGTGAAGAAGATGCGACTGACTTGTGTCAGATATGTGTCGCGGCGGCGATGACCGCGGCCGCGTGGCGGCGCACGGACGCCGCGGGCAACGCGCCGCCGGGCAGCTCGACGACGAACGCCGTCGAACGCGGGAGCGTCGCGTTCTGCCAGCCGGTGAGGATGCCCGGCAGGTTGCCCGGGTACGGCCGGAACGGCAGCCCGACCCGGCGCGCGTAGCGGCGCGGGATGTCGCGGTGGCGCCCCGGGTCGTCGACCAGCGTGGCCGCCTGGTGGTACCAGATCGTCACGCCCGGCCGGACCCGGCTGATGAAGGCCAGCACCGCGCGCGTCTCGGGTTCCGAGCGGGGCCGCGGACCGGCGTAGAAGACGCTGCCGGGCGGGCCCGTCGGGCGCCAGTGCCACGGCGCGTTGCGATTGAGATCCACGCCGTGCGCGTTCTGGCGCGTGCCGGCCCGGCAGCCGTCGGGGTTGGCCTGGTCGATCAGCCACACGGCGGTGTCGGCCGGCAGCACGGCGGTGCGCAGCCGGCGCGTGATCGCCTCCCCCGCGCGCTCGCTGCCGTGGATGCAGCCGACAGCCAGCGCGGTGCGCGGCGCGTCGGGCTCGCCCACGCGGACGGCCCGGATCGGCGCGCCCTCGACCGATGTGCCGATGCGCTCGCGGTGCAGGGACGCCGCGGTCGCGGGTGGTGCGACGCCGGCCAGCAACGCGCCGGCCCCGGCCAGGAACGCCAGCCGCCGCCACGCTCGCCCCATGGCCGACGAGGCTACTGCGGCTTGGCCGCGACCTGCCCGGTGACGTCGCCGTTGGCGTTCAGCAGGAAGATCGGCAGCGGCTTGCCCCGGCGCGGCGACGTGCCGTACTCGAAGGCGGCCTTCTCCTCCTTGGCGCCGTCGAGCGTCAGCCCGGCGTTCTGCCACAGGGCGGGCTTGCCGTCCGCGCCCACCTTGACGAGCTGCAGGATGAAGGTCGCGTCGCCGCCGTCGGCGTCCTCGCTGCCGGTGCTGTCGAGGATCACCACCTTCTCCTCCTGCTCGACCAGCAGCGAGACGGTCGAGCCCTTCTTCACGCCGACCGCGCTGGCGGCGAAGTTGTAGGCGGCACCATCCTCGACCAGCCCGGCGTAGAAGTTCGGGGCGATCCCGTCCTCCGCGTTGGTCAGGTAGGTGATCCCGTAGCCACCCGGCAGCGCCATCTGGTCCTTCTGGCCCGGCGCGATCTTGATCTCCTCGACGTCGACCACGAGGCCGTTGCCGACCAGGTTGATCGTCGGCTTGGCCGTCTTGGTCAGGTCGCTGCCGTCGACGGTGATCGTGTAGTCGGCGCCCTCGGGCAACCGGAAGCGCGGTTCGGGCGCGCTGCTGGAGTTGTCCACGGCGTAGGTCTTGATCACCTCGACGTCGGGGATCTCGCGCAGCATCGTGCCGTCGACGATCCCGGTGCGCCGGCCGTCGTCGTCCTCGAAGATCAGGTGCGGGTGGTTGGCCGGGTCGCCCTGCAGCGTGATCTCGGTGTAGCGCTGATCGGCGGGCAGGAGCTCGCCCTTGCCGCCGCCGCCGGAGGCCGACGAGCCGCTCTTGCAGAAGGGGCACGGCTGGACGCCCTCACCGGGCGTCGTCGGGTCGAGCTCGAGCGTCTCGGTCGACGCGTTGCCCTTGTAGACCTGACCGAGGTCGCTGGGGTTCGTGCCGCTGACGTAGCTCCAGGTGTCCTTGTTCGTGTCGACCTGGACGGCGCGCAGGGCGCCGGGGAAGTTGTTGTCGTAGACCAGGATCGCGTACTTGCCCCGGCCCCGGTCCTCGACGGCGAACGGCGTGATCGCGTGCCCGCCGCTGTAGTCGGACTTGTAGATGCCCAGCGTGTACAGCTCGTTGCCCTCGTTGAGCGCGTCGGCCAGCGTGGCCAGCACGTCGGTGGGCGACCCGCTGACCCGCTTCCCGGTCACCGACGGGAGGAACTGGTAGACGAAGTTCTCGGCGATCGTCGACTGCAGCGGCAGGTTGCCGACGATCGGCAGGTCGATGGGCCGGTCGGCCCCGAAGTCGGCGGGCGCCAGCGTCTCCTCCCACATGCGCAGCGCGGTGATCGAGAAGCCCTCGCAGTGCCCGCCGGCCATGCCCGCGTTCTGGTTCTCCACCCACTTGTCGGCGGCGGGGATGAGCCGGCAGCTGCGTCCACGGCCCGACAGGCACACCTGCGGGCCGAACAGGTGCTGCATCTCCAGGACACCGAGGTTCTCGGGCTCGACGTCGTTGCCGTAGTTCTCGAACGCGAAACCGTCGATCCAGGGCCGGAAGCCGCTGTCGGCGATGATCTCGCCCTTGGGCACGTAGTCGGTCGCCTCGCCCCCGGCCGCCGCGCTGTCGGCGCTCTTCAGCAGGCTCTGCTTGGCCTGGAACGTCGCCGGCGCCGCGGCCACCGTGCTCGTCGTCCCGTCCGTCGGCGTGGTCGGGCCGCCCGAGGACGAGTCGCCGCCGCACCCGGCCAGCGTCCCGGCGAGCAGGACGGGGAGGGCGACGGGCGCGAGACGGCGGAGAAGACCCATGTGCGCCGGTTATCGGCGGCGCAGGGCCAAAGCTTCAACCGCGCACGTCGTCCAGCGTCCGGCCGCTCTTGACCGAGCGCGGCGACTCGGCGACCACGTCGGATCCCGGGCGCGCCTCGTCGTCGCGGCGCTTGATCAGCAGCCACTGGGGCTTCGCTCCGCCGCCCGTGCGTTGCAGCGCGAACCCGCCGCGCAGCTTCTCGCCGTGCAGGACGAACACGGCGTGGCCACGCTCGATCGCCTCCGGCCAGGCGACGCGGCCACCCTGCTCGTACGGGCCGCGGTCCCAGACGATCACGCCGCCCTTGCCGGTCGGCCCCTCGAAGTCGTTGTGCGACAGCTGGTGGTCCTCGACCTGCACGGCCAGGCGCTTGGCCGCCGGGTCCATCGACGGCCCCTTGGGCACGGCCCACGATCGCATCACCCCGTCGACCTCCAGGCGGAAGTCCCAATGGTGGGCCGTCGCCGCGTGCTCCTGGACGACGAACACCCCCGCGCTGACCCCGCGGATGGCGAACTGCTCGTGGCCCTCGACCTTCGCCGGCTCGCGGTCCACGAAGTCGACCTTCGCGCCGGTCGGTCCGCTGTTGAGGAAGTCGACGAGCGCCTCGACCGCGTCGGGATCGCCCTCCGCGTGCACCCGCACCACGCCGTCGTCCTCGTTGCGCACCCAGCCCAGGACGCCCAGGCGGCGGGCCTGGCGCACCGTCGCGTCACGGAACCCGACGCCCTGGACGCGTCCGTGCACGCTCGCGCGAATCGCCTGCCCCTTGGCCATCCCCCCAGGCTAAGCCAACCGCGCCCGCGCCTCGCGGCGGCCGCGCAGCCAGCCGCCGAGCGTCCCGAACACCGCACCCAGCAGCGCGTAGATCGCGGCCATCACGCCCAGCGAGGCGGGCGCGTCGTAGGCGGCCTCGACGCCGCGCGCCTCGTGGACGATCACGATGGCCAGCGCGAAGAGCACGCCGCCGAGGATCCCGCGCAGCAACCCCTCCCGGGCGCCCTCGTGCTCGTAGCCCGCGCTGATGCCGCCGACGATCCCCAGCGCGACGACGATCTGGTACAGCGCGTCGGACTCACCCAACAGCCAACCGCACAGGGCGCCGAAGGCGATCGGCAGCACGAGGCAGCCGATCACCTGGGCGATCCATGGGCGCTCACGCGACAGCGGCGGAGGCCACATGCGCGGTTCAGCAGCCCGCGTCGTCGGTGGCCGTCGCCGTCTGACCGGCTTCGGAGACGAACGTCACGGTGATCGGTCGCTTGCTGCCCTGGCACCCCGTCGACTCGTAGTAGCCGTGGGTCACCCCGTTCTTGCGGGCCGTCAGCTTCTTCACCGTCGAGGTGACCTGCGTGACCGCGTTGTCCAGGCCGCCGATCGGATGCAGCAGGTTGGCCGGAACGTCGAACTGCAGCGCGACGCCCTTCCCGCCGAACGCGCTGACGTACTTGGCGTCGATGGCCTGGCTGATGGCGATCACGCAGGGCGAGCCCTGGACGATCGTCGACGGGCCGCCCTTGAGCCACAGCGCCGCCTTGTCCTGGCCGCTGTTGTAGAGCGTCAGGTTGAGGTTGCAGGCGATCGACTTGTCGGCGGCATCCGCCGTGGCGCCGGCGGCGTTGATGATCACGCCCGTGCCCACGGCCGAGCCCTTGGGGCAGCCGCTGTCGGACTGCGCGGCGTTCAGCTGCGCCGCGGTGCACTTCGGGAACAGCGCACCGTTGGTGCGCCCGCCGTAGAAGGCGATCGAGTACGTCTTGACGGGGCTGGGTCGCTGGCCCGTCTGCTCCCCGACGGTGTAGTCGAACTTCAGCTCGATCGGGACGGGCTTCTTCGCCGTCCCCGGCTTCGTCGGCGAGACCGACCCGTTGACCGTGTACGTGTTGACCTGCGCGCCGTAGGCGACCGCGGCGACGACCAGCGCCGCGACGGCCACGGCGCCCAACGCGATGAGCTTCCGCATCTTCCCTCTCCTCCAAGAGACCCGACCGGTAAGGACGGGTGCACTCTATTCCGGTAGGAGGCCTTCGCGATAGGGCACTGGCTCCAGCGGCGACGCGACGGTCGTCAGCGTTCGAGCAGGCGGTCCAGCAGCAGGTCGGGGTGGTCGAGCTCGACGCGCTGCAGCCGGTAGTCGCTGGAGAACAGCCCCAGCAGCATCCCGTCGCTGCGGTGGACGACCTCGACGCCGGAGATGCGGCGCAGGACGTCCGCGCCGGCCTCGTCGGTGCGTCGCGCGTGCTCCCAGTTGGTCGGATCCAGCCGCACCGGCACGCTGAACTCGCGCTGGAGGCGGTCGACGGCGACCTCGAACTGCAGCGGCCCGACCCCGGCCAGCAGCGGCGTCGGGTCGGCGATCGGATCGCGGCGCAGCAGGTGGATCACGCCCTCCTCGGCCAGCTGGTCCAGGCCCCGCTGGAACTGCTTGCGGCGGGTCACGTCGAGGTTGGTGACCGTGACGAAGTGCTCGGGCGCGAGGCTGGGGATCGCGCCGAACCGCACGGGTTCGTCGACGTACAGCGTGTCGCCCACGCGCAGCTCGGCCGCGTTGACCACGCCGACGACGTCGCCCGGGAACGCCTCGTCGATCGACGAGCGCTCATCGCCGAAGACCTCGTGCGCGTAGGCCAGCGTGAACGGCTTCCCGGTTCGCGCGTTGGTGGCCTTCATGCCGCGCTCGAAGCGCCCGGAGCACACGCGCAGGAACGCGACGCGGTCGCGGTGGCGCGGGTCCATGTTGGCCTGCACCTTGAACACCAGCGCGGAGAACGGGGCGTCCAGCGGGCGCGTGCCGCCGTCGACGGTGGCCCGCGGCTGGGCCGAGGGGGCCATCTCGCGCAGCGCGTCGAGCAGCAGCTCGACGCCGAAGTTCGAGACGGCGGAGCCGAAGAACACCGGCGTGGCCTGGCCGGTGGCGAAGGCAACGGGATCGAGGCCGTCGCTGATCGCGTCCAGCAGCTCGAGCTCCTCGGCCGCGGCCGGCCAGGCGTCGGGCTCCAGCGTCGCCGCCTGCGCGGCGTCGACGATCTCCTCGCCGGCGCGCGTCGCGCCGCCCGCGGTCCGGGTGAACTTGTGGAACAGCTGGGTGCGGCGGTCGACCACCCCGCGGAAGTCGCCCGGGATGCCCACGGGCCAGGTCATCGGATGCGGCGTGATCTCCAGGACGCGCTCGATGTGGTCGAGCATCTCCAGCGGCTCCATGCCCGGCTTGTCGTACTTGTTGACGAACGTGATCAGCGGGATCGAGCGGGCGCGCGCGACCTCGAACAGCCGCAGCGTCTGGCGCTCGACGCCCTTGGCCGCATCGAGCAGCATCACCGCGCAGTCGGCCGCCGCGAGCACCCGCAGCGTGTCCTCGGAGAAGTCGCGGTGGCCCGGGGTGTCGAGCAGGTTGAAGACCGTGCCGTCGTGCTCGAAGCGCAGCACCGTGGAGGTCACGGAGATCCCGCGCTGGCGCTCGATCGCCATCCAGTCCGAGGTCGCCGCGCGCCGGCCCTGGCCGGCCTGCACGATCCCCGCCTGCCCGACCGCGCCGCCGTACAGCAGCAGCTTCTCGGTCAGCGTCGTCTTGCCGGCGTCCGGGTGGGAGATGATCGCGAACGTCCGCCGGCGGGCGGCCTGAGCGGCGACAGGCGTGAGTGGGGCGGCGGTGGCGGTCATGACGATCTCCCCCTTCACGGTAGCTTTCCCCACCAATGCCCTGGGAATGGCCAGTGGGCGCGGCGTGCGCCTTCGTCGTCGCGTTGCTGACCACCCCGGCCGGCGTGTCGGGCGCCGTCCTGCTGCTGCCCGTCCAGCTGACGCTGCTCGGCGTGCCCTCCCCCGCCGTCACCCCGACCAACCTGCTCTACAACGTCGCGGCGGTGCCGGGCGGCCTGCTGCGCTTCGGCCGCGAGGGCCGGCTGCTGGGCCCGTTGACGCTGCTGCTGGTGGCCGGGAGCCTGCCCGGCGTGATCGCCGGATCGATCATCCGCGTCGAGTGGCTGGCCGGCGATCGGGCCTTCCTGTTCGTCGCCGCGGGGGTCCTGCTGCCCATGGGGCTGTGGCTCCTGCTCGGCGCCCAGCGGATCGCGCCTCGGCCGCGCACCCCGACGCGGGCGGCGCGCGTGGGCCTGTGCGTCGTCGCGCTGCTGGTCGGGACACTGGGCGGCATCTACGGCATCGGCGGCGGCTCGCTGCTGGCCCCGATCCTGTTGATCGTCGGCTTCTCGGCCTACGAGGTCGCGCCGGCCACGCTGGCCTCGACGTTCCTGACCTCGATCGTCGGCATCGCCACCTACCAGGTGCTGCAGGTCACGCACGGCGGGTCGATCGCGCCCGAGTGGATCCTCGGGCTGTGGCTGGGCGTCGGGGGCTTCGCGGGCAGCTACCTGGGCGCGCGGCTGCAGCGCCACGTGCCGGAGTCCGCGCTGCGGCGCCTGCTCGGGCTGATCGCCTGCACGATCGCCGCGCGCTACCTGGAGTCGGCGACGCACGCGACGCAGCAGCCCTCGCCGCGCCAGGACTCGCGCCCCTCCTTGACCGCCAGGCCGGCGATCAGCAGCCCGATCACCGGGTCCAGCCACCACGCGCCGACCGCGGCGTTGCCCAGCAGGCCGATCAGCAGCGCGCCGGCCAGGTATGCGCACAGCAGGTTCTGGCGCCCTTCGCCCTTGGTCGCGGCCGAGCCGAGCTGATCGGCCAGCCGCTGCTTGGCGATGCCCAGGTAGGGCATCACGGCCAGGCTCGTCGCGCTCAGCGCGATGCCCAGCCAGCTGACGTCGGCATGGTGACCGTCGATCAGGGTGCGGATCGACTCGACGCCGACGTACGGCGCCAGCACGAAGAACTGGATGGCGACGAGCTTCTGCGCGCGCGTCTCGGCGGCGTCGCTGAAGATCCGATGCCCGGTGAAGCGCCAGACGATGATCGCGCTGGCGAAGCCCTCGATCGCCGAGTCCAGGCCGAAGCCGACGAGCGCGACCGAGCCGGCCAGCACCCCCGCGAGAATCGCCACCGTCCCCTCGACCGTCATGTAGGCGAGGCTGACCCACGACAGCAGCCGCACCCGCGCGGCCAGTCGGCGGCGCTCCGCCGCGGCCGGGCCCGCGACGACCTGCACGATCGGCAGCGCGGGCGTGCTCAGCGGTGCATCCATCATCGGAATGATGGCGCGTGCGTCATCCTGTGCACATGCGCGGGTTGGCGGTGGTCGGGTTGGTGCTGGCGACGACGCTCGGCGCCTGCGGCGGCGAGAACGCGCCTCAGCCGACGATGACGCTCGATCCGCATCCCCCGCGCGCGGTCGCGCCGGGAACGACGATCCGCATCACCGAGCAGGGATCGGCCCGGGAGGCCGGCGACGGGATGCCGCCCCTCCGCACAGCGGACGCGGCGCGGGAGGAGTGCGCGGCCGCGCCCGCCGTGTACGTCGCGTGGACGTATGGAGTGGGCAGTCGCGATCTGGACGAGATCGCCAAGGTGGTGGCCCAGCGCCGAGCGGCGCCGGGACTGGTGGCGGTCGTCCGCGAAGGCTGCCGCAGCGGCCTGCGGCGCCAGGGCGACCGCGGTCTGGGCTAGCGGGTCGTGCGGCCGGGCGCGGCGGCGGGCTGGGTCAGACGGTTCTTGCCGACGAGCAGGTCGGCGAGCAGCAGGATCATCGGCACGAGCACGATTCCGACGACGACGAAGGTGGCGGCCATCTGTGGCTCCTCAAAGCATCCGGGGTTGGACTTCTTGCTCTTCCAGACGGCAGGACGCAGGGAAATCTTCCCGGCGCGCAGGAGTGCCGACGCGCCCAAAGATGACGCCCCCGCCACGGAACCGAACACCGGCTGGTAGCGTCGCCTCAGTGGCACGGAAGCCCTCGCTCGCGCTGGTTGCAGTCAGCGCGCTGCTCTTAGGTGCCGCACTCGCTGGGTCGGCGCCCGCGGCGGTCTCGCCGGGCGCCGACCATGTCGCGACGCGATCCGCCTCCCCCACGCCGTGGGTGCTGGTCAGCGACGTCCACTTCACCCCGTTCCTGGGCGCCGACGCGGCGCTCGTCGCCCGGCTGCAGACCGCGCCGGTGCGCCAGTGGGCGTCGATCCTGACGGCGCAGGGAACGGCGCCCAGCCCGCCTGACGACGACACCAACGCGGCGCTGCTGGAGACCTCGCTGCGGGCCATGCGCGCGGTCCAGCCGCGCCCGCCCGTCGTCGTGCTGACCGGCGACCTGCTGGCCCACGACTTCCAGAAGTCCTACGTCGCGCTCGCGCCCGCGGCCAGCGCGCAGGACTACGCGACGTTCGTGGACAAGACGATCGCCTTCCTGGCCCTGCGCTTCGGCGCGACGTACCCCCAGGCCCAGTTCGTGCTGACGCTGGGCAACAACGACTCGATCTGCGGCGACTACGAGGCCACCCCGGACAGCCCGTTCCTGCTGCACACCGCGCAGGCCTGGGAGCCGCTGGTCAACCGCCACGGCCGCGCACCCGGGTTCGTGGCCAGCTTCCGTCACCTGGGCTCCTACACGGCGCGGCTGCCCCGCCGCGGCCTGCACGCGGTGTCGGTGGACGACGTCTTCTGGTCGGCCGACTACAGCAACGCCTGCGGGTCGCCGACCGCTGACCCCGCGCTCGACCAGGCCAACTGGCTGACGCGCGCGATGCAGCGCCTGCCCCGCGGGCACCGCGCCTGGCTGACCACCCACGTCCCACCCGGGATCGACGTCTTCGCCAGCATCGGCGCGGCGCCCACCATGCTGCTCAGCCCGGGAGGCCAGGCCGCCATCGTCAGCGCGCTGGACACCGGCCGCGTGCGCGAGCTGCTCTTCGGCCACCTGCACATGAGCACCTACCGCCTGGGCCACGGCACGCCGATGCTCGGCGTTCCGTCGGTCTCGCCGTACTTCGGCAACAACCCCGCCTTCCTGACCGCGACCGTCGGCGCCCGCGGGATCATCCGCGACTACACCGCCTACGCCCTGGATCTGGCCGAGCCGGGCGCGGCGTACGTCCGCGAGTACGGCTTCGGCGACACCTACGGGCTGCCCGCGTTCGACCTGCCCTCGCTACAGAAGCTCGGCCCGCTGCTGGCCGCCGACGCGGGGCTGCGCAGCGCCTACGAGCACTACTACGTCTCCGGCGGCCAGGACCCGATCACCGAGGCGCAGTACCCCGCCTACGCGTGCGGCGCGACGGCGCTCGACGTCGCGGCCTACACCGCCTGCCTGGCCGCGCCCTGACGTCCGGCGTGGCCGTGCTTCTTGGCCGGCTTCGTCTTCTTCTTCTTGGCCGTCTGCTTGGCCACCGCGGGCGCTGCGGCGGTGAAGTCCGACGAGCCGGTGCACACGGTCACGCGGGTGGTCATCGTCAGCACGTCGAAGTCCGTCGTCGAGTAGCTCAGGGCGATCCGGCCGGTGGCCTGGGTCCCGGTCAGCGTCGCGGTGACGGCGTAGTTGTGGGTCGCGTCGCGGTTGAGCACCGCGCTGGGGCGGAGCTCGCTGAGCTTGCTCTCGGCGCCGTTGGCGGTGAACGCCCCCGCGGGCTGGAACGGCTCGATGCCCGAGCGGCCCGTGCAGACCATGGTCAGAGAGCTGACGACGTTGGTGAGCTGGTCGCCGTTGTCGTCGAAGCGGATCGGCGTGCCCTGGGCGGTGGTGCCGGCGAACGGCGCGGCGCACGCGCCGGCCACCGGGATCAGCAGGGCCGCGGCCGCGAGCGCGAGGATGCGAGACAGAGGAGCCATGCCGCCAGCCTGGCCCGAGGCTCGGGGCCCCGCATCGGGGAACTCCCTCAGGTGTCCCAGGGCAGCCCGTGGCGCTCCTCGAACTCGGCGGCCACGCGATTGGGCACCACCATCCGCCAGGCGTCGTAGATCAGCTCGCGCGCCTCGGCCAGGTCGAGCGCGGCGAGCCGCACGTCGACCCAGTTGTAGCGCAGGTCAGACGCGCGCGGGTAGGCGAACTTGTCGGGCTCGGAGGCGACCAGCGCGTCGCGCTCGGTCTTCGGGAACGCGAAGCCCATCAGCGTCTCATCGCGGGAGAAGTCGACGTAGACGATCCGCCCGATGCGCAGCTTCAGCCGGCCGTGGACGACGCCCTCGGTCGTGCGCGGCAGGCCGAGGCCGAAGGCGCGCGCCTCGTCGAGCGTGACGGCCACGAGCGGGTCAGCCGCGCAGGCTGCCGATCCCCAGCGAGCCGCTGGGCGGGGCCGGTCCCGGTGCGGGCTCCGGCGGCGCCACGGCGACGGGCTCGGCGTCTGGGATGTCGTCGAGGAAGTCGGCGTCGGGCACGAAGAAGAGCGCCCCGGTCAGCGCGGTCGAGACGTCGAGCACTCGGTCGTGGGCGGCCTCGTCGGTGCCCAGGAACATGTTGCGCAGCATCTGCTCGATCACGTCCGCGGTGCGCGCGTAGCCGATGAAGTACGTCCCGAACTCCTCGGCCCCGACCCGGCCGAAGGGCATGTTGTAGCGGACGATCCGCCGCTCCTCCCCATCGGGCCCGGTGACCGTCGTCAGCGCGACGTGCGAGTCGGGCGGCTTGACGCCGTCGGGGATCTCGATGTCCGACAGCTTCGTGCGCCCGATCGTGCGCTCCTGGTCCTCGACCGTCATCGCCTCCCACGTGGTCAGGTCGTGCACGTACTTCTGCACGATCACGTAGCTGCCGCCGGCGAACGCGGCGTCCTCGTCGCCGATGATCACGTCGTGGGGCCGCGCGCCGGCCAGGCTCTCCGTCCCATCCACGAAGCCGAGCAGGTCGCGCTCGTCGAACGAGCGGAAGCCGTGGACCTCGTCGACCACCGTGGCGATCCCGCGCAGGCGGTCCATCAGCCGCTGGGCCAGCTCGAAGCACAGGTCCAGGCGGTTGGCCCGCAGGTGCAGCAGCAGGTCGCCGGGCGTCGACGGCGCCTGGTGCACCGGACCGTCGAGCGCAACGAACGGATGCAGCTCGGCGGGGCGCGGCGCGCCCGCACCGAACAGCCGGTCCCACAGTGCCGATCCGATCCCGGCCACGCAGGTCAGCTGCCCCTCGGGCAGGCGGAAGCCGACCGACCGCTGCAGCGCGCTGACATCGCCCAGCACGTCGCGCAGCGCGTCCTCGGCGCCCGGCTGCACCGTGAGCACGAGGAAGATCGCGGCCTCGCTGATCGGGGTGAGGACCGGCTGGGGCTCGGACATGGCCCGGAAGCCTACGACTCCAGGAACTTCGCCTGGATCTCGATGAAGAACGCGTCGGCCAGGCGCACGAAGTCCGCGCGGGTGAGCGCGATCGCGTCGCCTTCGGCCAGGCCCAGCACCGAGGCGTCGGGCTTGAGCTTGAGCGACTTCTCGAAGGTCAGCGCGCCGTCGTGCTCGACCAGCGAGGCGGCCATCAGGCGCACCTCGTTGAGCGCGTTGCCGTCCTTGCCCTCGAACTTGCGCAGCCGATGAACGAACTGCAGCTCGAGCACGAGCAGCAGGTCGTTGAAGAAGATCGGCTCGAACGCGGCGGTGTCGCCGTCCAGCGCGTCGTAGGCCGCGACGCTCGCGTCGATCTGCGCGCGGCACCGGGCCACGTACTCGCTCGGGTACTTCGCCATCGCCAACATCTGCTCTCCGATCCCTGTGTGCGCCGGCGCCGTCTCGCCGATCCACGTCCTAGACGAACGAGGATCGGCGAAATCGACATCCGGCTTCAGGCCAGCGAGACGGCGACCTGCTCGAGCGCGTCGTAGGACTCCTGCAGCCCGCCCTCCATGCCGGTCTCGATGATCATGTCGCGCAGCTCCCTGGAGGACAGCTCCATCGTCTGCTCCAGGCGCGTGCGCCCATCGACCTCGGTGAAGGTGGTCGTGACGAGCGCGGCCTCGGAGTCCGGCCCCGCCCCCTCGAACACCTCGGTGGTGACCAGCCGCTCCTCGGGCACGATCTCGCGGTACTCGCCGTGGAAGGCGACCTCGAACTCGCCGTGGGCGATCATCACGTAGCGCCACGTGCCGCCGACGCGCAGGTCGATCTCGGCCAGCGTCATCTCGCCGCGCTGGCCGGCCCACCAACGCTTGACCAGCTCAGGCGTCGTGTAGGCCTTCCAGACCAACGCGCGGGGCGCGTCGAACTCCCGCACGATCAGGATCTGCTCGTCGGTCGGAAGCGTCACCTTCGCCGTTCCGCTACTCACCACTGCCACCAGCCCCTTCGTCTCGTTTGAGGTCTTCCAGCACGTCGTCCAGCGCGTCGAACCGCTCGGCCCACAGCGACTCGTAGCCCGCGACCCAGTCGTGGATCGGCTTGAGCGCCTGGCCGTTGACCCGGTACAGCCGCCGGCGTCCTTCGTCGCGCACGTCCACCGCCCCCACGTCTCGCAGGACCCGCAGGTGCTTGGACACCTGCGGCTGGGTCAGCCCGAGCGCCGCGACCAGGTCGTTGACCGGCCGCTCACCGCCGGCCAGGACATCCAGGATCTGGCGCCGCCGCGGCTCGGCCACGGCGTTGAACGCGTCCAGGGTGGTTGCCGCTCGAGCCATGCCGAAACTATATATGCCCATATCGACATACGTCAAGCTGCTTCACTGAAATCCATGCTTGCCGCGCGCTATCCCACCTCCGGACCCCAAGCCGGAGTCCTCGAGATCGCCGACGTTCCGACGCCCGTCCCGGGCCCCGGCGAAGTGCTCGTGCGCGTCGCCGTATCCGGCGTCAACCCGACCGACGTGAAGGCCCGCCAGCGCCTGGACGGCACCTCCCCCTGGCCCGACGTCACCCCCGACCAGGACGGCGCGGGCACCATCGAGGGCCTGGGCGCCGGCGTGTCCGAGGAACGCGCCGGCCAGCGCGTGTGGCTCTACCACGCGCAGTGGCAGCGCCAGCGCGGGACGGCGGCGCAGTACATCACGCTGCCAGCGGCGCAGGCGGTCGCGCTGCCCGACGGCGTGTCGCTCGAGCTCGGCGCCTGCCTGGGCATCCCGTACATCACCGCCTACCACGCGCTGCACGCCGACGGACCGATCGCCGACGCGCAGGTGCTCGTGCACGGGGGCGCGGGCTCCGTCGGTCACGCGGCGATCGAGCTGGCCCGCTTCGCCGGCGCCCGCGTGGCCGCGACGGTCTCCAGCGACGCGAAGGCCCAGATCGCCCGGGCCGCCGGCGCCGAGCTGGTCGTCAACTACCGCGAGCAGGACGTGGCGGAGACCGTCGGCGCGTGGGCGCCCGACGGCGTGCGCCGGATCGTCGACGTCGACCTCCTGCACAACCTCGAGGCCGACGCCCAGGTGATCGCCTCACACGGGACGATCGTCGGCTACGTCGAGAGCCCGGGCGCGCGGCTGCCGGCCGGGGCGCTGATGGCCCGCAACGCGTCGGTGCGGATGATGCTCGTCTACACGACGACGGCGGCCGAGCAGGCGGCGGCGACCGCTGGGATCACCGCCGCGCTGGGCGCCGGCGCGATCCGCCTCACGGAGCTGCATCGCTTCCCGCTCGACCAGATCGCCCAGGCCCACGAGGCCGTCAACGCGGGCCTGACCGGCCGCGCGCTCGTCGAACTGACCTAGTGTCCTGATTCGGAAATTCGTGTGCAGCTGGTGGATGCCGGGGCGGGTCTGCCGGTGATCGCCATCCACTGTCGTACTGGTGGTACGGCTGTGGATGGCGGGTGCCGGCAGACACGATTCCGGCGCCACCAGATGCGGGCGAATTTTTGAATCAGGGCACTAGCCTGCCGGCGCGTAGCGCGCGTGCAGCATGAGGTCGTTGCCGTCGGGATCGGTGAACAGCGCCATCTTGCAGACGCCGGTGTCGAACACGTCCCCCATGAACGACACGCCCTTGCCTTCCAGCTCGGCCTTGGCCGCGTCGATGTCCTCGACGTGCAGCGCGAGGTGGGCGTTCTTCTGGGGCTGGAACGGCATGCCCTGCTTCTCGGGCTCCCAGATGCCCACGCAGGTCTCGCCGATCCAGAACTCGTACTCGGACTTGTCGTCCCGGCGCAGCCCGAGGGTCTCGCCGTAGAACGTCCGGGCGCGATCTGGATCCTGGGTGGGGATCCCGACGAAGTCCAGCTTGGTGATGAGCGACACGTCCTGCCTCCTCGAATCGGTGAACGTGGTCATCGTGGCGTCGAATGCGGCCAGATGTCGACCGCATTCGACGCGCCGCCACGATCACGCCGCCGCCAGCTCCGGCGTGTAGCGGGCGTGATGGCCCCGCGCGCGGGCCAGAGCGGCCAGCGGCGCCATCAGCGCGCGCACCATCCAGGCGGGCGGGAACGGGGCGCGCACCTCGCGCCGGAACCGGCGGACGAACAGCGCCAGGTGCAGCGGCTTGGGCATCCCCGAGCGCAGCACGTGGCCCTCGTGGGCCAGCTCGGCCGTCGTGCACAGCAGGTCCTCCATGTCCAGCGCGGGGACGACCTCGACGCGCACCCGCGCGGTCGTGTCACCGCCGTTGGCGAACTTGTGCATGCGCCCGGCCGGCACCACGACCTTGTCGCCGGCCTGCGCCGTGATGCGGCGGAAGCCGAGACGGAAGCGCATGGTGCCCTCGAGCACCTCGAAGCGCTCCTCCTGCTCGGGGTGCACATGGGCGCCGGGCACGCGCCCATCGGCGGTCAGGGTCAGCTCGAACTCGAGACGGCGGCCGCCGGTGTCGGCGGCGGTGCGGACGAACTCGATGGTCTCGCCGCTGACGGGGTTGCGGATGATCTGTCCTGCGAAGGCCATGATTGGCTCCTTGGTCGGTGTTGACCAGGAGCCTCTGCGCCACGGCGTCGGGCGTCGTCGGCCGCAATGGCGATCTGCGGTCCTCCCCGCGGACGATCCCGCGTCCTGCCTGCGGAGGACTCAGCCCAGGAAGCGGTCCACCGCACGGGTGAACGCGACGCGCTCCCCGAACAGGAACGCATGCGCGCCGGCGAACACCCGCAGCCGCGCGCCGGGGATCTGCGCAGCGATCCAGCGCGCGTTGGCCGGCGGGGTCACGCGGTCGACCCGCCCGGCCGTCACCAGCGCGGGCATCGTCAGGCGGGCCAGCGCCTCGCCGTTGGCGTTGGAGCGCAGCCACGGGTCCTCGGCCGCGACCTGCGCCCGGACCGTCGCGTCGGGCACGTCGAAGTCGTCGGGGATCTCGCCGCGCTCGCTGGCCGTGTCCAGCCGGTGGTAGAACGCGCGGCCCTCGGCCCGACCCGCCGGCGTGCGTGGGTACAGCAGCCCGATCACCGACGCCTCGGAGGGATCGGGATCGCTGTCGGCGGCCTGGTCCTCCTCGGGACCGAGCACCGCGTGGTCGCCACCGGGGTTCGTGCCGGCCAGGATCAGGCGCCGGACGCGCTCGGGATGGCGGATGGCCAGCTGCTGCAGGACGAACCCGCCCATCGACCAGCCCAGCACGTCGGCCCGCGGGACGCCGATCGCCGCCATGAACGCCGCGGTCGTGTCGGCCAGACCGGCGAACGAGGTCCGGCGGCCGGGGAGGCGCGAGGAACGGCCGACGCCGGGGTAGTCGAACAGGATCAGCCGATGGCGCTGGGCCAGGAGGCGCAGGAGCGCCGGGTCCCACTCGGCCATCGTCGAGCCCGTGCCGATGGCCATCACCAGCGGCGGCCCGCTCCCGCGCTCATACCAGGCGATCCGCTCGCCGCCCACCTGGGCCACGCGCACCTGGGCCTGGAACGCGTCGGCCTGCGCGGGGGCCGCCAGCGCCAGGGCCAGGAGCACCGCGGCCAGGACGATCCGACTCATGCCTGCGTCGGTCGGGCCGCCGGCTGCTCGCTTGAGCCGCCGCGCTCGAGCAGCCTGCGCCCGAGGACCGCGCCGGCCGCCGCGACGAGCCCGAGCGGCAGCGTCTTGGCCGGCAGCAGGGCCAGCAGCATGACGACGCCCAGCGCGGGCGACGTCATCTCGACCAGCAGCCCGCCGATGCTGCCCACCAGCACTCCGGGTCCCGCCAGGTCGGGGATCGCCGCGGCCACGCACAGGCTGACCGCGACGCCGACGAACACCGACGGGAACACGAGCCCGCCGCGATAGCCCGCCGACAGCGACCAGCTGGTGACCAGCAGCTTGACCAGCGCGATGCCGGCCAGCGCCCAGGCGCTGTAGTGGTCGGGATCGCTGAGCAGGATGCCCGCGCCCTCCTGTCCGCTGAACTGGACCGACGGGCCGCCGATCAGGTACAGCAGGCCGAGCACCGCGCCGAAGACCACGGCGGCCAGCCACCAGCTCGTGCGCTCCGCGATGAGCTTGGTGACCACGGCCAACCGCGTCACGTAGCGCTTCAGCAGCCAGCCGACGCCGACGGCGACGACGCCCAGCACGAACGCGGCGACGTAGTCGCGCGGGTTGATCGCCGTCGACGGGACCTGGCCGAACCCGTCGTCGCTGCCCTGGACCAGCCACAGCACGCCCCAGGCCGCGGCGCCGGAGACGACGATCGCCAGCAGCGCCGGCAGCGGGAGGCGCCGGGTGCGTTGGTAGAGCACCAGGACCGGGATCAGCAGCGGGATCAGCGAGCCGAAGAAGGCGACGAGCAGCGCCCCGATGCTGGCCAGCACGAGCACCTGACCGGCCGGCCCCATCTGCGTGCGCCCGGCCAACCAGGCGCCCATGCCCATGGCCATCGCGACCAGCGGCGCCTCCGGTCCCAGCGCCGCGCCACCGACCAGGCTGGCGATGCCGACGATCGGGATCACGGCCACCGCCCACAACGTCGGCGGCGGCCCCGGTCCCGCGTCGGCCGCGGCGAGCGGGTTCAGGTGCGGCGGGACCCACCGCGGCTCGCGCACGAACCTCAGCACCAGGCTGAAGACGAGGCTCAGCACGATGGCCAGCGGGACGACCCGCCAGCGGACCTGATCGCTGTTGACCAGGTCGTTCCAGATCCAGTCGGTGCCGTGCTTGACCACCCACTCGAAGCCCAGGAAGACGAACCCGTTGGCGACGCCGAGGATCAGGGCCAGCAGCGCCAGACCGACCAGCGCCCGCGGTCCGGGCCTGACCGCAGCGGCGGGCGCGTTCACGCCCCACCGCGCAGCGCATCGATCTGGGCACCGGTGGCCAGGCTGGGCACGACCCCGAGCTTCGTGCAGGCCAGGGCACCGGCCACCACCGCGCGCTGCACGCCGTCGAGCAGCGAGCCGCCGCCGGCCAGCGTCGCGGCCAGCGTGCCCGCGAAGGCGTCGCCCGCCCCCGTGCTGTCGACGACGTCCACGGTCGGTGCGGGCACGCGCACCGGTTCGCCGGAGCCGGCGATCAGCGCGCCGCGCTCGCCCAGCGTCATCACCACGGTCCCGACGCCGCGGGCGCGCAGCTCGGCGCACAGCTCCAGCTCCTCGACGTCCGCGCCGGGCTCGCGTCCGGTCAGCACGCGGGCCTCGGTCTCGTTGGGCGTGAGGATGTCGGTGTCGGCCAGCACCGCGTCGGGCAGCGGGCGCACCGGCGCCGGGTTGAGGATCGTCGTCAACCCCGCCACCCGGCCCACGCGCATCGCCGCGCCCGCCGGTTCCCCGGGGATCTCCAGCTGCGTGAGCATCACGCTGGCGTCGTCCAGCGCGAGCGCCTGCACCGCACCGGCGTCCAGCCGTTCGTTGGCTCCGGGGAACACGATGATGCGGTTCTCGCCGCTGGCTTCGAGCAGGATCATGGCGGCACCGGTCGGGCGCGGGCCGCCGCGCAGGACCGGCCCGGCGTCGACGCCCTCAGCCTCCCACAACGCGAGCGCGTCACGCCCGAACGCGTCGTCGCCCACCGCCGTCAGCAGCCGCACCTCGGCGCCCGCCCGCGCGACCTGGATGGCCTGGTTGGAGCCCTTGCCGCCCGGGCCGTGATCGAACTCGTCCGCCAGCACGGTCTCGCCGCCCACCGGCAGCCGCTGCGTGCGCATCGTGAAGCCGGTCACGTAGCTGCCGACGACCATCACTGTCCCCATGGCCGTGCATCATGCCGCGCGATGAGCCAATACGTGCACGGCTACGACCCGCGCGAGGGCGAGCGCCTGGCCGACCAGGCGGGCGCGCTGGTCGACCTGCTGCACCACGACACCGCGTACCCCGCCGGGTCCCGCGTGCTGGAGGCCGGCTGCGGCGTCGGCGCGCAGACGGTCACGCTGGCCCGCAACAGCCCTGACGCGCAGATCACCTCGATCGACATCTCGGCGGAGTCCGTGCGGGCGGCGCGCGAGCGGGTCGCGGCCGCGGGCCTGACCAACGTCACCGTCCGCCAGGGCGACCTGTTCGCGCTCGACCTCGCGCCCGGCTCCTTCGACCACGTCTTCGTCTGCTTCGTGCTCGAGCACCTGCCCGACCCCGCGGCGATGCTGGCCATCCTGCGCACCCTCCTGCGTCCCGGCGGCACGATCACCGTGATCGAGGGCGACCACGGATCGGCCTACTTCCACCCGCGCAGCGAGGCCGCCGACGCGGCGATCGGCGCGCTGGTCGAGCTGCAGGCCCGCGCCGGCGGCGATGCGCTGATCGGACGCCGCGTGTACCCGCTGCTGGCCGAGGCCGGGTTCGCCGACGTCCACGTGTCACCGCGGCTGGTCTACGTCGACGGCTCGCGTCCGGACCTGATCGAGAGCTTCACCCGCCGCACCTTCACCGCGATGATCGCCGGGGTGCGCGACGCGGCGATCGCCGCCGGCCTGCTGGACGCCGAGCGCTTCGATCGGGGCATCGCCGACCTCGAGCGCACCGCCGCGCCCGACGGGGCCTTCGACTACACGTTCTTCAAGGGCGTGGGCGTGCAGGCCAGCGACATTCGCCCGACGGTCGATAACCGCGCGGACGTGGAGCCGGTATGAACGTCCCCGGACGCGCATGGACCTCGATCTCCTCGTCATCGGCTCGGGTCCGGGCGGCCAGCGCGCCGCGATCCAGGCGGCCAAGCTGGGCAAGCGCGTCGGCGTCGTAGAGCGCCGCGAGCGCGTCGGCGGCGTCTCGATCCACACGGGGACCGTCCCCTCCAAGACGCTGCGCCAGGCGATCCTCGAGGACGTCGCCGGACGCGGAGCCGACGTGCCCGACCCGCTGCACCCCGACCGCCACGAGGCGGCCGCGGCGCAGTACCTGCGCGACCGCACCAACCGGGTGGTGGCCGACGAGACCGCCGTGGTGCGCGAGCAGTTCCGGCGCAACGGCGTCGGACTGCTCGTCGGCAGCGCCTCGTTCGAGGACCCCCACACGATCCGCATCCACGACCCGACGACCGACATCGCCGACGCGACGGTCAGCGCCGACCACGTCGTGATCGCCGTGGGCACCCGCCCGGCCCGTCCGGCCGGCGTCGACTTCGACGAGGCGCGCGTGATCGACTCCGACGGGATCCTCCTGCTCGAGGATCACATGCCGCGGACGATGACCGTCGTCGGCGCCGGCGTGATCGGCGTGGAGTACGCGTCGATGTTCGCCGCGATGGGCACGCGGGTGACGCTGGTCGACGCCCGCGACCGGCTGCTGCCCTACGTCGACCGCGAGATCACCGTCGCGCTGCAGTACCTGCTGCGCAAGCGCAACGTGACGTTCCGCTTCGGCGAGGAGGTCACGTCCGTCGAGCGCGAGGACGATCGCGTGATCACCTACCTGCGCTCGGGCAAGCAGATCGCCTCGCATACGCTGCTCTACGCGACGGGGCGCCAGGGCGCGACCGACGGCCTGGCGCTCGAGCAGGCGGGTCTGGACGCCGACAAGCGCGGGCGGATCGGCGTCGACCACGAGTACCGCACCGCGGTTCCCCACATCTTCGCCGTCGGGGACGTGGCCGGGCCGCCGGGGCTGGCCGCCACGAGCATGGAGCAGGGTCGGATCGCCGCGCTGACCGCGTTCGGCGAGCCGGTGACCCAGCTGCCCGAGCTCGTGCCCATCGGCATCTACGCGATCCCGGAGATCTCCTACGTCGGGCGCACCGAGGAGGAGCTGACCGAGGCGGCGATCCCCTACGTCGTGGGCATCGCCTGGTTTCGCGAGCTGGCCAAGGCGCTGATGATGCGCGAGGAGGACGGGCTGCTGAAGATCCTCGTCTCGCCCGACGATCGCAGCCTGCTCGGCGTGCACGTCATCGGCGCGCAGGCCACGGACCTCGTCCACATCGGCCAGGCGCTGATGGATCGCGAAGGCGCGTTGGACTTCCTCGTCTCCGCCGTCTTCAACTACCCGACGCTGGCCGAGGCCTACAAGGTGGCGGGGCTGGACGCGATGAACCGCATGCGCGATCTGCGCTAGAGCGGGCGGTCCCAGGGTTCTCCGAGCAGGCCGGTGAGCGCTTCCAGCGGCGCGCTGGCGAACCGCTCCCGCAGCGGGTCGCCGGGCGGCGCGGCCCGCAGCGCCCGCTCCCAGGTGTGCGCGCGGGCGATCTTCGCCAGCGGCATGAGCAGGCAGGCGAACGGGTGCGCGATCACCGCGTCGCCCCAGTCGTAGAAGCGCCGGCCGCCGTCGAGCATGTTCCACGGGTGCAGGTCGTTGTGGTCGAGCGTGGCCAGGCCGGGCGCCTGGGCCAGCGTCGCGCACCAGTCGACCACCTGCGGTCGGATGTCGCTCAAGGCGGGCGGCGGGTCGGAGAACGCGGCCAGCGCCTCGTCGAACCGCGCGACGAGCGTGCCCGGGCGCATGTCGGCCACGTCGGCGGCCAGCAGCACGTCGACGCGTCCGGCGACCTGCCGCTGCAGCTCGCCGTAGGCGGCCAGCGCGCCGGCCATCGCCTCCACCAGCGCGTCGCCCTCGGCCTCCTGCCCCAGCGGCGGGCCGCCGTCGGGCAGCAGCATCCACCCGCGCTGCGGCGCCAGCGCGACGGGCGCCAGGACGTGCGCGGGCGCCGCCGCGGCCAGCTCGGCGTAGATCGCCGCCTCGAACGCGGTCGCCGGCGCCGCCGCCTTCAGCCAGAGCGGGCCGCCGCTGGTGGGCACGCGCACGACGCTGCCCCACGGGCGTTCGCGGCGCTCGTCCAGCGCGCCGGTCACCTGCCGGCCCGCCGCCGCGAGCTCGGCCCGCATCCACCGCTCGGCCGCCGCATCCATCGCTGCGATCCTATGTCCGATGGACGAGCACGACTGGGAGGCGCGCGTGGCCGCGCTGTGGACGGCCCTGGACGACTACGAGCCCGACGCGTTCGTGGCCGCGGTCACCGCGCTGGCCGACGAGCTGCCCGAGGACGACGCGCGCGCGCTGTTCGAGCGGGCCTGCGCGAACGACTCGACCGGCCATGAGGCCGAGGCCGAGCGCCTGTACCGGGCGGCGATGGCCGCGGGGCTGACCGGGATCCGCCGCCGACGCGCGGCGATCCAGTACGCCAGCACGCTGCGCAACCTGGGCCGCGCGCCGGAGAGCGTCGAGATCCTGACCACCGAGCGGGTCGCCGCGTCCGACGAGCTCGACGATGCGGTCATCGCGGTCCTGGCCCTGGCGCTGGCCGATCTCGGCCGCGAGCGCGAGGCGGCGGCGCTGGCCATCGAGGCCCTGGCCGCCCACCTGCCCCGCTATCAGCGCTCGATGCGCAACTACGCGAGGGCCTTGGCCACGCAGGGGATGTCGTAGACCTCGTTGGGGCCCTCGACGTAGGTCCGGCAGCGCTTGGGCAGCTTCAGCGAGGCCGGCGTGTGCCCGTCGGCCAGCAGGTGGTTGACGTACTGCCCGTAGGGCTTCTGCCAGCGCCGCCAGCGCGGGATGTCGTGGTTCTTCTGGCGCTGGATCGAGCCCCGGCGGATCCACAGGTCGGTCGCTCCGTAGTCCTTGTTCAGCGCCACGATCGCCTGCGGGTCGGCCCCGTAGATGGCGTCCAGCGTGCGGAACATGCGCTGGCGCCCCTGCAGGAAGTAGTCGCGCTCGTAGGCCGGCGCCAGCTGGGTGGAGATCACCACGGCCCGCTTGGTCGTCGCGGGCAGGCACTTCATGTCGATCGGGTCGCCGGCGATGATCGCGTCCTTGGGCAGCTTGGACAGGTACTGCACCGTGGCACCGGTCGGGCAATCGGTGCCCCGCTCGTAGCGGACCGGGACGAACACGATCAGGCCGGTGAGGATCACGCCGGTCAGGCCCGCGGCCAGCGCGGCGCGACCCGTCGCCGGCGTGGAGCGCAGGATCAGGACCGCGGCGCCGGCGACGACTACCGTGCCCGCCGCGACCAGCAGCGTCGTCGTGGAGGTGAGGTTCTCCCACGGCTCGTCCGGCCCGAGCGGGAACACCCAGATCGCCACGGCGGTGACGACCGTGGGCGCGCACAGCAGCGCGAACGCGCCCCAGCCGGCGTGGCGCTTGGCCCACACGGCGTCCCAGGTCGGCTTCAGCGCGACCCCGACGGCGATCGCCGCGAAGGAGACGATCGGGTACGTGTAGCGGTGCGGCAGGTAGAGCTTGAACAGCACGAGCTGCGCCGCGGTGAAGGCGATCAGCGAGACGACCAGCATCGTCCACACCGGCCAGCGCAGCATCCGCGCGTTGGCCGGGCGGAAGATGAGCAGGGCCGCGGCGGCCAGCACGAGGATCGAGCCCGCACCGCGCAGGTCGAACCCGCTGCGGTTCTGGCGCAGGTAGTCGATCACGTTGGGCTCGAAGAAGTGCAGGGTCCCGTAGCGCTGGAACTCCGGGAAGTGGCGCGCGGCGTCGGCGCTCAGCTCGGCGGGCGCGCCGCCGCGGATCGCCTCGGGCACCAGCACGGCGAGCAGCGCGAGCACGCCGGCCAGCACCGCGAAGATCAGGCCACGGCGGTCGAGGTGCGGCCGGCGGCCCTCCCAGCGGATCGCGCAGAACACCACGATCCCGACGGCCAGCAGCCCGGCCGGTGGGTAGAACAGCGCGCCGCCGGCGGCCACCAGCGCCGCGGGCAGCGGCCGGCGCTTGAGCAGCAGCAGGACGGTCAGCAGCACCACCGGCTGCACGAACGCGCGCGGGAACCCGCCGTAGAAGCGATGGATGTCGATCAGCGCCAGGAACAGCGCGCCGCCGATCCAGCCCGCCGGGCGCCAGTCGCTGTGCTCGCGGACGATCAGGAAGACCAGCCAGGCGCTGACCGCCATCAGCCCGACGCCGATCCACTCGCCGAAGCTGATCGGGTTGACGACCTGCGTGGCCAGCCAGAACAGGCCCTGGTAGCCGTCCGGATAGCGCGCCGACTCGCGCAGCGCGTGGGTCAGCGGGTCGTTGAACAACCCGCTGTCGCGCCAGTGCCACATCCAGTACTGATGGACGAACGCGTCGTCGGAGTAGACGTTGGCCGCCAGCAGCCGCCAGCTGATGACGACCGTGGCCACGAGCCCCGCGACGAAGGCCAGCGCGCTCTCCAGGTCGCGCCAGCTCCGCGGGGTCGGCGACTCGGTCATGTCGGCTCCGGTGGCCGGAGCTGCGACCAGGGCAGCGCCTGCTCCAGCTGCGCGGCGACGCGCAGCAGCACGACCTCGTCGGGCGCCATCAGCTGCACGCCGACGGGCAGCCCGTCGACCTCGCCCAGCGGCAGCGAGATCGCCGCCCACCCGGTCACGTTGGCCAGCGCGGTCCAGCCCGTGGCGGCGAACTCGACGTCGAAGAACGCGTCGACCGTGCCCCGCGACGCCGACAGCTCGCCGGGCATCGGCACCGGCCCGTTGAGCGTCGGCGCCAGCAGGACGTCGCCGCCCGTCGTGAACGCCTCGGCCGCGCGGCGCGTCTGCGCGTGCAGCACGTCGACCGCGTCCGCGTGGTCGGCGCCGGTCAGCCGTTGGCCTTCGCGCAGCATGTCCCAGGTCACGGGGTCGAGCTCGTCCTCCCGCGGCGCGCGCCCCAGGTGCTCGCGGACGAACGCGTAGCTGCGCGCGTTGTCGACGGCGTGCACGACCGACACGGCGCGGCGGACCGCCGCTGCGTCGAAGCGCGGCGCGTCGTCGACCAACGCGTGACCCAGGCCTTCCAGCGTCTGGGCCGCGGCGTCGGCGACGGCCTGGATCCGCGGATCGACCTGACCGGGAAACGGGGGCCCGGGCGCGACGAGGACGCGCAGCCGGCCAGGGTCCGCGCCGACCTCCTGGGCGAACGGCCGGACCGGCGCGGGCGCCCCGTACGGATCGCCGGGCGCGTTGGCGGCCAGCACGTCCAGCAGCACGGCGGTGTCGCCCACGGTGCGGGTGAGCACGTGCTTGTTGACCAGCCCGTCGAGCACGTGCCCCGCCTCGGGCGCGAACGATCCGCGACCGCGGCGCGGCTTCAGGCCGACCAGGCCGCAGCACGATGCGGGCATGCGGATCGACCCCGTCCCGTCGCCCCCGGACGCCGCCGCGACGACGCCGGCCGCCACGGCCGCCGCCGACCCGCCGCTGGATCCGCCGGGCGAGCGCTCCGGGGCCCACGGGTTGCGCGTGCGCCCGAACAGCGCCGGCTCGGTCGCGCAGTGGTTGCCGAACTCCGGCGTGTTCGTGCGCTCCACGACGATCAGTCCGGCGTCGCGATAGCGCTGCACCGTCCAGGCGTCCGCGGTCGGAACGTGGTCGGCCAGCGCGACGCAGCCCATCCGCTCGGGCGTGCCCGCCTGCGGCTCGCCCAGGTCCTTGAGCAGAAAGGGCACACCGGCCAGCGGTCCCGACAGCGGGCCCCGGGCGCGCTCGCGCGCGGCCTCGAACTGGTCGTCGACGATCGCGTTGAGCGGGCGCGTGGCCTCGATCCGCTCGATCGCGGCATCGACGAGCTCCAGCGCCGTCACCTGCCGGTCGCGCACCAACGCCGCCTGCTCGGCGGCCGACCGCCACATGAGCTCGTTCACCGCCGCTGAATCTAGTGGTCGCGGGGTGCGCCGCTAGCTTCTTCGCGGTGATCGTGTGCACCCTCGGCGACCTCGTGCTCGACGTGATCGTGCGCCTGGAGCAGCCGCTGGAAGCGGGCGACGACGTGCCCGCGCGGACCGAGCTGCGGGCCGGTGGCCAGGCCGCCAACGTGGCCGCGTGGGTCGCCGCGCTGGGTGGTCGCGCGCGCTGGGTCGGGCGTCGCGGCGGCGACGGCACGGCCGCCCTGGCCGAGACCCAGCTGGCTGCCCGCGGCGTCGAGATGCTCGGCCCCCGGGCCGGGCGCAGCGGCGTCGTCGTGTCGATCGTCGGCCCCGACCACGACCGTTCGATGGCCTCCGACCGCGGGGCGGGCGCCCAGCTCGACGTCGACGACCTGCGCGAGCCGTGGTTTCGCGGCTGCGGGTGGCTGCACGTCTCGGGCTACGCGCTGTCGCGACCGGGCGGCGCGGCGGCCGCGGCGGCCGCGGCCGCGATCGCGCGCCGCGGCGGGGCGCAGGTCAGCGTCGACGCGGCCTCGGCCACGCTGATCGGCGCCACCGGCGGCGACCTGTTCCGCGAGCGCGTGGGCGCGCTGCACCCCGATGTGGTGTTCGCCACGGTGGCCGAGCTGACCGCGCTGGGCGGGCCGTGGCGCGGCGCGACGACGGTCGTCAAGCGCGGCGCCGGCGGCTGCACGATCGTCTCGGGCGAGCATCGCGAGGAGCTGCCCGCCGTGCCCGCCGACGCGGTCGATGCGACCGGCGCCGGCGACGCCTTCGCCGCCGGGTTCCTGCTCGGCGGCCCGGCGCTGGCCCTCCAGGCCGGCGCCCGCTGTGTCTCGATCGTGGGAGCGATGCCGTGAGCGATGTCCTGGTCCTGTCCGACGAGGTGACCGCGGCGCTGGCCGACGGCCGGCCGATCGTCGCCCTGGAGACGACGCTCGTCTCGCACGGCTTCCCGCATCCCGAGGGGGCCGACGTGGCCCGCACGTCCGAGGCCAACGTGCGCGCCGAGGGCGCGGTGCCGGCCACCATCGGCGTGGTCGACGGCGTGATCCGCGTGGGCCTGGGCGACGAGGAGCTGGAGCGCTTCAGCGTCGCCGGTGCCCAGGCGCGCAAGCTCGGCCCGCGCGACATCGCCGCGTGCGTGGCTCAGGGCGCGCTCGGCGCGACCACCGTCGGGTCGACGCTGGCCATCGCGGCGCTGGCCGGGATCCGCTTCATGGCCACCGGCGGCCTGGGCGGCGTGCATCGCGGCTACGCCTTCCAGCCCGACATCTCCGCCGACCTGGCCGAGCTGACGCGCGCGCCGGTGCTGATCGTCTCCAGCGGCGTGAAGTCGCTGCTCGACGTGCCCGCGACGGCGGAGGTGCTCGAGTCGCTGTCGATCCCGGTCCTGGGCTGGCGCACCGACACGCTGCCGCTGTTCTACGTGGCCGACGGCGGCCCGCCGGTGGCCACGCGCGTGGAGACCGTCGACGAGGCCGCGGCCATCGCCCGCCACCACTGGGGCACGCTGCACCGCGGCAGCGCGCTGATCCTCGGCCGCCCGCCCGTGCAGTCGCTGGACGACATCGAGTCGCTGATCGACGAGGCGCTGGCCGCCGCGGCCCGCGACCAGGTCAGCGGGCAGGGCGTCACGCCGTACGTGCTCGGCTACCTGCACGACAACAGCGACGGGCGCACGGCGGCGGCCAACAAGGAGCTGATCGTCGACAACGCGACGCTGGCCGCGCAGGTGGCCGTGGCCTACGCGTCCGCGTAGGCGCCGGTTGCGGACATCCGGCGCCGATGCGAACATGTGTTCGTGTCGTCTGCCTCCATCCTCCACGCCGATCTGGACGCGTTCTTCGCGTCGGTGGAGCAGCGCGACGATGTGCGGCTGCGCGGGAAGCCGGTGATCGTCGGCGGGGGCGTCGTCCTGGCCGCCTCCTACGAGGCGCGCGCGTGCGGCGTGCGTTCGGCCATGGGCGGCGGGACGGCGCGGCGGCTGTGTCCCGGGGCGATCGTCGTGCGCCCCCGGTTCAGCGCGTACGTCGAGGCGTCCAAGGCGGTGTTCGCGATCCTGGACGAGGCGGCGCCGGCCGTCGAGCAGCTGTCGATCGACGAGGCGTTCCTGGACGTCAGCGGGCTGGAGCGCATCTGCGGCACGCCGGTGGAGATCGCCGCACGGCTGCGGCGCGACGTGCGCGAGCAGGTCGGGCTGCCGATCAGCATCGGCGTCGCGTCCAGCAAGCACCTGGCCAAGATCGCCAGCGCCTCGGCCAAACCCGACGGGCTGCTGGTGGTGGAGGCCGGCGGCGAGCTGGAGTTCCTGCATCCGCTCCCGGTGGAGCGGATGTGGGGCGTCGGGCCGGCCACGCAGCAGCGACTCAACGAGGCCGGGATCCGCACGGTCGCGCAGCTGGCCCGCCACAGCGAGCGCGCGCTGGCCGACGTGGTCGGCCGGGCGGTCGGGCGGCAGCTGCACGCGCTGGCGCACAACCGCGACCCGCGACCGGTCCGGCGCGGCCGCGGCCGGCGGTCGATCGGCTCGCAGCGCGCGCTCGGTCGCGGCGCGCGGACCTGGGCCGAGCTGGACGCCGTGGTCATCGGCCTGGTCGACCGCGTCACACGCCGGATGCGCGCGGCGGGCCGGGTGGGTCGCACGGTCGTCCTGCGGTTGCGCTTCGGCGACTACACCCGCGTCACGCGCTCGCGCACGATGGGCCGCCCGACGGCGTCCGCGCGGCCGATCCTGGCCACGTTGCGGCGGCTGATGAGCGGCGCGCGACCAGCGATCGAGCAGCGCGGGATCACGCTGCTCGGCATCACGCTGACCAACCTGGAGCACGTCACGGGCGGCGTCCAGCTCGAGCTGCCCGTCGACGGCGCCGACCGCATCGAGCTGGAGGCCGCGATGGACGCGGTGCGCGACACGTTCGGCACGGCCTCTCTGACGCGGGCGACGCTCCTGGATGCCGGCGAGGAGATGGCCGCGTGGCTGGAGCCCAACGACCCGGAGCGCGGATGACGGGCCAGGCGAGATGTCGACTCGGTCGCTCGGCCGCTCGGCGGGGTGGAACTCGCTCCCCTGTTGGCGTAGCTTGGCTTCCCCATGCCGCCCGTCACCCGAGGCTTCCACGGTCGCCGCCAAGGCGCCGAGCAGGCCGCCCGCATCCCTCCTGGCCAGTACCTCACGACCGACTTCCCGGTCCTGTCGGCCGGGCCGACGCCGCACACGCCGCTGAACCAGTGGACGTTCACCATCGACGGCGCGGTCGGGCAGTCGCGATCCTGGACGTGGGACGAGCTGCAGGCCTTGCCGCAGGAGACGTTCACCGTCGACATCCACTGCGTGACACGGTGGTCCAAGCTCGACACGACCTGGACCGGCGTGGCCCTCGACACCCTGCTGGCCGACGTGCAGAGCGATGCCCAGTACGTCTCGGCCTGGTGCGACGGCGGCTACACCACGAACGTGCCGCTGGCCGATCTGCGCGACGGCAAGGCCTGGGTCGCCCACACCTTCGGGGGCGAGCCGCTGGCGCCGGAGCACGGCGGCCCGGCCCGCCTGCTCGTGCCGCACCTGTACTTCTGGAAGTCGGCCAAGTGGGTCCGCGGCATCTCGCTGACCGTCGACAACCAGCCCGGGTTCTGGGAGGGCTACGGCTACAACAACTACGGAGACCCGTGGCGCGAGCAACGCTATTGGAGCGACTGACCGGTCGCGGGCCGAGCGCCTGGCGGACGGCCACCGTCCGCGAGGTCGTCACCGAGACCAGCCACGCCCGCACGCTCGTGCTCGACGTCCCCGGCTGGCCCGGCCAGCGCGCGGGCCAGCACCTGGACGTGCGCCTGACCGCCGAGGACGGCTATCAGGCCTCGCGCTCGTACTCGATTGGCTCCGCCCCGGAGCTCGACGCGCTGGAGATCACCGTCGAGGAGGTCCCCGACGGCGAGATCTCGCCGTGGTTCGTCGACGACGCCCAGCCGGGCGACCAGTTCGAGGTGCGCGGCCCGATCGGCGGTCACTTCACCTGGTCGGTCGACGAGCGCGGACCGCTGCTCCTCGTCGCCGGCGGCTCGGGGCTGGTGCCGCTGATGGCCATGCTGCGCCACCGGGCCGCGCGCGCCTCGACCGTCGAGGCGCGCCTGCTCGTCTCGGCCCGCAGCGCCGACGACCTGCTGTTCGCCGACGAGCTGCCGACGCTGCAACCCGCCCAGGGGCTGGTGGTCGACGTCACCTACACGCGCACGCCGCCGGACGGGTGGGACGGGTTCACCGGCCGTGTCGACGCCGCGATGCTGGCCCGCGTCGCGCCGCCACCGGCGGCGATGCCGCGCTGCTTCGTCTGCGGGCCCACGCCGTTCGTCGAGCACGTCACCGAGTTGCTCGTCGCCGCCGGCTATCCGGCCGGCGACATCCATGCCGAGCGCTTCGGCCCGACCGGAGGATGACCGTATGAGCGAGGAACGCCACATCGACGGAAACGGCGTGGGCGGGCTGCTCGCCGAGATCCTGGGCGTCGATCCGACCACCGTGCGCCGACGCTGCTCCAGCTGCGGCGACGTGCGCGCGCTGGCCGAGCACCGCGCCTATCAGGGCGCCGCGATGGTCCTGCGCTGCCCGAGCTGCGAGGACGTCGGCGTGCGCATCGGCATCACCGGCAGCGAGATCGCCGTCGACTGGCGCGGCACGTTCTTCGTGCAGCGCGCGGTGGTCTAGGCGCTGCGGGCGGACAGCGCGTCGCGCACGGTCAGCGCCAGCGCGGCGCCCGCCGCGTCGGCGTCGATCCGTCCCGCGCGCACGTCGTCGACCGCGGTGTGGATCAGCGCGTAGAACACCGACGCCGCCCAGGCGGCGGGAACGTCGGCGCGGATGCTGCCGTCGCTGCGGCCGCGCTGCACCACGCGATCCACGAGATCGAGGACCTCGCGGTGGGCGTCGCGCCGGGCCTCGGCACTGAGCAGGGAGCCCGAGGCACGCGCCACGCCGTGCAGCTCCCCCAGGGCCTGCCAGCCGACGTCGACCATGCGACCCAGCGCGTCCAGGCCGTCGACGCCGTCCAGGTCCACGGTGGCGAACGCCGCGGCCACGCGGCCGACGGACCGACGGACGACGACGTCCAGGAGCGCCTCGGCGTTGGCGAAGTGGGCGTAGACGGTCACGCGCGACAGCCCGGACGCCCCGGCCACGGCGGCGATCGTCAGGGCATCGCCACGGCCCAGGAGCGCCTCGGCGGCATCGAGGATCGCCTCGACGTTGCGCTCGGCGGTGGCGCGCCGGTGGTCGGCGGTGGCGGGCTCGGCCATGCCCGCCACCGTAGTGCCCGTCCCGGTCAATGCATGGCCATGCGCGCCCCGGCGGGCGGGTGCACGGCGGGCACCAGCGTGGCCGCGACGGCGACCATCGCGACCGCCAGCCCGACGACGACGGCGTAGCCGGAGCGGTAGCCTCCGGCCAGGGCGACGAGGTCGCCCGGCGCCACGCCGGCGGTGGCCACCGTCGAGAGGACGGCGACGCCGATCGCGGCGCCGACCTCGTGGCCGGTGGTCAGCAGGCCCGACGCCCCGCCGGCCTCGTCGTGGGCGACGTCGGCCATCGCCCCGACGGAGACGCCGACGAAGGTCAGCCCGGCGCCCAGGCCGAGCAGCAGGTAGGCGGGCAGCAGATCGGTCAGGTACGTGCCGTGGTCGGGGACGAAGGCCAGCACGAGCGCGCCGGCGGCCATCACGGCCAGGCCGGCGATCAGCACCGCCCGCGAGCCGAAGTGACCGATCAGGCGCGCGCCGGCGTGGGCGGCGGCGAGGATCGCCAGGGCCAGCGGCAGGAAGGCCAGGCCGGTCTCCAGCGGGTCGTAGCCGAGCACCGCCTGCAGATACAGCGTGTTCAGGAAGAACGAGCCGACGACGACCGCGGTCGCGCCCAGCGTCACGCCGGCGCCCGAGACGAGCGACCGGCGCCGCCACAGCGCCAGCGGCACCAGCGGGTGGGCCGACGCGCGTTCGGACAGCGCGAAGCCGCCGAGCAGCAACGCGCCGACGGCCAGGCCGCCCATCGTCTGCGGCGAGCCCCAACCCTCGGCGTCCGCGCGCGACACCGCGTACAGCGCCACCACCAGGCCGGCGACCAGCGTGAGCCCACCGCGTGCGTCGAGCCGGCGCAGTGCGGCGCGCCGGTCACGCACCGGGTCGGGCGGGATCCGCTTCAGCGCACCGACGAGCACGGCCGCACCGAGCGGCACGTTGACCAGGAAGATCGCCTCCCATCCGAGCAGCTGGGTCAGCAGGCCGCCGACGAGCATGCCCAGCGCGGCACCGGCGCTGGCGATCGCGCCCCAGGCGGCGAGCGCCCGGGTGCGCTGCTCGCCGGTGTAGGTCGTGGTCAGGATCGACATGGCCGACGGCAGCAGCAACGCGGCGCCGGCGCCCTGGACCGCGCGGGACGCGATCAGCGTCCCGGGCGACCCGGCCAGCCCGCTGGCCAGCGACGCGAGCGTGAACAGCACCAGGCCGGCCACGAAGACCGGCCGCCGGCCGAGCAGGTCGGCGCAGCGACCGCCGAGCAGCATCAGCCCGCCGGTGAGCAGGACATACGGCGTGATCACCCACTGCAGGTCACCAACCGCGAATCCGAGGTCGGCGCCGATCGACGGCAGCGCGACGTTGGCGACGGTCACATCGAGGGTGACCATGAACTGGGCGCTGCAGACCAGCAGCAGGACGAGCCATGGGCGGCGCATCGCAAACCTCCGGGTTGACATTATTGTCAACCCGGACACTAGGCCAGCATTTACAGTGCTGTCAAGTCATTGCCGGATGGGTACCCACCCTCCATGGGTCCTCTCCGCGCAGCACTCCCCGTCGCGTTCGCCGTCGCCCTCGCCATACCGACCGCAGCCGACGCAGCGCGCGCCGCGCGCTGCGACGGCATCGGCACCACGATCACCAACCTGCGGGCCAAGGGCCTGCCCTGCGACGCCGCGCGGACCCTGTCGGCCAAGTGGATCGAGACGGCCGCCACGGGCGGCGGCCGCGTCACCCGGATCGACGAGTTCCGCTGCACCCGGCGCAGCGCCGGCGGCTCGGCGCGTGCCGTGCGCTGCACCGGCGCCGGAGCGGTCGTCAGCTTCCGCGCCCGCCTGCCGTAAGGGCCTCGGTGGCCCGGCGGTCGGCGCTGGCGACGATCGCGTCGGCCAGCGCCTGCGGCTCGTCCAGCGGCACGAACGTGCGGCCGCCCTCCAACTCGACGAGCGTCGCATCGGAGAACGCGTCGCGCAGTCGGCGGCCGGACTCGATCGTGAAGAACCGGTCACCCGTGCCCCAGACCAGCGAGACCGGCCCGGCGAACGCGCGCAGCCGGGTGGAGACGTCCAGCAGCTCCTCGGGATCGACCGCGTTGGCGAAGCGGGCGACGTCCTCGCGCACACCGGCGTCGGTCAGGCACGGCTCGACCCAGGCCCGCGTCTGCGCCGCATCCAGGTGGCGGGCGAGCATCCCGAACCCGGCCGGCGAGTGGCGGGCCGGGGTCGCCCGCATCGGCGTCATCAGCGGCTTGATCGCGCCCGGCTTGCGGAACGCCTTGAACAGGACGTCGAACGGCGAGGGCGGAAACTGGTCGAACGCGTCGCAGTTGGTCAGCACGAGGCGACCGACGCGCGCCGGATCGGTGTCGAGCAGGAACTGGCACAGCGCCCCGCCGGTGTCGTTGCCGACGAGCGTGACGTCGTGCAGGTCCAGCCCCTCCAGGAACGCGGCGATCTGGCGCGCGATGCCCCGCGGCGAGTTGTCGGTGCCCCGGATCAGCGGATGGCGGTGCGAGCCCAGCGGCCAGTCGGGCGCGTAGGAGCGCACGCCGGCGGCAGCCAGCGCGGCGGCGGTGCGGTCCCACAGCGAGCCATCGACCAGGAAGCCGTGGACGAAGACGACGGGCGGCACCGCGCTCTCCTCGGCCCCCGCGACGCGGTAGTGGACGGTGCCCTGCAGAAGATCGATCGTCGGCATGCTTGCTCCTGCCACTAGATTTACGTACAAGCTGCACGCAACATACGTACTGTCTGTATGGAAGTCAACCGCCCCCGCTCCCAGGCCGACCGCTCGGCCGCCACGCGCACCGCCCTGATCGGTGCCGCCCGCCCCCTGTTCGCGCAGGAGGGGTTCGCCGCGGTCGGAACCGAGACGATCGTGCGCGCGGCGGGGGTCACCCGCGGCGCGCTCTACCACCAGTTCGCCGACAAGACCGAGCTGTTCGCCGCGGTCGTCGAGGCGGTCGAGCAGGACGTGATGCGCCGCATCGTGGAGCAGCTCGGCAGCGACGGGCCCGCCGATCCGCTGGACGAGCTGGCCGCCGGCGCGTCGGCCTGGCTGGACGCCTGCAGCGAGCCCGAGGTGCAGCGGATCGTGCTCATCGACGCGCCCGCCGTCCTGGGCTGGGCCCGCTGGCGCGAGATCGGCGAGCGCTACAGCATCGGCGTGGTCGCGGCGGTGTTGACCGAGGCGATCCGCGTGCAGCGCGTTCCCGAGCAGCCCGTCCTGCCGCTGGCCCACATCATCGTCGGCGCGCTCGACGAGGCCGCGCTGTTCGTGGCCCGCGCCGCCGACCAGGACGAGGCCCGCGCGCACATGCAGGTGGTCCTGCGGCGCCTGATCGACGGCTTCGCCGCCTAGACGGGCCCCGCCTCCGTGTCGGCGGCGATCGGCGCGTCGGTCGTGGCCCGCGCCTCGCGGGCCGGGTCCATCGGCGGCACGGGCACACCGGCCGCCTCGTAGGCCTCGGGTCCGTCGAGCGTCTCGCGCTCGAGCAGCGTGTGGGTCAGGCGGTCCAGCCGCCCGCGCTCGCGCTCGAGCAGCAGCAGGACGTCGTGCTCGGCGCCGTCGATGATCCGCCGGACCTCCTGGTCGACGAGCTCCTGGGTCGCCTCCGACGTGCCGGACACGCCCGGCAGCAGCGGCCCGTCCTGGCGGCCGTCGGTCACCGCGACCGGACCGATCGCGTCGCTCATCCCCCACCGCCCGACCATGCCGCGGGCGATCTGCGTGAGGTTCTGGATGTCGGACTCCGCGCCGGTGGTGATCTCGTCGTAGATCAGCTTCTCCGCCGCGCGCCCGCCGAGCGACACCTTGATGCGGGCCAGCAGCTCGTCGCGGCCGTAGCCGTAGCGGTCGCTGTCGGGCGTGGACAGCGTCACGCCCAGCGCCTGGCCGCGCGGGATGATCGAGATCTTGCGCACCGGGTCGGCACCCGGGGTGAGCATCCCGACGAGCGCGTGCCCGGACTCGTGGTAGGCGGTGCGCTCGCGGTCGGCGTCGGTCATCACGATCTGCCGTTCGGCGCCCAGGATGATCTTCTCGATCGCGTCGCCGAAGTCGGCGGCGGTGACCGCCGGATGGCCGCGGCGGGCGGCGAACAGCGACGCCTCGTTGACCAGCAGCGCGATGTCGGCGCCGGTCATGCCCGGCGTGGACGCCGCGATGCGCGACAGCTCGACGTCGTCGGCCAGCGGCACCGCGCGGGTGTGGATCTTGAGGATCTCCACGCGGCCGTCGCGGTCGGGGGGCTGCACGGCGATGCGCCGGTCGAAGCGGCCCGGGCGCAGGAGGGCGGGATCGAGGATCTCCGGGCGGTTCGTCGCCGCCAGGACGATCACGGTCGTGCCCACCTCGAACCCGTCCATCTCGGTGAGGATCTGGTTGAGCGTCTGCTCGCGCTCGTCGTGGCCGCCGCTGATGCCGCCCACGTTGCCCGAGCGCGAGCGCCCGATGGCGTCGAGCTCGTCGATGAAGATGATCGCGGGCGCCGCCTCCTTGGCCTGCTTGAACAGGTCGCGCACCCGGGATGCGCCCACGCCGACGATCGCCTCGATGAACTCCGAGGCGGAGATCGAGAAGAACGCCGCGTCGGCCTCGCCGGCCACGGCGCGCGCGAGCAGCGTCTTGCCGGTGCCGGGCGGGCCGTAGAGCAGCACGCCGCGCGGTATCCGCGCGCCGAGACGCTCGTAGCGCTGTGGGTTCTTCAGCATGTCGACGATCTCGACGAGCTCGTTCTCGACCTCGTCGATGCCGGCCACGTCCTCGAAGGTCACGCGCTCCTGGTCGTTGCGCTCGACGCGTCGCGCGGTCGAGCGGCCGAAGCCGCCCAGCCCGCCGCCGCCCGCGGCCGCCCGCCGCGCGAACCACACGAACAGCGCGACCAGCAGGATCGTCGGACCGAACCCGAGCAGCAGCGTGCCCAGGATGTTGCGTCCGTCGTCGGGCGCCTCGGCGTTGACGACGACGTCGGCCTCCTGCAGCGTCGAGGTCAGCTCGTCGGTGGTGATGAAGGCGGGGACCTGCGTCTGGAACTTCGTGACCTTCTCGGCCTTGTCGGAGCCGCTGGGCGTGTAGTCGGCCTCCTGCTTGAGCTCGCCCTGGATCGTCTCGTCCTGCGAGGTGATCTCCTTGACGTTGCCGGCCGAGACCTGCTCGGTGAAGAACGGCTGGTAGGGCACCTGCGTGCGGTCCTTCGGCCCGCCGGTGACGAACGCGAGAACGAGGTTCAGGACCAGGAACCCGGCGATCAGCCCGAGCCACATCCCCCGGCGGTTCTGGGGAACCATCGGCGGCTTCTGGGCCGGCGGCGCGCCGCGCCCGGTCGACGACGGCTCGACCTTCCACTTGCGCCCCTGCTCCTCCCCACCGTTGGCGCCCCCGCGGTCAGGGGCCGGCGGAGGCGGAGCGGTGCGCTGGTCGGGCATGGGCTCAGACTACGCACCGCTCCGCGCGGGCCTCATCGGTCAGCTGACTGCGGATCGCTCTCCGGGCGGTCGATGATCCGCTTCCAGCTGCCGTCGGCCTGACGGCGCACGACCTGGGCGCGGCCGCCCGCCCCGTCCTTGGCGCGCGTCGAGGTCAGCGCCAGGTCGCCGTTGCGCACGGTCGGAAGCGGCTCCTCCTGGGGGAACTCGGGCCGGGCCGCGACCATCTGCTCGAACAGGGCGCGGATCGCGTCCTGGCCCGCGGTCTCGGTGCCCGGCGGGTAGGCCATCACGGCCGTCGGCTCGTACAGGGCGACGAGACCCTCGACGTCGGCGGCGTTGACGCGCTCGACGAACAGGCGCGTGATGTCCTCGGGCTGCTGTGCGACTTCTCGTGTGGTGGTCATGGACCGATGGTTCCCGGTTCGCAGCCAGAAGTCGCAGATCTATGGCTGCTCCGAGCTAGCATGTTTCGTTATGGAGCTGCGGCAGCTCGAGTATCTCGTGGCGGTGGTCGACGACGGCGGGTTCACGCGAGCCGCCGAGCGCCTGCACGTGGCCCAGCCGGGCATCAGCGCGCAGCTGCGCAAGCTCGAGGCCGAGCTCGGACAGGAGCTCCTGGACCGCTCGGGCCGGCGGGTCCGCCCGACCGCCGCGGGCCAGGCGGTGCTCCCCTACGCACGAGCCGCGCTGGACGCCGTGCGCGGCGTGCGCCTGGCCGTCGACGAGCTCAGCGGCCTGTTGCGCGGGCGCGTCGCCGTGGGCACCGTCACCTCCTACGGCGACCTGCCGGTGCCCGACCTCCTGGCCGCGTTCCATGCCCGCCATCCCGGTGTCGAGATCACGCTCAGCGAGAGCACCTCCGACCAGCTGCTGTCCGGCGTGCGCGAGGGCCGCCTGGACCTGGCCCTGGCCGGCACCACCGGGGACGCACCGCCCGGCGTCGCCACCGACACGGTGATCGAAGCCGAGCTGGTGGCCGCGGTGGCGCCGTCGGACCCGTGGGCCCGACGGCGGACCGTGACGATCGCCCGGCTGGCCGCGCGCGAGCTGGTCAGCCTGCCCCGGGGCACCGGGCTGCGGGCCGGCCTGGAGGACGCGTTCGCCGCCGCCGGGCGCACACCGCGCGTGGCCTACGAGGCGGGCGATCCGCGGGTGGTCGCCGACCTGGCCCAGCGCGGGCTCGGCGTGGCGATCCTGCCCCGGGCCCTGGCGGAGTCGCGGGCCCCGGCCCTGCACACGATCGCGCTCACCGGCCCGACGCCGCGCTCACGCCTGGAGCTGGCCTGGCGAGCCGACGGCCCGGTCTCGCCCGCCGCCACCGCGCTCGTCGCCCTGGCCCGCGAGCGACTCGTCCCTTGACTTCAAGTGCGCTTGAAGCTTCACGCTTGGGCGCATGATCGAATCGGCAAGCGACATCATCACCACGACGGCCCTCACCTGGCCCGGCGTGCACGGCGCCAACGGCGAGCGCGGCGAGTGGTCGCTGCGGGTCGGGCGACGCGAGATCGGCCACCTGCACGGCGACCGCGTCGCCCACTTCGGGTTCCCGCGCTCGGTCGGCGCGCAGCTGCGGGCGGCGGGACGGATCGAGCCCCACCCGGTCATGCCGGACAACCCTGGCTGGGGCGCACGGCCGTTGCGGACCGAGGACGACGTCGCCGACGTGATCGCGCTGCTGCGGCTGAACTACGACCGCGTCGCCGCGCGCTACGGCGTGCCCGAGACGGCCTGACCGACCGTCACGCGCGTCTGGCGGCGCGCGAACTGGGCGCGCTTCTTGGCCAGCTCGACCTCGCGGTCCTTGGGCGGCTGGTTGGTGACCAACTCGCCCATCAGCTCACCGGAGATCGCGGCGATCGCCTCGACGGCGCGGTCGAACGCCTCGGCGTTGGCCTGCGACGGCTTGGTGAAGCCGCTGATCTTGCGGACGTACTGCAGGGCCGCCGCGTGGACCTCGTCATCGGTCGCCGGCGGCGCGAAGTTGTACAGCGGGCGGATGTTGCGGCACATGCAGCAAGGGTACGGTTCGCAGTCGTGTTCGACCACCTCAGCATCCGCGCCAGTGACCACGAGGCCTCCCACGCCTTCTACACGACCGTCCTGGGCGCGCTCGGACACGCCCCCGGCGGCGCCCCGGGCTTCAGCCAGTTCGGTGAGTTCTTCGTCGCCGCCGCGTCGGACGAGCGCCCGCCCACCCGGCACGTGCACGTCGGGTTCACCGCCGACTCGCGCGCCCAGGTCGACGCGTTCTGGCAGGCCGGCGTCGACGCGGGCTATGCCAGCGACGGCGAGCCGGGCGAGCGGCCGCAGTACCTGCCCGACTACTACGGGGCGTTCCTGCTCGATCCCGACGGCAACAGCATCGAGGCCGTCCACTACGAGACGGTCAACCGCAACGGCCTCGTCGACCACGTGTGGCTGCGCGTCCTGGACACGCCCAGCGCGCGGGCCTTCTACGAGACGATCGCGCCCGCCGCGCACCTGACGCCGGGCGAGCACGACGCCGAGCACGCGATCTTCCGCCTGGCCTCCGGCGGCTCGTTCTCGCTGGTCAACGGCACGCCGACCGAGGCGCTGCACATGGCCTTCAGCGGCAGCCGCGCCGACGTCGACGCGTTCCACGCCGCGGCGATGGACGGCGGCTACACCGACAACGGCGGCCCGGGCATCCGCGAGCAGTACGCGGCCGACTACTACGCGGCGTTCGTGATCGATCCCGACGGCAACAACATCGAGGTCGTCGACCGCTAGCGCGCCCGGGGAGGATTGCCGCCCGCCCGGACCGGGAACCGAGGTTCCACCATGCTCCGCCGGGTCGCTGTCCTCACCGCCGCCACTGCCCTCCTCGTCCCGGCGGTGGCCGGGGCCCAGGCGCCGAACTCCACCGACGTGCCGCTGGCCGGCGGCGGGGCCGTGCACGTCGAGTTCAGCGAGGCCGCCGGAGGCCTGAACCCGGAGCTGGCCGCGGCCTACGTCGGGTATCTGGACTCGATCCCCCACGGCAGCGAGCTGCAGCGTCTGCGGATGCGCATCTCGTCCCAGCAGGAGGTCGCGGGCCTGTGCTACGGGCTCGAGCGCGAGCACATCCTGGCCTGCTACGAGCCTCGCTTCAACCGCATGAACGTGCCCAACGTGGGCCTCGACGCGACCACCACGGACGGCAAGTACACGCTGCGCTACGTCCTCACGCACGAGTACGGACATCACATCGCCAACCACCGGGCCAACCCGGGCTTCCGCGGCGGCGCGGTCGACTGGGGCCCGAAGCTGTGGGCCTCCGCGGAGCTCGTGTGCGCCGGCGTCGCGCGCCGCTCGCTGTTCCCCGGCGACGAGGGCAGCCGCTACCTGGCCAACCCGGGCGAGGCGTGGGCCGAGGCCTACGCGCGCCTGGTCTTCCCCGACCAGCCCTGGCGCTGGACGGGCCGACTGCTGCCCAACGCGGTCACCCTCGACGCCGCCCGTCGCGACGTCGTCGAGCCGTGGACGAAGAACCGCGGGGCCGCCGGGTTCACGATGGCCTCGGGCCGCCACACGCAGCGCTTCTCGGTGCCGATGAGCCTGGACGGCACGGTCAAGGTGCTCGTGCGCGGCCCGCGCCGCTCCGAGGTCGGCGTGCGGCTGTCGCTCAACGGCCGCTCGCTGGGCGCCAGCCGCAAGCGCGGGCGCACCGACACGCTGACCCGCCAGCGGGCCTGCCGCAGCGCGCCGACGCAGAACCTGACGGTGACGGCGATCCGCCGCGGCGGGGCCAAGGGCCCCGTGAAGGTGCTCGTCTCCTACCCCGGCTAGGCGGGCGGGGGCACGAAGTCGCGGCAGGGCTCGCCGCGCTCGCCCGGGCAGGGCGGCAGCGGCGTCGGGACGCTCACGCCCGGGACCACCGGCAGCACGATCCGCGAGGGCATCGTCGCGCCGTGCGCGATCTGCACGATCGCGGTTCCGCTGGCGGGCTGCGTCTTGGTGAACTCCCACACGGGCTGGTCGCCGCCCGGCGCCGCCACGATGATGCGCAGCCGCGAGCCGGCCCGGTACACGTGGCCCTGGTAGTAGAGCGGCACTGTGACCTTGGTGAACTGGCCGGGGGGCAGCGGGGCCGCCGTCTTCTTGGCCAGCGACAGGACGGGCTCCAGCTCGGTGCTCTTGGCCGCGTCCAGCGCGCGCAGGCTCGAGCGCAGCCAGCCGTCCTGCACGAACGTCTCCTTGCCGTCCGGGCGCACCTCGGTGACCGTCACCTGCAGGTCGACGTCGGGCACGGAGGCCTGGATCCACAGGTCGACGGCGCCGCCGCCGATCACGGTCGTGTCGGCGCTGAGCGGGGCGGTCAGGTAGGACGCGGACGTGCCGGCGGGGTTCTGGTCCCAGTGGTAGCTCGGCGTCGCGGTCCACAGGCCGCCGGCGCCACCGCCGGTGTTGCCGGTGAAGCTCGTGGCCGACCGCGCCTTGGGGTTCCAGGTGAACTGGTCCTGGCGGACGGTGCCGGTGGCCGCGTCGGCCAGGGTGCCGCCCGCGTCCAGGAACCAGGACCGCGCCTGCGTGCCGGGGATCGGCAGCGTCGGGAAGGACTGCTCGAACCCGGGGACCGGCGCGCCGGCCTGCGGGCTGCCCGCGCCGTTGTCGAAGAGCACGCGCACGGACGGCTGCGCCTCGAAGGCGGCCAGCGCCGACTGGTAGTCCGGCTGCTGCTGGATCGGATCCGGCGGCAGCACCTGGCCGGGCACGCCGAGCACGGACTGGTAGATGGCCCCGGCGCCCGCCGCGGCGGCCGCGGGCAGCGTCGGCTTGCGTTGGGCGACGTACAGCTCGAGGAAGTCGAACCAGCGGTTGAACGTCGCGGGATCGAGCGAGTCGGTGTGTACGCCGTTGGTGAACGTGAACCACTTGCGGGTCGTGCCGGTGAAGTGCGGCACCAGTGCCGGGCAGTGCCCGCCGGTCTGCTCGTCGGTCCACTGGCAGGCCAGGAAGGTGGGCACGTTGATCTTGTCGACGAAGGTGATCGGCGCGAGCGGGTCGGCGACCTTCGGGACGTAGAACTGGTTGCGCTCGGTCTTGGCCAGCAGGTCGACCGCCTGGTCGTGCAGCTCCTGGTTGGCCTTGCACACCTTGTCACCGGCCTTGATCCGGTCCAGCGCCCACTCCTGGCCGCCGGTCTCCGACGCGGGCAGCGCGTCGTGCACGCGGTCCTTGGCCCAGGACAGCGCGAAGCCGGAGTTGAGCATCCCGCCGGGGTACAGGGTGGTGGCGGTGTTGTCGATCACCGACAGCGGCGTGATCGCCGACAGGCTCGGCGGCTGCGTGGCGGCGGTGAACAGCTGGCTGATGCCGCCGTAGGAGATGCCGGCCATGCCGACCTTGTTGTGCAGCACCCAGGGCTGGCGCGCGACGGTCTCGATGACGTCGTAGCCGTCCAGGCCCTGCAGTGGCTCGAAGTAGTCGAACGCGCCGCCCGAGCAGCCGGTGCCGCGCATGTTGACGTCGACGACCGCGTAGCCCAGCAGCTTGTAGATCGCCTGGATCGAGCTCTGGCCGCCCTCGGGGTTGGCGTAGCCGTAGCCGGAGTACTCCACCAGCGTCGGGTACGGGCCCTGATCCGCGGGCCCGGGCAGGATCACGTTGATGGCCAGCTTCGTGCCGTCGCGCGTGGTCAGGTAGCCGTAGCCCTCGGGCACCTTCTGGCTGTAGGTCCTGGTGGACGGCGGCGTCGAGCGCGTCGACATGACGGTCACGGCGCGGGACGGCTTGGGCTTCCCGGCGACGCGGATCCGGTAGCCGCTCCCGGCGGCCACGTTGCGGAACACGACGCCTCCGAGCTTGCCGGCCCGGCGGGTGGCCACCCGCTTGCCGGAGCGCAGCAGCACGACGCGGGCGCCGCTCTGGGCCCCCGTCACGTCGACCTGCTGGACGGAGCCGCGCACCACGGGCGCAGCGGAGACCGACGGGGCGGCAACGGCAAGCGTCGCAAGCCCCGCGGCGAGAAACAGTGACCCAGCCACGCGCATGGCGCGCACTCTGTCACGAACGACGGATGCGCGGCGCGCCATGATGCGGGCGGCATGTCGTCCACCGCTGTCCCACGTCACCTCGGCGGCCTCGTGCGCCTCGAGCTGGCCACGCTGCTGTCGGGCGCGGGCAACGGCGTGGCGCTGGTCGCGCTGCCGTGGCTGATCCTCGAGCGCACGGGCAGCGCCTCGGCCGCCGGCCTGGTGGGCGCGGCCGCGGCGCTGCCGATGTTCCTGTCGTCGGTGTTCTGCGGGACGCTGATCGACGTCGTCGGACGCCGGCGCATGGCCATCGCCTCCGACGCCGCGTCCTGCGTGGCCGTCGCGGCCATCCCGCTGCTGGACCTCGTCGGCGGCCTGAACCTGGCCACGCTCGTCGTGCTGGCCATGCTCGGCGCCGCGTTCGATCCGGCCGGCGTGACCGCGCGCGAGACGATGCTCCCGGCCGCCGCCACGCAGGCCGGCTGGACGCTGGACCGGGCCAACGGCGTGCACGAGGCGGTGTGGGGCGTGGCCTTCCTGATCGGGCCGGGCATCGGCGGGGTCCTGATCGCCGTGATCGGCGCCGTCGACACGCTGCTGGTCACCGCCGGCGGGTTCGCCGGCTCCGTGCTCCTGCTGGCCACGCTGCACCTCCCCGGAGCCGGCCGGCCGGCCGCCCACGAGCGCCCGGCCAGCATCTGGCACGGGACGCGCGAGGGCCTGTCCTTCCTGTGGCACGAGCCGCTGCTGCGGGCCGTCGGGGTCCTGACGACGCTGATCCTCGCGCTCTACCTGCCGATCGAGGCGGTGATCCTCCCCTACTTCTTCGAGAGCCAGGGCGAACCGGCGCGCCTGGGCATCCTGGTCATGGTCATGAGCCTGGGCGGCGTGGTCGGCGCGCTGGTCTACGGCGCGATCGGCGCGCGCTTCCCGCGTCGTGTCGTCTTCGTCGGCGCGCTGGCCGGCACCGGCCTGGCCATCCTGGGCCTCGCGCTGCTGCTGCCGTTCGCCGTGATGCTCTGCTTCGCGTTCGTCGTCGGCCTGCTCTACGGGCCGGTCAACCCGCTGCTCAACTACGCGATGCAGACGCGCACACCCGAGCGCCTGCGCGGCCGCGTGATGGGCACGATCACGTCGTTCGGCTTCGCCGCGGGCTCGCTCGGCTTCATCATCATCGGCCCGCTCGTGCAGGGCGTCGGGCTGAAGCCGACGTTCATCGGGCTGGCCGTCGTGCTGCTGGTCGCCGCGCTGGCCTCGATCCCGTCGCGCGCGCTGCACGAGCTCGACGCGCCGGTCAGCGAGCCCGCGCCCGCGCCAGGTTGAACCCGGCCAGCCCGTCGGCGCGCTCCAGCCGCCGCAGCAGGGGCGGCACGACCACCCGTCGCTCGCCCTCAGGCAGGTGCTGCAGCGCGCGCAGCGCGTCGGCGCTGAGCGACCGCAGGTACTCGCGGTCGATCTGGCCGGTCTCGGCGTAGCGATCGACCGCCGCGTCGGCGATGCGCGCGTCCGGATCGCTGAGCGAGAAGGCCAGCGCCAGCGCGAGCGACAGCGCCGCCGCGACCCGCGGAGCGACGCGGGCGATCCGCGGTCGCGCCCCGGCCGCCAGCACCAGCACGAAGGTGAGCGCGAGCCAGACGAGGATCGCGCCGCCGCCGTAGCGCACACGGGTCAGGCCGTAGGCGTCGATGACCAGGCCCAGGCGCCAGAACGCGCTGACCAGCACCAGCATCGTCAGCCCGCACAGCGCGCCCAGCAGCAGGCGCACCCGCGGGTCGCGCCGGCGCGCGGCGAGCGCCACCACGCTGAGCGTCAGGCCGGCCACGACCAGCAGCTGGACGAACCCGGACCGCGCGTAGTCCCCGTAGCCCAGCCCAGTGGTGCGCTCGACGTAGTCGGCGCCGCCGAACAGCACCCGCAGCTGGACGGTCACGAACAGCGCGAACAGGCCGACCAGCGCGGTCAGGGCGATCCGCAGCTCCACCCGCCCGACCGCCCACGGCTGCCGTTGCGGCCCCTGCGTCGCCGGCCGCCCCGACCAGATCAGCGCGGCCGCGATCAGCGTCACCAGCAGCGCCGCGCAGATCCGCGCCACCAGCTGGTCCACGTGCTCGGGCGGCGACAGCAGATCGTTGGTCAGATCGGCGAACGCGCTGTCGGCGCTGACGAAGAGCGCACCGAACAACGCGAGCAGCACCGCGGCCAGGGCGGTGCCGCGCAGCGCCGCGATGGCGCCGCCCGCGCTCTGCGGACGCGGCAGCTCGCGCACCAGGCCCTGCCCGAGCAGGCGGGTCCCCCCGAACCAGCGCAGCGGTGCGACCGCGGCCCGGGCGACCTGCGTCCACGTCGCGGGCTGCACCACGGCCACGGCCGTGGCGGCCAGCGCCGCGACGACGGACGCGGCCACCACCCACCCGGCGTCGCGCAGCACCGGTTGCACCGCGAGCGCCGCGGCCAACGCCAACGCCAGCCGTCCGATCGGTCGCTGCGTCCCATGCCAGGCGGCGGCGATCACCACGAGCAGCACGGCGGTCAGGGCCAGGCCGACGCGGTGGCCGACGACGGCCACGGCGGTCAGCAGCGCGGCGCCGGCCACGCAGGCCAGGGCAGAACGGGACATGCGGGAACCTCCCGGGTTCGGGTGAATGAGACGTGCGGTACGGCGGGCGTCAGCTCAGGGGAGCTCGACGACCATGCGGCAGCCGTGCGGGTGCGCCGGCTCGGCGCGGATCGAGCCGCCGTGCAGCTCGACGATCGAGCGGGCGATGGCCAGTCCCAGGCCGAAGCCGGCGGTCGACCGCGAGCGGTCGGCCCGGGCGAAGCGGTCGAACAGCCGCTCGGCCTCCTGCTCGGAGAGACCAGGGCCTTCGTCCTCGACCTCCAGCCGCAGACCACCGCGCGGCCGCGCGCGAGCGCGGACGGTCACGGGCGCCCCGCCGCCGTGGCGGCGGGCGTTGTCGACCAGGTTGGTGACCACCTGGGCCAAGCGGTCGGGATCGCCACGCGCCTGCAGCCCGGGCGGCAGCTCGACGGGCACGCCGTGGCCGTCGACCAGCTCGGCCACCGCGAACGTGCGCGGGTGCAGCGCGGTTCCGCCGGCCTCCAGCCGGGACAGGTCCAGGAGCTGGTCGCTCAGGCGCCCGAGGCGCTCGACCTGGGCCAGCAGCGCGCGCGGATCGACGGGTTCGACGCCGTCGACCGCGTTCTCCAGCTGGGCCCGCAGCGCGCTGATCGGCGTGCGCAGCTCGTGGGCGGCGTCGGCCACGAAGTCGCGGCGCGAGCGGTCGACCTGATCAAGCTCGGCGGACATGCGGTTGAAGGCGCCGGCCAGCTGGGCGACCTCGTCGATCCCGGAGGCCTCGACGCGCTGGCCGTGCTCGCCCCGGGCCATCGCCTCGGCGGCCCGGGCCATGGCCCGCAGCGGCGCGGTCAGGCCGCGGGCCACGAGCTGGACGGCGATCAGCGCCGCGACCAGCGCGACCAGCGCCGCCCAGCGCTGGCGCAGGCCCAGGTCGGACGCGACGACCAGCGTGGCCAGCGTGACCACGATGGCCAGCACGATCACCAGGCCCAGCTTCAGCTTGATCGACGCGATCCGGTCCAGCGGGTTCACGACGGGTCTCCCAACGCGTAACCGTGCCCCTGGACCGTGCGCACCACGGTGGCGCCGAGCTTGCGCCGCAGCGCGGCGACATGCGAGTCGACGGTCCGCGTCGATCCACCGGCGCGCCAGTCCCACACCTGGTGCAGCAGCTCGTCGCGCGAGAACGCGCGTCCGGGCCGGGCGGCCAGGGCGGCGAGCAGGTCCAGCTCGGTGGGCGTCAGGCGGATCTCCGCGCCGTCGCGCACCGCGCGGCGGGCCTCCAGGTCGACGACCAGGGCGCCGAGCTCGATGCGCGCGGGTGCGTCATCGCCCACGGCGCGGGCGGTGCGGCGCAGGATCGCCTGGACCCGCGCGACCAGCTCGCGTGGGCTGAACGGCTTGGTCAGGTAGTCGTCGGCCCCGATGCCCAGGCCGACGAGGACGTCGGCCTCGGCGTCGCGCGCGGTCAGGAACAGCACCGCGACCGGTCCGTCGGCCTGGACGCGGCGACAGACCTCCAGGCCGTCGAAGCCCGGGAGCATCCAGTCCAGGACGACCAGGTCCGGCGCGGCGCGGCGGCACAGCTCGACGCCCGCGGGACCGTCGCCGGCCACCTCGACGCGGTAGCCCTCCGAGCGCAGCCGCGCCGCGATCGATGCCGCGATCGCTGCCTCGTCCTCGATCACCACGATGGTCCTGGCGCTCACGACGGCGATGCTAAGCGCCCACCGGTGCAGGACAGGTCAGGAAGTTGTGCGGGTTCGGTGCAGATCTCGGGCGGCGGCGCGCTCGGCCAGCACCTGCGCACGCGGGACGTAGGACCCGTCGGGCCGCTTCATCAGGACGTCGTCGGGAACGCGGCGGTCGAGGATGGCCACCGCGCCCGCGGACAGCGCCAGCTCGCGGTACTCCGGGGTCACGTCGTAGTGCGGGAAGCGACGCGCGTCCTGGAACCAGGCCCGGCGCAGGCCGATCGCGGCGGCCAGCGCGTGCAGCTCGTCGAGGTCGGAGGCGAGCAGGTGCGCCCACAGGCGGCCGCGCCAGGGAATCACCGCTCTGTCGACGTACACCGCCACCCCGACGATCGTAGATCAGCGAACATGCCCCGCTCGATGGGCGCGATCGCGGACATCACCCGCGACGCCTTCCGCGTCGAGGAGGAGGGCCTGGACTGGGCCTCCGGGCTGGCCGGCGCGGTCTGCGCGGTCGGCCCGCTCGCCGTGGGCGTCGCGGTCGGCGACCCGGCCGCGGGCTTCACGGCGGCGATCGGCGGCCTGAACACGGCGCTGGTCGTCCCGCGCGCCGGGCTGCGCGCGCGCCTGTGGTGGGGCATCGCCGGCGCGCTCGGCGGCTGCGCGGCGATCACGCTGTCCCAGCTGCTGGAGGACCGCACCTGGACGCTGCTGCTGGGCACGCTCGTGTGGGTCGCGGTGTGGGCGTTCTGGCGGGCCAACGGCCGCGTCGGCGCGCTGCTCGGCTTCGCCACCGCCGCGGTGTTCGTGATCCTGTCCGGGCTGCCGGGCGATCCTGGCGACACGCTGCACCAGCTGTGGCTGTACGCCGCGGGGGCCGGTCCGGCGCTGGCGCTGATGGTCCTCGCGCGCCGCGGCGACGCTGCGCCCCCCACCGGCTCCGCCGCCCTGCGCGCCTTCCTGCACGCGCTGCGCCACGATCGCGACCTGCGCGGCCACGCCGTTCGCCTGTCGCTCGCCGTGACGCTGGGCACGCTGATCTACCGCGCGTTCGATCTCGATCACGGCTACTGGATCCCGTTGACCACGCTGGCCATCCTGCAGCCCGAGGAGCGCGCGACGAACGTGCGCGTGATCCAGCGGGCCGCGGGCACGCTCGGCGGTGCCGCGGTGATCCTGATCATCACGCTGGCCTTCGACGCCCAGTGGCTGCTGCTGACCTGCGCGGCGATCTCGGCCTTCGGCCTGTACGCGCTGGACCACCGCAGCTACTTCTGGCTCGTCGTGCTGCTCACCCCGACCGTGCTGTTCATGATCAGCGCGGTCGACTTCCAGGGCGACGACGTGGCGCTCGATCGCGTGGCCAACAGCACCCTGGGCATCGTCGTCGGCCTGGCCATCGGAGAGATCTGCTGGCGCCTGTTGCGCGCTCGCGGTGGAACGAACGCGCCCGGCGTGGCAGGCTGAGGGCATGTCGCGCGTCGCTCTGCTGGTCACCACGCTCCTGCTCGTCACCGCCCCATCCGCCCTGGCCGCGGCCGGCGGCGGCTCCTCGGGCTTCGGCGGCGGGGGTGGTGGCGGCGGTGGCGGCGGCGGGTTCAGCGGCGGCGGCGCGGGCGGCGGCAGCATCTCGCCCGTGGCGATCCTCCTGATCGTCATCGTCGTGCTGCTCTTCGCCGCGTTCAGCGCGATCCAGGCCCGGCGCTGGCGGCGCAAGCGCGACGCGCGCATCCGCCACGTGCAGCTGGCCGCGGCCGAGGCCGCCCAGGACGACGCCGCGTTCGCGGTCGAGAAGGTCACGACCGACGCGACGCAGCTGTTCCAGCAGATCCAGGACGCCTGGTCCAAGGACGACCGCAAGCGGCTGCACAAGCTGTGCTCGCCCGACCTGTGCGTCGAGTGGGAGCGCCGGCTGGACGACTTCTCCTCGCGCGGCTGGCACAACCGCGTGCAGATCCAGGGCACGCCCGAGGTGCACTACGTCGGCCTGGTCAACCGGGCCGACGACGTCGACGACCGCGTCTGCGTGCTGATCCAGGCCACGCTGCTGGACTACGTCGAGGACGCCAACGGCAACCGCATCAAGCGCAACGACTCGACCAGCACGACGACGTCGCTGCGCGAGTACTGGACGCTGACCAAGCGCGACGGGCACTGGCGCCTGCTGTCGATCGAGCAGTTCGGCGAGGGCGCCCACAACCTCGACTCCGAGCTCGTCGCCTCGCCCTGGAGCGACCAGCGCCTGCACGAGGACGCGGTGCTTGAGGGCGCCGCGGCCGACGCGGTCGGCAGCCCGGCCGACGTGGCCTCGCTGGTCGACCTCGACTACGCCCACGACGGGCGCAAGGCCGCGCTGGACCTGAGCCTGGTCGACGGTCGCTTCGCGCCCGACGTGCTGGAGACCAGCGCCAAGCGCGCCGTGGCCGCCTGGGCCGAGGCGGTCGACGGCCCCGATGACGCGCTGCAGCGGGTCGCGCGCCCGGCGGCGATCACCCAGCTGCTGTACCCGACCGGCGACGACGCGGTCCGCCGCGTGGTCCGCGGGCCGCAGGTCAAGGCGATGACGCTCGTGCAGCTGGACGGGTCCACGCAGCCGGCGCGGATGACCGTCGAGCTGTCGCTCTCGGGCCGCCGCTACCTGGAGAACCGCGACACGGTCGCGATCGTCTCCGGGTCGCGCGACAGCGAGACCTCGTGGACCGAGCGTTGGACGTTCACGCTCGACGGCGACGAGACGGCGCCCTGGCTGGTGGCCAGCGCGGGCGACACCGCCGTCACGGCCTGAGCGACCGCAGCAGCGCGGCGTCGGGCTCGCCGCCGTGCAGGTGGCCGAGGATCCGCTCCTCGAACTGCACCTCGATGCGCAGGCCCAGCCGGGCCGACAGCTCGCCCACGTGACCGATCAGCGCCTGGGCCAGCGCGTCGTCGAGCCCCTCGACCCGCGCGTAGGCGCCCACGGTGCGCTCGTCCCCGCCGGCCGGGTCGTCGAAGAACCCGGCACCCGGCACCGCCCGGGCCAGCTCGCGCAGCGCGTCGGCGTGATCGTCCGCGGCCCGATCCGCGACGAACACGACGAGGTACGCCACCGGCCTACGCCCCGAGCGCCTGCTCGACGGCGCTGGTGATCTTGTCGCTGGTCGGCGTCGTGGTCGGGCCCCAGTGGTCGATCAGCTTGCCGTCGGCGCCGATCAGGTACTTCGTGAAGTTCCAGGACGGCGGGCCGGAGCCGGGCTGGCGGGCCAGGTCCTCCCACAGCGGCGCCGGCTCGGCGCGTACCGACAGCTTCTCGGTCAGCGGGAAGCTGACGCCGTAGTTGCGCTGGCAGAACTCGCCGATCTCCGCGGCCTCGGCCAGCTCCTGCTCGGCGAAGTCGCCCGACGGCGTGCCCAGCACCTGCAACCCGCGCTCGCGGTAGGTCTCATACAGCTCCTGCAGGCCCGCGTACTGGGGCGTGAACCCGCACTTGCTCGCCGTGTTGACCAGCAGCGTCGGATGGCCCCGCAACGTCTCCAGGTCCAGCGTGCCGCCCTCCAGCAGCGTCACCTGGTGGGCGTACAGATCGCCCGCCGCAGCGAGCTTCTTCGGCCGGCGCCGCCCGTACATCCGCAGCGTGGACACGATTCCCATCAATAGACCGCCCTTCCGCCCGACAGGTCGTAGGTGGCGCCGGTCGAGAACGAGCAGCGCTCCGAGCACAGCCACGAGGCCAGCTCGGCCAGTTCTTCGGGGTGCCCCATGCGCCCCATCGGCACACGCGACGCGAACAGTTGGCGCTCCTGCGGTGTCGCCGTGTGGGTGGTCAGGCCCGCGTCGATCACGCCCGGCACCAGGCAGTTGACCAGCACCCCGGTCTGCGCGTTCTCCTTGGCCACCGACTTCGTGAAGCCGATCACACCCGCCTTGGAGGCCGAGTAGGCCGACATGCCTGGGTTGCCGTCCTTGCCGGCGATCGAGGCGATGTTGACGATCCGCCCCCACCCGGCGGCGACCATCGCGGGCAGGCAGGCGCGGGTGACGTGGAAGGTGCCGATCAGGTTGACCGCGATCACCCGGGCGAAGGCGTCGGGCGGGTAGTCGACCGCGTCGGCCGTGGGGCCGGCGATGCCGGCGTTGTTGACCAGCACGTCGATGCGCCCGAAGCGCTCCAGCACGCGGTCGGCCAGCGCCTGCGCGGAGCCCGGATCGGTGACGTCGACGCGCTCGCCCTCGACCAGATCCGCGCGCACCACCTGCAGCCCGTCGGCGGCCAGCCGGGCGCTCATCGCCCGCCCCAGACCACCGGCTCCACCGGTCACGATCGCCACGCGCTGATCCATCGCGGCGGGGATGGTACGCCTCCCCGCTTTCTGTTTGACTGTTTGACATCCGAACGGAGGAGAGGTCGTGGGGATCACCGCTGGTCAGGCCATCGTCGACGTGCTCGCGGCCGAAGGCGTCCGCCACGTCTTCGGGCTGCCCGGCGGCCACGTGCTGTCGATCTACGACGCGCTCTACGACACGCCGCAGATCGACCACATCCTCGTTCGTCACGAGCAGACGGCGGCCTCGATGGCCGCGGCGCACGCCCAGCTGACCGGCGAGCCGGGCGTCTGCCTGGTCACCGCCGGGCCCGGCGTGACGAACCTGCTGACCGGCGTGGCCGAGGCCTTCGTCGGCTGCCTGCCGATGCTCATCCTGGCCGGGCGCGGCGCCACCGCCACCGCCCAACGCGGCGCCTCCCAGGAGGTCGACACCGACCGCATCTTCGCGCCGGTGACGAAGTGGGCGGTGCGCGTGGATCGAGCCGATCTCGTCGTCGACGTGCTGCGCCGCGCGTTCGCGGTGGCCCGCAGCGGCCGCCCCGGTCCCGTGCTGGTGGATCTGCCGCGCGACGTGCTCGACAGCGAGATCGAGGAGCGCCCGTACCTGCCGGTGGGTCGCCCGGCCCGCCCCGCACCCGATCCCGACGCGGTGAGCGCCGCGGCCGACGCGCTGGCCGGCGCCCGCCAGCCGATCCTCATCGCCGGCGGCGGCGTGCTCGCCGCGGCGGCCTGGGACGGCGTGCGCGCGGTGGCCGAGGCGCTGGCCGCACCGGTGCTGACCAGCCTGTCGGGCCGCGGCGCCATCCCCGACGACCACCCGCTGTCGGCCGGCGGGCTGGGCGCGCATCGCACGCGGCTGTCCAAGCGCGTGCTGCTCGAGGCCGACGTCGTGCTCGGGCTGGGCACGCGCTTCGAGGAGATGGAGACGAGCTGGCGGGCGGGCACGGTGCCGCCGCCGGAGGCGACCTACATCCAGGTCGACATCGATCCCGCCGAGCTGGGTCGCAGCGTGCCGGCGCAGATCGCGGTGGCCGGCGACATCGGCCGCTTCCTGGACGCGCTGCTGCCCGCGCTGGCGCAGCGCGGCGCCGTGCTGGCGCCCGGCGCGTGGGCGCAGCAGCCGCGCACGCAGGCGATCGCCGACGAGCTGGCCGAGCTGGTGGCCGAGGGCGCCGAGCTGGCCCGCGAGGACCGCACGCCGATGCACCCGCTGTGGCCGATCGAGCGCGTGCGGGCCGCCTTCCCCCGCGAGACGACCGTGGCCTTCGACGTCGGCTGCCTGGCCCAGCACATCGCCGGCGCCCAGCCCTACTGCCAGGTGTACGGGCCGCGCACGACGATCGTCCCGTCCAGCTTCTACGGGATGGGGTTCGTGGCCAACGCGCTGCCCGCCGCGCGCGTCGTGCATCCCGACCGTCCCGCGGTGTGCTTCGTGGGCGACGGGTCCTTCCAGATGGCGCTGGCCGCGCTGCCGGTGGCGGCCGAGTACGGGCTGGGCGTGACCTGGGTGGTGCTCGACGACGAGGCGCTGGGCTCCATCCGCGACATCCAGCAGCACCGCTTCGACGACCGGATCCTGGGCACCGAGTTCACGCTGCAGCCCGACTTCGCGGCGCTCGCTCGCGCCTGCGGCTGCCACGGCGAGCGTGTCGAGCGCGCGCAGGACGTCGACGCGGCGATCGCCCGTGCGCTGGAGGCCAACCAGCGCGGCGTCCCCGCGGTGCTCGACCTGGCGGTCGCCCGCGAGCGGCTGCGCGGCTCGCTGGAGCACTACACGTTCTACCCCGAGGCGCTCGTGCAGGCCTCGCGATGACGCTGGTCCAGTACGCCTACGTCGTCGCCGACATCGACGCGGCGATGGCCGAGTTCACCGCCCGTCTGGGCGTCGGGCCGTGGCATCTGCGCAGCCGGTTCACCCCGCCCGCCGGGCGCTACCTCGGTCGGCCGACCGCGCCGCTGTTCAGCCTGGCCCGGGCCTACTCGGGCCCGACGATGATCGAGCTGATCGCCCAGCACGACGACACCCCGTCGGTCTACCACCCCGGCGACGGACCGCGCACCTACGGCTTCCACCACTGGGCCCGGTTCAGCCACGACTTCGACGCCGAGGTGCACCGGCTGCAGGCCACCGGGTGGACCGAGGCGTTCTACGACGAGCTGCCCTCCGGCTCGCGCGTGATGTACCTCGATCCGAACTCGACCCTGCCGGGGCTGCTCGAGCTCGTCGAGCACACCGAGGCCCAGGCCGCCCGGTACGCCGAGATCCAGCGCTCATCCATCGACTGGGACGGGTCCGATCCCGTCCGCCGGGAGAACTGATGCCGACCGTCGAGACCGTTCAGGGCCCTGTCGACGTGGCCGACCTGGGCACCACGCTCATGCACGAGCACGTGGTGATCCTCCAGCAGGAGATGTTCGAGAACTACGGCCGCGCGTGGGGCGAGCCGTACTGGGAGGAGGAGTCCGGCGTCGCCGACGCCGTGGCCAAGCTGCGCCGGGCCCGGGAGGGCGGGATCGACACGATCCTGGACCCGACCGCTCCCGGCCTGGGCCGCTCGATCCCACGCATCCAGCGCATCAACGCGCAGGTGCCCGACCTGAACATCGTCGTGTGCGGCGGCTTCTACGGCTTCCTCGAGCTCCCCAGCTTCCTGGCCTACCGCTCCGACGAGCAGATCGTCGAGCTGTTCGTGCGCGAGATCCGCGAAGGGATCAACGACACCGGCGTGAAGCCCGGGTTCCTCAAGGCGGCGGTCGAGAAGGAGGGCATGATCGGCGACGTGCCCCGGATCCTGGCCACGGTGGCGGCCGCGCAGGTCCAGACCGGCGTGCCGCTGATGGTGCACACCAGCGCGCCGACCCGCGGCGGGCTCCCGGTGCTCCAGCGCCTGCTGGAGCTCGGCGTGACGGCCGACAAGATCGTCATCGCCCACGCGGGCGACAGCAACGACCTCGACTACCTGCGGGCGCTGGCCGACCAGGGCGTGTGGCTGGGCTGCGACCGCTTCCAGATCGAGCACTTCAACCCCGACGCCGACCGCGTGCGCACGCTGGCGGCGCTGGTGGCCGAGGGCTACGCACCGCAGATCCAGCTGGGCCACGACGCCGCCTGCTTCTTCGACTTCATGCACCACAATCCGCCGTTCGCCGACGAGCGTCCCGACTACCTGCACATCCGTGACAAGATCCTGCCGCAGCTCCTGGCCGCCGGGGTCACGCAGGAGCAGCTGGACACCATGCTGATCGACAACCCGAGGCGCTTCTTCTCCTGATCGCGGCAGACCGGCAGCTCGACGACTGGCTGGCCGACCCGGTCATCCGCACGCGCCACCGCCGTGAGGCACCGGTGGCGCCGCAGACGCTGTGGGCGGCCGCGCGGGCGATCCGCCTGGACGAGACCCGCACCCTGGGTCGGCTGATCGGCTGGCGGATTCCCGACACGCCGCCGCACGAGACGTTCCGCGAGCTGTTCGCGCGCGAGCCGTTCCTCGTGCTCGACGAGGGCCCGCTGCACTCGGTGTCCGGGCTGTGCGGGCGCATCTGGACGCTGCGGCGCGACTATCCCAGACTGCACGGGCCGGGGGAGTTCCTGGCCTGGGACGAGCCGGGGACCGCGCGGGTGCTGTTCGCGCACTGGGTGGAGCCCTGCGCGCAGGGCAGCGCGCTGATCAGCGAGGCCCGCGTGGCAGCGGTCGACACGCGGGCCCGGTTCGCGCTCAGCGTGCTGTGGCCGACCGTCCGCGGATTCGAGCGGCGCATCGGCGGCGAGGCGCTGTCGCTGGCCGTGCGGCGGGCGTCCGAGCCGTCGCCGTTGATCCGCGACGCGACGGGCGGCGCATAGTGGTCATGCGCCCGATTGCCGCCTGCGCCGCGCTGCTGTTGACCGCGATCACCCTCGTGGCCTGCGGCGGCGGCTCCAAGTCTGAGCCGACCAGCACCGGCATGTCCGTCGTGACCGTGCCCAGCACGGTGCCGCACAACACCAAGCCCGCGCCGGCCAACGCCACCGACGAGCAGGTCATCCGCCTGTGGGCCGACACGCTGCGCCACGGCGACGTCGACGGCGCCGCGGGCATGTTCTCGGTCCCGTCGATCGCGCAGATCCAGCCCGGCGAGCCGTTCCTGAAGCTGGACACCCCGGAGAAGACCAAGGCGTTCAACGAGATGCTGCCCTGCGGCGCGGTCCTGCTGCGCACCGAGAAGCAGAAGGGCCTGACCGTCGGCGTGTTCCGCCTGTCCGACCGGGTCGGCGCGACCTGCGACGGCACCGGGGCGGTCGCGCGCACCGGGTTCGTCATCGAGAAGGGCCGCATCACCCACTGGATCCGCCTCCCCAACAAGCCCGGCGACGAGCAGATCCAGCCCGACACGGCCGACCAGCAGGACCCCCCGCTGGTCTGACGCCCGGCGTCGGATCGCGGCCTTGCGCCGCGCGCTCACCGACCGGCTGCTGGAGCAGCTGCTGACGAGAACAGGGTGAGCTCGTCGGCGGCGTCGCCGGCGGCACCGGCGCCCTCGATCTCCAGCATCCGCCGCTTGGTCGTGTTGCCGCCGCGGGCGCTGAAGCCGCCCAGTCGGCCGCCCGCGGCGACGACGCGGTGGCAGGGCACGACGATCGGGACCGGGTTGTGGCCCATCGCCTGGCCGACCGCCTGGGCGGCGCCCGGCTCGCCCAGCTCGGCGGCCACGTCGCCGTAGGTCCGCGTGCGGCCCGGCGGGATCGCCCGCACGAGCTCGTAGACGCGGCGGTTGAACGCCGGCACGCGCTCGAGATCGACGACCACGTCGGTCAGGTCGCGGTCGCCGCCGTCCAGCAGCTCGCCGATCGCCGCGATCGCGTCGAGGATCGCCGGATCGGTCGGGGGCTGCGTGTCGACGGCGTCGGGGAAGCGGCGGGTCAGGCGATCGCGCGTCTCGCGCACGCCGGCCTCGGGCAGTTGCACGCCGACCAGGCCGCGGGGGCCCCACACGAGCCCGACCGGGCCGATCGCCGTGCCGAAGAGGGTGTAGCGCAGGTCCATGCCGCCAAGAACGCTACTCCGGGGTCCGGCGTGAGCCGGACCGACGGACTAGAAGCGTTCGCGGCGGATGGTCGGGTGGCGGCCCTTGAGGTGCGTGCCCTTCAGCGCGGTGATGACCGTGTCGGCCTGCGCCTCGGGCACCTCGACAAGCGAGAAGCGGTGGGTGATCTGGATGGAGCCGATGTCCGCTCCGCTCAGCTCGGTCTCCCCCGTGATCGCGCCGACCAGATCCTGCGGCCGGATGCCAGCGCTGTGGCCGACGCCGACGAACAGGCGCGTCATGCCCTGGGCGGCGCCGCGCGGCGGGCGCTTCTTCGCGCCTCCGCCACCGGCCGAACCGCGGCCCTCGCGCTCGGGACGCAGCTCCACCTGCGGGATCTCGGGCTCGTCGTCGTCCTCGCCCCCGCGCACCGTCTCGTGGGCCAGCTTGACCGCCGCCGCGGCGATGTCCATCACGTCGAACTCGTCGGCCAGGGTCTCCACGACGACGCGGAAGGAGTCCAGGTTGTCCTCGGTCAGGCTCTCCTGGAGCGCCGCCCGGGTCAGCTCGAGGCGACGCGAGCGCAGGTCCGCGACGGTCGGGACCTTCTCGACCTCGATCTTCTGCCCGGTGAGGCGCTCGATCGTCTTGAGCATGCGGTGCTCGCGCGGCTCGGCCAGCGTGATCGCCACGCCCTCGCGCCCGGCGCGCCCGACGCGGCCGATGCGGTGCACGTAGGCCTCGGCGGCCGAGGGCAGGTCGTAGTTGATGACGTGGGTGAGCTGATCGACGTCCAGGCCGCGGGCGGCGACGTCGGTGGCCACGAGCAGGTCGGTCGTGCCCGCGCGCAGGCGGCCCATCACGCGGTCGCGCTGGGTCTGGTCCATGCCGCCGTGCAGCGCCTCGGCCCGGTAGCCACGCCCGTTGAGCGTCTCGGTCAGCTGGTCGACGTTGTCGCGGGTGCGGCAGAAGACGATCGCCGCCTCGGGCTGCTCGACGTCGAGCACGCGACCCAGCGCGGCCGACTTGTGGGCCCGCGAGACGACGTAGGCGCTCTGGCGCACCAGCGGCGCCTCGCCGGGCGGCGTCGAGTCGCGGCCCATCTCGATGCGCACCGGATCGCGCTGGTGCTTGCGCGCGATGTTCTCGATGCGCGACGGCATCGTGGCCGAGAACAGCACGGTCTGGCGCGTCTTGGGGGTGCCGTCGAGGATCGCCTCGATGTCCTCCGCGAAGCCCATGTCGAGCATCTCGTCGGCCTCGTCGAGCACGACGACCGACAGGCGATCGATGGCCAGCGCGCGCCGGCCGATGTGGTCCAGCGCGCGGCCGGGCGTGGCCACGACGACGTCGACGCCCCGCTCGAGCGCGCGCAGCTGGCGCGAGAACGGCTGGCCGCCGTAGATCGGCAGGACGCGAGCGCCCAGGGCGCGGCCGTAGCGGTGGACGGCCTCGGAGACCTGCACCGCGAGCTCGCGGGTGGGCACGACGATCAGCGCGGACGGGGCCGGCCCGCGCTGCCCCGGCTCCAGGCGCTGCAGCAGCGGCAGCGCGAACGCGGCCGTCTTGCCGGTGCCCGTGGCGGCCTGACCCAGTAGGTCCCGACCCTCCAGCAGCGGTCCCATCGCCTCGCGCTGGATCGGCGTGGGCTCCTCGTAGCCGAGCTCGCTGAGGGCGCCCAGAAGCTCGGGGCGCAGCCCGAGATCGGCGAAGGTGGTGGGGGTGTCACTGGGGGTGTCGCTGCTCATTCGTTCCCTAGAACCTAGGGGTGCCGACGGCCAAGTGGCGTTTGCGCCGCCGGGCGACGACGCGCCTGCCGGAGGCGGGCCCCCGTGGGATCTCCGGGCCGGTACCGTTTGCGCATGGACGTCGCCTCGATCCAGACCGCGGTGCGTTGGCTCTCCGAGGGCCGCCGCGTGGTCGCCTGCACGCTGGTGGAGACGCTCGGCTCGGCGCCGCTGGACCCCGGCGCGCAGATGCTCGTCGACGACCAGGGCCACATCGAGGGCTCGGTCACCGGCGGCTGCGTCGAGGGTGCGCTGGTCGAGGAGGCGATGGGCATCCTGGCCGGAGCGCCGCCGCGCGTGGCCGCCTACGGGATCAGCGATCAGCAGGCCGCCGACGTGGGCCTGATGTGCGGCGGCACCGTGCGCGTGTTCGTCAGCGAGGTGGTCGACGCGCAGCCCTGGGCGCTGGTGCTGGCCGACGTCGAGGCCGGCCGCCCGGTCGCGCTGGCCACGATGCTCGACGGCCCGACCGCGGGCGCGCGCCTGGCCGTGCGCCCCGACGGCGCGCTGGGCACGCTGGGCTACACGCCGCTGCTGGACGCCAACGTCACCCGCGAGGCGCGCGGCTACCTCGACGAGGGCCGCTCGATGGTCCGGCGCTACGGCACCGGCGGCGAGACGATCGGCGCCGAGCTGCGGGTGGCCATCCACGCCTTCGCGACGCCGCCGCGGATGATCGTCTTCGGCGCGATCGACTTCAGCGCCGCCGTGGCCAACATGGCCAGCGAGATCGGCTACCGCGTGACGATCGTCGACGCGCGGCGCGCCTTCGCGCAGAGCCCGCGGTTCTCGGCCCATGCGGAGGTCGTCGTCTCCTGGCCCCAGGAGTACCTGGCCGGCGTCGAGCTCGGCCCCCGCGACGCCGTGCTGGTGTTCACGCACGACCCGAAGTTCGACGAGCCCGCGCTCCTGGCCGCGCTGGACTCCGACGCCGGCTACATCGGCGCGCTCGGCTCGCGGCGCACGCACGCCGACCGCGAGGAGCGCCTGCGCGCCCTGGGCATCAGCGACGCCGCACTGGCCCGCATCAGCTCCCCCTGCGGCCTGGACCTGGGCGCCCGCACGCCCGGCGAGACCGCGATCGCGGTGCTGGGCGAGATCCTCGCGCTGCGCGCCGGCCGTCGCGGCGGCCGTCTGGCCGAGGGCGACGGGCCGATCCACCCGCGCAGCCAGCAGACCGCCGCCGCGTGAGCGACGCCCGCGAGATCCCCATCCGCGGGGACATGATCCGCCTCGGCCAGCTGCTCAAGCTGGCCGGCATCGCCGATTCGGGCACCGACGCCAAGGACCTGCTGGCCCAGGGCGACGTCCTGGTCAACGGCGAGCCTGAGGCCCGCCGCGGGCGCCAGCTGCACGCCGGCGACGTGGTGCAGGCCGACGGCGAACGCGTCGTCGTCAGGGCTGGATGAGGTACTTGATCGCGCCGTCCTCCTTCTTCTGGAACGTCGCGTAGGCGTCGGGCGCCTCGTCCAGTGAGATGTGGTGGGTGGCGAAGTCGTCGACGCCCAGCGGGTCCTCGTCGGTCAGCAGCGGGAGGATGTCGTCGACCCAGCGCTTGACGTTGGCCTGGCCCATGCGCAGCTGCAGTTGCTTGTCGAAGATCTGCAGCATCGGCAGTGGGTCGGCCGCGCCGCCGTAGACCCCGCTGATCGAGATCGTGCCGCCGCGGCGGACGATGTCGACGGCGCTGAGCAGCGCCGTGAGCTTGTCGACGCCCACGTTCTCCATCAGCGGCCGGGCCAGCGCGTCGGGCAGCAGGCCGGTGAGCTTCTGGGCGATGCCGGCGGCGGGCGCGCCGTGCGCCTCCATGCCGACCGCGTCGATCACCGAGTCCGGCCCGCGCCCGTCGGTCAGCTCGCGGATGTGGTCGGCCAGGTCGCCGTCGTACTGCTGCAGGTCGAGCGTCTCGACGCCCCGTGAGGCCGCGCGCTGCAAGCGCTCGGACACCAGATCGACGCCGATGACGCGGATGCCCCGATGGACGGCGACGCGCGCGGCCATCTCGCCGATCGGACCCAGGCCCAGGATGCACAGCGTGCCGCCGTCGGGCACCGCGGCGTACTCGACGCCCTGCCAGGCGGTCGGCAGCACGTCGGAGAGGTAGACGAAGCGGTCGTCCGGCGGGCCGTGCGGCACCTTGATCGGCAGCGTGTCGCCGAACGGCACCCGCAGGAGCTCGGCCTGACCGCCGGGCACCTGGCCGTACAGCTTGGTGTAGCCGAACAGCGAAGCGCCGGTGCCGTACTCGTGCACCTGCGTCGTCTCGCACTGGGAGTGCAGCCCGGTGCCGCACATGTGGCAGGTGCCGCAGGAGATGTTGAACGGGATCACGACGCGGTCGCCGACCGCCAACGTGGTGACCGCGCTGCCCACCTCCTCGACGATGCCCATCGGCTCGTGGCCGAGGATGTCGCCCGCGTCCAGGAACGGGCCCATCACCTCGTACAGGTGCAGATCGGAGCCGCAGATCCCGCTGGAGGTGATGCGGACGATGATGTCGTCCGGCTGCTGGATGGTCGGGTCGGGGACCGTGTCGATGCGGACGTCGCGTTGACCGTGATAGGTGAGGGCCTTCATGGCCCCCGCCTGCCCAGCGCCCGGTCCACGAAACCTCCGACACCTGCTTCCTCTACGCTGCGTCGGGATGCCCGTTGTCGAGGGCCTTTCCTTCAGCTACCGGCTCTACGAGCTCCCGCCCGGTCGTCTGCCATTTCGTCGCTGGCGCTGGGAGCTGTGGCATGGTGCGCGCCTCGAGGCCGCCGGCTGGCGCCTGAGCCAGCGCGACGCCACCCGCGCGCTGCGCCAGCACGGCTCACGCGTCGGCCATCGGCTGTTCGGCCTGCGCCCGCCCGCCGACGCGGTCGACAACACCGTGTTCGAGCCGGGCGCCGCCGTCCGGGTGCGCCACGGCGCCGTCGCCTTCGCGCTGATGCCGGCCGCGCTCGACGCGCCGGTGCCGCTCAGCGTCTAGTGGGCCGAGTGGCATGTTCCCGCCGCTGAGCGGCGGGAACATGCCACTCGACCGGCTGTCGTGCCCTGCGCGCGGCAGGCGCCGCTAGTGAGAGTCGGACGCTTCGATGGTCCGCAGCGCCGCGGCGGTCCCGCCGTCGATCACCGTGAGCACCGCGAACGTCTTGCGGCCGGCGGCGCGCAGCGTGGGCGACAGGCCGGGCGCCGCCTCGAAGTAGGCGATCAGCCCGAGGTTCAGCGCGGCGCGCGCGGTCATCCAGGGCCAGGCGGGGCGGCTGCGCAGCAGCCCGCCGGCGACCACGAGATCCGACAGGCCGATGGCCCGGATCGCGGTCTCCTGGCCTTCCAGGTGCAGTGGCCCCGTGGCCAGCTGGGGCCGGACGGCGAGGGCGGCGCCGATCAGCAGCGTGGCCGTGCCCACGACCTGGGGCGCGGTCTTCAGCAGGCTCATGCGGGCGATCCTATGGCCTGGCGGATGCGCTTGGCGGAGACCGGGCCCTTGACCCCGACGCCCTGGGCGAAGTGGCTGAGGCGCAGCTCCTCCAACATCCAGGGGACCTCGCGCAACGTGGCGGGCAGCGGGCGGTCCTTGGGCCAGCCCTCTCGCCGGGCGCGATAGAGCGCCTCCAGCTCGTTGACCGAGCGCATCCGATCGACGTCGGTGCCCGGCTGGGTGGGCAGCCGTTCCAGCCGGCGCGCCGCGCCCTGCAGGTAGCGCACGAGATCCGGCAGACGAGCCGCGCCGGTGGCCGCGATGAACCCCGGATAGACCAGCCGGCCGAGCTGCGTGGCCACGTCGAGGCGCGCCTCCTGCGGCGTGGTCAGCGGCGTGTCCTCCAGCGCGCGGTCGGCGGCCCGGCGGGCGTCGAGGACGGCGACCGCGTCGGCCACGATGCGCGCGGTCGCTTCGGCCAGCTGCCCGGCCACGCGGTCGCGCAGCGCGGCGAAGGCGGCCGCGTCCCAGGCGGGCCCGCCGGCCTGGGCCAGCAGCTCGTCGATCGCGGCGCTGGCGGCGTCGTCGACCAGCGCGGCGAGGTTGGCGTGCGGCGCGGCGGCCAAGCTCAGCTGGGCGGCCGGGCTGAGGCGCGACTGCACCCACTTCAGCGGCGACGGGCAGGTCAGCAGCAGCAGTCGCCGGGTGCCGGCCCACATCGCACCGGCCTGGACGCCCGGGGCGTCGAACACGCGCACGCCGACGCGCTCGCGCTGGTCGACGAGCGCGGGATAGGCCTTCACCGCGCCGCCGGTGCCCGGGAGCGCGATCTCGCGCGGCAGGTCGCCGATCGTCCAGTCGGTCAGGCCGTCGCGTTCCAGGCCGGCGCTGGCCGCGCCCAGCTCGGCCCGCAGCCGCGGCTGCAGCGCCGCGCGCACGGCGGCCAGGTCCTGCCCCTCGCCCAGCGCGGTGCCGTCCTCGTCCTCGACGCGGAAGGTCATGCGCAGGAAGTCGGGCAGTCCGGCGACGTCGAAGTCGTCCGCGCTGACCTGGACGCGGCGCAGCTCGTGCAGCAGCGTGGCCACCTGCTCGACGATCGGACCGCTGCGCGGGCGCAGGCCCGCCACCACCTCGGCGGCCACGTCGGGCACCGGCACGAGCTGGCGGCGCAGATCCTTGGGCAGCGAGCGGATCAGCTCGGTGACCAGCTCCGGGCGGAACGCGGGCACCAGCCAGTCGAAGCCCGTGGCCCGCAGCTCGCCCAGTAGGCGCAGCGGCACGTGCACGGTGATCCCGTCGTGGGCGCTGCCCGGCTCGAAGCGGTAGGTCAGCGCCAGCTCGTGGCCGCTCTGGCGCCACACCGGCGGGCGGCCCGCGTCGTCCAGCGCGTCCGCGGCGGCCGGGGCGATCAACAGCTCGCGGGTGAAGGTCAGGCGCTGGGGATCGCGCTTGCGCTCGTCGCGCCACCAGCGGTCGAAGTGCGCGCCCGAGACGACCTTCTCCGGGATCCGTTGGGCGTAGAAGTCGTAGAGCACCTGGTCGTCGACCAGGATGTCGCGCCGGCGCGCCTTCTCCTCCATCGCGCGGACCTCCTCGACGAGCGCCTCGTTCTCGGCCACGAAGTGGTGGCGCGTGTCCCAGTCGCCCTCGACCAGCGCGCGGCGCAGGAACAGGTCGCGCGACAGCTCCGGGTCGATCCGCCCGTAGGCCACACCGCGGCCGGCGACGATCGGCAGGCCGTACAGCGTCACGCGCTCGGTGGCCACGACCGCCGCGCGCTTGCGGTCCCAGCGCGGCTCGGAGTACTGGCGCTTGAGCAGATGCCCGGCCAGCGGCTCGACCCAGGCTGGGTCGATGCGCGCGCCGACCCGGCCCCACAGGCGCGACGTCTCGACCAGCTCGGCCACCATCACCCAGGCCGGCGGCTTCTTGGCCAGCCCGGAGCCAGGGAAGATCGCGAACCGCGCGTTGCGGGCGCCGACGTACTCGCGCGGGCGGCGCTCGTCGCGCACGCCGATGTGGGAGAGCAGGCCGGCCAGCAGCGCCTGGTGGATCTGCGGCGGCTCGGCGGGCTCGCGGTTGATCGTCACGTCCGCACCGCGGGCCGCGGCGCGCAGCTGTCCGACCAGGTCCTGCCACTCACGCACCCGCAGGTAGTGCAGGAACTCGGCCTGGCAGCGCTTGCGGAACTGGTTGCCCGACAGCTCGGCCTGCTGCGCGCGCAGGTGGCGCCACAGGTTCAGGTAGGCGACGAAGTCCGACGTCTCGTCCTTGAAGCGCGCGTGCAGCTGGTCGGCCTGGGCCTGCTTCTCGCTGGGCCGTTCGCGCGGGTCCTGGATCGACAGCGCGGCGGCGATCACGATCACCTCGTCGGCGCAGCCCAGGTGGTTGGCCTCCAGGACCATGCGGGCCAGGCGCGGATCGACCGGCAGCTGGGCCAGGCGCCGGCCCAGGGGCGTCAGCCGGTCGTCGTCCAGCGCGCCCAGCTCGGTCAGCAGGTTGACGCCGTCGCGGATCTGGCGCGCGTCGGGCGGGTCGAGGAACGGGAACCTGGCGATGTCCCCCAGCCCGACGGCGGCCATCTGCAGGATCACCGAGGCCAGGTTGGTGCGCAGCACCTCGGGGTCGGTGTAGCGCGGGCGCTCGGCGAAGTCGTCCTCGGCGTACAGGCGGATGCAGACGCCCTCGGCGACGCGCCCGCAGCGGCCCTTGCGCTGGTCGGCTGAGGCCTGCGAGATGCGTTCGATGGGCAGGCGCTGGACCTTCAGCCGCGCGCTGTAGCGGCTGATGCGCGCTGTGCCGGGATCGACGACGCTGCGGATCCCGGGCACGGTCAGCGACGTCTCGGCCACGTTGGTGGCCAGCACCACCCGGCGGCCCGTGGAGTTCTTGAACACGCGCTGCTGCTCGGCGCTGGACAGGCGCGCGTAGAGCGGCAGGATCTCCAGGTCGGCGCCGAAGCGGCCGCGCAGCGCGTCGGCGGTGTCGCGGATCTCGCGCTCGCCGGACAGGAACACGAGCACGTCGCCGCGGCGCTGGCGCAGCAGCTGGTCGACGGCCTCGCCGATCGCGTCGGTCGGGTCGACGTCGTCCTCGTCCTCGCGCTCCATGGGCTGGTAGCGCACCTCGACCGGATAGGTCCGCCCGGAGACCTCGATCACGGGGACGTCGGCGCCGAAGTGCGCGGCGAAGCGCTGCGGGTCGATCGTCGCCGAGGTGATGATCAGCTTGAGGTCGGGCCGCTGGGGCAGGATCCCCTTGACGTAGCCGAGCAGGAAGTCGATGTTCAGCGACCGCTCGTGGGCCTCGTCGACGATGATCGTGTCGTAGCGGCGCAGGAGGCGGTCGTGCTGGATCTCGGCCAGCAGCAGGCCGTCGGTCATCAGCCGCAGCAGCGTGTCATCCCGCGAACGGTCGTTGAAACGCACGGCGTAGCCGACCTGCTCCCCCAAGGGCACCTGCAGCTCGTCGGCGATGCGCTCGGCCACGGCGCGGGCGGCGATCCGCCGCGGCTGGGTGTGGGCGATCATCCCCCGCACCCCGCGCCCGAGCTCCAGGCAGATCTTCGGCAGCTGCGTCGTCTTGCCGCTGCCCGTCTCGCCCGCGACGACCACGACCTGGTGATCGCGGATCGCCTCCAGCAGCTCGTCGCGGCGCTGGCTGACCGGCAGCTCGGGCGGATAGGCGATCGTCGCGGGCACCCCGGCCGCGCGGCGCGCGACACGGGCCTGCGCGTTGTCGATCTCGCCGGCCAGCTGGGTCAGCTCGACCCCGCGGGCCTCGTCGTCCTCGATGCGGCGGATGCGCTGCGCCCGCCCGCGCAGCCGGTGCTCGTCGCGCAGCGTCAGCTCGCTCAGGCGCGCGTCGAGATCGGCGGTCGCAGACACCTACCGAGGGTAGGCGTCACTACCTTCGACGAGGTGACCGCTCGCCGCGCGTTCAGCGCGCTCCTCGCGGGCGTCGCCGGCCTCCTGGTCGTGGCGACGGCCCTGTGCTGGTCGGTCGATCGCCGCGTGGTCGATCAGCAGGCCTTCGCCGACCAGGCCGTCGCGGCACTGCATCGCGACGCCGTCCGCCGCGCCGTCAGCGCCGAGCTGTTCGCCGAGATCGACCCCGAGGTGCCGGACTCGGCGGCGTCCAGCGGCGAGGTGCGCACGATCGTCGACCGCACCGTGGCCCGTGCGCCGTTCGAGCGCGTCTACCGCGAGGGCGCGCTGACGCTCAACCGCGCGCTGTTCCACGCCGACGGCAGCAACGCCACGCTGCGGGTCAACCTGGCCCGGGTGCTGCGGCCGACCAGCCCGCAGCTGGCCACCGTGGTGGGCGACCGTGACGCGACGATCTTCTCGCTGCGCGCCGGCGGGGCGCTCGACGCCACCAACCGCGGTGCGGACCTGGCCCGCACGCTGGCCCTGACGCTGCCGTTCTTCGCCGCCGCGGCGCTGATCGGCGCGCTGCTGCTGGCGCCCCGGCGGGCCCGCGTCGCGGTGGTGGCCGGCGCTGCGGCCGCCGCGGCCGGCGCGGTGCTGCTGGTCGCGCTGATCCTGGCCCGCGCTCAGGTCGACCAGGCGATCGACATCAGCGGCGTCGGCGCGACGCAGGCCCGCGATGCGGCGCACGGGATCTGGGACGTCTTCGCCGCCCAGCCCCGCACGATCGCCATCGGGGCGCTGGCCGGCGGGCTCCTGGTCGCGGTGGCCGGCCTCGTCGCCGGCCGCCGCCCGCTCAGCAGCTGATCAGCGGTTTGGTGTCGCTGCTGGCCAGCTCGCGACGCAGGAAGGCGAACGAGATGGCGCCGACGACCAGCGGGAGCCAGAACAGGATGACGCGATAGACCAGGACCGCGGCGGCGGCCACCGCGGCCGGCGCGCCGAAGACGATCAGCGTGCCGATCAGCCCGCCGTCGATGCCGCCGATCCCGCCGGGGATCGGCAGCAGCCCGCCGAGCTGCCCGATCAGGTAGCCCATCAGCACCGTGGTCAGCGGGATCGATGCGCCGAACGCGTGGAACGTGGCCCACAGCACGGCGTTGTCCCAGGCCCAGTAGCCGATCGCCCCGACGAGCACCAGCACGTTGCCCGAGCGCAGCGTGTGCAGCGCCTCGGAGGTGCCGGTGACCAGCGCGCGCCGCACGGCGGCCCAGGCCTTGGCCACCTTGCCGGCGTCGTCAGGCGCCTCCTCGCCGGGACCGAGCAGCGGGATCGCCACGACGGCGACGATCACCAGCAGCGCGAGCACCGCGGGACCGAGCGTCAGCCACAGCGGCTGGTCGGCGTGCAGCAGGCCGATCGCCATCAGCGCGCCGAGCACGAACACGGCGATGAAGTTGACCGAGCTCTTGATCAGGAAGAAGGCGACGGAACGGCGGGCGATCCGCTCGGTCTCCATCCCGCCCTCGTGCAGCGCCCAGGCGCCGAGCGCGAGGCCGGCGGCGCCGGAGGCCGGGACCAGCGATCCGGCGCCGAGCTCGCTCCAGGAGATGTTCCAGGCGGTGCGCCAGCGCATCTGGGGGCAGAAGATCGGCCGGAACATCAGCACGTAGCTCAAGCAGGACAGGAACTCGAGGCCGATGGCGATGGCGATCCACTCCGGGCGCGCCTCGTCCAGGAGCGAGCTGACCTCGTGCAGCCCGGGCGCGAACAGCACGACGAGCACGAGCGCGGCGATGATCGCGATGACCTCGAGCGCGCGCTTGACCAGCTTGCGCGTCTCGAACTCCGTCGGGAGCGAGCTTCGCTTTCCCTCCGCTTCTCGATCGACGATGGAGGGAAAGTTCACGACCTCAATTATTGCACGTACCTAAAGACCGCGCTTAGGTGAGGTCGAGCACGATCTTCCCGAGCGCGCCGCGGCCGTCGATCAGGTTCAGCGCGTCGGCCGCCCGCTCCAGCGGGAAGCGCGCGCCCACGATCGGGTTGACGAAGCCCGCCCGCGCGAGCCGGTCGACCTGCTCGCCGATCTCGACGTTCGCCTCGGGCTTGCCCATCGCGAACGCGCCCCAGCCGGCGCCGATCACCTCGGTGTTGTTGAGCAGGAGCCGGTTGACCTTGACCTCGGGGATCGACCCGCCGGTGAAGCCGACGACGACCAGGCGACCGCGCTCGGCCAGCGAGCGCAGGCTGTCGGTGAAGCGATCGCCACCGACGGGGTCGATCACCAGGTCCACCCCGCCGCCCGACCACTCCTTCGCCGCGCCCTTCCAGTCGCCGTCGCTGCGCACGACCTCGTCCGCGCCGGCCTCGCGCGCGACGCGCTCCTTCTCGTCGGTGGAGACCACCGCGATCGTCGTCGCGCCCAGGCCCTTGGCCACCTGCAGTGCCGCGGTGCCCACGCCGCCCGCGGCCCCGTGGACGAGCACCTTCTCCCCCTCGCGCAGCCGGCCGCGGGTGACCAGCGAGAAGTAGGCCGTGTGGTAGTTGAGGATCAGCGCGGCGGCCTGACCGGGCTCGAAGCTGTCGGGCACCTTGAACGTCAGGTGCTCGGGCGCGACGGCGACCTCGGCGAACCCGCCCAGGATGCAGAACGCCGCCACGCGGTCGCCGGCCTGCACGGCCGCGCCGTCGGGCGCGCTGCGCACGACGCCGCCCACCTCGCTGCCGGGCACGAACGGCACGTCCGGCTTGATCTGGTAGGCGCCCCGGGTCTGGAGCACCTCCGGGAACGAGACGCCCGCCGCCTGCACGTCGACCACGACGCCACGCCCCGGCGTCGTGAAGTGCGACGGCTCGGGCTCGGGGAGGTCGACGAGGGACAGAGCGGTATCCGGGCCGGTGAGCTCGGTGATCTGGACAGCACGCATGGCGCGGCACGCTACTGCGCGCGCCCCTACCGTGTGGGTCCTATGGGTGCCGTCATCGGTGGTCTCGTCGTCTTCGCGCTGCTCGCCGCGCTGCTGCTGGCCATGACCAACGGCGAGGATCGCGCGCAGGCGCTGAGTGGCCCGGCGGCGATCGCCGTCTGGTTCGTCTACCTGATCCACGCCGACACGGTGGTCAGCGCGGCCTACATCACCACGGGCCGCGTGGACGCGATCCCGCGCGAGGTCGGCCTGGTGGCCGGGATCGCCGTGGGCGCGTGCGGCTTCGCGCTGTTCGCCTGGGCCACACGCTCGCTGGTCAAGCAGGCGGGCTTCGAGGGGATGCGGGCGACGCGGCTGGTCACCGGCGGCCCGTACCGCCTGATGCGCCAGCCCCAGAACACCGGCTGGGCCCTGATGCTGCTCGGCGTGGCGATCGCCGGACGCTCGCTGGTCGCGCTGGCGCTGGTCGCTCTGTTCTGTGGCTTCGTGGCGCTGCTGGAGCGGGCCGAGGACTCGGGCCTGCGTTCGAGCTTCGGGCTCGACTACGAGCTGTGGCGCGAGACCACGCCCCTGCTGCCCTTCCGCCGCGCCCGACAGGCGGCCTGAGCGCATGCCCGTCGCCGTCGTCACCGGTGCCGCCAAGGGCATCGGCGCCGCGATCGCCGCCGCGCTGGCCGACGCCGGCCACGAGCTCGCCCTGATCGACCGCGAGGACGCCTCCGAGCAGGCCCGCGGCGGGCTGGCCGTGCGCGGCGACGTGTCCGAGCTGGCCGACATCCACGACTTCGCCGACGCGGTGTTCGAGCGCTTCGGCCGCGTCGACGTGCTGGTCAACAACGCCGGCGTCTCCTCGCTCGGACCCGCCGAGAACACGGCGCTGGAGGAATGGCGCCGGGTGCTCGACATCAACCTGACCGGTCCGTTCTTGCTCTGCCAGGCGTTCGGCGCCCGGATGCTCGAGCAGGGCAGCGGCTCGATCGTCAACATCGCCTCGATCGCCGGGCTGCGGGGCGTCAGCGACCGGGCCGCCTACAACACGTCCAAGCACGGCCTGATCGGGCTGACCCGGACCCTGGCCGCCGAGTGGGGCGGCCGCGGCGTGCGCGTCAACGCCGTCTGCCCGGGCTGGGTCAAGACGCCCATGGACGTCGCCGACCAGGCCGCGGGCGGCTACGACGACGCCGACATCGAGAACCAGGTCCCGATGGGCCGCTTCGCCGCACCCGGGGACATCGCCTCCGCGGTCGCCTGGCTGGCCGATCCGGCCACCAGCGGGTTCGTCAACGGCGTGGAGCTGCCCGTCGACGGCGGCTGGATCGCCGACGCCAGCTGGACCAGCCTGCGGACGCGAAAGCGCTAGCGGGCGCCGGTGCCGTGCTCTAGCTCTTCGCTCGCCACGGCCATCTGCGAGACGCGCTCGAACAACGGCGCGATCAGCGCGCGAAGGCGCTCGATGCGCTCGGTCTCGCGCTGCGGGAGGTGCTCCTCGCTGTGGCGGGCGGCCACGTAGCGCGCGGCCGACTCGGCCAGCTGGGCGACCTGCTCGGACGTGAGCATCACCGGGCCGCCGTCCTGCGCGGCGGTCGCCTCGACCTCGTCGATCAGCAGCGCGAGCTGGCGGAAGGCGATGACCGCCTCCGGGGTGTCGAACGTCGCCACCTGGTGGTCCTGCGCGCGCTGCCAGGCGAGCGCGTCAGCCAGGGCGCGCGCGTCGTGGCCGCTCACGAGGGTGGCGAGCACGAGCTGCTGACCGCCGCCGGCGACGGCAACGACCTGCAGGTTCGCGTCGGCGAAGGACACGACATCCATATACCCAGAGTACGCCCGCCACGGACGGATGGATGTGATTTGTCACACTGCCGCGTCGCATGCTGATCCTCCTGCCGCCCTCCGAGGGCAAGGCGCAGCCTGCGCCCGCGCCGCCGCTCGACCTCGATGCGCTCGCCTTCCCGGCCGAGCTGAACGGCGTCCGCGCGCGGCTGCTGCGGGCGTTGGCCCGGACCCAGCCGCTGGCCATCGCCCCGGCCGCGCCCGCCGCCGAGGTCTACACCGGCGTGCTGTACGGGCGGCTGGACCTGCCGTCGCTGGAGCGACACGACGACGTGCTGATCGCCTCGGGCCTGTGGGGCCTGCTGCGCCCCGGTGACCGGATCCCCCATTACAAGCTGCCGCTCGACGGCCGCGTCCCGCGCCTGCGGGGCACGCTCTCGGCGCTGTGGCGGACGCCGGTGGCCAAGGCGCTCAAGCCGCTCGACACCCCCGACCAGCTGATCGTCGACACGCGCTCCGGCGGCTACGCCGGCGTGTGGAAGCCCCAGCACGCCGAGCTGCTGCACGTGCGCGCGTTCCGGGTGCACCCCGACGGCACGCGCCAGCCGATCTCGCACATGGCCAAGGCCAGCCGCGGTGACGTGGCCCGCGCGCTGCTCAGCGCGTCGCGCCCGGCGCAGACGCGTGACGAGGTGGCCGACCTGGCCCGGGGCGCGGGCCTCGACGTCGAGCTGACCGCCGAGACCCTGGACGTGCTCGAGCGCTAGACGTGGTCGAGCGCTAGACGTGGTCGACGTAGAGGTCGACCATCGGCTCCTCGCCGGGGAAGTACGAGTACTGGTCCATGTCCGTGACGCCCTCCGCGGCGAGCACGTCCTCACACAGCAGCGTCTGCCCGGTGTACTCGCGCGACGGCTTGGTCAGCACCGCGTAGGCGGCGTCGGCGTACAGCTCCGGCTTGCGCGAGCGCTTCATCGCCTCGTCGCCGCCGAGCAGGTTCTGGACCGCGGCGGTGGCGATCAGCGTGCGCGGCCACAGCGCGTTGGAGGCGATCCCGACGTCGCGGAACTCCTCGGCGAAGCCCAGCGCGAGCAGGCTCATGCCGTACTTGGCCAGCGTGTAGCCGATGTGGCCCTTGAGCCACTTCTGCTCCAGGCCGATCGGCGGGGACAGCGTGAGGATGTGCGGGTTGGAGGCGTTGCGCAGGTGCGGGATGCAGGCGCGCGAGACCACGAACGTGCCGCGCGAGTTGATGCTCTGCATGAGGTCGAAGCGCTTGACCGGCAGGTCCTCGGTGCCCGACAGGTTGATCGCCGACGCGTTGTTGATGGCGATGTCGATCCCGCCAAAGCGCTCGACCGTCTGCGCCACCGCCGCGTCGACCTGGTCCTCGTCGCGGATGTCGCCGACGATCGGCAGCGCCTGGCCGCCGGCCGCCTCGATCTCGGCGGCGGCGGTGTGGACCGTCCCCTCCAGCTTGGGGTGCGGTTCGCCGGTCTTGGCGATCAGCGCGACGTTGGCGCCGTCACGCGCGGCGCGCAGCGCGATCGCCAGCCCGATGCCACGGCTGGCACCGGAGATGAACAGGGTCTTGCCGTTGAGCGGAGCGGACATGGCCGGAGACCGTATCCGCCCGGCGTCCGTCAAGCGGCGACCTGCTCCGCGGCGCCCGCCGCCGCCTGCTCGGCGATCGTCGCGGCGATCGCGTCGGCCTGGACCCGGATCTCCGGCACGGCCGTGGTCTCCCACAGCTCACCGCGACGCAGGGCGCCCAGCGCGTAGAGGGCGCTGTTGGTCGCGCCGGCGGCGTCGGTCAGGGCGCCGTCGGCGTCGGCGGCCAACCCGAGGCCGAGCGGTCCGGGCACGGCCAGGCCGGCGTCCAGCAGCGAGGCCAGCAGCGGATCGCCCGCGCGGCGCACGTCGAGGTCCGGGCCGGTCGCGTTGATGACGGCGTCGAAGCGCTCGACCTGGCCGTCGATCTCGACGGCGATGCCCCCGCCGCGGCCCGGGGCGATCGACCGCACGCCGCCCGCTCGCAGCTCCAGGCGCCCGCGCTCCTGCAGCTCCTGCACGCGCGCCGCGACCGCGGGCGCCATGCGGTGGCGATGCACCTCCCAGTTGCGCGCGTGGCGCGCGGCGAACCGCTCCTGCTCGCCGGGCGCCATCGAGCGCCACAGCTGCTGCGTGACCGGCCGCAGCGAGTCGACCGCCGAGCGCCAGTCCGAACATCGTGCGGCCGCGTCGGCCACGCGGGCGGCCAGCGCATCGGCCTCCCACGGCCCCTCCTCGGGCACCGCGACGGGCGCGATGCGCTCGCAGCCGCCCGGCACGTGGGCCCGCGGAAGCAGGCCGCTGCGCGAGACGGCGGTCAGGTGCGGCGCGTCGGGGCCCCGGCCGAGGGTCAGGGCGACGTCGACCATGGTCAGGCCGGTGCCGACGATCAGCACGCGCTCCTGCCCGGCCAGCGCGCGCAGCCGGGCGTGGTCCCACGGATCGGCCAGGTAGGCGGGATCGAGGTCCAGGTCGGCGGCCGCGCCGGGCAACGGCGCGGGTCGTGACACCCCGGTGGCCAGCACCGCGACGTCGGCGGCCAGCACCTCGCCGGTGGCCGTGCGCACCGCCAGCCCGGCCGGCTGCTCGTCGATGGCCACGACCTCGGCGTCCAGGCGCTCCACCACGCCCGGACCGGCGGCCGCCTGCGCCTGGTCGAGCTGATGAGCGACGTAGTCGCCGAACGCCTTGCGGCGCACGTAGGCGCGCTCGTCGATCTGGTGGCCGTGGGCGCGCACCCAGCCCAGGAAGTGGTCGGTCTCGACGGGGTAGGCGCTCATCCCGCAGGCGACCACGTTGAGCAGGTGCTGGTCGTCCGGGGTCGAGTAGGCGACGCCGCGGCCGTAGTCGCCGCTGCGCTCGACGAGCGTCAGCCGCAGCGGGCGAGCGCCGCTCCAGCGCCGCAAGAGCCCGATCGCGGTGAGCGATCCGGACACGCCGGCGCCGACGATCACCGCGCGGAAGGAGTCCCCTGTCGAGGCATGCATGACCACCAGTGAATCATGTCCACCAAATTAGTAGAGATTCATGAAACCCGACCGGTTTTCGCCCGGTTCACCGGGTGACTGCCCGATTGGACAGAGGACTCTGATACCAATGGCCGCGCACACGGACCGGCCCGGATGGCCGACGGAGGACGCCGCCTTGGCCAGGACTCGGATGAATCGCAGGCTGTTCGCTGCGCTGGTGGGACTGATCGGCATGACGCTGCTGGCGGTCCCCGCGGGCGCCCACGCGGAGATCACGCTCAAGCGCTGCTCCAAGAGCACCAAGTCACGCTGCGGTCGCGTCGTGGTGCCGCTGGACCGCACCGGCGCGATCCCCGGCTCGGTGTCGCTCAAGGTGCGCGTGCGCCAGCCCAAGACGACGGCGTCCAACGGCACGATCCTCCTGCTGGCCGGGGGTCCCGGGCAGGCCGCCGCGCCGTTCGTCGGGCTCGTTCCCGGCGTGCTCGGCGCCGTCGCCGACAGCCACCAGGTCGTCGCCTTCGACCAGCGCGGCACCGGCGGCTCGGGCTACCTGGACTGCAAGGCGCTGCGCCACCTCGAGCTGACCGCGCAGGCCGCCGCGCGCTGCGCGGCGCAGATCGGGCCCAAGCGCGCCGCGTACACGACCGCCGCGTCGGTCGAGGACATCGACGCCGTGCGCGCCGCGCTGGGCGTCGAGAAGCTGACGATCCTCGGCGTCTCCTACGGCACGAAGGTCGCGCTGGACTACGCCTCCGCCCATCCCGACCACGTCGACAAGCTGATCCTCGACTCGACGCTCGACCCGGCCCGACCCGATCCGTTCAGCCTGTCGACGTTCGCCGCCGCCCCGCGCGTGATGCGCAACCTGTGCGTCACCGGGTGCCCGTTCACGCGGGACCTGGGCGCCGACGTCGAGGCGCTGGCCGCCCGCCTCCAGCGCGGCGCGCTGCGCGGCACCTGGTTCGACGGTCAGGGCCGCCCCCACGCGACCCGCGTGACCGGCAACGACCTGCTCCAGCTGGTCGGCGGAACCGACGTCGACCCGTTCCTGGACGCGGTGCTCCCCGGCGTCGTGCGCAGCGCGCTCGACGGCGACCCAGCACCGCTGATCTCGCTCGTGCGGGCCGGCGCCGGTGCGGAGCAGCTGTCCGGCCAGGACAGCAACGCGATCCTGATCGCCACCAACTGCGAGGACCTCGCACCGGTCTGGCCGGTCGGCACGCCGATCGCCCAGCGCCCCGCGTTGATCGCCGGCGCGCTGGCCGCGCTCCCGCCCACCGCGTTCGGCGGGTTCGGGGCCAAGGTCGGCAACCACGAGTCGGTGCCGGAGATCTGCCGGGCCTGGCCGGAGTCGCCGATCGCCCAGCCCGCCCCGACCACCACCGAGGCACCCACGCTGATCCTGTCGGGCGGGCTGGACCTGCGCACGCCCACCGAGGTGGCCGAAGGTCTGGCCGCGCGCCTGCCCAACGCCAAGCTCGTGCGCGTCGCGGGCGTCGGTCACTCGGTGCTGACCTCGGACCTGACCGGCTGCGCGACCGCCAACGCGGCCGCCTTCCTGGGCGGTCAGGGCGTGAGCGACTGCACGCGGGGCAAGCCGATCCTGCCCGTCTTCTCCCCCGCGCCGGCGCGACTGGCCGACATCCCGCCGGCCAGCCGCCTGCGCGGCGCCGTCGGCCGCCTGGCCGCGGCGACGGCGCTGACGGTGGAGGACATCAAGATGCGCGCGTTCACCTCCAACCGCACGGCGGGCTTCGGCGGGCTGCGGGGCGGCTACATCAGCGCCAACCGGCGTGCGCGCGGCTTCCGCCTGCACCGCTACTCCTACGTGCCCGGCGTCGACCTGGACGGGGCATCGCTGGGCACGCTGACGGTGCGCGGGCCCGACGGGCTGCGCGGCCGGGTGCGCGTGACCGGCGGCGGCAGCCGCGTGCGCGGCACGATCGCCGGCCACCGCGTGAACGTCGCGGTGCCCAACCGCCTCGAGGACGCCATCAGGGCGCTCACTCGAGCGTTCGGGGGCGACCGCGTATCTGCGATCCTCGCGCCATGGCCGACCTCGACCGCGACCGCGAGCACGATCTCGTCCTCTTCGGCGCCACCGGCTTCACCGGCGCGCTGACGGCGGAGCACCTGGCCCGCCACGCGCCGCCTCAGGCGCGCTGGGCGCTGGCCGGGCGCAACCAGGACAAGCTCGCGGCCCTGCGCGACCGGCTCGCGGCGATCGAGCCGCGCTGCGCCGACCTGCCCCTGCTGCACGCCGACGTGACCGACCCCGCCACGCTGGAGGCCGTCGCGCGGTCGACCCGCGTCGTGATCACCACCGTCGGCCCCTACGTGACCTACGGCGAGCCGCTCGTCGCCGCCTGTGCCGCCGCCGGGACCGACTACGGCGACCTGACCGGCGAGCCCGAGTTCGTCGACCGCATGTACGTCGCCCACCACGCCCGGGCCGTGCAGACCGGCGCGCGCCTGCTGCACGCGTGCGGCTTCGACTCGATCCCCCACGACCTCGGTGCCCAGTTCACCGTCCAGCAACTGCCCGAGGGCGTGCCGCTGGAGGTGCGCGGGTTCGTGCGGGCCAAGGCCACGTTCTCCGGCGGCACGTTCCACTCGGCGGTCACCGGCTTCAGCCGGCCCCGCCAGAACATCGCCGCGGTCAAGGCCCGCAAGGCCGTCGAGCCCCGACCGGTCGGTCGCTCCGTCCACGGGCTGCGGACCACGCCCTACCGCGAGGCCGCGATCGACGCGTGGGCGATCCCGCTGCCCACGATCGACCCGCAGGTGGTGCTGCGTTCGGCCGCCGCGCAGGAGCGCTACGGGCCGGACTTCCGCTACGCCCACCACGCCTGGGTCAAGCACCTGGCCACCGCGGCCGGCGCGGGCGTCGGGCTGACCGGCGTGTTCCTGGCCGCCCAGCTGTCCCCCACCCGCAACCTGCTGCTCAAGGCGATCGACCAGGGCGACGGCCCCAGCGAGGAGCGACGCGCCGGCTCCTGGTTCACCGTCCGCTTCACCGGCGTCGGCGGCGGCCGGCGCGTGGTCACCGAGGTGACCGGCGGCGACCCCGGCTACACGGAGACCTCGAAGATGCTGGCCCAGACCGGGTTGTCGCTGGCCTTCGACGACGTGCCGGCCACCGCCGGACAGGTCACGACGGCCACCGCGCTGGGCGACGCGCTGCGGGCCCGCCTGATCGCCCGGGGCATCGCCTTCACCGTGGTGGAGACGGCGTGAGCACGATCGTCGACGTGTGGATGCAGCACCCGACGCAGCGGTTCCTGCAGCAGGACATCTTCGCCTCGCTGCGGCGCTGGACCGGCGGGGCGATCCCGCAGGACGAGATCCCGATCGATGCCACGATCGCGGCGATGGACCACGGCGGCATCGCGTTCGGCCTGCTCAGCGCCTGGTCGGCGCCCGCCGGCCAGACGCCGATCAGCAACGCCGAGGTGGCCGGCTGGGTGGCCGCGCATCCCGACCGGTTCGCCGGCCTGGCCGCGGTCAACCTCGAACGCCCGATGGAGGCCGTGCGCGAGCTGCGCCGCTGCGTGACCGAGCAGGGCTTCAAGGGCCTGCGCGTGATCCCGTGGCTGTGGGAGGCCCCGCCCACCGATCGCCGCTACTACCCGCTCTACGCCGCCTGCGTGGAGCTGGGCGTCCCGTTCTGCACCCAGGTCGGCCACACGGGACCGCTGAAGCCGTCCGACACCGGGCGGCCGATCCCCTACATCGACCAGGTGGCGATCGACTTCCCCGAGCTGACGATCGTCTGCGGGCACATCGGCTACCCGTGGACCGAGGAGATGGTCGCGGTCGCGCGCAAGCACGAGCACGTCTACATCGACACCTCGGCCTACACCTCCGAGCGCATCCCGCCCGAGCTCGTGCGCTACATGCACTCGCGCAGCGGGCGCCACAAGGTGCTGTTCGGCACGAACTACCCGATGATCGCGCCCGATCGCGCGCTGGCCGGCCTCGACGCGCTCGAGCTCGACGACGAGACGCGCGGCCTGTACCTGGCCGGCAACGCTCAGCGCGTCTTCGCGCTCGCGTAGGCCCGTAGGAAGCGCGCCTCGGCCAGCGCGGTCCGCTCGATCTCGCGCGGGTCGACCGACTCGTCCAGCGCGTGGATCCGCGACGTCGGCTCCTCGATGCCGAACAGCAGGATCTCGGCGTCGGGGTACTGGGCGCGCAGCACCGCGCAGAGCGGGATCGCCCCGCCCTCGCCCAGCAGCGTCACCGGCGCGTCGACGCCCTCGGCCAGCGCGTCGCGCAACGCCGCGAACGCCGGGCCGTCGGAGGCCACGGCGAACCCGGCGCCGGTCTCGATCGGTGTGATCTCGGCCTGCAGGCCCCAGGGCACGCGTCGGCGCAGATGCTCGACCAGCGCCTGCTGGGCGGCGAGCGGTTCCATGGCCGGCGGCAGCCGCAGCGCCAGCCGGGCGCCGGCCGAGGCCTGGACCGCGTTGACGCCGCCCTTGACCGACGGCACGTCGATGCCGGTGACGGTCAGCGCCGGCCGCGCCCACACCTGCTCGGCCACGCTGCCGCTGCCGATCAGCTGCACCCCGTCCAGCACCTGGGCGTCGACCCGGAACTCGTCGGGGTCGATCGTCGCGCCCTCCCAGCGCTGATCGTTGGGGATCCCGTCGACGGTGGTGTCGCCGCGCGCGTCGCGCAGCGAGGCCAGCAGGGCGATCAGGCCGGCCAACGGGTCCGGCGCCGCGCCGCCGTAGGAGCCCGAGTGCACGGCGCTGCGCAGCGCGTGCAGGCGCACCTCGACGACGGCCATGCCGCGCAGGGAGATCGTCAGCGCGGGCGCGCCGACGCGCGGGTTGCCCGAGTCGGCCACCAGGACGGTGTGCGCCTCCAGCAGCTCGGGCTCGGCCGGCACCAGCGCGGCCAGCCCGGCGCCGCCGAACTCCTCCGAGCCCTCGCAGACGATCTTCACCCCGCAGGGCAGCCCGCCGTCGACCTCGGCCAGCGCGCGCAGCGCGGTCAGGTGCATGATCACGTTGCCCTTGCAGTCGGCCGTGCCGCGGCCGTACCAGCGGCCGTCGCGCTCGCTCAGCGTCCACGGGGGCGCGGTCCAGCCGTCGTCGCCCAGCGAGGGCTGCACGTCGTAGTGGCTGTAGAGCAGGACGGTCGGGGTGCCGGCCGGTCCGGGCTGATGGCCGACGACGGCGAGGCTGCCGTCGCTGGTGCGCACGGTGTGCGCGTCGGCGATGCCCGCGGCCACGAACGCCTCGGTCACCCAGGCCGCCGCGGCATCGCCCTCGGGCGTCGCGCCGGCCGTCGGGTCGAACACCGACGGGAACGCGATCAGGTCGGTCAGGTCGGCGCGGGCGCGGTCCATGAGCGACGCGACCGCCGCGGCGAGGGAGTCCATGGGACGATCGTGGCATGAAGGTCGTCAACCTCGCCTCCCCGCCGTTCACCTACGACCCCGAGGACCCCGACGGCTTCGGTGCCGGGCTGTTCCGGTTCGGGCCGCTGCTGGGGGCCAAGAAGCTGGGCGCGTCGCTGTATGAGCTGCCGCCCGGCCAGGCGCTCTGCCCCTACCACTACGAGTACGCCGAGGAGGAGTGGCTGCTGGTCGTGCAGGGCCGGGCCAGCGTGCGTCACCCTGACGGCGTCCGGGAGCTCGCGCCGTGGGATGTCGTCTGCTTCGCCACGGGGCCCGAGGGCGCCCACCAGGTGCGCAACGACAGCGACGAGACCGTCCGCGTGCTGATGTGGTCCGAGGTCCTGCATCCCGCGGCCACGGTCTATCCCGACAGCGACAAGATCGGCATCTGGACGGGCAACCGCGACGACGACGTGATGGTCAGGCGCTCGAGCGACGTCCCCTACTACGACGGCGAGACCAACGCGGGATGAGCGCGGGCACCCGCGCCATGTGCTCGGCGTAGCCCGGTCGGCGGGCCAGCGAGCGCTCGTCCATCATGGGGACGCTGACCAGGGCGAACAGCGCGACCATGGCCAGCGGGCCGACCACGGTCCACCACCAGGACGCGTCGGCGGCCAGCGCGAACAGCCACAGTCCCCACCAGAAGCCGAGCTGGCCCAGGTAGTTGGGATGGCGCGAGGCCGACCACAGGCCGCGGTCGGCGATCCGCCCCCGGTGGGCCGGATCGCGCGCGAACGCGCGCAGCTGCAGGTCGGCGGTCATCTCGGTGACGATCGCCGCCCCGGTGACGACGATCGCCACGGCGTCGACCACGCCGAAGCCGGGCCCGGCGATCGTCGTGGCGGGCCACACGGCCAGCATCCCCGCGAAGACCAGCAGCGTCGGCATCAGCTGGATGCCACCGAGGTTGACGACCCAGAACGGCAGGCGGCCGCGGGTGTCGGCGCGCAGCTTGCGGTAGCGCCAGTCCTCGTGCCCGAACCCGGGCCAGCCGGTGGCCCAGTTGGCGGTCAGCCGGATCCCCCACGCCGTGACCAGCACGCAGACGATCGTGGCCCGCAGCGCATCGCCGTCCGCGTTCAGCGCCCAGGCGATGGCGATCACCGGCGGTGCCACCGACCAGTAGGGGTCGTACAGCGACGCGTTGCGCACCAGCTCCGACAGCGCCCAGATCACCACCGTCGCGACGACGTCGGCGATCAGCGTCTCCAGCAGCGGCGCGAGGTCCAGGACGGCCACCGTCACCCACGCTGCGGCGCCCGCGAGCACGTAGGCCGCCGCGACGAGCGCGAGCGCCACGCCGCGCGGTCGGGCGGCCAGCGATCGGCCGATGCGCTCGTCCTGCATCGGGCGCAGCGTAGGCTGGCCCGCCGATGCATCCTCTGCGCGTCACCGTCGTCGGGTGCGGGACGGCCGGCGCCGCCGCCGCCCTGCTGCTGGCCCGGGCCGGCCACGCGGTCGAGGTGCTCGAGCGGTTCGCCGATCCCCAGCCGATCGGCGCGGGCCTGCTGCTGCAGCCCACCGGCCTGGCCGTGCTCGGCCGCCTCGGCCTGCGCGAGCGCGTGGTGGCGGCCGGCGACCCGGTGGCCCGGATCGTCGGCCACACGACGCGCGGGCGGCGCGTCCTGGACCTCGACTACGGCGACCTGCGCCCGGGCCTGACCGGGCTGGGCATCCATCGCGCCTCGCTGTTCGGCGCGCTGTGGGACGCGGTCGCCGCCCAGGAGCGCGTGACCGTCCGCACCGGCGTCGAGCTGACCGATCCCGGCGACGTCGACGCCGACCTGCTGATCATCGCCACCGGCGCGCGCACGCCGCTGCGCGAACGCCTGGGCATCGAGCACACGGCCCGCCCGTATCCGTGGGGCGCCCTGTGGTGCATCGCGCCGGACCCCGAACGCGCCTTCTCCGGCGCGCTCCAGCAGGTCTACCACGGCACCCGCGGCCTGCTCGGCTTCCTGCCCACCGGCGGCGCCGTCTCGCTGTTCTGGAGCGTCCCGGCGGGCACCCCGCCGCCCGCCGACCTCGACGCGTTCGCCGCCGCGGTGACCGCGTTGGACCCGCGGGCCGCGACGATCCTGGAGCGCATCGACGGTCCGCAGGCGCTGCTGCCCGCCACCTACCTCGACGTGCGCATGCGCCGCTGGCACACGGGCCGCACCGTGCTGCTCGGCGATGCCGGGCACGCGATGAGCCCGCAGCTGGGTCAGGGCGCCAACCTGGCGCTGATGGACGCGGCGGCGCTGGCCGACTGCCTGGCCGACGCGCCCGACGTGGCCACCGCGCTGGCCCGCTACAGCGAGCGGCGCCGGGCGCACCTGCGCTTCTACGCCATGACCAGCCGAGCGATGACCCCCGTGTTCCAGTCGCGCTGGAGCGTCATCGCGCCGCCGCGCGACGCGCTGATGGGGCCGGTGGGACGGGTGCCCTGGCTGCGCCGGCAGATGCTGCAGACGCTGGTTGGCGTGAAGACCGGCGTGATCCGGTCCATGGAGTTGCCAAGCTGAGTGTCGTTGTCCCGGGTTCGTCTCGCCCTCCTGTTGGCCCTGTTCGCCGGCCTGCTCGTGTCGCCCGCCGCCGCGAGCGCGGCGGCCTGCCTGACGCCGCACTGGGTCGCGTCGTGGGCCGCCGTGCCCAGCGACGCGGCCAACGGCGGCTTCCAGGCCCAGACGCTGCGCGAGGTGCTGGTGCCGCATCTGGCCGGTCGCCAGGCCCGCATCCGCCTGTCCAATCGCTTCGGCGCCGAGCCGCTGAGCGTCGACTCGACCACCCTCGGACGTCGGGCCAGCGGCGCGGCGATCGTGCCCGGGACGCTGGTGCCCGTCACCTTCGGCGGCAAGCCGGGCGTCTCGATCCCGCCCGGCGGCGAGGTGCTCAGCGACCCGGTGACGATCCGGGTGACCGCGTTCCAGCCGCTCCTGCTGTCGCTGTACTTCGCCAACGGCACCGGCCCGCTGACCGAGCACTTCTACGCGCGGCAGGTCCCGTTCGTGGCCAACGGCGACCGCGCGCGCGACCCGACCGACGCCGGCTTCACCACGTTGACCGCGACCTCGTCCTATGTGGTCAGCGGCCTGGACGTGCTGGCTCCGGGCTCGACCGGCAGCGTGGTGGCCTTCGGCGACTCGCTGTCTGACGGCTACGAGTCCGGCTCGGCCCCCGGCATCCCCAGCACGCTGCCGATCGGGACCGACGAGGCCTACCCCGACGGCCTGCAGCGCCGCCTGCTCGTCGTCGCCGGAGCGCCCCCGCTGTCGGTCATCGCGGCCGGCATCAGCGGCAACCGGATCCTCGACGACGGCCTGATCCCCGAGCACGGCATCAGCGCGCTGGGCCGCATCGCCGCCGACGCCCTGACCCAGCCGGGCGTGACGACGGTGATCATCCAGATGGGCGCCAACGACATCGGCAACGGCGAGGCCGAGGCGCCGCGGATCATCGCCGGGCTGAGCGATCTCCTGGCCCGCGCACGCGCGGCCGGCCTGCGGGTCATCCTGGGCACGCTGACCCCCGCCGAGGGCGCCCGCCCGGAGAGCTACGGCGACGGGCAGGCCGAGCACACGCGCGCCGCCGTCAACGCCTGGATCCGCTCCGGCGCGGGGCGCCGCGACGTGGTGATCGTCGACTTCGACGCGGTGCTGCGCGATCCCAGCTCGCCCGGCCGGCTCAACCCCTCCTACGACTCCGGCGACGGGCTGCACCCCAACGCCGCGGGCTACCGGGCGATGGCCGCCGCGATCGACCTGACCCAGCTCGCCACCACCGGCTGCACCTGCCAGACGCGCCCGGCGCTGACCGTCGGGGTGCCCGCGCGCTACCGCCGGACGCTGGTCCGGGCCACCGTCTCGCTGGACGGGCGGCGGGTGGGCACGATCACCGAGCGCAACCCGGGCGTGCGCGTGTCGTTCGCCCGGTCGACGGCCGACACCGTCGTCGTGCAGACCACGATCGAGCTCTCAGACGGACGGACCGTCACGCGCACCCAGCGGCTGCGCCGGTGCGTCGCCTGAGGGCGGCCGGCGCGCGTTGCGCGGCTTCCAGAAGCGGCGCTCGATCACATACGTGCTCAGGAAGCCCATCAGGAACGTGCCGGCCCAGAACACCACCTGCTGGCGGCCGTGGGTGTAGCCCTCGCGGATCGTGAAGGTCAGCACGACGAACTGCCACAGGTACATCGGATAGGAGATGCGCCCGATCCAGGGCAGCGGCGGGATGCGCAGCAGCCGCGACAGCGGCGTCGTGTCGCTGGTGACCAGGCGCGCGAGTACGAGCGCCGAGCCGATCGCCACCAGCGGGACCGGGACCGTGACGCCCCAGTGCCAGAAGACCTTCCACGCGGCCACGAAGATCAGCGCGAGCCCGGCGACCGCGCCGGCCTCCAGCCCCCACTCGACCCGGCGATCGAACGGCCCGCGCCGGCCGTGCAGCACCAGCGCGACCAGGCAGCCCGCCAGCAGCTCGCCGAAGCGCGTCCACGGCTGGAAGTAGCTGGGTGCGACGGCCAGGCCGGGATCCCGCCCGGTCGGGCCCAGCCAGAACAGCGACAGGCAGACGATCGCCAGCACAGCGGTGCCGGCGATCAGCGCGCGGCGCGACACGCCGCGCTTGAGCAGGAGGACCAGCAGCGGCGGCCACAGCAGGTAGAACTGCATCTCGACGGCCACGCTCCACAGCGGCCCCAGCGCGCCCAGCCACTGGCGTCCGTCGACCAGGATGGCCAGGTTGGCCACGTACGTGCCGCTGACGAAGACGCTGTCCCACCATTGGCTCCAGGTGCCGTCCTGGCTGAGCTGCCGGCCCCAGGGCGAGCACAGGATCAGCAGCGCCGCCAGCGCCGGGTACAGGCGCCGGATGCGCCGCCCGTAGAAGCCGGTCAGGTCGTTGGCCCCGCGCTTGTCGCGCTCGGTCAGCAGGATCGACGTGATCAGCATCCCGCTGAGCACGAAGAAGACGTCGACGCCGAGGTACCCGGCCGGGACCTTCAGGTCGTGGAAGCCCATCACGGCCAGGACCGCCAGCGCTCGCACACCGTCGAGCTGGTCGATCTGGCGCCGCATTCGCCCGGAGACTAGGGTCCGCCAATGGCCAAGACGACGCCGGAGCCGATCCCGCCGCGGCTCAGCGACCTGCTGCGCGTGCCCGAGGGCGGCGTGGACCTCCGCGAGCTCCCGACGCGCACCACGCCGGCCTTCGCGGGCAAGAAGGCCGACGCCGCCGGCGCGATGGACGTGCTCGGCCCGCAGCTGTCGGACCTGCAGGAGCGCCTGTTCGCCGAGCGCGACCGCCGCGTGCTGCTGGTGCTGCAGGGCATGGACACCTCCGGCAAGGGCGGCACCGTGCGCCATGTCGTCGGCCTGATGGATCCGGGCGGACTGCACGTCGCGCAGTTCAGCGTCCCCACCCGCGAGGAGCTGCGCCACGACTTCCTGTGGCGCATCCGCCGTGAGCTGCCGCACGCCGGGAAGATCGGCGTGTTCGACCGCTCCCACTACGAGGACATCGTCACGGTGCGCGTCAACGGGACGGTCGACAAGCGCACGTGGGCGCGCCGCTTCGGTGCGATCAACCGCTTCGAGGCGCGCCTGGCCGCCACCGGCACCCGCGTGATCAAGGTCTACCTGCACATCTCGCCCGAGGAGTCGCGCGAGCGGCTGCTGGCCCGGCTGGACGACCCGACCAAGCGCTGGAAGTTCACGCCCTCGGACCTGGCCACGCGCGAGCGCTGGGACGACTACCTGACCGCCTGGAACGACGCGCTGACCCGCTGCAGCAGCGACCTGGCGCCGTGGTTCGTCGTGCCCGCCGATCGCAAGTGGTACCGCAACTGGGCGATCACCCGGCTGCTGATCGAGCAGCTCGAGGAGATGGCCCCGGCCTGGCCGGAGGCCACCTACGACGTCGAGGAGATGCGCGCGCGGCTGACGGCGATGCCGTAGTGCCCTGAGTCAGAATTCGCATGCACCTGGCGGCGGCGGCATCGTGCCTGCCCGCACCCGCCATCCACAGCCGTACCACCAGTACGACGGTGGATGGCGGTCACGGGCAGGCCCGCCCCGCCATCCACCAGCTGCACACGAATTACCGACTCAGGCCACTGCGCCCGTCGCGACCGCTTCACACGCGCTTGAGACGGCGCGATAGCGTCCCGCGCGATCCACCCTCAACGGAAGGAGCGCGCATGTCTGATCTCGTGGCCATCGCGTACAAGGACCTCGATACGGCGCAGACCGTCGCGGGGAACCTCGGTGACGCGGTCAAGCAGCACCTGATCGAGCTCGAGGACGTCGTCGTCGTCGAGCGCAAGGAGGACGGCAAGGTCAAGCTGCATCAGCCGTCGCTGGCCGGCATCGGCGCGGCCGGAGGCGCCCTGTGGGGCGGCCTCATCGGCCTGATCTTCTTCATGCCGCTGTTCGGCATGGCGATCGGCGCCGCCGCGGGCGCCGCTTCCGGCGCGCTGAGCGACGCCGGCGTGGACGACAAGTTCATGAAGCAGCTGGGCGAGAACCTCGAGCCCGGCGGCGCCGCGCTGATCCTGCTGATCCGCAAGGTCTCGGCCGACAAGCTGCTCCCGGAGATCAAGATCCCCGGCACGGTCATCCAGACCTCGCTGTCCGACGAGCAGGAGACGCACCTCAAGGACGCGCTGGCCGCGGCCGGCAAGGAGTAGGGGTCAGCCGGGCTCCGGCTCGGCCACCGATGGTGGCGGCGCAGCGGCTTCGCGCGCCGCCGCCATCCGCGCCCGGCGGGGGCGTCCCGCCTCGCGCACGACGATCTTGATCACGGCGGCGAACGGCACCGCGAGGATCGCGCCGACGATGCCGAGGATCGAGCTGGCTATCAGCACCGACACGATCGTCGTGAAGGCCGTCAGCTCCACCGCCCGGCGGTAGACCAGCGGGTAGACGACGTAGTTCTCCAGCTGCTGGTAGACGAGCTGGATGATCAGCATCGCGATCGCGGCCTCGAGGCTGACGGTCAGCGCGACCGCGACGAGGATCACGGCGGCGATCGTCGCGCCGACCTGCGGGATCAGATCCAGGAAGCCGGTCATCACGGCGAGCACGATCGGGAAGGGCAGGCCGAAGATCCAGGCCGACAGCCCGGCCACCGTCGCCGCCACGCAGGAGATCGCCACGTTGCCGATCAGCGACGAGCTGATCGCCGAGATCGAGTCCTCCAGCACCGGGCGCCAGCGCTTCTCCTGGTGGGGCTCCAGGAAGCCGAACAGCCAGTCGGTGATCGCCGGGCGCTCCATCAGCAGGAACAGCGCCAGGAACGTCAGCGTGACCAGCGACAGCACCGAGCCGAAGATGCCCCCGGCGGCGCCAAGGAGGGTCGAGGCGGCGTCCGGCAGCTCGGCCGCGGCGCCCTTCAGCCACTTGCTCACGTCCTCCTGCGTGCTGGAGCTGATGACCTGCTGGAACGCGTCGGTGTTGGAGATGTCCTCCCAGTACTGGGGGATGTGATCGACGAAGTCGACGACCTGGCTCCACAGGGGGCTGATCGTGATGACGACGATCAGGAACGCGCTGACGAACAGCATGACCAGGACGAAGATCGCCGCCAGCCCGCGCTTCCAGCCGCGGCGCACGAGCGCGCTGACCACCGGGTCCAGCCCCAGCGCCAGCACGCCGGCGATGAAGATCGACAGCAGCGAGCCCAACGAGGCGATGGCCAGGAGCACCAGGAGGCCGAACAGGGCGAGCGTGAACAGCGTCCGCCAGGGGATGACGAGCTCGACGCGACCGGTGGGCGGCGGCTGGGACACGGGCGCACCGTACGCCCGCGGGTGGACGGCACCGTTCGTGTCCCGCATCGACGATGCCGATACGGGGTTTATGCGGGTCATCTACCTTCGTCCGTGCATGCGCACCCGCTTCCTGCTGCTCGCGATCCCCTTCGCGCTCGCCCTCGCCCCCGCTCCGGCGTCGGCGATCTCGTCGGCCTGCCAGGGCCTGCCGGTCAAGGTGTCGCTCTCCTCCTCCGATCCGACGGTGCTGCGCGACGACCCGTCCGCGGTGGTCAAGCCGGTCGGCGGGGCCGGCGTGGAGAACGTGCGCGTGACGCTCACCCGCAACGGGCGCCGCTACGCCACGGGCCTGCTCACCGGGCGCGTGGCCCGCAGCGGCGTCGCCGTGCCGCTGCGCCTGGACTCCGGTCGCTCGATCCGGGCCGGCAAGTACCGCCTGGTCGCCTCCGGGTCGCGCTCGGGCTGCGGGCGCCTGACCACCGCGCGCACCTGGAAGTTCGGCACGCCGTCGCTGCCGGTGCGCGCCGCGCCGGTCAGCACGCTCGTCTCCGACAACAAGGGCGGCGTGAAGCTGCTGTTGCGCTCGGTCGACCGCCAGCCGGTCTCGGGCGTGCGCGTCACGCTGATGGACGCCTCGGGCGCGACGATCGCCCAGACCACCCACGCGGGCTCGTTCACCGGTCAGGTCGACATCGACCTGCCGCTGGCCGCCGCACTGCCCGCCGGCTCCTACACGCTGCGCGTGACCGGCCGCAGCGCCGGCTCGTCGTCGGTCTCCGAGCAGAAGCTGGCCTTCGCCGCCGGCTCCAGCGAAGCGGCCAACACGACGACCACGGCGACCACCGGCCTGATCGAGCAGCACGCCACTGTCGACTGGTCCGGCGGCGCCTGGCAGGGCCGCGAGGTGGCCGGCTTCGTCGCCCCCGGCATCGGCTACGGCGAGATCGTCTGCCGTCCCGACGCCCAGTGGATCCGGTTCTACCCCAACGACCTCAACCGCGAGGTCTCGATGATGAACTGGACCTACAAGGACTGGACGCAGGACAAGGAGAAGTCGATCCGCGAGGCGCTGCACACGCAGTACACCGGCAAGGACTTCCGCGAGGGCCTGAACAAGTTCGGCCCGGCCGAGAAGCTGGCCACGGGCCAGTTCGACGGGATCATCTCCGACCGCGGCGGCTTCACGGTGGCGGCGCCGACCGACCTGGCGGCGCCCACCTCCCTGAAGCTCACCTGGTCGTGGGACTTCAGCGAGACCGGCAGCGAGAAGTGCCACGTCGACGCGACCTTCATCACGCAGTCGCTGTCCAGCGAGGCCGCGCCGCTGGCCCGGTCGGGCTCGATCGCCTGGCGCGGGAGCGACGCCGCCGCCGGCCATGACAGCACCGCGTTCGCGATCCCCGGCGTGGGCACCGTCAACCTGGCCTGCTCCTCGGCGCTGCTGGGCGCGCGCGGTCTGACGATCGACTCGCCCCAGGGTGGAACGGTGACCACGCGCGAGGGCTCCGACGATGCCGCCCGCCCGCAGGAGATCGGCCCGGTGGCCGCCGACCTGCCCAACAACGGGATGCTGTTCGTGACCTTGGCCGACGGGACGCGCCTGATCGTCTCGTCGCGCTGGAAGGTCAACGATCCGGACCCGACGCAGAACAGCTGCTTCGTCGCGGCGCAGGCGATCGTCGGCGCCTGAGCGCCAACGCGCCAGCGCGTACGCGCCACCGAGGTGTGCGTTCGGCCACACTGGCCGACTACTGGGGGCGCAGCACTCAGCATCTTCCCCCCAAAGAGGCAAGGACGTCTCCCCACATGCGCCTGACCCTGCAGACCAAGCTGCTGGGCGGGTTCGCGATCGTGCTGGTCCTCAGCGCGTTCGTCGGACTGTTCGCCATCAGCAAGATGAACTCCCTGTACGGCACCGTCGACAAGCTCGGCACCGATGATGTGCCCGCCGTCGCGGCGATGGGCGAGATCACCACGCTCGCCAACAAGATCCGCAAGGACCAGCTCCACTACATCTCGGCCTCCCCGGCCGACCGCCCGGGCGTCATCGACGACCTCGACGGCGACGCGACCGACTACGCGGCGCTGAAGCAGAAGTACGCCGCCGTCGCCCCGGGCGACGCGAACCTCCAGCGCTTCGACACCGCGCTGAGCGACTACCTGGGCAAGTCCGACGGCTTCCGCAAGCTGGCCGACGCCGGCGACCAGCAGGGCGCGGGCGACGTGCTGGGCACCGGCGCCGCCGACAAGGCCTGGGACGACGTCAAGGCCGCGATCGCGACCTGGCAGAAGGCCCGCCTGAGCGCCGCCGACGCCAACGTCGACGCCGCGCGCTCGAGCTTCCACACCGCCCGCACGCTGGTGATCGTGGCGTTGATCGCGTCGATCGTCATCGGGCTGCTGATCGCCCTCGTCCTGTCGCGTCGCATCCGCGCGCAGGTCGTGATCGTCCTGGACCGCATGCGCGGGCTGGCCGAGCACGACACGACGGCGCTCCAGAACAGCCTGGACGCGGCCGCGGCCGGGGATCTGACCGTCCCGGTCGCGCTGACCACCGAGCCGATCGACGCGCCCGGCTCGGATGAGATCGGCGACATCCAGCGCTCGGTCAACCTGGTGCGCGAGAACCTGCACGCGTCGGTCGCCGCCTACGGCGGTGCGCAGCAGGCGCTGGGCACCATGCTCGGGCAGGTCTCCGTCGCCTCGGCGTCGGTGGCCACGCAGTCCGAGCAGATGGCCAACACCTCCGAGGAGTCGGGCCGCGCCGTCACCGAGATCGCCAACGCCGTCGGCGAGGTCGCCGCGGGCGCCGAGCGTCAGGTGCGGGTCGTCGACCAGGCCCGCGACGCCGCCGAGCGGACCGCCACGGCGGTCGGCGAGGCGCGGTCGGTGGCCGCCGACGGCGCCGGCGCTTCGGCCCAGGCGGCCGAGGCGATGGGCGCCGTGCGGGCCGCCACCACGGAGGCCACCGAGGCGATCCGCGAGCTCGCCGCCAAGTCGGAGCAGATCGGCGGCATCGTCGCGGCCATCACCAGCATCGCCGAGCAGACGAACCTGCTGGCGCTCAACGCGGCCATCGAGGCCGCGCGGGCCGGCGAGCAGGGGCGTGGCTTCGCGGTCGTGGCCGAGGAGGTCCGCAAGCTGGCCGAGGAGTCCCAGCAGGCGGCCGGCTCGATCGGCGACCTGATCGCCGAGGTGCAGGCCGACACCGAGAACGCGGTCAACATCGTCGAGGAGGGCGCCCGCCGCTCCGACGAGGGCGCGACCGTGCTCGACGAGGCCCGTGCCTCGTTCACGCAGATCGAGGAGGCCGTCCGCGGCGTCGGCGATCTGATCACCGAGATCACCACCGCGACCAGCGAGGTCGCCGCGGTGGCCGAGCAGTCGTCGGCCGCCACCGAGCAGGTCTCGGCCTCGACGCAGCAGACCAGCGCGTCGACGCAGGAGATCGCCGCGAGCGCCCAGGAGCTGGCCGGAACGGCCGAGCAGCTGGCCGCGCTCGTCTCGCAGTTCCGCTTCGCGGGCGCTGCGGCGACCACGGAGGCCTGACGGCGCAAGGGCATCGCGCGGCGGGGTAGCCTGCCGCGCGATGCCCACCGTTGACACGCCCCGCCTGTGGACCTTCCGCCTGTCGCCATTCGCCGGCAAGGCGCGCGCCGCGTTCGCCGAGAAGGGCGTCGCGGTCGAGCTCGTCGAGATCCATCCCGGCCGCCGGCCGCCGCGCCTGAAGGAGCTGAACCCGTTGGGCCGCGTGCCGGTCCTCGAGGTCGGCGACGTGGCGATCCGCGAGTCGTCGGTCGTCTGCGAGTGGATCGAGGAGACCTATCCCGATCCGCCGCTGTGGCCGGCCGACCCGGAGCTGCGGGCCTGGACGCGCGGTTGGTCGCGCTACATCGACGACGTGCCGGTGGCCAACTTCTTCCTGGGCATGAACAAGCTGGCCTTCGGCCTGCGCGACGGCGACCCGCCCGACGAGGTCGAGCGCCTGCACCGGCGCGTTCCCAAGTCCTGGCCGCTGCTGGAGACCGCGCTGGCCGAGCACGACGGGCCGTGGCTGGCCGGCGAGCAGTTCACGCTGGCCGACCTCAGCGGCATGGCCATCTCGGTGCGCCTGCCCGAGTGGATGGCGCACCTGGCGCCCGATGCGCAGGAGTACCCGCTGACCGCCGCGTGGATGGACGCCCTGCGCACGCGGCCGTCGGCGGAGGCGATCGACGCGAAGGGCGACACGGTCCTCAGCGCCGACGGCTAGGGACGCGGGTCAGCGGGCATACCGCCTGCAGATCCACCGAAACGGAGTTCCGTCGTATGCGCATGTTGTCCCGTTCCACCCTTGCCGCCTCCGTCGTGACGCTTGCCGTCGTCACCGGCCCGGCCACCGCCGTCGCGGACGACGCCGCGATCAAGGCGTCGATCCCGGCCGCGTTCGACGCGCTGGCCAAGAAGGAGCGCGCCGCCTCCAAGGCCATCGCGCGCTTCAACAAGCGCGACAGGGCGACCGAGGCCGACCGCCAGGCGATCCGCGCGGTGCGTACCGCCGTGCGCAACTTCCAGACGCTGCTCGGTGCCCAGCAGGCCTCGACGCCTCAGGGCGACGCGGCCAAGAAGGCACTGCTGAAGGCGCTCGATCTGGAGGCCACGGCGTCCACCCGCATCGATCTGGCCATGAAGTCGGCCGGCCACTCGTCGACCGCCCGGACCAACCGCATCATCGCCCGGGCCAACACGACGCTGCGCAAGTCCAGCGCGGCGGCCTCGAAGGCGATCAAGCAGATCGCGGCGCTGTAATGCCTAGTGACGGCCGGCGGTGAGCTCGACGGCGTCGAGCTCGCGCCGGGCGCACCAGGTGACGAACTGCCCCTCGGGCGTGTCGAGCCAGGCGTGTAGCCCGTCCTCGAACCGACGCCACTGGCGCGCGCGGGCGCCCAGGACGGGGAACTCGGTGCGTTCTTCGGCGGGAAGATGCTCCATCTGGGTACAGCTTAGGGCACCCGAAAATGCAGTGACGTGAGGCTGGCGGGCCGCAGCGCGCCCGGCTAGCGCCTTTGAGCGGGACGTTATTTTGAGAGACTTGTTATAGTCCCTCAGGCAACGACCGTTTCGACCCGAAGGAGCAGCCGATGGCAACGACCAAGAACGCCGGCGCCGGCATCCTCTCAGAGGCCAATGCCGCGAAGCGCGAGGAGATCGTCGAGCTCCTGATCCAGGCGTACTGGATGGAGATGGAGACGGTCATGAGCTACCTCGCCAACGCCTCCAACCTCGACGGCATCCGCGCCGAAGAGGTCGCCGAAGCCCTCGACGAGGACGTCAACGAGGAGCTCGGCCACGCGCGCGCCTTCGCGCAGCGCATCAAGGAGCTGTACGGCACGCCTCCCGGCTCCGCCGACTTCACGTACTCGCAGCCGTTCCTCCAGCCGCCCGCTGATTCCGCCGATGTGGCGACCGTGATCAAGGGCGTCATCGAGGCCGAGAGCGGCGCGATCGAGCACTACAACCGCATCATCGAGGCCACCGACGGCGTCGACTGGGCGACGCAGGACATGGTCATCGACATCCTCCGCGACGAGGAAGGCCACCTGCGCAAGTTCGAGCGCTACCTGCGCGAGTTCGACTGATTCGAACCCGGTGAGGTTTATCCGCGCGCGCCGCGGGTACTAGGCCGTCGACTCTCCTCCGCTCCGCAGGCTCGGGACTTGTGTGCACCCGGGCCTGCGGAGCTCTCCTCTTTCTAGGAGAGCTCTTCCTGGCTCTTGGCGGCCACCGACGGCCGCTCCGTGCTCGGCGTCCCGCCGATCCGGTCCAGCCACTTCTCGCGCCGCGCGTCCCACTTGGCCGCGCGGACGGCCGCCCTCTCGTACTTCTTCGTGCCCGGCCGGTAGCGGCGCTTGGCCCACCAGGAGTTCGGCCGGGCCAGCCGGATCGCGCAGATCGGGCCCAGGAACGGGATGAAGAAGCTCAGGATGGCCAGCCGCGCTTTGCCCTTGAGCACGATCAGCACGACCCAGAAGAGCTGCTCGGCGACCAACACGCCGACGCCCCACCACCCGCCGCCCGAGTCGTCGTAACGCGGCGCGGTGCCGGCCAGCACGAGCGCGCCGATGGCGAAGCAGATCAACGCCGCGTCGGTCGACGCCCGTCCCTCCTTGGCCCAGTAGACGTCCTCGACGTACAGCCACAACGCGAACTCGTCGACGGTCAGGCCGATGCCGATGCCGAAGCCGGCCGCGCAGATCTCCAGCCACGGCGACGGCGGATCCACGGAGAAGCCGATGAACCCCGTCGAGATCAGCAGGATGATCCCGAAGACCATGTGGTGGACGTGCACGCCCTCGGTCTCGATCGAGCCGGGCCACCACGGCACCCGCGGGCTGCGCATCAGGCGCGTGGAGAGCCGGATGAAGCCGAACGAGAGCAGGAACGCGGCGAACAGGATGACGCCGGCGCGGTGGTTGGCGGTGTCGAGGGCGATCTCCATCGTTCCTCGCTATCGGCAGCCGCGGCGGGCGCCTTCAGCCCCCACGGGGAACCACCAGGACGCTGCTGGGCGCGTCGCGCACCACGCGCTCCGAGGTGGAGCCGAGCAGCAGACGGCGCACTGGGCCCCAGCCGCGCGAGCCGACCACGAGCAGATCCAGGTCCGCGGCGCGGGCGGCCAGCGCCGCCGCCGGCTTGCCGGTGAGCGCCTCGACGCCCTCGTCGACGGACGCTTCCCCGTCGTGGACGACCGTCAGCGCCGTGAGCCGGGCGTCGGTGGCCTGCGCGACCGTCGCGGCCACCTCCCGCGCGTGCAGCGACTCGGGCGAGCCGTCGAAGCCCACGCCGACGGTGCGCCAGGGCAGGGCCGTGCGGGCGATCAGCACCGGGCAGGGCGCGTGATGCAGCGCCGCGACGGCGATCGGGCCCGACGAGCCCAGCACGAGCAGCCGGCCGCCGTCCTCCTCGCAGATCTCGTGCAGCGCGCGCGCCGGTGACGTGTCGGGCAGCACGCGGACCTTGGCCCCGGGCGCGAGCTCGTCGCGCACCGTCTCGGTCAGCCGCTCGGCCTCCTGGTGGATCTCCTCGCTGACCTGGACCTCGGTGACCGTGCCCTCCAGCGGGAGCAGGTCGTACGGGTAGGCGTGGGCGAGCTCGAGGTCGGCATCCAGTGCCTCGGCCAGCGCGTGGCCGGCGAGCACCGCCGCGCGACCGTGCGCGCTCCCGTCGACCCCCACCACGATCGTCCCGAACACGCCGGGGAATCTACTTCAGCTCGGCGGCTTGGGCTCGTCGGGCCAGTGGCCGTGCTCGTCGTAGAAGTCGCGCGCGCGCTCCTCGCGCGTGCGGTCCTTGAGGTCGCTGAAGGAGAACCGGAAGATCGAGTTGGCCACCACGACGCACACCGCCGCGGCGATCAGCGCCTCCCCCACGCCCTCCTCGATGCTCGTGCCCCAGGTGATGACCGCGCCCACGACGAACAGCGTCAGCGGGAGGCCGTAGCGGACCAGATGGACGAGCTTCATCGGGCCTCCTTGCGGATCATGGCCCAGCGACCGTGGCGATGACCTTGGAGAGCTGACCGCCCTGCCAGGCGATCGGCGACTTGCCGGGCTCCTCGACGAGCAGGCGCGCCTCCGGGATCTCCGCGGCCCAGCGTTCGCCGGTGGCCAGCGGGTGCTCGGGATCGACCTCGTCACGGTCCGCGACGACGATGACCGGCAGATCCAGCGCGTGCAGGTCGCTCCAGGCCTCGAAGGGGCGTGAGCGCGGGATCTGCTGCAGCGCGTCCGCGACCGCCTCGGGATGCGCGTGGCGGCCCAGGCGCTGGCGCAGGACGGTCTGCACGGTCTCCTGCCAGGCGTCGGGCACGGGCGGGCGCCCGTAGGCGGCCAGGAAGCCCTCGACGCCGCCCTCGCGCAGGCCGGCGCTGAGTCGATCCCAGCGGGCCAGGTCGACGACATCGCGCTCGGGGTCGAACGCCGGCGTGGCCAGCACCAGGCCGAGCACGCGCTCGGGGTGGTCGAGCGCGATCCGCGTGGCCGTGTGGGCGCCCATCGACGCGCCGGCGAACACCGCGCTCTCGATGTCCAGGGAGTCCAGCAGCTCGATCACGTCGGCGGCCAGCGACGGGTAGTCGTAGCGGTCGCCGGGATCGGACTCCCCGTGGCCGCGCGCGTCGGGGGCGATCACCCGGTGGCCGGAGCGCTCCAGCGTCTTGGAGCCCATCACGACGTAGCGCCGGGTCGCGGTCAGGCCGTGCAGCAGGACCACCGGCGTGCCGGTTCCGCTGTCGTCGTAGGCGAGCTGCATGTCGTGTCCTAACGTATTGCAGGCCATGACCGTGATCGACGTCTCCGAAGCAGATTTCCAGCAGCAGGTCATCGACAAGTCGCACGAGATGCCCGTCGTCGTCGACTTCTGGGCGGAGTGGTGCGGCCCGTGCCGCCAGCTCGGCCCGGCGCTCGAGAAGGCGGCCAACGCACGCGAGGGTGACGTCGTGCTGGCCAAGCTCGACACCGACGCCAACCAGCGGCTGGCCCAAGCCTTCGACATCCAGGGCATCCCCGCGGTGAAGGCCTTCAAGGACGGCAAGATCGTCTCCGAGTTCGTGGGCGCGCAGCCGCCGGCCCAGGTCGAGCGGTTCTTCGACGAGCTCGTGCCCTCCGAGGCCGACCGCCTGGTCGACGTGGGCGACGAGGCCTCGCTGCGCGCCGCGCTTGAGCTGCAGCCCGGCCGGGCCGACGCGGCCGTGCCGCTGGCCCGCCTCCTGCTGGCCCGGGGCGACCGCGACGGCGCGCTCGAGGTGGCCGAGAACGTGGCCGGGTCCTTCCAGGCCGACGGCCTGCTGGCGCGCATCCGGCTGGAGGGCGCGGACGGCCTCGACCTCACCGACGCGTGGGCCAAGCTCGACGCCGGCGACCGCGAGGGCGCCGCCGACGCGCTCATCGAGATCATCCCGTCGTCCGACGGCGCCAAGGACGACCTGCGCGCGGTGGTCGTGGCGATCCTCGACGAGCTCGGCGTCGATCACCCGTTCGCGCGCGACGCGCGCCGCCGCCTGGCCACCGCGCTGTTCTAGTGCGCTGAGTCGCGGAGCGCGCCCAGCGCGTGGGAGCGGATCAGCGCGGCGGAGTCCTGCGGGCGCTCCCAGAAGAACAGGTGCCCGACGCCGTCCCAGATCTCCAGGCGCGAGTCGGGGATCGCGGCGGCGATCGCGTGGGCGTTGGAGACCGGCAGCATCTCGTCCTCGGTCCCGTGGACGACGAGCGTCGGCAGGCCCAGCCAGCGCAGCCGGTTGATCGCGTCGTGACCGCCGATCGCGTGCATCTGCATCGCGATCACGGGCATCGCCACGGGCAGCTCGAGCGCGCCCGCCCGGAATCGCGTCCACGCCTCCTCATCGGCCGCGAACGCCGCGCTGACGTTGATCTCCCAGGTCGCCCGCAGCACGATCTCGCGGTCGCGGCTCTGCCAGGCATCGGCCAGCCGCGACAGCGTCGCGGCCGGCGAGAGCGCGGAGCCAGGTCCGCCCGCGTAGGTGCAGCCGAGCGTCAACGTCCGCACCCGCCCGGGCCAGCGCAACGCGAGCTCCTGGGCGACCATCCCGCCCATCGAGATGCCGAGCACGTGCGCGGACGTCCAGCCGACCGCGTCAAGCAGCGCGACGGCGTCCTCGGCCAGCCGCGCGATCGTGAACTGCTCGTCGACGCGCGCGGACCGGCCCACGCCGCGATGGTCGTAGACCAGCACCTCGAAGTCCTGGGCCAACGCCTCCAGGAACGGCGCGCCCCACGTGCGGTGCGTCCCGCTCATGCCCATGATGGCCAGCAGCGGCTCGCCGGCGCCACGCCGCTCGTAGTACAGCTCGTGGCCGTCGATCGAGGTGCTCGGCATCACCGAACCGTACCGGTCGAAAGTCTCGTTCGATCGACGAAATCTGTTTAGAGTTGGTTCATGCCCGCGCTCAACGTCTCCGGTGTTCATCGTCTTCGCCGCTGGTTTGTCGGGGCAGCGGTCGCGATGGCCGCGCTTCCCGCGACCGCTGCAGCCGACGGCATCTCCTTCACGCCGAGCGGAAGCAATCAGCTAGCCGGCGTCGGGACGTCTGTGGCGGGCGACTTCAACGCCGACGGCGACCTCGATCTCTTGGTCACAACGACGAATTGGCCCAATTCCGCACTGGTCATGCTGCTTGGCGCCGGAGACGGAACCTTCACCGCGCTGTCACCGATACCACTCTCCCTCGAGTACGGCCCCATCAGCCTCGTGTCCGCCGACTTCGATCATGACGGTCATCTCGATATCGCAACCAGTGGCAACAACCACAGCGACACCGTGTCGATCTTCCTCGGTGATGGAACGGGACTTCTGACGGAGGCAGGTGGTTCGCCGATCACCGTCGGCGCCTCCCCCGAATTCGTCACCACGGCGGACGTCGACGCCGATGGCAACGACGACGTGATCGTCGCCGATTGGGGGGACGGGAACGCCGGAACGGGCGATGTGATTGTGCTCCTCGGCGACGGCACCGGTGGCTTCGACACGGCGCCCGGCTCGCCCATCGTGCCGGCGATCGATTTCGTCGGTTGGGTGGGCATCGGCGACTTTGACGGCGATGACGCCGCGGACATCGCGGCCGTCGGCCCGAAGAGTCCCGGTCCGAGTGGCGGTTGGCCCGGCACCGTCCAGATGCTGCTTGGCGACGGGACTGGGCAGTTCCAGTCCGGTTCGGGGCCATTGGTCACCGTCGGTGCCTGGGCGGGATCGGGCGCGGTCGCTGACCTGGACCACGACGGGAACCTCGATCTCGCGATCGGCAACCAGGACGGGCACTCCGCCTCAGTCCTACTGGGGAACGGCGCTGGTGGGTTCACCGATTCCAACGGGTCGCCGTTCACCGTCGATGGACACCCCCACCGTCTGCAGCTCGCGGACATCGACGGTGACGGTGAGCTTGACATCGTGACCGCAGGCGCCGGCGAAGGCACTGTGACGGTGTTGCTTGGTGATGGCGCCGGTGACTTCACCACGCCGATCGGCTCCACGTTCACGGCCGCGCAGAACACGAGCGGTCTCACGGTCGCGGACTTCAACGGCGACGGCCGGCCGGACCTCGCGGTCTGCAACTGGCCCAACAGCGAGGTCAAGGTACTCCTGAACACAACCCCCCAGGCGACAGAGCCGACCCAAGTCGATGTCGTCTCGGACGCCAATCCGTCTGTCGGCGGCCAAGCCGGTCACATCTCCGCGACCGTCTCGACGGTCGCGGCAGGCGGCGCCACCCCCACTGGGACGCTGACGTTCCGTGAAGGCGCCGTGGTGCTGAAAGTCGCGCCCTTGGACGCCTCCGGCGTGGCGACGATCACGCTGAAGCCGCTGGCCAGCGGGACCCACACGATCGTCGCGACGTATGACGGCAGCTCGACGATGCGGACCAGCGCGTCCGACCCGTTCGTACAAGAGGTCACCGCTGCCCAGACGCTCACGGCGCTGACGTCGGACGCCGACCCGTCCGTTGTGGGCCAGTCGGGATACGTGACCGCGACCGTTTCGACTGTCGCCCCAGGTGCCGGCGTCGCGACCGGAAACGTCACCTTCAAAGATGGCTCGACCACGCTGGCCACGATCAACGTAGGCGCGGGAGGCAAGGCGAAGCTCACGCTGGCGTCGCTCGCTGCCGGAGCCCATTCGATCACGGCCACGTACAACGGCAACACGACCAAGGCGCCGAGCACGTCGAGCGCCCTGGCCCAGACGGTGCAGCAGGCGTCGACCCAGACCACGCTGGTCTCTGACGCCAATCCGTCGGTCCTCAGCCAAACCGGCTACATCACCGCCACGGTCGCGCCGCTCGCTCCCGGTGTTGGGACGCCGACCGGGAGCCTCACGTTTCGCGAGGGCAGCACGGTCCTGAAGACGGCGAACCTCTCGGGTGGCGCGACACGACTGTCGCTCAAGACGCTCAGCGCGGGAACACACGTGATCACCGCGATCTACACCGGAAGCGCGAGCATGCTCGGGAGCACGTCGAGCTCCCTCAGTCAGGTGATCACACCGTGACCGCGCGCTACACCGGCAGCGCCAGCTGGCCGGTGTCGACCTCGGGCACGCTCGGGGCGTCGAAGCCGGCCACGCGGACGCCGAGCAGGCGCACGGGCCGCGCGGGGTCGTAGGCGCGGAAGAGCTCGCGGGCGACGGCGAAGACCACCTCGTGGTCGGTCGTCGGCTCGGAGACGGTGCGGGCCCGGGTCACGGTGGTCCAGTCGTCGAGGCGGACCTTGATGGCGATCGTGCGGCCGGGGCGCTTCAGGCCGCGGCACAGCTTCTCGCTCAGCTCGCCCAGCACCGTCTCGAGCTGCGCGCGGTCTGCGACGTCCTCGGGGAACGTCGTCTCGCGCGACTCCGACACCGCCACACGCGTCAGCGTCAGCGTGGTCGAGCCGTGGAACTGGGCCCGGGCCAGCAGGTCGCGGCCGTGGTTGGTGCCGAAGCGCTGCTGCAGCATCGCCTCGTCGGCGGCGGCCAGCGCGCCCAGCGTCTCGATGCCCAGCTCGCGCAGGCGCTCGACGGTCTTGGGTCCGATGCCCGGCACCAGGCCTGGGCGCGCGGTGGCGAAACGCGCGCAGGCCTGCTCGCGCGACAGCGCCACGAACCCGGCCGGCTTCTCCGCGTCCGAGCAGACCTTGGCCACCAGCTTGTTGGGCCCGATGCCGACCGACGCGGTCAACCCGGTGCGCTCGCGAATCTGCGCGACGACGCGGCGCATCGCCGCGCGCGGACGCTGCAGGTCCGACAGATCCAGATAGGCCTCGTCGAGGCCGACGACCTCGACCCGCTCGATCTGCTCGCGCAGCACGCCCATCACCTGCTTGGAGACGGCGCGGTAGGCCTCGAAGTCGGGCGGGATGAAGATCGCCTGCGGACACAGGCGGCGGGCGCGGGACGCCGGGATGGCGGAACCCACCCCGAACTTGCGCGCCTCGTAGCTGGCGGTGGTGATCACCGCCCGCGGCCCGGTGCCCGAGACGACCACCGGCTGGCCACGCAGCTCCGGGCGGCGCAGCAGCTCGACGGACACGTAGAACGCGTCCATGTCGAGATGGGCGATCGTCGGCACCCGGGAAACGGTACGCCCCGGGGCCGACGAACACACGTTCCTACCGCATCGAGACCTGGACCGTCCCGACCGAGCCGAAGTGCAGCTTGGCGGCGGTCGCGGCGGTCAGGTCGAACTCGCGCGCGCCCACGTAGGGCCCGCGGTCGATGACGCTGGCCTTGACCACGTGCCCGCGGTAGCGCAGCGTGAGCTTCGTGCCGCACGGCAGCGTCTTGTTGGCCACGCCGACGGTGCCCGTGGTCAGCGTTCCGCCACAACCGAGGTTGTTGCCGTACAGGCCGGGGCCGTACCACGAGGCCAGCGCCGAACGGAAGCCGGCCACCTGGCCGATGCGCTTGGTCGTGGTCGCGTTGGCGGCATCGCCGGCGAAGCGCAGGCGCGCGGCCGAGCTCGTCGCCGAGGCCAGGCGCTGGTCCAGGCGGAAGCGGCCCTGGCCGTCGGTGCGGTCGCGATCGACGGTGAACCAGCCGTGCCTGCCCCGGAACTGCAGCGCCACGGTGCGGCCGCTGCCGCCGTTGGCGACCGCGCCGCGCACGAGCGTCTTGCGCCCGGCGGTCACGTTGCGGCGCACGCCATGGGTGACCAGGCGCGCGCCGACGGATACTCGTCGCTGCGCGCTGGCGGGCACCGCAGCAACATCGGCTCCGGCCGCCTGGGCGACGCCGGCCTGCACGACGCGCACGGCGCCCGAGCGGCGCGGGTGGGCCCGCAGCGCGAACGCGCCGCCGGGACCGGTGGTCCCGTCGGTCAGCTTCGTCCACGTGGTGGCGCCGGCGGGCAGGATCTCCAGACGCACGGGCGCGTCGGCCTGGCCCGAGGCCAGGCGGCCCGAGACGACGATCGGCTGTCCGGGACGCAGCGACGCGTCCTTGACCGCGGCCTGGATGGCCGGGCTGCTCAGATCTGATGCGGGCGCGCCCGCGGCGTTGGGAACGACGATGCCGAGCGCCCCGACCGCAACAGCGGCAGGCACGGCGCGCAGCAGGATGTGCGGCCTCAAGGAGGTCCTCCTTCATGACTGCGGGCCTACGAGGTCAGCTGTCGGGCTCGCGCGTCCGCGCTATGTGGGCATCAGCCCACGATTCGCCCCGTGCCGAGAACGGTCTCGACGAGTGGGTCCCCCGCTCGCCATGGATGGGCCACGGCGACTCGGCCTGCTGGAAACAACGCCCCCCAAGGTATCCGTCGAACGCGCGTTCGAAGCACTTGTGTGCCCGACGTCACACCCCGCTGCACGGGCGCTTGCGCTACAGGCGCGTGAGCGGAACGCGCGGCGTGCCGGCCAGCAGCTGAGCGGCGAGCATCGACGAGGCCTCCCCCACCCGGGTGGGCGAGAGCTCGCCGGTGGCGGGCGACGGCGGCAGCTCCTGCGCGGCCTCCAGGAGGACGTCGATCGCCCGCAGCAGCGCCTCCTCGTGATCGTCGTCCATGCCGCCGGTGGGGATCTGACAGGCCAGACGGCCGAGCGCCAGCGCTTCGGTGGCGTCGCCTCCGCGGAAGCGCAGCTGCACCGCGATGGCCGCGTAGGCGACCGCGCGCTCGCCGGCCAGCCAGCGCGGCCCCAACGCACCCTTGCCGGGCGGGCCACCGAGGTCGGCGGACGGCTCGCCGGCCAGCAGGCGCTCGACGTTGCCGCCGGCGATCGCGGCCAGGACGTCCGGCCCGTAGCCCACTTCGATCGCACAGCGCAGGAAGGCCAGGGCGGCGAAGCGGCCCGAGCCGTAGGGCATGTCGGAGGCGAACAGGATCCGGGACGGATCGACGGTCTCGTACAGCGTGAGCAGATCGGAGACCAGCCACCACGAGGTGTCGAAGAAGAGGTTGGAGAGCTCGTTGGCCGCGGGCGCGACGAGCCCGAGGTCGCTGATCCCGGCGTGGGCCAGGATGAACGAGGCGCCCGGGTAGCGCCGGGCCAGCGCGACCAGGTCCTCCCCCAGCGCCGGGATACCGCGACCGGCGTGCACCAGGACGGGCAGGTGCTCGGCGTCGGCCAGCCCGACCAGCGCCTCGACCGACGGGTGCGACATGACGAACGCGTCCGAGCGCGGGTGCAGCTTGAAGCCGCGCGCGCCCAGCGCGAGCGTGCGGCGCGCCTCCGGCAGCGGGTCGCCGGCGTTGGGGTCGATGCGCGCGAACGGCACGAGGCGCCCGCCCGACGCGTCCGCTTCGGCCAACACGCGATCGTTGGCGGGCGGGTAGCCGTCGGGCTCGGCGGTGGTGAAGACGATCGAGCGCTGGACGCCGGCGCGGTCCAGACCGGCCATCAGCTCCTCGGCGCTCGCCGTGACGCCGTCCGGGTCGTTGGAGCCCGTGTGCGTGTGGGCGTCCATCCAGGGCGTGTCGGCCGGCAGGATCGCCCGCGCCGCCTCCAGGTGGCCGACCAGGATGTCGTCGTACGGCGCGCCTGGGATCTGCACCAGCGGGAGCTTACGCGGCCTGCACCTCGGGCCCGGTCTCGGTCAGCGCGCCGCGCATGCGCTCCAGGCCCAGGCGGATGCGGCTCTTGGCCGTCCCCAGCGGCGTACCGGTGCGCCGGGCGATCTCGTCGGCGGTCAGCCCACCCCAGTAGGCGAGCACGAGCGCCTCGCGCTGGGCGCCGGGCAGCTCGCGCAGGGCGCCGCGCACGTCCGCACGCGCCTCGGAGCGGGCCAGGATCGCGTCGGGCCGGCTGTCGTGATCGCGCCCAGGGCTCTCGACGGCGACCAGATCGCGCACGCGGTCGCTGGCCCGGCCGGCGGCCTGCCCCTCACGCCACACGTCCAGCGCCCGCGAGCGCGCCATCAGCCGCAGGTAGGGCCCCAGCTCGCCGCGCTTGGCGTCGAACCGCTCCGGCCGCGACCACACGCGCATGAAGACGTCCTGCACGACGTCACCGGCGCGGGAGGCATCGCCGAGCACGCGCACGGCGACGGCGTGGACGGAGCGGTGGTGGTCGGCGTAGGCGCGGGCGAAGGTCTCGGAGTCGTGCAGGTCCATGTGTTCTTGATTACCCACTGTGTAAGTAGCTTACACAGCTTGTTGAAGTTTGCCAAGACCGGTCTGGCAGACCACAATCGAGCGCGTGGCCAATCCCGATCGGCTCACGGGCCTCGACGCCTCCTTCCTGCATCTCGAGCGCGGCGGCCAGGCGCACATGCACGTCGCCGAGGTGCTCGTCTTCGCGGGCCGTGCGCCCGGCTACGTCGAGCTCGTCGACCACATCCGCAACCGCCTCGACCTGGTTCCCCGCTACCGCCAGCGCCTGGCCTCGGTCCCGCTCGGCCAGGGTCGCCCGGTGTGGGTCGACGACGCGCACTTCAACGTGCGCTACCACCTGCGCCACACGGGCCTGCCCAGCCCCGGCGACGACGCCGCGCTGAAGCGCCTGGCCGGCCGGCTGTTCTCCCAGCCGCTGGACCGCAACAAGCCGCTGTGGGAGCTGTGGCTCGTCGAGGGCCTGTCGGGCGATCGCTTCGCGGTGATCGGCAAGACGCACCACGCGCTGGTCGACGGCATCGCCGGCGTCGACATCACCACCGTCCTGTTCGACACCGCACCCGACCCCGCCGACACGCCCCGCGCCGCCACCGCGTGGGTCCCGCGCCCGGCGCCCACGGCGGCGCAGCTGCTGGCCCAGGCGCTGCTGGAGCGCTCGACGGTCCCGGCGGAGATCGGCCGCGGCGCGCGAGCCGCGCTGCGCGCGCCGCGCAAGGTGGCCAGCGGCGCCGCCGAGCGCCTGGCCGAGCTGGGGGCCTTCGCCTGGGCCGGCTTCGAGCCCGCGCCGCGCACCCCGTACAACGTCCGCATCGGGCCCCACCGCCGCTACGAGTGGGCCGACGCCGAGCTGAGCACGTTCAAGGCGATCAAGGACGCGCTGGGCGGCACGATCAACGACGTCGTGCTGACCGTCGTGTCGGGCGCGCTGGGGCGCCATCTGCGCGCCCAGGGCCACCGCACGGCCGGTCTGGAGCTGCGCGCGCTGGTGCCGGTCTCGGTGCGCGCAGCCGACGAGCGGCCGACCGGCAATCGCGTCGCCGCGGTGTGGGCGCCGCTGCCCGTCGGCGAGACCGATCCGGTGGCCGCCCTGAACCGCGTGCACACGGCGATGGAGCACCTGAAGGCCTCCCACGAGGCGATCGGCGCGCAGACGCTGACCGAGATGGCCGACTTCGCCCCGCCGACGCTGATGAGCCAGGCGGCGCGCTTGCAGTCCCGCCAGCGGCTGTTCAACGTCGTCGTGACCAACGTGCCCGGACCGCAGATGCCGCTGTACCTGCTGGGCCGCCAGCTGCAGTCGATCTACCCCGTGGTGCCGCTGGCCGAGAACCAGGCGATCGGCATCGCGGTCATGAGCTATGACGGCAAGCTCGGCTTCGGACTGCTGGGCGACCATGACGCGCTGCCCGACCTCAGCGCGGTCACGGAGATGCTGCGCGAGTCGATCGCCGAACTGGCCGCGGCGGCCGGCGTGACGACGACGAAGCGGCGGTCGCGCACGCGCAACACCAACGGGCGCTTCACCAAGGCGCCCGCGTCCACGTGAGGCGGGTCCTCGGCTTCGTCCTGGCCATCGTGCTGGCCACCGCGGGCGCCGTCGGCATCCTGCTGGCGCTGCAGTCGCGCGACGACGGCACGATCGACCGACCGCCCCCGACCGCCGCCCCGGTCACGACGCCCACCGGTGCGCAGCAAATCCCGTAGCGGGTAGGAGACGACGGTGGAGTCGTCTGACCGCAACTTCTGGCACGTCTTCGAGGCCAGCCGCAACCCGCTGCTGCTGATCGACCCGCGCTGGCACTACAGCGCGGCCAACGACGCCGCCTGCGAGTGCTTCGGCGTCTCGCGCGAGCGGCTGCTGCGCATGCGCCCGGGCGACCGGACGCCGGCCGACCTGCACCGGCGCCTGCAGGAGGTGCGCCCCGCGGTGCAGAGCGGCGAACCGGTGACGATGCCGTGGTCGTTCATGCGCGCCGACGGCAGCCGCAGCGACGTCTTCCTGCACATCCACCCGCAGGCCAAGGACGGACAGGACCTGCTGATCTTCCTCAGCGCCCCGCCCCAGGTCCCGGCGGGCGGGCTGACCCCGCGCGAGCGCGAGATCACCGCCCTGCTGGCCGATGGGTCCGACGGCCGAGAGATCGCCGAGCGGCTGGTGCTGTCGCCGGAGACGGTGCGCACGCACATCCGCAACGCGATGGAGCGCGTCGGCGCCCGCACCCGCGCTCACCTGATCGCCATCGCGCTCCGTGAACGCTTGATCGATCCCTAGCGTTCACCGCTTTGCGGTATGGCCGGGGTCCTGGGTGGCGCCGACTATCTGGACAGATGTGGCGTTCTCTGACCTTTCGCGTGGCGCTCGCGGGTGTCGTGCTGGCCGCGCTCTTCGCCGTGCTCGTCGTGGTCTTCGTGCAGGCCAGCGAGTCGGCGTCGCAGAGCTGGGCGCAGCGCAACCAGGCCGATCTGGTGCTCGACGCGGTCAACCGGGCCAGCGACCAGGTGATCGACATCGAGACCGGGCTGCGGGGCTACGCGCTGACCCGCCAGCAGCGGTTCCTGGATCCGTTCTGGCGCTCTCAGGCCACGCTGCCCGTGACCACGACGCGCCTGACGGCGCTGGCCGGCGGCGACGCGCGCCTGAGCGGCGACGCCGCGGCGATCGAGATCGCCATCGCCCGGTACGTGCACGGATACGCGCTCCCGCTGATGCGCCGCATCGACGCCGGCACGCGCTCGAACCTGGACCGGGAGGCGATCGACGGCAAGCGGCAGGTCGACCGGCTGCGCGCGGCGTTCGACCACCTGCGCGCCGCGGTCCGCACCCAGCAGCGCGCCGCCACCGTGTCGGTCACCGCCGACAACCACCGCGCCCGCTCCATCGCGTTGGCCGGCCTCGTCGGCGCCATGGTCCTGCTGATCGTCACGATCTTCGTCGTGGCCCGCGGTGCTCGCGCGCTGGACACGGTCAACGACCGCCTGGAGCGCCGGGTGGCCCGCCGCACCGAGGAGCTCGAGCGCGCCCGCGTCGAGACGCTGCAGCGCCTGGCCCGGGCGGCCGAGTGGCGCGACGACGAGACCCACGAGCACGCCGAGCGCATCGGTCGCACGGCGGAGCTGGTCGGCGAGCGGCTGGGGCTGGACGCCGCCGAACGCGCGCACCTGCGCCGGGCGGCCCCGCTGCACGACATCGGCAAGATCTCCACACCCGACGCGATCCTGCTCAAGCCGGGACGCCTCACGCCGCGCGAGCTGGCCGTGATGCGCCGCCACGCGGAGGCGGGCGCGCAGATCCTGTCGGGCTCGGAGTCGGACGTGCTGCGCCTGGCCGAGGAGATCGCCCGCAGCCACCACGAGCGCTGGGATGGCCACGGCTACCCCAACGGGCTGGCCGGCGAGGCGATCCCGCTGTCGGGACGGATCGTCGCGGTGGCCGACGTGTTCGACGCGCTCACCCACGAGCGCCCGTACAAGCCGGCCTGGTCGGTTCCCGAGGCGCTGACCGAGATCCGTCGCGGCGCGGGCACCCACTTCGATCCCGAGGTCGTCGACGCGTTCGAGCAGCTCGACCACGTGGCGCTGGTCGGTGCGGTCGAGCCGACCCGCCGCCTGACCCGGGTCGCCTAGTAGGGCGCGCGGACGGCGATCGTCATGCGCGTCACCGCGCACAGACGGCCGGCGTCGTCGCTGAACTCGACGTCCCAGATCCACGTCGTGCGGCCCCGATGGCGGCGCAGCGCCAGCGCGTGGATGGTGCCCTCGAGGATCGGTCGCAGGAAGTTCGTCTGGTTGGACAGCCCCTGCGGCACGAGGCCTTCGGGCACGACCCCCGCGCCGGTGGCCAGCGACGCGACGGACTCGGCGATCGACGCGTACACGCCGCCGTGCACCAGCCCCATCGGCTGACGGATCGCGTTGCGCACGAGCACGTGCGCGGTGGCACGCTCGGGCGTCATCTCGTCGATCTCCAGGCCGTACAGGGCGTCAAAGCCCTCATCCCAGGGAACGACGGGCTGCCACTTCGGATCGATCGCCATCGCGGCGGCACGATACCCGTCAGGTTCGACTAGCCTTCGCCCGCCCGTGAGCCGCCTGGACGACCTCAGCCCCGATCAACGCGCCGTGCTGCAGCTGCTGCTGCGCCAGGGCAAGAGCTACGACGAGCTCGCCGCGCTGCTGCGCATCGACCCCGCCGCCGTGCGCTCCCGCGCGGCCGGCGCGCTGGGCGCCCTGGGCCCCGCGATCGACGAGGCCGACCGCGACGAGCTCAGCGACTGGCTGCTGGGGCAGCAGGACGAGCTGGAGACCGAGGACACCCTCGATCTGATCGACGACTCCCCGGCCGCGCTGGAATGGGCCATCGAGGTCGGCGACGCGCTGCGCGAGGGTGGCCTGGAGCCCCGCGGCGTGCTGCCCGACGAGATCGAGGAGGACGAGGCGCCCCTGTCGGCGCCGGCGCCGCCGCCGGTCACGCCACCCGCCGCCCGCGCCCCGGCCGAGGCGACCCCCGTGGCCGCCGAGCGCGCCGCGCCCGCCGCGCCTGCCGCGCTCCCCGGGTTCGGCGAGCGCAGCGACGACGACGAGCCGCGCCCGTCGCGCCTGGGCGGCATCCTGCTGATCGCCGGCGTCGCCGCGGTGGTGGTGATCCTGATCGTCGTGCTGCTGACCCGCGGCGGCGACGACAGCTCCAACACGTCGGCCAGCACGAGCACGCCGGCCGCCCAGACGTCGACCGCGGGCGCCCAGACTGCGACGACGCAGGAGCCGATCACCGTCGAGGCGCAGGTCAACATGCGCCCGACCGCGCAGGGCGGAAAGGCGCTCGGCGTGGCCCAGTTCTTCACCGACGGGACCGACCACGGTGTGACCGTCACCGCCCAGGGGCTGCCCGCCAACACCAGCAAGGACGTCTACGCGCTGTGGCTGGCCGGCGGCACCAAGGACAAGGCCACGACGCTGCTGGGCTTCTCGCCCAACAAGGTCACCAAGAACGGCCGCTTCAGCGGCTCGATCACGCTGCCCGACGACGCCGGCGACTACCGCGAGATCGTGCTCACGCGGGAGACGCGCTCCAGCCCGACCGATCCGGGCACGGTCATCCTGCGCGGCGCGCTGGGCAACTAGAGCGCCGCTTCGAGGCCGTCCAGGGCCTCGCGCAGCTGCTTGCCGGCCGACCGGCGCACGAGCAGCCCGCCCAGCCGCGCGGCCCCCTTCATGCGCTGGCGCAGCTCGATCGTCACGCGCGTCCCGTCGCCCTCGGCGGGATCGAGGCTGATGTCGACCTCGTTGAGCACGAACACCCGCTCGAACGGCGTGCCCGCGACCTCCAGCGCCCAGGCGCGGCGCCGCGGGCGGCTGCTGGCCAGGATCCGCTGGTCGGCGCGCACGTCGACCCCGCGGTTGGACTTCAGCACCAGCGTGAAGCCCTTGGCCCCGACGCGCTCGACGCGCATCGCCCGCGGCCACCAGCGCGGCAGCTGATGGGCGTCGCCGACGATCGCCCACACGTCGCCGGGAGGCGCCGCCAGCGTGCGGCGGGCGCGCGTCGTGGGCACGCGGGCGCTCAGCCCCGGTCGTCGTCGATCACGGCGTGCACGTCGCGTCCGACGAGGCGCTCGCGGCCCGGCAGGTAGGACAGCTCGATCAGGAACGCGCAGGCCACCACGGTCCCGCCGGCGGTCTCGACCAGCTCGCACAGCGCCGCGGCGGTGCCGCCGGTGGCCAGCAGGTCGTCGTGCACGAGCACCCGGTCGCCCGGGCCGATCGCGTCGGTGTGCACGTGCAGCGAGTCGACGCCGTACTCGAGCTCGTAGGACACGCTGACGGTCTCGCGCGGCAGCTTGCCCGGCTTGCGGGCCAGCACGAAGCCGGCGCCCAGCTGGGCGGCCACGGCGGGGCCGAACAGGAACCCGCGGGCCTCGGCGGCGATCACGTGATCGGGCGCGTAGGGACGGGCCAGCGCGGCCAGGCCGTCGACGGCCGACTGGAAGCCCTCGGGTGAGGCCAGCAGCGGCGTGATGTCACGGAAGTTGATGCCGGGCAGCGGGTAGTCCGGGACCTCGCGGACCAGCTCGCGCAGCTGCTCGGCCGACAGGCCGGTCATCCGACCAACCCGCGCAGGTCGCGCACGAGCAGCAGGTGCTTGAGGTGGCTGGTCACCGCGGCCAGGTTCTCCAGGGCCTCGACGGCCTCCTTGCGGCGCTCCGGATTGCGCGAGCGCAGCGCCGGAGCCAGGATCTGCTGCAGCAAGGCGGCCTCCCGGTCGGCCGAGGAGCGGAACACACGCAGGTTGCGCCCGCCGACCCCGTAGCGGGCCAGCTCGGTGACCGCGCGGATGATCTCGCGCTCGGTCTCGTCGTAGTACTTCACGCCGGCCCGGTTCTCGCCCTTGATCACGCCGTACTCCTCGAGCTCGCGCACCAGGGCGGGATCGGCCCGCGTCTCCTCGACGACGTCGTCCATCGAGTACAGCGGGCCGCGCTCGCGGACGCTGACCGAGGGGCGCCGCTGGGCGCGACGGCCGCCATCGGGACCGGCGGCGGGCACGGGGGCGTCGACGTTGCGTCCGGCGGCCAGCTCCTGGCGGATGACCCGCAGGGGCAGGAACTCGTCGCGCTGCAGGCGCAGGATCGTGCGCAGCCGCTGCACGTCGGAGGGCGAGTAGAGCCGGTAGCCGCCGGGCGTGCGCCGCGGCGAGAGCAGCTTCTGATCCTCGAGGTAGCGGATCTTCGAGATCGAGATGTCGGGGAACTCCTGGACCAGCGCCTTGGTCACGGCGCCGATCGTCATCGCCTTCTCCCGCACGCCGGGTTCGGCGATGAGTGCGTCCTCGGGGAGTGGAAGCTCGAGCTCGGGGCCGTCCATGACGCTCAACGCTGGAGGAAGGTGAGCTTGTACTTGCCGATCTGCAGCTCGTCACCGTCCTCGAGCCGGTGCGACTCGATGCGCCGGCGGTTGACGTAGGAGCCGTTCAGCGACCCCAGGTCATCGAGGTACAGGTCGCCGCCGCGCCGCACGAGCAGCGAGTGGTCGCGCGACACCGTCACGTCGTCGAGGAACACGTCGGAGTCGGGCCGCCGCCCGATCGTCATGCGGTCCCGATCGAGCGGGAAGGACTCGCCCACGCGGCCGCCGCCGGACCGGATGACCAGCACCGGACCTTCGGAGGTGGCGGAGTCCAGATCGACCGGGATCAGCTCGCCGGTGTCCCCCACGCGGTAGGTCGCGGTGACCGGATCGCCGCCCGGGGTCGTCTCGGGCGGCACGAGGAACGCCCCGCACTTCTGGCAGTAGTTGGCACCGTCAGTGTTGACGAAGCCGCATTCCGGGCAGTGCAACGCCATCAGCGATCGGGGTCCCGCGGTCCTCTGGCGCGCGCTTACGCGCTGGGCTCGTCGCCGGTGCGACCGGCCAGGATGTCTGTGAGGCGACGCACGTCGTCGCCGGTGATGACGTCCTCGCCACCCTCGTGCTTCTTGCGCAGGCGGTTGACCAGCTCGGCGCGGAGGATGTCGATCTTCCCGTGCAGGATCCTGCGCTTGTAGGAGATGTCGACCTCCTCCTCCGTCAGCTGCTGGATGAGGTCCTTGAGTTCCTGATCGGAAAGTGACCCGAGATCGGGGAAGGTGTCCATGCGTTGACTCCTACCAAAGGGGGGAGGTCGAAGGGCGGCAGCATAGCCGATTCGCCCGCACCGTCAAGCTGACGTTGAGGGTTCCCGCAGCTGCGCCACCGCGGACGTACCGTAGAGCACGGTCGCCCACAGGGAGAGTACGAGACCCACGTACAGGAGGATCGCCGCGATGTCCTCCACCCCACAGAGGCCCAGCCCGATCGCACCCATGAGCGGCCAGACCGACCAGCGCCCCGGCCAGTTGATGTGCAGCTGGACCCCCCGGCGCACGACGAACGGCCCGACGACGAGCATGAACGCCTCGCGCGCGGCCAGCACGGCGATGGCCCAGCGCGGGAGCAGCTCGAAGTGCCAGCAGACGACGACGCCGGCCAGGATCGCCGCGCGGTCGACGATCGGGTCCATCAGCGCTCCGAGGCGGCTGTACTGGCCCGTGACGCGCGCGGCGATGCCGTCGGCGTAGTCGCCCGCGGTGGTCACGAAGAACAGCAGCACGATCGCCACGCTCGTCCCGTCCGGGCTGGAGAAGGCGACGATCAGGAAGACCGGGATCAGCGCGGCCCGCAGGTAGCCGATCGCGTTGGGGATCGTCCACGGGCGCAGCGGCTGACCGGCCTGCGTCTCGACCGGGTCAGGCCCCGAGCGGTCCAGGCCGCTCAGACGGCGAAAGGTCAGGGGGCGCTTCGCCACAGCTCGGCCACCGCGGATCCCCCACCGCGTAGCGCGACCCCGCCCTCGTGGTCGACGCGACCACGACGGATCTGGACCTCGGCGTTGCCCGACTCCAGCGAGCGCTTGCCCACGGTGACCCGCAGCGGGCACCCGAGCAGCTCGGCGTCGGCGAACTTCTCCCCGGGCCGCAGCGGACGGTCGTCGAGCAGGACGCTCAGGCCGGTCGCCTCGATCTCCTCGGCCAGCGCGGTGGCGGCGGCCAGCGGCTCCTCCTCGTTGCCCAGCGCGACCACGTGGACGTCCCACGGGGCCAGCGCCTTCGGCCACGAGATGCCCTTCTCGTCGGCGTACTGCTCGATCGCGGCGGCGGCGATGCGGGCCGGGCCGATGCCGTAACAGCCCATCCAGATGTGCTGCTCGGTGCCGCTCTCGTCCAGGTAGGTGGCGTTCAGCGGCTTGGAGTAGCGGGTGCCCAGCTTGAAGATGTTGCCGACCTCGATGGCCGGCTCGATGCGGACCGGGTGGCCGTCCACGGTGTCGCCCTCGACGACGGTGCGGATGTCCACGCGGTCGCCGGCGGGCACGTCGAGGACGACGTGGTGGTCGGGCTTGTTGGCGCCGACCACGTAGCGACCCGGGGCGACGGCGGCGTCCAGGAGCAGCTCGACCTGGTCGTTGGGCCCCATGAAGCCGCCGACCAGGCCCTTGGCGGCGAGCTCGTCGGCGTGCGCGGGCCGGAACGCCTCCCCCAGCGCGTTCTGCAGCTTGACGTCGTTGACGCGGTGGTCGCCGCGGACCATGACCAGCACGACGCCGCGGTTCTCGGTGACCACGGGGAACGCCTTCAGCAGCGCGCCGGGATGCACGTCCAGCGCCTGGGCCAGCGCCTCGATGGTCGAGGCGTCGGGCGTGAGCAGCTCGCCGGTGATCGCGTCGGGCAGCGCCGGCACGGGCTGGGGCTCGGCCGTGGCCACCTCGAGGTTGGCCGCGTAGCCGGGGGCCAGCACGACGTCGTTCTCGCCGGCCGCGCAGGGCGCCATGTACTCGTGCGCGCCCACGCCGCCCATCATCCCGACGTCGGACTCGACCGAGTACCACTCCAGCCCGGCCCGGTCGAAGATGCGGTCGTAGGCGCCCGCGTGGGCCTGGTAGCTGACCTCCAGGCCGTCCGCGTCGCGGTCGAAGGAGTAGGAGTCCTTCATGATGAACTCCCGGGTGCGCAGCACGCCGGCGCGGGGGCGCGGCTCGTCGCGCTCCTTGATCTGGATGTGGTAGAGCGAGAAGGGCAGGTCGCGGTAGCTGCGCACGACCTGCGCCGCGTGCGTGGTGACCGTCTCCTCGTTGGTCATCGACAGCACGAGGTCGGCGCCCTTGCGGTCGTTGAGCTTGAACAGCTCGTCGGCGGCGTAGCGGCCCGTGCGCTTCCACAGCTCGGCCGGCACGAGCACCGGCATGAGCATCTCCTGCGCGCCGATGCGGTCCATCTCCTCGCGCACGATCTGGGCGGCCTTCTGGTGGACGCGCCAGCCCGCGGGCAGCCACGACCAGATGCCGCTGCCGATCTGGCGGATCAGGCCCGCGCGCACCATCAGCTTGTGGGAGATCGCCTCGGCGTCGGCCGGCGGCTGGCGTTCGGTGGGAAGGAAGAGCTGCGACTGTCGATGCATCCGGGGTGACAGCCTACGCGGCCCCGTCCCGTAGGGTTGCGCCATGGGTCGCCTCCTCCTCTGCGCCGCGTTGCTCGTCGCGCTCGTTGCCGCAGCACCCGCCGTCGCCGCCCCCAAGGCCCCTCCGGTCGGCTCGCTCACCCAGCTGCGCGGCCCCAGCGGATGCATCGTGGGCGCCGGCAGCAAGGCGCGCAACTGCGCCACCGCGCGAGCGCTGGCCGGCCCCGGCCCGTTCGTCGGCTCCCACGCGATCGCCACCAGCCCCGACGGGCGCAACCTGTACGTGGCCTCGTCCAACGCGGACGCGATCGTCATCTTCTCCCGGGACGCGAGCACGGGCAAGCTGACCCAGCCCGACGGCGCCGGCGGGTGCATCGCGGCCGGCGGCGCCGACGGCTGCGCCCCCACGACGTCCCTGGACGGCCCCAACGCGGTCGCCGTCAGCCCCGACGGCCGCACGGTCTACGCGACCGCTCGCGACAGCAGCTCGATCGTCGTCTTCGCCCGGGACACCACGACGGGCGCGCTCACCCAGACGGGCTGCTTCGCCAGCGCCGACCCGGCCTGCACCGCCGGCCCGGCGCTGGGCGGCGCCGACACCGTGGACGTCAGCTCCGACGGGCGCAACGTCTACGTCGGCGCGTTCACGGGCAACGCGATCGCCGTCTTCGTCCGCGACCCGTCCAGCGGAGCCCTGTCGCAGACCGGTTGCCTGACCGCCGACGCCACCCAGGGCTGCACGACCGTGCCCGGCCTGACCGGCGTCGAGGGCGTCACGGTCTCCCCCGACGGCGCGAGCGTCTACGCGGCCGGCGCGCTGTCCAACACCCTGCTGACCTTCAACCGCGACAGCGCCACCGGCGCCCTGTCGTCGGCCGGCTGCGCGTCGGCGACCGGCACCAACGGCTGCACGCCGGCACGCTCGCTCGGCGGGCCCAACGCGGTCGCGGTCAGCGCGGACGGCACGACGCTGTACACGACGACCGTGCTCAGCAACGGCATGTCGATCTTCGCCCGCGCACCGGGCGGGGCGCTGACCCAGGCGACGACCGCCGACGCGTGCATCGCGGCGCTGCCGGCCGCGGGCTGCTCCCTGGGCCGCGGGTTCCGCCAGCCCGAGGGCCTCGGCCTGTCACCCGACGGGCGCACCGTCTACATCGCCTCGTTCGGCGGCGGCATCGAGGTGTTCGACTCGACCTCCCGCCAGCTGTCCGGCCGGGCCGGATGCCTGACGACCAAGCCGACGCGGGGCTGCCAGCGGGCGCGCGCGCTGCTGGGCGCCAGCTCGATCGTGGTCAGCCCCGACGGGCGCAACGTCTACGCGACGTCGTTCTTGTCCGGCGCCGTGACGGTCTTCTCGCGCCGCTAGCCCCCGCCGGCCGTGCGGGAGCTGCTGCTCGGCGTCACGCTGGGGCTCGGCGCCGGGGTCGCGCCCGGGCCGCTGCTGGCGCTGGTCATCCGCGCGGCGCTGGAGCACGGCCTGTGGGCCGGCGTGCGCGTGGCGCTGGCGCCGCTGCTCACCGACGCGCCGATCATCGCGCTCTGCGTCCTGGTCGTCGACCAGCTCCCCGGCGCGGTCGTCGCGGCGCTGTCGATCGCCGGCGGCCTGTTCGTCGTCTGGCTGGGCGTGGCCGACCTCCGCGCGCACCCGTCCGCGGACACGCCCGCACCGCCCGGCTCGCTGGTCCGTCGGGCGGTCACGATCAACCTGCTCAACCCCGCGCCGTGGGTGTTCTGGATCGGCGTCGGCGCCCCGATCCTCACCGACGCCGGCTCGGTCAGCACGGCCGCCGTGTTCATCGCGTTCTTCTACGCCACGCTGGTGGGCACGAAGGCGACGATCGCCGCGCTCGTCTCCGCGGGCCGCAAGCGCCTGCTGGCCGGTCGCGGCTACGCGATCGCCCTGCGCGGGGCCGCGCTGCTGATGGTGGCCACCGGCGTCCTGCTGGTGATCGAGGGCATCCGCGCGCTCTAGGCGCGGGTGAAGCGGCGCCCGGCCACGGGCGAGCTGGCCTCGTCGACCAGCGAGAGCTCGGGCTCGGCCGCGTCGGCCTCCTCGCGCGCCTTCTCGGCCTCCAGGGCGGCCAGGCGCTCGGGGGTCATGGCCGTGGCGTCCTCCTCCTCGGCCAGCCAGGCGGCGGCCTCGGCGGCGGCCGCCTCGTCGCGGACGATCGTCTTGCCCGCTGCGTAGTAGCGGTCGATCTCCAGGAAGAGCTCGTCGACCAGGTTCTCCGTGGCCACCTTCTTCAGCGGCTCGCCCTTGGAGTAGATCATCCCCATGTCCTTGGCCCCGGTGATGCCGAAGTCCGCGTGGCGGGCCTCGCCGATGCCGTTGACCGCGCAGCCCAGGATCGACACCTCGATCGGGTCCTCGTAGGCCTCCAGGCGCTGCTCGACCTCGGCCACGACGGAGTCCATGTCGAACTGCAGGCGCCCGCAGGTCGGGCAGGCGATCAGGACCGGCCCCCGCTCGCGCAGCTTCAGCGCCTTGAGGATCTCCCAGGCCACCTTCACCTCCTCCTCCGCGTGGAAGGTGGAGAGCGAGATGCGGATCGTGTCGCCGATGCCGTCGGCCAGCAGCGTGCCCAGACCGACCGCGCTCTTGATCGACCCGGTCCACTTCGTGCCCGCCTCGGTCACGCCGAGATGCAGCGGGTACGGGATCCGCTCGGCCAGCAGCCGGTTGGAGGCGATCGTGTTCGGCACCGACGTCGACTTCATCGAGACCTTGAAGTTCTGGAAGTCCAGGCGCTCCATCAGCTCGACCGTCTCGACCGCCGCGCTGACCAGCGCCTCGACGGGGTTGGTGTACTCGAGCTCGAGCAGGTGCTTGGGCAGCGAGCCGGAGTTGACCCCGACGCGGATCGGCGTGCCCTTCTCCTTGGCCTTGGCGATCACCTCGGCCACCTTGTCGGGGCCGCCGATGTTGCCCGGGTTCAGGCGCACGCAGTGGGCCCCGGCGTCGATCGCCTTCAGCGCCAGCGTGTGGTTGAAGTGGATGTCGGCGATGATCGGGATCGGCGACTGCTGCACGATCGTCTTGAGGGCCTCGACGTCCTGCTCGCGCGGGACGGCGCACCGGACGATGTCGGCGCCGGCGTCGGCCACGCGACGGATCTGGTCCATCGTGGCCTGCAGGTTCGCCGTCTCCGTCTTGGTCATCGTCTGGACCGCGACGGGGGCGCCGCCGCCGACGGGAACCGGCCCGACGTGGATCTGTCGCTCGGAGGCCATTGCCTCTTAGTGTAGGAAGCCGTCCTCCTGCGCCTGTGAACGTCTACGCCACCGCCCGGGGCCCGCTGGCCCGCATCGCCGAGCCGTTCGCCCAGCGGGCCCGTGCCGCCCGCCATCAGCAGTTCCTCCAGCGCACCGGCGTCACGGCGACCACGCGCATCCTCGACGTGGGCTGCGGCACCCTCGGCCTGCGCGGCCTGGCCCCCGACCTGGACATCACCGGGACCGACGTCGCGCCGCGCCCCGGCTACCCGGGTCCGTTCGTGCAGGCCGACGCCACCCGGCGTCTGCCCTTCGCCGACGGCGCCTTCGACCTGGCCTACTCCTCCAGCGTGGTCGAGCATCTCGCGCCCGCCGACCGCGCCGCCTTCGCCGCGGAGTTGCGCCGGGTCGCGCGCGGCTGGTGGGTGCAGACGCCGGCCTACTCGTTCCCGGTCGAGCCGCACGCGCTGCTGCCCGTCGCCCACTGGCTCCCGGTCGCCCTGCGACGCCCGTACTGGCGCCTGGGCGCCGCCGGCGGCTGGGAGGACATCGCCCTGCTGCGCCGCGGCGAGCTGGCCGCGCTGCTGCCCGGCTCGGAGCTCGTGGCCGAGCGGTTCGGCCCGCTGGCCAAGTCGTGGATCGCGGTGCGCCGCCCATGAGCTGGCAGGAGGCCATCAACACCGCCGACTTCGCCGCGCTCGCGGCGGACGTGCTCCCCGAGGGCGTCCTCGGCTACTACAACGGCGGCGCCGGCGACGAGCACACGCTGCGCGACAACGTGGCGGCCTTCCAGCGCCGCCGGCTGCGCCCGCGCGTGCTGATCGACGTCGACCACACGACGACGCAGACGACGGTGCTGGGCACCCCGGTGTCGATGCCGCTGCTGATCGCCCCCGCCGCGCTGCACCGCCTCGCCCATCCCGACGGCGAGCCGGCCACCGCCCGCGCGGCCGCCGCGGCGGGCACGATCTTCACGTTGTCGACGCTGGCCTCGTCGCGGCCATCGGAGGTGGCCGAGCACGCGCCCGCCGCGCCGCGCTGGTTCCAGCTCTACCTGTTCCGCGACTCGGCGATCACGCGCGCCCTGTGCGAAGAGGCGATGGGCAGCGGCTTCGGCGCGGTGGTGCTGACCGTCGACGCACCGCGCCCCGGGCGCCGCGAGCGCGACTTCCGCACCGGGTTCCACGTCCCGCGCGACATCGACCTGCCCGCCGCGCGGGCGGCCCTGGGCCTGGATGCCTCGCCCTCGCCCCAGGAGTTCTTCTCGGTGGTCAGCGGGGGCCTCACGTGGGACACCGTGGCCGAGCTGGCCGACGAGCTCGCGGTCCCGCTGATCCTCAAGGGCATCCAGACCGCCGAGGATGCCGAGCTGGCCTGCGCGTCGGGGGCCAGCGCGATCATCGTCTCCAACCACGGTGGGCGCCAGCTCGACGGCGTCGCCGCGACGCTCGACCTGCTGCCCGAGGTGGTCGACGCCGTCGGCGGGCGGATGGAGGTCTACGTCGACGGCGGCGTGCGCCGCGGCACCGACGTGGTCATGGCCCTGGCGCTGGGCGCGCGGGCGGTGCTGATCGGGCGCCCGGTGCTGTGGGCGCTGGCCGCGGGGGGCGAACCGGCGGTCACGCGGCTGCTGGCGCTGCTGCGCGACGAGATCGAGCTGGCGCTCAGCCTGCTGGGGGCGCCGTCACCGGCGCACGTGACGCGACAGCACGTCGCGCCGTAGCGGCGCACTGCGCCAGCGGCGTCGTGTAGAGCTCGGACATCAGGCGGCCCGGCTGGGCATCGTGATCGTGCCCGGCCAGATGGCCGAACTCGTGGACGATCACCGTGCAGAGCTTGGGCCAGTCGAAGGCGGCCGCGGGGTTCAGGTCGATGGCGCAGTCGCGGTTGGCCGCCGGATCGGCGTAGGCGTCCTCGGTCGGGCTGGACCAGGTCGACAGCGCGTTGATGTCGCGGGCCTGCTTGCGCCACGACACGGTGACCTGACCGTCGCACGGGTCGGTGCCCCAGTAGCTGCGGGCGATCTGCTCGGCCTGGGCGATGGCCGGCGACGTCGGGGCGAAGCGATCGGCGGCGGAGCGCTGCGCCGCCGGACCGGCGGACGCCGTCGCCGCCAGCAGGCCGGCGAGCGACAGAGCGCCCAGCAGAAGGGCGAGCGTGATGCGCGGGGGGAACGCCACGCCTCATGTGTCGGCGCCCCCCTGGGGATCCTTTACTGCGTTGTTCTCTCCCGGGCAAATGTACGAGACACGAGGTACAGAACCACGCCCAGGACGAGCAGACCGCCGGCGAAGGCGAACGTCTTGGCCTCCTGGCGGGTGAGCAGCCCGGCGCACACGATCGCGCCGATCACGGGAAACACCGTAGGCGCGTGGAAGTGGTCGTGGTCGGCGTCGTCCCGGCGCAGCACCAGCACGCTGATGTTGACCAGGATGAACACGGCGAGCAGGAGCGTCACCGTGGTGTCGGCCAGCGTCGACAGGTCGCCGACGATGATCAGCACCGCGCACAGGGCGGTGGTGAACAGGATGGCCAGCAGCGGCGTCCGGCGGCCCTCCAGCACGTTGGCGAACGCCTTGGGCACGATCCCCTCGCGGGCCATGCCGTAGGTCAGCCGCGAGGCCATGATCAGGTTGATCAGCGCCCCGTTGGCGATCGCGAACAGCGCGATCGCCGAGAAGATCTTCGTGTTGATGGCCAGCGGTCCCACCTGCGCGACCTCCAGCAGCGGGCCGCTGGACTCGCTCAGCTTGTCGGTGGGCACGACCATCGAGGTCAGCAGCGTCACGGCCAGGTAGATCACGCCGGCGACCGCCAGCCCGCCGAACAGCGCCCGCGGGTAGGAGCGGCGCGGGTTCTGCGTCTCCTCGGCCACGTTGACGGAGTCCTCGAAGCCGATCAGCGCGTAGAAGGCCAGCGCGGCGCCCGACAGGATGGCCAGCGGAACCGCCTCGCCGGACTTGAACTCGAACGCGCGCCCCGCGTCGGTGCCGCTGGCGCCGTCGCCCAGCGCGGCCGCGGCGATCACCACGATCAGGATCAGGCCGCCGACCTCGATCATGGTCAGGACGATGTTGACCTTGACCGACTCGGAGATGCCGCGGATGTTCAGGGCCATCACCACGGCCAGGAAGACCAGCGCGGCCAGCGTCGTGGGCACGTCGATGAACTCGCCCAGGTAGTCGCCGGCGAACGCCGTGGCCAGCGTGGCCGCCGAGGTGACGCCGGACGCCATCACGGCGAAGGCGACGAGGAAGGTCAGGAACGGCATCCGGAACGCCTTGTTGACGTACAGGGCGGCGCCGGCCGCCTGCGGATACTTCGTGACCAGCTCGGCGTAGGCGAACGCGGTGAACACGGCCAGCAGCAGCGCCAGGCCGAAGGCCGTCCAGATCGCGCCGCCGACCTCCGCGCCCACCTCGCCGACGAGCGCGTAGATGCCCGCGCCCAGCACGTCGCCGAGCACGAACACCAGCAGCATGTTCCGCGTGATCGCCTTCTTCAGCGGAGTGCCGTCCGCCCCGCCTGTCCCGGTGGGTACCGCTTCGGCCGCCATGCGCGGCCTGTACCCAACGGGGCGGGCTGTCAGTCGGAGTACAGCGCGGCGATCTCCTCGGCGTACTTCTCGTTGATCGGCCGGCGCTTGAGCTTCATCGTCGGCGTCAGCTCGTCGCCGCCGGGCAGCCAGTCCCCCACGACGATGTGGAAGCGCTTGATCTGCTCGACCCGGGCCAGCTTCGCGTTGGCGGCATCGACGCCGGCCTGGACCGCGTCGCGGGTGCTCGGATCGGTGGCCAGATCCTCCAGCGCGGTCACGCTCAGCCCCTGCTGCCCCGCCCAGGCCGGCGCGAAGTCGGCGTCGAGCACGATCAGCGCCGTGTTGAAGGGCCGGGCGTCGCCGATCACGGCGGCCTGGCCGATCAGCGGCGAGGCGGCCTTCAACGTCGCCTCGATGTTGGCCGGCGACATGTTCTTGCCGGCCGCGTTGATGATGATCTCCTTCTTGCGATCGACGATGCGGACGTAGCCGTCCTCGTCGATCTGGGCGATGTCCCCGGTGTGCAGCCAGCCGTCGGGGTCGATCGCCTCGGCCGTCTTGTCGGGCAGGTTGCGGTAGCCGGGCATCACGACGTCGCTGCGCATGAGCAGCTCGCCGTCGGAGGCCAGCTTGAGCTCCACGCCGGGCGACGCGGGGCCGACCGTGCCGATCTTGATGCGCTCGGGCGGGTTGACGCAGCCCGCGCCGGTGGTCTCCGACATCCCCCACAGCTCGGCCACCGGGATCCCGATGGCGTGGAAGAACTCGAGCACCTCCACGGGCGTGGGCGCGGCGCCGACGTTGACCGCCTCGAACCGGTCGAACCCGAGCTGCGCGCGCAGCGGCGCGAACACCTGCGCGTCGGCCTGGGCCCAGGCCGCCTCGAGCTCGTCGGGCACCGGCTCGCCGGCCTGCTGCAGGCGCACGCGCTGCAGCGACGCGGCCAGCGCCTTCTGCGCGCCCTCGCGCTGCTCCTCGGGCAGCCCGGCGAACATCGCCTCCAGCCCGGACTTCAGCTTCTCCCAGATGCGCGGCACCGCGAAGAACCACGACGGGCGCACCTCGGGCAGCACCGCGATGATCTGCCGCGGGTCCGGGCAGGTGGTGACGGTCAGCCCGTAGGCGATCGGCAGGTAGTGGTGGGCGACGCGCTCGGCCACGTGCGCGGCCGGCAGCCAGGAGATCACCCGGCCGTGCTCGGGCAGGCGGATCAGGTCGTTGACGATCCGCACCGCCGTCATCACGTTGCGGTGGCACAGCTGGACGCCCTTGGGCGGCCCGGTCGTGCCCGACGTGTAGATCAGCGTGATCACGTCGTCGGGGTCGATCAGCGCGATCGAGGCGTCGGCGTCGAACTCGGGATCGCCGTCGGCGACGACCTCGTCAAGGGTCAGGCAGCCCTCGGGCGCGTCGCCATCGATGACGATCAGGCGCTCGAGGTCGGGCAGCAGCTCGCGGGCGGCCAGGGCACCGGGCAGCAGCGCCTGCTCGACGATCAGCACGTGGGCGTCGGCGTCGGAGATCACGAACTCGATCTGCTCGGGCGCGTAGGTGTTGTAGATCGAGAACGGCGTGGCGCCCAGCGTCATCACGGCCAGGTCGGCGACGTGGAACTCGGGCCGGTTGCTCATCAGCAGCGCGACGCTGTGACCGCGCTTGACGCCGAGGCGCGAGAGCCCCGAAGCCAGCGCGTCCACCCGATCGCGCAACTCGCCCCACGTCCACTCGATGGCGCCGCCCTGGCTGCGCACGGCGAGGTCCTCGGGCCGCTCGTCGGCGGTGATGCGAAAGGCTTCGGCGACCGTTGCCGCATCCAGCGCGCTCGGCCGATATCCAGCAGCGGTGGGCTCCACCGTTTCTCCTCCCTCGGGGCTTGAGCGGGAGGCTAACGCACCTGAAAGCCGCCGTCGGCGATACGCCCGATGTCGTTGCTCAGGCCGAGCACGAACAGGCAGGCGACGAGGGCGAAGCCGATCAATCCGGCGCGCTCCATGACCTGGAAGGCGATCGGCTTGCCGCGCACCTTCTCGGCCAGCGCCCAGAAGATGTGACCGCCGTCCAGCGGCAGGAACGGGAACAGGTTGATGACGGCCAGCGAGAGCGAGATCAGGGCCAGCACCCAGATCGCGCGGGCGGTGTCGAACTCGAAGGACTGGCGCGTGGCCTCGTAGGAGCCGACGACGCCCGAGACCTCCTTGCGCGCCTGCGAGTCGTAGAAGATCTTGCCGATCGCGCTGACCGTGGTGTGGGTCACGAACCACATGCGGTCCAGGCTGGTGACCGCCGCCTCGCCGACGGGCTGCGTGACCTTGGGCGCGTGGTAGTCGGGCGAGAGCCCGTAGGAGAACCCGACCCGGGTGCGCTTGGCGTCGGGGTCGTAGACCGGGGTCAGCGTCAGCGTCTTGCGCTGCCCGTCGCGCTCGACGACCATCGTCACGGGCGTCGCCGCCTGGCATCCGTCGGTCGGCGTGCCCTCGCATTTGTGCGAGCTGATCGCGGTGCTGAAGTCCTGGACGCGCGTCTTCCCGTCCACCGAGACGATGCGGTCCTCCGGCTGCAGCTGCCCGGCCGAGGGCGAGCCCTTCTCGATCACGCTGACGTAGCGCTGCTGCTGGGGATCGGGGTTCTCCAGCCCGGAGAACATGACCAGGCCCCAGATCAGCAGGAACGCGATCACGATGTTGACGAACGGGCCCGCGCCGATGACCACGATCCGCTTCCACACCGGCTGGCGGTAGTAGGCCCGGGGCAGGACGTCCGGCGGGATGTCCTCCGCCGGGTTCATGCCGGTGATCTTCACGTAGCCGCCCAGCGGGATCGGGCCGATCCCGTAGGTCGTCTCGCCGCGACGGAACTTCGCGAACATCGGGCCGAAGAACAGCGAGAACTTCTCCACGCGCATGCCCGTGGCCTTCGCGGCCGCGAAGTGCCCGAGCTCGTGCAGGACGATCAGCGCCGAGAAGCCGACGAAGGCCAGGACCCAGCTCATCCGAGCACCCTCAACTCGTTCCCCGCCCCGGGTCGTTCCAGTGGGTGGTGCCCGTGACGAACTCCTCGACCAGCGCCGCCGCCTCACGGCGCGCCTCGCGATCGGCCTCGTACAAGGTCTCGAAGGCTCGGATCGGCTGACCGCCGAGCGCGCCCAGCGTGTCCTCGATCACCGCGGCGATGCCCAGGAACGGCAGCCGTCCCTCCAGGAAGGCGTGCACGGCGATCTCGTTGGCCGCGTTGAGCACGCAGGGCGCGGTGCCGCCGGCCACGGCTGCCTCGCGCGACAGGCGCAGGCACGGGAACGCGTCCAGATCGGGCGGCTCGAAGGTCAGGCTGCCGACCTCCTCCAGGCGCAGGCGGCGGGTGGGCAGCGGCGCCAGGTCGGGGTGGTGCAGCGCGTAGGCGATCGGGATGCGCATGTCCGGATGCCCCAGGTGGGCCAGCGACGCGCCGTCGATCAGGTCGACGACGCCGTGGACGATCGACTGCGGATGCACGACGACGTCGATGCGGTCGTACGGGGTGCCGAACAGGTGATGGGCCTCCATCACCTCGAGGCCCTTGTTCATCAGCGTGGCGGAGTCGATGGTGATCTTGCCGCCCATCGCCCACGTCGGGTGGTTGAGCGCCTGCGCGACGGACACGTCGGACAGCTCGTCGCGGGTGCGGCCGCGGAACGGGCCGCCCGACGCGGTGATGACCAGGCGCTCGACGGCCCCGATGGGCAGGCCGGCCATCAGCTGGTGCAGCGCGGTGTGCTCGGAGTCGACGGGGATCAGCGCGGCGCCGGTCGCCTCGGCCAGGGCGGTGACCAGCTCGCCGCCGACGACGAGCGACTCCTTGTTGGCCAGCGCCAGGTCGATGCCCTCGCCCAGCGTGGCCACGGTCGGCCCCAGGCCGGCGGAGCCGACGAGCGCGTTGAGCACGAGGTCGGCGCCGCTGGAGACGACCAGCTCGACCAGCCCCTGCGCCCCGACCAGCACCTCGCCGTCGGTCCACGCCTCGCTGGCCCGAGCGCCCGCGATCGGGTCGGCCAGCGCGATGCGCTTGACGCCCAGGCGGATCGCCTGCTCGACGAGCGTCTCCCAGGAGCGCTCGGCGGAGAGCCCGATGACCTCCAACTCGCCCCCGGAACGCTCGACGACGTCGAGGGCCTGGGTGCCGATGGAGCCCGTCGAGCCGAGGATGAGGACGCGGCGCGGCATGCCAATCCAGGGTAGGGGCGCGCCTCAAGCGTGCGTAACGACCGCGATGCCCAGCTCGCGGAACGGAGCGAGCGTGCTCTCAGAGACGCTCGCCTCCGTGGCCAGGTGGGTCAGCGCGGTGGCCGGCGCGCTGCTGAACGCGGCGGCGGTGTTCAGCTTGTCGGCCGAGCACAGGCCGACGACGCGGTCGGCGCGCTGCACCATCACGCGGCGCACCTCGGCCTCCTCCGGGTAGCGGCCGGCGATGCCGCCGCCAGCGCTGAGGCTCCAGACGCCGAGGAAGCACACGTCCGCGCTGATGCGCCCGTAGGCCCGGATCGTCTCCGCCCCCACGGCGACCATCGCGCGGCGATCGAGGATGCCCCCGAGCTGGACGACCTCGACCTCGGTGTGCCGGGCCAGCGCGGCCGCGACCAGCGGGCTGTGGGTGACGCAGGTGGCCGCGAAACCGGGCGGGATCGCGTCGACCAGCGCCAGCGCGGTGGTGCCGCCGTCGAAGATGTGCACGCCGCCGGGTTGCAGCAGCGTGGCGGCGGCCAGCGCCACCGCGCGCTTGCCCGCCGGCTCCTGGGCGCGGCGCTCGTCGTAGGTGCCGCCGACGCGCGAGCGCGCGACCGCGCCACCGTGCACGCGCTGCAGGCGCCCGGCCTCCGAGAGCTCCTCGAGATCCCGGCGCACCGTGTAGCCCGACACGCCCAGTCGCTCACCCAGCTCGGAGGCCACCAGGCGCCCCTCGCGGCCGAGCAGCTCGAGCATCCGCTGCTGGCGCTCCTCCTTCAGCACGGTCGCTCGCGCTCGGCCCACTGCAGCAGCAGGACCGTCTTGCCGTCGATGATCTCGCCCCGGCGCATCGCGGCCAGCGCCGCGTCCAGCGACAGCTCCACCACCTCGGTCTCCTCCCCCTCGTCGGCCACGCCCGCGATCCGGGCCCGCTCGCCGCTGCGATACGGCGCGGCGAAGAAGGCCAGGCGCTCGGTCACCGAGCCGGGGCTCATGAACAGCTCGAACAGCGGCGTGACCTCCCCCACGCGCACGCCGGTCTCCTCCTCGGCCTCGCGCCGGATGGCCGCCTCCGGGGCGTCGCCGTCCAGCAGCCCCGCGGGCGCCTCGAGCAGCATCCCGTCGGGGTGGCCGTTGACGAAGGCGGGGTAGCGGAACTGGCGCACGAGCAGGACCGTGCCGGCGTCGGGCTCGTAGAGCAGGATCGCCGCGCCGTTGCCCCGGTCGTAGGTCTCGCGCGTCTGGCGCGACCAGGTCCCGTCGCTGCGCCGCACGTCCAGCACGGTCCGCCGCAGCTCGGACCAGTCGTCGTGCAGCACCTCCGACTCGACCACCTTCACCTGCGTCATGTTGCCCTTTCCTGCCCGTTGTTCTGCGCAGTATTGCGCATCTGCACAATGAGACACAGATTCTCAGGGTTCGGGTCACCGAAGTCCGGGGTTGGCGCGGAGCGGCCGGCGACCTAGGTTCGCCCGGTGCGGGGATTCACGACGGGACTCGTAGTGGCGGTGGCAGCGCTGGCGGGCAGCGCAAACGCGTGGGCGGGCTGGTCGTCGCCACCGGGTGACCCCGGGGAGCTGCTGCTCGGCAACGGCTCGGGCTGGAACCACCACGACCCCAGCAGCGGCGCGGTCGTCGGCGTGACGCGCCACACGAGCTTCTCCAACGTGCCGGCGCTCTCCCCCGATGGGCGCTCGTACACGCTCGTGGACACCATCCAGCGCCGCTTGTTCGTGATCAGCCCGAGCCATCCCGCCGGGCGCATGACGCTGGCCGACGTGGACTTCTCCGACCTGCCGGCCAGCGGGCGGCTGAAGCTCGACACGGTGATCGACACGAGCTTCTCCCCGGGTGGCGATCGCCTCGCCGTGGTCGGTCTGGCCGCGGGCCACTACGGGCTGTGGGTGTTCGAGCTGACCCAGCTCGACCCCACCGCGCAGGACGCCGACGACCTGCCGGCGATCCCCGCGCCGGTCCGGCTGATGGACGTCCAGGGCGGGCCGAGCGAGCGGGTCCCGACCAGCGTCGTCTGGGACCACGTCACCGACCGCCTCGTCATCACGATGATCTCCGACAGCGGGCAGAACGACGCGATCGCGTCGATCGACCCCGACGGCGGCGGGACCACCATCCTGCGCTCGGGCATCTCCTCCGCGGGGCCGGCGGCGATCGGCCCGGACGGCACGATCCACTACCAGAGCCGCCAGCTCACCTCCGAGACCAACAGCCACGGGCTGGTGATCAGCGTGGACGACGACCTGTTCACGATCCCCGGCGGCAAGATCGTCGACAACCCGACGGTCGTGCACGTGCCCAACTGCCAGCACACCGACAGCTGCAGCACCGCCGCGGTGATCGGCGCGGCGCTGCCTGGGCCCGACGGGCGCTTCCTCGTCTACCGCACGCAGTACCACGCCGACGGCACGGCGACCACGACCGTGTCGATCCGCGCCACGCCCGGCGGCCCCGTCCAGCACGAGCTCACCGCCGTTCCCGGCGCCATGGCGTTGGGGTGGCAGCGCATCGCGCCGCCGATCGTCTACCTGCCCGGCTTCCTGGGCTCCGAGGTGACCTGCGACGGCACCGGCGACGGCGGCGAGCTGTGGCCCCGGATCCCGCTGTCGCCCAACACCGAGGCGATGCGCCTGGACAGCGACGGCCTGACCAACCTGGGCCTCGACGGGTGTGACCAGGCCGGGCCGACGGAGATCCTGCGCAGCGCCGGCGGCAAGGACGTCTACGGCAGGGCGGCCGACACCCTGGAGCGGATGGCCGACACCGACGCGCACACCTACGGCTGGGACTGGCGCAAGGCGCCGTCGGCTTCGGTGGCCGAGCTGGACCTGTTCATCGACGACCTGCTGGCCGAGTCGGGCGCCTCCCAGGTGGTGATCGTCGGGCACAGCATGGGCGGGCTGCTGGCCCGCGAGTACGTCTCCGATCCCGCCCGACGCGACAAGGTCGCCCGGGTGGCCACGCTGGGCACGCCCTACTGGGGCTCGCCGAAGTCGTTCTTCCCGCTGCTGGCCGGCGTCGAGGCGCCCGGTGACGAGATCGGCATGGACCTGTTCTTCGACAACGAGGAGCTGCAGCGGTTCGCGCGCACGCTCTCGGGGCTGTTCACGCTGTTCCCGTCGGCCAGCTACGGCCCGTGGCTGTTCGACGAGGCCGGGGCACTGGACGCCGCGGGCGTGAGCTCGACGGTCGCGGCGCTGGGCGGCGTGCCGGCGCTGCTGGCGCAGGCCCAGGCCCGCCATGCGTCGACCTTCGACACCTTCGCCGGGATCGGCGACCTGCCCTGGGAGGTGATGGTCGGCGACGGCGTGCCCACCGTCCGGCGCATCACCGTGCGCGGCGCGGACGATCCGCAGGTCGAGCTGCTGCTCGCTCCGGGTGATGGCACCGTGCCCAGCCGGTCGTCGATGATCGGGACCGAGTTCGACGGCACCACCCCGGGTGCGCAGCGGCCGGTGCACCGGGTGTGCGATGTCAGCCACGTCGCGCTCGGCGGCGACCGCGGCGCCCTGCGCCGGCTGGTGCCCTACCTGACCACCGGCACGCCCGTGGATGTGGCCGACGACGTCGCCTCGTGCCCCAGCGAGGGCTGGATGGTGGAGATCGACGACATCGACGACTTCACGCCGAGCCCGCGAACGGCGAGCACCGCGCGGGCGGCCACGGCGATCACGCTCGACCAGGCCGAGGCCGACCCTGGGCTGACCGTGGTCCGGCTGGCCCACCGGGTGTTCGTGATCGTGCCCGCGTCGCGGGAGCTCGCGCTCACGCTCGACGACCCGAGCGCCCGGGTGACCGTCACGCAGATCGATGGCGAGGCGACGGGCGCCGTGACCCGCTTCCCGGCGCTGGGCCAGTCGCGCACGCTGACGCTGGGGCCGGGCGCCGAGCCGCAGATCCCCGGTCTCACGCCCGGCGGCTCGGGCGGATCGGGCGGGTCGGGTGGCTCGGGCGGGACGGGTGGCTCGGGCGGGACGGGTGGCTCGGGCGGCTCGGGCGGGACCGGTGGCTCCGGCGGCCAGGCCACGACGCCGTCGGCGGACCCGACCCCGACCCCGGCCACGCCGGCGCCGGTCCCCGCTCCGACCCCCACCGGCCCGACCACGGGCGCGCGCGACCGCACGGCGCCGCGGACCACGATCACCGTGCGACGCCTGGCCCACGGCCGCGTGCGCGTGACGCTGCGCGCCCGCGACGGCGCCGGGGGCAGCGGCGTGCGGGCGATCCGCTATCGCCTCGCCGACGGCCCCGTCCGCCGCTACCAGCACGCGTTCACGCTGCGCCGCGCGCAGCTGCCCCAGCTGCGCGTGTGGGCGACCGACCGCGCCGGCAACCGCGAGCGTCCGCGCCGGACCCGGGGGTAGCGCAGCGCCCGCGCGTAGGATCGGCGCGATGATCGACCTGCGCTCCGACACCGTCACGCGACCGTCGCCGGGGATGCGGGCGGCGATGGCCGCGGCCGAGGTCGGCGACGACCAGTTCGGCGAGGACCCGACGGTCAACGCGCTGCAGGAGCGCGTCGCGGCGCTGCTGGGCAAGCCGGCGGCGCTGTTCGTCCCCTCCGGGCACATGGCCAACCAGCTGGCCCTGAAGCTCTGCTGCCGACCGGGCGATGACGTGATCGTCGGGCGCGAGACGCATGCCGTGTGGCACGAGACCGGCGCCGGCGCCGCCAACGCGGGCGTGCAGTTCACCGAGATCGGCACCGACGGGCGCTTCACCGTGGGCGAGCTGGACGCGGCGATCCGTCCGCGCGGCCACCTGCTGCAGCCGCCGACGACGCTGATCGAGGTCGAGGACACCCAGAACCGGATGGGCGGGCTGGTGTGGGACGTGGCGGTGCTCGAGCGCGTCGGCGACACCGCGCGCGAGCACGGGATCGACTCCTACCTGGACGGCGCCCGGCTGCTCAACGCGGCCGTCGCCCGTGGCGATGATCCGGCCGCGCTGGCCGCCCCGTTCACGCTCGTGTCGCTGGCCCTGTCCAAGGGTCTGGGCTGCCCGGTCGGCTCGCTGCTGGCCGGCTCGCGCGAGCACATCGACGCGCTCGTGCGCTACCGGCGGATGCTCGGCGGGGCGCTGCGCCAGTCCGGCATCCTCGCGGCGGCCGGGCTGTACGCGCTGGACCACAACGTCGACCGCCTGACCGACGACCACGCCAACGCGGCGCTGATCGCCCGGCGGGTGGCGGCGCTGGATCAGGTCGACCTCGATCCCGCCACCGTGGAGACGAACATCGTCGTGATCCGCCTGCGCGACGGCGGGCCCGATGCCGCGACCGTCGTGCAGCGGGCGGCCGCCGACGGCGTCGCGGTGATGGCCTTCGCGGCGCGCACCGTGCGAGCCGTCACGCACATGGACGTCGACCGCGCCGACTGCGAGCGCGCCGCGGACGTGCTGGCCCAGGCGATCACCGGATGAGCGGCTTCGCCGTCGAGCCCATCGCCCGGGTGCTGGGCGGGCGCGAGGAGGTGCGCGACGACGACTGGGGCGCCGAGCGGGCGATCATCCGCCTGCACGCGCGCTTCGGTCCGGACGCCGTCGCCGGCCTGGCCGAGTTCTCCCACCTCGAGGTCGTCTACCTGTTCGACCGCGTCGATCCCGCGGAGGTCGAGACCGGCGCCCGCCACCCGCGCGGCAACGAGGACTGGCCGCGGGTGGGGATCTACGCGCAGCGCGCCAAGGACCGGCCCAACCGCCTCGGCGTCTCGCGCTGCACGCTGTTGCGCGTCGACGGCCGCGACCTGCACGTCCAGGGCCTCGACGCGATCGCCGGGACGCCCATCCTCGACATCAAGCCGTGGATGGACGAGTTCGGCCCCACCGGCGCCACCCATCAGCCCGCGTGGTCGCGCGAGCTGATGGACGGCTACTGGTGAGCGCTAGCGGCGTGGCGTCCGCCCCAGCGGCCGCGGAAACACGGTCGTTGTCGGCCTGGCGTCGCATGGCGACGCAGACCTGACAACGGCGTCGTTACAGCTGGGCGATGACCGTCTTGGTCTCGAGGTAGTTGTTGAGCACCTCGGCGCCCATCTCGCGTCCCCAGCCCGACTGCTTGTAGCCGCCGAAGGGCAGCTCGGCGCTGAACACGTGGTACGTGTTCAGGTGCACGGTGCCCGCCTGGATGCGCTTGGCCAGCTTGTGCGCGGTGGAGATGTCGCGCGTCCACACGCCGGCGGCCAGGCCGTACTCGCTGTCGTTGGCCTTGTTGGCCAGGTCGTCGATGTTGTCGAACGGCAGCGCGGCGATGACCGGGCCGAAGATCTCCTGGTCGACGACGTCGTGGCCGTGCTCGGCGCCGACGAGCACCGTGGGCTCGACGAAGTAGCCCGGGCCGTCGATCGCGCTGCCGCCCGTCGTCGCCCGTGCGCCCTGCTCGACGCCGCGGTTGAGGTAGTGCGTCACGCGGTCGAACTGCTCGGAGGAGACGAGCGGGCCCATCTCCGTGTCGGCGTCCAAGCCGCGGCCGACCTTGATCGCCTTGGCCGCGTTGGACACGCCCTCGACCACGCGGTCGAAGTGCTCGTTGTGCACGTACAGGCGCGAGCCCGCGCTGCACACCTCGCCCTGGTTGAAGAAGATCCCCGACGCGGCGCCCGCGATCGCGGCATCGACGTCGGCGTCCTCGAAGATGATGTTCGGGGACTTGCCGCCGAGCTCCAGCGAGACCTTCTTCAGGTTGCCCGATGCGGCCTGGACGATCGACTTGCCGACCTCGGTGGAGCCGGTGAAGGCGACCTTGTCGACGCCCTTGTGCGCGGCCAGCGCGGCACCCGGCTCGCCGAAGCCCGTGACGACGTTCAGGACGCCGTCGGGGACGCCCGCCTCGGAGATGAGCTCGGCCAGGCGCAGCGCGCTCAGCGGGGTCTGCTCGGCCGGCTTGAGCACGACCGTGCAGCCGGTGGCCAGCGCCGGCCCGAGCTTCCACGCCGCCATCAGCAGCGGGAAGTTCCACGGGATGATCTGGCCGACGACGCCGACCGGCTCGCGCAGCGTGTACGCGTGGAACTCGGCGCCCGGCATGTAGGGCACCGAAGGGTTGATCGTCCCGCCGTTCAGGCGCGTCGAGGCGCCGGCCATGTACCAGAACAGGTCGGCGGCCAGCGCGCAGTCGGCGGCCTTGGCCACGCCCACCGGCTTGCCGTTGTCGAGCGAGTCCAGCTCGGCCAGCTCGTCGGCGTTGGCCTCGATCAGGTCGCCGATGCGGTGCAGGATCCGGCCGCGCTCGGACGGGTTCAGCCTGCTCCACGGGCCGTCGAACGCGCGGCGCGCGGCGGCCACGGCACGGTCGATGTCCTCGGCCTCCCCGCGCGCGACCTCGGCGAGCACCTCGCCGGTGGCCGGATCGAGGGTCTCGAACGTCTCGCCGGCGGCGGCGTCGACGAACTGCCCGTCGATGAACAGCTGGCGCGGTGCGCCGTCGAAGAACTGTGCACGGGTGGTGCCTTGGACCTCGGTGGCCATGCCGGAACCTCTCCTCTTCGTTTGCGATGCCCGTCGTGGGACCTCAGAGCCGAGTGTGCGAGCAACGGGGTTGCAGCGGGGTTGCATTGGCGTTGCGGACGAGCATCGCGATCCCTAGCCTGCAGGGCAGTCGGCAAAGGAGAGCAGACAGGGTGGCCAGTCCGTGGGTCGCCATCGATTCGACGACCGATCGTCACGAGCGAGCGCGCAGCCTCGCCGTGGCCCGCGAGTCCGTGCTCGCCGGCGCCGCTCCCAGCGGCGTGGTCCGGGACGTCATCGGCGACTCCTGGGAGCGCTGTCGCGACGCGGGTGTCGACGCCGACGGCGCGATGGCCCCGGTGCCGGTGGCCGAGGACGACGCGCGCGCCCGCTGGGAGGCGCACCCGCTGGCCGCCGCGGTTCCCGCCGTCCGCGAGCTGCTGGGGGACGTCGGAAACGCGGCCCATCAGGTGCTGCTGTTCTGCGACGCCGACGGCACGCTGCTGTGGATCGAAGGCGAGCACACCGTGCTCAGCCGCGCGCGTGAGGCGCACCTGCGTCCCGGCGCGGTGTGGAGCGAGAACGTCGCGGGCACGAACGCCATGGGCACCGCCCTGGCCACCGGACACCCGGTGCAGGTCTTCTCGGCCGAGCACTACGCGCGCCCGGTGCACGACTGGACCTGCAGCGCCGCGCCGGTGCACGACCCCGACAGCGGTCAGGCCGTCGGCGTGCTCGATCTGTCGGGCGCGCTGGACACCGCCCATCCGCATTCGCTCGCCGTGGTCAGCGCGGCCGCGCGGATCGTCGAACAGGAGCTGCGCCGCGCCGCCGACGAGGCCGCCGCGCAGCTGGTCGACGCGTTCGGCGACCGGATCGGACACGGCCCGTCGCACCCGCACGCGCTGACCACCGTGACCGGGCGCGTCCTGCTCTCCGCGCGCGACGGCCTCACCGGTCGCCGCATCGCGCTCCCCCCCGAGGGCGGCGTGATCGCGCTGCCCGGCGGCGGCGCCGCGCTGGCCGAGCCGCTCCCCGGCGGTCGCGGCTTCCTGCTGTGGTCGGTCAGCGCGCGCGAGGCCTCCGCCGAGCCGGCCGCGACCGCCACGCTGGAGATCCTCGGTCGTGATCGGGCCCGCCTGACCGTCGGCGGGCAGACCCACACGCTGTCGCCGCGCCACAGCGAGCTGCTGCTGCTCATGAGCCTGCGCCCGAGCGGCTGGCGCGCCGAGCAGCTGGCCGCCGAGCTGCTGGGCGACTTCGGCAAGCCCGTCTCCATCCGCGCCGAGCTGTCGCGCCTGCGCCGCATCCTCGGGCCGCTGCTGCTGGCCCAGCCCTACCGCCTGTCCGGGCCGCTGTCCACCGACGTCGCCGTCGTCGAGGCGCTCCTGGCCGCGGGCGACGTCCCGGCCGCGCTGGAGCGCTTCTCGGCCGGCGAGCTGCTGCCCGGCTCCGACGCGCCGACGATCGCCGAGGCACGCTTCCGCCTGACGATGAGCGTGCGCGAGGCGGTCATCGCCGCCGCCGACCCGGAGCTGCTGCGCGGCTGGCTTCAGCTCCCCGCGGGCGACGACGACGCCCAGGCCTGCCGCGCCCTGATGGCGCTCTGCCCGCCGGCGGATCCCCGCCACGCGCTGGCCGCGGGCCGGCTGCGCCGGCTGGCCGGCGCGCGCTGAGGCTTCGCGGGCTCGGGCGAACGACCTCGATGATGCCGTTTGCCCCGCGCCACGCTCACGCGAGCATCGCGTTCCACACGTAGTAGCCCGCGACGGCCGCGAACAGCACCGCGTCCAACCGGTCCAGCGCGCCACCGTGGGCGCCGAACAGGGTGCCCGAGTCCTTCACGCCCGCGTCGCGCTTGACGTAGGACTCGAACAGGTCGCCCAGCGGGGCGACGAGCGCGACGGCGAGGCCGAGCAGCAGCGCCTGCGGGCCGGTCAGCCAGTCCTGGTACAGGCCGGCGAACCACACGCCGGCCACGGCGGCGATGACGCCGATGGCCCACCCTTCGACGGTCTTGTTGGGCGAGATGCGCGGGGCCAGCGGGCGGCGACCGATGGCCCGGCCGCCCAGGTAGGCGCCGGTGTCACCGACGAAGGTGCCGACGAGCACGTCGATGACGATCGCGTCGCCGTGGGGCAGGTCGCGCAGCATCACCGCATGGGCCAGCGGGACGCCGATCCACACCAGGCCGAGCACGGTCACGCTGAGGCCGGGCGCGCCCATCTTCGGCTGCGACGTGCCCAGCAGGAAGATCACCGGGACCGACGCGGCCAGCGCCATCAGCACCGACTGCGGGCCGCCCAGCTGCGCGGCGACCAGCATCCCCGCCAGCCCCAGGAACCCGGCCAGGCGGACCGGATGCCCGTGGCGGAGCATCGTGAACAGCTCGCCCAAGCAGGCGATGCCCAGCACGATCAGCGCGATCGCGAAGATCCAGCCGCCCCGGTAGACGATGAAGATGGCGAAGGCGATCGCCGGGATCGCGACCAGCACCCGCGCGCCGAGCTCACCGCCGGTGTTGCGCCGCCGGGCGGACGCGGCGCGGCGTCGGGACGGCGGGGGGCGGCGAGGGATCGGCATCAGCGGCCGCCGAAGCGCCGCTTGCGCGCCGCGAACTCCTCCAACGAGGCCTCAAAGGCGGCCCGATCGAAGTCGGGCCACAGCTCGTCGCGGAAGACGAGTTCGGAATAGGCGGACTGCCACATGAGGAAGTTGCTCAGGCGCACCTCCCCGCTGGTGCGGATCACCAGGTCGGGGTCGTGCATCTCCGGGGCGTACAGCAGCTTCGCGAAGTCCTCCTCGGTCCCTCCCTCGAAGCGCGCCGCCGCGTCGACGATCTCCGCCCGTCCGCCGTAGTTGAAGGCGATGAACAGGGTGATGCGGTCGTTGTCGGCGGTCAGCGCCTCGGCCGCGTCCATGCGCTCGATCAGCGCCGGCGAGATGCGCTCGCGGCGCCCGACGAAGCGCATGCGCACCCCCTCGGCGTGCAGCTCGGGCGTCTCCACGTCCAGGCGCTGGGCGAACATGGCCATCAGCCCGGTCACCTCCTCCTCGGAGCGCGACCAGTTCTCCGTGGAGAACGAGTAGACGGTCAGCTCGCGCACGCCCAGCTCGACGGCGTCGCGCAGGCGCGCCTTGACGACGTCGGCGCCGGCCTGATGGCCGGCCAGGACGGGCTGGTCGCGGGCCTGGGCCCAGCGACCGTTTCCGTCGGTGATGATGGCGACGTAGCGCGCCCGGGCAGGCGGCTCTGACATCACGAGGGCCGGACCCTCAGACCTCGAGGATGTCCGCTTCCTTGGCCTTCAGCACGTCGTCGAGCTCGGCGATGCGGCCGTCGGTCAGCTTCTGCAGCTCGGCCTCGGCCCGGTGCTCCTCGTCGGAACCGACGTCGCCCCCGTCCTTGAGCTCGCGCAGGTCCTGCATCACGTCGCGGCGCACGTTGCGGATCTTGATCCGCCCCTCCTCGGCGATGCCGCGCACGACCTTGACCAGGTCCTTGCGGCGATCCTCGGTCAGCTCGGGCAGCACCAGGCGCACGACGTTGCCGTCGTTGGACGGGTTCAGGCCGATGTCCGACTCGTTGATCGACTTCTCGATCGCCTTGATCGAGGTCTTGTCGTACGGCGTGACCGTGATCAGCCGCGGCTCCGGAGCGCTGACCGTGGCCAGCTGCTTGAGCGGGGTCTGCGACCCGTAGTACTCGACCGTGATGCGGTCCAGCAGCGTCGGGTTCGCCCGCCCCGTGCGCACCGAGGTGAAATCGTGCTTGGTCCCCTCGACCGACTTGGACATGCGGTCGGCCGCGTCGGCCAGAAGTTCGTCGATCAGCTCACTCATGTCTTCACCAGAGTCCCCACGCGCTCGCCGGACACTATCCGGTCGATATTGCGCTCGTCGTCCATGTTGAACACGTAGATGGGCAGCTTGTTCTCGGCGCACAGCGTCAGCGCCGTGGCGTCCATCACGCGCAGGCCGCGGCTGACCGCGTCCATGTGCGTGATCTCCGGGATGAACTCCGCGCTGGGATCGGTGTTCGGGTCGGCCGTGTAGACGCCCTCCACCCCGTTCTTGGCCATCAGGATCGCCTCGGCGTGCATCTCGATCGCCCGCAGCGCGGCGGCGGTGTCCGTCGTGAAGAACGGATTGCCGGTGCCCGCGGCGAAGATCACCACGCGGTGCTTCTCCAGGTGGCGCATGGCGCGGCGCCGGATGTACGGCTCGGCCACCTCCTGGATGACGATCGCCGATTGCACCCGCGTGTGGACGCCCTCCTTCTCCAGCGCGTCCTGCAACGCCAGCGCGTTCAGCACGGTGGCCAGCATGCCCATGTAGTCGGCGGTCGCGCGATCCATGCCCGCCGCCGCTCCCTTCATCCCGCGATAGATGTTGCCGGCGCCGACGACGATCGCCAGCTCGACCCCGCGCGCGTGGATGCGCGCGACCTGCTGCGCGACGTCACGCAGACGCGCAGGGTCGGTGCCGTAGTCGAGGGAGCCCATCAAGGCCTCCCCCGACAGCTTCAGCAGAATCCGGCGAAAAGCGGGTGCTTCCTCGCTCACTTACGCGCCGACGGCGAAGCGCGCGAAGCGCCGGATCTGGACGTTCTCGCCGGTCTTGGCGCGGACCTCGTCGAGGATCTGGCCGACGGTCTTGCCGTCGTACTTGTCCCCGTTGACGTGGGGCTGGTTGAGCAGCACGACGGTCTCGTACCACTTGCGCAGCTTGCCCTCGGCGATCTTGGCCCGCACGTTCTCGGGCTTGTCGGCCGCCTCCTGCTCGAAGATGCGCAGCTCGGAGGCCTTGCGCTCCTCGTCGACCTCGTCCTCGGTCACCCATTCGGGCGCCGCGGCGGCGATGTGCAGCGCGATGTCCTTGGCGAACGCGATCAGGTCGTCGTTGCGGGCGACGAAGTCCGTCTCCGTGTCGACCTCGATGAGCACGCCCACCTTGCCGTTGGAGTGGATGTAGGTCTGGATCGTGCCCTCGGTGGCGAGACGCTCACCGCGGTCCTCGATGCGCTTGCCCTGCTTGACGCGCAGGATCTCGATCGCCTTGTCGACGTCGCCACCGGATTCGGTGAGCGCCTTCTTGCAATCCATCATCCCCGCGCCGGTGCGGTCGCGCAGGGCCTTGACGTCCTTTGCGCTGATGGTGATGTCGGTCACTTGCTGGCTTCCTCGGTGGTCTCGGCGGGCGTCTCAGCGGGCGCGTCGGCCGGGGCCTCGGCGACGGGGCCGCCGTTGCCGTTGCCGTTGGTCGGCTCCTCGACGGCGGCTGCGGAAGCGGCGGACGCCGCCTCCTCCTTCGCCTCGGCGGCCGCGGCGGCCTCCTGGACGTCCTCGTTGGTGATGGGCTCGCCGGCCTCGGCGACCGGAGCCGGCTTGGGGTCGCGCGCCTTGCGCGGGCCACCGGCCTTGCGAGCGGTCTGGGCCTTCTCGCGGTCGGCCTCCTGGGTCACGACCGGGTCGGGCTGCTGGCGGTGCTCGGCCGCGGGCGCGGCCTCAGCGGCCGCCGGGGCGGGCGTCGACTCGGCGGGCACGGCGTTGGGGTGGGCCTGCTGCTCGGCGGCAGCCTGCGCGGCCGCCTCGCGGGCGGCCAGCTCGGCCTGACGCAGCGCGGCCTGCTCGGCCTCGCGCTTGGCGCGCTCCTCGGCCTCGCGCGCGGCGCGCTCCTCGGCCTCCTTGCGGGCCTTCTCCTCGGCCTCCTTGCGGGCCTTCTCCTCCTCGGCGCGGAAGATCGCGTGCGCCGAGCCGGCGACCTCACCGATCGCGCGGGTGATGAGCCCGCACGACTTGATGCCGTCGTCGTTGCCCGGGATGACGTACTCGATGCCGTCCGGGTCGCAGTTGGTGTCGACCAGGCCGATGATCGGGATGCGCAGGCGCTGGGCCTCCTTGACCGCGATCGCCTCGTTGTTGAGGTCGACCACGAACATCGCGTCCGGCGGGCGCTGCATGTGCTTGACGCCGCCCAGGTTCGCGCGCAGCTTGGCCAGGTCGGCGACCGCCGACAGGCGCTCGCGCGTCGGCAGCAGCGCCAGCTGACCCTCGCGCTCGTAGCGCTCGAGGTCGTGCAGGCGCTTGATGCGCAGCGAGATCGTCTGGAAGTTCGTGAGCAGACCGCCCAGCCAACGCTGGTTGACGTACGGCATGCCCGCCGCCTCGGCGGTCTCCTTGATGGAGTCGCGGGCCTGCTTCTTCGTGCCGACGAACAGCACGGTGCCGCCGCGGGCACCGACCCGGCCGGCGAACTCCTGAGCGTTGCTCAGCAGCTGCTCGGTCTTGAGCAGGTCGATGATGTAGATGCCGTCGTTCTCACCGTGGATGAAACGACGCATCTTGGGGTTCCAGCGACGCGTCTGGTGGCCGAAGTGGACGCCGGCCTCCAGCAGCTCGCGAATGCCGACAGTCTCGGCCATGGAGCTACTCCTTCTATGTGTTCGACTTGCCCTCTGCGGCCACTGCTCACGTTCAGGCACGCGGGCAGGGGATTCGGCCACAGAGCGGCCTGATTGCCCTTAGTGTAGCCCCATGCATCCGAAGACGGCCGCCTTCGCGGATGTCGCCGACGCCTACGAGCGCGGCCGCCCGGGCTACCCCCAGGAGATCGTCACGCTGCTGGAGCTCGGACCGGGCCTGGCGGTCGCCGACGTCGGTGCCGGCACCGGCAAGCTGACGCGCATCCTCGTGGCCTCCGGGGCCGACGTCACCGCGATCGAGCCGCTCCCGCGCCTGCGCGAGCGCATCCGCGGCGCCACGGTGCTCGACGGCGTCGCCGAGCAGCTCCCGCTGGCCGACGCCTCGGTCGACGTGGCCACCGTCGGCGAGGCCTGGCACTGGTTCGATCACGCGGCCGCGGCCGACGAGCTGGCGCGCGTCGTGCGCCCCGGCGGTCACGTCGCGCTGGTCTGGCAGCGCCCGGATCCGCAGGGCCGGCCGGCCTGGATGGAGAAGACGTGGGAGATCGTCCGCGTGCACCGCGGCAACCACCCCGCGTTCGGGGACGACGAGGCGGGCCGGCCGATCCTCGACGCGCATCCGGCCTTCGACGGGTTGGTGCTGCACGAGCTGTCGCACCTGCACCGCACCGACCACGACGGCGTGGTGGCCGAGGCGGCCTCGATCTCCTACGTCGCCGCGATGGACGCCCACGACCGCGCGACGCTGCTGGCCCGCCTGGCCGCCGTGGTGCCCCAGGGCTCGTTCGCCGTGCCCTACCTGACCGACGTGTACGTCACGCGCCGGCGCGGCTGAGCGCGTCCTGCAGGTCCGCCGGCAGCGGGGAGCTGACCTCCACGCGCCGGCCGTCCTGGGGATGGTCGAAGGCCAGCCGGGCGGCGTGCAGGAACTGGCGCTCGAGGCCGAACGTCCCGGCCGTGCCGTACAGCGGGTCGCCGACGACCGGGTGGCCGATGGCCTGCAGGTGCACGCGGATCTGGTGCGTGCGCCCCGTCTCCAGCCGCACGCGCAGCAGCGTCGCGGCGGGCAGCTGCTCGACGATCTCGAAGTGGGTGACCGCCTCGCGCGGCGCGTCGGTGTCGGTCGAATGGCGCGTGCGGTCGCGGCGGTCGCGGCCGATCGGCGCGTCGATCGTGCCGGTGCGCGCCGGGGGGCGGCCGTCGACCAGCGCCAGGTACTCACGCTCGACGCGGCGCTCGCGCAGCTCCTCCTGCAGCGCGCGCAGGACGGGCTCGGACTTGGCCGCCAGCAGCAGCCCGCTGGTGTCGCGATCGAGGCGATGGACGATGCCGCCGCGGTCGACCGCGATGCCCCGCGCGGCCAGCGCCTGCGACAGCGTGCCGCTCCAGTGCCCGGCGGCCGGGTGGACCACGAGGCCCGCGGGCTTGTCGACGACCAGCAGCGTGTCGTCCTCGTAGGCCAGCTCGAACGGGATCGCCGGGACGCCCGCGTCGATGTCCGGCGCGTCGCGCGCGGCCTCTTCCTGGACCTCGATCACCTCGCCGGCCGCGACCACGTGGCGCTTGGGCCGCGCGGCGCCGTCGACGGTGACCAGGCCCGCGTCGATCAGACGCTGGGCGCGCGAGCGCGAGCCGAGCGGCTCGGCCAGCACGTGGTCGAGTCGCTGGCCCGCTTCCTCGTCACGAATCGTTCTTCTCATCGAGCACGAAGATCAGCGAGATCACGCCCAGGGTGACCGCGATGTCGGCGACGTTGAACTGGGGCCAGTGCGGGAACTTGATGAAGTCGGTGACCGAGCCCTCGGCGACACGGTCGATCACGTTGCCCAGCGCGCCGCCGAGCAGCAGGCCGGTGGGCAGCCAGGCCCACGGCCGCGTGGCGTTGCGGGCGAAGACCACGAGGATCCCGGCCAGCGCGACGAAGACCAGCACCTGCACCAGCCAGGAGCCGCCCAGCGCGCCGAACGCGATCCCGTCGTTGCGCGTGTTGACCAGGTCCAGGAACGAGAAGATCTCGACGCGCTCGCCCGGGGTGATCGACGAGCGGACGAGCGCCTTGGAGACCTGGTCGACGACCAGCACACCGGCGACGACGAGCAGAGCCCGCGTCCATGCGGCGCGTTTGCTCACCCGTCGATCAGGCCGACGACGATGACCGCGACGATCCGCAGCAGGATGAGCGCGACGATCGGGCTGAAGTCGAACGGGCCGAAGCTGGGCAGGATCTTGCGGATCGGCGCCAGCAGCGGCTCGCAGATGTCGCGCAGGAACTCGAAGATGATCGTCAGCCAGCGCCAGTAGGGCACGCGGAAGAACGCGTAGACCATCGACAGGATGATGTACGCGAACAGCAGCAGCGTGTAGACGTTGAACAGCGCCGCGACGTAGTCGGCCACGTCATGGCGGTCGATCGCGGCGAGCACGGCGGTCATGGCCCGAGCACCGCCCGCGCGGCCTCGTCGAAGGCGGTGCGCACGCCGTGGCGCTCCAGCGCGGCCAGGCCGCGCGCGGTCGAGCCGCCGGGCGAGGTGACCTCGCGACGCACGGCCAGGGTGTCGCCGCCGCGGGCCTGCAGCAGCTCGGCGCTCCCGGCCAGCGTGGCCAGGAACATGTCGGTGGCCACGTCGGCCTTCAGCCCGCTGCGCACGGCGGCGTCGATCGCCGCTTCGGCGACCAGGGCGATGTAGGCCGGCATCACGCTCATCGTCGACGCCGCGACGGCCAGCTGGCTCTCGGGCAGGACGAACACGCGGCCGACGCGCTCGAACAGCGGCACCGCGAACTCGCCTCCGGCCGCGATGCAGGTGACGCCCTGGCCGATCGCCACCGGCGTGTTGGGGATCGCGCTGGCCACCTCGGAGTCCGGGTAGGCGGCGTGCAGCTGGGCCAGCGAGGTGCCGCCCAGGACCGAGATGACCGTCTTGCCCGCGCCGTCGACCTGCTCGGCCACCTGGGTCAGCTGGTAGGGCTTGTGGCCCAGCACGATCGTGTCGCAGCGGCGGAACAGCTCGGCGTTGTCGGTGCCCAGCGACTCGCCGCCGAGCGCGTCGACCAGCGCCTGTGAGCGCCCGGACCCGCCATCGGTGGCGAGCACGGGCTCACCCCAGCCGCGAGCGAGCGCACCCGCCATGTTTCCAGCCCCGACGATTCCGATCATCCGGCGCCGAGTCTACGAGGCACGCCTCAGGACTGGTTGAAGAAGCCCTTCTCGATCAACCGCGCGCGCTCCTCGGCGGAGATCTCCACGTTGCGCGGGGTGAGCATGAAGACCTTGTCGGCGATCCGCTGCATCCCGCCGTCCAGCGCGTAGGTCAGGCCGGAGGCGAAGTCGATCAGGCGCTTGGACAGGTCGACGTCGACGCCCTGGAGGTTGAGGATCACCGGGATCGAGTCCTTGAACTTGTCGGCGACCTGCTGGGCGTCGTTGAACGACTTGGGCACGACCAGGTGGACGCGGACGTCGTTGGAGCGACCGTTGCCGGGGCGCGAGCCGCCGACGGGGCGCAGCACGGTCGTGGGCCGGCCGGCGGGCTCGTCGTCGGCGAAGATGTCGTCGAACTCGTCGCGGCGGCGACGGGTGGGCAGGCGCCGGACGCTGGGCCGCTCGCGGTAGCGGTCCTCCATCTCGCCCTCCGCCTCGCGCTCGACCGGTTCGTCATCCACGTAGTCGCGCTCGGCGCGGCCACCCTCGCGCTCCTCGGCGAGGCCGAAGTAGACGAGCGCGCTATGCCAGGAGTCTCGGAAGGCCATACGGGTTGCCCCTTTCGGGGACGCAGGGGAAATCCCTGCTAGCGCCGAGTGTAGAGCCGTGAGCCAACGCGAACGATCGTTGCACCTTCTCGTGCGGCGACCGCGTAGTCCTGCGTGGTGCCCATCGACAGCTCGCGCAGGTCGTGGGCCGCGGCCAGCTCGCGCAGCGCGGCGAACCAGCGCGCGTTCTCGGCCGGAGCGTCGGCCAGCGGCGGCATCGTCATGAGGCCCACGATCGACCAGTCGGCCGCGGCGGCCCGCTCCAGGTAGGCGGGCAGCGCCGCCGGGGCGATCCCCGCCTTGCCGGCGTCCCCGGCGACGTTGACCTCGACGAGCACCTCGGTGCCGGCCGTCGCGTGGCGATCGAGCTGATCCAGCGCCGAGTCGCTGGCCACCGAGTGGATCCAGCGCACGAGCGGCAGCACCTGCTTGACCTTGCGGCTCTGCAGCTGCCCGATGAAGTCCCAGGTCAGCTCGGGGTGGTCGGCGTGCTTGTCGGCCAGATCCTGGGCCCGGTTCTCGCCGTAGACCTGGATCCCCGCGTCGACCAGCGCGCCGAGCTCCTCGCGGGCCACGTACTTCGTCGCGGCCAGGACCTGCACGCCGGGCCCGACCTCCTCGCGCACCGCGGCGAGGTTCTCGCGCACCACGTCGGGATCCAGGTCGCGGATCAGCTCAACCATGCGACGCCCGCCTGGCGCCCCGTGTGTCCCCGGTCGCGGCGATGGGAGAAGAACAGCTCGGGCTCGCACACCGTGCACAGCCCGCAGTCCTCGACCTCCTCCACCCCGGCGGCCAGCAGCTCGCGCCGGGCGATCTCCTTGAGGTCCAGGTTGCGGCCGTGGCGGGCGTCGGGATACGCGCTGAACGCCTCGCGCACCTCGTCGCCGACCTCGAAGCAGCAGGCACCGATCCCCGGGCCGATCACCGCGACCCGATCCCCACCCACCCCGTCGCCGAGCGCCGCGGCGCCGCGCGAGAGGATCCCGCCGGCCAGGCCGCGCCAGCCCGCGTGCAGCATGGCCACGCCCCGCTCGGAGGCGATCGCCACCGGCAGGCAGTCGGCCACCATCACGGTCACGGCCTGATCGGCGCGCGCGGTCACCTGCCCGTCGGCGTCGGGCAGCGCGACCGCGTCGGTGGCGATCGTCGTGCCGTGCACCTGGTGGGAGATGCGCAGCGGGCGCCCACCGGCCGCGGTGGCCACCCAGGCCCGGTTCTGCGCGACGGCCGCCGGGTCGTCGTCCTCCAGGTCGACGCGCGTGCGGCCCAGGTTCAGCGAGGCGAACGGGCCCCGGGAGACGCCGCCCCGGCGCGTGGTGAACAGGGCGCGCGCGCCATGCCCGAGCGCGGCGGCCAGATGGTCGCCGTCCCACGAGAACAGCGACATCAGACCAGCAGGTCCAGGCCGGGAATCGGCGTGCGTTGGGCGTACTCGAAGTGCGCGGTGTGCTCGCCGATCAGCGTCTGGCGGTGCACCCAGCCATGCCGGGGGCTGCGCACGCGATCGAGGACGGTCAGATGGATCGTGGCCACCTCGCTGTTGTAGCAGTAGGCCAGCTCGCCATCGGGGTCGGTGTAGGTCACGCCGGCCAGGTGATCGCGGTCGACGGCGACCCGTCCCTGCACCCGGCGAGCGCCGCCGATCACCTCGAAGTCCCAGCCGGTCAGCCCGAACTGCGACGCGTTGGCGAACACGCGCACCGGGTTGGTCGAGGCGAAGTCCTCGCCCAGGAACCGCCCGACGAACGGGGTCGACGGGCCGACCTCCCGGCCGAAGCGCGGGACGTAGACCGAGACGCCGTCCAGGAACGTGTCCGGCGCCGTCGCGCCCTCGGCATCGACGAAGTCACCGGCGTGCACCCAGGCCCAGCGCGCCGCGTGCTGGGCGCCGTACAGGTGCGCCTGGCCGCCGCGGGCGCTGTCGATGCGCAGCTCCCGGCCGCCGGGCAGCTGGACCGTTCCGTGCACGAGCACGTCGCCGTGGGGCAAGGTGAGGATCGTCTTGGCGATCTTCGCCCTGGCCAGCACGGGATGCACGTGGTCGTACGGGCGCCCCGGGGCCCAGTGCAGATCCCAGGCCACGTCGTCGAAGCGGCCGGCCATGCCGTCGTCGGCCAGGTGCGCGTCGCCGACGGTCAGCCGGAACGGCTCGTCCACCGCGGTCAACCGGTCGATCGGATAGGTCGCCTTGCGGGCCAGCACCGAGTCGGCGTGCGGGTCCATGGCCAGGAACCACAGCGAGCACGTCGCCGGCCCGTCCACCGGCGCGACCATCGTCTGGCGGATCCACACGCCGACGCCGGATGCGGGGTCGGTGAACGTGAGGTACCAGACCTCGTAATGCCCGGGCGACCCGTCCCACTGCATCGCGTTGCGCTGCACGGCGTGGCGAGCCTACCCCTCCAGCGCGGCTCGTAGCTCCGCTTCGCGTCCGGGGGCGATCGTTCCGTCCAGCCGGGCGGTCAGCGCGCGGTCCAGCGCGTCCCGGATCGCGGGACCCTCCGGGACGCCGGCCGCGATCAGATCGCGACCGTCGATGACCAGCGCGACGTGGCGCAGCTCGTCCAGGAAGCGGCGCGCCTCGTCCTGGGCTCCCAGCGCCCCGGCCAGGGCGACCATCTCCGGCGGACGGTTGCGGGCGGCCGCGACCAGCGCCGACGGACGGTCGGCGGCGCGCAGCTCGCCCGCCAGCGTGTCGGCGCCCGCGGTCTCGGCCGCGCGGCGGCGCGCCGGGCGCGACCCGTCGAACCACTGGATGTTGCGCTGGGCCGCGCGCGCGTCGCCGATCGCGCCCGACGCCACGGCGACCAGGTCCACCCGCGCGTCGGCAAGGAGCGCGATCGCGGCGCGGGCCAGGCCGGGGTCCACCCGCGGGGTCGCGCCGGCGGTCAGCGCGTGCGCGGCCGCCAGCGTCTGCAGCGGATCGGGCTCGGCCAGCGCCAGGCGCAGCTCGCTGGCGATCCGGTCGCGCGTGACCTCCAGCAGCGCGCCGCCGCCGACCGCCTCGGCGGCCAGCCGGGCGGTGGCCGGATCCGGCGTGAGCCCGAGGCGACCGGCGTAGCGGACCATGCGCAGGATGCGGGTGGGGTCATCGAGGAACGACCGCTCGTGCAGCACGCGCAGCGTGCGCGCGGCGATGTCGTCGCGGGCGCCGGGGACCTCGACCTCGCGCCCGTCGTCCAGCGCGACGGCCAGGGCGTTGACCGTGAAGTCGCGCCGGCGCAGGTCGTCCTCGATGCGCGCGCCGAGCGTCACGTCGGGCAGCGCACCCGGTCGCGCGTAGGTCTCGGTGCGGGCGCCGGCCAGGTTGACCTTCGCGCCGCTCTCGGTCAGCCGCACCTCCGCGGTGCCGAAGCGCTCGTGCGCGGAGACCAGCTCGCCCAGCGCGCGGGCCACGGCGAGGGCGTCGCCCTCGACGACGACGTCGAGGTCGCGCACCTGCGCGCCCAGCAGCGCGTCGCGCACCGCCCCGCCGACCAGCCACAGGCCGCCGCCGTGCGCGCGCAGCTCGGCCAGGCCCGGAACGTCGCTGAGGCGGTCGAGCAGCATCGACCGCGCATCCTGACGGACGGTCAGGCTTGCAGCAGCGTGCTGACCGCGGCGATCAGCCTCTGCAACCGCACGGGCACGTCGTCCGCGCCGTCCTCGACGCGCACCGTGTGCCCGCCGGAGCGCAGCACGTAGAGGAAGCCGTCGTCGACGCCCCCGAGGGGCGCGTACTCGGCGTCGAGCGTGTCGAAGCGCGCCTCCCGCAGCGCGGTCCGCGCCGCGCGGGTGCGCTGGGCGGCCAGTCGCACGGGCGCCTTCTGGCGGTGGACGACCACCGCGACGCCGTGCTCGCCGATCGTGATCCGGTCCTGCACGCCGGCGAAGCCGCCGGTGCGCTCCACGACCAGCCGTGGCGTCGCGGCCACCGCGGGCGCCGCACCGGCCAGCAGGCCCAGCGCGACGACGAGTCCGACCAGGCGACCCCTCACTCGTTCATCTCCGCCGCGGCGGCGGCCTGCAGCTGGGCCAGCGGCTCGGGGACGTCTTCGGCCAGGTCCTGCAGGACGATCGTCTCGCCGCCCGCGGTGAACACGTAGTCGATGCCGTCGGCCACCACCGTCCCCTCCGGCGGCCCGTAGCGCTCGTCCAGCCCCCGGAAGTCCAGCTCGCGCAGCGCGCTGCGGACGGCGGTGGTCTGCGCCTTGGTCAGCGCGACCTCCTGGCCCTGGTTGTGGCTCACCGTCCCGGTGCCGTCGGCCCGGACCAGCAGTCGATCGTGGATGCCCCCGACGCCGCCGCTGCGCTCGACCACGAGCGGCAGCGCGGTGGACTGGCTGACCGTGGTCGGCGTCGTGTCGGTCTTGTCCTCGTCCCCGCAGGAGGTCAGCACGAGGGCGACGAGCAGGGCCGGCAGGAGCGCGCGCATGGCGGAAGTCCTACCCGTTTGTGGCCGGAGGGCGAACCGCGAGGCCCGCGTCGGCCAGGTAGCGCTTGGTCTCGGCGATCGAGAAGCGCCCGAAGTGGAAGATCGAGGCGGCCAGCGCCGCGTCGGCCCCGGCGTGCAGCGCGTCGGCCAGGTGCGACAGCTCACCGGCACCACCGGAGGCGATCACCGGGACCCCGACCGCGTCGCTGACCGCCCGGGTCAGCTCCAGGTCGTAGCCGACGTTCGTTCCGTCGCGGTCCATCGAGGTGAGCAGGATCTCGCCGGCGCCGCGCTCGACCGCCTCCCGCGCCCAGCCGACCGCCTCGATGCCCGTGGGCGTGCGCCCGCCGGCCAGGTGGACCTCCCAGCCGTCGCCGTCCGCGCGCCGCTTGGCGTCGATGGCCAGCACCACGCACTGGTTGCCGAAGACCGTGGCCATCTCGGTCAGCAGCTCGGGCCGCTGGACCGCGGCCGAGTTGACCGACACCTTGTCCGCACCCGCGTCGAGCACGGCCTGGGCGTCGGTGGCCGAGCGGATCCCACCGCCGATCGTGAAGGGCACGAACACCTCGTCGGCCGTGCGCCGGGCCAGCTCCACCACCGTCTCGCGCTTGTGATGCGTCGCGGTGATGTCGAGGAAGACGAGCTCGTCGGCGCCTTCACGGTCGTACAGCGCCGCCAGCTCGACCGGGTCGCCCGCGTCGCGCAGATCGAGGAACTGCGTGCCCTTGACCACGCGCCCCGCATCGACGTCGAGGCAGGGGATGACGCGCTTCAGGTGCATGGGCGTTTGAGGCTAGCCCGGAAGATCCGGGCGCCGATCCGCGTCTATCCCCCAATGCTGCGGTCCGCCCTCATCGCCCTCGCGGGCGCGCTCATCCTCGGGCCGAGCGCACACGCCGCGGTGCGGATGATCCCCGTGGAGCAGTCGGCGACCGACGCGACGCCCGTCGTCACGGCGTCGGGCGCCGTGCTGTGGCTCGATCAGGGCGCCGACGGCGTCGAGCGGCTGATGCGGGCCGCCCCGGGCGCGACCACCGCCACGACGGTGGCCGAGCTGCCGCCGACCGACAAGCCGCTGGGCGGGCCGTTCATCCGCGTCCTCTACACGCTGGCCGCGTCCGACGAGCGCGTGGCCATCGGGCGGGTCGGCGACATCTGCCCGGGCAGCTGCACGAGCGGCGCGCGCCGCCGGGTGATCGCCGAGCTGTTCACCGGCACGCCGGCCGGTGGGCTGGTGCGCGTGCAGGGCTGTGGCTTTGCCGACGGTGAGGCCGCCTGCGACACCGAGGCGCCCTGCGCGGCGACGATCGGCCGCACCCGGGTCGACGGCCCGACGCTGGCCTACCAGCTGGACACGACCGCGCCCTGCTCGGCCTCGCCGCCCATCACGATCGACCGCCTGGGCGCCGCCCCGGCGACCACGACCCTCACCGGGCCCCTCGGCGGTCTGGCGGGCACCTACCTGGTCACCGGTCGCGAGCCGCTCCCGGCCGGCGCCGGCGCGCCCGCCACCGCGTACGACTGGATGGCGGCCGGAGGGCCGGCCGTGCTGGCCCGGGCGCCCCAGCCCGCGCTCTCGGCCGCCGTCACCGCCGACGGGATCCTGGCCTACGTCGACGGGGGTCAGCTCTTCGCGGTCGGCCCGGGCCGGACGTCGAGCATCGTCGGCCCGGCCAGCGCCGACGAGCGGATCACCGCCGTGGCCGGCGACCGCATCCTGCGGACGCTGGGCCATCGCCGCGCCCGCGTCGTCGCGCTGACCGGCACCGCCGCGCCGACCGAGGTGCCGCTCATGGACGACGTCAGCTCCGACCCGATCAACGCGCCCTTCTCCTTCAACGGCACCCAGGTCGCCTACGTGGGCACGCACTGCCAGGTGCAGGCCGTCGTCGTCCAGCCGATCGCCGAGCCGATCCCCGGGTCCTGCCCGCGGCCCACGGCCCGGTCGATCACGCTGCGCGGCCAGGAGGCGGTCATCCCGCTGCTCTGCCCCGCCGGCCGGCTGGACTGCGTCGGCACCTTCCGCCTGAAGCTCGTCGCCAACGGCCGCCGGGTGGACCGCGACAGCGGCTTCTACATCGCCGGCGAGGGCGACGCCAACACGTGGTCGGTCACGCTGAAGCGCGGCCCGCTGCGCCGGCTGCGCGCGGCCCGCGCCGCCCACGTCGAGCTCACGCTGACGCCGTTCACCGAGCAGGGCGCGACGCCGAGCGTCGCGCCGCGCACGCTGCGCATTCCCGTCCGCGGCTAACCGCGCCAGGCCAGCCCGACGACCGTGCCGATGCTCTCCTCGCGGGCCAGCACCACGGCGCCGTCGATCGACGTGCCCGCCGCCTGGACGATCCGCGCCGCCGGCCAGCGGCGCGTGAGCTCGCGGGCGAACGGGTCGCGCAGCAGCGGGCCGGCCTTCCACACGTTGCCCAGCGGAGCGACGTCGGCCGGAATCCCCGGCGAGAACAGCCGCCGCAGCGCCGCCACCGCGCTCAGCGCCAGCGCCTCCCCCGCGTCGGTCCAGATGTTGCGCGAGGTCACGTCTCCCGCGTGGGCCGCCTCGGCGACGTCGGGCGCGAACGAGGCGACGATCCGCGAGGTCGGGACGTCGGAGCGCAGGATCGCCGCGGGCAGCCCGCTGATCGGTCCCCAGCGCGCCTCGGCGGCCGCGCGCAGTGCCATCGAGCCGCTGCGCCCGTCGTAGGCCCGCAGCGCGGCCCGCAGCCCGGCCTGGCCGATCGCGAAGCCGCTGCCGTCGTCGCCCAGCAGCGAGCCCCAGCCATCGACGTGCGCCCAGCCGTCGGCGCCGTCGTGGCCGAGCACCACCACGCCCGTGCCCGAGGCCACCACGACGCCCGCACGCAGACCGCCCAGCGCGCCCAGCAGGGAGGTGATCCCGTCCGTGGCGATCGCCACCGGCGCCCGGGTGTCCAGCCGCGCGCGCAGGCGCGTGGCGATCCGCTCCATCTCGGCCTCGCTGATCAGCTCGAAGCCCGACAACCCGATCCCGATGCCCTCGATCTCGCCACCCCGCGCCGCGAGTCCGAACTCGGCCACCGAGGCCAGCAGCGCGGTGGCCACGTCGTCGGGTCCGAGGTCGTGCTCCATGCGGGGAACGCCCGCGACCTGCTCGCCCACCGTGCCGTCCGACAGCGCGGCACGGATCCCCGTCTGGCCGGCGTCGATCCCGACGAACACGCCGCCGCGCTCCTCGCTGCCTACTTCTTGGACGCCTTGGCGGGCTTGGGCTTGGCCTCGTCGAGGACCTTCAGCGCCTCGGGCACCGTGAAGCGCTTCTCGTACAGGGCCTTGCCGGCGATCACGCCGCTGAGGTTGACCTGGCGCAGCTTGACCAGGCCCTCCAGGTCGGCCAGCGAGCCGACGCCGCCGGAGATGATGAAGCGGCCGCGGACGATCGAGGCGATCCAGGCGACCTCGTCGAGGTCCAGGCCCTGGAGCATCCCGTCCTTGTCGACGTTCGTGTAGACGAACTGGCGCACGCCGCGGTCCTGCAGGCGCTGGATCGCCGCGTCGGCGGGCATCTGGGTGGTCTCCTGCCAGCCGGCCGCGGAGACCTTGCCGCCGCGCACGTCGACGCTGACGACCACGCGCTCGCCCCAGTTGGCCAGCGCCTCGTCGAGGAAGTCGACGTCGCGGAAGGCCGCGGTGCCGAGGATCACGCGCTGGGCGCCGGCGCGCAGGGCGTCGCGCACCGCGCCGATGTCGCGCAGGCCGCCGCCGTACTGCACGGGGACGTCCAGCTCGCGGGTGATGCGCTCGAGGTGGTGGAGGTTCTGCGGGCGGCCTTCGCGGGCGCCGTCGAGGTCGACGACGTGCAGGTAGCGCGCGCCCTGATCGACCCAGGAGCGGGCCGCGTCGAGCGGGTCGTCGTCGTAGACCGTCTTGGCGTCGAAGTCACCCTTGGTCAGCCGCACGGCCTTGCCGTCGGCGATGTCGATCGCGGGATAGAGGCGCATCAGGCGGCGACCCGTTCACACAGCCGCGCGAAGTTCCGCAGCAGGCCGAGGCCGTGGGTCGAGGACTTCTCGGGGTGGAACTGCGCCCCGAACACGTTGTCGCGCGCGACCACCGAGGCGAACGACTCGCCGTAGTCGCTGACGCCGAGCACGTCCTCCGGATCCGCCGGGTGCGGCGCGTAGGAGTGCACGTGGTAGAAGATCGACGGGTCGGGCAGGCCGTCCAGCAGCGGCGACTGCGCGACCCAGCGAACCTCGCTCCAGCCGATGTGCGGGAGGTTGAGGTCACCGGCGTCCAGGCGGCGCACGGCGCCGCGCAGCAGCCCCAGACCGGTGGCGCCGTCGTGCTCGTCGGAGGACTCGAACAGCAGCTGCATCCCCATGCACGAGCCGAAGAACGGCATGCCGCCGCGGGCGCACTCCAGCAGCACGTCCTCGAGATCCAGCTCGCGCAGCGTGCGCATCGCCGCCGGGAACGCGCCCACGCCGGGCAGCAGCAGGCCGTCGGCGGCGCGCAGCTGCGCGGGATCGCGCGACATCGACACGGTCGCGCCGACGTGCTCGAGCGCCTTCTCGACCGAGCGGCGGTTGCCCATCCCGTAGTCGACGATGGCGATCCGTGCCGGTGTTGGGGGCGGGCGGTGGGAACGGTTCACAGCACGCCTTTGGTCGACGGGATCCCCGTCTCGGTCGGATCGATCGCCACCGCGGCGCGCAGCGCGCGGGCGAAGCTCTTGAACAGCGCCTCGATCACGTGGTGGACCCCGCCGTCGGCCTCGACGGTCAGGTGCACGGTGATCCGCGCCTGGTTGACGATGGCCCGGAAGAACTCCTCGGCCAGCTCGTGCTCGAACCCGCCGGTCACCCCGCCGGGCAGGGCGCCGGTGAAGCGCAGGTACGGGCGGCCGGAGACGTCGATCGCGCACGACGCGCGCGCCTCGTCCATGGGCACGACCGCGTGCCCGTAGCGGTAGATCCCGGCGCGGTCGCCCAGCGCCTGATCCAACGCCTGCCCGAACACGATGCCGACGTCCTCGACGGTGTGGTGCGCGCCCGTCTCCAGGTCGCCCTTGGCGGTCACGTCCAGATCCAGCCGGCCGTGGCGGGCCAGCAGGTCCAGCATGTGGTCGAAGAACCCGACCCCGGTGACGCGCTCCCCCGCCCCGGATCCGTCCAGGGACAGGCGCAGCCGGATGTCGGTCTCGCCGGTGGTCCGCTCGATCTCGGCGCTACGGGTCGTCATGACGGCGCTCCATTCTGGCGGGCTTCCATCGATTCGGCATGGACGGTGAAGCCTTCGGCGCGCGCGACCGGGGCCCCGGCCCGGGCCAGCGGGCCCGCGGCGCGATCCACGTGCACCTGCGTCATGCGCCGGCGGAAGTGGCGCGGCGACAGCCCGGAGGCGAAGCGCGCGGCGCCGCCGGTGGGCAGCACGTGGTTGGAGCCGGCGACGTAGTCGGTGAAGGCGGTGCCGCTCGCGGTGCCCACCAGCAGGGTGCCCGCGTTGCGCACCAGCGGCGCGCGCGCCTCCGCGCGCTCGCCGACGAGCTGCAGGTGCTCGGGGGCGAACGCGTTGGCCAGCGCGATCGCCGCGTCGGTGTCCTGCACCAAGACGAGCGCCAGCGGCGCGAAGTCGACCTGGGGCCGATCGGCGGCCAGCGCGACGGCGCGCGCGGCGATCTCCTCCAGCGTGTCGGGATCGCGGCACACGAGCACGGCCAGCGAGCCGGGCCCGTGCTCGGCCTGGGCCAGCAGGTCGAAGGCGACGATCGTCGCGTCGGCGCCGGGATCGGCCACGACGAGCACGTCGGACGGGCCGGCGAAGCCGTCGATGCCCACGAAGGCGGTGCACTGCACCTTGGCCTCCTGCACCCACAGGTTGCCGGGGCCGACGACCACGTCGACGCGCGGGATCGACGCGGTGCCGAAGGCCAGCGCCCCGATCGCCTGGGCGCCGCCCATGCGGTAGACCTCGTCGACGCCGCACAGCGCGCAGGCGCCGAGCACGACCGGGTCGATCTCGCCGTTGCGCCCGGGCGGTGACACGACGACGACCTCCTCGACGCCGGCCACGCGCGCGGTCGTCGCGCCCATCAACACGGTCGACGGGTAGGGCGCGCGACCGCCGGGCACGTAGACCGCCGCCCGCTGGACGGGCAGCTCGCGCACCAGCACGCGCTGGCCCTGGGGCAGCAGGATCTCCGCGTCGTCGCCCAGGCTGGCCCCCGCCACCGCGGCGATGTTGGCCATGCCGACCTCCAGGCCGGCGCGCACGTCGGAGCGCAGCGCGGCCGCGGCGGCGTCCAGCTCGGCCGGGCCGACGCGCAGGGGCTTGGGGTCCGCCCCGCCCGTGTCGTGCTGACGCGTGAGGTCCAGCACCGCCGCGTCGCCCTCGGCCCGCACGCGCGACAGGATCGCGCGCACGCCGTCGGCCACGCTGTCGGGCGCCGGCACGAGCGCGCGCACCTGCGCGGCGACCTCGGCGGGGACGCCGATCGCGAAGCGCTCAACGCGCACGCAGGGCCTCCAGGACCGCGTCGATCTCCCGCGCGCGCAGCTTGTGGGCCACCGGGTTGGCGATCAGCCGCGCGGTCGACTCGGCGATCTCCTCGCGGATGACCAGGCCGTTCTCGCGCAGCGTCGTGCCGGTCGCGGTCAGATCGACGATCGCGTCGACCAGCCCGGTCAGCGGGGCCAGCTCGACGGAGCCCTTGACCTCGACGATCTCGGCCTGGCGGCCGGTGTCCTCGAAGTAGCGGCTGGCGATGCGCGAGTACTTCGTGGCCACGCGCATGATCCCCAGACGGCGCAGCGCCTCGGCACCGGGGTCGTCGCCCGCTTGGGAGGCGAGCACCATCTGGCAACGGCCGAAGCCGAGGTCGAGCAGCTCGTAGACGTCGCGCCCGGCCTGCTCCATCAGCACGTCCTTGCCGACGATGCCGATGTCGGCCGCGCCGGCCTCGACGTAGGTGGGCACGTCGGACGGGCGCATGGTCACGATGCCGACCGACTCGAACAGGAGCTTGCGGTCGTTGGAGCGCACCTCGGAGGTGTCGACGCCGAGCATGTCCAGCAGGTCCAGCGTCCCGCCCATCAGCGCGCCGCGCGGGACGGCGATCGTCAGCCCGAGCGTCTGGTTCATGCGCGCAGCGCCAGTGCCTCGTGGAGGCTGTCGATGGTCAGGGCGAAGCCGACGGCGGGCAGCGGGCGCCCGAAGCGGCCGAGCAGCTCGTCGTAGCGGCCCCCGCCGCCCAGCGGCGCGCCGATGCCCGGCGCGTACACCTCGAAGATCGCCCCGGTGTAGTAGCCGAGCTTGCGGGACAGGCCGAGATCGAGGATCACGCGGTCGCGCACGCCCGGCGAGAGCAGGTCGATGACCGCGGCGAGCTTGCCGCCGGCGTCACCGGGCAGCCCGTGCAGCACCTCGGGGCCGCCGCGCAGCAGCGGCACGCGGGCGATCCGCTCGTCGAGCCCCAGCCGGCGCACCTCGCGCTCCAGGCCGACGAAGTCGCGCGTGACCAGCTCGTGCAGGACCGCGTCGCGGTCCTCGGCCCCGACGCCGGCGTCCTCGAGCAGCCGCGGGACGATCGAGGCCGAGCCCAGCCCGAAGCGGAAGTCACGCAGGCCGGTGGCCTCCAGCGCGCGGGAGAGGACCTCGAGCACCTCGGCGGTGCCCGCGGGCGTCGGCGCGCCGATCAGCTCGACGCCGGCCTGGCGGAACTCGCGCATCTGACCGCGGTGCGGGCGCACCTGGCGGTAGGCGTTGGCCACGTAACAGAAGCGCAGCGGGAGCTCGGCCTCCGGGTAGCGCGTCGAGGCGACGCGGGCGATCGGCACCGTCATGTCGGTGCGCAGCGCCAGCACGTTGCCGTGGTCGTCGGCCACGCGGTAGGCGGGCAGCATCCCCTCGCCGCGCGCGAGCACGGACTCGAACTCGAGCGCCGGCGTGGCCACCTCACCGTAGCCGGCGTCGCCGAACACGTCGCGCACGGCGTTCTCGATGGCGCGCAGCTCGCGCATCTCGTCGGGCAGGACGTCGCGCGTCCCGCTGGGGATCGGGTGGATCATGCGGCCCCGCAGGCTATTGGGGTGAGCGTCGAGGGGCCCGCCTTCGGTGACGCGGTCACGTTCGCGCGCGACGGAGCCGCGCGAGGCACCCTCGGCATCCCTGGTGCGCTACGAAACGGGGAGCGGCTCGGTGGCCACGCGCTCGATGCGCGCGCCCAGCTCACGCAGGCGCTCGTCGATGCGCTCGTAGCCGCGATCGATCTGGCGGATGTTGCCGATCTCGCTGGTGCCCTCGGCGCACAGCGCGGCGATCAGCATGGCCATGCCCGCGCGGATGTCCGGCGACTCCAGCCGGCTGCCGCGCAGCTGGCTGCGCCCGTAGACGATCGCCCGGTGCGGGTCGCACAGGATGATGTTCGCGCCCATGTTCACCAGCTTGTCGGTGAAGATCATGCGGTTCTCGAACATCCACTCGTGGATCAGCACCTGCCCCTGGGACTGCGTGGCCAGGGCGATGGCGATCGAGGTGAGGTCGGCCGGGAACGCGGGCCACGGGCCGTCCTGGACGCGGGCGGTGAACTCGCCCATGTCGCGCTTGGCCACCAGCGTCTGACCGCCGGGGATGAAGACGTCGTCGCCGTCCCACTCGCTGTGCAGCCCGATGCGCCCGAAGACGAGCTGGATCATGCGCAGGTCGTCGCGCACGCAGTCCTTGATGCGCAGCTCGCCGCCGGTCACGCCGGCCAGCGCCATGAAGGACCCGATCTCGATGTGGTCGGGCGCGATGTCGTGCGTGCACCCGTGCAGGTCGGTGGTGCCGTGGACCGTGAGCACGTTGGAGCCGATGCCGTGGATGGTCGCCCCCATCTTCACGAGCATGCGCGCGAGATCCTGGACGTGCGGCTCGCAGGCGGCGTTGCCGATCACGGTGCTGCCGGGCACGCGGACCGCGGCCAGCAGCGCGTTCTCGGTGGCCATCACGGACGGCTCGTCCATGAACACGTCGCCGTGGCGCAGGCGACCACCCGTGGCCCGGACGACGACGTCGCGGCCGAACGCGACCTCGGCACCGAGCGCGCGGAACGCGTCGAGATGCGGGTCCAGGCGACGGCGGCCGATCACGTCGCCGCCGGGCGGCGGCATGCGCGCCTCGCCGAAGCGGGCCAGCAAGGGGCCGGCCAGCAGGAAGGACGCGCGAATCGCCTCGGCCTTGGCCCGGTCGATCTCGGCCTCGGCGGTGACCAGGTCGGCCTGCAGCGCGACCTCGTGCTCGCCCTGCCAGGTGACCCGCACGCCCAGGCCGCGCAGGATGTCGAGCATCTCCTCCACGTCGCGGATGCGCGGGACGTTGCGCACGACGACCTCGTCGGTCGTGAGGACCGACGCGGCGAGGATGGGGAGGGCGCCGTTCTTGTTGCCGGCCGGGACAACCGTCCCGGACAGCGGGGCGCCGCCGTCGATGACGAACTTCTGCATGAGAGGTTTGGGCGGTTGCGCCTGCGGCGGAATCGATGCAGTGCGCTCGGCAAGGGTAACAACCATGTCGCGGTGAGCTTCGGCGTCGCGGGCGCCGCCCCTCCCGTTCACCGAACGTTGACGCTGGAAATGCGCGTGAGCGGGCACCACACAGTCCATGACCGCGGCACGCACGCTGGCGATCGCCCTCCTCGCCTGCATCACCCTCACCACCGCTCCCGCCTTCGCCGACGAGATGACGGCGCAGGAGAAACGCGACTACGTCTCCAGCGGGGCCTATCTGGCCGACGTGACGGTGGCCGCCGCACCGGCCCGCGCCTGGCTGGACGCGCGCAGCGACCAGATCGCCCAGCTCACCGCGGCCTGCGCGAGCAGCGGCCAACCGGTGGGCGTGGCGGCCAAGCACAAGGCCAAGAAGCACAAGGCCAAGAAGCACCACAAGCCCAAGCACAAGCACAAGAAGCGCAAGCCGAAGAAGCCGGCCCGCAAGAAGCCGGCCGCGAAGAAGCCCGCGCCCACGAGCAGCGCGCCCTCGGCCTCGGCACCCGCCGCCCCGGTGGCCTCCCCCGCTCCGGCGCCCGCGCCGGTCCCGGCGCCCAGCGGCCCGGACGCCGCCACCTGCGCCGCCGTCCCGGCCAAGCCGGCGCTCGTGCTGGACATCGACGAGACCGCGATGTCGAACTACATCGGCGTGCCGATCGGCGACCCGGGCTCGGGCAGCGCGGGCCAGGCGATTCCCGCCGCCGCGGGCGTGGACACGGCGATGCCCCCGATCCTCGCGCTCTACCAGGACGCGATCGCCCGCGGGATCACGGTGTTCTTCGTGACCGCCCGTCCGCCGCAGATCCAGGTGACCACCGAGAGCAACCTGCGCCGCGTCGGGTACACGATGTGGGGCGGCCTCTCGTTCAAGCCCGAGAGCCAGTTCCTCGCCAGCGCGTCCAACGTCCCCTACAAGTCGGGCGAGCGCGCGAAGATCGAGGCGGCCGGCTACCGGATCATCGCCAACGTCGGCGACCAGCAGAGCGACCTGGACGGCGGCCACGCCGAGCGCGCGTTCAAGCTGCCCAACCCGTTCTACACCTCCAGCTAATACGCTCCGGGACATGCCGGACATGTCCCGTGAGCAGGCCTGGGAGCTGCTGACCGAGTGGGTTCAGGCGCCGTCGCTGCGCCGCCACTGCCGCTGCGTCGAGCTGTGCATGCGCGCCTACGCCGAGCAGCAGGGCGCCGATGCCGAGCAGTGGGGCCTGGCCGGCCTGCTGCACGACGCCGACTGGGAGCGCCACCCGGACTTCGAGGCCGACGACGGGCACCCGCGCACGATCATGGCCGAGCTCGAGCGCCGCGGCGAGGACCCCGCCGTCGTGCGCGCGATCGCCTCGCACGCCGACTACCTCGGCGTCTCGCGCGACAGCGAGCTGGAGAAGGCGCTGTTCTCCTTCGACGAGCTGTCGGGCTTCGTCGTCGCCTGTGCCGCGGTGCGGCCCGAGGGCCTGCACGGCCTGACGCCCAAGTCCGTCAAGAAGAAGCTCAAGCAGCCGAGCTTCGCCGCCGCCGTCAACCGCGATGACGTGCGGCACGGGGCTGAGGAGCTGGGCGTCGACTTCGACGAGCACGTGCGCTTCGTCGTCGCCGCGCTCGAGCCGCACGCCGTCGAGCTCGAGCTCGACGGCACCGCCTAACGCCCCGCTCGTGTACGGACAGGTCCTGCGTGCACCACACGTGCGCGCGCTGGTGGTGTTCTCGGTCATCGCGCGGGTCCCCATCGGGATCACCGCGATCGCGCTCGTGCTGTTCGTGCAACGCCAGACCGACTCGTTCGCCTGGGCCGGACTGGTCACGGCGACGTTCGCGTTCAGCAGCGCCGGGCTGGGCATCGCCATGAGCCGGCTGATCGACCGCCACGGTCAGACGTTCGTGCTGCTCGGCGGGATGGTCGTCTACTGCCTGGCCATCGGCGCGCTGGTCGCGATCGGGCTCAACGGCGCCCCGGTCGTGGCGCTGGTGATCTGCGCGGCGGCGGCCGGCGCCCAGCCACCGGTGTCGACCTCGCTGCGGCCGCTGTGGCCCGGCCTGCTGGCCGCCCAGCCCCGCCTGGTGCCCACGGCGTACGCGCTGGATGCCCTGCTGGTCGAGATCGTCTTCGTCGCCGGTCCGCTGCTCACCGGCGTGCTCGTGGCGCTGTTCAGCCCGCAGATCGCCCTGCTGGCCGCGCTGGGGTTCATCACCGTGGGCACGATCGGGTTCGTCAGCACCGAGCCGTCCCGGCGCTGGCGCGGCGACCCGCGCGAGACCGCCGGGCTGATCGGCGCGTTGCGCTCGCGCGGCCTGCGCACGCTGACCGCCGGCGGGCTTGGGGTCGGCGCCTGCTTCGGCGCGCTGGAGGTGGCCTTCGCGGCCTACGGGTCCAGCCGCGACATGACCGCGCTGGCCGGCGGGCTGATCGCGCTCCAGGCGCTCGGCTCGACGCTCGGCGGCCTGTGGTACGGGGCCAACGCGGCGCGCATCGGCCCGATCCAGATCGCCTACGTGTGGCTGATCTGCGCCATCCCGCCGCTGGTCGCGCTGATCGCGGCCGCGCCGACGCTCGGCGTGGTGATCGTCATGGCCGTCCTCAGCGGAGCGGCGATCGCGCCGCTGACCACCGCGCAGAACCTGCTGGCCGGAAGCCTGGCCCCGCGTGGGCGGGTGACCGAGTCGTTCACCTGGCTGGTGACCGCGCTGGTCGCGGGAATCGCCATCGGCAACGCCGCCGCCGGAGCGCTGGTGGACATCGCCACGTGGCGCGTGGCCGTGCTGGCCGCCGCCGGGGCGGCGGGCGCCTCGGCGATCGCCACCGTCGCGCGCCGGCGGACGCTCGTCCCCGCCTAGGCGCCTGCGCGGAAGCGGCCGCCGCGCTTGGCCCAGTCGGTCAGGTGATCGACGTCGCAGAAGCCGTCGCCGATGCGGTGCGCGCCGCGGTGGCGGACCAGCAGGACGGCGTCGCCCTCGAGGTCGGCGCCGCAGTGCGCGCACACGCCGAGCCCCAGATCGGACTCGCCGTCGTCGTCCTCGCCACCGGTGTCGAAGGAGCCGCCCGCCATCGCCCACGGCACCACGTGCTCCAGGCGACAGAACACCGCGTGCCCGCCCGCGCGATGCAGGCGAAAGCCGTCGTCCTCGCCGACCAGCACGCCACACCAGGTGCAGGGCTCGCTCACGCAGCCGAAGATACCTGGCGGCACACTTCTAGACTGCCCTTGCGATGCTGACGATCACCGTCCTCGAAGGCGACGAGACCGGCCAGGAGCTGCTGGAGCAGGCGCTGCGCCTGCTCGATCCCGCGCTCCTCGGCGTCGAGCTGCAGCTCGAGCGCTTCGACCTCTCCCTCGCGCGCCGGCGCGAGACCGACAACGGCGTGGTGCACGAGGCGGCCGAGGCGATGCGCGCCTCGGGCTTCGGCATCAAGGCCGCGACCGTCACGCCGGAGGGCAAGGACGACGTCGGGTCCCCCAACCGGATCCTGCGTGAGGGCATCGACGGCAAGGTCATCATCCGCACCGGGCGCCGCATCCCGGGCGTGATGCCGTTCGGCTCGATCTACCACCCGATCTCGATCGTGCGCATGGCCGTCGGCGACGCCTACGGCGCCAAGCAGTGGCGCGAGGGCGTGGAAGGCGCAGACGACGAGGTCGCGCTGCGCACCGAGCGCATCACGCGGTCGGTCTGCTCGGCGGTGTCCGAGTACGCGTTCCGCACGGCAGCGCAGATGGGCGGCAAGGTCTACGGCGGCCCCAAGTGGACGGTCTCCCCCGTCTACGAGGGCATGCTCAAGGAGGAGATGGACGCCGCCGCGGCGCGCCATCCCGACGTCACCTATGACCCCGTGCTGATCGACGCGACCTACGCGGGCCTGATCACCGGCGCGGGCGAGCAGCCGCTGGTGATTCCCGCCCTGAACCGCGACGGCGACTGCCTGTCGGACCTGGTGATGCCGATGTTCGGGTCGATCGCGGGCTCGGAGTCGGTGCTGCTCTCCTTCGACGCCGACCTGCAGACGCACGTGGCGATGGCCGAGGCCCCGCACGGGACCGCCCCGGCCCTGCTGGGCAAGGACGTGGCCAACCCGATGGCGATGATCCTGGCCTGCGGCGCGGTGCTCGGCTACGCGGGCCGCGTCGGGCATGCGGGGGCCGAGACGGCGTCGCGGGCGATCTACGAGGCGATGCTCGAGGCGGTCGGCGCGGGCGTGCGCACGCCGGACCTGGGCGGGCACTCGACCACGTCGGAGATGACCCAGGAGGTCGTCGACCGCGTCAAGACGAAGCTCGAGGTGTGGTCGTCGTTGGGCTCGAGCCGCTAGCGGCCTCGCGGGCCGCGAGATGCGCGCGCCGCTTGCGCGCGTAGCCGATCCGCTGGATCACCAGCGTGAGCGAGCCGGCCAGGATGATCGTGGCGATGTTGGCCACCAGCTGCAGGGTGCTCCCGCCCATCGAGTGCCAGTCCGAGGCCGCGGCCGACAGGCCGATGTCCGAGGCGGCGGGGATCGTGGTCACCGAGATCAGCACGCCGATCAGCGCGCCGGACTTCGCGGTGGTCAGCGACAGCGTGCCGGCCGCGCCGGCGCAGAACGCGACGATGAAGGTGTAGGCGTCAGGGCTGGCGATCAGGTCGGCCAGCCCGCCGGCGTCGGGCCGGAAGTCGCTGGAGGCGGTGCCGGTCGCGAACAGCAGCTCCGACAGCAGCCAGGCCATCAGCGCCGCGGCCGCGAAGCCGACGACGATGGCCAGCAGCGAACGCGCGGCCAGATGGCGCCGGCCGGTGACCAGGCCCACGCAGACGCCGGCCAGCGGACCGAAGTCGGGGCTGACCACCATCGCGCCCACGATCAGGATCGGGTTGTTGGTCAGCAGGCCCGACACGCCGATGCACGCGGCCAGCAGCATGAACACGAGGTACGTCCACGACAGCGCGGCCTCCTCGGACGTGCGCGTCTGCACCTCCTCCCACACGACCGCGTCGGCCTCGTCGCCCTCGGCGTTGGCGATCGCCCGCCGGGCGTGCGGGCCGAGCGCGGTGTCGATGCGGGTGAGCGTGACCGACCCGTCCTCGACGACGCCCATGTGCCGCAGGTCGGAGACGATCACCGAGGCGTCCTCGCGCGCGACGTCGGCCATCACCACGTCCCCATCCGGTTGGCGGGACGCGTCGGGCATGCGCACGATGTTGCACGTCGCGTCGTCGTCGCTGAGCAGGTTGACGACCGCATCCGTGCGGTCTGGCGGGGTGACGACGCGCAGATGGATCACGGTCGCTGGACCGTACTCGGCTGGCTGGCGCGGCGGCGATTCGCCGTGTTTGCGGCCGCTTTCCGCCGGCGGGTGCAAGATCCCTTGCAGAACACCTGTTCCGTCCGATCGCCCACCTAGTCTCACGAACACATGTTCCCCTCAACGAACACCCCGCACGTCGCGGAGCCGGTGTGGCCGGAGGCCCGTCGCTGGGAGGCTTCGGATCGGCCCGCCGTCCCCCCGGCTCCCGCTCGTGCGGACTCGCCGGCTGCCGCGCCTGGATGGCGTGGGGCGGTCGGCCGAGCGTTCGGCCTCGCCCGTGCCTTCCTGACGCTCGACGACCCGGCCCTGGAGGCCGACGTGGTCGATCGTCCGCACGCGCCCGTCGACGCGCCGGCGCACCCGCACCGTCAGCCGCTGCGATCGGATCTCCGTTCGCGCCGGCCCGGTGCGGCCGCGCCGCGACCCCAGCACTGCCTCACCCCGGTCGCGCGCCGGCCCAGCCGCATCGTCGGCTGGACCCTGCGCTGAGCAGGCCGCGCGCCCGCCGCTCGCGCCGTCACGGCGAGCGGCGAGCAGGCGGCCTGTCTGCGGATCGGTGGTAGAACTTCCCCTGACCATGGCAACGCGCCACGTCTGGGGCACCGACGCAGAGGACTGGATCCGTTGGGCGCGGACGCCCGACGTCGACCACCTGTTCTGGCGCTTCAGCCTGCCGTCCCTGCTGCGCCTCGTCCCGCCTCCTGGGCGCCAAAGCGTCGAGGTCGGCTGTGGCGAGGGCCGCGTGTGCCGCGAGCTGCGCGCGCTGGGGCATCGCGTGGTCGGCGTGGAGGCCGACCCTCTACTGGCCCACGCCGCCCGACTGGCTGATCCGATGATCGACGTCGTCGAGGCGCCCATGACGGCGCTGCCGATGCCGGATGGCCACGCCGACCTCGTCGTCTCGTCGATGTCGCTGATGAACGTCGAGGACCTGCCGGCGGCGGTCCGGGAGATCGGGCGGATCCTCGAGCCCGGCGGCGCCTTGGTCTTCTCGATGGTGCACCCGATGAGCAGCGCGCCTGACACCACCGCACAGGGCTCCTACTTCACCGAGCGCGAGTTCACGACACACCTGGCCCGCGGCGGGCTATCGATCACCTTCCACGACGTCCATCGCTCGCTGGATGCGATCAGCCGAGCGCTGGAGCACGGTGGGTTGACCACCGAGCTCCTGCGCGAGCCGGTCCCGACCGACGACCACGTCGCGGCGTACCCCGACCTGGCCCGCTGGCGACGAGAGCCCTGCTTCCTGCTCGGGCGCGCTCGGCGCGTGGGCTGAAGGACCGACCGCCCCACAACGACGAAGAGCCGCCCATGGGGCGGCTCTTCTGAAACTAAACCGGCGGCGTCCTACTCTCCCGGTCCCTTGCGGGACAAGTACCATCGGCGCTGAGGGGCTTAACTGCTCTGTTCGGAAAGGGAAGAGGTGTTTCCCCCTCGCCATAGCCACCGGAAACTCACGAGAGCCTCCGGCGGTCCTTCAAAACTGCACAGATCACCACATCTGGGTACCACGATACGACCAGTAAATAAATATCCGTCAAGCCCTCGTCCCATTAGTACCGGTCTCCTTCGCGCCTTACGGCACTTCCAGATCCGGCCTATCAACCTGGTGGTCTACCAGGGGACTTACCCTCTCTAAGAGGTGGGAGAATTCATCTTCAGGCCGGCTTCCCGCTTAGATGCTTTCAGCGGTTATCCGATCCGCACGTAGCTAACCTGCGATGCCCTTGGCAGGACAACAGATACACCAGAGGTGCGTTCATCCCGGTCCTCTCGTACTAGGGACGAATCCTGTCAATTCTCCAACGCCCACGGCAGATAGGGACCGAACTGTCTCACGACGTTCTGAACCCAGCTCGCGTACCGCTTTAATGGGCGAACAGCCCAACCCTTGGGACCTACTTCAGCCCCAGGATGCGACGAGCCGACATCGAGGTGCCAAACCGGGCCGTCGATGTGGACTCTTGGGCCCGATAAGCCTGTTATCCCCGGAGTACCTTTTATCCGTTGAGCGACGGCACTTCCACTTGCTACCGCCGGATCACTAAGACCTGCTTTCGCACCTGCTCGACCTGTCAGTCTCGCAGTCAAGCTCCCTTGCTGCCTTTGCACTCTACGCACGATTTCCAACCGTGCTGAGGGAACCTTTGTGCGCCTCCGTTACATTTTGGGAGGCGACCGCCCCAGTCAAACTACCCGCCTGGCACTGTTCACCGCCCCGATAAGGGCGCGGTGTTAGAAGTCCAATACACCAAGGGTGGTATCTCAAAGTTGGCTCCACACCAACCGCAGTCAGTGCTTCAAAGCCTCCCACCTATTCTGAGCGAAATGCATCGAACCCCAATACCAAGTTGTAGTAAAGGTTCACGGGGTCTTTCCGTCTAGCCGCGGGTACTCGGCATCTTCACCGAGACTGCAATTTCACCGAGCCCCTCGTTGAGACAGCGTTCAAGTCGTTACTCCATTCGTGCAGGTCGGAACTTACCCGACAAGGAATTTCGCTACCTTAGGACCGTTATAGTTACGGCCGCCGTTTACCGGGGCTTAGCTTCGGTGCTTCGGCATGCGCCTAACACCTCCACGTAACCTTCCGGCACCGGGCAGGAGTCAGCCCCTATACGTCGTCTTACGACTTAGCAGAGACCTGTGTTTTTGGTAAACAGTCGCTTGAACCTATTCACTGCGGCCCCCTCGGGCTCAGCACGCGAAGTGCGTCACCTTACCGGGGCGCCCCTTATCCCGAAGTTACGGGGCAATTTTGCCGAGTTCCTTAACGAGGGTTATCTCGATCACCTTAGTATTCTCTACTTGCCCACCTGTGTCGGTTTTGGTACGGGCGCGCTGTGTTCTCCCTTAGAGGCTTTTCTAGGGGGCATGGCGTTGGGAACTCGCCGGCTTATAGCCAGCTGACATCACGTCTCAGGTTATGCGGTCCCGGATTTGCCTAGGACCACCCCTACACGCTTGTTGCGGAACAACCATTGTCCGCTAACCCTAGCCTTCCCCGTCCCCTCATCGGTCAGACGAACACGACGCGGTACAGGAATATCAACCTGTTGGCCATCGACTACGCCTTTCGGCCTCGCCTTAGGACCCGACTAACCCTGAGCAGACGAACTTTACTCAGGAACCCTTGGGCAATCGGTGGAGGAGATTCTCACTCCTCTTTCGTTACTCATGCCGGCATTCTCACTTCCGAATCCTCCACGGCTGGCTTACGCCGCCGCTTCACTGGAGACGGAACGCTCTCCTACCGCGCGATCCGAAGATCGCACCCGCAGCTTCGGTGACTAGCTTGAGCCCCGTTACATTATCCGCGCCCGGACACTTGACCAGTGAGCTGTTACGCACTCTTTCAAGGATGGCTGCCTCTAAGCCAACCTCCTGGTTGTCTGTGCACCCGGACATCGTTTCCCACTTAGCTAGTACTTAGGGACCTTAGCTGGCGGTCTGGGCTGTTTCCCTTTTGACGCTGAAGTTTATCCCCCAGCAACTGACTCCCAGGGTAAACGTAATGGTCTTCGGAGTTTGCCTGAAGTTGGTAACCTGGTAGGGCCCCGCGTCCAAACAGTAGCTCTACGGCCAATACGCAATTTACCTGAGGCTATACCTAAATATATTTCGGAGAGAACCAGATATCACTGAGCTTGATTAGCCTTTCACTCCGACCCACAGGTCATCCGCCCAGTTTTCAACCTAGGTCGGTTCGGTCCTCCACGAGGTCTTACCCCCGCTTCAACCTGCCCATGGGTAGCTCGCTCAGTTTCGGGTCTACCGCCTACGACTCAAATCGCCCTATTAGGACTCGCTTTCGCTACGGCTCCGCTCATCGCTTAACCTTGCCGCAGACGAGTAACTCGCCGGCTCGTTATGCAAAAAGCACGCGGTCACAGAACAAGTCTGCTCCCACCGCTTGTAGGCACGCGGTTTCAGGTACTATTTCACTCCCCTTCCGGGGTACTTTTCACCTTTCCCTCACGGTACTTGTCCGCTATCGGTCACCAAGGAGTACTTAGCCTTGGAGGGTGGTCCCCCCAGGTTCAGACCGCGTTTCACGGGTGCGGTCCTACTCAGGAACGTCTGACAGGAGGCTGTGTAGTTTCGTCTACGGGACGGTTGCCCTCTATGGTTCGCGGTTCCACGCGATTCGACTACCACACAACTTTGTAACTCCTGCTGGGCCAGCCATAGCCCAGAACAAACGCCCTACAACCCCTCTTACGCAACGCATGGCCGCTTACACGTATGAGGTTTGGGCTGGATCCCTTTTCGCTCGCCACTACTCAGGGAGTCTCTGTTGATTTCCTTTCCTCGGGGTACTGAGATGTTTCACTTCCCCCGCTTGTCTCTATCTGGCCTATGTGTTCAGCCAGAAGTAACACCCTTTAGAGGTGCTGGGTTTACCCATTCGGGAATCCCCGGGTCAAAGGCCGTTCAACGCCTAACCGGGGCTTATCGCAGTCGTCCACGCCCTTCATCGACTCTTGGTGCCTAGGCATCCACCGTGTGCCCTTACTATCTTGACGGTGATCGTCATATGGACCGGACCCCAATTGCAAGGGGCGATCGGTCCTGGTGATACCCACTTGCGCCCACGCGTTGGAGTGTGGACGCAAGGAACCATCGCGGGCTTATCGATCCGCGATGGTGATGTGGCTACTGTGCAGTTTTCAAGGACCGCCAAGAGGGCGCGGGTGGGTCTCACCTCGCGGTCTCTCAAAACTCAACAGCATGCGTCTGCGCTAAAGCCCGACGGTATGTCGGTGCTCGCACAGTCAAGCTCGGTCGACGTTTCTAGCAGCACAGACCTAGTCTGTGCCGGCTCCAGAATGGAGCTCCCTAGAAAGGAGGTGATCCAGCCGCACCTTCCGGTACGGCTACCTTGTTACGACTTCACCCCAGTCACGAGCCCCACCTTCGACGGCTCCCCCCCTTGCGGGTTAGGCCACCGGCTTCGGGTGTTGCTCACTCCCGTGGTGTGACGGGCGGTGTGTACAAGGCCCGGGAACGTATTCACCGCGGCAATGCTGATCCGCGATTACTAGCAACTCCGCCTTCAAGCAGGCGAGTTTCAGCCTGCTATCCGAACCGAGACGCGCTTTAAGGGATTCGCTCCACCTCGCGGTATCGCAACCCTCTGTACGCGCCAATGTAGCACGTGTGTAGCCCCGGACATAAGGGGCATGATGACTTGACGTCATCCCCACCTTCCTCCGGTTTGTCACCGGCAGTCTCGTATGAGTCCCCAACTAAATGCTGGCAACATACGACGGGGGTTGCGCTCGTTGCGGGACTTAACCCAACATCTCACGACACGAGCTGACGACAGCCATGCACCACCTGTGATCCTGCCCCGAAGGGAAGACCTGTTTCCAGGCCGGTCAGGAACATGTCAAGCCCGGGTAAGGTTCTTGGCGTTGCGTCCAATTAAACCACATGCTCCGCTGCTTGTGCGGGCCCCCGTCAATTCCTTTGAGTTTTAGCCTTGCGGCCGTACTCCCCAGGCGGGGCACTTAATGCGTTAGCTTCGGCACAGGGGGAGTCGACACCCCCTACACCTAGTGCCCATCGTTTACGGCGTGGACTACCAGGGTATCTAATCCTGTTTGCTCCCCACGCTTTCGCGTCTCAGCGTCAGTCACGTCCCAGCGAGCTGCCTTCGCCATTGGTGTTCCTCCTGATATCTGCGCATTTCACCGCTACACCAGGAATTCCACTCGCCTCTTCCGGACTCGAGCTCGACAGTATCCATCCGCATCCCAGGGTTGAGCCCTGGACTTTCAGAACGGACTTATCGAGCCGCCTACACGCGCTTTACGCCCAATGATTCCGGACAACGCTTGCCCCCTACGTATTACCGCGGCTGCTGGCACGTAGTTAGCCGGGGCTTCTTGTGAAGGTACCGTCACTCCATACGGCTATTCACCGCAGAAGCTTCGTCCCAACTGAAAGAGGTTTACAACCCGAAGGCCTTCTTCCCCCACGCGGCGTTGCTGCGTCACGCTTTCGCGCATTGCGCAAGATTCCCCACTGCTGCCTCCCGTAGGAGTCTGGGCCGTGTCTCAGTCCCAGTGTGGCTGATCGTCCTCTCAGACCAGCTACGCATCGTCGCCTTGGTAAGCCGTTACCTCACCAACAAGCTAATGCGCCGCGGGCCCATCTCGATGCGGAAGCCGAAGCTACCTTTCCACCAAAGTGCACATCCGGTATTAGCCCGAGTTTCCTCGGGTTGTCCCGGTCATCGAGGTAGGTGACCCACGTGTTACTCACCCGTTCGCGGCTCTGCCCCAGAGCAAGCTCTGGTTCGTCGCTCCACTTGCATGTGTTAAGCACGCCGCCAGCGTTCGTCCTGAGCCAGGATCAAACTCTCCGTGAAGAACTACATACGGCTGGCTCCCTGGCGGAAGCCGGCCATCACAGAGGTTGCCATGACTACTTCACGACGAGTCCATACACAGGACCACGTCGATCATGACGGGTTCAAATAAGTTCATCCGGCCGCTGGCGACCGAATGAATCGAGCTTGTACTTCTCAGATCTCGAAAGATCTGGAAGCGCATGCTGTTGAGTTTTCAAAGACCGCCGTGCCTCTCGCGGAGGGGGATGCCCTCCGGCGTGACACGCCCCAAAGCCAGAAGCTTTGGGTCGGACCGGGCAGTATAGCGCAGTGCTCGAGGGCTCGGAAGAGAGCTTGCAGCACCGCGAAGGAACTGCGGTGGAGACACTGTAGCAGAGTCTCGTTCGTCTCACTTCCAAGTCCGTCGCAGCGACCTGCTGCACTGACCCGGCGCGAGACAGTAGCAGGACGGCTACGACAGGACGGTCACGGAGACCGAGCGCTGGCGCGGACGGTCGTCGAAGTCCAGGAGCACGACCTGCTGCCAGGTGCCCAGGCCCAGGCGCCCGTCGATGATCGGGATGGTCTCCGACGGGCCGATCAGCGCCGCGCGCAGATGCGCGTGCGCGTTGGTGTCCCCGTTGCGCACGTTGTGGGCGTAGTCGCCCGCGCCGGGCGCCGCCCGCGGCAGCAGCCGCTCGATCGACGCCTGCATGTCCTGCACCCCGCCGCTCTCGTACTCCATCGTCGTGACGGCCAGCGTCGAGCCGACCCCGAAGACGACGACCGCGCCGAGCTGCACCTGCGCGGCCTGGACGACCGACAGCACACCCTCGGTCAGGTCGACGATCTCCCCGTCCCCGCGGGTGGCCACGCGCAGCAGACCGGCGTGCGCGGCCATCTAGGCCGGCCCGAGCCGGGCGAACCGTCGCTTGCCCGCGCGCAGCACGGCGCCGTCCAACCCGGTGCGCGGGAGGTCCAGCTCGCCGACGACCGCATCGTCGAGGCGCACGCCGCCGGACTGGATCAGCCGCCGCGCCTCCGAACGCGACATCCCGAACGCATCGCCCAGCAGCTGCGGCAGGTGCACGGTCTCGCCGTAGTCGGCCAAGCCGATCGATGGCATCTCGTCGGGCACGCCCCGCTGGACGAACACCCGGTCGAAGGCCGCCTCGGCCGCGATCGCCGCCTCGTCGCCGTGGTAGCGGGCGACGATCGCCCGGGCCAGCGCCCGCTTGGCGTCGCGGGGGCCCAGTTCGGCATCCGGGTCGCGGCCGAGCAGCAGCCGGTACCAGGAGCCCATCGCCTCGTCGGGCAGCGACAGCGTCTTGCCGTACTGCTCCTCAGGCGGCTCGGTCAGGCCGACGAAGTTGTTCAGCGACTTGGACATCTTCTCGCTGCCGTCGGTCCCGACCAGCAGCGGCAGCGTCACGATCGCCTGCTCGGCCATCCCGTAGGCGCGCTGCACGTCGCGGCCGAGCAGCAGGTTGAACTTCTGGTCGGTGCCGCCCAGCTCGACGTCGGCCCGGATCGCCACCGAGTCGTAGCCCTGCAGCAGCGGATACAGCAGCTCGAGCACGGAGATCGGCTCGCGCGCGGACCAGCGCTTGGCGAAGTCGTCGCGTTCCAGCACCTGCGCGACCGTGGCCACGCGCGCGAGGCGGAACAGGTCCTCGGTCGGCATGTCCAGCCACTCGGAGTTGAAGCGGACCTCCAGCAGCTCGGGGTCGTCGCGCAGGATCTTGAAGGCCTGCTCCTGGTAGGTCCGGGCGTTGGCGTCGATCGCCTCGCCGGAGACCACCGGCCGCGTCTTGGACCGCCCGCTGGGATCGCCGACGCGCGCCGTGTAGTCGCCGATGATCAGCACCACCCGGTGGCCGGCGTCCTGGAACTCGCGCAGCTTGCCGAGCACGACGCTGTGCCCCAGATGCAGGTCGGCGCTGGTCGGATCGACCCCGAGCTTGACCCGCAGCGGCCGGCCGAGGGCGAGCTTGCGCTCCAACTCGCCCGCGGGGAGGGCATCGACGACGTTGCGCAGCAGGTCTGGGGCCATCCGGCGCGATGGTAGTCTGACGACCCGCTGTACCGCCCTGCCGCCGGCGGTGCCCAACACCCTTCCACGGCCGTCCGACTACCCTCGCCGTGGGACACGACGCATGAGCGACCCGATCCCCTTTCCGAAGCGACGCAAGCCGCGACTGAAGAAGCTGCGGCTTCTGCTGATCCTCGTGCCGTTGATGGCGCTGGCGATCGTCTCGACGGTCTTCGGGATGATGATGGCGGTCGCCTCCGACCTGCCCGACCTCGAGAACCGCGCCGAGTACAAGCAGTCCAAGAACTCGGTGATCGTCGACGACCAGGGCCGCCGGCTGGGGATCCTGACCTCCAACGAAGGCCGCGTGCTCGTCTCCTTCGAGCAGATCAACCCCTCGATGGTCAACGCGATCATCTCCATCGAGGACGAGCGCTTCTACACGAACCCCGGCGTCGACATCAAGGGCATCGCGCGCGCCTTCGTGGCCGACGTGATCCAGGGCAAGCCCCGCCAGGGCGGCTCGACGATCACCCAGCAGTTCGTCAAGCGGGCGCTCGAGCGCGAGAACAAGCGCACCGTGTTCGAGAAGCTCCGCGAGGCCGCGCTGGCCTACCACCTGACGCGCAAGTGGTCCAAGGAGAAGATCCTCACCGAGTACCTCAACTCGATCTACTTCGGCAACGGCGCCTACGGGATCGAGGCGGCCGCGCGCACGTACTTCAGCGCCGACCATCCCGGCTGCGGCGAGACCCCCGAGCGCCCGTGCGCGAAGGAGCTGCATCCGTGGGAGTCGGCCCTCCTGGCCGGCATCGTGCAGAACCCGACCGGCTACGACCCGGTCGCCCACCCGCAGGCCGCCCGCGAGCGCCGCGACGTGGTGATGGCCAAGATGCGCGACCAGGGCAAGATCACGCCGAGCGAGTACGCGCAGTTCCTCAAGGAGGCGATCCCCGCCGAGAACTCCGTGCACCCGCCCGCGCAGAAGGCGCCGACGCCCGGGACGCCGTACTTCACGACCTGGGTGCGCCAGCAGGTGGTCGACCGCTACGGCCCGGTCAAGGCCTTCCAGGGCGGCCTGACGATCAAGACCACGCTGGACCTCGACATGCAGAAGGCCGCCGAGGCCGCGGTGTCGCAGCGCTTCAGCTACGCCGACGGCCCGACCGCGTCGGTCGTGGTGATCGACAACCGCACCGGCGGCGTCCGGGCGATGGTCGGCGGTCGCGACTACAACACGACGCCCTTCAACCTGGCCACCCAGGGCCAGCGCCAGCCGGGCTCCAGCTTCAAGCCGTTCATCCTGGCCCGCGCGCTGGACGACGGCATCTCGCCCAACTCGACGTGGCCGTCGATGAAGCGCGAGTTCCCCGTGCCGGGCACGAAGGGCAAGGAGGTCTTCGTAGTCAACAACTACGAGGGCTCCTACGCCGGCGTGCGCTCGCTGGCCACGGCGACGACCTACTCCGACAACGCGGTGTTCGCCGCGGTCGGCATCAAGGTCGGCACCAAGCGCGTGGCCAAGCTGGCCAAGAAGATGGGCATCCGCACGCCGGTCTCCCACAACCTGGCCATGACGCTCGGCGGCCTGCGCCAGGGCGTGACCGCGCTGGACATGGCCCACGCCTACCAGACGTTCGCGCGCGGCGGGAAGCTGATCACCGGCACGCTGGGCGCCAGCGACCATGGCCCGGTCGGCATCAGCGAGGTCCGTCGCGGTGACAAGACGGTCGACGAGAACAAGATCGAGGCCAAGCGGATCCTGCCCGACAACGTCTCCGACGAGGTCACGGCGATCCTGCACACGGTCGTGACCAGCGGCACGGGCACGCACGCCCAGCTGAGCAACACCGACGACATCGTGGCGGGCAAGACCGGCACGACGGAGAACTACGGCGACGCCTGGTTCGTGGGCTACACCCCGCGCTACACCACCGCCGTGTGGGTCGGCTACCCGGACCGGCTCAAGCCGATGGAGACCGAGTACAACGGCGGCGAGGTGTCGGGCGGCACCTACCCGGCCGACATCTGGCACGACATCATGACCCAGATCTACGCGATCGACGCCGAGCGCGAGAACGCGCGGCGCCTGCGCGAGGTCGAGAAGCTGCAGGCCGAGGGCAAGGAGATCCCGCCCGAGCTGCAGGAGACCGTCCCGACCACGACCGACCCGTCGTCCGTGCCCGTCACGCCGAGCACGACGACGACCACGCCCGTGTCGCCCGACGTCAACACCGGCCCGGGCACCACGGACGGCACGGGCCAGGACGAGCAGCAGGCCACGGGCGGCGGCGCGGGCGACCAGACCGGCACCGGCGGTGGCGGCGGCACGACCGGCGACACGCCGACGCCGACCCCGGCCACGCCGGTCACCCCGGATCCCGCGGCCGGCGCGACGGGCGGTGCGGCGCCCGAAGCGGGCGGCGCCGCCGCGCCCCCGGGCTAGCCGGACGCCGGCCTCAGTCCCGGCGGCCACGGGCGCGACACGCTGGGCGCGCCCACCGCGCAGAAGCGCCACGGCAGCTCGACCGCCTTGGTGATGCCGATCCGCGGGCCGGTGACCCAGCGCACGTCGCGCCAGGCCGCCGGGCGCGGCTCGATGCGCAGCGGGCCGTCGCTCAGCGACGTGTCGTTGAGCTCCAGGCCGACGCCCAACGCCTGGGACAGCTTGCCGGGCCCGTTGCACAGCTCGACCTCGCGGGCCACGCGGCGGCGGGCGAGCATCTCGCCGATCCCATCCAGCGGCTCCAGCGCCCGGATCAGCACCGCCTCCCCCACGCCGTCGGGTCCGCACACCGCGTTGACCAGCGCGTGGATGCCGTAGGAGCGGTACACGTAGGCGATCCCGGCCGGACCGAAGATCGGGCGGTTGCGCTCGGTCAGGCCGATGTACGAGTGCGAGGCGGGCTCGGACTCGTGGTAGGCCTCGGTCTCGACGATCACGCCGGAGACGTCGCCGTGGCGCAGCACGCAGCCCAGCAGGTCCGGTGCCACCTCGAGCACCGGCCGCGCGTAGAAGGCGCGCGGCAGCGGGGTCACGCCGGCGGCGCGGCCAGCGCTGCTCGCGCGGCGTCCAGCTGATCGCGCACGCGCGCGCTCGCCGTGCCGCCCTCGGAGTCCTTGGACTCCAGCCACGACGACTGCTCCAGCAGCGCCCGCGCCTCGGGGTCCAGGTGCTCGGACTGCACCTCGCGCAGCGGGATCCCCGCATCGACCGCCTCGCGCACCAGCCCGCCGACGATGCCGTGGGCCTCGCGGAAGGGCATGCCGCGCTTGACGTACAGGTCGGCGATGTCGGTGGCGGCGATCAGATCGTCGCTGGCCGCGGCGGCCATCCGCTCGGCGTCGAACACCGCGCCGTCGATCATCCCGCGTGAGGCCTCCAGCGAGAGCGACAGCGTGTCGACGACGTCGAACAGCGCCTCCTTGTCCTCCTGCATGTCCTTGTTGTAGGTCAGCGGCAGCGCGTGCAGCGCGCCGTAGAAGCCGGTCAGCGCGCCGACCGCGCGGGGCGCCTTGGCCCGCAGCAGCTCGGCCGCGTCGGGGTTCTTCTTCTGCGGCATGATCGACGAGCCGCTGGACCACGCGTCGGGCAGGCGCACGAAGCCGAACTCGGCGCTGGACCACAGCACCAGCTCGGCGCCCAGCCGCGACAGGTGGGTCAGGCAGGTCGCCGCCGCGCCCATGTAGTCGATCACGAAGTCGCGGTTGGAGACGGCGTCGATCGAGTTGGGCGCGACGCCCGCGAACCCGAGCTCGCGCGCGACCATCTGGCGGTCGGTGGGGAAGTTCACGCCGGCCAGCGCGCCCGCCCCGAGCGGCAGGTTGGCCACCGAGCGCGTGGCCACGAAGTGGAACCGATCGCGGTCGCGCAGCAGCATCCACACGTAGGCCAGCAGGTGGTGGGCCAGGTAGACCGGCTGGGCGCGCTGCAGGTGCGTGTAGCCGGGCAGCGGCACGTCCAGGTGCTGGGCGGCCCGGTCGACGAACGCCTGCGCGAGCGCGTCGATGGCGGCGATCGCCCGGGTCGCCTCGTCGCGCACGAACAGCGCCATGTCGGTGGCCACCTGGTCGTTGCGCGAGCGCGCGGTGTGCAGCTTGCCGCCCACCGGCCCGATCAGCTCGGTCAGGCGCCGCTCGATGGCCAGGTGGATGTCCTCGTCGTGCTCGCTGAAGGCGAAGGTGCCGCCCGACAGCTCGGCCTCGACGAGCTCCAGGCCGCGCAGGATCTCGTCGCGCTCGGCCTCGGTGAGGATCTGCGACGCGGCCAGCATGCGCACGTGGGCGCGCGAGCCGCGCAGGTCCTGCGGCCACAGCCGCTGGTCGAAGTCGATCGAGAAGTGGATCGCCCGGAAGGCGGGATGTTGGGGCTCGGCGAAACGGCTCACGCGGGTGATTCAAGCACCGCGCGCAGCGCGATCCCGACCTGCTCGACCTGCGACTGCGCGATCTCGGGGAAGAACGGCAGCGCGATCGAGCGCGCGGCGACGTCCTCGCAGACCGGGAACTCGCCCTCGCGATGGCCGTAGGTCTCGCGGTAGTAGCTCATCAGGTGGATCGCCGGCAGGTAGGGCTTGGACTGCACCCCGTGGTCGCGCAGCGCGCGGATGACCGAGTCGCGGTCGCGCCCGCGGGGCACCTGCACGACGAACACGAACCAGCCGCGGCGGTCGCCGCCGGCGTCCTCGCAGGGCAGGTCCAGCCCCTCGATCCCGGCCAGCGCCTCGCGGTACCAGGCCGCCGCGCCCGCCCGCCGCTCCAGCATCCAGTCCAGGCGGTCCAGCTGGGCGATCCCCACGGCGCAGGCGATGTCCGACAGCCGGTAGTTGAAGCCCAGCCGGTCGTGGTCGAGCCAGTCCATGTTCGGCGCGCGGCCCTGGTTGCGCTCGGCGTCGACGCGCTCCTTGACCGCCGCGTCGCCGGTGGTCAGCAGCCCGCCCTCGCCGGTGGTCAGCTGCTTGTTGGCGTAGAAGCCGAACACCGCCGGATGGCCGCGCCCGCCCACCGCGGTGCCGTCGGCGTGCACGCCGCCCAGCGCCTCGCAGGCGTCCTCGACGATCGGCAGGCCCATCGCCTCGAAGGCGGGCAGGTCGGCCGGGTAGCCGAAGATGTGGACCGGCAGCAAGGCCGTCGTGCGCTCGGTGACCGCCGCGGCGGCGGCCGCCGGGTCGAGGTTCAGCGTGCGCGGGTCGATGTCGGCGAACACCGGCCGGGCGCGCTCGTAGGCCATCACGTTGGCCGAGGCCACGAACGAGAAGGGCGACGTGACCACCTCGTCGCCGTCGCTGACGCCCACGGCGCGCAGGGCCAGGTGCAGGCCGGTGGTGCCCGACGACACGGCGCTGGCGTGCGCGACGCCCAGCCGCTGCGCGAAGCGCCGCTCGAACTCCGGCACGCGCGGCCCCAGCGACAGCTGGCCCGAGCGCAGCACCTCGAGGACCGCCGCCTCCTCCTCCGGCCCGAGGACCGGCTTGGCCAGCGGGATCACTTCGGGGCGGGCACCGGGGTCGGCTGCATCGCGCGCTCCAGCGAGTCGACCAGCGCCTGCCAGGAGGCCGCGATGATGTTCTCGTTGAGGCCGATCGAGCCCCACACGTCGCCGGCGCCGTCGGAGGTGTCCAGCAGCACGCGGGTGACGGCGTTGGAGCCCTTCGTCTCGTCCAGGATGCGGACCTTGAAGTTGACCAGCTCCAGATCGGCCAGGTGCGGGTGGATCTCGGTCAGCGCGTCGCGCAGCGCGCGGTCCAGCGCGTTGACCGGGCCGTTGCCCTCGGCCGTGCGCACGTAGCGCTCGCCGTTGACGAAGATCTTGATCGTCGCCTCGGTGTCGACCTTGCCGTCGGCGCGCTGCTCGACGATGCAGCGCCACGACTCCAGGCGGAACAGCGGCTCGTAGGCGCCCGCCTCCTTGCGCAGCAGCAGCTCGAAGCTGCCGTCGGCGGTCTCGAAGGAGTAGCCCTGGTGCTCGAGCTCCTTGACGCGCTCGATCACGTGGGCGGCGTCGACCTCCAGGCCCAGGTCGCGCGCCTTCTCGCTGACCGTCGCGCGGCCGGCCAGCTCGGAGACCAGCAGGTCGCGGTGGTTGCCCACCAGCGCCGGGTCGATCTGCTCGAAGGTCGAGGCGTCGGTGCGCACGCCCGCGGCGTGCAGGCCCGCCTTGTGGGCGAACGCGTGCTTGCCCACGTAGGGCTGGAAGGGGTCGGGCGCGCGGTTGAGCAGCTCGTCGACGAAGTGGCCGGTCTCGGTCAGCCGGGCCAGCTGCTCGTCGGTGACCACGCGGTGGCCGAGCTTGAGCTGCAGGTTGGCGATGATCGACAGCAGGTTGGCGTTGCCGGTGCGCTCGCCGATCCCGTTGACCGTGCCCTGCACCTGCGTGGCGCCCGCGGCCACGCCGGCCAGCGAGTTCGCCACGGCGCAGTCGGTGTCGTTGTGGCAGTGGATGCCCAGCGCGACGCCGGGCAGCGCGGCCGCCACGGCGCCGGTGGCCGTGGCGATCCGGTGGGGCAGCGAGCCGCCGTTGGTGTCGCACAGCACGACGCGCTCGGCCCCGGCCTCGGCGGCCGCGCGCACGCAGGCGATCGCGTAGTCCGGGTCGGCGGCCCAGCCGTCGAAGAAGTGCTCGGCGTCGAGGATCGCCCGCTTGCCCTGGCCGACCAGGAAGGCGATCGACTCGGCGATCATCGCCAGGTTCTCCTCGCGCGAGACGCGTACGACCTTCTCGACGTGCACGACCGAGCTCTTGCCCACCAGCGTGCACACCGGGGCGAACGACTCGGCCACGACGCGCAGGCCCTCGTCGTTGTCGGCGCTGACCTCGCGCCGGCGGGTCATGCCGAAGGCGACGATCTCCGCGTGCGCCAGGCGCTCGTGCGAGAGCAGCGCGAAGAGCTCCTGCTCCTTGGGGTTGGAGGCCGGGAACCCGGCCTCGATCAGGTCGACGCCGAGCGCGTCGAGCTGGTGCACGACGCGCACCTTCTCGTCGGCGGTGAGGCTGAGGCCCCCGCCACCCATCCCGTCGCGGAGGGTGGCGTCATAGAGCTGGATCTGGGTCATGGCAAGGAGTCCTGGATTCGGTGATCGGCTGGGCGTTGAGGCGTGGGCACCCAGCGATCACCGCCGGGCGCCTACGGAATTCGCGCCGGGACCTCGATCGGGTCCAGCCACTCCCGATAGCGCTCGGTGCGCCCGTGCAGGGCGTCCTCGAACGCGGCCTGCACCGCGCGCGTGATCTCGCCGGGCGTGCCCTCGCCGACCGGGTGGTCGTCGACCTCGCGCACCGGCACGAGCTCGGCCGCCGTGCCCGTCAGGTAGATCTCGTCGGCCAGGTACAGCTCGGCCCGCGCGATGTCGCGCTCGACGACCTCGAACCCCAGGTCGCGGGCGATCTGGATCGCCGACTTGCGGTTGATCCCGTCCAGGATCGAGGCGGTCTGCGGCGGCGTGAAGATGACGCCGTCGCGCACGACGAAGATGTTCTCGCCCGAGCCCTCGTTCACGTGCCCGTGATCGTCGAGGAGGATCGCCTCCTCGTAGCCGGCCTTGTGCACCTCGATCTTGGCCAGGATCGAGTTGAGGTACTGGCCCGAGGCCTTGGCCTGCGGGATCAGCGAGTCGGGGCTGATCCGCCGCCAGCTGGAGACCTTCGCGCGCACGCCGTTGCGCTTGCCCTCGTCACCGAGGTAGGCGCCCCACTCCCACACCGCGATGGCCACGTCGACGGGCGCGTCGAGCGGGAACAGGCCCATCGTCCCGTAGCCGCGGAAGACGAGCGGGCGGATGTAGCAGGAGCGCAGGCCGTTGCGGGCGATCAGCTCCTTGGTCGCCGACCGCAGCTCCTCCAGCGAGTAGGGGATGTCCATGTAGTAGAGGTCCGAGGACTTCTTCAGACGCTCCAGGTGCTCGGTGTGGCGGAAGACGGCCGGGCCGATCTCGGTGTCGTAGCAACGTACGCCTTCGAAGACGCCCGTGCCGTAGTGGAGCCCGTGCGTGAGGACGTGAACCGTCGCGTCCTCCCACTTGACGAACTCCCCGTTGAACCAGATCAGCTCGGTCTGCTTCACAGCTGCTCCAAGACGGCCTTTGTGGCCTGGTCGGTGTTCGCGCTGCCACCGAGGTCGGAGGTGCGCAGACCGCCCTCGAGGGCACGGTCCACCGCCGATTCTAGGGCCTGCGCCTCATCGGACAAACCGAGTCCGTGGCGCAGCAGCATCGCCGCCGACAGGATCGTGGCCAGCGGATTGGCGATTCCCCGCCCCGCGATGTCGGGCGCCGAGCCGTGCACGGGCTCGAACAGGCCGGGCTTGCCCTCCTCCCCCAGCGACGCCGACGGGAGCATTCCGATCGAGCCGGTGAGCGTCGCGGCCTCGTCGCTGAGGATGTCGCCGAACATGTTGTCGGTGACGATCACGTCGAACTCCGAGGGGGCGCTGATCAGCTGCATCGCGGCGTTGTCGACCAGCAGATGGTCGAGCGCCACGTCGGGGAACTCGCGGCTGTGGACGTCGAGCACCACTTCGCGCCAGAAGCGCGAGACCTCGAGCACGTTCATCTTGTCGACGTTGGTGACCTTGCGGCGCGCGGCCCGGAAGGCCACGCGGGCGATGCGCTCGACCTCGGGGCGCGTGTAGGCGTTCTCGTCGGACGCCGCGTCCGCGGTGCGCACCTTCTTGCCGAAGTACATGCCGCCCGTGAGCTCGCGCACGACGAGCAGGTCGGTGCCCTCGATCACCTCGCGCCGGAGCGGCGAGGCGTCCAGCAGCGCGGTCAGCGGCTTGACCGGGCGCAGGTTGGCGAACAGCTCCAGCGCCTTGCGGATCCCCAGCAGGCCCTGCTCGGGACGGGCCTTGCCGGCGTCGGTGGAGTCCCACTTGGGACCGCCGACCGCGCCGAGCAGGACGGCGTCGGCCCGGTGGCAGGCCTCGGTGGTGGCGTCGGGAAGCGCGGTGCCGGTGGCGTCGATGGCGGCGCCGCCGATCAGCTGCTCCTCATAGGTGAAGTCGCCGATGGCGTCCAGGACCGTCGTGGTCGCGGCCACGACCTCGGGCCCGATGCCGTCACCGGGCAGGAGAACGATGTGGTTGGACATTCGACCTTTCTAGGCCAGGGAGAGGGTGTTGGGACCGGAGCGCTCGCGGTCGGCCTCGTAGGCCGAGATCGCGTCGTCCTGCTGCAGCGTCAGGCCGATGTCGTCCAGGCCGTTGACCAGGCGATGGTGGATCCCGTCGTCCAGGTCGAAGGGGATCTCCTCGCCGTCGAAGCGCACGACCTTGTTGGGCAGGTCGATCTCGCACTCGCCGTGGCCCATGATCGCCGTGACGATGTCCTCGGGCAGCACGACCGGCAGCAGCCCGATCTTCGTGCAGTTGGAGTAGAAGATGTCGGCGAAGCTCGGCGCGATGATCGCCCGGAAGCCGTAGTCCTCCAGGCCCCACGGCGCGTGCTCGCGCGAGGAGCCGCAGCCGAAGTTCTCGCCGGTGACCAGGATCGGGTTCTTCGGGAGGTCCCAGCCCTCCTCCTTGGCCCAGTCGTAGAACAGGAACTCGCCGAATCCCGTGCGCTCGACGCGCTTGAGGAACTGCTTGGGCATGATCTGGTCGGTGTCGACGTCGTCGCGGTCCAGGACGGACACGCGACCGCGGATCGTGGTGATGCTCTCCATGGCTTGGGCTCCTAGCTCCACTCGCGGATGTCGACGAAATGGCCCTCGATGGCGGCCGCGGCGGCCATCTCCGGCGAGACGAGGTGCGTGCGCGCGCCGCGCCCCTGGCGCCCCTCGAAGTTGCGGTTGCTGGTCGAGGCGACGCGCTCGCCCGGCGCGGCGATGTCCGGGTTCATGCCCAGGCACATCGAGCAGCCGGCCACGCGCCAGTCGAAGCCGGCGGCCTTGAACACCTCGTCCAGGCCCTCCTCCTCGGCCTGCTTCTTGACCTGCTGGCTGCCCGGCACGACCATCGCGTTGACGTGGCCGGCCACCTTGCGGCCCTCCACGACCTTCGCGGCGGCGCGCAGGTCGCCGATGCGGCTGTTCGTGCACGAGCCGATGAACACGCGGTCGAGCTTGATGTCGGTGATCGGGGTCCCGGCCTCCAGGCCCATGTAGACCAGCGCACGCTCGTCGCCGTCGTCCTGGGGATCCGGGACGGCGGCCGTGACCGGCACCACCATGTCGGGCGTGCTGCCCCAGGTCACCTGCGGGGAGAGCGCGGCGGCGTCGACCACGATGACCTTGTCGAACTCGGCGCCCGCGTCGGTCTTCAGGTCGTACCAGGACGGGTCCGGCTCGATGCCGGCGTGCTCGCGGACCCACGTGAACGTCGTCTCGTCGGGGGCGATCATGCCCGCGCGGCCGCCGCCCTCGATGGTCATGTTGCAGATCGTCATGCGGCCCTCCATCGAGAGCGCCTCGATCGCGGGACCGGCGAACTCGACCGCGTGACCGGTGGCGCCGTCGACGCCCATCTGGCCGATCGTCCCCAGGATCAGGTCCTTGGCGGTGACGCCGAAGCCGGGCAGGCCGTCGTAGCGGATGAGCATCGACTTGGGCTTGCGCTGCACCAGGCACTGCGTGGCCAGCACGTGCTCGACCTCGGAGGTCCCGATGCCGAAGGCCAGCGCGCCGAACGCGCCGTGGGTGGCGGTGTGCGAGTCGCCGCAGACGATCGTCATGCCCGGCTGCGTCACGCCCAGCTCCGGCCCGATCACGTGGACGATGCCCTGCAGCTCGGATCCGAGGCTGTGGATCGGGATGCCGAACTCGGCGCAGTTGGTCTCCAGCTTGAGCACCTGCGTGCGGCTCAGCTCGTCCTTGATCAGCTTGGCCACCGGCGTGCCGTCGGTCGGCGTGTTGTGATCGGCCGTGGCCAGCGTGCGGTCGGGCCGGCGCACCGTCCGGCCGGCCAGGCGCAGCGACTCGAAGGCCTGCGGGCTGGTCACCTCGTGGACGAGGTGCAGGTCGATGAACAGCAGGCCGGGAGCGACCTCGTGGGCCTCCCACAGCTTGTCGAACAGGGTCTTGGGCATCAGTGCTAGCTCCTCCGCAGTCCGGCCGACACGACGGCGAGGAAGCTCGCCTCGTCGGGGCCGGGGTTCTCAAAGTGATGGGACAGGTCGGCGTCGAAGGTCACGGTGTCTCCGGCGCGCAGGATGTGGCGCTCGCCGTCGATCACCAGCTCGACCGCGCCGGCGAGGACGTGGGCGATCTCGCGGCTGCCCGGCTCGTGCATCGGCGGGTCGCCCTCGCCGCCGGTGGCCCCGCCCGGCGCCAGCTCGTGACGGCTGAGCTCGGCCCGCTGACCGGGCAGGGGCGGCGTCAGGACGCCGACGGTGTGGCCGCGGCGACCGCCGCCGTCGCGCACCTCGTCGGAGCGCACGATCAGGACGCTGCCGCTCTCGTCCAGGCGCAGCAGCTGGCTCAGCGTCAGGTCCAACCCGCCGGCGATGCGGCCGGCGATGGCCAGCGTCGGGCTGGTCTCCCCCCGCTCGACCTGGCTGAGCATCGGGGCGCTGACGCCGCTGCGCTCGGCCAGCTCCCGCAGGCTCAGATCCATCCCCTCGCGCAGCGCGCGCACGCGGGGACCGATGTTCAGGGAGGCCTCGACCGTCGCCATACAATCGTATGTTATCGCATACGCACCTATCTTGGGAGCGTATGGGTTCGTTCCTGGCGCCTGACGCGCTCGTGCTGGCCGCCGGCGGAATCGTCGGCGAGGCCTGGATGGCCGGCGTGCTGGCCGGCATCGAGGACGCCACCGGCGTCGACTTCCGCCGTACCGAGCAGCTGGTCGGCACCTCGGCCGGCGCGATCGTCGCCGGCGTGCTGGCCGCTGGGCTGCCGCCGCGCCGACCGCCCGCCGACGCGCCCGAGCCGGCGCGGCCCGCACCCGAGGACGGGCCGCCGGCCGGCCTGCTGGCGGGCGGCGTGCGCGCGCTGGGCGCCGCGGCGTGGGCGGCCAGCGCGCCGCTGGCCGCGCCGCTGCTGACCCGAGGCGAGACGATCGGCGCCGCGGGCCGCGCGCTCGTCCTCGCCCGCCTGCCCGGCGGCGACGAGTCGCTGGATCAGCTGCGCGATGCGCCCGAGCTGGCCGGTGCCCGCTTCGACGGCCGCCTGCGCGTCGTCGCCGTCGATCGCGACAGCGGCCGGCGCGTCGTCTTCGGCGCGCCCGGCGCCCCCACCCCACCGGTCGGCGCCGCGATCGCCGCGTCCTGCGCGGTGCCCGGCATCTTCGCGCCGGTGACGATCGCCGGGCGGACCTACGTCGACGGCGGCGCCTGGTCGCTGACCAACCTCGACGTGACCACGGTCGGGCGCGACACCCACGTGCTGTGCCTGAACGTGCTCGGCGCCCTGCCGCTGCGCGACACGCCCGCGCCGCTGCTCGCGCTGCGGCTGGGTGCGCGCGCCGCCGAGGCGGTCGAGGCCCAGGTCCTGCGCGGGCGCGGCGCCACGCTGCGCACGATCGTGCCCGACGCGGGCAGCAGCGCGGCGATCGCCGGGCGGCTGATGGACGGCGCCCGCACCGCGGACGCGCTGGCCGCCGGCTACCGCCAGGGTCGGGCGCTGGCCGCCTGAGCGGGCCGGGGTCGTAGCCTCCCGCCGTCACATGGGTCAAGGACGCTCATCAGTCGGCCGTCGGGTCACGCAGCTGGACGGGCTGCGCGCCGCCGCCGTGCTCGCCGTCATCGCCTACCACCTGCACGGCACGTGGGGCATCGGCGGCCTGTTCGGCGTCGACGTCTTCTTCGTGCTGTCGGGCTTCCTGATCACCGGCGTCCTGGTCGGCGAGCGGCGGGCCCGCGGCACGATCGGGCTGGGCGGCTTCTACCTGCGCCGGCTCCTGCGCCTGTACCCGGCGCTCGTCTTCCTGTGCCTGGCGCTGACGCCGTGGGCCACCCGGCTGGTGCCCGACGCGACCTACGGCGCGTGGTTCGAGGCGGTGGGGATCACGCTGACCTACACGTTGTCGGTCGTGCTGATCTTCGACGACTCCTGGGCGGCGCAGATGGGCGCGCTGGGCCCGGTCTGGTCGCTGTCGGTGGAGGAGCTGTTCTACCTGCTGTGGGCGCCGGTGCTGGCCCTCGTGCTCGCCCGCGTGCACGACCTGCGCCGCCTGGCCATCGCCGTCGCCGTGGTCGCCGCCGCGCTGCTGTCGCTGTTCGTCGTCCTGTGGGACCCCGACGGCGTGGGCACCTTCCTGTACTTCCGACCCGACCCGCGCTTCGGCGAGCTGCTGCTGGGCGCCGCCGTCGGCCTGTGGCTGGCCCACCGCGACGGGCGCGCGCTGACCCGCACCGCCGACCGGCTGCTCGGCCTGGCCACGCTGGTGGCGATCGTCGTCCTGTGGTGGGTGCGGCGCACCTACCCCGACATCTACGGCCAGGAGGGCAACCCGCTGGAGGCCATCCCGATCGTCGCCGTGTGCGCCGCGGTGCTGGTCGCGCGGCTGGCCACCGGCGACCGGTCGCTGCTCTCGCGCGCGTTGCGCCTGCCGCCGCTGCCCTGGATCGGGCGCATCTCCTACGGCCTGTACCTGTGGCACCTGCCGGTGATCGTGCTGGTCGACGGCCTGATCCCGCGGCTGGCCATCACCTTCGCCGCGGCGACCATCAGCTTCTACGCCGTCGAGCAGCCGTTCCTGCGCCGGAAGAACCGCATGCGCCGCACGCCCGTGGCCGGCCTCGAGCTGGACCAGCCCGAGGCCGACCGCACGGCGAAGCCCTAGGGCGTGAGCGTCGTCTCGTTGGTGCGCGGGTCGGCGGCCGCGTTGGCCATGCGCACCTTGTTGACCGCGACCGAGAGCGCGCGCACGTAGGCCCGGCCGGCCGCCTCGAGGATGTCGGTGGCCACGCCCTGGCCGGAGGCGCTCTGGCCCTCCAGCTCGAGGACGACGGAGACCTCGCCGAGCGCGTCCTGGCCGCCGGTGACGGCGTCGACGCGGAACTCGCGCAGGCGGGCGTCGATGCCGGTGGCCGAGTTGATCGCGTGGAAGATCGCGTCGATCGGGCCGTCGCCGGTGAAGCCGCCCTCGACGCTCTCGCCGTCGGGCGTGGTGACCGACACCTTCGCGTGCGGCGGGCGGCGCGAGGAGGCCTCGACGTCGAACCACTCCAGCGCGTACCCGGTGATCTCGCTGCGCAGCTCGTCGGTGACCAGGGCCTCCAGGTCCATCGCGGTGACCTGCTTCTTCTTGTCCGCGATCTCCTTGAAGCGCTTGAACGCGGTGTTCAGCGCGGCCCCGTCGACGGTGAAGCCCAGGTCCTCCAGCGCCTGGCGCAGCGCGTGGCGGCCGGAGTGCTTGCCCAGGACGATGTCGTTGCCGGCCAGGCCGACGGTCGTCGCGTCCATGATCTCGAACGTCGTGCGCTCCTTCAGCACGCCGTCCTGGTGGATGCCCGACTCGTGCGCGAAGGCGTTGCGCCCGACGACCGCCTTGTTGGGCTGCACGACGTAGCCGGTCATGCGGCTGACCATGCGGCTGGTGCGCGCGATCTCGGTCGTGTTGATGGCGGTCTCCAGGCCGACGAAGTCGCGCCGCGTGTGCAGCAGCATCACGAACTCCTCCAGCGAGGCGTTGCCCGCGCGCTCGCCGATGCCGTTGATGGCGCACTCGACCTGACGCGCGCCGGCGCGCACGCCGGCGTAGGAGTTGGCCACGGCCAGCCCCAGGTCGTCGTGGCAGTGGACGGAGAGCACGACGTCGCGCAGCTTGGGCACGCGGTCGTACAGCCCGGTCAGGAACGCGGCGTACTCCTCGGGCATCGCGTAGCCGACCGTGTCGGGCACGTTGATCGTCGTGGCGCCCTCCTCGATCGCGATGGCGATCACCTCGGCGGTGAAGTCCACGTCGGAGCGGGTCGCGTCCATCGGCGAGAACTCGACGTCGTCGACCAGCGAGCGCGCATGGGCGACGGCGGCTCGGGCTTGCGCCAGCACGTCCTCGCGCGTGTTCTGCATCTGGTACTTGATGTGGATGTCCGACGTCGAGATGAACGTGTGGATCCGAGGTCGTTGGCTGTCGCGTACCGCCCCGAAGGCCGCCTCGATGTCGGGCGCCTGCGCACGAGCGAGGCCGGTGATGACCGGGCCGTCGACCTGACGGGCGATCGTCTGGACGGCCTCGAAGTCGCCGGGGCTGGCGATCGGGAAGCCCGCCTCGATGATGTCGACGCCCAGCCGCGCCAGCTGCTGGGCGATCTCCAGCTTCTCGGTGGCGTTCAGCGAGATCCCGGGCGACTGCTCGCCGTCTCGCAGGGTGGTGTCGAAGATCTGTACGCGGTCCATGGTCAGGTGCTCCTTCAAGTGGTCGGTCGTTCTCTGCTTCCGGTTGAGTTCGCGCCAGTCAGCGGGCGCCACGCATCGCTCCCCCTAGCGGGGGAGGAGAAGAAGCAGGGAAAGGGCCGAGAAGGACCGCATTCCCCATGGACGCTATCAGGTGTCGGTCAGATCGGAACCCGCGATGGCCTCGCTGGCCACGCGCTTGCCGGAGGCGATGTCGGGATCGACCAGCTCCAGGCGGCGCTGGAAGAACGGATCGATGTGCCCGCTGAACCGCCACCACAGCATCAGCCCGAAGCCCAGCACGAGGAACCCGAGCCCGATGACCAGCGGCGGCCCGATCCCCAGCCAGGCGTCGCCCGACTCGGAGTTGTCGGGGTTGGCCAGGTCGATGCAGGACTTCACGAAGACGGCCGCCAGGATCACGCCGCCCAGCAGCGGCGCGATGCCGATCAGCACGAAGTTCTTCACCGAGTGGGTCAGCTCGCGCCGGTAGTAGATCGTGCAGGCGAACCCGGTCAGGCCGTAGTAGAAGGCGATCATCAGGCCCAGCGCCTGCAGCGAGTCGGCCAGGATGTTCTCCGAGACGATCGTCAGCAGGACGTACCAGACGATCGACAGGATGCCCATCCAGATCGTCGAGGTGCTGGGCGTCAGGTACTTCGGCTGGATCTTGCCGAACACGCTGGGCATCGCCTTGGCGTGGGCCATCGACAGCGACGTGCGGGCGGTGGGCAGGATCGTCGTCTGCGTGGACGCCGCGGCCGAGGTGAGGACCGCGATGATGATGATCTTGTCCCACGGCGAGCCGAACACCTCGGTGCCCAGCGCGCTGAGCACGTCGTCGGCGTTGTCGATCAGCTCCTTGGGCCCGGCGAAGGCCTGCGCCGCGACCGAGACGAACACGTAGATGAGCAGCAGGATGACCGTGGCCAGGACGGCCGCCTTGCCCGGCCCCTCCGTCGGGTCCTTGCTCTCCTCGTTGACCGCCACGGTGGAGTCCCAGCCCCAGTAGATGAAGATGCCCAGCAGCACGCCGGAGACGAGCGCGCTGAACGAGCTGATCTCGAACGGGTTGATCCAGCTCAGCGACGGATGCAACGACGTCTCCAGCCCGTCGCCCGAGTAGACCTTGACCAGCGCCACGACGACGAAGGCGGCCAGCGTCAGCACCTCGGCGCCCAGCAACCCCACCTGGGTGCGGGCCGAGAGCTCGATGCCGATGTAGCAGATCGCCGTCATGACGGCGATCCACACGACGCCCACGATGGTCACCGCGAGCACGGAGTCGGCGGCCGCCTGCCAGCCCACGAGCAGGAAGCTGTACAGACCGGCGATCTGGGCCAGGTTGGCCATGACCAGGATGTCGGCCACGATGATCGCCCAGCCGCCCATCCAGCCCAGGTACGGGCCCAGCGCGCGGGTGGCCCAGGAGAACGTCGTGCCGCAGTCGGGGTCGGCGCGGTTCATGTAGTAGTACGCCGCGGCGATCAGCAGCATCGGGATGAACGAGACGATCAGCACGGCGGGCGCCTGCAGGCCGATGCCGGCCACGGCGACGATGAAGCCGAGCGTGGCGGCCAGCGAGTAGCCCGGGGCGGTCGACGCGACGCCGATGACCATGCTGGAGACGAACCCCAGCGCGCCGGTCTTCAGGCCCTTGCTCTCCTGCGGACTGGTCGCCATGGCGCGCGACCTTACGGGGTAGGACCCCCCTGTGCCACCACCTCGGCCCACCGGTCTGTCCGGGGTCGACGCCCAGGACGACTTCCTGCGAGCGCGTCGGCGCCAGATGGTCGCGCGCGTGGGCCGGGTGCTGTCGCGCGAGCGGGGCGACGTCGACCTGATCCTGCCCTTCGACGAGGTCGTCGCGGCGCTCGGGCGCATCGATCAGCGCGAGCTCGGCCTGCAGGTGGTGGCGCTGGACACGATCGTCGGCACGACCGATCGCGTGTCGGGCTTCGATCGCGAGTTCCGCCCGACCAGCGGGCGCGTGCGCGGCCGGTGGGAGCGGATCGCCGCAGCGATGCACCGGGGCGAGGCGATGCCGCCCATCTCGCTCTACCGCGTCGGCGAGGCGCACTTCGTCCGCGATGGGCACCACCGCGTGTCGGTGGCCCGCGCGCTGGGCTGGCCGGTGATGGACGCGCGCGTGACCGAGGTGCGCACGAAGGTCGGCGCCGACCGCGACCTGCGCCTGGCCGATCTGCCCATGAAGAGCCACGAGCGGCTGTTCCGCGAGCGCGTGCCCCTGCCACCGGAGCGGGCCGCGCGCATCGTGCTCGGCGACCCCTCGGACTACGGCTCGCTGGCCGAGGGCGTCGAGGCGTGGGGCTTTCGCCACATGCAGGACCTGGGCGACCTGCTGGACCGCCAGCAGGTCGGCGAGCTGTGGTTCGACAACGAGTTCGCGCCCGTCGTCGAGCTGCTGCGCGACGCGGGCCTGCTGGAGGGCGGCGGGACCGAGGCCGACGCCTACCACCGGCTGGTCTGCCGCCGCTACGAGCTGACCCGCTCCCACGACTGGAGCGAGCAGGTGCTCGACGCGTTGCGCGCCGACCGCCGACGCTAGCCGCGTTGCCAATTCAGCACAGGTCCTTGCCACTTTCGCCCGACGTGCGCCAGCCTGTGGTGATGAGCACCACCGCCGAGCAGTACTGGGAGGACTTCTACGCCGAGGGCCAGAGCCGCTGGAGCGGCCGGCCCAACGTCTCGCTCGTGACCGAGATCGAGGGCCTGACGCCCGGCCGCGCGCTGGACCTCGGCTGCGGCCAGGGCGGCGACGCGATCTGGCTGGCCCAGCAGGGCTGGACGGTGACGGGGGTCGACGTGTCGGCCACTGCGCTGGCCGTCGCGGCCGGGCACGCGCGCGCCGCCGGGGTCGCCGACCGCATCACCTGGGATCGCCGCGACGTGGCGCAGTCGCTCCCGCCGGGCCCGTTCGACCTGGTCGCGGTCAGCTATCTGCACTCCCCCGTGCAGCTGCCGCGCGCGCAGGTGCTGGCCGCGGCGGCCGACGTCGTCACCCCCGGCGGGACGCTGCTGGTCATCGCCCACGCACGGTCGCCCGAGCACCACCACGCGGATCTGCCCACGCTGGAGGAGCTGGTCGCCGACCTGGCGCCGGCCACCGCCGGCTGGGCGCCGGTCACGAGCGAGCTACGCGGGTTCGATCACGCGTTCGCGGGCGAGGCGCCCAAGCGGCGCGTCGACATCGTCGTGCGGCTAACGAGGCTCTAGAGCGCCGCCGCAATGCGGGCAGCAGCTGCGATCGGCGACGCGATCGGCGGCCCACAGGCGGAGGCAGCGTCGGCAGAACATGCGCATGGTGTCTTGGTTCCTTATGCGGCGAGGGCTTCCTGCTGCTCGGCGGGCGGCTCTTGGATGAGCGCGCCGAACCAGCCCAGGCCCTCGTAGGTCTCATATCCGGGCGTGACGGAGAATCCGACGACGGTCCCGGCGTTGGCGGTGTAGTAGCCCGCGGTGCGGCTCTCGGCGCGCAGCGGGTAGGTCTCGGTGAGCACGCCCTGGCGGTCGGAGGCGGCGATCACGCGACCGGAGGCGTCGAGCAGCAGGCTGCGCGTGCGGCCCGCCTCCTCCTCGCTCAGCCCCAGCCCCTCGACGATCGCCTGGGCCTGCGGCTCCCAGTCGAAGAAGATGCCCAGCGCCCCGAGGACCTCGCCGCGCTCGGCGCCACCGGCGCGCACCGCGGTCGAGTAGGTGGCCACCGGGGCGTCGTCCAGCCGGGCCTCGCGCCGGACGTCGTCGACCGCGTAGTCGGCCCCGGACGCGGTCCCCAGCGCCTGGCGGAACCAGGCCTCGCCGGAGACGTCGTGGCCCAGCACCTGGCGGTAGCGGTCGGGCCGTCCGTGGGCGATCACGCGCCCGCTGCGGTCGGCGATCCACAGGTCGAGGTAGACCGTGTAGCTGGACAGGATCACGCCGAGTCGACGGGAGGCGTGCTCGGCGCGCGCCGCGTCGCCCGGCTCGGCGCAGGCCTCGACCACGGCCGAGTCGGTCGCCCACCAGCGCACGTCGCAGCTGCGCTCGTACAGGTTGCGATCGATCAGCTCGATGGCGAACAGCGCCAGGTCGGCCAGCCGCTGACCGCGCACCTGCTCGATCAGCCGCGTGCGCTGACGGTCGAGCTCGGCCACGCGGGCGGCCAGCTCGGTGCGCATCTCGGTGCCCACGGCGCGGATGCCGTCGGCCACGTTGCCCACCTCTTGGGCGACGATCGCGAAGCCGCGGCCGTGCTCACCGGCGCGGGCGGCCTCGATCTGGGCGTTGAGGGCGAGGATCTTCGTGGTCGCCGCCACGCTCTCGATGCGCGACAGCTTCTCGGTGGCGACGTCACCGACCTCGCGGGCGATTCGGACAATTCGCTCGGGCATGGCTGAGCATGTGGTCGGCCGCCGAGCCGCGAAGTTGAGCTACTGCTCGTGCGTGAGGCTGCGCCCGCTGTGCGGATCGAACAGGTGCAGCTTCGTCGTGTCCATCCACAGCCGCGCCCGCTCGCCGCGCGCGACCGTCGAGTCGGGGTTCAGCCGGGTGACCACCTGCTGGTCGTCGGAGCCGGCGATCTCGGTCGCGCCGGCGTCCTCGGCCAGCTCGTGGATCTGGTCCGACGACGCGCCCTCGCCCTCGTAGGCGAAGTACGCGTAGATCTCCGAGCCCATCGACTCGACCAGGTCGATCGTGGCGTCGAACTCGAAGCCGTGCGGATGGTGGTCGCGGTCGACCAGCTCGGCGTCCTCGAAGTCCTCGGGCCGGATGCCGGCGATCACCTCACGGGTGGAGCCCGAACCGGATCCGTCGGCGGCCGCCTCCAGCCGCTTGCGCAGCTCGTCGGAGAGCTCGACCTCGCCGATCGGCAGCCGCACCCGGCCGCCGTCGATCGTCGCCGCGAAGAAGTTCATCGACGGCGAGCCGATGAAGCCGGCCACGAACAGGTTCACCGGGTTCTCGTAGAGCTCCTTCGGCGTCCCCACCTGCTGCAGCTCGCCCAGGCGCATGACGGCGACGCGGTCGCCCAGCGTCATGGCCTCCGTCTGGTCGTGGGTCACGTAGACGGTCGTGGTGCCCGTGCGCGCCTGGATGCGCGAGACCTCGGTGCGCATCTGCACGCGCAGCTTGGCGTCGAGGTTGGACAGCGGCTCGTCCATCAGGAAGACCGACGGGTCGCGGACGATCGCCCGCCCCATGGCCACCCGCTGGCGCTGGCCGCCCGACAGGTTGGCCGGCTTGCGGTCCAGATGCTGCTCGAGATCGAGGATCTTGGCCGCGTCCTGCACCTTGCGGTCGATCTCGGCCTTGTCGACGTGGGCCAGCTTCAGCGCGAAGCCCATGTTGTCGCGCACGGTCATGTGCGGGTACAGGGCGTAGTTCTGGAAGACCATCGCGATGTCGCGGTCCTTGGGCGCCTTGTCGTTGACCACCTGGTCGCCGATCCGCAGCTCGCCCTCGCTGATGTCCTCCAGGCCGGCGATCATGCGCAGCGCGGTCGACTTCCCGCAGCCCGACGGGCCGACGAGGATCAGGAACTCGCCGTCGGCGATGTCCAGATCCAGGGACTTGACGGCCTCGGTGCCGTCGGGGTAGCGCTTGGTGACGCTGTCGAGAACGATCTCTGCCATGGGGTCTCCTTAACCCTTCACCGCGCCAGCGGTCAGGCCCGCGACGATCCGCCGCTGGAAGATGAGGACGAGGATGATGATCGGGATGGTCACGATCACCGCGGCGGCGGCGATCGAGCCGTAGGGCGCGTTGAACTGCGAGGCGCCCGGGAACTGCGCCAGCGCGGCCGGCACGGTCTGGGCGGCGCTGGTCGACGTCAGCGCCGACGCGAACAGGAAGTCGTTCCAGCAGAAGATGAACACGAGGATCGACGTCGTGGCCACGCCCGGCGCGGCCAGCGGCACGATCACCTTGCGGAAGGCCTGGAAGGGCGTGGCGCCGTCGATCTGGGCCGCCTGCTCCAGCTCCCACGGGATCTCGCGGAAGAAGGTCGTCAGCGTGTAGATGGCCAAGGGCAGCGCGAAGCTCAGGTACGGGATGATCAGGCCCGGCCACGTGTCGTACAGCCCCAGGTTGCGCCACATGTTGTAGAGCGGGCCGACGACCGAGATCGGCGGGAACATGGCGATCATCAGCGCCGAGCCGAGGATCAGGAACTTGCCCGGGAAGTTCAGGCGGGCTATCGCGTAGGCGGCCATCGAGGCGATCACCACGGCGATCACGGTGGCGATCGCGGCGATGCCGAACGAGTTGCGCAGGGCCGGCAGGAACGGGCTGTCGGCGTCGAAGATCGCCGAGTAGTTGTCCAGCGACCACGTGGCGGGCAGGACGCGCCCGTCGGTGACCTGGCCCGGATCCTTCAGCGACAGCGAGACGATCCACAGGACGGGCAGCAGCGCGAACAGCAGCACGACGCCGTCGGCGACGCCCCATCCGAAGATCTTCAGGCCGCGGCGATCGGTCTCCATCACGCCTCACCCGGCCGGTTGGTGCCCAGGCCCTTGATGAAGATGCCGGCGATGATCAGCACGCAGATGAAGATCAGCACCGACACGGCGGAGCCCAGCCCGAGGTTCAGGCGCGTGAGCAGCTGGTTGTAGCCCAGGATCGACACGGTCTCGATCTTCGGGTTGGTGCCGTTCTGCCCGATGATGTAGGCCGAGTCGAAGATCCGGAACGCGTCCATCGTGCGGAACAGCAGCGCGACCAGGATCGCCGGCTTCATCAGCGGCACGGTGATCTTCCAGAAGCGCTGCCAGGCGCTGGCGCCGTCGACCTTGGCCGCCTCGTGCAGCTCGTCGGGCACGAGCGCGAGCCCGGCCAGCAGCAGCAGGGCCATGAACGGCGTGGTCTTCCACACCTCGGCGAAGATCACGACGAGGAAGCTGGTGATCGGGTGCGCGCTGTCGACCGGGTCGAACTCCCAGCCGAAGATGTGCGGGATGAAGCCGCCGTTGGGCTGCGACCAGGCCAGCAGCCAGGCGTAGGCGGCGACGACGGTGACGATGCCGTACGGGATCAGCGTGACCGTGCGCACCAGGCCGCGGCCGAAGATCGCCCGGTGCATGACCAGCGCGATCAGCATGCCGAGCACGAGCTCGATCGAGACCGAGGCGACGAGGATGATCATCGTCCGCCCGAAGTCGCTCCACCACAGGCTCGAGCCCAGCACCGTCACGTAGTTGGCCAGGCCGATGAACTTGCGCTCGTCGGGGAAGCGCAGGTCGGCCCGCAGCAGCGACAGGTAGATCGAGTAGACGATCGGATACGCCGTCACGGCGACCATCACGATCACCGCGGGCGCACACAGCATCCAACCGAGCTTGCGCTCGGCGCGGGACCGGTCCGAGCGCTGGGTGCGGGCCATCAGAACAGCCCCTTGGATTCGAGCGCGTCGCTCACGCGACCTTTGAGCACCGGGTAGTCCTGGTCGGGATCGACCCCGCCGGCCGGTGAGACGGTGATGTACACGGCGCGGGAGACGTCCGCGTAGAACGGGGTCTTGGGCCGGACCGCGGCCTTCTCGAGCTGGTCGCGGATGAGCTTCCCGAACGGGTACTGCTTCTCGAACTTCGGGTCGTCGTAGAGCTTGGAGAGCGTCGGCGGCAGGCCGCCCTTGAGCGCGAAGTCGCGCTGGTTCTCCTCGTCGCGCATGCACGTGGCGGCCTCGAAGGCCTCCTCGGGGTGCTTGGTGTAGCCGCCGACGCCCCAGTTGAAGCCGCCGATCGGGGCCTTCTCCCCGGCGGTCCCGTCCTTGACGCCGGGGTACGGGGCCCAGCCGATCTTCTTGACGAAGTCGGGCGCGTCGGCCTGGGCGCTGGCGTAGATGAACGGGTAGTTGATCTGGAAGGCGGCGTTGCCCTCCTGGAAGTACAGGCGCGCCGGATCCTCCTTCAGCGTCGACAGCGTGGCCGGCGCGGCCGACGACCGGCCGAAGCGGGCGATGATCCCCAGCGCGTCCTTCGTCGGGCCCTCGGGCAGGCCGACCTTGTCGGGCGCGTCGAGGATGTGGCCGCCCGCCGACTCCAGGACCGAGTTGAACCACACGGTCGCGCCCTCGTACTGCGCGCCCTGGATGGCGATCTTGCCCGCCGTGGGCAGCTTCTCGGCCGTGGAGATCAGGTCGTTCCAGGTCCCGGGGGCGTCGCCCTTGATCAGGTCCTTGCGGTACCACAGCAGCTGGGTGTTGGAGTTGGCCGGGGCGGCGTACAGCTTGCCCTTGTAGGTCGCGGTCTGCAGCGGGCCGTCGAGCGTCCCGTCCTTGACCTTGTCGGCCCACTTCTGCGGCCAGGCCTTGACCCAGCCGGCCTCGGCGAACTCGGCGGTCCACACGACGTCCATCGACATCAGGTCGATCGAGGAGTCCTGGGCCGCGAGGCGCCGCACGAGCGCCTGGCGCTGGGAGTCGGCGTCGTTGCCCAGCGCGTTGAACTTGATCGTGTAGCGGCCCTCGGACTGCTGGGTGCAGCGGTCGGCGGCGGCGCGGAACGTCCCGCCCGGCTCGTTGTAGGACCAGAAGTTCAGCGTGACGCCGCTGCTGTCGCTCCCCCCACAACCTGCGAGGAGCGCGAGTGCGATGACCGCCGCGATGATTGACCCTGCTCGACCCACTGCACGGGGTGCGTACCCGGGCTATGAAAACAGGAAACCGAACCCGAAAGTCCGGTTTCCTGTGCTTCGTCAGGTCAGGTCAGGGCCTTCGCGGCCTGGCGCGCGGCGTTGGGCCGCACGACGTCCCAGGCCAGGCCGACCTTCTCCAGGCCGCGGATGAACCAGGCCGAGGGATCGACCTGCCAGCGGCGCATGCCGTGGAAGGCGGCCGTCGGGAACGCGTGGTGGTTGTTGTGCCACGCCTCGCCGAAGGAGAAGGGCGCCAGCCAGGCCAGGTTGCGCGACTCGTCCTCGGTCTCGTAGGCCCGGCTCCCGAAGAAGTGGCACAGCGAGTTGATCGAGAACGTCACGTGGTGCACGACGAACATGCGCACCAGGCCGCCCCACAGCAGGCCGGTGAGCGCCGCCTCCCAGGTGCCGCCGATCGCGAAGCCCAGCACGAGCGGCAGGACCAGGCCCGCCGTGGCCCACAGCAGGAACGTGCGGTTGACGAACGCGACGACCGGGTCCTTGATCAGGTCCGGCGCGTAGCGCGTCTTCAGCCCGCGGTCGGTGTGCAGGAACAGCCAGCCCACGTGCGCGTGCAGCAGCCCGCGCAGCGCGCCGCTCCAGCCGTGGCCGTGGTCGACGTGCGGGCTGTGCGGGTCGCCCGGCTGGTCGGAGAAGACGTGGTGCTTGCGGTGGTCGGCCACCCACGAGGTGATCGGCCCCTCGATCGCGGCCGATCCGGCCGCGGCCAGCGCGAAGCGGACCGTCTTGCCGGTCTTGAACGACCGGTGCGTGAACAGCCGGTGGAACCCGACGGTGACGCCGAGCCCGGTGATGACGTACATGACGGCGAAGATCGCCACGTCACGCCAGTGGAGCCACCCGCCCCACGCCTGCCAGGCGACGACGAGGAGCGAGACGATGGGAAGGCCGGTGACGATGCCCGTGATGATCCGATCACGGGTCTCGTTCTGTACCGGCTCGACGTCGTCCGCGAGCGCGGACGACGCCGGGCCGGGGTCCGTCAAAGGGGACGGACGTCGACGGCCTTGGGGCCCTTGGGCCCATCCTCAGACTCGTACGAGACGCGCGCGCCCTCGGCGAGGGTGCGGAATCCGTCGGCGCTGATGCCGCTGTAGTGCACGAAGAGATCCTTGCCCGGCTCGTCCGGGCTGATGAAGCCGAATCCCTTGTCGTCGTTGAACCACTTAACGGTTCCGGTAGCCATGGGTTCCTCCACGGTCATGTGCTGCGATCGCGGAGGTTTCCTGCGCGGCGCTTGCACGGCTATGTGGCCAGGTCCTTCCTGGCCCGTTCGCGCGGGAGCGTAGCCAAAACACCGGGTTCGTGGTGAATTCTTCACGGCACGGTCGCTAGCAGGCCAACGCGACAAAACCCTCCCCGGGATGCAGTAGCTCGCCGACGGCCTGGAGGTCATGCGTATGAAGGAGTCGCCGGCGTACCGGCGGGGCCGGCGCGGGACGTGTGCCGGCGTTGAGCGCGACGAGGTGCGCACCGCGCCGCAGGACCACCAGCTCGGGCGCGGAGTCGAGCACCTCGACGGCCCCGCGCAGCGTCCGCCGCAGGGCGATCAGGTCGCGGTACAGCGCCAGCGTCGAGCCGCGCGTCACCGCCTGCGCGGCCGCGACACCGCCCTCGGGCACGACCACCGGGAGCCACGGATCCGCGTCGCTGAAGCCGGCGTTGGGCCGGTCGTCCTCCCAGGCCATCGGGTGGCGGTGGGGATCGCGGCCGGCCCGGTCGTCGGGCGGGGTGCGCCCGGGGCCGTCGGCCATGCCCAGCTCGTCGCCCTGGTAGACGAACGCGGGCCCGGGCAGCGTCAGCAGCAGCAGCGCCGCGGCCCGGGCGTTGTCCGCGCCGACCCGGTCGGGCAGGCGCGGGAAGTCGTGGTTGGACAGCACCCAGGCGCTGCGGGCGGGCGCGCCGGCGATCGCGGCCCGCAGGGCGGCCGGATCCCAGGGCGCGTGCAGCAGCTCGAAGCAGAAGCAGGCGTCGAGGTGCTCCAGGTAGCGGCCCATCCGGTCCGAGGTGACGTAGGCCTCCCCCACCATCCACGCCGCGCCCGCGCCCTCACGCAACACGGCCAGCGCCTGACCCACGTCGGGCCGGTCGCGCGAGTAGCGCTGCTCCAGCGCGGCGACCTGGGGCCGTTCGGGCAACGCCGGCGGGTGGGTGGCCGGCGGGTCGTCGCGCAGCCGGGCGTCCTTCAGCAGCCGGTCGATCGCGTCCAGACGGAAGCCGTCGACGCCGCGCGCGGTCCAGAAGCGCAGGATCTCGGCGAACGCCGACCGCACGTCGGGGTGGCGCCAGTCCAGATCGGGCTGCTGGGGATAGAAGGAGTGCAGGTACCAGCCACGGCCGTGCGGATCGGGCGACCAGGCCGCGCCGCCGAACGTGGCCACCCAGTTGTTCGGCGGCCCGTCCACCGGCGACCACAGGTAGCGCTCGGGATGGTCGCGGAACCACGGGTGCTCGATCGACGTGTGGCAGGGCACGACGTCCAGCAGCAGCCGCAGGCCGCGCGCGTGCGCCCCGGCGACCAGCGCGTCGAAGTCGGCCAGCGTGCCGAAGCGGGAGTCCACCGCGGTGTAGTCGGCGACGTCGTAGCCGCCGTCGGCCATCGGCGACGGGTTGATCGGCGACAGCCACAGCGCGTCGGCGCCGAGGTCGCTGATGTGGTGCAGGCGGGCGAGGATGCCCCGCAGGTCACCCTCGCCGTCGCCGTCGGAGTCCTGGAAGGAGCGCGGGTAGACCTGGTAGACGACGGGGTCGTCGCCCAGGCCACCCACGTGACTCAGACGCTGACCGCGGCGCCGTCGACGAAGCCGTCGGAGGCGACGATCTGGTCGACGATGTCCTGGGGCACCGGCGCGCTGGTCGTGACGACCATCACCGCCGCCTCGTTCTTGGCCGGATCCAGGCCGACCGCCGCCGAGATGATGTTCACGCCGTTGGAGCCGAAGCACGTGCCCACGCGGCCGATCATCCCCGGCTGGTCGGAGTAGCGGAAGAACGCGAGGTTCGGCTGCAGCTCGAGGTTGAACCGCTGCCCCATCGCCTCCAGCAGGTGCGGCCGGTTCTGGCGCCCGAGCACGGTTCCGACCACGCGCGTCCCGTCGACGGTCACGCGCACCAGGTCGGTGAAGTCGCGCGCCGAGGTGCGCTTGGTGTCGGTCACCTCGATGCCGCGCTCGACGGCGATCGACGGCGCGTTGACCACGTTGACGTCGTCCTCGACGTGCCCGCGCAGCGCGCCCAGCAGGACCGCGGTCAGCAGCGGCCGCGTGTCGCGCTCGGCGATGCGGCCGAGGAACTCGACCTCGACCGCTCCCAGCCCACCGGCCAGCCCGACGGCGATCCGGCCCAGCGCCTCGCACAGCGGGAGGAAGGGCCCGAGCGTCTCGAGGTCCTCGGCGGCGACCGCCGGGACGTTGACCGCCGTGGTCACCGAGCCGCCGGTGAGGGCGGCGATGACCTGCTCGGCCGCCTGGTAGCCGGCGCGGTCGGTGGCCTCCGCGGTCGACGCGCCCAGGTGCGGCGTGACGATCACGTTGGGGTAGCCGAACAGCGGGTGCTCGGTGATCGGCTCGCTGCGGAACACGTCCAGCGCGGCGCCGGCCACCTTGCCGGAGTCCAGCGCCGCCTGCAGCGCGACGTCGTCGACCAGCGGGCCGCGGGCGACGTTGAGCACGCGCACGCCGTCCTTCATCTTCGCGAAGGCCTCGGCGTCCAGCCAGTTCTCGGTGTCGGGCGTCTTGGGCAGGTGGATCGTGATGAAGTCGGCCACCGCGTAGACGTCGTCGGACGTCTCGGCCTTCTGGACGCCCATGTCGCGGTAGCGCTCGGCCCCAACGAACGGGTCGTAGGCCACGACGCGCATGCCGAAGCCCTGCGCGCGCTCGGCCACCAGCTGGCCGATGCGACCGAAGCCCAGGATGCCGATCGTCTTGTCCATCAGCTCGACGCCCGAGAACTTCGAGCGCTCCCACTTGCCGCTGATCAGGCTGGCGTGCGCCTGGGGCACGTTGCGGGCCAGCGCCAGCAGCAGCGCCATCGTGTGCTCGGCGGCGGTGACGACGTTGGACTGCGGCGCGTTGGCGACGATGATCCCGCGCTTGGTGGCGGCGGGCACGTCGACGTTGTCGACGCCGACGCCGGCGCGGCCGATCGCCTTGAGGTTCGTGGCCTGCTCGATCACCTCGGCGGTGACCTTCGTGGCGGAGCGGATGACCAGGCCGTCGTAGTCGGCGATCCGGTCGAGGTGCTCGGCGCCCTCGTCGACCTCGAAGTGCTCGCGCAGCAGCGCGACGCCCGAGTCCCCGATCTTCTCGGCCACTAGGACCTTCATCGGACCTGCTCCACGACGAAGTCGATGCACGCGGTCAGCGCGCGCACGTCGTCGGGCTCGACGGCCGGGAACATGCCGATGCGCAGCTGGTTGCGTCCGAGCTTGCGGTACGGCTCGGTGTCGACGATGCCGTTGGCGCGCAGCGCCTTGGCCACCGCGGCGGCGTCGACGGCCTCGTCGAAGTCGATCGTGCCGACCACCAGCGAGCGCTTGGCCGCGTCGGTCACGAACGGCGTCGTGTAGTCGGTCCGCTCGGCCCAGTCGTACAGCGCCGACGACGACTCGGTCGTGCGCTTCACGCACCAGTCCAGGCCGCCGTTGCCGTTCATCCAGTCCAGCTGCTGCTCGAGCAGGATCAGCGTGGCCACCGCGGGGGTGTTGTAGGTCTGGTCCTTGCGCGAGTTGTCCAGCGCCGTGGGCAGCGACAGGAACTCCGGCACCCAGCGCCCCGACGCGGCGATCTCGTCGATGCGCGCGACCGCGGCGGGGCTCAGCACCGCCAGCCACAGGCCGCCGTCGGCGGCGAAGCACTTCTGCGGCGCGAAGTAGTAGACGTCGGCCTGCGTCGGGTCCAGCGGCAGGCCGCCGGCGCCCGAGGTGGCGTCGATGAGGATCAGCTGGCCGTCGCTGCCGACCCGCTGCACCGGGACCATGACCCCCGTGGAGGTCTCGTTGTGGGCCCAGGCGATCACGTCGACGTCGTCGGTGGCGGTGGGCGCCGGCGCGTCGCCCGGCTCGCTGGAGACGACGATCGAGTCGCCCAGGAACGGGGCCGCGTTGGTCGCGCTGGCGAACTTGGCCGAGAACTCGCCGAAGGTCAGGTGCAGCGCGCGCTCGCGCACGAGGCCGAAGGTGGCCGCGTCCCAGAACGCCGTGGTGCCGCCGTTGCCGAGCATGACCTCGTAGCCCTCGGGCAGCGAGAACAGCTCACCCAGCCCGGAGCGGACGCGTCCGACGAGCTCTTTGATGGGCTTCTGGCGGTGCGAGGTGCCCATCAGTCCGGCCGACTGGCCGGAGAGGGCGGCCAGCTGCTCGGGGCGAACCTTGGAGGGTCCGCAACCGAACCGGCCGTCGGCCGGGCGCAGGTCCGCAGGGATGTCGATCTCGGTGGCGTTCATGGTCAGGGTCCAGGGCAGGGGACAGACGACGGAATTGCCCAGGCGCGCGGCGACCAACTTCGGTCGCCGCTTCCCGGTGGTGATCCACCCGAACGCCAGTCACGGCAACCCGGAATGGAGAGTAGCGCGGGCGCCCTGCGGGCCCCGCGCCGGGTCCGGCTCAGAACTCGGTCTGGATCCAGTCCATGTGGGCACGCAGCTCCTTGCCCGTGGACTCGACCTGCGACTTGGCCTGCTCCTCGCGCATGCGCAGGAAGTTCTCCTGGCCGGCGCGGTTCTCGGCGATCCACTCGCGGGCGAACTCGCCCGACTGGATCTCCTCGAGGATCTTCTTCATGTTCGCGCGGGTCTCGTCGGTGATCACGCGCTTGCCGCGCGTGTAGTCGCCGTACTCGGCCGTGTTGGAGATCGAGTAGCGCATCCCCGCCAGACCCTTCTCGTACATCAGGTCGACGATCAGCTTGAGCTCATGCAGGCACTCGAAGTAGGCCATCTCGGGCGAGTAACCCGCCTCGACCAGCGTCTCGAAGCCGGCCTGGACCAGCTCGGAGGCGCCGCCGCACAGCACGGCCTGCTCGCCGAACAGGTCGGTCTCGGTCTCGTCCTTGAAGGTCGTCTCGATGACGCCGCCGCGGGTGCAGCCGATGCCGCGCGCGTAGGCCAGGGCCAGCGCCTTGGCGTTGCCGGTCGCGTCCTGGTGGATCGCGATCAGGCCCGGGACGCCGGAGCCCTCGGTGTACTGGCGGCGGACCAGGTGACCGGGGCCCTTGGGCGCGGCCAGCGCGACGTCGACGCCGACGGGCGGATCGACCTCGTTGTAGTGGACGCTGAAGCCGTGGCCGAACATCAGGAGGTTGCCGTCGGCCAGGCCGTCGCGCACCTCGGACTCGTAGATCGCGCGATGCTTCTCGTCGGGCGTCAGCATCATCACGATGTCGCCGCGGCTGGACGCGTCGGCGACGCCCAGCACCTCGAAGCCGTGGTCGCGCGCCTCCTGCACGGACTTGGAGTCCTCGCGCAGTCCGACGACGACGTTTACGCCAGAGTCCTTGAGGTTCAGCGCGTGGGCGTGTCCCTGCGAGCCGAAGCCGATGATCGCGACGGTCTTGCCGTCCAGGAGTGAGAGGTCCGCGTCGTCGTCGTAGTACATAGGACGTCTGACCCTACAAGGCGCGACCCCAATTCCCCCGGCCCGCGGCGGCCTGCGGCACGTGCTCGACACCGGGCTGACGGCCCTCGGGCGCGACCGCCGGCTGCTCGTCGTGGCCTGCGCGGCGGCGCTGCTGACCGGCGTGCTGGAGACGGTGATGCTCTACCTGATGGGCACCGTCGCGGTGGCCATGACCAACGGCACCCAGCGGGCCGAGATCTCCGCCGGGCCGCTGCCGTCGGTGGAGCTGTCGATCGGCGCGGCGGTCGCGCTGTCCGGTGCCGCGCTGCTGGTGCTGGTCGCGGTGTCGATCCCCGCCGCGCGTCTGCTGGGGTTGCTCACGTCGCGGGCCAGCGTCCGCCTGCGCACCCGCCTGGTGCGCAACTACCTGCAGACCACCGTGGGCTATCGCGCCACGCATCGCGAGGGCTACGTCGAGCAGCTGGTCGGCGAGTACGGCCAGCTCGCGGACCTCGCCGTGGTGCAGGTGGTCACGCTGATCGTCTCGCTGTGCACGCTGTCGATCCTGCTGCTGGCCGCCGTCGTGGCCAGCCCGCTGGCGGCGCTGGGCGCGGTCGTCGTGCTGACGCTCTCGACGCTGGCGCTGCGCCCGCTGACCACGCGCACGACGCGCTTCTCGCAGCGCTCGCAGGCGGTCAACCAGGAGGTGGTCAGCCGGGTCGGCCAGGCCACCAGGCTGTCGGACGAGATCGCGGCGTTCGCGGTCGGCGGCGCCGTGGCCGACGACCTCGAGCGCGACATCCGCCGCTCGGGCACCTTCGTGCGCCGCATCCGGGCCGAGCAGCGCCTGATCCCGGGCCTGTATCAGTACATCGGGCTGGGCTCGGTGCTGGTGCTGATCGCCCTGCTGGTGGTGCTCGAGCCCGACGGCCTGCCCGCGCTGGCGCCGCTGATCCTGCTGCTGATCCGGGCGCTGATGTACATGCGCCAGACGATCGTCGCGTCGCGCATGGCGGCCGAGCTCGTGCCCTACATCGACACGCTCGACGACGAGCTCGTGCGCATGCGGGCCAACCGCGAGCCGCAGGAGGGCGTCGAGCCGGCGGCGTTCACCGGGCTGCGCCTGGACGGCGTCGGGTTCGCCTACCCCGGCGCCGGGCCGGTGCTGGCCGGCGTCGACCTGACCATCGCGCCCGGCGAGATGCTCGGCGTGATCGGCGCCTCGGGCAGCGGCAAGTCGACGCTCTCGCAGCTGCTGCTGCGGCTGCGCGCGCCGACGAGCGGCACGATCCGGGCCGGCGACGTCGACCTGCGCGAGGTGGCCCCGGCGGCGTGGGCCCGCCTGGCCGCGTACGTGCCCCAGGACAGCCGCCTGATCCTGGCCACCGTCGCCGACAACATCCGCTTCTTCCGCCCGGGCGACGACGAGGCCGCCGTGCGCGTCGCGGCGCGGGCCGCGCACCTGGAGGACGAGATCCTGGCGCTGCCCGACGGCTACGACACGCTCATCGGGCCGGGCGCGCGCGACCTGTCGGGCGGGCAGCGTCAGCGGCTGGCCATCGCCCGCGCCCTGCTCCAGTCGCCCAGCGTGCTCGTGCTCGACGAGCCGACCAGCGCCCTGGACGCGCACTCCGAGCAGCTGATCGGACGCACGCTGTCGGAGCTGAAGGGCCGCGCGACGATCGTCCTGGTCGCCCACCGGCCGGCCACGCTGGAGCTGTGCGACCGGATCGTCGAGGTGGCCGACGGGACGCTGCGCGAGCTGCCGCGCGTGGGCTAGCTGCCCCGACGACGCCTCCCGCCACCCCATCCGTTGTCCGCTCGGACCCGCATTCCGGGTCGAATCGGACAACGGCCGGAGCGGCGGCGCGGTTCTAGGCCTCGGCGCGGGCCACGTGGGTGGCCGCGGGGATCTCGGCGGTGCCGTCGTCGGCGACGTACGCGGCCAGGCGCGCCTGCGCGCCCTCCATGACCTCGTCGCGCGTGGCCGGATCGAGCGCCACCAGCGCCGGGCCGAGCGACGGGGACATGTCGATCTGGCGGTCCCACCAGGCGTCCAGGTCTGGGAACGGGAAGGTGAAGGCCACGGTGTCGAGCACGACGTCGGTGAACCCCGCGTCGCGCAGCCGCTCGCCGATCGCGTCGCGGTCGCGCCAGGAGAACGGGCCGGGTGCCGTCGGGTCCGGCGCGGGTGCCAGGCCGCGCTCGCGCAGCTCCGCGCTGACGACGGAGTTCCACGGGTTGGCCTCGGGCTCGGCCCAGGCGGCCAGCGCGATCAGGCCGCCCGAGCGCAGCACGCGGCGCGACTCCAGCAGCGCCGCGTCGGGGTCGGCCAGCAGCATGTAGCCCCAGCGCGCGAAGACGGCGTCGAAGGACGCGGTCTGGCCGTCGATCCACTCGGCCTCCATGTGCTGGGCGTCGACCACATCGGACAGCCCGCGGGCGGCGGCGCGCTCCTTGATCGCCTCGACCATCGCCACCGCGCCGTCGGTGAGCACGGCGCTGCCGCCGGGGCGCAGCAGATCGGCCACCAGCAGGCCGACGTCACCGGGGCCGGCGGCCAGCTCGAGCACGCGCTGGCCCGGCTGCGGCGCGATCGCCTCGACGATCCACTCGCTGACCGGGCGCGTCGCCCGGTCCCACGCGTCGGCCTCGGACACCCACCCACGCGCGGCGCCCTCCCACGCGTCGCGCGCGTCGGCGCGGAACTGCTCGGGATCGTCGATCGGCATGGTCGGGACGCTACAGCGCGCGGCGCAGGAGCTTGCCCGACGTGGTGCGCGGAAGCGCGTCGACGAACGCGATCGCCTTGGGCACCTTGAAGGCGGCCAGGCGCTCGGCCGCGAACGCACGCAGCTCGGCCTCCGTCGCCGCGCCCCGCAGCACGACCGTGGCCACGACCGCCTCGCCCCACTGGGCGTCCGGGCGCCCGTGCACGGCGGCCTCGGCCACGGCGGGATGCGCGGCCAGGACCGCCTCGACCTCGGTGGGCGCGACGTTCTCGCCACCGCTGATGATCGTGTCGGCCTTGCGGCCGGTGATGTGCAGGCGGCCGCGGCGGTCGATCTCCCCCAGGTCGCCGGTGCGCAGCGTGGCGCCGACGCCCGGGGACACCGTCGGGCCGCGCACGATCACCTCGCCGTCGGGGGCGATCTCCACGCGGGTGCAGAACAGCGGCACGTCGGCGGTGGCGATCTGCGAGCAGGCCTCGGTCATCCCGTAGGTCGTGGTCACCGGGACGCCGGCGGCGGCGGCGCGCTCGAGCAGCGCCGGCGGGATCGCGGCGCCGCCGAGTAGCACCGTGCGCAGGTGCGCGGGATCGTGCCAGCCGGCGTCCAGCAGGCGGGCCAGCGTCGTGGGCACCAGCGAGACGAGCGTGGCCGTGCGCAGCTCGCGCAGCGCCGCGTCCACGTCGAAGCGATCCAGCACGCGCGCGGTGGTGGCGTAGATCGCGCTGCGCACGACGATCGACAACCCACCCACGTGGCTGAGCGGCAAGGGGCACAGCCAGCGCTCGTCGGGATCCAGGCCCAGCGCCACGGCCGACCCCAGCGCACTCCACAGCCAGTTGCCGAAGGTCAGCTCGATCGGCTTGGGCGCGGCGGTCGAGCCGCTCGTGTGCAGCAGCGCCGCGGGCGCGCGCAGGTCGTGCGTGTCGGTCAGCCGGGTCGGTCCGGGCGTCCCGTCGGCCAACGGGGCGTCGATCACCACGCGGCAGCTGCGCTGCACGTGGGCGCGCTCGGCGTCGCCCAGCCGCGGATCGACGGGCACGATCACCGCCCCCACGCCCCACACGGCGTGCAGCGCCACGACGAACGCGGTGCCCGGCGCCAGCGCGATCCCGACGAGGTCGCCGTCGCGCACGCCCGCGGCGCGCAACTGGGCCGCCCCGGAGCGCGCCCGGGCGATCAGCTCGGCGTACGTCAACCCGTTGACCGCCTCGCGCTGGGGGTGCGCCCGCGCGGCCCGATGCAGCCACGCCTCGACGACCATGGAAGCAGACTAGCTCTGGCCACGTCTCCCCAGATAGGTTCGCCACCCAGGGCGAACGCAACCATCCGTAGGAGGCGCAGTTGCAGGGGTTCAGGACATTCACCGTCGCCGCGTTGGCCGTGGCCGTGGCCGCCGTCGCCGTCACCGCCGCCCCGGCCCACGCGGCCGGGTTGGGCGCGGGCACCGGCCCCAGTGCCTTCACGCTGGAGACGCTGGTCAGCGGCGCCTCCGACGACCCGCGCGTGATGATGCTCGACGACCAGAACGCGCTCGTCGCGTTCGGCACCTACGCGGCGACGCCGTCCGGGCAGATCCGCGTCTGCAAGGTCGGCCCGGTCCCCGCGGCCGCCTGCGCCGCCGCCGGCCCGATCCTCACCCCCGGTCCGTCGCAGGTCGGCACCCTGGCCCTGCACCCCGGCCTGACGCCCGGCACCGTCTACCTGACCAACGGCACCGCCAACGAGACCGAGCTGTACACCTCGACGGACGGCGGCACGACGTTCACCGGCCCGGTGCGCATCTCCACCTACGCCAACGCGCAGGACTTCCTGGTGCTGCCCGACGGCCGCCTGGCGCTGGTCGGCGCGGGCAACGCCAACCCGGCGCTGGCCGTCCACTTCGTGGTCGTGCCGCCCGACGGCTCGGGCCTGACGACGCCGGGCTTCTCCATCCCCGGCGACATCGTCCAGCGGGGGATCGCCTACAACGGCGGCCGGTTCGTGATCCTGGGCAGCGGCTACGACTCGGTCGGCAGCTCGAACATCCAGGCCCACTACGCCGTCTTCAGCGGGACCGGCGATCCCAACAGCCAGGCCAACTGGACGGCCGGGACGCTGGCCTACAGCTCGACCGAGGCGCCGAACATCGCCGAAGGCGCGGGCGGCGTGGTCGCCCTGGGCGAGTCGGGCGGCAAGGTCCAGGCCTCGGTGCTCAGCGGCACGACGTTCGGGCCGTTCACCACGCTCGAGGACGACGCCTACCTCCCGAACATCACCGGCGACGCGTCGGGTCGCTACACGGCGACCTGGCAGGTCAACAGCGTCGGGCTGCGCATGGCCACCTCGCGCGACGGCACGCACTGGAGCAAGCCGATCACGATCAACCCCGATCGCCAGTTCCAGACCGACACCGCGCGCACCGCGGCGGGCAACGGCCTGGCGGTCACCCGGGCCAGCGGCGCCTACATCGCCACCCGGCTGTACGGCCAGGTCGACCTGACCCTGAAGGCGTCGCCGACCAAGGTCAAGAAGGGCAAGAAGTCGACGCTCACCGCCACGCTGCACAACGAGGGCGGGACCGGGATCTCCGGGGCCAAGATCACGTTCAAGGTGGGCTCGAAGTCGGTCGGGAGCGCGACGACGAACGGCTCGGGCCAGGCCACGCTGAAGGTCAAGCCGTCCAAGTCGACCAAGTACACGGCGGCGTTCGCCGGCAGCACGACGCTCGCCTCGTACACGTCGAACTCGGCGAAGGTCAGCGTCTCCTCCAAGTAGCGCGACGGACAACGGACGCGCGGCGCGGGCGGATAGCCTGCGCCGCATGTCTGTCACCTGGACCCCGGCCGCCGAGTACGAGGACATCAAGTACGAGCTGAGCGGCGACGGCATCGCGAAGATCACGATCAACCGCCCCGAGGTCCGCAACGCGTTCCGGCCGCAGACGGTCATCGAGCTGATCGACGCGTTCGAGAAGGCGCGCGAGGACCCCGGCGTCGGGGTGATCGTCCTCACCGGCGCGGGCGACCTGGCCTTCTGCTCCGGCGGCGACCAGCGCGTGCGCGGCGACACCGGGTACCTGACCGAGCCCGGGCAGCCCGAGGCGGTCGGGCGCTTCCACGTCACCGACCTGCAGGTCCAGATCCGCCGGCTGCCCAAGCCGGTGGTGGCCATGGTGGCCGGCTACGCGATCGGCGGCGGCCACGTGCTGCACCTGATCTGCGACCTGACGATCGCCGCCGACAACGCGCGCTTCGGGCAGACCGGCCCGCGCGTCGGCTCGTGGGACGGCGGCTTCGGCGCCAGCGTGCTGCGCGATCTGGTCGGGCCGAAGAAGGCCAAGGAGATCTGGCTGCTGTGCCGCCAGTACGACGCCCAGCAGGCGCTCGACATGGGCCTGGTCAACACCGTCGTGCCGCTCGAGCGCCTCGAGGAGGAGACGGTGCAGTGGTGCCGCGAGATGCTCGCCCTCTCCCCCTTCGCGCTGCGGCTGGTCAAGTCCAGCTTCCACGCGCACGAGGACGGCTACGCGGGCATCCAGCAGCTGGCCCACGACACGAACCTCCTGTTCTACGGCGCGCCCGAGGCGGCGGAGGGTCGCGAGGCCTACAAGGAGAAGCGCGCGCCGGACTTCTCGAAGTTCCCGAGACGCGCATGAGGATCTGGCTCATGGCCGCCCGGCTGCGGACGCTGCCGGCGGCCGTGGCCCCGGTGCTCGTCGGCACCGCGCTGGGGATCCAGCAGGGCGACTTCGACGGTTTCGCCTTCGCGGCGGCGCTGCTGGGCGCGCTGTTCATCCAGGTGGGCACGAACCTCTCCAACGACTACTCCGACGCGCGCCGCGGCGCCGACACCGAGGACCGCCTCGGCCCGGTGCGCGTGACCGCCGGCGGCCTGGTGCCCCCCGCGCAGGTGCTGCGCGCGACCTACATCAGCTTCGGCCTGGCCGTCCTCTGCGGCATCTACCTGATCGTCATCGCCGGCTGGGTGATCCTGGCCATCGGCGCCGCGTCGATCATCGCCGGCGTGCTCTACACCGGCGGCCCGCGCCCGTACGGCTACGAGGGCCTGGGCGAGCTGTTCGTCTTCCTGTTCTTCGGGCTGGTCGCCGTGTGCGGCTCCTACTACGTGCAGGTCGAGGAGCTCAAGTGGCAGGCGTTCGTGGCGTCGGTCCCGGTCGGCCTGATCGCCGCGGCGATCCTGATCGTCAACAACGTCCGCGATCTGGAGACCGACCGGCGGGCCGGCAAGCGCACGCTGGCGGTGCGGATGGGCCGCACCCGCACGCGCGTCTTCTACGTCGTCGTGCTGGCCATCTCCTACCTGACGCTGATCCCGCTGGCCCTGGGGCTGACCGCCTGGGTGCTGCTGGCCGTGCTCAGCGTGCCGCTGGCCGTGCGGCTCGTGCAGATCGTGCGCACGCGCACCGACGGACCTGCCCTCAACGGGGCGTTGGCCGGAACCGGACAGCTGCAGCTCGTGTTCTGCGTGCTGCTGTCGGCCGGCATCCTGCTGTCGTGAAGGTCACGCTGCGCACGCGCACGCTGGAGCTGCGCGAGCCGATGCCCACGGCCTGGGGCGAGCTGCGCACGCGCGACCTGATCGAGCTGGAGCTCGAAGGCGCCGACGGGCTGATCGGGATCGGCGAGGCCGCGCCCCTGCAGCACTACGACGGCGTCCCGATGGAGGCGGTGCTGGCCGCGCTGCGCGCCTACGTGCCGGTGCTGGAGGACGGCGACGACGTGCGCGGCGACCACCTGTACGACCGCTGCCGCGCGACCGCGGATCTGCCGCAGGCCCTGGCCGCCGTCGACATGGCGCTGTGGGACCTGGTCGGCAAGCGGCGCGAGTCGCCGGTCAGCGCGCTGATCACCGACGTCGTCGCGCCCTCGGTGGCGGTCAACGCCTCGATCGGCGCGGTCGATCGCGCCCGCGCCGCCGAGCTGGCCGCGCAAGCGGCCGGCGACGGGTACCGCTGCGTGAAGCTGAAGGTGGGCATCGGCGACGACGCGGGCCGCGTCGCCGCGGTGCGCGCCGCGGCCGGACCGGCGATGGCCCTGCGGCTGGACGCCAACGGCGCCTGGGACGTCGAGCAGGCGGTGCGCACGATCGAGGCGCTCTCGCCCGCGGGCCTGGAGCTCGTCGAGGAGCCGGTGCACGGGATCGACGCGATGCGCGCGGTGCGCGAGCGCACGGCGGTCCGCGTCGCGCTGGACGAGACCGCCGCCGTGCCCGGCGCGCTCGCCGCGGGGGTGGCCGACGCGGTGTGCCTGAAGCTCGGCCGCGGCGGCGGGATCAGCTCGCTGCTGGTTCAGGCCACGCTCGTGCGCGCCGGTGGCGCCGAGGCCTACCTGGCCTCGACCTATGACGGCCCGCGGGGCATCGCCGCCGCGGTGCACGCGGCGGCGGCCCTGGGGATCGAGCTGCCCTGCGGGCTGGCCACGCTCTCGCTGTTCGCCGACGAGACGCTGGCCGCCGCGCTGCCGGTGGTCGACGGCATGATGGCCACGCCGACCGGCCCCGGTCTGGGACTGGGCTAGGCGCCTAGTGCCCTGACACTAGGAGCGCAGCGTCGCCGCGCGGGCGGCGGCGATCAGCGCCGCGACCACCGCGAACGCACCGGCGGCCAGGAACGCCGCGGGGACGCCGGCGCCGCTGATCAGGATGCCGCCCACGGCGCCACCGGCGGCCAGGCCGGCGAACAGGCCCGAGCCCAGCCAGGTGAACGCCTCGGTGGTCGTGCCCTCCGCGGCGACGGACCCGACGAGCGAGTAGAGCGTCGCGAACATCGGCGCGGCGATCGCACCGGAGGCCGCCAGCATCAGGCCGAGCGTCCACAGATCGGGCATCAACGCCAGCGCCGCGGTGGGCAGCGCGGTGGCCGCGACGAGCAGCACGAGCGCGCGCGCCTGATCCTCGGGCGCGCCGCGGCGCGCGGTGACCAGCCCGGCGATCAGGCTGGGGATCGACCAGACGGCGAGCAGCACGCCGAGCGCGGCGTTGCTGCCGGCGTGGTCGGCGGCACCGGCCAGCGCCACCTCGGTCGCGCCGTAGGCGCCGCCCATGCCCGCGGCGACGAGCAGCAGCGTGCGGATGCCGGGCACCGACAGCGCGCCGCCGCGCGGGCGGGCCCGCACGTCGGCGGGGACGTCGCGCGACTCCGGCGAGGCGGCGAAGGCCAACGTGCCGGCCAGCAGCGCCGCGGCGGCGCCGAGCAGGCCGAAGGCGGGCGACAGCGCGGCCAGCGCGGTCACGAAGACCAGCGGCCCGAGCATGAAGGAGATCTCCTGCAGCGCGGCGTCCAGCGCGAGCGCGCCGTGGCGGTCGTCGGCGGACAGGTTGCGTCCGAACAGCGCGCGCAGGCACGGGGCGATCGGGGGCAGGGTCAGGCCGGCGACCAGCGCCAGCGGCAGCAGCACGAGGGGGCTCGTGCCCGCCGGCAGGACGCCGCCGATGGCCAGCGCGGCGGTGGCGATCGTCGCGGTCACGGTGAGCACGCCGGTCTGCCCGCGGCGGTCGATCAGCCGGCCGAGCAGCGGCGCGCCGGCGGCCATGCCCAGGCCGAGCACGGCCGAGACGAGGCCGGCCAGGGCGAACGAGCCGCCCAGGTCGCGGGCGCGCAGGATCAGCAGCAGGCCCATGGCCGCCTCGGGCGTGCGCGCGACCATCGAGAGCGCGAGCAGCCGGGCGACGCCAGGGGCGCGCAGCGGGTGACGACGGGTGGAGGTGACGGGGACAGCGACGGACATAACTGATGAACAGATTAACAGCTATCCATGCGCACGCACGGATCGCGAGCGTGCGATCCGTCACTCCTGCGGGCGGTCCGCGGCGCCTACGGCGCGAGGCGCTCGCGCAGGGCGTCGTCGAGCATCGCCGTGGCGGTGTCCATGTCGACGAAGCCCCAGCGCAGCGACGGGCCGAGCCCGTCGATCAGCGTGGTCAGCAGCAGGGCGGCGCCGGCGCCGTCGACGCCCGCGCGCACCGACTCGTCCTCCAGGCCCGCCGCGATCAACTCCTGGATGCGGGTGGACCACGCGTGCTGGCGCTCGAGGATCACGTCGCGCAGCTCGGGCGCGACCATGCCGTGGGTCCACAGCTCCTGCCACAGCCGCCAGCTCAGGGCGACGATCGGGTCGCCCTGGGAGTCCAGGCACAGGAGCAGCTCGATGCGCAGCGCGGCCAGCGCGTCCGGCGCCCCCGCCGAGCGCTCCGTGATGACCGCCGTGGCGCGCTCGTCGGCCTGCACGAACGCCGCGCGGATCAGATCGTCGCGCGAGCGGAAGTGGTTGGAGACCAGCGGCTGGGAGACGCCGGCCTCGTCGGCCACGTCGCGCACCCGGAAGCCGCCCACGCCGCGCGCGGCGATCGCCCGACCGGCCGCCTCGACGATCTCGGCCCGACGGGCCTCGGCGCTCATCCGCTGACTCATGTGACCGCCAGCGTAGAGACCGAGGCCCGGAGGCCGTCTAGAACGGGTACGTCGCCGGCTCGGCGCGCTCCGTCGTCCAGCGCCACTGGCTGAACTCGTGCAGGTTGGCCTCGCCGCCGAAGCGCCCGCCGTTGCCCGACGCGCCCACGCCGCCGAACGGCACGCGTGCGTCGTCGGCCACCGAGCCGTCGTTGATGTGGGCCATGCCCGTGTTCAGGCCGTTGGCGATCGCCCGTCCGCGACCCGGGCTGCTGGTGAAGATGCCGGCCGACAGCCCGTACTCGGTGTCGTTGGCCAGCGCGATCGCCTCCTCGTCGTCGGAGAAGGTCATCACCGGGGCGACCGGACCGAAGATCTCCTCACGCCAGCCGCGCATGTCCGGCTTCATCTCGGCCAGCACGGTGGCCGGGAAGTACGGCGCGTTGCCCTCCCCGCCGGCCAGCACCTGCGCGCCCTGGCCGATCGTGTCGGACACGATCGACTGGACCTTGTCGAACTGGCTGGGGTTGATGATCGGCCCCAGCGCCACCTGCTCGGTGTTGGGGTTGCCGACGGGCAGGTGCGCCGCCCGCGCGGCCAGCTTCTCCAGGTACTCCGCGGCGACCTTCTCGTGCACCAGGTGGCGGCCGGAGGCCATGCAGATCTGGCCCTGGTGCAGGAACGAGGCCCACGCGCCCGAGGACGAGGCCGCGTCCAGGTCGGCGTCCTCCAGGATGATGAAGGAGCTCTTGCCGCCCAGCTCCAGCGACACGCGCTTGAGGTTCTCGCCGCAGGAGGCGCCGACCTTGCGCCCGGCCGCGGTCGAACCGGTGAACGACACGAACGTGATCTCGGGCGCGGTGCACACCGCCGCGCCGGCCTCGCGACCGCCCGGCAGGACGTGCAGGACGCCCTCGGGCAGCCCGGCCTCCTCGAAGATCCGCGCGAACACGTAGCCGCCGCACACGGGCGTGTTCGGATCGGCCTTGAGCACGACGGTGTTGCCCAGCGCCAGCGCCGGGGCGACCGAGCGCATGCCCAGGATCAGCGGGAAGTTCCACGGCGTGATCACGCCGACGACGCCGATCGGCACGCGCTGGGCGATCGACAGCTTGCCCTCGGTGGGGATCACCTCGCCGCGCAGGCGCGGCGCCAGCGACGCCGCCTCGCGCAGCTCCTTGATCGCCTCGCCGACCTCGAAGTCGCCCTTGGGCTGGATCGAGCCGCCCTCGCGGACGATCCAGCCGGCGATCTCCGCGCGGTGGGCCTCCAGCGCGTGCGCCGCCTTGATCAGGATCTCGGCGCGCTCGTAGGGGTCGGTGGCGGCCCAGGCGGGCTGCGCCTTGTGGGCCAGCGTGGCCGCGCGATGGACCTCCGCCGGAGATGCGCTGGCCACGTCGGCCAGGGTCTCGCCGGTGGCCGGCTCGGTCGTCGGCGCGGTCTCACCGGCGTCGATCCAGCCGCTGCTGAAGAGCTTGTTGAGGATGTGCGGCCCGAGCAGTTCGGGCGCCGCGGTCGCTGCCATGGTCTCTCTCCTCCTGGGGTACGAAGTCTTACTGTCAGACGTTATCGCGGGCCGTCAGTCGGTGTCGACGTATTGGCGGGCGTAGAGCGCGACATGCAGCGTCAGCAGCACGTCGGCGTCGGACAGGTCGACGCCCAGCAGCTGCTCGATGCGGGTCAGCCGGTGGTACAGCGCCTGGCGGTTGAGGTGCAGGGCGCGCGCCGTCTCGGCCTTGCGCCCGCCGTTGGCCAGCAGCGCCTCCAGCGTGGGCAGCAGCACGAGCTTGCGCTGGCGGTCGTGCTCCATCAGGGGGCCCAGCACGCGCTGGACCAGCGCGGCCAGGTCGGCGTCCTCGCGCCAGGTCCACAGCAGGCGGCGCAGCTCCAGCGCGGGCACGTCGTGCCAGGGGCGCTCGGGCAGCCCCACGGCGCTGGCCGCGCTCTCCTCGGCCAGGCGCAGCTCGGCGCCGGCGGCGGCCGGGGGCACCGTGCGGCCCACGGCGAGCGTGACCGTGCCCGCGCCCAGGCGCCGGCCGAAGGCGGCGCGCAGCGCCTGCGCGGCGTCGTCGGCGGCCGGCCCGCGCTGCTCGGCATCCCGCAGCGCGATGACGGCCAGCACCGTGCTCGTCGTCGTGCGCCGCCCGACCACCGCCTGCAGCCCGCGGTCGGCCATGCGCTGGCGCGCGTCGCGCAGCGCGGTCGACCACTCGGCGGGCGCGGCGGTGAGGCCGGCCCGCAGCTCGGCGGCCACGGGCAACAGCAGGTCGGGCGCGGTCTCCAGCCCAGCGGCGACGGCGGCGCGGGCGACGTGATCGGCCTCGATCCGCCCGTCGGCCAGGTTGGCCAGGAACGAGCCGCGCTCGCGCGCGACGAGCTCCTCCTCCTGGCGGGCGCGCAGCAGCGCCAGCGCGACGATGTCGGCGGCGTGGTCGACGACCACCCCGGCCAGCGCGTCGAAGGGCGGGCGCAGGTCGCCGACGATCAGGCGGCCGTCGGACTGGTGGGCGCCCATGCGCACCGCGCCGGCCCGGACCGTCGGCCCGTCGGGCGCGCGGCGGCTGGTCTCCCACACGTCCAAGGCATCCAGATCGGCGTCCGGCGCCGGCGCGTGCGACAGCAGCCGCCCACCCGGGCCCTCCAGGAACACCGGCGCGTGCAGCGTGGCGGCCAGCGCGGCCAGCACCTCGGGGATGCCCTGGCCGTCGAGCATCAGCCCGGTCAGGCGCCGCTGGATCTGCTCGCCGCGACGCAGCAGCGCGTAGTGCGAGGAGACGATCTCGGTGTGCACCGCCTCGGTCACCGTGACGAAGGCGATCTCGCGGTGCAGCGCGACGAGCGGCAGGTGGTTGCGCCGGGCGGCGTCGAGGATCGGGCCCGGCATCTCCGAGAACGCGGTCCCCAGCTCGATCACCAGCGCGGCGACCTGCTGCTCGGCCAGGCCGTCGACGTAGCGGCGCTGCTCGCCCGCCTTCGTGCCGATCGCCATGCCCGTGGTCAGGAGCATCTCGCCGCCGATCAGCAGCGACGCGATGTTCGCCACCTCGCCGGCGTGGACCCAGCGGATCGGCCGGTCGAGCCGGTCGTGGCCGGCCAGCACCTGCGGCATGCCGCGGCGCATCACCGGCAGCGCCAGCGCCTGGCGGACGGTCATCTCCGGCTGGATGTCGGCCACGGTCGCGCGCTCCACGCGGCGTAGTCTGACGCCTGCCGTCCGCGTCAGCGCGGGGGCAGGCGAACGACGGGCACCGAAAGCAGCACGGGGGTGTTCGGCGACGCCATTCGCACGTCACATTGCGCCTCGCTCCCGCGCCCGGGCGCCGAACCGTCATTCAGTCGCGCTGAGCGCCACACAGGCGCGAGTCGTTTCTCGCTCCCGCTCAGCGAGAGCGATCGTTCGTCGTTCAGCCAGCGAGGTCCGGATGGACCGACTCGGCCTCGTAGTCGAGGACCGTCGAGGCGAGGCGTTCGCCGATCAACGGTCCGAACTTCATGAGGTTCGACCCCGAGAAGGCGATCACCCGGCCGGCCCGGCGCGCGGCGAACCCGTCGTCGTCGGCGTCCAGGTAGGGCGCCTTCACCGACACGCAGCGGATCTCGTCGACCGGGGTCGGATCCAGGCCAGGCAGGTGCTGTGGGATCCACTCGGCGTGCTGGGCGTAGACGCCCGGGATGTACTCGTCCATCGACATCGCCTCGATCGGGACGTGCTGCGTGGAGTACTCCAGGCCCATGGCGAACCGGCCCGTCGTGCCCAGCGGCAGGCCGTAGCCGTTGCCGCCCACGATCACGCAGGCCGACGGGAGCACGTTCGGGCCGGTGTAGGTGAGGCGCACGTGGTGGAAGAAGCGCAGCTCCATGTCGATGCCCACGGTCAGTGCGAGCGGCTGCGTGTCGACGCCGGCGCACACCACCACCCAGTCCGCGCTCAGCGACGAGCCGTCAGCCAGGACGACGGCGCCGTCGGCGGAGACCGAGCGCACGTCCGCGATCCGCACGTCCACCCGCGACGCCAGGGCCTGCAGCGTGCGGCGCACGCGGATCCCGCCGGCCAGCGGATCGAGCAGTCCAGACGCGTACCCGTGCGCGTCGCCCATGATCGGGACGCGCTGCGCGATCTGTGCGCCGGTCAGCGGCTCCCAGGGCGCGCCCACGGCGTCCATCGCCACCGCCCGCCGGTCGGCCGACTCCGGCCCGGCGAGCACGAGCCCCTCCTCCCCCAGCAGCCGCCCGGCACCGAGCTCCGCCTCCCAGCGGCGCCAGCCGTCACGGGCGGTGAAGGCCAGCTCGCCCAGGCGCGGGGTCATGTGGGCGATGCGGAAGATCCGGGCCAGGCCCGCGGACTGCTCGGCCCCGATCGCCTCCCGCTCGAGCACCGTGACGTCGACACCCCGGCGCGAGAGCTCGTACGCAGCGCCGAGACCGCAGATCCCGGCGCCGACGACGATCGCCGACGGGCTCAGACGCCCACGCCCATGTACGCCCCAGCGTCGGCCAGCACCTCGCCCAGGCGCCCGACGATGTCGTCGAGCAGCGCCACGTCGGCGATCAGCGGCGGGGCGATCTGCAGCACCGAGTCACCGCGGTCGTCGCAGCGGGCGATCACGCCCGCCTCGAGCAGCCGCTTGGGCAGGAACCCGCGCAGCAGCCGGTCGCGCTCCTCCTTGGTGAACGTGCGGTTGGCCTCGTCGCCGACCAGCTCGATGGCCCAGAAGAAGCCCCGGCCACGCGTGTCGCCGACGATCGGCAGCGACCGCAGGCCGGCCAGCTGGTCCTCGAGGTGGCCCTCCAGCGCGTAGACGTTCTGCAGCAGGCCCTCGCGCTCGAAGATCTCGATGTTGCGCAGCGCGACCGCGGCGCACACCGGGTGACCGGCGAACGTGATGCCGTGGCGCAGCGCGCTGTTGGACCCGTGCAGCGACTCGGCCACGTCGTCGCTGACCATGACGGCGCCCATCGGCAGGTAGGCCGACGTGATGCCCTTGGCCGTCGTGGCCATGTCGGGCACGACGCCCTCGCGCTCGATGCCCAGCCACTCGCCCAGGCGCCCGAAGCCGCAGATGACCTCGTCGGAGACCAGCAGCGCACCGATCTCGTCGGCGATGTCGCGCAGCCCCTGCCAGTAGCCCGCGGGCGCGGTCAGGCAGCCGCCGGCGTTCTGGACCGGCTCGGCGATGATCACCGCGACGTTCTCGGCGCCGAGCTCGTCGATCGTGGCGCGCAGCTCGCCCAGCAGCCGGGCGCAGAACGCCTCGGGGTCGTTGCCGTCCGGCGCGCGGAACGCGTTCGTGTTGGCCACGTGGGTGACGTCCACGGGCGACGGACCGAAGAGCTCCTTGAAGGCGGGCACTCCGGTGAAGGACAGCGCGCCCAGCGTCACGCCGTGGTAGGCGTTGCGGCGGGCGATCGCCTTCGTGCGCTGCGGCTGGCCGATGGCCACGAAGTGCTCACGGGCGATCTTCCAGGCCGCCTCGACGGACTCCGAGCCGCCGTTGGTGAAGAACACGTGGTTGAGGTGGCCGGGCATGCGCTCGGCCAGCGCGTCGGCCAGCTCGATGGCCGGCGGGTGCGCGGTGGCCCAGTTCGTGTTGAACGGCAGCGCCTGCATCTGGGCGGCGATGACCGACGTCATCTCCTCGCCGAACGAGTAGCCGATCTGGGCGCAGAACAGCGACGACAGCGCGTCGACGTAGCGGTTGCCCTTGGTGTCGAACACGTACGGGCCCTCGCCGCGCTCGATGACCAGCAGGTCGCGGTCGTCGGCGTAGGCGGCCGAGTGGTTGGTGAAGTGCAGGAGCAGATGCTCGCGCGCGTTGTCCTGAAGCAGCTGGTGGCTCATCGGTGGTGGTTCCTCACGCTCGCAGGTCGGCGGCCATCTCCCGGAACACGCTGACGTAGGCGTCGATCGCTTCGTCGGTATGCGTCACCGACAGCGTCCACTCCTCCTCGCGTCCCGGCGTCATGAAGATGCCGCGGTTGGCGTTGTAGAGCCAGGCCAGATCCGCCAGCTCGGCGTCCTGGTGCTCCTTGAACGTCTCGTAGTCGATGACCTTCACCGGGGCGAAGGTCACGCAGCCCTTGGAGCCGACGCCGACCGCGTAGCCGGGCAGCTCGAACTCGTCGACGACCGCCTGGCACCCGCCGACGATCCGGTCGTTGAGGTGGTCGAGGTGGGCGTAGGCCCCGGGGGTCAGCACCTCGAGCAGGCTGGCGCGTGCGCTGGCCATGCCCAGCGGGTTCCCGTTGTAGGTGCCCACCTGGTAGACGGTCCCGTCCTCGACGATCGCGGCGACCTCCTCGGTCATGCCGATCGCGCCGGTGGGCAGCCCGCCGCCCAGGGACTTGGCCAGCGTGACCATGTCGGGCACGACGCCGAAGCGCTCGACGGCACCGCCCGCGGCGATGCACAGGCCGGTCTTGACCTCGTCGAAGATCAACACGATGCCGTGCTTGGCGGTGATGTCGCGCACGGCCTGCAGGTAGCCGTCCTCGGGCAGCACGACCCCGAGGTTCATCATCGCCGCCTCCATGATCACGCAGGCCGGCTTGCGGCCCTGGCGATCGAGCTCGACGATCCGGCGCTCCATCGACTCGGCGTCGTTGAAGTGGACGGCGAAGACGTGGTCGACGGTCGACTGCGGGATGCCGCCGCCGTAGGGCAGCGACACCGGGTGGTCGTGGTCGCCGATCTTGTCGTACTCGACGCCGATCGAGACCATCACCGTGTCGTGGTGGCCGTGGTAGCTGCCGAAGATCTTCAGGACGTCGTCGCGGCCGGTCAGGGCGCGGGCGATGCGGATCGCGTCCATCGTCGACTCCGAGCCGGAGTTCGTGTAGCGCCAGCGCGGAAGCTCGAAACGGCGCACGAGCTCCTCGGCCACGACGATGGCGTCCTCGGTCGGCGCGGCGAAGTGCGTGCCCTGGGCGTAGCGGGCGTTGACCGCCGCGCCGATCGCCGGGTGCGCGTGGCCCTGGACCATCGAGCCGAAGCCGTTGTGGAAGTCCCACAGCTCGTTGCCGTCGACGTCCCACACCTTCGGGCCGTCGCCGCGCTCCAGGTAGATCGGCCAGGGATCGCGCACCTGGTAGTTGGAGGCCACCCCGGCGGCCAGCGGCTGGCGCGCGCGCTCGTACATGCGCCCCGAGCCCGGCGTGCGCTCGTCCAGCTGCTTGGCCTCGCGCTCGGTCAGCTCCGCGATGCGCTCGCGGGAGATCGACGTGGCGGTGGTGGTCATGACTCCCCCAGGTTGAACATGACGTGCTTGACGCGGGTGTACTCCTCCAGCGAGTACGCCGACAGGTCCTTGCCGTACCCGGACTGCCCGAAGCCGCCGTGCGGCATCTCCGACAGGAACGGGATGTGGTCGTTGACCCAGACGCAGCCGAAGTTCAGCTCGCGCGTGAAGCGCAGCGCCTGGGTGACGTCCTGCGTCCAGATCGACGACGACAGGCCGTAGACGCAGTCGTTGGCCCAGGCCAGCGCCTGGTCGGCGTCGGCGGCGCGCTGCACCGAGACGACGGGGCCGAACACCTCGCGCTGGACGATCTCGCTGTCCTGCGCGGGGCCGGCGACGACCGTCGGCTGCACGAAGAACCCGCGCTCGCCGGTGGCCTGGCCACCGGTCAGCACCTGCGCGCCCGCCGCGGCGGCGCGCTCCACGAAGCCGAGCACGCGCGCGCGCTGGCGGGCGGAGATGACCGGACCGAGCTCGACGTCGTCGGCGAACGGGTCGCCCACGACGAGCGACTCGACCGCGGGCACCAGGCGCTCGAGCAGCCCGTCGTAGGCGCCGTCGGTGGCGATCACCCGGCAGGCGGCGGTGCAGTCCTGGCCGGCGTTGAAGAACGAGGAGACGCGCAGGTTGGCCGCCACCGCGTCGAGGTCGGCGTCGTCGAGCACGACGACCGGGGCCTTGCCGCCCAGCTCGAGGTGCACGCGGGCCAGCGTGTCGGCGGCCGCGCGAGCGATCGCCTGGCCGGTGCCCACCGACCCGGTCAGCGAGATCATCCGGATCGCCGGATCCCTGACCAGGCTCGTGCCGACCGGATCGCCGTGCCCGGTGACGACGTTGAGGACGCCCGCGGGCAGCACCTGCGCGGCCAGCTCGGCCAGGCGGATCGTGCTCAGCGGGGTCAGCTCCGACGGCTTGAGCACGATCGTGTTGCCGGCGGCCAGCGCCGGGCCGATCTTCCAGATGGCCATGGCCAGCGGGTAGTTCCACGGGGTGATCTGCCCGACGACGCCCAGCGGCTCGCGGCGCACCATCGACGTGTAGCCGTCGAGGTACTCGCCCGCCGCCTTGCCCTCGAGCACGCGCGCGGCACCGGCGAAGAAGCGCAGGTGGTCCGAGCAGGCGGGGATCTCCTCGGCCGCCGCGGCGCGCGGCTTGCCGGCGTTGCGGGCCTCCAGGTCGGTCAGCTCGTCGGCGTGCGCGTCCAGCAGGTCGGCCAGCGCGAGCAGCGCGGCGGCGCGATCCGCGGGGGTCGTGCGGCCCCAGTCACGCGCGGCGGCGGATGTGGCGGCGACGGCGCGGGCGACGTCGTCGACGCCGCCCAGGGGCACCCGCGCGATCACCGCCTCGGTGGCCGGGTTGATCACGTCCTCGAGCGCCCCGGCGACCGCGGTGACGGTCTGGCCGGCCACGACGTTGCCGAAGGTGACCTGCTCGGTGGCGCTCATGTGCAGATCATGCCCGTTCGAACGTCGTTCGACATACGGACAGGTCGTCGGAGCCTGCGCTCATCTTCCCGACACCAGGTCGGCCAACCGGGCCAGACGGCTGTCCCGCCCGCTCGCGCGAGCCGATTCGCGGCGGTCGGCGGCCCGGTACAGCCCGTAGACCAGGTGCGCCCCCAGCCAGCGCAGCGGTTCGGGCTCCCAACGCCGCGCGGTGCGCCCGACCCAGGGCAGCGCCGTCCGCTCGCTGTCGCGCTCCAGGACCAGGTCGGCCAGCGTGCGCCCGGCCAGGTTCGTCGTCGAGACGCCGTTGCCGACGTACCCGCCGGCGATCCCCAGACCGGTCGCCCGATCCAGCCGCACGGTCGGCGACCAGTCACGCGGAACGCCGAGCACGCCGCACCAGGCGTGGTCGATCGGCACCGGGGTCGCCGCCGGGAAGAAGTCGTGCAGGAGCTCGATCAGCTGGCGCGCGGTGGCCGCCTGGGTCTGCCCGTTGTGGTCGGTGCGCGAGCCGAAGCGGTAGGGCACGCCCCGGCCACCGAAGGCGATCCGCCCGTCGGCGGTGCGCTGCGCGTAGATGTAGGCGTGGGCCTCGTCGCCGAGCACGGCGGGTTGGGCCCAGCCGATCTGGTCCCACACGTCCTCGGGCAGCGGCGCGGTGACGACGATGGCCGAGTTGAGCGGCAGCCAGTCGCGCTGGTGGCCGGCCAACGACGCGGTGAACCCCTCCAGGCAGACGAGCACCGTGGCGGCCTGGACCCGCCCGCGCGGCGTGGTCGCGGCCCCCGCGGCGACCGACGTGACCGGCGTGGACTCGTGGATCGTCACGCCGAGGCGCTCCACGGCGGCGGCCAGGCCCCGGACCAGCTTGGCCGGCTGGACCCGGGCGCAGTGCGGGTTCCAGGCGCCGGCCTGCGCCCCGTCGACCCGGATGCGCGCCTCCAGCGCGGCCCGGTCCAACGGCAGCAGGTCGTGGCCCGGCTCGGCCAGCTCCGCCTCCAGACGAGCGACCTGGGCGGCGCTGCGGGCCACCTTCAGCTCACCCGCCTTGACGATGTCCGCGTCGATCCCCTCCCGCGCGCAGACGGCGATCACCTCGTCGATCGCGCCCCGCAGCGCGTCGCGGGAGAGCCGATCGGCCGGACCGTTGTGGTGGTCGCTGAGCCAGCCGCCGTTGCGCCCCGACGCGCCGAACCCGGCGAACTCGCGCTCGAGCACGACGATGTCGAGGTCGGGCTGGGCGCGCTTGAGGTAGTAGGCGCTCCACAGCCCGGTGAAGCCGGCACCGACGATGCACACGTCGGCCCGGCGGTCGTCGGGCAGCGGCGCGCGGCGCGTCGGCAGGCCGATCTGGTCGTACCAGAAGGAGACCGCGCCGTTGCGCATCAAGGGCGCAGCGCCCGGGCCAGCGCGCCCGGTGCCTCCAGCGGGAGAGCGTGCCCGACGCCGGCGATCACCACCACCTTGGCCCAGGGCATGCGCGTGTGCAGGCGCCGGGCGATCTCGCGGTAGCGCTCGTCCTCGGACCCCACGACGATCGTCACCGGCAGGTTGAGGTGCGCCAGCCGCTCCCACACGTGGGGCATCGCACCGGTGCCGAAGCCGCGCAGCGAGGCGGCCAGCCCGGCCGGGTCCTGGGTCAGCCGCTCGGCCCGCGCCGCGGCGCGCGCCGCGTCGCCCTGGGTGGCCCACAGCGGCAGCGCGCCCCAGCGGTCGGCGAACGCCTCGATCCCGTCGCGCTCGAGGTCGTCGGCCAGCGCCTCGTCGTCGGCCCGCCGGGCGGCCGCCTTCTCGGGGTTGCGGATGCCCGCGGTGGTGGAGATGAGGATCAGGCGGCGGATGCGCTGCGGCGCGGCCAGCGCGACGTGCAGCGCCAGCCGCCCGCCCATCGAGTAGCCGGCCAGCGCGAAGCGCCCCGGGGTCAGCGCGAGCACGTCGGCCACCAGCTGGTCGGTGTCGATCGGCCGCGCGGCCGCGTTGGCGCCGTGGCCGCGCAGGTCCGGCGCGATCGTCTCCAGGTCGGGCGCCCATTCGGCCAGCCGGGTCCGCGTGGCGGCCCACGCCGCGGAGGTCTGCGTGAAGCCATGCAAGAGCACGAGCGGGTCGGCCATGAGCACACGATTACAGTCCTGGTCGCCGCCATGTCCGCCCGTGCCGACAGCCACCTGCTCCTGCGCGCCTTCGTCGACGAGCTCGTCCGCTGCGGCGTGACCGACGCCGTCACCTCCCCGGGCTCGCGCTCGACCCCGGTCGTGCTGGCGCTGGCCCGCGCCGCCGGCCTGCGCGCGCACTCGCAGGTCGACGAGCGCGCGGCGGGGTTCTTCGCGCTGGGGATCGCCAAGGCCACGCGCCGGCCGGTGGTCATCGCCTGCACGTCGGGCACCGCCGCGGCGGAGTACCTGCCCGCGGTGATCGAGGCCCACGAGGCCGGGGTGCCGCTGCTCGTGCTGACCGCCGACCGCCCGCCCGAGCTGCGCGACGTCGGCGCCGGCCAGACCGTCGATCAGGTCAAGCTCTACGGCAGCGCGGTGCGCTGGTACGTCGATCTCGGGCTGCACGAGGCGACGCCCGCGTCGGTGCGCTTCGCCCGCACGCTGGCCTGCCGGGCCGTGTGGGCGACCAGCGGCGCCGCCGGGCGGCCCGGCCCCGTCCACGTCGACGTGCCGCTGCGCGAGCCGCTCGTGCCCGTCGCCCCGCTGGAGGACGATCCGCAGCCCGGCCGCCCCGGCGGCGCGCCCTGGCTGGCCCGGCCGGCGGCGGCGCCCGCGTCCAGCGCCGGCACGCTGACCGCCGCGGTGATCGACCACGCGCGCGTCCTCGTGGTGGCGGGGCGCAGCGAGCGCGACCCGCACCTGCCCGACGTGATCGAGGCGTTCGCCGACGCGGCCGGCGCGCCGCTGCTGGCCGACACGCTGTCGGGCGCGCGCCGCTCGCCCAACGCGATCGCCCACTACGACGCGCTGCTGCGCGACGGGCGCTTCGCCGCCGCGCAGACGCCGGACCTGGTGCTGCGCGTGGGCGATCTGCCGACCTCCAAGCCGCTGCGCGGCTGGCTGGCCGCGCTCGATCCGTCGATCCCGCAGCTGGCCTTCGATCCGGAGGCGGTGTGGCACGACCCGGAGGGGACGCTGCACGCCTCGCTGACCGGCGACCCGGGCGCGTCGCTGCTGCACGCGGCGGCCGACCTGGCCGAGCGCGGGCTCGGACGGGAGGGCGGGCCGTGGCTGGACAGCTGGCGCGCCGCCGACGCGGTGGCCGCCGAGGCGATCGGCGCGACGCTCGGGGGCGAGGCCCTCAACGAGCCGCTCGTGGCCCGCACCCTGGCCGCGGCGCTGCCCGCCGGCGCCGTCCTGTTCGTCGCCTCCTCGATGCCCGTGCGTGACCTGGAGACGTTCACGGCCGCGCGCGAGGACGCCCCGCGCGTGCTCTGCAACCGCGGCGCCAACGGGATCGACGGGACGGTGGCCAGCGCGCTGGGCGTCGCCGCGAGCGGCCCGCCGACGACGCTGCTGATCGGCGACGTCGCGCTGGCCTACGACCACAGCGCCCTGCTCGCCCTGACCCGTGGCGGCGCGCCGCTGACGATCGTGCTGATCGACAACGCGGGCGGCGGCATCTTCGACTTCCTCCCCGTCGGCAGCCCCGGGCAGGCCGACGTGTACGAGCGCCACGTGGCCACGCCGACCGGCCTGGACCCCGAGCGGATCGCCGCGCTCTACGGGCTGGAGTACGCCCCGGTGGCCACCGTCTGCGCGCTGCGCGACGCCGTCGCCGCGCCGGCCGCGACCGCCCGCCTGCTGCACGTGCGCACCGTGCGCAGCGAGAACGTCGCGCTGCACCGCCGCGTGTGGGACGCGGTGGCCGCCGCGCTGTGACGGTCAGTCGCTGCGGCTCAGGTCGCCCGAGCCGTTGAGCGTCGAGCGCACCTCGGGGTCGCCCGCGTAGTCGATGTCGCCGCTGCCGTCGATCGTGGCCTGGAGCGCGCGGTCGACCGACACGCCGGCGTCACCGCTGCCCTGGATCGACACGGCCGCCTCGGCCGCGCGCAGGTCCTCGAGATCCAGATCGCCGGAGCCGTTGACCGTGGCGTGCAGCGTCTGGACGCGGCCGTGCGCCTCGACGTCGCCCGAGCCCTGGATCGACAGGTCCAACGCCGGCACCGCGCGCTCGCCGAGCTCGAGATCCAGATCGCCCGAGCCGCGCACCTCGCCCGAGGTCAGGCGCGGCACGACGACGTCCACGCGCAGCTCGTGGCCGCCGAAGCTGACCGTGTGGTGATCGTCGCGCCCGATGACCAGCGTGCCGTCGCGCACCTCGGTGCGCACGTCGTCCACGGCGTCCTGGCCGCCGCGCACGACGACGCCGGCGCGGTCGCCGAGGCGCACGTGGACGTCGGCCGAGCCCTGCACGCTGACGCGCTCGAAGGCCGGCACGGCCCGCGTCTCGCTGACGCTCGGGCCGTCGTCGAAGCGCACCCCGCAACCGGTCACCACCATGGCGGAGAGCAGGCCGGCGGACAGGAGCGTGAGGGCTGGACGGAGCATGGCGACGACGCTACGCGCGGTCGCCGCGACCGGGAAGGCGGCCACCCGGTCAACCGGGGGTGCGGGTAGCCCCTCCGCTCACAGGGCGAGAACCGGAAGCAGCGCCTGCAGCTTGGTCTCGGTCTCGGCCAGCTCGGCGGCCGGATCGGAGTCGGCGACCACGCCCACGCCGGCGAAGCACCGGGCCAGCGGGCCGCGGACCAGCGCGCTGCGCAGCGCCACGCAGAACTCGCCGTCCTCGTGCGCGTCGGCCCAGCCCACCGGTCCCGCGTACCAGCCGCGATCCAGGCCCTCCAGCGCGGGGATCAGCGGGCCCGCCACGGCCAGCGGCTCGCCGCCCACCGCCGGGGTCGGGTGCAGCGCGCCGGCCAGCTCGAGCGCGCTGACCGGGTGGCCGAGCTGGGCCCGGATCGGCGTGGCCAGGTGCTGGATGTTGGCCATCTGCACGACGACCGGCTCGGGCGCGGCGGTCACCCACAGCGCGTGCGGGCGCAGCGAGCGCTCGATGCGCCGCACGACGATCGCGTGCTCCTCGCGGTCCTTGTCGGAGCGCAGCAGCTGCTCGCCGAGATGGTCGTCGACGGCCGGATCGGCCGAGCGGCGCGTCGAGCCGGCCAGGCCGAGCGTCGACACGCGCAGGCCGTCGCGGCGCATCAGCAGCTCGGGGCTGGCCGCGATGAACGACGCGTCGCCCCGGCTGACCGCGAAGACGAAGCAGGAGGGGAACGCGTCGCGCAGGATCCCGTGGATGGCGGCCACGTCGTGCGGCGCGGGCGCGTGCACGGCCACCTCCCGGGCCAGGACGATCTTGGCCAGCTCCCCCGCCCGGATGTGCTCGACCGCGCGCGCGACCGCCGCCTCGTAGTGCTCGGGCGGCATCGTCGAGGCGACCTGCACGCGGCCGGCCGGCTCGGGGTCCAGCAGCGGCAGCGGCACCTGGCGCAGCGCGGCCAGCCGCGCGTCCAGCCGGGCCAGCAGGTCGTGCGCGGTCACGTCGGGCGTGGCCAGCGCGCACAGCGTCATGCGCACCTCGCCCGCGCGGCGGTGCAGGGAGACCTCCGGGATCTGCAGCGACGCGGGTGGGAAGCCGGCCCAGTGCGGCGCCGCGGCGCCCCCGTCGGCGAAAGCGAAGCCGCCGACGGCCACGGGGCCCGTGCCGGGCGGCCCGTCGGGCGCGTCGAGCACCGCGTCGGCGATCAGCGCGCGCCACTCGGCCGCCACGCGCGTGAAGCGATCGGGTCCGTCCGCGCGCAGCTCGCGCACGCAGCCCAAGGCGGCCAGCGCGCTGCCGTCGCGGTCGGGCTGCTCGAAGACGAAGGCGGGCTCGTCGCCGGCGCGTGAGGCGAAGACGACGGCGGCGGGATCGACGCCGGCGTCCAGGCGCACGGTGATCGCGGCCAGGGCGGCGCCGTGCGAGCGGGCCCGGCGCAACGCCCGCGCGATGTGCTTCTCCAGCCGTCCGCGGTCGCGCGTGGAGAGCGCGAACCGATCGGGCGACAGGGTGTCGACGGGCACGAATCGAGGATAGTTGCGCGCCGCATGCGCCGCTCGAACGTCCCCGACATCGCGCTCGTCGTGCTGGCCCAGAGCTCTCAGGCGCTGGTGATCGGCGGCGTCGCGCTGTTCCTGCCGCTGATCCGCTCCGATCTGGGCATCAGCTTCACGCAGGCCGGCGCGCTGGATGCCGCCTCGATCTTCGTCTACGCCTGCATGCAGATCCCGGCCGGGCTGCTCGCCGACCGGTTCGGCCCGCGCCGGCTGTTCATGATCGGCCTGCTCGGCGTCAACCTGCTGGCGCTGAGCTTCTCGCTGCTGGACAGCTACGGGCTGCTGGTGGCCAACCAGGCGCTGTCGGGCTTCTTCCGCTCGCTGGTGTTCGCGCCCGGAATGCTCCTGATCACGGCGCTGTTCCGGCCGCAGCGGCGGGCGACCGCGTTGGGGCTGTTCATCGCCGGCGGCTTCTCCAGCAACATCTTCCTGAGCCTGCTCGGGCCGCTGCTGGAGCCCACGCTGGGCTGGCGCGGCCTGTTCGCCTGCTTCTCGGGCATCGGGCTGATCGTGCTGACGCTGTTCTGGCTGCGCACCCGCAACCGTCCGCCGGCGCCGCGGCCGCCGCACGTGCCGCTGCGCGAGGCGCTGCAGGTCCTGCGCGAGCACGCCATGTGGGCGCTGGCGGTGATCCAGTACGTGCGCCTGGCCGTCGTCTTCGGCGTCAACGTGTGGCTGCCCACGTTCATCGTCGACGAGCGCGGCTACTCGCTGCAGACGGCCGGGGCGGTCGTGGCCATGAGCGCGGCGCTGACCGCCCCGTCGAACTTCCTGGGCGGCTACCTGTCCGATCGGCTCGGGCGCCCGCTGGCGGTGATCGGCGGCGCCATGATCGTGCTCGCCGCCACCACCCTGCTGCTGCCGCGGGTGCACGGCATCGGCCTGCTGCTGGCCGTCATCGCCGTCAACGCGACCGTGATGCAGCTCTACTTCGGCCCGCTGTTCGCCGTGCCCGTCGAGATGTTCGGCCTGCGCTCTGCCGGCCTGGTCAGCGGCTTCGGCAACTTCTTCGCCAACATCGGCGGCTTCACGTTCGTCTACGTGCTCGGGGCCGTCAAGGACGCCACGGGCTCGTTCGAGTCCGGCTTCACCGCGCTATCTGTGGCCTGCCTCGTGTCGCTCGGCGCGACCGTGTGGCTGGCTCGGGGTGCCGACCGCGGCCCACGAGCCGCAAGGAGGGCGCGGTAGCCGCTGCCGCGGGGAGGCGGGCCCCCCTTGCGTTCTCTCTCAGGTCTCGCCGCGCCCTCGGGCGATGGCGATCTCGCCGGTGCGCATCATCTCGACCAGGCCGAACGGGCGGACCATCCGCTCGAAGGCCTCGATCTTGTCCGTCGTGCCCGTGACCTCGATGGTCAGCGAGCGCTTGGTCACGTCGACGACCTTGCCGCGGAAGATCTCGCAGATCTGCATGACCTCGGCGCGTTGAGCGCCGTCGGCGGAGACCTTGAAGAGCACGAGCTCGCGGGCGACCGTGTCGGCCGGATCGAGGTCGCGGATCTTCAGCACGTTGATCAGCTTGTGCAGCTGCTTGGTGACCTGATCGATCGGGTGGACCGCGCCATCGAGCGTCAGCGTGATGCGCGAGATGCGCGCGTCGTCGGTCGGGCCGACGGTCAGCGTGTCGATGTTGAAGCCGCGGCGCGCGAACAGGCCGGCGATGCGCGTCAGCACGCCCGGCTTGTTCTCCACGAGGATCGACAGCGTGTGCTTGCGCCCGGAGCGCATCGCGACCGACGCCTCCAGGTCCTCGAGGCTCAGCAGCTCCTTGGTTCCCGGCTCGCCCATGACCCTGCTCACCCCACCATCTCGCGCGCGGCGGCGCCCGGCGCGATCATCGGGAACACGTTCTCTTCCTTGGTCACGCGCACGTCGACGACCACCGGGCCGTCGATGGCCAGCGCGGCCTTCATGTCCTCGACCAGCGTGCCCTTGTCGGTCAGACGCAGGCCCGTGGCCCCGTAGGCCTCGGCGAGCTTGACGAAGTCGGGGAACTCGCCCATGTCGACGTGGCTGTAGCGGCGATCCCAGAACAGCTCCTGCCACTGGCGGACCATGCCCAGGTAGCCGTTGTTCATGATGAAGACCTTGATCGGGATGCCGTTCTGCGCGCAGGTGGCCAGCTCCTGGGCGTTCATCTGCACGCCGCCATCGCCGGTGATGCAGACCACGGTCGCGTCGGGCTGGCCGACGGCCGCGCCCATCGCCGCGGGCAGGCCGTAGCCCATGGTGCCCAGGCCGCCGGAGTTGATCCAGCGGCGCGGCTTGTCGAAGTCGTAGTACTGCGCCGTCCACATCTGGTGCTGACCGACGTCGGAGACGACGATCGCGTCGCCGCCGGTCGCCTCGTACAGCGCCTGGATCATGAACTGCGGCTTGATCTCGTCGTCGGTGCTGTCGTCGTAGCGCAGCGGGTGGCGCTCCTGCCACGCGTCGATGCGCTGCCACCACTCCTCCAGGCGCCGGGGATCCGGCTCCAGCGAGCGGTACTCGGCCACCAGCTTGGTCAGCACGTTCTTCGCGTCGCCGACGATCGGGATGTGCGCCGGCACGTTCTTGGAGATCTCGGCCGGATCGACGTCGATGTGGATGAACTTCGCGCGCGGGGCGAACTCGCTGAGCTTGCCGGTGACGCGGTCGTCGAAGCGGGCGCCGATGCAGCAGACCAGGTCGGCCTCGTCGATGGCGTAGTTGGCCGTGCGCGTGCCGTGCATGCCCAGCATCCCCAGCCACTGCGGGTCCGGTGCGGGGTACGCGCCCAGGCCCATCAGCGTGCAGGTGATCGGGAAGCGGTCGGCCCGCACCAACGCGGTCAGCTCCTCCGACGCGTTGGCGTTCACGACGCCGCCGCCGGCGTAGATGACCGGGCGCCGGGCGCTGGCCAGCGCCTTGGCGGCCTGGCGGATCTGCTTCTGGTTGCCGTCGAACGTCGGCTGGTAGCCGGGCAGCTGCACGTCGGTGACCGGCTCGTAGTCGATCTCGGCCCGCGACAGGTCGGTCGGGATGTCGATGACCACCGGGCCGGGGCGGCCGGTGCGGGCGATGTGGAAGGCCTCGTGGATCGCCCGCGGGATCTCGTTGGGGTGCTGGATCATGAAGCTGTGCTTCACGATCGGCATCGTGATGCCGAGCATGTCGGCTTCCTGGAAGCCGTCGGTGCCCAGCAGGTCGGTGCGCACCTGGCCGGTCAGGAAGACCACCGGCGTGGAGTCCATCATCGCGTCGGTGATCGCGGTGACCAGGTTCGTGGCGCCCGGGCCGGACGTGCCCAGCGCGACGCCGACCTTGCCGGTGGCGCGGGCGTAGCCCTCGGCCGCGTGGCCGCCGCCCTGCTCGTGGCGGACCAGGACGTGCTTGATGCCCGCGTCGACGAACGCGTCGTAGGTGGGAAGGTTGGCGCCGCCGGGGTAGCCGAATACGACGTCCACACCCTCCGCCTTCAGGCACTCCATGACGGCATCGACCGCACGCATGCGCAAACCCTCCTTCCTGCTTCCTGCCAACTCGGGATTCAGGCCGGTCGCTCGGCGACCGGCGCGGACTGCTCAGTGTATCCCGGGTCGAGCTCGGTTCCGCACCGCGTGCAGATCGCGTCGTAGAACTTCACGCGCTTGCCGCACGTGGGGCACTGGGCGTCCGGCTCGGCGTTGTCGAAGCGGTAGAGCACGACGGCGATCAGCCCGATGAACGGCGGGATCAGGCAGATCAGGAACCAGACGAAGAACGACGATCCCTTGAAGCGGCCGATCCAGCCGCCGGCCAGGCCGCAGCAGAGCGCGAGGAAGACGAAGGCGCCGCCGGCCACGGCGCGGTCAGAACTGCCGGATGGCCCAGACCACGCCGACGATCGCGAGGATGACCGCGGCGATCCAGGCGATGGCGACGACGGCCCCGATGACGACCTTGATCAGCAGCCACGCGGCGATCGCGATGACGATGACGGCAAGGACGCGCTTCAGGAACGACGATGACGATGAGGAACTCTGCTCCATGATGGCGCGGAGTCTACGCGCGCCATCTCAAGGCGAGATCAGCGGATCAGTCGTAGATGCGCTTCAGGTGCGCGTAGCGCGAGTCGCCGGCCTTGCGTGTGCCCTCGACACGAAGGCGGGCGAGGCGGTAGCGGCGGACCGATGCGCTGTCCCGACCGCGCGCGGCGCGGGCGGGGCCGACGAGCACCAGGCGGTTGGCGGCGGCGATGGATGCGGTCATGCGCAGCATGATGAAGTCCCCTGCTCTGGATGGCTTTGGACTGCAGGCCAGAGTTCGCGCGGTGGCCCTGGACACAGTGTCGGACCGACCCAAAGCGTCCAGGTGAAGATCCGGTGAGGCGCCCCGGGGTGCAATATGTCCTGCAATGGCGATCCCCCGACTGCGACCCACCGATCTGGCCGAGCGCGTCTCCGACGAGGTCGAGCTCTACCACCGCACCTACTCGACGCTCCTGCGCTCCTCCGGCGAGACGCTGCTGCGCGTGCTCGAGTCCTCCCACCGGGCGATGGAGTCCAGCCTGCATGCCGGTGCCGCGTCGGACGCGTTGGACCTGGGCGCGTTCCTGTACGCGCTGAACCGCCTGCCGGGGACCATCTCGCGGGCCCGGCTGATCGTGCTCGGCCAGGAGGCCAAGGCCTTCCAACGGGCCGGCCTGGGCGACCTGAACGCCTGGGAGACGGTCGAGGCGCCCGCGCGGCGCCGGCGCTGGCACGACAACGGCGAGGGCATGCTCGCCGTGCTGATCGCCTCGTCCTCGGACCTCGACGACCTGATCCCCACCCTGGTCGCCTACCAGATCGAGTGGAACAAGCTGCACCAGGCGGCGCAGCTGGCCGAGGTGCCCGAGGAGGTGCGCCCGAGCTGGTGCGCCGAGCAGTTCGGCGGCTCGGACGACGACTGGGACCGCGTGGCCGAGGCCTGGAGCGGCGACCTCGGCGCGTTCCTGGACGCCATCCGCGAGATCGAGCTCGAGCTGCGCATCCGCATGCTGGGCGGCAGCGAGGTCGGCTACGGGCGGGTCACGCGGCGCTGGTGGGAGCCGATCCTGACCTGCCTGCGCGAGCAGGGGCTGGGCGACCGGCGGCTGTACCTGGTCTCCTCCAACACGCACTCGCTGATCAACCTGGTGACGGGCACGGCGCGGCTGCGCGAGGACGAGATCATCGCCTGGGTCGAGGCCAACGGGCCGCGCTACCTGCGGGCCGAGCTGGAGAAGCTGCGCTCGGGCCAGACCCGCGGCTCGTGGGACAACCTCCTCTACTACTGCACGCGGCTGTTCTACGACGCGGCGCCCGAGGACGGCGAGCTGTGGGCCGAGCGGCGCGCGCACGAGCGCGAGATCGGCGTCACCCACCTGCCCAGCTCCACCGCGGTGCGCGTCTCCGCCCAGGTGATCGACCCGTCGCGCTGGGACGCCTCGGTGCTCGACCCGCGCCTGGCCGACGTCGACGCCGCCGCGCTCAGCGGCTTCGACGGCGTGATCGTCAACATCGACTACCCGCTGGGGGTCGGCGCCTACAACATCCTGCGCGAGATCGGCGAGTCGACCGACACGCTGCGCGGCGTGTACGTGCTCGGCAAGGCGGCCACGCTGAACGCCGACGTCGGCGACGTGCTGATCTCCAACGTGATCCACGACGAGCACTCGGGCTCGACGTACTGGCTGGACAACGCGTTCAGCTTCGACGACATCCAGCCCTGGCTGATGTTCGGCTCCGGCCTGGACAACCAGCGCGCGGTGACGGTCAAGTCGACGTTCCTGCAGAACCGCGCCTACCTGGACTTCTACTACCGCGAGGCGTTCACGGTCGTCGAGATGGAGGCCGGCCCGTTCTGCAACGCGGTCTACGAGATCGCCGACCTGGATCGCTATCCGATGGGCGAGTCGGTGAACTTCGCCAAGCTGCCGATCGACTTCGGCGTGATCCACTACGCCTCGGACACCCCGTACACGCAGGCGCGCACGCTCGGCGCGCGCGGGCTGTCCTACTTCGGGATGGACTCCACGTACGCGTCGTCGCTGGCCATCCTGCGCCGCATCCTCACGCTCGAGGACGCGCTGACCCACTGAAGGGCCGCACGCTGGCGCTTGGGCATGCGGGCCCGCACGCGCCCCGGGGCGCCGCTGAAGGCCATGTTGGCCACGGTGGCGAAGCCGGCCTCGTCGCTGCGCAGCGCCAGGAGCAGGTGGGCGATGCGATCGGCGCTGGGCAGGTCGGGCTCGCGCACCTGGACGCACCAGCACTCGACCCGGTGGCGGCGGCGGATCAGCAGCGCGCCCGCCTCGCCGATCACCCAGGTCCCCCACGCGCCCGGCTCGGTGACCAGGCCGGTGCGCGCGTACAGCTCGCGCGCCTCGTGGCCGACCAGATCGCCCAGCAGGCCGGCGGCGACCCGCTCTGGCTCGGCGCCGGCGCGGCGGCGGGGCTTGACGACGTTGGCGCCGCGCTGGGCGTAGAGCGCCGGGATCACGTAGGCGTGCGCGGCGCACAGCAGCGCCACGGGCACCAGCAGCGGCTGCAGCCAGACCAGGACGACGGCGGCGGCCAGGAAGGGCACCACGTGGCCGACCGTGGTCAGCGTCCACAGCACGTCGCGCCGGTTCAGGTGGCGCGCGTCGACCCGCGCCCGCCAGGAGACCGACGCGAGCTCCGGAAGCGCCGTTGTCCGCTCCGACCCGGTATCCGGGTCGGAAGCGACAACGGACGCGTCAGCCGCCACTGATCGGCAGGCGCAGGATCACCAGGTCGGCGTCGACCGGGAGCTCGCGCACCTGCTCGGCGTGACCGGGGCCGGTGGTGACCATGGCCAGGTACCCGCGGTCCAGCTGCTCGCGGAACGCGGTGACGGCGACGTCGATCGCGGCCGCGTCGGTCGCGGTCCATTCGGCCAACGTCGTGTGGCCGGTGCGGTCCATCCGGATGAGCTTCGGCATGCTGTCCAGCGATGCTACGCCCGATCGCCCTCACCGCAACCGCCGCGGCCACCCTTGGCGCGCTGGCCCTCGTCCCGTCCGCCGTGTCCGCCGCGACGCCGCAGTGCACCACCGCCGACCTGTCGGCCAAGGTCGGACAGGCCGACGCGGGCGCCGGCCAGCGCAACGCGCCGCTCGTGCTGACCAACCACTCCGGCCACACCTGCCAGACCGCCGGCTACGTCGGCCTGCAGCTGGCCACCAGCAGCGGGAAGAAGCTGCCGACGTCAACCTCGCGCAGCGGCGGCAGCGCGCCCACGGTCACGCTCAAGCCCGGCCAGCAGGCGGTCACGCAGCTGCAGTGGACCGTCATCGCCACCGGCAGCGAGCCGACCGACGGGCCGTGCGAGGGCACGCCCAGCGACCTGCTCGTGATCCCGCCCAACCAGACCACGCAGACCGCCACCGCCTGGAAGAACGGCCCCGTCTGCGCGGCCGGCAAGTTCACCATCACGCCACTGAAGAAGAAGGGTTAGCGTCACGCCATGGACATCACCATCCGTCACTCGCCGAGCTTCGCGATCGCCCGCTGCACGCTGTCGGGGGGTGAGCAGCTGAAGGCGGAGTCCGGGGCCATGTCGGCCACCTCGGCCGGCGTGGAGATCGAGGCCAAGATGCAGGGCGGCCTGATGAAGGGCCTCAAGCGCTCCGTGCTGGGCGGCGAGTCGCTGTTCATGACGACCCTGACCGCGCCCTCCCAGGGCGGCTGGGTCGACGTCGCCGCGCGCCTGCCCGGCGATCTGATCACGCTGCCCGTCGACGGCGCCGTCAACCTCACGCGTGGCTGCTACCTGGCCTCCGAGGCGAGCATCGAGATCGACACCAAGTGGGGCGGCTTCAAGAACGTCTTCGGTGGCGAGGGCGGCTTCCTGATCCACGCCAGCGGGCGCGGCCAGGTGCTGACCTCCTGCTACGGCGCCCTGGACCAGATGCAGCTGGGCGCCGGCGAGTCGGTGGTGATCGACTCCGGCCACGTCGTCGCCTTCGACCCGTCCGTGTCGTTCACGACGCGCAAGGCCTCCAGCGGCATCATGAACACGCTGAAGTCGGGCGAGGGCTTCGTCATGGAGTTCACCGGCCCGGGCCTCGTCTACACGCAGACCCGCAACCCCGACGCCCTGGTCGCGTGGCTGACCGAGGTGCTGCCCTTCAGTCGCTCCTAGGCGGCTAGAGACCCAGCTGCTCGCGGACGAGGCGGGTGACCTCGCCTCCGTCCGCGCGGCCCTTGGTGGCCTTCATGACCGAGCCGATGATCGGCCCGATCGCCTTCATGTTGCCCCCGCGGATCTTCTCGGCCGCGTCGGGGTTGGCGGCGATCGCCTCGGCGACGGCGGTGGCCAGCTCGTCGCCGCCGCCCATCGCGCCCAGGCCCTCGGCCTCGACGATCGCCTGCGGGTCGCCGCCCTCGGCCACGAGCTTGTCCAGCACCTGACGCGCGGCCGCGGTGGTGATCGTCTTGTCGCTGAGCAGGCCGACGAGCGCGGCCAGCGCCGCGGGATCGACCTTCGAGGCGGCGGGGTCGCCCTCGTCCAGGCGGGTGGCCAGCTCGGTCACCCAGTTGGCCACCGTCGCCGGCTCGGGCGAGTCGACGGACAGGACCGACTCGAAGTAGGCGGCCAGCTCGACGCGGTCGGCCAGCTGCTTGGCGATGTCCTCGCCCAGCCCGAGGTCGGTGCGGTAGCGCTCGGCCCGGGCGGCCGGCAGCTCGGGCACCTCGGCCCGCGCGCTCTGGAGCATCTGCGGCGTGATCGAGATCGGCACGAGGTCCGGCTCGGGGAAGTAGCGGTAGTCGTGCGCCTCCTCCTTGGAGCGCAGCGACGTGATCCGCTCGGTGCGCGGATCGAAGTGCAGCGTCTCCTGGACGACCGGCTCGCCCGCCTGCAGCAGCGCGGTCTGGCGCGCGACCTCGGCGTGGATGCCCCGCTCGATGAAGCGGAACGAGTTCATGTTCTTCAGCTCGGTCTTCGTGCCCAGCTCGGTCGAGCCGACCGGGCGGATGGAGATGTTGGCGTCGCAGCGCAGCGACCCCTCCTCCATGTTCACGTCGCTGACGCCGAGCTGGCGCAGCGTCACGCGCAGCTGCTGCAGCCACTCGCGCGCCTGCTCGGCCGAGCGCACGTCGGGCTCGGTGACGATCTCGGCCAGCGGCGTGCCGCCGCGGTTGTAGTCGACGACGGAGTTCTCCGAGCCGTGGATGCGACCGGACTCACCGAGGTGCACGAGCTTGGCCGCGTCCTCCTCCAGGTGCACGCGATGGATGCGCACGTCGCCCAGGCGGCCGCCGCTGCACAGGGGCAGATCGAACTGGCTGATCTGGTAGCCCTTGGGCAGGTCGGGATAGAAGTAGTTCTTGCGGTGGAAGATCGATCGCGGTGCCAGCTCGGACTCGACCGCCATGCCGATCATCAGGCCGTAGTGGATCGCCCGCTCGTTGACCACCGGCAGCGCGCCCGGCAGGCCCAGGCAGACCGGGCAGGTGTGGATGTTCGGCGGGTCGCCGAAGCTCAGCGCGCACGAGCAGAACATCTTCGTGGCGGTCTTCAGCTGGACGTGGATCTCCAGCCCGATGACGGGTTCGTACTCGGTGGGCATCAGCGGATCTCCAGAGCGTCGAAGCCGACCGCCTGCTCCAGCGCGAAGGCCGCGTCGAGGATGCGGTTCTCGCTGAACGCCGGGCCGCCGAGCTGGAAGCCCACGGGCAGGCCGTCGCTCAGGCCGGCGGGAATCGAGATGGCCGGGATGCCGGCCAGCGAGAACGGGATCGTGAACAGGTCGCCCAGGTACATGGCCAGCGGGTCGTCGGTCTTCTCGCCCAGCTTGAACGCCGTCGTCGGCGCGGTCGGCGTGGCGATCAGGTCGCAGCGGCCGAACGCGGCGTGGAAGTCCTCGGCGATCTTCGTGCGCACCTGCTGGGCGCGCCCGTAGTAGGCGTCGTAGTAGCCGGAGGACAGCGCGTAGGTGCCGATCAGGATGCGTCGCTTGACCTCGTCGCCGAAGCCGTCGTGGCGCGTGTGCGTGTACATGGCCAGCAGGCCCTCGTCGCCGCCGCGGCGCAGCCCGTAGCGGACGCCGTCGAAGCGCGACAGGTTCGACGAGGCCTCGGCCGGGGCGATGATGTAGTAGGCGGCCAGCGCGTGTTCGGCGTGCGGCAGCGTGATGTCGACGATCTCCGCCCCCAGCGCCTGCGCCGTGGCCAGCGTCGCCTCGAAGGTGGCCGTCACGCCGGCCTCCACCCCGTCGACGGCGAGCATGTCGCGCGGGACGCCGATGCGCAGCCCGTCCAGGCGCTCGCCCGTCGGCAGCGCGATCGACTCGGGGTGCTGCAGGCTGGTCGAGTCGGCGGGGTCGCGACCGACCATGTGCGCGTACAGCAGCGCGGCGTCGGTCACGTCGCGGGTCAGCGGCCCGGCCTGATCCAGCGACGAGGCGAAGGCGATCATGCCGTAGCGGCTGACCGAGCCGTAGGTGGGCTTGAGGCCGACGATGCCGCACATCGCGGCGGGCTGACGGATCGAGCCGCCCGTGTCGGTGCCCAGCGCCCACGGCGCGGTGCCGGCGGCCACCACGGCGGCGCTGCCGCCCGAGCTGCCACCGGGGACGCGCTCGTTGTCCCAGGGGTTGAGCACCGGTCCGTAGGCGGAGTTCTCGTTGGAGGAGCCCATCGCGAACTCGTCCTGGTTGGTCTTGCCCAGCAGCGGCGCGCCGGCGGCCGTGAGGCGCTCGACGACCGTCGCGGTGTAGGGCGGCAGGTAGCCCTCGAGGATCTTCGACCCCGACTGGCTGGGCACGCCCTCGGTGCAGAACAGGTCCTTGACGGCCAGCGGCACCCCGTTGAGCGGACCATCGCCGCTGGCGGGCGCCGCGTCGTCGGGCGCCACCCAGGTGTAGGCGTTCAGCGTGTCGGCGGCGGCGCGCTGACGATAGGCGGCGAAGGCCTCGGCGGCCGACACGTCGCCCCGGCCGATGGCGTCGGCCAGCTGCTTGGCGGTCAGGTCGATCATGCCTGCGGGCTGGGGACGAGGAAGCCGTCTTCGGTGCGCGCGGGCGCCTGGGAGAGCGCGACCTCGCGGTCCAGGCACGGGCGGGGCACGTCGGCGCGCAGCGCGTTGGCCACCTCGACGACGTGCGACGTCGGCTCGACGCCCTCGAGATCGAGCTCGGAGATGCGCTCGATGTGGTCGAGGATCGAGGACAGCTCGCCGGCCATCCGCTCGGTCTCGGCGTCGGTCAGCTGCAGGCGCGCCAGGCGCGCGACGTGGAGAACCTGCTCGCGGTCGATCATGCGAGGTTCAGAGTAGAACCCCGCCGCGCCTCAGCGACGGACGTGGGCGCGCATGGCCACCCACGAGCCCGCGGCCACGCAGGCCACCGAGGCCAGGCCGACCCAGGCCGCCCAGCCCGGGCTCGAGCGCAACGCGAGCTCGATGGCCAGGATGATCGTGGTGATCGCGGCGAAGGCGAAGCCGAACACCTCGGCGGCCACCGGATAGGCCTGCGAGCGCTGGAACGCGGTGGTGATCAGCAGCACGACGCCGAGCACCGCGCTGATCAGCACGAGCACCAGCAGCACGGTCAGCGACGACCAGCCGGTGCGGTCGCCGAACCACGGGCCGAACAGCGCGCCGAACAGGACGGCGCCGGCCAGGCCGGCGACGATCTCCCCGACGGTGAGCTTGCGCAGCGTCATCACTGCACCTGAAGACGAGCGGCGAGCACCGTGTTGCGCAGAAGACCGGCGATGGTCATCGGACCGACACCGCCGGGGACCGGCGTGATCGCGCCGGCCACCTCGGCCACCTCGGCGAAGGCGACGTCGCCCACGAGGCCGTCCGCCGTGCGGTTGATGCCGACGTCGATGACGATCGCCCCGGGCTTGACCCAAGCGGCCTTGACCATCTCGGGGCGGCCGACGGCGGCGATCAGGATGTCCGCGCGGGCGCACGTGCCGGGCAGGTCACGGGTGCGCGAGTGGCAGACGGTGACCGTCGCGCTGGCGCCGATCAGCATCTGCGCCATCGGCTTGCCGAACAGGTTGGAGCGGCCGATCACGACGGCCTCGGCGCCCTCGAGCTGCGCGTCGACCGAGGCGAGCAGGTCCATCACGCCGGCGGGCGTGCACGGGCGCAGGCCCGGCAGCCCGAGCGCGAGGCGCCCGGCGCTGATCTCGGTCAGGCCGTCGACGTCCTTGTCGGGATCGACCAGGCCGGTGAGCGCCACGCCGTCGAGATGCGCGGGCACCGGCAGCTGGACGATCATGCCGCTGCACTCGGGATCGGCGTTGAGGCGCTCGATCAGCTCGGCGACCTGCTCATGGGTGGCGTCGGCGGGCAGGCGGTGGTCGAAGGAGGCGATCCCCGCCTCGCCGCTGGCCTTGTGCTTGCCGGAGACGTACACCGCGGAGGCCGGGTCGTCGCCGACCATGATCGTCGCCAGGCCGGGCGGTCGTCCGTGCTCGGCGGCGAAGGCGTCGGCGTCCTGCTTGACCTGTTCGCGCAGACGGAGCGCCACGGCGCGTCCGTCGATGATCGTGGCTGGCACGAGGCGGGACCCTAATGGGCCAGGCGGACTCAGCGCTTGCTGATGGGCGCGTACTCGGCCATCAGCTTGCGCTCGGACCCGTCCTTGGCGAAGCGGATGACCACGATCCCGCCCGGCTCGACGCCGATCACCACGCCCTCGCCGAAGGCCGCGTGCTGGACGTCGTCGCCCAGGCGGAAGCCGATCTCGTCGACCGCCGGCGCGTCCGCGCGCGAGGCCGCCCAGGACATGCGCGGCACGCCCGCGGGCCGGATGTCGTTGCTGACCTCGCGGTCGGTGAACTCGATCGGGATCTCGTCGAGGAAGCGGCTGCGCAGGCCGTACTGCGTCGCGCCGAAGACCATCCGCTGGCGCGCGAAGGTCAGCGTCAGCTCGCGCTTGGCCCGGGTGATGCCGACGTAGCAGAGGCGCCGCTCCTCCTCCAGCGAGCCCTCGTCCAGCGCGCGCGAATGCGGGAACACGCCGTCCTCGAAGCCGGTGACGAAGACGGTGTCGTACTCCAGGCCCTTGGCGTTGTGCAGCGTCATCAGCGTGACCAGGCCCTCGTCCTCGCGGGCGTCGGCGTCGGCGATCAGCGCCTTCTCCTGCAGGAACAGGTCGAGCGTGTTGGCGTCGGGCTCGGCGGTCGCGTCGAACTCGCTGGCCGCGTCGACGAGCGCCTCGAGGTTCTCCAGGCGGCCCTGGGCCTCGAAGGTGCGCTCGGCCTCCAGCGCGGTGAGGTACCCGCTCTCGTGGAGCACCGCGTTGAGCAGGTCGGCGATCGGGACGTTCTGGTCGGCCGTCTCCTTCAGCGCGGTCATCGTGTCCATGAACCGGCTGAACGCCTTGACCGCGGCCGTGCCCAGACCGGGGACCGCGGCGGGGTCGGCGGCGGCCTCCCACACGCTGATGCCCATCGTCGCCGCGAAGCCGGTCAGCCGGGCCATCGACGTCTGCCCGATCCCCCGGCGCGGCGAGTTGGCGATCCGCGTGAACGCGACGATGTCCTGCGGGTTGGCCAGCCAGGCCAGGTAGGCGATCGCGTCCTTGATCTCGGCGCGGTCGTAGAACTTCGGGCCGCCGATCACCTGGTAGCCGACCTTCTGCTTGGCGAACTCGTCCTCCAGCACCCGCGACTGCCCGTTGGTGCGGTAGAAGACCGCGAAGTCCTGGCGCTGCGCCCCCTCGTCGATCATGCGCTCGATGTCGCCGACCACGAACCGCGCCTCGGCCCGCTCGTCGTCGAGCTCGCGCACCCGGATCGGGTCGCCCTCCCCCAGGTCCGTCCACAGCTCCTTGGCGATCTGCCCGCGGTTGTGGCGGATCACCGCGTTGGCCGCGTCGAGGATGGTCTGCGTCGAGCGGTAGTTCTGCTCGAGCTTGATCGTCGTCGCGTCGGGGAAGTCGTCCTGGAAGTCGAGGATGTTGCGGATGTCGGCGCCGCGGAAGCTGTAGACCGACTGCGCGTCGTCGCCGACCACCGCCAGGTTGCGGTCCTCGCCGGTCAGCAGCTGCAGCCAGCGGTACTGCGCGTGGTTGGTGTCCTGGTACTCGTCGACGAGCACGTGGCGGAAGGTCTGCGTGTAGCGGTCGCGGACCTCCTGGAACAGCTCGAGGACGTTGACCGCGCGCACGAGCAGGTCGTCGAAGTCCATCGCGTTCATGCGATGCATCTCGCGCTCGTAGGTCTCGTAGGCGTCGGCGACGACCTCCTCGAAGCGGCTGCCGACCAGCTGGCGGTAGTCGTCGGGCGAGCGCAGCTTGTTCTTACAGTCGGAGATCTGGTTGTGGATCGCCGACGGCGTGTAGCGCTTGGTGTCGTGGCCGTGCTCGTCCAGCGCGCGCTTGGTCAGGCGGCGCGCGTCGGACTGGTCGTAGATCGTGAACTGACGCGTGTAGCCCAGCCGTGGCGCCTCCGCGCGCAGCATGCGCGCGCAGGCCGCGTGGAAGGTCATCACCCACATGCCGCGGGTGCGCCGGCCGAGCAGCAGCTCGACGCGCTCGCGCATCTCCTGCGCGGCCTTGTTGGTGAACGTGATGGCCAGGACCTCGTCGTGACGGATCTGGCCGGTGTGCACGAGCCAGGCCAGGCGATGCGTGAGCACGCGCGTCTTGCCCGAGCCCGCGCCGGCCAGGATCAACAGCGGACCGCCCGGATGCGTGACCGCGGCGCGCTGGGGTTCGTTGAGCCCCGAGAGGAGCTCTTCGAGGCGATCTGCGGCGGGAGGCGGCACGACGCTTCCGAGGATACGAGCGGCACCGGAGCGAACAGTCGTTCGACCGTCCGTGCGCCACAACACACCGGTTTGTGGCCGCTAATGTTTGTTAGCGAACAATCGATGGGTACCCTTGTTGCACAGACAACAATCGAGTGCGGTGCGTGGACGGAACCTCGCGCATGAGCCGGCTCGGAAATGGAGTTCCCCTTGAAGCGATCCCATCGGGTCGCCGCGATCCTGGGTGCGGCAACCGCCGCCGCCCTGGTCCCGGCCACCGCGTTCGCGCACACGACCGCGGGCACCACGTCCTGCGTCCTGAACAGCAGCGACGTCCCGACCATCACGACCAACGTGCAGGCCTCGAGCTTCGGCGCCAGCGGCAACGGCGGCGGCGGTCAGAACACCGTGCGCTACGAGGTCCAGATCGACGCGGCCACGACCTCCGGGCAGTTCTCGTTCCCGGGCACGGCGGGCAGCAAGGCCGTGGTCAGCGCGTCCACCGCCGGCAGCCACACGGTGAAGGTCTACACGCAGTGGTCGGCCGCGGAGACGCGTGACGGCAACGCCCAGGCGCGCACCCAGGTGGCCAGCGCGTCGGTGACCTGCCCGACCCCGCCCACGACGCCGCCGCCGACCCCGCCGACGACGCCGCCCACCACCACGCCGCCGACGACTCCGCCGCCGACGACGCCCCCGGTCGAGACCCCGCCGGCCGAGACCCCGCCGGCCCAGACCCCGCCGCCGGTGGAGACGCCCCCGGTCGTGCCCACCCCGCCGGTGACGACGGGCGTGCCGCAGTCGGCGCCCAGCAAGTCGACCCCGAAGAAGACGACGGCCAAGAAGGGCAAGAAGGCCAAGAAGCACACGGCCAAGCGCCACACGCACAAGGCCAAGAGCAAGTCCCGCGCCCACAAGCCGAGCGCCGGGAAGCACCCCGGGTTCACCGGCTGATGGCCGCGGCGACCACGCCGCCGCCCCGGACCCAGGAGATCGTCGCCGTGACGCGCGCCCAGACCGCGCGCGTCCGGCCGGCGGTCTCCGCGCCAGCCGTCGAGCGCGTGCCCGCGCGCCGGCCGATCACCGCGGAGCGCACCACGCTCCCGGTGCTCGGCCACGCGACGCGGGCCGGCGCCCGCTGGCTGCATGTGGCGCTCCCGGGACGGCCCAACGCCCATACCGGCTGGATTCGCACGCGCGGCACGCGCACGGAGCACACGCCGTGGCGGGTCATGGTGGACCTGTCCCGCCGCCGCGTCGAGGTGCGCTACGCCGGGCACGTGAAGCGGCGGTTCAGCGCGATCGTCGGGGCGAGCATCACGCCCACGCCGACCGGCCGGTTCTTCGTCGAGGAGAGCGTCCGCCTGAGCACGGACATGGTCGGCGCCCCCTACGCGCTCGCGCTCAGCGCCCGGTCGACCGTGCTCCAGGAGTTCGACGGCGGCCCGGGACAGATCGCCCTGCACGGCCTCGACAACGTCGGCGGAACGCTCGGCACCGCCGCCTCCCACGGCTGCGTGCGCCTGAGCAACGGGTCGATCGCCTGGATCGCCACGCGCATCGGGCCCGGCGTGCCGGTGACGATCGAGCGCTGAGCGGTACTAGCCTCCCGCCCATGCGCCTGTGCGACGAGGTCCGCGCCAACGCAGCGGCGGTGACCGCGAAGGCCACGTCGGTGCGCATCGACGACGAGGCGGCGGCGCGGGTGGAGCTGACGGAGGCCGATGCGGCCGAGCTCGATCCGACGCGGCACTTCCTGGAGGGCTCGCCCGCCGAGGTCGCGCAGTACCTGCTGGTGCTGGACACGATCAACTTCGGCTCGGGCTGGTTCCCGACGATCCGCAAGCGGGCGAACTGCAGCGGCTACTTCACGGTCGCCTGGGGCCTGACCGACCGGTTCCGCGCCCATGGCGCCTGGACCAACGCCGACCTGCGGGCGATGACCGCGGGCGAGATCGCCGATGCGCTGGGCCAGTCGCCCGACCACGAGCTGATGGCGCTGTTCGCGCAGGCGCTGCGACAGCTGGGCGCCTTCCTGGGCGAGCGCACCGCGCTGGACCTCGTGGCCGAGGCCGACGGCAGCGCGGAGCGGATGGCCGAGCTGCTCGCGGGCGGGATGACCATGTACGCCGACCGGGGGTTCTACAAGCGCGCGCAGATCGTCCCCTGCGATCTCGCGCTGGCGGGCGTGGCCCGCTTCACCGACCTGCAGCGCCTGACGATCTTCGCCGACAACCTCGTCCCACACGTGCTGCGCATGGACGGCGTGCTCGCGCTGGACCCGCGCCTGGAGGCGCACATCAACGCCGAGCGCCTGCTGCGGCCGGGACCACAGGAGCGCGAGCTGCGCGCGGGTGCCGTCCACGCCTGCGGGCAGATCGCCCGCCGGCTGGGGATCAGCGAGCAGGAGCTCGACTGGATCCTGTGGACGCGCGGCGGCGCCCCGTCCTACAAGGCGGTGCCCCGCCCGCGCTGTCGGGTCGTCTGGTACTGAGCGTCAGCCGCCGGCCGGGCTGGGCCCGCTGCGGCGGCGCAGCGGCATGACCTCGGCCACGGGCTGGGCCGCCCGGTCCGGGTCGCCGCCGAGCTCGACGACCATCCGCTCCAGCGCGCCGATGCGGCTGGAGAGGCCGGCCAGGGCATCGGCGATCGGATCGGGCAGGTGCAGCCAGTCAGCGTCGGGGCCCTCGGGCCGGACGCCGTCGATGCGCACCGGATGACCGGGGTTGCCGACGACCGTGGAGTTGGGCGGCACGTCGTGGATGACCACGCTGTTGGCGCCGATCTTCGCGCCGTGGCCGATGGTGATCGGGCCGAGCAGCTTGGCCCCCGAGCCGATCGTCACGTTGTCCTGCACCGTCGGGTGGCGCTTGCCGGTGGCGAATCCGGTGCCGCCCAGCGTGACGCCCTGGTACATCGTCACGCAGCTGCCGATCTCGGCGGTCTCGCCGATCACCACGCCGGCCCCATGGTCGATGAACAGCCCGTTGCCGACCCGCGCGGCCGGATGGATCTCGATCCCGGTGACCGAGCGGGTGGCCATCGACAGCGCGCGTGGGACGAACGGCACGCCGGCGCCCTGCAGCGCGTGGGCCACGCGATGGGACAGCACGGCCTGCACGCCGGGCCACATCGCGAGGATCTCGGCGCGGCCGACATCGCGAGCGGCAGGGTCGCGCTCACGCGCGGCGGCGACGTCTCGGCGCACTTCGCCCGCGACGCGGGCCAGGGTGGACAGGCCGAACATGCCCGGTCAATGCTACGGAACGGCGAACGCCGGCCCGATTCAGGCGGGCGCGAAGAAGGGCGTCGACAGGTAGCGCTCGCCCGAGTCGGGCAGCACGGTGACGATGCGGCGGTTCTTGGACTCGGGCCGCTTGGCGATCTCCAGCGCCGCCCACAGCGCCGCGCCGCAGGACATGCCGCCGAGGATCCCCTCGGTGCGGGCCAGGGCGCGCGCGGTGTCGATCGCGTCCTCGTCGCTGACCGTGACGATCTCGTCCAGCAGCTCCCGGTCGAGGACGGGTGGGACGAAGCCCGCGCCGATCCCCTGGATGCGATGCGGTCCGGGCAGCCGGCCTGAGAGCACCGCCGACGAGCGCGGCTCGACCGCGACGATCTGGCAGTCGGGGTTGTCGGCCTTGAGCACGTCGCCGGTGCCCGTGATCGTGCCGCCGGTGCCCACGCCGGCGACGAAGACGTCGACCGAGCCGAGCGTCTGCAGGATCTCCGGGCCGGTCGTGCGCCGGTGCGCCTCGGGGTTGGCCGGGTTGGAGAACTGGTCGGGCAGGAACACGTCGTCGCGCTGGGCCATGGCGCGCGCGGCCTGGACCGCCTCGTCCATGCCGCCCATCGACTCGGTGATCTCGACGCGCGCGCCGTACAGGCGCAGCAGCGCGTCGCGCTCGCGGCTCATGCCCTGGGGCAGCGTCAGCACGAGGTCGTACCCCTTGGCCGCGCACACGAAGGCCAGCGCGATGCCGGTGTTGCCGGAGGTCGCCTCGACGATCGTGGAGCGGCCCGGCTCGATCAGGCCCTCCCGCTCGGCGGCCTCGATCATCGCGATGCCGATGCGGTCCTTGACGCTGCCGCCGGGGTTGAACGACTCGACCTTGGCGTACAGCTCGACGCCCTCGGCGGCATCGCGTCCGAGCATTCGCGTGAGGCGAACCATGGGCGTCTTGCCCACATACTCCGCGATGTTGACCGGGATTGGCGCCATTGCCGACCTGCAGACTAGTGGAGGCCGCGCGGAGGCCGAGCGCACCAGGGAACTCGCTGCTGGCGCCCATTCAAACCCAAATCAAACCGAAGTCCTACCCAGGGCAAACCCTGGCGGCCCATAGTCCTTCTCATCCGCTGAACGGGAAACAGCGGGACCACTGGAGAAACTGACATGGCCACCATCATCATCGCCGCTCTCGTCATCGTTCCGATGATCCTTCTCGTCGTCGACCTGTTCCGCGGCAAGGACCGTCGCGACGCCGCCCGCCGCTCGTACGGCGCCCAGCTCAACGAGAGCTAGCACCAGCTTCGTTCCCCAGTTCCCCGAAGGTCCCCACCATCAGCGAGGTCGCGCTTCCGCCGGAGCGCGGCCTCGTTGTCTTTGTGGACGAGGACTGTTTGTCCGATCGCCAGGGTACGTTCACGTTCATGACCACGCCAGCGCAGTACCCCGCCGCCTGTCCCGCTTGCGGCGCCGTGCTGTTCTCCGGCGTCTGCCTGCCCTGCGGCAGCCGTAACCCCCGGCGTTAGCCGCTCGGCGCGCAGCTCGAGCGCGCCGTCCCCAGCCCGAACGTCACCCGCTGGTGAGCGCTATCCAACCATGCGCACCGTCTCCAGCGCGAGCGGCGCGGGCAGCGTCCCATCGGTGACCAGCACGGCCAGCTCACGGGCAGCGCGCTCGGTCAGACCGCCGTCGATCTGCGCGCCGAACCGCGCGTCGATGCCGTCGGGGAAGTCGCGGTAGGCCACCGACGGCGTGGCCAGCAGCCGGTCGTCGAGCACGACCGCCAGGTGCTGCGGGTCGCCGCCCGCCTCGGCGGTGCCGCGGTCGCGGCGCGCGACCGCGCGGGTCAGCGTGCGCCATGCGGCCAGGCCGTCGGGCGTGAAGTCGAACGTGACCTTCGACTCGCCGGTGCCCGTGGTCCCGTCGTCGCGAAACGGCTGCGGGTTGCGGATCGTCGCGCCGGTCAGCGCCGGGCGGTCGCGCAGCACGTACCAGCGGTCGCTGTCGACGCCGCGCGCGCGGATGGCGATCGTGCCGGGACAGGCGGCCGCGCGCTGGCGGGCCGCGTCGCGCGTCAGGCCGAACGCCGTGCTCCCGGCCTGCGCGCCGCCGGTGACGCGCGTGTCGTCGGGATCGATCCGGCAGCCCTCCCCCACCACGTTGGGCTCCCAGTCGTAGAAGCGCAGCGGCGAGTCGGCGGCCAGCTGACGCGCCAGCGATCGCGCCTCCCCAGGATCCGTGCCGGGCAGCTGCACGACGACCCGGCGCTCACCGGCGGCGCGGACGGTCGCGTCGGAGATCCCCAGCCGCTGCAGCCGGGCCCGGAGGATCGCGCCGTCGGGCTGCGCATCAGCGCGCGTCGCGAAGGTCAGCTCGACCGCGCGGTCGTCGCTGCCCCCGCATCCGGCGGCGGTGGCCGCGGCCAGCGCGATCGAGGCGAGAAGGGTGAGCCGGCGCAGCATCCACCGGTTGTACGCGACGCGCGGCCGGGTTGGCTCAGTGCGCCCGTCACACGCTGCGTCACACGCCGCTGGGTCACCGTGCGCCGATCCACGACACCAACCCGAAAGGAACCCATGCCCAAATTTGTCATCGAACGCAAGATCACCGGCCTGGGCGACACGTCGCCCGCGGAGCTGCAGGCCATGTCGCAGCGCTCCTGCGACGTGCTGCGCCAGCTCGCGCCCGCGGTCCAGTGGCAGCACAGCTACCTGACCGACGACACGATGTACTGCGTCTACGTCGCCCGCGACGCCGATGCGGTGCTCGAGCACGCGCGCCGTGGGGGCTTCCCGGCCGACAGCGTCCGTGCGGTCGTCGGGATCATCGATCCGACGACCGCCGAGGCGGCGTAGGCTCGACTGCCGTGAGCGATCTGGCCATCCATCTGCTGGGCCGCCCGCGGGTGCGGTGCGGGGGCGATCCGGTCCCCGCTCCGCGCGGTCACAAGGCGTGGGGCGTCCTGGCCTACCTGCTGCTGACCGAGCGCGCGCCGAGCCGCGCCGAGCTCGCGGGTCTGCTGTTCGCCGACGCCGACGACCCGCTGGCGGCGCTGCGGTGGAACCTCAGCGCGCTGCGGCGCACGCTCGGCGCCGCTGCCGAGCTGACCGGTGACCCCGTCCGCCTGACGCTGCCGCCCGACACGTTCGTCGACGTCACCACCGTCGCCGCCGTCGCATGGTCCGCGGCGATCGCCGTGCCCGAGCTCGAACGCGAGCTGCTGGAGGGCGCCGCCTTCCCGGCCTGCCCGTCGTTCGAGATCTGGCTGGTCACCGAACGCCGCCGGCTCGCGGCCGCCGCCGAGGCGGTCCTGCACGAGGGCGCGCTGGCCCGGCTGGCGCGCAGCGACCCGCGCGGCGCGGCCGAGCTGGCCGCGCGGCTCGTCCGGGCCAACCCGCTGGACGAGAACCATCAGGCGCTGCTGGTGCGCAGCCTGTCCACCGCGGGCCAGACGGACGAGGCGACGCGCCAGCTGCAACGCGGGACCGAGCTGCTGCGCCGCGAGCTGGGCGTCGAGCCGAGCCCGGCGCTCGCCCAGGCGGCGCGATCCAGCGACGGTGGACACGGGACCACGGGCCCGGTGGGCGGGCGGATGGCCGCACAGGCCCAGCTCGATGCCGGGGAGGCAGCGATCGGCGCGGGCGCCCTCGACGCCGGGCTGGAGTGCCTGCGCCGCGCGGTGGCCGACGCGCGTGCGCTGGGCGATCCGGCCCTCGGCGCGCGGGCGCTGCTGGCGCTCGGCGGCGCGCTGGTGCACGCCGCCCGCGGCCGGGACGAGGAGGCGTCGGCCGCGTTGCACGAGGCGCTGGCCACCGCGCTGAGCTCCGACCAGACCGCCACCGCGGCGGCGGCATCGCGCGAGCTGGGCTACGTCGAGTTCCTGCAGGGTCGCTACGACCGGGCCGACCACTGGCTGCGCGGCGCCGAGACGCTGGCGGCCGGCGACCCGGGTGAGCTGGGCCGGATCGGATCGGTGGCCGGCTCGGCCTGCACCGACACCGCCCACTACCGCCGGGCGCTGACCCGGCTGGCCATCGCCCGTGAGCAGAGCGAGGCCGCGGGGGACGCCCGGCGCGTGGCCTACACGCTGAGCATGGTCGGACGCGCGCGGCTGCTGCGGGGCGAGCTCGACGATGCCGCGGCGGCGCTGGACGAGTCGCTGCAGATCGTCGAGCAGGAGCGCTGGATCGCCTTCACGCCGTGGCCCGAGGCGCTGCGCGGCGACGTGGACCTGGCCCGCGGCGACGTCGACCGCGCCGCCGACCGCTACGAGCACGCCTTCGCGCTGGGCTGTCAGCTCACGGATCCCTGCTGGGAGGGGATCGCCGCGCGCGGGCTCGGGCTCGTCGCCGCCCAGCGCGGGCAGACGCCGGCCGCGCTGGACTGGCTGGTCGACGCACGACGCCGCGGCGCCCGGCTGCCCGATGCCTACCGCTGGGTCGAGGCCTACACGCTCGATGCCCTGTGCGCGATCGCGGTCGCCGGCGACGCCCCGGCCGCGCCGGCCTGGGTGGCGGAGCTCACCCGGATGGCCGCTCGCTGTGGCATGCGCGAGCTGTCGGCCCGCGCCTACGCGCATCGCGCCGGGCTCGGTGACGCGTCCGCCGGTGCGGCCGCGGTGCTGCTGGCCGAGTCGATCGACAACCCCGCGCTGGCCGAGACGCTGGCGGCGTCGGCCCACACCCGCTAACGCAGGATCTGCTCCAGCCCCCGGCGCAGGACGTCGGTGCGGCTGCCGGCTTCGTGCTCGACGCCGATCAGGTGGTTGCCGATGGCCAGCGAGAACGCGAGCAGGCTGCGCGCCTCGATGTCGACCGCGTCGGCGCCGGGATGGATCGTGGCGATCAGCTCGCGCAGGTAGCCCATCCGCGCGTCGTCCACGCGCCGCAGCCGGGCGGCGACGGCGGGATCGCGCCGGGCCCAGTCGCGGACGGCGAGATCGACCGGCAGCAGCTCGTCGGAGAGGGTCAGCAGGCCGGCGCGCAGCACCTTCTCGCGCGGATCGCCGCCCCGGGTCTCGACCTGCTCGCGGGCCTCGTCGGTGCTGCGCCGCTCCCAGGTGTCCAGCAGCTCGTCCAACAGCGCCTGGCGATCGGCGAAGAAGCCGTAGAAGCCGCCGCGCGTCACGCCCAGGGTCTTGGCCAGCGGATCGATGCGCACCGCGTCGGGACCGCCGGCGGCGAGGGCGTTGAGGCCCTCGTCGACCCAACGGCTGCGGGGCGTGCGGACAGGCGGCGGCATGGGGCCGAAGCTACGCGATCAAGCGGTTTGACGGCGAGGCGAAGACGTTATATACAGTACTGCATGTATCGATCAAGCGACACCGGTGAGGTCCGTCAGATCGACGCCTCGCCCGACATCCGCGCCCACAGCACGCTGGAGCGCGTCGACTACGCCGACGCCTTCGTCCTGGCGCTCGCGCCCGCCGACGACCGCACCGCCGAGCAGTGGGCGCGCACGATGCTGGAAGGCGCGCCGCTGACCCGCCGCACGGCGCTGCTGACCGGCTGGACCGCGCTCGGCCTCGAGCTGCGCCTCGGCCAGGGCGACACCGGCGCCGTCCTGGGCTGGCCGATCGCCCGCAACACGGCCGGCGGGCTCCTGCTCAGCGCCGGCTCCCGGCTGGGCATGCCCGCCCAGCTGTGCTTCCGCGTCGAGGGCGCCGAGCTGCACTTCTCCACGTTCGTCCAGCTCAACAACGCGGTGACCCGCAAGGCCTGGGCCGCGGTCGAGCCGCGCCACGTGCCGATCGTGCGCGAGCTGATGGAGGGCGCGGGCCGGCGTCAGATGTAGTACATCGCGACGCCCGCCTCGCGGGCCTCGCGGTCGACCACGTCCTGCACGGTCGTGGCGGCCAGCACGTCGCGGGCGGCGGTGGCCGCCTCCAGGAAGATGCCCGTGGCGTCGCGGCCGACCGGGCCGTCGAGCAGCTCGACGATCTCCAGGACGGTGATGTCGGCCGGCTGGCGGGCGAACAGGTAGCCGCCCTTCACGCCGCGCTGGGAGCGCAGCAGGCCGGCGCGGCGCAGGACGGCGAAGAGCTGCTCGAGGAACTGCACCGGGATGTCGCGGCGGCGGGCCAGCTCGGCGATCGGCACCGGCGTGTCGCCGGGGGTGCGGCCCAGCTCGGTCAGGGCCTGCAGCGCGTAGGGCGACTTCGTGGTGATCGACAGCACGGTCCGACGATCCTACGTCACGCGCCGGGCGGGAGCTCCTCGACGGCGCTCTCGCCCGAGCCGTCGCGCGACTCCCAGGTCCAGCGCTCGTCCAGGCGCAGGCGGCCGTCGTCGAGCTCCACGACCGTCGACTCGCAGCGGCCGCTGGCGGTCTGGCCGTCGCGGTTCAGATGCACGTAGCGAAACGACAGGTGGTCGTCCTCACGCGTCCCGACCAGGAACCCGCGGACGATCTCGCCGCCGACGTAGGACGCGCTGATCACGCCCTCGGCGTTCTCCACGTAGGAGAACACCGTGCGCGTGTCGACCTCTCCGTCGGGGTTGGCGACGGCGAAGAAGCGACGTCCGTCCAGTGACGCAAGCACGCGGGCCCGCCTACCGCCGGCAGCGGCTCCGGGCCGACCCGGTGATGCGGCGGGCCGGCGTCGGCACTCCTAGAGCCACCCGCGCTCGGTCGCGAGCAGCACGGCCTGGGCGCGGTCGACGGCGCCGAGCTTGCCGTAGATGTTGTGCAGGTGGGTGCGGACCGTCGAGGTCGACAGCTCCAGCTCCAGCGCGATCTGCTTGTAGACCTTGCCCTCGGCCAGCCGCTTGAGCACCTCGAGCTCGCGGGCCGACAGCGGGCACGGGTCGATCGCGCGGTTGCGGCCGGTCTGCGGGTAGGGCAGGTCGTACATGACCGTGCGCAGCTCGCCGGGCCCCAGGCCGATGACCCGAGCGACCTTCAGCAGCTCGGTCGGCGAGACGGCGCCGCCCTGGGCGTAGTGGGCCAGCATGTCGGCGAGCCGGACGTAGGCCGCCTCCTCCGTCGCGTCGTCGGCGTGATGACGCTCGATCGCGCTGGCCACGGCCTTGGGCAGACCCCAGCGACGGGCCAGGACGCCACCGACCAGGGCGTGGTCGACGCCGAGCTCGCGGCGCTCGCGGTGGATGCGCTCCTCGGGCGTGCGCGCCTGGCCATGGACCTGGCCGGGGTAGCCCGGGTACGCGTGCATCAGGACGAGCTTGCCGATGTCGTGCAGCAGCGCGGTGACCATCAGGCGGTCGCGGTCGTCGTAGCCGGTCTCGGTGGCCAGACGATCGGCGGCGCGCTGGGTGGCCACACCGTGCAGGCGGAAGCGCTCGGGCGCCGCGTCCCACGTCGCGGTGCGCTCGAAGAAGTCAAAGGTGCGGGCCCGGGTGGCCAGCGACTGCACGGCCTCGGGCGAGAGCAGCTCGACGGCCTTGACCACCGACTCGACCTTGCCGCGCGTGCGGCCCTCGACCTGATTGGCCAGGCGCAGGACGGCGATGACCAGGGCGACGTCGGACTCGACCGCCGCGACGACCTCGCTGGCCGAGACGCGCTCCTGACCGACGACCCGCAGGAGGCGGTTGCGCGACTCCGCCAGCGCCGGGAACGACTCGAGCGCCTCGAAGGCGGCGGTCAGGCGACGACCATGGCCCTCGTTGTGGCGCCCACCCGCGGCCTGAGCGGGCGAGGACGTCGTTGCGTTGGGGCGCGGAGGATCGGCCGTGGCTGCGGCGGGTGCGGTCATATCGGGGGTTTCCTGCTCCATCACGGTGGGTTCGCATCGAATCCCGGCGAGCACCGGGGCGACTCTGACCCCGTTATCGGCAGGGGTGGACGTTTGATTGAGTCGCGGTCGTCCGCGTGCGGTCAATCAAGCGCGACGCCGAGGCGGCGCAGCGTCTCTTCCCGGCCGAGCACATCGATCATCTCGAACACGCCCGGCGAGATCGTGCGCCCGGTCAGCGCGACCCGGATCGGCTGGAAGACCTGCTTGGGCTTGGTCTCCCGCGCGGCCACCACGCCGCGCAGCGCGGCGTCGATCGTCTCGACGTCGAACGGCTCCAACCCGCCCAGCACCGCGCGCACATCGGCCAGCACCGCGCGCCCGTCCTCGCCCAGCCACTGCTCGCGCGCCTTGAGGTCGTCCGGGACGGGACCGTCGAACAGCGCGCCGCTCAAGGGCCAGAAGTCGGCCAGCGTGGAGATCTTCTCCTGGGAGATGGCCACCGCCGCGCGCAGGCCCGTGCGCCCGGTGAACGCCTCCAGGCGGTCGGTCAGCTCATCGACCGACAGGTTGCGGATGTAGATGCCGTTCATCCACTTCAGCTTCTGCTCGTCGAACCGCGCCGGGTTGCGCTGCACCCGCTCCAGCGCGAACTGGGAGACGAGCTCGTCGCGCGAGAGGATCGTCTCGTCGTCGGCGGCGCCCCAGCCCAGCAGGGCCAGGTAGTTGATGACCGCCTCGGGCAGGTAGCCGGCGTCGCGCAGCTCCTGGACGGAGGCGGCGCCGTGGCGCTTGGACAGCTTCTTGCCGTCCGGCCCGTGCAGCAGCGGCAGGTGGCAGTAGATCGGCTGCGGCGCGCCCAGGGCCTCGAGCACCAGCAGCTGCTTGGGCGTGTTGGAGTAGTGGTCGTCCCCGCGCACCACGTGGGTGATGCCGGCGTCGAGGTCGTCGACGGCCACGGCCAGGTTGTAGAGCGGTGAGCCGTCGGCCCGGGCGATCACCGGGTCGTCCATGTGGACGTGCTGGAAGGGCGTCTCGCCGCGCACGAGGTCGCGCATGATCGTGGCGCCCTCGTCGGGCACCCGCAGGCGAACGGCGCCCTCGTCCTCGGCCTCCCCCCGGAAGCCGCGATCGGCCCCGTGCTCGGCCTTGTAGGCCTTGACCGTCTCCGCGTTGGCCGTGGAGCGGTAGGCGTGCCCGCTGGCCAGCAGCTGCTCGATGACCGCGCGATGGCGGGGCTCATTGGCCGTCTGGAAGATCGGGCCCTCGTCGTAGTCCAGCTCCAGCCAGCGCAGCGCGTCGAGGATCTGCTCGACGTTCTCGGGCGTGGAGCGCTCGCGGTCGGTGTCCTCGATGCGCAGGACGAGCGTGCCGTCGGCGCCCTCGTGGCGGGCAGCCAGCCAGTTGTACAGGGCCGTGCGCGCGCCACCGATGTGGAGCGCGCCGGTCGGAGAGGGAGCGAAGCGGACGCGCATGAAGCGCTGATGCTATTGCTCTAGGGCATGCTCATCGGTGCGCACGTCTCCCCCGCCGGCGGCCCGGCCAAGGCCGTCGAACGCGGCGCCGAGGTGGGCGCCACCGTCGTCCAGATCTTCAACCAGAGCCCCCGCATGTGGAAGCCGTCGCGCTACAGCGACGAGCAGATCGTCGACTACCACGAGGCGATCGACGACTCGCCCGTCGACGGGCTGCTGATCCACGCGGTCTACCTGCTCAACTGCGCCTCCGAGGACCCGGAGATCCGCCAGAAGTCGCTGACCTCGCTGATCGCCTCGCTCCAGGCCGGCGACCGGCTCGAGGCGCTCGGGGTCGTGCTGCATCCCGGCTCGGCGCTGAAGGGCGAGATCGGGCCGGCCATCAAGCGCGCGGGCGCGGTCATCCAGGAGGCGTTGGCCGAGTCCGAGCGCTGCCCGCTGCACCTGGAGAACACCGCGGGCGCCGGCGGCACGCTGGGCCGGTCGTTCGACGAGCTGGGCGCCTTGTTCGAGGCCGCCGGGGGCGACGACCGGCTGGGGATGTGCCTGGACTCCTGCCACCTGTACGCCTCGGGCTACGACATCCGCACGGCCGACGGGCTGACGCACGTGCTCGACGACTGCGTCGCGCAGGTCGGCATCGAGCGCCTCGGCTCACTGCACCTCAACGACTCCCAAGGCGCGCTGGGCTCCAACCGCGACCGACACGCCAACCTCGGCGAGGGCGAGCTGGGCGAGGATGGCTGCGCCGTGTTCCTGTCCGAGCCGCGCTTCCAGGACCTGCCGGTGATCATGGAGACGCCGAAGGCCGGCGAGCAGCCACATCAGGTCGAGCTGGCCAACGAACTGCGCGCCCGCGGCTTGAAGGCCCGACAGCGAGGGTAGTTGCGACCTCCCACCCCCGGTCCAGCGGAAAGGTGGAAGGTCGCGCGAGCGAGCCTAACCGCTTTGCGGTAGACCGGGCAACAAGTTGGCGCGTGGTCAAACAGCGCTAGGCGGCGAGCAGCGCTTCGCCCAGAACCTGGTCGAGCTCGGCGCGCAACGCCGGTGTGGGCGCGACCTTGTACTCGGCGCCCAGACGCAGGCGGCGGAGCCCCGCGGACGTCTGCACCTGCAGCACGACCTCGCTGTCGCCGGGGTAGGTGGCCAGCAGCGACTTCAGCTCCTCGATCACGCTGATCGGCACCAGCGCGGCGTCCAGGTGGACGAGCAGCGCGGTCGGCGCGGCGCGCTTGGCCATCGCCCGAACCTCTTCGCGGGCCTTCTCGACCTCGTCGGGCGTCGGGTTGAACGGCTCGGCCGACTGCACGATGACCGCGGTCTTGGTGGCGTCCTTGTGGTCGACGCGGCCGCGCACGAGCACGATCGAGTCGACCTGCAGCGCGGCCTCCTGCTCGGCCAGCACGCGTTCGAAGACGACGATCTCGACCGTCCCCTCGAGGTCGTCGAGCGTCGCGAACATCATGGTCGAGCCTGACTTCGTGCGGATCTTCTTGCACTGCGTGACGATGCCGCCGACGGTCACCCAGTCCTGGTCCTTGCGCTTCTCCAGGTCGGCCAGCGGGCAGTCGACCTTCACGCGCAGCGCCTCGCGCACCTCCTTGAGGGGGTGCGCCGAGATGAACAGGCCGATGGCCTCCTTCTCGATGGCCAGGAACTCGTGCTGGTCGAACTCCTCCGACGGGATCGGCGGGTGCATCGGGGCCGCGAACGTGTTGGCCGCGTTGTCGGCCGGCTCCAGGTCGAAGATCGAGCCCTGGCCGGTGAGCGCGTCCTGCTGCTGCTTGGCGCCGGCGCCCTGGGCCTGCTCGAGCACGAGCAGCATGCCCTTGCGGGAGGCGCCGGTGGAGCCGAACGCGCCGCACTTGATCAGCGCCTCGATGGCCTTCTTGTTGACGGCGCGCGCGTCGACCCGGGCGCAGAAGTCCCACAGCGAGGTGAACGGTCCACCCTCGGCGCGGGCCTCCTTCATCGCCTCGACCGCCGCGTAGCCGACGCCCTTGACGGCGTCCAGACCGAAGCGGATGTTCCCGTCGACGACCGTGAACTCGTGGTCGGACAGGTTCACGTCGGGCGGCAGGATCTCGATGCCCATCTCCTCGCACCGGGCGACGAAGAACGGGACCTTGTCCTTGGTGGACATCACGCTGGAGATCAGGGCCGCCATGTACTCGGCCGGGTAGGTGGCCTTCAGCCAGGCGGTGCGGTAGGCGATCAGGCCGTAGCAGGCGGCGTGCGACTTGTTGAACGAGTAGTCGGCCGAGCGCTCGTTGGTCGTCCACAGCCAGTCGATGACCTGCTCGGAGGTGCCCGACGCGCGGCAGCCCTCGCGGAACATCGGCTCCAGCTTGGCCATCGCCTCGCGGTTCTTCTTGCCGATCGCCTTGCGCAGGTCGTCGGCCTGCGCGCCGCTGAAGCCGGCCAGATCCTTGGAGATCTGCATGGCCTGCTCCTGGTAGAGGATCACGCCCTTGGTCGGCTCGAGGATCGGGCGCAGGCGCTCGTCGGGGAAGACGATCGACTCCGGCTCGCGCTTGCCGCGCGCGTAGGTGGGAATCTGATCCATCGCGCCCGGGCGGTACAGGGCGTTGAGCGCGACGAGGTCGTCGAACTCGGTCGGGCGCACCTTCTTCAGCGCCTCCTGCATGCCCTCGGACTCGAACTGGAACACGCCGATCGAGTCGCCGCGAGCCATCATCTCGTAGGTCGCCACGTCGTCCAGCGGGAGCGTCGTCATGTCCGGCCGGGTGCCGGTCGAGCGCTCGATGATGTCCAGCGCGTCCTCGATCACGTCGAGGTTGCGCAGGCCCAGGAAGTCCATCTTCAGCAGGCCGAGCTCCTCGACGGGCTTCATCGAGTACTGCGTGACCATCTTGAACTCGCGGTTGCCGTCCTCGTCCGTGGTGCCGGCGTCGGCCAGCTGCAGCGGGACGATGTCGGTCAGCGGGAAGCCCGCGATCACCACCGCGGCGGCGTGGATCGACGAGTTGCGCACGATCCCCTCCAGGCCCTTGGCCACGTCGACGATCTGCCGGGCGACCGGGTCCTCGTCGTAGGCCTTGCGCAGCTCCTCGCCGGGGGCCAGGCAGTCCTCGAAGCTCGGCGGACGACCCATGATCGGGTCCGGGATCAGCTTGGCCAGGCGGTCGCCGGCGCCGTAGTCGTGGCCCAGCACGCGGGCGGCGTCGCGCGTGGCCGCGCGCGGGAACATCTTGCCGAAGGTGACGATCTGCGCGACCGACTCGCGGCCGTACTTCTCGATCACGTAGCGCATCACCCGCTCGCGCCCGCGCACGGAGAAGTCGATGTCGATATCGGGCATCGACACGCGCTCGGGGTTGAGGAACCGCTCGAACAGCAGGTCGTAGCGCAACGGATCCACGTCGGTGATGGCCAGGCAGTAGGCGATGATCGACCCGGCGGCCGAGCCACGACCGGGACCCACCGCGATGCCGTTGGACTTCGCGTAGTTGACGAAGTCCCACACGATCAGGAAGTAGGCGTTGAAGCCCATCCGGTCGATCACGCCGAGCTCCATCTCGGCCCGCTCGCGCGCCCCGGCCGGGACCGGGTCGCCGTAGCGCAGGCGCAGCCCCTCCTCGACCCGGGCCCGCAGGTAGGCCTTCTCGTCGGAGCCGTCCGGCGTCGGGTAGGACGGGATCAGCTGCTTGCCCAGCTCGATCTCGACGTTGCAGCGCTCGGCGATGTCGATCGTCGACTGCAGCGCCTCCGGCCACTCGGCGAACGAGCCCGCCATCTCCTCGTTGTCCTTGAGGTAGAACTCGTTCGTCTCGAAGGTCATCTTCGGCGCGGCCAGCGTCGACTTCGTCTGCACGCAGAGCAGCGCCGTGTGGTGGGCGTGGTCCTCCTTGCGCAGGTAGTGCACGTCCGCGGTGCCGACCAGCGGCCGGCCGAGCTCGCGCGCGATCCGCACGATGCCCTCGTTGGCCTTGTTCTGGTCGTCGATGCCGTTCTTCTGGACCTCGAAGAACACCTGGTCCGCACCGAAGACGTCGATCAGGTCCTGGGCGTGAGCGCGCGCCTCGTCGGGGCGGTCGTTGATCAGCCGCTGGCAGAAGCGGCTGGCCAGGCAGCCGGTCATCGCGATGATGCCGCTGCTGTAGCGCTCGACCTGGGCCAGGTCGACCGACGGCTTGCCGCGCGACAGGCCCTCCAGGAAGCCGAGGCTGGAGAGCTTGACCAGGTTGCGATAGCCCTCGTCGGACTCCGCCACGAGCGTCAGGTGGTTGCGCTCCTGGCGCTGGCCGCGCAGCGAGTGGTCGTCGACCAGGTAGATCTCGCAGCCGACGATCGGCTTGATGCCGTGCTTCTTGGCCGCCTTGTAGAGCTCGACCGCGCCGTTCATCACGCCGTGGTCGGTGAGGCCGAGGGCGGGCTGATCGAAGGCCGCGGCGCGGGCGGCGAGCGCGTCGATCTTGCACGCGCCGTCGAGCAGCGAGTACTCGGAGTGGACGTGCAGGTGGGCGACCGGCGAGGGGCTCATCGGTCCGGCACAGTACCCACCGAATCGGACGGCGTCCGGGGTCTGCGCCGCAATTTGGGGCATACGCTGAGAGGGCCATGACCGAACTGCGCACCGACCGCCTGCTCCTGCGCCGCTGGCGCCCCGAGGACGCCGCCCCATTCGCCGCGATGAACGCCGATTCACGCGTCATGGAGCACTTCGAGCGGCCGCTGACCGCGAGCGAGAGCGACGCGCTGATCGCGCGCATCGAGGCGTCCTTCGACGACCACGGCTACGGCCTGTGGGCGCTGGAGCGCCAGGCCGACGGCGCGTTCCTGGGGTTCACCGGGCTGCTCGACGTGGGGTTCGACGCGCCCTTCGCGCCGGCGCTGGAGATCGGCTGGCGCCTGGCCGCCGAGGCCTGGGGTGCCGGCTACGCGACCGAGGCCGCGCGCGCGTCGCTGGCCTACGGCTTCGACACGGTCGGCGCGGCCGAGATCGTCTCGTTCACCGCCGTGGTCAACGAGCCCTCCCAGCGCGTCATGCGGCGGATCGGCATGCACCGCGATCCCGCCGAGGACTTCGACCATCCGCTGGTGGCCGCTGGGCACCGCCTCAGCCGGCACGTCCTCTACCGGATCGCGCGTCCGCTCGGCTGAGCGCGCTCAGCGGTTGGGCAGGCCCTGCGCGCGGTCGAACCAGCCGTGCAGCAGGGCGACCGCGTGGCGATCGCCGGCCACGAGCACGCGCTCGGCGCCGTGCGGGAAGTGCAGGCGGGCCAGCAGCGAGAGCAGCGCGTCCTCGCGCAGGGAGATCGTCGCGGCGGGCGCCTCGTCGCGCTCGCGTGACGCGGTCTGGACCGTCAGCGGCTGGCCGTCGCGGACCTCGACCTCGAGCGACTCGCCGCCGCCCAGCTGGTAGACGACGCTGAAGTGATGGCCCTCGGTCCAGGTGGGCTCGACCGCCGCGGCCAACACCGCCAGCGTCAGCTGCGCCGACGGGCGCACGCCGTGATCGGCCAGTCGGGCCAGGTCCATGGGCGCCCGGCGGGCCTTGAGCAGCTTGCGCAGCCGGCGCTTGCGGCCCTCGATCTTCAGGCCGGGCGTGCGCCGGCGGACGCCGCCGGCCACGAACGGCGCCAGCGCGGCGGGGGTGCCGCTCACGTGGACGTCGCTGCCGGCGGGGGTCAGATGACGCTCGATCGTCGTGCGGTCGCGGTCGGCGGTGATCCGGTAGGTCGCGAAGCCCTCGATCGTCAGCATGTACTGCACGCCCTCGCGGACGATGCCCGCCTGCGCGGGCAGCAGCTCGACGATCAGCTCGGCGGCGAGCGCGTCGTCGCGCTCGGCCAGCGCGGCGATGGCGGGCGCCAGCCACGGGGTCAGCGGGCGCTCGGACGGGCGCACGAACCGGGTGGCCCACGGGCGCGCGCCGGCAGGCGGCAGCAGGTCGTGGTCGGCGCGGGGCGGCGGGCGACCGAACGGGCGATCGATCTCGGGCTCGACCTCGGGTTCGTCTTCGGCCTCGGGCTCGGCCTCGACGTCGATCTCGGGCTCGATCTCCACCTCGGCCACCGCCTCGACGGGTGGCTCGTCGGCGTCGGGCTCCTCGAGCGCGGGCTCCTCGACCGGCGGCTCCTCCACGGCCGGCTCGTCCTCGACCACCGGCTCCTCGAGCGGCGGGACCTCGGCCAGCGGCTCCTCCACCTCGACGACTGGCGCTTCGGCCTCGACGGCCGGCAGCTCGGGCTCGGCCTCGACCTCGGGCTCCACCGCGATCGGCTCGGGTTCCGGCTCCGGCTCCACGATCTGCTCGCGCACCTTCAGCCGCGCTTCGGCGGCCTCGAGGTTGGCCACGAGCTGCGCGGCCTGCTGGCGCAGCTGCTCGTTCGCCGCGGCGCCGCGGCGCTCGGCGGCCAGCTGCTCCTGCGTGGCGGCCAGCTCCTTGCGGGCCGACTCAAGCTCGGTCCGCGTCATCGTGTCGAGGATGCTCGGGGCGGCGTCCTCGCTCCCCCGGGCGCGCTCGACGGCCAGCTCCTGCTCGACCACCCAGCGGGCGGTGCGCTCCTCCTCCAGCTGCGCGCGCAGCGACGACAGCTCGGCCTCGACCCGATCGCCCAGCTCGGCCAGCTGCGCGTCGAAGTCGTCGCGCAGGGAGCCGGCGGTGCCGAGCACGTCGGCGACCAGCGCCTCGATCACGGCGTTGCGGGCGGCCGAGTCCTCGGCCGCGGACAGCAGCCGCTCGATCTCGGCGTCGCGCTCGGCCAACCGCGCCTGCAGCTCGTCGCGCTCGCTCTCGGCCTCGGCCAGCCGCTGGGCCAGCTCGGCGCCGATCTCCAGCACGCGCTGGTCGACGGAGTCCCGGGCCGCCTGCGTCTCGCCGCGGGCCAGCTCGATCTCGCCGCGGGCCGCCGCGGTCTCGGCGCGAGCGACCTCCAGCTCCGCGCGCGCCTGCTCGACCAGCGTCTCGGCGGCGGCCACGCTGGCCAGCAGCGCCTCGCGCTCGTTGGCCGCGTGCTCCAGGTCGGCGGCGACCTCGAGCTTGATCCGGTCGGTGTCGGCCCGCGCGGCGTCACGCTCGGCCAGCGCCTCGTCGCGCTGGGCCTGCTCGACCGCCAGCCGCTCCTCGAGCTCGGCGCCCGCCGACGTGAGCCGCTGACGCAAGGCCACGACGACCGTCTCGATCGTGGCCGCCTGCTGCTCGAAGGCGTGGCGCTCGCTGGCGATCCGCGCGTGGATCTCGCCCTCGGCCTCGGCGATCTGCGCGCCCCACCGCTCGCGCTCGCGCTCCATCTCGGCCTTCAGGATGCCCTCGGACTCGAAGCGCCGCCGGCGCTCGTCGTCGAGCTTGGCCTGCAGCTCGGCGGCCTCGGCGCGCACGCTGACCACGGTGCGCTCGGCCTCGCGCAGAGCGGCGGTGGTCGAGTCCTGGGCGGCGTGCGCGGAGGCCAGCTCGGCCCGGGAGCGCTCGACGTCGATGCGCGCGCGCTCCAGGTCCCGGGCCCGCGTGGCCAGCTCGGCCTGGGCGGTGCGCAGCTCGTTGCGGGCCGCGCGCTCGGCGCCCTCCAGCGTGGTCAGCCGGTCGCGCAGGCCGGTCGCGGTGGCCTGCAGCTCCGACAGCGTCCGCTGGGCGGTGCTGTCGCGGCTGGCCGTCTCCTCGGTCTGGGTGCGCACGGCGACCAGCGCCTCGCGCAGCGTCTCGATCTCCGCCTGGACCGCCGTCTGCACGGTCGCCCGGCGGTCGAGCTCGTGCTCCAGCAGCGTCACCGTCGCCTCGACCTCGGCCACGCGCTCGGACTGCTGCGCCAGCTGCGTCTCGGCCGTGGTGCGCTGCGCGCGCTCGCTCTCCAGGCGCCGGGCCAGCACGGCCGTCTCGGCGGTCAGCCGGTCCAGCTCGGCCTGGGCCGCTGCCTCGCCGGCCGGCGCTCCCGCGGCGCGGTCGGCGGCCAGCCGCGCGGACTGCGCGGCGTACTGGGCCTCGGCCGCCTCGCGGCGAATCTCGTCCATCTCGGCACCCAGCGCCAGCGCGTGCTCCTCGGCGGCGCGGGCCCGCAGGCGCAGCTCGGCCACCTGGCGGTCGACCTCGCCCTTGAGCGCGTCGCGCTCGTCCTCGGCCTCGCCGCGCACGCGCCGCTCGGCCTCCTCGCGCTGCTCGGCCGCGCGCAGGCGGGCGCCCAGCCGTTCGCGCTCGGCCTGCGTCTCGCGCAGGCGCGACTCCAGATGGTCCAGCTGCGTCTCCAGCGTCGAGACCGTGGCCTCGGCGGCCTGCGCCCGGCGGACCAGGCCCTCGTCGGCCGCGCCCTCGCGGGCGGCCCGGCGCTGGGCCAGCACGTTGGACTCGACGACCGTGGCCGGCGGGGGTGCGGCGATCCCGTCCGCCGGGCCGGGCGACGCGGCCGGCAGCCCCAGCTCGCGGGTTGCGGCCTTCAGCGCCAGCTTCGCCGCCAGGCGCGAACGCAGCTCGACCGGCACCGCGAAGCTCGCGTGCCAGACACCGGACTCGGGGTCGACCGTCGCGCCCGCGGGCGGGAACGTCAGCCGCTCGCCACCGGCGTCGACGACGATCAGCTCGGGCGCGTCGGGGGCGGCGTCGCGCCAGCGCCCGTAGACGTGCACCTCGAGCGCCGCCGCCGTGCCCGGCACCCACTCGACGCGCTCGACATCGAACGGGGATTCCATCGGCGATCCATCAGGGGCGGCGGGGCTCACAAGGCCATCAGACTACGACCGTCCGCGGATGGTTAGGTGTCAGCTTCGTGACCCTTCAGCGCGGCGCCGATGGCGATCACGCCGACCGTGCCCACGATCGCCCCCGCGGCGAGCTTCTTCGTGGGCACGTTGTGGTGCACGTAGTACTTGATGGCCTTCCACGTGAGCAGGCCCAGGAGCTTGTAGAACACGGTCGCTTACTCCCCCGCCGATTCGTTTCTCAGTCGCCAGGCCAGGCGCGACTGCAGGGACCAGATCTCGATGAAACCCGGCGATGCCTGCTGGGAGAACAGCCCGCCCGACTCGGCGAACGTGGCCAGCTGCGCGTCGTAGACCGCGTTGGGCGACTCGCGCGTGACGACGCGCACCGAGCCCTTGTAGAGCTTCAGCCCGATGACGCCGGTGACGCGCGCGTTGACCGACTCCATGTAGGCGTCCAGGTCGGTGCGCAGCGGCTCCCACCACAGCCCGGCGTAGACGAGGTAGGCCCACTGGCGGTCCAGCTGCGGCTTGAACTGGTTCTGATGGATCGTGCCGATCAGCTTCTCCAGCTCGGCGTGCGCGGTGAGGATGATCTCCGCGGCCGGCACCTCGTAGATGTCGCGCACCTTCAGGCCGACGATGCGGTCCTCGATGTGGTCGACGATGCCGACGCCGTGCTTCATGCCCAGCTGGGCGGCGCGATCGAGCAGCTCGACGAGGCCGAGACGCTCGCCGTCGATCGCGACCGGCACGCCGGCCTCGAACCCGATCTGGACGATCTCCGGCTCGTCGGGGGCCAGCTCGGGCCGGGTGACCAGCTGGAAGACGTCGTCCTCGGGCGCGTGCGAGAGGTCCTCGATCCACTTGCCCTCGCTCGAGCGACCCCACAGGTTGTCGTCGATCGAGTACGGCGCCGCCTCGGTGCCGCCCTTGACCGGGATCCCGTGCTCACGGGCGTAGGCGATCTCCTCGTCGCGGCCCATCGCCCACGAGCGGACGGGAGCGATGATCTTCAGCTCGGGCGCCAGCGTGGCGATCGTCGCCTCGATGCGCACCTGGTCGTTGCCCTTGCCGGTGCAGCCGTGGGCGATCGTGTCGCAGCCGGCCTTGCGTGCGTACTCGCAGGCCAACTTGGCGATCAGCGGCCGCCCCAGCGCGGTGAACAGCGGGTAGTGCAGCCCGTAGATCGCGTTGGCCTTGATCGCCGGGAGGACGAACTCCTGGGCGAACTCCTCGCGCGCGTCGACCGTGAAGGTCTCCACGGCGCCGAGCATCCTCGCCTTGTCCTCGACCGCCGTGTAGTCCTCGCCCGGCTGACCGAGGTTGACGGTCAGCGTCACCACCTCGGCGTCGTACTCGTCCTGGATCCACTTGAGCATGACGCTCGTGTCCAGGCCGCCCGAGTACAGCAGCAGCACGCGGTTGACCTCTTCCGGTCGCGCCTCGTAGGACGCCGTCGCCTGCGCGCGCATGCGCTCGGTCGCTTCGGGGGGCGGGATCGTGTGGGCAGAGAGCCGTGGCGCTTCGTCGGACATTGGCTCGCAGGGTACTTCCAAACTGGGGTGGTAGATCTACCCCGCGGGCTGCGCCGATCGCCGAGGATCGTCGGATGCGTCTGACCCTCGCCCTGGCCGTCGCGCTGCTGGCCATCACCATCGCCCCGGCCGCCCACGCCGCCGAGAAGCCGATCGTCGACCTGACGATCCACTGCAGCGACTTCGGCAAGGGCAAGTCGCCCTATCGACTCGTCACCGAGCACGCGCCCAACCGCCACTTCCACGTGACGATCGAGTGCGCCGACTACGACGTCACGACGTGGTCGATCGCCAAGTCCTATCCCGGCGCGAAGATGACCCAGATCGGTCCGGCCGAGTTCGACTACGTCGCGCGGCCCTCCGAGCCGTCGGCCGAGTTCGACCTGCAGGCGGGCGACGGCCACGCGCGGTTCGGCGGCCTGCTGCCGATCGCCCTGGAGGCCCGCAAGGTGACCGTGGTGGGCATCGGCGACTCGTGGACGGCCGGCTTCGGCTACTTCGCCAACGGCGACGCGTTCGCCCCGCTGGAGCTGCTGGCCTGCAAGCCGGGCAGCGGCGTCCTCAACGACCGTTGCTCGTCCAACTCGGACCTGCCCGCGATCGCCACGGTCCCGGTGAAGTTCGCCTGGGACTACGGGCTGTCCAACAACATCGCCTGGCCGGCGCAGGTCATGCACGACATCGGCATCCCCGACAAGGAGGCGGTCCGCTTCCGCAACTTCGGCGTGTCGGGCGCCGAGCCCAAGGACTTCCTGCCCGGCGGCCAGCTGCATGACCTGATGAAGCAGACGATCGCGCTGGATCCCGACATCACGCTGGTCACGATGGGCGGCAACCCGATCCTGGGCGACGTGATCGGCACGCTGGACGACTGCGCCGATGACCGCAAGAAGGGCACGGACGCGCTGTATGCGTGCGCGGCCAGGCTGTTCCAGAGCAAGTACCACCTGACCGCGCGCCTGGTCGACTTCTACGAGCAGCTGCTGAAGGCGCCCAGCAACGAGGTGGTCATCTCGAACTACATGTTCACGATGGTCTACCTGCCGCTGAACGACTACTCCTTCGGCGAGGTGCGCGTGATGGCCCGCGCGATGCGCGAGGCGATCGACGACGCCGTCGACCAAGTGCGCGCGGCCAACCCGAAGGCCGGCCAGCGACTGCACGTCGTGGCGCCGGTCGACGTGCCCAGCGGCCAGGCCTCCAACGACGGTCCCGTCAAGTGCCGGCGCAACGGCAACGAGTTCCAGGCCAACGGCTCGTCGGTGCTGGCCGACATCGTCCAGAGCGACATGGCGCTGAGCACCTACGCCAACCGCTTCTGCGGGCTGGGCGCGCAGTTCTTCAACGGCAGCGGCTGGGTCGACGCCGGCAAGAACCCGTGGTTCAACAGCCACGACCTGGGCACGCACCTGACGCGCCTGGGCAACAAGCAGCTGGCCGACGCCGCGTTCGCGCTGATCCGCCGCGAGAACCTGGACCCGTTCGAGTGAGCCCGGTCAGTCGGCGGTGAAGCTGATCGTGGCCGCGCGGCCCGCGGCCACGGCCGCCGCGTCCTCGTCGAGGTTGACCAGGATCACGCGGGCGTGGATCGTCTCGCCGGCCGGAGCGTCCAGCTCGATGTGCCGCACGCCGTCGCCGGTGGCGCCGGCGGTGCCGTACGTCTGGCCCCAGGTCTCCTCGGCGTCGAACAGCTCGAAGAACAGGTACCACAGCTGCGGCTCGGCCGCTCCGGCGTCGATGGCGAACGTGCCCGGCTGGGTGGCGGTCAGCTGGAGCGTGGTCGTGCACTCGCCGAAGGGACTGCCGCCGGTGGCGGCGTTCGGCGTCGTCGCCGCGGTGGTGTCGACGGTGACGGTGGTCGGCGTGGGCCGGGCCAGGCGCATCTCGATGCTCGCGGACTGGCCGTGCGCGAGCGCCTTGTCCGCCGCGAAGGTCCGGGGGAAGTCGCTGCTGTCGGCCGCCAGCCCGTCGTCCTCCCAGTCGTCGAGCTCGGCGTTGGCCACGCGGCAGTAGTTGCCCTCGGGGTACCAGCCGTCGAAGCGCTCCATCACCACGGCCAGCGCGGTCGAGCCGCAGTCGGCCAGCGCGGCGACCGCGTCCGCCGACAGCGCAGGATCGGCGGCCGCGGCCGCGGGCGCCCAGGCCAGCACGGTCGTCAGCCCGGCGCTGCCGGCCGGCGGATCCGTGGCGCAGGCGGCCCGCGCGGTCTCCAGGAGGGCGCGCAGGGCGAGCCCCAGTCCCTGGCGCGCGGTCAGGCCGGCCGCCGGTTGGTCGTTGGCCTGCGCCCAGTCGGCCAGCGCGGCCAGGCGCCCGAACGCCGCGCTGTCACGGTTGGCCTGCGCGGTCGCCTTCGCCGCTGCGATCTGCGCGTCGAGGATCAGGCGCACGCACGCGTGCGCGCTGGCGTTGCCGGCCAGCTCGAGGGCGCGCCAGGCGTCGCGGGCCGCGTCGCTGTCGCCGGCGCAGGCCGGGAGCGGCGGCGGCGTGGGCGCAGTGGCCGTGTCCGACGTCGACGCCTCCGAGGACGGGCGCGCACACGCGGCCATCGCCGCGCGGACGTCCGCGGCCAGCCCGGCGTCGACCCCGGCCACGAGCGTCGCCTGCTCCAGCGTGTCGGCCATGCGGTCGCGCGCGTGGTCGGGATCGAGGCCGCACAGCGACCGCTGCTCGCCCAGCTGCTCGCGCAGGAGCGCGGCTACCTTGCGCAGCGCGACGTCCTGGGTGGCGTCCTCCCCCAGGCGCTGGGCGCGCGCGGCCAGCGCGACGAGCCGGTCGAGCTCGTCGGCCTGCGCGACGAGCGCCTCCAGGATCCGCACGGCGCACAGCTGCGGGTCGCCGCTGTCGACGTTCAGCGACTGGGCCAGCGCGGCCAGGGCCAGCCAGCGTTCCATCGCCCCATCGGACGGATCGGCGATGTCCAGCCCGCACTCACGGGTGAGGCCGTTCAGCGAGGCCTCGGTCCTGGCGGCCAGCGTGGCGGCATCGATGCAGGTGCGCACGCAGCCCGTGCGCTGCTGCTCGGCCATCAGCGCCGCGGCCGAGACGAGCTCGCTCAGGGTGGGCCGGGCTCCGGCGCGCAGGATCGGGTCGGCCCAGGCCGTCAGGTCGCTGAGCTGCGCGGCGGTGACGCCGCCCACCGTGGTCGAGAAGTGGGCCATGACGCCGGTCACCGTCCGCGCGGCCGGATCGGCCGAGCCCGGCAGGGCCAACGCGCTCAGGGGCGAGGTGACCAGCGAGATCCGCTCCCGCGCCGACACGCGATGCCCGGTGCCGCTGTAGTCGAGCGTCAACAGGGCCGGGTGCGCGAACACCAGCCCGGCCGGCTCGAAGCGCAACCCCGCCTGCGACAGCCCGCCACCCGGCACCGCCGGTCCGGCCAGCGGCACCACGCGAATCGTCGTCGCCCGCTTCAGCGCACCCGCCGGCACCTGCAGCGTCGCCACCACCCCCGCCGCATCGGTCGCCCGCACCGAGCCGCCGCCGGGGCCGATCGTCCCCGCCGCCGCGCGCGCGGTGTCCGCCACCGGCTCGGGCACGACCCGCCGCCCACGCGCGTCCAACGCACCCCAGTCATCCCCCACCCGCACGGCGAACGCACCGGTCGCCGGCCCGCGGAAGGCCCAGCGGCGCGGCCCAAGCTGCCGCAGCCCACGCACCACCCGCAGCCGATCGCCGACCTGCAACACCAGCCGCTCCCGCACCGGATCCAACCGCCGCCCCGGCGCCAACGTGAACGACGTACGCGACAGGCAGGCCAGATGCCGCGGCGTCGCCGCATCCTCGACCCGATTGCGCGGATGCGACGCGACCTCCGGATCGACCGCCGTCACAGCGCGACCCGGGCAGCCAGCGGCGCGTGCGTCCGCGCTGGGCACCACGGACAGCGCCACCGCGAGCATCAGGGACAGGACGAGGGCTCTCATCGCGGCGCGAAGGTGATCGTCGCGAAGCGGCCATCGGCGAAGAACAGCTGGGGCACGCTCGAGATGCCCACGTTGAACACCGTGTAGGCGTACGCGGTCTCTCCGGCCCGGGCGTTGATCTCGAGGTGGAAGTCGGGGTCCTCGCCGAGCACGCTCGAGGCGTGCGCCTCCTCGTCGAGGTCGTACAGGTTGGACGACAGCAGCAGCAGGTCGCTGCTGGCCGGTTGCGCGTCGAGCGTGAGCACGCCGTCGACGGTGGGCGTGATCTGGATCAGGGTGAGGCAGGTGCCGAAGGCCGAGTACGCCCCGTCGTGCGTCGTGCGGCCGGTCCCGCCGATCCCGATCTCCAGCGGGGACGGACGAGTGATCCGCAAGGTCATGTCTGCGCTGCGGCCGCCGGGCTCGTCCTTGTGGGCGTGGAGCTCGACCGGCGGCGCCTGATCACCGGGCAGGAAGGCGTACGTGTAGTCCGTCGCGGTGGCGCTGCACAGCGTGTAGTGCGTCTCCGCCGCGTCGTCGCCCAGCACGACGACGGCGATCTCGGGCGTCGCATCGCAACCGGCGATGGCGTCGATCGTGGCGGCGGCCAGCGTCGGATCGTCGGTCTCGCCCGCCCAGGCCAGCACCGTGTTGAGGTCGTCCAGGCCGGCGAGCGGGTCGCTGTGGCAGGTCGTCTGGGCGGCGGTCAGCAGCGCTCGCAACGCCGAGGCCAGCGCGTCGCGCGCCGCCGTCGCGCGCTCGGGCTGGGCGTTGGCCTGGGCCCAGTCGCCCAGCGCATCCAGGCGAGCGAAGGTCGCGCTCTCCGACGCACCGCCCCGGGCCGCGGCGATCTGGGCGTCGAGGATCTCGGCGATGCAGCCGTGCAAGCCGGTCTGGCCGGCCAGCTCCAGCGCGCGCAGCGCGTCGCGGGTGGCGTCGGTCGTGTCCGCGCAGGCGACGACGGGCGGGACCACCGGCGCGGCGGGCGCGTCCGGCTCGGGCTCGCTGGAGGCCTCGCGGACCGGTGGCCGCGTCACGCACCCGGCGATCGCCGCCGCGATGTCGTCGCCGAGCGTCGGAGCGGCGCTGGCCACGAGACGGGCGAGCCCGCGCGTCTCCTCCATGCGCGTACGCGCATGGCCGGCGTCCAGGGCGCACAGCGCGCGCTGCTCGGCCAGCCGCGCGCGCAGGTCGGCCGCGGCCCGGGTCAGCGCCAGGTCCTGCACGGCGTCCTCGCCCAGGCGTTGCGCGCGGGCGGCGAGCGCGATCAGGCGGTCGAAGTCATCGGCCTGCGCGACGAGCGACTCGAGGATCCGCACCGCGCACAGGCGCGCCTCGTCGCTGTCGACGTCGACCGACTGGGCCAGGGTGGCCAGCGCCAGCCACCGCTCCATCGCCCCGTCGGAGGGATCGACGATGTCCAGACCGCAGGATTCCCGCACCAGGGAGCCCAGGGCGGCCTCGGTGCGCACGGCCAACGTCGCCGCATCGACGCAACCGCGCGTGCAGCCGACGCGCTGCTGCTCGGCCATCAACGCCGCCAGGGACACCAGCTCGCTCAGCGTCGGCCGCGAGCCGGCGCGCAGGATCGGGTCCGCCCACGCCGTCAGGTCGCTGAGCTGCGCCGCGGTCACACCGCCGACCGTGGTCGAGAAGTGGGCCATGACGCCGGTCACCGTCTGCGCGGCCGGATCGGCCGAGCCCGGCAGGGCCAACGCGCTCAGGGGCGAGGTGACCAGCGAGATTCGCTCCTGGGCCGACACGCGATGCGCCGTGCCTGTGTAGTCGAGCGTCAACAGCGCCGGGTGCGCGAACACCAGCCCGGCCGGCTCGAAGCGCAACCCCGCCTGCGACAGCCCGCCACCGGGGACCGCCGGTCCGGCCAGCGGCACCACACGGATCGTCGTCGCCCGCTTCAGCGCACCCGCCGGCACCTGCAGCGTCGCCACCACCCCCGCCGCATCGGTCGCGCGCACCGAGCCGCCGCCGGGACCGATCGTCCCCACCGCCGCGCGCGTCGTGTCGGCCACCGGCTCGGGCACGACCCGCCGCCCGCGCGCGTCGAGCGCCCCCCAGTCATCCCCCACCCGCACGGCGAACGCACCGGTCGCCGGCCCGCGGAAGGCCCAGCGGCGCGGCCCCAGCTGCCGCAGCCCACGCACGACCCGCAGCCGATCGCCGACCTGCAACACCAGCCGCTCGCGCACCGGATCCAGCCGCCGCCCCGGCGCCAACGTGAACGACGTACGCGACAGGCAGGCCAGATGCCGCGGCGTCGCCGCCTCCTCGACCCGATTGCGCGGATGCGACGCGACCTCCGGCTCGACCGCCGCCACCGCCCGCCCGGAGCAGCCCGCGGACCGCGCCTGCGCGTCCGGAACCACCAGCAGCAGGCCGAGCAGGCCCAGGACGACGACCGCCCTCACACGGCCTCCGCGGGCGGCAGCCCGGCATCGAGGTCCATGTTGCGCACGCGCTCCAGTGCCGCGATCAGCTCGACGTACCCCGTGAAGGGGGCCGGGATCGCGCCGTCGTCGGAGACCGTGCCGCTGATCGGGTCGGACGCCACGTCCAACCGCAGGATCACCAGGTGTTCCATGGCGGCCATGCTCTGCGGCTCGGGCCCCCGGGCGCAACGGGGCCCGACCACAACATCGACCACAACATCTCGTCGACGCGCTTGCCCGCGAGCCACCGGATGGCAGAGAATCGACCTCGCATGGAGGCGACCGGAGCGGCGACGCTGCTGGAGCGGGGGCAGGAGCTCGACGTGCTGGCGGGCGCGCTGGCCGACGCCTCCGCCGGACGGGGCCGCCTGGTGCTGGTGCAGGCCCCGGCCGGCCTGGGCAAGACGCAGCTGCTCGGCGCGCTGCGGGAGGAGATCGCCGCGCAGGCCGACGTGGCCCTCCTGCAGGCCCGCGCGGGCGAGCTGGAGCGCGACTTCGCCTTCGGCGTCGTCCGCCAGCTGCTGGAGCCCGCGCTGGCCGGGATGACCGAGCCGGAGCGGGCGCGGCTGCTGGCCGGTCCCGCCGCCCGCGCCGCCGAGCTGGCCGGGGTGGCCCTGCCCGCCGCCGACGCGCCCACCCCGACCGCCGACGGCGACGCCAGCTTCGCCGTGCTGCACGGCCTGCACTGGCTGGTGGCCAACCTGGCCGCCCAGCGGCCGCTCGTCGTGCTCGTCGACGACGCCCACTGGGCCGACGCGCCCTCGCTGCGCCTGCTGGCCTACCTGGCCCGGCGGCTGGACGGCCTGCCCGTCGCCCTGGTCGTCGCCGCCCGGCCGGCCGAGCCGAGCACGCCGGTCGAGCTGCTGGGCGCGCTGGCCGCGGACGCCTCCGTCGTGCTGCGTCCGGCGCCGTTGAGCCCGACGGCCACCGGGGAGCTCGTGGCCGCGCGTCTGGGCGCCGACCCCGACGCGGGGTTCGTCGAGGCCTGCCACGCGGCCACCGCGGGCAACCCGTTCCTGCTGCGTGAGCTGCTGGCCGCGCTGGCCGCCGACCGGACGACGCCCGACGCGGCCGGGGCCGGCCGCGTGCGCGAGCTCGGGCCGGCGGCGATCTCGCGCGCGGCGCTGGCCCGCCTGGCCCGTCTGGGGCCCGAGGCGGCCGAGCTGGCCCGCGCGGTGGCGATCCTGGGCACGCAGGCCGACCCACGCCAGGCCGCCGAGCTGGCCGGTCTGGACGGCGCGCGCGCCTCCGAGCTGGCCGATCTGCTCGCCGCCGCCGACCTGTTCGCCAACACGCGCCCGCTGGACTTCGCCCACCCGATCGTCCGCCGCGCGATCTACGACGACCTGCCGCTGGCCCGCCGCGCGGCGCTGCACGGCACCGCGGCGCGGGCGCTGGCCCAGGACGGCGGCGCGGTCGAGGCGGTGGCCGCGCACCTGCTGGCCACCGAGCCGGCCGCCGATCCGTGGGTCGTCGACCAGCTGCGCGCCGCGGCCACGCGCGCGTCGGCCGAGGGCGCACCCGACGTGGCCGCGACCCTGTTGGAGCGCGCCCGGCGCGAGCCGCCGCCGCCCACCCAGCGCGCGGCCGTGGCCACGGCCCTGGGCGCCGCGCTGGGCCGATGCTCGGACCGCCCCGGCGCGATCGCCCGCCTGCGCGAGGCCGTCGACCTGTCGGCCAACGCCTTCGAACGGCTGCTGGCGGCGGTCGAGCTGGGCCAGGTGCTGCTGCTCGACGGCCGGGCCGACGAGGCCGCCGACGTGCTCGGGCGCGAGCTGGCCGAGCTGCCGCCGATGATGGTCGACCTGGGCCTGACCATCCAGGGCGCGCTGCTGGTCGCCGCCTTCGCCCATCCGCAGGCCTACCGCGAGGTGATGCGCACGCCGTGGCGCTTCGACGCCGCCTCGGCGCCACCGGGGACGGCGGCCGAGCGGCTGTGGCTGGCCATCGAGGCGTTCTCGGCGGGGTTGGGCGACGGCCGGGCCGAGGACGCCGTGGCGATCGCCTTGCGCTCGCTGGACGGCGGCCGGCTGCTGACCGAGCTCGGTCCCGACGTGCCCGCCTTCTACCTGGCCGCCAACACGCTCATCTACGCCGAAGCGCTGGACGCCGCCTACGACACGCTCAGCGACGCGGTGGCCGAGGCGCGTCGGCGCGGGTCGCTGCGCGGCGCCGCGATGGCCTACTGCTGGCGCAGCCTGGTCGGCCTGTGGCGTGGGGAGCTGGGCGAGTCGATCAGCGACGCCGAGCTGACGCTCGACGCGATCGCCGACGCCGAGCTGGGGATCGGCAAGCCGCTGGCCGCCGCGTTCCTGGCCCAGGCTCTGCTGGAGCGCGGCGACCTGGAGGGCGCCGAGGAGGCGATCGCCGCCGGGCGCGACAGCGGGCCGGCCAAGGCGGGCATGCCCTACGACTTCCTGCTCGTCGCCGCCGGGCGCGTGCGCATGGCCCAGGGCCGGCACGCCGAGGCGCTCGAGGACCTGCTGGCCTGCGGTCGCCGTCAGGAGGAGCACTGGCACGTCCGCCCGCCGTCGGCGTTCCCCTGGCGCTCGGAGGCGGCGCGCGTGCACCTGCTGCTCGGCCGGCCCGAGGAGGCCGAAGGGCTGGTCCTGGAGGAGCTGCGGCGGGCCCGCGCGTTCGGCGCGCCGCGGCCGGTGGCCGTCGCCCTGCGCGCCCTGGCCGCCGTGCGCGGCGGCCAGGAGGCGATCGGCCTGCTCGACGAGGCCGCGACGCTGCTGGACGGCCACCCCGCGCGGCTGGAGCGGGCCCACGTGCTGGTCGACCTGGGCGCGGCGCTGCGCCGAGCCGGGCGCCGGGCCGAGGCGCGTGAGCCGCTGCGCGACGGCCTGGACCTGGCCCGCCGCTGCGGCGCCGAGCCGCTGGCCGCGCGGGCCCATGACGAGCTGACCGCGGCCGGCGTGCGCCAGCGCAAGATGCTGCGCTCGGGCGTCAGCGCGCTGACGCCCAGCGAACAGCGGATCGCCCGGCTGGCCGCCGCGGGCCGGTCCAACCGCGAGATCGCACAAGAGCTGTTCGTGACCGTGCGCACCGTCGAGGCGCACCTCGGGCACGCGTATCGCAAGCTCGGCGTGGACGGGCGTCCGGGGCTGGTGCGCGCCCTCCAGAGCGAGTAAACGGACCAGGGACTTCCATTCGGACCGTCGAGTCCGCTACAGTTCCAAGTCAAGCGGACGAAGCGGTCCGCATCCGCCGTCCATCTCACGCTTCCGGGAGGAAGTCCATGACCACCGCTGCACCCGCCGCCCGGCGTTGGGTGGTGCTGATCCTCGCCTGCCTGGCGCAGTTCATGCTCGTGCTCGACGTCTCCGTGGTGAACGTCGCGCTGCCCGACATCCGCACCAGCCTCGGCTTCTCCGAGAGCGGCCTGGCCTGGATCGTCAACGCCTACACGCTCGCCTTCGGCGGCTTCCTGCTGCTGGGCGGGCGCGCCGCCGACCTGTTCGGCCACAAGCGCACGTTCATCGGCGGCATCGCGCTGTTCACCGTCGCCTCGCTGATCAACGTCGTCGCGCAGAGCCCCGAGATGCTGATCGCCGGTCGCGCGCTGCAGGGCCTGGGCGCGGCGTTCGCCTCCCCCGCCGCGCTGGCGGTGCTGACCACCTCGTTCACCTCACCCAGCGAGCGCGCCCGCGCGCTGTCGGCCTGGGCCGCCGTGTCCGCCGGTGGCGCCGCCTTCGGCCTGATCATCGGCGGCGCGCTCACGCAGGCGCTGTCGTGGGAGTGGATCTTCCTGATCAACGTGCCCATGGGCGCGGCCGTCGTCGTGGCCGGCCTGCGCACCATCCCCGCCTCGGTCACCGTGCGCGGCGCGATCGACATCGCCGGCGCGGTCACCGTGACCGCCGGGCTGGTCGCGCTGGTCTACGCGATCGTCGCCGCCGGGGAGCACGGCTGGGGCTCGCTCTCCACGCTGGGCTTCGGCGCGCTGGGCCTGGGCCTGCTGGCGGCCTTCGTGGCCATCGAGCAGCGCGCGGCCGCCCCGCTCGTGCGCCTGTCGGTCTTCCGCACGCGCTCGCTGGCGGTCGGCGACCTGGTGATCCTGCTGCTGATGTCGGGCAACTACGCCTTCTTCTTCTTCAGCTCGCTGTACCTGCAGGACACGCTGGGCTACGGCCCGCTGGCCACCGGCCTGGCCTTCCTGCCGATCACCGTCGGGATCATCGTCGCCTCTGGGATCGCCCAGCAGGTCGTGCGCCGCATCGGCGTGCGGGCGATGGCCGCCGTCGGGCTGACGCTGGCCGCCGTCGGCGAGCTGTGGCTCGTCGCGCTGCCCGCCGACGCCACCTACGCGACGGACCTGCTGCTGCCGTTCATCCCGATGTCGGTCGGCATCGGCCTGTCGTTCGTCGCGCTGACGATGCTCGGCACGTCGGGCGTCACCTCGGCCGAGGCCGGGCTGGCGTCGGGCGTCTACAACACCGCCCAGCAGGTCGGCGGCGCGCTGGGCCTCGCCGTGATCTCGGCGATCGCCGCCGGTGCGAGCTCCCCGATGGGGGCGTTCCACGCCGCGTTCGCCAGCAGCGCGATCCTGCTCGGCATCGGCGCGGTGCTCGTCGTGCTGCTGCTGCGGCCGCGCCACGTGACCAACGTCGGCGAGGTCGCGATGGAGGGGATGGTCGTTTGACCGTCCCCGACGACCCCTGGTCCTGGCAGGATGGGGGTGCGATGGCCACCGAGTCCCGCACCCCCACCCTGCGCGCGGACGCCGAACGCAACCGGCGGCGGCTGATCGATGCCGCCGCCGAGCTGTTCGCCGAGCGGGGCGTCGAGGTGCCGATCTCCGAGATCCGCGAGCGGGCCGGCGTGGGCCAGGGCACGGTGTTCCGCCACTTCCCCACCAAGGAGCACCTGATGGCGGAGGTCATGCGCGAGCGCATGGCCGCGCTGACCGCCCTGGCGCAGGAGCGCCTGGAGGCCGAGGATCCCGTCGAGGGCCTGAGCGACTTCATGGCCGCGGCCGCCGAGAGCAAGGCCGTCGACCAGGAGATCTACCGCCTGATCTGCGAGACCAACGCGCTCCCCGCCGAGGACGAGCGCGCGCTGCGCCGCGAGGTCGTCGGCGTGGTCGGCCAACTGCTGCGCCGGGCCCAGGCCGCCGGCGCGATCCGCGCCGACGTCGAGCCCGAGGATATCCTGCTGCTGGAGACCGCCGTGCGCCAGGCCGGCGAGGCGCTCGGCGGCGTCGCGCCCCAGCTGTGGAAGCGCTACCTGGGCATCGTCATCGACGGGCTGCGCACCGAGGGCGCGCACCCGCTGGAGCATCCGGCGCCGACCGACGCGCAGTTCGACGCCGTCAAGCTCAGTCGGCCAGCCGCACCGTCGTCGACTTGACGATCCAGATCGCCGAGCCGTCCTTGCCGCTCTCGCAGCGCATGCGGGCCACCAGCTTCCACGTGCCCGCACCGACCTTGTCGGCCTGAGGCGTCCACCCGCGCGAGAAGCCGCCGCCGTCGCGCACTCGCACGGTGCCGATCGGCGCGGCGTTCTGGGCCGAGCGCAGCTTCAGCTTGATCGTCCGCTGGCAGAACTCGTTGACTGGCCACGAGTCGCCCGTGATCAGCGTCGGCGAGCCGAGCTTGATGACCGCGGGCGAGGCGGTGACCGTCGGGGTCACCGGGACGACCGCGTCCGCGACGGCGGCCACCCCCGCGGAGGCGACGATCGCTGCGGCCAGGACGAGCCAACGACGCACGCCCGGTGGTGTACCGCATCGGCGCCCGCCAGGGCAAGTTGAGACGACGTCGTGGGCGTGATGTCGACGCGCCACGCAACTTCTCCGCAGCATCCACGTCGTGGGCTGATGTGCGCGTCCTCTTGGTCAGCGCAGGATCTCCACCAGCAGCACCCACGCGTTGAGCACGGCGCCGAGTGTGGCCGCGACGATGCCGGCCAGGACCCAGTAGAGGCCGCCGCCGGATCCGGCCAGGAGCGTGATGCCGCCGATCGCGTAGGGGAGCGTGCCCAGGATCGACGGCATCAGCTCGACGACGCTGTTGTGGTGGGTGGTGGTCGGATCGGGCCGGTTCCTGGCCCACATGGTGGTCAGCCCGATGCAGGTCACGAGGCCCATGACCAGCAGCTCGATGCCCAGTGCGTCGGTGGACTGCGGGACCAGGCCGAAGGTGGCCACGACCAGGATGGCGATCAGCAGCATCACCGTGCGGAAGGCACGGGCCGGCAGCCAGGAGTACTTGAGGATGTGCTCGACGTTGATCGAGACGGCGACGAAGACCAAGCCGGCCAGCGCCGCGGCGGCGCCGGCCGAGGCGACGAACAGGTCGTGCCAGCCCTCGACCTCGTAGCCCATCGCTACGCCTCCAACGCCCCGCGCAGGCGCACGAGCGCCTCGTCCAGGTCGGCGTCGGACACCGTCAGCGGCGGCAGCAGGCGGATCGTCTGCGGGCCGGTCGCGTTGACCACGAGCCGCTGCTCCAGCAGCGCGCGCCGGGCCACGTCCGGAGCGTTGCCGCCGGCGATGTCGAAGGCGTTCATCAGGCCCCGGCCGCGCACGGCCACGACGCCCGGCAGCTCCTCCAGCTGCGCGCGCAGCCACTCGCCGGCGGTGCGCACGCGCTCCAGCAGCGCGGGCTCGTCGACGATGTCCAAGACGGCCAGCGCCGCCGCGGCCACGACCGGGCCGCCGGCGAACGTCGAGCCGTGGTCGCCCGGCGCGAACACGCCGGCCAGCCGCTCGCCGGTGACCAGCGCGCCGATCGGCAGCCCGCCGCCCAGCGCCTTGGCCGACGTCAGCGCGTCGGGCACGACGCCGACCTGCTCGTAGGCCCACAGCGAGCCGGTCCGCCCCATGCCGGTCTGCACCTCGTCGAAGACCAGCGCGGCGCCGACCGCGTCGCAGGCGGCGCGCGCCGCGCGCAGCGTGTCCTCGCTGAGCAGGTGCACCCCGCTTTCGCCCTGGATGACCTCGACGACCACCGCGGCGGTCTGCTCGTCGACGGCGGCGGTGATCGCCTCGGCCGTCGGCGGCACGGCCTTGAAGCCCGGGACCAGCGGCGCGAACGGGGCCTGCTTGGACTCCTGCGGCGTCGCGCTCAGCGCCCCGTAGGTGCGCCCGTGGAATCCGCCGTGGAGGACGACGATGTCCCCACCCGGCTTGGCCTTGCGCACGAGCTTCAGCGCCGCCTCGTTGGCCTCGGCCCCGGAGTTCGTGAAGAACACGCCGCCGCCCAGCGAAGACGTGGCCAGCCGGTCGGCCAGCTTCGTCATCGGCTCGGTGAAGTACAGGTTGCCGACGTGCATCAGGCGCCCGGCCTGGTCCTGCACGGCCGAGACCACGTGCGGGTGGCAGTGGCCGACGCTGGACACCGAGATCCCCGAGAGGAAGTCCAGGTACTCGTTGTGGTCGACATCCCACAGGTGCGTTCCGCGCCCGCGGACGAACTCGACCGGGAAGCGCGCGTAGGTGGGCAGCAGGTGGGTGGTCTCGGTGGGGGCGCTCATCTGGCGGGTCCGATCTTCGTGCCGATGCCGGCGTCGGTGAACAGCTCGAGCAGCAGCGAGTGGGGCACGCGGCCGTCGATGATGTAGGCGTTGCTGACGCCGCCGTGGATGGCGTCCAGGCAGGCCTGCAGCTTGGGGCGCATGCCGCCCGCGATCGACGGCATCGCAGCCTCGACCTCGTCGGCGGTGGCGAAGCTGACGACCGACGCGGGATCGGCGGCGTCGGCCAGCCAGCCGCGCACGTCGGTCAGGAACAGCACCTTGTAGGCGCCCATCGCGCGGGCCACCGCGCTGGCCGCGTCGTCGGCGTTGATGTTGTATGAGCGCCCCTCGCGGTCGGCGCCCACCGAGGCGACGACCGGGATGTAGTCGTCGGCGATGTGCGAGAGCAGGCCGGTCTCGACCTTGGCGATCTCGCCCACGAAGCCGATGTCCTCGCCGCTGGGCGCGGCCTGTCGGCGCACGTGGAAGAGGTTGCCGTCCTCGCCGGAGATGCCCACCGCGGACTGGCCGTGGCGCGTGAGGCGCAGCACGATGTCCTTGTTGACCTTGCCGACGAGCACCATCTTGGCCACCTCGACGGTCGCCTCGTCGCTGACCCGCAGGCCGCCGACGAAGCGGACCGGCATGCCCAGCCGCTCCATGTAGGAGGTGATGTCGGGTCCGCCGCCATGGACCACGATCGGGTTCAGGCCGACGTACTTGAGCAGCACCACGTCGCGGGCGAAGTCCTCGCGCAGCTCGGGGTCCTCCATCGCCGCTCCGCCGTACTTGATGACCACCGTCTGCCCGTGGAACTCCCGGATGTAGGGCAGCGCCTCCAGCAGCGTGGCGACGTCTCGGTTGCTCACGTCGTGTACTCCGCGTTGATCGTCACGTAGCCGTGCCCCAGGTCGGAGAAGAACACCTCGGTCTCGGCGCCGGAGCCCGGCAGGCCGATCTCGATCTCGACCTCGTCGCGCGCCGCGGCCGCGTCGAGCGCGTCCTGGTCGGCGCGGACCGCGTTGCCCTCGCGCATCACGGCGATGCCCTCGAAGTCGATGTCCAGCGCCAGCGGCGCCATGCCCGTCAGCGCCCCGCCGACGGCCTGGGCGATGCGGCCCCAGTTGGGATCGCCGCCGTGCAGCGCCGTCTTGACCAGCGGCGAGTTGGCCACCGCGCGGGCCGCCACCTCGACGGTCGCCTGGTGGCCGCCGCGCACGACGACCCGGCCGACGCGCTTGGAGCCCTCGCCGTCGGCCACCATCAGGATGGCCAGCTGGCGCAGCAGCGCGTCGAGCGCCTCGCCGAAGCGCAGCTCGCTCTCCCCCTCGGGCTCGACGACCACGCCCGACGCGCCGCTGGCGATCAGGATCGCCGTGTCGTTGGTCGACAGCTGGCCGTCGACCGAGCAGCGGTCGAACGAGCGCTTGACGCACACGCCGAGCAGCAGGTCCGCCGTCTCGGGCGCCAGCTGCGCATCGGTCTCGACGAAGCAGAGCATCGTGGCGAAGTTCGGCGAGATCATCCCCGCCCCCTTGCACTGGGCCGACAGGCGCACGGTGCCGTTGGGCAGCTCGACGTCGAGCGTGGCCGTCTTGTCGATCGCGTCCGTGGTCTTGATCGCCTCGGAGAACGCCCCGGCGCCGTCGGTCGACAGCTGGCCGTTGGCCGCCAGCAGACCCTTGACCACCTTCTGGCCGTCGAGCTGCACGCCGATCACGCCGGTCGACGCGACGGCGACCTGATCGGCCGGAACGCCCGACGCCATCGCGCCGGCCCCCTGCATGCGGGCCGCCTCGTCCAAGCCGGGGCGCCCGGTGGCCGCGTTGGCGTTGCCGGAGTTGACCACGACCGCGCGCAGCGCGTGCAGCTGCGCACGCTCCTTGGTGACGATCACCGGCGCGGCGAGCACGCTGGACGCGGTGAAGCGCGCGGCGCTGACCGCCTCGGGAACGTCGCAGACCAGCAGGCCGACGTCGGTGCCGCCGCTGGGCTTGATGCCGGCGGCGACGCCGGCGGCGCGGAAGCCCTTGGGCAGCGCGTCGTCGGCCGCCTCGGTCACGTGTGGGGGCGCCGGCACCCAGCGCGAGGAGAAGAAGCTCATGTCGGCAGTCCGCTCGCTTCGTCGAGTCCGAACATCAGGTTCAGGTTCTGCACGGCCTGCGAGGCCGTGCCCTTCCACAGGTTGTCGATCGCTCCGAACACGAAGACCTTGCCCGTGCGCGGGTCGGGATGGACCTGGATGCGGCAGAAGTTCGTCTCGCGCACGTCGCGCACGCCGGGCGAGCTGTCGACCAGCTCGATGAAGCGCTCGTCGCCGTAGCGCTCCTCGTACAGCGCGATGGCGTCGACCTCCTGGTCCAGCGTCACGTAACAGGACACGAGCTCGCCCTGGTCCAGCGGCACCAGGTGCGGGGTGAAGGCGGCGACGATGTCGCGGGCGCCCAGCGCGGCCAGCTCCTGGTCGATCTCCGGCATGTGGCGGTGGCGGCCGATGCCGTAGGCCTTGACGTTCTCGTCGACCGAGACGAAGTGCGTCTTCTCGGTGGCCGCGCGGCCGGCGCCCGACACGCCCGTCTTGGCGTCGATCACCACGTCCTCCAGGTACGGGGCCAGCGGCGCGAGCGCGAGCACCGCCGCGGTCGGGAAGCAGCCTGGGCAGGCGACGAGGTGCGCGCCGGCGATCTGGTCGCGGTACAGCTCGGGCAACCCGTAGACCGCCTCGTCGATCAGCTGCGGCGCCGGATGCTGGACGTACCACTCCTCGTAGGTGGCCAGGTCGCGCAGGCGGAAGTCCGCGCTCAGGTCGACGACCTTGATGCCACGCTCGTGCAGCTGCGCGACCGTCTCGGCCGCGGCGCCGTGCGGGTAGGCGACGATCGCCGCGTCGACCTGACCGAGCTCGTCGATGTCGAAGGCGTCCATGACCAGCGGCACGCGGTGGTGCGGGTACAGGTCGTCCAGGCGCCGGCCGGCGTCCGAGCGCGACGTGACCGCGACGAGCTCGAAGTCCGGGTGCTGCCAGAGCAGGCGCGCGGCCAGCGCGCCCGCGTAGCCCGACGCGCCCGCCACCGCGACGGTGATGTCACCCACGCTGGGTCACCCCCAGCTCGCCGAGCTTGCCCAGGATCTTGTCGCGCACCGCGTTGACCTCGTCGTCGGTCAGCGTGCGATCGGGCGCGGCGAACTCCAGGTGCAACGCCAGCGAGACGACGTCGTCGCGCTGGCCTGTGCCCGCGCCCGGGTCACCGCCGGACGGACGCGCCTTCAGGGTGAAGCGGTCGAAGATCGACGCGTCCCGCAGCAGCTTGCCGCCCGCGTCGCGCACCGTGGCCAGCACCTCGGCCGCGGTGTGCTCGCCGGTGACCAGCGACAGGTCCAGGCGCACCGGCGGGAACGTTGTCACGTCGCGGTACACCGGCACCTCGGGCGCCAGCGCCGCGACCTTCCCGAGATCCACCGCGAAGGTGACGCCCCCGGCCAGATCCCAGTCGCGGGCGATCAGCGGGTGCAGCTCGCCCAGGAAGCCCAGGCGCGTGTCGCCGCTGACCACCGCGGCGCTGCGCCCCGGATGCAGGAACGACCAGTCCGCCGCGGGCTGGGCCTCCCAGGGCACGCGCAGCGTGTCCAGCACCGCGCCGACCAGCGCCTTGGCCGTGAAGAAGTCGGCCGCCGCCGGCTTGGCGCTGCGCCAGGTGGGCGGATCCAGCGGACCGACGATCAGCGCGCACAGGCCGTGATGCTCGTCGGCCGGGGATGCGTGGTCACCGCTGCCCTCCGGCCAGGAGCGGTACACGGTGCCCGAGTCGAACAGCGCGACGCTGTCGGCTCCGTGGGCCAGGTTGTGCTGGGCCGCGTCCAGGAGCGACCCGATCAGCGTCGGGCGCAGGATCGCGTCCTCCTCGCTCATCGGGTTGTCCAGCACGACGACGTTGCGCAGCGGCGAGCCCTCCGGCAGCCGCAGGCGCTCCAGCAGCGACGGCGCGGCGAACGACCAGCCGGCGATCTCCTGCACGCCGCGGCCGACGAGCACGTCCTCGGCCCGGCGGCGGACGCGCTGCTTCCAGGTCAGCTGGGCACCGGGGCGGCCCTTGGGCAGCGTGGCGGGCAGGTCCTCCAGGGCGGCCAGGCGCGCGACCTCCTCGACCACGTCGGCCTCGCGGGTCACGTCGAAGCGGCGCCAGTGCGGCACCGTCACGTCCAGACCGTCCGCGGCCTCGGCCACCCCGAAGCCCAGCGCCTTGAGCACGGCCTTCTGGCGGTCGAGCGGGACGTCGATCCCCAGCAGCGCCGCGGTCCGCGCGGTGCGCAGCCGGATGACCGCGGGCGGCGGGCCGTCGCCGCCGAGGTCGACGAAGCCGTCGACCCGGGTGGCGCCGGTCAGCGACAGCATCAGCTCCAGCGCCACCGCCTGGCCCTCGACCGCGGCCTCGGGCGACAGGCCCTTCTCGAAGCGGCCGCTGGCCTCGGTGCGCAGCTGCAGCGCGTTGGACGTGGCCAGGATGTTGCTGCCGATCCACGTGGCCATCTCGATCAGCACGCGGGTGGTGTCGTCGCCGATCTCCGAGCGCGCGCCGCCCATGATGCCGCCGATCGACGTCGGGCCCTCGGCGTCCTCGATCAGCATCGCGTTCTCGGGCAGCGTGCGGACCTGGTCGTCGAGCGTGGTGATCTGCTCGCCGGGCGTCGCGCGGCGCACGGTCAGCTGTCCGCCCGCGACGCGATCGAGGTCGAACGCGTGCACCGGCTGGCCGGTCAGCAGCATCACGTAGTTGGTGATGTCGACGACGTTGTTGATCGGGCGCTGGCCGGCGGCCATCAGGCGCTGCTTGAGCCACACGGGCGACTCGCCGATCGTCACGTTCTCGTAGGCGATCGCGGTGAAGCGCGGGCACAGGTCGGGGTCGCGCACCTGGACGGACACGCCGTCGATCGCCCGAACGGGGCCCAGGTCGACGCCGTCCCAGGGGGCCGGCGACAGCGGCACGTCGAAGGCCGCGTGCACCTCGCGGGCCACGCCGTAGACCGACAGGCAGTCGGGCCGGTTGGGCGTGATCTCCAGCTCGAGCACGTCGGTGGCGATCGGCAGCACCTCGGCCAGGAACGTGCCCGCCTCCAGCGCGTCGTCGAGGATCATGATGCCGCTGTGTGAGACGCCGATGGCCAGCTCGTCCTCGGCCAGGATCATCCCCTCGGACGGCTCGCCCCGCAGCTTGGCCTTCTTCAGCCGCGTGCCGTCAGGCATGATCGCGCCCGGCTTGGCCACGCCGACGGTCTGGCCGGCGGCGACGTTGGGCGCGCCGCAGACGATGTGCGACGGCTCGCCGTCGCCCACGTCGACCGTGGTCACGCGCAGGCGGTCGGCGTTGGGGTGCTGCTCGCACGTCAGCACCTTGCCGATCACGAAGTACTCCAGCTCGCTGACGCCGTGATGGTGGATGCGATCCACCTCGGTGCCCGTCATGGCCAGGCGGTCGGCGATCGCCCGCGGCGTCATGATCGGCTCGGCGTACTCGAACAGCCAGTTCAGCGGCAGCTTCATCCGAACTGCTCCAGGACTCGGACGTCGTTCGTATAGAGGGTGCGGATGTCGGGGATGCCGTACTTCAGCGCGGCGATCCGCTCGATGCCCATCCCGAAGGCGAACCCCTGCACCTTCTCGGGGTCGTAGCCGTGGTCGGCGACGTGCGCGAAGACGTTGGGATCGACCATGCCCGAGCCGAGGATCTCCAGCCAGCCGGTGCCCTTGCACACGCTGCAGGGCGAGCCGTCACGCTTGCAGTTGAAGCACGACACGTCGACCTCGACCGAGGGCTCGGTGAACGGGAAGAAGTGCGGGCGCAGGCGCACCTCGCGCTCGGCGCCGAAGATCGCGCGGCTGAAGTCCAGCAGCGTGCCCTTCAGGTCGGCCAGCGTGATCCCCTCGTCGACGGCCAGCCCCTCGACCTGGTGGAACTGCGGGGTGTGCGTCGCGTCGGAGTCGCGGCGGTAGACGCGGCCGGGGATGATCGCGTACAGCGGCGGCGGCGAGGCCTCCATCGCGCGGATCTGCATCGGCGACGTGTGCGTGCGCAGCACCTCGCCGGTGGTCGTGTAGAAGGTGTCGGACTTCGAGCGCGCCGGGTGCGTCGGGCTGTGGTTGAGCGCGTCGAAGTTGTAGTAGACGGTCTCGACCTCGGGACCCTCCAGGACGCTGAAGCCCAGGCCGACGAACACGTCCTCGATCTCGCGCCGCGTCTGGGTCAGCACGTGCAGGCGGCCGACCGGCTGGGGCGCGTCGCCGGGCAGCGTCACGTCGACGCGATCGCTGATCAGGCGCGAGTCCAGCTCGGAGGACTCCAGCGCCTCGGTGCGCTGGGCCAGCGCCTGCTCGAGGTCGCGGCGGGCCAGGTTGGCCGCCTTGCCGACCGCCCCGCGCTGCTCGGGCGGCAGCTCGGCGACACCGCGCAGGATCTGCGGCAGCTCGGCCTTGCGGCCCAGGTACTGCACGCGCACCTGCTCGAGCGCGTCGGTGGTGGATGCCTGCGCGATGGCCTGCTGGGCCTCGGCGGCGATCTGATCGATGCGGTCGTTCATCTTTCTCGGGACAGTTCGTAGAGCGCGATGGATGCCGCCATCGCCGCGTTGAGGGACTCGGAGGCGATCGGGATGTGGGCGACGCGGTCGCATCCTGCCACGACCTCGTCGGCCAGCCCCTCGCGCTCGGCCCCGACGATGACCGTCGTGACCGGTGCGTCGGTTCGGCGCAGGGGATCACCGGCGCGGGCGACCAGGGCGATCGTCTCCCCCGGCAGCTCCTCGAGGGACTCCACCCGCACGACCGGCAGCTCGAACAGCGCGCCCATCGAGGCGCGCACCGCCTTGGGGCCGTAGGGATCGGCGGTGTTGGGCCCGAGCGCGACGCTGGCCGCGCCGAACGCGCGGGCGCTGCGCAGCACGGTGCCGACGTTGCCGGGGTCGCGCAGGCCCCACAGGGCGACGCACAGCGGGCCGGTGGCCGCGGACGCCCAGCGCTCGCGGTAGACGGCGAGCGCGCGCGTGCCCGAGCCGAGCTGGGAGACGCCGGCCAGCAGCGCGGGATCGACCTCGGTGCCGGCCAGGCCGCTGCCGGCGGCGACGTAGCGCTCCAGCGGCTCCCAGCCGGCGGCGTCCGCGGCGGCCAGCAGGTCCTCGCCCTCGGCCACGAAGCGCCCGTCACGACGGCGCTGCAGCTTGCGCAGCGTCTTGAGCTTGTCGTTGTGGGCGGAGGTGATCACGGTGCGGGTCGGGCGGTTCGGGCAACAAAAAGGGCGCCGGTGTCAGCGGCGCCCTCGAGGTCTGCGTGTCGGTGCTGGTCTGCGGTTACGACGCAGCAGCCGACGCCTCGCGGGCGGCATCGGCAAAACGTCGGAACGTGTCGGCATCGCGGACGGCGATGTCGGCCAGGATCTTGCGGTCGACCTCGATCTCGGCCAGCTTCAGGCCGTGCATGAACTGGCCGTAGGTCAGCCCGTTCAGGCGCGCGGCGGCGTTGATGCGCGTGATCCACAGGCGACGGAAGTCGCGCTTGCGGTTGCGGCGGTCGCGGTAGGCGTAGGAGTCGGCCTTGAGCAGCGCTTCCTTCGCCCGGCGGTAGTTGCTGTTCGCCTCACCGCGGAACCCCTTGGTCCGCTCGAGGGTCGCACGACGCTTCTTGCGTGCGTGGACGGAACGCTTGACGCGGCTCACTTGCCACCCCCCAGCAGCTTCTTGATACGCGGCGTGTCGTGATCGCTCAGGATCGTCGGCTGACCGAGGCGACGCTTCCGCTTCGCGTTCTTCTTCTCCAGAATATGGCTGGTGTTGCCATGGCGGGCCTTGACCTTGCCCTTGGCAGTCAGCTTGAAGCGCTTCTTCGCGCCCGAGTGGGTCTTCATCTTCGGCATGAGCGACGACGCAGTGTAGTAGGTCCCGCCACAGGTATTCTCGACCCACATGGTCGACAACGAATCACCGGTCCTCGCGGTCGTCGGAAACCCGCGTCCAGGCTCGCGAACGCACACGATCGCACAGACCCTCGCCCGCGAGATCGGCCGCGCTCTGGATCGCCCGGTCGCCGAGCCCGTCGACCTGGCCGCGCTGGCGCCGCGCGTGCTCGACTACGAGGACGGCGTGATGGCCGGCGAGGCCCAGCGCGTCCTGGACGCGGGCGTGCTGATCGTGGCCAGCCCGACCTACAAGGCCACGTACTCGGGCCTGCTGAAGTCCTTCCTGGACCGCATCGGCGGCGGCGCGCTGAACGGCACGCCCGCCGTCGGCGTCCTGCTGGGCGGCGCGCTCACCCACGCCCTCGCCGTGGACGTCCACCTGACGCCGCTCCTGCTCGAGCTCGGCGCCTCGATCCCCTCCCGCGGCCTGTTCGTCCTGGAGTCGCAGCTGGACGAGCTCGACGCGCTGGCCGCCGACTACGCGGCGACCTTCGCCGCGCGCTGCTCCTGACGCTCGGCGTGCGGTAGGAGCAGCAGGCCGCCGGCCAGGAAGCCGGCGGCGCCGAAGGCCGTGCCCAGCGCGGCGATCGTGTCGCTCAGCTCCGAGCCGCCGTCGGGCCGGGTGTAGGAGGCGATCGCGGAGATGCCGAAGGCGATCGAGCCGAACAGGTTGGTCGCGCCGATCCACCAGTCCAGGTCGCGCGGGCGCCAGGACAGCCAGGCGTGCTCGGTGTTGGCGAAGGCCAACAGCGCGGAGACCAGGAAGCAGGCCGAGCCGATCATGTCCGGGCCCCACACGCGGACGTTGACCTGCGTCGTGCTCAGCGCGTGGTTGAGCGCGTCGATCGTGTTGACGTTGAACAGGATCGTGCCCGGCCACTGGATCGCGGCGCTGAGCCAGTCGATGCGCGTGGGCATCCAGGCGCGCGGGCGCAGCGGGCGGGCGCGGCGACCGGGCCGCAGCCGGTGGGGCACCTCGAAGGCGGCCACCAGCTGCAGCGTCGCCGCGGCGGTGAAGCAGACCGAGCCGGCGACGAACGCCACGAAGACGGCGTTGGCCGACGTCCACAGGGACGCGACCGCCGGCCCGAGGAACAGCGCCGAGCCGACGGCGTACAGCACGCCCATCCACCAGGCCGCGCGGTCGGGCCGCCACCACGTTCCGTGGCGCACGCCGCGCGGGGCCCGGCGGGCTAGGACTTGCTGCTGGTGGACTTGGCCTTGGCCTTGGCGGGAGCCGGGGCGGCCTCCGCTTCGGGCTCAGGCTCAGCCGCCGCGGGCTCGGGCTCGGGCTCGGCTTCGGCAACCGGCTCCGGCTTGGGCGCGGCCTTCTTCTTGGCCGGGGCCTTCTTCGGCGCCTCGGCGACGGGGGCCTCGACCTCGGGCTCCTCCTCGACCGCCGGCGGCTCCGGGGCGGGCGCCTCGGCAGCGGGCGCCTCGGCAGCGGGCGCCTCGGCAGCGGGCGCCTCGGCGACCGGCGCGTCCGGGGCGGACGCCTCGGCGTCCTCCTTCGGGCCGCTGCCGTTGCCGTCGAACTCGCCGGCCAGCACGGCCTTGGAGGGGCCGAGCATCATCGTCATGTTGCGCCCGTCCTGCGTGGGCCGCTGCTCGACCACGGCCAGGTCCGACAGCTCCTCGGCCAGGCGCTCCAGCAGCATCGATCCGCGCTCCGGATGCGCCACCTCACGCCCGCGGAACATGATCGTGATCTTGACCTTGTCCTTGTGCTTGAGGAAGCGAACGACGTGACCCTTCTTGGTGTCGTAGTCGTTCTGCGCGATCTTCGGACGGAACTTGATCTCGCGGATCGTGATCTGCTGCTGATGCTTGCGCGCGGCCTTCTGCTTCTGGGCCTGCTCGTACTTGTACTTCGAGTAGTCGAGCACGCGGCAGACGGGCGGGCGGGCCTCAGCAGCGACCTCGACGAGATCGAGGTCCTTCTCCTGGGCGTAGCGCAGTGCTTCGTCGGTGCGCATGACACCGATCTGCTGGCCCTGCTCGTCGATCAGGCGTACTTCGGGGACCCGGATTCGCTCGTTGATCCGGGTGGTATCTCGCTCCGGCGGGCGCCGGTCGAACCTACGGGGAATCGGCAACGTTAAGAGCGGCCGTTATTCGTGAAATGTGTCAACAGGACAAAGTCTAGCGAGCCGGGCGATCAGCCGCGACACGCTGCGCGAAGGCCTCCAGCGCCTCGCTACCCAGGTCGCCCTGGCCATGGCGGCGGACCGCCACGACGTCCTCCTCGACCTCGCGATCGCCGACCACGAGCATGAACGGGATCTTCTGCAGCTCGGCCTCGCGGATGCGCTTGCCGATCGACTCCGAGCGATCGTCGATGTCGACGCGCACGCCCAACGCGATCAGCCGGTCGCGCATCGTCCTGGCCTGATCGGCGTGGCGGTCGGAGATCGGCAGCACGATCGCCTGCACCGGCGCCAGCCAGAGCGGGAACTCGCCGGCGTAGTGCTCGATGAGGATCCCGATGAAGCGCTCATACGAGCCCATCAGCGCGCGGTGCAGCATGACCACGCGGTGCTCGGCGTTGTCGGCGCCCGTGTAGGTCAGGTCGAAGCGCTCGGGGAAGTTGTAGTCCAGCTGCACGGTGCCCAGCTGCCATGAGCGCCCCAGCGAGTCGGTCATGTGCAGGTCGATCTTCGGCCCGTAGAACGCGCCGTCGCCCTCGTTGACCGAGTACGTCAGGCCGCGCGAGTCCAGCGCGGTGCGCAGCGCGCCCTCGGACTGGTCCCACATCTCGTCGGTGCCGATGCGCTGCTCGGGGCGCGTGGACAGCTCCAGATCGACCTCGAAGCCGAAGATCTTGTAGGTGTCGAACGCGAAGTCCAGCATCGCGCCGACCTCGTCCTGCACCTGGTCCTCGGTGCAGAAGACGTGCGCGTCGTCCTGGGTGAAGTGGCGCACGCGCAGCAGCCCGTGCAGGGTCCCGGACAGCTCGTTGCGGTGCAGCAGACCCGGCTCGCTGTAGCGGACGGGCAGGTCGCGGTAGGAGAACTTCTGCAGCTTGAACAGCTGGCAGTGGCCCGGGCAGTTCATCGGCTTGAGCGCCATCTCGCGCTCCTCCGACTCGGTCACGAACATGTTCTCGCGGTACTTGTCCCAGTGCCCCGAGGTCTTCCACAGCTGCGAGTCGTAGATCTGCGGCGTCTTGACCTCGGTGTAGCCGCGGCCCTGCCCCATGTCGCGCGAGAGCGCGACCAGCTCGTTGAACAGGTGGGTGCCCTTGGGCAGCCAGAACGCGCTGCCGGGGCTGACCTCGGAGAACTGGAAGAGCTCGAGCTCGCGACCGAGCTTGCGGTGGTCGCGGGCCTTGGCCTCCTCCAGACGCTGCAGGTGCGCCTCGAGATCCTCCTTGGTCAGGAACGCGGTGCCGTAGACCCGGGTCAGCATCTGGCGCTTGGCGTCGCCCCGCCAGTAGGCGCCGGCCACCGACTGCAGCTTGACCGCCTTGACCGACTTGGTCGTCGGGGCGTGCGGGCCGCGGCACAGGTCGACGAAGTCGCCGTTGGTGTACAGCCCGACGGTCTCGACGCCCTCGTTCTTGATCAGGTCCTCGACCAGCTCGACCTTGTAGGGCTGCTCCTCGGCCTTGAAGCGCTCCAGCGCGGTGGCCACCGGGACGTCCTCACGGGTGAAGGGCTCGGCCGCCTTGATGTGCTCGGCCATCTTGGCCTCGACCCGCGGGAAGTCGGCCTCGCTGAAGTGCGTGCCCTCGGGGAAGTCGAAGTCGTAGTAGAAGCCGTCCTCGATCGCCGGGCCGATCGAGATCTTCACGCCCGGATAGAGCTCGAGCATCGCCTCGGCCAGCACGTGCGCGGCGTCGTGGCGGATCAGCGCCAGCGCCTCGGGCGAGCGCCCGGTGATGATCTCCAGCTGGGCCCCGTCGGGCAGCGGCGCGGACAGGTCCTGGACCGTCCCGTCGGCCTTCACCGCGAGCGCGGCCCGGGCCAGCCCGGCGCCGATGGCGGCGGCCGCGTCGGCGCCGGTGGCGCCGTCGTCGAGGGTCAGCTGCGTTCCGTCGGGAAGGGAGACCTGCATGGGCCGCTGATCGTATCCGCCGAACGCGTGTTCGTCCCGGGTTGCTACCTTGGTTGCTCCGGCGCCGGCCGCCTGGAGCGTGATTCCCTCCGCTTCGCCGCCCCGCGCCGCCCCATCCCGATGCCCTTGCGTTCTCTCATCACGCTCGGGGCGAGCGCTGCGCTTGCCTCGCCCGCCGCCGCCGTCGCGGCCCCCGACCCCGACCCCGTCGCGACGATCCAGGTGGCCACGACGCCGACCGTCGCGGCCGACGCGCCGATCGCCCAGACGATCCGCCTGTATGCGCGCGACCTGCGCATCGAGCGCCGCGAACGGCGCCAGCGCCGGGCCGCCCGCGCGGCGGCCAACGCCGGCCCGACCGGCCACCTCGCCGCGATCGCCCAGTGCGAGTCCGGCGGCGACCCCCACGCGATCGGCGGCGGGGGCGCCTACCGCGGGCTGTTCCAGTTCTCCTACGCCACCTGGCAGGCCGTCGGCGGCTCGGGCGACCCGGCCCAGGCCTCGGTGGCCGAGCAGACCAAGCGCGCCGAGATCCTCTACGCGCAGGCCGGGCCGTCGCAGTGGCCCGTGTGCGGGCAGTAGGCCCGGGCGCGACAGCGGATACCGTTTCGCGGGCATGTCACCCGCCTCGCTGCGCTCCGCTTTCCCGGTCTTCGACGAGATCGCCTACCTGAACGCGGGGACCTGCGGGCCCGTCGCGGCGGCCTCGCTGGAGGCGGTGCGCGAGGAGCTGCACATCGCGGCCGTCGAGGGCCGGGCCAGCAACTACTACGAGCGCCTGATCGACCTGCACGGCCGGCTGCGCACGATCTACGCCGGCCGCCTGAACGCCGACGACGTCAACGACGTCGCGCTGACCTCCTCCACCAGCGAGGGCGTCGTCCGGGTCCTGGCCGGGCTGGAGCTCGGTCCCGAGGACGACATCGTCACCTCCGTCGACGAGCACCCGGGGCTGACCGGGCCGCTGGCCAACCTGCGCAGCCGCTTCGGCGTGCACGTGCGCACGGTGCCCTTCGACGAGGTGGCCGAGGCGGTCGGGCCGGGCACGAAGCTCGTGGCCGTCTCCCACGTCAGCTGGATCGACGGGCGCATCGCGCCGATCGACGCGCTGCGCGACGTCGCGGCCAGCGGCGTGCCCGTGCTGCTGGACGGCGCCCAGAGCATCGGGGCGATCGACTTCGACGTCGAGGACCTGGGCTGCACGTTCTACGCCGGCTCGGGCCAGAAGTGGATGTGCGGCCCGGTGGGCACCGGGATGCTGTGGGTCACGCCCGCGTGGCACGAGCGCCTGCCGGCCATGGGCCCGATCTACATGAACCTGATCGACGCCTCGGCCGGGCTGGACGCGGTGCCGCACATCGACTCGCGCCGCCACGACACCTTCACGCTGAGCGCCGAGGCGGCCGCGTTCGCCGTCGCCGCCCACGACACGCTGGTCGAGCACGGCGGCTGGGAGACCGCGGCGGTGCAGGCGGCCGACAGCGCCCAGTGGCTGGCCGATCAGCTGCGCGACCTGGGCCGCGAGGTGCAGCCGCGCGGCCGCACGACGCTGGTGTCCTGGCGCGAGGACGACGCGCCCGCGTTCGTCCAGCGCGCGGCGGCGCACCGGATCGTCATCCGCGACCTACCGGGCCGCGGGATCGTCCGCGCGTCGGTCGGCGCCTGGACCGATCCGTCGGACCTCGAGCGCCTGCTCGACCTGGTGCGCTGATGTCCGAGGTTCGCGTCCGGCGGGCGGCGCCCACCGACGCCGCCGCGGTCACGCGCATCTACAACGAGGGCATCGAGGACCGCATCGCGACGTTCGAGACGCGCCCGCGCACGCCGCAGGAGCTCGAGGACCGCATCACGGGCGGCGAGCCGATGATCGTGGCCGAGCGTGATCACGCCGTCGTCGGCTTCGCCAGCTGGACGGCCTACAGCGACCGCGAGGCCTACACGGGCGTCGGCCTCTACACCGTCTACGTGGCCCGCGGCGCGCGCGGCGCGCGCGTCGGCTCCGCGCTGCTGCACGCGCTGATCGCCAACGCCGAGGCCGCCGGCCTGTGGAAGCTGCTCAGCCTGATCCTGACCACGAACGACGCGTCGATCGCGCTCGCGCACCGCTGCGGCTTTCGCGACGTCGGCGTGCACCAGCGCCACGCGCAGCTCGACGGCGAGTGGCGCGACGCGTTGCTGGTCGAGCGCGCGATCGGCGCAGCGCGCGGCTGAGTCGTGCCCGCGGCGGTGTGCGCGCGGGCGAACGGCTACTCCAGGCGGTCCTTGGCCTCCTCGGCCAGCAGCACCCACGCCTGCACCGGATCGCCGGAATCGGGGCTGGGCACGACGGCCCAGTTGCCCATCGGGCTGTGTCCGCCGGGCTGGAAGACCGATGCGCGGCTGGCGGCCACCAGCTCGTCGACGCGCTCCGGACCGAGCTTGACCACGATGTCGTCGTCGCGTTCGAAGGCGAACACGCGGCGGCCGAGCTTGGCCGCGCGGCGGCCGAAGAAGACGCCCGAGCCCACCTGAGGATCGGCCAGGAGCTCCTCGAGCACGTCGTCCCACAGCGCCATCAGGCCGGGGCTCCCCCGCGGCCCGCGCCGGAGGCGAACCGCTGCGCCCCCGCTGCGCCCTCGGTCAGCGCGCGCACGCCGAGGCGCAGCTCGTTGGCCATCGCCTCGGCCACCGGCAGCCCCTCCTGCTCGTAGGCCGACCGGCGGTCGCCGAGCATCGCCGTCTGCGGCAGGCGGGCCAGCTCGGCGGCCAGCGCCTCGGCGGCCAGGCGCGCCTCCCCCACGCCCACCACGCGGTTGGCCAGGCCGATCGCCTGCGCCTCGTGCGCGTCGACCGGCCGGCCCGTGAGGATCAGGTCCAGCGCGCGGCTGAGGCCGATCAGCCGGGGCAGGCGCACGGTGCCGCCGTCGATCAACGGGACCCCCCAGCGCCGGCAGAAGACGCCCAGGACCGCGTCCTCCTCGACCACGCGCAGGTCGCACCAGCAGGCCAGCTCGAGGCCGCCGGCCACCGCGTGACCGCAGATCGCGGCGATCACCGGCTTGGTCAGCGCCATCCGCGACGGCCCCATCGGCCCGTCGCCGTCGGGCTGGACCCGGTTGGAGCGCTCGCCACCCAGCGCCTTCAGATCGGCGCCCGCGCAGAACGTCCCGCCCGCGCCCCACAGCACCGCGACCCGCGCCTCGTCGTCGGCCTCGAAGGCCCGGAACGCGTCGGCCAGCAGCGCCGCCGTCGGCCCGTCGACCGCGTTGCGCACGGCCGGCCGGTCGAGGATCACCGTGGTCACCGGTCCGTTGCGCTCCACCCGCACGTCGCTCATGCCGAGGTTCTACACCCTGCTAAAAGGTGGCGCGTGCGCGTCCGCATGCTCGCCCTCGACGGCCTGCGCGGCGCTGCCTGCGCCGGCATCGTGCTGCTGCACGTGTGGATGTTCGATCACGGGGCGCCCGGAGGCGGCGGCAGCAAGTCGCTGCTGGACCTGGCGATCGGCGAGCTGCGCCTGGCGGTGCCGCTGTTCTTCGCCCTGTCGGGCTTCCTCGTCTACCGGCCCTTCGTGGCGGCCGCGCTGGACGGCCGCGGCGGACCGTCGCTGCGCACCTACGCGCTGCGCCGCGCGGCGCGCATCCTGCCCGCCTACTGGGCGGCGGTGATCGGCGCGTTCTTCCTGCTGCGCGCGATCGACCACCCGTTCCAGATCGCGCCGGCCCAGCTGCCCACGTTCCTGGCCTTCGCCCAGAACCAGGACCCCGCGACGATCAACCGCCTCGACCCGCCGCTGTGGACGCTCTCGGTCGAGGTCAGCTTCTACCTGCTGGTCCCGCTCGTCGGCCTGCTGGCGCTGCGCCTGGGCCGGGGCCGCCGCCGTCAGCTCGCCCTGGTCGGCGCGCTGGCCGCCCTGGGCGCCGCGCTGATCGCCGCCGCCGCGCTGGGCGACTGGCCGGCGACCACGACGACGTCGCTGCTGACCAACCTGACGTCGTTCGCCGCCGGGATGGGCGCGGCGGCGCTGGTCCACCGCCGGCCGCTGCGCCGCCCGGTGGCGCTCGGGCTGCTGGTCGGCGGGCTGGCGCTGATCGTCGGCGACGCGATCTGGCACGCGGCGGCGCTGGGCCCCGTCGACGCCCGCCGGATCGCTGCCGACCAGCCCGCCGCGCTCGGGTTCGGCCTGGTCATCGCCGCGCTGTGCGGCTCGACGCTGCCCGCCGGGCCGCTGGCCACCGCGCCGCTGACCACGATCGGCACGCTGTCCTTCGGCGCCTACCTGTGGCACTTCCCGGTGATCTACGCGCTGCGCGCCTGGGACCTGATGCCCGCCAACCTGGCGCTGGCCTACGCCGCCACGCTGGCCGTCACCGGCGCGCTGGCCTGGGTCAGCTGGCGCGCGCTGGAGCAGCCGTTCATCCGGCTGGCCCACCGCACCGATCAGCGGCGACGGTGGCGCTCGTCGACCTGGCGCAGCGCGGTGACCGACGAGCTGCCGGTCAGGTAAAGCTTCTGGCCGTCGGTGGTGATCGGGTCGTAGGAGCCGGTGGCGCGCTCGAAGACGACCTTGCCACCGCGCGTGCCCAGGCCGACCGTCTCGCGCTTGGACTGGTTGGCGAAGTAGACGGTGTTGCCGACCACCGTCGCGCCGCCGGAGATGTGACCGCCCGCGTCGTAGCGCCAGCGCACGTCGCCGGTGCGGGCGTCGAAGGCGTAGAAGCCGCCGTCGTAGGAGCCGACGAACACGGTCGGGCCGACCTCGGGGACGTTGTCGACCGCCGAGGACGAGTAGACGTAGCCGCCGGTCTGGTGCGCCCAGGCCAGGTCGCCGCTGTTGGCCGAGAACGAGTACACCCGCCCGTCGGTGTTGCCGATGTAGACACGCCCGAAGGCGACCGCCGGGGAGGCGTAGAAGTTGCCGGCGCTGCCGCCGCTCTCGCGCCACACGAGCTGCCCGTCGGAGGCCCGGATCGCCTGCACCTGACCGCCGTAGTTGCCGAAGTACAGCTTGCCGTCGGAGAAGGCCGGGCTGCCCTTGACCGCCCCGTTGGCCCGGTAGGTCCACAGCTGACGTCCGCTGCGCTTGTCCAGCGCGTAGACCGTGCCGTCCTCCGAGCCGAAGTACATGCGGTTGCCGATCAGCAACGGCGAGGACTCGGTGCGGCTGGGCAGCTGCTTGGTCCAGCGCACCTTGCCGTTCTTCATGTCGAGGGCCATCGCCTTGCCGCGCCCGGACCCGCGATCGCCCTCCAGCACGGTCACGTAGACGAAGCGGCCGTCGACGGCGGGCGAGCTGGCGGCCAGCGCCCCGGCCTGGTGATCCCAGCGGCGCTTGCCCGTCTTGGCGTTGATCGCCACCACCAGCCCGTCGTCGATGATCTGGTAGAGCGTGTCCTTCCAGATGACCGGGCCGAACTCGGTCAGCGCGTCGACCTGCTGGACCCAGTCCTTGCGCCACGGGCCGTCGAGCGGGCGCTGCGGCTTGAACGTGCGGGTGTGGCCGACGGTGTAGCCGTAGCGCGGCCAGTTGACGGTCTGGGGCTGCTTGGGCTTGCGCTTCGTCGGCTCGGGCGCCGGCGTCGTCTCGGTCGTCGCCGGCGGGGGCGCCTCGAAGGCGACGCCCGGGTTGGAGACGTTGCCCGGCTTCTTGAAGTGCAGCTCGTAGGCGGCGAACGCCGCGCCCGCGGCCAGGACGGCCGCGATGCCGAGCCCGATCAGCACCATTCGGTTGCGCAGGAATCGCGGCACGAGCGGTCCATCCTAGAAAGCCGGTCAGACAAGGGGGCTCAGCTACCATCGCGCCCCATGCGTGGGCTGCGGACCGCCCTGTGGACCTCGGCGGCGCTGATCGCGTGGACGCACGTCGGCTATCCGCTGGCCGCGGCCGCCACCGCATCGCGCACGCGGCGCCGCCCCGTGCCCGCGCCCGCCGACCTGCCGACCGTCACCTTGGTCATCGCCGCCCACGACGAGGCGTCGGTGATCGCCCAGCGCCTGGAGAACGCGCTCGCGCTGGACTACCCGAGCGATCGCCTGGACATCGTCCTCAGCCTCGACGGCTGCGGCGACGAGACCGCGGCGATCGCCGCCCGCTACGCCGATCGCGGCGTGCGCGTGCTCGACAACCCCCGCGCCGGCAAGACCGTGGCCCAGAACGCCGCGGTCGACGCCAGCGCATCGCAGCTGATCGCCTTCTCCGACGCCAACTCGATGTGGGCGCCGGACGCGCTGCGCCTGCTCGTGCGCCACTTCGCCGACCCCGCGGTCGGCTACGTGTGCGGCCGCCTGGCGCTGGTCGACCCCGCGACCGGGGCCAACGTCGAGGGCCAGTACTGGCGCTTCGAGCTGTGGCTGCGGGCCCAGGAGTCGCGGATGGACTCGGTCACCGCCGGCAACGGGGCGATCTACGCGGTCCGCCGCGACGCCTACGTCCACCTGACCGCCGCCCACAGCCACGACATCGCGCTGCCCTTCCGGCTGCGGCGCGCGGGCCTGCTGGCCCTGTACGACCCCGACGCCGTGGCCACCGAGTCGGCCGCGCCGACGACATCGGCCGAGTGGCAGCGCAAGGTGCGGATGCAGTCGCGCTCCTGGCATGACGTCCTGCGAGGCGGGATGCTCGATCCGCGCGGCCTGCCGCCCCGCTACGTCGTCGAGCTGCTCTCCCACCGGCTGCTGCGCTACGCCACCGGGCCGCTGCACCTCGTGGTGCTCGGCGCGGCGCTGGCGCTGGCGCCCTCGTCGCGCGCCGCGCGGCTGGTGCTGGCGCTGCACGTCGCCTGGCTGGCCCTGGCCGACGCCGGGCGCCGCGGCACCCACGGCCGGCTGCCCGCGCTGGCCTGGTACTACCTCGTCGTGACCGCCGCCTCCGCCGCCGGGCTGGAGCGGATGCTGCGCGAGGGCCCGCAGGCCACCTGGGACGCGGTGGACGGGACGCGATGAGGGGCGCCGCCTTCGACCGCACGCAGCGCCTGATCGACCTGGCGATCGCGATCCCCCTGGCCGTGGTCGTGCTGCCGCTGCTGGCCGTGATCGGCGTGGTCATCCGGCTCGACAGCCGCGGCGCCGCGCTGCTGCGCCAGACCCGCGTCGGGCGCAACGGCCGGGACTTCGAGCTGTTGAAGTTCCGCACGATGGTCGTCGGCGCGCACACGATGGGCGCCGGCTGGCTGGTGGCCGAGCGCGACCCGCGCATCACGCGCGTCGGCCACGTGCTGCGGCGCTGGTCGCTGGACGAGCTGCCCCAGCTGGTCAACGTCCTGCGGGGCGACATGAGCATCGTCGGCCCGCGCCCGACGCTGCGCTACCAGGTGGAGCAGTACACGGACTTCCAGCGCCGGCGCCTGGACGTTCGCCCGGGCATCACCGGCTGGGCCCAGGTGCAGGGCCGCAACGACCTGCCCTGGCCCGAGCGCATCGTGCTCGACGTCTGGTACGTCGACCATCGCTCGCTGCGCCTGGAGCTGACGATCCTGCTGCGAACATTCCGCGTCGTGACCACGCCGAGCGGGATCTACAACGAGGCGCGCGGCGACTGGGGCGAGAAGGTGGATCCCGCCGGCCACGCCGAGCCCGCGCGCGACGCGCCGCCGGAGACGGTCTGATGGCCTCGGTCTTCATCACGGGCTCCAACGACGGCCTCGGGCGCGACGCGGCCCGGCGGCTGGTCGACGCGGGGCACGAGGTGGTCGGCCACGCGCGCAGCCCGGCCAAGGCGGACGCGCTGCGGGCCGAGCTGCCGGGCATCGCCGACGTGCTCGTCGCGGACCTGGCCAGCATGACCCAGGTGCGGGCGCTGGCCGCCGCGGCCAACGCGCGCGGCACGTTCGACGCGGTCATCCACAACGCCGGCGTCGGCTACCTGGAGCCCCACCGCATCGAGACCGAGGACGGGCACGCCCACGTGCTGGCGGTCAACGCGCTGGCCCCGTACGTCCTGACCGCGCTGATGGCGCCCGCGGCCCGGCTGATCTACCTGAGCAGCGGCCTGCACGAGGGCGGCGACGCCGACCTGGGCGACCTGGACTGGCGCCAGCGCCCCTGGAACGGCACGCAGGCCTACTCGGACTCCAAGCTGTTCGACGCCACGCTGGCCGCGGCGGTGGCCCGGCGCCGGCCCGGCGTGCGGTCCAACGCGGTCACGCCGGGCTGGGTGGCCACGAAGATGGGCGGCCCCGAAGCGCCCGACGACTACGACGCCGCCTCGGTCACACAGGCCTGGCTGGCCGTGTCCGACGACCCCGCGGCCCAGCTCAGCGGCGCCTACCTCTACCACCAGCAGCCCCGCGACCCGCACCCCGCGGTGACCGATCCGGCCTTCCAGGACGCGCTGCTGGGCGCGTTCGCGGACCTGACCGGCGTCCCGCTGGGCTAACGCGCCGGAACGCCCTGCACGCGGGCGCCGCCGGGCACGTCCGCGACGACCACCGCGCCGGCCGCGACGAACGCGCCGTCGCCGATGCGGACGCCCTCGATCACCGTCGCGCCGATGCCGATGTGGACGTCGGCGCCCAGCACGCAGTTGCCGCCGATCACCGCGCGCGGCCCCAGATGGGCGCCCTCGCCGACCACGCAGTCGTGCTCGACGATCGCCCCGGTGTTGACGATCGCGCCGTCGTGGACGATCGCCGCGGCGTTGACCACGGCCAGCGCCAGCACCTGCGTGCCGACGCCCAGGCGCGCGTCGGGCGAGACCCAGGCGCTGGCGTGGACGACCCGCGGCAGCGTGAAGCCGAGCGCCAGCAGGCGCTCGCGGGCCCGGCGCCGCGCGTCGCGGTTGACCACGCCGCCGACGCCGACGAAGGCGTGCGTGACGCCGCTGGCCTGAAAGCCGATCAGCGCGTCCACGGCGGTCTCGATCGGGGCGCCCAGCAGCGTGCGCCCCTCCAGCAGCGGATCGTCGTCGACGATCCCGACCACGTCGAAGCGGCCGCCGCTGCGCAGGGCGTCGATCAGCGAGGTCGCATGGCCGCCGGCGCCGTAGCCGACGATCGGTAGCGCGGGCTCCGACACGCCGCGAGTCTAGACTCGCCGACCGGATGGCCACCGATTCTCCGCCCACGCCACGGGCGGCGCCGGCCACGATGGCCCGCTGGCTGCCCGCCGTAGCGACGATCGTGGGCGTCGCCGTCGTCATGTACCTGGTCTACGACCCGTGGTACCTCAACTACGACGCGCGCTACGCGCTGCTGTGGGCTCACGACCTGTGGCACGGCTTCACGCCGCAGTACGACGCCGACTACGCCCCCACGCCGCACCCGCTGCAGATGGCCGTCGGCTCGTTCGCGCTGCTGTTCGGCGACGACGCCGACCGGGTCATGGTCATCCTGGTCCTGCTGTCCTTCGGCGCGCTGGTCTGGCTGGCCTTCCGCCTGGGCGCGCAGCTGTTCGGCACCTGGGCGGGGGTCGTCACCGCGCTCGTCGTGGTCAGCCGCCCGGCGATCGAGCGCGACGCGATCCTGGCCTATCAGGACCTGCCCTTCGAGGCCCTGATCGTCGGCGCGGTGCTGCTGGAGGCCCAGAAGCCCAAGCGCGGCTACCCCGTGCTGATCGTGCTCGCCGTCGCCGGGCTGCTGAGACCCGAGGCCTGGGTGCTCTCGGTCCTCTACGTGATCTGGCTCTGGTACGGCTCGGACGCCTCACCGGCGCAGATCGCCAAGTGGGTCGGCCTGGCCGTCGCGGCCCCGCTGATCTGGCTGGGCTCGGACTGGGCCATCGCCGGCGATCCGCTGCACTCGCTGCACGGCACCGCGGACCTGGCCATCAGCAACGACCGCCGCCGCTCGCTCTCCGACGTGCCCTACTCGGGCGCCGCCTACCTGGCCTTCACGCTGCGCGAGCCGCTGATCCTCGGCGTGCCCATCGGCATGGCCTTCGCCTGGATGTTCCGCCGCCGCCAGGGCCTGCTCGTGTTCGCCGTCGTGGTGGCGATGCTCGCGGTGTTCGCCGCCGGCCCGATCTTCGGGCTTCCGCTGATCAGCCGCTACGTGCGGACGCCGGCGGTCCTGCTGGCCACGTTCTACGGCGCGGCGGTGTTCGGCTGGCTCCTGCTCAAGCACGACGACGTGTGGCGCAGGCGCTGGATGTGGATCGGCGTCTTCGCCGCGGCGCTGTCGGTGGTCTTCATCCCCTGGCAGGTCAGCATGCTGCGCGGCGTCGAGCACAACATGAGCCGCGACAAGCACCTGTACAGCGACCTGCGCGCCGCGGCGCAGGCCCCGGTCGTGCAGCGCGCGTTCGCGGCCTGCGCGCCGATCTCGACCGCCGATCACCGGCCGATCCCCTACTTCCGCTGGTGGATCGACGGGCCGCCCGGCAGCGTCGGCACCGTGCGCGGCCAGGCCAGCCCGCTGGGGCAGCTGTTCCTGCAGCCGCGGCGCACGTTCTACGCCCAGCGCTTCTACCGCGAGAACTTCCCGACCGCCCACGCGCCCAAGCGCTACCGGACGATCTACATGAACCGGTCCTACCGCATCTCCGCGTCGCCCCGGTGCGTCGCGAAGCTCAAGGCCTCAGCCTCGAGCTAGATGTCCTCCTCCGAGGCCTCGTCGTCCTCGGAGACCTTCATGAACTCGCGGTAGGCGGGGATGATCTCGTCGGGCGAGCCGTACCCGCGCATCTGCCCGCGGTCCAGCCACAGCACCTCGTCGGCCAGTCGGCGCATCGCGCGCATGCCGTGGCTGACCAGGACGATCGTGTGGGCCTCCTCGCACAGCTCGCGCATCTTGGCGAACGACTTCTGCTTGAAGTGCGCGTCCCCCACCGACAGCGCCTCGTCGATCAGGAGGATGTCGGGCTCCATGTTCACGGCGACCGAGAAGGCCAGACGGCCGTACATGCCGGCCGAGTAGGTCCGCATCGGCATGTCCATGTACTCCTCGAGCTCGGCGAACTCGACGATCTCGTCGTACTTCTCGGCCAGGTGCTCACGGCTCAGGCCCGCGGCCAGCCCGCCGAGCAGGACGTTCTGGCGGCCGGTCAGCTTGCGGTCGAACCCGACGCCCAGGGCCAGCAGCGTCGATACGCGGCCGTGGACCTCGATGGTGCCCGTCGTGGGCGGCAGGATCCCGGCCATTGCGCGCACGAGCGTCGACTTGCCGGCGCCGTTGGCCCCGATCACGCCCAGCACCGTGCCGCGCGGCACCTCGAAGGACACGTCGCGCACGGCGCGGACCTGCTTCTGGATCTTCTTGCGCCGGCGCAGGCGCGACAGCGTGCCGATCAGCGTCGGGGTGGCCTGCGTGGTCGACTGGTAGCTGATCGAGACGTTCTCGACCTTGATCGAGACCGGCCGGTTCAGCGGGCCGATCGCGGCCGGGGCCAGATCAGAGGCGGACAGCGAAATCACGCTCCCGCGACGAGAAGAACAGGAAGCCGATGGCCAGCGCCACGACGCCCCACGCGGCGCCCAGCAGGAGCCAGGTGCCGCCGGGCGTGATGCCCTGGTTGAGCGACTCGCTCCACGCGGTCAGCATCGAGCCCAAGGGGTTGGCGTACAGCAGCCACTTGAAGCCGTGCGGCACCTCGGCGGCGTACCAGAGCACCGGCGACAGGTAGAGCCACACGCGCATCAGGTAGGGCAGGAACTCCTTGATGTCGCGGAAGTAGACCTGCAGCGCGGCCATAAGCAGCGACAGCCCGGTGGCGAACACGACGATCTCGGCGAACACGACCAGCGCCCACAGCGTGTTGAGGTTGACCGGCAGGCCGCTGATCACGTGGATCACGGCGTACAGGACCATCATCGGCCCGAAGCGCAGGATCGAGACGATCACCTCGCTGAGCGGCAGCAGCGCGCGGGGGAAGGCGGTGTTGAGGATCAGCTTGCCGCCGGAGGTCACCGAACCGGCCGAGCGGCGCACCGACTCGGCGAACAGCTGGTAGGCGAAGATCCCGCCCAGCAGGTGGGCGAAGAAGCCGGGCGGGTGCTGGCCGCTGCGCAGGATGTCGACCAGCACGAAGTACACGCCGCCCAGGCAGAGCGGGCCCAGCAGCAGCCAGGCCATGCCGAACGCGGTGCCGTAGTGCTGCGCCCGCAGGCGCATCCGGGCCATCTCGATGGCGAAGTCGCGCCGGCGCCACAGCTCGGCCAGGTACGGCCCCAGCGGGGGCACCGCCGTGCGGTGCGGCTCGTAGACGTTGACCTCGGGCGTGTAGGCGTCCGCCCACCCGTCGGCGATCGCGGCGGGGTCTTCCTGCGGGGGCGGGTCGTGCTTGACCGTCTCGGTCGACATCGGTCTCTCAGGCTAGTGCCGGATCAGATGACCGGCGGGCGTCCGATGCGCGTCATGCGCCACAACGTGGACCCCTGCAGCTTGCGGGTCGGGCCGGACGGTCCGCGGATCCCGTCGCGGTAGCCGCGCAGGGCCGCGCGCAGCAGACCGCCCCGAGCGAGGCCCGGCGCCGTGCGGGCCAGGAACGAGGCGACGAACAGGACGCCGAGCGGCAGCGGCAGGTAGCGGCGGGCCAGCCACACCCGGTTGCGCGCCGCGTAGTAGGCCCATTCGGGCCGGCGGCCCGCGCCGGCGGCCAGCGGCGGGTGCAGCGCGACGATCTCGGCGGCGTAGCGGACGCGCGCGCCCGCGTCCATCACCGACCAGGCCAGCGCCACGCCCTCGTGGACGTAGCGGAAGTCCGCGGGCCAGCCGCCCACGCGCTCCAGCAGCTCGCGCCGGATGGCCACCGCGCCCTCCCACAGGGCGGCCACGTCGCTGGAGCGCGTGCGGTCGCCGACGCGCAGCCGCGGCACCCAGGTGCGGGCCGGCGCCCCGTCCCCGTCGACCTCCACGCGCAGCTGCAGCGCGCCCAGCGACGCGTCCGCGGCGAACTGCGCGGCCACCGCGGCCAGCGCGTCGGGATCGCGCAGCGTCGCGTCGTCGTCCAGGAAGAACAGCAGCTCGCCGGCCACGGCGGGCACACCGGCGTTGCGCCCGGCGGGGATGCCGACCGGCTCGGGCAGCGCCACGGCGTGGACGCCCGCGGGCAGACCGGCCGGCGTCCAGCCGTTGCCGACCACCGCCACGTCGACGGCCACGTCGGTCTGGGCCAGCAGCGACGCGACCGCCGCCCGCAGCGCCACCGGGCGGTCGCCGGCGGTCAGCACGACGCAGCCGAAGCGTGGGGTCATCGCAGGCGGCTGGAGGACAGGATCGCCACCATCCGGCCCAGGACCGTGATCACGCCGGCGGCCAGCAGCACGAAGATCAGCGCCCGGGTCGGGTCCAGGTTGCCGGCGATCTCGTCGCCGACGGCGGCGATCAGGGCCAGGAACGACAGCTCCTGGGCCACGAACACGCGGTAGAACGGCAGCTTGCCGACCAGCGAGCGCGCGAAGGCCAGCCCGGCCTGCCGCGGCGCGGCGATCTCGCGCGAGTCCTCCACCAGCGGCAGCCCGGCCTCGGCGCGGGCCACGACCACGAGCGCCGACTGGGCCATGATCAGCAGCGCGAGGATCGCCGCGCACAGCCCGAGCGTCGTGTACGTGCCGATCGAGTCCCAACCGCCGTCGGCCCGGATGCCCAGCCCGACCGGCAGCGTCGCCTCGGTCAGCCAGTGCCCCACGCGGTCGAGGTAGACGCCCGCGGGCGACTTGCGATCCAGCCAGCGGGCCAGCTCGCCGTCCGAGCAGTCCAGCGCGATCTGCAGCTGCAGCACCAGGACGGCGCCGATCACCGGCGCGATCCCGGGCAGCGTCAGCAGCGCGGCGGCGATCGGGCCCGTGGCGATCATCATCCACGTGGCCCCGTTGGGGCTGACGCGCAGGGCCAGCAGCACGCGCGTCAGGTAGGGCGACAGACGCCGCATGTACAGCCGGCCGATCCAGTGCTCGCCGCTGTTGCGGGCGAAGATCGAGGGCGGCTGCGTGACCGCGCGCAGCTCAGCGATCGAGGGATTGCGCGAACGCGTCGACACGGGCCCTCACCTCCTCCTCGTCCAGCGCCAGGTGCTCGAGGATCGTGTAGCGATCGGGCCGGGTGGACGGCGCGTGCCGCACGGCCTGGACGAACTGGTCGCGGCTCAGGCCGAGGTCCTCGGGCGTGCGCGGCAGCCCGTGGTGGCCCAGGCAGGCCGCCAGGTGGGCGCTGGTGGTGGCGTCGCCGCGCAGGAAGCTGGCGAACAGCGCGCCCAGCCCGGCCAGCTCGCCGTGCGTCGCGCTGCCGGGGAACAGGTGGTCGATCGCGTGGACGATCTCGTGGTCGGCGCCCGAGCACGGGCGGCTGGAGCCGGCCACGGCCATGGCCAGCCCGCCGAGCACGAGCGCGTCGGCCAGCGCGTACAGGAACGCGTCGTCGTCGATCGTGTCGGTGCGGTCGATCACGGCCAGCGCGCCGGTGCGGGCGAACGTCACGGCCAGGCCGTCGATCTCCTCGCCCCGCTCGCGCGCGGCCAGCTCCCAGTCGGCGATCGCCGACAGGTTGGAGACGGCGTCGCCGATCCCCGACCGGCGCATGGCCGGCTCCGAGCGGCGCACGTAGTCGAGGTCGACGACGACGGCGATCGGCATCTGCACGCCGAAGCTGAGCTTGCGCCCGCCCTCGGTCAGCGAGGCGACCGGCGAGGCCAGGCCGTCGTGGGCCAGGCTGGTGGAGACCGCGACCATCGGCAGCCCGCTGATCGACGCCGCGTACTTGGCCACGTCGATCACCCGCCCGCCGCCGATGCCGACGATCGCGTCGTAGAAGCCGGCACGCAGCCGCCGGGCCAGGTCGCTGGCCTCCTCGACCGAGCCGTCCTGCGCGTGGAGGATGTCGGCGTTGGCCAGCTGCGGGCGCAGCACCTCGGCGATCTGCTCGCCCTGGCCCGGGCCGACGACGACCGCGACGTGCCCGCCCGCGGAGATGCGCCGGTCGACCAGCAGCGGCGCCAGCGCGGCGATCGCCCCCGGGCCGATGTCGATGGCCAGCGGCGTGCCGACCATGCGGGCTAGGAGAGGCACGACGGCGCCACCTCCCGGGCGCGGGCCAGGTCGTCGTGGTTGTCGACCTCGACCCAGGCGACGTCGCCGATCGGCGCGCCCAGCACCTTGCCCCCGCGGTCGGCCAGCTCCTGGAACCCGTCCTCGTAGTACAGCTGCGGGTCGCGCTCGAAGGTGGCCTGCAGCGCGTCGGCCAGCGCGGTCGCGGCCTGCGGCTCGATCAGCGTCACGCCGATGTACTCGCCGGCCGCGAGGCCCGGGTCCATCTGCTTGGTGATCCGGGTCAGGTGGCCCGCGGGCGACAGCTGGACCTTCATCTCCTCCTCGGCCAGCGGCTTGGCCGCGTCGACGGCGATGATCAGGTCGTCGGCGCCGCGGGCGGCCAGCAGCGTGCGCTCGACCGATGCGGGATGCACGGTGTCGCCGTTGGCCATCAGCACGCCGCCGGCGAAGTGCTCGCGCGCGCACCACAGCGAGTAGGCGTTGTTCCACTCCAACGCCTTGGGATTGAACAGCAGCTCGACGCGCAGGCCGTGGTCGCGCTCCAGCGCCGGCCGCCGGTCGACCAGCACCTCGTGCTGGAAGCCGGTGACGACGACCACCTCGTCCAGCCCGACCGCCTTCATGTTGGCCAGGCCGACGTCGAGGATCGTGCGCTCGCCGTCCACCGGCAGCAGCGTCTTGGGCAGGGCGTCGGTCAGGGGCGCCAGGCGGCTGCCCCAACCGGCGGCGAGCACCATTCCGATCATGCGGCAGCGACCTCCAGGCGACGTGCGTTGACGGACTCGACGACGAGCGGCACCGCGATCGCCACCGCGAGGATGTACAGGCCGGCGGGCACCGCGTCGACGGCGACGAGGATCGCGGCGGCGACGATGCGCCCCTCCCAGCCCAGCGAGACGAAGCCGGTCCAGCGGGGCGGCGGGTCGGCCCTATAGACGAGGTCGTACTGGCGGTAGGCGCTGGCGGCGATCAGCGCGAAGGCCCCGGCCAGCGCCGCCTCCCCGCGCAGCGACACGAGCGCGAGGATCGCGCCGTACTCGACCACGCAGAGCAGCGGCCGGACCGCCCAGTGCCGGCTGCCCCCGCGCGCCAGGCGCCCGGCCAGGCCGTACAGCGCGGCGATCGTGCCCCACACGAGCAGGACGACGAACGTCGTCTGCGCCGACCAGATCGCCGCCGTAAGGGAGATCACCGCGAACCGCTCGCCGATGGGCAGGACGATGATCCGCTTCGCCCACGACAGCGGCCCGGTGTCGTAGCGCCGGGCCACGGCCAGCGCGCCGGTCTGCTCGGCATCGTGCGTCCCGGTGAACGAGAAGTCCATCGCGTGACGCGCGGTCTGCAGGCCCATCGCCGCCCCGGCCAGCAGCCAGACCGGATCGCCGGTGCGCGCGGCGCCGATGGCCAGCCCGGCGTAGACGAGGTACTCCTTGGTGCGGTCGAAGACCGCGTCCAGCCAGGCGCCCACCGCCGAGAAGGTCTGCGTGTAGCGCGCGAGCTGGCCGTCGACGCAGTCGAACAGGAACGCGGCCTGCAGCAGCACCGCGCCGGCGATCAGCCCCCAGCGCTCACCGGTGGCGAACGCGGCGGCGCTGAGCACGCCCAGGAACATCGAGAAGACCGTGACCTGGTTGGGCGTGAGGCCCCGTCGCGCCGCCCAGCGGACCACGTGGGGCGAGTACGAGCTGACGAAGAACGTCGTGAAGAAGCCGTCGTTGGCCTTGACCGCCGCGCGCAGGCGGGCGTCGTCCTCGGGCGTTGGTGGGGCGGTTCGGGGCATCGAGAGCGGCGCGCGGAGGCTACTGCCCGCGCCCGACTCGCCGACGCGGGCTACTGGCCGCCGGTGGTGGCGGCAGCCGGAGTGGAGGCCGCCGGCGGCTCGGTCACGAGCTTGACGTTGACCGGCACGGTGGTCGACGTGGTCGGCGCCGGCGTGGTCGGCGTGGTCGGATCCGGCGTGGGCGTCGGGGTGCCCGGCGAGGTGACGCTCGAGTTGACCCACTTGTTGTTCGTCGCCGCGGCGGTCTCGGCGCCGGTCTCGTCGTCGTCGGGCGCGTCGAGCGGCAGCAGCAGCTCGGTGACGACCGGCTCGGGCGGCGCGGCGGGCACGACGGGCGTCGTGGGCTCGGGCTTGTCGGCGGCGGTCCCGTCGACGGCCGCGGAGGTGGTGGTCGACGTCTTGGCCGGCGTGGTCGTCGTGCTCGTGGTCGGGGCCGGGGTGTCCTCGACGGGCGTCTGCACCGTCGGTGCCTGCTCGACCGGGTCGTCGGCGGGCGCCGGCGCAGCCGCGGGAGCCTCGGGGGCGGCCGGCGTCTCGTCCGCGGCGGGGGCGGGATCCGTCGTGGTCACGGTCGCGGTGGTCTGGACCGTCGGCGTGTCGTCGGCGGCGGGCGTCTCGGCGGCGGCCGGAGCGGGATCGGTCGCGGGCGCCTCGGCGGCGGGAGCGTCGGCGTCGGCCTCGGGAGCCTCGGGAGCCTCGGCGGCGGGAGCCTCAGCCGCGGGCGTCTCCGGGGCCTCGGCGGGCTCGTCCGCGGCGGGCGCCTGGGCGGCGGCCGGCGTCTCGACCACGGTCTTGGCCGCCTTGATCGTGGGCAGCGACTCGACGGCGGGCGCCGGCGCGGTCAGCGGCAGCGTCAGCTGGACCACGTTGCTGTTGCCATCGCCCTGGCCGAGGTCGGCGGCCTGCTGGTCGGTCGTCGTGGTCGGCACGACGTCCATCCGCAGCCGCACCGCGCGGGTCAGCGCGCCCGTGGCCTGGGTCACGTCGACGAGATCGACGCGGGCGCGCATCGCCTGGCCGGGCGTGCTCAGCTTGCGGGCGTTGGAGACCAGGTTGAGGTTCAGGTAGCGCCGCACGGCGCCGGTGTCGGCGTACTGGACGACCATCCCGACGTTGAAGCGGGGCACGTCGGCGGTCGAGTTGGCCGCGTTGTCGATCGACAGGACGCGCAGCGTGGTGCGGCGACGACCGGGGACGGTGGGCGCGGGGACGGCGCCGACCAGCGCGTCGGTCGAGGCGCTCGTGGCGGGGATCGCGGCGCCCACGGCCGTCGGGGCGGCCGGCGTGTCGTCGTCGCTGGTCGGGTCGACGGGCAGCACGGTCGTGCCCCGCTCGCCGACCGAGGGCAGGCCGCCCGAGCCGATCGGCTGCACGCCGGGCGTCTGCGGCCCGCCACCCTGGGCGCCGGTGGTGCCGGCCACGTTCGGGAGGCCGGCCGTGGCGGCCGAGCCGCCGGTGGTGATCGAGGCGCTGCCCACCGCGGCGGTCGCGGAGGACTGCGGGAAGCGGTTCAGCGTGGCGACGGTGGCCGAGTCGCCGGCGTCGGCGATCGTCAGCTTGCGGACCGGATCGCGGTCACCGGCCTGGGCGAACGGCCCGGTTCCGAGGGAGGCGGTCAGCGCCAGTCCGAGGGCGATCGCGGCGAGACACAGCGTGATGCAAGCTGGTACGCCGAACTTCAGCCCCCTGCGCAGAGGTTCGTCCACACCCGCGATATCGGCAGGTGTGGGTCAGAACTTGAGCGCCTTATCGCCGGTCGCGAAAGTGGCGCCACAACGCTGGGTCGAAGTGCTCGATCGTGCGCGTGAGCTCGTCCACCTCGGGGTCCAGCACCGCGTGCAGCGAGGCCAGCAGCTCGGCGTCCAGGTGCTTTGTTATGACCACCCGCTCGCGCCGGCGCCAGCGCTTGGGCGCGTTCGCGCGCCACCGGTCCGACAGGCGATCGGGCAGCCCCACGGCGCGCCGGCCGCGCACCGTCAGGCTCATGCGGTCGCCCCCGCGCGTGGCTCGCTTGAGCACCCGCTCGGGCACCGCGTCCTCCGACAGCCCGAGGAAGCGCATGGTCCGCCGGTACTCCCCCACGACGTCGGTGCGGCAGCGCTCGTACTGGAGCACGAGCACCTGCGCGGGATCGACGAACCGATGCAGCGCGCGCAGGTGCGTGGCGTAGCGCCCGCGGTTGAGCACGTCGGTCATCAGCACCGCCTCGTCGCGGTCGCGGACCTCGTGCTGGCGTTGGCGCAGCGTCAGCAGGTAACGCTGGATCGGGTCGCGCAGCATGACCAGGAGCTTGGCCTGCGGCGCCGCGCGGACCAGCAGCGGCGGCGTCCAGGGATCGGCCAGGTAGCGCGGGCCGAACTCGCCCGAGATCGTGCCCGCGGGCTTGGCGAATCGCTCGTGGTAGCGGGCGATGTCCGCGTCGGTCATCTCGCGGGCGCAGTACTCCAGGAAGAAGCCCGCGCCGTCGGGGCCGTCGGCCGGCGCCACCACATCGGGGTGGTGCAGGATCAGCGCGTGCCAGCCGTAGCCGCCGGCCAGCTGCGCGCCCAGACCGATGAAGTCCGGCGGACCGGTGCGCGTCGGCCCGGTGTGGCGCGAGGGCGGCGGTGCGTCAGGCGAGAATTCCATCGTCCTCGGGCAGGTCCTGGAAGTTCGGCCACAGGCCAGGGTCGAAGTCGGGCACGAGCTCGCCGAGCGCGCGCACCTCTGGTCCGAGCGTGGCCCGCAGGGCGACGAGCAGGTCCGGCCAGATCGGGGTCTTGCCCGCCTCCATCGTCGTGCCGCGCCGGCGCTCCAGCTCGGCGGGCCGGTGGTCGTCGAGGCCGAGGAAGTCCAGCGTGCGCCGGTACTGGCCCAGCGGGTCGGCGCGACAGCGCTCGTACTGGAGCACGAGCATCCGCTCGGGCGCGAACACGCGGTGCACGGTGCGCAGCTGGGAGGCGTAGCGGCCGCGCTCGATCGCCTCGCGCGCGCCGACCTCGGGCCGGTGGTCGGGCCGGCGCGTGGCCCGGTGGACCTGGCCGGAGCGGAAGCGCTCGATCGGATCGCGCAGCAGCACGAGCAGCTTGGCCTCCGGCGCGGCCCGGCGCAGGAGCGGCAGCGCCCAGGCGTCGGCCATGTACCGCGGGGTCCACTCGCCCGCCAGCTGGCCCGGCTCGCGCTCGAACTGCGCGTGGTAGCGGGGGATCTCGGCGTCGGGCATCGGCACGGCGCTGTAGGGCAGGAAGAACTGCAGCTCCTTGCGGCCGTCCCGCGGCGCGCGCACCTGCGGATGGTCGAGCAGCAGATCGAACCACCAGGTGGTTCCGCAGCGCTGGGCGCCGATGCCGATGAAGTCGGGCGGTCCGGTCCGCACCGTCGAGGTCCCTGACACGAGTCGGGCACCCTAACGCAGCTTTTATATCGGTTTGTAATATAGTTCCTGAATATGTCCTCCGCCCTGCTCACCGATCGCGCCGCCGCCATCGACGAGATCGCGGCGAACCTGCTCCCCCGCGCATCGCAGCTGACCCGCCTGCTGCTGAGCGTGGGCAGCCGTGAGCTGACGCGGGCCGAGGGTGGCGTGCTGAGCACGCTCAACGCCGGGCCCCAGCGCATCACCGACCTGGCCACCACCGAGGTGCTCGCGCAGCCGACCGTCACCCAGCTCGTCGACCGCCTCCAGCGCCGGGGCCTGGTGCAGCGCGCCCGGGACGCCAGCGACGGCCGCGTCGTGCTCGTCTCGATCACCGACGCCGGACGCGCCGCGCTGGAGCAGATGCGCGACGACTACCGCGTGGTGCTGCGCGCCGCCGCCGGCGACCTGCCGGACGCCGAGGTGGCCGCGCTGGTCACGGCCACGGAGGCGCTCGTGCACCTGATCGACGCGGTCCACGGGTCGCGACCGTGACGCGCACGCCCCGCTCCCCCGAGCTGCTCACCGGCGTCCTGGTCTTCGTCACCACCGTCGCGGCGGTGGTCAGCTCGCTGGGCGCGCCGCTGATCCCGTCGATCTCGAGCGACCTGCACATCCCCTTGAGCACCGCCCAGTGGTCGCTGACCGCGGCGCTGCTCACCGGCGCCGTCAGCGCGCCGATCATGGGACGGCTCGGCGACGGCCCGCACCGGCGGGCCACGCTGATCGGCGGCCTGTCGATCGTCGCGCTGGGCGGCGCGTTGTCGGCGCTGGCCACCGCGCTGCCGCTGCTCGTCGTCGGGCGGGCGATGCAGGGCGTCGGTCTGGGCCTGGTGCCGCTGACGATGGCCGCCGCCCGCGACCACCTGCCCCGCGAACGGGTCGCCCCCGCGATCGCGCTGCTCTCGGTCGCGGCCGCCGCCGGCGTCGGCCTCGGCTATCCGCTCAGCGGGCTGATCGCCGACGGGTTCGGCCTGTCGGCCGCCTACTGGTTCGGTGCGCTGGTCGGCGCCGTCGCGCTGCTGGCCACGCTCGCGGTCGTCCCCCGCAGCAGCAGCACGACGACCGCCTCGCTCGACATCGCCGGCGCGCTCCTGCTCGGCGCCGCCCTGATCGCGCTGCTGCTGGGCATCGCCGAGGGCAAGACGTGGGGCTGGTCCTCGCCCGAGATCATCGCCCTGTTCGTCGGCGCGCTCGTCCTGTTCGCGGTGTGGACCCGCCATCAGCTGCGCACCAGCGCGCCGCTGGTCGAGCTGCGCCTGCTGCGCCATCCCGCGGTCCTGACCAGCGACGCCTGCGCGATCGTCCTCGGCGTCGCGATGTACATCTACCTCTCGCTCGTCACCGAGTTCGTGCAGACGCCCGCGGTCACGGGCTACGGCTTCGGGGCCTCGGTCGTCGTCGCCGGCCTCTGCCTGGTGCCGTTCTCGGTCTTCAGCGTCGCGGCCACGCGGCTGCTGCCCTGGTTGAACCGCACGGTCGGCGAGCGCGCGATCCTCCCGCTCGGCTGCCTGGTCGTCGCGTTCGCCGGCGTGTTCTTCGCGCTGGCCCACGACGCGCTCTGGCAGGCGTTCGCGACGATGGCGATCATCGGCGTCGGGCTGGGCACCACCTTCGCCGTGATCCCCGGCCTGATCGTCCGCTCCGTGCCCGAGGACGAGACGGGCAGCGCGATGGGCTTCTACCAGGTGGTCCGCTACGTCGGCTTCTCGCTGGGCAGCGCGCTGGCGGCCTCGCTGCTGGCCGCGCACACCGCTCCCGGCGAGCACCTGCCCGACATCTCCGGCTACACGCAGGCCCTGTGGATCGCCGTCGGCGTCTGCGTCGCCGCCGGTCTGCTGGCCTGGTTCCTGCCCGAGCGCGGCGCTCGGCGAACCAGCAGCCGCCTGGGCGAAGAGGACGCCGAGCTGGGTGCCGCCGGCCTGGTGGGCATCGAGCGCCCGTAGCCTCTCGCGGCATGTGCACGCGGATCTTCTGGAACGACAACCCGCAGGCCAAGGTCGTCTCCCGCACGATCGACTGGGAGTTCAGCGACGAGCCGCGGATGTGGGTGCTCCCGCGCGGTCTGCAGCGCGGTGGTGACACCGGCGCCGGCACCGCGCAGTGGACCTCCAGGCACGGCAGCGTCTCGCTCAGCGCCTGGGACGCGGGCACCGGCGAGTGCTTCAACGAGCACGGGCTCGCCGCCCACGCGCTGTACCTGGGCGCGGCCGGCTACGAGCCGCCCGACGCGCGGCCCGGCGTCAGCAACGTGATGTGGACGCAGTACGTCGTCGACCACTTCACGACGGTGGCCGAGGCGCTGGACGGGCTGGCCGACGTGCGGGTCGTGCCCGAGCTGGTGGCCGGCCAGAACCTGCCGCTGCACCTGGCGCTCGAGGATCCCAGCGGCGACAGCGCGATCGTCGAGATGCTCGACGGCCGGGCGGTCGTCCACCACGGCCCCGAGCACACCGTGATGGCCAACGACCCCGACTACGAGCAGCAGTTGGCCAACGCGCGCCGCTACACGGCGTTCGGCGGCGACCTGCCGCTGCCCGGCGACATCGTCTCGGCCGACCGCTTCGTCCGCGCGAAGTACTTCCTCGAGCACCTGCCCGAGCCGGCCGACGAGCTGGAGGCGGTCGCGGGCGTGATCGGCCTGGCCCGCAACGTGGCCATCCCCTTAGGAGCGCCCGACAACCTGTTTCCGTCCTACCCGACGTGGTGGCTGAGCTGCGCCGACCTGACCGACCGCGTCTACTACTTCCAGTCGACGCGCTCGCCCAACGTGATCTGGCTCGAGCTCGACGCGCTGGACTTCTCGCCGGGCAGCGGCGTGCGCGCGCTGAACCCGCGCGAGGTCACGCTCGTGGGCGACGTGCGCGATCGCCTCGCGCCCGCGCAGCTGCCGTTCGGCCTGCCCACGGACGGCTGATCGGTCAATCAGCCGAACGGTGTAAAGAACCTGGGTCATCAGGCCGATGGCTCGGGGTGATGGCCACGCGCCTCGCCCACTGGCTGTGCCCGACGGAGCTCGACCGAGCGCGCATGCTCGACAACTCGGGTCGGATGCTGCGCGCCCGCGCGATCACCGCGGCGGCCGTGGGCGCGACGCTGATCTACTTCGCGCCGGAATACGGCTGGTGGACGCTGGTCCTCTTCGCCGTCGCGCTGGCCAACCTGCTGACGCTCGACCGGCGCATCGCCGCCAGTGCGCATCCGGAGCTGCACGTCGCGTCCAGCCTCGTGCTGATGGAGGCGGTGCTGGCCGCCGCGGTCGGCCTGTCGGGCGGCCCGTCCAGCCCGGCGCTGCCCTGGCTCGTCTTCCCGGCCGCGTTCTCGGCCGCGCGCTTTCGCGGCTCGGTCGTGTTCGTCTTCGTCGGCCTGGCCGTGGCGATGCTGGCCGCGGCCACGGCGGGCGTGGACACCGCCGCGTTCCTGACCGACCCGGCGCCTGTGCTGATCTCGACCGTGCTGCTGGTCGGCGTGACCGCGTGCGTGTACGTCCTCAACGCCGCCGAGGCCGAGCAGCGCGAGGGCGCGGGCCTGGACCATCTGACCGGCCTGCTCAACCGCACGTCGCTGCAGCTGCGCTTCGACGAGCTCGTCCAGCAGGCGTCGCTGTTCGGCGAGGCCGTCAGCGTGATCGTGCTGGACCTGGACCACTTCAAGGCGATCAACGACGAGCACGGCCACGCCCGCGGTGACGCCGTCCTGCGCGAGGTGGCCTACACGCTGCGCCGTCAGCTGCGCTCGTTCGAGCTCGTCTACCGGGTCGGCGGCGAGGAGCTGCTCGTGCTGCTGCCCGGAACCGACGTGATGGCCGCGGCCGCCGTGGCCGAGCGCCTGCGCCGCGCGATCAGCGGCGCGCAACCCGGCGGCCTGCCGGTGACCGCCTCCTTCGGGGTCGCCGAAGCCAGCGAGCACGCCACGCTGGACGAGACCTTCGACGCGGCCGACGGCGCGCTGTACGCGGCCAAGACCGCCGGGCGCGACTGCGTGCGCGTGGCCGGCGGCATGCAGGCCGCGCTGGCCGAGGCCGCTTGACGTCGCAATAGCCTGCCGTCCGGTGCTGATCACCGTCTCGGTCAATGGCCAGGAGCACACCCGCGACGTCGAGCCGCGGCTGCTGCTCGTCCACTTCCTGCGCGACCAGCTCGACCTGACCGGCACGCACTGGGGCTGCGACACGTCCAACTGCGGCACGTGCGTCGTGCTCATGGACGGCGAGCCGGTCAAGTCCTGCACCGTGCTGGCCGCCACCGCGACGGCCTACGAGATCACCACCGTCGAGGGCCTGGCCCGCGACGGCCAGCTCGATCCCGTCCAGCAGGGCTTCCACGAGGAGCACGGGCTGCAGTGCGGATTCTGCACCTCGGGCATGATGCTGACCGCCCGCGCGCTCCTGGACGGCAACCCGGACCCGACCGACCAGGAGATCCGCGAGGCGATCTCGGGCCAGGTCTGCCGCTGCACCGGCTACGCGATGATCGTGCGCTCGATCCGCTGGGCCGCCGAGCACCCGGACGCCTGACCGCCTCAACGACCCCGCCGTTGTCCGATTCGACCCGGATAGCGGGACCGAGCGGACAACGGCCGCGGGGCCGGCAGCGCGCGGCTCAGCCCTCGGTCACCCCGCGCCAGAGCGTGACGTGCGTCTTGGGCCGCACGCGGGTCGAGACGCTCCCGGCGCGGCCGGTGGCGATGGCCTGCGTCGCGTCGGGCGTCGTGGCGAAGCGGGCCAGCGCGAGGGCGGCGGGCAGCGCGCGGCCGACGCCGAGCGTGTTGGCGTGCCACAGCTCGACGACCGGGGTGCCACGCACGTCCAGGCGGACGAGGCCGTGGCGGCGGACCTCCTCGACGACCGCGTGGGCCAGCGCGAGCACGATCCCCTCCCCCGCCGCGGCGGCGGCCAGGGCGGCCGCGCTGCTGCTGTAGGTGACGATCTCCGCGGGGTCCAGGTCGTGGCGGGCGAAGAACAGGCCGGTCCCGGTGGACACGTCCAGCTCGGGCTGGCCGACGACCCAGCGCTCGCCGGCCAGGTCCGCCGGGGCGATGTCGCGCCGGCCGGCCAGCGGGTGGCCGGGCGCGGCGACCAGCACCAGCCGGCAGCGCAGGAACGGCGCGGAGGCGATCGCCGTGCGCTCGGGGCCGGGCGCCGGGCCGAGCGCGACGTCGGCCCGCCGGTGCTCCAGCGCGTCGGCGAACGCCTGGCCCGGGACGGTCTCGACCCCGATCTCCAGGCCCGCGTCGCGCGCGCTGAACGCGTCGATCATCGGGCCGATGTGCTCGGCCACCAGGCCGCTGGCCACGACCTGCAGCGTGCGCGCCGAGCCCGGCGAGTCCTGCACGGAGCGGCGCGCCTGGTCGGCCAGCCCGAGGATCTCACCGGCCAGGGCGGCCAGCCGCCGGCCGCCCGCGGTCAGCGCGATCCCGCGGCCCTCGCGCACGAACAGCTCGTCGCCCAGCTCCTTGCGCAACGCGGCCACGGCCACCGACACGGCGGGCTCGGTCACGTCGAGCTCGGCGGCCGCGGCCTTGACCGAGCCGTGCCGGGCCACCAGGACGAAGGACTGCAGTTGGGCGAGGGTCATTCGGGGTTGCGACTTTGGCCTAAGTGATCCCTTAGGTCACGTTTGACGCCACGACCCTAACAGCGGGATGGTTGCCCAGGAGAGAGGAGCTGAGGGTCCAACTTGCAGGTACCAGCACCGTTTGACTACGAGCGTGCGACCAGCGTCGACGAGGCGCTCGCGCTGCTGCAGCAGCTCGGTCCCGACGCGCGTCTGCTCGCCGGCGGCCACTCGCTGCTGCCCATGATGAAGCTGCGCCTGGCCGCGCCCGCGCACGTGATCGACATCGATCCGCTGGCCGCCGAGCTGGGCTACGTGCGCGAGCACGACGGCGAGGTGCGCATCGGCGCGATGACCCGCCATCGCGCCCTGCTGGAGTCCGACCTGCTGGCCGCGCGGATGGCCATCTTCGTCGACGCCGAGCGCCGCATCGCCGATCCGATCGTGCGCAACCGCGGCACGATCGGCGGCGCGCTGTGCCAGGCCGATCCCTCTGAGGACCTGTCGGCCGTGTGCGCCGCCATCGACGCGCTGATGGTCATCCGCGGCAGCGACGGCGAGCGCGTCGTCGACATGGCCGAGTTCCACGTCGGCCCGTACCGCACCGCGGTCGGCCCGGCCGAGATGCTGGTCGAGATCCGCGTGGCGCTGACCGAGCGCACCGGCAGCGCATACGAGAAGGTCGACCGGCGCGTCGGCGACTGGGCGGTGGCCGCCGCGGGCGCCGCGCTCACGCTGGACGCCGCCGGCATCGTCACCCGGGCCGGTGTCGCGCTGGCCGCGGCCGGCGGCGAGATCACCTCGCCCGAGGCCGAACGCTCGCTGGTCGGCCACCCGCCGACCGAGGAGCAGATCGCGCAGGCCGCCCGCCTGGCCGCCGCCGGCTGCTCGCCGGTGACCGACCAGCGCGGCTCGGCCGACTACAAGCGCCACGTCGTGGGCGTCCTCACCGAGCGCGCGCTGCGGCGCGCGGCGGCGCGGGCGCGAGGAGAGGAAGTCAACCCAGGAGGTGAGGCATGCCGGCGTTGATCGGCGCGTCCACGGGCTGGTACGTCGGGCTGGCCATCGGGATCGTGGTGCTCGCCGTCGTCGCGGCGATCGTCATCACCATCGTGGTGCTGGCCCTGCGGATCGCCAAGCAGGCGCGCACCGCCGTCGCGGGGCTGGAGGTCGTCCGGGCGCAGACCGCCGGGCTGGAGGGCATCGACCGCATCAACGACTCGGGCGTGCGCATCCTGCACTCGGCCCGGGCGCTGCGCAAGGTGGCGGTGGGCAAATGAGCGGCACCACCGTCTGGACCATCAGCCTGATCATCGGGCTGGTCGCCGCGCTCGTCGTGGCCGGCCTGCTGGTGATGCTCGTGCGCGCGGTGGCCGACATCCGCACCTCCACCGGGCGCCTGCTCGGCGTCGCCGTCGAGGTGGCCGGCCAGACCGCGCACATCCCCAAGCTCGAGGCGACCGCGCCCGTGCTCGGCCTGATCGTCACGGAGGCCGTCGTGCAGGACAGCTACATGAACGCGCTGACCGATGGCTACGGGCCGGTGAACGCCGGATGAGCACCCAGGACACCCTCATCCTGCTCAGCGTGATCCTGGCCGTCGTCGTGGTCGCCGTGCTGGCCACCGCGCTGATCCTCGTGCGCCGGGGCCTGGAGGCCGCCGCCGACGACCTGACCACGCTGGCCGGCGCGCTGACCGACGTCGAGGCCGGACACCTGCGCCCGCTGGAGCCCGCGGTCACCGCGATCAACGGGCAGTTCGCCACGATCCTCGGCGCGCTGCCGGGCATCGGGGCCAAGGCCGCGATCGTGGCCGAGAGGAGGCCGTCATGACCCTGCTGTGGATCGGCGACGCCGTGCTGCTGCTCGTCGTGCTGCCGATCGTCATCTACCTGCTGCGCGGCGTGCTGGGCGCGGTCAACCGCATCGTTCCCGCGGTCGAGCAGATCGGCACGGCGGCCGCGGCGCTGTCGCGCGATCTGGACGCCGCGCCCCTGCTGCTGACCACGCAGGACCAGGCCATCCAGACGATCGCCGGGGTCGCCGCGTACGGCGGCTCGCTGGACGTGATCGTCGACGACTACGTCCCCGAGGAGGCTCACGCATGAGCGCCGCCGCCGTCGTCCTGATCGTCGCGGTCGTGCTGATCATCGCCGCGTTGGCCGCGTTCCTGCTGCCGGTGATCGTCGGGCTGGTCCGGATCAACAAGGGCCTCGATGCGGCGATCGCCTCGGTCGGGGAGATCATCGAGAAGACGACCCCCGTCAACGACGTCGTCCAGACCATCAACGCCAACCTGGACGCGGGCGTCGACGCGCTCGAGGGTCTGCTGGTCAAGAAGGCCGGCCTGCCGGACGCGATGGGGCTGATCGACGGGCTGTACCCCGGCGCCGCCGCGGCCGGGCTGCGCAACTTCCCCGACAGCGCCACGACCCGGGGGCCGCGCATCGCCGAGGTCTACACGCGCGGCGTCCTGACCCTGGCCCGGCTGGGTCGCGAGGCGCCGATCGCCGCGCTGAGCCCCAACGGCCCGGCGCTGCGCAACCCGTCCTACGGCGCGCACGCGGCGATGGACCTGTACCCCGACGTGCGCCACACGCGCCCGTCGAAGCTGCCGCGCTCGCCGGTGATCGGCACCGACGCCCCCGTCCAGTACCCCGAGAGGAGTCTCGATGCAGACGCCAGCGCCGTTTGAGTACGAGCGCGCCACGAGCGTCGACGCGGCAATCGCGTCGCTGGAGCGCCTCGGGCCCGAGGCGCGCATCATCGCCGGCGGCCACAGCCTGCTGCCGATGATGAAGCTGCGTCTGGCCAACCCCGCGCACCTGATCGACATCAACGGGCTCGGCGAGCTCTCCTACATCCGCGAGGAGGGCGACGAGATCGCCATCGGCGCGCTCACCCGCCACGTCGACCTGCAGCAGTCCGCGCTGCTGGCCCAGTGGTTCCCGGTATTCGCCGAGGCCGAAGACGTGATCGCCGACCCGGTCGTGCGCAACCGCGGCACGATCGGCGGCTCGCTGTGCCAGGCCGACGCGGCCGAGGACCTGTCGGCCGTCTGCTCGGCGCTTAAGGCGCGGGTGGTCATCCGGGGCGCCGAGGCCGAGCGGGTGGTGCCGATGGACGGGTTCCACATCGGGCCGTACATGACCGCCGTGGGCGCCGGGGAGCTGCTCACCGAGGTGCGCCTGACCAAGCGACCCGGCGGCGGCAGCGCGCACGAGAAGGTCGAGCGTCGCGCGGGCGACTTCGCGATCGCCGCGGCCTCGGCCGCGGTGTGGCTGGACGGCGGCGTGATCGCCGACGCCGGGATCGCGCTGGCCGCGGTCGGGCCGACGACCGTCGACCTGCACCGCGCGGAGGAGCTGCTGCGCGGGCAGGCGCCGTCGGAGGACCTGTTCGCCCAGGCCGGCGAGATCGCCGCCGAGGACTGCTCACCCGTGGCCGACAGCCGCGGGCCCGTCGACTACAAGCGCCACCTCGCGGGCGCACTGACCAAGCGAGCGCTGCGCCGGGCCACGGCCAGCGCGCTGCGCCAGGAGGCCTGACATGCAGGTGACGATGACCGTCAACGGCGAGCAGGTCACGCGCGACGTGGAGCCCCGGCTGCTGCTCGTGCACTTCCTGCGCCAGGACCTGGAGCTGACCGGCACGCACTGGGGCTGCGACACGTCCAACTGCGGCGCCTGCGTCGTGCTGGTCAACGATCAGCCGGTGAAGTCGTGCACCACGCTGGCCGTGATGTGCGAGGGCGCCGAGGTGCGCACCGTCGAGGGGCTCGAGGTCGACGGCCGGCTGGACCCGATCCAGCAGGGCTTCCACGAGATGCACGCGCTGCAGTGCGGCTTCTGCACGCCCGGCATGCTGATGACCGGACGCGCCTTGCTGGACGAGAACCCCAACCCCACCGACCTGGAGATCCGCACCGCGATCTCCGGCGCCATCTGCCGCTGCACGGGCTACCAGAACATCGTCGCCGCGGTCCGCTGGGCCGCGGAGCACCCCGCCACCGAGACCCAGGAGGTCTGAGCATGGCGACCATCGAGAACCTCCCCTCCCCCGAGACCGAGCGTCCGATCGGCTTCGGGCGGCTGAAGCGCAAGGAGGACGCGCGCTTCATCCGCGGCCAGGGCAAGTACCTGGACGACATCGTCCTGCCCGGCATGCTGCACGGCGCGATCCTGCGCAGCCCCTACGCGCACGCCGAGATCGTCTCGATCGACACCTCCGAGGCGCTCGCGCACCCCAACGTCGCGGCGGTCGTCACCGCCAAGGACCTGGAGACGCTCGGGCTGGCCTGGATGCCGACGATCTCCTACGACACGCAGGCCGTGCTGGCCGGCGACAAGGTCCGCTTCCAGGGCCAGGAGGTCGCGTTCGTCATCGCCACCGACGAGTACTCGGCCCGCGACGCGCTCGCGCTGATCGACGTCGAGTACGAGCCGCTGCGGCCCGTGGTCAACGCGCGCAAGGCGCTGGACGCCGACGCGCCGCTGATCCGCGACGACAAGGTCGGCCAGGTCGACAACCTGGCCAGCCCGACCTGGGAGGCCGGCGACGAGGAGGCCACCCAGCGCGTCTTCGCCGAGGCCGACGTCGTGGTGACCCGCGACATCATGTACCCGCGCTGCCACCCGGCGCCGATGGAGACGTGCGGGATGATCGCCGACTTCAACCCGAAGACCGGTCAGCTGGACCTCTACAACGGCAACCAGGCGCCGCACGTGCACCGCACGGTCTACGCGCACGTGGCCGGGCTGCCCGAGCACATGATCCGGATCATGTGCAACGACATCGGCGGCGGCTTCGGCAACAAGGTGCCGGTGTACCCGGGCTACGTGTGCGCGATCGCCGGCTCGATCGTGGCCGGCGCCCCGGTCAAGTGGGTCGAGGACCGCAGCGAGAACCTGATGTCCACCGGCTTCGCCCGCGACTACATCATGCACAGCTCGATCTGCGCCAAGGACGGCAAGATCACCGGCCTGAAGGTCGACGTGATCGCCGACCACGGCGCGTTCGACTCGACCGCGCAGCCGACGAAGTTCCCCGCCGGGTTCTTCCACATCTGCTGCGGCTCCTACGACCTGGAGGCCGCGCACATCAAGGTCAAGGCGGTCTACACGAACAAGGCCCCCGGCGGGGTCGCCTACCGCTGCTCGTTCCGCATCACCGAGGCGGTCTACCTGGTCGAGCGCATGGTCCACGCGCTGGCGCTGGAGATGGGCATCGACGAGGTCGACCTGCGCATGGGCAGCTTCATCGGGCCCGAGCAGTTCCCCTACGAGACGACGACCGGCTGGACCTACGACTCCGGCAACTACGCGCATACGATGCGGGTGGCCATGGACATCGCCGGCTACGAGGATCTGCGCCGCGAGCAGGCCGAGAAGCGGGCGCGCGGCGAGCTGATGGGCATCGGCGTGTCGTTCTTCACCGAGGGCGTCGGCGCCGGTCCGCGCGCGCACATGGACATCCTCGGGATGTCGATGAACGACGGCGCCGACCTGCGCGTGCACCCGTCGGGCCAGGCGGTCGTCTCGCTCAGCGCCCAGACGCAGGGCCAGGGCCACGAGACGACGTTCGCTCAGATCGTGGCCGAGGAGCTGGGCATCCCGCCCGAGGACGTCGAGGTGCGCCACGGCGACACCGACAAGTCGCCCTACGGGCTGGGCACCTACGGCTCGCGCTCGACGCCGGTGTCGGGCGCCGCGGTGGCGGTCGTCTCGCGCAAGGTGCGCGACCGGGCCCGCCTGATCGCCGCGCAGATGCTCGAGACCCGGCCCGAGGACCTGGCCTGGACGAAGGGCCGCTGGCACGTCAAGGGCGACCCCGAGCAGGGCGTCGACATCGGCGACATCGCCGGGCGGGCCTACAGCGGCGAAGCGCTGCCCGAGGGCCTGGAGGGCGGCCTGGACGCGCAGGTCATCTACGACCCGCCGAACCTGACCTACCCCTACGGTGCGTACATCGCCGTCGTGGACATCGACCCCGACACGGCCTACGTGAAGGTGCGCCGGTTCATCGCCGTGGACGACTGCGGCGTGCGCATCAACCCGATGATCGTCGACGGGCAGATCCACGGCGGGCTGGCCGAGGGCATCGGCATCGCGCTGATGGAGGTCATCACGTTCGACGACGAGGGCAACTGCCTGAACTCGTCGTTCATGGACTACCAGATCCCCACCGCGCTGGAATGCCCCGAGTTCGAGCTGGGCGAGACGGTCACGCCCTGCCCGCACCACCCGATCGGGGCCAAGGGCGTGGGCGAGTCGCCCAACGTCGGCTCGCCGCCGGCGATCGTCAACGCGGTCATCGACGCGCTGCACCAGACGCACGGCGTCACGCACATCGACATGCCCTGCTCGCCGGCGCGCGTGTGGGCCGCGATGCAGGGCCGCCCGGAGCCGCCCCAGTGACACCGGGCGCCACCGGCGACGCGGCGGGCGAGGTCCGCCATCTGGTCCCCGACGTGGAGACGCTGGCCCAACGGCTGGCCGGCGTCGACTACCTCGTGGACGAGGGCCTGGCCACCGGCATGTTCCTCAGCCTGCGCCTGCCCCAGCCGCTCCTGTTGGAGGGCGAGGCGGGCGTGGGCAAGACCGAGGCGGCCAAGGCGCTGGCCCAGATCCTCGACACGCCGCTCGTGCGGCTGCAGTGCTACGAGGGCATCGACGCCGCCGAGGCGCTGTACGAGTGGAACTACCCGCGCCAGCTGCTGGCCATCCGGCTGGCCGAGGCCCAGGGCGAGGGCCTGCGCGAGGAGGACCTGTTCGGGCCCGACTACCTGGTCGCCCGACCGCTGCTGCGCGCGCTGCAGCACCCCGGGCCGCGGCCCGCGGTGCTGCTGATCGACGAGGTCGACCGCGCCGACGACGACTTCGAGGCGTTCCTGCTCGAGCTGCTGGCCGAGGCGGCCGTGACGATCCCCGAGCTGGGCACGATCCGGGCCACGCACCCGCCGGTGATCGTGCTCACCTCCAACCGCACCCGCGACCTGCACGACGCGGTCAAGCGGCGCTGCCTCTACCAGTGGATCGACTACCCGTCGCCCGAGCGCGAGGTCGACATCATCCGCCGGCGCGTGCGCGGCGCGGCCGAGACGCTGGCCGTGCAGGTGGCCGACGCGGTGGCCCGCATGCGCGACAGCGACGTGCAGAAGCCGCCGGGGATCGCCGAGGCGATCGACTGGCTGGCCGCCCTGGAGCTGCTGGGCATCGCCGCGCTGGACGCCGCCGCGATCGACCGCACGCTGGGCACCGTCCTGAAGTACGCCGACGATCAGGCGCTCGTGCGCGAGGCCGGCCTGGAGACGCTGGTCGGCGGCGATGGCTGACTTCGGCGTCGAGACGATCGAGCTGGACCTGGCGCTGCTGGCCGGCGTGTTCGGCCGCCGGCTGCACGACGCCGGCGTCCCGGTGACCGCCGAGCGCGCCGCCCGCTTCGCCCAGGCGCTGGCGCTGGTCCGCCCGCTCTCGCGTCGGCGCCTGTACTGGACGGCCCGCGCCGCGTTCGTCTCCGGCCGCGGCCAGGTCCCCGCCTTCGACGCCGTGTTCGCCGACGTGTTCGGCGCCCGCCACGAGGGCACCCCGCTGCCCGACGCCGAGCACCTGCGCCGCGTGCCCGCGCCGCCCGACGCGCGCCCGATGCACGAGCGCACCGCCAGCCAGGCGACCGGCGCTCCGGGGCTGAGCGCCTCGCCGGCCCCCGGCCACCAGGGCGACGGCGAGGACGAGCCCCCGCGCGACGTGACCGTGCCGATGGTGGCCAGCGCCGACGAGGTCCTGCGGGCCAAGCGCTTCGAGACGCTGGAGCCCGACGAGCTGGTCGAGCTGGACCGGCTCATGCGCCGGCTGCGGATCGCCACGCCCGAGCGGCGCACCCGCCGCCGCGTGCGCGAGCGCCACGGCGAGCGCATCGACCTGCGACGCACGCTGCGCGGCTCGCTGCGCACGGGCGGCGACCCGATCCGCCTGGCCCGCCGGCGCCGGCGCGTGGTCCCGCGCCGCCTGGTCATGCTGCTGGACATCTCCGGCTCGATGGAGCCCTACGCCCGCGCCTACCTGCAGTTCCTCAACTGCGCCGCGGGCGCCGGGCCGAACGCCGAGGCGTTCGTCTTCGCCACCCGGCTGACGCGCGTGACCCGCGCCCTGCGCGACGGCACGCCCCAGCGGGCGCTGCAGCGCGCGGCCGACGCCGCGCCGGACTGGTCGTCGGGCACGCGCATCGGCGACGCGCTGCGCGCGTTCAACGACCGTCACGGCCGGCGCGGCATGGCCCGCGGCGCCGTCGTGGTGATCCTGTCCGACGGCTGGGAGCGCGGCGATCCCGAGGCGGTCGGCCGCGAGATGGAGCGTCTGGCCCGCCTGGCCCACCGGATCGTCTGGGTCAACCCGCGCGTGGCCGCCGCCGGCTTCCAGCCCCGCGCCGGCGGGATGGCGGCGGCGCTGCCGCACTGCGACGCGCTGGTCAGCGGCCACACGCTGGACGCCCTGACCGCGGTCGTCAGCGCGATCGCCGGCGACGACCCCGACGCCCCGCGCTGGTCGCCCGAGCCCGAGCCCGAGGAGGAGGCGTGGGCCAGCGCCACGCCGCTGCCCGGGAGCTCGGTGGCGATGCCCAGCGGTCACGGCCCCAGCCGCGGCAACACGACCCCGGGATGGTCCCGATGAACGAGCCCCGCGTCCCCATCTGCATCTACCCCGGCTGCGAGCGTGCGGCGATGGCCGCGCACGCGCTGGGCGGCCCGCCGTCGGCGTTCTGCGACCGCGAGGACCACAACGCGCTGACCGCGCACCAGGAGCGCGTGCGTCGCGCCAACGATGAGGAGAGGAGTGCAACCCGTGGCTGACGAGGCCTATCGCGCGGTGTTCCTGCGCGTGCATCCGACGGGCAAGATGGTGCTGAGCCTGACCACCGAGCCCGACGGCAACGAGGGGCGCTACGCCCAGCTCGTGGCCGACCGGCTCGGCGTGCCGCCGCTCGACGTCAAGGTCGTGCCCGCCGACACCAACCGCTTCGGCGTCGGCCACGGCTTCAACACGGCGCCGTCGGGTGGCGTCGTCGCGGCGATCGACAGCGCCAGCGAGAAGATCCTGACCAAGGCCCAGCTGCTGGCCGGCGCGGAGCTGCAGACGCCGCCCGAGCAGCTCACCTGGTCCGACGGCGCCTTCCTGGCCGGCGCGGAGGCCAAGCCGCTGACCATCGCCGACATCGCCATGTACGCCCACGGCAGCGGCGCGCTGCCGCCCGGCGTCGAGGGCGGCCTGGACGCGCAGACCGTGTACCGCGACTGACCATGGCCATCCCGGCAGGCACCTACGTCCTCGGCCCCGACCAGGCTTCGCTGACCGTCCACACCCGCAAGGGCGGCGCGGCGGCCAAGGCCGGCCACGACCTGACCATCGCGGTGACCGACTGGCAGGCGACGCTGACCGTCGCCGACGACCCGGCCCGGTCCGCGCTGGAGCTGAGCGCGCAGGCCGACTCGCTGAAGGTCCTCGAGGGCCACGGCGGCATGATGGCGCTCGGCGCCGAGGAGACGTCCAGCATCGAGCAGTCGATGCGCGAGGACGTGCTCAAGAGCACCCCGATCGCCTACCGGTCGACGAGCGTGGCCTCCGACGGCAACGGCGGCCTGCACGTTGACGGCGCGCTGGAGCTGCACGGGCGCCAGGTCCCGATCGGCTTCGACCTGACCGTGACCGACGGCCATCTGACCGGCTCGGCCACCGTCAACCAGACCGCGTTCGGCATGAAGCCCTACTCCGCGCTGTTCGGGACCTTGAAGGTCCTCGACGACGTCCGCGTCGAGGTCGACGCCCCGCTGCCCCCACCTTCGTAGACCCACAGGAGCACAGACACATGGTTGAGCTGGATCACGCATTCCCGACGGGCCCCGACACCTGGGCGACGATCACCGACCTCGAGCGGGTCATCCCCTGCGTCGAGGGCGGCCGCGTCGTCGAGGCCACCAGCCCCGAGGAGGCCAAGGCGGAGATCGTCGTGAAGATGGGCGCGATGTCGATGACCTTCACCGGCACGGTCAAGCTCGTCGAGCGCGACGACGACGCCCAGCGCGCGGTGCTGAAGGTGCGCTCCAAGGAGAAGGGCGGTCAGGGCTTCGCCAACGCCGAGGCGACCTTCACGCTGAACGGCGACGGCGGCACCCTGCACACCGCGGCGCAGATCAGCGGCAAGGCGGCGTCGATGGGCGAGGGCGTCGTGCAGAGCGTGCTCGACGCGCTGATCAAGGACTTCACCGGGAAGCTGGCGACCGCTTGATCAAGACGATGCGCGAGGTGGGCGCCGGCGAGGTGCCGATGGGAGGCGGGACGGCGGTCCAGGACAACCCGGACCGCCCCGTCTTCCGCGGCAACGGGCCGGACGACTACGTGTGCGTGTCGTGCGGGAACGTGCTGGCGGCGGAGATGGACCCGGCGTACATGAGCAAGCGCGTGCGCATCAAGTGCGGGCGCTGCCGGACGGTCAACGTCGTCGCGCTCGACGAGTCGGTGGACCCGCGCACGCTGCGCGGGTTCGGCCCCAAGGGCGTGTCCTGATGAGCGCGACCGAGGAGCGCCCGATCGGGTTCGGCCGGCTGCGGCGCAAGGAGGACGCGCGCTTCATCCGGGGCCAGGGCCGCTACGTCGACGACATCAAGCTCCCCCGAATGCTGCACGGCGCGGTCCTGCGCTCGCCGCTGGCCCACGCGCGCATCGTCTCGATCGACACCACGGCGGCGCTGCAGCATCCGCGCGTGCACGCCGTGCTGACCGGCGCCGACCTGGACGCGCGCGGCATGGCCTGGATGCCGACGATGTCCAGCGACACCCAGGCGGTGCTGGCCACCGACAAGGTGCGCTTCCAGGGCCAGGAGGTCGCGTTCGTGATCGCCGACGACCACTACGCCGCCCGCGACGCCCTCGAGCTGATCGACGTCGACTACGAGCCGCTGGACGTCGTCGTCGACGCGCGCGCGGCGCTGGAGCCCGGCGCCCCGCTGATCCGCGACGACCACGTCGGGCGCACCGACAACCACGTGTTCGACTGGGAGTCGGGGGACGCGGCGGCCACGGCCGCCTCCTTCGCCGCAGCGGACGTCGTGGTCGAGCAGGAGATGGTCTTCCCGCGCTCGCACCCGGCGCCGATGGAGACCTGCGCCGCGCTGGCCGACTGGGACGCCGTCGGCGAGAAGCTGACGGTGTGGTGCACCACCCAGGCGCCGCACGCGCACCGCACGATGTACGCGCTCATCACCGGCCTGCCCGAGCACAAGATCCGCGTGATCTCCCCCGACGTCGGCGGCGGCTTCGGCAACAAGGTGCCGGTGTATCCCGGCTACATCTGCGCGATCGTCGGCGCGATGACCGTCGGCCAGCCCGTCAAGTGGGCCGAGGACCGCGCGGAGAACCTGATGTCGACCGGCTTCGCCCGCGACTACCGGATGGTCGGGCGCATCGCCGCGACGACGGCGGGCCGCATCACCGCGCTGGAGGTCGAGGTGATCGCCGACCACGGCGCGTTCAACGCCGCCGCCCAGCCGACGCGCTATCCGGCGGGATTCTTCAGCGTCTTCACCGGCTCCTACGACATCGACGCCGCGCACTGCCGCGTGACCGGGGCCTACACGAACAAGGCCCCGGGCGGCGTGGCCTACGCGTGCTCGTTCCGCATCGCCGAGGCGGTGTACCTGGTCGAGCGGATGGTCGACTGCCTGGCCCGCGAGCTGGGCACCGACCCCGCGCGGCTGCGGCTGGACAACCTCCTGCGCCCCGAGCAGTTCCCCTACGAGAGCAAGACCGGCTGGGTCTACGACTCGGGCGACTACGCGGCCACGCTGACCCAGGCGCTGGACCTGGCCGGCTACGACGCGCTGCGGGCCGAGCAGGCGCAGCGCCGGGCCCGGGGCGAGATCATGGGCATCGGCCTGGGCTTCTTCACCGAGGCGGTCGGCGCCGGCCCGCGCAAGCACATGGACATCATGGGCCTGGGCATGAACGACGGAGCCGCGCTGCGCGTGTACCCGACCGGCAAGGCGCAGCTGTCGATCAGCGTGCAGACCCAGGGCCAGGGCCACGAGACGACGTTCGCCCAGATCGTCGCCGAGGAGCTGGGCATCCCGCCCGAGGACGTCGAGGTCGTCCATGGCGACACCGACACCACGCCCTACGGGCTGGGCACCTACGGCTCGCGCTCGACGCCGGTCAGCGGGGCGGCCACCGCGCTGGCCGCCCGCAAGGTGCGCGAGCGGGCGCGGGTCGTGGCCGCCGCGATGCTCGAGGTCGCCCCCGACGACCTGGAGTGGGTCAAGGGCCCGCCCTCGCGCTGGGCGGTCAAGGGCGACCCCGAGCAGGCGGCCACGCTGCCGGACATCGCGCTGGCCTCCCGGGGCTCGATCGAGCTGCCGCCCGGGTTCGAGGCGGGCCTGGACGCCGAGGCGGTCTACGACCCGCCGAACCTGACCTTCCCGTTCGGCGCCTACCTGTGCGTGGTCGACATCGACCCGGGCACCGCCGCGGTGACCGTGCGGCGCTTCGTGGCCATCGACGACTGCGGCACGCGCATCAACCCGATGATCATCGAGGGCCAGGTGCACGGCGGGCTGACCGACGGCGTCGGCATGGCGCTGATGGAGACGATCGCCTACGACGAGGAGGGCAACTGCCTCGGGGGGACGCTGATGGACTACCTGATCCCGACCGCGCTGGAGGTCCCCGACTGGGAGACCGGCTTCACGGTCACCCCGTCCCCGCACCATCCGATCGGGGCCAAGGGCATCGGGGAGTCGGCGACCGTCGGCTCGCCGCCGACGATCGTCAACGCGATCTGCGACGCCCTGGAGCCGTTCGGCGTCCGGCACATGGACATGCCGTGCACCCCGTCGCGGGTGTGGGAGGCGATGCAGTCGTGATGAAGCCGGACCTGACCATGCGCGCGTCGCAGCTGATCGCCGACCGCGAGCCGTTCGTCTACGCCACCGTCGTGCGGGCGGCGGCGCCGACCAGCGTGCGGGCGGGCGACACCGCGCTCGTGCACCGCGACGGCGCGATCGACGGCTTCGTCGGCGGCGTGTGCGCCGAGGCGTCGGTGCGCCGCTACGCCGAACGCACGCTGACCACCGGCAAGGCGCTGCTGCTGCGCCTGGAGCCGTCGGTGGGCGAGGAGCACGACGAGGAGGATCGCGACGGCATGATCGTGGCCCACAACCCGTGCCTGAGCGGCGGATCGCTGGAGATCTTCCTGGACCCGCAGCTGCCCGCCGCCCGTCTGGTCATCGCCGGCGACATGCCGATCGCTCGCGCGCTGGAGGAGATCGGGCGCGCCGCCGGCTACGACGTCGTGCGCGGCGAGCCCGACGAGGTCACGCCCGCGGCCGGCGACGACGCCCTGGTGATCGCCTCCCACGGCCGCGGCGAGGAGGTCGTCCTGGCCACCGCGCTGACCGCCGGCGTCCCGTACATCGCCCTGGTCGCCTCGCCCAAGCGCGGTGCCGCCGTGCTCGCCTCGCTGGACGTCGCCGACGACGTGCGCGCCCGCGTGCACACCCCCGCGGGCCTGGACATCGGCGCCCGTTCCCCCGGCGACATCGCGATCTCGATCCTGGCCGAGATCATCGGCCTGCGCGGCTCGGCGCGGGTGCCCGTCCCCGCCGTGGTCGAGCCGCCCACCCTGGCCATCGACCCGATCTGCGGCATGGAGGTCGTGGCCAGCGAGTCGAGCATCCACCTCGACCACGACGGCGAGCGCTTCTACTTCTGCTGCGACGGCTGCCGCGCGATGTTCGTCAAGCAGCAGGCCACCGTCTGATCAGCGCTTCTGGAAGTGGAGGATGAATCCGCGGGTCGACGGGTCCGACGGGTTGTGGCCGGCCTCGTGACACGTCCACATGCGCATGAGCCCGTTGCTCGGGCGGCGCGCACACTGCCAGCCGTGCGGCGTGCGGTCGTGGATGACCTCCACGGCGAGCGGGGTCGCTTCCGCGCAGGGCATCCTCAGAGCCTCGAACTTCGTGACCCCGAAGCCCGGGACGTGCGGAAACGGGGTGCATGGGGTGGCCAGGGCGGCCGGAGCGCCGAGCGCGCCGATGGTGATCGCGGCGCCCGAGAGGGCCGCGCCGGCGAAGGCGGTGCGAAGTCCGTTGCGCATGACGCGAACGTACCCGCGCCGTGCGGGCTTGGTGGGGGAGCTAGCTCCCCAACAGCTCGCCGGCCCGGATGCGCGCGGCCATGTCGTCGGACTCGGCCCGGTAAGCCGTCCCGTCGGGCAGCTCGATCACCGGCAGGTACTTCTGGCCGCTGAGCGCGACGATGTCGGGCCGCTTGCCCTTGCCGTAGCCGTGCTTGACCACCTCGTAGTCGATGCCCTGCTCGTCGAGCGCGCGCTGGACCTTCCAGCACGCGTCCATGTCGGTGTGCAGGAACGTGTAGGAGCAGCGGTGGAGCTTCACGGTCGCCATGAACGCGACCCTACGCGAAACCTGCTGGGGCTCGCGCCGAACTTGGCGTGGAAGGAGCGGCTGAAGTGGGCCGCGCTGCTGAAGCCCCACCGGGTGGCGATGTCGAGCACCGGCTCGTCGCTCTGCCCGAGGTTCTCGCGCGCACGCTCGAGGCGGCGGTCCTTGATGGTGCTGCGCACGCCGTCGCCGGCGTAGAGCCGGTTGAGATAGCTGCGCGAGATGTAGTGCGCGCGGGCGATCGCCTCGGGGTCGAGCGCCGGGTCACCCAGGTGGCGGTCGATGTAGGCGTCGATGCTGTCGCGCAGCGTCGGCGCCGGTGGCGACAGCGCTCCCAGCAGGTCGACAAGCGCCTCGGCCAGGTGGTCGCGGGTGTGGGCGTCGAAGGCGTCGCCGTCGAGGCCGGCGTGCACGTGCGTGAGGTAGCCCGCGACGACCGCGCCGATCGAGGTCGTGCCGGGCAGCGTCTGGGCGGTGGAGCGGCACAGACGCTCGGCGTGGGGCCCGACCACGCGCCGGGGGACGTGGACGACGAGCGCCTCGAAGCGCGTGCGGCCGGCCACGATGTAGGGCCGCGAGGACTGCCAGGTCGTCAGCTGCCCGGGATGCACCAGGCAGGCGCGCCCGTCCTGGCTGACCGCGCAGGTGCCGCGCAGCTGCAGCATCAGCGAGACGAGCTCCGGGTCGCCCTGGCGGATGAGGCGCTCCGTGCGCACGGCGGCGGACGGGTCGGCGGCCATGTGGTCCAGCTCCACGGGGCCGACGCTGTGGCGCTCCAGGCGCGCCGAGAACGGGCGCGGCGTGTCGCGCCGGACCTCCAGCGGCTCGAAGACCTGCGACGAGACCTCCGCCCAGGCGGCGAATCCGTCGTCCGGTGCCATCTGCGCGGTATCGATCACCACGCTCACGCGGCGCTCCTCTCTCTCGCGCCGAACTGTAGATGGACGGGCAAGCCGGTGTGGCCGCGCGGTCATGCGGGCCCGCCCGGCTCGGCGTACCGTCGCATTCGTGCCCATTCCCGTGACCCACGTCGGGAGCCTGGTCCGCCCCGACGACCTGATCGCCTTCCTGCGGGCCATCGACGCCGGCGAGCCGGTGGACGAGGCCGCCTACGAGGCCTGCCTGACCTCCAGCGTGCGCGACGTCGTGCGCCGGCAGCTGGAGGCCGGCGTCGACATCGTCAGCGACGGCGAGTACGGCAAGTCGTCGTGGAACTACTACGTCTACCGCCGGCTGGGCGGCTTCGAGCTGCGCCCCGCGCCGCAGGTGCGCATGAACGCGGTCACCGAGGAGTCCCGCGCAGAGGACCCGACGATCGCCACCGACTGGGCCCGTTTCCCGGAGTTCTACGCCCACTACTTCGCCGCCGAGCAGGGCGACTACGAGGAGCCGGGCGGCGTCTGGGTCTGCACGAGCGACGTGACGTACACCGGCCAGGACGCGATCGCGCGCGACATCCGCAATCTGCGCGACGCGATGGACGCCGAGGGCGCGACCGACGGCTTCCTCCCGGTCGTCGCCCCGGCGTCCTGCTTCCCGACGCTCGTCGACGAGCACTACGGCTCCGAGGAGGCGGCGCTGATGGGCGTGGCCGAGGCGCTGCGCGAGGAGTACCGGGCGATCGTCGACGCCGGCCTGTCCGTGCAGGTCGACGACGCCTTCATCCCGTTCATGTACGACGTCCTCGTGCCCCCGGGCACCATGGACGACTACCTGGCCTGGGCCCGCCCGCGCATCGCCGCGGTCAACCACGCGCTGGAGGGCCTGCCGGAGGACAAGGTCCGCTACCACGTCTGCTGGGGCTCCTGGAACGGCCCGCACACGAACGACATCCCGCTGCGCGACGTGCTCGAGCTCGTCTTCTCGGTCAACGCCGGGACGTATCTCTTCGAGGCGGCCAACCCGGCCCACGAGCACGAGTGGCGCGTGTGGCAGGACGTCGCGCTGCCCGCCGGCAAGAAGCTCGCACCGGGCGTCATCTCCCACGCGACGAACGTCGTCGAGCACCCGGAGCTGGTGGCCGAGCGCCTGGAGCGCATCGCGCGGCTGGTCGGCGCCGAGAACGTGTTGGCCTCGACCGACTGCGGGTTCGCCCAGGGCCCGTACCTGCGCCGCGTGCATCCGACGATCCAGTGGGCCAAGCTCGAGGCGCTGGCCGAGGGCGCCGCGCTGGCCTCGCGCGCCCTGGCCCCTACGTCGTCTTGATCAGGCCGCCGTCGATGACGAACTGCGCGCCCGTCACGTTCTGACTGCGCGGCGAGGCCAGCAGCGCCACGAGCGTCGCCACCTCGCGCGGGTGGGTGAAGCGGCCGGACGGGATGCCGCCCATGCCGGCGACGATCTGCGCGCGCGCCTCGTCGATGCTCACGCCGGACGCCTTGGCCGCGGTGGCCGCGACGCCGTTGGGCCCGAGCCACAGGTCGGTCTCCACCGGCCCGGGCGAGATCGAGTTGATGCGGATCCCCTTCGGTCCCAGCTCCTGCGAGAGCGACTTGGCCAGGTTGACGCCCGCGGCCTTGGCCGCCCCGTAGTCGATCACGCCGCCGTCGGGCTCGTAGAACGCGTTGACCGAGGCGACGTTGACGATCGTCCCCTCCCCGCGCGGCAGCATGTCGGCCACCGCCGCCCGCGTGGCCCGCAACATCGAGAAGAAGTTGATCTCCATCGAGGCCTGGAAGTCGGCGTCGCTGACCGCCAGGAAGCCTTCGAGGCGCAATGGCGCCCGTCCGACGTTGTTGACCAGCACGTCGACGCGCCCGTGCTGCTGCACCGCCGTGGCGATCAGCGCGGCCGGCCCGTCGGCCGAGCCGAGATCGACGGCGACACCGGTCACGTGCTCCAGCTCGGCCAGCGCGTCGACGTTGCGCGCGCCGGCCACGACCTCCATGCCCTCGGCCACGAGCTCCTCGACGATCGCCAGCCCGATGCCCTTGCTGGCCCCGGTGACGACGGCGACCTTCCCTGCCAGTTCCAAGTCCATGGCGCGAACCTACGCCATCGCGGGCCTCGCGCCGACGCGACGCGCTACGGCTGGCTGGACCGGAGGATCTTCTCCATGGACTTCCCGCGGGCCAGCTCGTCGATCAGCTTGTCGAGGTAGCGGATCTCCCGCATGGTCGGCTCCTCGACCTCCTCCACCCGCACACCGCAGACGACCCCACGGATCAGCTCGCGTGCCGGATTCGGTGTGGGCGCCTGCGTGAGGAACGTCTCGACATCGGTCTGCGCCTCCAGCTGCGCGTCGAGCTCGGCCTGGGTGTAGCCCGTCAGCCAGCCGATGATCTCGTCGACCTCGGCCTTCGTGCGGCCCTTGCGCTCCGCCTTGGCCACGTAGTGGGGGTACACGCTCGCGAAGCTCGTGGTGTAGATCCGGTGCTTGGTTGGGCTCACGGACGAGATCCTGCCAGAACGAGAAAACCCCGCCGGAGCGGGGCTTTCGTGAGGTGGGCGATACTGGGCTCGAACCAGTGACCTCCGCCTTGTCGAGGCGGCGCTCTCCCAGCTGAGCTAATCGCCCTCAGCTGTGGCGCAGTAGGGTAGCAACGCGGCGCGGGGACCGCCGCGGAAGGGTCTCGGGGCGGCGGGCGATAGCCTGAGGCGCCCAACCTGGCGACGTGGCGGAGTGGCTACGCAGCGGCCTGCAAAGCCGTGTACACCGGTTCGATTCCGGTCGTCGCCTTATCGGGTGTTGCGGGGGTGGTGGTCGGGGGGTAGCCCCTGTAGGAGAAGCCGTGCACGCTGACGGCGATCTCGTCGAGGGTGGGCCGGTCGACGTAGGTCGTGGCGGTGGTGGAGACGTCTTGGTGGCCGAGGAGGGCCTGGGCGGCGCGTAGGCCGGCGTATTTGGCGACGTGGTCTCCGTAGGCGTGTCGGAGCAGGTGCGGGTGGACGTGCGCATGGATGCCGGCGCGTTGGGCGAGTTCGACGACGTTGCTCCAGATGGCGCGGGCGCTGGCGGGCCGCTTGCGGTTGAGCTTCCATCGGGTGTTGTGCGGCGGGTCGGCCGGGTAGCGGTTGGGGATGACGTGTTCGTCGTCGGCGAGTTCGGCGCGGATCTCGTCGACGATCGGGGCGAGTTCGGGCAGGACGGGTGCCCAGCGTTCGCGTCGGCCTTTGGCGATGTCGGCGCTGAACCAGACCCAGCCGGGGCGCGCGAAGTGGCGGCCTTGGAGGCCGCGGAGTTCTTGGTTGCGGGCGCCGGCGAGGACGCCGAGGTGTATGAGCCAGCGTTCGCGTTGGTCGCTCATGCTGGTGTCCATGAGCTGGATGACCTCGAGGCGGTTGAGGCGGTAGACGGTGGTGGCGCGCTTCTTGGCGCGGCGGACTTGGCGGGCGGGGTTGTCTTTGCGGATGCCTTCTTCCATGGCCCAGTCGTAGAAGCTGACGAGCACGGCGTGCGCGACGCGCTGGGTGTTGGGGTGGTCCCAGCGGCGGAGGGTCTTCTTGACGTCGTCGCGGCCGGTCTTGGCGGGGTCGCGGTTGTTGACGTCTTGGGCGTGCGCTTCGAGGCGGCTGCGGTAGCTGGTCTCGGTGCCGGTGCTGTTGATGCGGCCGTAGGTGCGCTGGTCGGCGAGGTAGCGGTCGATGGCGACGACGAATCTCATGCGCCGCCGCCTGGAGTCATCGCGTGCGCGCTCGCGCGAGGGGTCCTGTTGCGCGTTTGCCCGACTCCTGACTCCACCCCGCCGTTTTCCCTGTTGGAATCGGCGTTCACGGTGAAGTCACCGTATCGCTGCCCGCTGATTCCGTGACTCTGTCGGCTAGTCATCTGCGGCCGCCTCGAGGATGATCGCGGGGCCGCGGTAGTAGCGGGCGGTGGTGCGCTTGCGGTCCTTGCCGCTGCCTGAGGAGTTGTACTGGATCGCGGCGGCCTTGAAGCCGAGATCGGTGAGCGCGGTGCGCAGATCGCTGGCGCTGACGACCTCGCTGTACTCGCGCTTGAGCCAGCGCGACAGGTTCTCCGCGTGCACGTAGATGTCGCCGTCGCGCGTGAACGGCTCGCGCAGCGCGGCCGCGCCGTCAGGGTCGTTGGTCGAGATGCCTGCGACGTACTGATCGAGCCAGTCGAGGAGGCGGTCGGCGAGCGCCTCGTGCGGGGCTTCCTCGACGTCGATCGCGTGTAGAAAGAGCGCGCCGATGGCGGTGCGCCAGTCGGCGGGCTTGCACGGCAGGACGACGCTGCCGATGGTGACGGCCATGACCTTGGCGAGCTCGGCCTGGGACCAGAGCGTCTTGATGGTGCCGACGCGGACCTTGGTGCCGTCGTCCATGTGGAAGGTGAAGGTGGCGGTCTGCGGGTCGCGGCCGCGTTGGGTGACGACGCCGATCGGCGGCAGCCCGGTGAGGGTGCTGAACTCCTCGAGGACCTCGGCGCGCAGCTCGCTCATGCGACTGTCTCGGCGTTGCGCAGGTCGATCGCGTCGAGCGCGTTGCGGACGTCGTCGGCGCTGCAGGCGACGATGGCGATGCCACCGGCGCGTTCCACCTGGCGCATCTCGTGCGCCTGCAGGGGCTGGACGCGGCCGCCGGGCTGCTTGTACTCGATGGTGAGGCCGACGCCCTGGTAGATGACGACGCGGTCGGGGGTGCCGCGCCGGCCGGTGACGGTGCCGTGCACGTTGATGAACCAGGCGCCGCGGCGGCGGAGCTCGCGGTCGCAGGTCTGGGCGAGGTTGGTCTCCATCAGGCGGGGTCCTTCTTGAGGCGGGGCGGCAGGCAGGGCTGCAGGATGGTCTGGGCGCGGTGCTCGTCACCGACGGCGAGGGTGACCGCGGCGAGCGCCTTGCGGTAGCTGACGCGAACGTCGGGGTTGCGCTTGCGTTGGCCTTGGCGGCGGCGCAGGGCGTCACCGTTACGCGGGCGCGAGGGGTTGGTCTGGTTGCGCACCGCTTCGAGGCTGAGGCGGATCTCGATGCCGGCGTCCTGGGCGGCCGCGGCGACCTTGCGGCGCTGGGCGCGCTGACGGCAGCGGTCACGCAGGTTGTACTTCGATCCGGGCGAGGCGGGCTTGCCGCACAGGCAGGCGCACTTGCCCGCGGCGGTGGCGGCGTCCTGGTCGGCGGCGAGCTGCTCGAGCGCGCTCACGCGGCGGCCGCCTCGAGGTCGAAGAGGACGGTCTGGCGGCGGGCGGCGCGCAGCTGCCCGAGTCGCGGGCTGGTGATCAGCCACAACAGCAGCGGGGCGTCGCCCTTGCTGCTGTTGCACTGCAGGCAGGCGCCGGTGAGGTTCTCCCACTCTCCCCCGCCGCCGGCGGCGAACGGCACGATGTGGTCGGGCTGCATGTGCCCGTCCGAGGGCGCCCCGCAGTAGGAGCACGGGTCGCGGGCGAGCATGACCTCGTAGAGCAGGGCGGCGTCGTCGCTGTCGCGGAACCGGGCGCTGAAGCCGCGGTAGGCCGGCGGGTCGAAGCTGGGCTGCAGGCGGTCGTCGAGGAAGACGCCCTGGCGCGGCGTCATGCGGTGCAGGCGCTGGCGGTAGGCCTTCCAGGAGCGGCGCGCCTTCACGCGGCGCTGGCACTCGGGGTCGGCGCAGTACAGCCGGGCCGGGCCGGTGCTGGGGAACGCGAACGACCGGCCGCAGCCGCGGCACGTTCCGGCGCGATTGGCTGTTGCTACGGCGGTCACGCGGCGACCGCCTCGAGGTCGGCGGTGAGCAGCTGCAGCGGCACGTGCTCGGCGCCGGCCCCGTTGAGGATGGTGACCTTGTGGCGGGCGCGGGTGAGCGCGACGTAGATCATCCGGATGATCTGGTCGCGGCCGGCGCCTCCGGGGTGCCAGCCGCTCCACATGCCGGTGCGGCTGAGGTCGGGGAACACATAGACGCTGTCGGCCTCGCCGCCCTTGACGGAGTTGTGCACCACGGCGCCCCCGCTGACGTAGTAGTGGTGCGGCGGGACGTCGAGCCCGTACACCGGCCCGGCGTACGGCTCGAAGCTCGCCGTGGCGGGCATTGCGATCGTCGAGCGCGCGGCTCCCGAATGGGTCGCCATGGCGACGCGGCCGCTGAGCGGGACGAGGTTCGCGGCCTCGGTCACGAACCAGCCGCGGAGGTTGCGCTTCGACTTGCCGTCCTCGTCGACGCCGCGCTGGTAGAGCGGCCACGCAGGGTCCATGCCCATGTCCCGTAGCGCCTTGACCGCTCGCGGCGCAACATCGCCGGCGGTTGCCGAGTGGACGGCGTGCAGCGCGGCGCTGTCGAGGGCCCGGGTCTTCGCAGCTTCGAACGTCAGACCGGGGATGCCCCAACGGGACTGCACGTAGGCCTCTGCGGCGAGGGCGCTGCGGCGATCGTCGTGCACGCTGAGGATCCAACCCGCATCCGCCTGCTCGGTCGCGAGGCGTCCGCTGACACCGCCGGACCGATACGGCCGATGGGCGGAGGTGCAGATGCCGACGCGCCACCAGTCGCCGCGACGCATCATGTACACGACCCAGCGCTCGCAGAACTGTTCCTCGTCAAACCGGGCCAGCACGCGGTGGTTCGGGGTCACCCGGGTCTTGCTGGCGGCCGTGACGATGGTGACCAGGTCGCCCTTGAAGGGTCGCACGCTGCGCTGGAAGGTGTAGCCGCGCGTATTCGGATGGGTGCCCGCGCCGAGGACGCTGTTCGTTCCGCGGTGGTAGCCGACGAGACGATCATCCTCGCGGAGCTCGGCGATCGGGACGGGCCCGCGCTTGGTTGAGACGAGCTCGTCCGGCGGTGAGCAGTGGATGGTGCCGATGACGACCTTGGGCTTGTCGAGCAGCACGCCGGGTCGGCTGGGGTTGCGGCGCAGGACCTCGAGCGGGTAGTCGAGGCTCTTGCGCTTGGACGCGAGGAGGTTGTCGGCCCACCAGTCGTAGTTGAGGCGGAACACCGGGTGGCGGAGGCTGGCGCCGCCGAGCAGGGTCATGAGCGTCTCGGTCGGGACCTCCTGGTCGGCGAGGCTTTCGCCGAAGCGGTCGGGCCGGCACTTCTCGGCGATCGACTCCTTGGCGCCGCGGGCGAGGACGCCGCGCGCCTGGAGCGGCTCGGTGAAGAGGCGGAGGTCGTCCCAGGTCCACAGGCGTGACTGCTCGGGCCCCCAGACGCGCTCGTCGGGGCGCAGGAACGCCAGTAGCCGGTTGGCGGCGCGCATCGGGTTCCAGGCGCCCTGCTTGACGCGGTAGGGGTTGTGGAACGGGATGCCTTCGCGGCGCAGGACCTTCAGCACCGGGGCGAGCATGTAGCCGCAGCTGGTGAGGACCATCACGGTGCGCCCGGCGTCGAGGTCTTCGCGGATGGCGGGGATGAGCCGTTCGGGGTGGTGGAGCGTTGCCGTGTGGCGGAGGGTCTCCCCCGGCTGGTCGGTGGGCTGGTAGGCGCGGACGATGTCGGGGCCGAGCTGGTTGACCCAGCGGACGGCGATGTCGTGCACGGCGCGCGGGACGCGGTAGCTGCGGTCCAGGACGCGTTCGCCGGCGAGCGGCATGTTGGTGAGCGCGTCGGGGTCTGAGCCGCGCCAGGCGTAGAGGGCCTGGCAGGGGTCGCCGACGACGACGGTGGTGTCGGTGTGCTCGGACCATTTGAGGGCGAGGTCGAGCTCGAGGCGGCTGAAGTCCTGGGCCTCGTCTAGGAGGAGGACGCGCGGGTTGGCGGGGTGGCGGGGTACGTCGTGCAGGCAGCGTTCGATGAGGTCGGTGAAGTCGAGGAGCTCGTGGCCGGCTTTCCAGTCGGTCCAGGTGTCGTGGTAGTCGCGCTGCAGGGGCGTCCACAGGTTGGTGGGGGTGCGCCGGGCCCGGTGGTTCATGACCTGGGCGTGGAGGTCGTCGCCGGCGCCTTGGCCGCCGTCGAGGTCGATGGTGTCCTCGAGCTGGTCGCGGGCGCCGCCGCTGAGGGCGAGGTGCGGGTGGGCGGTGTTCCAGGCGCGGATGCTTTCGGGGGTCTCGGCGAGCTTGGGCCGGTCGAGGGCGCGGAAGCAGTGGGCGTGCATGGTGCCGACGAGGTCGTCGGGGATGCCGGTGTCGCGCCCGCCGATCTCGGCGGCGGCGGTGCGGGTGAGGCTGGCGATTGCGACGCTGCTCGGGGAGTGTTCTTGGGCGGCGCGCTTGGCTTGGCGGGCGAGGTAGGTCGTTTTGCCGGTGCCGGGGGGCCCGTGGATGAGGAACATCTTGGAGCGGGACTCCGCCTGGCTGGTCGCACCGGTCATCCGGGGAAGCCTCCGAGGTCGTTGAAGCCGCAGTGGGGGCATGCGACGCCTGTGTTGCTGACGAATAGGCGGCAGCTGCCGCAGCGGGGTTGCTGGCCGTGCCGGCCGCGCGGCTGCCGGCGGATGCGTCGGTCTTCGGCTTCGAGGTAGGCGTTGTCGACGTGCTCTTCGGCTTCTTCGGTGGGGTGCGCGTGGAGTTCGGCGATGGCGGTGTCGACCTGGGCGCTTAGTTGGGCCATGTACTGCTGGTCGGTCTGGGCGGCGGCGCGGATCCGGGCGATGGCGAGGGTGAGGGCTTGGCCCATCAGAACGGCTCGGTTTCGGGGAGTGGGTTTCGGGGTGCGCGTTCGGCGAGGGCGAGCTGTAGGCGGGTTTTGATGAGTTCGGCTTCGTAGCGGGTCTCGGGTCGTTCGGCGTCGAGGAGTTCGATGGCGAGTTCGGCGATGGTGCGCCATTGGCCGCGGCTGACGGGGAGCTGGGTGCTCCATTGGTCGCGTGCGCTGGTGGTGCTAGCCGCGCCCATTGGGCTTCTCCTCGGTCATAGCGGCGGGCAGGTCAGTCTCGGCCGGGCTCCAAAGTCGTGGCTGGGTCGACGCGCGGATGTAGAGCGGATGCCGTGGGTGGCCGTCCTTCGTCAGCCCGAGTACGTACACGTCCCGGTCTCGCAGCGGACCCCAGAACATCGCCTTCTCGCGGTTGACGTAGGTGCCGCGGTTCGGGTTGGCGCCCCACGCGGCGACGATCAGCCCGAGGTTGCCGCCCTGGAGGATCGCCCAGAGGTGGTCCTCGTTCTCCCGGCCGATCGGGTCCGCCTCGTCGTCCAGTGCAGTCGGGTCGGTGGCGCGGTAGGCGTAGAGGTTCCACACGACCAGGCCGCCGTAGCCCCAGGAGCGGGCGAATCCGATGCACCGGCGGATCGTCGGGTCGTCCTGCAGCGCGTCGGCGGTCGACGGGTTGAGCATGAGGAACAGGACGAACGGCCCGTCGCCCCAGCTGCGCCCGAGCGTGTAGCGGTAGACGCCGTCGTCCGAGAGCGTGGCGGCCTTCCGGATCTCACCCGTGCCCGTGAAGAGCGTCTCGCTCATCCTGCTGCCTCGTTTCGGCTCTTGGCGAGCGCGACGGCGCGGGCGCGCAGGTCATCGGCAGTCTCCGTGTCGCCGGCCAGCGCGGAGTCCGCGCGATCGAGCGCCTGGACCGCCAGCATCTGCCACTCGTCGCGCTCGGCGAGGAGCGTCTCGTAGTCGTCACGCAGCACGACCTCGTGCATCGTGACCGTGGTCAGGTCGTCCTCGTACTCTCCGGGCTCCGGGTAGCCGCGTGGGTCCTGGATGATCGTGACGTACCGCCGGGCGCTCATCCTCGTGGCTCCTGCGTGCTGGATGCATCGCACTCGCGCGCCAGCGCCCGGAGCAGTGCGTCGTAGGCGTCCTGCGCGAGCGGTGTCATCTCGGTGAGCGGCAGGTCCTCCGCTCGCCCTTCGTTGAAGCCGGACTCCAGCAAGATGATCGTTGGCGGGTTGTGCGTGTAGGACGGCACGTGGTCGGCAACGACCTGCTCGAGGACCGTGGAAGCGAAGTCGCCGCTGGACTCGGTAACGAACAACGTCGCGCGATCCATGATCGTCACGCGGCTGTAGATGCTCTTGGGGAGATCCGGCGGAGAGGTCACGATGCGTAGCCCCCTCGCCCCTGTGCTTGGGACTCCTCCAGCTCGTAGTCGTACTGCTCGCTGAAGGTCGTCGCGCCCAACCGCTCGGCGTGCTTCACGATCTTGTCGTGGCGCTCCACGGCGTCAGGGCCGGGCTTGATCGTGATGCTGATGCTGTAGGCCAGCGCGGAGTCGTCAGTGGGCGGCACGGATCGCCTCCAGCATCTGCCGCTTCTCGGCCTCGATCTTCTTCTGGTCGATGCCGAAGTACTCGGCGAGGGCGTCCTGGATGTTGACCGGCTGGAAGTTCTGGATGGCTGTGCCGTTCCACGCCCGCGTGCCGGCGTCGCGCAGCTCGCAGAGGGTCCATCGGCCGCAGTCCAGGAACTCGCCGATCTCCTGCGAGACGTCGGAGATCGCCTGGAGCTTCTCGTGCTCGGGGTACTGCGTCAGCACGGTTTCGTTGGAAGGTGTCGCGCTCACGCGGCGGCCTCGCGAGCGTCCGGCGCGGCGACGACCAGGCCGTGGTGCTGGATCCAGTCCTCGGTGATGTCGAGGCGCCGGCCGCCGGCGATGAGGACGGCACCCTTGTCGCGGGTGACGGTGAGCGTCGTCACCGGATCCTCTGACAGCGTGACGGTCGATTCGATACCGCCGGTGAGCTCGAGGATGTCGCGGGTGGCGAGCACACGGGCTCGCAGCTGATCCTGGATGTTCATGGTGAGGGCGTCCTGAACGTCGGGTCGGCCGCAAGGGCCGCGGCGGCCTTCGCGGTGATCGAACGAGCGGTGTCGTCGCCGGCGCCGTCAAGCGCTTCGTGAACGCGACGGATCTCGGGCAGCGTCAGCACCACGTGCGGGCCCAGATACGCGGCGGTCATGCCGACCCCGTCCTTGCCAGCTGGGCCAGGCGCTCAGCGGCACTGCTGCGCTGCCCGGTGGTGCGCGCCCGGGCGATCGTCCGGCGCAGGTAGTCCAGGCGGGTCGCCTTCGCGTCAGCCGGATCCCAGAGGCGCCGGTGGTGGGCGATGAGGTCAGCGAGCTCCTGGTCGGTGAACCCGGCCTGGGCGGCCTGGGTGGCGATCGACAGGTCGTACTCGCTCATCGTCCAGCCGGCGCCGCGCTGGTGCCGCCACGCGGACGCGAACTCGGGGCTGTTGGTGACGAGCGCGTTCAGGCGGTCGGAGTCGATGCGGCCGTCACGGGCGACGATCTCCGGGAGCGCGCCGCCGGTGTCGGGGTCGCTGCTGGAGGCGTCGACGAGGACGGCGCCGGCGGTGTCGCACAGGGCGCGCAGGACGGTGAGGACCTGGCGGGGTCCCTGGTCGATGAGCTCGACGCGGGCCTGTCCCCCACCCTTGGCGTTGATCGTGCCGGGCAGGCGCAGCAGGCGGGCGAGGTCGTGCGTGTGGTCCAGGCCCCAGCCGTGCTGCTGGGCTTCGGCGCGGTGAAGTGCGTACCACTGCGCGCTCATCTGGCCAGCTGTCTGCTGCTGCTCGCGGCTGGTGAAGCGCCACGGGCCGCCGTCGAGGAGGTACCAGGCGTGCACGCCGTAGCCGCTGTTGATCAGGAGCGTCGGCGCGGCGTAGTGGTGGGCGAGCGTGATCGCGTCCTCGACGGTGGGGACGCCGCCGGTCTTGCGGTTGGGGCCGCCGTCGACGTCGATGTCGAGCCACAGGCCGGCGATGGCGACGGCCTGGTCGGCGCGGGCGCGCTTGCTGGCGCCGAGGTTCTTGTGGGCGAGTGCCACCGCGGTGTACACGTCGGCGCGTCCGTTGAGGCCGGCGGTGCCGACGGGGGCGCGGTAGTAGCCGGAGCGGCGGCGCTGCAGCTCCCAGATCTGGATGAGTCCGGGCGGGGTGCCGCCCCACAGCTCGGTGAGGAACTCGACAGGGTTCACGGGCGCGACCTCACGCGGCGCTCCACACCGCATCGCCGGCCGCGTTGGGCTCGGACGCGACGGCACCCTCGGCGAGCAGTTCCTCGAGCGTCTGCTCGAGGTTGCCGACACGGATGTCCTTCTTGGCGATCTGGAAGCGGAGCTCCGTGGTGGTCACGCCGCCGCCGATCCGCTTGATGAGCTCGACGAGCCGGGTGCGTGGGTTGTCCCCGTTGTGGGACCCCCCCCCAGCGGTCGTTGTGGCACGGTACGTGCCGTTCGGATCCAGCGCGACCTGGTCGTCGACGAGCAGCTCGCCGACAGCGAACGCGACGTCTTCGCGGTCGACCTTGAGGCGGGTCGCGAGGTCCTGCTCGCTCGCTGGCCGCGCCTGCAGGTGGGCGACGATCGCCTCCTTCAGCTCAGGCAGCGGAACGGTCGTGGCCGTTCGCGTTGGGGATGCGGCCGCGGCGTCGGAGATCTCCGGGACCGCGTAGAGGATCGGCCGTCGGCCGTTGCTGTTGCCGTTCGCGCGCTCCCCGTGACCGGCGACGACGAGCGTCCCGGCCTCGACCATGTCGCGCATCGTCGATGCGACGGTCGCCTCCCGCAGCCCGACGAGCTCGGCGACTTCGCGGGCGATCGCGGGCCGGCCCAGCTGCTGGAACGCCCAGGTGACGCCCGCGGGCCCCGGCCGGGCGGTCCTGGCGTCGGCCGGCGCCGCGCTGCGCCGTGGCTTGCGCGGCGCGCGGGCCGAGGCCGCCGGCGGCACCTCGGCTTCCTCCACGGCGCCGTCCTCGCTGCTGCTGGGGTCGAGCTGGCGCGCCAGCGTCTCCAGCTCGCGCAGAACGCCGAGGCGCTGCTCGAGCGGCTCGATCTCCGACCGGATCGCTTCGAGGATGGCGGTCATGCGGCGGCCGCCTGTGCGTTCTCGAGGAAGGCACGGCGGACGTCGTTGCCGGTGACGCCGGCCATGAGCTTGGCGTTGGCGTGATCGGCCAGGCCGGCGAGCGCCTTCTCGACCTCGGCGTTGGTCGGTGCGGGCTTGCCGACGCTCTGTCGCGGCTCGGCGCCGAAGTGGCGCGCGAGGGTGTTGACCCAGGCGGCCTCGAGATTGGAGAGGGCCATGACGTCAGGCCGCCTGCAGCGCCTTGGCGATCAGCGCTCGCGACTCGGTCCACTCATCGATCCAGCGAACGGCGATGGTCGCACGGAACGCACCTTCGGAGTTGTGGTCCGCCCCGTCGGCGGTGGGCACGTCGCCGCGGGTGATCGGCATGAACCACTGCTCGGCGGGTCGATTGGCATCGCGTTCGATGCCGATCGCCTCGAGCGTCTCACCGTCTTCCGCGTCGCCGCCCCGTAGCTTGGCGATCGTTCCGACGAGGCAGCTGCACTCGCCGGAGTAAGTCGACCCGTCGACGCGTCCTTCGGCGAGCGCGGCGCGCATGCCGGCCACCTCTCCGGGGGCGTGATCGAGCACGTCCCACAGGTCCACACGGAAGCCGCGCAGGTCCGCGGAGCGCAGGTCCGCGTAGCCCAGGTTCGCGGAGCGCAGGTCCGCGGAGCCCAGGTTCGCGGAGCGCAGGTTCGCGTAGCCCAGGTCCGCGGAGCGCAGGTCCGCGGAGCGCAGGTTCGCGTAGCCCAGGTTCGCGGAGCCCAGGTTCGCGTAGCCCAGGTCCGCGGAGCGCAGGTCCGCGGAGCGCAGGTTCGCGTAGCCCAGGTTCGCGTAGCCCAGGTCCGCGGAGCGCAGGTTCGCGTAGCCCAGGTTCGCGTAGCCCAGGTTCGCGGAGCCCAGGTTCGCGGAGCGCAGGTTCGCGGAGCGCAGGTCCGCGGAGCGCAGGTCCGCGGAGCGCAGGTTCGCGTAGCCCAGGTCCGCGGAGCGCAGGTCCGCGGAGCGCAGGTTCGCGTAGCCCAGGTTCGCGGAGCCCAGGTTCGCGTAGCCCAGGTCCGCGGAGCGCAGGTTCGCGTAGCGCAGGTCCGCGGAGCGCAGGTTCGCGTAGCCCAGGTTCGCGTAGCCCAGGTTCGCGCGCTGCCGTGTGGCCTCCTCGAGCGCCGTGCGGATGTCGCTCGCGTTTTCGGCGACGTAGAGGACTCTGCCGTCCTTCCAGGACTTGATCTCGATGCTCACGGTTCAGTCCTCCAGCCACGCGGCGGGCGCGGCGACGATGGTTCGCGGCCGGCTCTTGGCGCCGACCTTGACGGTGACCTGCTCAGCGACGACCTGCTGGGCGTCCAGGTCGATGTCCCGTTCGATGAGGACCTCGACGCGGCTGCCGTTCTGCTGGAGCTCCGCGCGCAGTTCGGTGAGGCCGCGGTCGCGGGCGATGGCGACGAACGACCGGGCGAGCTCGCGGAGCTCCTGGGGTGCCGGGGCGTCGGGCACGGCTACGCCTGGGCGGGCTCGGGCGCCGGTGCCGCGGCGGCGGCCGCTGCAGCCGCCTCGAACGTCGGGCGCAGCGTGTCGCCGTACGCGCGGGCCTTCTCGGCCGTGTCCGGGTCCAGGCGGCCGCCGACCCGAGGCGAGATCTGCGCGTATTCGGTGCCGCCCTGGTTGGCCTTCTTCTCCAGCGCCAGGATCGTGAGGACCTGGTCGTAGCGCAGGCCGGCGTTGGCGAGGGCGAGCATGTACTTCTTCAGCGCGCCGAGCGACATCGGGGAGACCTGCACGACGCTGGGCAGGAAGCCGGTGCCCATGAGGAGGAACAGCTGGCCGTTCTGCTTGCACGCCTGGCCTCGGCCGCCGTCGGAGCCGAACTGGGCCTTGGGGCACAGGGCGCAGGCGAGCTCGCGGGCGTCACCGTCGGGGTCGGGGTCCTCGCTGGTGGCCCACTGCTTGCCGAAGCCGGTCTTGGCGTCGGGGCTGCTGCAGGACGGGGGCATGCTGCCGCCGCCGTCGTCGATCGACCGCGGCCAGAACGACCGGGTCTGCTTCTGGAAGACGATGATGCCGCTGATCTCGTCGACGGTCTCGCTGCCGTCGAGGGTCGGCACCTCCCAGCGGTACTTGGTGGCCTTGCCCGACGGGACGGACAGGCGGGTGAGGTCGAACTCGTTGACGTCCTGGCCGGCGAGGTTGTCGGCGATGAAGCCCTTGACCTCGCTGATGTCATGGTTCAACGCGAGGAAGCCGCCGGGTTCGATCGTGGCGATCGCGGTGCTGGTCATGGTGACTCGTAGTTCCTTTCGAGGGCCGGCGCCGGTCAGGCGCGGGTGGAGATGACCGGGGACAACGTCACGTCGAGCAGGCCGCGCAGCTGCTCGGGGATGAGCGCGCGCAGCGCGTCCTCAGTGACCGGGGTGCCGGCCTCCTCGAGCCCCTTCTTGCGCTCGCTGAACCACGAGCTGACGGTCTGCAGGTTGAAGCCGAACTCGACGAAGTCGCTCATCTCGTCGACGTCGCGCATGACGATCGCGACCTCGGACTTCTCGGCGAGCGCCTTGGCGAAGACGCGGGTGTTGATGTGCGCGAGCCGGCCGCTCTTGGAGTGGCGCTTGCTGCTGACGCCCTCTTCGGCGAACTCCTCCAGGAGGGCGCCCATGAGGCCGCTCTCGCGGTCGCCGATCATCTTCTGCGCCTTGTCGCTGATCGCCTTGGCCTGCTTCTTCAGCTGGTCCAGCGCGATGAATAGGTCGAGCGTGGTCTCGTCGGGGGCGCTGTCGAGCTCGTCGGCGAGGCGGCGCAGGGCGTCGCCCTGGGCGAGGATGGTGTGCCGGGCCTCCGTTGGGAGTACGGCGTCGAACGGGTCCCGCACGGGTGCGGCGGGCGCGGTGGCGGTGGTGTCGCTCACGGCGTGTCCTTCCGGTTGAGGTTGTTGAGGTGGGCGAGGAACTGCTCGACCGTGTCGCGGCGCTCGATCAGCGCCCGGTAGATCGCCTCGTCGACGGTGCCCTCGGCGAGCAGGTGGATGTAGGTGACGCGGCGCTGCTGGCCGGGGCGGTGGACGCGCTTGCGTGACTGCTGGTACTGGCCCAGCGCGTGGCTGACCGTGTAGTAGATGCAGTAGCGGGCGCGGCTGAAGTCGACGCCTTCGGCGCCGGCCTGGATCTGGACGCCGAGGACGTCGACGTCGGGGTTCATGGTGCTGTCGGCGGTGAGCCCGTCGGCGCGTCGGCCGGACAGCTCGCCGTAGCGGCGGCCCTGGCGCTCGGCGACCTGGCGGATCTGGTCGAGGTCGTGGTGGAAGCGGGCGATGACGACGATCGGCTCGCGACGGGGGAGGTCCTCGAGCGTGTCGGCGAGCAGGCGCGCCTTCTCCGGCGTGTCGGTCAGCTGGTGGGTGACGCCGGTGTCGGCGTCCTTGGCGAAGCCGCTGGTGGCCTGCGCGAGTCGCAGGACGAGGACCATGGCGTTGGCGGCGGTGACGACGCCGGCGTCGACCTGGGCGATACCGTCGCGCTCGAGCTCGCCGTACACCTTGCGGGTGGCCGGCTCGAGCTCGCAGGTGCGGTAGTCATCGACGGGCTCGAGCAGGCCGAGCTGCTCGTCGAGCTGCTGCTGGGGGACGCGGAAGATGTGCGGTGCGACCCGCTGGAGGAGCTCGTCGCGGCGGTCTTCGCGGACGCCGTCGTAGATCGGCTGGCCGGCGGGCCCGTCGAGGTAGACGGGCGTGCCGTCGGCGTGGCGGTACTTGACCTTGCGGGCTCCGTAGCGGGCGCGGAAGGCGGCGTTGCTGGTGCCGAGGATCGACGTGTCCAGTGCGCGCATCTGCGCGTACAGGTCGAGCTCTGAGTGAGGGCAGCTGGTGCCGGTGAGCTGCAGGATGCGGTCGCCGTGGCGGCGGACGCGCTCGCACAGCTGGTGGGCCTTGCGCGACTGGACGCCGCCGGCGGCCTTGAGGCGGTGGCTTTCGTCGAGGATGACGAGGTCCCAGTCGGTGCCGTGGAGGATCTTCCACATGTCGCCCTGGTAGAACGCCTCGTAGTTGACGACGACGGCGGCGGGCCGGCGGGTGATGGTGCCGAGCTTGCAGTGGTCCAGGACGGCGACGGCGCGGCGGGCGACGCTGGGGTTGCGCAGCGGTCCGCGGGCGCCGACGACGTGCCCGTTCCACACGGCCCAGTCGCGCTGGGCGTGGTCGGCGAACTGGCGCGGCCAGACGCCGAGGACGCTCTTGGGGCAGAGGATGAGGACCTGGCTGGCGTGGACGTGCTCGGCGAGCGCGACGCCGCAGAGGCCCTTGCCGCCGCCCATGCCGATCTCGAGCATGCTGGCCTTACGGGCGGCGGTGAACTCGAACGCCTCGACCTGGTGAGGCCACGGGCTGGTCTTGACGGGTAGCTGCACGGCCGGCTCGGCGGTTGCAAGGGTCATCGCGCCAGCGCCATTCGGTCAGCCCACACGCGGTAGTACCGGGCGCGGGTCATGCTTGCGGCGGCCTCCGCCCGGTCGGCCTTGTCGTAGAGCTCCATCGCGCGGCGAACGGCGTCGTCATGGCCAGCCCAGGCGAGCGCCCTGGTCACCGCGCCGAGCGGATCGCGTTGAATTCCGATCAGTCGATTGACCGCAACGACATGCGCGCGGCAGGCGTCTTGGCGGTTCATAGCCCGCGGTCCCCCAGCCAGTTGGCGTACCGGCCCTCTCGGGCCTCGTCGTTGAGCTCGACCAGGCCGACGCGCGCGACGGCCGGACGGGCCGGCTTCGGCTCCGGCTTGGCGGCGTGACGGGCGCAGACGCGCAGCGGCCCGAACAGGCCCTGGACGACCGTTTCGGCGGGCCGGTCGCAGCCGCGGTCGCAGAGGTCGTCGGGCAGGATGTCGACGCTCATGCGACCACGAGCTCCCGGTCGCACTCGGGGCAGGACTGGACGGTGCGGCCCTCGTCGTTGACGACGACGTGCTCGCGCTTCCACCCGTCGCAGTCCCACACGGTGAACGCGCCGTGGCCGCACCGGCAGGTGTGCGCGCCGCCGTCGTCGGGGATTCCGACTGGCGCGTCGTCGTCCTGCTCGGCGCGCATCTGCTCGTACTCGGGCGCCCACTTCCAGGGCTCGTCGAGGAAGTAGGCGACCTCGTTGTGCGGGGCGTCGCAGCGGTCCTCGAGGAAGCGCCAAAGGTCGCTGAGGTTGGTCCGGTTCTCCCACCAGTCGGCCGCCTGGCCGGCGTCCGCACGGTCAGGAGAGGAAGGGCTCACCGCGGGTGCGCCGGCGACGCTCCGGGCCGGTGCCGTGCGACGGGTATTCAGGTCGTCGCTGTCGGTGAGCGGTTCGTGCGGGCGCCGGCCATGCGGCCGGGTGATCGGGATGACGGTCACGACGACGTACCGCCTTCGCGGTAGTGGACGGCGACACGGGCGGGGACGTATTGGACGCCGTCGGCCGGGTTGCACCAGGGGCAGTGGCCGTCGTCGCGGATGGAGCCGCAGGCGCAGGTGTCGTCTTCGAGGTCCTCGACGGTGTGGTCGAGGCGCTCGAGCACGTCGCCGCGGCTCATCGGGTGCTCCTGCCGTACAGCTGCGCCTGGACTTCGCGCTCGGTGAGGCCGGGCTGGGCACGGAGCTCGCGGCCGAGGTCGACGGCGCACCAGACGAGGCAGACGATGGCGGCGATGATGCCGAGGCCGTAGATGAGGCCGCCGGTGACGGTCATGCTTGCGTCTCCTGGACCATGCGGGTGATGCCGGCCGGGGTGAGGTCGGCGCGCGCGGCCTGCCACCAGCCGTCGTGGCGGCCGGCGTCCTGGTGGCTGAGGATCGAGAAGCGGCGGCAGTGCTCGCGCTGGGAGGCGGGCAGGGCCGGGTTGAAGTCGACGAGGTCGCCGGTGAAGTGAGGGGCGGGCTTGCCGGCGGCGTAGTTGGCGCCGCCCTCGTCGAAGCCGAGGTCGTAGGCGGTGCGTTGCGCGATGGCGTGGTCGCGGATTTGGAGGCGTCGGCGGATGGCTGCGGTGAGCTTGTGGGCGAGCCAGCCGAGGACGGTGATGCTGGCGGCGATGACGAGCGGGCTCATCGTGCGTTGCTCCAGGAGGCGTGGACGCGCTGCAGCTGGCCGTAGGCGGTGTCGCGTAGCTCGTGGGCGATGCTGCCGGTCAGCAGTTCGCAGGCGGGTACCTGGCTGGCGATGTCGTGGAAGGTGCGGTGCGCGCGCATGATCGCTGCGGCGTCGTGGCCGGCGGGCTGGTCGAGGATCGGCAGGACGGGCCGGAGTCGGCGGGCGATGGCGCGGACGGTGAGCGTCTTGCGCAGGCCGCTGTTGAGCTCGCGGTGGCGGAGGTGTTCGGCGAGTTCGTCGGCGACGCCGGCGATGGCGCGTTCGTGTTCGCCTTCGCTGGCGTTCAGCTGGGCGATTCGTTGGGCGTAGGCGAGGAGGCGGGCGCGGACGCGCGGCGGGACGCCGTATTGCTTGGTGGCGAGGATCTCCTCGATGAGGGAGTCGACTTCGGGGGTGTCGCGGGCGTCGATGAGGCGTTGTTCGGCGAGGTTGGCGCCGCGTGCTTCGAGGGCGGGTTCGAGGATCTGGCCGCGGATGGTGTGGCTCGCGATCGGGTTCATGCCGCCATCGCCTCCGTCTGCGCCGCGTTGAACGCGGCGATGGCCTCGTCGTCGTCCATGCCGGCGGGGATCGACCAGCCCTGGTCCTCGCGCAGCCAGCGGGCCATTCCGATCGGCGCGCCACCCCAGCTGAGGGTCGGCGCGACCTCGATCACGGTCCCGTCTGGCAGTGGGCCGATCGTGCCGCCATCGTCGGCGGCGTGTATGGAGATCCCGGGAGCGTTGCGAGTGAGCTCGCCGATCGCGGCCCGCTTCTCCTCGAGCGTGGCAACAGCCCGCCGCGTCACCGTTGGTTCAAACGCGTGGGACGGAGCATCGCCGGCGTCGCTGCGATAGGGCGTCGTGACAGTGATGACGTACGGCCCGCTCGCCGCGGTACCGTTATCGGTGCTCATGGAGTTGCGTCTCCGTGGGTCGTGGCGCCGGGCCTGCCAGGGCCGCGGCGCCGATCTTGTTCAGGGGTGCGGTGGTGGTCATGCCGCCTCCGAAAGCGCTGAAGAACTCGGCACGGGATGGCGGACCTCATCGATCCGCCGACCAAGGGCTGCGGCGATCGCGGCCCAGGTAGCGTCGTCGGCGTGCAGCCCGTTGACGACTCGCGACAGCTGGGACTCGTGCATCCCGATGCGGTTGGCGAGCCAGCTCTGGCGACGGCCCTCCTCCTGGAGGATCCGCTTGAGCGGGGTCATGGGCTGAGCGGCCATGACCCAAGTTGTATCAACCCACGACGTCTCGTGTCAAGAGGTCTTGAGACTGCTCGTCTATTGCCAGCCGGTCTCAACCCCGCTTGGATCACGCACGGCGTGCGAGGAGACGATCAAGCCCAGCCCTTCAGCGAACGCCTGCGCGCGCTGGCAGCCGAGCGCGGGACGAGCGTCGAGCGCGTTGGGACTGCGGCCTATGACCCTGCCGTTGAGGGCACCAGCCTGGGCATGCTGCGTAAGGTCATCGGCGGACAGCGAGCGCCTAATCGGGCACTCATCGAGGCAGTGGCCACAGCGCTCAGCGTGCATCCCGACGAGTTCGCGGAGTACCGCCTACTGGTTGCGCGCGAGTCGCTGGATGAGCGCGTCGTCGGCCTCGACGCGGCCCTAGATCAGCTCAGGCGGATTGAGAGCGCTCTTGAAGAGCGGGGCGCGCGCCGCGCAGTGACGCCTGCGCCAGGAAGTGATCAGCGTCCCGCAGCAGCGAAGCGCGCTCGTCACAGTCGGGGAGACTGAGGGCGACGGAACGAGCCGTGGTGCCGACCTCGAGGAACGCCTCCCCCAGCAGTGAACGGGTCGACTTCGGCGCAGGTTTGGTGATGGCCGGCGCGTCAGCGACCACACTGAGGCGGGGCTGCGCAGGTGGCCCTTCCCACCCGCCGGGCATCGGGACGTCGATGACGACGTCGACGGGCTCGCCGTTGAGGCCGACGACCGTTCTCGTGATCACGATCGGTCGCAGCTGGCCCAGGTCGAGTTGGTCTTCGTTGATGCCCACTAGCGCTTCCTCCGGCGCTGCGGTCGCGGTATCCCCTCCCGCCTGGTGCGGGAGACCCCCGGGGCCGGCGACCGGCGACTCCGGATCGCGAAAGCTAGAACGCTCATCGGACGGAGCAGGAGAACGCGTGTTCCCCTCGACGGGACCCTCGTTGACCGAATCGCCAATAGGCACGGAGACCAGCGTGGCACAAGACGCCGCACCTATGTCGACGCATTTGTTCCCTCTTTGCGGCAATCGTGCGAAGACCTCGCGCCGAAACGGCTGCAAATCGACCTGGCTCAAGCATGTATTGAGGGTCTTGGCGTTCGCGGCAGTCGCCCTGGCAGCGAGTCCTATGCCCTCTGAGGCGGCCGCCGTGCCTCTCCGCTCATGCGGCATCAAGACCGTATCGGCGATTTCTGGTTCGGTCCGCGCAGCGATCCGCGTCCGTTTCGTGAGATGTGCGCGAGCCAAGCAAATCGTCCGGGCCTATGTCTTCGGCCAGGGGTCCCAGCCGCCTGGGTGGACCTGCGGTGAGGCGAGAGGGCAGCTGCACTGGCGATGCACGAGATCGACGTCCAGCTATCCGTCGCTGGATCCATCACCCACCGTCGATTTCACCTACGCCTAGCAATGCCGTTTGGCTTCGATGGCGAGACTCAGGCCGTCCTCGTCCACGGCTCGGCCCTACTCCAAGCGATTGCGCGAATCCAAGATGCTTCGATCGCCGCGACCGACGCGTTCTTCCGCCTGATCGAGCGGCCGGAGTTCGTTCATCTCGATATCGGTGGCGCCGATGAGTTCAGCGACGTCCGAGAGCGACGAGACGAGCTCTTCGAGTTCTACACGGCAATGCGCGCGGACCTAGCAGACCTCCTTGCCCGCGCAGAAACGGCCCACAATCGGGGCCCCGCAGGGCCTGCGATTGCATCTGGGGCGGTCTCGATCCATCCGCCAGAGCCACTATCTGGCCTGGTTCTGACGGTCCCAGAGGGCATGCGCGTAGCGGCTGAGATCCAGGCATGGGTCCGACAGCAGCAGTCACTCGGTCGCAAGGACGCAGGACGAGCGCTAAACGATCTCATCATCTCGCTCGCGCAGTTCCCAGAGGAGGCCGACATGCGGCGTCGCCTGGGGCGATTTGCCATGACGCTCAATCGCGGAACGGTCTAGGTCGTTCGGCTCCGCCGGCGCGTCGGCTTTGAGATCGGGCGTAGGCCGGCCAGCGCCGCGACGGTCTCGCGATCGGCCGGCGGCAGGTGCTCGGCGAGGTGCTCGAGCTCGAGGGATGCGTTAGCGGCGCCGATCCATCGTGCCCACCTGGCGTTCGCGGCCCACTCGGTGGCCACGGGTACCTCGGTGAGCTCGGCCCAGTCGGCGACGTCGACCCACCGCCACAGCCGGTTGCGCTCGCGCAGGTGACTGATCGGCGGCGGGAAGTTGCCGACCCCGCGCCGGCCGGCGATCAGTAGCCGCACGCTCTCGCGGGTGCGGCCGAGTCGCTCGGCGATCTCGGCGGCGGTGACCAGGTCGTCGGGCTCGATGCGCGTGACGCGCAGCCCGCCGACGCTTTGGACGTTGGCGATCGCGGAGCTGATCGCCGCGGCCAGTGATGGCGCCTCGCGGTCGAACTCGGCGTAGTGCACGCCGTCGACCTCGCCGAACGTTGCGTCGTCGCACCCAGCCTCGAACAGCTCGTCGAGGTGGTCCTCCGGATCCCCGGAGAGGATGAGGGTGAAGTTGTGTTCGGTCATGCGCTTATTTCCTGTCATGAGGGCAGTTCCTGACAGCCCGGTCAATCGCCTTGGCGTGATTACCCGGGTTCTTCGGAGTCGACCAGATGGAGACGCTGCAACCGCAGCCGCACTCCGCCTTGCCCCAACGGTGCCCAGCGGTCGTCTGGGTGATCTTCCAGTCGGCGGCCTCGGCGCGCTGAAGGGCGGCCTCGACCTCCTTCTTCGGATGCTTCTTCGGGGGCACTCGACAAAGATAGCGCAACTGTTGGCAGTTGTCAACACTTCATTGTAAGTGAAGGGGACCCCGTCGCCTGTCCGGCATCGGGGTCCCCTCGTCACTCACGCCTTGAGAGTGCGCGCATTCCGGCGCGCTGCGCGTCACCGTTACGCGCGCAGGTCCTCCCCTACAGCTTGCGCGTTGGCGTGACCTTGGCGCGGACGACGCCGACGAACACGTAGAGCGCGATGACGAACGCGGCGATGGCGATCTTCTGCTCGTCGGTCACGGTGACACCGAACGCGACGAGCAGGACGATGCTCGCGGCCACCAGGGCGGTGATCGCGGTGAGCAGCGGCTCGTTCTTCAGGGTCTCGATCATGGGAGGTCCCTCCTAGAGGTCGATGCGGAAGAAGCGGGCGCCGGCGACCATGTCGATGTCGCCGAAGTCCACAGGCGGGCTGCCGTGACCGACGGTGCGGTCGCGGTACGTCGACCCCGCCCTGGCCAGCGCCCGGTAGGACGTCTTGCCGTCCCCATTGCCGACCCACACCTCGATGTGATGCGCGGTGCCGAGCCCGTACAGGACGAAGTCGCCGGGCTGCAGGTCGTCGCGCCCGATCTCCTTGAGGTGCGCAACCAGCGTGCCGGTGTAGCCGCCCTTGTAGCTGTTGCCGTTGGGGTCAGGCAGCCCGGCCGACCAGCACATCGAGGTTGCCAGCTGGGAGCAGTCCGACCGCTGCCCGGCGTGCTCACCGGTGATGCCGAGCTCGACGGTCCAGGTGCCGGGCTGGCTGTAGAACCGGCGGGCGACGCCCGAGTAGTACAGCCTGGCGGCCTCGAGGCACGCGAACACGACGCGCAGCCGCGGGTAGCGGACGGCGCCGGTGATCTTGTTGTCCTTGCGGGCCGGCTTGGCGGCGGCCGCGGCGGCGCGTTCCTTGGCGCGCTTGGCGAGCCACCGCTTCTGGCGACGGTACTCCGACGGGACCCGCAGCCATGGGCGGCGGATGATCGTCTGGGCGCGCTTGCCGAGACCGCTCTCGCCGATGTCGACGCCGAGCGAGGCGGCGGCCTTGCGGCCGACGGCGATCGTCTGGCGGCCTGCCTGGCCGTCGACGACGAGGCGTGTCAGGCCGCGCTGGGCGTTGCCGCGGCCGCGGGCGTTGATGGCCTTCTGGACCGCGACGACGTCGCCGCCGGTCATGGGCGGCACGGCCGGCTCGTCGCCGTCGGTGCCGCGGAAGCGCAGGATGCGATGCACCCTTGTGCTGGGCATGGTGTTCCTCCTCGAGAGGGCCGAGGGCAGTCAGCTGCCCAGCCCGCGCCCTCGAGCGGGCCGGGCAGCTACTTGGTGTCGGGGAACGGCAGGCCGCAGTCGAGCGACGGCACGAGCCGCAGCGACCGGCGCGCTGACCGGGCGCCGGCGAGGTCGAGCGAGCGCTCGAGGCCGACATCGAACTGGGCACGCTGGGCGAGGCGGTCGGCCTGGCCGCGGAACTGCTCCTGCAACGCCTCGCGGACGCCATTGGAGCGGACGCACGAGTTGCGGTCGGTCTGGTAGCCGACCAGGCCGACGACCAGCAGTGCAATGGCGACGCCGACGATGATTCGGCGAAGTGGACTCCAGCGGGCAACGCGCTCGCCGAAGCTCACGGCAGGACCTCGTCGGAGATCCCCACGGGCCGGACGCCGCAGTCGCGAGGGACGCGCTTCTTCGCGGTCAGCTTGCGGTAGTTGGCCAGTGCGTCGTAGAGCTCAGGGCTGCGGTCACGCGGAAACGGGCTGATCGCCAGCACGATGGTGCGCAGGGCCCGAGCGGTCCCGGCCTGGCGGTTCTGGACCTGGCACGTGATGTAGTTCCCCTGGGCGAGACGGAGGTCCTGGGCCCTGTTCTCGGAGACCTGGTCGCGGGCGGTCGTCGCCGCGTCGCGGGCGGTCTGTCCGCTCCACAGCGAGACCACGCCGATGATGACGGTGATCGCGTACAGCACGTAGATGCTGCGCGGCACCCGCGACCACCGCCGCCGCTCCGACTTGCGGGGCACGTCGTCAGGCGCGTCGGCCGTGTGGATGTACTCGCTGCGCTGATCGCTCACAGGTGCCCCTCGAGAACGAGCTGCAGGACGATGAGGACCGTGACCGCCGCGGTGGCTACGGCGGCCCAGATGCGCTCGAGGCGGCCCATCATTCGCCGCCGCCCTTGTCCGCCCACTTCGCGAACTGGAAGCCCATCAGGCCGAGCGCGGCGGCCATGACCCAGTAGCGGCGGTCGTTGGCGTCGAGGACCTGCCAGCCGAAGGCTCCGAGGCCAGCGAAGAATGCGATGGCCCTGGTGACCCGCGAGTAGATCTGATCCCAGTTGGACCAGATCCGGTGCCACAGGCCGCGGCGCGGCGACGTGGGCGGGGCAGGCGGACGCGAGGGGCACTCCGGGGTGGGCTGCTTTCCGGTCACTCACGGGCCATCCCTTCCAGATCGCACCATTCAGCCCAGCCAGCGAGGGATCAGCTCGAGGCGACGGTCGCGAAACTCCGCGAATGTGCCGCCGTTCTTGCGGTACTTCGCGAGGACCACGTCCCCTGCTGAGAGCGTCTTCGGACCGATCGTGCGGCCGATCGACGCCTGGCCGTTGGTACCACCCGAGCGCATCACGAGTCGATCAGCGTTCTGCGCCGCCGCAGCGCCGAGCGCGACACTCATCCACGCGTCCTGGTCGGCGTCACTATTCACCGCCAACGCCTCAAGGTGAATGTCGTACTCGCCGGAGAGCGGCACCGAGATGGACGGGCCAGTCGTAGCGAGGTTCGTGTACGTCTCGCTTGTCGTCTGCTCGCCGGCTGCGACGGCCGACGAGAGGCACGACCGCCCAAGGCCCTCCCACTTCAGCGCGCCCGCCTTGCTCGCGTCGTAGCGCAGGTGCCACTTCACGCGCGACGTCGCGTCGGCGAGGAAGAACAGCTCCTGACCGTCGAACGGGCTCGCGGGCAGCGTGTTCACCAGGGCGGCGTTGCTGATCGCCTCCCAGCTCGTGCCGGTGTCGAGGAACAGCGGCTTGCCCGCGAGGTCGGTCGCGCGGAACAAGCGCCCCTTCACGCCGGCATTCGACACGCTCGACTCCCACGACCCGCCGGCCTGGATCGTGGAGTAGGGGCCCTGGTCGTACAGGGAGGTCTTCTTCAACTGGTCGGCGTGCTGGCCGATGCTGCCGCGGAGGTCCGACACCTGGTCGGTCGTCGCAGGCTTGTTCAGCGCCACGGGCGTGGTGGTGTCCATCAGGGCTCCTCGGATTCGAGCTCGGCCAGGTCAGAGAAGTCGCCTTCGAGATCGCCGATCGTCTGCCCGTCGTAGGCGGCCTCGAGCTGGCCGATCGTCCAGCCGTCGAGCGTCTCGAAGATCACGCGCCACGCCGAAGGCGCCGCACGCTTCGCGGCAAGCTCGGCCGCGGCCGGGTCCGGGGTCTCGCTGGTGTAGGTCTGCACGAGCAGCCGGAAGAACGCGCCCTGGTAGCGCGGGGTGACCATCACGCGAGACACGGCGTCGACATCGGCGGCGACGTCGAGGTGGGAGGCGACAGCGCGCTGAATCCCACGCACCGTGGACCGGTCCTTCGCACCGCCGTGCGCGAGCAGCTGGCGGCGCTGATCGGCGGGCGTGCCGGGCAGCAGGTACTCGCCGATCACGCACGCGATCCACGGGAGCGCCTCGTCGGGTAGCGCGTCGAGATGCGCGAGGCGTGCCCAGCCGCTGCGGTTGTCGAAGATCTCGGTGACGAGCAGCACGTCGCGGAACGCGGCCGCGCGCGCAGCGCAGCGATTCGCGAGCACGTAGCCGTTCGCAGCTTCGGCGTGCGTCCACGGCTCCAAGCGCTCGTACTGGCGGCCGGCGAGCGCAGGGGAGAGGTCGATCACGTGAGCTCCTGCGTGGTGATCGAGCCGTCCGGCAGCTCGGGCAGCGCGGCCGGGCCCGGGATGGTGAGGTTCGCCGACTCCAGCTGCAGCGCCCAGCCCACGGTGATGTCGGCGGTGATGTCGATCGCCGTGCCGCCCGAGGTCAGCGCGACCTTGAACGCGTCAGCGGTCTCGTCCCGCACGAAGTAGGTCGTGTCATCCACCAGCGGGGCGCCGCCGACGAGGCCACGGAAGGTGATCTCGTCGGTGTCGACGAAGCCGTGCCCGACCGCTGTGATGACGTTCGACGACGCCAGCCCGGTCACCGCGCGGCCGCGACTCAGGAGGATCCCGTCGACCTGGTCGACGCCCTGGACCTGATCGACAGCCGATCCGATCTCGAACGGGCGGATCACCGGGGTCTCGATCCACGTGACGTAGCGCAGCGCGCCCGGGTTGCCGTAGGTCGACTTGCTCAGCTTCACGCCCATCGCCGCGCGCACCCGAGGCGCGACCTCCAGGTACGTGTAGCCGGGCAGGACGCTGAAGATCGCGTGGGCGAACACCGGGGTGCGCGTCGCGCCGTTGACCGGCGTGTTGATCCCCGGCAGCACGTTGGCCTGCAGGTCGGCCTCGATGGCGTCCATGTCATCGCCCGAGAGGTCGTTGCCGTTGGCGTCGACCACGGCCAGCCAGACCCAGCCCTCGCCCGCTTCCTCATCGTCAGGGTCGGCGGGGTTGTAGAGGTTCTTCACCAGCACCCGGGCGACCGCGGGATGGTTCAGGGCGTGCGCGGCGTAGTCGTCGTCCTGTGTCGGCCGGCCGCCGATGCGCTTCAGCCGCGTCACGCGGTCGCGGAAGTCGGCCAGAGACTCCTCGTCGCGGCCGTTGACGGTCTCGTCCTCGTCGAGCGTCGCGGTGATCCCCGCGAGCGCGTCGAGGATCTGCACCGGGCCTGAGAGACCGGTGGCCTGGGAGCCGACGATGGCCGCCGCGATCGTCACGCCGCTGACGGCGTCCTCGCCGTCCTCGAATGTTGCGTCGACGGTGGTGAGGAAGCCCTGGCCGCCGATCTTCAGCTGCACGGGCGCCTCGAGCACGAGCTCACCGTCGTCGTCGTCCCGGGTGAAGGTGACGTGCGCGGTCGCCGTCGTCGCACGGTTGCGCAGGATCCCGTCCCACTGCTCGGCGAGCTCGACGAAGAAGTCGTCGGCGCGACCGATCAGCAGCTGCTCCTGAAACGACGCCTCCTCAGCGACGCCGTCGGCCTCCAGCCAGCTGAGATCACCGGGGACGAACGTGATCCCCGGGTAGGCCTGGCGCAGTCGGTCCAGAATGCGCTCGCGGATCGCGTCGGGGTCGCCGCCGGCCTCGGTGCGCAACTGCTGATAGAAGCCGCCGGCCTCGCTGAGGGACTCAGACATTGCGCGCCACCGTGCGGACCTCGATCACGACGGCCGCGAGCTGGCTCGAAGTGTCGGGTCGGCGTGTGAGAACGGACTGGGCGTCGGGCTGCTGCATCCGGATGACTTCCTCCAGCACGTCCACGGGGTCCTTGATCGACTGCGCGACGTCGGGGGACCCGAACGTCTCGCGGCTCTCCACGAAGCCCCGAGGGCAGCGCAGCGTGGCCTCCACACGGCCGATGACCTCCTCGTCGGAGCGTTCCTCGACGAGCTCGAAGCCGGTGCCCGCAGCGTTCAGACGCGGCGGATAGGCATGATGGGGGCGCTTCAGGGCCACGAGAGCGGTCCTCCTCCGTCAGCTCGACCACACGACCGCGTACACAGCGCGGCCCTGGTGGTCGGCATGGATCACGGCAACGTCTCCAGGAGCCGGCGGCCCGTCACCCGAGGCGAGCAGATAGCGGACAGGCCCCCACGGGGATGCGCCCCACGTCGGCACCGTCAGCAAGATCCGGCCGGCCGAGTCGGGTGCGGTGTGCACGACAGCCCGGGTGGCGGCGGCCAGGACCCTCTGGCGGGGCCGCTCGGCCCGCCGGACGCGGTCGTACGTGTCGCCCATCAGGTCCCTGGCCAGTGCCGAGGGACGAAGCCGGCCGTCGGTCGATCGGTGTAGCGGAGATGCGGGCCACTGCCGCCGGACCCGTAGGCCGAGGTGTCGAAGCGCTTGGCGTCGAAGCCCTTGAACTGGATCCACACGTGGCCGTTCGGGCCCGAGCCGGGCTTGACCCACACGGTCATGTAGTCGCCCTCGCCCGCCTCTCCCCACGTGAGGAAGTAGTCGCTGATCTGCGGGCCGGTGATCGCCTTCGGCATGAGGCCGCCACCGTGAAGCGCGATCGACGTCGACGACGAGCAGTCCAGCGTTGACGAGCTGTTGGCAGCAGCCCACCCGAGGCCGTGGCCACCAGCCCCGTACGGCAGGTTGCGACGGTCGATGTCCTTCGCGGCGGCGTAGACGCCTTGGACGCCCTCGCCGGCCGGTCCTGAGCCGGGGGCAACGGTCGAGGCCTGGTCGCCGAACTCGTCGTCGGGCGTGGCGGTGATGACGTCCGCCGTGGGCTCGGGCTTCGGAGCCTGCGCCCGACTGAGTCGGAGCGTGGCGGTCTGGACGTCGGCACGGGGGTACTGGTCGATCTCGCGGACGATCCAGCGGCCGTTGGCGCCGGGCTTCTTCTCGATGATCACGCAGGCGCCGGTCCAGAGCGCCCAGTCGCCGGCGCGCAGCACGACGGTCAGCTCGTCGATGACCTTGCGCTGGGACCAGGTGCCCCGGATGGACTCGACACCGGGCAGGTCCTCGCTGAGCGTCAGGACCGCGGGTGCCTGGGCGAGCAGGATGTCGTTGGTGAACATCACCTGGTCGCCCCAGTCGAACAGGGACCACTCCACGTCGTCGGCGAGGTCGCGCATGGCGTCCCAGTCGAACGCGTCGGCCTCCTTGTAGAACTCGAACTCGTCGAGATAGGAGCGCTCGCCGGCGGCGTCGACGCGGCTGGAGAAGCCGTCGTTGTCCAGCGCCACGTTGAAGGCGGACAGAATGGCGCGCGCCTCCCCGGCGTGCTGCTGATAGAAGCGCACGCCCTCCTCGTACGTGGCGAAGTTGCTCTGCGGCCCCCCGACGTTCAACGCGATCTCGCCCGGTGACCAGTCCGGGTGCTCGCGCGCCGCGGCGATCGCACCGTTGACCTGGTAGCCCTTGCCGCCCCGCCAGAAGTAGTAGGCCATCCCCTCGGTGTCATTGATGTCGAACAGGGCCGGGCCGAGCGCGTTCGCGCGGTACCGGCCCTGGAGCACCCCGCCGTACGCCGAGCCCGCCTGGTTCGCCACGACACGGATGGCTGACTCGCCGATCGCTGCGCAGAACGCTGCGACCGCGGCCCGGCCGACCGCCCCGACCTGCTGGCGCACCCGGAGAAGCACGGCGGTGTTCTGGCGCTGGTGGGCGTCCATCGCGACGCCCTTCACGGTGAGGTTCGCCTTCGAGATCCGCGACGACGTCTCCCGCTGCGCGGCGACGCGCCGATAGGACGCGGTCTCCAGCGCGGTGATGTCGTCGTCGGTGAGCCCCTCGACCAGCTGCGGTGCGTCGCCGCCTGGCGAGGTCACAACGGTCACGCCACTGGCCGCGGCGATCGCGCCGACCGCGTCGTAGCGGGTGAAGTCCGCGCTGCGCGTCCACTTGCGCGGCTTGCTCTTGTGGCGCATCGGCTTCGCGATCGGCGCCGGGAAGAAGATGAGGTCGTAGCCCTGATCGGTGTCGGGCATCTCCATCAGTTCCCACGACCGGCCGTCGGGCGTCGTGACCTTGATGCCGACCTTCAGCTTGGAGTCGCCGAACAGCTCGGTGTTCGCCACGAGCTCGCGTCCCCGGTCGATGATCGGGATCGTGAGGGTGGATGCCTCCGACATCTGCCGGTTGACTCGGACGCCCGCGCCGACAGCGGACGCGATACGCACGTCGACGGTCTTGCCGTCGAGGACGAGCTCGTGTGGCCGCCAGCCGCGCACGCGCAAGATGTCGCTGTTGCGGCGACGGTTGGCCATCAGAGGTTCTTTGCGTTGGGCAGCACGATCGTGGCGCCCGGCGTCAGCGCACGGTCGGGATGCGGGTTCTCGTCGTTGTTGGCGTCAGCGATCTCCTTCCACCGGCTCTTTCGCCCGAGCGCCTTCCCGGCGATGCTGCGGTAGGTGTCGCCCTTCACGACCGTGTAGGTGTGCGGCTTGTCGCGATTGGCCTCCTCGGGCGAAGGAAGCCGCTGGCCGGTGACGTCCTGCCGTGGGTCGTGGCGCAGGTACAGCGTGCCCGCCCAGCGCACGAGGCGGTCCGCCTGGTCGGTCGCAGGGCACTGCTCGTCACGGCGCTCATCAACGCCGTCGATCACGTACGCGAGGTCGGCGTGACGCAGAGGACCTTCGACGCGCAGCCGCGGCGGGCGTGACCCGTCAGGCCGGCGCATCAGCTTCTCCAGGGCGTCGAACTCCCGCTGCACGTGAGTGCCGTGGGCGATGCCCTCGAGCAGCACAGGAACGGCGTGCACGAGCGTCTGACCGGAGACCCAGTCGAGCAGCTCGGTCTGGTCGGTGCGGGGCGCCGACTGGAAGCCGCCGTAGCCGCCGGGCGGGACGATCTTGCCCGTGAGGAACAGGTCCAGTGCGGGGTCGGGCTTCGGCGGGATGAGGCGGATCCAGCCGCGCTGACGCGGGCCAGGCGGGTTGAGGATCGCCTCGCCGTCGCGTCGCGGGCCCGCCGCGCGTCCGAGCGCGCCGCCGAGGCTGGACCCTGGCCCGCCGACGCGGGCGCCGAGGCTGCTGCCCGTTCGGATCGTGGGCATCTACCGGCGCCCCTTCGTGCGCAGCTCCGACTTGTGGTTCGCCCGCGCGACGACTTCCCCGTCGAGCTTGACCTCGGTCTGCACGTAGGCGACGCCCGCGTCGCGGTAGCCAGTGAGGCGCGGGTCGACCGGGTAGGCGTGCCCGTCGACGTTCACGCTCGTGGCGGTGCGACCGTCGGGCAGCGCGCCCGGCGAGCCCATTCCGGGGCCGACCGCTGCGCGCCGGCGCGCAGCGTCAGCGCCGGTGGTCGCGTAGTCGTTGTTGGGCATGATGCCCGACTCGGCCAGCAGGATCCCCGGGAGGAGAAGGCCGGACAGCTTGCCGACCGTCTTGGCCTTGCTCACCAAACCTGGCGTCTTGTCCAGCTTGGTCGGCAGCCCCCCGGGCCCCGAGCCCGAGCCGGTCACGTCCTCCACGAAGATCGGGTTCAGCGGCGTCGACCCACGCCCAGCCGCACCGGCCAGGTTGCCCTTCAACCCGCCGGAGAAGCCGCCACCGAACCGCCCCGCAGCGATCCTGCCGACCGTGCCGAACGCGCCCATCTTCGTCAGCAGGAAGCTGGCGCTGAAGACCTTCGTCCAGGTGTCCGCGTTCCACCAGGCGGTGGCGAAGCGCTCAGCGAGCACGGGGGCGGTGTGCACGATGTGATCAGCGATGAACGGCGCGGCCGCGTCGAAGCCGTCACCGAGCGCCTCGCCGAACTCGCGCCCGCCGAGCAGCTGCTTGAACTCGTCACCCCAGTCGTCGACGAGCGGTCCGAAGGACCGCTGCGCGCGTCGGCTGGAGAGCGCCAACTTCTGCTCGATGTCGAGATCGTCGCGGCCGAAAATGTCGGCTACGCCCTTGCCGAACTTCTCGATGACGGGGGTGACCTCGTCGACGCGATTGGTGATGCCCGTGAAGAGCCGATCGGTGATCGGCTCCAGGCCGCTGCCAATCGCCTCTTCGAGGTTCTCGACGTTCGTGTGGAGCTTGTCCAGCGCGGTGCCCTGCGCGGCGGCCTGGCCGCCGAACTGGCTGCGCAGCTCCTTCAGGATGATTCCCTGGGCCTCGCGGAGCTTGTTCTCCTTGACCAGGCGTTCGATGCGCTTCTCGTCGGCGGCCGAGAACTGGACGCCAGCGCGGCCCAGCGCGGTCATGCCCTTGATCGGGTCGTTCAACGCCTTCCCGAGCATGATCGCCGCCTGCTTGGGCTCCTTGTCCATCTTCACCGCGACGTCCGACAGCAGCCCGATCGTCTGATCGAGGGTGCCGCCGACCTTGCCGCCCTCGTTGCGGATGTTCTTGAAGGTCAGGAGCATGTTCGCTCCCGACTGGATGGCCTCGTCGTCGACGCCGGTGAGGCCGCTGATCTTGCCCGACAGGCGTGCGATGTGGTCGGCTGTGACGTTCGCGGCGCCGCCGGTCGACTTGATCGTCGCGACGGTGTCAGCCTGGACCTTGCGCGACTCCTCCCAGGCCTGGGTGGCGCGCTTGGCCTCCCAGAAGATGAGACCGCCGGCGGTTGCTGCTGCGCTGCCGGCGGCGATCAGCCCCGTGCGGAGTCGGCCGGTGGCACTGTTGAAGAGACGACTGGCGTGCTCGGCCTTTGAGACGTCGCTCGTGACGCCGCGAACGGGGCGCCGGATGTCGGCGTCGACGTCGCGGGCGAAAGCCTTGTTCCCGAGGAGTCGGTACCGAAGAGCGACTTCATCAGCCATTGCGTATCACCCCGAGCGCTACGAGAACGGCACGTGTAGCCGCGTCGGCGGCCATCTGCGCGGCAGCCTCTTGGCCGTCGCGTTCCAGCTCCGCGCGCCGTACAGCGACGGCAAGTGCGAGCAGGTGCTCGGCGCGGTCGGTGGACCGCGCCAAGTCGATTTCTAGTCCGCCGAGACGGGCGATCGCGTCGACCGCACGCCAGCGAGCGATTCCCCCACAAGAGCGCCCTCGACCTCCTGCGAGGTGTCGAGTTCCCAACGTCCCTGCTGCGCGTAGAGGCGCCGGATGGCGCCACCGTTCTGGCGGGTGAGACACATCAGTACGTCGCGCTCGGAGCGTGCAGTGTCGATCCCTTCGACCTTGCCGCGCAGCCGGTTGGCAAGGTCAGCGCCGATCGTAACGGACTGCCCGTTGCCGTCGAGGACCTCGTGTTGCGTGCCTTGGCCGTCGACGGCGAAGACGCCCGTGCAGGCAGCAGCCAGCCATGCGCTCTTGAAGATGAGGTCGTCCTCATCGGCTGCGAGCTCGGCCAGGCGCTCGACCTCCTCGTCATCGTTGAGGACCTCGAACCGGGCGAACAGCTTGCCGTGCCAAGTGGGGATCCACAGCAGCAGCCGCTCACCCTGCGCGTAGGCCTCATTCCACGCGTCGGCGACCTCGGCGAGGACGCTGCCGTCCGGATGCTCGCTCACAGCGCGAGGTCCTGGTCGACCGCGAAGGTGCAGACGAACATCTTCGCCGTCGCACCGTTGGCCAGGTTGACGTTGCCCGACGCCGCACCGAGCAGCACACCCGTGTACACGTCCGGGTCGCCGAACGCGACCTTGCGGCCGTCGATGTAGACCACGGTGACGCCGTCGCTGTCGGAGACGGCGCCAGCGTTCAGGGCGCGTTCGACCTGGCGGCGCAGAGCGATGTCGCTCTGCTTCTGAGGGCGGCGGACGATGACCGGGCTGCGGTCGCCGGAAAGGCCGGGCAGGACGATCTTCTTGCCGTCCTCGTCGGTGATGGTGAACGCCTCCATCGTGAGCTCGCCGCCCTCGAACTCGGTGAACCGACCGAGCTGGATACCGCCGGCGCCGACGGCGCTGAGTCGGGCGTTGGCCTCTGACAGGCGAATTTCGCGGGCCATGTGATCAGGCCTCCTCGGGGGTCGTGGCGCTGCGCACGGTCTCGATGGTCACGGTCTCCGCGGTGAAGGCGTCGGTCCAGCGGGCAACGATCTTCACGCGGCCAGCCTGCAGCTCGCTGACGGGGTTGACGGACTGCGAGGGGCCGGTGTCGATGACCAGGCCACTGATCGCGCCGGCGGTGACGTAGGGCTTGAGGACCTTGGCGCCATCGGCGGCGAGGTCCTTCAGCTGCACGTTGTTGCGGTCAAACGTCTGGTGGACGTAGCGGGCGGCGACGACCCCCAGCAGCGCCTTCACGGCCATCCGCATCCGAGCGGCTCCGAAGAACACGCTCAGCGGGTAGGTGTCCGGGTCGGCGGGCCCGCGGCTGCCGTACATCTTGATGTCGCCGTACTCCTCGATGAAGACGGCCAGCCCCTTGGCGTTCAGCGTGGCCCAGTCGTCCTCGGCGAGCACCATTGTCGCGAGCGCGTCAGAGCGCACCCACGGCGTGACGATGCCGAGGTCACCGGCGGCCGGCTGGTTGGGCATCTCGCCCGCACGGTCGTTGCGCGCCAAGCGCGCGGCCTCGATCACCGAGGCGGCGATGGTCCGCGTGGTGCCGGGCACGACGCCGTCGCAGGGGAGCGGCGGCCAGCACGGGTACATCACCTGGGCGACCGAGCCGAGGTCGCGAACGTCGTCGATGTAGTCGTCGAGCGTGCCGAACGTCGTGGTCGCCGGCGCGTCGACCGGGTACACGCGGTTGCGGTCAGCGACGACGTCGGCGATCGCGCCCTGGATCGCGGCATCGCGGAGATCCGGAGTGACGACCTGGCCGACGCCGAGGTTCCGCGGCGCGGTCTTCGCCGCGGCGACCCACTGCGTCACCGTGGCGTTGGCCACGTCGTCGGTGCCGCCGGCCAGCGCGCCCTTGACCACGGCGACGGGGAGAGCGCTGGAGGCGCCAGTCGCGATCAGCTTGCCGTACACGCCGTTGGCGGTCGCCGAGATGCACGCCGCGCGGCTCGCCGCGGTGAACGTCTCCACGAGCTCCTTGACGCCGTCGCCGTCCTCGTCGTAGTAGACGTTCAGCACGACCGGGCTGGTGCCGGTGATCTCGATCTCGATGTTGTTGCCGTCGTCCCACTCGTTCGCGACGTACTTCAGGGTGTCGGCGTTGGTGCCGTCCTTCAGCACCTTGAACGCCTGCACCGGGGTGGGGCCGAACAGCCGCGACGTGTGGATCGTCGCGGGCCCCTCCATCTCGAAGGCCTTGTCGACCCCGTCGTAGGCGCTCTGCGCCTTCGTCGTGCGGCCACCGCGCTCGCGGATGTAGTCGGCGAGCGAATGCAGGTCAGTGACTAGGGCCGGGCCCTTGGCCATCGCCTGGATCAGCAGCATGGTGTCCAGCGCAGTGGGCTGGCTCCGCGGCGTCACCAGGTCGGAATCGCGGTACTTGACGCCTGGCGTGTCGGCCACGGGTCAGTCCTCCTCGGTCTCAGGGACGGGGATCTCCAGCAACAGGCCGTCGGCGAGCAGCTGGCGGTTGGTCGGGTGGTCGGGATCCACGTCGTGGGCCTCCTCCAGCGGGGCGAGTAGACCTCCGCCGCCGAGAACCAGCGGCGTACTGCCCGCCGGCGCGGTGCTCGCGACGCTCACGCGCTGAGGCGTGTGCTCTGCGATGAACGCCTCGAGCTCGGGGACGGTCAGCTTCTCGTCGACCTCGACGTCAACCAACTGGCGGGCCTCCGTGAGGAGGGTCGCCTTGTTCTTCTGAGCCATGCTCGCCTCCTCAGGCGGGGTCTAGGTCCGGATCCGGCGAGATAAGCGGCGCGTCATCACCGACGTCGACCGTGACCTGCTCAACGAGATATGCCGGGTCAGGTTCCTCAGTGGGGTCGGTTGACGGCTCGGTCGGACCGCCGCTCGGATCGACGATGGCGTCGACGAGGAGATCGAAAGTCACCCGGCCGAGCGAGTACTGGCGGGCCGTCTCGCTTCCTGCCAGGTCGTCGAATGAGACGCCGGTGATCTCCAGGTTCTGAGCGAAGCCGTCGTAGGTCCCGTACTGCTCAAGCACGGCGTAGATCGCCGCGGTGTACGTCCCCGCGAGCCAGCGGCTCTGCTCGTGGGCACTGCTCGTGATGCCCTCAGCTCGCTGGTTGGCTTCGGTGAAGATCCCGACCCCGCAGCGCCACACAGCGCTCTTGGCCGAATCATCGATCTGATGGAGGCCAGTGGGGATACTGGACACGCCGATGCCGATGACGGGGAAGCTGCCGTCAGGCTCTTCCTGAAATCGGGCCGCGAACCGCCAAGCACGCGGCATCGGTAGCCAGTCCCGTGGTCGGCCAGCGCGGGCACTGAGCTCGGCGAGCCAGTCGGGCAGCCAGGCCCGTAAGGTGCCGGCGACGCTCTGCTCGACCTCGTGACGAGTAACGAGGGGCCCGAAGATGTTGGTGTCCTCAGCCATCAGGGCTCCCCTGTGATGGCCCAACTCTGCAGGCGCTTGACCGCGGAATCGCGGTCATGTTCGGTGAGGTCGATCACTCGCCGTTGAGGCACGCCGCGCCCGCGCTGGTGGAATTCGGCGTAGTCGAGCAGAGGTCGGAACAACATCCAGTCGGGCTCACTGATGAACTCCTGGTTCTTGTCCCCGCGCTGGGTGAGTGCGCGGCGCAGGTCGCCGCCGTCCTCGAGGATCGCGTACGGGTCCTTGCCGCGCCGCGCCTTGTCCTCCTTCGTGGAGTCCGCGAGTTCTGGCCACGGGTGTGCACGACCGCCGCGGCTGTCGAACTGCTTCTCGCCGATGACTAGAAGGTCGTCGCGAATGGCGTTCCAGGCCGGCCGCGCGTCGCGCACGCGATCCTCGAGTCGAAGAATCTCGCGATCGACCTGGACGTCGCCGAAGATGTCGAGGACGAGGCGCATTCGCTACCGGGCGCAGCGGCCAATGCCCGACGCGGGCGGAAACCCGTACGCCGGCGCGGCCGCATCATCGATCGCACCTGCGTCGCCGCCGGCAGCCTCCTCACGGATCGCCTTTGTCAACGCCCCGAGCCCATCGGTCCACTCGGAGCGCATCTGCTCGTACGTCGACTGGCCGGCGGCGACCTGCTGACGGAAGAAGCGGCGCTCGACGAGCATCGCGGCGCGCAGCACCACCAGGTGGCGGGCGCTGCCAATGAGCTCCTCGTCCTCGAGCTGGGTGCCGGTGCGCAGCGCGACGTCACGGACGGCCTGGTCGATGAGCTCCTCGACCTGCGCCTGTGTCGGCTGGGTCTCTGCGGTCCAGTCCTCGAGGTAGTTGCCGGCGTCGTCCTTGCAGCGGTCGGGGAGCTCGGCGGCGACCTCCTCGGTGGAGGGCCGGAAGATGACGCTGCTGTTGAAGCTGACTGCTGCGTCGCCGTCGGCCATCGTCTACCTCCGTTGCGTTCTGGGCGTCACCGATACGCGACCCATCAGAAGCCCGCGCTGGCCGCCTGCGGGGACCGCTTCCCCGCCTTCCATGCCAGGTACATCGCGGCGAGGCGCGCGCCTGCGGCCATGGAGTAGGCGGCGTAGGGGTGGTAGGTGTCCGAGGCGAACGCGTTCTGGTTGAACGAGTTGTGGTTGTCGATCGCGTCGACCGGCAGGATCGCGCCGCCCTCGTTCGGGTTCAGCAGCACGCAGCGACGGTCACCGGTCTCGGCGACGTAGGCATTGAAGCCAGCCGGGTTGCCGCGGTCGAGGCCCGAGGCGCTCTGGTTGAACGGGACGCACACGACGATGTCGGCGACGGGCGCGAGCTCACGCACCAGATGAAGCCCCAGGCGGACGTTCTCCTTGATGTCCTGGTTGACGTCGTTGGTCCCCATGTTGATCAGGACGATCTCCGGCGACGGCCACAGCAGCCCGTCCTCGTCGAGGCGGGAGACGCCGGCCATGTGGTAGGGCATCGTCGATGGCGGCGTGAGGGTGAGGCTGTAGAGCGGGTCCTCGCCGGCGACGCTGTCGGCCCAGTGCTGGCCGGCCTTGCCGATCCCCGCCCACTCCATGCCGACCGTGTCGGCGAACGCCTTGCCGTACGTCTTCAGGGAGTCGTTCCCAGCGCCGCCCTGGCTGCCGCCGGTCTTGCCGATCGTGCCCGACCCGTCGAGGTAGGAGTCACCGAACTCGTACACGGTGCCGCGCTTGCGCTTCACCGGAACGAGCACGGCCGACGAGTGGCACTGCAGGCCGAGCAGGCGCATCCGTCGCGCGCCCGCCCACCGGCCAGTGTCGGTGCCCGAGCCGCCGACCGCGGCGAAGTAGAACCAGATGTCGTACGTGCCGGCCGGGGCCGATGCGAGGAGCACGACGCGGTCAGTCGTGGGCGACAACTTCGTGCGCTGCCACACCTGGTTGGCGTCTGTCGGGTTCACCACCCATGACAGCGTCGGGTAGTTCAGCGGCGAGAGGCTGCCCGCGACGTTCGGCGACGGGTCGAACGGGATCGCGATGTCCCCGGCGGAGGTGGTCGTGATCTGCAGCCGGCCGTAGGCGCTGGGGTTGAAGCTCTCGGCGAACGCGCCGTCGACGATGTGCCAGTTCCCCGGGCTGAGCAGCATGTCGACCATCAGGTCTTCGTCGGGCTCGTAGGCGATGAACGGCTTGACGAAGATCACCGAGAGGACGTTGGAGGCCGAGAAGGCGCTGTCGGTGATCGTGGCCGTGCCGCTCGTCGAGCCGGCGGTGATCGTCAGGCGGACCTCGTTGTCGGAGATCACGTTGACCTGGTCGATCGTCGTCCCCGATGGGAGGGTCGAGCCGGAGAAGTTCGGCGGTGTCGTCAGCCAGCGCTGAACCCCGTTGCCGGTGACCGTGACGATGGACGTGATGCCCGCGTTGATCTGCCGCGGCGACATCGAGATCGACGGGGCGGTCACTGCGAACGAGAACTTGGTGGCGTCCTTGCTGTCGGTCAGGACGATCGCGTCGCTGACCGACCCGGTGTTCGTGATCGGGACGGTCGCGTGCGTCGCATCGTGCACGACGGGGGTGCCAAGCGTGACGCCCGAGCCGCCGGCGGCCGACCAGGTCGTCGACCCGTCCCACGTCGTGCCGATACCCGTCAGCTCGACGGAGACCGACTGGCCCGACCCAGCGGCGCTCGGCGTGCCGACGACGCCCTTCGTGTTGAGCACGTAGGACCGGCTGCGGTACCAGGTGTTCTTGATGCTTGCGCTGCCCTCGGCGATCCCCGATCGGCCCGACGCGGTGATCTTCGACCCGTTGGTGTCGGTCGCCGTGATCGTGGTGATCTCGCCGGTCGTGTTGTTGACCAGCGTGGCGACGAGCACGGGGTTGCCGCCCACGTTGCGGATGGAGAAGTCCCAGACGGCGTCGTTGTTCAGAGGCACGGCGGGGGCGTTCGTCGCGCCGCCGACGGTCGAGGCCGCCTGCGCGGCGCTGACACGCTCGAAGCGGAAGACCGTCGAGCCTGTCACCAGGCGGTAGTGGCTGCCGTCGGACTGCTTGCGCAGGACGATGTACCAGGGCGCGTTGTTGGCCTGGGAGACCTTGTTCTCGCGGCGACGATCCGCGCCCGCTTCGGAGGCGGGGCGCGTGAGGCGGTTGCCGGCCGTGCCGCCCGGGCCGGTCTCGGCGCGCAGCTGGTTGCCGACGATGTCGAAGGTGCTGCCGGCCTCGTCCTCCCAGTTGTTGCCCGCACCGGTCTTGGAGCCTGCGCTGCCGACGGTGGTGTCGGCGCGGGCGTAGTCGTCGCGGGTGAACTCCTGCCACACGTCGACGGCCACCGTCGTCGATGAGCCCTCGCCGTCGTCGATCGTCAGCGTGCCGCCGGCGGCACCGAACGACACCGTGATGAGCGCCGCCAGGGCACCGTTGACCTGCTGGTCGGTGATCTCCGCGCCGGTGATGCCGCTGATCGCGAACACCGTCTCGCTGTCCCACGAGGTGCCCGTGCCCGTCAGCGTGAACTGATGCCGCGAGGCGTTCGGAACCAGCGTCGGGGCGACCGCGACCGACATCAGGCGAGGTTCGCGAAGGTGGCCGTGCCGGTCGCGCTGACGACCTGCTTGATCGCGGCGAGCAGCGTGAACGGCTGATTCGCCGCGTAGGTGATCGTCAGGGTGGAGTCGTTGGTGAACTTGATGACGGCCTGGCCGTCGGTCGTTGGGTTGACCCACAGCCAGCGGCCAGGAGTGACGGCGTCTGCACCGACGGTGAGCGCAACGGCGCCCTGGGCGGGACGGCCGCTGACATTGAGGACGCCGGCGAGCGCATCGACGATCGCCTGCAGTCGGCTGGACGCGGTCGTCTGGTTGCTGGCGGTGGCGAGCTGCGAGAGGTCCCCCGGCTCGAGCTTCTGCGAGAGCTCGGTCAGGAGGTTGGTCAGCAGCGTCGCGGCCGTGTCCTGCTTGGCCGAGGTCGCCGCGCCACCGGCGGGCAGCCGGTCACGAACCTGCTGCAACACCACGTCCTTCGCCAGGCCCGTCTCCGGCGAGTCCGGCATCGCCTCGCCGACCGCGTCAGCGATCAGCTCAACGAGCTGCTCCTGATGCTCGGCCGGGTTGTACGGCACCCACTGCTCGAGCTCGGAGTCCCACACCTGCAGCTGCGCCGAGACGGCCATATTGCTACCTCCCCGCCTCGAGCGCGGTGGTCAGGGTCCTTAGTGCGGCGCCCCGAGTCGAACGGGGAGCCCCGCCGGGGTCACCGGCGGGGCGGCCTGCATGCGCCGCGAGACGTCAGGCGATCGTGAACGTGACCAGCACGAGGCCGCCCGAGTGGGCGGTGCCGGTGCTGGCGTGCGTCTCGACGAGGACGATCACGTCGCCCTTGACCACGTTCAGGTTTGCCGGGGTGCCCGACAGGGTGAACGCCTTCTCGTCGAAGGCCACCAGGTCGGTGCCCGTGACGAGGTCGAGCACCGCGACCGATGTGGACCCGGCCCCGGCCTGTCCCTTGTTCGCGGCGGTGAACGTGCGCTTCGTCGCCGTCGCGCCGGTCACCGCGGCTTCAGGGACCAGCGAGAACGCGCTGATCTTGCCGTCGAACGGGGCAACCGCCACAACCTGGTCAGCGTCCGCCCCCGCGATCTGCGCCGGGATCGTCGCCGTGCGCACCACCGGGTACAACTGCGCGAGCAGAGCCCCGTTGTCGGACCGCTTCAGGTCACGGGTGAACGGATCGCCCGCCTCTGCCGCGGCGACGGAAGCCGTCGCCGCGGGGTCGACGTTCAGCAGGAGGCCGCCGGCGGCGTTGCGCTTGACGCCGCGCCACAGCGTCGGGCCGGCCATCAGGCGTCACCGGCCTTGGCGATCGCCTCGAGCGCGGCGACGAGCGTCTTGCGCGCCTTCTTGCCCTTGGCCTGCTCGAGGTCGAGGACGCGCCGGGCCCGGTCCTTGTCCGCCCCGACCCATGCCTCGAGCGGCTCGACGTTGGCCTCGCCGAGCTGGTCGTCGGTGGCGTCGTCACCGAGCTCGATCGGCTCCGCTGCCTGGCCGGCGACCGGTTCAACGATGCCGTCCGAGGCGAGCCGGGCAGCGCGCTCGTCGGACAGCTCGACGGTCTCGCCGTGCGGGGTGAGCTTGCCGCCGACGCGAACGAACGCGCCGACGACCTTCACCAGGGGGCTCACGAGGACGCCCCGGTCAGCTTCAGCACCGCGTACGGGTTGTCGACGAAGTAGACGACCCGGGCGCCGATCTGGATGTAGTCGCTCTCCTCCTCCTCCTTGCGGTAGGTGTTGGTGTAGAGCGGCTTCTCCCAGCGCGTCTCGCCCGCCTCGTTGGAAGCGATCAGGCGCGACGTGCCGGCGGCGATCAGGTTAGTCGGGATGACCTCACCGTTGCCCTCCGGGAACACGCCGAGGTTCACGCCGCCCTTGTCGATCGGGTAGACCGAAAGCAGTGCGGCGTAGTCGAGCGTGTTGACCAGCAGGACGTTGTAGCTGACGTCCCAGTCGCTCGAATCGGCGATCGCCTGGGCGGCCTGGACGTCCGCGGCGGACCGCTCGCTGATCGGCGTCTGGTTGGCGCCGATGTTGACGATGTCCGCGAACTCGGTCGTCCACGCCGCGGTCCGCGAGAACTCCGCGATCGCAGCGTCGATCGCGGCGACGGCGTTCGCATGGAGCTTGCGCACCATGCTGTTGGACGCCCGGACCTGCTCCCGCTGGACGTAACGAACGTCGTTGCGGTCGCGCTTCTCCTCCGTGATCTTGATCTTCGTGCCCCACTTCGCGACCCGCGCCGTCCGGGGGATCGGCTCGCTGGCGTTGCTGATCGGGAACTCGGCGCCGGGAGCGATCTCCTCCGGCTCGCGATCCGCGTAGGCATCACCAGGCTGGGTCAGGTCGTAGACCACACCGCCGCCGCTGACACCGCCGCCGTTCGGCAGGACGCGATCGGCCCAGTAGTTCGCGACCGCGACAGCAGCGACCTGGCGCGTGACGCGGGTCGGCTGGTTCAGCAGCATCGGGACGGTGATCGCACCGGTCTGCTGATCGACCTCGCCGGGCGAGGTCGGAAGGGGACTCGTGGCAACAGGCATAGTGAGCCCCTCCTCAGAGGCCGGGTGCGACGCGGACCATGGCGAACTCGCCCGCGCTGGCGGTGGACAGGATCTGGCAGGCCTTGACGTTGCTGCCGGTGTGGGTGACGACCTTGCCGGAGGTGTCGACCATGCCGGCGGTGCCGTAGGTGACGCCGCCGGAGCCCACCTCGACGGGCACGACGTGGCCCGGGCCGAAGACGTCGTTGACGTCGCCGTCAGCGGTGTCGCCGGCGAGGACGCCGAGGATCGGGACGGTGGTGCCGGTCGGGTACTTCACCTTCAGCGGCTCGCCGTCAGCCTTGGCGGCGGCCTGCATGACGAAGCGGCCGCCGACGAGGTCGGCGCCCGTCGCGCGCCCGGTGAGGTTCCGTCCGGGCTGGTAGAGCGGGGTGATGGCGCCCATTGGATCAGGCCTCCGCGGGGATCAGGCCGCGCGCCGCCAGGGAGGCGCGCTGCTGGGGGGTGCACAGGGACACGTCGAGGCCGGTCGCGGTGACGCCGGTCTCGTTGTCGCTGGGCGCGCTGCCGCGCTCGTCGACGGGGATGCGGCCCGGGGTGAGCGCAGCGAGGGCGGCCGCTTCGGCCTCGGGGCGAGCGTCGAGCGCCTCGCGCCAGGCCTCCCGGCTCGAGGGGGCGATGCGACCGTCGGCGACGGCCGCCGTGACGAGAGCGTCACGGTCGGAGGCAACCTGCTGGTTGCGGGCCTCTCGACCGGCGGCCGCGTCGGCCTGCATCTGCTCGAACTGACCGCGATCGACGGTGACCGCGCGGGTGGCGGCGACCGGCTCCAGCTCGGTCTCGAGCTCCGGCTCGGCCTCGGCGGTCGGCTCGGTCTCCGCCGGCTCGGTGCCGGCCAGCACTTCGGCTGCGTTGCGCTGCGCCTCGGACGCCGTGTCGGGGTCGAGCCCCTGACGCTCGAGGACCTGGCGGACGGCGTCCTCCATGGTGTGCTCCTCTGAGTCGGGCCCCGCCGAGGCGGCGGCCGGGTTGGTGTTCGGCTGCGGCTTCGAAGGCCGCTCGGTGAAGGTGGCGAGCACCTGCTGCTGCTGGCGCTCCATGACGCTCACGGCCATCGCGGCCGGAGTGCCGGCGTGATCGACAAAGACACGACGGAACCGGTCAGCCGCGCTGGCCGCGGTCGGGGCGACGTCGACGTAGGTCTCGCGGACGCGGACCGGCTCACCGAACGTGACGGCGTCCTCGCCGTCGGTGCTGAACGGGACGCGCCACAGGCCGCCCTCGTCGTCGTCGGCGATGATCTCGGCCGGGTCGTAGCGGATGTCGCGGGCCCACCACCAGTAGGTGTCCAGCCCGTCGACCGGCTCGCCCATCGTCCAGTCGAAGTTGAAGCGGTCGCGGATGACGCTCGCGGAAACGCTGAGCTCGGCTGCGGGCACGGTGGCCTCCGTGGGTTGAGCGGCCGGCAGAGCGTCGGGGCCCTGGGCCAGGAGAGAGACGAGGTCTTCGAGGTCCTGCACGGCAGGGCAGTAGGGGCCCAGCCAGGCGACGGCGGTGACGACCATCGAGTAGCGCTTGCCGCCCGGGGTCGTGACGTCCCACGAGCACTCCATCGACCGGGACGGGTAGGTGCCGGCGTTGATCCAGTCGGGGACGTCGATCGCGTCGCCGATGAGGACGGCGCCGTCATTGGCGGTGCGGAGGTTGATGAAGCGGCCGAAGGCGGGCTCACCGTCGCCGATCGGGGCGAACGGGTCGTTCTTCGGGATGCCCTCGTTGAGCGCGCTGGTGTGACCGACGCGGCCGCGCGGGACCTGAATGTGCGGATCCTCGTTGGCGGCGACGATCGCGTCGGCGATGTTCTCCATCGTGACGGTCGCGGGGCCGGTGGAGGCGGGCCAGTCCATGCCGGCGGTGCAGATCTCGACGCCTTCGATGACGTGGGTCATGCGAACACCGCCGCCACGGCCAGCAGCACGACCAACACCGGCAGCGTCCAGACTGGCCACCACTCACGACGCTGCGAAAAGTCGAAGACGAGCCAGCAGGCGGCGACGAACGCCAGCAGCGGCAGCAGTGAGTTGGGCACCTCAGTCGATGAGCGCAGCCACTCGCTCACGCCGCCTCGCTCTCGTCGTAGACCGCGACCAAAGTCCCGCGGCACTGCGGCCCGCCGAGACAGTCAGCCGCCCCGCCCGTCGGGTAGTCCTGCTCGGCCTCCTCCAGCGACGCGTACTCCTTGCCGTCCAGGTCCGCGCACACCTCGCACGTATTGGCGTCCAGCAGCTCCGACGCGTAGATCCGCACCGGCGGATGGACGCGCATCACCTCGCGCCGCCCGGTCGCCTGCGCCTGCGTCAACGCGCCGCCGAGCTGCTGCTCCAGGTACGTGTCCGACAGGCCCTCGAGATGCTCGCGCACCTGGTCGGCCACGTCGCGCATCGACACCTGGTCGCTGGACCGGGCGACCGCCTGCCGCGCCGCCGTCTCGCTGAGCGACCGCGCCAGCAACGCGGCGACCGCGTCGGCGCGGGAGCGCAGCTGGTCACGGAGCGTGTCGAGGGGCGGGACGCTGAGCGTGCGGCCCTGCGCCGCCGCCTCGGTGATGACCGAGTCGGCGCCCTGGGCCAACAGCGTCTCCATCGACGCGGCCAGCTCGTCGGTGCCGGCAGACGCGGCCGCCAGCTGGGTCAGGTCGGTGAGGTCGCCGGCCGCGGCGATCGCAGCCACGAGCTCGTCGATCTGACCCGCGCGCACCGTTCCCCACGCCTCGAGGACCTGGCCGAGCTCGCGCTGCCATGAGGCCTGCAGCTCGTCGAAATCGACGTGCTCGACACCGGGCGTGTCGGCCGCAGCGGCCATGTGCCGCTTCGCGCGCTGCGGCCGGGCGCGGGCCGCGGCCGGCGCGGGCGCCGGCGGGGCGGGCGCGTCGTCCTGACGTTCCGGCGCGCCGAGCTGCTGGCGCAACCAGTTCTCGGTGTCCGGGTCCATGACGATCGCGCCGGCGCCGACCGCCTCCAGCAGCGTGCCGACCGCGGCCATCGGGTCGTCGTCGCGCTCGAAGACGATCCGCGGCACCAGCGCCTCGGTCTCGCCGTAGTTCCAGTCGACCCAGTCCTCGACGATGTGCTCGTTGCTGACGTCGGCGGCCCATAGGGCGACGGTCTCCTGGCCGAGGCTGAAGAAGTCCAGTTGCGTCTCGGCCTGCTGCGTCGAGCCGTGCCCGGTCGAGGTCACCCCGATCTGCATGAACATGGCCAGCAGCGCGCGAGCCATCGCCTCGTCGTGGTAGCGGATCGAGCCGAGCGTGTCCGGCAGGTTGCCCTGCACGCCCTTGAGCTCGAGGTCAAGCCCGTACGGCAGGTAGCCGCCGGCGTCCTCGCCGGCGCGAACGGCCTGCGCCATGCCCAACGCCTTCGCCTGATCGGCAGGACTCGGCACGACGTCCTTGTCGGTCTGACGGGTGAACGGCATCCCCATGCCGTTGCGCTCGTGCTTAAGCGCGTCGACACGGATCAGGATGTCCTTCACCAGCCAATGCCGGTACAAGGGGCGCAGCATCGACCGGCCCGTCCAGTTGCCGGCCTCCTGCTGCCAGATGTAGGCGACGAGACGGTCAACGGGGATCTCCGGCCCGTTCGCGACGTTCTGCTTGATGTAGACGAGGCCGCCGTCGTCGGCGACCTTGATGTCGCTGATCGTGCGCGGCAGCCGCGGCGCCAACTTGCGCAGCCGCCACATGCTGTCGCGGATCTCACCGACCTGCTCGAAGAACATGTGGCCGTACACCAGGCCAAGCAGCACGTGATAGAGATGCTGCTGCCAGCTGAAGCGGCCGCGGGTGCGGCGCTGGAAGTCGGCCTCGGCGCCCTGGATCGGGAGGCCGAGGTCCTCGGAGAGCTTCTCGACGATGACGTCGCGCGCCCCGTTGGGGTCGATCATCCACCGGTAGCGGCGGATCGGCAGCGTCATCGCCGACCACAGGGCGTGGACCTGCGCATCGCCGCGCATGCGCTCGTAGGTCGCAACAGCGCCGTACCCGTCGGGCTGCCAGCGCAGCTCGGGAACGTCCTCGGTGTCGTCGGTGTAGCTGGCCAGCCCCTTCCAGCCGGGAATGGCGGTGAACGGGGCGACGCTGCCGAGCTCGCTGGTAGGCGCTGAGGCCACGGGTGACCTCCAAGGTCAGGGCTACATGGCGCGGCTCATCAAGCCCGCGGTCAACGACTGGCCGGCCGTGATGACCGTGTCGTCGGGGAACTCCATCGGCCGCGACTCCATGAGATCGGTGACCGCCCAAACCATGGCGTCGAGCCGATCCGGGGAGTCGTCATCGCCGGGCACCCAGGTGCACAGCTGGTCCTCGAGCTCAGGGAAGCCGCCGACCAGGTGAACCTTCGACGGGCGGGCGGGCGGGTTGCCGAACATGGCGGCGACCGGTTCGGCGCGGGTCTGCTTGCCGCGACTGGCGTGCACCGCCTTGTAGGCGACGTGCGTGTCGGCGTTGCGGATGACGGCCTCGACCATCTCGCCGCCGTTGTTGACCTCGCCGACGATGCGATCACCGTGATGCTTGTGGTGGGCGCGCACCGCGCGCTGGCCCCAGCCGTCGGGCGGGAGGTGACAGGTGCGGTCGGCGACGATGTAGATGTCGCCGTCGACGCCGCGGCCGGCGACGATGATGCCGGTGTCGTCGTTGCCGGCGCCGCTGCCGGCGGCCGGGTCAACAGCGGTGACGACGACCGCGAGGTCGGGGACCTGGTCGTCGCTGACGCGGCACGCCTCGAGCACCTTGCGCTTCCACAGTGCGCCCTCGACATCGTCGAGCAGCTCGCCGCCGAGCTCCTGGCGGCCGAGGCGGGTGCCCTCGTAGCGGCGGCGCATCATCTCGACCCATTCGGGCGGGTTGTGCGGGTTGTCGAAGAGGGTGCCGTGCGTGCGGGCGACACCTTCGTCGCCGCGAATGTCCCGGTAGTCACTGACCGAGCGCGGCGTGGTGGAGGCGATCGCGCGCGGGTGCTCGCCGAGGCGCAGCCCGAACGCCGCCTGATCCCAGGCGGCCTTCAGCTGCGGGTTGGCGGCCATCTCCTCCCACCAGTCGATGTGCCGGTTGCCGCCGGCGCGGAGACGGTCGACGTCCTTGGGGAACGGGGTGCCGAGAACGAGCGCTTCGGAGCCGTTGGGCCAGACGACTTTCGCGCCGCCGGGCGCTGAGGGCAGCCACTTGATGTCGGGGTCCATGGCCAGCAGGCCGGATGGGCCTTGGATGCACGCTTCGACGGCGTCGCCGAAGGTCGGGGCGATGATGCGGCCGCGGTGCCCGGGGTTGGCGCGCATGTAGCGGGCGTAGTAGCGGGCGCATGCTTCGGTCTTGCCGGAGCCGCGGCCGCCTTCGAGGAGCCAGAGGTTCCAGTCGCCGGCGGGGGGTTGTTGGTGCGGCTCGAGGTCGGGGCGGCCGGTGGGTTCCCAGGCGGGTGGGAAGAGGCGGTCGAGGACCTGGTCGGTGGTGCCGCGTGGGAGCCGTCTGGCGGCCGGTTCGATGAGCGCCATCTCGGAGTGGTCCCCCTTCCCCTTGCGCCGGCCAAATCGGTCGGCGTAGGGTCAGCGCTATGGACGATCAGATCGGTCAGCAGATCGCTGACAACTTGGCGCGGCTCGCGACGACGCAGCAGGAGATCATGAAGCTGCTCGGCAACATCAACGCGAACTTGCAGGCGATCGCGACCAACAAGCCGCCGAGCATTCGGCAGCAGGTCTAGCGCGCTGGTGGCGCCGCGAGCCGCGCCTAGGCGGGGCCGGCTTCGAGTAGCGCCATGTGCCGGCGCACCACGATCGGCGCCTGCTCCTGCTGCGCCGCGGTGAGGACCAGGTCGCCGAGGATGCCGCCGATGAGGCGGGCGAGCATCTCGCCATACCGCTCGGCCATCTGGATCTTCCGCTCGTCGACGCCGGCGTCGAGCGCCATCTTGCTGAACTTCGCGAGCCGGTCCAGGCCTTCGTGCCGGACCTTGATCCAGACGTTCAACTCGACCGGGGCGGCGGTCGTCTCGACGAGCTCGCCTTCGATGTCCTGGTCGTCTGGATCGTCGAGGTCGGCGTGGTGGACGACGATCCGCTTGCGCTTCTCGGTCACCGGGTTGCCGACCGCGTTGTCGGGATCGAGCTCGGCGATGCGCCGGCTGGCGTAGGCGACTTCACCGGCGGCGACGCGGACGCACCACATGAGGGCGTCGAGCGGGTCGAGGTCGAGCTCGGCGCCCATGACCTGGACTTCGTTCATGGCGGCGAGCTTGGCGGCGTACTTCATCCCGTTCGGGGAGAGGCCGCCGTGGTGTTTGCAGTGGCCGTAGCCGAGGTGGTCGGTGCCCCAGCCGGCTTCGCGGCCGCAGGGCTTGCCGTTGCGGACGGCGCCGCACTTGCCGGTGTCGGTCATGAGGGCAGGGGTCGGGATGGGCCCTTGTCAGTGCTCATGACGACCCCGGTCGCGGCTCCGGGCATCTGGCAGGCTGCCGGAGAATGTAGCGCGTTGCAGGGACGTTGTGTCAAGCGCCGCCCCAAAGCCGAAGGTTCCGCGCCGGCTGACCCGCTCGGCTGCAGCCGCTTTCTCGTCGTCCGTCATCTCAAGCGTGGTGATCGACGCGGAGGCCGAAACCGAGACGTAGAGGTCCTCTCCGTGGTCAATCACGCCGCCTGTCCTTCCTCGAGCTCGGCGACAGCCTGCTCGATCACCGCCAACTGCGGCGCATCCGGATCCGCGTGCAGCACCGCCTGCCGCGCCCGCCGACCGATGTCCCGAGCCGACGACCGCCGCCCGTTGCGCGACTGACGATGCTCGACCCGAGCCTGCTCCACGTACGCGGCCACCGCCGCGTCATCGAGAACCTCCCCAGCATCCACCATCCCGAGATCCATGCGGCTGGTGTAGCCATGCTCACTCCCCGCCGGCTGCCCGGCCGGAGCCAGCCACACCACCGGCTGCTGCCGCTCGTGCACCAGGTCCAGCACCCACACCTGCCGATGCGCATGCCGCTTCTCAAAGCGCGACAGCGTCTCCTCGTCCGGCACCTCGACCGGCCGGCGGATCGCGCCCAGCCCCTCACAGACCGCGCACGTCCCATCCTTCGGGCACGACGGGCACCACGCCCACCTCGTCGGCGGCCACTGCTCATGCTCGCGCAGCCACGCCGCCGCGAACCCCGCCCGGGTCGAGAAGCCCTCCGCCTCGATGTCCTCCTGCGACAACTCGCCCAGCCGCGCCCGGCGCCGTCCCGTCACCGTCACCCGGGCCTTCGCCTTGCCGGCCGCCTCGACCTGAGCCACATAGGTCTCGCCGACCGAGTACGCGCACCGCGTCGCGCGACCGTCAGCCACAGACACCGGATAGCGCTTCGTCGCCGGCCGATCCTTCAACAGCCGACGCACCTGCTCCACACGCAGCCTCATCGCATACCCCCTTGGGGTACCCGCATCGCATGGGCTCGCCGCACCCCGCCCCGTGCATAAGGACCCAGGCGCCGCGACCGTCGATCGGTCTCGCAGGTCAGACGAGCGACAGCGGAGTCGTGCATCTGTGGACGCGGTGCACCCCCGTCTCGTTGCTCCTTATACGTGGGGCCTGTCATGCGGCTTCGTCGAGGGCGGCGCGGAGTTCGCGGCGGTTGAGCTGCAGGGTTTCGCCGCTGGTGGCGAGGGTGAGCAGGACGGTGTCGCCGTCGCATTCGAGGAGCGTTGGTTCAGGTTCGGGTTCGTTGTCGGGTGGGGTGCGGACGGCCATGAGGTGGATCGGGTCCATTGGGCGCCTCCTGTGGTGGCGGGTGGTGGTGGTGCCCGATTGGTGACCGGAAGTCCGGATCCACCGGTTCGATTCCGGTCGTCGCCTCTCGCAGCCTGACCGGCTGGTCACCGGTTGTCCGGACACCGCCGCGGGTAGACGCGGCGCCATGCGCTCCATCGTCGCGGTCGCCGTGGCCGTCGTCGTCGTGGTCGTCGTCGCGATCGGGCTGCTGCTCGTGCTCCACCAGGGCGACAGCGGGGTGGCATGGACGTATCCCGCCGACCAGCGACTCGTTCTGGCCCAGGGCGAGACCGCCGTCACGACCGCCGACGACGGCGGGAAGCTGGTCGCCCGCGCGGCGGATTCCGGCCAGCAGCGTTGGACGTTCGACCTGGGGTCCGCAGAGATCGTCACGGTGCAGGCGGTCGGGAGGACGCTGCTGGCCACGAGCGAGGACAACCTGGTCCGGGCGATCGACCTGGACAGCGGGAAGCTGCGCTGGAGCGAGCCCGCGGACGATCCCGCGTTGCCCGTCGTCGCCTCCCCCACGACCGTCGCCATCACCACCTGTCAGGGCAAGGAGTGCGCCGTCCAGGCCCGCGCGCTGGACACCGGCGAGGTGGTCTGGTCGGCACGGACCTCGTCGCGCGGCGCGTACCTCGGCGCCCCGACCACGTCGCGCCAGTTCCCCGCGCAGCTGTCCCAGCTGTGGCCCGCGCGGTACGTGATCGTCGCCGACCCCGACGAGATGAACCCGGCCTACGCGGTCCGCGCGCTGGACAGCGGCCAGACCGTCCTGCGCGACGAGATCGGCGACGAGGAGCAGGTCGTCATCGTCGGGAACCAGCTGGTGCGCGCCGGGACCGACACCGAGCGCCACACCCCGCTCGTCGCCACCGACCTCGACACGCAAAGGACCGCCTGGCAGCTCCCGCAGCCCGCGTCCGCGGCGATCGGCACCGAGGACCCGCCCTACACGATCGCCATCGTCGACGGCAGCATCGTCCTGTTCCCCCGTTTCTCGCTCATGCCGCGCGGCAAGATCGCCCGCGACGGACGCCTCCAGACCGTCGATCCGGCCACCGGCCGCGTCCGCACGACCGACGTCGGCTTCCCGGGTGCGACGGCGATCCTCATCGAGGACGCCGTCGGGCCGGTCACCGAGCGGTCGGCCGGCCGCGCCCCGGCCGCACGCGTTCCCGTCATGCTGGCCTACCAGGACGACAAGCCGACGCTCGTCTCCGGCGACCTGCGCGAGACCGACTTCGACAGCGCCTCGGTCGTCACCACGTCGACGCGCGTCGCCTACCTCGAAGGCGACGACCACGCGATCGTGCGCGACCGGACCAGCGGCGACGTCGTCGGAGAGGCCCACGGCGACGACCTCGAGGTCACCGCGATCGGCGACGTCGTGGTCGCCCGCGGCGACGACACGGTGCGCGTCTTCACGCCCTAGCTCGCTGGACGACCCGTTCCAGCTCATCCAGCGCCGCCACCCGCTCGGCCAGCGGCGGATGCGTGGCCCACAGGCGCTTGATCCCCTGCGGATCCTCGACGGGCAGCAGGTGGAAGACGTCGGCGGTGGCGGCGACCCGCAGGTCGCGCCCGCGGCGCTGCTCGAGCTCGCCGTTGAGCGTCAGCAGCGTCGCGCTCAGCGTGGCTGCCGAGCCGGTCAGCGCGACGGCGCCGCGGTCGGCCAGCAGCTCGCGGTGACGGGAGACGAGCCGGGCCAGCAGCATGCTCAGCAACAGCGGCGGGACCATCCAGAACGAGAGCAGCACGACGCCCTGCTTGCCCTTGCCGCTGGCCCCGTCCCACAGGTGACGCAGGCCGGTCAGCAGCGTCGTGGTCGGGCCGGCCACCGTGGTCATGATCCAGGCGTCGCCGTTGACGATGTGGGCCAGCTCGTGGGCGACGGCGGCCTCCAACTGCTCGTCGTCCAGCGCCTCGGCCAGCGCCTGCGTGACGACGATCGTCGCACGGCGGCCGGGCACCTGGGTGGTCCAGCTCAGCGGCGGCAGGCCCTCGGGGACGCGCACCTTGGGCGGCCGCGCGTCGGCCAGCACGCACAGCCGGTCCAGGATCGTGCGCACGCGCGCCTCCTGCTCGGCGTCGTCGACGCCGTCGCCCCGGCGCTCCATCACGCCGGCGAACCAGCCGACCGCCACACAGACCACCACGAAGACCAGCAGCGCCCACGACAGGGGCCCGGCGTCGTTGCTGACCAGCCAGTAGGTGACCCAGGCCAGCGCGCCGATGACCACGGCGACCAGGAGCACCGCGCCCACGAAGGCCGACAGCATCAGCGCCTGGCGCCACCACGGCGGCGAGGGAATCGGGCGACGTGTGGTCACGATCGCCAGATTCCCCGCCGCCGGTGCCGCGCTAACAGCCGGTCGTCGGCGGGACGCCGAACCGGGGGCTCGTGGCCGCGTCGATCGTCGCCTGGTCCAGCGTGAACGGCGCCGTCGTCTTGTAGTCGTCCAGCTTCACCGACGGGTCGCCCTGGATCGTCGCCGAGCGGGTGCACTTCAGGAACGGCAGCGCGATGCTGGCGCTGCGCACGGTCACCGTCTGCAGCGTGGGCACGTGCAGCCACCACTCGCTGTTGGCGCCGGTGACGAGCACGCCCAGCCGATGCCCGGCGGGCAGCTTCCAGTCGTCGCCGTACAGGTCGAACGTGACCGCCCCGGGCGCCCGCAGCAGGTACGCGCCCCGCGAGATCAGCGTCGCCGCGCCCTCGGCGTCGATGTCGTAGACGTCGGCCACGAGGTTGGCGTTGGGCAGCGGCGTGTCGACGTCGACGGTGATCTTCGGCACGCCGGCCAGGTGCGCGTCGCCCCGCAGCGGCGGGGAGATCGTCCACACGCCCTGTCCGTTGGGCGTCCCGCCGTCGGCCGTCCCGACGTTCTGGCCGTCATCGCTGTAGGTGCCCGGGTTCAGCCCGCGCGTGACCGCGCGGGAGTCGGCCGGCGGCCAGGCCGTCTCCGAGCGCCACGTGCCGTCGCTGGACTCGACCGCGATCGGGGGATCGACGGAGCTCGCGCCGACGTCGCCCTTGAGGTGCTCGTCGTAGAAGCGCATGACCTCGTCGAACCAGCCCTCGCGCCCCATCAGCAGGCGGCCGCTCTCGTCGACGTCGTTGCCGCGGACGTGGTCCCACATGCCGAACCACGCGCGCTTGGGGCCGGCCAGGCCGTTGTACAGGTCCCAGGTGCCGTCGGGCTTGGTGTTGTTCTCCAGGAAGCCCTGCGTCAGGAACAGCGGGGTCGTCTTGCCCTTGGTCTTGGCGATCAGGTCGCGCTCGCGCCAGTAGGTCGCGTCGTGCTCGCTCTGCTGCTGGTCGAGCCAGTTGAGCACCGGGCAGCCGGGCCGCGCGGTGTCGTCCAGCGCGCCCTGGTTGTAGGCCAGCTCGTCCTGGATCGAGCCGGGCGTGCCGGCGATCGCGTCGTACAGCAGCGGCGTGGCCACCGAGTTGGTGAAGCGCACGCGGTTGGAGAACAGGTAGCGGTACATGTCGTACAGCGGCTCCTGCGAGACGACCGCCGACAGGCCCTTGGGCTGCTGCGCGATGCCCAGCAGGCCGGTGACGCCGTCGTAGGACTTGCCGTACATGCCGACCTTGCCGGTCGACCAGGGCTGCGAGGCGGCCCACTCGACCGCGTTCTTGACGTCGGCCTGCTCGCCCGGTCCACCCCAGTCCAGACAGCCCGAGCTGCCGCCGAAGCCGCGCAGGTCCACCATCACGAACGAGTAGCCGCGCTCCATCAGCTTGGCGCCCTCGATGAAGTCGTAGAAGCGCGCCGACGGTCCCGCCTCACCGGCGGGCGTGAACGGCGTGCCCTCGATCGGGCCGGCCGGGCCGGTCTGGCCCGAGTGGTTGAAGTACGGGCCGATCGACACGATCACCGGCGTCTTGGCGTCGGCCGGGAGGTTCGACGGCCGCAGCACGTCGGCGTGCAGCTTCGTCCCGTCGGGCTCGGTGATGGTGGCCTGCGACCAGGTCGAGCCGGGCGGGGGCGGATCGGCGGAGGCCAGGGCGGGCAGCGCGCACAGGGCGGTGCCGGCCGTGGCCAGGAGAGCGAGAAGGCGGCGCATGCAGCCCAGAACGCTGGGCTGCGCCAGGACTTGCGGCTATCCGACGGCGGGTCGCCGCTGGCCCTTGAGCACGCGCAGGACGCGGCGCTTGAGCTGCAGCGGGATGCGGCGCTTGAGGCCCACCGGGACGGCCTTGGCCAGCCGCACACGCAGCGGTTGGGCGCGCTGCACGGCCGCGGCGGCGGCCGGCGGCTTGCGCGTGGCCGCGGCGATCGAGGACTGCGCGACCGCCTCGGCCTCCTCGTAGAGGTCGATGTACGCCGTGCGCGCCGCCTCCAGGCGCTCGATGCTGGCCGCGTCGGCGATGCCGTCGGTCTCGGCCAGGCCGCAGACCAGCGCCCACACCTCATCGGCCTGCTCGCGCAGCGGGCCGGGGATCCGGAACGCCTCCCAGTCGGAGCTGGAGCGGCTCAGCGAGCGATCGACGAAGTCGTGCACGTCGCGCATCGAGGCGGCGCTGGCGTCGCGCACGACCGCCAGGTCCAGCACCTCGCCGACGTGGCCGACCGTCTTGGTCCAGTCGTCCAGCAGATCCCCGTAGTGGACGAAGATGCGCGGCGCGTCGCGCGTCGCGCGCTCGGTGTACAGCGTGAAGTTGACCCAGCCGGCGCAGCGCGCGGCCTCGCCCTGCCAGCCGCCGTACCAGCGCTGCTTGGAGGCGATCACGGCGGCCGGGTGGCGCAGCATCGTCACGAAGCTCGGCGTCACGCCCAGGCCCTCGGCCACGCGGCGCCACAGCGGCAGGAACCACGACAGGCGCGGGTCCTTGACGATCAGGTGGTCGTTGTCGCTGAACTGCCCCTCCAGCCACAGGCGCAGCTCGGCCTCGACCTCCTCGTCGAGCGTGACCTGTGCGGTCTGGGCCCACGCGGCGGGACGCGCGTCGGACACCTGCACGCCGGCGCGGCGCAGCAGGCGGGTGTGGAAGTCGACGACCCACTGCGACTCGGCGAACCCCTTGGGGTTCGTGTCGTCGGCCGGCACTTCGGGCTGCGGCACGTGGTAGCCCAGCCGCTGGAGCATCCCGGAGAACAGGCTGGTGCCGCTGCGGCCCGAGCCGGCGACGAAGATCAGCGAACGATCGGAGGCAGGAGTCATGTTCGCCCCGAACCCTATCGGGTCAATGGACCCGTTCCGGGCTCCTCATCGCCAGGTCTTAGACTGACCGCGATGGCCACGACCGAGCTCCCCGAAGCCGCGCCCGTGCCGTTCGCTCGCCACGTCGCGCAGCGGACCGTGGTGCTCGAAGACCTGAAGATCCTGTTCCTGCCGGTGCCCAAGTCGGCCTGCACGACGATCCTGTGGCTGCTGGCCGACATGGCCGGCATCCCGGCCGAGCGCTTCGAGAAGTCGCTGCAGCCGGAGGTCTCCCCCGCGCTCACCGTGCACGACATGAGCCTGTGGGAGCCCGAGCACCGCCTGTCCTTCTACGAGGACGAGGCGCGCGAGCGGATCCTCACCGCGGACGGCTGGCTGCGCTTCGGCATCGTCCGTGATCCCGCCTCCCGCGTGTGGTCGGCCTGGCAGTCCAAGCTGCTGCTGCGCGAGCCGCGCTTCGTCGAGCAGTTCGGCGAGGCGCCGTGGTTCCCGCGCGTCCCCCAGGAGCCCTTCGACCTGGTCGAGGACTTCCGCGCGTTCGTCGCCGCGCTGGCCACGCCCGACCCGCCCGTCGACGTGCACTGGGCCGTCCAGCACGACCTGGTGCGCCAGCTGCCGCTCAACCACGTCGGCCGCGTCGAGTCCTTCGGCGAGACGATGCAGCTGCTGCGCGACCACGTCGGCGAGGCGCGCTGGCCCGCGACCAAGCGCCGGGAGAACCGCACGCCGTTCTCGCTCCCGCCCGCGGCCTACGACGAGGCCGCCGCGGCGATCCTGGGCGACCGCTACGCCGCCGACGCCGAGGCCTTCGGCTACGAGCTGCCACCGGCGCCGGGCAGCAGCGAGGCGCAGGCCGCCTGGGAGGAGCGCGTCGCGCCGCTGCTGGGCATGGCCCGCGACGCGATCGACGAGCACGGCCGCGTCGGTGCGATGCACCGCGCCGCGCAGGAGCGCCTGGCCGTCCAGCGCCAGCAGCGCGAGGAGCGCGAGGAGCGCCAGAAGGCCAACAAGCGCGCCCAGCCCACCACGAGCCGCTCGCCGTGGCTGCCCAACGCCGAGGGCGACGAGGACTTCGACGTGACCTGGGGCTGGTCGGAGGGCGCGCTGGAGAACGGCTTCACCGCCGTGCTGCGCGTCAAGGACGAGGCCCGCTCGCTGCCCTGGACGCTGCCGCCGCTGCTGCGCGCCGTCCAGCGCATCGTCGTCGTCGACAACGGCTCCACCGACGGCACGCCCGACGTGGCCCGCGCCGTGGCCGCCGAGCACGGCGCCGAGGATCGCCTCGAGGTCCACGAGTACCCGTTCTCGGTCGCGCCCTGCGGCGCCGAGCACCTGGCCACGCCGACCGACTCGCTGCACAGCCTGGCCTACTTCTACAACTGGTCCTTCGCCCACGTGCGCACCAACTACGCGCTGAAGTGGGACGGCGACATGGTGCTGACCGACGCCGCGGTGGCCCAGCTGCGCGATCTGGCCTGGCAGGTGGAGAGCGTCGAGGCGATCATCCGCGTCCCGCGGATCCCCCTGTACCTGGCCGACGACCGCCACGCGTTCCTGGACGTGTCGGTGCGCAACGTGGAGCCGTGGGGCTGGCCCAACCGGCCCGGCTACAGCTTCGTCAAGGCGATGGAGTGGGAACTGCCGCTGTGGGGCTCCAAGGCCCGCAACGTCGTGCTCCCCAGCTGGGGCTGCGTCGAGCTCAAGCACCTCGACGCCGACGAGTTCGCGCACTGGTCCAGCACCGACTTCGACCAGACCTCGCGCACCGCGCGCAAGCGGCGCGAGTGGGAGGTCTTCCAGGCGCTGACCAACGGGGCGAAGGCCCCCGACGAGGTCGTGCGCATCGAGGCGCCCGCAGGCGTGCACGTGATCGACCACGTGCGCGACACCGTGCTGCCCCAGCAGGCCCGCGCCGGCGCCGGCCGGTAGCGGCAGCGCCGATCGGGCATCCTGACGGGATGGCCGCCGACGACCGCGACGTGCTCCGGCGCCTGTGGGAGCGCCTGCAGGCCCGCGACTGGGACGCCGTCGGCGACTGCCTGCAGCCCGACGCGACGCTCGCCTACCCGCACACGGGTGAGCGGTTCGCCGGGCGCGAGGCGATCGTCGCCATCAACCGCGAGTACCCCGACGGCTGGACGATCGAGATCGAGGCGGTGCTGGCCACCGACGAGGGCGTCGCCTCGCGCGTGCTCGTCACCCAGGACGGCGAGCGCCATCGGGCGGCGACGTTCTTCACGCTGCGCGACGGGCGCCTGGCCGACGGCACCGAGTACTGGGTCACCGAGGCGCCGGACGACGCGCCCGCGTGGCGCGCCCGGTTCGCCCCATGACCGGCCCGCGCCGTCTGCCGGCGCTGGACGGCCTGCGCGGCGTGGCCGCCGTGGCCATCGTCATCCACCACGCCTGGATGTTCAGCGCCCACGGCCTGACGCTGACCGACCGCGCGCTGGACGAGCTGCGCCTGGGCGTGACCATGTTCTTCGTCCTGTCCGGCTTCCTCGTGTTCGGCCCGTTCGTGGCCGCCGCGCTGGACGGGCGCCACCAGCCCAGCAGGCGCCGGTACGCGCTCAAGCGCGCGGCCCGGATCCTGCCCGCCTACTGGCTGGTGCTGATCGGCGCGTTCGTCCTGACCGCGGCGATCGACCACCCGATGCGCATCGACGCCGCGCAGCTGCCGCTGTTCGTCGTCTTCGCCCAGAACCAGGTCGAGGCGGTGCGCGGGCACCTCGATCCACCGCTGTGGTCGCTGGCCGTGGAGGCGAGCTTCTACGTGCTGCTGCCGATCGTGGCCATCGCCGTCGCGCGCCTGGGCCGCAACCGCCGGGCGCAGCTGCTGCTGGTGCTCGCGCTCGGCACCGCCGGCCTGGTCTGCTGCGCGCTGGGCGCCGCGCTGGACTGGCCGCGCACGGTGACCGACTCGCTCCTGACCACGCTCCCGCTGTTCGCCTGCGGCATGGCCGTCGCGGTGATCACGCACGGGCGCGCGTTCACCGCACGCGCCGGCACCCTGCTGGCCTTGGCCGGCCTGCCGCTGATCCTCGGCGGGGCGATCGTCGAGAGCGCCGCCGGGCTGGAGGCGGGCGCGCTGCGCTTCCTGGTCAGCGACTTCCCCGCGGCGGCCGGCTTCGCGTTGATCGTCGCCGCGCTGGTGGCCACGCCGCTGCGCGCCCGGCCGCTGGTCGCCGCCCCGGTGCTGTTCGCCGGCACGATCTCCTACGGCCTGTACCTGTGGCACTTCCCGGTCATCTACGGCCTGCACGCCGCGCACGCCTGGCCTGCGGGCCCGGTCCCGGCCATGGCGCTCACGCTGGCCGTGACGATCGTCCCGGCCACGATCTCCTGGTACGCGCTCGAGCAGCCGACGCTGCGCTGGGCGCACCGCCGGCGCGGCGGGGCCGCTAGCGCGCCATCAGGGACGCCGCCGCGTCCCGATTCCCCGCGCGCCGCTGCACAGCCAGGTTGACGAACAGCAGCACGATCACGAACAGCAGCAGGCCGGTGGCCACGACGTTGACCTGCGGCGGCACGCCCTGACGCGCGGCGCCGTAGACGAACAGCGGGAACGTCTCGGTCTGACCGGCGGTGAAGTTCGTGATGACGAAGTCGTCCAGGGAGATCGCGAAGGCCAGCAGCGCCGCGGCCGCGATGCCCGGGGCGATCAGGGGCAGCGTGACCAGGCGCAGCGTGCGCCACTGGTTGGCGCCCAGGTCCATCGCCGCCTCCTCGATGTGCAGGTCCAGGCCCTCCAGCCGCGCGCGCACGGTCAGCACGACGTAGCCGAGCGTGAACATCACGTGGGCGATCAGGATCGTCACGAAGCCGCGGGCGAAGCCGAGCGTCAGGAAGTAGCCCAGCAGCGCCGCGCCGAGCACCACCTCGGGGGTGGCCAGCGGCAGCAGCATCAGCCCGTCGACCGCGCTGCGACCGCGGATCTTGTGGCGGACCAGCGCGAGCGCGACGCCCACGCCGAGGATCACCGCGATCGCCGTGGCCACCGCGCCGATGATCAGCGAGTCGATCAGCGCGTCCTGCAGGCCGGGAACGATGAACGGGTCCTTCCAGTGCTTCAGCGTGAAGCCCTGCCACGTGTAGTTGAAGCGGCCCTTGTTGTCGTTGAACGAGAACAGGCCGATCACGAAGATCGGGACGAACAGGTAGATCAGCGCCACGCCGGACCACAGGCCCAGGCCCCAGTTGCGCAGGCGGTCGGCGCCGCTGATCACGCGATCGACTCCCGCAGCGTCTTGGTGCCCAGCGCGCGGGCGTAGGCGAAGATCCCCAGCAGGATCGCGGCCATCAGCACGAACGACAGCGCGGCGGCGACCGGGTAGTTGCGCACCACCAGGTACTGCGACTGGATCACGTTGCCGATCATCTGCTGCCGCGTGGAGCCGAGCAGCTGCGCGTTGATGAAGTCGCCCAGCGCCGGGATGAAGACCAGCAGCGTGCCGCTGAACACGCCCGGGAGCGAGAGCGGCAGCGTCACCCGCGCGAACGCCATCAGGCGGTTGGCGTACAGGTCGGTGGCCGCCTCGATCAGGCGCCGGTCGATCTTCTCCAGCGCCACGTACAGCGGCAGCACCATGAAGGGCAGGAAGTTGTAGGTGATGCCGGCGATCACCGCGGTCCGCGTGGCCAGCACGCGCCCGTCGTCGGCCACCAGCCCGAGGCTCTGCATCGCGTGCACGACCCAGCCGTCGTCGGTGAAGATCGTCTGCCAGGCGACGGTGCGCACCAGCGAGCTGGTGAAGAACGGCAGGATCACCAGCAGCAGCATCGCGTTGCGGTAGCGGCCCGCCTTGAAGGCCATGAAGTAGGCCAGCGGGAAGGCGATGATCAGGCACAGGACCGTCGCGGTCGCCGCGTAGCCGACGGAGCGCAGCAGCTGCTCGGAGTACTTGTCGATCGAGTCCGGATAGACCGACCAGTTCCAGTTGGGCTCGAAGCCCTTGTCGGCGTTGCCCGTCATCAGCGACACCCACAGCTGGTTGATCAGCGGGATGACGAAGAAGATGAGCAGGAAGAGGACGCCGGGGGCGAGCAGCGTGTAGGCCATGGTGCGGCGCCGCCGCTCCAGGCCGCTCACGCGCCCGCGACCTCCTGCATCCGCGCGGTCGCCTCGCGCTCGGCGGCGCCGGTCAGGTTGACCAGCGGGTAGAGCCGCTTCTGGGTCGCCTCGTCGGGGAAGATCAGCTGGTTGGCGGCCAGGCCCGGATCGATCTGCTCGGCGTACTTCTTGGCCCCGACCACCGGCGAGACGTAGTTGACGTAGGCGGCGAGCTCGGCGGCGACCTTCGGGTCGTAGTAGTAGTTCATCCACGTCTCGGCGCCGTAGGGCTGCGTCGCCTTCTGCGGGATCATCATGTTGTCGGACCAGATGCCCGCGCCCGCCTCGGGGATCAGGAACTCCAGCTGCGGGTTGTCGGACTGCAGCTGCACCACGTCGCCCGACCAGGCCACGCAGGCCCACACGTTGCCGTCGGCCAGGTCCTTGGCGTAGTCGTTGCCGGTGAAGCGGCGGATCTGCCCGTTCTGGGCGTTCTCGTCCAGCTTGTCGAGCTGCGTCATGACGTCGTCGAGCTTGGCCTCGGCGGGCTTGATGCCCTCGCCCAGCAACATCAGCGACACCGAGTCGCGCCACTCGCTCAGGAACGTCACCCGGCCCTTGAACTTCGGGTCGAACAGGTCCTGGATCCCGGTCAGCTTGCCGCCGGTCTTCTCCGGGTTGTAGCCGATGCCCGTCATGCCCGACTGCCAGGGCAGCGTGTAGTTGCGCACCGGGTCCCAGCTCGGGCTGGCCAGCGAGGGCTGCAGGTTGGCCGCGTTGGGGACGTTCGTGCGGTCGACCGGCTCCAGGTAGCCGGAGCGGATCCATCGCGCGGCCATCCAGTCGGTGAGGATCACCATGTCACGCCCGATCGCGCGACCGTCCTGGAGCTCCTGGCGGACCTTGGCGAAGAACTCCTCGTTGTCGTTGATGTCCTCGACGTACTTCAGGCCCGCGTCGTACTTGGCCTGCCAGGCCTTCGGCGTCTTCTTGTCGATGTACAGCGGCCAGTTGGAGATCGTCACCGTGCCGATGTCCCCGCGCGCGTGACGCGCGATCTCCGAGCTGGCGGCCGCCGTGGGCGCCGTGCTGGTGCGCTCCCCGGCGATGCCGCCGCACGCGCTCAGCAGCCCACCGGCGCCGGCCACGAGGCCGACCGCGCCCATGCGGCGCAGGAAGACCCGGCGCGAGTGGTCGTCGCCGTTGATCAGCCGCTCGACGACATCGGCCAGCGGCTGCTCGTCACTCCGCGACACGCTCGGCCTCCTTGTCGACGACGAAGCTGTGGTGTGGGCTCCAGGAGACGTCGACCTCGCGGCCGGCGCCGAGCGTGCTCAGGTCGCTGTCGCCGGCGTTCTGGGCGATCGCCGTCAGCTCCTGGCCGGCGGCGGTGCGCACGACGTACTGCGTCATCACGCCCAGGAAGCTGGCGTCGGTGATCGTGCCGGTCAGCACGTTGGCGTCCCCGGTCGTGCTGCCCACGGGCGCCAGGCGAAGCTTCTCCGGGCGCACGCCGACCCGCACGGCGGCGGCGTCGTGGCCGCTGACCCGGTCGGCGGGCACGCGCAGGCGGGCGCCCTCGGGCGTGATCAGCTCCACGACGTCGGAGGCCCGGGCGACGAGCTGCCCGTCGAGCAGGTTGCAGGCGCCGAGGAACTGGGCGACGAAGCTGGTCTGCGGGTGGTCGTACAGCTCGGCGGGGCTGCCCAGCTGCTCGATGCGGCCCTGGTTCATGACGGCGATCGTGTCGGCCATCGACATCGCCTCCTCCTGGTCGTGCGTGACGTGCACGAACGTGATGCCGACCTCGCGCTGGATGCGGCTGAGCTCGAGCTGCAGCTGCTTGCGCAGCTTGAGGTCCAGCGCGCCGAGCGGCTCGTCCAGCAGCAGCGCGCGCGGGCGGTTGACGATCGCGCGGGCCAGGGCGACGCGCTGCTGCTGACCGCCGGACAGCTGTGACGGCTTGCGGTTGCCGTAGCCCTGCAGCTCGACCAGCTCGAGCGCCTCGGCGACGCGCTGGCGCGCCTGCGCCTTGGGCACCCGCTTCTGCTTGAGGCCGAACGCCACGTTGCGCTCGATCGACAGGTGCGGAAACAGCGCGTAGCTCTGGAAGACCGTGTTGACGTCGCGCTTGTAGGGCGGCGCGTGCGTGACGTCCTGGCCGGCCAGCTCGATGTGCCCGTCGGTGGGGTCCTCGAAGCCGCCGATCATCCGCAGCGTCGTCGTCTTGCCGCAGCCCGAGGGGCCGAGCATCGCGAAGAAGCTGCCCTGCGGGATCTCCAGCGAGATGCCGTCGACGGCCACCGTGTCGCCGAAGCGCTTGGTGACCTCCTTGAGGGCGATATCCGGGGCGGGGTTCTCGGCCATGCGGATCCGTAGACAACACCAATTGGGGCGCGTCGGGCCAGATTTGCCGCAGTCGGTCGGTCGCTGACCGACACGATGTCGAATCCGGTTCGAGCGCGCTGGGGCGCCAAGAATGTCAGACGGAGCGCAAGCGGGCGACCAGGTGCGGCGTGATCTCGTCCACGCGCCGCACGACGGCATCGGCGAGCGCCAGCGCGTCCTCGGCCGGCGGGTAGGTCGGGTTGGGCACCGCGATCACCGCCAGGCCGGCCGCGTGGGCCGAGCGCAGGCCGTTGGAGGAGTCCTCGATCGCCGCGCAGCGGGTCGCCTCGACGCCCAGGCGGCGGGCCGCCTCGAGGTACACGTCGGGCGCCGGCTTGCCGCGCGGCACCTCCTCGGAGGAGACGTAGGCCCGGAACTGCTCGTGCAGGCCGGCCAGCTCGAGCACGAGCTCGATCAGCTCCTTGTTGGCCGACGAGGCGATGGCCAGCGGATAGGCCGCGGCCAGCTGCCGCACCGCGTCGATGGCGCCGGGCAGCAGCGGCAGGTCGTCGCGGTAGCCCTGGGCCATCGCGTCGACGACCTCGCGGCCGATGCGCTGCGGGGACTCCGGCACGCCGAGCTCGTCGTGCAGATAGGCCTCCCATTCGGGCGCGCTCATGCCCTGCATGTCGCGCGTCGCCGCGTCCGGGAAGTCCCGGCCCGCGGCCCGCACGACCGCGCGCCGCGCGTCATCCCAGCGCTCCTCGGAGTCGACCAGGACCCCGTCCATGTCGAAGACCACGGCGTCGATCACGCGCTGCAATCTAAACGGCGTGCGGTTTGACCGGCAGGAGGTGCCGCTTCGGCGTCTAAGCTCGCCCTCTATGGCTCTCGCTTCCGCCGCCCGCCGCTGCGCCGGGCCCATCCTCCTGGCACCGCTGGTCGTGCTGGCGATCGCCGCCTCCCCGGCCTCCGCTGCGTCCGTCGACATCCCCAACGTGTGTCCGAAGGGCTCCAACAACCAGCAGATCATCTCGACCGGCGGCCCGACGGCGCGCTGTGCCGAGGGCGTGCCGCTGATGAAGGCCTGGGTGGCGGCCAAGAAGCCCAAGCAGTTCCGCTCCTACGTGTGCGGTGAGGTCAAGAAGACAACCATCGGCTTCCATGCCGACAAGCGCTGGTTCGCGACGTGGCAGTGCCTGCGGGCAGGAGTCCGTGGCTACACCATCTGGACGCGCTACTAGGAGGCACCTCTGATGCTCCGTACTCCCCTCCTCGGCGCGGTCGCCGCGGGCGCGCTGCTGGCTGCTGCCGGCCCCGCGCTGGCCCAGAGCCCCGTGACCCAGACCTACACCGCGGCCCAGACGATCTTCACCGTCCCGGCGAACGTCAGCACCATCACCGTGACCGCCCAGGGCGGCGCCGGCGGCAACGCGCTGGGCGCCGGCGGCTCGGTCCTCTCGCCCGGCGGCCAGGGCGGCAACGTGACCACGACGATCCCCGTGACCGCGGGCGAGCGGCTGTGGCTGCTCGTCGGCGGCAACGGCAGCAACAGCAGCAGCTCCCAGAACTACGCCGGTGGCGGCGGTGGTGGCGCGACCGACGTGCGCACCTGCGCCCCGAGCAGCTCGCCGACGGGCTGCCCCGGTGGCGTCAGCTCGCTGCAGACGCGCCTGGTCGTGGCCGGCGGCGGCGGCGGCGGCGGCGGTTCGGCGGCCGGCGGCGCGGGCGGTTCGGCCGGGAACGCCGGCCAGGACGGCATCAGCTCGATCGGCTCCGGCGGCTCGGCGGGCACGACGAACGGCGGCGGCGCCGGGGGCACGGGCACGACCAACCCCGGCAGCCTGGGCGCCTTCCCCGGTGGCGGCGCCGGCGGCGCGGCTTCCGGCGCCAGCGGCGGCGGCAACGGCGGCTCGGGATCGGGCGGCAACGGCGGCGCCGGCGGCGGCACCAACGGCACCCTGACCGGTGGCGGCGGTGGCGGCGGCGGCTACTACGGTGGTGGCGGCGGCGCCGGCAGCGACCCGCTCGACGCGGGCGGTGGCGGCGGCGGCGGTGGCGGCGCCAGCTACTCCAGCGGCAGCAGCACGTCGATCTCGTGGAGCTCCGGCCAGCCGTCGATCACGTTGACCTACACGCCCGCGACCCCCGTGGTCGTCCTGCCCCCGCAGGTCCAGGGCGTGACGCCGAACACCGGCTCGACCGCCGGCGGCTACACCGTGACGATCACCGGCATCTACTTCGGCTCCGCGCGCCAGGTGTACTTCGGCAACGTCGTGGCGCCGCAGTTCTCGGTGGTCAACTTCAACACGATCACCGCCGTGGTGCCGGCCAGCCAGACGGCGGCGACCTACGACGTGCGCGTCGTCGGCCCCACGCTGCTCAGCCCGATCGCGGCGGCCGACAAGTTCACCTACACCGCGGCGCCGGCCCCCACACCGACGCCCACGCCTGCGCCGACCCCCACGCCGACCCCGACCCCGACGCCGACACCGACCCCGTCGACGACCATCTGCCGCGTCCCCGACGTGGTGGGCACGACGATCGGCCAGGCCCGCTCCCTGCTGCGCAGCTCACACTGCACGCTGGGCACGGTCGAGGGCTCGACGTCCGGCGGCAACCGCGTCGCCCGCCAGACGATCCCCGCCGGGACCCGCCTGGTGCCCGGCGACAAGGTCGGCCTGCGCATGAAGGCCAAGCGCGTCCGGAGGCACTGAACCACCCCCGCGGAGCGAGGTGGCTATCATGCGCGTCCGCTTGCGGCTGTAGCTCAGTTGGCTAGAGCGTCTGCTTGCCATGCAGAAGGTCGAGGGTTCGAGTCCCTTCAGCCGCTTCGTCAGAAAGCCCCGCAAATGCGGGGCTTTCTCGTTCCCGGAGAACCCCCGGTAATCGCCCCAACCGACCGGAGGGCTCGGAGTCGTCGCCGTTTGGGATGCCGCGCCAAGCGCACCTCGCTCCGCGACGGCGACCGGTCACGAGCCGCGCGAACGGTGGCGTGGCCGAGCGGGATGCAGGATCCGCGTCAGCCAGCTGGGTATCCACCAGTTCCACTTTCCGAGGATCGCGACCAATGCCGGGACGAGCGTCGTGCGCACGACGAACGCGTCGAACAGGATCCCGAACGCCAGGCCTGTGGCGATCACACGCACCGGCAGGTCCGGGCTCGTGCTGAGCGACAGGAACGACACGGCCAGGATCAGGGAGGCCGACGTCACCAGTCGACCGGTGCGGGCCAGGCCCCGCACCACCGCGCCTTCGGTGGTGCCCACCGCGTCGTACTCCTCCCGCATGCGGGCCAGCACGAACACCTCGTAGTCCATCGACAGGCCGAACAGGAACGCGAAGACGATGATCGGGATGAAGTCGCGGATCGCGCCGGTGGCCGGAACCCCGTAGATGAGGCTCGAGCCGTGCCCGTCCTGCCAGAACAGCACGAGGAACCCGTAGGAGGCGCCCAGCGAGATGATGTTCAGGACGACCGCCTTGGCCGCCAGGACGACGGAGCGCAGCGATCGGGCCAGCAGCAGGAACGTGATCAGCGCGATGATCACGAGCATCAACGGGAAGCTGCCGTAGACCGCGCTATTGAAGTCCTGTGCCTGCGCGGTGTTGCCGCCCACCTGCACCCCGCCGGGAACGTCCTTCAGCGCGGTGCGCAGGCGGTCGACGGTCGCCTTGCCCTCCGAGGTGTTGCCCTCGGCCCTGGGGACGACGCTGACCAGCGCGTCGGAGCCGATGCGCGATGACGGGCTGTCCGGCGCCAGGGTCGTGTAGACCCCCGGCGTCGCGTCGGCGATCTTGGCCACCTGGCGTGCGCCCTCGGCGCCGCCGTGAGCGAGGACCTGGATCGGGAAGACCACCGCGTTCGGCACGCCGTCCTGGCTCAGTCCCTTCAGGGCCCGGGCGGCCGCCGTCGAGCCCGGATAGGCGCCGACGCTGGGCTGGCCGGTGTTCATCGACAGCGCCGGGATGGCGAGGGCGAGCAGGACGGCCAGGCCGGCCGCGCCGGCGATCCAGCGCCGGCGCACGATCAGCTTCCCCCAGCGCTCCCAGCCGCGGCTGAACGTGGCCGAGCCGCGCCGGATCCGATGGCGGTCTAGCGCCGGCCCCCACGCGGCCAGCGTCACCGGCAGGAGCGTGATCGCCGCCAGCAGCGCGACGACCGGGATCAGCATGCCGCCGTAGCCGACGCTGCGCAGGAACGGCACCGGCAGGACGATGAGCGACAGCAGACCGATGGCCACGGTGATGCCCGACAGCACCACCGCCCGGCCCGCGCTGGCCAACGCGGCGGCGATCGCGTCCTCGTTGTCGAGTCCGCTCTCGCGTTCCTCGCGCCAGCGGGTGACGATCAGCAGGGAGTAGTCGACGGCGACGCCGAGCCCGATCAGGGCGACCAGGTACTCGAGCAAGAAGCTGATGTCGGTCAGGTGCGTCAGGCCGCCGACGAGCAGGAAGGTGATGAGGATCGACGGGATCGCCATCAGCAGCGGCAGGATGGCCAGTGCGGACCCGTAGACGACGGCCAGGATGATGATCGCCCCGGCCATGCCGATCAGCGTCTCCACCAGCACACTCGGGCCGCTCCCGGCGCCACCGGTCTGCAACTGCTCCACGCCGGTGACGCTCACCGTCGCGCCCGCTGGCGCCACGGCCTTCGTCACCTGCGGGATGCGGTCCATCACGCCGCTGCCCAACGGGATGTCCGGGTTGGGCATGTTCACCAACGCCCATGTCGACCGCCCATCAGCGGAGATGAGCTTCGGGTTGGCGGTGTTGGCGTAATCGGCGACCGCGACATGCCCGGCGCGCGGGATCGCCCCGAACACCTTGGCGGCCGTCGCTCGACCGGCCGCGTCATGCATCGTCTGCCCGGCGGGAAGGTGCAGCACGACGATCGTCGGCTGCTCGTTGCCGGAGATGCCGAAGCGCTGCTGGATGTCGGTGTTGGTGTCGTAGCCCGGGTTGCCGGGCGTCGCGAAGGAGTGGGTCAGGCGCGACGTGGCGGACGACACCGTCAGCGCGCCGGCCAGCGCCAGGACGACCCAGGCGAGGACGACGAGCCGGCGATGGGCCAACACGAAGCGGGAGATCGAGGTCATGTCGGCGACGCTACGAACGGCGGGCCGTGCGCACATCGGCCCGCAGGACGCACTTGTGCTCCGCCGTGAGGAGGAGCGCGCGGGGGCTCAGCGGCGCCCGGGGACCACGATGCCGCCCTCGTAGGCGAGCACCACGAGCTGCACGCGATCGCGCGCGCCGAGCTTGGTCAGGATCCGCGAGACATGGGACTTCGTGGTCAACGGGCTGACCACGAGCTCCTCGGAGATCTCGGCGTTGCTCAGGCCCCCCGCCACGAGCGTCAGCACCTCGCGCTCGCGCTCGGTCAGGTCGCCGATCGCCTCGGGCACGGACGCGGGCGTGGCCACCTGGGCCACGTAGGCCTCGATCAGCCGCCGGGTGGCCGTCGGCGCCAGCAGCGACTCGCCAGCGGCCACGACGCGCACCGCCGTGATCAGCTCGTGGGGCTCCATGCCCTTGAGCAGGAACCCGCTCGCGCCGCTGCGGATCGCGCCGAAGACGTACTCGTCCAGGTCGAAGGTGGTGAGCACCAGGACCCGAGTCTCGCCCAGGCCCGGAGTGGCGATCACGCGGCGGGTCGCCTCCAGCCCGTCCAGGCCCGGCATGCGCACGTCCATCAGGACGACGTCCGGCCGCGTTCGAACGGCCAGCTCGACCGCCTCCGCGCCGTCGGTGGCCTCCCCCACCACCTCGATGTCGTCCTCGGCCGACAGCAGCGACCCGAAGCCGGCGCGCACCAGCGCTTGGTCGTCGGCCAGCAGCACACGGATGGGCGCCATCACTCACTCTCCGGAACGCGCGGCAGACGCGCCGCAACCAGCCAGCCGCCGCCGGCGCGCGGGCCCGCCTGACATTGACCGCCCAGCGCACGGGCGCGCTCGGCCATCCCGCGCAGCCCCTGCCCCCAGCCATCCCCGGCGCCGTTGGGCTGCTCGCCGTCGTCGCTGACGTCGATGCGCAGCGTCTCGTCGTCGAGCGACACGCGCACGTCGGCGGCCGTGGCCTGGGCGTGGCGCACCACGTTGGTGAGGCTTTCCTGCACGATCCGGTAGCCGGCGTGCTGGATGGCGGGCGCCAGATCCGCGGCCGCCCCGGACTGCTCGAGGCGCACGTCCAGGCCGGCGGCGCGCGCGCGCTTGACCAGCGGCTCGATGTCCTGCAGCGTGCGGGTCGACGGACGCAGCGGCGCGCCGCCCGGATCGCGCAGCCGACCGAGCGTGCTGCGCAGGTCGCTCAGCGCGTCGGCCGACGCGTGCTTGATGTCCTCCAGCGCGGCGAGCGCGTCGCCGGGCCGGCGATCGTGCAGGTGCGCCGCGACGCCCGCGCGGGTGTTGATGGCCACCAGCGCGTGCGCGATCGAGTCGTGCAGTTCGTGGGCCAGGCGCAGGCGCTCGCCGTCGACCAGCTGCCGCGTGGCGGCGTCGCGCTCCTGCCGCTCACGCGCCCGCGTGGCGTCCACCGCGGTGCGCCGCGACCGCAGGGCATCGCCCAGCGCGACCGCGGCCAGCACCAGCAGCGAGTTGATGACGATCTCCGTCGCCAGGCCGTCCTCGCCGGCGGCGTTGACTGCGACGATGCCCGCCACGACGGGCGCCATCGCCACCGCGAGCACAAGCGACCGGCGGCGGTCGCCGTAGTAGGCGACCGCGGACACGGTCACCACCCCGATGCCCACTGCGGCCCGCGGGGTGTCCAGCGTGGCCAGCGAGACGACGATCAGAGCCAGCTCGACGATAAGGACGACGACCGGGGCGCGGCTCAGCCACAGGAGCGGCGCGCCGATCGCCAGCGCCAGCGCGACGCTACCCGCACCGATCGCGGCGTCACCGCGCACGGCGACCTCGCCCAGCACCGCCGCTACCGCGGCCACGGCCAACCCGGTGTCCAACGGGGTCGGGGTCGGCAGGCGCAAGCCGAGCATCCCAGCGAGGCTACGCGTCGGGAGCATCGCCGTCATCGTCCTCGAGAAGGAACCGGGCCTCCGCCGCGGGATGGAGCGGTCCACGTCAACCACCCGGAAGCGCGCGCTCCTGGGATTCTGCAACGGGCAGGCCGTCGAGAAGATCACGAACGAACTCGCCGGCGATGGACGCGTCGCAGGTATTCAGTTGTTCCACTTCAGGCTGCGCACGGACTTCGTTGCGCGCCACAGCCTCAATCGCAGGGCGACCGCCATAGCGCGGGTCATGACGCCGACCTCAAGGCGCTCGCGATGCGTCCTGATGGGTCGCCCTCCATTCGAGGTCAGATCAAAGGCTCCGTGAAACCCAGCCTGGCTCAGGTTGCTCAGAGCTCCAGAACCTTCGCGATGTCGTCCGCCGCGTGCGTGAGCGCGCCGAGATGGTCCAGGAGGCGCCGCGATCTCGGCGCGGGGACCAGGAGGGCGAGGCACCACTGCACGACGGTGCGCTGCCCCCGCACCGGTACCGCAAGCGCGTCGGCCCCCTGCTCGCCTCCGTTGCTCGTCGTGGCGTAACCACGCTGACGGATCTCGGCTCCGCCGCCGCCGTCGCGTCCGGCGAACGCGCGCAGCACTCGGCCGGAGGCCGTGTCCTCCAACCGGTGACGGGCGCCGATCACCTGTCGGACACGGACGAGATGGGTCGTGGCCACGACCTGCTCCTCGATCACGGTCATGCCCGAGCGGTGGGCCTGCAGCACCACCGTCTCCCCGGTCTGTCTCGCGACGCCGTCCATCGCGCGTCTCGCGGCGTCCCACATCAGGGGCTCGGCGACCTGGGCCAGCTCGATCAGCGCCGGCCCCGCCACGTAGCGTTCACCGGCCTTGATCACGAACCGGCGGCGGTGCAGGGCGTCGAGCATCTCCTGCGCGCCACGCCAACGCAGATGCGCCGGCGACGCGACGTCGACCACGGAGACCGGACCATCCTCGACGACGCGCATCAGCACATCGAGCAGCACGCTCGTGGACTTCGAGCGGTCCACCCCGTGCTCGATCAGCGCGCGCCGGCGGCCTGCTCGGCGTGCTGGAGGCGCGCGGCCCCGAGCGTGTTGGCGAGGAGCATGGCGATCGTCATCGGCCCCACACCGCCCGGGACCGGCGTGATCCGTCCCGCGATGCCCGCGACCGCCTCGAACGCGACATCGCCGCACAGCCCGGTGGAGGTGCGGTGGATGCCGACGTCGATGACCGTCGCCCCCGGCTTGACGTGGTCGGCGCCGATGAGCCCGCGCACGCCGGCGGCGACCACGAGGATGTCCGCGCGGCGACATGCCCGGGCAAGGTCGATCGTGCCCTTGTGGCAGCTGGTGACCGTGGCGTCGTGCTCGAGCAGCATGTGCGCCTGCGGGCGGCCAACCAGGTCAGACCGGCCGACGACGACGGCCTCCGCGCCGCGGACCTCGACCCCGTAGGCATCCAGGAGCTCCATCACGCCGCTGGGGGTGCACGGCCGCAGGCCTGGCTGGCCCAGGGCCAGACGGCCGGCGCTCTCGGACGTCAGCCCGTCGACGTCCTTGTCGGGGTCGATGAGCGCGATCATGCGGCGCGCGTCGAGGTGATCTGGCAACGGCAGCTGCAGCAGGATGCCGGTGACATCCGGGTCATGGTTGAGCTGATCGATCTCATCGGCCAACCGCGCTTCGGAGACGTTCCCCGAAAACCGGCGATGCAGGTCGCGCATCCCGACCTCCACGCAGAGCTGGCGCTTGCGCGCGACGTAGATCTCGGACGCGGGATCGTCGCCGACCAGGATCGTGGCCAAGCCGGGCGGGTGGGCCATCTCACCGATCTGCGCGCGCACCTCGGAGCGAATCCGATCGGCCACCGCCACGCCATCGATGATCTGCGCCGGCATCAGTGACCACCGGCCGAGTCGGCGTGGACGAGCACGTGGTTGGGTCCCGCGGCCGGCCGTCGCAGGCTCGTCAAGCGAGCAACTGCCTGGCTTCGCGCGCGGCGCGCTGACCCGAGGTCACCGCGCCCTCCATGAAGTCGGTCGCGCCGGTCTCCGCACCGGCGAACACGATGCGACCGATGGGACGCCGCAGTGTTGCCCCGACGGTGCTCAGCGTTCCCGTCGGCACCTGGCCGCCGCAGCCGCGTGACCAGGGGTCGCCCTCCCAGTTGCTGACATAGAACTCCTTCGGCTGGCGGGCCTTGGGACCGAAGTACCGCTCCAGCACGTCGAGCGTCAACGCGCGCGTGGCCTCTTCGCTGGAGAGGTCCCGGCCGTAGCGCGCGAGCGTCGGCCCGCTGCCGAAGAACAGCGCGCACAGAACGCCCTCGTCGCCCTCGCTGGGCGACAGGTCCAGCGCCAGCGGCAGCGGCGTCAGCCCTGACGCAACCCCGGCCAGTCCGTCCTCTCGCCACCACGGCGTGTCGTAGATCGCGAAGATCTTGGCCCCGTGGCCGGCCTGCCAGCGTGCCTGGAGCCGATCGCGGTCGGCCGGGAGCGCGGGCTCGAAGTCGATCTTGCCCGCCTGTCCCGGCTCCATGGCCACGATCACCGCCCCGCACTGCACCGATCCGCGATCGGTGCGGACGGTGATGCGTTCGTCGTCACGCAGGATCGTGCGGACCGGCGCCTGCAGGTGCACGCGCTGGCCGAGCTCCCCGGCCAGCGCCGCGACGATGGCCGAGCTGCCCTGCACGAACCGTCCGGTCCAGACCGCCCCGTGCGCCTCCCAGCCGCCGTAGCAGGCCAGAAACCACGCGAGGTAGAACATCGACGTTTCGTACGGGTCGCCGAAGCTCCCGATCTCCGCCTCGAACGCTGCCCGGGCCGCCGGGTTGACCAGGTTCGCGTCCAGCCAGTCTCCGATGGACACGCGATCCAGCTCGACTGCATCGGGCGCGGTCCACGGCTCGTCGGCCGGGATGCGGGCCGCCAGCGCGTCGACGGCCGCGACCGCCGCGCCGAACGCCTCCTGCGCTTGCGGGTCGGAGGCCAGCGGCCAGTCCTCGACGAACCGCTGTCCGTCGAAGATGCGCACGAACCTGCCCATGTTCTCGAGGTCGGCGAACGGCGGCATCGGCTCCACGTCGATGCCGTACTCCGCCGCGAGCGCCCACAGGCCCGCCTGCGCCTCGCCGGTGAACTCCCCGCCCATCATCAGCGTGCGGCCGTTGGGGCGCACGAGCTCGTAGACGCGACCCCCGACGCGGTCTCGGGCCTCGACGACGACGACGTCCTCGACGCCGGCCCGCACCAGGTCACGGGCCGCGGTCAGGCCTGACAGCCCGGCCCCGATGACGACGACGTCGGCGCGCGCCGGCAGCGCACGTGTGGTCGTCATCGCGACGCCGCCAGACGCGGGTCGACCGGCAGCGTCGACAGGTCGATGCGCGACCGGTTCTCCTTGTAGGGCGTGGCCTGCACCGTCGCGCGGATCTCGAGCTGTGCCGTGCCCGGGTTGCCCCACACCACGGTCACCTCCGTCCCGGGCACGTTGTGCGCGACGTCCAGCACGCACAACGAGATCATCTCGCGGAAGTAGGCGCTGTAGCCCCGTGAGCTGGTGATCCCGACGACCTCGCCGTCCTTGACGACCTTGTCGGTGTACATGAAGCCGCGCGGCTCCTGGGGCATCTCCATGAAGTCGGGGAGCGTGCCGCCCGAGCGGAAGAACGAGCCGAACAGGTCGATCACGTCCTCGGAGTTCCACACGAGCGTGGCCAGCGTCCGCCGCGGGGCCTCCACCTCGGCCACGAGCGCTTCGCGCCCGATGAACTCGTGGTCGAACTTGATGTTGCGACCCCAGCCCAGCTCGACCGGGCTGCGGTACCAGTCACGGATGTCGTCGGACTCGTAGCTGCCGGCGATGCGTCCCCAGTACTGCAGGAAGAGGTCGTCAGCGGCCAGGAGCTCCTCGAGGTAGGCGACCTCGGGCCCACTGAACATCGCTGGCATGTAGTCCAGCGTGTGTGTCGGATAGCTGGCCTCGAGATGGTTGACCATCCCGACGCGGCCGCCCATCTGCTTGATGTCGTACTCCTGCCCGACTTCCAGGATCGCGTTGTAGACCTCAGCACCGTGCTCGCGGGCGACCTGCAACTCGAAGCCGAGCTCGCCGGTCATGCCCTGGCGCAGCGCGATGACCTCGTGCCCCGCGATGGTGACCGTCCGAAAGCGCATGAACTTCAGGTCGCGCAGGCTCTCGCCCACGACACGCTCCATCAGATGGACCGAGTTGGGCCCCTGCACGTGGTAGATCGCCAGGTCCAGGTGCTCGGGCTCGTCGACGTCGTAGGCGCCCTGACGCCGCGCGTAGTCGGCCCAGTGCGTGCTGTAGGCGACCACCTCCTCTTCGCCGAACCGGCTGAGGATGCCCTCCTCGATCAGCTTGCCGTCGGCGTTGCACTGCACGATGTGCTTGGACTGGCCGATGGCGAAGTTCTCCATCGTGTTCACCGACACATCGGAGAAGAGCTTCAGCACCTCCGGTCCGCGATAGCGCATCGCGGGCAGGAAGGACCAGTCGCCGATGTAGCAGCTCTCCTTCCAGGAGAGCTGCTCCTCGACCCAGTTGGTGTACTCCGGCGCGCCCCACGCCCCGGCCTGATGCACGAGCAGTGGACGGCGTAGCGCCGCGACGGAGAGATCGAGCGTCGACATGGCTAGCCCGCCGCTCCCCACTCGGGCTTCATCTGATCGACGTTGGGCTTCGTGATCACCAGCGGCTTGTCGATGTCATAGGCGTTGACACCGGCGGGCGTCGGCGTCTTGCCGTTCACCGCCTCGACGGCGGCGGCGCCGGCCAGCTGCCCCATCTGCAGCGGCCATGAGCCGATCGTGCCGAAGAGCGTGCCGTCCTTGACGCCCTCGACACCGCTGCGGCTGGCGCCGTTGCCCAGCAGCTTGATCGAGTCCAGCTTGCCGGCCTGCTTGAGGACCGGCACCACGGCCAGCGCGCCGAAGTCCGCGGCGGCGACGACGACGTCGAGATCCGGATGCGCGCTGAGCGCATCCGCCAGCGACTTGGACAGCACGGACGGGTCGTACTGCGTCGCGATGCGCTGCACGACCTTGACCCCCGGGACCTTGGCCACCTCATCGGCGGCGTCGTTGGTCAGCGGGTCGTTGGCCGTCGCGACCTCGCTCACCACCTCGCATGGATCGATCCCGGCACAGGCCTCCTTGACGAGATCGGCGATCGCCTTCGAGTTGGTCGAGGGCTGCGTGACGATCGACTTGACGTTGCCGGGCACCGTGGGATCGACCGCGTCGATGTCCTTGCCGATCGGGAACTCGAGGTTGATCACCGGCACACCGGCGGCGTCCGCCGCGGTGGCGCACGGAACGGCGGTCGCCGGCGTCACCGGAGCGATGACGATTGCGCTGTAGCGCCCGCTGGTGACGGCGTCCTGGCACTGCTGCGTCTGCTTGGAAGGATCGAACTGGGCGTTGAACGTCGTGACGCCCCCACCCCCGGGGCCGACCTTCTCCTTCATGCCATCGACCATCGCCGTCTGGTAGTCGGCGATCGTGTACGCGAGGTAGGCGATCTTCGCCGGCTTATCGCTCGAGGTGGTGCCGGAGGACGCCGTGCCCGCCGTGGTGGCGGTCGAGCCTGAGCCCGAGCTGCCGCAACCGGTGGCGAGCAGCACCCCGGGCACCAGCGCCGCTGCACAGAGGGCGTGGCGCGCCACCTGTCCTGCACGCAACCGATGCAACATGACTCCCCATTCGTTCGTTTATCGACCGACATCGTTCGAATCCGTACGTTCGTGCAGGACCCTAGCAAGGACTGGAACGACCGTCCAGGTTCACCTGCACAAGACCACTTTGAGCCGCGCTCTGGTACGTTCGTTCAGCCCAAGGACGACCTGCACGTGGGCTACATTGGTCGCCATGAGCGCGACCACGCGACTGCCGCACGGACTCGAACGGCGGGCCACGATCGTGGCGGCGGCGATCACGGTGATCGCCGAACAGGGCCTAGAGGCGACATCCCACCGGCGGGTGGCCGCCGCCGCCGGCGTTCCGCTTGCCGCAACCACGTACTACTTCGCCTCGCTCGACGAGCTCCGCCGCGCCGCCCTCGAGGAGATCGTCCGCCGGGACCTCGATGCCATGGACGAGCACTTCGCCGAGCTCGACGACGACACAGACCTCGGCGCCATGCTCGCAAAGCTCATCGCCGATTGGCTGCAGAACCGCGAAGCGTCCGTCGTGACGATCGAGACGTTTGCCTCGGCCGCGCGTCGCGAGACGTTCCGCGAGCTCTCCGACGCGTGGGCCACCGCCTGGATCGGCGCACTCGAGCCCCGCGTGGGCCCGATCCGAGCGCGCGCCGCCGTCTACGCCGCCTTCGGCTACATCCAGCACGCTCTCGTCAGCAGCCAGCCGCTGTCGCTCGACGAGGTCACCGCCGTGATGCGCCAGATCGTCGGCTGACTCAGCCGACGGCCGCGACGGCCCCCGATTGCGCGAACAGCTGCTTGGGCCCGCGGAACGAGACGTTCGCGGGGAACGCCAACGGCTGATCCTCGGCGATCCGCAGACCGGGACGCTGCGCCAGCAACTGCTCGATGACGATCTGGGCCTGCATCCGCGCCAGCGGTGCGCCGAGGCAGAAGTGGATCCCGCGGCCGAAGGACAGATGGCGCGTCGCGTTCGGCCGGTCGAGGCGGAACTCGGTCGGACCCTCGAAGGCCCGCGGATCGTGATTGGCGGCGCCGAGCAGCAGGAGCAGGCGCGCTTCGGCGGGAATCTCCACACCGCCGACGCGCACGTCACGGATCGCGCGCCTGCGCCAGCAGATCACCGAGCTGTCGAAACGCAGCACCTCTTCGATCGCGGAGGCGACCAGGTTCGGCTCCCGCTCCAACTGCGACCAGATCGACCGGCGCCCGACCAGCTGACGGATGCAGTTGCTCAGGAGGTTGGTCGTCGTCTCGTGGCCGGCGAAGCTCAGCCCGAACACCACGCTGGCGATCTCGCGCAGATCGATCGCTGCCGCGTCATCCCGGTACACGCGCAGCAGCCCGCTCGTGAAGTCGTCGGTCGGCTCGTCGAGCCGACGCTCGACGTGCCGCACGCAGTACTCCCAGAAGTCCATCAGGCGCGTCACGACGTCGATCTGGTCGGCCTCGCCGAGCCGACCCCACACGAGGTAGAGCCGATCGTCCGACCACGCCTTCAGCTGGGCGTGGTCCTCTTCGGGGAATCCGAGCAGGGTGAAGATCGTCAGCCCCGGCAACGGGAACGTCAGGTGAGGAACCAGGTCGAACCGTCCGTCGCGAGGGAGCGAGGCGATCAGCTCGGTGGCCAGCTGGCGCACCCGCGGCTCCAGCGCCTCGACCCTTCGCGCCGAGAACGTGGCCATGTTGTGGCGACGGATGCGCGTGTGCGTCGGCGGGTCGCAGTTGGACATCACGGGGAGCGCACCGAGGCGTTGGGTCCAGATCCGTTGCGCCTCCGACGCCAGCGGCCACAAGGGAGACAGGGCGATCGACGCCGAGAACGAGCCGGGGTCCTTGAAGACCGCCTCGATGTCGGAGTGGCGCGTGACCAGCCACATGTCGAGCTCCGGGCTGTAGTGCACGGGAGCCGCCTCCCGAAGGGCGGCGAACTCGCGGTAAGGGTCCTCCAGATACACCGCACCGAAGGGGTCGAAGTCGTGCGCGACGGGACAGGACACGCTCATCTCTCTTCCTGGGTCTGATTGCCCGCACTCCACTGGTACGACCGTACCAGTGGTGTTAGCGTACCCCATAGTCGGACCGATCAACACGACTATCGGTCGCACCCCCGAAGCGAGAGAGTTGCCACGTGAGCGAGCCCGAGCCGTTTCCCCCCATCGGCGCCGTGCCTGGGTACCCGGACGTGCGCACGTACGTCAACGACCTCGGGTACCTCCAGGTCTGGGAGGGCGACGGCTGGAAGGACGAGTCGATGTCCTGGAAGACCGGCTGCTACCTCGCGATCAACCTCAGCGGCCCGATGGAGTTCACCTACAGCGGCCCCGGTGCGCAGGAGTTCCTCTCACGCCTGGCGATCAACAACGTCCACACCTGGGCGATCGGGTCCTCCAAGCACCTGGTCATGACCGACGAGGACGGGCTGATCGTCAGCCACGGCCTCGCGGTCCGAGACAGCGAGCAGTCTTTCCGCCAACTCGCGGCCCTGCCGTGGCCGGGCTACGTGATGAGCACCGCCGGGACCGACGGCCTGGACGTCGACATGTCCTTTCGCGACAACTTCATCCTGCAGGTGGCAGGGCCCAGGTCCGTTGAGGTGCTCGAGAAGCTGGCCGGCGCGAGCGTCCGCGATCTGCGATTCCTCGGCGTACAGGCGATCCAGCTCGCGGGCGTCGAGACGGAGATCGACCTCGAACTGTCGCGCATCGGGATGACGGGCGGGCTCGCGTTCGAGATCCGCGGCGCCTACGCCGATGGTCCGGCGGTCTACGACGCCGTCTACCGAGCCGGACAGGAGTTCGGCATCACCCGCCTGGGGTATCGCACGTACGCGGTCAACCATACGGAGGGCGGATTCCCGCAGATGATGTTCCACTTCCTCCCGTCCGTCTTCACCGACGACGCGTTCATGAGCAGCGAGTTCGCACTCGGCCTGACCGACGAGTTCACGGGCAGCATCGATCCCAGCGACGTGCGCGCACGGCTGCGCACCCCAGCCGAGCTCAACTGGGCGTGGATGGCCAGGTTCGATCACGACTTCATGGGACGCGCCGCCGTCGAGGCCGACGCGCAGTCGCCCCGGCGCAAGACCGTGATCCTGCGCTGGAACGCCGAAGACGTGATGGACACGTTCGCTTCGCACTTCCAACCCGGCGACGAGTACAAGTACATCGAGTTCCCGTGCGCCCCCCAGTCGCCCGCCGGCGGCCACGCCGACCTGGTGACCAAGGATGGCGCACAGGTCGGGATCTCGTCGGCGGCCGTCTACAGCTACTTCTACCGCCAGATGATCTCCCAGTGCGTCATCGACATCGAGCACGCGGAGATCGGCACCGAGGTCGTCCTCCACTGGGGCGATTTCGGCAAGCGCATCAAGCAGATCCGCGCCACCGTGGAGCGCTTCCCCTACCTCGAGCAGACCAGCAACCGCGACGCCGACATCCGCCGCTCCTGACGGAGGCCGCGTCGGACACCGTGACCGACAGGGCCGCGGCCCTTGGTGACTCAGCCGTGTGACTCAACGCCCCCAGACGCGATCGGCGACGCGCCCGATCAACTCGAGCTTGCGCCATTGCGCTTCCTCGGCACTGACCAGGTGGTCGCCGTAGATGCTCGCGAAGCCGCACTGGGGCGAGATCGCGAGCTGCTCGATCGGCAGGTGTTCGGCGGCCGCCTCGATGCGGCGGATCACGTCGTCCTCGTCCTCGAGCTCGGGGGTCTTGGTCGAGACGACGCCCATGGCCATGACTCGGTCCTTGGGGACGTGCTTGATCGGCGAGTAGTCGCCGTCGCGTCCAAGGTCCTCCCACTCGAACAGGAACCGGTCGTGGGGCAGCTCGTTGAAGATGCGCTCCGCGATCGGGGCCAGCGAGCCACTCCAGAAGCCGCCTTCGAAGTTCCCCCGGCACACGTGCAGCGCGACGGTGACGTCGTCGGGGATGTCCGCGGTCACCGCAGCATCCGCGAGGAGAGCCTTGTCCAGCAGCGACTCGATCGTCTCGCCCTCGGCGCGGGCCGCGTCGAGCATCGACCCGAACGCGCTGAAAGACTCCGCCACCAGGGCGGGGTAGATCGGGAAGTCGAACTGGATCCAGCGCGCCCCGGCCGCGATCGTCTCGGCCACGATGCGACGTTGGACCTCGACGACGTCCTCGAGGAACTCCGCATGGCCGCCGTAGGCGCCGCCCGAGAGGACGATGAAGTCCGTCAGGAAGTACGACGGAGCCGGGATCGTGATCTTGAAAGGATGGGGCGTCAGCGAACGCAGGTACGTCGCCTCCTCGGCCGCCGGCGCGTACGCCTTGCGGATGCGCTCGACGAACTCGGGCTCGCCGAACGCGTCGTAGACGACCTCGCCGTTCTCGTCGAGGACCTCCTGCGAGCCCTGCGGCTCCCCCAGGCCCTCGACGGCGTCGTAGAAGCTGCCGATGAACGTGCTTCGCCGCTGCTCGCCGTCGGTCACGACGTCCAGGCCGGCGTCGATCTGCCGCTGCACCAGGCCTCGGACCGCCTCGTCCGCCAAGCGGTTCAGCTCGGCGATGCGCTCTGCGCGCTCCACGACGACCAGCGGCCGGGCCTTGGTGCGGACGCCTTCGTAGAGCGCGTCCATCTGCGCGGTCAGCTGCGCGTTGCGCAACAGGCTGCCGACCGGCTCAGCCCTCGCCACCGTCCGCGCGGTCCGCGACGACTCGATCAGACTCATGTGTGCTCCTTCGTCAGACGGCGCGCTCACTTGACGCCCATCACGGACTGGACGGCGAAGTGACCGTCGGGGTTGAAGACCAGTGCCTTGGCCTGCAGGAACTCGTGGATCGCGTGCGGTCCGTGCTCGCGGCCGTAGCCGCTCTGCTTGTAGCCGCCGAACGGCGCTTGGGCGTTGAAGGCGGCGCCGTTGATGTAGACCTGGCCGGCGAGCAGCCGACCGGCCACCCGTTCGGCACGCTCGGGATCCTCGGTCCAGACCGCGCCGGCCAGGCCGTACGGCGTGCCGTTGGCGATCCGGACGGCATCGGCTTCGTCCTCGAAGGGCAGGATGACCAGCACCGGGCCGAAGATCTCCTCCTGGGCGATCGTCATCTCCGGGCTGACCTCCGAGAACACCGTGGGTCGCACGAAGTGGCCGCGGTCGAGGCCGTCCGGAGCTTCCTCGCCTCCGGTCACCAGCTTGGCGCCCTCCTCCACCCCGGTGCGGATGTAGCCACGGACCCGCTCGCGTTGCGTCTCGGAGATCAACGGCCCGATCTTCGTCTCAGCCGCGAAGGGATCTCCTGGCGTGAACGTGTCGGCCACCTTGGCGGCGATCTGCTCGGCCTCTGCGAGGCGATCGCGGGAGACCAGCATCCGGGTCAGCGCGTTGCACGTCTGCCCCGAGTTCAGGTAGCAGTCGGCGACGCCGTGGGCGACCGCCGCCTCGAGGTCGGCGTCGTCGAGGATGATGTTCGCGGACTTGCCGCCCAGTTCGAGCGTCACCGGCTTGACGTTGCGCGATGCGAGCTCGGCGACCCGGCGCCCGGCCCGGACGGAGCCGGTGAACGAGATCATGTCGACGTCCGGATGTCCCACCAGCGCCTCGCCGGCGACGGGACCGGTGCCGGTGACGATGTTGAAGGCTCCAGCCGGAAGGCCGCTCTCCGCGAGCACCTCGGCGAGCAGGAACGTGCACAGCGGCGCGATCTCGGAGGGCTTCAGCACCACCGTGCAGCCCGCCGCCAGCGCCGGAGACATCTTCGAGATGACCTGGTCCAGCGGGAAGTTCCACGGCGTGACCGCCGCGATCACCCCGCGCGGTTCCTGCACCACCACGTAGCCGTCGAGCGGCTCGCGCCAGGAGAACGCTTCGAGGTTGTCCGCTTCCACACGCAACGTCTCGATCGACCAGTCGACCTGCACCGGCTGCGTGGTGTGCAGCGGCATTCCCAGCTCACGCGTGACCAGCTCGGCCATCTCCTGCTTGCGGGCGTCCAGGCCGTCGGCGATCCGACGCAGCACGACAGCGCGCTCTGCCGGAGACGTGGCCGACCAAACCCCCAGCGCCGCTCGAGCGGCCGCGACCGCGCGATCGACATCCTCCTGCTGGCCGGCGGGGACACGTCCGATCAACGCCTCGGTGGCGGGATCGGTGACCGCGATGCGCTCCGCCGTCGAGGGCTCGACCCAGGTCCCGCCGATGAACAGCCGGTCGTGGGCATGGATCTCGTCAGGTGTCATGTCAGTTCTCCTGCTTGGGGGTGGAAGCGGGCCAGGACTCGACCGCGGTGCGCAGTTCCTGGACGTGGGCCTGGGTGACGTCGACGAGGCCGCCCTCGACGATCCCGGCAGCGGTGGGCACCGGGCCGCCGACGGGCCTGCGCGCGCCGTACTCGGTGTTCGTCTCGTATCCGGCCAGCGTCCGGTCGCGCCAGGCCGGAACGCCGCCCGGGCGCAGCTTCGGCATGACCTCCTCGGCGAACATCGTCAGGCTCTTCATCGTCATCCACCGAGGCTTGGTCCCGACGTTGAAGACGAGGATCACGCGGCCGGCGCCCGACTCCTCCAGCGACTCGCGCAGCTGCGAGGCGACGGTCTCAGGCGATCCCGAGACCGCCCAGCCATTGGCCACCAGGTCGTCGTAGGTCAGCTCGCTGAGCGGCGTCGACCGGTAGCCGCCACCCGCCATCGCCGCCATCGACTGCGCGCTGGTGTAGCCGGGCGGGAAGTTGTCGTGCATCGGCGAGCGGTAGAAGTTCTGGAACTGCCACAGCGAGTGCGCTTCGGACTCCAGCCGCGCCTGCTTGTCGGTCTCCGCGACATGCACCTCGATCACCTGGGCCATCTGCTTGGGGTCAGCCGTATAGCCGTTGGCCTCGCACAGCTCCCGCAGCCGTTGGTAGGTCTTCAGCAGTGCCGGGCGTGGGCTCAGCACCGACTGGTACACGTACCGATGTCTGGCCACCAGCTCGAGGGTCTCGGCCGACCCGCCGCCGGGAATGAAGATCGGCGGGTGGGGCTGCTGCAGCGGCTTGGGCCACAGGTTCACGTAGGGAATCTGGAAGTACTCGCCGTGCCACTCGAACGGCCCCGGCGCCGTCATCGCCTTGATGAGCAGGTCGTGGGCCTCGCGATAACGCGCCCGCGCATGGGCGGGGTTCATGACCCCCGTCGAGTGGTACTGCATGCCGTGACCGACCGGCAGGCCGACGTCGAGCCGGCCGCGCGCCATGGTGTCGACCGTCGCGATCTCCTCGGCCATCCGGACCGGCGTGAGGTAGTCGTTAATGATCGCCCCGACGACCGCGATGCGGATGCGCCGCGTGCGCGCCGCCAGCCACGCGCCGGCAAGCAGCGGATTGCCCAGCACGCCGATTGGGCCGCCGTGCTGCTCGCTCATCATCGCCCCGTCGAAGCCGAGCTCCTCGACCGCCGCCAGCGTCTCCAGGAGGTCATCGAGCACGCGCTGGCCGTGGACGGGGTCGTAGAGCTCGTTGGGCAGGTTGACGTAGTTGGACTTGCGCTTCCCGGCGTAGGGCACCTGTGGGTAGGCGCCGTCCAGGAGCACGTAGAAATCGATGTCGTGCATCAGGGCTTTCCGGTCGTTCGGATCACGGTGGTCACGCGTTCGCGGCGACGTGGTCGGCGATCAGTCGCGCCACGGCCTGCGGCTGTTCGACGTGGAGCAGGTGACCCGACGGTTCGCCGGGCCGGCCAGGCACCGTGTGCAGGCGACTGCCCGGGATCAGCTCGGCGAAGCGGGCTGCCGTCGGGGTCGGCGTGATGCGATCGTCCTCTGCTCCGAGGACGAGCGTCGGTGCGGTCACGCGGGCCAGCCGCCGATCGAGCTTGCGGTCGTAGCGCGGATTCCAGGCCAGCAGGGCGGTGGTCGCCCGCGCGGCGAACGCGTTGACCAGCCCATCCTCGGTCTGGTCCTGCTCGAAGAGCTCGGCGTGGCGATCGCCGCGGCCGTTGAACAGCGCGTCCTGCAGCTCCTCGGGGCTCATGCGGAAGGTGTCGATGCTGGGCACCCCGGACACGTGGACGCCGGAGGCCGTGACCAGCGTCAGGCTCTTGAAGCGGCGCGGGTAGAAGACGGCAAGCTCGGCGGCGATCCAGCCACCGAGCGAGTGGCCGACGAGGTGGACCTCGTGCAGGCCGAGCGCGTCGAGCAGGCTGTCGTAGTGCAACACCAGATCGTCGAAGCCCGCGAGATGCGCGGGCATCGGGGTGTCACCGAAGCCCGGATGCTCAGGCGCGACGACGTCGTGGCCGGCAGCCAGTTCGGCCAGGAACGGCAGCCACAACCGCGTGAGCCCGCCACCGTGCAGGAACAGGATCGGCTCCCCGGTGCCGCTGCGGCGGTAGGCGGTGCGGAGCCCGTCGATCTGGACGAACTGCGGCTCGGTGTAGTACGTCCAGGTGGGCATCGCCATCTCCGGGGTCGGCATCAGCTGGCGCTGTCGCGCACGAGCTCCATCGTCGAGCAGTGCACGCCTCCGCCGTTCTTCTGGATCTCGTCGTAGGCGACCGTCACGACGTCGATCCCGCGGTCGCTCAGGCGCTGGGCCGTGCGCGGCGTCCCGCCGGCCATCAGCACACGCCCAGGCTCCAGGCAGAGCAGGTTCAGCCCCCACGGCTCAGACGGATCGGCCTCGATCAGCTCGAAGCCCTGATCGAGAAGGAACTGGAGGAAGTCGTACGGGAGACGCTCGGCGTCGACGAGCGCACGATCGGGCGCAACCAGCGCCAGGTGGAGATCGATGTGGATCGACCATCCCGGCAACGGCACGACCAGGAGGCTCACGTCCATCAGCGCGAGCAACGCCTTGAGCTGCGCGGCGCCTTCCGTGTTGCAGCGGATCGACGTCCCCAACACGTGCAGGTCGGGCCGCAACTTGCAGTACGAGCCGCCCTCGAGCGTGCCCGTCCCCGTGATCGTCCCGACGATCGGCATCCCCAGGCCGGCGACGAAGCGCGACACGTCGGGCTCCTCGCCTCGACGCATCCGAACCCCCATCCGACCGATGATCGCGCCGTGCGGCGTGACGACCAGCGGGTCGCGCGTGTAGATCGCCTTGGTGAACCCGCCGCCCATCGCAGGCGCGACGTCGACGGTCACACCCGCACCGCGCAGTGCATCCACCAGGCCCTGATGCTGCCCGCGGACCACATCCAGGTCCGGAGGGACCCGATCGGTCCAGTACCACCGGCCCTCGGGGTCGACGAGCGCCTGGTCACGCTCGCTCCAAGCATCCGCCCGCACGACGCCGAGCTCCCCGCCGGGCTCCCTGACGAGCACGCGGCGCAGCCGCCCTACCTCGTCGGTTGCACCCCATGACTGCCCCCAGACGTCGGCGAGCTCCGCGGCGAACGGTGGTTCGGCGGCGCTCTCCATGGCGCGCTGATGGCTGTTGTCGACGTGAATCGAGGTCATTAATCGATGTATGGCGTTCGGATCTGGCCTATACATTGATAGGCCGGACGAGTTAACCGCGACCGGCGCCGCCTGTCAACTCCAACCGGTCTCCGACCGCATTCGTACGATCCACCGATGGCGCCACCCACAACCACCGACACACGGGAGCGCATCCTCGGAGCCGCGGCGGACCTCTTCGCCCACAAGGGCTACTCGGGCACCCGCACCAGAGAGATCTCGGACGCCGTCGGGATCCGCCAGCCATCCCTGTTCCATCACTTCGCGTCGAAGGCCGAGATCGCCGAAGCGCTGTTGGAGCACAGCCTCGCCGGAGTCGTCGCTCCCATCCGGGCGCTCGCCGAACGTGACCAGCCCGCGTCGACCCGCCTGTACGGCTACGTCTACAGCGACACGATCTTCCTGGCCACGTCGCCCTACGACATGCGTGGGTTGCAGGTCGGCGACATCATCGACGACCCGCTCTTCGCGCGCTGGTCCGACCAACTCGCGGAGCTCCGCGACTGCGTCACCGAGATCGTGCGACAGGGCGTCGAACGCGGCGAGTTCATCCGCGTGGACCCGCTCTTCGCCCGCCAGGCGATCACGGGGCTGCACCAGATGACGATCACCACCCACCACGGCGAGGGGCCCGCCCAGGCGACGCAGCGCGCGGATGACATCGCATCCTTCGCGTTGCGCGCGCTCCTCACCGAGACCGCGGAGCTTGCGCGTGTTCGCCGGGAGGGTTCCCAGATCGCCGAGCGTCTCAGCGCGGAGATCGCCGAAGGCCGCCAGAATCTCCGGCCAGCGACCTACGGCAGCTCCTAGCCGCCTCAGTCCCGTCCTCCCCATGACCTCGATCGCCGACACGCGCAGCGCTGGCCCGATCACGGTTCGTGCGGTGCGGACCGGCGACGTGCAGATCAAGCGCCGGCAGGTCGAACCGCGGTACGAGCGCAGGGAGACACGGGTCCTCGACGTGCTGGGCGACCGGACCTGGACGCCGCAGCTCCCGATCAGTTGCTACGTGATCGATCACCCCGAGGGCGTGATCGTCGTCGATGCCGGCGGGGACGCCAGACACCGGGAGCACACACCGGCCTGGCATGTCATCGCGCGCACGTGTGACCGTCAGAGGCAGGCCGCGGGCGAGGAGGTCGGCCCCCAGCTCCGCCGTCTGGGCTATGACCCCCAAGCGGTGTCGAAGCTGGTGCTGACGCACATGCACGGAGACCACGTCGGCGGACTGGCGCACTTCGAGGGCGTCGAGATCCTCGTCTCCGCGCAGGAGGCGGCGCTGGCACTCGGACGACTGGGGCCGGCGAACGCGTACTTCGCGCGGTTCTATCCCTCGTGGTTCAACCCGACGCGACTGACGTTCTCCGGTTCACCGTGGGAGACCTTCGACGCGTCGATCGCGCTGACGGAGGACGGGCGCGTGCGAGCGCTCCCGACGCCCGGCCACACCGACGGCCACCTCTCCGTCGCCGTCGAGCTGCCCGACCACATCGTCTTCCTCGCCGGCGACGCCACGTACGTCGAGCGCGCGCTGCTCGAGGGGCGCATCGATGGCGTCGCGCAGAACGCCAAGGCACATCGCGACAGCACCGCGAGGGTGCGCGCGCTGTGCACGCAGCGGCCGGTCATCTTGGTGCCGACGCACGACCCAGAAGGCTCCGCGCGCCTCGAACGCGGCCAGGTCACCACCGTCGACCGTCGGTGAGCGGTCAACACCCAGACCACCGAGGGCTGGACGAGACGTTTGGCGGGTACGTGATCGCCCGAACGGATGACGGACGTATCGCGAGATGTGGAACCTGCTGCCGCGGCGCTGATCCGCGAACTGACCTCTTTCGATCGCGCGAACGTGGAGCACGTCGGCGCCTGTCGGGTGCGGCTGAGCGCGACGGTCGACGGGCTCGCGCTGGCCGCCCTGGCCCACGCTGACGACGAGGCCAGCGGGCGGGCGCTGCGGCTGACCGATGCGCTGGCCGACCTCGTCACCGCGATCGACGGCTTCCTCGAGGACGCCAGCGAGCCCCGGGCCGCGTTCGTGCGCGCGCGGGCGCGTGGCGCCCTGGCCGTGCTGGACGAGTTGCAGCGCTGACCACGCGCACTCGTCCGCCAGTGTCTGGCCTCTGACGAATCTGGTACGCGGGAGTCCCGTTCGGCGTTAGGGTCACCGACATGGAAACGGAATTCCTGGAGTACATCTGCCTCGTGCTCAGCCAGGCGGCCTCCGTCCATCTGTGGCGCGCCGGGGCGCTGGGCTGGATCGACGTGCCCGAACATCTCCACCAGGACCTCGCCGCCGATGCCGACTGCCCGGAGACGTCGCGCGAGCGCGCCCGCGAGTGCCTGGAGGCGCTGGGCTCCGTGCGCCACCTGATGAGCGACCGCCCGGTCGTCGTCTCTATTCGCTGACGGGATCGACCGGGTTCTCGCGCGCGACGATCAGCGGGTCGATCGGCGTGAACGGGAACGTCGGCAGCGTGTCCAGGTCGACGCCGAACACCGAGGCCAGCACGCGGGGCGAGAAGGCCGATGCCGACGCGCGGAAGCCGATGTCGCCGGGCGTGTTCTGGTCGAAGAAGATCAGGAAGTGGATCGGCTCGTCGCCGATGACCTCGATCTGGTGCGGGTAGGCGCGCGGGACGAAGTACACGTCGCCGGGCTGCAGGACGTAGGTGTCGACGCTGCCGTCGGGATCGAGGATGCTCATGCGCGCCCGGCCCTGGCGGACGTACCCGAGCTCGGCGGTCTCCGGATGCCAGTGCGGCTCGCGCATGCCGGTCGTCTCGATGCGCAGCGAGTACATCGACAGGTGGCGCAGCGCGGGCCACGCGCCCACGCGGGCCAGGCGCGCGTTGCCGAACGGGTAGTCCAGCGGCGGCTGCGACGCCTCGACGGCGAACTTGTGCGGATCGGCGAAGCCGGCGCGGTCGGGGATCACCGGATCGCCGACTCCGGCCACCAGATCGGGTGAGCCGGTGTCGCGGGGCAGGCGCGCGAAGTCCGCGGCGGGCAGGCCGTAGGCGTTGCCGAGCACCGCGTCGCTCATGGCCCCGAACGCGCCGTGCAGCGAGAAGTCCTCGGGCGCCTCGCTGGAGAACACCAGGATCAGCTCGGCCGCGACGTCGCCCACGTTCTCGATGTGGTGCAGCGACCCGCTCTCGGCCTGGAACATCTCGCCGGCGTCGATCGTGAACGTCGAGAAGACGTCGGCGTTGTCGAGGATCGAGACGAGCACCGACCCGGCGACGCAGTAGGTCAGCTCGTCGGCGTTGGCGTGCCAGTGCGGCTCGCGGATCGCGCCGGGCTCCAGGACCAGCCGCTTCATCGAGACGCGCTCGAGGATCGGGAAGTTGCCCTTGTGGAGGCGACGGATGCTGCCCAGCTCGCTCTCGTGCTGCGCGTCGGCCGTGAGGATCGACTTGACGTGTCGTGACATCGGTGTGGTCCTTTCTACTGCGCGAACGCGGTCCAGGCGGACAGGTCATACCCGGGGCGATCCCGCCAGGTGAGAAATGCGTCGGAGTCGGTGGCCAGCACCAACGGAACCGCGAGATCCGCCCGGCGGCCGGCGACCAGGCGGCGTTGGTCCATCCACCAGCCCGGATCCCCCAGCGTCTGCAGCGCCAGGCTGACGGTGGTCGTCGCGTCGGTGGTGGCCACGACCGGGGCCTGCGCGTCGACCGGGTTGATCGTGAAGACGCCGCTGGAGCCCGAGCAGCCGCCGCCGACCGGGTTGGCCACCACCGTGTACGCCTGGCTCGTCTTGGCCACCGCGTACCAGAGGTTCATCGTGTTGGCCGCGAACCCGTGCGCGAACAGCCCCTCGGACTCCTGCAGCCAGCCGCCGTAGTCGCCCGTCCACGCGCTCGGCACCGCGATCAGGTCGGCGCGACGGACGGCGAGCACGCCGCTGGCCTCGGGGAAGCGGACGTCCTCGCAGAGCAGGATCGCGACGCGGCCGATGCTCGTGTCGAATACCGGCAGGTCGTCGCCGGCCGTGGCCCAGGCCGCGGTCGGCTCGTCGAGGTGCGTCTGGCGATAGGTGCCCAGCTGCCTGCCGTCGGGCCCGATCAGCACCGCGGTGTGGAACAGCGCGTCGCCGTCGCGCTCGACGTGGCTGCCGACCACGTGGCTGCGCAACCGCACCGCGAAGTCCGACAGCACCTGGACGGTGCGCCCGAGGGCCGACTCGGCGATCGTGGCGGCATCGCCCGGCGCGCCGGTGAAGCTGAAGGCCGGGAACACCACGAGCCCGTCGGCGGTTCCGGCCGCTTCGAGCTCGGCGACGAGCGCGCCGGCGCGCAGCACGGTGGCGTCGAAGTCGCCGGCGATCTCGTACTGCAACGCGACCGCGGTGACCGCATGGGACTCGGTCGACGCCGCGCCGTCGGTCGGGGCTCGGTAGAAGGCCAGGTCGCCGTACAGCTCGGGGCGGCGGCGGGCCAGCGAGGCCTTCTGGCCGTTGTCGTACAGCGCCGGGTCGATCTGCCCGTAGAGGATCTGGCCGGGGTTGGCCGCGGTCAGGTTCGCGTCCGTCGCGGGCAGATGGCCGGTGCGCTCGCCGTTGGCCTGCCAGATCGAGGCCGAGCCGCCGTAGACGACCGAGATGCCCGTGGTCGGGTTGCTCTCGACGTTGTTGCGATCGGCCGCGACCATCGCCAGCCCGTTCCAGGCCGCCAGCTGCTGGACCGCCGCGATGGTCGAGTGGTTGCCCCGCGACTCCGGGCCCAGCTGGGTCAGGACCCGGTCGCTGGAGCAGATGTAGGCGATCAGGTCAGCGCCCTTGACCGCGGGCAGCCGCCCCGGCTCCCAGTAGGTGTCGTCGTAGCAGATGACCATGCTGATCCGGCCCAGCTCGGTCTCGAACACCGGGTAGCCCGTGTTGCCCGGGGTGAACCACAGGATGTCGCTCGGGTTCAGGCCGTTCTTGCGGTACTTGCCGATGTAGCCGTCGGGGCCGACGAGCGCGCCGGTGTTGTACGTCAGCCCGGTCGCGCGATCGATCTCCGCGATGCCGATGGCCACGTGGCAGCCGTGGGTCGCGCACAGCGGCGCGATCGCCTCCGTCGCCCGGCCCGGCACCGTGTCCATGTAGGGCAGGAACTGCTCGAGGTCGCGGTAGATGTACCCCGACAGCGCCGCCTCCGGCAGGACGATCAGCTCCGCGCCGTGGCCCGCCGCCTCCGTGATCACCGCGCACGCGCGCGTGAGGTTGCGATCGAACTCGAACAGCTCGGGGTTGAACTCGACGGCGGCGACGGTGAACGGCTCGGTGCGGGTCACAGACCACATGATCGGCGCGCGCGGCGCCCAACTGCAATCTCGCCCGCCGGCGGGCTAGGGTCGGTCGATGACGAGCGCATGGGTCCTCGCTGCATCGGTCAGCGTCAGCGCAACCTTGCTGGTCGTCTTCTGCGCGGAGGTGATCAGCTGGACGGGCGTTCCCGCGGTGGGCACCGCGGCGCTCGGTGCCGCCGGCGTTCTGGCCAGCCAGGGCACGCTGAGCCTGTGGGCCGTGCTCGTCGCGGGCGTGGCGGGGGCCGAGATCGGCGGGATCGCCGGCTGGTCGATCGGACGGCGGCTGGCCACGCGACCGGCCAAGCGCCCCCACGAGGGGCGCATGGCCCAACGCGGGCGCAAGGCCCTGGAGGCCGGCCACGAGCTCGAGGAGAAGGTCGGCGGCGTGATGGTCCTGTTCGTCTCCTCGTGGGTGTCGGGCAGCCTCGGGATGCCCCTGCGGCGCTTCGCCATCTGGAACCTGATCGCGGCGACGCTGTGGACCGCGGTGTCCGTGCTGGGCGCCTACGGCATCGGCAACGCGATCGACGGCGGCAACCTCAAGCAGGTGCTGACGCCGCTGGTGATCGCGGCCGCCGCGCTGGCGCTCCTGGCCTACGGCTTTCGCCACTGGCGCCGGCACCGTGGCGCCCCGGTCGCCGTCGAAGGTCCCTGACTCAGATCTTTTTGGACACAGGGTCGACCACGGCTGGACGAAACGCGGTGGCTCGGCCAGAAGGCTGAGGTATGTTTTCCAGACTTCTCCCTTCGATCCAAGGATCCCGGTGGCCAATGTCTGACCGTCTCCCCGTCGGCCTCGTCCTGGGCAGCGCCATCCCGCCGGAGCAGATCCGCGACCTCGCCCGCCTGGGCGAGGACCAGGGCCTGGGCGAGCTGTGGCTGGCCGAGGACTACTTCTTCACCGGCGGCATCGCCGGAGCCACCGCCGCGCTGGAGGTGACCAGCGAGATCCCGGTCGGCACCGGCATCGTCTCGGCGATGGTTCGCCACCCGGCCCTGCTGGCCATGGAGATCTCGACGATCTGCCGGATGTACCCGGGCCGGTTCATGCCCGGGATCGGGCTCGGCGTCCCCCACTGGACGCGCCAGATGGGCGTCTACCCCAAGTCGCAGCTGACCGCCGTGCGCGAGTGCACCACCGCGGTCCGCGACCTGCTGGCCGGCGAGACCCTGACCCGCGAGAGCCCGTACTTCGGCTTCGACGAGGTCGCGCTGACCTATCCGCTCCAGGAGCTGCCGCCGCTGTACCTGGGCGTGCTCGGCCCCAAGATGCTGGCCATGTCGGGCGAGATCGCCGACGGCACGGTCACCTCGGTGTTCACGAACGTGCCCTACCTGCGGTGGCTGCGCGAGCAGGTCGCCGCGGGCCAGGCCACGGCCGGGCGCACCGGGCACCATCGGGTCGTCGCCTTCGCGGCGTTCTGCTGCGACGACGACGGCGACGTGGCCCGCGACGCGCTGCGCCCGCTGTTCGCGATGTACCTGTCGATGATGCCCAAGACGCCGATGTCGGATCTGTACGGGATCTCCGACGAGCTGATGGCGCTCGCGGCCGACGGCCCGGAGGCGATCGCCCGCGGCCTGCAGCCCCAGTGGCTGGACGATCTGGCCGTCGTCGGCAACCCCGAGGAGTGCGCGGCGCAGATCCAGGCGCTGCTCGACGCGGGCGCCGACAGCGTCGCGCTGTTCCCGATGCCCACAGACCGCTGCACGGAGATGGCCCGGATCGCGGGCAACGCGGTCCTGCCGCTGCTGGCCGCCGCGTGAGCGCCGGGCCGCGAATACGATCCGGCGGTATGGCGGATGCCGCGCCCACCCCGGTGGCGATCGACACGCAGGCGCTCGATCGCCAGCGGCTGCTGGAGACCTGGAACCTGCGCCCGATCCGCCTGCCCAAGGCGCGCGACGAGGTCGTCGCCGTCCTGGTCGACGCGATCCGCGTCGGTCGCTGGGGCATCGGCGACCAGCTGCCGACCGAGCGCGAGCTGACCGAGCAGCTCGCGGTCAGCCGCGTCGTGGTGCGCGAGGCGATCGAGACCCTGCGCGACGAGGGCATCGTCGAGACGCGGCGCGGGCGCGGCGGGGGCACCGTGCTGGTGTCGGTCGACAACCTCCCCCGCGTGCTGGCCAGCCTGCGCGGCGAGTACACGGCGAACATCCGCTCGCGGCTGGAGTTCCGGCGCATCGTCGAGACCGCGGCCGCCGTGCGCACCGCGGAGCTGGCCACCCAGGAGGACTTCGCCGCGTTGCGCGAGCTCGTCGAGATGCTCGGGGCCAGCCTCGGGCGCAGCCACGGCGAGATCCTGCACCACGACATGCGCTTCCACATGGCGGTCGGCGAGTACAGCCGCAACGTGCTGCTGGCCGAGGCGCTGTCGGACACGCTGAAGGAGATCCTCGTGCTGCGCTCGTTCTTCCCGCACGGGCACGTCGAGGTCGAGGCCTCCTACCGCAACCAGCAGACGATGATGGCGGCGCTGGAGACGCGCGACCCGACGATCGTCCGCCGCACGGTGGACGACCACCTGGCCGCGCTGGAGGAAGCGTCGCTCGGGTTCCGGCTGCCGCCCCCGCCGTAGGCGTCAGCCCACGGGCAGGACGCGGGCCAGCTGCTCGGCGCTGAGCACGCCGGACGTGGGGAACCCGCGGATGTAGGCGTCCAGCTCGGGCTGCAGCTCGATCGCCGCCGCCAGGTGCGCGGCCGCCTCCGCGTCGCGCCCGATGCGCGCGAGCACCACGCCCCGCCACAGCGTCGCCTCGTGGTTGTCGCCCAGCAGCTCCATGCCGGCGCTGAGCTCGGCCAGCGCGACCTCGGCCTGCTCGGCCGTCGGCGGCTCGGGGCCGCCCAGCAGCCGCGGCTCGCTCATCATCTGAAGCAGCCGGTCGTAGAACCCGTTGAGGCCGGCCAGGCGGCGCAGCTCGACCAGCGGCTCGGGATGGTCGTCGACGCGCACGTCGACGAGCACGTGGTCCCAGGGCGCATCCGAGCGCACGCCGTCGACGACGTACAGCGCCGCGGACTGGCGCCCGCGCAGGTCGCCGCCGATCACCTCGGCCCGGTCCATCGCGGCCAGCAGCTTGTCGGCCAGCGGCCCGTCGGTCTGCGCGAACGCGGCGACCATCGCCTCCGGCGTGTCGTCGCTGCCGAGCATGTTGCCCTGGGCGGTGACCCCCGCACCGACGTGATGGCCGCGGCACAGCACCGTGTCGGTGCCGGTGTGCACGGCGATGCCGCCCTCGGCGTCGATCACCGCGACCTGCCGCGTCTCGCGCCGCTCGTCGGGACCCAGCAGCGCGGCGAGCACCTCCTCGGCGGCCAGCCCGTCGCGCAGGAGCGCCATGCCGCGCGGCCCGAAGGAGATCTCGGCGAAGGCCTGCGTGAGGATCCCGCCCACGCCGGCCTCCGCGTGGCCGACCACGCGGCCGACGCCGAAGAAGTGCGACTGGACGCCGAAGCCGATGCCGCCGGTGTCCGGATCGCGCGCGATCAGCGAGTAGGTCACGCCGCGGTCTCCAGGTGCGCGGCCAGCAGCGCGATCGTCTCCGGCGGCGCTTCGAGCATCGGCAGGTGCCCGACGCCGGGCAGGACCACGAGCTCCACGCCCAGGCGGTGGGCCATCTGCTCGTTCTGCTCGGGCGGACACGTCGCGTCGAACTCGCCGCAGGCCACGAGCGCGGGCACGGGCACGGGGTGCACCTCGTCGACGACGTTCGTCGCGGTCGCGCCCAGCAGCACGTCGCGGACCACCGGTACGTCGTTGGGGTTGACCAGCGTCAGGGTCCGCTCGAGCAGCTCCTCCGACGCGTTGGGTCCCAGGCTGGCCAGCGGGACGAGCTGGCGGAACGTGGCCGCCACGCCCTGGCTCTCGAGCAGGTCGATGAACGCGTCGACGTTGCCGCGTGCGTCCAGCGTGGAGCCGAAGCTGGCCAGCGACGCGACGCGCTCGGGGTGACGGGTGGCCAGCAGGACGGCGAGCGTGCCGCCCAGCGAGCCGCCGATCGCGTGCACGCGCTCCACCCCCAGATGGTCCAGCGTGGCGACCAGATCCTCCAGCCAGAAGTCGACGCCGTACGGGCCGGCGGCGACCGCGTCGCGATGCCCGCGCAGCGACGGGAGGATGGCCGGCCGGCCGAGCCCCTCGGCCACGTCGGCCCAGGCGCGGTGATCGGTGTTGATCGGATGGATGAACAGCACCGGCGTCGCGGGGCCGGTCACGTCCCCGTAGGTCGTCCCGCCCAGCGTGCCGACGGGTCCGGTGAACGAGAATGCGGTGAAGGTCACGAGCGAATCCTACGCTCAAAGGTCTCGTCATTCTGTCCAAACATGTTTGGACAAGATTGGCTCAGACAAGCGGTTGACCGGCCCCTCGGCGGATCATAAGGTGCTTTCAGCGGACATTAAGCGCCGAGCGACAGGAGCTGTTGATGACGGACGAAGCGGACCTCGCTGAGATCAACCGCCTGCACGACGAGTGGTGGGCGGCGAACATGGACTTCGACATCCCGCGGATGCGCGCGTGCTTCGTCGACGGCGACAAGTTCCTGCAGTACAACCTCAACGGCCACACCTACTGGTCGCTGGCCGAGCTGACCCAGCTGTGGGAGACCATCGCCCCCGCCTTCGGGATCCCCGAGCAGGAGGTCATCGACTACCGCGTCGAGGTCCGCGGCGACATGGCCTGGGTCTCGCACGAGGCGAAGGTCAAGCTCGTGGCCAAGGAGGGGTTCGAGCTGCCGCCGACCATCCCCGCCGAGCTGCGCATCCGCGAGACCGAGGTCTACATCCGCGAGGACAGCGAGGGCAACCCGGTGTGGAAGATCTGGCACCACCACTGCTCGCCCCACGCGCCCGACGACGAGGTGCGCATGGGCTTCCAGGACAGCGTGCTCACGCGCGAGGCCGGCTGAGCGGCGCATGACCGACGTGGATCCGGCGCTGCTCGCCGACCTGTGCGAGTGGCTGCGGATCCCGTCGGTCTCGACGGACGGCGGCGACCTGGTCGCGCTGCGCGCGGCCACCGACTGGGCCTGCGAGCGCATCGTGGCCGCCGGCGGCCGAACCGAGCGCTGCGACGCCTACGGCAACCCGCTGGTCGTGGGCGAGCTGCGCGCCCGCCGGCCCGACGCCCCGACCGTCCTGATCTACGGACACGCCGACGTCCAGGGCACGGGCGACCTGGACGCGTGGACATCGGACCCGTTCGCGCCCGAGATCCGCGCCGGCCGCCTGTACGCGCGCGGCGCGTCCGACGACAAGGGCAACTTCCTGCCGCTGCTGCACGAGGCCTGCGCGCTGGCCCGGGCCGGCGACCTGCCCGTCAACGTGCGCGTGCTGATCGACGGCGAGGAGGAGATCGCCGGCGCGGCGGCCGGGCGCTGGCTGCGCGACGACGACCGCGGCGCCGACTGCGCGATCGTCTTCGACAGCTGGATGATCGACGAGCGCACGCCCGCGATCACGATCGGCCTGCGCGGCGCGGTCCAGGCGCACCTCACGGTGCGCACGAACGAGCGCGACCTGCACTCCGGCGCGTACGGGGGCAGCGTGCTCAACGCGGCGCACGTGCTGCACGCGATGATCGCGGCGGTGCTGCCCGGTCCGGACGGGCGGGTGCGCGACGAGCTGCGCGTGGGCATCGAGCCGCCCGGGGAGGCCGAGCTGGCCGGCTGGGCCGCGCTGCCGCCGGGCGACGCGGTGCTGGCCGACGCCGGCGGGCGCCCGCTGCACCCGGCGGCGGGCGCGCAGTACTACGCCCGCACCTGGGGCGACGCGTCGCTGGACGTGGGCGGGATCCGCACCGGCGCCGAGCGCACGGTCGTGCCGGCGGTCGCCCACGCGACGCTCAGCCAGCGGCTCGTGCCCCACCAGCGCGCCGCCGACGTGCGACCCGTGCTCGAGGGGCTGCTGCGCGACGCTGCACCCGCGGGCGTCGACGTGCAGATGCGCTTCGACACCGCCGACCCCGTGCTCTTCGACCCCGCCCTACCGGCGATCCAGCTGGGCATCGCCGCGCTGGAGCGGGCGACCGGGATGCGCCCGGCGATCGTGCGCTGGGGCGGCGGCATCCCGATCGTGGCCGAGCTGGGCGCCGCCGGCATCCCGACGATCGTCTCCGGCTTCGCGCTGCCCGACGACCTCCCCCACGCGCCCGACGAGTCCTTCCGGCTGGAGTCGCTGCGCCTGTGCGCGGCCAGCGCGCGCGAGCTGCTGAGCGCGCTGGCCCAGCTGCCGGCTACGTCGTGATCTGCGACAGCGCGAGGACGTCGCGGAAGTAGGCCTCGTCGCGGCGCAGCTCGTCGGGCGGGGCGATCCGGACCAGCCGCCCGCCCTCGATCACCGCGATCCGGTCGCAGGCCTGCAGCGTGGACAGCCGGTGCGCGACGACGAACACCAGCGCCCGGCCGCGCAGGCTGCTCAGCAGGTCGCGGACCGTCGCCTCGGCGTGGACGTCGAGCGCGCTGGTCGGCTCGTCGAGCACCAGGATCGCCGGCCGCCCGGCCAGCGCCCGGGCGATCGCGACGCGCTGGCGCTGACCGCCCGACAGCGTCGCGCCACCGACGCCGACGACGTGGTCCAGCCCGTCGGGCCAGGCGGCCAGCTCCTCCCCCAGCCCGGCGTCCAACGCGGCCCGGCGGACGGTCTCGTCGTCGAGCTCGGCGCGCAGCAGGCGGATGTTGTCGGCGATCGTGCCCTCCAGCAGCCGCGGGTCCTGCCCGACCCAGGCGGTGCGCGCGTACCAGGAGGCGGGATCGAGCTCGCGCAGGTCGACGCCGTCGACGAGCACGCGGCCGGCGGTGGGCCGGCTCAGGCCCAGCAGCACCGCGGCCAGCGTCGACTTGCCCGCCCCGGTCGGCCCGATCACGCCGACCAGATCGCCCGCGGCCAGTGTCAGCGACAGGCCGGCCAGCGCGTCCGCATCGGCGCCCGGATAGCGGTAGGAGACGTCGTCGAAGCGCACGTCGGGGCCGGTCGGCGCGGGCCGGTCACCATCGACGTGCTCGGGCGCCCACGCGGCCAGCGCCGCGTCGATGCGCTCGCGCTCGACCGTGCGCTGCTGGAGCTGCACGTTGACGTCGGCCAGCGCCTGCGTGTAGGTCAGCGCGCGCAGCAGCAGGACGGCGGTCGCGCCCAGCGTGGACAGCTCGACCGTCGTGGAGGCCTGCACGATGGCCAGGCCGACGATCAGCAGCGCGATCGTCGCGTCGCGGATCAGGCGGCTGGTCAGCAGCGCCGCGGCGTCCATCCGCCGGGCCGCGGCGGCGCCCGCGTCGACCTGGGTGGCCAGCCGCGCCCGCGCGCGTCCGACGACCCCGAACAGGCGGAACTCACGCGTGAAGCCGGCCAGCTCGGCCACCTCCCGCGACAGCGTGCGCTGCTGGGCGGCCGCGTCGAGCACCAGGCGGCGGCGATGCCGGCGGGCCGGGCGCCCGATCAGCACGACGACGACCAGCGCCGAGCCCAGGGCCAGCACGGTGTAGGGCCCGATCACCAGCGCCGCCGCGACGACGATCACCACGTGCAGCGCGGCGGTCAGCGCCTGGCTGCCGCTGCGCACGCCCGTGGCCACCCCGGCCACGTCGACGCTGACCAGGTGCTGCAGCTCCGACGGCGGCGTGCGCACCTGCACGCCCCAGGGCGCGGCGAACCAGGCATCCAGGAGGCGCAGCTGCAGCGTCCGGCGCGCGTCCCCGGCCGCGCGGCTGGCCACGATCGCGGTCACCCAGTGGGCCAGCGCCACGAGCGCGATCGCCCCGAGCGCGAGCCCGGCCAGCGTCCACGTGCCGCTGGGCAGGACGTCGCCCAGACCGCCGAACGACAGCGAGCGCCCCGCGGCGAGCGCGACGAGCAGGATGATCACCGCCGTCTCCCCGAGGCCTGAGATCGCGCCGGACACGCTCAGCAACGCGATCAGCCGCGCCGGGCGCCGGGCGGCGTAGGTCGCCGATCGCCACGCCTCGACGGGCGCCTCGAACAGGTTCACGCGGGCGGCTGACGCGCGGGCTCGGCGGCGAGGACCGGCGTTAGCATGCCCCGGATGATGCCCGAGCATCGCTCGGGAGCGCAACCGGACGAGCCGCTCCCCGAGACGATCCACGGCGCCCGGGTGCGCGCGGGGGTCGCGCGCCGCGACGTCGCCGATCCGCTCTACGAGCGCTCGTGGGGCGACCCGCGGCAGGGCACGATCGTCTCCTCGCACACGCAGACGGCCTTCGACATCGTCGGCGCTGGGCGCATCTGGGCCGACCACGGGCGCGAGATCGTCGTCGAGGCCGGCGCGGGCGACCGTCCCGCCCCGTGGCTGTTCGGCACGGTCGGCGCGTTCGTGCTGGCCCAGCAGGGCCGCTTCGCCCTGCACGCCAACGTCGTCGAGGTCAATGGGAAGGCGATCGCCATCGCCGGCGCGCGCCGGGCCGGGAAGTCGACGACCGCGCTGGCCATGCTGGCCGCCGGACACCGCCTGGTCACCGACGACGTGGCGCCGCTGGACATCGCCGGCGACACGGTCGTCCACCACCCCACCGGCCGCCCGATCCACGTGCATCCCGCCTCCGCGCGACGCCTCGGCGTGTCCGTGGCCGGCGGCCTGACGGTGGCCGGCGACCCGTCGAAGGTCGCGCTGCCCAACCCGCGCACCGAGGCGGTGCCCCTGGCGGCGATCGTGCTGCTGGTGGCCGGCGACGACCCGACCACCGACGTCGCCTTCGCGGCGCTCGGGCCCGCTGCGGCGGCCGCCGAGATCCACCAGAACGCCTACCGCCGGCTGCTGGTCTCGCCGCTGTGGCGCGCCGAGCTGTTCACCTGGGCGACCGCGGTGGCCCAGCGCGTTCCGGTGCAGATCCTCCACCGGCCCGCCGAGCGCTGGACGACGGACGCCGTCCGTGGAGCGCTCGAATCATTGTCGAGCGGCGATGGACCTGTGCGACCATGACCCGCGTGACCGAGAACTCGGTGATCGCTCGCAGCGAGACGCCGCTGTCCGCCGCGGTGGACGGGGAGATCGTGATCTTCCATCCGCAGGAGGGGGCGTACTTCAGCCTGGGCAGGATCGGGTCGCGCATCTGGGAGCTGGCCGAGGAACCGATCACGGTCGGCCAGCTGCGTGCGACGCTCACCGACGAGTACGACGTCGATCCGCAGCGCTGCGAGACCGAGGTCCTCGGCTTTCTGCACCAGCTCCAGGCCGCCGGGCTCGTCGACGTCGACGGCTGAGGCGCGCCGTGGACGCGCTCGACGCCGCTCCGGTCGTGGCCGCGCTGGGCCCCCTGTCGCCGCGGGCGGCCGAGCGCCTGCTCAGCGGCGCCGCAGCGGTGAGCGTCGACGGTCCGGTCCCCGTCCGCCTCGGGCAGGCCGCGCGCTGGCCCGCCGCCCGCCCCGGGCCGCCGCCCGCGCGCCACGGCGGCGTCGTGTGCGTGGCCGACGCGCGCCTGGACGACCGGGCGGCGACGGCCCGGCGGCTCGGGCTGACCGACGCCGACCTGGCCGGCCGCTCGGAGGCCGAGATCCTGCTGCGCGGGTACCTGCGCCTGGGCGCCGAGCTGCCCAGCGCGCTCGTGGGCGCGTTCACCTTCGTGATCTGGGACGGGCGCAGCGCCACGCTGCTGGCCGCCCGCGACCACTTCGGCGTGCGCCCGCTGTTCTTCACGGCCAGCGCGGGCGCGCTGCTGCTGGCCACCGACGAGGCGACGCTGCTGGACGTCGGCGGCCCGCGCGAGGTCGACGAGGAGGTGCTGGTCGCCCGCGCGGTGGCCAACACCGGGCTGCTGCTCCAGCGCTCGGTGTGGAGCGGGATCCGCAAGCTCCCTCCGGGCTGCCGCCTGCGAGCCGACGCCGACGGCCGCCACGCGGTGTCGGCCTACTGGCGCCCGACCGCGCGCCGCCGGGCGCTGGACGTCTCGCCCGCCCAGGCCGCCCGCGACGTACGCGCGCTGCTGGAGACCGCGGTCGCCGACGCCGTGCGCGACCGGGCGCCCACCGCCGCGCACCTGAGCGGCGGGCTGGACTCCTCGGCCGTCGCGGTGCTGGCCCAACGCGCGCTGCAGGCCCGCGGGGAGGCGCTGGCCGCCGCCTGGTGCTGGTCGCCCAGCCCCGACCGGCGCGCGCTGGACGACCCGGCCTTCGGCGACGCGCTCGACGAGCGCCATCGGGTGATCGAGCTGGCCGCGTCGATCGGCGCCCCGTTGGGCTACGTCGACCTGGATCCGGCGGCCACGGAGGCCGACCGGCTGCGGCGCCTGCGGGTCGAGCCCACCGAGTCGCTGCTGCTGCACTGGAGCGTCCTGCGGGCCGCGGCCGACCGCGGCGTGCGCGTGCTGCTGTCCGGCTGGGGCGGCGACGAGGCCGCCAGCTTCAACGGCCGCGGTCACGTCGCGCACCTGCTGGCCCGCGGGCGGGTGCTGGCCGCCTGGCGGACCGCCGCCGCGCTCACGCGCCGCACCGGTCAGCGCGTGGGAGCGCACGAGACCGCGCGCCAGCTCTACGGTCGAGGCGTGCACCGCCTCCTGCCCATCCATCTGCGCCGGCGCCGCGAGGGCGTGCCGGCGGCCGAGCGCGCGCTGCGCGTGCAAGGGCTCGGCCTGGAGACGCTCCATCCGAGCGCGCCCAGTCAGGCGGCGGCGGGCTGGACCCGGGCCCGTGGACGCGAGCACTCGGCCCGGGCCACGCAGGTCACGCTGCTGCGCAACGGCCACCTGACGCTGCGCATGGAGGCCTGGGACCTGGCCGCGCGCCGCTTCGGCATCGAGCACCGCTACCCGCTGCTCGACCGGCGGCTGGTCGAGTACGTGCTCGGGCTGCCCGAGGCGGTCCACGCCCACGACGGCTGGCAGCGCTGGCTGTTTCGCGAGGCGACGGCCGGCGTGCTGCCCGACGACCTGCGCTGGGGCTGGCCCAAGCAGGAGCCCGCCATGGTCGCCGAGTTCCGGGCCTGGACCGAGCAGCAGGCCGACGCGCCGCCCCCGGCCCAGCGGATCGACGACCTGCGCCGCCGCCGGGCGCTGGCCCAGCGCTCGGCGCGCGAGCGGAGCGCGGCGCGATGAGCGCCGCCGAGCCCCACCGCCAGGCCCCCAACGCCCGCCAGCTGCTGGCCTGGCGCGTGCTGGCCGTCGATGCGACGACCGTCGAGGTGATCGGCGCCCTGGAGGCGGCCGGGATCGACGTGCTGCTGCTCAAGGGGCCGACCTTCACCGCCCTGCTGTACGACCGCGGCGAGGTGCGCCGCTACGGCGACACCGACCTGCTCGTGCGTCCGGCCGACCGGCTGCGCGCGCAGCAGCTGCTGGCGCAGACGGGCTTCGAGCCGTCCGGCCACTCGCGCCCGGTCGATCCCGCGAGCGAGGCGGTGCACGAGTGGTCGCGGGGCGAGCGCCGGGTCGATCTGCACAGCGAGCTGGATGGCTGCGCCGCCGCGCCGGAGACGGTGTGGGACGTGCTGTGGGCGGACCGCGCCTCGCTGACGATCGGTGGGCGCGACATCGCCGTGCTCGCGCCCGACGCGCGCCTGCTCCAGGTGGTCCTGCACGCCGCCCACCACGGCGAGCTGATGGAGCACACCACGCGCGACCTGGATCGCGCGCTGGAGCGGTTCGACCGCGCCCGTTGGTGGGACGTCGCGACGCTCGCCGTCGAGCTGGACGCGGCGCCGGCCTTCGCTGCGGGCCTGCGCATCGTGCCCGCCGGCGCGGTGCTGGCCGACACGCTGGAGCTGCCGCGCGAGGCCCCCGTCCGCGTGGTGCTGGCCGCACGTTCGTCACCGCCGGCGGCGCTGGGCTGGGAGCAGCTGCGCCGCCAGCGCACGCCGAGCGAGCAGGGCCGCTACGCCGTGCGGCGCGTGTTCGTCCCGCGCAGCGAGCTGATCAAGCTGTACCCCGAGGCGGCCGACAGCCGCGGCGCGGCGGCGCTGGCCCGGACCCGGCGCGCGCTGTGGGTGGCGCGCACCGCGCTGCCGGGGCTGCGCGCCTGGCGTGAGGCGCACCGGGCGGCGAGCGGACGGCCGCCGCGACGGACGCCATGGGCCCGCGCCGCGATCGTGCTCGAGGCGGCCGGCTACCTGACCTGGGCGTCGGCGGCCATCGCGCTGCTGTCCAGCGCGCGGGTGACGAAGCTGCTCGGGCAACCGTCCGATCCCGAGGCGGGCCCGGCCGCGCGGCCCCCGGACGAGGCGCGCCGCGTGGGGCGCGTGGTGGGGACCGTGGCCGACGCGCTGCCCTGGCGCTGCACGTGCCTGCCCCAGGCGCTGGCCACCCAGCGGATGCTCGCGCGCCGGGAGATCCCGGCCGCCGCGCACCTGGGCGTGTGGAGCACCGCGCCGTTCGAGGCCCACGCGTGGGTCACCGCCCGAGGCGCCGTGGTGATCGGCGGCCGCATCGACGACGTCACGCGGCTGGCCACCTTCCGCTGAGCGCCGGTGCAGCGGCTCAGCCCCATCCACACGCGCGAGGGCGACACGCTGATCGTCACGCTGCGGGGCGTCGCCGAGGTCCGGCTGCGGGCCGGGGCGGTGGCGGCCATCGCGCCGGCCGACGGCGCCGATCCCGCCGACGTGGCCTGGCTCGTCGATGGGCACGCCCGCGAGGTGGCGGCGCTGCAGCGGGGCGAGCTGGCGCTGCGCGCCGCCGCGGTCGTCATCGACGGCCGGGCGGTGGCGATCTGCGCGACCGCCGCCTCGGGCGCCTCCGCCCTGGCCGCGGGACTGGCCGCCCACGGGCACGGCGTGATCGCCGATGGCTGGCTGCCGGTGCGCGTGCGCGACGGCGCGCCCGAGGCCGTCGCGGTGACCGATGCGCTGGCCCTGTGGCCGGACATGGCGACGCTCGTGCAGCGCGACCCCGAGGCGGGCGTGCCCGTGCGCCCGGGCCTGCGCAAGCGCCGCCACCGCTTCGCGCCCGGCGCCGACGCGCCGCTGGCCGCGGTGGTGATCCTGCGGCGCATGGCCGTGCCCGGGGACGACGAGCCCGACGCCGGCGGGGCCTCGGCCTTCACCCGGGTCATGAACGCGGTCGCGCTCGAGCCGCTGGGCGACGCGCTCGGGCTCCAGGCCGAGCGCTTCCGCTGGGGGGCCGCGATCTCGTCCGGCTGCACCGTGCGCGTGCTGCTGCGCGACCCGCGGGCCGCCGAGCTGGCCGGGCTGGCCCGCGTGGTCGAGGAGCTGGTGCGCGGATGAGCGCCAACACGGTGTGGCTGGCCTCCTATCCGAAGTCCGGCAACACGTGGGTGCGCGCGCTGCTGGCGGCGCTGGACACCGGCTCGGTGGCGATCAACTCGTCGATGGGCGGCTCGACGATCGCCAGCGCGCGCGGGCCGATCGAGTACGAGACCGGCCTGTCCTCCAGCGAGCTGCGCCGCGACGAGGTGCGCCGGCTGCGGCCGGCGGTCGACGCGATCCTCGACGCGCGTGTGGCCACGCCGTGGCCGCGCAAGATCCACGACGCGCTGTTCAGCGGCCTCGACGGCGGGCCGATCGTCGAGCCGGCGGCCACCCGAGCGGCGATCTGCGTCGTGCGCGACCCGCGCGACGTGGCCGTGAGCTTTGCCCATCACCAGGGCGTCAGCGTCGCCGAGGCGGTGGCCACGCTGGCCGATCCGGCGGCCCACATGGGCGGCGGCGCGCACCGGCCCGGCACCCAGGTCCGCCAGGAGCTGGGCACCTGGAGCACGCACGTGACGGGCTGGCTGGACCACGGGCTGTTCGAGGTGCTCCTGGTCCGCTACGAGGACCTGCGGGCCGATCCGCTGGGTCAGCTACGGCGGATCGCGGCGGTCGTCGGCCGGGCGCCGACCGAGGAGCAGCTGACCGCGGCGGTGGCCGCGACGAGCTTTGACCAGCTGCGCGCGCAGGAGGCGGCCGGCGGCTTTCGCGAGCAGGCCGCGCCGGAGCGGGCCTTCTTTCGCCGCGGCATCGCGGGCGGTTGGCGCGACGAGCTGGATCCCGGCCTGGCCGCCCAGGTCGAACAGGACCACGGCGACGTCATGCGGCGGCTGGATTACCTCTGAGCGCGCAGAACGGACGGATGTTCGGTGCCAGGTTTCCCACATTCGCTGGCAGACCGTCCGGAGTGCACCTACTATGTCGAGCATGCACAGCGACACCACGTCTCATCGAGACGACACGTCGAGCGAGTGGTCGACGCCCGAGCTCATCCGCCTCGAGGTCGGCGTCACGAACGGCGGCGCCACCCCGGCCGTCAACGAGACGCTCATCACGGGCACCGTCGGCCCTTCGTAGACCCGCCCCACCTGACGCGCTCCCGATCTGACGCCCCGGCGTCAGGCGCGTTTGGGCGGCAGGCCGCGTGCATAGGCCACGCCGCGCCGCACCCATGGCTGGAGCTGCCGCTTCGTTGAGACGCCTTCGGCGTCCACCCGCAGCCAGCCGTCAAGGTCCTTCCCGCGCATCTCGAACGGCCCGACGTGCTCCTGGGCCATCAGCGCCTCGGTCTCGCCCGGCTCGCAGCGGGCCATCAGCCCGCCCTTGCTGCTGACCGCGACCGCGATGTGGCCGCCGATCAGGAAGGCCAACCCGCCGAACATCCGCTTCTCCGTGACGCCGGCCTCCTCGGCCAGCGACTCCCGGATGCGGTTGGCCAGATCCTCGTCATACGCCATGGCGCGCATGGTCGCATCCCGGACGGCGGGTGTTCCATTCGCCATCGATCGGTGTAATCGTTGGGGATGGACGCCATCACCGCCCTCAAGCGACTGCACGGCCTGGACGCGCGCCTGCACGCGACGGCCCGCGCGCTGCGCGAGATGGGCTGGTCGGCCCTGGACGTGTGGCAGGCCGCATCCGAAGCGCAGGGCCGAGGCCGGGGCGACCGCCAGGTGACGATCGTCTTCACGGACCTCGTCGACTTCTCGGCCTGGGCGCTCGAGGCGGGCGACGATCCGGCCGTGCAGCTGGTGCGGGCCATGGACGACACGGTCGAGGCGCTCGTCGAGTCCCGCGGCGGGCGCGTCGTCAAGCGGCTGGGCGACGGCATGATGGCCGTCTTCGACGAGCCCACCGCGGCGGTCGATGCGACGCTCGCAGCCACCGCCGCGGTCGAGCACGTCGAGGTCGCGGGCCATCGGCCGCGCCTGCGGGCCGGGGTGCACACCGGCTGCCCGCGCCGTGTCGGGCGCGACTACCTGGGCGTCGACGTCAACGTCGCCGCGCGCGTGGCCGCCGCCGCCAAGCCCGGCGAGGTGCTCGTCACCGACACCGTCCAGACGCGCCTGGACCCCGCCGAGTTCACGATCCGGCGGCGCCGGCGCTTCCGGGCCAAGGGCGCGCCGCGCGACCTGCAGGTCTACGCGGCGTGGCGCTGAGCGTTCAGGCGTCCAGCCAGCGGGCCAGCGCGGCCCGGCCGGCCAGCGTCAGGAAGCCGTCGGCGTCCAGCCAGTCGCGCACGCGCAGCTCGCGCACGAGCCCGAGCGCGTCGCGCGGTGCCGGACCCTCGCCGCGGGACATGAGCGCGCTGGTGCCCGGCTCGATGGTCCAGCGGCCGGAGTCCAGCGCGGCCAGCGCCTGGCCCTGCTGCGCCGTGGGCTGATCGAGCGGGTGCGGGCCGGCGTCGCCCAGCGGATCGTCGCCGACCGGCGGCGTCGAGGCGGGCTGGGAGTTCGCGGCGGACGGGCCCCACGGAGCCTTGAAGCTCGAGGGATCGAAGGTCGACGCGTCGAACTGCTCGGCCTGGGTGCGCAGCCACGTGCCGGCCTCGTCGACCCAGCCCCGGGCCTGGTCGGGGTCCACGCCGATCGAGCGGGCCACATCGTCGAGGTCCAGCTCGGACAGGCGATCGACAGCGCGATTGACCTCTTCACCGATCGCGCGCAGCGCGTCCTCGAAGCTCTTGCGGGGGCTTTCCTCGTCGCTCATGGCATCGAGTATGGCGCGCGAACCTGCAGCGCAGATCAAGAGGAGCGCTACAAGGTGACCCGTGCCGCCGCGCAATCTCGTCAACCTCAACGCCGTCGCCAAGGGCTACGGCGCGCGCTCCGTGCTGCAGGGCGTCTCGCTCGGGGTGGCCGAGGGTGAGCGCATCGGCATCGTCGGACGCAACGGCGACGGCAAGTCGACGCTGCTGCGCCTGATCGCCGGCCTGGAGGAGCCCGACGCCGGCGCCGTGACGATGACGGGCGGCGTCGATCTCGCCGTCATCGGCCAGGGCGACGACCTGGATCCGCAGCACACGATCCGCCAGGCGCTGGTCGGCGACCGCGCCGACCACGAATGGGCGGCCGACAGCACGTTCCGCTCCGTGCTGGACGGGCTGCTGGGCGGCGTCGAGCTGCGCCGCTTCGCCGACGGGATGGACACGCGCATCGCCCCGCTGAGCGGCGGCGAGCGCCGGCGGATCGCCCTGGCCCGGATGCTGCTCGGCTCCCCCGACCTGCTGCTGCTGGACGAGCCGACGAACCACCTCGACGTCGAGGGCGTCGACTGGCTGGCCCGCCACCTGGCCGGCCGCCGCGGCGCGCTGCTCGTCGTCACCCACGATCGCTGGTTCCTGGACGCGGTGTGCACGAACACCTGGGAGGTCGTCGACCAGGGCGTGCAGCAGTACGAGGGCGGCTACGCGTCCTACGTGCTGGCCCGGGCCGAGCGCGCCCGCCAGGAGTCCGCCCGCGAGGAGCGCCGCCAGCAGCTGCTGCGCAAGGAGCTGGCCTGGCTGCGGCGCGGGCCGCCGGCCCGCACCGCCAAGCCGAAGTTCCGCATCGAGGCGGCCAACGAGCTGATCGCCGACGAGCCGCCCGTGCGCGACGCCGTCGAGCTGCTGCGCTTCTCCACCTCGCGCCTGGGCAACACCGTGCTCGAGGCCGAGGACGTGTCGGTCTCCTTCGGCGATCGCGCCCTCCTGCGCCAGGCCACGTGGCGGCTGGGCCCGGGCCAGCGCGTCGGCCTGGTCGGGGTCAACGGCTCGGGCAAGACGACGCTGATGAACGTGCTGGCCGGCACGCTCGCGCCCAGCAGCGGCCGCGTGGTCACCGGCCAGACGGTGAAGCTCGCCTTCCTGACCCAGGACACCGCCGAGATCCCCGGCCAGCTGCGCGCGCTGCAGGCGCTGGAGGAGGTGCGCGGGCGCATCCGCACCGGCGACGGGAGCGAGCTGACCGCGGGCCAGCTGGCCGAGCGCTTCGGGTTCCGTGGCGACCGCGGCCGCACGTTGGTGCGCGACCTGTCGGGCGGCGAGCGGCGGCGCCTGCAGCTGATGCGCCTGCTCATGGGCGAGCCCAACGTCCTGCTGCTCGACGAGCCCACCAACGACCTCGACATCGACACGCTGACCGCGCTGGAGGACCTGCTCGACCAGTGGCCGGGCACGCTCGTCGTGGTCAGCCACGACCGCTACTTCGTCGAGCGCGTGTGCGACGACGTCTTCGCGCTGGCCCCCGACGGCTCGATCCGCCACGTCCCCGGTGGGATCGATCAGTACCTCGACGAGCGCCGCGCCGTGGCCGAGCCGCCCCGCGTGGCCGCCGGTGGCCGCGCGGCCCCGGCCGGCGCCGTGGCGCGCGCCGCCCGCAAGGAGGTCGCGCGGCTGGAGCGCGAGCTCGATCGCCTGGGCGCTCGCGAGGCCGAGCTGCACGAGCAGATGGCCGCCGCGGCCACCGACCACGGCCGGCTGCGCGCGCTCGACGACGAGCTCGCCACGCTGCGGTCCACGCGTGACGAGCTCGAAGCGGCCTGGATGGAGACCTCCGAGACGCTCGAGGGTTAGTTGGGGGCGTGCACCCCGGGTGTCTGCGGGTCGCGGTTGCGCCCGAAGATCTGCACCGCGACGTCGGGGCGCGACGTCGTGTCGACGCGCCCGACGAGCTGGCAGACCGCCCCGGGGAACGGCGTCGTCGACGCGTTGTTGCCGTAGGGGTCGGTGTACCAGCGGGTCGCCCCCGCCGCGTTGCGCACGGACGGCCCGTCGAGATACACGTCGCGATACGTCCCGTTGTAGGGCGAGCGCAGGTCGTTGTAGGCGTACGGCGTGGCGATCGCCCCGTGCTCGGTGGCCTCGTCGCACTCGACGCCGTGCGCGCGGTTGCCGTTGGGCAGCACCTCCCAGCACAGGTCCAGCGACCGGCGCAGGCCTGCGCTGACCGACGGATCGGCGTAGCGCGCCGGGTTGAACACGCCGAAGCCCGTGTTGTAGGTGGCCAACGGCTGTCCGCTCCCGTCGGCGCTCTCGTGCAGCGCGTTGGCCGACTGCCACTTCTCATACAGCGCCCAGGCCGAGGTGGTCCGGCCGGCCGGCACGAGGAAGCTCGTCTGGACGCACGTGCGGTCGGGGATCGAGCGCGAGCCGGTGCCCGTCGGGTAGCCGTTGTTCGTCGTGGTCACCGTGGTCGCCGGATCGCAGGCCCGCGTGTACTGACCGGGTGTGCCGAAGCGGCTGACCACGTCGGAGATGATCTCCGTGCCGTCCGAGCAGCGCGACGCGTACAGCAGCTCGTGCACGTTGTTCATCGTCGCGTCAGCCGAGTGCGAGCCCTGGTGGACCATCACCAGGTAGTCGCAGGTCACCCCCAGGTCGGTCCCGTCGGCGGCCAGCAGGCGGACGTCGTTCTCGACGTCGACCTTGTAGCCCGGGTTGTCCTCGCCGCGCTTGGGCGTGCCGTGGTCGGTGGACCACGTCTCCAGCGCCTCGGTGGCCAGCCCGAACGGAACGCCGGCGTAGCCCTCGTACCCGCCCGCCGCCATGTGCGCGGCCACCCACCCGAAGATGTCGGAGGTGTGCGGATCGAGGCCGTGCTCGTGCCCGAAGGTGCACTCCGCGCCCGTCGCCGGGTTGACCACGGTGGGCGGGTGCCAGGTCGGGTAGCGCTTGCCGTCCGGCCCGACGACCGAGAAGCGGTCGTGCAGCGTGGCCGGGCAGGTGTCCAGCGCGGTCGGCGCCCAGGCGCGGGTGCTGGCCGCCACCGAGGCGGGCACGAGCGGCAGCAGCGGCGGGATCCCGGAGGTGTCCGGCGGCGGTGTCGCGACGCCCCCGCCGCCGGCCGCGGGGGTCGGCGGTTCGGGAGCCGCCGGCGCGGCCTGCACCGCGGGCGGCTCGGATGCGCTGGGCGCCGAGGCCTCGGGCCGGGTCGGCGTCGAGGCCGCGCTCAGGCGCAGCGTCAGCGTGCCGGTCAGCTTGCGCCCGCCGGGCAGCGTCACGCGGTAGGCGATGCGGTCGGTCCCCACGGCGCCGCGGTCGGGGCGATAGCGGGCGCGACCGGTCGCGGCGTTCAGGCGGTCGACGGTCCCGTGTGCCGGGAAGCCGGTGATCGCCCGCTGGCCCCCGCCGGTGCGGCCGTGGGCCACCCAGCGGGCCCGACCCCCCGACGCGACGCGGCAGTCCAGCGCGACCGTCACCGCCGACGTCCCGGCCGCCACCACCTGGGTGGCCGGCCGGCACGTCGTCCCGGGGGCGGCGTGCGCCGCCCCCGGAAGCATCGTCAGCGCGGCCGCGAGGCCGAGCCCGAGCGTGCGCGCCGTCACCGCTCACCGGCCGGGCGCACGGCGACGCGCACCGTGCGCGTCTGGCTGCCGGCGGTCAGGCGCACCGAGGCGTTCAGCCGCCCGCTGCGCTTCAGCTTGGCCACGACCGACCGGGGCAGGGTCACCCGCACCGTCGTCGTCGCGCCCGAGCGCACCGACCAGCGGACCGTCGACAGCTTCCGGCCGGCGATCGTCACCACCAGCGAGCCGGCGCAGGTGCCGTCGCTGTCCACGCAGCGCACCACGAGCGGCATCCGGCGGCGCTGATCGACCTTCGACCGGCGCGTGGCCAGCGTCGGCACCGCCGTCCTGGTCGACGTCGACGGCCCCGTGCTCGGGCCGGTCGTGCCCGGGCCGGCGCCGCTGGGCTCCGCGGACGGCGCCGGCGTCTGCGGGGTGGCCTCGGGCTCCGAGGACCCTCCGCCCCCGCCGCCGACCGGCGTCACCGCCGGCGCCGGCTTGGGCGTCGGCGGGCCGGGCATCAGGACCACCGACACCTCGCCGGAATCGGTGCGATCGCGGCGGTATGCCTGATCGGACCCGATGGCCAGGTCGGCGGCACCGTTGCCGTCGACGTCGCCCAGCGTGGCGATCGTGCGGCCGAACCGCTCGCTCGTCGTCTGCCCCTCCAGCTTCGACCCCTGCGCCGGGGTCAGCGTGGCCAGCGACAGGTAGTGCGTCGTGTCCGCCGGGTTGGCGGGCACCAGGCCCGACGCGGCGTCGTTGGCCGGCAGCGTCGTCGGATCCACGACGCCGTACAGCAGGGACACCGAGCCCGAGCCGGCGGCGTACGCGCCGACCGCCAGGTCGTCGGCCCCGTCGTGGTTGACGTCGCCGGCGGCGGTGATCCCGTAGCCGGTCGACGAGCCGGGCGCGCCGAGGATCCGGTACCCGCGGGTGCCCAGCGCCGCCGTGTCGATGACCACGCCCGACGGCGTGCTGGTGCCGTAGACGACGTAGGCGGCGTCCGAGTTGGCCGCCGACGTGCTGTCGGCGCCGGCGATCAGGTCGTCCAGGCCGTCGCCGTTGACGTCGCCCGCCGCGCCCAGGCCGATGCCCACGCGATGGCTGGCGAACGCGCCCGCGACCGCCAGGATCGACTGGCTCGGGTCGGTCAGGTCCACGACGCCGCGCTTGGCGCCGCTGACCACCCAGGCCGTGCCCGCCGCACTGCGCGCGGCGCCGCCCGGAGGCGTGTAGGCGTAGGTGTACGAGCTCATGGCCAGGTCCGGCGTGCCGTCGCCGTCGACGTCGCCGACCCGCACCAGCGGGCTCATCGTGGACGGGGCGCGGAACTCGGCCAGGACGGCGCCGGGATCGGCCAGGTTCTGCGTCGTGGTCGAGGCCTGACCGGCCACGAGGTACACGCGCGGCGCGGTGTTGGCCATGATCGCCAGGTCGCTGAGCCCGTCCCCGTTGACGTCTCCGACGCCGAGGATCGCGTATCCGAGGTGGTCCCAGGCGTCCGCGTTGGCCGCGTAGCCCGCGGCGTCCGGCGTGGCCGGCTCAGGCGAGGTGATCATGTACCCCGCCGAACCGAGGTTGCCCAGGTCAGGGACGTCGCGCGTGGCGAAGTCCCGCGCCCCGAAGACCACGTAGGCGCGACCGCGGGCGACCGAGGTGATCGAGGCGCCGGCGGGCGTGCGGCCCGGGTACTCGTAGGCCCAGGCGCCGACGACGAGGTCGTCGATGCCGTCGCCGTTGACGTCGCCGGCGCACCCGACGCCGGTGCCGGTCTGGGCCTTCTCGCCGACGCCCTGCAGGAACACGACGCGGCCGCGCGGCTTGGTGGCCAGGTCGGCGCCGCCGAACCCGGGACCGCCGAGCGTCACGTACGCGCCGCCCTCCCAGGAGAGCGCGGGGACGTTGGTGCTCCACAGCGGAGCGCCCTCGATCACGTCGTCGTAGCCGTCGCCGTTGACGTCGCAGGCGCCGTCGGCCAGCGCACCGCCGGTCGAGTCGCCACCGTCGCCCTGCAGGCGGGCCAGCGGCTGGTCGGCGAACAGGAAGGAGGCGAACGGATCGGTGTCGGCGCCGTCCTCGGTCGAGCGGCCGCTCAGCCGTGCGGTGGTCACCGGGCCGCCCGCCGAGGAGGCGATGCGCAGCAGGCCGGTCTTCCACCCGCCGTCGGTCGGCGCGAAGGCGACCGCGACCGTGCAGGACTGCCCGACGTTCAGCGCGCCGCTGGCGCAGCCGTCGCTGGTGATGGCGAAGTCGTCGGCGTCCAGGCCGTCGAGCGTCGCGCCGCTGACCGCCAACGGGCCCGAGCCCGTGTTGGTCAGGGTGACCGAGCGCGGCGCGGAGGTGGCGGCGCCCTGATCGGCGAAGACGACGGCGGGCTGCGAGAGCGACGTCGCGGCCTGCGTCCCGATGCCGTCCAGCGGGAAGTTGGGCCCGTAGGAGGCGATCACCAGCGAACCGGTCTTCACGCCGGGCGACGTCGGCGCGAAGGTCACGTCGACGGTGCAGCTGGCGCCGGTGGTCAGCGCCGCGGCGCTGCAGGTGTCCGCGCCCTTCGTGTAGCCGGTGCCGGAGACGGTGACCGCGCCCAGCGTGTAGGACGTCGGCGCGTTGTTCGTCACGGTGATCGTCTTGGTGGTCGACGAGCCGACAGGCTGGCCGCCGAAGCCCGGTCCCGAGGCCGACAGGTTGCGGCCGGTGCCGGTGAACGTCGGGCTCGTGGCCGTCGGGGCGTTGGAGGTGACCTGCAGCGCCGCCGCGTGCGGGCCGAGCGCCGTCGGCTTGTAGGCCACGGTGACCGTGCAGGTCGCGTTGGTGATCAGCGTCTTGGCCACGCAGTTGTCGGTGACGATCGTGAACTGGCCCGGATCGGTGCCGACCAGGCTCGTGCCGGTCGTCGTCACCGCGTCGGTGCCGGTGCTGCGGAAGGTGAAGGTCTTCGTGGCCGAGGCGACGCCGTCGACCTGGCGGTTGGCGAAGTCCAGGGTCGACGTGGTGGTCAGCGTCGCGGTCGCGGCCGCGTGGGCAGAGCTGGCTGCGAGCAGCGAGACGAGGACCAGCGCCAGGGCAGCGGCGAGCGCCGCTCCCCGGCGAGCCGGAGGCGAGTACATGGAAGGGAACGTCCTTGTGCGCGTGGGAGAAGGCGCCGGGTCCGGCCCGGCAGAGTTAGGGTGACCTAACTCTTAGGGCACCCTAACACACGTCGAAGGTGCTAGCGGGTGACCCGCAGGTCGTAGCGGATCGTCTCGTCCTTGTAGCGGACCCAGACCCGCGCGGGCAGCGACTCGTGGCGTTGCAGCGCGGCCTTCAGCCGGGCGCGCTCCTCCGAGGTCGTGCCCAGCCAGATCGGCCACGCCCGCTTGGTCGTCACGTGCCGGCGCGAGACCGTGGCGAGCTTGACGAACCCGTTGCCGACGCGGACCTTGCCGCCGACGAGCATCGAGCCGGCGTGCGGCACGCGCATGGTGATCCGCACCCCGCCGTCGCGCACGACGTGCTGGAGCTTCTCGTAGCGCGCCCGCATCCGCGCGGCCAGCGACAGGCCGGGCGGCGGCGTGCCGTACGAGCCGTCGGGCCACGACGTCTGCGCGGCCGAGTTGCTCGTGCCGCCCTCGCGCTCCTTGACCATCAGCGTGGCCCGCACCTGACCGTTGCCGCCGCTGGTGTCCTTGCCGTCGGTCGAGTAGACGTCGGCCTCGGTGATCCAGGTGCCCAGCGTGTCGCCGCGCACGTCGATCAGCAGCGTGCCTTCCTGCTGGTTGACGTAGTCGCCCATCTGGCACTTCACGAACGTGCCTTTGACGTAGCACGACTGGCCGCCGTACAGCTTCGTGCCCAGGATGCGCAGCCCGGCGGGAACGACCGCCTGGATCCACACGCCGGTGGCGCTGTTGGGGCCGTTGTTCTTGATCGTGAACTTCAGCTCGCTGTTCTCGTCGCGGTAGATCGGCTGACGCACCGCGTGACCCCAGATCGTCATGTCCTCCTTGCAGCCACGCTTGGGACATGTCTCCGCCGCGGAGGCGACCTCCGCCCCGACGAGGGCGATCGTCACGACCGCCAGGAAGCAGCTGACCATCCGTGTCATCACCCAAGACGGTACCGAGACCGCCGGAGCGTCATGCTGGATTCGTGCTGGAGATTCGCGGCGAGCAGACGGCCCTGATCGACGAGGCGCTGGCGCTGCGGGCGCGCGGCGGCGGAGACGTGGCGCGTTGGCGCGCGCGGCTGATCGACGACGACGGGCGCTCCTGGCGCGCGCAGGCCGATCGAGCCGACCAGCTGGCGGCCACGTGGGCGCCAGCCAAGAGCGGCACGGGACCGGTCGCCGCGCTGGGATCGCTGCGCCCCGTGCGCGTCGAGGTGCGCGCCGAGACGGCCGACGGCGGCGCGGTCAGCCGCACGCTGGACCGCCGGCTGCTGGCCGACGGCGTCAACGTGCGCCGCTGGCGCGCGCCCGCTCCGGCCGCGACGCTGCTGCTGCCGGTCGGCGCGCCCGCCGCGGCGGTGTTGATCGATGCCACCGCGGGCGAGGCGGCGGCGGTGCTCGCGGGCGCGCTGCTGGCCTCTCGCGGCGTGCTCGCGCTGGTCGTCGGTGCGCCGGTCCGCGGCGGGCTGCCCGGCGAGGCGCTCAACCAGGCCGGCGACCTGCTGGCCGGCGTCCCGGCCACGACCGGGCTGACGATCACCCGGCTGGACGCCGCCGCCGTCGGTGTGCCCCCCGGCGTGCCCGCGGTCCCCGCGGGCGACCCCGCCGCCTGGGACGCGCTACTGGAGCGCCTGGGCGCGGCGCCCCGGGACTAGACGACCCGGGCCAGGAGCGCGCCGAGCATCGTGGCGATCAGCGCGAAGCCCAGCCCCACCCCCACGGCGTTCAGCAGCGCGCCGGCGCAGGCGCCGGCGAACCGGGCGGGGGCATCGCGCCAGCGTGCGTGGCCCGCGTAGAACTCGCGGCGCAGCTCGCGCGGGACGACGTAGGCCAGCGCGCCGGCGCAGCAGACGCCGATCAGCACCCACAGTCCCACTACGTCGACCTTCATGGTGGGGAATCTTACGACGCGCGCCAGCGCAGGTACCCCTCGTGGTCCATGCCGGGGAAGCGCGTGGCCGTCAGCAGCTCCACCGGCGGGCCGGCCTCGGCGACGAGGCTGCAGGGCACGAACGCGTCAGGCGCCGGGTTGTCCCAGGTCTCCAGGCCGCCCAGCAGGACCTTCTCGAACCGCGGCCCGAACAGGGTCAGGTTCGTCGCGCCCGGGAGCGCCGCCGAGGGGGCGAGCAGGCCGCGATAGCCGGCATCGCGCAGCTCGTCGGCCAGGCGGCGGGCGGCGGTGTGCGGGCCGATGGCCAGCGCCGGATCCAGCCCGCAGGCGGCCAATCGGGCGAAGGTCGACAGGTCGGCGATGTCGCGCTCGCGGACGAAGACGAGCCACAGCCGCCGGTGGTACTGGTGCGCGCGTTCGGCGTCGCGGATGCCCTCGTAGCGCACGAGCTCGGCCCAGGCGCCCAGCGGCTCGAGCGCGAGGTACTGCGCGTAGCCCTGCCCGCTGGCGTGCCAGCGCCCGGAGCTCTGCGAGGGGATCGGCTCGCCGGCGGCGTGGTAGAGCGGCGGCCAGCGGGGCGACACCTGGCGGTAGGCCGACCAGGCGCCGGCGACCCGCTCGGGCTCAGTCCGCCAGCTGGCCACGCAGCCCTCGCGCCAGCGCGGTCAGCGGCTCGCGCGCCGCCGCCGGCCCCTGGCGATCGAGCACCTCCAGGGGCGTGCGGCCGTCCAGCTGCGCGCGCGGCGCATCGAACCACAGCAGCACCCCGCGGGGCGTCATCGACGCGCGCAGATGGGTCAGCACCTGCGCGACGAGCACGACGCGGTCGGCGTTGCGGGTCACCGGGCGCCCCGCCCGCCAGGCGCCCACGGTCTTGGTCGAGACGCCCAGCAGGCGCCCGAGCTCGCCGGCACCCGCGCTGGACAGCGTCGCGAAGACGAACTCCGCGGCCGCGCGCGGCTGGTCCAGCGCGTCGTGCTCCAAGCGGCGCCCGACGCGACGCACGACGTCGCCCACGGCCAGCGCCGCCAGCTCGATCGCGCCGCCCGGGTCGCCCTCGTCGGGCGCCTGCTCGATCGCCCGGCGCAGGCCGACCGCCAGCTCGAACATGCGCCCGGCGTCGTAGTCCTCCCCACCCTCGGGCAGCGCGCGCACGAGGGCGAGCATCGCGTCCTCCAGGCGCGTGAACCAGTCCAGCCGCGCCCGCGCGCCGCCGGGCGGCGGCTCGGCCAGCAGCGCCTCGACGGCGCCGGCCCGGTCGGTCAGCTGATCGGTCGTGGTCCGCAGAACTTCCATCTGGCCACGAAGTTTACCGGAGTCGCGGACGGCTCCGTCCGGTCCGCGCGGTGCGGTTCGTCTCCCCAGGCATGGCGCCTCCAGCGACGATCGCGGTCATCGGCGACCGCGACGCCTCCCATCGCACGCATCGCGCGCTCGACGCCACGCTGCAGCTGCTGTCGCCCGGGGTCGACGGCCGCTGGCTGGCCAGCGACGCCCCGGACCTGGCCGCCCAGCTCGACGCCTTCGACGCGGTGTGGTTCGCGCCCGGGACACCGCACCGCGATCCCGACGCCGTGCTGGCCGCGCTGCGGCGCGCGCGGATCGGCGGACAGCCGACGCTGGCCACCTGCGGCGGGTTCCAGATGGCCTGCGTGGAGATCGCCCGCACCGAGCTCGGCCTCGACGCAGCGGTCGAGGAGCTCGATCCCCAGGCGCCCGATCCGTTCGTGGCCCAGCTGGGCTGCTCGCTGATCGGCCAGACGCGCACGGTCACGCCGGTGGCCGGCACGCGCCTGGCCGCGCTGATGGGCCCGGCGCCGTTCGACGGCTTCCACTGGTGTCGCTTCGGGGTCCCGGAGGCCTCGGTCGCGGCGCTGGAGTCGGTCGGCGTCGTGGTCAGCGCCCGCGCGCCCGACGCGGGCGTCGAGGCGATCGAGCTGCCCGGCCACCCGTTCTTCGTGGCCACGCTGTTCCAACCGCAGATCGCGGCCGAGCGAGGCCAGGTGGCGCCGCTCGTGCAGGCGCTAGTCAGCCAGCTCGCGCCGGCCCAGCGCGATCAGTAGCGCGTCGTTGGCGCCCTCGCCGATCTGCGTCTGCGGTGCGTCGCGGCGCAGGCGCGCGAGCTCGGCGTCGGCGGTGTAGGAGCGCGACGCGGCCAGGCGCGCGGCCCGGTCGACCGCCCACACCGCCGTGTCGCTGGCCACGATCTTGGCGGCGATCGCCACCTCGCCCGCGTCTTCGGTGCCGGCGTCGATCGCCGCGGCGGCCCGGGTCACCGCGCTCTCGACCACGATCAGGCGGGCGCGAAGCTCGCCCAGGCGCATCTGCGCGTGCGTGTGGTCGCCGAGCACGCCGTCGCCGATCTCGCGGTCGGCCGACTCCGCCACCGCGTTGACCAGCGCCCGATCGGCGATGCCCAGCCCCCGGCAGGCGACGTTCACGCGGCCCACGTCCAGCGCGTCGAGCATCTGCCGGACGCCCAGCCCCAGGCCCGCGTCGCCGCCCAGCACCTCGGCGCGGGGCGCGTGCAGGTCCGCGAACGTGAAGACGGCGGACTCGACGCCGCGGTAGCCGACCTTGTCCAGCTCGGCCATGCGCCACGACTCGGTCCCCCGCCCGGAGGTGGGCAGGATCACGCACGACGGACGGTCGGTGCCCTCGACCATGGCCAGCAGGAAGATCACGTCGGCCGACAGCCCGCCGGCCACCCAGCGCTTGCGTCCGTTGAGGATCAGGCCGCCGTCGCCGTCCGGCCGGGCGCCGCACTCCAGGCGCTTGAGGTCGCTGCCCGCCTGCGGCTCGGTGATCGAGAACGAGGCGATCACCTCGCCCGAGGCGATCCGCGGCAGCCACAGCTCGCGCTGGGCCTCGCTGCCGTGGCGGACCAGGAGCGTCGTGGCCAGCCCGGTGGGGTTGACCGCGCCGGTCAGCGAGATCCAGCCGTGCGAGAGCGCCCGCCACACGGGCGCCAGGTCGGCCACGCCCAGGCCCGCGCCGCCGTACCGGGCGGGCACCAGCGCGCCGGGGATGCCCAGCTCGACCAGGCGCGCGAACACCTCGTCGGGCAGGACGTCGTCGCGATCCCAGTCGGCGACGCTGGGCAGGACGACCGAGGAGACGAGCTCCTCGGTCGCGGCCAGCAACTGCCCTGCGTCTATGAGAGGCGCTCCACGATCATCGCCTCGCCCTGGCCCTGAGCCACGCACATGGTCTCCAGGCCGTACGTCCCGTCGGTCGTCTCGAGGTCGTTGAGCAGCGTGGTCATGATGCGCACGCCGGTCATCCCGAACGGGTGGCCCAGCGCGATCGCGCCGCCGTGGGGGTTGAGCTTGTCGTAGTCGAAGCCCACCTCCTCGGCGATCGGGATCACCTGGGCGGCGAACGCCTCGTTGAGCTCGTAGATGTCGATGTCACCGATCGCCATCCCGGCCCGGTCCAGCGCCTTCTTGATCGCGCCGATCGGCGCGACGCCCATCAGCTCGGGCTCGTTGCCCCACGTGGCGGCGGTGATGATCCGCGCGCGCGGCTTGAGGCCCAGCTCGGCCGCCTTCGTGTCGCTCATGATCAGCGCCGCGGCGGCGCCGTCGTTGAGCGGGCACGAGTTGCCGGCCGTGACGGTCCCGCCGGGGCGGAACGCGGGCTCCAGCGAGCCCAGCTTCTCCAGCGTGGACGAGGCGCGCGGGCCGTCGTCCTTGCTGACCACGGTGCCGTCGGCCAGCGTGACCGGCACGATCTCGCGGTCGAAGAAGCCGCTCTCCTGCGCGGCCACGGCCCGCTCCTGCGAGCGCTGCGCGTACTCGTCCTGCTGCGCGCGCGTGACGCCGTACTTCTCGGCGACGTTCTCCGCGGTCAGGCCCATGGCGATGAAGGCGTCGGGCTGACCCGGCTCCTTGCCCTGGAGCTTCTCGTTCTGATCCTCGGGGTGCGCGGCCTCCTGTGCCCCGTTGTAGCGGGAGACGAACTCCACGCCACCGGCGACGAAGATGTCGCCCTGCCCCGCGCGGACGCTGTTGGCCGCGATGCGGATCGCATCCAGGCCCGACGCGCAGTAGCGGTTGATCGTCGACCCGTTGGTCGTCTGCCCGAGCTTGTCGCTCAGCAGCACGGCCAGGCGGGCGATGTTGTTGGCCTGCAGACCCTGCGGCAGGCCACAGCCCGCCACGAGCTCCTCGACCGTCGACGGATCGACGTCGGGGTTGCGCTCCAGCAGCTGGTCCACGATGAAGGCCAGCGTCTCGTCCGGACGCAGCGAGGCCAGCGAACCCTTGAAGGCACGGCCGACGGGCGTCCTGACCGCGTCGACGATGACGGCTTCAGGCATGGGAACTTCCTTTCGATGAGGTAGCCCGGCGGTCGCACACCACGGGCAGGTTTATCCCCCGGCGGTCGCACACCACGGGGCCTACGCCGTTCATTCTACCCCCTTCGTTGACTCGACAGTCAACCCCGCCACCGGGCCGGCGAGTCGCGTCTGAGTGGCGCTCCGCGCCACTGAATCGCGAATCGATCCCGCTGAGTGTCAGCCGGTTGGGCAGAGCTCGCGCTGACCCGCGCCGGCGATCGACCAGCCCGAGCAGAAGTAGCGGCTCAGGAGCGCGTCGCGCTCCAGCGTCACCGGCGCCCAGCGGCCGTCGCCGACGGGCTCGGCGTAGGTGTGGGTCGGGGCCAGCAGGCGGTCCAGCGCGTCCGGGTCGTGCTTGAGGTAGCGGTCCAGCCAAGCCTGCACGTAGACGCTGGCGGTGGCCTGGCCGTAGCGGCTGGCCGGCAGCGCGAGCGGGATGTCGGTGTACTCCAGGTGCGTCGAGGCGCGCGGGACGATCAGCATCGAGTCGACGCCCGCGGCCCGCCAGGCGGCGAAGCCGGTCTGGATCTCGCGCTGGGGATCGGGGGCCTGCGTGGGCGACGTCGGCGTCGGGGTCAACGAGCTGCCGCCGTTGAGGAAGTACGGCTGGACGGTGAAGCCGTAGTCGGACTGCACGGCCAGCGCGGGCACCACGGGCGTCGCGGCCGGGATCCCCATGGTCGCGCCGGAGGTCAGCTTGTCCAGCGCGACGACCGTCTCCACGCGCGGGTCGATGCCCTGCACGTAGGAGACCGCGAAGGCGCCGAGCGAGTGGCCGATGATCGCCACCTTCGTCGTGCGCCCCGGCGTGTCGGTGCGCGTGTCGACCCGGCGGTCGAAGCGCTTCCACCACGGGTTGAACGCGTCGACGGTGGCCGAGCCCGCGGCCGGACTCGCGTATGGCGTGCGCGGCGTGGACAGGAAGAAGTCCAGCGCGTCCTGGGTGCCGTGCACGAAGTTGCTGCCCTGCTGGGCGGGCACGCCCGGGCAGCCGAGCGTCTCGATGTCGCGCGGCGGGGCGAACGGGTTGCAGAAGGGCAGGTCGTCCACCGGGCCGCCGTCGTGGGGCAGCGTCTCGCTGGTGCCCTGGCCCTGCACGTCGTAGGTGAGCACGAGGTAGCCGCGCTCGGCCAGGTCCTCGGCCAGCCAGGTGTACATCCCCTCCGAGCCCTGCACCGAGCCGGTGGTGATGACCACGCCCGGATACCGCCCGCGCGCGCCCAGCGGCGCGTACACGTGCCCGCGGATCAGCGCGCCGTAGCGGTTGGTCCACGACACCGCCTGCACCTGGCCACGGGTGCCGGCCCAGCCCGCGCGCAGCGGGTTGCCGACGTTCCAGCCGGGCGCGACCGCGCCGGGCGTGATCGCCGGCCGGGTCAGGTTCTGGGCCTGCTGGGCGAACTGCGCGAGGCTGGTCTGCGTGGCGCTGGAGATCAACCCCGGCAGATAGCCCGGGTTGTCGAGCTGGCCGCCCGGCGCGGTCTGGCGCCCGTAGGCGTCCTGCATGTTCTGCAGGTCGCGCTGGAGGTACTCCGGCGTGCCGGGCTGTGGCGCCGCGGCAGCGGAGGAGGCGGCCACGGCGAGCCCAGCCAGGGCGGCCGCGACGAGGGACAGTCGACGCAGGACCATGGTGCAGACAACGCCCTCGGGACGACAAACTGGCGTTGGCGCTTGAACGGCTCGACGCGCGGTTGGACGAATGTTCGACGGCACGGCCCACCCAAGGGTGAAACAGTGTTCAGTATGCGTGGGCATGGATGCTCGCGTCGGGTCGCCGTTCTTGCCGCTGTCGCCGGCCTCGTGCTCGCGGCACCGGCAGCGTCGTCCGCCGCCAGCCTGGACCTGGTCAATCCGCAGAACGGCGCCGCGTATCAGTCGCCGCCGGTCGACTACCGGTTCGCCGGTGAGCTCGACCCGACGCAGATCGTCTACACGTGGGTCATGGCGATGCGGCTGCGCTGGAACGACGCCAGCGGCCCGATCGTCCGCTACGGCAGCGACATCATCGACATCGACGGCGACTTCAACGAGCCGGCCAGCGGCCTGATCCCGTCGACGCCGCTGCCCGAGGGCAAGTACTACCTCAGCGCCGCCCAGCGCAGCCTGGCCTGCTCGATCCCGGCGGTGCTCGGCATCGACTGCGACGCGGACCTGAAGGCCGACGCGACCTTCTGGGTCGACGCCACCGATCCGAACACCTCGCTGGACTCCGCCACACCGCCGTCGCCGACGAACGCGACCACGCGCAGCTTCACCTTCAGCGGCACCGACCCGGCGCCGGCCACCACGCCGCCGGCGACGGGCGGCCCCGCCGAGGCCTCCGGCCTCGACCGCTACGAGTGCTCGCTCGACGGCGCCGCGTACGCGACCTGCACCTCCCCGTTCACGACGCCGGCGCTGGCCGAGGGCAACCACACGTTCGCGGTGCGGGCCGTCGACAAGGCGGGCAACGCGGACGCCACGCCGTCGACCTCGGCCTGGATGCTCGACACGACCCCGCCGACGGTCACCATCACCACGCCGCCCAACCGCCAGCACTACGTGCTCGACCAGGCTGTCACGGTCGACTACGCGTGCGCCGACCCGCTGTCCGGCGGGCCGCCGCCCGTCGCCTCGGGGATCGCCAGCTGCGTCGGCACGCAACCGGATGGGGCCGCGCTGGACACCGACACGCTCGGGCCGCACCTGTTCACGGTCACCGCGACCGACAACGCCGGCAACACCAAGACGGTGACGCATGCCTACGTCGTGGACCCGCCGCGCTACGCCGACTTCGTCCTCGAGGACCACCCGATCGCCTACTACCGCCTCGGCGACCCGCTCGGCTCCGACCCGATGACCGACAGCTCCGGCCACGGCCACGACGGCGAATACCGCAACGGGGTCGCGCTGCGCCGCTCCGCCGCGATCTCCTGCCAGCGCCGGCCCCACCCGCCGCAGGCCTGCGACTTCGCCGCCGACCCCCAGGACTGGGCCGCGTTCTTCCCGGCGCGCGACGGCTACGGCTTCGTCAACGGGATCAGCGCGCCACACGGCGCCTACTCGCTGGAGGCCTGGATCAACCCGGCCGACGGCGCCAACATGGAGATCGTCGGCCACGGCGGCGGCGGGCAGCTGTTCATCTCGGGCGGCAAGCTCGCCTTCCGCCAGACGCAGGACACGATCGTCGCGTCCGCCGGCCCGACGCTGACGCCCGGCCAGTGGTGGCACGTGGCGGCCTCGTGGAACGGCTCGGTCTCGCGCCTGTACGTCAACGGCGTCCAGGTCGCCAGCTCGACGACGGCCAACCGTCCGCCGTCCGGCACGGCGACCTTCTACGTCGGCTACGGCGACCAGGCGCCGTGGTTCCACGGCACGCTCGACGAGGTCGCGTACTACGACAGCGCGCTGCCCGCCGACCAGTTCGCCGACCACCACGAGATCGGCACGGCGACCGACCATCCCTCGCTCGGCCCCGGGGATCTCAACACCGCGCGGCCGTCGACGGACCCGTCGGCCCCGGCCAACGGCGGGCTGTACGCCCCGACCAAGACGCCGAACGCCGCGTTCACCTGCGATGACCCCGACGGCGCGGCCGACGTCGCGTCGTGCACGGCGACCGTCGACGGCAACCCGATCGCCAGCGGCGACCCGCTGCCCGACGCGCTGGGTGCCCACACGTTCGTCGTCACCGCTGTCGACCAGGCCGGCAACACCTACGTCCATCCGCACACCTACACGGTCAAGGACTTCGCCTCGATCATCGGCTTCGACCTCCCGGTCGCGTACTACCGGCTCGGTGACGGGGCAGGCGCGTCGACGATGGTCGACGCGTCGCCGAACGGCCGCAACGGCGCGTACAAGAACGACCAGGACTCCGGGCCGGTCGGGATCGCCGGCGACGGCGACCGCGCGCGGCGCTTCTTCGGGGCCAACGGCTACGCCTTCGCCAACGGGATCGCCGCGCCGCGCTTCCAGGCGACGATGGAGGCCTGGGTCAACCCCGACGACGCGCGCGACCAGTCGATCGTCGGCCACGGCGACGCCGGTGAGCTGCTGATCCGCGGCGGTCGGTTCGCGTTCCGTCACATGGATCAGACCGTGACCGCGTCGGTCGGTCCGGTGGCCGGCACGTGGAGCCAGGTCGTCGGCGTGTGGGACGGCGTCCAGCTGCAGATCTACGTCGACGGCGCGCTGCGCGGATCGACGGAGGCGACCAAGCGCCCGAGCTCGAACAGCACGTTCTACGTCGGGTACGGCGAGCTGGCGCCGTGGTTCAAGGGCGCGATCGACGAGGTCGCCTACTACGACGTCGCGCTGACGGCCGGACGCGTCTATCAGCACTGGATCGCTGACCCGCCACCCGCGGTGACGCCGGTCACCGCTCCGACGCCCCCGGCGCCCGTCTTGTCCGGCGGTGGCGGCGGCGGAGGAGGGGGCGGCGGCGGCGGCGCGGCGATCGCGCCGGCGGCCAAGCCGACGTCCACCGCACCGGACGCGTCCGCCTCCCCCGGCCCCGCGTCGAGCGTGCCCGCGGCCGCACCGGCGCCCCCCGTGGCCGCGACCCCGTCGACGCCCGTCGACAAGCGCCTGACCGCCTGCGCCAAGCTGAAGGGCACCAGGAAGTCCACCTGCGTCAAGCGGGCCAAGGCCCTGATCAAGTGCGACCCGCTCAAGGGCGCCAAGAAGCAGACCTGCGTGCGCAAGGCGACGGCGATCGGGCGCAAGCCGGCCTGAGCCCCCGTCCGGCGGGTGTGACCGCGCGTCGATGATCCAGGGACGGATCTGGCGCGGATACACCCATGCATGGGACGCAAGATCGCCATCGTCGGCACCGGCATCGCCGGCCTCGCCGCCGCTCACAAGCTGCACAGCGCCGGGCACGACCTGACCGTGTTCGAGGCGGGCGCGACGCCCGGCGGCCACGCCAACACGATCGGCGTCGACACGCCGGCCGGCGCGATCGACGTGGACACCGGCTTCATCGTGTTCAACGACCGCAACTACCCGCGGTTCGAGCGCTTCCTGGACGACCTGCGCGTGGCCTGGCAGCCCAGCGACATGAGCTTCTCCGTGAGCGACGGGATCGGCGACTTCGAGTACAACGGCTCGTCGGCCAACGGGCTGTTCGCCAAGCGCTCGCACCTGGTCACGCCCTGGTTCCATCGCATGATCGCCGACCTCGTGCGCTTCAACCGTGAGGCGCTGCAGCTGCTGCGCGCCGACGACGGGCTGTCGCTGCGCGCCTGGCTGGACGAGAAGCGCTACTCGACCCCGTTCATCGAGCGGCTGATCGTCCCGCAGGCCGCCGCCGTGTGGTCGGCCGATCCGCGCCAGCTGTGGTCCTTCCCGGCGCGCTTCCTGGCCGAGTTCTTCGCCAACCACGGCATGCTCGGGTTCCGCAACCGGCCGCAGTGGCGGACCGTCGCGGGCGGCTCACGCCGCTACGTCGACGCCGCCGTCGCCCCCTGGCAACCGCGCCTGCGCCTGAACAGCCCGGTCACGGCGATCCACCGCCACGACGACCACGTCGAGATCGCCTCGCGCGGCATGCTCGCCCCCGAGCGCTTCGACGAGGTGATCCTGGCCACGCACTCCGACCAGGCGCTCGCGCTGCTCGGCGACCCCTCCGACCGCGAGCGCGAGATCCTCGGCGCGATCCCCTACCAGCCCAACGAGGCGGTCCTGCACACCGATCGCCGGCTGCTACCGCGCCGCCGCCGGGCCTGGGCGAGCTGGAACTACCACCTGCTCGAGGCGCCCACCGGCAAGCCGACGATGACCTACCACATGAACTCGCTGCAGTCGCTGCAGCCGGGCGTCGAGCTGTGCGTCACGCTGAACCACACAGAGGCGATCGATCCCGGCAAGATCCTGCGCACGATCCCCTATGCGCACCCGGTCTTCACCGCCGACGGCGTCGCCGCCCAGAGCCGTCATCACGAGATCAGCGGCCACCACCGCCGCACCCACTACGTCGGCGCCTACTGGGGCTGGGGCTTCCACGAGGACGGCGTCGTCAGCGCCGAGCGCGTCGCCGCGACCTTCTAGGCCGATGCTGACGCCCGCCGTCTACGAGGGGACGATCTCCCATCGCCGCGCCGCCGTGCGCCGGTGGGGCTTCCGCCACCGCATCGCGATGGCCTACCTGGACATGGCCGACGTCCCCGCGCGCCTGACCAAGCGCGCCCCCGGACTGCTGCGCTTCCGCCGCGAGGACTACCTGACCACCGACGCCGTGCGCGACCTGGTGCAGGAGCGGCGCGGCACGCGCCCGGCGGGCCCGATCGGCCTGCTCACCAACCTGCGCGCGCTCGGGCGCTGCTTCAACCCCGTCAGCTTCTACTACTGCTACGACGCGACCGGCACCCGGGTCGAGGCGGTCGTGGCCGAGGTCACCAACACGCCCTGGGGCGAGCGCCACGCCTACGTGCTGTCCGAGGATCCGACCCCCAAGGAGCTGCACGTCTCGCCCTTCTTCGGGATGGACCAGGAGTACGAGTGGTCGGCCGGCGAGCCGGGCGACGACCTGGTCGTGCGCATCACCAACCGCGAGGGCGCCCGACGCGTGTTCAACGCCACGCTCGACGTGCACCGCCGTCCGCTGACCCGCACGACGCTGCGCCACCACGCGCTCTCCGCGCTGCGCACGGGCGTCTTGATCTACGCTCACGCCGTCGCCCTGAAGCTCCGGGGCGTTCCCCTGCACCGCCACCCCGCGCAGCAATCGTGAAGCCCGCTCTCGCCCGCACCGCGCTCCATGCGTTGCTGTCGCGCCTGCGCGTCGGTCAGCTGACCGTCGTGGAGGGCTCCAAGCGCCACGTGTTCGGCCCCGGCGGCGCGCCCTCGGCGATCGTCGAGGTGCGCTCGCCCGAAGCCTGGCCGATCCTCCTGCGGGGCAGCCGCGGCCTGGCCGAGTCCTACATGGCCGGCCTGTGGGAGACACCGGACCTGCCCGCCGTGATCCGGGTCGCCGCGCGCAACATCGTGGCCATGGACGAGGTGCGCCGGCGCCTGACCCCGCTGCGCGAGCCCTACCAGCGCGCCCGGGCCCTGCTGGTCCGCAACACGCCCACGCGCAGCCGCGAGGACATCGCCGCCCACTACGACCTGGGCAACGACCTGTTCGAGCTGATGCTCGACCCGACGATGATGTACTCGTGCGCGGTCTTCCCGCACGAGTCGGCGTCGCTGCAGGACGCCCAGGAGGCCAAGCTCGAGCTGATCTGCCAGAAGCTGCAGCTCGGTCCCGAGGACCGTCTGCTGGAGATCGGCACGGGCTGGGGCGGCCTGGCCATCCACGCGGCGCGCACGCGGGGCTGTCACGTCACCACGACGACGCTCTCGCGCGAGCAGCGCGACCTGGCCGTGGCCCGCATCGCGCAGGCCGGCCTGAGCGACCGCATCGACGTCGTCATGGAGGACTACCGCGACCTGCAGGGCACCTACGACAAGCTCGTCTCGATCGAGATGATCGAGGCGGTCGGCTGGAAGGACTTCGGCACGTTCTTCCGCGTGTGCTCGGACCGCCTGGTCCCCGAGGGGCTGATGCTGTTGCAGGCGATCGTCATCGACGACCGCGCCTACGAGGTCGAGAAGGCCTCCAAGAGCTTCATCCGCACCTACATCTTCCCCAACGGCTGCCTGCCCTCCAACGCCGTGATCGCTCGCAGCGTGGCCCGCGAGACCGACCTGCGCGCCGTGCACCTGGAGGATCTGGCGCCGCACTACGCGCTGACGCTGAAGGAGTGGCGCTCCAACCTCGAGGCCGGCGAGGACGAGCTGGCCGCCGGCGGCTACGACGAGCGCTTCCGGCGCCTGTGGCGGCTGTACCTGGCCTACTGCGAGGCCGGCTTCGCCGAGCGTCGCATCGGGCTCGTGCAGACCGTGCTGGCCAAGCCAAACTGGCGCGGCACGATCACCGCCTCGGCGCCCGCGCTGGCCCAGCCCACCGCGATCACCGGATGATCGGCGCGGGCGGCGACGTCCGTATCCCTCGGTGATGTCTCTCCCCCGCACCGCCGCCATCGCCGTCCTGTCCCTGCGCATCGCCTACGGCGTCGCGCTCGTCGCCGCGCCCGGCCGCCTGGCCCGCAGCTGGCTGGGCCCGACCACCGCCCCGACCGACGTCGCCCTGCGCGGCCTCGGGGTGCGCGAGATCGCCGTGCACGGCGTCGCGCTGACCGCGGCCCTGCGCGGGGCGCCGATGCGGCCCTGGCTGGCCGCGTCGTTCGCCGGGGATCTGGGCGACATCGGCTCGACCGTGCTCGGCGGCTCCGCGCTCCCCGCGGGCGCGGTGCCCAAGACCGCGGCCGTGGCCGGCGGCTCCGCCCTGCTGACCGCGGCCGTCGCAGCCGCCATCGACTCCTGAGCTCGATCGCCCTCACCCGCCGCGGGTCCGGCCCGCCGCTGGTCCTGCTGCATCCGCTGGGCGCGGACCGCCACGTGTGGGACGACGTCGCCGAGCGCCTGGAGGGCGAGCGCGAGACGATCGCCGTCGACCTCCCCGGCTTCGGTGGCTCCGCGCCGCTGAACGACAGCCCGCCGCCGGTGCCCGCCCGCCTGGCCGAGGCGGTCGTCGCCGCCCTGGCCGCCGAGGGCCTGCGGGACGTCGCGGTGGCCGGCTGCTCGCTGGGCGGCTGGGTCGCGCTGGAGATCGGCCTGGCCCGGGCGGGCCGCAACGTGACGGCGATCGCCCCGGCCGGCCTGTGGCCCGAACCGCTGATGCCCCGGCGCGGGTCGGCCCGCGCGCTGGCCCGGGCCGCCTCCCCCGCGCTACCCACGCTGCTGCGCAACGACCGCGTGCGCGGCGCCGTGCTGGCCCAGTTCGTCGCCCATCCCGAGCGCGTGCCGCCCGCCCGCGCGGTGGCGCTGGTGCGCGCCTACGCGCAGGCGCCCGGGTTCCGGGCGGTCAACGACGCCATGCGGGCCAACCGCTTCACCGGCCTGGCCGACCTGCGGGTGCCGACGCTCCTGGCCTGGCCCGACCACGACCGCCTGGTCCGCGCACCGCGCGTGCTGCCCGCGACCGTGCACAGCGTGGTGCTGCGCGACTGCGGCCACCTGGCCATGTGGGACGACCCCGCGCAGGTCGCCCGCGTGCTGCTGGACGGGAGCGCGGCGTGATCCTGCTCGCCGCGGCCATCGCCCTGGCCGTGCTGATGCTGGTCAGCTGGCTGGTGTCGCTGGCCATCGGCGACGTCTCGATCGTGGACATCGTCTGGGGTCTGGCCTTCGTCGTCGTGGCGATCGTGGGCCTGCTGGCCGGCGACGGGGACGAGAGCCGCCGGATCCTGCTGGCGGTGCTCGTCGGCCTGTGGGGCCTGCGGCTGGCGGGCTACATCGGCTGGCGCAAGCTGCGCCACCCCGGCGAGGACAAGCGCTACGCCGCCATGCGCGAGCGCCGCGGGCCGTCCTTCCGCTTCACCAGCCTGGTCAGCGTCTTCGCGCTGCAGGGCGTGCTGGCCTGGGTCATCTCGCTGCCGCTGCAGGGCGCCGCGCACGCCGACGGCGGGCTCGGCGTGCTGGACGGGCTCGGCGTCGCCGTGTGGGCCGTGGGGCTGACCTTCGAGGCCGTCGGCGACGCGCAGCTGGCCCGCTTCAAGCGGGCGTCACCCGGGGGCCGGGTGATGGACCAGGGCCTGTGGCGCCTGACCCGCCATCCGAACTACTTCGGCGACGCCTGCGTGTGGTGGGGCCTGTACCTGATCGCCCTGTCGGCCGGGGTCTGGTGGACGGCGATCGGCCCGCTGATCATGACCTTCCTGCTCGTGCGCGTGTCGGGCAAGGACCTGACCGAGAAGGCGATGGCCGGCCGCCCCGGCTATGCCGAGTACGTCGCGCGCACGTCGGGGTTCGTGCCGCTGCCGCCGCGGGGCGCCAGCAGGTAGTGCGAGACGAGCCACTCGTCGCCGTCCTTGTAGCCCCAGATCTCGCGCGTCGACAGCAGGAACAGGCGCCAGGTGGCCAGCAGGCGCCTGGCCTCACGGGCGTCGTGGTCGCGGCGCAGGATGGCCAGCGCCTCGTCGGCGTGGGCGTCCAGGCGCGTCAGCCAGGCGTCCAGCGTGCGCGCGTAGTGCGTGCCCGCGACCGCCCAGCGCTGCGTCACGTGCAGGTCGCCGCCGAAGCGCAGCAGCAGGTCGTGCGAGGGCATCGTCCCCTCGGTGAAGAAGCGCTGCGCCGCCCATGTGCCCTCGAAGCGGTAGGCCACGCGGCGGTGGCTGAAGACGTGGACGAACAGGCGGCCGTCGGGGCGTAGCCAGCCGGCCACGCGGCCCAGCAGGGCCTCCCAGTTGCGCAGGTGCTCGAACATCTCCACCGAGACGATCCGGTCGAACTGCCGGCCCGGATCGAAGTCGTTGACGTCGGCGGTGACGACGGTCAGGCGGTCGGCCACGCCGCGGCGCCGAGCCTCCGCCTCGATCCAGCCACGCTGGTTGTGGGAGTTCGACACGGCGCGGACCCGGGTCTGGGGGTACTGCTCGGCGATCCACAGGCTCAGCGCGCCCCAGCCGCAGCCCAGATCGAGCACCTCCATGCCGTCGGTCAGCCCGGCGCGCGCGCAGCTGAGCGCCAGCATCGCCTCCTCGGCGCCGTCCAGATCGGTGACGCCGTCGCTCCACAGGCAGCCGCTGTACTTGCGCCGCGCGCCCAGGAAGCAGCCCAGGAACTCCGCGGGCAGCTCGTAGTGCTGGTCGTTGGCCGACTGAGGCAGCTCGGCGATCGGGCCGCTGCGCATCCGGTCGACGATCTGCTGCTGGCGCGCCTCCACCGCCTCGATGCCGCCGCGCTCCTCGCGGCGCAGGCGGGCGCGCGCGCCCCAGCGCGAGCCGGCGGCCAGGAAGGGATCAGGCAGGAGCCCAAGGGTGAGGGCCGTGTCGAGTGCGCGATAGCGGTCCATTGCAGGACCGATACGGATGACACGCGCGTCTGGATGTGGGAGAAGCCCGTGTGCCCGTGCGTTTAAGATTGGGGAAGGTGACCGCGTGACGACCGATACCGCCCCTCAGTACAGCTCGCGCCAGGAGCAGCTGGCCGCATCGCCGCCGATGTTCAAGTGGCCGCTGCTGGACAAGTTCTCGCGGGTCCACCACGTGGTGCCGATCATCATCTTCACCCCGGCGATCGTCGTCTGCTTCGTGCTCGGCGTGACGCAGATGGCCTGGTGGTCGGTCGTCCTGTGCCTGGCCGGCGGCTACGTCTTCTGGACGCTGTTCGAGTACTGGCTGCACCGGCTGGTGTTCCACTTCGAGCCCGAGGACGGCCTCGGCGCGCGGCTGCACTGGATCATCCACGGCGTCCACCACGACCACCCCAACGACCCCAAGCGGCTCGTGATGCCGCCCGCGGTCAGCGTGCCGCTGGCGCTGATCATGTTCGGCGTGTTCGTGCTCGTGCTCGGCACCCCCGCGGCGTACATGTTCACCGCGTCGTTCCTGGCCGCCTACCTGATCTACGACGAGCTGCACTACTACCTGCACCACGGTCGCCCGACGACCTGGGCCGGGCGCCGCCTGCGCGAGCTGCACATGCGCCACCACTTCCAGGACGACCACGTCGGCTACGGCATCAGCGCGCCCTGGTGGGACCTGGTGTTCGGCACGTCCTACCGGGTCAAGGCCGAGCAGCGCCGGGCCGACGCGGACGCCGAGCGTCAGTAGCGCCCGCGGCGCACCTTCGGCTCGCAGTGCAGCGGCTGGCGCGGCGGCTTGAGCGTCGGCGCGGACGGGATCTGCAGGGTCACGGCGTTGCCCGCGGCCAGCTCCACCGGATCGCCGTGGTGGTGGATGGTGATCGGGCCGCCGTCGCGGATCTCGTAGGTCGCCTCCTCGTGGGTGATGGCCACGCGGATGCGGGCGCCCCGTGAGGTGATGTTGAAGCACACGCGTTCCAGGCCGGCCGGGAGGCGCGGGCGGTAGGAGACCGCGTGATCGTGCTCGCGCACGCCGCCCAGACCGGCGATCACGGCGATCACCGCGCCGCCCAGGGACGCGATGTGGACGCCGTCGGCGGTGTTGCTGTTGAGGTCGTGCAGGTCCATCAGCGCGGCCTCGGCCAGGTAGTCGTAGGCCAGCTCGATGTGGCCCACCTCGGCGGCCACCACCGCTTGCGTGCAGGCCGACAGCGACGAGTCGCGCACGGTCAGCGCCTCGTAGTGCTCGAACGCGCGGCGCTTCTCCTCCAGCGTGAACTGGTCGCCGCACAGGTGCAGCGCGAGCACGAGGTCGGACTGCTTGACCACCTGCTTGCGGTACAGCTCGAAGTAGGGGAAGTGCAGCAGCAGCGGGTACTGGTCGGCGTCGGTGTGCGCGAAGTCCCACACGTCGTGGGTCAGGAAGTCCTGGTCCTGGGCGTGCAGGCCGAGCGCCTGGTCGAAGGGCACGGCCATCGCGTCGGCCGCCTTCTGCCAGGCCTCGACCTCGTCGGGCACGACCCCGATCTCGGCCGCCTCGCGGCGGTAGCGCGTGGCGGCGTCGGCGGCCGCGGCCAGGTTGCGCTTGGCCATCAGGTTGGTGAAGACGTTGTCGTCGACCAGCGCCGAGTACTCGTCGGGCCCGGTGACGCCGTGGATGTGGAACTGGTCGTCGACGCCGAAGTGGCCCAGGAAGGCCCACAGGCGCGCGGACTCGATCAGCAGCTCCAGACCCTCGTTGCGCTCGAACTCCTCGTCGTCGGTGGCCGCCACGTAGCGCTCGGTCGCCCAGGCGATGTCCGCGTTGATGTGGAACGCCGCCGTGCCCGCGGGCCAGTAGCCCGAGCACTCCTCGCCGTGGATCGTGCGCCAGGGCATCGCCGCGCCGGCCAGGTGCAGCTGCTCGGCGCGGGCCCGGGCCAGCGGCAGGATCCGATGGCGGAACATCAACGCGTCGCGCGCGGCGTCGGGCAGCGTGTGGATGAGCACGGGCAGGACGAACGCCTCGGTGTCCCAGAACGCGTGGCCGTCGTAGCCCGGACCGGTCAGGCCCTTGGCCGCGATCGCCCGGGTCTCGGCGCGCGCGGAGGCCTGCAGCAGGTGGAACTGGGCGAAGCGCAGCGCCTGCTGCAACGGCGGGTCGCCGTCGATGACGATGTCCGCCCGCTCCCAGTAGTCGTCCAGGTAGGCGCGCTGGCGGGCGGCCAGCTCGTCCCAGCCCTGGGCCATCGCCGTCTCCAGGCTGGCGTCGACCTGATCGCGCAGCCACTCGGTCGACTGGCGCCCGGACCAGTGGTAGGCCAGCAGCTTGGTCACGCACAGCCGGTCGCCGGGATCGAGCGCGACGGCGATCGTCACGCGCCCCAGGTCGGGCTCGCATTGGGTCAGCGTGGTGACCTTGCTGTCGCAGTCGATCACGTGCTCCATGCCCGCCGCGAAGCCGATCTCGCTGGCCCGGGTGCGGTGCACGAGCACCGTGCGCAGCCCGTGCTCGATGTCCATGACCGGGTCCAGCACGGAGCCCAGCGCCTTGCCGGCGCGCGGATCGGTGCCGCTGGGGCGGTCGGCCTGGTTGGCCTGCAGGTTGGACTGGATCGCGATCCGGACCGGCTTGTCGATCGCCTCGACCTCGTAGCGGATCGCCGCGACCGAGCGATCGACGAAGGAGACCATCCGCTGGCTGGTCACCCGCACGGTGTTGCCCGCGGCCGAGCGCCAGCGCGCCTCGCGGGTCAGGATCCCGGTGCGGAAGTCCAGCGTGCGCTCGTGCGACTCCAGCCGGCCGCGGTGCACGTCGAACGGCTCGTCCTCGACCAGCAAACGGATGATCTTGCCGTCGGTGACGTTGACGACGGCCTGGCCGTCCTCGGCGAAGCCGAAGCCGCGCTCGCCGTACTCCAGCGGATAGGACTCGTACAGGCCGCTGAGGTAGGTGCCGCTGAGCACGCGCGGCTCGCCCTCGTCGAGGTTGCCGCGCAGGCCGAGGTGGCCGTTGGAGAGCGCGAACACCGACTCGGTCTGGGCCAGATGGTCCTCGCGGAACTCGGTCTCGTGGATCGCCCAGGGATCGGGCGGGAAGACCCGCGCGTCGAAGCTCATGACAGCAGCTCGTCGAGGTCCTGCACGACGACGGTCGCACCGTGCTCGGACAGCGCCTGGGCGTGGTCGACGCGATCGACGCCGACGACCACGCCGAAGTGGCCCGCGCGACCCGCCTCCACGCCGGCCAGCGCGTCCTCGAAGACGGCGGCCTGCGCCGGCTCCACGCCGAGCTTCTGCGCGGCGATCAGGAAGGTGTCGGGGGCCGGCTTGCCCTTCAGGTGCTCGGCCTCGATCGTCGTGCCGTCGACGCGCACCTCGAGGTACTGCTCGATGTCGGCCGACTGGATGACCGCCTGGCAGTTGGCGCTGGACGACACGACCGCCGTGCGCTTGCCCGCCGCGCGCGCGGCCTGCAGGAAGCGCACCGAGCCGTCGTAGACCTCGACCTTGCCCGCGTCGATGAGCTTGAGCACGAGCTCGTTCTTGCGATCGCCGATCGCGTGGATCTCGTCCTGCGACAACGCGTAGCCGCGCGACTGCATGAAGGACTGGACGCCGTCGTAGCGGGGCTTGCCGTCCACGTACTCGTTGTAGTCCGAACCGGTGTCGAACGGTGTGAACGAGTCGCCTTCGCGTCGCCGGAGCTCCTCGTCGAAGGTCTGCTTCCAGGCCTTGGCGTGGACCTTCGCCGTCTGCGTCAGCACGCCGTCGAGATCGAAGAGGTAGGCACGGATCTCGTCCGGTAGGCCAATCACGTTCGGGATGCTATCCCCGCACCTCGGCCAGGCTGCGCTCCAGCGCCTCCATCAGGTCGCTGGCCGGGGCCGGCGCCTCCTGCTGCTTGGGCGCCTCGATCTGCTTGCCGCCCTTCTTGCGCCGCACCACGGCCTGCAGGCGCTTGCGGTACTCGTCGCGGTAGTCCGCGGGGTCCCAGTCGGCGCCGAGCGCCTCGACCAGCTTGACCGCCTGCGTCAGCTGCTTGGGCGCCGGCTTGGCGCCGCCCGTGTCGATGCCCCTGGGATCGCGCACCTCGTCGGCGAAGCGCATCGTGGTCAGCTCCAGCGCGCCGTCGCGCACGCGGATGGCCACGAGCGACTCCTTCGTGCGCAGGACGAAGCGCCCGAGCGCCACCTGGTCGGCGCGCTCCATCACCTCGACCAGCAGCCGGTAGGCGCGCTTGGGCCCGTCACCGTCGCCGGAGGGCACCAGCCAGTAGGGATGGTCGAGCAGGATCGGATCGACGGCCTCGACATCGGCGAACGAGGCGATCTCGATCGTGTGCGTCTTGCCCGGCGCGACCGCGGCCAGCTCGTCGTCGGTGACAATCACCTGCGTGCCGTCGTCGAGCTCGTACCCGTGGGCGATCTCCTCCCAGGGCACCTCCGTGTCCTCCTGCTCGCAGAAGCGGTGCGTCTCGATGCGGGCCGCGTCCTTCTCGTGCAGCTCGTGGAAGTGCAGATCCTGGTCGCGCACGGCGCTGTGCAGGCGCACGGGCACGTTGACCAGGCCGAAGGAGAGCGAGCCCGACCACAGGGCGCGGGCCATCAGCGCAGGCTCGCTTCCAGCGCGGCCAGCAGGTCGTCGGTCGCCTCGGTGTCGGGCTCCTGCGGCAGCTCGATCTCCTGGCCCGCGCCCTTGGCCTTCAGCAGCTTCAGCACGAGCGCGCGGTACTCGTCCTGCTCCCGTTCGGGCCGGAACGCCGCGTGCAGCGACTTGACCAGCTTGCCGGCCATCGTCACCTCCTGCTTGGACGGGGCCTTGGAGGGCCGGCCGACGTCCAGCGATGTCGCCTCCACCAGCTCGTCGGCGAAGCGCAGGGTGTGCAGGCGCAGGATCTTGGGCCGGTCGTGCGGGGAGATCGCGGCCAGGTACTCGCGGTCGTGGAACACGAAGCGGCCCACCGCGACCCGGCCGGTCTGCTCCAGCGCGTCGTGCAGCAGCCGGTAGGCCGCACCGCCCTCGTCGCCCGCGCCCAGGTAGTAGGTCTTCTCGAAGAACACCCGGTCGATGTCGGCCAGCGGCACGCACGCCTCGACGTCGATGACGTGCGTCCGGTCGCCCGCCGCCGCCTTGATCTCCTCGCTCTCCAGGATCACGGTGTCGCCGTTGGACTGCTCGTAACCCTTGACCACGTCGGCATAGTCGACCTCCTTGCCCTCCTTGGCGCAGAAGCGCCGGTGCTGGATCGGCGAGCCATCCTTGACGTGCACCTGGCGGAAGCGCACCGTCTTGGACTCCGTCGCCGTGTGCAGCTTCACCGGGACGTTGAGCAGCCCCAACGTGATCGTTCCGTTCCACAGCGAGCGCGGTGCCTTCTTCGCGGCGGGCATGACCGTCCCATTACCCGCCGCCCACCGCCAGGGACGAGCGGCAACGCGCCACGCTCGCGGGCCGTTGTCGGATTACCGTCGCATAGCGACGGTCAGCTGACAACGATCGATTGGCTCGCGCCAACGACTATCGCAACGAGTCCAGCGCCTCGTTGACCAGCGCGTCGGCGTCGGCGTTCTGGGCGCGGGGGACGTTGCGCATCGACCAGTCGGTGAACCGGGACAGCAGCGCGAGCGCCTCGGCGTGCAGCGGCTGCAGCGCCGGGTGCTTGACCTGGTAGGCGCCGTTGACGTGCTTGGCCACCAGCTCGGAGTCGTTGACGATCTCGACCTCCGTGGCGCCGAGCTCCAGCGCCCGGGTCAGGCCCAGCAGCAGGCCCCGGTACTCGGCGACGTTGTTCGTCGTCTCCCCCAGGCGCTGGGCCGTGCGGTCGACGACCGCGCCGTCGGGCGTGGACAGGACGGCGGCGGCCGCGGCCGGTCCTGGATTGCCGCGGGCCCCGCCGTCGACGTGGACCACGAGGCGCATCGGCGGCGGCGCTACCCGTTGATCGGATCGATGCGCGGGAAGTCGCCGGCGGCGCGGGCCCGGCGGCGGTCGCGCACCTCGCGGCGGCCGTCACCGATCGACGTGGCGTCGCGGTCGCGCCGTTCGGACGTCCGGCGGTCGATGATCACCGTGACGTTGGGATCGTCGGCGTAGTAGGCCTCGAGCTTGGGGAACAGCTCGTCCGCCAATGGCTCAGGCACGACGCAGTAGATCATCTTGGCGGGAGGCTACCCGGCGGCGAGGTGAATCTCACCGCGTTCGTCGGCCGCGGCGTTGGGCTGCTGATCGGCCTCGTCGAGCTGGGAGATCTCGTCGCCCTGCTCGGCCACGCGGACGCCGGCGGCCTCGTCGGCGAGGTCGACCTCGTAGCGGTACCAGCACAGCTCCCAGCCAGCGGTGATCGAGACGATCGAGCCCTCGGTGGCCGACGGACGCACGACGACGAACGGCGCGCCCAGGGACCGGGCCACGCCGGCCACCGTGCGCGGATGGTCGGAGCCGTTGAACACCTCGATGGCCCGGGCGCGCTTCATGTCGGCGTTGGTCGGCACCGCGCGCACGGAGCGACCGTCGCGGGCGCGATCGGCCACCGGGTCGGGCTTGGGCGCCGGCGGCGGGGCCGGAGCGGGCGCCACCTCGGCCACGTAGGTCGGGTCGTGCTCGTCGCCGTAGGGCAGGACGGGCGCCTCCAGCGGCTCGTCGGCCGCGGCGCGGCCGCCGTGGCGGCGGATCCCGTTCTCGGCCGACAACTCGCCGCTCTCGACCGGTCGCTTGCTGTTGCGCCCCAGGCGGCCGAACAGCGAGCCGCGCTCGCGGCGGCCGCGCTGGCGCACGGGCATGTCGTCGACCAGGCCCTCGCGGATCCAGCCCTCCAGCGCCGCGCGCTGCGTGCACAGCTCGCAGACGTTGCGGCGCTGGCCGGAGTGCAGGAAGACGTCCGCATGCTCACCGCGCAGCAGGGTCCTCCCGCACACGTCGCACGAGACCATGGCCTGGTTGGTGGCGATCTGCTTGGGCGTCACGAGACGGCGCAGCCTACAACGACACGGCCTCCTGCCCGGTGGCGGCGACGACCTTCTGCGCCAGGTGCGCCGGCACTTCCTCGTAGCGCAGGAACTCCATCGCGTAGTCGCCCTGGCCGCCGGTCACCGAGCGCAGATCGGGCGCGTAGGTGAGCATCTCGGCCATCGGGACCTCGGCCCGGATCTCGGTCATCCCACCCGCCGACTCCATGCCCTGCGGGCGCCCGCGGCGGCTATTGAGATCGCCGATCACGTCGCCCACGCAGTCCTCGGGGACCGACACCGACACGGCCATGATCGGCTCCAGCAGGACGCCGTCGGCCTGATGCATCGCGTCGCGCATGGCGATCGAGCCGGCCACCTTGAAGGCCATCTCCGAGCTGTCGACCGAGTGGTAGGACCCGTCGACCAGGCGCACCCGCACGCCCTTGACCGGGAAGCCGGCCACCGGACCGCTGGCCATCGCCTCGCGCACCCCCTTCTCCACCGCGGGGATGAACGAGTTCGGGATGACCCCGCCCTTGATCTTGTCCTCGAAGACGAAGCCCGAGGGGTGAGCGGGATCGGACAGCGGCTCGATCTCGATGTGGCAGTCGCCGAACTGGCCGCGTCCGCCCGACTGCTTCTTGTGGCGCCCGTGGGCCTTGGCCGGCCGGCGCAGCGTCTCCTGGTAGGGCACGCGCGGCGGCTTGAGCGTCACCTCGGCGCCGAAGCGGTCGCGCAGACGGTCGACGATCACCTCGACGTGGATCTGCGACAGCCCGGCGACGATCTGCTCGCCCGTCTGCTCGTCGCGATGCAGGTCGATCGTCGGGTCCTCCTCCTGCAGGCGGCGCAGCGCGGTGAACACCTTGTCCTCGTCGCCCTTGGTCTTCGGCTCCATGGCGAAGGCCATCACCGGGGCCGGCAGCTTGATGGCCGGCATCGAGATGGGCTCGTCGCGCGCGGCCAGCCAGTCGCCGGCGCGCGTCTCCTTGAGCTTGGCCACGGCGCCGATGTCGCCCGGGCCGAACTCGTCGGCGTGCTCGGTCTCCTTGCCGGCGAACACGAGCAGCTGCCCCACGCGTTCCTTGTGGTGCGTGCGCGTGTTCATCACGTGCGAGTCGTGGTTCATCACGCCGCTGTAGACGCGGAACAGGTTGATCCGCCCGGCGAAGGTGTCGGCCCGCGTCTTGAACACGTAGGCGAACAGCTCGGCCTCCTCCGTCGGCTCCAGCGTGTGCCCCTCGACGTCCAGGGCGCCGTGCTTGACCGGGCTGGGCAGGTCCTCGACGATCGCGTCGAGCAGGCGGTTGACGGCCAGGTTGCGGGTGGCCACGCCGCACGTGACCGGGAAGATGTCGCCATGGTTGGTGCCGTCCTTCAGCGCCGTGACGATCTCCTCGTGGGAGATCTCCTCGCCCTCGAGATAGCGCTCCATCAGCGACTCCGACACCTCGGCGACCTCGTCCATCAGGCGCTCGCGGTAGTCCTCGGCGATGGCCTGCAGGTCGTCGGGGATCGGGATCTCGGTGCAGTTGTCGCGCGAGGCGTCTTCGCTGTAGGCGTAGGCGCGCATGTCGACGAGGTCGATCACGCCGCGCACGTCGTGCTCGCGGCCGATCGGGATCTCGGTCGCGACGACGTGCGGCCCGAAGGCGGCCTTGAGGGCCTCCAACGTGCGGAAGAAGTCGGCGCGCTCGCGATCGAGCATGTTCACGAACAGCAGCCGCGCGATGTCCAGCTCGGCGGCGCGTCGCCACAGGCGGGTGGTCGAGACCTCGACGCCCATCACCGCGTTGACGACGAAGACGGCCGACTCGCAGACGCGCAGGGCGCCGAGCGCGTCGGCCACGAAGGACGGCTCACCGGGGGTGTCCAGCAGGTTGATCTTGCGATCGGCCCAGTCGAACGAGCTGAGCGTCGCGCCGATCGACATCCGGCGCGACTGCTCGTCGGGTTCGGAGTCCGAGACCGTGGTCCCGTCTGTCACGTTGCCCAGGCGGTTGATCGCGCCAGCCTGAAAGAGCAGGGCCTCGTGCAATGAGGTCTTGCCACTCCCCCGGTGACCGACAAGGGCGACGTTGCGAATGCGGTCTGCACGCTTGTGCACGCCTACGCTCCTCTCCTCGCGTGGAGCATCGGACCTTACACCCGCATGGAAATTCCCTGGACCATCTCCTCGACCGCGCTTGACGCGGCCCAGGCGGCGATGGTCGCGCTGCCCGCGGCGGGGCTTCCGCGCGCCCTGCAGCGCTTCTCGGGCAAGTGGTGGGCGCTGATCCCGCCGATCTCGATCATCGCCGTCGTCTACGCGATCACGGTGCTGCCGGGCGTGGCCGACGGGCTCACCTGGCTGGCCCTGATCGCCTGCCCGCCGCTGGCCGCGATCACGGTCGGCTGGGCCATGCACGGGGCGCGCTGGTGGTACGCCCCGGCGGCCGTCCCGGTGCTGGCGGGCGCCATCCACTGGCACGACACGCTGGGCGGGCACCTGTGCGCGCTGGCGATGACCGCGCTGTCGACGGTCACGCTGGCCCGGCTGCTGGCCGGCGTCACGCCCCGCCTGCTGCTGAAGCTGGGGATCGTGGCCATGGCCGTCGCCGACGCCTACCTGATCCTCTCCGAGCAGCTGCAGGCGCCCAACGCGGCGCTCGTCGGGGCCGCCCCGGCCCCCACGCTGCCCCGCCTGCAGGTGGCGATCGTCGATCCCGCCTCGATGGGCTACGGCGACCTGTTCCTGGCCGCGGTGCTGGGCGCCGTCGTCGCGCTGGAGGCGCGCCGCTACCGCGACCAGTTGGCGATGGCGGTCATCGTCTTCGTCCTGGCCGTGGCCTTCGACGGCCTGTTCCTGTGGCTGGACTCGCTGCCGGCCACCGTTCCGGTGGCCGTCGCGCTGCTGATCTGGGAGGCGCTCAGGCGCCGGGGAGCACGTCGGTCTCCGCCTGCAGACGGGAGCGCAGGCGCAGCACCGCCTTCGTATGCAGCTGGGAGATCCGCGACTCCGTGACCCCGAGGACCTCGCCGATCTCGCGCAGCGTCAGGTTCTCGTAGTAGTAGAGCGCCACGACGAGCTTCTCGCGCTCGGGCAGGCGCGCGATCGCGTCGGCCACGCGGTCCTTCAGCTCGGTGGCGTCCATGATCGTCGCGGGATCCGGCGCGCCGGGGTCCTGCAGCGTGTCCAGCAGCGAGACCTGGTCGCCGGACGCGTCGCTGACCGTCCACAGCTCGTCCAGCGCGGCCACCGAGGAGTTGGAGATCTGCAGGAGCGCGTCCTGGAACTCCTCGACGGTCATCTCCAGCTCGAGCGCCATCTCCTCGTCGCTGGGCGCCCGCTGCAGACGATGCTCGAGCTTGGAGTTGGCCCGCTCGATGTCGCGGGCGCGGGCGCGCACCGAGCGGGGCACCCAGTCCAGCGAGCGCAGCTCGTCGATGATCGCGCCCTTGATGCGCGTGATCGCGTAGGTCTCGAACTTGATCTCGCGCTCGATGTCGAAGCGCTCGATGGCCGAGATCAGGCCGACCAGGCCGTAGGAGATGAGGTCGGCCTCCTCCACGTGCGCCGGCAGGCCCGAGGCCATGCGGCCGGAGACGTACTTGACCAGCGGCGAGTAGGCCACGACCAGGCGCTCGCGCGCACGCTGATCACCGGACGACTTGTAGCGTCGCCAGAGGTCGCGCAGCTCGATCGCCTTGACGTTGGTTTCCACGAGGTGGTCTTCCCTCCGCTACGCCCGCGGGTGCGCGGCGGCGTAGGCGGTCCTCAATCGCGCGGACTCTACCCGAGTGTAGATCTGCGTCGTGCTGATGGTGCTGTGCCCCAGGAGCTCCTGGATCGCGCGCAGGTCCGCGCCGCCGTCGAGCAGATGGGTGGCGAACGAGTGGCGCAGCGCGTGCGGCGACACCCCGCCCTGGAGGCCGACCAGGCGGGTCCACACACGCAGGCGCCGGCGCACGTCGGACGTCGACAGCCGGCGGCCGGATTTCGAGACGAAGAGCGCTCGCATGTCCTTGTCATCGACCAGAACGGCCCGACCCCGCTCCAAGTAGCGCGAAACGGCGGCCAGCGCGGCCTCCCCGGCGGGCACGATGCGGGTCTTGCGGCCCTTGCCCTCGACGCGCAGCTGCTCGGAGTCGAACTCCACCGCCTCCACGTCCAGGCGGATGATCTCCTCGGCCCGCAGGCCACAGGCGTAGGCCAGCTCGAACAGCGCGCGGTCGCGCAGCTCCAGCGGCGTCGACGTGGGGATCCGGTCCAGCAGCGCGGCCAGCTCGTCGGGCTTGAGCACCCGCGGCAGCTTCTGCGCCTTCTTGGGCGACTGGACGAGGTCGGCGGGGTTCTGGGCCACGTGCCCGTGTTCGCGCATCGTTCGGTAGAACGCGCGCAACGCCGCGAGCTTGCGGGCCGTGGAGGTCGGCGCGAACCCGCGCTCGGTCAGCGTGGCCGCGTAGCGGCGCAGGATGCGCGTCGTCACCGCGGTGGGCTCGACCTGGGTCCCGGTCGCCCAGTCGGCGAACTGGGCCACGTCGGCGCCGTACTCGGCGCGTGTGCGCTCGGCCACGCCGCGGCGGCGCAGGTCGGCGTCGAACAGCGCGCGGGCGTCCAGCCAGGCCGGGCTGCCGGCACCCCTAGGCTGGTGCGTCGTGGCCGTCTTCTTCATCGACACCGGCACCGGTCAGGTCGCCACCCAACGCCAGCTCATCGAGGCGCACGTCGCCTCCGAGGATGGGCAGGTGCCGCGACCGTGGCATCGCATCCAGGGCACGGACGACGCGACCACCATGTGGTACGCCGTGATGCGCAAGCAGGAGAAGGGGATCTTCATCGGCAGCCTGGTGTTTCGCCACACGCCCCACCATGCCCTGCTCCTGGAGCGCGGCTGGCAGGAGGTTCCCGTCGAGGAGATGCGGGATCAGTCGATGTAGATCGGAGCGCCGACCGGGACCTGGTCGTAGAGCTCTTCGACGTCGGGGATCCGCATTCCGACGCAGCCGTGTGACGCCGCCGATCCGATCGTGCCGTAGGCCGACGGGTCGATGCCGTGGATGCCGGCGCCGTCGAAGATGCCCATCCAGCGCGCCTTGAGCGGGTTCTCGGGCGTGCCGCCCGGGACGACGGTGCCGGCCAGATCGCCGGTCCAGTCGGAGTAGGGCACGTTCCAGGCCGGGTTGACGGCCTTGTTCTGGATGTGGTACAGCCCGGCCGGGGTCTCCAGGCCCTGCTGCCCGACGCGCACGTCGTAGGTCTTGGACAGCTTCAGGCCCTTGAACAGGCGCAGCTTGAAGTTCGCGCGGTCGACGGTCAGCACCACCGGGTAGCTCTCGGCCAGGTCGGCGGTCGACGTCTTCGGGGCGACCTCGGCCACCTTCGCGGTGAAGGTGCGCTTGCCGCCGGGCTCGGTGATCGAGCGGCTGATCTTGCGCGTCAGCTTGTTGGAGCGCAGGACGGCGCCGTCCTTGCTCTGCGTGCCGGTCAGGCTCGTGTCGGAGTACTCGAGCGTCGCGTCGACGGGCTCGGTGTCGACCTTGTCCTTGATCCCGGCGACGAAGTCCGTGACCGCCGACTCGTCGTAGGTGACCTGCGCGGCGATCGTCGCGTTGACCTTGCCGCCGGTGGCCTCGCGCCACGCGTGCTGGATGACGTTGCCCTCTTCGCTGCGGCTGACGGCCTCGTCGACCCACTCGTCCACGTTGGCCTGGATGCCGGCCTGCTTGGCGGTGAGCTTGAACTTCTCCCCGTCGTACTTGACGGTGATCGGCTTGTCCAGCGGCGCGACCATCGCGTCCTGCACGGCGGTCCGCGCCTCGGCGGCGGTCATGCCGCTCACGTCGACGGTTCCGATCTTGACGCCGTCGGCGATCTTGTCCTTGGACTTGGCCGAGAAAACGGCCACGGCAACGGCCAGTCCACCGAGCACAAGCACGGCAACAGCGGTGACGATCATCAACGGTCGGCGCATCCCGCTGCGCAGGATAGATAAGCCGGAGGCCGCCTTACCAGGTTTGCAATCCGGTCGTCAGTCCGATTGGGCGCGTTCGGACTCTCGCTCCGGAATTGCGGCCTCGCGTTCGAGGGCGTCCAGCGACCGGCGCAGCTCGGCGATCTGCTCGCGCGACGGCCGCCAGTCGGCGTCCGCGTCGCGGCGCACGCTCGGGCTCCAGCGCAGGAAGTCCTCGACCTCGCGCTCGTAGCGGTACGGGCCCAGGCCGTCGCGCAGCAGGGGCGCCAGGCGCTGGTGCTCGCGCAGCTGCTCGACGGTCTCGCGGCTGGTGTGGCGCAGGCGGTAGCCGGTCGCCTTGAAGCGCCGGTTGTCCAGGCCGCGGCCGAAGCGCAGCTCGCTGAGCAGCTCCGGCGGGATGCGCACGCCCAGGCGCTTGGCGATGGGCAGGGCCAGGCTGGTCCCCCAGGGCGGCAGCAGCGGCGCGACCGGCTTGCCCAGCAGGCCGGCCACCTCGCTGAGCGCGAGCACGCCGTCGCCGGCGACGTTGAAGACGCCGGGCAGGTCGTCGGTGACCGCGTGCGTCAGGGCGCCGGCGACGTCCTCCTCGTGGACGAACTGCAGGCGCGGATCGAAGCCCAGGATCATCGGCACCACCGGCAGCGACAGCAGCTGCCCCAGCGACGTGCGCATGTCCGGCCCCAGCCCGTGGGCGAAGCGCAGCACGGTGACCGTCGTCTGCGGGTGCTTGGCGGCGAAGTCCCCGACCGACGCCTCGGCCTCGACGATGTCGCGCTCGATCGGCGTCTGCGGCGCGCGCTTGCGGCGCACGTCCTCGGTGAAGAACGCGGGGTCGTCCTGCTGGGCGCCGTAGTACAGCGCCGAGGAGCGGAACACGACCTTGCGCACGGTCGTGTCCGGCCCCGTGCACGAGGCCAGGATGTTCATCGTCCCGATCACGTTGTTCTCGTGCGTCTTGCGCGACGAGGTGGTGATCGAGTCCGTGACCAGGCGGGTGTCGACGACCGTGTCGATCTCGGCGCCCTGGACGATGCGGCGGATCAGCGTGTGGTGATCGGCGACCTGCACGAACTCCGTGCGCTCGAGCTCGACCTTGGGCGGCGTGCGGTCGATCCCGATGATCGCCTCGATGCTCTCGTCGGCCTCCAGGGCCTGGGCCATGCGCCCGCCCCAGAAGGTCGACAGGCCGGTGATGAGGACGCGACGCGAGGGCATCCAGTCAGCCGAGCCAGACGCTCTTGCGCTTGGCCAGCATGTCGAACAGCTCTTCCTGGATGCGCACGCGGATCTCCTGGGCGACCTCCTGGACCAGGCCGGTGTCCTCCCACGGCTCGCTGCCCATGTCGTCGGTGCGGATCGGCTCCAGGAAGCGGATCGAGAACTTCGCCGGCAGGAACGTCAGGCCCGCCGCGGCGCCCAGCCACGGGAACGTCGGCGTGATCGGGAAGTAGATCAGCCGGGTGAGCTTCTGGAAGGCGCCGACGTGGGCGAAGATCGGCTGGGCCTCCTCGGCGCCGACGACGGCGATCGGCACGATCGGCACGCCCGCCTTCATCGCCGTCTCCACGAAGCCGCCGCGGCCGAAGCGGCGCAGGCGGTAGCGGTCCTTGTAGAGCTTCTCGGAGCCCTTGCGGCCCTCGGGGAAGACGAGCGCGAGCTGGCCCTCGTCGGCCAGCAGGCGATGCGCGTTGGCCGGGTGGGCGGGGACGCAGCCGATCTTGCTGACCAGCATCGACAGGCCCGGGTAGCCCTTGAAGAAGTTCTCCACCAGGGGGCGCACGAGGCGCGGGTGCGGGTGCTCCTCCTTGATCGCCTTGGTGATCATGGCCGCGTCGGGCGGGAGCGCGCCGGCGTGGTTGGAGACGAGCAGCGCGCCGCCCTCGGAGGGCACGTGCTCGATGCCCTCGACCGAGACCCGGAACCAGATCCGGTAGTAGAACTCGAACAGGGTCTTGTCGAACAGATCCTCGATGCGCTCGGACTTGCCCCAGTCGTCCAGCTGGCGCTCGGGCTCGATCCCCGGCAGCAGGTCGCGCGGGTCGACGGTGGCCAGCGCGGCGCTCTGCGACGGGGCGTCGATGCTGCCGGTGGGCTCTTCGTAGACGGGCGTGTCCTGGGCCATCAGGCCGCGAGCCTACCCGCGAACGGCCGATCCGAGTACCGGCGCGAGCTTCGTCTCCAGCTCCGACCAGTCATCGGCGGCGATCACGTCCTCGACCTCGCACAGGTCGTGGTTCCACGGGTGGCGCAGCGTGGCGACGACGATGCCGACCTCCAGCGCCTGCTCGATGTTGCGCGGCGAGTCGTCGATCAGCACGTCGATCGCGATCTCCTGGCAGCGCGAGACCTTGTCGAAGGAGCAGTGCAGATCGTCGAAGGGCAGGTCCAGCTTGGTCAGCCACTGCTCGGTCGCCTGGTGGCAACCCTCCTGGCGGTGGCTGGTGATGTGGATGAAGTGGCCGGCGTCGTGCCAGCGCCGGACGGTCTCCACGGCTCCCGGGTACGGGTCGCCGGCCAGGATCGCCGCGTCGCTGTGCGTCTCGGCGATGCACACCTCGAGCTGCTTGGGCTTCAGGCGGGTGACGCCCCAGTCGAACTGCTCCTCGTAGGGCAGCTCGATGCCGAAGCGGCGGCGGGCCGCGTCGGACAGGCGGTCCCAGTAGTGGTGCAACGTTGAGTCGATGTCGATGGCGATGCGCATGTGTGGCGGCTCCCAGGGCGTATTCTAGAAGCGCGTATGAGCGGCTCCTGGCTGGACGTCGATTGGGCGCAGCACACCCGCTGGGTCGAGGTCGCCGGCGCGCCGGTCAACGTCGTCGAACTGGGCTCCGGCGACCCCGTGGTCCTGATCCACGGGCACTCGGGGGCCTGGCAGAACTGGCTCGAGCAGATCCCGGTCCTGGCCGCGTCCGGACGCCGCGTGATCGCCCTGGATCTCCCAGGCTTCGGCGCCTCGCCGCTCCCGGTCGAGCCGATCACCATGTCCGGGTACGCCCGCATCGTCGACGCGCTGCTGGCCCAGCTGGAGGTCAGCGCCGCGGCCGTCGTGGGCAACTCGATGGGCGGCTTCGTGGGCGCCGAGCTGGCGATCCAGTTCCCCCACCGCGTCGAGCGGCTCGAGCTGGTCTCCGCGGCGGGCGTGGCCACGAAGTACATCGGCTTTCCGCTGGCGGTCATGGCCCGCTACTCCGAGACGGTGATCGGCCGCGTCGGACCGCTGCTGACGCCGGAGGCCGCCCGCACCGAGCGCGTCGCCCGCCGCCGGCGGCTGCGGCGCCTGGGCTTCACGCTGCTGTCCCCGCATCCGGAGCTGATCGACCCGCGCCTGTTCTACGAGAACACGCTGGCCTCGGGGGCCAAGCCGGGCGCGGGACGCGCCGCGGCGGAGATCGCCCGCTACGACTTCCGCGACCGGCTGCCCGAGATCGCCTGCCCGACGCTGATCGTGTGGGGCGACCGCGACCGCATCGTGCCGCCGTCCTCGGCCGAGGAGTTCGCCCGGCTGATCCCCGACTCGCGCATCGTCGTCTTCGAGGACACGGGCCACGTCCCGATGATGGAGGAGCCCGATCGCTTCAACCAGCTGACGATCGACTTCCTCGACGAGCAGCCGGGCGAGGACGTGGACGACACCTCGGAGGCCGCGTGAGCGGCGAGTGGCTGGGCGTCGACTGGCACGCCCATCAGCGCTGGGTCGAGGTGGACGGCGCGCCCGCCGACGTGATCGAGCTGGGCGACCCGGACGGGGCGCCGGTGGTCTTCGTCCACGGGCTGGGCGGCCGCTGGGCCAACTGGCTGGAGAACCTGGTGCCGCTGGCCGACAGCGGGCATCGCGTGATCGCGATGGACCTGCCCGGCTTCGGCGCGTCCCCCATGCCCCGCGAGGACATCTCGATCCCCGGCTACGGCCGCTGGCTGGCGGCGCTGCTGGAGACGCTCGGCGTGCGCTCGGCGGCGCTGGTGGGCAACTCGATGGGCGGGTTCATCGCGGCGGAGGTGGCGATCCAGCAGCCGGCGCTCGTCGACCGGCTGGTGCTCGTGTCGGCCGCGGGCATCACGTCGGAGAAGCAGCGCTCCGATCAGCTGCTGGGCGCGCTGTACCGGGCCGAGGCGCTGTCGGCCTACCTGACCGGCGCCGTCGTCGCGCGGGCCGCCTGGCTGGCCCGCCGGCCCGCGTTGCGGCGCCGGGCGATGTGGTTCGTGGCCCGCCATCCGGAGAGCCTGTCCCCCGCCCTGGCCTACGAGCAGATCGCCGGGCTGGGCACGCCGGGGTTCCTGCCCGCGCTGGACGCCTGCAGCGACTACCCGATCCGCGACCGGCTGCCCGAGATCGCCTGCCCGACGCTGATCGTGTGGGGTCGCGACGACATGATCGTTCCCGTCCGCGACGCCGACGAGTTCGCGCGGCTGATCCCCGACGCGCGCAAGGTCGTGTGGGACGACACCGGTCACGTGGCGATGCTCGAACGGCCCGACGAGTTCAACGCGCTGCTGACCGAGTTCCTGGCCGGCGCGGTGCCGGCGGCCGCTACGCCGTCGTGACGGCGCCGCGCGAGGCGGTCGAGACGAGCTTGGCGTACTTGGCCAGGACGCCCGTGCTGTCGGGGCTGACCGGGGCGTCGTAGGCGGCCACGCGGGCGGCGATCTCCGCGTCGGAGAGGTCGACGTCGAGGCGCCGGTTGTCGACGTCGATCGTGACCATGTCGCCCTCGCGCACGGCGGCGATCGGGCCGCCCTTGTGCGCCTCGGGTGAGACGTGGCCGACGGTGAAGCCGTGGGTGGCGCCCGAGAAGCGGCCGTCGGTGATCAGCGCGACGCTGTCCCCCAGGCCGAGCCCGTTGATGGCGGCGGTGACCGCGAGCATCTCGCGCATGCCGGGGCCGCCCACCGGGCCCTCGTTGCGGATGACGACGATGTCGCCTTCGTTGAGGGTGCGGTGCGTGACGGCCTCCATCGCGTGCCCCTCGTCCTCGAACACGCGCGCCGGGCCGGTGTGCTTGCGGCGCTTGTGGCCGGCCAGCTTGACCACGCAGCCTTCGGGCGCGAGGTTGCCGCGCAGGATGGCCAGGCCGCCGGTGGCCTTCAGCGGCTGGTCGAGCGGGAGGATCACCACCTGTCCCTCGGTCTCGACGGAGGCGTCGGCCAACGCGCCGATCGTCGAGCCCAGCACCGACGGCGTGTCGCGGTGCAGGACCCCGAGCTCGTCCAGGCGCTTGGCCAGGACCGCGGTGCCGCCGGCCTGGTACATGTCGACGGCGTTGTAGCGGCCGCCGGGGCTGAGGTCGCAGATCAGCGGCGTGGACTCCGAGATGCGGTCGAAGTCGTCGATGTCCAGCTCGACGCCCATCTCGTGGGCGACGGCCAGCAGGTGCAGCACGCCGTTGGTCGAGCCGCCGCTGGCGGTGATCGCGGCGATCGCGTTCTCGATCGACTGCCGGGTGATCAGGTCGTGCGGGCGCAGGTTGCGGCGCAGCACGTCCATCACGAGCACGCCGGTGTCGTAGGCCACCTGGGCCTTGCTGGCCTCCTGGGCGGGCACGCCGGACGGGCCCATCGCGCTGATGCCCATCATCTCGAAGGCCATCGCCATCGTGTTGGCGGTGAAGTGACCGCCGCAGGCGCCGGCACCGGGCGAGGCGACGGACTCCAGCTCGTTGAGCTCCTCCGGGGTCATCGTGCCGGCGGCGACCTTCCCGACCGCCTCGAAGACCTCCATGATCGACACGTCCTGGCCCTGGAAGCGGCCGGGCGGGATCGAGCCGCCGTAGAGCATCACGCTGGGGACGTCGAGCCGCGCCAGCGCCATCACCGTGCCGGGGATCGTCTTGTCGCAGCCGCTGAGCGCGACGACCGCGTCGAACAGGTAGCCGCGCGCGGTCAGCTCGATCGAGTCGGCGATCACCTCGCGGCTGATCAGCGACGTCTTCATGCCCGACGTGCCCATCGTGATGCCGTCGGAGATGGCGATCGTGTTGAACTCCATCGGCGTGCCGCCGGCCGCGCGGATGCCCTCCTTGACCTTGGCGGCCAGCGCGCGCAGGTGGAAGTTGCAGGGCATCGCCTCGATCCACGTCGAGGCGACGCCGATGATCGGCTTGCCCAGGGCCTCGTCGTCGAAGCCGATGCCCTTCAGGTAGGTGCGCGCCGCCGCCCGCTCCGGGCCTTCGGTCAGCGCACGCGAGCGGTGCTTGAGGTCGAACGCGTCCGGCGGGCTCACGGAGCGGAGACGCTGCCGTGGCCGGTGCGGCGTTCGCGCGCGGCCCGCTGGCGCTCCCACTCCGACAGGCGCCACAGATCCCGCGCGACCTGCTTGGGATCGACCTGGCGCCCGGGCAGGTGCATGTTGGACTCGGAGATCAGCCGCCGCTCGTCGCCGGTCAGCGCCATCCACTTGGCCAGCGCGTCGTCGGAGTCGGGCAGGCGGGCCGAGCCGTACGGGCGCGTCTGGTCGGGGAACTCGACGCAGTACTCGTTCAGCAGCCGCCGCGTCTGGGGCAGGAAGGCCACGATCGGCTTGTGCGGGTAGATCAGGTAGGCGTACGGCGCGCCGTCCAGCGGCTGACGGGCCGCGCCGCGCCGCGGGCCGTCGGACATCGTGCCCCACACCCGGATGAACCCGAGCTCGCGGTACATGTCCCATTCCTCGGCGTTGACGCACGAGCGCAGCAGCTCACGGGCGCGCTGCTCGGCCCGCCGCTCGCGACCGGGGTCGTAGTCGAAGGAGGGCACCCGCGCCCGCCGCGCCTTGTGGCGCTCGATCGCCTCGGAGATCGTCGGCCACGACACCTCCCACAGCAGCGCGATGATCACGATGCCGGCTGCGCAGAGGGCCAGGATCATGACGCGGGGACGGCCTAGCGGCCGCCGGAGGCCTTCGGGAAGAAGATCACGCGCTCGGCGTCACGCGGCACCTCGGCGAAGTCGCGCACCATCTGCGCCTGTCGCCGTCCGGACCGCCCCGACGTGGGCACCGCGGCCCACATGCCCTGGTCCAGCTGCTCGCGGAAGGCGTCGATCAACGCGCGCTCCTCATCGGGCACTTCCACGTCACCTTCAGCGAGGAGAACCTCACCGTGACCGGGCTTCATCCTGAGCAGCCGCATACGCCTTGCCGCGATTATGACAAAGGGTCCAAGGGTTCACGCGTCAACCCGAGCACGTCGACCGGACCCGGACCGTGGCCGATGTCGCGCAGCCCGTCGCGCACCGCCTCCCCCGCCAGCCGCCGCGCGGTCCGCGCGGCCTCCACCAGCGCGTCGCCGTGCGCCAGCCGCGCCGCCAGGACCGACGAGTGCGTACAGCCCGATCCGTGCGCCGCCCCGCCCGGGTGGTGCTCGCCCGGGATCACGGTCAGCGTCTCCCCGTCGAACAGCAGGTCGCTGACCGTCTCGCGATGGCCGCCGGTGATCACCACCGCCCGCGGCCCGAGCGCGTGGATCGCCCGCACCAGCGCCTCGGCGCCCGCATCGTCCAGCGGCGCATCGGTCCTCGGCGCCCGGGCCAGCACCCGCGCCTCGGCCACGTTGGGCGTGACCACGGTGGCCAGCGGCAGGATCTGGTCGCGCAGCGCCTGCTCGGCGTCGGGTTCCAGCAGTCGCCCGCCCGACTCGGAGACCATCACCGGATCGACGACCACGGGCGTCCCCGCCGGCAACGCGCGCAGCGCCGCCGCGACCGCCTCGATCGTGGCCACCGAGCCGAGCATCCCGACCTTGACCGCGTCGACGCCGATGTCCTGGACCACCGCGTCGACCTGCCCGCGGATGATCTCCGGCGCGACCGCCGCGACCGCCCGCACCTCGACGGTGTTCTGCACGGTGATCGCCGTGATCGCGGTCATCCCGTGCACCCGGCAGCGCGCGAACGCCTTGAGATCGGCCTGGATCCCGGCGCCCCCGCCGGAGTCAGAACCGGCGATGGACAGGACGCGGGGAATCGCCATGGGGCGCGCAGCGTAGTCACGCCTGCTCCCCGAGCGTCGGCTCGTAGCGCCCGCCCACCACCCGCCGCACGTGCCCGGCGAGCTCGAGCTCGGCGAGCCCGGCCAGCGCGACCGTCACCGGGAAGCCGGCGGCGGCCAGCGCGTCCGCGGTCTGCGCGCCGCCGGCCAGGGCCTCGTGCAGCGCGCGCAGGTGCGCGGGCACGCCGGCGCCGGCCGGCCGGCGCCGCTGCCACGCGCCCACGCCACAGGCGACGTCCAGCGCGTCCTCGGCGTGGCGGATGACGTGGGCGCCATCGGCCAGCAACGCGTTGGGCCCGCGCGCCAGCGGCGACGTGACGTGGCCGGGCACCGCGCCCACGTCGCGGCCCAGATCCCGCGCGAACTCGGCCGTGATCAGCGACCCCGACCGTTCCATCGCCTCGACGACCACCGTCAGCCGCGACAGCGCGGCGATCACCCGGTTGCGCGCCGGGAAGCACCACCGGTGCACGGCGCTGCCCGGCGGCAGCTCGGAGATCACCGCGGCGCACCGGCGGAGGTCGCGGTGCAGTCGCTGCTTGCTGGGCGGATAGGCCCGCTCGGCGCCGGAGGCCAGCACCGCCACCGTGCTCGCGCCGCCCTCGAGCGCCCCCACATGGGCGGCGGAGTCGATGCCCAGGGCCATGCCGCTGACCACCGTCACGTCGGCGACGGCCAGCCCCCGGCCCAGCCCGCGCGCCACCTCGAGACCGTAGGAGGACGACCGCCGCGCCCCGACGACCGCGACGGCCGGCTGACCGGGAGCGGTCAGGGCGACGAACCGATCGACGTCGCCGGCGACGTGCAGCATCGCCGGTGCATCGGGCAGCTCGGCCAGCGTGGCCGGGTAGCGCGGGTCGTGGCGGCAGATGGCGGTCAGCCCGGTCGCCGTCAGGGCCGCCAGCGCCTCCTCCCGCCGAAATCGCCGGTAGGCCACGCCCACCGCCGCTGGTGCCGAGGCCGCCTGCATCAACCCGGCGTCGTCGAGCGCGAGCAGCAGCGGGATGCGCCCGCCGCGGGCGTGGCGGGCGATCTCGATGCGTCCGGCCAGCGCGCCCACGAGCCAGGTGCGCCGCAGGCACGGTCCGCAGGGCAGGTCCGTGTCGGGGTGGGGTCCCGAGGATGCGACCAACGCGAGCACGGTCATGCGGCCGCCTGGGCGTCGGAGACCTGCAGCTGCCGCAGGTTGATGGCCAGCAGGATGTCCGCGGACTCCACGCGCGCCCGTCCGTTGATGTCCGCGATCGTCCGCGCCACGCGCAGGATGCGGTCGTGCCCGCGGGCGCTGACGTAGTCGCGCTCGTAGGCGCGGGCCAGCACGTCGCGCGCCCGCGCCCCCAGCGGCACGAGCCGCCGCACCATCGACGGGTCCATGTGGGCGTTGCAGCTCACCCCGGTCCCCGCCAGGCGTTCGGCCTGACGCTCGCGTGCGGCCAGCACCGACGCGCGAACGGTCGCGGAGTCGGTCGTGGGCCCGCCGGCCAGCTGCGCCGCCGTCGGGCGCTGGACGTCGACGACCACGTCGAGCCGATCGAGCAGCGGACCGCTCAGCCGGCGGCGATGCCGCGCGTGGTCGCTCTCGGTGCAGCGGCAGCGCGCCTCGTCCGGGGCGAAGCCGCACGGGCACGGGTTCGTCGCCGCCACGAGCATCATGCGGGTCGGGAAGATCGCCGTGCGCTGCCCGCGGACGATCGCCACGTGGCCGTCCTCCAAGGGCTGACGCAACGCCTCCAGCGTGCCGCGATGGAACTCGCTCAGCTCGTCCAGGAACAGCACCCCATGGTGGGCGAGCGTCGCCTCGCCGGGTGTCGGCCCGATCCCCCCGCCGACGAGCCCGGACGGCGAGATCGAGTGGTGCGGCGCGCGGAACGGCCGGGCGGCGATCAAGCCACCGCCCCAGCGCGCGCCGACGACGGAGTGGATGCGCGTGACCTCGATCGCCTCCTCCTCGGTCAGCGCCGGCAGGACGCCCGCGATCCGGCGGGCCAGCATCGTCTTCCCCGTTCCCGGCGGTCCCTGCATGAGCAGGTTGTGCCCGCCCGCCGCGGCGATCGTCAGCGCCTCTACCGCAGCGCGCTGACCGAGGACGTCGGCCAGGTCCGGCGTGTCGTCGCGCTCGGGCGCCGGCGCGTGCGGGATCTCCGGCGCCGGCTCGAGGCCGCCCAACACACGGGCCAGCTGGCTGAGGCTGTCGATCGCCACGACCTCCAGCCCGCCGACCAGCACCGCCTCGGCCGCCCGCTCGCCGGCGACGATCAACCCGTCCAGACCGTGGCGGGCCGCGGCCTGGGCCACGGCGAGCGTCCCGCGGCAGCCCCGCACCGACCCGCTCAGCGACAGCTCGCCGTAGACCGCGTGCCGAGCGACCGCCTCCGCGCTGACCTGCCCGCTGGCCGCGAGCACCGCGCAGGCGATGGGCAGGTCGAACCCCGACCCGTTCTTGCGCAGATGCGCAGGCGCGAGGTTCACGACGATGCGTCGAAGCGGAAACTCGAAGCCCGAGTTCAGCAGCGCGCCGCGCACCCGCTCGCGCGCCTCGCGCACGGCCAGGTCGCCGAGTCCGACGATGACGAACGCGGGCAGCCCCGGACGGACGTCGACCTCGACGGCCACGGGCCGCGACTCGAGGCCGTCGATGCAGTAGGTGGTGGCACGAGCAAGCACGACGGCGACGCTAGATCGGCGCGTGTTACGGCGCACCACCAATCAGCCACGAAACACGCACGAAACCGCGACGACTTTCCGCGGCCGGCCGGGCTGCGCAAAGTCGTGGCACTTTCGTGCGCCTTCTGGCGCACTCTGGTGGTCCGCCGTAACACGAACACACGTACGGTCGCTGGGCATGTCCGACGACCCCCGACACCGCCTCGGCCGCCTCGGTGAGGACCTCGCCGCCGCCCATCTGCAGCGCCGCGGGTACGCGCTGGTCGCCCGCAACCACCGCACGCGCTTCGGCGAGCTCGACCTGATCGGCTACGACGGCCACACGTTGGTCTTCGCCGAGGTCAAGACACGGCGGGCCGGCTCGGGAACGCCGTGGGACGCGCTGGGCGAGACCAAGCGCCGACAGGTGCGGCGCATGGCCAGCGCCTGGTTGGCCGAGACCACGGACCGACCGCGTTCCGCGGAGCTGCGCTTCGACGCGATCGGGATCGTCATCGACGGCCAGGGCCGCCTCGTGCGCCTCGACCATCTCGAGGGCGCGTTCTGATGAGGATCGGACTCCTACAGCGCGAGCTGCTGGTACGCGGCCGACTGGAACGACAGTCGGTGCAGCGGCGAGACGCCAAGCCGCTGGATCGCCTCACGATGCTCGGGCGTGGAGTAGCCGACGTGCTCGTCGAAGCCCCAGCCGGGATGCGTGTGCGCGGCGCGGTGCATGAAGCGGTCGCGCGAGACCTTGGCGACGATGGAGGCCGCCGCGATCGCGGCGCTGGTGGCATCGCCGTCAACGATGTGCCGGCACTCCAGCTCGAAGTCCGCGCCCAGGGAGAAGCCGTCGCTCAGGCACAGGCACCCGGGCACGGCCACCCCGCGCAGCGCGTCGCGCAGCGCCGCGAGGTTCGTGCGATGCAGCCCGCGCTGGTCGATCCCGCCGGCGCAGCGCGACACGACGTGGACACGCGTGGCGATGCGCATGACCCGCGGGTAGAGCTCCTCGCGCGCCTCGTGGCTGTGCTGCTTGGAGTCGTTCAGCAGCGAGAGCGCGCGGACGTCCGACGGGCGCAGGCGCTCCAGGTCGAACAGCACCGCGGCAGCCACGAGCGGGCCGGCCAGGCAACCGCGACCGGCCTCATCCGCGCCCGCGACGAAGCGCCGCTCGAAGCGGCGATCGTGCTGGAACAGCCGCCGGCCACGCTTGGCCGGAGTGCGCTTAGAGGAGCCCGATGCGGTCTGGCGGCCAGTACGTCGCGAAGGCGCCACCGATGATCCAGTCTCGGGGGACGGGCCCCCAGAAGCGGCTGTCGTCGGACTCTCCACGGTTGTCGCCCATCATGAACCAGTGGTCGGGCGGAACCGTGATCTCGTCCATGAAGGTGCAGTCGCCGCCCACGCCGCATTCGTTGATGAACGGCTCGTCCTGGCGCTTGCCGTTGAGGATCACGTGACCGTTCTCGATCGCGATCTTGTCCCCGGGCCCGGCGACGACGCGCTTGATGTAGTTCGTGTCGAGCTTCTGCGCGGTCGGCTTGTCGCAGGGCCTCTCGGTCCCGCGACCGGCCTCAGGATCGCCGCACGTGTCCGACTCCGCCCCCTTGGGCGGGTGGAACACGAGGATCTCGCCGACCGACGGATCGCCGAAGTTGTTGCCGATGCGGTTGACCAGCACGCGCTGGCCGACCTCGAGCGTCGGAACCATCGACGGAGAGGGAATGCGATACGGCTTGACCAGGAAGGCCTGGATGCCCAGCGCAAGGCCGAGCGCTACCGCAATGATGATCGCCAGTTCGAGGAACCACGCGCCCGACCAGGGCTCGCGCTTCTTCTTCTTGGCGCTCGTGCTCACGCCTTCTCGTCGGCCGCCGTGTCGGCCTCAGGGGCCGCCTCGGCAGCAGGCTCCGCGGACGCCTCGGCATCGGGCTCCACGGTCTCCGTCGCGACCTCGGCCGGCGTCTCGACGGCTTCCGGCTCGGCCGCGATGGCCTCGTCGGCGCTGACGCCCTCGGCGTCGATCGCACCGGTCTCGGCGGCAGCTGCCGCCTCCGCCTCGGCCGCGGCGACCGGGTCATGAAGCAGACCCGGCTCGACGACCTGCTCCGGGCCGACGTAGCGACGCTCGCGCACGCGGGCCCGCTTGCCGACGCGATCGCGCAGGTAGTAGAGCTTCGCGCGACGGACGTCACCGCGGGCGGAGATCTCGATGCGCTCGATCTTGGGCGAGTGCACGGGGAACGTGCGCTCGACACCCACGCCGAACGACTGCTTGCGCACGGTGAAGGTCTCGCGGACGCCGTGACCCTGGCGCTTGATGACGACACCCTCGAACACCTGGGTGCGGCGGCGCGTGCCCTCGATCACCTGGAAGTGGACGCGGACGCGGTCGCCGGCCTGGAAGTTGGGGACCCGGCGCAGCTGAGCGCGCTCGAGGCTTTCGATGACGGTAGACATGAAGAGATTCGCGCAGGCCGTGGTTGTTGGCATGGACCGACCCGGCGGATCGCCCATGGTAGCGGAGCCGGGATCGAGTTCGCCGCGGGACGCCGCTCAGCTGCCGCCGCGCTCGCGGCTGCGATCGCGTCGCCACTGGCGCACATGGGCGTGGTTGCCCGACAGCAGGACGTCCGGGACCGCATGGCCACGCCACTCCGCGGGCCGCGTGTAGTGCGGGTACTCCGGATTGCCGCCCAGCGCTTCGGAGAACGACTCCTCCGCGGCGGAGTCCTCGTGGCCGAGCGCGCCCGGAAGCTTGCGGATGACCGCATCGCAGGCCACCATCGCGGCCAGCTCACCGCCGCTGAGCACGTACCGCCCGACGCTCAGCGTGTCGCTGGCCAGGTACTGGACGATCCGCTCGTCGAAGCCCTCGTAGCGTCCGCACAGGAAGGTGATCGCGGGTTCCGCGACCAGCTCGTTGACGTAGGCGTCGTCGAGCGTGCGCCCGCCAGGGGTCAGCGCGATGACGCGGCGCTGCTCGCGCACCGTGGTCGCGTCCTCGACGCCGTAGTGGCCGGCCAGCGCCTGCTCCATCACGTCGACGCGCAACACCATCCCGGCGCCGCCGCCGAACGGGGTGTCATCCACCTGACGACCCGACAGGGTCGTGAAGTCCCGCGGGTTCACGCAGGTCAGCCTGGTGCCGCCCTCGCTGGCGTTGCGGACGTGGCGCTGGGTGCGAAACCAGTCGAACCAGTCCGGGAACAGCGTGAAGACGTCGATGTCCATCGCCACGCCTACGCCTCGCCGAGGAAGGTCAGATCGACGTCGATCGTGCGGGCCGCGACGTCCACCGTGCGGACCGCGTCACGCACGAGCGGCACGAGCAGCGTCGAGGCGCCGTCGCGCTCGACCTCCAGCAGCTCGCACGAGGGGTACGCCAGCAGGCGCCGGACGACGCCGACGCGCCGATCACCGTCGACGACGATCGAGCCTTCCAGGTCGGTGGCCCAGTACTCGTCGGCATCGAGCGGGGCGGCGCGGGCGCGCGGGACACGCAGGTCGTGGCCGCGCAGCGCCTCGGCCGCGGTGCGGTCCGTGGCACCGGACAAGCGCAGGATCGGTCGCTGTGGGGTGCCGGAGCGCCGGACGACCGTGCGCTGGACGCCGTCGACCGTCACCTCGGCGCCGAGCTCGAGCAGCTCGGCGCGGGGACGCGACACGTGGAACGAGCCGTCCAGGCCGTGGGGCCGGCCGACGACGCCGACCGTGAGAAGCTCACTCGACGATGTCAACGAGGACGCGGCGGTTTTCTCTCACCGCGGCGGCCTTGACGACCGTGCGCAGCGCGTTTGCCGTGCGCCCACCGCGGCCGATGACCTTGCCGTAGTCGTCATCCGCGACGGCAAGCTCGAGGACGACGGTGCCGTCGTCCTCTTCGAACTGCTCGACCGACACACCCTCGGGCTCGTCCACGAGTCGGCGGGCGAGCTCCTCGAGCAACTCCTTCATCGATCGAGTGGGTTAGGCGATGCCTTGGATGCGCATGAGCTTGCGCACCGTGTTCGTCGGCTGAGCGCCGCGGTCGAGCCAGGCCTTGATGCGCTCTTCGTCGAGCACGATCGTCGACGGCTCGGTCTGCGCGTTGTAGTGACCGACGGTCTCGATCACGCGGCCGTCACGGGGGGACCGCTGGTCGGCGACGACGACGCGCCAGACGGGGTCCTTCTTCCCGCCGATGCGGGTGAGTCGAAGTCGAACCATAGAGCGCTAGAGCGTAGCGGGTCGCTACCGGCCCCCGCCTTGGCGCATCATCGCGCCGAGGTCGGGCATCTTGCCGCGTCCGAGCTGCTGCATGACCTTCTTCATCTGGCCGAACTGCTTGATCAGGCCGTTGACCTGCTGCACCGACGTGCCCGAGCCCTTGGCGATGCGCAGACGGCGCGAGCCGTTGATCACGTCAGGCCGGCGGCGCTCCTCGGTGGTCATCGACAGGATGATCGCCTGGATGCGGTCGATCTCGCGCTCGTCGACCTTGACGTTCTTGAGCTGGTTGCCGGCGAAGCCCGGGATCATCCCCAGCAGCGACTGCAACGGGCCCATCTTCCGCATCATCTTCAGCTGGGACAGGAAGTCCTCGAGGGTGAACTCGCCCTTGCGCATGCGGCGCTCGAGGTCCTTGGCCTGATCTTCGTCGAACTGGTCCTGGGCCTTCTCGATGAGCGACATCACGTCGCCCATGCCGAGGATTCGCTGGGCCATGCGATCCGGGTGGAACCGCTCGAACTGGTCGAGCTTCTCGCCCGTGGACGCGAACAGGATGGGCTTGCCGGTGACCGCCTTGACCGACAGCGCGGCGCCGCCGCGGGCGTCGCCGTCGAGCTTGGACATGACGACGCCGTCGAACTGGACGGCCTCGGCGAACTGCTCGGCGACGTTGACGGCGTCCTGCCCGGTCATCGCGTCGACGACGAGGAGGATCGAGTGCGGCTTGACGACCTTGCGGATGCGCACCAGCTCGTCCATCAGCTCGCCGTCGATGTGCAGGCGGCCGGCGGTGTCGACGATCAGGACGTCCTTGCCGTCCTGCTTGGCCCGGTCCAGCGCCCAGCCGGCGATGTCCACCGGGTCCTTGTCGGTGCCCTGCTCGTAGACGGTCGCGCCTGCCTGCGCGCCGACCTTGATGAGCTGGTCCACCGCGGCCGGGCGATACACGTCGCACGCGGCGACGGCGACCGAGGAGCCGTTCTCCTTGGCCAGGAGCTTGGCCAGCTTGGCCGTGGCGGTCGTCTTGCCCGAGCCCTGCAGGCCGGCCATCAGGATCACGGTCGGCGGGCGCGGCGAGAAGGTGATGCCCGCCGCGGCGCCGCCCATCAGATCGGCCAGCTCGTCGTTGACGATCTTGACGACCTGCTGGCCGGGGTTGAGCTGGCCCAGGACGTCGGCGCCGAGCGCACGCTCCTTGACCTTGGCGGTGAACGACTTGACGACCTTGAAGTTGACGTCGGCCTCGAGCAGCGCGAGGCGGATCTCCCGCATCGCCTTGTTGACGTCGTCCTCGGTCAGCGTGCCGCGGGCACGCACATCGGACAGGGTCGCCTGCAGCTTCTCGGAAAGGGCGTCGAACACGGAGGACCAAGAGTAGAGCTAGCCGTATGGGCGCGATCCAGCCTCGCCTCTAGCGTTGCCGCGGATGCTGCCGCTGCGCCGCCTGCTCTACCTGCTCCTGAGCTTCTGGCTTGGCCTGGCCTGGTTCATCGTCCTGGTGGTCGGGCTGTCGGTCGGCTTCAGCCTGGCCATCACGCTGATCGGGATCCCGCTGTTGATCGGGATGCTGTGGGCGATCCGCTGGATGGCCCAGATCGAGCGGGTGTGCGTCCACGGGCTGATCGGCGTCGACGTCAGCGCGCACTACCGGCGGCCGAAGAGCTCCGGGGTGGGCGCGCAGATCACGACGCGCCTGGGCGACCCGCAGACGTGGAAGGACCTGGTCTACCTGCTGGCGCAGTTCCCGCTGGGCATCCTGTGGTTCACGATCGCGGTGACGCTGGTGTCGGTGTCGGTCGGCCTGACCGCGGCGCCGCTGTACTTCTGGGCGATCCCGGACGGGATCGAGGCCGGCTTCTTCACGATCGACACGCTGCCCGAAGCGCTCCTCGTCGTGCCCGTCGGCCTGCTGGTGGGCTGGGTGACCTGGCACGTGGCCAACGGCCTGGGCGCGCTGCACGGCGGCTGGGCGCGGCTGCTGCTGGCCTCCAGCCCCGACCCCGAGCTGACCGCGCGCGTGGACGAGATGCGCTCCAGTCAGGCCCGCATCATCGAAGCGGCCGACGAGGCCCGCCGGCGGATCGAGCGCGACCTGCACGACGGGGCGCAGCAGCGGCTGGTCGCGCTGTCGCTGAAGCTCGGCATGGCCCGCAAGCGCATGGACAGCGGCGCCGACGGGGCGAGCGCGCTGGTGGCCGAGGCCCACGAGGAGTCCAAGCTGGCGCTCGTCGAGCTGCGCGACCTGGCCCGCGGGATCCACCCGGCGATCCTCACCGAGCGCGGGCTGGGCCCGGCCATCGAGGAGCTGGCCGCGCGGGCGCCACTGCCGGTCACCGTCGACGAGGTGCCGGCGGGCCGGATGTCGCCCAGCGCGGAGGCCGCGGCCTACTTCGTGGTGGCCGAGTGCCTGTCCAACGTGGCCAAGTACGCGCAGGCCGGCCAGGCGAGCGTGCGGGCGCGGCGCGAGATCGGACGGATCGTGGTCGAGGTCGCCGACGACGGGGTCGGGGGCGCGGACCCTGCGGCGGGCACCGGCCTGCGCGGCCTGGCCGATCGCGTGGAGGCGCTCGACGGCGCGCTCACCGTGCGGTCGATCGTCGACGACGGCACGACCGTGCGGGCCGAGATCCCGCTGACGTCGATCGTGGTCTGAGCGCGCGCGGCCGGTGGCCGGCCGCGCGCGTCGAGGCGCGCCTCAGTTCTCCGGCGGCGGGACCGCGCGCGGCGGCGCGGGCGGCGCCGGCGGGGCGGGCGGGGCGGGCGGCGTCGGTGGCGTCGACGGCGCGCCCCCGTTGGCGCCGAAGCTGCTCAGCTGCGAGCCGAGGTTGCCCAGCGCGTTGGTCAGCTCCGACGGGATCACCCAGATCTTGTTGGCGTCGCCCTTGGCGATCTGCGGGAGCATCTGCAGGTACTGGTAGCTGAGCAGCGGGCCGTCCGGGTTGCCGGCGTGGATCGCCGTGAACACGGTGTCGATCGCCTTGGCCTCGCCCTCGGACTGCAGGACGGCGGCCTCGCGGGCGCCCTGGGCGCGCAGGATGGCCGACTGCTTCTCGCCCTCGGCGGTCAGCACCTGGGACTGCTTGACGCCCTCGGCGGTGAGGATCGCGGCGCGCCGGTCGCGCTCGGCGCGCATCTGCTTCTCCATCGCCTCCTGGATGGAGGCCGGCGGCTCGATCGACTTGATCTCGACGCGGTTGATGCGGATGCCCCACTTGCCGGTGGCCTCGTCGAGCACCACGCGCAGGGCGGTGTTGACCTCGTCGCGGCTGGTCAGCGTCTGCTCCAGGGTCATGCCGCCGATCACGTTGCGCAGCGTGGTGATCGTCAGCTGCTCGATCGCCTGCAGGGGGTTGGCGACCTCATAGGTGGCCGAGCGCGGGTCGGTGATCGTGAAGTACAGGACGGTGTCGATCTGGACCGTGACGTTGTCCTCGGTGATCACCGGCTGGGGCTGGAAGGCCACGACCTGCTCGCGCAGGTCCAGGAGCGGCCGCACGCGATCGATGAACGGGATGACGATCGTCAGGCCGGGTTGCAGGGTGCGGCTGTAGCGGCCGAGTCGCTCGACGACGCCGGCGCGGGCCTGCGGAATGATGCGGATGGTCTTGGCCGCGACGAAGATCGCGAACAGGATCAGGACGCCGAGAACGATGAGCCCTGCCATGTGGTTCCCCTTTTCGAATGCCTAGCCGACGAGCGCCGTTGCGCCGCGGATTTCCATCACGTGGACCTTCTCACCGGCTTCGATCACGCGATCGTCGTCGAACGAGCGCGCGGTCCACACCTCTCCCCCGATGCGCACCGAGCCGTGATCGTCGTCGTTGTCGATGCGCTCGGTGACGATCGCGGTCCGACCGACGAGCGCCGCCGTGCCCGTGCGCAGCGCGGGCGGCATCTTCAGGTGGCGCTTGGCGATCGGGCGCAGGAACATCAGCACGAGCACCGACACCACCAGGAACGTCAGCGACGAGACGACCCAGCCATCGACGAACAGCGAGACGATCGCCGCCGCGACCGCGCCGACGGCGAACGGACCCAGGAAGAAGCTGACCGTCGCGATCTCCCCCACGGCGAGCACGCACGCCGCAATCACCCAGATCACCCACTCGTCCATGGCGTCAGGCTACCTGCCGGACACCAGGCGGGGCCATTAGGTGGCCAGGAGGGCGCGCGCGAAGTCGTCGGCGTCGAACGGGCGCAGGTCCTCGAGCGCCTCGCCCACGCCGATCAGCTTGACCGGGATGCCCAGCTCGCCGGCGATCGCCAGGGCGATCCCGCCCTTGGCCGTCCCGTCGAGCTTGGTCAGGACGATCCCGTCGACCTCGGCGGCCGCGGCGAACATGCGCGCCTGGCGCAGCCCGTTCTGGCCGGTCGTGGCGTCGACGGTCAGCAGCGTCTCGTGCGGCGCGTCGGGCAGCTGCTTGGCGATCACCCGCCGGACCTTCGTGAGCTCGGCCATCAGGTCGTCCTGGGTGTGCAGGCGCCCGGCGGTGTCGATCAGCACGACGTCGGCGCCCTGCGCACGGCCCTGGACGATCGCGTCCCAGGCGACCGCGCCCGGATCGGAGCCCTCGGGCCCGGTGACGATGCCCACCCCGGCGCGCTCGGCCCAGCCCTGCAGCTGCTCGGTGGCCGCCGCGCGGAACGTGTCGGCCGCGCCGAGCATCACCTTCTTGCCCAGCTCGTTGCGCAGATGCCAGGCGATCTTGCCCAGCGTCGTCGTCTTGCCGGTGCCGTTGACGCCGACCATGAGGATCACCGTCGGGTCGTGGCGCAGGTCGATCTTGTCGTCCTCGACGCGGGCGATGTCGGCCAGCAGCTCGGTCAGGCGCGCGGTCAGCGCCTCGCCGCCCACCAGCCCGCCGGCGTCGGCCTCCTGCTCGAGCTGACCGACGACCTTCGCCGTCGTCGTGGCGCCGACGTCGGCCATGATCAGCGCCTCCTCGAGGCGCTCCCACGTCTCGGCGTCGAGGTCGCCCTCGAACAGCGTCGCCTGGATCTCGGCTCCGAGCGCCTGGCGCGTCTTGGACATGTTCTCGCGCAGCCGGCGGAAGAACCCGCGCCGCCGCTCGGGCTCCGCCGCGACGTCCGCGGACGCGCTCGCGGCGCCCGGGCCGTCCTCGCCGGTGATGAACAGGTCTCGCCAGTCGCGTGCCATGGGGATGGGACCATAGTGCGCATGAACGTTCGCTCCGTTCCCGCCGACCAGCCACCGGCCAGCGACCTGATCGAGGCGATGATCAGCGACCTGATCCCCCTGTACGGGCGCATCGACGGGCCGCAGGCACCGACCGCCAGCCCGCGCGAGCTGGGACCGCCCGGCGGCGTCTACCTCGTGCTGGAGCGCGACGGCGAGCCGATCGCCGGCGGTGGCGTCAAGCGCCTGAGCGACGACACCGCCGAGATCAAGCGCATGTACGTCGTGCCCGCGGCGCGCGGCCAGGGCGTGGCCCGCGTGCTGCTCGGCGTGCTGGAGGATGCGGCGCGCGACCTCGGCTATGCGAAGGTGCGCCTCGACACCGGGCCCGGTCAGCCGCACGCGCGACGTCTGTACGAGTCGGCGGGGTATGTGCAGATCCCCGACTACAACGCCAACCCCCACGCCGATTACTGGGCGGAGAAGAGCCTGACCTGACGTGCGCTTCGAGATCTCCTACACCTCCGAGTACCGCTACGACCACCCGGTCGTCGGCAACCACAACCGCCTGCGCATGCGCCCGGTCTCGGAGGGCATCCAGCGCCGCGAGCACTTCGACGTGCGCGTCTCCCCGTCGGCCCTGTTCGAGGAGCACGAGGACATCTTCGGCAACCACGTCGTCGAGGCACTCGTGGCCGAGCCCCACCAGGAGCTGCGCATCGACGTCGACGCGCTGGTGGCCACCACGCTGCCGCTGCCGCCGCCCGAGGCCAACTGGCCTGACCTGATGGCCGAGCACTATCGCGAAGCCGCCGGGATCTACCGCTATGACCCGGTCCCACCGCAGGAGCTGCCCGACCTGGGCGATCTGCTCGCCGAGGTCCGCGGCGACACGCCCGCGGCGACGGCCCAACGGGTGATGGAGCTGATCCCGCAGCGCTTCGAGTACCGCGCGGGCGCCACGCAGGTCGACTCGACGATCGACGACTTCCTGGCCATCGGCGCGGGCGTCTGTCAGGACTTCGCCCAGGTCGGCTGCGCGCTCCTGCGCGCCCACGGCATCGCCGCGCGCTACGTCTCGGGCTACTTCTTCACCACGCCCGATGCCGACGGAGCCAGCGCCGAGGTCGACACCCATGCCTGGATCGAGGCGCTGCTGCCCGTCGCGGGCGGCGACGACGCCGTGTGGCACGGGATCGACCCGACGAACGCGATCGTCGCCGGCGAGAACCACGTGAAGATCGGCCACGGCCGCGTCTATCTCGACGTGCCGCCGATCGCTGGCACGTTCGCCGGCCGCGCGAGCAGCACGGTCGACGCGCACGTGCACATGCGCAAGCTGGACTGAGGCGGCGTCAGCGGCTGGCGGCGGCCAGCGCGACCGCGACCTTCAGCAGCGAGCTGCTGAGGCTGGGGCCGACGTAGACGACGCCGCGGTCTGTGTGGTGCGTCAAAGATGACATGTCCGTCATTTTCGCAGGCCGAGGGGCCGGCGAGAGCGACATGCGTCACTCAACTGACGAAGCGTTGTCTCAGTTAGGCGGCTTCGGCGGGAACTTCGCGCGGGAGGCGGCGGCTGACGACCTTGGAGACGCCGTCGCCGCCCATCGAAACGCCGTAGAGGGCGTCGGCGGCGTCCATCGTCTTCTTCTGGTGGGTGACGACGATGAACTGGGCGCGGTCGCGGTAGCGCGTGAGCAGCGACAGGAAGCGCTCGAGGTTGAGGTCGTCCAGCGCGGCCTCGACCTCGTCGAGGATGTAGAACGGGCAGGGCTTGGCCAGGAAGACGCTGAACAGGAAGGCGACGGCGGTCATCGACTTCTCGCCGCCGGAGAGCAGCGTCAGGCGCTTCATCGACTTGCCCGCCGGCGTGATCTCGATCTCGACGCCGAGCAGGTCCTCCTCCTCGCCGGGCGCGCCCTCCTCCTCGGCCTCGGCGGCCGCCTCGATCGCGTCCTCGGAGGGCGGCTCGTCCTCGTCCCGGGCGACGCCCTCGGCGCCGCCCAGCACCGGACGGGGACCGGAGTCCTCGCGCACCAGGCGCAGACGACCGCGGCCGCCGGGAAAGACGTGCTCGGCCAGCTCCTCGAAGTTCTTGGCCGCGGCGGTGAACGTCGCCTCGAAGGTCTCGCGGATCTCGCGATCGGTGTCGCGGATCAGCTGGCGCAGCTCGCGCAGCGCGGTCTCCAGGTCCCCGCGCTGGGTCTCCAGCTCCTCGACGTGCGCGACGGCCTCGGCGTACTCGTCCTTGGCCAGCGGGTTCACGGGCCCCAGCTGCTCGCGACGGCGGGCCAGGCGCTCGATCCGCGAGCGCAGCGACTCGGCCTCCTCGGGGGCCATCGGCTCGGCGGCCGGCTCGGGCTCGAAGCCGAGCTTCTCCGCCAGCTCGCCCAGCTCGTGCGTCGCCTCGGCGGCGCTGTCGCGCAGCTGCTGCGCGCGCACCTCGGCGCGGGTGACCTCCTCCCCGCGCTCGCGCAGCTGGGTCTGGATCTCGGCCTCGATGCGGGCGCACTCGCGCAGCTCGGTGGCCACGCCCTCGCCGGCGGCACGATCGGCGGCCAGCTCGGCCTCGATCGCCTCGACGCGGTTGGCCACGGCAGCGCTCACCCGGCCGAGCGTCTCGGCCAGCGCACGGGCCTGCGGCTCCAGCCGCTCGTCGGCCGCGCGCTGCGCGCGCAGGAACTCCAGCCGGCGCGCCCGCTCACCGCGCTCCCGCGCGGCCCGCTCGGCGGTGCGGCGCTCGGCCGCCAGCTCGCCCTCGACCTGCGCGCGGCGGACCGCCCCCGCGCCCTCCTGAGGCGCCTTGCGCCGCTGCTCGATCAGCCAGCCGGCCCGGCGCAGCTCCTCGGCCGCGGCCGAGCGCTCACGATCGGCCTGGCGCGCGGCCCGGTCGGCCTCCTCGCGGGCCACGTCGGCCACGGCGACGGCCTCGCCGGCCCGCTCGCCGGCGGCCAGCGCCGCCTGCTCGGCCTGCACGGCCGCCTCCGACGAGGCGATCAGCGCGTCGCGCTTGTTGCGCTCGGCCAGCACGCGCTCGGCCCCACCCGCGGCGACCTGGCGCAGCTCACCGGTCGACGGCGTCCACGCGCGGCCCGTCGCGGTGACCGCGGTGCCGGCGAACGCCTCGGGGACCTCGCCCAGCGCCTCGACCACCCACACGCCGGCCAGCAGGGCCAGCGCGGCGTCGGGTCCGCGCACCAGCGAGGCGAGCGGGACGGCGCCGGACACCGGGGGCGTGGCCGCGTCGGAACCCGCGGCCGTGCTCGATCGGTTGACCAGCGCGCGCCCGCCGTCGCGCCCCGCACGGTCCAGGAGCGCACCCCCGGCGGGAAGGTCCTCGACCAGCGCCGCGCCCAGCGCGCCGTCCAGCGCGGCGGCCAGCGCCAGCTCGTAGCCGGCGTCCACGGACAGCTCGCCCGACAGTGCCCTGGCGCCGCCCGGCGCGCCCGCGTGCGAGCGCAGGAACTGGTTGGCGGCAGCCAGCTCGGCGCCCACCCGGGCCGCCTCCCGCCGGGCCGCCTCGACGGCCTTCTCGGCCTCGCGCCGCTCGCGCCGGGCCGTCTCGGCGGCGGCGTCGGCCGTGGCCAGCGCCGCGCGCGCGGCGGTCACCGCGCCTTGCAGACCCTCGGCCTTGGCGGCCGCCTCGTCGCGGGCCACCGCCAGCGACGCCAGCTCGCGCTCCAGCTCGGCCTCGTGGTCGCGGTCCAGCGCGGCCAGCTCCTCCTCGAGCTGGGCGATCCGCTCGCGGCCGTCCTCGTCGGGCGCGTCCTGCGCGGTCTCGGCCTCCAGCGCGGCGATCTGCACCCCGCGGCGGGCGGCGCGCTCGGCCAGCGAGGTGGCGGTGTCGCTCGCGCGCTCCAGCCGCAGCTCGATCTTGTCGCGGGCGCCCCGGGCCGCGTAGACCCGCGAGGCCAGCGCCTCGCGCTGCTCGGAGCGCGCGGCCAGCGCGCGCTCGGCCTGCTCGCGGCGCTTGGCCACCTCGCCCAGTTTCCCGTCGGCCTCGGAGCGCGCGGCCTTCGCGGCGGCCGCGGCGGCCTCGGCCTCGACCAGCCCGGCGCGCCGGGCCCGCACGGCCTCACGGGCCAGCTCCCAGCGAGCCTCCAGCGACTGGCGCTCCAGGCGCTCGTGCAGCTCGGCCGCCTCGGCCTGGCGCTTGAGCGGCCGCAGCCGCGTGCGCGCCTCGCGCTCGACGTCCAGCGCGCGATCGAGGTTGTCCTGGGTGCGCTCGAGCTTGAGCTGCGCGCGGCGGCGGCGCTTGCGGTGCTTGCCCAGCCCGGCCGCCTCCTCGATCAGCAGGCGGCGGTCGCGGGGCTTGGAGGTGACGATCGCCTCGATCCGGCCCTGGGAGACGACCGAGTGCATCTCCTTGCCCAACCCGGTGTCCGACAGCACCTCGAGCACGTCGACCATGCGGCACTTGGCGCCGTTGAGGCGGTACTCGCCCTCGCCGGAGCGATCCAGGCGGCGCGAGATCGAGATCTCGCTCAGCGGCATCAGCTCCGAGCCCTCGCCGTTGTCGAGCACGAGCTCGACCTCGGCCGCGTTGCGCGCCTGCACGCCGCGGCCCCCACCGAAGATCACGTCCTGCATCGAGGCGCCGCGCACGGCCAGCGGGGACTGCTCGCCCAGGGCCCACAGCACGGCGTCGGTGACGTTGGACTTGCCCGAGCCGTTGGGCCCGACGATGACCGAGACGCCCGGGCCGAACTCCAGCCGCGTGCGGTCCGGGAACGACTTGAAGCCCTTCAGGGTCAGCGACTTGAGATGCATCAGGACGCGCCCTCGACCTTCTCGACCTGGTCCAACGCAGTCTGGGCCGCGGCCTGCTCGGCCGCCTTCTTCGAGCGCCCCGAGCCGACGCCGACGACCTCGCCGCCGACGGTGGCCCGCACCTCGAAGGTGCGGTCGTGCGGCGGGCCCAGCTCGGCGGTGACCTCGTACTCGACGACGTCGCCACCGCGGGCCAGGCGCTCCTGGAGCGTCGACTTGAAGTCCACCGGATGCTCGAGCGCCTCGGCCAGCTCGGGCTGGAAGGCCTCGACGACCGCCTCGGCCGTGGGCTCGTAGCCGACGTTGAGGTAGCAGGCGCCGATCACCGCCTCGGTCACCGACGCGAGCACGCGGTCGGTGGTGATGACCGTGGCGGCCGAGGGGCCGGCGGCCTGCGGCGCGGCGGCGTACAGGCGCTCCGGGATCCCGAGGCGCTCGGCCACGGCGACGCACGAGGTCTGCGACACGGCCTGGGCGCGGATCTTCGTGAGCCGCCCGGCGCCGAAGCGCTCCGCCTCCAGGCGGGGATAGAGATGCGAGGTGACGGCCAACCCGAGGACGGAGTCTCCCAGGAAGGCCAGACGGCTATAGGAGTCCGAGCGGCGCTCGGACCACGACGCGTGGGTGAAGACCTGCCGGTAGAGCTCCTCCGGCAGTTCCTCGAGGAGCTGCTGCAGCGCCTGCACTACGCGCCGACGCCGTGCGCCATCACGAAGTCCACCGCTTGACCAACGGTGAGGATCTTCGCCGCCTCCTCATCGGAGATGCGCACGCCGTAGCTGTCCTCGAGCTCCTGCACCAGGGTGTACAGGTCGAGCGAGTCGGCTTCGAGGTCCTCGCGGAACCGGGTCTCCGGCGCGATGCGCGCCGGGTCGACCTCGAGCTCGTCGGCGAGGTGCTCGCGGATGGCGTGGAAGATGTCGTCGCGGGTCGGGGCCACTAGTCGGTGACCGTAGCGGCGGCGTCGGACGGGGGACGCCGCAGCGCGCCCGCGGCCTCCATGGCGGCGAAGGTGCGCCCGACGACGTCCTCGTCGACCCCCTGGGCGGCGGCGCGGATGGCGTTGGCGAAGCCCACGCGCGTGAACCGGCCGTGCGGGACGACGCCGAGCTTGCGCAGGCCCAGCAGGTAGGCGCCGCCCGGCCCCTCGGGATCGAGCTCGTCGCGCAGGCCCCGCAGCGACGGGCGCAGCAGGGCGCCTCCGAGCTTCCCGCGCGACGACGAGGTCGCGCGCTCGCGGATGACCGCCAGCATGCGCTGCGAGACGCCCTCGATGAGCTTCAGCGTGATGTTGCCGGTGAAGCCGTCGGCCACGATCACGTCGGCGGCGCCGGTGGCCACCTGCGTGCCCTCGATGTTGCCCACGAACTCCAGGCCGAAGGACTGCTCGGCGCGCTCGGCCAGCAGCGCGTGAGCCTCGAGCACGAGCTCGTTGCCGCGCGTGGCCTCGGTGCCGTTGGACAGCAGGCCCACGCGCGGGCGCGCGATCCCCTGGCGCATCGTGACCAGCGCGGCGCCCATGAAGGCGAACTGGACCAGGTGGTCGGGGCGCACGTCGGCGTTGGCGCCCACGTCCAGCAGCGTCACCGGGTGCTCGGGCATGGGCAGCGGGAGCGCCAGCGCCGGGCGGAAGATGCCCTTGGCCCGGCGGATGTTGAACAGGCCCGCGGCCAGCGCGGCACCCGTGGATCCGGCGGAGACGAGCGCGTCGGCCTCGCCCTCGGCGACGGCCTTGGCGGCGCGCACGATCGAGGCGTCCGGCGTCGAGCGCGCGGCGGACGCGGGCTCGGGCGACTTGGCGATCGAGATCGGGGAGTCGACCACGGTCACGCCGGCGCCGACCTCGCCGATCGCCTCGGCGGGCCCGTAGATCAGGACCTTGATGCCCTCTTGCGCAGCCAGCATCGCGCCCTCGGCCACCTCACGGGGGCCGAGATCAGCGCCGTTGGCGTCGACCGCAACGGTCGCCAAGGGACCTCGCTAGTGCGTGTGATCGTGGTCGTGGTCGTGCACGTGCACGACCTCGCGACCTGCGTACGAGCCGCACACCGGGCACACGTGGTGCGGACGGCGCGGGCTGTGGCAGGTCGGGCACTCGTTGAACGACGGCGACGCGACCTTGTGGGTCGAGCGGCGCTTGTTCGTGCGGGAGTGCGACTGCTTCTGCTTCGGGACGGCCATGAGAGGACGCAGAGTAGCGCCTCCGCGACTTCGTACGCTCGAGGGATGGAGATCCGCCCCATGCGACCGGAGGACGCACCCCACGCCGCCGCCCTCGGCCGGACCGTCTTCGAGGCCCTCGACGAGGCCCCGCCGTCGGCCGCCGAGGCGCGCTTCCAGGAGCGTCGGCATCTGCATCTGATGCAGACCGACCCCGACGGCTGCTGGGCCGCGGTGGACGACGACGGACGGCTGCTGGGCGCCGGGCTGGGCATCCTGCGCGAGGGCCTCTGGGGCCTGTCCTTCCTGGCCGTCCAGCCCGACGTGCAGGCCCGCGGCATCGGGCGCCAGCTGCTCGAGCGCGCGCTGGCCTACGGCGCCGGGGCGCGCGGCCGGCTGATCCTGTCGTCGACCGATCCCAAGGCGATGCGCCGCTACGCCCTGGCCGGGTTGGACCTGGAGCCGTGCGTCGCCGGGTCCGGGATCGTCGACCGCTCCCAGCTGCCGGCCGCCCCTGCGGCGATCGTGCAGAGCGACGACGTCGAGGCGACCGCCGCGATCTCGCGCCACGTGCGCGGCGCCACCCACCACCTGGACATCCCCGAGTACCTCGACTACGGGATGCAGCTGTACCTGCACGGCGACCGCGGGTTCGTCGTGGCCGACGGCGAGACGGTCAAGCTGCTGGCCGCGCGCGACGAGCAGACCGCGACCGACCTGCTGTGGTTCGCGCTGGCGCTCAGCCCCAACGGCGGGACCATCGGCGTCGACTTCCTGACCGCCCGCCAGCAGTGGGGCATCCAGGTCGTGCTGGCCGCCGGGCTGGCCCTCTCGCCGGAGGGGCCGATCTTCAGCGCGGGTGACGTCGGGCCGCTGGCCCCGTACATCCCCTGCGGCGCCTACCTCTAGTTCAGATTGAGATCCCGCAGCGCGGCCCAGCGCGGGTCGGGCTCGCGCTCGTGGGCGTGCTCGGGGCCGGCCAGGTTCAGGTCGGCGCCGCACTCCGCGCACAGGCCCGCGCACTCGGGCTTGCACACGACCTGACGCGGGAGCTCCAGCGCGAGCGCGTCGCGCGCCCAGGCGGTCAGGTTCAGCACGTCCTCGCCGTCGACGTACGGGCTGGTCAGCTCCGGGTCGCCGCCGGCGTCGTGCTCGTGGATCTCGCGCGAGTCGACGTCGAGCACCGGGTTGGCCACGCCGAGGCAGCGCATGCACTGCCCGTCCAGCGTGGCCGAGAAGCGCAGGCGCAGCGCATACCCGCCGCCGGTCATCCGCGACACGTCCAGGATCACCGGAACCGCGTCCGGCGTCGCGAAGCGATCGCCCCACAGCTCGAGATCGTCGAGCGGGACCTCGAGATCCGTCACCCGGCGGCCCTCACCGGACGTCATCGAAAGGCGGGCCAGGTCGAAGGTGTCGGCGCGCTGAGACATGCCTCTCAGCGTAGAACCTGCCGCGGCCGTCAGGACTCGGCGGGCTCGGACTCCTGCTCGGCCAGCTCGCGCTTGAGCACCTTGCCCGTCGCGTTGCGCGGCAGCTCGTCCATCACGACGATCTCGCGCGGCACCTTGTAGCTGGCCAGGTTCTCCTTGACGTGCCCCTTGAGCGTGTCGGTGTCGACGTCGCTGCGCAGCACGACGAAGGCCTTCAGGCGCTGGCCGAACTGCTCGTCGTCGACCCCGATGACCGCGACCTCCTCGACGGCCTCGTGGGAGGCCAGCAGGTCCTCGACCTCGCGCGGGAACACGTTCTCGCCGCCGGACACGATCATCTCGTCGTCACGGCCGTCGATGAACAGGCGCCCGCCGTCGTCGAAGTGGCCCACGTCGCCGGAGGACAGCAGGCCGCCGACGTTCTGCTTGTGGCCGCCGCCGGTGTAGCCCTCCATGGCCATCTCGTTGCCGACGAAGATCCGGCCGGTCTCCCCGGCCGCGACCTCCTTGCCGTCGTCGTCGAGCAGCTTGACCACCGTTCCGCGCGGCGGGCGCCCGGCGGTGCCGGGGGCGGCGCGCAGGTCGGCGGGCGTGGCGATCGTGGCCCAGGCCACCTCGGTCGAGCCGTACAGGTTGTAGAGCACGTCGCCGAAGCGGTCCATGATCTTCGTGGCCAGCTCGCCGGGCAGCGCCGAGCCGCTGGCGGCGATCACGCGCAGCGCGCGCAGGTCGTACTTGTCCAGCACCTCGGGCGCCAGCTCGAGGATGCGCTGGAGCATCACCGGCACGACGACCAGGCCGGAGCAGCCGAACTGGGCGGTGGCGCTCAGCGCGCTCTCCGGTGTGAACTTGCGCCGCAGGACGATCGTCGACGAGAGGCTGATGCCGAGCATCCAGTTGGCGTAGCCCCACGAGTGGAACATCGGCGCGGCCACGTGCGTGTGCTCGCGCGCCTTGTACGGGATCCGGTCCAGGAGCGCGGCCACCGGCTCCAGCGACTCGGGCTGCTTGCGGTTGGCGCCCTTCGGCGTGCCCGTCGTGCCCGAGGTGAGGATCGTCACGCGGCCCTTCTGCTTGGGCGGGACGACCTCGGAGGCGTCGCCGCCCCGGATCAGGTCCTCGAGCAGCTCGTCGTCGTGGGGATCCTCGCCCTCGGTCCAGGCCACGATCCCGGTGCGGCCCTCGTGCGCGGGCGCGATGACCTCGGCGAACTCCTCGTCGTAGACGATCACCTTGGGCTCGTGGCGCTCGCAGACGTCCTTGATCTGGGGCGCCGAGAACATCGTGTTGAGGTACAGCGCGTGGGCGCCGAGCTTGGAGCAGGCGACCGTGATGTCGACCATGCCGCGGTGGTTGCGGCAGAGGATCGCGATGTGGTCGCCCTCGCCGATGCCGCGGTCGCTGAGCGCGTGCGCCAGGCCGTTGGTGCGCTCGTGGACCTCGGTGAACGTGAGCGACCCGAGATCGTCGATCAGCGCGAGCTGGTCGGGGTAGCGGATGGCCGACGTCTGGTACCCGGCGGCGGCCGTGGGACCCCAGCGCTGGAGCGCGAGCCCGGTGCGCAGGAGGCGATCGGGGCGCGTGGGCCGGAACACGCCGCGCTCCACCAGCGTCTTGGCCGTGAAGAGCTTGCGTGCAGCGGAATCGAGAACGTTCATATGACCCGGTTTCGGAGGTTAGTCCAGCGTCAGTCCCGGCGGGAGCTTGCCCTCGTCGATGAGTCCGTACACATCGGCGGCTCTACGCGGGTTGAGGTAGACGTGGCGCTGGCCCACGCTGGGCTTCTCCTGGAGCAGCCCGGACTCGATCAGCCGCTCGCCCACCTGCTCGGCCAGCTGCTTGTCGTTGCCGTGGAAGCCGCGGGCCAGATGGCTGAAGTCGGTGTGGTACCCGCCCCACTTGCCCATGCCGGCGAGGCGCTGGAGGATCCGCCGGGCCACCCGACGGGCCGGGTCGGGGTCGTCGTGGGGCCGCGTGGCCACGGTGCCGGGCGCGATCGCCGCCAGCACCGCCTCCTCCTGCTCGGCCACCTCGACGGGATCGGCGGGGTTGGCGCCCAGCGCGGCGATCGCCTCGGCCACGCGCAGCGGATGGGCCGCGCCGAGCGGCGGGCGCAGGTCCTTGACGTGGTCCAGGACGCCGCCGGGCAGCGAGATCGCGCGGGTGCGCAGGCGGTCGATGCGCTGCGCGTTCTCGTCGAAGGCCAGCGCGGCCAGCTCCACGTCGTCGCCCGGCCCGACCAGCACCAGGTGGCCGTCCAGGTCGCCGGCCTGCAGGTCGTGGGCGCCGGCGGTGACCAGCGCGCCGGCCAGCGCCGCGACGAGCAGCCAGGCGCGCTCGTCGACCTCGCGCGGATCGGCTCGCAGGCTGACCGGGACGGGCGCCACGGCGGTCAGGCCATGCTCGCCCCGGGCCACCGCGACGACGACGGGATCGGTCAGCCCGGCGCGCTTGTTGCGCAGCTCCCCGGCGCCCCGTTCCAGCTCGGCGTCCACGAGCGCGCGCAGGCGGGCCGGAGCGGGGTCCGTCTCGCGCAACGCGTCATCGATGGCCGTCATGGGCTGAGCCTAGGGAAACGCCTGCATTCCGTCTGATGTGGGGCTTACGGTGCAGAGTCCGATGGAGGCCGCACTCGCATTTCAGATCCCCCTTTCCGCCTACGTCCGCTTCACCGCGGGCGGCGTCGTGCTCGACAAGTACGAGATCAGCGACGAGACGGCGGTCAAGCTGCTGCGCGAGTCCGACGACCCCGGGGCGCTGCTGGCCGACATGGTCGAGATCGGCGCCCGCGTGCTCGATCGCGAGTCGACCGGCGCCAACGTCGAGTTCGTGCGCAACGAGCTGGAGAAGGTCGGGCGCGACATGGACCGCGACTTCTCCGACAAGGCGCGCACGGTGGCCGAGTTCTTCTCCAAGAAGGTCGACGAGGTCTTCTCCGACTCGGGCACGCTGACCCAGGCGCTGCAGAAGCACTTCTCCGAGGACTCCTCCAGCGCCGTGCAGCACCAGGTGCGCGCGGTCATCGCCGAGGTCTCCCAGCGCTCGCGCGAGGACCTCGTGCGCCAGTTCTCCGCCGCCGACGGCAACAACCCGCTGGCCGGGTTCCAGCGCGCGGCCCTGGCCTCGATGAAGTCGGCCGCCGACCAGCAGCACGCGCACCTGCGCGAGATGAACGAGACGATCGTCGGGCTGCGCTCCGAGCTGGCCTCGCTGAAGGCCGAGAAGGACAAGCACGCCGAGGTGTCCGCCGCCGAGGAGCGCGGCGCGGCCAAGGGGCGCACCTACGAGGAGTCCGTGTTCGAGGCGATCGACGCGATCGCCGTGGCCCGCGGCGACGATTGCGACGCGGTCGGCGACACGCGCGGCGAGGGCGGGCGCAAGGGCGACGTCGTCGTGGCCATCGACGCCTGCGCCGGCCCGGCCCGCGGGCGCATCGTCTTCGAGGCCAAGGACCGCAAGCTGTCCAAGAACCAGGCGCTCGAGGAGCTCGACGGGGCGATGTCGACCCGGTCGGCCGACTTCGGCATCCTGGTCGTGCCCTCCGAGGACGAGCTGCCCGCCCGCACGCATCCGCTGCGCGAGTACAACGGCGACAAGCTGTTCGTGGTCTACGACCCCGAGGACGGCGGCCGGCTGGCGCTCGAGGTGGCCTACGGGCTGGCCCGGGCGCGCGTGCTGATGTCCCGCGACGAGGCCGGCGGCCTGGACGTGGCCGCCGCGCGGGCCGAGGTCGAGCGGGCGATGGGTGCCATGGAGGACGTGCGGCGCATCAAGTCGCAGCTGACCAACGCGACGAACGGCATCGAGGCGGCCCGCGGGATCCTCGACACGATGGCCGCGGGCGTGCGGGCCCACCTGGCCGCGCTGGACGCGCTGCTGATGGTCGAGGCCGAAGCGGCCTCGGACCTCGCGTAGCTCAGGCCGCGAGGACGAGCGTGCGCGGCGTGTCGTCCAGACGCGCACGCAGGTGGCTGGCCTCGCCGGCCGACAGGAGCGTCGGGCGGGCGCCCAGCCACGGGGCGACCAGCGCGGCGGGCAGCACCTGCACCCCGCGGCGGCGGCCGCTGGGCAGGTCCACCGGGTTGCCGGCGATGGCCAGCATCGCGGTGACCTCGCCGCCGATGCGGCGGCGCTCGAGGTGCTTGGCCTGCGCCCAGGCGTGGATCAGACCGCGCTCGGGCACGTCGGCCAGCGTGTGACCGTCGAGCGCGTCGAGCGTCTCGATGACGAAGGCGCCCGCGGGACCGACCGCGACCAGCGGGACGGTGCCGATCGCCGTCGTCAGGTCGGTGACGGCACGCCAGCCGGGCAGAGCGTCGATGGCGGAAGCGAGCATGGTCGCCCCGATCATCGGCCGTAGGCCGCTGGACTTTATGGAGACGACGTTAAGACGCGACGGCGGCGGGATCCGCCGATCGTCTACGCCACTTCGGCCGGCTCGTCCTTGCCCTGCAGGCGCTCGCGGCCGCGCTGGACGGCGGCGATGAACTTCGAGAGGTTGACCTCGAGCGTGTTGAGGATCTCGTCGGCGTAGTCCTCGGCACCGAGGCGGATCTCGCGCTCACGGCCGCGGGCGTCCTCGATGATGTCCTCGGCGGCGCGCTCGGCCGCCTTGGTGACCTCCTCCTGGGAGATCAGCCGCTCCTGGCGCTCGCGCGCCTCCTTGACGATCCGCTCGGCCTCGCGCTTGGCCTCGGCGAGCATCTCCTGACGCTCCTTGACGATCCAGCGGGCCTGCTTGATCTCTTCCGGGATCGTGGCCCGCATCTGGTCGAGGATGTCGTAGATCTCCTCTTTGTCCACACGCACCTGGTCCGTCAGCGGTACGGGCTTGGCGTTGTGGACGAGATCGTCCAGCTTGTCGATGAGCACCAAGACGTCCATTGGCTTCCTTAGGTTCGTTAGCGGGCGAGCTCTTCCTTCAAGCGGCGGGCGACTCTTTCGGGAACGAGGCCGTCGAGGTCTCCACCGAAGGTGGCAAGCTCCTTCACCCCGCTGGAGCTCAGGAAACTGTACTGCGGGCTGGCCATGACATACACGGACTCGACGTCCTTGGCCTGGCGCCGGTTCAGATTGGCCATCTCCAGCTCGTACTCGAAGTCGGAGATCGCGCGCAGCCCTTTGATGATCGCGTTGGCGCCCACGCGGCGCGCGAAGTCGACGACCAGCACGTCGAACGGCTCGGCGGTCACGTTGGGCAGATGCGCGGTCGCGTCCTGGATGAACGAGAGGCGCTCGTCGATCTCGAAGACCGGCTTGGTCTTGCGCACCGACGCGTTGACGACGGCCACGACGACCTGGTCGAACAGCCCCGCCGCGCGGGTGATCACGTCGATGTGCCCGTTGGTGATCGGGTCGTAGCTTCCGGGACAGACGGCCTTGCTCATGGGGTGTCGTGAATCCTGATCAGGGTGTCGCCGTACTGGCGCTCGTCAGCGACCGCCAGCCCCGGCAGCGTCAGCGGCTCGCGCCGATCGCTCTCGCTGACTACCCGCGCGCCCGGGGCGAGCAACGGCGTCAGGTCGAGGTCCGGCCCGAGCCCCGCCGCGTCGCGGTACGGGGGGTCGAGGAACACCAGATCGTATGGCCCGCCCGCCGCGGATGCATCGCGGAGGAACGCGCGCACGTCGCGCTCGCGCACCTGCGCAACTGCACCAAGTGCCTGCAGATTCGTGGAGATCGCCTTCAGCGCGGCCGGCGCGCGCTCGACCAGCGTGGCCCGGGCCGCGCCGCGCGACAGCGCCTCCAGCGCCAACGCGCCAGAGCCGGCGAACAGGTCCAGCACCGCGGCGCCGTCGATCGGACCGAGGATCGAGAACAGCGCCTCGCGCACGCGGTCCGACGTCGGGCGCACGTCGCGGCCCGCGGGCACGACCAGCCGGCGCCCCCGCCACTGTCCGGCGATCACGCGCATCAGGCGGGGATCGGCAGGTCGAGCTCGGCCGCCCCGAAGCGCTCGCGCAGCCAGTCGGCCAGCAGGGCGTGCTCGGGCGCCAGCAGGTCGGGATCGGCGGCCAGCAGCGCGGCGGCGACCTCGCGGGCGCGGTCGAGCAGCGGCTCGTCCTCGGGCAGCCGCGCCACGGCGAACTCGCCGTAGCCCGACTGGCGCGTGCCGATCAGCTCGCCCTCCCGGCGCAGCTCCAGGTCGATCTCGGCCAGGCGGAAGCCGTCGGCGTTCTCGGCCAGCGCCTTCAGGCGGGCCGACTCCTTGGGGCCGAACAGGATGCAGACCGACGCGAAGCCGCCGCGCCCGATCCGCCCGCGCAGCTGGTGCAGCTGGGAGATGCCGTAGCGCTCGGCGTTCTCGACGAGCATCACCGTCGCGTTGGGCACGTCGATGCCCACCTCGATCACGCTGGTGGCCACGAGCACGTCGGCGCCGCCGCCGGCGAAGTGCGCCATCGCCTCCTGCTTGGCCTTGGGCCGCATCTGGCCGTGCAGCAGCACGAGGCGGAAGTCCGCCAGCTCGGTGGCGGACAGGCGCTCGAACTCGGCCGTCGCCGCCCGCGCCTGCAGCGCCTCGGACTCCTCCACCAGGGGACAGACGACGAAGGCCTGGCGGCCGGCCTTCAGCTCCTCGCGCATGCGCTCGTAGGCGCGCTCGCGCTCGGCATCGGTGGAGGCGACGAACGTCTGGATCGGCTTGCGCCCGCCGGGCAGCTGGTGGATCGCGGTGGCGTCGAGGTCGCCGAACTCGAGCAGGCGCATCGTGCGGGGGATCGGCGTGGCGGTCATGTGCAGCACGTGCGGTGCGAGATCGGCCGGGCCCTTGCCGTCGAGCGCGCTGCGCTGGCGCACGCCGAAGCGGTGCTGCTCGTCGACGACCGCGACGGCCAGGCGGTCGAACACGACGGTCGGCTCGATCAGCGCGTGCGTCCCGACCACGATCGACAGCTCGCCGCTGGCCAGCTTGCCCAGCACGTCGGCCCGCCGGGCCGCGGCGGTCGAGCCGGTCAGCAGCGCCGCCTGCACCATCTCCCCGCCCAGCAGCGACTGCAGCGTGGCGAAGTGCTGCTCGGCCAGCGTCTCGGTGGGCGCCATCAGCGCGCCCTGCATGCCGTGCTCCACGGCCCGCAGCAACGCGAACAGCGCCACCACGGTCTTGCCCGAGCCCACCTCCCCCATCAGCAGCCGCTGCATCGGGCGGGCGCGGGCCAGGTCGCCCTCGATCGCCTCCATCGCCGCCGTCTGGTCGTCGGTGGGCGCGAACGGGAGCGCGTCGGCCAGCCAGCGCGCGGTCAGCTCCCGCGGGCCGGCCAGCACCGGGGCGGCGATCGCCGCGTGCAGCGCGCGCCGGCGGGCGAACAGCAGCTGCGTGGCCAGCAGCTCGTCAAAAGCCAGGCGGGCGCGGCCCTGCCCGGAGCCGAAGTGCATGTCCATCAGCGCCGCCTGGCGGTCGGGCAGCCGCTCGGCGGCCCGCAGCCGTCCGGCCAGCGGCTCGATCACGTCGGCGATCGCCGCGCGATGCTCGCGCACCATCTCGGCCAGCTGGGTCGAGGTGACGCCCTCCGACACGCCGTAGTGGGCGATCCCGTCGACCGCCGCGCCGACGTCGGTGGTCTCCGAATGCGAGGAGACCTTGAACGCGTTGCGACCGTCGTACTTCCCGTACAGCGCGAGGCGGGTGCCCGGCCGGTAGCGACCGACGAGCCAGGGCTGGTTGAAGAAGACGACCTTCATCACGCCGGTCTGGTCGGCCACGGTGGCCTCGACCAGCGGCTTCATCCCGCGCCGGCGGACGGGCCGCGACGTGATCGAGCGCACCTCGACCAGCACGTTGGCCTGCTCGCCCGGCGTCAACTCGGCCAGCTGGCGGGCCACCCGGCGCTCGCGCGGGAGATGCCAGAGCAGGTCGCCCACCGTGTGCAGCCCGAGTGCGTCGAGGGCGTCCTGGACCTTCGGATGGGGGGCCTCGATCGGCGCGAGCAGCCGCGAGGGACGCGGGACCCGCGTCCTCGGGAGCGGTCCGCTATTCGGCGGCCAGAAGCCACCAGTAGGCGGGCTGTCCACCGACCTCGAGCTCCAGTTCGATGCCGTCAGGGGCCAGCGCGGCGACCGCGTCGCCATCCAGCGGGGCGCCGTCGCCGGCGATGCAGGTGACCAGCTCGGCGTCGCGCGACAGCGAGCGCAGCACGGCCTGCAGCGTCGGCCCGGGCTCGCCCCAGGCCACGATCTCCTCCTCGACGAACCCGACGGCGTCGCCGACGACGAAGCGCCCGTGTACGTCCTCGCGGGCCGCGGGCGCGACCGAGCCCAAGCGGATCTCCTTCAGCGCGTCGAGCATGGCGGCGGCGTTGTCGGCGGCGGCCCGGTCGGGCATCAGCGCGACGGCGGCGGTCAGGCCGGCCTGCTGGGAGCGCGACGGCACCACGCAGACGCGCTTCTCCGCCAGCTCGGCGGCGCGCTCGGCCGCCATGATCACGTTGGGTGAGTTGGGCAGCAGGACGACCTCGTCGGCGGGCGCGGCGTGCACCGCGGCCAGCAGCTCGTAGGTCGACGGGTTCAGCGTCGCGCCGCCGTCGAGCACCTCGACGCCGAGCGAGCGGAACAGGGCGTGCATGCCCTCGCCGGAGACGACGGCCACGGCGCCGCTGCGCGCGTTGGGCAGCCGCTCGGCGCGCTGGGCCACCTGCTCGTGCATGTCGGCCACGTCCAGGCGCGAGACCTCGCCGGCGTCGGCGAACAGCGCGGTCGCCGCGCTGGGGTCGTCGGTGTGGACGTGGACCTTCAGCGTGAACGCGTCGCCGACGACCAGCACCGAGTCGCCGATGCCCTCCAGCCGCGGGACGAAGGTGCCCCGGTCCAGGCCGCGGCCGGTGACGGCGAAGTTCGTGCAGTAGCGATAGGTCGAGGACGCATGTTCGTCCGGCGCGTGGCGCAGCGCGGGCGCGTGATGGTGCTCGAGCGCCGGCCCGTCGGTGCCGCGCAGCGCGGCGACGATGCCGGCGAAGATGATCGTCACGCCGTAGCCGCCGGAGTCGACGACGCCGGCCTCGCGCAGCGCGGGCAGCAGCTCGGGACCGCGGCGCACGGACTCCTCGCCGGCGGCGATCGCCCGCTCGAGGATGTCGGCCAGCGCCGCGTTCTGCTCCTCGGCGGTGGCGCCCGGCCCCAGGCGCGGGTCGGGCATGTGGGCCAGCTCGCGCGCGGTGAACGAGGCCATCTCGCGCATCACCGTGAGCATCGTGCCCTCGGCGGGCTCGCGCACGGACGTGTAGCCGCGGTCGGCCGCGCGGGCCATCGCCGCGCCGATCAGGACGGGATCGACCAGCTCACCGGGGCGGGAGATGAGCTCCTCGGCCGCGCCGCGGATCAGCTGGGAGAGGATCACGCCGCTGTTGCCGCGCGCACCCAGCAGGGCGGCGCGCTGCACGCGCTCGATGATCTCGTCGCGCCCGATGTCGTCGATCGACCGCTCGCCGGCCTCCTGGGCCAGCTGGTCGACCTCGGCCAGACAGGCGCGCAGCGTCAGCGCCATGTTGTCGCCCGTGTCGCCGTCGGCGACGGGGAACACGTTGAGGTCGTTGACCTCCTGCCGGCGCGATTCGAGGTGCGCGAGAGCGCCTTCCACGACGGCGCGGAAGCGGACCAGACTCGATTCAGTCGACGGCGCGGCCACGAAGGCTGCGCCGCTAAAGGGCCTTGGTGACCTTGCCCGCCTTGAGGCAGCGGGTGCAGACGTAGACGCGGTGGGGCGCCTTGTCGATCAGCACGCGAACCTTCTGGAGGTTCGGGTTGAAGCGCCGCTTGGTCGCGACCATCGAGTGAGAGCGGGAGTTGCCGAACGCCGGCCCCTTGCCGCAGGAGTGACAGACCTTTGCCATGACGGATGAGGAGCATAGCGGCTGCCGTGTTCGGCTCCCGGCCGCGCCGGGTAGGGCAACCCGGATCCGCATGGACCCGTCTCTGCCTGCCCGCTACCAGGAACCCCGTCGCATCGCCGCCGGCGGGATGGCCACCGTGTACGCCGCGCAGGACACGCTGCTGGATCGCCAGGTGGCCATCAAAGTCCTGCATACCCACGTGATCGGGGACGCCGACGCGCGCGAGCGCTTCGCGCGCGAGGCGCGGGCGGCCGCGCGCCTGTCGGACCATCCGCACGTGGTCACGATCTACGACATCGGCGAACAGGACGGCACCCCGTTCATCGTCATGGAGCTGATGACCGGCGGATCGGTGGCGGACCGCCTGAAGGCGCCGGAGCCGATCCCGGCGGCGACGGCGCTGCGCTGGCTGGAGGAGGCGGGATCGGCGCTCGATCACGCCCATCGGCGCGAGATCGTGCACCGCGACGTCAAGCCGGCCAACCTGCTGCTCGACCAGCGCGGCCGCCTGGCCGTGGCCGACTTCGGCATCGCGCGCATGGCCACCGACAGCGCGGGGCTGACCCAGACCGGGCTGGTGCTGGGCACGGCCGCGTACCTGTCACCGGAGCAGGCGCTGGGCCGCCCCGCGATCGCCGCCAGCGACCGATACGCGCTCGCGGTGGTCGCCTTCGAGCTGCTCACCGGCCAGCGGCCGTTTCGCGGCGACACGGTGGCCGCTCAGGCCCGCGCGCACGCCGAGACCGAGCCGCCGGCGGCGTCGGAGGTCAACCCGTCGCTGCCCCGAGCGGTCGACCGCGTGCTGCGTCGCGGCCTGGACAAGGACGCGGCGTTGCGCTGGGGCACGTCGGGGCGCTTCGTGGAGGCGCTGGAGGACGCGCTGCACGAGGCGCCGACGCGCGCGATCCCCCAGCCCGAGCGGGTCGAGCGGCCCCAGCGGCGCCACATCCCGACGAAGGTCCTGGCCGGCGCGGCCGCGCTGATCGCCGGTGCGGCGATCGCCGCCTTCGCGCTGAGCGGCGGCGACGACGAGGGCACGCCCGATCGGGTCGCGGCCGAGACGGGCACCAACCAGACCGCCGCCTCCAAGGCCGCCAAGAAGCCCAAGCCGAAGACCGTCACCCAGACCGAGACGCAGATCGTCACCGAGACCACGCCGCCGCCGACCACCACCACCGAGGCGACGCCGCCGCCCGAGACGACGCCGCCCGCGTCCGGCGATCCGGCCGACCTCCAGGCCCAGGGCCACGAGCTGCTGGTGGCCGGTGACGCGGCCGGCGCGATCCCCGTCCTGCAGCAGGCGGTGGCCAACTGCCCGATCTCCCAGACCGATCCGTGCGCCTACGCCTACTTCGACCTGGGCCACGCGCTGCGGCTGGCCGGGCGCTCGGCCGAGGCGATCCCGGTGCTGGAGACGCGCCTGCAGAACCCCAACCAGCGCGGCACGGTCGAGGCGGAGCTGCGCGCGGCGCAGCAGGAGGCCGGCTAGCGCTTGCTGGGGACGCGCTCGGGCTCGCGCACCGGGCGTCGGGCCGGGCGCGGGTAGCCGTCGGCCAGCCGCTCGCCCTCGCGCAGGCGCACGCCGGAGCGATCGGCGCCGGGCAGCGGGAGCGCCCCGCCGCCGCCGCGCGGATCGCCCTCGTTGGGCCCGATCGTCGGCGGTCCGCCGTCGTCGTCGCCCGGCCACCAGTCGCGCACGTTCTCGCCGCTGTCGCGCACGAGCATGTAGATCAGCGCCATCCCGCCCAGCACGTGGACGAACAGCGTCAGGCCGATGGCCACGAGCTGCCCGGTGGTGGTCGTCGAGAACGGAAGCACGAGCATCGGGATGGGCAGGCTATCGAGCCGCGGTCTGTTCCTTGACCGCGATCAGCGCGAGGATCGCGTCGGCGGCGTGGCGGCCGCTGTCGCGCTTGTCGCCGCCGGAGCGCGCGAGCGCCTGATCCATCGAATCGACGGTCAGCACCCCGAACGCGCAGGGGACTCCGGTGCGCAGCTGCACGTCCTGGATCCCGCGGGCGGACTCCTGGCAGACCCAGTCGTAGTGGTCGGTCTCGCCCCGGATCACGGCGCCCAGGCAGGCGACGCCCGCGTAGCGGCCGGTCTCAGCGGCGAGCTTCGCCGCCATCGGCAGCTCGAACGCGCCCGGCACGTCGTAGCGCTCGACCTCGGTGATCCCGCCCTCCGCGAAGGCCGCCCGCGCGCCGTTCTCCAGGCGCTGGGCCAGGTCCTCGTAGAAGCGGGCCACGCACAGCGCGACCCTCACGTGGCGCGGTCCCGCTCGTGCTCGGCGCGGAGCATGTCCTCGTCGACGTCGACACCCTGGTGGTGGAGGATGTGGCCCATGCGGTCGGCCTTCGTGCGCATGTAGTCCTCGTTGTAGGGATTGGGCAGGTGCTCGATCGGGATCTGCTCGCTGACCGACAGCCCGTAGCCCTCCAGCCCGAGGATCTTCTTCGGGTTGTTCGTGAGGATCTTGATCGAGGACAGCCCCAGGTCGTTGAGGATCTGGGCGCCGATGCCGTAGTCGCGCAGGTCGGCGGGGAGGCCGAGCTGCAGGTTGGCGTCGACGGTGTCCAGGCCCTGCTCCTGCAGCTTGTAGGCGCGCAGCTTGTTCAGCAGGCCGATGCCCCGGCCCTCCTGGGCCAGGTAGAGCAGGACGCCGGTGCCCTCGCGCTCGATCATCGACAGCGCGGACTCCAGCTGCTCGCCGCAGTCGCAGCGCAGCGAGTGGAACACGTCGCCGGTCAGGCACTCCGAGTGCACGCGCACGAGCACGTCGTCGCGCCCCTCGACATCGCCCTTGACCAGCGCGACGTGATGCTTGTCGTCGACCAGCGAGCGGTAGCCCACGGCCACGAAGTCGCCGAACGTCGTCGGCAGCACCGTGGAGACGACCCGCTCGACCAGCTTGTCATGCTTGCGCCGGTAGGCGATCAGATCGGCGACCGTGATCATCTTCAGCCCGTGGCGCTCGCAGTAGCCGACCAGGTCGTCCACGCGGGCCATCGTGCCGTCGTCGTTCATGATCTCGCAGATCACCCCGGCCGGGTTCAACCCGGCCAGCCGGGCCAGATCGACCGCCGCCTCGGTCTGCCCCGTGCGCTCCAGCACGCCGCCCGGCTTGGCCTTCAGCGGGAACACGTGTCCGGGCTGCACCAGATCGCGCGGCGCCGACTCGGGATCGATCGCCACCTGGATCGTGTGCGCGCGATCGGCGGCGGAGATGCCCGTCGTCACGCCCTCGCGGGCCTCGACGGACACGGTGAACGCGGTCTCGAACGCGGACTCGTTCTTGGCCGCCATCAGGTCGAGGCCCATCTCCTCACAGCGCTCCGGCGTCAGCGTCAGGCAGATCAGCCCGCGCCCCTCCTTGGCCATGAAGTTGATCGCGTCCGGCGTCGCGAACTGCGCCGCCATCGTCAGATCGCCCTCGTTCTCGCGATTCTCGTCGTCGCAGACGACGACCATCCGCCCCGAGCGGATGTCCTCGATCGCCTCGGCGACGGTCGCGAACGGCGTTGTGCGACTCATCATCGGGCCACCAGCTTCTCGACGTACTTGGCGAGCACGTCCACCTCCAGGTTCACGGGTCGCCCGACTGCGGCGGCCCCGAGCGTCGTCCGCTCGAGTGTCTCGGGAATCAGGGATACGGCGAAGGAGTCGTCGGAGACCGCGCTGACGGTCAGGGAGATGCCGTCGACGGCGATCGATCCCTTCTCGACGACGTAGCGCAGCAGGCCGGGGTCGGCGTCGAAGGTGACCACCCGGGAGAAGCCCTCCGGGCGCACCTCGCGGACGGTGGCCACGCCATCGACATGGCCCTGCATGATGTGGCCGCCCAGGCGCGCGTCGGCGCGCAGGGCCAGCTCGAGGTTGACCGTCGAACCGGTCTGCAGGCCGGCCAGCGACGAGCGGCGCAGCGTCTCGTTCATGACGTCGGCCCGAAACCGCTCGCCGTCCGGGCCGACCGCGGTCAGGCAGACGCCGTTGACGGCGATCGAGTCGCCCTCGGAGAGCTGACCGGCGAGCGTCGTGCGCACGGCCAGGCGGACGCCGTCGGGCGTCTCCTCCACCCGCGTCACCACACCGAGGTCCTCCACCAGGCCCGTGAACATCACCACTCCTTCAGGCGAGCCTTGACGAGGATGTCGCGGTCGATCCGCTCGCAGCTCATGGTCAGCGCCCGCGTGGCGTCGGCGATGCGCTCGACGCCCTCGCCCTCCAGCGGATCGCGCGCGGCGCGACCGCCGACCAGCAGCGGCGCCAGGAACAGGCGCACCTCGTCGATCTCGCCCGCGTCGAAGAAGGCGCCGGCCAGGTGCGGCCCGCCCTCCAGCAGCATCGAGGTGACGCCCAGGTCGCCGAGCTGCACGAGCGCCGAGCGCACGCGCGCGGGCTCGTTCTCGCCCGAGGCGACGACGATGTCGGCGCCCGCCGCCTCCAGGCCCTCGAGGTCGCGCCGGTCGGCGGCGCGGGAGACGACGACGGTCAGCGGAACCTGGGACGCGGCGACCACGAGCTTGCTGTCCAGCGGCAGCCGGGCCTGCGAGTCGAACACGATGCGCCGCGGCTGGCGCACGACCCCGTCGATGCGGGCGGTGAGCTGGGGGTCGTCGGCCAGGGCGGTGCCGACGCCGACGCCGACCGCGTCGACCGATGCGCGCCAGTGGTGGGCCAGCAGGCGGCTGGACTCGCCGGAGATCCACTTGGAGTCGCCGGTCGGGGTGGCCACCTTCCCGTCCAGCGTCATCGCCGACTTGAACAGGATCCACGGGCGCCCCGTGCGCGCGTGCTTGCGGAAGGCCTGGTTGGCCAGCCGCGCGCGGGCGGCCAGCTCGCCGTCGGCCACGACCACGTCGATGCCCTCGTCGCGCAGGATGCCCAGGCCCCGTCCGGCGGCCTTCTCGGACGGGTCGTCGGAGGCCACGACGACGCGCCGGATGCCGGCGTCGACGATCGCCTGGGTGCAGGGCGGCGTCTTGCCGTGGTGGGCGCAGGGCTCCAGCGAGACGTAGATCGTGCCGCCGCGCGCGGCCTCGCCGGCGGCGGCGATCGCCTCCACCTCGGCGTGCGGACCGCCGTAGCGCAGGTGCGCGCCCTCCCCGACGACTGTCCCGTCCCGAACAACGACGGCTCCGACGTTCGGGTTCGGTGTGGCCCGTCCCGGATACTCCTCGGCCAGATCGATGGCTCGCGAGAGGTGGAGCAGGTCGGTGTCGGTTGTCGACGGCATGCCGGATCCTGGAGGATACGCCCCCTCAAGCTCAGGCCCCTCTCGACCGATGTTGCTCGGAACCCTTGTCCGTCCCCACGAAACCAAGGCCAAGTTCTGTGAAGCCACCCTCACCCCGCGGGAGCGCCCTGTTGGGCGCCGCCCTGTCCACCGTCGCGCTTGGCCTCGTCGTTCCGGCCATCGCGGATGCCGCCGGCACCCGCACGACGTTCCTGCTGTCGCGGTCGGCCACCGGCGGATATCCGGACGGCCCGTCGCGCAACCCCGCGATCTCGCACGATCAGCGGATCGCGCGCCTGATGGCCTACGAGTCCGACGCGACGAACATCCTGCCCGGTGACACCAACGGGCAGACCGACGTGTACGTCGTGCAGCGCGCCCAGCCGTGGGGCGTCAACGGCACCGAGTGGATCATCGGGCCGACCGTCCTGGCCTCCGTCGGCGCCGCCGGCGAGCCCGCCAACGGCCCGTCGTCGCTGCCCTCGCTGGACGGCGATGCCAACCACGACCCGCACTGCGTGGCCTTCATCTCGTCGGCCTCCAACCTGGTGGCCAACGACACCAACGGCCAGCCGGACGCGTTCGTGCGCGACCTGCGCACCAACACGACGACCCGCGTGTCGGTCGGCTCCAACGGGGAGCAGGCCAACGGCCCGACCACCGAGGTCTCGATCGACGGCGCGTGCGAGCGCGTCGCCTTCACCTCGCAGGCCACCAACCTGGCGCTGACCAAGACGGCGCGGGCCAACTGGCAGACCGCCCGCACCGCGCAGGGCAACGGCCTCAAGCAGGTCTACGTGCACATCATCAGCGGCTCGGGCGCCGACGCCGGCTTCTCCGGCCTGACGTTCCTGGCCTCCTCGAGCAAGTCGGGCGCGGCGGCCAACGCGGACGCCAGCGAGCCCGCCTTCGCGCGGGCCGGCAAGGCGGTCGTGTTCAGCTCGCGGGCCTCGAACCTGACGCGCGGCGACGGCAACGGCCAGAGCGACGTGTTCGAGCGCACCTTCGCGCGCTCGTTCAAGCGCAGCGGGAACGGCAACGGCGTCCAGACGCTGGGCTTCAACACCGTGCTGGTGTCGACCTCGACGAACGGGCGCACGTCGGGCAACGGCTCGTCGTCGAACCCGGACGTCTCCGACGACGGCAACTTCGTCGCCTTCCAGACGACCGCGTCGAACATCCTCCCCGGCGACTCCAACGGCGCGCAGGACATCGTCGAGATGGACCTGTCGGGCGATCTGGCCCGCCGGATCCCGCCGACCTGCGCCAAGGCCGGCAAGCGCGTCGTCTGCGCGGCGTCGAAGTCGAAGGCCACCGCGCTGGCCAACGCCGAGTCGTCCAACCCCTCGATCACGGGGGCCGGCGAGTTCGTGCTGTACGACTCGATCGCGACGAACCTGAAGGAGTCGTCGAGCATCAAGGACGACAGCAACGGCGTCCGCGACATGTTCCTGTGGAACCGCCCGACCGGCAACGTGTCGCTGGAGTCGCGCTCGAGCCCGCCCCCCGGGCAGGTCAAGGGCAACTACCTGAACGTCGCCTCGGAGCGCCCCGCGACCTCGTCGCGCGGCAACTACGTGGGCTTCGTCTCCCAGGGCGCGGACATCGATCTGGTCCTCGGCAACCCGGGTCTCCCGGCGCCGTTCGACCTGGTCTACGTCCGCTACCTCGGCGTCCAGTAGGTCTCAGCCAGTCGGGGTGCTGGTCTGCTGTGGGCGACATCTCGCCCACACCGACCAGCGCCCCTGCTTGGCCACCTTGTGGAAGCTGCCGAGCTTGACGTTCGACCACCACTTGGCCGAGGCCGAGCCGCCCGTGCCGATCGACCGGCGCGCGGCCGACGGCTCGAACTGGAACGTCTTGCCGATCAGCAGCAGCCCGTACTTCGGCGGGTTGTTCTGCTGGATGGACGCCTGCAGCGCCCGCTTGGGCAGCCCCGTCTCGTAGCGCACGACCGGGATCGCCGAGTGCGTCGGCGTCGTGATCGGCCAGCAGTTGCGGTTCTGCATCAGCGGCACCACCGCGGGGTCGTCGAGGACCGCGAACAGGTCGCGGTGCTGCTCGCCGACGAACGTGGCCTGGTGCATGATCGTCTTGCGGTCCTTGTTCAGCTGGGGCAGCTGGCGGACGATCGCCGCCACCGAGATGACCGCGACGACGATCGCGGCGATCTTCAACCAGCGCTCGCGGGCCACCGTCCACCCCGCGACCGACACCGCGACGCACAGCGTCAGCAGCAGCGACGGGATCGTCAGGTAGCGCGGGATCGCCGACAGGCCCGCGGCCACGATCAGCAGGAAGGTCAGCAGCCCGAGCAGGCCCAGCGCCAGCGGCACGAGCGCGCGCTTGCGCAGCAGCGCCAGCGCGAGCAGGAACCCGAGGCCGCCGACGCCGAAGTTGATGATCTTGTCGGTCGCGCCCAGGTGGTCGGGGATCAGGCCGATCGCCTCGAAGACCGTGCGGTTGCGCCCGAACTGACCGGCCACGTCGCGCGTCTCGGTCAGCGAGTACAGCGGCGCGTGCTCGACCAGCGTGTCCGCGGCCAGCCACAGCACCGGTGCGGAGGCGACCAGCAGGGCCAGGCGGAAGAGCTGCGGCCGCGTGCTCACCGGGATCAGGTAGAGCCAGTAGACGCCGCTGATCAGCCAGGCCTCGGGGCGCAGCAGGCCGGCGAGGGCGAGCAGCACGAGCACCGGCCAGCCCGATCTGGGTCGGCGCAGCTCGTAGGCGGCGGCGCCGAAGACGAGCACGTAGAAGGGCAGGTCGGCCATCGCGCGCAGCGCCAGCAGCTCGACGTCGGTGCGCAGCAGCACGGCGGCGACGGCGATCAGCGCGATCAGCGAGCCGAACAGGCGCTGCGTGAAGCGGAAGATGATCACCAGCAGGCCGACGAACAGCAGCAGCGAGGCGAGCACGAGCAGGCGGTCGCCGTCGGTGCCGAACGGCGCGGCCAGCCACCCCACGAACGTGGCCAGCGGGTGCGGGGTCGGCGGGCGGAACGTGTGGTAGTCGGGCAGCCGGCCGTCGAAGACCTGCTGGCCCCACACGAGCGTGTAGTAGGTGTCGTAGTTGGGATAGGTCGGCCGGGTGACGAAGACGACCAGCGCGCCGACCACGCCGACGCAGACCAGCGCCCAGCCCCACGCGGCGTTCCAGTGGCGCTCGAACCGCTCGGCGATCGTCATGGGCAGTCCGCGAGGTGGTGGATCTCGACGACCGGGCCCGGGCGCTCGAAGGCGGAGGGCCGGTAGTTGAACGAGTCGTCGTAGGAGAAGCGCACGGGGCCCTGGCCCTGGCGATACGGGCTGAAGGTCACGGTTTGGTCCGTCGCGGCGTCGAGCGCCTGGTAGTAGCGGTAGGCGTTGCCCAGGCCGGCCGACAGCCCACGGTCCTTCTGGTGGCTGCCCACGACGACCCAGCAGTAGCCCTGGGTGCGGTACTGGTCGACCAGCTGGGGCGTGAGGTTCTTCTCGTAGGCCTGGTAGGGCCGTGGCACCGGCCACTTCTCGAAGCGCTTGGGGACCCAGTTGGCCGGCACGAAGGGCTCGACCACGATCTTCGAGCCGGCCGGGATGTTCTGGGTCATCCAGCCGCGGGCCAGCGTGCGCGTGTCGGCGCGGCCGAACACCCGGTCGATGTGCACGGACGCGGCCAGGCCCTGACCGCAGAGCAGCACGGCGAACAGGCCGGTGAGGATCGCCGGTCGCCAGCGCAGCCGGTCGATCAGGGCCACCGCGCCGATCGCGGCCAGGATGCACAGCGACGGGTAGATCGGCATCAGCCAGCGGCCGAAGTGGCGCGTCTGGGTCGACATGTACAGCCAGAAGAGGATCGGGAAGACGACCAGCAGCAGCGCGAGCTTCCAGTCGCGCCGGATCAGCACGACGCCGCCGCCGATCGCCGCGATCAGCGGGACCCACCCCAGGCCCCAGGTCATCGAGCCGAGGTAGTACCACCAGCCGGGCAGCTCGTCCTGGCCCAGCTTCGTGGTGCCCGCCTGGCTGGACTGGCCGGAGACCTGGCTGCGCAGCTCGCCCGGGTGCAGCACGCCGAAGGGGTTGAGGATCGCGAAGGCGGCGAAGAAGCAGGCGCCGGCGATGACCAGGCCGATGAGCGCGCTGCGCAGCTGCGTGCGGTCGTCGTAGACGCGCAGGGCGGCGGCGATCAGCAGCATGACCAGCAGCGCGCCGGCGGTGTACTTGACGGCGCAGGCGACGCCGATGGCCGCGCCCGCCCAGACCCAGTCCGCGGTGCGCCCGCGGCGGTAGACGAACAGGCAACCGACCAGCCCGACGACCACCGGGGCCATCGTGACCGCGTCGTTGAGCGCGTGCTTGGAGTAGAAGACCGGCAGGAAGGCCACGGCCATCACCGCGGCGCCGAGGATCGCCGCCGTCCGCCGGCGCGTGAACTCCCACGCCGCCCAGTAGACGAGCCCGATCACGCCGGTCCCGATCAGCGCGACGACGATCCGCGCGAGCTCGAAGCGGTCGCCCGCGCCCAGGCCGACCTTGTACAGGACGAACAGCAGGTACGTCAGCGCCGGCGGGTTCTCGAAGTAGCCGGGGTTCAGCGACCCGCCGAGCATCTCGACCGCCTTGGGGACGAAGTGCTCGGCCTCGTCACTGTTGTAGACGTAGGGCAGGTCGTGGTCGATGTTCCACAGCCGCAGCAGGAGGCCCAGCGCGAGGATGCCGGCCAGGGCCAGCCAGGTGGTGCGATGGCGCGTGATCACTGCAGGGCGGGGGTGCCGGCGCCGACCTCGGACGTGCCGTACTGCTGGACGCAGTCGCGCAGGCGGTAGATGTTGATCTCGGGCCCCGGGCGCTGGTAGGCCGGCGAGTAGTAGTTGTAGGACAGGTCGAAGTTGAACGGCTGCGGGGTCGCGCCCACGCGCAGCGGGCTCACGTGGAAGACGCGCTTGGACTCGGCGCGCAGGCGGTCGTAGTATGCGTTGGCCCGCGCATCCCGGGCCTGCGTGGAGCGGCCGGCGATCAGGCTCATCGTCATGACCAGGCAGAAGCCGTTGCGGCGGTAGGTGTCGATCACCGCGGGCGACAGCGTGCGCCCGTACTCGATGCGCGTCTCCTTGATGTCCCGCGCGAACGCGCGCACGAACTGCTTGCGGTGCGGGATCCGCTCGCCGTTGGAGCGCCGCAGCTGCCAGTACCAGCGCGCGGGCACGGCCGGCTCGATGATCACCCGCAGCGACGGCTTCTCGTTGTCGACCAGCCAGGCCCGCGCGGCGTCGCGCGTGTCGGTGTGGCCGAGCACGGCCATCGAGCGCGTGCCGGCCGCGAAGCCCTGCCAGACCAGCAGGACCGTGGCCACGGCCAGCGTGACCGGCACCAGCCGGGCGGGCAGGCGCCGCAGGGCCGCGACGCCCTGGATGACCGCGTAGCCACCCAGCAGGGCGAGCGCCGGGTAGCAGGGCAGCAGCCAGCGGCCGAAGTAGCGCTCCTGGGTGGCCAGGTACAGGAACAGGACGATCGGGAAGATGGCCAGGATCGCGGCGCGGGCGCGGTCGCGCCGCCACAGCAGCACGAAGCCGGCGACCGCGGCGATCAGCGCCAGCCAGCCCAGGCCCCAGAGCAGGCTGTTGCCGTAGTAGACGAAGCCGTTGTCGTACTCCTGGCCGTACTTGGCGATGCCGCCGGCCAGATCGGCCTGGGCCCGGAGCTGACGCTCCGCGGTGGAGAAGTCCAGGAAGAAGAACGGGGTGGTGATGAAGAAGGCGATCAGCGTGGCGGCGACCATCGCCCCCAGCGAGATCAGCCGGTTGCGCACGACCGCCTTGGACAGCGGCCAGGCCAGCGCCAGCAGCGGCGCGAGCAGCACCAGCCCGGCGGTGTACTTGAAGCCGACCGCCACGCCCACCGCGAGGCCGGCGCCGGCGGCCCAGCGCCAGGTCTGGCGCTCCTGCAGCCGGATCGCGCACCACAGCGCCAGCACGACCGGCAGCAGCGTGCCGGTGTCGGTCACCGCGATGCGCGAGTACGCGATGGCCAGGAACGAGAAGCACAGGATCGCCGCGCCGATCAGCCCGGTGCGCCGGTCGAACAGCGAGCGTCCGACGGCGTACACCCCGGCCACGCCGGCCATGCACAGCAGCGCGGCGACCGACCGGCCGATCTCGTAGATGCGCGTGGGGTTCTCGCCGTAGGCGTCGATGACGTTGCGGAAGTCCCCGAAGATCCAGCCGTGGCCGAAGTACAGCCGCAGCGCCACCTCGACCAGGTAGGTGAAGGCCGACGGGTTCTGGAAGTAGCCCGGATTCTGGTCCCCGGCCAGCATCTCCACCGCGCGGTTGGTGAAATGCGACCCCTCGTCGGCGTAGTAGACGTACGGCAGCCCGTAGTCGTTGTTGTGGAGCCGGAGGAACAGCCCGACCGCGAGCATCAGGGCCAAGAGGGCGAGGGCGGGCCCTTCCTGGCGCAGGCGTTGGCGGCGAGTCATGGCCACGGCACGGTACCGTCCAGGGCCGCCGATGAAGCTCATCATCCAGATCCCCTGCTTCAACGAAGAGGAGCAACTCCCCGCCACGCTGGCCGATCTGCCGCGTGATGTCGAGGGCTTCGACCGGGTCGAATGGCTGATCATCGACGACGGCTCGACGGACCGCACGATCGAGGTCGCCCGCGCCGCCGGCGTCGACCACATCGTGCGCCTGACGAACAACAAGGGCCTGGCCGCCGGCTTCCAGGCGGGCCTGGACGCGTGCCTGAAGCTGGGCGCCGACGTGATCGTCAACACCGACGCCGACAACCAGTACTCGGCGCTGGACATCCCCAAGCTCGTCGGCCCGGTGCTGGCCGGGCACGCCGACATGGTCGTCGGCGACCGCCAGGTCGAGACGATCGAGCACTTCTCGCCGCTGAAGGTCTCGCTGCAGCGCCTGGGCTCGTGGGTCGTGCGCCAGGCCTCGGGCACCGACGTGCCCGACACGACGTCCGGCTTTCGGGCCTACAACCGCGAGGCCGCCCTGCAGATGGCCGTCGTCTCGCGTTACACGTACACGCTGGAGACGATCATCCAGGCGGGCAAGCTGCTGGTCGCCACCGATCACGTCCCGATCCGCACGAACCCCAAGACGCGCGAGTCGCGGCTGTTCCCGTCGATGTGGTCCTACGTGCGCCGCAACGCGCTGGCCATCTTCCGCATCTACAGCCAGTACGAGCCGCTGCGCATCTTCTGGTCGATGGCCGCGCTGATCGGCGTGCTGGCCGTGATCGTGTGGGCGCGCTACCTGTACTTCTACATCGACGGCGACGGCGCGGGCCACGTGCAGTCGCTGATCCTCGGCGCCGTGCTGTTCAACGCGGCGCTGCTGCTCGGCGCGCTCGGGGTGCTGGGCGACCTGATGGCCGCCAACCGGCTCATGCAGCAGCGCGTGTTCGAGCGCGTGCGCCGGATCGAACTGCAGCTGGAGATCCCGCCCTCGCACTACGAGCCGGGCAACAAGGAGACCGCGAACGTATGACGCCGTCCGTCACCGTCGACGCCGAGGGCACCGTCACCGGCAACACGTACGACAAGTACGGGTCGACCAACCCGGTGGTCAAGCGGCTGATGGCCGGCTTCGAGCGCACGCTCGAGGAGCTCTTCGCGCAGGCCAAGCCGCAGACGCTGCTGGACGTGGGCTGCGGCGAGGGCGTCCTCGTGCAGGAGTGGGCCAAGCAGATCCCCGGCCGCGTCGTCGGGATCGACCTCGAGGATCCGCACCTGCAGGCCGAGTGGGCCAAGCGCCAGGTGCCCAACCTCGAGTACAAGATCATGAAGGCCGAGAACCTGCCGTTCGCCGACAACGAGTTCGAGGTGGCCACGGCGATCGAGGTGCTCGAGCACGTGCCCGACGCGCCGCACACGGTGGCCGAGATGGCGCGCTGCGCCTCCAAGTATCTGCTGGTGAGCGTCCCGCGCGAGCCGCTGTGGCGTGGCCTGAACATGGCGCGTGGCGCCTACTGGAAGGACCTCGGCAACACGCCGGGCCATCTCAACCACTGGTCGAAGCGCTCCTTCGTCCAGCTGTTGAGCCAGCACGGAACGGTGGTCGAGGCGCGGTCGCCCTTCCCCTGGACCATGCTGCTTGTCCGGCTCTAGCTACGGACGTGGCGCGCGGATCCTGAGCATCGGGATCGCCGCCACCGGGGTCTTCACCTTCGCCTACTTCGCCGTCGCCTCGCACGTCGTCGGCGAGGTCGAGGCCAAGAGCCTGGACGTGCTGTGGTCGGTGATGTTCGTCGTCATCTCGGTCATCTACCGGCCGATCGAGCAGCTCCTGTCGCGCACGCTGGCCCGCAACCGGGCGCTGGGCATCCACCGCCACGCGCTGCGCACGCCGATGCTGCTGCAGGCGACGTTCGCCGCGCTCTTCCTGGTCATCGCGCTGGCCCTGCGCGGGCCCATCCAGGACGACCTGTTCGACGGCTCGGCCACGCTGTACTGGGTCTTCACGCTGGGCACGCTGTTCTACGCGGCGTCGTACTTCGCCCGCGGCTGGCTGGCCGGACATCAGCAGTTCGGGCTCTACGGCGGGCTCGTGCTGATGGAGTCGATCTCCCGGTTCCTGTTCCCGCTGGCGGTCGCGGTGGGGATCGCGTCGGGCGAGGACGTCGTCGCGCTGGGCATCGCCGCCGCGCCCGCCCTCTCGCTGTTCGTCGTCCCGCTGGCCTTCTCCCGCCGAGATCCCGCCTTGGACCTGGATGCCGAAGAGGTCGCCGAGGGCATCACCGCGGCCGAGTCGACGAGCTTCGCGCTGGCGGTCGCCGGGATCATGCTGGCCGAGCAGACGCTGCTCAACGCTGCGGTCCTGACCACCGAGATCACGGCGTCCGATGCGGCGCTGGCCGGCATCGTGTTCAACGTCTTCCTGATCACGCGGGCGCCGCTGCAGCTGTTCCAGGCCGTGCAGACGTCGCTGCTGCCGCACCTGACCGGGCTGGAGGCGACCGAGGGACACGAGGCGTTCGCGCGGGCGATCCGCCTGACCATCCTGGTCATCGGCGGCTTCGCCGGCGCGGTGGCCATCGGGCTGCTGGCCATCGGGCCCTGGGTGATGTCCCACGTGTTCGGCCAGGACTACGACTACGGCCGCGTCGGGCTGGCGCTGCTCGGCATCGGCATGGGCTTCCACCTGATGGCGGGAACGCTGAACCAGGCCAAGCTGGCTCGAGGGCAGGCCGGTCGCGCGGTCATCTGCTGGGCTGCGGTGGCCGTGCTCTTCGTCGTGTGGACGCTGCTGCCGATCGTGGACAGCGAGCTGCTGCGCGCCGAGATCGGCTACGCAGCAGCCACCGCCCTGCTCGCCGGTCTACTCGTACGCCAGTGAGTCCAGCACGTTGAGCCGGGCGGCCCGGCGCGCCGGGGCGATCGCCGCCACCACGCCGGCCAGGCCACCGAGGATCAGCAGGATCACCAGCTGGAGGATCGGGATCGACAGCACGAGCCCGTCGTCCTTGAGCGCCTCGGTCACGGCGATGCCGAATATCAGCCCCATGACGATGCCGATGACCGCGCCGATCAGCGAGGTGATCACGGCCTCGAAGCGGATCATCCGCTTGACCTGCGTGCGCGAGGTGCCGATCGCCCGCAGCATCCCCAGCTCGCGGGTGCGCTCGTAGATCGAGAGCACGAGCGTGTTGACGATGCCGAACAGCGAGACGATCACCGACAGCGACAGCAGCACGTAGAACAGGATCACGACCTGGTTGATCTGGCCGGCCTGCTGGTCCTTGAACTCCTGGATGGTCAGCGCCTCGGCGATCGGGAACGTCTTCTCCAGCGCGGCGTCGATCGTCGCCTTGACCTGCTTCTCGTCGTTGGGATCCACGCCGGCGAACACCAGCGCGTCGTTGCGCTCGCCGAAGGCCGACCGGGCCAGCTCGTCGCTGACGGTGACCGGGGCGAACAGGTTGGAGTTGTCGTCGGTGATGCCCTTGACGGTCACGTCGACGCGCTTGCCCGTGGGCGTCAGCATGTCCAGCTGGGCGCCGACCTTGAGGTCGTTGGTGTCGGCGAAGTCCTTGGTCAGGACCGCGCCGCTGGAGCCCAGATCCCGGAACACGGCGTCGTCGCCCTGGTCCCACTGCGTCTGGAAGACGGTGGGCAGGTTCTTCGACACCCCGGTCACCCCGGTCTTGCCCGCGATCCCCTGGATCCGGCTGGTCGAGAAGATCACCGGCGCCGTCGTCTTCACCCCGGGGATCTCCCCGACGCCCTGGCCGACCGCGGGCGGCAGCGGTGAGCCCGAGCCCGTGTTCTGGATGATCAGCGTGCCGGGCCGGGCCGCCGTGTCCACGGCGTCGGAGATCGTCGCCTTCAGGCCCTGGGCGAAGATCGACACGAACGCGACGAGCGTCACGCCGATCATCAGCGCCGCCGCCGTCACCGCGGTCCGTCCGGGCAGACGCACCGCGTTCTCGCGGGCCAGCTGCCCGACGACGCCCGGGAAGGCGCGGCCGATCGTGCCGGCCAGCGGCGGCACCAGCTTGGGGCTGAGCAGGGCCACGCCGATGAAGACGAGCCCGGCGCCCAGGCCGACGAGCGCGACCCCCGCGCCGCCGAACAGGCCGGCGGCCAGCGCCACGAACCCGAGGATGGTCAGCACGGCGCCGCCGGGCGTGATGAAGCGCGCGCCCTTGGACTTGGGCAGGATCGCCCCCTCGCGCAGGGCGGCCACCGGCGGGACGCGCGTGGCCCGGATCGCCGGAGCCAGGCCGCTGAGCACCGTGACCAGCGTGCCGACGACCAGCGAGACCACGATCGTGCGGGTCTCGACGACCGTTCCCTCGGACGGCAGATCGGCGCCGACGGCCTTGAACAGCGCCCGCAGGCCCGGCGCGAGCACGAGGCCGAGCAGCAGCCCCAGGATCGAGCCGAGCAGACCGACGATCAGGCCCTCGAACAGCACCGACCGCATCACCTGGCCGCGCGAGGCGCCCAGCGTGCGCAGCAGCGCGAACTCGCGGATGCGCTGCGCCACCGTGATCGAGAAGGTGTTGAAGATGATGAACGCGCCGACGAACAGCGCGATCCCGCCGAACACGAGCAGCGCGGTGGTCAGGAAGCTGAGCGCCTGGTGGATGTCGTCGGCGTTCTGGTCGGCCTGCTGCTGACCGGTGCGCACGTTGACGGCCACGGGCGCCTGCACCTGGCGCAGCTGGTCGCGCAGCTGCGTCTCGGACACGCCGGGCTTGGCCGCGACGAGGATCTCGTCGTAGGAGTCGGGGGTGCCCGCCAGCTTCTGGGCCTGCTCCAGCGACGTGACGACGAGCACGAACCCGCCGACGCTGGAGACCCCGCCGAACTTGGCCAGGCCGACGACCTTCAGCGGCTCCTTGGGCCCGTCGCCGGCGATGTCGACCGTGTCGCCGAGCTTGATGCCCGCGTCCTCGGCGGTCGACTGCAGCAGCGCGACCTCGCCGGTGTTCTCCGGAGCGTGGCCCTGGGTGTAGGTGAGCGCGTCGAACGGCTTGGGCGTGGCGGACTGCACCGAGGTGGGCGCGCCACCGGCCCGGCCGACGCGCTCGCCGTCGGCCTTGAACAGCGCGACGTCCGACGTCTCCACGGCGCCGGCCGCCGCCTCCACGCCGGGCTGCTTCTGGATGTCGGCCAGGAACGCGGCCGGGATCGTGTTGGACGTCTGGCTGGCGTCGGCGTCGACGGCGTCGCGCGGGGTGATCGAGACGTCGGTCCCCTTGGCCGCCGTCTGGAAGATGTTGTCGAACGACTTGTTGATCGTGTCGGTGAGGATGTAGGTGCCCGAGATCAGGGCCACCCCCAGCGCGACGGCGATCAGCGTCAGCGCGACGCGCATCTTGCGCGCGCCGAAGCTGCGCAGCGAGAGCTTGAGCATCAGGCCACGCCCGCCGCGGCCTGGACGCGCCGGTCCTCGACGATCAGGCCATCGGTCAGCGTCACGATGCGGTCGGCCACGTCGGCGGCCTCCTGGTCGTGGGTGACCATGATCACCGTCTGGCCGAGCTCGTTGACCGACGTGCGCAGCAGGTGCAGCACCTCGGCCGAGGCCTTGGAGTCGAGGTTGCCGGTCGGCTCGTCGGCGAACACCACCGACGGGCGCGAGACGAGCGCGCGGGCCACGGCGACCCGCTGCTGCTGGCCGCCGGAGAGCTGCGAGGGGCGGTGGGTCAGGCGGTCCTTCAGACCGACCGTCTCGACCAGCTGCTCGTACCAGGCCTGGTCGGGCTTGCGTCCGGCGATCGACAGGGGCAGGAGGATGTTCTCCTCCGCGGTCAGGACCGGCAGCAGGTTGAACGACTGGAAGATGAAGCCGATCTTGTCGCGGCGCAGGTTGGTCAGCTGCTTGTCATCGAGCTTGGCGATCTCGACGCCGTCGACGACGACCGAGCCGCTGCTCGGGCGGTCCAGGCCGGCCAGGCAGTGCATCAGCGTCGACTTGCCCGAGCCCGAGGGGCCCATGATGGCGGCGTACTGGCCGGCGGCGAAGCCCACGGTGACGCCGGCCAGCGCGTTCACGGCGGCCTCGCCTTCGCCGTAGCGACGCACGAGGTCGGTTGCGGAGACGATGTCGGCGGAAGTCATGGGGCCAGCTTCGCCGCTCGGAGCCGAGGCTCCAATACGGCTAACCGCACTCTTACGCCCGCAGGTACGTCAGCACGGCCAGCACGCGCCGGTGGTCCTCGGCCGCGGGCGTCAGCCCGAGCTTGCCGAAGATCGAGGTCACGTGCTTCTCGACCGCGCGCTCGGTGACCACCAGCTGCCCGGCGATCGCCCCGTTGGAGCGCCCCTCGGCCATCAGCGCCAGCACCTCGCGCTCGCGGGCGGTGATGTCGGCCAGCGGGTCGTCGCGGCGGCGGCGGCCCAGCAGCGTGGAGACGACCTCGGGGTCCAGCGCGGACCCGCCGTCGGCCACGCGCCGCACCGCCTCGGTGAAGCGGTCGATGTCCGCCACGCGGTCCTTGAGCAGGTAGCCGACGCCTTCGGCGCTGGCCGTCAGCAGCTCCAGCGCCGAGCCCGGCTCGATCACCTGGCTGAGCACCAGCACGGCGGTCTCCGGGAAGCGCTCGCGGATCTCCGCCGCCGCGCGCAGCCCCTCGTCGGTGTGGGTCGGCGGCATGCGCACGTCCACCACGGCCACGTCAGGCCGGTGCGCGCCGACCTTGCGCAGCAGGTCCTCGGCGTCGCCGGCCTGGCCGACCACGTCGAAGCCGTCCTCGGCCAGCAGGCGCACGAGGCCCTCGCGCAGCAGGACGGAGTCGTCGGCTACGACGACGCGCACGGGATGTAGGCGCGCACGATCGTGCCGCCCCCGATCGGGGATTCGATGCGCAGCTGGCCGTCGAGCGCGGCGACGCGATCGGCCAGGCCGCGCAGGCCGCTGCCGCGCGAGGCGTCCGCGCCGCCGATGCCGTCGTCGCGCACCTCGACCACCGCGTGCTCGTTGAGCCGCCGCACGCGCACGCTGGCCTGGTTGGCGTGGGCGTACTTGGCCACGTTGGCCAGCGCCTCGGAGACGACGAAGTAGGCCACCGCCTCGACCTGCCCGGGCAGCGCGTCGTGCCGTCCCGGCATCGCGTCGACCTCGACGGGCACGGGCGAGCGCTCGGCCAACGCGATCACCGCGGGACCCAGGCCCTGGTCGGTGAGGATCGCCGGATGGATGCCGCGGGCCAGCTCGCGCAGCTCGTCCAGGGCCTGGCGCAGCTCGTCGCGGGCGCTGTCCAGCAGCGTCGCGGCGGTCGCGGGGTCGTCCTCCAATTTGGCACGGGCGAGGTTCACTTGCAGGGAGAGTGCCACCAGCCGCTGCTGAGCGCCATCGTGAAGGTCGCGTTCGAGGCGCCGGCGCTCGGCCATGCCGAAGGCGATGATGTTCGCGCGCGACTCCTGCAGCTCGCTGACGCGGGCGCGCAGCTCGGCCTCCAGGCGCTCGTTGTCCAGCGCCAGCGCGGCCGCGTCGGCCACCGCGGTGAGCAGCTCGGGATCGTCCGACAGCGCGGGACGGTGCACGAGCGCGCCGATCACCTCGCCGTCGCGGCGGATGGCCGTCACCTCGCGCCCGTCGGAGAGCTCGATCCGCTGGCCCTGGGCGTCGACCCACTCGTCGCGCTCGCGGCGCTTGAACACGACGACCACGCTGGGATCCCCGAGCGCCTCGGCGATCGCGTCGCGCACCGACTGGCGCTCCTGGGCGGCGTTCAACCCGCCCATCAGCGAGCCCATCATCTGCCCGCGCGACCAGCCCAGGCCGAGCAGGCCGGCCAGGTACGCGTACGGGATGGCCAGCAGGAACAGCAGCGCGAAGCCGCCGAACGTGTTCTCCAGCGCGTCGGAGTTGGCGACGTTGTCGGCCAGCAACGACAGGGCGAGCGTGGCCAGCAGCAGCGCGCCGGTCCACAGCACGGGCGCCATCGCCCGCCGCTGCGGCCGCGGCGACGCCCGCCAGCGGCGCACGAGCAGCACGCTGGCCACCAGGACCAACACCACGCCCAGCAGGGTGACCACGGCGAGGATCGCGTCCGACAGCCCGTGCTGGTCGGAGATCATCAGCAGGTTGGGCGGCGCGTCCGGCTCGTCGGGCAGGTTGGCGTCGAACACCTGGTAGAGGAGCACCCCGACCGTCACGTCGAAGTAGGCGAGCGCGACGCACCGGCGCTCCAGCGTCGTGCGCAGGCGCCCCGACGGATAGGCCAGCAGCAGGTGCACGAGCAGCGCGTAGGGCAGCGCCGCGGCCAGGCTGGCGACGGTGAAGATCAGCGCGACGTCGGTGTTGGCCGCGATGACGATCATCCACGAGAACCCGACGGCGACCATCAGCTTCCCGATGCGGTTGTGCGGTCGCGAGGCCCACGCGTACAGGCCGGTGCCCAGGAAGGACCAGCCGATCAGCAGCGCCGCGGCGATCATGCCGCCGGGCTCGTCGCCGTAGGCGTGGGTGGCCAGGAGGACCGCGACGCCGACGCCGAGCGCGACCCCGGCGATGCCGACGAGCCACAGCAGCCGCCGGGTGCTCATCCCAGCAGCGCGGCCAGTGAGTCGCCGGAGAGGTCGGCCTTGGGGATGAAGCCCCGCGCGCCGCTGTTGGTGACCAGCGAGCCGAAGTCGGACGGATCGCGGCTGGAGATGAGGATCACCGCGGGCGGCACCGTGCCGCCGTTGCGCGCCGTCAGGCGGCTGGCCACCTGGAAGCCGTCCATGTCGGGCAGGTTGACGTCGAGCAGCACGAGGTCGGGGCGCAGCCGGTTGGCCTGCGCGATCGCCTCGTGGCCGTCCTTGGCCTCCCCCACCACGTCGTAGCCCTCCACCTCGAGCAGCAGCCGGGCGGTCGCCCGGAAGCTCGGATGATCATCGACGATGAGGACGGTGACGGCCATGGTCTGTTTGCATGATCGTCAATCTGAACCGCGGTCCGGGTACGGCTACCACTACATCGCGGCGGCGGCGATCTCGTGGAACGCCTGGACCGGATCGGGCGCGTGGAAGATCGCGCTGCCCGCCACGAAGATCTCGGCGCCCGCCTGGGCGCAGCCGCCGACCGTCCGGGCGTCGACGCCGCCGTCGACCTCGATCCGCGCGCGGTCGCCGACCAGCGCCTTGAGCCGGGCGATCTTCTGAAACGAACCGGGCAGGAACTTCTGGCCGCCCCACCCCGGGTTCACGGTCATGCACAGGATCACGTCGACGTCGTCGATCAGCTCGGTGACCGCTTCGACGGGCGTGCCCGGGTTGATCACCACACCGGGCGAACGGCCGGCGTCGCGGATCTGCTTGATGGCGTAGGCGATGTGCGGCGTGGACTCGACCTGGCAGAGGATGCGGTCGGCGCCCGCGTCGACGAACGCGTCCACGTGGCGCTCGGGCCGGTCGACCATCAGGTGCACGTCGAGGATCGCGCCGGCCGCGTGCACCGCCGGCGTGATCGCCTTGGCCACGTCGGCGCCGATCGTGATCGGCGGGACGAACTGGCCGTCCATGACGTCGAAGTGGATCGTGTCGGCGCCCGCGTCGAGCACCAGCTGCACGTCGTCGCCCAGGCGGGCGAAGTTCGCCGACAGGATCGAGGGCGCGACGCTCATATCGGCAGCAGCATGCTGTCACCGCAGGCGTTGCACTGGGTGGTGGCGGTCGAGGACATGCGCACGATCGTCGAGTGCTCGCCGCAGTTGGGGCACACCGACCGCAGCTCGTAGCGGTGCAGGCAGTACACGCAGCGATAGCGGCCCGCGAGGTTCGTCGGGCGCAGCCACGGCTCGTGACAGTTGGGGCACTCAGGACCGAGTTCCATGCGGCTCACAGCCTACGCATGGCGCAGATGAAGAATCCGTCCGTGCCGTCCCGGTGCGGATACGTCGTGCGGGTCGACTCGATCTCCAGGTCCGTGCGCCGGCCCACCTGCATCTCGTTCTCCAGCGCGCTGATCGTGCAGGTCGAGTAGACGACGCGTCCGCCGCGCTTCACCGCGGCGGCCGCGACGTCGAGGATCGCGCGCTGCTCGGCCACGACGGCCTGGATCTGGGCCGGATCGGTGCGCCAGCGCAGGTCGGGCCGGCTGCGCAGCGTGCCCAGCCCGCTGCACGGCGGATCGACGAGCACGCGGTCGAAGACCCCGTCGACCGGCTGGCTGGCGTCGGCCTTGACCACCTCGACGATCGAGGCGTGCAGCTGGGCCGCGGTGTCGCGCAGCTGCTCGGCCCGGGCGGCGTTGCGCTCGACCGCGACGATCGCGCCCTGGTTGCCCATCAGCGCGGCCATGTGCGTGGTCTTGCCGCCCGGCGCGGCGCACAGGTCGAGGATCCGCTCACCCGGCTGCGGATCGACCGCGTGGGCCACGAGCTGGGACGCGCGCGACTGCGGCAGCAGCGCGCCGGCGGCGAACAGCGGCGAGCCGTGCGCGTCGAAGGCCCGGTCGGCCACGACCGCCTCGACCGGCTCGGGCCCCAGGTGCGCGGGCACGGGCAGCGCGGCCAGCAGCTCGGGCGCGGTCAGCACCAGCGTGTTGGCCCGCAGCGCGTGCTCGGCCGGGCGGTTGGACGCGGCCAGCAGCGCCCGCGCGTCCTGCGCCCCGAGCTGCTGGAACCACATCCCGGCCAGCCAGCGGGGCACCGAGTGCGCGATCGCCGCCGCGTCGGGCGTGTCGTCGGGCAGCGCGGCGACCAGCCCGCGGGCCTCCTTGGCGCCGCGCCGCAGGACGGCGTTGACCAGCCCGGTGGCCCTCGGCGCGTCGGCCTTGACCAGCTCGACGGACTCGTCGACCGCGGCATGCGCGGCCACCCCGTCCAGATAGGCGAGCTGGTAGAGCCCCAGGCGGATCGCCGCGATCACCGGCGCATCGAGCTCCTCGGCGGGGCGGCGGGCGAACTGCGTGGCCAGGTGGTCGAGCGTGAGCTTGCGCTGCACCGTCCCGTAGGCCAGCTGCGTGGCGAACGCCCGCTCGCGCGGGTCCAGGCCCTCGGTCACGCGCCGCAGCGCCCGGTCGGCGTAGGCGCCCTGCTCGAACACGCGCCGCACGACCGCATAGGCGGCCTGTCGCGCCGGGCTAGCCACTGCGGGCCTCGCGCAGGATCTGGTCGACCCCACGGATGACCAGGAGGCTGGCCAGCCGGGTCGGTCGCATGTTCAGGAGCTCCGCGGCCCGGGCCAACGCCTTGTAGTGGTCGGCCTTGAGCCGGAAGTTCACCTGACGCTGGCGATGGTCCGGCGGCTCGAGGTGCGGCGTGGGCAGGCCCGGCGGATTCGCGACCGCGTCTGCGGGGACCCGGACCCGCCCGTCGCTGTAGTTGAGCCGGGCTTCCCCAAGGGCCACTCCGAGCCGACCGACTGCCTCGAGCGAACCCGTGAAGCCCGCATGGACCATGCCGTACGTGCTCGGGTGGAACCGCTCCATGACCGTGAGCCAGTGTTCCTCGGGCACGCCGTTGATGTCCACGACCGGGTTGTTGCCCAACCAGCCGCGGATGGGCGGACGCTCGGGATCGAAATCGGATTGATCTGTCAAAACGAGATTCCGCTAGCGGCGGCTAGCACTGGTGCTAGCCGTCGCTAGCGCTTTTCGATTTTGAGACGTCATGCGGAATTCATCGTGGCACCGCGGGTGCTGCGCGGCCCGCGATTGCGCAGTTTCGCGCCGATTCCGACGCAGATCCGGCTCACGTGGGCAGGCCGCGGCCGCGGAGGAAGGACGCCGCGTCCATCGGGCGGCCGCCGGGCGGCTGGACCTCGAGGAGCTCGAGGGCACCCGCGGCGGTGCCGAGCAGGAGGCGGTCGCCGTCGCGCGAGAGGCCGGCGGGTGCCTCCACGTCGGGCAGCGGGCGGGCGCGTTGGACGCCGATCCCGGACTCCAGGCGCGCGCCGATGTGCGGGTGCAGTGCACGCACGACGCGATCGAGCTCGACGGCGGACCGCGTGGGATCGAGCGTGCGGTCGGCCGGGCCGATCTTCTCGGCGTAGACGATCCCGACGGTCGGCTGCTCCACGAACACCGGATGCGCCTCCAGGCCGACGAGGAGCTCCGCCGCGACGTCGACGAGCTGGCGCGAGAGCGTGGCGAAGTCGTCGGTGGCGCTGATCGGCTCACGCTGGACGGCGCACACCGGGCCTTCGTCGAAGCCCGCGGTCGGGCGCATGATCGCCACCCCGGTCTCCTCGTCGCCGGCCATGATCGCGCGCTCGATCGGCGCGGCGCCACGCCAGCGCGGCAGCAGCGACGGGTGCACGTTCAGGAGCCCCGGCTCGCTGAGCAACGGCTCCTTGAGCAGCGCGCCGTAGGCGCAGACCACGATTTGGTCCAGCCCCTGGATCGGCGCGAAGCCGTTGACGTCGTCCGGCTGGGCCAGCTCCAGACCCAGCTCGCGGGCCACGTCGGCCACGGGCGGCGAGGACAGCTTGCGGCCGCGGCCCTTGGGGCGGTCGGGACGGGTGACGACGAGCGCGGGGGCCCGGCCGGCCTGGACCAGCCGCCGCAGCAGGTCGGCGGCGAACTCCGAGGTGCCCAGGTAGGCGATGCTCACGCGACGCGCTCGCGGAGCGCGCGCACGGCGTTCTTGCGCTGCTCGCGCGAGGTCCGGTCGAGGATCAGCACGCCGTCGAGGTGGTCCATCTCGTGCTGGATGACCCGCGCTTCCAGGCCCGATGCCTCGATCAGCGTCGTCTCGCCGTACTCGTCCTGGGCGCGCACGCGGACGTGCAGCGGCCGATCGACCTCGACGACCACGCCGGGCAGCGAGAGGCAGCCCTCCTCGCCGGTCTCGTCCTCCTTGGAGGACCACTCGATCACCGGGTTGATGAGCGCGATGATCGGGCTGTCGTGCTCGACGCGGTAGACCAGCAGGCGGCGCAGGCGGCCGACCTGGGTCGAGGCCAGGCCGATCCCGATCGCGTCGGTCATCAGATGGCCCATGCGGTCGACCTCGCGGCGCAGCTCGTCGTCGAAGAGCTCGATGGGCAGCGCCTTGGCGCGCAGGACCGGGTCGCCGTACTGGACGATCTGGGCCAGCGCGGCGGCGCGCCGCTCGCGGGTCTCCTCGTCCATCTCGTAGGGCTCGGGAGCCTCCTCGATGGGCTCCTGTTCGTGCTCGGCCACGGTCTCGATGCTATTGCGGATCGACATCGACGCTGATCGCGATGTCGCGCCGGTGCTCGGCGTCGACGGCCGCGCCGACGGCCGCCACCGCGCGCTCGCGGTGGGTCGCCTTGATGACCACCTGGGCGCGCTCGCGGCCGCGCAGGCGGAACAGCGGCGCCGGTCCCAGCGAGGTGGGCAGCCGCTTCTGCACGGCTGCGGCGACCTCGAGGGCCAGGCCCGGCTTCTCCGACGAGCAGACGACCCGGATCAGCGTCGAGTACGGCGGGTAGCGCAGCGCCTCGCGGCGGCGCAGCTCGCCGGCCAGGAAGCCGTCGCTGTCGTGGCGGGCGGCGGCGCGGATCGCCTCGGCGTCGGGCGCGATCGTCTGCACGATCACCCGGCCCCCGCCGGGCCCGCGGCCCGCGCGGCCGGCCAGCTGGGCGACGAGCGCGAACGTGCGCTCCTCGGCGCGGAAGTCGGGGAAGCGCAGCGTCGCGTCGGCGTCGAGCACCACGCCGAGCGTCACGTCGGGGAAGTCGTGCCCCTTGGCCACGACCTGCGTGCCCACCAGCACGGCGCGGTCGGCGCGCTCGAAGGCGGCCAGCACCTCGCCCGCGCGACCCACGTCGGCGTCCAGGCGCATCGTGCGCAGGCCCGTGTTGGCCAGCTCGTCGGCCAGCTGCTCGGTGCCGGCGCCGTGGCGGGTGACGGACACCGAGCCGCAGTCCGGGCAGCGGGTGGGCACGCCCTCGCGGTGGCCGCAGTGGTGGCAGGCCAGGTAGCTGCCGGCCCGGTGCAGGACGAGCGTGACGTCGCACTGCGGGCACTCCCAGGCGCGCCCGCAGGTGCGGCAGGTCAGGAAGTTCGACCAGCCGCGGCGGTTGAGCAGCACGATCGCCTTGGGCGCGTCCAGCAGCGCCTGGTAGGTCGTCGGGTGCAGGGCGCCGCGCTGCTCGCGCATGTCGACGATCTGGACCGGCGGCAGCCGCTGGCCGTCGACGCGTTTGGGCAGGACGATGCGGCGCATCGTGGCGAAGCTCTCGGGCCGGGGCGTGGCGCTGCCGGCCACGACGAGCGCGCCGCGCTGCTCGGCGACCAGGCGGGCGTCGTAGCGCGGGTCGCCCTCGTGCTTGTAGGACGGGTCGTGCTCCTCGTCGATGACGATCAGGCCGAGCCGGGAGATCGGCGCGAACACGGCAGACCGTGGGCCGACGCACACGCGCGCCTGGCCCCGGCGCAGGCGCAGCCACTCGTCGAAGCGCTCGCCGTCGCTGAGCGCCGAGTGCAGGACGGCGACGGTGTCGCCGAAGCGCTCGACGAAGCGCGAGACGATCTGCGGGGTGAGCGCGATCTCGGGCACGAGCACGATCGCCCCCTCTCCGCGGTCCAGGCATCCACCCACGGCACGCAGGTACACCTCGGTCTTGCCTGAGCCGGTGACGCCGTGCAGCAACAGGCGCTCGTCGGGCCCCGCCGCCTCGATCCGGGCCAGGGCGGCGGCCTGATCGGCGGTCAGCGGCGGCTGGGGCTTGTGGGCGCCGACGGTCGTGTGCGTGGGGGCGCGGCGCTGCGCGCGGGGCGTGAGCGTCACGAAGCCCCGGCGTTCCAATCTCCGCAGGGCGGCCAGGTCCGGGCCGGCCAGCCGCGGCAGCGAGTCCAGCAGCGCCCGCTGGGCCTCGGTCAGCCGGCCTTCGACATCGGCGCGCTCGGCCCACAGCGACGTCTTCTCACGCACCCGGGACGGGGGCAGCATCAGCCCGACGGCGCGCGCGAAGGTGGAGCAGTACTCCTGGGCCATCCAGTAGGCCAGGTCGACCAGCTCGGGGGGCAGCGACTGCGGCAGGACCCGCCGCGGGCGCACGAGCTTCTCGGCCGGCACCTCGGTGTGGTCGGCCAGCCCGACGACCATCCCCAGCACCTCGCGCCGGCCGAAGGGCACCTGCAGCAGCGATCCGACGCCGATGTCCTCCGGCGCGAGATAGTCGAACGGGCCGCGCAGCGCGCGGGCCGTCGTGAGCGGCTCGACGCGGGCGATCCTCGGCACCCCACGAGCGTACGATGCCGCCATGATGCGTTCGCTGCTGTTGGGAATCCTCGTCGCCCTCGTCGTGCCCGCCGTTGCCCAGGCGGGATCGACGCAGTTCGTCGGCGACCCCGTCACCTACATCGTCCAGGGCAAGCCCGCGACGACGGTCAACGTCGTCTTCCGGGTCAACCAGCCGATCAGCGGCCTGACCGCATCGGTGAACCAGTCCGGCGGCTCCACCCTCGACACGGCCACGCCGAAGTCGATCGGCACGACCGGCCTCTGCTACCAGGCGGTCTTCCAGATGCCCTACGCGGTCAGCAGCGGCTCGATCCTGGACTTCGTGCTCGGCTCGCTGCAGCCCAACTCCGAGCTCGTGCGCCTGTACAGCGCCGGCAAGGTCCGGACGCCGACGAAGCTCCTAGGCGGCACCTGCTAGCGCCTGCGCACGGTCGGTGCGCTCCCAGGTGAAGTCCGCGTCGTCACGGCCGAAGTGGCCGTACGCCGCGGTCTTCTGATAGATCGGCCGATGCAGATCGAGGTACTCACGGAACGCGCCCGGACGCAGGTCGAAATGCTCGTTGACCAACTCCGCGATCCGGCCCCGGCCGATCTTCTCCGTCCCGAACGTCTCCACCATCACCGACACGGGATGCGCGACACCGATCGCGTAGGCCACCTGCACCTCCGCCCGATCGGCCAACCCCGCGGCCACGATGTTCTTGGCCACATACCGCGCCGCATACGCCGCCGAGCGATCGACCTTGCTCGGGTCCTTGCCCGAGAACGCGCCACCGCCGTGGCGGGCCATCCCGCCGTAGGTGTCCACGATGATCTTCCGCCCGGTCAGGCCGCAGTCACCGACCGGGCCGCCGATCACGAACCGGCCCGTCGGATTGACCAGGAACTCCTTGGCCAACGCGTTCTCATCGAACAGATCCGCCGGCAGCACCGGCAGGACGACCTGCTCCCACAGGTCCTTGCGGATCTGCTCGTTCGTCGCACTGTCGGCGTGCTGCGTGCTGATCAACAGCTTCTCGATCGCCACCGGCCGGCCGTCGGCGTAGCGCACCGACACCTGCGTCTTGCCGTCCGGGCGCAGGTAGCCCACCGAGCCGTCCTTGCGCACGGCGGCCAGGCGCGCCGCGAGCTTGTGGGCCAGCGAGATCGGGAGCGGCATGAGCTCGTCCGTCTCGTTCGTCGCGTAGCCGAACATCATCCCCTGGTCGCCCGCGCCGGCGATGTCCAACTCGCCCGAATCGCCGCCCTCACGCGTCTCCAGCGCCGCATCCACACCCTGCGCGATGTCGGCAGACTGCTTGTCGATCGCGTTGATCACCGCGCACGAATCCGCGCTGAACCCCAGATCCGCGTCGATGTAGCCGATGTTGCGAATCGTGCTGCGGGCGATGTCCTGGACGTCCACGTAGGTGGAGGTCGAGATCTCGCCCGAGACGATGACCAGCCCGGTGTTGACCAGCGTCTCGCAGGCCACGCGACCGGTGGGATCGGCCTTCAGGACGGCATCCAGGACGCCGTCGGAGATCTGGTCGGCGACCTTGTCGGGATGGCCCTCGGTGACGGACTCAGACGTGAACAGGTACTCGTTGTCGGCGTAGCTCATGGGATCTGGAACCGGATCTCCGAGGTCGTGTCCTCCCCAGCGCCGCTCGAGCTGACGCCCACGGCCTGCAGCTTGCGGAGGTCGTTCTTGACCGCCAGATAGGCGCGCGAGTCGTTGAGTCCTGTCTGCTCGGCCAACGAGAGAAGCTGGCTGAAGTCCAGGAAGACTACCGAGGTGACGGGATTCTTCGTGTTCGTCACGGCCGCCTTGAAGTGGTCGTTGTCGCCGATGCCGCCGTCGGGGTCGCGGGCGGCCGCGATGCCCTTCATCGACGTCGCGGCGACGAGCTTGTCGTCGATCACGGCCAGGTCGAACTCGGCCTGGCTGGACTTGATCTGCGTGACGCCGTCGGTCTCGGTGACCTTCGCGCCCTTGAGGACCTTGGGCAGCGTGGCGGTCAGGCGGTCCAGCGCGGCGCGGGTCGCGTCGGGGTTGGACGCCTTGGCGATGATCAGCGCGGTCGGCGCGGGCACGTCGGGCAGCAGCGCGACGGCGCTCTCGTTGGAGAGCAGGTCCAGCAGGTCCTTGCGCACCGCGTCCACGCCGTCGGCGCCCAGCGCGGACGTGGCCTGCGAGAGCAGGTCGGCCAGGCTCTGGGTTCCGGCCGCGCTGAGCAGGCGGGTGATGTTCTGGTCCAGGCCGCGGGTGCCGTAGTAGGCCATCGCGCTCTTGGGCACCGCGTCCAGCAGCGACGGCGTGAACTCCTGGGCCTTGCGGCCGGGCACGTCGGAGCGCACGACGACCTCGGCCCCGGGCGCGTCCGCGCTGACCGAGGCGGCCACGCCCTTCAGGCCGGGACGGTCGAACAGCACGCCGACGATCCCCAGGGCGCCGCCGGCGGGCACCAGCAGGCGCCCGAGCCCGTCGGAGGTCGCGTAGGCGTCGGCCACCCGGTCGGCCGGCAGCCCGTCGGTCGTCTTGCGGTAGGTCAGGTCGGCGGCCAGCGCGGTGCCCTTGCCCTGCTGGAGGTCGATCGCCGCCTGCAGCGTCTCGGCCTGGCCGAGCGCCACGAAGTCGCCGATGAAGGCCGCGTACACGGCGCCGTAGCGGGCCAGCTGGACGCCCTTGTACTCCTTGCCCGGGCCGCTCTTGCGCGCGCCCTCGGCGATGAACGCCTTGGCCTTGTCCGCGTCACCGACCGACAGCAGCACGAGCGAGCCCGCCGTTCCGCTGGACCCGCCGGTCAGCGCCAGCGCGACCTCGTCGCCCAGCCACGGGCGGATGTCGTCGTCGCTGCCCGCCACCGCCAGGCGACTGAGCACGGTGTCGCGCAACCGCTCGTAGGAGGGGAAGCCGTCGCCCAGCTGCTGGGCGTCCTTGACCGCCGCGCGATCGGTGTCGGTCGACACATGCACGTAGACCAGCGCGTCGGCCGGCACGAGCGCGGCCGCCCGGTCGGAGATCGCCGGTCCCGCGCCGCCACCGGTGGCCGCGACGACGCCGGCCACCAGCGCCAGGACGGCGAACACGATCACCACGCCGGCGATCAGCCGGCGGCGGCGGATCAGGCCATCAGGTGCGGCCGCCGCCACGGCGCTCCTTGCGCTCGTTGAAGTCGATGATCAGCGGCACGCCGTCGAAGCCGTAGCGGGCGCGCATCCGGTTCTCGATGAAGTACGCGTAGTCGCGGGTGACCCGATTGCGCGAGTTGACCTGGATGGCGAAGCGCGGCGGACGGGTCTGGGTCTGGGCGCCGTAGATGAGCTTCAGCCGGTGGCCCTGCTTGGCCGGCGGCTGGCGCACCTGCACGACCTCGGCCAGGAAGCGGTTGAAGTCCGGGGTGGGCACGCGCGTGCGCATCTTGTCACCGAGCGCGAGCGCCTCCGTCATCACCCGGGCCAGGTGGCGGCCGGTGAGCGCGGACACGGTCAGGATCTTCGGGCGCTGGCGCAGCTTCTGGGCGATCCGCTCGCGCTCGATCTCCAGGTCGAACTCGTCGTTGATGTCCCACTTGTTCAGGATGATCGCCGTCGCGCACTTGGCCTCCATCCCCAGCTCGGCGATGCGCAGGTCCTGGGCGGTGATGCCCTCCGAGGCGTCGCACACCACGAGCACGACGTCCGCCCGTTCGGCCGCTCGCTGGGAGCGCAGCGCCGTGTAGTACTCGACCGACTCCGACACGCGGGCCTGGCGGCGCATGCCCGCCGTGTCGATCAGGATCACCCGCCGGCCCTCGATCTCCAGCTCCATGTCGATCGAGTCGCGCGTGGTGCCGGCCACGTCGGAGACGATCACCCGCTGGTCGCCCATGATGCGGTTGACCAGCGAGGACTTGCCGACGTTCGGGCGCCCGATCACGGCCAGACGCAGGACGTCCTCGTCGTCGTTGACCACCGCGTCCTCGGGCAGCAGCTCGACGATGCGGTCCAGCAGGTCGCCGGTGCCCAGACCCTGGGTGGCCGAGACCGGCATCGGCTCGCCCAGTCCCAGGCTCCAGAACTCGGCGGCCAGCGACATCGAGCGCACGCTGTCGACCTTGTTGGCGGCGAGCACCACGGGCTTGCCCGAGCGCCGCAGCAGGTCGGCGATCTCCTGGTCGCCGGGGCGCACACCACCCTGGGCGTCGACCACGAACAGCGCGACCTCCGCGTCGGCCAGCGCCGCCTGGACCTGCTCGCGGATCGAGCCGGCCAGCGGATCGAGGTCCTCGAAGTCCACGCCGCCGGTGTCGATCAGGTCGAACAGGCGCCCGTTCCACTCGGCTGCGACCTCGTTGCGGTCGCGGGTGATGCCGGCGCGCTCGTGCACGACCGCCGTGCGGGTGCCCGACAGCCGGTTGACCAGCGAGGACTTGCCGACGTTGGGGTAGCCGACGACCGCGACCTTCATCGGGCCAGCTCAGCGATCCGGGCGACGACCTCGTCGATGGTCAGCGCCGTCGTGTCGAGCTGCACGGCATCGGGCGCGGCGACCAGCGGGCTGTCGGTGCGCGTGCGGTCGCGCTCGTCTCGCAGCGTCTGGTCGCGCAGGACTGCGTCGACGTCCATGCCCAGCTCCTCGGCCCGGCGACGGGCCCGTTCGATCGGATCGGCGGTCAGGAAGATCTTGACCTCGGCGTCGGGCGCCACGACGGTGCCGATGTCGCGCCCCTCGGCCACCCAGTCGCCCCCGGCGGTGAGCATGGCCCGCTGCTTGGCCACCATCGCGGCGCGCACCTCGGGCCGCGCGGCGACCACGGAGGCGCCCTCGCCGGCCTGCGGCGTGCGGATCGCCTCGGTCACGTCCTCGCCGTCCAGCGAGATGCGTCCGTCGGCGAGCTGGATGTCGGCGCGCACGGGGTCGGCGGCGAGCCCGGCGGCGCGGTACATGGCGCCGGTGTCGAGGTACTGGAAGCCGAGCGCGCGGGCGGTCGCGCGCGCCACGGTGGACTTGCCGGCCCCGGCGGGGCCGTCTATGGCGACGATCATCGGGCGCTGAGGGTACGCAGATCGGCGGTGAAGCCGGGATAGGAGACCGCTGCGGCCTCCATGTTGGCGACCTCGACGCCGTCGCGCGACGCCAACCCGGCGATCGCGCCGAGCATCGCGATGCGGTGGTCGCCGCCGGAGTCGATCGCCCCGCCGCGCAGGCCGCCGGTGCCGCGCACCACGAAGCCGTCCTCGGTGGCCTCGGCGTCGCCGCCCAGCGCGTTCAGCGCGGTGACCACGGAGGCGATCCGGTCGGACTCCTTCACGCGCAGCTCCTGGGCGCCCGTGACGATCGTCTCGCCCTCGGCGAAGCAGCCCAGCAGGCCCACCAGCGGGAGCTCGTCGATGGCCAGCGGCACCTCGTCGGCCTCCACCACGACACCGCGCAGCGCCGCGCCGTGGCGGACGGACAGGTCGGCGACCGGCTCGCTGGTGGGCACGCCGATCGGATCGGGCTCCTCCAGCGCCCCACCGACCTGGACGCCCATGCGCTGCAGGATCCGCATGAAGCCCACGCGGGTCCAGTTCGTGCCGGTGTTGCGCACGACGACCTCGCTGCCGGGCACGATCGCCGCCGCGGCCAGCCAGAACGCGGCGCTGGACGGGTCGCCGGGCACGTGCACGTGCTCGAGCTCGAACTCGTCGCCCGGATGCACGGTCACGTGGCGGCCGTGGCGCTCGACCTGGATGCCCGCGCCGGCCAGCATCCGCTCGGTGTGGTCGCGGCTGGGGGCCGGCTCGGTCACCGTGGTCGCGCCGTCGGCGCTCAACCCGGCCAGCAGCACGCACGACTTCACCTGGGCGCTGGCCATCGGCAGCTCGTAGTGGATCGCCCGCAGGCGCGTGCCGTGCACCACGAACGGCGGGAAGCGCCCGTCGGTCGCCTCGAGGATCCCGCCCATGCGGGCCAGCGGCTCGGCGATGCGGTCGACCGGGCGCTTGCGGATCGAGCTGTCGCCGTCCAGCGTCCACGAGCGGCCCTGCTGCCCCGCCAGCCAGCCCGGCAGCAGGCGCATCAGCGTGCCGGCGTTGCCCACGTCGATCGGGCGGTCGCTGGAGCGCGCCTCGCGCAGCCCGCTGCCCCGGATGACGATCTCGTCGGGCTTGACCTCGACGAGCGCGCCGAGCTGCTGCACGGCGGCCAGCGTCGAGTTCGTGTCGGCCGCGTCGAGGTAGCCGGTCACGCGCACGGGCTCGGAGGCCATCGCGCCGATCAGCGCGGCGCGGTGGGAGATCGACTTGTCCGGCGGGGCGATCACGGCGCCCCGGATGGTCAGCGGGTCAAAGCGCATCGAGGAGCTCGCGGGCGCGGGTTTCTTCTTTGGTCGGGATCCAGATCGTGACCTCGCCCTGATGGGCATCCAGCGGCGACAACGTCATGTCGGAGATGTTGATGCCTGCACGCCCCAGGTCCAGCGCCAGCTTGGCAATCACCCCCGGACGGTTGGGCACCATCACCCGCAGCTCGCTTTGCGGCCCCTCGCCCAGCTGCGCCTCCAGCAGCGCCTGCCGCTCGCTGGCCGCCTCGCTCTGCAACGCCAGCAACCGAGCCCGATCGCCGTCGACCAACGCGTGGCGGGCCTCGCCCAGCCGAGCCACGGCGTCGTCGAGCTGGACCACCGTCGCCTCACGGTTGGCCAGCAGGATGTCCGCCCACAGCGGGGGATTGGCGCCGGCGATCCGCGTGGCGTCGCGAAATCCGGGCCCGGTCGCGGGCAGCGTCTCGCCGTCGTCCAGCGCCCGGAAGGCCTGGGCCACGAGCACGTTGGCGATCACGTGCGGCAGATGCGAGACCGCGGCCATCAGCCGGTCGTGCACGTCGGGGTCGATCGCCGTCGGCCGCGCGCCGATGCCGATCAGCGCCCGGTGCAGCCGCTCGTAGAGGATCCCGGTGGTCTGGGGGCCGGGCGTCAGGTACCAGACCGCGCCGTCGAACAGGTCCGCCCGCGCGTGCTCGATCCCGGCCGCCTCGCCTCCGGCCAGCGGGTGGCCGCCGACGAACCGCGGGTCGGCGTGGGCGGCCACGACGCCGGTCTTGGTCGAGCCGACGTCGGTCACGGCGCAGTCGGCCGAGGCGGCGGCCAGCACCGCGCCGACGGACGCCTCCAGCACGCCCAGCGGCGTGGCCACGAACGCGATCTCCGCGCCGTCCAGGGCCTCCTCGATCGACGCGCAGGCCACGTCCAGCGCGCCGCGCTCGACCGCCCGTGGCGCCTCCGGCCCGCTGCCGCGGACCTCGGCGCCGAGGTGCTGACGGGCGGCCATGCCGACCGACCCGCCGATCAGCCCGGTGCCGATGACCGCGATCCTCACGCCGTGACGGTGCTGACCTTGCCGGCCAGCTCGGCGGCGCGCGCCACTTTCTGCGCGTACTCCGCGAACCCGTCGGTCGGCAGCTGCTGGGGCCCGTCGCAGATCGCGTTGTCGGGATCGGGATGCGTCTCGACGATGATCCCGTCCGCGCCCGCCGCGGCGGCGGCCAGCGACAGCGACTCCACCCAGTCGCGCCGGCCGGGCGCGTGGCTGGGGTCGACGATCACCGGCAGGTGCGACAGCTCCTGCAGGACGGGGATCGCCGTGATGTCCAGCGTGAAGCGGTAGGCGGTCTCGAACGTGCGGATGCCGCGCTCGCAGAGCATCACGTTCTCGTTGCCCTCCTTGAGCACGTACTCGGCGCTCATCAGCAGCTCCTCGAGCGTCGAGGACAGGCCGCGCTTGATCATCACCGGCAGACCCGAGCGGCCGACCTCGGTCAGCAGCGGGTAGTTCTGCATGTTGCGCGCGCCGATCTGCACGACGTCGGCGACCTCGGCCAGCGGCTCGATGTCGCGGGCGTCCATCAGCTCGGTGACGATCGGCAGCCCGGTTCGCTCCTTGGCCTCCTTGAGCAGGCGCAGGCCCTCTTGACCGAGCCCCTGGAACGAGTACGGCGAGGTGCGCGGCTTGTAGGCGCCGCCGCGCAGCATCGTCGCGCCGGCCGCGTTGACGGCGTCGGCGGCGGTCATCAGCTGCTCGCGCGACTCGACGGTGCAGGGCCCCGCGATCAGCGCGAAGTGGTCGCCGCCGACCTTGCGCCCGGCGATGTCCAATGTCGAGCGCCCGCCCTGGCGCAGCTGCGAGGAGGCGAGCTTGTACGGCTTGAGGATGGGCACGACCTGGGAGACGCCGGCGTGGCCCTCCAGCCCGAGCCGGGCGACGTGGTCGCGGTCACCGATGGCGCCGATCAGCGTCAGCTCTTCGCCGGCGCTGACGTGCGCCTGGGCTCCGACGCTCTCGATGCGCTCCACCACTGCGGCGACCTGGTCCTCGGTCGCGCCCGCCTTCATGACGATCAACATGTCTGGTCTTCTCTACCTGGTCGAGGGGGATGTCTCACATGCGGGCGCCCGGTGAGCCACAGCGCGAACGCAGGGCAAGGTAGGACCGAACGCCTAGAGAAATCGCCAGGAATACGCGTAGCCAAGGAAGCCGGGGGTGGCGAGCGGGCTACGCATGTCGTTTGCAAGAGTAGCGCACCGATGCGAGCCCGCACCACCCTGATCCTGGGCGCCCTGGGCATCGTCTTCGGCGACATCGGGACGAGCCCGCTGTACGCGGTCCAGACGGTCTTCAACCCCGACGACCCCCACCCGGTGGTGGTCACCCACGAGGCGCTGTACGGCATCGCCTCGCTGATCTTCTGGTCGGTGACGCTCGTGGTGACGCTCACCTACGTGACGCTGGTCATGCGAGCCGACAACCACGGCGAGGGCGGGATCATGGCCCTGATCACGCTGGTCAGCAGCCGCGCGGTGTCCGGCCGGCCGCGGACCAAGCTGGTGCTGGCCGGGCTGGGCATCTTCGGCGCGTCGCTGTTCCTGGGCGACAGCATGATCACGCCGGCGATGTCGGTGCTGTCGGCGGTCGAGGGCCTGAAGGTGGCCGAGCCGTCGCTGGAGAACCTCGTGGTGCCGATCGCCGCGGGCATCCTGGTGATGCTGTTCGTGCTGCAGCGGCTGGGCACGGCGCGCATCGGCCGCCTGTTCGGCCCGGTGATGGTCGTGTGGTTCCTGACCATCGCGATCTTCGGGATCAACGGGATCGCGCAGCGGCCCGAGGTGCTGGAGGCCCTGTCGCCGACCTACGCCGTGCAGTTCATGGTCGACCACTTCGGCGTCGCGTTCTTCTCGCTGGCCGCCGTCGTCCTGGCCTTCACGGGCGCCGAGGCGCTGTACGCCGACATGGGCCACTTCGGGCGCCGCCCGATCACCTGCGCGTGGGTGCTGCTCGTCTTCCCGGCGGTGATGCTCAGCTACCTCGGGCAGGCGGCCACGATCCTCGACGACCCGCGGTCGATCTCCAACCCGTTCTTCCTGCTCGCGCCGGGCTGGAGCCACTGGCCGCTGGTCTTCCTGGCCACGCTGGCCACGTTGATCGCCTCCCAATCGGTCATCACCGGCGCCTTCTCGGTGGCCAAGCAGGCGGCCCAGCTGGGCTACCTGCCGCGCTTGCGCGTCGTGCACACCTCCGAGCAGATCGAGGGCCAGATCTACGTCCCCTGGATCAACTGGCTGCTGGCCGTGTCGGTGCTGACGCTCGTCTTCACCTTCGAGAGCTCGGCCGCGCTGGCCTTCGCCTACGGCGTCGCGGTGACCGGCACGATCACCATCACCACGCTGCTGTTCTTCTACATCGCCCGCCACGAGTTCGGCTGGGGACGCTGGATCGTGCTGCTCGGCGGCGGCGCGCTGCTGACCGTCGACCTGTTCTTCCTGGCCGCCAACCTGACCAAGCTGTTCCACGGCGCCTGGCTGCCGCTGGGGATCGGCGTGATCGCCTTCACCGTGCTGACCACCTGGCAGCGCGGGCGGGTGATCGTCACCCAGCGCCGCGAGGAGGCCGAGGGCAGCCTGCCCGAGCTGATCGACGAGCTGCACGACCACGCCCGGCCGGTCGTCCGCACCCCCGGCACCGCCGTCTACCTCAACCGCAACCCGCAGACCGTCCCGCTGGCCATGCGGGCGACGATCGAGCACCTGCAGGTGCTCCACGAGCACGTCGTGATCCTCTCACTCGACATCCGCCCCGTCCCCCACGTCGCCGAGGACCAGCGGCTGAGCGTCGACGACCTCGGCTACACCGACGACGGCATCGTCCGGGCCGGCGCCGCCTTCGGCTATCAGGACGCCCTCGACGTCCCGACGATCGTGCAGCGCCTGGCCCGCGAGCCGATCGAGTGCACCCTCGAGCCAGACGGCGCCTCCTACTTCCTCTCCACGATCGAGCTCACGCCCAGCAAGGCGCCCGGCCTGTCGCGCTGGCGCAAGCGCCTGTTCCTGGCCACCGCCCACATCGCCAGCGACCCGGTCGAGTACTTCGGCCTCCCCCGCGACCGGACGGTCGTCATGGGGTCGCGGATCGAGGTCTGACGATCCGCAGCCGACGCTAGGACCAGTCGACCAGCGCTTCGAGCTGCTTGGCGCTGGCCATCTTCGTGGCCAGGATGCAGGTGTGGCCGTCGCGCTCCCAGCTGGCGGTCAGCGTGTCGCCGTCGCGCTTCAGCGCCACCGGCGTCCCCTTCACGTCGACGACGGTGGCGCCGTCCGGCCTGGGCAGCGGGTCTCCGTCGACGATCGTGTAGTGCACGCCCGTGTCGTCCTTGGCGTAGATGACGGTCAGCGCGTCGCGGCCGTCGACCGTGTCGCGACGGGCGCCGATCGCCTTCCAGCCCCAGTCGGCCTCGTAGTCGGGGAAGTGGATGCCGGCGATCTGGGCGTCGACGTAGTGCCCGTCGCCGGCGGGCGCGGGCTGGGTGGGCGCGTTGAGCGCCGCCTGCGCGACGTCCTGCACCGACGGGCCGCCGCCGAGCGAGAGCACGACGACGATCACCGCGGCGGCGATCGCGCCGCCGCCCAGGGCGAACACCCAGCGCACGCCGCGGCGGCGCGGCGGGCGGTCGAGCGACTCGCGCAGCGAGTGCGGCGCGCGCACGGTCTGTGACGCCTCACGGATCGCGTCGCCGATCGGATCGGTCATGACGCCTCCTCGCGGGCCGGCTCCATCGCCCGGGCCACGCGCCGGCGGGCCCGGTGCAGCCGCGTGGTCACGGTCGCCTCCTTGACGTCGAGCGCGTCGGCGGCCTCGCGGTAGCTGAGGCCGACCACGTCCACGGCCACGATCACCTCGCGGGCGTCGTCGGGCAGCGCCGCGATCACCGCGAACAGCTCCCCGACCTCGTAGGCCACCTCGGGACGCCGCGTGTCGTAGGCCAGCTCGGGCAGGTCGTCCTCCAGCTCGGCCTGCTGGGGCCGTCGGCCGGCCCGTCGCAGGCGGCTGATGTGCGTGTTGCGCAGGGCGCGCAGGAGATATCCGAGGTCGTCGTCATGTCGAACAAACCGCGGCCGGGACAGCACCTTGGCGTACGTCTCCTGCACGAGGTCCTCGCCGTCGTGCGGGTTGCCGCACATCGCCCAGGCAGCGCGATAGAGCCGGTCGATGTGGTCGCCCAGCCGATCGGGATCCAGCCGTCGCGGCACCTCGTGGAGGCTAATGATCGTGGCCACTCAGTCCGAAGGACGCCGCGCGGCGCGGATCCTTCCCAAGCGGGCTACAGGAGCGTCGCCAGCTCGGACAGGAAGCGGTCGTTCTCGTGCGGCTGGCCGTAGGTCACCCGCAGGAAGCCCTCCTCGCCCAGGGCGGTGCCCGAGCGCACGAGCACGCCGCGCCGGGCCAGCTCGCTGACGATCTCGACCTCCCCGTCGCCCACCTCGAACCACGAGAAGTTCGCTTGCGACTCGCGCGGCACGATGCCCAGGCGACGCAGCCCGGAGTCCAGCTGCAGGCGCGCCGCGATGGCCCGCTCGACGCGTTGGGCCACGGCGTCCTGGTGCTTGAGCGCCTCGACCGCGGCCGCCTGGGCCACGGCGTTGACGCTGAACGGCTGACGCACCGCGTAGAAGGCCTGGCACAGCTCGGCCGACCCGCACAGGACGAACCCGACCCGCAGGCCGCACAGCCCGTAGACCTTGCTGAACGTCCGCAGCAGCGCGACGTTGGGATAGCGCTTGAGCAGCTCCAGCGACGCGTCCGGATCCTCGACCAGCGAGTACTCGATGTAGGCCTCGTCGAGGATCACCCACACGTAGGACGGCACGCGCTGGATGAACGCCTCCAGGACGGCCAGCGGGTGCGCGGTCGACGTCGGGTTGTTCGGGTTGCAGACGACGATCAGCTGCGTGGCGGCGGTGATCTCGCCGAGGATCCCATCGAGGTCGATGAAGTCGTCCTTGAGCGGCACGCGGACCTCGGTCGCGCCCGCCGCCTGGCCCATGTGCGGGTACATCGAGAACGACGGCCAGCCGTAGATGACCTCGGCGCCGGGCTCCAGCAGCGCGTCACCGGCGGCGATGAGCAGGTCGCTCCCGCCGTTGCCGATGGCGATCCGGTCGACCGGCACGCCGTAGCGGTCCGACAGCGACTCGCGCAGCGCGCCGCCCGTCGGATCGGGATAGCGGTTGAGGTCGGCCAGCGCGGTCTGCGCGGCCGCCAGCACCTGCGGCAGCGGCGGATCGGGCGACTCGTTGGAGGCCAACCGGGCGATGTCGCCCTTCCAGGCGTAGCCGGGGGCCGCGGGGTACTTGGGCAGCCGCTCGACGCGGCCGGAGAAGCGGGCTCGACCGCTCATTGGGCCGCCTCCAGGTCGGTGCGCAGGACGCGGGCCTCGTGCAGGTAGACGTGGCGCTGGCCGTGGCCCTCGTCGGCGTAGTAGTGCATCAGCACGCGGATGACCAGCGGCAGCGAGCCGGGCACCGGGATCTCGCGGGCGTTCAGCAGTGGCACGCGCTCGAAGCCCATGTTGCGGGCGGCGGTGGCGGGGAAGGCGGCGTCGAGGTCGTCGGTCACCGTGAAGATGCACGACACGACCGCGTCGGGGGTCAGCTCGTTGCGCGCCATCAGCTCGCGCATCAGCTCGGCCGAGCCCTCGAGGATCAGGTCGGCCTGGTTGGCATCGACGGTGGTGGCTCCTCGAAGGGCGAACAGACGCATGGCGCGCGCATTGTGCCAACCTGGCGGCGTGACGTCGCTGCGACTGGAGGATCGCGAGGCGGCGCTGGCCACCCTGGAGCGCCTCCTGCTGGAGAGCTGGCGCGGCTTCGATCAGGCGCGCGAGGGCCAGCCACCGCTGTCGGACGAGCTGCGCGAGCGGCTCGGCCAGCCGCTGCCCGCGCAGGGGATCGACGCGATCGCCGGCCTGGACATCGCCAGCGCGATCCTCGATGCCTCGATCGCCCAGCCCCGCCCGCGCTACCTGGCCTACGTCGGGTCCAGCGGCCTGGAGATCGGCGTGATGGGCGACGCGCTGATGGCCTGCCACGACGTCAACGTCGCGGTCACCGCCGGTGGCGCCGACCTGATCGAGCGCCAGGTGCTGCGCTGGGTGACCGAGTTCGTCGGGTTCGGCGCGGGCGGCGGCGGCGTGACGACCAGCGGCGGGACGATCGCCAACCTGACCGCGCTGACCGCCGCGCGCGAGCACGCCGCGCCCGGCGTGCGCCGCACGGGCATGGGCGACCGGCGGCTCGCCCTGTACTGCTCGGGCGAGGCGCACTACTCCGTGGTCCGGGCCGCGGAGGTGCTGGGGCTGGGCGCCGACGCCGTGCGGCCGATCCCGATCGGCGCGCACCGCGCGATGGACGCCGCCGCCTGTGCCGCGGCGATCGACGCCGACCGGGCCGCGGGCGTCACGCCGATGGCCGTCGTGGCCACGGCGGGCACCACGCTGACCGGCGCCGTCGATCCGCTGGCCGAGCTGGTGGAGATCTGCGCCCAGCGCGGCGTGTGGCTGCACGTCGACGGCGCCTACGGGCTCCCCGCCGCCGCGACCGCCACCGCGGGTCCCCTGTTCGCCGCGCTGGATCGCGTCGACTCGGCCACCGTCGACGCGCACAAGTGGCTGTTCGTGCCCAAGGCGTGCTCCGTGCTGCTCGTGCGCGACCCGCTGGCCCTGCAGGCGGCCTTCGCCCACCAGGAGGCCTACATCCCCCACGTCGAGGACGAGGAGCCGCACGCGGTCGATCAGACGCTGGAGTACTCGCGTCCGCTGCGCGCGCTGAAGCTGTGGCTGGCCTTCACCGTCCACGGTGCCGACGCGATACGCGCCGCCATCGAGCGCAACCTGGCCGAGGCGCGGCTGCTGGCCGAGCTGGTGGCCGCCGACGACGCGCTCGAGCTCGTCACCGAGCCGGTCCTGTCCGCGGTCTGCTTCCGCCACCGCCGCGTCGACAACCGCCGCCTGGTCACGGCGCTGCAGGAGGACGCGCGGGTGTTCCTGGCCGGCGCCAGCGTGGACGGCGTCGACTGCCTGCGGGCCTGCTTCGTCAACTTCCGGACGACCGAGGACGACGTCCGCGCGACGGTGCGGATCGTCCGGGATGTGGCTTCCCGGCTGAGCTCGGCGCCTTGAGCTGGGCCACCTCGCCCTTGTTGAGCTGACGGAAGGCGCCCTCGGCCAGATCGAGGCGCAGCGGGCCGAACTGCACGCGCTGCAGCGACTTGACCGGATGACCGACCGCGTCGAGCATCCGCCGCACCTGGCGCTTGCGCCCCTCGCGGATGACCAGCTCGATCTGGTTGGGCGCCAGGCGGCGGGCCTGCGCGGGCGCCGTGCGGCCGTCGTCGAGCTCGACCCCCTGGCGCAGGCGCTCGAGCGTCTCCTCCTTGACCGGCGCGTGGGCGACGATCGCCCGGTAGGTCTTGGGCACCCCGAAGCGCGGATGCGTGAGCTTGTTGGCCAGCTCGCCGTCGTCGGTCAACAGGATCAGCCCGGTGGTGTCCGCGTCGAGGCGCCCCACCGGGTACAGGCGCCGGCGCGCGCCGACCAGCTCGACCACGGTCGGCCGCCCGTGCGTGTCGCGCGCGGTGGACACGACGCCCTTGGGCTTGTTCAGCGCGATCACCACCGAGTCGCTCAGCTCGTGCACCTGCTTGCCGTCGAAGGCCACCCCGCTGTGCTCGTCGACGTCGTGGGCCGGATCGGTCATCACCTGTCCGGCCACCGTCACGCGACCGGCCCGGATCAGCTCTTCGGCGCCGCGACGCGAGGAGATGCCGGAGTGAGCGAGGTACCGTGAGAGGCGCATGGACCTCGAACTCTTGCAGCACGAGCTCGAAGACCAGCCGTCCTATCGCGCCCGCCAGGTGTGGGAGTGGGCCGCCCGCGGCGCCGCGTCCTACGACGAGATGAGCAACCTGCCCGTGGCGCTGCGCGAACGGCTGCGCGACCGCGTGCCGTTCTCCTCCCTCCAGGTGGTCGACGAGGCGCACTCCCGCGACGGCACGATCAAGGTCCTCTTCCACACCCACGACGGCCGCCCGGTCGAGGCCGTGTTGATGCGCTACCAGGACGGCCGCCGCTCGATCTGCGTGTCCTCGCAGTCCGGCTGCCCGCTGACCTGCACGTTCTGCGCCACCGGCAAGATGAAGTTCGGGCGCAACCTGACGGCCAGCGAGATCCTCGACCAGGTCCTGCACTTCCGCCGTATCGAGCCCGTCAACCATCTGGTGTTCATGGGGATGGGCGAGCCGCTGCTGAACGTCGATCACGTGCTGGCCGCGGCGGCCAAGCTGCCCGACATCGGCATCACCCACCGGCGCACGACGGTCTCGACGGTCGGGTGGCTGCCGGGGATCGCGCGCATCACCGACTGCGGGATGCCGCTGCGCCTGGCCTTCTCGCTGCACGCACCCGACGACACGCTGCGCTCGCAGATCATGCCGATCAACGAGCGCTTCGCGCTGACCGACGTGCTCGACGCCTGCCGGGCCCATCACGCGGCCACCAACCGCGCCGTGTTCATCGAGTACGTGATGCTGGCCGGCGTCAACGACCGCTACGAGCAGGCGCTGCAGCTGGCCCAGCTGCTCGGTCCGGGCTTCACGTTCAAGGTCAACCTGATCCCGTACAACCCGACCGACTCGGTCTACGACGGCAGCTCGCCCGAGGCGATCGACGCGTTCCGCGCCGTGCTGGAGGAGCACGGCGTCCGGGCCACGGTGCGGCTCACGCGCGGCCGCGACATCGCCGCCGCCTGCGGCCAGCTGGCCGCTACTCGCTAGTCACGCCGGCGCGTTGCTCGCCGGCGCGCAGCAGACGATCGCGCAGGTCCTTCTCTTCCTCGGGGGTCGGATCCCAGGTCGAGGCGTCCGGCAGATCGTCCAGCGAGTGCAGGCCGAACAGCTTGAGGAAGAGCGGGGTCGTGCGGTACAGGACCGCGCCGAACTGGGAGCGGCCGGACTCCTCGATCAGCCCGCGCTCGACCAGCGTCGTGGTGGCGCTGTCGGACGACACGCCGCGGATGCGGGCCATCTCGGGCCGGGAGACCGGCTGCAGGTAGGCGACGATGGCCAGCGCCTCGGCCTGGGCCGGGGTCAGCGGCGGCGTGCGCGGCTTGGCCAGCAGCTTGCGCGCGGCGGCCTCGGCGTTGGGATCGGTGGCCAGCGTGTAGCCGCCGGCCACCTGCTTGAGGATCAGCCCGCGCTGGCCCGGGGCGTATGCCTGTTCCAGCTCGGTCAGCGCGGTGGCGATCTCGTCGTCCCACGCGTCGGTGGCGGCGGCCAGGTCCTCCAGCGAGACGGGCTCGTTGGACAAGAACAGCAGCGCTTCGAGGATCTTGGCCAGCTCGCTCATGCCGCTTGCGCCACCCGCGCGTTCACCTGGATGTCGCCGAACGGCTCATCCTGCTCCCAGGTCGCCTCGCCGCGCTTGTAGAGCTCCAGGAGCGCCCAGATCGTGACGGCCACCGTCACCCGATCCGCTCCCTTGACCGCTTCGTCGAAGGAGACCGAACCGCGTCGCAGCAGACCGCGCAGGACCTTCAACCGCTCCTCGACGGTGACCAGGTGGATGGTCACGTGGCTGAGCGAGACCTCGACCGGCGGCTTGAGCAACGCGGCCAGCGCGGCGCCCAGCTTGGCCGGGTCGTAGACCGCTTCGAGCTCGGTCAGGTCCGGTCGCTTCAGCCACGGCGGGGCCGCAGCGGACCGATAGCGGATGCCCTCCTCGCGGTCCAGCCGGGCCTTGATGTCGTCGGCCGCCGCCCGGTAGCGCTTGGCCTCGAGCATCCGGGCCAGCAGCTCCTCGGCCGCCTCGCCCGGGTCGAGATCCAGCAGCTCCTCCTCCTCGCGCGGCAGCATCAGCCGCGACTTCAGCTCCAGCAGCGCAGCGACCAGCACGAGGAACTCGGTGGCCTGCTCGAGGTCGAGCTCGCCGCGCGCCTCGAGGTGGTCGAGGTAGGCGAGCACGACGTCGGCCAGCGGCACCTCGAGCAGGTCCAGCTCCTCGCGCAGCACGAGCGCGAGCAGCAGGTCGAACGGCCCCGTGAAGACGTCCAGGTCGAGCTCGAGATCCGTGGCGACGGACATGGCGACACCGTAGCGACGGGGTCGGTCATCCTGTCGCTCGTGACCGACCTGGGGTGCTTTCTCTACACCGATCCGCAACCGGCCGCCGGAACGCCTCGCGTGATCGTCAAGGACATCATCGACGTGGCCGGCATGCCCACCACCGCGGGCGCGAAGAACTGGTCGCGCGTGGCCACCGGCGATGCCGCCTGCGTGCGCTCGATCCGGGCCGCGGGCGCCACGATCATCGGCAAGGGCCACACGAACGAGTGGGCCTTCGGCGTCGACGGCCGCAACCCCTGGTTCCCCGAGTGCCGCAACCCGCACGACCCCGAGCGTCTGCCCGGCGGTTCGTCGTCGGGACCGGCGGTCGCCGTGGCCGCCGGGTTGGCCGACGCCGGGATCGGCACCGACACCAGCGGCTCGCTGCGGGTTCCCGCCGCCCTGTGCGGCGTCGTCGCGCTGCGCCCCACCCCCGGGCGCATCTCCCTGGACGGCATCCAGGCCCTGTCCCCGACCACCGACGTCGTCGGCCCGATCGCCCGCACCGCGGGCGCGGCGGCCGCGCTGTTCAGCGCGATGGCCGGTCCGGCGCCCGAGGTGGTCAGCGCCCCGGCCCAGCCGCGGATCGCGCTGATCGACACGTTGATCGACCACGCCACCCCCGACGTCGCCGCCCGCGTGCGCGCGCTGGGCGACGGCGGCGACGCGATCGGGATGGACCTCCTCGGCCTGAGCGCGCTGGAGACCCACCGGGTCATCCAGCACTACGAGGCCGCGCGCGTGTACGCCGCCCGCGGGCTGCCGATCGACGACCTGGCCCCGGACGTCGCCGCGCGCATCGGCGCCGGCCTGCAGATCACCGACGCCCAGTACGTCGCCGGCCTGCGCGAACGCGCCGCGATCGCCGCGGCGATCCTGGCCGCGCTGGAGCGCTACGACGTCCTGATCGCGCCGACGGTCCCCGACGTCGCCCCGCGCCGCGACGACGACTCCGACATCCGCACGCTGCTGCTCTCCTGCGTGGTGCCGCTGACCCAGGCGCCGGTGCCGATCGTGGCCATCCCGCTGCCCGGACCCGGGCTCCCGGTGGGCGCTCAGCTGGTCGGCCGGCCCGGGACCGACGAGGCGCTGCTGGACCTGGCCGCGCGCCTCAGCGGCTGACGGGCCCGACGCCCATCGCGGCGCGCACGTCGTCCAGCACGGGCGCGGTCATCGCGCGGGCCTTCTCGGCGCCCATGGCCAGGATCGCCTCCAGGCGGTCGGTGTCCAGGCGCAGCTCGGTGTAGCGCTCGCGCACGGGCTCGAGCAGCTCGATGACCGCGCTGGCGGTCTCCTTCTTCAGATCGCCGTAGCCGCGCGCGTCGGCCAGCATCGCCTCGGCCTGCGCGATGGTCAGGCCGCGCGCGGCGGCCAGGATCTCCAGGAGGTTGGTCACGCCCGGCTTGTCGGCGCCCGCGCGGATCACCGGCGGATCCTCGGAGTCGGTCACCGCGCGCTTGAACTTGCGCTCGATGTCCTTGGCCTCGTCGAGCACGTAGACGCGGCCCTGCTCGCTGCCGGCGGTGGTGGACATCTTCCGCGTCGGCTCCTGCAGGTCCATGATCCGCGCGCCCACGGTGGGATAGGTCCCCTGGGGCACGACGAGCGTCTCGCCGTAGCGGGCGTTGAAGCGCTCCGCGATGTCGCGCATGAGCTCGATGTGCTGGCGCTGGTCGTCGCCGACCGGCACGTGCGTGGCCCGGTAGGCGAGCACGTCGGCGGCCATCAGCACCGGGTAGGAGAACAGGCCCGCGGAGGCCAGCTCGCGCTGGCTGCCGGACTTCTCCTTGAACTGGTGCATGCGGTTGAGGTCGCCCCACGAGGTGACCGACGACAGCAGCCAGGCCAGCTCGGGATGCGCGAGCACGTCGGACTGGCGGAACAGGACGGAGCGCTCGGGATCCAGGCCCGCGGCGATCAGCGTCGCGATCGTGTCGTACACGCGCTCGCGCAGCTCGGCCGGGTCGTAGGCCACCGTGACCGCGTGCAGGTCGACGACGCAGTAGATCGACTCGCCGGCCTCGTCCTGCCCCTCGACGTAGCGCCGGATCGCCCCGATGTAGTTGCCCAGGTGCTTGCGCCCGGTGGGCTGGATGCCGCTGAAGATCCGCATGCGGGGGCGGAGTGTAATTCCACGCATGCCGCTCCCCAATCCCGGGTACGGCAAACATCAGGTCAGCTCTCGGACCATGCGACGCACGGTACGCGGGGTGACCTCCACGCAGCATCCGCCAGAAGGACGGACCGCGTCACGCGCGAGGTCTCGGACTCCAGACGGCTCACGTTCCGTTGAGCAAGGGGGTTCGAATGTCGCCCGTTTCCACGCAGGTCTCCGAGCAGTGGCTGCTCGAGCGCTACCGCCGCCACAACGATCTGGCCGCCCGTGAGGAGCTCATGCGCCGCATGGCGCCGCTCGTTCGCCGCGTGGCCACCGCCTACAACGCCCGCGGTCACGAGGACGATCTGCACCAGGTCGCGTGGCTGGGCCTGACCAAGGCCGTCGACCGCTTCGATCCGAGCTTCGGCGTCCCGCTGCGCACCTACGCGATCCCGACCATGTACGGCGAGGTCCGCCGGTACCTGCGCGACCACTCCTGGGCCATGCGCGTGCCGCGCCCGCTGCAGGAGCGCGTGCTGACCGTCACCAAGACCGTCGACCGGCTGATCGCCCGCGACGGCCGGTCCCCCACCCCGCAACAGATCGCCACCGAGCTCGAGCTGGAGCTCGAGGAGGTTCTGGAGGCGCTGCAGGCCGGCTCGGCCTACGCCGTCACCTCGCTGGAGGCCCCCGCCGGGCGCCTGGACGACGGGGAGCGCACCGTGGCCGACACCGTCGGCTTCACCGACGAGCGACTGGACCTCGCCGAGGAGGTCGCCGACCTGCGCGAGCTGCGCGACGTGCTCGACGAGCGCGACCGCAAGGTCCTCTACCTGCGCTTCGTGCGCGACCTGACCCAGACCGAGATCGCCGACCAGATCGGCTGCTCGCAGATGCAGGTCTCGCGGATCCTGCGCAAGGCGCTGACCCGCCTGGGCGAGAAGGCCAACCGCCTGGCCGAGGCGCCGGCCCCGGTGCCCTACGCCGAGCGCGAGCGCATGCTCATGGCGGCCTGACCGTCGCGCCGGCGGTGCCGTCGCGCGCGGCCAGGTACTCGGCCATGTGCTCCTCGGCCTCGCGGTGCAGCAGCCATCCGCTGTCGCGCCGCTCGATCAACCCGCCCTCGGCCAGCCGGCCGAGGGCGCTGGTGACCGACGGGCGGCGCGCCGCGACCAGCGCGGCCAGCGTCTCGTGGGTCAGCCGCAGCGGGACGTGGATCCCGTCGGGCGTCACCCGCCCCCAGCGCTCGGCCAGCCGCCAGAACAGCAGCAGCAGCCGGCCCTCGATGCGGGGCACCTGCCCGAGCGCGAGCTGCAGCCCCAGCGACCGCGACCGGCGCACCGCGCGCTGGGCGATCTCCTCGAGGATCGTCGGCCAGCGCGCGGCGGCGGCCACGAAGCGGCGGTCGAGGATGGCCAGGCGGGTGGGCGCGTGCACCGACCAGGTGACCAGCAGCGAGACGCCCGGCGGCGACTCCTCGGCGTCCCACGGGCGCAGCAGGTCGCCGGTGCCCAGCAGCTCGCCCGTGGTCCGCCCCTCCAGGGTGATCGCGCGGGTCAGCAGCCCGTCGACGACGAGGATGCCCAGCGCCCGGGCACCGTCCGAGCGCGCGTCGGGCGACCAGCTCCCGACCGGCAGATCGAACCCGGGCGCGACGAGGCGCCTGCTCGCGGCCTCTCGTTCCAGCGGCGGGAGGCCCTCGGCGAGATCCGGGTCGACGTCGATGACCGCCACGGCCCCCACGGTGAGGATGATGCCTTTCACTCGGAATCTATGTCGCAGTCACCTCCTGCCCCGCGTGAACGGCCCGAAACCGGGTACGCGAAGCGGATGCGTCCCGTCCAGGAGACCCCGACCAAGCCCATCGACTACGCGACGCTGAGCGCCACCTACGGGTCGCTGCTGGGCACGGTCGTGCTGGCCGCCCGCCAGTCGGGGGCCCGCCCGATCTCCGGCGGTGAGCTGCCCGCGCTCGGGCTGGCCGCGTTCGCGTTGTCCAAGCTCGTGGCCAAGGAGAAGGTCGAGACGTGGGTGCGCGAGCCGTTCGTCGACGAGACCTCGCGCAAGCCCAAGGGCCGGCGGATGCGCTACGCCGTGGGCGAGCTGTTGACCTGCACGCGCTGCCTGGGCGCGTGGAGCTCGCTGGGGCTGATCGCGTTGCGGGTCGCGCGCCCCGATGAGGCGCGCGTCGTCACCGCGGTGCTGGCCACCTCCGCGCTCAACGACTTCCTGCAGGCCGGCTTCAGCGCCGTGTGCGCGGCTAGCTCAGAGACGACACGTACGCCGACTGCTCCAGCAGAGCCGCCTGCTCGCTGGCGTCAGACAGCTTGACCTTGACCAGCCAGCCGTCGCCGTACGGGTCGTCGTTGATCGCGTCGGGCGTGTCCGACAGCCCGCTGTTGACCTCGACGATCTCACCCGACAGCGGGGCGATCACGTCGGAGACGGCCTTGACCGACTCGACCTCGGCGTAGGGCTCGTCCTTGGTCACGGAGGTGCCGACCTGGGGCGGATCGAAGAACACGACCTCGCCCAGCGCGTCCTGCGCGTACCAGGTGATGCCGAAGACGGCGGTGTCGCCCTCGAGCTTCACCCAGTCGTGCTCGGGGTGGTAGAGAAGGTCGGTGGGGTATGAAGCCTCGGCCATGCGCGGGACGCTAGCAGTCGCGGCGGTGCTGGCGGCGGTCGTCGCCGCGGCGCCCGCGCAGGCCTCGATCGCGGCCGCGCGCACGTGGGCGGGCGACCGCGCCGGGAGCGTGGCCTTCGCCGTGCGCCACGACGACGGGCGCATCACCGGCCTGCACGCCGACACCGTGCGCCCGTCGGCCAGCGTGGTCAAGGCGATGCTGCTGGTGGCCGCGCTGCGCGCCGCCGCCGATCGTCCGCTGACCGCGGCCGAGCGCGCGCACCTGGGCCCGATGATCCGCGTCTCCGACAACGACGCCGGCCGCTGGGTCCATGCCCGCGTGGGCAGTGGCGGGCTGCTGGCGCTCGGGCGCGCGGCCGGCATGCGCGACCTGGTCGTCGCGCCGGGTGTGCTGTACGGCACCGGCATCACCGCGGCCGATCAGGTGCGGCTGTTCAGCCGCCTGGAGCGGCTCGTGCCCGGCCGGCATCTGGTCTACGCCGAGCAGCTGCTCGGCGGGGTCGTGCGCTGCCAGTCGTGGGGCATCCCGGCGGTGCTGCGACCGCAGGGCTGGACCGTCCTGTTCAAGGGCGGGTGGCGCTCAAGCCTGGTCAACCAGGTCGGGCTGGCCCGGCGCGGCGACCAGCGGCTCGCGCTGGCGGTGCTGACCTGGGGCAGCCCGTCGAAGTCCTACGCGGCGCAGACGATCGCGGGGATCGCCCGGCGCGTCACGCGTTCTGGACGGCCTTCGTCGGATACGAATGGACCAGCAGGTCGGTCAGAAGCTCGTCGAGGTCCTGTTCCTTGCTGGCCTTGAGGGCGCGGAGGTGCTCGGCGAGCTCCCGGGGCGTCATCGTCTTCATGATCTATCTATCGGACCAGACCCGGTCCGCCTGTCGCAACTCGGACGAATGTCCAGTTGGGTTTCCGTGGCCTGAGACAGGGTAGTCCCGCCTGTTGCGCGCCCCGAAGCTGGCGCCTTGACGCTCCTAGGGTCAGCGCAGGAACGGCGGGATGTCGATGTCGTCGTCGCTGATCTCCAGCGAGCTGCGCTGACGGTCATCCATCCGCACGTCCCGATCGCGACGGCGGGTGCGGGTCTCCTCGCGGGCGGACGACGGGCGGGCCCGCCCATGGTCGAACCCCGTGGCGATCACGGTCACGCGGACCTCGTCGCTCATGGCCGGGTCGATGACCGCGCCGAAGATGATGTTCGCACCGGGGTCGGAGGCCTGGTTGACGATCTCGGCGGCCTCGTTGACCTCGAACAGACCGAGGTCGTTGCCGCCGGTGATGTTCAGCAGGATGCCGGTGGCGCCCTCGACGGACTCCTCCAGCAGCGGGCTGGAGATGGCCATCTTGGCCGCCTCGGCCGCCCGGTTCTCGCCCGCGGCGGCGCCGATGCCCATCAGGGCCGAGCCGGCGTCGTGCATGATCGTGCGCACGTCGGCGAAGTCGAGGTTGATCAGGCCCGGGATGGTGATCAGGTCGGTGATGCCCTGGACGCCCTGGCGCAGGACGTTGTCGGCCTCACGGAAGGCGTCGAGGATCGACGTGCGGCGCTCGATGACGCTCAGCAGCTTCTCGTTGGGGATGACGATCAGCGTGTCGACGACCTCGCGCAGACGCTGGATGCCGTCCTCGGCCTGACGCGTGCGCTGCGTGCCCTCGAACTCGAACGGCTTGGTGACCACGCCGACGGTCAGCGCGCCGATCTCGTTCTTGGCGATGTCGGCGATCACCGGCGCGGCGCCCGTGCCCGTGCCGCCACCCTCGCCCGCGGTCACGAAGACCATGTCCGCGCCCTTGAGCGCTTCCTTGATCTCGTCACGCGACTCGGCCGCCGCCCCGTAGCCGACGTCGGGGTTCGCCCCGGCGCCCAGGCCCTTGGTCAGCTCGTGACCGATGTTGAGCTTGATGTCGGCCTCGGTCATCTGGAGCGCCTGCGAGTCGGTGTTCGCCGAAACGAACTCCACCCCGCGCAGGCCAGCGTCGACCATGCGGCTGACGGCGTTGGTTCCGCCGCCACCGACACCGACGACCTTGATGACGGCCAGGTAGCTGCCGCTGCTCTCCATGAAAAGGTGTCCGACTCTCTAGGTAGCGTTGAGGGTTTCCGCGCGGTTTCCGGGGAAATCGCAGAAACCACGGTATGCACGGGCTTTCGGAAAAGTCAACGCGGATCGTAGCGACGCAAGACGTATTGCAGAACGACGAACCCTCGACGGGCGGCCGAGAGTCGCGCTCGACACGAGGTTACCCTCCAGTCGAGCTTGAGAGTTGGTCGAGGGTCTCGAACCCACCGGCCGCCGGGCGCTCCGGCAGCCGTACGTCGATGTAGGTCGCGCCCGACGCGCTGTCGTCCCCGAGGACGCGCGCGGCGGCCACCCACTTGGCGTGCGGCCGGGCCGCGTCGCCCAGCACGATGCGCGGTCCGGCGTTGCGCAGCACGGCCACCAGCTCGGTGCGATCGATCTCGACGCGCTCGACGTGGCGGCGCATCGGCTCCGGTGCGCCGGCCAGCACCGCGAGCAGGCGCAGCTGCGTCGCGTCGGTCACCGTGGCGCCCGCGGGGAGCGCCGACGTCTGGATCGCCGGGAGGTCCGCGCTGGACACGCGGCCGCGCAGCAAGGTGCCGTCCGCGGCCACCGGGATGCGCTGGCCGCCGGCGTTCAGCGCGGCGACCGGCTGGCGCTCGACGACGTCGATGCGCAGCTCGTGCAGCGGCTTGGCCTGCACCCGCAGGTCCTTGACCTGGGGGTAGACGGCGACGGCGCGGCGCAGGCGCTGCTCGTCGACGTGCAGCGTGGTCATCTCGCGCGCGGTCTGGTCCAGGGCGCGGCGGATGTCGGCCGCCTGCGGGCCGGTGATCCCGACGATCTGCACCTGGTCGACCTTGGCCAGGCCGGAGTCGCGCAGCCAGAACCAGCCGCCGATCAGCGCGGCGGCGAGCAGGACGACGATCAGGCCCCACACCCGAGGGCGGACGTGGGTCAGGCGGGCGACGCGAGCGGCCATCGCAGGGGGTGTTCGACTAGCGGGCGGTCAAGTCCTGCGCCAGCGTGCGCACGTCGCCCGCGCCCATGACCAGGACGACGTCCTGCGGACCGACGTCCAGCGCCTGGGTGACCGCGGCGAACGACGGTAGCGAGCCGATCCGGTCGGGGCGCAGCCGCGCGATCGTCGCCCCCGAGACACCGGGGAAGTCGACCTGACGCTCGCGCGCCGGATACACGTCGAGCACGTAGGCGGCGTCGGCCGCGGCCAGCGCGTCGGCGAACTCGGCGGCCAGCTCCTGCGTGCGGGAGTACAGGTGCGGCTGGAACACGGCGACGATCCGGTCGACGTCGGCCAACGTGCGCGCGGCGGCGATCGTGGCGGCCACCTCGGTCGGGTGATGGGCGTAGTCGTCGATCACCAGCGCGCCGGTGGGCGTGCGGCCCAGGCGCTCGAAGCGACGGCCGGCGCCGGAGAAGCTGGCGATCGCCGCGGCCGCGGCGGCGGGGTCGGCGCCGGCCAGCGCGGCCGCCTCCAGCGCCGCGGTGGCGTTGCGCGCGTTGTGGATGCCGGGCACGGTCAGCCGCACGTCGTGTCCGCGCCAGCGGAAGGTGCAGCCCCCGTCGCCCAGGACGACGTCGGTGGGCTCGTAGGCGACCAGCGGGCGGTCGCCGCGCAGCTCGGTCAGCTCGGGTCGGTCCCAGACCACCGCGTGGGGCGGCGCGGCCAGGAACCGGCGGAACGCGTCGCGCAGCTCGGCCAGCGAGCCCCAGCGCGCATGGTGGTCGAGCTCGACGTTCGTCACCACCGCCACCTCGACGGCGAGCTCGAGGAACGAGCCGTCGGACTCGTCGGCCTCGACGACCAGCCACTCGCCCGTGCCCCACGCCGCGTTGGCGCCGGTGCTGCGCAGCACGCCGCCGATCAGGTAGCCGGGATCCAGCCCGCAACCCAGCAGCACGTGGGCGACCATCGAGGACGTCGTCGTCTTGCCGTGCGCGCCGGCCACGGCGATCGTCCGCCGCATCGCGGTCAGCTGGGCCAGCAACTGCGCGCGGTTGAGCACCGGGATGTCGCGCGCCCGGGCCGCGACGATCTCCGGGTTGGTGTCCGGGATCGCCGTCGAGGCGACGACCTCCACCCCGGCGCCGGCGGGCAGGTTGGCCGGGTCGTGGCCGATCGTCACGGCGATGCCTGCCTCGCGGACCGCCTGCGCGTAGGGCGAGTCGGCCTGGTCGGCGCCCGAGACGGTCGCGCCGAGCGCGGCGGAGGCGAGGGCGTACGCGCTCATTCCCGCTCCGCCGATGCCCAGCACGTGCAGGCGCCGGCCGCTCCAGGGTTGATCGGTCACGGTCGGCATCGTACGGTCGCGGAGATGCAGCCACTGGTGCTCATCGGGGTCGGGACGTTCGTCGTGCTGCTGGTCCTCGTGCTCGCGCTCTCCACCCCGCGCCCGTACAAGGGCTTCGCCAGCGAGCGCGACCACGGCGCCGACGCCGAGATCGAGGCCGACGACATCGAGCAGATGATCGAGGCCCGCAACGCGATCCGCCGCCGGCGCGGGCTGCCCGAGATCGGCGACGAGCTGGCCGAGCAGCTCCGGCGCGGGCTGTAGGCGGGCGGCCGCTCTCTTCCCGGCGGCGGCGTCGGCGGGTTCAGACGGGTACGACGGGCAGCGAAGGCGCCCGGGCCGGCTCGGCGACCCGGACGGGCGCGGGTTCTGGCACGTCGCCGCTCTCCAAGGCGCGCGTTGTCAGGTTCGCGTCGCTATGCGACGACGAGACGACAATGACCGCGATTGGGGAGCGGCGCGGGTTCTGGCACGTCGCCGCTCTCCGAGCCGCTCGTTGTCAGGTTCGCGTCGCTATGCGACGGCGAGACGACAATGACCGCGATTGGGAGCGCGAACGTGCCAGCCGTAGCGGGGAGCTAGGCCGCGGCGGCGCGGACCTCGGCGGCGATCGCTCGCGCGGCGTCCGGGCGGGCCAGGCCGCGGGAGGCGGCGGCCATCTCGGCCAGGCGGCCGGGCGCGCCGAGCAGCGCGTCGACCTCGGCGCGCAGCCGCTGCGGGGTCAGCTCGGCGTCGGCCACCACGACCGCGGCGCCCGCGTCGGCCATCCAGCGCGCGTTGGACGTCTGGTGGTCGGCGGCGGCGTGCGGGTAGGGCACGAGGATCGCCGGCAGGCCGTGGGCGGCGACCTCGAAGATCGAGCCGCCCGAGCGCGCGACGGCCAGGTCGGCGGCGGCCAGCGCCTCGCCGAACGGGGAGATGTAGGGCTCCAGCACGTAGTGCTCGGCTGGCACGAGCGCGGCCAGCGCGTCGTGGTCGCGCACCCCGGAGGCGTGCAGCACCCAGAAGTCGCCGCCGCCCAGCCCCTCGGCCGCGGCGAAGTTGATCGTCTTGGCCCCCAGCGAGCCGCCGAACACCACGACCACGGCGGCGTCCGCGGGCAGCCCGAAGCGGGCGCGCGCCGCCGCGCGGTCGGTGAACGGCGCCGGCACGGGACGCCCGGTGACCAGGTAGCGCGGCGCCTGGCGGCCGGCCAGCGGAAAGGCCAGGCAGACCCGGCGCGCCCAGCGGGCCAGCAGCCGGTTGGTCAGGCCCAGGTGCGAGTCGGCCTCGGTCAGCACGATCGGCACGCGCCGGGACACCGCGGCCGCGCCCACCGGACCGGCCACGTAGCCGCCGCCCCCGAGCACCACGTCGGGCCGCTCGCGCTTGATCAACGCGCGCGCGGCGAAGAACGCGCGGACCGACTGCAGCGCCGCGCGCAGCGCCTTCAGCGGGTTGGAGCGCGACAGGCCGCTGACCTCGATGCGCTCCATCCGCAGGCCGGCGGCCGGGACCAGGTCGGCCTCCGCTCGTGCGCCGCCGACCCAGAGGACGTCGGCGCCGTCAGCTTGCAACGCGTCGGCGACCGCCAGCGCGGGCACCACGTGGCCCGCTGTTCCGCCGGCCGCGATCAGGACTTTGACCTTCGTCATAGGAGTCGGAGTCTCCAACAACACCGCGCACGGCCGTCGCGCGCCCCGAGGCCACGTTCAGCAGCAGGCCCATGCCGGCCAGCATCACGATCAGCGACGAGGAGCCCGAGGAGATGAACGGCAGCGGCACGCCGGTCAGCGGCGCCAGGCCCAGCACGGTGAACACGTTCAGCAGCGCCTGGGACAGGATCAGCGCGGTCACGCCGGTGGCCAGCAGCTTCGCGTAGGAGGTGCGCGCCGCCTTGGCCGCGCGCAGGCCGCCGTAGGCGATCAGCCCGTACAGGAACAGCAGCGCCCAGACGCCGATCACGCCCAGCTCCTCGCCGATCACCGCGAGGATGAAGTCGGTGTGGGCCTCGGGCAGGAAGAAGATCTTCTGGACCGACTCGCCCAGGCCACGCCCGACCAGGCCACCCGAGCCCATCGCGATCTGGCCCTGGACCGACTGGAAGCCGATCGACTGGGCGTGCGCCCACGGGTCGATGAACGAGATCAGGCGGTCGCGGCGGTAGGGCTCGACGATCGCGAACAGCGTGATCAGGCCGGCGCCGATCACCACGCCGCGGCCGAGCAGCCGGATCGGCATGCCCGCGGCGACCAGCAGCGCGGTCATCGAGAAGCAGATGACCAGCGCGGTGCCCAGGTCGGGCTGGGAGGCGATCAGCAGGACGGCGGCGCCGGTCACGGCCAGCAGCGGGCTGCGCAGGCCCTTGAAGGTCTGCACGGTCGACGGCTTGTCGGTCAGCAGCCGCACCGCGTAGAGCACCAGCGCGATCTTCATCAGCTCCGAGGGCTGGAACTGCAGCGGGCCGACGCCGACCCAGCGCGTCGCGCCGTTGACCTCGACGCCGAAGCCGGGCACCTTGACCAGCACGACGAGCAGGAACGACGCGCCCAGGATGGCCGGCGTCAGGTCGCGGATCGCCCGCAGGTCCATCCGGGCCACCAGCGTCATCACGCCGACGCCCACCACGCCGTACATCAGGTACTTGACCAGGTAGGCGGTTCCGTCGCCCTGGCCCTCCAGCAGCGTGCGGGCCGACGAGGCGCTGTAGACCATCACCGCGCCCGCGGCGAGCAGGCACAACGTTGCGGTGAGCAGGATCCGGTGCTCCAGAGGCTGCTCGCGGGCGGCGGCGCGAGGACGGTCCATCAGACGCCTGTTCGGCGTCGGCGGCTCGTCTCCTACGCGATGGACTGCTGATAGATCGTGAAGCCGATGGCCGAGCAGACCGCGGCGACGATCCAGAAGCGCAGGATGATCTTCGTCTCCGACCAGGCCATCATCTCGAAGTGATGGTGGATCGGGGCCATCAGGAAGACCCGCTTGCGGAAGGTCTGGAACGAGAAGACCTGGATCAGCACCGAGAGCGCCTCGATCACGAAGATCCCGCCGAGCAGGATCAGCAGCACCTCGGTCTTCGTCATGATCGCCAGCCCGGCGACCGCGCCGCCCAGGCCGAGCGAGCCGGTGTCCCCCATGAAGATCGTCGCCGGGAACGCGTTGAACCACAGGAAGCCGACGCAGGCGCCGACCAGGCACCCGCACAGCAGCGCCAGGTCGTGCTGGCCCTGGGTGATGAACGTGATGCCGATGTAGGCCAGCACGACGATCGCCGTGCAGCCGGCGGCCAGGCCGTCGAGGCCGTCGGTCAGGTTGACCGCGCTCGTGGTCCCGGCCAGCACCAGGTAGATCAGCGGCAGGTACAGGATCCCCAGGTCGATCTGGTAGTCGACGAAGCGCAGGCGCAGCGTGGACGGCAGCCCCGCCTTCTGGGTGGCGATGTACCAGAGCAGGACCGAGATGAGGATCGTCGCGCCGAGCTTCGTGCGGGCCCGCAGGCCCAGCGAACGGCGCCGGATGATCTTCGTGTAGTCGTCGGCGAAGCCGATCAGCGCGCACAGGATGGCCGTCACGAACACGCCGACCGAGCGCCAGTCGTAGTCGCTGAGGATCAGGAACGGGGCCGAGACGGCCAGGAAGATGATGATCCCGCCCATCGTCGGCGTGCCCGCCTTGGAGTGATGGCCGGCCGGCCCCTCCTCGCGGATGTTCTGGCCGAACTCCCGGACGCGCAGAAACTCGATGAACCGCGGGGACAGGAACACGCAGATGAGCAGCGCCGCCGTGCCGGCGATCAGGACCTCACCCACGGCTACAGCGCCTCGGCCACCGCTTCGAGGCCCACGCCGCGCGAGCCCTTGACCAGGATCGTGTCGCCCGGGCGGATCAGGTCGCGCACGATGTCGACCGCCGCGGCGGCGGTGACCGCCTCGTGGTCGCCGCCCATCAGCGCCGCCAGCGGCCCGACGGTCACGACGACGTCGGCTGACGCCCGGGCGTGGGCGCCGACCTCCTCGTGGTAGCGCGGCGCCTCGGGACCGAGCTCGAGCATGTCGCCGAGCACGGCGACACGGCGGCCCGGGGCACGCGAGAGCTCGTCGAGGGCGGCGCGCATCGACATCGGGGAGGCGTTGTAGCAGTCGTTGACGACGACAGCCCCGCTGGGCAGCTCGATCCGCTGGCCCCGCCGGGCCGACAGCTCGACGTCGATCTCACCGGCCGGCTGCACCCCGATCGCCCGGGCCGCGGCCAGCGCGGCCAGCGCGTTGTGGTGCATGTGGCGGCTGTCGAAGGGAATCCGCACGTCGCCCAGCTCGGACACCTCGCCGCCGGGGCCGAAGGTCGTCCAGGTGACGTCGTGGCGGTGGTGGGGATCGAGCAACGGCTGATCGGAGGGCACGATCGCGGTGCCGCCGGGCTTCAGACCCGCGATCAGCTCGGCCTTGGCGGCGGCGATCGCGTGGATCGAGCCGAGCAGCTCGAGGTGCACCGGGCCGATGTTGACGATCACGCCGACGTCGGGCTGGGCGATCTCGGCGAGCTCGGCGATCTGGCCCAGGCCGCGCATGGCCATCTCCAGCACGAGCACCTCGGTGTCGCCGGGCGCCGAGAGGATCGTCAGCGGCAGCCCGATCTCCGTGTTGAGGTTCTGCGGCGTGGCCACCGTGCGCCGGTGCGGACGCAGCATCCCGAACAGCAGGTCCTTGGTCGACGTCTTCCCGGTCGAGCCGGTCACCCCGATCACCTGCGCGCCGAGCGCCGTGCGCCAGGCGGTGGCCAGCGACTGCAGCGCGGCCAGCGGATCGTCGGCCTCGAGCACCACCCCGGCGGCCGGCAGCTCCTGCGCGTGCTCGGGCGTGGTCAGCGTTCCCCAGGCGCCCGCTTCCAGTGCGGCGGCGGCGAAGCGACCGCCGTCGTGGCGCTCGCCCGACAGCCCGACGAACAGGTCGCCGGGACCGACGTCGCGCGAGTCGATCGTCACCCGCCGCGGGCCGGCGTCGGCGGTGGAGGCGGTCAGCAGCCGGGCCCCCGCGCCGGCGGCGACCTGCTCAGGCGACCAGTCGTGCACGCAAAGCCTCCCGGGCGACGCTGACGTCGTCGAAAGGCAGCTTGCGCCCGCCCTCGAACTCCTGGCCCTGCTCGTGACCCTTGCCGGCGATGACCACGACGTCGCCGTCCTGCGCGGCCTGCACGGCCAGCGCGATCGCGCGGGCGCGGTCGACCTCGACCAACGCGTCCTCACGCCCGACCCCGGCCAGGACCTGGGCGACGATCGCCTCGGGGTCCTCGGAGCGCGGGTTGTCGGAGGTGACGATCACCAGGTCGGCGCCGTCGCCCGCGGCGCGGCCCATCAGCGGCCGCTTGGCCGTGTCGCGGTCGCCGCCGGCGCCGAAGGTGACGATCACCTTGCCCCGCGCGATCTCCCGTGCGGCGCGCAGGACGTTGTCGAGCGAGTCGGGCGTGTGGGCGTAGTCGACGAGCACGGCGAAGGCCTGCCCCTCGTCGACCGGCTCGAAGCGGCCGGGCACGCGGCCGGCGGTGGTCAGCGCGCCGACGATCGTCTCGTCGTCGACGCCCAGCGCGCGGGCCACGGCGATCGCGCCCAGCACGTTGGCCACGTTGAAGCGGCCGGGCAGCGGGGTGCGCACCTCGACGCCGTCCAGGCGGAAGGTCGAGCCGGTCAGCGTCGAGCGCAGGTCGGTCGCGCGCAGGTGGGCGTCGGTGTCGATGGCGAACGTGATGGCGTCGGGGAACTCCTGGGCCAGCCGGCGGCCGTAGGGGTCGTCGACGTTGACCACCCGCACGCCCTCGGCGACCTCGAAGAGCCGCCGCTTGGCCAGGAAGTAGTCCTCCATCGTCGGGTGGAAGTCGAGGTGATCCTGGGTCAAGTTGGTGAACAGCGCCGCGGCCCAGTGGATCGCGTCGACGCGGTGCAGCTCCAGCGCGTGCGAGCTGACCTCCATCGCGCAGGCCTGGTCGCCGGCGTCGCGCATGCGCGCGAAGGCGGCCTGCAGCTCGATCGCCTCGGGCGTCGTGCGGGCCAGCGTCGCCTCGGCGCCGCCGATCACCGACTTGACCGTGCCCAGCAGCGCGGTCGGCACGCGCCCGGCCTCCAGCAGCTCGCGGATCAGGAAGCACGAGGTGGTCTTGCCGTTCGTGCCGGTGACGCCGACGACGGCCAGCGCGGCGGTCGGGTCGCCGTGGAAGCGGGCGGCCACCGGGGCCATCGCGGCGCGGGCGTCGGGGACCTCGATCTGCGGCACCAGCAGCTCCAGCGGGCGCTCGACCACGATCGCGCAGGCGCCCCGCTCCACCGCGTCGGGCGCGAAGTCGTGGCCGTCGGTGGTGAACCCGGGAACGGCGAAGAACAGGGTCCCCGGACCGGCCTCGCGGTTGTCGAAGGCGAGGTTGGTGATCTCGACCGCCGCCGCTTCGGGAGCGAGAGGCGTATCGACGAGGTCTCCCAGCCGCATACGCCGAAACCCTATTGGGGGCCCGCCTCCGGCGGCAGGGACTCCATGCCCACCCTGCGCCGTCGGGGCCGCCGTCGCCACCCCATGCCCTACTTGGGAGCGATGCGCAGGTATGGAAGGGCGAAGGCCATGATCTGACCGAACGCCGGTGCGGCGACGGCGCCACCGTAGATGTCGCCGTGGGGCTCGTCGACCATGATCGCGCACAGCAGCTTGGGATCGTCGGCGGGCGCGAAGCCCACGAACGAGGCGATGTAGTTCTCCTTGGAGTACTCACCGGTCTCGGGATCGACCTTGTTGGCCGTGCCGGTCTTGCCCGCCAGCTGGTAGCCGGGGACCGACACCTCCGAGGCGGTGCCGTCGGGGCTGAGCACGCCCTGCAGCATCTGGCGGATCTCGGTGGCCGTGTGCGCGGAGATGATCCGCTTGCCGCGCGGCTCGGCCACGTCCTGGCCGCCGACCGACTTGACGATCCGCGGCTGGCGCAGGATGCCGCCGTTGGCGATCGCCGAGTAGGCCGTGGCGATCTGCATCGGCGTGACCGCCAGGCCCTGGCCGATCGGCAGGTTGCCCATCGAGGAGCCCGAGTACTGCTCGGGCGTGGGCACGATGCCGCGCTCCTCGCCCGGGAGCTGGACGCCGGTGGGCTGGCCGAAGCCGAACTCGCGCACCCAGTGGTCGAAGCGGGTCTTGCCCTCGCGCAGGCCGATCGTGACCGCGCCGACGTTGCTGGACTGGGCCAGGATCTGGGCCGTGGTCATCGTCGCGTAGCCGCGGTCGTGGGACTCGCCGATCGTCCGGTCGGCCACCTGGATGGTCGGCGGGAGGTTGAACGAGGTCTCTGGCGTGACCTTGCCGTCCTCGATCGCGCCGGCCACCGTGAAGGCCTTGAAGGTCGAGCCCGGCTCGTAGGTCACGCCGGTCGCCGTGTTCTGCTGGGCGTAGTCGGGCGCGCCGGACGGGTCGTTGGCGTCCACGCGCGGCCAGTTGGCCAGCGCCAGCACCTCGCCCGTCTCGGGGTTCATGACGATCGCCGACGCGCGCTTGGGCTGGTAGACCTGCCCGACGCCGCCCAGGACCGCCTCGGCCTTGGACTGGATCGCGGCGTCGATGGTCAGCTTCAGCGTGCGCCCGGGGCGCGCCTCGACCTCGTCCTGGACGCCGATCGGCTGCCCGATCGCGTCCTTGGTCAGGCGGCGCTTGCCGTCGTAGCCGCGCAGGACGTCGTTCTCCTCGTACTCCAGCCCCGACAGGCCGGTGCCGTCGATGCCGACCGAGCCGAGCACCTGCGAGGCCAGCCAGGAGCGCGGGTAGGTGCGGCGGCTGGTGGAGATGAAGTCGATGCCCGCGAGGTCCAGCTTCTGGACCTTGGCCGCGATGTCGGCCGGCACGCCGCGGTCGATGTAGACGAACCCGGTGTCCTTGCGCGAGAGCTTGTCGAGCAGCTCGCCGCGGTCGATCCCGAGGATCTTGGAGATCTGCTCGGCCGCCTTGGAGGGGTCCTCGACCAGGTACGGCGTCGCGGAGATGTCGTCGGCCGGCTCGGACACCGCCAGTTGGACGTTGTCGCGATCGACGATGCCGCCGCGACGCGCGGGCACCGTGACGGTCTGCACCTGCTGGGTCGCGGCCGCGTGCTTGAGGCCGCTGGCCTTGACGGTGCCCAGGAACGCGGAGCGCAGCCCGGCCAGCGCGAGGAGGCCGAGGAAGACCGCGAAGAGCAGCCCGATGCGCCGGTCCGTCAGGCCCATGTCGAATCAACCCCCCGGGGTGACCCCTCCGACGGTCGCCGCACCGGTGGCGGCCGTCGTCGGAGCGGCTGCGGCGGCGGCGGGCGGCGTGGTCGTCTGGGTCGCGGCGACGGCGCCCGTCGTGGCGGCGGCGGTCGTGTCGGCCACCACCGGCGCGGGGGTCGCGGCCGCGGCGGCCGCGGCGGCGGCCGCTTGCTGCGCGGCGGCGTCGACCTGGGCCTGGGCAGCGGCCTGCGCGGCGTTGGGGACGCTGGAGGTGGTCTGCGGCGCGGCCGCCGTCGTGCCCGTGGTGTCGGTCGTCGGAGCCGTGACGCCGTCCGGGGTCGACGTGGCCGGAAGCGTGGGCAGCAGCGCGGTCGACGCCTCGCCCTGGGAGGGCATCGCCGCCGCAGCGGCGCCGCCGATGCGCTTGCCGTCGTTGCCCAGGTAGCGGACGTTGTCGGACGGCGGCAGCACCATGCCGCTCTCCAGCGCCTTCTGCTGGATGCGGTCGTTGGACTCGAGCTTGGAGACCTCGGCCTGCATCATCGCGTTGCCGCGCTCCAGCGCGGCGGACCGCTCGACGTCGGCGCCCATGCCCGCGTTGAGCTTGAGCAGCGAGACCTGCATGAAGACCAGGCCGATCAGCAGGATGCCCAGCAGCGCGATCCAGCCGCGGCTGCGCAGCAGGCGGTCCAGCGACCGCGACTCGGAGATCGCGCCCAGGCGGTGCGCGAGCGGGGTGTGCGAGGGCGCCGGAAGCGCGATCGCGCCGCCCTGCATGCGCTGCGGCCGCGTCGGGCGTGCGGGACCGGACACGCGCCGGGGGCCGCGCGGGGAGATGCCCCGGCGCGTGGGCGTGCGCGCATGTCCGGTCGAACGGGCGTGGCTCGTGGAAGCACTTGGCGGAGTCATGCCCGCTCCTCAGGTCGCAGCTTGCGGGCGGCCCGCAGACGCGCCGAGGCGGCCCGCGGGTTGTCGGCGATCTCGTCGGCGCCGGGCACCACGGAGCGACGCGTCAACAGCGCCGCCTCGGCGGTCTGCCCGCAGGCACACACCGGGAGATCGGGCGGGCAGATGCACCCCCGCGCGCGCTCGGCCAGGAAGCGCTTCACGCGGCGGTCTTCGAGAGAGTGGAAGGAGATCCCTGCAAACCGGCCGTTTTCGGCCAGCAGCGCCCAGGCGGCCGGGAGCGCACGGTCGATCTGCTCGAGCTCGCCGTTGACCGCGATGCGGATGGCCTGGAAGGAGCGCTTGGCGGGATGGCCGCCGGCGAAGCGGGCGGGCGCGGGCACGGCGGCCTTGATCACCTCGACGAGCTCGTGGGTCGTCTCCAGCGGGGCCTGCTCGCGCGCCCGCACGATGCGCCGGGCGATCTGGCCGGCGTAGCGCTCCTCGCCGAACTCGCGCAGCACGGCCTTCAGCCGCCGCTCGTCCCACGTGTTGACCACCTCGCGCGCGTCCAGCTCCTGGCTGGTGTCCATCCGCATGTCCAGCGGCGCGTCGTAGGAGTAGGAGAAGCCGCGCTCCCAGGTGTCGACCTGCATCGAGGAGACGCCGAGGTCGAGCAGGACGCAGTCGGCCCGTACGCCCTCGGCGACCAGGTCCTCCAGCGCGGTGGCGAAGTCGGCGCGCACGAAGCGGGTCTGGCAGGCGACCTCGTCGGCCAGCTCGTCGAAGCGCTCCTGCGCGGTCGGGTCGCGATCGATGGCGATCAGCGTGCCCTCGGCGCCGAGGCGCTGGGCCAGGGCGCGCGAGTGGCCGCCGGCCCCGAACGTCGCGTCGACGACCGTGTCCCCGGCGCGCGGCGCCAGGTACTCCAGCGCCTCGTGCAGCAGGACGGGGATGTGCGGTGCGGCCATCTCAGCCAGCATCGCCAAGGCGCGAGGTGATGTCGGCCACGGATTGCGTGAGCTGCTCGTTGTAGGCCTGCCAAGCAGCCCGGTCCCAGACTTCCAGGCAGCGACCGGCGCCGGTGACGACGACCTCTTTGCCCAGTCCGGCGTGCTCGAGGAGGAACGCGGGGAGTCCGATGCGGCCGGCGGCGTCCAGCTCGGTGTCGTGGGAGTTGGCCGAGAAGAAGCGCTCGAGCTGCTCCGCCTCGGGCGACATGGGATGGAAGCGCTCGAGCGCGGCTTGCATGTACGCGTCGTAGTCATCTGGACGCCACACCGCCACGCAGCCCGCGACGCGCTTGGCCAGCACGGTCCCGTCGCTCAACGCCGCCCGGAAGCGCGCCGGCACGGTGAGCCGGTTCTTCGCATCCAGCGAGTAGTCGAAGGTGCCGCGGAAGGTCAAGGGTCAAAGCGCTCATCGGCGAAGGAAGGAATTCCGGGCCGGGCTGCAGGAGTGGGAGGAGCTCCTGCAGCCCGGTCCGCTGACGGCGTTGTATCCCACTTTCCTCCACTCCGCAACTCATCTTGCCCACATTCCCCCACTCAGGTTCCCCCATCACCCCCCGGGGCGGACAAAACGCCGATGTGCGCTGGGGATTCCGCGGTGGGTCGGAGTGGGAGGCCGATACGAGAAATCCGGCAACGGCGCGTGCAGAACGAGCGGCTGCACGGCGGGTTGCAGTTCGACCGGTGTTCCGTCCGGCCGATGCGCTTTAGAGTTGTCGCGGCACACCCTCAGGAGGAAAGACTTCACATGCCCACCCTCACCCGCGCGCGCGGCAGGCGCGCGCTGGCGCTGACCGCCGGTATCGGCGCGCTCAGCCTTGGCCTCGTCGCCTGCGGCAGCAGCAGCGACAAGGACCCCGATCCCGCCCAGGCCGTCCCGGCCAGCGCTCCGATCTACGCCCAGGTGACCGTCGCTCCCGACGGCGACCTCAAGGCCAACACCGAAGCGGTGTTGAAGAAGCTCGGCGTCAACGACCCGGCCGCCGACATCGACAAGTTCCTGAAGTCGAGCACCACGCGCGACGAGAACGTCGACAAGATCAAGGAGTGGATCGGCTCGCGCGCCGGCGTCTTCGTGACCTCGTTCACGGGCGAGCCGGACGCCGCGCTGGTGATGTCGACCACCGATCCCGGCAAGGCGCTGGACTCGCTGGACAAGGACGGCAAGAAGAAGGGGTCCTACAAGGACGTCGACTACTGGTTCGACGACGGCGGCAGCGTCGACGGCGTCGTCGGCGACTACGCCGTCTCGGGCACCGAGCGCGCGTTCCGCACCGTCGTCGACACCGTCAAGGGCGACGACGTCGAGACGATCGCCGACAACGCGGACTACCAGAAGGGCCTGGACACGATCAACGCCGACGACGCGCTGGCCACGGCCTACGTCTCGACGGAGGGTGTGCTCAACGCGCTGGGCCGCTCGGGCGGGATCCCGGCGGCGCAGCTGGGCCAGATCCGTCAGCAGCTGTCGCAGTACGGCGGCAAGTCGACCGTGCTCAAGCTCAGCCCCGGCCAGGACAAGATCACCGTCCAGGTCGCGACGACGGGCCTGCCCGAGGGCAGCGGCACCGACGACGGAGCGGCCAACACGGCGCTGACCGCGCTGCCCGGTGACGCGTGGCTGGGCATCGGGCTCCCCCGCATCGGCGAGACCCTGCGCACCGCGATGACCCAGGGCCTGTCGGCCGCGTCGGTCTCGGGCCAGGACGTCGAGGGGCAGATCCAGGCCGCCGAGCAGGCGCTGGGGATCGACATCGAGGACGACCTGTTGAGCTGGATGGGCAACGGCGGCCTGTTCGCCCGCGGCACGACGATCACCGACATCGGCGGCGCGCTCGTGGTGCAGACGACGGATCCGGCCAAGACGAAGCAGGCGCTGACGAAGCTGTCCGGCCTGCTCCCGCAGATCACCACCGGCCTGAAGGTCAGCCCGCTGTCCGGCGTGGCCGGGGCCGACGACGGCTTCCAGATCGAGTCGCCGAGCCTGCCGTTCCCGATCATCGCCGCCGTCGGCGGCGACAAGTTCGTGCTGGGGATCGGCGCCCAGACGGTCGAGGCGGCGCTCTCGCCCTCCTCGACGCTGGGCGACAGCGCGGCCTACAAGACCGCCGCGGCCGCCCTGGGCGAGACCAAGCCGGCGTTCTTCCTGGACGTCGGGGCGGTCAGCGCGCTGATCGGCGGCCTCGTGCCCACCGACGACCCGAACGTCCGTCAGGTCGTCGCGGCCCTCAACAAGATCTCGACGATCGCCTCGGGCACCACGCGCGAGGGCTCGACGCAGCTCACGACCCTGGTGGTCACCCTGAAGTAACGGTGGCGGGGGCCGTGCCACGCGCGGCCCCCTACCCCACCCCGGTCTCGCGGAGCACGACCGCTCCGACGAGCAGCAGCACCGCGGGCACCAGCAGCAGCGCCACCGTCAGTTGGATCTTCGGCGCCGCCCGCGCCGAGCCCTCGGCCAGCGCGCGGGCGTGCTCGGAGCGCGCGTCGGCGGCCAGCGCCGTCAGCGCCGGGGCCAGCGGCGCGCCGTGCCGCTCGCTGCGCCCGATCGCCGCGACCAACGCGCCGACCGCCGGCGTCGGCGCGGCCGCGGCCAGTTGCGCCAGCGCGTCCGCCCGCGGGACGCCCAGGTCGCTGAGCGCGGCGACGCGCCGCAGCTCGTCGGCCAGCACGCCGCCGTGACGGACCCCGACCTCGCGCGCGGCGCGCGACACCGACAGCCCCGCCTCGACGCACACCCGCAGCAGATCGAGCACGCCGGCCAGCTCGCCCTCGATCGCCCGCACGCGCGCGCGGGTGCGCCGCCGCAACCACAGGTCCGGCGTCAGGTACCCGCCGGCCAGCGCGGCCGCGGCGACGACGACGGCCAGGCGGGCCGGCAGCGCGGTCAGGATCGGGAGCATCAGCGCCAGCGCCGCCACGGCCGCGCCGCCCTTGATCGCCATCAGCTCGGTCGGCTCCAGCCCCAGTGGCCGACCGGCCGCGGCCAGGCGCGCGGACAGGTCCTCGGGCGCGGGCAGCACGCCGAGCCGGCGGCCCACGCCGGCCAGCAGCCGGATCAGCGGCCGCCGGCGCGCCTGGGGCCCGCGCCGGGCGCGTCGCTGCGCCGATGCCTCGCCGGCCCAGGCCAGCACGTCCCGCGCGGCGAGCACCGCGACCGGCACCGCCGCGAGCGCCAGCAGCATCGCCCGGCTCATCGCGTCACCCGCGACAGCCGGCGGATGGTCAGCAGCCCAGCGGCCTGCAGCACCATCGCCGCGACCACCATCACCGCGGTGATCGGGGCGCTCAGCAGGGCGACCAGCGAACCAGGGTCGGCCAGCTCGCCCAGGGCCAGCGCCCCGAGCGGCAGCCCCGCGACGAGCATCCCGGTGAAGCGGGCCTGCGCCGTCGCCGTGCGCGCGTCGCGGGCCGCCCGGGCCGCGCCCTCCAGCGCGCCCGCGATCTCGCGCAGCAGCCCGGCCAGGTCGCCGCCGGCCTCCCGCTGCAGCAGCACCGCGGCGATCAGCAGGTCGTAGGCCGGCGAGCGCACGCGCTGGCGGAGCCGCTCCAGCGCCACATCGGTGTCCTGGCCCAGGTCCATCGCGTGGACGGTGGCCAGCAGCTCGCGTCCGGCGGGCGCGGGCACCCCGCCCCCACGCGCCGCCTCGGCGATCGCGCCCCGGATCGAATGGCCGCCCGACAGGGCGTCGCCCACCGCCCGCGCGACGAGCGGCGCCTGGTCCGACAGCCGTGCCCGCCAGCGCGCGCGCCGCATCCGCACCAGCCCGCCCGCGGCCAGCGGCCCGGCCGCGCCGAGCACCAGGGCAAACACCGGTCCGGCGACCAGCCACCCGGCGGCGCACAGGCAGCCGGCCGCGACCACCGCCAGCCGGCGCCGCTCGCCCGCGGTCGGGGCGAGGCCCAGAGCGCCCGCCCGGCGCAGCGGGCCCAACAGGCGCCCGACCCACCGGCTGCCGCTGCCGTCGGCCAGGACGCCGACCAGCTCCCACCCGGCGAACACGCCGGCGGCGCCCGCCGCCGCAGCCAGGAGCACCGCGCGGCTCATCAGGCCGCCGCCTCCAGCCGCGACGCCAACGCGTCGCTCAACGCCCCGCGCCACACCGGCCGCCCCTCGCGCACGGCGTACAGCTCGCGGGTCGCCGGGCCCGACGCCACCCGCACCACCTCGCACACCGACACCACGCGCCGGGAGCCGTCGCGCTGGCGGGCCTGGTGGACGACGAGGTCCACGGCGGCGGCGATCTGCTCGCGGATCGCCGCAAGCGGGAGACCGAGCTCGGCCATCAGCGCCAGCGTCTCCACGCGCCGCAGCGCCTCCTCGGCCGAGCCCGCGTGCACCGTCGACAGCGAGCCGTCGTGGCCGGAGGCCATCGCCTGGAGCATGTCCAGCGCCTCCGGCCCGCGCACCTCGCCGACCACGATCCGGTCGGGCCGCATCCGCAACGCGTTGCGGACCAGACGGCGGATCGTCACCTCGCCCCGCCCCTCGACGCCCGCCGGCCGGGCCTCGAGGCGCACGACGTGCGGCTGCTGCAGGCGCAGCTCGGCCGCGTCTTCGATCGTCACCACGCGCTCGTCGGCGCCGATGAAGGACGACAGCGCGTTGAGCGTCGTCGTCTTGCCCGAGCCGGTCCCGCCGCTGACCAGCACGTTGCAGCGCGCACCGACGGCACGCTCGAGCACGTCGTGCAGGGGCGCTGTCCACGTGCCCAGCTGCACGAGCTCGTCCGGCGTGAACCCGCGGCGGCGAAACCGCCGGATGGTCAGCACCGGCCCTTCCAGCGCGAGCGGCGCGATCACCACGTTGACCCGCGATCCGTCGGGCAGCCGCGCGTCGCACAGCGGCTCGGCCTCGTCGACCCGCCGGCCCAACGGCGCCAGGATCCGCTCGATCGCGTGACGCAGCTCGGCCACGCCGTCGAAGCGCACGTCCGTGGGCTCGATCCGCCCGCGCCGCTCGACCCACACCGAGACGTCCCCACCCACCCCGTTGACCATCACCTCGTCCACCGAGGGATCGGCCAACAGCGGCTCCAACGGACCCAGCCCGAACGAGCGCTCGGCCACCAGCGCCACCAGCCGTTCGCGCGCATCGGCGTCCAACAGCGCCGCCTCGGTCTCCACCAGCGCCCGGATGCGCGCGTGCAGGTCCTCGCCGGCGCCGCCGCCGGCCGACCGGATCAGCCGCTCGCGCAGCCGATCGGCCAATCGCAGAAGTGGGTCGTCCATGCCCGCACTAGGCGGGCGTCACCGGAAACTCGCCCCCCTCAGCGGGGGCAGTCGCGATCGCCGCTGATGCCCGTCGGGCTCTCGGGCATCTGCGTCTCGCACAGCGTCGACCACATCCACGGGATCAGGCCCTCTTCGTCCGTGGGGTCCCAGTTGGAGCCGCTCATGTCGGCGCGCGTGAGGTTGGCCAAGAACAGCGAGGTGTGGTCCTCGGCGGTGACGTCGCGGAAGTCCGCGCCGGCCAGATCGGCCAGCGCGAAGTCCTCGTGCACGATGTCGGCCCCGGTGAACAGCGCCCGGCGCAGCGGCGCCGTGGCGAACGTCGTCGTCGTGGCCACGCGCGTGCCCGAGATCGTGGTGCCCGAGAAGTCGGCGTCGTTGAGGTTGCGCGCGCGCATGATGCTGTTGTCCAGCGTGCCGTTGGGCATCGACAGCTGCGGCGCCCACGCCGTGACCGCGGTGACGTCGGTCAGATCCGCCGTGTCGGCGTCCAGCCCGCCCAGCGCCGCGCCGTCGAGCAGGACGGCGTCGAGGCTGCCGCGCTGGAAGGCCGATCCCGTCAGGTCGGCGAAGCGCATCGACCGCGTGTGCAGGTCGGCGGTGGTCAGCGTGGCGCCGGCCAGGTCGCAGGAGTCCAGCGGCCGCACCGAATCGGCGTCCAGCGCCACGCGGGAGCAGTCGAACCGGCCCACGCGCCCGCGCCCGGGCCCCTTCTGCAGCGTCGCCACGGTCACGTAGCTGATCGTCGTGTGGCCACCGCCGGTGGCGAACGCCTGATGCTGCGTGGCGGTCAGCACGACCCGGTTGCCCGGCCGCATCGCGGCGAGCTTGTCCGGGTCGGAGATCGTGATGTCCGTCGCGCTGGGACCGATCACCGTCGGCGTGCTCACGTCGGCGACCGGCAGCTTGCGCAGCACGGTGGGCACGCCGGTCGTCCCGTCGATGGCCACCAGCCGCAGGTCGCCCAGGCGCATCTGGCGCGTGCCCGCGGACTGCGCGTCCCAGGTGATCTTCGCCTTCACCGTGCGCGCGCCCGGCCCATCGCCCAGCGACGCGTCGGTCACCGCGACGTACGGCGTGGCGCGCTCGGGGTTGTCGATCGGCTTGGTCGGCGCCTCGACCGCGCTGCGGCAGTCGCGCTGCGGATCGGCCGTCGACCCGGACGGGAGCGTCGTGTTGCACAGGTAGCTCCACTGCAGCGTCCCGTCGGTGATGCCGGTGGTCTGGCGCAGCTTGGCGTTGGTGAAGTCGGCGAAGTCCAGGTTGGCCTGGGGCAGCTGCGTGCGGCTCAGGTTGGCGTCGCGGAAGGTCGCGGCCTGGCCGTCCAGCGCGATCCACACGGCGTCGGTGGCCTTGACCCCGTTGAGACGCGCGTGGTCGATCGAGACGCCGTTGAAGTGCGTGTTGCTCAGATCGGCACCGGTCAGCTTGGTGCCGAAGAAGTTGGCCGCCGTGTCCTTGGAGTCCTGGTCGCTCTGCGCGCCCGCGGCGTTGAGCTCGGTCGCCTCCGCCCCGGCCAGCGACAGGTTGTCGAGGTTGGCGCGGCGCATGTCGGCGCCGTTGGCCCGGCCGCCGGCGAGGCTCGCGCCGGACAGGAACGCGTCCTGCAGCGTCGCGCCGGTCAGATCGGCGCGCTCCATGCGCGCGCTGCCGCCGGTCAGGTCGTGCTGGGAGACCTTCGCGTGGTCGAGGTAGGCGCCGGTCAGGTCGCAGTACTGGAGCTTGGCGCCCGGCTGGATCGGGGTGGCCGAGCAGTCGTCGGTGCCGATGTGGGGCTGCGGCGACCCGTAGGCCTGCACCTGGCCGACCTTCACGTAGGTCGGCTGCGTGAGCAGGCCGGTGTACGGCGGGTGCTGGCTGGCGGTCAGCACGACGCGGTTCCCGGTGCCCATCGCGGCCAGCCCGTCGGCGTCGACGGTCAGCTCGACGTCGCGCGTGCGGCTGCCGCTGGTCAGGTCCTGGCGCTTGGTGGCCAGCACCGTGGGCAGATGGCCCTGCTCGGTCACCGCGACGAGGCGCAGGTCGCCCTGGGTGATGCGCGCCGCGTCCGTTCCCGAGTCGATCCAGGCCACGGTGGCGGTGACCGTGGCCCCCGTCTTGGTGGGCTCCACCTTGATGCCCTCGACGCGTATACGCTCCCCGGCGGCGTGAGCCGGCGCGGCCACGATCGCGGTCGCCGCGAGCATCAGGCCCGCGATGACCATTCGGCGCGCCATCCTGGCCTGGCCTATGCAGCTTGCGTCCACTTCCACTATGTTACCGATCATCGTACGGAAACGCGCACATCGCACGGTGGCGATCGCCGCAGCACTCGTTGTCGCTGCGCTGGCCTCCTTCGCCACGCCCGCCATGGCCGACGAGGTCCCCAGCGGCTTCAGCTGGACCAACTACGGCCCCGAGCTGATGGCCACGTCCTGCTTCCGGGCCAACTCGTGCGTGGCCGTCGGTCAGGGCGGCGCCGTCCTGCGCTCGCCGGCGACCGACGAGATCCCGCTGGCCTGGACCTTCGTCGACATCTCCAACCCCAAGCAGCCCGACGCGCCCGTCGACTTCGTCGACGTGAGCTGCTCGGAGCTCAGCTGCATCGCGATCGCCAGCCCGGCCAACCCGAGCGACATCACCGGCTCGGCGATCTACCGCAGCCTCGACGGCGGCGAGACGTGGGCGCCGGCCGGCCCGCTGCCCCCGCAGGCGCCGCACACGACCGCGTTCGCCAGCGCGATCGGCTGTGATCCGGGTGAGGCCACGCTCGACACCCACGTCTGTTACGTGGCCGGCGTGCAGGGCGACGTCTGGCGCTCGACCGACGACGGTCAGACCTGGTCGGCCGTGCCGCTGCCCAAGACCGCACCCGCGACCAGCTCGTTCACCGAGGTGGCCTGCGCCAGCGAGGCGGCCTGCGTGGCCGCGGGCGGCGACACCGTGCCCAGCAGCGTCCTGCTCCAGGGCACCACCGTGACCCCGCTGAAGACGCCGGCCCGCATCCAGCGGCGCTTCGCGGCGCTGGCCTGCGACAGCGCCACGCGCTGCGTCGGCACCGGTGGCGTCGGCTACTACGCGCTGCTGAACATCGCCACGAAGACGTGGGGCACCGCGGTGCCGTTCCGCACGAACCCCGAGCTCAAGAAGCTCACGATCAAGTCGCTGTCCTGCCCGATCGAGGGCAGCTGCGTGGGCCTGACCGGCGACGGTCTGGCGCTGCGCAGCGACGCGCTGACCGACCCGACGCCGAACTGGGTGCGCCGCCCGGTCCCGCTGATCATCGGCCACCTCGGATGCTTCCAGACCACCTGCGTGGGCGTCGGCAAGATGGCCGCCTGGTATGCGACGTTCGACCTCGGCGGGCGCTTCCTGCGCGTCAACGAGGTGGCGAAGTTCGACGTCGCGCAGTGCTCCGCCGCGCTCAGCCCGACGTGCGTGGCCGGCGGCACGGAGAACGTGGGCCTGTCGCGCACCGGCGGCGAGCTGTGGACGCTGCCGATCGCCGACCGCGGCGCCTTCAACACGAAGTCCGTCAAGTGCACGGAGCTGTCGACCTGCCTGATCTTCGGGCAGTTCGAGGGCCTCTACACGACCGACTTCGACGCCTTCCGCCCACGCTTCGGCCCGGTCCAGTCGGCGACCGGCTCGGAGACCCAGCAGTGCGTCACCGACAACCTGTGCGTCGCCGTCAACGAGTCCGTCGTCTACACGACGTTCGACGGCGGCCTGACGCAATGGGGCTCCAACGCCTTCCCGAAGGTGCGCCCGAGCGCGATGGCCTGCATCCCCGAGCGCACGAACCCGGTGACCTGCATCGTGCCCATCAAGGACCTGATCCTGCTCGGCACGATGACCCAGGACGCCGCCGGCCGCCCCCACTGGGACTGGCGCTACACCAACGCCGACGCCGACAACATCATCAACGCCGTGGCCTGCAGTCCCGAGGGCTCGCAGTGCACCGCGGCCGGCGTCAACGGCATGGTCCTGACCACCACCGGCGACGGCAACGGGCTGATGGACTGGCGCGAGTTCACCGTCGTCGGCAAGCCCAAGCCGGGCGAGCCGGCCACCAAGCCGCTCTACACCTCCGCCAGCTGTCCGGCGGCCGGCTTCTGCCTGGTCGGCGGCGCCCAGGGCACGCAGTCGATCGTCGCCTCCACGACGAACAACTGGGCCGACTTCTCCTACGACCGCATCGGCGACCTGCGCGCCTCACCGGTGCTGTCGGGCTTCGGCTGCGAGAGCATCAACCGCTGCATCGCCGTCGGCAGCACCGTGCTGGTCGGCGTGCGCAACCCGCCGGCTAACGGGCCGAGCCGCTGACCGGGGCGGGCCGTCGGGCCCGCACCGTGACGCCCAGCGTGACGACGGCCAGCCCGGCGACCAGCAGCGGCGCGACCGCGTCGCCGGCGTGATCGGCCAGCGCGCCGCCGGCCGCTGAGCCCACGACCTGACCGGAGGCCCAGGCCAGGTTGACGAAGGCGAACCCGATGGCCAGGTGCAGGCCGACGGCCTCCGTGGCGTCGGCCAGCAGCGCGATCGCCGGCCCCCAGAACAGCGCCAGCGCCGCGGTCACCGCGACCATCGCGATGGCCAGCGGCGCGATCTGGTCGGGCAGCGTGAACAGCACGAGCGCGATCGCGCAGGCCAGCAGGCCGGCGCGGATCGGCACGAAGCGGCCGCGACGATCCGACAGGCGACCGACCCAGGGCGACATCGTCGCCTCGGCCGCGGCGCCGACCAGGAAGGCGGCGCCCACCACCACGCCGCTGGCACCGAGATCGTCGAGCCGCAGCGCGCCGACCACCGCGATCACGCCGAATGCGGTCGCGGGCAGCGCCACCAGCCACATGCCCAGGAGCACGGCCGGCTGGATGACGGCCCGGGCGATGTCGCCCAGCGGCTGGGGCGCGGACGCGGCGGGGGGCGGCGGCGTGCGCAGCGCCCACGCGGCCAGCGCCAGCGCGATCACCACGACCGAGCTGAACACGACCTCGGGCCCGGTGATCTCGGCGACCGAACCGACCACGGGCCCGAGCAGGCTGCCGCCGACCGCGGCGCCGAGCACGGTGCCGATCAGCTCACCGCGGCGCTCGGGCGGCGTGGCCCCGACCAGCCAGGTCAGCGAGCCGGCCCAGGTGAAGGCGCCGGCGAAGCCCTGCACCAGCCGCGCGGCGTCGAGCAGGACGATGTTCTGCGCGAACCCGAACACCAGGCTGGACACGGCCAGGAAGGTCAGCGCGACCAGCACGGTGCGCCGGGCGCCGAACCGCGCGGCCACCAGGCCCGCCGGGATCGACCCCAGCAGCGTTCCCGCCGGATAGGCCGCCGCGAGCAGCCCGGCCGATGCGTCCGACAGGCCCAGCGTGTCGACGTAGTGCGGCAGCAGCGGCGCGACGACCGAGTAGAACAGCGTGTCGACGAGCACGATCGCGCTGGTGAGCAGGACAAGGCGGCGCATGCGACCGCCCATCCTCTCAGGCGCGCGGCCGTCCTCGACCGGACGGCCTGTCGCCTTACAGCGTCTCGCGAACCTCCAGGGCGCCCTTGATGTGGCGACGGTCGCCGGCGGCGCGGGGCAGCAGGCGCAGCTCGCGCGCGAAGGACTGCGCCGCGGCCAGGTAGACCGCTTGGCGCAGCGTGACGCGCAGGGCGGCGGCGACGCGCGGTGTGGCCGGCTCGCTGCTCGGCGCCGGCACCGCGCGCACGCCGATCACCTCGACGTCCTCCAGCGCCAGCGTGGTCCGGCCGGCGGCGGCATCGCTGCGCTCGCGCGTGACCAGCACGTCGACCCGGCTGCCCGGCAGGATCGCGCCGGCGGTGCCGGTGGCGACCACGTCGACCACGCGCTGGCCCGGCCGCACGGGCGCGCCCGGCGCGACGTCCTCGCCGTGGTCGATCGCCGCGGGCGTCAGGTCCGCGCCCTGGGCCAGCGGAGCGGCGAGCTTCAGCCCGATCAGATCGCTGGGCCGGGCGACCGCACCGGCGGGAGCGAAGCGGGCCGGCACCCGGCGGACGGCCAGGTCGGCGGCCTGCAGCGGCCGGTCGGCGTCCAACGCGCGGCCCGCGACGACGACGTCCACCAACGGCCCCACCCGCCGCTCCAGCGCGCGCTCGCGCCCGGAGATGTCCGACGCGGCCAGCGCGGCCAGCAGCAGGGCCAGGCCGGCCAGGAGGATCGCTCGGCGGCGCCGGTTCATCGGCGGGCCCCGCCGGCCAGCACGCCATCCAGCGGCGCCGCGATCACCTGGAGCAGGTCGCGCCGCGCCGACGGCCGTCCGGCGCCGCGGGCCGGGACGTCGATCACCATCCGGCAGCCGCCGCCCGGCTCGCGGGCGATGTGCCCGCCGTGGTCGCGGGCGATGCGCGCGGCGATGGCCAGGCCCCGACCGCGCGCCCCGCGTCCTGCGCGCCGCCCGCGCACGAGCCGGCCCAGCGGCTGCGCCGGGCCGGCGCCGTCGTCGGCCACCTCGAAGCGCACGCGCCCGGCCCACGAGCGCGCGCTGAGCACGACCGGGCCGGAGCCGTGCTCCAGCGCGTTGCCGACCAGCGCTCCGAGCGCCTGGGCCAGGCGACGCCCGTCGCCCTCGACGGTGGCGGCGACCGCCGACTCGACGCGCAGCTCGCGCTGCGTCGGCCAGGCCAGCGGCGCCCAGCTCGCGCGCACGCGCTCCAGCAGGTCGGCGGCGACGACCTCGCCGCGCAGCGAGCCCGGTCGCCGTCCGGTCCGCGCCGCCTCCAGGTCGTCGAGCGCCAGCGCGGTCCGGTCCAGCTCGTGGTCGACCGGCGCCAGCCGCGTCCAGCCGCCTTGGCGCCCGGCGGCGTGCAGGCCCAGCCGAGCCGCGCACAGCGGTGCCCGCAGCTCGTGCGTGGCCCGCGCGATCCGCTCCAGGCGCCACAGCAGCCGCGCGCAGCAGGCCACGGCCACGACGAGCGCCAGCGTGGTGATGGCCAACGCGAGCATCACGCCGCCTCCGCCATCTGCAGGTCGAGCAGCCGGTAGCCGACGCCCCACACGTTGACGATCCAGTCCTCCCCGGGCCGCCCGCGCTCGCCGAGCTTGTTGCGCAGCCGGCAGGCGTGCGAGTCCAGCGTGCGCGTCGTCCCGAGCCGCTCGTGGCCCCAGATCGTGCGCAGCAGCTCGCCCTTGGTGAACACCCGGTAGGGATCGGCGGCCAGCATCTTCAGCAGCGCGAACTCCTTCTGCGACAGGCCGACGCGATCGCCGTGCAGATGCGCGGCCCGCGCGGTGGTGTCGACCACCAGCCCGCCCACCCGCCAGCGCCCCTGAGCGCGCCGCCCCTGCGTGCGCCGCAGCAGCGCCTGCACCCGCGCGCGCAGCTCCGGGTAGGAGAACGGCTTTATCAGGTAGTCATCGGCCCCCTTCTCGAAGCCGCGCAGCAGGTCCAGCTCGGCGGCGCGGCCGCTGAGCACCATCATCGGCGTGGCCGCCTCGATGCGCCCGGCGGCCAGGTCGGCGGTCCGCACGCGGCTGATCAGCTCCAGGCCGGATCCGTCGGGCAGGTTCACGTCGACCAGCACGAGGTCGGGGAACTTCTGCTCGATCAGGCGCAGGCCGTCGCGGGCGCAGTCGGCGACCAGCAGGTCGAACCCGTCGGCCGTGAGGTTGTCGGCGAGGAACGTCCGTGTCGCTTCGTCGTCCTCGACGACCAGGAGGGTGAAGGCGTCGCTCATGCCCGCCCTAGGTGGGCGCGCGTGAGAACTCGCCCCCCCCTGCGTCAGACGGCCAACGCGAGCCCGCGCAGCCGCGCGTGCAGCCAGTCGATCGCCAGCTCGTGCTCGGGCTTCATCAGCACGCTGCGCAGCACCCGCGCGCCGTCGGCGTCGCGCGCCACGTCGGCGCCGAACATGTCCGCCGACAGGCGCAGCGTCGACAGGTACACCGGGTCCTCGGGATCGGCCATCCCGGCGGCCAGCATCGCCTCGCCGGCCGCGTCGATCTGCGACAGCGACGCCCGGCGCGGGTGGTAGCAGACGATGTCCAGCTCGGGCTCGACCACCAGCGCGAGCGCGTCGTCGTCGCGCAACCGATCGGCCAGGTCCAGCGCGGCCCGCCGGCAGGCGGCGAGCATCGCGCCCAGCCCGCCGTCGGCGACCAGCGGGAAGACCTGCAGCGTCAGCCACAGACCCGCGGCCGCGGCGCCCGCGCGCGAGCACTCCAGCGAGATCTCACCGAGGTGCAGCTCGTCGGAGGAGAAGTACGTGTAGGGCGAGTCGTGCTTGTACAGGCGCCCGACCGCGGGGTCGGCGAACAGCACCGCGCCGCACCCGTAGGGCTGCAGCCCGTGCTTGTGCGGGTCGACGACCACGCTGTCGCAGGCGGCGATCGCCGCGAAGGGCGCCCCGCCGAGCAGCGCGTAGAAGCCGCCGTAGGCCGCGTCGACGTGCAGCCGGACGCCGTAGCGCTCGCGCAGCGCCAGCGCCTGGTCCACCCGATCGACCGCGCCCAGGCCGGTCGTGCCCGTCGTCAGCACCACGGTTCCCACGCCGCCCCGGCGACATTCGGCCTCGACCGCGTCCAGATCGATGCGCCCGAGCGCGTCCGCGGGGACCGCGCGCGACTCGACGCCCAACACGCCACACATCCGACCGTGCGTGTAATGCGCCGCCGCGCTGTGCACCACGGCCTGGCCCGGAGCGAGCTCGCGGGCCACCCACAGCGCTTCGAGGTTGGCGATCGTGCCCGACGACGTCAGGTGGCCCAGCGACGGCGAGGCGAAGCCGAACATCCCCGCCAGCTGCTCGACGACCTCGACCTCCAAGCCGCTCGTGCCCGGCCCGCCGTCGAGCGCGTGGTTGTTCGGATTGACCAGCATTGCAGCGAGATATCCCGCCGCCGCCACCGGATGCGGGGGCTTGAGCATCTGGCCGGCGAAGCGCGGATGGAAGAACGGATAGTGGTCGGCCATCCGCCCTTCGAAGGACTCCCAGGCCGCGGCCAGGGCCACTGCGTCGGGCGTGGAGGCCGGGTGCGGGGCGACCGCGCCGAAACGTTCCTCCCACGCCTCGATCATCGCCTCGGCCTGTGCCAGCATGCGCATTCGGCAGGACCGTAGCGGGCGCCGAGTGCAAGTTCGCGCCCATCCCTGGTCCTGAGGAAGGATTTAGAAAGAATGCCGCGACGGTTCATGGACACACAGCGACGCGGCAACTACGACTCCGGCGAAGACTTCGTTCTCGAATACGGAGAGCTCCGATTCACCTTCAACGAGCGCGACTTCCAAGAGCGCTGCGAGCAGGCGGCGATGAAGCTCGGCTTCGTCGGCGGCCGGCTGGGTGATCCCGAGCTCGAGGACCTGGTCAACCTCGCCGTCAACGGCGAGATCCCCGACCCCACCTCCGCCCTGGGCGAACACGTCAACGACTGCTGGCCCGAGCTCGTCGGCCCGGCCGATCGCAGCCTCGTGCACTGGCTGCGGCGCCTGGTGTTCCGCAGCGCCTGGCTGGACCAGCGCGTGAAGGAGGGCGAGCTCGATGTCTGCTTCGACATCGACTCGCACACCTTCGCCTACATCCAGCCCGAGCGCGACGGCGAGCCGATCGAGCTCGCCCCCGAGCCCTCCTGGGGCCGGGTCGCCTACGTGCCCCGCTAGCTGAGCTGCTCACGGACCTGCTGAACAGGGCAGGGCCGCGTATTTGATGGATGTGTCCGGCCCCGACCGGAGGCTGAGAGGTGCGACCCACCACAGCCCAAGAAGGGACCGGACACATGACAGACCGTAGATGTCGCTATGCGATGGCGGCGAGGATCGAGATGGTCCGCCGCCGCCAGGCGGGCGAGTCGTTGCGGCAGATCGCCGCGGCGGTCGGGTGTTCGCCAACCACGGTCAAGACGATGTGTGACCGGTTCGGCCAAGCCAGCGAGGCCGAGAGGGCAGATTTCTCGTGCTTGGCGCCGAGGCGGCCGGTTCCGCTGTCGTGTCCTTGGGCGCTGACGGCGGCCCAGGAGCGCGAGATCCTCGACGCGCGCCAACGCACGAACTGGGGGCCGATGCGCCTGGCGTTCTTGACCGGCCGTCACCGCTCGACGAACTGGAAGGTGCTCAGGCGCCACGGCGTCAGCCGCCGACGCCGCAGCGAGCGGGCGACCGTTGGCAAGCGCTATGAGTGGACCCAAGCCGGCGCCTTGTTGCACATCGACGCGTTCTCGGCAGCGAAGTTCGATGAGCCCGGGCATTGGGCGACCGGTGATCGCTCCCAGGCCCAGCGCTCGCGCGGGGCGGGCAAGACGGTGGTCATCGGAGTGATCGACGACCACACCCGCCTGGCCTACTGCGAGCTGCACGCAGCCGAGAACAAACACACCGTCTCAGCCACGCTCAAGCGCGCCGCGGCCTGGATGGCAGAACAAGGCTGCGGCCCCGTCCAGGCGGTGATGAGTGACAACGCCAAGTGCTACTCCGAGAGCCACCAGTTCGCCCAAACACTGCACCAGCTCGGTGCCCGCCACATCCTCACGCCGCCCTACACCCCCCGCTGGAACGGCAAGATCGAGCGCTTCTGGCAAACCCTGGACACCGAATGGGCCCACAGCCGCGTTTGGCCCAACAGCACCCAACGCGACCGCGCCCTGTCATCGTTCATCCGCTTCTACAACCGCCAACGCCCACACTCAGCCGCCGGCGGCCGACCACCCATCACCCGCGTTCAGCAAGTCCGCGAGCAGGACAGCTAGCCGAGCGCCGCGGCGCGCGCCTGCGCGATCGCGTCCGCCCCGGCCGCGCCGACCAGCAGCTCCGGCCGCAGCGTGCCCGAGGCGACCAGGTCCAGCGCCGGGAAGCGGCCGGTCGAGGTCAGCGTCACGTCCAGCGCGATGACCGTGGTCTCGCCGCCGACGGGCTCATCGGCGGTGGCCACGATGGTCAGCGAGCCGCCGTCGACGATGTCGCGCGCCGCGGCGAGCGTGCGCCGGGCGACGCCCGGAGCCAGCGCCGACAGCGAGTCGATCAGCACGACCGCGTGGCCGCCGCGGGCGGCGATGCGCTTGGCCGTGTCGATGGCGCGCTCGATCGCGCCCGCCTGGGCGTCGGCCGAAGCGGCCAGCGTGAGCGCGGCCACCGGGGCGGGCTCAGACGCCTTCCACTCGGTGATCTCCTCGGGGCGAGCGCCGGCCAGCACGACCGACAGCTCGACGCCCTCGACCTTGGCCAGCGCACCGGCCAGGCGGCGCAGCGCCTCGGTCTTGCCGGCGCGCGCGGCGCCGGTGATCGTCACGCGCGAGCCGCGACCCAGCGGGGTCAGCCACTCGATCGCCTTCAGCGTCGCGTCGTCGGAGCCCAGCGAGAAGCGCTGCGTCGGGAACTGCGCGGCGAGCTCGTCGAACGGAGTCCCCTCCGACACCTCGTCGGCCGGGCGGCCGTTGATCGTGTCGATGCGGATCAGCGACGGGTAGCGCTCCGAGCGGCGCGGGGCGCGCACCGGGCCGGCGACGATGTCGCCGGAGACGAGCTCGCAGCGGCGCACCTGGGCGGCCGACACGTAGACGTCGTCGTCGCTGGGATCGGGCGGGCTGACGCGCAGGAAGCCGGAGCCGTTGCCGAGCAGCTCGACGGTGCCCTCGGCGACCTTGTCGGTGCGCTCCTCCTCACCGTCGCGGTCGCGGTCGGCGCCGCGATCGCCGCCGCCGCCGCGGCCACCCTCGGAGCGGCCACCTTCGCCGCGCCCACCTTCGTCGCGCGAACGCGAGCGACGCGAACGCGAGCGACGCGACGGGCGCTCCTCGGCGTCCTCGTCGGTCGTGCCCTCCTCGGCGACCGGCGTGGCCGCCTCGGCGGCCTCCTCCTCGGTCTCCACGTCGGCGTCCTTCTTGCGCCGCGACCGGCGGGCGCGCGCCGGCTTGGGCGTCTCCTCGGCGGCGTCCGTCCCGGCGTCCGCGGCGGCCGGGGCGGGCTCGCCGCCCTGGCGCTCCACGATCGCGTTGATGATGTCCGCCTTGCGCAGGCGGCGGAAGCCGTCGATGCCCAGCTCTCGGGCGATGACGTGCAGGTCGGCGAGCGGGCTCTCCTCGAGGGCAGAGCGGTCGAGCACGGCCATGATGATGTGACTCCTTGGGTTGGTCGGTAGGCGTCCGGCCGCGTTGGGGCAGCGGCCGGCGACGTCTCTCAACCTAGCGGATCCGGATGACCCGTCGTTCCGTGGTGACGTTGCCCGCCTCGTCGGACGCGCGCACCGTGACCGTGTAGCGGCCCTTGCGGTAGACGTGCTGGGCGCTGCGTCCGACCTCGCTGCGACCGTCGCCGAAGTAGATCGTCGGCGTCTCGCTGCCCGACAGCGTGTCGATCGCCCGGACGCGGATGTCGACGGGGCGCCCGGCGCGCTGGCTCCCGCTGAAGGAGATCGTCACGTGCGGCGGATCGGGGTCCAGGCGCACGAGGCGGGTCGGCGTCGCGGACGTCTGGTCGCGCAGGTCGCGAGCCACGATCCGGTACAGGTGGACGCCCGGATCGAGGTTGAGCGACGCGGTCGGGTAGGAGGTGTTCGTCGTCTCGGCCACCGGCTCACCGTCGACCTCGAGCGTGTAGACGAGCTTGCCCCACGTCTCCGTCGGCGCGTACCAGGACAGGCGCGCGGGCGGCGTCGAGTACCAGCGCGAGTTGGACGCGGGCGAGAAGCCGCCGGGCTCCTGGTCGTTCATCGTCGCCACCAGGCGGCGGTCGGCGCCGCTGCCCTGCATGGCCACGATCGCGCCGTTGAAGTAGCGGTCGCCGGCCACGAACACGCCGGCGTTCCAGTCCACCGGGCCGAAGTCGCCCTTGGTCAGCGTGATCTCGCCGCCGAACGCGATGCCGGTGATCTGACGGCCGTGGATCAGCCCGTCGTTGCCCGGCCACAGCGCGATGCCCTGCTTGTCCTCGGAGTAGAAGACGGGTGCGCGGCCGGGCAGCGGCACCGGCACGGAGTCCAGGCGCGAGGGGAACTGGTTCCACTCGCCCTTGGCGTTGACGCCGCGGCCGAACAGCACGCCCGACAGGTGCGGCGTCACAGCGAACCCGGTGCCACCACCCGCGGCGGCGACGCTCGGCGGCCCGACGTCCTCCCCCGGCCAGTCCTGCCCGTCGACCGGGACCGGCGGCTCGAACAGCGAGCCGCGCATGCGCCGCGCGATGCCGCGCGTGCGGGTCACGCCGCCGTCGACGAAGGCCTGGCGGAAGACGACCTGCGCGAAGCTGGAGTCCGACTCGATCACGGCCATCGGCGCGTCGGCGTCGCCGCCCGGGCGGCCGTCGAGCACGCCGACGCTCAGGTCCGCGGGCGCGGGCGAGAGCTTGGAGCCGTCGATGCGCCGGGCGATCACGTGCGAGCGGCCGCTGGCGTCGACCTCACCCCAGGTGGCCAGCGCCAGGCCCTCGGCCGAGACGCTGATCGACGGGCGCAGGTTCTGCTGGGCGCCGGCGACGTCGGCGGGATCGAGGTCCAGCGGCCCGTCGACGGCCGAGAACGAGGTGGCCCCGCGAGGCATGCGCGCGGCGTACACGTCCTGTCCGTCGGACCAGGCGATGTAGGCGTTGTCGTTGTAGCCCATGTCGATGTCGGGCAGCCGCGCGGGGCTGGCGATCGCCTGCGGGCCGGTCCAGGCCGCCGTGGCGTTGGGCTTGACGTTGACGACGAGCGTGTCGTTGACGATCCAGGCGACGACCAGCTCGCCGTTGGTGCCGGCCGCGATGTGCGGATCGGAGGCCTCGGCCTCGAAGGCCGCGTCGACGCGCTCGGGCGGCTGCCAGGCGCCACCGGCCAGCCGGGAGACGAACACGTGCGGGACACCCACGTCGGCGCGCAGGTAGGCGACGCCACCGTTGCCGTCGGCCGCCGCGATGTCGACGCCACCGACCGACAGGAGGTCCGCGCTGGGACCGTCGATCACCTCACCGGGGAAGAAGCCGGCGTGCGCGGTGGCCGCAGGCAGGGCAAGCGCCGCGAGCAGCGCGATGAGGAAGCGTCGTGACAAGAGACAGGGTGGAAAGACGGTGCCAGGCCTGCCAACCCCTGGGCCGGCCCGAAGTAGCGGACCACCCTAGTCGAGCGACCCGACGATTCCTTCCGCTTCGGCCTCCTGCATGAAGCGCTCGATCTCGGCGTCCACGCGGGCCGGGTCCCACCGCAGCTCGGGCGCCAACGCGGCCGCGACCCGCCCCGCCGTGGCCGGGTCGGTGACCGCGCGCGCGGCCAGCAGGCCCAGGCGCGTGCGGCGCAGGAGCACGTCGCCCAGCGACCGCGCCTGCTCGGAGCGCGCGGCGTAGACGACCTCGGCCAGCAGGTCGGGCAGGGCCGCGACGACCGGCTGGGCCAGCTCTTCGCGCTCGGAGGCGATGGTCAGCACGGCTCGCGCCGTGTAGCCGTAGCGGCCGGCCAGCGCCGCGTAGGCGTCGGGCGCGACGCCTTCCACACGCGGCAGCTCAGCGGCCTCGACGGCCTGCCCGAGCGGGATCTCGTGCGTGCGGCAGGGCGCGTCGCGCGCGTCGCGATCGACCAGCCGGTCGACGGCCATCTTGGCCATCCGCCGCCAGGTGGTCAGCTTGCCGCCGGTGATCGTGATCATCGACGAGGTCTCGTACAGCTCGGCCTTGCGCGAGATGTCGACCGACTTCTTCGGGTCGCCCGAGGAGATCAGCGGGCGCACCCCGGCGTAGGCGCCGGTCAGGTCGGCCGGCGTCAGCGTCGTGTCGAAGAACCCGTTGACCGCGTCCAGGATGTACTCGATGTCCGTGGGGTCCGGGCTGATGAAGTCCAGCTCGCCCTCGTAGTCGTTGTCGGTCGTGCCCAGCAGCGTGCGGCCCAGCCAGGGCAGCGCGAAGATCGTGCGCCCGCCGCCGGCCGGCACGATCGCGCCGGCGTTGAGCGGGAGCGTCTCGTGCGCGAGCGTCACGTGCGTGCCCCGCGACGGGCGGATGTGCGGGATGTCGGCCTCGTTGCGCAGCTCGCCCGGCCGCAGCCGATCGGCCCACACACCGGTCGCGTTGATGACGTTGGCCGCCCGGATGCGCAGCGGCGAGCCGGTCTCGGTGTCGATCGCCGCGACGCCGCCGTCGACCAGCTCGGTCACCTCGACCCGGTTGGCCATGACCGCGCCGAAGCGCTCGGCCTCGGCCAGCACGGTCAGCACGAGCCGGACGTCGTCGGTCTGGCAGTCGTAGAACAGGTAGCCCGAGGTCGGGTTGCGCGAGGCCAGCGCGGGCAGCAGCTCGGTCACCTCGGCGCCGTCGATCACGCGGTGCCGGTCCGGGCTCCAGGACTCGGCGAACTCGCCGCGGCGCCGGCGCCCGCGCGACATCACGTCGTAGAGGTTCAGGCCGGCCCCGATCAGCCGGTCCGGGCGCGCGCCGTCGAACGCGGGGACGACGAGCTTGAGCGGGTGCACCAGGTGTGGTGCCAGCGTGACCATCAGCTGGCGCTCCATCAGCGCCTCGCGCACGAGCCCCAGGTCGAAGTTCTGCAGGTAGCGCAGGCCGCCGTGCACGAGCTTGGACGAGCGGCTGGAGGTGCCCGCGGCGAAGTCGCGCTTCTCGACCAGCGCGACCGAGTATCCGCGGGTGGCGGCGTCGAAGGCGCAGCCGGCGCCGGTGATGCCTCCACCGACGACGACGAGGTCGAACTCCTCGCTGGCCAGGGTCTCCAGGGCGGCGGCGCGGGTGATCACGTGTGAGAGGGTAGGTGGCGGGCCAGGCGGGTCGCGAGCGCCATGATCGTGATCTGCGGGTTGACGCCCAGCGACGACGGCACGGCCGAGCCGTCGGCGACGTACAGGCCGGGCGTGCCGCGCACCTGCAGGTCGCCGTCGAGCACGCCGCGGACGGGATCGGCGCTGGCCCGCGCGGTGCCCAGCGGGTGGAAGGCCATCAGCGTCAGGTCGCGCGGGCGCACGCGCGCGTCGCGCAGCGGGGCCGTGTCGCCGTCGCGCAGCGGCGGCACGCCGGCCACGGGCACGACGACCTCGCGCGCGCCGGCGGCGAACCAGATGCGGGCCAGCAGCTCCAGCCCCCGCTGGAACCGCAGTGCGTCGGCGGGCGCCAGGTCGTAGCGGATCAGCGGTCGCCCGAGCAGGTTGCGCACCCGCCCGCGCGCGGTGTCATGGACCATCACGCCGAACTGGGCCAGGCGGCGGGCGTCGAGCATCAGCTGGCGATGGGCGGCCCCGTGCTTGGGGATCGACATGGCCAGGTAGTCCGGCGGGCCGGCGATGCCCTCGAGCATGATCCCGTCGTCGGCCAGCGCGTCGACGTAGTAGCTCTGCGGCACCCCGTCCCACAGGTGCACGTCCGTGTCGAAGCGGGCGCGCGCGGCGGTGGCCGGGTGGATCGACAGGTTCTGCCCCAGCGGGCCGCGGCCCAGGCGGTTGCGGGCCAGCAGGACCGGCGTGTGGATCGCACCCGCGGCGAGCACCACCCGGGGCGCGTCGACGCGCACGCCGCCGCCCTCCACCCCGGTCACCGCGCCGCGGCGATCGGTGTGCAGGCGGGTGATCCGCACGCCGGTGAGCAGCTCGGCGCCCGCGGCCACGGCCTTGGGGACGTAGGTGGCGCCGACGTGCTGCTTGGCGCCGGCCGGGCAGCCGTAGGCGCACACGCCGGAGCCGACGCACCCGCGCACGTTGCGGCGCAGGTAGCCGCCGCTGAGACCGAGCGCCTCGGAGCCCTGGCGGACCAGGTCGGCGTTGCGGCCGGCCAGCTCGGGCGGCACCTCGGTCACGTTCAGCTCGGCCTCGACCCGGTCGAAGTCGAGGTCCAGCTCCAGGCCGTCGTCGACCCGCCAGGACTCCAGCACGCGCTCGGGCGTGCGAAAGCAGGTGCCGGAGTTGACCAGCGTGGTCCCGCCCACCGCGCGTCCGAGCGGCAGGACGATCGGCGGCGTGCCCACGGTGGCGATCTGGCCGGCGTCGCGGTAGAGCTCGACGAGCATGTCGCGCGGACGGGCGGTCAGCGTCTCGGGCGGATGCCATTCGCCCTCCTCGAGCAGGACGACGCGCAGGCCGGCCTCGGCCAGCTCCTTGGCCGCGACGGCCCCGCCCGCGCCGGTCCCGATCACCGCGACGTCGGCCGTCAGGCGCCTCATGCGCGCGCCCGGACCAGGACGGCGTCGGCGTCGTAGCCCAGGGAGAGCGCCGCCGCGTCCTCGCCGTAGTAGGCCAGATGGGCCAGGCCGCGCAGGGCCTGGGCGAGCGGGAAGCGGTCGAGGCGGTCCAGCACGCCCCGGCGCGCGTCCGCGTCCAATCGGCGAAAGCGCGCACCGAGCGGCAGGGTCAGGGCATCGAGGACGAGCAACGCACCGGTGATCCCAGCGGCGTTCAGCCTCGGCGAGCGGTCGAGCAGACGATCCAGGAACGCCGGCGCCCCGTCCGGGGTGAGCGGCGGCAGCGGCGGTCCGGGCATCACCGCGGCGTCGATGAGCGCGGCGAACACGTCGCGCGCCCGCGCCCGCAGCGCCCCCACCGGCCGTGTGGCATATGGCCGCCGCTCAGCGGCGGGAATGTGCCACTCGGTCATCGCAGCGCGTCTCGCTGGACGAGCGCGAGCGTGCGGGTCGCTTGGCGCGCGGCGTCAGGGTCGCGGGCGGCGATGGCGTCAGACGCGGCGGCGTAGAGCGGGGCCAGCAGCTCGTGGCCGGCGGTCACGCGCAGCTGCTCGGCGTGCGCGAAGTACGCGCCGCGGATCGCGTTGAGGATCAGGACGAAGACGAGGTTCCCGGCGGCGAGCGCCAGCTCGGAGACCCAGGCGAAGTCGACCTCCTGCGCGGCCGCGGCGTCGGGCGCGTCGGCGATCGCCCGGGCCAGGGATCCGAGCCGCTGCGCCTGCGCGTCGTCGCGGCGCTGGGCGGCCAGCGCCCCCAGCTCGGCCAGCATCAGCGTGCGCGCCTCGAGCACGTCGCCGAGCACGGCCCGGTCGATCGCGCCGTCGCGCAGCAGCAGCGGCGCCAGCACGTCGAGGGTCCCCCGCTCGCGCACGTCGGCGACCACCATCCCCGCGCCGTGGCGCACCTCGACCAGCCCCATCTGCTCCAGCCGCTTGAGCGCCTCGCGCAGCGCGGTCATCGTCACGCCGAGGTCGGCGGCCAGCGCGCGTTGGCCGGGCAGGCGCTCGCCCGCGGCGTACCGGCCGCCGAGGATCGCCTCCAGCAGGTCGTTGAAGACCCGGTCGGCCACCTGCGGGCGAGTGTTCGGAACAGTCACGTCCGACCACCTACCCAACTGTTCCGAACAGTTAACTCACAGGACGCAGATCAAGCCGTTCTCGGCGGCCAGCTGGTGCAGGTCCGTCGCGGCCGGATCGTCGCTGGCGCGCGCTCGGGCGCGGCCGGCGGCCGTGCCGGCGAAGTGGTAGCCCAGCGGCTCGGTGACCAGCAGGTCCCCCGGCGTGCGGCGCACGCCGACGTCGGCGAACGGCGGCAGCTCGTCGTCGCGGTTGGTGCCGGCCGGTCCGCCGCTGGCGGGCAGGTAGACGCGCCCGTTGCGGGCCGACCACGTGTCCCACAGCCGATCGATGTTGTTGTGATGCAGCCAGAACACCGGGTCGTTGGGCGAGGTGGCCAGCGCCATCGTGCCGCTCTGCTCCTCGCCCTGCCACTCGAACAGGCCGCCGACCACGACGTGCACCGAGTTGTGGCTGTCGACGCCCGGCCCGCCGGCCTCGATCGAGTTGCGGAACGACTGCCCGAACGGCGCGAAGTAGTCGAACGGGTCGGCGTCGTAGGCGGGCCGGTCAAGGATCGACTGCACGCCCGCCGTCGAGGGCAGCGAGATCCCCGGGTAGGTGTTGAACGCGCGCACGATCCAGCGGTCCTCCGGCGGCTGGTCGACCCCGGCGATGAACGGCGAGATGCCGCCCGCGTCACGCTCGTACAGGCGCCAGTTGCCCCGGCGGAACGGCCCGTCGGTCACCGCGTACCCCTGCGTGGGGTCGCCGTTGGGTCCCATCAGGTCGTCCGCGAAGACCGCCGCCGTGCTCTGCGGATCGGTCCAGTCCCAGTAGGGCAGGGCGATCGGCCGGCCGCTGACCAGCTGCAGCGCGTTCTCGAACTGCAGCAGGAACTCGCGGTGCCAGGGCAGGAAGGCGGCGGACTGGTGCGCGATCTCTCCGTCGAAGGCCTGCTGGTGCCACTCGACGAACTGGTCGTAGAAGGGCAGGTGCGCGTCGTAGGGCGACGGTGTCTGCTTCAGCTTGTGCAGCGCGGCGACGAAGTCGGCCTTCTCGGCGGCCGTGAGGTCCTTGGCGTCCTGGCGCACGCGCGTGGGCCAGTCCTTGGACGACGTCTCGCAGTCGGCGGCCACGACGTCGCCGGCATCCACGACGGCGACGTCCTCGCCGGGGCCGCAGTGGATCTCGTCGCCGCCCTCGCCATCCTCGGCCAGGATCCGGTCGTCGCCGGCGCCGCCGTGGAAGTCGTCGCGGCCGGCGGTGTCGACCAGCACGTCGTCACCCGGTCCACCGCGCAGCGTGTCCGCGCCCGGGCCGCCGTTGAGCAGGTCGTCGCCGGCGCCGGTGGCCAGCACCTCGGCGCCGGGACCGGCCCGGCGTTCGTCGTCGAAGGCGGCCTGGGCGACGCCCGCGGGGACGAGGCAGAGCGCGCAGGCCAACAGGGCGGAGCGGATCATGGTGGCGGCAATCTAGCGGCGCGCCGGAAAGCGGTGCGCAGAACGATGCGCGTCTCGGTGTCGGCCACACCGCAGTCGCGCTTCAGGCGCCGCAGGAGCGCGTCGAGCTCCGCCGCGTCCCGGCACAGCACGCGCAGCTCGTAGTCGGCCCGGCCGGTCAGGTGCGCCGCCTCGACGATCGCGGGCAGCGGCTCGATGGCGGCCTCGAAGCCGTCGTTGTCCTGCCCGGCGGCCATGCGCACGTCGATCACCGCCTCGATCGTGCGTCCCTCGGCCACGGGGTCGACGATCGCGGTGAAGCCGACGATCACGCCGTCGCGGCGCAGCCGGCGCACGCGGTCGGCCGCCGCGTTGGCCGACAGCCCCACGGCCGCGCCCAGGTCGCGAAACGAGGCGCGCCCGTCGCGCTCGAGCAGGCCGAGGATCTCGCGGTCGATGTCGTCCATTGCTTCGCTTTCCTCAGTCAGTGCCGATGCAGGCTTGCATCCTCGCAGTGCGGGCCGGTTCGATCCAGCGCCATGCTCTCGGGAATCGCCGCCGGCCTCGCGGTCGCCATGCCGCTGGGCGCGATCGGCGTCCTCATCGTCGAGCTGGGCGCGCGCGCCGGGTGGCGCGCGGGCGCCAGCGCTGGACTGGGCACCGCGCTGTGCGACGCGCTCTACGCGACGCTGGCCGTCGTGGCCGGTCGGGCGATCGCCGCCGCGCTGGACCCGATCCAGCGCGCGCTGACCATCGCAGCGGCGGCGCTGCTGGGAGCGATCGGCCTGTGGATGATCGTCTCGCCCCTGCGCGCTGCGCCGGAGCGGCCGCTGCCCGCCCGGCACCGCCTGACGCTGCGCTTCCTGGCCCTGACCGCCGTCAACCCGCTGACCGCGGTGGTGTTCGCCGGGCTCATCGCCGGCGATCCCGACCGGGCCAGCGGACCGGCGTTCGTGGTCGGCGTGTTCGCCGCCTCGCTGGCCTGGCAGTGCACGCTGGCGGCGCTCGGCGCGATCCTCCACCACCGGCTGCCGGCCAGCGCGCAGCGCTGGACGCGGGCGGTCGGCGGCGGCGTGGTGGTCGCTCTGGCTGTGGCTACGGCGTGGTGACGCTCGCCTCGCGGCGCGCCACCTCGGCGCGCACCGCGGGCGCGACCTCGGTGCCGAACAGCTCGATCGAGCGCATCACGGCGGCGTGGTCGACGGTGCCGACCGAGAAGTGGTTGAGGTAGCGCTGGTTGCCGAACAGCTCGTGGATGTGGAGGATCTTCTCCGTCACCTGCGTGGGCGTGCCCAGCGTCATCGAGCCGCCCGGCGCCCGCATCGCGTCGAACTGCGCGCGGGTCATCGGGGGCCAGCCGCGCTCGCGGCCGATCTGGCTCATCGCCTGCTGGTAGCTGGGGAAGAACGCGTCGACCGCGGCCTGCTCGGTGTCGGCCACGAAGCCGTGCGTGTTGATGGCCACGGCCTGGGGCTCCACGCCGGCCTGCTCGGCGGCCCGGCGGTAGAGGTCGACCAGCGGGACGAAGCGGTCGGGGTTGCCGCCGATGATGGCCACGGTGACCGGCAGCCCGAGCACGCCGGCCCGGATGACCGACTGCGGGTTGCCGCCGACGCCGATCCAGATGGGCAGCGGATCCTGCACGGGCCGCGGGTAGACGGGCTGGTCGACGAGCGCCGGGCGGAACTGCCCCTCCCAGGTGACGCGCTCGTTGTCGCGCAGGGCGAGCAGCAGCTGCAGCTTCTCGACGAACAGCTCGTCGTAGTCCTCCAGGTCCAGGCCGAACAGCGGGAACGACTCGGTGAACGAGCCGCGACCGGCGATGATCTCGGCGCGCCCGTCGGAGAGCAGGTCCAGCTCGGCGAACGACTGGAAGACGCGCACCGGGTCGTCGGAGCTGAGCACCGTGACGGCGCTGGACAGGCGGATGTCCTGCGTGCGCGCGGCGGCCGCGGCCAGAACGGGCACGGGGTCGGAGACGGCGAAGTCGGCGCGGTGATGCTCACCCAGGCCGTAGACGTCGAGGCCGACCTGATCGGCGAGCTCGATCTCCTCGATCAGGTCATGCAGCCGCTGGCGCGGGCTGACGGACGGATCGGTGACCTCCGCGAAGCTGACGATTCCAAGTTCCACAACAGGCATGATAGCCAACCCGTTGCGCGTGCAACTACTGCTCGGTGCGGCTGTGCTCCCACTTGGCCCGCTCGCGATCGAACGAGGCCCAGTCCATCGGGCCGTCCGGCCCGGCCGACGGGCTCTGCACCGGCTCACCGCCCCCGTCGTCGTCATCGAACCGGCGCAGCAGCACCCACACGATCACCGTGAGGGCGACGAACAGGCCGAACAGCGCGAGCACGGCGAGGAGCGCAGGCACTCCTCGACCGTACTCCTCGACCGGCAGGACTTCCAGGAAAGCGCTACAGCTCGCCGAGCTCGGTGACGATCTCCTGCACCGAGCCCTTGGCGTCGCCGAACAGCATCGCGGTGTTGTCGGCGTAGAACAGCGGGTTGTCGATGCCGGCAAAGCCGCTGCTCATCGACCGCTTCAGCACGATCACGCTGCCCGACCGGTCGACCTCGAGGATCGGCATGCCGTAGATGGGCGAGCTGGGATCGTCGTTGGCGGCCGGGTTGGTGACGTCGTTGGCGCCGATGATCAGGGACACGTCGGTGCGCGGGAACAGGGGGTTGGCCTGCTCCATCTCCTTGAGCTGCTCGTAGGGCACGTCGGCCTCGGCCAGCAGCACGTTCATGTGCCCCGGCATGCGCCCGGCCACCGGGTGGATGGCGAAGTTGACCTCCACCCCGCGCTTCTCCAGCTCCAGCGTCAGCTCGCGCACGGCGTGCTGCGCCTGGGCGACGGCCATGCCGTACCCGGGGACGATCATCACCGAGGAGGCGTAGGCCATCTGGACCGCCGCGTCCGACGCGCTGGTCGAGCGCGCGGTGCGATCGACGCCGTCGGCGCCCGGGCCGCCGCCGGTGGTCACGACCCCGCCGAAGCCGCCGGCCACGATGCTCGGGATCGACCGGTTCATCGCCTGGGCCATCAGGTTGGTCAGGATCGAGCCCGACGCACCGACGATCATGCCGCCGACGATCAGCGCGACGTTGTCCAGGGCCACGCCGGCCGCCGCGGCGGACAGGCCGGTGAAGGCGTTCAGCAGCGAGATCACCACGGGCATGTCCGCGCCGCCGATCGGCAGCACGACGAACAGGCCGAGGATCGCGGCCGACAGCAGGATGATCACGAAGACGATCCCGGAGTCCACCCCGGTGGCCACCGCGACCGACAGACCGACCGCGACGGCCAGCAGCGCGACGTTGATCGCCTGCTGGAAGGGCAGCGCCACCGGGCGGCCGCTGATCAGCTCCTGCAGCTTGGCGAAGGCGACGATCGAGCCCCAGAAGGAGATCGAGCCGATGATCGCGGCGAACAGCGACGCGATCACGATGTACAGCGGCTCGAACGCGAAGCCGTCGCTGGCCCGGAACTCGGCCCACGAGATCAGCGCGATCGCGCCGCCGCCGACGCCGTTGAACAGCGCCACCATCTGCGGCATCGCGGTCATCTTCACGTTGCGCGCCGCGGGGACCGCGACGACCGTGCCGATGATCAGGCCCAGGATGATCAGCACCCAGTTGCTGCCCATCCGCTCGTCCAGCAGCGTCGCCACGACCGCGATGGCCATGCCGACGGCGGCGATGCGGTTGCCGCTGACCGCGGTGCGCGGACCGGTCAGCCGGCCCAGGCCCACGATGAACAGCACGAAGGCGACGATGTAACAGACCTTGATGAAGTTCGGGTCCTGCAGGAAGACGGCGAACATCAGGCCTGGCCCTCGTCGGTCGCCTCAGCCTTGGCGGCCGCCTTCTTGGGGTCCTTGCCCTTGAACATCTCCAGCATCCGGTCGGTGACCAGGAACGCGCCGACCACGTTGACCGTGCCGAAGATGATCGCGATGAACAGGATCACCTTCTGCAGGAAGTCGCCGGCCTGCGAGCCGATCACCAGCAGCGCGCCGACGAGCACGATGCCGTGGATCGCGTTCGTGCCCGACATCAGCGGCGTGTGCAGCGTGTTGGGGACCTTGCTGATCACGTAGTAGCCGACGAACCCGGCCAGGATCAGGATCGTGAGGTTCGTGAGGAACATCAGGCGCTCGCCTCCAAGGCCTTCTTGACGCCGGGGTGGACGACCTCGCCGTCGCGGGCCACGCAGGCGCCGGCGACGATCTCGTCCTCGAAGTTCAGGTTCAGCTGACCCTCGTCGCCGATCACCAGATCGAGGAAGGACAGCAGGTTGCGCGCGTAGAGCATCGACGCGTGCTGGGGCATCGACGCGGGCAGGTTCAGCGGCGAGACGATCGTCACGTCGTGCTTGACCACGGTCTGCCCGGGCTCGGTCAGCTCGCAGTTGCCGCCGGTCTCACCGGCCAGGTCGATGATCACGCTGCCCGGGGCCATGCCCTCGACCGCCTCGGCGGTGACGAGCTTCGGGGCCGGGCGGCCGGGCACCAGCGCGGTCGTGATGACCACGTCGAAGCCCTTGATCGCGTCGGTCAGCGCCTGCTGCTGCTGGGCGCGCTCGTCCTCGGTCAGCTCGCGGGCGTAGCCACCCTCGCCGGCCGCCGAGATGCCCAGGTCCAGGAAGGCCGCGCCGAGCGACTGCACCTGCTCGGCCACCTCGGGACGGACGTCGTAGCCGGTCGTCTTCGCGCCCAGGCGCTTGGCCGTGGCCAGCGCCTGCAGGCCCGCCACGCCGGCGCCCAGCACGAGCACCTTGGCCGGCGGGATCGTGCCCGCGGCGGTCATCAGCATCGGGAAGAAGCGGGGCAGCTCCTCGGCGGCCAGGATCACCGACTTCAGGCCCGCGACGTTGGACTGCGACGACAGGCCGTCCATCGACTGCGCGCGGCTGATGCGCGGGATCGCCTCGACCGCGAAGGCCGTCACGCCGGCGTCGGCCAACGCCTTCACGCCCTGCGGACCGCCCAGCGGGTTCAGGAACCCGACCAGGACCGAGCCGCTCCCGAGCTTGGCGATCTCGGCGCTGCTCGGCGGCGCCACCTTCAGCACCACGTCGGCGCCCCAGACGTCGTCAGACAGCTCCGCCCCGGCCTCGGCGAACGCCTCGTCCGGGATCAACGCGCGTGCTCCGGCGCCCGGCTGGACCCGTACCTCAAGGCCCTTGCCGACCAGCCGCTTGACCACTTCGGGAACGAGGGCCACGCGCGTCTCGCCCTCACCCGTCTCCTGTGGAACCCCCAGTCGCATTGGGCGGGAAACCTAGCCGATGGGCGGGTTGGTTGACTCGCGAGTCGACGGCAGAACCCCCCAAACGACCTGAAATCGCATCCGAAAACGCTCCAAAGCGGCGAGCAGCGCTGGACCGAAGGCCAGCGCGAAGGCGAAGCTGCCCACCGCGTGGGTGATGTTGAAGGGCAGCGCGGTTCCGGAGACGACCACGTACTCGCCCCACGTGTGTCTGCCGAACGTCGTCCACGTCGACAGGTCCATGATCGCGCCGAAGCCCAGGCTGGCCGCCGCGCACCACAGCGCCAGGGGGATCCGGCCCAGCGGCTTCCCACCCGTCACCGCCGCCAGGCCCGCACCGAGGACGCCGACCAGCCCCCAGGCGACCATCTGCCACGGCGTCCACGGCCCCTGCCCGAAGAACAGGTTCGAGGCCAGTGCGGCCACCGCGCCGACCGTGAAGCCGGGCGCGGCGCCGAGCGCGAACCCGGCGATCAGCACGATCGTCGTGGTCGGCTTGACGCTGGGCAGGGGCGCGAAGGCGATCCGGCCCAGCGCGGCCAGCGCGGCCAGCGTGGCCACCAGCGCCACGACCTTGGCCGGCGGGTGCTGGCGCTCGTACCACCAGAAGCCGAAGAACAGGCAGATCCCGAGGATCACCAGGGCGGCCAGCGTCCAGCTCAACGGTGCGACCTCTCCGCCGCGGTGATGAGCGCCGCGCCCTCCTCGGGCGTCAGCGCGCCGCACACGCGCGCGGTCTCGGTGGCGAAGTACCAGCCGCCGGCCAGCACGTCGTGCGGGTCGCCGTCGGCGATCAGCTCGCCCTCACCCATCAGCACGACCCGGTCGGCGAACAGCACCGCGAACTCGGGATCGTGGGTGGCCACGAGCACCGCCGCGCCGTCTTGGGCGTAGTCGCGCAGCGTCTGGGCCAGGTGCCCCTTGTGCAGGCGATCCATGCCGCGGGTCGGCTCGTCCAGGCACACGGCGGCGGGACGCTGATCGCCGGCGGTGACGATCGCCAGGGCCAGGCGCTGGCGCTCGCCGCCGGACAGGTCGCGCGGATGACGGTCGGCCAGGTGGTCGAGGCCGTGGCGGCGCAGGGTCTCCAGGTCGAGCTCGTGGTCGACGCGGTCGGCGACGATCACGTCGCCGGGATGCTGGAGCAGCAACGCGACGCGCCCGGCCGCCCGCACCTTCCCGCGGGTCGGCTCCAGCAGGCCGTTGGCGTGACGCAGCAGCGTCGACTTGCCGGCGCCGTTGCGACCCATCAGCGCGACGCGCTCGCCGGGGGCCAGCGCGAGGTCGATCCCGCGCAGCACCGCGCGACCGCCCCGGCGCTCGAACCACAGGCGCTCGAAGCTCAGCGCGGCGTCGCGCCGCTCCCGGCGGCCGAGTGGCGATTTCGTCCCCGTGAGCGGGTTCAGATCGCCACTCGGCGCCAGGCCGCGCTCGCGCAGCGCGTTGCGGGCGGCCTTGACGCCCGCGGGCAGCGGGGTCAGCCCGGCCAGCGAGAACATCCGCGCGGCCGGCGTGGCCAGCGACGGCTCGTTGGCCATCGCCCAGGCCAGGAACTCGGCCGGAGGTGCGTCGCAGGCCACCGCCCCGTCGACCAGCGCGACGACGCGGTCGGCCGCCGGCAGGCAGCGTTCCAGGCGATGCTCGGCGATGACGATCGCGGTGCCCCACTCCTCGTTGAGCCGGCGCAGCAGCCACACCAGCTCGTCGCCGGCCACGGGATCGAGCTGCGAGGTCGGCTCGTCGAGCAGCACCAGACGTGGGCGCCCGGCCAGCGCCGCGGCCAGCGCGACGCGCTGCAGCTCGCCACCGGAGAGCTCGCTGGTCGGCCGGTCCAGCAACGGCGCGATGCCCAGCGCCAGTGCCGACTCCTCCACCCCGCGCGCGACCGCGGCGGCCGACCAGCCCTGGTTCTCCAGGCCGAAGGCGATCTCGCTGCGGACGTTGCCCATGACCGTCTGGCTCTCCGGGTCCTGGAACAGCGTCCCGGCCACCGCGGCGATGTCCGACGGGCCGTGCTCGCGCGTGTCCAGCCCGCCGACGGTCAGGCGGCCGTCGAAGTGCCCGCCGTGGAAATGCGGCACCAGGCCGCAGGCGGCGCGCAGCAGCGTCGACTTGCCCCAGGCCGACAGCCCACAGAGCACGACGAACTCGCCCTCGTCGATCTCCAGGTCGACCGCGCGCAGCGACGGCCGCGTGGCCCCGGGATAGGTGTAGGTGACGCCCTCCAGGCGCAGCAGCGTCATCGCGCGATGCCCCGCCGGTCGAGGAACGGGGCCAGGCCGGCGACGACCAGCCCGATCGCCACGAGCACCGCGTCGATGCCGCCGTGCAGCTCGACGCGCGGGTAGGCGTCGAAGCCGGCCAGCCCGCCGGCCTGCGCCCCGATGGCCAGGGCCACGAGCGCGACGCCCGAGAGCGCGAAGGAGACGTCGTGGCGCGACCAGGGCGCGCGCGTGGGCGCGGGCGGCGCGGCGCCGCCGTAGCCGCGCACCTCCAGCGCCGCGGCGACGTCGCCCGCGCGATCCAGGGCGCCCGACGTGACCGCGCGGACCAGGGCCAGCTTGGTCGCGGGCCGCCCGGGCCGGCAGCGCTGGCCGTCGGCCAGCCGCCGCGCATCGTCGGCCAGGACGCCGACCAGCCGGGTGGCCAGCGTCGCGGTCAGCGCCGAGCGGAAGCCGAAGCGGCGGAACAGGCGCAGGACGCGATCGGGGTCCACGGCGCAGAAGTACAGCGCGCTGCAGGCGATCAGCGCGATCGCGCGCAGCCCGGTGACCGCCCCGTAGGCGATCGCCTCGGCGGTCACGTCGAACTCGCCGATCGGCCCCCAGCCGCCCAGCCGGGCGACGACGGTCAGCCCGTCGCGGCTGATCAGCGGGTTGATCAGCGCGAACAGCACCCCGATGGGCACGCCGACCAGCAACGTGAAGCGGCCGACCTCGCGCCCGACGCCACAGGCCAGCGCGGCGATCAGCGCGATCAGCAGCACCGCGGCCAGGACGAGCGGATGCCAGGAGATCAGCGCCGCCAGGGCGAGCGCGGCGCACCACAGGCAGGCGACCGACGCGCGCGCCGCGTGCAGCGGGCTCGCGCGGCGCCGGAAGGTCACGACGGCGGCGCCTTGCGCGCGTCGACGGGCAACGGGATGCCGGTGGAGTCGGCGACGGCCAGCGCGTAGTGCCGGCCCAGCGTCCCCTCGTCGAGCGCCTCGATCGCCTGCTTGACGCCGGCCGTGTCGGTGCCGGTGATGAACCACGTCGGCGGCTGGTCCTCCCAGCGCGTGGCCGCGATCAGCCCCGTGCCCGGCCCGAGCGTCTGGCGCACCTTGCCGGTGGCGTCGATCAGATCCAGCTCGCTGCCGGCATCGGTGAACTTCGCGAAGACGCCCGAGGCGCCTGGCCCCTCGTCCATCTGGCGCCCGGCGCGGTCGAAGCGGATCTGCGACCACGGCCCCACGAGCACCCGCACGTTCGTGTTGCCCCCCTCGGTTCCGACCAGGGACTTGAACGCCCGCACGCCGACCGAGTCGAGCTTGTCGGCGACCGCCTGACAGTTGCCGTCCTCGTCGCCCTCGACGCACTCCACGCGCGTCGGCCACGTCTTGCCGTTGTTGCCGTGCAGGAACGGCTCCGGGTAGGACCCGACCACGGCGGGCACGCGCTGCGCGGCCCCCCAGTCGCGGCGGTCCCACCAGAGGCGATCGCCGGAGCGGACCTTCACGTCCGCCGCGCCCTTGTCGGACTCGACCCCATTGACGTAGTAGAACCAATCGACGGGACGTCCGCCTTCGCGCCCGCCGGCCAGGCCGTCGATCGACTGCACGAAGCGCCCGCCGTAGCGGGTGTCGACCTGGAAGTTGCGCTGCAGCATCCGCATCACCGTCTCGGCGCCCTCGACCGGTCCCGGCCCGACCTGGCCGATCGTCTGGCTGCCGTAGTCGCGGGTGACCAGCAGCGTCACGTCGCCGTCGGTGGACTCGCCGGAGCCCAGGCCACAGCCCGCCAGCAGCAGCGTGCAGGCGACGGCGGCGGGGGCGATCAGGCGGGTGAGCATCGCGGTCGAGCGTAGTGGCGCGATACGGTGCGGGGCGCGATGACGGTCAACCTCACGCGCATCTACACGAAGCTCGGCGACGGCGGCGAGACGCACCTGGGCGACATGAGCCGGGTGCCCAAGAACCACCCCCGCATCGAGGCCTACGGCCAGATCGACGAGCTCAACGCCCAGATCGGCCTGACCCGCGCCGTGGGCGATCTGCCCGAGCCCTACGACGAGTGGCTGGGCCACGTCCAGAACGACCTGTTCGACTGCGGCGCCGACCTGTCGGTGCCCGAGGACCCCACGTCCGAGCGGGAGCGCCTGCGCGTCCTGCCCGAGCAGGTCGCCTGGCTGGAAGAGCGCTGCGACGAGGTCAACCAGACGCTCGAGCCGCTGAAGTCGTTCGTCCTGCCCGGCGGCACGACGGCGGCCGCCTACCTCCACGTGTGCCGCACGATCTGCCGGCGCGCCGAACGCCGCACGATCGAGGTGCCCGAAGCCAACGCCGAGGTCGTGCGCTACCTCAACCGCCTGTCCGACCTCCTGTTCATCCTCAGCCGCGGCGCCAACGCCGGCGGCGACGAACCGCTGTGGCAGCCGGGCCGGTTTCGCTGATTCGCGGTACGGTCCCGGCACGATGAGCTTCCCGCAGACGCATCACACCAACACGGGGCGCCCGGTCCAGGTGGACCAGGCCGACGACGGCCGCATCACCTTCGCCGACGGCGACCTGCAGTTGGCGACGCTGTCGCACTCTGGTGAGGACCGCTGGGTGCTCGTGCTGCCCGACGGCGAGACCACGCAGCTCCCCGGTGGCGCCGATGCGCCGCCGATCGAGGAGGTCATCGTGCAGATCGACCTGCACGAGGACGAGGACGACGACGACAGCGGCGTCGACGACTGACCATGGTCGCCTCGATCCTCGTTCGCACCGCTGCCTTCGGCGCCTTCCTGGGCCTCGGGATCGCCTGGATGGCCGATCACGACCAGGTCCTCGCGGTCCTGTGGGTCGCCTCGTTCGTGGTCGCCGCGTTCGTGACCATCTGGTACGCGCTGACCGATGAGGCGCGGGCCGGGCTGTCGCAGGTCGGCGACGTCGTGCCCTGGCCCTCCAAGGACTTCCGCGACTACCTCTAGGAGGCCGGGGTCGGAGCGGCGTCCGCCGGCTCGGCGGCCAGCCACTCCTCCAGCGGGCGGGGCTTGCCGATCGAGTAGCCCTGGGCCAGGTCGACGCCGAGCCCGCGCAGCATCTCGATCGTGGCCTGGTCGTCAACGTACTCGGCGATCGTGCGCTTGCCCAGCCCGTTGGCCACGCGCACCAGGCTGGAGATGATCACCCGGTCGACGCTGCTGGAGGCGCAGTGGCGCACGAACTCGCCGTCGATCTTCAGGAAGTCGAACGGCAGGTGCTTGAGGTAGTAGAAGGAGCCGAAGCCGGCGCCGAAGTCGTCCAGCGCGAAGCGGCAGCCCAGCGCGGCCAGGCGGTCGGCGAAGGCCCGCGCCCGCGGGATGTTGGAGACCGCGGCCGTCTCGGTCACCTCGAAGATCAGCGAGCAGGGATCGACGCCGGTGCGGGCGAGCTCGCTCTCGATCGTGTTCAGCAGGTCGGGTGAGCCGATCGAGCTGCCCGACAGGTTGACCTCGAGCACGAGCTTGCGGTCGGCGTGCGTGGCCAGCGTCTGGATCGCGCGTCGCACGACCCAGTCGTCGATCTCGGTGACCAGCCCGAAGCGCTCGGCGATGGTCAGGAAGCTGCCGGGCGGGATCAGGTCGCCGTCGGGCGAGATCATGCGCAGGAGCAGCTCGTGGTGCACGATCCGATCGTCGGCCAGGTCGAGGATCGGCTGGGCCAGCATCGTGAAGCGGTCCTCTTCCAGCGCGCTGCGGATGCGGTCCATCCAGGCCAGCCGCGCCTGGGTGCGCGACGTCGCCCGATCGCCCGGGCGGTACAGGCCGTAGCGGTCGCGCCCGGCCTCCTTGGCGTCGTACATGGCCAGGTCGGCGTCGACCAGCAGCTGCTCGCCGCGCTCGACGCTGTCGCTGAACAGCGCGACGCCGACGCTGACGGTCGTCGTCCACGCGCGCCCGCCGAGCATCCGGCGCTCGTCGCGGATGGCCGAGACGAGCTTGCCGGCGACCGCGCGCGCCTGCTCCTCGTCGGCCTTGGGCAACAGCACCGCGAACTCGTCGCCGCCGAGCCGGGCGACGCGGTCGCTGTCGCGCACGTGGTCGCGCAGGACGTCGGCGACGGCCATGATCAGCGCGTCGCCGGCGTGGTGGCCGAGCGTGTCGTTGACGGCCTTGAAGTGGTCGAGATCGAGGATCAGCAGCGCGCCCTCCTCCCCGTAGCGCTTGACGTGCGCGAGGTGGGCGTCGACGGCGCGCTCGAAGGCGCGGCGGTTCTCCAGGCCGGTGAGCGGATCGTGGTCGGCCAGGTGCTGCAGCTGCTCCTCGAAGCGGCGCTGATCGGAGATGTCGAGGATCTGGGCCAGCACCATGCGCTCCTGGCCTTCGGCCGCGCCCAGCTCGGTGGCGTGGACCGCGACCCACAGGGCGTGGCCGTCGGCGTGGATCGCCCGCTTCTCGTAGCTGCTGCGGATCGCGCGGCCGTCGAGCAGGTCCCCGAGCTGATGGCGCTCGGACTCGACGTCGTCGGCGTGGGTGGACTCGGCCAGCGGGCGGCCGGTGAGGCTGTCGGCGTCGACGCCGAGGATCGCGCCGAGCGCCTCGTTGGCCTCCAGGAAGCGACCCTCGCCGTCCAGCAGGGCCATGCCCACGGGCGCGTCCTCGAAGGACCGGCGGAAGCGCTCCTCGGCCTCGGCGCGGGCGGTGACGTCCATGCCGACGACGAGCGCGCCGCCGGAGTCCTCCAGCGGGAGCACGCGCAGCCACATGGTGCGCCCGGTGGCGCTCTCCAGGAAGTCGACCGTCGTGCCCTGGCCGGCCAGCGCGCGCTCCAGCAGCGGGATGATCTGGGCGTCCTGGTCGCTGGCCACGAGCTCGGTGACGTGGCAGCCCACGATCTCGGCGGGGTCGAGGCCGCGGGCCAGCAGCAGCGCCCCGTCGGCCTTGACCACGTTGAGGTCGCGGTCGTAGCGCAGGACGAAGAGCTCGTCGATGTTGTCGAGCATGAGCTGCTGGGCGGACTCGACCGCGTCGCGCTCGCGCTCGCGCGCGGCCGCCAGCTCGCGCGCGGCGGCCTCGGAGCGCACCGCCTGCGCCGTGAACAGCGTGAGCAGGACGGTGACCAGCGAGCCGACGATCACGGCCAGCCAGCCGAGGCCGATGCCGCCACGCCCGCCGGCGCGCGTGGCGATCGTCCAGTCCTGACCGGCGACGTTGATGCGGCGGACCGTCGCGCCGGAAGCGGCCGTGCCGATCTGCACGACGTCCTTGCCCGCGGCGGTGATCGTGACGTCCGTCCCGGAGGCCAGCGAGCGGGCCAGCGCCGCGCGCAGGTCGGCGTAGCGGAACACGCCGACGCCGAATCCGATCAGCGCCCTGGCGCGCGCGGTCGGGTTGTCCAGCGAGGCGCCGTCGCGGTAGGCGGGCGCGTACAGGACGAGGCTGGTGTCGCGCGTGACGGGCATGACCACCGGCGCGGTGGCCTGGGTCCAGCCGGTGCGCGCGGCGCGCCGCAGCGCCTCCGCCTGCCCGGGGAAGCTGTTCGCGTCCAGGCCGACGCCGACGTGGATCGGCGCGGGCGCGAGGTGCGTCAGGACCGCGTACTCGGGTCGCACCGCCGCCGGCGCCAGGCCGGTCCCCTTCAGCTCCTGCAGCGAGGCGCCCAGGCCGCGCTCGACCGCCGCCCGCTGAGCGTCGGGCACGATCGCCACCCAGCCCAGCGCGGACGCGCGCTGGCCGCCGAGGAGCGGACGCGTGAAGACGGCGAACTCCTGGTCGGTGACGTCGTCGCTGGCGGAGAACAACCCGCGCAGGCTGTCGACGCGGTACTCGAGCCCGCGCACCAGGTTCTGCACCACGCCGGCGGTCTGCACCGCCGCCTCGTCCTGATGGCGCGTCGACCGATCGTGATCGCGCGAGAATCCCGCCCAGGCCATCGCACCCGTGATGGCGATCAGGGCCGAAGCCACGATGAACGGCAGGGGACGGCGCGTGAGCCACGTCAGCACATGTCGTAGATCGGCATTCGATCTTGCGCTCTTGATCGGTTGGCGCAAACGCCTTTGCCTGCCGGTCGACGTGCGTGCGCGTCGCGATTCCCGCGCCGTTGTCCGCTCACGTCCGCATAGCGACCGTAAGCGGACAATCGCCGCCATGAGAGGGTTCTCGTGTGGAGCTGTTGATCGGTGCCGTCTGCCTCGTCAGCGCCGCGGCCTGCCTGATCCTCGCCGCGGTCCTCGACGCGCCGCTGCTCGCCGTCGCCGGCGTCGGGTTCCTGGCGATCGTCGCCGCGTCGCACTACGTCGGCGTGAGCGACCCGATCACGGGCGGGCTCGTCGTGATCTGGTTCGCCGTGAGCGTCGTCTTCGGCGTGATCAACGCCCGGTCCGACGAGCGCGGCACGCCGTTGGAGTTCGCGCGGTCGGTCGCCCGCGACCACGGCCACGATCCCGACCAGATCGCGTGCGGCCCCGAGTCCGACGGCGAGACGCAATGCTCCGGCGACGGCGAGGTGATGATCATCACCCGCTCGGGCAACGGCTACAGCGCCGAGGGCGCGTACTTCAGCCGGACGATGCCCTGACGCCGTCGGGTCGGGCGAGCTCGGCGGCCCTCCCCCAGAACGACAAAACCCCCGATTGGATCGGGGGCTTTGGGAGTACCGCTACGGGGATTCGAATGGTGTCCCGAGCCCGATGCGAACGGCGATTTCGCTTACCGGTCGCCCTCGTGAACCGCTCCCAACCGCTGCTAACCGCCGGGATAGGACATGCATTGTCGCGCCGTTGTCGCGCGCCGCCTGTCTCAGCCTGACGCTGCGGATCGCGATCTGGGCCCGGCTATCACGATCAGTCTGAGGGTCCCGGCGAGTCCCCGTCGTCGGTCTCGGTCGGCGGCTGGTCCGGCGGGCTCAGGAAGTTACCGACCAACTCCCACATCGTTGGCTCGCCCGGCGCATTCGGCTGCGGCACGACCGCACCTCGCTTCGCCAGATCGAAGACGGCCTCCCTCGCGTGCCACAACATCCCTCCGGGCACGTCCATGGCCTTCGGCCCATACGCCTTCGTCACGATCACCGTCGCCGCTAAGCCAACGATCACGACGTACTGCGCCAAGTCAACGGTCGGGAACATCGCCTCAAGCTCAGAGTCATCGGAGTCGAGCACCGGTCCCTGGCCGAGACCTGGTTTGGGGTGGACGAGCTGATGCCGAAGCTTGAACAGCTTGGTGAGAGTCTTGACGACCAGGTCGCCGTCTGAGAACAGCGGCTCACCCGCGAACTCGGCGGCGATCGCGGTGTACTTCTTGACGGTGCTCGCGCTGTCGGCTTCCTTCAGCTTGCGCTTGCTGGGGGCCACGGCGGCCAGGTACTCGTTGATGTACGCCTCAGCCGCGAGAGCGGAGAACAGCGCGCTCGTCCGCGCCTGCGCGAACCGTTCCGCTGCCGCCATCCTTTGCATGACCGCCCAGCCGAAGCCTTCCTTGGGCACGTCCGGGCGCCAGGGTCGGTACAGGTGCGCTGGATCGCACGCGGCATGTAGGGCTTCGGCTGCTTGTCGCAGGTAGTCGCTGGCCAGGTTGCGCGGCCGGCCGAGCGGGTCAAGCTGGTCATCCATAAGCAACGATCACTAGGAGGTGCCGCGACTTCGAACGCGCAGCACGGCGTGGATCGTGGCCAGGTAGACGTAGAACAACCAGCGATGCCAGACCGCGTGGTCGTAGTTGCGCTTCTGCTGCGGGTCGTTATGGCGCAGCGCGAACTTGTTGGCGATCTTGAACAGATCGCTCTCGTCGGAAGTCAGCATCGTGGCGTTCACGTCCGCCCTGAGCGCCTCCAGGACCCCGGCGAGCTCGACCACTGCCGTACGCCGATCGTCGTCCTTGGCGTCGCGGTTGACGAACGCCCGCTTGGCGGACTCGATCCGCGCGGTGATCGCGTCGTGGTCGGTGCCGGATGGGACCTCTGCCTCCATGAGCGGTCGGAACTCGTCGGGCGTCGCCTGGATCACCTCTCCCGAACTCGACAGCTCATACGGCGGATCGCAGAGCTTCAACACGTCGTCGATCTCTTCGCGGTACTCCGCCCGACCGGCGGCCTGGTCGAAGACGCTGTAGTGCGTCCCGCAGTTGGCGAACGAGTGCACGCGGCCATGGACCGGGAGGGAGACAAGATCGAACAGGGCCTCGACCATGTCGAACAACGCGTCGCGCGTGTACGGCTCGTCGAAGATGTTGCTGGCGTCTCGGTACGGCCACATACTCTCGCGCCCAATGGACCGGATGAAGTACGCCTCCGGATCAGACCCGACCCGGCCGGGGACGACTCCGTCGTCGACGCAGCGATATCCGAACGCCTCCTGGAAGTAGTCGCGACTGAGGAAGCCGTCCCAGACGTTGAAGATGACCTTCCGTAGCGCGTCGTCGCTGAGCTGCCCCGCGCAGGGACCGCGTCCATGGCGCTCGGAGTAGTAGGGCCGTCTCGGTTGGCTCGGCACAGGACGAGCCTAATCGCGCCACCGGTCCGGAGATCGTCTGGAAGCGATGATGCCGCGCGGTTTCAGGCCGCGCGCTGGAGAAACGCGTCGAGGAGGTCCGCTGCTTCCTCTTCGTTCCCCGGCATGAGGTGGCCGTACAGGTCGAACGTCACCGTGATGCTCGAGTGGCCCATGTAGGTCTGGAGCGCCTTGGCGTTGACGCCGGCGGCGATCATCAGCGAGGCGTAGGTGTGGCGTGCCTCGTGGAGGGTGATCGGGTTGAGACGTGCGAGATCAGGCGCCGCCTCGTTGAATCGCGCCCAGGCTGCGAGCGCGCGGGCCCTCACGGTCGACGGATAGAACGATTCGTCGGCGGTCATGCCGAATGCCAGGTCGTCACCGCGACGGCCGGAGTCCGCGAGGTGCTCACGCAGCGGCGCCCGTAGGACGGCGGCGATCGGCACGCGCCGGCGTGCCGCGTCGGACTTGCCGCCGTCCTGCTCGCCTTCGTCGTCGTCCCAGGTTCGCTCGACGCGCACGACGCCGGCGGCCAGATCGATGTCCGAGACGCGCAGGGCGCGGAGTTCGCCGCGACGGAGGCCAGCGTACATGGCCGTCGCGAACAGTGCGCGCTCGGGGAGGTCGAGTGCGGCCAGCAGCGCGGCCGCCTCGGCCGGCGAGGCGATGCGCTCGCGTCGGCGCCGCGCGGTGGGCAGCTCGAGATCGGACGCCGGGTTGGTCGGGATCTCCTCGCGCTGCGCGAGTCGGCGGAAGATGGCCTGGGCCGGGTTGATCGTCTTGACGACGGTCGCCGGATCCATGCCCTCCGCGAGCAGCTCGTCGACGAACCGTTGAAGGTCACGGCGGCGGACTTCGCTCACTCGCAGATGGCCGAGCGCCGGCTTGACGCGGAGCCGCAGGCAGCGCTCGTAGCCCCGCACGGTGCTGGGCTTGTAGCTCTTGCCGCTCCGTGACCGGACGGCGCCACTGCCGGCGCCAGCGATGAACTCGTCGGCGGCCTGCTCGAACGTCTTCGGGGACGGGTCGGTGTCGAGCTGGCCACGTTCGATCGCGGTGATTGCGTCTCGACGCCACTGCTTGGCACCGCTGAGAGTGCGGAACGTCTTGCGGACGCGCTTGCGCGTTCGGTTGTCCCAGACGTTCGCCTGGTAGGTCGGCGTGCAATTGCACCGGGCGCCGAGCCATGACCGGCACTGCTTGGAGTGGCGGATCGCCACGCCCTCGGCGGGCGTAGCCTTCCGGCTGCTCATGGAGATTCTCCTCCGTGGGCCACGCCCCCGGCTGTTGACGCAGCGCGGGGGCACCTTTGTTGATTGATCGGAAGTCTACGGGCGCCTTCCGACAGGACCGAGTTCACAGGGGGTGCTCTGCGGCGCGCGACGCCCACCGCTCCAGTTCCGGAACCGGCACGAGCCTCAGCTTGCCCCTGCGGATGATCCGCAGCTCGGGTTGGACGTGACGCTCGAACGAGTCCAGCGACATGCCGAGCGCGGCTGCCGCTTCGTCTCGAGTCAAGGCCACTCGCGGAACCGGCGCGACAAGTCGGACACGGCGGCCGTCGATGTTCGCTGGGTCCGTTCGGCTGTCCTCGAAGGCGGCCATATCGCACGGACGGCCCGGACGCGGAATCACCCGCTGCGATTGGACGGATGGCCGAAACGCTGGTGGCCTCATCGCTCTGGCACGGAGGCAGGGGCGCGGTCCCGGGTCGGCGCGCGGTTGAGCTCAGCCCGCGAGCGATCGAGCTGGCGCGCGGCCACCGCGTGCGCGCGCAACGCGGCTGGATCCTTGGGTCTCGGCCCTAGGCCGTCGACGGTCTTTGGGACCGCAGCTCCATGGGATTGGCGGTAGCCCTCGATGGTTCGGGCCCCGCGGTCCCAGGCGCGTTGGCTGGCGAGGTCGTTGACGGGACGCGGCCCGAGTTCGCCGGTGACGTGCGAGGGCGGGTCGATGACGACCATGCGCACGGCCTCCTGGCGGCGGACCGCCTGGCGCCGGGTCAGTTCGCCTTCGACGGCGACCAGGCGGGCGGCGTCGAAGGCGTGGTCCGCGAGCCATTTGTCGCGGTCGCCGTGGCTCTTGACCGCGTCGGCGTGCTCCAGCTGGAGCTGCTCCAAACGCCGTTGCCATGTCGCGATCGCATGCTGTTGCCCGTCACGCGCCGCCCGCAGGGTCGGCCGATCGCGGCGACGGGCGTCGCCGATGCGTCTCTCGGTGGCCGCCAGCTGGTCGGCGGCGGCTGTCATCTGCTCGCGGGCCTCTGCGATCGCCTTGTCGAGACGGTCGGCCTCGTGTGATCCAGGCGCGGTGGCCAGCAGCTCGCGCAGTCGCGCGGCACCGCTGTAGAGGTGCTCGTCTGGTGTCAGATGTAGTTCGCCTTGGGCGGCAGCGTCGACGGCCAGGTCCTGGGCGCGCGTTGCTCCTAGCGCACGGATCAGGTTCCGGAGCGGGTCGCTCGGCGCGATCTCGTCTGGCCCCGGATCGGGCACGGTGACGTAGAAGCGCGTTTCGACGCGGTGGCGGCTGGCCGCGACGTAGCCCCACTCCTGGTAGACGTCTTCGCTGGCCAGGACGTAGCTGCGCTGGACCGTGCCGCCCTGGATGCCGTTGGCGGTGATCGCGTAGCCGTGGTCCAGGTTCGGGGTGCGGTCGCGCCACCCGCTGACGTAGTCGGCTGGCAGGAGCGCGTGGTCGCCGCCGTCGAGACGGATGGCCAGGGAGTGATCCTGGTGGATGGCGATGATCGTGCCACGACTGCCGTTGACCACGCCCAGGCGCGGCGCGTTGGTGCGGGTGACGATCCGATCGCCGACGGCGAACGCGCGCTCATCGATGCGCAGCTCGTGGCTGGCCAGCCGTCCGGCGGCGCGCATCTCGACGCGGGCGAGCTCGTTGAGCTCGCGGACCTCGCTGCGCCGCAGGGCGATCATCGCGACGTTCTCGATGCCCTCGGCCTGGGCGCCGTCCCACCAGTCGGCGACGAGCGCTTGGCGGGTCTGCTGCACGTCCGGGGCGACCGCGATGCGTCCGCGACGGCGCAGCGACCGGACCAACTCGTCAGGCCGGCCGGATCGCTGCGCGTCGAGGACGCGGCGGTCCTCGGCGTTCTGCTGGCGACGGTTCTCGTGGAGCTCGATCGCGTCGAGCCGTCGGGCGAGTCCGCGGAAGCCGCCGCCGGCGTCGATCTCCGGCAGCTGTTTGTCGTCGCCGACCAGGACGAGCTTGGCGTCCGCCTGGCGGGCGTGATCCCCCAGCGTGGCCAGGGTGCGGGTGCCGACCATGCCGGCCTCGTCGACGATCAGGACAGAACCGCGTGGGAGACCGCCGTCGCGGTCGATGTCGATCAACACGCGCGCGACCGTCGTCGCCCGCACACCGGAGTCGCGCAGCTCCTTGGTCGCGTAAGAGCCCAGTGCCGTTCCCTGCACCAGCACGCCGGAGCGTTCCCAGGCCTCGCGGGCGGCGTCCAGCGCCGTCGTCTTGCCCGCACCCGCCTTGGCCAGAACCACCTGCACGCCGTCGCCGGAGGTGGTGAGCGCGCGGACCATCGCGCGCTGCTCGTCGGCCAGGTAGCCGCGCGCGGCGATCGCAGCCTCCACAGTCTCCGTCTGGGCGAGTCCGACGCTCTCGCCGACCCGATCGGCGGCGCCGTCGATCAGCCGTCGCTCGGTCTCCAGCATGCCCGGCGTCGTGTACCGGTCCTCGACATCGCAGACCCGCGTGCCTGCGCCCGTGCGGATGACCTGGCCGCGCCCGACCGGTGCGTGCTCGCCGTCGACGCGAATGACGAGGTCAGAGGCCAGCCATCGATCGGTCAGCTCCTCGATCCGGCTGACACTCGCGCCCGCCGGATGCAGCTCCGCCCAGGCCTGCAGCACCTCGCGGCGCGTGAACGTCGAAGCCTGCGCCGTCAGGCCGGCCTCTCCCGCCATGAACGCCGCCGCGTCCTGCACCTGCTCATCGAAGAACAGGACCGGAGTGCGACCGAGAACGTCGGCCAGGATCTGCGGCTCGAGGCCATGCTCGACGGCGCGCGCCTGCCAGCGCTCGTAGATCGTCGACTCCTGCACGCCGTAGTCCTTCGCCCGCCGAGTCGCCAATGCCGCGACCTGAGCTGCCTGCGCGCTCGTCGCTCCCTGTAGGGCCATCGCCTCGACGATCTCCGCACGGCGCTGGCTGAAGTGCGCGATCACCTCGCCCGGAATCCCCTGGATCTCCGCAGCACCGTTGATCACCCCACCCCACTCCACGGCCAACTCGCCGACAAGCTGCTCACGTAACGCCGCCTGATAGAGGTAGCCCGCGGTCTTGGCGTGGGTAAAGAGCGGCGCCGCATGCAGCGCCGTCCAACGACCATCCGCGCCTTGGGCCAAGTTCGCCGCGACGACGTGCGTGTGCAGCTGCGGATCCCCGGCCCGCGACGTCCGATGCCGATACTCCGCGGCGACGAGGCCGCCCGCGTGCTCCTTCACCACCCCGGCCTTCCCGCGCCGGACCTGCACCGCCTGCCGCTCCAGATAGCCCAGCGCGTCACGCACCGCCCGCTCATGCGCTTGCACGACACCTGCGCGCACCTTCTCGTCGCCCACGGCGAAGAGCACCGACACCGACTTCGGCGCCGAGAACGTCAGATCGAACCCCTGCACCGACGTCCCACCAACCGCCCGCAGCAGCTCCCCGGACACCGGGTGGCGCGCATCAACCAGCAACTCCTGCAGCTCAAGACCGCCAACGCTCCCCTCGATGCCCATCGCCCGAGCACCCTCACCGACCCACTGGCCAGCCGACTCGCCCCGCCCCGAGTAGTAGTCCTCCCGCCCCGACGCCACCGACTGCTCGTAGTACCGAGCGCTGTCAGCCCCGCCGGTCAGCTTCCCGATACTCAGCACTTCGCCTGCCGGCTTGCGTCCATAGGGACGAGACGGCGTCAGAGCAGTCGCACCCCCGCCGGGTGCAAGTGTGTGCGCGGGTTAGTCGTTGGTTGTTCGGGCTGATGGGCGCGGGCGGGTCGGGGAGCCTGCGGCGTAGGTCGTGATGGCGTCGAGGGTGCGGTGTTGGCGCCGGGTCACTGGGCGATAGATGATCGCCAGCGCTTGCGCCGTCTGTGGCGGATGCGCAGGCCGTGACAGATGGGCAGGTGGGCGTCGGCGTGGGGCCCGCGTTGAGTCAACGGCGGTCGGATCATCCGAGGCGTACGAGACCCTTGCGTCCGATGACGGTGACCAGCGTGAATGTGGCTTACCGACCGGTGCGTGTCGGATGTCTCGTCAGAGAGGGCGTCATCGATGACGTCGTCGCCGCTGCTGCACTCAACACGATGGCTTGGGGCGGGATGTTCAATCCACTCATCCCTGTCGGGTCGAACATCGAAGCCGCTTGTGCCGACGTTGAGCGGACTCGGGTCGACGCCCTTCACGCAATCGGGCCGAGCGACGAGATCACGGCAGTCGTCGAACGCAACCGACATCTTCGTTTCCCACCTGCCGGCGCCGACTCGCCGTTCACCATTCGTGGGGAACAGCTCGGCGTCGTGACAATCCCGCTGCTCGTACGGCACTATCACGATCGCTTCTTTCGTCATCCAAATGAGCCGTCCCGTTGCGTCCATCTCGCGTGGGAGGCCGACGACGTTCTAGCGACGCTGTTCACGGTCGTGTTCGGCCAGTATCCGTTGTCCTCCCCGGGGCCACGCTGTCGACGCGCGTTTATCGAAGGTCTCCGGTCCAAAGAGGTTGAACTCGTCGACGGTCCGAGTGCCGAAATCGTGGACGGAGTTACCCCGATCCTGTTTACCGCGGACTCACTCAGATCGTGGGCAACGGCGCCGGAGAGTGGCATCTACATCGGGGATGCAGAGGCCTTCTCGGACCTAGTCGCATTCTGGAATCTCCGCGCCGCGGGAGCAAACGTTGCCTTCTGGCCGCACGCCGACGGCACGAGGATGGCGGCGTACTGTCGCGACTACCTGCGTAGATCGGCACCGCGCCGGACGGACACTGGGGCACCGAGTCCGATCACGATCTGGCACTTGGACGCCGTCGAGAACCCACCCGAGCTGTCCGGGCCCCTCTCCGAGATCGTCGAAGAGATCGGGGGCGTACCAGTCTGGCATCGCATGCGTCACACGAGCGACGTCGGCGTGCCCTGGGCGCTCGTGTCGACGGACTCGCAAGGCGTCCTTGCGACGGTCGAGGCGGACCAGTACCGGACGCAACGGATGATCCTTCCACTGCCCGATAGTCCGTACGGGCGCGACCGGTCACGGCACTACTGGCACGAGCATTGGCTGGCTGTTCTCAGCACCTACTCCAGTCTCGAGCGCTCGGGGTACACCTTTGAGATCCCGCCGGTGTCGGCACTCACCGAATGGGCTTCGCGCACGATGCGCCCCGCTGGCTCAGTGCGGGTGCACGATCCAGGTCTCGCCGTCTTCGCCGACCCAGGCGACACCAGCCTGAGCCTTCGCCTGGTGTCCGAATCGGAGATCGTCGAACAGCTCCTCCAGACAGCAGACATCAAGTCCAGACTAAGCGCGGCTGGTGAGGCTTGCCGGCGCATCATCGATCAGATGGAGGGGCTCTACGGGTGCAGGCTCCTTCGGTTGCCTGGCTTGAGAAAACTCCTTTGGGCGTCCGAAGACGCCGTTCATCGGAAGGACGCGTTGCGCACCATCGAGGACAAGGGCTCCTTCAGCAAGTACAAGAACGTCGATAGCGCGGGCGGCGTCTTTCAGACGCTTCTCGATCGTGGCGTGTTCCAAGTTGGGCTCCACATGCAATGTCCGTCGTGTCATGTCACCAGTCGGTTCCTCCCGAACACACTCGATGTTGAGGTTCGGTGCCCGCGGTGCGGTTCTACCTTCCTGCTCGCTTCGCAGGTGCACGGCGCCGTATGGAAGTACCAGCCGTCCGGATTCTTCGCGACGCACCGAGAGCACGGTTCAATACCGGTGATCCTGACGATGATGCGTCTAGACGATCCGCTCGCGGACGAACGCCAGATTGTTGTCGCGAGCCATAACCTTTCGGGCCACGAGATCGACTGCGAAGTCGACCTAATCGCACTCTCGACGGACCGCGACGGGACGGTTGCGATGGCTGTCGGCGAATGCAAGGGCGGCAATGAGCAAATCCAAGCGACGGATATCGAGGACCTCGGCCGGGTCGTAGAGAAGATGCAGGGAGCCGGCATCGACTGCTATGCGCTCTTCGCTACCACGAGGCCAGCCTTCAGCGCCGATGAGTTGGCACTGTTCCACCGATATCGCGTCGGCTCGACCGACTCCGGCAATCCACGGCAACGGGATCCCATCCTGCTGACTTGGCGAGAACTCGGGACGCTCTGGCCAGGCGGCCTGGGGCATCGTCTCCCCGCGAACTTCGGCGAGCTCGCACGCCAATCATCGGCTCAGTACCTGAGCGAGAATCCCCCGGAGCTTCCGGATCTCGATGAGCTCTTGATCTGACCGCCGCGAAAGGGGGCCCGCCCAAGCGACGCCCTTGATCAGCACGGCGCGTTAAGGGACTCAGGCACCTCGGAGCTCTGAAAGCACGGTGGCACCGCGCCGATTTGGCCGATAATCATCCGCCTGCAGAAGTTCACGAGCACGCACTTGCCGTCACGCCGCGCTCGACGTCGCGAATCGGGCAGCCATCGATCGTCAGCAGCCCGACTTCAGATGCGATCGCGCAGTCGTCGGTCGCGGCCGTAGCCGGCCACGACGGCGAGGATCAGCAGCCCGAAGATGATCTGGTTCGTGGCCTGGTCGACATCGTTGCCGACCAGGATGGTGGTCAGCACCGTCAGGGTCAGCGCGCCGACGACCGTGTGGGTGTAGTCGCCGCGAGCGCCCATGATCGTCGTGCCGCCCACGATCACCGCGGTGAGGCCCTGGAACAGGTACGGGTCGCCCATCGACTGGTCAGCGCCGCTGAAGCCCGCGAGCAGGATCCCGACGAGGGTCGCTATCACCGCCGAGGCGGCGAAGACGCCGATCCACACGCGGCCCGTGTGCACGCGGGTGAGGCCGGCCGCGCGCGGGTTGGCGCCGGTGGCGTACACCTGACGCCCGGCGATCGATCGGTGCAGCACGAGCGCCATGACGACCGCGACGACCGCGGTGATGACGACGACCGGCGGGATGTCGATGCCGAAGGTCGTGGACGCCGGTGAGCTGATCTTCGTCAGGAACGTCGGCGCGGTCCCGGTGAGCGACCCCTTCGTCCAGGCGATCGCTCCGCCGGCGGCCAGCGCACCCATGCCGAGCGTGACGATCAGCGGCTGGATGCGGTTGCTGTGGCAGATCCAGCCGGTGGCGGCACCCATGACGGCGGCGATGCCGGCGGGCAGCAGGATCGCGGTGAGCGACGACCAGCCGTGAGCGCCGTGCAGCTCGCTGACGAGGATCGCGCCGAGCACTATGAAGCCAGGGATCGACAGGTCGAGCCCGCCGAGGATCATCACGAGCGTCTGACCCAGCGCAGCCAGCGCGAGCAGTGCGCCGAGCGTGAGCATGCTCTTGACGTTGAACCACTGCCCGAAGCCGTCGATCGTCGCGGCGCCGTAGATGAACACCACGAGAAGCGCGACGGTCTGCGCGAGCGGGAAGCGGCGTTGGGCGGCGGTGAGGGCGCTCATGCGGTGGCCACCTTCGGAGAGGCGTTCTGCAGCCGGGCGCCGACGACCACGCCGACGATCAGCAGTCCGCCGTAGACAACCTGGTTCCACGTCGCGGACACGCCACCTGCCGCGAGCGCCGTCTGCATCTCGTAGATGCAGACCGCGCCGAGGATGCTGCCGAGCAGCCCGCCCCGACCGCCGCCCAACGGGGTGCCGCCCAGCGCGACTGCGGCGAGCGCGACGAGCGTGTAGGAGGCGAAGGTGCCGGTCTGCGTCGAGAGGACGAGGGCAGTCAGAGCGACGCCGGCGACGGCGGCGAACAGCCCGCCGAGGGCGTAGGCCGCGACGCGGACCGCGGTGACGTTCACGCCCGCGCTGTAGGCCGTGGCGTCATTGCCGCCCACCGCGTAGAGCACGCGATGGAAGCTGGTGCGCGACAGGACGAGCCAGATTGCGACGGGGATCGCCATGAGGATCAGCGCTCCCGGGATCGGTCCGACCTGGTCGCCGAGGTCGCTGAGCCATGCCACGCCGGTAACGGTCTTGGGGCTGGGGGCGATCTTCAAGGCGACGCCGGCGAGCACGAAGAACGTGCAGAGCGTGGCGATCACCGGCTGGTAGCGCAGCACCGCGATCAGGACGCCGTTGATGGCCCCAACGGCGGCGCCCAGCGCGAGCACGATGAGGATCGCGACGACGGGCGATCCGAGTCCGGAGTGCGGCAGCAACCACGCGACGAGCACCGTGTTGACCACCACGGTGAGCGGTCCGACGGAGATGTCCAGCCCGCCGCCGCCGGAGATGATCGCGGGCGTGGAGGCCATCGCCACCAGGGCGAACGGGGCGAGCGTCGCCAGTTCCGTGGGCCAGTTGCCGGGCTTGCCGAAGGTCGGCTCGCTGATCACGTTCACGACCAGCAGCACGACCGCGAGCGCGAGGGCGAACATGTACGGTCGAGTGCGCAGTAGCTCACGCACGGGCGGCCTCCGGGTCCTGGCCGAAGAAAGCGCCGACGATCGCCTGGCGCGACAGGCCGGTGCGGGGGATCTCGCAGAACGGAGCGCCTTCGCGGAAGACGAGGACACGGTCCATCAGCTCGACGTGCTCGTCGACCTCTGTGGACAGCATCACGATGGCCATGCCGGATGCGGCCAGCTCGAGCAGGACGCGGTACAGGTCGCGCTTGGCGCCGAGATCGACGCCGCGGGTCGGGTCGTTGAGCAGCAGCACCTGTGGATCGGTGGCCAGCCAGCGAGCCACGACGACCTTCTGCTGATTGCCGCCTGACAGCGTGGTGATCAGGTCGTCGGGGCGGCCGAGCTTGATGCCCAGCGCCTGCACGAACGGCGCGAAGCGCGCCCGGGTGCGCTTGGGCTGGATCAGGCCGGCCCGCGTGTCGCGCCGGTACGTGGGCAGCGCGAAGTTTTCGAGGATCGACTTGGACTCGAACATCGACTCGGCGCGGCGCTCCCGCGGGACGTAGGCGCCGCGGTCGCCCGCGGCGGTGGCCAGCGCCCGCAGAAACGCGTCCTGCCCGTGGCCCTCCAGACCGGCGAGGCCGACCAGCTCGCCGGCGCGCACCTCGAAGTCGTCAACGCGCAGAACGACGTCGCCGGGCGTGCGTTGCATCCGCTCGCCGAGATGGTCGGTCAGCTCGTCGGCGCCGGTCATGAGTCGCACGAGCTCGGCGACCGAGGCTTCCCCGCGGGCGAGCGTGGCGATCGTCTCGCCTGAGCGCATGACGGTGATGCGGTCGCTGATCTCCTCGACCTCGTCCATGCGGTGGGAGATGAAGATCACCGCGACGCCGTCGCACGCGCGTCGGCGCAGCGTGGTGAAGAGCCGGTCGCGGGTGGCGACGTCCAGCGCCGACGTGGCCTCGTCGAGGATCAGGACGTGCGGGTCTCGCACGAGCGCGCGGGCGATCCCGCAGGCCTGACGGTCCGACAGCGACAGCCGCTCGACCGGCGCGTCGAGGTCGACCGGGCGGCCGAGCAGCTGCTCGAGGACCTCTCCGGCCCGTCGGCGCTTGTCGGCGTCGGCGTGCGGCGCGCGCACCAGGCCCTCGGTGCCCAGCCAGACGTTCTCCAGCACGGAGCGGGCCTCGACGACCAGGACCTCCTGGAAGACCGTGGCGATGCCGGCATCGATGGAACCGCGCGGCGAGGAGAAGCCGTCGATCGGCCGGCCCCCGACCTGCACGGTGCCCGCGTCGGGACGATGGACGCCCGCCAGGATCTTCATCAGGGTCGACTTGCCCGACCCGTTCTCGCCGACGATGCACAGCACCTCGCCGGCGGCGAGCTCCATCGAGGCGTTGCTCACAGCTCGCGTGGGCCCGAACGACTTGGCCACGCCGCTGACGCGCAGCGCGATGCGCGCCTCGGTCGCGGCTGTGGTCTCCTGGGCCGTCGTCATGCGCCGATCTCGACCAGCAGCTCGTCGCGGCCCGGGGCCGCGTCAGGCAGGACGCCGAGCTCGCGACGAATCTCGTACAGCAGGTCGACGCCGACCTCCGCGGCGCGGACATCAGCGGGCACGACATCGAGCAGCGCCGCTGCGCCACCCGGATCGAAGCCGGCCTGCGTCATCACGGCCAGCGCCTCGTCACGGCTCGCAGCGGCCACCCAGGCGGCCGCGTCGGCCAGCGCCGCGAGGTAGCGGCTCAAGCCGTCGTGGAGCTCGTCCAGTCGTGAGGCGCGAACGGCCACGCCGATCCCGGGGAAGTCGGGCAGTGCATCTTCCACGGTGGTCAGGCGACGGCAGCCGAGGTCGAGCGCCTGGGTGCTCCACGGGGGCCCGAGGAGGCCGGCCGCGGCCTGGCCTTGGGTGATCGCCTCGAAGCGCTGGTGGATGCCGCCTGCGGCGTGAAGCGCGTAGTCGTCGTCGCCGAGGCCGTTGTCGCGCAGGATCTTGCGCAGCGCGATCGCGAAGCCGGTGTCGACGGCGTCCACGGCCAAGGTCTGCCCGCGCAGCGACGCGAGATCAGGCAGGTCGTCGCGGGCGACCAGGTCGAGGACCGTGGTGCGCTCGACCTGCCCGACGATCCGTAGGTCGTCGCCGGCGGCGTCCCAGGCCAGGAGGTTGTCGATCGCGGTCAGGGCGACGTCGCAGTCGTCGCTCATGATGCGCTCGCGCTGTTCGGTCGAGGAGCGCGTCCGGATCGTCTCGACCTGGACGCCGTGCTCAGCGAACAGGCCGCGCTCGTCGGCGATTGCCTCGACGCCGGGCGCGACGAACTCGATGACGCGCAGGCTGGTGCTCGGAAGGTGGTTCATCACAAGGGCGGCCCGGGCGGTGCGAGGTGTGTGACCCTCGCACCGCCGATGGGCCGGTGGGCCTAGTAGGTCGCGGTGCCCTTCATCGCGAAGGGGAACTTGCCGAGGATGTCACCGCGGACGGTGAACGATCCCTTGATGCCCTTGTACTTGCCGCTGCCCTTGGTGATCGTGCCCTTGCCGGTGGCCACGGTCCCCTCCAGGGCGGTCGTGTAGGTGTAGTAGATCGTCCCGCCCGGGACCTTCCAGTACCCGACGCTCTTGGGCGGCGAAGTGGTGCTGTGGCCGGTTCCGGTGCCGAACGTGCCGGTGACCTTGGAGTTGACCTCGTAGTCGGGAGGTCCGGACGACTTCCCGTTGTCGGTGATCGAGAACTTCACCGTCTTGGCGGATGCGACCGTCGGGACGATCAGCGTCACGGCGGCGATCGCCGTCGCCATCAGAACGGCAACGGACCTGCGCGAGAACACAGACACGGCTCTCCTCCTGTGCTGGTGGTTGTGTGTGCGTCAGTTGGCCTTGGGCGCGGCGCCCTTGGCGAACATCGAGTTGAGGTAGTCGTCGGTGAACCAGCTGTCGGGCGGTCCGTCAGGCTGGCCCGGAGTGGTCAGCGACCACGACTTGTCGGCCCACTGGTCGAGGTTCTCATCCGTGAGCAGCGGGATCTCGGCAACCATGCTCGAGAGCTTCGGGCCCTGCCCCTCGAGCATCCGCAGCGCGACGCTGCCGGCGGCGTCGCCCAGGGCCGTGGGCCCGAATGCCGTGCCCACACCGTGGTAGCTGTCGCGGTTGTTGATCCAGTACCCGACGCCTCCCTTCGTCGGGCCGATGTCGGCGACGATCGGCATCGGGCGCCCGCTCTGCTGGAAGGCGCCCATGATGCCGTCGGTCATCGTGCCCGCCTGGAGGACCCCGTCGACCTTGCCGGGGTGCGTGGCCAGGTACTTCAGGGTCTCGGACTTGGCGTTGGCCGACAGGTAGTTGCCGTACACCTCGCCGACCGTCTTGGCGTCGGGGCAGTTCTTCAGCGCGGCCTTCTGCCCGGCCGTGGCCTCGGTGTCGGCCGGCGATCCAGGGATGCCACCGACCTGCAGAATATTGCCCTTGCCGCCGAGCATCTGGAGCAGGCGAGCGCTGGCCTGGGCGTTGGCGAGCGTCAGGTTCGGACCGACGTTGATGGCCTCGGGCGACTCGATCGCGTTCTGGACGCTGATCGTCGGGATGCCCTTGTCGGCCCCGCGCTTGACCGCCTCGATGAACGCGGGCGCGATCAGCGGCTCGAGGATGATCAGGTCGACGCCCTCGTTGACGAAGGCGTTGTAGTTCGCCAGCGCGTTGGGGATGTTCACGTCCGCGCCCATCGTGCGGAACTCGACGTCGCTGACCAGCGGGCTGGACTTGAGCTTGTCCACGACGGCCTGGCCCATGTCGTTCTGGAAGCCGGCGGTGGCCGGACCCCACACGACGCCGACCTTGTACGGGGGCGCGCCCTTGGGCTTCCAGTCCGCCCACGGGCTCTTCTGAACCGCGTACGGGTAGCCCTGGTAGGCGGCCTGCTGATCGGCAGGGAGTTGCGCGACCACGCCGTCGGGGTCCTTGACCGCGGCCATCTGCAGGCTCCCGCAGCCGGTCTTCGGCGGCGTCAGCGAAACGGTCTTGGCGTCCGACGCAGAGCCACCGCTCGTGCCCTGCGACACCGATCCACCGCCACAGGCAGTGAGGCCCAGCACGACGATGGCGGCCGCGACCGGGGCCGAACGGCGAGCGATCTTGCTCATGTCTCCTCCAGCGCGGGAAGTCGCGCCATCTCTCCTCATACGAAACGGAGCGTATCAGTCGATCAAGCGGCTCGCAACGTCCCGTATCGAAACGGAATGCGCGAAGAGGGCGCGGCCGCGAAGCCCGCGCGCGCCTACAGCGAGGTCGCCGCGGCAGGCGAGGCCAGCCCGGCGAAGGCGGCGTCGATCGCCTGCTCGGCGTAGCTCTCGTCCAGCTCGCGGTGCGCGAACAGCAGGCGCAGGTAGACCGGCGAGTAGATCATCTCGACCATCAGGTCGACATCGACGTCGGAGCGGATCTCTCCGGACTCGACGCCGCGCTCGAGCAGGCTGTGGATCGCCTGGCGCCGGCCATCCCAGAAGCGCTCGCGGAAGTCCGCCAGCGTGGAGTCGTCGTACTGCCCCTCGGCGATGATCTGCGCCACCAACCGACCCTCAGGTCCGGCGTACTGGCGGATGAGCGAACGCAGGTGCACGACCAGCGCGTCATGCACGGAGAGGTCGTCGGGGATCGGCGTGTTGACCAGGTGGTGCTCGACGAACGCGTCGATCACGACGGCCGCCTTGCTGGGCCACCAGCGGTAGATCGTGGTCTTCCCCACGCCGGCCCGCTTGGCGATCGCCTCGATCGACAGCTTCTGCACCGTCGTCTCCTCCAGCAACGCGACGGTCGCCTCGAGGATCGCGGACCGACTCGCTTCGCTCCTGGTCGCCATGCGACAAACGATACGCAACGGATCGGTGGTTTCCACTTGACGATGCGATACGATACGGCGCGATTCAAACGGAGGAGAGTCGCAGAATGAAGTTGGGACGCATCACGAGAACGGGGCTCGACGGCCCCACGCCGCGCCTGGTCGCGGTGCATCCGGACGACGGCCGCGTGGTCGACCTGGCCGCGGCCGAGCGCCTGCGGCTGCTGGACCAGGGCGCGACCGCCGAGGCCTCCCGGCGCGTGAGCGACGCCATCTTCCCGCCCAGCATGTCCGACGCGATCTCCCTCGGCGCGGTGTTCCTGGCCGCGGCTGAGCGGGCCGACGCCACAGCAGCCGACGACGCGACGCTTGACATCAACGCGGTGCAGTGGATCGCCGCGCTGGACCCGCCGGTGATCCGTGACTCGCTGACCTTCCCGCTACACATGAAGCAGTACGGAGAGGCGCTCGGAGTCGGGGCGCCCAACCCGCAGCTCTTCCGCACACCCGGGTACTTCAAGGGCTCGACCGGTGTCGTCTACGGCCACGACGAGGAGATCCCCTTCCCGTCCTTCGCGCAGAGGCTCGACTACGAGCTGGAGCTCGGCTTCGTCGTCGGTGGCCGCGGGCGCAACCTCACGCCCGAGCAGGCCGAGGATCTGCTGTTCGGGCTGACGATCTTCAACGACTTCTCCGCGCGCGACATCCAGGCTCGCGAGATGGGCGTCGGTATGGGTCCGCAGAAGTGCAAGGACTTCGCCTACGGCATCGGCCCGTGGATCACCACCATCGGCGACCCGGACCTGCCGCCGCTGGATCAGCTGTCGATGAGCGTGCGGGTCAACGGGGAGCAGTGGGCCACCGGGATCAGCGAGGGGATGATCTACTCGGCCGCCGAGCTGATCGCCTACGTCTCGATCGGCGATGTCGTGCAGCCCGGCGACATCATCGGCTCGGGCACCGTCGGCAACGGATCGGCGCTGGAGCTGGGCCGCCACCTCAACCCGGGCGACACCGTCGAGCTGGAGATCGAGGGCGTCGGCGTCCTGCGCAACCGCTTCACCGAGCAGCCCGAGGAGTACCCGTGGTGGCCGCAGCCGCGCGAGAACCCCTTCGAGGCGGTGGCGTCGTGAGCGACCAGACCGCCGCGCGACTGTCGCTCGCGGAGGACCTGCAACTGCTGGAGCCGGTCCGCCGCGTCGTCACCGGGCACGACGACGAGGGCCGCTCGATCATCGTCAGCGACGGGCCGGCCCCGCACAGCAACGCGCCCGCGACGGTGCCCGACCTCGTCGCCCGCGTGATGTGGATCACCGACTCCGCGCCGGCGTCCAACGCCGGGCGGGAGGACGCCGCGCCGGCCGGGATGGTTCCGCCGATCGGCCCGCCCGAGAACGGCACGATCTTCCGGGTCGCCGACTTCCCGCCCGACAGCCGCTACGACGGCATCGACATCGCGCAGATGTTCCGCGAGATCGGCGGCGCGGACGCTCACGCTGCGGGCCAGGACGCCGAGAGCGACCCGCGCCACTTCTGGTTCCACAAGACCCAGACGATCGACTACGCCATCGTGCTCGAAGGCGAGATCTGGGCGCTGATGGACGTCGGAGAGTGCCTGCTGCGCCCCGGGGACGTGCTCGTCCAACGCGGCACCAACCACGCGTGGTCCAACCGCAGCGACCGCCCGTGCCGCATGGCGTTCGTCCTCATCGACGCGCTGCCCGATGCCTGACGCGCGCCCGCCGATCATCACCTGCGCCCTCACCGGCGGCTACCACGACAAGGCGACCACGCCGGCGCTGCCCGAGCAGCCCGACGAGATCGTCGCCCAGGGCGTCGCCGCATGGGAGGCGGGCGCCGCGGTGCTGCACGTCCACGCGCGAGACCCCGACGGGCGCAACACGACCGACAAGGAGGTCTACCGCGAGATCCACACGCAGCTGTGCGCGCAGACCGACGCGATCGTGCAGCTGACCACCGGCGGCGGACTGACGCAGACCTACGAGCAGCGCCTGAGCACCGCGCTGATCAGCCCCGAGATGTGCTCGCTGAACATGGGCCACGTCCTGTTCTTCACGCGCGACGGCCGCGCCCTGATGCTCGACAACCCGCGGGCGCAGATCGAGTGGTTCGCCCGCGAGATGCTCGACCGCGGCGTCAAGCCCGAGCTGGAGGTCTACAACCCGACGATGCTCGAGGAGGTCGAGCGCCTCGTCGACTCCGGCCTGCTGCAAGCGCCCCTGAACGTCGGCCTGGTGCTCAACGCGCCCGGGCAGAGCGCCGCGCGCGGCACCTGGCAGAACCTCGCGCACATGGTCTCCCGGTTGCCCGCCGGCTCCAACTGCAGCGTCATCGGCATCGGCCGGGCGCAGTTGCCGCTGACCACGATGGGTCTGGCCATGGGCCTGAACATCCGGGTCGGGCTCGAGGACAACGTCCGCTACAGCCGCAGCGAGATGGCCCGCGACAACGCCCAGCTCGTCGAACGCGCGGTGCGCATCGCCGCGGAGCTGCAGTTGCGTCCCGCGACGCCCAGCGAGGCGCGCGAGATCCTCGGCACCCGCGGACGCCGCGACGGCCAGCTGCCCGACGCCCTCGTCGCCCACGAGCAGCCACTCAACGACCCGCCGCTGGACATGGAGCGCGCCGGCGATGAGTTCTCCTCCGTCTGAGGCGCCGGCGGACGCGCGCCCGCGCACGCTCGCCCAGCTGCGCGAGATGGCGCGCGGCCGCCGTCCGGCGCGTCTGGCCGTCGTGTGCGCGAACGACGGCGTGGCGCTGGAGGCGGTCGCCGACGCCGTCGACCTGGGCATCGTCACGCCCGTCCTCTACGGCGACCTGTCGGCGATCGCGGCCAAGGCTCCCGTGGGTCTGCTGGACCGCTGCGAGGTGGTGCCCGCCGACGGCCCCGAGGGCGCGGCCGGGCAGGCGGCCCGGGCGGCAGGCGCGGGCGAGGTGGACGTGCTCATGAAGGGCGCGCTGCGGACCGATCAGCTGCTGCGCGCCGTCCTGGCCCGCTACGCCGGCCTGCGCACCGACCGCCTGCTCAGCGACGTCGCGTTCTACGAGGACCGCCTCCAGGGCGACGCGCGACTGGTCGGCATCACCGACGGCGGTCTGACCATCGCCCCCACGTTGGCCGACAAGCGCGACATCGTGCGCAACGCCGTCGATCTGCTCCACCGGCTCGGCTTCGCGCGCCCGCGCATCGCGATCATGAGCGCCACTGAGGTCGTCACCCAGGCCGTCCCCTCGACCCTCGACGCCCAGGCGCTCAGCGCGGAGGGAGCGCACGGCGACTTCGGCGAGTGCGAGGTGTTCGGTCCGCTCGCGCTCGACAACGCGCTGCTGCCGTCGGCGGCCGTGGCCAAGGGCATCGACCACCCGGTCGCCGGCCACGCCGACTGCCTGGTCGCCGCCTCCATCGAGGCCGGCAACCACCTCGGCAAGGCGGCCAAGTACCTGGGCCAGAGCGTCCTGGGACACGTCATCGTCGGCGCGAAGGTGCCCGTGCTGATCCCATCGCGGGTCGAGAGCGCGCAGGACAAGCTCACATCGATCGCGCTAGGCGTGATCTGCAGCAGCGATGCCTGACCCCCTGATCCTGGCCATCAACCCCGGGTCCAGCTCCACCAAGGTCGGCCTGTTCCGCGGCGCACGGCAGTCCGCGACGGCGAGCGTCGTTCACGCGGAGGATCAGCTGGCCGCCTTCCGCGGGCGGCCGATCCTCGACCAACGCGAGATGCGCGCCGCGGCCATCCGAACCTGGCTGGACGAGCAGGAGGTCGACCCGGTCGAGCTGACCGCCGTCGCCGGCCGTGGCGGCCTGCTGCCGCCGCTGCCCAGCGGCACCTACCGCGTCGACGACCGGATGCTCGAGCTCCTGGAGCGCCACGAGCGCGGTGAGCATGCATCGAACCTCGGAGCGGTGCTCGCCGCCGAGCTGGCCGGCTCGGCGGGTGTCGACGCCTACGTCGTCGACCCCGTCGCGGTCGACGAGTGGCCCGCGCACGTGCGCCTGTCCGGTCATCCGGCGCTGCCGCGCGAGTGCCTGTCACACGCCCTGAACACCAAGGCCGTGGCCAAGCGCCACGCTCGGGAGATCGGCCGCAGCTACGAAGATCTCCGGCTGATCGTCGCCCACCTGGGCAGCGGCATCTCCGTGTCCTCCCACGCAGCGGGCCGCATGATCGACGTGACCAACTCGCGCGAGGAGGGCGCGTTCTCCCCTGAGCGCGCCGGCGGCGTGCCCGCCGTGGCTCTGGTGGAGCTGTGCTTCAGCGGTCGCCACGACCGCCGCGCCGTGGAGGACATGCTGTTCCGCGAAGGCGGCCTACTCGCGTACCTCGGAACCCGCGACGTCTCCGAGGCACTGCGCCGGGCCAGCAGCGGCGACCCAGACGCGACGCTCGTGATGGAGGCGATGGTCCACCAGATCACCCGCGAGATCGCCGCAGCCGCCGCGCCCCTGCGCGGCCGCGTCGACGCGATCCTGCTGACCGGAGGCATGGCGCACGCCGAGCAGCTCGTCGCCGCGATCAGCGAACGCGTCGACTGGATCGCGCCTGTTGGCGTGTACCCGGGCGAGGACGAGCTGGTCGCGCTCGCCGAAGGGACACTGCGCGTCCTCGCCGGCGACGAGGACGCGCAGACCATCTAGCTGGTCACGGACCGACGCAGCGGTTGCGCTGCGTACCGAGCCCGGTGATCTCGCCTTCGAGCACGTCGCCGTCGCGCAGGAACCGCCCGTAGTGCGTGCCGTTGCCGGCCGGCGAGCCGGTCATCACCACGTCGCCGGCCAGCAGCTGGATCTCGTCGGAGAGGTACGCGATGAGCGCGGCGACGTCGAAGATCATGTCTGCGGTGCTCTCGTCCTGCATCACGTCGCCGTTGAGGCGTAGTGTGATCGTCAGGTCCTGCGGATCCTTCACGAACGCCGACGGGACCACGTACGGCCCCAGCGGCTTGAACGTCGGCGCGCACTTGGACCGCAGCCAGTCCACGGAGACCGGGCCCGCGTCCTTGCGCGGCACGAAGTTGCGCGCGGTGAGGTCGTTGACGATGGTCCAGCCGGCCACGCACGAGAGCGCGTCCTCGCGACCGACGTGCCGGGTGTCGCGGGCGATGACCGCGCCCAGCTCGAGCTCCCAGTCGGTCTGGTCGCTGTCGGCGCGCAGCTGCACGTCGTCGTCGGGTCCGGTGATCGAGGACGGCAGGCCGGCGAAGACGAGCGGGACGCCGGAGCGTGCGCGTTCGTCCATGACCGCGGTCACCTCAATGCGGATCTCCTCCGGCGTCATGTCCGGGCGCGATCCGGCCTGCGAGTCGACCATCAGGTCGATGACGTGCGTGCGGTAGTTCATTCCCGCACCCAGCAGCTGGCGAGGAACGATCGGCACCAGGCGGCGGAGGTCGGCCTCGGCCTGGGCCGGGGCGTCCTCGAGCGCGTCGGCGATCCGCCGGATGTTCGCGTCCCAGTCGTCGAGCAGGCCGGGGATGCCGGTGTCCTGCCAACCGGGGAGCAGCTCGCTCACAGCGGCGACGCCGCCGTGGAAGACCGCGCCGGTGAATGGGCCGTCTTGGCCTTCGAAGCGGCCGAGGGCGAAGTCCGTCATGCGGCTCCTGCCGTCGTGGTCAGCGGCGACGTGAGGCCGGCGCGCGACAGGCTCGCCTCCGTGGCATCGATCTCGTCCAGCTGCTTGAGGATGTGGCGCGGGGTGGCGTCGCCGTTGACCTTCTGGAGGAACGGCGTGTGGTCGAAGACGAGGTCGCGCAGGACACGCACGGGCGCGGGTGTGTGATGGAACATCTTCCCGAGCTGGCGGGCCTGCTCGGTCATCTTGCGCGTGTGCGGCTTGCGCCAGTCCTCGTAGCGCTGCAACGCCGCCTGGACCTGGTCGCGGTCGGCGATGTCGGCCTCGGCCAGCGCGGCGGCGAGGAAGTACCCGTCCTCGATCGACATGCCGGCGCCGTACGCGGCGTACGGAGACGTCGGGTGGCAGGCGTCGCCGACGAGCGTGACGCGGCCCTGGGACCACTGCTTCAGCGGCGGCCGGTCGCGGATCTGCCAGCGGAAGCAGTTCTCCGGGTCGGTCTGGGCGATGAGCGACGCCAGTGGCTCGGCGAAATGCCCGACGTGCTCCAGCGCGTACTCCTTGACGGGCTCGTCGAAGGGCTCGGCGGCGTCGTGGGCCTCGAGCATCCACCACTCGTAGCCCGGCTTGCCCTCGTGGAGGATCGGCGTGTAGCTGCCCTGACGGGTGCGGTCGTGCGCGAAGACGCCCTGCGTCGGGACGGGCCCGTCGAAGGTGAACCAGCCCGCCATCAGGTGGATGTTCTGCTCGCGGATCGGCTCGTCGCCCCACAGCTGCTTGCGCACGACCGAGTTCAGCCCGTCTGAGCCGACGAGCAGATCGACCTCGAGGTCCTCACGCCCGTCGATGTGCACGACGACGCGGTCGCCGCGGTCCTCGAAGCCCGTGACGGGCTGACCGAGGCGGAGCATCCCCGGCGGCAGCGTGTCGAGCATCCGCTTGTAGAGACCCCAGCGCACCAGTCCGATGAAGCCGCCGTTGTACTCGTCCACGACCGCCTTGGGCAGCCGGAACTCCGCGCGCTGGTGCCCGTCCCACCGGCGCAGCGTCGTGTGGCAGGGCGCGCCGAGATCCTTGATGTCGACGCCGATCAGCTCGAGCACCTTCTGCGGCGGCGGCCACAGGTTCAGGATGTTCCCGGCGGCGCGCACCTCCGGGTAGCGCTCCAGCAGCACGACCTCGTAGCCGAGGCGGTGCATCGCCAAGCCGGTGGCCATGCCACCGGGCCCGGCGCCGACGACGCCGACGCGTCCGCGCGAAGCCATGTCAGCCGCGGGCGACGAAGCCTTCGAGCATCTCGTCGCTGCGTCCGACGAGACCCGGCGGGATGGCGACCATGTGCACCGCGGGCAGGCCGATCTCGGTGCGGAACGAGTTGTTGGGCCCGTCCTCGACGCGCCAGAGAACCGGCTCCCAGTCGGGCACGTAGTTGCGATAGCCGCCCGAGTTCAGCTCGTAGCGCAGACCGGCGGGGTCGCGGAAGTACAGGTAGTTCTGCTCGCCGATGCCGTGCTGGCCCGGCCCGTAGTCCACGTCGTGGCCGTGCTCGAGGATGAGCTTGGCGCCCTCGGTCAGGTCGTGGTTGGTCTCGACCCAGAACGCGACGTGGTGCAGGCGCCCGGGGGTCCCGTCGAAGTCGAGGATGAAGCCGTAGTCGTGGGACTTCTCGTTGTTCGTCGCGACGCCGAAGAACCACGGTCCGCCCGGCTCGGGCTCGACCGCGGCCATGAGGCGGAAGTCGAGGACGTCGCGGTGCCAGTACATGGCCTCGCGCACGTCGGGTGCAGTGACGGTGAGATGGTCGAGCAGACGCACGCCGATGCCGCGGGTGCTGCGCCGCTGCGGACGCTCCGGGTAGGGCGACTCCTCACCGGCAGGCGCGACCGCGCGGTCGACGTCCCAGAACAGCTCGGTCGGGTGCCCGGCCGGTCCGACGAAGCGGTACGCCCGCCCGTGACCGAAGGAGGACTCGATCCACTCCCCCTGGATGCCGGCGGCCTCGACCGAGGCGACGGCGATGTCCAGCTGCTCGGCGTTCCAGCTGCGGAAGGCGCCGTGGCCGAGCGCGGGCTCGGGCCCCTCCGTGAGGACCAGGCTGTAGGCGTAGTGATCACCCCAACAGCGCAGGTAGACGGAATCGCTCTCCTCGCGCACGACGTGCAGGCCGAGGATGTCGCGGGCGAACGCGACGGACTCGTCGAGCTTCGGCGTCATCAGCTCGACGTGCGACAGCATGGACAACGGGCGATGCGGCATGGACTCTCCTCCGACTCTGTACGAAACGGAGCGTATCAGAAGTGTGTAGGCTTGGGGACATGACTACGGAGGAGAGCGTCGTCGTCATCGGCGGCGGCATCGGGGGTCTGACCCTCGCGTACGGACTCGCGCGCGCCGGATACGGCGTCGAGGTGGTCGAGGCCGGCGGTCGAGGCGACCGCCTGGGCACCGGCATGACGCTGCTGGGCAACGCGTTACGAGCGTTGGACGAGATCGACCTCGCCGACGAGATCGTCGCGGCCGGCTTCGGCTGGGACGCCGTCTCTATGCGCGACGCCGGCGGCGCCGTCGTCCACGAGCAGCCCCTCCCCCCGGTCTTCCGGCCCGACGGGCCCCGGGCGATCGGGATCATGCGCACCCGCCTGGCCGATGTGCTCGAGCAGCGCGCCCGCGACAGCGGCGCCGTCGTTCGCTTCGACACCGCCGCGACGGCGATCGATCAGGACGCCGACGGCGCTTCGGTGACGCTGTCGGACGGCCAGACCCTGCGCGCCGACCTGGTCGTGGCCGCCGACGGCGTCTACTCCAAGACGCGCGCCGCGGTGTTCGGCGATCACGCCCCGCGCTTCACCGGCGAGAGCGGCTGGCGCTACACGATCCCGCGCCCGGAGAACCTCAACGGCCTGGCGCTCTACCGATCGGGCCGGCACACGATCGGCGGCCTGCCGCTGTCGCACGACCTGGCCTACCTGTTCTACCTGGAGCACACCGACGAGCGGGTGCGCATGCCCGCCGATCAGCTCGGCGAGTTGCTGCGCGAGCGCTTCGCCCCGTTCGACGCGCCGGAGCTCGTGAAGGCCGCGGCCGAGATCGACGACACGCGGCACATCAGCTTCCGCCCTTACGACGTGCTCTTGATGCCCGGGCCCTGGTACCGCGGCCGTGTCGCGCTGCTGGGCGACGCCGCGCATGCGCTCACGCCGCAGCTGACGTCGGGTGGCGGGATGGCGATCGAGGACGCGGTGGTCCTCACCCAGGAGCTGGAGCAGGCCGGCGGCGACATCGACGTGGCGTTGCGCGCGTGGGACGAGCGCCGGCAGGCCCGGGTCATCCCGATCTACGAGAATTCGCTGCGCATCTGCGAGCTCGAGCAGGACCCCAACAACGACGGGCAGGAGGGCATGCGGCTGATGGGTGAGAGCCACATGCTGCTGGCGCAGGCCATGTGACCTGCGCCAGCCGGTCTCAGCGGGGCGTCAGGCCTCGCTGAGGACGTGCGAGCACGCCTGGTGCAGGCGGAAGATGTCGGGCAGCTCCGCTGGGTCGACGCGTCCGTAGCCGCAGACGGCGCCGATGCCGAAGTGGTCCAGGTGGCGGTGGGCGAGCGCGATGCGCTCGCGGCAGCCCTCGGCGCCGTCGGTGTGGACGAGTCCGAGGTAGACGACGGTGTCGCCAATGTCGAGGTCGTCCAGCGGCGCGAAGAACGCGTCGTCGGGCTCGGCCACGACGGGCATGTGGATGTAGGACAGGTCGTGGGCGCTGCGCTGCTTGGCCTCGTTGGACATGCGAACGCACGCCGACAGGTCGCCCATGTCCTTCATGGGCCAGCCGCCCCAGGTGCCGTAGCACCAGTGGATGCCGAGCAGCACGTCGTCGGGGACCTTCTCGGTCAGCGGGCCGACCGTGGCGGCGTGGCGCTCGATCTTCTGGTCGAAGGTTTCATGCGGCCAGTGGCCGATGCTGACGCCGTCGCCGGAGGCCAGATCCACGAACTCCATGGCGAAGTCGAACTGGATCTGCAGGTCCTCGGCCGGCACGACCTCGAGGATCTTCTCGATCTCCCGGCCGATCGCCTCGTGGTAGGCGGCGTGGATGATCGGCCACTCGTCGGGCTCGCTGAAGAAGTAGGAGACCGCGCTGCCCGTGGCGGGCAGGCAGACCTGGAAGCGGACGCCGTCGGGGATCACGCCGTCGGCGCGCAGCTGCTTGAACGTCTCGTATGACGTCAGCGCCTCGGTCGCGTAGCCGAGGTCGTCGAAGTGCAGCTCGGTGACGCCGGGGTTCAGCGCGAACAGGAACGACGCCTCCCACACGTCGGGCTTGGCGTCGGGCTGGGTCTGCACGCCGCCGTCGGGTGAGCGCGTGACGCGCAGGTCGGGATGCTGGGAGTAGACGGTGCGCGGCAGGAAGCCGATCCAGATCTTGCGCAACCCCACCTCCCCGTCCGGGATGCCCAGCAGCTGGTCGCCGATCAGCTCGCCGGCGGTGCGCATCCCTTCCTCGACGGTGTCGTACGGCATGCTGCCCACGAGCAGCACAGGGTGGTCGACTTCCGAAGCCATCTAACTCTCCTCGCGTAACGGAACGGTGCGTAGCGTATCGAAACGGACGAGACCTCACCACTCGTCACCAGATGCGGGAAGCTGGGTCTGTGACGCTCGCCTTCGACGACAAAGGGCGACTCCGCCCCGGCTCAGCGCCTGGCTGGGGCTACAGCTGGTGGCTCGTCGCGCACGACGTCACCAAGGCCGACTTCGAGGCCATGACGCCGTCCCAGCGGATGGAGCTGTGGATCCAGTACGACGCCGCGCTGCATGACGGCTGGGCGCCCGACGTGACGCCGGACGAATGGGTCGGGCCACACCACCCCTCCGCCCCGTCTCGCGCCGGCCAGACCTCGCCGCCCCGAACCAAGCCGAAGCGCTCGCGGGAGCGATAGTCGCTGCTCGGAACGCGCGATTGTCGCGCTGGCTGTCGCGCACACTCCCTCAGAACGACAAAACCCCCGATCAGATCGGGGGCTTTGAGAGTACCGCTACGGGGATTCGAACCCCGGTTTCCGCCGTGAGAGGGCGGCGTCCTAGTCCCCTGGACGATAGCGGCAGGTGAACGCTGAAACAGGGTAGCAACCCGGATCTCAGAATCGTCGCCGCTTTACTCGAACAACTGAGCAAACGGTTGAACTGGTCCAACCGGTTGTGGCGCGTCGGCGCTCTGCCGGTCGTACAGAAGTCCATGCTTTGGTCGAAGCGTGATCCCCGATGTGGGGATGAGGCGAACGGAGGACAAACGCTGGTCCTATTGGTCCCACCTAGTGAAAGACATGGATGTCAATCATGCCCCTCTCTCGCAGCCGTAACGCCGCCACCATCGCCGAGCTCAAGGACCGCCTGACGAGCCTCGACGCCAACTGCCTGACCGACCTGGTGGCGGGCATGGACGCCCTCAACCGGGGCGACCTGACCGTCGCGGTCGTGCCCGTCACCACGCCGATCACCGACTCGCACGCCACTGGGGACGTCGCCGAGCTGGTCGAGCTGTTCAACGGGATGCTCGACAAGGCGCAGACCGCCATCAACGGCTACAACAGCTTCCGCGAGGAGATGCGCGCGGCCCTGGGCGACCACTCCTCACTGCAGGAGCTGCAGGCCCGCCTGACCTCGCTGAGCGACCACTGCCTCGTCGCCCTCGGCGAGGGCCTGGACGCGATGACGCGCGGCGACCTGACCGTCGACGCGCAGCCCGTCACCACGGCGCTGACCGCCGAGCCGGGCACCAACCTGGGCACGCTGGGCGAGACGTTCAACACGATGCTCGGCCGGGCGCAGGGCGGCCTGGGCGCCTACAACGTCATGCGCACGCAGATCGGCGACCTGATCGGCGACATCGCCAACACGTCGTCGGCCGTCGCCGGCGCGTCGGAGCAGATGTCGGCGACCGCGGTCCAGACCGGCCAGGCGATCGACGAGATCGCCCGCGCGTCCACCGATCTGGCCCACGGCGCCGAGCGGCAGGTGACGTCGATCGCCGACACGCAGGAGCTGTCGCACGAGGCCGCGTCGCTGGCCACGACCGCCCACGAGATCGCCGGCCAGGGCGTCGAGATGACGTCGCAGATCGCCTCGATCGCCGACCAGACCAACCTGCTGGCCCTCAACGCGGCCATCGAGGCCGCCCGCGCCGGCGAGCACGGGCGCGGCTTCGCCGTCGTCGCCGACGAGGTGCGCAAGCTGGCCGAGTCGTCGGCCGCCACGGTACGCGACACCGAGCAGGCGTTCAACGAGCTGGCCAGCTCGGTCTCTCAGGTCGCCGAGGTCGTCGCCAAGATCGAGGCGGCGACCGGCGACGTGCGCGCGGTGGCCGAGGACGCCAGCGCCGCCACGCAGCAGGTCTCAGCTTCGGCCGAGCAGTCGTCGGCCTCCACCCAGGAGGTCAGCGCTGCCACCCAGGAGCTCGCCGCCCGCGCAAGCGAGCTGGACGCCCTGGTCGGCCGATTCACCCTGGTGGGCTAACGCCCACGAGGTAGGACGAAGGACCAAGCGAGCAGGACCGCGCCCGCGTCGCCGATCCCTAGCGGCGGCGCGGGCGCCACTCGCGCATCGCGCACTCGACCTGGTCAGGCACGAGCGGCCCGACCGGCAGCGGCGTCGGCGCCTGGCGCTCGGCCCGCATGCCGTCGATGACCAGCGTGAGGATGCGGCGCCAGGTATCCGGCTCCACGTCGCGCGTGTACTCCGCGACCGAGCCCATCGCGAACTGGATGAGCGGCAGATCCGACGGGGCGATGTCGGCGCGCAGCTGCCCGGAGCGCTGAGCGCGCTCCACCAGCTCGGTGACCAGCGGGACGATCCGGTCGCGCGCCCGGCCGATCTGCTCACGGCCGTGGGCCGAGCCGGACATCAGCTCCTTCAGGCCGCGGTCCGCGCACTGGCGCTCGACCGTGCCCTCCATGAACGCGACGAAGCCCTCCCACGGGTCCTCGACGCTCAACGCCGCCTCGGCCTGCGCGACGAACAGGTCGAGCTGCTCCTCGAAGAGCGCCGAGATCAGCTCCTCCTTGTCGGCGAAGCGGCGGTAGACGGTGCCCACCCCCACGCCGGCCTCCCGCGCGATCGCGTCGAGCGAGACCTCCAGGCCGTCGCGGGCGAACACGACGCGGGCGGCCTCGAGGATGCGCTGGCGGTTGCGCTCGGCGTCACGACGCAGCGGGCGGGGCGCGGCGGGCGTCTCGGCGGCGGACATGTGACCCATGTTACTCAAAAGTGGACGACACCCCTCCAGTTTCGTGCTACATTGCCGATAAGAAGTTGAGAAGCATCCTCCACTTGAGACACGAGAGCCCCATGAACGCCACCGCCAACCCACACCACAGCCGCCGCTGGTGGATCCTCGCGATCCTCGGCATCGCGCAGCTGATGGTCGTCCTCGACGCGACGATCGTGAACATCGCGCTGCCCTCCGCCCAGGCGGACCTGGGCTTCTCCGATGACAATCGTCAGTGGATCATCACCGCCTACGCGCTCGCGTTCGGCTCCCTGCTGCTGATCGGTGGTCGCATCGGCGACCTGTTCGGCCGGCGGTTGGTGTTCGTCGGCGGCCTGCTCGGCTTCGCCGTGGCCAGCGCCATCGGCGGCATGGCCCAGAGCTTCGAGGTGCTGGTCGCCTCGCGGGCGCTGCAGGGCGTCTTCGGCGCGCTGCTCGCCCCCGCCGCCCTGTCGCTGCTGACCACGACGTTCAGCGAGCCGGGCGAGCGCGGCAAGGCGTTCGGCATCTTCGGCGCGGTCGCCGGCGCCGGCGGCGCGGTCGGCCTCCTGCTCGGCGGCGTGCTCACCGAGTACCTGAGCTGGCGCTGGTGCCTCTACGTCAACCTGATCTTCGCCGTGCCCGCCGCGATCGGCGGCCTGACCCTGATCACCAGCCAGCGTCACCCCGACAAGCCCAAGCTCGACCTGCTGGGCACCGCCGCGGCGACCGCCGGCCTGTTCGCTCTGGTCTACGGCTTCTCGCAGGCCGAGACCAAGGGCTGGAGCGCCACGAGCACGATCGCGTTCCTGGCCGCCGGCGTCGTCCTGTTGATCGCCTTCGTCGTGCGGCAGCTGCACGCCACGCATCCGCTGCTGCCGATGCGCGTCGTGCTGGACCGCGACCGCGGGGCCTCGTACCTGGCCATGGGCATCTCGGGCGCGGGCATGTTCGGCGTCTTCCTGTTCCTGACCTACTACCTGCAGCAGACCCTGGGCTTCTCGCCGGTCACCACCGGCCTGGCCTTCCTGCCGCTGGCCCTGTCGATCATGGTCTCGGCCACGATGGCCACCGCCGTGCTCGTGCCGCGCTTCGGCCCGCGCCCGCTGGTCACCGGCGGCATGGGGCTGGCCGCGATCGGCATGCTGATCCTCACGCAGGTGGGCACCGACACGAGCTACTTCACGCACGTGCTCCCGGCGCTGATCATCATGGCCTCGGGGATGGGCTTCATCTTCGCCCCGGCCATGAACACCGCCACGGCGGGCGTGGCCGCCCACGACGCGGGCATCGCCTCGGCGATGGTCAACACCGGCCAGCAGGTCGGCGGCTCGATCGGCACCGCGGTGCTGAGCACGCTGGCGGCCAGCGCGGTGACGTCCTACGCCGCCGGCAAGCCGCAGACCGCGGACGTGCTGGCCCAGGCCTCGGTGCACGGATACACGACCGCGTTCTGGTGGTCGGCCGGCATCTTCCTGGTCGGCGCGGTGGTCAGCGGAGCGCTCTACCGGCGCGGCGTGCCGGTGGTCGATCCGGCCGCGGAGCCGGTGCTCGCGCACTAGGCGCTACATTGCAACGCGCATCTGCGGATGTGGCGGAATTGGTAGACGCGCAGGCTTCAGGTGCCTGTGTCCTTCGGGACGTGGAGGTTCAAGTCCTCTCATCCGCATACCGCAGACGCTGACGAGGGCCCCGGGCGACCGGGGCCCTCGGCGTTTCAGCCCTTGACGATGATCGTCCGCCCGCGCGTGGCGGCCGTCCCGCCGGTGGGCGTGAAGCGCACCTGCACGGCCAGGCGCAGGCGGTGGCTGCGCCGCAGCGTCCGCTTGGCCTTCGTCGTCAGCTTCAGCGGCACGGCCACCCGGCCGGGGCCGCCCTTGGCGGTCGAGGTCCGCAGCAGCTTGCGGGGACCGGTCACGCGGACGGTGCCCGCCGACCCGACCTGCAGCGTCAGCGAGCGGCCGTTGACCGAGCCGATCGACACGCGGTTGGACGGCGTGCCGGTCGACGGGGTGGTTGGCGTGGTGGTCGGCGTGGTCGGCGTCGTCGAGCCGCCCGCGGCGACCGTCAACGGCGGGCTGGTCTGCGTCGTCGCGCCGGCCTGGTTGGCCGCGCTGGACACGCACCGGTACGCGCCCGCCTGATCGGCGGTCAGCGTGGCGCTGGTCGCGCCGGCGATGGCCACGTTGTCGCGCGTCCAGGCGATCGCGGTGGTCTGCGGCACCCGGTACAGGAACGCGGGCAGGATGTCGGGCGCCCACGTGCCCGGAGCGCAGGTCAGCGCCGATCCGATCGCCGTGGCTCCGGTGATCGCCGGAGCGTTGGCGCCCTCGGGCTTCTTCAGCAGCGCCGGGAACTCGGGCGTGGCGATCGTCGCGGTGAGCGTGGCGACGTCCCCACCTCCGGTCCCGTCCGTGCGCACGTAGGAGACCTTGTTGCCCGTCTGGTTGGCGAAGTAGACCCGGCCGGCCGCGGCGTCGATCGCCATGCCCTCGGGGCTGCTGACCGTCGCGCCGGCGGTGTTGAGGTCGGCCCCGCCGGTGCCGTCCAGCTTGGCCCACGAGATCTTGTTGGCGGCGAAGTTGGACCAGTAGACGCGGCCTGCCGCCGGATCCACGGCCAACCCATCCGGCCCGCTGACCGTCGCGCCGGTGGTGGTCAGGTCGCCGCCACCGGTGCCGCTGAGGTTGGCGAAGGAGATCTTGTTGGCGTTGAAGTTGGCCCAGTAGATGCGCCCGGCCGCGGGATCCACGGCCACGCCCTCCGGCGCGCTGACCGTCGCGCCGGTGGTGGTCAGGTCGCCGCCGCCGCTGCCGTTGACGTTGGCGAAGGAGATCTTGTTCGCGCCCGAGTTGGCCCAGTAGACGCGGCCCGCGGTCGGATCGATGGCGATGCCGAGCGGGCTGGCGACCGTCGCCCCGGTGGTCACCAGATCGCCGCCGCCGCTGCCGTCCAGCTTGGTCCACGAGATCTTGTTGGCGCTGTAGTTGGCCCAGTAGACCCGGCCCGCGGCGGCGTCGATCGCCGTGCCGGTCGGACCGTTGACCGTCGCGCCCGTGGTCGACAGGTCCCCGCCGATCGTCGCGTCCAGCGCGACCCAGGAGATCTTCTTGGGGGTGAAGTTCCCCCAGTACAAGCTGTCGGCAGCGGATGCGCTGCCGGGAATCGTCGCCGCGGCCCCTACCGCGGCGACCAGGAGAAGGCGCCTCATGGCGCGACTATACGGACGGACGGCTACGGCGTCAGGACCAGCTTGCCGAACGTCGTGCGCGCGCGGATGTCCTCGTGGGCCTGCTTGGCATCGGCCAGCGCGTAGCTGCCGCCGACGATCGGCTTCAGCTCACCGGCCAGCACGGCGGCGAACATCTCCTCCATCGCCTCGGCCATCAGCTCGGGGCGGCGCATCACGTGCACGAGCCAGAAGCCGACGACGGCGCGGCTGGTGCCCATCAGGCGGCCGGGATCGACCGGCGGCGCGCCCTCGCGCCCGGCCTGGCCGAAGTGCACGAGCCGCCCGAACGGGGCCAGCGCCTCCAGGCTCTGCTCGAACACGCGCCCGCCCGTCATCTCCAGGATCACGTCGACGCGGCGGCCGTCGTTGGCCTCGCGCAGCGCGGCGGTCAGGTCCTCGGCGGTCCCGTCGACCGCCACGTCGGCGCCCAGCTCGAGCGCCAGGTCGCGCTTCTCCTCGGTGGAGGCGACGGCGATCACCCGGCCGGCCCCGAAGCGCTTGGCCAGCTGGACGGCGATCGTGCCGACGCCGCCACCGGCGGCGTGCACGACGACGCTCTCGCCCTGGCGCAGCTGGGCGCTGGTCCGCAGCAGATGCCAGGCCGTCGTGCCCTGCAGCACGAGCGCGAGCGCGGCGCCGTCGCTGACCCCCTCGGGCACGTCCCACATGGCCATCTCGGCGGCCAGCGCGCGTTCCGCGTACCCGCCGCCGGCCAGCAGCGCGACCACGCGGCGGCCCTCCGGCGTGGTGCCGACCACCTCACCGCCGGGGATCAGCGGCAGCGTGGCCGGGGCCAGGTAGGTGTTCTCCGCCTGATGGGTGTCGGCGTAGTTGATGCCGGCCGCGGAGACGTCGAGCACGACCGTCCCGTCGGGCGCCTGGGGCTCGTCGACCTCGCGCAGGACGAGGACTTCAGGGCCGCCGAACTCGGTGATCTGGATCGCGCGCATGCGGGGCATTGTCCTCTACCGACCTGGGTACAGGTACTGATGTATGCCTTCCAGCGTCATCGTCGATCTCCCCCGCTCCACCCGCGCACCGGGCCAGGCCCGCGACGCCCTGGAGTCGGTCGAGTCGCTCGACGCCTCTCTGCTGGGCGACGCGAAGCTGCTGGTCTCCGAGCTGGTGACCAACAGCGTCAAGTACGGCGGCGACGGGCCGGTGCGCCTGGTCGTCCGCTACGAGGACTCGGGCCGCCTGCGCGTCGAGGTCGTCGACCGCGGCGGGGGGTTCGTGCCCGTGGCCCGCGATCGCCCGGCGACGGAGGTCGGCGGCTGGGGCCTGCACCTGGTCGAGACGCTCACCGACCGGTGGGGCGTCTACGAGGGCTCGACCCACGTGTGGTTCGAGCTGCACGTGAAGCCGCCCGCCTGACCGCAGCCAGACGGGCGCCCCACGGCATCGAGGGCTAGTTGACCTCGATGAAGAACGGCGAGCTGATCGGGCCGCCGGTGGCGACCGAGGTCAGGACGACCGTGATCTGCGTGTTGCTCGGGCAGGTCCCGACCGGGCCCATCACCGCGTTGGCGATGATCGCGCCGCTGAACGTGTGCTGCGCGGTGACCTGAACGTTCTGCGGGGCCGGGTTGAGGCCGAAGATGCAGTAGCCGCCGACGGACGGCACCGACACGTTGGACGTGCTCATGCCGTTGCCGTTGGTGACCGTGCCGGTGGCCCCGACCAGGCCGAGGGCCACGTTGGCGCCGCTGCTGCCGGCCGGGCCGGCCGGGCCGGCGGGACCAGCGGGACCCGCGGGACCCGTCGCGCCCGTCGCGCCCTTGGGCAGCGAACCGCTCTTGAAGTCCGACGAGGTCAGCGACCCGTTCTTGACCTTGGCGCCGGTGACGGCGCTGTTCTTCAGCTGCGACGTGCCGACGCTGTTGCTCGGCAGAGATGCCGCGGCGAAGGCGGAGCCGCCAAGCGCCAAGAACAGCGCGAGGTAGGCGACCACGGTGCCGTGGCGGGGACGTCCTAGACGCATGCGCGTGTGTCCTCCTGGTGTGGATGAGAGATGCCCGGCATCGAACCGGTTCCGACCGCCGAACTTCAAGGAAAACCCCCGGACTCCTGCGAAGTAGCGCCGTTTGATTGACATTCTGAGCGGTATCTGGATACTCACGGGTATGCGCCCGACCAGCCTCCCTCCCGGCCCGCGCGCGCCTCGCGCGGTGCAGACGCTCGCCTGGATGACCCGCCCGATGCCGTTCATGGAACGGGCGCGCGCCCGCTACGGCGACATGTTCACCGTCCGCATCGCCCAGGAGGGCAACTGGGTCTTCCTGGCCGATCCCGAGGCGATCAAGGAGGTCTTCACCGCTCCGCCCGGCGTCCTGCACGCGGGCGAGGCCAACGTGATCCTCAAGCCCTGGATGGGCGACAACTCGGTGCTGCTGCTCGACGGCCCCCAGCATCTGGCCCAGCGCAAGCTGCTGCTGCCGCCCTTCCACGGCGAGCGCATGCAGCGCTACGGCGAGGTGATGGCGCAGGTGGCCCGCGAGGAGGTGGCCACCTGGCCCAACGGCCGCCCGCTGCAGCTGTGGCCGCGGATGCAGAAGGTCACGCTCGAGGTGATCGTGCGGACGATCTTCGGGGTCGACGAGCCCGGCCGACTGGACAACCTGCGCGCACGGCTGCGCGAGGCCGCCGAGCTGACCACCCAGACGAGCACGATGCTGAAGATGGCCGCGTTGGGGCCGGACCGGGTCGGGGCGTCGAGCGGCTTCCAGCGCCGCATGGCGCCGATCGACGAAGCCGTCTTCGAGGCGATCGCCGCCCGGCGCACCGCCGGCGACCTGTCCGATCGCGACGACATCCTGTCGCTGCTCCTGCAGGCGCGCCACGAGGACGGCTCGCCGATGAGCGACCAGGAGCTGCGCGACGAGCTGATGACCCTGCTGATCGCCGGACACGAGACGACCGCCACCGCGCTGTCCTGGGCCATCGAGCGGATGCTCCGCCTGCCCGGCGACGGGATGGAGCGCCTGGCCGCCGACGAGGCCTACGCCGACGCGGTCGTCAAGGAGACGCTGCGCCTGCGCCCCGTCCTGCCCGCCGTCGTGCGTCAGGTCAAGCAGCCGATCACCGTCGGCGGCGTGGACTTCGAGCCCGGCGTGACGCTGACGCCGTGCATCCACCTCGTGCACCGCCGGCCCGACGTGTACCCCGAGCCGGCCCGCTTCCGGCCCGAGCGGTTCCTGGAGCAGCCGGCGGGCACCTACACCTGGCTGCCCTTCGGCGGCGGGGTGCGGCGCTGCCTGGGCGCGGCGTTCGCGCAGTTCGAGATGAAGACGATCCTGCGTGTCGTGGCGCAGGAGCGCCGGCTGGAGGCGACGACGCGCACGGCCGAGCCCGTGCGCCGGCGCGCGATCACGCTGACGCCCGGCCGCGGCGCCGAGGTGGTCGCATCACCCGCCTGACGCGCAAGGAGCGTCAGGCCGACACCCGCCGGCGGCTGATCGCGGCAGCGGCGACGGTCGGCGCCCGCCGCGGGTTGGCCGCCGCCTCGGTCGACGAGGTGGCCGCCGAGGCGGGGTTCACGAAGGGCGCCGTGTACGCGAACTTCGCCTCCAAGGACGAGCTGTTCCTGGCCGTGCTCGACGCGCGCTTCGACCAGCGCCTGGCCGAGATCGAAGGCGTCTTCGCGCGCGAGGAGACGCCCGAGGCGCAGGCCGCGCAGGCCGGCGACGCCTTCACCAGCGCGGTGACCGGCGATCCCGACTGGAACCGGCTGTTCTTCGACTTCGCCGCCCGCGCCGCGCGCGAGCCCGAGTTCCGCGCGCAGATGTCCGAGCGCTACCTGCGCCTGCGCGACGGCATCGCGGCGATGCTCGAGCGCCAGTTCGCGCAGGCCGGCATCACCCCGTCGATGCCGATCGTCGACGTGGCGATGATGACCTTCGCGATGGCCAACGGCGTCGCGCTCGAGGCCTCCATGCTGGGCGACGAGGTCCCGACCGACCTGCTCGGGCGGATGTTCGTCCTGCTCCTCGAGGGGATCCAGCGACCCTCCTAGGAGAGGATCGCGACCACGCGGGACGGGGCGGCGCTGGCGCCCTTGATCTTCAGCGGGAAGCAGGCCACCTGGAAGCCGGTCTTCGGCAGCGCGGCCAGGTTGGTCAGCCGCTCGATCTGCGAGTAGGGCCGGTCGACCTGGTGGGCCGCCCACAGGATGCCCTGCTCGTCGCGCGCCTTGGCCTTCTCGGCCTGGATCGGCAGCGGCTGGTCCCAGCCCCACGCGTCGATGCCCATCGTCCAGATGCCCTGCTCGACCAGCCACACGGTCGCCTCGGGCGTCACGCCCGGTCCGTGGAACATGTACTCGGGCTGGCCGTAGTAGCGGTCGGTGCCGGTGTGCACGAGCACGATGTCGCCCGCCTGCAGGTCGTGGCCGGCCGCGGCGATGCCGGCCTGCATCTGCTCCAGGGTGACGGCATCGCCGTCCTCGCGCCCGGTCGCGTCGACGACCACGCCGGGCCCGAAGAAGTGCCCCAGCGGGATCTCGTCGATGGTCTGCGAGGGCTGGCCCTGGATCGTCGAGTTGTAGTGATAGGGCGCGTCGAGGTGGGTGACGCTGTGCGTGCCGATCGACAGGCGCTCGCCGGAGGGCCCCTCGCCGCGCAGCAGCAGCTTGCGGTCGATGCCCAGCAGCTGCTCGAACTCCGCCGCGCCGCTCTGGTGGTCGTTGTAGGTGATGTCCGTGCGCAGGAAGTCGGGCGTGCCCTCAGGGCTGGCGACGATCAGGTGGGACAGGTCGACGATCTCGGGCACGGCGCTCCTCAGCTTCGGACTTTGGACGCCGCCGCGTGGAGCAGGTGCTCGGCGCGGCGGACCAGCTTCACCCTCGGGCGGCCGTGCGGCTCGCCGAGGCCCTTCTCGTGGGCGTCGATCAGCTCCCAGCCGGCGTAGTCGACGACCTCGACCCCACGCTCCTCCAGGCGGTCCAGCAGCACGGCCGGCGTGGCGGTCGGCTCCGGGAGGATCCCGGCGGCCAGATCGGCCAGCAGCAGGTCGACGGTCTCCTGGGCGCACTTCTTGTTCGTGCCGATCACGCCGGACGGGCCGCGCTTGACCCAGCCCGCCGTGTAGACGCCGGGCAGCGCATCCTCGGTGCCCTCGTGCGTCACGCGGCCACCGCGGTTGTGGATCGTGCCCTTGCCCTGGTCGAACGGGACCCCGGGCAGCGGCGACCCCGTGTAGCCCACGCTGCGGATGACCATCTGCGCCTCCAGCAGCTCGCTCTCGCCGGTCGGGCGGGCGCTCACGCGGCCCTCGTCCTGCACGAGCTCGTTGTGCACGACGCGCACGCCCTCGACGCGCTGGTCGCCGATGATCTCCACCGGCGAGGTGGCGAAGCGCAGCACGATCCGCTTGCGCCGGCCCTGGGGCTCGGTGGCCTGGTAGCCGCGGATCAGCTCGACGTTGCGCTCGGCCGTGGGCTCGATGCCCTCCAGCCCGATGAACGTCTCCGGCGCCGCCTCGATGATCACGTCGGCGTCGTGCAGATCGGCCAGCTCGCGCAGCTCGGGGTTGGTGAACGCCGCCTGCGCCGGGCCGCGACGGCCCAGCACGACGATCTCCTCCACGCTGGACGCGGCCAGCGCCTCGATCGCGTGATCGGCGGTATCGGTCACGCGCAGCTCCTGCACGTCCAGCGCGAGCATGCGCGCCACGTCCAGCGCCACGTTGCCGTTGCCCACCACGATGACGCGCTTGGCGTCCAGCTCGAACTCGTGGTCGGCGTAGTCCGGGTGGCCGTTGTACCAGGCCACGAACTCCGTGGCCGCGTGCGACCCGGGCAGCTCCTCCCCCGCGATCCCCAGCTTGCGATCCATCGCCGCACCGATCGCGTAGAGCACCGCGTGGTAGGACGCGGCCAGCTCGTCGTGCGTCACGTCGACGCCGACCTCGACGTTGCCGTGGAAGCGGAAGCCCTCCTTGGCCGCCGTCTTCTCGTACACGCGCGTCACCGACTTGATCTTCGGATGATCCGGCGCGACGCCGTAACGGACCAGACCCCACGGCGTGGCCAGCTTGTCGAACACGTCGACCTCGACCGACAGGTCCTTGGACGACAGCAGCTGGCCGGCCGCGTAGAAGCCCGCGGGACCGGAGCCGATGATCGCGACACGCAGGGGATTGTCGGGTGTGCCCGGGGTAGAAGCCATTTGTCGATCCGCTTTCAGGGAAATGAGGGTCCCCGAAGCTTAGACACGCTCAAACGGGCTCGGCCGTCCGGATCATCGACTGCGCGATCAGCTCGCCGTTCTTGGGCCCGTGATCGTGGGCCAGCTCGAGCTCCTGGATCTCGCGCGAGATGTCGTAGACGAAGCGGGCCCGGGGCTCGCGGCGGGCCTGCCAGCGCACCAGCGCGTCCTCGACGGGGCCGTCGGCCGCGAGCTCCTCGGCCAGCACGATCGCGTCCTCCAGCGCCATCGCCGCGCCCTGACCGATGTGCGGCGAGGTCGCGTGGGCGGCGTCGCCGAGCACCAGCGCGCGGCCCTGGTGCCACGGGCCCTCCAGGAAGATGCGGTCGACCGGGCGGTACACGACGAGGTCGTCGTCGACGATGTGGCGGTCGCGCACCTCGGCGATCAACGAGCCGAAGCCGGCCAGGCGCTCGCGCATGGTCGCGGCCAGGCCCTCCTGCTCCAGGCGCACCGGCTGTCCGGCGGGCGGCTCCTCGATGCACAGGACGTACATCAGGTCCTGGGTCATCGGGACGATCCCGGCCTTGCCCTCCTGGCCGATGTACATCCACAGACCGTCGACCTCGGGCGGGCGGGGGACGTTGTAGCGCCAGCACACCTGACCGGTGAACGACGGCTGCGGGTCGGCGCCGAAGAGCATCTCGCGGACCGTCGAGTGGATCCCGTCCGCGCCGACCACGAGGTCGTAGCGACCGGCGGTGTCGTCGGTCAGCACCGCCTCGACGCCGTCGGCGAACTGGTCCAGGCGGCGGACCGTGTGCCCGAGCGTGATCTGCGCTCCGGAGGCGCGCACCGCGCCCACGAGGATCTCGTGCAGCAGTGGCCGGGTGATCCCGTTCATCGGCGGATAGTCGGGACCGGCCAGCCGGGGCGGGGCGGGCTGCTCGTGGATCAGGTGCCCGTCGGCGGTGTACAGCCGTGAGCCCTCCATCGGGAAGCCCGCGGCCACTGCCTGGTCGGCCACGCCCAGCGCGGCCAGCGCGCGCACGGCGTTGCCCGGCTGGATGATCCCGACGCCGTAGACGTCCCACTTGGGGTTCAGCTCGACCAGATGGACGTCGACGCCGCGCTGACGCAGCGCGATCGTCGTCGCCAATCCCCCGATCCCGCCACCGACGACGAGGACCCTCTCAACGCTCGACAAGTGCTCTCCTCTGATGTCCCGAACCAAGGTTCGGATTCGATTGATAGCCGTTCCGTCGCAGGCCGTCAAGGAACCGAATTCGAAATTCGCGTTCGGCTGTGGTTGACTGCCCGCCGTGCCGCAGCCACCGCGCCAGAAGCGCAGCCGCGAGTCGCTGGAGCGCGCGGTCATCGCGGGCGTCGAGGTGATCGTGGACCTCGGCTGGGACGGCTTCACCGTCGCCGAGGTCAGCCGCCGCGCGCGCGTGTCGGTGGGCTCGCTGTACGCCCGCTTCGGCTCCAAGGAGGAGCTGTTCCTGGCCGCGCAGGCGCGGGCCATCGAGGTCATGGAGCAGGAGGAGGCCGAGTACTTCGCGCTCGAGCGCTGGGCGGGCGCCGGGCCGGTCGACGTGGTCACCGGCGCGATCGGCGGTCTGGCCTCCAACTTCGAGCGCCACGGCGGCGTGCTGCGCGGTCTGATGCGCCGCGCCGGCCGCGACGACGAGGTCAGCGGCCGCGGATCGGAGGGCGCCAGCCACATGGCCCGGTCCTACAGCACCCTGGTCCTCACCCACCGCGAGGCCATCCGCCGGCCCGATCCCGAGGTGGCTGTCGACATCACCTACCGGATGGTGTTCTCCGCGCTGGCCCGGCGGCTGGTCTACGGCGACACGTTCGAGTCCCAGCGCGTGATCGCCTGGGACACGTTCGTGGCCGAGCAGCAGCGCGCGTGCGTGGCCTACCTGCTCGGGCCCGAGGCGGTGGCGGCGTGACGACCGGATCCGAGGCGGCGGTCCCCCGTCCCCCGCGCCAGCGCCGCAGCCGCGAGTCGCTGGAGCGCGTCCTGCAGGCCGGCGTCGAGCTGCTGGGCGAGACCGACTACGACGGCTTCACGCTGGGGGAGCTGAGCCGCCGAGCGAGCGTGTCGGTCGGCTCGATCTACGCCCGCTTCGGCTCCAAGGAGGAGCTGTTCCTGGCGCTGCAGGACGTGATCCAGACCCGCCTGCACGACGAGCAGGCGGCCGCGTTCGCCACCATCGACGCCGCCGCGCCCGACGAGGCGATCGACGCCGCCGTCGGCGTGCTGGCCACCACCATGCGCCGTCACGGGTCCGCGCTGCGCGTGCTGATGGTGCGCGGCGCCGTCGACCAGCGCACGCGCGACAGCGGCTCGCGGGCGGCCAGCGGCGCGGCCGAGCAGTTCACCGCCGCCGTGCTGGCCCACCGCGAGGGGATCGCGCACCCCGACCCCGAGCTGGCCGTGGACGTCGCGTTCCGGATGGTCTTCTCGACGCTGGGCCGCCGCCTGGTGTTCGGCCCCACCTTCGAGTCCAAGCGCCGCGTGGCCTGGGAGCGGTTCGTCGGCGAGCAGGCGGCCCTGTGCCGGGCGTACCTGTTAGATGATTGATTCCGCGCCGGGTACGCGGGTCGTGGAATCAGTCATCTATGCCAGTAGGCGCCTGGCGCGCAGCGACGCCGGGATGCCCGCGTCGGTGCCGGTGAGGATCGCCTCGGCCACCAGCCGCGCCGAGGCCGCGCCCGTGGAGATGCCCCGGCCGCCGTGGCCGGCCGCCACCCACAGGTGGTCGCGCACGCGGCCCAGATAGGGCCGCCCGTCGGCCGCGCGCGGGCGGGCGCAGGCGCGCGTGAACGTCACGCGCGCACCGGCCAGCCCGGGCCAGAAGCGGGCGCCGTTGTCGATCAGCGGCCGCACCCAGGCGCGCGGATCGGGCTCGTCGACCAGGAAGGTCGAGCCGAGCACGACGCCGTCGGGCGGGCCGATCAGGCTGAACACCGGCGCCTGCGGCGCGCCCCCGCCCAGCTGGATGTCGGAGATGCGCCCGTCGATCAGCGCATGGCGGGGCACCTGGTCCAGGGCCACGCCGACCGTCGCGCCCCACAGCGGCGCGATCGCCTCGCTGCCCAGCAGCGCACCGGACTGGGCCCCCGCGCAGACGACGACCGCGGGCGCGTCCAGTGCGGCCGGGTCGGCAACCGGAGCGTGCTCGACGATGCGAGCGCCCGCGGCGCGCGCCCGGCGGGCCAGCGCCTGGACGGCCAGCGCGGGCGCGACCGGGTAGCCGGTACGCACGCGGCAGGCCCACAGGTCAGCGGCCAGGCCGGGCTCGATCGCCGCCAGCGCGTCCGGATCGAGCACCTGCGGCTGCAGCCCGGCGAAGCCCGTGTGGTCGGCGGCCACCAGCTCGGCCTGCTCGACGGTCTCGACCAGCAGCAGCGCGCCCACGGGCTCGCGCGCCACCGCATCGCCCAGCAGCTCCTGCAGCAGGACCACCGTCTCGTCGAACAGCCCGACCTGCTCGGCGTCGTAGGGATGCTCGATCAGCCCGGAGTTGCGCCCGGACGCGCCGGCGCCGATCTGGCCGGCCTCCAGCACGGTCACGCGCCGGCCGCCGCGGGCCAGGAACCAGGCCAGCGCGCACCCGACGACACCGGCTCCGACCACGATCACGTCCGCGTCGTCGTGCACGCATGGAACGCTACCGTCGTCCTGTGGCTCCGACCGCTGTCCCCGAGCTGTTCGACCCGTCCGCCTACGCGGCGTTCCGCTTCGTGGGCTGGCGCTTCGACGAGGCGTCGGCCGCCGCCACGCTGACCTATGCGCTCGACGACCTGGCGTTCGAGGAGACGATCGCGCTGCCCGCCGGCGCACCGCCGTTGGACCCCGCGCGCCGCGCGGTGCTCGACGCGGTCCTCGAGCTGCTGCACCAGGTCGCGGGGGTCAGCTACTGGAAGGCCGCCGCGCCGCACGCGCTGGCGATCGGGCCGCTGAGCGAGCGCCGGGCCCGCTTCCTGACCGCCGTCTACGTGCAGGGCCTGGGCGAGTACGCCTACCGCAACGACGTCGACGTCGCCGCGCGGATCGCCTTCGCCGGGGATCGGGCCGTCACCCCGCGCGAGGTGGCGCTGGAGCCGACGGGGCGCTCGCTGGTGCTGATCGGCGGGGGCAAGGACTCCGTGGTGGCGCTGGAGACGATGCGCGCCGCCGGCGCTGACGTGACGCTGTTCTCCGTCGGCGACCCGACCGCGATCGCGGCCACCGCCGAGATCTCCGGCCTGGAGCGCCTCATCGCCCGGCGCACCATCTCGCCGGTGCTGATCGCCGCCAACGCCGCGGGCGCGCTCAACGGCCACGTGCCGGTCACCGCCGTCGTGTCGCTGATCGCGCTGGCCACGGCCGTGCTGCACGGGTTCGACGAGGTCGTGCTGGCCAACGAGCGCTCCGCCTCGCAGGGCAACCTGCAGTGGAACGGCATCGAGGTCAACCACCAGTGGTCCAAGGGCGTCGGGTTCGAGCGCGCGCTGCGCGACCTGCTGGCCCACGAGGTGACGCCGTCGATCGACTACTTCTCGCTGCTGCGCGGCGCGTCGGAGCTGGGGATCGCGCGCGCCTTCGCGCGGCTGGACGCCTACCACCACGCGTTCACCTCCTGCAACGCGGTCTTCCGCCTCGACGAGCGCCGGCGCGCGGCGGCCTGGTGCGGCGACTGCCCCAAGTGCCGCTTCGTGTTCCTGGCGCTGGCCCCGTGGATGGAGCCGCCCGCGCTGCGCTCGATCTTCGGCGCCGACCTGCTCGAGCGCGACGAGCAGACGGCGCAGTTCCTGGCGCTGGCCGGCTTCGAGGACCACAAGCCGTTCGAGTGCGTCGGCGACCTGGAGGAGTCGGTGGCCGCCTTCCGCCTGCTGGCCGCCGACCCGCGCTGGGCCGACCATGCCGTCGTGCGCGCCGCGCGCGAGCGGATGCTGCCCGCCGTGCCCGACGACTTCGGCGATCCCGATACGGTCCTGCGTCTGTCCGACGATCACGAGATCCCCACGCGGCTGCTGCCCACGGTTCATGCGCGTCTGCGAGCTTGAGGGCCGGCGCATCGGGCTGTGGGGCGCCGGCCGCGAGGCGGCCTCCACGTTCCGCGCGCTCGGCTCGCCCACCGGCGTGGTCGTGGCCACCGACGCGCCCGTGGACGCGGAGGGACGCGCCGGCTTCCCGGGCGCGACGTTCGCCGACGGAGCCGACGCCTGGCGCGCGCTGCTGGATCGTGACGTCGTCGTGCGCTCGCCGGGCATCAGCCGCTACCGCGAGGATGTCCAGGCGCTGGCCGACGCGCCCGACGGCCCCGCCCTGACCACCGCGACGAACCTGTGGTTCGCCGAGCACGGCGCCGAGTGCGTGATCGGCGTCACCGGGACGAAGGGCAAGTCGACGACGGCCTCGCTGATCGCCGCGCTGGCCACCGCCGCGGGCGCGCACGTCGAGCTGGCCGGCAACATCGGCCGCCCGCTGCTGGACCTGCTGGACCCCGAGCGCAAGCCCGACGTGTGGGTGCTGGAGCTGTCCAGCTACCAGCTTGCCGACCTGGAGTACTCGCCCTGCGTCGCCGTCGTGGTCAACCTCTACCGCGAGCATCTCGACTGGCACGGCAGCGAGGAGCGCTACGTGGCCGACAAGCTCAACCTGCTGGCCCGCGAGCCCTGGGCGGTGGTGCTCAACGGCCGCGACGAGCAGCTCACCTCCGCCGCGCCCGACGACAGCGAGCGCGTGCTGTTCGGCACCGACGACGGCTTCGACGTGACCAGCAGCGGCGGGCTCGTGGTCCGCGACGGCGTGCCGATCGTCGACCTGCGCCGCACCGCGCTCCTGGGCGCCCACAACGCGCTCAACGTCGCCGCGGCGCTGACCGCCGCCGAGGTGACCGGCTGGCTGCCCGAGGACCCGCAGGCCGCGCTGGCCGGCTTCGAGCCGCTGCCCCATCGCCTGCAGACGGTGGCCACCGACGGCGACGTGCGCTTCGTCGACGACTCGATCTCGACGACGCCCGAGTCGGCGGTCGCGGCGCTGGAGGCGCTGCCCGACCAGCCGGTGGCGCTGCTGGTCGGCGGGCAGGATCGCGGCCAGGACTTCGCCCCGCTGGCCGCCGCGGTCGCCGCGCACGGCGCGGTGCGGGTCGTGGTCGGGATGCCCGACAACGGCGCGCGGGCACTGGAGGCGATCGGCGACGCCGCGCCCACGCAGCTGGCCGACGACCTCGACGACGCGGTTGCGCGCGCCCGGGCCGCGCTCGACGGCGCCGGCGTCGTGCTGCTCTCCCCGGCGGCGCCCTCCTACGGGCGCTTCACGGACTTCACCCAGCGGGGGGAGCGGTTCCGCCAGGCGGCGACGGAATCGTCCGCCCCGCCTCCACGCACACCTCGATGAGCGCGTCGGCGACCGTGGCGGTGTCCGCCCGGAACGCCGGCATCGAGACGCTGATGGCGAACCGCGCCGTGCCGGCGGGATCGCGCACCACGGCGGCCACCGAGGTGATGTAGGGGTCGGACTCGCCCGCGTTGGTCGCGTACCCGCGCTCGCGGATCGCGGCCAGCTCGGCGTCCAGCGCGCGCCGGGTGGCCAGCGTGCGGTCGGTCAGCACGGCCAGCTGCGCGTCGGGGTACAGCGCGCGCAGCGTCGCGGCGTCCAGCTCGGCCAGCAGCGCCTTGCCGCCCGACGTCGTGTGGGCCGGGAACGACGCGCCCACCCGGCCGGTGGTGCGCACCGACTGGCCGCCCTCGACCGAGTCCAGGAACAGCGTGTCCGCGCCGGCCAGCACGAGCAGGTGCGAGGTCTCCCCCGTGCGTTCCGACAGCGCCTCCAGGAACGGGCGGGCGTGCGCGCGCACGTCGTAGCGGCGCACCGTGGCCAGCCCGAACTCCAGCAGCGCGCCGCCCGCCCGGTAGCTGCGCGTCTCGGGGTCCTGCTCGGCGAACCCGTGCACGACGAGCGAGGCCAGCAGCCGGTGCGCGGTCGAGCGGGCCACGCCCAGCAGCCGCCCGGCCTCGGCCACGCCGACCTCCTCGCGTTGCGCGAGCACGTGGATCAGGCGCAGGGCGTTGTCGACGGAGGAGAGCGAGGCGGTCATGGTTCTGTTATAGGTACCGGCGTTCCGCTAGCTCGAACGCTATCGCACCCTTCGGAGGAGAGACCACCCATGTCCCAGCGCACCCGGCCGCCTTATCGCGCCGACCACGTCGGCTCGCTGCTGCGCCCGCCGGAGCTGCTGGCCGCCCGCGCGGACCAGCAGGCCGGGCGCATCAACGCCGAGCAGCTCACGGCGGTCGAGGACGCGGCGATCCGCGACGCCGTCGCGCTGCAGGGCGAGGTCGGCCTGACCAGCGCCACCGACGGCGAGTTCCGCCGCGCGTCGTGGCACATGGACTTCATCTACGCGCTGGGCGGCGTCACCCGGGTCGAGGACGAGGGGCTGCACGTGCAGTTCCACAACGAGGAGGGCGACATCGAGTTCAACCCGCCCTCGGCCAAGATCGACGGTCGCGTCCGCCTCGACGGCACGATCTTCGGCGACGCCTTCACGTTCCTGCGCGACACCGTGGCCGACGGCCAGGTGCCCAAGCTGACGATCCCCTCGCCGTCGATGGTCCACTACCGCGGCGGCCGCGCGGCGATCGACGAGCAGCTGTACCCGGACCTGGATGCGTTCTGGGACGACCTGTCGGCCGCCTACGCCCAGGAGGTCAGCAACCTGCACGGCCTCGGCTGCCGCTACCTGCAGCTCGACGACACCTCGCTGGCCTACATGAACGACCCCGACCAGCGCGCGTTCGTGGCCTCGCGGGGCGGCGATCCCGAGCACCAGCACGAGACCTACATCGCCAACATCAACCGCTCGCTGGCCGACCGCCCGGCGGACATGGCGATCACGACGCACCTGTGCCGCGGCAACCACGCCTCCTCGTGGGTCGCCTCCGGCGGGTACGACTTCGTGGCCGAGGCGCTGTTCAACGACCTCGACGTCGACGGCTTCTTCCTGGAGTACGACGACGAGCGCTCCGGCACGTTCGAGCCGCTGCGCTTCGTGCCCAAGGACAAGACCGTCGTGCTCGGGCTGGTGACGACCAAGCGCGCCGCGCTGGAGTCCAAGGACGACCTCAAGCGCCGCATCGACGAGGCCACGCAGTACATCGACCTCGACCAGCTGTGCCTGTCGGGCCAGTGCGGCTTCTCCTCCACGACCGACGGCAACAAGCTCACGCGCGACGACCAGAAGGCCAAGCTCGAGCTGATCGTCGCGGTCGCCGCCGAGGTGTGGGGCTAGCACCCCGCCATCCGTCGACTGGTGGCATGGGGCGGCGGAGCGGCGTGTAGCGTGGCCGCGTGCTCGCCGCTCCTCGCCCGCTGCTGGCCCCTGCCCTGATCGCCGGGACGCTGGTCGTCGCCGCTCCCGCCTCGGCCGCCGCGCTGCCGCTGCCGTTGTCGTCGACGCTCCAGACGCGGGGCGCGACCACCGCGCGCTGCCACGCGCGGCTGGCCTCCGGACCGGGGATCGTGCGGCGCACCGTCGACGCGTCCGCCAACGCGCTGGTGGCCGCGCGCCTCAGCCGCGGGCGCGGCGACTGGGACCTGGGCGTGTTCGACGCCGCCGGCCACTCGCTCGGCGGCTCGGCCGTGCCCGGCACCGAGGACCTGGCCCAGGCGCCGGTCAGCGCGGCCGGGCCGGTCACCGTGCAGGCCTGCCGCCGGCGCGGCGCGTCGCACGCGGTGCACCTGACCGCCACCCTGGTGCCGATGGCCAGCTCGCGACGCGCGCGGCTGGTGGCGCGCCGGGCCGAGAAGGCCGACGTCCTGCAGGCCAGCGCCGCGCGGGCCCGCGCGACCCGGCGGGGCTCGCGACAGCGCTCGCCGGGCAACCTGCGCCTGCCCTCCGGTCGCCACAGCTACCGCCAGCTGCCCGACTACGAGGCCGACCTCAAGGCGCTGGCCACGGAGCACCCGGGCTCGGTCCGCGAGGTCGTGCTCCCCCACTCGACGCTGATCGGCCGCACGGTCGTCGGCGTCGAGATCGCCCGCGACGTGCGCCGCAGCGACGGGCGGCCGGTGATGCTCATCACCGGCCTGCACCACTCGCGCGAGTGGCCGTCGGGCGAGGTGACGATGGAGTGGGCGATGGACCTCGTGCAGTCGCTGGAGCGCAAGGACCCGCGGGTGCGCGGCCTGCTGGCCAAGGCGCGGGTGATCGCCGTCCCGGTGGTCAACCCGGACGGGTTCTTCCTGTCGCGCACGGTCGCCGGCACGTTCGAGTTCAAACGCAAGAACTGCCGCGTGGTCGACGGCCAGGTGCCCAGGCCGGGGCAGTGCGAGGCGGCGGCCAACGCCCGCCTCGGCGTCGATCCGAACCGCAACTACGGCGGCTTCTGGGGCGGCCCGGGTGCCAGCGTGGACCCGACCGACGACGCGTACCGCGGCGCCGGCCCGTTCTCCGAGGCCGAGTCGCAGAACATCCACGAGCTGATCGAGGGGCGCCAGGTGACGGTCGCGCTCTCCAACCACACCTACGGCAACCTGCTGCTGCGCCCGCCCAGCCTGCGCGACCAGGCACCACCCGACGCGGACGCGCTCAAGCGCCTGGGCGACGCGATCGCCGCGCCCGCGGACCTGCACAGCGAGCCCGCCTACGACCTGTACGACACGACCGGTGCGATGGAGGACTGGTCCTACTGGTCGACCGGCGGCCTGGCCTTCACGGCCGAGATCGGCGCCGACCAGGCCGATGACCCCACCGGGCTGATCGCCTTCCACCCGCCCTTCGCCCAGACGGTGGCCGCCTATCCCGGGCTGCGCGAGGGGTTCCTGCGCGCGCTGGCCTGGACCGCGGATCCGGCCAACCACTCGATCATCGACGGGCGCGGGCCGCGCGGCGCGACGATCGAGCTGTCGCGGGAGTTCCACACGTCGACGTCCCCGGTGCTGCGGTCCGACGGGCTGGCCGGGCCGGCGCTGACCTTCCTCGACCGGCTGCACTCGACGCTGCGCATCGGCGGCTCGGGCCGCTTCGCCTTCCACGCCAACCCGTCGACGCGCCCGGCCGCCATGGGTCGTCCCGGCCGCTCGGCGACCGGGCCGACGACCGCGCCGGTGGCGTTCGCCTCCCCGGGCACCACGACCTCGTTCACCTACACCCAGCCCGGCGCCAGCGACGCCCCGGCCAGCGCCCGCGCCGACTTCCCGTTCACGATCGCGCCGGGCGAGGACGACGCGCGCGCGACGGTCCGCATCGCCTGGGCCAACGCGGCCAACGACTTCGACCTGTACGTGTTCCGCGTGGCGGCCGACGGGACGGAGACGCTCATGGGCGCGTCGGGCCAGGCGGACACGACGTGGGAGCAGGCCGAGCTGGTCGGCGATCCGGTCAACTCACCGCTGCCCGCCGGCACCTACGTCGCGCGCGTGGTCGACTACGCGTCCACCGACAAGGCGTTCAACGGGCAGATCACGTTCGCGGGCCCGAGCGCGCCGGTGGCCGCGACGCCCGAGCGGTGGACGCTCACCTGCCGTGTGGGTGGTCGGGCCGTGGGGTCGACAGCGGTGCTCGTGGCGCGCGGTCAGCGCGTCGACGTCGGCGCGGCCTGCCGGTAGAGGAGCTCGTCCTCGATCCAGCGGGTGTGCACGTCGCCGGCGATCACGTCGGGGTGATCGAGCAGCTCGGCCACGAACGGCGCGGTCGTCTCCACGCCCTCGACCCGCAGGTGGTCCAGCGCGCCGCGCAGGCGCGCCAGCGCGGTGGCCCGGTCCTCGCCCCAGGCGATCAGCTTGGCCAGCAGCGAGTCGTACCAGGGCGCGACCGTCCAACCGGGGAAGCAGGCGGTGTCGACGCGCACGTAGCTGCCGACCGGCGCCGCCCAGCGCTCGAGGCGGCCGGGGCTGGGCGCGAAGCCGTCGCGCGGGCGCTCGGCGTTGATGCGCGCCTCGATCGCGTGGCCGCGCAGGCGCACCTCGGACTGGGCGAGCGACAGGCCGTCGCCGGCGGCGATGCGCAGCTGCTCGCGCACGATGTCGACGCCCGTGACCAGCTCGGTGACCGGGTGCTCGACCTGCAGGCGCGCGTTGACCTCCAGGAAGGACCAGGTGCCGCGCTCGGCGTCGACGAGGAACTCGCAGGTCGCGGCGCCGCGGTAGTCCAGCGCGCCGATCAAGGTCACGGCGGCGGCCCGGATCTCCTCCTGCAGCGCGCCGGGCAGGCCACTCGCGGGGCCCTCCTCCACCAGCTTCTGGTAGCGGCGCTGCAGCGTGCAGTCGCGGTCGCCCAGGTGGATCGCGCGGCCGGGCCCGTCGGCCAGGATCTGCACCTCGATGTGGCGGGCCCGGCGCACGTAGCGCTCCAGGAACAGGCGGCCGTCGCCGAACGCGGCCTGCGCCTCGGCGCTGGCCGCGCCCCACGCCGCGGCCAGCTGGTCGGGCTCGTCGACGCGGCGCATCCCGCGCCCGCCGCCGCCCGCCGACGCCTTGAGCAGCACGGGGTAGCCGATCTCCTGGGCCAGGCGCCCGGCGGCGGCGACGTCGTCCAGGACGTCCGAGCCGTCGCCCACGGCGATGCCCAGCTCGCGGGCCAGCGCCCGGGCCGTGGCCTTGTCGCCGGCCCGGCGCATCGTCTCCGCCGAGGGCCCGACGAAGGTGATGCCCGCGGCGGCGCAGGCCTCGGGCAGCTCCGGGCGCTCGGAGACGAAGCCGTAGCCGGGGTGCAGCGCGTCGCAGCCGGTCGCGTCGGCGGCGGCCACCAGCCGGCCGATGTCGAGGTAGGAGTGCTGCGGGCTGGCCGGCCCGATGCATACGGTGCGATCGGCCAGCTGGGCGGCCAGGCTGTCGCGGTCGGCCTCGGAGACCGCGACGACCGTCTCCAGCCCCTCGTCGACGCACGCGCGCAGGATGCGCACCGCAATCTCGCCCCGGTTGGCGATCAGGACCCTCCTCATGGGGCGGGAATCTACCCCTCGCGGTACACGTCGGCGGCGGCGCGATGGAACCCCTCGGGCAGGCCGGCGGCGGCGAACGTCCGGGCGATCTCCTCCATCTCGCCGACCCAGCGCCAGCCCTTGCGCTCGGCCGACGCGCGCCCCGCGGCCCAGCGCTCGTCCAGGCCGGGTTGCGAGCGGGCCTGCTCGGCGATCAGCGCCTCGCCGATCCCGAGTCGCTCGGCCAGCTCGCGCGTGGCCAGCAGCAGCGCGATCGAGCCCTTCGTCCAGGCCGCGTAGGCCATCTTCAGCGCGCTGGCCGCGGTCGGGTCGGGGCCGAGGTCGACCGTCTCCAGGCGGGTGCCGGCGAACAGCTCGGCGATGCGCGCCGGGCCCTCGCCCTCGCCCTCGCCCGACAGGAACAGGCGGGTCGTGCCGGCGCGCGTGGGCGGCGGGCCGACGATGCCGCCGTCCACGTAGTGCGCTGCCGCCGCCGCCACGGCGCGCGCGGTGGCGGGCGCGATCGCGTTGGCGTCGACCCACGTGCCGGCGTAGTCACGCGCGGCCTGCGCGGTCTCGATCGCCGCGTGCGGCGGCACGATGCTGAAGGTCACCTCCGCCCGGGCCAGCACGGCAGCGAGGTCGCCCACGTCGATCAGGCCGGCCTGTTCGGCCCGCCGCGCGGTCTGCGGCGACCGGCCGGACGACGCCCACAGCACCTCGTGGCCCGCGCCGGTCAGGGCCGCCCCTACCGCCGCCCCCATCTCACCTGGATGGGCAAGCCCAATGGTTGCCATGCGTGGGATTCTGGCGCTTCCGCGGAGGCGACGAGCCTCCACGGATCCTCTGGTGGCCCGATGACGGACAGCGTCCAGTACACCCTCAGCGTCCTGCGCGCCCGCGCGCTGCCGCGGGTCGGCGCGTCGGTGTAGCGGATCTGCTGGGCCGCGCTGACCGTCAGCTCGATGGTGATCCTCGGCGGCACCGCGTCACGGTCGATCGCCATGCAGGACCAGCGCTCCAGCAGCGCGTCGTCGAGCACGCGCCGACCATCGCCGACGCGCAGCATGGGTTCGGCCGCCGCAGCCAGTACGCGCCGGTTCAGCGCGGCCGGCTGCCCACGGGTGGCCTGGCTCCAGTCGTCGACCAGCCGCGCGAGCGTCGCGCCGATGAGGTCGGGCATGAACCGAGCATCCAGCGCCGCGGCCTCCAACAGCGTTCGCTCACCTCCGGTGGGCGGCACGGACGCGTGGGCGTCGAGGGCAGCCACCTCGCCCAGGCCGGCGCGCCGCAGCTCGGCCTCGTCGACGTCGGGAGCGGCGATCAGCGGTGACTCGAGCAGCTCCGTGGCGCGCGGATCGCCGTGAGCGGCCAGCAGCAGCCAGACGCCCGCGCGCCGGCCGAGCATCCACCGCTCGTCGAGCCTCTCGTGCCCACCCTGCTCGTATCGCGCCCGCCAGCGCACGCGCACGACGACGCGGTCCTCGTCCTCCCCCTCACGGTTGACGACCTGGAGGACGTCCACACGGAGCCGGGGGTCGACGCGGAACCCCGGGCCCAGGAACATGCGGCGTTCGGCCGCCCAGGCGCCCAGCTCGGGCGTCCATCGCATCGCGTCGGCGTCGCCCTGCTCGGCCAGCCGCAACAGCGCGGCCACGTCGTCGCGGATCCGGCCCGGCTCGAACGTCGGGTCCGTCAGCGCGGCGTCCAGGGCCGTGGCCGTCGCGCGGCGTGCTCGCCGGCGCACGCGGCGGGCGCGGACGAGCTCGCGCACACCGCCGCGGGCGGCGGCCACCCAGGTGCCCAAGACGCCGATCCCGACGGCGCCGACCACGATCACCGCTCCGGTGTCCATCGCGCAGTTCTACCCGAGCGCCGCGCCCTTCGTCCGATTGCACGGCCCACACAGGACCTGCAGGTTCTCGACGGTGGAGGCGCCGCCGAAGGCCACCGGGATCACGTGGTCGAACTGCAGCTCGAAGTCCGCGCCGCAGGCCACGCAGCGCCCGCCGTCGCGCTCCCACACGGCCTGGCGGACCGGGCGGGGCACGATGTCCCGCCGGCGCGGGCGCTCTTCGCCGGCCAGCGCGGCGTGGGCGCGCTCCAGGCGCCGGCGGCCCCGGCGCTCCCGCTCGCGCACGAGCGCGAGGACGTCGCCGCCGTGCAGGTCGTCGTCGGCCCACCAGAAGCGGTCCTCGAACCACCACAGGGCGCGCTCGCCCCGGCGCAGCAGCACCGCGGGCGCGACCGCCGCGCGGGCCTGCAGCTCGGCCACCGCGCGGCCGCTCCAGGTCAGGCCGACCGGCGCGCCGCCCAGCTGCAGCTCCCAGCGCCAGCGGCGGCGCGCGAAGCCGGCGTCTGTGACCTCTCGCAACATTCCCGCGACGCTATGTGGCGCTGTTGACGGGATGACAGCGCGCGTGCATTACCGTTGGCGGGCATGAGCGTCCCTGAGCGCGCGTGGAAGCTCGACGACCTGTCGCCGCGCAGCTACCAGCACCCGGCCGATCGCGCCGCCACCGCAGCGCTGCAGAAGGTCCCCTACCTCGACGAGGTGGTCAAGAAGCTGATCGCGCTGGGGTACGAGCGTGCGTTGCGGGCGGCGTCGCTCGGCGCCAGCGTGCGCCTGGGCCAGGAGCAGCTCCCGCACATCTGGGTGCTGCACCGCGAGGTGTTCAACGTCCTGGACATCGACGACGTGCCGGACCTGTACATGACGCAGATCCCCATCGCCAACGCGATGACGTTCGGGACCACCAACCCCGTCGTGGTGCTCAACTCGGAGCTGGTGCGGATCCTGCCCGCCGATGGCCACCGCGTCGTGTTGGCCCACGAGGCCGCCCACGTGCACTCCGGCCACGTGCTCTACCAGACCGCGCTGATCATCCTGCTCCAGCTCGGCACCTCCGTCGCTCGCCTGCCCTTCCTGGCCGGCCTGCCGCTGATGGCCATCCAGCTGGCGCTGCTGGAGTGGTTCCGCGGCGCGGAGCTGAGCTGCGACCGCGCGGCCGCGCTGGTCACGCGCGATCCCCAGCAGGTGTGCCGCACGCTGATGACGATCGCCGCCGGCGAGCAGGCCGACAAGCTCAACCTCGACGCGTTCGTCGCCCAGGCGATGGACTACGACGAGGGCGGCATGGGCCTGGACAAGCTCACCCGGATGATCCAGGACCTCCGCCTCACGCACCCGATGCCGGTCCGTCGTGTCAACCAGCTGCTGGCCTGGGTGCGCTCAGGCGAGTACGACCGCATCATCGCCGGCGAGTACATCCGCCTGGGCCAGGAGCCGCCCCTGCGCGAGGAGGCCGAGGCCGCCCGCGACCACTACAGCGCCCGCGTCGGCGACGCCTTCGCCCAGGCCGGCTCCTCGATCTCGGAGGTCGGACAACAGCTCGGCGACTGGCTCAACCGCCAGCGCCGCAGCGACGACGACGACGACACCCCCTAGGGGGGCGAAAGGGCGACGTGATCGCCCTTAGACGTCCATGAGACGTCTAACAGCGACCACGTCGCTTCCGAAGGACGCGCAGGTCGCGTGGGTCGCGGCCCGCCAGCACGGCGCGATCAGCCACGCGCAACTCGCCTCCGCCGGCCTTTCACAGACCGAGATCGACAGGCGCGTCGCCGCGGGCTGGCTGCACCGCGTCCATCGCGGCGTCTACGCCGTCGGCCACCCCGGTCTCACCCAACGCGGATGCTGGGCCGCCGCCGTCCTGTCGGGCGGCAACGAGGCCGCCCTGTCGCACCGCTCCGCCGCGGCCCTGTGGGGCATCTGGACCGACGGCGACCGCCCTGCGATCACCAGCAACGGCATCCGCCGACGCGGCGCGCCGGGCATCGACACCCACGCCGGACGCCTCCACCCCGGCGACACCATGACCGTCGACGGCATCCGCGTCACCAAGATCGCCCGCACCCTGCTGGACCTCGCCGAGGTCCTCACCGTCGATCAACTCGTCCAGGCCATCGACCAGGCCACCAACACCCGCCAGCTCCGCCCGACGCTGATGTCCTCGATGATCAAGCAGTCCCCAGGCCGCCGCGGGCTCAAGCCACTCAACCAAGCGCTGCTGATCACCCGCCCCCAGGACGTCCTGACCAGATCAGAGCTCGAACGCCGCGCCCTGAAGCTCATCACCAGAGCACGCCTCCCCAAGCCCGAGGTCAACACCAGGCTCCACGGCTACGAAGTCGACCTCCTCTGGCGCCCCGCCCACCACATCGCCGAGCTCGACGGCCGCGAGTACCACGACCCCGAACGCGACACCCGCCGCGACAACAACCTCCTGGCCCACGGCTGGACCACCAGCCGCTTCACCTGGCGCCAGGTCGTCAACGACCCCGACTGGGTCGTCGACTGCCTGACCACCTACCTCCGAAGCTGACTCGTGCCCTCTAGGCCGTTCCCGCCCGCGCGTCGACCAGCTCCTGGGCGGCGCGCATCTCGGCCTCCGGCGGCGCGGCGCCGTCAGAGAGGCCCAGGCCGGCGGCCACGCGCGCGCCGAGCTGCGGGTCCACCCGCGTCCAGTAGGCGATCACGCGCAGCTGCATCGGCGTGGAGACCTCGTCGGCGGACGCGTGCCCGACGATGTTGTCGACCAGCGCCCCGCGCTCGGTGTCGTCCATCACCTCGCGCACCAGCGTGCCCGGCTGGCCGAAGTCGTCGTCGTCGCGATGCTTCGCGTACGCGGTGCGGGCCAGCTCGCCCGCCTCGACGTCCCACCCGAACTCGCTCGCCCGCGCCGGATCGGCCTCCGGGCCGCCGAACGAGTTGGGCGCGTACACGGGCTGGTCGCCGCTGTGGTGGTAGGTCATGTGCCCGTCCTTGTTGTAGGAGTGGACCGGGCACTGCGGGCGGTTGATCGGCAGCTGCTCGTAGTTGGGGCCGATGCGGTGCAGGTGCGTGTCGTGGTAGCTGAAGATGCGGCCCATCAGCATCCGGTCGGGCGACAGGCCCGTGCCGGGCACGAGGTTGGACGGGTTGAAGCTGGCCTGCTCGACCTCGGCGAAGAAGTTCTCGGGATTGCGGTCCAGCACCATCCGCCCGACCTCGATCAGCGGGTAGTCGCTCTTGGGCCACACCTTGGTCAGGTCGAACGGGTTGAAGCGGTAGTCGGCGGCGTCGGCGAACGGCATCACCTGGACGGAGAACGTCCACTCCGGCGCGTCGCCGGAGGCGATCGCCTGGTGCAGGTCGCGGCGATGGTGGTCGCCGTCCTCCCCGGCCATCGCGGCCGCCTCGTCGTCGGTCAGGTTGGCGATGCCCTGGTTGGTGCGCACGTGGTACTTGACCCAGAAGCGCTCGCCGCCCGCGTTGATCCACGAGTACGTGTGGCTGGAGAAGCCGTGCATGTTGCGCCACGTCGCCGGGATGCCCCGGTCGGACATGAGGATCGTCACCTGGTGCGCGCTCTCGGGCGACAGCGTCCAGAAGTCCCACTGGATCTCGTTGGAGCGCAGGCCGGTGTCGGGCAGCCGCTTCTGGCTGTGGATGAAGTCCTGGAACTTCGACGGATCCCGCACGAAGAAGACCGGCGTGTTGTTGCCGACCATGTCGAAGTTCCCGTCCTCGGTGTAGAACTTCAGCGCGAAGCCGCGCGGGTCGCGGACCGTGTCGGGGAAGCCCTGCTCGCCGGCCACCGTCGAGAAGCGGGCGAACATGTCGGTGCGCTGGCCGACGCTCCCCAGGAACGCGGCCTTGGTGAACTCGGTGACGTCGTTGGTCACCTCGAAGAAGCCGTGCGCGCCGCCGCCCTTGGCGTGGACGACGCGCTCGGGCACGCGCTCGCGGTTGAAGTGCTGCATCTTCTGCACGACGTAGTGGTCGTGCAGGGCGATCGGACCGGCCGGGCCGACGGTCAGCGAGTGCTCGTCGCTGGCGGCAGGGATGCCCGAGTCGGTCGTGGTGTGCGGGCGACGGGGATCGGTCATGCCCCCGCGCTACCCCGCGCGGCAGGCCTCCACTCAGGCCGACGGCAGCTTGCGCGCGCGCCGGGCGATGCCCTTCCAGGCGTCGCCCTCGGAGGTGAGCCGGGCGGCCGCGTCCTGCACCGTCCAGCGGCCCGGCGCGAGCTGGGGATCGTCGAGCTCGGCCCAGTGGATGGGCATGGCCACCGGCGCGCCCGGGAGCGGCCGCACGCCATAGGGCGCGACCGCGTGCTGGGCGTAGTTGATGCGGTTGATGTCGACGTAGATGCGCGCGCCGCGATCGGCCTTGCGCCACTGCAGCGTCAGATGGTCGGGGTCGTCTTCGACCATCGCCTCGGCCACCGTGCGCGCGTAGGCGTGCACCGCGCCGAAGTCCGGCCCCCGGCGCAACGGGCAGGTGACGTGGATCCCGCGCGAGCCGGTGACCATCGCGAAGGTGACCAGGCCCGCGTCGCGCAGTCGCTCTCCGGCCGCGCGGGCGGCGGCGCGGACGTCGGCGAACGTCGCCCCGGGCGATGGGTCGAAGTCGAGGATCAGGCGGTCCGGCTGGTGGGGCTGGTCGTAGCGCGACAGCCACACGTGCGGCGTGATCACGTTCTGCCCGGCCAGGAACACCAGCGTGGCCGCGTCGTTGGGCAGCACCTGGACGTTCGTGCCGCCCTCCTTGTCGACCTCGGCGCGGGCGATCCAGTCGGGGAAGTGCGAGGGGATCTTCTTCACGAAGAAGCCCTTGCCGTCGATGCCGCCCGGGAAGGTCTGCAGGGCCAGCGGCCGATCGCGCACCAGCGGCACCATCGCCTCGGCCACCGCGTCGTAGTGGCGGGCCAGATCGAGCTTGCTGATCGGCGGATCGCCGAACAGGTTCTTCTCGGGATGGGTGATGGCGATCGAGCGCCGACCGACCCGGATCGTCTCCGGCTCGCTCACGTGTGCTCCCGGACGACGTCGCGTGCCGCCTTGTCCTCGCGCAGGCCGAGGAAGCGCGGATGGCGCAGGCGCCCGTCGCGCGTCCATTCGGTGAACCCGACCTGGGCGACCAGCTGGGGCGTGACCCAGGTGACATGGCGCTCCTTGATGCCCGCGGCGTCCGCGAACGGGGCGGTCTGCCGGGCCAGCTGGTTCAGGCGCGCGCCGAGCTCGTGCAAGGTCTCGGTGTCGAACCCGGTGCCGACCTTGCCGGCGTAGACGAGCGCGTCGCCGTCGTAGACGCCGAGCAGCAGCGCACCGAAGTCGGTGCGCGCGCCCTGCGGCGCGGTGAAGCCGCCGATGACCAGCTCCTGGCCCTGCGCGCACTGGAACTTCAGCCAGTCCTTGGAGCGCGTCTCGCGGTACGGGCTGTCGGCCCGTTTGGCGATGACGCCCTCCCAGCCCTCGCGGCAGGCCTCCTCGAAGAACGCGACCCCGTGCTCGTTGCGATGCGCGGTCAGCCGCAGCGCGCCGTCGTAGGCCAGCGCGTCGCGCAGCAGGCGCTTGCGCGTGCGCAGCGGCAGCTCGCGCACGTCGTGGCCGTCGAGCCACAGGATGTCGAACACGTACAGGTAGACCGGCACCGGATGGTGCCCGCGCCCGGCCAGCGCGGCGAAGCTCGTCTGGCCGTCGCGATCGATGGCCACGACCTCGCCGTCCACGACGAACCGCTTGGCCTCCTGGGCGTCGAGCGCCTCGGCCACCTCGGGGAAGCGCCCGTTGAGCGACAGGTCGTTGCGCGACAGGAGCGTCGTGGCCCCGCCGTCGCGGATCGCCACGCAGCGGATCCCGTCGAGCTTGCGCTCGTAGATCCAGGCCGGATCGTCGAAGCGGTCGTCGGTCAGGACCGCCTTCATCGCGCCCGCCTTCACCGGCGCGGGCGCCAGCGGCGCGTCGTCCAGGGCGGGATCGGCCATGCCCGGCACCGTACCCTGGCGCGGAGATGTCGACCACCCGGGAGATCGAGACGCCACACGGCCCGGCCCGGGCGCACCTGCACCTCGTCGACGGCGCCCCGCGCGCCGGGCTGGTGCTCGGGCACGGCGCGGGCGGCGGGGTCGGCGCGGCCGACCTGCTGCTGGCCACCTCGGTGGCCGTCGAGCTCGGCGTGTCGGTGGTCCTGGTCGAGCAGCCCTATCGCGTGGCCGGGCGCAAGTCGGCGGCACCCGCGGCGCAGCTCGACACCGCCTGGGCCGCCGTCCTGGCCGCACTGCGCGCCGACGAGCTGGCCGGGCTGCCGGTGGTCACCGGCGGGCGCTCCTCCGGGGCGCGCGTGGCCTGCCGCACGGCGCAGGCGACGGGTGCGGCCGGCGTGCTCTGCCTGGCCTTCCCCCTACAGCCCGCGCGCCGGCGGGCCAGCGGCGAGCAGGCGCCGTCGCGCCTGCCCGAGCTGGAGGCGGTCCCCGTGCCGATCCTCATCGTCCAGGGCGCCAACGACCCGTTCGGCGTGCCCGCCGCCGCGCCCGGCCGCGAGGTCGTGGTCGTCGAGGGCGACCACGCGCTGCGCAAGGAGCGCCCGGCGATCGCCGCCGCGATCGGCGGCTGGCTGGGCACGGTCGTCTAAGGACCGGCCAGCGCCAGCAGCCGCTGCGCCGCCACCGGCGCCTCGCGGCCCTTGACGTGCAGCAGCCCCAACGGCTCCAGCTCGGCGCCATCGAGCTGGCGGGCCGTGTCCGGTCCCACCGCGACGCCGCCCACCGGGGCCTGGGCCTCCAGCCGCGCGGCCAGGTTCACCGCGTCGCCGATGACCGTGTGCGTGCGCCCGCCGCCCGCGCCCAGCACGCCGACGAGCGCGGGGCCGCTGTTGACGCCGACCCGGAAGCGTGGCCAGTCCGGGTGCGCGGCCGCGACCTGCCCCGCCGCCTGCTGGATGGCCAGCGCCGCTCCGGCCGCTCGGCGCGCGTGGTCGGGCTGGTCGCCGCGACGGTTGAACGTCGCCATCAGCGCGTCGCCGATGATGCGGTCGATCTCGCCGCCGTAATGTCGGACGACCGGCGGCACCGTCTTCTCGAAGTAGGCGTTGAGCATCTCGGAGACCTCCAGCGGCGAGCGGTTCTCCGAGAACGCCGTGAACCCCTGCAGGTCGGCGAACACCACGCTGATCTCGCGCTCGCCCGCCGACGTGCGCGTCAGGTACAGATCGCTGAAGCGCTCCTCGTGCCACTCCCGGTGCGCGCCCCAGCCGACCAGCGCGAACGCGGCCAGCATCAGCCCGTGCCACTCCCACCAGGTGGTGTGCCAGTTGCGCGCCACCGCGATCGCCACCATCGCCTCGGCCAGCAGGACGAAGGCCAGCAGCATCAGCACCAGCAGCGCGGAGGGCCGTCGGCGCACGAGCCGCGCGTAGCGCACGACCGCGATGCCGTACAGCGCGCAGCCCAGGACGGCGAGCGCGACCAGCGCTCCGGACAGCTGCTCGGGCGTGTCGGTGACGTGAAACGGCGGCAGGTCGGCCAGCGACGCCGTCCCCCAGAGGAGCATCACCGCGAGAAGCGCCCGGCGCAGCAGGTGCGCGCAGCGCATCGTGGCGCGGTCGACCGTCGACAACGCCGCGAACCCGGCGGCGATGAGCAGGCCCAGGGGCGTGGCCAGCGCGAAGCCGGCGTTCCAGGTGTCGAGCACGACGCCGGGCGTGGCCAGCGCGTGCAGGCCCAGGAATCCGGAGGCCGACAGGAAGGCGAGGCTGACCAGACACACGCGTGCGTCGCCGCGGCGCTGGGCGGCGACATCGGTGGCGTAGGCGAGCACCGCGCTGAGCAGGGCCGCGGTGGCGACCAGCCAGAAGTGCGCGCGGTGGTTCTCCCACACCATCTCCAGGTGCGGCTGCGCGCTGAGCAGCCCCAGCCCGGCGGCCGGCAGCGCCAGCATCACCGCGACCGATCCGTTGCGAAGGAGCGAGCGCACGCCGCTCAACCGCCCTGCGCCAGCAGCGGCGCGCTCGCGTGGTCGAGGCGGTCGTGGACCTGGCTGACGACGACCGAGCCCTCGCCGACCGCCGAGGCGACGCGCTTGGTCGATTGCGCCCGCACGTCGCCCACCGCGAACACCCCGGGCAGCGTGGTCTCCAGCGCACAGGTGCCGTCGGGCGCGCCCGCCGCCTCGGCCTCGTGCCCGGTGAGGACGAACCCCCACCGGTCGCGGGCCACCGACTCCGGCAGCCAGTCGGTGCGTGGGCGCGCCCCGATCAGGACGAACAGGCCGGCCGCGTCGCGGGTCGCGGCGGCCCCGACGACGTCGTCGTACAGCGTGATGCGCTGCAGGCGCCCGTCGCCGTCGGCGCCCACCACGCGCGACTGCACGCGCACCTCGAGGCGGTCCGTCGCGGCGATCTCGTCGATCAGGTACTGGGACATCGTCGCGGCCAGCGCCGGACCGCGGACGACGAGCGTGACGTGCGCGGCGTGGCGGGCCAGGTGCAGCGCCGCCTGCCCGGCCGAGTTCCCGCCGCCGACGACGAACACCGGGCGCCCGGCCATCGCCCGCGCCTCGGAGACCGAGGCGCCGTAGTACACGCCCGCGCCCTCCAGCTCCTGCAGGCCGGGCGCGGTCAGCCGCCGGTAGCGCACGCCGTTGGCCAGCACCACGGCCCGGGCGCGCACCTCCAGACCACCGGTCAGCTCGAGCACGTGGCCGTCGCCGTCCGGGTGCAGGGCCAGCGCCTCGCGCATCAGCACGAAGCGCGCGCCGAACACCCACGCCTGCTGGTAGGCGCGCTGGGCCAGCTCGGCCCCGCTGACCCCGCGCGGGAAGCCGAGGTAGTTGCGGATCAGCGAGCTCGAACCGGCCTGCCCGCCGATCGCCTCGCGCTCCACGACCAGCGTCCGCAGCCCCTCCGAGGCGGCGGAGACGGCGGCGGCCAGGCCGCCCGGCCCGGCGCCCAGGACCACGAGGTCGAACGCGCGATCCCCGGCCAGGTCGGTGGAGACGCCATACACGCCGGCCAGCTCGGCGTTGGAGGGATCGACCATCGCCTGGCCGTCGTAGCGCACGACCACCGGCCGCTCCTCGCCGGCCAGCGCGCACTGCTCCAGGAGCGCGCGGCCGGCCGCGGACGCGGACGGCAGGTAGGCGTGCGGCACGCCGTTGCGCGTCAGCAGGTCGCGCAGCTCGTGCGCCCGCGGCGAGACCTCCGCCGCGACGAGCGTCAGCTCCTTGAGCGCGCCGTTGGCCCGCGCGTACTCGTGCAGGAACTCGGCGATCGTGCGGTGGAACTGCTCGTCGCGCTCGCGCCAGGGCTTGAGCACGTAGTAGTCGATCTGCCCCAGCGACATCGCGCCGAGGATCGCCTCGGCGGTCGGGCGGTCGCCCCACATGCCCCAGCCGACGAGCAGGCCTCGCTTGGCCTGCGGCACCAGCGCGCCCGCGCGGGCCAGGAAGTCGGCGCCGTGCAGGCCGGGCAGCCACTGGTCGGCCAGCACGAGCGCGACCTCGCGACCGGCGTCGCGCCAGTGCGCGAGCGCGTCGAGCGCGGCGCCGGGTGAGCGCTCGCCCACGATCTCGTAGTCGGAGGCGTAGCGGCGGTCCAGCTCGGCGACGGTGCGGCCGAGGGCCGCGGCGTCGTCGTCGAGCACCAGCAGAACGGGAGCGGTGGTCGTCGTCATGGGGCGCACGCTGGCGCGTGCGCGCTACCGCACCGCTACCGCGTGCCTACCGCCGCGGCGGCCACGGCCGCCGCCTCCCGCAGGTCCATCGTCTGATGGCCCTCCTCGAAGCCGGCCAGGCGGGTGGCCAGCGCCGCGCGCGCGGCGCCGGCGGCCCGCCCGCGCAGTAGCCGGGCGAGATCCGTCGCCGCGCGCAGGGCCAGCAGCCGCGAGCCCTGGTCGTCGGCCAGCGCGATGGCCGCGCGCAGGTCCGCTTCGGCGGCCAGCGGGTCGTCGCCGTTGGTGGCGGCCCGCAGCCGCAGCAGCTCCGGCTCGTAGTGGCGCGAGCGCGCCGCGCGGCCGAGCGCGAGCGCCTCCTCGATGGCCGCGTCGGCCGCGCCCGGCTCGCCGCCGCGCAACCGGGCCTGGGCCAGCAGCGCCAGGTAGTAGGGGTCGTCCATGCGCGCGCCGGTCTGGCGCGAGGCGGCCAGACCGGCCACGATCTCGGCGGCGCCCCGGGCGGGCTCGCCCAGCTCGGCCAGCGCCCACCCACCCAGCACCCGACCCATCGCCTCGCGGTAGGCGTAACCCAGCTCGCGCGCGGACGCGGTGGTGTCCTGCGCCCAGCGCAGCACGTCGTGGGGCTCGCCGCGGCAGGCGTGCAGGACGGCCAGCTGCGCGGTCGCGGTGGCCCGCGCGTACAGGCGGCTGGGATCGCCGGCCAGCGCGTGCGCCAGCCGCGCGCGCTGCAGCGCGCGCTCGGGAAAGCCCAGGAACCACAACGCCAGCCCCGCCCAGTCCTGACAGGCGACGCCCGCGTTGTCGCCCATCGTGGCCGGGAACGTCGAGTACTGCCCGGCGTCCTCGCCGCCGGCGGCGAACAGCGCGTTGCCCAGCTCGGCGTGCTTCAGGGCGCGGGCGAACGCGCCCTGGTGGAACAGGCTGCAGGCCAGCAGCTCCTCGGCCTCCAGGTGGGTCGCGCGATCGAGCTCGGGCGCGCGGCGCAGGCACTCGTCGGTCAGGTCGTGGGCACGCCCGACCTCGCCGCGGACCTCGCACAGCGTGGCCAGCGCGAGCAGCACCGCGACCAGCGGCTCGTTGTCGGCCAGGCCGGCGGCCGCGACGCGCGCGTCCAGCAGCGCCTTCTCGGCGGCCGGTGACGACCAGCCCTCGATCGCCACCGTGGCCTGGCCGATGCGGGCCAGCAGCTCGACCTGCAGGCGCGTGCGCTCGGCCCCTTCGGGCAGCTGCGCGGCGGCCGCCAGCGCGGCGCGAAGGTGTTGGACGCCCTCGGCGGCGGCGCTGCGCGCGAACGCGCGGTCCGCGGCGACGCGCAGGAAGCGCACCGCGTTGGCCGGGTCCGCTCCGGCGACGTAGTGGTGGGCCAGCTCGGCGGCGTGCTCGCCCGCGGTCGCGCCGTACGCGCGCTCCAGGTGGGCGCCCAGCCGCGCGTGCAAGGCCACGCGCCGCCGGGGCGCGAGCTGATCGCGGAACACCTCGCGCTCGAGGTCGAACGCGAAGGCGATCCCCTGTGCATCGGCGCGCAGCAGCCGGGTGGTGCGGGCCAGCTCGACGCACCGGGCGCGCACGTCGTCGGGTGGGCGCTCCAGCGCGTCGGCCAGTGCCATATGGTCGATGCGCGACCCGGCCAGCGCCGCGGCGCACAGCAGCTCGCCGTCGTCGGGGCCCAGCGCGGCGAGCTGGTGCTCCAGGTGACCGCGCAGCGTGTCGGGCACGCCGACCTCCAACGCGTCGGGCGCGACCGTCAGCCGCGCCGCGCCGTCGGCGGTGGGCGCCAGAACCCCCGCAGCGGACCAGTCGTCGAGCAGCACGCGCGCGAACAGCGGATGGCCGGCGCTGCGCCGGGCCAGCGCCGCCGTGACCTCCGGGGGCGCGCCGCCCGGGAACCGCTGGGCCACCAGCTCGCCCACCTGCTCGGCCGCCCACCGCCCGAGCACCACCTCGGCGCCCAGGCCGTGCAGCTGCAGCTCGGCGGCCAGCGCCTGCACCGCCGGGGCGCCGACGCCGGGCACGCTGGGTCGAAACGAGGCCAGCACCAGCAATCGGGCGGGCGGGCGCCGGCGGGCCAGGGCCCCCAGCGCGTCGATCGTCGGCGCGTCGGCCCACTGCAGGTCCTCGAGGGCCAGGACCACCGGCTGCTGCTCGGCCAGCGCCTCGACGACGGCCAGCAGCTCGCGCAGCATCCGCTCGCGCGTGGTTCCCCGCACGCGCCGCTCCAGCACCCCCAGCTCGGCGTCGTCGACCAGCCAGGGCATCTGCATCAGCCAGGTGGGCGCGCGCCGGCTGAGCAGCTCGACCACCGACGGCTCGCGGGCCAGGACGCACAGCGCATCCAGGAGCGGCAGGTACGGCTCGCCGGGCCCGCTGTGCTCGATGCCCTGCCCCAGGCCGACCAGCGCCCCCTGCGCGCCGGCCTCGGCCAGGAACGCGTCGAGCAGCGCGGTCTTGCCGGAGCCCGGCTCGCCTCGGATCGCGACGACCTGGCGGCGCCCGGCCGTCGCGCCGGCCAACGCCGCGCGCAGCGTGTGCAGCTCGGCCCCGCGGCCGATCAGCAGCGTCGGTCCCGCGCCGGCCACGCCGTCGGGCTCGCTCAGCGTCGCGTCCTGCTCGAGGATCCGCCGCTCCAGCTCGCGCGTCTCGCGCACCGGGCGCAGTCCGACCTCCACCAGGTGCGCGGCCAGCGTCCGGTAGGCGGCCAGGGCGTCCACCTGGCGCCCGCAGCGGTACAGCGCGACCATCAGCGCGCGCACGACCTCCTCACGCATCGGCTCGGCGGCGACCAGCGGCGCCAGGGCGAGCGCCGCGTCCTCGTGGCGCTCCAGCGCGACCAGCGCCTCGGCCCGGGCCAGCTCGGCCTGCCGCCGGCGCTCCTCCAGCTCGCGCGCCTCGACGCGCGCCCCGCCGCGCTCGGCCAGCTCCGTGTAGGGCGTGCCGCGCCACAGCGCCAACGCCTCGTCCAGTCGCGCCAGCGCGCGCTCGGGCGCCAAGCCGGCCGCCTCCTGGACCGCCTGGGCGAACCGCACCGCGTCGACCTGCTGCGGATCGATCGCCAGCCGGTAGCCGCCGGCGTCGCGCAGCAGCAGCCGCGAGGGCGCGCCGGACGGGCGATCGGGCTCCAGGAACCCACGCAACCGGGCCATGCGCACGCTCAGCGAGCGCGACGCCGTCGCGCGCGACGCGTCGTCCCAGGCCACCTCGAGCAGCGCGTCGGCGCTGACCGTCGCACCGGGCACGACGAGCAGCCGGGCGAGGATCGCCCGCTCCTTGGCGCCCTGAGGCGCGCGCGCCTCACCGGCGCGCTCCACCTGCACCGGGCCCAGCACGCGGAAGCGCACCAGGCGACCATACCGGCGCGCCGGTTGGCGCGCTGGCGCTCACACCTTCGTCTTGCTCCACTCCGCCTTGTGGACCTTCTTGGCCGCCTGGTACTCGGCCAGCGCGTCGAGCGAGTCGACGCCGCCGAGGGTCGGGTGCCAGGGCACGAGCGGCTGGGCCAGCTCGACGCCGTACTGCAGCGCCAGGACCGCGCCCAGCGACTTGACCTTCATGTCGCCGAAGCCGGGCAGGTCGGCCAGGTTCGCGCGCAGCTCATCGGTGGTGGTGGCATCGGTCCAGACGCGCGCCGCGTCGCCGTCGTAGCGGTCGCGGATGTGGACGGCGAGCTCGTGCACGCGCTGGGCCATCGCGCCCGGGAAGCGGTGGATGGCCGGGCGCTCGCGGAAGATCGGCTCCAGGTCGGCCGCGGCGATCGCGGCGGCGTCGAGCGTGCCCAGGCGCTCCTGGAGGGCCAGCGGTCCGGCGAAGGCCTTCTGGACCGTCACCTGCTGGTCGAGCGCGAAGCCGATCAGCAGCGCCATGGGGTCGGCCGCGTTGAGCGCGTTGGCCGGATCCGACTCGGTGAAGTACAGGCGGTCGGGCATGCGCGAAACCCTACCTCCGCAGGAAATGCCCGAACTTGGGCGAAAGTCGTGATCGCCTCTTGCAATCCGAAGCTCGTTTGGTGTTTCATGAGGCATGTGAGCCCCAGGTCGGAAGGGGCCACGGACGGAATCACCGTCCACGCAGGGGGATCGACGTCCTCTGTCACCGGAAAGGCCTCGCTCGCGGGGCCTTTCGTCGTCTGGCGGCCGCTACCGGCGCGGCAGCAGCGCGGCGGTGCCGACGATCACCATGCCGGCCACGACGGCGGCCAGCAGGTAGGGCCCCAGCCAGTGGTGATGGCCGCGGCTGTCCAGCGCGATCAGTCCCGCGGTCTCGGCCCCGATCAGCATCACCACCGCGTACACGGCGCCGATCCGCCGGCCGAAGCGGATCATCGCCACGATCACGCGGTCGCCGGGCGTCTCGGACTCGTCGAACTCCTGCGGGTGGCGCTCGTTGAGGCTCAGCAGCCGCGTCTCCAGGGCCAGCGCCAACAGCAGGAACGGGATGATCTGGACCGCCGCGTTGAGGAAGTCGGAGTCCAGCCGGTCGGGCGTGGCCAGCGCGCACACGAGGAACGCGATCACCCCCAGGATCAGCGGCAGCGACTCCAGCAGCGCCCGCCAGACGCTGCGACTCGACGACGTGGCCATCGCCGGGCAGCATGGCGACGGCACCGGTCGTAGCCTGCGGCGCATGAGCACCGACGTCACCTTGCACCAGGACGCGCACCGCTACGTCGTCACGGTCGACGGCCAGACCGCCGGCTTCCTGCAGATCCGCGATCGCCCAGGCCTGATCGCCATGATCCACACGGAGGTGGAACCCGCCTTCGAGGGCCGCGGGGTCGGCTCGACGCTGATCGCCGCCGCGCTGGACGACGCCCGCGCCCGCGGCCTGGCGGTGCTGCCGTTCTGCCCGTTCGTCAACGCCTACATCGGGCGCCACGCGGAGTACCTGGACCTGGTGCCCGAGCAGTACCGCAAGGCGTTCGGGCTCTGAGCCCGAACTTGTGCATCGGATTGTTGACAAAGCTGTGCGCGACTGGAACAGTCGAGCCGTCGCTCAATCCGAGGAGGAGAGACCTTTGGACCGCATCCTGGCCACCCACGTCGGCAGCCTGATCCGGCCGCCCGAGCTGCTCGAGCTGCTGGGCCCCAAGGAGCGGGGCGAGCCCTACGACGAGGCGGCGCTCGAGGCCGCGACCAAGGCGGCGGTGGACGACAACGTCGCCCACCAGGCCGAGGTCGGCATCGACGTGATCTCCGACGGCGAGATGGGCAAGGCGTCGTGGATCACCTACCTGTACGAGCGCGTCAGCGGGCTGGAGACGCGCATGGTGCCGTTGGAGGGCACGAGCATCCTGCCCCCCAGCCGCGACCGCGACAACTTCCCGGGCTTCTACGCCGAGCTCGATGCCGAGTTCGAGCACGAGAACCGCGAGAGCATCGGCGGCCAGGACGCCGAGCCGAAGGCGCCGGAGGCCCAGGTGTGGGTCTGCACCGGCCCGCTGACCTACGACCCGACGGCGCTGCAGGCCGACATCGCGCGCTTCAAGGCGGCGCTGGAGACGGTCGACGTGGTCGACGGCTTCCTGCCGGTCGTCGCGCCCGCCAGCGCCTACTGGCTGCGCAACGAGCACTACGAGAGCGACGAGGCCTTCGTCTTCGCGCTGGCCGACGCCCTGCACGACGAGTACCAGGCGATCGTCGACGCCGGCCTGATCCTCCAGGTCGACGACGCGGTGATGATGCACGAGGCCGACTCGATCATGGCCACGGGCGGCTCGTGGGAGGACTACCGGCGCTGGGCCGAGCTGCGCGTCGACGCGCTCAACCACGCGCTGCGCGGCCTGCCCGAGGACCGCGTGCGCTACCACGTCTGCTGGGGCAGCTGGCACGGCCCGCATGCCTACGACCCACCGCTGAAGGACGTCGTCGACCTGATCCTGCGCGTCAACGCCGGGCAGTACGCGATGGAGCAGGCCAACGCCCGCCACGAGCACGAGTGGCAGGTGTGGGAGGACGTCAAGCTGCCCGACGGCAAGAAGCTCATCCCGGGCGTGGTCACCCATCACACCAACGTGCTCGAGCACCCCGAGCTGGTCGCCCAGCGGCTCACCCGCCTGGCCGGCGTCGTCGGCCGCGAGAACGTGCTGGCCGGGACCGACTGCGGCTTCGCGCAGGGGTCGTTCGTGCGCCGGGTGCATCCCGAGCTGCAGTGGGCCAAGCTGCAGGCGCTGGCCGAGGGCGCGCGCATCGCCTCGCGCGAGCTGTGGGGCGCCGCCGCGGTCGTCTAACCGAGCGCCGAGGCGCGGGGCGGCTCGATTCCTCCAGCCGCCCCGAGCGCCGCGGCCACGTGGTCCAGGTGGTCGCGCATGGCCCGCTCGGCCGCGTCCGGATCCCCGGCCACGATCGCCGCGACGATCGCCGCGTGCTCGCGGGCGGAGAACGACGGGCGTCCCGGCAGCAGGATCGTGCGGAACTGGAAGCGCACGGTCTGGGACTTCAACCCCCGCACCAGCCGCTGCATCGTGTGGTGGCCGGACAGCTCGATCACGCGGGCGTGCAGGCGCGCGTTGATCTCCGACGCGCCCAGCAGGTCCTCGCGCTCCAGCGCCGCGCGCTGCTCGGCCAGGATCGCCTCCAGCTCAGAGGCTTCCGCGTCCGTGCGCTTCAGCGCGGCGTGACGCGCGGCCAGCCCTTCCAGGACCGCGCGCGTCTGCAGGATCTCGACGGCCTCGCGCTCGGACACGTGGCGCACCCGCGCGCCGCGATGCGGCTCGCGCTCGACCAGGCCCTCGTGCTCGAGGCGCAGAAGCGCGCTGCGCACCGCCCCGCGGGGCAGGCGGAACATGCTGCTGACGTCGGCCTCGACCAGGCGCTGGTTGGGCGCCAGCTCGCCGTGCACGATCGCCTCGCGCAGTCGCAGGTATCCAGCCGAGTCGTTTGAGTCGCGCTTCGCTGGCATCCGTGTCCGCTGTCGAACCTACTGCGGAAACGAGACAGAGTGCGTGTCCGTGAACGCCAAGATGCCCTCGTCCCCCATCTCGCGGCCCATGCCGCTCTGGTTGAAGCCCCCGAACGGCGCGCGGTCGTCCAGCCACGGGGCGTTGTGCGCGTTGACGAACGTCGTGCCGGTGCGCAGCCGCGCCGCCACCCGTCCCGCGTGCTCGGCATCCGCGGACCACACCGACGAGCACAGCCCCGACCACGTGTCGTTGGCCGCGGCGATCGCGGTCTCCTCGTCGTCGAACGGGATGATCGGCAGCGTCGGGCCGAACTGCTCCTCGGTGACCACGCGCGCGTCGGCCGCGGGGTCGAGCACGAGCGACGGGCGCAGGAACTGACCGCGGGCGAACGCCGCCTCGTCGACCGGATCGCCCAGCTCGCGCACCTCGGCGCTGTCGCGGACCTCGTCCAGCAGCCCGCTGACGTACTCGCGCTGGCGCTGGCTGTGCAGCGGGCCCATCGTCGCCTCGGCGTTCAGACCCGGGCCGATCTTCTGGCCGCCCAGCGCGCCGCTCAGGCCTTCGACGATCGTGTCGTAGTGCGAGCGGTGCACGTACAGGCGCTTCATCGCCATGCACACCTGCCCGGTGGTCAGGAACGCGCCGACGAACAGCTTGCCGATCGTCTCCTGCGTCACCTCGGCGTCGGCCAGCACGAGCGCGGGGTCGTTGCCGCCGAGCTCGAGCGTCACGCGGGTCAGGTTCTCGGCGGCCATGCCCATGATCCGCTTGCCCGCGCCGACGCTGCCGGTGAAGCCGACCTTCCGCACGCGCGGGTCCTGGATCAACACCGGGCCGAGCACCGCGTCCTGGCCACTGAGCACGTTGAGCACGCCCGCCGGCAGCTGCGCGGCGATCAGCTCGACGGTGCGCACGAACGACAGCGGCGTCGTCGGCGGTGCCTTGACCACGACGGTGTTGCCGGCGACCAGCGCTTGGGGCACTGACGCGGCCAGGATGGCCAGCGGCCAGTTGAACGGGACGATCAGCGAGACGACGCCGAGCGGCAGGTAGGCGATCTGCGTGCGAAACGGCGGCGCCGCCAGCGTGCGGCCCGCGGCGACGACGTCGGCCAGGCCGGCGGCCAGCTCGAAGCGCCCCTCGAGCACGTGCATCTCGATCTCGCACTCCGAGCGGACCTTGCCGTTCTCGCGCGACAGCAGCTCGACGCGCTCGTCGTTGTCGGCGGCCAGCGCGCCCAGCGCCGCTCGCACCTGGTCGGCGCGCGCGTGGGCGCCCAGCGCGTCCCAGGCCGGGAACGCCGCGTGCGCGGCGGCGACCGCCGCGCGGGCCTGGTCGGCGGTGGCGTCGGCCGCGTAGCCGACGATCGCTGCGGGGTCGGCCGGGTCGCGCACGGCGAAGTGGTCCGCCCCGTCGATGTGCGCGCCGCCGATGTAGAGCCCGGTCCGCAGATCGGAGCCGGAAAGGATCTCGGTCACGTGCGTCAGGGTGCCAGGGAGCGGGTTCGCTGGCAAGCCGTCAACGAGACTTCGCCGAAGATTGTTGACAATCTCTTGCACGATACGGTTGAATCGCCGCCGGGCTCCAAGCGCAACGCGAAGGAGGAGAGAGAGTGGTCTCACAGTCTCTGAGGGGATGGCTGGGGGTCGCTGCGGCGATCGTCGTGCTGGGTGCGGCCGGATGTGGGTCATCCGACGAATCGAGCACAACGGCGGGCAGCACGTCCGCACCCGCCGCCGACACCGGTGCCAGCACGACCGCGGACACCACCGCGGCGGACACCACCGCGTCGACCGACGCAGACTCCGGCGGGGCCGGAGCGGACTCGGTCACCGACTACGCCGCCTACGTGGGCGGCAGCGGCAAGGCCGATCCGAGCAAGTCGCCGGTCACCATCGGCTGGGTCAACCAGCAGGGTGGCCAGGAGGTCATCGGCGCCGCCGCGACCGACGGTGCGGACTTCGCCGTGAAGGCGATCAACGACCTGTACGGCGGCATCGACGGACACCCGGTCGTGCTGAAGAAGTGCTTCATCAAGAGCGCCGAGGAAGAGGGCACGACGTGTGCCCAGCAGCTCGGCAACGACTCGGCGGTCAAGGTCGTCGACATGGGCGGCGTGGCCACCGGCATCCAGTCGTTCTACTCGTCGATCGACAAGCCGGTGATCACCGGCGTGGCCGTCACCCCGGTCGACGGCACCCAGAAGTGGGGCACCGTGCTGTTCGGCGACGCCGCGCACGTGCTCGGGCCGATGGGCACCTACGCCCGCGACGTCCTGAAGGCGAAGTCCGCGGCGATGGTCTACCCGAACACCTCGGGTGTCCGCGAGGGCGCGGCCGCGATCACGCAGGCCATGAAGGACGCCGGCGTGCCGGCCAAGGGCGTCGGCTACTCGCAGGGCCAGACCGACCTGGTGGGGCCGCTGACCGCGGCCAACGCGCAGTCGGCCGAAATGGTCGTGCCCTACAGCGACGCCTCGGGCTGCGTCAACCAGGCCAAGGCGCTGCAGCAGCTGGGCATCACGGACAGCAAGAAGATCGTGTCCGCGCCGCTCTGCCTGAACCCGGACGTGGCCGCCGGCCTCGGCGGCGACTACCCGCTGTGGACCTACTCGATCGCCAGCTCGCTGTACGGCGATCCGACGGACAAGAGCATGGCCGTGTACATGAAGCTGGCCGACCAGTACAAGATCAAGGCGGCCCCGGACCCCTGGGTGATCGTGTCCTTCGGCGTCGTGATGTCGACGGCGAAGCTGCTCAACGAGGTCGGTCCCGACGCGACGTCGGACGACATCCTCAAGGCGGCGCGGGCGTTCAAGGGCCCCGTGGTCCTGGGCGCACCGGAGCTGGCCTGCGGGAAGTACCCCGACGCCCCGGCGATCTGCAACGACCGCGCGCAGTTCTTCACCTACGCCGGGAAGGGCAAGTTCGACAAGGCGGCAGGCTGGCTGAGCCAGCCGACCGGCTGATCGCACATGCAGCAGCTCCTGCTGTTCGTCCTGCTGGGCCTCGGTTCGGGGGCGCTCATCGCCGGCCTCGCGCTGTCGGTGGTGCTCACCTACCGGGGCTCCGGGATCATCAACATCGCGACCGGCGCCATGGCGATGTTGTCGGGCTACTGCTACTGGGCGCTGAAGACGGGCGAGATCGGGGGCGGCATGTCGACCGCTCCCGCGCTCGTGCTCACGCTGGTCTACACGCTGGTGGTCGGGGCGCTGATCGAGCTGATCGCGTTCCGACCGCTGCGCAACGCCTCGCCGCTGGCCAAGCTGGTGTCGTCGCTGGGCGTGCTGCTGATCGCCCAGGCCTCGATGCTGCTGGCCTTCGGCACGACCCAGAAGCCCCAGCCGCCGATCCTGCCGACCAGGGTCGTGCACGTCCTCGGGGCGATCGTGCCGCTGGACCGGTTCCTGCTGGCCGGCATCGTGATCGTGATCGCGCTGCTGCTGATGGCGCTGTACCGCTGGAGCCGGTTCGGCCTGGCCACGCGCGCCGCCTCGGAGAACGAGGTCAACGCGATGCTGGCCGGTCTGTCGGCCAACCAGCTGTCGATGATCAACACGCTGCTGGCCAGCGTCGTGGCCGGCTCGGTCGGCGTGCTGGCCGCGTCGATCACCCAGCTGGACTCGGTCTCGCTGCCGCTGCAGGTGGTGCCGGCGCTGGCCGCCGCGCTGCTGGCCCGGCTGACCTCGTTCGGCATCGCCGCCGCCGCCGGGATCGGCATCGGGATCATCAACTCGCTGCTGGACTACTTCTCGACGCAGAGCTGGTTCCCCACCTCCGACGGCGTTCCGCTCCCGGGCGTCAAGGAGCTCGTCGCCTTCCTGATCATCATCACCGCGATGTTCCTGCGCGGCAACGCGCTGCCGGGCCGCGGTGAGCTGATCGAGCAGCGGCTGCCGTTCGTGCCCCGCCCGCAGCGGCTGGCCGCGCCCGCGATCACCGCGCTGATCATCGGCGCCGCGTGCTTCATGGTGTTCCCGTTCGACTTCCGCCAGGCGCTGATCAACACCCTGATCGGCGTGGTCATGGCGCTCTCGCTGGTGGTCATCACCGGGTTCGTCGGGCAGATCTCCGTCGTCCAGCTGGCCCTGGCCGGCGTGTCGGGGTTCACGGTGTCGCACCTCGCGGTCGACGCGGGGATCGGCTTTCCGCTGGCGCCGCTGGCCGGCGCGCTGCTCGCGGTGCTGCTGGGGTTGATCACCGCCGTCTCGGCGCTGCGCGTGCGCGGCGTGGCCCTGGCGGTGGTGACGCTCGGTGCCGCGGTGGCGATCGCCCAGTTCGGCTTCAACAACAGCATCTGGGGCGGCGGCGACAGCGGCTCGCCCGTGCCCGAGCCGCACCTGTTCGGCTGGGACCTGGGCCCGCGCTCGGGACTGCACGGGCTGACCGAGGGGCTGCCCAGCCCGATGTTCGGCTTCGTCGTGCTGCTGGTCACGGTCGGGATGTGCCTGCTGGTCGCCTCGCTGCGGCGGGGCGACTTCGGCCAGCGGATGCTCGCGGTGCGCTCCAACGAGCGCGCCGCCGCGGCCGCGGCGATCGACGTGCGCATGGTCAAGCTGATCGCCTTCTCGATCAGCGCGGGCATCGCGGGCGTGGCCGGCGCGCTGTACGCCTACAACTTCGGCTCGGTCAGCGCCAACCGCTTCAGCGCGCTGACCGCCCTGGCGCTGATCGCCTTCGCCTACGCGGGCGGGATCACGCTGGTGTCCGGCGCGGTCTTCGCCGGGCTGATCTCGACCGAGGGGCTGTTCCCCCACGCCATGGACAAGTGGCTGGGGATCAACGGCAACTGGTTCCTGCTGTTCGGCGGCGTGATCCTGATCTTCACGCTGATCCAGCACCCCGAGGGCGTGGCCGGCGCGTTCTACAAGACGCTGCACAAGCGGCGACGACCGTCGGCGCCCGAGGTGCGCGGCGGCCGGGTCATGGCCGAAGCGCAGGTGGAGCGATGACCGCGGTGCTGGAGACCTCCGGCCTGTCGGTCCGCTTCGGCGGCGTGCACGCGCTCAGCGACGTGCACCTCCACGTGGGTGAGGGTCAGCTCGTCGGCCTGATCGGGCCCAACGGTGCCGGCAAGACGACGTTCGTCGACGCGGTCTGCGGGTTCGTGGGCTGCAGCGGCGACCTCGCCCTCGACGGCCGCTCGCTCGTGGGACTCTCCCCCCACGAGCGAGCCCGCCGCGGCCTGGCCCGCACCTGGCAGGCCAGCGAGCTGTTCGACGACCTGACCGTGCGCGAGAACCTCAACGTGGCCGCGCGCCGGCCGTCCGCGTGGACCGTCGTGCGCGAGCTGTTCCAGGCCGATCCCCCGGCGGCCCCCTCGGTGGAGACGGCGCTGGCGCTGGTCGACATGGAATGGGCCGCGGACGCGATGCCCAGCGACCTGTCGCAGGGGCAGCGCAAGCTCGTCGGCGTGGCCCGCGGCGTCGCCATGAGCCCGCGCCTGCTGTGCCTGGACGAGCCGGCCGCCGGCCTGGACACGTCCGAGAGCGAGGACCTCGGGCGGCGCCTGCGCGGCCTGGCCGACGAGGGCAACGCGATGCTCCTGATCGACCACGACATGGGCCTGGTGCTGAGCATCTGCGACGTGATCTTCGTGCTCGAGTTCGGCCAGCTGATCGCGGCCGGGCCGCCCGACGAGGTGCGCCGCGATCCCAAGGTCGTCGAGGCGTACCTGGGCAGCGCCGCCAGCGAGGTGATCGAATGAGCGAGGCCGTCCTGTCGATCGAGTCGATCGACGCGGGCTACGAGGGCGCGACCGTCCTGCGCAACCTGGACCTGACCGTCGGTGCGGGCGAGGTGATCGCCCTGCTCGGCGCCAACGGCGCCGGCAAGACGACGACCCTGCGGGCGATCTCCGGGATCGTGCACCCGTCGTCGGGCCGCATCGGCCTGTCGGGCCGGGACCTGCGCAAGATCTCCATCAGCGGCCGCGCGCGCATGGGCATCGCCCACGTGCCCGACTCGCGCGGCGTGTTCTTCGGCCTGACCGTGGCCGAGCACTTCCGCCTGGGCCACCGCGGCGAGAAGCTCGACGCCGAGGTCGCCTATCGGTACTTCCCGGCGCTGGCCGAGCTGCAGGACCGGCGCTGCGGCCTGCTGTCGGGCGGCGAGCAGCAGATGCTCGCCGTGGCCCGCAACCTGGCCCGCCATCCGCGCCTGCTCCTGCTGGACGAGCTCAGCCTCGGCCTCGCGCCGCTGATCGTCGAGCGTCTCCTGCCGGTCGTGCGCCAGTACGCCGACGACAGCGGCTGCGGCGTCCTGCTCGTCGAGCAGCACGTCCAGCTCGCGCTGGCCATCGCCGACCGCGGCTACGTGCTCTCCCACGGGCGCGTGGTCCTCCAGGACGACGCCGCCGCGCTGCGCGACAACCGCGAGCTGCTGATGGCCAGCTACTTCGGCGAGCAGGCCGCCGAAGGGCTCTAGCTGACGAGCTCCTCGAGCACGCGCCCGTCGGCGTGGATCTCCAGCAGGCGCAGCTCGCCGGGACCGGGGTTGGTGAACGCGTGCGGCGTGCGGGCGGGCAGCGTGAGCGCGACCCCGGTGGTCAGCGGCAGGTCGGCGTCGCCGGCGTGCGCGACGCCCTCCCCCGCCTCGACCAGCACGACCTCGTCGTAGGGATGGCGATGGGCGGCGCGGGTGGCGCCCGGAGCGAGCGACGCGCGCACGAGCGTCACGCCGATCAGCCCGTGCGCGAACCCCTCCAGCGCCGCACCCGGGATCACCGCGGGCGCCGACGGATCATCGGAGCGCTGCAGCTCGGTCTCCCGCGCGACCGGGTCGAACCACGCGTTCTCCGGCGTGGCGATCCCGTCGACCCGCAGCAGCGCGGCCAGCACCTCGGCGTCGGTCGACGTCGCCATGATGATCCGCTTGAAGGTCCCGTAGTCCACGCGCATGCGCGCGAGCGCCGTGCGGTCCACCGGGCACGGATGCACGAACGTCCCGATCGTGCCCGCCATCTTGGCCCGCGCCTTGTCGATCATCCGGGGCAGCCACACGTAGCCGCCCAGCGTCTCGTCCATCCCGCGCGGCTCGCTCGTCGTCAGGTCGATCGTCGCGGCGCTCATCCCCTCATGGTTGCGCATTCGCGTTGCTTGTCGGATTTGTGGCCGTAGCGGGAACAAATCCGACAAGCAACGTGCTGGGCCGTGTCGCTCAGGCCGGCGTGTCGAGCGTGCGCAGCATCGGGTCGACGAGCGCCAGCACGTCGTCCAGCGCGGCCGCGCCCAGCTCGGGCAGCAGGCCGTTGCTGCGCAGCAGCGTCAGGCCCGTGGCCACGGCGACGGCGATCTCGGCCCGCAGCGCGGGATCGGGCACGTCGCGGCGCTCGAGCTCCTCGACCAGCGGCCCGAGCACGCGCGTCTGCAGGATCGCGGCGATCTGGTCGCGCACCTCGGGCGTCGGGTCGGCCGTGACCAGCGCGCGGCGCATCGGCGTCGAGCCGCGCGTGTCCCAGCGCTCGAGCATGTCGCGCACGGCGGCGGCCGGCGGGCGGTTGGCGCACGGGATCGGCCGCAGCATCTCCGGATCGGCCAGGACGGCCAGGTACAGACCCTCCTTGCCGCCGAAGTAGCGGGCGATCAGCGCCGCGTCCACCCCGGCCCGCTCGCCGATCTCGCGGATCGTGGCGCGCTCGAACCCGCGCTCGTCGAACAGCTCGGCCGCGGCGTCCAGCAGCGCCTGGCGGGAGGCCTGCGCGTCGTAGTGGCGCTTGGCCGAGATAGGGGTGTCGGGCTTTGTCATCAGGCGATGTCAGTGTATGATGACAAATCTTCCGCCCGCCCGCTCCACCTCTCTTCCTCTCATGCCGTCACGCACCGGACGCCCTCGTCCCCACTATCGCCTGAGCTTCAGCGTCCTCGCCGTCGCCGCGGCCTCCTACTCGCTGATGCAGTCGCTCGTCGCTCCGGCGCTGCCCGAGATCCAGGACCAGCTGCACACCTCGGCCACCGCGGCCGCCTGGATCCTCACCGCGTACCTGCTCAGCGCCTCCATCTTCACGCCGATCCTCGGTCGGCTGGGCGACATGTTCGGCAAGGAGCGGATGCTCGTCGTCGCGCTCAGCGTGCTGCTGCTTGGCACCGTCGTCTGCGCGCTGGCCACGAGCATCGTGCCGATGCTCCTCGGCCGCGTGCTGCAGGGCGCTGCGGGAGCGCTCTTCCCGCTGGCCTTCGGCATCATCCGCGACGAGTTCCCGGCCCTGCGCGTGGCCGGCGGCATCGCGCTGATCTCCGCGCTGCTCGGCGTGGGCGGCGGCCTGGGCATCGTCCTGGCCGGCCCGATCGTCGACGCGCTCGGCTACCACTGGCTGTTCTGGCTGCCGCTGACGCCGATCGCCTTCTCCCTCGTCGGCGCGATCTTCTGGGTGCCCGAGTCGCCGGTGAAGACGCCGGGCCGGGTCAACTGGGTCGGTGCGGCGCTGCTGTCGGCCTGGCTCATCTGCGGCCTGCTCGGCATCACCCAGGGCCCGACCTGGGGCTGGCTGGATCCGCGCGTCGTGGCGCTGGTCGCCGCCGCCGCCGCGCTGGCCTGGCTGTGGATCGTCAACGAGCGTGCGGCCCGGGAACCGCTGGTCGACATGCGGATGATGGCGATCCGCGGCGTCTGGACCGTCAACCTCGCCGCGTTCCTCGTCGGCGCCGGCATGTACAGCTCCTTCGTGCTGATCCCGGAGTTCGTCGAGACGGCGAAGTCCGCCGGCTACGGCTTCGGGGCCAGCGTCACCGGAGCGGGGCTGTTCATGCTCCCGTCGACGGTGACGATGCTCATCGCCGGCCCGATCGGCGGCCGCCTGTCCAACAAGGTCGGGCCGCGCGCGCTGCTGGTCGCCGGCTGCGCGTTCCTGATGGTCAGCTTCCTGATGCTGGCGCTGATGCACGACGCCGCCCTCGACATCTACATCGCGGCCGCCCTGCTGGGCTTCGGTGTCGGCCTCGCTTTCGCGGCGCTGGCCAACCTGATCGTCGAGGTCGTGCCACCGTCGCAGACCGGCGTGGCCACCGGGATGAACACCGTCATGCGCACGATCGGTGGCGCGGTGGGCACGACGGTGGGCGGCGCGCTGATCACCGCCACGGTCGTCGGTGCGGCCTCCCCCACCGAGTCGGGCTTCACGGCGGCGTTCATGGTGTCGGCGGGAGCGGGCGTCCTGGCCCTCCTGGCCGCGCTGCTCGTGCCGCGGCGGCCGAGCGAGGCGCTGTCCGGCGCCACGCTGGCCGTCGAAGGCACCTAGCTTCCTGGGTCGCCGGCGTGCGCGCGCTTGCGCCGCGCGACCACCGGAACCAGCGGCGCCCACACCCGCTCGCGCAGACACCCCGCCCACACGCCCAGGCCGTAGGCGGCGTCGTCGGCCAGGCACAGCGCCGCCCAGCGCGCCGGGTCCAGTCGCGGACGCCGGCGGGCCCACTCGGCCAGCGGCGGCGCCAAGGTCAGGGCCAGCCCGGCGGGGCGGCTGCGCCGGTGCAGCAGCAGCGCGACGAGCGCGGCCGGCGCCAGCTGGGCCAGCGCGTGACCGGCACCCTGCACGGCGTAGCCCACGCCGCGCACCGGCCAGGTGGCCGGCTCCCACCCCGGGACGCCGGCGGCCCGCGCCCGGCGCAGCGCCATCACCGACTCGAACACGAGCAGCGCCGCCGCCGGCCGCGGCCGCCGGGCCAGCAGGCACGCGGCGGGCCCGACCGACCACGGTTCCAGAACCAGCGGGGCCATCCGGCCGGGATGCCGACGGGCCAGCGCCGCGGCGGACGTCCCGTAGCGGTAATGGCGCGCCATCAGGTCCCGCCAGCGCTCGGGCTCGCGATGCTCGACGCAGACGGCCGGCTCGTAGCGCACGGCGTGGCCCTGCTCATGCAGGCGCCAGACCAGATCCACGTCCTCGCCGTAGCGCAGCCGATCGTCGAAGCCGGCGTCCAGCGCGCTGCGGCGGACCACCAGCGCGGCGGTGGGGACGTAGGACACGCGCCCCATCGGGACCATGCGCGCGGGTGCCGGGCCGAGGTCCAGCGGCGAGCGGTCCGCGGCGAACGCGGCCAGCGCACCGGGCGCGGCGGCCGGACGGATGCGCGGCGCGACGGCGGCCACCTGCGGATCGGCGAAGTGGCCGAGGAGCCCGGCCAGCCAGTCCGCGGCGGGCCGGCAGTCGCTGTCCAGGAAGGCGACGAGCGGCGTGTCGACCAGCGCCAGGCCGGCGTTGCGCGCGCTCGCCGGGCCCCCGCTGGTCTCCAGTCGCACCAGGCGCGCGCCGTGGCGGGAACAGACCTCGGCCACCGCGGCCGGGTCGCGCGAGCCGTCGTCGACCACGATCGCGGGCGCGGCGGCACTCCTCAGACAGGCGTCGAGCAGCGCCGTCCGATCGCGGACGGGCACGACGACTGTCACGTCGTCAACGCCGGCGGGAGGTGGGGCCGGATGGGCCAACCCACCGTCCACGAGCGTGCGGGCCAGGCGACGCGCGGCGTCGCTCGGACCCGGGCCGCGATCCTCCATCGCCGCCACGGCCGCGGCCCCGGAGGCCGACAGCCGCAGGATGCGCATCGGCTGCCCGCCGACCAGCACGCGTCCCCCGGCCAGCACCCGCACCCCGGCGTCCAGCCGCAGCGGCAGGTCGGCCGGGAACGCCGTCACAGCGCGAGACCGCCGTCGACCGGGATCGTCGCCCCGGTCACGGCGGCGCCCTCCGGCCCGGCCAGCCAGACCAGCGCGGCGGCGATCTCGTCGGGCTCGAGCAGGCGCTCCAGCGGCTGCTGGGCCGAGAACGCCTCGGCGCTCTCCAGGTCGTACAGGCGCGCGCTCTCGTCGAGGATGCGCGTCGCGGTCGAGCCGGGTGACACCGCGTTGGCGGTCACGCCCGTCCCCCGTAGCTCGGCGGCCAGCCCACGCACGAGCCCCGCCACCCCGGCCTTGGCCGCGCAGTAGGCCGCCAGCATCGGCAAGCCGCGCGTCGCGGCGGTCGAGGCGACGGCCAGGAAGCGGCCGGAGCGCGGCTGCGGGCGGCGCAGCAGGGCGGGCACGCCAGCGCGTGCCGCGGCCAGCACGCCACCGAGGTTGACGTCGATCACCGCCTGCTCCTGCTCGATCGGCACCTCCCACAGCGGCACGCCGCCGGCGATCACGCCGGCCACGGCGATCACCGCGTCCAGGCCGCCGAAGCGCTCCTCGGCGGTGGCCACCGCGGAGGCCATCAGCGCCGCGTCGGTCACGTCGCCGATCACCGCCACCGCGTCGCGTGCGGCCGCCACGACGGCCTCGAGCTCGGCCTCGGTGCCCAGGCCGTAGGGCAGGCGCGGGTCGTCTGCGGCGAGGTCGACCGCGACGACCGACCAGCCCGCCGCGTCCAGGCCCGCCACCGTGGCCGCGCCGATGCCGCGGGCCGCGCCGGTGACCAGCGCGACGCGGGTCATGCCCACGCCCCAGGTCCGGCGGGCCAGTCGTCGACGACGCCGGCCAGGGCCGCGGTCGCGCGGGCCAGCAGGCGCTCGCCTTCGGCGGCGTCGGCACCCGTCGGGTCGCCGAGGATCCCGTTGTCGCTGACCGCGGCGACACCGCGCTCGCGCAGCGCGGGCAGCAGCGCGGCCAGCGGCCGCGTCGCGCCGGGCACCGCCCGGTCGGCGTGGACGCGCGCGGGATCGAGGGCCAGCATCACGGACGTCTCGATGTGACCGGCGTGGGCGTCGCCCTCCCACACCCGAGCCGGCGACCAGGCCCACACATCGCGGTCTTCGCCGCGCAGACGCTGGACGGCGCGCGTGACCGCGGGCTCGTTGCCGCCGTGGGCGCAGATCAGCAGCACCCGACCGAAGGTCTGCGTGGCCGAGCGCACGAGCTCGACGACGACGAGCTCGATCGCCTCCTGCCCGATCGACAGGGTCCCGGCGAACGCGCCGTGCTCGCCGCTGGAGCCGTAGGGCATCGCCGGCGCAGTGACGACGTCGGGTCGCGCCTGCGCCAGCCGCTGGGCCAGCGCCGCCGCGATGTCGGTGTCCGTGGAGAGCGGCAGATGCGGACCGTGCTGCTCGGTGGCTCCCAGCGGGATGACGAGCACCGCCTCGGTGGCCTCGAGCTCGGTCCAGGTGCGGTCGGCCAGCGCGGTCACGTCGCGACCGTGGGCGTCGCCTCTCCGAGCGCGCGCTCGAACCCGGGCGCGATCACCAGGTCCGCGGGCGTCAGGTCGTGGATCGAGGTGTGACCCAAGCCGCGCAGCGTCGCGTCCATGCCGCCCCGCAGCACGTCCAGGACGTTCTCCACGCCGGCCTGGCCGTTGGCCGCCAGCCCCCACAGGTAGGCGCGGCCGATCATCACCGCGCGGGCGCCGAGCGCGAGGGCCTTGACGACGTCGCTGCCGCGGCGGATGCCGCCGTCGAGCAGCACCTCGACCTGGTCGCCGACCGCGTCGGCGATGGCCGGCAGCGCCCGGATCGACGCCGGGGTGCCGTCGATGTTGTTGCCACCGTGGTTGGAGACGGAGATCGCGGTGGCGCCGGCCTCGACGGCCCGACGCGCTTCATCGACACGGATCACGCCCTTGACCATGAACGGGCCGTCCCACTGCTCGCGCAGCCAGGCGATGTCCTCCCAGGTGGGTGGCGGCGTGCCCATCCACTCGCCGTAGGCGCCGAAGAACCCGGGCGGCGCCTCACCGCCGACGGCCATGTTCGGGACGGTCAGGTCCGGGAGCGCGCGCGTGCGCGCGTAGTCCAGCAGCCACCGCGGGTGGCGCAGGCCGTCGGGCGCGAAGTCGCGGATCGCGCGCCAGTCCAGCCGCTCGGGGATCGATGGGCTGCCCCAGTCGCGACCGTGGGAGAACGACCAGTCCAGCGTGGCGATCACGCCGACGGCGCCCGCTGCCCTGGCCCGCTCCAGCCGCGCGACGATCTGCTCGCGCGAGCCGCACCAGTACACCTGGAAGAACGTCTGCGGGTTCGCCGCGACGACCTCCTCGACCGGCTTGCTGGCGAAGCTGCTGAGGCCCATCGCGGTGCCCCGCGCTGCGGCGGCGCGCGCCACCGCCACCTCGCCGTCCGGGTGCACGGCCTGCACGCCGGTGGGCGAGATGAGCACCGGCAGCGAGATGTCCTGGCCCATCACGCTCGTGGCCATCTCACGCCCGGCCGACTGGCCGGCGGTCCGCGGCGCGAACCCGAGCTCGTCGAAGGCCGCGAGGTTGTCGCGCAGCGTCACGCCCTTCTCCGCGCCGGCCACCAGCGCGCCGTAGACCGACGCGGGCAGCCGCTTCTTGGCCCGTCGTTCGGCGACGGCGACCGTCTCGAACCAGCCGCCGGCCATCAGGCGACGGGCTCGAAGCCGGCCAGCGGGTTCTCGTCGCAGGCCCGGTCGGGGCGCTCGCGACGGGGCCGGACCTTGGAATGGTCGACCGACGGCTTGGGCACGGACTTGGTGATGCTCAGCCCGGCCAGCGCCGACTCGCCGTGCCCGAGCACGCACTCGGGGTCCGGGCCGTCGAGCGGCAGGCCGGTGAAGAACTTCGCCGCCATGCAGCCGCCTCGGCAGGAGTCGAAGAACTGACAGCCCGAGCAGGCGCCGCCACCCTGGGGCTCGCGCAGCTGCAGGAACAGGTCCGACTCCCGCCACACGTGCTGGAAGCCGCCCGGCGAGCGCACGTTGCCGGCCAGGAACGAGTCGTGGATGGCGAACGGGCAGGCGTACACGTCGCCCACCGGATCGATCAGGCAGACCACGCGCCCGGCGCCGCACAGGTTCAACCCGGGCAGCGACTCGCCGTAGGCGGCCAGGTGGAAGAACGAGTCGCCGGTCAACACGCGGTCGCCGTTGGCCATCAGCCAGTCGTACAGCTGGCGCTGCTGGGCGGCGGTCGGGTGCAGCTCGTCCCACACGTCGGCGCCGCGCCCGGAGGGCCGCAGCCGCGTGATGCGCAGCTGCGCGCCGTAGCGCTCGGCGATCGCCTGGAAGTCGTCGAGCTGGTCGACGTTCTCGCGGGTGACGACGACCGACACCTTGAAGCCGGCCATGCCCGCCGCGTGCAGCCGCTCCATCGCGGTGATCGCGGTGTCGAACGATCCCGGCCCGCGCACGCGGTCGTTGACCGCCGCGGTGGCGCCGTCGAGCGAGATCTGCACGTCGACGTAGTCGCTGCCGGCCAGGCGCTGGGCGATCTCTTCGGTGATGCGGCTGCCGTTGGTGGAGAACTTCACCCCGACCTGATGGGCCGTGGCGTAGTCCAGCAGCTCCCAGAAGTCCTTGCGCACCGTCGGCTCGCCGCCGCCGATGTTCACGTAGAAGACCTGCATGCGCTGGAGCTCGTCGATGATGCCCTTGCACTCGTCGGTGCTCAGCTCGCGCGGGTCGCGGCGGCCGGAGCTGCTCAGGCAGTGCACGCACGCGAGGTTGCACGCGTAGGTCAGCTCCCAGGTCAGGCAGATCGGCGCGTCCAGGCCGCGCTCGAAGTGGTCGACCAGGCGCCCGACGGGCGCCGGCGCGGAGGCGACTGCGGTGGGCGGTGTCATGCCGCCTGCTCCCGCTCCACGATCATGTGCGTGTCGGCCAGCGTGCCCAGCGCCTGGGCGTAGCGGGGCAGCTCGCCCTCGTCGACGCCGGCCGCGCGACAGGCCTCCAGGCCCGTCGGGTGGTCACCCAGCGCTTGGACGACCCGCAGCAGCGTCGGGCTCTTCAGGAAGGACAGCCGGCGCGTGCCGAAGTGGTAGGCCAGCGCGCCGAAGGGCTCCGGACGCAGCGCGACGCTGGCGTCCAGGGCCCACGGCCGGGCCAGGTCGATCGTGGACATCCGCGGCGGCCTAGTAGACGCCGCACATGCCGTCGATCGAGACGTCCTCGACGAGCAGCTCCTCTTCGACGAGCACGGGCTCGGCGTCCTCGCGCGGGGCCTGCGCCTCGGTCTCGGGCGCGGCGACGGCGGTCGGGTCAGCATGCATGGGAAGCTCTCTCCTCACCAAGTGGTCAAATGCCGCCGTCATGATTACAGCATCGAGTGCCAAAAGCCAACCGTCGGGCGTGACGACGTGAGCGAGCGATGGGTCGGCGGTGCCCGAGGGCGGCCGCCGAGCACGAGCCGCGAGCAGGTCGCGCGGGTCGCGCTGGACCTGTTCGCCGAGCGTGGGTTCGAGGCGACAACGGTGGACGACGTGGCCGCGGCGCTGGGCGTCGGGCGGCGCACCGTGTTCCGGTACTTCCCGTCGAAGAACGACATGGTCTGGGGCGACTTCGACAGCGTCCTGGATCGCCTGCGGGCCGACCTGGCGGCGATCGGCGACGACGTCGGGGTGATGGAGGCGGTGGCGCGCGCAGCGGTGTCCTCCAACCGCTACCTGCCCGAGCAGTTGCCCGAGCTGCGCATCCGCATGACGCTGATCACCACCGTGCCGGCCCTGCAGGCGCACTCGATGCTGCGCTACGCCGCGTGGCGCGGCGTGATCGCCGAGTACGTCGCGTCCCGAACCGGCGGCGCCGCCGAGGATCTGATGCCTCAAACGGTCGCCCACGCGGCCCTCGGCGTGTCGACCGCTGCGTTCTCGTGCTGGGTCCACGACGCCGACCAGGACCTCGAACGCAACCTCGTCGAGGGCTACGGCGCGCTCGCCCACGGCTGGCCGACCCTGCCGAACGACCGACAGGCTCCGCCGTCCCGGACGTAGCTAGTCGGCGTAGGCCGTGCTGGCGCGGTCGACGCGGCCGCCCGGGCCGAAGCTGACCGTCAGGCTGTCGCCGTTCAGCGGCCACGCGTTGGCCTCGGGCCCGCCGATGGCCGGCGGGCCGAGCATGTCGAGCACCTCGGCCCGGCTGCGGCCGATCAGCGCGTCGCAGTCGATCAGCGTGTACGCCATCTGCGGGCGCTGGTCGATCTGCGTCGTCCAGCGTGCGTGGTCGAAGGCGAAGCGGTCGCAGTCGGCGTTGGTGGCCTCCACGGCGGCGCCGGCGACGGTGACGCCCAGCCCGGCCAGCACGACCAGGCCGGTGACCACGAGCCCGCCGACCTGACGCGGCGTCGGGCGCCAGACCGCCACGGCGGCGAACGCGACCGCCGCGCAGCCCAGCAGCAGCACGCCGAGGAAGGCGACCCACGTGCCGTCGACGCCCAGCGCCCGTGCGTCGGCCCAGGCCTGCCCGACCTCGACCGCGATCACCGCGCAGACGACGAGCTGCCCGACCGCGACCAGCGCCAGTCCCGCGGTGCCCCGCGCCCGCAGCGCCGGGTCGGCCAGGCCGAGGATCGAGCCCGTCATCGTCGCCGAGGCGGCGACGAGCAGGATGGCCAGCGTCGCGACCTGGCCGTCGCGGAAGGCCAGCGCGACCAGGATGCCCAGGCCCTGCACGCAGGCCAGGCACAACGCGACGGTCAGGGTGGCCATCCGCATGACTCAACCAACGCGAGGCGCCCGGCGAAGTTCCGCCGGGCGCGCCGCGCGCGTCAGTCCAGCAGCGCGTAGGCGGGCAGCGTGAGGAACTCGGGCATGTCGTCGCTGAGGGCGACCTGCTCGAACAGGGCGCGGGTCTCGTCGGGGCGGCCGGCCTGCCAGGTCTGCTCGTCGACGGAGGCGCGGATCGAGGCGATCTCCTCGTCCAGCAGCTCGGTGGCGAGCTCGCGGGTGATCACGCGCCCGTCGGTCAGGGTGGCGCCGTGGCGGATCCACTGCCACACCTGCGCGCGGCTGATCTCCGCGGTCGCCGCGTCCTCCATCAGGTTGTTCAGGCCGACCGCACCGCGACCGCCCAGCCAGAACGAGATGTACTGGAAGCCGACGTTGAGATCGTTGCGCAACCCGGCCTCGGTGATCTCCCCCGGCGTCGCGGCCAGATCGAGCAGCTCGGCGGCGGACACGTCGACCTCGTCGCGGCGGCGATCGATCTGGTTGGGCCGATCGCCCAACACCGCGTCAAACGCGGCCGTCGCCGTGGCCACCACATCCGGATGGGCGACCCAGGTGCCATCGAACCCGGCGGCGGCCTCGCGGTCCTTGTCGGCCTTGACCGCGGCGATCGCCCGATCGTTGGCCTCCACGTCCTTGCGCGACGGGATCAGCGCGGCCATCCCCCCCATCGCGAACGCCCCTCGCGCATGACACGTCTTGACCAGCAACTCGGTGTAGGCGCGCATGAACGGCACCGTCATCTTGATGTCCGTGCGATCCGGCAACACGAACTCGGGCCGGTCGCGGAACGTCTTGATGGCCGAGAAGATGTAGTCCCAGCGGCCCGCGTTCAGCCCGTAGGAATGCTCGCGCAGCTCGAACAGGATCTCGTCCATCTGAAACGCCGCCGGCAACGTCTCGATCAGCACCGTCGCGCGGAACGTGCCGGTCGCCATGCTCAGCGCCTCCTCCGCGAACGTCAGCACGTCGTTCCACAACCTGGCCTCGAGGTGGTGCTCCATCTTCGGCAGGTACAGATAGGCGCCGCGGCCCTGCCCGTGCAGCCGGGTCGCGCCGTGGAAGGCGAACAGGCCGAAGTCGACCAGCGACCCGACCGCCTCACGCCCACCGAACGACAGATGCCGCTCGGGCAGATGCCACCCCCGCGGCCGCGGCACCAACGTCGCCACCGTCTCGTTCAGCGCGTAGTGCCGGCCATCGGAGCTGTCATAGGTGATCGTCCCCTCGATCACGTCGATCAGGTTCACATGCCCGCCGACCTGGTTGCGCCACGTCGGCGAGTTGGCATCCTCGAAATCGGCCATGAACCCACGCGCACCCGAGTTCATCGCGTTGATCACCATCTTGCGATCCGTCGGCCCCGTGATCTCCACCCGCCGATCCAGATAGTCCGCCCGTGGGGCCGGCACCGACCAGTCCCCCGCCCGCACCTCCGCCGTCTCAGCCAGGAAGTCCAACGACCCACCCGCCGCAAGCTGCGCCCGCCGCTCCGCCCGCGCATCCAACAGCCCGTCACGCGTGCGCGCGAACCGGCCGTGCAGCTCCTCCAGGAAGGCCAGCGCCTGCGGCGTCAGGATCTCCTCACGCGACCGATCATCCAGCGTGGCATTGGCGGCGGTATCGGTGGTCATCGAGTGGTCACTCCGGCGTAGGCGCGGTCGAGGAACTGCATCGTGTGCAGCACGGGCAGGGGGCGGCCGAGCGCGCCCAGGTGCGCGCGCACCTGGGTCAGGCAGCCGATGTTGGCCGAGACGACGACGTCGGCGCCGCTGGCCAGCAGGTTGTTGGCCTTGCGCTCACCCAGGCGAGCGGCGACGTCGGGCTTCTCGACGTTGTAGGTGCCGGCCGACCCGCAGCACAGCTCCCACTCGGCCGGCTCGACGAGGCGGACGTTGGGGATCGCCCGCAGCAGCGAGCGCGGCTCGCGGCGCACGCCTTGGGCGTGGGCCAGATGGCAGGCGTCCTGGTAGGCCACGGCCACCTCGCCGTCCAGCGCGGGCGGCGCCTCGCGCAGCCCCAGCGCGGCCAGGAACACGGTCACGTCGACGACCCGCGCGGCCAGCGCCTCGGCGCGCGCCTCCTCGGGCTCGCCGGCGAAGAGCATCCCGTACTCGCGCATGCCCGACCCGCAGCCGGCCGCGGTGGTGATGACCGCGTCGGCGTCGAGGTCGAACGCGTCGAGGTTGTGGCGCGCGGTCGCGCGGGCCTGATCGAACGCGCCCGTGTGCGCGGCCAGCGAGCCGCAGCAGCGCTGCGCGCGCGGGATCAGCGTCTCGACCCCGTTGCGGGCCAGCACCCGCAGCGTGGCCCAGGCGATGTCGGGCTCGAGCACTTGCTGGGCGCAGCCCGACAGCAGCGCGACGCGCGCGCGGCGCTCGCCCTCGGCCGGGTGCACCTCGGGCAGCGGCTGGGCCTTGGGCAGGTCGTCGGGCAGCAGCCGCAGCATCGCCCCCATCGCCTCGGGCAGGCGGCCGGCCAGCGGCCGCGCCACGCGCCCCGCGCGGGCAGCGGCGCGGAAGCGACGCGGGTACGGGAGCGTGCGCAGGATCATCTCGCGCTCGACGCGGCGCATCGGTGGGCGCTTACGGCGCGCCTCGGCCCACCCGCGGAACGGGGTGATCAGCCCGCCGTAGTCGACGCCCGACGGGCACGCGGTCTGGCAGGCCTGGCAGCCGAGGCAGTTGTCGATGAAGGGCAGCGCGACCTCGAGCTCCATCGTGCCTTCGAGCACCTCCTTCATCAGGAAGATGCGCCCGCGGGGCGAGTCCATCTCCTCGCCCATGGTCGCGTAGGTCGGGCAGGTGGGCAGGCAGAAGCCGCAGTGCACGCAGGATCCGACCGCGCCGGCCATGCTCGGCCCCAGCGGCCCGAGCGTGTCGGTGGGAATCGTGTTGTGCATGCGGGCCTCTATGCCTCGGGGAAGCGGTGGTCAGGATCGAGCGCGGCGCGGATGCGCTGGGCGAACGCGCCCCCGCGCACGGCGCCCAGCACCGACGCGTTGCGCTCGCCGGTCAGGGTCATGCCGGCCAGGTCCAACGACCCCAGCACGGCGTCCAGGGCATCGAGCGCGTCGGGCGCATCGGGCCAGGCCACCCAGGCGACGTTGGCCGCGTTGGACAGGCGCCAGGCGGCGCCGGCGGCGTCCAGGGCCACGGCCAGCGCCGGGACCGACCGGGGCCGCAGGCCGACGCGCACGACGCGAGCGCCCTCGGGCACCCACAGCAGCTCGGACACGCCCTGCCAGTACGCCGTCTGCGCCGCCGGCTCGAGCGTCTCGGCCGCCAGGCCGACCAGCTCGGCCAGGCGCTGCGCGCGCGCGGCCAGCGGCGCGGCGCGCCCGCCCAGGCGGACGATCACCCGGCCGGGCGGCTCCAGCTCGATCGCGTCGGCCTCGATCGGGCCGCGCCCGAGCCGGGCGATCAGCGCCAGCGCCGCGGGCAGCCCGCCGGTCTCGAAGGCCAGCGTCGTGGTGGCCTGCGGCGCGGGCAGCACCTTCACCGACAGCTCGGCCAGGATCCCCAGTCGGCCGGCCGAGCCGACCAGCAGCTTGGGCAGGTCGAACCCGGCGGCGTTCTTGACCACGCGCCCGCCCGCGCGCACGAGCTGCCCGGTGCCGTCGACGAACTGCACGCCGAGCACGCAGTCGCGCACGCCGCCGTAGTGGTAGGCGCCCGGACCCGAGAGGCCCGCGGCCACGGTCCCGCCGAGCGTGGCGCCGCGGCGCACCAGCGGCGGATCGAAGGGCAGGTACTGGCCGTGGGCGCTCAGCGCGTCGGCCAGCTCGGCCAGCGGCGTGCCGGCGCGTGCGGTCAGGGTCAGCTCGGCCGGGTCGTACTCGACGATGCCGCGCAGGCCGCGCACGTCGAGCGCGACGGTGCCCGGCGGCGGGCTGCTCAGCGCGGGCTTGGTGCCGGCGCCGACGGCCAGCACGCTGGGCGCGGCCACGACGGCCTCGGCCAGCTCCTGTGCGGTCTCCACGGCCACCGCGCTCACGCGACCACGGCCTCGGGCGCCGCCGGCAGCATCTTGCCGCGGTTGGCCAGCTCGGCCGGGTCCACGGACGCGCGCACGCGGCGCATCAGCGCCAGGTCCTCCGGCGCGAACATCAGCTCCAGGTAGGCCAGCTTCTCGACGCCGACCCCGTGCTCGCCGGTGATCGAGCCGCCCAGCCGCACGCACAGCGCCAGGATCTCGCCGGCCAGCGCCTCGGCCCGCTCCAGCGCGCCCTCCTGGCTGCCGTCGAACAGGATCAGCGGGTGCAGGTTGCCGTCGCCCGCGTGGAACACGTTGGCCACGCGGATGCCGGTCTGCGCCGACATGCGCGCGATGTCGGCCAGCGCCTCGCCCAGGCGGGTGCGGGGCACGACGCCGTCCTGGACGATGTAGTCGGGCGACAGCCAGCCGACCGCGGAGAACGCGCTCTTGCGGCCCTTCCAGATCAGCGCGCGCTCGTCGGGGTCCTCGGTGGTCACGACCTCGCTGGCGCCCGACTGCTCCAGCAGCGCGCGCAGCGGCGCCTTGTCGGCGTCGACGACGTCGCGCTCGCCCTCCAGCTCGACGATCAGCAGCGCCGCGCCCTTGGGGTAGTTCGGCTTGACCGACGCCTCGGCGGCCTCGATGGCCAGCGCGTCCATGATCTCCATGGCCACCGGCAGCATGCCCGCGGCGATCACCGAGGCGACGGCGTCGCCGGCGGCCTCGAGGCTGCCGTAGACGGCCAGCGCCGTGTGCACCGACTCGGCCACCGGCACCAGCCGAACGGTGATCTCCAGGGCGATCCCCAGCAGGCCCTCCGAACCGCAGAACATGCCGGTCCAGTCGGGCCCGACCGGCTCGGTGCTGTCGCCGCCCAGCTCGACCAGCTCGCCGTCGGGCAGCACCGCGCGGATCCCCAGCACGTGGTTGGCCGTCATCCCGTGGCGCAGGCAGTGCGCGCCGCCGGAGTTGAAGGCCACGTTGCCGCCGATCGTGCAGACCGACTGGCTGGAGGGATCGGGCGCGTAGGCCAGGCCGTGGGCCGCGGCCGTGTCGGAGATGCGCAGGTTGATCGTGCCGGGCTCGACCACCGCGATGCGCTCGTCGGGGTCGATGCGCAGGACGCGGTCGAGCCGGTTCAGGGCGATCAGCACGCCGCCCTCGGGCGGCAGCGAGCCGCCCGACAGCGAGGTGCCGCTGCCCCGGGCCACGAACGGGACGCCGTGGCGATGGCAGGCCTGCACGACCCGCACCACCTCGTCGGCGGACTCGACCACCACGACGGCCAGCGGCCGGCGGTGGAAGGCGGTCAGCGCATCGGAGCCGTAGACGGCCATCTCGGCCGTGGACGTGAGCAGGCGCCGGCCCAGCCCGAGGGCCGCGAGATCGGCCAGCAGCGGCGTCGTCGAGGTGTTAGATGCGACTTGCATCTATGCTGTTGTGCCACACGCGCCGGGCGCTGTCAAGGATTGGATATAGATGCAACATGTCGGCAACCGCCACCGCCTACGCCTACGCCAAGCAGGGGATCCTCGAAGGTCGACTCGCCGGTGGCGAGCTGATCAGCGAGGGTGAGGTCGCCGCTCAGCTCGGTCTCAGCCGCACGCCGGTGCGCGAGGCCTTCCTGCTGCTGGAGGCCGAGGGCCTCCTGCGTCTCTACCCGAAACGCGGCGCGTTGGTCGTCCCCGTGTCGGCCACCGAGGTGTCCAGCGTGATGGAGACGCGCGTGCTGGTCGAGACGTTCGCGATCAACCGCGCGGCCCGGAGCGGCAGCGACCTGTCCGGCGCGCTCAGCGCCGCCATCGCCGCGCAGGAACGCTGCGTGCGCGACGGCGACCCGGCCGGCTTCGTCGAGGCCGACCGGGAGTTCCACCGGCTGCTGGTCGACGCCGGCGGCAACCCGATCCTGCTGTCGCTGTACGACTCGCTGCGCGACCGCCAGGCCCGCATGGGCCTGGCCGCGATGGCCCGCAGCGACGCGCGCACACGCCAGATCCTCGACGAGCACCGCGCGATCGCCGCGGCGGTGACCGAGGGCCGCGCCGCCGACGCCGTCGCCGCGCTCACCGCGCACCTGGCCGAGACGTTGCGCCTGCTGCGCGAGCAGCCGGCCGGCTGACGGGCGGCCGTCAGCCACGCAGGAACCGATCGACGGCCGCGACGAACGCGTCGGGCTGCTCGTCGACGACGAAGAACCCGCCCTCGGCCAGCTCCTCGTAGGTGATCCGGTCCGACAGCTCGGCCGCCTGCTCGCTCTGGTCGCGCAGCATCTCGCGCGGCCCGGCCAGCGACAGCATCGGCACGGGCAGCTGCTCCAGCAGCGCCGTGATGTCCGCCCGGCCCAGCGCGTGGTGCGCCTCGGCCCGCCGCTCACCGGTCTGCAGCACCTCGGTGATCGAGCGCACGACCACGTCGGGCAGCGGGGCGCCGTCGGCGCGATCCCAGAACCACTTCCAGCGCGCGATCACCTCACCCGCCGAGCGGTCGTAGGCGGGCGGCGCCTCGGTGGCCATCGCCTGCGCGGCGGCCTCGTCCATCAGCGGGACCCCCCACCCGACGATGCGCCCGACCCGGTCGGGGTGCGCCGCGGCCAGGGCGGCGGCGACGGCCACGCCGGCGTGATGTCCGACCAAGTCGTATTGCGCCACTCCAAGTGCCTGAGCGGTCGCGGCCACGACCGCGGCGTAATCGGACACGGTCGGCGCACCGGACGGCCACGGGTCCGACGTGCCGTGGCCGGGCAGGTCGAGTGCGATCACGTCGTAGCCCCGCGCGGCAAGGCCCGGCAGCACCGGATCCCACATGGCGTGGCTGGACGGCGACTGGTGCAGCAGGAGCAGCCCGCGGCCGCCGCCGGCGCGCCGATAGTGCACCTGTCCGGTCGGCGTCATCGCATACCCGCGATGCGGCGTGGCGGGCGGAATGTCTGACGTCGTCATCGACGTGTGCCTCCGATCGGTAGACGTTGTTCCCGTCCGTCGCGAAGGACAGATAGGGTGGCGCTGTGGCCGCGACCCCACAGACCAAGAGCCCCGTGTCGGTCCAGCGCGTGCGCAAGGCCTACGAGCAGGTCGCCGACCAGCTGCGGGAGCTGATCCTCGGCGGCGAGCTGAAGCCCGGCATGCGCCTGCCCACCGAGGTCAACCTCGCGCACGAGTTCGGCGTCAGCCGCGCGACGGTGCGCGAGGCGCTGCGCCTGCTGGCGGCCGAGCGGCTGATCGAGACGTCCAAGGGCACCGGCGGCGGCAGCTTCGTGACCGTGCCCAGCGTCGACCACATCTCGCAGTTCCTGCACGCCAACATCAACCTGCTGACCGCGCAGCAGGAGGTCTCGCTGGACGAGTTCCTCGAGCTGCGCGAGCTGCTCGAGGTCCCGGCCGCCCGCCTGGCCGCCAGCCGCGGCGACGTCGACATCCTGCACCGGCTGGACCTGGCCACGCCGGAGGGCAAGCTCGGCCTGACCCACAGCGAGCAGTTCGGGTTCAACAAGGAGTTCCACTCGATCCTCGTCGAGGCCTCCGGGAACACGCTGCTCTACGTCGCCGCCCAGCCGATCTTCACCGTGCTCCAGACCGCCCTGCAGCGCACCGCGCTCGGGCCCGCCTTCCACGAGCAGGTCCACCGCGACCATCAGCGCATCGAGGCCGCCGTGCGCGAGGGCGACGCCGACCGGGCCGAGCGCGAGATGCGCGAGCACCTGGCCTTCCTGCGCCCCCAGTACGAGCGCGTCTGGCGTCACGCCCGGCGGCGCGCCGACGACACCGCGGCCTGAGGCCGGACCCACCGGCGCTCAGGCTCCGGCCAGGCGCTCGAGCTGGTCGATCATCCCGTCGACCCCCTCGCGCTCGGCGTCGATGAAGTAGCAGGCGACCTCGTCGATGCCGTCGCCCCGCAGCGCGGTGATCTGCGCCTTCGCGGTCGCCGCGTCGTTGACGATCGACAGGCGCGCGCACATCTCGTCGCTGATCGCCGCGACCGCGGCGTCCTGGTCGCGGCGCTCCCATGCGGCGGCGACAGCGTCCATCTCCGCCCCGAAGCCCTGACGGCGGAAGTGCGCGCGGTAGGCCTTCGACGACCCGTACCAGGCCAGCTCGCGGCGCATCCACCCCCACGCGGCCTCCCGGTCGCGGTCGATCGCGATGCGCACGTAGGCGACGAGCTTGGCGCGGCCCTTGCGCTGCGCGATGCCGGCCAGGTGCTTGCGCGAGGAGAGCGTCAGGATGATGCCGTCCGCGCAGCGGGCGCCCAGCTCGACGGCCTTCGGCCCCAGCGCGGCGACGTAGATCGGCGGCGCCGGCACGCCGGTGACCGTGTGGTGGAACCCGTGCGAGCGCACCCAGCGCCCGTCGAAGGGCTGGCCCGCCCACGCCGCCCGGGTCGCGCGGATGGTCTCCTCCAGCTGGTCGAGCAGCCGGTTGGCGTCCTGGCCGTGCCAGCCGGCGACGATCGCCGGCGTGGAGGCGCCCAGGCCCAGCACCGCCCGGCCACCGGACAGGCCCTGCAGCGTCGCCGCGCCCATGGCCATCAGCGGCGGCGTGCGCGTGGCCACCGGGATCACGCCCGTGCCCAGCCGGATGCGCTCGGTCACCGGCGCCGCGGCGCAGGCCAGGCCGATCGCGTCGGCCCCCGCGATCTCGGTGAACCAGGCGGTCCCCAGCCCGAGCTCGTCGGCCCGCCGGGCCAAGCGCAGGTACTCGGGCAGAGGCTGCGGGTAGCGCGTCGGGAGGACGACGCCGATGCCGTCCGTCACGCCAGGCGCTCGACGATCATCGCCTGGCCCTGCCCGCCGCCCACGCACATCGTCTCCAGGCCGTAGCGGCCGCCGGCGATGTCGAGGTCGTTGAGCAAGGTGGTCATGATCCGCGCGCCGGTCATGCCGAACGGATGCCCGAGCGCGATCGCCCCGCCCCGCGGGTTCAGCCGCGGGTCGTCGGCGTCGCTGCCCAGCTCGCGCATCACCGGGATCACCTGGGCGGCGAACGCCTCGTTGAGCTCGATCGCGTCGAGGTCGTCCAGCGTCAGGCCCGCCCGGGTCAGCGCGCGGCGGACCGCCTCGACCGGGCCCATCCCCATCAGGGTCGGATCGAGCGCCGACACCGCCGAGGCGACGATCCGGGCGCGCGGCTGCAGCCCGAGCTGCTCAGCGCGCCGTTCGGAGACCACCAGCAGCGCGGCGGCGCCATCGTTCAACGGCGAGGAGTTGCCGGCGGTGACCGAGCCGGCCTCGTCGACCACCGGCTTGAGCTGGGCCAGCCCCTCCAGCGTCGAGGACGCGCGGGGCCCGTCGTCGACGGCGACCGTGACGCCCTCGGGCGTGGTCACGGGCACGATCTCGGCCGCGAAGCTGCCGTCGGCCTGCGCGGCGACCGCGCGCTCCTGGCTGCGCTGGCTGTAGGCGTCCATCTCCGCCCGCGAGATGCCGTAGCGCTCGGCCACGATCTCGGCGGTCTGGAGCATGGGCATGAACGCGTCGGCGATCACGTCGGCGCTCTGGCCGGTGTCCAGGCGCGGGTTCAGCGGCGCCAGGTCCAGGCCGCGGCCGACCCGGCTGACCGACTCCACACCGGCCACCACGTACGCGTCACCCTCCCCCGCGCGGACCGCGTGGTCGGCGCTGCGCAGCGCCTGCAGCGACGACGCGCAGGCGCGCGCCACGGTGTAGGCGGGCGTCGTGTCGGCCAGCCCGCTGAGGAAGACGACCTGACGGGCGACGTTGTAGCCCTGCTCGCCCCACGGGTACGCGCACCCGCAGATCAGCTCGTCGATGCCCGCCGCCTCGACCGCCGGGTGGCGGTCCAGCACCGCACGCACGACGCCGCCGACCAGGTCGTCGGCGCGGATCGTGGTCAGCGAGCCCTTGTAGGCGCGCCCGATCGGCGAGCGTGCCGCGTCGACGATGACCGCTGCGCCAGCGCTCATGCGGGCGCCCGCCAGCCGCGCCCCTTGATCAGGTAGACGTGCTCGCCGTCCAGCAGCCGCTCACCATCGCTGTTGATCACCGTCACGCGGATGCGCACGATCGCCTTCTCCCCGCGCTTGGGCTCGATCGACGTGACCTCGAAGCGCGGGGTGATCGTGTCACCGATCAGCGCCGCACGCTGGAACGTGGTGCGCTGCTCGACGAACGCGAGCATCGAGTCGTCCAGCTCGATCGAGATCGCCGAGCCGCCCAGCGCGGTCATCGAGGCCAGCAGCAGCCCGTGCGTGACGCGCTTGCCGAACGGGTGCTGGGCCGCGTAGTGATCGTCGTAGTGGATCGGGTGGTTGTCGCCCGTCAGCCCGGCGAAGGCGAAGAAGTGGGCGTCGTTGAGGGTCCGCGACGGGGACTCCCACGTCTCGCCCACGACGAAGTCCTCGTAGAAGCGCTGCTGCGTCACGACGCCAGCACCGCGACGAACTCGATCTCGATCAGCGCCCCGGGGCGCAGCAGGCCCGCGACCTGCACGCCGGTGGCGGCCGGGAACACGTCGCCGAAGAACTCGCGGCGGACCTTCGCGGTCCCGTTGTAGCCCTCGGTGGTGGTGAAGAAGTCGCGCGTCATGACCACGTCGGCCATCGACCCGCCCGCCACCTCCAGCACGTGCTTGGCCTTCTCGAAGATGTACCGCGTCTGGCCGACGATGTCGCCCGGGCAGGCGATCTGGCCGTCGTCGGTGGACGCGGTCATGCCCGACAGGTACAGGTGGTCGCCCGCGCGCACGGCCGGCGCGAACGTGTAGCCCTTGAAGTGATCCCAGCCGACGTCGAGGACCTCCATGTCAGCGGCCCTTGGCGAAGAACGCCTGGCCCGCCGCGGCGGAGTCCGGGTCCTTGCGCAGCTCGGCGGTCAGCCCGCACTCGTAGGCGTAGCCCTCCTTGAGCTCCATCATCTCCGTGCGGTTGAGCCCGTCCTTGGCCATGCGCACGGCGATCGGCAGCTTGGAGGCGATCTCCTCGGCGATCCTGCGCGCCGCGGGCATCAGCTCGTCGGGCTCGTGGATCGACTCGACGACGCCGAGGCGGTAGGCCTCCTGGGCGTTCATCGGCCAGCCCGTGTACATCATCAGGCGCGTGATGCCCTGCGGCGCGATGCGGGCCAGGTGCTTGGACCCGCCGAGCACGCCGAGGTTGACCTCGGGCAGGTGCAGCGTGGCCTTCGTGCTGGCCAGGCGGATGTCGGAGGCCGAGGCGAACGCGACGCCCGAGCCGATGGCCGGGCCGTTCATCGCGCAGATCACCGGTTGGGGCAGCTCGTAGACGAGGTCGACGCAGGCCTGGATCAGATCGGTGTTGGTGATCGCCGTCTCCGGCGTCATCGCCGCCAGCTCGTTGACGTCGGCGCCGGCCACGAACGCGCGCTGGCCCGCCCCGGTGAGGATCACGACGCGGACGGCCTCGTCGTCGGCGATCCGCTGGAACGTCTCGGTGATCTTCGCCACGTCGCTGAAGCGCAGGGCGTTGACCGGCGGGCGATCGATGGTGACCGTGGCGATGCCGAGGTCGTCGATCTCCAGGTGGACGGCGTCGTCGGTGCTCATGGGGTCTCCTTGTCGTGGAAGTCAGGTGCGTCGGCGCCCAGCGCCGGCGCGGGTCGGCGCAGCGACCACGGGCTGGCCGCCATGCGCCAGGGCGGGCCCGGGTGCACGGGACCGTCACCGTCGGGCAGCGCGGTGAAGAACTCGCGCGAGGCCAGCTGTCCGTCCTCGGCGTGCAGGTCGGCCATGTCGCGCACGAGCCCGACGGGCACCCGGCCGGCCTTCATGGCCGGGTAGATCTCCTCGGTGCGCAGCGCGGCGAACGTCGGCGCGGCCAGCGCGTCGACCTCGTCGGCGTGCGCGCGGCGCAGGTGCGGGCTGTCCCAGCGCGGGTCCTGCGCCCACGCGGGCTGGCCCATCTGCTCCTTGACCGTCTCCCACATGCGCGCCTGGGGCAGCGTCCCGACGAACAGCCAGTGGCCGTCGGCCAGCTGCTGCATGCCGACCCCGTGCACCGCCGGATGGTGCGTGCCCATCCGGCCGCGGTTGTGGTCGTCCATCTGCAGCGGCGTGACCGCGCACTCCAGCAGGATCGTGGCCACCTCCTGCAGCGAGACGTCGACGTGCTGGCCCTCCCCGGTGCGGCGGGCGTGCCAGAGCGCGATGAGCGTGGCCGAGAACGCGCTCAGCCCGGCCAGGTGCCACACCTGGTGGCCGCCGGGCACGAGCGGGGCGCGGTCGGGCAGGCCGGTCACGTGGGCCAGGCCGCCGGCGGCCGCGGCGATCAGGTCGCCGCCGCGCCAGCCGGCCCGCGGGCCCGTGTGGCCGAAGGGCGTGATCGTCGTGGCCACCAGCTGCGGGCGGCCGGCGGGCAGCGCCGCCAGCGCGTCGGGACCGAGGTCGCAGACCAGCACGTCGGCCTGTTCCAGCAGGCCCGCCAGCTGGGCGTCGTCGGCCACGACGGAGCGCTTGTTCGTGTTCAGGCCGGCGAACCAGTCGGGGTCCAGCTCGCGCAGCGGATCGCCCGCGGGCGGCTCGACCTTGACCACGTCGGCGCCGTAGTCGCCCAGCAGGCGGGCGCACAGCGGGCCCGAGGCCATCGACGCGAGCTCGACGACCCGCAGGCCGGCCAGCGGTCCGTCAGGCATGGGTCAGCTCCGCGAAGACCTCGTCGCTGTGCTCGCCGATCAGGGGCGCGGGGCGGCGGACGGTGGCCGGCGTGGCCGACAGCCGGGCCACCGGACCCTGCACCGTCAGCTCGCCGACGATCGGCTGGGGCAGCGTGCGCCACCAGCCGCGCGCGGCCAGCTGCGCGTCGGCCAGCACGTCGACGGTGTCCAGCACCCCGCAGGCGGGCACGCCGGCGGCCTGGAGGCGTTCGGCCAGCGCGTCGCGCTCCTGGGTGCTGGTCCAGTCGGCGATCTCGCCGTCCAGATCGCTGCGGCGGGCCAGCCGGTCGGCCAGCGTGGCGAAGCGGGCGTCCTGCGCCCAGCCCCGGCCGCTGACCTGCGCCAGCGCCAGCCACTCGGCCTCGTCGTGGCACTCGATCGCCACCCAGCGATCGGCTCCCGCGCAGGGGTAGATGCCGTGGGGCGACCACAGCGCGCTGGCGTTGCCCAGCGCCCCGGGCGAGACGCCGGTGCGCGCGTAGGCCATCAGCGGCTCGACCAGCAGGGTGGCGGTGATCTCCAGCATCGACAGGTCGATCCACTGGCCTTCGCCGGTGCGCTCGCGATGCAGCAGCGCGGCCATCACCGCGCCCACGCCGGCCAGGCCCGCAACCGAGTCGGGATAGGAGACGCCCGGCTTCATCGGCACGCCGTCGCCGTAGCCGGTCAGGGACATGAGCCCGCTCTCGGCCTCGATCTGCTGGCCGAAGGCGACGGCCGCGCGGTCGGGCCCGGTGGCGCCGAAGCCGGAGATCGAGAGCATCACCACGTCGGGGTTGCGGGCCCGGATCACGTCGTAGGACAGCCCGAGGCGGTCCAGCACGCCGGGCGCGAAGTTCTCCACGACGACGTCGGCCCCGGCGGCCAGCTCGAGCGCGCGGGCGACGTGGCCGGGCTCGCGCAGGTTCAGCGAGATCGAGCGCTTGTTGCGGTTGAGCTCGATGAAGTAGCCGGACGCGTCGAGGTCGGTCCCGTCGGGGTACGGGCCCATCGTGCGCGACACGTCGGGGCGCGTGTCGGACTCGACCTTGACGACGTCGGCGCCGAAGTCGCCGAGCATCTGCGTGCACATCGGCCCGGCCCAGGCCTGGGTGAAGTCCAGGACGCGCAGGCCGTGCAGGGCGTCAGTCAAGCGCGAGCTCCTGTTCTTCCTCGATCGTCACGTACAGGTTGAGCTCGCCGACCCAGGGACCGGACTCCGCGGCCAGCTCCTGGCCGGCAGGCGAGTTGACCGCCGCCTCGAGCGCCTCGACGTCGTCGAAGTACTGCTCGGCCATCCGGAACATCGGCGCCCCCAGCACGACCTGCTGCACGAGCGTCGTGGTGTACCGGCGCATCCCGGGCAGCTGCTTGGCCAGGGGCACGTGATGGTTCCAGTACCAGTCGTCGTACTTGGCCATGTCCATGCCCTCGGGCAGGGTCCAGGTGACCACCCACTTCGCGGCCATCGTCGTCTCCTAGATCTGCGCCTCGTGACCGGCCCACTCCCGGTCACGCAGGACGCGCTTGAGCAGCTTGCCGGTGCTGTTGCGGGGCAGCGCATCGGTCACCTCGACGTCGCGCGGGCGCTTGTAGGCGGCCAGGTGCGCCGTCGCCTCGGCGACGACGGCCCCGCCGTCGGCGCCGGGATCGGCCAGCACCAGGTAGGCCTTGATGCGCTCGCCCCAGTCGGGGTCCGGGATGCCCAGCACCGCGGTCTCGGCGATCGCCGGATGCGCCAGCAGCGCGTCCTCGATCTCCTGCGGGTAGATGTTGACCCCGCCCGAGATGATCATGTCCTTCTTGCGGTCGACGATGTAGACGTAGCCGTCCTCGTCCACGCGCGCGAGGTCGCCCGCGCTGACCCAGCCGTCGACCAACGCCTCAGCGGTCGCGTCGGGCCGGTTGTGGTAGCCGTCGAACAGGTACGGCGAGCGCGAGAACAGCTCGCCCACCTCGCCGGCGGGCAGCGGGCTGCCCTCCTTGTCGCGCACCTCCACCTCGGTCAGCAGCAGCGGCTGGCCGGCGCAGCGCACCTTGCGCAGCTGGTCGGGCGGGCGCAGGTTGGTGACGATGCCCGCCTCGGTCGAGCCGTAGAACTCGTGCAACTGGAGACCCGGCGCGACGCGCAGGATCGCCTCCTTGGTCGGCGTCGGCAGCGGCGCGGCGTTGGAGACAAGGACGCGCAGCGACGGGGGCGCGGCGGCGACCCCGTCGCGCGTCTCGGCCATGCGGCCAAGGATCGTGGGCACGACGAACGCGTTGGTGATGCCCTCGCGCTCGATCGTCTCCCACGCGACGTCGTGGTGGAAGCGGCGCATGATCACCATGCGCCCGCCGACGACGACCGGGGCCAGCACGAACACGAGCGGCCCGCCGTGGTGCATCGGCGTGAAGGTCAGCGTGACGTCGTCGGGGCCCAGGCCGTACTCGGCGCAGGCGGTGATCGCGGTCAGCACGCGCGAGGCCTGCGTGATGCGCGCGCCCTTGGGGCGCCCGGTGGTGCCCGACGTGTAGCCCAGGTAGAACACCGGCTCGTCGGACGGCGGCGGCGGGGTCGGTGAGCCGGCGGCGCTCCAGTCCAGGTAGGGACGCGTGTCGGCGGGCGCGTCGTCGCCGACGCAGATCAGCGCGATCTCCGCCACCCAGTCGCCGAGCTCGAGGATCTCGCGGACCGTGGTCGCGTACTCGGCGTCGTAGATCAGCGTGCGCGAGCCCGAGTCGACCAGCAGGTTGGCGATCTCGGCGGCCGAGGAGCGGAACGACAGGTGCGTGGCGACCACGCCGGCGCGGGCCAACCCGAAGATCACCTCGGCGTAGTCGACCGAGTTGGCCAGCAGCACACCGACGCGCTCACCGCTGCGCACCCCGTCGTCGAGGATCGCGTTGGCCACCCGGATCGAGCGGTCGCGGTACTCGGCGTAGGTCAGGCTGCGGGTCTCGTCGCTGACCGCGGGGCGGTCGGGGTAGCGGCGAGCGGAGACATCGAGCAGGTCGGTGACGCGCATCATGCGTACGACCCTCCTTCCTTCCAGCCCAGCTCCCCGAAGGTCTCTGGGTCATGCGTGTGAAACCAGCGGGCGTTCTCGGCCTCGCCGAGGGCAAGCAGGCGACGGCGGCTGCGCACGAACGCCGACGGGAACCAGATGATGCTGGGCAGCACCATCTCGTCGCGCGTGGAGTCCGACTGGCAGGCGTCGCCGGTGATGATCAGCGGCCCGGTCTCGGGCAGGCGCACGAGCAGCGACTGGTGGCCGGGCGTGTGGCCGGGCGTCTGCAGCAGCTGGATCGTGCCGTCGCCGTACAGGTCGTGGTCGCCGTCCAGCAGCTGGTAGCGCAGGTCGTCGAGCATCAGCTGGTCGAGCGGGTACTCGCGGACCATCGACGGGATGTCGGGCGAGCGGGCGTAGTCGTGCTCGACGCGCTGGACGACGAACGTCGCGTCGGGCAGCTCGGCGTTGGCCCCGCCGTGGTCGCCGTGCAGGTGGGTCATGACGACGTAGCGCACGTCGGAGGGCGCGATGCCGATGCTCTCCAGCTGCTTGGTCAGCTGGCGCTCCGGCGGGAACTCCGGCACGCCGAGGCGGTCCTCGCCGGTCCCCCAGGCCTCCGCCGCGGCGGTGATCACGCCGGCGTTCAGGCCGGTGTCGACCACGACGATCCCCTCGGGGTGGCGGATGACGCTCCAGGTCGTGGTGACCTTGATGCGCGTGCCACAGCCGACGCCGTTGGTGATGATCGACTGGTCCAGCCAGAAGTGGGCGGAGTTGAACGGGTGAAAGGTCAGCTCAGTCATCGACGTACACGCCCACGTTGGCGTTGGACAGGACGGGGACCCAGCGGTTGAAGTCCGCGCTGCAGGCCTCGCGCTGCGGCGTGGCCCAGCCGGCGGCGAACGCCTCGACGCTCTCCAGCTCGTACACGTTGAGGTACTTGGCGCCGGTGTCGGCGTTGGGGAACGGCCCGGCGTTGCGGTAGCGACGCACCCCGCGGTAGCCGGGCAGCGCCAGCGCCTCGGGCACGTGCACCTCGCTGTACCAGCGCTCGAACTCCGGCTCGCGGGCGGCATCGACGTCGAACGACGCGACGAACAGCGTGCTGGTCATGCTCAAAGCACCTCCTGGGGATCGCGCGCGCCGGTCATCTCGCCGACGATCGCGTGCTCGGTCACGTCTTCGCCGGTCAGCTCGGCCACCAGCGCGCCGCTGCGGAACACGAAGACGCGGTCGCACAGCAGCGACAGCTCCTCGGGCTCGCCGGAGCCGATGATGCAGGTGCGCCCCTCGGAGGCGAACCGGGCCAGCAGGTCGTGCAGGCCCTGGCGGGCGCCGACGTCGACGCCCACCGTCGGGTCCTCGAACACGAGCACCCGGCTGCCGCTGAGCATCAGCCGGCCGAACAGGACCCGCTGCTGGTTGCCGCCCGACAGGGCGCTGATCGGCTTGCGCAGGTGCTGGTCGACGGCCAGCTCGGTGGCGATCGGGGTCGCGGCGGCCAGCTCGCGGCGGCGGCTGATCATGCCGCCGCTGCCGACGTCGTCGAAGCTGGAGATGACCATGTTGCGCGCGACGCTGTCGTCGCTGAGCACCGCGTCGCGGCGGGCGGGCGGCAGGTACCCGACGCCGGCGCGCACGGCCGACCGGGCCGAGCGCACGGTCACGTCGCCCACGCGCACGCTGCCGCTGCTCGCCGGCTGGGCGCCGGAGATCGCGCCGAAGACGTCTTCCACGCCGGAGCCGGGCAAACCGGCCAGGCCGACGATCTCGCCGGGCCGGGCCACCAGGTTGACGTCCTGCACGCGCTCGCCGCAGACGCCCTCGAGCACGACCGCGGCCTCTTCGCCCATGCTCGGCTCGCGCACGGTCGGGCGCGCCTTCTCGGCGTCGGGCTCGCGCTCGCCCTTGGTCAGCTGGGCGGCCAGCGCGGGGCGGGTGATCGCGGCGTCGCGCATGACCTCCACGACCGCGCCGTCGCGCATGACCGTCACCACCGGGCACAGTCGCACGACCTCGATCAGGCGGTGGGAGATGTAGAGCACGCCGAGGTCGTGGTCGCGCAGACGCTCGACGACCTCCAGCAGCGGCTCGGCGTGGTCGGGCGACATGCCCGCGGTGGGCTCGTCGAGCAGTAGCAGGCGCGCCTCGCGGTGCAGCGCCTGGGCGACCATGATCGCCTTCTGCTGGGAGGGCAGCAGCTCGCCCACCGCGCGGCTGACCGAGATGTCCAGCCCGAGGCGGTCGACCGCCGCCTGCGCGGCGCGCTTCTCGGCGCCGCGGTTGACGAAGCCCGCGCGCCGCGGCTCAGCGCCCAGGCAGACGGTCTGGGCCACCGACAGCTCGCCCGGCACGGCCAGCTCCTGGGGCACGGTCACGATGCCCCGGCCCAGGCCGTCGCGCATCGAGCTCAGCGAGATCTCCTCGCCGCCCAGCACGACGACGCCCTCGTCGGGGCTGAGCCGGCCGGTGAGGATGCCCACCAGCGTGCTCTTGCCGGCGCCGTTGGGCCCGATCAGCCCGTGGATCTGGCCGCTGCGCACCTCGATCGAGGCGTCACGGACGGCCTGCGTGCCGCCGAAGCGCTTGGAGACCCCGTGCGCCGCGAGGAGGACCTCGCCGCTCATCGGATCTGGCGGGCCAGCAGCACGGCGATGGCGAGCACGCCACCCTCGATCACCTGCACCTGCCAGGCGGGCTGGCCGAGCATCGTCAGCCCGGTCTCCAGCACGCCGATGAAGGCGACGCCGAACAGGGTCGACAGCGCGCCGAACCGGCCGAGGCCGACGGCGGCGGCGCCCAGGAAGGCGGCGGTGTAGGGCGACAGCAGCAGGCCCGCACCGCTGTCGGGGTAGTACTGCGAGGCCTTCGACATGAGGACCACGCCGGCCAGGCCGGAGAGGCCGCCGACGATCACGAAGGCGAGCACGCGCTCGCGGCCGACCGGGAGGCCGGCCAGCTCGGCGGCGCGCCGGTTGGCGCCGATCGCCCGCAGCCGGCGGCCGAAGGTCGTGAACTCCATGAGCACGTAGACGGCGAGCGTCACGACCAGCGCGATCAGCACCGCGCGGGGCACGCCCAGCGTCTCGCCCTGCGTCAGGTCGATGAAGTTCTGGGGCAGGCCGGGAACGACCTCGTCACCGCTGATCAACCGCTCGATGCCGGTGGCTATCGAGCCGAAGGCCAAGGTGATGATGAAGGCCGGCGCCTTTCCGTAGGCGACGGCGAGGCCGTTGCACAGGCCGACGGCGATGCCCACGACGATCGCGGCCACGATCGACAGGGCCATCGGCCAGTCGTTGTTGACCATCGTCAGCACGGCGGTCGCGCCGCTGAGCCCGACGGTCGCCGCGAAGGACAGGTCGAACTCGCCGATGGCCAGGACGACGGTCAGGCCGGCGCCCAGGATGAGCAGGATGCTCATCGAGTTCATGATCGCCTTGGCGTTGTCCCACGTCGGGAACGTCTCCGGCCGCAACGCGGCGAACAGGATGATGATCCCGAGGAAGAGCAGGATGCCGCCGCCGCGGGTGGCCTGCTTGAGCACCCGCTCACGACCGACCTTCCCCGGCCCGCGTCTGCGGGCCGGGGTCGGGGCCGAGGAGCCGGAGACCGGCGGCTTGATGCTGGCAGTCTGCTCCATGATGTCTCCTACTTGACGCCGTATTCCTGCTGCCACTGCGGCAGGAACTTGTTGACGTACTCCTCCAACGGCAGAGGTCCGTCCTGGCCCTCCGGCGGGATGTTGTCCTGCGTGATGATCTCGTAGGTGATGAGATCGGCCGGCGGCGTCTTGGGGATCGCCTCGCCGGTGGCGAAGTTCGCCGCCAGGCGGTCGGCGGCGTACGTGGCGCCGTAGGCGTGCGTCGTGTCGGTCAGCGCGACGATGTTCTTGTTGGCCCGCATCAGCGGGTTGTTGACCGAGTCGGCGTAGAACGAGTAGACGTCGGTCTGATCGGACTTGCCGGCCGACTTGATCGCCTGCACCGCACCGGCGGTGAACGTGTCGTAGACCGGGATGATCGCCGCGAGGTCCGGGTTCTGGGACATGATCGCCGCCGTCTTCTGCTCGGCGTCGGCGAAGGTCTGCTCGGTGGCCGGCTCAGCGACCACGTCCAGGCCGCAGTCCTCGGCGGCCTTCTTCATCACGTCGCCGCGGATCTTGCCGCTGTAGAACAGGTCGAAGCGCAGGATCGCGACCTTCGAGCCCGGCTTCTGGTCGGCGCAGACCTTCTCGCCCAGCACGTCGCTGAGCTTGGTGTCGTCCTCGTTGTAGACGCCCGACATCAGGTCGTCCAGACCGTGGGTGTTCTCGCCGCCCATGTTGATGACGGGGATGCCCTTCTTCTTGGCCGCCTCGAGCGGCGCCTTGATGAGGGCCGGCTCGGCCGTGGTGACGATCGCGTCGACGTTGTTGTTGATCGCCGCGGTCATCTGCTGGCTGACCGTCTGACCGTCGCCCTTGGCGTCGGTCGTGGTGACGTCCCAGCCCAGCTTGTCGGCGGCCATGTTGAAGACGTCGTTCATGCGCTTCTCGACCGGCGCCTGCAGGAAGATTTCGACGTAGGCGATCTTCTTGCCGCTGACGTCCTTGGTGCCGCTGGCCGTGGTGGAAGCGGCGGCGGTCGTCGACGCCGCCGCGGTCGACGCGTCGGATGTGGCCGACGTCGAGCTGTCTGAGTCGCTGCCGCATCCTGCGGCGACGAAGGTGATCGCGAGCGCCAGCGGGGCGAGCGTGAGACTCGAGAACCGGCGGACCGGCGAACTGCGCATCTGTGCTCCTTCGGGAGAGGACAAGTCGGCCTGTGTTCCGCCGGCCGAGACTTCGGAGGTCGGACACCTGACTGAGCACTTCCTATACGAGCCTCAGTTGCGTTGTCAACCCGATGTCGGACATCCACTGTCACCGCACGGACGCCCTTAGTGGAGCCAATGCCGACAAAACGCCGCAAACAAGCGACGCTTCGACATCATGGCCATACAGCTGAACACCAGGGCCAAAATTCGGGCGAAATTCCCGAGCAGAGAGCCGATCCAGGTGGCGCCGCGACCCGAGACGGTCATCGACGCTTGTCAAGCGATTCGACCGCGTATAGGTTGATGTCAGACTTATGCCTTCGATGGATGCACCACTGGCGGATCTGCGGATCCTGTCGATCGAGCAGTTCGGCGCCGGTCCGTGGGCGACGATGCAGCTGGCCGATCTCGGCGCGGACGTCGTCAAGATCGAGCACCCTGCCGATGGCGGCGACGTGGCCCGCGACGTGCCGCCGTACGCGACGGGCCAGGGCGACTCGCTCTACTTCGAGAGCTTCAACCGCAACAAGCGCAGCATCGCGCTGGACCTGCGCACCCCGACGGACCGCGGCGTCTTCGAGGACCTGGTCGCCCAGGCCGACGCCGTCTTCAGCAACCTGCGCGGCGACAAGCCCGCCGGCCTGGGCATCACCTACGCCGACCTCGCGCCCGTCAACCCGCGGATCGTCTGCTGCTCGCTGAGCGGCTTCGGGCAGACCGGGCCGCGCGCCGCCCAGGGCGCCTACGACCACGTGATCCAGGCGCTGTCGGGCTGGATGAGCATCACCGGCCAGCCCGACGGGCCGCCGTTGCGCACCGGGCTCGGCCTGGCCGACTTCGCCGGTGGCTACGCCGCCGCGCTGACCCTGCTGGCCGCCGTGCACCGGGCACGCCGTGACGGCGTCGGCGCCGACTGCGACGTGTCGCTGTTCGACACCGCGCTCTCGCTGCTGAACTACCAGGGCACCTGGGCGGCCACGCGCGACCACGTGGCCACCCGGCTGCCCGACTCGGCGCACGCCAGCGTCGTCCCCTTCCAGACCTTCGCCGCCGCCGACGGCTGGCTGGCCGTCGCCTGCCCCAAGCCGATCCTGTGGGAGCGGCTGTGCCAGGCGCTCGGTCGTCCCGACCTGCTGTCGGACCCGCGCTACGCCGACTACGCCGGCCGCGACGCCCACCGCGACACGCTGATCCCCGCGCTGTCGGCCGAGTTCGCCCGTCGCACCGTGGCCCACTGGCTGGAGCTCCTGCACGCGGCCGACGTCCCCGTCGCCCCGGTCAACGACATCGCCGAGGCGCTCAGCGACCCGCAGGCCGTGGCCCGCGGGGCGGTCGTCTCCTACGAGCACCCGCGCCTGGGCACGGTGCGCCAGCCCGCCTCGCCCCTGCGCGTCAGCGGCCACCAGGCGCCGACCCGGCCCGCCCCGGCGATGGGCGCCGACACCGACGCCGTGCTGGCCGGCTGGTGTGGCGTCACCCGGGAGCGCGTCGCGTGAGCGCGGTCGCCGAGCGCCTGGCCCGCGCCACCACCCTCCTGTTCACCCCCGCCGACAGCGGGCGCCGCCTGACCAAGGCGTTCGCCTCGCGGGCGGACATCGTGATCGCCGACCTCGAGGACGCGATCGCCCCCGACGCCAAGCAGGCCGCCCGCGACGGGCTGGCCGCGTTCGCCTGGCCCGCGGGGCCCGGACCGCTGCGCGGGGTGCGCATCAACGCGCCCGGCACGCCCGAGCACGCCGCCGACCTCGCGCTCGTGCAGGCGATCGGCGCCGACGTGGTGATGGTCCCCAAGGCCGATCCGGCCGCGCTGGCCCGCACCGACTGGCCCGCGCCGCTGATGCCGATCGTCGAGACCCCGGCCGCCGTGCGTGAGGCCTACGCGATCGCCCGCACCCCGGGCGTCGCGCGCATCCTGTTCGGCTCGATCGACCTGGCCACGACGCTGGGGGTCGACCACCGCGCCGGCGACGACGCGCTGCTGTTCGCGCGCTCCAGCCTGGTCGTCGACTGCGCCGCCGCAGGGATCGCGCCGCCGATGGACGGCGTGCACCTCGAGCTGCGCAACCGGGAGTCGCTGACCGCCGAGTGCGCCCGGGCCCGCGCGCTGGGCTTCACCGGCAAGGCCTGCCTGCACCCCGACCAGCTCGACACCGTCGCGCAGACCTTCGCGCCCAGCGCCGCCGAGGCCGACTGGGCCCGCCGCGTCGTCGCGGCCGCCCGGGCGGCGGCGGCCGACGGGCGCGGGGTGACCGTGGTCGACGGCGCGATGGTCGATGCGCCCGTGCTGGCCCGCGCCCAAGCCCTCATGCACCAGACCACGACACAGACCCGGAGAGCGCAGTGAGCACCGACACAGCCCCCAAGGATTGGCGCGGCCGGTACTTCGAGGACATCGAGGTCGGCGACGTCTACACGAGCCGGCTGGGCCGCACGGTGACCGAGACCGACAACGTCTGGTTCACCTGCCTGACGATGAACACCAACCAGATGCACTTCAACGCGGAGTACGCCAACGGCACCGCGTTCGGAAAGCCGCTGGTCAACAGCTGCCTGACCGTCGCGCTGGTCACCGGCCTGAGCGTCCCCGACACCAGCGAGAACGCCGCCGCCAACCTGGCCTGGACGGACATCACGCTGCCCCGGCCCGTCTACGTCGGCGACACGCTGTGGGCGCAGAGCGAGATCCTGGGCACGCGCGCGTCGGAGTCGCGCCCCAACGCCGGGATCGTCGACATGCGCACGCGCGGCATCAACCAGCGCGGCGAGGTCGTCATCGAGTTCAAGCGGACCTTCCTGCTGTACCGGCGCGACGCGCCAGAGGTCAGCGCGATGCACCCCACACCCAACGAGGAATGGCGAGTCGGATGAGGACAGAGCAGTGAGCTCGGCGATGACGGACGAGCTCAAGGAGATCCGCGCCGGCGTGCGCGCCCTGTGCGAGCGCTTCGACGGCAAGTACTGGCAGGCGCTGGAGCCCGACGGCTACCCCGAGGCGTTCGTCGCCGCGCTGACCGAGCACGGCTGGCTGGCGGCGCTCATCCCCGAGCAGTACGGCGGTGCCGGGCTGAACATCAGCGCGGCCAGCGCGATCCTCGAGGAGATCAACGCGTCGGGCGCCAACTCGAGCGCCTGTCACGCGCAGATGTACATCATGGGCGTGCTGCTGCGCCACGGCAGCGAGGAGCAGCGCGAGCGCTACCTGCCCGAGATCGCCTCCGGCGCCCTGCGCCTGCAGGCCTTCGGCGTGACCGAGCCGGGCGCCGGCTCGGACACCACGCAGATCGCCACCACGGCCAAGCGCACCGACGACGGCTGGGTGGTCAACGGCCAGAAGATCTGGATCTCCCGCGCGGAGCACTCCGACCTGATGCTGCTGCTGGCCCGCACCACGCCGCTGGACCAGATCGAGAAGAAGACCGACGGCCTGTCGACCTTCCTCGTCGACATGCGCCACGCCCGCGAGAACGGCATGACGATCACGCCGATCGACGTGATGCTCAACCATCACACGACGGAGATCTTCTTCGACGACGTGCCGCTGCCCGCCGATGCGCTGGTCGGCGAGGAGGGCAAGGGCTTCAAGCAGATCCTCACCGGCATGAACGCCGAGCGCATCCTGCTCGCCGCGGAGTGCGTGGGCGACGGGCGGTTCTTCATCGACCGCGCCGCCACCTACGCCTCCGAGCGCCAGGTGTTCGGCCGGCCGATCGGGGCCAACCAGGGCGTGCAGTTCCCGCTCGCGCACGCGTACGCGTCCGTGCGGGCCGCCGACCTGATGCGCCAGGAGGCCGCCCGGCTGTACGAGTCCGGTCAGCCCTGCGGCGCCGAGGCCAACATGGCCAAGCTGCTGGCTTCTGAGGCGTCGTGGGCTGCGGCCAACGCGTGCCTGGACACGCACGGCGGCTTCGGGTTCGCCCGCGAGTACGACATCGAGCGCAAGTTCCGCGAGACGCGGCTCTACAAGGTCGCGCCGGTCTCCAACAACCTCGTGCTCGCGCACCTGTCCCAGCACGTGCTCGGCCTGCCCCGCTCCTACTAGGAGGAATCGGATGACGATGTTCCCGGCGCTGGCCCAGCCGCTGCGGGTCGGCCCGCTGACCCTGCGCAACCGCCTGGTGCAGACCGGGCACGCGACCGCCATGGCCGACAACGGCCTGCCGGGCGAGCAGCTTGCCGCCTACTACGGCGAGCGCGCCCGCGGCGGGGTGGCGATGATCATCACCGAGGCCCAGAGCGTCCATCCGACCGCCTCGACGATGGCGCCGACGGTCGGCCTCTACCAGCCCGGGATCGTCGAGGCCTACCGGGCCATCTCCGACGACCTGCACGCCCACGACACGCGCTTCGTCGCGCAGCTGTGGCACTGCGGCAACAACACCGACAGCATGGTCATCGAGCGCGCCGCCTGGTCGTCGTCGGCCGTCGCGGGCCCGCTGAACCACGAGATCCCCCACGTGGTCTCCGAGGCGGAGATCGCCGAGCTCGTGCGCGCCTACGCCGACGGCGCCGCGGTGGCCCGCCGCGGGGGCGCCGACGGCGTCGAGATCCACATGGGCCACGGCTACCTGCCCCACCAGTTCCTCTCGCCGCTGTGGAACCAGCGCACCGACGCCTACGGCGGCTCGCCCGAGAAGCGGTTGCGGTTCCCGCTGGAGGTGCTGCTGGCGGTGGTCGAGGCGATCGGCCCCGACATGGCGCTCGGCGTGCGGCTCAGCGGCGAGGACGGGGTTCCCGGCGGCATGCAGCTGGCCGACACGATCGCCGTGGCCCGTCTGCTGACCCAGACCGGGCACGTGTCCTACCTGAACGTGTCCTACGGGACCTACGCGAACATGGAGATCCAGACCGCGCCGATGGGCATGCCGGCCGGGCACCTGGCGCCGCTGGCCGCCGCGGTCAAGGCGCAGGTCGACGTGCCGGTGCTGGCCGTCGGGCGCATGCTCAGCCCCGACGTCGGTCAGCGCCTGGTGGCCGACGGCTCGGCCGACCTGATCGGCATGGCCCGGGAGCTGATCTGCGACCCGGAGTACGCGGCCAAGGCGCTGAGCGGCCGCGGCGACGAGATCCGCCCGTGCATCGGGTGCAACCACTGCCAGTCGCGCCTGTGGTCGGCCAAGCACGTGACCTGCATCCACAACCCCGCGGCCGGGCGCGAACGCGAGCTGGGCCGGGCCACGCGGGCGGCCACGACCGCGCCCCGCGACGTGCTCGTCGTCGGTGGCGGCCCCGGCGGCATGGAGGCGGCGGTCGTCGCCGCCCAGGCCGGTCACCGGGTGCGCCTGATCGAGCGCGGCGCCGAGCTCGGCGGGCAACTGCGCTTCGCCTCGCGGCCGCCCTCGCGCCAGGAGGTGGCGAAGGTCATCGCCCACCGCATCGACCTGCTCGAGCGCCTGGCCGTCGACGTCTCGCTGGGCGCCGAGCTGGCGCCCGACGACATCGCCGGCCTGGACGTCGACGTGGTCGTGCTGGCCACCGGCTCGACGCCCAGCGCGCCCGGCGCGCTGACCAGCTGGGACGTGCTCGACGGGCGCCTGCCCGACGGCGACGGGACGGTGCTGGTCGTCGACCACGAAGGGCACGTGCAGGCGCTGGCGGTGGCCGACTTCCTGCTGGACGCCGGGCGCGACGTCGAGCTGGTGACGCCGCTGCCCCAGGTCGGGCTGCACGTCGGCGGCACGGCGTGGGCGCGGCTGATGCAGCTGGTCAGCCGGCGCGGCGCGCGCCTGTCGCCCAACACCGCGCTGGCCGAGGTCCTCCCCGGCGGCCGCGTCGAGCTGGCCGACACCTTCGGCGGACCGGGCCGCACGCTCGACGGCGTCGATGCCGTCGTGGTCTGCGGTCAGGCGGTGGCCAACGACGCGCTGCTGGCCCCGCTGCAGGCTCGCGCGGACCTGCAGGTGATCGCGGTCGGCGACTGCGTGGCCCCGCGGCACCTGGACATGGCGATCCTCGAAGGCCATCGCGCCGGCCGCTCGATCTGAGCGGCCGGCCCGGGCCGGGCGGCGCTCAGGCCGCCGGCGTGCCCACCGGGACGCGCAGCCCCGCCTGCTCGAGCAGCGGCAGCACCTGCTCGGCGAACAGGCCGATGCCCTCCTCGTAGTTGACCCACGAGAGGGTCGTCCCGTCCAGGCCCACCTCGGCCATGTCGATGAACTCCTGGGCGATCATCTCCGGGGTGCCGACGATCGCGCGCCCGCCCCAGCCGGCCACGGTGCGCTCGGCCATCTCGTTGCGCTCGAACACGGCGCCCGCGCCGCTGTTGACCGCGTAGATGTCCATCAGGTTGCGGCACGCGTCCCAGTCGCCGTTCTGGTGGACGTAGTAGTCGTAGAAGTCGCGCGCCTCCTGCTCGGTGTCGGCGCAGACGATCTGGCAGGCGGTGAACACGCGCAGGTCGCGACCGTAGGCGTCGCGCGCGTTGGCCTTCGTCTCGCTGACCATCGAGCGGGCGCGGTCCAGCGTGTCGACCGCGATGAAGCTGACGTCGGCGTGCTTGGCGGCGAAGTCGCGCCCGCGGGGGCTGACGCCGGCGGCCATCACAACGGGGTAGGGGTCCTGCAGCGGCCCGGGCTGCGAGTAGGCCGACGGGATGTCGAAGAACTCGCCGTGGAAGTCGAACGCCTCGGTCGACGCCGCCAGCTGCTTGAGCAGCGTCACGAACTCGTCGGCGTAGGCGTAGCGGCCCTCGTGGTCGCGCTGGTCGACGCCGAACATGCTGACCTCGTGCGGGTTCCAGCCCGCGACGAAGTTGATGCCGAAGCGCCCGCCGGAGATGTGGTCCAGCGTGGCGATCGCCTTGGCCATGCGGATCGGGTGCGCGGTGGGCATCGCGAACGTCGCGAACACGTCGATCTCGCTGGTCGCCGCGGCCAGGCCGGCGGCCCAGGTGAGCGTGTCGAACGACTCGCCGTTGAAGTTCGTCTCGCCGCCGAAACCGCGCCAGCGGTCGACGGGGATGACCGCGTCCAGGCCGGCGCGCTCGGCCGCCAGCGCGATGCGCAGGCTCTGGTCCCAGTCGGCCTCGACCGTTCCGGGGATCTTCGTCATGGTCAGGCCGCCGCGCATGTTGAAGCCGAACGCGGCGAGCTTGAACTGGTTGGGTCCGTCCAGGATCTTGGGGCGAGTCGACATGAGTCTGACTTTAGACAGCGACGCCTCGTATTGCCAGCATCAAAGCGCCGAATCATCGGCCATGGTCCTTGTACGTCCGGTCCAACGCGAATGTCATACTTCTGCCCATGCGCCTCGGCCTGACGCTCTCCCCGCTCTCCAACCATGGTCCCGATCCGGCGGCGCTGACCGCCTTGGCCCAGTCCGCGGAGGCCAACGGCCTCGACTCCGTGTGGATCGGCGAGGCCTACGGCTCCGACGCCGCGACCGTGCTGGCCTGGCTGGCCGCGGGCACGTCGCGGATCGGGCTGGGCTCGGCCGTCCTGCAGCTGCCGGGGCGCTCGGCGGCGATGACCGCCATGACCGCCGCGACGCTGGATCGGCTGTCGGGCGGGCGCGTGCGCGTGGGGCTCGGCGCGTCCAACGCGCTGGTCAGCGAGACCTGGCACGGCGTCGACCACGCGCGGCCGCTGACCCGCATGCGCGAGTACGTCGCCACCGTGCGCCAGGTGCTGGCCCGCGAGCGCGTCGGCGGCGGGCCGCTGCGGCTGACCATCGCGCCGGTGCAGGAGCGCGTGCCGATCCTGCTGGCCGGGCTGGGGCCGCGGGCGATCGCGCTGGCCGGCGAGATCGGCGACGGATGGCTGGGGATGTTCGTCGTGCCCGAGCACTTCGGCGCCGCGCGGGCCGCGTTGGAGCAGGGCGGGGCGCGCGCGGGGCGCGCGCTGGGCGAGGCCTTCGACGTCTCCCCCTGCGTCCCGCTCTGCCTGGACGACGACCTGGCCGGCGCGCGCGACGCGGTCCGCCCGCACGTCGCCCTGTACGTGGGCGCGATGGGCGCACCCGGCGCCAACCCGTACAACGCGGCGGCCGCCGGCTACGGGTTCGCCGACGCGGCCCGGACGGTCCAGGAGCACTACCTGGCCGGCCGCCGCGACGAGGCGATCGCCGCGGTGCCCGACGCGCTCGTCGACCTGCTCGCGCTGGTCGGTCCGGCCGACCGTGTGCGCGACCGCCTCGACGCGTTCCGCGCGATCGGCACCGGGACGCTGCAGCTGATGCCGTTCGAGCACGCGCGGCCGGCGGCCGAGCAGCTCGCCGTCGTCGCCGACCTCCTCTGACCGACGCTCGAGCCGCATCTGAGTCTCGGTCAGCGGGACCGAGATGCACCTCGGCGCGAAAAGCGCTCGGGCGGTGGCGTGCCTTGACAGCGGTCCGAGCCGCGCCCTAATCTTGGAACTCGAACTTGGATTCGGTTAATCGAGGAGAGAATCGGTATGACTGACGTGCTTCTGTCCCAGCTGGCGCACGCGGAGATCACCAGCCCCAAGCCGCAGGAGTCGCTGGACTGGTTCGTCAACGTGCTCGGCTTGGAGCTGACCGAGCAACAAGGGCAGTCGGCCTACCTGCGCGGCTGGGGCGACTACCTGCACCACACCCTGGTGCTCACCGAGGGCCCGGAGTCCACGCTGGACCACATCGGCTGGCGCACGTACGGCCCGGCCGACGTCGACACCATCGCCCAGCGCATCGACCCGGCGCTGACCGAGGGCCTGGGCTGGGTGGACGATTCGGTCGGCCACGGCCGCTCGTTCCGCTTCCGCGCGCCCATGGGCCACGTCAACGAGGTCTTCTGGGAGACCGACCTGTACGAGGCGCCGCCCGAGCTGCAGACCGACATGCAGTCGCGCCCGCAGAAGTACACGGGCCGCGGCGCCGCCGCGCGCTACATCGACCACGTGACGATCAACGCGCCGCAGCTCAAGGAGGAGATCGCGTTCTACAAGGCCAACCTCGGCCATCGGCACACCGCGTCGATCACCCCGGAGCCCGGCGTCCCCATGTTCTCGACGCTGACCTGCAACGCGATCCGCTCGACCCACGACCTCGCACTCGTGCCCGATGCTCCGTTCGCCCGCGGCCGCCTGAACCACGTCGCCTTCCGCGTCGACCAGAAGCTCGACGTCGAGCGCGCGGCCGACATCTTCCTGGCCAACGACACGCCGCTGGAGTTCGGTCCGGGCATCCACGGCATGGACGAGATCCAGTACCTGTACGTGCGCGAGCCGGGCGGCATCCGCATCGAGATCAACTCGGGTGGCTGGCAGAACTACATGCCCGACTGGGTCCCGCCGGATCACCTCCCGACCGAAGGCCCGACGACGTACTTCCGCAACGTCGTGATGCCCGACTCGATGATGGAGTCGTTCCCGTCGCTCGAGGTGGCCCGCGAGCACTTCACGAAGATCGGGCAGTTCGCCGAGTAGCCGGCGCCGCGCTGGGGGACGTCAGGCGCGGATGCGCACCGGCGTCCCCAGCGGCAGCTCGCCCGCGAGCTTGCGGATGACCGCGTTGCGCACGCGGATGCAGCCGTGCGAGACGTCGCTGCCCAGCGCGCTGGGCGCGTTGGTGCCGTGGATGCCGACCTGGCCGTCGCCGCCGGCGAAGCTGGTCAGCACGGGCGAGTAGGCCGACAGCCCGAACGCGTACGGACCGTAGAAGCCGTCGGGGTCCGGTGGCTTGAGCAGGTCGGTGATGAAGTAGGTGCCCTTGGGCGTCGGCGTCACCGACCGCCCGACGCCGATCTCCGCGCGGGCGATCACGCGCTTGCGGTCGTAGGCGATCAGCCGGTGCTTGCGCAGCTCGATCACGACGCGGTACGGCGTGGTCTGCAGGCGCACGCTCGACGCGCGCACCCAGGCGCGCTGGTCGCGGGCGCGGACGGGCACGTCCACGCGCAGCCAGTTCCCCTGACGGCGCAGCACGCGGAAGACGACCGGCAGGCGGTGGCCCTCCACGGTGCGACGCGTGATCCGCCGCTGCGGGCGCGCGTCATCCGGGCTGGCATAGACCGGCACCGATGCCGCCCGTCCGCGCGCGACGACCGCCGTGCCGCGGCCGGGATCGGCGGCCGCGGCGTCCGGCGAGAAGTCCGTCGAGCCGCCGACCGGCTCGGGCAGCGCAGCGGCGGAGGGCGTACCGCCCCCGCCGCCGCCACCCGACCGGTTGCTGCCCCCGTCGCCACTGATCGCGCCGCGCAGGACGAAGGTCCCGGCAGCGACGATCAGGACGACAAGTACGCCGACGACGACCCGGCGCATGACTCAGCCGGTCATCGCGGGCTGACCGCTGACCGACGAGCCACCCTCGGCCGAGGACGCGGTCGAGATGAACCCGGTGGCCTGCACCGCGGCCAGCACCTGGTCCATGGTCAGCGCCGGGTTCAGCGGCGTCGGAGAGGGCGACGGCGAGCCGCTGCCGTTCCCCAGGATCGAGGTCACCCAGGCGGCGTGCCGCGCTTCGACCGGATGGATCGTCAGCGCCGTGGCCAGGATGTCCTTGTTCTTGATGTTCGTGGCCTGCCCCTGGTAGGCCGAGACGCCGGTGTCCTCGAGGGTCTTGGCCGTCGTGGCGAACGTGTCGGGATCCGAGGTCGTGCCCTTGAAGTCGAACGACGGCTTCTTGACCGCCTTCGACCCCAGCGCCTTCTCCAGCGCGGCGACGTGCGCGTCCTCGTGCTCGCCCACCGTCTCACCGAACCGCTTGAGCTGGTCCTTGAGGCCGGCCTTGGCGTTGGCCTCCTTGTAGAAGGCCGCCTCCAGGTACTCGAGCGTGAGCGCGTAGTTGAGGATGTCGATGTCGCTGGAGCTCTGGGCGAACGCGGAGCTCGCCGCGAACCCACCCGGCACCGCGGCCACCGCGACGGCGCCGCCGGTGATGGCCAGGGCCCGGCGCAGGAACGCGCCGCGGGTGACCGGGTCGACCCGGGACGCGGCCTCGGCGATCGCCCCGTCGCGATCGAGCTCGTGCAGGGTCGGTCGAATGATGTTGCTCATGGTGTCGGCCTCCTCAGGACTTGATGAAGCCGGTGCCCTTGACGGCGTCGAGCACCGCGGACATCGACATGGGCTTGCTGAAGGCGTCCGGCGCGGGCAGTGGGCCCTTGCCGCCGCCGATGATGTCCGTCACCCACGCGGCGTGACGCGCCTCGACGGCGAGGATCGCCGCGGCCGCGGTGAGCACGGCGTCGGCCTGGATCTCCGGACCCTGGCCCTGGTAGGCCGCAACTCCCGTGTCCTCGAGCACCTTCGCGGTGTCGAGGAACGAGTCCATCGCGTCCGTGGTTCCCTTGAAGTCGAACTTCGGCTCGGCCACCGCGTCGGAGCCGAGGGTCTGCTTGAGCGCCGCCACGTGCGCGGCCTCGTCACCACCGGCGGTCTGCGCGAACACCAGCGTCTCGCCGCTGAGCTTGCCGCTGGCGATCGCCTCCGCGTAGAACGCCGACTCGAGGTACTCGAGCGTCAGCGCGTAGTTGAGGATCTTCTTGTCGGTCTTGCTCAGACCGCCCTGGGCGCCGGCCAGCGCCAGCGGGATCGACCCCAGCGCGAGGCCTCCGCCGAGCAGCGCTCCGCCGCGGACCAGGAACGACGAGCGGGTGTGTCCACCCTGCGCGACCGCCTCCTGCGCCTCATGTTCTGCCGAGCGGATCGCCTCGTCGCGATCCAGCTCGGACAGCGTGATCGAGTCTTCCATCCTGTGCCTCCCATCGTGTGGAATTCACAGGGGTTGCGCTGAGTTCCGCGGTGCCAGATCACGACGGACCCGATGTTGGCGCAATGGTCACGCATCCCCGCAGGGCCGCGATCGAGCGGTGCTGCGCCAGCTTGGTCGGGGCTTTGGGACGCACGTACCCCCACCCCGCCAACGGTTATCCGAATCGGTCGATTCCCAATCCCCCACTCTGATCCGAAAGCGAGCGGCAACGCGCAACAACCGACAACTCAACCGACGAGAGGAGCTCTTCACATGGCATCCCATGACATGGTCGATCTCGAGCAGTTTGATGCAGACGGCGCGCTGGCCGAGACCGGCAGCAAGCTCGACAACCACACCCGCGGCGCGTTCCTGCGCCGTGCCGGGATCGGCGCTGCCGGTCTGGCCGGTGCCGGCGCCCTCCTGGGCGGCGGACTGCCGAGCATGGCGTTCGGCGCCACCCCCAAGAGCGACATCGCGATCCTCAACTACGCGCTGACGCTGGAGTACCTCGAGGCCGAGTTCTACGCCCAGGCCAAGAACAACATCAAGGACGGCCCCCTCGGCGCATTCGCCGCCCTCGTGGCCGCCGACGAGGCCGCACACGTGACCGCGCTGAAGAAGGCGCTCGGCTCCAAGGCCGTCAAGAAGCCGACGTTCGACTTCGGCGCCTCGGTCACCGACCAGACCACGTTCCAGAAGACCGCGTTCACGCTGGAGAACACCGGCGTCGGCGCCTACCTCGGCCAGGCCGGCAAGATCAAGACCCCGGCCCTGCTCGGCGCCGCCGCATCGATCCTGACCGTCGAGGCCCGCCACGCGGCCGCGATCGCCACGATCATCAACACCAACCAGCTGTCGGGCGCCAACGGCATCACCCCCAACGGCCCGTTCGACAAGCCCCTGTCCATGAAGACGGTCCTCGCGGCCGTCAAGGGCACCGGCTTCATCACCGGCTAGTTGCTCCACCGCGCTGGCGGCGGTCCCGGTTGATCCGGATGGCCGCCGCCACGCGCAGTACTTCACAAGCAGGCGCCCGTCCACCCCGGACCCGCGTCGACCTCGAAAGGAGGGCCAGATGCCCAACATCGGCCCCATGGAACTGATCATCGTGCTGGTCATCGCCCTGCTGATCCTGGGCCCGAAGAAGCTGCCCGAGGTCGGGCGCTCGGTCGGGCGTGGCATCCGCGAGTTCAAGGGCTCGATCACCGGCGACGACAAGGACGACGACGTCCAGCCGGCGACGCTGACGGCCGCCCAGGCCGACGCGACGCCGACGCCCGCGCCGCAGCCCGTGCGCGAGCCCGTCGCCCACTCGTAGGACAGGGGCGCCGCCGCCATGGCCACCAACGCACTGCGCTCACCGCTCGGGTATGACGAGCGGCTCAGCATCGTCGGACATCTCGACGAGCTGCGCACGCGCCTGATCATCTGCCTGGCGGCGGTTGTCGTGGCGTTCGGGCTCTGCCTGTGGCAGAACGATGCGCTGCTCAGCGTCGTCAACCACCCGCTGGAATCCCAGACCCAGAAGCGCATCGCCAAGGGCGAGGGCACCGCGGGTGAGCTGGCCCAGACGCAGAAGTCGCTGAAGGCGCTGGCCATCTCCGACCGGGACACCGCGGCCGCGCTGGCCGCTCCCGGTTCCGGGTTGTCAGCCCAGGCCCGTTCCGCGATGGCTGCGCGTGTCGCGCAGCTCAACGTGGCGATCGAGAACGTGCCCGACAAGGTCGAGGGCGCCAAGCCCGTGACCCTCGGGATCGGCGAGCCGTTCACCATGACGTTGGCGGTGTCCGGCATGTTCGCCCTGCTGTTGGCGATGCCGCTGATCCTGTACCAGTTGTACGCGTTCATCGTGCCCGCGTTGTCGCCCAAGGAGCGACGCACCGCGATCCCGTTGATCTCGATGGTGCCGATCCTGTTCGCCGGCGGCGTGGCCTTCGGCTACGTGCTCGTCCTCCCGGCCGCGGTGCGGTTCCTGCAGAACTTCAACACCGACGAGTTCAACGTCCTCGTCCAGGCCAAGGACTACTACAAGTTCGTGGCCATGACCTTGCTGGCCACGGGTCTGGTGTTCCAGATACCCGTGGGCATCCTGGCCTTGACCCGGCTGCGCGTCATCACCGTCGAGCAGCTGCGCAAGAACCGTCGCTACGCCTACGTGGCCTGCGCCGTCGTGGCCATGCTTCTGCCGGGCACCGACCCCGTGACCATGCTCGTCCTGATGGCCCCGCTCGTGTTCCTGTACGAGCTGAGCATCCAGCTGGCCCGGTTCTTCAAGCCCAGCGATGATCCCGTGGCCGAGGACTACTAGCTCGGTACGATCGGGCGCGTGGCGCCCGATCCCGAGATCCTGCGGATGGCCGCCTTCACCGACCACGGTGAAGGCGGCAATCCCGCCGGCGTCGTGCTCGACGCGTCGGCGCTGAGCGACGCGCAGATGGCGCAGATCGCCCGCGACGTCGGGTTCTCCGAGACGGCGTTCCTGACGCCGGCCGGCGGCGGCGTCTACGACGTCCGCTACTTCAGCCCGGACCTCGAGGTGCCGTTCTGCGGCCACGCGACGATCGCGTCGGCCGTGGCGATCGGCGACGGGGACTGGGTCTTTCGCACGCGCGCGGGCGAGGTTCCGGTGGCGGTCCGCGAGGGCGCGGCGACGCTGACCAGCGTCGCGCCCGCCGTCGAGCCGGTCAGCGCCGCGGATCTCGACGCGGCGCTGGGGCTGCTGCGCTGGTCGCGCGCGGACCTGGACCCCCAGCTGACCCCCGCCCTGAGCTACGCCGGCGCGCGCCACCTGGTGATCGCCGCCGCCACCCGCGAGCGGCTCGCCGATCTGTCCTATGACTTCGACGGCCTGCGGGCGTTCATGTTGGCCCGCGACCTGATCACCGTCGCCCTGTTGTGGCGCGAGGACGCGACGACGTTCCACGCCCGCAACCCGTTCCCCGTGGGCGGCGTGGTCGAGGATCCGGCCACCGGCGCCGCCGCGGCGGCCGTCGGCGCCTACCTGCGCGCTGCCGGCGCCGTCTCGGCGCCGGCGCGCATCACGATCCTCCAGGGCGTGGACATGGGGCGCCCCAGCCGCATCGAGGTCGAGATCGCGGCCGACCGGCCCGAGCTGCGCGTGTCCGGCGCCGCCGCGGCGCTGGATCCGTCAGAGGTCGTGTGAGTACATGATGTACGAGGACAGCCGGCCCACCGTGTCGTACAGCGAGCGCGCCGCCCCGTTGAACTGCTGTGTGTGCCAGTACACGCTGGTCGCCCCGCGCCCGCGCGCGGCCGCGTAGATCGCGTCGAACAGGCGCGTGGACAGACCCGAGCCGCGCCGGTCGGGGTCCACGTACAGGTCCTGCAGGTAGCACGACGGCTCGATCGCCCACCCGGTGGGGTGGAAGATCAGGTGGCTCAGGCCGGCCGCGGCGCCGTGGGCATCGACGGCCAGGAGCCCGAGCATGTCGCCATCGACATCGCACAGCCGCGCGAACGTCGCGTCGTAGACCTCGGGCGACAGCTCGGTTCGATAGAAGCGCAGGTACTGCTCCCACAGCGGCTGCCAGGTCGCCCGGTCGCTCTCGCGCAGGGGCCGGATCGTGTAGGGCGTCATTGCGGGCCACCCTACGCCCTCGGCCCGCGCTACGACGCGTCCGGCGCGGGCACGATCAGCACGGCGCGCGGCGAGTGATGCGCGACGGCCTCGCTGACGCTGCCCTGCAGGTGCCCGAGGATGCCGCTGCGCCGGTGGGCGCCGAGCACGATCAGGTCGGCGCCGCAGGCGTCGGCGATCTCGCAGATGCCCTTCCAGGTCGGCGAGGCGTTCACCGTCGTGCCGCGCGCACGGAAGCCGGCCTGCTCGGCCAGCGCCACGCCCTGCGCGACGGTCGCCTCGGCCGCCGCTTGGACCGCGGTCGCGTCCTGGGCGTCGAAGTGCTGCTCGGCCACCGGGACGAACCCGACGTCGACCGGCTGCCAGGCGCAGACGACGACGGCCTCGCGGCCCGGGACGAGCTGGCGCCCGGCCTGCTCGATCGCACGCTGGGCCAGCGCAGAGCCGTCGTAGGCCAGGAGCACCGGTGCGGCGGTGGAGGCCATGTCAGTCCCCGCTTTCGGTCATGGGCCGGCCCAGCGCGGGGCGTCCGCGCAGCTTGGCCAGCAGCGGCGGCGAGTACCACGCGGGCCGCTCGCCCTGCAGGAACGTGTCGATGTCCGGCGGCTGCGGTCGCGCACCGCCGACCGCGTAGAGGGCGACGCCGGCCAGCGCGCCGAACACCGCCAGGCCCAGCCCGATCCACAGCGCGATGCCCACGCCCTCGGCCGGGCTGCTGCCCACCGTGGCGGCGAAGTGGACGAAGATCGGCGCGATCATGAACGCGGCCACCGCGCGCAGGAGCTCGACGATCGCGAACACGCGCTGCAGGTTGGCCGAGGGCAGCGAGAAGCCGGCCACGAAGAGCGCGGGCGCCACCGTCGCCCCCAGGCCGATGCCGGTCAGCCCGGCGCCGAGCAGCGTCAGCGCCTCGGTCGAGGGCACCTGGATGCGGAAGACCAGGATCCCCGCGGCCAGGAAGGCCATGCCGACCAGCGGCAGGTAGTGCATCGACTTGCGCGTGATGACCGCGCCGAACGCGAACGCGGTGATGATGGCGCCGGCCACCTCGGGGAGGTACAGGATGCCGATGTGCAGCGGGCTGTAGCGGTCGGCCAGCGCGCCGGCGGTGAGCACGGTCGCCGACACCGATGCGGCGGCGGCGAACAGGGCCACGACGACGCCGGCCACCGGGATCGTGCTGTTCAGCAGCATCCGCACGTTGAGCAGCGGGCGCGGCGCGACGTACTGGTAGGTGATCAGCACGGCGATCGCCGCCAGGCCGCCGACCAGCGGCACGATCACCTCGACCGACAGGAAGCTGTGGCTGGTCAGCTCGGAGACGCCGAAGAACGCGGCGGCGCAGCCCACCGCGGCCAGGCCCAGCGCGGGCAGGTCGCGGGGCGAGTCGGGGTTGGCCGGCGGCGCGTCCTCGAAGGTCAGGACCACGAGCGCCAACGCCGCGGCGGAGATCGCGGCGACGATCCAGAACAGCGGGCGCCAGGCGTCGGAGTTGGCCTGCAGCCCGCCGATGAACGGCCCGAGCGCCACGGCGCCGAAGATGCACATGTTCATCACGACGGCGGTGTCGCGCAGCTTGTCCTTCGGGAAGCCGATGGCCAGCGGCGGCACCGCGGCGATCAGCAGCAGGCTGGTCGACAGTCCCTGGATCACGTGGCCGGCGATGAACATCCCCGCGTTCTGGGCCGACGCGGCCAGGATCGAGCCGAACAGCAGCATCACCGCGTAGACGAGCAGCACGCGGCGCTGGGGCAGGTGCTGCGCGAGCATCACGGCCAGGACCGTGCCCACCGCGTAGGCGGCGTTGCCCATGCCCACGCCCAGGCTCATCGTCTGGGCGCTCATGTGCAGGTCGCTCATGATGATCGGCGACAGCGGGTCCAGCGCGGCCGACAGCGCCAGGAACGGGATCAGCGCGAGCATCACCATCGCCGCGACGGCGGGGTAACGGCCTGCGAGTGGTCCTTGGCGCATCAGCAACGTCCTCTGGGTCAAAACGGACAGTCCTGTCCGCCGCCTCAGATTTAAGCAGACTTGATGATCGTCCCGATTCCTTGACCATCCCATGTGCGGGATCGCACAACGTGTACGCTGCCTCCCGTGGAGACCGGGGTCGAGGCCGAACCGCAGCGCAAGGACGCCCGGCGCAACCGCGCGGCGATCCTCGCGGCCGCGCGCGAGCTGTTCGCCGAGTCCGCCGACGTGCCGATGTGCGAGATCGCCCGCCGGGCCGGCGTCGGCCAGGGCACGCTGTACCGCCACTTCCCCAACCGCAGCGCGCTGGCGGCCGACATCCTGGCCGAGCAGGTCGACCGCCTGTCGCTGCTGGCCGCCGCGCACGACGGCGACCCGGACGCGTTCTTCCTCCTGCTGCGCGCCCTCATCGAGGGCACCGTGCAGACCTACGCGCTGGCCGACCTGGCCCGCGAGGACGTGTGCGCCGGCTCCCGCCTGGAACGCGAACGCGAGCGCCTGGCCGGCCTGCTGCAGGGCCCGCTGCGCGCGGCCATCGCCGCCGGCACGCTGCGCCGCGACGCCTCCGTCGACGACGTCTTCCTCGTGCTCCTGATGGCCCGCGGCGCGATGCAGCGCACGCCGGACGCCGCCTCCCGCGCCGCCGCCGCCGTGCGGGTGCTGGCGCTCACGGTCGACGGGCTCGGGCCCGCAGGGCGTTAACCCGCGGTCGACCCGCGCCGCTCCGCACGCGGACTGCAGCCGAAGGCCGACCGGTACGCGCGGCTGAAGTGCGCGTGGCTGATGAACCCCCACCGGTCGGCGATGCGCCCGATCGACAGGTGCGCCAACCGCGGATCGCGAACGTCCGCGCGGGCCCGCGCCAACCGGCGGCCCCGGATCACGCCCGACACCGTGTCGCCCTCCGCCGCGAACACGGCCTGGAGGTGACGCACCGACACGGCATGAGCCCGGGCCAGCGTCGACGGCGACAGTCGCCGGTCGCCCAGCCGTGCCTCGATGTCCGCCCGCACGACGAGCGACAGCATCGCGGGCGTCGCCGCCGGTGGGAGAAACCGCCCTGCGCCCGCGGCCTGCACGCTCCGCGCCGTGCGGGCCAGCGCTTCGACGATCTCGCCGGGGTCGCGTCGCGTCGCCGGATCGGCCCGCCACAGCGCGCGCAGGAAGGCGGCATCGGCGCGGGCCGCCGGGCCGTCAGCGCGGGTGGCGGTCGGCCCGCCGCTGGCCACCCGGTCCCGTGGGATGCTGGCCAGGAGCAGGTCGAACGCATCGCGATGGGGCACCGCGAACGGCTGCGAGCTCTCCCAGGTCGTGAGATCTCCGGGCCGCAACGTCGTCCGGCGGCCGCCCTGACAGACGACGCAGTCACCGTCCAGCGCGAGCGCGACCACCACGTGGTCCGGGTCGGCGCGACGGATCATCCGCGGGGTCCGGTGCACGGTCGACGCCTGTCCGCGAAATCGCAACAGCGACGCCTCGCCGAACACCTGCGCCTCCGCCCGGCCCACGAACGCGGACGCGCGCGTGAACTCGATCGACAGGGGGAACAGCGCGCGGGCGTGGACCTCGGCCCACGCTTCGCGCCGGTCGGGTGCCGCCACGCTGCGGGTGTCGAGCAGGAGCGCCGTATCGCGCACGGTACCGGTCAGCTCAACCCTCGGCCGAGGGCGCGGTCAGCAGGCGCGGCTCGTACTCGCCGGCGATCTCTCCGTCGACGGTCTCCTCGGGTGCGCCCAGGACGGTGAGCCGGTCGACGCCGCCGCCGGGCGCGCCGGTGATCGGGGTCTGGGCGCGGGTGTCGATGCCGAACGAGAAGACGTCCGGCCGCGCGTAGTGCCCGGCGGAGTCGGCGAAGAACTTCGCGAAGGCGATCATGCCGAGGTCGATCTCGCCGTACAGGATCGCCTCGTCGTCGCGGTGCGGGCCGGCGACGTAGGTCGCGTTCGGCGCGACGATCGCCGAGAGCCCGCCGCCGACGCGGATCTTGTCGTCCTGGCCGGTCAGCCCGATGCGCTCGATCGCACCCTCGTCGATGCGGCTCTGGACGCACACGACGTACACCTGCGCGGCCATCGCGTGGTACTTGATCGCGGTCTCGGTCATGTTGTCGAAGTTGCTCGAGTTGGGGTCGGCGGTCATCGCCGAGATCGCCGGCCACGCCGATACGTGGACCTGCTGACCGAGCGCGGTCAGCGCGTAGCGGTTGAGGTCCATCGTGTGCTCGAAGCAGATCAGCCCGCCCAGGCGGCCGATGTCGGTGTCCAGAACGAACACGTCCCGCCCGTCGCCGCGACCCCAGATCGTGCGCTCGACGTTCGTCGGCTGCAGCTTGCGGTGGCGCGCGACGAGCCGACCCTGGTCATCGAACCAGGCCAGCGTGTTGTAGAGCGTCCCGCCGTCGCGCTCGTTGATGCCCATGCAGACCCAGGCATGCGCGTCACGCGCCGCCTGACCGATGCGTCGCGTCGCGTCGCTGGGCAGCTCGACCGACTGACCGAACAGCTCCGCGAAGAGCGGAGCGCTCTGGGCGGGCGTGTGCGTCCAGATCCAGAACGGATAGCCCGGCAGGAACGACTCCGGGAACACGACCAGCCGCGCGCCCGCCTCCCCGGCCTCGCCGATCAGCCGGCAGGCCTTCTCGACGCTGGCGTCGAGGTCGAGGAACTCGGACGCCGCGTGCACCGCGGCGACGGTGAATGGTTGGATCGGCTTCGACATGCGCGGGACGCTACGCCCGCGCCACCGGTGCGATTTGCCTATACGCGCACGATCCCATCCGTGGCGGAACACGCGCTCCCGCGAGCGCATCACGGCCTCGGTAATCAGAAAAGGCCTGCATATGCAGGCCTTTTCGTTGATCGGGGAGACAGGATTTGAACCTGCGACCGCCCGGCCCCCAGCCGGGTGCGCTACCAGACTGCGCCACTCCCCGTAGATACAAAGCGGGCGACGGGAATCGAACCCGCCCTAAGAGCTTGGAAGGCTCCTGTGCAACCACAACACTTCGCCCGCGGGCGCGAGCTCCGGGAGGGATCCTAGCGGTCGGCCGGGCGAGGTTTGCGCTCCTCGGTCGGAACCTCACCCGTGCGCTCGGTCAGACCGGTGGGTGGCCACGGGCCGAACCAGTTGTCGCGGGCGCCGTCGAGGGTCACGACCGAGCCGCTGAGGCGCCGTCCCAGAGGCGACGCGAGCAGCGCGATCAGCCAGGCGTGCTCCTCGGGCTCGCCCATCCGACCGAGCGGGACGCTGAAGTCGACCGAGGCCTGCACCTCGGGCGGGTACTTGCTCATCGCGTCGGTCCGGTAGTGGCCGGCGGCCACCGCGACGACGCCGATGTCGTCGGCCTCCAGTTCGGCGGCCAGCTCGCGGGTCGCGCCCTCGACGGCGGCGCGAGCCGCGCTCGAATGCGTCATCCCGGCCAGGCCGTGATGCGGCGACAGCGTCACGTTGACGACCATCCCGCCGCCGGCCGGGCGCAACCCGCGCTCGACCGCCTCGCGGGTCATCAGCAGCGTGCCGCCGACGTTCAGCCGGCTGACCGCCTGCCAGCCCTTCAGCGCGATCGACTCGGCGGGCACGAAGTACTGGCCGCCGGCGTTGTTGACCAGCACGTCGAGGCGGTCGTGGCGCTGCAGCACCGCTTCGATGATCCGGGCCGCGTCGTCGCCGTCGCGGATGTCGCCGGCCACCCACGAGCAGCCGTCGCCGAGCTCGGCGGCGGCCTCCTGGAGCACCTCCTCGCGTCGGCCGCAGATGACCACCGACCCGCCGCAGGCCACCAGCTCCGCGGCCGCCGCGCGGCCCAGGCCGGTGCCGCCGCCGGTGATCAGGATCACCTGTCCGGCGAGCAGGTCGTCAGCGAAGATCCGCGAGCTCATCGTCGGGCAGCGTACGCGTCCCGCGCGGGGGTAGCATCGCGTCCATGCGCCCCGACGATGACGACGACCTGTTTGACGACCCCGCCGCCGACGAGGTCGAGGACTTCGGTGAGGACCACCGCACCGGCAACCCCGGCTACGACCTCGACGAGCAGGCGGCGATCGAGGAGCTCGAGGCCGAGGAGGACTGACTCAGAGCTGCCGCCCGACGACATCGGCGACCGCTTCGCCGGCGCGCACCGCGCCGTCCATGTAGCCCGCCCACACGGTGGCGGTCTCCGTGGAGGCGAAGTGGATCGCTCCGTCGGATGCGTGCAGCGCGTCGGTGTAGCCGGTCAGGACGCCCGGGCCGGGAACGGTGACGGGGCAGCCGCGATGCAGCGGCTGCTCGTCCCACAGGATGTCCTGGTACTCGCGGGGCGAGCGCGCCGCGTCACCGAAGTAGGTGGCGAACTGCGACAGGCAGGCCGAGCGTCGCTGCTCGGCGCTGAGCTGGCTGAAGTCACGCGCGTCCTGGCCGTCGATGAAGCCCATCATCACGCCGGGCTTGCCGCCGTCGGGTGAGATGTCGAACGTCGCGTTGATCGGGCCCTGGTCGCTGGTCGCCTGCCCGGTCAGGCCAGCGTCGCGCCAGAACGCGGTCGGGTACACGGCGATCGCCTTGCCGATCGAGCCGAACGGCAGGTGCTGGTAGAGCTGGTCCTTGCGCGCGGCCAGCCCGGGCTGGTACTCGATCCGCGTGGCCATCGTCGGCGGGACGGCGACGATCACGCGCTTGGCCTGCACGGTGATCAGGTCGCTGACCACCGTGGTGGCGCCGTTGGCGGTGATGATCTTGCGCACCGGCGAGCCGGTGGTCACCCGCCCGAGCCCGACGAGCTTGGCCAGCGCCATCGGGATCTGCTGGCTGCCGCCGGCGAACTGGCGCTCCTGCGCGCCGCCCGCCGTGTCGACCAGCAGCTCCAGCGAGCCGGCGGAGCGGATGTAGAACAGGACGAACAGCAGCGAGACGTCGCGCGACTCGACGCTGAACAGCGCGTTGATGGCCAGGTCCAAGAGCTTGCGCGTACCGGGCAGCGGCGTGTTGGCCAGCTTCCAGGTCTCGAACGTCTGGCCGTCGTACTCGTCGGCCTTGGCGGCGGCCCACGGCGCCGCCGGATCGATCTCCTGGCTCATGCGGTTGATCTTGAGGATCAGGCGCTGCGCGTCCAGCAGCGTGGCCGGGTCCAGCGGCGGCACCGTGCCGGTGTAGGTGCTGCGCTTGCCGTCGAAGTACAGAACGTTGTTGCCCGTGTTGTACGTCGCGTAGGTCTTCACGCCGAGCTCGGCGGCCAGCGCGGCGATCTTGTCCTGTCCGGGGCCGATGAACGTGGCGCCGTAGTTCAGCGGCGTGCCGTCGGACGCGGCGCCGGTCCACACCCGCCCGCCGACCCTGCTGTCGGCTTCGATCACGTGGACGCTGCGGCCCTGGTCCTTGAGCTTGCGCGCGGCGGTGAGGCCGGTCAGGCCCGCACCGACGATCGCCACATCGACCTGCTTGGCGGCCGCTTCATCGGGCGTGGCCGCCTGGGCCTGCGCAACGCGCGGAAGCGCGACGCCGACCGCCCCGACGCCCGCACCGGCCAGGAACCGCCGCCGCGAGACTCCGTGTTCCGTTCCCATGACCAGCGAGAACGCGCCCGCCGCGGGGAACTTGCGCGCTCTCGATCGCGTTGCTTGTCAGGTTCGTGCCCGCAGAGGGAACGAACCTGACACGCAACGCCTCGGGACCAGCGGGGCGGCTGCCGGATAGGCCTCGATACACTCCGCCACCGAGTTCGGGGGGACTGGTCCATCGGCTACGACGCCGGTCTCCAAAACCGGAAAGCGAGGTTCGATTCCTCGGTCCCCCGCCTCTTTCGCGCCCCGTTACGCCGCCTGGCGAAGCGGGGCGCGACGCTTTGCGGGCTTGAAGTCGAAGTCCGGCAGCGAGCGGCGGCGCAGGGAGCGGGCGACGCTGCGGTAGGCCTGCTCGGTGACCTCGGCGCGGCGGCCGCGGGACATCAGGTTGTGGCCCATGACGGCGAGGTCGGCCGCGGACGGCTCGATGTTGACGACCTGGATGCCGGCGGCGCGGAGCTTGCGCGTCTCGGCCTCCAGGCGCTTGTGGGCGGCGCCGCGCATGACGCCCGCGGCCTGGCCGAACGGGCTCAGCGTGCGCGGGCCGTGCGCGGTGGAGGACGACGGGTTCAGACAGATGGCCACGTCGATGTCCTCGCGCGCGAGCAGATCGAGGTTGGAGACCGAGCACACGCCGCCGTCGACGTAGCGGCGGCCGGCGATCTTCACCGGGTGGTAGAAGCCGGGGATCGCGCAGGAGGCGGCGACGGCCTCGGACGCGCGGGCCGCGGGCGCATCGACACCACCGAACACGATGCGCTTGCCCGACCGGTAGTCGCAGGCCACGACGCGCAGGCGATCGGGCCACTCGTCCCCCACGAGCCGATCCACCAGCCCACGGATCGGCGCGGTCGAGAACACGCCACGCGGCAGCCAGCCGCCCACCACGGCCGCGGGCGAGTGGCGCATCGGATGACGCAGCGTGGAGAGCGCCATCCGCCACGAGCCGGGACCGATCGGCGGCAGCGCCAGCTGCAGGCGGAAGCGGTCGGGGCTCTCGCGCTCGATCTCGTCGAGCTGCTCGGACAGCGCCTCCTCCAGATCGGCGAAGCCCCGCAGCGGCTCGCCCGAGGCGTAGGCGGCCAGGAGCGCGGGCGGGATGCCCGCGGCGACCAGCGATCCGACGACCGATCCGGCGGACGTGCCGACGACCACCGAGGCATCGCCAGGGGCGATCCCGGTTTCCGACTCGAGCGCATCCAACGCTCCGATCAGCCATGACGCGCCGACGACGCCGCCGGCGCCGAGCACGAGACCCACGCGCATGAGCGGCAAGCTACCCCCTTAGTCGGACACCGAATCCAGGTTCGCGTCCTTGACAGGACAGGTGAGTGAGTGCATACTCACTCCTGCATGGCGATGACCACCCGCACCCTGTCCACCGCCGAGGTCCGCCGCGAGGAGCTCCTCCAGGCCGCCGCCCACGTCTTCGCGACCCGCGGCTACCACGGGACGCCGACCACCGAGATCGCCAAGGCGGCCGGCATCTCACAGGCCTATCTCTTCCGCCTGTTCCCCACCAAGCTCGACCTGTTCGTGGCCTGTGTGGAGCGCTGCTTCGCGCAGACCGCCGACCTGTTCCGCGCGGCCGCCCGACAGGGCCGCGCCGACGGCCTCGCGCCGCTCGACGCGATGGGCCAGGCGTACGGCGAGATGCTGCAGGACCCCGACCAGCGCCTGCTGCACCTCCAGATGCAGACCTACGCCGCGGCCGCTGACCCCGTGGTGCGCGCGGCCGCCCGCGACGGCTACCGGTCGCTGTACGAGCTGGCCAAGCAGGAGTCCGGCGCTGAGGACGAGGCGATCCAAGCCTGGTTCGGCACCGGGATGCTGATGAACGTGCTGGCGTCGATCGGCGCCTTCGAGGTCGACGAGGCGTGGGCCCACGCCCTGCTCGCCGACAAGGGTCCGTGCTGAACCTCTCTTTTTTTGTCACTTCAGTGAGTAACCGATCACACACCACACCGAAGGAGGCCCCCGTGCCCACCTCGTCTCGCCCGCGTGCCGGGTGGACCTTGGCGATCGTCTCGATCGCGCTGTTCATGACCGCGCTGGACAACCTGGTCGTCGGTGTTGCGCTGCCGTCGATCCGGGCGGACCTCGGCGGCTCGCTGGAGTCGCTGGAGTGGACCGTCAACGCCTACACGCTGTCCTTCGCCGTGCTCCTGCTCACCGGTGCCGCGCTCGGCGATCGCTTCGGCCGCAAGCGCATGTTCGTCTTCGGCCTCAGCGTCTTCACGCTGGCCAGCGCCGCCGCGGCGCTCGCGCCGTCGATCGACGCGCTCGTCGCGGCTCGCGCCATCCAGGGCGCCGGCGCCGCGATGGTCGCTCCGCTGACGCTCACGCTGCTCAGCGAAGCCGTGTCCGCCGAGCGCCGCAACGCCGCGCTGGGCATCTGGGGCGGCGTCACCGGGCTGGGCGTCGCATTGGGGCCCGTCGTCGGCGGCGCCGTCGTGCAGGGCATCTCCTGGCACTGGATCTTCTGGCTGAACGTGCCGATCGGCGTCGCGCTGCTGCCGTTGGCCCTCGCCCGCCTGACCGAGTCGCACGGCCCGACCAGGACGCTGGACCTGCCGGGCCTGCTGCTGGCCGGCACCGGGCTGTTCGGGCTGACCTTCGGGATCGTCCGCTCGCAGGAGCTGGGCTGGGGCAGCACGACCGTGACGGGCAGCCTCGTCGTCGGCGTCGCCCTGCTGATCGGCTTCGTGGCCTGGGAGCTGCGCGCCCGCGCGCCGATGCTGCCGATGACGCTCTTCCGCTCCCGCGGCTTCAGCACCACCAACGGCGTGTCGTTCGCGATGTTCTTCGGGTCCTTCGGCGCCATCTTCCTGCTGTCGCAGTTCTTCCAGATCGCCGGCGGGCTGGATCCGCTCCAGGCGGGCCTGCGCACGCTCCCCTGGACCGCGGCGCCGATGATCGTCTCGCCGCTGGCCGGGCTGCTGATCGATCGCGTCGGCCCGCGGCCGCTGATGGCGATGGGCATGGCCCTGCAGGGCACGGCGCTGGCCTGGCTGGCGATCGTGCAGGAGCCGACCACCCCCTACGTGCAGCTGATCGCGCCGCTGGCGCTGGGCGGGATCGGCATGGCGCTGGTGTTCGCTCCGGCCGCCAGCGCGATCCTGGCGTCGGTGCGGCCCGAGCAGGCTGGTCAGGCGTCGGGCGCGCTGAACGCGATCCGCGAGGTCGGCGGCGTGATGGGCGTCGCGGTCCTGGCCACGGTGTTCGCCGCGCACGGCTCCTACGTCAGCCCCGACGCGTTCACGGACGGCCTCGTCGCGGCCCTGCCGATCGGTGCGGCGGTGCTGTTCGCCGGCGCGCTGCTGGCGCTCCTGATCCCCGGTCGGAGCGCCGCTACGCAGGCGGACCGGACGCCGGTGGGCGAGCCGGTCGCGGCCTAGCGACGACCAGTCGGGCGGTCAACCAGGCCAGCCCAGCCACCAGCCCCCAGAACGGGGCGCTGATCGAGGCCAGCGTCACCCCCGAGGCGGCGACGACGAAGGTGATCGTCGCCGCCTCGCGGTGCGTCTCGTCCGCCAGCGCGTTGCTCAGCGCCGCGCTCAACGCGCCCAGCAGCGCCAGGCCGGCCGCCGCCTCGATCAACACGGGCGGCGCCGCCGCGACCAGCACGGTGGCCGCGCCGGAGACCAGCGCGAGCACCAGGTAGGACACGCCGCTGGACACCGCGGCCACCCACCGGCGGTCCCGATCGGGGCCCGCGTCGGGCCCGGCCACCAGCGCCTGGGTGATCGCGGCCAGGTTGATCGCATGGGCCCCGAACGGCGCGCCGATCGCCGTCGCCGCGCCCGTCGAGACCAGCAGCGGGCGCAGCGGCGGGCGGTAGCCGTAGGTGCCGAGCACGGCCATGCCCGGCACGTTCTGCGAGGCCATCGTCACGATGAACAGCGGCAGGCCGAGGCTGATGAGCGTGCCCACGTCCACGTGCGGCATGGTCAGCTCGACCACCGGCCACGGGTGGTCGAAGGCGCCCGCCGGCACGTCGCCACCGACCACCACGGCGACGATCGTGACCAAGACCGCGCCCGGCACCGCCCAGCGCCGCGCGACGAAGGTCAGGACCGCCCAGGTGGCGATCACCGGCGCCGCCTGCCACGGGACCTCGACGAGCGCCTTGACCGGGGCCAGGCACAGCGGCAGGAGGACGCCGGCCAGCATCGCCGAGGCGATCGGGACCGGGATCGCGGCGATCCAGCGGCCCAGCGCCGTCCACAGCCCGCACAGGATGATCAGCACCCCGCAGAACGCAAACGCGCCCAGCGCCGCGGCGTAGCCGCCCGACACCGCACCCGAGGAGATCAGCAGCGCCGCGCCCGGGGTCGACCAGGCGATCGCCACCGGCATGCGCAGGCGCAGGGCGATGGCGATGACCACGACGCCCATGGCCACGCACAGGTAGAGCAGACCGGAGGCCGCCTGGTCGTCGTCGGCGCCGACCGCGCGCAGGCCGGCGAGCACGAGCGCGAACGTGCTGGCGAAGCCGACCAGCGAAGCGACGACGCCCGACAGCAGCGGCTGGACGTCGCCCTCACGCACCGCCGACCCCGTAGAGCATCAGGTTCAGCAGCCGGGTGTCCTCGAGCGCGACGTAGTGGTGGTCGCGGTCGGCCACGAACCACACCGACTCGCCCGGTCCGATCTCGACCTCCTCGCCGATCGGCCCGATGCGGATCCGGCCGCTCAGACAGACGAGGACCTCCTCGGTGCCGGGCAGATGCGGACCGGTGCGCTGGTCGGTTCCGGCGGGCACCTCGAGCTCGTAGAGGTCGGAGCGGTGCTCGCGGCCCTCCGCGTGCACGAGCCAGGCCCGCATGCCCGAGTCGGCACGGAGCTCCTCGGTCTCGCGCGCGGGGATGTGACGGATGCGCGGCGCCTCGTCCTCGGCCAGCAGCGTCCCGAACGGGACGTTCAGCGCACGCGAGACCCGCCAGAGCGTCTCGATCGACGGGTTGCCGGCGCCGGACTCGATCCGCGTCAGGATCGTCCGCGACAGGCCGCACGCCCGCGCCATCTCGGCCACCGAGAGGCCCTGGGCGGTGCGATGGGCACGGATCGCCGCGCCGATCCGGCCCGACAACTCCCCCATGTCACTCTCGTACACGCCCTGCACACTACAGTTCGCATAGTAGTTGCGCGCACAATTACTTGCTATAGTTGTGCATGCAAGTACTGACACCGGGGAGAATGGAGCACCAGATGAAGCTCGAGGGCCTGCACCACATCACGATGATCACCGCGGACGCGCAGAAGAACGTCGAGTTCTACGCGGACGTGCTCGGCCTGCGGCTCGTCAAGAAGACCGTCAACTTCGACCAGCCCGAGGCCTACCACCTGTACTTCGGCGACGAGACGGGCGCGCCCGGCTCGATCCTGACCTGGTTCGAGTTCCCCGGTGCGGCGCAGGGCGCCCCCGGCGCCGGTGACATCCACACGCTCCAGCTCGGCGTCGCCTCGCCCGCCGCGCTGGACTTCTGGGCCGCCCGGCTGGACAGCAAGGGCTACGGCTCCGTGCGCACCGAGCGCACGCTGCGCTTCGCCGACTACGACGGCCTGCGGTTCGAGCTCGTCGTCGCCGACGACGGCAACCCGCCGCTGCGCGCCGAGCACCCCGAGATCCCCGCGGAGCACGCGATCCTCGGCCTGGAAGGTGCCCGCGCCTACGGCACGTTCCACAACGTCCAGGAGAACCTGCTGACCGACGTGCTCGGCTTCGAGTACCTGGGCGAGGGCGAGTACCGCCTGCAGGGCGAGCAGCGCCACTTCCACTGGGCCTACGACGCGCCCGAGCAGATGGGCCGCCAGGGCGCGGGCTCGGTCCACCACATCGCCTGGGCCTCCCAGGACGCCGACCACCTGCGCTGGCAGGCGCGCGTGCGCGAGGCGGGCGGCTTCGTGACCGACGTTCGCGACCGCGACTACTTCGACGCGATCTACTTCCGCGAGCCCCGCGGCGTGCTGTTCGAGATCGCCACGATGTCGCCCGGGTTCGCCGTCGACGAGGACCCCGAGCACCTCGGCGAGGCGCTGCGCGTCCCGAAGATGCACGCGCACCTGCGCGAGCACCTCGAGGAGACGCTGACGCCGGTCGTCAACCCGCGCACGACCCAGCAGGTGGCCTGATGAGCGCCCTGACCTATCGCGAGCGGCCGGCGGCGGGTGACCCCGCCGGCCTGCTGGTCCTGCACCACGGGCGCGGCGCCGACGAGCACGACCTGCTCTCCCTGGGCGACGTGCTGGACCCCGCGCGGCGCCTGCACGTCGTCACGCCGCGAGGTCCGCTGACCGTCCCCGGCTGGCCGGGGAACCACTGGTACGTCGTGCCGCGCGTCGGCTACCCCGACCACGAGACGTTCCACGCCGCGTACGACCGTCTGTCCGCCTTCCACGACGAGCTGTGGCAGCGGACCGGCCTCGCGCCGAAGCAGACCGTCTTCGGCGGCTTCTCGATGGGCTCGGTCATGAGCTACGCGCTCGGCCTCAGCGGCCCGCGCCCGGCACCGGCCGGGATCCTGGCCTTCAGCGGGTTCATCCCCACCGTCGACGAGTGGCAGCCCGACCTGGGGTCGCGCCCCGACCTGCGCGCGTTCATCGCCCACGGGCGCAACGACCCGATCATGGACGTCGAGTTCGCCCGCCGGGCCCGCGACCTGCTGTCCGCGGGTGGCCTCGATGTCGAGTACCACGAGTCCGACGCCGCCCACCACATCGATCCGGCACACGTGCCGGCCGCGGTCGCCTGGGTCGGCGAGACCCTGAAGCTGGCCACCCCCACCACCTGATGACCCCGCCCGCCTTCCGCCACGTCGACCACGAGCGCACGATCGTCTTCGGGGACGGCGCGGTGCCGGCGGGCGCCGACCTGCTCGGGGAGGGCTACACGCTGCTGACCACGCCGCGCGCCGCGCAGGCCGCCCCGGGCGTGGTCGCCCGCGCGGGCGCCCGGGTCGACGTCCCGAGCGGCCTGGTCGACGCGATCGCCGCCGACCTGCGCGACGCGGTGCGCGGCGATCGTCTGGTCGCGCTCGGTGGTGGCCGCGTGGTCGACGTGGCCAAGGCGCTGGCCGCCGCGGACGCGCCCCGACAGCTGATCGCCATCCCGACGACGCTGAGCGGCGCGGAGATGACCGGCTCACATCGGCACGCGCGGGGCGTGGCCCCGGACACGCCGCGCAAGCGCGCCGACGTGGTGATCAACGACCCGGCGCTGAGCGCCTCTCACGACGTGCCCGAGCTGGCCGCCAGCAGCGCCAACGCGCTGGCCCACACGCTGGTGGCCATCGCCAACGACGACGTCTCGCCGATCGCCGCCGCGGTCGCCCTGCAGGCCGCGCGGCGCATCGCCGCCGCCTGGTCCGAAGACGAGCCCGACCGCGGCGAGCTGGCGCTGGGCGCGCTGCTGGCCGGCTGGGGCGTCGACCATGCCCGCATCGGCTTCCATCACGCGCTGGCCCAGACCGCCGTGCGCGAGGCCGGCGCGTCCCACGCGGGCGCGAACGCCGCGCTGCTCCCCCACACCGCGGCGGCGATGCGCGCCCGCCGGCCCGCGGCGATGGCCCGCGCCGATGCCGACCTGGGGATCGGCTTCGAGGACCTCGCGGCGCGCCTGCGCGACCGCGCCGGGGGCGAGCGCATCGACGCCGGCGCCATCGAGCGCCTCGTCGAGGTGGCCGGGCAGCGGCCGGAGCTGGAGCGCGTCCCGCCGCCGCCGGACGCCGCCGAGCTGCGCGCGCTCTACGGCGCCGCCGCCACGTAGACGCGGATGTACTCCGCGAGGTCCTTGCGCATCCGGCGGGCCGCGGTCACCTCCAGCCAGTAGACGACCTCGTTGTGGGCCGAGACGAACGTCGGCCAGGCGTCGGCGGGGATGTCGATCGCGAACGGCAGTTCCTGACGCCCACCCGGGGACAGCTCGAGCGAACCCGACAGCCGCTGCGTGCCGATCGTCACCGATCCGGCTGCGCCGTTGTCGTCGCTGTGGGCTCGATACAGGAGCACGCTCACTTCCGACAGCTTCGTGCGCTCCTGTGGGGAGACGACCACGGCGCCGGTCAGCCGCTCTCCGGCGACGCCGACCGCAGGACCGCCGGGAACGCGCAGCGACAGCAGCTCGCCTTGCGTGCCCTGGCCGCTGTAGCGCGCCGCGTCGGCCTGCGCCCGGGTCGTCCGCACGACGACCGGCGCCTCGGCCTCCCCGCCGCGGAACACGCGCAGCACCCAGTCGATCACCGTCGGCGTCGTCGGCTCCGCCGCGGCGGGCACCGGGATGCGGATCTCGCGGGTCCCCTCGACCGCGCCCAGCTCGAGCTGCGCGACCACGTCGACCTGCGTCCGGGCCTCCGACGGCGCCGCCGTGGCCATCAGCAAGAGATCCTCGGCGTTCTCGAAGGCGGTGTTCGTGCTGGTCGGCCCGTTCTCGATCGGCTCCTCGGCCTTGCTGCGGTAGGCCTCCGTGCGCACGAGCGCGACGGCCACGCCGTCCAGCGGCTCGGTCGCGACGAGCGTGGCCACCAGCGCCTCGCCGGGAGCGACCGGGCCGGCCACCGTGAGCGACAGGGCGCTCATGCGGCGCCGCTCAACACGTACAGGTGCACCGACGACTTCAGGTCGGAGCGCAGGCGCCGGGCGGCCGAGACGTGCAGGACGTAGGAGACCGCGTTGCGGGCGGTGCGAAACGACGGGGGCAGATCGGCGGGGATGGCCAGCGTGAACGGGAGCTGCTGCACGGTGCCGCCTTCGAGCTCGAGCGCATCGGACACGTCGATCTCGGCGATCGTCTCGATGCGCCGGAAGTCGACCGTGTCGCGGTGCAGCAGCTCGAGCCTGACGCGCACTTCGGTGAGCTTCATCGACCGGCCGGGCTGGACGACGAGCGCGCCGCTGAGCACGTCACCGGCCCGCACCATGGCCACGCCGCCCGGGAAGTCGAGACGCAGCTGCTCGCGGTCGCCGTCCCCGGTGCCGGTGTGCGTGGCCGCCTCCTCGGCGGGCACGCGCGCGGACACCACCACGACCGGCGCTTCGACGGGCGCGGGACCGTCGCCGGCGCCGGCCCCGAAGGCCCGCACCGTCCAGGCGATCAGGTCGGTCGTCGTCGGGGGCGCGTCGTCGGGCAGCGCGAAGCGCACCTCACGGGTGCCGTCCAGCGCGCCGACCTCGATGGTCTGGACGACCTCGACGTGCTCGACGAGCTCGCTGGGATCCGGGATCAGATCGACCAGCAGATCGACCGACTGCTCGATCAGCGGCGGGTTCGCGCCGGTCTGCGACGGGGCCGCTGTCCCGGCCGTGGGCGTCTGCGCGCGGTGCTGCTCCGTGCAGACCAGCGCGACGCGCAGATCGGCGACGGGCGCGCTGGCCGCGACGGTGACCACCAGCTCCTGTCCGGCGACGGCGGGGCCTGCGGATGCCGACAGCGTGGCGGTCATGGCGCGACCCTACGCCGCACCGCAGGTTCCGTGCACGGGAACCGTTCATGCGGGCGGAGGGACTCGAACCCCCACAGCTTGCGCCACTGGGACCTAAACCCAGCGTGTCTACCAATTCCACCACGCCCGCAGGGAACGTATGATCACCGACATGGCCGGAGAGGGGCAGCAAGAGGTCGTCATCGAGAAGCCAAATCGCCGCAAGGCGTCGTCGAAGGCGACGCGTTGGATCGTCGTCCTGCTGCTGCTGGTCAGCGCGGCGATGATGGCCTTCGTGCTGATCGGCGGCTGGTCGGCGCTCGACGGCGCCCAGGGCATCCTGATCGCCTACATCGCCGTCTACGTCGTGATGGCCTTCTTCTGCGCCCGCTGGTCGCGCGGCACCCTGCCGCTGTCGGCGGCGCTGGGGATCATCCTGCTGATCTTCGCCGCGCTCGCCGGGCCCCAGTGGCTCCAGCGCGACGAGACCGGCTACACCGATCCCGACGTGGCCTCCAGCGTCCTCGGGCTCGTCTGCTTCCTGCTGATCCCGGTGCAGGTCCTGCTGATCGCCTTCGCGATGCGCGCGTTCACGCAGAACTGGAACGTCGAGGTCGAGCGCCGCGTCGACGGCCCGCGCGAGCCCACGCCCGCGACCGCCTGACCTTCTACGCTTCTCCCATCACCTGCCCGGGTGGTGGAACGGTCTACACGGAGGACTCAAAATCCTTTGCCCTTTGGGCTTGCGGGTTCGAATCCCGCCCCGGGTACTCGGTCGCGTCAGCGGCCCAAAGCGCTGAGCAGCTCGGCCAATAGCCCGCGCTCGCCGGTGGCCAGGCCGGTCGGCAGCGGGCCGTCGGCGGCCAGCTCGACGACCTCCAGGCCGAGCTCGCGGCAGATCAGCTCGCCCGCGGCGATGTCCCAGCGCCGGACGCCGAACTCGTAGTAGAGGTCGTGGCGGCCCGCGGCGGTCCACACGAGATCCAGCGCGGCGCTGCCCGCGCGGCGGATGTCGCGGATCTGGGGCAGCAGCTCGGCGACCAGCGCGCCCTGCGCGCGGCGCACCTCGGCGTCGTAGCCGAAGCCCGTGGCCACCAGCGCCCGGGCCAGCGGCGGCGGCGCGGCGGCCCGCTCGTTGCGCAGCGGCATGCCGTTCAGCGTCGCCCCGGCGCCGCGGACGGCGGCGAACTCCTCGGCGCGCGTGGGATCGACGACCACGCCGGCCAGCGATCCCTCGGCGTCCTCGACGGCCACGCTGACGCACCATTGCGGGATGCCGTACAGGTAGTCGGTGGTGCCGTCGAGCGGGTCGACGACCCAGCGCAGGCCGGTCGTGCCGGCCACGTCGCCGGTGCCCTCCTCCCCCAGCAGCCCGTCGTCGGGCCGGTGCGCGTCGATCACCGCGCGGATCGCGCGCTCGGAGGCCAGGTCGGCCTCGCTGACCAGGTCGGTCGGCGTCGACTTGGCGTGCAGCGCGCGCTCGGTGCCGAACCGGGGCAGCAGCACCGCGGCGCCCGCCCGGGCCGCCTCCAACGCGACGCCGAGCAGCGCCTGGCCGTCGCTCATCCGAGGTCCGGCCGGCGGTCCGCCCACGGCCGCTCGGCCTCGAGCTGCGCGGACAGCTTCAGCAGCGTCGCCTCGTCGCCGGAGCGACCGACCAGCTGCGCGGCCAGCGGCACGCCCTCGGGCGTGAACCCGGCAGGGATCGAGGCGGCCGGCTGGCCGGTCATGTTCCACGGGCCCAGGTGCGGGACGAAACGGCCGGCGCCGTTGAACGTCCACAGCGCGCCGCGCCCCTCGTACTTGCCGATCGGCAGCGGGAGCGAGGCCAGCGTCGGCGTCAGCAGCACGTCGACGTCGTCCCACAGGCGCCCCAGCCGCTGCGTCATCGCCGCCTCCTCGGCGCGCGAACGAGCCAGGATCGACTTCGGCGTCAGCTGACCCAGGCGGGCCATCGCCTTCGTGCGCCGCTCCAAGCGGTCCGGGCGGTCCTTGGCCCGCGCGTCGTCGAGCACGCCGCGCGTGTAGCGGGCCAGGCCGCGGGCCGTGGCACCGGCGTCGTAGTCGGGATCGCGCTCGATCACGGTGTGGCCGAGCGAGCGCAGCAGGTCGGCCAGCTCCTCCACGCCGCGACGCACGACATCGCCGATCGGCGCCATCAGCGGCGGCGGGACCTTGAACGACAGCGCGATGCGCAGCTGCCCGGGTGCCGTCGCGGCCGCCTCGGAGAACGTGCCCCAGGACGGGCGGTCGGCGACGACGTCGAAGAACAGGGCACTGTCGCGCACCGAGCGTGTCACGGTGCCGTAGTGCACCAGGCCGTGCCACACGTCGTCGCTGGCCGGCGCCAGCGGGACGCGGCCCTTCTGCGCCTTCAGGCCGAACAGGCCGCAGCAGGCGGCGGGAATCCGGATCGAGCCCAGCCCGTCGGAGGCCGTGCCCGCGGCGATCAGGCCGGCCGCGACCGCGGCGCCGGTGCCGCCGCTGGAGCCGCCGGGCGTGCGATCCAGATCCCACGGGTTGCGCGTCGCGCCGTAGGTCGCGGTCTCGGTGAACGGCCACATCGTCAGCTCGGGCACGTTCGTCTTGCCGATCACGATCGCGCCCGCCTCGCGCAGCCGGCGGACGATCTCGCTGTCGGCGGCGGCGGGCGTCCGGGCCGCGGCGGTGCCCTGGGCGGTGATCTCTCCCGCCACGTGCATGTCGTCCTTGACGGCGACGGGCACGCCGAGCAGCGGGCGGTCCGCGGCGCCGCCGGCACCGCGTCGGCCGTCGGCCTGGTCGGCCTCGGTGCGCGCGCGCTCGGCGAACACGATCCGGAAGGCGTTGATCCGAGGGTCGATCCGCTCGATGCGCGAGAGCGCCACGTCGACCAGCTCGCGCGAGCTGACCTCCCCGGCGGCGACCAACTCGGCCTGGCGGGCCAGGCCCGCAAAGGCGAGGTCTGCAGCGTCCATTGCGGCGGGACCATACCTTTCACGGCCATCGAGCCCGACCCGATCGAACTCGCCTCGCGCCTGGCCGCGATCACGCCGCGCGGCGCTTGCTCCGACGGAGAGCGGCGCGCCGCCGTGCTCCTGCGCGACGAACTGCGCCGCGCCGGGCGCCCCGCCCGGCTGGAGACCGCGTGGGTGCGACCGGGTTGGCCGGCCGTGTACGCGCTGCTCTGCGTCGCCGGCGTGGCGGGCAGCCTGGCCGCGATCTCGTGGCCGCCGATCGGGCTCGGCGTGCTCGTCGTGGCGCTGGTGCTGCTGGCCGGCGACCTCAGCGGCCGGCTGGGCGTGGCCCGCCTGGTGCTGCCTCGGCGGGCGACCGTCAACGTGGTCAGCGAGCCGCCGCCGCGCCGGCCCGGCCTGCCGCCCCCGCGCGTGCGCCTGATCGTCACGGCGGCCATCGACGCCGGCCGCGGCGGCCTGATCTACCGGCTGGCGCCGCTGGAGACCCGCCTGCGCCGCGCGCTGCGCGGCCACCTGATCTCCCCGCCGGCGCTGCTGTGCCTGTGCCTGGCCATCGACGCCGCGGCCGCGGCCGCGCGCCTGGCCACCGACGACGCCGGCTGGCCCAGCGTCGTCTCGCTGCTGCCCACGATCGTCCTGCTGGTCGGCGCCGCCGCCTACCTCGACATCGCGCTGGCCGGCTTCACCCCCGGCGCCAACGTGCACGCCGGCGCGGCCGCGAGCGCGCTGGCGCTGACCGCCGAGCTGGACCGCGACCCGCCGCGCCACCTGGCCGTCGAGCTCGTGCTGACCGGCGCGGCCGAGGGCGGTCAGCTGGGCATGCGCGACTACGTGCGCCGCCGGCGGCGCGACGCGCGGCCCGAGGAGCTCGCGGTCCTGGCCCTGGGTCCGTGCGGAGCGGGATCGCCCCAGGCGCACGTGACCGAGGGACGCCTGTGGCCCCAGCGGCTGCACCCGACGCTGGTGGCCCTGGCCCTGGCCACCGGCGCGCAGCCGCTGCGCCGAGGCGTGACCAACGCGGCTGTCTCCCGCAGGACAGGCTGGCCGGCGATCGCGCTCAGCGCGCTCGATGAGCGGGCACGCCCGGGGAGCGGCCACACAGCAGGCGATGTGGACGCCCGCCTCGAACGTGCGTCCATTGCAGGGACGTTGGCGAGTGCCGTTCGATTGGTCAGGGGACTGGACGGTCAGCTATAACCGTCGGACAGGGGATCCGGCTGGACGGAAGGGAGAGCTGTTGCTGGACCAGGAAGGCAAGCCAGCCGGCGGGCATCTGCTCACCGCGCTGGAGTTGCTCGACGAGGGCGTCATCTCACTCGACGAGCAACTGCGGGTCGTGGGCGCGAACGGGAGCGCGCTACGGATCCTGGGCCTTGATCGCGCCGCGCTGGACCAGCCCGGATGGTGGAACCTCGTGCGGCCGCGGCGGATCGACGGCACCACGCCGGACCTGCCGCAGATCTTCCGCCGGCGCGCCCGTGACGTGACCGTGCGCATCCGGCGGGCCGGCGACGGCCGCGCGCGGGTGCTGCTCGTGCACCATCAGCCGCTGGACACGGGCGGCACCGTCGTCGCCTTCCGCGACTGCACCGACGAGCGCCGCACCCGCGAGCGGCTCGAGGCCACCGTCCTGCGCGACGCGCTGACCGGGCTGCCCAACCGCACCGCCGCGCTGCGCGCCGTCGACGACGCGATCGGCGATCCAGCGCCGTTCGTCCTCCTGCTGGTCGACGTCGACGGCTTTCGCGCGGTCAACACCGGGCTGGGTCAGAACGCGGGCGACGCGGTCCTGCGCGAGGTCGCCGGCCGGCTGCGCGGCGCCCTGCCGCGCAGCGCCCGTGCGGCCCGCTTCGGCGCCGACGACTTCCTGATCCTGGCCGCCGCCGCCGGCGAGGCCGAGGCGCGCGCGTGCGCCGAGCGCGTGCGCGACGCCTTCTCGGCGCCGTTCACCGCGGGCCAGGGCACGCACCTGACCGCGTCGGTCGGGATCGTCACGCACGACGCCGCGCCCGATTCGGCCGGCCTGGTCGCCGCCGCGGAGGCGGCGCTGGCCCGCGCCCAGGCCCGCGGCCGCGGCCTGGTCGAGGTCTTCGACGACGCGCTGCGCCGCTCGACCGACGACCGCCTGGCGCTGATCGCCGACCTGCGCGAGGCGATCGAGTCCGACCGCATCGAGGTGGCCTACCAGCCGATCGTCACGCTCGACGGCGCGCGCCCCACGCTCGTCGGCGTCGAGGCGCTGGCCCGCTGGACGCATGCCTCGCGCGGATCGATCCCGCCGGGCGTGTTCGTCACGCTGGCCGAGGACTCGGGCCTCGTGCGCGCGCTCGGGCGCCGCGTGCTGGCCCGCGCCTGCTCGGAGGTCGCGGCGCTGCGCGACGCGATGCCCCGCCAGGCCGGGGACATCGAGCTGGCCGTGAACATCTCGGCACGTCAGGTCGCCACCGGCCTGCTGGAGCACGACGTGCGCGCCGCGTTGTCCGCTTCCGGACTGCCGCCGCGCACGCTCGGCCTCGAGCTGACCGAGACCGCGTTGATGGACGACGCGGGACCGCGGATCGACGCGCTCGTCGCCCTGCGCAACGTCGGCGTGCGCCTGGTGATCGACGACTTCGGGACCGGCTACTCGTCGCTGGCCCGGCTGCGGCGCCTGCCGCTTGACGGCCTGAAGATCGACCGTTCCTTCGTCTCCGGCTTGGGATCGGTGCCGGTGGACACCGCGATCGTCGAGGCCGTGCTCACGATGGCGGCGGCCCTGCGGCTGCCCGTGGTGGCCGAAGGCGTGGAGACACGGGACCAGGCGCGGATACTCCGAAATCTGGGCTGCCCGCGCTCGCAAGGCTTCCTGCACGGGCGTCCGATGGGGCTGGACGAGCTACGACTTCGGTTGACATCTGAAGACTGGGCCTTGCGCCCCGTCCGGTTGAGCGGTTAGAACACGCATCACCATGTATCCCGTTCAATACGAGGCGGATTACGTCGAGAAGCGCAGCCGGCTTACGACCTTCTTCCGCCTACTCACCTTCGTCCCCGCCGCAATCCTGACGTACATCTACGTGCTCGCGGCCGAGGTGGTGGTGTTCATCGCGTGGTTCGCGCTGCTGTTCACCGGGCGCTACCCCGAAGGGATGTACAACTTCGTCTCGGGCGCTGTACGCAACTCGACGCGCCTGCAGGGCTACTTCTGCCTGCTGACGGACCAGTACCCGCCGTGGAACGGACAGGACGAGCCGGGCTACCCGGTGCGGGTCCACATCGCCCCGCCGAAGGCCGAGTACTCGCGGGCGAAGGTCTTCTTCCGGATCTTCCTGCTGATCCCGGTCTTCATCATCCAGTACGTCTACAACATCATGATGCAGGTCGGCGCGCTGTGCGCGTGGATCGTCATCGTGATCACCGGCAAGCAGCCGGAGGGCCTGCAGAACTTCATCAACATGGCCATGCGCTACCACGTCGACGCGCTGGCCTACCAGTTCCTGCTGACCGAGGACTTCCCCCCGATCACCGTCGAGTCCCGTCCCGCGTCGATCCCGCCCGCCCCCGCGGCCGGTGCCGTCGGCGGCCTGTCGACCGACAGCCCGGAGACCCCGACGTACCAGCCTCCCGGCCAGCAGTAGGTCAGGCCGCGGTCGAGAACAGGTCGCGAGCGCGCCGGGCCACCAGCTCGGGGCGCTCGTCGACGACGAAGTGCCCGGCGTCGACGAACTCGACGCCGGGGAAGTTCTCCACCAGCGCAGGCGCGATCGCGATGTCGCGGCGCCCGAACAGCAGGTGGGTCGGCACCCGCAGCTCCGGCTCGGGCGGGCGCCACGGTGACGTGGCGAACAGCTTGAGGTAGGAGCGATACAGCAGCTGGGTCGCGCGCGCCCGCTCGGGCGCGCGCCACTGGCCCACGAACGCGTCGAGGTCGGCGGCGTCGAAGCCGACCCCGCGCGTGTCGCGCAGCAGGCTCTGGCGGACGAGGTCGGTGCGGCGCAGCAGCGGCGGCCCGAGCGGGGACGCCAGCACCATCGCGTAGATCGAGCGCCACGCCTCCTTCAGCAGCGCCGGGCGCACGTCGGGCCAGGGCGTCGGCGTGTTGCAGGCCAGGTAGGCGCGCACGCGGTCCGGGTGGCGGGCGGCGAGCAGGAACCCCGTGAAGCCGCCCCAGTCGTGGCCGATCAGCGCGACGCGCTCCACGCCGAGCGCGTCCAGCAGCGCGATCTGGTCGCGCGCGAACTGGTCGGGGTGCATGCCGTGGCCGGGCGCCTCGGTCAGGCCGTGACCGCGCAGGTCGGGCATCAGCACGCGGTGGTCGTCGGCGAACAGCGGCCAGACGTTGCGCCACAGGCGGTTGCTCTGCGGCCAGCCGTGCAGGAGCAGCAGCGGCGGCGCGTCCGGCGGTCCGGCCTCGGCCAGGTGGACGCGCAGACCGCCGGCGTCGACGAACCGCGAGGTCAGAGAAACGGGTCGGGCGGCGGGTCGAACGGGCGCGTCGGCGCCTCCGGCGCGTCGAGGTCCGGCGACGGCGGCGCCGCGGTCGTCGGGCGCAGGCCCGCCGCGATCGCCAGCCCGCCCAGCAGCAGCAGGATCAGTGGCCACCACAGGAGGTTGCCCTCCCCGGCGAGCAACACAAACGCGATCAGCACCGCGACACCGAGCCAGATCGGCCCGCGCTCGCGGTCGACGGCCCCGTAGGCGACCAGGCCGAAGCCGACGGCGAGCAGGACGAGCTTCCATCCCCAGCCGACGCCCGGCGCGGTCGCGTTGGCGCCGAGCAGTCCGGATGAGTCCGAGATCACGTCGAACGCGGCGTCGATGCTCAGCAGCCCGGCCAGCAGCAGCGCGGTCAGGCCGGCGACGTCGACGAGCGCGACCGCGTGCGGACGGTGGCGATCACGCTGGCGGATCGCCTGCACCGCGAGCCCGGCGATCATCACGAGGCACAGCCACTGCAGCCCGGTCGGGCTGTCCGGGTCGAAGATCCACGTCCAGGCCGCCAGCAGCGCGACGACCCAGGACGCGGCGCCCAGGAACGTGGCGATCGGCGACCCGCGCGTCCAGGCCATCCAGATGCACGTCGCGCCGAGCGCGAAGGCGACCCAGGTCAGCGTGCCCGCGGAGCTGGCCGACCCGCCGAGCAGGTCGGCCAGCTCGAGCAGCGCGAAGGCCAGCAGCGGGAAGGCCGACACGAGCAGCGCGGAGACGTACATCCGTGGCGTGTGGCCCTCGACGGGCGCCAACCAGGCCATCGTCAGCAGCAGCGCGGCGCCGGCCAGCATCAGCACGAAGCGCACGCCGACCGGCCAGTCGTCCTGGACGCGCGTGTCCAGCAGCACCAGCCCGACCGACAGGGACGCGGCACCCGCGGCGATCAGGTCGCCACGAAACGGCTTGGGCGCGAGTGCGTTCCACGTCGCCATGGCGGCAGCGTAACTACTGTCCCGGTATGTCCATCGTCACCACCGAGGACCGCGGACCGGTCCGCCACGTCGTCCTCAACCGGGCCGAGAAGCGCAACGCGATGAACGACGAGCTGGTCGAGGGGCTGCACGACGCGCTCACGGCCGCGGCCGCCGACGGCGACGTCCGTGTCGTCGTGCTCCGGGGCGAGGGCGCGATGTTCTCGTCGGGCATGGACCACGGGTCGCTGGGCATGCTGGCCGCCGACCCGTCCCGGCTGCGCGAGCTGCGCCGCGGCATCCTGGCCACCTGGAACCTGTGCGAGGAGATGACCAAGCCGACGATCGCCCAGATCCACGGCGCCTGCCTGGGCGGGGCGATGGAGCTGGCACTGGCCTGCGACCTGCGCGTGATGGCCGCCGATGCGGTCATCGGGCTGGTCGAGACGCGCGTCGGCCTGGTGCCCGACGTGGGCGGCTCGTCGCGCCTGCCCGCCGTCGTCGGCCTGGGGCGGGCCAAGGAGATGATCATGGCCAGCAAGGTCATCGACGGCACCGAGGCCGAGCGCATCGGCCTGGTCAACCGCGTCGCCCCGGCCGACGGCCTCGACGCCGCGACCGAGCAGCTGGCCAACGAGCTGCTGGCCTGCGCGCCGGTCGCCGTGGGGCTGGCCAAGCGGCTGCTCGACGCGGTGGCCAAGCCGGCGCTGTCGACCACGCTGGAGATGGAGGTCACCGCGCAGGACCTGTGCGCGCACACCGAGGACTACCGCGAGGCGATCGCGGCGTTCGTCGAGAAGCGCCAGCCGGAGTTCAGCGGCAAGTAGGGCCGTGGCTGACCTGCGACCGGCGCGACGGCGACGTGTGGTGACGCGCCCTCAGAGGCGGCGGGCCACGGCTTCGGCGATCGCCACGCAGCGCTGCACGCAGTCGTGGTCGACGCGGTCGGGCGTGTCCTGGGGCACGTGGTAGTTGCTGTGGTGGCCCTCGGCGTCGACCGACAGCAGCGAGACGGTCGGCAGGCCGCGGTAGGTGGCCAGCACCGGATCGGTCCAGGCGCCCATGCGCCAGCGCTCCGGCGCCGGCAGCCCGGCGTCCCGGGCGGCCGTCTCCACGAAGGCGACGTCCTCGTCGCGGTAGGCGTGCGGCGCCAGCGTCGCCTCGCCGGTGGCCACCACCGGTCGCCCCGAGCCGACCGTGTCGAGGCCCAGGACGAAGGCGGTGGCCGGCTCCAGCGGGTGCTCGTCCAGGAACGCGGCCATCCCGCCCATCCCCGACTCCTCGGAGCCCGGGAACACGGCCAGCACCTCGACGCCGTCCAGCGGCGCGGCCACCAGCCGGCGGCACAGCTCGAGCACGGCCGCCACGCCGCTGGCGTTGTCGTTGGCGCCCGGCACCGTCGGTGAGCGGGCGACGTCGAGCAGCAGCACGGCGCTGGTGGCGAACAGCAGGCCGCCCAGCGCCCGGCCGGCGCGCGTGCGCGTGGCGATCGCGGCCGCGGCGAGCACCAGCGGTCCGGCGGCGGGATCGGTCGCCTGGCGGCGGTTGCGCCGGCCGACGCCGGCCTTGACCACCCGCGGGTCCCACATCCAGCCGGTGCGGGCCGCGTCGTGGTGGGCGACCAGCACCAGCGTGCGCCGGCGCGGCCCGTGCGCGGGCAGCAGCGCGACGACGTTGTCGCCGGTGCCGCGGGGCAGGAAGCGGCGCACCCAGGGCGCCCGCCCGCTGACCTCGAGCTCGTAGGAGGCCAGGGTCCCCAAGGCCAGGGCGCGGCTGCCGCGCACGGCCGCGGCCACCCCGGCCAGCGCGTGCGCCAGGTGCGCCCACGCGTAGGTCCGCGGCGCGCGATACGGCTCGATGGCCACGTCGTCGACGCCGATCGCGGCCAGCCGCTCGGCGATCCAGCGCGCGCTGGCGCGCTCTCCCGCCCCGGCCGAGTCGCGCGTCATCGCGGCCAGCGCCGCGATGTCGTCCGAGACGCTCACGGCCCTACTTCCAGTCGACGGGCCCGGCGACGATCGTGTGCGAGCCCAACGGACGGCCGAGCACCTGCTGGGCCTCGCGCGCGGCGCCGATCAGCGCCTCCAGGTCCACCCCGGTCGAGATGCCCATCTCCTCGAGCATCGAGACGAGATCCTCGGTGGCGATGTTGCCGGTCGCCCCGGCCGGGACCGGGCAGCCGCCCAGCTCGCCGAAGCTCGACTCGAAGCTGTCGCAGCCGACCTCCAGCGCCGCCAGCACGTTGGCCAGCCCCTGCCCGCGCGTGTTGTGGAAGTGCGCGGTCAGCTCGACGCCCACGAGCTCGTCCAGCGCGCGGTCGAAGAACTCGCGCACCTGGCGTGGGTTGGCCATGCCGGTGGTGTCGCCGAAGCCGATCTCCGTGGCTCCCGCGTGGATCAGCCGCTCGGCGATCGCGAACACGCGCTCCGGGGCGACGTGGCCCTCGTAGGGACAGCCGAAGCTCGTGGCGATCACCGCCAGGCCCTCCAGCCCCGCCTCCCGCGCCCGGGGCAGCACGACCTCCAGCCCCTTGAGCGACTCCTCGATCGTGCGGTTGACGTTCTTGCGGTTGTGCGTCTCGGACGCCGACAGGAACACGCTGATCGCGTCGATGCGGTCGCGCGCGGCCAGCGCGCCGTCCAACCCGCGCTCGTTGGGCACGAGCACGGACACCGCCACGTCCTGGGGGATGTCCGCGCGCTCCAGCACCTCGGCGGCGTCGGCCAGCTGCGGGATCACGTCGGCGCGGACGAAGCTCGTGACCTCCAGCCGCCGCAGCCCCGTGCGGGCCAGCAGCTCGATCAGCCGCACCTTGTCATCGGTCGCGATGACCTCGGGCTCGTTCTGAAACCCGTCGCGCGGGCCGACCTCACGGATGTTCACGCGGGCGGGCAACGCAGCCATGGTTCGGACTCTACGCGGTGTACCTTTGGCCGATGCCCGACACGCTCGAAGGTCCCGCGCTCGATCTCCTGAAGGCCCCGAACTACGCGACGTTCTCGACGTTGCGCAAGGACGGCACCATCCAGTCGGTCGTCGTGTGGGCCGATGCGGACGCCGACGGGCAGATCGTGGTCAACAGCGCTGAGGGCCGCGCCTGGCCCGCGAACCTGCGCCGCACCGGCCACGGCACGATCACCGTCGTGAACCCGGAGAACCCGATGGAGTTCGTCGCCGTCACCGGCGATCTCGCCGTCGACACCAACGACGACGGCGTCGACGTGATCAACCAGCTGTCCAACAAGTACATCGGGAGCGACTACCCGTGGCTGCAGGACGGCGAGACCCGCGTGACCTTCCGGCTCAAGCCGAAGAAGGTCAGCTACCAGAAGCAGGGGTGACCGGCCCGGTCGTCCTGCTCACCGGCGGGACCGGTGGCGCCAAGCTGGCCCGCGGTCTGGCCGACGTGACGGACGACCTGGTCGCGATCGTCAACACCGGCGATGACGTGGAGGCCTACGGCGGCCATGTCTCGCCGGATCCCGACCTGGTCAGCTTCTGGCTGGCCGATCGCATCGACACGCGCGGCTGGGGTCTGGAAGGCGACACCTTCCACGTGATGGACGGGCTGCGAGAGCTCGGCGACGAGGTGTGGTTCAACCTCGGCGACCGCGACCTGGCGCTGTGCCTGCGCCGGGCGCGCCGGCTGGCCGAGGGCGCGACGCTGACCGAGGCGATCGACGAGCAGACCGCCGCCCTGGGCGTGCGCGCCCGGGTGCTGCCGATGTCCGACGCGCCGGTGCGCACGCGCGTGCGGGCGCGCGGCACCTGGCAGGGCCTGCAGGAGTTCCTGATCCTGGGCCGCGGCGAAGGCCCGGTCGAGGACGTCGCGTTCGACGGCGCCGCCGCGGCGGCGCCGACCGCGGCCGTGCTCGAAGCCATCGCCAGCGCCCAGGTGATCCTCATCGGCCCGTCCAACCCGCTCATCTCGATCGGTCCGATCCTCGCGCTGCCCGCGCTGCACGACGCGCTGGCCGCCGCTGCCGCCCCGGTCGTCGCGGTCAGCCCGATCGTCGGCGGCGCGGTGCTCAAGGGGCCGACCGCCGCGTTCCTGGCCTGGGCCGGCCAGCCGGCGACCAGCGCGGGCGTCGCCGCCCACTACGGCGCGCTGCTGGACGGCTTCGTGTGCGACGAGCGCCTCGACGACCCGACCGTCCCGGTGCTCGTCACCGACGTGGATCTGCGCTCGCCACCGCAGCGCGCGCGGGTCGCCGCCGACGTCCTCACGTTCGCCCAGGGGCTCGTGTGAGCACGCTGGCGATCCTCCCGGTCAAGGGCTTCGGCCAGGCCAAGACGCGGCTGCGCGAGCGGGTGCCCGACGGCCCGCGCGCCGGCCTCGCGGAGGCGATGGTCCGCGACGTGCTGCGCGTCCTGCGCCGGGTCGACGGACTCGACGGCCTGATCGTCGTCACCGCCGAGCCGCTCGCGGCCGAGTTCGGGCGCGACGCGGGCGCCGAGGTCGTCCATGACCCGGCCGAGACGGGCCAGAGCGCGGCGGTGGCGCTCGGCATCGCTCGGGCGCTGGAGCGCGGCGCCGACCGCATCCTGGCCGTGCCGGGCGACTGCCCGGCGCTGGATCCGGGTGAGCTGGGCGCGCTGCTGCGCGGGCCCGAGGCGATCATCGTCGTGCCCGACCGCCACGGCAGCGGGACGAACGCGCTGCTCCTCGCCCCGCCCGACGCGATCGCGCCGTCGTTCGGCCCCGGGTCGCGCGAACGCCACGTGGCCGCGGCACAGGCCAGCGGGCTGGCCTGGGCCGTGCGCGAGGTGCCCGGGCTGGGCATGGACGCCGACACGCCCGAGGACCTGGCCACGCTGGAGGCCAGCGGCCGGTTGGGCCCCACGACCAGCGCCATGTTGGAGCACCTCGATGGGTGAGGTCCGCGCCTTCGCGCTCGCCGGTCTGCCCGAGATCCGTCCCGGCGACGACCTGTCGGCGCTGCTGGTCGCCGCCGCGCCGGCCGATCTGGGCGACGGCGATGTGCTGTGCATCGCCCACAAGGTCGTCTCCAAGGCCGAGGGGCGCGTGGTCAACCTGGTCGATGTCGAGCCGGGCCCGCGGGCGCTGGAGCTCGCCGCCTCCCACGGCAAGGACGCCCGCCAGATCGAGGTCGTGCTCGGCGAAGCGGCGTCGATCGTGCGCGAGCGCCCCGGTGTGCTGATCTGCCGCACGCGCCATGGCTTCGTGTGCGCCAACGCCGGCGTCGACGCGTCCAACGCGGGCGGCGAGGAGCGCCTGGTGCTGCTCCCGGTCGACCCCGACGCCTCGGCCCGGGCCATCCGCGCGGCGCTGCGCCGCGAGCTGGGCGTCGCTCCCGCGATCGTCATCACCGACTCCTTCGGGCGGGCCTGGCGGCGCGGCCAGTGCGAGATCGCCATCGGCGTGGCCGGGCTGACGACGATCGAGTCGTGGGACGGCCGCAGCGACAGCGACGGGCGCGAGTTGCGCGCGACGGCGATCGCCGTGGCCGACGAGGCCGCCGCCGCCGCGGACCTCGTGCGGTCCAAGGACTCGCGCGAGCCGGCGGTCGTCGTGCGCGGCCTGCAGCGCCACGTCGGCCCCGAGGACGGACCCGGAGCGCGTGATCTTGTGCGATCCGCCGAGGAAGACCTTTTCCTCTAGCGGTAGCGTCCCGCGCATGGGCATCAAGATTGGCTACAAGGCCTCGGCCGAGCAGTTCGGTCCGCAGGAGCTCCTGGACTTCTCCGTGCGCGCCGAGCAGGACGGCCTCGACATCGTCTCGACCTCCGACCACTTCCAGCCGTGGCGCCACAACACCGGGCATGCCCCGAACGCGCTGGCCTGGCTGGGCGCGATGACCCAGGCGACGTCGAAGGTCACGCTGGGCACGAGCGTGCTCACCCCCACGCTGCGCTACCCGCCGGCGATCGTCGCGCAGGCCTTCGGCACGCTGGCCTGCCTGGCGCCCGGCCGCGTCTACCTGGGCGTCGGCTCCGGTGAGGCGATGAACGAGACGCCCGCCACCGGCCAGGAGTTCCCGGGCCGCAAGGAGCGCCGGCTGCGCATGGCCGAGGCGATCGAGCTGATCCGCAAGCTGTGGACCGAGGATCGCGTCGACTTCGAGGGCGAGTACTACCGCACCGAGAAGGCGACCATCTACGACAAGCCCGAGGTGCCGGTCCCGATCTACGTGGCCGCCTCCGGCCCGTTGGCCGCGAAGCTGGCCGGCCGGGTCGGCGACGGCTTCGTGTGCACGTCGGGCAAGGACCCGCAGCTGTACCTGGACCTGCTGGACAACGTCAAGGAGGGCGCCGAGAAGGCGGGTCGCGACCCGTCCAAGATCAAGCGCCTGATCGAGATCAAGGTCGCCTACCACCGCGACCGCGAGGTCGCGCACGAGTCGTGCAACTGGTGGGCCGCGCTGGCGCTGACGCCCGAGCAGAAGGAGGGCGTCGAGGACGCGCTGGAGATGGAGCGCCTGGCCGACGAGAACGTCGAGAAGGCCCACACCCGGTTCATCGTCTCCAACGACCCCGAAGAGGTCGTCGAGAAGATCGCCACGTACGTGGACCTCGGCTTCGACGAGCTGCTGCTGCACGCCCCGGGCCCGGACCAGAACACGTTCCTGGACCAGTTCGGCGCCGACGTGCTGCCGCTCATGCGCTCCCGCTGGGGATGACCGAGCTGACCCCCCACGCCGCGCGCAACCGCGCGGCGTGGGACGCGTTCGCCGACGAGTACCAGGCCGTGCACGGCGAGCAGCTGGAGACGTCGGGCGGTGACGCCTGGGGCATGTGGCAGCTCCCGGAGGCCGAGGTCGGCGCGCTGGGCGAGGTGGCGGGGCTGGACGTGCTCGAGCTCGGCTGTGGTGCAGCGCGCTGGTCGGTCGCGCTGGCCCGGCGCGGCGCCCGCTGCACCGCGCTGGACGTCTCGCCCCGCCAGCTGGAGCTGGCTCGCCAGACCGTGGCCGCCGCCGGCGTCGAGGTCACGCTGATCGAGGCGTCCGCCGAGTCCGTCCCGCGCCCGGACGCGAGCTTCGATCTCGTGTTCACCGACCACGGCGCGTTCACCTACGCCGATCCCCTCCTGCTGATGCCCGAGTGCGCCCGCCTGCTGCGCCCCGGCGGCCGCTTGGCCTTCAGCACGATGACGCCGATCGTCGACCTCGTGTGGCCGCTGGACGCCGAGGACCCGACCGAGTGCTTCACCCGCGACTACTTCGACCTGCGCACCGGCGACGACGGCACCATGACCGGCTTCCAGCTGCCCTACGGCGCCTGGATCCGCCTGTTCGGCCAGCACGGCTTCGTGGTCGAGGACCTGATCGAGCTGCGCCCGCCCGCCGACGCCACGTCGAGCTACCGCTCCGCTGCCAGCACCGCGTGGGCCCAGCGGTGGCCGGTCGAGCACATCTGGAAGGCGCGCCGCCCATGACCGAGCACGTGATCGACGCGACGCGCGTCCACCACGACTGGGATCGCTCGCTGGAGCCGACGCTGCGGATCGCGTCCGGCGACGTGGTGCGCTTCGACCTGCGGATGGCCGCGCACGGCCAGGTCGGCGAGGGCGATACGACCGCGGACTTCGACTTCGCGACGCTCTACCACCTGCTCGGGCCGATCTACGTCGACGGCGCGGGGCCGGGCGACACGCTGCGCGTCGACGTGCTCGAGCTGACGCCCGGCGACTGGGGCTGGGCGTCGATCCAGCCGGGGCAGGGGCTGCTGCCCGACGACTTCGACGAGCTCGTGGTGCGCACGTTCGACCTGCGCGATGGCGCGACCGTCGAGGCGGCACCGGGGATCCGGATCCCGACGGCGCCGTTCCTGGGCACGATGGGCGTGCATCCGAGCGAGCCGGCGGTGGCGACCGTGTTCCCGCCCCATCGCGGCGGGGGCAACGTCGACACGCGCCACCTGACCGTCGGATCGACGCTGCGCCTGCCCGTGTGGTGCGACGGCGCGCTGTTCTCCTGCGGCGACCCGCACGCCGCGCAGGGCGACGGCGAGGTGTGCGTCACCGCGATCGAGTGCGACATGCGGGCGACGCTGCGCCTGAGCGTCGAGCACCAGACGATCCCGGGCCCGCAGTTCGTCACCGCCGGGCCCTTGGCCAGCATCGACGAGTCGGCCGGGCACTTCGGCGCGATGGGCATCGACGCCGACCTGATGGAGGGCGCGCGCACCGCCGTCCGCTCGACGATCGAGTGGCTGGGCCGCGAGCACGGCCTGGATCCGGTCGACGCCTACATCCTGTGCAGCCTGGCCGGAGACCTGAAGATCTTCGAGATCGTCGACGCCGGCGTGTGGAACGTCGGCTTCACGCTGCCGCTGTCGCTCTTCGGGTAAGAACGCGCCAACCATCGCGCAACGATCGCGGCAACCTGCGACGATCGCGCACTTCTGCTCCATACGCCCGGAGGCGCCTTTCCCATGCTGTCGGTCTCGTCCCGCCGTTCCGCCCTCGTCGCGGGTCTTGTGTCCCTCTCGATCGCCGGTGTCGCCGCTGTGCCCGCCAGCGCGCACGACTACCCGTCGTCGGTGAACAAGAACTTCATGACCAGCTGCCAGAAGTCCGCGCTGGCCTCCAACTCGCAGATCACCAAGTCGCAGGCCAAGCGCTACTGCCAGGCCGCCCTGGACTGCATCTCCGACAAGCTCACGCTGAAGCAGTTCTCCGAGGCCGACGCCGCCGCCCAGGCCGGTCGCAAGAGCAAGTACGACAAGACGATCAACGCCTGCGTCAAGAAGGCCAACTCGATCATCAGCTAGCGGCCCAGCCGCTCCAGCGCTCGACCGCGACGACGATCACCGGCCCCGCCGGCGGCGTCTCGCGGTAGGGCGCGTAGCGCTCGACGAGCGCCGCCACGGCCGCGGCGCCGTCGGGTGTCTCGACCCCGACGACCCGCGCCCGCCCGTCGGCGCGCGCCCACCACAGGGCACCCCAGTCGTCGTCGTATCCACCGTCGGCCAGCAGGCTCACCGACGGGTTGGCCGCGATGTTGTCCAGGCGCCGCAAGGCGCGTGTGCGCTTGGGCTTGTGGTCGACCGCGTGGACGATCGTGTCGCCCACGACGGCGAACACCATCGGCACCAGGTGCGGGACGCCGTCCTCGCCCACGGTGGCCAGTCGGGCCATCCGCGCGGCGGCGAACCGGGCGCGTGCCTCATCGCTCGTCATGACCAGAGGATTGCGGGTACAACCATCTCATGCCCTCTTCCTCTCCGATTCGCCTCGGGCTGCAGATCCCGAACTTCAACTTCCCCGATGTCCCCGCTGAGCAGCTGTACGACAAGCTGACCGACATCACCACGACCGCCGAGGCCGCCGGCTTCGAGTCCATCTGGGTGATGGACCACCTCAACCAGATCCCGGGCGTCGGCCCGATGGAGAACTGGATGCTGGAGGGCAACGTCGCCCTGATGGCGCTCGCGGCCCGCACGAAGAAGCTCCACGTGGGCCTGATGGTGGGCGGCGTCACCTACCGCAACCCGGCGTTCTTCGCCAAGCAGACCACGACGATCGACGTGCTCAGCGGCGGCCGCGCGATCTTCGGCATCGGCGCCGCCTGGTTCGAGGCCGAGCACAAGGCCTTCGGCTACCGCTTCCCGCCCATCGCCGAGCGCTTCGAGCACCTCGAGGACGCGCTGCGCATCTCCCGCGCGATGTTCACCGAGGACCAGCCGACCGTCGAGGGGACGCACAGCAGCGTCCACGAGATCTACAACAACCCGCGCCCGATCCGCGGCGACATCCCGATCATGATCGGCGGCAGCGGCGAGAAGAAGACCCTGCGCATGGTCGCCCAGTACGCCGACGCCTCGAACATGTTCGGCGAGCCCGAGAAGATCCAGCACCTGGTCGGCGTGCTGCAGGGGCACTGCGACGACCTGGGCCGCGACATCGGCGAGATCACCAAGACCAAGCTGGCGTCGTTGGTCATCGACCCCGACGAAGCAACCGCCGCCCGGCTGACCGCCCCGGTCAACGAGGCGATGGGCGAGCGCGCGGCCGGCTTCGTCATCGGCGGCACCCCCGAGCAGGTGGCCGAGCAGGTCCAGGCCAACCTGGACGCCGGCCTGGACGGCATCGTCGTGAACATGCCCTACGTGCACGACATCGAGCAGGTCAAGCTGGCCGGCGAGACGCTGGCGAAGGTGATCGCCTAGGCCACGCCCGCCTGCGCCAGCCAGGCCCACAGCTGGTCCTGGCCGACGACCTCGACGCCGAGCTTGTCGGCCTTGTTGGTCTTGGCGGCCCCGACGTTCTCGCCCGCGAGCAGGTAGTCGGTGGCCGCCGAGACCGACGAGGCGGTGAGGGCCGCGGCCTGCTCGACCAGGCGGGTGACGTCGGGGCGGCTGACCTTGGCGCCCGAGCGGGGATCGGTGAAGGCGCCGGTGATGACGACGGTCTTGCCCTTCAGCGGCGAGTCGCCGGCCGCGGCGGTGTCGACCGGGCGGTCCTCGTCGTGGACGTCGAGGTCGACGCCGTGCTCGCGCAGCGCGGCGATCTCCTCGCGCACGTCGGGACGGGCGAAGAACGCCGCAACCGACTCGGCCACCTTGGGGCCGATGTCGCGGATCGCCACCAGCTCCTCCTCGGTGGCGTCCATCACGTCCTCGAGCCGCTCGTAGCCGGCCAGGCACAGCCGCTTGGCCACGCCCTCGGAGGCCATCGGAATGGCCAGGCCGAACAGCGCGCGGCGCAGGCCCAGGCCCTTGGAGCGCTCGATGGAGTCGACCATGTTGCGCGCGCTGACCTCGCCCATGCGCTCGTAGCCCAGCAGCTGCTCGGCGGTCAGCTCGTAGAAGTCGCTGCGGCGGCGCAGCACCCCGTCGTCGGCCAGCTTCTCGATCCACACGTTGCCGACGCCCTCCATGTCCGCGGCTGGGCGCGAGGCCCAGTGCATCAGCCGACGCGTGGCCTGCGCGGGGCACTGCAGGTTCGTGCACCAGCGCTCCTCGCCCGTGCCCCGGATCTCCAGCTCGCTGCCGCACGACGGGCAGTGCGTGGGCGGGACGATCTCGACCTCGGACCCGTCGCGGTCCTCGGGGATCGAGCGCCCGGCGAACGGGATCACGTCGCCGCGGCGCACGACCGCGACCGTGTCGCCGATGCGCAGGTCGCGCTCGCGGATCAGGCGCGGGTTGTGCAGCGTGATGTTCTCGACGGTGACGCCGCCGACGAAGACCGGCTCGACCCGAGCCCGTGGCGGGACGCGGCCGATCTTGCCGACCGGCCACGTCACCTCCAGCAGCTTGGTCAGCTTCTCCTCGGGCGGGAACTTGAAGGCGATCGCGCCGCGCGGCTCGGCGCTGTTGAAGCCGGCGGCGGCGAACGCGGCGGGCTCGTGCAGGCGCACGACGGCGCCGTCGATGTCGTAGTCCAGCGCGTCGCGGCGCGCGCCGATCGCCTGGATCGCCGCGAGGATCTCGTCGGCGTCCGGGCTGACCACCTGCGCCGCGGGCTCGATTCCCGCAGGGATGTCGAGCGCGGCGCCGTCGCGGTCGGCGCCGAAGGCGAAGAAGCGCAGCAGCCGGCCGGCCGCGGCGGCCGCCTCGGGGTCCTTCTGCATGAGCGTCCCGGCGGCGCCGCTGCGCGGGTTGGTCAGGATGCGGTCGGGATGCGCCTCGTTGTAGGCCTCCCAGACGGAACGCAGCATCACGGCCTCGCCGCGCACCTCGATGCGGCCGGCCACGTCGATCTCGGGCGGGAGCCCGGGGATCACGTGGCGGACCTTCTCGGTGACCAGCTCGCCGATCTCGCCGGTGCCGCGCGTGGCCACGTAGTCCAGCCGGCCGTCCTCGTAGACGATGCTCAGCGAGAGCCCGTCGAGCTTCTCGGAGACGCGGAAGGTCTGGCCGCCGAACCGGGCCAGGAACGTGCGGATCTCGTCCTCGTCGGTCGCCTTGGCCAGCGACAGCATCGGCCGCGCGTGGCGGACGGTCGGGCCGGTCAGCTGTGAGGGGGCGTTGACCTTGCCCAGCGGGCTGTCGGCGGGCTCCAGCTCGGGGTGCTCGGCCACGAGCGCGGCGAGCTCGTCCTTGAGCGCGTCGTAGTCGGCGTCGGGCAGCGTGCTGTCCCCCGCGCCGTAGTAGGCGTCGTTGAGGCGCTGGACCTCGGCGGCCAGCTCGGTGATGCGGTCACGGACGTCGTTCATCGCTGTTCATCCTGACTGCTGGAGCGGCGGGTTCTCATCGCTTGACATGTGACCTTTTGGTCACCTATCGTAGCGGGCGATGGACGACGACGACCGTGTGTTCAAGGCGCTGGCGGATCCCTCGCGGCGCTACCTGCTCGACCTGCTGTTCGCGCGTGACGGCCGCACGCTGAGCGAGCTGGAGGGCGAGCTGGAGATGACCCGCTTCGGGGCGATGAAGCACCTGAAGGTCCTCGAGGAGGCGGGTCTGGTGGTCACGCGCAAGCAGGGCCGGGAGAAGCTGCATTTCCTCAACCCGGTCCCCATCCGCCTCGTCCACGACCGCTGGATCGACAAGTACACCGAGCGCCAGATCACGGCGCTCGCCGACCTCAAGCACGAGTTGGAGGAGAAGGGAACATGAGCACCAGCACCGCGACCATGACGCAGGTCCACCGGGTGTGGATCAAGGCCACGCCCCAGGCCGTGTGGGACGCCGTGACCAAGGCCGAGTGGGTCGACCGCTACGGCTACGGCGGGCTGCCCGACTGGGGCGACACGCCGTCGCCCGGGCCGTTCGAGATCGCGGCCGGCACGGCGATGCAGCAGGAGGGCATCCACGGGGCGATGATCGACGGCGAGATCCTCGATGTCGACGCACCCCGCCGGCTGGTCATGACCTGGCGCATGCTGATGGACGACGGCGTCAAGGCCGAGGGCTTCACGCGGCTGACCTACGACGTGACCGAGCTCACCGACGGCGTGACCCGCCTGACCATCACGCACGAGCTGGACGGTGCGCCGGACACGTTCGCGCTGGTCTCGGGCGACCTGGAGGGCACCGGTGCCGGCGGTGGCTGGGGCTGGATGCTCAGCGACCTCAAGTCGCTGCTGGAGACGGGCCAGCCGCTGCCCCGCTGGAGCTAGCCAACTACAGGTCGCGCTCGAGCACGCACTCGAGCCCCGGCTGGTCGGGCGACGTGCGCTCCAGGCGCATGGTCGCCCGGCGGCCGGTGAAGCGCATCGTCACGACCTGGTTGTCGAACCAGGGACCGCCGCCGACCCGCTCCCACTGGATCGGTGACGGCTGCACCCGGGCGGCGCGGGCCAGCGCGCCCATCACGACCGCCGAGAAGCGCGACGCGGCCAGGCGGATCATCCGCCGCTCGCGCTTGTCCAGGGGATTGCGGAAGGGCGAGCAGGTGGCCTGGTAGATCCGCGAGCGCACGCCCTCCTGCGGAGCGACCTCCATCAGGTAGGCGTGGTGGACGTCGCCCGACAGCGCGACGATCGTCTCCGGCGGGGTGCCGTGGCGACCGGCGCCCACCGCCGTGACGTGGCGGCTCAGGCGCCGGAAGGACTGGTTGAACGCGGCCCAGTGCTCGAGGTCCAGCGCCTGGCGCACCTTCTCCCCCAGCTGGGCCGCGCGCGGGCCCCACGCGCCCTCGGCCACCGCTTCGTTGAAGGCCTCGAGCTCGTGCATCCCGCGCCCCAGCAGCCAGGGCAGCGACGTGCCCAGCAGCAGGTGGTCGTGGTCGCCGGTCGCGGTCTCCTCGACCCAGCGCCACTCGGCCTCGTCGAGCATCGAGCGCTTCGGCGCGAGCACGCGGCTGGCCCGGGAGTCGATGACCACGAGCCGCACGCCGCCGAAGTCGCGGCGGTAGCTCCACTGGGCGCCGTCGGTCTCGGCGTCGGCCCGGCGGGCGAAGTCGCGCACCAGCGCGCCCTGGTCGCCGGCGCCGGCCGCCCGCACCTGTTCGTACAGCTCGTCCTCGGCCAGATCCTCGGGCGACAGGTTCCCCAGGTGCTGGTAGCACCAGTAGGACATGAGCGCGCCCTCGATGCGCGGCTGCCACCACGGCTTGGCCCGCATCGTCTCCACCCAGGTGATCGACGTGTTCCAGTCGTCGTGCACGTCGTGGTCGTCGAAGATCATCGCCGAGGGCACCGTGGACAGCAGCCAGCGCATCGTCGGCTCGCCCCACGACTCCAGGTACAGCCGCGTGTACTCCTCGAAGTCGGCGATCTCCTCGCCGGGCGGTTCGCTGGTGCCGCGGCGCTGGCGGATGAACGCGGCAGTCTGCGGCGAGACCTCGTCGGCGTAGACCTGATCGCCCAGCAGCAACAGCGCATGCGGCCAGTCGGCGGGTTCGCGTTCGAGCATGCGCTGGGCCAGCGTGCGCAGCGCGTCGACCTCCCGGCCGCGCGGATCGTCGTCCTTGCGCTGTGAGTAGGGCGCGACGTGCGGCACGCACACGCGACAGGAGCCGAACGCGAGCTCCAGCGGCGCGTCGGGCGCGGGCGTGCGGATCACCGGCTGGGGAAAGCGCGAGTCGGCGGGTGGCCACACCACCTCGCCGTCGATGCGCACCTCGTACGGCGTGGTCGTGCCGGGCTCCAGGTCGTGGATGCAGACGACCGCGAAGTGATGCCCCTCGACGGTGAACGTCGTGTCGGTGTGCCCGAGCACCTCGACCTCGCACGCCGCGTCGGTCTCGACCCACACCGTCGCCTTGGTCGCGCCCGCGTAGCGGAGCATGGGCCCGAGCAGCAGATCAGTCACGGAGGCGTCTTGCCCGGGGACGTCCCCGGGCACGCATCACGCGGCAGCGGAGAGCTGGCCGCGGATCTCGTACAGCGTCGTGCGTTCGACGGCGGGGCGGCCGGCGGCGTGCGCGGCCGCGATCAACTGCGGCGGATCGAGCTTGGTGCCGTGATAGGAACCGGCCAGACGCGAGATCGACTCCTCCATCAGCGTGCCGCCGAGATCGTTGACGCCCCACCTGAGCGACTCGGTCGCCGTCTCGACGCCCATCTTCACCCACGAGGCCTGCAGGTTGGTGATCGTCTTGCCCAACGCCAGGCGGAACACGGCGGTGTGCTTGAGGTTCTCCTCCCGGGATATCTCCTCCACCCCGTGCGTGCGGCCCAGCAAGGTCATGAACGGGATGAAGCTGAGCGGCACGAACTCCGTGAACCCACCCGTCTTCTCCTGCAACGAGCGGATCACCCGCATGTGCTCGGCCAGCTCCCACGGCTCCTCGATATGCCCGAACATCACGGTGCTCGTCGACCGCAACCCCGCGTTGTGGGACGCCTCGATCACCTCCACCCACCGCGCCACCGGCAACTTGTTCGGCGAGATCCGCTGACGCACCCCGTCATGCAGCACCTCGGCCGCGGTGCCGGGCGTGCTGCCCAAGCCGGCGTCCCTGAGCTGGGCGAAGATCTCGCTCAACGGCAACCCGCTGATGTCCTGCATATGCGCGATCTCCATCGGAGAATACGCGTGCAGATGCAGATGCGCCGCCTCATCCTTCGCCACCCGCAAATACGACAGGTAGTCGTCAAACGACCAATCCGGATGGATGCCCGACTGAATGCACAACTCGCTGGCCCCGTACTCCACCGCGTCGCGGATGCGGGCCCGGAACTCCTCTTCGGGATGCTGATAGGCGTCGGGTGAGCGCTTGCCCTGCCCGAACCCACAGAACGCACACCCCACGATGCACACGTTGCTCACGTTGATGTTGCGGTTGACCACGTAGGTCACGGTGTCGCCCGCCAGCTCCGCCCGCAGCTCATCCGCCGCCTGACGGATGTCCTCGATCGCCTCCGGCCGCGTCTCCGCAAACAACGCCGTCAGCTCATCCTCCGACAACCAGGCGCCCTCACGACCCTTGGCGATCGCCGCGGGGACGAGGTCCGTGCGGATCGCCCGCTCCTCGCGCCGGCCCGACCCCTTGCGCGGGATGAAGCTCCAGTACTTCGTCTTGATGACGTCCAGGACGCCCTGGGCGACCCACTCCTGATCGATGTACTGCGGGTACACACACAGGCGCTCCGTCAGCGCATAGCCCAACGGCTGCAGCGTCTTGCGCACCTGATGCGGGCTGGGGAACGGATGCTCCGGAGAGATGTGATCGCCGTTGGCGCTCAACCCACCCAGATCCGTGGCCCCGGCGGCGATCAGCTCCGGCCACCAGTCGGCCAGGTTCGGCGGAATCTGGATCCCCACACCCGGCATCAGCTCGTGCGCCACGGCGACCAGGTCGATCATCTCCTCGATCGACACCGGCGAGGCCCAGTCGGGCAGCGGCAGATCAGGATGCGTGTCCAGCCCGGTCTTCCAATAGCGCTCGGCGGCGTCGGTGGCCACCTCCGCCGGCTCCTCGCCGTAGTACTTCCGATGGGGCACGAAGTTCTGCAGGATGACCTCCTGCAAGTGGCCGTAGCGCTCGTGCAGCCCGGCCAGCGCCTCGAGCGCGTCGACGCGATCCTGCGGCGTCTCGCCGATCCCGACCAGGATCCCCGACGTGAACGGGATCTGCAGCTCACCCGCCGCCCGGATCGTCTCCAGCCGCAACGCCGGCACCTTCGTCGGCGACCCCTGATGGGCGACCAGATCATCGCGCACCGACTCGACCATCAGCCCCTGCGACGCCGTCACCTCACGCAACCGGGCCAGATCCGCCGACGACAACGCACCCAGATTCGTATGCGGCAGGATCCCCCGCTCCAGCGCCCGCTCACACGACCACACCACGTAGGCCACGAAGTCCTCGAAGCCCAGCGCGGCCAGCCGGTCACGCACCCCGGCATGATGCCCCGGCTCGTCCCCCGTCAACACCAACAGCTCCTTGACCCCACGCCGCGCCGCGTTGTCGATGATCTTCTCGACCGCGGCGGGCGTATGCAGATGCGGCTGATGCGTCTGAAAGGCGCAGTACTTGCAATGGGAGACGCAGGTCCGCGACAGCGACAACGTCACGTTGCGGGAAAAGGTCACTCGACGGCGCATTGAGGAAACCCTACCGAGGCGATCAGTCCGGCTTGATGGCGCGCAGCCACAGGCTGCCGTCATCGAGGACCGACAGGTCCCACCCTGCGTCGAGGTAGATCGTGGTCGTGTCCTCGAGCAGGATCGCCGGACCGCTGGCCTCGTCGCCCGGCGACAGCGTCCCGCGATCGACCAGGGCGAAGTCCGCCCAGTCGTCGCGCTCGAACGACCACGCGCGCGTGGTGCCCTGCGCGCCGCCGGCGCCCGGTGCCGGCGGCAGGGCCGCCGCGCCGCCCAGGTGCGCCCGCCGCTCGCAGCGCACGGACACGATCTCGATCGGACCCTGGATCGGGTCGCCGAACGTGCGCCCGTAGGCATCGGCGAACCGCGCCCGCAGGCCGTCGGGATCGACGGCGATCGCGCCGTCGGCCCAGGGCACCGCGACGGTCAGGAAGTGCTCCTGGCCGACGTAGCGCACGTCGAGCGCGACGACCGTCTCGACGTCGGCCTCGCCCAGGCCGGCCAGCAGGCTGGCCGCGATCTCGCCGGCGGCGGCCAGGCCCTCGGCCCCGCCGGTGGGCGCCATGCTGCGCGACGCCGCCTGGCGCACGTCGGCGCCGACCAGCCCCAGCGCGGAGAAGTTCCCGGCGTGGGCGGGGATCAGCATCGACGTCATGTCGAGCTCCTCGGCGATCAGCGACGCGAACAGCGGCCCGGCGCCGCCGAACGGCACCAGCGCGCACTCGCGCGGGTCCTCGCCCTGCTCGACGGTGATCTCGCGGATCGCGCTGGCCATCGACGCCGCCGCGATCTGCAGCGCGCCGCGCGCCGTCTCCTCCACCGTGCGGCCGAGCGCGTCGGCCTCGGGGGCGTAGGCCGCGCGAGCACGGTCCAGGTCCAGCTGCAGCCCGCCGGCCAGCTCGCCGCCGGCCAGCATGCCCAGCAGGGCCGCCGCGTCGGTGGTCGTGGCCTGGGTGCCGCCGCGGCCGTAGCAGGCGGGGCCCGGCTCGGCACCCGCGCTCTGCGGGCCGACGCGCAGCAGACCGCCCTCGTCGACGCGGACCAGCGAGCCGCCGCCGGCGCCGATCGAGCGCACGTCGACCCAGGGCGCCTGGATGGCCATGCCCTCGATCGAGCCCTCGTACAGGACGGGCAGCTGCCCGTCGCGGATCAGGCACGTGTCGAAGCTCGTGCCGCCCACGTCGGCGGTGACCAGGCGCGCCAGCTGGTGGCGGGCGGCCAGCGCCGCCGCGCCCTGGGCGCCGGCGACCGGGCCGGACATGATCGTCTCGAAGGAGCGCTCGGCCGCCTCGACGAACGTCATCGCGCCGCCGCCCGAGCGCATCAGCAGCTCGTGCCCGGCGAAGCCCTCGGCGGCCAGGCCGTCCGAGAGCCGCTGCAGGTAGGTGCGCACGCGCGGGCGCACGTAGGCGTCGATCACCGACGTCGACGTGCGCTCGTACTCGCGGTACTCCCCGGAGGCGTGATGCGACAGCGACAGCTCGCCCTCGAAGCCGGCGGCGCGCAAGGCCGCGGCGGCGGCCAGCTCGTGGTCGGGGTTGGCGTAGGCGTGCAGGAACGCGATCACCACGGCGTCGACGCCGGCTTGGGCGAACTCGTCCGCGGCCGCGGCCACGGCCGCCTCGTCCAGCGGGATCAGCACCTCGCCCTGGAACGTCACGCGCTCGGGCACCTCGAGGCGCAGCCGGCGCGGGACCAGCGGCTCGGGCGGCTGCCAGAACAGGTTGTACGGGTCGCCGCGATCGCCGCGGCGCAGCTCGAGGATGTCGCGGAAGCCCGCGGTGGTCAGCAGCCCGACCGTCGCCCCCGTGCGCGTCAGCAGCGTGTTCAGGCCGACCGTCGTGCCGTGCAGGAAGTAGGCCACCTCGGGCAGCGGCTCGTCGATGCCCTCCAGGACCCCGGCCAGCACGCCCAGCTCGGGCGCGGTCGGCGTGGTCGGCACCTTCGCGGTGGTGACCGCACCCGTCTCGTCGTCGTAGGCGATGACGTCGGTGAACGTGCCACCGACGTCGACGCCAATGCGCGTCGTCATGTCCTGGTGCTCCTCAGCTCTGGAAGGCGTGCGGGTAGTGCTCGCGAGCGTGCGCCTCGCTCAGGTAGCCGGCGGCGACGTCGTCGCGCACCGCCTGCGGATCGCGCTCGGCCGCCGGCCCGTAGCCGCCACCGCCGCCGCAGTGGATCTCCACCGCGCACCCGACGGGCAGCGCCATGCCGGTCACCTTGGGCTGCGGGCGGCGGTTGCCGTCGGGGTCCTCGTAGATGACCAGGTTGGGCAGCGCGTCGCCGCCGCCGGCCAGGCCCCACGGCGCGTTCTTCGTGCGCTCGACCGTCGACGTGCACGAGGACGGCTCGAGGATCTCGTAGCGGATCCGGGCCCCCAGGCCGCCGCGCTGGCGCCCCGGGCCGGCCGAGTCCGGGCGCAGCTCGTAGTAGCGCACCAGGAACGGGTCCTTGGTCTCCCACACCTCCACCGACGAGCCATGGACGGCCGACTCGATGTGGTGGACGCAGAAGATCCCGTCCTGCTGCGCGCTCGCGCCCTGACCGATCGGATACACCGTCCCGTCGGCCCAGAAGGCCCCGGTCTTCTGCCGGTAGCCGTAGAACATGATGTGGCAGAGGTCGCCGCCCGAGCAGGCCACGACGCCGTCGGGCAGCGCCTCGGCGATCGCCTCCAGCAGCGCGTCGGTGGCCTGCATCGCCGGCCAGCCGTACATGTAGCACGAGGCCGGGCGGGCCGGGTGGAACAGCGTCCCCGGCCGGGTGATGACCTCGATCGGGCGGAAGTGGCCCTCGTTGGGCTGGTCGCCGCCGCCCGCGATCATGGTCATGATCACGCGCGCCGCGGAGATCGTCGAGGGCAGCGGGCAGTTCATCGGGCCGACGCTCATCGGCGGCGAGCCGGAGAAGTCCACGCGCGCCGTGGAGCCCTCGATCTCCAGGACCACCTCGAAGGGGATCTCGTCCTCGCTGACGCCGTCGGAGTCGACGATCCCGTGGCCGGTGTAGCGCCCGTCGGGGATCTGCTCGATGTAGGCCCGGATCACGGCCTCGCCGTGGTCGAACATCCGCTCGACGGCCTCCCAGAAGCGCTCGGCGCCGTAGCGCTCGACCAGGCGCACCAGCTCGGCGGCGCCGGTGCGCACGCACACCGACTGGGCCTGGATGTCACCGTCGACCTGGTTGGGCGTGCGCGAGTTGGCCCGCGCGATGCGCACGATCTCGCGGTTGAACACGCCGGCGGCCTGCACCTTGACGCCCGGGAAGACCGTGCCCTCCTGGTAGACGTCGATCGTGTCGGTGCAGTACGGGGCCTGCGCGCCGACGTCCATCCAGTGCGCCTTGACCGCGGAGTAGCCGATCAGCTCGTCGGCCACGAACACGGGCATCACCACGGCCGCGTCCTGCGGGTGCGAGCCGGTCACGTACGGGTCGTTGACCAGGATCAGGTCGCCGTCGTCGAGCGCCTCGACGCCGCCCACCGCCTCCACCGCGCCCTCGATGCAGAACGACATCGAGCCCATGAAGAAGGGCAGCGTCGGCGCCTGGGCCAGCATCCGGAAGTGCTTGTCGTACAGGACGACGGAGAAGTCCAGCGTCTCGTAGACGATCGGCGAGAACGAGACGCGGATCAGCGCCCGCTTCATCTGCATCGCCGCCGAGTTGAGGCCGTGGCGGATGACCTCGGTGAGGATCGGGTCCGCGTCGGCCGCGCCGTCGGCGCCGCCGATCCCGGCCCGGTGCACGATCGTGTCGGTCAGGGTCTCGGTCATGAGGTCGCTCCAGCGTCGAGGCGGTCGAGGTCGAGGTCACCGACGGCCTTGACGCGGATGCGCACGGCGTTGCCGGGGACGTAGGCGAGGGCGAGCTCCTCCACGTCGACGACGCGGATCGACTCTGGACGGGCACCGGCCGCGGTGGCCCGCGCGGCCGCTTGGTCGCGTGCCTGCTCGATCGCGGCGTCGCGGCTGAGCTGCGGCCCGATCGAGAACAGCTGGTCGGTCTCGCCGCCGACCTGTGCGATGGCCGCGCCCACGGCGTTGGCCACCGACGCGTGGGCCGGGCGCAGCACGCGGCTGGCGCCCGCCATCGTGTCGCCCAGCAGCACCGCGCCGCCGCCGACCACGACGACCGGGATGTCGTTGGCCACGAGCTTCATGCGGTCGACCGTCTCGGCGATGCGCGTCTCGATGTTGCGCAGCGTGGCGGCGACCTTGGCCGGGTCCAGGTGCGCGACCCGCGTGGGATCCCCCATCTCGGCCAGGCCGCCCGCGACGGCGACGTCGCTGGCGGTCAGCACGTCGCCGCCGAAGACCAGGCCCTGCTCGATCAGCGCGTAGCCGACGCTCTGGGGGCCGACCTGCACGCCGTCCCCGTCCCAGGCGATGCGGCTGCCGCCGCCGATGCCCAGCGACAGGACGTCGGGCATGCGGAAGTTCGTGCGCACGCCGCCGATCTCGACGGTCGACTGCGCCTCGCGCGGGTAGCCGGCGACCAACATGCCGATGTCGGCCGTGGTACCGCCGATGTCGATCACCGCGCAGTCGTTCTCGCCCGACAGCAGCGCCGCGCCGCGCATCGAGTTCGTCGGCCCCGAGGCGAACGTGGCCACCGGGTAGCGCTCGGCGAAGTCGACGGTCATCAGCGTGCCGTCGTTCTGGCTGAGGAACACCGGGGCGCTGATGCCCGACGCGGCCAGCGACGACCGGAACGCGTTGGCGATCTGATGGGCCAGGTCGGCCAGGCAGGCGTTCAGGATGGTCGCGTTCTCGCGCTCCAGCAGCCCGATGCGGCCCAGCTCGGTCGACAGGCTGATGGCCACGTCGGGGACGTGCTCGGCGATGATCGCCGCCGCCTCCTGCTCGAACGCCGCGTTGACCGGCGAGAACACCGACGAGATGGCCACCGCGCGCAGGCCGCGGCCGGCGATGTCCTCGGCCACGCGGCGCAGCTCGCCCGGATCCAGCGGCGCCAGCTCGCGGCCGTCGAACTCGTGGCCGCCGTGGCACAGGAACACGTGGTCGCCGATCGCCGCCTTCAGCGCCGGCGGCCAGTCGACCGTCGGGCGCAGCGCCAGCGTGGCGGGCAGGCCCAGGCGCACGACGCCGACCTCGAGCAGCCGCCGCGCCTCGACGACCGCGTTGGTGAAGTGCGTCGTGCCGATCATCACCCCGCGGATCGCCGCGGGCGCGACGCCGCTGTCGGCCAGCAGCGAGTCCAGCGCCTGCTGGATGCCGGTGGTCACGTCCGCGCTCGTGGGGCGCTTGACGGCGGCCATCACGCGGTCGCCATCCATCAGGACGGCATCCGTGTTGGTGCCGCCCACGTCGATCCCGATGCGCATGGCTACCCCTGTCCGGCCGGCGCGGGGACGGCGTCGTCGACCGGCACGGCCACCGGGTCGCCCCCGTCGCTGCGCGGACGCCGGCGCAGGCGCGGGAGCGTCAGCTCGCGTCCGCCCATGATCCCGGCGGGGCGCAGGATCAGCAGGAGGATGAAGACGACCGCCAGGATCGTGTCCGACAGACCCGGTCGGGGCGTGACGTCGAACAGCCCGAGGACGTCGCCGCCCTCGGCGCGGTCGAGCACCTCGCGCAGGACCGACACGAGCAGCGCGCCGATCACCGCGCCCGACAGCGAGTTGCGCCCGCCGATGACCACCATCGAGAGCACGATCAGCGTCGTGGCCAGGTAGATCGAGTCGGGGCTCATCGTGCCGACGGTCATCGCCCACAGCGCGCCGCCGGCGCCGGTGAAGAACGCGCTGAGCACGAAGGCCACGCCGCGCTGGGAGGGGATGTGCACGCCGATGCCCTGCGCGGCGATCTCCTCCTCGCGCGTGGTGCGCAGCATCAGCCCGAAGCGCGAGCGCTGGTAGAGGAACGCGACGATGATCGCCACCGCCAGCCACGCGAACGCGCTCCACATCGTGGTCGACACCGGGATCGGGAAGATCCCCTGCGGGCCGTTGGTGACCGAGGTCAGGTTCAGCGCCACGTTGTGCACGACCAGCAGCAGCGCGAACGTGGCCAGGCCGGCGGTCAGCCCGGACACGCGCATCAGGGGGATCGCCACGATCAGGGCGACGAGCGCCGCGATCGCACCGGCGATGATCGTGGCCAGCACCGGTGAGGCGCTCAGGTTGACGATGAAGTCCGGCGCCGAGCGCAGCGTCTGGCCCTTGATCACCGGCGGCAGCACGAACAGGCTGCCGACGTAGCCGCCGATCAGGGCGAAGCCCATGTGGCCGAAGGACAGGACGCCGGAGTTGCCGACGAACATGTACAGGCCGACGGCCAGGATGCCCAGGACGGTCGATTGCACGGCGACGGTCTTGATCGACTCGGCGCCGCCGGAGGCCAGCACCAGCGCGATCGCGACGATGCCGATCAGCAGGAACGGGGTGGAGATGCCGCGCGTGGCGGCTTGCAGACGCGACATCAGACGCGCTGGGCCTGGGAGCGAGACACGATGAGCCCTTGTGGACGGAGGACGAGCACGAGGAAGACGGCGCCGAACAGGAAGGCGTCGCGGTAGGGCGCCAGCGACTCGGGCAGCGCGACCTGCAGCACCGTCGCACCGACGCCGAGCAGGAGACCACCGACCGCGGCACCGACCAGCGACCCGAGGCCGCCGAGGATCGTGGCGATGAAGCCGTACAGGACGGGCGTCACGCCGCTGGTCGCGGTCACCGTTCCGGTCTGGGCCATGAACAGCACCGACGCGGCGCCGGCCAGCAGGCCGCTGATGGCGAAGGCCGCGGCGACGACGCGGTTGGCGTTGACGCCGAGCAGCCGGGCCATCCCGAAGTTCTCGGCCGAGGCGCGCATCTGCACGCCCAGCCTGCTGCGGCTGAGGAACAGCGCCAGGCCGCCGACCAGCACGAGCGTGGTCAGGATCGTGACGATGTCGAGCTTGCCGACGGTCACGCCGCCCACCTCCCACGACTGGCGGAAGAACGGCGACAGGTCGGTCGACTTGGGCAGGCTGCCCTGGCTGACGATGATCAGGTTCTGCAGCCCGAAGCTGAGCGCGAACGAGGTGATCAGCATCGTCGACGGATCGGCCCCCCGCAGCGGGCGGAACGCGATGCGCTCCATCAGCAGCGCGGCGACGATCGTGGCCGCGAGGCAGACCACGATGGCGATGGCCAGGTTCTGCGACCCGACCCAGACCAGCGTGTAGCCGCCGATCACGATCAGCTCGCCGTGGGCGAAGTTGATCAGCCGCATGATCCCGAAGATCAGGGCGATGCCGATCGCGTAGAGCGCGTACAGGCTGCCCAGGTCGAGGGCGTTGATGACGTGTTCGATGAACTCGCTCATGTCAGATCCCCAGGTAGAGCTCGGCGACGTCGGTGGTGGTGGCCAGCTCCTCCGAGCGGCCGGAGGCGACGATCTGGCCGTTGCGCAGCACGTAGGTGCGGTCGGCGAACTCGATCGTGCGGGCGGCGTTCTGCTCGACGAGCAGGATCGTCACGCCGGTCTCGCGCAACTGGCCGAGGACCTCGAAGACGAGATCGACGATCAGCGGCGCCAGGCCGAGCGACGGCTCGTCCAGCAGCAGCAGCTTGGGGCGGCTCATCAGCGCGCGGACGATCGCCAGCTGCTGCTGCTCGCCGCCCGACAGCTTGGCCGCCGAGCTGCGGTAGTAGCGGCGCAGCACCGGGAAGCGGTCCAGGTGCCCCTCGAGGTCGGCCTGCACCTCGTCGTCGCGGCGGATGGTCGCGCCGATGGCCAGGTTCTCCGCGACGCTCAGGCTGCCGAAGATCTCGCGACCCTCGGGCACCAGGGCGATGCCGGACTTGACGATCTTCTCGGGCCCGCGGCCGATCAGCTCCTGGCCCAGGAACGTGACCGAGCCGCTCTTGGGCGAGACCTGCCCGGTGATCGTGGACAGCATCGTCGACTTGCCGGCGCCGTTGGGGCCGATCAGGCCGACGGCCTCGCCCTCGTCGACGCGCAGGGACACGCCGCGCAGGGCGGCGATCGGGCCGTAGCTGACCTTCAGGTCATCGACCTCAAGCATGGGGCGCCTCCGTGTGGCCGGTGCCGAGGTAAGCCTCGAGCACCTTGGGGTCGCGGCGCACCTCGGCCGGCGTGCCGACGCAGATCGTCTGGCCGTGGTCGATGACCTGGATGCGATGGCACAGGCGCATGACCAGCGCCATGTCGTGCTCGATCAGCAGGATCCCGCAGCCGTCGGACTCGGGCATCTGCTGGAGCACCTGGAAAAGCTCTTCGCTCTCGCTCTCGTTCAGACCGGCGGCCGGCTCGTCGAGCAGCAGGAAGGCGGGCTCGGAGGCCAGCGCCCGGGCGATGCCCAGCCAGCGCTCCTCGCCGTAGGGCAGCGAGCCCGCCATGTGCTCCGCCTTGGCGCCCAGGCCGAAGCGCTCGAGCAGCGTGTTGGTGCGTTCGCGCGCCTTGGCGCCGTGGACGCCGGCGCCGAACGCCGCCGCCTCGACGTTCTCGAAGACCGTCAGGTGGCGGAACAGGCGCACGCTCTGGAACGTGCGGGCCAGCCCGGCCTTGAGGCGCCGGGCGGGTGAGCGGCCGGTCACGTCCGCTCCGGCCAGCCACACCGACCCTTCGGTCGGGGGCTGGTAGCCGGAGAGGACGTTGACGACCGTCGTCTTGCCGGCGCCGTTGGGGCCGATCAGGCCGAGGATCTCCCCCGGGGCCAGCGAGAGGTCGACTGAGTCGACCGCTCGCAGGCCACCGAAGCTGACGGAGATGCCCTCGGCCCGCAGGCCGTTGTCCGGCGCGTTCATCGGTTCAGCAGGTCTTGTCCGGGACGTCCGTCGCGGTGACTTCCTCGACGAACTTCTGCTTGCCGTTCTCGTAGGCGACGACCGCCTCCGGACGTCCGACCGGGATGTGGCAGTCGGCGGTGTAGGTGGTCGGGCCCATCAGCAGCGGCTCGTCCGTGAACGTCTCCAGGGCCTTGGCCACCTCGGCGCCGTCGGTGGAGCCGCCGGCCTTCTCGATGCCCTTGGCGATCGTCTCGACCGACTCGTAGCCGCTCATCGTGTAGAGCGCGCTGGTCGCCTCGGCACCCGTCTCCTTCTGCACCGCGGCGAAGAAGTCGTTCTGGGCCTGCGACGCGTTGCCACCCACGCGGGAGGCCGCGGTGGTGATGTAGAAGTCGCTGATCCCGGGGACCGTCTTGACCCAGTACTCACCGTCGTAGGCGCCGGTGCCGAGCACCGGGACATCCGGCATCGCCGAGCGCAGCTGGCGCAGGGCGGTGACGCCGCCGGTCGGGTAGGAGCACAGCATCACGACGTCGGGGTTGGCGGCCTTCACGTCAGCCACCTGCGAGGAGAACGACGTGTCGGTGTTCTGCATCACGTCGGTGCCCAGCACCTTGCCGCCCAGGGCCGTGAACTCCTTGTCGAAGTTGTCACAGACCGAGGTGGTGAAGGCCAGCGAGTCGTCGCGGATCAGAAAGGCCGTCTTGTAGCCCTGCTTGTTGGCGAACGTGGCCAGCGACGAGCCGTGGGTCGGCGAGCCGACGTACGTGTTGAAGACGAGCTCGCCCAGACCCTGCTTGCCGAACAGCGGACCGCCGGCGCAGCCGATCGACAGCACGCCCTCCTGGCTGGCCGCCTGGGCCGCCGGACCACCGATGTCGTAGTCGCACGGGGGAACGACGAACTGCGCGCCCTTCTCGATGACCTGCTGCGCGGCGGTGCGGCTCTTGGCCTGGTCGCTCGCGCTGTCGGCCGCGACGATCTCGATCTTGCGGCCGTCGACGCCGCCCGCGGCGTTGATCTCGTCGGCGGCCACCTTCATGCCGACGGCGACCTGATCGTCGAACGTCTTCATGAAGCCGGTCGAGGACCCAGCGTGACCGATGATGATCGGCTCGGTGCTGGCGGCGGTGGTGGATGAGGCGGCTGCGGTGCTGGCCGACGTGCTCGAGCCGGTACTACCCGAGTCGTCACTGGAGTCGCCGCACGCGGCGAGTCCTGCCGACAACGCCGCGGCGCCGAGCAGCGCAGCGACGCGCCGCGTGGTGAACGCGCGGTGGTGCATGGTCACGGTCCCTTTCCTGGGGGAGGCTGACGGGGTGGAGCAGTTGCCGTGCGGGAGGCCATCGAGGCGATCCCTGGTCACGTTGGCGGCAACTGTAGGTCGACCTTCCGGCGCCGACTTCGGCGCATCTGACGAACTCGCGCCCCGCTTCTGGGCAGCCCGTCCAACCCCTCGAAACCACCCGCGTTCAGCCCGTTTTGAGCGGGTGTACCGGCGGTCGAGGCCCCGGTGCCTCACGCTGTACACGCAGGCCGATAGAGACCCCGGCGTATCGAATTAGGCTGGGCCACCTACCCCATGACGCCGCCTGGAAATCTCACTCGCACCCCCGCCGCGACGGTCATCGCCGACCATCGCGCCCACCGCGACCGCCGGGTGGCCGCGCCCCCGCGGGAGGTCGATGGGGAGACGAGCGGGACGCCGACGATCGAGCTGCTGCTCGACCGCCTCGGCCCGCCGGTGCTGGACGTGATCGCCGCGCCGCACGGCCTGGCGCTGCCCGTGCGCGCGCCGGTGATCTACGACGCGTCGGCGCCGCCGTCGATCCGCGACGGCGACCTGCTGCTGGCCGTCGGCGTGCCCGCCTCCAGCGCGCAGGGCGTGACGCTGCTGCAGCACGCCGGGCGCAACGGCGCGGTGGCCGTCGCCTTCAAGGCCACCGACGACCTGGATCTGCTGGCCACCGCGGCCGACCGCGCCGGTGTGGCCGCGCTCGTCGTGCCGCCCGAGCTGGCCTGGGACGACCTGCACGGCCTGCTGCGCACGGTGATCGCCACCGCCGGCGAGGCCTCGACGCTGGGCGTCGGGTCGCCGCTGGGCAGCGAGCCGCTCAGCGACCTGTTCGCGCTGGCCAACGCGGCGGCGGCCAACCTCGGCGGGCTGGTCGTCCTGCACGACCATCGCCTGCAGGTGATCGCCTTCTCCACGCTGGAGTCCGACACCGACGACCTGGCCACGACCTCGATCCTGCGCCGGATGCCGCCGGAGTGGTTCACCGCCTGGTTGGAGTCCTCGGGCAACCTGCGCCGGCTGCTGTCGGACGACGGCTGCGTGCGCCTCGAGCCGCCGGGGGCGCAACCGCGCCTGATGCGAGCGATCCGGGCCGACCGCGAGATCCTCGGCTGGGTGTCGGTCATCGTCGGCGAGGGTTCGCGCCCGGACGAGTCGATCCTGGCCGAGGCGGCGCGCGTGGCCTCGCTGGAGCTCGTGCGCCTGCGCGGTGCCGAGGACGTGGACCGGCGGCTGCGCACGGAGATCCTGCGCGGTGTGCTGGCCGGGCGCTCGAGCGTCGGGCTGCTGGCCGGGCGCATCGGCAGCGCGACCGATCAGCCCGCGTGGCTCGTCGCGCTGGCGCCCGAGCCGGGCCGGGCCGCCGACCATCCGACGGCGATGGAGGTGACCTGCCGGCGGCTGGCCGACGTGTGCGCGCTGCGCGCGGAGTCGCTGGAGCGCCGCTCGGCCATCGCGGTCGAGAACGGCCGCCTGTACCTGCTGGTCCCGGGCAGCGCGAGCCGTTCGGCGGTCAGCGACCTCGTACGCCACGTCGTCGACCACGCCGCGTCGCGGCTCGACGTCGAGGTCGGAGCCGCGTTCGGCGAGGTCGGGCGCCTGGACGCGCTGCAGATCGCCCGTGCCGACGCCGACCGCTCGCTGCGCCGTCAGGCCGAGCTCGGCGTGGCCGACATCGACGCCTGGGACGAGTTCTGCGCGAGTTCGGTGCTGGAGGAGCTGAGCGAGTACGCCGCCCAGCACCAGCGCCTGCTGCGCGGCCCGATCGCCACCTTGGCCGAGCTCGACCGCAACGGCCGCGGCGGGCAGCTGCACACCTTGCGCGTGTTCCTGGACTGCTCGGGCGACTTCACCGCCGCCTCGGCCCAGCTGCACGTGCACCGCAACACCCTGCGCTACCGCATCCAGCGCATCACCGAGGCCACCGGCCTGGACCTGGCCGACCCGACCGAGCGGCTCGTGGCCGAGCTGCAGCTGCGCCTGCTCGAGCGCGCCGGCGACGCGGCATTCGCGTCAGCCGAGCGCCAGGCCGCCGCTTCCTGAGCGCGCCGCGCTCGTGCCGAGCGACGTCGGCTCGGGCGCGCGGCGGGTACGACGGGCAGCGTCAGCCCGCCGCGCCCATCCGCTGCTCGATCGGCACGAAGTCGAACCCGTAGCCGAAGTACCGCGGGCCGACGATCTCCAGGCCCGCCGGGCTGCGCCAGCGCTCGTCGCAGGGCACGGCCAGGACCGACGTGCGGTAGCCGTAGCGCATGTCCTCGGTCATCACGGGCTGGCCGCTGTCGCTCTCCAGGACGATGATCAGATCCGGAACCGAGGCGACGAGCTCGCCGTCGCGCTGGGCCACGAGGTGCTCGTTCTGGGAGTACAGCCACAGCGTCGAGCCGGCGTCGGCGCCCAGGCCCTCGATGGCCACCTCGGCGCGGGCGAACCCGCCCTCGGTGCGGCGGTGCACGTCGACGACCTTGCCGTCGAAGATGCGGTAGCCGCCCAGGCGCTGGGCGATCGCCGACACCGGGTCCTCGTGCGCGGCGCGGGTCTCACGCACGAGCACGCCGAGGTCGCGGGCGATGGTCAGCGAGCCGTCGATCGCCCCCTCGCGCATCTCCGCCACCGTGGCCGGATACAGCGCGATCAGGGCGGCGCAGCCCATGTCGATGGTCAGCGAGCGGGCCAGGCGCTCGGTCCACTGGTTGTCAACGGCCTCGATCGTCGAGGCGTTGCCCTTGTCGTCGGCGATGGCCATCGGCGACGCGGTGCGGCCGAACACGCCCGGCAGGACCATCTGCAGCTCGGGGAAGGCCCGGCCCATGAAGTCGGCGTCGATCAGCGGCACGTGCGCCTGCGCGGCCAGCGAGATCGGGATCATCGAGTTGATCCCGCCGATCTCCATCGGCACGGTCGCCACCGCCTTGCGGCCCAGGTGCGCCTGCAGCGTCTCGAACGCGTGCAGCACCTCGTCGCCCCGCGGCAGCTTCTCGACCATCACGGTCGGCGCGCCCATCATCGCCACCGGGATGATCAGGTCGTCGTCGTCCAGCTCGTCCAGCGACACGAGCGACACGGGGCCGTGCTCGCGCATCGCCTCGCGGGCCAGCAGCTTGCCCACGTACGGGTCGCCGCCGCCTCCGGTTCCGAGGATGCCGGCGCCCAGCGCGATGTCCTCCAGCTCCTGCTCATCGATGAGACGCAACGCGCTCCTCCTTGGTGTTGAGGTCCCCGACCGCCTTGGCCCGCACGCGCATCGCGTTGCCGGGCACGTAGGCGATCGACATCTCCTCCACGTCCACGATGCGCACCGACCCTGGCGCCGCACCCGCATCCACGGCCCGCTCGGCCGCCAGCTCACGCGCGCGGTCCAGCGCCTGCGCGCGCGTCAGCCCGTGCCCGAGCGAGAAGATCTGGTCGACCTCGCCGCCGACCTGCGCGATCGCCGCGCCCAGCGCGTTGGCCACCGCGTAGTGCGACGGGCGGATCAGACGGGTGGCGCCGGGCAGCACGTCGCTGAGCAGCACGCCCCCACCCCCGACCAGCACGACCGGCACGTCGCCCGACGCCGCCGTCTTGACCCGGTCCAGCGCGTCGGCCACGCGGCCGTCGATCTCGGCCAGCGCGATGCCCAGCGTGCGCCCGTCGATCTCGCGGGCCAGCTCGGGCGAGCCGATCTCGGCCCGCCCCGCGGCCACGGCCACGTCGGTCGCGGTGACCGTGTCGCCGCCGAAGACCCGCGCCCGGTGCACGAGGTCGTAGCCCACGCTGCGCGGCCCGATCGTCGCGCCGTCGTCGGTCACGATGCTGCCCCCGCCCAGGCCCAGCGAGATCAGGTCGGGCATGCGGAAGTTCGTGCGCACGCCGGCCAGCTCCGCCGTCGCGCGCGCCGCCCGCGGGAACCCGTTGACGAGCATCCCCAGGTCGGTCGTCGTGCCGCCGATGTCGATCACCGCGCAGTCGCGCTCGCCCGACAGCACGGCCGCGCCGCGCATCGAGTTCGTCGGCCCGGAGGCGAAGGTCAGCACCGGGAAGCGCTCGGCGAAGGCGGCGGTCATCAGCGTGCCGTCGTTCTGGCTGATGAACACCGGGCACTGCACCTGCAGCTCCTCCAGCGCGTCGCGCAGCGCGCGGGTGATGCGCGCGCCCAGCGCCGACAGCGAGGCGTTGACGATCGTCGCGTTCTCGCGCTCGAGCAGGCCGACCCGGCCGATCTCGCTGGACAGGCTGATCGACGCCTGCGGGACCGCCTCGGCGATCAGCTCGGCGACGCGCCGCTCGGACTCGTCGTTGGCCGGGGAGAAGATCGACGAGATCGCCACTGCGCGCAGCCCGCGCGCGGCCACGTCGTCGGCCACCGCGCGCACCGCGCCCTCGTCCAGCGGCGCCAGGCGCCGCCCGTCGTACTCGTGCCCGCCGCTGACCTGGAAGGTGTGGTCGCCGACCGCCGAGCGCAGCCGCGCCGGCCAGTCGATCAGCGGGCGCAGCGCACCGGTGGGCAGACCGACCCGCACGCAGGCCACCTCGAGCAGGTCGGTGCCCTGGGCCAGCGCGTTGCCGAAGTGCGTCGTGCCGACCATGACCGAGTCGACGCCGGCGGGCGACACGCCGCTGCGGTCCAGCAGCGCGGCCACCGCCTCGCGGATGCCCTCCAGCACGTCGGCGCTGGTGCGCCACTTGACCGCGGCGAGCACCATCCCCGCCTCGACGAGGACGGCGTCGGTGTTGGTCCCTCCGACGTCGATCCCGATCCGCATTCAGCCTCGCAACTTGGGCAGGACCTCGGCCGCAGTGAGCTCGAGGACCTCCACCGATCGGTCCTCGGGCATGGGGAACAGCGCGACCGAGTCCGAGCCCGCGTCCAGCAGCGCCTGGATCTTCTCGGCGCACTCGTCCGGGGTGCCGGCGATGACCAGGTCCTCGAGCCACTGATCGGGCATCTCGCGCGTCACGACCTCGGCCGCGTCCGCGCCGCCGCGCTCCACCATCTCGGTCAGCTCGTCCTGGATCCCGTACACGGAGGCCAGGGCGGATTGGGACATCGTGGCGAGGTAGAAAGCGGTCACGGGGCGAATGATCGACTTCGCCTTCGCGCCGTCGAGATCGGGAGCGTAGAGGGCGAACGTCGTGACCTTGTGCGGCGCGCCCTCGCGACCGGCCTTGGCCTGGCCCTCGGCGACGCGCTCGCGCAGCCACTTGACGTACGCCGTGCCGGCCAGGACCGAGATGATCGTGCCGTCGGCCACCTCGCCCGACAGGTTCAGCATCTTCGGCCCGACGACGCCCATGTGCAGGCCCGGGACCGTCTCGGGTGGGTGCACGAGCTTGATCGCGTCGAACGAGAAGATCTTGCCCTCGGCGGTCACCTCCTCACCCGACAGGAGCGCGCGCACCGAGCCGACGCCCTCGCGCAGCGCGGCCAGCGTCGACTTCGGCATCAGGCCCATCTGGCCGACCCAGTGCGGCACGCCGAGGCCGAAGCCCGGCATCAGGCGCCCGGGGTACAGCCGCTCGAGCGTGGCGATCTCCATCGCCGACACCGCCGGATGGCGGGCCATGACCGAGATGATCCCCAGGCCGACGGGGGTCGACTGCGTGGCGGCCAGGGCGGCGGCCGCGGTGGCGATGCCGCCGTTGAAGAAGTAGTCCTCCGGCGCCCAGATCTCCCCGAAGCCGAGGTCCTCGACCTTCTTCGCGGTGGGGGCGATGAGCTCGGGCGGCAGGCTGCTGCCGATGACGGCTCCGACGGGAGCGCGATCGCTGGCCATGGTGAGTTCCTTTCAGTGGGTGGACGACGCGAGCGCTTCGAGCACGCGGAACGGGGTCATCGGGAAGGCGGGGGTGGCGCCGATCGCGTCGGTCACCGCACAGGCGATCGCGGCGGCGACGGGGACGATCGGCGGCTCGGCTGCGCCCTTGACGCCGAGCGGGCCGTACTCACACGGGATCTCGATCAGCGCCAGGTCGATCGGGACGACGTCGGCCACAGTCGGGAGCCGGTAGGACTCCAGGCTGCCGTCGAGCACGTTGCCGTCCTCCACGCGCAGCTCCTCGAACAGCGCGTAGCCGATGCCCTGCATGACGGCGCCGTGGACCTGGCCCTCGATCATCTGCGGGTTGATCGCCTTGCCGACGTCCTGGACGATCGCGTAGCGCAGGATCTCGACGTGGCCGGTCTCGGGATCGACCTCGACCTCGACCTGGTGGGCGTGGAAGCTGGGCGCGCCCAGCGCGGTGAGCAGGCCGCCGGTCATGCAGGCGGCGTCGAAGGGCAGCGGCGGCGTGATGAACTTGCCGCTGGCGCTGATCGGCCCGCTGCCCCACAGCGCCGTCTGGGCCACCGCGGCGAGCGCGACCTTCGAGTCGGGCGAGCCGACGACCGCGGCGCCTCCGTCGCGCAGCTCGATGTCGTCGGGGCTGGCCTCGAGCATGTCGGCGGCGATCTCGGCGATCTGCCGGCGCACGCCCTCGGCCGCGTCCTGCGCGGCCGCGCCGACGCCGAACGTCGTGCGGCTGCCCTGCGCGCCGCCGTCGTAGGTGCCGGAGTCGGTGTCGGTCTCGGCCAGGTAGACCTCCTCGACGGACAGGCCGAGCTCGTCGGCGACGATCTGGCGCACGCTGGTGGTCATCGCGCCGGTGCCGATCTCGGTGCCGCCGCTGATCACGGTGACCGACCCGTCCTCGTTGAGCTTGACGTTGGCGCCCGCGGGATTCGGGTTGGTCAGCCACACGAGCGGGACGATCGCCGTGCCCCGCAACCAGCCCGGCCGGGTGGGCGGCGCGTCGGGCGCCCACGGCGCGAGCTCGGCCAGGCGCGCCATCGCGCCCTCGATGAAGGCGTCGGGCAGCGGCTGGCCGTTGACCATCGACTCGCCGGCGACGAGCACGTTGCGCGCGCGGAAGGCCCGGCGGTCCAGGCCCAGCTCGCGGGCCACGTGGTCGAGGTGCAGCTCCTGGGCCAGCACGCAGTACGGCCCGCACACGCCCCGGAAGGCGGCGGTCGGCGGGGAGTTGGTGTAGGCGACCTGGACGTCGTAGGCCACGGCGGGGATCCGGTAGGGCCCGGCGGTGACCAGCGGCGCGGCGGTCGCGCAGCCCGGGGTCTCGCCGGAGTAGGCGCCGTTGTCGACGACGAACCAGCCCTCCTGGGCCAGCAGCTCGCCGTCGGCGGCGACCGCGGTGCGCAGCCGCACGGTCGCGTTCTCGCGCGGCCCGGCGGTCTCCAGCTCCTCGCGGCGCGTGTTGGACAGGCGCACCGGGCGGCCGGTGGCGCGGGCCAGCATGGCGGCGTAGGGCTCCAGCAGCGCGTCGAGCTTGCCGCCGAAGCCGCCGCCCACGGTCGGCACGATCACGCGCACCTTGGCCGGCGGGATGCCGAACAGCTCGGCCACGCGGTCGCGGACCAGGTACGGGTACTGCGTCGAGGTGTGGATCACGAAGCGACCGCTCTCGTAGCGGGCCACGGCCACGTGCGGCTCGATCGGCGACTGGTGCTGGCGGGGCACCGCGATCTCGTCCTCGACGATCAGGTGGGCCGCCGCGAAGGCCGCGGCGACGTCGCCGCGGTCGATGCGCGAGTGCCACACCACGTTGTTCTCCCGCGGGCCGCTCTCGCCGACCGCCCCGTAGGACGCGACGTCGGGATGGATCGTGCGCGCGCCGGGTGCCAGCGCCTGCGCCGGCGTGGTCAGCGCCTCCAGCTCCTCGAGCTCGAGCTCGATCGCGGCCACCGCCGCCTCGGCCTGGGCCAGCGTGTCGGCGGCCACCGCGGCGATCGGCTCGCCCCGGTAGCGGATCTCCTCGGAGGCGAACGCGGGCTGGTCCTTGACCATCCACCCGCTGATCACCGCCGGCACGTCGGCGGCGGTCAGGATCGCGCGCACGCCAGGCAGCGCCCGCGCGGCGGTCACGTCCAGGCGCACGATCCGCGCGGCGGCCACCGGCGAACGCAGCAGCCGCGACTGCAGCATGCCGTTCTCGACGTGGTCGAAGGTGTAGATCGCGTCGCCGCGCACCTTGGCGTCGCCGTCGGAGCGGCGGACGCTGGCGCCGACGGCCGGGGCCAGGCTCATCGGCTGGCCCCCGCGGCGGCCAGCGCCCCGTCGACGATCTTCTGGTAGCCCGTGCAGCGGCAGATGTTGCCGCTGAGCGCGGTCTCGACGTCGCCGCGATCGGGCGGGGGCTCGCGTTCCAGCAACGCGGTCAGCGACATCAGCACGCCGGGGATGCACGCGCCGCACTGCACGCCGCCGTGCTCCAGCAGCGCGTCCTGCAGCGGCGACAGCGACGCGTCCGGCGCGCTCAGCCCCTCGACGGTGCGCACCTGGCGCCCGTCGGCCAGGACCGCGGGCGTCAGGCAGGCGACGACCGGGTCGCCGTCGATCAGCACGGTGCACGAGCCGCAGCGCCCCTCTTCGCAGCCGGGCTTGGCCCCGGTCAGCGCGAGATCGTCACGCAGCACGGTCAGCAGCGAGGTCAGGCCGTCGACCTCGACCTCGTGGTTCTGCCCGTTGACGGTCAGGCGGGTGGTCACGCCGTCGCCTCCTCGGTCGTGGTCAGTCGCCGCAGCGCGCGGCGCACGAGCACCGGCAGCACCTGGGCGCGGTACCAGGCCGGGGCGTCCAGGCCGTCGCGCGGGCGGACCTCGGCACCGGCCGAGGTGGCCGCCGCCTCGATCGTGTCGTCGCTGAGCGGCGCCCCGAGCAGCGCGCCGGCGGCGCCCGTCAGCAGCCGCGACGTCGCCTCGACCGAGCCGGGTGCGATGCGCGCGTCGACGACGGTGCCGTCGGCGGCGACGTCGACCGACACGGCCACGGCGGCGACGGCGTACTCGCCCCCGCCGCGCACGGTCAGGCGCTCATAGGTGGAGTGGCGTCCGGCGGGCAGGGGCACCCGCACCGAGGTGATCAGCTCGCTGGTCGAGCGCTGGCCGCGGATGGGCAGGAAGTCGGCGACCGCGAACTCGGCGCGCGTGTCGGCCGCGGTCAGGCGCACCGTGGCCTGCGCGGCCAGCAGCGCGGGCACCAGATCGGCCTCGGCGAAGGCGATCGTGGCCAGGTTGCCGCCGATCGTGGCCATGTTGCGCACGGCCGGGAAGGCGGAGATCGCCGCGGCCCGGCGCACGACCTCGTAGGCCGCGCCGGCGGCGGGCACGGCCGCCAGCTGCGTGTGGGTGCTGAGCGCCCCGAGGACGATCCCGTCGGCCACCAGATCGGTGCCGCGCAGCTCGCGCGCACCGGCCAGCGCGACCTGCACCGGCGCCAGCGAGCGACCCAGCTGGGCGGCGCGCATGACCCAGGTCGCGCCGGCCAGCGGCGCCGCGTCGGGTCCGAGGTCGTCGAGGAGCGCGACCGCGGCGTCGACGCTCTCCGGCCGCCGCACCTCGACGCCCTGGAGGTCCAGCGCCGGGGTCGGGGTCCGCGAGATCTGCATGGACCGGATGCTGAAGCGCGGACCCCGGCCTTTCTTCATCGCGCCGCACGAACCCGGCGGCGCGATGAAGTGCAATTAGACGATCAGCTCGCCGTGCACGGCGACCGACGACGCCACGTAGGTGGCCCACTCCTTCAGCAGCTGGACGACCTCCTCGTCGGTCGACAGACCGGTGGTGTAGGAGTCCAGGTCGGTGATCTCGACCACCTCGAGGTACTGGGCGGGCAGCGCGTCGTCGCTGCCGTCCAGGTTGCCCTCCAGGCGCGTCACCTCGTAGCTGAGGATCGGCTCCTTTGAGCGCGCGATCGGGTAGTCGACGCGTCGGATCCAGGCCTCGTACTCGGCGGGATCGGTGCCCTCGTGGAGGGTGTTGAGGAAGAAGACGCGGTTGGCCATCGGGGTGCGGTCCTTTCGGTTGTCGGGGTGGGTCTCAGGCGCGGCGGGCCGCGCGCTCCTGCTGGGTGGCCGCCTCGTCGACGGACCAGTCGTCGTAGCGCAGGCCGGGCGTCAGCACGACGACGCCGTACTCGCGCAGCGCGGCAGCGGTGCTGACGTAGTCGTCCTTGACGTCCTCGAGCACGAGCGCGGGATCGCGGTCCAGCGGATCGCCGAACCCACCTCCCCCGCCCGACCAGTAGTCGAGGAAGTCGCCGGACTCGGCGTCGTGACCGGTGGTCATGACGCCGACGTTGTTCTCCTTGTCGGTGCCCCGGTTGATCGAGAACCCCTGGTTGCCGCCGTGCTGGCCGCCGAACAGGCCCCAGGCCGGATGCTTCTCGCGGTCGCCGAAGCTCGACAGCGACGCGCCGTCGGTGTTGGTCAGCTTCAGCCGGCGCAGGTCGCCCAGGCCGCCGCGCTGGCGACCGGGGCCGCCGGAGTCGGTGATGAACTCCATCCGCTCCCACAGCACCGGGTACAGCTGCTCGTACAGCTCGGCCGACTGGTTCATCGAGCCCGACGCGAACAGCGTCATGAACGTCCCGTTGTCGCGATCGTGGCGCGCCCCGTAGCCGCCCTCCGTCCACACGTAGAAGATGTAGTCCTCGGTGAACGTGTCCTCGCGCAGGTCCTTGCCCGCCCCCACGAAGTTCGTCTCGGTGGCCGGGCAGGCCATCACCCGTTCGGGGACGATCTGGGCCATGCACCCGTAGACCAGGTCCACGGAGCGCTGGAAGGGCGCGCCGCTCATGCCCGACACCGGCGCCGGGCGCAGCGCGTGGAAGATCGAGTCGGGGATCGTCTTGATGGTGATCGCCCGGTTGATCCCGCCACACATCTCCAGCTCGGGGAAGATCGACTTGACCGCCGTGACCACGCCGGACGTGGTCACGGGCAGCGGCGCGTTGACGGCGCCCTTGGCCCGCGGATCCGAGCGCGTGTAGTCGAACGTCAGCTGGTCGCCCTCGACGACCAGGTCGAGGATGCAGGTGATCGGCGCGTCGCTCTTGGAGCCCGGGTCGTGGTCGATGTAGTCGGTCATCGAGTACGTCCCGTCGGGCAGCCCGGAGACGATGTCGCGCAGCCCCTGCGCGTTGGAGGCCATGTGCTCCTCGAACATGGCCAGGATCGTGTCGCTGCCGTACTTGTCGATCAGGCCGCGCATGCGGCCCTCGCCCAGCTCCAGCGAGGCGGCCAGGCCGAGCAGGTCGGCCCGGTTCATGTCCGGCAGGCGGCAGTTGGACAGGAAGATCTCCAGGATCCGGTCGTTGCGCTTGCCCGCCTCGACGAACTTCACCGGGGGCATCAGCAGGCCCTCGGCGTAGATGTCCTTGGCGTTGGCCACGAAGCTCGACGGCAGCGCGCCGCCCACGTCGGTGAAGTGGCCGCAGTTGATCAGGAACGCGATCAGCTGGTCGCCGTCGAAGATCGGCTTGACCATGCGGATGTCCGGCAGGTGCGTGCCCCCGCGGTGCGGGTCGTTGGTGGTGAAGACGTCGCCCGGCTGGATGTCGCCGCCGAAGTCCTCGAGGATCGCCTGGACCGTGAAGGGCATCGTGCCCACATGTCCCGGCAGCACCAACGCGCCCTGCATCACGAGCTCGCCGTCGGCGGTCAGCACCGCGCCGCTGAAGTCGCGGCCCTGGGTGATGACCGGCGACATCGCACAGCGCATCAGCATCACGCCCATCTCGTCGACGATCGAGGCGAACGAGTTGCGCAGCACCTCGATCGTGAAGCGGTCGACGGGTTGCACAGGCTCCATCAGGCGATTCCTTCGATGTCGATGCGGATGTTGTCGGCCTCGTCCAGCCAGGCGGTCATGCCCGGCTCGACCACCGTGGTCGCGTCGTACTGCTCGATCACGGCCGGCCCGGGGATGCGCTCGCCGGGCACGAGCGCCTCGCGGCGCAGCACCGGCGTGTCGAAGGCGCGGCCCTCGTCGGCGAAGTACACCTCGCGCGTGTACGGCTCGCCGGCCTCCACCCGCTCGGCGCGCTTCAGCGTCGTCGCGTCGATGCGGCCGATGCCCTCGACGCGAACCGACTCGATCTCCACCGGGTAGTTGCGGGCCGAGTAGCTGAAGCGCGTCTCGTGCACCTCGTGGTAGCGGTGCGTGAGCTCGTCCAGCCAGGTGCGCGACGGCTCCAGCAGCGACACCGGGATCGGGATCGTCTGCGCGTCGATGCCCCCCGCGTACTTCATGTTCAGCGTGTACTCGACGTCGATCGCGCTGGAGGCGAAGTCGCGCTCCAGCCGGGAGCGCACCTCGCGCGCCCCGCGCTCGAGCGCCTCCAGGAGCGCCTGGGGCTCCAGGCGCGGGATCGCCACGCCGACCGACTCGATCGTGTCCGTGCGCACGTCGGTGGCCAGCAGCCCGATGGCCGAGGCCACGCCGGGGCGCGGCGGCACCAGCACCTGCGGGATGCGCATCGCCTTGGCCACCGCCGCCGCGTGCACCGGGCCGGCGCCGCCGAACGCGACGAGCGTCAGGTCCCGCGGGTCGTGTCCGAGCTCCAGCGTCATGCGGCGCACGCCCTGCTCCATGATCGAGTTGGCCACGCGGATGATGCCCGCGGCCGTGACCATCGGGTCCTCGCCGAGCTGCTCGGCCAGCGCCTCGACGGCGGTGAAGGCCGCCTGGCGATCGAGGTCCATCTGACCGGCCAGCAGCGATTGCGCGCCCAGCGTGCCCAGCACGACGTGCGCGTCGGTGGTCGTCGCCTGCGTCCCGCCGCGCCCGTAACAGGCCGGGCCGGGACGGGCGCCCGCCGAGTGCGGACCGGAGCGCAGGTGGCCCTGCTTGTCGACCCAGGCGATCGAGCCGCCGCCCGCGCCGATCGTCTCGATCAGCACGCTCGGGAACAGGACCGGGATGCCGAACTCGACCTCGGACTCGTCGGTGATGATCGGCTTGCCGTCGCGGATCACCGAGATGTCGCAGCTGGTGCCGCCCATGTCGAAGGACACCAGGTCGGCCAGCCCGACCGAGGCGCCCGCCGCGGTGGCGGCCACGACGCCGGCCACCGGGCCGCTGTTGGCCGCGCGCACCGGCGTGGCCGCCGCCGCGTCGGCCGGCGCCACGCCGCCGTGGGACTGCATAAGCATCAGCGAGCCGCGCAGGCCGCGCTCGCGGCAGCCGGCGTCGACGCCGTCCAGGTAGGACTGCATCTGCGGCCCGACGAAGACGTTGGCGGCCACCGTCGAGGTGCGCTCGAACTCGCGGGCCAGCGGCACCAGCGCGTGCGACAGCGTCACGTAGGCGTCGGGCAGCAGCTCGGCGATCAGCTCGCCGACGCGCCGCTCGTGGGCCGGGTTCTTGAAGGCGTTGATCAGCGAGACGGCGACGGCGTCGACGCCGTTGGCCACGCAGCGCTCCAGCACGGAGCGCACGGAGTCCTCGTCCAGCTCGATCAGCACGTCGCCGCGGTAGTCGATGCGCTCGGTGATCGTGAAGCGCATCCGGCGCGGGATCAGCACGGCCGGCGGGTCCCACTGGATGTCGAGCATGCCCTCGCGCGGGCGGTGGGCGCGGCGCAGCTCCAGCACGTCGCGGAAGCCGTCCGTCGCGATCAGGGCGCACGTGGCGCCCTTCTTCTCGATGAGCGCGTTCGTGGCCATCGTGGTGCCGTGGATGAACAGGTCCACGGTGTCCATCGAGCCGATCGCGTGGTCGATGCCCGCGAGGATGCCCGATGGGTCGCCGGGGGTGCTGGAGGGGACCTTCTCGACGCGCAACGTGCCGTCGTCCTCCACCGCCACGATGTCGGTGAACGTGCCCCCGGTGTCGATGCCGAGTTTCATGCGGCCAGCCAACCGGGCCTCACGCGCGGTGTATCCCCGGTGATCGCCTAGTCGTGCCCCGGTCATCGCCCAGGCTGTGGGACCGACGGTCGAACCGGTGTCGACCCTCGGCCGGAACGTGGGCGTTGAGCGGTCGCCGCCGACTACCGTCGCCCGGGCGATGCGCACGGCGGCGATCGACCATGACGAGTGCGAGGTGCGCCTGCTGCGGGCCCTGGCCTCGGCGATGAGCGCCGGCCTGTCGCCCGAGCGCTTCCTGCGGGTGTTCTCCGACGAGCTGGCCCAGTGGGTCGACCATCACCACGTCGACGTCGAGCTGCTGTCCGAGGACGGCGCCACGTTCGGATACCTGGGCGCGAGCTTCCGCGACGGGCCGTACGCCGTCGAGGGCGAGAGCGCCTTGTGGAACGGCTTTGCCACCGGCGTGCGCTATCCGCTGGAGCAGTTCACGATCCGCCACTCGGTCCACGACGGCCAGGCCCGCCGCTTCGACGACTACCCGCACGACCCGCTCGTGCTGGCCACCGACAACGCGCTGGAGCTGGCCACGATGCGCGGCGGCCTGCGCTACGGCCTGATCCTGCCGCTGATGGTCGACGGCGCCGTGTTCGGCGTGATGTGCTGCGGGCGGGGCGCGCCACACGGGCCGTTCAGCGACGACGACTTCGCGCTGGCCACGGTCCTGTCCGAGCGCCTGGCCCCGTTCGTGTGGACGTTCCGCTCGCTGCTGCTGGAGCAGGAGACGCGCGCCCAGCTGCAGCGCCAGCGCGACCTGCAGCTGCGCCTGAACGCGATCTCCTCCGCGGTGGCCGGCTCGGTCGACGAGCGCGGCGTGCTGTCGACCTTCGCCAGCGAGCTGGTCAAGGCGATCCCGTGCGCCGGGCTGGAGGTCCGCCTGGTCTCGGGCCCGACCACGTGCCGGGCCTTCTCGGCCCACCCCGACGCCGGCTGGGCCGACCTGGGCGAACAGCCGACGGCGGCGGCGCCGGGCGCCGCCTGCCTGCTGACCGACGCCACGCACGTCGTCGAGGGCGCCGCGCCGACCGTGCTGACCGTGCCCCTGCGCGCCCGCTCCCGGCGCATCGGGTCGCTGACCTTCCGCGGCGGCGCCGACCTGGCCGGCGAGGGCACGCGCGTGGTCGCCTTCCTGCTGGCCGACCACCTCGGGCCGTACCTGGAGTCGGTGCGCCTGGCCCGCGAGGCCGAGCAGCGCGCCCGCGAGCTGGGCGCCACCTCCGAGCGCTCGCGCGTCTCACGCGAGATGCACGACCGGGTGATCGACGACCTGACCGCGGCCCGTCGCGCGGTCGACCACGGCGAGCCCACCTGGGCGCTGGAGCCGATGCTCGACGGCGCCCTGCGCGGGATGCGCGAGCTGCTGTGGGAGCTGCGCTCCACCCCGGTCGGCCCCGAGCACCTGGAGGGGCTGCTGGAGGCCCAGCTGGCGATCGTGGCCGACGAGCTGGGCGCGGCAGTCGAGCTGGCAAAGCCCGTGGATCTGGGCACGCTGGACGCGGCCCAGTCGACCGCGCTGTACGCGATCGCCCGCCAGCTGCTGTCCAACGCGCGCCGCCACAGCGCCGCCCATCGCGTGACCGTGCGCCTGGCCGCCGTCGGCGGCCGCTGCCGGCTGGTCGTGCGCGACGACGGGATCGGCATGATGCCCGGCGTGCGTGAGCACCGCCCGCAGGCCGACGGCGCCGGCGCGGGGCTCTTCCTGGTCCGCGAGCAGGTCCGCCTGGGCGGCGGCGAGCTGGCGCTGCGCAGCGCCCCCGGGCGCGGCACCGAGGTCGACGTGTCGCTCCCGCTGGTCCGGCCCGACGGCGGGCTGGCGCCGCTGCTGGCCGCGTTCGCCGACACCGAGCCGCTGCGCATCGAGCCGCTGGGCGACGCGCCGCTGCGCGTGCTCGTCGTCGACCACCAGACCGTCGTGCGCGAGGGGCTGCGCGCGCTGGTCGAGCGCGCGCCCGACCTGTGCGTGGTCGGCGAGGCCCACGACCACGCGACCGCGATCCGCCTGGCCCGCACGCTGCAGCCGCGCGTCGTGCTGCTCGACCTGCACCTGCCGGTTCGCGCCGCCGAGGTGACGCGCTCGATCGTCCGTGAGGCGCCGCAGGCCCGGGTGATCGGCACCACCTCGCTGGCCGATGCCGCCGCCGCCCGGGCGATGCTCGACGCCGGCGTCCACGGGCTGGTCTCCAAGGCGGCCAGCGCCGATCAGCTGCTGGAGGCCGTGCGCAGCACCGGCGGAGCCGAGTCCGCGCCCGAGCCCGGTGCCGTGACGCTGACCGGCCGCGAGGCCGAGATCCTCGAGCTCCTGCACACCGATCTGACCTACCGCGAGATCGGCGAGCGCCTGAACGTCAGCGCCAAGACCGTCCAGTACCACGTCAACCACCTGTTCGCCAAGCTCGACGTGCACAGTCGCGCGGCCGCCGTTTCACGCGCCGTCGAGCTCGGACTCAGCGGGCGCTGACCACGAGGTTCCCGCCGGCGTCCACCTCGAGCGCGTGCCCGGGCGGCACGACCGTGGTCGACGACGCCTCCTGCACGAGCACCGGGCCTTCGGCCCGGAAGCCGACGCCCAGCCGGTCGCGATCGACGACCGCGTAGTCGACCGGGTCGCTGCCGGTCAGGTCCACCGAGCGCATCGCCACCCGCGTGCGCTGGATGCCCTCGGGCACCGACGGGCGCGGGCGCGCGATCGCGTGGGCCACGCCGAGGCGCAGCGTGACCACCTCGACGGCCTCGTCGGGCAGCGCGAACGTGTAGCGCTGCTCGTGCGCGGCGTGGAAGCGCTCGCGCAGCGCGGCGGGCCCGATGCCGGGGTCGGGCAGCTCGACCTCGACGCCGTGCTCCTGACCGCGGTAGCGCATCTCCAGCGACCAGCGCCGGCGCACCGCGCCCTGCGCCCCGCCGGTCTCCCCCAGCAGCGCCAGCGCCTCGCGCTCCAGCGGGGCGAACCGCTCGCGCAGCCCGCCGTCGGCCAGCGCCTCCAGCGCGGCGACGTGGGTGCGGGCCAGGTCCACGCGCGGCTCGGCCACGAGCATCCCCCAGGCCGAGAAGTAGCCGGGCAGCGGCGGGATCACCGTGCGGCGCACCTGCAGCTCGGCGCCGAGCAGCACCGCGTGCAGCGGGCCGCCGCCGCCGCTGGCCACCAGCGTGAAGTCGCGCGGATCGTGCCCGCGATGGACGGAGACCAGGCGCAGCGCGTTGTGCATGCGCGCGTTGGCCAGGCGCAGCACGCCGGCGGCGGTGCGCGCCGGGTCCAGGCCGAGGCGCTCGCCCAGGCGGCCGAGCGCGGACCAGGCGGCGTCGGCGTCCAGCGCCAGGCGCCCGCCCAGGAAGTACTCGGGGTCGATCACGCCGGCCACGACCATCGCGTCGGTCACGGTCGGCTCGGTGCCGCCCTGTCCGTAACAGGCCGGCCCGGGCACCGCGCCCGCGCTCTGGGGGCCGACGGTCAGCGCGCCGTTGGCGGCCACGCGGGCCAGCGAGCCGCCGCCCGCGCCGATCTCGACGATGTCGACGACCGGGACGCTGACCGGGATGCCGGCGCTGGTCGGCGAGCGCTCCACGTGGTAGTCGGTGGTCTGCTCGGGCGTGCCGTCGCGGATGACCGTGCACTTGGCCGTCGTGCCGCCGATATCGAGGTAGAGGACGCGCTGGTCGCCCAGGTGGCGGCCGATCTCGGCCGCGCCGGCGATGCCGCCCGCCGGGCCCGACTCGACCAGGTGGATCGGCAGCGCACGGGTGCGGGCGACCGACGCGGTGCCGCCGCTGGACTGCATCACGCGCAGCTCGCCGGTCAGGCCCCGGCGGGCCACGCGCCCGTCGAGGTCGTCCAGATAGCGCTCGACGACCGGCTGCACGTAGGCGTTGAGCACCGTGGTGGAGCTGCGCTCGTACTCGCGCCACTGCGGCGCGACGTCGCTGGACAGGCTGATCGGCAGGTCGGGCAGCAGGTCGGCCAGCGCCGCGCCGACGGCGCGCTCGTGGGCGGGGTTGGCGTAGGCGTGCAGCAGGCACACGGCGACCGCCTCGACGCCGGCCGCGCGGCAGGCCTCGGCCACCGCGGCGACCTGACCGGGCCGCAGCGGGCGCACGACCGCGCCGTCGGGACCGATGCGCTCGTCGACCTCGAAGCGCAGGCGCCGCGGGACGAACGGCTCCGGCTTGCGGTAGCGCATGTCGTACATGTCGGGCCGGTTGCCACGGGCGATCTCCAGCACGTCGCGGAAGCCCTGGGTGGTGATGAGCGCGGTGCGCGCGCCGCTGCGCTCGGTGATCGCGTTGATGACGACCGTGCAGCCGTGCAGCAGGACGCGCACGTCGGCCAGGTCGATCTCGCCCTGCTCCAGCGCGGCCAGCACGCCCTCGGCGAACTGCGGCGGCGTCGTCGGGACCTTCGTGGCGTGGACGGCGCCCGTCACCTCGTCGTAGGCGACCAGATCGGTGAACGTGCCACCGACGTCGGTGGCCACGCGCAGGCTCACTCCGCGACCCCGTAGACGTCCCGGGCGATGTGCGGCGTGATGTAGCCGTCGAGCACGTCGGCGCGCACGCGCTCGGGCTCGCGATCGCGCGGGTCGCCGAAGCCGCCCCCGGCCGCGGTGACCATCGTCACCCGCTCGCCGTAGGCCAGCTCGCGCCGGGTCACGCGGCCGATGCGCTCGTCGCCGTAGCGGAAGTGGTTGGTCGAGCCGTCGGCGCCGCCGCCCAGCCCCCACGGCTGCCGCCGCGAGCCGCCCATCGACCCGAACGAGACCGCGCCGGCGGGATCGAGCACCGTGTACTCGCGCACCACGCCCAGCCCGCCGCGCCGGCGGCCCGCGCCCGCCGCGGTGGGCGCATCCAGCGCGTAGCGCTCGACGCGCACCGGGAAGCGCGACTCGACCACCTCGACGGGCAGGTTGTAGGTGTCGCCGTCGGTGGCGGCGATCAGGCCGCTCTGGCCGTCGGCGTCGGGGCCCGCGCCCCAGCCGCCGTCGTTGGGCTCGGCCAACACGTACGTCGCGCCGCCCGCCCCGCCCCGGCCGACCAGGTAGCTCACGGCCAGCGACACGTAGCTGCCGGCGCCCAGGCGCTCGGGCAGCACCGGCGCGAGCGCGCGCAGGATCAGGTCGGTGGCGTAGGCGGTGGCCTCGTAGTACCAGCCCGTCGGGGTCGGCTCCCGCGCGGTGAAGATCGTGCCCTCGGGGCAGGTCACGGTGAACGGCCGGAAGGCGCCGTCGGTGCTGGGCGCGTGCGGATCGGTGATCGCCCGGAAGGCGGTCCGGCAGGCCGACTCCAGCGCGCCGCGGCTGCAGTTGACCGGCCCGCGCGACGCGGGCGCCGAGCCGCTGAAGTCGGCCGACAGCGTCTCGCCCTCGACGGTCACGCGCACCTGGATCGGGATCGGCTCGTCGGCCACGCCGTCGCCGTCGATCACGTCGCGCGCGTCGTAGCGCCCGTCGGGGATCAGGGCCAGGCGCGCGCGGACCAGCGCCTCGGCCTGGTCGTGGCGGGCCGCGGCGGCGGCGCGCACGGTGTCGGCGCCGTAGCGCGCGAACGTCTCGCCGATCCCCCGCTGGCCGACGCGCACCGCGGCCAGCCCCGCTTCCAGGTCGGCCAGCGCGGTCGACGGCAGCCGCACGTTGGCGGCGATCAGGTCCACCACCGTCTCGTCCAGCGCGCCGTCGCGCACGACGCGCAGGCAGGGCAGCCGCAGGCCCTCCTGGTAGATCTCGGTCGCGTCGGGTGGGATCGATCCCGGCACGGCGCCGCCCAGCTCGATCCAGTGGGCCACGGTCACGGCGAACCCGACCAGCGCGCCGGCGTCGAACACCGGGCCGACCAGGCAGACGTCGCACACGTGCGTGCCGCCCCCGTACGGGTCGTTGGTGGCGAACACGTCACCCGGCGCGATGCGCTGGCCGAACTTGGCCAGCACCGAGCGCACCTGCGGCCCGAACGTCCCGGTGAACAGCGTCAGCCCGTTGGTCTGGGCGATCACGTTCCCGTGCGGATCGGTGATGCCGCAGGCGAAGTCGAGCACCTCGTAGACGATCGGGCTCATGCTGGTCCGGGCCAGCACCTCGCCCATCTCGGCCGCGACGGCGACGAGCTTGTCGTTGATGATCTCTCGGGTGAACGGGTCGTCCACGGCCCGCCACGCTAAGCGGCGCCGCCCGGGCGTTCTTCGGCACGTCCGACACGTTGCGGACGCGACCGTTGTGCACCTCGCTGCACTGCGGCAGGACCGAATTGGACCTTTTGCCGTGGATCGCGCCCCGCCCGGGCGACAAGCTCCGCCAGGCCATGTTCGACTACGGCTTCGCCACCTTCGCCTCCAAGGACGACCTGCTGCGCCGCGCCGAGCAGTCGTGGAACCCGGGCAAGACCCGCTTCTGGTCGGAAGCGGGGATCGACCTGGTGATCGACCGCCGCGACGGCTACCGGCTGTGGGACATGGAGGGGCGCGAGCTGATCGACGTGCACCTCAACGGCGGGACCTACAACCTCGGCCACCGCCACCCCGAGCTGATCGCCGCGCTGATCGAGGGCACCGAGCGCTTCGACCTGGGCAACCACCACTTCCCGTCGATCGCCCGCACCGCGCTGGCCGAGGTGCTCGTGCAGTCCGGCGGCCCGGGAATGCGCTGCGCGCTGTACGGCGCGGCCGGCGGCGAGGCGATCGACCTGGCGCTGAAGACCGCGCGCCACACCACCCAGCGGCGCAAGATCGTCTCGATCGTCAAGGGCTACCACGGGCACACCGGCCTGGCCGTGTGCACCGGCGACGAGCGCTTCTCGCGGCTGTTCCTGTCCGAGCGGCCCGACGAGTTCGTGCACGTGCCGTTCAACGACCTGGAGGCGATGGCCGGGGCGCTGGCCGGCGACGACGTCGCCGCGGTGCTGATGGAGACGATCCCCGCGACCTACGGCTTCCCGCTGCCCGCGCCCGGCTACCTGGACGCGGTCAAGGCGCTGTGCGAGGCGCACGACACGCTGTACATCGCCGACGAGGTGCAGACGGGCCTGATGCGCACCGGCGAGCTGTGGGCGATCCACAAGACCAACGTGCAGCCCGACATGATCGTCACCGCCAAGGGCCTGGGCGGCGGGCTGTATCCGCTCTCGGCGGTGATCGTCAGCGACCGTTGCACGCAGTGGATGGAGGAGGACGGCTTCGCCCACATGTCGACGGTGGCCGGCGCCGAGCTGGGCTGCGTGGTGGCGCTCAAGGCGCTGGAGATCACGCGCCGGCCCGAGGTGCGCGCGGGCGTCGAGCGCGCGTCGGCGCGCTTCACCGAGGGGCTCGGGCGCATCCGCGCCGATCACCCCGACTGGTTCGTCGGCGTGCGTCAGGACGGGCTGGTGATGGGCCTGGAGTTCGGCACACCCGAGGGCGCCAAGGACGTGATGCGCGCGCTGTACGAGCGCGGGGTGTGGGCGATCTTCTCGACACTCGATCCCAGCGTGCTGCAGTTCAAGCCCGGTCTGCTGGTCGACGACGCGCTGGTCGACGCGATCCTCGAGCGGGTCGCCGACGCTGTAGCGGTCACCGCATGAGCGCGGACGCGATCGCCCAGGCCGCGCTGGCCCGCTACGACGTCTCGCCCCAGGCGCAGCTCGAGCTGATCAACGTCTCGGAGAACTGGACCTACCGGCTCGACGATCCGGGGACCGGCCTGCGCGCGGCGCTGCGCGTGCACCGCCCCGACTACCGCGACGCCGGCGAGATCGCCTCCGAGCTGCGGTGGATGGACGCGCTGGACGCCGACGGGGTCGTCGTCGCGCCCAAGGCGATCGCGGCCCGCGGGGGTGATCGGGTCGTCGAGGTGCGGGCCGCGGGCGTGCGCCGCGACGTCGTGCTGTTCGAGTGGCTGGAGGGTGCGATGCCCTCGGCCGACGAGGACCTGACCGGCGGCTTCCGGCTGCTTGGCGCGATCTCCGCCTCACTGCACGCGCATGCGCGGACGTGGGCTGCGCCGGACGGCTTCCGCCGCCCACGCTGGGAGCACGACACGATGCTCGGCGCGCGCCCGGCCTGGGGACGCTGGCAGGACGGCCTGGGCGTCGGCCCGGAGGAGCTGGCACTGCTCGGGCGACTGGACGCGGTGCTGGCCGCCCGGCTGGCCGCGTTCGGCACCGGGTCCGAGCGCTTCGGGCTGGTGCACGCCGACCTACGTCTGGCCAACCTGCTCGTGGACGACGGCGCGGTGCGGGTGATCGACTTCGACGACTGCGGCTTCTCGTGGTGGCTGTACGACTTCGCCACCGCGGTGTCGTTCTTCGAGGACGATCCGGCCGTGCCCGCGCTGGCCGCCGCCTGGGCCGAGGGCTACCGCTCCGTCGCGCCGCTGGCCGCCGCCGACGAGGCCGAGCTGGAGACGTTCGTGCTGCTGCGCCGGCTGCTGCTGGTCGCCTGGGTGGGCTCGCACCAGCACGCGCCCGAGGCCGTCGAGCTCGGCGCCCCGTTCACCGCGGCGACCTGCGCGCTGGCCGAGTCCTACCTGTCGCGCTTCACCTGAACCAGAGAGGCTGGAAAGCAGAGATGTTCACCCCCATCACCGGGCGCACGGCGATCGTCACCGGCGCCACCAAGGGCATCGGCAAGGGCATCGCCGAGGTGCTGGCCGGCGCCGGCGCCAACGTCGTCATCAGCGGCCGCGACGAGCGCGTCGGCGAGGCGGCCCAGGAGGAGCTCTCCGGCCTGGCGGGCAGCGTCCGCTACGTCCCCGCCGACGTGTCGGTCGAGGCCGAGTGCGCCGCGCTGGCCGCCACGGCGGTGGAGCTGTTCGGCTCGATCGACATCGTGTGCGCGAACGCGGGCGTGTTCCCCGACAAGCTGCTGGCCGACATGACCGCCACCGACATCGACGAGATCTTCGCGGTCAACGTGCGCGGCTGCATGCTCACCGTGCGCCACTGCCTCCCGGCCCTGGAGGCCAGCGGGCACGGCCGGGTGATCCTGACCTCGTCGATCACCGGACCGGTGACGGGCTACCCCGGCTGGTCGCACTACGGCGCCACGAAGGCGGCGCAGCTGGGCTTCATGCGCACCGCGGCGATGGAGCTGGCGCCCAAGGGCATCACGGTCAACGCCGTGCTCCCGGGCAACATCGCCAGCGAGGGCCTGGCCGAGATGGGCGAGGACTACATCGCCTCGATGACCGCCTCGATCCCGCAGAAGCGCCTGGGCGACGTCGCCGACATCGGCCACGCCTGTCTGTTCTTCGCCAGCGACGAGGCCGGGTACGTGACCGGGCAGTCGCTGATGGTCGACGGCGGCCAGGTGCTGCCCGAGGCGCCGGCGGCGATGGACCTGCTGTGAGCATCGCGCTCGGCGAGAGCGCGCGGGCGGTTCACGGGCGGCTGCTGGCCGAGATCGACGGCGGCGCGCTGGCCCCGGGCGGGCGCCTGGGCGCCGAGCGCCAGCTGGCGGCCGCGCACGGCGTCAGCCGCACGACGCTGCGCGAGGCGCTGGATGCGCTGGAGGCCGAGGGGCGCGTGCGCCGGCTGCGCGGGCGCACGGGCGGCGTGTTCGTGGCCGAGCGCCGCGTCGAGCGCGATCTGCGCACGCTCACGGGTCTGCCCGCCTACCTGCACCGCCAGGGCTTCGACAGCGCCACGCGCGTGGTGTCGACCGCGACGCGGCCCGCCGACCGGGCCGGCGCCGACGCGCTCGGGCTGGCCCTGGGCACGCCGGTGGTCGACATCGTGCGCACGCGCCTGGCCGACGGCGAGCCGATCTCGCTCGAGCGCGCGGTGCTGCCCGCCGACCGCTTCCCGGGCCTGCTCGATCGCCCGCTGAGCGGCTCGATCTACGCCCTGCTGGAGGCCGAGTACGGGGTCCAGGCCACCGAGGCGACCGAGCAGATCGAGGTCGTCGCGGCGCCCGTCGAAGCGGCTCGGGCGCTGCGCGTGCGCCGGGGCAGCCCGCTGCTGGCGGTGGAGCGCATTGCCTGCGACGCGGACGGCGTGGCCTTCGAGCACTCCCACGATCTGTTCCGGGCCGATCGCGTGCGAATCGTGGCGCGTGCGCGCTCGGTCAGCACCCGTGAGGCGCTGCTCTCGGCCTGAGGACCGCCCACTAACCTGGCGGGACGTGCCTCAGCTGACCAGCATCTGCGTCTACGCCGGCTCCAGCCCGGGCGCCCGCCCGGAGTACGCGCAGGCGGCGGCCGCGCTCGGCCAGGCGATCGCCGACCGGGGCCTCGGGCTCGTCTACGGCGGCGGCGACGTCGGCCTGATGAAGATCGTCGCCGACTCCGCGATGACGGCGGGCGGCCAGGTCACGGGCATCATCCCGCGCACGCTGATGGAGCGCGAGATCGGCCACGGCGCGCTGTCGGAGCTGCTCGTCGTCGAGACGATGCACGAGCGCAAGCTGGCGATGGCCGAGCGCGCCGACGGCTTCATCGCGCTGCCCGGCGGCATCGGCACGGTCGAGGAGCTCGTCGAGGCGCTGACCTGGACCCAGCTCGGGGTCCACGACAAGCCCTGCGCGGTGCTCGACGTGGCCGGCTACTGGCAGCCGCTGATCGAGCTGCTCGACCACGCCGTCACCGAGCGCTTCCTCCCCGCCCAGCACCGCTCGATGCTGCTGGCCGGCACGGAGCCGAACGCCCTGCTCGACGCCCTCGAGGCCTGGGAGCCGCCAACGGTTCCCAAGTGGCTCGACCGCGACACCACCTGACGCGCAAACGGCAACGACGGGCAGCGAAGACGCGCGTGCCTCCCCGCGCCGCCAACGCGAGCGGGAAGTGGCACGTTCCCACTCCCCACTCCCACCATTGTCAGGTCAGCGTCGCTATGCGACGCCCACCCGACAATCACCACCCGGGAGAGTGGCGACGCGCCAGCCCGCCACCGTTCCCCTCTTCGGGCGGCCGTTGTCCTCCGCGACCCGCATACCGGGCTCGAGCGGACAACGAGCACCCGGGAGAGTGGCGACGTGCCACTTCCCGCGACGGCTGGCGTCGCCGACAACGGCTCACCCTCCGTCGCTGCGCGCCGTACACCCCCGCGCGAGACCTGACGCTCCCGCCGGCGAAACGGCTGCTCATGTCAGCTCAGCGTCGCTATGCGACGCCCATCCGACAATGACCACCCGGGGGAGCGGGGACGCGTCGGTCCTCGCTGACGCGGGCGTTGCCGCGGACGGCACGCGCGCCTTCGCTGCCCGCCGTTGAGCCCGCGCGGACGGCGCGCGGACGCTCAGCTGAGCTTGTCGACCGGGCGCTCGCCGGGACCGCGCTCGGCGGCGACGACCTCGTCGACCACCTGGGCGGGCGGGACGTCGGTGTCGATCAGGCGCCCGCCCCAGCGGCGCTCCTGCTCGACCAGGACGACGTGGGTGTAGATGAAGCCGGCCAGCGCGCCGCCGATGACCGGGCCAAGGACGTAGACGAGGATCCACGTGCCGGCGCTGCCGAACTCGCCGGAGATCAGCGCCGGGCCGAAGGCGCGGGCCGGGTTCAGCGCCGCGCCGGTCAGGGCGCCCATCCCGAGCACGCCGACGCCCAGCGCCAGGCCGATGATCAGGCCGGCGAAGGACTTCTCGGCGCGCGGGTTGACGGCCATCGCCATGATCGCCCAGAGCAGGACGAACACGCCGATGCCCTCGGCGACGATGCCGGCGAAGTCGCTGTTGACGATGTCCGACAGGCCGGGCGCGCCCAGGTTGGCCGCGTCGCCCACGTCGCCCAGGAGCAGCTTGACCACGAGGGCCGCGGCGATCGCGCCGAGCACCTGCATGACGATGTACACGGCGGCGTCGACGCCGCTGATCTTGCGCAGCGCGAGTAGGGTCGTGGTGACCGCCGGGTTGAAGTGCGCGCCCGAGATGCCGCCCAACGCGTAGATGCCGATCGCCAGCGCGATCACGTGCGCTCCAGCGATGATCAGGAGCGCCTCAGCCGTCAGGCCGTCGCCGATGCCGGCGGTCGTCACACAGGCCGTCAGACAAATGAAGAGGACCAAGAAGAAGGTCCCCAGAAACTCGGACACATAGGACGTCCACGCGCGCTCTCCCATGTCGCCATCATTGCCAGTAGTGAGACATCTTGCAACTTTCGTCACGATCCTCTGCTTTTCGGTGTGCGCCATCGGATGCGGGGGCGACGACAGCGGCGCCAGCCCCGACGCCGAGGCCACGCTGCTGCTGGACTTCACGCCCAACGCCATCCACGCGGGCATCTACTCGGCCCTCGCGCGGGGCTACGACGAGGCCGAGGGCGTCACGCTGAAGGTGCAGCAGCCGTCGTCCTCCTCGGACTCGGTGAAGCTGCTCTCGGCGGGCAAGACCGACTTCGCCGTGATGGACATCCACGACCTGGCGCTGGCCCGCGAGAAGGGCGCCGAGATCGTCGCCGTGATGTCCATCGCCCAGCTGCCGCTGGCCGCCGTCCTGGCCCAGCCCGACGTCACCCGCCCGCGCGATCTGGAGGGCCAGCGGGTCGGCGTCACCGGCCTGCCCTCCGACGACGCCGTGCTCGACTCGATCGTGCAGGGCGACGGCGGCGACCCGGCCCAGGTCAAGCGGACGACGATCGGCTTCAACGCGGTCGCCGCGATGCTGGCCCAGAAGGTCGCCGGCGCCACCGCCTTCTGGAACGTCGAGGGCCTGGCGCTGAAGGACAAACGCCCCGACACCCAGGAGTTCCGGGTCAACGACTACGGCGCGCCCGCCTATCCCGAGCTCGTGCTCGTCACCCAGTCGGCCACGGCGCAGGACGACCCCGACCTGGTCCGCGCCACCGTCGATGCGCTGCGCCGCGGCTACGCGTTCACCCTGCGCGATCCGGAGTCCAGCGCGTCGGACCTCGTCTCCGAGGTGCCCGAGGCCAACCGCGAGGAGATCATGCGCCAGCTCGACGTGCTCACGCCCGTGTTCACCGGACCGACCGGGCAGCCCGGCGGGCTGGACCGCGACGTGCTCGAGCAGTGGTCGCGGTGGGAGGCGAAGTTCGGCATCACCAAGGAGCCGCCCAACGTGGCCGACGCGTTCATCACGCGCTACGCCGACGCGCAGATGCCCTCCGACAGCTCCTACTGACCTGAGCGGCCGCTGAGAGCGCGGCCTGGTCGCTTACACGCGCCCGACGAAGGGCGCGTCATGGTCGATGGCGGTCCGACGAAGGGAGACAGCCAATGGACCAGGAAGACCAGCAGCACCACCCGCGTCGCCGCATGGCGGTCGTCGGGGCCACGGTCCTCGCCGCGGTGGCGATCGCCGTCCCGGCCGCGTTCGCGGCCACCGGGGGCAGCGACGGATCGTCGACCACGACGGCGCCCGCGCAGACGCAGCCCTCCGAGCAGGCCGCCCCACAGGGCGACCGGCCGGACCGGGCCGGCGGGCACCGTGGGCCGTGCCCGAAGGACGGCGACCAGGGCAGCGATCAGGGATCGAGCGACCGCTCGTCCGGGACGACGTCGTCCCCGGCCGAGACGGCGTTCACCTACTGATCGCGCGCGATGGCGCGCTCCGTGCCCAACGGCGCGGGGCGCGCTACTGCGCGCGCAGGTGCTTGAACTCCTCGCGGACCGACTCGGGCCGGCCCCACATCTGCACGACCTCGGTGCGCCCGACGCGCAGCTGGCGCAGCACCAGCTCGCCCTCGATCTCGGCGTTGTCGAGCAGCTTGAGCGTGCCGTGCACGACCGGCGCGGCGGCCGCGTGGCCGAAGCGATGGGCCACCAGCAGACGCCAGTGGAAGCGCTCCTTGCTCAGCGGCTGCGCGTTGCAGGTGACCAGGTACGTCGCGGTCTCGATGTAGCGGCTGACGTCGAAGATCCGCAGCTCGAGCTCGAGGTCGGACCAGTCGTCCGCGAGCGAGTCGACGATGGCCTGGAAGTCGTCGGCGAGAGGCATCCCGGGAAGCGTATCTACCCGAGGAACGTGTCGTAGAGCAGGAAGCCGTTCAGCGCGATGATCAGCCCGGCCACGACGCTGGCGATGATCGTCGTCGCGCGATGGTTGACGAACTCGCCCATCACGTCGCGGTTGCGGGTCAGCAGCACCAAGGGCACCAACGCGAACGGGATGCCGAAGCTGAGCACGACCTGGCTGAGGACCAGCGCCCGCGTCGGGTCCACGCCGATGGCCAGCACGATCAGCGCCGGGGCCATCGTGATCGCCCGGCGCAGGGCCAGCGGGATCGTGCGGTTGATGAAGCCCTGCATGACGACCTGACCGGCGTACGTGCCCACGCTGGAGGAGGCGAAGCCGGAGGCCAGCAGGGCCAGCGCGAAGGCGATCGCCGCGGGCGAGCCGACCAGGTCGGTGAACGCCTGGTGGGCGCCCTCGATCGTGTCCAGCTCGGTCAGCCCGTTGGAGTGGAACAGCGATGCGGCGACGATCAGCATCGACATGTTGACCAGGCCGGCGATGCCCAGCGCGATCAGCACGTCGATCCGGCCGAAGCGCAGGATCTTGCGCTTCTCGGCGTTGTCGCGGGCCACGATGCGGTCCTTGGTCAGCGCGCTGTGCAGGTAGATCACGTGCGGCATGACCGTGGCGCCCAGGATGCCGGTGGCCAGCAGGATCGAGTCGGTGCCGTCGAAGTGCGGGACGAAGCCCTTGGCCGCCTCGCCGGCGTCGAAGCCGATGCGCAGCGTGTCGTACAGGAAGCCGAGCAGGATCACGCCGAGCATCCCGGCGATGGCCAGCTCGAAGCGGCGGTAGCCGCGCGACTGCAGCGCGAGGATCGCGAAGGCCACGACCGCGGTGATCAGGCCGGCGGGCAGGAGCGGAATGCCGAACAGCAGGTTCAGCGCGATCGCGGCGCCGATGAACTCGGCCAGGTCGGTGGCCATGGCGATCAGCTCGGCCTGGATCCACAGGCCGATCGTCACCGCCCGCGGGAAGCGCTCACGACACAGCTCGGCCAGGTTCTTCCCCGTCGCGGTGCCGACCTTGGCCGACAGCGACTGGATCAGCATCGCCATCAGGTTCGCGGCGAGGATCACCCACAGCAGCAGGTAGCCGAACTTCGCGCCGCCGGCGATGTTCGTGGCGAAGTTGCCCGGATCGACGTAGGCAACCGCGGCCACGAAGGCCGGGCCGAGCATCGGCAGCACGCCGCGCACGCGTCCGCGGGCCCGGATCTGCTCGAGCTCGCTGGGTCCCTGGACCGGCCCTTCGACGGCCGCCTCGGCCGGGACCTCGGCGGCGGTGCTCACGGCGCGATCTCCACCCGCATCGCCTTGGCCAGGTCGCCGCCGAGCACGTGCACGGCCTCGTCGTCGCCGAAGCGGGCGAACAGCGGGCCGTCGAACGGCTGCTTGTCGACGATCTCGAAGCGGGCGCCGGGGAAGATCCCCCGGTCGGCCAGGTAGCGCAGCATCGACGGGTCGGCGTCGGACACGCGCACGAACACGCCGGCGGTGCCGGGCTCGAGCTCCTGCAGCGCGGTCCGGGGCCCTTCTTCGATGACCAGGTCGCGCGTGGGGATCGGGTCGCCGTGCGGGTCGTGCGTCGGATCGCCGAGCTTGGCCGCGATCAGCTCCTCGAGCTCCTCGGAGAGGACGTGCTCGAGCACCTCGGCCTCGTCGTGGACGCGGTCCCAGGGCACGCCCAGGTCCTCGGCCAGGTACAGCTCGAGCAGGCGATGGTGGCGGATGACCTCCAGCGCGACCTTGGCTCCGTCGGGCGTCAGCTGCACGCCCTTGTAGGGCACGTGCTCGACCAGCCCGAGGCCGTCGAGCTTCTTGACCATGGCCGAGGCGGACGCCGCCGTCACGCCGAGCCGCTCGGCGATCGCGTTCGTCGAGACGGCGCCGCCGTTGGTGCGCGTCTCCAGGGCGTAGATGGCCTTGGCGTAGTCTTCGACGGCGGAGGTCACGCTGTCCATGAGCACAAGTTTAGCCATGCCTGAAAATGAGTCCACGGCCGTGCACGAATCGTGCGGCCTCGTCGATCGCTCCGAGCGGGGCAAGCTCGCGCTGACCGGCGGCCAGGCCAAGGAGTTCCTCAACGGCCAGGTCACCAACGACGTCACGCTGCTGGAGGCCGGCACCGGCCTGTACGCGGCGTTCCTGACCCACAAGGGCAAGATGCAGGGCGACGTGCGCGTGCTCGATCTCGGCGATGAGCTGTGGCTCGACACCGAGCGCTCGGCCCTGCAGGCGTTGTTCGACATGATCCGCCGCTTCAAGATCGGCTTCGACGTCGAGCTGCACAAGCGCACGCTGGAGTCCGCGCTGCTGTCGCTGGTCGGGCCGCGCGCCCGCGAGGTGGCCGGCGCCGAGGAGCTGCCCTCGGCCGAGCACAGCTCGATGCGGGCCATGCGCGGCGGCGCCGCCGTGGTGCTGGTGGCCACCGCCGACGGCATCGACGTGATCTGCGACGCCGCCGACGCGCCGGCCGTGCGCGCCGCCCTGGTGCAGGCCGGCGCGGTCGAGGTGGGCGAGCCCGCCGCCGAGCTGGTGCGCGTGGAGTCCGGGCGTCCGCGCTTCGGCGTCGACATCGACGACACGACGATCCCCCAGGAGGCCGGCCTCAACGAGCGCGCGGTCAGCTTCACCAAGGGGTGCTACGTCGGCCAGGAGACCGTCGCCCGCCTGTTCTACAAGGGCAAGCCCAACCGCCACCTGCGCGGTCTGCGGCTGAGCAGCGACGCGGTGGCCACCGGCGACGCGCTGCACCTGGGCGAGCGCGAGGTCGGCCGGGTGGGCACGATCGTGCGGTCCCCCACGCTGGGCCCGATCGCGCTGGCCATGGTCCGGCGCGAGGCCGAGCCGGGCACGACGGTGACGATCGGTGACGACGGCGCGAGCGCGACCGTCGTCGAGCTGCCGTTCTAGCCGCCCAGGCCCCAGACCATCGCGACGGCCACCACGAGCAGCCAGCAGAGGATCTGGGTGCTCCAGAAGACGATCGCGGGGCGGTCCAGCCCGGCCACGAAGCTCGAGAGCGTCGCCGACAGGTCGTGGAAGACCGACTCGGGCGGCGACAGGACGAGCGGAGCGTCCTGCTCAGTCGTCTGGTGAAGATGCGTGGACATTGGCTCTCTGGTGATCGGCAACGGTCCGATCAAACAGCAACATCGTAACGTGTCGCACGAAGTCGGATCAGGCCGTCTCGGTTGCAAAGGCGCGCAGCCGCTCGCCATTCGGACTGGGGTCCAGGGCGAGCTGCGGCGGAAGGTTGGCAGCCACCCAGGACGCCACGATCCGCACCTCGTCGACCTCGTCGGCGGGCACGTGGGTGGTCGGGCGGCGCGGATCCCAGCGGCCCAGCGCGACGCGGGTGCGCTCGGCGATGTCGCCCTCGCCGACCGCGCCGAAGTCGGCCACCCGGCCGTCGATCAGCCAGAACAGGTCGCCTCGGGCGGGATCGCGCGGGTGCGGTGCGCGCACGAGACGCGGACGCGCGTGCGTGGCGGCCAGCGTGCCGTCCAGGCGCGACAGGAGCTGCTCCAACCGCCCCCGCCGGCGCCGTAGCCCGGCCGCGCGCTCGTACTGCTGGGCCTCGGCGGCGGCGCGCACGGCCGCGTCGAGGTGGTCCAGCAGCGCCGTGCCGCCGTCGTGCCGGCCGCTGAACAGCGCCAGCGCCTGGTCGAGCCGGCGCCGGTACAGGTTCGGGTCCAGGTCGCCCAGGCACGGCGAGAGGCAGCGCCCCATCTGCCCGTAGGCGCTGGGATGCTCGCGGCGCGGCAGCCCGCGCCCGCAATGGCGCAGCCCGAACAGCGAGTTGAGCTGCTCGACCAGCTCGCCCGCGACGGCGCGACCGCGCAGCGGCCCGACATTGACGGCGTGGCCGGCGGCCGGCGCGGCCGCGACCTCGAGCACCGGGAACGCGATGTCCAGACGGCAGCGCACGTACACGTAGCGGTCCTGATGCTTGAGGCGCACGTTGCCCGGCGGCGTGAAGCGCTTGATCAGGCGGTTCTCCAGCACGAGCGCGCCCAGCTCGGACGCGGCCTGCTGGAAGTCGACGATCGTGGCCTGCGCGGTCCAGGCCGACGGCGCGCTGCTGGGCGCGAAGTGGGCCCGGGCCCGCGAGCGCACCGACACCGACTTGCCCACGTAGAGGACCTGTCCCTCGGCGTTGCGGAAGATGTAGACGCCGGGCTCGTCCGGGACGTCGGTCATGTCCGGCGCGGCCGTCGAGCGGCGCCGGCGCGCCCCGTGGCGCCCGCCGTCCGTCGCCCCCGCACGGGTGCGCTTCGACGGGCGCGTCGGACGCAACGCGGCGATCGCCTCCCCCACCGTGGTCGCGTGCGCGGCCAGCTTGGGCAGCAGCGCGCACAGCACCCGCGCGGTCGTCTCGGCGTCGGCCAGCGCGCGGTGCACCTCGTGGACCTCGATGCCCAGCGACTCGGCCAGCGGGCGGAGCTTGCGCTGGCGGGCCAGCGGCGCGAACCGCCGGGCCAGCGCCACCGTGCACAGCGCGGGTGGATCGGGCCACGTCAACCCGGCGCGCTCGCAGGCCTGCGCGAGCACGCGCCGGTCGAACGCCGCGTTGTGGGCCACGAGCACGCGCCCCTCGAGCTGCTCGAGCAGGTCGGCCAGCGCGATCTCGGCCTCCGGCGCCTCGTCGAGCATCGTGTTGGTGATGCCGGTCAGGCGCTGCACGCCGCGCGACAGCGGCGCGCGCACCGCGCACAGCGAGGCGAAACGATCGTGCAGCTCCCCGCCGCCGACGAGCACCGCGCCGACCTCGGTCAGCTCGCAGCGATCGCCCCCGTAGCCGTTCGTCTCCGTGTCGACCACGAGGAACTCGGCGCTGCGCAGCGGGTGGTCGACGAGATCCATCCCCGTGTCCTACGACACGCCCCCGACGGCATGAAACTGCGGTTGCGCTGCAACGACCGCCGATCGGGGTAGCATCGCCTTCGATGATGTCGTTCGCGACAGGCCGGGAGCTGGAGCGCCTCGAGGTCGAGCGCGAGGCCTGGGACGTCTATCGCGCCACGTTGGCCGAGCTTCGGGGACGCGAGTACGAAGCGGCCGAGCCGGCCGCGTGGGACGCGCTGCAAGCGCGCCTCGCCGAGATCGACCATTCGCAGTAGGGTGCGCAACCGGAGAGGGATGGCCCGTACGCAACGCATGCACGCCGCTGTCGGAACGGCCGCTATCGCCGGTTCGCTGATCGCTGCCGGTTGCGGCGACGACACCGACTACAAGAACACCGACCGGCCGCCCGCGCCGATCATCGTCACGGCCTCGATCGCCAAGGACAAGGTGTCGGTCTCGCCCACGAGCTTCGGCGCCGGCCCGATCAAGCTGCTGGTCGTCAACGGCACCAACCGCTCCCAGCAGGTGACGCTGGAGACGGCCGACAAGCCGGGCAGCGGCGCCGCCGGCGTGCGGCAGGCCACCGGCCCGATCAACCCCAGCGACAACGCCACGCTGTCGGCCGACGTCCGCGAGGGCACCTACTCCGTGCACGTGGCCGGCGACGACATCCGCGGCGCCACGCTCGACGTGGGCAAGGAACGCCCCACGTCCCAGCAGGACCTGATGCTGCCGTAGTGGGGCGCTGATGCAGGTCCTGTCGGCTCCGGATCGGGCCGCGCTCGACCAGGCGCGCGAGCGCGGCGAGTACGTGTGGATCGACCTGCTCGATCCGTCGGACGAGGAGCTGAGGAACGCCTCGCAGGAACTGGGCGTCCACCCGCTGGCCCTGGAGGACAGCGAGGAGTTCTCCCAGCGCCCCAAGCTGGACCACTACGGCGACCACCTGCTGCTGGTCTTCTACGGCGCGCGGCTGGAGGACGACGGCGAGATCCTGCTCGTCGAGACCCACCTGATCGTCGGCTCGCAGTGGCTGCTGACCGTGCGCCGGCACCCGTGCCTGTCGCTGGACGACCTGCACGACCGCTCCACGGACCCCGGCGACGATCGCTGGATCGTCTATCGCGTCGTCGACTCGCTGACCGACTCCTACTTCCCGGTCATGCACGAGATCGATCAGCGCATCGACCGGCTCGAGAACGAGGTGCTCGAAGGCGACGCCAAGGACGCGCGCCGCGACATCGTGACGCTGCGCAAGCCCGTGCTGAAGATCGAGCGGATCCTCACCGCGCAACGCGACGTGTTCGACCGCTCGGTCTCCGAGCTCGAGCAGCTGCCGGGCCTGGGCGAGGTGTCGCAGGCTTACTTCCGCGACGTGCAGGACCACCTCTACAAGCTGGCCGGGCGGGCCGACGCCGAGCGCGACCGCCTGACCGGGGCGATCCACCTGGCCGAGGGCATGACGAACAACCGCCTGGCCGAGGCCAGCGAGCGGCTGTCGCTGATCGCCACGATCTTCCTGCCGCTGACCGCGGTGTCGAGCTTCTTCGGGATGAACTTCGGCTGGCTGGTGGACAAGATCGACACGCCGATCTGGTTCTGGACCCTGGGGGTCGGCCTGCCGCTGATCTTCCTCGTCGTGCTGATCACGCTGATCTGGCGACGGGGCTTCCTGGATTGAAGCCCGGGTAGGATTCGGCGCCATATGGCCGTCGATCTCTCACAAGTCACGCATGTCGCCACCGAGCCTGGCGAGCTGCCGCCGACCATGGCGGCGTGGGTCATCCGCGAGGACCGTCTGGGCGAGCCCAAGGACGCGTTCCAGATCGAAGAGATCGAGGTACCCGAGCCTGGCGCGTTCGAAGTGATCGTGCGCGTGATGGCCGCCGGCGTGAACTTCAACAACGTGTGGGCCGCCCTCGGGAAGCCCGTGTCGGTGTTCGGGTACGGCGACCACCCGGAGTACGGCCACCACATCGGCGGCTCCGACGCCTCGGGCGTCGTGTGGAAGGTCGGCGACGGCGTCACCCGGTGGAAGGTCGGCGACGAGGTCGTCGTGCACTGCAACCAGGCCTCCTACGAGGACGTCGAGGTCCACGGCCTGGACCCGATGGCCGCGCCGAGCCAGCGGATCTGGGGCTACGAGACGACCTGGGGCTCCTTCGCCCAGTTCACCAAGGTGCAGGCCCAGCAGCTGCTGCCCAAGCCCAGGAACCTCAACTGGGAGGCCGCCGCCTCCTACGGGCTGACCTACTTCACCGCCTACCGCATGCTCATGGACCAGGCCAAGATCCAGGCCGGGCATCGCGTCCTCATCTGGGGCGCCGCCGGCGGCCTGGGCGTGTTCGCCGTCCAGCTCTGCAAGGCGGCCGGCGCCGACTGCGTCGGGGTCGTCTCCTCCGACGAGAAGGGCGAGCTGATCAAGCGCCTGGGCGCTGTGGACTACATCAACCGGGCCGAGTTCGCCGGGATGATGCGCAAGGGCGGCGAGACGCCCGAGGAGGACAAGGCGCGCTTCAAGGTCTCGCGCGCGTTCTCCAACCGCGTCAACGAGATCCTCGGCGAGCCGCCCGACGTCGTCTTCGAGCACGTCGGCAAGGCCACGTTCCCGACCTCGGTCCTGGCCGTCAAGCCGTTCGGCAAGGTCGTCATCTGCGGTGCGACGTCGGGCTTCCAGCTCGACTTCGACGTGCGCTACCTGTGGATGCGCCAGAAGCAGATCATCGGCTCGCACTTCGCCAACGCGTGGGAGTGCCACAAGGCCAACCAGCTGATCGAGCAGAACAAGATCCGACCCGTCCTCTGGAAGACGATGGGCTTTGACCAGGTGGCGGAGGCCCACCAGCTGATGCACGAGAACAAGCACCTCGGCAAGATCTCCATCCTCGTCGGCGCGCCCAGCGAGGGCGACGGCCAGATCGAGGATGGCCCCGGTGCGATCCACGCGGAGGTGGGCTGACATGGCCGGTCCCAGCAAGGGTGGCGTGGTTCACGTCCCCTGGTACGCGACGGGCTTCCGTCACGACGCGTTCGCCGAGGCGCTGTCGGCCTTCGCGCCGATCGTGATGCGCTACGGCGCCACGCACTACGACGTCTATCGCAGCCGCGACGATCGCTACAAGTTCCTGCAGATCGCGTCCTTCGACTCCAAGCTGGAGTGGGAGCGGTTCTGGGGCGGCGAGGAGGCGATCGCCTTCCGCGTCAACCACCAGGGCTGGTACCAGGTGCCGGTGCTGTACGTCTGGCAGGACCGCCTCGTGCACGGCGGCTACCCCGAGGTCACCACGCCGGAGACGGCGCCGGCGACGTCGGACACCGCCGCCTAGCGCAGCGCCTGGCCGACCCCCAGCAGGTTGCCCTCGCTGTCGTGGAACCAGGCAGCGAGTTCGCCGACGCCGCCCTTGCTGGGGTAGTTGCCCTCCACCCGCGCGATGCCGTCCGTGGTCATCGCGTAGTCCTCGAAGACGACGCCGCGCTCACGGAGCGCGGCGACCGTCGCCTCGAGGTCGTCGACGTCGAAGGCCATCTGCGTGTGGGTGCCCGACGGCGCACCCTCGGTGGCGAACAGCGCGAACACCCCGCTGGCGCCCTCGTAGCGCAGGCCGCCCTCGCGCTCCTCGACGGGCTCCAGGCCGAGCTTCTCCGCGTAGAAGCGCCGCGCCCGCTCGAGATCCTGCGCCGGGAGCCGTGTGGCGATCCGGGCGCGGCCGAGCATCGGCTCAGGCGGCGGAGGAGCGCCGCGGCGCGGAGGACTCGATGTCCATGCGCATGCGGGCCAGGGACTGGCGGATCAGGCGCGAGACCTGCATCTGCGAGACGCCGATCAGCTTGGAGATCTCGGTCTGCGTGAGGTCCTCCTCGAAGCGCAGGCGCAGGATCTCGCGGTCGCGGTCGGACAGCACGTCGAGCGCCTCGTCGATCAGCACGCGGATCTCGGCCCGGCCCAGCTCGGGGTCGGCGTCGCCGAGCGACTCGGCCAGCGTGGAGTCCTCCCCCACCGGCTCGTCGAAGCTGCGCGTGCGGTGCGCCTGCGCGGACTGGATCGCGGCCAGCGTGTCCTCCAGCGAGGCCTCGACCGCCTTGGCGATCTCCTCGACGGTGGGCGAGCGGCCGAGCTGGTTGGTCAGCTCGTCGCGGGCGCGGGCGACCTTCAGCTGCAGCTCCTGCGTGCCCCGCGGGACGTGCAGCGCCCAGGTGCGATCGCGGAAGTGGCGCTTGATCTCGCCGAGCACGGTCGGCGTGGCGTAGGAGCTGAAGCGGACCTCACGGCTCAGGTCGAAGCCGTCGATCGCCTTCATGATCCCGATGCAGGCGACCTGGATCAGGTCGTCCAGCGGCTCGCCGCGGTTGGCGTAGCGCCCGGCCAGCGCCCGCGCGAGCGGCAGCATCTCCTCGGCCAGCTGGTCGCGCGCGGCGGTGTCGCCGAACTCGTGGTAGCGGCGCAGCAGCGCACGCTCACGCGCGGCGCGATCCCCGCTCGCGGGTCCAGCTGGCATGTCATCCATCTTGCCCATCCGTGGTGTCAGGTCCGTCCCGCCGTCAACCCTGCTCCAGCGGCGCCATCGTCAGCCCCGCCATGTGCAGCTGCTCCCAGTACAGCTCGGCCAGCTCCTTGTGTCCCGTCCACACGACCGCACGACCAGTGTTGTGGATCCGGTCGGCGATCGCGAATCCCTCCGGCAGGCTCACGCCGGGGATCGTCCGGGCCAGCGTGCCGGCGACGTGGTCGAAGGTGTTGTGGTCGTCGTTGCGCACGATGACCCGCCACGGCGCACCCAGACCGCTGCCGGGTCCGGTCGTGCGTTCTTGTTCGATCGTCTGCGACATCTCCGTGCAGACTACGCCTCTCGCTTGGACCAGTAGCGCTCGAGGCCGAGATAGGCCTGGTCGGTCGGCACGGCCTGGCTGAGCGCCGCGGCGATCGCCTCGGTGCTGCGCGCCTCCACCCACTGGTGGTGTTCAGACACCCACGTCTCGATATCGAGCTCGCGCACCTGCGGGACCCACGTGTCGAACCACAGCCGCAGCTCGGCCAGCTGGCCGGCGACGTCCTCGTGGGCGCCGAAGTGGGTCGGGACGAGGCGGTCGGGCGACCACGACTCGATCAGGTCCAACGAGCCCAGCCAGGCCTCGACGTCGATGTCGGGCGGCGGCGTCGGGCCGATCACCGGGCTGCCGGCGATGCGGGCCCCGGCCGTGTCGCCGGTGAAGGCGCTCCCGGTCGGCTCGTGCAGATAGGACACATGATGGGATGCGTGCCCGGGCGTCCGCGCGATCACGAAGTCGCCCAGGCGCTCGTCGCCGACCACCCGGATGCGGTCCGCCGGAACCGCCTTGAACTCGCCCCACAGGCGCGCCATGTCGTCGCCGTACAGGCGCTCGGCCGAGGCGATCAGCTTCTCGGGCTGCGCCATGTGGCGCGCGCCGCGCTCGTGGACCCACACCTCGACGCCGGGCCAGCGCTCGGCCAGCGTGCCGGTCGCGCCCGCGTGGTCGAGGTGGATGTGCGTGAGCGCGATCACCTTGGGGATCTCGCCGTCGAGCCCCTCCAGCAGCGCGTCCAGGCAGGAGGACGGGCCCGGGTCGATCAGCACCTCGCCGACCAGCCAGGAGCCGATCACCTGCTCGCGGCCGAGGTGGTTGAGGTCGATCAAGCGCATGCGATCACGATGTCCTGGTAGGAGCGGCCGGGCGAGCCTCGCCACTGGCCCGGGTTGATGGAGCGGACGTCGAGGCGCTCGCGCACCCAGCGTTCGTCGAAGGCGACGGCCTCTTCGGGCAGCGTCGGGTCGGCGACGGCCGACTCGGCGTCCGGGTCCTCGGTCGGGAAGGGGATCGTCGTCTGGCCCGCGCGCAGCGCGGCGCGGGACGCGGGATCGAGCAGGAAGAACGTGGCCAGCAGGCGACCGCCGGGGCGCAGGACGCGCAGGCTCTCGGCCAGGTAGTGCTCGGCCTCGGGCGCCTGCAGGTGGGTCACGACGCTGGTCATGACGGCGACGTCGAAGCGGGCGTCGTCGTAGGGGAAGCGGTAGTCGCGCGCCGACGCGGTGCCGGCCGGGTTGTAGCGGGCGTTGTGCAGGTCGGCCAGCGCGAAGTGGAAGCGACCGGCCGGATAGCGCGTGCTGCACCAGGCGATCCCGCGCGGATCCACGTCGAACCCGGCGTAGGTGCCGGTGGTCAGGTAGCCGGCCAGCGGGCGGGCGATGCGCCCGATCCCGCAGCCGATGTCGACGACGTCGCTGTCGGGCGTCAGATCGGCCAGCTCGGTCAGGTGCCCGAGGAACTCGTCGCCGGTCGCGGCGAAGTCTCCGGCGCCGACGAACTGCAGCCGGCGGGGCGGAACAAGCGGATCGTGGTGCCCGCGGACGCGGTCCAGCGCGTCCGCGGCACGGAGCTTGAGGGCGGTGGCAGCGCGACTCGGCACGGGGCTGAACCGTACAATTGACTCATGAGTCACCGTCTGCCGGAGCCGGATCGGCCCTGGATGATGCGCACGTACGCGGGTCATTCCACCGCCGAGAAGTCCAACGAGCTCTACCGGTCCAACCTGGCCAAGGGGCAGACGGGCCTCTCCGTCGCCTTCGACCTGCCCACGCAGACGGGCTACGACGCCGATCACGTGCTGGCCCGCGGCGAGGTCGGCAAGGTCGGCGTCCCGGTCAGCCACCTGGGCGACATGCGCCAGCTGATGGACGGCATCCCGCTGGGCGAGATGAACACGTCGATGACGATCAACGCGACGGCGGCCTGGCTGCTGGCGCTGTACATCGTCGCCGCCGAGGAGCAGGGCGTCGCCGCGGCCGACCTGCAGGGCACGACGCAGAACGACATCGTCAAGGAGTTCCTGGCCCGCGGGACCTACGCGTTCCCGCCCGAGCCGTCCATGCGGCTGATCGCCGACATGATCGCCTACACGGTCACCGAGGTGCCCAAGTGGAACCCGATCAACATCTGCAGCTACCACCTGCAGGAGGCGGGCGCCACGCCGGTCCAGGAGATCGCCTACGCGATGGCCAACGCGATCGGCGTGCTCGACGCCGCCCGTGAGCGTGTCCCCGAGGACCAGATGGGCAAGGTCTTCGCCCGCATCTCCTTCTTCGTCAACGCCGGCGTGCGCTTCATCGAGGAGCACGCCAAGCTGCGCGCCATGTCGATCCTGTGGGAGGAGATCGGCCGCGAGCGCTACGGCGTCGAGGATCCCAAGCACCTGCGCTTCCGCTACGGCGTCCAGGTCAACTCGCTGGGCCTGACCGAGCAGCAGCCCGAGAACAACGTGCAGCGCATCGTGCTCGAGGCCCTGGCCGTCACGCTGGGCCGCGACGCCCGCGCCCGGGCCGTGCAGCTGCCGGCCTGGAACGAGGCGCTGGGCCTGCCCCGCTCCTGGGATCAGCAGTGGTCGCTGCGCATCCAGCAGGTGCTGGCCTTCGAGACCGACCTGCTCGAGTACCCCGACATCTTCGAGGGCTCGGTCGTGATGGACGGCCTGGTGGCCGAGCTGCTCGAGGGCGCCCGGGCCGAGCTGGCCATCGTCGGCGAGCACGGCGGCGCGGTCGAGGCGGTCGCCTACATGAAGGGCGCGCTGGTCGACTCCCACCGCGAGCGCATCAAGCGCATCGAGAACGGCGAGCAGATCGTCGTCGGCATCAACAAGTACGTCGACACCGAGCCCTCCCCGCTGGCCGCCGGCGAGGACGGCGGCATCCTGACCGTGGACCCCGGGGTCGAGCAGCACGCCAAGGAGGCGCTGGAGCGCTGGAAGGCCGAGCGCGACAGCGAGGCCGTGCAGGCCGCGCTGGCCGAGCTGGCGCGGGTGGCCGCCGACGAGTCGCAGAACATCATGGAGGCGACGATCGCCGCGGCTCGCGCGGGCGCGACGACCGGCGAGTGGGCGCAGGCCCTGCGCGACGCCTTTGGCGAGTACCGCGGCCCGACCGGCGTCGGTGAGGCCACGGCCGGGGTGGTGTCCGTGGAGCTCGACGAGGTGCGCGAGGACGTCGAGGAGCTCTCCGAGCAGCTCGGGCGCACGCTGAAGATCCTCGTCGGCAAGCCCGGCCTGGACGGGCACTCCAACGGCGCCGAGCAGATCGCGGTGCGCGCGCGCGACGCGGGCATGGACGTCGTCTACGACGGCATCCGCCTGACCCCCGTGCAGATCGCCAAGTCCTCGCTGGACGAGGGCGTGCACGTGATCGGCCTGTCGATCCTGTCGGGCTCGCACCGCGAGCTGATCCCCGCGGTGATGGACGCGCTGCGCGACGCCGGCGTCGACGTGCCGGTCGTGGTCGGCGGGATCATCCCCGACGCCGACGTGGCCGAGCTGAAGGCGGCCGGCGTGGCCCGCGTCTACACGCCCAAGGACTTCGACCTGACCCGGATCATGGCCGACATCGTCGCGCTCGTCGCGGAGCGCAACGGGGTCGTCGCCCCCGCGTGAGCGAGGACCTCGCCGCGCGGCTGCGCGACGGCGATCTGTCCGCCGCGCCCGCGGTGCTGAACCTGGTGGAGAACCGCTCGCCCACGCGGCGGGCGGAGATCGCCGACCTGCTGCGCGGCGTCTCCCCCGCGGCGCTGGGCGGTGAGGCGGCCGGGCACGTCGTCGGCATCACCGGACCGCCGGGCGCGGGCAAGTCGACGCTGCTGAGCGCGCTGGTGGCGCAGTGGCGCGCGCGCGGCCAGTCGGTGGCCGTGCTGGCCGTGGATCCGTCGTCCAAGCGCTCGGGCGGCGCGCTCCTGGGCGACCGCGCCCGGATCGTCCACGACCCCGAGGACCGGGCGATCTTCATCCGCTCGACGGCGGCGGGAACGCGGCTGGGCGGGCTGGCGCCGTCGACGCGCGCGGCCGCTTCCGCGCTGGCGACGGCGTTCGACGTCGTGGTCATCGAGACGGTCGGCGTGGGCCAGTCGGAGACCGAGGTGGCCGAGGTGGCCGACACCGTCGCGGTGATCGTGCAGCCCGGCTCCGGCGACGCGCTGCAGTTCCTCAAGAGCGGGATCATGGAGGTGCCCGACGTCCTGGTCGTGACCAAGGCGGACCTCGGCGTGGTGGCGCTGCGCGCGCGGCGGGATCTGTCGGCCGCGCTGCGGTCGCTGGGCGCTCGCGCGACGCCGGTGGTGAGCGTCTCCTCGGTGGCCCCCGTCGCCGGGATCGTCGAGCTCGCCGACGCTCTGGCCGCGCACCGCGCGGAGCTGGACGTGGCCGAGCGGCGGGTGGGCGCGCGCCGGGCGGGCGCGCTGGCCGACTTCCTGGCCGAACGGGGTGACGCGGGGCTGCGGGCGCTCGGCGGGCGGCGCGCCGGGTTGCGGCTGCTGGGCGAGCAGGATCCGGCGGCCGACATCCCTACGCTTCTGTCCGTGCTCGAGCGCCAGGCCGACGCCCCGTGACCCTCGACCGCTGGTACGGCCAGCTGGCGTTGCTCGTCGTCGCGTTCATCGTGCCGACGCTCGTGGCGCTGGTCTTCGGCGCCGCCAACCTCGGCACCGCGGCCACGTTCGGCGAGCTCGGCTTCGCCGCGACGTTCATGTGGCTGATCGTTCGCGGCAGGTAGCCGCGCGCCGGCGTCAGACCGCGTGCGACCCGCTCAGCGGCGGGCTGAAGCGAAAGCGGCAGTGCCGGCACACGCGGGCCGAGTGCAGCACGGTCTCGGCGCAGTCCGGGCAGACCTTCGTGGACGGCCCCTCGCCGTCGACCATCTGCAGCGGGCCGGGCGCGACGGCGTCGTAGCGGAAGCCCACCGGCAGGGACGGGGCCGGCGGCGCGGGCGGGCGCAGCTCGGACACGGTCGCCGGCTCGCCCTCCTCGGCCTCGGGCACCTCCAGGCGCCGGGCCACGAACGCCGCGGCGGAGCCCAGGGCGAGCAGCAGCGGCAGCAGGATCGCGGCGAGATAGGCGACGCCGAGCATGACGAACGAGGATTCGCCACGGACGCCGGAATTCCTCGCGACCATGAGTTGACAGGGCGCCAACCGGACGAACGTTGGATGGCCGGATCGCCGGCCAGTGCCGACACTGCTCCCATGAACTCGCTTTCTTCGCTGCGGGGCGTTGACGGGGCACTCATGCTGTTCGTGGTCGCGGTGGTCGTCGCGATCGCGCTCGGCGCCGTCGGCGTCCTGTAGTCGCTTCGCCGCCACCCAGCATCTAGGGTGTGTCCCAGATGGCACGCGCTCAGCTGATCGATGGACATGGCCGCCGGATCGGTGATGTGCGCATCTCGGTCACCGACCGGTGCAACTTCCGCTGCCAGTACTGCATGCCCGCCGAGGGCCTGACCTGGCTGGACCGCGACGACGTCCTCACGTTCGAGGAGATCGCCCGGGTCGTGGGGCTGCTGGCCGAGATGGGCGTGCGCGACCTGCGCCTGACCGGCGGCGAGCCGCTGGTCCGCCGCCACTTCCCCACGCTGGTCTCGATGCTCGCCCCCTTGGTCGACGACCTGGCCATCACCACCAACGGCTACCTGCTGGAGCGCGACGCCGCCGCGCTGGTCGACGCCGGCGCGACGCGCTTCAACGTGAGCATCGACTCGCTGCAGCGCGACCGCTTCTTCCAGATGACCCGCCGCGACGCGCTGGAGCGCGTCCTGCGCGGCCTCGAGGCGCTGGCCGCGTTCCCGCAGGCGCACCCGATCAAGGTCAACGCGGTCGCCATGCGCGGCTTCACCGAGGACGAGGCGATCCCGTTCGCCCGCTTCGCCCGCGAGCACCCCTACGAGGTCCGCTTCATCGAGTTCATGCCGCTGGACGCCGGCCACACCTGGACACCCGACATGGTCCTCACCGGCGACGAGATCCGCGCCGCCATCCACGCCGTCTACCCCCTGGAAGCCGAGCCGCGCGAACCGCACGCCACCGCCCGCGTCTACCGCTTCGCCGACGGCCAGGGCCGCATCGGGTTCATCAACCCCGTCAGCGAACCGTTCTGCGGCGATTGCGACCGCATCCGCATCACCGCCGAGGGCAAGCTGCGGACCTGCCTCTTCAGCCACAACGAGACCGACCTGCGCGGCCCCATCCGGGCCGGCGCCGACGACGACGAGCTCGAGCAGATCATCCGATCGGCGGTCTGGCGCAAGGAGCTCAAGCACCAGGTGAACGAGCCCGGCTTCATCCAGCCGGATCGTCCGATGAGCGCAATCGGCGGCTAGCGCACCCGCGCCATTGGCGAAACACCGCTGTCCGACTTGCTCAAGGCGGATAGCGCGAAGGCGACAAACGAGAGCACCATCCACCGAAACCCACGGAAGCGTTCTCACCAGTGCGCCTGCTTTCTCAGCTTCGCCTGGGCGTGCGTCTTGGAGCCGCGTTCGCCCTCGTCATCGCCCTACTGGCCGTCATCGCGGTCGTCGCGCTCACGTCGGTCGGCTCTCTGAAGAAGGACGTCACCAGCCTCGGCAGCGGCGCCGACCAGGACGCGGCCGCCGCCGCGACGTCGATCGAGTCCAACATGCAGGACGAGGGCCACAACGTCGCTCGGCACCTGTACGTCTTCGACGGTGCGCTCAAGGAGCAGGACGCCGTCAGCAAGGAGATCACGCGGCTGCAGAAGGACATCTCCACCGATCTGCGCACGCTCGACGGCTGGGCCGAGACGCCCGCCGCCAAGGCCGCCGTGCAGACGGCGGTCGCCCGCAACGCCGACTTCTCCAAGCTCGTCAACACGACGATCGCCACGTCGCGCCAGGAGACCGTCGACGAGGCCGAGGAGCGCGACGGGTCGCGCACCCCCTACCTGGAGACGATCCTCCCCTCGCTGCCCAAGCTCGAGGACTCCTTCGAGCAGGTCCAGACGGCCGTCACCGCCCAGACCGAGGCGAAGGTCGCCGCGGCCACGTCGGCCGCCGACAGCGACCAGCGCACGATCCTGATCATCGGGATCGCCGCCGCCCTGATCGGCCTCGCCGCCGCGCTGCTGGTCACCCGGTCGGTGACCCGCCCGGTCGGCCTCGTCGGAGCCCGCCTGCGCGAGCTCAGCGACGGCGGCCTGCAGGAGCTCGACGGGGGCCTGAAGGCCCTCGCCGCCGGCGACCTGACCGTGCCCGCCGCCTCGAACACCGAGCCGATTAACAGCACGGCCGGTGACGAGCTGGGCGAGCTGTCGCGCACGTTCGACGAGATGCTCGGCCGCGCGTCCGGCGCGATCACCTCCTACGACCAGACGCGCGCCGAGCTGAGCACGCTGATCGGGCAGGTGTCGCACTCGGCCTCGTCGGTCAGCTCGGCGTCGCAGCAGATGGCGTCGACCTCGGAAGAGGCCGGCCGCGCGGTGGCCGAGATCGCCGGGGCGATCACCGAGGTCGCCCAGGGCGCCACGCAGCAGGTCCAGGCCGTCGAGACGACGCGCGGGATCGCCGAGGAGACCGAGCGCGTCGCCCGCGACGCCAGCGGCATCGCCGCCGAGGGCTCGGCGGCGTCCACCGAGGCGACCGAGGCGATGGCCGCGGTGCGCGACTCGACCGAGCAGGTCACGTCGGCGATCCGCTCGCTGGCCGACAAGTCCGACGAGATCGGCGGCATCGTGTCGACGATCGGCGGCATCGCCGAGCAGACCAACCTGCTGGCGCTCAACGCGGCCATCGAGGCCGCCCGCGCCGGCGACCAGGGCCGCGGCTTCGCGGTCGTCGCCGAAGAGGTGCGCAAGCTGGCCGAGGAGTCCCAGGCGGCCGCCGGCACGATCTCGAACCTGATCGAGCAGATCCAGGGCGAGACGAGCCGCACGGTCGAGCTGGTCGAGGACGCGGCGGCCCGCTCGCAGGCCGGCGCCGAGGTCGTGGGCACCGCCCGCGACGCCTTCGACCGCATCAGCCTGGCCGTGGCCGACGTCAGCGATCGCATCGCCGCGATCGCCGCGTCGACCAACGACGTGGCCAGCGTGGCCGAGCAGTCGTCGGCCTCCGCCGAGCAGGTCTCGGCCTCGACCGAGCAGACCAGCGCGTCGACGCAGCAGATCGCCGCCAGCGCGCAGGACCTGGCCCGCACGGCCGAGGAGCTGGAGCACCTGGTCCAGCAGTTCCGTCTGCAGGCCGTCTCGGCCTGATCGACCGCAACCGGGCACGGGCGTGTGATGACACGCCCGTGCCCGGCGTAGTACGGGCATGACCACACGCTCACGCCCAGGCCGGGCCTATGCTCTGACCATGGATTCGGTCGACACCAAGTCGTGGCTGCGCTGCTACCGGTGCTGGTCCCAGGACCTCGAGGTCCAGGTCCACTACGAGGGCATCCACAAGATCGACCCCGTGACCGGTGAGCGCGCCGACGTCGTCGACGAGCTGCAGGAGGCCGTCGTGCAGTGCCTGGACTGCATGCACGACCAGCCCCACCTCGGGTTCCTCAACGGTCGCGTCGAGCCCATCGAGGACCGCTGGGAGCGGATGATCGCCGGCACGCCGTGGGTCGCTTCGGTGACCGTCACCGTCGACGCCGACGACGTCGAGACCTGCAGCGGCCCCGAGGCGGGCGACGCGCTCTCCTACGCCGCCTTCGGCGACCACGGCACGCGCGAGTTCTTCACCCACGTGCGCTTCCACAAGCACGAGGACGACACGCGCATCACCGTCCACCTGCTGGTCGAGCTGTACGCGCGCTCGCTGGACGAGGCGACCGAGGTGCTCGAGGAGGCCGCCCGCGGCATCCTGGCGATCACCTCGCTGGCCGAGGAGTCGCGCCCGCCGGCCGCCACGTCCGACGACCGGCACTGACCATGCTCCGTCGAACGCTGCCCCTCCTGGCCGTCGCCGCGGCCCTGGTCGTCCCTGCCGCCGCCCAGGCCGCCGATCCCCCCACGCTGGCCGTCGTCGGCCAGGGCACGGCCTTCGTCACGCCCGACACCGCCGACATCTCGGCCTCCGTCGAGAAGACCACGACGAGCGCCGCCGCGTCGCGCGAGGACGTCGCCCGCCGCACCAACGACCTGCTGGCCGCGCTGGATCGCCTCGGCGTGAACCGCGCGGACATCACCACGACCAGCGTGGGCGTCTCGCGCCAGACCTTCAAGAAGCGCCCGAAGGTCCGCTTCGTCGCGCGCTCGTCGCTGTCGATCCACCTGACCGACGCCACCCAGGCCGGCCCGGTGCTGGACGCGCTGACCGCGGCCGGCGCCGACAACGTCGACGGGCCGAACTTCGGCTTCTCCAACCCATCGGCCGGACAGGCCGAGGCCGAGGCGGCCGCGTTGGCCGACGCCCGCGCCCGGGCCGACGCCGCCGCCGCGGCGGTCGGGCTGCGCGTGATCGGCGTGCAGGCCATCGACCTCGATCCCGGCCAGGGACTCAGCCCCGTGGCCCGCGAGAGCGCCGCCGCCGCCCCGCAGGCGACGGCCGACGCGAGCACCCCGACGCCCGTGCAGAACGGTCGCCAGCAGGTGTCCACGTCGGTCGCGGTCGTCTACCTGCTGGGCTGAGCGGGCTCGACCCCGGTCAGGCCCGCATGTGAACTGAGGCAGCGGGGTACCGCGACGCCATGCGCCCCGCTGCCGCCGTCACCGCCGTGCTCGCCGTCTCCTGCCTGGCGGCATGCGGCAGCGACGAGCCCGCCCTGTCCGGCGCCCTGGATTCCGTCAGCCCGGGACCGGCCGCGGAGCGGTCCTTCGCCTGGAGCGACGTCGGCGCCATCCGCGATCAGGCCGGCGACCTCCCGTCGGGGGACTTCAGCGACGACGCGCTGCGCCGCTGGCTGACGCCGCTGAGCGTCGGCGCGCCGCTGCTGGCCAAGCTCACGCCCGAGACGCGCGAGGCCGCCGGGCTGGACCCGTACGACATCGGCGCGGCGACGACCCTGGGTGGCGGGGACGCGGGCTTCGCCCTGCGCCTGGACGACGCGAACGTCTCGGTGCTCCACTCGGAGGTGGCCAAGCAGACCGACGGGGAGACGGAGCTGGGCGACCGGTACGTGCTCGAGCTGGGCCCGGACACGGAGGCCCCCGCCCGGCTCGACCCCGACCTGCGCTACGCCTACATCCACGACGAGAGCGCCGCGCTGGCCACCGACGCGCAAGCGCTGGGCCAGATCCTCGGCGACGGCGAGACCACGCTGGCCGACCGGGCCGGCTACGCGGCGGCGGCCGAGTGCCTGGGCGACGTCGTGTCGGCCACGATCCTGCCCGCGGCCGGGCTGAGCGTGCGGGATGCGGACCTGGTGGCCACCGGCACCCGCGGCGGTGACAACCCCACCGACGTGCTCTGTGCGATCGGCGACGAGGCGCAGGCCGCACAGGCGGCGGACGCGCTGCGGGCCACGCTCCAGGCCGAGGGCGCTGATCTGTACGAGGGCTTCGACATCGAGATCGACGAGGGCGGCAGCGGCGACGCGGCCTTCGCCCGCGCGGTCGTCACCATCTCCGAGTTCGAGCCGCTCGGCGTGACCACCGAGGCGCTGACCAAGGGGCTGGTGAGCCGGTGGCTGGCCGGCTGACCGCGGCGGCGCTCACCGCCGCGCTCGGACTGGCCGCAGCGGGCTGCGGAGGCGACGACGGCGGCGGCTCCGGCCGCCTGTCCGACGCGCTGGACTCCGTCAGCGCCGGCCCCGCCACCGAGCGCTCGTTCGCCTGGAGCGACATCGCGGCCATCCGGGAGCTGGCCGACCTCCCCGACGATCCGACCCAGGACATGGACGCCCTGCGGCACTGGCAGACGCCGCTGGGCACGGGCGCCTCGCTCATCGCGCCGGGCGCGATCTCCCTCCGGGACGCCGTCGGGCTCGACCTCTACGGCGCCGACCAGGCGATCACGATCGGGCAGGACGACCAGGGCAACGCGATCCGCATGGACGGCGTGGACGGCGCGGCCGTCGCCGACGGCGTGCGCAAGGCCGGCGCCACCGCGAGCCGGGCGGGCGAGCACGAGGTGCTCGACTTCGGCCCGGTGGACCTCGGCTCCGACGACCCCGCGGTGTTCCTCCCCTTCATGCGGCTGCCGCTGGTCCTCGCCGAGGACGAGACCGTCGTGTTGGCCAGCGACGCGCGGGCGCTCGAGGACGCCTTGGGCGAGGGCCAGGACCCGCTGGTCGACCAGGCCGCCTACGCGGCCGCCGCCGACTGCCTGGGCGACGTCGTGTCGGCCACGATCTCCCCCGCGAGCGGGATCGGCGTCAGCAGCGTCCGGTACGTGGCCACCGGCGTGCGCGGCGGCGACGATCCCGTCGAGCTGCTGTGCGCGATCGGCGACGAGGGCCAGGCCGACGCGGCGGCGCAGACGCTGCGCGACGCGCTCGCCCCCGGGGCCCGCGACATGGTCACCGGCCAGACGATGGACGAGCTGATCGCCGGCGCGGACGTCGAGACCGGCGGCGACGGCGACGCGCAGTGGGCGCGGGCGACGATCACCCCACTGGCCGACCAGCCGCTGGGGTTCGTGATGGAGGCCCTCCGGCGCAGCAGCGTCGCCACGTGGCTGGGCGGCGAGCCGCGAGGGTGATCGGCTCGTGAGGGGCCGCCGCCACGGCGGCCGCCCGATCCGACGGAGGTGCTCTGCCTGGTCGGCGGCGCGGAATCGTGGCCGAGGGCATCGACCCCTGGCTGTCGGGCTGATCGGGGCTTGCGCCGACGCGCCAACGGGTACCTCGGCGCTCGTGCGCAAGACATCAGCGGTCCTGGTCGCGGTGCTCGCCTTCGGCGTGTCCGCCTGTGGAGATTCCGGCGGCGGCAGCTCCGGCGGGCTGCCCGACGCCCTGGACGCCGTCAGCGCCGGCGCCGCCTCCGAGCAGTCCTTCGCCTACACCGACGTCGCGGCGCTGCGCGAGGAGACCGACCTGCCCACGCCGGGCGAGGGTGGGGGCGACGACTTCCTGCGCTGGAGCGTCCCGGCCACGATGGGCGCGCCCCTGCTGACCCAGCGCGTGGTCATGACCCGCGACGGCTCGGGCGTGGACCTCTTCTCCGCCGACCGGTTCATCACCATCGGCACCGGCAACGGGGCCACGCGCATCGACGGCTTCGAGGGCGACAGCGAGGCGCTGACCCGGCTGATGGACGCCTCCTCGGCGCAGGACGGCACGATCGTGGTGGCGGCCACCGAGGAGGCCCGCGACGAGGCGCTCGGCCAGGGCGGCGACAAGCTCAGCAGCCGCGCCGAGTACGCCTCCGCGGCCAACTGCCTGGGCGACGCCCTGGCCGCGATGATCCTGCCCGCCCGGTCGGCCGGTGCTCCGCCGGAGGCCGGCGACGTGATCGCCATCGGCGTGCGCGGCGGCGACGACCCCGCCGACGTCCTGTGCGTGGTCGGCGACGCCGATCAGGCCAAGCGCGCCGACACGAAGCTGCGCGACGCGCTGGACGGCGAGGACGAGTTCGCCGACGCGGAGTTCGACACGGGCGACAGCAACGACCGCGACTGGGCCCGGGTCGTGGTCACGCCCGCGGCGGACGGCCGGCTCGGCGCCTTCTACCGGTCGGCGCTCGCGCAGCTGCGGCTGCGCAGCTGGCTGGGCGACGAGTAGCGGTGCGGCGCCGCCTCGCGCTGATCGCCACGGCCGTGGCCGTGACGTCCGTCGCGGCCTGCGGCGACGACGACGGCGGCGGGTCCGGCCGGCTCTCCGACGCCCTGGACGCCGTGTCGGTCGGTCCGTCGACGGAGCGCTACTTCGCCTGGAGCGATGTGGCGGCGATCCGCGCGGTGGCCACCGACGACGGGCTGACCCGCCGGTGGGCGATCCCGCTGGCCGCGGGCGCGCCGCAGCTGGTCCAGGGCTTCGTCACCCTCGAGGCGTCGATCGGCCTGGACACGATCGGCGCCGACCAGGTGACCACCATCGGCCTGGGCACCGAGGGCAGCGCCTCGCGGGTCGACGGGGTCGACGCCGCGCGCGTGCAGACGGCCACGACCAAGCTCGGCGCCGAAGCGACCAGCGCGGGCGGACGCGACGTGCTGCGGCTCCCGTCCGACGGCGACAGCGAGGCGCTGGCCCCGTTGACGCCGAACACGCTGCTGCTGGCCGATGACGAGACCGTCGCCGTGGCCACGAGCGAGCGCGCGCTGGCCGACGTCCTCGGCGACGGCCAGGACGACTTGGGCGCCCGCGACGAGTACGCCGCGGGCGCCGGCTGCCTCGGCGACGTCGTGTCCGCGTCGCTGCTGCCCGCCAGCGGCGCGCGCACCGACATCGTGCAGCTGGTGGCCGTCGGCGTGCGCGGCGGCGAGGACCCCCGCGAGGTGCTCTGCCTGGTCGGCGACGAGGCCCAGGCCCAGGCGGGCGAGGAGGCGCTGCGCGCCCACCTCGACGGCGACGCCGTCTCGGCGGTGACCCGCCGGCCACTGGCCGACGAGCTGGCCGGCGTCGAGATCGACTCCGGCGAGGCCAACGGCCGCAGCTACGCGCGTGCCGTCATCACGCCGCAGCCCGACGGGCCGCTGGGCTTCGTCAACCAGCTGCTGGTCAAGGGCGAGCTCGCCCGTTGGTGACGGTGTCGATCAGGCCGTAGTCCTTGGCCTCGTCGGCGGTGAAGAAGCGGTCGCGCTCCATGTCGTCGTGCACCTGCTCGGTCGACTGCCCGGTGTGCTGGGCGAAGATCTCGTCCAGCCGGGCGCGCAGCGCCAGCGCCTCGCGGGCATGGATCTCGATGTCGGTCGACTGGCCCTGGAAGCCGCCCGAGGGCTGGTGGATGAGGATCCGCCCGTTGGGCAGCGACGCGCGCTTGCCGGGCGCGCCGCCGGTCAGCACGAGCGCCCCGGCCGACATGGCGATCCCGCAGCAGATCGTCGCCACGTCGGGCTTGATGAACTGCATCGTGTCGTAGATGGCCAGGCCCGCGTAGACCACCCCGCCCGGCGAGTTGACGTACAGCTGGATGTCCTTCTCGGGGTCCTCGGCCTCGAGGTGCAGCAGCTGAGCCACGATCAGGTTGGCCACCTGGTCGTCGATCGGCGTGCCCAGGAACACCACGCGCTCGTTGAGCAGGCGGCTGAAGATGTCGAACGAGCGCTCGCCCCGAGCGTCCTGCTTGACGACCATCGGGACGGTGAGCGCACGGGGGGTCGCCTGCGGCACCCCTAGGTGCGCAACTGTTTGGTTGCTCATATGCCTCACGGTATCATGCAACCCATGAGTTGCATCAAGGAGGTCGTCCTGCCCGTCGACGCCGAGCAGGCGTGGGACGCGGTGACCGAGCCCGACGCGCTCGAGGCGTGGCTGGCCGACGAGGTCGAGCTGGACCTGCGCGAGGGCGGCGAGGCCACCTTCGTGCTGCCCGGCGGCGAGCGCCGGCAGGCGATCGTCGAAGAGGTCCGCGCCGGCGAGGGCTGGTCGTTCTGGTGGTGGACCGACGACGCGCCGGGCTCGCGCGTGACCTTCGAACTGGCCCCGGCCGTCGGCGGCACGCGCGTCCGCGTCACGGAGTCGCCCGTCGGCCCGTGGGCCAGCGCCGCGTCGCGGACGCCGATGCTCGCCGGCGCATGACCGAAGCCGACGTCGACGCGGTGTTCGCCGCGCTGGCCGACGCGACGCGCCGTCAGGTGCTGACCGAGATCGACCGCCGCGGCGGCGCCACCGCGACCGAGCTGGCCGGCGATCTGCCGGTCACCCGCCAGGCGGTCAGCAAGCACCTCGGGGTGCTGGCCGACGCGCGCCTGGTCGACGCGCGCCGCACCGGGCGGGAGCTGCGCTACCGCGTCACCCCCGAGCCCCTCTCGGAGGCGATCGGGTGGATGACGCGGGTGGGCGGCGAATGGGACGAGCGGCTGGCCCGTCTCCAACGCCTGGTGGCTAGGCCCCCAGGCGCTGCTCCAGCGCCGCCATCTGGTCCTTGATCTCCTGCGGGAGGTTGGGGAAGCGGGCCAGGTGCTCCCGTGTCTGCGGGATCTCCTGACGCATGGCCTCCAGGTCGGGCGTCAGCACCTCGTGCAGCGCCTCGGGCGTGATGTCCAGGCCGGAGATGTCCAGGTCGCCGTCGGCGGGCACGAGCCCGATCGGGGTCTTGACCGCGTCGACCGCGCCCTCGCAGCGCCGGAAGACCCAGGCCAGCACGCGCGAGTTGTCGCCGAAGCCGGGCCACAGGAACGAGCCGTCGTCGCCCTTGCGGAACCAGTTGACGTAGAAGATCCGCGGCAGCTTGTCGCTGTCGCCCTGGACCCCGATGTCCAGCCAGTGCTGGAAGTACTTCGCCATGTCGTAGCCGCAGAACGGCAGCATCGCGAACGGGTCGAAGCGCAGCTGGCCGACCGTGCCGAACGCGGCGGCGGTCTGCTCGGAGCTCATCGTCGCGCCCAGGAACACCGCGTGCTCCCAGTCGAACGCCTCGCGCACGAGCGGCACCGCGGTCGCGCGGCGACCGCCGAACAGGAACGCGTCGATCGGAACGCCGGCCGGGTTCTCCCAGTCGGAGGCCATCGACGGCACCTGCGCCGCCGGCACCGTGAAGCGGGCGTTGGGGTGCGCGGCCGGATGGTCGGCCTCGGGCGTCCAGTCGTCGCCGTGCCAGTCCAGCGCGTGCGCCGGCTTCTCCTTCGTCATCCCCTCCCACCACACGTCACCGTCGTCGGTCAGCGCGCAGTTGGTGTAGATGGCGTTGGACTCCAGCGCGGCCATCGCGTTGGGGGTGTTGCTGTAGCCGGTGCCCGGCGCCACGCCGAAGAACCCGTACTCGGGGTTGATCGCGTAGAGGCGGCCGTCCTCGCCGAACTTCATCCAGGAGATGTCGTCGCCGATCGTCTCGACCTTCCAGCCCTCGATGGTCGGGACCATCAGCGCCAGGTTGGTCTTGCCGCAGGCGCTGGGGAACGCGCCGGTGACGTGCTTGACGACGCCTTCGGGCGAGGTGAGCTTGAGGATGAGCATGTGCTCGGCCATCCAGCCCTCGTCGCGCGCCATGATCGAGGCGATGCGCAGGGCCAGGCACTTCTTGCCCAGCAGCGCGTTGCCGCCGTAGCCCGAGCCGTAGGACCAGATCTCGCGGGTCTCGGGGTAGTGGACGATGTACTTGACCGTCGCGTTCGTGGGCCAGGGCACGTCGGCCTCGCCGTCGGCCAGCGGGGCGCCGACCGAGTGCACGCAGGGCACGAAGCTGCCGTCGGAGCCGAGCTGGTCCAGCGCCTTCTGGCCCATGCGGGTCATGATCCGCATCGAGACGACGACGTAGGGCGAGTCGGTGACCTGCACGCCGATCTGCGACTTGTCGGAGCCCAGCGGACCCATCGAGAAGGGCACGACGTACATGGTGCGACCGGTCATCGCGCCGGTGAACAGCTCGCCCATCGTGTCGCGCATCTCCGCCGGCGCGCGCCAGTTGTTCGTCGGGCCGGCGTCCGCCTCGTCCTCGGAGCAGATGTACGTTCGGTCCTCGACACGGGCGACGTCGCTGGGATCAGACCAGGCCAGGTAGGAGTTGGGGCGCTTGGCGTCGGCCAGGCGCTTGAACGTCCCGGCGTCGACGAGCTGCTGACACAGGCGGTCGTACTCCTCGCCCGTTCCGTCACACCAGTGGATCTGGTCAGGCTGGGTGAGCTGTGCAATCTCCTCAACCCAGTTGAGCAGTTTGCGATGGGACGTCGGGACAGCGGTCTCGGTGCTCACGATGGAGTCTGCTCCTCGTTGCCTGCGAATGCCAAAGGAGGCTGGCTCGCGCCGCCTCCGGATTCGCGGACCATAGCGACCAATCGGGCTGCCCGTGCCGCCTTGGTCACAGCTTTCCCCCCATTGGGGGGCCGAGGTCGGATACACTCGGTCTGGTGGATCCACGGACCACCGGTGTGGCCCGTGGATCGGCTGCTCCCTACGCGCCGGGTGTCTTGCGCGGGACGAGCACCAGCCGCTTGAACTCCGCGACCAGCACGCCGTCCTGGTTGAACACGCGGGTGTGAACCTTGACGGTCCCGCGGTCGGGCTTGGACTGCGACTCGCGCTTCTCCAGCACCTCGGTCTCCGCGAACAGCGTGTCGCCGTGGAAGACCGGCGCGGGATGCGACAGCGCCTCGGTCGACAGGTTGGCGATCGCCTTGCCCGACACGTCGGAGACGCTCATGCCCAGCGCGAGCGAGTAGACGTACGGCCCGACGACCACGTTGCGGCCCTGCTGGCTCTGACCCGCGTACACGTCGTTGATGTGCAACGGGTGGTGGTTCATGGTGATCAGGCAGAACAGATGGTCGTCGCCCTCGGTCACCGTCTTGGCGGGCCAGTGCTGGTAGACGTCGCCCACCTCGAACTCCTCGAGGTAGCGGCCGTAGGGATGGGCGCCGGTGGCCTCGCGCGCCCGCTGGTCTGTTGTGAACTCGGTCATCGCCACACATAGTGCCCGGTTTCGCCCGGAGGCCCGAGTAGCGTCCGCGCCGTGACCGGCGTCATCGTCATCCTGGCGGCCATCCTCGTCCTCGGCCTGACCCTGCGGGTGGGCACGGTCGCCCTGACCCTGACGGGCGTCTCGCTCGACGTGGCGCGCTTCCAGGTCCGTTCGGCGTTCTTCGGCGCGGGCTTCACCACGTCGGAGACCGAGACGGTCATGAACCACCCGGTCCGCCGGCGGATCGTGCAGTGGCTGATCGTCTGGGGGGCGATCGGCCTGACCGGCATCGTCGGCTCGTCCGTGCTCACGTTGACCCGGCAGGAGGACGGCGTCCTGCTGCCGATCGCCACGCTCCTGGGCGGGTTCCTCCTGATCTACGCCCTGTTCGCGATCCGCCCGGTCGATCGTCTCGTGCAGCGAGTCATCGAGCGCATGCTGCGGCGCTACACCGACCTCGACACGCAGGACTACCGCTCGCTGCTGCGCCTGTCGGGCGACTACGCGATCCGCCAGTTCGACATCCGCCCCGGGGGGCGGCTCGAGGGGCATTCGATCGCCGAGCTCCTCCCCCAGGCCCGGCACCTCGTCCTCCTGGGCGTCGAGCATCCCGACGGCTCCTACGTCGGCGTCCCGCCCGCGGACACGGTGCTGCGGGCCGGCGACCGGCTCACGGTCTACGGGCACGACGAGACGCTCAAGCCACTCGGCTAACGTCCGGCGCCGACCGATCGATCAGGAGAGCTGACCCGCCGTGCGCAACCCCCGCGACTTCTTCAAGTCCCTCGCCATCGACGCTCCGGACCCGCTCCGCGAGATCCCGTTCCGGCCGTCGCGGATGATCCACTTCCTGGACTTCTCCAACGAGAAGATGGTGGCCAAGGTCCCCGACATCGCGCCGTCGGTGGACATCCTGCTCGGCAACCTCGAGGACGCGATCTCCGTCGATCGCAAGGAGGCCGCGCGCGAGGGTCTGATCAAGGTCGGTCGCGAGATCGACATGGGCGACACGCAGCTGTGGACGCGCGTCAACAGCCTCGAGTCGCCCTGGGTGCTGGACGACCTGACCCAGCTCGTCGGCGAGATCGGCCACAAGCTCGACGTCGTGATGATCCCCAAGGTCGAGGGCCCCTGGGACATCCACTACGTCGACCGCCTGCTCGCGCAGCTGGAGGCCAAGGCCAAGCTCGACCGCCCGATCCTCGTGCACGCGATCCTCGAGACCGCCCAGGGTGTGGCCAACGTCGAGGAGATCGCCACCGCGTCGCCGCGCATGCAGGGCATCAGCCTCGGCCCCGCCGATCTGGCCGCCTCGCGGCGCATGAAGACCACGCGCGTCGGCGGCGGCCACCCCGGCTACCGCGTGATCGAGGACCCCGATCCCAACGATCCCGAGGCCCCGCGCGCGTCGGCCCAGCAGGACCCGTGGCACTACACGATCGCCCGCATGGTCGACGCCTGCGCCGCCGCCGGGATCCTCCCCTTCTACGGCCCGTTCGGCGACATCCGCGACCTGGAGGGCTGCGAGGCGCAGTTCCGGGCCGCGTTCCTGCTCGGCTGCGTGGGCACCTGGTCGCTGCACCCGGCCCAGATCGACATCGCCAAGAAGGTCTTCTCGCCCGATCCCGACGAGGTGAAGTTCGCCAAGAAGGTCATCGAGGCGATCCCCGACGGGCGCGGCGTGCACATGATCGACGGCAAGATGCAGGACGACGCGACCTGGAAGCAGTGCCGCGTGATGGTCGATCTGGCCGAGATGCTCGCCCGCAAGGACCCGGCGCTGGCCGAGGCCTACGAGCTCTAGCTCGGGGTATCCTTCCCCGCCTATGGCGACGGGATCGGAACGGACCTCCTCAGATCCGCTGGGCGCGATGCGCGCCTCGGTCTCGACCGGGATCGTGCAGGCGATGGCCAGGCTCTACGGCCGCGGGCCGACGAAGGCCAAGACGTACTTCAACGACGACTACGTGTTCTGCGTGCTCGAAGGCGGCCTGACGCCCAACGAGGAGCGCCTCGTCGCCGAGGGCGAGGAGCGCCTCGTGCGCCAGTACCGCCTGCGCTTCCAGGAGGTCGTGGCCGACGAGCTGACCGGGGTCGTCGAGCAGGCCACCGGCCGGACCGTGCTGACCTACCACAGCCAGGTCGTCTTCCGGCCCGCCCGCCTGTTCGAGATCTTCCTGCTCGACGGCCCGCCCGGCGCTCAGCTGTAGCCCGCGGCGCGACCGGCGACGGCGATCCGCAGGGCCATCTTGCGGTTGGCCTCGTCGATCATCTCGCCTTCGAACATGGCCGCGCCCCGGCCCTCGCCGGTCGTCGCCTGCTCGTAGACCTCGAGCATCGCCTCGGCCCGCTCCCACTGCTCGCGCGTCGGGGTGAAGGTCTCGTTGACGACCTCGATCTGCGACGGGTGGATGGTCCACTTGCCGTCCAGGCCGAGCGCGCGGGCCAGGCGCGCCCGGGCGCGCAGGCCCTCCTCGTCCTTGAACGCGCCGTACGGGCCGTCGATGGCCAGGATCCCGGCCGCGCGGGCGGCCACCACGAGGCGGCTGTAGAGGTAGTTGAGGTGGTCGCCGGGATAGTGGTCGGGCGTCCCGCCGATCGTGGTGATCGGGATGCCGATCGCCGCGCTGTAGTCACCGGGGCCGAAGATCAGCGTCTCCATCCGCGGTGAGGCGGCGGCGATCGCCTCGCAGGCCACCAGGCCGGTGGCGTCCTCGATCTGCGCCTCGATGCCGATCGCCCCGACCTCGAAGCCCTTGGCCAGCTCGATCTGGGTCAGCAGCTTGTCGGTCATCTCGATGTCGCCGGGCGTGCGCACCTTGGGCAGCATCACCGCGTCGAGCTTGTCGCCGGCGGCCTCGACCACGTCGATCAGGTCGCGGTAGTAGTACGGCGTGTCGGTGCCGTTGACGCGGAACACGACCGCCTTGTCGCCGAAGTCGATGTCGCGCAGCGCGGCGATCACCTGCGCTCTGGCCGACTCCTTCTGGTCGGGCGCGACGGAGTCCTCCAGGTCCAGGAAGATCTGGTCGGCGGGGAGCTCTGCGGCCTTGGCGATGAACCGCTCGCTGGACCCCGGAACGGAGTGGCAGCTGCGGCGTGGACGGATCGTGCGCGTACTCGACATTGCCGGCGATCCTGCCACACGACCGGCCTGATGAGCGGCCGCGCGCCACGCCGGGCCGCCGGTTAGGGTCGCCCGATGCGCCTGCTGATCGTCGCTGCCGCCCTCGGACTGCTGGTCGCCGAGCCCGCCGCCGGGGCCCAGACGTTCGACGCCGGGCAGGCGCAGGCCGGGCCCGCGCTGACCGCCGGCGGCGTCGCCTGGGCCGCGGCCGACGCCCGCGGCAGCGTCCTGCGCACGCGCGCGGCGACCGGTCCCACGCTGGACCGCGTCGTGCTCAAGGGCTCGACTTACGCCGACGGCTTCTACGGCGTCAACAGCTACTTCGGCGACCTGTCCGCGCACGGCGACGAGCTGGCCTACACCGTCTCCACGCGCGACAGCGCGGCCAGCAAGTACGACGGCGGCGACGGCCAGACGAACTCGTCGGCCTACCGGCTGGCGCCCGGCGGCACGCCGCAGTCGCTGCGCAGCTGCGGGTACCTGGCGGGCGACGCCGGCGTGGGCATCGGCGACGGCTTCACGATCCTGCGCAACTGCCTGACCACCACGGCGTTCGACCCCGCGCAGCCGGGCTCGACGGTCTCGATCGACGCCACGAACGTCGGGCTGGGCAGCGTCGTCGCGGCGGCCGGCGCCTACGCGGCCTGGCAGAACGGCAGCAGCGTCCTGGTGGCCCAGCCGGGCGTGTCGACGGCGCCGATCGGCACCGTCTCGGCCGGCGGCGGCTGGGCGCTGGACAGCAGCGGCGCGCTGGTCACGGCCGCCTCCGGCGTTGGCACGACCATGCTGGCCGTGACGCCCCCCGGCGGCACGTCGACGGTGATCGGCGACGAGCCGGGCGGCGTGATCGGTCTCGCGGCCGGCGGCGGCACGATCGCCTACGCGACGCAGGGTCAGGGCGGTGCGCAGACGATCGTCGTGCGCCAGGGTGCGGTCCGAACCGAGCTCGCCCACATCTGGGCCGCGGGCGGATCGGTCTCCACCGACGGCACGCGCGTGGCCTGGTTCTCCGCGCGCTGCGGCGGAACCGATCTGACCGTGGCGACGATCGGCGAGCCGACGATCGATCAGCGCGTCGCGCCGTGCGCGCCCGTGGTGGCGCCGACCGGCGGGCTGCAGCGCACGCGGATCGGGCTGAACCTGTCGTGCGATCGCGGCGTCGCGCCGGGCCCGTGCCTGGTCGACGTGACCGTGCGCCTGCGCGGCCGCGTGATCGCCACCGCCAGCCGCGACGTCAGCCAGAACGGCGCGCTCACGCTGCGGCTCAACGCCGCGGGCCGGCGGGCGGTGCGCGGTCGGCAGCGGACCACGGTGCGCGTCACGGCGGCGCGGCCCGCGGGCGGCGCGACCGGCACGACGCGCGCCACGGTCAGGCTGAAGCGCTAGTCGCCCAGCGGGTCAGGCGGTCGATCGCGTCGTCGAGCACGGCGTCGCGTTTGCAGAAGGCGAAGCGCAACAGCGGCCGGGTCTCACCCAGCGGGTCGGCGACGAAGGCCGAGACCGGGATGGCCACGACGCCTGCCTCGTGGGGCAGGCGCAGGCACAGGGCCTGGGCGTCGGGGTGGCCGAGCGCGGTCGCGTCGGCGCACACGAAGTAGGTGCCCTGGCTGGGCAGGACGGTGAAGCCCGCGGCGGTCAGGCCGGTGGCCAGCCGTTCGTGCTTGGCCCGCAGCGCGTCGGCCAGCGCCTGGGGCAGCAGGTCGCCGGCGTCCAGGGCGGCCGCGGTGGCGTGCTGCAGCGGCGTGCCGCCGGAGAACGAGACGAACTGCTTGACCGAGCGGACCGCGCGGACGAGGTCGGCCGGACCGCTGGCCCAGCCGACCTTCCAGCCGGTGAACGAGTACGTCTTGCCCACGCTGGAGATCGTCAGCGTGCGCTGCGCCATGCCGGGCAGCGTGGCCAGCGGGATGTGCTCACCGGTGAGCGCCAGATGCTCGTAGACCTCGTCGGTGACGGCGATCAGGTCGTGATCGATGCAGATCGCGGCGACCGCCTCGAGCTCGTCGCGGTCCAGGACGCGGCCGGTCGGGTTGTGCGGGCTGTTGAGCAGCAGCACCCTGGTGCGCGGCGTCACGGCGGCGCGCAGCTCGTCGGGATCCAGCCGCCAGGTCGGCGGGTGCAGCGCCACGCGCGTGAAGCTGGCGCCGGCCAGGGCGGTGATCGGCGCGTAGGAGTCGTACACCGGCTCCAGCGCGATCAGGTCGTCGCCGGGCTTCAGCAGGCCGAGGATCGCGCAGGCCAGCGCCTCGGTCGCCCCGAACGTGACCTGCACGTCCTCGACCTCCAGGCCGTAGCGGCGGTGCTGATGGGCGCGCACCGCGTCGACCAGCGGCCGCACGCCGGCCAGCGGCGCGTACTGGTTCTGCGTGCCCGACCGCAGCGCGGCGACCGCCGCGTCGACGACCTCCGCCGGGCCGTCCTCGTCGGGAAAGCCCTGGCCCAGGTTGATCGCGCCGGTCTCCTCGGCCAGCGCGGTCATCGTCGTGAAGATCGTGGTCGCGGGCGCGCTCATCCGTATTCGACGCCGGGCTCGCCCTCGAGGGCGGCGCCGTCCAGGAGAACGTACTCCGGCGTCGGGCCGAGGGTCATCTGGCGCTGCCACACCGAGCGCCCGGGCAGGCGCGCCTCGTAGGCGTCGTAGGGCACGCCGGCCGGCTTGGTGCGCCAGGCGGCGTGCGTGATGCCGTGCAGCTCCGCGGTGCCGCGCTTGAGCGCGTAGACGCCGGCGATGCCCCAGCGCGCGTGCGCGGCGGCCGCGTCGTGCGGCGCCTGGCGCGGCCCGCTGACCGCGCGCTCGTTCAGCGCGCCCAGGCCGGCCCAGTCCTCGACCAGGTACCAGTCCTCGTAGCCGTCCAGCCCGCCCATCCAGGGCAGGCCACCGACCCGATGCCACGTCGACTCGACGCCGATCACGTCGTGGAACGCGGTCAATCGAGCCTCGTAGTCGTGTGTGCCCGGCGCCGGCCGGTGCCAGAAGACGTAGGCGAGCACGGCGGGCAGACTACGCGCCTGCGGTCGGTCTCGAAGGCGGCGCGGCTCTTGTGAGAGGCCAAGACGGCGGCCAGCGCGGCGACCGGGTCCAGATTGGCGATTTTGGGGCGCTGGGCGCCCGCTTCTCGCCGCGGTTACGAATCTCCGCGGCCGTGGGGCGCGGTCCAGTCCATGTCCAGCGGGCCCAGCGGGATGATGCGCGAGGGGTTCAGCATGTCGTGGGTGGTGTAGTAGTGGCGCTTGATCTCGTCCATGCGGACGGTCTCGGCCACACCCGGCAGCTGGTAGACGGAGCGCGCGTAGGGCCACAGGTTCGCGTACTCGATCAGCCGGTGGCCGTTGCACTTGAAGTGCGTGTGGTAGACGTCGTCGAAGCGCACGAGCGTGGTGAACAGGCGGATGTCGGCGAGCGTCAGCCGGTCGCCGGCCAGGTAGTGCCGCTCGCCCAGGCGCGCGTCGAGCTCGGCCAGCGTGGCGAACAACCCCTGGAAGGCCTCGTCGTAGGCGGCCTGGGAGCCGGAAAACCCGGCCCGGTAGACGCCGTTGTTGACGTTGTCGTAGACCGTCTCGTTGACCGCGTCGATCTCGGCCCGCAGCTCGGGCGGCTCGAGGTCGTCCCCGGCGGTGCCCCAGGCGTTGAGCATCCGGATCACCTCGGCCGACTCGTTGTTGACGATCCGACCCTCCTGGCGATCCCACAGGACCGGCACGCTCCAGCGTCCGTCGAACGACGGATCCGTCGCCGCGTAGGCCTCCGAGAGCAGCGCGAAGCCGTTGACCGAGTCGACGTACTCGCCGCCGGTGAAGGCCCAGCCGCTCGCGTCGCGGTAGGGATCGACGACCGAGACGCCGACCACGTCCTCCAGGCCGCGCAGCGCGCGCACGATCAGCGTGCGGTGCGCCCACGGGCAGGCGTAGGACACGTACAGGTGATGCCGCCCGGGCGTTGTCGCGTCGACCCACTCGCGAAAGGCGCTGTCCTGGCGTTGGAAGCTGCCGTCCGAGTCGCTGGACTCGCGGCCGAGGCTGAAGGCGGAAGGGCTCATAGTTGCACGCTCAACGATACCAGCGACGGCGGGTCCGCCACAAGGCGACCGCGCTGAGCACCGCCGCGACCCCGATCGCGCCGGCGGCCAGCACGCGCTCGCGCCCGTCGCAGCGACCGACCTCGTCGCAGCCGGGCGCGCAGGGACGCGCGGCGGCCGCCCACGCGTCGGGATCCGACCAGCGCCCCTGCTCCTGGAAGGCCGGACCGCGCGGGGAGTCCTGCTCGGACGGGTTCCACCAGGCCGCCCGCGCACCGCCCCAGCGCCCCGGCCAGCGCATCCACCCGGGCGCATCGGCGTCGACGACGACCAGCCGCGGCCGCAGCACCGGGCCCCGGCCGTCGGCCTCGTCGTTGGGATCCGGCCACGTGCGGTCACGCACACCGCGCCGCGGATAGGACGCGTGCGAGCCGTGCGCGACGTAGACCACCGGCCGCGCGCCCGACCAGCCGCAGCGCTCCGCGCCGCTGTGCTGGGCGTAGACCGCCGAGACGGGTGCGCCGCCGTCGTCGATGCGCAGTTGGACCATCTCCCAGTCGCCGGCATGGCGGCCGGTGCGCACGATGCCGCGATCCTGGTCCTGGCCCGCGTAGTAGAGCCAGTACTGCAGCCACGCCCCGCCGGCCCGCGAGCGCACGGCCCGCCCGTAGACCGCCGGGCGCCGATCGGCGCCCACCCCGGGTACCACGCCCGCGGCGGCGGCCACCGACGTCAGCGGATAGCGCTCGTGCGAGTCGAGCACGACCACGGGCGTGTGCGCCGCCAGCGCGGCGGTGAGGGCGGCGGCGGCGAGCATCGACGTGACCGTCATACCCTGATTCCCATGCCGGAGCTGCCCGAGGTGGAGCGCGCCCGTGCGCTGATCGCCGAACGGGCGCTCGGGCGGCGCATCGCGCGCGTCGACGACACCGACGCCTACGTCACGCGGCCGCACGTGGCCGGCGAGATCGCCGGCGCGCTGACCGGCCGCGAGCTGACGTCGGCCAACCGGCGCGGCAAGGCGATGTGGATCGAGACCGACGGCGGCGAGGGCCCGACGCTCGGACTGCACCTGGGGATGGCGGGCCGGATCGTCGTCGACGACCGGATCGAAGGCGACTACTGGGAGTCCGGGGACAGCGGGAACCCGGTGTGGAACCGCTTCACGCTGGAGTTCGAGGACGGCGGCCGGCTCGTGCTGCGCGACCGCCGCCGCCTGGGTCGCGCGGTGCTCGACCCGCGCATCGACCTGCTCGGCCCCGACGCCGCGGAGATCTCGCGGGACGCGTTCCGCGAGCGGGTCGGACACGGCGCCGCGCCGCTGAAGGCGCGGATCATGGACCAGGCGGTGCTGGCCGGCGTGGGCAACCTGCTGGCCGACGAGGCGCTGTGGCGCGCCCGCCTCTCCCCCCTGCGCCCCGCCGGGAAGCTCAGCGAGGAGGACCTCGACCGCCTGCGCCGCGACCTGCGCGCGGCGATCCGCTCGGCGATCAAGCACGGCGGCGTCCACACCGGGGACTTCATCGAGCACCGCACGCGCGACGGCCACTGCCCGCGCTGCGGCACCGCGGTACGCCGCGCCACGGTCGGCGGCCGCACGACGTACTGGTGCCCCAAGGAGCAGGTGTGACCGCCACCGCGCTGGCACCGCTGACCACGCTGCGCCTCGGCGGCCCGGCGCGCGACCTGATCACCGCCCGCCGCGAGGACGAGCTGGTGGCCATCGTGCGCGAGCTCGACGCCGCGGGCGAGCCGTTGCTGATCCTGGGCGGCGGCTCCAACGTCGTGATCGCCGACGCGGGCTTCGACGGCACGGTCGTGCGCGTGCTCACCCGCGGGATCGCCGAGGACGAGGCCACCCTGACCGTCCAGGCCGGCGAGCCGTGGGACCCGGTCGTGGCGCGTGCGGTCGGCGACGACCTGGCCGGGATCGAGTGCCTGTCGGGGATCCCCGGGGCCACCGGTGCCACGCCGATCCAGAACGTCGGGGCCTACGGCCAGGACGTGGCCCAGACGATCGTCGCCGTGCGCGTGCTCGACCGCCCGAGCGGGCGGGTCGTGGAGCTGCCCGCCGCCGACTGCGGCTTCCGCTACCGCTCCAGCGCGTTCAAGGGGCGCGCCGATCGCGTCGTGCTCGCGGTGCGTTTCGGCCTGACCGCCTCCCCCCTCTCGGGCCCGATCGCCTACGCCGAGCTGGCGGCCAAGCTGGGCATCGCGGTCGGCCAGCGGGCGCCGCTGGCCGACGTGCGCGACGCCGTGCTCGAGCTGCGCCGCGGCAAGGGGATGGTCGTGGATCCCGCCGACCCCGACTCGATCAGCGCCGGGTCGTTCTTCACCAACCCGATCCTCGACGCCGCCGCGTTCGCCCCGCTGGGCGAGCAGGGCGCGCCGGCCTGGCCCGAACCCGATGGGCGCATCAAGACCTCGGCCGCGTGGCTGATCGGTCGCGCCGGCTTCGAGCGCGGCGACACGCGCGGCTCGGTCGGCATCTCGACCAAGCACACGCTCGCGCTCGTCAACCGCGGCGACGCGACGACCGCCGAGCTCGTCGCGCTGGCCCGCGAGGTGGCGGCCGGCGTCCGCGAGCGCTTCGGCGTCAACCTCGTGCCCGAGCCGGTGTTCGTCGGGCATGCCTGGTGAGGGGCTGACCACCGGCCGGGTCATCGCCGTCGCTCTGCTGACCGCGATCGCGGCGATCGGCCTGGGCGTGGCCGGCCGCTACGCGGGCAACGCCGGGCTGCTGGCCCACGCCGGGCCGATCGCCGAGCCCGCGGCCAAGCTCGGTCCGTGGGCGATCGCGCTGGGCGCCCCGTGGCTGGCCGTCGCCTGGGTGCTCGGCGCCGTCGCCCGCAAGCCGTGGCTGGGCGCCGCGGCGGGCGCCGTCGCGCTCGTCGGCGGCACCGGCGCCTGGTACGCCTTCACCGTGTGGCAGCGCGGCCGCGGCGCGCTGGACTACGCCGTGCCCGTGGCCATCGGCTGGAGCATGGCCGCGGTCGCCGCGGGCGCCGTGTTCGGGGGCGCCGGCGCGCTGTGGCGCTCGGGACGCAACGACGTGCTGCGCGCGCTCGGCGCCGCGGTGCTGGCCGGCAGCTTCATCGGCGAGGCGATCGAGCTGGCCACGATCTGGGACGGTCGCGCCGCCCGCTTCGTCCTGGCCGTCGAGTTCCTGCTCGGCGTCGCGCTCGTGTTCGCGCTGCTGATCCGCTGGCCGCGCGCGCTGATCCTGGGCCTGGTCTTCACCGCGATCGTCGCGCTGGTCGCCGCCGGGGCCGAGCACGAGGTGCGCCACGCGCTGCGCCACGTCGGCTGGGGCGGTCTGTGATCGAGGTCAGAGCAGAGCTGCGGCCCGGCGACCTCGGCGCGATCGCCGGTTTCGTGCGCACCGACGCGACGCCGAGCGACCGCTGGGGGCCGGAGATCCTCGTCGAGCGGTACGAGCTCGTGTTGTCGGTAGGTTGACGGGCATGCTGATCGTCACGATGAACGACCTCCCTGGCTGGGACATCGACGAGGTCCTGGGCGAGGTCTTCGGCCTCACCGTCCGCTCGCGCAACGTCGGCTCCCAGATCGGCGCGTCCTTCAAGTCGCTCGTCGGCGGCGAGCTCAAGGGCATGACCAAGCTCCTGGCCGAGGGCCGCGAGCACGCGACCGAGCGCCTGATCGAGGAGGCGACCGCCAAGGGCGCCGACGCGATCGTGGCCTTCCGCTTCGACACCTCGGAGCTGGGCACGACCTGGACCGAGATCTGCGCCTACGGCACCGCCGTCAAGGCGACCAAGCGCGCGTAGCCCGGCTCAGCCGCCGAGCAGCTTGCGATAGCGCACCATCGTCGGGCGCGTCATGTCGCCGTGCGTCTGCGTCTTCAGGCGCTCGACGCGCTCGTGGTGGTAGGGGCTGCTGAGCGACTCGGCGTGCCCGATGACGTTGCTCGTCGTGACGCCGTAGGTCGACTGCAGCCAGCGCGTCAGCTTCAGCGACGCGTTGAGCTGCTGCTTGTCGCCCATCACCTGCGCGTCGCTGAGGCCGACGTGCTCGATGCCGATCGCCGTGTCGTTGAGCCCGACCGTGTGGCGGCACATGAGCGCCAGCGGCACCAGCTGGTGGATCGTCCCGTCGGTGTCGATCACGAAGTGCGCGCAGGTCCCCGGCAGCTCGTGCAGCTCGGGGTCGGCCACGTCGGCGGCGAACGTGTTCCAGGTCGCGCTGTAGGAGCTGTTGGCCGTGTAGTGCTCGACGATCACCTTCGGGTTGGTCAGCGAGAAGGTGTTGCGACCGTAGTGGCGTTGCGCGTAGGCGCGCATCTCGCGCTTGCGCTTGACCGGGAACGGAATCGGGCTCTGGACGATGGCGGGCGGTGGGACGTCGGCGACCATGTCATCACCGTAGCGATTCCACGCCTGCCACATATTCAGGCAGCACGAGACGGACGCACTTACACAGTAAGTCGCGACAGATACTTCACCGTATCGGACGGCACCCGGATCGCCTATGGGGAGTGCTCCCCATCTTTGGTCGGGACGGCGCCTCTGCCCGATCAGAAAGCCAAATATCGCGGGCAGAGGCGCCGGAGTCCCTTGCACTCTCACCTCGGCGAGGTGGAGAAGCCTGTATAGCGGATCGTCACGAAAAAGTGCGCCGATCGGCCATTTATCGACACTCGGGATAAGCGCTCACACAGTTCTTTCGACATCCGGCCAATGACCGGGTGAAAGGTGACCCGAAGGATGAGGACGCTTGGTTGCGTACTGAACCCCAGGAGGGTCTATGCCTCATCCCCGCTTGGCGCGGGCCGCCGCTTTCGGCGTGCTTGCGTCCTTGCTGCTGCCCACGACCGCGCTGGCCCAGGACGGTCCCGCGCTGGAAGACATCGCCGGCTCGCTGGACGTCACGTGGATCATCATCGGCACCGTCCTCGTCTTCTTCATGCAGGCGGGTTTCGCCTTCCTGGAGATCGGCTTCTCCCGCGCGAAGAACGCCGGCATGGGGATCGCCAAGATCCTCGTGAACTTCTCCATCGCCTCGATGGTCTGGTGGGCCGTCGGCTTCGCGATCGCGTTCGGCGGTGGTGGTTGGCTGGCCGGCGACAGCGGCTGGTTCTTCCAATACGGCACCGAGGTCAGCGGCACGCCCGCGGCCGGCGCCGACACCGCGTTCTTCGCCTTCCAGTTCATGTTCTGCGCCGTGTCGCTGGCGATCGTCTGGGGCTCGACGCTCGAGCGCATCAAGTTCGGCGCCTACATCATCTTCGCGATCATCTTCTCGGCGATCATCTACCCGCTGATCGCCCACTGGGGCTTCGGCGGCGGCCTGTTCGCCGAGATCGGCAACGGCGTGCAGGACTTCGCCGGCTCCTCGGTCGTGCACCTCACCGGCGCGACCGCGGCGCTGGCCGCGCTGATCGTCCTCGGGCCGCGGCGCGGCAAGTACGGGACGGACGGCAAGCCCCGCCCGATCCCCGGTCACAGCATGCCGCTGTTCGGCCTGGGCGTCCTGATCCTGTGGCTGGGCTGGTTCGGCTTCAACGCGGGCTCGACCCTCGGCGTCGCCGACAACCGCTTCGCCGAGGTCGTCGCGGTCACCAACCTGGGTGCGGCGGGCGGCGTGATCGGCGCCTCGCTGATGATCTACATCCTGTGGAAGAAGCTCGACGTGGGCATGACCGGCAACGGCGCGATCGCCGGCCTGGTCGCGATCACCGCCCCGTCCGGCTACGTCGAGTTCTGGGCCGCCCCGATCATCGGCTTCGTGGCCGGCGTGATCGTCGTCGTCGGCGTGATCGCCATCGAGAAGAAGCTCGACGATCCGGTCGGCGTGCTCGCCGCGCACGGTCTGTGCGGCATCTGGGGCACGCTCGCGTGTGGCCTGTTCACGTCCACGCGCCTGGCCGAGTACGTCGGCGTCGGCGATCCGGGGCTGTTCTACTCCGGCTCGTTCAAGCAGCTGGGCGTGCAGGCGGCCGCGGTCTGCCTGACGTTCATCGCCGTGTTCGTGCTCTCGATGATCTCCTTCACGTTGATCAAGGCGACGATCGGGATGCGCGTGTCCGAGGCCGACGAGGATGCCGGACTGGACATCTCCGAGCACGGCATGTACGGCTACCCGGAGCAGTTCATCCCGGCCGCTGAGCTCGAGAGCTACGGAGCGATCGCGCCCCGCCCGGCCACCACCGAAGGGGTTTCCGCGTCATGAAGATGATCGTTGCCTATGTCCGGCACGAGGCATTCGAGCCGGTTCGCACGGAGTTGCTGAACCTCGGCTTCCCGTCGATCACGATCTCGGAGGTCAAGGGCTCCGGCCGCCAGAAGGGGATCACGGAGCGCTATCGCGGCGCCGAGCTGACCAACTACCTGCGGCCGAAGATCAAGCTCGAGTGCGTCGTCGCCGACGGCGACGTGCAGACGATCGTCGACACGATCCTCAAGCACGGCCGCACCGGCGCGGTGGGCGACGGGAAGGTGTTCGTCATGCCCGTCGAGCAGGCGTTCCGCGTGCGGACCGGAGAGTCCGGCGAGGAGATCCTGCAGTCCCACCCCGACGCCTCCGGCGCCGGGTCCTAGCCGGGCCACCGGGTGTCGTGGCGGGCGGCCGGACCGCCCGCCACGACACCGGCCCTGGGCTATAACCGCTGACATGCCCCTGATCTGGCGCGTCCTGCTCGGCAACGCCGTGGTCGTCACCACCGGCGCCCTGGTGCTGGCGATCACGCCGATCACCGTGAGCTCGCCGGTGGCGGCCGAGCAGGCCGCGGTGCTGATCGTCGGCGGCCTGCTGATGGTCGTCATCGACTACCTGCTGCTGCGCCAGTCCTTCCGCCCGCTGCACGAGCTGACGCGGGCGATGCGCGAGGTCGACCTGCTGCGCCCCGGCGCCCGCCTGGCCATCGCCACGAGCGATCCGCAGGTGCAGGCGGTGACGCAGTCGTTCAACGAGATGGTGCGGCGCCTGGAGGACGAGCGCCAGCTCAGCGCACGCCGGGCGATCGCCGCCCAGGAGGCCGAGCGGCTGCGGGTGTCGCGCGAGCTGCACGACGAGGTGGGCCAGCTGCTGACCGGCGTCCTGCTGCGCCTGGCCAGCGTCGAGCAGCGCTCACCCGAGGCGATGCGGCCCGAGCTCTCCGACGCGCGCGAAGAGCTGCGCCGGACGATGAACGAGGTGCGCGAGATCGCCCAGCAGCTGCGGCCGCCGGTGCTCGAGGAGCTCGGCCTGGTCAGCGCGTTGGCCGCGTTGGCCACCGATGTGGCGCACCGGTCGGGCATCACCATCGAGCGCGACCTGGACCGGTCGATCGAGGCGCTCCCCGACGCGGTCGAGGTGGTCGCCTACCGCGTCGCCCAGGAGTCGCTGACCAACGTCGTCCGTCACGCCGCCAGCGACGCGGCCACCCTTCGCCTGGCGGCCGACGGCGACGGCGCGATCGTGCTGGAGATCGGCGACCGCGGCACCGGCTTCCGCGTCCCGGCGACGCCCTCGACCAGCGGCCTGGCCGGCATGCGCGAACGCGCGCTGCTCGTCGGCGGCGAGCTGGACGTCTCCTCCGCGCCGGGGGCGGGCACGACCGTGCGCCTGCGGCTGCCGACCGCGGCGACCCGGGCGCGGGCGGCGTGAGCGCGGCGGCCCGGATCCTGCTGGCCGACGACCACGCGGTCGTGCGCCAGGGCCTGCGGCTCGTGCTCGACGCCCAGGAGGGCCTGCAGGTGGTGGCCGAGGCGGGCGACGGCGGCGAGGCCATCGCCCGCGCCGCGGACGACGACATCGACCTGGCCATCCTCGACGTGTCGATGCCCACGATGTCGGGGCTGGAGGCCGCCGCCCAGCTCGCGCGCGACCACCCGCGGATGCGCATCCTGCTGCTCTCGATGTACTCGCACCCGAGCTTCCTGTACGCCGCGCTGCGCGCCGGCGCGTCGGGCTACGTCCTGAAGTCCAGCGCCGACCGGGACCTGGTCGCCGCCTGCCGCCAGGCGCTGGCCGACGAGCCCTTCCTGTACCCCGAGGGGCTGGAGGCGATGATGCGCGAGTACCTGGCCGACCCCGACGCGGTCGAGCTCCCGCTCAGCGAGGCGCTGACGCCGCGCGAGCGCGAGGTCGTCGGGCTCATCGCCGACGCGCAGACGACGAACCAGATCGCCGAGGCGCTGTGCATCAGCCCGCGCACGGTCGAGCGCCACCGCGAGAACATCCTGGCCAAGCTGGGCATGCGCGACCGCGTCGAGCTGACCCGCTACGCGATCCGCTGGGGCCTCGTCGATCCCTGACCGACGGCCGCGCCTCGACTGGTCGGTCTACGGCTGACCGGACTCCAGCGGGGCGCGCAGCCAGCTCAGCATCCCGCGCACCCGCGCGTAGGCGGCCAGGCGCGCGGCGTCGTCGCCGGCCGCCTCGGCTTCGGCGATCGGCTCCCACAGGCGCTGCACCATGCTCGGCCCGAGCTCCAGCAGGCCCGCGCTGCCCTCGCTGGCCCAGCGGGCCAGCACGTAGCGGGCGATCACGCCGGCCGGGATGCCCAGCGCCTCGGCCATGCCGTCGAGGGTCTCGGTCGGGTCCAGCTGGCTGAGCTCGGCGACCTGCTCCTTGAAGCGCGCGTCCGGGTCGTCGGGGGCGATCGGGCCCGACCAGCGCTCGAGGCGCAGGAGCGGCTCGGTCACTGCGGATCTCCCGGCACCGGCAGCGCCAGCGTGGAGATCCCTCCCCCGCCGAGGGCGAGCGCGACGGCGGGCACCCCGATCGGCTCGCGCTCGGGGTAGGCCAGCCGGTAGACCTCGATCGCGCGCTCGTCGAGGACCATGTCGCCCGTCTGGGGCACGATCACGGCGTCGTTGCAGGCGTAGCCGGCCAGGTACGGGAAGGGCGCGTCGTCGTCGGCGTAGGCGGTCACGTCGAAGAGCAGCACGTCGATGCCCGCCCGCTGCAGGCGCTGCGCGGCGTCGGTGAGCGTGTCGTAGTCGACGTGGTCGTCGTCGGCGTGCTGCAGGAGCACGTCGCCGGAGGGGACCGGCTTGAGGAAGCGGTCGACGTGGCCGTCGGTGTCGTCGTCACTGTCCAGCCCGCGAGCCAGCCACACCACGCGCGCGACGCCGAGGCGCTTGTGCAGCTCCTCCTCGACCTGCTCGCGGGTCCAGCCCGGGTTGCGGTTGGGGTTCAGCAGGCAGGACTCGGCGGCGATCAGGACGTTGTCGTCGGTGATCGCGATCGCGCCGCCCTCGAGCACCAGCGGCGAGCGCTCCAGGCGCAGGCGGGTGAGGTTGGCGATCCGCTCGGGCAGCGTCCCGTCGTCTTCGACGGCGTAGCGCCCGCCCCAGCCGTTGAAGCCGAAGCCGAGCGCGCGGTCGGAGGTGATGATCGGCCCGGTGTCGCGCAGCCACGAGTCGGCGATCGGGGACTCCCACAGCTCGACGGCGCCCGACAGCATCGAGCGTGCCTCGGTCGCGTCGCCCAGGTTGGCGATCACCGTGACGGGCTCGAACTCGGCGATCGCGTTGGCGATCTCGGCGACCTCCTCGGTGGCGTCGTCGACGTCGTCCCAGCGCTCCTCGCGACAGGGCCAGCCGATGAGCGTGCGCTCGTGGGATTCCCACTCAGGTGGGAGCCGGCTCACGAGGCGTGCGGCTTCGCGCGACGCGTGCGCGTGCGCTCTTCCTGCTTGTCGGCGACGCGCTCGATGAGCTGCAGGATCTGCGTCGGGCCGGTGGCCTTCGCCTGGCCGTACATGAACGCCTCGCGCCAGTCGGCCACGCGTCCGTCCTTGGCCATCTCGTTGAAGAACGCGCGCGGCACCTCGACGCGCACCTTCGCGTCGGCGGCGATGTCCTTGGTGACCGTCGGCCCCGGGAACTCGATCCGGTACTGCTGCGTGTCGCCCCGCCCGCGCAGGTCCAGGCCGACCACGAGCTTGAGCGGCTTCAGCGCCGGGATCTCGTCGAGGATGCGGTTGACCGCGCCGGTGATCAGGTCAGCGGTATCGGAGGCCGAGGACACGAGACGCGAGTCTAGTGGGCCACTCGGTGATGCTGTGTCGCGTGCCCGCGCTGCGCTGCCTGATCGACTCGATGGTGTTCGACGCGATCGTCGCCGAGCCCGACTGCCTGCGCGTCGTCGATCGGCTGACGAACACCGGGCGGCTGGAGCTGCTGGCCGCCGCGCGGACGATGGAGGAGATCGCCGCGGTGACCGACGACGAGCGGCGGCGCTGGCTGCAGAAGGTCCGCGTGCTCGTGGTGCCGCCGCCCCGGCCGCACATCGCCTTCCGCGGCCTGATGTCCGCACCGGGCGTCGGCGAGGCCGATGCCCGCATCGCCCTGACCGCGCTGGAGCACGGCGTCCCGCTGGTCACCGAGGACCGCGACCTGCGCGACGCCGCGGCCGCGCAGCTGCCCGAGCTGACCGTCTGGCGCTGGGCCGCCGACCTGCGCCCGAGCATCGGCGAACTGGCCTAGGCGCCAACGTTGGCGGAGAAATCCGTGACCATCGCGGATAACTCCGCCAACGGGGTGGCCTAGCGGGCGAGGGCGAGGACGGCCGGCGCGCCGACGCCCAGCGGCGCGGCCACCCGGCCGCTGCTGTCCAACAGGACGGCGGACGGGGTGCCGACCGCGCCGAACGCGGCGCCGACGGTGAAGCCCGGATCGAGCGCGATGCGCCCGGGGAGGCCCTGCGCGCGGTTCTCCTCGGCGGTGCCCGAGGAGACGAGGATCAGCTCGGGCGCGTCGGGGTCCAGCGGCCAGGCGCGCAGGTCGTCGGCCATCTGCTGACAGAACCCGCAGGTCGGGTTCCAGAACACGAGCAGGCGGGCGCGCGAGCGCGGGTCGGCCAGCTCGATCGGCTCGCCGTCGAGGTCGACCAGGCTGAGCGCCGGCGCGGGCGTGCCCACCGCGAGCTCCGGGGTCTGCTTGGGCGCCGGCGGCAGCACCTGGAGCACCGGCGGGGCCGCGCCGGTCAGCGCGGCCACCAGCGCGGCGATCGCGTCGGCGCCGGGCGCGGCGGGCTGCGCGATGCGTCCGTCCGGGCCGATCGCCATCGCGGTCGGGGTGGCCGTGCAGTTGTAGGCGTGGGCGATCTCGGCGCGCTCCTGCAGCAGCACCGGGCCGACCTGCTGATCGCCGACCTTGACGCGGTTGGCGTCGCGTCCGCCCTGCGAGACGACCGCGAAGGTGAGCCGGTCGGCGTGCTCGCGTCGCCAGGCCGCCACGCGCGGCAGCAGCTCGCCGCACGGGCCGCAGTCGGCCGACGCGAACACGAGCACGAGCGGACGGCCGGGCGCCAGCAGCGCGTCGAGGCCGAGTGGGATGCCGTCGAGGTCGGGCAGCGTGAACGCCGGTGCGGGCGTCCCCACCTCCAGGCCGTAGCCCGCGTCGTCCCAGGCGGCGATCTCGTCGGGGTCCTCGTCGAAGGCCTCCAGCTCGTCCAGCCGGCGCAGGATCCGTCCGTTCTGGCGCAGCAGCGCGAGCAGTAGCCCGCCCTGCGCGACGAGCGCGGTGCCCAGCACGATCACCGCGGCCAGCAGCCAGGCCTGCGTCGAGTCCAGGCCGCCGATCCAGCCCCACGGGCTCGCGCCGGGGTCGCTGGCCACGAGCGGCACCACCGCGACCGCGCCGAGCGCGACGTTGCGCACGAGCGTGCGGGCGCCGGCGGGCTCGGAGTGCAGGGCGCCGAAGCAGTGGCACTCGGGCGCCTCGCCGCGGGCCATCGCGCGGGCGATGGCGACGACGAACGCGGTCAGGAGCGCGAGCGCGACGATCGCGCCGACGCGGGCGGTCGCGGGCACCAGCAGCAGCCCGGCCGCGACCAGCTCGACGACCGGCAGGGCGATGGCGACGATCCCGACCAGGCCGGATGGCACGCCGAACCCAGCGGCCGCGGTCCGCGAGCCCGCGCGATCGCGCAGCTTCGCGGCGCCGGCGACCGCGAACACGGCGGCGAGCAGCAGGCGGGCGATGAGGGCGGCGGTGGCCATCGCGCTAGGCGCAGATCGGGTTGCCGCCGTTGAAGGTGCAGACCTGCGAGCAGCACTGGGCGGGGTTGTTGAGCGTGCACGACTGACCGGCCGCGCGGCAGGGCGCCGCGCAGATCGGGTTGCCGCCGTTGTTGTTGCAGACCTGCGAGCAGCAGGCGCCCGGGTTGTTCAGGCTGCACGGCTGACCGTTCGCGGTACACGGCGCCGCGCAGATCGGGTTGCCGCCGTTGTTGTCGCAGACCTGCGAGCAGCAGGCGCCCGGGTTGTTCAGGCTGCACGGCTGACCGTTGGCGGTGCAGGGCGTGGCGCAGATCGGGTTGCCGCCGTTGTTGTTGCAGACCTGCGAGCAGCAGGCGCCCGGGTTGTTGACGGTGCACGGCTGACCGTTGGCGATGCAGGCCGACGGCGCCGAGTTCGCGCACGCACCGGCCGTGCAGACCTGGCCGGCCGCGCAGGCCACGCCGCAGGCGCCGCAGTTGGCCGCGTCGGTGGTCAGGTTCACGCACGCGCCCGAGGGACACAGCGTCCCCGCGCACGTGGAGGTGCACACACCGGCGCTGCACACCTGGCCGGGCGCGCAGACCTTGCCGCACACGCCGCAGTTGGCCGGGTCGGTGGTCAGGTCGGCGCAGACGCCGCCGCACAGCGCCTGGCCGGGCGGGCACACCGTGCCGCACACACCACCGGCGCACACCTGGCCGGAGGCGCAGGCCACGCCGCACGCCCCGCAGTTGTGGTCGTCGGTGGCCAGGGTGACGCAGGCGCCCGCACAGGCGGCCTGGCCCGTCGCGCACGTCGTCGTGCACACACCGTGCGAGCAGACCTGGCCGGGCGCGCAGACCTTGCCGCAGGCGCCGCAGTTGCGCGGATCGCTGGCCACCTTCCGGCAGGCGCCGCCGCACCGCTTGTTGGGCTTGGCGCAGGTGCACTTCCGCGACTTGTGGCGTCCGGGGACGCACACCTCGTTCAGCGCGCAGCAGCCCTTGCTGCAGCGCACGTGCCCCTTGGCGCAGGTACGTCGCCGCGGGGTCTTGGCCTTCGTCGCCGCCAGCGCCGGCGTCGACAGGGCGCCGGAGGCGACGGTGACGCCGGCCACCAGCGCAGCGCCGTCGCGGACCAGCGTGCGCCGCGAGACGCCGTCACCGCGGGCGACGTCGTCCAGCCACTCCGCGGACGCGGGACGATCGCCCAGCTTGCGCGCCAGTCTGTCCAACCAGTGCTTCGAGCCGTCCCCGCCGAGTCCCACCGGTACACCCCTGTCCGGATTGTCGGCGCGACGCTACCACGGACCCGCGGTTCAGAACCAGTGTCAGATCTCGTCTCCGAGCGCGGCGCGTAGGTACCGCGCGGGCGCCTCGAGAAAGCCACGAGTGAAGCGGACGGTGTCGAGGTCGTCATAGGCCGTCTCGGCGATCCCACGGTCGTCGAGCTCGTAGATGCGCGCGCCGGGACAGGCGAGCAGGATCGGCGAGTGCGTGGCGATCACGAACTGGGCGCCGGACCGAGCCGCCCGGGTGATCACGACGAGGAGCGCGAGCGCGCCCGTGACCGACAGCGCGGCCTCGGGCTCGTCGAGGATGTAGAGACCGTCACCGGCGAAGCGGTGCTCGGCCAGCGCCAGGAACGACTGGCCGTGCGACTGCTCGTGCAGCTTGACGCCACCGTAGATCGAGACGTCCGGCGTCGTCTCTGGATCACCGTCGTCGACAAGCTGGGCGACGTTGAAGAAGCTCTCTGCCCGCAGGAAATAGCCGCCGAACGGCCGATGGTGGGTCAGCGCGGCCTCCAGCGTGCGATCGAGCACCGGCCGCGGCACGGCCGGACGCTGCCCCATCTGCTGCAGCTCGCCACCGTGCTCCGCGAACCCCATTGCCGCGGCGATCGCCTCGATCAGCGTCGACTTGCCGGTGCCGTTGTCGCCCGCGAGCAACGTGACGGGCGCGTCGAGGCGCAGTTGCGAGTGATCGCGCACCGCGGGCACGTCGAACGGAAACCCCTGTCCCCACGTCGCCTCGGTACGGACCAGACCCGTCACGAACGGGCCTGGTCCGAAGACCCGGCGATCATCGCGGCGCGGTGGTGACACGGATGCCGAGTTGTCCGATCGGCCGCGTCAGATCTTGTTGCGCTCCAGCAGCTTCTTGCCGATGACCATCTTCTGGATCTCGGAGGTGCCTTCGCCGATGAGCAGCAGCGGGGCGTCGCGGTACAGGCGCTCGATCTCGTACTCCTTGGAGTAGCCGTAACCGCCGTGGATGCGCAGGCACTCCTCGGCGCAGAAGCGGGCGGCCTCGGAGGCGAACAGCTTGGCCATGCCCGCTTCCATGTCGCTGCGCACGCCGGCGTCCTTCAACCGCGCCGCCCGGATCGTCAGCAGGCGCGCCGCCTCGGTCTGGGTGCCCATGTCGGCCAGCTTGAACGTGATCGCCTGATGCTCGGCGATCGGCTTGCCGAACGTCTTGCGCTCCTGGGAGTAACGCAACGCCAACTCCAACGCCCGCTGCGCCACACCGACACCGCGCGCGGCGACGTTCACCCGCCCGACCTCCAACGCATCCATCATCTGCGAGAAGCCACGGTTCAGGCCGCCGTCCTCGCCACCGAGGATGTTCTCCGCCGGGCACTTGTACCCGTCGAAGACCAGCTCGGTCGACTCGACGCCCTTGTAGCCCATCTTGCGCAACTGCGGCGGCACCGTCAGACCCGGGTTGTTCGGCTCACCCGGCTCCTTCTCCGCGATGAAACACGTAAAGCCCCTGTGGCGCGGCGACGCGTCCGGATCGGTCTTGACCAGCGTGAACACCAAGCCGGAGCGCAGGCCGTTGGTCACCCACATCTTCTGGCCGTTGATCTCATACGTGGCGTCGTCGATCTTCTTCGCGCTGGTCTTGATCGCCTGCACGTCAGAGCCCAGCTCCGGCTCCGACAGCGAGAAGGCGGCGCGGATCTCGCCCGTGGCCATCACCGGCAGGTACTTCTGCTTCTGCTCGTCGGTCCCGTACTTCATCAACAGATACGAGCCGATGAAATGCGTGTTGATCACGCCGGAGATCGAGATCCACCCACGCGAGAGCTCCTCCACGATCATCGCGTACGTCGTGAGATCAAGCCCCATCCCGCCGTACTCCTCAGGGATCGTCACCCCGAACAGGCCCAGCTCCTTCATCTGCTCCACGATCGGCCCCGGGAACGAATCCTCGTGGTCGTAGTGCTCTGCGTTGGGCAGGATCTGCTCGTCGACGAACTGACGCACCATCTCGGTGATCGCCTTCTGTTCGTCCGTCTTCTCCTCGAACGGGACGGCAACGGCCATGGGTTCGGGTCCTCCACCTCGAGTTCTGGTCCAACCAGGATACGAGCGTGGGCGCCTCAGCGCGCCTGCGCGGGCAACCCGAACCGTCGAGTCGAGGGTGAGATATAGGCCGCTCAAGCGCCCGTGACCGGACGGACGTCCAGCGAATCATCCGATCGGTCCAGAACACCAGACTGCGGCCGATCATCCCAGGGACAGGATGTCCACGTTGTTCTAGGGAAGGACCCCGATCAAAAATGCGACGTATCTCTGACTGGCCGATCGCGGCCCGTCTCTCCGCCGGATTCGGCGTCGTCTGCGTGCTCCTCGCCGCCGTCGTCGTCGTCGGCTGGATCTCACTGGGTCACGCCAGCACGAACTCCAAGCAGCTCGCGCAGCTGAACCAGCTCAGCGACGGCTTCCGCGGTTTCCAGACCCAGATCGCGGCCATGCAGAACCTGGCCACCACCGAGGCCGCGTACGCGCAGGCCGGCGACACGCTGACGTCCGGTGCCGGCCTCAAGGCCCACCAGGACTTCGCCAGGACCCTGGGTCAGACCAGCGACGCCGAGCTGAAGGCGATCCGCGAGCAGCTCAACCCCGCCGAGACCAAGCTGTTCGAGGCCGTCTCCGCGCCGATCGGCACGTTCGTGGCCAACGAGACGAAGATGTTCAAGGCCTACCAGGCCGGCGACCTGGAGGCGGGCAACGCGATCGCCACCGCCAACCCGAAGTACGCTCAGCAGACCAGCGCGCTGTCCGGTCAGATCGCCACGTCGATCAACAAGCGCGCCGACGCCGAGGCCAAGACCGGCCAGGACGAGACCGCTTCGGCCAAGCGCCTGATGCTGATCATCGGCATCGTCGCGCTGATCATCGCCGGCCTCGTCGGCTTCCTGCTGGCCCGCAGCATCCGCAAGCCGACCCGCCAGATGGTCGACGCGGCCAAGGGCCTGGCCGAGGGCGACGTCGAGCAGGAGATCACCCTGCACTCGCGTGACGAGCTGGGCCAGATGGCCGACGCCTTCCGGGGCGTCGTCGACTACCAGCGCGACCTGGCCGGCGCGGCGCGCCGCGTGGCCGACGGTGACCTGACCGTCGAGCTGGAGCCGAAGTCCGACCGCGATCAGCTGGGCACCGCGTTCCAGACGATGGTCGGCAACGTCCGCGAGGTCGTCGGTCGCATGTCGCTGACCGCCACGTCGCTGACCGAGGCCAGCCAGCAGATGGCCAACACGTCCGAGGAGGCCGGCCGCGCCGTGGGTGAGATCGCCCACGCCGTCGGTGAGGTCGCCCAGGGCGCCGAGCGCCAGGTGCGCACCGTCGACGGTGCGCGCGTCAGCGCCGAGGAGACCGCCATCGCCGCCCAGGAGGCGCGCGAGCTGGCCGACCACGGTGCCCGCACCTCGGTCGAGGCGACCAACGCCATGGCCGCGGTCAACGAGTCCACCGAGCAGGTCACCGAGGCGATCCGGTCGCTCTCGGCCAAGTCCGACGAGATCGGCGGCATCGTGTCGACGATCGGCGGCATCGCCGAGCAGACCAACCTGCTGGCGCTCAACGCGGCCATCGAGGCTGCGCGCGCCGGTGAGCAGGGCCGCGGCTTCGCCGTGGTCGCCGAGGAAGTGCGCAAGCTGGCCGAGGAGTCCCAGACGGCCGCGGGCACGATCTCGAACCTGATCGAGCAGATCCAGGCCGAGACCGCCCGCACGGTCGAGCTCGTCAACCTGAGCGCCGAGCGCTCGAGCGAGGGCTCGGTCACGGTCCAGGAGGCGCGCGAGGCGTTCGAGCGCATCAGCGCCGCCGTGTCCGACGTGGGCACCCGCATCGCCTCGATCGCCGAGGCGACCAACGAGGTGGCCGCGGTGGCCGAGCAGTCCAGCGCGTCGACCGAGCAGGTCAGCGCCTCGACGGAGGAGACCAGCGCCTCGACGCAGCAGATCGCCGCGTCGGCCCAGGAGCTGGCCCGCACCGCCGAGGAGCTCGAGCGGCTCGTCGGCACCTTCTCGCTGTCGGCCTAGCACCGACCGCAGCGTGCACCGACCCGGCCGCGGGGGCGATCGCCTCCGCGGCCGCGTCGCGTTCTACTCGAAGGAGCGCGCCTCCAGGCGGCGCTCGTGATGCTCGGCGCTGTGCTCGGTCGCCGGGAAGCGCCGGTCCAGCTCGGCCACGATCTCGTCGGTGTCCCCGGCCAGGATCGTGCCGTCGTCCAGCACGGCCACCGGGATCGTCCGCTCACCGCCGACGGCGTGGGCCATCGCGTCGCGCTGCCGGGGCTCGGGCTCGACCTGCAGCGCCACGAACGGCACGCCCCGCTCGGTCAGCAGTTGGCGGACCTGATGGGAGAACGGGCACCACTCGGCCTGGTAGAGCTGGATCATGGAAGCCGGTCTACCCCACTAGAAGGCGTCGAAGACCGTCGCCATGCGACGCAGCGCGGCGGCCATCGCCGCGACGTCCTCGTCGGCCGCGGCGCCCAGCTCGGCCTCCCAGGCCGCGCGGATGCGCGTGTCCTTGGCGGCGAACTCGCGCCGTCCCGCGTCGGTGATGCGCACGCCCACGCGACGCCGGTCGGACTCGTCGCGCACGCGTTCCAGCAGGCCCGCGCGCGACAGCCCGTCGAGCATCTTCGTGATCGACGCCGGCGTCAGATCGGCGGCCACGGCCAGCTCGCCGGCCGAGTGCTCCTCGCCGTCGGCCAGCACGCGCAGCACGGCGTGTTGGCTGAAGCTGAGCGCGCCCTGACGCTGGGCCTCGCGGCCGCGCAGGCGGCGCTGGGCGGCCAGCAGCTCGCGCAGCGCGCGGCGCAGCTCGTCGATCGTGTCGGTGCGCTCGGCGGCGGCCACGCGTCCATCCTAAGCGGCGGGGGTCCCATACGCTGCCGCACGTGAACTTCGCCCGCGACGTGGTCGACGCCGCCGATCCCGCCCGCCTGGCCCTGGTGGAGCTGTCGCGCGACGGCCGCCGGCGCGCGTGGACCTTCGGCGAGGTCGCCGACGGCGCGGCCCGCCTGGCCGGCACGCTGGCCGCGCACGGCGTGGCCCGCGGCGACGTCGTGATGACGCTGGTGGGCAACCGGCCCGAGTGGGTGATGACGATGGTCGCCTGCTGGCGCATCGGCGCGACGGTGCTGCCCTGCAACGAGCAGCTGCGGGCCAAGGACCTGGCCCTGCGCCTGGAGATCGCCCGACCCCGGGTCGTCGTGGCCGACGAGCGCAACCGGACCGAGCTGGAGGCCGCGGGCACCGGCGAGGTACCCGTGCTGCTCGTGCCCGACGACGCGCTGTGGCGCGCCGCGCCGCCCGCGCCCGCGGTCGAGCTGGACGCCGCCGAGCCCGCCGTGATCATCTTCACCTCGGGCACGTCCGGCGCGCCCAAGGCGGTCGTCCACACGCAGCGCTACCTGGCCGGCCAGCACGTGCAGGCCACGCATTGGCTGGCCGCGCAGCCGGGCGAGCTGGTGTGGTGCACCGCGGCCTCGGGCTGGAGCAAGTCGGCCCGCAACGTGTTCGTCGCGCCCTGGATCCGCGGCGCCGCGGCGCTGCTGCACGACGGGCGCTTCGACCCGGCCGAGCGGCTGGACCTGCTCGAGCGCGAGCGCGTCGACGTGCTGTGCATGGCGCCAACCGAGTACCGCGTGATCGCCAAGCGCACCGCGCTGCGGCCGCTGCCCACGCTGCGCGGCGCGGTCGCGGCCGGCGAGGCGCTCAACCCCGAGGTGCTGAGCGCGTGGCACGAGGCGGTCGGCGTGTGGATCCGCGACGGCTACGGCCAGACCGAGACCGGCCAGATGACCGGTGCGCCGCTGGACGCGCCGATCCGCCCGGGCTCGATGGGCAAGCCGCTGCCCGGCATGCGCCTGTGGATCGACGACGGCGAGCTGGTCGCCGATCCGGCCACCGTGCCGACGTTCTTCGGGGGCTACCTGGGCGACGACCGGCCGGCGCTGGACCGGCCCTGGCGCACCGGCGACCGGGTGGTCGAGGACGAGGACGGCTACCTGTTCTTCGAGGGGCGCACCGACGACGTGATCATCTCCGCCGGCTACCGGATCGGCCCGTTCGAGGTCGAGTCGGCGCTGGTCGCCCACCCGGCGGTGGCCGAGGCCGCGGTGGTGGCCGCGCCCGACGACGAGCGCGGCAGCGTCGTGCGCGCGGTCGTCGTGCTGCGCGACGGCCACGCCGGCAGCGCGGAGCTGGCCCGCGAGCTGCAGGACCACGTCAAGGCGACGACAGCGCCCTACAAGTACCCGCGCATCGTCGACTTCGCCGACGAGCTGCCCAAGACGACGAGCGGCAAGATCCGCCGGGCGGCGCTCAGGGGACCTGGATGATCTCGGTCAGGCGGCGCAGGATGCGCTCGGCCTCCTGCTGCTCCTCGGCGTCCAGGCGGCCGTAGAGCTCCAGGCGGGCGGCGCGCTGGGCCTCGCGTGCCTCATGGACCTGCGCGCGCCCCTCGTCGGTCAGCGCGACGACGACGCTGCGCCGGTCGGTCTCCGACGGGCGCCGCGTGATCAGGTCGTCGCGCTCCAGGCCGTCGAGCATGCGGCTGGCCGTCGGTGAGGCGATGCCCGCCGCCTCGGCCAGGTCGCGCACCCCGCAGGGATGCTCGCGATCCAGCAGCGGGAGCAGCAGGATCATCTGCGGCAGCGTGATGTTGCCGGGGATCGGCGCCGCCTTCAGACGGGCGTCGCGCATCGCGCGGAAGAACTGCTCCAGGGACTCGTTGAAGGACTCGGCGCTCACGAGGCAATAGCGTAGCGCCCTAATGAATAGCGTGCTATCCTTCGGCTAGATGAAGAACCGCTCCTCCCTCTTCGGGCTCGACAACAACCTGCTGCTGATCTCGGCCGTCGTGGTGGTCGGCGCGATCATGTCGATCCTCGACACGACGATCGTCAACGTCGCGCTGGAGACCCTCAGTCAGGACCTCCATGTCGGCCTGGACGACGTCCAGTGGGTGGCCACCGGCTACCTGCTGGCGCTGGCCGTCGTGATCCCGTTGACCGGCTGGATGTCGGAGCGCTTCGGCGCGCGCCGCGTGTGGCTGACCTCGGTGTCGCTGTTCATCGGCGGCTCGGTCCTGTGCGGCCTGGCCTGGGACCTGCCCTCGCTCGTCGCCTTCCGCGTCCTGCAGGGGCTGGGCGGCGGCATGGTCATGCCCGTCGGGATGATCATGCTGACGCAGACCGCCGGCCCCCAGCGGGTCGGCCGCGTGATGAGCATCATCGGCGTCCCCATGCTGCTGGGCCCGGTCATCGGCCCGGTCATCGGCGGCCTGATCGTCGATCACCTGTCCTGGCGCTGGATCTTCTTCGTCAACGTCCCGATCGGCGCGGTCGCCCTGGTCATGGGCATGCGCTGGCTGCCGAAGATCAACGCCTCCGAGCACCCCGGCCGCCTGGACTGGCGCGGCCTGGCCCTGCTCTCCCCCGGCCTCGGCCTCGCCGTGTTCGGCCTGTCGGAGACCTCCAGCCATGGCGGCCTGAGCTCCACGCTGGCCTGGCTGCCGCTGTTCGGCGGCATCGCCCTGATCGTCCTGTTCGCGCTGCACGCCCTGCGCGCCCCGCGGCCGCTGATCGACGTGCGCCTGTTCAAGGTGCCCGCGTTCAGCGCGTCGGCCGCCACCGTGCTGCTGTTCGCGACCGCCTTCTTCGGCTCGATGCTCCTGCTGCCCCTGTTCTTCCAGGTGGCGCGGGGCGAGAGCGCGCTGCACGCCGGCCTGCTGACCGCCCCGCAGGGCATCGGCGCGGCGCTGATGATGCCGGTCGCCGGGATCCTGACCGACAAGATCGGCGGCGGGAAGGTCGCCGTGCTGGGCATCGCGCTGGCCGTGCTGACCACCGTCCCGCTGGCGCTCGTGCAGGGCTCGACCTCGCTGTTCCTGGTCGAGGGCGTCCTGTTCTTCCGGGGCATCGCGCTGGGCCTGGCCATGATGCCGGCGATGGCTGCCGCCTACGCCTCGATGGAGCGCACCGCCGTGCCCCGCGCGACCAGCGCGCTCAACGTCATCCAGCGCGTCGGCGGCTCGATCGGCACCGCCGTGCTGGCCGTCGTCCTGTCGCACCAGATCACCGACAACGTCCCGGGCGCCGCCGCCGGCGGTGGCCTGGAGGCCGCGGGCTCGATCCCGCCCGCCGCGCGCGCCCAGCTGGCCGACCCCTTGGCCAACGCCTTCGGCGGCGCCTTCTGGTGGGCCGTCGCGCTGACCGCGATCGCCATCATCCCGGCCATCGTCCTGGCCCTGACCGGTCGTCAGCGCAGCGACGTTCCCGCGCCCTCAGCCGTCGCCGCCGACTGACCCTCGCTAGGTTTTCCGCCGCAGTCCGATAACCCGCAGGTTGGGAGGCCGGCGGGGAAACCACTCCACACACAACCTTGCAGGGAGGTTGCATGAGGAAGCTCGCTTTCGCGGCGTTGGCCGCCGCGTTGGGCCTGCTCGCCACGGCCACGTCGGCATCCGCCGACACCGACCAGGCCGGGCAGCGCAAGTACGTCGTCGTCTACCAGGAGGGCGTCTCGCCCGCGGAGGCGAGGGCGGCGATCGAGCGTCACGGAGGGCGGATCGTCGAGGAGAACACGGAGATCGGCGTGGCCACGGTGCAGGCCACCGACGCCGGCTTCGAGGACGCGGTGGCGTCCGAGCCGGCGCTGGAGGGCGCCGCCAGCAACGAGCCGATCGGCACGGTCCCCGCGCAGCGGCGCAAGGGCGAGCGCCAGCTGGAGCGGGCGCAGTCGGTGCGCGACGCGCAGCGCAGCGGCCGCCAGTCCCGGCGCGGCCGTGGTCACGGCCACGGGCCCGGGCCCGGGCCCGGCGGGGGCGGACACGGCAGCATCACGCCCGACCCACTGGCCGCGCTGCAGTGGGACATGGACATGATCGACGCGACCGCCGACGGCTCCTACGCCGTGCAGCAGGGCAGTCACGACGTGCGCGTGGGCATCATCGACACGGGCATCGACGGGTCCCATCCCGACATCGCGCCGAACTTCGACCGCGCGCTGAGCCGCAACTTCACGGTCGACGATCCGGTGGTCGACGGCGCCTGTGAGACGGACCCGGACGGCTCGTGCGAGGACCCGGCGGACGTCGACGAGGACGGCCACGGCACGCACGTGGCCGGCACGATCGGCTCGCCGCTGAACGGGATCGGCATCGGGGGCGTGGCCCCCGGCGTGGACCTGGTCAACCTGCGGGCCGGACAGGACGCGGGGTACTTCTTCCTCGGTCCGGTCCTCGACGCGCTGACCTACGCCGGCGACAACGGCATCGACGTGGTCAACATGTCGTTCTACATCGACCCGTGGCTCTACAACTGCACGGCCAACCCGGCGGACTCGCCGGCCGAGCAGCGCGAGCAGCGGTTGATCCTGTCGGCCACGCAGCGGGCGATCGACTACGCCCGCGACCGCGGTGTGACCACGATCGCCGCGGAGGGCAACGGCCATACCGATCTGGGCAAGCCGGTGTCCGACGACACCAGCCCCGACTACCCGGACGCCGAGACGTCGCCGCACCCGCGGACGATCGACAACGGCTGCGAGTCGATGCCCACCGAGGCCGACGGCGTGATCGGCGTGACCTCGGTCGGGCCGAGCGGGCGCAAGGCCTACTACTCCGACTACGGGGTCGAGCAGGCCGACGTGTCCGCGCCGGGCGGCGACTACTGGGACTACCCGGGCACCGAGCAGAACGGCACCACGCCGAACCTGATCCTGGCGCCCTACCCGGAGTCGATCGGCCGGGCCAACGGGGACATCGACGAGGCGGGTGAGCCGACGAACGACTTCGTCGTCAAGGACTGCACCGCCGGGCCGTGCTCGTACTACCAGTACCTGCAGGGCACGTCGATGGCCGCACCCCATGCGGTCGGCGTCGCGGCGCTGATCGTGGCCCAGTACGGGCGGCGCGACCGGCAGAACGGCGGCGTGCGCGCCGACCCGGATCTGGTCGAGCAGGTGCTCAAGCGCACGGCGACCGACACGCCGTGCCCGTCGACCAACCCGTTCGTCTACGAGGGCCTGGATCCGGCCTTCACGGCGACCTGCGAGGGCAACGCCTCGGTCAACGGGTTCTACGGCGAGGGCGTCATCGACGCGCTCGCCGCGGTCGACCGCGGACGCGGCCACCGCTAACAGGGCAGCGCAGCCGCGGCCTGGGCGAAGGAGCGCCAGGCCGCGTGCTCGCGCGTGCGCCAGCCCGCGTCGCGGCGTGGGGCGATCGGTGGGCCCACCGGCACGCGCTGGGCGATCCCCTCCACGTCCCACAGTCCCGCCCCCACGCCGGCCAGCGCCGCCGCGCCCGCCGCCGTCGCGTCGACCGCGCCGCGGGCCACCGGGACGCCGGCCGCGTCGGCCTGCACCGCCAGCAGCAGCTCGCCGTTGGTCAGCCCGCCGTCCACGCGCAGCTGATCGGCCCGCGGCAGGCGCTCGAGGATGTCGGCCACGCGCCAGGCGATCGCCTCCAGCGCGGCCCGGGCCAGGTGCGCGGGCGTCGATGCCGCGGTCAGCCCCGCGATCACGCCGCGGGCCTGCGGCCGCCACCAGGGCGCGCCCAGCCCCGACAGGGCGGGCAGCACGCGCACGCCGCCGGCGTCGTCGACGGTCGCGGCCAGCGTCGCGAGCGCGGCCGGATCGGCGGCCAGCCCGAGCTCTCCGCTGAGCCACTCCAGCAGCGCGCCCGCGGTGAACACGCCGCCGTCCAGGGCCCAGTCGGTGCGCCCGCCGATGCGCCAGGCCACCGTGGGCAGCAGGCCGTCGGCCTGTGGGCGCTCGGACCCGGCGTGGGCGAGCACGAACACCCCCGTGCCGTAGGTCGCCTTGACCGCGCCGGGCGTCACGCAGCCCGCTCCGGCCAGCGCCGCCTGCTGGTCGACCACGCTGGCCCGCAGCGGCAGGTCGACGGGCCAGCGCTCGTGGCGCAGCCTGCCCAGATCGCCCGCGCTGTCGCCGATCTCGGGCAGCGCGCCCGCCGGCACGCCGAACGCGTCCAGCAGCCACGGGTCCCAGTCGCCCAGGCCGAGCTGGGTGCGCGACACGGTCGACGGGTCGGTGGCGAACCCGGCCCCGAGGCGGTCGCGCAGGAACGCGTCCAGCGTGCCCAGCCGGGCCGAGCCCAACGAGGCATCCTGCTCCAGCAGCCAGGCCAGCTTGCCGGCGCTGAAGTACGGATCCAGCGGCAGCCCGGAGCGCGCCTGGATGGCGAGCGCGTCCAGGCGCTCCAGCACCGCCTCGGAGCGCTTGTCCTGCCAGACGATCACCGGCGTCAGCGCCCGGCCGGTCGCCCCGTCCCAGGCCAGCACCGACTCGCCCTCGTGATCCAGACCGCAGGCGACGACCTCGCCGTCGGTCGCCCCGAGCACCTCGGCGACCGCGTCGACCACGGCGTCGAGGACCGCCTGGGCGTCCTTCTCCACCCAGCCAGGGCGCGGATGCCGGACCGCCACGCGCCGGCGCGCCGAGGCGACCTCGCGCAGCTCCAGGTCGTAGGCCACGACCTTGACCGCCGTCGTGCCCTCGTCGATGCCGAGCAGCAGCCCGCTCATGCCGCGCGCAGCCGCGCCGTGCGCCGCCACCAGGGCTCGCGATCGGGCGCGGGCGGCGCGATCGCCGGTAGCGGCGCGGCCCGCCGGCCGGGCGCGATCAGCTCGGCCACGTGCTCGCCGATGCCCAGCGACGCGCTCAGCCCCGTCGAGCGGATCGCCGCGGCGTGGATCAGCCAGGGCTGCACGCGCGACGGGCCGATCACGTAGTTGGCGTCGCGTCCGGCGGGCCGCAGCCCGGCGTAGGCGGCCACCGGTTCCAGGCCCTCCAGCGGCGGGTGCATGGCCACGGCGGCGGCGAGCAGCTCGGCGCGGGCCTGCGGGCGCACCGACCAGTCGTCCTTGTCGTCGCCGTCGACCGCGGTCGGGCCGGCCACGGTCATCCCGTCGATCGTCGGGAACACGAGCACGCCCTTGGTGCGCTCGCTGGGCACCGGGAGCAGGACCTGGTCGACGGTCGTGTCGAACACCAGGAACTCGCCCTTGCGCGGATAGATGGCGAACGCCGTGGCGTCGCCGGCCAGCGCGGCGACGGCGTCGGCGTGCAGGCCGGCGGCGTTGACGACGCGCCGCGCGCGCACCGTCTCGCCGCTGGCCGCGTGCAGCGCCGGGTCCTCGTCGATCGAGACGACGCCGAACCCCGTGTTCACCTGCGCCCCGAGCGCCTGCGCTCCCGCGGCCAGCGCCAGCGTCCAGGCCACCGGATCGGTGACCCACTCCCCCGGGATCTCCAGCGTGCCGTCGGCGTCGCGGCGCGCCCGCACGCGGTTGCGCGGGTAGCCGGGCGGCGCGTCGCGCATGCGCGCGCCGCAGCGCAGCACGGGCAGCCCGAACGCCTCGGCCAGCGCCGCGCGCTGGGGCACCGAGCGCAGGATCATCTTCGTCTCCAGCTCGCCGGGCACCGAGTCGAAGCCGCTGTGCAGGATCCCCGAGTTCGTGCCGCTGGCCCCCAGCGCGAGCTCGGCCTCGGCCTCCAGCAGCGCGACCTCCACGCCCCGGCGGGCCAGGGCCAGCGCGATCGCGCAGCCGACGACCCCGCCGCCGACGATCGCCACCTCGACGTCGTCGCTCATCCCCTGACCCGCTCGCCGCGTGGGTCGTACAGGGGCTCGGCCGCCACCTCGCCTTCCACCCACGCGCCGAACACGTCGACCGCCACCGCGGTGCCGACCGCGACGTCGGCGGGCAGGTAGGCGTAGGCGATCGAGCGCTCGACGCTGTAGCCGTAGCCGCCGCTGGTCACGCGCCCGACGATCGCCCCGTCGATGCGCACGGGCTCGTTGCCCAGCGCCACCGAGCGCGGGTCGTCGAGCACCAGACAGCGCAGGCGCCGCGTCGGCTCGGGCAGGTTGGACATCGGCTTGCCCTCGGCCACCGCCCAGCCCAGGCCGGCCTCCAGCGGCGTGTCGTCGGGCGTGATGTCCGCGCCCCACACGCGGTAGCCCTTCTCCAGGCGCAGCGCGTCGATCGCCTTGTAGCCGCCGGCCACCAGCCCGTGCGCCTGGCCGGCCTCCCACACCGTCGACCACAGCCCGGCGCCGTACTCGACCGGGCACGACAGCTCCCAGCCCAGCTCGCCGACGAACGTCACGCGGGCGGCGCGCACCGGCACGGGCCCGATGGTCGTCTCCACCACGCTCATGTACGGCGCGGTCAGCGGATCGGGGCTGAGCGGCGCCAGGATGTCGCGCGCCCGCGGGCCCCACAGGCCGAAGCAGGCCCAGGCTGACGTGACGTCGGTCAGCGTCACGTCATGGTTGGCGTGGCGGCGCAGCCAGGCCAGGTCGTGCGCGCCGAACGCCGTGCCGGTCATCAGCAGGAAGCGGTCGTCGGCCAGCCGGGCGATCGTCACGTCGGCCTCGATCCCGCCGCGCCGGTTGAGCAGCTGCGTGTAGACGACGCGCCCGACGTCGCCGGCCACGTCGTTGGCGCACACCGCCTCCAGGAACGCCGCCGCCCCCAGCCCGGAGATCTCGATCTTGGCGAACGACGACTCGTCGAACAGCGCGGCCGCCTCCCGGCAGGCGCGGTGCTCGGCGCCGATCGCCGGCGACCAGTGCATGCCCGCCCAGCCCCGGGGGCGCAGCGCCTCGTCGCCCGCGGCCGCGTTGGGCTCGTACCAGTTGACCCGCTCCCAGCCGGCCTTCTCGCCGAACGCCGCGCCGTGGGCCGCGTGCCAGCCGTACGCGCTGGACAGGCGCAGCGGGCGCCCGGCGGTGCGTTCGTGGCCGGGGTACTCGATGTCGTAGTACGTCTCGTAGTTCTCGCGGACCCGGGCCAGCGTGTAGCTGGGCGAGCGGTACTGGGGACCGAAGCGGCGCACGTCCATCCGCCACAGGTCCATCGGCGGCTCGCCGTCGACCACCCACTGGGCCAGCACCTGGCCGATGCCGCCGGCGCCGGCCAGCCCGTGCGCGCAGAAGCCCGCGGCCACGAAGAAGCCCGCGACGTCGCTCTCCCCCAGGCAGAACTCGTTGTCGGGCGTGAACGCCTCGGGACCGTTGATCAGCTTGGTCACCGTGATGTCCTCCATCGCCGGCACGCGCTTGCGCGAGTTCACGGCGATCTCCGCGAAGCGGTCCCAGTCCTCCTCCAGCAGCTGCCCGTTGAAGTCGGCGGGGATCGCGTCCAGGCCGTCGGCGCCCAGCGCCCACGCCGCGCTGTGGCGCTCGTACCCGCCCATGACCAGGCCCGCGCCCTCCTCGCGGAAGTAGATCAGCAGGTCCGGGTCGCGCAGCGTGGGCAGGTGCTCGCCGGCCACGCGGTCCTCCCGGAACGGCTGGGTGACCAGGTACTCGTGGGCCATCGGGACGATCGGCACGCGCACGCCGGCCATGCGGGCGATCTCCGCGGCGTACATCCCGCCCGCGTCGATCACCACCTCGGCCTCGATGCGGCCCCACTCGGTCTCGACCGCCCGCACGCGCCCGCCGCGCACGTCGATGGCGTTGACGCGCGTATGGGTGAAGATCCGCACGCCGCCCTCGCGCGCACCCTCGGCCAGCGCGTAGGTCAGCTGCGACGGGTCCAGGTAGCCGTCGGTGGGCAGGTAGGACGCGCAGCGCACGCCGTCGGTGACCATCAGGGGGAACAGCTCGCGCGCCTCGTCGGGCGAGAGCAGCTCGAGCGGCAGCCCGAACGTGCGCGCCCAGGCCACCTGGCGCATCACCTCCTGCTCGCGCTCGGGCGTGCAGGCCAGCCGGATGCCGCCGCACTCGACCCAGCCGCAGTCCAGCGTCCGGTACAGGTCGACGGAGTGCATCATCATCCTGGTCAGCGAGACCGAGCCGCGCAGCTGGCCGACCAGGCCGGCCGAGTGGAAGGTCGAGCCGCTGGTCAGCTCGTTGCGATCGACGAGCACGACGTCGCGCTCGCCCAGCTGGGCCAGGTGGTAGGCGATCGAGCAGCCGCCCACGCCGCCGCCGATGATGACCACGCGGGCGCGGTCGGGAACGTCACGCGGCCGCGGCATGCAACCACTCCTCCACGCGCGGGTCGCCGGCCGCGGTCTCCAGGCGGGCGAAGTGCTCGGCCGCGTAGGCGTCGTAGTCGTTGTCCAGCGGCGAGACCGTGGCCTGCACCGCGCCCCACATCGCCTCGCGCAGGTCGGAGACGATGCGCATCAGGCGCAGCGCGGCGAAGCGCCGCTCCCCGGGTGGCTCGCCGAAGTACGCCTCCAGCAACGCGCGGTCGCCGGCCTCGTCGAGGCCGTTGTTGACCGACAGGTTGCCGAGGTCGAAGAAGGGATCGTTCATCCCGGAGTACTCCCAGTCGACGAGGTGGATGCGCTGGCCGTCGGAGACGAAGTTGGCGGTCAGCAGGTCGTTGTGGCAGGGACACGGCGCGTGGTCGGGCCCGGTCAGCGCGGCCTCGATGCGCGCGGCCAGCGCGACGATCTGCGCGTGCGCGTGCGCGGGCGGCAGGCGCGCGGCGGCGATCTGCGCGTGCGTCTCGGCCAGGCGGAAGACCGCGAAGGCGAACGGGAGCGCCGGCGTGGACTGGTGGAAGGCGCGCAGCGCGGGCGCGATCTCGCCCAGCCGGGCCCGCACCTGCTCGCCGGTCAGCGTCCCGCCGTCCAGCCACCGGGTGACCAGGGCGCCGTCGGGGGCCAGCGCCACCGGCGGGCCCAGGCCCAGCGCCGCGGCCCGCCGCCCCGCCTCGGCCTCGCAGCCGCGGTCGATCCCCAGCACCGTCGCGCTGGGCGCGCACAGGCGGACCACGTAGTCGTCGCCGCCCAGGCGCACGCGCAGGTTGCGGTTGGTGATCCCGGTGGTCAGCTCCACGGGCTCGCCGTCCAGCGGACCCAGCTCCGCCTCCAGGAGCGGCAGCAGCTCGGCCAGGTCGCGCATGGCCGGATCATGCCCTATGGACCATGTGTCCTGGAAGTGAAGGTCTGACCGCGATACCTTCCCGCGGCATGACCCTGGAGGAGCTGCGCGCAGCGGTCGACGCCGGAACGGTCGACACGGTCCTGCTCGCCATCACGGACATGCAGGGCCGGCTGCAGGGCAAGCGCCTGCACGCGCGGTTCTTCGTCGACGAGGTCGCCGACCACGGCGCCGAAGGCTGCAACTACCTGCTGGCCGTCGACGTCGACATGGCCACCGTCGAGGGCTTCGCGATGGCGTCGTGGGAGCGCGGCTACGGCGACTTCGTGATGCGACCCGACCTGGCCACGCTGCGGCCCGTGCCCTGGCAGGAGGCGACCGTCGTGTGCCTGGCCGACGTCGAGTGGGCCGACGGCTCGCCCGTCGTCGCCTCGCCCCGCCAGGTCCTGCGCGCCCAGCTCGAGCGGCTGGCCGAGCGCGGCTGGACGGCCAACGCGGGCACCGAGCTGGAGTTCATCGTCTTCCGCGACACCTACGAGGACGCCTGGAAGAAGGGCTACCGCGACCTCGATCCGGCCAACCTCTACAACGTCGACTACTCGCTGCTGGGCACCGCGCGGATCGAGCCGCTGATCCGCCGCATCCGCAACGACATGTACGCCGCGGGCATGGCCGTCGAGGACTCCAAGGGCGAGTGCAACCTCGGCCAGCACGAGATCAACTTCCACTACGACACCGCGCTGGCCAGCGCCGACGCACACGCGATCTACAAGAACGGGGCCAAGGAGATCGCCGCGCAGGAGGGCATGGCGATCACGTTCATGGCCAAGTGGGACGAGCGCGAGGGCAACTCGTGCCACATCCACTTCTCGCTGGCCGACGCCGACGGACCGCTGTTCTCCCGCGACCAGGGCCTGTTCGACGCGTTCCTGGCCGGGCAGCTGGCCTGCCTGCGCGAGCTGACGCTGCTGCTGGCCCCCAACGTGAACTCCTACAAGCGCTTCGCCGCGGGCTCCTTCGCCCCGACCGCCGTGGCCTGGGGCCACGACAACCGCACGTGCTCGCTGCGCGTGGTCGGCCACGGGCCGGGGATGCGCTTCGAGAACCGGGCCGGCGGCGCCGACCTGAACCCGTACATGGCGCTGAGCGCGTTGATCGCCGCGGGCCTGCACGGCGTCGACGCGGGCCTGGAGCTGGAGCCCGCGCTGGAGGGCAACGCCTACACGGCCGACAAGCCGCGCGTGCCCACCACGCTGCGCGAGGCCCGCGACCTGTTCGCCGCGTCCGCCGTGGCCCGCGCGGCGCTGGGCGACGAGGTCGTCGACCACTACGTCAACGCCGCCGACGTCGAGCTGGCCGCCTTCGAGAGCGCCGTGACCGACTGGGAGCGCTATCGGGGGTTCGAGCGATTGTGAGCCTGGACTCCGGCGAGGCCGTCTTCGCGCCGGTCCGCTCGCAGACCGCGTTCGAGGAGACCGTCGATCGCCTGGGCACGGCGATCAAGCTCGGGCTGCTGCAGCCCGGCACGCAGCTGCCGCCCGAGCGGGAGCTGTGCGCGATGCTCGGCATCGCCCGCTCGACCTTGCGTCAGGCGCTGACCGCGCTGGCCCAGAGCGGGCACCTGCACGCCCAGCGCGGGCGCGGTGGCGGCACGTTCGTGGCCGACCGTCCGCCGCTGACCGAGCCGCCGACGCCCGAGGAGCTGGCCCAGTGGCGCGACGTGTGCGACTGGCGCCTGTCGGTCGAGCTCGGCGTCGCCGTGCTGGCCGCCGAGCGGGCCACACGCGAGGAGGTCGACGCGCTGGCCGAGGTCGTCGAGGAGATCGACGACCTGATCGACGACTTCCCGGCCTACCGCCGGGCCGACGTGCGCTTCCACATCGGGATGGCCGAGGCCAGCCGCAGCCCGCGCCTGATCGTGGCCATGACCGAGGCGCAGAGCGCGATGACCGACCTGATCGCGCACATCGCCCACCCGCCCGAGGTGCTCGACTGGGCCAACGACCAGCACCGCCGGCTGGTGGGCGCGCTCCGGGCGCACGACGCGGACGCCGCGGCGCGCCTGGTCAGCGAGCACCTGCACGGCACCGAGCACGTGCTCGCCGGCCTGCTCCCCTGACCGCGGCCGAGTGGCACATTCCCGCCGCTCAGCGGCGGGAATGTGCCACTCGGCGGGTGGGAGGGCTAACCCAAGCGCTTGGTGACCGTGGTCACGCCGGTGCCCGCCGGGCCGATCGCGGTGACCTTCACGCGGTAGCGCCCGTCGCGCAGGCGCATGTGGGCGATCAGCGAGCGGCGCACCGGACCGGCCCCGCGCCGCTTGGCTCGCACGGTGGTGACCGTGCGCCAGCGCCGGCCGGCCTGGCGCGCGATCACGATCTTCACGCGGGCGGTGGCCGACACGCGCACGGCGACCGTGCTGCGCCCCAGCCGCACCGCGGTGATGCGCATGCGCTGGCTGGCCGCGGCGCTGGGCGTCGTCACGCCCGGGATCGGCTCGGTCGACGGCGGCACGCTGCCGCCCGCGGGCACCGGGACGGTGACCACCGGCGCGTCGGCCACCGCGCCCCCGCCGCCTCCGCTCGCGCCCGGGAACGCGACGACGTGCTCGTAGGCGCCGATGTCGGTGGCCCGCCCGGTCAGCCGCGAGTGCCCGGCCACGTCGAGGGCACCGGCGTCGGGCTCCACCCGCCCGGCGTCGATCGTCGGCGAGTCGGGCGCCTGGCGCAGGTCGCCGGCCCCGAAGTCGACGAAGCGCGGCTCGCGCCCGGCCCGCTGGTTGGTGGCGCCGGCGATGATCGAACCGCCCGTGGTGGCGCTGGCGGTGGCGAAGTTCGACGCGAGCACGCTGACGGTCACCGGGGCGGCGCCGGGGCACGAGTTGCTCGCCTCGACGTCGCGCCCGGAGGTGCGCACGATCGAGTTGACGATCCGCAGCGCGGCCGGCGTGCCGAAGCACGAGCTGGCGAACACGCCCCGCGCGTTGGTGCCGTTGAGGATCAACGTCGAGCCGATGATGCGCCCGCCGCCGGGCGCGGAGGCGATCCCGCCCGGGTTCAGGCCGGTGACCCGCATGACGGTGTTGCGCACGAGCGAGCCGCCGCCCAGCGCGATGCCGGTGGGGCCGCTGCCGATCGCGGAGATGGCCACGCGGTCGAGCAGGTCGTTGGCTCCCAGCAGGGCGACGAGCGGCTGCCCCATCAGCGCGGAGCTCTTGATGATCAGGTCGCTGAAGGTGATGTTCGCGCCGGTGATCGAGAAGGCGCGGCCGGGTCCGGTGGAGACGATCGTGGCGGGCTGACCGGGCGCCGGTCCGTGCACCACCATGCCCTCGGCCGTGGCGTCGATGCCCGACAGGACGTTGTAGGTGCCCGGCCCGAGCCGGACCTCGTCGCCGGGACGCGCGTAGCGGATCGCGTACTCCAGGCCGCACGGCTCCTCGACCGGGCAGGCGTCGAAGCGCACCGCACCGTCGGGGATCGCGTAGCGCACCTCGGCGCTGGCCCCGGCGGGCACGGCGAGCAGCAGCACTACGAGCGGAAGCAGCAGGCGTCGGACCATGCCGAGCATCGTCCGCCCGCCCGTTGTGGACCGCATCGTGGAGCCACCACGAACCTTTGGGACCGCGAGTCGGTTGACGGCTGTCCGTCCCGGGGCATAGATTCGCGTTCGAAGGACGGACCATCGGACCTTTAGCCCTGGGGAGGGTTTCCACACGATGAGCACAGTCACCGAACCACCGGTGAATCGCGACGAGCAACGGCTCGCCGAGATGGGCTACGAGCAGAGCCTGAAGCGCGCCTGGGGCGGGTTCTCGAACTTCGCCATCTCGTTCACGATCATCTCGGTCCTGGCCGGCTGCTTCACGACCTACGGCCAGGCCTGGAACAACGGCGGCCCGATCGCCATCTCCTGGGGTTGGCCGATCATCTCGTGCTTCATCCTGATCATCGCCTTCTGCATGGCCGAGCTGGTGTCGGCCTACCCGACGTCGGGCGGCATCTACTGGTGGGCCAGCGAGCTCGGCGGCGCCGCCTGGGGCTGGTTCACCGGCTGGTTCAACCTGATCGGCCTGATCGCCGTCGTGGCCTCCGTGGACTACGCCGGCGCGACGTTCCTCAACGTCGTCTTCAGCCTCTACTCGGTCGACCTGGGCTTCATCAACTTCGCCGACGGCGCGCACGTGCTGACCGAGACGTTCGTGCTGTTCTTCCTCGTGCTGACGCTGCACGCGCTGCTGAACATCTTCAGCTCGCCGCTGGTGGCGCTGTTCAACACGATCTCCGTGTGGTGGCACGTGCTCGGCGTCGCGGTGATCGTGGCGATCCTGGTGATCGTGCCCGACACGCACCAGTCGGCCAACTTCGTGTTCACCGACCGGATCAACAACTCCGGCTTCAGCATGTCGATGTACTGGTTCTACATCCTGCCCGTGGGCGGCCTGCTGACGATGTACACGATCACCGGCTATGACGCCTCGGCGCACGTCTCCGAGGAGACCCACAACGCCGCCGAGGTGGCGCCCAAGGGCGTGTGGCGGTCGGTCTTCTACTCGGCCGTGATCGGCTGGATCGTGCTGCTGGCCATCACCTTCGCGGCCACCGACGTGCCCGCCATCAACGACGCCGCCGGCTTCTCGCCGACGATCTTCGAGACGGCGCTGGGCGGCGGGTGGGCCAAGACGGTGATCATCATCTCGACGATCGGCCAGCTGTTCTGCGGCATGGCCTGCCTGACCAGCTGCTCGCGCATGATGTACGCGTTCTCGCGCGACGGCGCGGTGCCCGGCCACCGGTTGTGGACCAGGCTCAACCACCACCGCGTGCCCGCCTACTCGGTGCTGGCCTCGGCCGTGGCGGCGCTGATCATCACGCTGCCGGCGCTGAAGGGCTTCTCCGGCGGCATCCCGGTGGCCTTCTTCGCCGTCGTGTCGATCGCCGTGATCGGGCTGTACATCGCCTACGCGATCCCGATCTTCCTGCGCTGGCGCATGGGCGACACGTTCAAGCCCGGTCCCTGGACGCTGGGGAACAAGTACAAGTGGATGTGCCCGGTGGCGGTCGCCTGGGTGGCGCTGTGCACCGTGGTGTTCAGCCTGCCGATCACACCGACGGCCGTGTGGTGGAGCAGCGACTTCGACTGGGCGTCGGCCAACTACGCGCCGCTCGTCGTCGGCCTGGTCGTGCTGCTGGTCACGGTCTCCTGGTTCGGCGGCGTGCGCAACACGTTCACCGGCCCGCGCAAGACGATCAAGATGGAGGGCGACGGCCTGGCCGTCTCTGGCGATTGATGACGGTGACGGAATTGCAGGTGATCGAGCCCGCGACGGAGCGGGTGCTGGAAGAGGTGACACGCGGCGGCGTCGAGGAGGTCGACGCCGCCGTGGCCGCCGCGCGCGCCGCTTATCCGGCGTGGCGCGCGGTGGCGCCGGGCGATCGCGCCCGGCTGCTGGGCCGCGTCGCCGGGGTGGTCGAGGAGCATCTGGAGGAGCTGGCGCGTCTGGAGGCGCGCAACGCGGGCAAGCCGATCGGTGACGCCCGCGGTGAGATGGGCATGGTGGCCGAGGTGTTCCGCTACTACGCGGGCGCCCCGGAGCGGCCGATCGGCGACACCATCGAGGTCGCGGGCGGTCTGGGGATGACCGTCCGCGAGCCGCTGGGCGTGGTGGGGCTGATCACGCCATGGAACTTCCCGCTGGTGATCGCCGCCTGGAAGATGGGGCCGGCGCTGGCCGCCGGCAACACGGTGGTGCTCAAGCCCGCCGAGCTGACGCCGCTGACGGCGTTGCGCTTCGCCGAGCTGGCGTTGGAGGCCGGCCTGCCCGAGGGCGTGCTCAACGTCGTCGTCGGGCCCGGCTCGACCTGCGGGGCGCGGCTGGTCGAGCATCCCGACGTGGCCAAGATCGCCTTCACCGGCTCGACCGAGGTGGGCCGGACGATCGCTGCGGGGGCGGCGGCGACGATCAAGCGCGTGACGCTCGAGCTGGGCGGGAAGTCGGCCAACGTCGTGTTCGCCGACGCCGACCTGGAGGCGGCCGCCGCGGCCGCGCCGATGGCCGTCTTCGGCAACGCCGGCCAGGACTGCTGCGCGCGCTCGCGCATCCTGGTGGAGCGCAGCGCGCTGGACCGCTTCATGGAGGCCTTCGAGGCGGCGGTCGAGGCGATCGTGGTCGGCGACCCGCTCGACGAGGCCACGCAGATGGGCCCGCTGATCTCCGCCGCGCACCGCGACCAGGTGGCGTCGTTCGTGCCCGCCGACGCACCGGTGGCCATCCGCGGCTCGGTCCCCGACGGCCCGGGCTACTGGTTCGCGCCCACCGTGCTCTGCCCGGTCGGTCCCGACGACCGCGCGGTGCGCGAGGAGATCTTCGGCCCGGTGGCCACGGTCATCCCGTTCCGCGACGAGGCCGAGGCGATCGCCCTGGCCAACGACACGATCTACGGCCTGTCGGGCTCGATCTGGTCGCGCGACGGCGGCCGCGCGCTGCGCGTGGCCCGGGCGATCGACACCGGCGTGCTGTCGATCAACTCCAACTCCTCGGTGCGGGTGACGACGCCGTTCGGCGGCTTCAAGCAGTCCGGCTACGGGCGCGAGCTCGGGCCGCACGCGCTGGACGCCTACACCGAGGTCAAGACCATCTACTACGCGACAGGGCAGGCATGAGACTGCAGGACAAGGTGTGCCTCGTGACGGGGGCATCGGGCGGGATCGGCGCGGCGACGGTGGCGCGCTTCCAGGCCGAGGGGGCCAAGGTCGTGGGCGTCGATCTGAGCGAGGACGCCCCGGGCGACCTGTCGCTGCAGGTCGACGTGACGCACGAGGGCCAGGTCGCCGACATGTTCGACCGGGCCGTCGAGGCGTTCGGGCGCCTGGACGTGGTGTTCAACAACGCGGGCATCTCCCCCGACGACGACGGCTCGGTGATCGAGACCACGCTGGAGGCGTGGGAGCGCGTCCAGATGGTCAACCTGCGCAGCGTCTTCCTGTGCTGCAAGTACGGGATCCCCAAGCTGCTGGAGAGCGGCGGCGGCTCGGTCATCAACACCGCGTCGTTCGTCGCCGTGATGGGCGCGGCCACCTCGCAGATCTCCTACACGGCGTCCAAGGGCGGCGTGCTGGCCATGTCGCGCGAGCTGGGCGTCGAGTTCGCCCGCCAGGGCGTGCGCGTCAACGCCCTGTGCCCCGGGCCCGTCGACACGCCGCTGCTGCGCGAGCTGTTCGCCAAGGATCCCGAGCGCGCCGCCCGTCGCCTGGTCCACATCCCGATGGGCCGCTTCGGCGACGCCACGGAGATCGCCAACGCGGCGCTGTTCCTGGCCTCCGACGAGTCGTCGTTCGTGACCGCGTCGACGTTCCTGGTCGACGGCGGCATCTCGGGGGCCTACGTCACCCCCGAGTAGCGCGAAATGCGCTTCAATGGTCATTGTCTGACTTAGACCCTTTGGCCTTGGAGCGAAAAGCGAATGCGACGCGTGCTGGTGCTGTGCCCCTCCACCCACGAGCGGGCCGACGCGATCGGCGAGATCACGCGGTCCCAGATGGGGCAGGTCCGGATGGCGCCGGACATCCAGTTCGACATCCGGCCGGTGAAGATGGCCCCGGTCCACTGGGACAGCGAGCACGACCTGATGCTGGCCGACATCGGCGCGATCGAGGCGGGCCTGACGGCCGAGGCCGAGGGCTACGACGCGGTCGTCATCGAGACGATGAGCGACTCGGGCCTGGACGTGCTGCGCTCGGTGCTGGACATCCCGGTGATCGGGCCCGGCCGCTTCGCCTACATGCTCGCGCTGACGCTGGGCAGCCGGTTCGCCGTGGTGACCATGACGCTGGAGCAGAAGCTGCTCTACACGCGCAAGCTGCAGCAGTACGGCATCGCCGACCGCTGCGTGTCGGTGCGCGGGATCATGGAGGGCGACGAGATCGACTACTCGGGCGCGTTCGATGGCGACGAGAAGCAGGCGATCTACTTCCCGCGCCTGGTGCAGCAGGCGATGGCGGCGATCGAGGAGGACGGCGCCGACGTGATCGTGCTGGGCTCGACGAACATGTTCAAGGCCGCGCCGTACATGGCCGAGCGCCTGCCGGTGCCCCTGATCAACCCGGCCGCGCTGATGTACAAGGCCACCGAGCTGATGCTGGACCTGGGGCTGACGCACAGCCGCCGGGCCTACGACAAGGCCCGCACGCCGCAGCCCGACCTGTGGACGGCGATGGTCGACGGCGGGGCGCCGGCCCGAGCCCGCTGACCGCTTAGGCGGGAGCTGTGCGGCGCAGCGCGTCCCAGCCCGCGTCGGCGTTGCGCGCGGCCTCCTCGGCCGCCGCGCCGCCCCGCAGGCCGAACAGCCGCTTGGCGTACAGCAGGTAGACGACCACCGCGATGTTGATGACCATCGTGAGGACCTTCAGCACCGAGAAGCGCTCGCTGAGCTCGTAGACCTCCAGCGGCAGCAGCGAGGCGGTGACGATCAGCGTCAGGTACTCGGCCCAGCGCTTGCCCCACCACAGGCCGAACGCCTCGATCAGCTCGACGACCGCGTAGACCGACAGCGCGATCCCGATCTTCGTCAGCGTCCCGCTGTTGAGGCTGAACAGGTGGCGGATGTCGTGGACGAGGCCGTGGTCGGAGTCGACGGGGCCGCCGAACGTGCCCTGCAGGTCCGACAGCGCGCGCAGCACGTGGTCGCGCAGCTGGGCCTGGTGGTCGACGAACAGGAACACCGCGATGGCCAGCACGGCGAGCACGACGAAGTGGAACGCGCGGTCGATGGCGATCGCGCGCAGCACGATCCGGTCGCGCAGCGCCCGGCCACGCCGGGGCACCACCACCTCGTCCTCGCCCGGGACGAAGTCGCGCGTGGGCGCCTCGGGCGCCGGGAGCGCAAGCCAGCTGTCGCAGCGCACGCACCGATACCAGCGCGTGCCGGCCGCGTCCTCGCGCACGACGACGCGGTCCTGCTCGCGCACGGTGCGCGCGTCGGTGCCGATCAGCTCGTGGCCGGTGACGCCGCAGGCCAGCAGCTCCCAGTGGAAGCGCGGGACGAACCGCCGCGGCTGGGTCCGCTCGCTCACCCGGCGAGCTCGCGGCGCAGCGCCAGCAGGCAGACGTCATCGGGCAGCCGGCGCCCGGCCAGCATCTGCCGCAGGATCGCCGGCGCCAGCGCCGAGGGCGTCCGGCCGGCCTGCGCGGCCAGGTAGGCGGTCAGGCGATCCAGCCCCGTCTGCAGCGGCTCGTCGCGACGCTCGAACAGCCCGTCGGTGTAGAGCAGGACCGTGGCGCCCCGGGCCAGCGCGACCGTCGCCTCGAGCCGGCGCTGGTCGGGCGGCTGGGCGCCCAGCGGCGTCGAGCGGCCCTCCCACAGCAGGCGCGCGTCGCCGGCCGGCTCCAGCAGGACGGGCGGCGGATGCCCGGCGCAGGCGTAGCGCAGCGTGCCCGCCGTCAGGTCGAACTCGGCCAGCACGATCGTGGCCATGTCGCCGACCTCGTGCAGCGCGCGGTAGTCGTCCAGCGCCTCCAGCACCGCGGCGGGCCCCAGGCCGGTGCCGGCCAGCGCGCGCAGGGCGCTGCGCAGCTGGCCCATCGTCGTCGCGGCGCCCAGGCCGCGCCCGACGACGTCGCCGACGACCAGCGCGACGCGCTCCCCGGGCTGCGTCCAGAACGCGTCGTACCAGTCGCCGCCGACCTCCAGGTGCGTCTCGGCCGGCTCGTAGGCCACCTCCAGCAGGAACGCCGGATCGCTGGGCGGCGTGCCGCCCAGGAGGCTGCGCTGCAGCTCCAGCGCGACCTCCTGCTCGCGCCGCGCCGTGGCCAGCAGCTCCTGCTCGTAGCGTCGCCGGTCGGAGGCCTCGAACAGGATCGTGCGGATCCGGGCCGGCTCGCCGTCCGCGTCGCGCTCGAGGACCGAGTTGACCAGCACCGGCAGCCGGGTCCCGTCGGCGCTGACGATCTCCAGCGCGATCTCGCGCACCCAGTCCTGCATGCGCAGCAGCGGCGCGTAGTGCGTCTCGTGATACAGCCGGCCGCCGCCGGTCAGCAGGTCCTGGAACCGGCGGCCCACCAGCGCGCCGCGCTCGACGGCCAGCCAGGTCTCCAGCGTCTGGTTGGCCCGCACGATCGTGCCGTCGGGGGCGCAGGTCAGGTAGCCGCAGGGCGCGCGCTCGAAGAGCTCCTCGCCGGACTCCAGGCTCGCCCCGCCGGGCTCGGCGGCCATCAACCCGTCAGGAAGCCGCGGATCGCGGCGACCGTCGCCTCCGGCGCGCTGAGATTCGGGCAGTGGCCCGTGGCGTCGAGCACCACCATCTCCGCGTCGGGCAGATGCTCCGCCACGTACTCGCCGACGGCCATCGGGGCGATCGCGTCGTCGCGGCACTGGAGCACGAGCGCCGGCACGCTGACGTTGGGCAGGTCGGCGCGGTTGTCCGACAGGAACGTCACGCGCGCGAAGCGGCGGGCGATGTCCGGGTCGGCGGCGCAGAAGCTGTTGGCCAGCTCGTCGCCCAGCTCGGGGCGATCCGGGTTGCCCATGATCACCGGCGCCATCGTGCTCGACCAGCCCAGGTAGTTGCTGTCCATCGAGTCCAGCAGCTCCTCGATGTCGCGCTGCTCGAAGCCGCCGACGTAGTCGCCGTCGTCGATGAACCGCGGCGACGGGCTGACCAGCACGAGCCGGTCGAAGCGCTCGGGCTCGCGGGCGACGGCCAGCGCCCCGATCATCGAGCTGACCGAGTGACCCACGAACACGACGTCGTGCAGGTCCAGCTCGCGGCAGATGTCGAGCACGTCGTCGGCGTAGCCGTCCAGCGTGGCGTGACGGGCGCGGTCGTAGGCGGCGGGGTCCGCGTTGCCCATGCCGACGTGGTCGAACAGGACGATGCGATGGTCCTCGGCGAAGGCCGGCCACACGTAGCGCCACATGTTCTGGTCGCAGCCGAAGCCGTGCGCGAACACCATCGGCGGCGCGTCGACCGCGCCGTGGACGACGACGTTGTGGCGGCGCAGCGCGCTCACGCCGCCGCCTCCCGCGGGAGCACGCCGAGCATGCCGGTCAGGCGCAGCAGCTGGGCCACGCTCTCGCCGAACTCGTCGCGCACGGCAAGGTCGCCGGGCGTATGGGCCGACTCGCGCATCAGCGTGTTCAGCGCACGGGCGCCGGAAGAGTCCATGAACGTCAAGCCTGCCAGATCGACGAGCACCGAGCCCGTCCGCAGGCACTCCATCACGCGGGCGACGAACTCCGGCGCGCCAACCAGATCCAGCTCGCCCGACAGCGACACCAGCGTGCGCCCGTCCGACAGCGCGCCCTCGTGCATCGCGAGCGGCGGCTGATCCGGCCACTGCTTCATCGGCGCCACTTCGTCACCCTATCCGCCGATGCGCGTTCCCACACGGCCGTCTTGCTAGCGCATCACGCGCGCTTCGTAGCCGTCGTCGGCGATCGCCGCCAGGACGCGGTCGGCGTGGGCCGGCCCGCGGGTCTCCAGCACCAGCTGCACGGCGGTCTCGCGCACGTGCAGGTCGATGCCCTCGCGCACGTGCTCGACCTCGACGAGGTTGGCCCCCTCGCGGGCGATGCGCTCCAGCAGCGCCGCCAGCGCGCCGGGGCGGTCGGGCACCTTGGTCAGCAGCGCGATGCGCCGCCCGACCTCGGTCTCGTGGCGGCGGGCGACGGAGGCCAACAGCCCGGCGTCGACGTTGCCGCCGCTGAGCACGACCACGGTCGAGCCCGTCCGCGCGGGCTGGATCGTCCCGTCCAGCAGCGCGGCGACGCCGACGGCACCGGCGCCCTCGACCACGAGCTTGGCCTTCTCCATGAGCAGGACCATCGCCTCGGCCACGTCGTCCTCGTCGACCAGCTCGATCGCGTCGATCACGTCGCGCATCAGCGAGAGGGTCAGCTCGCCGGGGCGCTTGACCGCGATGCCGTCGGCGATCGTGATGTCGGGCGGCTGCAGGTGGACGGGATGGCCGGCGGCCAGCGACGCGCGCGCGGCCGGATAGGTCGACACCTGCACCCCGACGATCTCCACGTCGGGCCGCGCGGCCTTGATGGCCAGGCCGACGCCCGCGGCGAGCCCGCCGCCGCCGATCGGCACGATCACCTTGGCCAGGTCGGGCACGTCCTCCAGCAGCTCGAGGCCGAGCGTGCCCTGGCCGGCGATCACGTCGGGGTCCTCGAACGGGTGCACGAACACCTCACCGCGCTCGGCCGCCCGCTCCTGGGCCAGCGCGAAGCAGTCGTCGACGCCGTCGCCGTGCAGGATCACGTGAGCGCCGAGCGCCTCGGCCCCCTCCACCTTGGCCACCGGCGCACCGATGGGCATCACGACCTCGCAGGGCACGCCGCGGGCCCGCGCGGCGGCGGCCAGCGCCTGGGCGTGGTTGCCCGCGCTGGCGCACACGACGCCGTTGCGGCACGCGTCCCCCAGCGCGGCCAGCTTGTTCAGCGCGCCGCGGATCTTGAACGAGCCGGTGCGCTGCAGCGACTCGGCCTTCAGCACGATCGCCCCGCCGGTCAGCTCGCTCAGCGTCTGCGAGGACAGCACCGGCGTGCGCCGGGCCACATCGGCGATCGCTGACCGTGCCGCAAGGACCCGGTCGGCGTCGACGCTCATCCCGACAGCGCGACGACGGCGGCGACCTCGACCTGCGCCCCCTTGGGCAGCGCGGCGACGCCGATCGCCACCCGAGCGGGCGGGTCGGACTCGAAGAACGTGCCGTACACCTCGTTGACCTCGGCGAAAGCGGCCATGTCGGTCAGGTAGACGGTCACCTGGACCGCGTCGGCCAGCTGCGCGCCGGCGGCGGCGACCACCGCGGACAGGTTCTCCAGACATTTGCGCGCCTGGTCGGCGGGCGTGTCGCCGACCAGCTCGCCGGAGGCGGGATCGAGCGGAATCTGGCCCGAGCAGAACAGCAGGCCGTTGCTCTTGACGGCATGCGAGTAGGGGCCGATCGCGGCGGGGGCGTCCAGGGCGGTGACGGTCTCGCGGTGTGAGGGCATTCGGCGAGGGAAGTTACCGTGGCGGGATGGCCAACGCGCTCGCGCACGAGACCTCGCCGTACCTGCTCCAGCATCGCGACAACCCGGTCGACTGGCGGCCGTGGGGCGAGGAGGCGCTGGCGGCCGCGCGCGAGCTCGACCGGCCGCTGCTGGTGTCGATCGGCTACTCGGCCTGCCACTGGTGCCACGTGATGGAGCGTGAGTCCTTCGAGGACGCCGAGGTCGCGGCGCTGATGAACGAGCGCTTCGTGTGCGTGAAGGTCGACCGCGAGGAGCGCCCGGACGTCGACGCGGTGTGCATGGAGGCGGTGCAGGCGATGACCGGGCACGGCGGCTGGCCGCTGAACTGCTTCCTCACGCCCGAGCAGGTGCCCTTCTTCGGCGGCACCTACTTCCCGCCCCGGCCGGCCATGAACCAGCCGTCCTGGACGCAGATCCTGCTGGCCGTGGCCGACGCGTGGACCGACCGGCGCGAGGCGATCCGCGAGCAGGCGGCGGTGCTGCGCGAGCGCCTCTCGCATTCGGCGGCGCTGCAGCCGTCGGCCGCGGCGCTGAACCCGGTGCAGCTCGACGCCGCGGTGGCGCGCCTGCGCGAGACCTACGAGCCGCGCTTCGGGGGCTGGGGCGGCGCGCCCAAGTTCCCGGCCGCGTCGGCGATCGACTTCCTGCTCGGCCAGGGCGAGACCGAGATGTCCGTCCACACGCTGCGGATGATGGCCACCGGCGGCCTGCACGACGTGGTCGGCGGTGGCTTCGCGCGCTACTCCGTCGACGCCACCTGGACGGTCCCGCACTTCGAGAAGATGCTCTACGACAACGCGCTGCTGGCCCGGGCCTACCTGCACGGCTGGCAGATGGTCGGCGACGAGCTGCTGCGGCGCACCTGCGAGGACACGCTGGACTGGGCGCTGCGCGAGCTGCGCGCGCCCGACGGCGGGTTCTGGTCGGCGCTGGACGCCGACTCCGAGGGCGTCGAGGGCAAGTTCTACGTGTGGACGCTGGCCGAGCTGCGCGCCGTGCTGGGCGACGACGCCGAGGCGGCGATCGCCTGGTTCGGGGCCTCCGAGCGCGGCAACTTCGACGGGCTCAACGTGCTCGAGGCGCGCGGGCCCGAGCCCGATCCGGCCACCCGGGACCGCGTGCGGACCGCGCTGCTGCGGGTCCGCTCGGCGCGCGTCTGGCCGGCGCTGGACGACAAGCAGCTGACCTCCTGGAACGCGCTGCTGATCAGCGCCCTGGCCGACGCCGGGGCGGTGCTGGGCCGCGCGGACTACCTCGACGCCGCGCGCGCCGCGGCGCGCTACCTGCTGGACGCGCACCGCGCACCGGACGGCCGCGTGCTGCGCACCCCGCGCCTGGCCGGGCACCTCGAGGACCACGCGTTCCTGGTCGAGGCGCTGGTCGGCCTGTACGAGGCGACCTGGGAGCCGCAGTGGCTGCACGCCGCCCGCGAGGTGGCCGACGCGCTGCTGGCCGCCCACTTCTCCGACCCGGTCAACGGCGGCTTCTTCTCGACCTCCGACGACCACCCGACGCTGGTCGCCCGCCGCAAGGACCTCGAGGACTCGCCGATCCCGTCGGGCTCGTCGGCGGCCGCGCTGGGCCTGCTGCGCCTGCACGCGCTGACCGGCGACGCGCGCTACGAGGAGCACGCGCTGTCGACGATCCGCCTGGTCCACGAGATCGCGCCGCGCCATCCGTCGGCCTTCGGCCACCTGCTGCAGGCGCTGGCCTGGGCGATCGGCCCGGCGCGCGAGGTGGCGATCGTCGGCCCCGATCCCGGCCCGCTGGTGGCCGAGGTCCACGCCACCTACCGTCCGCGCGTGGTCCTGGCCGGCGGCAGCGGTCCCGACGCGCGCGTGCCGCTGCTGGAGGGCCGCGAGCCGGTCGACGGGCGGACCGCCGCCTACGTGTGCGAGCGCTTCGCCTGCCAGCTGCCCGTCACCGACCCGGGAGCATTGGCCGCCCAGCTGCAATAGGTTCGTCCTCGGCGTGGGACTTCTGGCCAAGATCACCACCGGGCGGCGATCGAAGTGGATCGTCTTCTTCGCGTGGATCGCCGTGCTCGTGGTGATGTTGGCGGCCAACCTGCCGGGCCGCTTCGCCGACGCCGAGCAGAACGAGTCGCGCTCGTTCCTGCCCGGCAGCGCCGAGTCGACCAAGGCCCTGGACGTGACCGAGTCGCTGGCCGGCGCCGAGACCGCCCCGACGGTCGTCGTCTTCCACCGCGACGGCGGGCTGACCGACGCCGATCGCCGCCTGATCGATCGGGACGTCGCGCGCCTGAACGCGACGACGAAGCAGTTCCCCAACACCACGCCCTTCGGCAACCCGACCGACCCGCGCGGCTCACCGCCCTACCTGCTCGCGCCCGACGGCGCCACGGCGCTGACCGGCAACGTGATCAAGGCCGACGGGTCCGGCGACAGCGCCCAGATCATCGATCCCGTCGACCGCTACCGCGAGCTGGTCAGCGACCCGGGCGGCGGCCTGGAGGTCAAGGTCACCGGCCCGGCCGGCATCTCGGCCGACGCGATCAAGGTCTTCGAGGGCATCAACGGGACGCTCGTCGGCGCCGCGCTGCTGCTGGTCATCAGCCTGCTCATCCTGATCTACCGCAGCCCGGTCTTCTGGTTCTTCCCGATCCTGGCCGTCGTCGTGGCCGAGCTGGGCGCGCGCGGCTTCGGCTGGGCGCTGACCGAGGTGGGCGTGACGGTCAACGGCCAGAGCTCGGCGATCCTGTCGATCCTGGTCATCGGGGCGGGGACCGACTACGCGTTGCTGCTCGTCGCCCGCTACCGCGAGGAGCTGCGCCGCCATCAGGACAAGCACGAGGCGATGGCGCTGGCCCTGCGCCGCGCCGGCCCGGCCATCTTCGCCTCCGGCCTGACCGTGATGGCCACGCTGCTGTCGCTGACGCTGGCCAAGGTCAACGGCACCGCGGGCCTGGGCCCCGTGGGCGCGATGGGCGTCGGCGTGGCGCTGCTGGTCATGCTGACGTTCCTGCCGGCGCTGCTGACGATCGCCGGTCGCCGTCCGTTCTGGCCGTTCGTGCCCTACGGACCCGAGGGCCGCGACGCGCCCGACCACCGGCCGATGCGCGTGCCCGGCCTGGCCGCGGTCGTCGACCGGCTCGGTCCCGGCGTCACCACGTTCGTGATCGTCGGCGTGCTGGCCGCGCTGGCCTTCGCCGCCGCCGCGCCGGTCACCGGGCTGATCGTGCTGGCCGTGGTGGCGGTGCTGACCCTGCTGTTCGTCGGCCCCTACCGGCGGCTGCGGTCCGGGGCCCTGGGCCGGTTCGAGGCGCGGATGCACGCGCGCGAGCACGCCGTCGACGAGACCCACGGCGTGTGGCGGCGCGTGGGCGACTTCGTCGCGCGGCACCCGGGCCGGGTCGGCACCGTCGGCGTCCTGGCGCTGATCGTCATGGCCCTGGGGCTGTTGAACTTCTCCACGGGGCTGACGCAGAGCAACCAGTTCCGCGACAGCGTCGAGTCGATCGAGGGCCAGCAGCTGATCGCGCAGTCCTTCCCGCCCGGGCAGTCGGCGCCCAGCGACATCGTCGTGTTCGACTCGGCCGACGTCGCCCCGGCGGTCCAGGCCGCCCGCGACGTCCCCGGCGTGGCGGAGGTGCCGGCACGGCCGGTGGCCCGCGGCGAGGCGGGCATCCAGCTGGCCGCCTACCTGGACGCCGACCCCTACTCCCAGCAGGCGTTCGACATCGTGCCCCAGCTGCGCGACGCGGTGCGCGCGGTGGCGCCCGACGCGCTGGTCGGCGGCCCCAGCGCGGTCGAGTACGACCTGCGCCAGGCCTCCGGCGACGACACGCGGCTGCTGATCCCGATCGCGCTGGTGATCGTGCTGCTGATCCTCGGCGTGCTGCTGCGCTCGATCGTCGCGCCGGTCCTGCTCGTCGTGACCGTCGTGCTGTCGTTCCTGGCCGCCCTGGGCGTCGGCGCCGTCGTCTTCGACGTGCTCTTCGGCTTCCCCGGCAGCGACCCGTCGCTGCCGCTGTTCGCCTTCATCTTCCTCGTCGCGCTGGGCGTCGACTACAACATCTTCCTGATGGCCCGGGTGCGCGAGGAGGCGCTCCAGCACGGCACCCGCGACGGGATGCTGCGCGGGCTGGCGGTGACCGGCGGCGTGATCACCTCGGCGGGCGTCGTCCTGGCCGGCACGTTCGCCGTGCTGGGCGTGCTGCCGCTCACGTTCCTGACCGAGATCGGCTTCGTGATCGCCTTCGGGGTGCTGCTCGACACCTTCGTCGTGCGGTCGATCCTCGTGCCCGCGCTGGTCTTCCTCGTCGGGCCGAGGATCTGGTGGCCGTCGCGCCTGGCTACAGAACCGGCAGGTAGCGATCGAGCTCCCACTGCGTGACCTGCACGCGGTAGTCGTCCCACTCCTGGCGCTTGATCTCGATGAACCGGTTGAACATGTGCTCGCCCAGCGTGCGCAGCACGAGCTCGGACTCGGCGGTGATCTCGATCGCCTCGCCCAGCGTCTCGGGCAGCTGCTCGATCCCCAGGCGCTTACGGTCGTCGGGCGCCAGGTGGTAGAGGTTCTTCTCCATCGGCTCGGGCAGCTCGTAGCCCTTCTCGATGCCCTCCAGGCCGGCCTGCAGCAGCGCCGCGAAGGTCAGGTACGGGTTGCACGCCGGATCGGGGCAGCGCAGCTCCATGCGGGTCGAGTTCTCGTGCCCGGGGTGGTAGAGCGGCACGCGCACGAGCGCTGAGCGGTTGCGCCGCGACCAGGCCACGTAGACGGGCGCCTCGTAGCCGGGCACCAGGCGCTTGTAGGAGTTGACCCACTGGGCGAAGATCGACGACAGCTCGCGCGCGTGGCGCAGCTGGCCGGCGATGAACGCCTTGCCCGCATCCGACAGGAAGTACTGGTCGTCGGGGTCGTAGAAGGCGTTGCGCCCACCGGTGAACAGCGACTGGTGGGTGTGCATGCCCGACCCGTTCTCGCCGAACAGCGGCTTGGGCATGAAGGTCGCGTGCCAGCCGTACTTCATCGCGATCTCCTTGACCGTGATGCGGTACGTCATGCAGTCGTCGGCCATCTTCAGCGCCGGGGCGTAGCGCATGTCGACCTCGTGCTGCGAGGGGCCGACCTCGTGATGGGAGTACTCGACGTGGATGCCCAGCTGCTCCAGCGCGAGCACCGTCTCGCGGCGCACGTCGGAGCCGGCGTCCAGCGTGGTCAGGTCGAAGTAGCCGCCCTCGTCGAGCACCTTGGTGGACTTGTTGTCCTCGAACAGGAAGTACTCCAGCTCGGGGCCGACGTTGAAGACGTCGTAGCCCATGCCCTCCATCCGCTGCAGCGCGCGGCGCAGCACCTGGCGCGGGTCGCCCTCGTAGGGGACGCGCTCGGGCGTGTGGATGTCGCAGAAGACGCGGGCCACGCCCTGCTCCTCCGGGCGCCAGGGCAGGATCGCGAACGTGCTCGGGTCCGGCATGGCGACCATGTCGGACTCTTCGATCGCGTTGAAGCCGGTGATCGAGGAGCCGTCGAAGCCCATCCCGTTGCCGAAGGCGTCGTCGAGCTCTTCGGTGTTGATCGAGAACGACTTGAGCTGGCCGAGGATGTCGGTGAACCACAGGCGGATGAAGCGCAGGTCGTGCTCCTCCACCAGGGCCTTGACGTCGTCGACGGTCTTGGGCTGGGGGTCTTCGGACATGGCGGGCGGGAGCCTAATCGACGCGCGGGCTGCCTGACTGGACGGGTCGCCGGAAGCGGGTTGGACCGTCAGTCGTGGCGGTCAGCGATCGAGCGGCTGGGCCGCGACCGCCAGGGCCATCTGCAGGGCGCCGGTCTCGTAGGCGGCGTCGGCCATGCCCAGCACGTCGAACGCGGTGTGCGCCAGGTGGTTGGCCAGGCGCGACGCGGCCAGGTCGGTCTCGCCGGCCCGGCAGGCCTCGAGGATCTCGCGGTGCTCGGCGGCGGCCGCGTCGAAGCCGTAGGAGGTGCCCTCCAGGTAGACGCGCCGGTAGCGCCCGGCGTGGTCGCCCAGCTGGTCGAGCAGCTCGACGACGCGGCGGCCGGCGTGCTGGACCAGGCGGCGGTGGAAGTCGGTGTGGGGGCGCTCCCAGGCCTCGACGTCGTGCGTGGAGGCGTAGTGGTCCATCTGCGCCAGGTCGCCATGCATCGTGGCGATGTCCTCGCTGGTCAGCCGGGGGATGGTCAGGCGGATGGCCAGCGCCTGCAAGGGCAGGAACGTGACGTAGAGCTCCTCGAGGTCGCGCGCGGAGAACGCGGTGACGCGGTAGGAGCGGTTCGGGCTGGCCTCGAGCAGCCCCTCGCGCTGGAGCAGGCGGAAGGCCTCGCGCAGGGGCGTGCGGCTGACGCCGAGCTGCTCGGCCAGCGGCACCTGCTGCAGCTCCTCACCGGGGGCGAACTCGCCGCGCAGGATCGAGCCGCGCAGTCGGTCGTGGACCAGGTCCACGTTCTGCCGGTCCGGGCTCGTCTTCTCCATGGATCCACATCATCCAACATTTCGGTTGTATCCACCAGCAGCCGTGGATACAATGTGTGCCACGTCACGCACCCGGAGAGAGGCCGACACCTCATGGCGACCACCCGCCGACGCACGACCACCGCCCGTTCCAGCCGCCGTCCAGAAGCCGTTCCGGCGCTTCCCGCGCACGTATCGGAGCCGCTCGACCTGCGCCACGCCCTGGCCCAGATGACGCTGATCCGGCTGTTCGAGCAGGAGGCCGAGCGTCAGTACAAGCGGGCGCGCATCGGTGGGTACTGCCACCTGGCCATCGGCCAGGAGGCCGCCAACGTCGGCTCGGTCGCCGCGCTCAAGCCGGCCGACAAGCTGCTCTCCTCCTACCGCTCGCACGGCTTCGCGCTGGCCCGCGGCGTCCCGCCCACGACCGTGATGGCCGAGCTGTTCGGCCGCGAGGACGGCTGTGCCGCCGGCCGCGGCGGCTCGATGCACCTGCTCGATCCCGACTACGGCTACTTCGGCGGCTGGGGCATCGTCGCCGGGCAGCTGCCGATCGCCACGGGCATGGCGCTGGCCGGCGTCAAGCGCGGCGAGGAGATGGCCGTCATGTGCGAGCTCGGCGACGGCGCCGTGAACATGGGCGCCTGGCACGAGTCGCTGAACCTGGCCGCGATCTGGAACCTGCCGGTCGTCTTCGCCGTCTTCAACAACGGCTACGGCATGGGCACCACCGTCGAGCAGTCCAACGCCGAGCCCGAGATCTACAAGCGCGCATCGGCCTTCCGCATGCACGGCGAGCGCGTCGACGGGCAGGACGTCGAGGCGGTCTACGAGGCCACCGACGCGCTCATGACCCGGGCCCGCGAGGAGCGCAAGCCCGCGGTGCTGGAGGTCATGACCTACCGCCTGCGCGGCCACTCGGTCGCCGACGCCGGCACGGCCTACCGCACCAAGGAGGAGATCGCCGAGTGGGCCGACAAGCGCGACCCGATCGCGCTGGTCACCGAGAAGCTCGTGGCCGAGGGCATCACCACCGAGGAGCTCGACGCGATCACCGCCGAGGCGCAGCAGACGGTCGACGAGGCCGTCGCCTTCGCCGAGGCCTCCCCCATGCCGGACCCGTCCACGCTGGCCGAGTTCGTCTACGGCGACCCGCAGACGGGCGAGCAGTTCTCGCGCATGCGGCCGGGCTCGCCGGCCGGCGAGGCCGCCGTGATCGACCTGCTCGCCGCGGCGGTCTAGGGCCATGGGAGCCGACACGGTGCCGGGCATCGAGACGATGACCTACCGCGAGGCGTTGCGCCTGGCCATGCGCGAGGAGCTCGAGCGCGACGAGACGGTCTTCCTGATGGGCGAGGAGATCGGCGTCTTCCAGGGCTCCTACAAGGTGACCGCGGGGCTGTTCGACGACTTCGGGCCCGAGCGGGTGATGGAGACGCCGATCTCGGAAGAGGGCTTCGTCGGCGCCGCGGTCGGCGCGGCCATGTCGGGCCTGCGCCCGGTCGCCGAGATCATGACCCTGAACTTCATCGTCGTGGCCATGGACCAGATCATCAACCACGCCGCGAAGGTCCGCTACATGTTCGGCGGCAAGGTCGGCTGTCCGCTGGTCATCCGCACGCCCAACGGCGCGGGCAACCAGCTGACGGCCCAGCACTCGCAGTCGTTCGAGGGCTGGTTCGCCAACGTGCCGGGCCTGAAGGTCGTCGCGCCCGCGACGCCCGCCGACGCGCGCGGCCTGCTGAAGGCGGCGATCCGCGACGACGACCCGATCCTGGTCGTCGAGAACCTGCAGCTGTACAAGACCAAGGGCGAGGTCGACACGTCCGTCGACGGCGTGGTGGAGATCGGCAAGGCGCACATCGCTCGCCAGGGCACCGACCTGACGATGGTCGCCCACTCCTTCGCCGTCACCCGCTGCCTGCACGTCGCCGACAGGCTGCAGGCCGATCTGGGAATCTCCGCGGAGGTGATCGACCTGCGCTCGCTGCGACCGCTGGACATGGAGACCGTGGCCACCTCGGTGGCCAAGACGAACCGCGCCCTGTGCGTCGAGGAGGGCTGGGCGTCCTACGGCGTCACCGCCGAGGTCGCCTCGCGCATCTCGCTGGCCTGCTTCGACGACCTGGACGCGCCGGTCGGCCGGGTGGGCATGGCCGAGGTGCCGATGCCCTACGCGAAGTCGCTGGAAGACGCCGCTCTGCCCCACGAGGACAAGATCCTCGCCGCCGCCCGGGAGGTCTGTGGTGCCTGAAGTCGTCATGCCGCGCCTGTCTGACTCGATGGAGGAGGGCACGATCCTGCGCTGGCTGGTCAGCGACGGGGACACCGTGTCGCGGGGTCAGGAGATCGTCGAGATCGAGACCGACAAGGCGACGATGGCCTACGAGGCCGATGACGACGGGGCGCTGCACATCGTCGCTGCGGAAGGATCGACGCTGGCCATCGGCGCGACGATCGCCAACATCGGTGAGGGCGCGGCCAGCCCGGCGGCTGCGGCCGCCGAGGAGGCGCCCACCGAGGCCGCCGCTCCCGCACCCGTCGCGGCCGCTGCGCCCGTCGAGGCGCCCGTGCCCGCCGGCGTCGGCGCGGCGACCAACGGCCATGCCGACGGCGAGCGCGTGAAGGCGTCGCCGGTCGCCCGCCGTCTGGCCCGCGAGTCGTCGATCGATCTGCAGCAGCTGACCGGCAGCGGCCCGGCCGGGCGCATCGTCAAGGCCGACGTGCTGTCCGCGCTGGAGTCGGGTCCGGCCGCCGCGCCGGCGCCCGTCGCCGCCGCTCCCGCGCCCGTCGCCGCCGCGCCCGAGCCGGCCCCCGCCGCCGCGCCCAGCCCGGGCGGGAACAAGGGCGACGTCGAGGTCGTCGAGCTCAATCGGACCCAGCAGGTCGTGGCCCGGCGCATGGCCGAGTCGCGCGCCACCGTGCCGTCGTATGAGGTCTCGATGGACATCGAGATGGACGGCGCCCGTGGCCTGCGCGCGCAGCTCAAGGACGCCGCCGCCGACGGCCAGCCCGTGCCGTCGTTCAACGACATGGTCATCAAGGCCTGCGCCCTGGCCCTGCGCGAGTACCCGCGGGCCAACGGCTCCTACAAGGACGGCCACTTCGAGCTGCACGCCGCCGTCAACGTCGGCATGGCCGTCGCCGGCGACGACGCGCTGGTGGTGCCCACCGTGTTCGACGCCGACACCAAGTCGCTGGGCGAGATCGCCCGCACCACCCGGGCGCTCGCCGCCGCCGTCCGCGACGGCTCCGTCCGCCCGCCCGACCTGTCGGGGGGCACGTTCACCGTGTCGAACCTCGGCATGTTCGGCGTGACCGCGTTCACCTCGGTGGTCAACGCGCCCCAGGCGGCGATCCTGTCCGTCGGCGCGATCGAGCCACGTGCGGTGGTGCGCGACGGCGAGCTCGTGGCCCGCCACATGATGACGGTGACGATGGCCAGCGACCACCGGATCCTCTACGGCGCCGACGCCGCCCAGTTCCTCGGGCGGGTCAAGGCGCTGCTGGAGAACCCGCTCGCGTTGGCGTTCTAGCGGCGTCGGCTTCGGCGTCGGCCGCGGACGGCTCGTTCAGCCATTCCTGCGCCCAGGCCTGCAGGGCGTTGAGCGACGGGCCCAGCGCCCGGCCCATCCGCGTGAGGTCGTATTCGACGCGCACGGGCGGCCCCGCGTGGACCGTGCGCTCGACGACGCCGCGCGCCTCGAGCTCCTTCATGCGCTCCGAGCAGAGCCGGTCCGACAGGCCCGGAATCGCGTTGACGAGCTCGGAGAACCGCAGCGGCCCGTCGTGGCGTAGGACTTCGATGATGGCCCCCGTCCAACGCCTGCCGATCAGCTCCACCGCCTCGTGGAGGTGCGGGCAGCAGGTGCAATCGGGGTCTTCGGCCATCACGAAGAGCCTACGCCCTCGGGATTACGCGGCCTGCAGCTGCCTGGTCATCTCGCTGGACCCGTCCACCGGGATGTTGCCGGCCACGTTGACCATCGCGGTGAACGTCTCCATCGAGACGTAGGCGATCGCCTCGAGCAGCTGCTCGTGCGTCCAGCCCGACTCGATGGCCTCCTCGTGGAGGTGCATCGGCGGGGTGCCGGGGTTCTCGACCAGCGCGCGCAGGAGCGCGAGCAGCGCCGCCTCCTTGGGCTCCTCGGAGCTGAACTCGCGGGCCCGGGCGATCTCGTCCTGCCCCAGCCCGGCGTTGCGGGCCAGGCGCGTGTGGAGCACGATCCCCGGCTGGGAGTCGTGGTGCTCGGCCACGCCGAGCGAGATGCGCTCGAGCGTCGAGAGCGTCAGCGAGCCGCGGCGCAGCTCGGAACGGAAGCGCGCGTAGCCGCGCAGGGCCGCCGGGGACTCGGCCAGGACGGCGAGGAAGTTCGGGAGCTGGCCGGCGCTGGCCAGGGCGCCGCGCAGCACCGGCAGCGACCCCTCCGGGGCGGTCAGGTCGTCGTGGACGGGGAATCGGCTCATCGCTGTCTTCATGGGGCGGCCCTTCGAGAATGAGGGAGAGGGTCCGGCGCTTCACAAGGTTCAGCACCTTACGATTCGTAAGGATACGCCCCGGCGCGGACGTGCGCAACCGCGATCACACGACGACGACAACCCGCTGCGGTGGCGGGCTTCGGATGGCTTGGTGTGGCGGCCGGTGCGGCCGCGGGATGGACGGCGGCGGTCAGGCGCCGGCGGCGCTGAGCACCGCGACGAGGATCAGCAGCAGGCCCAGGCCGAACGCCCACAGGGCGACGCGGTCGGGGCGGGCGCCGACGCGCTCGCTCGGGCGGCGGGACGGGCGGTGGCGCTGGGCGGTCGTGGCGTAGGGGCGCTCGCGCTCGGCCACCTGGCCGCGGATGACCACCGTGCGGCGGCCGTTGGCGGCGCGCTGCGGCGGCAGGTCCAGCGGGGCCGGGCCGGCGGGAGCGATCTGCATGTGCGCGACGACGTCGGGCTCGACGTCGTAGGACTGCTCGGGCTCGGACGCGACGACCCGCATGGGCCGGCGGGCCATCGCCGCGGCGTCGACCGTGGCGGGGGCGTCGTCGTCGGCGGCGAACGCGTCGCCGGCCTCGTCGTCGCGCTCCAGCGTCAGGACGGACCAGTCGGCCTCCCGCGGGCGGCCGATCGTGCTCAGGATCTCGAGATCTTCCGGCGAGGCCCAATCGGCAGCCTGACGGCGGGGGCGACGGGGCGGCGGGTCGGACCAGGAGTCCTGGGCTCGGGCAGCGTGGGGCATCGCTTCTCTCTTGACGGCTTACGGGGTTAGCTGACGGGCTCGCGCATGAGAGTTTCGCGCTACGCACATTGTGCGATTCGCCCCGGACGGCATCGGGTCCCCCGCTCATCGGCCGGCCTCATTGCCGGGGACGACTCAGCGGAACGTTGGCCATCCTAGCGATTCGGGAAATCCCTGCAACAGCGGTTTTCTTCTGGAAACCTGCACGGAAGATGTCAAGGCCCGCCCGACCCTGATCAGGCCGGACTTTGGGCGAATTTCCTCGTGAGCCCGGGCCTGCCGACCGGATGGTCAGCGCCGCGGTGGTCCGCCGTCAGACACGGCGGACCTCAGGGCACTAGTTGCCGCCGCGCTCCCAGGTGGCCTGCTCGGCGACGGTGCGCTCGGCCCAGGGCACGACCTCCAGCCTCGCGTCGGGGATCGGCTCGCCGCTGATCGTCGACGTGCCGAAGGTGCCGTCGGCCAACCGCTGCTCGGCCCGCTCGATCGCCGCCAGGCGGTCGCGCAGGTCCTCGGCCTGGCCCTCGTCGCGCTCCTTGTCGTACAGGTCGCTGGCCTGGTCGGCGACGTGCTGCTCCAGGTGCGGCTCGTCGTCGGGGCCGGCGTCGGGCGCGCTGGCCGAGGCCAGCAGGCCTTCGATGCGCGCACGCTCGGCCGCCAACAGCTCTTTCGCTCGGGCTTCGTCCATGGTCGATCTCCTCCTGGCGTTCGGGTTCCGACCGCCGCTGAGATCTCCGGGTCAGTGCCCGGCGACCGCCGCAACGTAGTCGGCCACGTCCTGCGCGTCCTCACCGCTGAGCAGGTCGGCCGGCATCTGGCCGATGCCGCGCGCGCGCCCCTTGGCGATCGCGTCGAGCACGAGTGCCTTGGGCGGACGCAGGGTGTCGAGGTCCGGGCCCACGCGACCGACCGCGTTGGAGGCCGACAGCGTGTGGCAGACGGCGCAGTTGGCCGCGAACATCTCGCGTCCGCGCACCTCGGCCGCGGTGAGGTCCACGCCGCCCTTCGCCTCGGCGTTCGACTCCGAGTTGTCGACCATGACAACCGTGGGGATGACGATCGCGCCGAGCACGACGAGGAGCGTGAGGCCAACGCCGAAGGCAAGGCGTCCAGCCCGGGAGCCGCCATCGTCCTCGCGATGCGGCTTGCGGGTCGCGGCCATCGCGACCAGCACGACGCCCGTTCCGATAACGACCCAGAAGATGACAAGTACAGCAATGGCCATGTCCGGGAATCTATCGGGCCGCGCCCCGGATCGGCTTGCTCATCGGCTCCGCCCCCGCGCAAAGCTCTGCACCGGCGGCGCCACCGCCCGGAACGCGCCGCCCGCAGAACCGCCTGCCGCCGCCAACGCCGCCTCGGCTTCCTCCCCCACCGCGACGCCGCTCTCGCGCGCCCCGTCCGCGCCTTCCTGCGGCACCGCGGAGGGCAGATCGTGCACCGAGGCCAGCCGCCCGGTGGGCACCTGCAGCGGCCGCAACCGCCGCACGACGACGTTGATCGCCCCGCCCGCCGACGCGTAGCGCTCCATCCGCCCCTCGGCGATCACCAGCGGCTCGGAGCGCACGGTCAGCCGGTCGCGCTCGTAGACCGGCGGCGGCACGATCAGGTTGACCGTCCCGAACTCGTCCTCCAGCAGCAGGAAGCACACCCCGTTGGCCGTCGCCGGCTTCTGGCGCGCCATCACCAGCCCGGCCAGCTGCACGTCGGTCCCGTGTCGCAGGTCCTCCAACGCCCGGCTGGACACGACGCCCTGGCTGGTCAGGTGCCCGCGCAGCAGCGCGAACGGATGGTGGGCGATCGCCATCCCGGTCGTGGCGTAGTCGGCGACCATCGCGTCCCAGTCCCCCAGTCCCGCCAGCTCCGGCGCCGCCGGCAGGTCCAGCGACAGCGCCAGCTGCGTCCCGTGATCGCCGACCGGCGTCGACGGCGCGGCCACGCCCAGCTGCCACAGCGCGGTCCGCCGGGCCACCGACGCGCCGCCCTGGCCGACCACCAGCCGGTCGCACGCGCCCGACCAGGCCAGTTGCTCCAGCGCCGGCCGTCCCGCGCCCGCCCGCGCCGCCAGGTCCTCGATCGTCCGGTAGGGCCCGCCCCGCTCGCGCTCGGCCACCAGCGCCGCGACCTCGCCGCCGCGCACGCCGTGGATGTAGCCCAGCCCGACCCGCACCGCCCCTTCCGGTGTGACCGAGCACTCGACCGCGCTGGCGTTGACGTCGGGCGCCTGGATCTCGATGCCCCGCCGCTGCGCCTCGTGCACCAGCGCGTCGGGCGGGTAGAAGCCCATCGGCTGCTCATCCAGCAGCGCGCACAGGAACTCCGGGCCGAAGTGCACCCGCAGCCAGGTCGACTGGTAGGCCAGCAGCCCGAACGCCGCCCCGTGCGCCTTGGGGAACCCGAAGCCCGAGAACCCGACGACCATCTGCCAGACCCGCTCGGCCAGCGCCTCGTCGACGTCGGCGTGCAGCGCCATCGACCCGCTCACGAACCCCGCGTGGTGAGCCTCGATCGCCGCCGACGAGCGCTTGCGGCTCATCGCCCGCCGCAGGCTCTCGGCCTGCCCGGCGGTGAAGCCCGCGAACGCCTGCGCCACCTCGAGCACCTGGTCCTGGAAGATGATCGTGCCCAGCGTGTCCTCCAGCGCCTCCCGCAGCGACGGGTGGTCGAAGGGGATCTCGTAGTCGGGATCGACGCGCAGCCGCTGCTTGCGCTCGATGTACGGGTTGACCGCGCCGCCGACGATCGGGCCCGGTCGCACGATCGCCACCTGGATGGTCAGGTCGTCCAGGTTCTCCGGCCGCGTGCGGCGCAGCGACCCCATCTGCGCCCGGCTCTCGATCTGGAAGACCCCGGTCGTCTCCGCGTTCTGGATCGCCTCGTAGGTGGGAGCGTCGTCGAAGGGGATGCGCGACAGGTCGATCGTCTCGTTGCGCCGCCGCGCGACCAACTCGACCGTCCGCTCGACCGCCGACAGCATCCCCAGCCCCAGCAGGTCGATCTTCAGGAAGCCGGCGTCCGCGCAGGAGTCCTTGTCCCACTGCACCATCTGCCGGCCCTCCATCGCCGCGGGCAGCACCGGGCAGCAGTCGATCAGCGGCCGCGTCGAGACGATCATCCCGCCCGAGTGCTGGGACAGATGGCGCGGCAGCCCGGCCGCCTCGCCCGACAGCTCGGCCAGCCAGCGCCACCGGCCTTCGCGCTCGCGTCCCTCCCCCAGCGCCACGGCGATGTCCTTCTCGACCCCGTGCGCGCCCCACCCCTCCGAGCCGCGCGCGACGCGCTCCAGCTCGCCCGGCGGCAGCCCCAGCGCCTTGCCGATCTCGCGGATCGCCCCGCGCGCCTTGAACGTCGGGAACGCCGCCACCAGCGCCGACTGCTCGCGCCCGTAGCGCTCGTGCACCCGCGGGATCAGCACCTCGCGCACGTCGCGCGGGAAGTCCAGGTCGATGTCGGGCAGCGCGGACAGGTCCTCGTTGAGGAAGCGCCCCAGCGCCAGCGCGTTCTCCAACGGGTCCACGTGCGACAGCCCGGTGAGGTAGCAGACGATCGACGAGACGCTCGACCCGCGCCCACGCCCGGGCGGCAGCAGCGACCGCGCCGCCGCACCCCCGCGCACCTCGGCCGCGACGTCGCGCGCGAGCTCCAGCAGCTCGTGATGCAGCAGGAAGAAGCCCGACAGGTTGAGCTTGCGGATCACCCGCAGCTCCTCGTCGATGCGCGCCTCAGCCTGCCCGCGCAGCGGATGGCCGTGCGGATAGCGCTCCTCGCGCCGGTCCAGGCACAGCTCGGCCAGACGCTGGTCGGCGTCCTGGTCGTCGGCGTAGGGGTACTGGTAGCCGAGGTCCGCGGTCAGGTCGAAGGTCAGCGACTCGGCCAGGCGCACCGTCTCGGCCACCGCGTCGGGGTGGTCCTCGAAGCGGGACACCATCGCCGCCGGCGGCGCCAGCACGTGCGCATGGTTGCCCCGCCGCAACGGCTCGGAGGCGTCCAGCGTCGTGTGCTCGCGGATGGCCACGAACGCGTCCTGCAGCTGCGCGCGGGCGCGCGAGTGCGCGTGGACGTTGCCGGTGGCCACGCAGGGCACGCCCAGCCGCCGGGCCAGCGACGCCATGCCCCGGTTGAGCGCGCGGTCATGGCGCGCGAACGGCCGCTGCAGCTCCACGCGGAAGGACTCCGGCCCGAACGCGTCGAGCAGCTCGCGCATCGTCGGCTCGTCGCGCACGCCCCGCGCGGCGCAGCCGCTCAGGCACACCAGCCCCTCGGCGTGCGCGACGACCTGCTCCATCGTCACCGAGGGATCCCGCGCAAAGCCCGCCTTGCCCGCCACGCGCGTGTCGGCGTGCGCGTGCGTGAGCAGGCGGCAGAGGCTGCGCCAGCCGGACGCGTCGCGCACCAGCAGCGTCAGGTGCCGCGGCGGCGCGCCCGCCTTGCGCCCCACCGCATCGGTGACGTCGACCTCGGCGCCGAACAGCGGCCGCAGCCCGGTGCCCTTGGCCGCCTGGGCGAACTCCATCGCCCCCGACAGCGTGTTGTGGTCGGTCAGCGCGAGCGTGTCGTGGCCCAGCTCCAGCGCCGCCGGGACGATCTCGTCGGGCATCGAGGCCCCGTCGAGGAACGAGTAGGCGGAGTGCAGATGGAGCTCGACGTAGGAGGACAAGGCGAACACATGTTCGCATGCCTCCAGGACGGTGTCACACGCGCCGGTAGCGGCTGATGATCTCCTGGTCCTTGCGCGGACCGCGCACCAGCCAGCGCACCAGCAGCTCGTCCTCGTCCACCACGCGGTACGTGCCCGTGTACTCGTCCTCCCCACACGGATGGAACGCCTCGAACCGCTGCTCGCCGAGGTCGATCGGGTGGAACAGGCGCCCGTCCTCGAAGCGCACCTCCCACCCACCGCCGACCGGCACGATGAGCAGCCGCCGGCGCGCCTCGCCGTCATAGCGCTGCCACTGCAGCCGCCCACGCTCGTCCCACACCAGCTTGTTGCGCTTGCGCACGAACTCGGCCACGCCGCCGAACGTGCCCCGCGCGTCGCCCTCGTACAGGTTGCGCTCGATCGTCCAGCGACCTTCGAGGAAGTCGACCAGATCCTCCATGCCGACACCGTAGGCACTCACACCGCCACCAGACAATCGTCGCGGGTCCGCCACAGGCCGTCGGGACCGCGCACCCGTGCATCGAGCAGCTCTTGCTCCTGCACCGTCTTGCTCACTCCACCGCCGAACTTCACGCCGACGGCGATGTGACCCCCGAGGCCATTGTCCGCGGTCTGCAGCCCGTAGGTGCGCACCTCCGTCACGCCGGCCGCTTCGACTCGTTCGCGCAGCGCATCCGTGTCGCGGCCCAGATGTGTCGCGCTGATCAGCGCGAGCAGCGAGCCCTTGGTCACGCGCCAACTCTCCGGATCGGTCAGGTCCAGGCGCTGCTCGACGACGTAACTGCGACCTCTCTGGCTCCCACCGGTCACATCGTCGGCGACGCCTTGGACGACGTCCGGAAGGCTGTAGGCGGCCTCGAGTTGCCCGGTACGCACGATCGACAGCTCGAGCGGCTTCCAGTCCGTATCGAAGCGGATCGCGATGCGTTCGTCGCCGGCGGCACGACCGGTGCCGGTGACCGACGATCCGCCGCGCAGCAGCAATCCCGCCGACGCGGATCGATCCAGGAGGATCGTCTGTGAGCCGTCGCGCGAGTCCTGCGCCATCGCGCCGACGAGGCTCGCGTCGATGCCCGCCGCCGCCTTCAGCGACTGCAGCGACGCCTGGGCGTCGATGTCCACCCGCTCGCCGATGCGGAACACATGCTCGACGCGTTCCCCGCCCGCCGGGTCGTCACCATCGGACAGCGCCGACATGCCCGCCTGTGCCGACGCCACGTCGGGGAACCGCCATGTGTCGCCGCCGCCGACCTGGCCGAGGGCAGCCAGTCGCGCGGCGGCCGAGGCCGACAGCGAGACACCTTTGACCTTGAACGTCCCGTCGGCGCCGACGCCAACCTCCACACCGGCACTCCAATCGCCCAGGTGCGTCACGAGGACCGTGCCATCGGACTGGCGTTCGTAGAGCATCAGCTGGTCGTGGCCGACCCGCAGGATCCCGAAGTTCATGTGGGCGTCGTCATGGGTCGACGTGGACTGCACCGGGCACGGTCGCCGATCCAGATCGCACACCCCGCCGCCGACGATGCACAGCGCCCGATGGAACTGGCGGACGAACGCGCCGGCGATCCCGTCGCCCGGCAGGGCGAGCAGCACGACGGTCGCCATCACCGCGGCGATGAGCAACACCGCCCCGACCCACTCCACCGACGCCTGACCGCGTTTGTCCATGACCGTCAGCGTGCTGAGGCAGATGTCACGGCGCCACACCAGTCAGCGCGGAAACACGCACGAAACTGTTACGAAACACACACATCGGCAGGCACCGAGCCGCCCGCTCTGCCACCCTTGCCGATGTCATGAGTCACGAGAGCGATGCGTTCGTCTTCTTCGGCGCCACCGGAGACCTCGCCCACAAGAAGATCTTTCCCTCGCTGCACGCGCTGGTCCGGCGCGGGGTGCTGCACGTCCCGGTGATCGGCGTCGCCAAGGCGGGCTGGACGCTGGACGACCTCAAGCAGCGCGCGCACGACTCGATCGCCGAGCACGACGAGGCCTTCCAGAAGCTGCTCGGCCTGCTCAAGTACGTCGACGGCGACTACGCCGACCCGGAGACGTTCGCGGAGCTGCGCCGGCAGCTGGGTGACGCCAAGGCGCCGCTGCACTACCTGGCGATCCCCCCGTCGCTGTTCGCCACCGTCGTCGAGGCGCTGAACACCAGCGGCGCGGCCGACAACGCGCGCGTGGTCATCGAGAAGCCGTTCGGCCACGACCTCGCATCGGCCGAGGAGCTCAACCGCGTGCTGCACACGGTCTTCCCCGAGGGCTGCATCTTCCGCATCGACCACTACCTGGGCAAGGAGCCGGTCGAGAACCTCATCTACACGCGCTTTGCCAACACCTTCATCGAGCCGCTGCTGCGGCGCGAGTACGTCGACCACGTGCAGATCACGATGGCCGAGAACTTCGGCGTCCAGGGGCGCGGCGCGTTCTACGAGGAAGCGGGCACGATCCGTGACGTCGTCCAGAACCACCTCCTGCAGGTGCTGGCGATCATCGGGATGGACCCGCCGTCCGAGCACAGCAACGAGGCGATCCGCGACGAGAAGGTCCGCTTCATGCGCTCGCTGCGCCCGCTGAAGCCCGCCGACGTCGTGCGCGGCCAGTTCGTCGGCTACCGCGACGAGGCCGGCGTGGCCGAGCACTCGACGGTCGAGACGTTCGTCGCGGTGCGCCTGCGCGCCGACTCCTGGCGCTGGGCCGGCGTGCCGTTCCTGATCCGCGCGGGCAAGGAGATGCCGGTCTCGGCCACCGAGGTCACCGTCCAGCTGACCGCCCCGCCGCAGCAGGTGTTCGACGCGGGCACGCCCAACCGCCTGCGCTTCCAGATCAACCCCGACCTGATCATCTCCCTCGACGTGCGCGCGAAGATGCCCGGCGAGACGATGCGCGGCCAGGACGTCTCCCTCGACCTCGACGAGCGCCCGCACGACGAGATGGAGCCCTACGAGCGCCTGCTGGGCGACGCGATGAAGGGCGACCAGGCGCTGTTCGCCCGCCAGGACACCGTCGAGGCCGCCTGGCGCGTCGTCGACGGCATCCTCGACAACGCCACCCCGATCCACTTCTACGAGCCGGGCACGTGGGGTCCCGAGGAGGCCAACCACCTCCTGCCGCGTGGCCGGTCCTGGCTGCCCCCACGAGTTGGAGAGAACGCATCGTGACCCTCACCCCCGTCAACGAGACGCCCGAGTGGAAGGCGCTCGAGGCCCACTACGAGCAGATGCGCGACGTCCACCTGCGTGACCTGTTCGCGCAGGACGACGACCGCGGCACCACGTTCGTGGCCGAGGGCGCGGGGATCTACCTGGACTACTCCAAGAACCGCGTGACCGAGGAGACGCTCGAGCTGCTGCTGGCGCTCGCGCAGGCCCGCGGGCTGGAGGCGCGCCGCGACGCGATGTTCGCCGGCGAGCACATCAACGTCACCGAGGACCGCGCCGTCCTGCACACCGCGCTGCGCCTGCCCCGCGACGCGACGCTCGTGGTCGACGGCGTCGATGTCGTCCAGGAGGTCCACGGGGTCCTCGACCGCATGGCCACGTTCGCCAACGCGGTGCGCTCCGGCGACTGGGTCGGCCATACCGGCAAGCGCATCCGCCACGTGATCAACATCGGCATCGGAGGCTCGGACCTCGGGCCGCACATGGCCTACGACGCGCTGCGCGACTACAGCGACCGCGCGATCAGCTTCGGGTTCGTCTCCAACGTCGACGGCACCGACTTCGCCGAGAACGTGCACGGGCTCGATCCCGCCGAGACGCTGTTCATCGTCTCCTCCAAGACCTTCGTGACGCTGGAGACGCTGGCCAACGCGCACTCCGCGCGCGAGTGGCTGGTCGACGGGCTGGGCGACGACTCGGCCGTGGCCAAGCACTTCGTGGCCGTGTCCACGAACGCCGAGGAGGTGGCCAAGTTCGGCATCGACACGGCGAACATGTTCGAGTTCTGGGACTGGGTCGGCGGGCGGTACTCCTACCCGTCCGCGATCGGCCTGTCGCTGATGGTCGCCGTCGGACCCGAGGCGTTCGGCGAGATGCTGGCCGGCTTCCACGCGATGGACGAGCACTTCCGCGAGACGCCGCTGGAGCGCAACCTGCCCGTGCTGCTCGGGCTGATCGGCCTGTGGTACGACGACTTCTTCGGTGCCCAGACGGTCGCGGTGCTGCCCTACGACCAGTACCTGGATCGGTTCAGCGCCTACCTGCAGCAGCTCGACATGGAGTCCGACGGCAAGCACGTCGACCTGGACGGCAAGCAGGTCCAGGTGCAGACCGGGCCGATCGTCTGGGGCCAGCCGGGCACCAACGGCCAGCACGCCTTCTACCAGCTGCTGCACCAGGGGACGAAGCTGATTCCCGCCGACTTCATCGGGTTCCTGCACACGCTGAACCACATCGGCGACCACCACGATCTGCTGACCGCCAACCTGTTCGCCCAGACCGAGGCGCTGGCCTTCGGGACCGACGCGCCCGAGCCCTATCGGGTGACGAAGGGCAACCAGCCGACGAACATGATCCTGGCCGACAAGCTGACGCCCGGATCGCTCGGCGCGCTCGTCGCCCTGTACGAGCACAAGGTGTTCACCCAGGGCACGATCTGGGGGATCAACTCGTTCGACCAATGGGGCGTCGAGCTGGGCAAGAAGCTGGCCCAGAAGATCATCCCCGAGCTGCAGTCCGAGGCGCCGCCGGAGCTCGCGCACGACAGTTCGACCGGCGCGCTGATCCGCAAGTACCGCGAAGCCCAGGGCCGCGCGGTCTAGCGCTGAATCACGGCACGAGCACCGCGGACGCGCGCAGCAGCACGCTGACCCAGGTGCGATAGGGCCGCCACGAGTCGGCCAGCGCGACGAAGGCATCGTCGTCGCGCTCGAGCTCGGGGCGGTCGTAGGCCACGGCCGCCGCCTTGCGCATGCGCGGCTCGCCGGGCGCCAGCGCGTCGGTCGGCCCGACGGCGCGCAGCTCGATCAGCGACGCCCAGAACGGGCCGATGCCGGGCAGCTGCTGCAGGCGCTCGATCGCTTCGTCGGGATCCAGGTCGATCAGCGCGTCGCGATCGAGGTCGCCTTCCAGCGCGGCCCGAGCGATCGCGTGCAGGCGCTGCACCTTCTGCGCCGACAGGCCGTCGATCGCCTCGCGGGCCAGGATCTGCTCGGGCGCGGGCCACACGTCCAGCGCGACGCCGTCGACCTCGAGCTGCTCGCTCATCGCGGAGCGCAGCTTCATGGCCTGGCGCTGCTGGACGCGCGAGGAGATGATCGCCCAGCTGGCCGCCTCGTAGGGCGAGTGGAAGATCACCGGGCGCAGGTAGTCGGCCCGCTGCTGCAGCCCGCCGACGACCGGGTCGCGCTGGCCCAGCTCCGCGTAGCCGGTGCCGTCGTGGTCGAGCGAGAGCACGCGCGTCAACTGCGCCTCGACCCGGGCGATCTCCGGCGCGCCCCGGGTGGCGACGATCTCGGCGTGCACGTCGCCGGCATCGTCCTGGCGGACCAGCAGACCGGCGTACCCGCTCCAGTCGTCGACCAGGAAGGCAACGCGCAGCGCGTCGCTGTCGATGTTCGTTCCGGTGGTGCCCTCCCAGCCGCCGAAGAAGCGCTCGGTCGCGGTCAGCGAGAAGGGCCCGCGCGGGGTGATCGTGAAGCGGGTCATCCGCGCTGGCGGTACCAACCGCCGCCCTGCAGCTCGCGGAACACGACGAGGTCGCGCCCGTCGTCGGTGACGATCTCCCAGTAGCGCCGGCGCAGCGGCCGGTCCGTCCACCAGCGATCCTCGACCAGCCACGACTCGCGCACGCCGTCGACCGGCCGCCCGTCGACCGCCAGCGGGCGCCCGCGCTCGTCGGCCTCGACGCGCAACCGGCGCGGCTCGCCCAGGCGGCGCGGGCCGCCGGTACGCGCCGGGGGGACGATCGCCTTCGGTGCGTCGGCCCGTCCGCGCGCCGGGCGACCCCGCGACGGCGCGCTCGGCACCGGCTTGGCCGCCGCCCGCGCCAGCCGCCCGACGCGACCGGTCGGAGGATCGTCGTGCGGGGTCAGGCCCGGCGGGGCCACGTCGTGGGTGGGCCGCAGCGGGATCGGCTGCGCGGGCGTCTCGGACCACAGCAGGTCACCGCCGCGCTCCTCATCGGCGAAGGCTTCGCGGGCGTCAAAGAGGGTGCCGCCGTCGCTCATGCTTCGAAGGGGGTCAGGACCGCGCGGCGCTCGGGGATCCGCGAGTCGGGATCGACGGCGAGCACGCGCAGCGCGGCCTCGGGTCCGGCGGCGGCCCGCGTCTGGCGGACCGCTTCCCGCAGGCGTCCCGCGCGCGCCTCGGCCGAGTCGGCCAGCAGCGGACGCTGATCGCCCCCGGGCGGTCCGAAGCGCTCGACGCTCAGGCGCAGCGACTCGGCCGGCGCGGGCAGCAACGCCAGCCGCCGCCCCACGGCCAGGCGCATGCGCAAGGGATCAACCAGCGCCTCGCGGAACACGACGCGCTCGCGCCACGTCCCGCCTTCGACCAGCCGCGCGGCCAGGGCGACCGCGCGCAGCGTGCGCCCGCGCCGTTCGCGTCGGGCCAGCACCCGATCGACGAGCAGGTGCAGCGCCCGCTCCAGCTGGGCGCCGGACCCGGCCTCCGGCAGCTCGAGCGACTCCTCCAGCGTCTCCCCCGCGATCCGCGGGCGCAGCGGCACCTCGTCGCGCCCGCGCACCAGCGCGTGAGCGGCCAGACCGGCCGGGCCGAAGCGGTCGGCCAGGTGGCCGCGGCTCAACCGCGCCACCTCGCCCAGCGTCGTCAGCCCGAAGCGCTCCAGCGGCTCGGGCAGGTCCGCGGTCAGCGGGCGCAGGCCCAGCAGCCCGACCGGCTCGCCCGACAGCCACAGCGCGGCATCGGCCCCGACCACCTCTGGTCGGCGGGTACGCGCGCGATGCGCGGCGGCCAGCGCGGTGAAGCGCGAGGGGCCGGCGCCCAGCCGCACTGGTCGTCCCAGCGCGCGGCGCGTGGCCTCCAGCGTCGCGTCGAAGGTCCCGCCGTGCAGCCGCCGCAGCCCGCTGGCGTCGAAGCAGGCCAGGCCCGCGCGCTCGGACTCGACCGCGGCGCCGACCGACTCCAGCCGGCCGATCACCCGCTCCCACGCGTCGGCGACGCCCATCGGATCGGGCGGGATCAGCGCCAGCTGCGGGCAGCGAGCCAGGGCCTCCCCCAGCCGCATCCCGTCGCGCACGCCGAACGCCTCGGCGGCCAGCGAGACCTCGCCGATCTGCTGCTGGCGGCCCGGCTCGGGCGCCAGCGCGGCGGGTTCACGCAGCAGCGTCGCGCGATCGCCCGCGGCCACCGCCAGGGCGAAGCGCGGGAGATGGACGCAGACCACGTTCATACGAACAGATGTTCGCACCGATCCTCCTTCGGCGCAAGCCCCAAAAAGTGACGGCCGGGCCGCCCCCGGGGCGGCCCAGCCGTCGTGCACTCTCGTTCCCGGATTACCCCACTGGCAGGGTGGGCTATCGTCGATTCCCGCGATGTTCACGTTCCCCAATCCCGTCAACGAGAAGGCCGCGCGCGTCGTCGCCGGCGGGGTCGTGCTGCTGGCCGTCGTCGCGATCGCCACCCAATGGCGGTGGCTGCTGATCGTGCTGGCCATCGGCTTCGCGCTGCGGGTGATGGCCGGACCGCGGTTCTCGCCGCTCGGTCTGCTGGCCACGAAGGTGATCGCGCCGCGCCTGGGCGCGCCCAAGCTGGTGGCCGGTCCGCCCAAGCGCTTCGCCCAGGCGATGGGGCTGGCGTTCTCGCTGGCCGCCGTCCTGCTGGCCTACGTGCTGGACGCGGCGACCGCCGCGTGGATCGTCACCGGCCTGCTCGTCCTCGCGGCGTTCCTGGAGTCGGCGCTGGCCATCTGCCTGGGCTGCCAGGTGTTCGCCCTGCTGATGCGCGCGGGCGTGATCCCACGCAGCGTCTGCGAGGAGTGCGCGGACATCTGGTCGCGGCCGGGTATGTCGCGCCCCGTCTGAGTCGACACACCGCGTGTCGCGCGCGCGACAGACGCGCGGCCCGCGCTCGACGACGCTCCAGAGGTCGCATCCACCGACCGTCAGGAGTGCACCGTCATGCCACTGCTCAAGCTCCGCACCGCCGCCGCCCTCGTCGCCACCACCCTCAGCCTGGGCACCGCGGCGACGCTCGCCACCGACGCCAACGCGCAGCGGATCAGCACCCATCCGACGGGCAACGGGAACCTCGACGCGTACTGCGCCGCGGCCGCCGACCTGATCAACCAGGCCTTCGCCGAGGGCGATCGCCAGGACGCCGCCGGGCGCTTCGACGAGGGCCAGCTGTGGTGGGACACCGCGATCGAGATGCTGGCCAGCGCGAAGGCCAACGGCTGCAACTTCAGCGCCGCTCGCGTGGTCCACGTGCGGGGCGTCAAGGCCCGCCCGGGCCAGGTCGCCGCGGCCAGCGCGCGCGGCTGACATCGACCCCGGAACTAGAGAAGCCCCGCCGAAGCGGGGCTTCTCGACAGCAGGCCGATAAGCCGGATTCTGTCGTGGGCAACCATCCATCTGAGCGACCGACCTGGACCTTGGCGGGCAGCCTGCGAACGGTCCTGCTTGGTCTTGCATCGGGCGGGGTTTGCCTGGCCGCCGCGTCACCGCGACGCCGGTGCGCTCTTACCGCACCTTTTCACCCTTGCCGGCTCGGGACGCAGCTGCAGCCCCGAACGTAGGCGGTGTATTTCTGTGGCACTTTCCCGCGGGTTTCCCCGGGTCGCCTGCGCGACCACCCTGCCCTGTGATGTCCGGACTTTCCTCGAAGGCCTTGCACCTCCGCGGTTGCCTAGCCTGCGCCGTCCAATCTAGCGACGCGTCGACGCGGGCGGCAAGCCCCGCAAGGCGCGGTGCGCGTCGACGAACGGCGGTGTGGCCTCGGCGTCGCGGAACGCCTCGATGCTGATCACGACGTCCTCGTCGACGGTGAAGACGAGTACGCCGTAGAGCAGCTCGCCGGCGTCGGTGCGCTTGCGCATGATCAGCGCGGGCTGGCCGTTGGCGCGCGTGGGCTCCAGATCGATCGAGGCCAGCGTGCCGTCGGCGATGCGGGCCCGATAGAACGCCGCGATGTCGACCGCGCCGATCACGTCGGGGCCCGGGGGCATGACCATCTCGGCCTCCTGGCACATGAGGGCGACGAGCGCGTCGACGTCGTCGCGCTGCCAGGCGTCGATGTAGCGGTTGAGCAGCGCCCGCTCGGTCGGCCCCGCCCCGCTCGGTGTCGGCGCGGGACGCCGGGCGTCGATGGTGGCGCGGGCGCGCTGGAGCGCGCTGTTGACGGCGACCGTGCTCATCTCCAGCGTCTGAGCGACCTCGGGGGCGGTCCACCCGAGCACGTCGCGCAGGATCAGCACGGCGCGCTGGCGACCGGGCAGCTGCTGGATGGCCGCCAGCAGCGCGAGCTCCATGCCCTCGCGCTGGGCGTAGCGGGCGGCGGGGTCGTAGATCGGCTCGGCGGCCTGGTCGGCCAGCGCGTCGGGATAGGGCTGCAGCGCGGCGGGCGGCTGGCGCTTGCGGCGGCGCAGCTCGTCCAGGCAGGCGTTCGTGGCGATCCGGTACAGCCAGGTGCGCACCGCCGCGCGCCCGTCGAAGCGGCCGGCGTGGCGCCAGGCGCGCAGGAACGTGTCGTTGACGATCTCCTCGGCGTCGTGGACCGAGCCGAGCATCCGGTAGCAGTGGATCTCCAGCGCGCGGCGGTGGGGTTCGACGAGCGTGCGGAAGGCGGGCTCGCTGCCGGCGGCGGCTTCGGTCAGGAGGGCGGCCTCGGTGGGCGCGCTGGTGGCGGTCTGAGGCATGTCGCTCTGTGTAGACGTCGGCGCGCGCCGAATGTCATCGGTCGTCGGGGCCGAGGCGCCGCAGGCAGGCGCGGGTGGCCAGGCGATGCAGCCACACGCGCGTGGACGAGCAGGCTTCGAGATCGGGCCGGTCGGCGGCCGTGATGGTCTCGCGGGCGTGGTCGAGGGTGTCGCGCGCGAGGTGCACGCCCTGCAACGGGCAGCCGACCATCAGCGTGCAGAAGCGGACCAGATCGGGCCGGTGCGGCGCGACCAGCTGCTCGAACGCGCAGGGGTCACCGGACCGCGCCGCCTCGCGCAGGCGTTGGTCGATGGGGACTGGTGCGGACATCGATGTCGAGTTCTCAGACGGCGCGGGCGGCGAAAACTCACCGGTGAGGTCGCGCGGGGGTGGTCGTCAGAGCAGGCGATGACCACGCAGCACACAGCGGAAGGACGCCTGAGATGAATGCGCGCAGAACGACGGCCTGGGTGGTCGTCCTGACCGGGATCGGCTCGTTGATGGCGGCGCTCGACACGCTCGTCGTCGCCTCGGCCCTGAGCACGATCCGCCTCGACCTGGGTGCGTCGGTCGAGCAACTGGAGTGGACGGTGAACGCCTACAACCTCGCGTTCGCCGTGCTGATGCTGCCGGCGGCGGCGTTGGGCGACCGGCTCGGTCGGCGGCGGATGTTCGCCGCGGGCCTGACGCTGTTCGCGGTGGCCTCGGCGGCGTGTGCGTTGGCGCCCGACGTTGGATGGTTGGTGGCCGCGCGAGCCGTGCAGGGCGCGGGCGCGGCGTTGCTGATGCCGCTGGGGCTCGCCTTGTTGAGCGCCGCGTTCCCACCCGAGCGGCGCGGTGCGGCGATCGGCATCTTCAGCGCGATCACCGGGCTGGCGGTGGCCAGCGGGCCGCTGATCGGCGGCGCGATCGTCGAGGGATTGGCCTGGCAGTGGGTGTTCTGGCTCAACGTGCCGATCGGCCTGATCGCGGCGCCGCTGGCGCTGCGCCGGATGCGCGAGAGCTACGGCTCGGACACCGCGCTGGACCTGCCCGGGCTGTGCCTGGTGACCGCGGGCGCGTTCGGCGTCGTGTGGGGTCTGGTGCGTTCGTCGCAGGCTGGTTGGGGCAGCGTCGAGGTCGTCGCTGCGCTGGTGCTGGGCGTCGCGTTCCTGGCTGGGTTCGTCGTGTGGGAGCAGCGGGCGCCGCAGCCGATGATGCCGCTGCGGCTGTTCCGCTCGCGCGGATTCTCGGCCGGCAACGTGGCGATGTTCCTGATCTTCGGCTCGCTGTTCACCGGCGTGTTCTTCTACGCGCAGCTGCTGCAGACGGTCATGGGCTACGACGCGCTGGCGACCGGCCTGCGCCTGATCCCGTGGACGATCACCTTCCTGACCGTGGCGCCGGTGGCGGGCACGCTGGCCGACCGGATCGGCGAGCGACCGCTGATCGTCGGCGGGCTGTTGCTGCAGGCCGGCGCGACGTTGTGGATCGCCTTGGCTGCCGAGCCCGGTATGAGCTACGGCTCGATCGTCGTGCCGCTGATCCTCGCGGGCGTCGGCGTGTCGATGGCGATCCCGGCCGCGCAGAACGCGGTCGTCGGCGCGGTCAGCGTGTCGGATCTCGGCAAGGCCGCCGGTGTGGGCAGCGTGGCCCGCGAGTTCGGCGGCGTCTTCGGCATCGCGGTGGCGGTCGCGGTGTTCGCCGGCGCCGGCAGCTACGCGTCGCCGCTGGCCTTCACCGACGGCTTCGGCCCGGCGATCGCGGTGGCCGCTGGGCTGGCGTTGCTCGGCGCCCTGGCCGGCGCGGTCCTGCCCAGCCGCCGGCGCACGGTCGTCGGCGCCATCCCTGTCGTTCCCATCCCCACCACCGAAGGAGTCCAGCAATGAGGACCGTGATGGTTCGCTATCGGGTGCAGCCCGACCACGCCGACGAGAACGAGGCCCGCGTCCGCGCGGTGTACGAGGAGCTGTCGGCGGTCGCGCCGACCGGCTTCGGGTACGCGACGATGCGCCTTGACGACGGCGTCAGCTTCGTCCACCTTGCCTTTACCGAAGGCGAGGAGCCCGCGCCACTGCTGGAACTGGCGGCCTTCAAGGCGTTCACCGCGGCGCTGAAGGAGCGGTGCGACGTCCCACCCGAGACGACCAAGGTGGAGCTGATCGGCAACTACCGGCTGTTCGAACCCGGCGCCGTGCGCGCCGAGCCGGCGATCTCCGCCTAGGACAGCTCGGTGCCGCAGCTGGTGCAGCGGCCACCCACCGGCACATGACCGGCGGAGAAGCGGGCCTCCATCGGGGCCTCGCACATCAGGCACGTGGCGGCGCGGCCGACCAGCAGCGCCTCCCACGTTCCGGTCAGCACCTCGTCGAGCGTCGGCTCCCCGCCGACGCTCGGCGCGCTGCGGTCTTCGTCATCCCGGTCGTAGCCCAGGATCGACGGCCGCTCGATGCCGTCCAACAGCGACAGCATCGTCATGTGATCACCCGCAGAAGTCCCACGACCTTCCCGACGATCTGCACCTCGCGCGTGCGGATGGGCTCCATCCGGTCGTTCTCGGGCTGCAAGCGGATGTGGTCGCTCTCGCGGAAGAACCGCTTGACCGTCGCCTCCTCGCCCACGAGCGCAACGACGATCTCCCCGTCGCGTGCGGTGTCCTGCGGCTGCACGACGACCATGTCGCCATCGAGCATCCCGGCGTTGACCATCGAGTCCCCGCGCACGTGGAGCACGAACTCGCCATGGTCACCGCCCGCCTCGGCGGGCACGGTGATCGTGTCCTCGATGTTCTCCTCCGCGAGGATCGGCTGACCGGCGGCGACCGAGCCCACGAGCGGCAGCCGCCCGTCCGAGCTGACGAAGTTGCGCACGCTGTCGACCGCGCGGTCCAGCAGCTCGATCGCCCGCGGCTTGGACGGGTCCCGCCGCAGCAGCCCGACCTTCTCGAGGTTGGCCAGATGGGCATGCACCGTCGACGACGACGCCAGCCCAACCGCCTTGCCGATATCGCGCACCGTCGGCGGGTAGCCGTGCTTGGCGGAGTACGACTTGATGAAGTCGAAGATCTCCTGCTGGCGCTTGGTGAGGTCCATGGTCTCGCTCCTCACGGCGTTGGGTGGTCAAGGGGGAACATGTGTTCGCACACTGTAGAGACGCGCCTGGACGGAAGCAATATCGCTACCATCGCTGCCGCCCTCGAGCGCCGGTGGCGGAATTGGTAGACGCGCAAGGTTGAGGGCCTTGTGAGCGAATAGCTCGTGGAGGTTCAAGTCCTCTCCGGCGCATACGCGAAAACCCCGTGAATACGGGGTTTTCGTCGTTCAGGAGGCCGTTTTGCTCTACAATGTCTGCGCTCTGGGTCAACCGCCGGGGCAACCGAGATCGCGGATCCGGAGCACGAAAATGGCCATCAAGCAGCCCCCCAGGAAGCGCCAGACGACGTCATTCGCCGGCGCCTCAAGCGGCGCCACCGACGTCCCGGGCGTCTACTGGTACACGCTCAAGAGCGGCGACATCCGCTTCCGCTGCATGTGGGTCTCCAGCAACGGCGTCAAGGAATGGAAGAAAGGCCTGGCCTCCAAGGACGAGGCCAAGGAGTACCGCACCCGGCGTATGGCCGAGGCTCTGCGCGGCGAACGGGTCCACAGCGCGGAGACCTTCGCGGTGGCCTATCCGACCTGGCTGGCTAACAAGCGATCGATCACCCAGGGCACCCGAGACGGCTATGAGGACCACTTCTTCAAGCGGCTGGAGCCCGTGTTCGGCGCGCTGACGCTGCGCAAGCTGGACTACGACACGATCGACAACGCCGTCACGTTGTGGCTGGACGACGACGCCGACCTGTCGGCCAAGACTGTCAACAACGCCATCGGCGCCCTGTCGTCATTCCTGACCGACATGGTGCGCGCCGGCAAGGTCTCCCAGAACTACGCCCGGCTGGTCGAGCGCGTGTCCGAGGACCAGATCGAACGCGACTGGCTGCGCGAGAGCAAAGGCGAGATCGACCGCTACCTGGACGCGTGCGCCCCCCACTACGTCGACCTGGCCGACTTCCTCATCGGGACCGGCGTGCGGATCTCCGAGGCACTCGCGGTCAAGCTGCCCGACCTGGACTACCTCGACGACTGCGTCGTGCACATCATGCGCACTCGCCGCGACAAGGCCGAGGAGCGCAAGGCGGCCGGGCGCCGCAGCCGCCGCTCGCAGCGCTCCGACCTGGAAGGCGACACCTACTCGCAAGCTCTACACCAACTGCCTGTCGCCGCGGCCGAGAGCCTCCTAGCCGACGCCCTCGCGGCCGCACGAGCAGCGGCGGCCGGCATCTAGCGCGCTGCGCGACCAGTTCCGAAACTGGGTTCAACAAAGGTAGCCCTGAGTCTCAGAAGGCCGGGCCACTTCCGGTGCCGGCACCGCACTCGATCAATGCAGCAGTTGATAGGGAACTAGTGTGGTACTAGTATCCGCACTAGATTCCTAGTCGGGAGATTAGTCTCGTGTTCGACGTGACGACTCGCGGAGTACAAGACGCCGACCTCGGCGGAGTGATCGCGGCGCTAGCCGGCCAGGGCTACCGAGAGCCCGAAATCGTTCATCGACCAGACGGGACCACTGAGCACATGGCCGTGCGAGGGCAACCGCCGGAGAGCGTAGGCCTGCCCTCCGACTGGACACTTGTCGGCGAGCGAACCGACGCTCGGTTTCGATGGCCGGACTATGAAGAGAGCTACGACCCATATCGCATCTATGAGTCGTCGGTGACCGGACTCGGCCCTGTTCGCATCGGCCTTGGCTTCACCGAACGAGAAAACAAGTGGGGAAAGGATCGCCGCTACGTCGTCGCGTTCCTCTCCGCGGGGCGCCCAGGTACACCCCTCGTAGAATTCTTGGAGACAGACGACTATGCCGAAACCAACGAGTTGCTGGCCGTGATTCGTGGCTTGGACGGCAGCCGTCGAATGTTTGGCCCGAGCGATTCCCTTCCAGCCATCTACAAAGAGGGATTCCGGACCGAGATGTACGGCCAGCGAGTCCGCGCCCCTGGAGTGTGGAACAAGGTGGTCGTTATCGCCCGAGAAGACGACACATCAACCATGCTTAACCACGCGTTCTGGCAGGCCCAGCGCAGAGGAGACCTCAGGGGGTACCAAGCATGAAGCGTATTCTTCGAGAGATCGACAATCGCGGTGGCGCCGTCCACCGCGACGTCTGGATCCAACTGTTGGTCGACTCGGGCGCTTCGCCTCCTGCAGGAAACTGGACCTTCGGTCGTCGGGTCCCCTTCATGCGGCGGACCCACGCAATGTACGAACTAACGCCGACCGGCCGTGCTTGGGCCGCGAGCTAGGTTCGGCCGCGACTGCACGGCTGCAACGAAGTGAGCGTCAGCCGCGCCACGTTGACTTCTGCGGACGGACCGGATCCGCAAGCCGTTATCTGGCGAACCAAACTCAGATCGACGCTCCCACACGTTGACCATGAAGCGCAGGTCGATCACTGCCTCCGACGCGGTTTGGTCGGCATCGGATGGCGGATGGACGAACTCGGCCCCTCCACGACGGTCGATGAGGCGGCGCAGGCAGCCCGCGCGAGGCCCGAGCCGGGCTGGGGCGATGGCGCCGCGCAGAACATCGAACGTCTTGGCTCCCAGGCCGTAGTCGGCGATTTCGTCTGGACCCGCGATACCCACGGCCGGTACCTCCTCGGTCAGATCATCGGCCCTTACCGATACGACGGCAGCGAAGCGGCGAAGGCGGTTGACGTCCACCAAGTACGCGATGTCGTGTGGGCGCCGCGCCCGCTGAACGACCTCGAAGTACCTGGCTCAGTGATCCGCGCGTTTACCGGGACGGGGATGAGCTTCAGTCGCATCCGAGACCCCGGCAGCCGCCAGATGTCTGCATTTCTATGGGCCCGCCTCCGCGGAAATCCTCTACCGCCGTTGCAGCTGACCCCGCTTGACGTACTGACCAGCCACCTCGACCCCTATGACGTCGAGGATCTCGTATATGTCTGGCTACAAGTCGCGCGCAACTTCGTGGCGTTGCCGCGCGCACGTCAACGCGATACGCCTGCATACGAGTGGTCGATGATTCATCGCCAGAGCAGGAGGCGCGCGATCGTGCAGATCAAGACAGGCCAAGTACCTGTCGACCTCGGCGACCTGCACAGCGCAAAGACCGACGATCGAACAGACACCTTTGCGTATGCCACATGCGGCCAATACGAGGGCAGTCCGAGGCCCACCGAGATCATCTGCAACTCCCACTTGCTTGACCTGGTACGTGAGTTCCCAGACCTACTGCCCCTGCGGACCCGCATGTGGTTTGAGCTCACCGACTTAGGGCGGCAGATCTCATAGAGGAATCCGTCGGCTGAAGCTACCCAAGACGCCTGGCCCTTCGACCCCTGCCAGAAAGCTTGCGCGGCTCGACCCCATTCGGTGGGAATCGACGAACGCCTCGTTGAGACCGTCTGGCGCACCGGCTTGTCCGCTGCCCAACGACCAAGCAGAAATGACGCCGCGCCTGCCCAGCCTCCAGCGCCTCGCCCTGTCCGAACGAGTATTCTTCACCGCGTAAGGTCAGCCGTATCACTGGACGGAACCGGTGTGGTGAGGCGTGAGCCAGCCTGATCTGACATATGCCGCGAGCCTGACTCTTCTCTTGACCGTGGAGAGCCTGATGTTTGCGGCCCTGAGCGTTGCGATCAGCCTGAGTTCGAATACGGTGGTTCCGGTTCGACTTCTTCCCGAAGCACGACGGCTGTCCGTGCAAGCAGCTGCGGTACTAACGGTCGTTGCGCTGGGAGCAGGCGCTGCGTGGGCTGAGGTGTTTCTTCGAAGCAGCACCCACGGCATCCCGCGCCTTCTCATCGCGATCGCGATTGCGGCGGGGATCGCAGCGCAGCCCGCGTTCGCTTGGCGTCTAGCAATGAGCCTGAGGAGTTAGGTCGTGCTCAACGGCCGGCCAGCATCCATTGACCGTCACATGCCGCCGCACCTGATCGTCATGTCCGACGAGCTACGTCTCCACGAGTTCATGTCCGCGATCGGCCCTGAGGCTGCCAAGTTCATGAGCCACATCGATCTCATTTACCTCGCGTCCGAAGAACTTGACCCGCGACCATTGAATGCGCAGGTCGCAGAGATGTTGTGTGCGTCGCTGTATCGGGCTCCGATATTTCGGAGGTTCGTGATCGACCAGGGCGGCATCGCCGAGACCCGAAAGGAAGAGACGTTTCGAGAAGTCGCTGCCGCGACTGCCGGAACAGTCCTTTGTCAATACTTGGAGCGGAAAGCCGCGGGAGAAGGCAGTGTCACGACGACCCGATAGCGCTGCGATTGAGGCGTTCCTTCAGCAGTACACGAGGAGCGCTCGTGAGCTCTTCTCTGGGGCGGGTTCGCCCTGGGAGCTTTCGGAGGCGTCGATCCTCGAGCTCAAGGCCGAGGCTCGCCGAATCTTGTCAGATTGGCCCGAGTCCGCCGCTAACGAAGAGCTGTGGTGGCCGGCCGAGACGGGACAACCACTCGTGCCGTCGGAAAGCGAAGCCCGATCCGTTGAAGTCGAGGCGCCCCGTCGCGTCACACAGTGCTCTCGTCGCAAGTTCAGCCTCGAGAACACCCGAAACATCGGGATCATGGCGCACATCGACGCCGGTAAGACGACGATGACCGAGCGCATCCTCTATTACACGGGCCGCACCTACAAGATCGGTGAGGTCCACGAGGGCGCGGCCACGATGGACTGGATGGAGCAGGAGCAGGAGCGGGGTATCACGATCACGTCCGCGGCGACGACCTGCGAGTGGCGCGATCACCGCATCAACATCATCGACACGCCCGGCCACGTGGACTTCACGGTCGAGGTCGAGCGCTCGCTGCGCGTCCTGGACGGCGCCGTCGCCGTGTTCGACTCGGTCGCCGGCGTCGAGCCGCAGTCCGAGACGGTGTGGCGTCAGGCCGACACGTACCACGTCCCCCGCATCGCGTTCATCAACAAGATGGACCGCATCGGCGCGGACTTCGACCGCTCGGTCGAGACGATGATCGACCGCCTGGGCGCCAACGCGGTCCCGATCCAGCTGCCGTGGGGCTCCGAGTCCGACCTGATCGGCATCGTCGACCTGGTCGAGATGAAGGCGATCCGGTACCTCGACGACTTGGGCAAGGACATCGAGGTCGTCGACATCCCGGCCGAGCTGGTCGAGAAGGCCGATGCCGCTCGTCAAGCGCTCATCAACGCGGTTGCCGTCTTTGATGAAGGGTTGGCTGAGACGTACCCGAGGCTCGGCGAGATCGGGAGCGAGCAGCTGAAGGCCGCGATCCGCACGGCCACGCTGGCGCTGGAGATCAACCCGGTCCTGTGTGGCTCGGCGTTCAAGAACAAGGGCGTGCAGCCCCTGCTCGACGCCGTGCTCGACTACCTGCCCAGCCCGCTGGACGTCGCCCCAGCCGTCGGTACCGTCGGCGTCAACCGTGACAAGGAGACTCGTGAGACGAGCGACAGCGCGCCGTTCGCGGCGCTGGTCTTCAAGATCATGGCCGACCCGTTCGTCGGCAAGCTCACCTACTTCCGCGTCTACTCGGGCAAGCTCGAGGCGGGCACGAGCATCCTCAACGTCTCCACGGGCAACCGCGAGCGGATCGGCCGCATCCTGATGATGCACGCCAACGATCGCGAGGAGGTCCAGGAGGTGTACGCGGGCGACATCGCTGCGGCGGTCGGCATCAAGAAGGTCATCACGGGCGACACGCTGGCGGCGATCGACAAGCCGATCGAGCTGGAGACCTTCGACTTCCCCGAGCCGGTCATCAAGGTGGCCGTTGAGCCGAAGACGAAGTCCGACCAGGAGAAGATGTCGGTCGCCCTGGGCCGTCTGGCCGAGGAGGACCCGACGTTCCAGGTCCAGACCAACGAGGAGACCGGGCAGACCGAGATCTCGGGCATGGGCGAGCTGCACCTCGAGGTGCTGGTTGACCGCATGCGCCGTGAGTACAAGGTCGAGGCCAACGTCGGCCGCCCGCAGGTCTCCTACCGCGAGACCATCAAGGGCACCGCGACGAAGGTCGAGGGTCGCCACGTCGAGCAGACGGGTGGCTCGGGCCAGTTCGGCATCGTCTACATCAACATGGAGCCGGCGCCCGGCGAGGGCTTTGTGTTCGACTCGTCGATCAAGGGCGGCTCGGTTCCGATCCAGTTCATCCCGGCCGTCGAGAAGGGCTGCGAGGACGTCTACCGGGAGGGAATTCTCGGGGGTTACCCGATGGTCGACGTCCGCGTGACGCTGACCGACGGCAAGTACCACGACACCGATTCCTCGGAGATCGCCTTCCGTCTGGCCGGCCGTGAGGCCTTCCAGGAGGCCGCCCGTCGCGCCAACCCGGTGCTTCTGGAGCCGATCTTCTCGGTCGAGGTCGTCACCCCGGAGGACTTCCTGGGCGACGTCATCGGCGACCTCTCGCGTCGCCGCGGCCGCATCGAGGGGCAGGACCGGCGCGGCAACGCGCTGGCCGTCACCGCTCGCGTCCCGTTGAGCGAGATGTTCGGCTACGCGACCGACGTGCGCTCGATGTCGCAGGGGCGCGCGACCTACACGATGCAGTTCGACGGCTACGAGGAAGTGCCGCCGCACGTGGCGGAGATGGTCCTCCGCGAGGGCGGCGAGCGTGCGGGCGTTCTTGCTTGACGTGCTCTGCGCTGATATTGAACGGGGCGGCTCCGCGTCGCCGTTCCAGCCGGTGGGTCGGCGCGTCCTTCATCCGCTGACGAGACATCCCCCGCAGTCGTTGGCGCTTACCTTCGTCGGCGGCCTAATCGTCGGCGGTTGAGCCCCAGTCAGCGCTCTAATCGCGAAGCTCGTCGGAGCACCATTCGATCGTTGCTGCGCGGCAACAAAGGTGTGGCAACAGAGTCGTGGCAACAGATTTGGCAACATCTACGTTGCCAAACCCGTCTAATCCGTCTTTGACTGCCGACGGAAACCCGCATTCCAGCGGGGCTTTGAAGCACCGAACAGCCGCGAAATCGTCTTGAGGGCCTTGTGAGCGAATAGCTCGTGGAGGTTCAAGTCCTCTCCGGCGCATAGACGAAAAGCCCCGCTCTGACGGGGCTTTTTGTTTGCTGGCACGAGTTTGCTTGGGGGTTGCCGTCCTCGAGATCCGCCTTGTGAGAACGCCTTTGAGAACAAACGGCGACTCGACGAGGAGCATCGATGGGTAGCGAACGAGGCATCTACGCCTACGAAACGGCGCAGGGAACGCGCTTCTACTTCAAGTACCGATCTGCGAACGGCCGCAGCGCGACCAAGCGGGGGTTCACGAGCCAGCGCGCCGCCAGACGCGCGCGAGAACAGATGATCGTCGCGGTCTCACGCGGCGAGGTGGCACCGCCTTCGCGCGAGACGTTCGGCGAGTTCTACGTGCGCTGGCTGCGCTAGCGTCGGCCGTACCTGGAGCCAGGCACGCACAACGACTATCGGCTGCATGGCGTCAAGCGGATGGCCACCCTCGACCACGTCCGCCTCACCAAACTCGATACGGCCACGATCAAGAGTTGGCTCGCGTCGCTCGTCGAACAGGAGCGCTACGCGACCAAGACCATCAACAACTCGCTCACGGTGCTCACTGTCTGCCTGAACTGAGCCGGGCTGGTTTCGACGGCAGCTTCAGTCAGCGACAGAAACGGCCGCTGGGCGATGTGGGAGCCGAGCACATCCCGCTCAAGCGCCTGCACATCGATGCCCTTCAGATAGGCCGCGTACGTCAGGACCTGGGCGACCACCGCCCGACGCGCCTCCGCGTTACGCCGCAGCTTGATCTCGATGATCGCGAGGCGGCCATCGGCCTCAACGGCGATCAGGTCCGCGTAGCCGGGACCGAGCGGCACCTACGGCGCGCTGCGCGTCACGGCTGAGCTGAAGTTCGGGCGCGGGATCAGCGTCGGCCATTGCGCCGTGGGGGACATCATGCGCCAACTTGGGCTCAAGGGACTGCCGCGGCGGCGGCTGCCACGTGGCGCCAAGCTGCATACGGTCACGTCGCTGGACCTGGTCGGGCGCCAGTTCCGCCGCGACCGTCCCAACGAGCTGTGGGTCACCGACATCACCGAACACTCCACGCGCGAGGGCAAGGTCTATTGCTGCGTGGTGCTGGACACGTTCAGCCGCAAGGTCGTGGGCTGGTCGATCGACTCCACCCAGACCACCAGCCTCGTCCTCAACGCGCTGGGGATGGCCACCCATCGGCGGCCCGACCGCGACGGCCTGGTGATGCATAGCGATCGCGGCGTTCAGTTCACGTCTTGGGCCTTCAGCCACAACCTGACCCAGGCCGGCATCTCCCCGCGCGGGATCGCCCGACAACGGCAGCAGATGCGGCGCGTCCTCGACAGGTCGTGCAGGACCGCCTCGCTCGCGAAACCGGACGGAAGTAGCGGCCGCCACTCCTCCGAGTCCCTTCGCCAGATCGCGCTCACAAGGCCTCCTCGATCAGCCGTTCACAGCCTGCACTGCAGCGACGTCTCCCAATCACGGCGACCTTCATATCATCCGGCCATGACCCCGATCGACTTTCGTCGAGCAAACGCCTTCATCTCGGCCGTCCCAACGGGTCGATGGACCGCCTACAAGGACGTCGCCATCGCCGGCGGCAGCCCGCAAGCCGCACAGGCGATCGGAAGCTGGCTGCGCAGAGAGGGCGATCGGGTCCCCCACGTGTACCGAGTCCTGAGAGCAGACGGCTTCGTACCCGACGGATTCCGGCCCGCGGGTCCGGGGGTGCCAGCCAACGCCGCCCGGGTGCGAGAAGTCCTCCGCTCGGAAGGCGTCCGCATCGACCAGAGCGGACGAGCGGCTTCAAGGCAGCGATGCACCTTCGCCGAGTGGCAGTCCGACCGACAGGGCTAGATCGCACCTTTCGTGGCCGCGACCCCACTCTCGGCGCCTTGACTTGATGGGTGACGCCGGACGCGCCGGCGTGGATGCCTGCAGCTACGCACCTTTGGCGTTATGGCCGACGAGCGTGCAGATGCAGGACATGCCTCGCTGCTGCTTCGCGCGAACAGCGCTAGCCAACGCGACCGCCCGCCTCGATGAGACGGCTACGCCATGCAGTCGAACCCCGGACCCTCTGCGCGGACGCAAGCGGTCCGACGAGCTGGTCGTCGGCTTGCCGGGCCCCGACGCGGACCATCACGAGTCGGTGACCGGCCCCGCCCGTGCCGCAGCGCACCACCAGCAAAGATACATGGGCCACGCCGCCCGGCGCATACAGCGCGTTTGTGTCGTGCTCGTCGACCTCGAGCGCGACCTAGCGCGGGGGCCAGTTCTCGACGCCGCATTCGACGGCGTCGATCGCTCCTGAATCAGCGCTGCGCTCCGGGTACGCCGCTCATCTGGCCGCGTAGACCTCACTCGACCGCTGGAGGCGGCAGAACGAACCGCTGCACATGGCCGCGATTCCTCCACGTCAGCGTGTTCTCGTGAATCTCGAGGCGGTGAGGATCGATAGTGCGCCCCAAGGCGATGAGATGGGAACTCTCCTGTCCTGGCACCCCGATGAACACTCGCTTCAGCGAGTGGCTGTTTCGGCGGCAGTCAGGGTTCGGATTCGGCCTGAAGTTGTCGCTGCGGTAGTCGACATAGCGGCCGCAGGTGATCCAGGCCACCAATCGGTCCTGACCTCTGATGCGTAGCCCGCCTACGCGGCGAGGTAGCACTTGGAACCGGTACTGAAAGCCGTTGTCGGCTGCCTCATAGGAGACGATCTCCAGGCCGTCGGCGGTGAACGAGGTGAAACCGAAGACATCACCGTCGATATCGAGCGCCGGCCTCGGGAACCAACCACGCGAGAACGCCGCGAAGATCGGGCCCTCACCGCCCGCGAAGCAGCCGTACAGTGGGTAGCCGCCTTGACGCGGGCTCACGAACGCTAGCTGTCCACGGGCCAAGACGATCCGCCCGGAGAGGCTCGCGGACTTCCCTGGAACGCACTCTGGCGATGGCGAAGCGACTCCAGAACCGGCCAACGCGGCGGCGATCGCGAGCGAGGCGACCGCCATCAGGGGAATTCGCCGTTTCATCAGCTGCATGGGGTATTCGAGACGGCGAGCAGCCGGGGGGCCTCGTCATCCGTTGCGTCCTTGATAACCGCCGTATTCTCGTCATCAAATTCGGCCACGCGATGACCCTCCGGCACCTTTAGCTCCGCGCCGGAGCTATCGAAAGCGGTCGGCCCCAGTGCCACTTGCGCGACCGATCGGGCCTCGTCGTCTCCGATACCGACGTACGCTGCACGTGAGGCTGCTCGTCTCCTTGCTGCCTCCGGCGTACGTCGGGCCGCGTCTCGCGCAGCCGCCTCCGCGCGAGCTTGGTCAATCTGCTTCTGATCCGCGGCGGGAATCTCTGTGTTCGGGGCACCGGCGCCCCGCGCCGGGATCGCCGACAGGCCGATACCAAAGGCCATCACGCCTGCGATGAGCACGCGCCGACCGATGTAGCCCTCCACGGTTGCCTCCCTGCGCCGATCCCCGAAGGCGGGAACGATTACCGGTTAGCAGAGCGTTGCGCAAGTGCTCTTTAGCGCTCCAATGTTCGTCGCGGCGAAAGGAGGTGCGCGGGCAACACGCAGCGGCCAGCGCCGCTGCCGTGTCGTCACCACGATGGGGCGGCTATCGAAGCCTCCAGTTCCAACGCGGCTCGGAGGGCGCCGTCGACTACCTGCGACTGCACGGGTTCGGCAGCATCGTCCGGAGCGAGTGCGCCGCTCACGGCTGATCGAGATGAGCGCGCGCATCGGTGTCGGCGGCGCGCTGTCCTTCATGCGCGGCAACACACGGTCCGTCCTGACACTGCTCGCCCACCGCCAGTTCCGCCCCGACACGCTAGTCGCCGGCCTGCTCGCCGCGGCGCCCGCCGACCGGCCGGTGGCCGGGCTGCACCTCTATGGTTTCAACGAGGTCGAGCGCACCGCAGCGTGGCAGCGTGGCGCGGCACGACGCGCTGTCAGTTCTCGACGGTGACGAGCCGGCCGATCGCGGTGTACAGCCAGACCGAGCTGGCCGAGACCGCGGGGAGCTCGACGCAGCCCAGCCTCTCCGGCCTGCCGAACGAGCGCGAACGACAGCTCGCCGCGACCCTGCTTGAGCGCGGTGATTGGAATCGCCCCTGCCGCCGGCGCTCGGCTGCCGTCACACTGCACTGACGAACTCCAACCAGGCCGCCGGATTCCAGCGTCCCGACTCCACCGAAACAGGGTCAGATCAAGGCCTCCGTGAAACCCAGCCTGGCTCACGGTGAATCCCCAAGTTTGCACAGTGCCGATCGTGCTCGCTGATCGTGGCGACCGCGGTCGGCGTATCCAGATCGACAACGGAAAGCGGGAGACATGCAGGCAACGATTGATGGTGTCGTCGTGGCTGATGCGGCTGAGGCGGACCTGATCACGATCGAGGGCAACTACTACTTTCCGCCCTCGTCGCTCAACTCGGAGATGTTCAGCGACAGCTCGACGCCGTACAACTGCCCGTGGAAGGGCGATGCGCAGTACCACGACATCACGGCGAGCGGGTCGACGCACCATGACGCAGCCTGGAGCTATCCCGAGCCCTACCCCGCCTCGTTCGAGCGGGTCGGCAAGGACTACAGCGGGTTTGTCGCGTTCGACAAGGCGCAGGTGACGATCGGCTGATCTCCGCGCGGCCGGGGCGTCAGGCGGCGCCGGCGGGCGCGCGACGGCCGACGGCGATCGCTTCGAGCAGGCGACGCTCGAACCGGTACTCCGTCTCGGCCTCCCAGCGCGCCAGGATCGTGGCCTCGCCGTCGCGGATGACGTCGTCCAGGACGACGACGGCATCATCGGTCAACGACTCCGCCAGCGCGGGCAGCGCGGGATACCGGGCCAGGCCGGCGCCGTCCGCGTACGCAGGCGGGCCGTCGACGATGAGCAGGTCGATGGGCTCGCCGTTCACCGCCGCGGCGAGCGCGTCGGGTGCGTACCACGACAACTCGCCCATCGCCGCAGGGTGCGGACCGAGCGGCGCGAGGGTCACCCGCGCGACGTCCGCCAACCCCTCTCGGGCCAGGCGCTCACCAACCCACGCGGCCCAGCGCTCGTCGTGCTCGATCGCCTCCAACCGCCCGCCATCATCCAGCGAGCGCAGCAGCCGGGCCAGCAGCAGCGTGCTGGCCCCCGCGCCAAGCTCCACCACCCGCCGGCGACCACCCAGGACGATCTCGTTGCAGATCGTCACCAGGCCCGACGGGCGCATCGCCCCGGAGCTCCAGGGCAGGTACCCGCCGTGATCCAGCAACGGCCGCAGCAGGTGCAGGGCGATCGCGTCGTGGTCGGTCCAATCGACGGTTCCAGCGACGGCGCTCATGCCGGGATCTCCTCTGGTTCGTCGCGCCCGTCGTCGGGCGTGACGTCCGCCAGCTCGCGGTAGGCGGCGGCGTACTCGGCCACCACGCGATCCAGCGCGAACTGCAAGGCGTAGCGGCGGGCGGCCAGGAGGTCCGTCGTTCGGCGGCCCTCGACCACATCGCCGATCGCGGCGGCCAGCGTGACGGGGTCCTCGACCGGAACCACGATGCCGCGTCCCCCAGCCAGCGTGGCCGGGAAGCCGTCGACGTCGGTGCCGATCACCGGGACGCCGCGGGCCATGCCCAGCACGGCGGTCTGCGACCACGACTCGTCGCGCGAGGGGATCACCAGGACGCTGGCTCCAGCGATCATGCCGCTGGGCCGGGCCTGCCAGCCGCACAGCTGCACGCGCTCGGTCAACCCGAGCCCGACGATCGACGCGGCCAAGGACTCGCGCAACGGGCCCTCGCCGAGCAGCAGCGCCATCGGCGCATCGGGCAGCAGCGCGAGCGCCTCGAGCAGGACGTCCGGCCCCTTGTCGGGATGCAGACGCCCGGCGAACACGATGCGCGGCTTGGGCAGCCCGGGCAACGGCTGGCCGTCGAGATCGGCCACCGGCGAGACGCCCACGCGCATGCGTGCCTCGTCCAGACCGGCCGCGAGGATCGCCTCGCGGGCACCGGGACCGTGGGCGTAGAACGCATCGACACGGCGCAGCCCGTCGCGCAGCTCGGCCATCGGCTCGGCCCCCGGCCAGACCAGCGCGTTGTGCTCGCTGGCCACCAGCGGCACGCCGTCGGGCAGCGCCTGCGCGGCGGCCCACCAGCCCCCGAACATGTGTGCGTGCACGAGCGCGGCATCGTGCAACCGCGGTCCGAGCCACGCGGCGAACCCGGGATCGGCCCGCCATTGCAGGTTGCCGTGGACGCCGTAGACCTCGACCGCGACGCCCATCCGCGCGGCCAGCGCGAGCCCCTCCGGCGAGGCCCAGCCGACGAGCACGCGCGACGCGATCCCATGGGCCTCCAGGCCGCGCACGACCCGCAGGGCCGACAGTTGGGCACCGCCAGGCTCGAGCTTGGCGAGGACCCGGGTGACGACGCGACTAATCGCCGTGGGACGACGGGCGAAGGGCGCGGCGCAAAGCCGCAGCGAAGGTCACGACACAGATGCTAGGCGTGCCGTCCACCTACGGCTGGAACTCGAACCGATCGACGGTGACCTCGCCGGGCGCGGGCGGCACCGTCGGGTCCTGCCAGGTCGGGTACCAGGCGTTGAAGATCGGACGCAGGTCCTGGGTCGGCGCCTGGTCGGAGCGGAAGACCTCCTGGCCGTCCACGCGGAAGACCACGTCGCCGCCGTCGCGCTCCAGCTCGTAGTCGTGCAGCGCGGCCGCGGGGTCGAAGTCGAGCGGCACGACGCGCTGGGCCACCGGCTGCTTGGAGCCGATCCGCCACACGGTGACCAGCACCCGGTTGGACTCGCCGACCGGCACCGCGGGGATCTCGAAGTCGAGCTCGTCGCTGGTGTCGGTGGCGTCGTCGTGCACGTACAGGAAGAAGGCGCTGATCGAGCCCTGGGCGGCCGAGGCGCGCATGCGCACGCGGTACGTGCCCGAACCCAACAGCGACGTCGACTGCAGCTCGCCGCCGTTCAGCGAGCCCTGGGGCATGACGAGCCGCAGGCCATCGGGCGTGAACTGCACGTTGCGGGCCTCGAAGCGACCGCGGCCGAGCGGATGCACCGACACCTTCCAGGCCGCCGGGTCGGCCTCGCGGAACGTCGAGACCTCGGCCTGCTCACCCGACCCGCCGCCACAGGCGCCGAGCGCGACGGCGCAGGCCACCAGCAGGATCCAGCCGGCAGCGCGGGCGGCGGTCATCAGCCACGGAGCGTAGGCGCTACGGCCAGCGCAGCGTCCACGCGCCCAGCCGCCCGTCTCACCGCGGGCCGTCGGACTGCTCGTCGTGCCAGACCGGCTTGCGCAGCGGGCCGGCGACGTCGGTGTACGTCAGCCCCCAGCTGGCGGCGGCCAGCCGGGCGTCCTGCTCGAACGGGGGCGGCGCTGCCACCGCCGCGCCGCGCCAGGCGCGGAAGCGGCGCAGGGCGGCCGGCGCACCGGCGATCAGGCCGAACAGCACCACGGCGGCGAACGCGCACAGCGTGACGGTGGTCAGGGCCGGGGCCCAGGCCTTCTGCAGCGTGCACATCAGCTGGCCCTCCTGGGCCGGCGGGCACCGAGCGGTGACGTCCTTGAGCGGCAGCGCGATGACGGCGCCGATCGCGCCGCCCACGGCGGCGATGGCCAGCGTCTGCAGCCCGCCGATGCGTCGCGAGCGATCGCGGGCCGGTCGCGGCGCGCGCGGCGGCACGATCGCCTTCATCGCCACGGGCACGGCGTCGAGCTCGGCGGGCAGCGGCTCCTGGAGCAGCTCGACCAGCACCCGGGCCGACGCGGGGCAGAACTGCGTGCCCGACGCCATCTGCAGCAGGCCGACCGCCGCCTCAGGGCTGATGCTCGTGCGATACGGCCGGTCGGCGATCATCGCGACGTAGGCCTCGCAGACGTGCGTGATCCGGCTGGCCTGCGGGATCGCCTCGCCGCCCAGCCGGTCCGGATAGCCCGTGGCATCCCAGCGCTCGTGCTGGGCTCGCACCGCCGCGCCGAGATCGGCGTCGCCCACCTCGTCACAGACCAGGCTCTCGCCCAGCGCCGGGACCTGTCCGATCCAGTAGCGCTCGTTGTCGCTCAGCTCGACGTCGTCGGTCAGCGCGTCGGGGGGCAGACCGAGGCGGCCGACGTCCTGCAGGCTGGCCACCTCACAGGCCTGGACGACCGCCGCCCGCGACAGGCCGCTGCGCTGCGCGACCGTGCGGGTCAGGCCGATGACCGCTTCCATCCGCGCCGGCGTGCGGGTGCCGCTCTGGGCCAGACGCTCGGCCAGCACGCTGACGCGGCCAGCGGCCGTCGGCTCGTGCATCTCTGCGGGCATCGCGCTTCCATCCTCGGGTGATCGGGCGTGCACCGGTCGCGGGGCGGCGACCAGCTGTGCTCCGTCCCACGCACGAGGGCGGATTTGTAGCAACCGTTACAAGCGTACCAGCCCGACCTAGCGGTCAGGCGCCCTGCGCGGCCTTCTCCTCCTTGGTGCAGGTCTTGTTGACCTGGCTGGCCAGCGCTTGGTACGCGGCGCTGACGGCGTCGTTGACGTTGCCCTTCAGGCCGTTCTTGGCCAGGCCGGTGAGCCCGAGCAGCGCGGTGAACTCGCGGCGGGCGCACTTGATGAACGCCGGGCTGCGCTTGCCGTCCTCGCTGAGCGCGTCGGTGATCAGGTTGGCCACGTAGGTGACGAGCTGCTCGGGGCAGCCCGCGGCCTGCTTGTTGGCCACCGCCATGGCGTGCTTGCGGTCCTGGCGCAGGAAGAAGTACATGTACTCGCGCAGGTCCGCGTCGGGCATCGCCTTGGTGTCGGCGATGATGCAGCGCTGCAGCGAGGGCTCGGTGAACATGCCCGTGCCGTCGTCCTGGCCGGCGAACTCCATCGACTTGACCAGCGCGTTGCGCAGGTAGTCGATCTCGTAGCCGTCGAGCTTCCACGCGTCGCCCTCGCGCGCGAACGCCAGGTGGCCGGTCACGCCGGCGGCGTTGCCGCCGACGACCTCGGCGGCCACGATCGCCTGTGGACCGCTGACCTCGACGCCCGTGACCTTCGTCGTGCCGTCGTCGTCATCCTCGGCCAGCGACTTGCGCTGCGCCTTCACGCACAGCTGCTGGTCGCCCTTGAACACCTCGTCGACGAAGTGCGCCGTGACCAGCGGGCCGCACAGCTCGTCGGCGTCCTCGGTCGCGAACACGCGCTCGGCGGCGACCCGCACCTGATCCTCGACCGCGGGCGCGGTCGCCGTCGCGGTCGAAGCGGGAGCCGACGTGGACCCCGAACCGCCACCCTCGTCGCTGCCGCCGCAGCCGGCGGCCAACGCGGAGACAGCCAGCAACACCACACCGAGACCGAGACGCATGCCGCGGTGATGCCCGCTGCGCCACCCGGTCATTCAGCCGGTGATCGCCGCCCAGTCGTCGACCAGCCGCAGCGCCGATCGCCGGGCCAGCGCCTGCAGCGTGAGCGTCGGGTTGTGCCCGCCCATGGACGGGAACGTGGAGGCGCCCAGCACGCCCAGGTTCGGCGCCTCGTGCGCGAAGCCGAACCCATCGACCACGGACGACGCGACGTCTTCCCCCATGCGCGTCCCGCCGAACGCGTGCCGGCCCTCGATGTGCGGCGGGGTGTCCCAGGTCTGCGTCGCGCCCGCCGCGCGCAGCCACTCGTGCAGGCGCTGACGGAAGAAGGCGATCGCCTGCTCCTCGTTGTCCCCCAGCCGATGGGTCACCCGCACGACGGGCACGCCCAGCGGATCGGTGACGCGCGGATCGAGGTCCAGCACGTTGTGCTCGTAGGGCAGCGCGTCGAACTGCGCGTACACCGCACCCACCGACTGCGCGTTGCGGGCCATCCAAGCCTTCCACGGCGTGCCCCAGCGCGGCAGGCCCGGCGGCGCGACGTTCTTGCTGAACGCCACCGGCGTGCACTCGCTGAAGGCGGTGAGCATCCCGCCGCCCAGGAACCCGAGGCCGTCATGGTCGAAGTTGTCGCCGGCGAAGTCGTCCAGGCAGGTGACCTGCGAGCCGACGCCGGTGAACAGGTTCAGCCGCCGGTCCGGAAACAGGCCGTAGACGAACGGGCACACGTGGGCCATGAAGTGGCGGCCGACCTGGCCGTGGTTGTTGCCCAGCCCGTCGGGGAACGCCGTCGACCGCGAGAGCAGCAGGAGGCGGACGTTCTCGAACGTGTAGGCGGCCAGCAGGACTGCCTTCGCCGACGCGAACCGCTCCGCGCCCGACGCGTCCAGGTAGCGCACCCCGGTCACGCGCCCCTCGGCCGAGGCGACGATGTCCAGCGCCCGCGCCCCGGTCTCGATCCGCAGCAGGCCGGTCGACTCGGCCCGCGCGATCACGTTCAGATGGACCGCGCCCTTGGCGTCGTTGTGACACACGTTGTGCATGCAGAAGCCGCAGAACGTGCAGGCCGGACGCCCGTCGTAGGGCTCGGAGTTCAGGCTGGCCGGCGCCGGGTACGGGTGCCAGCCCAGCTCCCGCGCGGCGCCCGCGGTCAGGTCCGCCCAGCCCGTGGAGCGCAGCGGTCCCATCGGGAACGGACCGCTGCGCGGACCCTCGAACACGTTGGCCCCCGCCGCGCCGGCCACGCCGATCGCGTGCTCGATCGCGTCGTAGTGCGCCTCCAGGTCCGCGTAGCGCAGCGGCCAGTCGGCCAACGTCGCATCCGCCGGGATCGCGCCCGCCCCGTAGCGGGCGATCGTGGCGCTGCGGCTCTCGAACGCGTGCGGTCCCAGGCGGATGCTCAGGCCCTCGTAGTGCAACGTCGTGCCGCCCACGGCGTTGACCATCATCATCGGGTAGGGCGACGGGCCGGCCTCCTGGCCGTCGTGCGAGCGCCAGGTCGGCACCTCGTGCTTGGACTTCGGCTCCGACAGGCGCGCGTGCGCGACGTTGGCGATCTCGTCGAACCGGGCCGCGCTGCGATCCAGCCGCGGCCCGGCCTCCAGGGCCAGGACCTCGACGCCCGCGGCGGTGAGCACGTCGGCGGCCACCCCGCCCGCGGCCCCCAGCCCGATGATGACGACGTCAGCGCCGGACATCGATCGTCTGCTCCTCGGCGGTCCACGCGCGCCGCGGGCCGGGATAGTCGAGCAGCCGCCAGCCCGCCTCCCCCACGTTGCCGCCGTAGGACGGGTCGCCGAACATGCCCTCGAAGACGTGCGCGCGCACGAGCTCGAAGAACGCCGTGCCCTCGATCGCCCGCAGCCGTTCGTCCTGGGCCTCGGCCGACAACGCCGCGAACCCGTCCAGCGACGCCACCCCCACGGCGTAGGCGTCGACGTGTTCGGCGTACGGGCCCGCCAGCGCCCGCTCGATGTACGTCACCGCACCGGCCTGGGTCGCGCTGGGCCCGTGCTCGTCGGCCGGGATCAACCGGTCGGCGATCGCCTCCAGGATCTCCCGCATCAGCGGCGCCGCGCCGCGGGCTCCAGGGCCGGGTTCTCCAGGCCGGCGTCGGCGGCGTTGAGGGTCACGCCGGGCGGCACGATCTCGTCGATCCGATCGAGCACGTCCTCGGTCAGCACGACGTCGGCGGCGGCGAGCTGGCTGTCCAGATGCTCCATCGTGCGCGGGCCGATGATCGGCGCGGTCACCGCCGGGTGGTTGAGCGCGAACGCGATGGCCAGCTGGATCAGCGTCAGGCCCGCCTCGTCGGCCAGCCGGCCCAGCGCCTGCGCGGCCTCGATCTTGCGCTGGTTGGCGGGCAGCGCCGGGTCGAAGATGTCGGTCAGTCGCGCGCGCGCGGGCGAGGCGGGTCCGGGCTGCTCGCCGTCGCGGCCGTAGCGGCCGGACAGGAAGCCGCCGGCCAGCGGGCTCCACGGGATCACGCCGATGCCGTACTGCGCGCAGACCGGCAGCACCTCGGTCTCGATCCCGCGGTTGAGGATCGAGTACGGCGGCTGCTCGGTGACGAAGCGCTCCAACCGCCGGTCGCGCGACACCCACTGCGCCTCCACGATCAGCGACGCCGGATAGGTCGAGTGGCCGACGTAGCGGACCTTCCCCGCCCGCACCAGGTCGGTCAGCGCGCCGAGCGTCTCCTCCAGGTCGGTCTCGGGCGTGGGCCGATGCACCTGGTAGAGATCGATGTGGTCCGTGCCCAGCCGCCGCAGCGAGTCCTCGACCGCGGCGACGATCCACCGGCGCGACGCGCCCCGCCGATTGGGGTCGGCGTCGTCGCCCAGGGGAAACACGAGCTTGGTGGCCAGCACGACCGCGTCGCGGCGGTCGCGCAGCGCCCGGCCGACCGCGACCTCCGAGTCCCCCGCCGAGTACACGTCGGCGGTGTCGATGAAGTTGATCCCGGCATCCAGCGCGGCGTGGATGATGCGGGTCGACTCGTCGTGGTCCGAGCCGCCCCACGTGCCGAACATCATCGCGCCGAGGCACAGCTTGCTGACCGAGACGCCGGTGCGTCCGAGCTGACGGTGCTCCATGGTGGTGGTTCCTCTCAGGACAGGACGCGCGCCAGGGCGGCGTCGGACAGGGCGTTCGCGCGCCGGGAAACGGCGGCCTCCGGGGCGACCAGCTCGAACCCGTGCGGCACCGCGGGCAGGACGTGCAGCTCGACGTCGACGCCGGCGGCCAGCAGCCGCGCCGCGTAGTCGATGTCCTCGTGCACGAACCCGTCCAGGCCGCCGACGTGCAGGTACGCCGGCGCCACCCCGCCCAGGTCCACGGCCCGCGCCGGCGCCGCGTAGGCGGGCACGTCATCGGTGCCCGACCGCGACCCGAGGTAGCAGCGCCAGGCGAACGCGTTCAGCTCGCGGGGCCAGACGGCCAGCAGGTCCCACCGGCTGGACACGGTCGTCTGGCGGTCGTCGAGCATCGGGTAGATCAGGTGCTGGTGGACGAGCGCGACCCCCTCGTCGCGGGCCCGCAGCGCACACGCGGCGGCCAGGCCGGCGCCCGCGCTGGACCCGCCCACGGCCAGGCGGGCCGGATCGACGCCCAGCGCCTCTGCGCTGTCGCGCACGAACGAGAGCACCGCCCAGCAGTCGTCCAGCGCGCCGGGGAACGGCACCTCGGGCGCCAGGCGGTAGTCGACCGACACGGCCACGCAGCCGGTGGCCGCGACCAGCGCGTCCAGCTGCGGCTGGTCGGAGTCGTAGGTGCCCAGCATCAGCCCGCCGCCGTGCATCCACACGATCGCGGGCACCGCCGGGCCGACCGGGACGGCGCGCCGGTAGATGCGCACCGGCACGTCCCCGACGCGCCGCTCCGCGCGCACCACACCGGCGGGCGCCACCGGGTCGTAGGGCGTCTTGGGCGGGGTGGCCCGCATCTCGCCCAGCAGCGCCAGCGACGGCTCCGGTCCCCGCTCGCCCAGCGCGAAGCGCCCGTCGGCGATGATGCCGGCCACGACCTCGGGATCCATCAGCGGGTCTCCAGCTCGTCGAACGGCGGCCGGCGCAGCAGGGCGAAGATCTCCTCGATCGCGAACGGGCACATGACCGCCGAGCGCCCGTGCTCGTTGCGGTAGTAGTTGTGGGCCCGCAGGTCGCTCCACACGCGCTGCTCGTTGCGCGCGTCGACCTCGGCGTTGTAGGCGTCGTAGGCGTCGCGCCGGGGCTCGATCGCCCGCCGGTCCTCCCGGACCAGCCGCTCGATGCAGGTCATGCCGTAGCGCGTGACCAGCTCGTGGAAGGAGGCGGGCACGAGCGCGCCGTTGGAGTTGGGCCCGTACACCGACCACAGGTTCGGGAACCCCGGGTACATGCAGAAGCGGTGCGCGCGGGCGCCCCCGTCCCGCCACAGCTCGCTCAGCGTCTGCCCGTCGCGGCCCGTGACCTCCATCGGGAACAGGTACTCCGAGGCGTGGAAGCCGGTCGCGTAGACGATCACGTCGACCTCGTGATGCACGCCGTCGTTGTCCTCGATGCCTGTCTCGGTGATGCGCCGGATGCCGCTGGTGACCAGCGTCACGTCGTCGCGCTGGATCGCGTCGTGGATGCAGTAGTCGGCGTCCACCAGCACCGCGCGGGCCGACCACGGCGGGTGCACCGGGGTCATCACCGCCCGCAGCTGCGGGTCGGCGATCTTGCCGTGCATGAACGAGAGCGCGGCCTCGCGGCTGACCTGGTTGAGCGCGCTGACCGTGTGCGGGTCCTCCCAGGAGGGGTCGATCGTGGTCAGCCGCCCGAACGCGCGCCCGATCGACAGCGCGCGCACGCGCATGAAGTTCGCGTAGAAGGGCAGGTTGCGGTCCAGCCAGCCGACCTCCTCGGGGAAGGACGACAGGTAGCCGGGGACGCCGAACGTCCACTGGGGCGTGCGCTGGAACGCGACGACGTGGGCGGCGATGTCCGCCAGCGCCGGTACGAGCTGATAGCCCGTGGAGCCGGTGCCGATCGTGGCCACGCGCAGGCCGGCGACGTCGACGTCCTCAGGCCAGCGTGAGGTGTGCCACGACGGTCCGCGGAAGTCGCCCGCCCCCTCGATCTCGGGGATCTTGGGGCGGTTGAGGAACCCGACCGCCGTGAACACCGCGTTGGAGCGCACCGTCCGCGCGCCCTCGGGCCCGTCGACCACGACCTCCCACTCCCCGGCGTCCTCGTGCCAGGTCAGCGAGCGCACCTCGGTCTCGAAGGCGATGTCGTCGTTGAGCTCGAACGTGTCGGCGATCCACTGGAAGTAGGCCTGGTTCTCCGGCCCGGTGCAGAACGGGCTCGGGTACGGGTAGTTGACCCCGAAGATGTGCGTGTAGCCGCGGCTCGGGGTGTCCAGGCGGGCGCCGGGATAGCGCGACTCCCACCAGGTGCCGCCCACGCCGGCGTTCTTCTCGAAGACCTGAAACGGGATCCCGGCGCGCTTGAGCATCAGCGCGATGTTCAGGCCGCCCACGCCGGCCCCGATGACCGTCACGGAGAAGTCGTCCAGCCCCGCGGGCCGCTCGTCCTCGGGCCAGGTCAGGCTGCGCGCCCACGGGTCGAGCGCCAGCTCCTCCACCCACAGCTCGAACTCCGCGTCGTCGATCTCCCCGCCCAGCGTCAGCGGGATGCTGCGGTGCAGTCGCTCCTGCGAGCCGATCTCCACCGGTCCGCCCCCGGCGTCGCGGTGCGCGCGCAGGAACGCCGACGCCTTGCGGCGGAGCATCGCCACGTCGGCCTCGTCGGCCACCATCATCGCGGTCTGCAGGCCGGTCGGATCGACCGTGCAGCGGGTCGCCGCGACCTCGGCGTCGCCGGTCAGCTGGTGGAGCAGGCCGCGCAGCACCATCGGCTCGGCGTGGGCGACCGCGCGCTCGATCTGCTCGTCGCTGGCCTCGAGCAGCTCCGAGGTCAGCGTCACATCCTGGGACATTCCGGGTCTCTCCTCCTCTTCCCGGCGATCCTATAGCATTTCCGTGCCGTATATTTGTGCCGGATTCGAGGAGGAGAGAGCGATGGATCTCGGGCTGCAGGACAAGGTCGTCGTGGTCACCGGCGGCGCGTCGGGCATCGGCCGCGCGGCCGTCGAGGCGTTCGTCCGCGAGGGCGCGCGCGTCACGGCGCTGGACCGCAACCCGGACACGCTCGCCCGCCTGGCCGCGGAGGTCGACGGGGTCCAGACCCGCGAGCTGGACGTCACCTCGGCCGCCGACGTCGACGCGACGATCGACGCGATCGCCCAGCAACACGGGCGCCTCGACGTGGCCGTCAACAACGCCGGCATCTCCGGCGGCCTGGCCTGGCTGCACGAGGCCGAGGAGTCCTACTGGGACGCCGTGCTCGACGTGAACCTCAAGGGCGTGTGGCTGTGCATGCGCGCCGAGCTGCGCCACATGTACGCGCAGCAGTCCGGCGTGATCGTCAACACCGCCTCGGCCGCCGGCTTCCGCGGCGGCCCGGGTCTGGCCCACTACGTCGCCTCCAAGCACGGGGTGATCGGCCTGACCCGCACGGCCGCGCTCGAGTACGCCCCGATCGGCATCCGCATCAACGCGATCGCCCCGGGCACGGTCGACACGCCGATGTCGGACACGTTCGCGCTGGAACGCCGCGAGGATCCGTTCGCCGACGCCGCCGTGCGCCAGCCCCATCCGCTGCGCCCGTTGGCCACCGCCGCCGAGATCGCCGACGGGATCCTGTACCTGGCCGGCGACCTGTCGACGTTCTCGACCGGCTCCGTGCTGTCCGTCGACGGAGGGTTCACCGCCCAATGAGCACCATCACGCTGGACACGCTGATCGCGCCCGACGCCGCGCTGACCAAGCTCGGCGAGGGCTATGAGTTCACCGAGGGGCCGGTGTGGAGCGCGGCCGAGCAGTGCCTGTACTTCAGCGACATCCCCGGCGACGTGCGCTGGAAGTGGACGGCGGACGCCGGGATGACGATCGACCGCACGCCCAGCTACAAGGCCAACGGGCTGGTGCTCGACCTGGACGGCGAGGTGATCGCCTGTGACCAGGTGACCAGCCAGGTCGTGCGCTACCGCAAGGACGGCGGCAGCGACGTGCTCGCCTTCCACAACGGCGGCGAGTACCTCAACAGCCCCAACGACATCGTCGTGCGCGGCGCCGACGGCTACCTGTACTTCACCGACCCCGACTACGGGCGCTGGAACGACTGGATCGGCCAGGAGCGCAGCCGCACGCTGGGCCGTCGCGGGCTGTACCGCGTGGCGCCCACCGGGAGCAACGGCGAGGCCGAGCTGATCGTCGCGCCCGACGAGTTCGACGAGCCCAACGGCCTGTGCTTCTCCGTCGACGAGCGGCTGCTCTACGTCAACGACACGCCGCGCGCGCACATCAAGGTGTTCGACGTGGCCGCCGACGGGACGCTCTCCAACGGGCGGATCTTCTGCGAGGGCGTCGGCCGCCGCCAGGACCAGGCGCCCGCCGAGGACGACGGGCTGACCGAGGCCGAGCGCCACGCGGAGCTGCACAACGCGGGCTCGCTGGACGGCATGAAGATCGACGAGCACGGCAACCTGTGGACCAGCGGCCCGGGCGGCCTGTGGATCTTCGATCCCGCGGGCGAGCTGATCGGCCGCTACGCCTGCCCGGAGGTCGTCGGCAACCTGACCTGGGGCGGCGCGGACGGCCGCACGCTGTTCCTGATGACCACCACGACGGTGCACGCGCTGCCGACGCTCGTCGGCCCGGCGCCGCTCCCCTACAACCGATGAGCACGCAGGAGCTGCTGGAGGAGCTGCTGGACCGCGAGCGCATCCGCGACCTGATCGCCCGCTACCCGATGGCCTTCGACGACCGCGACTGGGCGGCCTGGGACGAGCTGTGGACCGACGACCTCGTGTGGGTGGTCGACGGCACCGAGATCGTCGGCCTGCCCGCGGTCCGGGAGTTCATGGTCAACTGCCTGCCCGCCACCTACGGCAGCAAGCACATGTGCGGCGTGCCGGTGATCGACCTGGCCCCCGACCGCCGGTCGGCCGACGTGCGCACGGACGTCGTGTGGATCGCCCAGAACTACGAGAACACGATCGTCGCGCGCTACGTGGACACCCTGGTCAAGGTCGACGGCCGCTGGAAGATCTCCCGCCGCGACGAGGTGGTCGTGCCCTTCCAGGCCGGCCCGCCACCGATGTCCGACGCCTCCAAGGAGCTCAGCGCGGCGACGATGCGCGCGCCGCACTAGCGGCGCGCCCGTGGTAGGAGAAGAACTCGCCCTCGCCCATCCAGGCGGGGATGTCGACCCGACCGGCAGCCGCGGAGGCCCGCAGCGCCGCGCGCAACTCCTCCACCGGACCGTGGCACTCGTACACCGCGCCGTGTGTGGCGCGGCCGGCGATGTCGTCCTCGCTGAGCACCGGCGACAGCGCGTAGCGCCACAGCGCCTCGAAGCCGTCGGAGGTGAGGTTCTCGCGGGCGTGGGCGTAGTACCAGCCGTAGAACTCGTCGGTGTTGAAGCGCGTCGGCGCGTGGCTGAGCACGACGTAGGCCTCGTCGGGAAAGGCCAGCTCGGCGTCCTCCAGCGGGCGCCCGTCGTAGGTCAGGAAGCGGACGCCGTCGAACCAGTCGGGCAGCGTGATCTGGCCGGCCTCCTGGCGGGCGGCCAGCGTGGCCAGCGCGCCTGACGGCGGGCCGTTGGTGCGGTAGATGGCCAGGTGCGGGAACTCGACGTTGGGGCGCTCGGGCGAGGCCGCGTCCAGCCAGTAGCGGCGCGCGCCGGTGAAGCCGTCGCCGGCCACGATCTCGTCGAGGTGGCGCTCGTAGAAGGCGTCGTAGTCCTCCCGCGAGACCCCGTCGGGCGGGAGGCTGAAGACGAAGTGCACGTGGTCGGGCATGAGCGGCCTCTCAGGTGGCGGGGATCAGGGGGCTGACGGTGCGGCGCCAGAAGCGCCAGCGGCCGTCCTCGCGGATCAGCTCGTCGGCGTAGCCGCCCAGCGTGGGCAGCAGCGGGCTGTCGCCGTCGCCGCGGCGCACGTGCATCCACAGGCTGCTGGCCGTGGCCCGGTCGCCGTCGACGGTGATCGCCGGATCAGTGATCAGGTGCCACAGGGTCGGTCCCGGCGCGGGCGGGTTGTCCTTCAGGTTCCCGGCCAGCATCTCGTAGATGCCCTCGGGCCCGGTGCCCTGGCCGGACTTGCCGCTCCAGGTGCCGTCCGCGGCGAACAGCGCGCAGAACGCCCGCATGTCGCGCGCGTCCAGCGTGCGGCGGTACTCCTGCAGGAGGTTGCGGATCTCCTCGCGGTCCTCGAGCACCCGCACCCGGGTGCGCAGCTCGTCGAGCTCTTCTGCCATGGCGTCCTCTCCTGTCATGAGCACACGACAGGCCCGGCCGCCGAAGCGAACCGGGCCCGTGTTGTGTGCCAGCGTGCTGCTACTCCTGAACTACGAGGCGGGGGCTTCCGCCGGGCCGGGCTCGTTGAAGTACTCGTCCAGGCACGTGTCGTCACACCACGCCGTCTTGGGGCCCGGGAGCTCCAGGTCGGACGTGAGCGGAAGGCCAGGCTGTGCGTAGGCCTTCAGGTTCGTGTTGTCGATGGCCACGGCGGGCATCGACAGGAGGTTGTACTTGGGACCCTTGTCGGCCAGGATCCGCAGCGCGGAGTTGAAGTACACGTAACCGCCCTGCAGACCGTTGATGCAACCAGCGACGGTCTTGTAGTCGGGCAGCTTGTCCAGCCACCACGACAGGTCGCCCGCGTAGCACTGCTCCATGCCCACCGGCGGCACCTTGATGCCGCGCGACTCGAAGGCCTGGATGATGCCCGCGGCCATGCCGCCGTCCTGCAGGACGCCGTCGACCGGCTCCGGATGCGAGGCCAGGTACTGCGAGACGACCTGCTTGGTCGTGCCGTTGTCCCAGTTGCCGTAGAGCGTCGCGGCGACCTTGATGTCCGGGCAGTTCTTCAGGTCCTGGATCTTCTGGTTGTAGAGGACCTTGTCGTTCTGGTTGCCCGCGATGCCGCGGACGATCAGGATGTTGCCCTTGCCGATGATGCCGAGCGTGCCGGCGTCGGCCTCGACCTGGTTCTGCGTCCACGTGGACGTCTGGTACTTCGAACCCGGGGCCGGCGGGACGTCGGCCAGGATGATCGGGATCCCCTGCTCCTCGCCCAGCTGCTCCATCGTCGCGGACTCGGCGACCGAGTCAGCGGGGTTGACGATGATCGCGTCGACGCCCTGGCTGGCCATCTGCTTCATGGCCGCGATCTGGCTCTCCGGCGTGGACTGCGCCAGGCTCGGCGGGATGTTGGTGACCAGCTCGCCCTCGACCAGACCCTTCTTCTTGGCCTCGGCGAACTCCGCCTTCAGCTGCTTGAGGACGTTGTTCTGGTACTGGTTGCTGATGCCGATCGTGATGTAGCCGATCTTCCACGGCGGCTTCTTGTTGATCTTCTTCGTGGCCCAGGGGCTCTCGACGACTTCCTCCGGGTAGCTGCCGTAGATGTCCTGCAGGCGCGTGGACATCGACTGGAAGGCGGCGCCTTCCTTGTTCTTCGGACCGACGGGGACCGTGTCACCACACTCGGTGCCGACCTTGACGTTCGCGGCACCAGTCGGCTTGACGTTGATCTCCTTCAGCGACTGCGTCTGCGTGCCGCCCGACCCGCTGCCGCTGCTGCTGTCGTCGCTGCTGCCACAGGCGGTGACCGTCAGCGCCGTCGCGGCCACGAGGCCAACCAGCGTCGGCCAGCTCCTGAGCCGACGCCACGTCGAACTCTCCATCACTTGCTCTCCTCCATTGATGGTTGTCTCCTGAGACCGCTTAGACGCGGTCGCGAAGTCTGCGCTCGCGGCCATAAATGGCGACAGCCACGAGGATGATCCCGCCGTAGACGATGAACTCCACGGCCTTGCTGGCGCCGTGCCCGATGAGCACGGTGATCAGCACGGTGATGAACAGCGCACCGATCGCGGTGCGGGTGTAGTCGCCGGGGCCACCGAAGATGGTCCCGCCGACGATCACGGCGACGACGCTCTGGAACAGGTAGGCGTCACCGCCGGTGTCGACCACCTGACCGGCGAAGCCGCCGACCAGGATCCCGACGAGGGCCGACGCCACCGCGCTGAAGGCGAACGCCGCCATCCACACGCGACGCGTGTTGATGAGCGCGTTGTCCGCCGCCCGCGGGTTGGCGCCCGTCGCGAACAGGTCGCGGCCCCAGCGTGTGCGATGCAGGAACAGGCCGAACACGACGATCACCAGCGCCCAGATCGCCACCGCCGGCGGGATCCCGATGCCGAAGGTCTTGGTCACCGGCATGGCCAGGTCCTGCATCCACTGGGTCGGATAGCCGTTGGCCTGCTCGCCGATGTTGACCTTGACCAGGCCGATGACGATCGACCCCATCGCCAGGGTCACCACGAGTGGGTTGATCCGGAAGCGATGACAGATGTAGCCCGCGAACCCGCCCAGCAGCGCCGAGAACAGCAGCGCCAGGCCCAGCGCGGTGGCGAAGTCCAGGTGCCACTTGGTGGCCAGCGCGGTGACCATCAGGCCGCCGGCCACGATGAAGCCCGACACCGACAGGTCGAAGCCGCCCATCAGGATCAGCAGTGTCTGGCCGCAGGAGGCCAGGCCGATCAGGGCCGCGAGCACGAGGATCGAGCGGATGCTCACCCACGAGCCCAGGCCGGGCAGCGTGATCATGCCGAACACGAAGACGGCGATCAGGGCGACGATCTGGATGAGCGGGATCCGCTCCTGCAGGGCGACCAGCTTGCCCCACATCTCGGCGCCGGGGTTCTTGGCGACGGTCGGCGCCGGCGCGGTCACGGCCGCGTCGCCGGGTCCGACCGGAGCGACGTCCAAGGAGGCCAGCTCGGTGCCCGAGCCGCGCCGCCGTCGGCGGTGGATGACCGGCATGCGCCGGGCCTTCAGCCCGCCGATGCCCGCCTCGGGCACGAGCGCGCCCTGGATGATCACCGCGATGATCAGGATCGCGCCGTAGACGATCTGCAGCCAGGCCGGGTTGACCTCGAAGCTGGAGAGCAGGTTCTGCAGCAGGTAGATCGAGAACGCGCCGAAGGCCACGCCGATCAGCCCGCCGCGGCCACCGGCCAGCGACGTGCCGCCCAGGACCACCGCGGCGATCGCGATCAGCGCGTACTGGGTCGAGGTGGAGGCGTTGGTGGACCGCACCAGCGCGGTCAGGGCCAGGCCGCCGAAGCCGGCGAACAGGCCGCCCAGCGCGTAGCTGCCGACCCGCACCGCGGTCACGTTGACGCCGCTGGAGAACGCCGTGGCGTCGTTGGAGCCGACGGCGTACAGCAGCCCGCGGAACGGCACCCGCTTGAGGCCGTACCAGATCAGCAGCGGGATGCCGATGGTGAAGAACGCCCCGGGGATCGGGCCGACCTTGCCGGCCAGGTGGTAGATCCACAGGTCCTTGCCCTCGACCGACGCGGGGTTGGGCGCGACCAGCAGGTTGACGCCCTGCAGCGCGAAGTACATGCCCAGCGTCACCACGACGGCCTGGATGCGCAGCACCGTGATGATCAGGCCGGTGATCAGGCCGGCGACGGCGCCGACGGCCAGGATGATCGGGATGGCCACCGGCCCGCCCAGGCCGTGGGGCGCCAGCCACACGACGTACACGGCGCCGCAGAAGACCAGCAGCGGCGAGATCGACAGGTCGAAGCCCTTGCCGATGATCGACGGCGCGCTGGCCATCGCGGCCAGGATCATCGGCGCGGCGATGCCGAGCTGGTCGGAGACGACGAAGTTGCCGTTCTTCAGCAGCGTGATGACGAACAGCACGACCATCAGCGCCAGGGCGAAGCCGTAGCTGTGCTGCTGGGCGATGCTGGTCATCTTCTGCTTGGCCGAGCGCGCGGCGACCGGCTCCCGCTGGAGGCCGGACTGGGGCTCCAGGGCGGGCTGCATCGACAGATCGGTCATCAGTCCTCGCTCTCCTCACCGAAGAACGCAGCCACGAGGCGCTCGCGCGTGACCTCGGTGCGTTCGAACTCCTTGAACAGCTCGTGCTCGCGGAAGACCAGGACGCGGTCCATCAGCTCGACGTGCTCGTCGAGCTCGGTGGACAGCATCACCACGGCCAGGCCCTCAGCGGCCAGCGCGCCGAACAGCGCGTACAGGTCGCGCTTGGCGCCGATGTCGATGCCGCGGGTCGGGTCGTTGAGCAGCAGCACCCGTGGGCCGTAGGCCAGCCAGCGGGCGATGATCACCTTCTGCTGGTTGCCGCCCGACAGGGTCATGATCGAGTTCTCGGGCGAGCCGAGCACGATGCCCAGGCGGTCCTTGTAGGCGGCCAGGCGCTTGCGCGAGGAGCGCGTGCGCAGCCAGCCGAAGCGCGAGTCGCGCGACAGCGTGGGCAGCGCGAAGTTCTCGCGGATCGACATCCAGCTGAAGACCGCGTCGGCGCGCCGCTCGCGGGGCACGTAGGCGATGTCGTAGTCGGCCGCGTGCGAGGGCGACTTGATGACCGCCTCCTGCCCGTCGACGTGGCGGATGACCTCGCCCTCGGTGACCACGCCGCCGCGCAGCGCCTCCAGGAACGTGTTGCCGCCCTGGCCTTCCAGGCCGGCCAGGCCGATCAGCTCGCCGGCGCGCACCTCGAGGTCGATCGGCTCGCCGTCGGGGCGCAGCCGCAGGCCGCGGACGCTGAGCACGACGTCGCCGCGGCGCTCGGCCGCCGACTCCAGCCGCTCGGCCTCCTCGCTGCCCAAGGCGTCGGCGCCGGTCATCATCTGCACGAGCTGGCGGGTCGTCCACTGGCCGCGGTCCAGCTCGCCGACGGTGATGCCCGAGCGCATGACCGTGATGCGGTCGCCGATGCGCTCGATCTCGTCCATGCGGTGGGTGATGAAGATCACGCCGACGCCCTGGCGCGAGAGCGCGCCGACCATCTCGAACAGGCGGTCGCGCGTGGCCACGTCCAGCGCGGAGGTGGCCTCGTCGAGGATCAGGATCTTGGGGTCGCGCAGCAGCGCGCGGACGATGCCGCAGGCCTGGCGGTCCGACAGCGACAGCTCCTCGACGGGCAGGCCGAGGTCGATCTCGCGCCCGAGCAGGCCGGTCAGCACCTCGCGGGCGCGGGCGCGCTTCTCGCGCATGGGCACGCGCGTGCGCCACGTGTCGTCGATGCCGAGCCACACGTTGTCCAGCACCGAGCAGGACTCGGCGACGAGCACTTCCTGGAAGACCGTGACGAGGCCGCGGCGCTGCGCCTGCTGGGGCGTGGAGAGCGTGCCGACGGGCTCGCCGTTGAGCTCGATCTCGCCGGCGTCGGGCTGGTGCACGCCGCTGAGGATCTTGACCATCGTGGACTTGCCGCAGCCGTTCTCGCCGACCAGCGCGAGGACCTCCCCGGCGTGCAGCTCGAACGATGCCTCGCGCACCGCCTGGGTCGGACCGAACGCCTTGGCGACGTCGGTGACGCGCAGGAGGGGCGCCGACGAACCCTGGCCCGAGCCCGGTCCATCGCTGATCTGCTCTGTGCGTGCGATGCTCACTGCGCGCTCGCGAACGTGTCCGACACTTGCTCTCTCTCCTCCTGACCGTGCGACCCGCAGCCCGGCGAATCGCTTCGCCAGATCCTATACGTTTTTGCGTCTAGATATGCAAGTGGAAGCGTCCATACGCGTCGGGATCTACTCCGATCTGCGCAACCCGCCCCCGTGGAAACGCCCGTCCGATGTCGTCTTCCGCGAGGCGCTGGAGCGGATCCGCTACGCCGAGGAGCTGGGGATCCACGAGGCCTGGCTGACCGAGCACCACGGGTTCCCCGACGGCTACCTGCCCCAGCCGCTGACCTTCGCCGCGGCGATCGCCGCCGTGACCAGCCGCATCCGCATCGGCACCGGCGTCCTGCTGGCGCCGCTGCGCGACGCGGCCGACATCGCCGAGCAGGCCGCGCTGGTCGACGTGCTCAGCAGCGGGCGCCTGGAGCTCGGCCTCGGCGCCGGCTACCGGCGCGCCGAGTTCGCGCTGTTCGACCGCGACGTGACCACCCGCTTCAGCGTGCTCGAGGAGCGCATCCGCGAGATCCGCCGGCTGTGGGCCGAGGGCGTGGTCACGCCCGCGCCGATCCAGCCGCGCGTGCCGATCTGGGTCGGCGCGATGGGGCCGCGCACCGCGCGCATGGCCGGGCGGCTGGGCGAGGGGCTGCTGTACCTGGATCCCGCGGTCTTCGCGGTCTACCGCGACGCCTACCTGGCCGCCGGCCACCCGCCCGACGGGATGCGCGTGTCGGGCGTGGCCAGCCTGCTGCTGGCCGACGACCCCGAGCGCGTGTGGGCCCAGGTCGCGCCGCACCTGGCCTACATGTGGGAGACCTACCGCGCCGCGGCGGTCGACCCGCCGATCGCGCTGGATCCGGTCTTCGGTCGGCGCAGCACCCTGGACCCGCTGACGCTGCGCTCCCCCGGCCCGATGATGCTCACCTCGGACTTCGACGTCGTCACGCCCGAGGAGGCGATCCGGCGGCTGCGCGCCTGGCTGCCGGGCATGCCGGTCACGTCGGTCTACTTCTGGGACAAGATCGCCGGCCTGGACGAGGACCTCGTCCGCCGCCACATCGAGCTGATCGCCACCCACGTGGCGCCGGCGCTGGCCGCCCCCGTCGCCGCTCAGCCGTAGTACTCCGGCGCCTTGCGCAGCGTCGGCCACAGCTCCGGGTCGTGGCCGGGGATGATCGTCGCCTCCGACCGCCAGGCCAGCAAGCGCAGCCGCCGCAGCGACCGCGGGCCGGCCACGGCGTCGAGGTTGAACCCGGGCTGCACGCGCTCCTCCAGGTGGTCGATCGTGCTGGCCGCGTCCATCAGCAGCAGGAACGTCTCGCCGCTGGACACCGTCACCTCGAAGGACAGGTGGCCGGGCGAGTGGCCCGGGGTCCGCCAGCAGCGCAGGGTGCCGTCGCCGAACAGGTCCCAGCCGTCGTCGCGGTCCTCCAGGAAGACCCAGTCGACGCCCGGCTTGACGAAGTCGGCGTGCACGTAGCCCAACGCGCTGAAGCCGTCGGGGGCCAGCGCCCACTGGTACTCCGTGCGCGAGACGAGCACCTGCGCGTTGGGCAGTCGGTCGATCACGGCCACCGCGCCGGTGTGGTCGAGGTGCAGGTGGCTCTGGACCACCCAGCGGATCGACTCGGGCGCGATCCCCAGGCGCTCCAGCGAGGGCAGCACCGCCTGGTCGGGCGTCATGTGCGCCGTCGACATCTTCGTGATCTCGCCCCAGTGGGCAGCCACGTCGACGGCCACCTCGGGCGCGTTGCCGCCGTCGATGATCACGTTCCCGCGCGGGTGGGTGAGCAGGTACCAGGGCACCGGCGTGGTGACCATCTCGGCTGGATCGGCGCCCGCGATGTGGTTGCGCATCGGCATGTGCACGCTGCCGCCGTCGAACAGGAACAGCCGGACGCCGTCAGGACGCATGGTGGCGCTCCCCGATCGCGATGCAGTTGAACGAGGCGAAGCGGACGCCGTCCCACCAGGCGGGCAGCGCGGGCCCGTCGTCGCCGGCCTCCTTGCGGTCCACGTAGGCGTCGGCGTCGTTGAGGTTGGCCGCCTCCATCCCCTCCATCAGCGCCTTCGTGTCGTCGTCGACCTCGTAGACCACGATGTTGCGGAAGTCGAAGCGCGCGTCCGGATCCACGACCGCCGGTTGCAGGCGGTAGCGCTGCGCGGAGTGGAACCCCGGCATCGACAGGATCTCGTCCAGGTGCGCCTCGTACCAGTGATCGAACTCCTCGTCGGTGACCCCGGCGCCGGGGTGGCTGAAGACGATGTGCAGGTTGCGTCCCACCGGTCTCTCCTCTCAAATCGGCCCACGCGGATCCTATAGGAAACCGCGTGAGGATCTGATCGGATCAGACGGCGGTGGTGCGCGATCGGCGCGCGTTCTGCGCGTCGATCGTCTTCAGCCGGTGCTCGCGGGCGAAGCGCTCGATGTCGTCGGCCGGCGCCTGGGCCTCGAGCATCGCGATGAGCTCCTCGTGCTCCTCGATCGACGGCCGCCCGCGCGAGGGCATCGGGAAGTAGATCGTCGAGCGCATCGCGTCCAGGCGGGCCGCGGCCTGCTCGACCTCGCGGCGCAGGATGCGGTTGGGGCAGCGCTCCCACACGACGCGATGGAACGCCTCGTTGTGCTCGGTCAGGGCCAGCACGTCGAGCGCCTCGACGTCGGCCAGCATCTCCTCGTCGATCGCGCGCATGCGCGCGAGATCCTCGTCGGTGATGAACGGCGCGGCCTTGGCGGTGACGAAGCCCTCGAGCAGCCCGAGCGCCTCGATCGCCTCGGCCCACGACTCCGCGTCGCGCGGCGCGACGCGCGCGCCGGCGTTGCGCTGGTAGGCCACCCAGTGCTCGGCCTCCAGGCGACGGATCGCCTCGCGCACGGGCATCGGGCTGACGTTGAGCTCCTGCCCGAGCGTGTCGATGACCAGGCGGTAGCCGGGCGGGTAGGTCCCGTCCAGGATCCGGCGGCGCAGGACCGTGTAGACGTGCTCCTGCTTACTGCCCATTTCGGCCTTTCGCCATAGGACAGACGTTATCGACTGAACCGGCCTGATACCAGTCTTCGATCAGAGGTCCATACATCATTTTTGATAGGATCCTTCCTCATGGTCGCCGATTCCCGTCGCGGCTCGGGTCCCCACGACGACGGCTCCGTCTCGCTGCAGGAACTCGATCGCAACCCCTACCCGATCTACCGCCGCCTGCGCCGGCCCGGCGTGGTGTGGGTCGACGCGCTCGACCGCTGGGCGGTCACCCGCTGGGAGGACGTCGTCGCCGTCGAGACCGGCTCGGCCTTCACCGCGATGGAGGAGCACTCGCTCCAAACGCGCGTCATGGGGCGCACGATGCTGCGCACCGACGGCGCCGCGCACAAGCGGCTGCGCCGGGCCGCGCAGGACCCGCTGCGCCCCGCGGCCGTCGAGCAGCACTGGCGCCCGCTGTTCCAGTCGATCGCCCAGGAGCTGATCGACGACTTCGCCGCCCGGGGCGAGGGCGAGCTGATGCGCGACTTCGCCGGCCCCTTCACCGCGCGCTGCCTGGCCGCGATCCTCGGCCTCCCCGACGCCGGCGACGACCAGCTCCAGTTCTGGTCCCAGGCGCTGATGGACGGCACCGGAAACTACGGTGACGACGGGGAGATCTGGGCGCGCAGCGAGCGCGCGGCGCGCGAGATCGACGTGATGACCGACGCCGCCGTCGAGCGCGTCCGCGTCGTCCCGGACGCGTCGATCATCAGCGCGATGGTCCACGCCGACGGCGCCGGCCAGCCGCTGGACCGCGCCGAGATCCGGGCCAACGTCAAGCTGCTGATCGGCGGCGGCCTCAACGAGCCGCGCGACGGGATCGGCCTGGGCGCCTGGGCGCTGCTGGCCAACCGCGACCAGCTCGACCTGCTGCGCCGCGAGCCCGAGCGCTGGCCCGCCGCCACCGAGGAGATCCTGCGCTGGGGATCGCCGCTGGCCGTGTTCGGCCGCCAGGTGGCCGAGCCGGTCCAGTTGGGCGGCGCGGCGCTGGAGCCCGGCGCGCGCCTGGCCATCATCGTCGCCTCGGCCAACCGCGACGAGCAGCACTTCGAGCGCGCCGACGTGTTCGACATCACCCGGCCCAAGACCCGCAACGCGGCGTTCGGCGTGGGCCATCACTTCTGCCTCGGCGTGTGGATGGCCCGCCACCAGATTGGCGCGGTCGCGCTGCCCACCCTGCTCGATCGGCTGCCCGGATTGCGGCTGGACCTCGACCACCCGCCCGAGGTCCGCGGGTGGGTGTTCCGCGGCCCCACGCGACTGAACGTCGCCTGGGACGCCTGACCAGACGCTCAGCAGAGCGCCGCGGCCAGGCGCCGCCACGTCTCGCGAGGCAGCGGGGCCTCCCCCAGCACCTGCAGGCACACGTGGTCGGCGCCGGCGGCCAGGTGCTCGTCCACACGCGCGGCGATCGCCGCCTCGTCGCCCCAGGCCACCAGCGCGCGGGCCAGCCGCTCGCTGCCGCCGTCGCGCAGGTCCGCGTCGCCGAAGCCCAGGCGGCGCAGGTTGCGCGCGTAGTTGGGCAGGGCCAGGTAGTCGGCCACGTGGGCGCGCGCGGCGGCCAGGCCGTCGGCGGGATCGAGCAGCACGCCGATCTCCGGCGCCAGCAGCCGGTCGGGTCCCAGCAGCGCCCGCGCCTGGCGCGTGTGCTCGGCCGGGACCAGATACGGATGCGCGCCGGCGGCCCGGTCGCGCGACAGCTCGAGCATGCGCGGGCCCAGCGCGGCCAGTAGCCGGTTGTCCGCCGGCACCGTCGGCGTGGCGCGATCCAACGCGTCCAGGTAGTCGACCATCGCCGAGTACGGCTTGGCGTAGCGGCCGGGCTCGGTCGCGTCGACCACCACGGCGTGGCTGGCGCCCAGGCCGAGCAGGAAGCGATCCGGATGGCGCTCGTCCAGCGCCGCGACGCCGCGGCCGACGAACGCCGCGTCGTGCATCCAGATGTTCAGGATCCCGGTGGCCACGGTGACCCGCTCGGTGGCCGACAGCACGTGCTCGAGGTCGCCGAAGACGTCGCCGCCCACGTCGGGCAGCCACAGCGTTCCGTAGCCCAGCGCGTCGAGCTCGGCCGCGGCGTCGGCCACCGCGCCGCGGTCCTCGTGGTAGCGCAGCGGGTTGCTCCAGATGCCCACCCGGCCCAGCTCGGCGGGCATCAGGCGCGGGGGATGTCGGTCGGCGCCGCCCGGCGGGCGAAGCGCCAGGCGCCGTCCTCGCGGACCAGCTCGTCCGCGTAGTGGCCCAGCTTCTCCAGCCGCGGCGTGTCGTCGCCGGCGCGCACGACGTAGCTCCACGTGCTGGTCGCCGTGGCCCGGTCCCCGTCGACCGCGATGTCGACGTTGCTGACCAGGTGGAAGTCGTCGCCCGTGCGCTCGGTCAGCAGCCCGGACCCGGGCATGCTGTCGACCAGCGCGAAGATCTCCTCCGGGCCGGTGGCCTGGTGGTCGCCGGCCACGAACACCCCGTCGCGCGCGAACAGCGCCGCGTAGGCCCGGAAGTCCTTGCCGTCCAGCGCGCGCTGGTAGGCCTGGAACAGGCGGCGGATGGCCTCGGTGTCCTCCAGCCGGGCCAGCCGCTGCTCGATCGAATCGGTCATCTCGCTCGACTCCTAGTAGTGGGTGCGGCGGATCGCGAACTCACGGTTGCCGCGCCGCTCGGACGACGTCTCGGCGCCGTTGGCGACGTCCAGCAGGGTGTCGTGGATCAGGTCGCCCATCGACTGCAGCGTGTGCCTGCCGGTCAGGATCGCGCCCGCGTCGAGGTCGATGTCGCCGTCCATGCGCTCGAAGATCGCGGTGTTCGTCGAGATCTTCAGGCACGGGGCGATCGCCGATCCGGTCGGCGTGCCGCGGCCGGTGGTGAAGGCGACGATCTGGCAGCCGCCGGCCACCAGGCCGACCATCTGCTCGATGTCGTGCCCGGGCGTGTCCATCACGTACAGGCCGGGCACGTCGGGCGGGCAGGCGAAGTCGATCACGCCGGTCAGCGGCGCGTTGCCGGCCTTCTTGGCCGCACCCAGCGACTTCTCCTCGATCGTCGTCAGGCCGCCGTCGATGTTGCCGGGCGTCGGCTGCGCGCCGCGGATGTCGACCCCCAGCGCCTCCACCGCGCGCTCGAAGTCCTGCACCACGGCGACCATCCGCCGCGCCACGTCCGGGTTGATCGCGCGGGCGGCCAGGATCTCCTCGGCGCCGACCAGCTCGGGCACCTCGGAGAGCATCGTCGTCGCGCCCGCGTCGACTAGTCGGTCGCTGGCGATCCCCAGCGCGGGGTTGGCGGTGATGCCCGACAGCGCGTCCGAGCCGCCGCACTCCAGGCCGATGGCCAGCGCGCTCAGCGGCATCGGCTCGCGCTCCAGCGCGGCCACCTCTCCGACGAGCTCCGCGGCCAGCTCGACGCCGGCGGTCACGGTGCCGGCGGTCCCGCCGAACGCGGCCATCCACAGCGTGTGGACCACCTGCCCGCGCGCGCCGATCGCGTCGGCCAGCGGCGCGTCGCCGTCGTCGATGGCCACCAGCAGCACCGCGCCGACGTTGGGGTTGGTGGCGAAGCCGGTCAGCGTGCGGGCGACGAGCGCGGCGTCACGGTCGCCGGGCACGCCCTCCCACTCGTGGGTCACGGCGACGGCGCCGTCGACCGCGTCGGCGATCTGCTCGGCCGCGCGGTTGGCCGCCGTGCGGGCCGGCAGGACGAGCACGTGGTTGCGCACGCCCCACGTCCCGTTGGGCCGTCGGTATCCGCTCAGCGGCGTCACATCGTCACCGCCAGCCGGTGCAGCACGAAGTCCCGGGCCCCACGGCGCTCCGAGGCCGTCGGCTCACCGGCCAGCGTGGCCTCGACCCGGGCGACCACCGCGGCCACGGAGCCGTGCTCGAGGTCGAAGTCGTCGTGCAGGGCCGCGTACATCGCCGGGTCCTGGGCCACGGCCACCACCGGGCAGACGGCGAAGCCCAGCGGCGCCTCGCCCGGCCCGCGCACCGAGACGATGACCTGCGCGCCGGCCCCGGCCAGCGCCACGTGCGCCTGGCCGGACGACAGCCCCTCGGGCGCGTCGACGACCTGCCACCCGCGCTCCTGCAGCGCGCCGCGCAACGCGTCGTCGCGACGGTCGATGCCGACGACCACCGCCTCGGCGGGCAGCGGCTCGGGCGGCGTCTCGTCCAGCATGGCGCGCAGGTCGTCGACCGCTTCGACGCCCGCCGCGACCGCCCGGTCCGTGCCGCCCTCGACCTGGATGCCGACGAAGGCCACGCGCTGGCCGGCGTCCTCGATGCGCCGGGCCAGGCGCTTGCCCTGGATCGTCTCGCAGCCCAGGCTGACCACGACGACGCCGCCGACGTTGGGGTTGACCGCGGTGCCGATCAGCGCGCCCTCGGTGTGGCGCAGGTCGTCGCCGACGTGCAGGCAGCCGTGCTGGTGGGTCACGTGGACCGCGCCGGTCTCGCGGGCGATCGTCTGCGCCGCGTTGGTCGAGCACACGACCGACGGCAGCACGAGCACGTGGTCGCGCACGCCGAAGCGGCCGTCGGAGCGGCGATGGCCGATCACTGCGAGTCCTCCGAGCCTTCCGGGCCGGGCATCCGCGCGCTGACCACGTTGTGGACGTGCACGTGCGAGCCGGCGGCGATGTCGGCGCTCGCGCGGCCGATCACCTCGTGGTACTTGACGATCGCCTCGCCCGCCGGGATGTCGGCCAGGGCGAGCTTGTGGCCGAAGCGGATGTCCTCGCGCAGGGCCAGGTCGAGCACGACGTCGCCCGCGGCCAGCGCGACCACGGCGACCGCGACGTTGTCGGCGGGATCGAGGACCAGCGCCCGCGGCCGGTCAGCCATGGTGGTGGTAGGCGGTCTTGATCTGCGTGTAGCGCAGCAGCCCCCACTTGCCGTCCTCGCCGCCGATGCCCGACTCCTTGTAGCCGGTGTGGTGGGCGTGGACCGACTCGCCGAGCGTGCGGTTGATGTAGATCTCACCCGAGTCGAACTCGTCGACCGCGCGCATGATCGTCGGGTAGTCGCGCGAGAACAGGTAGGCCGACAGGCCGTAGCGCGAGGCGTTGGCCTGCGCCAGCGCCTCGTCGAGCGAGTCGATGCCGATGATCGGGGTGATCGGGCCGAACGTCTCCTCGACCATGATCGCCATCTCCGGGCGCACGTTGCGCAGCACCGCGGGCGCGTGCCAGAAGCCGCGCTCGGAGGGCACCTCGCCGGAGACGACGAGCTGGGCGCCGTCGGCCAGCGCGCCTTCCAGCGCCGCGTTCGTCTTGGACCACTGCGCGGCGCTGGCCAGGGGGCCCATGTCGACGTCGCTCATCGGGTCGCCCAGCGTCAGCGCCCCGACCGCCGCGGCGTAGCGCTCGGTGAACGGCTCCAGCACGTCGTTGTGCACCAGCACGCGCTCGGCCGAGGTGCACACCTGGCCGGCGTTGGTGTGGCGGGCGGCGACGATCGCCTCGACGGCCAGCTCCAGGTCGGCGTCGCGCCAGACGATCGCCGGCGCCTTCCCGCCCAGCTCCAGCGACACGCGCGTGAGGTGCTCCGCCGCGCGGACCATCACCTCCTTGCCGGTGTCGCGGTGGCCGGTGAACGACACCAGCGAGGTCAGCGGCGAGTCGACCAGCGCGCGGCCGGTCTCGCGCGCGCCGGTGACGACGTTGAGCACGCCGGGCGGGAAGTCGAGCTGCTCGTCGGCCAGGCGCAGGAGCTCCAGCGTGCTCAGCGGCGAGATCTCGCTCGGCTTGATCACCACGGTGTTGCCGGTGACCAGCGCCGGGCCGATCTTGCGACACAGCACGGCCAGCGGGAAGTTCCACGGGCAGATCGCCACGACCACGCCGACGGGCACGCGCAGCAGGTGGATCTGCTCGCCGGGCACGTCGCCCGGGAGGATCTCGCCCTCCAGCCGGCGGTCCCACTCGGCGTTGTAGCGCAGGTAGGCCTCGGCGAAGTCGACCTCGCCGCGGGCCTGGGAGAGCGGCTTGCCCACCTCGCGGCAGACCAGCTCGGCCAGCGCCTCGCGGTGGGCGGCGATCAGATCGGCCAGCGCGCGGATGTGCGCGCCGCGCTCCATCGGCGGCGTGCGCGCCCAGCCGCGCTGCGCGAGCGTGGCCGCCTCCAACGCGCGGTGCACCTGGTCGGGCGTCGAGCTGGCCACCGCGGCCAGCGTGTCGCCGGTGGTCGGGTCGAGGACGTCGATCGCGCTCATGCGTTGCCCCATACGTCCTCGGCCACGGAGACGACGAGCTCCAGCTTGGCGCGCTGCGCGTCGGTGTCGATCGCGTTGCCCTCGGCGTTGGAGCCGAAGCCGCACTGCGTGGACAGGGCGAGCCGCTCCATCGGCACGAACTGGGCGGCCTCGTCGATGCGCGCCTTCAGCTCGTCCGGGCTCTCCATGTCGGGGCGCTTGGTCGTGACCAGGCCGAGCACGACGTCCTGGTCCTCGCGGGCGTGGACCAGCGAGCCGAAGCCGCCGGAGCGATCGTCGTCGTACTCCAGCAGCAGCCGCTGCGCCGCGGTGTACGGGTAGATCGCCGCCGCGAACCCGTCGTAGGACTCCGTGCCGGTGAAGTGGCTGCGGTCGTTGCCGCGGCACACGTGCAGCGCGGTGGTGATCCCGTCCACACCGGCGAACACGCGGTTGTCGATCTCCACCAGCTCGCGCAGCTTGGCGTTGCGGTCCTCGACGTCCATGACCTTCTGGATGTAGGCGTAGTGGGGCGCGTCGATCTGCACCTGGTCCACCCCGGCCGCCGCCAGCGAGCGGACGTCCTCGTTCATCAGCTCCACCAGGTGGTCGAGGTAGTCCTCGCGGCTGTCGTAGCCGTGGGAGACGCCCTCCTTCCAGTACACCGACAGCAGCGACGGGCTGGGCATCGTCACCTTGACCAGCCGCTGCGTCCGCGCGCGCACGAACTCGCCCTCGTACTGGGCCAGCGTCGAGATGCGCGTCAGCCGGGCGGTCGGGGTCGGCGTGCGCAGCTCCTGCTCGACACCGTGCTCGTCGCGATGGTGCCGCACGTAGCCGAGCGGATCGATCCCGTCGACCAGCACCTCGATCGTCGAGAAGAAGAAGCGCCGGCGGAACTCGCCGTCGGTGACGACCGGCAGCCCGAGCGCCTCCTGGAAGGCGATGACCTCCTCCACCGCCCGGTCCTCGACCGCGCGCAGCTCCTCGGCGGGCAGCTCGGCGGCGCGGGCCTCCAGCAGGTAGTCGGGACGCAGGAAGCTGCCGAGGTTGTCGGCGCGCACGGGGTCAGGCATGGGTCTCCTCCGAGGTGGTGGCGGGCGCGGCGGCGCGCGCCCCGCAGGCGAACAGGAGCGCGACGGCGCGCGCTCCGGGATCGGGCACGCCACGGGCGACGTCGCCGACGTAGGACGAGCGGCCGCGCCGGGCGGCCAGGACGGCGGTGGCCTCCGCGCCGGCGGCGGCCGCGGCGGCGGCGCGCTCCAGCGCGTCGGCGACGGAGCGATCGGGACCGCCGGCCGACAGCGCCTCGATGGCCGGCGCGAACGCGTCGACCATCGTCTTGTCGCCGAGCTGCGCGCCCCCCAGGCGCTGGATCGTGGCCACGCCGTCGGCGGCCCCGGCGGCCAGCGCGTCGAGCGTCATCGTCGGCGCGTCGCCACCGGCCCGGGCCAGCGCCCGGAACCACATGCCGAACAGCGGGCCGCTGGTGCCGCCGGTGGCCATGAACCCGGACGAGGCGGCGGCGAACGGGGCCGACACGTTGGCCGACGCGCTCTCCAGGGCGATCGCGATCCGCCGGCGGGCGGCGCGCAGGTTGGAGCCGAAGTCGCCGTCGCCGCTGCGCCGATCCAGCTCGCCCAGCTCGTCGTGATGGGCGTCGATGGCCACCAGGAACGCCTCGACCCAGGCCCGCGCCTGCGCCGCGTCGAGCACCGCCGGGGTGCTCACCATCGCAGCGCCGGCGTGCGCACCGGGGCGTCCCAGAGATCGAGCAGCGCGTCGTCGGCGCGCACGAGCGTGATCGAGACGCCGCCCATGTCCAGGGCGGTCACGTAGGAGCCGACCAGGCAGCGGGCGATCTCCACGCCCTGCTCGTCGAGCCGGTCGCCCAGGTGGGCGAAGACCAGCGAGAGCTCGAGCGGATGGGTGGCGCCCAGGCCGTTGACGATCGCGATCACACGCTCGCCGCGTTCCAGCGGCAGCGCCGCCAGCAGCGGCTCGACCAGCTGGTCGGTCAGCGTGCGCGCGCAGGCGAAGGGCCGGCGACCGACCCCGCGCTCGCCGTGGATGCCGACGCCCATCTCGACCTCGTCGGGGCCCAGGTCGAAGGACGGGCGCGACTGGCCGGGGTGCGTCAGCGGCTCGACGGCCAGCGCCATCGTGCGTGCGCCGGCCACGACCCGCTCGCCCAGGGCGACCAGCTCCTCCAGCGACGCGCCGCGCGCGGCGGCCGCGCCGCACACCTTCTCGACGACGATCACCGCAGCGGTGCCGCGACGCCCGGGACCGGCGCCGCTGTTGTCGGTGGCCACGTCGTCGTCGACCAGCACGCTGCGCACGGCGATGCCGTCGTCCTCGACCACCTCGGCGGCGATCGCGAAGTTCATCACGTCGCCGGTGTAGTTCTTGATGATGTGCAGCACGCCGCGGCCGCGGTCGACCGCGCGGGTGGCGGCCTCGACCTGGGCGGCGGTGGGGCTGGAGAAGATCAGCCCGGGGACGGCGGCGTCGAGCATGCCCGCGCCGACGAACCCGCTGTGCAGCGGCTCGTGGCCCGAGCCGCCGCCGGAGATCAGCGCGACCCGCGGCGCGGCGTCGTCGGGATCCGGGACGCGCGAGACGAACGCCGGGTCGGGATGCACCTCCAGCACGCCCTGGTACTGACGGGCCAGGCCCTGCAGCGCCTCGTCGACGAGATCCAGCGGGTCGTTGACGAGCTGGCGTCGCGCGACGCTCATTGCGCCTTGACGCTGGTGAAGTGCTCGGCGTCGGCCGGCCACCACTGCTTGTGCGCCTCGGAGTGGTCGGCGGTCGCGCCCAGCGCGAGCGCGGCCTCGGCCCAGCGCCGGCTGACCAGGTCCAGCGTCGGGGTGTCGACCTCGAGCGCGTCGGCCAGGGCGGCGGCGATGCCGACGTCCTTGGCCAGCAGGCCCAGCGCGAACCCGGTGGCGTACTCGCCGGTCACGACGTTGCCGCGCAGCACGACCTCGCTGGAGAAGCTGCGGCCCGTCGAGGTGTTGACGATGTCGAACATCGTCTCGGGGTCCAGTCCGAAGCGGCGGCCGATGGCCAGCGCCTCGGTGGCCGCCGAGTAGGCGGCCGCGGCGAGGTAGTTGTTCAGCGCCTTCATGGCGTGGCCGGAACCCAGCTCGCCGGTGCGGAAGATCCGCTCGCCCAGGACCTCGAGCAGCGCCATGGCGTGGTCGACCGCCTCGTCGGCGCCGCCGACCATGATCGACAGCGTGCCCTCGACCGCGCGGGGCACGCCGCCGGACACGGGCGCGTCGACCAGGCCGATGCCCTCGGGCAACGCGGCGCCCAGCCGCTGCGTGCCGATCGGGTTGGACGAGCTCATGTCGACGACCACGGCGCCGGCGGGCAGGGCGCCAGCCACGCCGTCGTCCAGCAGCACCGAGGCGACGATGCGGTCGTCGGGCAGCATCGTGATCAGCGTGTCGACCGCGGCGAAGCCGGCGGCGCCGCCGGCCACGCGGCCACCGCGCTCGGCCACGAACGCGTCGGCGCGGGCGGCGTCGGCGTCGTGGACGACGATGTCCAGGCCGGCGCCGATCAGGTTGGCCGCCATCGGCCAGCCCATGTTGCCCAGGCCGACGAAGCCGACCGGGCCGCTCACGACTCCTCCAGCTGGTCGAGCACCGGCTCGGCGGTGCGGAACGCGTCGACCGCGGCGGGGATGCCGCAGTAGGCGGCCGAGTGCAGCAGGATCTCCTTGATCTGCTCGCGCGTCAGCCCGTTGTTGACCGCGCCCACGACGTGGACGCCGATCTCGTGGGACCGGCCCAGCGCGATCAGCATGCCCAGCGTGAGCATCGAGCGCTCGGCGTGGGTCAGCCCGGGGCGTCCCCACGTGGCGCCGAAGCAGTACCGCGTGACCGTCTCCTCCAGATCGCGCTGGAAGTCGCTGGCGGCATCCACCTTCGCCTGCGCTCCTGCGGGACCCCACATCTGCTCGCGAATCGCGATGCCTGTGGCGTACAGCTCGTCTTCCATTCCCTTGCTCCTGACTGGGTGAGCGGCCGCCACCCCTAGAGGGTGATCGTCACCGTCTTCTCCTCGGTGTTGGCCTCGATGCCCGCGAATCCGAGCTCACGGCCCTGGCCGCTGGACTTCGTCCCGCCCCATGGCAACCGCGCGTCCGGGGCGCCGCCGCCGTTGATCCACACCGATCCGGCGCGCACGCGGCCGGCGACCCGGTGGGCTTCGCTGATGTCGCGCGTCCACACGTAGGCCGCCAGGCCGTAGCGCGTGTCGTTGGCCTGGGCGATCGCGTCGTCGACGTCGTCGAACGGCAGCACCAGCCCGACCGGCCCGAAGATCTCGTCCTGGGCGATCGAGGTGTGGTTGCCGCCGCCGGCGAAGACCGTCGGCTGCACGAAGTACCCGGCGCCGTCGGGGCGCCCGCCTCCGGCGACCAGCTCGGCGCCCTCGGCCTGGCCCTTCTCGATGTAGCCCATCACGCGGTCGCGCTGCTTGGCGTTGATCAGCGCGCCCATCTGCGTGTCGGGGTCGAACGGGTTGCCGACCCGCACGGACTTCGCCGCCTCGGCCAGGCCGCTGACGACGCCGTCGTACTTCTCGCGCGCGACGAGGATGCGCGTGCCGGCCGCGCAGATCTCGCCCTGGTTGGCCAGGAACCCGATGGCCAGCCCAGGCACGACCGCCTCGAGATCGGCGTCGGCCAGCACGATCTGCGGCGACTTGCCGCCGAGCTCGAGCGTCACGCGGCGGAAGTCGCCGGCCGCCTGGATGGCGATGTCGCGGCCGACCTCGGGGCTGCCGGTGAAGCTGAGCTTGTCGACGCCGGGGTGGCGCACCAGCGCGGCGCCGGCGGTCTCGCCCGTGCCCGGGACGATGTTGACGGTGCCGGCGGGGAAGCCCGCCTCCTCGATCAGGCGCGCGAGGTGCAGCGTGCTCAGCGAGGCGTCCTCGGCGGGCTTGAGGACCACGGTGTTGCCGGCGGCCAGCGCCGGGCCGAGCTTCCAGGAGGCGATCAGCGTGGGCGCGTTCCAGGCGGTGATCGCGCCGATCACGCCGAGCGGCTCGCGGATCGTGTAGGCCTGGCGCACGGCGCCGAACATCGGCAGCGGCGAGACCCAGCGACCCTCGATCTTGTCGGCCCAGCCCGCGAAGTGGCGGAACACGTCGACGACGTTGGGCAGGTCGACCATCTTGGGCTCGAAGGCGGGGCGGCCGACGTCGAGGGCCTCGAGCGTGGCCAGCAGGTCGATGTCGCGCTCGATCAGGTCGGCCAGGCGGAAGAGCAGGACGCCGCGATCGGCGCCGGTCAGCTGCGACCAGGCGCCGCCGTCGAACTGGCGACGGGCGGCGGCGACCGCGGCGTCGATGTCCGCGGCGGTGGCGGCCGCGACGTCGGCCAGGTGCTCCTCGGTGCTCGGCGCGACCACGGCGAACGTGCCGCCGTCGGACGCGTCGCGCCACTGGCCGTCGATGAACAGCTGCGTGGGCACGTCCGGCACCGGCACGCCGGCGACCCGGCGCTCGGTCTCGATTCCCGTCATTGACTCTCTCTCCTCACTGCTATCGGTCTGCGTCGAACAACATACCGAATTTGCTATCAGAAATCAGTACGTGATCTGCTCAGCGCGTGTTCGGCAGCACCGCCGCGCGCACGAGCGTGCGCACGACGTAGAGCTTGTCCGAGGCGGTCAGGTACAGCGACCGCAGATCGGCCCCGCCCCACACGTGGTTGCCGACGACCTCGGGCACCTCGAGCAGCCCGATCTGCTCGCCGTCCGGGGCGATCACCCAGACGCCGCCGGGGCCCGTGCACCACACGTTGCCGAGCTCGTCGCACTTCATCCCGTCGGGCGTGCCGCCCTCGATCGTGCCGTCGCCGATGCCCGAGAAGAACAGCCGGGCGTTGCTCGTCTCGCCCGCCGGGCTGACGTCGAAGGCCTTGATCTCGCCGACCGGCGAGTCGTTGACGTAGAGGATCGACTCGTCGGGCGAGAAGCACAGGCCGTTGGGCTGCTCGAACTCGTCGCGGTCGCAGACCAGCGTCAGGTCGCCCCCGTCGCGGTGCACGCGAAAGACGCCCTGGAAGTCGAGCTCCTGCTTGCGGCCGGCGCCGAACGGCCCGTCCCAGCGCCCGTAGCCGGGATCGGTGAACCAGATCGTGCCGTCCGAGCGGGTGACGATGTCGTTGGGGCTGTTGAGGTACTTGCCCTCGTAGTGGTAGGCCACGAGCTCGCGCACGCCGTCGCGGCGCACGCGCATCACCGTGCTGGAGACCTGCTCGCAGACCAGCAGCGAGCCATCGTCCTCGAAGACCAGGCCGTTGCCCTTGAACGTCGGCTCCATCAGCAGCTCGAGGCCGCCGGCCTCGGTCCAGCGCAGGCGCTTGTCGCCCGGGATGTCGCTGAACACGAGCTCCTGCGTCGGCCCGTTCCAGGTCGGCCCTTCGGTGAACCAGAACCCGTCGGCCAGCTGCACGAGCTCGGCGTCCGGGGCGATCAACCCGTCCAGGGTCAGCGCGTCTCTCTCCATATTGGAGATTAGATCAGATTCTCACAGCTGATCTTTCCTGGAGTTCGCCTGATCAGGCGGTGCGGCACTCCGGACCCGAGCAGTGGCGCAGCCGGTCCAGCCGGTGCGCGAGGTGACGCTCGAGGTTCCGGTCGGCCGGTCGCCCGGCCAGGTTGCGCAGCTCGTAGGGATCGTGGCGGAGGTCGTACAGCTCGGCCTCGCCGTCGTGGTACCTGACGTACACGTGCTCCTTCGTGCGCAGGCCCGTGAACTCGAGGTTGCCGTGGCGGTCGCCGTGCGGCGGTCCCTCGAGCAGGATCGCCCGGTTGCTGCGCCCACCGTGTCGGGCCAGCGGCAGCAGCGACCGGCCGTCCATCGGCCAGGCCGGGCGCGCGTGCGCCTCGGCCACGATCGTCGGCGCCAGGTCGCCGTTGAACGCGAGCTGGTCGCGTGAGACGTCGTGCGGGATGCCTGGGCCGCGCATCATCAGCGGCACCCGGATCGACGGCTCGTAGGGCAGCACCTTGCTCTCCAGGATCCGGTGGTCGCCGATCAGGTAGCCGTTGTCGGAGGTGAAGATGACCAGCGTGTGGCGCAGCGTGTGCGTGGCGCGCAGCGTGCGCATCAGCCGCACGACGTCCTCGTCGACGGACATCAGCGCCTCCTGGCGGCGCGCCCACACGGTGCGCAGCTGCTGCGTCTGGGTCGGCGTGAGCAGCGGCCGGTCGCGGATGGCCCGCGGCTTGTCGCGCACGTCGGCCTCGTTGAAGGCGGGCGAGCGCGGCATGTCGATGCCCAGGAACGGGTTGGCGAAGATCCCCAGCGGCACCGCCTCGTGCGTTCTGGCCGGCGCCATCACGTCGTGCGGCGTGCCCACGTGCGGGGCGACGAACGTCGCCCACAGGAAGAACGGCTTGCGCCGGCGGGCCGAGGTGCGCACGAAGCGCTGGTCGAGCCCCTCGAGGACGTCGCTCTCGTACTGGCCCGGGTAGCGGCGCACGCGGCCGTTGTCGTTGATCGAGAAGCCCTCGTAGTGGTAGACGGTGCTGCCCTCCAGCCCGTGCCAGTCGCTCCAGCCGGGCGGGACGTAGGTCGGGTCGTCCTTGCCGTACTTGTTGAAGTACTTGCCGACCAGCGCCGTGCGATAGCCCGCCTGCTGCAGCCACACCGGCAGCGACTGCCGATCGTGGAAGGCCGGAAAGCCACCGAACGGCGGCTGCGTGGTCAGCACGCCGTGGTTGTGCGCGTACTGGCCGGTCAGGAACGTCGCCCGCGAGGGACAGCACTGCGACAGCGACACGAACGAGTTGGTGAACGACGCACCCTGGTCGGCGATCAGGTCGCGCACGTGCGGCATCGACGCCAGATCGCCCATCGTCTGGTCGTCGGTCTCGATCACCACGACGTTGTTGCGGCGCGAGGCGACCGCGATGCCCGGCACCAGCAGCACGGCGAGCAGCCCGTTGACGATCAGGATCAGGCACAGGAGGACGCGAGACGAGCGCATGGCCGCGGAAGCATCACCCCGCCACCTCAAGACCACCTTTGCCCGACCTCAGTCCTGGATCAGGGCGATGACGAGCAGGACGAGCGCGGCCACGGACGCGACGGCGCGCACGTGGTTCCAGGCCAGCCAGCTGCCGGAGTAGTCCTGCCAGGCGGCGGCGCTGGGCGTGGCCTGCGCGAGCTTGTCGTTGAGCGGGACGTTGGCGGCCAGCGTCGGGAGGAACGCGCAGAGCACGTACAGCGCGCTCCCCGCCAGGACCAGCTTCGCGCGCGCCTCGTCGAGATGCAGCCCGCCCCACACGGCCAGCGCCACGCACAGCGCGGTGGTGCCCAGGAAGGCGAGCATGAACAGCGGCGTGACCGCGCTGTCGTTGATGCCCTGCATGGCGATCGCCGCCTCGCGGCCGGGCGCGCGGTCCAGACCCTGGGTGACGAACGCCGAGAAGGCGAAGAACGTGCCGGCGACGAGGCCGACCCCGACGGTGGTGACGATCAGCAGCGTGGGCATGGCGGTGGTCCTCCTCAGCGGGCCAGCGCGGCGAAGGGCGCGAGCAGCAAGCGCTGCAGGCGGCGGCCGATCAGCGGCGCGTGCGCCTCGCGGTCGTAGGTGCGCGCGAGCCGGGCCAGCGCGAACGGGCTGCGGGGCAGCCCGCGCCGGGTCATGCGTCCGGCCTGGGCCAGCGCGATGACGTCGGCGAACATCTCCTCCATGGCCAGCGCCGGGCGCACCTCGACGCGCATCGCGGCCTCGGCGTCGCCCGCGTTGGCGAACGCGTGGGCGACGCCCGGCGCCACCTCGACCACGTCGCCGGGCCCGGCCACGACCGTGCGCCGCCCGACGCGGAAGCGCACGCGGCCGCTGACCACGGCGAAACGCTCGGTCTGGCTGGGATGGACGTGGGCCAGCGGGACGGCGCCGCCGGGCTTCAGCGCGAAGTCGAAGGCCAGCAGCTCGCCGTCGGTGCTGGCCGCGGTGTGGGTGAAGGTGAAGCGCTCGCCGGTGACGGGGTTGCAGACCGTGTCACCGGGCCTGATACGCGGAGCGGTGGTTGCCATGGGTCCAGCTTGCGCGGTCCGGTTTGGCGGGTCTATGACGAATGCAACGTGATTCATGCTCGATCGTCCAGCTCGGATGGACGCTGGGACGACCGGGCTGCGAGACTGGGCCGATGCTCGAGCTCGATCCCTGGGGACCGGCCGATCCGCTGGGCCGCGCGCTGCACCTCCTGCGGATGAACGGCGCCTTCTACTGCCGCGCCGACCTGACCGCCCCCTGGGGCCTGGGCCTGCCGGCGATGCCCGGGTACCTGTGGTTCCACGTCGTGCTGTCGGGCACGCTGCGCCTGGAGACGCCAGACGCCGCGCCGCGCACCATCGCCGCCGGCGAGCTCGCCCTCGTACCGCGGGGCGAGGGCCACACGCTGCGCAGCGAGGCGGGCGTCGACGCGCCCGACGTCCTGTCGCTCGAGCGCGAGCTGGTCAGCGACCGCTACGAGGTGCTGCGCCACGGTGGCGGCGGCGTGGCCACCGCGCTGGTCTGCGGCGCCGTGCGCCTCGAGCACCCGGCCGCCCGCAACCTGATCCGCGCGCTCCCGCCCAGCATCCTGGTCGCCGCCGACGCCCCGGGCGCCGAGTGGATCCAGAGCACGCTGCGCCTGCTGGCCGCGGAGGCGCGCCACCCACGTCCGGGCGGCGAGGCCGTGATCACGCGCCTGGCCGACATCATCGTCATCCAGGCGATCCGCGCCTGGCTGGAGTCCGACCCCGGCGCGCGCACCGGCTGGCTCGGCGCCCTGCGCGATCCCCACATCGGCCGGGCCATCGCGCTCGTCCACGACGACCCCGCCCGCGACTGGACCGTGGCCGCGCTGGCCCAGGAGCTCTCGATGTCGCGCTCGGCCTTCGCGGCCCGCTTCACCGAGCTGGTCGGCGAGCCGGCGATGCAGTACGTCACCACCTGGCGCATGCACCTCGCGCTGGCCACCCTGCAGGAGGGCGACGCCACGATCGCCCAGCTGGCCGACCGGCTCGGCTACCGCTCCGAGGCCGCCTTCGCCCGCGCGTTCAAGCGCGTCATCGGCACCCCACCCGGCGGCGTGCGCCGCCGGGTCGATCCGCTGGTCGCGCTAGGCGCGTGACAGCACGACGACCGGGATGATCCGGTCGGTCTTCTCCTGGTACTCCCTGAAGTTCGGCATCAACTCGGCCTGCGCGTTGTACAGGCGGTCGCGCTCGTCGCCGCTCTCGAGGATCGTGGCGACGGCGTCCCAGGCCTCGTTGCCGATCTCCACGTGGACGTTGGGGTCGGCCTGGAGGTTGAGGTACCAGATGGGGTGCTCGGGGGCGCCGCCCTTGGAGGCGATGATCACGACGTCGTCGCCGTCGCGCGTGTAGACGAGCGGCGTGGTGATGCGGCGTCCGCTCTTGCGTCCGGTGTGGGTGACGAGGATCATCGGGGCGCCTTCGAACATGCCGCCGACGCGGCCGTCGTTGGACCGGAATTCCTCGATCACCTGCGTGTTGAAGTCGGCCATGCGGCCATCCTCTCAGGTCGATTGGTCGGGCTCGTCAAAGCGAACGTCGATGTGCTCCTCATCGATGCGCGCCTGGGCCTTGGCCATCGCCGTCAGCACGCGGCGGTCGGCTTCGAGGATGGGCGGCGTGAACAGGCTGCGCGGCCACAGCCGGCGCGACAGGACCGTGTTGATCTCGGCCGCGTAGACCACGACCCGCGCGCCCAGGTACAGCCAGGCGATCAGGCCCAGCACGGTGGCGAACGTCCCGTACGTGGCGGTCGCGCCGGCGATCACGTGCGTCACGTAGATGCTGCCCAGCGCCTGCAACGCGGTCCATCCCACGGTGGCCAGCGCGACGCCGGGCCACAGCTCGCGCGTATCGATCGTGCTGTTGACCAGCAGCCGGAACGCGGCGGTGAACAGCACCGCGTTGACGACCAGCGACACGCCGAGGCCGCCGGTCCGCGTCCACATGTCGCCCAGGCCGCCCGCGGCCAGGCCCGACACGACCGTCGAGATGACCTGCAGCAGGCCCAGCACGGCGAGGATGGCCACGCCCCGCAACCGCGACATGATCGGATCCGGACGCCGGCGGCGCGGCACCGCGTAGACGTGGTTGAGCGCGTTCTGGGCGGCGACGGTCACGCCGAGGCCGGCCAGCAGCGTGCCGATCAGGCCGACGGTGAGCGCCAGCCCGTTGCCCTTCAGATCCTGGTTGCGCAGCGAGTCGCCGATCACCGGGATCTGCGCGAGCGTCGTATCGACGACCTTCTCGTAGGCGGTCGGATCGTTCTGCAGCACGAAGCCCAGCACCGTGGTGAACACCAGCAGCAGCGGGAAGATGGCCACGAACGCGTAGTAGGCGATCAGCGCGGCATAGCCCCCGGCCTGGTCGTCGCTGAACTTGCGCAGCACGGCGACGGGGATGGCCAGCACGGCGTGGCGCTGCTGGAAGCGATCGAAGGGGCGCAGCGGCCGGCTCAGGTCCATCTGCCCTGCAGACTGCCGCATGCGCAGGATGACGCGCAATGCACCGGTAGCCGGGCGGCTACCGCGTGCGGTCGCGGAACGCGCGCACCTTGGCGCGGTTGCCGCACACGCCCATGTCGCACCACACGCCGGAGCGGTTGCGCGACGTGTCGTAGAACGCGTACTGGCAGTCCTCGGCCGGACACACCTTCAGCCGCTTCCACGTGCCCTCGCGCATCGCCTCGGCGACGTGCGCGAGCAGCACGCCGAGGATGCCGTCGACTCCCTCGGCGCCGGGCACCATGTGCATCGCGTCGTCGGCGCCGAAGTGCGCGCGCAGCTGCGCCCGAGCGGCGGCCGCGTCGAGCACCGCCGCCGCCGCGGGATCGACCTCGCCGCCGTGATGCGCGCGCAGCTGGTCGCGCAGCGCGTCGCGCAACGTGCGCGCGTGGTCCAGCTCGGCGGACGAGACCGTGCCGTCGGCGGCCAGCAGCTCGTGCTCGACCAGCCAGTCGCGCAGCGCGTCGGGATCGGGCAGCTTCTCGACCGGGCCTTCACCGTCCCAGGTGTTGACGAACTGCCGCACGACTTCGAGGTGTCCAGGGGCTTGTGTGGCCATCGCGTCACATTCTCGCTGAAACCAGCATATGCGTTTGACAGGTTAGCTAACCGGCTATAAGCTTTACATGGTTACAGGAGCCGCCCAAGCGACCCCGGAGGTCACGATGTTCGCCTCGTTCATGCACCACGCCACCCGCCCGCCCGAACCGCGCATCGCCTACCGCAGCCGGACCCGGTTCCAGCGCTCCCCCGCGCTCTCGCTGGGTGCCGCGGCGCTGACGATCCGGCTGGCGCAGGGCCGCGAGAAGGCCCTGGACGAACTGGCCGAGCTCGACGGCCGCGTGCTGTCCGACGGGCCGCGCCTGGTCGCCGAGATCGACGGACGCCCGATCGCCGCGCTGGCCCTGTCGGACGCGACCGCCGTCGCCGACCCGATGCGCCCCAGCGCACCGTTCGTCGAGCTGCTGCGGGTGCGCGCCCGGCAGCTGGCCGTCTGATGGCCGCCTGGGAGCACCGGCGCATCGCCGACCTGGCCCCGATCCCCGGCTGCGACGCGTCGGAGCCGACCGACTGGATCCCCCTGCGCCACGAGCTGGGGATCCAGGCCTTCGGCATCAACGCGTTCGCGGCCGGCGCGCCGGGCCAGATCATCGTCGAGCGCCACGACGAGCTCGATGAGGACGGCGCCGCGATCGGTCACGAGGAGGCCTACGTGGTGCTGCAGGGCTCGATCGACCTGACGCTCGACGGCGAGACCCAGCACGTGGCCGCGGGCGAGATCGTCTTCGTGGGCGACCCCGCCGTGCTGCGCGAAGGGCGCGCGGTCGACGTTCCGGCGCTGGTGCTGGCCGTCGGCGCCCGGCCCGGCGTGACGTTCACGCCGTCAGCCTGGGAGCTGCGCGAGCTGGCCAAGAACGGTCGCTAGGACACCAGTTGCAGCGTGCAGCGCTTCTCGGCCGCCCACTCCTGGCCGACCTCCTCGAGGATGTCGATCATCGCCGCGGCGGCCGCGCCGCGGGAGGCCGAACGCCGCGACGCGGCGAGAATGCGCCGCTGCGGCGCCGTCCCGGTCAGCTCGCGCACCGCGATGTCGTCGCGCACGGACACGAGCGCCAGATCGGGGATCAGCGCGACGCCGACGCCGGCGGCGATGAACCCCTGGATCGCGCTGTAGTCGTCGGACTGGAAGGCCACCCGCGGCTCGAACCCGCAGGTCGCCGCGGCGCGCAGCATGATCGCCGAGTCCGGGCAGGTCGCGCTGCTCGTGCCCAGGATCCAGGCCTCGCCGGCCAGGTCCTCCAGGCGCAGGCGCGACTTCGCGGCCAGCGGATGGTCGCGGGGCAGCGCCACGAACATCGGGTCGTCGAGGATGTGGCGCAGCTCGAGGTCGTCGTCGCTCAGCTGCGCGAACGCCGCGTCGACGGTGATGGCCACGTCGACGTCGCCGGCCTTCAACGCGGCCAGCGAATCGTCGGGCTCCAGCGGCAGCAGCATCAGCTCGACGCCAGGGTGGCGGGCGCGGAAGTGCGACACGGCCAGCGGGGCGATCGATCCGCCCGCGCTGGCGAAGGTCCCCACCCGCAACGTGCCACCGCGCAGACCGGCGATCGCCTCGAGATCGCGCTCGGCGGCGGCCAGGCGCGCGAGGATCGCGTCGGCGTGGCCGACGAGCACCGCGCCGGCGTCGGTCAGGCGCACACCGCGCGCGTTGCGCTCGACCAGCAGCGTGCCCGCCTCGCGCTCGAGCGCCGCGATCTGCTGGGAGACGGCCGACTGCGTGTAGGACAGCGCGTCGGCCGCGGCCGAGAACGAGCCCTGGGCGGCGACCTCACGCAGGACGCGCAGGCGTTTGACGTCGAGCATAAGCACACCTTATCGACAGCAGAGCGAAATGTCATTTGTTCTGATGGGGTCACGGTGGGATCGTGGTTCTCGTCTTCCAGGTAGGTGCCGACCAAGCCAAGGAGGTGCACCGAGATGCAAGCCCCCACCACCCCCACCACCATGACGCTCCCCACGATCCAGATCCGCACCGCGCATCACGACGACGAGGCGGCGGTCCTGCGCCTGGCGGCGCTGGACAGCGCCCCCGCTCTGCGCGGCGCCGTGCTCGTCGCCGCCGTCGACGGCCAGATCCTGGCCGCGATCGCGCTGGACAGCGGACGCACGATCGCCGACCCGTTCCGCCACACGGCGGACCTCGTCGAGCTCCTGCGCACGCGCGCCCACCTCGTGGGCGCGCGCGGGAGCGAGCACGGACGCAGGCGGCTCTCCCTCCGCCGCTCTGCGCCGCCGATCGCGCTCGCCCGGTAGACCTCCAGCTCCGGACGAGCGTCAGACGAGCACGGCCCGTCGCTCTGCGGCGGGCCGTTGCTCGTTCTCCAGCACGTCGACCAGCGCCCACACGACGGCCGGATCGAACTGGCTGCCCGCGCACCGGCGCAGCTCGGCGATCGCGTCCTGCGTGGGCATCGCCCGCCGGTAGGGACGGTCGCTGGTCATCGCGTGGTAGGCGTCGCACACCAACACGATCCGGCTGGCCAGCGGGATCGCCTCGCCGGCGATCCCGTCGGGGTAGCCGCCGCCGTCCCAGCGCTCGTGCTCGTGCCGCACGGCCCGGGCGATCGCGCTCAGCCCGGGGACCGCGTTGAGGATCCGCTCGCCCACGACGGGGTGCTCGCGCATGACCACCCACTCGTCGTCGGTCAGCGGGCCGGCCTTGTGCAGGATCTCGTTGGGCGTGCCGATCTTGCCGATGTCGTGCAGGAGGGCGACGGTGTCGATCTCGCGGCGCTGCTCGGCGTCCAGACCGAGCGCGACGGCCACGCGCGACGTCAACGCGGTCGTCTCCTCGGTGTGGCGCCCGGTGTAGCCGTCGCGGGCCTCCAGGGCGGCGGTCAGCGCGCGCAGCCCGGCGTGGCTCTGGGCCGCCCGGTCGCGCTCGGCGCGCAGCGCGCGGAGGGCCAGGCGCCGGTTGTCGCGGCCGATCGTCGCGGAGCGGATGTAGCGCAGGACGGCCATCACGACGAGCACGACGACCACCGGCCAGGTGATCTCGCCGTTGACGATCACCGCGGCCACCATCAGGCCGGCGAAGCCCGTGATTCCGGCGATGCCGACGAAGCGCCCGTCGGCCTGGCCGTCGCGCAGCCCGCGCTCGACCGGGCCCGAATGCGTCAGGCGCAGCCAGATCGCGCCGACCGTGGTGACCGGGCCGATCAGGTAGAGGACCTTCCAGGTCTGTCCCGAGGACCACGCGCCGCCGTGGTGCAGGACGGCGATCGAGATGACCAGCGGGACCAGGTAGCCGGAGGCCAGCAGCCACACGTCGGGGCGGGCGCGGCGCGAGACCGACGTGCCGACCATCAGGACGGTCATGCCGGCGACGACGACGCCGACCGCGCGCAGCCCGAGCGAGACGTGCTCACCGAGTGTGTCGGTCGCCCACGACGACGCGGGCGGCAGCGCGAACGCGACGATGATGCCGGCCATCAGCGCGGCGCACACGGCGCCGTCCAGCATGCGGTAGCGGTCGCGCAGCCAGCCGTCGCCGGCGATCAGCAGGATGGCCACGGCGAAGACCACGAGCGCGCCGGCGGCGATCACCGGAAGCGCGGCCACGACGCCGCTGGCCGCCAGCATCCGCCAGCCGAGGCGCTCGCGGCCGCGGGTGCGCTGGCCCACCCACAGGCCGCCGGCGACCAGGGCCAGGAAGAACGTGAGCATCACGCCGTGGCGGGCGTTCGCGGTGTCGGTGACCCGCGGCAGGGCGAACCACACGGCCAGCACGACGGCGGCCAGGGCCAGCTGCAGGACGGCGGCGGCGCCGATCCGCCAGCGCTGCGCCGGGTCGGGCCCGACGGGCTCGCCGGCCGGCGGCGTCGGCTCGCCACCACGCTGGGCGGCCACGGTCAGCAGCTCGTCGACGCTGTCGGCGTCGGTGGGATACGACGCGGCGCCGATGATCGCGCGCAGCGACTCGTGGGCCAGGCCGTCGGCGCGCACGCGCGCGGCCACGGCGCCCAGCCGCCCCGCGACCGGCTCCAGATCGCTGCCCGCCAGGCCGGGCAGCAGCACGGCGAACTGATCGGGGCCGACGCGCGCGACCAGGTCCTCGCCGCGCAGCGCGGCGGCCATGCCCAGCGCCGCCCGTCGGCGCAGCTCGTCCGCCGGTCGGGCGCCGGCGTGCTCGGCCACGTCGGCCAGGCCGCCGAGCGTCACGTGCAACACGGTCAGCGCGCTCTCGTGCCGGCGGGCCCGGGCCAGCTCGGCCGCGGCGCGCAGCCGCAGCGCCTCCGCGCTGGGCACGCCGGTCACCGCATCCAGCAGCGCGCCGGTCCCGCGGCCGCGTCGACCGGCCAGCGCGGCGAGCGCGCGCGGCAGGCGGGTGGGTGCGGGGTCGGAGGGCGACATCGGCTCGAACCGGCCGCGCCTATTGGACCGGCCTTCCCCGATCGTTCGACACCCGGGCGGCGTCCTTGAGCGCAACGGTCCACTACGTTCGGGCGATGCAAGATCTCGTCCGCGACCTGATGGCCGTCGTGCCCGCCGGGTGCGAGCTGGCCGAGGCCCGGGTGGTGGTCCGACGGGAGGAGTCGATCGGCGTGCGCAACGACGCGGTCGAGTGGCTCGAGCACGACGCCTCGGAGGGGCTCGGGGTGCGGGTGCGCAGCGGCGGCGCCTGGGGCTTCGCCGCCACCGCCGACCTGACGCCGGCCGGTGCGCGCGACGCGCTGGCCCGGGCGATCGCCGTGGCCCGGGCCCAGCCGCGGGTGTCGCCGTCGTCGATCTGGGCGCGCGCGCTGCCGCCCGCCGCCGGCGGCGCGGCGGCCGGGCGCTGGCGCTCACCGGTGGCCGTCGATCCCTTCTCGATCTCGCTGCAGGACAAGCTGGACCACCTGTTCGCCGCGCAGCGCGCGCTGGCCGTCGATCCGCGCGTCGTGCGGCGCGAGGCGTCGTGCATCGCGATCCACACCGACACGATCTTCGCCTCCAGCGACGGCGCGTTCGTGGAGCAGACGCTCGTGGAGTGCGGCGGCGGGCTGGAGGCGCTGGCCGTCGACGGCGACGAGGCGCAGACGCGCTCCTACCCCAGCGCCCACGGCGGCGACGTCGCGGCCGCGGGCTGGGAGCACGTGCTCGCCCTGGACCTGGCCGGCGTGGCGCCGCGCATCGCCCACGAGGCCGTCGCGCTGCTCAGCGCGCCACCATGCCCGGCCGCGACCACGACGCTGGTGCTCGGCGCCGAGCAGCTGGCCCTGCAGGTGCACGAGTCGGTCGGTCACGCGCTCGAGCTCGACCGGATGCTGGGCGGCGAGGCCGCGTACGCGGGGACCAGCTGGATCGGCGCGGCCGATCTGGGATCGCTCCAGCTCGGGTCGCCGCACATGCACGTCAGCGCGGACGCGACGCTGCCCGGAGCGCTGGGCACTTACGGCTGGGACGACGAGGGCACCGCGGGTCAGCGGCTGATGCTGGTCTCCGACGGGATCGTCCGCGCGGCGCTGTCGGATCGCACCTCGGCCGCGGCCATCGGCCTACCGGCGTCGGCCGGCTGCGCCCGCGCCGACGGGTTCGCGCGCCAGCCGATCGTGCGCATGACGAACGTGTCGCTGGAACCCGGCGCCGCGGGAACGCTGGCCGACCTGCTGGCCGACACCGGCGATGGCCTGTTCCTGGAGACGAACCGCTCGTGGTCGATCGACGACCGTCGCCTGCACTTCCAGTTCGGCACCGAGGTGGCCTACGAGATCCGCGGCGGCGAGCTGGGGCGGCTGTATCGCAACCCGTCCTACTCCGGCCTCTCGCCGCGCTTCTGGGGCTCGCTGGACGCGGTCTGCTCGCCCTCGGACTGGCGACTGCACGGGCTGCTGAACTGCGGCAAGGGCGAGCCGGGCCAGATCATGCACGTCTCCCACGGGACGGCGCCGGCGCGCTTTCGCAACGTCGAGGTCGGGGCGGCCGGATGACGCCATCGGCGGTGGATCTGGCCGCTGAGGTGCTCGCGCTGGCCGGTGCCGGCGAGTTCCAGGTCAGCGTGACCCACGAGCGCTCGCTGACCAGTCGCTTCGCCGGCTCGGTGGCCACGCAGGCCACGGCGATCGACACGACCCACGTGCACGTCGTGTCGGTGGTCGAGGGCCAGGTCGGCGGCGCCACGTGCACCGCGCTGGATCGCGATGCGCTGCGCGAGACGGCCCGTCGCGCGCGGACCGCCGCCGAGGTCTCCGCGCGCGAGGATGCCGGCGCCTATCCCGGCCTGCCGGACCCGGCCCCCGTGCGCCCGCCCGAGGCCTTCGACCCGGCCACGGCCGAGCTCGACCCGCGCGTCGCCGGCGCGCAGCTGGCCGGCGCCTTCGGCGTGGCCGAGGCGGCGGGGCTGGAGGCGTTCGGCATCTGGACGGCGGGCGACGTGCGCACCGCGCTGGCCAGCTCGCACGGCCTGCTGGTCAGCGACCGGGTGACCGACGCCTACATGAAGGTCGTCTGCCGCGACGCGCACGGCCGAGCCGGGTTCGGCGCCCGCGCGGGCACCGGCGTGGGCGCCCTGGACGGGGCGCTGATCGCCGGCGACGCCGCGCGCCGTGTGGTGGCCGAGGAGCCGGCCGCGGTCGCACCCGGCGAGATCCCGGTGGTGCTCGACCACGACGCCGTCGGCTCGCTGCTGGACATGCTCGCGCTCGTGGCCTTCAACGGCCTGACCCACGCCGAAGGCCGCGGCGCGCTCGTCGGCCGGCTGGGCACGCCGGTGGCGGCGCCCTCGATCACCCTGTCCGACGCGCCCCGCTTCCCGGGGACGATCTCGCGGGCGTTCGACGCCGAGGGCGTGCCCAAGACGCCGCTGCCGCTGATCCAGGACGGGGTCGCCCACGCGGTCGTCCACGACACGCGCTCCGCCGCGGTCGCCGGCGCGGGCGCACGCTCGACCGGCCACGCGCTCGCGCCGGGCGGCAGCGCCTGGGGCGCCGCGCCGACGAACATGGTGTTGGCGGGCGGCGCAGCGGCGTCCGTGGACGAGCTCGCCGCGCCGATCGAGCGCGGCATGTACGTGACGCGGCTGTGGTACCTGAACCCCGTCCACGAGCGCACCTCGCTGGTCACGGGCGTCTCGCGCGAGGGCACGTTCCTGATCGAGAACGGCCAGATCACCCGGCCCCTGCGCGACGTGCGCTTCACCGACTCCGTGCTCGACATCCTGGCCCGGACCGAGGCCCTGACCGCCGCGGTGCGGCTGGTCAGCGAGGCCGAGTACTACGGCGCGCGCTTCGCCACGGGCAGCGTCGTGCCGGCCATCCGGTCGACCTGGCGGGTCAGCGGCGGCGCGTAGCGGCTAGTGGCCTGAGTCGGTTAGTGGATCTTGACGAGGACGATGGTGTTCAGCGCGAACAGGATCGCGATGGCCACCGTCCAGCGGTTCAGGTTGCGCTCGACGAGCGAGCCGCCGCCCAGTGCGCCCTGTCCGGAGCCGACGCCGAAGGCGCCCGACAGGCCGGCGTCCTTGCCCGAGTGCATGAGCACGAGGAAGATCAGCGCGACGGAGAGGACGACCTGGACGAGTTGGAGAATCAGCTCCATGGGCGCTCCATCGTAGCGGGGATGGTCATTTGAGCTCGTCCAGTTGGCGGAGGATCTCGACCGCCTCGCCGCGCAGCTCGCGGTCGGCCGCCTTCCAGTCCTCGTCGGACAGCTTGCCGGTCTCGTGGTCCAGCTCGGCGTCGCGGATCTCGCGGTACTTGGCGTCGCGGGCGGTCTCGAGGTTCTGGCGGTTGCCCTCCTCGCGCGCCTGGGCCTCGGTCATCGCGCCCCGGCGCAGGGGCCCGACCACCACGTAGACGACGGCGAGCATCAGGACGAAGATCGCCAGCGGCGCGAGGACGTCAACCACGACAGCTCAGGCTCAGCTCAGACGCGGCCGAGGTCCTGGGCCACGCGTGCGCGCAGCCCGGCGGTCACGCGCCGGCGCGCGGCGTCGGGCGCGGGCCACAGCGCGATCAGGGCGCCACCGATGACGATCAGCGCGCCGATCCAGATCCACATGACCAACGGCGAGGAGATCATCCGAAACATGGCCGGCGGCGGGGCCTGCTCGTAGCGCGCGGTCAGCGCCTCCAGGCCCGCCGAGTAGCCGCGGATCAGGCCCGCCTGGCTGACGTCGTCAGGTATGGCCGAGTCGATCGCGTCGATCATCGGCTGCAGCTGGGAGAAGTCGGGCGACACCGCCGTCCAGAAGTCCCGGAAGGGGCCGCTCTTGAGCGCCACCTCGCTCGTCGGCTCGCCGTTGACGAGCTGCTCGAAGAGGCCGTTGGAGCCGTCGTTGGACGGGTAGTAGCCGCGCCCCGGCGTCAGCGTGGCCACGTGCTTGCCGTCCTTGGTCACGTCGAGGACGGCCCCGAGGGTGACGAGCGCGCCGGTGCCCCGCGGGTCGTCGCGGAACGTCGCCGTCGAGCGCACGTACTTGACGTCGTAGCCGTTGACCGAGGTCGTCTCCCCCACCTGCAGGCGCGCGTCGTGCGCCTGCTGGAAGGCCGACGAGGCCGCGACGCCGACAAACAGGATGACGATGCCCAGGTGCACGAAGTAGCCGCCGTAGCGCCGGCGGTTGCGGGCCACGAGCGAGACGACCGCGGCGGGATACATCTCGCCGGTCGTCACCCGCCGGGCCTTGGCCCCGCGCCACAGCTCCTGGCTGATCGTGCCCACCACGAAGGCGCCGAGCGAGAACATGGCCAGGGCCAGCGGCTTCTGCGGCACGCCGGGCACGAACAGCAGCGATACGAAGGCGATCACGCCGAAGCTGACCGGCACCGCGAACGTCTTGCGCAGGTTGCGCGGCGTCGCCCGGCGCCAGGCGATCAGCGGCCCGATGCCGCTGAGCAGCACGAGCAGCAGGGCCAGCGGCACGGTGTAGCGCGAGAACCACGGCGGGCCGACGGCGGTCTCCTGCCCGGTGATCGCCTCGGAGATCAGCGGGAAGAACGTGCCCCAGAACACGACGAAGCACAGCGCCACGAGCACGAGGTTGTTGAGCAGGAAGATCGCCTCGCGCGAGAGCAGCGAGTCGAGCCGGTGCTCGGAGCGCAGCAGACCACGCCGCCACACGACCAGCCCGATCGAGCCCAGCGACATGCCCGCGATCAGCGTCACGAACGGCACGCCGAGCGTCGAGGCGCCGAACGCGTGGATCGAGTCGAGGATGCCGCTGCGGACCAGGAAGGTGCCGAGCACGCACAGGATGCCGGTGGTCAGAACGAGCGACACGTTCCAGATCTTCAGCATCCCCCGCTTCTCTTGGATCATGATCGAGTGGATGAACGCGGTGCCGGTCAGCCACGGCATCAACGACGCGTTCTCGACCGCGTCCCAGGCCCAGTAGCCGCCCCAGCCGAGCTCGTTGTAGGACCAGCGGGCGCCGAGCAGGATGCCGATGCCCAGCAGCAGCCAGGCGCCGAGCGCGAAGCGGCGGGTCGAGCGGATCCACTCGGAGTCGACGCGCTTGGCGATGAGCGCGCCGATGGCGAAGGCGAAGGGCACCGCGAACAGCGTGTAGCCCGAGTACAGCATCGGCGGGTGGATCATCATCGCCGGGTGGCGCAGCAGCGGGTTCAGCCCGGCGCCGTCGGCCGGGGCGGGATTCAGCGTGTCGAAGGGCGAGACCTTGAACACGAGCAGCGCCGCGAAGAAGGCGCCGTAGCCGAGCAGCACCGCGGCCGCCCAGGGCACGACGTCGCGCAGGCGGTTGCGGGTCAGGAAGATGACCAGGCTGGACCAGATCGACAGCAGCCAGACCCACAGCAGCAGCGAGCCCTCCTGGCTGGACCACATCGCCGAGGCCTTGTAGTACCAAGGCGTCGTCGTCGAGGAGTGGCCGGCGACGACGGAGAACGAGAAGTCCGAGCGGATGAAGGCCAGCTCGAGGACCACGAAGGCGACCGTGGTGGAGATGGCCAGCGCGTAGACCGAGCGGCGGGCCGACTCGATGAAGTCGCGACGGCCCTTCAGCGCGCCGTAGATGGCCGCGAACATGCCGTACGCGCACACCACCAGGGCGATGATGAGCGCGGCGCGGCCGACGATCGCCATGGTCAGCGGGTCCTCTAGTACGTGCCGGGCGGCTTGCTGCCGTCCTCAGCCACGAACTTCGAGGGGCACTTCGTGATGAGCGAGTCCTTCTCGCCCGTATAGGTGTCGCCCGGGCCCTTGGTGACCGTGATGATCACTTCGCGTCCCTCGCGGAACGGGTCGGGCACGCTGCCGGTGTAGGCGATCGGGACCGACGCGGTGCCGTCGCGGTCGCGCACGGAGAACAGCAGCGTGTCGCCCTCGTGCTTGACCGACCCGTCGGCGACCTTGCCGGTGAGCTTGTAGCTCTGCCCGGCCGTCGGCGTCGTGGCCAGCAGCTCGGTCGGGGTCTTCGCGGGGCTGCCCGCGCTGAAGCTGGTGTAGACGAGGCCCCCGGCCAGGACCAGTGCGGCGGTGAGGGCGACGACCAGCCGGACGCGTCGCTTACGTGCTGGATCCATCTCGACCAAGAGTCTAGGACGACTGCACCTAAAGCCGCTTCGTCACATTCGTCTCAAGGATCTCCCAGGATTTCCGACTTCAAGAGCGAAACCAATTGCGCCCGGTGGCGTCTATGTCGGTAGCAAGCACGATGCAAGCTCGAATCCCACAACCCATCCGTCGACTGCGCCCTGCGGCGACGCGGCGCGGCTACCGCCAGCTGGACCGGACCGAGGTCCCCCTCACGCCGACGGCTCCCAAGGCCGTCGAGACGCGTGTTCGGGAGGCCGGCGGGCCGGAGGACTCGGCGCACTACACCTGCTGTTGCGGCATGGTGTTTCGCGCGGCCGTGTCCGCTTCCGTGGCGTGCCCGCACTGCGGCGGCCATCAGGACTGGTAACCCCGAATCGGGGGTACACCTCCTGACCGAATGGTCAGGAGAGCGCTCAGCAAGCCGGCTGCCCTCATTCTGATCCTGCTCATGGCAGCGGGATCCATCGCCATGTGGGTCGTCGTGCCCGTCGCCTGGCTGTACCTGGGCTCCCAGATGCAGAAGGGCTCGACGCCGAGCCTCGGGCCCTACGTGCTGGTGCTCGTGGGCATCGTCCTCTCGATGGTGATCATCGGGAAGCTGCTGGGCTGGATGGACCGCGTGTACGCGATCGTCATCGGGGTCAGCCGCCAGAAGCGCATCCAGGCACCGTGGGCCAAGTCGATGCGCGGCGAACGCGAATCGGGCCGTGAGCGCACGGTGCTGGACAGCGTGATGGTCGTGTCCGTGGGGCTGGCGCTGCTGTGCTTCGGCGTGTGGTTCTTCGCCTTCGCCGGCTCGTCGCTGCCGACGTAGCCGGCGCCGGCGCTCAGACCGTGATGCCCTGATCCACGAGCCAGTCGGCCACGGCCGGCGGCGGGTCGCCGTGGTACTCGGCCCGCGCGGCCAGGCGCAGGACGTGGTCGCGGTCGTCCTTCAGCTCGCTCGTCTTGTGGGCCAGGTAGCGCACGATCGCGCCGGCCATCTGGACCTGCGGGACGTCGCCCTCGGGATCGATCCGGCGCACGGCCTCCGAGACGCGCTCGTCGAGCGTCTCCTCGAGCAGCGCCCGCGCCGGCTCGTCGTCGTCTTCGAAGGCCTGCTCGAAGTCGGCGACGTCGGTGTCCTCGTCTTCCGGGTCCACCAGCTCGGCCGCACGGCGGGCCAGCTGGCTGAGCGTCACAGGGCTGGGGTTGGTCGGCATGGCTCGGAAACTACCCCTTCGCGGCGCGGGCGAGCACCTCGGCGGCCGCACGTTCACCGGAGCTGATCGCGCCGTCGAAGTAGCCGTTCCACACGGTGGCGGTCTCGGTGCCCGCCCAGTGGATGCGGCCCTGCGGTTGGCGCAGCGCCGTTCCGTAGCGCGTCCACACCCCCGGGGGCAGGAAGCCGGCGTAGCACCCGCGGGTGAACTCCTCCTGGCTCCAGTCCTGCTCCAGGTACTGGACGGGCTGCGCGGCGCGCGGGCCGAAGAAGCGGGCGAAGCAGGCCAGCACCTCGGCGCGGCGGCGCTCGGGCGCCAGCGTGCCCAGGTCGCGGGCCTGGTCGCCCTCCAGGAAGCCGAGCAGCACGCCGGGCGTCCCGTCGGGCGGCGAGTTGTCGAAGACGACCTTCACCGGGCCGGCGGCGCTGGTCACCTGGCCGCTGAGCCCGTCCGCCCGCCAGAACGGCGCGTCGTAGACCGCGTGGCACTTGATCACGCTGCCCTGCGGGACGCGCTGGGTGAGCCCGTCGCGCAGGCCGGGCAGCAGCGGGTCGTAGGCGATGCGCCCGGCCAGCGTCGGCGCGATCGCCACGATCGCGTGCGGCGCGCGCAGCTGGTTGACGGTGACCGCGTCGCCGTCCTGGGCGATCGACCGCACCGGCTCCCCGAGCTGCAGGCGCTCGGCGCCCAGCTCGGCCGCCAGGGCCAGCGCGATCCGCTGCGAACCGCCGACGATGCGCGACTCCTGCGCGCCGCCGGTCGTGTTGATCAGCGCGTCGAAGCCGCCGGCCGAGTGGATGTAGAACAGCAGGTGCAGGAACGACAGGTCGCCGGGGTGCGCGGCCCACACGCCCTCGACCCCGATCTGCAGGATGTCGCGGGCGGCGCTGGTGGCCACGTTGCGCCGGATCCACGTCCACGCGGTCTGCTGGTCCCACGCGCGCGCGTGCGGAGCGGTCCAGGGCGCGTCGAGCGGCACCTGGCGGGCCATTCGGTCCAGTCGCGCCTGCGCCTGCCCGATGTCGGCCAGCACCACGGGGTTGATGCGGGGGATCGCGCCCCGGTAGCGGCGCATCCGCCCGCCGTGGTCGATCAGGTTGTCGCCCTCGTCGTAGGTCGGGAACGTCTCCAGGCCGAGCTCGGCGACCAGCGCGGTCACGCGGTGCTGCGTGGGGCCGATCCACTGCCCACCGACCTCGACGACCTTGCCGTCGCCGATGTCGGCGTTGAGCGTCCGCCCGCCGACGCGGTCACGCGCCTCGACGACGATCACCGAGGCGCCGGCGGCGACGAGCGCGCGGGCGGCGGACAGGCCGGCCAACCCGGCTCCTACGACGATGCAGTCGGCGTCGATCGTGGTCATCGCCGCTACCGTAAACGACGAACGCCCCGGCCTGGGGGGCCGGGGCGTCGCCGGGGTCCTCGGTCTCTGGAGGAAGAACCGAGGGGTGCTCTGCTCCACACACCCGGTCGCTGCTCAGGAGGTTCGGCGGCCGGGTATGAGCGAACGTACGCCCCGAACCTAAAGCCAGACTCAGGAGTCCGGCAGAGGTCTCCAACCGCGATTCAAGATGGCGCGACCGGACGCCGATGCGCCCCCCATGACGCGATCCGCTGTCCTGCTCGCCGCCGCCGCGCTGTCCGCCGCGGCCGCCTCCCCCGCCCTGGCCGCGACCGAAGGTCCGGCCTCGGGGATCTGCATCGTCAAGAACGTCGCGGGCGTCAAGCCGGCCCCGCTGAAGATCGGCGTGAACATCGGCGAGGCGTCGTCGAAGGCCGCCGTCGCCAAGGCCGAGTGCAGCGTCGTGGCCACGACCGTCCGGGCGCTGGCCAAGACGCGGGCCGAGAAGCCGGTCAAGGTCAACGGCTACGCGTGCACGCCGTCGGTCACGAAGAACACGAAGATCCAGTGGTCGTGCGTCTGGAAGGGCGGCTCGCCCAAGACGACGGTCGAGCTGCTGTTCCCCTGGCGCTACGTCTAAACCACAGGAGGCCCCCGGCTTGCGCCGGAGGCCTCCCGCTTGGTGTCTGAGTAATGGCCGCCGCCCGGAGGAGAGAGAAGGGGCGAAGACCGTCATTCACCTACGTCCGCCGCAGCCCCGGGTCGGAGGGCTGTTATGGGCGACGAACAAGGTGCATGGTGACGGATCCGAGACAGGGTGACCATCGACACATGGCACAAGCCTGTTTCGACAGGGGTCGAATTCGCGCGGTTTGTCACGAGCTCCCGGGGGGAGACCTCCACCCATGAGCGAAGCAGCCACCTACAAGATCGTCGAGATCGCCGGGACCTCCACGGAGAGCATCGCCGAGGCGATGAAGTCCGGCGTCAAGCGCGCCAGCCAGACCCTGCGCGGCGTCGACTGGGTCGAGGTCACCAACATCCGCGGCCACGTGGCCGACGGGCAGATCGAGCACTTCCAGGTCGAGATGAAGATCGGCTTCCGCCTCGAGGACCAGTGACCGGCTAGAACGTCCCGCGCAGCTCCCGGCGCAGCAGCTTGCCGGTGGCCGTGCGGGGCAGCGGCTCGGCGTCGATGCGCACGACCTTGGGGACCTTGTAGCCGGCCAGGGCGCCGCGGCAGTGCTCCAGCAGCACGTCGCGGTCCAGACCGGCGCCGTCCCGGGCGACCACGACCGCGGCCACGGCCTCGCCCCACAGCCGGTCGGGCACGCCGATGACCGCCACCTCGACGACGTCGGGATGCTGGCCGATCACCTGCTCGACCTCGCTGGGGAACACGTTCTCGCCGCCGGTGACGATCTTGTCGTTGCGGCGGTCGACCAGGTACAGGTAGCCGTCGGCGTCGCGGTAGGCCATGTCGCCGGTGTGCATCCACCCGTCGCGCAGCGCCTCCGCGCTGGCCTGCGGGTTGCGCCAGTAGCCGCTCATCAGCGCGGGGCCGCGGGCCAGGACCTCGCCGATCTCGCCCGCACCGACCTCGTTGCCGGCCTCGTCGGCCACCCGCGCCCGGCTGAGCATGCTGCTGCGCCCGACCGAGGCCAGCCGCTCGGGGGCGCCGTCGGGATCGTGCTCCGCGGGCGTCAGGAACGAGACGCCCATCGACTCCGTGGAGCCGTAGCCGTTGACGAACTCGCACCCGAGCACGTCGAGCGCCTGGCGCAGCAGCGCGGGCGGCATCGGCGCGGCGCCGTAGAGGATCCGCTGCAGGCTGCTGGTCGGCCGCTCGCCCCACGCGTCGAGCACCATCCGGATCATCGTCGGGACCATCTGGCAGTGCGTCGCGCCGGTGCGATCCAGCGCGGCCAGGACGCCGTCGACGTCGAACTTCGGCAACTGGATGAGCGTCGCGCCGAGCATCGTGCACGAGAACGCCACCTCGGAGCCGACGTGGAAGAGCGGCGTGCAGACCAGGAAGACCGCGTCCGCCGTGGACCCCAGCTCGTGCCCCATGGCCACGGTGCCCGCGTGGACCGAGCGGTTGGACAGCATCACGCCCTTGGGTCGGGCCGTGGTGCCGCTCGTGTAGGCCAGCTGGCAGATCGCCTCCGGGTCGAACCCCGCCGGGACCGGCGCCGGCGCCGCGGCGGCCAGCGCCGTCTCATACGAGCCGTCGCCCAGCGCCAGCGTCCACGGTGCGGCCAGCTCCGCGGCCAGCGCCTCCAGGCCGCGGCCGACGATCAGCAGCGCGATGTCGGCGTCCTGGACGATGTGCGACAGCTCACCGGCGGTGAGCCGGTAGTTGAGCGGCACGAGGATCGCGCCCGCGCGCTGCGCGCCGACGCGGATCTCCAGGTACTCGAGGTCGTTCATGGCCAGCAGTGCCACCCGCTCTCCCGGGCGCACGCCGCGCTCGTCCAGCAACCCGGCCAGGCGCGCGGCCCGGTCGGACACCTGCGCGAACGTCAGCGTCCCTTCCGCCGCGTCGACCGCGAGCTTGTCGGGGAAGCGCGGCAGCGCCCCGCCCAGCAGATCGGGAACGAGCGCGCCGCTGTGATCGGTGGAAATCATGAGAACCTGATGTCAGGATATTGCCCTATGGAGAGCATTCGCAGGATCATCACGGGCATCGACGAGAACGGCCGCTCGGTGTTCGTCTCCGACGAGACGATCGCGGCCAAGTCGCCGCCGCTGCTGACCGGCAACCAGATCCTGGAGCTGTTCGGCAGCGACGACATCCCGACCGTGCCCAACACCGGTGCCGTCGAGCAGGGCCTGCGGTTCTTCCCGACCACCCCCGAGGGGTATCGGTTCATCATCTTCACCTACCCGGCCGACTCGGACCGGCCGGCGATGCCCGACGACCTCGAGTGGGCGACCGCGGAGACCGACCGCCAGACGCCCGGCATGACCGACGCGGTGTCCGACTCGGCCGGCATGCACTACTCGGCCACGGTCGATCTGGAGTACGTGATCGACGGCGAGTTCACGCTGACGCTGGACTCCGGCGAGAAGAAGGTCATCCCCGCCGGCACCGCGCTGATCCACTGCGGCGACAACCACTCGTGGTCCAACGAGAGCGACAAGCCGGCGACGATGCTGCTCGTGTTCGTCGGCGCGCACCTGGACGAGAGCCGCTTCAAGGGCAACGCCGGACACTGACCCGTCCTACTCGACGAAGCCGGGGCGCAGGAACGGGATCTCGGGCACGACGCACGTCGGGCCCGTGGTCAGCAACCAGCCCACCGCCCCGGCGATGTCGGCCGGCGCCAGCATCTCGTCGGCCGCGACGTCCAGCCCGGCGGCGGCCGTCATGTCGCTGGCCACGAACCCCGGGCACAGCGCCGTCGACTTGATCCCGGCCGGCCCGAGGTCGCGGTTCATCGCCCGGGTCAACCCGATCAGCGCCGCCTTCGTCGCGGCGTAGAGCGGCAGGAGCGGCTGCGGGCGCTGGGCCGCGATCGACGCGGTGTTGACGACCAGCGCGCCGCGGTGCTCGGCGCCCGCGCGGCGCAGCAGCGGGGTGCCGTAGTGATAGCCCAGGACGGCGGCGCGCAGGTTGACGTCGAGCTGGAGGTCCAGGTGTCGCACGGGCGTGGCGTCGATCTCGCCGGGGATGCCCAGGCCGGCGTTGTTGACCAGCACGTCCAGGCGGCCGAAGCGGCGCTCGTGGACGGCGAACAGCTCGGCCACCGCGTCGGCGTCGGCCACGTCGGCGGCGATCGCCTGCACCATGCAGCCGTCGGCGCGCAGGGCGTCGGCGGCGTGCGCCAACCGCTCCTCGCGCCGGGAGGTGATCGTCAGCGCGTGGCCGGCGCGGCCCAGCTCGCGGGCGATCGCCAGGCCGATGTCGCCGCCGGCGCCCGTCACCAGCGCGGCGCGCGTCACGTGCCCGTGAAGGTCGGGGAGCGGCGCTGCGCGAACGCCTCCACGCCCTCGCGGGCGTCGGCCGAGCCGAGCACGGCGGGCAGCGCGGCCTCGGCCTGGGCCACGGCCGAGGCGACCGTGGCCTGCTCGGACGCGCGCAGCACGTCGCGGACCGCCCGGACCGCCAGCGGCCCGTTGGCGGCGATCGTCGTGGCCACCTGGCGCGCGGCCGCCGTCGCGCCCGCCGCCCCGGCGTCGCCCACCTGGTCGACCAGGCCGAGCGCCGCCGCGCGCGGCGCGGACACCACGGCGCCGGTCAGCAGCAGGTAGCGCGCGGCACCGCGCCCGACCAGCGGCGCGAGGCGCCCGATGCCGCCGCCGCCCGGGATCAGGCCGAGGCGCACCTCGGGCAGGCCCAGCCGCGCATCCGTCGCGGCCACCCGCAGCGTGCAGGCCAGCGCGAGCTCCAGGCCGCCGCCCAGCGCGTCGCCGTGCAGCGCCGCGACCGTCGGGATGGTCAGCCCTTCGATGGTGTTGGCGACGTCGAGCAGCAGGCGGTTGAGGGCCAGCGTCTCGGGCACCGACTGCACCCGGACCGCCGCCAGGTCGCCGCCGGCGCAGAAGCTCGGGCCGGTGCCGGCCAGCACCAGGCAGCGCACCCCCGGGGTGCGCGCGGCGCGCCGCACCGCGTCGTGCAGGGCGGCCAGCAGCGGTCGGTCCAGCGCGTTGCGGGCCTCGGGCCGGGCCAGGCGCACCCACCCGACGGCGTCCTCGATCTCGAGCTCGATCATCGTGATAACCTGACGTCAGTATATGGAGCGCGTCAACAAGATCACGACCCTCGAGGAGCTCCCCGCCCTCGTGCCCCCCGACGCCTCCGTGGCGTTCGGCGGCGGCTGGTTCGCCAACCACCCGATGGCCGCCACACGCGAGCTGATCCGCGCCGGCCGCGACGACCTGCGCGCGGTCGCGCTGCTGGGCACGATCGAGGTCGATCTGCTCGTCGGCGCGGGCGCGCTGCGCGGGCTGACCTTCTCGATGGTCACGCTCGAGGCCTTCGGCCTGGCCCAGCAGTTCCGCCGCGCCGTGCAGGAGGGCCGGCTGCCGATCACCGAGATCCCGGCGCTGTCGCTGCAGGTGGCGCTGGAAGCCGGCGGCCAGCAGGTCCCCTTCCTCCCCATCCGCGGGCCGATCGGCTCCGACCTGGTGGCCCGCAACCCCGAGTGGTTCGGCACCGCCGACACGACCTTCGGCGACCGCGCCGTGATGGTCGTGCGGGCGATGCGCACCGACGTGGCGATCGTCCACGCGCTGCGCGCCGACCGCCTGGGCAACGCGCAGTGGGAGGGCACGATGGCCGACGACCCGGTCCTCGCCGCGGCCGCCGACCTGGTGATCGTCACCGCCGAGGAGATCGTCGACGTCGAGGAGACACGGGCCAACCCCGACATGACGAAGATCCCCGGCTTCCTCGTCGACCACGTGATCGAGGCGCCGTTCGGCGCGCACCCGTGCTCGCACGTGCCGCGCTACGCCCAGGACGCCTGGGAGCTGCTCGACTACCAGCGCGCGTCGGTGGCCGGCGGCGACGAGTACGCCGCGTATCTGGACCGCCTGCGCTCCGAGACCGAGGAGCAGTACCGCGACCGCGTGCTGGGCGGCGGCCGCGATGCCGTCCTGCAGGCGCTGGCCGCCGCGGGCACCGTCCTGCAACCGGAGCCGCAACCGTCATGAGCACCGCCTACGAGCCGCACGAGCTGATGGTCTGCCGGATCGCCTCGGAGATGCGCCAGGAGGGCGACTTCGTGACGATCCTCGGGTCCTTCACGCCGCTGGCCTACGCCTCCTACATGTTGGCCAAGCTGACCCACGCGCCCGACGCCTGGCTGGTCGGCTACAACGCGATCGGCATGCCGCCGGTGCAGCTCAGCTTCACCGGCACCGAGGCCGCCGCCTACCGCGGCTCGATGGCCCGCTCGCCCTTCACGCCCAACGGGCACCTCGTGCACCTGGGCACGCACGGCCTGCTGGAGTGCGTCTCCTCGGCCCAGATCGACGGCGACGGCGCGATCAACCTGACGTCGATCGGCGATCCCGACGCGCCCAAGGTCCGCCTGCCCGGCGGCGCCGGCGCGCCCGAGGTGGTGCAGAACTACCGCCGGGTGATCGCCTACTTCTCCAAGCACGACCGGCGCACGCTGGTCGAGCGCGTCGACTTCGCCACGGGCCGGCGCGCCCCGATCTCCGCCGACGCCCGAGCCGCCCGCGGCCTGGTCACCGAGGGACCGGTGACGATCGTCACGCCGCTGGCGGTGCTGACCAAGAGCGAGGACGACCGCCCGTTCGCGATCGCCTCGGTGCATCCGGGCGTGGGCGTCGACGAGGTGGTCGAGAACACCGGCTTCGCCCTCGACGTGCCCGCCGACGTGCCGCTGACGCCGGAGCCCACCGCGGCCCAGCTGGCGCTCCTGCGCGAGCAGATCGACCCGATGGGCACGGTGCGCTTCGACTTCCTGGGCGGCGCCGAGCGCCTCGACTACCTGCAGCAGATCCTCGACCAGGAGTGGCAGCGGGCCGAGGCGTTGGTCGCGGCCGCCGGGTAGCGGTCGCCCAGGCCCGGCCGTTGTCCGCTCGAGCCCGGTATGCGGGACGAAGCGGACAACGGCCGGGCCCTAGGCAGCGAGCACGGCCAACCGCCGCCACTCGTCCAGCGGCAGCCCGCGCCGGCCCGACAGCACCTGCAGCGCCACATGGTCCGCGCCCGCCTCGTGGTGGGCGCGCACGCGGTCGGCGATCGCCTGCTCGTCGCCCCACGCGACGACGGCGTCGACCAGCCGGTCGCTGCCGCCGTCGGCCAGGTCGCGCTCGTCGAAGCCGAAGCGCAGCAGGTTGCCGGTGTAGTTGGGCAGCCCGAGGTAGGTGGCCAGGAAGGCGCGCGCGATCTCGCGGGCGCGCGCGGGATCGGTCTCCAGCACGACAGCCTGCTCGGGCGCCAGCAGCGTGCCGGGGCCCAACGCCTCGCGGGCCACCGCCGTGTGGTCAGGCGTGACGAAGTAGGGATGCGCCCCGGCGGTGCGCTCACGCGCGAGCTCGAGCATGCGCGGGCGCAGCGCGGCCAGCACGCGCTCGTCCTGGGCGCCCGGGCACGCGCGATCCAGCGCGTCCAGGTAGCGCGCCATCTCGGTGCGCGGCCGGGCCAGGCGCTCGCTGACCACGGAGTCGTCGATCAGCTCGGCATGGCTCGTGCCCAGCCCGAGCAGGAACCGCCCCGGGTGGCGCACCCGCAGCGCGGCCTGCGCGGCGCCGGCGGCCGCCGCGTCCTGCACCCAGATGCTCAGCACCCCGGTGGCCACGACCGCCCGCGCCGTCGCGTCGAGCACCTCGCCGGCCACGTCCAGCAGGGGCGCGCCGCTGCCGGTGCCGCCGGGCAGCCACAGCGTGCCGAAGCCCAGCGCGTCGAGCTCGGCCGCGGCGGCCAGCGCCGCCCCGCGGTCGCGGGCGAAGCGCAGCTCGCCGCTCCACACGCCCAGCCGGCCGAGGTTCACGACGCCTTGCGGACCGGCGTCCACGGGATCAGCGGGACGCTGGTCCGGGAGGCGAAGCGCCAGCCCGCCGGCGTGCGCACGTAGGCATCCTCGTACATGCCGCGCGCCGCGTTCTCGACCCCGTCGCGGCGGGTCACGCCGATCGCGTGGAAGTACGCGGTCCCCGCCGCACGGTCCCCGTCGACGTCGACGCGGTGGTTGGTCGTGTAGTGCACGACGTGGCTGAGCGCGCGCTTCTCGCGCTCGAAGAAGTCGCGGATCGCCGCGCGCCCCTCGTAGAGCGCCAGACCCGCCGGAACCATGTCGAACCACGCGTCCGCCACGAACAGGTCCAGCAGGTCGTCGAGGCGGAACGTGTCGTTGTACAGCGCGTAGTCGTGGGTCAGGCGGACGATGTCGTCGACGTCGCTCATCGTCCGCCCGGCCCGGTGCTCGTGCTGATCAGGCGGGGGACGCGACGGCCGCGTCCGGGACCAGCTGCACGGTCGTCTCGGCCCGCTCCGGCCCGCCGCCGCACTCCTGGCGCAGGACGGGGAGGATCTCTTCGCCGAAGAACTGGATCTGCTCCTCGACCGCCTCGTGGCTGACGCCGCCGGACTCGAACCAGATGTTCGTGAGGAAGTCGCCGTCGCCGTAGGCGTGCTCCTTGAGGCCCATCAGCTTGTCGATGACCTCCTGCTTGGTGCCGACGATCAGCACGCCCTGGTCCTTGAGCAGCTCGCCCGTGACCTCGACGTCCATCCGCGGCGTCTCGCCCGGCTGGGCCAGGATCGCGGTGAACCCGAACGGCTTGTAGAAGTCCCACTGGAACAGCTGGGACTCGACGGCCAGGTCGGCGTTGCAGTGGCTCAGCGACGGATCGACGATGTGCACGACGCGACCGGAGCTGATGCCGCGGTGGCGGTTGGAGTCCCAGCCGTACTTGAACTCGCCGCCGTTGGGCCAGCCGCTGGCCGCGGTCTCCTCCATGTAGATCTCGATCTTCGGCTTCAGCGCCCGATCGGACTCGAAGATGAAGTTGCCGTTGACGCCGTTGCGCGCGGCCCAGCGGATCGTGCGCTCGCTGTTCAGCGGCTCCCACAGCGGCGGGTGCGGCTTCTGGAAGGGCTGCGGGAAGACGGAGATCTGCTTGAGCGTCGTGCCCGAGGCGCTGATCGGCGGCCCCATCATCGAGTACTGGTCGGCCGGGGCGATGTTGAAGACGTCGTCGACGTCCGGGCCGGCGCCGCCCTCTTCGAAGAAGGCGATCGACTGCGCGTGGTTCCACTTGGCGAACGTCGGCGGCAGCGTGAAGAACTGGCCCTTGTGCGAGAAGGACTCCTCGGTCCAGGCCTTGATCAGGATCTCGTAGGCCTCCTGGTGGTAGGCCCGGTTGCGCTCCTGGTCCTGGATGCCGGCGCCGTAGGTCAGGCCGAACGTCTCGGCCTCACGCCCCTGGTAGCCACGCCCGAGACCGACCTCGGTGCGCCCGCCGCTGAGGTTGTCGAGGATGGCGATCTGCTCGGCCAGCCGCAGCGGGTGATGGAACGCCACGATGTTGGCCAGCTGACCGATGCGGATGCGCCGCGTGAGCGCGGCGATCGCGGTGCCGATCTGGAGCGGGTTGGTACTCAGCTCCGCGCCCTCGACGCCGAAGTGGTGCTCGGTGAGCCAGTAGTAGTCGAAGCCGACCCGGTCGGCCAGCACGGCGCGACGCACCTGCGCTGCCTGCAGGCGGCTGTTCGCGGCGTGCAGGTCCGCGAGCGTCCCATCGACGACTCGCTGCCCCGACGCGGTCTTGCGGAAGGGCAGGTCCGTCGCCCCGCCGTCGAAGATCCCGACCTCGATCATGCTCTCTCCTGTCCTTCGCTCAGCCTGCGAACCTGACGGCAGCTTATCACGGTGACCGGGGGCTCGCGAGAGCCCCCGGTCGGCCGGATTTCGCTACGACACGCCCCAGAGCTTCTTGAACTGCTCCTGGTAGTCGACGACCGTCGGGAACGTGTCCTCGGCGGGCGCGTTGTCCTTCGTGATGTACCACGACGGCAGCGGGATCTCGGCGGGGAAATCCTGCTTGTTGAAGTACCGCGCCAGCGTGTCGACGATGCCCCACATGGACTCGGGGCCCGAGCCGTTGAGGCTGACGAGATCGCCCTTGCGGATGTCGGGCATGTTCGCGGCGCCCGGCTCCTGGGTCAGCATCGGCGGCTGCTCGATGCTCGACGCGGCCAGCGCGGCGGGAATGCCGATGGCCATGTCACCGAACGCGGGCACCAGGTAGCTGGTGTCCGGGTTGGCCTGCAGCTGCGAGGCGACCTTGCCCGCCAGGTCCTTGCCGATCGACGTGACCGGAGCCATGTAGGACTTGACCGAGCAGGTGTCCGGGCACTCCTTGGCCATCTGGGCCTTCAGCGCCTTCAGCTGGAGCCCGTTGATCGGGTAGCCCGAGTCGACGAAGAAGACCTTCGCGTCACCCTCGGTGGCGTTGATGATCCAGTTGGCCTCCTGGGTGCCGATCTGCAGCTGCCGCTCCGGACCAGAGGCCATCGCGATGAAGCCCTCGGCCGGATCGGCCGGCACGGCCTCGGAGTGGCCGACGATCGGGATGTTGGCCGCCTTGGCCTGCTTGACCTCGTCGCCGAAGATCTCGTGCGGGAAGCCGCCGGTCGGGACGATCGCGTCGGGCTTCTGGCGAATCGCCTCGTCCCACGCCGCCTTGACCGTCTCGGGCGTGCCGCCCTCGTCGATCACGTTGACCTTCCAGCCCACCGCGTCCGCGGCCTCGGTCAGGTACTCACCGAGCGTCACGCAGATCGGCGCGCCGCACTGCAGGTAGGAGATCGTCTTGCCGGTCGGCGGCGGGGAGTCCAGCGGGGTGGTCTGCGGGATCTCCGTCGGGCGCACGGTCAGCTTGTCGACCTCGGCCTTGATCTCCGGGAACTTGCCGCCGGTGTCGGCAGCGGTGGTGTCGGACGTGCTTGGGGTGCTCGTCGCGGGTGTCGAGCTCGCCGAGCTCGACGTCGAGTTGTCGTCCGACGAGCCGCAGCCGACGGCTACCAGCGCCGTGGCCGCAAGCGCGACGGGAACCATCCGGGACAGCCAGGACATGTGAACGGTCTCTCCTCCGTGTGGGGCAGTGGTCGCACTGCTTGTGTGCGCGAGTAACCTGACGGCAGCTTACCGCACCTGACGTCATCTTATCCGCGCCGGAGTCGGCGGTGCAAGGTGGAACGGCAGGAGCCCGAAACCGACGAGCCGGAGGAGCGCCCGATGAAGTTCGGCATCTACCTAATCGAGTCCGCCAACGGCGTCCACCCGCCCGCGGCATCGCTGTCGGATCCGGAGTACCTGGCCGCGGTCGCGCGCGAGGCGGAGGCCGCCGGGCTGGACTCCGTGTGGATCCCCGACCACGTCGTGATCCCGGTCCAGTACGCGTCGCGCTACCCCTACCAGTCCTACGAGGACGACACGTTCGAGCGCTATCCCTGGGACGAGACCGCGTTCCCCGAGCCGGTCACCGCGCTGACCTTCATCGCCGCGGTCACCGAGCGCGTCGAGCTGTGCACCGGCGTGGTCATCCTGCCCGAGCGCAACCCCGTGTTCCTGGCCAAGCAGCTGGCCACCGTCGACCGCCTGTCCGCCGGCCGGTTGCGCCTGGGCGTCGGTATCGGCTGGCTGCGCGAGGAGTTCGACGCCGTCGGGATCCCGTGGGAGCGCCGCGGCCGGCGCACCGACGAGGCGATCGAGGCGATGCGCGCGCTGTGGACCCAGGACGAGGCCAGCTACTTCGGCGAGACCGTCGCCTTCGATCGCATCCGCTGCCGCCCGCAGCCCACGCGCCCGCAGGGCGTCCCGATCATCGTCGGCGGCCACAGCGAGGCCTCGGCCCGCCGCGCGGGCCGCCTGGGCGACGGCTTCCTGCCCATCGTCGCGTCGGGCGACAGCTTCGCCGCCGAGACCCGCCGGATGCTCGAGGTGATGCGCGAGGCGGCGCTGGAGGCCGAGCGCGATCCCGACGCGATCGAGATCTCCGGCTTCGGGGGCGAGGCGCCCGGCGACCTGGAGGCCCAGCGGGCCGCGGGCTTCGACCACGTCTTCCACTTCGTCTGCGAGCCCGACCTCGACGCCGCCCGCCGGCGCATCGAGACGATCGCGCAGCTGGCTGGCGGAGCGCGCGCATGATCGCCGCCGCCGACCTCGGCCTGGACGACGAGCAGCGCCAGGTCCAGCAGACGCTGCGCGCGTTCTTCCAGCGCGAGGCGCCCGCGGACCGGATCGCCCAGCTGGACGCCTCGGAGACCTACCCGGCCGAGATCCTGGCCGGGATGGCCGGGCTGGGCCTGTGGGGGATCGCCATCGACGAGGCCCACGGGGGCAACCCGGCCGACGCGGCCACCCGCTGCATCGTGGTCGAGGAGACCCAGCGGGCCGGCGCCTGCCTGGCCTACGCGTTCGTCCCCACCGCGCTGTTCTGCGCCGAGGCGATCGGCCAGTTCGGCACCACCGAGCAGCGCGACGCGCACCTGCCCGCGCTGGCCGCCGGCGACCTGCGCATGGCCATGGCGCTGAGCGAGCCCGACTGCGGGTCGGACCTGATGGGGCTGGCCACGCGGGCGATCCCCGACGGCGACGACCTCCTGATCCGCGGCCAGAAGATCTTCATCACCGGCGCCGACGCCGCCGACCTGCTGCTCACGCTCGTGCGCACGACGCCCGAGGCGGCCCCGCGCCACGCGCTGACCTTCGTGCTGATCCCGCGCGACGCGGCGGGCGTGACCGTCCAGCCGTTGAAGAAGATGGCCGGTCAGGCCACCCACACCTGCGAGGTGTTCCTCGACGACGTGCGCGTCCCGCGCAGCGCGATCGTCGGCGCGGTGGACGACGGCGCGCGCATCGTCATGGACCTGATGGACGCCGACCGCGTCTACACCGCCGCGCAGAGCCTGGGCACCGCGCAGGGCGCGTACGAGCTGGCCTTGCAGTACGCCCGCGAGCGCCGCCAGTTCGGGACCGAGATCATCAACCACCAGGCCGTCGGCCACATGCTGGCCGACATGGCCATGCGCCTGGCCTCGGCGCGCGCGCTCACGCGCCAGGCCGCCGACCGGCTCGACGCCGGCCTGCCCTGCCGGGCCGAGGCGGCGATGGCCAAGGTCGCCGCGTCGGAGGCGGCGACGTTCTGCGCCACCAACGGCATGCAGGTGCTCGGCGGCTACTCCTACATGGTCGAGTACGGGATGGAGCGCTACTACCGCGAGGCGAAGATCCAGGAGATCTTCGGCGGGACCAACCAGATCCTGCGCAACGTGATCGCCCGCGAGCTCAGCCGTTGACCGGCACGATGAGCTCCCGCGCGTAGCGCTCCAGCGCGGCCCGGCGCTCGTCGAGCGTGAGCCCGCCGTAGCGGCGCACGTACAGCGCGAACGGGTCGACGTGGAGCGCGTCGATTCCCAGCGCGGCCATCGCGGCGATCGCCTCGGGCGTCTTGGCCCGCGTGGCGGCGCCGACGTACTCGAACGGCCCGTCGCGCCCCTCCTGCGCCCGAACGCGCGCGACGGTCTCCAGGTGCTCGGCCGCCCGCGGCCAGCTGTTCAGCGGCGGGATCATCCCGTCGGCCAGCCGCCCGGCCCGGCGCAGCGCGGGCGGCGCATCGCCGCCCACGTAGATGCGCAGCGGCCCGCGGGCGGCCGGGCGCATGGTCACGGCCGGCACGTCGAAGAAGCGCCCGTGGTGCTCGACGCGTTCGCCGCTGCACAGCGCGCGCAGCAGCTCGATCGCCTCGTCGGTGCGCGGCCCGCGGGTGTCGAAGTCCGTGCCGAGGATCTCGAACTCCTCGCGCATCCACCCCGCGCCGACGCCGAGCACGAACCGCCCGGGATGGATCGCGTCCAGCGTGGCCACCGACTTGGCCACGATCAGCGGATCGCGCATGGCCAGCACGCACACGCCGGTGATCACCTCCAGCGCGGTGGTGGCGCCGAGGATCGCCGCCGCCGAGACGAACGGGTCGGGCCACTCGCAGTCCTCGCTCCACGGGGCCAGCCCGGTCTGCGGGTCGCCCTCGTAGGGATACGGCGTGGCGGTCTCGTGCGGGTAGACGACGTGGTCGGGCACGCTCAGGCCCGCGAACCCCAGCTCCTCGGCCAGCCGGGCGACCGGCACGAGCTGGTCGGCCGGGATGTAGGTGCCGTACAGGACGAAGCGCATCAGCCAGCGGCGAGCGCGTGCAGCGTGGTCAGCGAGACCTTGCCCGAGCTGTCGACCGGCAGCTCGGCCAGCTGGCGCACCTCGCGCGGCACCTTGTAGGCCAGCATGCGCTCGCCCGCCCAGGCGCGCAGGCCGTCGGCGTCCAGGCCGGCGGGATCGCGCACGACCACGAAGGCCACGAGCCGGTTGGTCCAGGTGTCGTCCTCGACCGCGATCACCGCCGCCTGGGCGACCAGCTCGTGCCGGCGCAGCTGGGCGGCGACCTCCTCCGTCGACACGCGGTTGCCGCCGACCTTCACGACGCTCGACGCGCGGCCCGTGATGAACAGGTAGCCGTCGGCGTCGAAGCGGCCCAGGTCGCCGGTGCGATGCCAGCCGTCGGCCGGCGGCTCGCCCAGGTAGCCGGCGTACAGGTCGGGCCCGCCGACGAGCACCTCGCCCTCCTCCCCCATCGGCATGTCGCCGTGGCCGTCCAGCGCGGCGATCCGCACCCCGCGGAACGGGATCGTGCGGCCCACCGTGCCCGGACGCTCGACGATGTCCTCGAAGCGCGCCTGGGTCAGCCGCGGGCACTCGGTCATGCCGTAGGCGCAGTAGACGCGCCCGGCGAAGCGCTCGGCCAGCACCTCGGCCGTGGGCAGGTCGAGCTTCTCGCCGCCGGTCATCAGCGCGCGCAGGCCGCGCCACCCGGGGCCGTCCAGGCCGCCGTGCTCGCGGGCCAGGCGCAGCATCGTGGGCACCAGGTAGGCGCTGGAGATGCGCTCGCGCTCCAGGAAGGCGTCGACCTCCTCGCGCGCGAACGGCGCGAACACGACGGTCGCGCGGGCCAGCAGCGCACCCATGGTCAGGGTCAGGAACGCGGCCGACGCGTAGGGCACGCACATCCAGTGGCGGTCGCCCAGGTCGATCGGGAAGCCGGCCAGGCGCAGGCACATGGCCGCGTGCAGGTCGGCGTTGCGGCTGCGCTGCACGAGCTTGGGCCGGCCGGTCGAGCCCGAGGTCAGGAAGATCGAGCCGATCGCGTCGGGGTCGGCGGCCACGGGCTCGCGCACCGGCCCGTCGCCCAATGCCTCCTGCGAGAGCGCCGGCGTCTGGCCCAAGGGCTCTCCGATCAGCGTGGTCGCGCCCGCGCGCTCCAGCACCTCGGCGACCAGGTCGTCGGGCTGGCGATGGTCGATGAGCATGGCCACGCGGCCAGCGGCCACGGCGCCGAGCACGCCGATCGTGTGGAGGATCGGATCGGCGGTGCGCACGGCGACCACGCCGTCGCCGGCGGCCAGCACGCCACCCGCGCGGAGCATCGCCTCCTCCAGCTCCCGGATGGTCAGCGTCCGGCCCTCGACCTCCAACGCCACCCAGTCCGGCTCCCCCGGCGCGGCCAGCTGCCGTACCAATGCGGTCCAGTCGTTGGGACCCACGCGCTCTCTCCTCCGCCTCAGATTCCCGATAAGCTGCCGTCAGATTATGCAGAACTCCACGCCCGTCGCCCAAGCGTCCGCGGACGTCCTCATCGTCGACGACGCCGACGGCGTCCGGCACCTCACGCTGAACCGCCCGCAGGCGCTGAACGCGTTCAGCCTCGCACTGTTCGACGGGGTACGGGGCGCCTTGCAGGAGGCGGCCGAGGATCCCGGCATCCGCTGCGTGTCGCTGACCGGCGCGGGCCGCGCGTTCACCGCCGGCTCGGACCTGTCCGACGACCCCGGCGAGCCGGATCCGCGCGGCGTCGACGTCTACGAGGCGTTCATCTCGCGGGTGGAGACGTTCCCCAAGCCGCTGGTCGTGGCGGTCAACGGGCTGGCGGTGGGCATCGGCGCGACGCTGCTCGGGCACGCCGACCTGGCCCTGGCCGGGGCCTCGGCCCGCTTCCGCGCGCCGTTCGCCAGCCTCGGCCTGGTGCCCGAAGCGGGGAGCACGGTCACGCTGCCCGCGCTGATGGGCCGCTGGGACGCCGCGCACCTGCTGTTCGCCGGCCAGTGGCTGGGCGCCGAGGCGGCGCAGACCGCCGGCCTGGTGTGGCGCGTGGTGCCCGACGAGGACCTGGCCGGTGAGACCGCGGCGGTGTGCGCGGCCATCGCCGCACAGCCGCTGGAGTCGCTGGTGGCCACCAAGCAGCTGCTGCTCGACGCGCGGCTGCCCGCGGCGCGAGCGGCACGCGAGCGCGAGGAGCGCACGTTCCGGCGGATGCTCACCGAGCCCGCGCACCTGGCCGCGCTGGCCGCGTTCCGGGAGCGCTCGTGACGCTGTTCTACACGCCCGGCGAGGCGCCGATCGACTACGCGGCCAAGCTCGGGGACCCCGGGCAGTACCCCTACACGCGGGGCACGCGCGCACCCCGGGCCCGCGCGCCCGGAGAGGGACACGACGTGATCGTGCGCGAGCTCTCGGGCGAGGGCGCGCCGCAGCGCTCCAACGAGCAGTTCCACTACCTGCTCGAGCACGGCGCCACCGGACTGGACGTGATCGGCGACACGCCGACCCAGTGCTTCCTGGACCCGGACCACCCGTACGCGCGCCATGCCGTCGGCAACCAGGGCGTGTCGGTCTGCCGCCGCGCCGACTACGTGGCGCTGTACGAAGGCATCCCGCTGGACCGCGTCAGCTGCGACCACTCGCTGCCCGGCGGGTTCGCCGCGGCCGGCCTGTTCCTGGCCGCCGAGGCCCACGGCCACGGCTCCGAGGTGCTGCGCGGCTCGGCCATCCTGCCGCCGCTGTACGCCGAGGACACCGCGTACGCATCCAACCTCCCGGTCGCGCTGCACATGCGCCTGGCCACGGACTCGATGGAGTTCTGCGCCCAGCACATGCCGAAGTTCCACGCGTTCGTCGAGGACACGTACTACATCTCCGACGGGAGCGTGGACATCGTCGACGAGATGGCGCTGGGCTTCGTCGAGCTGCGCGAGGTGGTGCGCCGGCTGCTGGCCCGCGGCGTCGACGTCGACGCGTTCGCGCCGCGCATCGCGCTGCTGGTCAACTGCCGCATGGACTTCTTCGCCGAGATCGCCAAGATCCGGGCGTCGCGGCGCCTGTACGCGCGGATGATGCGCGACGAGTTCGGCGCCAAGGACCCGCGGTCGCTGGCCATCAACGTCGCCGCCCACACCTCGGGCGCGACGATGACCGCCCAGCAGCTGCCCAACAACATCGCCCGCGGCGCGGTCCAGGCGCTGGCGCTGACGCTGGCCGGGGTGCGCGCGATGGAGATCTCGGCCTTCGACGAGGCGATCCGCACGCCGTCGCGCGACGCGCACCTGATCGGGCTGCGCACCCAGCACATGGTGCAGCTGGAGACCGGCGCCGGCGACGTGGCCGATCCGCTGGGCGGCTCCTGGTACGTCGAGGCGCTGACCGACGAGCTGGAGCAGCGCATCGAGGAGCGCGTGCAGGCGATCGAGGCGCTGGGCGACGTCGTCGAGCTGGCCGAGCAGGGGTTCTTCCGGGCCATCTTCGCCGACGCGATGGTCGAGCGGGCGCGCGAGGTGGCCGACGGGCGTCGCGCGGTGATCGGCGTCAACGTCAACGCGGTGGATCCCGCGCAGGACGGGCTGCTGCGCGACCTGGCCGAGGAGCGCATCGAGCCCGCCTACGAGCGGATCGACGAGATCCGGGCCTGGCGCGAGGCGCGCGATCACGCCGGCGTCGTCCGCGCGCTGGACGCGTTGGAGGCGGGGGCGCGAGCCGGCGACAACGTGATGCCGGGGCTGATCGAGGCACTGCGCCGCGACGCGTCGATGGGCGAGTGCATCGGCGTCCTGCGCGAGACCTACGACCGCCCGTACGACCCGCTGCGCTGCACGGAGCGGCCGCGATGAGGATCCGGGCGATCGTCACCGTCCTCGGCCTGGACCAGCACGAGGCGGGGTCGCTGGCCGTCACGCGCATCCTGCGCGACGCGGGCATCGAGGTCGTCTATCCGGGGCGCTTCCAGCTGCCGGAGACGATCGCCACCGTGGCCATGCAGGAAGACGTCGACGTCGTCGGCATCAGCGCCCACTCGTGGGAGGTCCTGCATTACGCGCGCGAGCTGGCCGACCTGCTCGGCGCCGCCGACCCGCCGATCCCGATCGTGGTCGGCGGCTCGCTGATGACCGACGGCGACCGGGCCGAGCTGCTGGCCAGCGGCATCGACGAGACCGTCGCCCCCACGGCCACCGAGGCGGAGATCGTCGACACGTTCCGCCGGCTCGCCCAGCAGCGCCGCGTCGCGTGACCGAGGGCGCGGTCTTCGACCACGCGGCCCACGCCGCGCGGCGCATCGGCGACCTGCTGGCCATCTACCGCGACCAGCTCGGCGGGACGCTCCTGTACGGCGGCGACAACGTCCGCGTCGGCTACCGCGGCGTGGTGCTCGGCTATCCGGGCGGCGGGAAGATCGAGCTGCTCGAGCCGCTGCCGGGCTCGACCTTCCTGGACAGCTTCTTCGCGCGCTCGCCGCTGGGCGGCCTGCACCACCTGACCTTCCGGGTCGACGACCTGGCCGACGCCGTCGCGCGGGCGACCGCCTCCGGGCTGCAGGTGATCGGCGAGAACCACGACGATCCCAACTGGCGCGAGGCGTTCCTGCACCCGCGCAGCGCGCACGGCACGCTGATCCAGTTCGTCCAGGCGCCGGCGGGTCACCCGGCGCGCATGGCCGAGGCTGAGCTCGCGGCGCTGCTGTCGCGCTGAGGGCGGTCCCTCGAGCGCAGCACCGTTGTCAGCTCACCGTCGCATAGCGACGCCCACCCGACAATGATCGGCCTGGAGAGCGCCGACGTGCCACGAACCGCGCTGCCGCTCCCGGGTGCGGCGCTCGCTCAGACGCCGAGGCCCTTGCCGACGATCTCCCACATGATCTCGGTGGACCCGCCGTAGATGCGCTGGACGCGTGCGTCGCGCCACTGGCGCGAGATCTCGTACTCGTCCATGTAGCCGTAGCCGCCGTGCAGCTGCAGGCAGCGGTCGGTCACGCGCCACTGCAGCTCGGTGGTCAGCGCCTTCAGGCCGGCCGCCTCGACCGCGTCCAGCGTCCCGTCGACCTCGGCCTGCACACAGCTGTCGAGGTACACGCGCGCGGCGCGCAGCTCGCTGCTCATCTGGGCCAGCGCGTGGCGGTTGACCTGGAAGCTGCCGATCGGCTGGCCGAAGGCGGTGCGGTCCTTGGCGTAGGCCAGCGTGATGGCCAGGACGTACTCGGCGCTGGCCACCGCGGCGACGGCGACGGCCAGGCGCTCGCGGGCCAGGTTGCGCATCAGGCTGCGCAGGCCGCTGCCCTCCTCCCCCAACCGGTTGGCCGCGGGCACGTGCACGTCGTCGAAGAACAGCTCGGCCGTGTCCTGGTTGTGGCGGCCGATCTTCTCCAGCTTGCGCCCGCGCCCGAAGCCCTCCATCCCGCCCTCGACGACGAGCAGGCTGAACGCGTCCGAGGCGCGCGCCTCGTCGGAGGTGCGGGCGGCGACCACGATCAGGTCGGCCTGGGTGCCCGAGCTGATGAACGTCTTGGAGCCGTTGAGCACGTAGGCGTCGCCGTCGCGCCGCGCCGTGGTGGCGATGCCGCGCAGGTCGGAGCCCGCGCCCGGCTCGCTCATGGCGATCGCGGCCAGCAGCTGGCCCGACGTGAAGCCCGGCAGCCAGCGGCGCTGCTGCTCGGCATCGGCGAGCTCGGTCAGATAGGGGCTGAGCACGTCGTTCTGGAGCATGAAGTGGTCGGGCAGCAGCCCCAGCCCACAGGTCTCCTCCAGGAGGATCGCGTTGAAGCGGTAGTCGTGGATGCCCAGCCCGCCGAGCTTCTCCGGCGCCTCGAAGCCCACGAAGCCCTGCCCGGCGGCCTTCGTCCAGAAGGCGCGGTCCAGGTGACCGTCCGCCTCCCAGCGCTCGCGGTGCGGAACCGCCTCGCGTTGGAGGAAGCCGCGCACCGCTTCGCGGAAGTCCTGGTGCTCTGGGGTGTAGATCGATCGGCCCAATGTCGTAACCTGACGGCAGCTTATCGCAAGCCGAGGATCCAAATGACCGAGCTTCGCCCCCAGTCCGACAAGCGCGTCGCGCTCTCTGAGCTGCCCACGTTGGTGCCTCCCGGCACCACCGTCGGGCTCGGCGGAGCGTGGATGGCCAACCATCCGATGGCCGCCGTGCGCGAGCTGCTGCGCGCGCGGGTCGGCGACCTGCGGATCGTCGGCTCGCTCTCGTCGATCGACGTCGAGCTGCTCATCGGCGCCGGCCTCGTGTCCGAGCTGACCTTCTCGATGGTCTCGCTGGAGGCCTACGGCCTGGCGCCCGCCTTCCGGCGCGCCGCCCAGGAGGGCACGATCACCCTGCACGAGGTCAGCGGCGTGGCCCTCAACGTCGCGCTGGACGCGGGCGCCCACCAGCTGCCCTACCTGCCGATGCGCGGCATCGGCGGCTCGCAGCTGCTCGAGGTCAGCCCCGACGCCTACGCCGCCGTCACCTGCCCGTTCACCGGCGAATCACTGCTGGCCATCCGGGCGATCAACCCCGACGTGGCGATCATCCACGTGCGCCGCGCCGACGCGTCGGGCAACTGCCAGGTCGACGGGCCGATGGCCAACGACCCGGAGCTCGCGCGCGCCGCCCGGCGCGTGATCGTCACCTGCGAGGAGATCGTGCCGCGCAGCGAGATCGCCGCCCAGCCGGCCACCACCCACATCCCCGGGTTCCTGGTCGACGCGGTCATCGAGGCGCCCTTCGGCGCGCACCCGACGTCGCACGTCCCCGCCTACGGCTTCGACGCCTGGGCGGTGATGGACTACGCCGAGACCTGGCAGGCCGGTGAGGCAGACGCCTACCTGGACACCCTGGCCGCCGAGGACGAGGCGGGCTACCGGGCCCGCGTCCTGGACGAGACCCGCCAAGAGGTGCTGCGCTCGATCGCCGCGACCTCGCCGACGCTGGACCAGGAGGGAGTCCTGTGAGCGAGCATCGCATGGAGGAGCTGATGGTCTGCCGCATCGCGGCGGACGTCGAGGACGCGGGCGTGACCGTGCTGGGCTCGTTCACGCCGCTGGCCTACGCCGCCTACATGCTGGCCAAGCTGACGACGGCGCCCGACGCGACGCTGATCGGGTTCAACGCCGTCGGCATGCCGCCGGTGCAGCTCAACCTGGCCGGCACCGAGGCGGCCGCCTACCGGGGCGCGACGTCACGTTGGACGTTCAGCCAGAGCACGCAGACGGTCCACCTCGGCCGCCGCGGCCTGGTCGAGTGCATCTCCCCCGCGCAGATCGACGGCAGCGGCGCGTTCAACGTCACCTGCATCGGCGACCACGCCCGGCCCAAGGTGCGCCTGCCCGGCGGCGCCGGCTCACCCGAGGTGGTCCAGCACTACCGCCGGATCCTGCTCTACGTCGGCACCCACGACACGCGCACGCTGGTCGAGCAGGTCGACTTCCGCACCGGTCAGCGCAAGCCCCTGGACGACGACGCGCGCGCGGCCGAAGGGCTGCTGACCGGACCGGTCCGGGTGATCACGCCGCTGGCCGTGCTGCGCAAGGACCACGCCGACCGACCGTTCGCGATCGAGACCCTGCACCGGGGCGTCAGCGCCGACGAGGTGGTGCAGCGCACGGGCTTCGCGCTCGACGTCCCCGCCGACATTCCGATGACCGCCGAGCCGACCGCGGGCCAGCTCGCGCTTCTGCGCGACCGCATCGACCCATGGGGCACGATCCGCTTTGACTTCATGAACGCTCGAGATCGCCGCACCTATCTGCGCGAGCTGCTGGACGCGGAGTGGGAGCGAGCGCGTGCGTCTGCAACCAGTGCGAAGATAACCCCGTTCAACGGTCCAGCCTGACGAACGAACATCGCCTCGAGCCTCGACATAGAGACCCTTCCGACCCGAGACGCCCTGCTCAAAGCGGGGCGTCGGGCCTTTGCCGAACGCGGCTACGCGGGCGCACGTCTGGCCGACATCTCCGGCTACGCGAGCCTGACCACGGGCGCGTTCTACCGCCACTTCCCCAGCAAGCTGGACTTCTTCCGCTCGCTGTTCGACGACTACGGCGCCGACCTGCGCGCGGGCCTGGCCGGCGCCAAGACCTTCCGCGGCCAGCTGGTGGCCTGGATGGAGGTCGCCCGCGAGCACCGCGGCGTGATCCGCGCCGTGCAGGAGCTGGCCCGGGCCGGCACCACCGAGGCCGAGACGCGCCGCGTCCTGCGCGCCGACGTGGCCGACCTGCTGGCCGCCAAGCTGGGCACGCTGATCGAGATCGACGACCTGCACGAGGCGTCGCTGCTGATCTCCGACGTGGTCAACCAGTACGTGCTCATGGAGGCCGCCGGGTGGCTGCCCGAGCGCGATCTGCAGGTCGTCGCCGCGCAGGTCGAGCGGCTGGCGCTGATGGGGCTCTACCGGCGATGACCGCGCCCAGCAAGGGCCCGATCGCCTGGTCGCCCGCGCCCGGGCGCTCCGACGCGACGTCGGCCCGCGGGCAGCGCACGCGCAGCCGCATCCTGCGCTCGGCCATGACGGTGTTCGGCAAGAAGGGGTTCGCCGACACGACGATCCTCGACATCGCCGAGAACGCGGGCATGGCCTCGGGCACCGTCTATCAGTACTTCGAGGACAAGAGCGACGTCTTCCGCTGCCTGCTGCAGGACCTGACCCAGCGTCTGCACCGCGAGACGCGCATGCCCGCCGACGACGGTGGCCGGCTGATCGTGCGCGACAGCGTGCTGGCCTACCTGGCCGTGTACCGCGAGTACGCGCCGATCTTCCGGGCCTGGTGGGAGCTGCTGGAGCCGCGCACCGAGTTCACCGACGCGTGGATGGCCCTGCACAACAAGTCGCGCAGCGAGATGGTCCGGGTGATCGAGGACGGCAAGCAGCGCGGCATGATCGACGCGAAGGTCGACACGGAGATCACCGCCGACCTCGTGGTCGCCGCCTTCGAGCGGCCCGTCTACACGAAGATCGTGCTGGGCTGGGACGACCACTCCGACGAGGAGCTGGCCGACCTCATGAGCCGGCTGCTCGGCACCGGGCTGGGCGGCGTCGGCGGCTCATAGTCCGGGCTGCGCGGCGGCCCAGGCGGGCCGCGACAGCAACCCGTCGCGCAGCGCGCGCAGGCGCGGCCGGGTGCTCAGGTCGATGCCGCCGGGCCCGAAGCGGTGCAGCACCGGGGCGATCGCGCAGTCGGCGATCGTGAAGCGGCCGAGCACGGTGAAGTCGTCGCCGACCACGCGCTCGAGCAGGTCGATCTCGCCGGCCACCGCGGCGGCCGCCTCGGCCGCGGCGGCGGGATCGGCGCGCGCCGGGTCGAAGCCGTCGGCCAGCGCCCAGCCCAGCGCGGGCGCCTCGACGCGGAACAGCGCGCTGCGCAGTCGCGTGTTGAAGCGCTCCAGGAACTCGTCGACCACGGCCCGCTCGCGCGCGTCGTCGGGGTACAGGTCGGTGCGGCCCGCGCGGGTGGCCAGGTAGCGCAGGATCGCGTGCGACTCGCTGACCACCAGGCCGTCGTCCTCGAGCGTCGGGATCCCGCCGATCGGGTTCAGCGCCAGGTAGGCCTGCGGCCGGGGGCGGTCCATCGAGATCGGCTGGATCTCGTAGTCCAGGCCCAGCTCCGCCGCCAGGAAGCGGATCTTCAGGGCGTTGGAGGAGTCGGGGTTGCTCCACAGCGTGGGCGTCATCGCAGGAACTCCAGGTGGTATCGGTCGAACTCCGCGGGGGTCTCCCACTGCGGCCAGTGTCCCGCGCCGTCGATGCACACGAGCCGTGCGCCGGGGATCCAGCGCTCCAGCAGGCGGCCCTCGTCGATCGTGCCGGTCGGATCGTCCGACGTCCAGATGATCAGCGTCGGCGCCGTGATCCGCCCCGTCCAGCGCGCGTCCCAGGCGTAGCGGGCGCGCGTCTCGGGCTCCTGCAGCACCAGCACGTCGCCCATGCGCTCCAGCGCTCCCGGCCGGGAGTAGATGGCCAGCCGCACGTCGACGAGCTCCTCGGTGACGAGGTGGCGGTTCTCGGGCGCGAACAGCCACTCCAGCCGCGCGCGCACCGTCTCCCGCGACGCCTCGGCGACGGCGCGCATGGTCGTCTCACGCACCGTGGCCATCGTCTCCGGCTTGCTGGTCACGTTGCCCGGCGTGGTCAGGACCAGGCGGTCGACGCGGTCGGGGTCGTGCGCGGCCACCCAGGCGGCCACCCATCCACCGAGCGACTCGCCCGACAGGTGCGCGCACTCCAGACCCAGCGCGTCCATCAGCGCGGCCAGGTGCTCGGCGTAGACATCGAGCGTGTACGGCTGACCCGGCCCGTCGGAGAAGCCGTGACCGGGCAGGTCGTAGGCGATCACGCGGAAGTGCTCGCTCAGCGCGGCCAGGTTGCGCAGGTAGGCCTCGGCGTGCCCGCCAGTGCCGTGCAGGAGCACCAGCGGCGGTCCCGCGCCGGCCTCGACGACGCGCGTGTCGACCCCGGCCGCGGGGACGAACGACTGGCGCAGCGGCGTGCGCATCAGCTGCGGCCACAGGGCGGGAGCGCTCACCGCGGCCAGCCGTCCTCGATCAGCGGGTTCGTCTCGTGGAACAGCTCGGGCGGCGGGTCGCCCCACCACGAGTGGCCCTGGCGCGCGTAGTCATCGGGGCGCCACAGCAGCGGCGGGCGGTCCAGGTCGCGCGAGTAGTCGCCGTTGTAGAGCTCGAGGCGGTTGCCGTCGGGGTCGCGGATGTACATCGCGAACGCGTTGGTCGCGCCGTGGCGGCTGGGACCGAACTCGAGCTGGCCCTGCTGGCGGGCGTCGCCCAGGATGTCCGCGGCGCGCAGCAGGTGGCCCGGCTCGGCCACCGCGTAGGCGATGTGGTGGAAGGCCGTGGCCTCGTTGCTGCCCAGCGCCACGTCGTGCGAGCGCGTCTGCCGCCGCAGCCACGCGATACGCGGGTGGCCGGCGTCGTCCAGCCAGTACTCCGACGGCGAGAAGCCCAGCGTCTGCGTCCAGTAGCCCAGCGCGTCCGGGACCGACGGGACGCGCAGGCTGACGTGGTCCAGGCGCGCGGGCGGCACCCCCATGTGTCCGCGCCGCATCGGCATCAGCAGGCGGCCGTCGACGTAGGGGTCGATCTCGGTGAAGTCGTGGAAGAACTCCAGCGCGTGCCCGTCGGGGCTGCGCACGCGCAGCGCCTCCCCCTGGCCGGGCTCGACGTCGGCACCGACCCGCTGCGTCGGCAGCCCGAGCGCGCGGTGGGTGGCCTCCAGCGCGTCGAGGTCCGCGGGATCGGACACGCGGAACGCGCTGTGCACCAGGCCGCCTCCGCGGTCTTCGCGCAGCTTGAGGCTCCAGGCGTCGAACTCCTCGGCGCCTCGCAGGTAGACGGCGTCGGCGTCGGCCTCGGCCTCGTGGAAGCCGAGCAGGTCGACGTAGAAGGCGCGGGCGCGGGACAGGTCGGCCACGCCCACTTCGACGTGGGCCAGGCGCAGGATCATGACGTGACCTCGAAGCGGAGGGACAGGGACGGGAGACCCGGGCTGGACAGCGTGAACGCGTCGCCGGCCCGGGCCGGCACGGCACCGCCGAAGGACCCCGACAGCACGATGTCGCCCGCGGCGATGCCCTCGCCGAAGGCCGACAGCCGACGGGCCAGCCACGCGACGGCGGTCAGCGGCGACCCGAGCACGGCCGCCCCGGTCTCGCTGACCAGCACCTCGTCGCCGCGGGCCAACTGGAACGGCACGGCCGGCAGGTCGGCGTCCAGCAGCGCGTCGGACCACGCGCCGGTGACGAACCCGCCGAAGGACGCGTTGTCGGCCACGGTGTCGACCAGCGCGATGCGCCAGTCGGCGATGCGGCTGTCGACGATCTCGATGGCCAGCGCGGCCGCCGAGGCGGCGGCCAGCACGTCGGCCTCGTCGACGTCGGAGCCGCGCAGGTCGCGCTCCATCAGGAAGGCGACCTCGCCCTCGACCCGCGGTTGGATGAAGGTCTCGTGGGGCAGCACCGGGCCGTCGAAGCGCCGCGAGGCCCACAGGTCGCCGAAGTCGGGCTCGGCGACGCCCATCTGACGCTGCATCCCGGGGCTGGTCAGGCCGATCTTGCGCCCGACGCGCGTGTCGCCGGCCTCGACCCGCCGGCGCGCCCAGGCCTGCTGCACCGCGTAGGCCTCCTCGACGCTGTCCAGCTCTCCGGCCTCGCCGAGCGGCGGGATCGTCGTGCGCTGGGTCCAGGCCGCGTCGAGGCGCTCGGCCAGCCGATGGACGTCAGGCATCGCGCAGGCTGAGCGCCACGTCGATGATCATGTCCTCTTGGCCGCCCACGTACCGGCGGCGGCCGACCTCCGCGAGGATCTCGTGGGCCGGGACGCCGTAGCGCTCCTCGGCGCGCTCGGCGTGGATCAGGAAGCTCGAGTACGCGCCGGCGTGGCCGAGCATGATCGAGCTGCGGTCCATCACCGGCTCGCGCAGCATGATCGGCCGCATCACCTCCTCGGCCACCGCCAGGATGGCCGGCAGGTCGATGCCGGTCTGCACGCCGAGGCGGTCGAACACCGCGACCAGCACCTCGGTCGGCGAGTTGCCCGCACCGGCGCCCAGCGCGCGCACCGAGCCGTCGATGCTGGCCGCGCCCGCGCGCTGCGCGAGGATCGAGTTGGCCACGCCGAGCGCGAGGTTGTTGTGCCCGTGGTAGCCCACGCGCGCCTCGTCGCCCACCGCGTCGAGGATCGCCGCGACCCGGTCGGAGGCCTCGTCGAGGATCAGCGCGCCGGCGGAGTCCACGACGTTGACCGTCTGGCAGCCGGCGTCGACCATGATCTGCGCCTGGCGGGCCAGCTCGGCCGGCGGCGCCATGTGGCTGAGCATCAGGAAGCCCGCGGTCTGCATGCCCAGCTCGCGGGCCATGCCGAAGTGCTGGATGGCCACGTCGGCCTCGGTGCAGTGCGTGGCCACGCGGACCACGGCGGCGCCGGCGTCGCGGGCCCGGCGCAGGTCGGCCACCGTGCCGATGCCGGGCACCAGCAGCACCGCGATGCGGGCCTGGGTGGCGGCGTCGACCGCGGCGGCGATCAGCTCGAGCTCGTCGACGGCCGAGAAGCCGTAGTTGAACGTCGAGCCGGCCAGGCCGTCGCCGTGGGTGACCTCGATGATCGGCACGCCGGCGGCGTCCAGCCCCGCGACCACGGCGCGCACCTGCTCGACCGTGAACCGATGCGACATCGCATGGCTGCCGTCGCGCAGGCTGGTGTCGACGATCTCGACCTGGCTCATGCGCTCACCGCCGCCCGGCGGCCGGCGGCCAGCCGCTCGCCCACCGCGGCGGCCGCCGCGGTCATCACGTCGAGGTTGCCGGCGTAGCGGGGCAGGTAGTCGCCCGCGCCCTCGACCTCGAGCAGGACGGTCACGCGCGCGTTGCCGTCCCAGTCGGGGCGCGGCTCGTCGAACTGCGGCTCGGCCACCATCCGGTAGCCGGGCACGTAGGCGGCGACCTCGTCGACCATGGCCACGACCGACGCGGTGATCGCGTCGCGATCGGCGTCGGGCGCGATCGCCGCGTAGACGGTGTCGCGCATCAGCAGCGGCGGCTCGGCCGGGTTGAGCACGATCACCGCACGGCCGCGGCGCGCACCGCCGACCAGCTCCACGCCGCGGGCGGTGGTCTGCGTGAACTCGTCGATGTTGGCCCGCGTGCCGGGGCCGGCCGAGCGCGACGAGACGGAGGCGACGATCTCGGCGTAGGGCACGGCGGTCACGCGGCTGACCGCCGCGACGATCGGGATCGTGGCCTGGCCACCGCAGGAGATGAGGTTCAGATCGGGCGCGTCCAGATGCTCGCCCAGGTTGACGACCGGCACGACGAACGGCCCGATCGCCGCCGGCGTCAGGTCGACGGACTGGATGCCCGCGGCCTCCAGCTGGGGTGCGTGCACGCGGTGCGCCGACGCCGACGTGGCGTCGAACGCGAGCTGCGGCAGGCGCGGCTGAGCCAGCAGCCAGTCCAGTCCCTCAGCCGACGTCTCGATGCCCTGGGCGCGGGCCCGGGCCAGTCCGTCGGACTGCGGATCGACGCCGACCATCCAGCGCAGATCCATCGTCTGACTGCGCAGCAGCTTGGCAGCCAGGTCGGTGCCGATGTTGCCGCTGCCGATGATCGCGACCTCGATCCGACGCAAACCGTTTTGTCCTTCCACAGAGCTCCCCCGGGCGATAACCTGGTGTCATGATATCGGCGTCGGGGGGCTCGTGTGGACCCACCGGCCGCCGGTGTCACGAGGAGAGAGAACGGATGGACCACATCGCCACCACGACGCGCACCGAACGGTCGCGCGAGCCGTCGAGCATCGACTCGGCGCTCGACGCGCTGGCCGTGGGCCGCCCGCTCCTGCTCATCGACGGGGCGCGGCGGCGCGGGTTCCTCCTCTGCGCCGCCGACCGCGTCGGCCCGGCCTACCTGGCGCTCGTCGACCGCCACGGTCGCGGCACCGTGTGCGCCGTGATGGACCCGGGCCGGCTGCGCGAGCTGGGCATCCCCGAGCTGCCCGGCGTGTTCGGCTCCACCCACGCACCGCTCGCCCTGCACGGGCGCATCCGCCCCGGCGATCCGACGCATCGGGCCGACACGTTGCGCGCGCTGGCCGATCCCGCCACCCCGCCGTCGCGCTTCGCGATCCCCGGCCACGTGGCGCCCGTCGCCGCCGGCGCCGCGCGCGGCGAGCGCCAGGCGCCCTGGCGGGCGATGATCGGCGCGGTCGCGCTGGCCGGCTGCGCGCCGGTGGCCGCCTGCTGCGAGGCGATCGACGGCGAGCGCCCGCCGGTCGGCGTCCAGGCGATCACGCTGGCCGACCTGCAGGCCGCGCTCGACCCCGACGTCACCCGGATCGTCGAGACCGCGCTGCCCACGCGCGACGGCCGCTTCACCGCGATCGGCTACGAGGGGACCCGCTCCGGCGAGGAGTACGTCGCGTTCGTGGCCAGCCCCGACGCCGTCTCGCGCCGGGTGCACGTGCACCGCCGCTGCCAGGTCAGCGACGTCTTCGGCGGCGCCGCCTGCGGCTGTGGGGAGCGCCTGCGCACCGCGATGCGCGAGGTGCAGTCCGTCGGCGGGATCGTCATCTACCACGGCAGCGCGTCGGGCACCTGCGCGCGCGCCGACCGGGCGCTGGCCGAGGAGGACCTGACCACCGAGGTGGCCGCGATCCTGCGCGACCTCGGCGTCGGCCGCGCCGTCCTCTCGTCCAACGAGCGCCTGGCCGCGCGCGACCTGCGCTGGTTCGGGTTGGAGGTGGTGGCGGCATGAACGCCCTCGATGTCCTCTCGGTGACCAAGACGTTCCCCGGGCAGAAGGCGCTGGACGACGTGAGCCTGTCCGTGCGCCCGGGCGAGGTGCACGCGCTGCTGGGCGAGAACGGCTCGGGCAAGTCGACGCTGATCAAGGTGCTGGCCGGCGTGTACCTGCCCGATCCCGGCAGCGACGTGCTGGTGCGCGGCGAGCGCCTGCCGCTCGGCTCGCCCCAGGCCAGCGCCGACATCGGCCTGCGCTTCGTGCACCAGAAGCTCGGCGTGATCCCGCAGATGAACGCGGTCGAGAACATCGCGCTGGAGGGCGGCTTCGCGCGCGGCAAGTTCATCGACTGGGGCACGCAGGCCGAGCTGACCCGCTCGCTCCTGGCCCGCCTGGGCATCGAGATGGACATCTGGTGCCCGCTGGCCGACTGCCGGCCGGTCGAGCGCAGCGCGGTGGCCATCGCCCGGGCGCTGCGCCCGCCCCCGGGCGGCGGCGGCCTGCGCGAGGCCGACGTGCCGCTCGTGGTGCTCGACGAGCCGACCTCCTCGCTGCCCGCCGCCGAGGTGCGCCAGCTGTTCGCGCTCGTGCGCGACCTGACGCGCCAGGGCATCGCGGTGATCTACGTGTCCCACCGCCTGGACGAGATCTTCGACATCGCCGATCGCGTGTCGGTCCTGCGCGACGGGAAGCTGCGCGCCACCGCCGACATGGAGGGGCTCACGCGCGAGGACCTGATCGAGATGATCGTCGGGCGCGAGCTGGCCACCAGCTGGGAGCGCCCGGTCCGCACGACGGCGCCGTCGGACCAGACGACGATGAGCGTGCGCGGCCTGACCGCGGAGCGCATCGACGGCGTCTCCTTCGACCTGCGCCGGGGCGAGGTCCTGGGCATCGTCGGCGTCGCCGGGTCCGGGCGCGAGGTGATGGCCCGCACGCTGGCCGGCGCGGTCCTCCCCGAGAGCGGGCGGCTGATCATCGAAGGGCGCACGCTGCCGGTGATCACGCCCCACACGACGATCGCCGCGGGGTTGAAGCTGGCGCTGGGCAACACGCAGCCCAACAGCGCGATCGCCGACTTCTCCGTGCGCGAGAACCTGACGCTGGCCGCGCTGGGCCGCTACAGCCGCATGGGGCGGGTGTTCCACGCCCGCGAGCGACGCGGCGCCAACCAGTGGATGCAGGCGCTCGACGTGCGCCCGGCCGATCCCGACCGGCTGTACCGGCTGCTCAGCGGCGGCAACCAGCAGAAGGTGATCCTCGGGCGCTGGCTGCACGCCGAGCCCAAGGTGCTGGTGCTCGACGAGCCCACCGCGGGCGTCGACGTGGGCGCCCGCCAGGCGATCTACAGCCTGATCGCCGAGCAGGCCGAGCAGGGGCTGTCGGTCGTCCTGTGCTCGAGCGACCTGGAGGACATCGTGAGCCTGTGCGACCGCGCGCTGGTCCTGCGCGACGGATCGATCGCCGCCGAGCTGTCCGGCGACGGGCTCACCGAGCACCGGCTCCTTCTGGAGTCGGTGGGAGCAGCAACGCCATACGCGACCAACGAGGTAGGAGCCGGGTGACATCGATGGCCACGAGCACACCGACCAAGGCAGCGGACGCCGAGGCGCCGCCCGAGGTCCCGTCGCGTCACCGCTCCCTGGGGGCGATCCTGTCGCCGAAGAACATCGGCGCGATCTACGTGTGGATCGCGATCATCATCCTGTTCTCGATCATCGCCAGCGACACGTTCCCGACCTGGACGACGGCCAAGTCGATCCTCAACCAGTACTCGGTCACCGGCCTGATGGCGCTGAGCCTGGTGATCCCCTTGGCCTGCTCCTACTACGACCTGTCGATCGGCTACACGCTCGGGCTGTCGGGCATCATCGTGGCCGAGCTGCTGGACAAGACGACGATGAGCCCCGTCATGTGCGCCGTCGTGACGCTGCTGATCTGCGTGGGCATCGGCCTGCTCAACGGCTTCGTGGTCATCGGCCTGGGCGTCGACTCGTTCATCGGGACGCTCGGGACCGGAGGCATCCTCTACGCGATCACGCTCGGGGTCTCGGGCAACCAGACGATCACCGGGCGCGTCGGCGAGGGCTTCAGCAAGCTGGCCAGCACCCAGCTGCTGGGCATCACCCTGCCGGTCTTCTACATGATCGCCGCGATGCTGATCCTGGCCTACTGGCTGCAGCGCACCCAGACCGGCCGGCACTTCTACGCGATGGGCTTCGACCGCGAGACCGCGCGCCTGACCGGCATCTCGACGAACAAGCTCGGCGTGCTGGCCTTCGTCGTGTCGGCGGTCATCGCGGGCTTCGCCGGCATGGTCCTGACCGCGCGCGTCTCCAGCGCCTCTCCCGACGCGGGGCCGTCGTACCTGATCCCGGCCTTCTCGGCCGCGTTCCTGGGCGCCACGCAGTTCTGCCGCGGCCGCTTCAACCCGTGGGGCGCGGTCATCGCCGTCCTGCTGCTGGGCACCGGCGACGTCGGCCTGCTGGTCGCCGGCGGCCCGATCTGGACCCCGCAGCTGTTCGAGGGCACCGTCCTGATCGCCGCCGTCGCGCTGACCGGCTTCGGCCAGAACGCGATCCGTGCCCGCTGGGCCGTGCTGCGCACCCGGTTGCGCCAGAACGAGGAATCGCCACCACGAGCCGATCCGCCGGCCGAAGCACCCGCGGCCCCGTCCTAGAACGGGGCGCGCGAGACTGGGCGCCATGAGCGCCACCCAGGTCACCTACCTGCTCGGCGGATCGGCCCCCTGGCTGACCGTCGATGCCGAGCCCGACGCCTTCGCCGCGATCGTCGAGGCCGCCATGAGCGGCGACAGGCTGATCCGCCTGGTCGACGCCAAGACCGGCGAGTCCCCCCTGCACATCAACCCGAGTGCGGTCGTCCTGCTGCGCGCCACGGAGACGAAGGCGCAGTGGCGGCTGCCCTGAGCCCGAGGAGAGCACCGCGATGGACGACGAGACCTTCCGCTTCGAGGAGGTGGCGCCGGGGGTCCGGCTGCTGACCCTGAACCGCCCCGAGCGGCTCAACGCGGTCAACTGGGCGATGGTCCGCGGGCTGGAGGAGACGTTCCGCTCGCTGCGCCACCAGCACGAGATCCGGGCGATCGTCCTGACCGGCGCGGGCCGCGCGTTCTGCGCCGGCCTGGACATCAAGGACCCGGCCTCCCTGGATCCCGACGACACCGTCCACGCCTACGACCTGCAGGAGCTGTTCGGGGGCATGTGCGTCGCCCTGCGCGAGGTCCCGATCCCGGTGATCGCCGCCGTCAACGGCGTCGCGTCGGGCGCCGGCCTGGTGTTCAGCCTGTGCTCCGACATCCGCCTGGCCAGCCCCGTCGCGCGGTTCAACATGGCCAACGTCCGCATCGGCTTCTCCGGCTGCGACCTGGGCTCCTCCTATCTCCTGCCCCGCATCGTCGGCCTCGGCCTGGCCAGCGAGCTGATGCTCACCGGCCGCTTCATCGGGGCCGAGGAGGCCGAGCACGTCCGCCTGGTCAACCGCATCGTCGCGGCCGACGAGCTCCTCGACGCCGCGCTCGAGCTGGCCGGTCAGATCGCCGCCAACTCCCCGTGGGCCGTGCGCATGACCAAGCAGGTGCTTGCCGCCAACGTCGACGCCCCGTCGATGCGCGCCGCGGTCGAGCTGGAGAACCGCACCCAGATCCTCTCCACCCGCACCGAGGACTTCTCCGAGGCGATGACCGCCTTCAAGGAGAAGCGCGCCCCGAACTACACCGGCCGCTGAGCCCCGCCCCCGCCGAGTGGCATTTTGCCTCCGTTGGTGAGGCAGAAAATGCCACTCGGCCCGATGCGGCAGACTCTGGTCGCATGGCTCTGACTGACACCGAACGCCAGGTCCTCGAAGCCGCGCTGCGCGGCCCCGAGACGCCGATCGAGGATCACACGACCGCGGCGATCGCCGGGCGGGCCGGCCTCGATCCCGCGACGGTCGCGCAGACGCTGCGCGCGCTGTCGCAGCGCACGCCGGCGCTGGCCCACGAGGAGGTCGCGACCGCGACCAACACGACCTTCTGGATCATCCCCGACCAGGCCAGGGACGAGCTCTGAGCCGGCCGCGCCCCGCCTCACCGGCCCCAGAAACGACGAAAGCCCGGTAGAGGCCCGGGCTTCCGTCAGAGCGGGATACGGGAATCGAACCCGCCGAACGGCATCACGACAGGCGTTCTTGGCTTTCCTGAGCCACGAGAGGTGTGCTCAGGTGGGGTGAGGTTCGCTCAAGTTGGTACCCCGGTTGGTACCTCGACCGCTCAATACTTGACGCTCAATGTAGGTTGGCGCGGTGCTAGCCACCCTCGCCCAGACCATTGTTTGTCGCTGCGCGAATCCGCCGGTCACCACGGGCAAGGCGGTCGTTGACGGCCTCATCGCATTCGCGTCTTGCCTAGGGTTGGGTTCGTGCGCCGGCGGCGGCAGCGCGGCGCTCGCTCTTGCGTTTACCAGCAGGGTTGATCCTGATGAGCGTGCCGACATGATCAATCGAGGTATGGGTGCAGGCTTCGCCTTCGGGGTAGCCTTGGGCGTAGTGGCATTCGTGGCCTACGCAAGCAAGGTCATCACCGCGTGAACATCACCGGCCTTCAACGGCCCGCGGGCAGTGAGCGCGGGGACAACTTCAACGAGCGCAATGCGTTCGATCGATTTTGCTACCTGCTCGTGAAGGAACCCTGGAGAGGGGTTGTCTTCGGCTTTCAGATGGCGCTGGTTCTACTTGCACTCGCAATCGCCGGAGTCTCCGTCGTGTGGCTAGCCCTCATCGCGGTCGTGGCGATCAGCGTCCTCGTCGGTCGTGGCACCTACGTCCGAGTCCATTACCGTCTCGACGACGAGAGCCGTTTCCCCCTCTATTGAGGATGGGGCGGCACTGAACGCCCGTCCTATCATCGCCGCCTCGTGCGCTGGCGCGTAGTCCGCGTACCGCTGCGTCGTACCGATGTCCCGGTGCCCCATCCACTCCTGCAGCGTCCGCATCGGCACCCCAGCTGCGGCCATCCGGGTGCCGAACGTGTGGCGCAGGTCGTGGAAGACGTGCGAATCGTCGAGGCGGGCGGCACGCAGCGCCTTGCGGAAGCGGCGGAGGATGCCCGCCTTCGCGAGCGGCCCGCCGCTGATCGGATCGACGAACACGAGGTCATCGTCGCCCTGCCGGTCCGACGCCTTGAACACCTGGTCGAGCGCGGCGGCGACCGGGTCGGCCATCGGCACGCTGCGGGTCGACCTGCGGCTCTTGGGCGTGCCGAACTCGCCGAGAACGTAGTTCTGGCGGACGCGGATGCGCGCCGCCGGCCAGTCGACATCGCGCCAGCGAAGGGCGATCAACTCGCCCTGGCGTAGCCCGGTCATCGCAGCCACGACGTACATCGCTCGGTCGACCTGCTGGTACGGGCCGGGGATCGCCTCCCTGGCCACCGCTTCGACCTCGGCGGGCTCGAGGAGTCGCACCATCGAGAGCGAGCAGTTCGCGCGCTGCGCGAGTGCCTGCTGGGAGAGGCCAGCTTCGCGACGCTCGATCCGGAGATTCGCTCCGACCTCGTGGATAGCGTTAGCGCTCATGGACGGCATGCTCGCCGCGCGAGGACCGCGTTCCAGCGATCCCAGAAGATCGGAACGGTTGCGATGACATCTCGCCCCGAGCTGGTCTGGGTCGACGGTCAACACCAGACTCGGCTGGGAGCGATTCGTAGACGCGAGACCTGGGTCTACGCCGAAGTGGGGGACGGTGTGTGGACCGTCGGCTACAGGGTCGAGACGATCGCCGGCGCGCCCGTGGTCGCCGAACAGCGACAGTGGCCGACGGGACTTCCACCTTGGCGAGACCGCGAGCTGCACCTCGAAGTCACGACCCCGGAGGCCCCTCCATCGCTGGATCTGGCAAACCGAGCGCTGTCACCACGTGGGGCGCTCGCGTTCTGGCGCGAGGAGTGCGAGATGACCTCCGACTTCGGCGGCGAGGTCTTCTCGCAGTTCCCGGCCGAGTACGGCTTCGACCCCATGGCGCCTCCGCTGGCTCGCGCGGGTGACGGGTACTACCTCGCGGTTGCGGAGAAGTACGTCAGCCTTCGCCGCGATGGCGGGGGGCTGCACGGGCGTCTGGCTGGCGAGTTCGGTGTGAGCGAGGCTCAGTCGCGGAAGCTCGTGATGCGGTGCCGCGAACGTGGGCTGCTCAACGGCGACGAACTCGGCAGCTACGCACTCGGCCTTCGCCAGCACAAGCAGGCTGCTTGAGCGCTCCGCCCGACGCGCCTGCCGGCCCGTCCGGGCTACCGGAGTTCGACACCTACCTTCGGCCCCGGCAGCTCCCACAGGATGTGATCGATGCGCGGGCTGCTGCGCTGGTGCGGAACGCGGCGCTTAATGCCGTGATCCAGCCGCGCATCGACGTGCACCTCGGAGTCTGCGACGAGGCCGTGTCCTACCTCGCCGATCTCCAGCAGTGGGTCGCGGACAAGTCCGATCTCGACCTCGACGCGGACACCCGACAAGCGGCTACCTGGCGGGTCGCTGGTCGATGCATCGGACTTGCGCGCGCGTTGATCTCGCTTCTCCGTTCAGGGTTCGGTGCGGAGGTCGCGCCAGTCGGTCGGACCTTGCACGAGGCGACCCGCATGCTCAGCGTTCTCGGGGATTCCGAGGAGCCGGGATTGATGCGCAGATGGCTTGACGATGAGTGGCTACGTCCCACCGAGATGCGGGCCGCGGGTGCACGACAGCATGCTCGGGTGAACAAGGGGGCGGCGCAGTCACTTGCCGCGGCCCGCGCGGCTGGCGACAACGAAGCGGTCGCTGCGATCAAACGACTGTCCAAGGGCCCCAATCCGCAGCAGGTCAGCGACATGTCAAGGGCGATCTACGAGGTCCTCTCCCGTATCTCGCACAACCGCCGGTCCGGCATGTCGGACGCCTACTCCAACGACGAGCGCCTCATGGCGTGCGGGCCACATCCCGACCCTCTGATCCGAGCCGAATACGTGCACTGGGGCTTTTCCGTCGTAGAAGAGGCCGTGCTGCATGTTGGCAACGCGATCTCGGCGTTGATGCCGCACCACCGCTCGTTCACGACGATGATCCGACCAATCGTGATGAAACTGCACGAGGCGCGGGCAGCCCATCCTCTCGATCCCGCGTCGCTGCGCCGGCTGGGATAGGCCACCTACAGGCTCTGCGATCTGCCTCCGCCGTAGGTGCAGATCCTGTCGCTGTCGCAGGTTCAAACGCTGTCGGCAGAGTCCTGGCGGGTGCGTGGAACCGCGAGTTGCTCGTGAGTCGGTAGCGTCGCGCCATGAGCGAGCCACAAGAAGGCTGGCAGCCCGACCCGACTGGTCGCCACGAACTCCGGTTCCACAACGGCACCCGCTGGACCGAGCACGTCGTCGACAACCACGAGCAGACAGTCGACCCGCTTGGTGCCCCCGGAGACCACGGCGGCCAGGAGACGCCTGGGGAAAAGCGGGGTTTGGTCCAACGCGCCAAGGACGTCGCGCAGCGCGAGTTGGAACGCGAGCGCGAAGTCCGCGCGATCAAGCAGGCGCCAGCCGAGTCCACCGGCCCGCCGCCAGAATGGCTGCAGGCACACGGAGGCCCGGCTGCACCTCCCACCGCGGCGACTCCTGAGCAGCGGTTTCAGTACCGCGTCGAGATCGCGCGCGAGACGATGTTCGGCGACAAGATCAAGCACGACTCGCTGCAGGAACTCCTCAACAAGTACGCGCTGCACGGCTGGCAGCTCAAGACGATCACGTCGGCGAACGTCGGCGGTCGTGTGGGGCCGGGCGGAACATCGGGGCTGCTAGTGACGTTCGAGCGGCCCGTCCGCTAGGGCTGTTCGATGTCATCCACGAGGTCACCGAGGCGGACGCACTGGACCTCATCAGCGGGCACCGCGTCGGGGTCGCGAATGGTGATCGGCATTCCGTGACATGGGACAGCGCCTAGGGCTCCGTAATCGGATGCAAAGATTTGCTTGTCCGCCAAGCTCACGATGGCGCGGAACGACTGGTCCCATTCGAAGGCTTGGTGGCCGTCGAGCTCGAGGACAAACGCCTCTTGGTCTTTGGGGCGCACCTCTGTCGTCCCCTCGCCGCGACGCACCACCACTGTCATCGGGGACGCCTTCTGTGACTGCAGGCGGATCTCATGGACGTAGACGGGCTCCTCGCCTCGATTGATCACGCCAACGGTTAGGAGGTGCAGCGTCGGCAGGGTCTCGCCGACGACTAGCGGTCCGTCGCCGAGGCCGCGTTGCTCTTCCAGGGTGATCTCAATGTCGCTCGTTCTACGCCGCTCGTCGAGACGTCGCTGCCAGCGAAAGTTCCTGGTCGAGAGCCACGCGCCATAGGCCGCAACGCCCAGCGCGAGAATGGCTAACGCGAGTTCCACGGCGAGTACCGAGCAGTGGCCGGGAAAGAGACTGCGGGGCGCGTCATGCTGGCGGCTGAGGCAGACCGAGCGAGCGGCAGAGCGTGGTGTCGACCTGCGCCATCTGATCTGGGGAAAGGTCCGCGCGGTACCCGGCCAGAGCTTCCTTCGTCAGCGTGTAGAGCGAACGACACAAGACCTCGCCAGCCTCGGGGAGCGGGTCGCCGGCCGCAAGGTGCACGTTGGTCGGCTGCTTGTGCTTCGGGATCGTGGTGGTCAACGCGGCGACGACGACCGCGTTGGAGTGCTGGTTGCCGGGGTCGGCCGAGACGATCAGGACCGGCCGCACCTTGTCCATCGGCGCCCAGTAGATCTCGCCGCGTCGAGGGAAGCCTTTGGGAAAGCCGGGCGCGGACAAGGCCAGGCCGAACGCAGGTCGAGGTGCCTGCTACTCGGGCAGGGACGCCTTACTCGCCTCGAACAGGTCCGCGTGGGCCCCGTCAGACAGCGCATCCAGCTCGTTCCAGCCGGCGGACTCCATTGCTGACCGGAATGCGCCGAGCAGGTCGGGCGTGTCGGTCCGCGTCGTCGTCCTACCCGCGTCGAACCGGTAGTGGCGGTACGGCTCCACGATCACGCCGCCTTGCTCCTCGGCGTGGCTCGTTGCAATGCTCATGGCCTCTCCTCTTGCCGAACTGACGTCGCGTCGGGCACCGTGCCCATCTGCTGTTCGTAGATCTCCACCACGTCTGCCAATGCCTTCGCCATGGCCTTCGCGTGTTCCCAGCTCATCGTGACCCGGGCCTGCGGTTCTGGCTCGGCTACCGGGTCCGACCGGTAGCCGAATTCCAGAGTTAGGTCGAACGGCCCGCCCAGCGCCTGCATCGCGTTCGCGTGCACGCGGGGAATCGCTTCCATCGGCCGGCCGTCACCCACGCCGCGCTCCGCTCATGTACGCGAATGATGCCAGACACCGTCGTCAGACAGGATTGGTACCTCATTGGTACCTCGACCGGCCCCAGAAACGACGAAAGCCCGGTAGAGGCCCGGGCTTCCGTCAGAGCGGGATACGGGAATCGAACCCGTCTCTCGAGCTTGGGAAGCTCGCGTTCTACCGATGAACTAATCCCGCGGGTGCAGCGCGAAGCGTCGATACTAGTGGGCGTCTGTCCCCTTCTGCGAGGAACCTCAGGCTGCGCAAGATCTCCTGTGGCGAGGCCAAGCGCGTGTTCCGGCAGGCCAACGCGGCGCTGAGCGCGCGCGACCAGCCGCCGTACATGCCGGAATGCCCCGGCGGGCCCGTGGCCAGGTGGAACGGCTGGCGCTTCCGCGCCATCGGGACGCTCGGCATCGACGTCGTCGCCACCAAGGGCGCCCAGAGCTTCCACTTCGGCGGCGGGGGAGCGTGCGGCTGAGCCGCCGGACCGCACTACTCTGAGCCGGGATGAAGCGCTCTGCTGTGCCGTTCGTGGCGATCCTCGCAGTCGCCGCGCTCGTCGGTCTCCTCGTCTATGGCGTCGCCTCCAAGAGCGACGACAAGACGCTCGACGAAGCCGTCTCCAAGCGGGAGCTGCCAACGGCGCCCGCCCGCGATCTGCCCGTGCTCGACGGCGAGGGCACGAGCTCGCTGGCCGCCTACAAGGGCAAGGTCGTCGTCCTGAACTTCTGGGCCTCCTGGTGCGAGCCGTGCAAGGACGAGGCGCCGGCCCTGGAGAAGGCGCAGAAGCGCCTGGAGGCCTCCGGCGACGGCACCGTGCTGGGCGTGACCTACCGCGACCAGTCGGGCGACTCGAAGGCCTTCATCAAGAAGTTCGGCCTGACCTACCCGTCGATCCGCGACGTCGACGGCAAGCTGGCCCAGGACTACGGCACGCGCGCCCTGCCCGAGACCTTCGTGATCGACCGCAACGGGAAGATCGTCGCGCTCTCGCGGGGCACGATCGACGAGCAGAAGCTCGACGGCTGGATCGACGAGGCGCTGCGGTCATGAGCGCGCGGCGGCGCATCGTGGCGCTGCTGGCCGCGCTCGCCCTGGCGACGCTCGCGCTGGCCACGACCGCGCTGGCCGCCGAGCCCAAGACGTCGGTCACCGACATCTCCGACGAGGTCATGTGCGTCGTCTGCGGCGTCCCGCTGAACATCGCCGAGGCGCCCCAGGCCGAGCGCGAGCGCTCGTTCATCCAGGACCTGATCGACGAGGGCCTGACCAAGGACCAGATCAAGGCCCGCCTGGTCACCGAGTACGGCGAGAGCGTGCTGGCCGACCCGACCGGCGGCGGCATCGCGACCGCGACCTGGCTCGTGCCGCTGCTGCTCTTGCTGGCCGCGCTCGGCGGCCTGGCCGTCGTCGTCCCGCGCTGGCGCGCCCGGCGCAGGGCGGGCGAGAACGGGCCCGACGCCGAGGACGACGCCCCCGCCCCGCTGGACGCCGAGGAAGAGCAGCGCCTCGAGGACGACCTCGCGCGCTACCGCTGATGCTGGCCCAGGCGGCTCCCGACACCACGATCCTCGCCGCCTTCGCCGTCGGGTTCGTCTCGTTCATCTCCCCCTGTGTGCTGCCGCTGGTGCCCGGCTACCTGTCCGCGGTCAGCGGCGTCTCGATCGTCGAGCTGCGCGAGAAGGACCACACCACGGCCAGCGTGCTGTGGCCGGCGATCGTGTTCTGCCTGGCCTTCACCGTGATGTTCGTCGCGCTGGGCATGAGCGCGACCGGCCTGGGCCAGACGCTCAACGACCACCGCGACCTGCTCGACAAGATCGCCGGCGGCCTGATCATCGCGATGGGCATCTTCTTCCTGGCCACGCCGTTCGTCCCGCGCCTGAACAAGGAATGGCGTCCCGACGCGCTCATCCGCCGCGCCGGCAGCGGCGGCCCGCTGATCGCCGGCGCCGCCTTCGCGCTGGCCTGGACGCCCTGCATCGGCCCGACGCTGGCCTCGATCCTGGCCGCCGCCGCGACCAGCGACTCGGTCGGCCACGGCGGCGTGCTGCTCGCCTTCTACAGCGCGGGCCTGGCCGTGCCGTTCCTGCTCACCGCGCTGGCCTTCGACCGCATGACCAGCGCCTGGCGCTGGGTGCGCGACCACTACCTGATCATCACCGCCGTCTCCGGCGCGATCCTGATCGTCATGGGCATCCTGATCTTCACCCAGGAGCTGACCCGCCTGAACGCCGACGCGCAACGGCTGCTCGGCGACCTGGGGCTGGACTTCATCTACTCGCTGTAACGTCCCGGAGCGATGCGAGGGCTCCTGGGTGCGGCGGTCGCGATCGCCCTTCTGGCCGGCGGCTGCGGTAGCAGCAGCGGTGGGAAGGACGGCACCTGCCCGGACAGCGTCACCTACCAGGGCACGAGCTACCGGGCGAACCTCAAGGACGAGTCCGTCCAGCAGGGCGCTGTGCTGGGCACCGGCACCAAGCCCGGGTGCACCAAGGGCCCCGACCATGACGACTACGACGTGACGGTCGTCCGGCTCGTGGGCACCGATCCAAGCGACGGCGTCGGCGTCGAGGATCAGCCCGGGATCATCTACCAGCCGCAGCCCTGAGGACCCGTGCTGCGGATCGCCATGCTCTTCGAGCTGCCCGCGCCGCCGCCGTTGGCCTTCGCCTACGTGACGGCGCCCAACCGGCTGGCCGAGTGGCAGACGAACACCGTGTCGGTCGTCGCCGACCCGCCGCCGCCGCTGAAGCTGGGCACGCGCCTGACCGAGACCCGCAAGGCGCCGGTGGGCAGCCGCACGGTGACCGCGACCGTCGAGGTGGTGGCCTACGAGCTGGGCCAGCGGTTCGACCTGCACATCGTCGACGGCCCGCTGCCGATCGACGTGACCCACACGTTCGCGCCCGGGGCGACCCCCGGCACGACGCACCTCGAGGTCCTGCTGCACGGCAACCTGCCCTACCCGTTCCGCCTGGCCCAGCCGCTGTTCAAGCGGATGCTCGAGAAGCAGTTCCGGGCCGACTACGGCCGGCTGGCCGAGCGCCTCGGGGCGCTGACTACATCGAGTCGGGCGCGCTGACGCCGAGCAGGCCCAGGGCCCGCGCGATCGTCCGCTTGCTGGCGACGCACAGCGCAAGGCGGAAGTCCTCGACCTCGGAGCCGACCACGCGGCAGTCGCGGTAGAAGGCGGTGAAGTCCTGGGCCAGCTCGAGCGCGTAGGTGGCGATCCGGTGCGGCGCGCGCCGCTCGGCCGCCTCGGCCACCTCGCCCGGGAAGGCCAGCAGCCGCATGATCAGCGCGCGCTCGCCCGGCTCCAGCGGCAGCGAGCGCTCGGGGAACGCGCCGACCGCGGCCTCGTCGACGCCCGCCTTGGTCAGCACCCCGGCGATCCGCGCGTGGGCGTACTGGACGTAGTAGACGGGGTTGTCGGCCGACTCGCGCACGGCCAGGTCGAGGTCGAGCTCGATCGTCGTGTCGTACGAGCGGGCCAGCAGGTACCAGCGCGCGGCGTCGACGCCGATCTCGTCGAGCAGGTCGTCCAGCGAGACGATCGTGCCGGCCCGCTTGCTCATCTTGCCCTCGGGCAGGTTGACGAACTGCATCGTCAGGATGTCGAGCTGGTCGGGATCGCCACCGAGCGCCTGGAAGGCCGCCTTCAGCCGCTTGATGTAGCCGTGGTGGTCGGCGCCGAGCACGTAGAGCATCTGGTCGAAACCGCGCTCGCGCTTGTCCTGCATGTAACCGATGTCCGACGTGAAGTAGGTGTGCTCGCCGGTCGAGCGCACGAGCACGCGGTCCTTGTCGTCGCCGAACGTCGTCGTGCGACACCACAGCGCGCCGTCGTGCTCGTAGGTGTTGCCCTGCTCGCGCAGCACGTCGAGCGCGTGCTCGACCTTGTCCGGGTGCAGCGAGCGCTCCGAGAACCACACGTCGAACGGCTCGACCCGGAAGCGGGTCAGCGTGGCCGCGATGTTCTCGAGCATCGCGGCGACGGCCTTGGCGCCCAGCTCGTCCAACGAGATCTGCCCGTCGTCCAACGGGGCCAGCTCGGCCACGTACTCGCCCGGGTAGCCGCCCTCGGGGACGTCCTCGCCGCGGGCCCGCGCCCGCACCGACTCGGCGAAGCGCACGACCTGCGAGCCGTAGTCGTTGACGTAGTACTCGCGGGTCACGTCGTGGCCGTGGAAGGCGAAGATCCGTCCCAGCGCGTCGCCGATCGCCGCGTTGCGCGCGTGACCGATGTGCACGGGCCCGGTCGGGTTGGCCGAGACGAACTCGTCGTCCACCTTCAGGATCGGATCCGCCCCCCCGCCACCGAAGCCGTCGCCCGCGTGGAGCACGCCCCGCAGGGCGTCGACGAACCAGGCGTCGCCCAGGAACAGGTTCAGGAAGCCGGGCCCCGCGACCTCGACGCGCTCCAGCCGGTCGCCGAGCGCGCCGCTGAGCGCCACGCCGAGCCGGTCGGCCACGTCACGCGGCGGCGCCTTGAGGATCGGAGCCAGCAGCATCGCCGCGTTGGTCGACAGGTCGCCGAAGCCCGCCTTGCGCGGCCGCTCGAGCGTCGGCTCCGACCGGGGCGGCGCGTCGGCCAGCGCGGTGGCGGCGTCGAGCACGGCGGCGTGGAGGTCGGACAGGGGACCGGTCATCGGTCCTACAGATGGTACGGCTCGCCCGCGAGGATCTTGTGGCCCCGCAGGAGCTGCTCGAGGAGCACGACACGGGCCAGCTGGTGGGGCAGCGTCAGCGGCCCGAGCGAGAAGCGATGGTCGACGTTGTCGAGCTCCAGGCCGACCGGCCCGCCGATCACGAAGCACAGGTCGCGCCCGGACTGCCGGCGGTCCTCCAGGAAGCGGGCGAAGCGCAGCGAGTCGAACACCTCGCCCTCGCGGTGCAGCAGCGACACGAACGTGCGATCCGGGATGCGCTTGGCCACCCGCTCGTCCTCGCGCACCTCGATCAGCTCGAGGCGGGCGTGGCGGGCCAGCAGCTTCTTGTAGTGCTGCACGTCATCGACGTACGGCGGCCGCAGGCGCCCGACGGACAAGACGATGAGTCGCACGAAGTGGGATGCTAAGCGCATGGCAGGCGACGACCAGGGCCCCGAGCGGCACATCAACATCCACTTCTCTCCGGAGATCATGGCCGGCGTCTACGCGAACTTCGCGAACGTCAGCCACAGCGACTACGAGTTCACGGTGACGTTTGCGCGCGTCGACCACGAGGTCGAGGACGACGAGATCCCCGGCGTGGTCGTCTCGCGCGTGAACCTGTCGCCGCGCTTCATGCGGGAGCTGATCGACGCCATGGAGGACAACTACTCCAAGTGGCAGACCCGCGAGGGGATCAAGAACCTCCCCGAGTTCGGCGGCAACGAGCCGTCGGGCCCCGCCTGACCCAAGCGCCGAACTGAGACGTTCAATCGCGCGGCTCAGCCGCCGATACAGGAGGTATGGGCTCCTTTCCCAGGTCCCTGCGGGCCCTCCTGCTGATCAGCTGGCTGCTGGCCGCCGGGTCCGTCCTGCACGCGATGGGCCTCGGCCCGCAGACCGACCTGGCCACGTCCGTCTGGGTCGACTGGGTGGCCACGCTCGTCCCGCTGGTCGGCGGGATCAGCCTCCTGTGGGGCGCCCGCGTCGTGCGCCACGGCGAGACGCGCTGGACGATCCTGGCCGTCGGGCTGCTGTGGTGGGCGGTGGCCACCGTCCTGTGGCAGTGGGTGTTCGACCGCGCCGATGACGCCTCGGTCATCTTCCTGCCGATCTACCCGGCGGGCCTCGCGTTCCTGTGGCTGGAGCTGCGCCATCGGGTTCCGCGCCTGCCCGCGGTCGTGGCCATGGACATCGCCTCGGGCGTCCTGGCCGCGGGCGCCATCAGCGCCAGCCTGATCGTCCCCCAGCTGCCCAACCAGGATCTGGCGGCGCTGAGCTTCCCGATCCTGGACATCCTGCTGATCTGCGTGGTGGTGGCGCTGTTCACCGTCGCGCGCTGGTCGCCCGGCCGGGACTGGATCGCCATCGGCCTGTCGCTGCTGGCCTACGCGGTCGGCGACCTGCTGTGGGCGCTGAACGGGAACCTCGAGTCGGCCTGGGGCGAGGCCGCCTACACCGTCGCGCCGCTGATCCTGGGGATGGCCCCGTGGCTGCGTTCGCGCCCGCTGCCGTCGGCCTCGACCACGGTCTCCACGCGCCTGCCCTGGCCGTTCGCGCTCTTCCTGGCCGCGCTCGGCCTGATCGTGGCCGGCAACTTCACCCCGATCCCGCCCGTCGGCCTGTGGCTGGCCGTCGCCTCCCTCGTGCTGTCGGCCTTCCGCGCCGGCCAGGCCTACCGGGCGATCCGCTCGCTGCCCGAGACGCGCCGCCAGGCGCGCACGGACGAGCTCACCGGCCTGGTCAACCGCCGCGGCTTCTACGTGGCCATCGAACGTCAGCTGGAGCGTCACCCGGGCCGGCCCGCCGCGGTGCTGATGCTGGACCTGGACCGCTTCAAGGAGCTCAACGACACGCTCGGCCACGCCTCGGGCGACCGGCTGCTGGCCGAGCTGGGCCCGCGGCTGGCCGGCGCGCTGCGCCCGGCCGACACGCTGGCCCGCCTGGGCGGCGACGAGTTCGCCGTGCTCTGCCCCGGGGCCGGGAGCGCCGGGGCCCGGCAGGTCGCCCGCCGGCTGCAGGACGCGCTGCACGCGCCGTTCGCGATCGGCGACCTGGGCATCCACGTCGACGCCAGCGTGGGCATCGCCACCTATCCCGAGGACGGGATGAGCGTGGCCCAGCTGCTGCAGCGCGCCGACGTGGCGATGTACCAGGCCAAGGGCGACGGGACCGACGTCGAGCGCTACGACGCCTCGCGCGACGAGCACTCCCGCGACAAGCTCGAGCTGGTCGGCGAGCTGCGCCAGGCGCTCGACGGGGCGGGCGGCATCGAGCTGCACTACCAGCCGCAGGCCTGCCTGCGCACCGAGGTCGTCGAGTCCGTCGAGGCGCTGGTGCGCTGGCGGCATCCCACGCGCGGCCTGCTGCCCCCGGCCGCCTTCCTGCCCGCGGCCGAGGGCGCCGGCCTGATGCGCCGCATCGGGCGCGAGGTGCTGCGCACCGCGATCGCCCAGGCCGCCGAGTGGCAGCGCTCGGGCCGCGGCGTCCCGATCGCCGTCAACCTGTCGACCGCCGACCTCGTCGACAGCACGTTGGCCACCGAGATCGCGCAGCTGCTGGACGGCGAGCACCTCGACGGGTCCTGGCTGAAGCTCGAGATCACCGAGAACACCGTGATGGCCCAGCCCGAGCGCGTGATCGCCACGCTGGCCGAGCTGCGCACGCTGGGCTGCCGCGTCTCGCTGGACGACTTCGGCACCGGCCACGCCTCGCTGGAGCACCTCGTGCGCCTGCCCGTCGACGAGCTGAAGATCGACCGCTCGTTCGTGCTCGGCCTCGACCGCGACGACGCCGGCTCGGCCGCGATCGTGCGCGCGCTGGCGCTGCTCGGGCACGACCTCGGCGTGAGCGTCGTGGCCGAGGGCGTCGAGACGCCGCGGGCCTGGGGCCAGCTGGTGGTGGCCGGCTGCAGCAGCGCCCAGGGGTATCTCCTGTCACGTCCGCTGCCCGCCGCCGAGCTGGAAACGTGGCTGGCCGCCCGCCGCCAAGAGGCGGCCGCGTTGGAGGAACAGGCCGTCTGACGACCGAAACATGGTGCGATACGCCCCATGCAGGTCGCGCTCATCTCCGATATCCACGGCAATCGCCAAGCCCTCGAGGCCGTCCTGGACGACATCGATCGCACGCGGGCCGACGAGACGTGGTGCCTGGGTGACCTGGTCGGCTACGGCGCCGAGCCCGACGCCTGTGTCGAGCTGGTGCGCGAGAGCGCGACGATCTGCCTGGCCGGCAACCACGACCTGGCGGTCACCGGCGCGCTGTCGCTGAGCGAGTTCTCCCGCGGCGCGGAGATCGCCGCGCGCTGGACGCAGGAGGTGATGGAGCCGGCCAACGTCGACTGGCTGCGCCGGCTCCTGCCCCAGGACGTCGACCGCTCGATCGGGCTCTACCACGCCAGCCCGCGCGACCCGATCTGGGAGTACGTGCTGTCGGCCCTGCTGGCCGAGCTGTGCCTCGACGTCCAGCCGCACCGCATCTGCGCGGTCGGCCACAGCCATGTGGCGCTGTCGTTCGTGCGCCGCGAGGGCGAGCTGGCCACCGGCGAGCCGCGCCGTGGCGACGACGAGCTGGACCTGTCCGAGGGCGAGTGGCTGATCAACCCCGGCTCGGTCGGGCAGCCGCGCGACGGCGACCCGCGGGCGGCCTGGGTGCTGCTCGATCTGGACGCCCGCACGGCCGCCTGGCGACGGGTGCCGTACGACATCGGCAAGGCCCAGGCGGCGATCCGATCGGCCCGGCTGCCGGACTCCCTGGCCGACCGGCTCAGCTACGGTCAATGACCGTGCGCCGTGCGTTTCCCCTGCTCGCAGCCCTGCTGCTCGGTGCCGCCTGCGCCGTTCTGATGGCCTGCGGCGGCTCGGGCAGCGACGACGACCTGATCCCCGACGGGCCGGCCGCGACGATGATCGACCAGCTCGACACGATCCAGAGCTCGGTGAACCGTGGGCGCTGCTCCGGGGTAGACAATCAGGTGGCCGCGCTGCAGACCCAGATCAACGACCTCTCCCGCCAGGTGGACTCGGGCCTGCGGGCGCGCCTGCAGGAGGGCGTGAACAACCTGGCCGCGATCGCTCCGGACGAGTGCTTCCAGCGCCGCGACGCCAAGCAGACCACCCAGACGCAGACCGTCGAGACGACCACGACCGAGACGCAGACGGTCGAGACCACGCCGACGCAGACGCAGACGACCGAGACGACGCCCGAGACGACGCCGACCGTGCCGACGACGCCGGAGACGACGCCGACGATCCCGCCGCCGGAGACGACCTCGACGGAGCCGCCGGGCGGCGCGACGATCCCCGGGACCGACCCCGGCGTCGGCGGCGCCGAGCCGGGAACGACGCCATGAACCAGGGCATCGAGATCGCGGGGCGCTACCGGATGGAGGGCCGCCTGGGCCTGGGCGGAATGTCCACGGTGCACCTGGCCATGGACACCCGGCTGGAGCGCCAGGTCGCGGTGAAGCTGCTGGCCGAGCACCTGGCCGACGACCCCACTTTCGTGTCGCGCTTCCAGCGCGAGGCGCTGGCCGCCGCGCGGCTCGTGCACCCCAACGTCGTGCAGGTGTTCGACTCGGGCCTGGACGAGGCCACCGGCCGCCACTACATCGTCATGGAGTACGTGCCGGGCCAGTCGGTCGCCCAGATCCTGAGAGATCGGGTGGGTGGGGGCCGACTGGGCGTGGACGAGACGTTGTCGATCGTCATCCAGGCCTGCCACGGCCTCGACTACGCCCACCGCCAGGGCATCGTCCACCGCGACGTCAAGCCCGGCAACCTGCTGCGCACCCCGGAGGGCATCGTCAAGCTCGCCGACTTCGGCATCGCCCGGGCGACCGAGCAGTCGTCGATCACCCAGGTCGGCTCCGTGCTCGGCACCGCCGCCTACCTGTCGCCCGAGCAGGCGGCGGGCGAGGAGGCCGGCCCCGCCGCCGACCTGTACTCGCTGGGCGTGGTGACCTACCAGTGCCTGGCCGGCCGGCTGCCCTACGAGGCCGCGTCGCTGTCCGAGCTCGTGCTCAAGCAGCAGCGCGAGGCGCCCGAACGCCTGGACCAGGCGCGCCCGGACGTGGGCGCCACGCTGGCCCGCGCCGTGGCCAAGGCCCTGTCGATCGACCCGCGCGACCGCTACACCAGCGCCCGCGAGATGGGCGACGAGCTGGATCGCGCCGCCGAGGCCTTCGAGTACGACGACGACGTGGAGCGCACCGCGGCGACGCGCGCGATCGACGCGACCAGCGCGACGTCGATCCTGCAGGACCCCTACGCCGAGCCGCCCCCGGCCTGGGACGCGACGAACGAGCACCAGGTCGTCTCGCGCCGCCAGCCGGTGCCCCGCCGCCGCCAGCCGCCGCCCCCACCGCCGGCCGCCCCCACGCGCCGGGCCAGCGAGGCCGCCGCCGCGCCGCGCAAGGGCCGGCGCACCGCGCGCCTGTTCGCGATCCTGCTGATCATCGCCCTGATCGCCGCGGGCGTGGGCATCGCGATCGTCACGTCGATGAGCGACAGCCAGCGCGTCCAGCTGCGCGACGTCGTCTACGACTCGGTCGATCGCTCGGTCGAGTCGATGAAGCAGCTGATCAGCGACAACCAGCAGTAGCGGTACCGACCGGTACCAATCGGGTAGGGTCAGGCGCATGCCTCGCGCCATCAGCTATCCCATCGCCGGCAAGGTCGTGCTCATCACGGGGGCCGCGCGCGGCATCGGCGCGGGTACCGCGCGCGAGCTGGCGGCTCGTGGCGCCCGCCTCTCGCTCGTCGGCCTGGAGCCCGAGCTGCTGGCCGAGCTGGCCACGGAGCTCGGTCCGGACGCCGCCTGGTTCGAGGCCGACGTGACCGACCGCGCGGCGCTCGACGCCGCGGTCGCCGGCACCGTCGAGCGCTTCGGCGGCATCGACGTGGTCATCGCCAACGCCGGGGTCGCGCCGGTGGGCACGGTCACCACGCTGCCACCCGAGGCGTTCGCCAAGACGATCGACGTCAACCTGATGGGCGTCTACCACACGATCCACGCGACGCTGCCGCACGTCATCGCGCGCAAGGGGTACATCCTCCCGATCTCGTCGGGCGCCGCGGTGATGCACCTGCCGATGATGGCCCCGTACTCCGCCAGCAAGGCCGCGGTCGAGGCCTTCGCCGACTGCCTGCGGGTGGAGCTGGCGCCCAAGGGCACGGCGGTCGGCTGCGCGTACTTCCTGTTCATCGACACCGACATGGTCCGCGAGGTCGACAGCCACGCCGGCGCGCAGCGCAGCAAGATCACCCAGGGCGCGGCGCCCCTGCCGGTCGCCGTCAACGCGATCGTCTCGGGCATCGAGCGGCGCGCCCGGATCCTCTACGCGCCGCGGCAGCTCGGTCCGATGCTCGTCCTGCGCGGGGTCATCAACCCGCTGGCCAACCGCATCGCCCCGCGTCTGAAGCAGGTCCGCGAATCGATCCGCGAGACCGAGTCCAACCCGAAGGGTCCGGGTTCAGGTGCACTGGCACCCCCGCAGCAGTAGGGTCCGCCGCGGACTCTGGAGAGAGGAAGGTCCGCCATGCGCCAGCTCACCAGCCTGGACGCGCAGTTCCTGAACATCGAGAGCCCTCGGATGGTGGGGCACGTCTCGGGGCTGGCCATCCTCGATCCGTCGAGCAAGGCCAACGGCACGCTGGAGCTGGCCGACCTGTGCAAGCTGGTCAGCGAGCGTCTGACGCTGCTGCCGCCGATGCGCTGGAAGCTGCGCACCGTGCCGCTCGGGCTCGACCATCCGTACTGGATCGAGGACGCCGACTTCGACATCGACTTCCACGTGCGCGAGCTGGCCCTGCCGCCCGGCGCCGACGACGAGAAGCTGGCCGAGCAGGTCGCGCGGATCGTCGCCCGCCCGCTGGACCGCTCGCGCCCGCTGTGGGAGCTGTACCTGATCCACGGCCTGTCCCACGGCCGCGTCGGGATGCTCACGAAGATCCACCACGCGGTGGTCGACGGCGTCTCGGGCGCCGAGATCCTCTCGGCGCTGCTCGACGTCAGCCCGGAGGGCCGCGACGACGTGCCCACCGAGCCGTCGGGGAAGCTGGGCGAGCGGATCCCGTCCGACCTGGAGCTGCTCGGACGCGCGGCCGCCGGCATCCCGCTGCAGCCGCTGAAGGCGCTGCGCGCCGCCCCGGCCACGCTGCCCTACCTGCAGGCCATGCCCGGCACGCGCGACATCCCCGGCTTCGGCACGCTGAGCCGCATCGCGCAGCGCGTGATCCCGGGCGTCCCCGACCGCGACGTGCTCGAGTTCGCCACCCAGGCGGCGCCGTCGACGCCGTTCAACGGCGCGATCTCGCCCCACCGGCGCTTCGCGTTCGGCCAGCTGCCGCTGGACACCGTCAAGCAGATCAAGGACCAGTTCGGCTTCACCGTCAACGACGTGGTCGTCTCGATCTGCACCGGCATGGTCCGGCGCTGGCTGCTGGAGCGCGACGCGCTGCCCGCCGAGCCGCTGATCGCGATGGTGCCGGTGTCGGTGCGCACCAAGGAGCAGTTCGGCACGTTCGGCAACCGCGTGTCGGTGATGGTCGTGCCGATCGCCACCGACGAGCCGGACACCGCGCGGCGCCTGGAGCGCACGCACGACACGCTGCTGACCGCCAAGGATCGCCACAAGGCGCTGCCCGCCGACCTGCTGACGGACGCGACGCGCTTCATCCCGCCCGCCGTGGCCGCGATGGCCGCGCGCACGACGCTGTCGGTGATGGCCAGCACGCGCTCGCCGGTCAACCTGGTCATCTCCAACGTCCCCGGACCGCAGTTCCCGCTGTTCTGCGCGGGCGCCCGCCTGGAGGCGCACTACCCGGTGTCGGTGATCGCCGACGGCGTGGGCCTGAACATCACCGTCATGAGCTACGTCGGCCACCTCGACTTCGGCATCGTCGTCGACCGCGAGATGATCGACGACCCGTGGCCGATGATCTCCGGGCTGCGCGACGAGCTGACCGCTCTGTCGGAGCTCAGCCCGCGGTTCGAGCGACCCCAGGCGACGCGCCGCAACGGAGCGCCGCCGCGGTCTCGGCCAGGGTCCCGGCCAGGATCGCCTCGCGCAGGTCGGTCATGAGCCGCTGCACGAAGGCCAGGTTGTGGAGCGTGACCAGGCGCATGCCGGTCAGCTCGTGCGCCTTGATCAGGTAGCGCAGGTAGCCGCGGCTGAAGCCGGCCGCGCAGGTCGGGCACGGGCAGTCGTCCATGATCGGCTCGTCGGCGTCCTTGTGGCGTGCGTTGGTCAGGTCCACGCGCCAGCGCTTGTCGGGATCGGGGACGATGGCCATGCCGTGGCGGCCGATGCGCGTGGGCATCGCGCAGTCGAAGTGGTCGATGCCGATCTCGACGCCGCGGATCAGGTCGTCGATCTCGCCGATGCCGAGCAGGTGGCGCGGCTTGTCCGGCGCGACGCGGTCCAGCGTGTCGGTCGACCACGCCGTGACCTCGTGCATCTGCGCCTTGGTCTCCCCCAGCGAGCCGCCGATGGCCACGCCGTCGACCGCGGCCTTGGCCACGATCTCGGTCGACTCGCGGCGCAGGTCCTCGTGCACGCCGCCCTGGACGATGCCGTAGACCAGCTGGCCGTCGGGGCCGTGGGCCGCGTGCCAGTCCAGGCAGCGCTGCAGCCAGCGATGGGTGCGCTCGGTGGAGCGGGCCGTGTAGTCCTTCGTCGCGTGGAAGGGCGTGCACTCGTCGAACACGAGCGCGAGGTCGGACCCGAGCGCGGCCTGGACCTCCATCGACGTCTCGGGCGCCATGAACCTCGCGCTGCCGTCGATGTAGGACTTGAAGGTGACGCCCTCTTCGGTGATCGACGTGACGCCGCCGGCGCGCTCGGCGCCGTGCGAGGCGCGGCCCTTGATCTCGTCCGAGACGGTGCCGTGGCCCATGCTGAACACCTGGAAGCCGCCGGAGTCGGTGATGATCGGCCCGTCCCAGCGCATGAAGCGGTGCAGGCCGCCGAAGTGGCGGATGCGCTCGGCGCCCGGGTCCAGGAACAGGTGGAAGGTGTTGCCCAGCACCATGTCGTAGCCGAGCTCGGTCACGTCGCGGGGCTCGAGGCCCTTGACGGTGGCCTTCGTGGCCAGGGGCACGAAGGCGGGCGTGCGCACGTCGCCGTGCGCGGTGTGCAGGACCCCGGCCCGCGCCTGCGAGCCGGGGTCGCGCTGAAGGATCTCGAGGGCCGACACGGCCCTGAGACTAGGACTCGACGGCGATCTCGACGCGGTGCGGCTTGGCGGCGACGGGCTTGGGGACCGTCACGGTCAGCACGCCGTTGTCGAAGGCGGCGGTGATCGCCTCGGCGTCGACGCCGGCGGGCAGCGTCAGCGTGCGGCGGAACGCGCCGGACGAGCGCTCGACGCGGCGGTAGCCGGCGCCCTCGCCCAGCTGCTCGGCCTTGCGCTCACCGGAGATGGAGAGCACGCGGTTCTCGAGCTCGATCGAGACGTCCTCGGGCGCGAGACCGGGAAGGTCGGCGCGCAGCACGTAGGCGTCGGGCGTCTCGGCCAGGTCCATCGCGGGGACCCAGCGGCGGGCGGCGACGGCGGCCGAGCCGGTCGGGGTGTCGAAGAGGTTGTTGGAGAGCCGGTTCACGGACACCGGCTCCCAGCGAACGAGTGCCTGGAGACCCGTTGTGTCGAGTTGCCGACACTTCTCTGGAAATCAGGCGGCGGCGCGGGCAGGATGCGCCGCCATGCATCGGATGCTCCTCCTCGTCGCGTTGGCCTTCGCCGCCCTCCCGGCGGGCGCCCACGCCGCCACCGTCCAGCTGACCACGGTCGGTCACACCGAGGGCCACATGCCCGGGCTGATCCCCGACGGCGTGGCCATCGGCTACGTCGCCGCGCCCGGTGAGGCCAACCGCTTCACGGTCGCCCGCCTCGGCGACCAGCTGCTGATCAGCGACATCGGCGCGACGATCCAGCCGATCGCGCCTCGCGACGGCGCCGGTGCCGGGCAGTGCACCCCGGTCAACGCGACGTCGGTGACCTGCCCGCTGGCGCTGCAGCTCTCCGTGGACCTGGGTGACGCGAACGACACCGCGACGGTCGGCGCGCTGGGGACCACCCGGCTCGACTACCTCCAGATCGACGGCGGCAGCGGCGACGACGTGCTCACGGGCGGGGAGCGGGCCGAGACGCTGATCGGTGGCGACGGGGCCGACCGCGTGCTCGGCGGCGACGGCGACGACCGGCTGATTGGCACCGAGGCGGTGGCCGGCGACGACATGCTCGACGGGGGCAGCGGACGCAACGTCCTGGCCTACACCGGCCAGCGCGACGACATCCACGTCGACCTGGCCGCCCGGCGGGCGACCGGCACCGGGATCGGCACCGACACCCTCGCCTCGTTCGCCGAGGTGCAGGGCGGGCGCGGCGATGACGAGCTCGTCGGCGACGACGGGCCCAACCTCCTGGCCGGCGGACCGGGCGACGACTTCGTCCGAGGCGCCGGCGGCAACGACGAGCTGTGGGGCGAGCGGCCCGACGCCGAGAGCCCGGGCACCCGCGATCGCGTCGACGGCGGGCCCGGCAACGACCTCATCAACCTGGGGCACGAGATCATCGACCCGGGCGACATCGAGCTGATCCCCTACACCGTCGAGGACGGACGCAAGGACCGCGTCCGGTGCGGCACCGGCCGGGACGTCGTGACGTTCGCCGGAGCGCAGGACGTCCTGCCGGTCGACTGCGAGGACGTCTCCCCCGGCGACGGCTGGTCGCTGGAGCTGCCGCCGCTGGCGGCGACGTCCCGCTCGCTCGTGCTGGCCAAGCACGGGTTCCAGGGTCGCCCGGAGCTCGTGGCCGCCGACGGGAAGACGGTGCTGGGCCGCGTCGCCGCACCGATCAAGGCGTCCGACAAGCAGCTGCGGTTCGTGCTGACGCCGACGGGCCGACGGATCGCCGCGCATGGCCGCCCGACGGTCGTGCGCGTCGAGTTCGGCGTCCTCACCGCCCTGACGCTCGCCCTGCCGAAGCTCTAGACGGAGGAGGGGAGCACGCGCTCCCACACGTCGCCGAGCTGGTCCTGCGCGTCGTCGTCGAGGTGCGCCAGGAAGTGGCGACGGACGCCGTCCAGGTGCGTGACGCGCGCGGCGGCGAGCTTCTCGCGCCCGGCCGGGGTGATCACCGCGAACGAGCCGCGCGCGTCGGATTCGCACGCCTCGCGCTCGATGAAGCCATCCCGGGCCAGGCGGTCGGCCAGGCGCGTCAGGCCGCTGCGACTGAGCAGCACGCTGGTGGCCAGATCGTGCATCCGCAGGCGGCCTTCGGGCGAGTCGTTGAGGTACAGCAGGACCTCGTAGGAGGTCAGGCTCAGGCCGTGCGCGCGCTCGAGCTCGGCGTCCAACGCCTTGACCAGCGTGGCGTGCACGCGCAGCAGGCCGCGCCACGCGCGGAGCTCGCGCGGGGTGAGGAGCGTGGGAGTGACCGGTTGGGGCGTCATCAGGTACGGTCCTTCGCGGCGCAACGACCGTAGCAAAGACCGAGGATTGATTGTAGCCGCAACTATGGCGCTCGAAGGCCTCCACCACGTCACGGCGATCACCGGCGACGCCCAGGGCAACGTCGACTTCTACGCGTCGCGGCTCGGGCTGCGGCTGGTCAAGAAGACCGTCAACTTCGACTCGCCGGACGTCTACCACCTGTACTTCGGCGACGAGGTCGGCACGCCGGGCTCGATCCTCACGTTCTTCGAGTTCCCGGCCGCGCGGCCGGGCCGCGCGGGCGCCGGGATGGTCCACCGGATCGTCTGGCGGGTGGGCTCGCGCGAGGCGCTGGCCTTCTGGCAGGAGCGGCTGGGCATCGACGGCGTCGTCTTCGCCGATCCCGAGGGCCTGGAGCACGAGCTGTTCGTGGCCGAGGTGCCCGATCGCCCGCTGACCGCGGCGGCCGAGGGCATCCCGCCCGAGTTCGCCCTGCAGGGCTTCCACGGCGTGCGCGCCTACAGCGACCGCGTCGACCGGTCCGTGGCGCTGCTGGAGCGGCTCGGGTTCACGCGCACCGGCGAGGGCGACGACGACGCCTGGGAGCTGGCCGGCGCCGAGCGCCGCGCGACGCTCCACTACGACCCCGCGCCCGACCAGCCGGGCATCCAGTCGGCGGGGACCGTCCACCACGTCGCCTGGTCGGCCGCCGACGACGCCGAGCTCGAGCTCCTGCGCACCGCCGCCGCGCAGGCCGGCGCCCACCCCACCCCCATCATCGACCGCCAGTACTTCCACTCGGTCTACTTCCGCGAGCCCAGCGGCGTCCTGTTCGAGCTGGCCACGCGCGACATCGGCTTCGACGTCGACGAGCCCCGCGAGACGCTCGGCCAGGCCCTCCAGCTGCCGCCCCAGTACGAGGCCCGCCGCGCCCAGCTCGAGCAGGCGCTCACGCCCCTGGTCAACCCCCGCGGCGGCTGATGGCCCACCGGGTCCTGCCCGCCGCCGACGCCTTCTGGCGCCCGTCCAACCAGATGGGCGTGCAGAACACGGATCTGGCCGGGCAGCTGCAGGCGACGACGCTCGCCTGCCGGCTGTGGCGCCTGACACCGGGCCAGGCCTCCACGCGGCACCGTCATCAGGCACAGACCGAGCTGTATGTGGTGCTGGAGGGCACGGGTCGCATCCGGGTCGACGACGAGTTGCTCACGCTGGCGCCGCTGTCGTCGCTGCTGGTGGAGCCCGACACCGTGCGTCAGGTGTTCAACGACACCGAGGCCGACGCGCTCTGGCTGGTCGCGGGCGCGCCCATCGAGGCGGCCAACACGCTGGCCATGACGCCCGAGCTGCTCGCCTTCATGTATCCGGACGGTCCCAAGGCACTGCCGCCCGAGCTGGGCGGCGGACCCGCCGTGTGACCTCTTTGTGCACCTTCACGCGATCTTGACTTCGGCTTGAGGCGCAGGGCGCAGGATGCGTCCTGCGCATCCTCCCCTAGGACGCAACCGCGGCGGTCCGCCGGCTCCCCATACGACCCTGACCCAGTCCGGAGCCAGCGGGCCGCCGCCTTCCTTTCCGGCGCGATTCCCGGCCGAGTGGCGAGTTGGACCCGCCCAGCGGGTCCAAGTCGCCACTCGACGGCGGGCAGCGATGAGGTCCGGCTCGCGCGCGCTAGTTGAGCTGCTCACGGACCTGCTGAACAGGGCAGGGCCGCGTATTTGATGGATGTGTCCGGCCCCGACCGGAGGCTGAGAGGTGCGACCCACCACAGCCCAAGAAGGGACCGGACACATGACAGACCGTAGATGTCGCTATGCGATGGCGGCGAGGATCGAGATGGTCCGCCGCCGCCAGGCGGGCGAGTCGTTGCGGCAGATCGCCGCGGCGGTCGGGTGTTCGCCAACCACGGTCAAGACGATGTGTGACCGGTTCGGCCAAGCCAGCGAGGCCGAGAGGGCAGATTTCTCGTGCTTGGCGCCGAGGCGGCCGGTTCCGCTGTCGTGTCCTTGGGCGCTGACGGCGGCCCAGGAGCGCGAGATCCTCGACGCGCGCCAACGCACGAACTGGGGGCCGATGCGCCTGGCGTTCTTGACCGGCCGTCACCGCTCGACGAACTGGAAGGTGCTCAGGCGCCACGGCGTCAGCCGCCGACGCCGCAGCGAGCGGGCGACCGTTGGCAAGCGCTATGAGTGGACCCAAGCCGGCGCCTTGTTGCACATCGACGCGTTCTCGGCAGCGAAGTTCGATGAGCCCGGGCATTGGGCGACCGGTGATCGCTCCCAGGCCCAGCGCTCGCGCGGGGCGGGCAAGACGGTGGTCATCGGAGTGATCGACGACCACACCCGCCTGGCCTACTGCGAGCTGCACGCAGCCGAGAACAAACACACCGTCTCAGCCACGCTCAAGCGCGCCGCGGCCTGGATGGCAGAACAAGGCTGCGGCCCCGTCCAGGCGGTGATGAGTGACAACGCCAAGTGCTACTCCGAGAGCCACCAGTTCGCCCAAACACTGCACCAGCTCGGTGCCCGCCACATCCTCACGCCGCCCTACACCCCCCGCTGGAACGGCAAGATCGAGCGCTTCTGGCAAACCCTGGACACCGAATGGGCCCACAGCCGCGTTTGGCCCAACAGCACCCAACGCGACCGCGCCCTGTCATCGTTCATCCGCTTCTACAACCGCCAACGCCCACACTCAGCCGCCGGCGGCCGACCACCCATCACCCGCGTTCAGCAAGTCCGCGAGCAGGACAGCTAGTTGTCCGTCTCGCGCGTGAAGTCCGACGGCGGCAACGAGAACCACGTCGTGTAGGCCTGCTGCTGCACGGGCTGCAGCGGCGCCGGCAGGGGCGCCTCGATCTCCTCGGTCATCGCCGTGTCGAGCACCGCGGACAGCCGCTTGACCAGGGCCTTCTCCGACCGCGTCGTGCCCTTGCGGTCGTAGATGTTGTCGATCTCCATCCGGCCGCGCTTGGTGTCGTAGTCGTAGGCCTCCGACTGGATCGGCTTGGACTCGTCGATCGTGCTGGAGCCGTCCTTCCAGAAGGCGTAGCGGGCGATCTTGCCGTGCGGCGTGCGCACGCCGGTGATGTGGAACGGCGCGGGCCGGGCCTGCTGCGTGGTCGGCACCTCGGGGCTGGTGCCCGGCTCGTCGGTGCCGTGGGCGATGTAGGCGCGCCCGGGCGCCTTCGGGTTGCTGGCGATCGCGCCGATGTCCGCGCGCCCGGCGATCTGCGCGTAGGTCGAGTTGCCCCGCCAGTCGTCGCCGCCGGTGGCCAGGGTCAGCATCAGCGGAGCCAGGTCGACGCTGGAGAGCAGCTGCTGGCGCTCGCTTCCGGCGCCGGCCGTCCAACCGCCGGTCGGGTCCTTGACGATCAGCGGGACCCGGACGCCCTCGTCGTAGAAGGCGAAGCCCTTGCCGCGCATGCCGTGGGCGCCGGCGTACTCGCCGTGGTCGGAGGTGAACACCACGATCGTGTTGTCGGCGAACGGCGACTTGGCCAGCGCGCTGAGGACCAAGCCGATCTGGATGTCGACGTCGTTCTGCATCGACAGGTAGGTGTCGAGCATCTCCGTCCACTGCCGCTGCGTCTGGCGGTTGTCGGGCATCACGCCGAACAGCTCGTTGGCGATCTGCATGGCCCGGTACTGCATCTCGGGCTTGCCGCGCTCGGCCCGGCCCGCTCGCGTCTCGAAGTTGCCCGGCAGGTGCGAGAAGATGCGGCGCGCGTCGTTCTCGCCCTCGACCTTGCGCGAGTAGCGCGGATACCAGGCGATGTCGTGCGGGTTGACGAAGCTGACCGTCGCCGCCCACGGGTTGCCGCCGGCGGCCCGGCTGGCCAGCCAGTCGGTGAACTGGCCGCGGATCAGCGGGTCCATCATCAGGCCCTGGCCGGCGCCGCCGTTGGGCGACGGGCAGGTGCCCGAGCCCGGCCAGTTGGCGGTGAAGCCGTAGGCCTCGTACGGATCGGGCTCACAGCCGCCGTTCTGCGCGCCCGACATGTGCCACTTGCCGAACCAGTACGTGTCGTAGCCGTTCTGGCGCAGCATCGTGCCCCACGTCGGGAAGCCGGGGTTCAGGTCGGTCGGCGGCGTGGTGGCGAAGATCGCCGTCTGGTGCGTGTACAGGCCCGTGGCCTGCGTCGTGCGCGACGGCGTGCAGTCGTTGGAGGCCGTGAAGTAGTTGGAGAAGCGCACGCCCTCGTCGCCGAGCTTGGTGATCGAGGGCAGCGCCGCACGCTGCAGTCGCGGGGGCAGGTACACCCACGGCGTGCGCATCTGGTCGACCATGACCAGCAGGATGTTCAGGCCCCCGCGGGGCGTCGCGGCGCGGGCCGCGGCGGTGCGCATCAGGCTCGGCGCGGCGGCCACCGCCCCGAGCGCCAGGCCGGTCTTCGCCGCGCTGGCGACGAAGTCCCGGCGGGTGGTGGTCATGTGGCTTACTCCTCAGTGCCCTTCCAGACGTGGTATCCGGCCACGAACTGGAGGGGCAGGCGGGCCCAGAGGGCCCAGGTGGGGATGTTCTTGTAGCGCTCGCTGTTGAGGCACATCTGGATGTTGGCCGGATAGACCCCCGCCAACGTGCCCAGAAGCCACCAGCGCGCGAAGCTGCGCGTCTTGGGATGCAGGACGGCCGCGCCGCCGGCGATCTCGGCCACCCCCGACAAGTAGGTGATCTGGCGCGCCCAGGGCTTCAGCGGCCCGGGCATGATCGCGTCGTAGAACTTCGGGGCGATGAAGTGCATCGTCCCGGCGAACAGCCAGAAGATCGCGAGGGACAGGCGCTTGGGGCTCATGCGAGCATCGACTCCCCGGTCATCTCGGCCGGCTGGGCGATGCCGAGGAGGTGCAGGACGGTTGGGGCCACGTCAGCGAGAATGCCCTCGTCACGCAACGCCAATCCCTCGCCGGTCACGATGAACGGCACCGGGTTCAGCGAGTGCGCGGTATTGACGGCCCCGTCGGGCTCCAGCATGTGGTCGGCGTTGCCGTGGTCGGCGGTGACCAGGCACACGCCGCCGCTCGCCGTGACGGCCTCGACGATCTGCCCCAGACACCGGTCGACGGTCTCCACCGCCTCGACCGCCGCGGGGATCACGCCGGTGTGGCCGACCATGTCGGCGTTGGCGAAGTTGATGATCCCGAAGCCGAAGTCGCTCTCGCGCCAGGCGTCCACGAAGGCCTGGGCCGCCTCCGGCGCGCTCATCGCCGGCTTGTGGTCGTAGGTGGGCACGTCGCGGGGCGAGGCGACCAGCTCGCGCCGCTCGCCCTCGTAGGGCTGCTCCTCGCCGCCGCCGAAGAAGTACGTCACGTGCGGGTACTTCTCCGTCTCGGCCACGTGCAGCTGCGTGCGCCCGGCGGCGGCCACCACGGCCGACAGCGTCGTGGCCGGGCGGTGCGGCGGGAAGGCGATCGCGTACGGCCAGCCCTCGACGTACTCGGTCAGCGTCACGTAGCGCGCGGGATCCGGCGCCAGCGCCGTGGTGATCTGGCGCATGCGGTCCGGGCGGAAGTTGAAGGCGATCACGCTGTCGCCCGGGCGGATCAGCGCCTCGGCGCCGACCGTCGTCGGGGCGATGAACTCGTCGGTCTCCTCGCGGGCGTAGGCCTGGGCCGCCGCGTCGGAGGCCCGCTCGACGTGGTGCTCGGCCACGCCGTCGACCAGCAGCGCGCGGGCCTTCTCGGTGCGCTCCGCGCGGTTGTCGCGGTCCATCGCGAAGTACCGGCCGATGACCGTGCCCACGCGCGCCCCCGGCCACGACTGCACGCGCTCCAGGTAGCCCTGGCCCGCCGTCGGCGAGGTGTCGCGCCCGTCGGTGAAGGCGTGGATGACCAGGTCGGGCACACCGACCTCGCGACCCAGGCCGACGAGCGCCTCGAGGTGCTCGATCGACGAGTGCACGCCGCCGTCGGAGACCAGGCCGATCAGGTGCACGCGCTCGGACGCACCCAGCGCGGCGCGCAGGACGTCGTTGTCGATCGGTCCGTCCAGCAACGCCTCGTCGATGCGCAGCAGGTCCTGCTTGACCACCGCACCCGCGCCCAGGTTCAGGTGCCCGACCTCGGAGTTGCCCATCTGGCCCGGCGGCAGCCCGACGTCGGGCCCGCTGGTGCGCAGCTGGGCGTGCGGGTAGCGCGCCCACAGCGCGTCCATGACCGGCGTGTCGGCCTGCTCGACCGCGTTGCCCGGCCCCGGCGGGGCGATCCCCCACCCGTCCAGCACGACGAGGACGGCCGACGGGACCGGCAGCTCGGTGGCCACTAGCCGAGGACGGCGTCGATGATCGCCGCGAACGAGGCCGGCTCCAGCGAGGCCCCGCCGACGAGCGCGCCGTCGATGTCGGGCAGCGCCAGCAGCTCGGCGGCGTTGTCCGGCTTGACCGAGCCCCCATAGAGGATCCGCACCTGCTCGGCGGCGGCCTTGTCGAAGCCGGCGACCAGCGCGCGCACGAAGGCGATCGCCTCCTGGGCCTGCTCGGACGTGGCCACCTGGCCGGTGCCGATCGCCCAGATCGGCTCGTAGGCGATCGTCACCTCGGGCAGGCGCGCGATCGGCACCTTCTCCAGGCCCTCCTGGACCTGGTGGCGCAGCTTGCGCTCGGTGTCGCCGGCGTCGCGCTCCTCCTCGGTCTCGCCCACGCAGAGCATCGGCTTGAGGCCGGCCTCCAGCGCCGCGGGAACCTTCTGCATCAGCGCCTTGTCGGTCTCGCCGAACAGCTCGCGCCGCTCGGAGTGCCCCAGCAGGGTGCCGTGCACGTCGAGCTCGTTGAGCATCGCCGCGGAGATCTCGCCCGTGTACGCGCCCTGGGCCGCCCAGTGCATGTTCTGCGCGTAGACCTCCACGCGCGAGCCGCGCGTCGAGTCGACGACCGCCCCGAGCGCCGTGTACGGGACGCACAGCGTGACGTCGACGCCATCGGCGTCGGCCACGCGCGGCAGCAGCCCGGCGATGTACTCCTCCGCCTCGGCCACCGTCTTGTGCATCTTCCAGTTGCCCGCGATCAGCGGGGTTCGGCTGCTCACTTCAAGGCCTCCACACCGGGCAGCTTCTTGCCCTCGATCAGCTCCAGCGACGCGCCCCCGCCGGTCGACACGTGGTCGACCTGGTCGGCCAGGCCGAACTGCACGACCGCGGCGACCGAGTCGCCGCCGCCGACGACCGTCGTCGCGTTCGTCGCGGCGACCGCGTCGGCCACCGCCTTGGTTCCCGCCGCGAAGGGCGCCAACTCGAACGCGCCCATCGGGCCGTTCCAGCACACCGTTCCCGCCACCGCGATCGCCTCGCCGTAGAGCGCGCCCGTGCGCGGCCCGACGTCCAGGCCCATCCAGCCGTCGGGCACGTCGACCCCGTCGAGCTCCTGCGTCTCGGTGTCGGCGGCGAACGCCTGCCCGAGCACGAGATCGACGGGCAGCAGCAGCTTCTCGTTGGGCAGCAGGCCCTCGGCCGCCTCGACGTCGTCGTCGGCGCACAGCGAGTTGCCGACCGCGTGGCCCTGGGCCTTGAGGAACGGGAAGGCCATGGCGCCGCCGATCAGCACCTGGTCGGCGACCTCGAGGAACCGCTCCAGCACGCCGATCTTGTCGGTCACCTTGGCGCCCCCGACGACGGCCACGAACGGCCGCTTGGGGTCGGCCAGGATGCCCTCCAGCGTCTCCACCTCGCGCTGCAGCAGCCGCCCGGCGGCGTGCGGCAGCAGGTGCGCGACGCCCTCGGTCGAGGCGTGCGCACGGTGCGCGGCGCCGAACGCGTCGTTGACGTAGACGTCGGCGCGATCGGCCAGCCGCTGGGCCAGCTCGGGATCGTTCTGCGTCTCGCCCGGCTCGAAGCGGATGTTCTCCAGGAGCACCAGCTCACCGGCGGTCCCGTCGAACTCGACCTCGACCTCGAGCAGGTCGGCCAGGCGGTCGGCCACCGGGGCCAGCGAGTACTTGATGCGGTCCCCATCCACCCCGCCCTTCGGCCGTCCCAGGTGCGAGACGAGCGTCAGCTGCGCGGCGCCCTTCTCGCGCAGCTCGCGCAAGGTGGGCAGCGCGCCGCGGATGCGCGTGTCGTCGGTGATCTCGCCGTCCCCGTCCAGGGGGACGTTGAAGTCCACCCGGACCAGGACCCGCTTGCCCTCGACGTCGAGGTCGTCCAGCGTCTGCACTCAGACCCCCTACAGGACCTTCTGCACGAGGTCGACGACGCGGTTGGAGTAGCCCCACTCGTTGTCGTACCAGGACACGACCTTCACCAGCGTGCCCTCCATGACGGTGGTCAGCTGCCCGTCGACGATCGACGAGTAGGGGTCGGTGACGATGTCGGCGGAGACGATCGGGTCCTCGGTGTAGCGCAGGATCCCGGCCAGGTCGCCGGTGTCGGCCTTGGCCTTGAACGCGTCGTTGACCTCCTCCTTGGACGTGGCCCGCTTGGCCACGAACGTGAGGTCGACCATCGAGCCGGTCGGGACGGGCGCGCGCACGGCGAAGCCGCTCAGCTTGCCGTTGAGGTCGGGCAGCACCAGGCCGACGGCCTTGGCGGCGCCGGTCGACGCGGGGATCAGGCTGAGCGCGGCGGCGCGAGCGCGGCGCAGGTCCTTGTGCGGGCCGTCCTGCAGGTTCTGATCCTGCGTGTACGCGTGGATCGTCGTCATCAGGCCGTGCTCGATGCCGATGGCGTCGTCGAGGACCTTGGCGAACGGCGCCAGGCAGTTCGTCGTGCAGGACGCGTTGGAGATGACGTCGTGGGCGTTCTTGTCGTACTTGTCGAAGTTGACGCCGAGCACGACCGTGATGTCCTCGCCGGTGGCCGGCGCGGAGATGATGACCTTCTTGGCGCCGCCGTCGAGGTGCTTGGCGGCGTCGTCGCGCTTGGTGAAGAAGCCGGTCGACTCGATCACCACGTCGACGCCCAGGTCACCCCAGGGCAGGTCGGCCGGATTGCGCTCGGCCAGCACGCGCAGCGGCTTGCCGTCGACGACGATCGCGTCGCCCTCGGCCTTGACCGTTCCCGGGTACGGCCCCAGGATCGAGTCGTACTTGAGCAGATGCGCGAGGGTCGTCGAGTCCGTCAGGTCGTTGACGGCGACCCACTCGATGTCGGCGTTGGCGGCCTGGGCGGCGCGGAAGACGTTGCGGCCAATGCGGCCGAAGCCGTTGATGCCGACGCGTACGGGCATTGCGGTGTCGTTCTCCTTGGGTTCCGGCGGCAAATCCTGCGGCTCTGACCGTATCTCAGATGCCGGGGCGGGATCAGTCCGAGACGATCTCGACCCGCAGACCGTCGGGGTCGCGCAGGTAGGCGGCGTAGGTGCGCGCGCCGTACTGCGGTCGCGGCCCGGGCGGACCGTCGCTGCGCCCACCTTCGGTGATCCCGGCCGCGAACGCGGCGTCGACCGCCGCCTTGCCCGCCGCCTGGAACGCGACGTGCCCGTAGCCGGGCTGCGGCGGGCGGTCGCGCTGCACGACCCAGAACGTCGGGTCGTCACGGCCCCAGGCGATCGCGGCGCTCGACTCGTGCATGCGGCGCGCCCCGAGGGCGAAGAAGACGGCGTCGTAGAAGCGAGCGGAGGCGGCGAGGTCGGACACCTCGAAGCCGACGTGATGGATCAACTGGCGGTACGCGGCTTGTCGGCCTTGGTGATGTCGCGGTGCGTGACCTCGACCCACACGTCGTCGCGGTCGTTGTAGCGCTCGCCCAGGTGCTCGGAGATGGCCACGCTGCGGTGGCGCCCGCCCGTGCAGCCGATGGCCACCATCAGGTGCGCCTTGCCCTCGGCCACGTACTGCGGGATGAGGAAGTCCAGCAGCGGCTCGAGGTAGCCGTAGAAGGCGTCGAGCTTGCCCTCGCGGGCCACGTACTCGACCACGCGCGGGTCGCGGCCGGTCAGCGGCTTGAGCTCGGGCACGTAGTGCGGGTTGGGCAGGAAGCGCACGTCGAGCACGAGGTCGGCGTCGCGGGCCGGGCCGTACTTGAAGCCGAACGAGCCAAACGTCACCGCCATGCGGGTGCGCGCCTGGCGGGGCAGGAACTCGTCGGCGATGCGCCGGCGCAGCGAGGCGGCGCTCAGGCCGGTGGTGTCGATCACCGTCTCGGCCCGCTGGCGCACCATCTCCAGCACGCGGCGCTCCTCGGCGATGCCGGTGGCCACGCTGCCCTCCGGTGAGAGCGGGTGCCGCCGGCGCGTCTCCTTGTAGCGCGTCATCAGCGTCTGCTCGTCGGCGTCGAGGAACAGCACGCGGTGGTTGAGGCCCAGCGCGGCGAGGTCGTCGAGGACCGCCGAGAGCGTCTCGAAGTAGGCGCCGCCGCGCACGTCGGACACGACCGCGGCGTGCTCGACCTTCGACCCCTCGTGCACGAACAGCTCGACGAGCCCGCGGATCATCTCCGGGGGCAGGTTGTCGACGCAGAAGTAGCCGGCGTCCTCGAACACCTGCATCGAGGTCGACTTGCCCGCGCCGCTGAAGCCCGTGATCACGACCAGGTCCTCGAGGCGGGAGGCCGCCAGGGGCTGGCCACCCCTGCGCGTCTCGTGCTCCGTGGTGGCCATGCGTCCCATTCTGCCTGGCTGCGTGGACATCTAGATGCCCGTCTTGTGCAGGCGGACGTACAGGTCGCGCGCGACCTTGCCCGGCAGACCGGGAACCGACTCGAGCTCCTCGCGCGACGCGGCCAGGAACGCCTCGGGTGAACCGAAGTGCTTGAGGATCGCCCGCTTGCGCGTCGGCCCGACGCCGGGCAGGTCGTCGAGCACCGACGTGGTCATCGCCTTGTCGCGCCGGCCGCGGTGGTGGGTGATGGCGAAGCGGTGCGCCTCGTCGCGCACCCGCTGGAGCAGCTGCAGCTCCGCGGTGTCGTGGCCGAGCACGAGCGGGGCGGCGATCCCGGGCCGGAAGATCTCCTCGATGCGCTTGGCCAGCGAGACCACCGCGACGCCGCGGCGGGTGAAGCCCTCGAGCACCGACAGGCCGGCCGACAGCTGCCCCGGGCCGCCGTCGATGACGATCAGGTTGGGCAGCGCGGCGAAGCTCGCGTCGAACTCGGGATCGTGCGGGGACAGGTCGGCCTGGCGCTCCCAGTTGGCCAGCCGCCGCCCGAGCACCTCGGCCATCGCGGCGAAGTCGTCGGGGACGCCCTCCTCGTTGCCGCGGATGCGAAAGCGGCGGTAGTCGCTCTTCTTCGGCGCGCCGCCCTCGAAGACGACCATCGACGCGACCTGGTGCGTCCCCATCAGGTTGCTGATGTCGTAGCACTCGACCCGCAGCGGGAGCGCGTCCAGGTGCAGCACGTCCTGGAGGCCGTCGAGCGCCTCGACGCGCTGCTGGCGGCGCCGCTCGGTCTTGAGCTTCTCCTGGTCGAGCGCGAGCTTGGCGTTGCGCTCGGCCAGATCGAGGATGCGCCGCTTGTCGCCGCGCTCCGGGATGCGCAGCTCCACGCGGCTGCCGCGCCGTTCGCCCAGCGCCTCGCCGAGGTAGGGGTCCACGGGCGTCTGGACGAGGATCTGCGGCGGGATCGACATCGCCTCGGCGTAGTACTGCAGCACGAACTCCTCGACCACCGCCTCCAGCTCGCGCTCGCCCTCGTTGGCCAGGTAGAACGACTGGCGGTCGGAGAGGACGCCGTCGCGGACCTGGAAGACCTGGGCGTTGGCGTCGGTGCCCGACAGCGCGACCGCGACCGCGTCGAGCGTGCCCACCGCCTCGTTGGCCACGCGCTGGCGCTCCAGCAGCGAGCGCACCGCGTTGAGCCGGTTGCGCTCCAGCGCCGCGGTCTCGTACTCCTGGTCGCGCGCCGCGTCGTTCATGCGCGCCTCGAGGTCGCGCTCGATCTCGCGGTAGCGGCCCGACAGGAAGGCCACGACGCCGTCGATCGCCTCCATGTAGCCCTCGCGCGTCGTGTAGCCCACGCAGGGCGCCCCGCAGCGCTTGATGTAGTAGTCCAGGCAGGGCGAGCCGCTGCGCCGGCCGGGCTCGGTGCCCTGGCAGGAGCGGAACTGGAACACCTTGCCCAGCAGGTCCAGCGTGCCGCGCACGCGCTTGGCGTTGGAGTACGGCCCGAAGTACAGGCGGTTGCGGCGGTGGCGCTCGCGCGTGAAGTAGACCCGCGGGTACTCCTCGTCCATCGAGATCGCGATGAACGGATAGGACTTGTCGTCGCGCAGCCGGATGTTGAAGCGCGGCTGGTACTGCTTGATGAAGTTCTGCTCGACCAGCAGCGCCTCGGACTCGCTGGCCACCAGCAGGTACTCGATCGAGTCGATCGAGTCCGTCATCTCGACGGCGCCGCGCGTCACGGGGTTGCTGAAGTGCGACGCGACGCGCTTGCGGATCGACTTGGCCTTGCCGACGTAGATGACCTTGCCGCGCTCGTCGTGGAACAGGTAGACGCCCGGCCCGTCGGGCAGGTTCTTGCGCTGCTCGGAGACCCGTGCGGACTGCTTCGCCATCCCCCCTTACGGTAGGGGCGTGAGGTACAGGCGCTTGATGGCCGGCGCCTCCTCCAGCACGGCCGCGCGCACACGCGCCAGGGTCCGCGCGACGTCGCACTCGGCCAGCTTGACGTCGGCGGCGACCAGGACCTCGCCCGGGCCCATGTAGACCGCGATGATGTCCCCCACGCCGAGCACCTCGGGGGCCCGGGCCAGGCCGTCGCGCAGCTGCTGCTGGTAGCGCTCGGGCACGGCCTGATGGGTCAGCAGCGAGCGGTTGCGATCGGCCAGCCGCCAGGCCACGACGCCGAGCAGCAGGCCGATCAGGATCGTGGCGATCGCGTCGGGGATGCCGGAGCCGGTGACCTCGTGGAGGATCAGCGCGACCAGGGCCAGCGCCGCGCCGATCACGTCGATGCTGTCCTCGGCGTAGACCGTGATCAGCGTCGGGTCGGCGGACTCGGCGATCATCTCGCGCGTGGTCAGCCCGCGGCGCTCGGCCTGGCGCTTGAGCCGTCTGGAGGCGACGACGCGGCTGGTGCCGTCGAGGGCCAGCGCGATCAGCAGCACGACGACGCCGACCCAGAAGTCGGTCAGCTCCTCGGGGTGCAGCAGCGCCTCGACGCCGCGCCACACCGAGATCGCGCCGCCGATCACGAACATGCCGATCGCGGCCAGCAGCGCCCAGTAGTAGAGCTCGGCGCCGTAGCCGAGCGGATGGGCGGCGTCGGGCGGGCGGCGGCCGCGCTTGACGGCGATGCCGAGCAGGACCTCGTTGCCCGCGTCGGCCAACGTGTGCAGCGTCTCGGCCATCAGCGACGGGCTGGCGGTCAGCACCGCCGCGACGCCCTTGGCCACGGCGATCGTCAGGTTCGCCGCGAGCGCGACGACGATGCTGGTGAGCGACTCGTTGGACTCGCGCGTTTCCGGCATCGGCGGCGAGGATACGGTGGGAGGCCATGGCGGACGAGATCGATCGCGTCGCGCAGGACCGCTTCGGCTTCTCCGCGCTGCGCCCCGGGCAGCGGGAGGCGATCGAGTCCGTGCTGGCCGGACGCGACACGGTGGCGATCATGTCGACCGGCTCGGGCAAGACGGCGATCTACCAGATCGCCGGCCAGCTGCTGGACGGCGCGACGGTGGTGGTCTCGCCGCTGATCGCGTTGCAGCGCGACCAGGTCGACGGCGAGGCCGACGCGGCGGTGCTCAACTCGACGCTCAGCGCCCGCGTGCGCGAGGCCGTGTTCGAGCATGCCGAGGACGGGGAGCTGGAGTACGTCCTGCTGGCGCCCGAGCAGCTGGCCCACGACGAGGTGCTCGACCGCCTGCGCGACGCGCGGCCGTCGCTGTTCGTCGTCGACGAGGCGCACTGCGTGTCGGAGTGGGGCCACGACTTCCGCCCGGACTACCTGGCGCTGGGCGAGGTGATCGAGCGGCTCGGCCGTCCGACCGTGCTGGCGCTGACCGCGACCGCGTCGCCGCCGGTGCGCGACGACGTCATCGAGATCCTGCGCCTGCGCGAGCCGGAGATCGTCGTGCGCGGGTTCGACCGGCCGAACATCTGGCTCGGGGTCGAGCACTTCCGCGACGAGGAGCACAAGGAGCGCGCGCTGCTGGACGCGGTCGTGGAGGCGTCGACCGCCGAGGGGCACGGCATCGTCTACGTGGCCACCAAGCGCGGCGCCGAGGAGGTCGCCCAAGCGCTGGTCGGGCGCGGCGTGCGGGCGGCCGCCTACCACGGCGGCATGGCCTCGCGCGTGCGCGACGAGGTGCAGCGGGCGTTCATGCACGACGACGGGGTCGACGTGGTCGTGGCCACGATCGCCTTCGGCATGGGCGTCGACAAGCCCAACGTGCGCTGGGTCTTCCATCACGACGTGAGCGCGTCGGTCGACGCGTACTACCAGGAGGTCGGCCGCGCGGGCCGCGACGGCGCGCCCGCCCGCGCGCTGCTGTTCTACCGGGCCGAGGACCTGGGCCTGCGGCGCTTCTTCGCGGCGGGCATGGTCGACCGCGCGGCGATGGAGCGCGTCGCGCACACGCTGACGCTGGCCGGCGGCGCGGTCGATCCGGTCGACATGTTCGCCCAGCTGGATCTGTCCAAGACGAAGCTGTCGACCGCCGTCCATCGCCTCGAGCAGGTCGGGTTCCTGCAGGTCGAGGCCGACGGGCGCGTGCGCGCGGTCGGGACCGAGGACGTGCTGGACGACGCGGTCGAGCAGGCCGCCCAGGCCGAGGAGGACCGCCACGCCTTCGACCGCTCGCGCGTGGAGATGATGCGCGCGTACGCGGAGGAGCGGCGCGGCTGCCGGCGCGCGTTCATCCTCGGCTACTTCGGCGAGGCCTACGAGCCGCCGTGCGGCAACTGCGACCTGTGCGACGCGGGCCGCGGCGCGCTCGACGAGCCGCGCGTGGCCGGGTTCGCGGTCGGCGACCGGGTGACGCACCGCGCCTGGGGCCTGGGCACCGTCGGGCGCATCGAGGGCGACCAGCTCACGGTGGTGTTCGACAGCGTCGGCTACAAGACGCTCGACGGCGAGCTGGTCATCGAGCGCGGGCTGCTTCAGCCGGCGTAGCTCGGCCCCACGTCGGGCCGGGGCTAGACGATCAGGTCCGCGGTGGGCTCGCGCTCGTACACCCGCGCCTTGAGCTCCTGGCGCGGAGCCGGCGGCGTGGGCGCCAGGCGGGGCGGCGCGGTGGCGCGGATGGCCAGCTGGGCGCCGGCCAGATCGAGCAGGTCGGCCAGGTCGTCGCCGTCGTGGGGCGAGCTGGCCGCGCCCATCGTCAGCGGCGGGTTGAGGCCGTCGGCGCCCAGCGAGCGGCCCAGCTCGGACTCGATCGCGCCCATCACCGACGCGGCGGCGTCGGCATGGGCGAGCAGGACGCCGAAGCGCTCGACGCCCAGGCGGCCGACGCGGCCGTGGTGGCCGAGGACGCGCCCGACCTCGCTGAGGACGGTGTCGGCCACGCGCTCGCCGTGCTCGGCGTCGATCGCCTCCAGGCCGCCGACGTGGCAGACGATCACCGCGCCCGGCGCCGTGGCCAGCGCGGTGCGGGTCGTCTGCAGCCAGTAGCGGCGGTTGGCCGCACCGGTCAGGTCGTCGGTCTGGGACAGGTGGTCGACGTCGGTGATGCGGCGACCCAGCGCGCCGGCCTCGGGCAGCGCGGAGCCGTAGGGCAGCGCGTGGCGGGCCAGCTCGTCGAGCAGCACCGCGTCGCTCTCGCAGCGGTCCATCGCGGCCTCGAGCAGGGCGTGGTCGGGCGCGCCGCCGGTCAGCAGGCGCTGCAGCTCGTTGGAGATCTGGACGATCGCGATCGAGTGGTCGGGCGAGGCCAGGCCGCTGGGCCCGCCGTGGTGCAGCGCGATCGCCTCGGCGACGCCGTCGGGCAGGTTCCAGCGCTCGGCCAGCAGGCCGCCGGCGATCGCGTGGTCGACGCCGAGGCGCTCGCGCTCGGCCAGCGCGCGCTCGCCGCCGCCCGGGTACTCGCGGGCCAGCTCGTCGCAGGCGGCCGCGCCGAAGGCGATGGGCAGGACGAGCTTGCCGACGTCGTGCAGCAGGCCGGCCAGGTGGGCGTCGTCGCCGGCGATGTTCAGGCGCTGGGAGCCGGCCAGCGCGGCGCTGGCCACGCCGAGCGCGTGCACGTGCAGCTCGCCGCGCGAGGCGGCGGTGCCGGGCGCCTCCTCGATGAAGCGGTAGGTCGCGGCCTCCAGCGCCAGTTGGCGCAGGGCGCGGCGGCCCACGAGCATCACGGCCTGGCGGATCGACTTGGCCCGGATCGGGTGCGAGCGGGCCGCGGAGTTGGCGTAGCGCAGCAGGTTCGCCGCGAAGGTCGGATCGGCCTCGAGCACCCGCACGAGATCGGCCGTGCTCGACGTCGGGTCGTCGACGGCGTTGAGGATCTCCAGGACGGTGCTGTCCAGGACGGGGAGCTGAGCGAGCTCGTCGATGGCGGCGGCCAGGCGGTCTTCGACGGCTGGGTCGACAGACTCACGCCAGCGTGCGCCATCCGTTGCGCGAATTGATGCCTCCATGGCTATCCCCTTCCTCGGCCCGGTCCTGCGGACCTTGAATCGTCTCCTTCCCGGGGTGGACGGATGTAGGGTCCGGACATGTCCGCGACGGCAATCCGGACGTGCCCGCTGTGTGAGGCGACCTGCGGCCTGGAGCTGACGCTCTCCGACGGACGCGTCGAGCGCATCCGCGGGGACGAGCAGGACGTGTTCTCGCACGGGTTCGTCTGCCCCAAGGCCCTGTCCCTCAAGGAGCTGCACGAGGATCCCGACCGGGTGCGCACGCCGCTGCGGCGGCGACCCGACGGGTCCGGGTTCGACCCGTGCACGTGGGACGAGGCGTTCGCGCTGATCGACGAGGGCCTGCGCGGCGTCCTGGAGCGCTCCGGCGGGAACCGCAACGCGATCGCCGCCTACCTGGGCAACCCGTCGTCGCACGGGCTGGCCGGGCCGCTGTACGGGCGGGTGCTGCTGAAGGCGTTGGGCACGCGCAACGTGTTCAGCGCGAGCACCGTCGACCAGTACCCCAAGCAGCTGTCCAGCGGGCTGCTGTTCGGCGGGGCGCTGACCGTGGCCATCCCGGACCTCGAGCGCACCGACTTCCTGCTCATGCTCGGCGCCAACCCGCTGGCCTCCAACGGGTCGCTGATGACCGCACCCGACGTGCGCGGGCGCCTGAAGGCGATCCAGGCCCGCGGCGGGCGGATCGTCGTGGTCGATCCGCGGCGCACGCGCACCGCCTCCGTGGCCGACGAGCACGTGGCGATCCGGCCCGGCACCGACGCGCTGCTGCTGATGGCGATGGTCTGCGTCCTGTTCGAGGAGTCGCTGCTGTCGCTCGGCCACCTGACCGAGTTCGTGCGCGAGGACGATGTCGTGGCGATCGGCGACCTGGCCGCGCCCTTCACGCCCGAGCGCGTCGCCGGCCCAACCGGCATCGACGCCGACGTCATCCGCGGCCTGGCCCGCGCGCTGGCCGCCGCGCCGCGCGCGGTGGTCTACGGGCGCATCGGGACGACGACGCAGACGTTCGGCACCACCGCGTCGTGGCTGGTCGACGTGCTCAACGTGCTGACCGGCAACCTCGATCGGGAGGGCGGCGCGATGTTCCCGCTGCCCGCCACCGGCGAGCCGGGCGGACGTCCGCGCGTCGGGCGCTGGACGTCGCGCGTCCGCGGGCTGGGCGAGATCTTCGGCGAGCTGCCGGTGGCCTGCCTGGCCGAGGAGATCGAGACGCCGGGCGACGGACAGGTGCGCGCGCTGGTCACGCTGGCCGGCAACCCGGCCGTCTCGACGCCCAACGCGGCGCGGCTGGAAGCGGCGCTGGAGTCGCTGGAGTTCATGGTCAGCGTCGACATCTACGTGACGGAGACCAGCCGGCACGCCGACGTGATCCTGCCCGCCCCGTCGCCGCTGGAGCGCTCGCACTACGACGTCGTCTTCTACGGCTTCGCGATCCACAACGTGGCCAACTACTCCCCGGCCGTGCTGCCGATGGAGGAGGGCGCCGTCGACGAGTGGCGGACCCTGCTGCGCCTGGCGGGCGTCGCCGCCGGCCAGGGCCCGGACGCCGACGTCGACGCGCTGGACGACGTCGTCGCGGCCGGCTACGCGCAGCGCTTCGGCCTGGACGTGGCCGACGCCGGCGACTGGCGCGGACCGGAGCGGCTGCTGGAGCTGATGCTGCGCGCCGGGCCCTACGACCTGACCGTCGACGACCTCGTCGCCGCACCGCACGGCGTGGACCTGGGACCGCTGCAGCCCCGGCTGCCGGCGCCGCTGGGCACCGACAGCGGGCTGATCGAGCTGGCGCCGGCGGCGGTCGTCGCCGACGTCCCGCGCCTGGAGGCCGCGATGGACGAGATCGGCGACGGGCTCCTGCTCGTCGGCCGCCGCCACCTGCGCTCCAACAACTCGTGGATGCACAACCTGCCGCTGCTGGTGCGCGGGCCCGAGCGCTGCACGGTGCAGGTGCACCCGGATGACGCGGCCCGGTTCGCGCTGGTCGACGGGGCGTCCGCGCGGGTCCGCTCGCGGGTCGGCGCGATCGAGCTGCCGGTCGAGATCACCGACGCGGTGATGGCCGGCGTGGTCTCCGTCCCGCACGGCTGGGGACACGGCGTGCGCGGCGTGGGCTGGAACGTCGCGGCCGACGCCGGCGGCGTGAACTCCAACGCCCTCACCGACGAGCTCGAGGTCGAGCCGCTGTCGGGCACGGCGATCCTCAACGGGATCCCCGTCGAGATCGAGCCGGTCCGCGCGCCGGCGCGGGCGACGACGCTCGCCGCTGACTGATCCCCAGCTCCCTGGATCTCCCGAAATCAGGGTGGGACCCCGACGCGCGCGGCGCAGCGCCCGGGCAGAGTCGCGCCCATGAGACGACTCAAGAACATGGTGTGCCGGCCCGGCGTGCTCGCCGTCCTGGCCGTCGCGGTCACGGCGTTCGTGACGTTGGGCGGCCCCGCCGCGGCGCGCGACCTGGTCACCAGCCGAGACCTGGCCACGGGCGCGGTCACCAGCTCGAAGATCCGCAACGGGTCGATCCGCACGGCCGACCTGTCCAAGTCGCTGCGCCAGCGCATGAGCAGGACGACCACCGCGCCGTCGGGCGCGGTCGGCGACACAGGCGCGACGGGTGCCACCGGTGCGGCCGGCCCGGCCGGTCCGACCGGTCCGACCGGTCCCGCCGGCCCGGCGGGCGCCGCGGGGGTCCCCGGCGCCACCGGCGCGACCGGTCCGGTCGGGCCATCGTCGGGCGCCCTGATCGCGCTGCGGCGGACCGTCCAGCCCGGTCTGTCCTCCACGACCGGCGGTGAGCTCGGCTCGCTCACCAGCTTCGGGGTGAACATCGCGAACTCGGGCGCCGACGTGTCGCCGCTGGTGCTGACGGCGACGACGAACGTGGTGGTCACCGGGTACGCGTCGATCCGCGGGACCGACGCGAACTACTCGTGCACGGTCGACGTCGAGCGCGACGGCGCGGCGTTCGCCAGCGGACCGCAGATCAGCGACCGCGTGGTGGGCACGACCGTGATCACCTCGATTCCGGTCGAGTTCACCCAGCAGGTCCCGGCGGGCAGCTACGACTTCTTCGTCACCTGCTCGGCGGGCCTCGAGGGACGCGCCGCGCTGACCATCGCCGCCTACAACACCTGATCGCCGGCGCACCGGTCCGGACAGCGGTTCGCGCCGCTGATCCGGGCCACGCGCCGACGGTCGTGTCCGGTCGGTTTTCCTCACACCGGTCTTCCGGTTTCCCGGTAATCTCGCCGGCACGGTGACGGATCACCTCGACCGTCCGGCGGGCCCGCCGACGCCGGCACTGATCGAACGTACGATGGCGCGGGATGCCCTGGCGGCGGGGCTCGGCGCCGCCCGCGACGGGACGGGCTCGGTCGTCGTGATCGAGGGCCCCGCGGGCATCGGCAAGACCACCGTGCTGGACGCGACGGCGCACGAGGCGCGCGCGCCGCTGGTCGTGCTGCGCGCCCGTGGGCGCGAGCTGGAGCAGCCGATCCCGTTCGGCGTGATCCGCCAGCTGGTCGAGCGCCACCTGCGGGGGCTGTCCCCGGACGACCGGGCCGCGGCGATCGAGGGGGCCGGCGCGATCGGCGCCGACGTCGTCCTCACCTCGACACCCGCCGCCGAGGCGCAGGCCATGCGGCTGCCCGACGCCCTGCACGGCCTCTACTGGCTGCTCGCGGGTCTGGCCGCGCGGCGCCCGCTCGCCCTGATCGTCGACGACGCCCACTGGGCCGACGTGCCGTCCCTGCAGGCGCTCGCCTATCTGGCCCACCGGGTGGCGGACACCCCGATCGCCGTCGTGCTGGCCGGGCGGCCGCCGGTGGCCGGCACGGCGTCGTGGACGCACGATCTGCGCGCTGTGCCCGCGGCGCGGTGGCTGACGCTGGAGCCGCTCAGCGAGGCGGGCGTCCGCGAGCTGCTCGGCGACCTGACCGGGGCGGCCGACCCGGACGGGGACGTCGTGGCCGCCTGCCAGGCGATGACCGGCGGCGTCCCGCTCTACGTCGCCGAGCTCGTGCGCGGCCTGGAGCACACCGGGCGCACGCTGAGCGCCGCCGACGTCCGGCTGATCGCCCACTCGCCACCCGAGCTGCTGGCCCGCGTCGTCGCCCTGCAGCTGACGAGCGCGGGCACCGGCGCCGCCGAGGTGGCGCAGGCGATCTCGGTGCTGGGCTCCGGCGCGACCGTCGCCCGCATCGCCGCGCTCACCGGCCTGACGCCCGCCGAGGTCGCCGAGCGCGCGGGACGGCTGGCCTCGGCGGGGATCCTCACCGACGCGCTGCCGCTGCGGTTCGGCCACCCGCTCCTGGAGGCCTGCGTGACGGCGGGGTGGCCCGTCGCCCACCGCGCCGCCGCGCACTCGCGCGCGGCCCAGATCCTCGACGCGGCCGGAGCGCCGACCGCGCAGATCGTCACGCACCTGATGCAGAGCGACGCCCGCGGGAACGCCGACGCGGCGCGGCACCTGCTCGACGCCGGCCGCGGAGCGCTGCGCCGGGGCGTGCCCGACATGGCCGCCGCCTACCTGCAGCGCGCGCTCGACGAGCCTCCCGCGCCGGCCGACCGTGGGCCGGCCGAGCTGGCGCTCGGCACGGCGCTGGCCGCGCAGGGACAGGTCGCCGAGGCCGAGCCCCATCTGCGCCGGGCGCTCGCGCAGTCCGCCGACGAGGACGATCGCCTCGACGCGGCGCTGCGGCTGGCCGCCGGGCTGACCGTCACCGACGGCCAGCGCGCCGCCATCGCGGCCCTCGACGCGGCCGCGACCGCGCTCACCGGCGAGCGCCGCCTGCGCGCCGACGTCGAGCGCACGTCGCTGGCGGTCAACGACGCGGAGCTGACCAGCGGAGCGCTCGCGCGGATGCGCGGCTACCGCACGCTGGCCGGGGACACGCCCGCCGAGCGCATCGCGCTGGCCACCGCCGCGCTGGCCACGGTCTTCGACCCGACGCAGCGCCGCGAGGACGCGGTGCCGCTCGCCCTGCGCGCGCTGGCCGACGGGCGCCTGCTCGCGGACAACACCTGTGAGGCGCCGCCGTGGGCCTACGCCTCCTACGTCGTGTTGTGCGCGGAGGACTTCGCCACGATGGATCGCGAGCGCGCCCGCGCGTTCGGTGACGCGCGCTCGCGCGGATCGGTGGAGGCGTTCGCGATCGCATCGCTCGGTGGCCTCATGCGGCGCTCGGGGAACGTGCTCATGCACGCCTGCGCGCACGCCGAGGCGCTGCTGACGGTGCGCGACTCGCTCCCGGCCAACGCGATCTGGAGCTTCTGGGGCGCGACCTGCGTGCGCTTCTACGCCGGCGTGCTGATCGAGCGCGGCGAGACCGGCCGCGCCGCCGCGCTCGTCGGGTCCTGGCTCGACGGTCGCGACGCCGACCTCGGCGTCCTGCACTACGCCAACGGCCTCCTCCTGGAAGCCACCGACCGACCGGCCGAAGCGCTGGCGGCCTTCGCCGAGTGCGGGCGTCTGGGCGAGCTGGCCGGCTACGAGGACCGCGTCACGCCGTGGCGGCTCGGCGTCGTGCGCTGCGCGCTGGCGATCGGCGATCACGCGACCGCGGCGGCCCATGCCCAGGACGCCGTCCGCATCGCCTCGCTCTGGGGCGCGCCGATCGGCTGGGCGGCCAGCCTGCGCCATCGCGCGCTGACCGCCGATCCGCCGGCCGCGCGCACGGACCTGGAGCGGGCGGCCGCGCTCGTCGCCGACGGGGACGCGCATCTGGAGCAGGCGGCCTGCCTGATCGCGCTCGGCGGCACGCTGCGTCGCCAGGGTGAGCGCCGCGCGGCGCGCGATCGGATCGAGGCCGGCGCGCGGGCGGCGGAGCGCTGCGGGTCGCGCCGCTGGATCACCGCCGCGGAGGCCGAGCTGCGCGTGCTGGGCGCGCGGCCGGCCCGTCGCTCGTTCACCGGGCTGGAAGCGCTCACCGCCAGCGAGGCGCGCGTGGCCCGGATGGCCGCCGAGGGGCGGTCCAACCGCGAGATCGCGCAGCGGCTGTTCGTGACTGTGAAGACCGTCGAGACGCACCTGGGCCGCGTGTACCGCAAGCTCTCGATCGGTGGCCGCAGCGAGCTCGAGGCGGCGCTGGGCGGGGAGCCGCCCGAGGACGCCGCGGCGTCGGAGATCCGCGCGCACCCGTGACGCGGCCGCACCGCGTCGGGCGGCGCAGAACCCGCTAGCGGTCGCGCCAGCGCAGGAAGCCGTCGCGGCGCAGCTGGTAGAACGGCAGCGCCAGCGCGGCAACGGCGGCGACGACGATCGCGGTGGTGGAGACCGTCGAGGCGAACATGGCGTCGGCCATGACGGGAACGTTACCCCGCCAGCGCCGTCGTCGCGCTGGCCGGCGCCGGGGCGCCCCGCACGACGCGATCGCGCCCGGCGCGCTTGGCGCCGTACAGCGCGCGGTCGGCGGCGAGCATCACGTCGGCCTCGCCCTCGGGGTCGGCCGCCGCGACCCCGATCGACACGGTCAGCGGCACCGGGTCGTAGGCGGTCTCGCGGCGCACGCGGCCGCGCAGGTGCTCGGCCAGCGTGGCCGCCTGCTCGAGGTCGGTGTCGGCCAGCAGGAGCGCGAACTCCTCACCCCCGACCCGGGCGAACACGTCGCCCGCGCGGGTGTTGGCCCGCACCAGGCCGGCGAGCCGGATCAGGGCGGCGTCCCCGGCGGCGTGACCGTGCTCGTCGTTGACCAGCTTGAAGTGGTCGACGTCGATGATCGCCACGGCGTAGGGCCGGCCGTGGCGCTGCGCGCGGGCGTGCTCGGCGCGCAGGTGCTCCTCGAACGCGCCGCGGTTGAGCGCCCCGGTCAGCGAGTCGCTGGTCGCCGTCTCGCGCAGCCGCGCGACCAGACGTGTGTTGCGCTCGCGCAGGCGCAGGATCACCAGCACGACGATCGCGATCACCACCACCATCGTCAGGAACGCGTTGACGCGATCCACCGGCTCGGCCAGGAACAGCAGCGCGCCGCCGAAGGTCACGACCATCAGGCCGTACAGCGCGCCCACCCAGGCGCGCGACAGGTGGTTGGCGGCCAGCAGGAACGCCCAGATGTAGAAGACGGGCGTCAGGACCATCGGCCGCAGCAGGCCGACGCACAGCGACACCGAGACGATCCCCACGGCCAGGAAAACGACCTGCACCCAGTCCGGCATCCCGCGCCACAGGAACAGCGGGATCGACAGCGCCAGGAGCGCCAGGCCGATGATCAGCAGCGCGCCGTGATCGGACGTGTCGCCGTCGGGCGCGAGCAGCATCGCCGTGAGCATCACCGCGCCCCCCACGTACAGCCACGCCTGGGCCCGCCGGAGCGCTTCGGACCCGTGGATGGACGGCATACCTGATGAGTCGGCACGTTGCGCATCCCGCTTGAACCGGGCCCGCTCAAGTCGGCGCCCCGACGTCCGATGATCAGGGTGGGCCGCCGCTCCCAACTCTCCTCCTCCGGCGACGGCCTCCCCTGCCAGCGCGCAGCGGGGCGTGACCTCTCCACCCTGGGTCGCGCCCCCGCGCTTGGCGTTCGGCGCGCGGTCAGCGCACAAGCCGCACCTCCAGGCCCCCGAGTCCCGTCGGGTCACCGGCGCCGCCCATCAGCCCGAGGATCGCCGCCACGTACGCGGTCGTCTCGGGGATCGGCGGCACGCATCCGCAGGCCGCGACCTTCCCGGAGCCCGCGTTGTAGGCGGCCAGCGCCAGCGGCACCGAGCCGAACTGGCGCAGCAGGTCGCGCATCAGGTGCGCCTGGGCGTCGATCGCCGCGGCGGCGTCGGTCGGATCGGTCAGACCGTAGGCGCGCGCCGTGTCGGGCATGAACTGCGCGATGCCCCGCGCGCCGGCCGGCGAGAGCGCGTTGGGGTTGAACCCCGACTCCTGCTGCAGCTGCGCGGCCAGCAGCGTCGCCGAGACGCTCCAGCGTTGCGCCGCCCGGCCGATCGGCGCGGCGTACTGCTCGGGCACGAACGACGGCAGCGTCGAGCCGCCCTCCCCGTCACCCCCGTCGCGCCGGCGCCACATCGCGGCGCTCGAGCCGGGGCTGAGCACGTATCCGTAGTGCCACGGTTCCCATGAATATCTCTGAGCGAAGTGGAACCGTGGTGCGTTGGCCGCCAGCCACGCGTACGCCGACACCGGTCCGAGGTCCAACTCGGTCCCGAGGCGGTGGAGGGAGGTGCCCGGCGGGGCGACCCACTTCGGGTCGGGATGCGCCGCGAACAGGACGGCCTGCTCCGCGTTGGTGCGAAAGCCCGAGCTGACGATCAGCGTCACGCCGTCGGCCGCGGCCGCCGCGGCCATGCGGTCGAACGCGACGGCGACGTCCGGGCGCATCGGCTTGCCCTGGCGATAGGCCAGCGGACCGCGGTACTCGTCGCCGCTGGCCGCCGGCAGCGACGCGACGACCGGCACGATCTCCGCGTCGGCCGACGCCTCGACGGCGACCCCGCCGCGCTCGCCGGCCACCGTCACGCGCAGCCGGGCGCCGACCTGCACGCGCACCCGCGTGGGCGCGATCGGATCGGCCTGCGGAAACGAGACGTCGATCGCCTCGGCCCCGTTGGCGCGAGCCACCGCGGCGCCGCGCTCGCGCGCCGCGGCCAGGTAGGCGTCGCGCTCCAGGTGGCGGGGGTTGAACGTCCCGTCCGGCCACACCGCGGGCTCGAACAGACGGGGGTGCAGGTCGTGCATCACGCGCGCCGCGGCCAGCGCGCCCAGGTCCGCCGCCCGCTGCTGGCGCCCGTGGGCACCGACACCGCCGGCGAACAGGGCCAGCACCATCGTGCCGAACAGCACCGCGCAGAGCATCCCGACGAGCAGGACGGTGGCCTGGCCGTCCGTCGCGCCGAGCCGGGCGCGGTCGAGCAGCGCGGTCATCTGGCCGGCACCGGGTTGGCCAGCGCCCGCCCGCCGGGCGGCAACCACCCGCTCACCGCCAGGGCGCGCGCGACCGCTCCGAGCCGCCGCTGCGGGACGCGCGCCTGGACACCCTGCGCGGCCAGCCGGGCCACCGCCACCTCGAGCAGCGCCGCGCGCTCGCCGCTCGCGCCCGGATCCAGCACCGCGACGCCGCGCTCGGCCAGGACCACATCCCACGCCGCACCGCGCGCGCCGCCCAGCAGCGGCACGCAGGCCGCGGTCGCGCAGGCGCCCTCCGCGCGGCGCAGCAGCATCACCGCCTCGCGCTCGTCGTCGGGCAGCGCGACCACCACGAGTCGTCCGGACGCGGTCGCCTCCAGCCCGCGCGCCTGCAGCGATCCGGCCAGCCGCCGGGCCTTGGCCACCGCCAGCCCGTCGCGGCGGCGCTCGGCCGCCGGCACGCGCCAGCAGGCCAGCACCGCGACCTCGCCGCGGTCGGCGGCGGCCAGCGCGACCGTGGCGCCCACGCCGAGCGCCGTGGCGCCCGGGCCGGCCAGGACGACCGGCTCGTCGACCGACGCCAGGACGCGCCGGGCGGAGCGCTCCCCCACGGCGCCCGCCGGGCGCACGAACCAGCCCGCGACCATCGCGCCCAGGCCGGCGCGCGAGACGATCTCGTCGCTCACGTGCCCTCCCCCGCGTCGGCCACCGCGCGCGCGGCCAGCGCGTCGGCCACCGGCCCCAGCGGCGACGGCGGGCGCAGCGTCACGACGACCCGGCGCCCCGAGACCTCGACGTCGGCGCGGTCGCGCGCCCAGCCGGGCAGGGCGGCCCGCGCGGCGTCGCGGGCGGAGCCGCCGTCCTGCAGCAGCGCCATGGCGCCGGCCTGGGCCGCGTGGTCGGCCAGCTCGCCCGCCACCCCGGCGGCCAGCAGCTGGGCGGCGCCGAAGACGACCGCCACGATCAGCGGGAGCAGGCCGACCAGCTCGACCGTCGACTGGCCGCGCGCGTCGCGCACGTCAGCCGCCCTGCGCGGCGAACCGCGCCCGCTCGTGGACCACCGCCAGGTCGATCCCGCCCACGACGGCCGGGATCGCCACCGCCACGCGGACGTCGCCGCCGCCGGCGTCGTCGACCGAGACGCCCGCGGCCAGCGCGCCCGGCAGCACCCGCCGGGCGGCGGCCTCAGCGTCCTGATCGAGCGCGCTCGCCCGGGAGGCCGCCCGCGCGGCCGCGCCCGACAGCCAGACCGCCTGGCCGGCGATCACCGCCTGCCAGCACAGGAGGCCGAGCAGCACGAGCAGGGGCAGGATTCCGACGAACTCGACTGCCGCCTGGCCACGTGCGCTGCGCATGCGCCAAGGCTCCCGCGCGGCGTGTTACGGCGCACCACCAGTCAGCGCAGAAACGGCCACGGAAGTGCGGAGAAAGTGCGGAGCCGCGTTGCTTGTCGGATCTCTCGGTCTGAGGCCGAGAGATCCGACAAGCAACGCGACGGACGGAGCGAGCCTTGCGGGTCGGCAGGCGGCCGGTGCCGCTCAGTACTCGCGCGTGTGGCGCCACACGCGGTACATCGCGAAGATCGCGCCCGCCATCAGGACGAGCCACAGGATCGTGCCGCCGCCGCTCTCGAACAGCTTCGGCGTCGCCGCGAGCGCGACGACGATCAGCCCGGCCGCGCCGTAGAGCAGCAGGCGCCAGCGGTCGCCGAGCAGGTCGAGGTCCGTGCGGCGCTCCTGGTACAGGCGCGCGAGCAGCAGCCCGATGCCGATCGTCAGGATCACGAACAGCGACGCGCCGAACAGGTTGGCCGCGGTGTCGCCGCCCGGCAGCGCGTAGACGCCGAACGCCAGGAGGGCGACGATGCCGAAGTTGCGGACGTGCTTCACAGCCGACAACGATAGAGGCCCGGTCGAAACCGGGCCTCGAGTGCTAGGACAGCAGCCGGTCCTCGACCGGGGCGTCGATCGCCGCGGCCTCGCGAACCAGCGCCTCGGCGCCGGGGGCGACGAGCTCGACGCCGTCGGCCGGCTCGGGCGCGAAGCGGTAGCCGATGCCGAAGTGCGTGTGGATGTAGCGCCAGTCCGGCGACGCCTTCTCCAGCTTCTGGCGCAGCTTGCGGACGAACACGTCGACCGAGCGGTCGCCGCGGGCCATCGCGTAGCCCCACACGCGCTGGTAGATCTCCTCGCGCTCGAGCACACGGCCGCGGGCGCTGGCCAGCAGCTCGATCAGCTCGAACTCGCGGCGGGTCAGGTCGATCGAGCGACCGTTGCTGAAGGCCTGGAACTGATCGGCGCGGATCTCGACCTCGCCGGCGACGACCGGGGAGACGTCCACGCGGGCCTCGGCGCGGCGGCGGCGGCGGACGACCGACTCGACGCGGGCGATGACCTCTTCGGGATGGCAGGGCTTGGTGACCCAGTCATCCGCGCCGAGGCGCAGGCCGCGCACGCGCTGGGCCACGGTCGACTGACCGGTGCAGACGACGACGCCGAGGCCGGGCAGCGCGGCGCACGTGCGCTCCAGCCACTCCCACGCCTGCGGCCCCAGGATGGCCAGGTCGACGACGACGGCACTGAGCCGCATCGCCACCAGGGCGTCCGGCGCAACCGGGCTGGCGAGCACGCGATGCTCCCAGCCGAGGCGGTCGAGCCGCTTGCCAAAGACCTGCAGGAATCCGCTGTCGCGGTCAAGGACGGCGAGGCGCAGAGGTGCGCCTGCCTGACCCTCTTGAGAATGCGCGCCAGCCAAGCCCGGCGTTCCATCGACCATGTGCGCAAGCTTAGCCCTCGCTAAGGCTGCGGCAACTGTTTGCGCACGCTGCGTCACAGCTTCTTCACAGCGATCGCGCGGCGGGCGCGACGGCGTGTGACGCAGCGCACACAGCGTCAGCCGAAGCGGCCGCTCACGTAGTCCTCGGTCGCCTTCTCGCTGGGGTTGGAGAAGATCGTCTCCGTGGTGTCGTACTCCACCAGGTGACCGGGCTCGCCGACCGCGTCCAGGTTGAAGAACGCGGTGAAGTCGCTGGCCCGGCTGGCCTGCTGCATGTTGTGGGTCACGACGACGATCGTGTAGCGGTCCTTGAGCTGCAGCATCAGGTCCTCGATGGCCAGCGTGGAGACCGGGTCCAGGGCCGACGCCGGCTCGTCCATCAGCAGCACCTCGGGCTCGACCGCGATCGAGCGGGCGATGCACAGACGCTGCTGCTGGCCGCCGGACAGGCCCACGCCGGGCGTGTCGAGCCGGTCCTTGACCTCGTCCCACAGGTTCGCGCCGCGCAGCGCGCGCTCCACGACGTCCGCCAGCTCGCCCTTGGGCAGCTTGCGCCCCGTCAGCTTCAGGCCGGCCGCGACGTTGTCGAAGATCGACATGGTCGGGAACGGGTTGGGCTGCTGGAAGACCATGCCCACGTCGCGGCGCACCGAGACGGGATCGACGCCCGGCGCGTAGATGTCCTCGCCGTCGAGGATCACCTCGCCCTCCACGCGTGCGCCCGGGATCAGCTCGTGCATCCGGTTCAGCGAGCGCAGGAAGGTCGACTTGCCACAGCCCGACGACCCGATCAGCGCGGTCACCTTGTTGGGCTGGATGGTCATCGTCACGCCGCGCACGGCATGGAAGGAGCCGTAGAACAGGTCCAGGTCGCGGGCCTGCATCGTCTTGGCCGCCGGCTTGTCCGCCGTGATGGCGCCCGCCGCAGCGGGGACGGCCGCGCTCGCCGGTTCCGCCGCGGTCTGCGGCTCGATCTCGGTCTCGTCGCTCATCCGCGGATCTCCGTGCCGAAGCGGCGATAGACGAGCCGCGCGGCGAGGTTGAGGATCATCACCAGCAGGATCAGGGTCAGGGCTGCCGTCCAGGCCCGATCGAAGTACGGCTCGGGCGGGACGCCCGGCGTCTTGTACTCGTTGAAGGCGAAGACCGGCAGCGCCTCCATGCGACCCGAGAACGGGTTCCAGTTGACCGACGAGAAGGTGCCGGTGGTGATCAGCAGCGGGGCCGTCTCGCCGACGATGCGGGCGATCGCGACCATGATGCCGGTCACGATGCCGGCCAGGGCGGTGGGCAGCACGACGCTGACGATCGTGCGCCACTTGGGCACGCCGAGCGCGTAGGACGCCTCACGCAGGCCGTTGGGCACGATCTTCAGCATCTCCTCGGTGGAGCGCACGACGATCGGCACCATCAGCACCATCAGGGCGATCGAGCCCATCACGCCCAGGCGGATGCCCGGGCCGAAGATGAGCGCGAACAGCGCGAACGAGAACAGGCCGGCGACGATCGACGGGATGCCGGTCATGACGTCGACGAAGAAGGTCAGCGCGCGCTTGAGTGTGCCCGTCCCGTACTCCTGCATGTAGATCGCGGCCATCACGCCGATCGGCACCGAGATGACGGTGGCCAGCGCGGTGATCACCAGCGTGCCGACGAGCGCGTTGGCCGCGCCGCCGCCCGCGCCGATGACGTTGCGCGAGGACTCGGTGAAGAAGGCCCAGTCGAAGCGCTCGGCGCCCTTGGAGATGACGGTCTCGAAGATCGAGATCAGCGGCAGCGCCGCCAGGCCGAACGAGGCGCTGACCAGGATGGTCACGCCGCGATCGGCGGCCATGCGCTTGCCCTCGACCACGCGCGACCACGTGTACAGCACCAGCGCGGCGACGACGATGCCGCCGGCCACGAGCACGCCGATCGCGATCGAGGTGGTGAAGAACAGCAGCGCCGCGACGGCCACCACGAGGGCGACGACGCCCCACGGGCCCCAGACGGGCAGCTTCCCGTGGCCTTCGACGGCGGCCGCCAGCGCGGGATGCCGCGGACCGCCGCTGGCCAGCGGAGGAGTGGACGTGCTCATGCTCGCGCCCCTTCCGTGCGGGAGATGACGGTGCGGGCGAGGATGTTGACGGCCAGGGTGATCGCGAAGAGCACCAGGCCGGAGGCGATCAGCGTGTTGACGTCCAAGCCCGAGGACTCGGGGAAGTCGAGCGCGATGTTGGCCGCGATCGTCGACGGGTTGGCCGAGGAGACCAGGTCGAAGGTCACGTCGCCGGAGACCGAGAGGATCAGCGCGACGGCCATCGTCTCGCCCAGCGCGCGGCCGAGGCCGAGCATCGAGGCGCCGATCACCGCGGAGCGGCCGAAGGGCAGGACGGACATGCGGATCATCTCCCAGCGGGTGGCGCCCAGGGCGAGCGCCGCCTCGATCTGGGCCCGCGGGGTCTGGGAGAAGACCTCACGCGAGATGGCGCTGATGATCGGCAGGATCATCACCGCCAGCACGATGCCCACGACGAACATCGTGCGGCCGGTCGCGGTCGCGGGACCGTCGAAGAAGGGGATCCAGCCCAGGTGCTCGACCAGCCACTTCTGCAGCGGGACCGAGGCGGGCCCGAGGACGGCGATGCCCCACAGGCCGTAGACGATCGACGGCACCGCGGCCAGCAGGTCGACCACGAGGCCGAGCGGCTGGGCCAGCCAGCGCGGCGTGTAGTGGCTGATGAACAGCGACACGCCGATGGCCAGCGGGACGGCGATGAGGATCGCCAGCACGGCGGCCAGGCAGGTGCCGAAGGCCAGCGGGGCGATGTAGCTGATGAGGCTCTTGCCGCCGGGCAGGTCCTCGGAGTCAGCGGTGATCGCGGGCCAGGCCTCGACGATCAGGAAGATGGCGACGCCAGCAAGGACCGTCAGGATCGTCACGCCGGCGCCAACGGCCATGCCGGAGAAGACGCGGTCCCCCCTCCGCCGAGGCGTGGAACGCCTCGGCGGAGTGAGCGACGTGCTCTGGGGGGCAACGCTCATGGATCTACGCGCCTGCGCCGATCGACTCGACGGCGGGCGTGATGAGGTCGGTGACCTCCTGGGACAGCGGCGCCGAACCGGCGTTGCTCTGGGCGGCCTTCTGGCCGTCCGGGCTGATCATGTAGCTCAGGTAGCCCTTGACCAGCGCGGCATCGTCGGCGCTGTCGTACTTCGTGCAGGCGATCTCGTAGGAGACCAGGACGATCGGGTAGACCCCGGCGCCCGTCGGCTTGCGGTTGATCTCGTAGGCGAAGATGTTCTTGCCCGAGCCCTCCTCACGGGTGGACTCGGCGAACACCTCGGCTGCGGCCTCGGCGGTCGGCTCGACGAACTCCTCGCCGACCTTCACCGCGGCCTTGCCCAGCTCGCCGGCCTGGGACTCGTCGGCGTAGCCGATCGTGCCCTCGCCGTTCTTGACGGCATCGACGACGCCCGAGGTGCCCTCAGCCGCCTCGCCGCCCTTGACCGGCCAGTCGCCGGAGACCTCGTAGGTCCACGCGGACGGCGCGGCCTGCGACAGGTAGTCGGTGAAGTTCTCCGTCGTGCCCGACTCGTCCGAGCGGTTGACGACCGTGATGTCGCTGTCGGGCAGCTCGGCGTCCGGGTTGTCGGCGGCGATCGCCGGGTCGTTCCACTTCTTGATCTTCTGGGCGAAGATGTTGGCCATCGTCTCGGGCGACAGCTGCAGCTTCTCGACGCCGGGCAGGTTGTAGATGACCGCGATCGGCGAGACGTAGACCGGCACCTCGACGACGTTGTCGGGGCCGCCGCAGCGATCCTGCGCGCCCGTCAGCTCTTCGTCGGCCAGGGCCGAGTCGCTGCCGGCGAACACCACGCCGCCGGAGACGAACTGCTCGCGGCCGCCGCCGGAGCCGACCGGGTCGTAGGAGATCGTCGCGTCGGAGTTGGCCTGCTGGAAGCCGGCCGTCCAGGCCTCCTGGGCCGCGGCCTGCGAGCTGGCGCCGGCGCCGGCGATGGAGCCGGACAGGTTGCCGCCCGCGGCCTCGCCGCCGCCGGAGGTGGTCGAAGCAGCCGTGTCGCTGCCCGAGCTCGTCGAGGACGAGTCGTCGTCGCTGCCGCAGGCGGCGACGGTGAAGGTCAGCGCGCCACAGAGGGCGAGCGCGGTCATGCTGCGAGAAAGTCTCAAAGTGCTCTCCTGGTCGTCCTTAGGTTCAAGACGGCAGGCTCGCCTAATACGAACCGTCGCCTGTTATCGACCTGTCTCCGAGTTGTGAAAGCCTGGTGAACGTCCCGGCAATCGGGACTAGTCCGCCAGCCCGTTGGACGCATCGCTGAACTCACGGAACAGGCCGGTCACCACGAAGGCGGTCTGCTCGCCGATGTCGACGGCGTTGTCGCCGATGCGCTCCAGCGCGCGGGCCACGAGCACCATGTGCATGGCCCACTCGCGCGTATCGGGGTCGTCCCCGATGGCCAGCGCCATGTTGAAGATCTCGCGGTTGAGCCGGTTGATGTCACGGTCCTGGCGCACCAGGTCGCGGGCCAGCTCGACGTCGCGCTCCTCGAAGGCCATCCGGCACTGCAGCGCCTCGCTGCGCGCGAACTGCCCCATGGCCAGGAGCTTGTCGATGACCTCCTGGCGGACCGGCGGCTCGTGGCCGGCCAGCGGGACCAGCTTGGCGATGTTCACGCACTGGTCGCCCATGCGCTCGACGTGCTTGATCACGTGCAGCAGCGCCGCCACGACGCGCAGGTCGCCGGCCACCGGCGCCTGCAGGGCGAGCAGCGACAGGATCCCCTGGTTGACCTCGAGGTAGCGCCCGTCCAGCCGGTCGTCGTCGGCGATCACGAAGCTGGCCAGCTCGATGTCCTGGTGGGCGACGGACTCCAGCGCGCGATCGAGCTGGCTGACCACCATGTCGATGGCGCCGAGCGCCTGGCGCTCGAGATGGGCGAGCTCCTCGCGGAACTGGCTGCGCATCTCGGAGGCCATCAGCCGAAACGCCCGCTCACGTAGTCCTCGGTGCGCTGGTCCGTCGGCGTGGTGAAGATCTGGTCGGTCGGCCCGTCCTCGATCAGCTCGCCGTCCATCAGGAACGCGGTGCGGTCGGCGACGCGCGCGGCCTGCTGCATGTTGTGGGTGACGATCACGATCGTCAGGCGGCTCTTGAGCTCCTGGACGAGGTCCTCGATCTTCAGCGTGGAGATCGGGTCCAGCGCCGAGGCGGGCTCGTCCATCAGCAGCACGTCGGGCTCGACGGCCAGCGCGCGGGCGATGCACAGACGCTGCTGCTGCCCGCCGGACAGGCCCACGCCCGGGCGCTTCAAGCGGTCCTTGACCTCGTCCCACAGGCCGGCGCGGCGCAGGGCCGACTCGACGGTGTCGGGGCCGACCTTGCCCTGCAGGCGCACGCCGGCGGCGACGTTGTCGTAGATCGACATCGACAGGAACGGGTTCGGCTTCTGGAAGACCATGCCGATCGAGCGGCGCACGACGTTGAGGTCGATCCGCTTGTCGTAGATGTCGATGTCATCGAGCATCACGGAGCCCTCGGCGCGGGCGCCCTTGATCTCCTCGTGCATGCGGTTGATGCACCGCACCACGGTCGACTTGCCCGAGCCGGACGGGCCGATCAGCGCGGTCGCCTCGTTGGCGTTGAAGCGCAGCGTGACGTCCTTGACGCTGTGCGCCTGGCCGTACCAGGCGTTGAGACCGTCGAGGTTCACCGTGAAGCCCGGGCGCTCGATCGAGCGGGGGGCGCTCGGGGCGGCGGCGAGCGCCTCGAGGCTGACCGCCGGATCGGTCGTCCGGTCGGCCACCGGGCTCTCGTCCAGCGTCTCGATCGGGCTCGGCTCTCCAGCGGTCACGGCGAATGCTCCTTGGTCAAGGCGGAAGCGCCCAGCCTGCTACTGGCTCGCGGCGGACTTGTGAAAAGCGTGTGAAGCCTCGGGCGAGAAGCGGTACCCGAAGCCGAAATGCGTGTGGATGAACCCGTGCCCGGGCAGCGCTTCCTCGAGCTTGACGCGCAGCTTGTGCACGTACACGTCGACCGAGCGGTCGCCGTTGCGCAGGGGCGCGTCCCAGGCGATCCGGTACAGGTCCTCGCGCGAGACGATGCGCCCCTCACGCGACACCAGGGCGATCAGCAGGCGATACTCGCGCATGGACATCGCGACCACGCGGCCACCGACCAGCACGAGCCCATCCGTCGTATGAATCTCGACGTCCCCGCTGCGCAGGACGTCGTTGGAAGCCGCCTCCATGGCTCGGGACACTCCCGCGCAGCGCGTTCGGCGCCGTTACCCGACCGTGAATCTCCTGTGAAGAACTCGTGTACGTCGCCAGGCCGGCCATAGGGTTGCCTCATGGGGCTGTTGCGGAGAGGGCCGATCGACACCGGAATGTTCGACCTTCTGGACGAGGCCGGCCGCAACGTGCAGCACACCGCGCTGCTGCTGCGCGACCTGGTGACGGACTATCCCGAGCGGGCCGATCTGTCGCGTGAGCTGTACCTGCGCGAGCAGGAGGGCGACCGCATCGCCCACGACATCATCCACCGCCTCAACGGCGGCGGGCAAGGCCGTCCCCCGTTCGACTCCGCCGACGGCCACTCGCTGGCCACCGCCCTGGACGACATCGTCGACTACGCCGAGGAGACGGCCGACCGGCTCGGCCTGTACGGCGTCGAGGCGCCGATGGAGCAGGCCGTGGGCCTGGCCGACGTGCTCGTCGGCGCCACCGAGCAGGTCGCCCGGGCCCTGCGCACCCTGCGCAGCGGCGGCGACCTCTCCCCCAACCTCGTCGAGATCCACCGCCTGGAGAACGAGGGCGACCGCATCTCCCGCGAGGCGGTCGCGTCGCTGTTCGCCGACGGGATCGACCCGATGGTGGTGATCCGCTGGAAGGACGTCTACGACTCGCTGGAGTCGGCCGTCGACGCCTGCGAGCACGTCGCCCACATCCTCGAGGGCATCGCGCTCAAGCGCCGCCGGTAGCGCGTCAGTAGATCGTCTCGCCGTCGCGCAGCATCCGCACGAACTTCTCCAGGCGCCGCGCGCGCGTCTCGGGCCGCTTGGCCTCCTGCAGCCGGTAGAGGATCGCGTAGCGGTTCTGGCTGGACAGCGCCGCGAAGCCCGCGGCGGTCGCCGGCTCGGCGTCGAGGATCGCCTGCAGGTCCGCCGGCACCGCCATCGTGCGCGACCCGTCGTAGGCGCGCTCCCAGCGCCCGTCGCCCTTGGCCCGCTCGATCTCCGCGTGCCCGCGAGCACGCATCCGGCCGGCCTCGATCAGCGCCGCGACCTTCCCCACGTTGCGCTTGGACCACGGGCTGCGCGCACGCCGCGGCGTGAACCGCTGGCGGTACCAGGTGTCGTCGACCGACTTGGCCTGCCCGTCGATCCAGCCGAAGCAGAGCGCGACGTCCAGCGCCTCGGCGTAGACGATCGACTGCTCGCCCGACCCCTTCTTGGCGAACTCGATCCAGATGCCGTCGCTGGTCTCGTGCTCGTGTTCCATCCAGGACTCGAAGGCCGCCTCGTCGGCGAAGCGCAGGACCGGCTGCTCGGCGGCCATCAGGCGTCGACGACGACGAGCAGCGCGGTGAGCGCGGCCAGCACGACGCCGATCGTGGTCAGCAGCAGCACGACGCGGCGGTCCTGCGCGCGCCAGCGCGCGTCGAGCACGGCGGTCTCCACCTGCCGCTGGCGCCAGGTGCCGGCCAGGATGAACAGGATCCCGTAGACGATGTAGCCGGCGCCCAGCGCGGCGTAGCTCCAGTGGTCGGTGCCGCCGAGCTCGGGCACCACCCGCCCGACGCCCACCCCGACCGCGATCGCGGTCATCCCCGTGCGCCACCAGGCCAGCTGCGTGCGCTCGTTGGCCAGGTGCGTGCGACGGGTCGCGTCGCCGGTCTCGTCTCGCTGGGGCGCGCTCACCTGGCAGACGATGCCAGAACGCAGACGGCCGGCGCCGGAACCCGAAGGTCCGACGCCGGCCGCAAGCCAGCAGGCGTGTGTGACGCCGTCGATCAGCCGATCTGGTCGACCGTCTTGTTCGCCGCCGCGAGCACCGCGGAGGGCATCGGGTAGACGAAGTCCAGCGCCGGGCCCCACTTCTGGCCCTCGGTCAGGACCCACTTCACGAACGACTTCAGCTCGGCCGCCTTCGGAGAGGAGGTCGGGATGATCGCGTAGGTGAACGTCGACAGCGGGTAGGCCGTCTTGTACTTGGCCGACGGGTACACGATGTGCATCTCGTTGTTGGCCGGGATCGTGGTCAGCGACTTCGCCGCCGCCTCGATGTTGTTCAGGTTGGGGTACTCGTAGTGCCCAGCCGCGTTGCCCAGGGCTGCGACCTGCAGCTTCTTGGCGATCGCGTAGGACGCGGCGACGTAGGTGATGCCGCCCGGCGTGGAGGCCACGAGGCCCGTCACGCCGTCGTTGCCACGAGCACCGGCACCGACGGTGAACCCGACCTGGGTCGAGTAGCCGAGGGCGCTCTTCCAGGCCGGCGAGGCCTTGGACAGCATGTCGGTGAACGCGTACGTGTCGCCCGATCCGTCAGAACGGTAGACGGGGGTGATCTTCTGCGTGGGCAGCGTGACGCCCTTGTTGATCTTCTTCAGGCGCGCGTCGTCCCACATGGTGATCTTGCCCATGTAGATGTCGGCGATCAGCTGCGGCGTGAGCTTCAGCTTGTTGATCCCCGGCAGGTTGTAGGAGATCGCCGTGGCGGTCAGCGCCCACGGGATCTGGACACAACCGTTGCAGGCGGCCGCCTGGTCGGCGGTCAGCGGCGCGTCAGACGCGCCGAAGTCGATCGTGCGGGCGGTGATCTGGGAGATGCCAGCACCCGATCCGACGGCGCCGTACGTGACGCCGGTGCCCTTGTAGTTCTGGGCCCACTGGGCCATGAGCGGGGCGATCAGCGATGACCCTGCACCCACGACGTCGGCCTGGGCCGCGGACGCGGCGGCACCAGACATGCCGCAAGCCGCCAGAGCGGCGACTGCGAAACCGAGCAGCTTGCTGCGGTTCAAGTTGACTCCCTTCAGGGGGTTTGACATTCCCGTGCTTCGGGAACGTCAGCATGTGGCCGTGCGGACGGCGCGATGTTGTGATCGCGTTTCCGAGTTGTTGCTTGACGGTGAACGTTTCGCGGCCGCAGGCGAGACCGCGGATAACGTCGCCCGCATGATTTCCCCTGGCGCGCCCGGAGCGGCGCCTGCGCCCCTGCGTCCGCGCGCCCACGCGCGCGCTCGTGCGCGTCTGCGACGAACGGATTCCGTCGGCAACGCGATCCTCGTCGGACTGTGCGGCTTCGCGGCCGTGCTCGTCGTGGCCACGGTCGTGGAGATCATCTGGAAGGTGGTCGACGGCGCCCGCCCGGCGATCTCGCAGTACGGCGCCTCCTTCATCTGGGACACCGCCTGGCGGCCGAACTTCGAGGAGTTCGGCGCCGGCGTGATGCTCTTCGGCACCGCGGTCAGCTCGGCCATGGCGCTGCTGCTGGCCGTGCCGCTGGGCATCGGGATCGGGCTCTACCTGAGCCTGCTCGCCCCGCGCGGCGTGCGCGCCGTGATCGGGCCGCTGGTCGAGATGCTCGCCGCCGTGCCCAGCGTGATCCTGGGCCTGTGGGGCATCCTCGTGCTCGGGCCGTTCCTGCGCGACCACGTCGAGCCGGGGCTGCACGACACGCTGGGCTTCATCCCGCTGTTCGGGCCGCCCGCGTCGTCGGGCAGCAGCATGTTCACCGCGGGGCTGATCCTCACGATCATGGTCGTGCCGATCATCGCCTCGCTCAGCCGCGACCTCTTCCTGACCGTGCCCCGCGAGCAGCAGGATGCCGCGGCCGCGCTGGGCGCCACGCGCTGGGAGGTGATCCGCGGGATCGTCCTGCCCACGACCGCCTCGGGCGTCGCCGCCGCGTCCTGCCTGGGCCTGGGCCGGGCGTTGGGCGAGGCGATCGCCGTCACCCAGGTGATCGGCGCCGGCGCCGCCATCCAGGCCTCGCTGTTCGCCACCGGCGACACGCTTGCGGGCCGCATCGCCGCGCAGTTCCAGGGTGCCACGAGCGACATCCACCGCTCCGCGCTGTTCTACCTGGCGCTGCTGCTGCTGGTCATCGGCGTGGTCACCAACCTGCTGGCCCAGTGGATCGGCCGCCGCTTCGATCCGCGCCGGGGGCTGGCCCGATGAGCACGCTCCCCTTCGACCCCGAGTCGCCGCTGACCGCGTCGGGCAACCTGCGCCGCCGCCAGGCGGTCAGCCGCCTGGCCGACTGGACGGCCTCCGGCGCCGCCGTGATCGCGGTGATCGTGCTGGGCATCCTCGTGTTCTCCGTCGCCCAGCGCGGCGCCGGCGCGATCAGCTGGGACTTCCTCACCCAGGCGCCGCCGCGCTTCGGCGGCCCGGGCGGCGGGATCGGCCCGGCGATCGTCGGCACCGCGATCATCGTCGGCATCGCCACGCTGATCGCCACGCCGCTGGGCATCCTGATCGCGCTGTTCATGGTCGAGTTCGCGCCGCCCAAGCTGGCCGCGCCGATCAAGCTCATGCTCGACCTGCTCAACGGCATGCCCTCGATCATCATCGGCCTGTTCGTGTTCGGCCTGCTCGTCGCGGGCCACCACCAGAGCGGCTTCGCCGGCGCCGTCGCGCTGTCGATCATCATGGTGCCGCTGATCGCGCGCTCGACCCAGGAGGTCCTGCTGCAGGGCCCCCAGCAGGTGCGCGACGCGGCCGACGCGCTCGGCGTGAGCCGCTGGCGCGCGGTCATCGGGGTGGTCCTGCCCAGCGCGGCCAGCGGCATCGTCACCGGCACGGTGCTGGCCATCGCCCGGGCCGCGGGCGAGACCGCGCCGCTGCTGTTCGCGACGTCGATCTTCGCCGGCACGCTGAGCTTCGACGTGTTCGGCTCCGAGCGCCAGGGCCTGCCGAACATCCCGGTGATGATCTTCACGCTGTCCGACCAGGCCGATGCATCCGCCTCCGAGCGCGCCTGGGGCGCGGCGTTGGTGCTGCTGGCCATGATCCTCCTGGCCAACATCGTCGCGCGGACCCTGCTGGCCCGCAGTCAACGAAAGCTGAACCGCACATGACCGAAACCGCTGTCGACCCCGTTGATCCGATCCGCCCGCGGCAGCGCCTGCAGCAGACCGGAAGCTTCCCCGTCACCACGCCCGGCCCCGTCCGCGCGACGGCCCAGCGGGAGACGATCTTCGACGTGCGCGAGGCGTCCGTGTTCTACGGATCCAAGCGCGCGATCGCGGGCGTCAACCTGAAGATCCACCGCAACGTCGTGACCGCGATGATCGGCCCGTCCGGCTGCGGCAAGACGACGCTCCTGCGCAGCCTGAACCGGATGAACGACTCGGTGCCGAGCTTCCGCCTGGAGGGCGAGATCCTCTACCGCGGCCACGACGTCTACGACGCCGCGGTCGACCGCGTCGAGGTGCGCCGGCGCATCGGGATGGTCTTCCAGAAGCCCAACCCGTTCGCCAAGTCGATCTACGACAACATCGCCTGGGCGCCGCGCAACCTCGGCCTGAAGACCGATCTGGACGCGCGCGTCGAGCAGGCGCTGCGGGGCGCGGCGCTGTGGGACGAGGTCAAGGACCGCCTGAAGGACAGCGCCCTGGGCCTGTCCGGCGGCCAGCAGCAGCGCCTGTGCATCGCCCGCGCGATCGCCATCGAGCCCGACGTGCTGCTGCTCGACGAGCCCGCCTCCGCGCTGGACCCGGTGGCCACGGCGTCGATCGAGGAGCTGATGCACTCGCTCAAGACGCGCTACACGATCGTGATCGTCACGCACAACATGCAGCAGGCCGCGCGCGTGGCCGACTACACGGCCTTCTTCAGCGTCGACTCCGACGGTGCCGAGCGCACCGGCACGCTGGTCGAGTACGGGCCGACCGAGCAGATCTTCACCCGCCCGGACGACCACCGCACGCGCGACTACGTCAGCGGGCGCTTCGGCTGAGGCAGCGCCCGGGCCTCAGGCCGCGGCGTCCGCCGCGACCTGGGGCAGCAGCGCGGAGCCGCACTGCCAGCAGAAGACGGCGCCGCTGCTGTGCGGCGCGCCGCAGTTGGCGCAGGCGCCCGCGGCGCCGGTCTGCTCGGTGAGCAGGATGCGCTCGACCTCCGACAGCTCGGCGTCGGCGGCCTGCAGGACGCCGGCGCGCTCGACCAGCACGTCGACGCGGATCGCGTCGCGCGCGGCCATCTCGTAGACCAGGCCGCCGAGGTCCCACTGCAGCTCGGCCACGCGCGCGCTCAGCTGCTCGTAGCGGCGGTGCAGGTCGACCGGCCGGTCCTCCTCGACGTTGGCCACGTCCCAGGCCGCGGGCACGCCGCCCGGGCCGATCTCGCTGCCGGGACGCCGACGGCGCCGGCTCAGGGGGTTGCTCATCGCTTCGTGCTCCTCTTGCTCGGCCGGCTCACTGGCCGAAGAAATCGCCGGTGAACTCGCCGTCCTTGTAGCCCGGCCCGCTGCCCTTGGCGCCCTTCTTGACGACGGGCGTCTCGGCCTGGGGCACGGCGGCGCCGCTCTCGGTCTTGATGACCTTGGCCGCGGCGGCCTTCGTCTCGGTCGCCGACTTGTCGTCACCGGAGTCCTTGGCCTTCTTGTCGGACGCCTTCTTGTCGGCGCCCTTGTCGGCGGCGGCGTCGGCCGTGGCGGTGGTGTCGGTCGCGGCGACCCCGCCACCCTGGACGGTGATCACCTGGGGCGCCGCGGCGGCGGCGGTGCCGCTGTCCTTCTGGCCTGCGTTGCCGATCAGCACGCCGACGCCCAGGGCCAGCAGCAGCGTCCCCACGCCCGCGATCAGCGTCGCGCCAGACCCGAAGCGGGCCTTGGACGGCGGCGGGGGCGGCACGGCCGCGGCGGTGGCCACGGTCGTCGTGGTGGTGGTCGTCGTGCGGCCGTCCATGAAGGGCAGCCGCGGGTCACCGCGGCGCTCGCCGCAGTTGACGCAGTAGCGCTGGTCGACGGCCAGCTCGTGGCCGCAGCGCGTGCAGTGCTGGGACATGGACGGCAGCAGGCCGGTGTTGATCGCGACGGTTGGCGCCTCGCCGGACAGATCCGTCGTCGGCGGAACGGCGTTCTCGTGGTCGTCATTCATGGGTTCCACGACCGCGATTGTGGAGGCTGCTGGTTGCGAAGTTGTGAACTGCTCGTTGCTGAGCGATCGGGGGTGCGAGCATGCGAAATCCCGTGCCCGTGCATCCGTCCTCGCACCGCGTCTGTCCCAACTGCGCGTCCGCTCTGGACCTCGATCAGCGCTACTGCGTCGTCTGCGGCGAGCGCCAGAACGAGCTCCCCGCGCGGGTGCGCGAGCTGCTCGGCCTCGAGGCGGCCGTCGTCGTCCCGCCGTACGCCGACCCGCCGCCGGTGGCGGCCGAGACGATCATCGGCGGGTTCCGGCTCCCGCGCCCGCGGGACATGGCCATCGCGGTGCTCGCGGTGCTCGGGTTCGGCGTGGTCGTGGGCACGGCCGTGAGCCCGGCCGCCCAGACCGCGCCGCCGCCCTACATCGTCGCGGTGATGCCGGCGCCCGCCCCCGCGCCCGCGTCGTCGATCGCCGACACGTCGGACCTGCCGGTCGACACCGCGCCCGCGCCGGTGGCCGCCCCGATCGTCGTCTCCGCCCCCGCGCCGGTGGCCGCCGCGCCGGTGGCCAAGCAGCCCAAGACGCCCACGCCGCCCGCCCCGCCCGCGACCTCGACGCTGCCGCCGATCAAGCACGTGTTCCTGATCGTCCTGTCCAACCAGGGCTTCGGCGCGTTCACCGACACGGCCAAGGCGCCGTACCTGGCCAAGACGCTGACCAGCCAGGGCGAGCTGCTGTCCAACTACTACGCGGTCGCCTCGGGCCAGCTGGCCAACGGCGTCGCCCTGATCAGCGGCCAGGGCCCGACGGTGTCGACCACGCAGAACTGCCTGTCCTACACCGACATCGCGCCGGGGACGGTCGACGACGACGGCCAGGTGCTGGGCGACGGGTGCATCTACCCCAAGCAGACGCAGACGATCGGCGACACGCTCGTCTCCGCCGGGCACTCGTGGAAGGCCTACGTGCAGGGCATGGGCACGGGTCCCGACGGCAAGCCCGCCGCCTGCCGCACGCCGCCGGCGCCCGACGCGCCGCCGATCGATCCCGCGACCGCGGCCACCACGCCGCCGGATCCCTACGCGGCCTGGCGCAACCCGTTCGTCTACTTCCACTCGGTCACCGACACGCCGCTGTGCGCCAACAACGACGTCGGCCTCGAGCAGCTGGCCAGCGACCTCAAGACGCTCCCGACCACGCCGAACCTCTCCTACATCGTCCCGGACCTGTGCCACGACGGCAGCGACGAGCCGTGTGCGCCGGGCCAGCCCGCCGGGCTCGCGCAGGCCGACGCCTTCCTCGAGGAGGTCGTGCCGCAGATCATGGAGTCCGACGCCTACAAGGCCGACGGGCTGATCGCGATCACCTTCGACCAGGCGCCGCAGGCCGGGCCGGACGCCGACTTCAGCGCCTGCTGCGACACCCCGGCCTACCCGAACCTGGCCGGCGTGACGATCCCGGTCCCCCCGGCGACGCCGGCGGTCGATCCCGCGGCCCCGCCGCCGGCCGATCCGGCCGCCCCGCCCGCGCCGGCGGATCCCGCGACCGTCGATCCGGCGGCCGTCGATCCCGCGACCGCCGATCCCGCCGCCGCCGTGGACCCCGCCGCGACCGCGACCGCGCCGGTCGATCCCGCGGCCGCGCCGCCGGCCGATCCGGCCGCGACGCCCCCGGTCGACCCCGCCGCCCCGGCCACCACCCCGACGACGACCAGCACGACGCCGGCGACCACGACCCCGACCACCACGCCGACCACGCCGGCCCCAGACCTCGGCCTGCCCACCACGACGACCGGCGGCGGCGGCCACGTCGGCCTGCTGCTGCTGTCCAAGTACGTCACCCCGGGCACCAACAGCGCGTTCAGCTACTACAACCACTTCTCGCTGTTGCGCAGCATCGAGCAGCTGTTCGGCGTCGACGAGCTCGGCTACTCGTCGACGCCCACGCTCTCCACCTTCGACGCGTCGATCTACACGAACCCGACGGGCGAGGCCGCCAAGGAGTCGTGACGGTCAGCTCGGCGCGGTCAGGTAGCCGCGACCGATGGCCAGCGCGACGGCATGGGTTCGGTTGGCCGCGCCGAGCGCCTGGCCCGCACGGCGCACGTGCGTCTCGACCGTCGACTCCGACAGGTGCAGCCGGTCGGCGATCTGCGCGCCGGTGTGGCCGAGGGACACCAGCGCAAGCACTTCGAGCTCGCGCTCGGTCAGCGGCCGGCGCGCGCGGCGCATCGGGCCGTCCATCCTGTTCGTCACCTGACCGGAACGCGCGACCATCCTCGTTCGCGCAAATCTACTCCTCGGAGCGCGTGGGCTCCTACGCGGCGAGCTCGTCCAGCGTGGCCGGGCGGCGCGCGCGAGCGCCGCGCAGCACTGACTCCAGCGCCAGCATGTGGCGCGGGTGGTCCAGGTCGCGCGGGTGCACGTCGAGGCGCAGCGTCGACCCGGCCAGGCGCGCGCAGGCGCGCAGCACCAAGGGCGACGTGGCCCGGACGATCGCGTCCGAGCTGCCCATCCCGATGGCCGGGGCCAGGCGGTCGCCGCTTCCGCCGTGCAGCCGCAGGAGGCCGGCCCACCAGGCGAAGCGGTCGGCCAGGACGCCGCGCAGCTGCGGCGTGTAGGCGTAGGCCGGCGCGACGAAGCCGCGCGGCTCCAGCCCGGCCAGCTTGAGCACCCGCCGGCCCGCGTCGATGGCCCGGCGGGTCTCCTGGGCGTCGAGCCCGGCGAACTCGGCGCCGCCACCCCAGCGGCGCGAGCGCCGGCGGTCGCCGCGCACGTGATGGAAGCCGTGCTGGGCGATCGCGTCGCCGTCGCGCTCGCGATCGGCCAGCCATACGGCCAGCTCGGGCCGGCGGCTGTCGAACGGGTGCAGATCCGGCGCGGGAATCACCAGCAGCGTCACGCGGTCGACGCCGTGATCCTCCAGCCAGTCGCGGATCAGGGCGCAGCGCGTGAAGGTCGCGGGCTCGACGTCGTGCAGGGTGACGGCGAGCCGGCGGTCCATCAGGCGGCTCGCACGCGTCGGACGCGCAGCGCCGGCGCCCCGGGGGCGAGCACCAGCCGGCGCAGATCCTGCAGCTCGCCGCCGATCGCCGCCTGCCACGTGGCGTCGGCGGCCAGCGCGGCGGCCGCGCCGGTGTCGCGCGGCGTGGCCCGGGCCGTCTCGATGGCCCGCAGCATCCCGGCCACGTCGCCGGGCGCGAACGTGTGGGCCAGCGACCCGACCGTGCGCACCGACGGCGCGGTGGCCGAGGCGACGACGCGCGCGCCGCTGGCCGCGGCCTCCAGCCCGACCAGCCCGAAGGTCTCGAACGCGCCGGGCATGACGACGCAGCCCGCGCCGGCGAAGTGCCGGGCCAGCTGCTCGGGCGAGGCGATGTGCGAGCGGAACGTCACGCGCGAGGCGATCCCCAGCCGGCGGGCGCGGTCGGCCAGCCGGTCGGCGCACGGGCCGTCGCCGATCAGCTCCAGCCGCCACGGCTCGCGGCTGCGGGCGGCGGCGTTGAGCAGCAGGTCGATGCCCTTCTCGCGGGCCAGACGGCCGGCGTAGACGACGTGGTCGCCGCGCGCGATCTCGGGCCGCGGACGGAACGCGGGATCGACGCCGAAGCGCAGCGGCAGCGTCGCGGCCCGCCCGGTGTCGTGCCACGGGTCGTGGGTGGCCATCACGGCGTCGACGTCGCGGTAGGCGTGGTGGAACCAGCCGCGCAGCAGCGGCTGCCACGCGCGCGCCGGGCCCGGAAGCCCGTGGGCGTCCAGCGCGGGCGAGGTGTGGTGGACGGCCACGACCCGAGCACCGTCCTGGCGGGCCACGACGTTGACCCCCATGACCGACCAGAACGGGTCGTGCAGCTGGACGACGTCGGCGTTCAGCGACCGCAGCGTGCGCTTCAGCGCGGTCACGCCGATCGGGACGCGGTAGCCGTTGGCGGCGGCCAGCCGCAGCGAGGGCAGCGAGTGCCAGCCGTCCTCGTGGCGCTCCGTCGGGCCGGGCACGACGACGTGGTGGTCGACCTCGGGATCGTGGGCCAGCACCGCGCGCTTGGCGTCCAGGTAGGTGCGGATGCCCCCGGAGCGCTCGCCGTAGAACAGCGCGACGTCGACGACGCGCAGCGGCCGGGCGCGAACCAGGCGCAGCTCAGGCGACACGGCGCCCCTCGTGCGTCGTCTGGGTGGGCAGCACCGCGCGGTAGCCGTCGGCCAGGCGCCGCAGCGCGCTGTCCCACGTGCGCTCGGCCACCGACGCGCGGGCCGCCGCCGCGATCCGCTCGCGGCGGGCCGGGTTGGCGGCCAGCCCGGCGACCGCGTGCGCGAGCACGTCGGCGTCCGGCGGGCAGAGCAGCCCGGTCTCGCCGTCGCGGATGAGGCCGGCCGGACCGCCCTCGGCGACTGCCACGACCGGGAGACCGCTGGCCTGCGCCTCCAGGATCACCTGCCCGAAGGTGTCGGTGCGGCTGGCGAACAGGAACACGTCGGCCGACGCGTACGCGCGGGCCAGCGCGTCGCCTTCCAGCCAGCCCAGGAACGTGGCGTGGCGCCCGAGGCGCTCACGCAGCATGCCCTCCTCGGGGCCGCCGCCGGCCAGCACCAGGTGCAGGCGCGGATCCAGGCGGCGCGCGGCCAGGAAGGACTCGACCAGCAGGTCGGCGCCCTTCTCGCGGGTCTGGCGCCCGGCGTACAGGACGTTGATCTGGTTGGGCGGGAACCGGTCGTCGATCGGCGCCCGCAGATCCGGGGAGAAGCGCCCGAGATCGACGCCGCGATCCCAGCGGCCGATCTTGTCCGCGGCGATGCCCAGCCGCTCGAGGCGCTGGTCGGAGGCCGCGCTGGGCGACAGCACGTGGTCGGCGGCGCCGTAGAACGCGGCCAGCGCCATCGTCATCCCCATCTCGATGCGCGGGTCGGCCGAGCGCACGCCCGCGTAGGTGGCCAGCTCGGTGTGGTAGCTGGCCACGACCGGCAGGCCCATCGCCTTGGCGATCAGCGCCGCCGCGATTCCCGAGGGGCCGGGCGAGCACAGGTGCACGAGGTCGTAGCGGCCGTCGGCCAGCGCCTCCACCACCGAGGGCAGCGCCGGGACGCCGATCTGCAGGCCGGCGTAGAACGGGATGTCGACCTCGGCGACCGCCGGCAGCCGGCGGTCGACGTGCGGGTCGGTGCCGATCACCTCGACGTCGAAGCCGGGCACGCCGCGCTCGCGCAGCTCGTCGATCGTGTGCGTGACGCCGTGCATGCCGCCGATGCCGTCGGCGACCAGCGCGACCCGCGGCGGCTCGCTCTCGCGGGCCACCAGCTTGGCCTTCTCCTTGCCCAGGAAGGCCGCCGCCGGCGCGTAGGGAATTGCCGCGATGCAGGCGTCGAACAGGCCGCCGGCCGCGGCACCCAGGTCCCCGCGCTGCTCGGCGGCGCCGACGGCCACCCCGACCGCGGCGGTGAGCTTGCGCTCGTGGGCGCGGCGGGCCCGGCGGAACAGGTCGGCGTGGGTGATCTCGTCGGACTGCAGCCAGGCCAGCAGGCCCGCCTCGCCCAGGTGGTCGAGATCGACGGCGGCCAGCCAGGCGCGCAGCATGGCGCGGGCGTCCTCAGGTCCCAGGTCGGAGCCGGTCGCGCCGGAGCGCACGTCGCCCTCGCTCAGGACGCGCTGGACCATGCGCAGGACGGCCTGCGGGTCCGGTGCGGCGGTCTCGGAGCCCTTGCCCAGCGAGCGGATGGCCAGTGCCATCGCCGCGTGTGCCCACTTGGCCGCGCTGCCCTGCTCGCCGCGGGCGAGCGCCTGGCCGTGGCGGATGTGCGACAGGAACTCCTGCGGCGTGCTGGCATACGGGGTCTGGGTGAACGTGCGCCCGATGTCGATGCCGGCGTGGTCGTCGGTCCCGCCGACGCCGGTGCCGCCGTGCGTGTCGATGTAGATCGCCGCGGGCGCGTTGAGCTCCCGGGCGCGGGAGCCGTTGCGGACCTCCCAGATCGGGAACAGCTCGGCCAGACGGCGGCGGTGGCGCGCGGTCAGGGGCGCCTCGACCGCGTAGAAGGGGTGCGCCAGCGCGCAGGTGATGTCGCGCTCGTGCAGGTAGGCGGCGGCGCCCTCGACGTCGTCGTTGTGGGCCTGCAGCCAGTCGTGGTCGTCGGGCGTGATGCCCAGGCACAGGACGTGGACGGCCTGGGCCTCGCCCTTGAACCAGACGGTCAGCTCCTCGGAGATGAACACGTCGGGGCGGTCGGCGATCTGCAGGACGCCGTCGATCGTGTCGTGATCGGTGATCGTCACGAAGTCCATGCCTCGCCGCTTGGCCAGCTCGTGGACCTCCTCCGGCGGCGTCGCGCACTCGGGCAACCCCAGAGCGCGCTGGACGCCGAGCTTGGAGAGCTGCGACGCAGTCGAGTGGCAGTGCAGGTCGGCCCGGCTCACGTCAGGGGTCATCGATGCTCCCTGGTTGATAGTCGCTGTCATCAGTTCTCGTAACGGGACTTTTGCCTGCATTGGGCCACCTCCTGTGACCATCCGGGAACCGGTGTGTGACCGGTCTGTGAAGGTCTGCCGCGAACCCGCGGGCCAGCGCGAACCTGGCCTCGTGCTGACGATCGAGCTGCACCAAACGCCTTTCTCGCTGACGGTCCGGCGCGACGAGCGCACGATCCTGCGCCACCTCACCGTCTGGGTCGCCGAGGGCGAGGTCCAGGACCGCTACATCCAGATGACCGAGGGCGTCATCCCCGCCGAGGCGCTGGCCCCGCACGAGCGCGTGTCGGCCGCCGAGGTGTTCGAGCACACCGACGCCGAGGGCACCGTCGCGCTGCGCATGGACGGCGGCCGCCGGGCGCTGCTGCGCTGGCGCGTCGACGGCGCCGACCTCGAGCTGACCCTGGAAGCCGACGGCACGCCGCTGCGCCTGGGCCTGGACTGGGATCCGCGCACCGACGAGCACTTCGCCGGCCTGGGCGCGCGCCACTCGCTGAAGGTCGACCACGGCGGGCGCGACGTCCAGCTGGGCGCCGACCGCCGCTACACCGGTCCCGACTGCCCACCCGAGATGCTGGCCATGGGCGGCATCCCGCAGGGCGACTACGCGCCGATCCCCTGGCTGCAGTCCAGCCGCGGCTACGCGGTGTGGGTCGACACCGACGCCAACGGCTGCCGCTTCGAGCTGGGCGAGCGCACGACGATCTCCACGCGCGCGGCCGGCGGCCCGCTGCGGCTGCGCGTGTTCACCGCGGGCTCCCCCGTCGCCCGCCTGCGCGCGTTCCTGCGCCGCACCGGCCTGCCCGCGCTGCTGCCCGAGTGGGGCTACGGGTTCTGGAAGAGCCGCGACGTCTACGAGCACGCCGACGACGTGCTCGACGACTTCGAGGGCTGTCTGCGCCACGACATCCCCCTGGACGCGATCGTGCTCGACTCGCCCTGGGAGACGAACTACAACACCTGGATCCCCAACCCCGGGCAGTTCCCGGACTTCACCGGGCTGGTCGCGCGCATGCGCGGTGAGGGCGTGCGCACCGTCGTGTGGGTGACGCCCTGGACGAACATCGACTCCAAGGAAGGGCAGGTCCCGCCCGACGCGCTGTCGCGCAAGCTGCACAGCGAGCCCGCGTCCAACTACGCCGAGGGCGCCGAGCTGGGCCACTTCGTGCGCACCGCCGACGGCCAGCCGTGGGTGGCGCGCTGGTGGATGGGCACCGGCTCGCTGGTGGACTTCACCTCCGACGCGGCCGAGCTGTGGTGGCGGCGCCAGGCGGAGTCCGCACTGGCGCTCGGCGTCGAGGGCATCAAGGCCGACGACGGCGAGGGCTACTGCATCCCCGACGACGTCGTGCTGGCCGACGGGCGCACGGGCGCGCAGGCGGCGTGGGCGCTGGGCGGCCTGTACCGGCGCTCGATGCGCCGCGCGCTGGAGGCGGTCCATCCGGGCAAGGGCGTCCTGTTCGGGCGCTCGGGCTGGACCGGTCAGCAGGCCGACGGGATGCTGTGGGGCGGCGACCAGGCCTCGGACTTCTGGTCGCTGCAGACGCTGGTCGGCGCGACGGTCAGCGGCGCGGCGTCCGGCATCTCCAACTGGTCGCACGACGTCGGCGGCTACCTCGGCCATCGCCTGGTCGAGCGCTGCCCGCCCGAGCTGCTGGTGCGCTGGGTGCAGCTGGGCTGCTTCACGCCGTTGATGCAGGCCCACGGCCGGCTGCCCCAGGAGCCGTGGACCTACGACGCGCACGTGCTCGACCTGTATCGCGCCTACGTGCTGCTGCACGAGCGCCTGGTGCCCTACATCCGCGCGGCGGCGGCCACCGCGACGCGCACCGGCCTGCCGATCATCCGGCCGCTGTCGCTGCTGGACCCGGGCGGCGCGCACGCCTGGGGCGTCGGCGACGCGTTCGGCTTCGGGCCGGCGCTGTGGGTCGCGCCGGTGCTCGAGGACGGCGCCCGCGAGGTCGAGACGGTGCTCCCGCCCGGCCGCTGGATCGAGTCGTGGTCGGGCGCCGAGGTCGACGGCGGGCGCACGCTCACGGTGACCGCGCCGCTGGAGCAGATCCCGGTGTGGGTGCGGCGCGGCGCGCTGGTCGTGACGCTGCCCGCCGACCACGTGGCCGGCGGGCTGGGGGACGTCCCGGAGGCCGAGCGGCCGCTGGAGGCGACGCTGTGGGGCCGGCCGGCGCTGGGCCGGGCCGGCGCGCGCCTGGCCGACGGCACGGTCGTGCGCTGGCGTGAGGGGCGCGGGTTCTCCTGCTCGGTCGCCGGCCGCGAGCTTGTGACCGCGGTGCGGTAGCCAATACAGTTCCGTCTCATGCGGGGGAAGACGATTGCGGCGCTGTGCGCCGCGGCCGTCGCGCTGGGAGCGGGAGCCTCAGCCGCGTCGGCCGAAACGGTGTGGACGCTTCGGGCTGCCGGCGCGCCGCCGGGCAGCCAGATCCTGTGGCTGACCCAGTTCGCCAAGCAGCAGCCGACGCTGACGGTGGCCAAGGCGGGCGTCAAGGAGCAGACCTGGAACCTGGTCAGCATCCCGGGCCACAGCATCGTCGATCCGCAGTTTCGGATCGTGAACCGGGCCACCGGGCTCTGCCTGGGCGTCATCGGCAATGGCGACACGCGGTACGGCCAGTTCATCTATCCGATGAGGTGCCAGTACGTCGACGAGTTCGCGACCTGGCAGCTGGTGATCCCGACGCCGTCGCGCACCTTCGGCCCGGTCCGCCTCCCCACGGCCACGAGCACGCAGCCCTACCTGCTGCGCAACGAGGGCTCCCAAGAGTGCCTGACCGTGCCCGGCGGCAACTTCATCCCGGACATCAGGCTCGACAACACCGATCCCTGCGCGAAGTACGAGTCGACCCAGTTCTGGCGGCTGTCGCGGGGGGAGATCTAGGCGGTAGCGCCCCGCGGCCATTGTCAGCCTGGCGTCGCTATGCGACGCCCAGCTGACAATGGGGCTCGGTGGAGAGCGGAAAGGCGCCAGAACCCGCGGCGGGTGGCGTCGCGGACACGACCCACGCGCCTTCGCTGCCCGTCGTACACGCCGCGCGCCGCCCCCGCGCCAACGGTCAGCCCGCCGCGCGCGCTGCCTTCAGATACGCGCGGTGCCGGCGGGCGAACGCCGCGGGCTTCTCCGCGTAGACGCGCGCGCCGATGGCCAGCGCGCGACCCTCGAGCTCCGCGCGGCGCAGGTCGATCGCCGCGACGACCGGATCCAGGTCCACGGCCAGCCGCGCGCCGATGCCGTCCGCGCCGGTCAGCTGGTCACGCAGGACCGCGAGGTCGTGGTCGTCGCCGAGCAGCTCGCCGAGCTCGTCGAGCTCTGACGCCTGCGCCTTGAGGACGCCGGGCCAGGCGTCGCGCAGCAGCCGCTGCTCGTACCAGAGGTCCTTCACGCGCTTGCGCCACTCGTGCAGCTGCTCGGCGTCGGCGCCGCGGCGCGTGGCCCGCAGCTCCGCGCGGCCCTGGCGGTAGGAGCGCTCCAGGCCGGCGATCAGCGTGTCGACGTCCAGGCGCCGCAGCGGCCAGTGCTCGATGCGCGCGGCCAGCGCCTCCAGGTCCGCCGTCGCGGCGGCGAAGGTCTCGTCGTCGACGGCCCCGCCGGCGCCCGCCGCGGCCGTGAGCTCGGCGTCGATCGCGGCGAACGTCGTCTCGGGAACCTGCCCGACGCTGCGCTCGCGCAGGTCGTCGGCCACCTCGACGAGCACCGCGGCGTCGCGGGCGCCCGACAGCCGGCGCGCGGTCTCGCGGATGGCGGCGTTCTCCGCGCGGCGCACCCGCGGCTTCAGCGAGGGCGACACGAGACGCAGCAGCGCGCGGAGCTTCTTGGCGTCCTTGCGCATGTCGTGCACCGCGGTGCCGCGATCGTCGCCTTCGCGCAGCGCGGCGACGGCGTGCTCGACCCGCTCGTGCGCCACGGCGCGGACCGCATCGGACACCGGGACATCGAGGGCCAGCCGATAGCTCATGGCCATCGGCTGCCCCAGCCGCAGCGGCGCGAAACGCGCCTCAGGCGGCGGCGGCCGGCGCGACCCGCTGGCCCAGTGCCTCGCGCGCGGCGGCGGCCAGCGCGAGCGGCTCCTGGCGCACGCCCGCGCCGATCTCCAGCATCAGCGGGGCGTCGTGGGCGACGAGCGTCGGGGCCAGGCGCTCCCAAGGGAGGTTGCCGGCGCCCGGCACCAGATGCAGGTCCAGGCGCAGCGGGTCCACGCCGGGCGCCTGCAGGTCATGCCGGCGCGTGCCCAGGTTGTCGTGCACGTGGAACAGCCCCACCACGTCGGCCACGGGCTCCAGCAGCCGGCCCGCGTCGGTGCGCCGCAGCGCCGCGGCGATGTGCGCGTGACCGCAGTCGAACAGCATCGCCACCGCCGGGTGGTCGATCCGGCGCACGAAGGCGGCGACCTCGCGGGGGTCGTGGCACACGCGCGGCGGCGACGGGTAGACCGGCGCGAGGTTCTCGACGCAGACCCGCGTGCCGATGCGCTGCGCCTCCTCCGCGAAGCCCGCGATCGATGCCTCCTCGAGCTCGATGCGCTCGGCCACCGCCCGCGCCGACAGCGCGTCCTCGGCCGAGCGGAAGTTCAGCCCGTGGTAGACGACGAGCTCGGCGCCGGCCTCGCAGGCGTAGTCCAGCAGCCCGGCGAACGCGCGGTCGTGCAGGTCGGTGCCCGCGCTCAGATCGTCGGGGCCGTGGATCAGCAGGCGCAGCCCGGTGGTGTCCAGCGCCGCGCGCAGCGCGCGGGCGTGGCGCCGCGTCGGCTCGCGCTCGGCCAGCATCGCGATCGGCGGCGTGTGCACCTGGACCCAGGCGAAGCCGGCTGCCTCATAGCCCTTCAGCAGCGGCGGGGTCGGCCACGTCTCCCGCGGCACGTTCAGGCCGAGCCGCCCGTGGATTGGGGGATCTCCTTGCATGACACCGTGAGGTTGCCCTGCAAACCCGCCACTTCCGTGAAGAGGCGGTGAAGCGCGGTCAGATCGTGCCGACGAACGCGGCCGGCGCCTTGCGCAGGTTGCCCGAGCCGCCCTTGCCGCAGGAGAAGCCCACCTTGCGGCCGTTGACCTTCGTGAACGGCGCGTGGGCGAGAGCGCACGACCAGCCGCTGGAGCCCTGCGGCCCGCCGCTGCTGGTCGCGAAGTGGGCGGCGACCTCCTTGGCCACGGCGCAGCTGGTGCCGCGCAGCACGACGATGTGCGTGTTCGTGCCCGAGAAGCTGATCGCTCCGCAGTCGCGGGGCTTGGCGGACGCGGGCGAGGCGACGACGACGGCCAGCAGGCAGACCGCGGCGAGGGTGGTGAGAGCGACGCGCATGGCCGGGGCCTACCCGGCGGCGACCGACTCCCACTCCTCCATCAGCGTCGCCACCTTCTCCTTGGCCTGCGCGTGGCGCTGGGTCGAGCGCTCGGTCCCGGTCGGCGAGGCCCAGGCGCTGGGGTCAGCGAGCTCCTGCTCCAGCGCGGCCAGCTCGGCCTCGGCCTGCTCGATCTGGCGCTCCAGCGCGGCCTGCCGCTTGGCGCTGTTCTTCGACCGGCCGTTGGTCGCGGCGGCGGCGGGCTTGGCGGCGGCCGCCTTCTGCTTGGCCTTGGCCACGGACTTGGCCTGCTTGGGCGCGTCCTCGCGGGCCCGGCGGCGCTCGAGGTAGTCGCTCCAGCCGCCGGCGTAGGAGTGCAGCGTCCCCTCCTCGACGGCGATCGTGCGCGAGCCCACCGCGTCGAGCAGCGCGCGATCGTGGGAGACGAGCAGGAGCGTCCCGGAGAACTCCGACAGCGCGTCCTCGAGCGCCTCGCGGCTCTCGATGTCCAGATGGTTGGTGGGCTCGTCGAGGATCAGGACGTTGGCGCCGCTCTGCACGAGGATGGCCAGCGACAGGCGTTGGCGCTCGCCGCCCGACAGCGCGTTGGCGGGCTTGTCGCCCTCCTCACCGGTGAACAGGAAGCGCCCGAGCAGCGCTCGCGCCTTGTTCTCGTTGAGGCCCGTGGCCCGCTGGGCCGCCTGCACGACGGTGCCGGTGTCGTCGATCGTCTCGGCGTGCTGGGCCAGGAAGGCGACCTGCACGTTGTGGCCGGTCGAGAGCTTGCCCGCGTCGAACTCGCGCTGGCCGGACAGCGCCTTGACCAGCGTCGACTTGCCCGCGCCGTTGGCGCCGACCAGCGTGACGTGCTCGCCGCGCTCCAGCCACAGCTCGCCGTCGTCGACCAGCACCCGGCCGGGGACCTCCAGGCGCGCGCCGGTGAGCTCGTAGACCACCCGGCCCGAGCGCTCCGGCGGCTTGAACGAGAAGCTCAGCTCGCGGTTGTCGCGCGGGTCGCGCTCGATCCGTTCGATCTTGTCCAGCGCCTTCACGCGCGACTGCGCCTGGCGGGCCTTGGACGCCTTGGCCCGGAAGCGCTCGACGAACGCCTCCATCCGCTCGATCTCCTTCTGCTGCTTGTCGATCGAACGGCCCAGCGCCAGCTCGCGCGCGGCCTGCTCGCGCCGCCACGCATGCCACGGCCCGGAGAAGAAGCGCGTACGGCCCGCTTCGATCTCCAGCACCGCGGTGCCGACGGCCTCCAAGAACCAGCGGTCGTGGGCCACGAGCACGATCGCCGTGTCCATCTGGACGAGCTGCTGCTCGAGCCACTCCAGCGAGGCGATGTCGAGGTGGTTGGTCGGCTCGTCGAGCAGGAGCAGGTCGGGCTTGGCCACGAGCACCCGGGCCAGCGAGCCGCGGGTCAGCTCGCCGCCGGAGAAGGTCGACAGCTGGCGGTCGAGGTCGTCCTCGTCGAAGCCCAGGCCGCGGATCGTGGCCATCGCCTGCTCGCGCCAGGTGTAGCCGCCGCCCGCCTCCAGGCGGCCCTGGGCGCGGGCGTAGGCATCGAAGGTGGCCTCGTCCATCGCGCCGCCGGCCATCGCGTCCTCGAGGCGCTTGAGGTCGGCCTCGATGGCGATCAGCTCGGCCGCGCCCGACAGCACGTAGTCGCGCAGCGACACGTCGCGCTCGCGGGGCGGGCGCTGGTCGTGCAGCGCCACCTTGGCGTTCTTCTCCAGCACCAGGTCGCCGCCGTCGATCGTGGCCTCGCCGGCCAGCATGCGCAGCAGCGTCGACTTGCCTGCGCCGTTGCGCCCGGCGATGGTCAACCGGTCGCGGCGCTCCAGCTTGAAGCTGACGCCTCGCAGCAGCGGGGCGCCGGCGACGTCCTTGCGCATGTCGGAGGCGATCAGCACGGCCATACGTCCATGGTAGGAACGACTTACCGCCGATCAGGGATACGACCTGAGACAGCGCTGCCGATCTTCGGGGCGTGCTCCGTCGAATCGCCCTGATCGCTCTCACCGCCACCGCCTGCCTGCTGCCCGCCGCGACCGCCACGGCCGCCGAGCCCGGCATCGTCCTGGGCGGCTCCCAGTTCGACGACGCCCGCGCGCTGGACGCGATCCATCGCTCCGGCGCGGGCTGGATCCGCATCTACGCCTACCGCAACGAGCTCGAGCCGCGGCCGGGCGTCCTGAACACCAGGCTGGTCGACGCGTACGCCCAGTCGGTGCGCCGCCATCTGTGGGAGGGCGTGCGCACCGAGGTCGTGCTCGTCGGCACGCCGGCCTGGGAGTCGGGATCGGCCGATCCGCTGGCCGCGCCGGACCCGGCCGGCTTCGCCCGCTTCGCCCAGCTGCTGGCCCGCGCGGTGCCCGACGTCGCCGCCTGGGAGGTCTGGCAGGAGGCCGACGCCGAGAAGTGGTGGCCGTCGGGCCCGAGCGCGGCCGCCTACACGGCGCTCCTGCAGGCCACCTATCCGGCGCTGCACGCGGCCAGCGACGCGCCGGTGATCCTCGGCGGCCTGACCGGCAACGACTATCCCTTCCTGGAGCAGCTCTACGCGGCGGGCGCCCAGGGATCCTTCGACGCGGTCAGCGTCCACACCGACACCGCCTGCGGGATCGCCTCGCCCTACGACTACTACCGCGCGCCCGACGGCCGCATCAGCCAGTACTCGTTCCTCGGCTACCAGGAGGTCCTGAAGTCGATGGCCGCCGCCGGCGATGGCACCAAGCAGCTGTGGATGACCGAGATGGGCTGGTCCTCCAGCGACGCGGTCTGCGACCAGGGCGTGTGGGCCGGCCAGAAGCCCGGCGGCGTCAGCGAGGACACGCAGGCGCTGTACCTGCGCCAGGCCTGGCACTGCCTGGCCGCCGACCCGCGCATCGCCGGCGCCTTCTGGTTCAACCTGATCGACCTCGGCGCCGACGACGCGCCCGATCACCGCTTCGGGCTGCTGCACGTCGACGGGACCGAGAAGCCCGCGTTCGCCGCCCTGACCGACATCGCCGCGGGCCAGGATCGCCTGACCGGGCCGTGCGGGGACTTCACCGGCCAGTCGATCCAGGTGCTGAAGCTGGGCGACCGCGGCAAGACCGGGCGCTATGCCCGCGGGCTGCGCGTGAAGGTCGCGGCCGCCGACCCGCAGAGCGTCGCCCGCATCACGCTGCTGCTCAACGGCCGCAAGGCCGGCGTGTTCGGCACGAAGGGGCCGCTGCTGGTCGGCGACCGGACGCTGCCCCAGGCCGCCGGGCTGAAGCCCGGGCGCAACACGCTGACCATCCAGGCCCGCGACGCCAACGGCAACGACACCACCCAGGACTTCGCGATCACCAAGGCCGAGCCGCGAAAGAAGCGGCGTTAGCGGAGGCCGCCTCCGCTTGCTGCTACCGTCGAACGATGCCGTCGAGCAACCCCCACCACGACCGCCGCTGGATGATCCTGGCCGTCATCGGCCTGGCCCAGCTGATGGTCGTGCTCGACGCGACGATCGTCAACGTGGCGCTGCCCAGCGCCCAGCAGGACCTCGGTTTCTCCGACGACTCGCGCCAGTGGATCATCACCGCCTACACGCTGGCCTTCGGCTCGCTGCTGCTGCTCGGCGGCCGCCTCGGTGACCTCTTCGGGCGCAAGTGGGCGTTCATCGGCGGCCTGCTCGGCTTCGCGATCGCGTCCGCCATCGGCGGCGCCGCGCCCTCGTTCGGCGTGCTGGCCGGCGCGCGCGCGGCGCAGGGGCTGTTCGGCGCGGTGCTGGCCCCCAGCGCGCTGGCCCTGCTGACCACGACCTTCACCGACCCCAGCGAGCGCGGCAAGGCGTTCGGCATCTTCGGCGCGATCGCCGGCGGCGGCGCCGCGGTGGGCCTGCTGCTGGGCGGCGTGCTCACCGAGCTCCTGTCCTGGCGCTGGTGCCTGTACGTCAACCTCCTGTTCGCGATCCCGGCCGCGGTCGCCGCGTTCCAGCTGCTGGTCAACCAGAGCCAGAAGGACCGCCCGCGCCTGGACCTGCTGGGCACGGTCACCGGCACCGTCGGGCTGTTCGCGCTCGTCTACGGGTTCTCCAACTCCGAGACGCACTCGTGGGGCCACCCGATGACGATCGTCTCGCTGGCCGTCGCCGTCGCGCTGCTCGTGGCCTTCGCGATGATCGAGTCGCGCGTCGCCCATCCGCTGCTGCCCCTGCGCGTGGTCGCCGACCGCACCCGCGGCGGCGCCTACATCGCCGTCGCGTTCGCCTCGGTGGCCCTGTTCGGCGTCTTCCTGTTCCTGACGTACTACCTGCAGCAGACCAAGGGCTTCACCCCGATCCAGACCGGCCTGGCCTTCCTGCCCATGCCGGTGTCGATCGTCCTGACCTCCACGACGGTGAACATCAAGCTGCTGGGTCGGATCGGCCCGCGTCCGCTGATGACCTTCGGCATGGTCATGGGCGTGATCGGCATGGTCTGGCTGGCGCAGCTCGAGGTCTCCTCCAGCTACGCCACGCACGTGCTGCCTTCGCTCGTCGTGCTCGGCCTGGGCATGGGCTGCGTGTTCGCGCCCGCCTTCCAGAGCGCGACGTTCGGCGTCGCTCCCACCGATGCCGGCATCGCCTCCGCGATGGTCAACGTCGGCCAGCAGGTCGGCGGCTCGGTCGGCACCGCGCTGCTGAGCTCGATCTTCGCCAGCGCCGTCGCCTCCTACGCGGTCGACAAGGCGGCCACGCCGGCGGTCGAGCAGGCCGCGGCCGTCCATGGCTATCGCGTCGCCTTCTGGGTCTCGGCGGGCATCTTCGCCCTTGGCGCGATCACCGTGCGCACGCTGATGCGGCCGATCGCGGTCAGCGCGCCCACCGGCGAAGCCGCGCCCAGCGCCGGGCACTAGCGCTAGCGCTTGGGCAGGCCGGTCCCGTCGCGCTGGAAGGCGACGATCCGCTCGTTCTCGTCGGCCACACGCGCGGGCATCCCCTCGTACTCGCGGAACATCTGCTTCAGCGTGCGCACCCCGGCGGCCGGATGGGCGGCGATCGTGCCGGCCAGCTCGACCGCCGCGCGCTCGGCCTCGCCGGCGGCCGCGGTGCGCTGCAGGAAGCCGAGCGCGAAGGCCTCGTCCATCCCCACCGTGCGCGCGGTCAGCACCAGGTCCTTGGCCGCGGCCAGACCGATCAGCGGCGCCAGGCGCGCGGGCCCGATCGGAGCGCCCACCCGGGCGCCCGCCCAGGCCAGGCGCAGGTTGTCGCCCCCGACGCGCAGGTCGCAGCCGGCCGCCACCTCCGCACCGGCGCCGACGACGTTGCCCACGCACACGCACACGGTGGCCGCCGGGAACGCCTCGACGGCGGCGTACAGGCGCGCGAAGGCCTCCATGCGGGCCACCCCGCCCGCGTGATCGAGCGGCTCGGCCAGGTCCGCCCCCGCGCACAGCGCGCGGGCGTTCGTCGTCGAGATGACCAGCGCCCGCAGCGACGTATCGGCCGCGCCGTCGGCCAGGGCGGCCAGCAGCGCGTCGATCGTCACCGAGTCCAGCGCATTGCGCACGTGGGGGCGGTCGATGCGCAGCACCTCCACCCCGTCAGCCACCCGTTCACGCAGCACGCCACTCGTCGTCATGGTTCGTATACTTCCGGACCGATGCGCCGCTTCGTCGTCACCTCCGCCACCGCCCTGTTCACCCTGGCACTGCTCGCGCCCACGGCGCTGGCCAACGACCACGGACAGGGCACCTACGGCGAGATCACCGACAAGAACATCACCAACGCCGGCTTCCTGGTGATCATCTTCTTCCCGCTCGTCGCGCTGGTGTTCTCGCTGATCCAGTGGAAGCTCGACTCGCGCAAGGCGCGCCGCAAGGCGGCCACGAAGAAGCTCGACGCCGACTGGCACGGCGGCTGGTAGACGCGGGGGTCTCGCAGAGACCCCCGCGGGTATAGGCTCCCCCACCTGTCCACCGGAGAAGGGGAGCGGATGACGTACTTCGTGACCGGCGCGACCGGCTTTATCGGCCGGCACCTCGTGCAGGTGCTGTTGGATCGCCATGACGGCGACATCCACGTGCTGGTCCGCGAGGGCTCGACCGATCGACTCGATGACCTGACCGCGCGCTGGGGCCACCCCGGTCGCGTCAAGCCGGTCATCGGCGACCTGTCGCAGCCGAACCTCGGCGTGTCCGACGAGCAGGTCGCGGCGCTGCGCCAGGCCGGCGTCGATCACTTCTTCCATCTCGCGGCGATCTACGACATGACCGCCGACGACGAGACGAACGAGTCGTTCAACGTCGGCGGCACGCGCAACGCCGTCGCGCTGGCCAACGCCGTGCAGGCGGGCACGTTCCATCACGTCTCCTCGATCGCCGCCGCCGGCCTGTACAAGGGGCTGTTCCGCGAGGACTACTTCGATCAGGGTCAGAAGCTCCCGTCGGCCTACCACCGGACGAAGTTCGAGTCCGAGAAGATCGCCCGCGAGGAGACCCAGGGCCCGTGGCGCGTGTACCGCCCGGCGATCGTCATCGGCAACTCCAAGACCGGTGAGATGGACAAGGTCGATGGGCCCTACTACTTCTTCAAGCTGATCCAGAAGCTGCGCCACTACGTCCCCGAGTGGGTGCCGCTGGCCGGCCCCGAGCTGGGCTGGACGAACCTGGTGCCGGTCGACTACGTGGCCGAGGCGATGGACCACATCGCCCACCAGCCCGACCTCGACGGCCAGGCCTTCCACCTGACCGACACGCGCGGCGGGGTGCGCTCCGGCGACGTGATCAACACGTTCGCGCGCGCCGCCCACGCACCCCAGATGGCGCTGCGGGTCGACAAGAAGCTCACGGACGCGCTGCCCAAGGGCGTCGGCTCGATGCTCATGCAGCTGCCCGCGCTGAAGGGCGTGCGCCGGGCCATCCTCGACGATCTGCACATCCCCGAGGAGGTCGTCGAGTACGTCGGCCTGACCGCGCAGTTCGACACGCGCGACACCGAGCGCGCGCTGCGCGGGTCGGGCATCGAGCTCCCCGAGCTGGAGTCCTACGCGGCCAAGCTGTGGGACTACTGGGAGCGCAGCCTCGATCCCGACCTGTTCAAGGACCGCTCGTTCGAGCACGCGGTCAACGGGCGCACGGTGCTGATCACGGGCGCGTCGACCGGCATCGGCCGGGCGGCGGCGCTGAAGATCGCGGCGGCCGGTGGCGTGCCGTTGCTGGTGGCGCGCACGCGCGAGAAGCTCGAGGAGGTGCGCGACGAGATCGTCGCCCGCGGCGGCACCGCCTACGTGTACCCGTGCGACCTGGCCGATCTGGACGCGATCGAGACGACCGTGCAGCAGATCCTCGGCGAGCACGCCGCGGTCGACATGCTGGTCAACAACGCGGGCCGCTCGATCCGCCGCGGCGTGGCGCTCAGCTACGACCGCTTCCACGACTACCAGCGCACGATGCAGCTGAACTACTTCGGCGCGATCAAGATGATCATGTGCCTGATGCCGCACATGAAGGAGCGGCGCTTCGGCCACGTGGTCAACGTCTCGTCGATCGGGGCGCAGACCAACCCGCCGCGCTTCAGCGCCTACGTGGCCTCCAAGGCCGCGCTGGACGCCTGGACGCGCGTCGTGTCCTCCGAGGTGATCGGCGACAACATCACGTTCACGACGATCCACATGCCGCTGGTCAAGACCGCGATGATCGCCCCGACGAAGATGTACGACGCCTTCCCGACGATCACGCCCGACGAGGCGGGCGATCTGGTCTGCGAGGCGCTGCGCTCCAAGCCCAAGACGATCAACACGCGGCTGGGCACGTTCGGCGAGGTCGCCTACGCGCTGGCGCCGAAGGCCGTCGACCAGATCCTGCACACCGCCTACAAGGTCTTCCCCGACTCGGCGGCGGCCAAGGGCGAGCAGGATCCCAGCGAGAAGGCCTCGGTCGAGCAGATCGCGATGGCGAACCTCATGAAGGGCGTGCACTGGTAGGCCGCTGATGGCGGGTGACGGGAGCGCCAGCCTGCCGCCGGTCGGCCAGACAGCGCGGCTGCACGTCGCAGGGAAGACGGTGCCGGTCGAGGTCTTCCAGCACGTCCGCGACACCGTCGAGCTCGAGGTGGTCGAGGAGGGCTGGCGGATGACCGACGGCGAGGCGCGGCTGGTCCACACCGGCCCCGACGGCGGCGGCCTGCTGGCCGGCACCGTGCGCGTGCTGGGCAACGGGCATCTGCTGTTCACGCCGGGCTCGCTGCGCGGTGAGGATCCCGACGACGGCGGCGAGGACGACGAGGACGAGCTCGCCGACATCGAGGACGCCGAGGAGGTCGTCGAGGACGACGACATCGGCCAGCGCCGGGAGTCCTTCCGCGTCGACATGCTGCTCGACGTCGTCGTCGCGGTCGGCGGGCGCGAGCTCCCGGCGAAGACGATCAACGTCTCCCCCACCGGCTGCCTGGTGCACAGCCAGGTGCGCCTGCCCGCCGACGAGCAGCTCGTCGTGCGCCTGCCCGTCGAGGAGGACCGCAAGCTGCCGCTCACCGGCCGCGTGGTGCGCGACGACGGGGCCGACCGCTACGCCGTGCAGTTCGCGCCCATGGACGCCGCGCAGGAGCGCCAGCTGACGCGCCTGCTGGCCCAGCGCCAGCGCGAGATCCTGCGCCGCCGGTAGCGCGCACAACTTCTTCACGGGGCGGTCACCGCGCCGCAACAGAGCAACCTAAAGCGCCATTTAGGTTGCGGTCACGGCGCCATGTGGGCGTCCTGACCAGTAGGGGGAATTTCACCCATGCGAGTTTCTCGCGGGTCGTTGGCAGCCGCCGGCGGCTTGGGCGTGGTGGCGGCGGTGGCCGTGGCGACGTCCTTCGCGTTCGGCGGTACGGAGAACGAGACGAACAACGTCCGCTCCGCGCTGAACGGCAACACGCCGAAGAACGTGATCCTGTTCATCGGCGACGGCATGGGCACCCAGGAGATCACCGCCGCGCGGTACTACCTCGGCGCCCGCAACCCGCTGCACGTCGACGCGATGCCGTTCACCGGCTTCGACACGACGTGGTCGCTGAAGGAGGGCGCGGGTCCGGACTACCTGACCGACTACGCCCCGGACTCGGCCTCGACCGGCACGATGTGGGCGACGGGCAAGAAGACCATCGACGAGCGCATCTCCCAGGGTCCGAGCACGGCCATCAGCGTGCCGGGCACGAACTACAAGTCGGCGATGGAGTGGGCCCAGGAGGCGGGCAAGAAGGTCGGCGACGTGACCACCGCCGAGGTGACCGACGCGACCCCCGCCGTGCAGGCCTCGCACATCTCGCTGCGTGGGTGCCAGGGCCCGGCCAACATGGGCTCCTGCGCCACCGAGACGAAGGCCGCGGGCGGCCTGGGCTCGATCTCCGAGCAGATGGTCGATCACAAGCTCGACGTGCTGCTGGGCGGCGGGCGCGGCCGCTTCACCGCGAACATCCCGGCCGGCCCGACCGCGGGCAAGACCCCGCTGCAGATCGCCCAGGAGCGCGGCGATCAGTACGCGTCGACGGCGACCGAGCTGGCCGCGATCACCGACAAGACCAAGCCAGTCATCGGGCTGTTCCACAACAGCACGATGTCGACGGAGTGGACCGGCCCGGTGGCCGCGCTGAACACCAACCGCGACACGCCCCCGGCCACGTGCAACGAGGCCGCGCGTCCGGCGGGCGAGCCGAGCCTGAGCGCGATGACGACGAAGGCCATCGAGCTCCTCGACAACCCCAACGGGTTCCTGCTGCAGGTCGAGGGCGCCTCGATCGACAAGCAGGACCACGCGGCCAACGCGTGCGCCCAGATCGGCGAGACGGTCGAGTTCGACAACGCCATCGGCATCGCGCTGGAGTGGCAGCGGACGCATCCCGACACGCTGATCGTCGTGACCGCCGACCACTCGCACACGAGCCAGATCGTGGCCGAGGACGTCGCGGCGCTGGACTCCGGCGGCAACCCGAACCCGAGCCTGCCCACGGGCTACTCGACGAACCTCGTGACCAAGGAGGGCGCCAAGATGACGCTCACCTACGGTACGGCGGGCGGTCAGACCCGTCCGGCGGCGAGCGGGCTGAGCCAGCAGCACACCGGCGCGGTCGTGCCCGTGTGGGCCATCGGGCCGCAGGCGTCCAACGTCCTGGGCACCAACGACCACACGGACCTGTTCGACCTGATCCGGTTCGCCAAGGTCCCCCAGGCCGCGCCGAGCAACGGCACGGTCGCCGTGCCCGGTCCGACGCAGACGGTGACGACACCGGCCACGACGGTCACCACGACCGTCACCACGCCGGCGCCCGCGCCGGCCAGCAACACGTCGGGCGCCGCGACGGACCCCGCGTTCGGGGCCAGCGCCGCGGTCGGCGGCACGATCCGCCGCTCGACGTTCCAGCGCAGCGGCCTGCGGGTCGAGATCGTCTCGACCGATGAGGTCGAGGCCACGGTCCGCGTCACCGCCGGCGGCAAGACCGTCGCCGAGGGCTCCGGCAGCGGCAGCGGCTCGACGAAGGTCGACGCCAAGCCCAACAGCACCGGCAAGAAGACGAAGGCGGACCGCCTGTCGGTCCGCATCACGCTCGAGGGTGGCGGCGAGAAGCGCACGATCACCCGCAGCGTCAGCGTCGGCTAGCACCGACGCAGGACACGCCACGGCCCGCGGTTCCGTTCCAGGAATCGCGGGCCGACGTGCGTCTGCCCCTAGGGGAAGCGGGGACCGAAGCGCACCGCGGCCACCAGGCCGGCGGCGAGCAGCACCGCGCCCAGCGCGGCGAACCCGGACGTCATCTCGCGCGTCTCCTTCTTGGAGCCGATGCGCGAGCCGAGCTTGGCGTACACGCCGTTGAGCGCGTCCGCGTCGTCGACCGTGAAGGCCTGCCCGCCGGTGATGTCGGCGATCCGCTTGAGCGTGACCGGATCCGGCGGGACGGGGACCGTCGAGCCGCCCGGGCCGGGGATCGTCCCGCTCGGCGTGCCCAGCGCGACGGTGTAGATCGGCACGCGCAGCTTCTTGGCCGCCTCGGCCGCCTTGATCGGGTCGCTGCCCGCGGTCGTCTGGCCGTCGGAGAGCAGGATGATCGCCGCCGGCGCCTGCTTGCCGTCGGAGCCCTTCTGCTTGGAGAGCGAGTCCAGCGCGGCCTGCAGCGCGTCGCCGGTGGCGGTGGCGCCGTCCGGCTGCAGCGAGTCGATCATGTCCTTGACCTCGCCGTGGTCGCTGGTCGGGGCGATCACGTCGTACGGGCCGGTCGAGTAGGCCACGCCGCCGAGCTCGAGGCCGTCGGGCAGCTCGTCGATGAACGTGTTGGCGGCGCTCTTGGCCGCGCTCAGACGGTCCGGGTCGACGTCCTCGGCGATCATCGAGTTCGACGTGTCGGTGACCAGGATCACCGACGCCTTCTCGATCGGCACGTTCACGGTGCGCTCCGGCTTGGCCATCGCCACGCCCAGCGGCGCGAGCGCGCCGAGCACCAGCGCGATCGGCAGCCAGCGTCGCCAGGCCACGCCGCGCGGGGCGATCGCGGCCAGCGTGCCCAGCGCCGGGAAGCGCACGGCGTAGCGCGAGCGCCGGCGCACGGCCAGCAGCTGCAGGCCGATCAGCAGCGGGATGGCCAGGATCACCAGCAGCCAGATCGGATCGGTCAGGCTCAGCGCGAACGGGACCACGTCAGATCACCCGCCCGAACAGGCCAAGCGAGGCGGCGGCGCCCAGCCCCATCAGCGCGAGCGCGCCACCGACGAACCACACGGTGATCTCGCGCTTCTCCTCCTTGTGGCCCAGCTGCGAGCCGAGCTTCTGGTACACGGCGCCGAGCTCGTCGGCGGCCGAGACCGAGAAGGACGAGCCGCCGGAGATCTTGGCGATCTGGCGCAGCGTGGACGGGTCCGGGGGCACCGGCTCGGTGACGGTCGTGCCGTCGCGCTTCTTGACCTCGATCGTGCCGTTCTGCGTGCCCAGGGCGACCGTGTAGACGGGCACGCCCTGCTTCTTGGCCTCTCGGGCGATCTCCAGCGGATCAGCGCCGGTGACCGACTTGCCGTCCGACAGCAGCACGATCGCCGCGGGCGCGCGCTTCTCGCCGGCCAGCAGCTTGGGGCGCAGCAGCTGCAGCGAGGCGGCCATCGCGTCGCCGGTCGCCGTGCCGCCGCTGGGCGTCATCTGGTCCAGCGCGGCCTTGATCGCCTCGCGGTCCCGGGTGGGCCGCTGCAGCGTGCGTGGCTGCTGGTTGAACTCCATGACGCCGACCTTGATCTCCTTGGGCACGTCGTTGACGAACTGCTGGGCGGCGGCGCGGGCCGCGCGCATGCGGTTCGGCGCGACGTCGGTCGAGGTCATCGAGCCGGAGATGTCGGTCATGAGCATGATCGAGGCGCGCTCGTCGGGCACCTCGACGGTCTTGGACGGCTTGGCCGCGGCGCCGATCAGGCCGGCCAGCGCGATCGCGAACAGGATCAGCGGGATGTGCCGCCGCCAGCCCGCGGTGCGGGGGGCGACGTTGACCATCAGCGCCGGGTTGGCGAACGCGTTGGCCCGGCGGCGGCGCCGGACGGCGACCACCACATAGGCGACGACGCCCAGTGCCAGCGCCGCGAGCGCGAGCAGGACCAGCGGCTCCTGGAAGGACATTCAGCCCCCTGGCCGCGTTCCGAGGGGGACGTCGATCGTCTGCCTGCTGCCGTTGCGCAGCACCTCGATCTGGGCGTCGTCCCCGGGCTTGAGCCCTTCGATGATCGACCCGACCGCGTCCGAGGAGGCGACCGTCTTGCCGTTGATGGCCACGATCTCGTCCCCGGTCTTCAGGCCCGCGGTCTCGGCCGGCCCGCTCGGGGTCAGCTCGACGACGCGGGCGCCCTTGGTGCCCTGCGAGGTCGACACGCCCAGGAAGGCGCGCTTGATCGTCTTGCCCTGCTCGAGCTGGGGCACGACGACGCGGACCGTGTTGACCGGCACCGCGAACCCGATGCCGACGTTGCCGTTGGAGCCGCCGGCGGTGGCGATCTGCGAGTTGATGCCGACCACCCGGCCGCGCGAGTCCAGCAGCGGCCCGCCGGAGTTGCCCGGGTTGATCGGCGCGTCGGTCTGGATGACGTTGTCGATGTCGAACCCGTTGGGCGCCGAGATGTGGCGGCCGGTGGCCGAGATGATGCCCGCGGTCGCGGTGCGGTCCAGGCCGAACGGGTTGCCGATGGCCACCACGGCGTCGCCCACGCGCAGGTTCGTCGAGTCGGCCAGCGGGAGCGGGTTGCTGGTGTGCGAGGCGGGGTCGATCCGCAGCACGGCCAGGTCGGTGGAGACGTCCTTGCCCAGGACCTTGGCCTGGATCGTCTGGCCCCGATCGCCGAACTGCACCTGCACCGTGTCGGCCGTGCCGACCACGTGCGCGTTGGTGACGATCGTCGAGCGGCTGTCCACCAGGAAGCCGGTGCCGGTCGCGGTGCCCGAGGACATCTTGGCCCGGATGGAGACGACCGAGTCGGCGGCGCCGGCGTAGACCGCGCGGACGTTGGGCGCGGTGCCACCCGCGCCGCCGGTGGCGGCCAGCGGGGTGGTCGAGTCGCTGTTCTTGCCGTCGCCGTTGAAGAAGACCAGGAAGAGGATCACCACGACGAGCGCGCCGACGACGGCGCTCAGGAAGGGCGCGACCCAGCTGCGCCTGGGCGGCGCGGCGGTGACGGGCGGCGCGGGGCGCGAGCGGGCGCCGAACGGCGAGCCGCTCGGCGCGGCGGGCGCGGGGGTCGCGGCGGCGCTCTGGCGGTCGCGGATGCGCCGGGCGGCCTCGCTGACGTCGACCGGGCCCTGCTGGGGCTGGGCGGTCAGCGGCGCCGCGACGGCCGCGGGCTTGCCGTTGCCCTTGGCCTTCTTGGCGCCCCGCGTGTGCACCTGCGTGGGCTCGTCGGCCTGCACGCCGCGCACGCGCTCGGCGGCCGCGGCGACGTCGACGACCTCGGTCGGCGCCTCCGAGACCAGCGGCGCCCGCTCGGGCAGGGGCTTGCGCTCCTGCTTGGGACGAGCGGGCTCGGGACGCTCAGGGCGCCAGTCCGCGAGGTCCTCGCGGGGATTTGGGTTGGTCCACAGCCGATCGGGCATCTGCCTGCAAGAAGGTAGATACCCCCGTGTCATGTCCGGATAAGCCCTGTTGGCCGATCCGGACCGCGCTACTCCTTCGTGGCCTCCGCGGGCGCCTCGATCTCGCGCTTGAGGATCTTGCCCGTCGGGCCCTTGGGCAGCTCGTCCACGAACCAGAGCTCGCGGGGGTACTTGTAGCTGGCCACCTGCTCCTTGACGTAGTCGCGCAGCTCCTGCACGGTGACCGACTCGCCCTCCTTCAGCGCGACGGCGGCGCCGACCTCCTCGCCCCATTCGGGATGCGGCACGCCGACCACCGCGGCCTCCCGCACGGCGGGGTGCTCGTACAGCACCTCCTCGATCTCGCGCGGGTAGACGTTGTAGCCACCGCGGATGATCATGTCCTTCTTGCGATCGACGATGAAGAAGTAGCCGTCCTCGTCGACCTTGGCCATGTCGCCGCTGTGGAACCACCCGTCGCGGATGGCCTCATCGGTGGCGTCCTCGCGGCCCCAGTAGCCCTTCATCACGTTGTGGCCCTTGATGACGATCTCGCCGACCTCGCCGGTGGGCACGTCGTTGCCGTCCTCGTCGACCACCTTCATCTCGACGCCGTCGATCGGCGTGCCGATCGAGCCGCTCTTGCGGTCCTCGGCCGAGTGGTTGAAGGAGGCGACCGGTGAGGTCTCGCTGAGCCCGTAGCCCTCGAGGATGATCGCGTCGAAGGCGCCCTCGAACTCGCGCATCAGCTCCATCGGCAGCGACGCGCCGCCCGAGACGCACAGCCGCAGCGTGGAGAGGTCGGCGTCCTCGCGCTCCGGTGCGTGCAGCAGCGCGCCGTACATCGTCGGCACGCCCATGAAGATCGTCACGTCGTCGCGCTGGATGATCTCCAGGGCCTTGGCCGGGTCGAACCGCGGCAGCAGCGTGATCGTCGCCCCGGCGCTGATGCCTGCGTTCAGCGTGCAGGTCTGGCCGAAGGAGTGAAACAGCGGCAGCGCGCCGAGGATCACGTCGTTCTCGCCCGTGTCGTGCAGGTCGCGCGAGACCTCGGCGTTGCGGCGCAGGTTGTCGTGGGTCAGCTCGGCGCCCTTGGGGGTGCCCGTCGTGCCCGAGGTGTAGAGGATGACGGCGTCGTCGTCGCCGGCCACGTCGGCCATCTCGGCGATCGGCTCGGCGGCGCCCACGAGCTTCTCGAACTCCCCGGGGACCACCTCGATCAGCTCGGCGCCGGCGTCGTCGGTGCCGGCCCGCGCGGCCTCGCCGAAGTCGCCCCAGGCGAACAGCACCTTGGCGCCGGAGTCCTTCAGGTAGAAGCCGACCTCCCGCCCCTTGAGCAGCACGTTCATCGGCACCACGACCGCGCCCAGGCGCAGGATCCCGTAGTAGACGATCGGGAAGTACGGGACGTTGGGGAGCATGATCCCGACGCGGTCGCCGGCCTCGACGCCCTTCTCGCGCAGGATCCCGGCGATCCGCTTGCTGCCCTCGTCCAGGAGCGCGTAGCTGACCTCGGTGTCGTCGAGCTTGATCGCGATGTGATCGCCGTCGCGTGCGGCGGTGTCCGTCAGGAAGGTGGCGAGGTTCGCGCTCATACGGCGCACCTTCCCATTTCGGGCCAGCAGCTAGCGCGACTCAGGCTCGAGTCGAGGGTGAGACTCGCGTCCCGTTGTCCGCTACGACCCGCTTACCGGGCTCGAGCGGACAACGGCCGCGTGGGCGTCAGGAGATGCCGTGGTCCTCGGCCGCGCGCGCCGCGTGACCGAGCATCAGCTCGCGCTGCACGTTGCGGGGCTCGGGCCCCTGCGGCGTGCGGCGCGTCCACGTGCCCTCCGAGGAGAGCTCCCAGGAGTTCGTGTCGTCGGCGAAGCAGCGCTCGAGCGCGTCCAGGAGGTCGTCGCGCAGGCGCTCGTCCTCGACCGGGGTGACCAGCTCGACCCGGGTGTCGAGGTTGCGGGGCATCAGGTCGGCGGAGCCGATCAGCACCCGCTGCTCGCCCTCGCGCTCGAAGGAGTAGATGCGCGAGTGCTCCAGGAAGCGGCCGACGACCGAGACGACGCGGATGGTCTCCGACAGCCCCTCGACGCCCGGGCGCAGGCAGGAGATGCCGCGCAGGTTCAGCTCGATCGGCACGCCGGCCTGCGAGGCACGGTACAGCGCGCGGATGCAGCGCCGGTCGACCAGCGAGTTCATCTTCATGCGGATGCGGGTCTGGCCGCCCGCCTCGGCCACGGCGATCGTCTTCTCGATCTCCTCGATGATCCCGTCGCGCAGGTGCGCCGGGGCGACCAGGACCTTGCGATAGCGGCGCGGCCGCGCGTAGCCGGTCAGGAAGTTGAACATGTCCGCGACGTCGGAGCCGATCCGCTCGTCGTCGGTGAACAGGCCGAAGTCGGTGTACAGCCGGGCGGTCTTGGGGTGGTAGTTGCCGGTCCCCACGTGCACGTAGTGGCGCACGCCGTCGCCCTCGCGGCGGACGATCAGGATCGACTTGGCGTGCGTCTTCAGCGACGGATGGCCGTAGACGACGTGCACGCCGGCCTGCTCCAGCGCGCGCGCCCAGCCGATGTTGTTGCGCTCGTCGAAGCGCGCCTTCAGCTCCACGAGGCAGACCGCCTGCTTGCCGCGCTCGGTGGCCCGGATCAGCGCGGGCACCAGCGGCGTGTCGTCGCTGGTGCGGTACACGGTCATCTTGATGGCCAGCACGTCCGGATCGACGGCGGCCTGCTCGACGAAGCGCTCCACCGAGGTCGAGAACGAGTCGTAGGGGTGGTGGACCAGCACGTCGCCGGCCTTGATCACCTCGAACATGTTGGGCGGGCTGCCGTCGTCGTCCTGCAGGCGCGGCTGGGTGACCGGCGTCCAGGGCGGGTCGCGCAGCTCGTCGAAGCCGTCGAGCTTGACGATCTGCCACAGGTCCTCGCTGTCCAGCAGGCCCTGGATCTCGTAGACCTGGCGCTCCTCGACCTCGAGCGCCTCGGTCAGGAAGCGGCGCAGCTCGCGGTCCATGTCGGCCTCGAGCTCGACGCGCACGACCTCGCCGAAGCGACGGCGACGCAGCTCGGCCTCGACCGCGCGCAGCAGGTCGTCGGCCTCGTCGGAGACCTCGAAGTCGGCGTCGCGCGTGACCCGGAAGACCGCGTGATCGACGATCTCCATCCCCGGGAACAGCCGGTCGAGGTTGGCGGCGATCACCTGCTCCAGCGGCACGAAGACGCGGTCGGCGCTGTCGTTCTCCAGCTCGACGAAGCGCGGCAGCAGCTCCTTGGGCACCTTGACGCGCGCGAACGTGCGGTGGCCGGTGACCGGGTCGCGCACCAACACGGCCAGGCTCAGCGACAGGTTGGAGATGTACGGGAACGGCCGCCCCAGGCCGACGGCCAGCGGGGTCAGGACCGGGAAGATCTGGCGGCGGTAGCGCTCGGTCAGCTGCGTGCGCTCGGCATCGGAGACGTCGGCGTAGTCGACGATGCGAATGCCGTACTGCGACAGCGCCGGCAGCAGCTCGCCGGTGACCGTGCGCATCTGGCGCTCGTCGAGCACGAGCAGGCGCTCGCGCAGCCGGTTGATCGTGTCGTCCGAGGTGCGCCCGTCGTACAGGCGCTTGTTGACGCCGGCGTCGACCTGGTCGTGCAGGCCGGCGACGCGGATCATGAAGAACTCGTCGAGGTTGGAGGCGAAGATCGCGGCGAACTTCAGGCGCTCCATCAGCGGCACCGAGCCGTCCTCGGCCAGCTCCAGCACGCGCTCGTCGAAGTCCAGCCACGACAGCTCGCGGTTGAAGAACAGCTCCGCGTCGGTCGGCTCGCCGGGCGGCTCGGGGACCAGCGACTCGACGTCGATCTCGGCGGTCTGCACCGCGGAGATGGGGTCCTGCGCTGTGGAGGGGTCCGGAGGCGTCATCCGCGCTCGTCGGATGCTACTGACGGACTTGTGAACTCGACGTGATTTCGCGGCGGCTCCGGACGTTCGGTGATCGCGAACTCCAGCCGACCGCGGAAGCCCTCGCGCGACAGCTTCTGCCACAGGGCCAGGAAGTCGTCGTGCAGCGCGGCCCGCCGGGTGCGCAGCCGCTGCGCGATCTGCTCCAGCCCGACCGCCGCGGGATCGTCGTCGGGGATCGCGGCCTGCAGCGCCGTCACGCGCGGCAGCGTCACGTCGCAGTCGTGGATCTGGCCGATCAGGTCCTGCAGCTGCTTGGCGCGCTTGGCCGCCTTGGCCGCGTAGGGCCCGAAGCACCGGTCGGTCAGCTCGAGCACGTAGCGCAGGCGCTTGGCGGCGATGCGCATGTCGTGGAGCATCTCGACCTCGAGCGGGTCGGCGGCCACCGGCATGAACGCGCACAGCTCGTCCAGGCGGACGGCGACGATCCGCTCGGCCGCGTCGTCCAGGCGCATGTCCGCGCGCAGGCCCTTGACGCGGCGCGACTTCATGCCGCCATCGCCCCGGCGGCCAGCGCCTGCAGGCGCGCGGGCAGCTCCCGGGCCTGGGCCTCGTCCAGCGCGGCGGCCAGCACCGCGTTGCCGTCGGCCTGCTCGGCGGCGAGCTGGCCCAGGATCAGCTCCAGCGCGGGCTGGGCCTCGGGGCCGAGCTCGTCGCGCAGCGCCGTGAAGTGCTCGATCTGCACGTCGGGATCGCGGCGCGCCCCGAGCGCGTCGGCCAAGGCCTTGACGTCGTCGAGGACCGGCCGCCACCGGTCCGCCGGAAACGCTCGCTCGAAGATCTCCAGGACGGCGCGCAGCCGCCGGCTGGCCACGCGCATCGCGTGCACGCGCTCGATGTCGGCGATGTCGAGCACGCCCTCGGCGTGGTCGAACAGCTCGTGGGCGCGCACGGCGACGATGCGCCCCGCGGCCACCGCGAACGCGTCCCCCGCCTGCAGGCCCTCGACCTCGCGAGCCTTGGCCACTTAGCGCTCTTCGTCCATGGCGGAGAGGATGATGCCCTCTCGCAGCCCGCCGCGCGAGACCGACAAGGGCGCCTGCAACGCCGCTGCCGCCTGTTCGAGCACCGCCAGCGCGCCGGGCAGCAGGCGGACGCGCTCGGGATCGAGGTCGTGCCGGCGGGCGATCTGCTCGCACGGCGCGCTGGTGACGGTCGCCAGGGCGCGCTGCAGCGAGTCGGGATCCAGGCCGCCGCCGCACAGACGCCGCAGCGACGTCGCGCTGCCGCCGACGGCCAGCGCGCGGTCGGGTCGCGGCGGGGACAGGTCGGCGAACGCGCCCGCGGCGTGCTCGCGCAGCGCGGCCAGCTCCGTCGGCGCCGGTGGGTCGGCGCGCAGGTGCGCGTCGCACAGGGTGCCCGAGCCGACCGGCAGCGAGCGCCACCAGCGCACCCCGTCGGCCATCGTGCCCACGGCCAGCTCGGTCGAGCCGCCCCCCAGATCGATCACCCCGATGGTCCCCTGCGGCGGCTCCTCGCACATGCCGGTCGCCCCCGCGAAGGCCAGGCGGGCCTCCGCGTCCCCATCGAGCACGGCCAGCTCCAGGCCGGCCGATCGGCGCACCGCGCCGACCAGCTCGCTGCGGTTCGGCGCGACGCGGATCGCCGCGGTGGCCACCGCGATGGTGCGCTGCGCGCCCAGTGCGCGGGCGATGCGGGCGTGCGCGGTGACGACGTCGACGAGCTCGGCCAGCTTGCTCGGGCCGATCGTCCCGTCGGGCCCCTGGGCCCGGCGCACGCGCGTGAACACACGCTGCTCGACGAGCACGCGCAGGCCCCGCCCAGCCCGCTCGGCCACGAGCAGGCGGGTCGTGTTGGTCCCGATGTCGATGCACGCGTAGACCGTCGGCACGCTGGCCATCAACGCGATGTTGCCATGATGGGTGGGTGACGAGCGAGCCCGCGATCGAGGTCCGTGACCTCCGCAAGGCGTACGGGGCCGTGGAGGCGGTTCGTGGCATCTCGTTCTCGGTGCAGCGCGGCGAGGTCTACGGGCTGCTCGGCCCCAACGGCGCCGGCAAGACGACGACGGTCGAGATCCTCGAGGGCTACCGCTCCCGCACCGACGGCAGCGTGCAGGTGCTCGGCTACGACCCCGCCCACCGCCCGCAGGCCCTGCGCGAGCGCGTGGGCATCGTCCTGCAGCAGACCGGGATCTACCGGGCCATCGGCGTGCGCGAGGCGCTGGAGCACTTCGGCCGCTTCTACCCCCACCCCCGCGACGTCGACGAGGTGCTCGAGCTTGTCGGCCTGCAGGAGAAGCGCGACGCGCAGGCCAAGACGCTGTCGGGCGGCCAGCTGCGCCGTCTGGACCTGGCATTGGCGCTGATCGGCGATCCCGAGCTGATCTTCCTCGACGAGCCGACCACCGGCTTCGACCCGGCCGCCCGCCGCAACGCCTGGGAGACCGTGCGCGGGCTGCGCGCGCTGGGCAAGACGATCCTGCTGACCACGCATTACCTCGACGAGGCCCAGGAGCTGGCCGACCGGGTGGCGATCGTCAAGGGCGGCACGATCCTGGCCGAGGGCGCCCCGCGCGAGCTCGGCGTCGGCCACGGCGCGCGTGTGCGTGTCGCCTACCGCAACGCCCTGGGCGAGCAGGTCGAGCACGTCACCGACGATCCGACGCGCCTGCTGGCCGAGCTGACCGCCGATGCGCTGGCCCGCGGCGAGCAGCTCGAGGACCTCGAGGTCAGCCGCCCCACGCTCGAGGACGTCTACCTGGAGCTGACCGCCGACATCGAGGAGCCCCAGGCGCGCCATGTCTAACGCCGCCCTCGTCTGGCACCAGTACCGCCTGGAGCGCCGCCTGTTCTGGCGCAACCCGAGCGCGGCCTTCTTCAACCTCGGCCTGCCGCTGCTGTTCCTGGCCTTCTTCGGGATCCTCTTCCGCGGCGACCAGAGCGAGCTAAACGTGCTCGTGCCGGGCATCGCCGGGATGTCGATCATGTCGGGCACGTTCGTCGCGCTGGGCCACAACATGGTCGCGCTGCGCCAGCAGGGCGTGCTCAAGCGGATGCGTGGTACGCCGCTGCCGTCGACGGTGTACCTCGGCGGCCTGGCGCTCAACGCGCTGGCCAACACGGTCATCCAGCTGGCCTTCGTCCTGATCGCCGGCAACCTGCTGTTCGGCATCGACGGCATCAAGGACGTGCCCGAGCTGATCGTCTTCCTGGTCGCCGGCGTCGTCTGCTTCGCCGCGCTGGGCGTCGCGTTCTCGCACGTGATTCCCAACTCCGAGTCCGCGCCGGCCTACATCAACGCGGTGTTCCTGCCGGTGATCTTCATCTCCGGCGTGTTCTACGACGCGGCCGACGCGCCGTCGTTCATCCGCGACGTGGCCAACATCTTCCCGCTGGTGCACCTGATCGACGGGCTCACCGGCGCGCTGGTCAAGGGCACCTCGCTGGCCGACAACGCGGGCGACCTGGCCGTCCTGGGCGTCTGGGCGCTGGGCGGCATCTACTTCGCGGTGCGCGGCTTCAGCTGGGAAGCCCGCGGCACGTGAGCATCGACACGCCGGCCGAGCTGGAGGGGATGCGCCGGGCCGGCGCAGCCGTCGCCGCAACGGCGCGCGCTCGGCGCCCAAGCTCGTCTACCGCTTCCCGGGGCACATCTGCATCAGCGTGGGCGGCGCCGCCGCGGAGGCCGAGGTCCAGCGGCGCGGCTTCACCGTCCTGCACGAGCTGTGCGGGCACGGCATCGGGCGCACCATCCACGAGGCGCCCAACGTGCCCAACGTCCCGGGCGCCAGCGGCACGCTCACCGACGGACTGGTGATCGCCGTCGAGCCGATCATCGCCGACGGCGACACCGAGTGCTACGAGGAAGCGGACGGCTGGACCATCCGCACGATGGGCGGCAGCATCGCCGCCCACGCCGAGCACACGATCGTCGTGCGCGACGGCGCCCCGCTCGTCCTGACCGCCTGACACGATCCGCCCTGTGGCGGACCCCAAGCAGTTCGATCGGGAGGAGCGCGAGGTCGAGTTCTCGCGCGCGCTGGCCTTCAGCGACGGCGTCTTCGGCGTCGCGATCACGCTGCTGATCACGACGATCGACGTCCCCCGCGTGGCCGGCCCGGACCTCGAGTCCAAGCTCGTCGACGCGCTCAAGGCGCTGGACGATTCGATCCTCAGCTACTTCATCTCGTTCGCGGTGATCGGCCTGATGTGGATGCACCACCATCGGCTGTTCTCGCGCATCCACCGGATCGACACCGCGGCGCTGTGGCTGAACCTGCTGTCGCTGTCGTTCATCGTGCTGATGCCCTTCACGACGGAGCTGATGGGCGACTACGGCGACGAGCCCGTCTCGGTCGCGCTGTACGCGCTGAACATCGCGCTCGCGGTGATCGCCTACACGCTGTTGTGGTGGTATTGCGCCCGGCGCGACATGCTGGGCGAGCACCTGACCGCCGCCCAGATCCGCTACGAGCTGGTCACGCGCCTGTTCGTGGCCGGCGGCTTCCTGGTCTCGATGCCGATCGCCTTCGCGAGCACGCGGCTGGCGCAGTGGAGCTGGCTGCTCTTCGGCGTCGCCCAGGGCTCCATCTCCGGCTGGCTGGAGCGGACCGGGCGAACGCCGAAGGGCGACGACTAGGTCCCTACAGCAGGATGCGCACGGCGGTCTCGTGCGAGCAGCCCATGTCCAGCAGACGGCGCACCTCGGCCGTCTCCACATGCTCGCCGCCGGTTCTGGTCGCCGCCAGGAGGAACGCCTGGGTCGAGTTGAAGCCAAGGCGCATCAACGACGATGCGCGCTCCTGCTCGACAGTGGGCTGCGTGCGGGTGCTGGGCATGCGGGCTCCCTCCGAGGCATCAGCGAACGGGTTGCAGCGCGAATGGAACCGTCAGCGGCGGACGGAACCGATACAGCTCCGGTTCAGCGCTGGTCGACGTACAACGACTGCACGGAGCGGCCGATGCGACCTTGCTCGTCGTACAGCGTCGAGGCCGCCTGACCGGTGCCGTCGGCGGCGATCGTCGTCTCGGCATCCAGGCAGATCCACTCGCCCACTGGATCGCGCTCGAGGTGCACGGTCAGGTCCGGGTTGATGAACACCTGCGTCGACCAGTCGAGCACCGCCGAGACGCCGTTGCCGAAGTCGGCGGCGGCCAGCGCACGCTGCAGGCCGCTGGGCACCTCGCCGGGCACCACCGGCACCACCAGGCGGATCCACACGACGGCCGGGCCGCTGTCGCGGAAGTCGCCGGTGGCGAACCGCAGCTCGCAGGCCGTGTCGGGGAAGGTCGTCCCCTCCGCGCCGAGCAGGAAGGTGGCGCGTCGGTCGGGACCGGCCAGCGGCGCGGGGACGCGATCGGGCGTCGCCACCGCGGGCGCGACGCCCTCGGCCCGGCGGATGCGCAGCGCCAGCGCCTGCACCACGAGCGTGTCGCCGGCCCACAGCCGCGCGGCGACGAGCTGCACGCGCCGGCCCGGACGCACGATCTCGGTCTCCACGCGCAGCTCACCCAGCGGCACCGGGCGCAGCAGCTCCATCGTCACGCGCGCGACGCGCAGGTCCGCGCCGGGCTCGGTGCGTTCGATCGCCCGGCCCAGCAGCGCGGCCGGCGCGCCGCCGTGCTCGGCGCCCGGGTCCCAGGGCCCGCGGGTCAGCGCGGTCGCGTGCACGCGGTCAGCGTCGATCGGCTCGTAGAGCACCTCGCTCACGCCCGCTGCACCTCCGGCGGGATCGGCGGCGGGGTCAGCGCGGCCGCGGCGATGACCAGCACGAACGCGAGCACGCGCACGACGACGCCGAGCGTGTCGGCGGGCATCGGCTCCCCGAAGACGATCGGGCCCGCGGCGATCGTGAAGACGTTGGCGGTGGCGCTGGTGACGGTGATGACGGGCACCACCGGGCCCAACTGCAGCGAGCGGGCGGACACCAGCAGGCCGACGAGCGAGAGCACGAGGATGACCAGCGCCAACGGGTTCAGCAGCACGCCGAGGCCGTCGTCGGTGTGGTCGCTGAGCGCCTTGATCGCGATGTCCGAGCCGCCCCACAGCAGGCCGGCGGAGACGGCCAGGATCATGCCGTCGCGCGGCCGGTAGCGGGCCAGCGGCACCAGCACCAGGCCGACGACCGTGGCCAGCCCGACGTAGCCGGCCAGCGTCGCGGTCTCGTAGTCGGCGTGGGCCGAGTCGGCCGTGCCCTCCAGCGTGGCGGCCAGGAAGGCCAGGCCGGCCGCGGTCAGCGCGACCCCGATCCACTCGCGCCGCGTCACCTCCTGGCCGAACAGCTTGGAGGCGAACACCGTCAGCAGCACGAGGCCGCCGGCGATCACCGACTGGACGACCGAGATCGGCGCGAGCGCGAGCGCGGCCACGTGGAAGCCCCAGGAGGTCGTGGCCACGACGCAGCCGATCAGGTAGATCGGCGAGCGGAACAGGTCGATCGTGGAGCGCAGCGGGTGGCGCATGTCCACGTCCGGGGCCAACACCGCGCCGCGGTGCTTGAGCAGAAAGCCGATGATCGACATGCACGCGGTGATCAGCGCCATGACGATGCCCAGCTGGACGGACAGCGGCACGGCGGTACAGGCTAGGGGTCAGCCGAGCGCGAGCACGAGGCCCAGCGCCACCGCCGAGGCGGTCAGCGAGGCGGCCAGCCCGAGCGCCAGCGGACGCGGGCCCGCGGCGCGCAGGGCGCGCGCGTCGACCCGCAGGCCCAGGGCGGCCAGGCCCGCGGCCAGCAGCAGGCCGCTGGCCAGGTGCGCGGCGTCGAGCAGCGCGGGCGGCAGCGCGACGAGCGAGCGCGCCACGACGCAGGCGACGAAGCCCAGGAGGAACGGGGGCACGCCAAGGCCCCGGCGGCGACCGCGGGCGCCGGTGGACATCGCCGCCACCGCGGGCGCCAGCAGCGCGACGCGGGCCAGCTTGACCAGCGTGGCCAGCTTCAGCCCGGCGGCCGAGATCGCGGCGCCCGCGCCGGCGACCTGCGCGACCTCGTGGATCGACGCGCCGGCCCACAGCCCGGTCGCATCGGCCGACAGGCCGAGCGCGGGCCCGACCAGCGGCACCGCGACCATCGCGATCGTGCCGAACACCGTGACGGTGGCCACGGCGTAGCCGACGTCCTCGTCGCGCGCCCGGGCCAGCGGCTGCATCGCGGCGATCGCCGACGCGCCGCAGATCGCGCTGCCCGCCCCGATCAGCAGCGCCAGGTCGTCGGCCACCCCCAGCCGGGGCGCCAGCAGGCGGGTGGCCACCAGCGTGGCCACGAGCGTGCCGGCGGCGATGGCCAGGCCGGCGGCGCCGAGGCTGCGCAGGTCGCCCAGCGAGATCGACAGCCCGAGCAGCACGATCCCGCCGCGCAGGAGCGTGGTGCCGGCGACGGCGATCCCACCGGCGGTGGCCGGCGCCCGGCGCACGAACGGCGCCGCGATCGCCCCGAGGCCCATGGCCAGGATCGCCGCGCTCAGGCCGGTCCACAGCTGCGCGCCGGCCCAGGCCAGGGCGACGACCGCGGCGACGGCGCCCAGGCCGGGCAGCACGCTGGCTGCCCGGCGGGCGGCGCCGGATGCCCGAAACGCCGGACCAGGGTCAAGACGGGCAGTCGACACGCCAGCGATGCTCCCGGTCTGAGGGCGCGCGAACCAGTCGACCTGGGCCCTAACGTATTCCAGAATGGAATCCACCCTGGACCGCTTCGCCGAGCCGCTCTCCGGGCGCGACCTGGCCGCGTTCGTGGCCGCGGTCGAGACCGGCTCGGTCCAGGGCGCGGCCGAGGCGCTGGCCCTGACGCAGTCGGCGGCGACCAAGCGGATCCGCGCGCTCGAGGCGCGCGTGGGGCTCGCCCTGCTGGAACGCGGGCGGTTCGGCGTACGCCCGACCGACGCCGGGCGGCTGCTCTACCCCGAGGCGCGCGAGGCGCTCGGCGCGCTCCTGCGGGCCGAGGCCGTGCTGCACGGCGAGCGCGACCGCGCGCCGGTGCTGCGCCTGGCCGCCAGCCACACGATCGGCGAGTTCCTGCTGCCTGGCTGGCTGACCGCGTTTCGCGCCGCCGCCGGCGACGTGCGCGCCCGCGTGGACATCATCAACTCCGCGGCGGTGCTCGCCGCGGTCCGCGAGGGCGACGCCGAGATCGGCTTCGTCGAGGGGCTCGACCGCCTCGACGGCCTCCAGACGCTCGACCTGCTGCGCGACGAGATCGTCTGCGTCGTGGCCGCCGGCCACCCGTGGACGCGCCGGCGGTCCGTGCCGGCCACCGCGCTGCCCGGCGAGTCGTTCCTGACCCGTGAGGCGGGCTCGGGCACGCGGGCCGTCGCGCTCGCCGCGCTGGGCGAGGCCGGCGTCGAGCTGACGCCGTCGCTGGAGGCGGCCAGCAGCCAGTCGCTCAAGCGGGCGGTCCTCGACGGTGGCTTCACGCTGGTCTCCCGCCGCGCGGCCGAGGCCGAGGTGCAGGCGGGCACGCTCGTCGCGTTGCCGGTCAGCGGCGCCGAGCTCGTGCGCGTGCTGCGCGCGGTCCGCCGGCCCCGGCCCGCGCCGGCCCCCGCCGCGCGCCGGCTGTGGGACTGGCTGGGCTGAGCGCGCCGACCGCTCCTCGATGACGTTGGCGCGGTCTTAAGAGGGGCTTGAGGACCGTGCAGTTCCCTGTGAGAGGCCCATGCTTGGCCTGCCTTCCCCTTCCGCGCTGCGCACCGCCACTGTGGCGTGTGTCGCCGGCGCCGGCGTCGCCCTCGTCGGCCTGTCCTTCTCCAACGTCGCGGCGATGGACAGCACGCTGGCCGCCGCCACGCATCAGCCCGCGCCGGTGCACAACAGCACCCCGGTCAGCTTCGATGTGAAGCGGGACTGCCCGCGTGAGCATCGTCCGACGGCGACGAAGCCGGCGTCGGATCTGCAGTACTGACGCCGGGCAGCTGCACCGACACCTCCAGGCCGCCGCCCGGCCGCGCCCGCACGTCGACGCTGCCGCCGTGAGCGGTGGCCACCGACCGCACGATCGACAGGCCCAGGCCGGCGCCGGGCGGCCCGTCGCCAGACCCGGCCCGCCCACCCAGACGCTGGAACGGCTCCAGCAGCCGCGCCGCCGACTCGGCCGGCACCGGCGCGCCGCCGTTGGACACCGTCAGCAGGGCATCCGAGCCGGTGGCGCGCAGCTCGACCGTCGCCCAGCCGCCGGTCACGTTGTGGCGCACCGCGTTGTCGACCAGGTTGGCCACGAGCCGCTCCAGCAGCCGCGGGTCGCCCTCGACGACGAGCTCCTGGGCCGGCCCCGCGAAGCGCACCTGGACCTCGTGCTCGAGCGCCTCGCCGGCGCGCTGCTCGATCGCCCGCCGCGACGCCGCGGCCAGATCGACGGGGGCGCGCCGCTCGACGCCCGCCTCGCTGCGGGCCAGCATCAGCAGGCTCTCCAGCAGCTGCTCGCACTCGATCGTGGCCTCGCGCACGGTCTCGCCCATCGCGCGCAGCTCGGCCACGTCGGCATCGGGATCGGCCAGCGTGACGTCGACCTCGGCACGCATCACGGTCAGCGGCGTGCGCAGCTCGTGCGAGGCGTTGGCCACGAAGCGCTTCTGGGCCGAGAACCCGGCGGCCACGCGATCGAGCATCTCGTCGAACGTGTCGGCCAGCTCGCGCAGCTCGTCGTGCGGGCCCCCCAGCGCGATGCGGTCGTCGAGCTGGTCCTGGGAGACGCGCCGCGCGGTCGCGGTGATCTCGGCCAGCGGCCGCAGCAGGCGCCCGGCCACGACCCAGCCGAGCGCGACGGCGACCAGCAGGGTGCCGATCAGCGCCAGCGCGTACTGGCTGCGCAGGTCGGCGAGCGTGTCGTTGGCCACGTCGGTGGGCAGCGTGCGGTGGAAGTGCCGCGCGACGAGCCAGTAGCTGATGCCCAGCAGGAGCGCGCCCGCGACGCCGAACAGCGCCGCGTACAGCGCGGTCAGCCGCGTGCGGACCGACAGGTGCAGTCCGGGCCGGTGCGTCACACCCGGTAGCCGGCGCCCACGACCGTGTGGACCACCGGCGGGTCGCCGAGCTTGCGGCGCAGCGTCATGACCGTCATGCGCACCGCGTTGGTGAACGGGTCGGCATGCTCGTCCCACACCCGCTGCAGCAGCTCCTCGGCCGAGACGGTGGCGCCGTCGGCCTGCATCAGGACCTCGAGCACGCCGAACTCCTTGGGCGTCAGCTCGACCGTCTCGCCGTCGCGGGTCACCGTGCGCCGGGCCGGGTCCAGCTCGACGCCGCCGGCGCTGAGCACCGGCGGGCGGGCGCGCACGTTGCGGCGGGCCAGCGCGTGGACGCGGGCGACCAGCTCGGCGAACGCGAACGGCTTGGCCAGGTAGTCGTCGGCGCCGAGCGCGAGGCCGTCGACGAGATCGTCCAGCGTCCCCGACGCGGTCAGCATCAGGACCTTCGTGTCGGGCTGCTCGGCGGCCAGCGCGCGGCACACGTCGTCGCCGTGCATCTCGGGCAGGTCGCGGTCCAGCACGACGACGTCGTAGTCGTGCACGCGCGCCTTGTACAGCGCCTCGGCCCCGTCGGGCGCGTGATCCACGGCCAGGCCCTCGCGGCGCAGCCCGCGCACGACCGCGTCGGCGACCCGGCGTTCATCCTCGGCGACTAGTACGCGCATACGGAGAACAGGATCAGATCACGCCGTAAGCCAGGAGTAAACGTTGCGCGAGACTTATCCCGAGCTGACACGGGGTATGGCAGGTTCCGACCATGAGCTCTGAAGAACCCACCCACGCGGCACGGCCCGAGCCGACCCCCCGCGACGCGCTCGAGGAGGTCCTGTTCGAGGTCAAGCGTGTGATCGTGGGCCAGGATGCGATGCTCGAGCGCCTGCTCGTCGCGCTGCTGGCCGGCGGACACGTGCTGCTCGAGGGCGTTCCGGGGCTCGCCAAGACGCTGACCGTCAAGACGCTGGCCGAGGCCATCGGCGGCACGTTCAAGCGCGTGCAGTTCACGCCGGATCTGGTGCCCGCCGACCTCGTCGGCACCCGCGTGCTGAAGGCCGACGGCACGGGCTTCGACGTCGAGCTCGGTCCCGTGTTCGGCAACCTGGTGCTGGCCGACGAGATCAACCGCGCGCCGGCCAAGGTGCAGTCGGCCCTGCTGGAGGTCATGCAGGAGCAGCAGGTGACGATCGGCGGCAACACGTACGCGGTGCCCACGCCGTTCCTGGTCATGGCCACGCAGAACCCGATCGAGTCCGAGGGCACGTATCCGCTGCCCGAGGCGCAGGTCGACCGCTTCCTGTTCAAGCTGATGGTCGGCTACCCGACGCCGGGCGAGGAGGCCTCCGTGGTCGGTCGCTCGCTGCGCGGGCCGGTCGCCGTCGAACAGCGCCTGGACCTGGGCGACCTGGAGGCGCACCGGCGCACGGTGGCCGAGGTGTTCGTCGATCGCGACGTCGTCGGCTACGCGGTCAGCCTGGCCGACGCCACGCGCCGCCCGGCCGAGCACGGCCTGTCGGACCTGTCGCCGTTCATCGAGTACGGCGCCAGCCCCCGTGGCCCGATCGGCCTGGTGCACTCCGCGCGCGCGCTGGCCGTCCTGCGCGGCCGCCGCCACGTCGTCGCCGCCGACGTGCGCGACCTGGCCGCCGACGTGCTGCGCCACCGCCTGGTGCTGTCCTACGACGCGCTGGCCGAGGGCGTCAGCGCCGACGACATCCTGTCGCGCGTGATCGAGTCGATCCCGCTGCCGGCCGGTGAGCGCCGCCGCAGCGACGCGCCCGCGGGCGAGCGCTTCGCGGCATGAGCCCAGCGGCATCCGCCGTCGGGCACCTGGCCCCGCCCCCGGGTCGCCAGGGCCCGGGGCCGCTGCCGGCCCCGCTGATCGACTCGCTCCAGCTGTCGGTCGCGCGCCGCGCCGCGGGCCAGCTGCCGGGTGACCGCATGGGCCCCGGCCTGGGCCGGGGCACCGAGCTGGCCCAGTTGCGCCCGTACGTCCCCGGCGACGATGTGCGCACGCTGGATCCGTTCGCCTACGCGCGCACCGGGATCCCGCACGTGCGCGAGTACGTGCCGGAGAAGGCGCTGACCACCTGGATGGTGCTCGACGTGTCGCCGTCGATGGCCTTCGGCACGGCCGACCGCCTGAAGTCCGACGTGGCCGAGGGCACCGCGCTGGTGGTGACGCGGCTGGCCCTGCACCACGGCGGGCGCATCGGGCTGGCCACCTGCGGCTCGGCCACCGATCGGCTGGTGCCCCCGCGCGGCGGGCGCGGCGCGCTGGCCGGCGTGCGGCGCGTGCTCGAGGAGGGCGTCGCGATCGACGGCACCGTGCCGTCGCATCCCGGCCACCCCTCTGCGCTGGCCCGCACGCTGGCCCGGCTGCGCAAGCTGACCTCGAACCCCGGCCTGATCGTCGTCATCTCCGACCTGCGCGGTCCGCGCGACTGGCGCCCGGCGCTGTCCGCCCTGGGCGCCAAGCACTCGCTGCTCGTCGTCGAGATCCGCGATCCCCGCGAGGAGACGCTCCCGTCCGTCGGCCCGCTGGCCCTGATCGACCCCGAGAGCGGTCAGCGCATCGAGGTCGACACGGGCAGCAAGCGGCTGCGCGACCGCTTCGCCCAAGCCGCGCGCGAGGACCGCGCCGCGGTCGCCGACGAACTGCGTCGCGCGCGTGTCCAGCACGTCGTCCTGTCGACGGAGGGCGACTGGCTGCGCGTGCTCGGACGCCGTTTGCGATGACCGCGCATCCGCTGTTCGTCCAGTTGCTCGAATGGCCCGTTTTCGCCCGTTTGCTGGGCATTCTTTGCACCATTAACCGATTTCGGGTGGCCATCGTTGACCGATTGAGCGTTTCCGAGGGGATCGGTATGGTCATCGTGCCTTTCCTCCGTCATCCAAGGGAGACTTCTCCGCTGTGACCCCCTCCACCCCGACCACGACCGTCCGCATCCCGCGCTCCGAACAGGACCTGGAGACGCGGATGGCCAAGGCGCTGGCGCACCCGCTGCGCGCCCGCGTCCTCAACCGACTCAACGAGGGCGTGGCCAGCCCGAACGAGCTGTCGCGCGAGCTCGGCGAGCCCCTGGGCAACGTCAGCTACCACGTCAAGGCGCTGCTCGAGCTCGGCTGCATCGAGCTCGTCGACACCGCGCAGCGGCGCGGCGCGATCGAGCACTACTACCGCGCGCTGACCCGCGCCCGCCTGGACGAGAGCGCCTTCAAGAAGCTCCCGGCGTCGATCCGCGGCGAGCTGTCCGGCGTGGTCGTCGAGGAGGCCATCGGCGACATCGCCAAGGCGTTCAAGGCAGGCACGTTCGACAGCCACGAGGACCGTCACGCGACGGTCACCCACCTGGCGCTCGACGCGCAGGCGTGGGGCGAGCTGACCGAGCAGCTCAACCAGCTGGTCGAGCGGGCCGGCGAGCTGCAGGCCCAGAGCGCGAAGCGCCTGGCCGACGGGAAGTCCGGCGGCGACGAGATCGCCACCTCGCTGGTCATCGCGGGCTACGAGTCCGCGCCCGGCGCCTAGCGCGCCGGTGCTGAGACCAGCGCGCCCGGACGGCGGACCGGGCGCGCTGCTCGTCAGCTGACGGTCGGCTCAGGGACGACAGGTGACGTCGTCGCTGGCCTTCTGGGTGTTGCCGTCCTCGGTCGTGAAGGTGACCTCGACCGGGACCTTGCGGCTGCTCGGGCAGGCCTGGGTGATCTGGAAGTACCCCTGCGTCTTGCCCTTGACCTTCGTGGTGACCTTGTCGATCGTCGACGTGATGTCGCTCTGGGCGTTGTCGAGCCCGGAGATCGGGTGCAGCAGGTTGGCGGGCACGTCGAACTGCAGCGCCTGCCCCTTGCCCCCGAACGCGCTGACGAACTTGCCGTCCAGCGCCTGGTGGATGCCGATCACGCAGTCGGGCGGCGCACCGTCGAGGTACAGCGCGGCGCGGTTGACGCCCGCGTTGTAGATCGTCAGATCCAGGTTGCACGGGATCGACGTGTCGGTCGGGTCGCTGGCCGAGCCGGCCACGTTGATGACCTTGCCGCTGCCCACCTTGGAGCCCTTCGGGCACCCCGAGTCGCTCTGGGCGGCGTTGATCTGCGCGGCGGTGCACTTGGGGAACGGACCCCCGTTGGACGTGCCCCCGTAGAACCCGATCGAGTAGGTCTTGATCGGCGCGGGCCGCCCGCCGGTCGACGACTTCACCTGGAAGCTGAACTTCAGCTCGATCGGCAGCGGCTTGGCCTTGCTGGCGCCCTTGGCCGGCGAGACGTCACCCTGCACGCTGTAGACGTTGTTGGCCCCTTGGGCGTACGCGACGGCGGCGACGACGCACGCGACCACCAGCGCTCCCCCGAGCGCTACGAACTTCCGCATTCTCTCCCCCTGCTTGGGAACGTTGCTGTTTCCTGCACCGAAATCGTGGCACAAGAAACGCGGATGTTCAAGGAGCGGCCCGAGCCGCGGGAGGCGCTACCCGGCGGCTTGGCCGTCGGCGGCCGGCGCCTGCTCGACGGCAACCTCGACGAAGCGCAGCACCACGCGGCCGAGCACGATCTCGTCGCCGTTGGAGAGGATCGCGGCGTCCACGCGCTCGCCGTTGACCCACGTGCCGTTCATCGAGCGGTCATCCAGCAGCCAGGCGCGGCCGGAGCGCTCGACGACGCGCGCGTGGCGGCGCGAGACGGATGCGTCGTCGATGTGGACGTCGGCGCTCAGCCCCCGCCCGATGCGGGTGATCGCACCGGGATGCAGGGGCAGGGCCACGAGGTCGGTGCCGGTCTGCACCGCGAGGTAGCGCCCGGGCGCGGGCGTGGCCACCGCGAAGGCGGCCCGCTCCAGCTCGCGAGAGCTCAGAACCTGCGTGTGCTCGATGTCAGGACGGTCGGTCATGTGTGCTCCTACAGGACAGCGGCCGATCCTCAAGCCTCCCTCAAGGACCCCGAAAGAGTGTCGCGCGGCAACTTTGCCCGACCGCCGGGCTGATCATGCGTCGATCGTGTGAAGTCTCCGTGACACCAGTCGGGCGACACGGGCGCGGTGCGTCCCGGCTCCCCCGAGCAGCGCCGCGTCGAGCTGCGCGCGCTTGTACAGCCAGTGTACGTCAGCCTCCCAGGTGAACCCGATTCCGCCGTGGGCCTGGATCGCCGACGCGGTCACGTCGCGCCCCGCCTCCGACGCCGCGGCCTTGGCCAGCGAGGCGCCTTCGGCCAGGCGGTCCGGATCGGCATCGGCCGCCCAGGCGGCGAAGTACGTCGCGCTGCGGGCCGACTCGACGCCCAGCAGCATCTGCGCGCAGCGGTGGCTGACGGCCTGGAACGCGCCGACGGGGATGTCGAACTGCTTGCGCTCCTTGACGTAGGCCAGGGTCATGTCCAGCGCGCGCTGGCTGATGCCCACCAGCTCGGCCGAGACGGCGACGGCCGCGCGGTCGATGCCGGCGGCGACGTCGCCACCCAGCGCCTCGGCAGCGCTCGTCTCCACGCGGCCGTAGGCGCGCGTCGGGTCGATCGTGGCCACGGGCTCGATGCGCGCATCGGCCGCGGCGACGACGCGTGCGCTGTCGCCCTCGACGAGCACGAGCACGTCGGCGCCGGGCGCGTCGGGCACGATGCCCGCCGCGGGGCCGAGGGCGCCGCGCATGCTGCCGTCGGCCAGGCCGGGCAGCCAGCGCTCGCGCTGGGCGTCGTCGCCGCCATGCTCGATGGCCAGCGCGGCCAGCACGCTGCCGAACAGGGGCGTGACCGCGACGGCGTAGCCCAGTTCCTCCAGCAGCACCGACAGCTCGACCAGACCCAGGCCCTGGCCGCCGTGCGCCTCGGCGATGGCGATGCCGGGCCAGCCCAGCTCGGACAGCTCGGCCCACAGCGCCGGATCAGGGGTGCCGCTCTCGGCCGCGGTGCGCACGGCGGAGAACGCCGATCGGGACGCCAGCAGGTCGCGCGCGGTGCGCTTGATCTCGTACTGGTCCTCGGAGAAGTCGAAGTTCATGGTCTCGTGGCTCCTGCTCAGCGCATCCGGGGGAGGCCGAGCACGCGCTCGGCGACGATGTTCTTGAGGATCTCGGTCGTGCCGCCCTCGATCGAGTTGCCGCGCGCGCGCAGCAGCTCGAAGGCCCACGGCGAGTCGGTGGCCAGGGCCTCGTCGCCCAGCACGTCGACGGCCAGCTGCGTGAGCTGCTGGTTGGTGTCCGACCACATCCACTTGGTCAGCGACCCCTCGGGGCCGGGCTGGCCGTGCTTCTCGATCGCGGTCAGGCCGCGATAGGCGGTCAGGCGCAGCACCTCGGTGCGGACGTGCATCTCGCCCAGGCGCTCGGCGATCGACGGATCGTCGAGCAGGCCGCGCGCAGCGGCCGCGCTGATCAGCTTGTCCAGCTGCTGGCGCATGCGCACCTGCAGGAAGAAGGCCAGCCCCGAGCGCTCGTTCATGAGCGTCGTCATCGCCACCTTCCAGCCGTTGCCGACGCCGCCGACAACGTTCTCGGCGGGCACGCGCGCCTCCTGGAGGAAGAGCTCGTTGAACTCGGACTCGCCGGTGATCTGCCGCAGCGGCACGACCTCGACGCCGGGCTGCTCCATGTCGAGCACGAAGTAGGTCAGGCCCTGGTGCTTGCGCGGCGCGTCGGCGTCGGTGCGTGCGACGAGCATGCACCACTTGGCCCACTGCGCGCCGCTGGTCCACACCTTCTGACCGGTGACGACCCACTCGCCCGTCTCGGGGTCCTCGACCGCGCGCGTCTTCAGCGCGGCCAGGTCGGAGCCGGCGTCGGGCTCGGAGAAGCCCTGGCACCACGGCTCGCTGCCGTCGAGGATCGTCGGGAGCAGGCGCTCCTTCTGGGCGTCGCTGCCCCACACCATCAGCGTCGGGCCGGCCAGCAGGAGGCCGAGCACGTCGGCGGGCAGCGGGGCGCCGCTGCGGCCCAGCTCCTCGAAGAAGATCGCCGACTGGGTCAGCGTGGCGCCGCGCCCGCCGTACTCCGGCGGCCAGTGCACGCCGGCCCAGCGGTCGGCGGCCATCGTGCGCTGCCACTCGCGCCGCCAGTGCCAGTGCGCGTCCTCGGTGGTCGGCTCGTCGCCGGGCGCGTGCGCCTCCAGCCACGTCCGCAGCTCGTCGCGGAACGCGGTCTCGGCGTCGTCGAAGGTCAGGTCCATGGTCTCCCCAGGGTGGTGGCGGTGTCGACGAGGGTGTCCTCGAGCTCGGAGGCCGACCCGCCCTGGCGCATGTGCGCGCAGACGAGCTGGTCGACCCCGGCCGAGAGGACGAAGAGGGCGTCGTCGCTGGGCAGCGGCGCGCGGTCGCCGGCGGCGGCGAACGACGCGCGGTAGCGCTGGGCGAAGCGCCGGATGGTCACGTCGCGCGCGACCCCGGCCGCCGGTCCGGCGACGTGGATCTCGAACAGGTGCGCGCGGGCGAAGCGCGGCTCGGCGTCCAGCTCGGCCAGGTAGGCGCGCATGCCGGCGCGCAGCTTGGCCCGCCAGTCGCCGTCGGTCGCGCGCACGGCGGCGTCGATGCGCTCGTCGAGCACGTCGACGCCGTGGCGGTAGGCGTCCAGGAAACACGCCTCCTTGGAGGCGAACAGCGCGTAGAAGGTCCCGCGCGAGACGCGGGCGGCGCGGACGGCGTCGGCCACTGTGGCGGCGGCGTAGCCCTTCTCGCCGACGACCTGCGTCATCGCCTCCAGCAGCCGCGCGCGCTGGGCGCCGTCACGCGCCTCCAGCAGGGGCTCGACCTCCGGGTGCTCTCCGACCAGGGACGCCATGGGACCATGCGTACCCTACGAGTACAGAGCCGTACCTGCAAGGTACGGCCCGCGGCTCAGTGCGCGCCGCCCTCTTCCTCGACCTCGGCCAGCAGGCCCTCCACGTCGAGATCGCCGAAGCCCATCGTCACGCGCCCGTTCTCGTCGCGGGGCCACAGGTCCACCGGGCGATCCCAGGCCAGCTCGACGTCGTTGCCGTCGGGATCGGTGACGTAGATCGCCTCGTGGGTGCCGTGATCGGACAGCTGGCGCAGCGGCCAGTCGGCGGCCTGCAGGCGGCGCAGCGCGTCGGCCAGGCCGGCCCGTGTCGGGTAGTTGATCGCGACGTGATGCAGGCCGGCGACGCCGTCGGGCTGCGGCGGCCCACCGCCCGACTTCCACGTGTTGAACCCGAGGTGATGGTGGTAGCCGCCGGCGGCCAGGAACAGCACGTCGCCGGTCGTGCCCCACCCCGGCACGTCGCGCAGCTCCTCGACGACGTGGAAGCCGAGCAGGTCGACGTAGAAGCGGCGCGGGTTCTCGATGTCCGAGGTGCGCAGGTGGACGTGACCGATCGTCACGCCGGGATCGATGGGCCGTGCGGGTTGGGTCACACTGCGGGGTATACCGGGTCAGGCGCCGCGCAACGCCTCCGTCGGCGCCAGCCGCGCCGCCCGCGTGGCCGGATACAGGCCGGCGACGGCGCCGATGATCAGCGCGCTGGCCACCCCGCCGGCCAGCGCGTAGGCCGGCACCACGACCGCCCAGTCCCGGCTGACGGCGTAGGCGATCGTCACGCCGGCGCCCAGCAGCGCACCGGCCACGCCGCCCAGCGTGGCCAGGATCAGCGACTCGCACAGGAACTGCTCGGCCACGTGGCGGCGGGTCGCGCCGATGGCCCGGCGCAGGCCGATCTCCGAGCGGCGCTCGAGCACCGAGATGACCATCACGTTGGCGATGCCCACGCCGCCGACCAGCAGCGCGACCGCGCCCAGACCGAGGAACAGCGAGGTGAAGGCGGTGCGCGCCGCCGCCCGCGCCTCGATCGCATCCGAAGGCCGCGCCACGTCGACCTCCTCGGGGTTCTCCGGGTTGGCGGTGGCGCCCGCGACCGCGCGGACCGCCGCGATGTCGCGGTCGTCGTCGGTGCGCAGGTAGATCTTCGTCGGCGAGCCGTCCGCGTCCAGCTCGCGTTCGGCCATGTCGGTGCCGACCAGCGCCGCGGTGTCCAGCGACTCGTCAAGCGTGACGGGGTCCAGGATCCCGATCACCGTCCACGGCTGCCCGTCGATCGTCACGTTCACGCCCGGCTGGGTGATGCCCAGGCGCCGGGCCGCGGTGGCGCCGAGCACGACGGTGGGCAAGCGCGACACGGCCGCGTCCAGGAAGCGGCCCGCGGCCAGCGTCGCCCCCATCAGCGTCTGCAGGTTCGCCGTCGCCGCGTACACGCCGACGCCGCTGGTCTGCTCGTCGGGGATGAGCGACGTGCGGCGCACGGTGATGCCCGACAGCAGCTCGATCGAGGCCGAGCCGGCCACCCCGTCGACGCGGCTGAGCGAGGCGCGCGCGGTGTCGGGCAGCGTGGCGTCCTCGCCGAACATCGACTGGCCCGGGCCGACGGTCAGCAGGTTGGTGCCCAGGCGATCCAGCTGGGCCAGGAGGTCGGCCTTGGACGACTCGCTGATCCCCAGCACGGCCACCATCGAGGCGATGCCGATCGCGATGCCCAGCGCCGACAGCGCGGCGCGCAGGCGACGCGAGAGCAGGCCGACGGCGCCGACGCGCACCACGTCGGCGGCCAGCAGGCGGCTCGGGGTCAGACGCACGCGACCACCCGCCCGTCGAGCAGCTCGATGCGCCGGGGCAGCTGTGCGGCGAGGTCGCGGTCGTGGGTGATGACGGCGATCGTCGTGCCGTCGTCGTGCAGGTCGCGCAGCAGCTCCAGCACGCGCGCGCCCGAGGCGCTGTCGAGGTTGCCGGTCGGCTCGTCGGCGAAGACGATCGCCGGGCGGGCCAGCAGCGCGCGGGCGATGGCCACGCGCTGTCGCTCGCCGCCGGACAGCTCGTTGGGGCGGTGATGGAGGCGGTGGTCCAGGCCGACGCGCTCCAGCGCCCGCGCGGCGTGCGTGCGCCGCTCGCGGTGCGGCACGCCGGCGTACAGCAGCCCTTGGGCGACGTTGTCCAGCGCGGTCAGCCCGTCGAGCAGGAAGAACTGCTGGAAGACGAAGCCGATGTGGCGCGCGCGCAAGGCGGCCAGCTGCGGGTCGCTCATCGCCGTCACGTCGCGGCCGGCCACGCGCACGGTTCCGGTGGTGGCCCGATCGAGCGTGCCCATGATGTGCAGCAGCGTCGACTTCCCCGAGCCCGACGGCCCGACGATCGCCACCAGCTCGCCGGCGTCCACGGTCAGCGAGACGTCGCTGAGCACCTGCACCGGGCCGGGATAGACCTTGCCGACCGCCTCCAGCTCGAGCACGGGCTCAGACGCCATCGGGAACCACCACCTGGTCGCCCTCGTGCAGCGGGCCGCCGGTGATGGCCACCAGGCCGTCGGCGAACTGCCCGACCTCGACGGCGACCCGCCGCGTGGTCGTTCCGTCGACGAGGTCGACGGCGAACCCGCCGCCCGGCTTGGCCAGCAGCGCGGTGACCGCAACCGCGAGCGCGTCCGGGCTGACCTCGGCGGCCAGGCCGACGGACACGGGCGCGCCGTCGAGCCGCCCGGCCGCCCGGTCGTGGTCCAGCGCGATGCGCAGCTTGACCGTGGCGCTCGTGTCGGCGGCCGGGTCGTCGGCCGGGTCCTCGCTGGCGGCGGCGGACTCGGCCACCGCGCCGACGGAGCTGACGTGCCCCTTGACGTCGTCGCCCGCCGGCAGCGTGACCACGACGTCGTCGCCGGCGTGGACGAGGTCCTGGTACTGCGCGTCGAGGTCGACGGTGACCGAGCGGCGCGGGGTCGTCGTCGTCATCACCTGGGTGCCGGCGCTGACCAGGTCGCCGCGCTGGGCGGTCACGTCGCCGATGCGCCGCGGCCCGGGCAGGAACACGACCTGGCCCAGCTCGACGCGCCCGGTCTGCGTCCAGCCGACGTGCTTCTGCCAGGCGACGACGGCGTCGTAGGTGTCGCCGTCGAACGTGTCGTCGACGCTGCCCGGGTCGTAGCCGAGCGCGTCGAGGTTGCGCTCCAACTGGGCGACGTCCGCGCCCTCGGTGCCCCAGGAGAGCGCCCGGTAGGCGGGCGTGTCGCCGTAGAGCAGGCGCACCGCCTGGCCGTCGAGGCGGTAGAGCGCTTCGCCGCGCCTGCGCCGCGCGCCTTCGGGTGCGGTCGCGGTGACGGTTCCCGGGGCCGCGGCGGCCAGGCGGTCGAGCACCGCGCGGCTGCCCGCGTAGCCCAGCGTTCCCGGAACGCTCTCGCGGGAGATCAGCGTGGTGCGCTGCACGGTGGCGGTCTGGGTGGTCGCCACCCCGGTGGTCGCGGCCGGCTCGCCCCCGCCACAGCCGGCCAGCGCGAGCGCCCCGCCGGCGGCGATCAGCAACGCCGGCCTCATTGCTCGTCATCCCCGCCCGGCTGGGGCAGCTTGTCCTGGCAGGCCTTCTGGGCCGCGTCGAAGCTGGGGTCGTTGCGCGGGCGCCGGATCCGGATGCCCTGGCCGGGCACGGGGTCTGGGATGTCCTGACCGTGGTCGCGCATGCACTGCGCGAACTCGAGCATCGCCTGCTCGGCCGCCTGGCGCTCTTCGGGCGTCAGGCTCGCCGGGCCGATCTTGTCCATCAGGCCGCTGCACGCCTTCTGGGCCACCTCCGGATCGACGCCGTTGCCGCCGTTCATCCGCACGCGCATCCGGCCCTTGGCGTCGACCTCGGGATCGGGCATGTCGACGCCGTGCTCGCGCATGCACGCGGCCCACTTCAATGCCGCCTCCTGCTTGTCCGCCGCCGAGGCGGTCGTGGCGGTCCCCGGACCCGAGCCGCCGCTCGAGCCGCAGGCGCACAGCGTGACCAGCAGGGTGGCGACCGCACCGGCACCAGCGGTCTGAAAGGTCTTGGTGTCCATGACCGGCGACCGTAGGCCGGGCCCGATAACACCCCGGTGTCACCGACGCTCGCTGCAACACCGCTGTTACGGGGGCGAGACTCCGGCCGTTGCCGCCTAAGACCCGGTATGCGGGACAAACAAGACAACGGCCGGCGCGTCGCCGCGCTCGCCGGACAACAACACGGGGTCGTGACGAGGGCGCAACTGCTCGCGCTCGGATTCTCGACGACGAAGATCGGACGCTGGCTGGCCAACGGCCGGCTGATCGATGTCCACCGCGGCGTCTACGCGGTGGGGCACGGTGCGCTGGACCAGCACGGGCGCTGGCTCGCCGCGACCTGGGCCTGCGGCGCTGGAGCCGCCCTCAGCCACGGGAGCGCTGCGGTGCTGTGGGAGGTGCGTGGCTACCACCCACGCTTGATCCACGTGACCCGCCCCGCCACGGGTGGGCGGGTGCATCCGCCGGGCGTGCGGGTGCACCGTTACCGCTCGCTGGATCCGGACGCCGACGTGACACTCCACGGGGTCATCCCGGTGACGACGGTCGAGCGCACGCTGCTCGACCTGACCTTCGTTCTGCCGTTGCGCAAGGTTCGGCGCGCCTACGGCCAGGCCGCCGAGCTCGGGCTGCTCGACCGTGCCGAGGTCGATCGGCTGATCGCCACCCACCCGCACCGACGCGGCACGCGAGCGTTCGCCGCGATCGCCGCCGCGCATCGACCGGGTCAGCCGCTCAGCCGCTCCGACTTCGAGGACCGCCTCGTCGAGCTGTGTGCGCGGTACGGGCTGCCGACGCCGCTGCTCAACCAACCGCTCGAGGGACTCGAGGTCGATCTGCTGTGGCCGGGCCATCGCCTGGTTGCTGAGGCCGACACGTCCGCGTTTCACGGCACATGGGCCGCCCGCGAGCGCGACTACGCGCGCGACGCGCGCCTGAGCGCCGCCGGTTACACCGTGCTCCGTTTCAACGACACCCAGGTGGACCACGCCCCGGAGACCGTTGCCGCCTCCCTCGCCCGGTCGTTGTCCGATCGAGCCCGGATAGCGGGTCGGAGCGGACAACCGCCGGAGTGAGGGGCCGCGCGGGCCCGGTCGTTGTCCGATCGAGCCCGGATAGCGGGTCGGAGCGGACAACGGCGGATGTGACGCGCGCGTTATGCGGCTCTCGTCAGGATGCGCCGCGCGATGCGCGTGCTGATCGTCGAGGACGAGCCGGATCTGGCCGAGCTGGTGGCGCGCGGGCTGCGCCGTCGTGGGCTGGCCGTGGACGTGTCGCTCGACGGCGCGGACGGGCTGCGCAAGGCGCTGGTCACCGACTACGAGATCGTCGTGCTCGATCGCGACCTCCCGCACGTCCACGGCGACGAGCTGTGCCGGACGCTGCGGGAGCACGGCAACCCGGCGAAGATCCTCATGCTGACCGCGTCGGGCACGATCCGCGACCGCGTCGAGGGCCTCGAGCTGGGCGCCGACGACTACCTGCCCAAGCCGTTCGCCTTCGCCGAGCTGGCCGCGCGCGTCGCCGCGCTGGGCCGGCGCAGCGGTCCGCTGCGTCCGCCGGTGCTGCGCCACGGCGACCTCGAGCTCGACGAGGCGTGCCTGCGCGCGGTGCGGGCCGGCCACCCGATCGAGCTCAACAACAAGGAGTTCGGCGTGCTGCGCGTGCTGATGAGCGCCGACGGCGCGGTCATCTCCGGCGAGGAGCTGCTGCGGCGAGTGTGGGACGAGCACGCCGACCCGTTCACCAACACGGTGCGCGTGACGGTCATGCGGCTGCGACGCAAGCTCGGACGGCCCGACCCGATCGAGACGGTCGTCGGCGCGGGCTACCGGATGGCCCCATGAGGCAGTGGGCCTGGTCGGGCAGCTCGCCACCGGCGATCCGCCTGCGCCTGACGCTGCTCTACGCGTCGCTCTTCGTCGTCTTCGGCGCGCTCCTGCTGGGCGTGAGCTTCTTCGTGGTGAGCGAGCAGTTCAGCGGGCCCAGCGATGCCGTCTTCGTGTCGCGCATGCAGTCGGGCGCCGCGGGCCCGATGGCCCAGCCCCTGATCACGCCGCCGGAGGCCGACCAGATCCTGACCCGGCTGCGGCGCGACAACGAACAGAACGTCGACCAGGTGCTGCTGTGGTTCGCCATCGCGCTGGGCCTGAGCACGATCGCCGCGCTGGGCCTCGGCTGGCTGCTGGCCGGCCGGGCGATCCGCCCGCTCCAGGACGCCTGGGACACCCAGCGCCAGTTCATCGCCCACGCGTCGCACGAGCTGCGCACGCCGCTGGCCGTGATGCGCACGTCGCTGGACGTGACCGGCGAGGAGGGCGGCTACGACGATCCGGCGCAGGTGCGCGCGATGGTGGCCACCCAACGCAAGGCGCTGGCCCGCAGCGAGGCGCTGGTCAACCGGCTGCTCGCCCTGGCCATGAGCGATCGCGGGCTGGACCGGCACGACCCGATCGACCTGGCCGCGCTGGTCGACGACGCGCTGGACGAGGCCGCACCCGCCGCCGCCGCGCGCAACCTGACGGTCCGCACCGACACCGTGCCGGCGCTGGTCAGCGGGGACGCCGTGCTGCTGCGTCAGCTGGTCGGCAACCTCGTCGAGAACGCCACGCGGCACAACCGCGAGGGCGGCCTGCTGGAGGTGTCGGTGGACTCCCGCGGCGACGCGGTCGCGCTGATCGTCCTCAACGACGGCCCGCCGCTGGGCGCCGACGTCGACGAGCTCCTGCAGCCGTTCCGGCGGACCGGAGCACGCGACGCCGGGGGCTACGGGCTCGGCCTGTCGGTCGTCGACCGGGTCGCGCGGGCCCATCGCGCGACCGTCGCGCTGGAGGCGCGCGAGCTCGGTGGTCTGCGCGCCGAGGTGCTGTTCGCCCGTGCCGCCGCGCCGCGACCCTTGCCATGATGGTCGGATGCCCGGCCGCGCCGTACTGGCGATCTTCGGCGTCGGACTCTTGCTGTCAGCGTGCGGCGCGAGCCCCGCGCAGACCGCCACACAGGCCCCCGATCCGCTGCCGGCGATCGGCCTGACGCTCGACTCACCCGAAGGCGGCGACGTGCTCGCCACCAAGGACGCCGGCACCCTGGTCGCCGAGGTGCCGGTGCGCGGCCACGCCCAGCCCGGCGCGTTCGTGCGCGTGTCCAGCGGCTGCGACGAGCCCGACTGCGAGCTCAGCGCGGAGGTCTCCCAGGACGGGCGCTGGGCGGTCACCGTGCGCGCGCAGGCCACGACCGCCAAGCCCTACGCCCGGATCTTCGCCCAGCTCGCGGCCGAGTCGTCGATCACGCTGGTCAAGCTGAAGGTGCCCACCACCAAGGCCGAGCGGGCCAAGGAGCGCAAGGCCCGCAAGGCGCGCCAGCAGGCCGCCCGCAAGGAGCAGTCCGCGCGCGGTGGCGGCGCCGTGGCGCCGGCGCCCACCGCGACGACGCCGGTCCTGCCCGAGCTGCCGGACGCGACCCCCACCCCGGTGCCCACGACGACCCCCGGCGCGGGCCTGTCCTCGTCGGTGCTGCTGATCGGCGACTCGCTCGGCGTGGGCATCCAGCCCTACCTGTCGGGTCTGCTGCCCGGCTGGTCGGTCACCTCCGACTCGCGCACCAGCCGCCCGCTGGCCGAGGGCATGGAACGCTGGCGGGCCGAGCGCGGCACCGCGGCGGTGAACGCGTTCAGCCTGTTCACCAACGACTCGCCGAGCAGCACCACCGCGCTGGAGGCCGCCGTGCGCGAGTCCGCGGCCGCCGGATGCGCGGTGTGGGCCACGATCGTCCGCCCGCCGCAGAGCGACACGTCCTACGCCCGCGCCAACCAGCTGCTCGAGCGCCTGGCCCAGGAGCTCCCGGGCCGCGTGGTCGTGGTGCCGTGGGCGGCCACCGTCGCCGCCAACCGCGACCTGGTCGGCTCCGACGGCGTGCACGCCACGTCGGCGGGCTACCGGGCGCGCGCTCAGCTGTACGCGCAGGCGATCCAGAGCTGCGTCTGACATCCTGCGCGGATGCTGCGCACGCTGCTCCTCGCCCTGCTCGCCCTCGCCGCCATCGCTGCGATCCCCGCCAGCGCATCGGCCGCGACCTGCAAGCTCCCGACCGACGGCAAGGGCTTCGGCCCGACCTACCTGCTGGCCCTGTCGACGTCCGGCACGAGCTGCACCAGCGGCAAGAAGGTGGTCAAGGTCTACAGCGACTGCGCCACGGCCAACGGGCCGAGCGGCCGCTGCGTCAAGAAGGTCCTCGGCTACGCCTGCCGCGAGCAGCGCACGACCGGCCCGACGCAGTTCGACGCCAAGGTGACCTGCGCCAAGGGCAAGGCCCAGGTGCGGTTCACGCTCACGCAGTTCACCTGAAGTCGGCGGCCAGCGCGCGCTGCACCGCGTCGGCGGCCAGCTCGGCCCCCGCGTCGTTGAGGTGCACGCCGTCGGGCTCGCGCACGACGGTCTCGCGGCCGTCGACGTCCATGCTCACGCGGTAGCGCCCGCCCGGCGTGAACAGGTGCGCCAGGTCCACGATGCGCACCTGGCTGCGGTACGGCTCGGCGGCCACCGCGACCGCCGCGTTGACGACGCGGGCGATCCTGCGCTGCTCGGCGTCACGCGGGAGCGGGAGCTGGAGCCAGTAGACGCGGGCGGCCCCGTCGCGGCGGTAGGCGTCCATCATCTGCCGGGCGCGCGTCGCGTAGGCGGCGGCCCAATCGGCGCCGCAGCAGGCGATCGGCTTCCCGCCCTTGCGCGCGGGCGGGAACGAGAAGCCCTCGTTGGCGCCGATGAACACGACCACCGCGTCGGTGTGCTCGCGCGCCTGCTTGGCCGACAGCGCGCCCCAGTCGAGCAGGTCGGACTTCGAGATCCCCGTCCCGATGTGCGGCTCGCGCGCGGTCTGCACGCCGTCCTGGGCCAGCCGCCGGGCCAGCACCGCGTCCAGCGGCATCGACATCGAGTCGCCGGTGACCAGCAGGGTGCCCAGCGCGCGCCTGGCCGGCGCGGGCTGGCCCAGCTGGGCGGGGTCGAACGCCTCGGGCCCGACCGGGGCGACCGCGCCCGCGGCGCCCGCGGCGCCCGCCGCCCCGACGCCCGCGGTGGCGAAGGAGCCCTCGTCGCCGAGGTCCTCGTCGGGCGACAGCCACGCGGTCGCGTCGTGCGCCCAACCCGAGAACGGCAGCGCGTCGCCGATCGCGCCGGCCGGCTGGCCCACCGCCAGCACCAGATCGCGCTGCCAGCCGGCGTCCATCTCGTCGCCGCTGTCGCGGATCGACGGACCCGCGCAGACCACGACGATCACCACCGCGATGACCAGCGCGAGGATCCCGTCGCGGGCCCGGAACCGCCGCGCGCGCACGTCCATCGGCGCCGCCGCGTCGGTGACGAACGGATGCTCGGGGTCAGAACTGGAAGTAGATGAAGGGCGGGACACCTTGGCTGGGCACCGTACTGGCGACGAGCAGGATCACCACCGCCAGCGCGACGCCGAGCGCCGGCGCGGCCAGGCCCTCCAAGCGCAGGCGCAGCGCATCGAGCGGACGGGGCGGGAGCAGCTGGCCACCGATGACCACGAGGACGGCGACCACCACCAAGGGCGTGACCAGGGTGGCGGCGCCCGGGCTCGCCAGCGCGCTCAGGAACGCGCCGACGACGCTCAGGTCGGGGCTGCGGAACAGGATCCAGCCGAACACGATCAGGTGGAAGACCACGAGCCAGCGCAGCCAGGCGGGGATGCGGTCGATCCGCCGCTCGCCGGCGAAGTGCTCGACGCACAGCATCGAGCCGTGCAGGCCGCCCCACAGCACGAACGTCCACGCGGCGCCGTGCCACAGGCCGCCGAGCAGCATCGTCAGCATCAGGTTGCGCGCGGTCAGCCATCTCCCGCCCCGGCTGCCGCCCAGCGGGATGTACAGGAAGTCGCGCAGGTAGCGCGAGAGCGTGATGTGCCAACGCCGCCAGAACTCGCGGAAGCTGGTCGAGCGGTAGGGCGAGGCGAAGTTCTTCGGGAAGACGAACCCCATCAGCAGCGCCAGGCCGATCGCGATGTCGGTGTAGCCGGAGAAGTCGCAGTAGATCTGCGCGGCGTAGGCGTAGGCGGCCAGCGCGACGTCGGGCGTGTGGTAGAGCTCGGGCACCGCGAAGACCGGGTCGACGATCTGGCGGGCCAGGAAGTCGGCCAGCACGACCTTCTTGACCAGGCCGACGCAGATCAGCACGACGCCGGCGCCGACGGCCACGTTGCGGGGATCGCGCGGGGTGGCCAGCTGCGGGAGGAACTCGCGGGCGCGGACGATCGGCCCGGCCACCAGGTGCGGGAAGAACCCCAGGTAGATGGCCACGTCGACCGTGCTGGCCGGCTCGAGCAGGCCGCGCTTGACGTCCACGACGTAGGAGATGGCCTGGAAGACGAAGAAGCTGATCCCCACGGGCAGCGCGAGCGACAGCAAGGGCAGCGGCATGCCCAGGTTGACCTCGTCCAGCACGCGCCCGGCATCCTGCACGAAGAAGTCGTAGTACTTGAACAGGCCCAGGAGCCCGAGGTCGGCGACCACGGCGCCGGCCAGGATCACGCTGCGCCGGCGGGGCGCGGTCGTGTGCGCGATCGCCACCGCGGCCAGCTGGTTGGCCAGGATGACCAGGATCAGCAGCCCGACCCAGTTCCAGCTCGCGGCGCCGTAGAAGACGGCGCTGGCCAGCAGGATGAACGGCTTCCACAGCCGCGGCCACGGCATCAGCGCCCACGACAGCGCCAGCACCACCGTGAAGAAGATCGCGAACTCGATGGTCGGGAAGACCACGAGTGTCTATGCCGTCAAGCCGTCTCGGCGCAGCGCGGCGATGATCATGTCCGCGACGATCGAGGCGCCCGCGTTGGATAGGTGCACCTCGTCGTCCTGACGCACGACGACGCCGTCCAGCGTGCGCGTGTAGCGGCCGCCGGGCGCGACCAGCGCGCCGTCGTCGAGCAGCACGACGCCCTTCCCGACGGCCTTGGCCGCCTGGCGCAACGCGGCGTTGACCGCGGTGAAGACACGCGCGAACGTCTCCTTGCCCGGGGGCGGCAGCAGCAGCCAGTAGACGCGCCCCTGGCCGTCGCGCAGGTAGGCCCCCATCATCGTCTCCGCGCGCGCCGCGTAGGCGTCGATCCAGTCGCTGCCGCAGCAGGCCGCCGAGCCGATCGGGAAGCCGTCGTTGGCGCCGATGAACATCACCGTCGCGTCGGGCCGCACGGACGCGGCCTGCCGCTTGGCCAGCGCCACCCAGTCGAGCATGAACGGCTTGGAGATGCCGGTGCTGATGTGGGCGTCGCTGCGCACGGTCGCGCCGGGCAGGCGCGCGTCCAGGTAGGAGTCGATGATCTGGATCATCGAGTCGCCGGTGGCCAGCAGGCGCAGATGCGCGGGCGGGCGGACCGTGACGCGGCGGTGGACGGTGCGGCCGCCGACGCCGGTCACGTCGATCGTCGTCGTGCCGGCGGCGGTGAGGGTGTAGCGCAGCGTCCGGCCGCTGGGCGCCGCGGGCACCCGCACGGTCCGGCAGCGGGCGGCCGTCCGCGGCACCTCCAGGCAGACGCGGGCGCGCTCCCCTTGGCCCCAGGTGTCGACCAGCGTGACCGACACGCGGTCGCCGGGCTGGATGCCGGCGTCGACGTCGCCCACGGTCAGGCGTCGCGCGCACGAGGGCGTGCGCACCGCCGCGCGGGCGACCTCGGCGCCGGTGCGCGCCTCGAAGCGGCGCAGCTGGCGGTCGCAGGTCCACGGCACCAGCTCGGCGACCTCCGCGCGCCCGCCGGTCAGCGTGACCGCGGGCAGCGACCGATCCGTGTCGCCGACGCGCTCGACGAGCGACACGCTGGCGCCATCGGGGCCGGTGAGCGTGGCGCCCACGCGGCCGTCGGCCGAGTGCAAGGTCAGGCCCAGCGGCTGCGGGGCCTGGGCCTGGGCGACCGCGGTGCAGGCGAGGACGAGAGCGGCGAGCACGGCGCCGGACAGGCGAAGCACCGCGGGAACTCTAGGTCAGTGCGTCAGTGCGCGACGGTGCGGCGATAGCGCTGTGTGGCCAGCACGCCGAAGACGATCGTGATCCCGGCGCACCACAGCACGGCGACCCAGATGTCGGTGTGGGCCGGCGTCCCCAGCCACAGCGAGCGCAGCGCGTCGATGATCGTCGTCAGCGGGTTCGCGTTGGCGATCGCCTTCAGCACCGCGGGCATCGAGTCCGTGGGCACGTAGGCCGAGGACACGAAGGTCAGCGGGAAGATGACGATCGTGATGATCGCCGAGGCCGACTCGGGCGACGAGGCGATCAGCCCGATGAACGCGTACAGCCACGACATCGCGTAGCCGAAGGCCAGCACGAGCACGACGCCGGCGACGATCCGCGCCGCGTCGGAGTCGAAGCTGAAGCCGACGATGAACCCGAACACGACCATCGTGATCAGCGCGATCGAGTTCATCACGATGTCGCTCGTCGTGCGGCCGGCCAGCACCGCCGAGCGCGCCATCGGCAGCGAGCGGAAGCGGTCGATCAGGCCCTTGCGCAGGTCGTCGGAGATGCCGAGCGCCGTCGCGTAGCCGCCGAAGGCGATCATCTGGATGACGATCCCGGGCAGGAAGAAGTCGATGTAGTCGAAGCCCGGGGTCTGGATCGCGCCGCCGAAGACGTACGTGAACAGGACCACGAACATGATCGGCTGGAAGGTCACGCCGACCAGCAGGTCGGGGTTGCGCGGGATCCGGCGCAGGTTGCGCTCGGCCATCAGCAGGGCGTCGCGGACGGCGGCGGGCATCAGGCGTCGTCCTCCTCCTCGTCGCCCAGCTCCTCGGCCACGCGGCCGGTGAGGGTCAGGAACACGTCGTCCAGGGTCGGGCGGCGCAGCGTCAGGTCGGCCACGTCGACGCCGGCGTCGTCGAGCTTGCGCAGGGCCTCGATCATCGTGCCGTCGCGGCGCGAGACCGACGCGGTGACCAGGCCGTCGCGCAGCACCGGCACCTCGGTGGTCACCTCGCCCAGCGCGGAGATGGCCAGGTCGGCCTGCGCGTCGTCACCGAGGCGCACCTCGAGGCGGTCGCCGCCCACGCGGTCCTTGAGCTCGGCGCCCGTGCCCTGGGCGATGACCTTGCCGTGGTCGATGACGACGATCTCGTCGGCCAGGCGGTCGGCCTCTTCGAGGTACTGCGTGGTCAGCAGCACCGTCGTGCCGGAGGCAACGCGCTCGGCGATCGTGTCCCACAGCGACAGCCGCGACCGCGGATCCAGGCCGGTCGTCGGCTCGTCGAGGAACAGCACCGGCGGGTGCGCGGTCAGCGAGGCGGCCAGGTCCAGGCGTCGGCGCATGCCGCCCGAGTAGGTGCCGACGACGCGGTCGGCGGCGCGCTCCAGCGCGAAGCTCTCCAGCAGCTCGCCGGAGCGCTTGCGCGCGTCGGCCCGGCTCATACCGTACAGGCGCCCGAACAGCTCGAGGTTCTCCTTGCCGGTCAGGCCCTCGTCGACGGCCGCGTTCTGCCCGGCCAGGCCGATGTGGCGACGCAGCTCGGTGGCGTCCTTGATGACGTCCAGGCCGTTGACGCGTGCGCTGCCGCCGTCGGGGCGCAGCAGCGTCGTGAGGATGCGCACCGCGGTCGTCTTGCCGGCGCCGTTGGGCCCGAGCAGGCCGAGCACCGTGCCCTCCTCGGCCGCGAGCGACACGCCGTCGAGCGCGCGCACCTCCCCGTAGTGCTTCTGCAGCCCCTCTGCTTCGATCGCCGCCATGCGCGGCCGGACGCTATCGAACCGCTCGCCGGGCGACGGTACGGATAACCGCCCTATCGGAAGCGATCCATGCGCTTGTGCAGCAGCGCGTTGGCCACGTCGCTGCCGGGCGCGATGTGCCGCGCCAGCTCGGCGTAGAGCGGCACCAGGCGGGCGTTGGTGGCGTCCACGCAGGCGGTCGCGCCGGTGGCGTCGGCCAGGTACAGCTGCGGCCCGCTGTTGCGCCCCAGCGGCGTGAGGTGGGCGCGCAGCAACTGGTCCAGGCGGATCGGCGTGCCCCAGCCACGCAGGCCGCGCCAGTACAGCACGGCGGCGTCGTCGACGCACACGCGCTGCCGCAGCGTCGTGGCCATCCCGAACGCCGCGAGCGCCGTCAGCACGATGCCGATGACGATGCCCGCCCCGCCGCCGACGACGAACCCGGCGATCCCGATGGCCAGGATGTACAGCCAGATCAGCATCGCGACCGCGCGGGGGCGTCCGACCGCGCGGGTACGTGGCGGCGGGCGCCGACCAATCGCTGCCGATCCGTGGCTCACCTGATGCGCCTTCCCGTCTCGAGCGCTCCTGATGCATCGAGCGATCCGAATCGGCGCGTTCGACCGCCCAGAACGGCCCGCGATCGCCCCTCGTCGGGGTTCTAGTGTCCTGAGTCGGGCGAATTAGTGACTCAGGGCACTAGATCGGTTCGACGCTGGCTCGCACGTGGCGCAGGAACGGCTCGGCGTCCAGGCCGCGACCGGTCACCTGCTGCAGCAGCGGCTCGGTGTCCAGGCGCCGCCCGTGGCGGTGGACGTTGGTGGCCAGCCAGTCGCGGATCGGGGCGACGTCGCCCCGGGCCAGCGCCTCGTCCTGGGCGCCGAGATCGACCTCCAGCTGGTCCCACAGCTGCGCGGCGATCATGCAGCCCAGCGCGTAGGACGGGAAGTAGCCGAACGCCCCGGCCGCCCAGTGCACGTCCTGCAGCACGCCCTGGGCCTCGTCGGGCACGTCGATCCCGATCAGCCGGCGCATGCCGTCGTTCCAGGCGCCGGGCAGGTCGGCGACGTCGAGCGTGCCCGCGATCAGCGCGGACTCCAGCTCGAAGCGCAGCACGATGTGCAGCGGATAGGTGACCTGGTCGGCCGCGGTGCGGATCAGCGAGCGGCGCACCTGGTTGAGCGCCGCGTAGAGCGGCAGCGGGCCGATCTCGAACCCGCCGGCGGTCAGCTCGGCGGCGATCACCGGGGCGAACGCGCGATGGCGGCCGACGTGGTTCTCCCAGAGCTTGCTCTGGGACTCGTGCACGGCCATCGAGGTGCCGGCGCCCAGGTTCGTGCGGGCCAGCGTCGCGTCGATCTGGCGCTCGTACAGGCCGTGGCCGAACTCGTGCAGCGCGGCCAGCACCGACTCCAGCTGGCCGTCCTCGTAGCGGGTGGTCACGCGCGTGTCGCGTGGGCCGGTCCAGGCGGTGAACGGGTGGGCGGAGACGTCGACCCGCCAGCCCTCGTCGGTCACGCCGACGCGCCGCAGCACGTGCTCGACCGCGGCCTGCTGGGCGGCGACCGGGACGTCGAGGATGGCGACCGGCGGGCGCTCCAGCGCGGCGTCGACGATGCCCGGCAGCTCCGCGGACAGGCGCGTGAAGGCCTCGCGCACGTGCGCCTCGGTGAGGCCGTGGTCGTACAGGCCCAGGAGCGCGTCGTAGGCCGAGCCGGACGGCTCGATGTGGCCGGCCAGCTCGCGGGCCAGCTCGACGTTGCGCCGCAGGGCGGGGACGAACGCGGCGAAGTCGCCCGCGGCCCGCGCGGACTGCCACGCGTCCTGCCCCTCGGCGCCGGCGCGCGCGACCTCGGCGGCGAGCTCGCCCGGCACGCGCACGGACTGCTCGTAGTCGCGGCGGGCCACGCGCACGATGTCGCGGTCGAGCGCATCCAGGTCGGCGCCGTCGGACTCGATCGCCTCCAGCCAGGCGCCGACCTCGGCCGCCGTGCCCAGATCGTGGGTGACGCGCTGGAGGGTGGCCATCTGCTGGGCCCGGGCCGGGCCGCCCTCGGGCGGCATCATCGTGCGCTGGTCCCAGGCGGCCAGCAGCGACAGCGATCCGAGGTCGGAGAGCATCGCCAGGCGCTCGCGCAGCGCGGGAAGGGCAGTCGGTTCGGCGCTCACGGGCTCGACGCTAGCAACGCTGTCAGGCAGCTCTCAGGTGGATCTCAGGCGTGACCCGGATGCTGACAACGTCCCCGGGGAAGCGTTTCCCCGCAAGCCATCAGTGAGGAGAGCTTCGCTCCATGTCCCCACGTGTCCGTAAGACTGCCGCGATCGTCTCGTCGGCGGTTCTCGTCGGCGGCGGCGGTGTCGCCGCGGTCGCTGCTGCCTCCGGCGGCTCAGCCACCAAGTCCAAGCAGCAGGCCGGGTCCGGGTACGGCTACGGCCAGGGCGGTCCCGGCGGTCCGGGCGGCCGTGGTCCCGGCGGCCCGGGTCGCGGAGGCCCGATGAGCTCCGACGCGCTGGCCACGATCGCCAAGACGCTCGGCGTGACCACCGACCAGCTGCAGGCGGCCATCGACGCGGCCCGCCCCGCGGACGGCACCAAGCCCGACCGCGACGGCAAGGACGGCATCGCCAGCGAGCTGGCCAGCGCGCTCGGCGTGGACGCCGCGAAGATCCAGACGATCCTCGAGGCCAACCGCCCGACCCCGCCGGCCGGCCAGCCGGGCACCCCGCCCGCGCAGGGCTCCGGCGGCGGGCAGCGCCCGGCCGACGGCGCCAAGCCGGGCCGTCCCGACGACAGCAAGCTGATCGCCGCGCTGGCCACCGGCCTGAGCATCGATCAGGCCACGGTCAAGGCCGCGTTCGAGAAGATCGCCGCCGCGCACGAGGCCGACCACACCGCGCGCGAGACCGCGATGTACGACGCGATCGCCAAGGCGCTCGGCGTCGACGCCTCGGCCGTGAAGTCCGCGTTCGAGGCCGCGCGCCCCGAGCGCCCCAGCACCGGCGGCTAGTCCATCGCCCACACCCGGCCTTCCGGGCGCCAAACAGAACGTTGATCTGTATGCTGATCGCGCTCTGCTCGCCGCCACGGAAGGTCGGGTCATGCATCGACGTATCGCCGCACTCTGTCTGGTCGCCCTGGGCGCGCTCGCGCTGACCCCGGGCGCCGCATCGGCGGCCACGCCCACACAGGTCAAGTCGGTGAAGGTCTTCACCGTCGACGGCAGGACCAGCGTCGACGTCGGCGTCCGCTATCCCGACGCGGGCGCGCGCAAGGTGTCGGCTCGCGCCGTCAACCGGGGCAGCGTCAGCGTCGTCGTCAAGGATGCCGACGGGAACGTGCTGGCCGACGCCAAGGGCAGCGCCAAGTTGCCCGTCGACGTGCCCAAGGCGTCCTCCGTGCTGCACACCTACCGCTTCGCCCTGCCCGCCACGGTCGGCGACGCCAAGCGCCTGACCGTCAGCGTCGACGCCGACGGCGATCTCGATCCCGACGGCCCCGGCCCGGCGGACGCGATCAACGACGGCGACACCGACGACGTCGATGTCGACCCACAGGACCTCCCGACGGCCCCGCTGGCCTACCAGTACCACGTGATCCGCTTCTCGGTCTCCTGCGACCGCGACCGCGCGACCCAGTGCCCGATCGTCTTCGGCCACGGCTCTGACAGCAACGCCCCGTTCGACAAGCCACGTCCGACGACGCCGCCCGGGACGCTGCTGCTGACCCACGGCGCGCGCCAGGGCATCAAGTTCATCGAGAACCAGACCGGCGCCCACTCCTACCTCAACGGCTCGGTGCCGGACTTCAGCCGGGCCGAGTTCAGCGTCACCAGCGCGATCGTCCCCAGCTGGGGCAAGGGCATCGGCCACACCGGCACGACCGCCGCGGCCGGCCAGCCCGGCGGCCCGCTCTACCTCCAGATCAACGGCGCCGGCTGGAGCACGTGGGGCTATATCGGCTTCAGTTGATTTGACAGCTAATTGACCCGGTCCTAGGTTGGCGTCCCATGGGAGACATCGGCCTGCGCGGCGTCTGGCGCATCGCACTGCTCGCCGCGCTGATCGTCGCGGCGGGCCCCGCCCTGGCCAGCGCGGACATCATGCCGATGGAGGGCGATGTGTTCCCGCTACACGAGGTGCACAGCAACATCGTCGGGCACCTGTCGGGGATGCTGGCCGGGCCGTTCATCGGCCCGTGCCTGAAGCCCGCCGAGCGGCCCGTCGTGCCCGACGAGCCGGCGCACTTCACCTACGTCGGTGAGCTGCAGGCGTCCGTCTTCGACGGGGCGCCGACCACGTTGGGCGGCGCGGTCGGCTCCGTCTCGCCCAGCGCCAACTGCCGGCCCGGCTTCAACAACGGCAGCAACCTGGACATCCAGCCGATCTATGCCTCCTCGACGGGCAGCGTCAGCGCGGTCTACCAGCACAGCAGCGATCACGAGACGTGCTGCGGCGACCAGATCGGCTACTTCCAGACCGACGCCGACCGGGCCGCATCCTGGGAGGACCTGCGCCGCGCGGACTTCACGATCGTCAACCCGGAGCCGGCCAAGCGCTTCACCGACGCCGAGAAGCAGACCTACGCGAAGAAGAGCGCCGACCTGAACGTCGAGTCCGCCTCGGCCGGCGGCGTGGCCGCCACCTGCGCCCTGATCCCGGACCCGTCGCTGACCAAGGCCTGCGCCGTCTTCGGCGGCCTGGAGGCGGCCGCGCTCGCCGCGATGAGCGGGTACTACAGCCGCCTGTCCGCCGATCCCGTCGACAAGGGCTTCCGCAAGGTGGCCAAGCCGGTCCGCCTGACGCCGCCCTCGAGCGCCGACGCGGACATGCCGCCCGCCGTGGCCGGCGCGTACGACGCCTACGCGGCGGTCATGGCCCGGGAGTCCGGCCTGGGCGACGCGCTCGACACCGCCATCAACCGCTCCCAGGGCGCCCACGTGGCCCACGACAAGGCCGACGAGGCGCGCCAGCTGACCGCCGCCCGCCGCTACGCCCAGCAGCTGGCCGCCGCGCTGGGCGACGCCGCCACCGCCCGCGCCAACCTCGTTGCGGCGCTCACCGCGGTCGGCTTCCCCGACGTGACCGCCACTCCTGCGGACGTGGCCCAGGCCGAGCACGACAACTTCACGCCCGACGACTCCCGCGGCGAGTCGACCTCGAACCCCGGCCCCGGCTTCAGCGCCGAGCAGGCCGCCCAGATCACCGCGCTGTCCCCGACCCGCGCCGTGCGCAACCGCGCCCGGTCGGTCCTGGTCAACGCACCGACCCCCACCGCGAACGTCACCCTGTACGGGCTGCTGAGCGAGAACCCGCCCAGCGACACCGCGACCGCGGCGGCCCTGCGCGCGTTCGCCGCGCGCAGGCGCTGAAGCGACCGGTCGCCCCGCAACGACCGAGGCCCGCACAGGGCGGGCCTCGAAAGGTGGACTGGCCTGGAACAAAGACGAACCGCGGTCCAAAGAAACGCCTTGAGGTCGTGGATCGCGACGGGAGCACACGGTCTGTTAGCGGATAGCGTCGGAGACGAACGTGTAGGGGTCGCTCCGGAGCGCTACTGCGTGATGGTGGCCAGAACCAAACGGCCCATGAGGGCCGTAGTAGATGTCAATCTTCTCCCGCCCCTTCTTATTAAGGTTCGACTCAACGTAGGCATGGTAACCGCGGAACTCGCAGTTAAATCCGAATTCTCCGCCACTGGCGACGATCGCGCCAATAACAGAGTCATAGTCACCTTCGGAATCGGTGAAGTTATGCGAGCCGTGCTCCTCGTACGGATCGCGCCGGTAGCTCACATTCCCGCCGGGTTCCATGACGTAGTGGCCATGCCCGGGGCCATCCGGTGAGCCTTGCCCGCCAAAGTAGATGTGCATTGTGCCATCTGGTTTGACTGTGAGCCAGGTGTCGTCACGATATTCGACGGGTACCCCCGCTCGCTCGGCAATCCACCGCTTATCACGACCCCTGCTATCGCGTTCGTCACGAACTCGCTCTAGCCGGTCGTGGAACGCCTTCTTGGCACGCTCAAACGTATCTCTAGACGCACGGTACTTGTCCAGCGCTCGCTCGTGATCTCCCTTGGCGTGCGCGTGCTGGGCTCTGACATGATCGAACTCTCGTTTGGCAGCCTGAAATGGCTCCTGCGTCGCCTTATGTCGGTCGCCGACCTCTCGTATTTCTTGAACAAGCTGCCGACGTTCCGCGACGCAATCCTGAGACTCGGCCTTGTATCGATGTCCGTCGTCGGCGTACGATCGGGCCGCCGCACCATCGCGCGCGTCGTGCGCGTTAGAGGCTCGATCAAACGAGTCCTTCATGTTCTGATAGGCGCGCTCCTGCTGGTCATTCAAGCGGTCGATGCGCGGTCCATTGCGCGCGCGCACTCCCTGTAGATCATTCCACGCGGCCTGCTGGCGCTCATGAGCATCGCTCTTGCGCTCGTAGGCTCGATCCAAGGCCTGCTGTGCGGATTTGCGCCTCTCCCAAGCGGAATCCTGATCCCGCCTGGCCAGCTGCATTGCTTGAAAGGCTTGATCCTGGGCGATCTTCAGGCGATCAAGTTCACTGTCGTTAGGCATCCCGTGCTTCGATTCCAAGCCGTGGTTGTTTCCTGTTTTCGCCTATCGCCGCCGCCCTCTGACCGTGGCGCTGGCCGAGAAAGGGCTCGAGCGTCGATGACGTCGCCGATCTCGATATCTATGGCGCCCACTCTCGAAACCGACAGCATTGCGCGACGGTATCGCACCACGGCTTCCTGGAAGCCGCGGATCATTTATCTGCCGCGCTCTCCAACCATCCGACGTCCAGGCGACACTGAGTGAGATCGATGATGTGAGCCGGGCTGGTTTCGACGGAGACCGGGTTTAGTGGTTTCCGACTTTCATTCTGTGGTCAAGACCAGTGCCCGATTCTGCGCAGCGTAGAGCGCCTCGAACTCGGCCGGAGGGACGTCGTCGAGGGCGCTGTGTAGGCGGCTGGTGTTGAACCAGGCGACGTATTCGACGATGGCCAGTTCGAGCTGGGATCTGGTGCGCCAGACGCGGTCGGCGATGAGCTCGGTCTTGAAGCTGTCGACGAAGCTTTCGGCCATCGCGTTGTCGAACGCATCGCCGACCGATCCGATGCTCGCCAGGACGCCGTGGTCGTCGAGAACCTGGTTGAAGGCATAGCTGGTGTATTGACTGCCGGCGTCGCTGTGATGGACGAGCTCGACATCGGCGCCGGCGGGCCAGCGCCATGCGCAGAGCGTCCAGGACGAGATCGGTGCGCATGTGCGACGCGAACTGCCAGCCGACGATGCGGCGGCTGTAGGCGTCGATGACGAAGCTGAAGAACACGACGCCTTCCCAGCAGCGCAGGTAGGTGAAGTCGGCGACCCAGAGCCGATCCGGGCCATCGGCGGTGAAGTCGCGCTCGACCCGGTCCGGAGCGCGCAGCGCCCGCGGATCCGGAGTCGTCGTGCGCCAGGGCTTGCCGCGGCGCTTGGCGCCCTGGATCGCGTGCTGGCGCATCAGCCGGCGGACGTGGTCGCGCCCGACTGTCTCGCCGGCCCGGCGCAGCTCTTTCCAGGTCCTGCGGTAGCCGTAGGCGTGGTAGTTGGCGGCGTGGATCTCCTCGATCCGGGCCAGCAGCCGCTCGTCCTCGACGACCCTGGTCGATCGGACCCCAGTAGCCCGGTGGTAGTAGGCGGACGCCGACACGCCCAAGGTCCGGCAGATCGGCTCGACCCCGAAACGCCCGCGCTGTTCGTCGATGAACGCGGTCACTTCGTTCGGTCCTGGTCGAGCTCGGTCGCGAAAAACACGCTCGCCGCCTTCAAGATCTCGTTCGCGCGACGCAGCTCAAAGACCTCCTTGCGGAGGTTCTCGATCTCCTCACGCTCGGTCGCGGTCGGCAGATCCGGGCGCAGGCCTTCGTCGGCCTCTTTCTGGCGCACCCACTTGCGCAGACTCTCGGGCGGGATGCCGAGATCGCGGGCGACATGCGCGATCGGCCGGCCGGACTCGATCACCACCCGGGCGCCGCGGTCAAGCAACTCGGACGGGTACTTCCTCGGACGAGACATCGCAACAGATCCTCTCTGAGAGCAGCCTCGCCCTCAAATCAAGATCTCCGTGAAGCCCATCCTGGCTCAAAGTGCTACTCGATCAGCCACGAGTTCAAGGCCGCCCTGGGCGATCTCGGCGCGCGTCACATCCTCACCCCGCCCTACACGCCGCGCTGGAACGGCAAGATCGAGCGCTTCTGGCACACCCTGGACACCGAATGGGCGCACGCCCGCGTCTGGGACAACAGCACCCAACGCGACCGCGCCCTGGCATCCTTCATCCGCTTCTACAACCGCAGGCGCCCACACTCAGCCGCCGGCGGCCGACCACCCATCACCCGCGTCCAGCAAGTCCGCGAGCAGGACAACTAGCGCAAGCAAGGCTCGTCTACGTCGGCGGCCCCCGGGCCGACGAGTCGGAGATGGGGCGATGGCATCATGGCCAGCAGATCCTCTCGGTGGTCCCAAGCGACATCCCCCAGGCCCTAGAACTCGGTCAGCCGGTCGTCGAGCTGGCTTGGCATGTGTACGTCGTGAGTGCCGAGCCAGGCGATCAGAGCCGAGCGGTCTACGCGGGCATGCACGGCGCTCGTGATCTGCCCAACTCGTAGCTGAAGGCTGGCTCCCCACCTGCAATGGTCCCTTCGGCCGCTCGATCACACGCCCCGCCGGTAGGACGTTCGACCTATAGCCAGCCAGGAACTGCATGCGCGATGGATCGTTCCACAAACCGCTGGCCACCACCGGCGGCCTCGTGCCAGCCGGCAGAGCGATTCCGAGACAGGTTGGCTCCGCCGCCTCATGCGGATCTAGTCTTGGCCGATGCCGGCCGGCGATCTCCAACTTCTCGCGGAGTACGACTTCGGCGAGCGCAACGAAGCAGAGATACGCGGGGACTGGATCGAGCCGCTGCTGCGGTTGCTCGGGTACGGCCTCGGCACCCGGCATCAGATCCTTCGCGAACGCGAACTGCGGCTAGCGCCTCCGGTCCGGATGATCGGGTCGAGTCGTTACCAGATCGACTTCGCACCAACCGTCTTCGGACACCGCCTCTGGATCATCGAGGCCAAGAGACCAGCAGAGGATCTGTTCTCCCATCAGCATCTCGGTCAGGCGTGGTCCTACGCCACTGATCCGCGGATCGACGTGCCGTTCATGGTCATCTGCGACGGCGCTCGTCTCGGTGTGTTCGATCTGACTGTCCCCGAATGGACTCTGCCGGTCTTCGACCACCCTAAGTCGGAGCTGCCGCGACACTTCGATGACCTGGCGAACCTGATCGGCGCGGCGTGCATCGCCGAAACGATTCGCCGCCGCCAGCTTCGCCATCTCAAGTCTGCGCTGGAAGCGCAGATCGACTTGGGGGCGCTCGACCGCACGATTGACGACGTCAAACAGATGGTCGCCGACGTACGGCCTCAGGTGACCGAACGTCGCAACGAGATCCGTGCCGAAGCTCATCGTGATCTGTCGGAACGTGGCGGGGCCGCCGTGGCGGCCGCGGGGATGTGGGGCCACGCTCAAGACATCAACGGGCCTCATTTCTTCAATTGGGCGCCGATTGACCGCGCCGTCGAGATCGTCCGGGATCAGCCGCCGCGCCTTCGCATCCGGGAGTTCGACGACATCGAGAAAGCGACGACGCCGAAGGATGAAGAGGCCACCCGGATGTGGTTCCCGTTGCGGACGTTGAGAATGGCAGCTGCCGCCTTGCTCTCCGAAGACGAAGGTTGTGCTGAGCACTGCCGCGCCATCGCTCTGGAAGCGGCACAACAGCACGCCAATGGCTTCGCCGACGATCCACTGCTGGCCGCGACCTACCGCCTCCAGCGCCTTCTCGGACCCCTCGGCTATCGGATGGGCGCCTTGAGAATGCCCACGATCAAAGCGGAGGCCGACGCGCTGGTGAAGCAACTCGAACCGGAGGAGTGGCTTCGACTCGACGGTCAGTTCGGGATGTCGGCCGATGACGGCTATTCACGCGAGGCCAGACTGATGCCGATCGCGTTCCAGGCACAGATTTCCGACTGGTCGGTTGCCGGCTTGACGAAGACGGCTGACGAGATCGAAGAGGCCCTGTCGAAGCTCCCGAAGCCACCCGGGTTAGACCACCTGCAGCCGATCACCGACCCGTGGCTGGACTCCTGGCTGACCGGTGATCCGCTCGCGAAGTTCAGCCTGACGTTGATCGGCATTCTTGAGAGCAAAGCGGAAACCGACGGGATCCGCGAACTCATCGCAGAGATGCGGCTCATCGCCGATGGCGATGCCTCGTAATCAGTCGCGCAGCAGGATTAGCAGCGCGAGACACGCAACGACGAGGATCAGGGCATCCCGCTGTTCACGCTTGCGCGATTGCGTGTCGATGACCCGGTTCAATGCGACGAAGAGTGCAGCCTGACCGGCGTGCGGGCGCTCTGAGTCGAATGGGATGTACTCGACGCCTTGGAGCATGGCAAGCTGCTCGCTGGAAACACTGGGCTCAACAAGCGGAACGATGAGCTTTTCGGCGCGTTTGGCGTACCCGATCTCCTGCTGCACATACGGCGACGCGACCCCGGCGTGAGTGAGCAGGACCACGACGACATCGGATCGACCGATCGCCGCTTCGACCTTGGCTGAAAGCAGTGTTCCTGGCTGCGGATCATGCTCAGCGAGGTACATCACGACACCCAGCTCAGCCGCCTGAACCTTGAGCCACTCGCACCGCTGGCGATCCGCCGAGCTGTGACTCAGGAACACGTGTGCGCGAGCAGCACCTGACATTGAATGCGACCGTAATCCAGCGATCGGATGCCTTGCCTCTAAGCGGCTTACCCTTGGGCGGCCAACGCACGACGGGGGGCGGGTCACACGAGGTGCGAGCCCTACTAGCTTCGGGCCGAGTACGTCCGTCCAGTGCCGTATCCGTGCGTACTCACCAGGCCGTCTTGGACCATCTTGGTCAGCGTCCTCGACCAGCGCCTTGCTCCAGCATCTGACCCGATCGCTTCCGCGATCTCCCGTCGTGTCGCCCGAGGACGGTGATGGAGGAATGCCATCACGGCTGCCGGGGCTACGCGAGGCGCAGGCTTCGCTCGTCTCGGGCGAACAGCAGGGCGCGAAGGCGATAAATTAATCGCCTGCATTATCCGCGCGATCCGGGCCGGATCGACCGACACGAACACCGAGATCAGGTTCTCCAACGAACGCAAAGAACCCCGACCCTCAAACTGAGGACCGGGGTTCGCTCTTCCTTCAAATGGTGGAGACGGTGGGAATCGAACCCACGTCCACAGTCGCGTGGTGATGGCTTCTACGAGCGTATCCGGCGCTCTGATCTCGTCCCCTGGTCGCCTCGCCGGCGGGGTTCCAGGGAACCAGCCTCCTGAAGATGTCCCCCCATTGGCAGAGGCGTACCGCCGGGGGTGAAGCCTGCATATCTGATTCGGGTGATCCAGCGGCAGGCTGGCCGGGACCCGAACCTCGACTCGCTTAGCTAGTGACTAAGCAGCGAGGGCGTACTCGTGAGAGTCCGCACGTATGGTTTTCCCGGGGTTTAACGAGGCCTCCGGGACCTCGACTCGCAACCACCACCCCGTAGCCGACCGTGTCGAAGCCATGTCGTCCCCGCGGTGATGCCCTGTTCAGTCTAGTGCCCTGAGGTAGCGTGGACTCGTGGCCACTTGGGAGGACGTCAGCCGCCTCGCGCTCGCACTGCCCCAGACGCACGAGGAGCCCAGGCGCGGGGAGCGCGGCTGGCGCGTGCGGACCAAGAGCTTCGTGTGGGAGCGGCCGCTGCGCCAGACCGACCTCCAGGCGCTCGGCGCCGACGCCCCGACCGGGCCGATCCTGGGCGCGCGCGTCGAGCACGAGGTGGCCAAGCAGGCGCTGCTGGCCGACGACCCGGCGGTCTACTTCACGACGCCGCACTTCGACGGCTACCCGGCGATCCTCGTGCGCCTGGACGCGATCGCCGTGCCCGACCTCGAGGAGCTGATCACCGAGGCCTGGCTCGTGCAAGCGCCCAAGACGCTGGTCAAGCAGTTCCTTGCGGACAGGATGTGACCGCAATCGCGCGTAGCGTCGCCGCCATGATCCCCAACGGCTACACCACGGTGACCCCGTGGATCATCTCCCGCGACACCGCCGCCCTGCTCGACTTCCTGGCCCAGGCCTTCGGCGCCGAGGAGATCGCGCGCATCGCCGGGCCCGACGGCCGGATCGGTCACGCCGAGACGCGGATCGGCGACGCGGTCGTGATGGCCTTCGACCACGACGCGCCCTGCCCCACGCCCGCCTTCCTGCGCCTGTGGATCGACGACTGCGTGGCCAGCTTCGAGCAGGCGTTGGTGGCCGGCGCGGATCCGGTGACGGTCCCCACCGAGCTGGCCTTCGGCTCGATCGTCGCCCGCGTGCGCGATCCGCTGGGCAACGTGTGGTGGCTGCAGCAGCACCTGGCCGACGTCGCCCCGGAGGACTACCTGACCCGCGCCGCCGAGCCGCGCTTCGCCGAGGCGATGGCCTACGTGCAGTCGGCCGAGCTGGTGCCCGCGATGAGTTCGGCCCCCGGGCGGCGTCTGTAGGCGCATGGAGATCCTCATCGACGGCCTCGCGTTCGGCGAGTCGCCGCGCTGGCACGACGGACGACTGTGGCTGTCGGACTGGGCCGCCGGCGAGGTGCTGGCCGTCGATCCCGCCGACGGCAGCCGCGAGGTGGTCGCGCACGTCGACGCGTTTCCGTTCTGCCTGGCCTTCGACGCCGACGGCCGCCTGCTGATCGTCACCGGTGACGGGCGCCTGCTGCGCCGCGGCGACGACGGAGCGCTGCGGCCGGTCGCCGACCTGCGGTCGCTCTCCGAGCATCCGCTCAACGAGCTCGTGCGCGATCCGCGCGGGCACCTGTTCGTCAACGGCATCGGCTACGACATGGGCGGCGCGGACCCGCACGAGGGCTTCGTCGCGGTCGTGCCCGCGGACGGCGGGCCAGCGCGGCGGGTGGCCGAGGGCCTGGCCTTCCCCAACGGCATGGAGATCGTCGACGACGGCGCGACGCTGCTGGTGGCCGAGTCGCACGCCGCGCGCATCTCGGCCTTTGCGATCGCGCCCGACGGCAGCCTCTCGCCGCGACGCACCTGGGCCGCCGTCCCCGACAGCGCGCCCGACGGCATCTGCGTCGACCCCACCGGGGGCGTCTGGTACGGCGACGTGCCCAACCAGAGCGCCGTGCGCGTGGCCGAGGGCGGCGAGATCGTCGATCGGGTCCAGACCGACCGCGGGTGCTTCGCCGTCGCCCTCCACGACCGCACGCTGTTCCTGGTCACGATGCGCTGGGGCGGCGCCGACGGCGAACGCACCGGTCAGGTGGTCACCGTCCAGGTCTAGTGTCCTGATTTGGAAATTCGTGTGCAGCTGGTGGATGCCGCGGCGGGTGCGCGGGTCATGGAATCAGTCATCTAGCCTCTCGGTGGTGAGTGCCGAGCGCCACGACATCGCCGATCGGGCCGACTGCGAGCGCCTGGTGCGCGCCTTCTACGGCCGCGCGCTGACCGACCCGATGATCGGCTACCTGTTCACCGACGTCGCGCACCTGGACCTCGAGGAGCACGTGCCGCAGATCACGTCGTTCTGGGAGACGATCCTGCTCGGCGCCCAGTCCTACACCGGGGGCGCCTTCGCCCCCCATGCCAGCCTGAACCGCAAGGCGCCGCTCAAGCGCGGTCACTTCGAGCGCTGGGTGCGGCTCTGGTGGGAGACGGTCGACGAGCTGTTCGAGGGGCCCCGCGCCGAGCTGGCCAAGACGCATGCCAACCGCGTCGCCGGCGCGTTCCACCGGCGGCTTGCCGGCCGGTCAGACGAGCCGTCGGGACCGACCGCGCCGATCCAGCTGCAGATCACGCGTCACTGACGCGCGCCGTAGCGCAGGCCGTCCATGACCAGGCGCAGCACCGTGCGCGCCTGGTCCATCCAGTCGTCGCTGGCGGGGATGTTCCAGATCGCCATCGTGGCCCGGTAGACGTCGTCGGCGGTGACGTCCGGGCGGATCGTGCCCGCCTGGACGCCGGCGTCCAGCAGCGAGTCGATCGTCTCGCCGATGCGCCGGCGCGCCTCGGGGAACAGCTCCTCGCGGGAGACGGCCAGCTGCTTGAGCGCGTCGGCCATGCCGCGCTTGGCCGCCGCGTAGGCGATGAAGCGCTCCAGCCACGCCTCCATCGCCTGGTCGGGCGGGAGCGTGGCCAGCAGCTCGGCCGCACCGTCGGTCACGTGCGCGACCTCGTTGCGGTAGGTCTCGGCGATCAGCGCCTCGCGCGTGGGGAAATGGCGGTACAGGGTCCCGATGCCCACGCCGGCGTGCTTGGCCACGGCCTCCAACGAGACGTCGGTGCCCTCGGCCGCGAACAGCTCGGCGGCCGCGGTCAGCAGCTTCTCGCGGTTGCGGCGCGCATCGGCGCGCATGGTCTTGTCGGCGGTCGTGCCCATGGTCTAAGTGGAGGATGCCTCCGTTTTGCTGCTACTGTGTTCGCAGAAGCGGAGGTTCTCTCCGTTTACAGGTTAGCGACAGAAGGAGACCACCCCCATGTCGAAGGTCTGGTTCATCACCGGCACCTCCAAGGGATTCGGCCGCATCTGGGCCGAGGCCGCGCTCGAGCGCGGCGATCGGGTCGCCGCGACGGCTCGTCGGCTCGAGACGCTCGACGACCTCGTGGCCCGCTACGGCGACGCGGTCCTCCCCATCGCCCTCGACGTCACCGACAAGCCCGGCGTCGATGCGGCGGTCCAGCAGGCCCATGAGCACTTCGGCCAGCTCGACGTCGTCGTCAACAACGCGGGCTATGGCCTGTTCGGCGCGATCGAAGAGGTCAGCGAGGAGCAGGCCCGCGCGCAGATGGAGACGAACTTCTTCGGCGCGCTGTGGGTCACGCAGGCGGCGCTGCCGATCCTGCGCGGCCAGGGCTCGGGCCACATCATCCAGGTGTCCTCGATCGGCGGCGTGCAGGCCTTCCCGACCATCGGGCTCTACCACGCATCCAAGTGGGCACTGGAGGGCTTCAGCCAGTCACTGGCCGCCGAGGTCGCCGACCTGGGCATCCACGTCACGCTCGTCGAGCCGACCGGCTACCCCACCGACTGGTCGACCGCGTCGGCCGTCGTGGCCGACCCGATCGACGCCTACGAGCCCATCCGGGCCGCCCGGGTGGCCAACCGGGGGAAGTGGCAGCCGGCCGACCCGCTGGCCACCGGGCCCGCGATCCTCGAGCTGGTCGACGCCCCGCAGCCGCCGCTGCGCGTGTTCTTCGGCTCGACCCCGCTCGGCGTCATCCAGCCCGAGTACGCCAAGCGCCTGGAGTCCTGGGAGCAGTGGCAGTGGCTCGCCGAGCTGGCCAACGGAGCGGTGGCCGCATGAGCACCCAGACCCGCATCACCACCCCCTTCGGGTTCGACTCGACGGCGGCCGAGGTCGTCGACGGCCTGGACCTGAGCGGCAAGCGCGCGATCGTCACCGGCGGCGCGTCGGGCATCGGCGTCGAGACCGCTCGCGCGCTGGCCGGCGCGGGCGCGGCCGTGACCATCGCCGCCCGCGACAACGCCAAGGGCGTCCGCGTGGCCGCCGACATCCGTCAGACCACCGGCAACCACGCGATCGACGTGCGGCCGCTGGAGCTCGCCGACCTCGACTCGGTGGCCGCCTTCGTGGCCGAGTGGGACGGACCGCTGGACCTGCTGGTCAACAACGCCGGCATCATGGCGCTGCCCGAGCGCGAGCTGACGCCGACCGGCTGGGAGCTGCAGTTCGCCACCAACCACCTCGGTCACTTCGCGCTGACCGTCGGCCTGCACGATGCCCTGGCCGCGGCCGGCAACGCGCGGATCGTCTCGCTCAGCTCGCGCGGCCACCTGCGCTCGCCGGTCGTGTTCGACGACGTCAACTTCGAGCGGCGCGACTACGACCCGTGGCTGGCCTACGGGCAGTCCAAGACGGCCAACGTGCTGCTCGCGGTGGGCGTGACCGCGCGCTGGGCCGGCGACGGGATCACCGCCAACGCGGTGCACCCGGGGCCGATCCTCACGAACCTCACGCGGCACATGACCGACGAGCGCCTCGACCAGCTGAAGTCGCGCATCCCGCACTTCAAGTCACCGCAGCAGGGTGCCGCGACGTCGGTGTTCGTGGCCACATCGCCGCAGCTGGAGGGCCTGGGCGGGCGCTACTTCGAGGACGTCAACGAGCCCGCGGTGATCGCCGAGCCCGACCCCGAGACGCTCGCCGGCGTGGCCGCCTACGCGGTGGACCCCGCCAACGCCGACCGGCTGTGGGAGCTGTCGGAGGCCGCCATTGCCTGAGCCATCCCGCAACCCCGCGATCCGCCGCGTCGTCGTGTTCGGCAACTTCGCACCGATGAGCGAGCCGCCCCAGCGGCGTCTCACTGCAGATGACGACCTACGTGCTAATCCCCGGCGCCGGCGGCGAGGCCAGCTACTGGAGCCTCGTCGTCCCGCGCCTGCGCGCCCTGGGCGACGACGCGATCTCGCCCGATCTGCCGGCTGACGACCCCGGCGCGCACCTGTCGGACTACGTCGATCTCGTCGTCGATGCCGCGGCCGGCATCGACGACGTGGTCGTGGTCGGGCAGTCCCTGGGCGGCTTCTACGCCCCGCAGGTGGCGGTGCGCCTCGGCGCCCGCCGCCTGGACCTGGTCTGCCCGATGATCCCGCTGCCCGGCGAGACCGCGGGCGACTGGTGGACGACCAGCGGCCAGAGCGACGCGATGCGCGCCGCCGACGTGGAGGCCGGTCGCGATCCCGACCGGCCGTTCGACCCCGACGAGCTGTTCCTGCACGACGTCCCGGCCGAGGTGCTGACCGGGCCGCTGGCCGCGCCGCCCCGCGACCAGTGCGGCACGCCGATGGCCGACCCGTGGCCGCTGGACGCCTGGCCGGACATCCCCACGCGGGTGCTGGGCGGCCGCCACGACCGGCTGTTCCCGCTCGCCTTCATGCGGGAGCTGGCGCCCGCGCGCATCGGCGTCCAGGCCGACGCGATCGACAGCGGCCATCTGCCGGCGATGGCCGCGCCCGACGCGCTCGTGGATTGGCTCAGGGCGCCGTCCAGGTGAGCGAGTAGCGCCACAGCGCATGCCGGCGGTAGCGCCCGCCGGGCAGGGTGCGCGCCGCCAGCGCGCGCGTCTGCGCGTAGGTCAACGGCGGCGGCCAGATCGTGGGCGCGCTGTGCTGCCAATGGCCGGTGCGCGCGGTGTGCCAGCGGGTGAGCACCGACCCGGCCAGCGTCCAGGGCAGGTCGGCGGGGTAGCGCGGGCGCCCGAGGCCGATGACCACCAGCCGGCCGCCCGGCGCGACGAGCTCGCGCAGACGGACCAGACCCGCCCCGTCGCCCAGATGGTGCAGCGTGGCGATCGAAGCGACGAGATCGAACGAGCGCGGGGCGAAGGCATGGGTCATCACGTCGCCGAGCACGTACTCGACCCCCGGCAGCGGGAGCTCGCGGGCCAGCGCGATGCTCGCGGGATCCGGGTCGATGCCCGTCACCTGCGGCACGCGCGCGGCCAGCTCGCGCACCAGCAGGCCCTCCCCACAGCCGACGTCGAGCGCGCGCCGCGCGCCGACGGGCACCGCGTCGAGCACCAGCGGGTGGTGGTGGATGTTGTGGTTCCAGCGCCCCTCGACGACGTGCACGCCCCGCATCTTCGCGCGCGGCCACCGATGAGTCGGCGCCCGGATCGCGGTCTCAGCCCGCATGCCCGCCGCGCCCGAGATCCGTCATCGCTCCGTCCAGCCCTACCTGGCCATCCACTGCTCGATCACCGACGGCGTCCCCGCGGCGGTCGACGCCGCCTTCCCGGAGCTCATGCAGTGGGTGGGATCACGGGCGATCGCGTTGACCGGCGCGCCGTTCATGCGGTTCCTGCGGATCGACGCGGCGGGCGAGCCGCTCGAGCTCGAGGTCGCCGTGCCGGTCGCCGATGGCCAGCGTGGCGACGGGCGCGTGCAGGCGCGCACCCTGCCCGCCGGGCGCTACGTCGTCTACCGCCACATCGGGCCCTACCGCAGCGAGACGGCACCCGACCTGGCCGTGGCGCGCACCCACGTGCTGGACTGGATGCGCGCGCACGACGTGCGCTACGACTGCGCGGTCGAGCACTACTGCGTCGGCCCCTACGAGGAGCCCGACTTCCGCAAGTGGGAGACGGAGTTCGCCTACCGCGTGATCGACGCCTGAGCCGCGTCGTACTGCGCCTGGATCCCGGGATACAGCAGGTCATGGTCGTTGGACAGGCCGCCCTTGACGTCGCGCGAGAACTCGTCGACGAGGATCTCCTCGTCGCCCGCCGCGACGCCGGCCAGGATCGTCTCGGCCACCAGCTCGGGCGTGTGCTTCTCGGCCTCGATGGCGGAGGCCAGGTCCGTGTCGATGTAGCCCACGTGGACGCCGGAGACGAGCGTCCCCTGGCCGCGCAGGGCGATGCGCAGCGCGTTGGTGATCGACCACTGCGCCGACTTCGACGCCGAGTAGGTGCTCAGGTGCGGTGAGGAGACGAACGAGACGACCGACAGGACGTTGACCAGCGCGCCCCCGCCGTTGGCGGCCAGCACCGGCGCGAACGCCTGCGCCACGGCGAGCGTGCCGATGTAGTTGACGTCGAGCTCGCGCCGGGCCTGCTCGAGGTCCGCGGTCAACGGGAAGGCCAGCGAGGCGATCCCCGCGTTGTTGACGACCAGATCGACGTCGCCCAGTCGCGCGGCCACGTCGGCGACCTGCGCGCCGTCGGTCACGTCGAGGGCCACGGGCGTGACGCCCGGATCGCTGATCGCCTGCGGATCGCGCGATCCGCCGTAGACCTTCGCGGCGCCGGCGGCGACGAGCGACCGGGCGATGGCCTGGCCCAGCCCGCGGTTGGCGCCGGTGACGAGTGCGACGGATCCTTCGATCTGCATGGTGACGTCCTTACGAAAGGTGAGTGCGGAGAACCACGGTACCAGGTCGGTCTACTTATCGAACCGACCTGCGGGTCCGCCGGATCCCCTGGGACGATCCGCCGCGATGTCCGGCCACGTCCATGCGCACCTCCCGCACGAGGTGACCGAGAAGCACGACCACGGGCCGCCGGTCGCGCGCCAGGAGCGGGTCCTCGAGCTGATCACCGTCGTGCTGTTGTCGTTGACCACGCTGCTGACCGCGTGGAGCGGCTACCAGGCCGCCAAGTGGGGCGGCGAGCAGGCCGCGCTGTTCTCCGACGCCGGCGCGCAGCGCAACCAGGCCCAGCGCCAGCTCACGCTGGCCGGCCAGCAGCGCATCGACGACCTCCTGTACTTCGACGGCTGGCTGGACGCGCGCGAGCGCGGCGACACGACCTTCGAGGCGCTGTATCGCAACCGCTTCCGCGACGAGTTCGTGCCCGCGTTCGAGGCCTGGCTGGCCCAGAAGCCGTTCGAGAACCCGGCCGCCGCCGCGGGCCCGCTCTACCTGCCGCAGTACAAGCTGGCGGCGACCGCCCGCGCCGCGGAGTTCGACGTGCGCGCCGACGACGCCAACCGTGAAGCGCTGGCGGCCAAGAACCACGACGACGGCTACATCCTCAGCACGGTGTTCTTCGCCGCCGTGCTGTTCTTCGCCGGCATCTCGCTGCGGCTGGCCTGGCCGCCGCTGCGCATCGCCGTCGTCAGCCTGGCCACCACGGCGCTGCTGGGCGGCGCGATCTACCTGGCCACGCTCCCGATCGCCCCGTAGCGGGCAGGATGGCGGGGTGCCCGCGTCGCGCGCCATCGCCGAGCTGCGCGCCGCAGGGTCGGCCGCCCGCCACCTGCGCCTGGCCCCCAGCGGCTGGGCGCACCCGCTGCGCTCGGCCGCGTGCATGGCCGTGCCGCTCAGCGCGGGCGTGATCGCCGGCAAGCCGTCCTACGGGATGGTGGCCAGCCTCGGTGCGCTCTCGGGGCTGTACGGGCAGTTCGAGCCCTACCGGCGCCGCGCCCGTCTGCACGCCGCGATCGCCGCCGCCATCGCCACGGCGGCCGTGGCCGGCACGCTGGCCGCGCCGTCCGCCGTCGCCTCGGTCGTGGTGGCCGGCGCGATCGCCGCGATCGCCACCTTCGCCTGCCTGACGCTCGAGGTCGGGCCGCCGCGCGAGCACATGATCGTGCTGGTCGCGCTGATGGCCGCGACGCTCCCGCTGGACCCACCCGGGGCGCTGGCCCGCGGCGGCCTGGCGCTGGCCGGCGGCGCCGTCGCCTGGCTGATCGCGATGAGCGGCTGGCTGGCCGACCGCAGCCGGCCCGAGCGGATCGCCACGGCCAACGCCCTGGGCGCGGCCGCCGCGTTGCTCGACGCGATCGCCACCAGCGCGCCCGAGCTGCGCGTCGCGCGCCACCAGGCGGCGCTGGCCGCGCGCGCCGCCACGCACGCGGTCGCGTCGGCCTCCGGCGCCAGCGCGGCGCGCCTGCGGGCGATCCAGGTGCAGGCCGACGACCTGCTCGACGCGGTCGTCGGCGTCGAGGCGCTCGGCGTGGCCGTGGACCCGGGCTGGGCCCCGCGCGTCCGCGAGCTGGCCGCGGCCACGCGCGACCCGGCCGTTGTCGTCCTGGGCCCGGATAGCGGGCTCAGGCGGACAACGGCGCGGGATCCGGCCCGGCTGGAGCCGCCCGGGCCGCGCGTCGACGCGGCGCTGGCCGGCATCCGCGCCGTCCTGGCCGGAGCACCCGCGCCGCCGGCCCCCGAGCCGCCGCCCCGCCGGCTCGTGCTGCGCCACTCGCTCGCGGTGCCCGCGGCCCTGCGGGCCGGCATCACGATCGCGCTGGCGCTGGCCATCGGCCACCTGCTGCGCGTGGGCCAGCCCTACTGGATCGCGCTGACCGTCTCGGCCGTCCTGCAGGGCTCGACGCTCGTCACCTCCCTGCGGCGCGGGATCGAGCGCAGCGCCGGCACCCTGGTCGGCGTCCTGATCGCGGCCGGCATCGCCGCGCTGGATCCGACCGCGGGGGCGATCGTCGCGGTGATCGTGCTGCTGCAGCTGGTCATCGAGGCGGTGATCGCCACCAGCTACGCCGTCGCGGTCGCGTTCATCACGCCGCTGACGCTGCTGCTGGCCGATCTCGCGCACCCCGGATCGATCACCGACGTGCTGCTGGGCGGGCGCATCGTCGACACGCTGATCGGCGCGGTGCTGGGCATCGCGGCCGGCCGCCTGCTGTGGCCCAGCGCGGCCCGGACGCGCATCCTCGGCGCGTCGGCCAAGAGCGTGCAGACGACCGGCGCGCTGCTGCAGGCCGGCCTGCGCGAGGGCGCCGACAGCCCCGCCGCGCGCAACGCGCGGGCCGATCTGCACGTGCAGCTGCTGAACCTGCGGGCGATCGCCGACGCCGCGCTGGCCGACCGCCTGGGCAGCGCGCCGGTGGCCGACGTGCGCTGGCCGGTGATCGCCTCGATCGAGCGCGTCGGCTACCTGGTCAGCAGCGCGCCGCTGGAGCCCGACCACGTTCCCGCGGGCCTGCCCGACGCGCTGGACGCGCTCACCCGCGCCGCCGCCACGACGACGCCGGTCCCGCCGGTCGCGTTCCCGACGATCCCGCGCTCACCGACGATCCAGCGCGAGCTCGAGCACCTGGCCGCCCTCTTGGCCGAACCGCGGTGAACCGGGCGGATCGGGCAAAAAAAGGGACGCGAGCCGAGCCGTGTGTGGGAACCGTTCTCCTGTCGCTACACCCCTTGCGGAGCGGCGCCTGGTGTCGGGTGGCGCGGCCTTCCATCCCGGTGGCCTCGCTCTTTCGCGGCTCGAACCCGCGTCTGAGAGTGAATCTACGAAGCGACCCAGCGCAGGTCAAGTGCGCTTTGGTACGAGTCCGCAATTTGGGTGTTTTTCTCGCGCAGGCGGCGCTCGAGCGCCCCGACGCAGGCCGCATCGAACTGCGTCCCGGCCCCCTCCTGCAACAGCGCCAGCGCCCGTTCGGGCTCCCAGGCCGGGCGGTACACGCGGTCGGAGACGAGCGCGTCGTAGACGTCCGCGACGGCCAGGATCCGGGTCAGCAGGTCCAGCTGCTCACCGCGCAGGCCGTCCGGGTAGCCGCTGCCGTCCAGGCGCTCGTGGTGGCCGCGCACGACGCGCCGCACGTGCTCGGGGTAGCCGAGCTCGGCCAGCAGCTCGTCGCCCCACGCGGCGTGCATCTGGATGACCGCCATCTCCTCGTCGTCCAGCGGCCCGGGCTTGGCCAGGATCGCCGTCGGCACCGACAGCTTGCCCATGTCGTGCAACAGGCCGGCCAGCGCCAGCTCGCGCAGGCGCCCCGGCCCGAGCCCGAGCTCCTCGCCGATCCGCACCGCCCACTCGGCCACGCGACGCGTGTGCGACGCGGTCGAGACGTCCTTGCGCTCCAGCCGGGCCATCAGCACCCGCACGCGCGGCCCCAGGAACGCCTCCTCGTCGCCGACCAGGTCGATCGGCGAGAGGTCGCCGATCGCCGCGTGCGACGGGCGCCCGCGATAGGCGTCGAGCATCATCGGCAGGCCGACCGCGGCGACGCCGCCCAGCTCGAGCGCGTGGCCCAGCCAGTAGGCCCAGCCGCCGGCCGGTCCCAGCAGCAGCTGCGGGATCAGCGCCACGCCCATCCAGACGACGCCGACGGTGATGCACAGGTCCGCGGCGCGGCGCGTCAGCGCGAACGTGCGCACGGCCCGCCAGGCGACGAGCGCGAAGAACACCGCGCCGACGCCGAGCAACGCGACGGCCAGCGGATCCCCGGGCTTGGGCAGGCTGGGCACCACGGCGGGGTCGGCCAGGAACACCCCACCCGCGGCGGCCAGCGCCACCAGCAGGACGCCGTAGCCGATGGCCAGCGCGCGCACGTGCTCGGCCCGGTTGAGCGCGGGCACCGCGGCCAGCGTCAGCAGCGCGCCGCCGACCGGTAGCGCGAGGCCGCCGGCCAGCGCGATCACCCCGTTGGGAGCGAACAGGACGCCGGGCGTGGCCAGGCCGTGCAGCGCCAGCAGCAGCGTCATCGTGGCGAACGCGCCGCCGGCCATCACCGAGCGGGCGTCGTTGGCCCGGACGCCGGCGATCAGCAGGCCGATGCTCGCCGTCGCCGCGATGCCCGAACCGATGGCCATGATCAGCAGATGGCCGGTGGCCGGGATGCCCGCGGGCTCGCCGGCCAGGAAGTGCATCGCCGCCGCCGGAATCGCCGCCGCCGCGGCGATCAGCAGCAGATAGGCCCGGACGTGGCTGCGCAGCAGGCGGTCCATGGCCGGGTGATCGGACACGGCGGACGCATCTATGAGCGCGGACGCGCCCAGCTAGACGACCGGTCGGCCGCCCCCGGTTTCAGCTGTTGGCGTCGGCCTTGGCCCGCGCGAGGTCGCGCTTGGTCTCGCGCTCGCGGATCGACTGGCGCTTGTCGAAGCGGTCCTTGCCGCGCCCCAGCGCCACCTCGACCTTGGCGAACGGCCCCTGGAAGTAGATCCGCGTGGGCACGAGCGTCAGGCCCTTCTCGTGCAGCTGGCCCTGGAGCTTGTCCAGCTCGCGCCGCTTGAGCAGCAGCTTGCGCGGCCGCTCGGACTCGTGGTTGTCGCGCGCGGCGGGCGGATAGGGCGGGATGTGGACGTTGTAGAGCCACAGCTCGCCGTCGCGCAGGCTGGCGTAGCCGTCCTTCAGCTGCGCGCCGACGGTGCGCAGCGCCTTGACCTCGGTGCCCTGCAGCTCCATGCCCGCTTCGAGCTTGTCGAGCAGCTCGAAGCGGAAGGACGCCTGCCGGTTGGTGGCGACGTCCCCCGGTGCTGCCTTCTTCTTGCCGCCCTTGGCCATCGCCTAGACGGTAGCCGCCAGATCCTCCACGGGCTCGAGGTCGACCCGGCCGCGGGCCACGTCGATCCCGCCCACGCGCACCTGCACCGGATCGCCGATGCGGATCGTCGCGCCCGACCGCTCGCCCTCCAGGATCGTGCCCGGCTCGTTGAGCTCCCACCAGTCGCCGCGCAGCCGGCGCACCGGGAGCAGCCCCTCGTAGCCCGCGCCGAAGGCCACGAACGCGCCCGCGCCGATCACCCCGGTGACCTCGCCGTCGAACACGCGCTCATAGCCGTGGCCGCTGGAGAACAGCTCGCGTTCCAGCAGCAGGCAGCGCACGATGTCGTCGGCCTTGCGTTCGATGTCCATCGCGTCGCGCTCCTTGGCCGAGGACCATTCGGCCACGCTCCCCAGCTTGGACGCCGGCGGGGTCTCCTCCCCGCCTCCGACCGCGCTGAGCAGCGCGCGGTGGCAGACGAGATCGGGATAGCGCCGGATCGGCGAGGTGAAGTGCGAGTAGGCCTTCGAGCTCAGCCCGGCGTGACCGAGGTTGCGCGGCGAGTAGTAGGCCTGCTTGAGCGAGCGCAGCACGAGCGAGGTCAGCCCGGCGCGGCCGTGGCCGGTGCGGCGCACGTGCTCGGCCACCAGCCGCGAGCACTCGCCCACCAGGTCGGCGGCCTGCGACGGCGTGAGCACGTCGGGCAGCGGCGGCGTGGCCACGCCCAGCGAGGCCAGCTGCCCGACCAGGCGCTCGACGCGGGCCGGCTCGGGCGGCTCGTGCACGCGGTAGAGCGTCGGCGTCCTGCGCGTCTCCAGGAAGCCCGCCACCTGCTCGTTGGCGGCGATCATCAGGTGCTCGATCAGCCGGTGGGACTCGGTCTGCACCGAGGCGGCCGCGGCGGTCACGTGCCCGCCGCGGTCGAAGGTGAACTCGGGCTCGGAGGACTCGACGGCCAGCGCCCCGCGCGACTCGCGCGCCGCCTGCAGGTCGGCGGCGACCGCGCGCGCGTCGCGCAACGGCTGGGCCCAGGGCTCGGCCCATGGCTCCTGGCCCGCGAAGATCCGGTCGACCTGCTCGTAGTCCAGGCGCATGTCGGAGCGGATGACCGAGCGGTAGAAGGCCACCTTCTCCACGCGCGCGCCGGCGAAGTCCATCTCGACGGTCACCGCGAGGCGCTCGACGTCGGGTCGCAACGAACAGGCGTCGTTGGAGAGCGCCTCGGGCAGCATCGGCTCGACGGCGCCGGGAACGTAGACGGACGTCGCGCGCTTGGCCGCCTCGCGATCGACCAGGGAGCCCGGCCGCACGAACGCGCTGACGTCGGCGATGTGCACCCACACCTTGGCGCCCTCGGCGGAGATCGCGTCGTCGAAGTCCTTGGCGGTGACCGGATCGATCGTGAACGTCGTCAGGTCGCGCAGGTCGCGACGGGGCGCGTCGACCTCGCCGCCGGCGTCGCGCGCCTTCTTCGCCGCGCGGTCGACCGCCGGGTCGAAGCGCCGGGCCAGCCCGCGGTCGAGCATCAGCGCCTCGATCAGCGCCCGCGCGTTGTCGGGCTTGCCCAGGACGCGGACGATCTTGGCCGACTGCTTGCGCTGCACCGCCGGGCGCACGAGCACCAGGTCGCCGATCGCGGCCCGGCTGGTGCGCTCGACCGGGACGCCCCGCCCGGGGCCGAACAGCGGCGCGACGGTCACGAAGCGCCCGCGCTGCTCCAGCACGCCGACGATCCCGGCGCCCGGCCGGCTCACCGGGTCTGGCCGGCCAGGACGTCCACGCCCTCTTCGACGACCTCGTCCTGCTTGGTCTTGTCGTCGTCGGTGACCTTGACGTCGGGCTGGACGCCGGCCCCCTGCTCGACGCCGCCCCCGCCGAGGTTGCGCCCGCTGGGCAGGAAGTACTCGCCCACGGTCAGGTCGAGCGCGCCGCCGTTGGACATGCGCTGGACCTCCTGGAAGACGCCCTTGCCGTAGGTGTGCTCGCCGATCACCTCACCGCGCCCGCGATCCTGGATGGCGCCGGAGACGATCTCCGAGGCCGAGGCCGTGTTGCCGTCGACGAGCACCGCGACGGGGATCTTGCCCGAGATCGCGTCGCCGGCGGCGGTCAGCGTGTGCGAGGGCTGGTTGCGGCCCTCGATCCGCACGATGTCCCCGTCGGGGATGAAGATCGATGCGACCAGGCGCGCCTCGTCCAGCAGGCCGCCGCCGTTGCCGCGCAGGTCGAGCAGGATGCCCTTGGCGCCCTCCTTCAGGCGCTTGTCGACCTCCTGGCGCACCTGCTCGGAGGCGCCCCGGCTGAACTGCGACAGCGCCACCTGGGCGATCTTCGTGCCGTCGGGTGCGGTGCGCATCTTCGACGCCACCACCGGGGCGCTGACCACCGCGCGCTCGACCTCGCGCGTGATCCGCTTGCCGTCGCGCTCGAAGACGAGCTCGACCGTCGTGCCCTCCTTGCCGCGGATGAAGCGCGAGGCGCGATCGACGGTCAGGCCGGCGAGGTCGTGCCCGGCCGCCTGCACGATCAGGTCGTCCTTGCGCAGGCCCGCCTTCTGCGCAGGCGAGTCGTCGTAGACGCGCATGACCTTCAGGCCCTGCTTGTCCTCGGCCACCTCGATCCCCACGCCGGTGAACTGCGCGTTGGTCTGCTGCATGTACTGCTCGAACTGCTTCGGCGTGAAGTAGTGCGAGTACTTGTCCTTCAGCGCGTCGACCATCCCGGCGATCGCCGTGTTGGTCAGCTCCTCGTCGGGGACCTCGCGGTAGTAGTCGGCGTGCACCTTGTCGACCGCCTCCTGGAAGAGCTGGCTGTCGTCGTCGCCGACGAGCGCGCTGCGCACGGGCGAGGGCAGGCCGTTCGGATGGCCGCCCAGGTAGATGCCCACCGCCAGCAGCGCGATGGGCACGACCACGGCCAGGACGTAGAGGATCGGGTTGCGACGCACCCGCTCCAGCCTAGGTGGCAGAAGTAACTAGACCTTCAAGAAGCGGCGCAGCGACAGGCCGGAGCCCAGCGCCGACACGCCCACCGCCGCGACCATCAGCAGCAGCGCCAGCACCGGCAGCGCCATCGTCTTGGGCGCCGAGATCAGCGCGAAGTCCGCGGCCAGCGGATCGACGAAGGCGATCTTGCCCACCAGCAGCAGGAGGATCGCCAGCGCACCGCCCAGGGTCCCGAGGATGATCCCTTCGATCACGAACGGCCAGCGGATGAACCAGTCGGTCGCGCCGACCAGCTTCATGACCTCGACCTCGCGCCGGCGCGAGAACAGCGACAGGCGGATCGTGTTGGAGACCAGCAGCGCCGAGGCGACGATCAGCAGGCCGCACAGGAGGATCATGGCCAGCTTCACGACGCTGGTCGCCGTGAGGATCTTGTCCGTCTCCTCCTTGCGGTTCTTGACCTCGTCGATCGCGGGGTCCACGACCGTGCGGTCGCCCGACGGCGTGGTCGGCGCGAGCGCGTTGCGAATCGCGTCGACGTCGCCGGGGTCCTTGGGCGTGACGCGGAAGGAGTCCGGCAGCGGGTTGCTGCCCAGCAGCTCGTAGGCCTCGGGGTTGCGCTTGGACTCGCGCTTGTAGGCCTCTTCCTTGGAGATGTAGGTGACCGACTGGACGTCGTTGTTGTCGGTCAGCAGGCGGCGCACGCGCTCGACCTGCTGGTTGCTCGCGTCGCCCTTGAGGTAGACCTCGAGCGCGACCTTGTCGCGCACGTCGTTGGCCGCCCCCGTCGTCGCCTGGACGATCGGGATGAAGACGCCGAGCACGAGCAGCGTGACCAGCACGGAGGCCATCGCGGCGAACGAGGGAATCGGGTTGCGCTTCATCGAGCGCATCGACTCCTTCAGGAAGAACCCGAGCTTCACGAGGGGTCCTCCAGGTGCTCCCGCAGCACGGCGCCCAGCTCGGCGGTGTTCGGCTCGCCGCCGGAGTAGCGCGCGGCGGCCTGGTCGCGCACGACGCGGCCGCGCTGCAGCTCGATCACGCGGCGACGCATCTTGTCGACCATCGCCACGTCATGGGTGGCGACGATGACCGTCGAGCCGGTGCGGTTGATGCGGTAGAGCAGCTGCATGATCCCGATCGACGTCTCGGGATCGAGGTTGCCCGTGGGCTCGTCGGCCAGCAGCAGCGGCGGGTGGTTGACGAACGCGCGCGCGATGGCCACGCGCTGCTGCTCGCCGCCCGACAGCTGGTCGGGATGGTTGTGCAGCTTGGTCGACAGGCCGGTCAGGCGCAGGATGTCCGGCACCTTGGCCCGGATCTCCTTGCGGCTGCCGCCGGTGACCTGCAGCGCGTAGGCGACGTTGTCGTACACGGTGCGGTTGGGGAGCAGCTTGAAGTCCTGGAAGACCATGCCGATGTTGCGCCGGTAGTAGGGCAGCTTGCGCCGCGAGAGGTCGCGCAGGTCCTTGCCGGCGACGCGCACGATGCCGTCGGTGGCGTCGGTCTCCTTCATGAGCATGCGCATGAGCGTCGACTTGCCCGAGCCGGAGTGGCCGACGATGAACACGAACTCGCCGCGAGCGATCGAGAGCGTGCACTGGTCGAGGCCCACGTCGCCACCGGGGTAGCGCTTGGAGACGCCGCGGAGCTCGACGACGGGCGGGGACGCGTTGAGGCGGTCGCGGCGCTGCGGGAGCGCGGCGGCACGTGACTGTTCGGTGGCGGCCATCGGGTCGACAAGGTAGAGAGACACATCTCGAAGGCTGCAGTTCCGGTTGCAAGCAACAGGGATTGCGCGATTTGCGTAGCGTCCGCCGCCTATGCGGCCCACGCGCGACGATGCCGTGCTGCTCGCGCGCGAGATCTTCGAGCGGCCCGAGCGCCTCGACATGCGCGCGCTGGCCACCCAGCTGGGCGTCAACCGGGCCACGCTGTACCGCTGGGTCGGCTCGCGCGACAAGCTGCTGGTCGAGGTGGTGTGGTCCAAGGGGTGCCGGGCGCTGGAGCGCATCGGCACGCAGACCGCCGATCGGCGCGGCGCCGAGCGGGTGATCGCGGTGGTCCTGGGCCTGACCGACGCGGCGATCGCCGATCCGGGCATGCAGCGCTGGCTGGCCGAGGAGGGCGAGCACGCGATGCGCCTGCTGACCGGGCGCGAGGGCGGCTTCCAGGTCCGGCTGATCGACGCCCTGGAGCGCCTGCTGGCCGAGGAGCACCTGACGTTCGCCGCCGAGCGGCGCGAGGTGGCCTACGTGCTCGCCCGCCTGATCGAGTCCTACACCTACCTGGACCTGATCACCGGGGATCGGCCCGACGCCGCGCGCGCCGAGCCGATCCTGCGGATGCTGCTCACTTCAGGGTCATAGGGCCTGCCCCAGCACTAGGACAGACCCTTCAGGAACGGCACGACCGTCTTGAGGAACTTGTTCTTGCCCGGCAGGTCGTCGATCGGGTCGATGTGCGCGTCGGTGGCGGCGGCGTTGACCGTCACGACGTTCTTGATGTTCGCCTGCGCGGCGATCGCCTTGGCCGCGGTGATCACCCGCTCGCCGCCCAGGCTGGTGGCGAACGCGTAGATCGGCGTCTTCAGCGTCGCGCCGTGGATCGCGTGCACGTCGAGCGTCGCGTCGGCCGGGTTGGCGATGCCGCCGTTGACCGCGCCCGCGTCGATGCTCAAGCGCCGCGGGTGGTACCACGCGGTGCCGTCCATGTCGGGGAAGTCGGGCGAGCCGAACACCCGCGCGGCGCGCAGCGCGGTGGTCAGGCCGTCGTTGACCCAACCGCGCGGATCGCCGCTGGCGGCCAGGTGGCCGATGTGCGACTGCACCAGCGCCAGGCTCTTGGGGCCGGTGCGGACGTCGAGCGCGTAGCCGTAGCTGGCCTCCGCGGTGGCGGTCACCGGCGGCTTGAGGTTGGCCGGCAGCAGCGACCAGGCCGACAGGATCGCCGGGCCGTCGGGATCGATCAGCGCCGAGTTGGAGCCGACCGCGTTGAACACGCCCGCCGACCAGGGCAGGCCCAGGCCGGTCAGGTCCAGGAACGGCGAGCTCGTGGCCAGCTGGTCGAGGCTGGCCTGCGCCGCCTCGGGCGTGGCCGCGGTGCCCGGGCCGCTGCCGCCGTCGATGAACACCAGGCCGTTGAGGTCGTCGCCACCCGCGGTGCCGTTGAAGTCCCAGGTCGCGTAGGCGTCGATGATCGAGCCGCCCAGCGAGTGGCCGCCGAGCGTGACCTTGCGCCCGCCCTGCTTGGCCGCCTGGATGACCACGCGGATGTCGTTGACGGCGACGTTCATGCCCCAGTCGCGGGCGTAGCCGGTCTCGGCGTCGGTCTTGGCCGTGAAGTGCGTGGTGATGCTCGGGTTGCTCAGCCAGCCCAGGTAGTAGTCGAACAGCTGCTGCGGCGTGGCCTGGCCGGCCTTGGCCTGCTGGAGCACCGACTGGTCCTCGAGCAGGTTCTCGCGCCGCTCGATCGACCACACCTGCCAGCCCGGCAGACGCCGGACGATGTCACGGGCGACGGGCGCGAAGTAGGGGCCGCCGCCCGACGTGCCGGGCACCAGCACGAGCACGCGCTTGGCGCTGGGCTTGCCGATCTGGATGACCTTGACCTTGTTCAGCGCATCGGGCGTGCCGGGCGCGGCGTAGCCGTTCATCGTCACCACGCGGGTGGCCGGCGTGGCCGCGTGCGCGACACCGGCTGTGGCGGTGGCGCCCAGCAGCGAGACGGCCAGGATCAGCCCGCCGCAGCGGCGGGCCCGGGACAGGGTCATGCAGTGCTCTCCTCCGGTACGCGCGCGACACTTGCGCGATGTGTCGCAGACCGTAGCGCGACACTACCCTTGAGGGCAATGGCGCAGATCACCCACGAGGAGCTCGCCAACGGGCTTCCGCTCTACCGCGTTGGGGTCCCCGGGACCCGCGCGACGACCATCCTGGTGGCCTTCGACGCGGGCGCGCGCACCGAGCGCCCCGAGGAGAACGGGGCCGCCCACTTCCTCGAGCACCTGGTGTTCAAGGGCGGCGAGCTGTTCGACGACTACCGCAAGGTCAACGAGACCGCCGAGCGGATGGGCGCGTCGCTGAACGCGTACACCTCGCACGACCTCGTCGCCTTCCACATCACCTGCCGGGCCGAGCGCGCGATGGAGGCGCTGGACCTGCTGACGGACTTCGTCGGGCGCCCGCGCATCGACGCCGAGGAGCTCGACCGCGAGCGCGGCGTCGTCATCCAGGAGATCAACCGCGCCTTCGACCAGCCCTCGACCGTGGCCGAGTACCTGATCGACCGCGCCTCGTTCGGCGAGCACCCGCTCGGACGCCCCGTGCTCGGCCCCGAGGAGCACCTGCGCACGTTCTCGCGCGAGGCGATCGTCGGCTTCCGCGAGCGCCAGTGGGCCGGGGCCAACGGCGGCGCCTTCATCGTCGGCAACCTCGACCACGTCGACTCCGACGGTCGCACCGCCGAGCTGCTGGAGCGCTTCCCGTCGCTGCCCGCTCCTGGGCCCTACGACCCCGCGCCCGCGCCGAAGACCGAGCGCCTGGTCGAGCAGCGCGACACCAACCAGTCGCACCTGCGCATGCTCTACGCGCCCCAGGTCGACGTGCGCGATCAGGCCCAGCGCGCGGCGCTGACGATCTACTCGACGCTGCTGGGCGGCTCGATGGGCTCGCGCCTGTTCGACGAGATCCGCGAGCAGCGCGGCCTGTGCTACTCGGTCTGGTCGGTCGACCACAGCTTCGCCGACGCCCCGATCCTCCAGCTCGGCTCCGGCCTGGAGTCCAGCAAGTGCGTCGAGGCCTACACGCGCATGCGCGAGATCGTGGCCGAGCTGCACGCCGACGGGCCGTCCGTCGAGGAGGTCGAGCGCGCCCGCGCCTACGCCGCCGGCCGTCGCGTCCTGGCCTTCGAGAACACCAACGCGGTGGCCCGCTACGCGGCCAACCAGCGCATCGTGTTCGGCGAGGACGTCGATCCCGACCGGGCGATCGACGCGCTGGACGCCGTCACCGTCGATCAGGTGCGCGAGGTGGCCGCAGCGATCGATCCCGACAGCCTCGCCGTGGCCTGCGTCGGCCCGCACGACGCGGCCGAGTTCGCGTAGCCATTCCGGCATCCCGCTGGCGCGATGGCCCGCGCGCTGGCAGGATGGACGTTCGCATGTCGATCAACCACCGCGAGCTCGAGCGTTATCTCGGCCGCGTCGGTGACCGTTGGCCGATCGAGCGGGCGTGGCTCGGCGGAGCCCAGGTCGACGATGAGCGTGGCCTGGGCGCGCAGCGTGAGCGCGGGCCCGAGTTCGTCGTCGTGCTGGTCTCCGAGGCGTTCGCCGGAATCCCCTGGCTGGAACGCGTCTACGTGGCCGGCAACCTGTGGGACGCCAGCGAGATGGGCGACCACGCCGACATCCACTGCTACACGCCGACCGAGCTCGAGCGCAAGGTCGAGACGATGCGGCGCGTGCAGCGGACGCTGGCCACGGGGCTGGACCTGATGGCCGCCCCGGCCAGCTAGGCGGCGGCCGCTTCCTTGCGCGAGTCGGCGATCGCCGACGCGACGTGTTCCAGGAACGGCTGGGCGCCAGGCCAGGCCTCGGGCGAGATGTGCATCGCCATGCTGCCGGCACCGGTCGACCAGGGCCGCAGATGGATGCACCGGCGGCCCTTGTTGTCGGGATCGTCAACCGTGAGCTTCAGGTTGCGAATGTGGTAGCGCAGGTCCCCTTCGCCCGGAAACCCGAAGGCTTCCACGACCCGACCGTCGAAGGCGAAGAGGGTCCCGTCAATCCAGGTCTCCTCCATGTGTGGACCCTAGCGAGCAGCGCCGCCGTTGGCCAATCGCAGCGTGAGCCTCTGACGCACGCGGGTGACCCGCCGCGTCTGGAGCTGGCTGGTGGCCACGACCGCCTCCACCGCCAGCCGCCCGGTGCGGGCCAGCTGCCGGCGGGCGCGACCGTTCAGCGTGACGGGCACGAGCGCGACGCGATCGGCCCGGACGCTGAGCGGGCGCTGGGCGATGACGCCGCCCCGGCGCAGGCGCAGGCCGCCCACGCAGGACCGCGCGTCGGTCGCGCCGCAGCGCACGCGCAGCACCAGGCGGCCGCGGGCCGACACCGTGGCCGTCGGGTGATCGATCTGCAGCCGCGTGCGCGGCGGCGTGTACTCCGCAGCCTGCACCTGCGTCCCGGTCGGCGTCGTCAGCGCCCAGGTGGCCAGCGCGCGGCCGTCGGGGGACGCGGCGATGTGCTGGTACTGCTGCTCGGTGGTCGCCGCCGACACCGTCGTCACCTGGGGCGCCGGGACGCGGCCGAACAGCGCGGCCTGCACGGTCCCGGTCGAGCCGACCGTGTGCCGCCACACCGCGAACCCGTTGCCCGCCCCGTCGATGGCCACCTCGGGCAGCAGGCTGGAGACGGGCGACAGCGTCGTGCTCTGCCCGTCGGAGTCCAGGCCCACGACGACCGTGCCGGCCGCCGTCTGCGCCTCCCAGGCCACGACCCCGGAGCCGTTGCGGAAGGCCAGCGTCGGGGCCAGCGCCGCCACCCCGGGCGCCGACAGCTGGTCGGCCCCGCTGAACTTGTCGTCGGCCACGATCGCCACCTGCTGCACCGACACCGGCGTCGACTGCTGCACCCAGACCACGGTCGCGCCGCCTGTCCCGTCCGTCGCCACCTGGGGCGAGTCGACCGTCGCGTCGGCGGGCGTGATCCGGAAGGTCGGGCGGGCGGCCGCGCCGGCCCCGGTGATGCGCTGGCCGTACAGGACGCCGCGCGCGGTCCAGACCAGCAGCGCGCCGCCGTCCATGTCCGCGGCGCCGACCAGGTCGTCCACCCCGGCGTCGGGCGCGGTCAGCGTGGACACGGGCCCGGCCGTGCCCGCGGCCGAGATCTGCCGGGCCTTGACGATCGAGCCCTGGACGGCGGTCTGATCGATCCAGGCCACGGTGATCGAGCCGTCGGACTGCGGCACCGCCACGACGCCCAGGCCGCTGTCGCCCGGCTCAGTGACCGTCACCGGCGGGCCGAGGCGATCGTCGGCCCCGATCGTGCGCAGCGTGATCGGGATGTCGAACGGGCCGACGGGGCTGGACCAGGTCGCCACGGTGCGCCCGTTGGGCGCCGGCCACAGCCGCACGTCGTTGACCGTGCCGGTGCCGGTGGCCAGCGTGAGGCGCTCGCCGGTGCGGCCGTTGCCCAGGCGCTGGGCCTGGACCTGGGTCGTGGTGGTCGTGCCGGGCGCGCCCCACGTCCATGCGACGACGAAGCGTCCCCCCGGCGCGGCCGCGACGGCGTTGGCGCTACCGGTCGCCGCGCCACCCGGCGCGGAGACCCCGACGGCGTCGTCCCAGGCGGCGTCGGCCAGGGCGGGACCGGCGGCGAGGACCGCCACGAGCAAAGCGACAAGCGAGAAGGTGCGCACGGCGCGACCCTAATCGCCGGGCGCGACGACGCGCTCGCCCGGCGCGGTCGCGGCCCGCACGACGAGGCGCGTGAGCAGCAGCGCCGCGGCCAGCTCGACGGCCAGCAGCGCCAGCAGCACGGTCAGCTGGATGCGGGCCGCCTCCCCCGGTGACGCGCCGCCCAGGACCAGGCCGACGAACGTGCCGGGCAGCGTGACCAGGCCGACGTTGCGCGTCTGGTCCAGCGCGGGCACCAGCCCGGTCTGGACCGCGCGCTTGACCGACGGCTCCAGCGCGGCGCGGGCCGAGGCGCCCAGGGCCAGGCGCGCCTCGATCTCCTCCAGGCGGTCGCGCAGGTCCTCCAGCAGCCGACGGCCGGTGACCGACACCGCCGCCATCGCGCCGCCGATGAGGATCCCGGCGACCGGGACGATGCCCCGCGGCGTGGCCGGGAACGCCCCCGCGGCGAGCAGGACGCCGAGCGCGAACAGGGCGGGCGCACCGATCGCCAGGGCGGCGACCAGGCGGGCCCGGGCCAGCCCGTGCAGGCGGCGGCCGGAGGTGAAGGCGGCGGCCCCGAGCATCACCACGACGAACGCGGCGGCCAGGCTGACGTGCTCGAAGACGAGCGTGACCAGCAGCCCGACCGCCGTCAGCTGGACCGCGGCGCGCAGCGAGACGACGAGCAGCTCGCGCTCCAGGCCGATGCGCATGGCCCAGGACAGGCCGATCGCGGCCAGCACCAGGCCGGCGGCCACCGCGATCTGGGCTACCGCCACGCCGGCTCCGCCTCCCAGGCGTCGAGCACCGCGCCGGGCGCGCCGGCCACCACGGCGCGGCCACCGGCGATCAGGACCGCGCGGTCGGCGGCACGCCGGACCAGCGCGACGTCGTGGGTCGTCAGCACGATGGCCAATCCCTCGGCGGCCAGCTCGACGGCCAGCGCCTCGATCTCCGCGGCCCGGGCGGGGTCGAGCGCCGCGGTGGGCTCGTCCAGCAGCAACGCCTGCGGGTCGCGCGTCAGCGCCCGGGCGATCGCCACGCGGGCCCGCTCGCCGCCCGACAGCTCCCCGGCCGTGCGCACGGCGAAGTCCGCCGCCAGCCCGCTGCGGGCCAGCGCGGCGATCACCGCGCCGTCCTCCAGCGGCGCGGGCGTGGCGTAGCGCAGGTTGTCGGCCACGGTGCCCGGCAGCATCACCGGCGCCTGCGTGACCAGGCCCACGCGGCGGCGCAGCGCGCGGGGCTCGAGCGCGCGCACGTCGCTGCCGTCGACCAGGACGCGGCCCGCCGCGGGGGCCTCCAGGCGCACCAGGCAGCGCAACGCCGTCGACTTGCCGGCGCCCGACGGGCCGAGCAGCGCGGTGACCGCGCCCGCCTGCGCGCTCGCGCTCAGCCCCTGCAGCACCGGGCGTCCCGCGCGCGCCAGGTGGACGTCCTCGAGCTCCAGCAGGGACCGCATGGCCATCAGTGTCCTGAGCCGGTCGGTCAGCCGGCGACCAGCGCGGCGAAGCGCTCGGCGTCGACGTTGCCGCCGCTGAGCACGACGCCGACCCGCTCGGCCCCGTCGAGCGGGACGCGACCGGCCAGCAGCGCGGCCAGCGCGCAGGCCCCGCTGGGCTCGACGACGAGCTTGCAGCGCTCGAACAGGAAGCGCATCGCGTCGACGATCTCCGGATCGGAGGCCAGCGCGATCGCGTCGACGCGGGCCTGGATCACCGGGAACGTGCGCTCACCGGGGATCGACAGCTGCTGGCCGTCGGCGATCGTCGGCTCGACGGCGATCTCGACCCGCTCGCCGGCGGCCAGCGAGCGGCGCGTGTCGTCGCCCACCTCCGGCTCCACGCCGACCACCCGCGCGTCGGGCTGCAGCGCCTTGACCGCCGTGGCGCAGCCGGAGATCAGGCCGCCACCGCCGATCTGCGTGACGAGCAGGTCCAGCGGGCCCGCGTCCTCGATCAGCTCCAGCGCGACCGTGCCCTGGCCGGCCATCACGCGCTCGTCGTCGTAGGCGTGGATCGGCACCATCCCGCGCTCGGCCACCGCGGCGGCCAGAAGCGCCTCGCGATCCTCGGCGTAGCGGTCGAAGCGCACGATCTCCGCGCCGTATCCAGCCGTCGCGGCGACCTTGGAGGCCGGCGCGTCGTGGGGCACGAGGATCAGCGCGGGAACGTCGTGCAGCGCGGCGGCCAGCGTCAGCGCCTGGGCGTGGTTGCCCGACGACACGGTGACCACGCCGCGGGCGCGCTCGGCCGGCGACAGCTGCGCGACCGCGTTGTAGGCGCCGCGGAACTTGAAGGCGCCGACGCGCTGGAGGTTCTCGGCCTTGAGCAGGACCTGCGCGCCGACGCGCTCGTCCAGCGTGCGTGAGCGCACGACGGGCGTGCGGTGGGCGACCCCGTCCAGCCGGGCCGCCGCCGCCCGCACGTCGTCGAGTGCGATCAACTGATGGCGACCATGCGCTCGATCGGGAGCTTGGCGCGCTCCGCGATCTCGGCAGGGACCTTGACCTCGTACTTCATGTCGCGCAGCCCGTCGCGCAGGTTGGCCAGCGTGATCATCTTCATGAACTTGCAGCTGGCGCGCTCGTTGGCGGCGACGAAGTCGATGTCCGGCGCGGCCATCTGCAGCTGGTGCATCATGCCGATCTCGGTGGCCATCACGACCGTGCCGCCGTCGCCCGCGTGCTCCTTGGCGTACTCGAGCATCCCGCCCGTGCTGAGCATGTGCACGCCCTTGGGGTCGACGTCGCCCGCGGCCACGTACTCCATCACCGAGGTCGAGCAGCCGCACTCCGGGTGGATCAGGAAGTCGGCGCCGGGGTGCGCGGCGCGCACGTCGGCGATGTCCGACGGGCGGATGCCGGCGTGCACGTGGCACTCGCCGTCCCACACGTGCATCGCGCGCCCGAGCTGCTTCTCGACGTAGGCGCCCAGGAACATGTCCGGCCCGAACAGGATCTCGGTGTCGGGACCGTTCTCGCGCAGGATGTGCTCGACGACCTTGACCGCGTTGGACGAGGTGCAGCAGTAGTCCGTCAGCGCCTTGACCTCGGCCGTCGTGTTGACGTACATGACCGTGACCGCGCCCGGGTGCTTGGCCTGCCAGGCGCGCAGCTGCTCGGGCGTGATCGAGTCGGCCAGCGAGCAGCCCGCGTCGAGGTCCGGGATCAGGACGGTCTTCTCGGGGCTGAGGATCGACGCCGTCTCGGCCATGAAGTGCACGCCGCAGAAGGCGATCACCGGGGCGTCGGTCGCGGCGGCCATCTGGGACAGGCCGAGCGAGTCGCCGACGTAGTCGGCCACGTCCTGGACCTCAGCGACTTGGTAGTTGTGCGCCAGGATGACGGCGTCGCGCTCCTTGGCCAGGGCGCGCACCTCTTCCTTCAGGGCGGGGATGTTCTCGAGGGTGAGGAGGCTCACGGGGAACTCCGATTCGGAGAAGGTGAGGACGCCTCCAATTCTACCGAGGCGGGGGTCCCAGCTCCGGGGACCGGCGTCCGTCAGGTGTTGGAGAACAGCAGCGACAGATCGAGCGTCGGCGCCGAGTGGGTCAGCGCGCCGAGCGAGACGAAGTCCACGCCGGTCTCGGCGACCGCCCGCAGGCCGTCCTGGGTGATGCCGCCGCTGGCCTCGGTCTGCGCGCGCCCGCCGATCTGCGCGACGGCGGCGCGCAACTCGTCCGGCGTCATGTTGTCCAGCAGCAGGCGGGGCGCGCCGGCGGCCAGCGCCTCGTCGATCTCGGCCGGGTCGCGCACCTCGACCTCGATCAGCAGCTCGGGGCTGGCCGCCCGCGCGGCCGCGACGGCCGCGCCGATCCCGCCCGCGGCGGCGATGTGGTTCTCCTTGATGAGGATCGCGTCGAACAGCCCGATGCGGTGGTTGGCCGCTCCGCCCGCCTTCACCGCCGCCTTCTCGAGCAGACGCAGGCCCGGCGTCGTCTTGCGGGTGTCGAGGATGGTCGCCCCCGTGCCCGCGACCGTCTGCGCGGCGCGCGCGGCGGCGGTGGCCACGCCCGACAGGTGCCCGAGCAGGTTCAGCGCCGTCCGCTCGCCGGTCAGCAGCGCCCGCGCCGGCCCCTCGACACGCGCGACCTCGCCGCCCTCGCGCCACACGCCCTCGGCGGTCAGCGCGTCGAAGCGGATCGTCGGCTCGAGCTGGCGGAACGTCTCGCGCGCCGCGTCCAGGCCGTAGATCACGCCCGGCTGCTTCTGGACGATGGTCGCCGACGCCTGCACGTCGGCCGGGATCGTGGCCTGGGTGGTGACGTCGCCGGAGCCGACATCCTCGGCCAGCGCTGCGGCGACGAGCTGGGACAGCTCCATGGCGCCGAGGCTAGCGGCGACGGACGGTGCGGACCAACAGAATCGACAGCGCCGAGACGAGCAGCACGGCGATGCCGATCGACAGCAGGATCCAGGGCAGCGCGTCGTCGTGCTGGGGCTTGGCCTGCGCGGGCGTCGCCGGTGCGCCGTCGTCGGCGGGCGGGGCCGGCGTCGGGGGTGTCGCGGCGGGCTTCGTCGTCGCGGCGGGGACGACCGTGAAGTCCTTGGCCACGTTGGTGCTGTCGCCGAGCGTCGTGACGATCGCCTGCCAGCGCCCGGGCCGCAGCGTCATCCCGCTGGGCAGCGGGATGCGGTGGACGCCCGGCGGCAGCTTGCGCTGAACGACGATGAAGACCTGGCCCCTGGGGTTGTGGAGGCTGACGCTGAACCGGGCCGTGCGCACCGTGGTGAACGAGAGCGACGGCGCCTGAGCGCCGGCCTGACGCTTGCCGACCGTCACCCGCGCGACCGCATCGCCGTCACCGCGATCGGCGACGAAGTACACGAGCTGGTTGCCGACCGGGCGCTCGACCCCGTCGGACGGCTTGTTCAGCAGGCGCCCGTTGATGGCCACCGACGTCGATCCGCCCGAGTCGAAGCTCATCGCCGTGACCGCCCCGCGCCGCTTGAGGTCCTTAGCCACCTCGGCGATGGTCAGCCCGGTCGAGCCGTCGCCAAGGTCGGCGGCGTAGAAGAGGATGCGCCCGTCGCGCAGCTGGGCCACGGCGGTGCGCGCGTCGGGCGGAACGAGCTGCCCGGAGGTGAACTCGCGCGAGGAGCCCTTGACGGAGAAGACGATCTTGCCGTTGTGGATCAGCACCGGCCCACCGCCGACCGCGGAGGCCACGTCGGGCGCCAGCGGACCCAGGCGATAGGTGAACCGCAGGTCCTGACCGGCACGCACCCTGGCCAGCTCCCGCGCGGCCGTGCCCGAGGCCTGGAACAGCTGGTCGGTGCTCTCGTTGGGCGGGATCGGCAGGCGGCCCGCGCTGGACTTGCGGACCCGCATCGTGCCGTAGCCGCTCCACGTCTCGTGGCGATCGTCGAGAATCCCGCCGGTCAGACGGGTGAGCACGTCGCGGCCCCCGCCCGCCGGGGTGCTTGGCCCCCAGCCGCGGTCGTAGAAGACGGTCCCGTTGGGATCGGAGCGGACGTTGACCTCGAAGGGCAGGACCTTGCGCGACGGCAGCTTCAGCGTGCCCCGCGCCCGCGGACGGCTCGTGCTCAGCCGGCCGCGGCCGTCGATCTGCAGCGCCGGCCGCTCACCCTGGGGCTGGTTGTAGACGATGCCGTCGATCAGCAGCAGCCCGCTCGGCTGCCCGGTGGCGTACTCGAACAGGTCCGCGTTGATGGCCACCGCGGTGCCGTGGCGCGAGAGCTGCTTGGAGACGGCGCTGACCGTGGCCGCGCCCTCGGAGACGATCCCGCCCGGCAGCGCGGGCATCAGCACGCGGTTCCCGCCGGGCCGGGGCATCGTCACGACCGTGACCATCGAGGTGTCGCGCCCGTAGGTCACGCGCTCGTGGCGGACCTGGATGCCGGCGGCGGCGTCCGCGACGCCGGGCAGCGCGCACAACGCGACCAGCACGGCGATCAGGGCGACCCGCGGCGACATCTTCCCTCTATGTCGGCATCCAGGCCTCCCGGCTGCAACCGGGGTCCCGTTCGTCAGCCGGCCAGGACGTTGATCGTGGCGAACTCGGGGTCGCTGGCGCCGTGCAGGCGCGCCCCCGCGACACGCAGCTCGCGCAGGTAGGCGACGAGCTCGGCGGTGATGCGCTCGCCGGGCAGCAGCGCGGGAATCCCGGGCGGGTAGCCGGCGATCGACTCGCACGAGATGCGGCCAACCGCGTCGTCGACCGCCACCACCTCGCTCTGGCCCAGGAACGCCTCGCGCGGCGGTACGACGACGTCGTAGCTGAGCGTCGACATCGGCCGGCGGATCGCCTCCCGGGCGCCGTCCACCGCGATGCGCTTGATCGTCTCCTCGACGTCGCCACCCACGCGGATCAGGTCGTTCTCGGGCTGGGAGATGCCCAGCAGCAGCACGAACGTCGCCTGCGTGGCCAGCTCGACCTGCACGTCGTAGGACTGGCGCAGCGCGTCGGCCACCTCGTAGCCGGTGCGGCCGGTCTCGCGCACGTCGACGACGACCCGCAACGGGTCCCAGTCGGCCACGCCGGGCCGGCCGACCTGCTCCTCGCCCACCACGCTCACGCACGGGATCGAGGCCAGCTTGTCGCGCAGACGTCGCGATCCGGCCAGCGTCTCGTGCAGGAGCGCCTCGCCGTGCACGGCCAGCTGCCGGCGGGCGGCATCCAGCGAGATCATCAGCAGCGACGACGGCGACGTCGAGCGCAGCAGGCGCAGCGCATGGGCCACGCGGTCGGCGTCGACCCGGCCGCTGCCGGACACGTGCAGCATCGCCGACTGCGTCAGCGAGCCCGTGATCTTGTGCGTCGAGGTGACCGTCGCGTCGGCGCCCTGCTGCAGCGCGCCGGCGGGCAGGTCGGGATGGAAGCCGAAGTGCGGGCCCCACGACTGGTCGACGATCAGCGGCACCCCGGCGTCGTGGGCGACCTGTGCGCAGGCGGGCACGTCGGCGACCATCCCGTAGTAGGTCGGCGAGACGATGAACGCGGCGGCCGCCTGCGGCGTCGCCGCCAGCGCCTCGCGCAGCCCGTCGGGCGTCACCCCGTGGGCCATGCCCAGCTCCTCGTCGTAGGCCGGCGCCACGAACGACGGCAGCCCGCCCGACAGGACGAGGCCGTCGACCAGCGAGGCGTGCGAGTTGCGCTGGGCGACGACGCGTGTGCCCAGCGGGGCCAGGGCCAGGGCCAGCGCGTGGTTGCCCTGCGTCGCGCCGTTGGTCAGGAAGAAGGTGCGCGCGGCGCCGTAGGCCTGGGCGGCCAGCGCCTCGGCGCGCTCGTAGGGCGTCGGGGACGGGCCCACGTCGATGCCCCGGATGTCCTGGGGCACGTCGACCATCAGCGCGTCGTCGCCCAGCGCGTGGCGCAGGCCCGGATCGGCGCCCGGGCCGCCCTTGTGGCCCGGCACGTGGAAGCGGCCCGGTCCGCGGAAGCCGTAGGCGACGACGGCGTCCAGGTACGGCGCGGTGGGCTGCTCCCCCGCGTCGGCCATCACTTGTCTCCCGCGGACCTCAGCAGCTCGGCCCGCACGAACCCGTCCAGATCGCCGTCGAGCACGCTCTGCGCGTTGCCGACCTCGACGTTGGTGCGGTGGTCCTTGACCATCGTGTACGGGTGCAGCACGTAGGAGCGGATCTGGCTGCCGAAGTTGACGTCCTGGGCCTCGCCCTTCTCGCGCGCGATCTCCTCCTGGCGCTTGCGCTCCTCCAGCTCGGCCAGCTTGCCGCGGAGCATGCCCATCGCGGTCGCGCGGTTGGCCGACTGCGAGCGCTCGTTCTGGCACTGCACGACGATGCCGCTGGGCCGGTGGGTGATGCGCACGGCGGAGTCGGTCTTGTTGACGTGCTGGCCGCCGGCGCCGGACGCCCGGTAGGTGTCGACCTGCAGGTCGTCGTCCTCGATGACCACCTCGGCGGCGTCCTCGACCACGGGCGCGACCTCGACGCCGGCGAAGCTCGTCTGGCGGCGGTTGGCCGAGTCGAACGGGCTCAGGCGCACGAGGCGGTGCACGCCGCGCTCGGCCACGTACAAGCCGTAGGCGTTGTCGCCGCCGGCCAGGAACGTGGCCGACTTGATGCCGGCCTCCTCCCCGGGGCTGGCCTCGAGCAGCTCGACCTTGAAGCCGCGCTTCTCGGCCCAGCGCATCTCCATCCGCAGGACCATCTCGGCCCAGTCCTGCGCGTCGGTGCCGCCCGCGCCCGCGTTGACGGTGACCAGCGCGTCGCCGTGGTCGTAGCGGCCGGAGAACAGCCGCTCCAGCTCGAGCGTCTCCAGCCGGTCCTCGACGCTGGCGATCTGCGCGTCGACCTCCCCGGCCAGCGAGTCGTCCTCCTCGGCCAGCTCCAGCAGGCCTTCGAGGTCCTCGACGTCGGTCTCCAGGCTGCGGATCGTCTCGAGCTTGCGGTTGGCCGACGCGTGGTCGCGCGAGACCTTCTGGGCGGTCACCGGGTCGTCCCAGAAGCCCGGCTCCTGCATCTGCTGCTCGAGCATCGAGACCTGCTCCGCCAGCGCGTCGGGGTCCATGCTGTCGCGCAGCGGTCCCAGCGCCTCCTTGGCGGCGGTGATGCGCTGCTGCGGGCTGTCATTCGGCGAGGCCACGACCCCTGAAGGTATCTTCTCGCTGGTGCTGAGCCTCGTGACACTCCCGCCGAAGCTGGTCATGCGAGCGCTCGATGACCTGCATGCGCTCGCGGTCGCGGCGCAGTCGCTGCCCGAGATCGAGGAGCGGATCCTCACGCGGGTGGCCGAGATCCAGCAGCAGCTCGGCGAGGCGCTGGAGATCGGGCGCTCGGTCGAGGCGCGCGGCGCCGGCCTGCAGGACCTGGGTGAGCGTCTGGACGCGCGGGCCGGCGAGATCCTCGGCCTGGCCGGTGGGCTGGAGGACGCGGCGCGCGGCGTGGCCGACCAGGGCGCGGCCGTCGCGGCGGCGCTGCCCTCGCTGGAGGCGGCGATCAGCACGATCGACGAGATGAACCGCTCGGCCGAGGCGATGGCCGCGGTGGCCGAGCCGCTGCACGGGGCCGCCGAGCGCCTGGGTCGCATCGTCGACCGCCTGCCCGGCGGCGCGCGGCCGCCCCGGGCCTAGGCCACCGGCGCCTTCGCGCGCCGGCCGATGAACAGCGCGATGACCGCCAGGCTGCCCAGCGCCAGCACGACGTCGAGGCGCAGCCCGGCCTGCAGGCCGGCGGTGAACGCCTCGCGCTCCCCCTGGGCGCTGCCGCGATCGTGCGACAGGCTCACCGCGCTGAACACGGCGGTCGTCAGCCCCAGGCCGATCGACCCGCCGGCGATCTGGGCCATGTACATCACGCCGCCGCCGAGGCTGGCCCGGGCCTGGTCCAGCGACGTGATGGCCACGGTGGTCAGCGTCGAGTAGAACAGCCCCACGCCGATGCCCGCCAGCACCAGCCCGGGCACCAGCACGACGTAGCGGCTGTCGGCCTGCACGAAGGACAGCGCGAGCATCCCCAGCGGGATCAGCGTGCCCCCGACGAGCAGCAGGCGCCGCCCGCCGACGCGCTCATACAGCGGCCCGGCGGCGAACGCGAACACCGAGAAGACGGCCATGAAGGGCAGGAAGCCCAGCCCGGAGTCGATCGCGTCGAAGCCCATCAGGCGCTGCATCGCCTGCGGGATGAAGAACAGGATCGAGAAGAACGTCGCGGACATCAGCAGCGTGGCCAGGCACGCCGCGATGAACGGCCGGTTGCGGGCCACGTCGTCGGGGATCAGCGCGCTGGTGCCGGCGCCACGTTCGATGAGCACGAAGGCGGCCAGCCCGGCCAGGCAGACGGCGAACAGCGCCAGCACGCGCGGGTCGCCCCAGCCCCAGTCGCTGGCCTGGTCGAGCGCGACGAGCAGGGCGATCAGCCCGACCGACAGCGCGGCGACGCCCTTGTAGTCGAGCGTCTCGTCGGTCGGCTCGGGTGGTTGGGCGGGCACGTTGCGGTAGGTGATCGCGACGGCCAGCGCGGCCAGCGGCACGTTGATCAGCAGCACCCAGCGCCAGCTCGCCTCCTCGGTCAGCACGCCGCCCAGCAGCGGGCCCAGCGCGTTGCCGATGCCGCACACGCCGAGGATCAGCGGGCCGGCCAGCGCTTGGCGCGACGCGGGCAGCACCTGGTAGGTCAGGCCGAGCACCGCGGGCCACATCAGCGCCCCGCCGATCCCCATCAGCGCGCGGCCGACGATCAGCAGCTCGATGCTCGGGGCCGCGCCCGAGACCGCCGAGAACAGCGCGAAGATGCCCGCGCCGGCGAAGAACGTCGCGCGCCGGCCGTACAGGTCGGCGATGCGCCCGCCGGTGACGATCAGCACGCCGAAGACCAGGGCGTAGGCGTTGATCACCCACTGCACCGTGGTCACGTCGGTGTCGAGCTCGCCCTCCATCCGCGGGAGGGCGACGCTCAGCGCCGTGAAGTCGTTGGCGATCAGGAACAGCGCCGCCGACAGCGCCACGAGCGCGGTGACCGTGCTGCGGCTGAGTCGCTCCTGGACGTCCGGGCCCGCCATGCGGGCGGGACGCTACCGCGCGGTCAGGAGCCGTGGCACTTCTTGTACTTCTTGCCCGACCCGCACCAGCACGGGTCGTTGCGTCCGACCTGCTCGGACTCGTCGACGCGCCGCTGCTGGACCGGCTGGGGCAGCAGGCCCTCGGCCGTGTCCTCCGTGTCGAGGTCGGTGTCCAGCGGCTGCCCGGAGGCCGCCGCCTGCGCCGCCGCGGCGCTGATCGCGCTCGCGCCGACCGGGCCACCGCCCGAGGAGTAGGAGACCGAACGCGTGGAGGAGCCGGTCGACGAGCCGCTGCTGCGGTAGGTCTGCGACGGCTCGGGCTCCGGCGGCGGCTGCTGCACCTCGACCTGGACGTTGAAGATCATCCGGGTGAAGTCGGCCCAGATGGAGTTCATCAGGTCGGTGAAGAGATCGAACGCCTCGTTCTTGTAGGCGATGATCGGCTCGATCTGGGCGAACCCGCGCAGGTGGATGCCCTCGCGCAGGTAGTCCATGTCGTAGAGGTGCTCGCGCCAGCGCTCGTCGATGATCTGCAGCAGCAGGTAGCGCTCGAGCGCGCGCATCAGCTCTTCGCCGAGCTGCTCCTCGCGCGTGGTGTAGTTGTCGCCCGCCTGGCCCATCAGCTTGTCGACGAGCTCGGTGCGGTCGAACGTCTCGCCCTGGAAGTCCGCGGGGTCGGCGTCGAACGGGAAGATCTGGTTGACGGCGTCGATCAGGCCGGGGACGTCCCAGTCCTCGACGTACTCGCTGGCCGTGTACTCGTCGACCATGCGCTCGAGGACCTTGGCGATCTCCTCGCGCGCCTGCTCGCTCATGTCGCGACCCTCGAGGATCTCGTCGCGGTAGGCGTAGACGACGCGGCGCTGCTCGTTCATGACGTCGTCGTACTCGAGGACGCGCTTGCGGATGAGGAAGTTCTGCTCCTCGACGCGCCGCTGCGCCTTCTCGATCTGCTTGGTCAGCATCTTCGCCTCGATGGGCTCCTCGTTGCCCTCGTCGTCGACGGTGCCGAGGCGGTCGAGGATGCGGTAGATGCGGTCGCCCGCGAACAGGCGGACGAGGTCGTCCTCGGAGGACAGGAAGAAGCGTGACTCGCCGGGGTCGCCCTGGCGGCCCGCGCGTCCGCGCAGCTGGTTGTCGATGCGGCGCGACTCGTGGCGCTCGGTGCCGACGATGAACAGCCCGCCGGCCTCCATCACGATCTGGCGGTCGGCCTCGACGCGCTCCTCGATCTTGGGCAGGATCTGGGCGAAGCGCTCGTCGTAGTCGGGCTCGCCCGGCTGCAGGCCGAGCTTGATGAGCTCCTGGCGCGTGAGGTGCTCGGCGTTGCCGCCCAGCTTGATGTCGACGCCGCGACCCGCCATGTTCGTGGCGATCGTGACCGCGCCGGGGCGGCCGGCCTCGGCGATGATCTCGCCCTCGCGCTCGGCGTACTCGGGCTTGGCGTTCAGCACCGTGTGGGCGATGCCCAGCTTGCGCAGCTGCTGGCTGAGCAGCTCGGAGGTCTCGACGGAGATCGTGCCGACGAGGACCGGCTGCTGAAGATCGTGACGCTCCTTGATGGCGCGCACGACGGCCGACCACTTGCCGTCCTTGGTCTTGTAGACCTGGTCGTTCTCGTCCTTGCGGACCATGTCGCGGTTCGTCGGGACCTGGACCACACCGAGCTTGTAGATCTTCATGAACTCGGTCGCCTCGGTCAGCGCCGTGCCCGTCATCCCGCCGAGCTTGTCGTACATGCGGAAGTAGTTCTGCAGGGTGATCGTGGCGAGCGTCTGGTTCTCCTCCTGGACGCGCACCCCCTCCTTGGCCTCGACGGCCTGGTGCAGACCCTCGGACCAGCGCCGGCCCTCCATGATGCGGCCGGTGAACTCGTCGATGATCTTCACCTCGCCGTCCACGACGGCGTAGTCGACGTCGCGCTTGTAGAGCGCCTCGGCCTTCAGGGACTGCTGCAGGTGGTTGACCAGGTGCCCGTTCTCGGCCCGGTACAGGTGGTCGATCCCGAGGAAGCGCTCGGTCTTGGCCACGCCCTGCTCGGTCACCGCGACGGTCTTGTGCTTCTCGTCGAACTCATAGTCGTACTCGGCCATGAAGTCCTTCTTGGCCCGCGGGTCCATGCCCTCGGGGCGCTCGCCGGCGGTCAGCTGCTTGGCCAGCTTGGCGAACTTGACGTAGAAGTCGGCGGCGGCCTCGGGCGCGCCGGAGATGATCAGCGGGGTGCGCGCCTCGTCGATGAGGATGTTGTCGACCTCGTCGACGATCGCGAAGGCGTGCGACGTGAGCGGCTTCTTGCCGGACTCGTCGAAGCGGCCGCCGTGCTGGACCTTCTCCTCGATCGAGGTGGCCATGTTGTCGCGCAGGTAGTCGAAGCCGAACTCGGAGTTCGTGCCGTAGGTGACGTCCGCGGCGTAGGACAGTCGCTTGTCCTCGTAGGCCTGCATGTTCTGCAGGACGCCCCACTTGACGCCGAGCGCCTCGTAGATCGGCGACATCCACTCGGCGTCGCGGCGGGCGAGGTAGTCGTTGACCGTGACGACGTGGACGCCGATGCCGGGCAGCGAGTTCAGGACGACGGGGAGCGTCGCGGTGAGGGTCTTGCCCTCGCCGGTGCGCATCTCGGAGATCGACCCGTCGTGCAGGACCATCCCGCCGATCATCTGCACGTCGAAGTGGCGCATGCCCATCGTGCGCTTGCCGACCTCGCGCACCAGCGCGAAGGTCTCGGGCAGCAGGTCGTCGAGGCTCGTGCCGTTGCGCGCGCGCTCGCGCAACTCGTCGGCGCGGCCGAGGAGCTCCTCGTCGGACTCGAGCTCGAGCTCAGGCTCGAAGGCGTTGATCCGCGCGACGCGCTTCTCGTAGGACTTGAACTGCTTGGCCTCTCCGGCGCGAAGGGCGCGGTCCAGCAGGGACATGGGTTTCAGACTACCAACGGCCTGATGTGGGCCAGATAAGGAACGATCACGTTTTTGTAGGCGGTGGCGCCGGTCGCTCGATGACCGCCCGTCCGCGGAACCCGACCGTCAACGCGTAGGCCCCGATCAGGATCAGCACGACGCCGATCACCAGGCCGATCATCGACACCGCCGACGCGTGCTCGTGTGCCCGTCCGACCGCGTAGAAGAAGCCGAAGGTGCTGCCGCCGTCGATGAACGTGCAGCGCGCCGAGGTCGGGCCCGGGGTCGCGTCGAACGTGGCGATCTGGATGCCGACGGAGGTCTGGATCCGCGTCAGCTGCCGGGCCCCGCTGAGCGTCGTCGTCGTCTCGTCGGAGCGACGCACCGCGCACGTCACGTCGGTGACCTCCCACTCGACCATCGACGTCGGGTCGTTGATCAGGATCAGCTGGTAGCGCGCGTCCTTGGCGTCGAAGCTCACCGGGTTGCCGATCTGCGCGCGGTCGCCCGCCAGCACCACCGCCGCGGTCTGCACCAGCCACAGGGTGGCCCCGCCCGCGATCGCCAGCACGATGCCGACGGCGGTCAGCCACGCGCCCGCCTTGAGCCAGCCCTGGCGGTGCTCGGTGCGCACCCGCAGGCGCGCCGGCGGCCGCGGCGCGACCGGGGGCGGCGCGGCGGGGCCGTCCGTCCCCGCGCCCACCGCTCAGCCGCCCATCGCGCGGCGGTAGGCCTGGCTCATGCCCAGGTCGCGACCGATCCGCTGCATCCAGCGGGTGCGCGCCTGCGGCCACTCGCCGGCGGCGATCCCCTGGTGGCGGGCCATCTGCTCCTGGCGCTCCTCGGAGACGTCCCAGCCCGCGGCGGCCACCGCCTGTTGCACCGCCACGAAGGCCTCCCAGCTGACCGGATCGTCGACGGTGGTGGGATCGCCATCGACGGCCACGCCCGCCCTGGCCAGCATCCGCGCCGCGAAGCCGTCGGGCTGCAGCACCGGGCTGGCCGGCGCCGCCTGGTCGCCCGCTGGGCCCGCCCCGCCCTGCCCGCCCAGGCTGATCCCGATCAGCCGCCCGGGCGCGTCGGCGTCGGTGCCCCAGGCCGGCGGCCGGCCGACGCCCGGATCGTCCATCGCCGCCTGCGCCCAGTCGATCTTCGCCTTGTCGGGCCGGCCGGGATCCACCCACACCGGCACGGTCACGCCCGCGGCGAACAGATGGCTGGCGTAGAAGACCGGCTGGACCTTCTCGATCGTCAGCTCGTAGGCCTCCTCCCCGGGGATCTCGACCACCGCCGTGGCATCGACGACCCGCCCCATGCCCATCAGGATCTTGCGCTCGTCCAGCCGCTCGATCGTCGCGGTGGCCGAGGCCCAGCGCGCACGCGCCTTGCCCAGGCCGTCGCTGTCGTCGTCGATGCCCGACGGCGGCGGCGTCTTCAGCGACTTCCACTTGAACAGGTCGACCTCGTTGAGGTCGATCACGACCGCCTTCTGGTCGACGCGCACGGCCACCGGCTGGCCCAGGCGCACGTCCATGTCCGGATGCAGCCGCTGCCGCACCCCGTGGACGCTGCCCTGCACGTCCACGGCGTACTCGTCGAGCCGCACCGGCGAATCGTCCTTGGTCCAGCGCACGCGGATGCCGACGATCCGTCCGGACGCCGGCGCACCGCGATCGAGGATCTTCGCCGGATCCGGACCGAACAGCGGACTCATGGCACCTCCCGAGGGTGAATGAGGAGGTCAGTATTTCCGCGCCGCCCGGTCGCGTCAGTCTCACGCCGGTCTCGACTTGCGCCGCTGGCGCCGCGAGAATGCGTCGGTGCCCCGGACCGGCGACCGCCTGCGCGACCACGCCCTCGCGGTCGACGGCGCGCGCTTCGTCGGGCGGTCCGACGAGCGCGCCCGGCTCGATCGTCTGCTGGACCCGACAACGCCCGAGCGCATCCTCGTCGTCCACGGCCCGGGCGGGATCGGCAAGAGCGCGCTCCTGCGCGAGCTGCGCCGCCGCGCCGCGCCCGCCGGATACGCGGTGGCCGCGGTCCAGGGGCGCGAGCTGCTGGCCGCGCTGGACCAGCTCAGCGCGCTCGTGCCCGACGACGCCGCCGCACCACCGCTGCTGGTCATCGACGAGGCCGATGAGCTGGGCGACGGGCTCGCCGTCACCCGCGAGCTGCTGCTCGACCTGCTGCCCGCCGATGGCGTCGTCGTCTTCGCCGGCCGCACACCGCCGCCCCGCGCGTGGTGGACCGACGACAGCGCGGCGATCTGCGTCGAACTGGCCCTGGGCCCGCTCGCCGACGCCGACGCCGACGCGCTGCTCGTGGCGCTGGGCGTCGCCGAGCCGGACCGCCGCCGTCGCATCGCCGCCTGGGCCGGTGGATCCCCGCTGGCGTTGACCGTCGCGGCGACCACCGACGGCGACGGCACGCTGACCGCCGCCGGGGGCGATCGCCTGCTGGCCCACCTCGCCGGCCACGAGATCGAGGGTGTCGACCCCGCCGTCCTGGAGGTCGCGTCGCTCGTGTGGGCGGCCGACGCCCGCCTGCTGGCCGCGGCGCTGCCCGGCCACAGCACGCGCGGCGCGATGACCCAGCTGCTCGGGCTCTCGGTGACCGAGCGCGTCGGCCACCGCGCGCGCCTGCACCCGCTCGTGGCCCAGACGGTGCAAGCGCGTCTGCGCGAGCAGCGTCCCGAGCGCCACCGTGCGCTCGTGCGCCGCGTGGCCACGCACCTGCGCGGGCGCGCAGTCGACGGCGATGACATCGCGCTGCTGGAGCTCGCCGACCTCGTGCAGGACCCGCAGGTGCGCTCGGGCGCCGGCCGCATCGCCAGCGCGACCCACTACGCCGACGCGCTGCGCCCCGGTGATCTCGATCAGCTGGCCTCGTTGAGCGGGCTGGGCGACAACGGCTGGTGGCAGGCGCTGCGCGCCGAGTTCGAGGCCGCGCCGCGGTTCGTCACCACCGTGCGCCGCGCCGGCGGGCGGCTCGCCGGGATCGGCATGTGCGCCCCGCCGGCCGCGCTGCAGCGCGACCGGCCGGCCGACGACGCCCTGATGACGCCCCTGCTGGAGCACCTGCGCGGCGCGCCGCTGGAGCCGGGGCCCACGGTCGTGCTCGTCGGCTCCCTCGACGTCGAGACCGATCCCGCCGCGTCGGCCGAGGTGGTGCGCGTCGGCAACGGATCGCTGATCACGCGCAGCGGCGTGGTCAGCCCGCGCCACCTGTGGGTCAACACGCGACGGATCTCGCCGCAGGTGCACGCCTTCATGCAGTCGCTCGGCTACCGCGACCTGGGCGACCTGACCCGGGTGATCGACGGCGAGCCGGTGACCTCGATGGCCGCCGACTTCGGACCGGGCGGCCTGGCCGGGCTGCTGCACGGCGTCGTGATGGCCGAGACCGGCGGCCCCGAGCCGGGCGGTGCACGCGTGGATGCCGAGCGGCTGCTGCACGGGCTACGCCACTTCCACGACGACGCAGCGCTGGCCGGCGCGGGGGTCTCAGGCGCCGCCGCCGTGGCGGCGGCCGAGCGGCGCCGGGCCGAGGTGCGAGTCGCGATCGACACGGCCTTCGGCCACTCACCGCGAGAGACGCAGCTGCGCCGCGTCCTGGAGCTCACCTACCTGGACGGCCGGTTGGGCGAGCAGGCGCTCCTGGCCCGCCTGCACCTCAGCCGCGCCACCTACTACCGCCACCTGCGCGCGGCGCGCGAGCAGCTGGTGGCCTGACCCGAGAGGACACCAGGCGAGCCGCGCCGTCGCGCGACCCGCCCGGAACCGCAGCGTGGCTCGTGTCCTGAGTCGTTCATTCGCGTGCAGCTGGTGGATGGCGGGGCGGGTCTGCCGGTGATCGCCATCACCTGTCGTACTGGTGGTACGGGTGGTGATGGCGAGTGCCGGCAGACACGATTCCGGCGCCGCCAGATGCGGGCGAATGAGTGACTCAGGGCACTAGAGGGAGGCGCGCAGCTCGTTGCCGTGCGCGCGCGCCTCGCGGCGCCTGCGCCGCTTGTCGCGATGCCGCTTGACCTGTCTGGCGAGGTCCTCCGCGCAGAGGTTGACCGCGGTCTGCAGATCGCGCGAGCGCTCGCAGGCGCGCAACGTCACGCCTTTGAGATGCAGCGTGACCTCGGCGATCTCCGACTCGGGGATCGCCGGATTTCGCTCGCGCGAGAGCTCGACCTCGAGCGTGGCGAATGACGACACCTGCCTGCCCACCTTGTCGAAGCGCTTTTCGATGCGCTCGCGCAGCTGGTCGCCAACGTGGATGCCACGGCCCTTGACGGCAATCTGCATCGCTGTTCCTCCCATGGGGATGGTTGTCGCGAACCTGTGAACTCAGGGTACGGATCGATCCGCCGCAGTCAAGCCGCCTCGACGAACCTCGCCGCAACCTTCGCTCACATCGGGTCATCGGCCTGTTGCCCGTGTCGCCGTGAGGACATTCACCTGCCGGCAACCTTCCGACCGCAGGGCCGACGCGCACGCGCGCAATGTGGCCCCGGTGGTGTGGACATCGTCGACCAGGACGACGCGTTCGGGCGGCTGGCCCGTGACCGTCGGAAGGGCCCGCGCCGCCCGCGATTGCCGCGCTCCCCGTCCGGCCCCCAGTTGCCGCGGTGCGGGCGCGCGGCGCAGGCAGGCGGCCAGCGGTCGGCCCGTGCGGCGCGCCAGCGCGCCGGCCACCAGCGCCGCGTGATCGAACCCGCGCCGGCGGCGGCGCACGGGATCGCTGGGCACCGGCACGATCGCCGCGTCAGCCCACAGCGCACCACCGCCGGCCGCCATCGGCGCGGCCAGCAGGTCGGCCGCGGCCAGCAGCCCACGGAACTTCAGCGCCGCGACGAGGTCCCGCGCCGGGCCCTCGTGCGCGAACGGCGCCCACGCTCGGTCCCACGGCGCCCGCCCGGCCGGGCACGGCGCGCACGGTCGGGGCAGCGCGCACCGCGGGCACACGTCCGCGCCCAGCCAGGGCAGCGCGGTCACGCACGCGGCGCACAGCCGATCGCTGGTCGTGGCGGCGGGGAGCAGCTCGCCGCAGGCCGGGCAGCACGGCGGCGCGATGACCGAGAGCAGGAGGCGATAGGGCGTGGCCAGCGACATGCCGGCAGCGTCCCGAGAAGTCTGTGACGGAACAAGACACGTCTGCAACGGAACTGCACCAATTGTGTGCCGAAACTGTCACAGGCGCTGGATTGCCGCCGATCGTGATGCACGATCGCCGTCGTGACCGATCCCCGCCCGCTCCCGGCTCCGCTGCCACCCGACGCTGCGACAATCGACCGCCGTGATCTTCGCGGTCTCTCCCGATGCGTCGTGGAACGCCGAGCCCGGCGCGATCGCCCTGATCCTGATCCTGGGCTTCCTGTACGTGCGGCGCAGGCGTCAGGTGCGAGCGCGCGACGGAGCGCGGGCGGCCCCGACCGGTCGGCTGTGGGTGTTCATGGGCGGCCTGGTCCTGATCGCCGTCGCGCTGCTCTCTCCGGTGGACTCGCTGGGGCACCAGATCCTGGCCATGCACATGGTCCAGCACGTGATCCTGCTCGACTTCGTCCCGATCCTCCTGATCCTCGGGCTCACGAAGGCGCTCATGCGCCCGATCACCAAACGGCTGCAGCCGATCGAGCACGGTCCGCTGGGGCATCCGGTCGTGGCCGTGATCCTCTACGTCGGCTCGATGTGGATCTGGCACATCCCGGCGCTGTACGACCTGGCCGCCAGCAACGACGCGGTCCACGTGCTCGAGCACATCTGCTTCCTGTCGGCCGGCCTCCTGTACTGGTGGCACCTGATCGGGCCGCTGCGCACCCGCCTGTCGACCGGCGGCCTGGGACCCGTCGGCTACATGGTCTCCACGAAGCTCTTCGTCGGTGTGCTGGGGATCGTCCTGACCTTCGCGCCCGACGCGCTGTACGCGTTCTACGCCGATCAGCCGAACTACTGGGGGCTCTCGCCCACCGACGATCAGGCGGTGGCCGGCCTGATCATGGCGCTGGAGCAGTCGATCGTGATGGGCATCGCGCTGGTGTGGCTGTTCGCGCGGATGCTGAGCGAGTCCGAGAAGGAAGAGCAGCGCCGCGAGCGCTACGGCGATCCGTCGAGCACGGCGCCGTCGTCGATGCGCAACTGACCCGCGCCGTCGTTGGCGACGCGCACGCGGCCGCGCACGGTCACGTCGGCGCCGAAGGCCACATCGCCGATGACGTCCAGCGCGTCGCAGCGCAGCAGCGACGGCGCCCCCGCCGCGAAGCGCGCCTCGAAGTCGCCGACGCGCTTGTAGAACGCGGAGTCGAGATCCACGATCGGCGGACCGGAGCGCTCGGGTGCCAGCGCGACCTCGAAGGCGTCGCTGAGGACGAAGGCGTCCGAACGCAGCCCGAGCAGATCGTTCGTCGTCTTGACCGGAGCGAACCGGCGGCGCGGGACGCGCAGCGCGCGGGCGCCGTCGAAGACGCCGATCGCCGCGCCCATCGCCGTCTCCAGCTGGACCACCGCGGGCGAGTCGCCGTCCCGCGGGTCGACGGTCTTGCGGTTGACGATCATGGGCAGCGCGAGCACGCCGTCGGCGGCCCGCAGCGCGCCGTCCAGCGCCTGCAGGTCGAGCCACAGGTTGTTCGTGTTGAAGTAGCGGTGACGCTCGATGTCCTGGAAGGTCGCGACGTCCTCGTCGCGCGTCTGGGCGATCTCGCGCAGCACGAGCCCGCCGTCCTCCTTGCGGCGAGCCAGGTGGCCGCCCTTGCGATCGGCCGGCGTCCGGTCGGCGACCTCCATCAGGAACGGGATCCGCTCGCGGGCCATCCAGGCCAGGATCCGGGGATCGAGCACCGCGCCGAGGTTGTCGACGTTGGCCACGAACGCGTAGCGGTAGCCGTGGTCGAGGAGGTCGGCGAGCATGCCTGAGCTGACCAGCGCCGGGTACAGGTCGCCATGACCGGGCGGCGCCCACTCCAGCGACGGGTCCGCGTCCCAGGTCACCGGCTCCAGCGCGTCCTCCGTGAGCTTGGGCTCCTTGTTCTGGAGGAAGTCCATCGGCACATCGGCGGCCAGTTCCGGGTAGCGCGCGAGGCGCTCCAGCGAGGGCTCGCGGGTCGAGAAGCTGTTCATCAGCACCAACGGCAGCCGCGCTCCGGTGCGCTCCCGCAGCGCCAGCACCTGGCGGGCGACGATGTCCAGGAACGTCAATCCCTCGCGCACCTCGAGCAGCGACTTGGGGCCGTCGAGGCCCATGCTCGTGCCCAGGCCGCCGTTGAGTCGCAGGACGACCGCCTGGTCGAGCACGTCCTGGTCGGGCGGGGCGGCATCCAGCGCGTCGGCGTCGGGCAGGTCGGCGACCGGCTCGATCGCGTCCTCCGCGATCAGCCCGCGGTCGCCCGCCACGAGCCGCTCGTACAGCTCGGCGAACGTGTCGATCGCGGCGTCGGCGACGCCCTCGGTGCGCATCTTGTCGATGCTGGCCTGCAGCCCTGCGGATGCCATGCCGGCCGGACCCTATCCGGCGTTGAGCTCGGGCGCCCAGACCCCGAGGTACGCGCGCTGCGCCTCGGTCAGGACGTCGATCTCGACACCCAGGGCGGCGAGCTTGAGGCGGGCGACCTCGCGGTCGATCGCGTCGGGGACCGGCTGGACACCGGGCGGGAGCGACGCTCCCTCGCGGACCAGATGCTCGACGCACAGCGCCTGCAGGGCGAAGCTGACGTCCATGACCTCGGCCGGGTGGCCCTCGGCCGCGGCCAGGTTCACCACGCGCCCGCGGGCCAACAGGTTGATGTGGTGGCCGTTGGGCATCGTGAACTGCTCGACGAGCGGCAGGACCTCACGCACCTCGGCGGCCTCGTCGACCAGCGCGCCGAGATCGATCTCGACGTCGAAGTGACCGGCGTTGGCCAGCACCGCGCCGTCCTTCATGCGGGCGAAGTGCCCGGCGCCGATCACGTCGCGCCCACCGGTGACGGTGATGAACACGTCGCCGCGCTCGGCGGCGACGAGCGATGGCATCACGCCGAAGCCCTCCATGCGCGCCTCGAGAGCGCGCAGCGGATCGACCTCGCAGACGATCACCTCGGCGCCGGCGCCGCGGGCCCGCAGGGCGATGCCCTTGCCCGTCCAGCCGTACCCGAAGACCACGACGGTGCGCCCGGACAGCAGCAGGTTCGTCGCGCGCAGGATGCCGTCGAAGGCGGACTGGCCGGTGCCGAAGCGGTCGTTGATCGTGCGTTCGGTGCGGGCGTCGTTGACGGCCAGGACCGGGCAGGCCAGGTTCGTCAGCGACCGCAGGCGGACCAGGCCGGTGGTCGTCTCCTCCATGCTGCCCAGCATCCCCGCGTCGGCACCGGCGGCGTGCAGCGTGGAGATCAGGTCGGCGCCGTCGTCCAGCGTGATCTGCGGGCGGCTCTTGACCAGCGCACCGATGTGGCGGGCATAGTCGTCGGGGCCCTCACCGCGGCGGGCCTGGACGGTCGCGCCGTGGCGTTCGGCCAGCGCGGCCGCGACCTCGTCGCGGGTGGACAACGGGTTGGCGGCGCACAGCGCCGTCTCGGCGCCGCCGGCGATCAGCGTCCGCACGAGGTTGGCCGTCTCGGCCGTGACGTGCAGGCACGCGGCCACGCGCACGCCCTCGAGCGGGCGCTCGGCCGTGAAGCGCTCCCGGATGGAGCGCAGGACGGGCATGAACCCGTCCGCCCAGTCGATGCGCGCCTCGCCGTCGTCGGCGAGGCGCGGATCGGTGATGTCGTTCTCGGGCAGGGTCGACCCTTGGCCCGATGCTCGACCGGTTCTCGTCTAGTAGCGGTAGTGGTCGGGCTTGTACGGGCCCTGGACCGGGACGCCGATGTAGTCGGCCTGGTCGTCGCGCAGCGTCGTGAGCTTCACGCCGACCGCGTCGAGGTGCAGGCGGGCGACCTTCTCGTCCAGGTGCTTGGGCAGCACGTAGACCTGCTTCTCGTACTCGTCGTTCTTCGTCCACAGCTCGATCTGGGCGATCGTCTGGTTGGTGAACGAGTTGGACATCACGAACGACGGGTGGCCGGTCGCGTTGCCCAGGTTCAGCAGGCGTCCCTCGGACAGCAGGATGATCGAGTGGCCGTCGGGGAAGACGTACTCGTCGACCTGCGGCTTGATGTTGATCTTGGTGATGCCCGAGAACTTCTCCAGGCCGGCGACGTCGATCTCGTTGTCGAAGTGGCCGATGTTGCCGACGATCGCCTGGTGCTTCATCCGGGCCATGTCGGCGGCCATGATGATGTCCTTGTTGCCGGTCGTCGTGATGAAGACGTCGGCCGTCTCGATGACGTCCTCGAGCGTCAGCACCTGGTAGCCCTGCATCGAGGCCTGCAGCGCGCAGATCGGGTCGATCTCGGTGACGATCACGCGAGCGCCCTGGGCGCGCAGGGACTCGGCCGAGCCCTTGCCCACGTCGCCGAAGCCGCACACGACGGCGGTCTTGCCGGCCAGCATCACGTCGACGGCGCGGTTGATGCCGTCGACCAGCGAGTGGCGGCAGCCGTACAGGTTGTCGAACTTCGACTTGGTGACCGAGTCGTTGACGTTGATCGCCGGGAACAGCAGGTCGCCGGTCTTGGCCAGCTCGTACAGACGGTGCACGCCGGTGGTCGTCTCCTCCGAGACGCCCTTGATGTCGGCGGCCACGTTGGTCCAGCGGTTGGGATCCTCGGCGATCGACTTGTTCAGCAGCGTCAGGAAGACCTGGAACTCCTCGGACTCACCGGTCGAGGGGTCCGGGGCGCCGCCGGCCAGCTCGTACTCGCGACCCTTGTGGACGAGCATGGTGGCGTCGCCGCCGTCGTCGAGGATCATGTTCGGGCCGGCGAACTCCGACCCACCGAGGCTCCAGTTCAGGGCCTGGTCGGTGCACCACCAGTACTCCTCCAGCGTCTCGCCCTTCCAGGCGTAGACCGACACGCCCTGGGGATCCTCGACGGTGCCCTCGGGCCCGACGACGACCGCGGCGGCGGCGTGGTCCTGCGTGGAGAAGATGTTGCACGAGACCCAGCGGACGTCGGCGCCGAGCGCGACGAGCGTCTCGATCAGGACGGCGGTCTGGATCGTCATGTGCAGCGAGCCCATGATGCGGGCGCCCTTCAGCGGCTGGGAGTCGGCGAACTCCGCGCGCGTCTGCATCAGGCCGGGCATCTCGTGCTCGGCGAGACGAATCTCCTTGCGGCCGAACTCGGCCAGGGACAGGTCGGCGACCTTGAAGTCGAGCTTGGTGGGGGCTTCGGTGCTCATGGGCTCCTCCAGGGGAGTTCAGGACAGGGCGGCGTCGAGCAGACGCTGGTGCTTCTCCTGCTCGAATCGCAGCCAGTCGGCGGCGGCAACGTCTTCGGGACGCCTGGGCTTGGCCTCGAACCACGCCTCGACCGCGGAGGACAGGTCGTCCTCCCGGCGCAGGCGGGATGCGAAGCCCATCTCGGAGAGGCCGACGTCGAAGCGATCGAGCAGCTCGCGCAGGGTGCGCAGGCGCTGCAGCTGCTCCGGGCCATAGAGCCGATACCCGCCCGGAGAGCGGTCGGACTCGATCAGGCCCATGCTTTCGACGTATCGCAGCATGCGCGGCGACCAGCCGGTCGTCTCCGCAGCCTCATGGATGGTCAGGGCGTCCACGGCCCCAAACCTTACCGAGGTCGTGTCAAGGTTTGGGGACGACCTGCCCGGAGGGGGTGGGAAATCCCACCCTTCGGCCCAGTACCCCGGCGCGACGCGCTATTCCGTGGCGCGCAGCACGCCCTTGCGGTTCTTGTGGGTCTCCTCGTACAGGCGCACCATCGCGCGGGTCGTCGGGTCGGCGCCGGTCAGTCGGTCGAGCACGTCGCCCACGGTCATCGCGTCGTAGCCGGGCCACGGCGCCGCGACGTGCAGCTCGGGGCCAGGGCCGTCGGGGGTCGACTCCGCCTCGCGCTCGGCCTCGCGCAGCCGGGCGGCGTCGGCGCCGGTCAGGTCGGACGCGTGGGGCGACGGCGCCGCCGGCGTCGACGTGCTCATGCGCGCAGCGGTGGCCACGGGGGTGCTCGGGGCCGCGGGCGCGTCGCCGTCGACCACCGGCGCCCAGCGCTGGCGGTCGGCCGGGATCTGCCCCGGCAGCAGGTGGCGCAGGAGCATCCGCAGCGGGACGAGGGCGAGGGTCACACCCAGCTCGACGACCTCCTTGGTCAGCTTGGCCAGGCGTTCGGCGTCTCGGGTCTCCATGCGCCGTTCAGTTCCCCGCCCGGGCCGGCCGAAACGTCAGCGCTCGGCCAGGCGCGCCTTGAGCTCGTCGATGATCGGCACGGGGCTGGGGTCGATCCCCTGCAGCACGGCCAGATACAGCGAGACGAGATCGCCGAGCAGCACGAGCGACATCACGCGCTCGACCGTTCCCTGGCCCAGGGTGGGCACCACCTGCACGGTGTGGGCGCGGTCGGCGATCAGGCCCATGGTCAGCTCGATGCGGTCGCTGACGCGCGGGTGGTTGTCGCAGTCGTCCAGGAAGATCGCCGAGAAGCGACCCAGGCCGGGCGCGCCGGTCCAGCCGACCACCTCGTTGTGATCGAGCTCGGGCAGCTGGGACCAGAAGGCCGGCAGCTTGGCGTTCTGGTTGAGCTGGGTCTTCCAGCGGTAGGCGATCGGGGTGGTCAGGCCGGTGCCGGCGACGACCGGAACCGACCCGTGCAGCGCGTGCGCGAGCTGCTTGGCCAGCGAGTCCGACGGGGCGTCGGGACCCCACTGCCCGCACAGCTCGTCCAGATGCGCGGCGGCGACGTCGATCTGGCTGGCCATGCGCGTGGCCACGCCACAGGCGGCGGCCACCTCGAGCGCGGCGACGATCATGTAGCCGATCGCCGAACGCGGCTGGAAGCCACCCGGGACCGGGATCACCGGGACGTCCTCCGAGCGGGCGTTCTCGGCCAGCTTGCCGCCGCTGGTCACGACCACGCGGCGGGCGCCCAGGAAGCCGGCGGCGTCGAAGGCGGCCAGCGTCTCCTCGGTGTTGCCCGAGTACGAGCAGCACAGCACCGTCACCTCGGGCGTCGTCCACGACGGCAGGCCGTAGCCGCGGGTGGCCACGATCGGCCGCGACGCCTGGTCGCCCAGGCAGGCGGCGGCCAGCTCGCCACCGAGCGCCGAGCCGCCCATGCCGGCGACCACGAGGCCGCCGGGCGAGTCCCAGGACGGCAGGTTGGCGGAGTCCACCCGCCACATGGCGTCGCGCAGGTGCTCGGGCAGGTCGAGGATGTCGGCGAGCAGGCCTTCCTCGTCGATGGCGTCGACCGCCGCCGAGCTGAGCGCGTCCGTCTCCACCGATCCGCTCATCAGAACTTCAGCCCCCCGTCCGGGATGTCGACCCCCGGGAACACCCGGGCGCCGTTGGTGACGACGTTGTCGCAACCGATCGTGACACCTTCGCCCAGCACGGCGTGGCCCGACACGTGCGTGCGGTCCCCGATGCGGGCTCCTGGGCCGACGATGCAATCGCGCACGACGCAATGGTCGCCGATCTGCGCGCCCGCCAGCACCACGGCGCGATCGACGACCGAGCGCGCGCCCACGCGCACGCCGTCGCCGAGCACGACCAGCGAGTGGATCTGCGCACCCTCGGCGACCTCGGCGTCGCCCAGGCGCTGCACGGGCTCCGTGCGCACCGTGCCCTCGATGATGTCGAACGTGCCCTGGAGGTAGCGATCCGGCGTCCCGATGTCCATCCAGTAGGCCTCGTGCGGGAAGGCGTACAGCCCGTTGCCGACCAGGCGCGGCCACACCTCGCGCTCGATCGAGACGTTCTGGTCGGCCGGCACCAGATCGAGGATGCTGCGCTCGAGCACGTAGGCGCCCGCGGAGATCATGTTCGTGTCGATCTGGTCGGCCGAGGGCTTCTCGACGAACTCGCGCACGGCGTTGTCGGACTCCAGGCGCACCAGGCCGTAGGCGCTGGGGTCATCGACGGGCACCAGCGCCAGCGTGCCGACCGCGCCCGTGCGCTCGTGCTGCTCGATCTGGGCGGTCAGGTCCAGGTCGGTGAGCACGTCCCCGTTGAGCATCAGGAAGCGCTCGTCCAGCAGGTCCTCGGCGTACTTCAGCGCGCCGCCGGTGCCGCGCGGGTCGGGCTCCTCGACGAAGCGCAGGCGGATGCCGAAGCCCGAGCCGTCGCCCAGCACGTCGCGCATGACCGACGCCTTGAAGCCGCACGACATGATCACGTCGTCGACCCCGTGGCCCTTCAGCCACTCGAACATGAAGGCGATGAACGGTCGGTCGACCAGCGTGACCACCGGCTTGGGGACGTTCGAGGTCAGGGGCCGCAGTCGGGTCCCCTCCCCGCCGACGAGGATCACGGCTTGCATGTTGAGTGCCTAGGCCCTTCCGATGCCTTCGTAGGTCAGGCCGGCGGCCTTGACGGCGGCCGGGTCCAGCGCGTTGCGCCCGTCGATCACCACGGTGCCGGCCATCGCCTCCGCGACGGCGGCGAAGTCGAGCTCCTTGAACTCGCCCCACTCGGTCACCAGCACCACCGCGTCGGCGCCGGCCACGGCGCCCAGCGCGCTGTCGGCGAACTCGATGCCGCCCATCAGCTTGCGCGCCTCCTCCTCGGCCACGGGGTCGTAGGCGACCACGTCGGCACCGTCGGACTGCAGGCGCGCGCTGAGCACGAGCGAGGAGGCCTCGCGCATGTCGTCGGTGTTGGGCTTGAAGGCCAGGCCCAGCAGCGCGATGCGCTTGCCGACCAGCGGCCCCAGGTGCTTGTGCAGCTTGCCGATCACCCGGCGCTTCTGCAGCTCGTTGACCTCGATGACCGCGTTGAGCAGCTGGAAGTGATAGCCCGAGTTGCCGGCCAGCTGCTTGAGGCCGAGCACGTCCTTGGGGAAGCACGAGCCGCCGAAGCCGATCCCGGCCTGCAGGAACTTCGGCCCGATGCGGTCGTCCAGGCCCATGCCGCGGGCCACCTCGAGCACGTCGGCGCCGGTCTCCTCGCAGACGTTGGCGATCTCGTTGATGAAGCTGATCTTCGTGGCCAGGAACGCGTTGGCGGCGAGCTTGACCATCTCGGCCGACGCGATGTCCGTGCGCACCAGCGGCGCGTCCAGCGGCGCGTACAGGTCGACGACCGCGTCGCCGGCCCAGTCGCCGTCGTCCCCGATGACCACGCGGTCGGGGGCCAGGAAGTCGTCCACCGCCGAGCCCTCCTTGAGGAACTCCGGACAGGAGACGTAGCGGAAGTCGCCCTTGCCCTGCTCGACGAAGAAGCGCTTGATCGAGGCCCCCGTGCCCACGGGCACGGTCGACTTCATGACCAGCGCGTGGTGGTCGGAGGCGGGCATCGCCCCGACGACCGCGCGCACCGCGCTCAGGTCGGGGTCGCCGGAGTAGGTGGGCGGCGTCCCGACGGCGACGAACAGCAGGCGCGCGTGCTCCAGGGCGTCGGCGATGTCGGTGGAGAAGTGCAGGCGGCCGCGGTGCTTGGCCACCAGCTCTTGCAGGCCGGGCTCCCAGATCGGGATCTCGCCGCGCTTGAGCCGGGCCACCTTCTCGGCGTCGATGTCGATGCACCACACCTCGTTGCCCAGCTCGGCGAAGCCCGCCGCGGTCACCAGACCTACGTATCCGGTGCCCACAACACCGATCGGTTCACGTTCAGCCATGAGGCGGCGGAGGCTACCGACCGAGCGGCCCCGGCCCGTGCCCGCCCAACGCTGGCCCTAGGTCCCGACGCGCCGCAGCGATTGGGCGATGCCGAGCATCTGGCGCTCGGTGAGCGTCTGCAGCAGGGTGTTGGAGATCCAGTAGGCGCCCTTGCTGGTGCGCCAGGCGACCAGCCGCAGCCGGTCCCCGTCGTAGAACAGCTGCAGGGTGCGACCGTGCACCTTGCGCTCCTCGCTGGGGTTGTCGAGGATCGGCGGCGCCTTCCAGTCGGTGCCCTGGACGCCGTAGTACTGGCCCAGGCCCTGGGCCTGGACGACGAGCCGGTAGGCCTTGTACTTGTGGCCGCCGCGGTCGCGGATCGCGTAGGCCCGCGGGCTCACGGAGTCGCTCACGTACGACGAGCCGACGGCCGCGAGCTTGGGGTAGTAGACCGGCAGCGGGCCCTTGCCGGCCTTCTTGATCTTCGACAGCTCGACGGCCACCTGGATGCCCTGGTCCTCGGCCGGCGTCGGGTTCTCGAACGTGCCCGGATAGCCCTCGGGCTTGGGCTTGCTCTCGGTGCGCTTCTTCGTGGCCGCGTCCTCGGGCCGGGGCTCGGGCTCGCCGCGGCCGCCGGCGGAGTCCTTGCCCTGCAGGAACTCGTCGACGGTCTGGGTGATGTCGTCCTGCGTGGCCTCGACGTAGCTCTCGCCGATCTCGGAGCGGAAGTGCACCTCCTGCACCGGGTTCTGAGCCGACTCGTAGCCGAGCTTCAGCAGCCGCAGGATCGACTGGGTGCCGCGCACGTCGGTCTGCGTGTTGCGGGCGAAGATCCGCAGCAGCTCCTCGCGGTCGTCCAGCAGCTTGGAGACGCCGACCTGCTCCTTGGCCTGGCGCAGGAAGTCCTGCTGGCGGGCGGCGCGCACGAGATCGGTGTCGAAGTGGCGGTAGCGCACGTAGTCGAGCGCCTTCTGGCCGCACAGCTTCTGGTAGCCCGGCTCGATGTTGATCGTCGCGTAGTCGGTCGCGCTTCCGTTGGGCGGGTTGTTGTCGTTGTAGTAGCGCCGGTCGACGTCCACGTACACGCAGCCGAGGCGGTCGACGGCGTCCTTGAACCCGCCGAAGTTGATGTTGACGACGTGGTTGATGTCCAGCCCGGTCAGCTGCTTGATCGTCTTGACCGTCAACGCGGGGCCGCCGAGCGAGTACGCGGCGTTGATCTTGTCGGTCACGACCCCGTTCTTCGTGGGGATCTCGACCTTCAGATCGCGCGGGATCGACATGACCGCGGTGGCGCCGCGATCGGGATCCAGGCGCAGCAGGATGATCGTGTCCGAGCGCGCCGGGTTGCCCTGCACCTCGTCGATGTAGCGCTTGTCGGAGCCGAGGATCAGCAGCGTCTGCGGCTTGCCCGCCGCGACGTCGTCGAGCGCCGTCTCGGTGCCCTTGGGCAGCGGCACCGACTCGTCGGCGAGGATGTCGGCGACCTCCTTGACCTGCAGCAGCGCGGCCGTCGCGGTGGCCGCCGCGGCGCACAGGAAGATGACCAGGCCGGCGGCCAGGAACCGCCACACGACACCGCGCCCGGGGCGCGGCGGCTTGGCGTCGAGGTCCTCGTAGGTGGCCACCTAGGCCAGACCTCGGCCAGCGTTGAACCCCTCGTCGGGCTCGACCGCGGTGAGCTGGTGCCCGGCCACCGCGCGCAGCGGCTGATCGCCGCCGGCCAGCGCGGCGGGCAGGTCGCGGATGAACGCGCCCAGCGCCTGGCGGTAGCGGGCCAGCGACGAGATCGACACCCACTCGTCGGGACCGTGATGGCCGCCGCCGGTCGGGCCGAACTCGACGGCGGGGATGCCGGCCTGCAGGAACGAGACGGCGTCCGAGGCGCCGTCGCGGCCGATCGACAGCGCGTCGCCCTCGACCGCCCGCCCGACCGCGTCGCGCAGGCACAGCACGTAGGGGTTGCGGCGCGAGACGATCGCCGGCACGCGCGTGAAGCAGCGCACGATGTCCATCTCGGGGATCGTGCGGATCTGCGAGAGGATCTCGCCGGCGTCCTGGTTGGGCAGGAAGCGGATGTCGACGTCCATCCCGCAGGAGTCGGGCACCTTGTTGAAGGCGTCGCCGCCCATGATCCGCGACAGGTTGATCGACGGGCGGTCGAACAGGTCCGAGCTCATGCGGCTGAACGGCAGCGTCTCGATGCGCCGGAACACGTCGTAGGCCTTGAGGATCGCGTTGTCGCCCTCCCAGGGCGTCGAGCCGTGAGCCGCCTTGCCGTGCACCTCCACGCGCACGGCCAGGACGCCCTTGGCCTGCACGCCGATGTGCAGGTCGGTCGGCTCGCCGGTGATGGCGAAGTCGGCGTTGCCCAGCTGCCCGGCCACGAGCGCGTCGATCGAGCGCGACTCGACGTCGTCGGACTCCTCGTCGGGGACGCAGACGAAGCGGACGTTGACGCCCTTCTGGTCGGCCACGTCGCGCAGCGCGAGCATCATCGTGGCCAGCCCGCCCTTCATGTCGTAGGCGCCGCGGCCGATCAGCCGGTCGCCCTCCACCCGGGGCTCGAACTGCCCCTCGCGGGCGGGCACGACGTCGACGTGGCCGTGGAAGACCACGCGCGGCGCGTCGGCCGGACCGACCTCGGCCACGATCACGGGCAGGCCCTTGTGCACCGCGTCGGTGACGCGGATGTCGCGGGCCTCCAGCCACCCCTTGACGAAGCCCGAAGCGGCGCGGATGCCGTCGTCCGTGGAGGTGTCGTAGGTGATGAGGCGCTCGGTCAGGAGCCGCTCGTCCATCACGCGCAGGATAGGGCGATCGATGCGCTACCAGGTCCGGATGCGCTCGCGCTCGGCGCGCAGTCCGGCCTTCAGGCGCGCGTCGAGAACGAGGGCACCGCCCGGGTGCAGGCGAATCGGGTTCAGATCGCCTTCCAGCAGCTCGGGCACGTCCTCGAACAGGCGCGACAGGCGCAGCACGACGTCTTCCAGCGCATCGCGATCCAGGGGGCCGCCGCCGTGCTCGCCCTCCAGCCAGGTGGCCACCACGGGCGACTCGCCGATCAGCTCATCGGCATCGACGTCGGTGGTGGGGGCCAGGCGGAAGGCCACGTCGCCGGCCAGGCCGGCCTGGCGCCCGCCCGCGCCCACGCCGGTCACGACGCCCAGGTCGCGGTGGTTGATCGAGCCGACGAGCACGTCGACGCCGGCCGGGGCCAGCGGCTGCACCCCGACGCCCTGCCAGGTGCGCCCGACGCCGGCGACCCGGTCGCGCAGCGCCTCCCAGCCGGCCCGCAGGGCGGTCTCCCCCTCCAGGCCGACCAGCGCCGCGTCGATCTCTCCCGCCAGGCGCCCGCCGGCCAGCTCGGCCTTCAGCACCACCGGGCCGTCGATCGCGGCGGCCGCGGCCACCGCCTCGTCGGCGTCGGCGCAACGGTGGGTCTCCAGCAACCGGATCCCGTAGGCGTCCAGGAGCGCCGCGACTGTGTCGTGGCCCAGCCACACGCTGCCGCCGATCGTCTCGCCCAGCGCGCTGCGCGCGAGCGCCCGGGCCGCGTCGGGGTCCAGGTCGGCGAAGGCCGGCGGCTGGCCCAGCGGGCGCGACAGCCAGGCGCGGCGGTCGGCGGCCAGCGAGAGCACCTCGGCGCAGGCCTCGGGGAAGCGGAAGTTCGGCACGGAGCCGGCGGCCACCGCCATGCGCCCGTCGGCCTGCACGATCGACGCCGCGACGGGTTTGCCCCGGGAAGCGGTCCCCGCGCGCCCGGCAGCCTCCGCGTCGTCGCCCGGCTCCAGCGCCGCCAGCATCTCGGCCGGCGACACCCCGGCCAGATCCACCGACAGCACGATCGCCGCGTCGACGCCCTCGTCGGCTAGCACGGCGCAGACGACGGCGCGCAGGTCCGCGGGCGTGGCCGAGATGCCCAGGTCGACCGGGTTCGTCGTGCGGTCGGCGCGCGGGACCGCGGCCTCGATCGCCTCGGTGGTCGAGCGCGCGAGCGGCGCCACGGTCAGGCCGCGGCTGATGCACGCGTCGGCGGCCAGCGTGCCCAGGCCGCCGGAGTTGGTCACCACGGCGACGCTGCGGCCGGAGGGCAGCGGCTGGCGCTCGAGCAGCGCCGCGGCGTCGAACAGCGCCTGAGCGCCCTCGACGCGCAGCACCCCGGCCTGGCGAAACAGCGCGTCGTAGACGGCCTCGCCGCGCATCGCCCGCGCCGTCACCGAGCCGTCGGTGGCGGCCAGCGCCCCGTCCCGGTGGCCCTTCACGGCGACGATCGGCTTGCGGCGCGAGACGCGGCGCGACAGCGCGCTGAAGCGCCGCGGGTTGCCGAAGGACTCCATGTACAGGGCGATCGCGGCGACGCGCGGGTCGTCCTCCCACCACTCGAGCAGGTCGTTGGTGGAGACGTCTGCGCGGTTGCCGAGCGTGACGAATCCGGCCACGCCCAGCCCCCGGCCGACCGCTTGGCCGAGCAGCGCGATGCCCAGGGCGCCCGACTGCGAGGAGATGGCCAGGCGCCCGGGCTGGGGGCGCAGCGTGCCCAGCGTCGCGTTGAGCGAGACGGCGGGATCGGTCGACAGCACGCCCAGCGAGTTGGGCCCGACGAGGCGGATGCCGTGGTCGCGGGCCAACTCGAGCAGCGCCTCCTGGCGCGCGCGGCCCTCGGCGTCGCGCTCGGCGAACCCGGCGGAGACCACGACGAGGCCGCGCACGCCGGCCGAGGCCGCGTCGCGCGCCACCTCCAGGACCTCCGACGCGGGCACCGCGAGCACGGCCAGGTCCGGCGTCTCGGGGATGTCGGTCACGCGCGGGTAGGCGCGCACCGAGTGCACGACGCGCGCGGCGCGGTTGACGGGCGTGGCGATGCCGGTGAAGCCGCTGTCCAGCAGGTTGGCGAAGATCGTGCCGCCCACGCTGCCCGGCGCGTTGGACGCGCCGACGACGGCGACCGCGGTGGGCGCGAGCAGCGGGCGCAGCGAGGCGACCGTCGCCTCGTGGTCGCGCTCGGCGATCCGCTCGGCCAGCTGCTCGGTCGGGCGGATGTCGAGGGCGAGCTCGGTCACGCCGTAGCTCGTCTCACGCTTGACGGCGAAGCCGGCGGAGGAGAACACGCCGAGCATGCGCCGGTTCTCGGCCATGACCGAGGCGCCGAAGCGATCGATCCCGTGCGCGGCGGCGTGGGCCGCGAGCTGCTCCAGCATCCGCGTGCCCAGCCCGCGGCCCTGCTCGGAGGCCAGCACCGCGAAGGCCACCTCGGCGGCGCCCAGCTCGCGCAGGCGCTCGTAGCCGGCCACCGCGACGATCTCCCCGCCGCGGTGGGCCAGGAGCGCGACGCGGCTGTGACCGTCGGCGGCCGCGTAGTGGGCGGCGACGCGATCGGAGCGCACGTGCCCGTGGAAGCGCAGGTAGCGCGATTCGGGATCGAGACGGTCGAAGAAGTCCTTGATCGCCGGCTCGTCCTCGGGCTCGGGCCCGCGCAGGCGCAAGACGCTGCCGTCCCGCAGGATCACGTCGCGGACGAGCGTCGGCACAGCGACAACTCACCCTCAAGTCGAGGGTGAGCTTCCTCGCTTCCACATGACGGATTGCCAGTCTCCATCGACCAACTCGTCGGTGATCGCGTGGTCGCGGCGAAAATCGTCGATCGCGCGCCGGCAGGCCTCGATCGTCTTGTAGTCGTCGACGATCACCCACCCACCCGGGGACAGATTGGGGTACAGGTTGGCGATTCCGTCCATCGTCGACTCGTACATGTCGCCGTCCAGGCGGATCACCGACCAGGTCTCCTCGGTCAGACCCGGGAGCGTGTCCTTGAACCAGCCCTGCAGGAAGCGGACGTTGTCCCCCAGCAACTCGAAGCGCGCGAAGTTCGCCTTCACGGCCTCCAGCGGGACCGCCAGGTAGTCGGCCGCCTCGTGGAAGGTCGAGCCCACGTCGGCGGGGTAGCGCGGGTCGGGCTCGGGCAGGCCGGCGAACGAGTCGGCCAGCCACACCGTGCGGTCGGTCGCCCCGTGGGCGTCGAGCACGGCGCGCATGAGCATCGAACCGCCGCCGCGCCACACGCCCGCCTCGATGCAGTCGCCGGGCACGTCGTTGGCCAGCACGTCCTCGATGCAGCTCTGGATCGCGTCGAGCCGATCGCGGCTGAGCATCGTCACCGCGCGGGCGGGCCAGATCTCGCCCCGCAGCCGTCCGGCGCGGTCCTCGCGGTAGGCGGGCACCACGCCGGCGCGGCGGATCGCCTCGAAGGCCAGCTTCTTGGGCGGCGAGGTCGGCGTGCCCATCGGGGCCAGCGTCTCGCCCGCGCCGAGGTCGTCGAGCAGCGCGCGCTTGAGCAGCTCCAGATAGCGCTCTGCGGGAACGCTGGCGGTGTCGGCGCTCACGCGCCGGCCCCAGCCTGGTCGAGCTCGCGCTCGCGGAGCTCGATGCGGCGGATCTTGCCGGTCAGGGTCTTGGGAAGGGAATCCACGAACTCCACCTTACGGGGGTAGGCGTAGGCCGAGTGGCGCTCGCGCACGAACGTGCCGATCTCGCGCCCGAGCTCCTCGGACGGCTCGTACCCGTCGGCCAGGATCACGAACGCCTTGACCACGGTGCCGCGCCGCTCGTCGGGCGAGGCGACCGCCGCGGCCTCGGCCACCGCGGGATGCTCCAGGCAGGCGGACTCGACCTCGAAGGGCCCGATCCGGTACCCGGCGGAGATGATCACGTCGTCGGCCCGCCCGGCGTACCAGATGTAGCCGTCCGCATCGGCCATCGCCGCGTCCTTCGTGTGGAACCACTCGCCGCCGAAGGTCTCCTCGCTCTCCTGCGGCTTGTTCCAGAAGCCCAGCGGCCAGTGCGGGTTGGACCGCGCGCGCAGGCAGATCTCACCGCGATCGCCCTGGGCCACGGGCTGCTCGTCCTCGTCGAGGATCTGCACGTCCCACCCGGGCATCGGCCGGCCCATCGACCCCTCGCGCACCTCCATCCACGGGAAGTTGGCCACCAGCGGGTAGGACTCGCTGAGCCCGTAGTAGTCGAGCACGGTCACGCCGAACTGCTCGCGGAACCAGCGGATCGCCTCGGGGTTCAGGGGCTCGCCGGCGCTGCACACGTGGCGCAGGCGCTGCGGGTAGCGGGTCCCCGCGTCGGCGATGCCCATCATCGAGCGGATCGCCGTCGGGGTCCCGAACACGTTGGTCACCTCGTGGCGCGAGAGGAAGTCGAGCTGGCGGTGCGGGTCGAAGCCGCCCTCGCGCTGCAGGACGCACTGGACCGCGCCGTAGCGCCACGGCCCCAGCAGCGGTGAGATGCCCGCCGCCCAGGCCCACTCCCCCATGCCGTGGAAGCGTTCGCCGTCCTGCACCTCGTGGCAGTACTCGAACTCCTCGTGGGCCAGTAGGTAGCGGTGCGCGTGCAGGATGCCCTTGGCCAGCCCGGTGGTGCCGGAGGTGTAGTAGAGCTGGGCCGGGTCGTCGGCCGCCGTGTCGACGCTGGCGAAGTCGGTCGGCTGCGCCGCGGCCTCGTCCAGCAGCAGCACGTCGGCGCCCAGCGCCGCGAAGCGCTCGCGGTTGGCGGCGTCGGTGACCAGCAGCTTGGCCGCCGAGTCGGTCAGGCGGTGCTTGACGCCCTCGTCGCCGTAGAGGACCGACATCGACAGGAGGATCGCGCCGGAGCGGTAGACGGCCAGGAAGGTCGCGGCGGCGTCGACCGTGGCCGGCAGCACCACGGCGACGCGGTCCCCGACCTCGACGCCGTGCGCGGCCAGCAGGTGCGCGATCTGCGCGCTGCGGTCCTGCAGCTGGCCCCAGGTGACCTCGGTGACCGTGCCCGTCGGATCCTCGTGGATCATCGCCAGCTTCTCGCGCGGGTGACGCTCGCACACGTCGGCGCAGATGTTGTAGCGCTCGGGCACGCGCCACTGGTGGTTGGCGACCACCTCGTCATAGCTCGGCATCTCGTCCTCCTCCGGTGACTGAGGTGGCACAGTGTCGCGCATGGACACCGTGCGCAGGGTGCAGGAGGAGCAGCGCGAGCTGTGGAACGGCAGCTCGGGAGAGGCGTGGGTGGCGATCCAGGCGACGACGGACACGCTCTTCGCCCCGCTGTCGGACCGGCTGGCCGAAGAGGCCCTTCCCGGCGAGCGCGTGCTCGACGTGGGCTGCGGCGCGGGCGCGACGACCCGGGCGCTGGCCGCCGCGGTCGGCCCCGAGGGCCAGGCCACGGGCGTGGACATCTCCGCACCGCTGATCGAGGCCGCCCAGGCCCACGGCGGCGCGGCGCAGTTCGTCGTCGCCGACGCGGGCGAGCACGCCTTCGCGCCGGCGACCTACGACCTCGTGGCCTCCCGCTTCGGCGTCATGTTCTTCGCCGACCCCACGGCCGCGTTCGCCAACCTGCGCCGGGCCACCGCCGACGGCGGCCGCCTGCGCGCGATCACCTGGCGGGCGCCCGCCGACAACCCGTTCATGACGACGGCGGCCCGCGCGGCGCGCCCGCTGCTGCCCGACCTCCCCACGCCCCCGACCGACGGCCCGGGCCAGTTCGCCTTCGCCGACGCCGACCGCGTCGCGGGCATCCTCGGCGCCGCGGGTTGGAGCGCGGTCGAGCACCAGCCGCTCGACGTCGAGCTGACGATGCCCGAAGCGGCGCTGGACACCTACCTGACGCTGCTGGGCCCGCTCAGCCGGGTCCTCCCCACGCTCGAGCCCGCCCAGCGCGACCACGTCTTCGCCACGGTCCGCGCCGCGTTCGACCCGTTCGTGGACGGCGACACCGTGCGCTTCATGGTCGGGTGCTGGATGGTGGCCGCGGCGGCGTAGCCAGGCGGAGTGAATTTCGGCTGCTTGCGTGCCGCAGGCGGATAGGCGGGCGCACTGCAAGCGCGACCGATGCGCGAGGTGGCTCGTGCCTGTGGCGACCGGATTCCGTCGCTTGGGCGATGAGCGCGTCCACGGAATCGTCGTCAGGCATTGCCCGCGTGCGTACCACGACAGGTCAATTCTCATCACAAAGCGAAGATCGTCAGTGCTGCATTTTCAGTGAGAAGTAGGGTCAGTCTCACTCACACGCAGGCCCGCCGACGATCTTGCAGCTCGAATGTTCGCAAGTGGGTCTTATGACTCCTATGGGGCCCAGCGCGCCGCCCAGAACCGCACCCTCGCCAGCCGCAACGCCGACGCACGGTATGTCCGAAGTGAGAACTATCGGCAGTCGGTCCAGGCGTTCATGGCCCGAGCGGCAGAGGTGTGGAAAGACAAGCCACTGGTCTGACGCGGACGCGAACCACTACTACGGCAGCTACTGGCGTAAGAATCGACAGATCGAATCGAATCAGCTCGCGCTCGACCCCGTCGCAGACGCTATGGACGCGGCGGTCATGGGCGAGCTGCCTCCTACCGGCGCGCTGTATCAAGACGGGATTACCGACGACTGGGCCCACTTCGGCGCTGGTTCTGGAGGTGATGGTGCCGTCGCTGCACTGTCGAACTGCGAGTTCAGAGCGTTCGCAGATTTCGTACATGTCACAGAGGGCCAGGCTTCGGGGCATGGGTGGTGGAAGAACGTCAACTGCGATTCGAACACAGCAATAGTCACCTTATGGCTTGACCAGTTTATCGCGGATCGGTGGGTGCAAGTTGGCGAGGCAGCAGCGACCTTGTACTCCGGAGGCGGGAGTGGGAAGCGCAACCGGACGACCACAAAAGCGACTTGTGACAGCGAGGCGCTGACGTTCTGGCGGAGTCGCGTCGATGTCGACGTGCTCGGCGTTCCAGACGATCCTGTGGTCGATGCCACTGCGACGCGAATCCTTAAATGCCGGGTAGGATGAGGGGAGGAACGTCATATGGCCTGTCGTTGCCCTTGGCCGCCCGCCGACCTTCTGCCGGTCGGCTCGGAGCGGCCTCTTCGACTCAGGAGCTGGGATGAACGTCAGCGACAGAAGACCAGCCGTAAATGTCGTCGCGGTGCTCGGCTGCGTACTGATTTTCGCCAGCTGCGGACACGGCGAGGGCGAAAGCGTTGTGACGACGCCGCCAGTCGGACCGACAGGCACCGTAAGTACGTTCGATCACATCGGTGCGGCGCGCTAAGGTCGCTCGACGCATGGGCCGACCGGACTACGAAGAATCTGATCGCCGCGCGACTTAGTACTGATCAGGCCTGACCGAGGCCGACTCCGAAAGGCTGGCGCGTTATGGGCTGCGTCGCCCGATTATTGACGATCGTGGACATCGACACGGCGGACGACGCGGGACTGCACAGTTCCATGACCGCATGGCTTGTCGCCCTGATGACTGACGGGCAACGCGTCGTCCTGCTCGCCGACCGCGGCTGGACCGAAACCCGTCGAGGCCCGGTTGCGACGGCAGGACAACCAACAGAAGGTCAACGACTTCTCGACGCGATCGCGGAGATCAAGCAAACTGCTCGCGAGGTAGTCGGACCAGACGAGCCCAGTCCGGGCAGCTCGTCAGAGGAAGCCAAGGCGCAATACTGGGCGGCAATCGCTCGCGGCGTGCAACAACGCGGCGTCAACGTCACACCATCCGATCTCGAGTTGCTTCCGCACGACGTCGAATTAAGCGACCGCGCCCTTGACCGCATCGGTCTCGGTTAGCTGCGTACCCGGCAGCTCGGATCGCCGCGCGAGAACGGGTTCCCACAGAGCAGTAGTGGGGTCGCCCGGGCAGTCGGTGGCTTTACAGAGAGCAGCAATTAGACCTGCGGTCGCTGCGGCGAGGTTCGCGTTCGTGCTCCAGATCTTCGTCGGCGTGCCGACAACACCAGTTCCCTCGGGAATGGCGATCGCGTCATATGCCTGACAACCACATGCGCTCAATGCGCTGTGGCGGAACGACGCTGAGGCGACGTGATCCCTGGTGCCCCTAGCGCAAACGGGTTGCAGCGCAACTACGCTCTTCGTCTGAAGCTGATCCGGGTCGGCTTGGTGGACGGGCCCCGGCCAGAACGGCCCTGCAGCACTAACTCTCATTCGGTGCGTTGCACCTCGATTACGGCCGTCATTGCGTCAACGGTTCTCGGAGTAGCAACCGCAATGGCACTCGTACTACCCGCTAGACACACCCACCGGCCGCACTGAATGTCCCTATTCCTGGTTGACGATGGTTCGTCTCAGCGGATCATGCGGATTACTGATTCGGCGCTCACGGCGGGGTCCAACCCCGCACGTGGAGAAAGTCGTCGGTGGATGTCTTCGAGGGTGGCTTGAGAAGGAAACTGCTCGACAGGAAAACTGACCACGGAAATCCGCAGTATCGTCGCGTCTGGATCTGACGTCTCAGCCCAGGATCGCAGGTCGATGTCTACTACCGTCCCTCCTGGACCAGGGACCGCCCCGAGGTAGCCTCCGTAGAAGCCCAACCAGTGAGTCAGGCTTCTGCCGCCGAGGGCGGCGCGCGCGCTGCGTTGCCTGGGCGAATCGCTGACTGACGGCGGCAGAGCGGACACCTGGACTACGGCCGCACGATATAGGCATAAAACGCCGTCCTCAGCCGCGTACTGAACCGGGCCGAAATATTCCATCACGCCTCGTTGTACGGAGGTTTAGGCTTCTTAGGCGGCTTCTTCTTGCCGCTGTGGTTATCGGGGCTGCCATCGTCGCCATCGGGCCCAATTCCGATCTGAATGCGCTCTACCCCGCACGAAATCCTTGTGCCCTTATACACGTAATAGATGATCATAACCGGCCAGACGATGATGACTTTGTCGACCACGCACTTCAGCAGCTCGTCGGGATCATCTTCGTCATCTGAGCAGACACGGATCACGCCCGGACCGGGGCACGGCTTAGCGCCCAACCCACCACCCCTAAGCGCAACCGTCTTGCCCGTCAGGCCGGTAGCCCCCGTCGGATGGCGCCGGCGGAGTCCGAGTTCGCCCCCGAACGCCATGGCTGCGACTACCAGGTCGGGCTCGCGGTCCGCTCCCACTGCATCCTCGAGGGCAGCGACCACCGGGTCGAGTGCGCGCCGGGCGCCGTACTCGTTGCCCCAGTAGTCGCCGAAGTAGTGGTTGGCCTCGGCGTCGCTCCAGGTGTCATCACTCCACACGGCCTCGGCCTGGGCCATGAAGAGCAGCGCACTCTGGTGCTGGATGTCCTGGCGGGTCCGGCGTCCGGTGGCGTTTCGGCCGGCCAGGGCTTGGTTCTGGGCGGCGCGCTGGGCCCCATAGGAGTCATAAGACCCATTGGGGCGCGGTGCGTTGCGTTGGCGGTTAGGCCGGTTCCGATTCCGCCTCTTCCGGGCGCGAGGATCGCGGCCGTACGGAGGGCATCTAGTGTTCAGCGTCGTGAGCCTGGCTCTGCTACGGGAGTGCGCTGCAGCCTTCGGGCGCGCGGCCGGCTTCGAGCGCTACGGCGACGCTTGGTGCAAGCAGGTCGGCAACTTCGTCTGCGAGTTCGACGTCGACCAGAGCACGCAGATCAACCTGGGTTTCTGGGTCGGGCGCGAGATGTCAGCGCCGCCGGACGATGACGTGGTGCGCCTTCCGCTTGAGCACTTCCTGTCGAGAGAGGACGCCCGAGAGTTCGCGGTTGCCCTGGACCCGGACACCGGCATCGATGAGAACGGTCGTATGTTCCGCTTGCTCGCGGTCCTGTTCCGCACGCTGCCCGTCACCTTCGAGGGCGCCACGTCGCCCGAAGACCTACGGCGTGTGGGTGCTGACCGCTCGACCGGGCGTCGGGTTGCGCCCGGCGTTCCGTTCGGGGAGCGAGTCGCGGCAGCAGACGCTGATCCCGTGCGCAGGACGGTCACGGCGTTCTGCTCTGCCGCCGGGTTCATCGGTCGATCGCGAACGTGGCACCGCTTGTACGACGACGTCACCGTGTCGCTCAACCTCGAGAAATCGCCCTACGGCGCGGCGTACTACCTCAACGTCGGCTTCACCATCCACGCGTTGTCGGCGAAGCAGAAGCCGACGGCCTCCAACTTCGGGGTCGCCTTGCGCTTCGAGGAGCTGTGTCGCTCCGAAGGGCGCACGATGGAGCAGTTGCTGGACCTGGATCGCCCCTTTGACGAGAACGACCGATCGGTGCGTCTGCTCACGCTGCTGGATCGCGACCTGCGGCCGGTGCTCGACCGCGGGTCGACGGTGGCGGGACTGCGCGCGATGTTGGCGGACCGAACGATCCCGGGCTACGTCGTTGTCGGCGCGTACGTCGAGGCACTCGGCAAGCGCCCCGCTGTGCGTTGAGGCCGCGCGCGACTGGCCGCGGGATGCCTAGCCCCACACGGCGTGGGCTACGTCGGCCACGAGCTGCAGCTTGCGCTCCTGGGCCTCCTCGCCCAGCGGGTTGCCGTCGGCCACCGAGGCGAACCCGCATTGCGTCGACAGCCCCAGCTGCTCGCGGGGGAAGTGGCGGGCCGCCTCGTCGATGCGGGCCACCACGTCGTCGGCCGTCTCCTCGTCGCCGCGCTTGGTCGAGACGAGCCCGAGCACGATCTGCCGGTCGTCGGGCGCCTGGGCCAGCGGCTCGAACGAGCCCGAGCGCGGGTCGTCGTACTCGAGCAGGTAGGCGTCGAACGCGGTCGCGCGGGCGAACAGCGCCTGGGCGATGTAGTCGTAGCCGCCGCTGGCCATCCACATGCCGGCGTTGTTGCCGCGGCACAGGTGGATGGCCAGGCGGACGCCCGAGATGCCCTCGACCATGCCGTTGATCAGGTCGATGCCCTCGGCGAGCATGCGCTCGGCCGGCATGCCCCGGGACTCCGCCCAGTCGCGCACCCGGGGATCGACGAGGGTGGCCAGCTCCGGCGCGTCGACCTGGATGTACTCGCACCCCAGGGCGACGAGCTCCTGGACCTCCGAGCGCCCGACTTCCGCGGCATCGGCGAACATCGCGAACGCGTCGTCGTAGGCGGCCGTCGAGTACTCCGGGCTCCACAGGCCGTAGAGCATCAGCGGGCTCGGCACGGTGACCTTCAGCGGCCGCCGGGCCCGGGCCCGCGCGTAGCTGAACTCCTCGCAGACCAGCGAGCGCACCTTGCGCAGCTTCGAGGTGACCGCCACCGGCAGGACCCACTCGAACTCGCCCTGCTCGGCGGTGGCCCAGGGCATCGGGTTGCCGTGCTCGACCGGCTCGATCCCCTCCACCGTCTCGGTGATCGGCCCCATGAACATGTAGCGCCGCATCTCGCCGTCGGTGACCACCTCGACCCCGGCGCCCTCCTGCGCGGCGATCACCTGGTCGACCGCTCGGTCCTCGATGCGCTTGAACTCGGCCGGCGTCAGCGTGCCCGCCTGGACGTCCGCGCGAGCGCGCGTCAGATACGTCGGCCGCAGCATCGAGCCGACCACCTCTGCTCGGAACATCTCTCTCCTCCAGTCCTCGAGTTGGGCGGAGGCTAACGGCAAACAGCGACGTGCCTGCTCGAACACGTGCTGGGGACGTGTTCGAGCAGGCACGTCAGGCCGGAGCTCTCGCCCCGGCCTCGCTTCCTTCGATGATGTCGTTGGCCCGAGCGAACGCTCAGTGGGCTTCGCTGCCGCCCTGCGCGATGCGCAGGAAGGCTTCCCAGCGGCGCTTGTCGCGCTGGGCGGCCCGCTCGGCCTCGGAGCCCTCTTCGGCGTCGCGCAGCGCCTCCTCGGCCCGCGTCAGGCGGTCCTGGAGCTGCGCGGTGTCGAGCTCGCCCGGCTCGTGGGCCTCCTCGACGAGCACCAGCGCGTGGTTCTCGCCGACCTGGAGGTAGCCCTCGCCCTGGGCGAAGCGGATGATCTCGGACTCCGACTTGTAGAGCCGCAGCTCGGTCGGGTCCAGCATCGCCAGCAGGGGCGTGTGGTGGGCGAGCACGCCGATCGAGCCGACCGACGTGCGCGTCGAGAGCATCTCGACCTCGTCGTTGAAGACCTCGCCTTCCGGCGTGAGGACCTCAACCGTGAACGTGGACTTGGCCATCCGGCTCAGCCCTTGTTCGCTGCCTCGACGACGTCGTCGATCGTGCCCTTCAGCAGGAAGAACGACTCCGCGATGTCGTCGTGCTTGCCCTCGAGGATCTCCTTGAAGCCACGGATCGTCTCGGCGATCGGCACGTACTGGCCGGGGGTGCCGGTGAACTGCTCGGCCACGTGGAACGGCTGCGACAGGAAGCGCTCGATGCGACGCGCGCGACCGACGATCAGCTTGTCCTCGTCGGAGAGCTCGTCGATGCCGAGGATCGCGATGATGTCCTGCAGCTCCTTGTAGCGCTGCAGGATCTCCTTGACCTGGTTGGCGACCGTGAAGTGCTCCTCGCCGAGGATCTCGGCCTTGAGGATCGTCGAGGTCGAGTCCAGCGGGTCGACGGCCGGGTAGATGCCCTTCTCGGAGATCGACCGCGACAGCGTCGTGGTCGCGTTGAGGTGGGCGAACACCGAGGCCGGGGCCGGGTCGGTGAGGTCGTCAGCCGGGACGTAGATGGCCTGGATCGAGGTGACGGAGCCCTTGCGCGTCGAGGTGATGCGCTCCTGCAGCTGGCCCATCTCGGTCTCCAGCGTCGGCTGGTAGCCCACCTGCGACGGCATGCGGCCCAGCAGCGCGGACACCTCGGAGCCGGCCTGCACGAACCGGAAGATGTTGTCGATGAACAGCAGCACGTCCTGGCCCTCCTCATCGCGGAAGTACTCCGCCATGGTCAGGCCCGACAGCGCCACGCGCATGCGCGCTCCGGGAGGCTCGTTCATCTGGCCGAAGACGAGCATCGTCTTGTCGATGACGCCCGACTCCTTCATCTCCATCCACAGGTCGTTGCCCTCGCGGGAACGCTCGCCCACGCCCACGAACGCCGACAGACCGCCGTGCTCCTGGGCCAGGTTGTTGATGAGCTCCTGGATGAGCACGGTCTTGCCCACGCCGGCGCCGCCGAACAGGCCGACCTTGCCGCCCTTGGCGTAGGGCGCCAGCAGGTCGACGACCTTGATGCCGGTCTCGAACATCTCCGTCGTCGGGGTCAGGTCCTCGACGGTCGGGGCGCTGCGGTGGATCGGCCATCGCTCCAGGTCGGCGTCGAGCGCCTCGCCCAGGTCGATCGGATCGCCCAGCAGGTTGAAGATGCGCCCCAGCGTCGCGCGGCCCACCGGCACGGTGATCGGGCCGCCGGTGTCGATGACCTCGGTGCCGCGGCTCAGGCCGTCGGTCGTGTCCATCGCGACGCAGCGCACGCGGTCGTCGCCCAGGTGCTGCTGCACCTCCAGGACGAGGAACTCCTCCTCGGAGCCGGCCGAGATGCCCTCGGCCTCCTCTTCCTTGTTGGCGGCGCTGCGGGCGATGTGCAGCGCGCTGTTGATCTCGGGCAGCTTGTCGGGGAACACGGCCTCGATGACGACGCCCTGGATCTCCTCGATGCGCCCGACGTTCTTGGTCTGCGTATCAGTTGCCACGGTTTCTCCTAGACCAGCGACTCGGCGCCGGCGACGACTTCCATGATTTCTTGGGTGATGTCCGCCTGGCGGGCGCGGTTCATCTCCAGCGTCAGGTCTTCGATCAGATCGCCCGCGTTCTCGGAGGCGTTGCGCATGGCGGTCATGCGCGCGCCGTGCTCGGACGCGGTCGACTCCAGCAGCGCGCGGAAGATCGAGATCTCGACGTAGTCCGGCACGAGCCGACGGAGGATCTCCTCGGGATCGGGCTCGTACTCGACGAGCGCGCGCTTGTGCTCGCTCTCGCCGTCGGAGCCCTCCTCGGAGGCCTCCTCCAGGATCGTCGCCTGCTGCAGCGGCAGCAGCGTCTCGCGACGCACCTCCTGGGTCAGCGGCGAGATGTAGCCGTTGTAGAAGACCTCGACCTGGTCGACGTCCCCGTCGACGTAGGCGGTCATCAGGCCCTCGGCGATGTCGCGCGCGTCGGCGTAGGCCGGGCGGTCGGTGAACCCGACCCACTCGCCCTTGGGGTCGCGCTTGCGGAACTTCAGCGTCGACACGCCACGCCGGCCGGAGGCGAAGAACACGACCTGCTTGCCCTCGTGCTCGAGCTCGGCCGCGCGGCGGATGCCCGCGCGGATGATCTGCGAGTTGAACGCGCCGGCCAGGCCGCGGTCACCGGTGACGAGCATGATCCCGACCGTGTCGATCGAGTCGTGCTCGTTGAGGATCGGCAGCGACGGCACGTTCTCGGCCGCCTCGGCCGCCTGCTTGGTCATGCGCCGGATCGCCCCTGCGTAGGGACGCAGGTGGGCGATCCGCTGCTCGGCCCGGCGCAGGCGCGCCGCGGCGACCATCTGCATGGCGCGCGTGATCTTCTCGATGTTCTGCACCGAGGAGATCCGGTTCTTCACATCGCGCTGGCTGGCCATCAGGCGACCGCGGCCTCCGCGGTGTCCTTGGCGTCGGCCTCGTCCTCGGACGCCTCTTCGCTGCGCGACTGGACGCGATCGGAGTCACCGGACTCGACCGGCTGGCCGCTCTCGTCCAGGTCGTAGCCGAAGTCGTCGGCGAACTCGGCGATCGCCGACTTCAGCGCCTCCTGCGTCTCGTCGGACCAGTCACCGCCCGCGATCTTCTCCAGCAGCTCCGCGTTCTCCGAGCGGGCGCGCTGGGTCAGCGCGTCCAGGAACTCCGGCACGCGGTCGGTGGTGATGCGGTCCACGAAGCCGTTGGCGGCGGCGTAGATCTGCAGCACCTGCTCCTGCACCGGCAGCGGCGAGCGCTCGCTCTGGTTCAGCGTCGCGACCAGGCGGTCGCCACGGGCCAGCGTCTGCTGGGTGGCGGCGTCCAGGTCGGAGCCGAACTGCGCGAAGGCCTCGAGGTCGCGGTACTGCGACAGGTCGATCTTCAGACGGCCGGCGATCTTCTTCATCGGGCCGATCTGCGCGTTGCCGCCCACGCGGGACACCGAGATGCCCACGTTGATGGCCGGACGCACGCCCGAGTAGAACAGCTTGGGCTCGAGGAAGATCTGGCCGTCGGTGATCGAGATGACGTTCGTCGGGATGTAGGCCGACACGTCGCCCGCCTGCGTCTCGATGACGGGCAGGGCGGTCAGCGAACCGGCGCCCAGGTCGTCGTTGAGCTTGACCGCGCGCTCGAGCAGGCGGCTGTGCAGGTAGAACACGTCGCCCGGGTAGGCCTCGCGACCCGGCGGGCGGCGCAGCAGCAGCGACATCTGGCGGTAGGCGTACGCGTGCTTGGTCAGGTCGTCGTAGACCGCCAGCGCGTGGCCGCCCTTGTAGAGGAAGTACTCGGCCATGGCGCAACCGGCGTAGGGCGCCATGAACTTGATCGGCGCGGCCTCGTCGGCGCCGGCGGCCACGATGATCGTGTTCTCCAGGGCGCCGGCCTCGGCCAGCGTCTCGGCCAGGGCCACGACGGTCGCCATGCGCTGGCCGATGGCCACGTACACGGAGACGACGCCGGAGTCCTTGTTGTTGATGATCGTGTCGATGGCGATCGTCGTCTTGCCGGTCTGACGGTCGCCGATGATCAGCTCGCGCTGGCCACGGCCGATCGGGATCATCGAGTCGATGGCCTTCAGGCCGGTCTGGAGCGGCTCGTGGACCGACTTGCGCTGCACGACGCCGGGGGCCTTGAACTCGGCCGGGCGCGTCTCGGTCGTCTCGATGTCGCCCTTGCCGTCCAGCGGACGGCCGAGCGGATCGACGATGCGGCCCAGCAGGGCCTCGCCCACGGGGATCTCGAGGAGGCGGCCGGTGCGCTTGACCGTGTCGCCCTCGACGATCTTCTCCCAGGGGCCGAACAGCACGACGCCGACGTTGTCGGACTCGAGGTTCAGCGCCAGGCCGGTGACGTCATGGGGGAGCTCGAGCGTCTCGAAGCTCATGCAGTTCTCGAGGCCGTGCACGCGGGCGATGCCGTCCGCGACGGAGAGGACCGTGCCGACCTCGGTGAGCTCGGCCTGGCCGGCGTCGAGGCCTTCGATGCGGCTCTTGAGGATGGAGGTGATCTCGTCGGGCTTGATCTGCACTGGGGTGTCAGCTCCTGGCGACTTGCTTTCTCAGTGACTCGAGGCGGTTGCGAATCGACGCGTCCAGAATGGAGTTGCCGACGCGCAGGACGATGCCGCCGAGGATGTCGGGGTTAACGGTGGCGGTGACGTCGACCTTGCGGCCGGTCCGTTCACCGATCGTGCGACCGAGGTTGGCGACGGTGTCGTCGTCAAGCGCGATGGCACTGGTGAGCTGCACGGACAGGAGCTTGTTCTCCTCCCGCCACAGCGTGTCGAACTCCCGCCGGATGCGGAAGATCGCCGGCATGCGGTGCTTCTCCACGAGCAGCTCGAGGAAGTTCGTGACGGCGTCCGAGGCGCCGCTGATGGCCTTGTGCAGCCCATCCTTCTTCTCCTCGGTGGAGAAGTAGGGCGAGAACAGGAAGGTCTGCAGCTCGCGGGACTCGTCGACCGCGTCGGCGAACTGCGCGAGCTGATCGCGCACTTCGTCGAGGTCGCCCTGACTCTGGGCGACCTCGAACAGCGCACGCGCGTAGACCTGCGCGATCTCCTCCACTTACTCGTTCCCCTCCCGCGTCAACGCGGAGAAGTCGAGCTCGGAGAGCGCCTCGTCGACCAGACGGCGCTGGTCAGCGTCGTCGAGCACCTTGCGGGTGACCTTCTCGGTGGCCAGCACGGTGAGGTCGGCGACCTCCGCGCGGATCTCCTGGATCGCGCGGCGCGTCTCGGCCTCGACGTCCCGTCGGGTCTGCTCCATGAGCTCCTCGCGCTGCTTGCGCGCGGCCTCGAGCGACTCGCGCTCGTTGACCTCGGCCGCCTTGCGCGAGCGCGCGACGATCTCCTCGGCCTGGACCCGAGCCTCCTTGAGGCGCTCGCGGTACTCGGCCAGCAGCTCCTCGGCCTCGGCCTTCGTCCGCTCGGAGGCGTCGATGGCGTCCTCGATCGACTTCTGGCGCTTGTCCAGCGCCGCAGCGATCGGGGGGAAGGCGAGCTTCCACAGCACGAACAGGGTGATGCCGAACGCGATCAGCGTCCAGATCATGATACCGACGTTCGGGCTGACGAGGAAGTTGCCCCCGCCCTCCTCCTCGGCTGCGAAGACGCTGATGACCGTCGTGCTCATGCGCTAGGCCGACAGGAAGAAGGCGATCAGGCCGAAGATGAACGCGTAGAAGACGATCGCCTCGGTCAGGGCGAAGCCAAGCCACTGAATCGAGGTGATCTCGTCGCGCATCTCGGGCTGGCGGGTCACCGACTCGATGACCTTGCCGAAGATGTAGCCCACGCCGACGCCCGGGCCGATGGTGCCAAGACCGGCGCCCACGCCGAGCGCGATCGCGCGCAGACCCTTGGCGGTCGCTTCGTCTGAAGCCGCCTGGGCGAGGATGCCGATGCTGTCGAGGTCCACGGTACTCGTTGCTCCTTTGTGCTTAGTGCTCGTCGGCGACGGCGCCGCCGAGATAGATCGCGGTGAGGGTGGCGAAGATGAACGCCTGCAGCGTCGCCACCAGGCCCACTTCGAACAGGAAGAAGGCGACGGCGATCGGGACGGTGATGATCCCGAGCGCCGGCAGTCCCAGCAGGACCACCAGGCCGCCGGCCATGAACAGGATCAGCAGGTGGCCGGCAAGGATGTTGGCGAACAGTCGGACGCTCAGCGAGATGATGCGCACGAAGTGCGAGATCACCTCGATGAAGAAGATCGGCACGGCCGCGGGGCCTTCGACGCCCGCGGGGACCCAGCTCTTCAGGTAGCCGATCGGGCCCTTGGCCCGGACGCCCTCGACGTGGTAGCTGATCCACACGACGAGCGTGAGGGCCAGCGGCACGGAGATGTTGGCGGTGGCGGCGTAGAGCGCGAACGACGGGATCTGCGCGCCGAACAGGTCGAACTTCTCGTGCGTGTTCGTCGGCAGCGGGACGTAGCCGATCATGTTCGACCACCAGATGAACAGGAAGAGCGCCCCGATGAACGGGAACCACTTCTTCGCCATCGGGGCGTCCATGTTGCCGCCCGCGATGTTCGTCTTCATGAGCTGGTAGGCGCTCTCGACGGCGGTCTGGACTTTGTTGGGCCGCTGCTTCATCCGCTTGGCCACGTAGAGCATCGTCCAGATCGTCAGCACGGCGGCGAGCGCCAGGTACAGGACGGCCTTGTTGATCGACATGTTGATCGGCCCGAGGTGGATCGGGATCCAATCGTCGAGCTTGAACTCGTTCTGCGGCTTGTAGGCCGTGTTCTGGCCCGACGAGCCGTAGACGACATACAGGACGATCAGGAGGACCATCGGGGTGAGGACCCCGATGATGGTGAGGGCGCGCTTGCTCAAGTGGTCGGTTGGTGGGTGTCGAAGGGACGGAGGATGAAGGACGTCGAGAACCAGACGGTGAAGATCACGAGGAACAGCACGCCGGCGGCGAGACCCGATGCGTCATCGACCCCGAGGCCGACGGCGAGGATGGTAAGGGCAACGAGCCAACCGCGCCCGATCATCGACCCGGTCATGATCCCGGCCATGCTCTTGAGGTCGTCGGTCTCGCGCGCCTTGCGGTTGGCGTAGGTGCCGATCGCCTTCTGCACGACCCACGCGAACGTGGCCGCCGCCCAGCCGGCCACGGGCCAGCCGGCGACGATGAACACCGGCAGCGCGATGACCAGCAAGGCGATGTCGAGGTGGCGGAGGAAGAAGAGCGGATCGTTCATGGGACGGTGAACTTCGACTCAGTGATCGCCGCGCGCGGGACGGCGACGCGGCGAGCGGAGGATCATGGCCGTCCGCTCGATCGCCCGGCAGTGGCGGCGCAGACCGACGCGGTCACGCTTGGGGCGCGTGACGCGGCGGGCATCGGAACGGCGCGCGCGAGATGGCTTGGGGCCGCGGCACGGCTCAGGCCGGGACGGCGGCTGGACCGGCTCATCGTCGCGGGGCGCGGTGGGATCAAAGTCGGGCATGACAAGGGGTGCGGGAGCACCGAGGGAGTGGGACCATAGGGACCTTCGACCCTCCGTGCACCGCGGGTACGGCGGCAGGGCGCAGAGCATAGCGGGTTTGTGCGACTTTGTGACAAGTTTGTGACAGTTGACCCTAACCTGGCGCGCCGCGGCGTCTGTCGCGAACCTGACGCTCGGCCGTGGACGCAGGCGACAGTCACCCGCCCGATGCCCGCGGGGCACGAGGACCCCGACCCCGCTGACGCGCGTGGCCGACCGGGTCACGGGCCATGCCTGGAACACCGGCCCGGGCGGCGCGACCCGCCTCGAGTGCGTCGGCTACGCGGACGCGATCAACGCCCTCGCCGACGCCGTCGACGTCGAGCTGGAGGAAGGCACCGACAACCTCGAGGACATCGTCGACGCGATGGAAGGGGTGCAGAAGGCCGGCAAGGCGCGCGGCTGCACCTTCCTCTCCAACCCGTCCTGACACCATCGCGTCGTGGACCAGGCCGATCTTCACGCCGCCGGGTCCGGTCGCTACTCGCCCTCGGTGATGAACGTGTCCTCGTGCGTGTACGACGGTGAGCAGCTGCACATCAGCACGAGCGCCTCGTCGGGGCCGGCGAACAGCTTGTGGCGCATGCCGGGCAGCAGGACGACGCAGTCGCCCGGCCCGACCTCGCGCTCCTCGCCGTCGACCCGGATGCGGCCGTGGCCCGCGGTGAAGAAGTAGATCTCCTCGGAGACCTGGTGGTAGTGCTCGTCGGTGGTCCCGCCGGGCGGGACGGTCGCCTCGGCCAGCGACTGGTTGGCCGACGGGAGCGAGACCCGGCCGGCGAGCTCGCGGATCGAGGAGCCGTCCTTGGTGATGAACGACTCGGACGCGTCGATGTTGGCGGCGTGCATGGGGCGGAGCCTACGCGTGGTGGCCCCGCCCCAGTTGCTCGCTAGGCGATCGCCCGGCGGGCGGTCTCGCGGTCGATCCGGCCCGCGGTGGAGGCCAGGATCAGCGCGATCGCGCGCAGCGGTGCGATGCGTTTGCGCGACGGTGGGTGTCCCGATTCGCGCAGCAGCCTCAGGTGCTCGTGGCGGTGGCTCCCCGGATGGGCGGCGGAGCGCTGGCTGAGCATCTGACGGTTCATCTCGGTGGTGAACACCTGGGTCTTTCCCTTCGGTCGTTGCTGGTCGATGGTCGAAGCGACCACCGCCCGGGAGACGGTTGGGACGTCACGGATGTGACGCTCGAACTCCACGGGCGATGCCCGCGGGTCCGAGAGACGAGGTTCAGCCCGCGAGCAGAGAGTTGACGGCAGCCTGAGGCGCGCCGCGGAGAGCGGCGGAAGGCATCAGGTTGGTGTGCGTCAGCGCGGTACTCATTGAGGAACCTCCCTCACTCGGAGGGAGCTGCGAACGTATCAGGGAGCGCGCCGTTTTTCCAGTGCGTCGAACTCGCCGGTCTCCAGCTCACGGGCGAGCTCCTCGTCGGAGACCTCGGGCCGCCGGCGGCGGAACTTGAAGATCTCCAGCACGTAGACGAGGTACACCGAGGCGGCGATCGCGATCAGCCCCAGCGCGACCATCAGCAGCGTCCACCCGAGGTAGAACTCGCCGCCGTTGTCGGAGTAGGGCACGAACCGCAGGGCCAGCGCCAGCCCGGCCTGGATCAGCGTCCACGCGTACAGGTAGAGCACGGTGCGGCGCTGGCTGAAGCCGATGTTGGCCAGGCGGTGGTGCAGATGCCAGCGGTCGGCGGAGTACACCGGCCGGCGGTACTTCAGCCGCTTGAGCACGACGAACGTCGTGTCCAGGAACGGCACCGTCAGCACGATCAGCGGGAAGATCAGCGCGAGGATCGCGTTCGTCTTCACCGAGCCCTGCACCGCGACGCAGCCGAGCAGCAGGCCGAGCAGCAGCGCGCCCGCGTCGCCCATGAACACCGAGGCCGGGTGGAAGTTCCAGAACAGGAAGCCCAGCGCCGCGCCGCCGACGATCGCCGCCAGCACACCCGCGCTGTCGCGGCCCAGGTCGAAGGCGATCACCGCGAGCGTCGCGCCGGCGATCGCGCAGACCCCGGCGGCCAGGCCGTCGATCCCGTCGGAGAAGTTGACGACGTTCATCACCGCGACGAGGCCGATCACGGTCAGCGGCGCGCCCACGTCGCCGAAGTCGATCGCGCCGACGAACGGGATCGTCACGTTGCTGACCTTCACCCCGGCGGCCACCGGGATCACCGCCGCCAGCGTCATGCCGATCAGCTTGACCAGCGCCGGCATCTCCCAGCGGTCGTCCAGCGCACCGACGAACGTGACCAGCAGCGCGCCGCCGAGGATGCCGCGCAGCTGCTCGTCCCAGTGCAGGAACAGCGCGCACCCGAGCAGCACCCCGGCGAGGATGGCCAGGCCGCCGAACAGCGGCGTCGAGCGCTCCGACAGCCCCCGCTCGCGCGGCTCGTCGACCGCGCCGACCGCCCGCGCGAAGCGGGCGGTGACGGGCGTCAGCGCCGCGGCCGTGGCGGCAGCGACGATGAAGCCGAATACGGCGTCGAGCGGATCCATGCCGGCGCGCAGCATCGCACGCGCCGACGCTGGCTCAGGTCAGACGGCGGCGGGCGCGGTCAGGTGCTCGTAGAGCGGGTAGCGCTCGACGATCGCCTGGACGCGCTCGGCCAGCTCGCCGCGACGCGCCTCGAACTCGGGCGTGAGCGCGGTGGCCATCACCTGGCCGACCTCGATGAAGTCGTCGGTCTGCAGGCCGCGGGTGGCCAGCGCCGGCGTCCCGACGCGCAGCCCGCTGGTGACCATCGGCGGGCGCGGATCGAACGGCACCGCGTTGCGATTGACCGTGATCCCGATCCCGTGCAGGCGATCCTCGGCCTGCTGGCCATCCAGCTCGGACTCGCGCAGATCGACCAACGCCAGATGCACATCGGTGCCGCCGGTCAACACGTTGACCCCGTGACCGGCCGCCATCAGCTCGCCCGCCAGCGCCTTCGCGCCGTCCAGCGTGCGCTGCTGGCGCTCCTTGAACGCATCCGAGCCAGCGATCTTCAAGGCCACCGCCTTGGCCGCGATCACGTGCTCCAACGGGCCGCCCTGCTGACCGGGGAACACGGCCGAGTCGATCTTCTTCTGGTACTCCTCGCGGCACAGGATCATCCCCGACCGCGGGCCGCCCAGCGTCTTGTGGATCGTCGTGGTGACGACGTCGGCGTAGGGCACCGGCGACGGATGCAGGCCAGCGGCCACCAGGCCCGCGAAGTGGGCCATGTCGACGAACAGCAGCGCCCCGACCTCGTCGGCGATCTCGCGGAAGGCGGCGAAGTCCAGCTGACGCGGATAGGCCGACCAACCCGCCACGATCATCTTCGGCCGATGCTCGCGGGCCAACGCGGCGACCTGCTCCATGTCGATCCGGCTGGTCTCGCGATCGACCTCGTAGGCGGCGATGTCATACAGCCGCCCCGACACGTTGATCTTCATGCCGTGCGTGAGATGCCCGCCGTGGGCCAGACTCAGGCCCAGCAGCGTGTCACCGGGCTGCAGCAGCGCGTGGTAGACGGCCGTGTTGGCCTGCGCGCCCGCATGTGGCTGCACGTTGGCGTGCTCGGCCCCGAACAAGGCCTTGGCCCGATCGATCGCCAACTGCTCGGCGATGTCGACGAACTCGCACCCGCCGTAATAGCGCCGGCCCGGATACCCCTCGGCGTACTTGTTCGTCAGCACGCTTCCCTGGCACTCCAACACCGCCTCGGGCACGAAGTTCTCAGAAGCGATCATCTCCAGCGTCGACTGCTGGCGATGCAGCTCCTTGGCCAACACGTCCGCGATCTCAGGATCGACGTCGGCCAGGGGGCGATTGAAGAAGTCGGTCGGCAGGTCGGAGCTCACGAATCCACGGTACCAGCGGGATGGGCGTCCAGCCGGGCTCGCAGGCCCTGGCGAACGTCGGGCCACTCGTCGTCGAGGATCGAGAACCACGCGGTGTCGCGCACGCCCACGCCCGGGCGGATCATGTGCTTGCGGTGGACGCCCTCGAACTGGGCGCCGAGCGCGGTGATCGCGGCGCGCGAGCGCGCGTTGGACGCGTGCGTCTTGAGCTCGACGCGGATGCACCCCAGCGTGTCGAACGCGTGGGTGAGCATCAGCAGCTTGGCCTCGACGTTGATGCCGGTCCGCTGCGCCGCGGGGTGCAGCCAGGTGCCGCCGATCTCCACGCCGCGGTCGGCCGGCCGGTAGGCCAGGAACGAGGTCGAGCCGACGACCGCGCCGGTGACCGCGTTGACCGTCGCGTAGGCACCGGTGTCCGGCGTGGTCGTCGCCGACGCGTACCAGTCCTCGAACCACTCCCCCAGCGGCGTGTACATCCAGCGATACGTCTCGGGCGCGTCGGCGGCCAGCGCCTTCAGCGCCGCCTGGTGTTGCGGGCCCAGCGGCTCCAGGCGCGTGCGCGGGCCGGCCAGGGGCGGGTTGAGCGCCGGCGTCACAGCCCGGCCAGCGCGTCGGCCACCACGTCGCGGGGGACGGCGCCCTGACGGACGATCTCCCACTCGCCCCCGGAGGCGAAGGCGCGCAGGTCGATGACGGTCGAGGCGGTGCCCTGCAGCTCGCCGCCGTCGAGCACCAGGTCGGCGCCCGCGCGGACGACCGGATCGACGTCGGCCAGGCGGTGGGCCTCGGGCTGGCCGGCCAGGTTGGCCGACGACTGCAGGATCGGCCAGCGCACGGCGCGCAACGCGGACGCTTCGGGCGGCAGCGCGGGCACGCGCAGGCCGAGCGTGGCCGGATCGTCGCCGCAGGCCAGCGCGAAGCGGTGGGCCGGGTTGTGCAGCAGCAGCGTCACCGCGCCGGGCAGGAGCGCCTCCAGGGCCGAGCGCTCGCGCTCGACCAGCTCGGGCAGGGAGGCGAACGCGAGATCCAGCGAGAACAGCAGCACGGCCGACGGCTTGGACAGCGCGCGGCCCTTGAGCGCGTACAGGCGCTCGACCGCGTCCTCGGTGCTCGGGTCGCAGGCCAGGCCGTACACGGTGTCGGCCGGGAACACGGCGATCCCGCCCACGGCCATGCAGCGTTCGAAGGTGGCGGCGTCGTCGGCGGTCAGCATCCGATCGTCACCCGTTCCAACCCGGCCAGGTCGCGCTCGGTGCGCACGTCGGGCCAGCCGGCCAGCCGCAGCAGCAGCCGCACCGCGTCGCCCTGCTCCGCGCCGTGTTCGAAGGCCACCCAGGGCACCTGCGCCGCCGCGGCCTGGTCGACGACGCGGCGGATCAGGTCCAGCCCGTCGTCGCCGGAGAACAGCGCCAGCGCCGGTTCGTGGCGCGTGATCTCCGGGGCCAGCGACGCGCCGGCTTCGACGTAGGGCAGGTTGGCCACGATGCCGTCCCATTCGCCGTCGGGCAGCCCGTCGGCCTGCACCCACACGACTTCTTCACGCACCCGCGCGCCGTTGGCCCGCGCGACGGCCAGCGCGTCGGGCGAGATGTCGGCGCCGACCACGGTCAGATCCGGCCGCTCGTCGGCCAGCGCCAGCGCGACCGCGCCGCTGCCCGTGCCGATGTCGACGACGCGCGCACCTGCGGGCAGCGCGGCGAGCGCCACCTCGACGAGCAGCTCGGTCTCCGGGCGCGGGATCAGCACGCGCCCGTCGACCGCCAGGTCCAGCCGCCGGAAGCCCTTGCTGCCCAGCAGGTAGGCGACCGGCTCGCGCTCGACCGCGCGACGGCGCACCAGGTCCTGGAAGCGCCGCACCGCGGGCCCCTTGACCTGCAGGTCGCGGTCGACGTACAGCGCGGTCCGCTCGACACCGAGCGCGTCGGCCAGCAGCAACTCGGCGTCCAGGCGCGGCGAGTCGACGCCCGCCGCGGTCAACGCCACGAGCGCCGAGTCGATGGCATCGCGGACCGCGGTCAACGCGTGGCCTGTGCCTCGAGGGCGCGGCGCTTCTCGTCGGCTTGCAGCGCGGCCGTGAAGTCGTCGAGCTCGCCCTCGAGCACGGCCTCGAGGTTGTGCTGGGTGAGCTTGATGCGATGGTCGGTGACGCGCCGCTCGCCGTAGTTGTAGGTGCGGATCTTCTCCGCGCGCTCCCCGGTGCCGACCTGCGAGCGGCGGTCGGCCGACAGCGCGGCCTGCTGCTCGGCCTGGGCGGCCTCGTACAGGCGCGCGCGCAGCACGCGCATCGCCTTCTCGCGGTTCTGCAGCTGGCTCTTCTCGTCCTGCATCGAGACGACGATGCCGCTGGGCTTGTGCGTGATGCGCACCGCCGAGTCGGTCGTGTTGACCGACTGGCCGCCCGGCCCCGAGGAGCGGTAGACGTCGACCTGGAGGTCGTTGGGATCGACCTCGACCTCGACCTCCTCGGCCTCCGGCAGCACCGCGACGGTCGCGGTGGAGGTGTGGATGCGGCCCTGGGACTCGGTCACCGGCACGCGCTGGACGCGGTGGGTGCCGCCCTCGAACTTGAAGACCGAGTAGGCGCCGTCGCCGTTGATGGCGAAGGTCGACTCCCCGTCGCTGGCGTCGAGCACCTCGACCTTCCAGCCCAGGCGCTCGGCGTACTTCTGCAGCATCCGGGACACGTCGCCGGCCCACAGACCGGCCTCCTCGCCGCCCGCGCCGCCGCGCACCTCGACGATCACGTTCTTGTCGTCGTTGGGGTCGCGCTCGGCCATGGCCAGGCGGATCTCCTCCTCGAGCTCCTCGATGCGCGACTCGGCGGTCGACAGCATCTCGCGGACCTCGGGGTCCTCGCTCTCGGCCAGCAGCTCGCGCGCACCAGCGGCGTCGTCGACCGCCCGCCGCCACTCACCGGCCAGCTCGTTGGCCGGCTGCAGGCGGCGGTACTCGCGCCCGACCTCGGCGTAGCGCTTGCGGTCCCCGATCACCTCGGGGTCCACGACCTGGCCCTCCAGGTCCGCGAAGCGCACTTCGATCTGCTCGACGAGCGACTCGATCACAGAGCCGAGTCTAGGACCGCGCCGGTCGCGCGTCGGCGCCGCCTGTTCGGCGGCGCCGCAAGCGCATGCGCGATACCGCTACTTGGAGAACAGGGCGTCGCCGCCCGCGCTCTGGATCAGCAGCCAGCTCCCGGCCGCGGAGGTCGGCCAGGCCGGGAACTCGCCCCAGGCCCGATCGTCGACCGCGGTCGAGGCGCCCAGCGGACCCGTGGTGCCGCCGTTCGTCGTGCCGGCGATGCCGAGCACCGCGGTGTCGGCCCCCACGGCGGGCAGGGCCATGGCCAGGCCGAGCCGGTGGTAGGCCCAGTCGGCCTGGACGGTGCCCTCGCTCCAGATGATGTTCGGCGAGTTGGAGCCCGCGAACGGCTTGTAGCCGCTCCACAGGGTCGCGCCCACGGTGCGGGGGGACTGGTAGAGGTTGCTGGCCATCCAGCTGCCCACCTGGGTCGCGCGCCCGTCGCCGCGCAGCAGCAGGAAGATCGACCCGAGGGTCTGCGTGTCGAGCGGGATGCGGGAGTCGTTCAGACCCTGGACGAAGTACGCCTGCGCCCCGGCCTGCACGAGCAGCTTGGAGGTGATCGCGTTGGCGGCCGTGTTGTAGGCGGTGTTCAGCGCCGTGCCGGTGATGCCGTTGGCGATCGTCTTGGAGCCGAACTCCTGGTAGGCGGAGCGGAAGAACTCGCTCATCAGGATGTTGTGCTGGGTCGAGACCCACTGCACGTCCGGGCCGCCGAGCACGAGGCCGTCGGTGCGGCGGGACTTCAGCAGGTAGTCGGCCAGGCCGGCGATCAGGTTGTCGTAGCTGCCGGACCCGTACTTGTCGCGGTAGGCGACGGCGGCGATGCCCACCCAGGCCAGCGCGTTGGAGCGGATCTGCCCCGAGCCGGCGCCGGTCTTGACGTCGTAGGAGAAGGCCAGCGACCCGTCGCTGAGCTGCAGCGCCTTGAGCTGGTCGAGCAGCTGCGTGGCCTGGCTCTTGTAGCCCAGGTCGGTGAACGCGAGCACGGCCAGCGCGTTGTCGTAGGTCCACGACAGGTTGGCCAGGCGGTTGTAGGACGCGTCGCTCGTCGGGATGTCGAACGAACGCACGAGCGCGAGCCCGGACGTGGACGACGCGGCGGCCCGGGCCACCAGGCTGTCCTGGGTGCGGCGCTTCTTCGTGGCCTTCGAGGCGGTGGCCACCGGTCCGACCTGGCTGGCCAGCCACGCGGCCAGCGGGTTGTCGGGAGCGGGCTCGCTCTGATCGCGAGGCCAGGCCTTGGAGACGTGGCCTCCATGGCGTTGGTTGTGCTTCTTCTTGTGGGCGGCATCGGCGGCGGCGGGCAGCAGCAAAGCGGCCAGCAGCAGCGGGACGAGCCAGTGGGAGAGGCGGCGCATGTCGACCTTCATCGACAGACCAGTTACCTGGCTGATGCCCCGGTGGACGCCTGGTTGAGTCCGCAGCCAGACAGCAGGGTCCCGGACGCGTCCGGCTCCTTACGGAGCCGGACGGGTCGGTCACATCAGAGAGTCTCGGCTAGTTGTTGCCGGCGTTGGCAGCGCGACGACGGGCAGCGCGACGGTTGAAGCGCTCCACCCGGCCGCCGGTGTCGACGAGCTTCTGTCGGCCCGTGTAGAACGGGTGGCAGTTCGAGCAGATCTCGACGTGAATCTCGGGCTGAGTCGAGCGCGTCGTGAAGTCGTTGCCGCAGGTGCAGCGAACGTGCGAGACGACGTACTCGGGGTGGATTCCGGTCTTCATCGTGCCTCTCAGTGTAGCGAGACACCATGGGTCCAGAAATCGGCCTCACCTGCCGATACAAACCTCAAATGGGGGAGGCGATCGGCCACTTCTCAGACGACCATGGTGACCCGGGTGACGTGCGCTTCTTCCAGCGCGCGCTGCTGGTCGGCGTCGTGCTAACCGTCATCTGCTGCTCGTTCATCGCGGCGTACGTCGCGCTCACCTGGTCGCAGTCCAACCGCCCGGCGATGCTGGCCGCCGCGGCCGTCTGCTCGCTCGGATCGGTGCCGCTCGTCTTCCTGCCCGCGCGCGTGGTCAAGGGCCGCTGGCGCGACGCGTTCTTCATCTCCTGGAGCGCGGCGATCATCGTCGTCGTCGCCGTGTTCGTCGCCCTCGACGGCGGGCTGGGCGAGAGCCCGCTGGTGGCGATCTTCTTCCTGCCGCTGATCTTCGCCACGCTGGCCTACCCGCTGATGCCGATGCTCGTCGTGGCCGGCGCGATCCTGCTGACCTTCGTGACCATGGGCATCGTCGAGCACGACGACGCGGCCGAGACGTTCGCCTTCGCCTGCGCGCTGACCGCCGCGGCCGTGATGTGCGCGACGATCTCGCGCCTGTACCACCGCCAGCGCGACGAGCTGGCGCGCGTCTCGCGGGCGGACCCCCTGACCGACTGCCTCAACCGGCGCGGCTTCCAGGAGCGCTTGGAGGGCGAGCTGGCCGACGCCGCGCGCCACGACCACAGCGTCTCGCTGATCGTCATCGATCTGGACGGCTTCAAGGCGGTCAACGACCGCGACGGCCACGCCGCCGGCGACGCGCTGCTGTGCTGGACCGTGCAGCAGATCACCGACTCGGTCCGCCCGCTGGATGCCGTCGGGCGCCTGGGCGGCGACGAGTTCGCGGTCGTGCTGCCCGGCACGCAGGGCGACGAGGCCCCGGACGTCGCTCGCCGGATCGAGCTGGCGCTGGCCGGGCGCACCGCGGCGTCCACGGGCCTGGCCACCTACCCCGTCGACGGCTCCAACGCCGCCGAGCTGCACGCCTACGCCGACGCCCGCCTGTACGAGGCCAAGCGCGGCGTCCAGGCCGCGCTCAGGTAGGGCAGGCCACCGTCAGGACGTTGTCGCGCTCGTCCTCCTCGGACACGCGACCGTCGGGATCGACCTCGAAGCGCAGCACGTCGCCCGCCGCGCAGCGCGGCGCGGTGAACGTGACGGCCTGCGTGGCCCCCGCGCTCAGACCGGTGACGGTGACCGGCGTGCGGTCCTCGTTGCCGATGCGCAGCCCGACGTCGAACGCGCCGGCGTCGGCCCGGCCGTCGTTGCGCACGGGCACCGTGTACCGCTGCACGCCGGGCTGGCCCGACGACGTCGTGGTCAGGTCGCCCAGTGCGAGATCGGGCACCGGCGCCAGGCGGCAGACGCTGCTCCAGCGCCGGACCGTGGTGACCTCGCCGTCGGCCGCGGTCCAGCGGAAGGTCATCCGCGCCTTGTAGTCGGTCGCGGCGGCCAGGTCGGGCAGGAAGGTTCGCGGGCCGTACTTGTAGAGCGCGACGGCCTTGCGCGAGACCGACTCGTCGCCCAGCGCCTCGCGCTTGAACGCGGACTGGCCGGCGGCCCGGGTGTAGAGCTCGAAGTCGATGGCCATCGTCTTCGCCCCGTCGACGCCGTCCATCTGCCCGGAGAACGTCACGCCGAGCTGCTTCTTCGGTCCGGTCGGCCCGCATTGGTCGACGGAGACCGTGGCCGATGGGGTCGTCGCGGCCTGCGCGGCGGCGGGGGCGGCCAGCGCGACGCTGGCCAGGAGGAGGGCGAAGGAACGGCGCATTGCCCTCCACACAACAGTCGAGCGCGCGAAAGGTTGCGTCGTTTCGCGCGCTATGGCGCGAACAACACGGTGCCGCCGCCCTGCAGGATCAGCAGCCAGCTGGCCGGCGCCGAGGCGGGCCAGTCAGGAAAATCGCCGTAGCGGCGGGAGCTGGAGCCGGGCAGCGCCCCGGGCGGGCCGACCGTGCCGCCCTTGGTGCGGGCGACGATCGCGGCCACCGCGGCGTCGGTGCGCTCCTTCACACCCGCCGCCGCGATGCCCTGGCGCTGGAGCATCCAGGCCACCTGCAGCGTGCCCTCGGTCCAGGCGATGTTCGGGCTGCCCGCCTGCAGCGTCGGGTACGGGCGGTAGCCGGTGCCGCCCCAGTACTTGTCCCCCACGAAGAAGTTGACGAAGGGCCACGGGTTCTCGAAGTTGTGCGGGCGCAGCCACAGGAACATCGAGCCGAAGGTCTGCGCGTCCAGCGGCAGGTCCTCGTCGCCGATGCCCTGGATGAAGAACCGGCCGATCCCGTGGTAGTTCTGCACCGGCGGCCCGCGGAAGAACTCCTTCATGATCGCCGCGGCGGCCTTCTCGTAGGCCTCGGTGCGGCCGTCGGAGCGGAAGAACTCGGCCATCAGCAGGTTCTGCTGGGCTGATGTCCACTGCACCTCGGGGCCGCCGGGCACCAGGCCGTCGGGCCGGCGCGACTTGATCAGGTAGTCGGCCAGGCCGTCGATCAGCTTGTCGTGGGCGGTGCTGCCGGTGGCGCGCCGGTAGGCCACGGCGGCGATGCCCACCCAGGCCAGCGCGTTCATGCGGATGTGGTTCGAGCCCACACCCGTCTTCGTGTCGTAGGAGAAGTCCAACGCGCCGGTCTTCTGCTGCAGCGCCTGCAGCTGGTCCAGCAGGGCGGCGGCGGGCCGGTACTCCTTCTGCTGCGTGAAGGCGAGGATGGCCAGCGCGTTGTCGTAGGTGAAGCTGCGGTTGGCCAGCCGCGCGTAGGCCGGGTCGTCGCGCGGGATGTCGAACGACCGCACGAGCTCCAGCTCCTTGGCGCTCGACCTGACCGGCCCGACCTGGTCCTCCAGGAACGTGGTCAGGCCCGCGGCGTGCGTCGCCGCGGGCGCGCCGAGCAGTGCCGCGCCGAGAACCAGCAGAACCCCGGCGCGGCGTCTGATCAACTCAGGTGACCTGGTAGAGCGGCCCGTCGCCGCCCTCGGGCACGGTCAGGCGCCCGCCCTTGGCCGTGATCGCGCCGCACTGCACGCAGTTGGTGTAGTTGACGACCACGTCGACGTTGCCGTGCTCCGGCGCGTCGTCGGGGATCTCGTACACGCCGGCGGGGCACATCCACTTCCACGTCTCGGCCACCTCGCGGGGCACGCTCTTCTGCACGCGGATGTGGTTCGGGGCGTCGTCGCGGGTCGCGTTGCCGGTGATGAACACCGACGAGAGCTTGTCGAACGTGTACTTGCCGTCGGGCTTGGGATAGCTCTTGGACGTCTTGCCGATGAACATCGGCTTGGCGTCGTTGCGATGCCAGGCCTTGCGGCCCGGGAGCTTGCCCTTGGTGGCGATCTGGACGTTGACGCCGGGACCGCCGCGCAGGAAGCCCTTCTGGAAGGGCTGGCGCGTGTTGCGCACCTCCCACAGCTCCGAGCCGATCGAGGACTCCTCGACCGCCGTCTCGTACGACGACAGGTCGTGCGAGCCGCGCTTGATGGCGTCGTAGATCGCCTCGCCGGCCAGGATGCCCGACTTGATGCAGTGGTGGACGCCCTTCAGCGCCACCGTGTCGACCATGCCGCCCGAGTCGCCGACCAGCAGCGCGCCCGGCATCGACAGCTTGGGCATCGACCAGTAGCCGCCGCCTGGCAGGGCCTTGGCGCCCCAGGCGACGCGCTCGCCGCCCTCGAGGATCTTGCGCACGAGCGGGTGCAGCTTGAACTGCTGCAGCAGGTCGTGGGCCGACGTGGTCGCGTCGGCGTACTCGAGATCCACGACGAAGCCGATCGAGACGAGGTCCTCGCCCTTGGCGTTCTTCATCGGGTAGATCCAGGTGCCGCCGATCTGGCCGTACTTGGCGCTGATCTTCAGCGGCCACGGGCCGATCGTGTGGATCAGGCGATCCAGCGGCTGGGCGACCTTCCAGACCTCCTTGACGCCGAGCTCCCAGACCTGCGGCTCCCGGTTGTCGCCCAGGTCGAACTCGCGGATCGCCGCGCCGGTCAGCGAGCCCCAGCAGCCCTCGGCCAGCACGGTGTGCTGGGCGGTGACGTCGGTGCCGGGCTCGAAGTTGCCCAGCGGCTGACCGTCCTTGCCGCGTCCCTTGTCGCCGGTGCGCACGCCGCGCACGACGCCGTCGGTGATCAGCAGCTGCGTCGCCGAGGTCTCGGTCAGGACGTAGGCCCCGCCCTCCTCGGCCAGCCCCTGCTGCCAGCGGGCCAGCGCCGAGACCGAGACGACCTCGTTGCCGTGGTTCTTGAACGGCGGCGGGGGTGGGATGCGCAGCGAGATCTTCGAGGTCGGCGTCATGTAGACCGCCTCCTTGTGGACCTCGCCGAACGCCCAGCCCGCCTCGCGCCACTGCTCGCGGGTGTAGTCGGGGTACAGCTCCAGCAGCGGGCCCGGGCGCACGACGGCGCCCGACAGGTTGTGGCCGCCGCACACCTTCGCCTTCTCGATCACGGCCACCGGGACCTCCCCGAGACGTTCCATCGTCTCGGGGTCGTCACCCAGCAGCTGGAGCAGGCGGTTCGCCGTGGCCAGCCCGGCCGTACCGCCGCCGACGATCGCCACGCCGACGTCGATGCGCTCCTCCTCGTCATCGAGCTCACGCTTGATGAACTCGTTGGGGGAGTCGACCGGCGGCGGGTAGGCCGCCGGCGACACGGCGCCGTTGCCGTTATGGCCGGCCACGTCGATCAGCTCCCCTTCTTGGCCTTCACGGCCTCGATCAGCTTGGGAACGATCTTGTTCAGGTCGCCCACGATGCCCAGGTCGGAGAACTCGAAGATCGGGGCGTTGGAGTCCTTGTTGATCGCCACGATGTTCTCCGAGGCCTGCATGCCGACCTTGTGCTGGATCGCGCCGGAGATGCCCGCCGCCAGGTACAGCTTCGGCGCGACGGTCTTGCCCGTCTGGCCGATCTGCGCGGCGTAGGGGTACCAGCCGGCGTCGACCACCGCGCGGGTGGCGGCGACGGCGCTGTTGCCACCGAACGCGTCGGCCAGCTCCTGGAGCTGATCGAAGCCCTCGGCCTTGCCCAGGCCACGGCCGCCGGCGATGAGGACGTTGGCGCCCTCGATGTCGACGTCGGCGCCGCGCTGCTCGCCCCGCTGGACGATCTTGGCCTTGGTCGACCAGGGCGACAGCTCGACCGTGACGTTCTCGACCGTGGCGGTGCCGTCGGCCGAGGCGGGCAGGTCGAACGCGTTGAGGCGGCCGATGATGATGCCCTTGTCCTTGTAGCGGGACTCGGAGATCGACGAGTCGCCCAGGATCGGGCGCTCGGCGACGAGCTTGCCGTTCTCGACGTTGACGGCGGTGACCTCCATCGTCACGCCGGCGCCCAGGCGCGCGGCCAGGCCGGCGCCGATCTCGAAGCCGAGCAGGCCGCCGCCGAAGATGGCGTAGTCGTGGCCGTTGTCGGTCATGACCTTGGCCATGGCGTCGACGACCGGCTGGGCCAGGCCCTCGGGGGCCTCGACCTTGAACACCTTCGTCGCGCCGTAGCCGCCGAGGGTGGCGGCCAGGTCGTCGGCGATGCCCTCACCGACGACGATCGCGTGGGCCTCGGTGCCCAGCTCGCCGGCCAGCTTGGACGCTTCGGCGATCGCGCCGAGCGAGTTCTTGTTGAAGGCGCCCTCGTAGTGGAGCGCGTAGACGAGGATTCCCGCCATCTCAGATCAGCTTCCTCTCGTCGAGCCAAGCGACGATCTTCTCGACCGTCTCGTTGGTGTCCTCGTCCTCGATGATCAGGCCCGCGGACTTGGCCGGCGGCGCCTTGAAGGAGCCGCACTCGACCTGGGAGCCGGCGGTGCCGACCTTGCCGGTGTCGATGTCGACATCGCCGGTGGCCAGCGCGTCCAGCGGCTTCTTCTTCGCGCCCATGATCGCCTTCAGCGACGGGTAGCGCGGCTCGTTGATCGCGTCGCCCACCGAGATCACGGCGGGGAGGTCGACCTGGACGGTGTCGTACCCGTACTCGGCCTGGCGCTCGCAGCGCAGGCCGCCGTCGACCACGTCGATCTTGATGACCTGGGTCAGCGACGGCGCCTGCAGGTGATCGGCCACGACGGCGCCGATCGTGTAGCACTCGCCGTCATCGGACTGCTGGCCCAGGAGGACGAGGTCCGGGTTCTCGCGCTTGAGCGTCTGGGCCAGCGCGTAGCCGGTGGCGGCCACGTCGGACCCGGCGAGCGCGTCGTCGGACAGGTGGACGGAGCGGTCGGCACCCAGGGACACGGCCTTGTGCAGCGCTCGGACGGCGGAGTCGGGACCCATGGTCACCGCGATGATCTCGTCGACCTGAAGCTCCCCACCCTCCTTCAGCTGCATCGCCGCCTCGATGGCGTGCGTGTCGTACGGGTTGAGGTTCTTCTCGCCGCTGCGATCAAGGCGACCCGTGGACGGGTCGATGCGCTTGGTCACCGCCGCGTCAGGCACCTCCTTCACCAGGACGCAAATCTTCACTTTCAGGCCTCCTCAGGCATACGGACGATCGGGATCGTACCCGGTTCGTTGACTGAGGAGTCAATCAGCGGGTGACCGCTCCACGGATGTAGTCGACGATCTCCTGCGTCGACGCACCCGGCGTGAACACCGCCGACACCCCAAGCTCCTTGAGCTCGGGGATGTCATCGGCCGGGATCGTGCCCCCGACCGTGACCAGCACATCGGTGATGTCCTGCTCGCGCAACAGCCCCACGATCCTGGGCACCAGCGTCATGTGCGCACCCGACAGGATCGACAGCCCGACCGCGTCGGCATCCTCCTGGATCACCGTCTCCACGATCTGCTCCGGCGTCTGATGCAACCCGGTGTAGATCACCTCCATGCCCGCGTCACGCAGCGCACGGGCGATGATCTTCGCCCCGCGGTCATGGCCGTCCAGGCCCGGCTTGGCCACCACGACGCGGATCTTGCGCTCGCTCATGGCGCGAGACGATACTTCCGCCCCGCGCCCGAGCGTCGCGTCGTTACTTCGTGGGGACCAGCCGGATGTAGGGCAGCGGCTGCTCCCAGCCGTCCGGGTAGCGCTCCTTGGCCTGGTCGTCGGAGACGGCCGCGACGATGATCGCGTCGTCGCCGGGCTGCCACTGCGCCGGCGTGGCCAGCTGCTCCTTGGCGGTCAGCTGCAGCGAGTCGATCACGCGCAGGACCTCGTCGAAGTTGCGGCCCGTGGTCATCGGGTAGATGAGCACCAGCTTGACCTTCTTGTCGGGGCCGACCACGAACACGTTGCGCAGCGTCGCGTTCTGCGCGGGCGTGCGCTCGGTCGGATCGCCCTCGACGTCGGCCGGCAGCATGCCGTAGGCCTTGGCCACGTTGAAGTCGGTGTCGGCGATCAGCGGGTAGTTCGGGGCGGTGCCGCCGAACTCGCCGATCTGCTCGGCCCACTTCGCGTGGTTGTCGAGCGGGTCGACGGAGATCCCGATGATCTTCACGCCGCGCTTGTCGAACTCGGGCTTGATCGACGCCATGTAGCCGAGCTCTGTCGTGCAGACCGGCGTGAAGTTCCGCGGGTGCGAGAACAGCACGGCCCAGTCGTCGCCGATCCAGTCGTGGAACGAGATCGGCCCTTCCGTCGTTTCCGCCTGGAAATCGGGGGCGGTGTCGCCGATGGTCAGCGCCATGTGTGCCTCAGTTGGTCGTGGGGACAGACTTCTCTAAATCCTACCGGGTTTCCGGTAAATGCAACCCAAGTCAACTGGTGGGCAACAGCACGCGGAAGCACGTCTGTCCCGGCGCCGACTCGACCAGCAGCTCGCCGCGATGGCGCACGACGATCCGGCGCGCGATGTCGAGGCCGAGGCCGGTGCCCGATCCGACCGGCTTCGTCGTGAAGAACGCCTCGAAGATCTGCGCCTGGATCTCGTCGGGGATGCCCGGCCCGTTGTCGGCCACCTCGACGACCACGCGTCCGGGCTCGGTGCGCGTGCGCAGCGTCACCGCGGCGTCATCGCGTCCCGCGGTGGCGGCGATCGCGTTGTCCAGCAGGTGCGTCCACACCTGGTTGAGCTCGGAGCCGTAGGCCTCGATCGACAGCGGCGCCGGCGCGTACTCGCGCACGACCGCGACGTCGGCGTCGCGCAGCAGCGGCGCCAGGATGGCCACGGTGCTGTCGAGCCCCTCGTGGATGTCGACGGTCAGCCGCGGCGCCCGGTCCAACAGCGCGTACTGCTTGAGCGCATCGACCAGCTGGGCGATGCGCAGCGTGCTGCGGTGCAGGTCGTCGAGGACCACCGCGCGGGCCGCGCGCTCGGCCACCAGCCGCAGAGCGGGCGCGATCAGGTCGGGCCCGGGCACCAGCTCGAAGACCCGTGCGACCGTGGCGTCGTCCACCCCACCTTCGACCAGCGCGGCGGCGATCGCGTCGGCGTCGTCGACCGCGCGGGCGTCCAGCTCGCCGACCAGATGCTCCTCGCGGTCGGCCGCCTGCAGCGCGCTCAGGGGCGCCGCCGCCGGCGGGTCGAGCTCGATCAGCGCGTGCAGGGCGCCGGCGTCCAGTCCGCCGGACAGCAGCTCGTCGAGCGCGACGTCGCGGGCCGTGCCCAGCTCGCGCAGCGCGTCGGCGGTGCGGACCGCGGCCGCCGCCGGGTTGTTGAGCTCATGGGCCAGCCCGGCCGACAGCTTGCCCAGCGCGAGCAGCTTCTCGCGGTCGCGCGCGAGCCCCTGGATCGTGCCCATCACCGGCGCGAACACCCGGAGCATCTCGCGCAGGACCGAGCGGTGGGTGAAGACGAACTCCAGGAACGCGTCGCCGTCCCACTCGACCAGGCGGGCGTCGGTCAGCGCGCGCGTCGACGCGTGGTACGTGCCCGCGGTCAGGAGCGCGATCGCCCCCATCGTGCCGCCGGCCCCGTGGCGCATCATCACCGCCTGCTCGCCGGCCACCGTGCGCGTCGTCTCCAGCTCGCCCTCCAGCACGAGATGGAAGTGCGTGGCGGGCTGGCCCTCGAGGAACAGATCCTGGCCCGCGGCGAGTCGGCGCTCGGAGCCGAGCGCCGACAGCTCACGGAGTTCCTCGTCGTCGAGAGAGGCGAAGAGCGCCGTCTCGCGAGGAACCTGGACCAACTAGCGGACCTTCAGCGTGAGGTCCATGCCCGGGTGGATCGTGCAGACGATCTTGTAGGTCCCGGACTTGGTCATCTTGTGCGTGAAGGTGCCCGAGGTCTGGACGGTCGAGCGGAACTTCTGCGGACCGGAGACCACCGAGACGTTGTGCGGCGCCTTGCCGGTCCAGTCCCAGGTCACGGTCGTGCCCTTGGACACGGTCGCCGACTTCGGCTTGAAGAAGTTGTCGCCCAGGTCGATGGTCGTCTTGGAGGCCGCCAGGGCCGGAATGGCCAGCGCCGCACAGGCGACGAGGGGAACAACGGAAAGGGCGGCAATGCGCTTGCGCACGACGGGCACTCCTCAGTAGACCGGGGTCTCGGTGTAGGCGCCCCAGACGGACTGGAGCCGATCGATTATCTCACCCTCGCTGGCCCGCACGCGAGCGGCAACCAGCAGGTAGGGCATCAGGTTGTCGCGATCGCGGGCCGCGGCGGTGGCCAGCGCGGTGAGCGCGTCCTCCACGGCCTGGCTGTCGCGACGGGCGCGAACGGCCTGCACACGGTCGATCTGCTTGCGCTCCAGCGCGGGGTCGATGCGCAGGATCGCCATGGCCGCGTCGTCGCCCTCGGTGTACTTGTTGACACCGACCACCACCCGGTCGCCGGCGTCGATCTCCGTCTGCAGTTGGAACGCGGCGTCGGCGATCTCGCGCTGGGGGTAGTTCTCCTTGACCGCCGCGACCATCCCACCGAGCTGGTCGATCTTGCCGAAGTACTCATACGCCTGCGCTTCCATCTTGTCCGTCAGCGCCTCGACGAAATAGCTGCCGCCCAACGGATCGATCGTGTTCGTCACCCCCGTCTCGTGCGCGATGATCTGCTGCGTGCGCAGCGCGATGCGGACCGCGTCCTCGGTGGGCAGCGCCAGCGCCTCGTCATAGCTGTTGGTGTGCAGCGACTGCGTCCCGCCCAGCACGCCGGCCAGCGCCTCGATCGCCGTACGCACGATGTTGTTCAACGGCTGCTGCGCCGTCAACGACACACCGGCGGTCTGCGTGTGAAAGCGCATCAACCACGACTTCGGGTTCCTGGCCCCATACGTCTCGCGCAGCTCCCGCGCCCAGATCCGCCTGGCCGCCCGATACTTCGCGATCTCCTCGAAGAAGTCGATCTGCGCGTTGAAGAAGAAGCTCAGGCGGGGCGCGAAGTCGTCCACGTCGAGGCCGCGGGCGATCGCCTCCTCGACGTAGGTGAGACCGTCCTTCAGCGTGAACGCCAGCTCCTGCGCCGCCGTCGAGCCCGCCTCGCGGATGTGGTAGCCGCTGATGCTCACCGAGTTCCATCGCGGCATGTCGGTGGAGGACCACTCGATCATGTCCCCCAGCAGGCGCATGGCCGGGTCGATCGGGAAGCACCACTCCTTCTGGGCGATGTACTCCTTGAGGATGTCGGCCTGGATCGTGCCGCCCAGCCGCTCGGCGGGAATGCCCTTCTCCTCGGCCGCCACGACGTAGTAGGCCAGCATGATCGCCGCGGGCGCGTTGATGGTCATCGACACCGTGACCTCGCCCAGGTCGATGCCGTCGAACAGCGTCTCCATGTCCTCGACGGTGTCGACGGCGACGCCCTCGCGCCCGACCTCGCCCAACGACCGCGGATGGTCGGAGTCGTGCCCCATCAGCGAGGGCATGTCGAAGGCGGTGCTCAGCCCCGTCTGCCCGTGGTCGATCAGGTAGCGGAAGCGCTCGTTGGTCTCCTCCGCCGTCCCGAACCCCGCGAACTGCCGCATCGTCCACAGACGACCGCGGTACATCGACTCGTACACGCCCCGCGTGAACGGGTACTCACCGGGCCGGCCGATCTGCTCGGCCGGCGGCAGGTCGGCCTCGGTGTACAACGGCGCGATCGGCTCACCCGACAGCGTCGTGAAGGGCACATCTCGCTCGGTGCGCGGCTCGGTCGCCATGGCCCGCAGTCTAGAAACGACGAAGGGCGCCCGAGGGCGCCCTTCGCGGTACGTGCTTGGTGCAGACGTGGTGCGGAGCTACGCGACCTCGCGCAGGTCCTGCAGGTCACCGATGTCGGCCAGACGCGCGAGCGCGCGGGCCTCGAGCTCACGGGCCTCCTTGGCGGTCACGCCGAGCTTGCGCTCGATGCGCTCACCGGGAGCCAGGAGCTCGCCACCGGCGCCGAAGCGCGCGGCGATGACCTTCTGCTCAGCCTCGGGCAACGACTTGACGGCGCGCTCCAGACGGGCCCGGATGTCCATCTCCTGGACGGCCTCGTCGGGGGCGGGGCCATCGCTGGGGCGCAGCTCACCGAGGGTGGCCGAGTCGGAGTCGTCGCCAACGCGACGGTCCAGGCTGGGCGGCTCGTAGTCGAGCGCACGGATGCGGGTGACCTCGTCGACCTCGAGACCGGCTTCCTTGGCGATCTCGGCGTCCGTCGGGTCGTGCTCCAGGCGCACGGTCAGCTCACGCTCCACGCGACCCACCTTCCGCGCACGCTGCGCGATGTGGGCGGGGAGGCGGATGGTGCGGGCACGGTTGTCCAGGCCACGCTGAATCGCCTGGCGAATCCACCAGGTCGCGTAGGTGCTGAACTTGTAGCCCTTCCGGTAATCGAACTTCTCGACGGCGCGGATCAGGCCGAACATGCCCTCTTGGACGATGTCGGCGAACGGCATGCCCTGACCCTGGTACCGCCGCGCGATGGAGACGACGAGGCGGATGTTCGAGTTGATCATCCGGCCCTTCGCGTTGAGGTCACCCTGCTCGACCCTCTTGGCGAGGACGACCTCTTCCTCCTTCGTCAGCAGCGGGTAGACCGACGCCTGCTCGAGGAGCAGGTCGGTCGGCTCCAGCTCGTCGAGCGCCCGCTCACTCAGGCGATCAACTGCCACGCGTATCACTTCCTTCTCGGTTCAAAATCCTAGTTCTCAAGTATGTATTCTACGCCGATTCGTTGATTTAGCAACGGCACGGCGGGCGTGATGTTGCGCACATTCGTGCGGAAGTTTCAGCCTTCGAGAGCGGTAGGGCCGATGGCCAAAGCGCGCGAGGCGCCACCAGTCGCTCTGAGTGCCATAAAATGGTACCAGATCCCACGTGCTTCCCGCATCTGCCTGGGCAAAACCATGCAGGTGCCTCAACCGGACGAATCGACGAGCGGCTTGGCGCCTTCGGCCCACATGACCGCCGCCTCGCCGTCCAGCAGGTCGACGCCGGGCAGCGCCCGCTTCAAGCGGGCGATCGGCAGCGTCCGCCCGGCGGCCACGACGAAGTTCCCGGCCCGCCGGCCGCGCAGCACCGGGCGCTCGGCGATCAGCGTCGGCTCACCCAGCGCGGCGGCGATCGTGGCCAGCTGCCGGCGCACGCGGCGCAGCGGCGCCTCGTCGATCAGGTTGGCCACGTAGACGCCGCCCGGCCGCAGCACCCGGCGCACGTCGCCCAGGGCCTCCAACGTGGTCACGTGGTCGGGCACGTAGGGACCGACGAACACGTCGGCCACGACCGCGTCGAAGGAGCGCGGCCGCTGCGCGGCGACGCCGGCGCGAGCGTCGCCCACCCGCACCCGCAGGCCGGGCACGTCGTCGAGGCCGAGCTCGGCCCGGGCCACGCGCACGACCTCGTCGTCGACCTCGTAGACGACGGAGCGCGACGCGGGGTCCGTCGCGGCCAGCCAGCGCGGCAAGGTGCAGGCGCCGCCGCCCAGATGCAGCACGTCGGTGGGCCCGCACACCGCGAGGATCGCGGCGATGCGCTGCACGTAGGGGATCTCCAGCCGGGCCGGATCGGCCAGGTCGACCACGGAGGCCTCCAGCCCGTCGACCAGCAGGGTCCGCCGGGTGCCGTCGGCCAGGACCCGCGCCCGGCCGGACATCGAGCTCAGCCCGCCAGCGCGCCGAGCAGGCCGCGGGCGATCACCAGGCGCTGGATCTCGCTCGTGCCCTCGTAGATCTCGGTGACCTTCGCGTCGCGGTAGTAGCGCTCGGCCGGGAACTCGCGGGTGTAGCCGTAGCCGCCCAGCACCTGGATCGCCTCGCCGGTCCAGTGCCGCGCGACGCGCGAGGCGAACAGCTTGGCCTGCGCGCCCTCGACCGTGTGCGGCCGGCCCGCCTGCTTGAGCCGCGCCGCGCGCCAGACCAGCGCGCGCGCCGCCTCGATCTCGGTCTGCATGTCGGCCAGCTTCTGGCTGATCGCCTGGAACCCGGCGATCGGCTGACCGAACGCCTGGCGCTCCTTGGCGTAGCTCGTGGCCAGGTCCAGCGCGGCCTGGGCGATGCCCACCGCCTGCGCGGCGATCCCGATGCGCCCGCCGTCGAGCGTCGACAGCGCGACGCGCATGCCCGCGCCCGCCGGCCCCAGCCGCTCGGCCGGGCTGGCGTCGAAGACCAGATCGGCGGTCGACGACGAGTGCAGCCCGAGCTTCTCCTCCTCGCGCACGGCCTGGAACGTGCGCGTGACGAAGGCCGAGATGCGCTCGTCCTCCCGCGCGAAGACGTTGACGTGGCGGGCGTAGGAGCCGTTGGTGATCCACTGCTTCGTGCCGCTGACCGTCCCCGTCGCCTCGTCGTAGCGCGAGCGCATCGCGCTGGCGTCCGAGCCCGAGCCCGACTCGGTCAGCGCGAACGCGGCGATCTCGTGGCCCTGGGCCAGCGGCGGCACCATCCGCTCGATCTGGTCCGGCGTGCCGTGGGCCAGCACGGGCAGCGTGCCCGCGCTGGTGTGGACGGCGACGGTCACCCCCACCCCGGCATCGGCCCGCGACAGCTCCTCGAGCACCAGCACGTAGGACAGGAAGTCGGCGCCCGCGCCGCCGTGCTCGACCGGCACGCACACGCCCATCAGGCCGAGCTCGCCCAGATGGCGGAAGACCGCCAGCGGGAAGGTGTGGTCGCGGTCCCACTGGGCCGCCTTGGGGGCGATCTCCTCGTCGGCGAAGCGCCGGGCCAGCTCGCGGATCTCGCGCTGCTCGTCGTGCAGCTCGTGGTAGCTCACTTGCGCACCGCCCGCCGCGCGGTCGCGGCCACCGCGCCCACGCCGGCCGTGGCCACCAGCGCCGCGCCGATCTTCAGCCGCTTGCCCAGCGTCTCGAAGCGCATCACGTCCCAGCCCTCCTCGCGCGCCACGCGCGCCAGCTCGGTGTCGGGGTTGACCACGACCGGGTGGCCGACCGCACGCAGCATCGGCAGATCCGAGGCCGAGTCGCTGTAGCCCCACGACTGGGCCAGGTCGATGTCCTCGGCCGCGGCCAGCTCGCGCATCCGGATCGGCTTGCCCTCGCCGTAGTTGAACGGGCCCGTCAGCTTCCCGGTCAGCACGCCGTCGGCGTCGGCCTCCAGCTGCGTGCCCAGACCACCGTCGAAGCCGAGCACGGTGGCCAGCAGGTGCGCCATCTCCTGGGTGGCGGCGGTGCAGATGTACACGCGCCGGCCGGCGTCCTGGTGGTCCCAGGCGACCTGCAGCATGCGCGGGTACAGGCGCGGCAGCACGCCGGCCAGCACCATCGGCGCCATGCGCGAGAACTCGACGGCACGATGGCCCTCGATGATCGCGCCGACGCGGTCCTGCACCCGCTGGGTCGACTCGTCGGTCGACCCCTGCAGACGGAACTGGAGGTTGGCCCACGCGTCGGCGTACAGCTGACGGCGGGGGATCAGGCCCGCGCGGGCACCCGCGCGGGCCCAGTGGAAGCCGGACGAGCCGGCCATCAGGGTCCGATCCAGGTCGAAGAAGGCGGCTTGGGTCACACCTTCACGATGACGGCGTCACCCTGACCGCCGCCTGAGCAGATCGCCGCCACGCCGAGGCCGCCGCCGCGGCGGCGCAGCTCGAGGATCAGCGAGCCGATGATGCGCGCGCCCGAGGCGCCGATCGGGTGGCCCAGGGCGACCGCGCCGCCGTTGACGTTGACCTTCTCCTCGTCGATGCCCAGCAGGCGCACCGAGTGCAGCGCGACCGACGAGAACGCCTCGTTGATCTCCCACAGGTCGATCTCGTCGGCGGTCAGGCCCGCCTTCTCCAGCGCCTTCTGGGCGGCGCTGGCCGGCGTGGTGGCCAGGTAGGCGAAGTCGTTGGCGGTCTGCGCGTGGGCGACGATCTCGGCCAGCACCTCCTTGCCGTTGGCCCTGGCCCACTCGTCGGAGGCGACGACCAGGGCGGCGCCGCCGTCGTTGACGCCCGGCGAGTTGCCGGCCGTGTGCGAGCCGTCCTTGACCAGGCCGGGCAGCTTGGCCAGCGACTCCAGCGTCGAGCCGCGGCGCGGGGCCTCGTCGACCTCGACCACGGTGTCGCCCTTGCGCGACTTCACCGTGAAGGCGGCGATCTCCTCGGGCAGGCGGCCTTCGTCGGTCGCCGCGTTGGCGCGGTCGTGCGAGCGCAGCGCCCACTTGTCCAGGTCGGCGCGGGTGATCTCCAGCTCGTCGCCGATCTCGGTGGCCTCGACGAACATCTGCTTGCCGGTGAACGGGTTGGTCAGGCCGTCGGAGACCATCGCGTCCAGCGCCTTGACCTCGCCCATGCGGAAGCCGGTGCGCGCGCCGGGCAGCAGGTAGGGGGCCTGGGACATCGACTCCATGCCGCCGGCCACGCCCACCTCGACGTCGCCCGCGCGGATCGCCTGATCGAGCAGGACGGTCGCGCGCACGCCCGAGGCGCACACCTTGTTGACGGTCTCCGAGGAGACGTCCTTGGGGATGCCGGCCTTGATCTGGGCCTGGCGCGAGGGGATCTGGCCGACGCCGGCCTGGAGGACCTGGCCCATGATCACGTGGTCGACCTGGTCGGGCGCCACGTCGGCGCGCTCCAGCGCGGCGGCGATGGCGTGCGCGCCGAGATCGATGGCGGGCACCGTGGACAGGGCGCCGCCCATCTTGCCGATGGGCGTTCGCGCGGCGCTGAGGACAACGGTCTTGGGCATCGGGAACGGCCTCTCCTTGCGAAATAGCGAAGGCGCCAGATCCTAGACTCGTGCGCTGCATGGAGGTCACCGCCACCACCCTCGCCCCCGTCGACACGGCCGCTGACACGGTCGCGATCGGCGTTTTCGCAGACAAGAACGTCTCGCACGACCTCGAGGGCGCCCCGCTGCAGGCGCTGCTGGACTCGGGCGAGGCCCGCCGTGCCTTCGGCCATCTGGCCCTGACGCACGCGGCCGGCCAGCGCTGGCTGCTGATCGGGCTGGGCGCGCGCGACGACTTCGGCGCCGAGCAGGCGCGCGTCGCCGCGGCGCTGGTCGTGGCCCGCGCCCGCGAGCTGGGCACGCGCACCCTGTGCTGGGAGCTCCCCCACCGCCTCGACGCCACGCAGGTCGAGGCGTTCGTCGAGGGGACCGTGCTGGGCGCCTACCGCTTCACGCGCTTCAAGGCCGGCGCCGACGAGCCCGCGCCCGAGGTGGAGGCGCTGATCGTCTCCGACCACGCCGACCAGTCCGCGCCCGTGGCCCGCGCCGCGCTCATCGCCGCGGCGCAGAACCGCGCCCGCGACCTGGCCAACACCCCGCCGAACGAGCTCACGCCGACGGCGCTGGGCCAGCGTGCGCAGGCGCTGGCCGCCGAGCATCCGGCGTTGACCGTCGAGGTCGAGGGTCGGGCCCAGCTCACCGCGCGCGGCATGGGCGCCTTCGCCGCGGTCGCCTCCGGCGCCGGCGAGGAGCCCGCGCTGATCACGCTGCGATACGAGCCGCGCCCCGGCGACGGCTACGACCTGGGCCTGGTCGGCAAGGCGGTGACGTTCGACAGCGGCGGCCTGTGGATCAAGCCGGCGCAGTCGATGCCCGCGATGAAGTTCGACATGGCCGGAGGCGGCGCGGTGCTGGAGGCCATCGGCGCGATCGCGGCACTGGCGCTGCCCGTGCGGGTCGTCGCGGTGATCGGCGCGACGGAGAACCTGATCGACGCCCACGCGATGCGCCCCGGGGACGTCGTGCGCACGCTCCAGGGCACCACGGTGGAGATCATCAACCCCGACGCCGAGGGCCGGCTCGTGCTGGCCGACTGCCTGGCCTACGCGGTGCAGCTCGGCGCCCGGCGGCTGGTCGACGTGGCCACGCTGACCGGGGCGATCCTGTCGGCCCTGGGCCGCAGCTACGCCGGCCTGTTCGCGGACGACCCGGCGTGGGCGGCGACGGTCGAGGCCGCCGCCCAGCAGACCGGCGAGCGCGTGTGGCGCATGCCGCTGGACCCGGAGTACGCGAAGCTGCTGGACAGCGCGACCGCCGACATCGTCAACTCGGGCGAGCGCGGGGTGGCCGGGGCCAGCGTCGCCGCGCAGTTCCTCGTCCGCTTCAGCGGCGACGTGCCGTGGGCGCACCTCGACATGGTGGGCACGGGGTGGGACCAGGGCCGTGCCTACGCGGGCAAGGGCGCGTCCGGCTGGGGCGTGCGGCTGCTCGTCGAGTTGGCGCGCGCCACGTCGGCGCAGTAATTTCGCGCGATGGCCAGCGACAGCTCCCGCCGGTCGGTGGGGACCTACAACCACTACGTCGACGCCCAGCGCGCCGTCGACACCCTCTCCGACAAGGGCTTTCCCGTCGAGCGGGTCTCGATCGTGGGCACCGGGCTGCGCTTCGAGGAGCAGGTGCTCGGGCGCGAGACGGTCAGCACCGCGACGATCCGCGGCGCCGGATCGGGCGCGCTGATCGGCGGCCTGTTCGGCCTGTTCCTGTGGGCGATCTCGGCCAACGACGTGAGCGCCGGCTACATCATCCTGTACGGCCTGGTCTTCGGCGCGGTGTTCGGCGCGCTGCTGGGCGCGATCTTCCAGGCTGCCTCCGGCGGCCAGCGCGACTTCCGCTCGACCGGGCAGCGGACCACCGCCGACCACTACGACGTGATGGTCGACGACGAGGTGGCCGATGAGGCCATCCGACTGCTGGACGGCGGTGCACCGGGCGTTGCATCCGCGTCTGCGGTCTGACGTCTACGCGCCCAATCCTTGCGAAACCTCACCACCGTGGTGGATACTCACTGGGCCTGCGGAGGCGCCGGTCCAGGGAAGGGTCACCAATTTGTTCGCACGTCGGGTCAGTCCGCAAGCTCGAGGTCACCTACTCGGTGGCTTGATCGTCATCGCGCTTGCTGGCGTCTGCTGGATGAGCATGATGGACAACGGGCTGCATCAGCCGGGAACGCGCGTCCTCGTCCTCTTCGGCGGGCTGCTGGTCACGTTGGTCCTGCTCATGCGGGACATGCCCGATCGCACCGTCTTCGCCTACGCGATCGGCTTCTTCACGGCGTTCGCGTTGTTCTGGATCGTCGGGTCCTAGCGGCCCTTCCGTCCCACTAGGGTCCGGCCCGTGCGCCGGGCCCTCGCCATCTGGCTGCTGCTGTTCGCCGTGTACGCGGCCGCGCTCGGCCTCGATGCGGCGCCCGGCCAGCGCTGGTCGGTGCGCGAAGGCCACGAGCTGCTGAGCGCCGAGTCGATCGCCACCGACCGCGACCTGGACCTGCGCGACGAGTACGCCACCCAGGCCTGGACGGCGTTCGACGGCCCACCCTTGACGCCGACGGCCGAGCCCGTGGGCGGCCGCCTGATCGAGCCCCAGGGGATCGGCTTCCCGCTGCTGATCGCGCCCGCCTATGCGCTCGGCGGCCCGACGCTCGTCCAGCTGTGGCTGGCGGCGCTGACCGCGCTGGCCTTCGTGTTCGCGGCGGCCATCGCCCGACGCGTGGTGCCCGAGCCGTGGGCGACCTGGTCGGCGGTCGTCGCCGGGCTGTCGCCGCCGGTCGTGGCCGCCGCGACGCGCATCTCCCCCGAGCCCGCCGCCGGCATGTTCCTGGCCGCCGCCGTCCTGGCCGCGCTGCTCGTGCGCGAGCAGCCCCGCCCGCGGTTCACGCTGTCGTGCGCGGCGGCGATCGCCGTGCTCCCCTGGCTGGCCATCTCGCTGGTGCCCGTGGGCGTGGGCTGCGCGGCGGCCCTGGCCCGCTGGCTGCGCCGCCGCCGGCGCGGCTTCGCGGCGCTGACCGCCGTGGAGGTCGTGCTGTTCTCCGGCGTGCTCTACGTGACGCTGACCGACCGCCTGTTCGGCGGGCTGACGCCCTACGCGCCGTCGCTGGCCCCCGACGGGGCGCTCGGGGCCGACTCGGTGGGCGAGGTGCTCGAGCGCTGGCCGCGGCTGGTCGGCTGGTGGCTGGACCGCGACGCGGGCATGATCCGCTGGGCGCCGTTCGCGGCCCTGGGCTTCCTGGCGCTGTGGCTGCTGTGGCGCTCGCGGCGCGATCGCCTCGCGGTGGCCGTGCCCGACCAGATCCATGTCGAGGTCGTCGCCGGCTTCCTGGCCGCGCTGTGCGCCACGCAGCTGTTCGTCGTGAGCTTCCTGGCTCCGTCGCTGCACGGCGACTGGGCGCCGGCCCGGCTCCTGCTGCCGGTGGTGCCGGTGGGCGCCGCCCTGGCCGGCTGGGGCCTGCGTCACGCGCCGCGCGTCGGCGCCGCCCTGGCCGCGCTGACGCTGGGCGCGACCGCCTGGATGCTGATCGGCCTGCGCATCGGCGACGGCGGGCTGCAGCCGGTCAGCGGGCCGGTGCCCTGGGGCGGCCTGCAGGACGTGCTGCCCTTGTTCGACGCGTCGATCGGCCAGGGCGAGGCGATCCTGCTGGCCATCTGTGGCGCGGCGCTCGGCGGGCTGGCCGTGCGCGAGTGGCACTCGTGGCAGACCACCCGCGGCGGCGTCGGCTTCTAGCGCAGCGTCCAGCCGCGGCACTGCTGGCGGGTGCCGGGGCGGCGCAGGCACAGGCGAAAGCCGCCGGGCGGGCCGGTGCCGACGGTGGCCGTGCCGTACCCGGGCACCTGCGCGGTGCCGCCGGCGCTGTGGGCGATCGAGCGACAGGAGATGCGGTGGCCGAGGTCGGCGAGCTGGGGCACGTAGGCCGACGACGGACCGTCCTGGGCGACCGTCCGGCCGTCGCGCAGGAACAGCGTCGTCGTCGACTCGGCGTCGACCCAGGTCGGCGCCTTGCAGGTGAAGCCGCCGCCGTTGCGCCGCGGCAGGCGCAGGTCGCCGATGTCCTCGGCGTAGGGCATCGCGGGCGGGTGGTCGTTGCCGCGCACGAACTCGCCGATCCCCGGGCTGGTCAGATCCGAGAACCAGGCCCGCTCGCCCTTGGTGCACCGGTTGTCGCTGCCGCCGCTGATCACGCCCGTCAACACGACGAGCGGGCCGGTGGTGACGATCGGTCCGCCGCTGTCGCCCGGACAGCCGGTCCCGATCCGCGACGAGGCGCAGATCAGCGCGCTGATGCCCGACAGGCAGCGCAGCGCCGGCCCGACCGTCATGTCGAGCAGGTGTGCGTCGACGACCGGGTCGCGGTGGTGGTCCTCCCCGAAGCCGTAGCCGCGCACGATCGCCCCTTCGGCGGGCGGGAGGTTGAGCTCGGCCAGCGCGATCGGCGCCACGGCAGCCGTCGTCTCGAAGGGCGCGTCGACCTGCAGGACCGCGACGTCGCCGAAGCCGAACCGCTCGTAGCTGAAGCCCGGATGCACCCGCACCGCGACGACGCGTCGCTCCTGGGCGTCGGGCGTCGGGGCCGCGGCGCGCTTGGTCACGCCGGCGGTGACCGTGTAGGACGCGACGCGTAGGCGGCGCCCGCTCTCGCCCTGGGTGCAGTGCGCGGCCGTCAGCACGTGGGTCGGGTCGATGATGCTGCCGGTGCAGATCAGGAAGCCGTCGCTCAGGTCGACCTCGATCAGCACCGTGTAGGGCGCCTCGGTGGGCGACGTGACGCGCGGGCCGTGGTAGGCGCCGGCGGGCGCGGCCAGCGCCAGCAGCACGGCAAGCACGACCAGGGCGAGGACGCGGCGCATCAGCGCGACGCTACCCGAGCGCGGGCTGGGCGGCGCCGATCTCTACCCTGGCGCGGATGCTCGCCGCCATCGACGACATCGCCCACGACGCCCTGGTCAGCGCCGGCTACGCCGGCCTCATCGGGGTGATGATCGTGGAGAACCTGTTTCCGCCGATCCCCTCCGAGCTCGTGCTGCCGCTGGCCGGCTACGAGGTCTCGCGCGGGGAGATGACGTTCGTGGCGACGGTCGCCGCGGCGACGCTCGGCTCGCTCGTCGGCGCGCTGATCCTGTACGCGCTGGGCCGCTGGGGCGGGCGCCCGGCGATCGAGCGGTGGGGTCGGCGCCTGCGGGTCGGCCCGCGCGAGCTCGACCGCGCCGAGTCGTGGTTCGGGCGCTGGGGCGACTGGGTCGTGCTGGGCGCGCGGCTGGTGCCCGGCGCGCGGTCGGTCGTCTCGATTCCGGCGGGCACGATGCGCATGGGCCTGTGGCGCTTCATCGCGCTGACCACGCTGGGCTCAGCGGTGTGGAACAGCGTGCTGATCGGCGCCGGCTGGGCGCTGGGCGACAACTGGGAGACGATGTCCGGCTGGGTCGGCGGCGCCTCCAAGGTCGTGCTCGTCGCCGCCGTGGTCGGCATCGCCGGCCTGTTCGTGGCCCACCGGGTGCGCCGCGGGCGCCAGGGCGCCTCGTAGCCACGCAGGGTGTTCTGGCGCGTCACCTCGGCGACGTTCAGCCTGTCCCCTCGGCCTCGGCCCGGCGGCGCAGCAGGTAGCGCAGCCAGTCGGGCCCGTAGGCCGCGTAGATGCGCACCTGGCGCCCAGCCGCGGCCAGCGCGACGGCGTCGCCGGCGCGCACGCCGAGCAGCATCTCCAGCGGCGCGTCCGCGACGACGTCGCGCAGCGCCGGGTCGTGGGTGGCCAGCACGGGCGTCGCGCCCGCGGCGTGCAGGTGCTGGGCCAGCGCGCGGAACGCGTCGTCGGTCGGCGTCCCGTAGGGGTGTGCGTCGGCCGCCGACTCCACGTAGGCGCCCTTGACCAGGCGGACCGGCACCCCGGCCTCGGTCAACCGCGCGGCGTCCGCCGGGGAGCGGCGCAGGTTGGCCTGGAGCGTCGCGGTCAGCGGCACGCCCTCGCCGGCCACGGTCAGCACCGCCGCGAAGACTGCGTCGGCCCGCGCGGCCTCCTCGGCGCCGACCTGCAGCCGCGCGCCGGCGGGCAGCACCGCGCCGATGCGCCGCAGCGCGTCGGCCCGCATCCCGACGTGCGACAGGTCGACCGACACCCACGTGTCCTCGTCGACAGCGGCGGCCAGCGTCTCGTAGCCCTGCAGCACCCGCTCGATCGCGGCCGGATCGTCCTCCCGCTCGCCGAACAGGTCCAGCGAGCACGACAGCCCGGCCGCCCGCAGCCGCGCGGCGACGCCCAGCGCCTCCTCCAGCGTCTCCCCCGCGACGTAGCGGGCGGCGGAGCGACGCGCGCGGGCCCGCAGCGCGGGGGTGGCCATCACGAGCCGCTCGAACGGCTCGTTCGTGGCCAGCGCGAAGCGCAGCCGGCGCTTCACACGTCGGCGCCGGTCTTCTCCAGCAGCGCGGTGGCCGCGCTGGCCGGATCCAGGCGGCGGGCCACCACCTCGTCGAGCAGCTTGGCGAAGTCGGCGTCGTCGTGGAGGCCTTCCTCCAGACGGCGGCGCATGCGCCCGGCGGCCAGCGCCAGCACCTCGTTGCGCAGGTTGCGCCGGCGCCGCTCGCTCAACGTGCCCTCGGACTCGATGTAGGCGCGGTGGGCGTCCATCTGCTCGACGAGCTCGTCGATGCCCTGGCCGCGCGTCGCCTCGGTGGTGACGATCGGCACCCGCCAGCCGCGCTGCGGGGCGAGCGACAGGACGCCGCGGATCTCGCGGACCATCGTCTCGGTCAGCGGGTGGTCGCGCTTGTTGACCACGATCACGTCGGGGATCTCCATCACGCCGGCCTTGAGCGCCTGGATCGAGTCGCCCGAGCCGGGCATCAGCGCCAGCACCACCGTGTCGGCGTGGTCAATGATGTCGACCTCGGCCTGGCCGACGCCGACGGTCTCCAGGAAGACGTCGTCCTTGCCGCTGGCGTCCATCAGCAGCGCCGCCTGCAACGCGGCCTCCGACAGTCCGCCCAGCGCGCCGCGGTTGGCCATCGAGCGGATGAAGACGCCCGGATCGAGGAAGTGCTCGGTCAGCCGGATGCGGTCGCCCAGCACCGCGCCCTGCGTGAACGGCGACGACGGGTCGATCGACAGCACGCCGATCGTGCGGTCGGCCGCCCGGCGCGCCTTGGTCAGCGCGCCGATCAGCGTCGACTTGCCCACCCCGGGCGGTCCGGTGAAGCCGAAGACGGCGGCGCTGCCCGTCTGGGGATAGACCTCGCGCACGATCGCGTAGCCGTCCGGGTCCTCGTTCTCGACGAGCGTGATGGCCCGGGCCAGGGCGCGGCGATCGCCATCGAGAAGGCGCTGGGCAAGGGATTGTTCGTCAGCCATCGGGCCGCGCATCATGGCATTAGTCTCCGTCGCGTCGATGGAGCGCGTGCTGTCCCCGGTCCCTGCCCCGCCCGTCCCGCCGGTGTGGCGTGACGAGCCTCCGCCCCGCCATGGCGGGCCGCTCACCCTCCTGCGCTTCCTGCGCCGCAACGGGATGCTCAAGCCCGGCTACCTGCGGCTGCTCGTGCGCCTGGGCTGGCTGAAGCTGCGCTTCCGCGGGCGCCTGACCACCGACGGGATCGCCTTCGTGTGCCCCGACGTGACGTTCGAGATCGGCAAGGGCGCCAGCGTGCACCTGGGCCGCTGGTCGTGGATCGGACACGGGACGAAGATCCGCTCGCACGAGGGCGAAGTGCGCATCGGCGCGAAGTCGGTGCTCGGCCAGGAGTGCACGATCTCCTCCTTCCAGCACGTCTCGATCGGGCGCGAGTGCATCGTGGCCGACCGGGTGATGCTGATCGACTTCGACCACGGCGTCGTCGAGGTCGACCGGCCGATACGCGATCAGGGCATCTACAAGCGCGACGTGCGCGTCGGCCACAACGTGTGGATCGGCTACGGCGCGTGCATCCTGCGCGGCGCCACCGTCGGCGACAACGCGATCATCGGGACCAGCACGGTGATCACCAAGGACGTGCCCGACAACGCCGTCGTGGGCGGCGTGCCCGGGCGGATCCTGCGCATGCGGCCCACGCCGCGCGCGATGCGCTGGCGCTAGGCGCCGGTCTTGACGCCGCGCACCAGCAGGTAGTCGAACGGCACCGACAGCTCGCCGTCCGTCCGCTCCGCGCGCTCCTCGAACAACGCCGTCAGCGCGGCCCGCAGCTCCTCCTCGGCGATGCCGGCCCGCAGGGCAGCGGCCATCCCCGCGACCTTCTCCAGCGCGAAGGCCACCATCGTCTGCGCGTCGGCGAAGCGCCAGTGCAGCACGTGTCGCTGGATCGACAGCTCGACGCCGCGCTGGGCGAACAGCTCGTGCAGCCCGTCCTCGCTGGCCCACGGGGTCGGCTCGATGCGCTGCCCGGCCGGCGAGGGCAGCAGGCGGCCGATGGCCGCCCCCATGGCCATGGGCACGCTGTCCAGCGGCCACGTGGTCAGGCCCAGCCGCCCGCCCGGCGTGAGCACCCGGGCCAGCTCGCCGGCCGCCACCGCGGGGCGCGGCGCGAAGATCACCCCGAACGTCGAGGTGACGACGTCGAAGCGGTCCTCCTCGAACTCCAGCGCCTCCGCGTCGCCTTCGAGGAAGTCGGCTTCCAGCCCTTCGGCGGCCGCCGTCTCGCGCGCGACGGCCAGCAGCTCGGGCGTCAGATCGACGCCGACGACGTGGTCAGCGCCGGCGCGCGCCGCGGCCAGCGCGACGTTGCCGGTCCCCGTGGCCACGTCGAGCAGCTCGGCGCCGTCGAGCGGGCCGAGCGCCCGCAGGAGCGCGACGCTGGCGGGGCGCAGCCGCTCGGCGATGGACGGGTAGTCGCCGGTGGCCCACTCGGCGCGCACGGCTTCGGCGTCGGACATGCCGCGCACGGTAACCCGAAATGTGAAGGCAGCGTTGCCGCGCATTGGTCAGGATGCCGGTGTGGAGCGCACGGATGCGAGCTGGCGCGGGACCGTCCGCGCCGCGGTGATGGGCAACCCGCCGCTGGTGCGGCTGCTGGCCGGCACCATCGCCACCGCCCTGGGCAAGGCCGGGTTCTCGGTCACCGTCAGCGTCTACGCCTTCCGCTACGGGGGTGCCACGGCGCTCGGCCTGGTCACGCTGGCCCAGACCCTGCCCGCGCTGCTGGCCTCACCGCTGCTCGGTCTGGCCTCCGACCGGCTGCCGCGCAAGCGGGTGATCGTGATGACCAACACGCTGCGGGGCACGGCGATCGCCCTGGCCGCGGTCGCCGCCGCGCTGGACCTGCCCTTCGGCGTCTTCGCGGCGGCCGTCGCCTACAGCATCGTCTCGACCGCCAACCAGCCCGCCCGCTCCGCGCTGCTGCCCACGATCGCCCGCTCACCGGCCGAGCTGTCGCGCGCCACGGCGATGCTGGGCACGATCGACAGCGGCGCCGTGCTGGTCGGCGGCGGCCTCGGCGGCCTGGTGCTGGCGCTGACCAGCACGACCGCCGTGGCCGGCGGGTGCGCGGTCGCGTTCGCCGTCGGGGCGCTGGTGATGATGGGCGTCCCGACCGACACGCGCCTGCCCCAGCGCCGGGCCACCGGCCCGCTGCGCGAGGTCAGCGCCGGGTTCGCCACGGTGCTCGGCCACGCACAGCTGCGCTCGGTGATCCTCGTGGTGTGGGCGCTGTTCGTGGTCGAGGGCCTGAGCGGGGTGCTCGTCGTGGCCACGGCGATCGACCGACTCGGGCTGGGCACCGAGGGCGTCGGCTACCTGAACATCGCCTTCGGCGCCGGCGGCGTGGCCGGCGGGGCGATCGCCTTCCTGATCGTCGGCCGCACCCGCCTGACCACGGCGATGCTCGCGGGCGCGCTCGTGCTCGGCCTCCCGATGATCCTGGCCGGCCTGGTGTCGCTGCCCGTGGCGGCGGTGTGCGCGTGGCTGGGCTTCGGGGCCGGCTACAGCCTGGCCCGCATCTCGGCCACCACGCTCCTGCAGCGCCTCACGCCCGATCGCTTCCTGGCCCGGGTGCTGTCGGTCCAGGAGAGCACGTGGGTGCTGGGCATCGGCACCGGCGCGATCGTGGCCCCGGCCCTGGTGCACGGGCTGGGCGAGGGCGCCGCGCTGGTCATCGCCGGCGCCCTGCTGCCCGGGGTGCTCGCGCTGCGCTGGCGCACGCTGCGCTCGCTGGAGGACGGCGCGCCCGTGCCCCAGGCCGAGTTCCAGCTGCTGCGCATCAACCCGATCTTCGCGCCGATGCCGGTGGCCACGCTCGAGGACCTGGCCCGGCGCCTGATGGCGATCGACGTGCCCGCGGGCACCGACGTGGTCTGCCAGGGCGACGTCGGCGACCGCTTCTACTTCGTCCGGTCGGGCGAGCTGGCGGTCTACGAGAACGGCGTCCTGGTGCGCCGTCTGGAGTCCGGCAGCAGCTTCGGGGAGATCGCGCTGCTGCGCGGCGTCCCGCGCACCGCCACGGTGCGCGCGACGACCGCGTGCGACCTGCGCGCGCTGGACCGCGAGCTGTTCCTGCTCAGCGTCACCGGGCAGGACGACAGCCACGATGCCGCGGTCGAGCGCGCGCAGCGCCACGCGCCGGTGGTCGCTTAGCTGTTGGAGCAGACCGGCCAGGCGGCCGGGCCCTGGACCTCCAGCAGCATCGCGGCGCGCTTGTCCTGCTCGGCCTCGGAGGCCGCCGCCGGATCGCCGCTCCCGCCGACCGCCCGCCACGTGTCGCGGCTGAACTGGTACTTGCCCCGGTAGGTGCCGCCCGAGGACACGGCGGTCGGGTCGCCGCCCGACTCGCACTGCGCGATGCGGGCCAGGAGCGCGCTGTCGGAGCCGGTCGTGGCCGTGCTCGTGCTGCGCGCGGCCAGCGCCTGCGTCTCGGATCGACCGCCGGCCACGCCGAGCGCCGCCAGCGTCTGCGGCCCGGCGATGCCGTCGGCCAGCAGGCCGTTGGCCCGCTGGAAGCGCAGGAGCGCGGCGCGCGTCTGCGGCCCGTAGATGCCGTCGACGGTGATGCCCAGCGCCTGCTGGACCGCGCTCGTGGTCGACTGGCTGCTGGAGGACTGGGTGATGGATGACGGCGCGGCGGCCGCGCCGCCGACCAGCACGGTCAGGCTGGCCACCAGCACGGCCGCGCCGGTGCGACCGCGCAGTCGTCGACGGCGCTGGCGGAAGGCCGCGTCGCGTCGGACGTCGGACGCGCGTTGGGACGCACGGATCTCGTCGCGATACCACGCACGCGGTTTGCTCTCGGGGATGGGCACGGCAGCTGCTCCTGTTGGTCGCGGTGCCTACGGGGTTAGCTGTCGGGCTCGCGCTGGACCTGCGCTACGCCGCACTCTGGCGGCGATTCGCCCCATGGATCGATCTGTCCGATCCCAGTGGGTCCCCCGCTCCGCGATCGAGCGTCGATCGCGAACTCGGCTGGGTTATGGATACGGCGAAGCGGGCGAGGTTACCGGTTCAGCGCGGACGGAACCACACCGGGGGCCAGCGCGCGGACGGGATCGTCGTCCCCGGCGGCCAGCGCCGCGCGCAGCGCCGCGGCGTGGCCGTCGACGCGCTCACGCGGGTACGGGCCGGCCTGATCGCGGCTGATCAGGAAGGCCCAGTCGCTGGCCTGCAGCGCCAGCAGCTCGCGCAGCGCGCGCCGCCCGGCGCGCGAGCCGGCGGCGACGACGTCGAGCTCGGCCCGGCGCGCGGCGAAGGCCACGTCGGCCACCTGCGGGCCGCTCCACGTCCACAGGTCGCGGGGCGTGCCCCAGCTGGTGACCGGGAGCCGGTCGGGCGCGGGCACGGCCGCGTGGCGCTCCAGCGCGTCGTCCAGCGCCGCCAGCTCCAGTCCCTCCGCGGCCGCCTCCTCGAGCACCGCCTCCAGCCACAGGACCCCTTCGTGCCACCAGTGGCCCAGCAGCTCGGTGTCCAGGGCGCACACGCACAGCCCGCCGCCGGCGGTGCGGGCGCGCACCCGCGTGACGAAGTCCGCCGCGTCGGCGCGTACCTGCGCCGCGGCGCGATCCGGGTCGTAGACCGCGCCGTCGTTGGCCCATGGCTTGTGGTGGTAGCGGGTCAGGTGGTGGCTGTCGCGGTAGGCCGCGGCCGCCGGGTAGGCGCCGTCGGACCACACCAGCTCGATCGTCGCGCGGTCGATCGGCACCAGCACGGGACCCGCGGCGCTGCGCAGCGGACGCAGATGCGCGTCGGGCTCCAGCACGTCGGTCAGATCGACGCAGGTGGCATGGACGCCGGCCTGCGCGAGCAGCGGCTCCAGCCACGTCGCGTGCGCGCACTCGGGCAGCCAGAAGCCGCCGCCCCAGGCCGATCCGAAGCGGTCGCGGTGGCTGTCGATCCCGGTCTGCAGCTGCAGGCGCACGCCGGCCCGGGTGGCCAGCAGCGGCAGCACCGCGTGGGTGGCCGACGAGGTCCACGACACGTGCGGGGCCAGCGCGCCCAGGACGTCGCCGCCGCGGCGTTCGAAGGCCTCGGCGGCGCGGGCGTAGTCGGCCTGCGCGCGGCGCAGCTCGGCGGCCACCGCGGCGTCCTGCGCGTCGTCGGCGTCCAGGCCGTGGGAACGCACGCGCAGATCCCGGCAGAAGGCCAGGAACCGCTCGCCGATGTCGGGCGCGCCGAGCTGGTCGGCCAGCACCGGGGTGATCGACAACGTCAGCGGCGCCGGCGCGTGGCGATCCAGCACGTCGGCCAGCGGCAGGTACGTCGTGGCCATCGCCTCCCACAGCCACTCCTCGCCTGAGGGCCAGGTGCCGTAGCCCTCGACGTAGGGCATGTGCGTGTGCAGGACGAGCGACAGCGTCACGGACGCAGCACGGCGAGGAAGTCCAGCGCGCGCGCCAGCGGCTGCTCTCGCAAGGCGAAGTCGCGCTCGGAGATCGCCGGGGTGAAGCGGTCGTAGAACGGCTTGGTGATGCCCAGCTTGGCGTGGATCGTGTCCCAGCCCGCGTGCTTGATGGCCAGCTCGTGGACGCGCAGCTTGCCCGCGTGGAACAGCCCGAGCAGCTCGACGGAGGAGAAGTGCGCCTCGCACAGCGCGCGGAACTCCTCGGGGCGGTACTCCTTGACGTGCCAGGGGTTCCCGGACTTCTCGGCGCCCTCGGGCGCGAGCGTGAGCACGTTGGGCGTGGTCACGTAGACGACGCCGTCGGGACCGACCAGCGACTTGAAGCGCTCCAGCACCTCGTCGGGGTTCTGCACGTGCTCGATGGTCTGCAGGAACACGACGGCGTCGCACGGCTCGTCGAAGGTCTCGACCAGGTCGCGGGCGAAGCGCAGGTTGGGCCGCACGTAGCGCAGGCGCGCGTGCTCGTGCGCCTCGGGGTTGGCGTCGACGCCGACGACCGCCGCGGCACCGCCCCGGGCCAGCACGTCGGAGCCGTAGCCCTCGCCGCAGGCCATGTCCACGACCCGCAGGCCGGCGGTCCGCCGGGCGATCCACTCGTAGACCACCAGGTGGCGGCGGTACCAGTAGTTCTCCTCGGGCACGTCGGGGAGCGTGCGCTCGCCGGTCAGCTCCAAGGGCGGCACGCCGTCGGGCTGGTCGCGCTGCAGATAGCGAACGGGTTCGGTCATCGCGGGCGCGCAAGCTAGTGGAAGCCGTCTATCCTCCGCGCCCGCATGGCCGCCCAACCCCTCGACGCGGACGTCATCCGCGACGCCAACACCCGCTACCACGACGATGCCGCCGCGCACTACGACGCCAAGTGGGGCATCGACTACGGCGAGATCGGCCAGAGCCAGGTCGTCGGCAAGCTGGCCAAGGCCCTGGGCGGGCAGGTCGGCCGCTACGGCCGCTCGCTGGAGATCGGCGCCGGCACCGGCTACTTCAGCCTGAACCTGCTGCAGGCCGGGATCGTCGACGCGGCGGTGGCCACCGACATCTCGGCGGGCATGCTCGACGCGCTGCAGGCCAACGCGGGCCGCCTCGGCCTGACCGTCGAGACCGTGGCCTGCGACGCCGAGGCGCTCCCGTTCCCCGACGACAGCTTCGACCTCGTCTTCGGGCACGCGGTGTTGCACCACCTGCCTGATCTGGATCAGGCCTTCCGCGAGTTCCGGCGCGTGCTGCGCCCCGGCGGCACGTTCGTGTTCGCGGGCGAGCCGTCACGCATCGGCGACCGCCTGGCCCGCGTGCCCAAGCGCACGGCGTTCGCGCTGGCACCGGTGTGGCGCAAGCTGCTGGGCGCGGCCGAGGCGGCCGATCCCGGCCAACACGGCGACGCCGACGCGCAGCTGGGCGAGATCGTCGACGTGCACGCGTTCGTCCCCGACGAGCTCGGCCGCCACGCGCGCGCCGCCGGCCTGGAGGACGTCAAGGTGCGCGGCGAGGAGCTGCTGGCCAACTGGTTCGGCTGGGCCAACCGCACGCTCGAGTCGACGGCCGAGCCCGACGACGTGCCGATGGCCTGGCGGCAGTACGCCTACCACGGCTACCTGTTCTTCCAGGGCGTCGACAAGCGGCTGCTGGAAGAGCGGCTACCGGCCGCGATCTTCTACAACCTCATGATTTCTGGCCAGGCGCCGAAACAAGACGCATGAAGGAATTCTCCTGTGGCGCTGTGGTCCCCGGCTGTTCGGCCGTGTTCCACGCCAACGACGACGACGGCATCCTGTCCCAGGTCGCGATCCACGCCCGTGATGATCACGGGCTCGAGAGCGTCCCGGCCGAGCTGGTCGACGCCGTCCGCGCCAACATCAAGCAGCTGTAGTCAGGCTCGTGCGGATGCGAGCGTCTCGACGAGGCGCTCCATCCGCACGATCCCCACGAGCTTGCCCACGTCGTCGATGACGGCGATCGGATCGAAGCGCCAGGCCAGCTCGCGGGTCATCGCGCGGCGGGCCACATCGGCCGGCCGGGCCATGGCCAGGACCGACAGCGGCGTCGGCCGCGCGGGCTCGCCCGACTCGAAGGCCCCGCGCAGGTGCAGCGCCTGCGGGCGCTCGTAGTCGTCCACGAAGACGATCACGTCGATCTCGGCGTCGCCGGCCAGCACCGCGGCCACCTGCTCGGCGCCCGCGCCTTCGGGGAGCGCCGCGGCGCTCTCGATCAGGGCGCCGACGCCGTCGTCGGCGTTGCGCTCGAGGCGGTGGTGCAGCTCCAGGACCTCGGCGTCCAGGGGGCGCATGCGCGGGTCGGGCCGCCCCAGCCGGTAGCCCTGACCGAGCGGCACCTCGAGCTGCATCAGCCGGCGCAGCTCGCCCGCGCGCTCGATGCCCTCGGCCACGATCCACGCGTCGATGCGGCTGCCGAACGTGCCCAGCGACTCGATCACCGCGGCCTTCGCGGGATCGCGATCGATGTCGGAGACCAGGCCGCGGTCGACCTTGATGAAGTCCGGGCGCAGCGCGGCGATGTGCCGCAGCGAGGCGTAGCCGGCGCCGGCGTCGTCGACGGCCAGGTGCGCACCGGCCTCGCGCAGGCCCTCGATGGTGCGGCCCAGGATGTCGTAGTCGTCGACGGCGCTCTGCTCGGTGATCTCGACGACCACGCCGTGCAGGCCGCCGGCGCCGTGGAGCGTGCTCAGGACCCGATCGTCCAGCAGCGCGTGCGGGCGCACGTTGAGCGACAGGAAGCAGTTGGGCGGCAGGTCGCTGCGCGCGTCCAGGACGCGGGCGATGACCGTCGACTCCAGCTCGGGCAGGCAGCCGAACTTGGCCGCCGCGTCGAACCACTGGTCCGGCGGCAGGTACGGCTCCGAGCGGAACCGCGCGAGCACCTCGAATCCGGCCACCACCCCGCGCTGCAGGTCGACGATCGGCTGGAAGGCCACGCCGATCCGCTCCGGGTCCGCCAGCACCGTTTCCAGCATGGTGGGCCAACCGGGTAGCCGGTCGATCAGTTGAAGGGGTGCACGAGCGGGCACGTCCACGTTCATCGGCAGCTTTCCGCTGAAGCGAGACCCTTTGCCCCACGAGCCGACAGATACTCGGCACGAACGGCAAAGGTCTTCCGCAGCGACTGCTCGAACTCTCCCAGAAATTCGGTGCGATAGGTCGCATCTGTGAGCACGGCGATCGAGTAGTACAGGCCCGAGAAGGCGGCGATCGCGGCCGACACGCGCAGCAGCTCGGAGGTGATCGTGGCACCGCCGATCGTCCACACCGGGTCGCCGTCGGTGCCGATCCACGCCTCGGTGACCGAGTCGCTGATCGTCAGCAGCCCGAACAGCACGAAGAAGATCGCCACAGCCAGCGCGACGATCAGGGTCTGCAGCGCGTAGGAGACGAAGATCACCAGCCCGACGTTGATGCGCTGGCGCCGGGTCAGACGGGGCTCGACGTGCTCGCCCTCCTCCAGCTGGCGCACCTCCCCCGGCAGTCGCACGACGAGGAACACGCAGCCCAGGCCGACGAACAGACCGATCACGCCGAACAGGTTCGCGTCGCTGATGCCCCCGAAGACCTGCCACATCTCCGTGTTGATGAACAGGACCAGCGCGAAGAACAGCAGCAGCGGGATCGCGCGGGCCAGCATCGTCAGCGCGCTGGCCAGCTGCCCGAACACGCGCGTGACCGCCCACCGCACGATCGACAGCAGGCCGTAGCCGACGACCACGTAGATCAGCCCGAGCAGGACGACGTTGCCCAGCAGCGTGCCGGCGGCGCTGCCGATCTGGCCGCCGCCGAGCAGCGGGAGGATCGGCGGGACGATCAGGAAGATGGTCAGCTCGACGAAGCCGACGCGCTGGGGCAGCGCGAACCAGCGCCGGCCGCGATGCACGTTCAGCGCGGCGATCGGCGCCAGCAGGATGACCAGGCCGACCAGCACCGCGGCGACGTTGGCCCACAGCGACCACTCGAAGTTCGACGCCGATCCGAGCTCGGCCAGGAAGACCAGCGCCAGGAACGGGATCGCCCGGTTGAAGATGTCCTCGCGGGCCGAGTAGTCCTCGATCAGCAGCGGGAGCCCGGCGTGGCGCAGCTGGCGCTCGTAGCCCTGGATCTCGGGATCGATCATCCGGGCGTGCTCCGCAGGCGCGGCAGCTCGGCGTCGACGGTCACGCCGGCCAGCAGGACGAGGTTGGTCAGCCACAGCCAGACCATCGAGGCGATCGTCGTGCCCAGCGCGCCGTAGCTGGTCTCGTAGGAGCCGAACAGGTGCACGTAGAGCGTGAAGAAGCCCGACACGACCAGCCAGGCCAGCACCGCGAACACGACGCCCGGCGTGATGTACCACCACACGCGCACGCGATCGGCGTGGTGGGGCGACGTGCCGTACAGCGTGGCCACCACGCCGACCAACAGCAGCAGCACCAGCGGCCACTTGAGGATCTCGTACAGCGTGATCGCTTCCTGGGTCAGCCCGATCAGGCTGCCCAGGCCCTCGGCCAGCTCGCCGGTGACGACGATCGCCGCCGCGGCCAGCGCGACCAGCAGCACCAGCGCGAGGGTGACGGCGACGCGACCCGGCCAGGCCTGCCACAGCGGCCGGCGCTTGACGCCCCACACCGTCGCCGAGGCCCGGAAGAACGAGCCGACGAAGGCCGACGCGGTCCACAGCACGCCGAGCAGGCCCAGCCCCAGCAGCGGGATCGACGAGGCCTGGCTCTCCAGGACGGAGGCGAACTTCTCGCGTGCACCGGTCGTGTCCCCGTTGCCCCCCGGCACCACGCCGCCGAACAGGCCCAGCGCGTCCTGCACGGTGGTGTCCGTGCCGACGATCCCCAGGACCGCGTAGAGCGCGATCAGCGCCGGGATGATCCCGAGGATCCCGTAGTAGGTCAGCGCCGCGGCGCGGTCCACGAGCTCGTGCTGGGCGATCCGCTCGACGCTGGGCAGGAAAAGGCGCACGCGCGGGTGCTCGCGCAGGACCGCCAGCTCCGTGTTGACGCGTGTGCGCAGGTCGGGCACGGGCGGACCGTAGCGGCTGGGTGTCAGCGCGCATACAGGCTGAGAGCGCGCTTGCGCTCGTGGGCGTGGTCGACGATCGGCGCCGGGTAGTCGCGGCCGATGACGCAGCCCGCCGCGCGCTGCTCGTCGTCGGTCATCGTCCACGGCTCGGCCAGACGGTCGTCGGGCACCTGCTCGAGCTCGGGAACCCAGCGACGCACGTAGACGCCGTCGGGGTCGTAGCGCTGCTGCTGGAGGATCGGGTTGAACATGCGCCGGCTGGGCGGTGCGGGATCCACGCCGACGCTGGCGATCCAGCGCCAGTTGCCGTTGTTCTGGGCCAGCTCGCCGTCCAGCAGCTGGCGGGCGAAGTGGACCTCGCCCTTGCGCCAGTCCAGGTGCAGGTCCTTGGTCAGGAAGCTGCCGACGACCAAGCGCGCGCGGTTGTGCATCCAGCCGGTCTGGGCCAGCTGGCGCATGCCGGCGTCGACCAGCGGATACCCGGTCTGCCCTTCCTGCCAGGCGGTCAGCAGCGCGTCGTCGGGATCGTCGTCCCAGCGCGGGTCGGGGCGCTTGGAGCCGATCTCGTGCAGCAGGACGTGGGCGAAGAAGTCCCGCCAGGCCAGCTGGCGGACGAACGCGTGGTGGCCGCCGTCGCGGGCGCGCAGCTCGAGCGCGCGTGGGCTGATCGTGCCCCAGCGCAGGTGCGGGCTGAGCAGCGAGGTGCCGCCGGCCAGCGTGTCGTGCTCGTCCTCGTAGTGGTCGGCGGCGCCGGCCAGGAAGCGCTTGGCCGTGGCGGCCGCGTGCTGCTCGCCCGCGCTGTCGTCGTGGGTGCCGGCGGGCAGGCGGCCCTTGGTCAGCGTGGTCGGCGTGCGGATGTTCCGGGGTGTGCCGTGGATGTCGCGCCGGGGCGCGTTGATCCAGGTCTTGAAGAACGGGCTGAAGACGCCGTAGGGGTCGCCGTTCTGCGTGGTGATCTGGCCGATGTCGGCGATGTAGTTGCCCGGCTGGGGCCGCGCGCGGGCGCCGAGCGTGTCGACGATGCGCTGGTCGCGGGTGCGGGCGTAGCGCGAGACGTCGGTGGTGAAGTAGACGGCGACGGCGTTGGTCTCGTCGGCCAGCGCGGGGATCACGCTGGTCGGGTCGCCTTCGCGGAAGAGCAGCCGGCCGCCCAGCTCGTGCAGGCGGGCGTCGAGCGCATGGAGGGCCGAGCGCATGTAGCCGGCGCGGCGCTCGGAGGCGTAGCGACCGCCGCTGAACCGCGGATCGGTGACGAACACGGGGATCACCTGGTCGTGCTCGCGCGCCGCGATGGCCAGGGCGGGATGGTCGTGGACGCGCAGGTCGCGCCGGAACCAGACGATGGCGGTGGAAAGCATCTGTCAGGAGTACGGACGAGCGCCCGTCCTAGACTGCGGCGGCGAAGACATGCCCGAACGTCTTGCCCGCGACTTCCCGCTGTTCCCCATTGGGGTTGTCACGCTCCCGACCGAATACGTGCCCCTGCACATCTTCGAGGAGCGCTACAAGCAGATGATCAGCGAGTGCCTCGAACGCGAGACCGAGTTCGGGATCCTGTGGATGACCGACGACGAGCTCAAGTCCGTCGGCTGCGCCGTGGTCATCGACCGCGTCCTGGAGAAGCTCGAGGACGGCCGGCTGAACATCCTCTGCCGCGGCACCCGGATCTTCCGCCTGATCGAGCGCCAGGACGACCTCGTCTACCCCGCCGGCACCGTCGAGTTCGTCATCGACAAGGACGAGGACCTCGACTCCGCCGCCGCCGAGCGCGCCCGCGCCGCCTACGCCGAGCTCGTCGAGCAGGCCACCGACCGCGTCATGGAGCCCGACGAGGTCGAGGAGATGAACTCCTACGAGATGGCCGCCACCGTCGACTTCGGCCTGGAGGCCAAGCAGGGCCTCCTGGACCTGCGCAGCGAGAACGCGCGTCTACGGCTCGTCGAACGGCTCTTCCGCGCGGCGATCAAGCGCCTGGACTACGTCGAGCGCGCGCAGGCGCGGGCGTCGTCCAACGGCAAGGTCCGCTTCGGCTAGCGATCGAGCCGCCGAGCCGAGCGCCCGGCGGGGGTCGGTTCGACTTTCGGACCCTGACGTGATCGACCTTATGCGCGCTATACGAGCATAAGGTCGAACACGTCGCCCCTTTCGCCGCGCGGACCGCGGCGCGCGGACGGCTCACGCGCCATCGCTGCCCGTCGTTCGCTCGCACCGACGCCACCGCCCACGGACGACCACGACGTCGGTCACGTCGCCCTGTTTGCCTACACCGGGATCGGCACCGGGATGCGGTCGGCGTTGCGGGCCAGCCAGGCATCGAACGACTGCAGGCCCGGGTGCAGCGCGCGGGTGGCCGCGACGTCGCGGGGGCCGCAGAAGTCCTCCTGGAAGTCGGCCTTGAACTGGAACATGTTCCCCAGGTCGTCGGCGCCGGGGAAGCCGGCGCTGCGGTAGGCGGCGGGAGTGACCGCGTTGTAGCTGACCTCGACGCCGAGAGCGCGCGACAGCGCGGAGGCCATCTGCGCGCCGGTCAGGTGCTCGCCGGCGATGCTCACGGTCTCCGCCACCGCGGCGGGGCCGCGCCGGAAGAGCGCGGACGCGCAGGCGCCGATGTCGTCGGCCGCGATGCCGGGGAGCTTGGCCTCGCCCAGCGGGAACGTGATGGCCAGCGTGCCATCGCTCAGGCGCTGGGGACCCATGCCGAACGTCACCATGTTGTCCCAGTAGAACGACGTGCGCAGGAACGTGACGGGCAGGCCGAGGCGGCGGAACTCCGCGTCGGCGGCGCCCTTCACGTCAAGGTGCGGGACCTTGAAGCGGCCGTCGATCGTGGGCATGCGATCGTCGTCCAGCGGCACCCACTCGCGGGTGTCCTCCAGCGTCGACCAGACCACGTGCTCCACGCCGGCGCGGGCCGCGGCGGCGGCCAGCCCGTGGGCCTGGCGCGTCTCGCGATCGGCGTCGAAGTGCTCCCAGTAGTTCGTCACGCAGAACGCGCCATGCGCGCCGGAGAACGCCGCGGCGACGCTGTCGACGTCGTCGAGGTCCGCGCGCACGACCTCGACGCCGAGCGCGGCCAGCTCCAGCGCGCGCTCCGACGACGGGTCGCGGGTGATGGCGCGGGCGGCGTACTCGCCGCCCGCGTCCTCCACGATGGCCCGCACGAGGCCGCCGCCCTGCTGTCCGGTCGCGCCGACGACCGCGATGATCCGCTTGGACATGTTCGTGCTCGCTCTCAGATCGCGTGGTTGGCCTGGAACAGCCCGGACGGGTCGGCCGCGGCCTTGACCGCCTGCAGCCGGGCCAGCGTCTCGGGCCCGAAGAACTGCGACGCCGGCGTGGCCTCCTCGGTGAAGTTGAGGTAGTGCCCCGCCTCGTAGGGCGCGAGCGCGGCGACCACCTCGGCGAACCGGCCGCGCAGCGCGGCCGCCGCGTCGGGATCCGGCGTGACGCCGACCGCGAACAGACAGAACGAGCCCGGCAGCGCGGCCAGCGCGCCGCCGCCCTCGGCCGGCCGGGCCAGCGCGCCGCCCAGCTGTCGCAGCTCGATGCTCAGCATCGGCGAGTTCGAGCCGGGCCCGGCCAGCGCGACGAACGCGTCGATCGCCTCCGACGGCAGGTCCCAGAGCAGGCGGTGCTCGCCCGCGTAGGGGATCGGGTCGCGCGGGTCCATGTGCAGCTCCGCGATCCCCACGGGCGGCTGGGCGGCGAACGTGTCCATCAGCGGACCCAGCGCGCGCAGCGGCGCGAGCAGCTCGGCGGCCTCGACCTCGCCATCGGTGAACACCGCCTCGACGAGCACGAACTGGTTGCCGCGCAGCGGCTCGGGGATCTCCGGGAAGGGCGGGAACTGCAGGATCCGCCCGACGGAGGTGACCGAGTCCGGCGCGTCGGCGATCCAACGGTGCCACGCGTGCAGCACCTCGGCCGAACGCTCCCACGGGAAGAACAGCGCGCCCGCGTAGACCTCGGGCTGCTCGACCAGCTCGAACTCCAGCGCGGTGACCACGCCGAAGTTGCCGCCGCCGCCCCGCAGCGCCCAGAACAGGTGCGCCTCGTGGTCGGCGTCGACGCGCCGCAGCTCGCCGTCGGCCGTGACGATCTCGATCGCCGTCACGTGGTTGGCGGCCAGACCGTGCTCACGGGCGTACCAGCCCAACCCGCCGCCCAGCGTGTAGCCGACGACGCTCACGTCGGGCGTCGAGCCGTGCAGCGCCGCGAGGCCGTGCGCGGAGGCGGCGGGCACGACGTCCGCCCAGCGGGCGCCCGCGCCGACCCGCGCGATCCGCGCCTGCACGTCGATCTCGACGTCGTCCAGCGCGTCGGTGCGCAGCAGCATCGTCTGCTCCAGCGCGCCCAGCGGGCCGGCGTTGTGGCCGGTGCGCTGCGGCGCGACGCGCAGGCCGTGCTCGGCGGCCAGGACGACCGCGGAGCGGACCTCGTCGGCGTCGCGGGGCAGCGCGATCGCGGCCGGGCGCTGGTCGATCGTGACGTTGAACGTGGCGCGCGCCGCGTCGTAGCCGGCGTCGCCGGGACGCAGGATGCAGAGGGTGGTGGTGGGGGCCGCCTGGGGCATTTGAACTCCGTTCGAAGTGGGGTGAGCGGGACCGTACGGCGGCCCGCCGGCCACGTCTCCTAGGAGTTCCGTAGGCGACCGGAGAAGGTTCTTACCCGCCCGTCGCGGACGCGCGGAAGGGCCCGTGCGTGGGCACTTCGACGAGCGCCAGCGGGCGGGCGACGCGCAGCTCCAGCCGCCCCCGGGCGACGCGCTCGAGCTCGATCCCCCATCCCCCGGCCGCCAGCCGGCGGCGCAGCGCGACCAGCCGCGCCTCGAGGTTGTCGTTGCCCGCAGGCAGGCCGAGCCGCTCGTCGAGGCGCAGCTCGCGATTGGTGAACGCGGTGCGCCCGTCGCCCGCGTGTTCGCGGACGAGCTTCCACAGGATCCGGCCCGGGACGCCCTTGATCACGTAATCGCCGCCCGCGAAGACGCTGTCGTCGGCCTGGTAGTAGGTGACCTCCAGCGCGGGCGCGCTCGGCGCGATCGGCGCCAGCGGCGCGGCCGGTACCGGCGGGGCGTCCTCGCGGTCGCGATCGAGCGCCGACAGCGTCGCGGCCAGGTGCCCGCCGAGGATCCGCAGCAGCCGCTCGTTGTGGCCGCCGAAGCTGCCGCTCTGGTCGCTCTCGAGGTAGAGCACGCCGTCCAGCTCGCCGTAGCTGATGAGCGGGACCGCGGCGGCGCTCTGCATGTCCGCCAGCCCGGGCAGCGGGATCTCGCGCAGACCGCTCTCGCCACCGGCACTGGCCTGCACCGCGTCGACGAAGATCCGCTCGCGGGCCGCGTTGGCCACGTACACGACCCGCTGGCGCTGGGCCGCCACGCCGATCATCCCCGCGCCGAACGCCACCTCGGCGCCGGCGGGCGACTCGGCGTAGCCGTTGGCGGCCATCCCGAACAACCGGTCGCCCACCCCCTCGGGTGACATCAGCAGCATCGCGTGGCGGAAGCCGAACAGGTCGTCCAGCGATTGCAGCGCGACCTCCGTCGCGTCCTCGTACTCACGGCAGGCGGCCAGGCGGCGGACGAACTCGTCCAGGCCGCGCAGCACGTCGCGCTCGGTGTCGTCGGCGGGCGCGACGATGTCGTCGCGCAGCGCCGCGCAGCGCTCGACGTGGTAGAGGTCGACGCCGCGCAACCGGAAGACCGACGAGCCGATGCCGCCGTGCGACGTCATCGCCTCGAGGTTGGTGCGCATCGCGTCGAACACCGGGCCCTCGGTCTCGGTGTGCAGGTAGCGCACGTCGATCAGGTACTGCTGGATGCCCGCGGGATCGACGACGAGCACCTGCGCGTAGGGGTTCTCGTCGAGGTTCTGCGCCGTCTTGCGGAAGAACTGCCGCGACAGCGCGATCCGCTCGCTGTCGACGTACTGGACGATCGACATGTGGCCGATGTTCGGCACGCCGTCGGCCGAGACCGTGGCCACCGTCGAGGGGACCACGCCTTGGAAGCACCGCTGGATCGACTCCAGCGCGACGGGCGCGGTGCTCACAGGCGCCCTCCCGCGCCGGGGCCGGGCGTCTGGTCGTACAGCTCCTCCACGTCGAAGGTGGCCAGGTAGAGCGAGGCCTCCCACATGAACAGCGGCGCGAGCCGCCGCGGGATCCCGACCAGCTGGACGTCGGTGGCGAAGCGGTCGCGCCAGGCCCGCGCTCGCTCCAGCTCGATCTCGCCCACCGGTCCCGTGGACCGGATCGGGCCCTTGAACTGGATGCTCATATACGTCGTCGGCCGCGTGCAGATCACCGCCAGGGTCCCGCCGCGCTGCAGGTTGGCCCGCATCACGCCGCCTTCGGGCGCCTCGACGGCGATCGTCACGCGGCGGCCGTCGGCGGCGATCTCGACCCCCCAGACGCGCCCCACGGCCGGGCGGCCGCGCTCGTCGCACGTCGCCGCCCCGGCGGCGAAGCCGTCGTGGATGCGGTCGGCGAGCGCGGGGCTGATGACGGCGTCCGGCATGGCAGGCCGTACGAAATCAGCGCGCGCGCCGAAGATCAACGGGCGCCGAGCGTGTTGCCCCCGCGGTCGGCCAGGGCGGCGAGGGCGTTGACGTACATCCCCTGCTTGATCGCGGCCAGCGTCCCGCCGTCCTTGGGCGCCTGGGCCGCCGCCAGCGCGACCGCGGCCGGCAGCACCTCGGCCTCACCGGCGGCTTGGGTGACGATCCCGGCGGCGGCCGCGGCGTCCCCGCCGAAGCGGGCCGCGCCGAGCATCGCGTCGGCCTGCGCGGCCAGCGGCAGCTTGGCCTGGATCAGCGCGGTCATGCCGGGCGTGAAGGGGATGCGGATGTCCGCCTCGGGCAGGCAGAAGAAGCCGCGATCGGTGCGCATGACGCGCCAGTCGTGGGCCAGCGCGAGCATCGCACCGGCGGCGAAGCAGTGGCCCTGGATGGCGGCGACGGTCGGCGCGGGGAAGGCCAGCACCTTGGCGAACAGGGCGTGCACCGAGGCGACGTAGTCCTCGAGCATCGTCGGGTTCTGGCCCAGCCACTCGAGATCCAGGCCGTTGGACCAGAACTTGCCGGTCGCGGTGGTGACCAGCGCGCGCGGCGACTCGGCGGCCGCGACCTCGTCCAGCAGCGCGCCCGTCCGGGCGATCCAGTCGGGGTGGAAGCGGTTCTCGTCGTCACCGAGGTTGAGGACGAAGACGTCACCGTCGCGATCGAGTGTGGGCATCGCCCAAAACTAGGCCCGATGCAATAGACGATTAACTTGGTAGACAAAGTGGTAATGCCGAACGTCGATGGCCGTCACCACCGCTCTCCCCTCGGTCGCCACCCGGCGCAGCGCCCCGCGACCGCGCCGCCGACTGGGCCTGACCGCACTGCGCTGGCTGACCCCGGTCGCGCTGATCGCGCTGTGGCAGCTGCTCTCCTCGACCGGCGTCCTGCCCGAGAAGACCCTGCAGTCGCCGGCGCAGATCGTCTCCACGACCTGGGACCTGCTGGCCGACGGCACACTGGGCCAGGCGCTGTGGGTGTCGCTGCGCCGCGCGTTGATCGGGCTGGTCATCGGCGTGGTCGTCGCCGTCGTGCTGGGCACGATCGCCGGCCTCAGCCACGTCGGTGACGCCGTCGTCGACCCGACCATGCAGATGATCCGCACGATCCCGCTGTTCGGGCTCGTGCCGCTGTTCATCCTGTGGTTCGGCATCGGCGAGGCGCCGAAGGTGATCCTCGTGGCGCTCGGCGTGGTGATCCCGCTCTACCTGAACCTGGTCGCCGCTCTGCGCGGCGTCGATCCCGAGCTCAAGGAGGTGGCCACCACGCTGCGCCTGACGCGGACCGAGCGCGCCCGCCACCTGATCTTCCCGGCGGTGCTGCCGGGCGCGCTGGTCGGCTTCCGCCAGTCGCTGGGCATCGCCTGGCTGGCGCTGATCGTGGCCGAGCAGATCAACGCCGACGCGGGCCTGGGCTACATGATCAACAACGCGCGCGACTTCCTGCGCACGGACGTGATCATCGTCGGGCTCGTGGCCTACGCCGCGCTCGGGCTGATCACCGACGCGATCGTCCGCGCGCTCGAACGCCGGGCCCTGCGCTGGAGGGATGCGGCATGAGCGTCGTCTCCACGCGTGGCCTGACGCGCACCTTCGGCGACCACGTCGTCCTGGACGGCATCGACCTCGACATCGCGCCCGGCGAGTTCGTCGGCGTCCTGGGCCGCTCGGGCTCGGGCAAGACGACGCTGCTGCGGCTGCTGGCCGGCCTGGATTCCGGCTACGAGGGCGAGCTGCAGACCGGGCGCGAGCCGGCGGTGGTCTTCCAGGACCCGCGCCTGTTCCCGTGGCGCAGCGCGATCGACAACGTCGCGCTGGGCCTGCGCGACGTCGATCCCCGGGCCCGCGCTCGCCGGGCGCTGGCCGAGGTCGGCCTGGCCGGGCGCGACGACGCGTGGCCGCGCCAGCTGTCCGGCGGCCAGCGCCAGCGCGTCGCGCTGGCCCGTGCGCTCGTGCGCGAGCCCGACCTGCTGCTGCTCGACGAGCCGTTCAGCGCCCTGGACGCGCTCACCCGGATCGCCGCCCAGCGCCTGGTCTCCACCCTGTGGGAGCGCCACCGCCCTGCGGTGCTGCTCGTCACCCACGACGTCGAGGAGTCGCTGCTGCTCGCCGATCGCACGCTGCTGATCGACGACGGCCGCATCGTCCACGACGAGCGCTTCGACCTGCCGCGGCCTCGCCGCCGCGACGACCCGCAGCTGGTGGCCCGGCGCCGCGAGCTGCTCGGGCTCCTCGGCGTCGATGACGCCGACCGCGAGCCCGCCGCTGCCTGACCGACGAACCCTCAGGAGACATCACCACATGACCCGCATCACCCGCTGGGCCCTGTCCGTGCTGCTCGTCGCGCTGGCCGGCGCCACGCTGGCCGCGTGCGGCAGCGACTCCGGCAGCTCCGACGAGGCGGCCACCAAGGCCGCCGCCGCGTCCAAGAGCCTGACCGACGCCGACCTGGCCGGCGTCACGCTGCGCGTGGGCACGCAGAAGGACGGCATCCGCGCCGTGCTGCAGCAGTCCGGCCAGCTCGACGGCATTCCCTACCAGGTCGACTTCTCGGTCTTCCAGTTCGGCCCGCCGCTGGTGGAGGCCGCCGGCGCCGACAAGATCGACCTGGCCTGGGTGGGCTCGACCCCGCCGATCTTCGGCGCCGCGGCCGGCTCGGACTTCAAGATCATCGCCGGCGTCCAGGAGCACGACAACCAGGAGAACTCGATCCTGGTCCAGCAGGACGCGCCCTACCAGTCGCTCAAGGACCTGGCCGGCAAGAAGATCGCCGTGGCCAAGGGCAGCTCGGCGCACGGGCTGATCCTCAACGCGCTCAAGCGCGAGGGGATGGAGCCCGACGACGTGCAGCTCGTCTACCTGGCCCCGGCCGACGGGCTGGCCGCCTACGCCGCCGGATCGGTCGACGCGTGGGTCGTGTGGGACCCGTTCTCCACGCAGGCCCTGCAGGAGGGCTCGCGCTCGCTGGGCGGCGGTGAGCCCGACGAGGCGGGCACGGGCTTTGAGATCGCCTCGGCCAAGGCGCTCGAGGACCCGGCCAAGCGCGCGGCCATCGACGACTACGTCAACCGGCTGGCGCGGGCCTGGAAGTGGGCCGAGGAGAACCCCGACGAGTGGGCCAAGGCCTGGGCCACCGACACCGGCCTGCCGCTGTCGGTCACGCAGGAGGCGGTCAAGGCGAAGTTCTCGAGCATCGTCCCGATCGACGCCGAGATCGAGGACCGCTCGCAGAAGCTCGCCGACCTGATGACCGAGGACAAGGTGCTTCCCGGGCAGGTGACGTTCAAGGACATCGTCGATCCGACGGTGGTCCAGCTGGCCGGGTAGCTCAGGCGACGGCGAGCCGCGCGGCCTGCGCCGCGCGGGTCCGCCGTCGGCGGGCCAGCCGAGCCGAGCCGATCGTGGCCACGGCGCCGATCGCCGCGGGCACCAGCAACGCGGCGTGGGCGTAGGCCTGCGGCCCGGCGCCGCTGGGCAGGAACTGGCCGACGGCCCAGGCGCCGATGGCGGCCGAGGCGAAGCCGCCGCAGTTGACCAGCGCGATCGCCGCGCCGGACGCGTGGACGGGCGCCTCGCGGCGGGCGATGTCGAACGCCGCGATGGACGCGGCGCCGCCGACGCCGATCACCATCAGGCCGACGATCAGCAGCGGACGCGGCACCGTCGCTCCGGGCCACAGGGCCAGCAGCGTCAGCGTGCCGGCCACCGCCGCGCCGAGGCCGACGACCACGCGGTTCTCGACCCGCACCCCGCGCGCGGCGACCTGCCCGACGACCGGCAGCGCGAGCGTGAACGCGGCGACGCAGACGAGCAGCAGCGCCGCGGCGCTGGCGTGGCTCAGGCCCTGGGCGTGCTGCAGGTAGGGCACGCCCCACATCGCGGTGAAGATCGCGAACGGCGCCATCAGCGAGGCGTGCACGCAGAAGCCGTGACGGGTGCCGGTGCGGCGCCAGGCCGCGCGCAGGGTCTGGCCGACCGGGGCGTGCACGTGCGCGGCCGGGGCGGGGACGCCGGGCGGGCGATCGCGCACGACGAGCCACACCGCGACGGCCAGCAGCAGCGTGAAGGCGGTCACCGCGGCGAAGGTCACGCCCCAGCCGAGGTCGGTGAGCGCGAGCTGCAAGGGGATCGTCGTGCCCAGCTGCCCCAGGCCGCCGGCCGCGGCGGTCAGCGCGGCCAGCAGCGCCAGGCGGCGCTCGGGGAACCACGCGTGCGCGACGCGCAGGACGTTGACGAAGGTCAGCGCGTCGCCCAGGCCGACGATCGCCCGACCGGTCAGCGCGAGGCCGAAGGAGGGGGCCAGCGCGAACGTCGCCTCGCCGAGGGCCATGAGCGAGAGGCCGAGCAGCAGCGTGCGGCGCGGGCCGATGCGGTCGGCGGCCATCCCGGCGGGAATCTGGCCGGCGACGTACATCGAGAGCTGCACGAGCGTGAACACGCCGAGCGCCGACAGGCTGACGCCCAGGCGATCCGCGGTCACCTGCCCGGCCACGCCGAAGACCATCCGGTGGAAGAGGGCGACGAGGTACGCGGTGGTGGCCAGGCCCCACACGATCCAGGCCCGCGCGGGAATCGGCGTCGTCTCAGATACAGCTTGCATCTATCCAATATCTATAGCATGCCGTGCCGTGGAGGAGGCCTCGGGGACCGCAGCGCAACGCGCCTACGCGTACGTCCGCACGCAGCTGCTGGACGGCACCGTGACCGACGGGCAGCTGCTCAGCGAAGGCGTCGTCGCCGAGGCGCTGGGCATCAGCCGCACGCCGGTGCGCGAGGCGTTCCTGGCGCTGGCCTCCGACGGCCTGCTCGAGCTCTATCCCAAGCGCGGGGCGCTCGTCGTACCGATCACCGGCGCGGACGTCAGCGACCTGTTCGAGACGCGCGCGTTGATCGAGGCGCACTGCCTGCGGCGGGCGTTGGTGGCCGATCTCGAGGGCGTGGTGGACGCGGCCACGTCAGCGTTGGAGCAGCAGCGGGCGCTCCTGGCCGCCGGCGACCTGCCGGGGTTCATCGAGGCCGACCGGGCGTTTCACCGCACGTGGATGACCGCCGGGCGCTCGCCGATCCTGCTCGCGCTGTACGACCGCCTGCGCGACCGTCAGCAGCGCGTGGCCGCGCGCGTGCTGGGGACCGAGCGCCGACGCGCGGAGCAGTTGCTGGCCGAGCACGAGGAGATCCTGCGCCACGTGGCCGCGGCCGATGCCGACGCCGCGGTCACCGCGCTGGACCAGCACCTGCGCGCCGCGCGGGCGCTGGCCTGAGCGGCCTACAGCGCCGACGCCAGCGCCAACGGCCAGACGGCGGCGGCGCCCTTGCCGCGCAGCTGGCCGCCGGCCATGGCCAGCGTCCAGCCCGACAGCCGGCGGTCGTCGAGCAGCAGCGCGGCGCCCTCGGGCAGGTCGGTGCGGACCCGCAGCGCGCCGCGCACGTTGGCCACCTGCTGCGCCGCGTTGGCCATCTCGCGCTGGGGCGGCGCGTCGACCGCGACGCGCTCCAGCGCGTCGACCACCGGCAGGCCGATCGCGGCGCCCAGCCGGCGGGCGGTGTCCTCGAGCAGCGGGCCGGCCGTGCGCGACGGCACCCAGGTCAGCCAGCGCACGTTGCCCGGGTTCCAGGAGCGCACGAGCGTGGCCAGGGCGTCGATCACCTCGTCGTCCACCCGCTCGCCGCCCAGGCCGGCGGAGATCGCCGGCCACCAGCCCGCATCGCCGATGCGGGCCAGCGCGCGGCCCTCCTCGACGCGCACGCCCTCCGGGATCTTGCGCATCGCGCCCTCGGCGTCGGGGGCCATCTTCTTGGGGTCGAGCACGAGCGGCTGCGAGCGCAGCGCCAGCGTGGCCTCGCGGGCCAGCACCGGGTCGGGCTCGATCAGCGCCCAGCGCGGGGACGTGCAGACCGCGCAGCGGCCGCAGTCGGCGGGATCGGGATCGTCGAGCTGCTCCTGCAGCGTGCGCATCAGGCAGCGCCCGTCGGCCCCGTAGTTCGCCATCGCCGCCTGCTCGGCCCGGCGCAGGTCGGTCACCGCGCGGTAGCGGTCGGCGTCGTAGTGCCAGTCGTGGCCGGGCACCAGCGTCCAGCGCGTCCCGTTGCGGGCGACCGCGGACTCGACGTCGAGCACCTTGAGCATCGCCTCCAGGCGGCCGAGTCCGAGGTTGACCACCGAGCTCAGCTCGCGCGTGGTCAGGCCCGTCTCCCCCGCCACCTCGAGCTGCAGCAGCACGTCCTCGACGCGCTCGCGCGACGGGAAGGCCTGCTCGATGAAGAAGTCCTGGATGCGCCGGTCCTCGGCGCCGCGCAGCAGGATCGCGTCGGCGTGATCGACGCCGCGGCCGGCGCGGCCGACCTGCTGGTAGTAGGAGATGACCGAACCGGGCGCCTGGTAGTGCACGACGAAGCCGAGGTCCGGCTTGTCGTAGCCCATGCCCAAGGCGCTGGTGGCCACCAGCGCCTTGACGTCGCCGCGCAGCAGCCGCTCCTCGGCGGCCACCCGGTCGTCGTTGGCCTGCTCGCCGCTGTAGGCCTCGGCCACGATGCCGTGTGACGACAGGAAGTCGGCCACCTGCGCGGCGTCGCGCTTGGTCAGCGTGTAGACGATCCCCGACCCGTCCATGTGCGGGAGCGCCTCGACCAGCCAGGCCAGCCGCTCGGCCGGGCGCGGCAGCTCGACGACCTCCAGGCGCAGCGAGGTGCGGGCCAACGGTCCCCGATAGGTGCGCAACGCGGGGTGGGTGGGGCCGGTTCCGACGTCGAGCTGCTCGAGCACGTCGGCGACCACCCGATCGTTGGCCGTCGCGGTCGTGCACAGCACCGCGACGCCCTCGGGCAGCGCGGCGAGCATGTCGCGCACCCGCCGGTAGTCGGGGCGGAAGTCGTGCCCCCAGTCCGACACGCAGTGCGCCTCGTCGATGACCAGCAGGCCGACGCGCGCGGCGAACAACGGCAGCAGCTCGTCGCGGAAGCTCGGGTTGTTCAGGCGCTCGGGGCTGATCAGCAGCAGGTCGACGGCGTCGGCGGCCAGCAGCGTGCGCACCTCGTCCCACTCGCTGCGGTTGGTCGAGTTGATCGTGTGCGCGCGCAGGCCGAGGCGCTCGGCCGCGGCGATCTGGTTGCGCATCAGCGCCAGCAGCGGCGAGACGATCAGCGTCGGCCCGGCGCCGAGATCGCGCATCAGACGCGTGGCGACGAAGTACACCGCGCTCTTGCCCCAGCCGGTGCGCTGCACGCAGAGCACACGGGCGCGTTCGTCGACCAGGTCGGCGATCGCCTCGCGCTGGTGGACGCGAAAGCCGGCGTCAGGGTCGCCCGTGAGGGCGTGCAGTGCTTCGTGCGCGGGGTCGGTCATGCCCCTCTGAGGCTAGGAGCGGCGGGATCTCGCCCCCCTCGACATCGCCGAGGTCCAGCTCGGCCACCGGCGCGATCGCCCGCCCCGCCCAGGGCACACGCCCTTCGGCGGCCAGGTAGGAGCCGGCCAGGATCAGCGCCAGGCCGGCGATCGTGCCCCAGCCGATCGGCTCGTCGAGGATCGCCGCGCCGTAGACGACGGAGAACCCGGGCGCGACGTAGGCCACGATCGACGCGCGCGCCGGCCCCACCTCGGCGATCAGCGTGTAGAAGATCAGGAAGGCCAGGCCCGTTCCGCCCACGCCGAGCAGGAGCATCGAACCGATCGCGTCCAACCCCGGCAGACCGTCGTCGGCCACCCCGGTGAACGGCAGCGCGACCAGGAGGATCAGCGCCGAGAGGGACATCGTCGCCGTGACGATCGCCACCGGCTGCACGCCCGCGCTCTGCAGCCGGTGCTTGCTCATCAGCGGCCCGACCGCGTAGCCCAGGCTGGCCAGCAGGATGGCCAGACCGCCCAGCACCTCCTCGCTGCCGCCGGTCAGGTCCACGCCGAACAGCAGCGCGACGCCGGCGATGCCCACGCAGATGCCGACCGCGCGCCAGCCGCGCGACCGCTCGGCCGGATCGAAGCGCAGCGCCAGCAGCGACGTGAAGATCGGCGAGGACGAGACGAGGATCGCCGCCAGCGACGAGCTGATGTGCAGCTCGCCGACGGTGATCAGCAGGAACGGCGCGACGACCTGGACCAGCGACAGCACGCCGACCCACCACAGGACCGGACCGCGCAGCGACCGCAGCGCGTCGCGGTGGACGGCCACCGGCACGAGCACGATCGCGGCCAGGGCGCAGCGGATGAACACGACCGCGACGGGCGTGAGGCCGCCGTCCAGGCCGACCTTGATGAACATGTACGACGCGCCCCACAGCGCGGCGAGGACGCCGATGAAGACCCAGGCACGGCGGTGCACGCACCGGATCGTAGGTCTTGAACGGGATTCGACCTACGCCATCTGCTGATGGGAGGTATCAGCGCGGCAGGCCGCACACCTGCTGGGCGGCCTGGCGCGTGAAGTAGGCCAGCTTCTGCGTCACCTCAGGCTGGCCGCGCGAGTCGTCGGCGAAGCGCACGGTGCCCTCGGGGGTGTGGACGACGTACTGCATCACCGACTGCGGGCCGGGCTTGAGGGTCAGGCTGGTCTGGGCGAACTCCTCGATGTCGGTGGCCACCGCGCGGGCGTCGAGCAGGAGCTGGGCGGGCAGCGCCTTGGGCGCGTCCTCGTTGCAGGTCAGGGTGCCGCCGTCGTCGACGATCAGGCGCAGGTCGGCACCGGGGACGTCGCCGCTGCGCTCGACGGCGAACAGGTCGCCGGACTCGCCGCCGCAGCCGACGGCCAGCAGCGACAGGAGCACCGCAAGGAGTGTCACGACCCGCACGCGCGCCAACCTATCCCAGCGCGATCGCGATGATGCCGCCCGTGACCAGCGCCGCGCCGGCCCAGCGCGACGCGCCGACGTGCTCGTGCAGGAACAGCGCGGCGAACGCGGTGACGATCACCACGCTGCACTCGCGCACCGCGCCGACGCTCGCCGCGCTGGCCAGCTTCAGCGCGGCCAGCACGAGCACGTAGGCGCCGAAGATCGACAGGCCGGCCACGACGGTGGCCGGGCGCCACGCGTCCCGCAGGGCCCGCACGCCCCGCAGGCGGACCATGGCGATCAGGTAGGGCGGCGTGGCCAGCCCGAGCACGAGCCACAGGTAGGTCAGCGGGCGCGCCCCCTGGATGCCCTCGCGATCGACCAGCGTGTAGCCGGCGATGCAGGCGCCGATCGCCGCGGCCAGCGCCACTTCGCGCCAGCCGCGCGCACCGCCCCACCCGCGCACGAACACGATCCCGGCGGCGACGCCCGCCACCCCGGCGACCTGGATCGCCCCGACATCCCCACCGACACCGGCCACCACCCCCACCACGACCAGAAAGACCGGCGCCAGGCCCCGGGCCAGTGGGTAGGTCACGCTCAGCTCCCCCACCTGGTAAGCCGCGGCCAGCAGCTCGAAGTACGTCAGCTCGATCACGGCGCTGGCGCCGATCCAGGGCAGCGAGCGCGTCGGGATCCCGCCGACGATCAGCGCCACGGGCGCCAGCACGACCACCGCGATGCCCAGCGCGACCGCGGTCGCCGCCTGCGTGTCGCGCGCGCCGGCCAGGAGCAGGTTCCACAACGCGTGCAGCACCGCGCCACCGAGGGCCAGACCGAGCGCGGCGAGCGGCATGAGGCCGCACGGTAACGTGCCGGTCATGGCTCCGATCACCGTCGACGTCTGGTCTGACCTCGTGTGTCCCTGGTGCTACATCGGCAAGCGGCGCCTGAGCCGCGCGCTGGAGCAGGAGCCGCCGGGCAGCGTCGAGGTCCGCTGGCACGCCTACCAGCTGCAGCCCGACATCCCGCCCGAGGGCGTCGACGCCGAGCCCTACTTCAACGCGAAGTTCGGCGGCCCGGAGCGCGTGCGCGAGATGCACGCCCGGGTCAGCCAGATCGCCGCCGACGACGGGCTGGACTTCCAGCTGGAGCGCCAGAAGCGCGCGCCCAACACGCTGCTGGCCCATCGGGCGACGAAGATCGCGCCGGACCCGACGGCGGCGATCGAGACGCTGTTCAAGGCGCACTGGACCGACGGCGAGGACATCGGCGACCGCGACACGATCGTGCGCCTGCTCCCGGAGCTCGACGCGCACGCGCTGGATCGCGGCGACGCGGCCGACCTGGTCGCCGAGGACCTGCGCACGGCCCAGGAGATCGGCATCCAGGGCGTGCCGTTCTTCGTCGCCGGCATGCTCGTCGCCGTCTCGGGCGCCCAGGAGCCCGAGATCCTGCGCCAGCTGCTGGGCGAGGCGCGCCAGCGCGCTGCCGCGTAGCCCAACGCCGTATTGTCGCGCCCATGAGCACGGAGGAGAACAAGGCCATCGTGCGTCGTGGCTACGACGCGATCAACGACCGCGACCGGGATGCGCTCAGCGCGACGGTCGCCGACGGCCTCAAGAGCCAGACGCCGTTCCCCGAGGGTCCCGGGCGCGACGGATACCTCGCGCTGTACGACGAGGTGATCGCCAAGTACCCCGACTACAAGGTCGAGGTGCAGGACCAGATCGCCGAGGGCGACCAGGTGGTCACGCGCTACAACGCCACCGCCGACGGCATCGACCTGATCGCCATCGACATCGATCGCGTCGCGGACGGCGTCATCGTCGAGCACTGGAGCGAGGCCGGCCCGGCCCACCTGGCGGCGCGTCGCGGCGTCGTCATGCCGCGCTGACGGCACCGCCCCGGCGCGGATCCCCGCCGCCGGTCAGCCGCCCGCTGCGCGACTCGCGCTCGACCGCCTGCACGCCGCCGAAGAACAGGTTGCGCTCGCGGAAGGGCGCGACCTCGCGGCCGGCGGCCCGCAGCGCGGCGACGTCCACGCCCGGCTCCAGGTAGACGACGCCGTCCTCGAAGTGCACGCGCGGCGCCTGCACGGCGGCGGCCGCCGTCTCGCCCCGGTCGACCACGCCGACGATCGTCTGCAGGATCGCCGAGCGGATCCGGTTGGAGCCGGCGCTGCCGAGCACGAGCTCGACCTCGCCGTCGCGCAGGACCACCGTCGGGGCCATCATCGACGGCATCCGCCGGCCGGCCGGGAAGGCGTGGAACCCCAGCGGGTTCAGGTCCTCCTCGCCCATGATGTTGTTCAGGTGGATGCCGGTGCCGGGCACGACGATGCCCGCGCCCTCGCCGTTGGTGCAGGTCACCGCGCAGGCCCGCCCGTCGGAGTCCACGACGCTGATGTGGGTCGTCGATCCCAGCCGGGAGGACAGGAACCGGTCGGCGAACCCGGGCTCGTCCAGGCCGGCGACGAAGGCATCGGTGCGCTCCTCCTGGGCGCGCGCCATCACCTCGACGAGATCGACGACCCCGGGCGCGCCCTCCGTGCGGTCCAGGAGCGACAGCGCCAGAGCGAGCAGCGTCCCACCGGCCGACGGCGGCGGGTTGGTCAGCACGGTGCGCCCGCGATAGCTGGCGCGCACCGGCGCGCGCTCCCGGGCGGCGTAGGCGGCCAGATCGTCGCGGGTGACCAGACCACCCCGCGGCGACAGCCACTCGACCAGCGCGTCGGCGATGTCGCCGGTGTAGAACGGCGCCGCGCCCTCGGCGCCCAGCCGCTCGATCGTGTCGCCCAGCGCGGCGCTGGCGAACCGCTCACGGTCGGAGAACTCCGCCTCGGCCTCGGGCGTCGAGGTGAGGATCCCCTCGAGCAGGTCGAACACGTAGCCCTGCGGCTCGTTGATCGCCACCCCGCGCCGGGCGGCCCGCGCGGCGGGCGCCGCCAGCTCGGCCAGCGGGCGCGTGCCCCAGCGGGCCATCGCGGCGCAGATCCCGGCCGGACAGCCGGGGACGCCGACCGACGCGGCGCCGCAGTTGAACACCTGCACGGCATCGCCGAAGTTCACGACGACCGGCGTCAGTACGGGCGCGACGGCGTCATCGGGTCGCCCGATGCCCGGCGCGGCGACGAAGAAGTCCAGCAGGACCGGCGCCTGGCCGGGGCCGGCGACCAGCATGTAGCCCCCGGCGCCGGGGCCCGTGAGCAGCGGCTCGGCCGCCCACGACATGAGCATCGCCGCCACCGCCGCGTCGACGGCGTTGCCGCCGTCGCGCAGCACGGCCGCGCCGGCCTCCGCGGTCAGCGGATGGCCGGCGGCGACCAGGCCTGGCATGTCGCCGGCTACCGGCGCGGCACGAACTCGGGCACGTCGAGCTCGTTGACCCCGAGCCCGGTGCGCCGCGTGGCCGATCCGGCCGGGCGCTCGTCGCGCTGCTCGCGCGGTGGCGGGTTGCGCGAGATGCGCGGCTCGCCCGCCGGCTCCTCCTCGAGGCGACGGCGACGAATCGGCTGATCGGCGTAGCCCGTGGCCACGACCGTCACCCACACCTCGTCGTCGAGCTTCTCGTCGACCATGGCGCCGAAGATGATGTTCGCGTCGGGATGGGCCGCGGCGGAGACCGCCTTGGCCGCGTCGTTGACCTCGAACAGCGACAGGTCGGTGCCCGCGGTGATCGACAACAGGATCTTGCGGGCGCCGTCCATCGACGTCTCCAGCAGCGGCGACGCGACGGCCTGCTGGGCCGCCTCGAGCGCGCGCTTGTCGCCCTTGCCCATGCCGATGCCCAGCAGCGCCGGGCCGGCGTCGGACATGATCGTGCGCACGTCGGCGAAGTCGAGGTTGATCAGGCCCGGAAGCGTGATCAGGTCCGACACGCCCTGGACGCCCTGGCGCAGCACGTCGTCGGCCACGCGGAACGCGTCGACCATCGACGTCTGCTTGTCGAGCACCGACAGCAGCCGGTTGTTGGGCACCACGATCAGCGTGTCGACCTCGGAGCCGAGCATCTCGACGCCGGTCTCGGCCTGATCGCCGCGCCGGCGGCCCTCGAAGCCGAACGGCTTGGTGACCACGCCGACGGTCAGCGCGCCCAGCTCACGGGCGATGCGCGCCACGATCGGGGCCGCGCCCGTGCCGGTACCGCCACCCGCACCCGCGGTGATGAACACCATGTCCGAGCCCTTGAGCAGCGACTTGATGCGGTCGTACTCGTCCATCGCGGCCTGGCGGCCGAGCTCGGGGTTGGAGCCCGCGCCCAGACCGCGCGTGATGTTCGGGCCGATGTGCAGCGTGATGTCCGCCGTCGACTGCTGCAGCGACTGCAGGTCGGTGTTGATGGCGATGAACTCGACGCCCTCGACCTCGGCCTCGACCATGCGGTTGACCGCGTTGACGCCGGCACCGCCGACGCCGACCACGCGCAGGACGGGCATGCCGTTGCGCCGGGGGCTCTCGTCGTAGCTCGGCTCCGGGACGCGGGCGTAGGGATCGTCCACGGGCGCGGAGGCGCCGGGGCGGGCCATGATGTCGTCCGGGATCTCGGAGGAGAAGGCGTGACGCAGGCGCTCCTGCGGAGACGGGATGCGGGGCTCCTCGCGGGGCGGCGTGGGCTCACGCGACGCCAGCGACGGGTGCGGCACCTCGCGCGGCTCGGGCTCGGGCCGACGCGCCGGAGGCTCCGGGGTCGGGGGCGCCGCCTGCGCCTCGGTCTGCTCGGGCTCGAGGCCGTCCTCGGCCGTCGAGCGGAAAAGGGCCGCCAGTGGGCCTTCGCGCATGCTCGCTCGCTTACCGCTTGCCATTGGAGAGAACCTCCTTCGCGAGATCGCGATAGGACTGGGCCGCCATCCCGTCCGGATCGTACTTGAGCACCGACATTCCGCGGACCGGTGCCTCGGCGAAACGCACGGTCTTCTTGATGCGGGAGGCGAACACGCGGTCGCCGAAGTTCTCCTCGAGGATCTCGATCGCCTCCTTGGCGTGGATCGTCCGAGAGTCGACGAGCGTGGGCAGGATCCCCTCGATCTCCACGTCCGGGTTCAGGTTCTCGCGGATCATCGAAAGGGTGTTCTGCAGCTGGATCAGCCCCCGCATGGACAGATACTCGCATTGCACGGGGACGATCACCTTGTCGGCGGCCGTCAGCGCGTTGATCGTCAGCAGCCCGAGCGAGGGCGGCGTGTCGATGCAGATGAAGTCGTAGTCCTCCTCGACCGCGCGCAGCGCCTTCTCCAACGAGCGCTCGCGGCCGATCTTCATGGACATCGCGATCTCGGCCCCGGCCAGGTCGATCGAGGCGCAGGCGACGTCGACCTCGCGACGGCGGATGACCTCGCGGATCGACAGGTCGTAGACCAGCACGTCGAACATCGACTTCTCGACGTTGTCGGGATCGATGCCCTGGGACATGGTCAGGTTGCCCTGGGGATCCATGTCCACGCACAGCACGCGGTGGCCCGACTCCGCGAACGCGGCCGCGAGGTTGAGCGTGGTGGTGGTCTTCGCGACGCCACCCTTCTGGTTCGCGAAGGCGATGACCTTGGCCTTCGTGCTCACAGCGTGCTCCGATTGCGTCGCGATGGACTCATACGCACGCGGTATTCGCACGAGGATGCGGTATTCCTTCCGGACATGGTCGTGCACACGGAAGAAGTCGAGCAAGCCGAGCGCGCGTTCGGTCACATCCACGCCACCCGTCAGCTGCTCGGCGCCGCCGCGGGCGCCCACACGATCGGCGCGTCGCGCTGGCGCGTGGCGGCGGGCAACGTCCCCTCGCCGCTGCACGTGCACGCCGACGAGGAGGAGATCTTCTTCGTGCTGGCGGGCAGCGGCCACGCGCTCCTGGGCCGCCGCGCCTTCCCGATCTCGGCCGGCGACGTGCTCGTCTTCCGGGCCGACGAGCGCCCACACACGGTGCTCGGCGGCGCCGGCGGGATCGACCTGCTGGCCTTCGGCTCGGGCTCGTCGACCGGCCTGACCTGGCTGCCGCGCTCCAACACGATGTGGGCGGGGCCGCGCTGGCTGCCGCTCGACGTCGACCATCCGTTCCAGGTCGAGGCCGGGCTCGGGCCGATCGCCCTGAGCGACTACGTGGTCGTCGATCCGGCCGACGAGCGACCGCCGTGGATCGTCGGCCTGACCGACGTCGAGGGCATGCCGATCACGCGGGGCGAGACGAACCAGACGCTGACCGACCTGGGCCGCGGTGCCGGCTCGCGCATCAGCGGGCTCGTGCACGTGGTGATCGCCCCCGGCGCGCGCGGCAACCCGCCCCACTGCCACTCCGCCGAGGAGGAGCTGTTCGTCGTGCTCGAGGGCGAGGGCGTGCTCGAGCTGCACGAGCACGACGGCGTCGCCCGGTTCCCGGTCCGGCCGGGCAGCGTGATCGCCCGGCCGCCGGGCACCGGCGTGGCCCACGCCTTCCGCGCCGCCGATGACGCCGCGCTGACGCTGCTGGCCTACGGGCAGCGCGACTCGCGCGACACGTGCTTCTACCCGGAGGACTCGACGGTGCGGCTGCAGGGCCTGGGCCGGCTGCGCTTCCAGGTCGAGCCGGTCGCCGACTAAGTGGGTCTCCTGGACCACCGGCTGGTCTTCGTCACCGGCAAGGGCGGCGTCGGCAAGTCGACCGTGGCCGCGGCGATCGGCGCGCTCGCCGCCGCTCAGGGCAAGCGCGTCGTCGTGGCCGAGGTGCACCGCCGGTCCGACGTCGAGCACGCGGTGCTGGCCGCGGGCGGCGACCACGTCTCGATCGATCCGCAGGAGGCGATGGAGGAGTACCTGTCCGACCAGCTCCCGCGCCCGCTGGCCGAGCTGCTGAAGTCGTCGCGCTCGTTCGGCTACCTGGCCGCCGCCACGCCGGGGATGACCGAGCTTCTGACCGCGGGCAAGCTGTGGGAGCTGGCCCAGGACGAGCGCCGCACGCCGGGCGCCGAGCCCTACGACCTCGTCGTGGTCGACGCGCCCGCCACCGGCCACGGGCTGGCGCTGCTGCAGGCGCCGCGCACGTTCGCCGGCGCGGCCAAGGTCGGGCCGATCGCCCGTCAGGGAGCGATCATCGACGCGATGCTGTCCGACCCGGCGCAGACCGCGGTCGTCGCGGTGACCACCGCGGAGGAGATGCCGGTCAACGAGACGCTCACGCTGTGCGCCGGGCTGCGCGAGTCGATGGGCCTAGCGCCGGCGCTGCTGGTCGTCAACGGGATCCGCCCCGATCGCTTCACCAACGCCGAGGCCGACGCGCTGACCCGCGCGGGGGCGACGCACCCGGCGATCGCCGCGGCGCTGTCGCTGCACGCCACGGCGCGCGAGCAGCGCGCCCAGTCCGCGCGGCTGCGGCGGCGGCTGGGCCACGGGGTGCCCAGCGTCTCGCTCCCCTTCGATCCCAACGGCCCGGACCCAGCGCGGATGGCCCGCCGGTTGGAGCGGGCGGCGTGATCGAGGAGCGGATCGCCGGGCGCCAGGTGCTGGTCTGCGTCGGCGCGGGTGGCGTGGGCAAGACCACGGTCTCGGCCGCGCTGGCGCTCGGCCTGGCCGCCTCCGGGCAGCGCGTGGCCGTGGTGACGATCGACCCGGCCCGCCGCCTGGCCGACGCGCTCGGCCTGGACGAGCTGGGCAACGAGCCCCACCTCGTCGATCCCGAGCGCTTCGCCGGGCACGGCATCGAGCTCCAGGCGGGCGGCGAGCTGTGGGCGATGATGCTCGACCCCAAGCACACCTTCGACGACCTGATCGAGCAGCTCGCCCCCGACGAGCGCAGCCGCGACGAGATCCTGGCCAACCGCATCTACCAGCAGCTGTCCAGCGCGGTGGCCGGGTCGCAGGAGTTCACGGCGATCGCCAAGCTCTACGAGCTGCACGCGTCCGAGCGCTTCGACGTGCTCGTGCTCGACACGCCGCCCTCGCGCAACGCGCTGGACTTCCTCGACGCGCCCGACCGGCTGCTCGGCTTCCTGGAGGGCAAGGCGCTGCGCGCGCTGCTGGCGCCCACCGGCCTGGCCGCGCGCGTCATGGGCCGCGGCACCGGCCTGCTCTTCGGCGTGCTGCAGAAGCTCACCGGCGTCGACCTGCTGACCGACCTGTCGGTGTTCTTCCGCGCGCTGGGCGGCCTGCTGGACGGCTTCCGCCAGCGCGCCGCGGCGGTCAAGGCGCTGCTCGCCGACCCGGCGACGACGTTCCTGATCGTCGCCTCCCCACGGCACGAGCCGGTCGAGGAGGCGATCTTCTTCGCCCGGCGGCTGGAGGAGTCCGGCATGGCGCTGGGCGGGGTGATCGTCAACCGCATCACCCCCGCGGCCGGCCTGGACGACGAGCCGGCCGCGGTCGAGGCATCGCTGAGCGCGGAGCTGGGCGGCGAGCTGGCCCACAAGGTGGCGGCGGCCTACGGCGAGGCGCGCGCGCTGGCCGCGCGCGAGGCGGCGCTGATCGACCGCCTGCGCGCCGAGTCCGGCGACCCCGATCCGCTGCTGCTGGCCCAGCTCGGCGGCGACGTGCACGACGTCGACGGGCTCGTGCGCGTGAGCGACGCGTTGTTCAGCCGGGCACGCTGAACCGCACCGGCTGGTTGGCCCGGGCCGCCGCGGTCACGACGCGGAAGCCGCTGCCGGACCGGATGCGCAGCGTGAGCCGGCCGCCCGCCACCGGGCGCACCATGCCGCGGATGCCGTGCGCGTCACGGGTCACGCGGACCCGGGGCAGGCGCAGGGAGAAGTCGCGGAAGGGCAGCTTCGGGTCGATCGTGTAGCCGTCGCGGGTGGGCTGCACCCCGGCCAGCTTGATCGCGTCCAGCAGCAGCCAGCCGGGCTGGTGCATGATCTGGCCGGCGTAGCTGGTCTGGATCCCGTTGCCGCAGTTGGCCGGGGCCGAGGAGTAGAACGAGGCGCACACGTCGTCCACGGAGATCGTGCCGTTCCAGTGGTCGGGGTACACGGTCGCGTGCGTGGCCAGCGTGTTGCGCAGCAGCTCGTCGAAGGCCTGGGCGGGGTCGTAGGCGCTCATCGCCCAGGTCAGCCAGCCGTTGACGGCGAACCAGGTGCCGCCCACGAAGACCGCGTTGCCGCCGCCCCCGACGCCGCCCGGGATCTTGGAGAACTCCGTGACGCCCGGATCGTCGGCCGCGGGCGACTGCGACGAGCCGATCCGCTCGGGCCCGTCGGGCGCGCCCTCGCCGCCCAGGTAGCGCCGGATGTTGGCGATCAGCGTCGCCGCCTGCGCGTCGTCGGCCGCGCCCGCCAGCAGCGCCCAGGGCTGCGGCTCGCCGAAGATCGCGCCGGTGCCGAGCAGCTCGTCGCCGGCGTAGCCCCGCGCGAACCAGCCGTTGGGCACCCACGCCCGCTTGGTCGTGTCGAGGTCCCGCGCACCGGCGCCGCGCAACTGCGCCGCGAACGCGCCATCGCCGCGCAGGTCGGCCAGCTCGGCCAGCCGCGGGTAGATGTAGGCCAGCTGGGCCGCGATCAACAGCGACTCGGTCATGCCCAGGTACGTCGGCGACAGGTCCGACCAGTCGCCGGCGGTGCCCGCGTCGTAGGCGCCCGAGGGCCGCAGCCGCGACTCCTGGTGGGCGAACGCGGTGCGCAGCTTGCCCCACAGGTCGTCGTCGAACGCGGCCAGGTCGCGCGTGGCCAGCCCGTACTCGGCCGCGGCCAGCAGCAGCCACAGGTCCAGGTCGGTGGCGTAGCCCAGCTCGATCGGGCGGCACTGGGCGCCCATCCCGTAGTGCAGGGCGTCCGCGTCGACCTGCTGGGCGGAGTACTCGAGCACCTCGCGCGCGAGCGCGGGGTCCGCGTAGATCATCGGCAGCAGGTGCTGGAGCGCGTCGCGGTAGGCCATCACGCCCGCGTTGTCGTACTGGTAGTAGCCGCCCTGGGAGATCACGTGGCGGCCGCGGCACTCCTCGTACGTCGCGCCCGAGCGCAGCATGTAGGCGCTCCAGGCCAGCTCGCGCGTCAGCCAGGATCGGTCGGCGCCGAAGTCGATGCGCGGCAGCCAGCGCGCCCAGGCGCGGCGGGTGGCGCCCAGCGGATCGGCGGCGCCCCGGTACCTGGCCACGAGCCGGCCGATGGTCGACGGCTGGGCGGCGCCGTAGGCGTAGCGCAGCGTGACGCGCTGGCCCGGGCGCAGCCGCAGGGGCGCGCGGAACACGAACGCGGTCCGGCCCACCTCGCCGGGCGCGACGGCGGGCGCCGTGGTGCGGGGCAGCGCGTCGCGGGCCACCGCGGCCGGCGCGGCCCGCCCGCCGGCGCCGAAGAACGCGCGCGCGTCGGTGGCCACGCCACCGTCGGGCCCCCGCAGCGCCGCGGCGAAGATCGACAGCGGCCGGTCGTCGTCCAGCGGCGTCGGGTTCAGGCGCGTACCCAGCTGCTGGCGGGTCTGGGCCACCGCCACCGTGCGGGCGGCCGCGTCGTAGCGGGGCGCGCCCATCCCACGTGGGCGCTTGGTGCCCTGGTCGTAGGGGTTGACGTCCCAGTACTCAAACCAGGTGACCGCCTGCGCGCGGGCGCTCGTGTTGGCGATCGTCACGTCGTGCAGCAGCAGCGGGTCGTCGCCGAAGGGCGCGTAGACCGTGTCGGTCACGTCCAGCCCGGCGGCCCGCAGCCGCTTGCGGTAGGCGCCGACCTCGAAGTCGCGCTCGGTGCGCGCGCCCGCCGGCCGGTCGTCGTAGAGCGTGCTCAAGGTCCGCCCGCCGACGCGCAGGTAGCCGTAGCCGCCGGCGAAGTGACCGGTGGCCGCGTCGTAGCGGTTGACCCACTGGTAGCGGCGGTCCTGGCTCCACAGCTGCACGTAGCCGTGGTTGAACGCGTTGGCCACGATGTGGTCGTTGCCGACCTGGTGCCAGGCGTCGGTCGAGCCCGCCAGCTCGGGCTGGCGGGCGCGCGCGTCGCGCTCCTCGTCGATCACGTAGCGGTAGGCGGGCAGCCCCGCCGCGGTCGTGTGCCAATCGCCGAAGTGCCCGCCGCCGTAGGACGGCGCGCCGACGACCGCGGCGACCGCCACGGCCGCCCCGAGGATCAGCCCGCGTCGACGCACCCGGGCGTCCCCGCCTTGCGCGCCGCCCGCTCCTTCGTCACGTCGCCGGCGATGTCCGCCCGCGACATGCGCCCCATGGCCAGCAGCAGGTCGGTGAAGGCCAGGGTCTGCTCGCGCATGTAGGGGATGTCGATGGCGTCCATCCCGAACGACGGGCTGAACAGCCCGCGGGGCGCGGCGATGGGCGAGACGACCGGGAGCAGGTGGTGGTTGTAGGGCGTGCCCTCGCCGCCGAACGAGCAGTGCTGGGGCACGCGGGTGGGATCGGGCGCGTCGGCGCCGACGATCACCGCGACCTGGTCGAGGCGGTGGCGCTTGACCTGCGCCAGCACCGCCGCGCGCAGCTTCTTGGACTCCGAGACGGGCACGAGCAGCAGCTCCTTGCGCCCGGTCTGGGCCAGGCGCCCGTTGGACAGGCCGTACTCCAGCGCCCCCAGATGCTCGAGCACCAGCACGCCGGCGACCTTGCCCTGGTCGTACTCGCGATCGAGCACCTCCGCGCGCTGCTCGGCGCCGCCGTCGCGCACGTCGGGCGAGACGAGCCGCTGGTACAGGTGGCCGGTCACGAACGAGAACTCGATCGTGCGCGGCCGGCAGTCCTTGGGCAGCTTGGCCAGGTAGCGCGCCATCGCCACCATGGCGATCGGGCCGTTGTCCCACAGCGCGTTGGCGCCGTCGGTGTGGCTCTCGACGACGAGCTTCTGGGCGCTGCGGCCCGGCAGGGTCGACACGAGCGTGCGCGTGCGGGCCGGCGTGCGCGTGGCCACGATCGTCAGGGTCGCGCTGGTCGCCTGCTTGAGCGCCTGGCCCTCGTCGGAGCCGAGGTAGACCGCCGGCACGCCCCATTCCAGGCCCTCGTAGGGGGCCAGGAAGTCGGCCTGGTCGCGCGGGACGTCGCGGACCAGCACGAGCCCGGCGGCGCCCGCCGTGGCCGCCGCCTCGAGGTCCGGCGCGACCGGCCCGAGGAAGTCCCGCGTGTAGTCCCCGGTGAAGTCGGCCTTCCCGCCGACGCCGAGGACGCCGGGGCTGAACACCGAGTAGGGCACGGTCCCCGGCAGCGAGTCGCGCACGACGATCTTGCCCGCCGCCTCGGCCGCGGTGATCTCGCGGTCGGCCGGGATGTAGACCACCGGCGCGGTCACGCCCGCCGGCCCGGTGGGCTTGGCGTAGGGCACCACGGAGGCGATCGGGACGTCCTGGCCGCCGACGCTGAGCGTCACGGTCGACGCATCCCAGCGCTGCACGGTGTAGGGCAGCGACCGGGTCCGCACCCCGGGGATCGCGTCCATCTGCTTCTGCAGCCAGTCGATGAACGTCGTCTGCGCCGGGCTCGCGGTGGGGCGCGCGCCGAGCGAGCCCTCGTAGGCGTTGAGCTGGCGCAGCGTCGAGGCCGACGCGAACGCGGCCGGATCGACGTTCGTCGGGCACGACGCGGCGGCGTCGGCGGACGGCGTGAGCGAGAGAAGGAGAAGCGCGCCCAGCAGTGGCGCAATCGTGCGTCGACCCATGTCGCCGATTATTACTAACCGAAAGTCAGTTAGCAAGCTTCGTAGACTTCGCGCCCATGGCCGCACCGACCCGCAAGCGACTGCCGCGCGCCGAACGCGAGCAACGCATGCTCGACGCGGCCGAGCACGTCTTCGGCGAGGCGTCGTTCGCCGCCGCCTCGATGGAGGAGATCGCCGAGCGCAGCGGGATCACCAAAGCGCTGCTGTATCAGTACTTCGGCTCCAAGGAGGGCCTGTACGAGGCGACGGTCGAGCGCGGCCGGGCCAACCTGTTCGCCGCGCTGGAGCAGGCCGTCGCCGGTGAGCCGACCGGCGGCCGGCGCCTGATCGCCTTCGTCAACGGCTTCTTCGACTACATCGAGGCGCACCGCGGCGTCGGCTGGCTGCTCTACGGCGAGGCCTCCAGCACCGCGGTCAACGCGATGCGCGAGCGCAACGCCGAGCTGATCGGCGAGCTGCTGACCGAGACGATGGCCGAGCAGGGCCGCCATCCCGACGCCGACGCGCTGACCGTGCTGGCCCAGTCGCTGGTCGGCGCGGGCGAGCAGGTCGGGCGCTGGTGGATCGGGCGCCCGGACGTGCCCAAGCAGGTGGCGATCGACCGCTTCCTGGCCGTCGCCTCGGGCGCGATCGACGCCGTGTTCCGCGCCGCGCCCGTGCGCTGATTCATCGAGCAACTAGCTTGAGGCGCCGATGTCGTCGGTGCAGTCGCAGATCGAAGTGCGCTCGGTGCGGAGCTGGGCGGACCTGCGCGCCTTCATCGACCTGCCCTACCGGCTGCACGCCGGCACGCCCTGGGTCCCGCCGCTGCGCCTGGAGCGCTGGCTGTACCTCAACCGCCGCCTGAACGCCTACTTCCGCCACGGGCGCGCGCAGTACTTCCTGGCCCGCCGCGACGGGCGCATCGTCGGGCGCATCTCCGCGCAGGTCGACCAGGCCTACAACGACTTCCACGGCACCCGCACCGGGATGTTCGGCTTCCTGGAGCTCGAGGACGATCCGGCCATCCTGGCCGCGCTGCTGGACACCGCGCGGGCCTGGCTGCGCGCCGCCGGCTGCGACCACGCCCGCGGCCCGATGGACCTGACGCTCAACGACGAGAGCGGCGTCCTGATCGACGGCTTCGAGCGCCAGCCGCTGATCAAGCAGCCCTGGCACCCGCCCTACTACCAGGCGTTGCTGGAGGACGCGTCGACCGGGCTGGTCAAGGCGATGGACCTGTACAGCTACGAGCTCGACATCTCCGATCGCGCGCAGCTGCACCACCTGCTGGTCAGCGCCGCCGAGCGCGCGCAGAGCGAGTACGGCCTGACCGTCCGCAAGATGGGCCGGCGCCACCTGCGCCGCGAGCTGGACGCGTTCGCCGACGTCTACAACTCGGCCTGGTCGAAGAACTGGGGCTTCGTGCCCTACGCCAAGGAGGACCTCGACGCCTACGCGCTCGAGCTGCAGCTCGTCTACGCGCCCGGCTGGTTCATGGTGCTCGAGCACGAGGGCGAGACCGTGGCGATGGCCATCACGGTGATGGACATGAACCAGGTGCTGCGCAAGATGAACGGGCGCCTGCTGCCGCTGGGCTGGCTGCACTTCCTGCGCCGCAACCAGATCGTCGACCAGGTGCGCGTCGGGTTCCTGGGCGTCAAGCCGGAGTTCCAGCACACCGGCGCCGGGCCCGCGCTGTTCCTGGCCCACTTCGACGCGGCCGAGCACTCGCGCATGCAGCACGGCGAGGCGGGCTGGATCCTGGAGACCAACCGGGGCATGAACCGCGGGCTGCGCGCGATGAACGGGCGCATCGTCAAGACCTACCGGGTGTACGAGCAGGACCTCTGATGCGCTGGGGCGTGCTGCTGCCGACCTTCGACCCGCACCGAACCGGCGCGTCGGCGCCGGTGACGCAGGCCGCCCGCCTGGCCGAGTCGCTCGGCTTCGACATGGCCTGGGCCGGCGACCACCTGCACTGCCCGGCGCCCGTGCTCGACGCGCCCACCTGCCTGGCCGCCGCGGCCGCGGTCACCGAGCGCATCGGCCTGGGCCTGAGCGTGCTGCTGCTGGGGCTGCGCCAGCCGGCCTGGGCGGCCAAGCAGCTGGCCACCGTCGACGCGCTGTCGGGCGGCCGGCTGGCGCTCGGGGTCGGGGTGGGTGGCGAGTTCCCGGCGGAGTTCGCCGCCGCCGGCGTGCCCGTCGGCGAGCGCGGCGCGCGACTGGACGCGAACCTGGCCGTGCTCGGTGACCTGCTGACCGGACGGGCGGCGCCCGGGCTGGAACCGGCCATGGCCGCGCCGCCGCGGCTGTACGTGGGCGGGCGGGGCGCACCGGCGCTGCGGCGGGCCGCGCGCGTGGCCGACGCCTGGATGCCGCTGTGGCTGGAGCCCGACGTGCTGGCCCAGCGGGCCGAGCAACTGGAGGTGCTGGCCGCCGAGCACGGGCGCCCGCGCCCGGATCTGGCCCTGCTGGTCGGCGTGCGCGTGGACGCCGACCCCGACCGCGCCCGCGCGCAGGCCGAGGCCCACGTCCGGGGCCAGTACGCGATGCCGCTGGAGCGCGTCGAGCGCTGGACCCTGCTGGGCGACGCCGCCACGGTGGCCGAGCGCCTGGACGCCTTCCGCGCCGCCGGCGTGCGCGAGATCGTCGCCATGCCGCTGGGCGACGACCCCTTGGCGCAGTACGAGCAACTGGACCAGGTGCGCCACCTGATGAAAGGAGTCCCCGCGTGAGCTACCGCTACGACGCCTCCGCGTTTCGCGAGGTCTTC